>CP171108.1:0-3445000 GCA_043187495.1 Paenibacillaceae bacterium WGS1546
TCTCTGTCCGAACGGCTTAGAGGGGGGAGCGAGGCGGGACGTCGGGCGGTGGAGCAAGGGGGGACGTCGGGCCACAGAGCAAGACGTGGTATGCTGGGCGATGGGCGGGCCGAAAGGCTGGGGAAACGGAAGAAGGGGAAGCGCAACGAAAAGGCGCGAAAAAGGACCGTCGGGGAGTTCCCTTGACGGTTTGTCCGCTTCCGGAGATGCGCCTCGTTCCCGTTTCGTGCGTGAATTGCCACAATTCTTAACAAAAAATGTTGCGAACGGTTGATAGATTTAGCGTAGGCCTTCTATTATATTTAGACATACTAAGGAGATGAAGCCATGATCGGTATGAATATTCGTGTTTTGCGTAAGAAGCATAAGCTCAGTCAGGAACAATTAGCCGAGAAGGTAAACGCGTCGCGACAAACGATAGCCAAGTGGGAAAACGGAGAGGCCGTGCCCGATATTCATAAAAGCAAATTACTTGCCGATATTTTCGAAATCACCTTGGATCAATTATCCCGCAATATGAGCGAAGATGAGGCAAACCGGCTCGGGCCCAAGGGGAAGCAGTTCTTCGGCGTTGTGAAGGTCGGGGAACGGGGGCAGATCGTGATTCCCAAACAGGCACGGGAAATGTATCGGATTCATGCCGGCGATAAGCTGATTGTTTTGGGAGAAGATGCGTCACAAGGAATCGCGATTTTAAAGAGCGAGAGTTTCCTGGAGTTTGCGGAGACGATCAGAAAAGCCGAACAGACGGAAGAGGATTCGGAATGAGCAAAAATAAGAAATGAATCGAAATGGAAGAGGGGAAGCAAACGAAATGACAGGGTGGATCGTTCTCGGCGTTATCGTATTGATTGGCGCGCTGGCGGGGTCTTATTTTTATACGAACGCGAACTACATACGGAAGCCTTTGAAGGCTGCGTCCGAAGCAGGGTTTACGGAAAAGAAAATCCGCTTAAAGGACGGTACGGTACTGAACTACGGGGAAGGTCCCGATAACGGGAAAACTCCGCTGCTGCTCATCCACGGTCAGGGGATGACGTGGGAAGATTACGCCAAAGCGCTGCCCGAGCTATCCAAGCATTATCATGTCTATGCCGTCGATTGCCACGGTCACGGCAAGTCCGACTACAATCCAGAGAAATATTCAGCCAAGGCAATGGCCGCGGATTTCACGGAATTTATCGAAACGGTCATCGGGGAGCCAACCGTCTTATCCGGCCATTCCTCGGGCGGAATGATCGCGGCGTGTATGGCGGCGCATTCGCCGGAGCTCGTATTGGGGACGGTCATCGAAGATTCGCCGTTCTTCGCGACCGAGCCGGGCCGCCGGGAAAACACTTATGTGTGGGTATACGGCTTCCAATTATATGAAGACTTCAAAAATCAGGAAGAAGAGAAGGACTACTTTGCCTATTATGTAAAGCACAGCTACTGGAAAAAGATGTTCGGGCCATTTCTATGGAATCGGTTTTCGAAAGATGCCGTCGCCTATCGTCGCAAACATCCGAACGAACCGGTGCGCTTGTTATATTTGCCTCCGCAAATTAACCGGATCTTCGAATCCGCGACCTACCCATACGACAGAGCGTTTGGTGAAGCCTTCTACGACAATTCCTGGTTCGCGGATTACGATCAATCCGAGGTGCTGTCTTCGATCAAAAGCCCGACCGTGTTCATCAAAGCCAACACCGCGTATGACGGGGAGTTATTGATGGCCGCGCTGTCGGATGAAGACGCCAATCGCGTCGTCGGACTGTTGGACAACGGCAAACGAATCGACGTCGATACCCCCGGCCATGACATTCATTACGATAAGCCGAAGGAATTTGCCGAGATTATGGTTCGCTTTCTGGAACAAGTGCACTAAAGGGTGTGCGAGATAAACGCGAAAAAAACGTCGGAAAGGCAGGCTTTTCCTCTATCGATGTCGAATGTGGAATACGAGACAGCTTTGGCAAGGGAGAGGAAAAGAATTGTTCGCGCGCACATCGATTATGGGCCTATTCGTCGTGATGCTATTGTTCGCGGCGGCGACGCCCGCGTACGGCACGTATGCCGAACCGATCAAAGGAACCGTCGTCAAGTTCTCGGACGTTACGAATTTGCGAAGCGGGCCGGGGCTGGAATACGAGATCTTGGGCAAGGCGAAGCCGGGCGAATCGTATCCGGTCGTCGGGCTGGACGGGGAGTGGCTGCTCGTTCCGCTGACGGAGGAGCAAACCGCCTATGTCGCCGGTTGGGTCGTGGAAACGGCGGCGCCTAGCGTCGTTCATTTCGTGGACGTGACAAATCTGCGAAGCGGACCGGGGTTGGAGCACGAAATCGTAGGCAAGGCGCAGGCGGGAGAATCGATTCCGATCGCCGGCGGGGCCGGGGAATGGTACGAGATCGAGCTGGACAACGGCGATGCCGCGTACGTCGCGAGCTGGGTCGTGGAGACGGACCTCGATCGGCGTTCGCCGCCCGAAGTGTACATCTACCATACGCATAACCGCGAATCCTGGAAGGGCGTCGCCCGGCATACGAAAGGCTCCTCCGTCGACGATCCGAGCGTGAACATTACGCTGGTCGGCAAGCATCTGGGAGAGAAGCTGCAGGAGAGAGGGATTCCGTCGCTCGTCGAGCAGACCGATTTCACCGAGAGGCTGAAGGAGAAGAAGCTGGGCTTCGGCTCCTCTTATTCGGAGTCCCGCAAAGCCGTCGTCAAGGCTCAGGAGACCTATCCTTCTTTGGCCTACTTTTTCGACATTCATCGCGACGCCAACGTATCCCGCAAAAACATTACCGTCGACATCGGCGGCAAGGCGCATGCGAAAGTGCTGTTCGTTATCGGCACCGCCCATCCGAATCACGCCAAGAACAAGAAGCTCGCGAACGAGCTGAGCGAGAGGCTGAACAAGAAGTATCCCGGGATCTCGCGAGGCGTCATTGCCAAAAGCGCCCATCAGGGGAACGGAGAGTACAATCAATCGCTTTCCCCGGGCAGCCTGCTGCTGGAGATCGGAAGCGAGAACAGCACGTTGGAGGAGAGCTTGCGCACGGCGGAAGCGATTGCGGACGTTTTCTCGGACTACCTACAGTCTATTCAATAAGCGATTTCGAGCATCGACGAACAAGCCGGCGGACATCCGCCGGCTTGTTCGTCGTCGGCGCGCGAACGCGCATCGGCCGAAGGGACGGGGAAAAAAACAATTTACAAGCCGTGTCGATCGTGCTATTTTTAAGTTATTGAAACTATGGTTTCGAACAATGAAACCTTACCAGCCTATCGGCATTCGAGGAGGGCACGAGAATGAAGTTGCTAGCTTACGAGGAGAAGGGCGGATTACGCTTAGGCATCGCGACCTCCGAAGGCGTCCTGAACGTCACCGCGGCCGGCGAAGCGCTGGGTTACCGGGAGGGCGAGCTTCCGTCTTCCGTCATGGAAGCGATCGAAGGCGGCGAAGCCGCCGTCGCCAAGCTGGAAGAACTCGTCGACCGCGCGTTGGTGTCAGGCGGCCGTTCCGCCTGGCTGCGGGACGAGTCGAGCTTGAGCTTGCAGTCTTGCGTCACCCATCCGAACAAAATATTGTGCGTCGGCCTGAATTACCGGAAGCATGCCGAAGAAACCAACTCGCCGATCCCCGCTTACCCGATCCTGTTCAACAAATTCAATAACGCCCTGACCGGACACGGCCAGGACGTTGCGCTTCCCGTTGTGTCCGCGAAGGTCGATTACGAGGCCGAGCTCGTCATCGTCATCGGCAAGCGAGCCAAGGATGTCCCGAAGGAGGACGCTCTTGACCACGTATTCGGCTACTGCTGCGCCAACGACCTCTCCGCGCGCGACCTGCAGCTGCGCACGCCGCAATGGCTGCTCGGCAAGACGTGCGACGGCTTCGCCCCTCTCGGTCCTTATCTCGTCACCGCGGACGAAGTCGGCGACCCGAACGATCTGAATATTCGATGCGTCGTGAACGGGGAGGAACGCCAATGCTCCAACACGTCCGACATGATCTTCCGTTGCGATGAAATCGTCAGCTACGTTTCGCGGCACATGACGCTCGTTCCGGGAGACGTTATTCTGACCGGGACGCCGGAAGGCGTCATCCTCGGCTATCCGGAGCATCGGCAGCAGTGGCTGAAAGACGGCGATCTCGTCACCGTCGAGATCGAGAAGCTCGGCTCGCTGACGAACCGAATGGTCGCCGCAAAGGCTCCCGCTCTGCCCGCGGGAGGTGCGGCCTCATGACGCTTCGGATCGCGGTTGCGGGCATCGTGCACGAAACGAATACGTTCGCGCCCGGCAGAACCGGTCTGGATCAGTTCGCGGGAGAACGGATTGTCGGTGCGGATGCGTTTGTCCGGCGCTACGGCGGGACGCGAACGTCGATGGGCGGCGTGATCGCTGCTGCCGCCAAGCATGGCGCGCGGCTCGAGCCGGGATTCTATACGGCGGCTACGCCCAGCGGCATGGTCGAATCCGCGGCGGCCGACGCGTTGATCGAGGATGTCGTCCGTTCGATCGACCCCGAAGCCGACGGGCTGGTGCTGATCATGCACGGGGCGATGGTGTCCGAACAGCACGCCGATTTCGAGGGCGCATGTCTGGCCGCGCTGCGGAAGAAGCTCGGCGGCCGCTTTCCGATCGCGATGACGATCGACCTGCACGGCAACGTCAGCCCGGAGATGGTACGGCTCGCGGACGCGATCGTCGGCTACGATACTTATCCGCACGTCGATATGTACGAAAGGGCGGAGGAAGCGTTCGACCTTCTCGTTCGGATGATCGGAGGGGAAATCTCCCCGGTTCTCGGGTATGCGCATACCGGGATGCTGGTCGTGCCTCAAGCGATGATGACCGCGGAAGGCAGCATGAAGAAGCTGATGGAGCGGGCGTTCGAGCTGGAACGGAAGGCTCGCGTGCTGAACGTCACGGTAGCGGGAGGTTTCCCTTACAGCGACGTGCCGGACGCGGGAATGTCTTTCGTCGTGACGACGGACGGGGACGCGGAGCTGGCCGACCGTTACGCGGCGGAGCTGGCGGCCATGGCCGTCGGCCGGAAAGCCACGTTTGCGCTCGATCACCTTCCGCCCGGGCAAGCGATCGAAGCCGCGCTCGCCGAGCCCGAGGGGCCCGTTATTTTGGTGGAGGGCTCGGACAACGTCGGAGGCGGCGCGCCGGCAGATGCCACCTTCTTGCTGGCACGACTGACGGACGTCTCCCGGCGATCGCTGATCGTCATCCGGGACGAGGAAGCCGCGGCAAGCGCCTTTCGGCTCGGTGTCGGCGCGTCGTTCGAGGGGCCGGTCGGCGGGAAAAGCGATAAGCTTCACGGAGAGCCGGTAGAGATCAAGGGGAAGATTCGGCTGCTGTTCGACGGCCGCTATCGGCACGCGGGCCCTTACATGACCGGCCATCAGGCCGACATGGGCCGCACCGCCGTGCTGGAATGCGGGCAGCTGACGGTCGTGCTGACCGAGAAACGGGTTCCGCCCTGGGATCTCGGCCATGTCCGCAGCGTCGGCCTATGGCCGGAAGATTATCAGCTCATCGTCGTCAAGTCGGCGATCGCTTGGCAGACCGCCTTCGGTTCATTCGCGAAACGCGTCATTCACGTCGATTCTCCGGGATGCTGCAGCGCGAATCTCCGGCATTTCGAATACCGCCGGGTGCGCAGGCCGATTTATCCGCTGGACGCGTAAGTCAGACAGCTAGTTGAAACTAACTTGAGGAGGAATCTGATCCATGTCTCTGGCGATCGACAAATCGAAACAGCTGCTGGAACAATCCAAGCGGTACTTGGCGGGAGGCGTCGCGTCGACGCTCCGGGCCGCCATGAAGCCGACGCCTCTGTTCGCGGAATCGGGCAGCGGCTCGCGCGTTCGAGACGTCGACGGCAACGAATATATCGATTACTTGCTCGCGTACGGGCCGCTGATTCTTGGCCACGCCCACCCGTCTCTGAAGGAGGGGCTGAACGAGGCGCTTGAACGAGGTGCGACCTATGGACTTCAGCATACCGGCGAGATCGAGCTCGCGAAGCTGTTGACCGAATTGCTGCCCTGCGCGGATCGCGTCGCCTTGAGCGGCTCCGGCACCGAAGCGGTCATGCTGGCGCTGCGTTTGGCGCGCGCGCACACGGGGCGCGCGAAGGTCGTTCGGTTCCACGGGCACTTCCACGGCTGGTCCGACGCGATCTTCACCTCGTTTCCGAGCGCCGACATGAAGCAGGCCGCGACGGCTTCGGCCGGAGCCGTGCCTCCCGGAACCGGCGGCCAGAGCGAGAACAGCTTGCAGGACATCTTGCTGCTGCCCTGGAACGACGTCGATGAGCTGGAGCGCGTCTTGCGCGAACAGAGGGATTCGATCGCGGCCGTCATTACCGAGCCGATCATGTGCAACAACGGCTGCATTCTGCCGAAGCCGGGCTATCTGGCGAAAATGCGGGAGCTGACCGCCGAGCTCGGCATCGTCATGATCATGGACGAGGTTATTACCGGCTTCCGGCTCGGACTCGGCGGCGCGCACGGCAAGTTCGGCTTGAAGCCGGATCTCGTCACGGTCGGCAAAGCGATGGGCGGCGGGTTCGCGATCAGCGGCGTCGGAGGAAGCGCGGAGATCATGGCGCTGATCGAGAACGGCACGGTCGGTCATCTGGGCACGCTGAACGGCAATCGGGCGGCGACTTCGGCCGCGCTCGCGACTTTGCGGGAGCTGGCCAAGGACGGGGGGAGCGTCTACGGCAAGATGGAACGTACGGCCGATCAGCTCGTTCTCGGCATCCGGTCCTTGTTGGAGAAGCACGGCTTCCCGGGGCTGGTCAACCAGGCCGGTCCGGTTTTTCACATGATGTTCACGGAAGAGAAGGCCGTCGAGGATTTCGATGCGTTCAACAAGCGCGACGCCGCCAAGTACGGCCGCTTCGCGGAGCGCATGCTCGCGGAAGGCGTATTGATTCGACCCAGCGGTTTGTGGTATGTTTCAGCCGTGCACGGAGAGGAAGAGGTGCTCGCCACCTTGGCGTCCGTGGATCGCGCCCTGGCCGGACTATAGAGCGGTTCGCCCGGGCGGAGACGACTGGAGGGCTGCGAATTGAATCAAGATGCGGGAGAGAAAGCGGAACGGTATACGATCCAATCCATCGACAAGGCGCTCGACTTGCTCGAGCTGCTGGCCGAACACGGCTCGCTTAGCCTGATCGAATTGACCGAACGGCTGGAGCAGCCGAAGTCGTCCACCTATCGGATCGTGCTGACGTTGGAAAACCGCGGCTTTATCAGCCGCAGCGACGAGGACGGCAAATATTGTCTCGGCTACAAGCAATTGATGCTGACGCGCAATCTGCTCGAACGGAATACGCTCCGCATAGCGGCGCTGCCGGAGATGAGGAAGCTGTTCGATCGCTACGGCGATACGGTCAACCTCGGTGTGCTGCTGGACGGACAGGTGATGTATGTGGAAATTCTCGAAAGCACGCATCCGCTGCGCATGACGGATTCGATCGGCTCCCGTTCTCCCTTCCACGCGACGGCTATCGGGAAATCGATCGCCTCGCGTATGCCGGAGGAAACGGTTCGCGAGCTTGCGAGCGGTTATGGGTTAAAGCAGTTCACGCCGAATACGATCGCGACGGAGAAGGAATTGCTCGCAGAGCTCGGGCGAATCCGCGAGCATGGGTACGCGCTGGACGACGAAGAGATCGTGGAAGGCGCGCGTTGCGTCGCCGCGCCGGTGCTCGATCTGCAGAGCAGGCCGGTCGGGGCGATCAGCCTGTCCGGCGCGATGCATCGGTTCAAGGACGAACGGCTGCCGGAAATCTCGGAGCGGGTGCGGGAAGCGGCGATGGCCGTCTCCCGGAAGCTGGGATACGCGCCCCGTTGATCGAGGCGGGTCGGCCGCGAATCGCGTCGATCGTGCCGGCCTAACCGTCGGCCGGGCTTCCGGCGAGCGGCAAGTCCGCGAGCAGATCGGCCAGGTCGGCGATCGGCACGGCCAATCCGGCTTGCATACGTTCGCCCTCGCGTTCGAGCTCGGTCGTCGCATAGACGACGGCTATGACCTTGCCGTTCGCGTTGATGACCGGGCTGCCGCTATGGCCCTTGAACACCGGCGCGTCGATCGCCACCGGCGGTTTCTCCCGGTTTCGAATCGGCACCAGGTCCAGCAGCTTGCCTTCGCCGACGATTTGCGTAAAATAGAGCGGGTTGCCGATCACGTAGACGGGATCTCCCGGCTCCCACGGCCGCTCGCTTTCGATTTCGATGTACGGCAGCGCTTCGCTGCCGATTTCGACTTTTAAAATCGCGATGTCCAGCCCGGCGTCCGCCGCCGCCAGCTCCGCTTCGTATCCGCGCGCATCATTCGGGAACTGAACGATGGAATAGGCGTTGTTCTCGATGACATGGTAATTCGTTACGATATACCCGTTCGAGATGTGGAAGCCCGTGCCTTTGCTTCTGTCCGAGCTGATCAGGACGACCGCCTCCTTGTAGCTCTGAACGTCTTCCCGGACAGAGAGCTCGCGGGATTTGAACAGGAAGGGCAGCGTTTCCCGATTGTAGATTTGCGGCCAGAACGCCAGGATGTTGCCGACGAGCGCGGCCGCGAACAGGAAGAGGATCGTGTTGCGAATCCATTTCCGCCTGGGAGGCGGGGCTTCTTCCTCTTCGTCTTCTGCCCAGAAGTCCTCCGCATCCGGATCGAAAATTTCGTCGGACGCCGCGTCGTCCCGCTTCTCCTCGTCGCTTGCGCTTGTCGGCTTGCTGCCGGCTTCTTTTTCCCTATCCACGCCCGATCTCCCCTTCCTGTCCCTCTAGTATCTTTTCCCTCATTGTAACTGTTTGACGTAGATCCATTCGATATGGTCGTGCCAATGCAGATGAATGCCGCTGACGAAAAATACGTTGATCGGGAAGCTGCGGTCCGGGATTTCGGTTTGTTCTTTGTGCGGAGAATGGGTCATGGCGGAACGCTCCTCGGACGTCGATCGGAATGGAATACAACCGATTCTATCACATCTTGCGAGAAAGAGGAGCGATAAGGCGGATTTAAGGCAAGAATATCGTAATATCGTACGAAAAACGCATAATCCGGAGCCTAGCGCGAGCAGAGCGATCCTAGTACGATAATGGGGATAGCGCCTGAAAAATGACCGCGTGCCGGGGCATATCCCGGCATGACGCAAGCGAGGGATAGTAAATGACCCAATCGAAATATCGCGTGGTCGCGGCCGGCTGCGGAGGGATGGCCAATCTCTGGCTGGATTACGCGGCGGGAAACGACCGGATCGAGATCGTCGGACTGGTCGACGTTGTCGAAGCCAACGCCCGCGCGATGGCGGAGAAGCGCGGCCTGCGGGTGCCGGTGTTCGCGAATGTGGCGGAAGCGATCGAGAAGACGGGAGCCGATCCGGTATCCGTCTACTGTCACGAGTTCAACCCGCCCGGTTCTTGGTATGCGGGCAACGCCTCCGCCGTGTGCGTGTTCGAGATGAGCGACGGCTCCGTGTTCACGTATCGGGGCTCCTGGTGCAGCGAAGGCTTCAATACCTCGTGGGAATCGGATTGGCGGATCATCGGAAGCAAGGGGACGGCAAGGTGGGACGGCTTCTCCGCTCCGGTCGCGGAAGTCGTCGACGAGGACAAGGCCGGAGGGTTCGCGAGTCAAATGAAGTCCGCGCGCATGCCGGAGCCGTGGGTGGGCCGGGAAGGCCATCACGGCTGCCTGGACGAGATGTTCGCGGCGCTGGAGGAAGGGCGTCCGGCGGAGACGGATTGCCGGGACAATCTGAAGAGCGTCGCCATGGTGTTCGGCGCCGTGGAGAGCGCTTTGAAGGGGGAGAAGGTCCGGCTGGGGTGAACGCTCGCGGCGATCGCGTTGCGTCGTGCCGATTGACCGATAGACTTAGCGATCGGACCCAGAAGCCCTTATTTTGCCGAACCCCCCTCATTTTGAAGGCGATTCGGACAGACGATCCGTTATTTCGACGATTTATGGCCGAAATCGTCGTCTCGGAGCCAAATAACGGATCCTGTGTCCGCACAGATGCAAAAAAACCGGTTTTGTTCACAGATAGCGGATCCTCTGTCCGAACGGCTCGGGGCGACAGGGCAAAGAGGATGATACGGTTGGACGCGTTGGGGGGACCGGAACATTTATATTAGGAAAACAAACTGCTTATAACCTCGTTAATGGCTTCGATTTGCCGCTCATAGTCCTCTTTCATCAGGCGATAGCCTATAAGAAGATGAGCTCCAACTCTTCGCGATACTCTTCTACCTCTCGCATTCCGCAAACTCTCCTTGGTACCGGTCGGATTGGACTTCCGCCAATTAGATTTAAACTTCTTGCTGCCCCAACGTTACTACCCTATCGGTTTCTCATTTGCCCGGGCGTTGTTCCGTATGCTCGTTTGAATGCTTTGATGAAATAACCGATTTCCATTCCTACCCGGGCAGCCACCTCTCTTACGGGCAATCCACCCTCATCGGCAAGCAATTCCGCCGCTTTCTGAAGCCGGATTCGATGCAAATACTTTTGCACGGGCATTCCGTACCGCTTGCCGAACAGTCTATTCAAGTGCTGAGGCGTATAGCCGACGGATCTGGCGATATCGGGAACTTGCACGGGCAACGAACAGTGCTCCCACAGGAACGAGACGAGACGTTCCATTGTCCCCTCCGTCTCCATGGGACGACTCTCGACGGTGCGAGATGCGAAATGGACTTCCATTAGCAGCGAATATACGGCCTGAGATGCTTCCCATTCCGTTTTGTCGTTCTGCCGTTCGCTGAGCCTCCAGACCTCTTCGATCAGTTCACCGATCCGTTCGGTCCCCTCCTCCTTGCGAATGACCAGAGTGTTGCCTAGCGACAGGTCCTCGATAAGCTCCGATGCCCGTCTCCCCGTAAAGGAAACGAACCCCAATGTCCATGCTTCTCTCCCCGCGGGTCGATATTCGTGAACGATTCCTTCGCGGATAAAAAAAGCATCGCCGTCTCGGACCTTCCATTCCCCTTCTCCCTGCACTCTCAACACGCCGTTTCCTTGCTTTGTCACGAACAGTTGATGGGCCGAGAAACCGGACGTACGGGCAAGGAACTCCTGATCTTGAATGCCGACCGTATACGCCTGCAAAGGAAGCTTGCCGACGCCTTTCTTATCGGACATAAATCGGACGGCCATGGCAACCTCCTTCATAATGTTCAAAAAGTACTATTAAAATTCAATATGAACTCTATTGTATCCCCCAACATCCATATTAACATAAGGATAAAACCGAGATAAGTAGAAAGGGGCTAGAATACGTGTTCAATAACAACAATTTTTCCAAAGAAGTGAAATACGACCGGAAAAGTTTCATGATCAACGGAGAAAGAACGTTTCTCGTTTCGGGGACGATGCATTATTTTCGGATCCCAAGCGAGCTTTGGGAGGATCGTTTAGAAAAAGCGCGTCAATTCGGTCTGAACTGCATCGAGACTTACGTCGCGTGGAATATACATGAACCGGAGGAAGGCGTATTCGGCTTCGAAGGAAACGCGGACCTTGAGCGTTTTATCGTGTTAGCCCGAAAATTCGGCATGTACGTGATTTGCCGCCCCGGGCCTTACATTTGTGCGGAATGGGATTTCGGCGGATTCCCTTCTTGGCTGTTGCAGAAAAAAGGAATCGTCCCGAGGAGAACGAACGCCGTGTACCTGAAATACGTGCGCCGCTGGTTCGATCGTCTGCTTCCTCGGCTGCGACGTCATTTGATCACGGCTGGCGGTCCCATCCTGATGATGCAGGTCGAAAATGAACTCGCGAACATCGTCCTTGAAGACGATGAAAGAATAAGCTATATGGACGAGCTCGCGGGAATGTTCCGCGATCACGGAATCGATGTCCCCTACATCAGTTGCGAAGGCGGACTGGACGGCGGCTTGGAATGCATCAACGCCCATGATCCGGCCGAACGTTTTGCGGAATACCGCTCCAAGTATCCGGAACACCCGCTCGTCTCGACGGAATTTTGGCCTTCATGGTACTCGACTTGGGACAAGGCCAAACCGGAGCACGAACGAACGCCGGAGCAAGTCGAGCATGCGACCTGGAAGATTCTTTCCCGCGGAGGGGCCGGTTACAACTATTACATGTGGCACGGGGGGACGAACTTCGGCTACCGCTCCATGTATTTGCAGACGACTAGTTACTTTAACGACGCGCCTTTGAACGAATCCGGCTTGTTCAACGAATGCGGACGCCGGACGCGCCGCATCGCCCGGTTCGTCGCCGCGATGGGAGAAGTCTTGGCCGATTCCGAGACGATAGACGAGCTTCGCGGGACCGACAACCGAATGTCGTGGGAAAAGATCGATCCGGCTCTCGCGGTTCATACCCGATCGGCCCGAGACGGCGAAATCTTCTTTATCGAGAACACGGCATCGGAGCCGAAGACAGCCCATGTTCGGTATGCGGAAAAGACGCTTGCTCTCGCGGTTCCATCCGGAGGATGTCTCCCGATCATCCGCAATCTTCTGTTGGAACAAGGTCTTACGATCGATTTCCTTTCGGCGACCTTATTTTCTAGGCAAATCTTCGAAGGAACGACGATTATCCTGTTTCACGGCGAGCCGGGCCGACTATCTAGACTCGGGCTTCGCATGAACGGATCGTATCGACTCGGCGAGACCGGGGATTTTCATGCGGAACGGGTAGAAGATCTCCTTGTCGCCGAAATGACGATTGGCGAACACCCTTCGCAGCTGACCGTTATCGGGGAGGACGGGCATGTCTGGTATTTTATCGGCTGCTCGACTTCTCTGTCCGATCACGCTTGGCTGCTGCCGGATCGAATCGTCATCGGGCCGGAACTGCTGGGATACGACGGCTCCGACTATCAATGGGGATACAAAGCCGGGGAAAAGACATGGACCGTCGATAGCCGCGGAATCAGGGAGGAGCCGTCGGAACCCTCGGACACAAGCTGGAATCCACCCATACTGAAAAATTGGACGCAAGCCGACGCTTACCCCGAGGCTCAGCCCGAATATGACGATTCCGCATGGATCAAGATGCATAATCCCGAGGAAATGACTCTGCTAGATTGCCATTATGGATACGGCTGGTACCGCACCGAAATTCGTTCCTCCTCTGCCCGCAGCGCGACTTTATTCTTCGAAGGATACGCGGACCGCCTTTTGCTGTTCGTGAACGGAGCTTTGGCGGGCATTGCCCCGCATACTTCGGAAGATCGAAGCAGGCACCCGTCGTGGAGCGTCGCCGTCGAGCTGGCGGAAGGGAAGAATTGCATCGCGGTGCTCGTCGATAATCTGGGAAAAATCAAAGGGGATTGGCAGATCGGGATGAAATCCATGGATCACGAAGCCAAAGGGATTTTCGCCCCGATGTACGTGGATTGGAATCACAGAGAGCCCGTTCGAGGCTGGAAGTTCCGCAGCGCTCTTTCCATAGAATCCAACGTATCGGCACATCCGGAATTGGCCGAGCACCGACTGGATGCTCTAACGTGGCAAGCCGCGAAGGAATCCCGGCCGGAACCCGGAACCGTCTATACTTGTCGTTTCACGGTTCCGCAAGACCGGCTTGGTCGTTTCTCCTTCTGGAAAATCCGGCTAACCGGCATGACCAAAGGAGTTATCTGGCTGAATGGACATTCATTAGGCCGTTATTGGACCCTTAACGGCCACGAGGATTACTGCATACCCCATACTTGGCTGCGTGAAAATAATCGCCTTGTCGTGTTCGAAGAACTGACCGGCGATATTTCCAAAGTCCATGTCGTATCGGATGCAGAGTTGCCTACGACTTCACGCTAGCTGCAGATGTGACGCAAAATGGCGGTGCTGGGGGACATCCTCCCCTGGCACCGCCATTCTTCATTTCGGCCTGTTTTTCATCAACCGAGGATCTTTCGATGGATGCCCCGGTCGATCGTGACTCCAACTTGCGTTGTCATGTTTGATACCCTCTTCCATGCAGATTAGGTGACGGACTCGCAGGTGAAGGAAAACCTGAACTTGGCGTTATCCTCGTACCACATCGGAAAGTTCGTGCCCCAGACGTTATTCAACAGGTTGATATGCATGCCTCCGTCCAGCGACGCGAAATTCGGATCGAACTCGAGCATTCTTTTTGCTCCCGGAGCGACAAGCGCGGCGTCCAACGTTTCGATAGCAATCGCTCCGTCCGCCCCGTCGTAATGAATTCCCGTATCAACCGCATGGAGATTTCGATTGCCGTTCTTCACGACCTCCAACGGCGAGACGGATTCGCCCATCTTGTCCAGCTTCCACAGGTTCGGATTATCCACGATTGGCGCGAACGACAGCCAGACTGCTTCCGGCAACCGGTTAGCCGGCTTATCGAACCATTGCAAGACGACGTCCAACTTCCGGAGTTCCTTATAAAACCGATATTCGATCAGAACCTCCCGGGGCGCTCCGTAACTCTCGGTTGCTTCAAGCGGAAGCTTGAGCCAGGCATACACCGTATCCATCCGATCGTTGTTCACGGCCGTAAGCGAAGAAAGCGCCGGCGCATAGGTTCGATTCCTTGGAGCCGGTCGCACGTTCTCGATTCCCGGCTTGCCGAAGTCGGCATCCGACCAGCTATGGGTCTGGTCTCTATTTTCCACGTATTGTTCGAACCAGCGATCGTAATTTTCCGCGCCGAACGTCTCGTAAGCGAACACGGCGAGCCGATGCTCTCCGTCCGCCCATCTTTTTCCGTCCGCGCCGACTAAAGCCGCTATCGAGCCATCTCCCGCAAACTCAACCTGAAAACATCCCAAACGGTGAGGCGTATAAATGTCCAACGTCTCGGAGCCCTCCGGGTGCGGCCGAACGGGCTCCAATTCCTCCAATGTCTCCCGCGCTTCCATCCGCTTGTCGGGGGCGAGAGCGTCTATCGCTTGCCGAATATACGCTCTTTGCTCCAACCAAGAGCTTTCAAGCAGCCGGTAAGAGGGCCGATGGCCGGCAGCGGCTGCAGGGTTGTCGGACTCGGCGGCTAGAGCGGGTTCGTTTAAGCGAAAAAAATCGAAGTACGCGTATTTGCGCGGCACGGCGTCGCCGCTTACGACATCCGCCGCTCTTGCGGCCGCAAAATCGCGCTTGGCGTAATTCCGGTAATCGCCCAAAAACTTCTTCTCGTCCATCCCCCAGGTATGCTCGGCAACGAGCAGGAGATTGTCGGAAAAGTCGATATATTCCAAGCTCTCGCGGTCGAACCTGTTCTCCTGCAGCCACTTGTTCCGGAGCCTGAGCAAAGCGCGGAATTGGGCCAGCTTCTTCGGATCCGAGGCAGTGCCGTGGATCCAGCTATCGCCGATTTCTTCCCGAACGACCGGCAACCGGTCTTTCAGCAAGGCTAATCGTTCCGCGAACGCATCCAACGTCGAAGCTTTGAGGGTTGCGCCCGGGAACCGGAGCGACAATCCCTCGTATTCGCGCTTAATCTCCTCGATGCTAGGCGGACCGCAATTGTCTCCCGTATGCGCAAAGACCAGCGCATCCCGGATCCCGTCCAATTCGAGCACGTCCCCGTATTCCCCGGCGTATTGAACGATGACTTCCGCTCCGTCGTTTCCTTGCCAGACGAAAACTTTGGGCACGCTCGGCACTTTGGAAGCCGGATTCACGCCCAGATGAAGGTACCGGATTCCCCGCTTCGCCAAGTAAGGAATGATGGCTTTGGTATGTCCTGGTACGTCCGTCATTTTGGCGGCGATGGTCTTCTTGCCGAACCGGGCATCCAGTCGCGCGGACAGGGAAAGTCCGTATTCGAACAGGGAGGCGTCCATCAATTCCGTATGCGTGGTGAAAGGCAGCCCGTGCCAAACTACGAAACCCCGTTCGATCGCCCTCTCCATCCTCGCTTTGTCCGCTCCGCTTGCCCGCTTCAAGTACTCATGAATGAGCCACGATCCCGTGGTCCACACGAACCCGGGATTGTCCGCTTGCTCGGACAATCGTTCCGCCAGATCGATCGCGCGCGGAATATACTGCTCCATATATTGTTCGACTACTTTACTCGCCAGATCGGTAAAACCGATGTCCAGATGAGTCTTAAATACGACGTTTACCGTCTCGATCGCCTTCATCAGACTGCCTCCTGCGTTAGCTAGCTATAAACCTCAGTTCTGTACGGATCCGATTCTTAACCAGTCGACATCGATGGACTTGCCGATGCCGTTGACGGCGATCTCGATATAAAAGTTTTTCGTGCCCGAAGTCCATCCCGTCGCGCTGCGAATGTCGAAGTTAAACGTCCCTGTCGACGAGCTTCCTCCGTTCGGCAATCGCCAAGTCGTCGTTCCGTCGTAAATATTGACCGTCCAGGTAGCCCCGGGATCGATTCGGGGGATGTTGATGGAAATATAGGGATGCTGGGCAACGTCCACGGTGACGCTTTGGTTCATCAGCCCGTACGTATTCGTTCCGCTGCTAAGCGTCGCCTTGCCGTTCGCTACGCTCAATCCCGCTCCGGACGGCCCGTATCCCCACAACGTGCTCTGGTATACGAAATCGTCCTGGAAGTTCACCGCCGTTTTCAGCGCGCCGACGAACTCGTCCAACTTGACGATCTTGTAATCCGCGGGATCCAGGTTGTCCGCGACCGCTTTGAGCGCCGTCGGCAGCTTCCAATCGAAGGCCGGCCCGACGCTCGGATACGTATGCACGAACACTTCGAGAAAGAACGGTTTCTTGTGCTTTGCGGCCTCGGCTCGGATCAGATCGGCCAGTCCCGATGACGTCAGCGGGGAGCCGTCGGCGTTCCGGCTCACGTAATGCAGCTCGAGCGCCGGGGCGACGAACGGAACGCCGTTGCTTAACGTTCGGACTCGCGCATAAGCGGAATGGTCGGTGGAGTCGACGGCTCCCGGCATAATCCCTTCGAAAATGGCGGACAACCCGGCATCGGAGGCATAGTTCGCATTCGCGGTCAAATCGAAATGGGTATCCCACTTGTCCGCCACCGCAATGTTGGCCTTATCCAGATGAGTTCTGGAGAACGCGCCGTACGCCGCTTTCTGGGAAGCTGACATTTCCGTAAGGAACGTATATCCGACCGGAATGGCGGAGTAAAAATAGTCGTTGGCCGTTGCGGTGTTCCGATAATACTCGGCCATCGCCGGAAACTTGGTTTGGAACAACGGATTCCATTGCCAATTGATCGGCACCGTGCCGCGAGCGCTATCCATCCAATTGCCGGATACGAAATCGTCAAAGGACGCGAAGGTGTCGCCCTCCGCCGCCATAAACGCGACGTAATATTTGTCATCGTCTACCGGCCCTGCGCCGATCGTCCTCGATTGGTTGAACGCAACCGTGCCGGCCGGGGCTTTTGCATGGAAGCTGCCGTTGCTGCCGGCGGACAGAATCGCATAATGCCCGTTTTTGGCGATTTCCGTAATGAACTTCTGCTCGTCCAACGTTCCGAGCCCCTGCCAGCCTCCGTAAATGGCCGCAGGAGAAGACAAGCTGGATAAAACGGTGTTGAACAACGCGATCTTCTGAGCCTCCGTCATGCTTTTGGGAAGACGGAAGCAAAACGCTTGATTGGAAATCGCGATATCGAGGGATGTCGCCTGGTATTGGCCGGTGTCGCTGGCTTTTTCCGTGTCTCCGACATGGTAAGCCGATTTACGGTCCGTCAGCGGCAGCAGATTGGCAATCGCCCAATTGTACGCCGTAGTGTCGTCGCTCCAGCCCATCGTACGGAAATCCTTCAAGATCGGGAAGGAGTTAATGAAGTTCCCTTCCTCCGATGGATGCCTTCCGACGCGAATCCAATCCAGCGTAACCGAAGTGTTCTTCCCTCCGTTGGCAACGACTTGCAGCTCGAAGGTTTGCTCACCGTCTTTGCCCTGCGTATTTGCCCCGATTTGAAAAATAAACTCCCCGGTCGAGCCGGAAGGATATAAAGGATAATCGACATTATGGACCGTATCCCGGTATACGAGGTACCAGCCGCCCGTCGCCGCCGTCGCCTTCACGTGGATGTAAGAGTAATCGTCCAGATTCACGGTTAGCGTCCTGCGCATAATCGCATAGCTCGAATTCGGCCCCGTATGGAGCGTGACGCGTTCCCCGTCCGTCGCCGCCGACTCGCCGCCGCTCGGGCTGCCGACCGTCCAGCCGGAGAGATCGTAGAAGTTGTCCGCAAAGCCGTACTTGCCGATATGCATCCAGTCGATATCGACGGTCTGACCGGCGCCGCCCTGTACGCCGATCTGCAGCTGGAATGTGACCGTGCCGGAAAAGCCGGTCGTGCGGCGCAGGTCGATCGTGCTGACGCCAAGCTCCGAGCTCCACGCCGGAATTCGGTAGGTCGTGCCGCCGGCATAGGCCGCCACGAACCAGCTTGCCGCTCCGGAAAGCGCTTTAACGTTTAATTGCAGATAGGGGTGAGTATCGACGTTGATCGTGACCGTGCGATGGATCATCGCATAGCTCCCGGTCGCGCCAGTCGCTACGCGCAGCAGGTCGCCGTTGCTCGAGGCCGTCGCTCCGGAGTCGCCTCCGACCGACCAGCCGCTGAACGTCGTGAAATTATCCTGCAGCGCCACGTCGACCATATCCGAGCTTACCGGCAGCGCATTATAGATGCCCGAGTAGGTTTCCGCAATCCATCGCGCGGCGTCCGTATTGTAATCGTAGACGGCCAGGCCGGATATGTCGTTCTTATACGTCTTCAGCAAATCATCCAACGTGTCGATGCGCGTAAAAGAGTAGCCTTTCGTACCCGTATAATAGTCCATCCATTTGGACGCCGTTTGCTGATAGTTCCACAGATTCGTATCGATAAACAACGGAGTGGCGGTGGATGACGTTTTGTTGACGATCCCCTGAACGGTGCGCGCCACCATCGATTGACCGTACCCGAGAGAGGTCGTGTTGTACACATTGGCATTGGCATTGGCAGCCGCCCGCGCCGGAGCGATCTGCCAAGAAGCGGCGACGAGTAGCAATGCTAACGCAAATAAGAGAAATGCTCGGCCATACTTGAACATTAGATTCCCTCCTTGTTAATGCGTCTTGCTAAGAGCCCGCCGGAAACCTGCGGCCGCCTGGGGCCGCAGGTCGGCTAATCTTTTACTGCTTGGCCGCTTTGACGGCGTCGATCTGACTTTGCGCTTCAGCGATCACTTTATCCAGACCGGCCTTTTTCATCCGCTCCATGTATTTGCCGATATTTTTGTCATAATCCAGCACGCCCGTGTACATCAGCGAGAAAAATTCCGCTTCGATCGCATTAAGCTGCGCGATCTCGTTTTTGACCGGAGCCGGGTCGAACTGGAAGCCAAGCAGCGGCGAATTGACGGCATTCTTGTCCCAATCTCGCATGCGCTGGATATCCTCGTCGGTGTAGCTGACGTCGAACCGGTTAAAGTTAATGTTCGACCATGCCCAGTTGATGGCGTTATACGGATTTTTGTCCGGCGTCACCCCGGCAGGCAGGCTCATCCCCTCTCCTTGCGCCACATAGTGCTTATCCTTGATGCCATAGCTCATCAGATCGAAATTATCCTGAGACTTATATATCCAGTTGATGAACTTCATCGCCCGGTCCGCGTGCTCGGAGGTCGCCGGAATCGACAGCAGGTTGCCTGCCGCGTTGTTCAAATATTTAGGCGCGGTCGGGTTCAAGAACACTTCCTCAAGCTGGACGCCCGGCACCTTGTCCTTCATTTCCTTCATGAACAGCGGCGCCGCGCCGACCGTCGCCCAGACGGAAGCGGCGAGCCCTTCCTTGAACGGGCCGACATGGTCTTTGATTTCCTGCAAATTCGGAATCCAGCCCGCCTCGTTCCACTTCTTGCCGTATGCGCTTAGTTGTTTGAAAATGTCGGAGTCGTAGAAGCTCTTCACCTGCAGATTCGGATCGGTCGGATCGACGTAGATGACGCTGGCATTGTCGCCCGCCTGGCCGCCGGTCGGGATCAGAATCGGGTTGCCCAGCTCGCGGTACATAAACCGCGGCGTGCCGGCGCCCAGATGCACCATCATCGTTGGCTCGTTTTTATGCACCGCGTCGAAATACTTCTCCAGGTCCGCGATCGTCTCTATCGTCGGTAGCCCATACTTTTCTCGCAGGTCCTTGCGGATGAGCAAAATTTTGTTCGCGTCGGCCGCAGGCTCTACGGCGGAGACGCCGTAGATTTCCCCGCCGATCGTCGAAGTCTGCCAGTACGAATCCGGCACGACCTTCTTTACGTCCTGGCCTTCCTTATCCAAGAGTTCGTTCATGCCGTATAGCCCTTTTTTCCCGACGAATTGCGAGAGGTTGCTGGCATGGTTCCAGAAGATGTCGAAGCTTTCCCCCGAGGAGATCATCGTATTGACTTTATTCCAATACTGATCCCAAGGGATGTACGTGAAGCTTAGATCCACATTCAGCTCGTCGCGGCTGACTCTGGCGATCTCGTCGGCCACCTCTTGCTGCGCCTGCGGCTCGTCGCCCGGGAACACGATGCGGAGCTTTACTTTGTCCAGCGCGGGCGCCGACGATTGCGCGGCATTCGGAGACGATGTTTCCTCCGCGTTGTTGTTGGAGCATCCGGCGATCGCCAGCGCACCGAGAGAGATAGCAAGAATAGCGGGAATCACTTTCGATTTTTTAGAGCGTTTCATGCATTGACCTCCTGTAAATTTTGTCTGGGATACTATGCTAAACGGCATTTCTGCCATTATAGCCGCTTCCGGATAGATGCGGGCGATTAACCTTTGACCGAGCCGAGCGTAATGCCCGATACGAAAAAACGTTGGATGAACGGATACACGAACACGATCGGGCCGATCGTCAGCGCAAGCGTCGCCATCTTGATCGACTCCTTCGGCATGGATACCTGGGAAGCGAATTGGCTTCCGGCCGAGGCCGCGAACACGGCGTCGGATTGCACCTTAAACAGCAAATATTGCAGCGGAAGCAGCTCCTTCGTGTCTACCAGCATTAGCGCCAACCACCAGTCGTTCCAGTAGCCGAGCGAATAGAATAGCCCGACCGTAGCCAGAACCGGCGTCGATATCGGCAAAATAATCCGGAATAGGATCGTGAACGCGCCTGCCCCGTCGATCTTAGCCGACTCCGCAATGGAATCGGGGAGCTTGGAAAAATAGTTTTTTAACAAATACATGTTCCAGGGACTGACGAGGATCGGCAGGATCAGCGCGAGCAACGAATCCTTGAGCCCCAGATACTGCGAGCAGACCATGTACCACGGTACGATGCCGCCGCTGAACAGCATCGTGAAGAAAACGTAAGCGGAAAGCTTGTTGCGGTACTTCACTTCCTTGACTGCCAGCGCATACGCCAGCATGCAGGTGACGAGCATGCTTCCGCATACGCCGATGACGGTGATCGTCACGCTGACGCCGTACGCATGAAGGACCGTCGAACCTTTGCCGAGGATGATCCGGTAAGCGTCCAGCGACAAATGCTCGGGAAACAGGCGGTAGCCCTTGGTCATAATCTCCTTCTCGTCGGTGATCGAAGCGGCGAGGACGAGTAGAAAAGGGACTAGCGTAAATAAACTGAACACGAGCAGAAACGAGTAGTTGAAAAACTGAAATAATTTGCGTGAAAAACTGGAAGCTCCGTATTCCAAAACGTCGTTCTCTCCTTTCGACCGCTCTGCCGGTTAGAACAGGGCGTTCTCCCGCTGGTATTTCCGCACGATTCCGTTGCTGACCAGCACGAGTATCAGTCCGACCACCGATTGGTACAGGCCGATCGCCGTCGTCATGCCGAAGTCGCCGTTCGTCCGGAGCGCCCGGAACACATACGTGTCGATGACATCCGTGCGGTCTGTCAGCATGCCGTTGTCTCCGATAATCGCGTACATCATACCGAAGTCGCCGTAGAAGACGCGCCCGATCGCGAGCAGGGTCAAGATCGTCGCCGTCTGGGCGAGGAAGGGCAGCATAATGTAGCGAATCTGCTGGAACCGGTTGGCCCCGTCGATCTTGGCCGCTTCGTACAGCTCCGAATCGACCGAGACGATCGTAGCCAGATAGATGATGACGCCATAACCCGTCGACTTCCAGACGTGGATGCCGACCAGGATCGGAATCCAGTATTGCGGACTTTGATACCATTTGATCGGGTCGGCGCCGATCGATTCGAGCAGATGGTTGACGACGCCGAAGTCCGTGCCGAATATTTGCGTCACCAGTCCGCCGACGACGACCCACGAGATAAAATAAGGAAAAAACATTGAGGACTGAAATAGCTTTTTAACCAGCTTACCGCGAATCTCGTTTAACAAAATTGCAATACCGATCTGGAAGATGAGTCCGCTTATAATGAACAAGCCGTTGAACAGCAACGTGTTGGCGGTCGTGCTCCATGCTTTATCGGAAGTGAAGAAAAATTCGAAGTTTTTCCACCCTACCCACGGACTCCCCAGTATGCCGTCCCTGACGTTAAAGTCCTTGAATGCGAGCAAAATGCCGAACATCGGGAAGTAGCAGAAGACAAGGAAAAAGAGCAGGCCTGGCAGTGCCATCAAATAATAAGCGCGTTTCAATCTGATTTCCTTCCAAAACGTATGCACCAGTGAAATTCCTCCTTTCTGTTAGCTGTACGCGACGTCCGTATCGTCGTCCAAAAGCCGTGTGTCGGCAAACCAAGCATACACGCCGTCAACCGGATCGATATAGCCGAATTTCGCCGATTTTTGCGATTCTGCTCGCCTGAGCATTATTACTTTTTTAAAAAACTAGCGATTATTTAACTTCTGACGATCCTTTGTTGACGGGGAACGGGCGCGCTTTTATACTCATATCACTATAAGCAGTTCACAAACGCACGCCTTGTTCAATGTACAGCTTGGGGAGGACGGCTTCATGCGCAGTCTGCAACGCACGATTCAATCGAATAACTTGTTCGTCAAAATCGTCATCTTCAGCACTGTCTTGATTACGCTTTCAATCGGGATCGTCTCTTCCATTATGTATAATCGCTTTGCACTTGCCGCCACCTCGCAGGCCTTCGAATCCGCCCAGAAGATGCTTCTGCAAACGAGCCGCAGTTCGAACTTCCTGTACGATCTGACGACCTCATTCGGCAACACGCTGCTGAACGACAACGAGATCATCAATGCGATCTACTCGGACACGCTTTCCCCCCAGGACATGCTGATGATCGACGGCAAATTGACGAAAATGATGGCTTCCAATCCGGCCGTTCATTCGGTATATCTATACAATAAAAAATTGGATAAGTATGTGAGCACGACATTAAACGTCGAGCAGAACGATCGGGAGTTTATCCAACATAAGGAGCGTTACCTCCAACAAAGATATCACTTCATCCCGAGAACCTTGTCGTATTCGATCAACGGGAAAAACGTTAGCTCGAAGGTGCTGACCTATATTTTTTCCGATCTCCCGTCCTATGCACGGGGCACCGACAGTTCGGTGATCGTCAATATTTCCGTCAGCTACTTGCAAAGCCTGATCAATTCGATGAACGCCTCCGACGGCAGCTCCGTCGTCATTATCGATCGAAACGGCAACGTCATTTCGGAGCTGGATCATTTCGGTCCGGTCAGCGACCTGAGCGGTATCTCTTTCATTCAGAACATCGTAGCCTCGAAACAGGATTCCGGCGACTTCATCACGGAGATCGGTCATCAAAAAACGCTCGTCACCTACGTGTCCTCGCCGATGCCGAACTGGACATTCGTCAGTTTCACTTCCTATAGCTATCTGACCAAGGGCATGCGCGATCTGAAAACGATCGTGTGGACGATCTGCTCGATCGTGCTGCTCGTTGCCATCGTCGCATCGCTGTTCATCGCCCGCAAAATCTATTCTCCCTTCGACAAGCAGATGATGGCCTTAAAGCAATCGTCGAAGGAAAGCCAGCCGATTTTAAAGGAAAACTTTTTAAGACAGCTTTTGAACGAAATTCCGACCGACAACCGCAACCTGGACCACAAATTCAAATTTCTGAGCGTAGCGCTGGATCCGCGGAGCTTTGTTATTTTGCTGTTTAAAATCGACCGTTTCGAAGCCTTCAAAACCAAATACGATGAAAGGGAGCGGACGCTGCTGCACTTCGCCATCTGCAACATCGCTTCGGAAATTGCAAGCGAGCGAGCCAAAAACGAATGCTTCATGTGGGATGAAAATATCGCCGTGCTGATGCTGAATACCGAAGGCGCGTCAGGCACGCTTTCCGCGGACAATGTGATCCTGCTGAGCGAGAGGATCCAGTCGTCCATCGCGAAATATTTGAAATTTTCCGTTACGGTGGCCATCGGGGAGAGAGTCGAGGAGGTGAGCCAACTGGGCCGTTCGTTCCAGTCCGCATTGGAGTGGCTCAACTATCGCTTTCTGTGGGGCTGGGAAACCGTCTTGTACCAGGAGAAAATTGCTGCCCGGTTGAATGCCGGCTTCGCTTATCCGGCCGCGCAGGAGAAGAAAATTATGGAGGCGGTGAAATCGAACGATCAAAATCGGATGAAGCAGGCCCTCGGCGAGCTAGTGGAATCGACGAAAACAATGACCTATGATCATGCCGTGTTCACGATCACGCAGTTGTCCATTCATTCGGCCGGGCTGGCGAAAAGCTTGAATTTGGGCGAAGGGCATTCCGAATTGGGAACCGGCTTGATTCGGGACGCGGAATGGATCTGGGAGGTCGAGCAGCGTCTGCTCGATTATTACTTAGCGATCAGCCAGAAGCTCACTGACAAGCGCCACAACAAAAATATCGTCCTGATCGAAAAAATTCTGGACTATCTTGAAGGGAACTATGGCGATCCGAATCTGTCTTCCGACTTCATGGCCGATATGCTGGGGATTAGCCCGCAATATTTCAGCAAGCTCTTCAAAGAAGTGACCGGGCAAAACTACTCCGAATATGTATCGGATCTCAGACTCGGCAAGTCGAAGGAACTGCTCGGCCAGAGCACGTATTCGATCGACGAAATCGCCAGAAAAACCGGCTTCTCCAGCCAGTCTTATTTCGCTTTGCGCTTTAAAAAGAAATTCGGCGTCACGCCCAACGAATTCCGTTCCAACAAAAAATCGTTGCCGTACAGAAAGGAGCATCAGTAAAGTTTAATTCCGCGGATGATAAGTCAAAACATAGAGCTAGAGTAAATGTGGCGCGGCGATGGAGGATAATGCTGGAAAGGCAGACGGAGAACGCTGTGATCGCGTTCTCCTTTCTTTCTATGTCCCACATACCCGACGGTTCGATCGCCAATTTTTCATCTCATATCATTGCTCAAAAATTCGTTTTACTTTTGAAGCTTGAGCGGGAGGGAATCTCCCGCGATCGGCCGGCGCCGGGCTTGCGATCGCATCACGAAGCTGGCCCGAGCTTCTCGACTTTGGCTACGCCGCCTTGGCCGCTCCACGTTCTTCTCCAAGCGCCTTGCACGATGAACAGCAGGGCGATGCAGGCGAGGGCGATGGCGCCGATGACCAGGAAGCCCGGCGTGTAGGATCCGGCAGACTGGTATAAGCTGCCGAGCAGCATCGGCAATGCATAGCCGCCCAATCCTCCCGCCGCTCCGACGATGCCGGTCACGAGACCGATCTCGTTGCCGAACCGTTGCGGAACGAGCTGGAAGACCGAGCCGTTGCCTGCGCCCAGACACATCATGCCCGCGAACAACAGCGCCGTGACGACGGGCAGCGACGGGAGCGTGGCGACCAAGGCGAACATCGCGAACGCGCCGCCGTAGAGAATCGTCAGCATGCGGATGCCGCCGATCCGATCGGAGAGGAAACCGCCGACCGGCCGGAAAAAGCTGCCCGCGATGACGCAGATCGTCGTGAAGTCCGCGGCGCGGACGGCGGATAACCCGTACTGAGTATTGAAGAAGATGGTCAAGTAATTCGACATGCCGACGAAACCGCCGAACGTTACGCTGTACAAAATGCAGAACAGCCACGTATCCCGCTGCTTCAGCACGTTGGCGTATTGCGACAGCTTCTTGGGCTCGGGCCGGTTCGGACTGTCCTTGGCGAAGATCGAGAAGCCGATCAGCACGGCGACGATCGGAATCAGCGCAAGGCCGAACACCGCTTCCCAGCTGCCGTAATGCTGGGCGAGCCGGTTCGCGAACAAGGTCGCGAACACCGTTCCGCTGTTGCCCGCGCCCGCGATGCCCATCGCAAGTCCTTGGTGCTGCTTCGGATACCACTGGCTGGCCAGGGGGAGCGCGGCGGCGAACGAGGCGCCCGCGACTCCCAGAAGCAGGGCCACGATGTACAGGTCGTCCAGAGAACGAACGAACTGCCATCCCCAGACGAGCGGCAAGGTCGTGAGCAGCAGCCCGAGCTGACCGGTGCGTTTCGGACCGATGTAATCGGTGAGAAAGCCGAATACGAGCCGCAGGATCGATCCCCCGAGCACGGGAAGGGCGACGAGATTCGCCTTCTGGACCGGGTCCATCGGATAATCGTTCATGATAATGACGGCAAGCGGGCCGATGAGCACCCAGACCATAAAGCTGACGTCGAAATACAGAAATGCGCTGAAAAGCGACGGCTTATGCCCGCTTTGCCAGAATCCTTTGTTTTCCATGGGATCTCGCTCCTTTAAGTTTATCGAAACGCACGAAGAGGCCGCATCTTCCCCGAAGGAAGAATTGCGGCCTCGTTGCCTAAGGCGCCACCCCGTTGTGCGCGCCGGATTCATTTCGGTCACTGCATTGTGAACCCAATCCGAATTATAAAAAAATGTAAACTTAATGTCAATAAAGTTGCTGCAAAATTTTCTGAATTCTGTGTTTTGTTTTAAAGGGGGAAAAGTTGCGTTAATATAGTTGACATTAATTTCGGATTTCATTATGCTTAGGTCAGGTGAATATCGCGCGGCACAACGATGTGCGCGGCAATGGCAACGGCGCCCGCTCCCTTCGCGTAAGGGGCGGGCTTTTGATGTTCTGTCGCCCGGCAGGGAGGAAAGATCGTTTTTAAGAGATGCGGCAAGGAAAAGGAGGCTGGCAGGCGGCATGGGCAAACCTAATCTCGTCGTGGTCGGCAATGGCATGGCCGGCGTCAGGTGCGTGGAAGAATTGTGCGCGATTGCGCCGGACGCTTACGACATCACGATCTTCGGCAGCGAGCCGCGTCCCAATTATAACCGGATTTTGCTCTCGAAGGTGCTGCAAGGGGACGCTTCCTTGGACGATATCGTGACGCACGGCTGGGAATGGTACGAGAAGCGCGGCATTCGGCTTCATGCGGGGGAGGAGGTTGTCCGGATCGATCCGGAAGCCCGGACGGTCGCGACGGCGTCCGGCTTTGCGAAGGCTTACGACCGGCTGCTGCTCGCGACGGGTTCGTCCGCGTTCATCCCGCCGTTGCCCGGCGTCGGGAAGCCGGGCGTGATCGGCTTTCGCAGCGTGGACGATTGCGAGCGGATGATGGAAGCCGCGCGCGCCTACCGGAAGGCGGCTGTCATCGGCGGCGGGCTGCTCGGGCTGGAGGCGGCGCGCGGTCTTCTCAATCTGGGCATGGAGGTAACGGTCGTTCACAATGCCCCGTACCTGATGAACCGGCAGCTGGATCAGATGTCCGCGGAATTGCTGCGGGCGGAGCTGACCCGCCAAGGCATGCGCTTCCTGTTCGGCAAGACGACGGCGAGAATCGCCGGGCGCAAGCGCGCCGAGGGCATCGCCTTCGCGGACGGCACGAAGCTGCAAGCCGACTTGATCGTCATGGCCGTCGGGATTCGTCCGAACGTGGCGCTTGCGAAGTCGGGAGGCATCTGGACGAACCGGGCGTTCGTCGTCGACGATTACTTGCGGACGAACGTCCCGGATATTTACGCGGTCGGCGAATGCGCCGAGCATCGCGGGATCGTATACGGCCTTGTTGCCCCGCTCTACGAACAGGGGAAGGTGCTGGCGAAAGTGCTTGGCGGGCGGGAGACCGAACCGTACCGGGGTTCCGTGCCGTTCGCGCAATTGAAGGTGTCCGGCGTCGACCTCTTCTCGGCGGGGGATACGAACGATCCGGAGGCGACGGTGGCGCTTCAGCAGTACGACGGAATCAACGGAACGTACAAAAAAGTGACGGCCAGGGACGGCAGGGTCGCCGGCGCGATTCTGTACGGCAATATCGGCGAGTCGAATTCGCTGCTCGGCCTGCTTCGTCAAGGAGCCGACGTCTCCGCCCTCGTTCGGGGCGAAGCCCGGCAAGCGGAGGAGGGGGGTGCGGAGGACGTCGGTTCCATCCCGGACCATGAGATCGTGTGCCAATGCAACGGCGTGAGCAAAGGCGCGATCGCGGAAGTGGTGCTGGAGGGCGGATTAAAGACGGTAGAGCAGGTAAGAGACCGAACGAAGGCGTCCGGATCGTGCGGCGGCTGCAAGCGGGCGGTATCGGCCGTCGTCAAGTTCGCGATGAACGGAGGCGTCCGGGAACGGCGCGAAGAACCGGCGATATGCGGCTGCGCCAAGCTGAGTCATCCAGCTCTGAAAGAAGCGCTGGCCGGCGCAACGTACACGGATGTCCCGCAGGCGATGCGCGCGTTGGGCTGGATTCGGCCCGACGGCTGTTCGGTGTGCAGGGCTGCGATTCGTTATTATATGGGCGCGCCGGTCGATCCGTTGCCGGAGACGGGCGATGTCGTGTCCGTCATGCCGAAGCTGTTCGCCGGCGTCGTTCGGGCGGATCAGCTGCGCCGGATCGCGGACGTGCTCGACAAGTTCGCCCTCCCCTACGGGAGACTGACGGGGGAGGGGAGGCTCGTCTTGCCCGGCGTTCGCCGCCGGCAAGCCGAGGCCGTCGCCAGGGAGCTGGGGCTGTCGAACGAATCGGCGGAAGGAGCAGGGCACTTCGCGAAAGTGTTCGTCGTGGCCGGCGATCGGGGCGGCGAAGACGTTGCCGTTCGACTCGGCAAGGAGCTGGAGCGAAGGCTCTTCCGCATTCCTATGCCCGGCCCGGTGACGATCGCGATCGCGGCGGGTCGCTCGACTTCGGAGCGCTCCGGGTGGCTGACGAGGGAGCTCGGGCTGTTCGCGGCGCCGGCGGGCTGGGAGATCTACGTTGGGGGTCATGCGGAGCGTCCCGTACGCCAGGCGCAATTGCTTGCCGTCGTTCCGAACGAAGAGGAAGCGCTCGAGGTGGCCGTATCTTGTTTTCAGGGATATCGGGAAGCCGCGGTATTCGGAGAGTCGCTGTGGCGGTGGTTGGACAGAACCGGATTAGTCGCTCTGCGGGAGAAGCTGCTCGATCCGGACGTCCGCGAAGAGTGGCTGAATCGATGGCACAAGGACCGGCATGCGCCGGACGAGAAATCGGAGAGGAGGGTCGTCCATGGCGGTTAGGTCCGGGATGATGAGCGAAGGCATGAACGCCGAGGCGGCAGCGGGCGGGGTGACGCAATGCCCGTTCTGCAGCGTCCAATGCAAGATGACGATCAAAGCGGAGGCGTCGCCCGGCGCGCGCGCGGTTTACCGGGCGGAAGGGGCGCCTAACGCGGCTTCCGAGGGTCGGCTGTGCGTCAAGGGCAAGAACGCCCACCAGCACGCGATAAGTCGGGAAAGATTGCGGGTTCCGCTAATGAAAGTCGGGGGCGAGTTCGTTCGCGTTTCTTGGGAGGAAGCGTTCGACGCGATCGAAGAGCGGCTGTCCGCGATCCGGCTGACGTATGGGAACGATGCGGTCGGCGTCTATGGCGGGGGCTCGCTGACGAACGAAACGGCCTATTTGCTCGGCAAGTTCGCGAGAGTCGCGCTGCGCACCCGTTATATCGATTACAACGGCAGGTTCTGCATGTCCTCCGCGGCCTCCGCCGGCGTGAAGACGTTCGGCATCGACCGGGGGTTGACGAACCGCTTGTCGGAAATCCCGCAGGCGGCCTGCATCGTTCTCGCGGGCACGAACATCGCGGATTGCCAGCCGACGCTCATGCCGTACTTCACGAAAGCGAAGGAGAACGGGGCGTTCATCATCGTGATCGATCCCCGCGAGACCGGGACGTCGGCCCTCGCCGACTTGCATCTGAAGGTCAAGCCGGGAACGGATGCAGCGATCGCGAACGGAATGTTGAAGGCGATTGTGGACGAAGGGTTGGAGGATCCGTCTTTTATTCGCGAGCGGACGAAAGGCTTCGCGGAGCTGAAGGCTCATCTGGATGGGCTGGACGCGAAGGAGATCGCCGCCTTGACAGGTGTGCGCGAATCGGACATCCGGCGGGCCGCGCTCGCTTACGGCAAGGCGAAGACGGGCATGATCTTTACGGCCAGAGGCGTGGAGCAACACAGCGACGGACATATGGCCGTGCGCAATTTCCTGAATCTCGTGCTCGTCACGGGGAAGATCGGCCGGGAAAGCTGCGGTTACGGCGCGATTACGGGACAGGGCAACGGGCAGGGCGGAAGAGAGCACGGCCAGAAAGCGGATCAGCTTCCCGGATACCGGCTGATCGAGAACGCGAAGGACCGCGAATACGTCGCCGGCGTCTGGGGAATCGATCCGAACGAGCTGCCGGGAAAGGGCGTGTCCGCCTACGAGATGATGGAGCTCGCGCATAAGAAGGACATTCGCGCGCTCTTCGTCATGGGTTCGAATCCGATTGTTTCGAATCCGAACGCGGGGTTGGTCGAGGAGGCGCTCGTCGGACTCGACTTCCTGGTCGTGGCCGATATGTTTCTCTCGGAAACGGCGCAACTGGCGGACATCGTGCTGCCCGTTACGTCTTATTTGGAAAACACGGGGACGCTGACCAATCTGGAAGGGCGCGTATTGCTCCGGGAAGCGGTTCGCGCCGCGCCGGGCGAAGCGCGGCACGACTGGCAGATCCTGTGCCGATTGGCCGAGAGGCTCGGATGCGGAGAGAAGTTCGCGTTTCGCTCTCCGGAAGAGATCTTCGACGAGCTGCGGCTGGCAAGCCGAGGAGGGGCGGCGGATTATTACGGCATTACGTACGACAGGCTGCGAAGAGAGGAGGGGGTCTATTGGCCTTGCCCTTCGGCGGAGCATCCCGGCGAAAAGCGGTTGTTCGCGCGCAGTTTCGCGCATGAGGACGGCTTGGCCGCGTTCGCGGTCGTGAACAATCGCGGTCCGGAGGAGGATGCGAGCGAGGAGTATCCGTTGCTCATGACGAACGGCCGCGTCTTGTCCCATTACTTGACGGGCGTGCAGACGCGGCGGAGTCCCGCGCTGGCGGCGCGGGAAATCGAGAACGTCGCGGAAATTCATCCCCGGACGGCGCGGAAGCACCGGATCGAGGAAGGAGAGCTCGTGCGCGTGACCTCCCGCCGGGGAACGGTCATTGTGAGAAGCCGGCTATCGAGCGGCATCCGCGAGGACACCGTTTTTATCCCGATGCACTGGGGAGGCGTTCAGAACGTCAATCTGACGACGAATCCGGCGCTGGATCCGCATTGCCGAATGCCGGACTTCAAGGTCGGGGCCGTCAAGGTCGAGCCCCTATGAACGAGCAAAACAAGGATGTCCCGCGGGTCCTTGCCGGGCCTTGCGGGACATCCTTCTTTTTCGCGCGTGCCAGCTACTGTCCGATGGCCGTGTTCTGTCCGAGCAACGCCGATCTCCACGATTCGTAGGCGGCGAGCGCCGCGCCGCTGTCGAGGAGCGCTTTGCAAGTGTACACGCCCTCTTCGAGGGAGCCGACGCGGTCGGTCAGCCGCAACCGGGCGGCGCCGTTAAGCAGCACTTGATTGATATAAGCGATATCGGCTTCTCCTTGAAGGACGGCGATTGTGGTCGCGAGTTGCTCTTGCGCCGTCCATTCTTGATTCGGGAGGGGGGCCTCGAGGCCGAGCGATTCCGGATCGATAATCTGCAGCCGGAAATCGCCGTTCTCGACGACGTACACCCGGGTCGGGCGGTCGATGAACAAATCCTCCGAGCCTTCGGCGCCTTGAACGATCAGCGCTTTGCGGTAGCCGAGCTTCGACAGCAATCTGGCCGAACGGTCGAATACGGTGTTGTGATACACGCCGAACGCCAAGTAAGGGGAGAGGGTGTAGTCGATGAGCTTCTCCGCGGTGTTCAGCACGGTGCGCATGCCGAGCTCTTCCCGGATTTGGCGCAAGCCGCCCAAGGGAGGACACCACAGCTCGGACATCGCGTACAGAACGCCCGTATCCCCAGCGGCCCGAAGGCTGCCTTCGCGCGAGCACGCGGCGAGATCGATGCCGGAGGCGGAGATGATATCCTGGAGCGTGATGCCCCATTTCGGCGGGAGGGAGGCCGTTCCGTGCAGCGTCACCGGCACCCCGGCCGCGGCGAGGACGAAGGAGGTCGCGAAAGTCGCGTAAAAAGAAGCTTTGCGGCCGTCGTACGGCCCCGCGCAGTCGAGTCCCTGTCTGGATTCCGAACGGTCGGCGTACTTGCGGCACGCATGCACGAACGCTTCCAGTTCCTCGACGCTTTCCAGCTTGATCCGTTCGGCGATGAAGAAGGCGCCGATCTGCGCCGGCGTCGCCTTGAGCGAGAGGATCGCTTCCGCCGCCTCGGCGGCTTCCTCGTAGGTCAGGTCGCGGGCCCCCCGCTTGCCTCTGGCGACTTCTTTCAACAGCTTGATCATCGTTTGGCGCCCCCTTTTTTCTGGTCCTGAATCAATTGGTACACATTCACAATCGAAGTCGCGACGTCGACGATCCGTTTGCGCTCGTTCATCGCTTGCTTGCGAAGCAGATCGTACGCTTCCGATTCGGTAATGTTTTTGATCTCGCACAAGATGCCCTTAGCCATGTCGATCCATTTGCGCTCTTCGATGCGGGACAGCAATTGCTTGCGTTCCAGCTGCCATTGCCGGCGCTCGAAGCATTGCTTGGCGCCGAAGTGGAGCGCCCAATGCAATTGTTGCGGCTTCATGTCCGGCGTAAGCACTCCGTCGACCATCACGTGGTCTTCGCAGGCTTCGGCGGACAGGGCCGCGGCGGCGTCGCTGCACCACCAGAGCAGGGGCACGACTTTTTGTTTCAGCAGCAATGCGCCCCAATGCGAGATATCGGCGATCGGCAGGTGAAGAACCGCGGCGTCCGCATCGGCCAGCAGTTTGCCGGCTTGCTCGGCGCGATCGGTCTTGGAAACGGAGTAGCCGCCGGAACGGAGGACGAACTCCGGCAGCAGCGTCTTCGGAACGGGGGGCGAATTGCCGTCGGAAGTCGTCGCCCGATTGTGAATAACCAACAAAGATCGCATAATTCCTCTCCTCTCTATAAGACGAACAAGACCCCGGTCATCCGATCTTGATGATGTAATTTTATATAACACAAATGACAATCTCATGTCGAGTTGATTCTTTTTAATGTCATGTATATTGACAAAGTGCTGCCGATGTTATAAATTGGTGGTAATCCATTCGCGAATACAACGTCGTATTCGTTACGAAGCGGCAACGAAGCCTGCCTTCGCCCTTGCGGATCCTTATCGGTCCGCGGGCGAAGCGGGCTTTTTTTAGTTTCAAACCACGCGGGGAGAGGGGCAATCACATGGCACATCCGAAAAAGCTGGTGCTGATCGGGAACGGAATGGCGGGCGTCAGGGCGATCGAGCATCTTCTGAAGCTGGCGCCGGGCGCATACGAAATTACGATCTTCGGCGCGGAGCCGCATCCGAACTATAACCGGATCATGTTGTCTTCCGTACTGGCGGGCGGAGCGGATATGAAGGAGATCGTCATCAACGATTGGGACTGGTACGCGGAGAACGGCATCCGGCTTTATGCGGGACACCGGGTCGTCCGCATCGATACGGCCGCGCGCAAGGTCGTCTCGCATCTCGGCGCCGAAGCGGAATACGATTCGCTGATTTTGGCCACCGGCTCGAACCCGTTCATGCTGCCGCTTCCGGGAGCGGACAAAGAAGGAGTCATCGCTTTCCGGGATATTCAGGATTGCGAGACGATGCAGGCCGCGTCCCGGTCTTACAGGAATGCGGTCGTCATCGGCGGCGGGCTGCTCGGGCTCGAAGCGGCCCGCGGATTGCTCCATCTGGGAATGGACGTCGCGGTCGTCCATCTCCATCGCTACCTGATGGAACGGCAGTTGGACGAGACCGCCGCCAAGATGCTGCAGCGGGAGCTGGAAGCCCAAGGCATGAAGTTCCTGCTGAGCAAACAGTCGGAATCCATCTATGGCAAAAATCGCGCGAAGGGACTGCGCTTCGCCGACGGCTCCGAGACGGAGGCCGATCTGATCGTCATGGCGGTCGGCATCAAGCCGAACGTCGAACTGGCGAGAGCGGCCGGCATTGACGTGAATCGCGGCATCGTCGTTAACGATTTCATGGAGACGAACGTGCCGGACATCTACGCGGTCGGGGAATGCGCCGAGCACCGGGGCATCGCTTACGGCCTGGTCGCTCCGCTGTACGAGCAAGGCGCGGTTCTGGCCAAGCGGCTCGCGCGCGCGGAAACGGAAGGCTACGCGGGTTCGGTAACTTCGACGAAGCTGAAGGTGTCGGGCGTGGACGTCTTCTCCGCGGGACAGTTCGACGAGCCGCCGGGCTCGCGGTCGATGCGTTATCAGGACGAGGTCGAAGGCGTGTACAAGAAGCTCGTGCTGAGGGACGACAAGCTGATCGGGGCGGTGCTGTTCGGCGATACGGGAGACGGAGCCTCGTTGTTTTCCCTCATGCGGAAAGGCGAATCCGTCAAGGGCAGGGAGAAGGAGCTGCTGCTCGGCTTCCAAGCCGGAGCTCCCGCTTCCGGTCCCGACGGCAGACTGGAGGCGATGGCGGACGACGAGATCGTCTGCGGGTGCAACGGCGTATCCAAAGGAGCGATCGCGGAGGCGATCCGAACCAAAGGCTGCGCGACCGTCGGCGAGATTAAAGCTTGCACGAAGGCTTCGGGCTCATGCGGCGGCTGCAAGCCTCTGGTCGAAGGATTGCTGAGAATCTACGCGGGCGACGCGGCCGGGGAGCCGGCCAAGGAAGGCATCTGCGGCTGTACGACGCTCGGCCGCGACGAGATCGTGGCGGAGATCAAGCGCATGGGTCTCAAAAGCGTCAAGGAAACGATGAACGTGCTGGGATGGCGGCAGCCGGAAGGCTGTTCCAAGTGCCGTCCTTCCCTCAACTATTATCTCGGGATGCTCTGGCCGGCGGAATACAAGGACGAGAAGGAATCCCGGTTCACGAACGAACGCTACCACGGGAACATTCAGAAGGACGGGACGTATTCCGTCGTTCCCCGCATGTACGGCGGGGTTACCTCGCCGAAGGAATTGAAGAAGATCGCCGAGGTGGCGGAGAAATTCGAGGTGCCGCTCGTGAAAATCACGGGCGGACAACGGATCGACCTGCTCGGCGTGAAGAAGGAAGACTTGCCGCGCATGTGGGAGGAGCTCGACATGCCTTCCGGCTATGCCTACGGCAAGGCGCTGCGGACGGTAAAGACGTGCGTGGGAAGCACGTTCTGCCGCTTCGGCACGCAGGACTCGATGGCGATGGGCATTCGGCTGGAGAAGGAATTCGAGCGGCTGAACACGCCGGCCAAGGTGAAGCTGGCCGTATCGGGATGCCCGAGAAACTGCGCGGAGGCGACGATCAAAGACTTCGGCGTCGTGGCCATCGACGGAGGCTGGGAGCTGCACGTCGGCGGGAACGGGGGCGTTCACGTTCGGGCGACCGAGCTGCTGTGCGTCGTCAAGACGGAGGACGAAGTGGTCGAATACGCGAGCGCGTTCTTGCAATTGTACCGGGAGAACGCCCAGTGGAACGAAAGAACGTCCGTCTGGGTCGAGAGAGTCGGGCTCGATTACGTGAAGAGCGCGTTGGCGAAGCGCGAGGATCGGCTTGCGCTGGCGGAGCGGATTCGGACGGCGCTCGCGCATACGGAGGATCCGTGGAAGGAAATTATCGGCGACAAGGATTTGCGCAAAAACTTCGAAGCGCTGGCGCCGGCAAGCGCGGTGCAAAGCTAAATAGAGCGAGGGAGAGGGCCATGACCAAATTGCTGATCGGCAACGTGTCCGACATCGACGTTAAGGGGGCGCGCACGTTTCGATTCCGGGATACCGAGATCGCCGTATTCAGGCTTGCCGGCGGGGAAGTGAAGGCAGTAGAGAATCGCTGTCCCCATAAGGGCGGCAAATTGTCCGAAGGCATGGTGTGCGGCGAGTTCGTTCACTGCCCGCTTCATGATTGGCGGATCGACTTGCGCGACGGCAAAGTTCAGGAGCCGGACGACGGCTGCATCGCAACGTTCGAGACGGAAATCGATCGGGAAAGCGGGGCGCTGTACGTCAAAATCCAGGGGGAATCGAGATGAAGCCCGGCAAGGTGTCCATCGTCGGCGCGGGACCGGGAGATCCCGAATTGATCACGGTCAAGGCGCTGAAACGCATTCGGGAGGCGGACGTCATCCTGTACGATCGATTGGCGAACGAGGAGCTGCTTGCTTACGCGAAGCCGGGCGCGGTGAAGATTTATTGCGGCAAGGCGCCGGGGCGCCACGCCGCGCCGCAGGACGAGATCAACGAGACGCTGGCCGCGTACGCTCTTCGGGGCAGCATCGTGGTGCGGCTGAAGGGAGGCGACCCCCTCGTCTTCGGAAGGGGCGGGGAAGAAGCACTGGCGCTTGCCGAGCGGGGGATTCCGTGCGAGATCGTGCCCGGAATCACCTCTTCGATCGGCGCCGCCGCGAGCGCGCGGATTCCGCTGACGCACCGGGGAATCGCCGGCTCGGTGGCGATCGTGACGGGCAATCGCTGTCACGACCGCGAAGCGCGAATCCGCTGGGACTTGCTCGCTCGCGGCGTCGACACGCTCGTCGTCTACATGGGCGTCGGCAAGCTCGGCGAAATCCGGGCCGAGCTGCTCCGTCACGGGAAGGCGGCTTCGACGCCGGTCGCCTTGATCGAGCGGGCGACTCTTCCCGACGAACGGATCGTCGTCGGCACGCTGGCCGACATCCATCTGCTGGCCGCGCGGATGGCGCTCTCGAACCCCGCGCTGATCGTGATCGGAGAAACGGTTCGGATCAGGGAAGGGCTCGAACGGCTGTTGGAAGCGGAGGAGGCGAAGCCGGGATTCGAGTTATCGATCGCCCAATAGGAAGCTGTTGACCGGAGCGCCGCGGGCGGGCTCCGGTTTTCTGTCGCTATCGGACACAGAAGACCTTATTTTGCCGAAACCCCCTTATTTTGATGGCGATTCGGACAGACGATCCGTTATTTCGATGATAAACGGCCGAAATCGCCATCTCTGAGCCAAATAACGGATCCTGTGTCCGCGAAGGTGCCCCAAAACCAGTTTTTTTCACAAATAGCGGATCCTCTGTCCGAACGGCTCAGGGGATTGGAGCAAGGCGGGGGGATGGAACGATGGAGCAAGCAGAACGATGGGACAGGGAGCAACGAGGAGGAGACGATGGAGTTGGAGCGCTTGCGCCGCCGCTCGCCGCGGCGACGGTCATGCCGGTCGGATTGACGATCGACCGGACCGGATCAATTTGGCGGGAACTCCTAATCCGGTGATATGAGCACATTCCGCCGTTCGTCCAAACTTCGGACGGATGCCGCTCATATTGTATTAATGCCTTGTCACCAGATGTAAGGGAGGGTAAAGCGGAATGGAAGACATGTACCAGTTGTGCATGAGCCACTTGAACCGCACGGTTCGAATTCATACGCATTGCGGCGAGTGCTACGAAGGCGTCATCGTCGGCGTCGATCGGGAGAACGTCTATTTGCGCCCGCTCGGCGGCGCCTGGTTAGCCGGCAAAAAGGGCAAAAAATCCGGCAAAGCGAAAGTATCCGGCTGGTTCGGGCCGGGCTTCGGCTTCGGCGGGTACGGTTACGGCTTCGGCGGCGGCGGGATATTGGCGCTGTCGCTGTTCACGTTGCTTGCGATCGCGTTGATCTGATGCAGACGTGAAAAAGCGCTTGCCAGATTCGCTGTGCCAGCGCATCCTTGATGAGGTCAGCCAGAGTTCTCTGGTTGGCCTATTTTTTTGCAGCTGGATGGCGGTACTGGCGACGACAGGCCTTTGGGATGTACATCTTCGTAACGGCTATTGAGTGTGGGATTTCTTCCACTCGGTCGGGCTTTCGCCGAATTTTTTTTTGAACATCCTGCTGAAATAGTGGATATTCGGAAATCCGACGGTCTCGGCGATTTTCTGCACGCTCATAGGGGTGGATTGCAAATAAGAGGTAGCGGCATCCATTCGCAATTCATACAGGTATTGCAGCGGCGTAAGATTCGTCATCTCTTTGAACAAGCGGATGATGTAGGAGGGGGTGTAACCGGAACGCTTGGCGATTTCCTCCAGAGAAATATCGTGCATATAGTTATCTTCCATGTGACGGATTTGGCTGTAGATGAAGCTCTGCGCGGACCATCGATCCGGAAGGGAATGCGAGGTCAGCCGCTCTTGCGGATGACGCTTTTTTTGCGCGCAATAATTGACCTGCAGCAACAGCTTTTGAATATCGCAAGCCATGATGTGCAGGAAGGATTCGTCGCAGTTTCTCGGCAGGTCGTCAAGAATCGCTTGTTGAATGGAATGGATCGTGGCGGACATATCGATATAGTCGTCCGGCTGTCCAAGATTCTGGCTTTGCGCCAGATTCCAGATGTTGAGATTTTCCAGATCAGGCACATATTCGGTACTCTGCGGACGCAGCTCTACGAACCAGCATTCCAGCAGGGACGATATTTGCTCGATTTGATGCGGCGACGACGGAGGGAAGATGAAGAGAGCGGGCGCTTTTGTCCTGAACACGCTTCCAATCCAATGAATATTGAATTCGCCGTTAAAAACGTACAGCACTTCGTGATAGGGATGGATTCCTCCGATGACTTGGCCTTTACGGTCTGAGATGAAGTGATTATACTCTCGGATGTACATCTTTCTCAGTCCTTTCCGCTGTCCGGGAGTTCCGGCAGTTCTCCTCAAGACTAGTATAAGGGATTCGCTTGGGGAAGGGAAGAACCTGCAAAGGTCGGCCAATACATGAAGGAGGCGGTTGTGTGAGCGGAACGAAGTTTACGGGACCTTGGGAAGTGGAGCGATTAACCGAAACCCCGAACTTTCGAATCGAGAGAACGGAGGAACGAGAGACGTTCGATACGTTTCATGTTTATTACGAAAGCGTGCCTTATCGGGGCAAGCCCACGCGGGTTTTTGCGCATTATGCTTTGCCCAACAAGGATCGCCGGCCTCTTCCGGCAATCGTGCTGGTGCATGGAGGCGCGGGCAGGGCGTTTCCCGAATGGACGGAGCAATGGGCCGCGCGAGGATACGCAGCGTTCGCCATGGATTTATTCGGGAACGGACCGGATGGCGAGCGGTTGGAAGACGGCGGGCCCGATCAGACGGACAAGAGCCTCTTCCTGGATATTTCGTCGGATTCGTCGACGAATATGTGGCTCTACCACGCTGTGGCGGCGGTCATTCGGGGAGTGTCGATTGTTGCGGAGCAGCCGGAAGTGGAGGCAGGCAGCATCGGCTTGATGGGCATTTCCTGGGGAGGCTATACGGTCCAGATCGTCCGCGGACTCGATGATCGGATCGCTTACGCAATGGCTGTCTACGCTTCGGGTTTTCTGGCCGAGAGTTCAAGCTGGCAAAGCCAGCTCTTCCAATTGAGCGAGAGCAGACGTAGACTCTGGCACGAGTCTTTCGACTCCAGCCGCTATATTCAGCAATCGACGAAGCCGATCTTTCTTGCCACCGGTGCGAACGATCCTTGCTTTTATTTGAACAGCTGGCAGAGGACCGCGCGCTTGGCAGGAGGCCATGCGATGCTCAGAGTCGCTAAGGAATGGGAACATAATTACCAGGTTCCATGGGGGACGAAAGAATTTTTCGTCTATGCCGATTCCCAGACAAAAGAGGGATCTGCGTTGCCGCAAATTCTGGACGTGCGTTCGGAAGAGGGCGAAGCGCGTGTACGATTGAGATATAGATGTGCTTATCCCATTCGCCATGCCAATCTCGTGTATAGCGTGGAGGAGAGTGCCGGCGATCCGGACCGGAAGTGGTTGAGCGCGGAAGTTCAAGTTGCTGCGCATGGCGACGCAGAAACGATTGAATGCGCAATTCCCGCAGATGCCAAAGCTTTCTTCCTTACATTGGAAAATGTGAAAGGTCATATGACGAGCACGAATGTGATGGACAGATGACAGAGTCCAATATTGTGCAAATTTGTTCGTCCCGCAAAGGCCGCAGTTGATTTTTAAGGCGCCTCATCTTTCACACATAAGGTAAATACATATGCGGATCGTTTCAATAGACTGGATATGTAGAAATCTAATTTGTGGAGAGGGGCTGTTTACGGATGTGCGCACGATACTCCGTGATCTTATCGAACGTAGGAAGCTGCGCGGATCGTTACGTCGCAGGAGGCTATGATCGACCTTATTCAATAGCCGAGCTGTTCGAGCGCGTCAAGCAAATCCCGCAAGTGACCGGCGTCGAACTGGTCGGCACCTGGCATATCACCGAGAAGAACGTCGCGGAAATCAAAACGCAACTGGAGCATTGCGAGCTGAAGCTCGTCACGATCATTCCCGATCATTTTGGGCAGATGAAATGGAAGAACGGCAGCTTCGGCGCCAAAGATCGGGCGGTAAGGGAAGCCGCCGTGGCGCATACGAAGGAGATGATCGACGCGGCGGTCGAGCTTGGGAGCAATCTGATCTCGATATGGCCCGGACAAGACGGTTACGATTATTTGTTCCAATCGGATTACATCCAGGAACGCGACTGGTTTGCCGAAGGCATTCGCGAAGCTTGCCGATATCGCCCGGATGTCAAGATCAGCCTGGAATACAAGCCGAAGGAGCCAAGAACGCATTGCTTCCTCGGCACCGCGGCGACCTCATTGCTCATTGCAGGAGAGATCGGCTTGGATAACGTCGGGGTCACGATCGATTTCGGCCATGCGCTCAATGCGTATGAAACGCCTGCCGAATCGGTGGCGCTGCTCAAGAAATACGGGAACAAGCTGTTCCACGTGCATATGAACGACAATTACCGTCACTGGGACGACGATATGATCGTCGGAAGCGTGCATACGATCGAGACGCTGGAGTTTTTCTACTGGCTGAAGCGGACAGGTTATGACGGCTGGCTGTCGATCGACCAATATCCCTATCGGGAAGACGGTCTGGAAGCGGTTCGCGAAGGCGTCAAAGCCATGGAAACATTCAACGATATGATCGATCGCATTCCGGGCGGGGAACTGGAAAGTCTCATTCGACGCGGTAACTCTCCGGAAATCGCCGCCTACTTGCGCAAGCTGCTGCTATCCGCGTAAGCAAGCCGGTAACCGGACAGTTCGAGCAAAGGAGAGAATGAGACCGACACCATGCTAATCATCGAAGATTTGACGATCGACTACAGGACCGATCCGATCGGCACTGATGAACCTAAGCCGTCGTTTAGCTGGAGACTGCGGGCGCAGCTCGCGAGCGACCGAGGCCTCATGCAGTCCGCTTATCGGATTATCGTCGCAAGCAGCGAAGAACAATTGGCCATGAACAATGGAGACATATGGGATTCGGGAAAGCGGCTGTCCCGGCAATCGCAGCACGTTGCGTACGAAGGCGAACCGCTCCGGTCGCGCACCCGATATCACTGGAAAGTGAAAGCGTGGGACCAGGACGGGGCCGAGAGCAACTGGAGCGGCGCGGCGTATTGGGAAACGGCGTTCATGTCGGCATCCGAGTGGCAAGCTGCGTGGATTACCGCGCCGTTTCTGCAACATGGCGTGCCGGAGCCCGACCGTCTGGCAGGCGTACCCGTCATTTGGGATTCGGGAGACGGTCTATCGAGCTCGAGAGCCGGAGAGTCGGCCATTCGTTACTTCCGATTGGGCTTCTCCGTCGAAGAAGGGAAGTATACGGAAGCGAAGCTGCAAATCTATGCGACCGACGCCCTCTACGTTTATGTGAACGGCAACGATGAAGGGTTGTATTTCCCTTACCTGCAATCCGTGACATTGGATGTATCGGAGCTGCTTCAACCGGGCCGCAACGTGATCGCGTGTCGCTCGGACGGGGGAGTGAAAGGATTCATCGCGGCGTTGTCATTGGTGGATGCGCAAGGGAACGAGCGAATCTATAAGACCGATGCGCCGTGGAAAGTGTATCATAAACAAGAGCAAGGCTGGCAGGAGCGGGAGTATGACGACAGCCTCTGGCGAACGCCGGCGCGGATCGGCAAGTTCGGCGAAGGGGAGTGGAGCGAGTACCGGAGAATCCTGTATCCGGTCAACCGCAGTTATCGTCCGATCCCCGTCTTCGGAACGACGTTGCGGGCAAGAGGGGAAATTGCCCAAGCGCGCCTGTACATCTCCGCCCTTGGCTTATACGAATGCCGATTGAATGGGGAACGATGCAGCCCGGATCTGTTCGCCCCTGGATGGACGGATTACCGAATTCGCATTCCTTATCAGACTTACGATGTCACATCGCAGCTGCGGGTCGGTGACAACCGGGTGGAAGCGACCGTCGGACCCGGCTGGTATGCCGGTCAGACGAGCGTCTGCGGTCCGTATCAGTACGGGGACAAGTTGGCGCTGCGCGCGCAAATTCATATCGATTATAAGGATGGCACGCGGGACGTCGTGTGTACGGACGAGCATTGGGTTGCTTGGGAGAGCCCGATTCGATCTTCCGATATGTATATGGGAGAAGTGTACGATGCGCGCTTGGAGGAACCGGCGGAAGGTGCGGTGCCAAGGCAACCCGCGATCCGCTTGATCGATCATGCGGGCGGTGCCATGGCGGCGTCCGAAGGTCCCCCTATTCGTCCCATGCGCGTCTTGCCCCCTCGTTCCGTCAAGCGAACCGGCGATTCGGAATACTTGATCGACATGGGCCAGAACATGGTGGGCTGGATTCGGCTTAGAGCGGCCGGAGAACGGGGCAGGCGAATTCGCATTCGCTACGCAGAACGGTTAAATCCGGACGGGTCGCTCTATACGACGAATTTGCGCTCGGCCAAACAGCAGGACTGCTATATTTGCAAAGGAGCTGCGGAAGAAAAATACGAGCCGTCGTTTGCGTATCACGGTTTTCAATACGTCGAAATTACCGGTTACCCGGGCGAATTGACGGCGGACCGGATCGAAGGCATCGTGATTCATTCGGCGCTGGAGGAGATTGGAGAACTCCGCACTTCGCATCCGTTGGTCAATCGCCTGATCGAGAACATCCGCTGGAGCCAGCGAGGCAATTTCTTCGGCGTGCCGCTGGATTGCCCGCAGAGGGACGAGCGGCTCGGCTGGATCGGAGATGCGCATGCATTCGCGCGAACGGCGACCTATAATATGGATTGCGCGGCATTTTACAAAAAATGGCTCACGGATATCCGGGACGGGCAGCGAGCGGATGGCGCTTACCCGAACGTTGCTCCCGACGTGGCGAATATAGGAGCGGGCTTTGTCTTTTTCGGAGACGGCGGATTAATTACTCCATGGATCATGTACAAGGTGTACGGCGACGAGCGGTTCATCCATGCCAATTATCGCGCAATGAAGAGATGGGTCGCCTATTTGCTATCCGATTGCGACGAACGGCTGCTGCGGAGAACGGAAACGTTCGGCGATCATCTCGCCTTTGGCGCGGAGACGCCGAAAGCGGTCATCAATGCGGCTTTCTTCGCCTACAGCGTGAAATTGATGAAGGAAATGTCCGCGGCGATCGGAGAATCGACCGATGCGGCCGAATATGCGGCGCTCTATGAGCGTCTGGTTCGGACATTCCGCGAGCATTACGTCTCCGAAGACGGACGGATAGCCGGCCATACCCAGACCGCTTATGTGCTCGGGCTGATGATCGGGCTGCTCCCCGAGGAATCGATTCCTCGGGCCGTACAATATTTGGTCGAGAATATTGAACGTCAAGGCTGGCACATTACGACCGGGTTCATGGGCGTCAGTTACATCTTGGCGGTATTGACCGATCATGGACGCGCGGATGCGGCTTTCCGGCTGCTGCTTCAGGAATCGTTCCCGTCCTGGTTGTACCCGGTGACGAATGGCGCAACCACGATATGGGAGCGCTGGGACGGCTGGAACGAGGAGAAGGGCTTCCAGGACCCGGAGATGAACTCGTTCAATCACTACGCGCTCGGATCGGTGGGGGAATGGCTGTACCGGTACTTGGCAGGGATCGATATTCCGGAAGGACGATACGGCTTCCAGCAATTTCGGATCCGTCCGCGGGTCGGCGGCGGCTTCGCTTCCGTCAACTGCCGCTACCGATCGATGTACGGCTGGATCGAAAGCTCGTGGAAGCACGAAGACGGCGTATTCCAATTGCAAGCGGAGATTCCGGCCAATACGACGGCGGAGATCGTCGTTCCCGCTCCGCCCGGCGCAAACGTAACCTTAGATGGCGTGATCGTTGCCGCCGATCGGCCTTCGGTCGGCCGCCTGTCTTCCGGAGAAGGATGGTCGGTGTTGCTCCGGGAGGCGGACACGCTCCGGATCGTTGCAGGCTCCGGCCGCTATTTGCTGAAATCCTATCATCCAGAGAGGGTGACCTGAGTTGAACAGCAGCGGAAATAAGGCGAAATGGATCTGGTACCCGCACGATTACGAGCTATGGCTGCATGCGAATGTGAGCGTGAAGCGGCAGTTTCGGGGGTATATCTGCCCGCCGTTCTGGCGGCTGGATTCCGCTTATATGAACGTCATGTTTCGCAAGGCATTCGAATTGGAGCGGGAAGAGCGGGTGACGTTGGCCGTTCAGGGAACGTACGCCGTGCATTTGGACGGGAGCATGACGCCGATGCCTTGCGAACGGAAGCCGGTCACGTCGCTGCTCCTTCCGTCAGGCAAGCACGAATTGACGATCAAAGTGTTCCACGGCTCGGCCGTACCTGCTCTCTACGCGGAAGGCGAGACGATCCGCTCCGACGATTCCTGGGAGGTCACCCGCCACAATGGCAGCTGGGTATCGGCGGCCTTGGGGCTGTTCGACGACAAGCTGAATCCGCCCGGGGAATTTCCGTTTGCTTACGAAACGGTGCAACCGTCGTCCGTGACCGAAGTCGGGGGCGCGCTTCTGGTGGACTTCGGCAGGGAGACGTTCGGGTATGTCGCCTTTACGGAATTGTCGGGCCAAGGGAAAATCCGTTTATATTACGGAGAATCGATGGAAGAAGCGCTGGCAGGCGCCGATGCCGAAACTTTCGACGAGCTCGAGGCGGATTGCGACGTGCCGACCGATTTGATCACGCCGGTGTCCCGCGCGTTTCGTTATATTCAAATCCGGGCCGACGAAGGCATCGTCTGGCGGCAAGTGCAGCACGAATACGAGTATTTGCCGATGGAACGGCGCGGCTCGTTCCGCTGCTCCGACGAGCGGCTTAACGCAATCTGGGAAGTTGCCGCGCGCACGCTGCATCTCACGACTCGGGAATTCATGTTCGACGGCATGAAGCGGGACCGTTGGGTGTGGAGCGGGGACGCCTACCAAAGCTTTATCATGAACAACTATGTGTTCTTCGATCAAGACGTCACCAAGCGAACCCTCATCGCCTTGAGAGGCAAAGACCCGGTCGAGACGCATCTGAATACCATTATGGATTACACGTTCTACTGGTTTGTCAGCCTCTACGACTATTACATGCATACCGGCGATTTGACGTTCGTCGCTTCATGCTATCCGAAGATGCTGTCGCTCATGGACTTCTGTCTGAATCGGTGCAATGAAGAGGGGATGATGGAGGGCCGGCCGGAGGACTGGGTATTCATAGATTGGGCGGACATGGAACGTCAGGGCGAGCTGTGCGTCGAACAGCTTCTGTTCTGCCGCAGCCTGGAAACGATGGCGCTGCTGGCGCAGGCCATGGGGGACGGCGCGAACGAGCGGAAGTTCACCGAATTGGCGCTTGCGCTGCGTACGCGCATTTTCCGGCTGTTCTGGGACGATGACCAGGGAGCTTTCCTGCATGGCCGGCTGAATGGCGTGCTCATGGACCAGGTGCTGAAATATCCGAGCATGTTTGCTCTCAAATTCGGATACTTGAACGAGGAACAGTCGGAACGGGTCAGACGGAACGTCATGCGCAACGAGTCGGTCCAGAAAATCACGACTCCGTTCATGCGCTTCTTCGAGCTTGAAGCCTTGTGCGAAGTCGGCGACCAGCAGCATGTACTGGGAGAAATACGAGATTATTGGGGCGGCATGCTCGATCTGGGAGCGACCGCTTTCTGGGAAGAGTACGACCCTGCGCTTCCGGCGGATCAGCAATATCATATGTACGGGGACAAGTACCGCAAAAGCTTATGCCACGCTTGGGGGGCGGCTCCCGTGTACTTGCTGGGCAAGTACTGGCTGGGCGTTCAGCCCGCGGCTCCCGGTTACGCCCATTACGTTGTCGAGCCGTGTCTGGGCGGCCTGGATTGGATCGAAGGAACCGTGCCAACGGCCGACGGGGACATTCAAGTGTATATGGACCGGTCGCGCATTGCCGTTACGACGAACAGGATCGGGATCGGCACGCTGCGGTTCAAGAGCGACGAGCGGCCTGCGGCCAACGAGGGCGAGATCGTTCATGTCGGCGGGAACTCGTACGAGCTCGAGCTAACGCGCCCGGGATTCCGTTACGAGATCGGGCTGCGGCAGCCGATGTTCAATAATGTATAAATATGGCCGCGCGGCATCCCGCCTGGCTTGCTGCCCGCGGGCAAAACCCTTGCGATATGTGGTAAATACAAAGCTTATGGCATCGCTTACAATGAAAACAAGCCGGAAGAGTAATCGAGGATAACGCTCTAATGCCGGATATTATGCTTACACAAGGGGAGATTGCGTTGCAAAGAGAAAAGAACGGAAAAGCGTCCATGGTGCTGTTATGTGCGGTTCTAGTCTTGACCCTATTGGCTGGATGCAGCGGCAATAAGCCCGAGGCGTCCTCCTCGCCTTCGCAGACTTCTAGCAACAGCCCGTCGGCTTCTCCGGAAGAGCGGGCAACCGACCTCAGCGGCACGATTCGGATCTCGCTCGCCAGCAAGTCCAATCATGTATGGAACGCGGTTGGAGAGGCGTATATGAAGAAGAACCCGGGCGTGAAGGTGATTGTCGACAATAAGCCGGGCGAAGGGTACAAGGAATGGCTGACCGCGCAATTTGCGGCAGGGACGCCGGATGTGGATATGGTTGTCAACAACGAGGTTGAGGATTTGAAACAAGCGGGCAAGTTCGTCGATTATTACCCTTTCCTGGAGAAGGATAGCCCGTACACCGGCAAGAAATGGAAGGAAAGCTTTGATCTCGGCGGCATGGGAATTAACCTGGATGCCGTTAGCACGGAAGATCATCTGTACGACATGAGCTTCGAATCCATTCAAGTGGTATGGGCTTATAATAAGGAAATTTTCGACAAAGCCGGGATTACGGAAACGCCGGAGACATTCGATCAATTGCTGAAGGCTATGCAGAAAGTAACGGACGCCGGCTACACCGGACTTGCGCTCGCGGGAGGCTCCAATTCATTCTGGACAGGCCGCGTCGGCTGGCTGATGGGGATTTATGCGGATCAATACATGCGCGATTCCGTTAACATTTTCCGTTCCCAGGAACAGGATTACACCTATTTGCCTTCGATTGACGATCAATGGCAATTCGACCCGTCCGATCCGTACAACGATTCTCCTCAGAAGGTTACATTCAACGATCTGCGGGCCTTGAAAGCGATCAAGGACAAGGTCGGACCTTATAAAATTGAAGGAAATCCGCAATGGAAAGAGTCGATCGAACATATCAAGGCATTGTTGAAGTATACGCCCAAAGGTTTTTTCGGTCTCGAAGACGAACAGGCGTACCAGTTGTTCTTGACCGGGAAAGCCGCTACGATACTCGTATTTCCCGATTTGTTCTGGCAATTGCCCAAGGATCTTGCCGACGCGGCCAAGACGGGAGTCGAAGGCGGCGTGCAGCCTTTCGAATTCGGATTTTTCAATATGCCGAGCATAGAAGGCCCCGAAGTGATGGCGCCTGCCCGTTCGGTGCAAATTCCGATCGGCTACTACGGATTCGTTCAGAAGGACGCCAAACAGACGGAGCTTAACATGGATTTCATGATGTATTTGACCAGCCCGGAAGGCTACAGCGTCTATCTGCAAGCGACGCAGGAGAGCAAAGACGCTTCTCTGGCAGGCCCTCCGATGATCAAGGATGTCGTTCTGCCGGACGAGATGAAGGAAGTGTTCGCCAACTTCGAACCGATCGGCCACTTCCAGAACGGCCCGACCGCCGCAGGCACGCTGCCCCGCGGATTGTGGGATTATCAACCGTCCGTGCAAGACTGGATTGTCCTGATTCAGAAATATTTGAACGACGAAATCACGACGGACGAATATTTGACGGCCTTGCAGGCGAACGTCGACCAACATTTCGAAGGCATGCTGAAAGCCCGCAAGCTTGAGCTGTCCGATCTGGAGAATCCGGAGCGCAGGCCGCCTGAACGCAGCTAGCGAATAAGAACAACGGTTGTGAAGGCTTCCGCATGATCGCGTGCGGAGCCTTTGCCTGTCGTACAGGAGGGGAAGTCGTGAAAAAAACGCTTGTGGCGATTCTGGCATGGGTATGCATGATGCAAGCATGGCCCGCGTTCGCCGACGATCGTCCGCAGTGGACAGTCGGCGAGGGAGGGCATATTACCGCGATCGCCGTTTCCCGGGACGGAACGCACGTCGGGGTCGGCAGTCATGACGCGCAGGCCGTCTTGTTCGATCGGAACGGCGAATCGGTATTCCGCGCTCAGACGCGCAATACGGTAACAGGCGTGGAGCTGCTGGGGAACGGCACCTTCCTCGTATCTTCGGATGACCGCCATCTGTATGCGTATAACGCAGACGGAAGCCTGCTGTGGGATGCGGATATGAAGATGAGAGTGAAGGACGTCGCCGCATCGGGCGACGGCGACGTAACGGCTGTCATTCTCCAGGGCGGCGCTTCGCTTACGTATATCGATTCCTTGAGCGGGGAGACGAAGGGCGCGGTGGATCTCGGATCGTCCTCCAAGACGGTAAAAATCTCCGATAACGGAGAATGGACGGCTGTTGGAGCCAGCGATCAGTATGTGTATATGCTGGATCGCAATGGCGAACGAATGAACAAAATCGGCATATCAGGCCCTGTTCAGGCATTGGCGGTATCCGATGCGGGTGAAGTCGCCGCCGGCAGTATCGGCGGGCATGTTGAATTATTCGGTCCGGACGGCCGGTTGCTCTCCTCCTTCAAGGTAAAGGACAATCCGACCTCCCTTGCGCTGTCCGCGGACGGGAAATACGTCGCTGTGTCCGATCTGACGGGTTATTCGTATGTATTCTCCCGGGAAGGCTCCAAGCTGTGGGAGAGCAGATCCGACACGATCGTACGGCAAGTCGCGTTCAGTCCGGAGTCGTCGACGCTGTACAGCGGAACGGACGCGGGCATCGTCAACGTGTATGACGTCGGTACGGTTCTGCAAGGGGCACAGCGCCAAGCGTCCCTCAAGCTGATGGGGTGGATCATTAGCGCGGCGGCATTCGTCATGTTGTCGATCGTGGCTTTGTACAGGTTGAAGAAGAGAAATCAGCTGAATGTGTTGCAGGCGGTCTGGAAATCCCGGTTCATTTATTTGGCGCTCTTACCGGGCTTCGGCTTGTTGTTCATCTTTTTGTACTACCCGGGGTTCTCCGGACTGTATCATTCCTTGTACGATTGGAATCCGGGCGGCCGAACGACCTTCGTCGGCCTGGACAACTTCCGCCGCATCTTCCACGATCCCTATGTAACCAAGGGAATCGGCAACCTGCTCTTATTGATCGTTACCGGTCTGTTCAAAGCGATCATTCCGCCCTTGCTCACCGCCGAGCTGATCTATCATCTGAAGGGAAGACGGCTGCAATACGGATTTCGGACCGCATTCGTGTCCGCAATGGTGTTGCCTGGCGTTGCAATGCTGCTTATCTGGCAGAACTTGTACGACCCGAATATGGGACTGATCAACGAGGCGCTGGAAGCGGTCGGACTTGGCTCTTGGGCGCACGCTTGGCTCGGCGATCCGAAGACCGCAATATGGGCCATCATTTTCATCGGATTCCCGTTCGTCGGAATTTTGCAGCTGCTCGTCTTCTACGCCGGATTATTGGCCATTCCGGAAGAATTGATCGAGTCGGCCAAGATCGACGGAGCCGGTCTGACGCGCATTATTCGCTCGATTCATTTGCCCCTGCTGTCGGGTCAATTCAAGCTTCTCATCATCCTGGCCTTGATTGGCACGATCCAGGATTTCGGTAGTATTCTGATCGTAACGGGAGGCGGGCCGATGGGTTCGACTTATGTTCCGGCCCTTCAAATGTATTATGCGGCGACCCAATTCAATGATTTGGGCTATGCCTCCGCGCTTGGCGTTGCGATGTTCGTCGTCATCATGATCGTCACGGTTCTCAATATGAAATTGTTCAAATCATCACAGGAATGAGGAGGGAGCTTCCTTGAACAACAGATCCCGATTCAGACATGCCATAAGGCAATCCCTCGTCATGATCCCGCTGTGCCTGCTCGTCGCGTTGACGGTCTTGCCTATCGCGTTCATGTTGATCAGTTCGCTGAAGAACAACGCCCAAGTGTTGGGCAGCTTCTGGTCGCTGCCGGCACCGCCGCAGTGGAGCAATTATGAAGAAGCTTTCAACAGCGTATGGCGATATATCGCGAACACCGTAATCTACGCGCTGGCAGGCAGCGCTTGCGTGATCATCCTGTCGGCGGTCAACGGGTACGTATTTGCAAAGAAGACGTTCCCGGGCAAAGAACTGTTATTTTTGATGATGCTCGCCCTGATGATGATTCCGGGGATCATGACGCTGATTCCTTCCTACGTGCTATATACGGAGATGGGCCTGACCAACACGCCGTGGGCCATTATCGTGGCGTGCGCGGCAGGCGGCCAAATCTTCGGGACATTCCTCTGCCGCAGCTTCATGGGCGGTCTGCCGGGGGAGCTCTTCGAAGCGGCGCGGATTGACGGAGCCAAAGAATGGACCGTATTTGCCCGCATCGTACTTCCGCTGTCGCTGCCGATTCTCGCGACCATTCTGATCATGCAGTCGGTGGGCGTCTATAACGATTACATTTGGCCGCTGCTCACGATCCGCGACAGCAGCATTCAGGTGATCTCCGTAGGGCTCACGGTGTTCCAGAATCAGTTCGGCGTTGCGGATAAAGGAATCGTATTTGCCGCCTATGCGATTTCATCCGTTCCTCTGCTCATCATTTTCTCGTTCGGCATGAAATATTTCATCCAGGGGATGACGCAGGGAGCATTGAAGATGTGAGGCATCCATTATTACCAAGGCGAAGCAGCCCCCGGCGACATGGCGCCGGGGGCTGCTTGCGCTTGACGACAGCGTCACCGTGCCGTAAATCCGAAGGAATCGATCAACATCCGTCCCGTCCAATCGCGGGCGGATTCGCCGGCCGCCCATATTTTTACTTTGTCGATCGAGCCCAGCTTGCTCCACCCGCTCAGATCAAGGGCGAGCGAGATCCAGCCTTGTTCGGGATCAACCTGCGCGCGGAATCGGGTTCCGCAGGATCGTGCAGGACGACGAGAAACTTGGCGAATAGCCGGTCCCTCAGGTTGTCGTAACGATTGATCGTGAAGGCGAAGCTGTGCCCGGCAGCCTTCGCGACGCCAACAGCCCGCAGCTTGGATACGTCGGATTCGCGTTCGATCAGCAATGTCGAAATCGTACCGGCCCAGCCCGGATGATCGGCCAGGACGATGTCATGCGCGCGCAGTTTGCACGATCGTGAACTGCAAGCCAAGCGTCTTTGCAGCCTGCGTGCAGTTCAATTTCGTGTAAATGGAATGGCGCGAAGGTTGTTTATACGGATCCATACGCATTCCGGATAACCGAAGATGTGGTAAATACATCGCGATCTCCGTGTCGTACAATAATGTCGCATCGAAGAAACGGTTTTTGTAAGCGTTTTATCGAGAAAGCGAAAAGGAGAGATTTGAAGTGAAGCATGCCCCAAGCGAAAGGTTGTCGATCGTGCAATTACGACGCAAGGCCCTATTCGTGGTCGTAGCGGTTGCCTTAATGGTGTCCGGCGTATGGCAACCGGCCGGATGGATTTCGTCTTACGCAGCGGAGCCGGAACCGTCGCCAACGCCCAACACGCGTACGGTCGAACAGTTCAATGCCTACCGGGTGATCGACGACTTCGAAACGGAACAGTCGATGGCTCACTGGCAAGCGGGAGAGAACATGGCATCGGTCTCTCGCGTAACGACCGAGGCCAATGTGTTCAACGCTGCGGAAGGAAGTTATTTCCTTAATGCCGCAAGCGAATTGAATCTGCAAAATAACGTTTGGCGCACGATATTCCGTAATTTCGACGAGCCGCTCGATCTTTCCGACTCGCGTTATCTCATGCTTGCCTTTGCGCATTACGGCTATCTCCCGAATGACATGCCTTATCTCGTAAAAATTCGGGCTTACAGCGGGGATGACAGCGTGGAGGGCATCGCCAGGACGTATGAAAACAAGTGGAATCGAATCGGACTGGTCATTGGCGACTGGGCAGGCAGGAACGCCATCGATCGCATTGAAATCAGCTGGCAGCATCGTTACGACCGTACCCGGGACGAGTTCCCGGGCGGCGACCCGCTGCCGTATTGGCCGGATCCGAAAATCCAGATCGACTATGTTCATGCTTCCAACGATTTGGGCTGGCGGTTTAACTATGACGGCGATGCTGAAGGATGGACCGGCAGCGCAACAGCCGTTTACGCATCGACAGAGAACGGAGTTCTATCCTTCGAGGTCATCGGCGCAAATCCCAGTATGACATCGGGAGCATTCAGTTTGGATGCGGTGGAGAACAATACCGTTCATCTGAATATGAAGAATGAGACGGGCAATACCCAGGGCGTCCTGTATTGGACGACCGATTCGGCACCTGAATTCGACCTGGCTCGATCGGCCGCATTCCCTCTCGTTCCTCATGACGATGATTACACGAACTACACAATATCGTTAGTTGACAATTCGGAATGGGCAGGAAAGATTACGCGGTTAAGGGTCGTGCTTGCAGATGATTCGGCACCGGCAGGCTTTATCCGAATGAACGAGATAAGTTTCGATAAGGTGAACCGCGCTCCGATTGAATATACAGGAGAGCTCCATGATGTAAGGATCGACGAGCATACGATTACCGTTCAGGGCTCGGTATACGGACACTCCGAAGCGAGTTTACCGACGCTGGCTTTATATGAACTCGACCCTTACGAGCATGAGCGAGACATCGCTTCCTTAACTCCGATCGCCGTTCAGCCGACGCCGCCGGGAGGCGGGGAGTTCAGCTTCGTCGTTCCGCGAAAGGACGGTCAACGCGATCGTTACTATTCCAAGTTTCTAGTAACGGAACAGGCAAACGGCGACCCCTCATCCGTGAAATATGTCAGCGCGCCCCGATATGCGACCGATATCGCATTCCGCGCCGCCAATGAGTATGCCTATCCGGTTGCCAGATCGAAGAAGGGATTGCAGGTGCTCATGAGCGACGACGCCGAAGATTTGGGTGTCGCTCACGCCGCGATTAACGTCGTGACCGGAGCCTTGTTGTACAAGGAAAATTTGAACCCGTCCAACGTGATTGAATATCCGCTGAATGGCCGAACCTATTATTTCGATAAGGAATACGTCGAATCGCTGGATCGGCAAATCAAGCCGCTGTCCGATAACGATGCGATCGTGAACCTCGTCATCATTTTGTACGACGGCAGCGATCCGAATCGAATGGTCGACGTGTTGAAGCACCCGGATGCCGTCGCGGGCGAAGGCGGCGGTACGGTGCTGGCTTTTAATACGGTCGAAGAAGAAGGTATTGAGGCTTTCAAAGCCGTAATGGAATTCTTGACAGACCGCTATACGCGGGAGGACGAGAAATATGGCCGCGCCGTCGGTTATATCGTGGGGAATGAAGTAGATGCGCAGTGGGTCTGGCAGAACATGGGGGAGAAGACGGTAAGCCAATTTATTGACGACTATGAATCCGCAGTGCGCATCGCGTATTTGGCCGCTCGCAAGCACTATAATAACCCAAGAATCTATATCTCCCTTACGGATCACTGGACGCAGCCTTACGATAACAATCCGAGAAAAGCGTACAAAGGCCGCGACGTCGTGGATTTGATGAACAGGACGGCCAAGAGACAGGGGGACTATCCCTGGCATGTGGCGTTTCACCCGTATCCGGAAGACTTCTTCAATACGGATACCTGGAACGACGAACGGGCACTGGACAGCTTCGACACTCCGAAAATCACCTTCAAAAATTTGCATGTCCTTAACGACTACATGGGGCAAAGCGATTTGTTCACGAACGGAGAACGAAGACGGATTATCCTATCCGAGCAAGGCTTCCATACGAAGGACGATTCCCTGGCCGTGGCCAAGGAGCAGGCGGCAGCCTACGCATACGCGTATTACAAGACGCAATTCCTGTCCGGCATCGATTCCTTCATCCTGTTCAGCCATATCGACATCCCGGTCGCCGGATTGAATATGGGATTATGGACGCAGGATCCCGACACATCTGATCCTTTCGTTCCGAAGAGCAAGAAATACATTTATAACGTCTTCAAGTATATCGATACGAATCGTTCGCTTGAAGTTACCGACTTCGCGAAGCCGATCATCGGCATATCCGATTGGGGAGAAGTCGCGCCCGGATTCGACCCTGACGCTTTGGCTCTGCGGGAAATTCCCGAGGTTGTGCCGATGGCGGTCGAGGCTGCCGCGCCGGCTGCCGAGCAAGGCGACAATTTCGACGCGGGGTTGGACGGTTGGGAGGCGGCGGATCATGCTTTGTCCGTGGAGACGACCGATGAATCGTTGCTCGGCGACGGCGCGTTGAAAGTCGAGTTTTCCGAACGCTCCATGAAGTGGAGAGGGGCCCAGAAACGGTATGCGGATGCGTATGACGCGACATCGACGCCATACTTGCATCTGGGGGTCAAACTGACAGGCTCCGTTGCGGGGGATCCCTACTACGTGAAAGTGAAGGCGTACAGCGGGAAGGACTGGGCAGAAGGCGTCGCCCGCGTCGACCCTGCTGCCGGCTGGACTTCTCTATCCCTTGATTTAAGCGGCTGGGGCAAGCGGCACACGATCGATCGGATGAAAGTGTGGGCGGCTTCGACCGGGAGCCGCAACTGGGAAGGTTCGCTGCTGATCGATGAAGTTTCCTTCACGGAAGCACAATCGGCAGCAGGCGCGAATTTCGATGCGGTGGCCAGACTAGGCTCTGATACGCCTGCTGCCGGCAGTACGATTGAATTGGAGGTTACCAATAACGGTTCCGCCTTATTGCAAGGGAACATGACCGTTACAGGGATCAATGGCGTATATTTGGACTTGGAGGAATTGGACGTGCAAGGAATGTCCTTCGGCGAAACGCGGTCTTTCACGGCAACTATTACAGGATACGCTCCGACTAACGGCCGTCTTCCGGGCATTCGCTTTCAATATGAAGGCCGGAATTTGGATCAGACGATCGGCGTTCGCAAGCCGACCGGGGAAAATCAGCTTCCTTCCCATGAAGAGCTGCTGTTTAACTTCGAAGGCGTTGCGGACGGATGGGTTGCGGGCAGCAATGCCGATTCCGTGCAAAGCGTAGAGAAGATCGCCAACGGTCCGTTCGGGCCGGCGCTCGGATCTTACGCGCTGGAAGTGCAGTTTCCGACGGCCAATGCGGATGTATGGCGCACCATATCCGTCACCTCTGATCACGAGCTCGATTTGTCCGGGGCGGATCAATTCTTTTATCATATCAACAGCTATGGGGGCAGCGGGGGAACCGGCTACGAAACGAGAGTCCGGCTCCATAGCGGCGATGAAGTTCTGGAGCAAACGTTCCCGATGAATCCGGATCAGTGGAACCGTATCGGGCTCGACATCGGCAATTGGGCGCATCGCGACAACGTCACCGGGATCGAGATCGCATTTCGGTCCGTAGGGTCGTCCAATACGTGGTACGGATCAAGGTTCCAAATCGATTATGTCGGCGTCGAACTTCAAGATACCGTGCCGGATCCTATAAATTTGGTGGAGGATTCGTTGCGTCCGTTCTGGGAAGGCAACACGATGCTGAACGAATCCGTCCTGATGGTATCTCGCAATCACGAGCTTCCGGAAACGAGGCTATTGTTCCAGCCGACGGAAATCGTATCCGTGAGAAGCGCTCGTCTGGACCGCGAATATCGGGAGGGAATCGATTGGGTATGGGAAGACGGCAAGCTTAGACTGACTGAGCAATCCCGAATTCCGTACTTGACCTACGACGAAATGTACCCTGCGCAATACGTTCAGGACGTAAGCATGCCGAAGATCGGGGGAGGAGCGGTCATCTACCGCGAAGGCTCTTACTTCCACGACCGGCAAATCGTCGTGACTTACAAGCATGAGGGGAATGTCTGGCAAGGTCCGGTTCCGCAAGCGGCGGATCAACGATTGCCCAAGACGTTCGGGCAATTGCGCCAAGGGAAGCCGCTCACCATGGTGCTGTACGGCGACAGCATCTCGGTCGGCGCGAACGCCAGCAGTTTCTCGCAAGCACCGCCGTATTTACCGATTTGGGGTCGGATGGTCGCGGACGGATTGGCTCGCGGTTACGGGTCCGAAATAACGTTTATCAATCCGTCCGTCGGAGGAACAACCTCTGCATGGGGTAAGGATAACGCGCAAGAGCTTGTCGCGGATGAGAAACCGGATCTCGTGATTTTGGCTTTCGGAATGAACGACGGAGCGGGCTCGGGCCAAGGGGACGGGACGTCGCCGGAGCAGTTCAAAGCGAACATACAATCCATGATCGACACGATCCGGGCAGACAATCCGACGGTGGAATTCATTCTGGTCGGCACTACGCTTCCCAATGCGGAAACGTTCTTCCTTGACAAGCAGTCCGCTTACTATGCAGTGCTGGAACAATTGGCCGACAGCCTGGACGGGGTCGCGGCCGCGAACATGACCGGCGTTCATCAGGAGTTGCTGAAGTTCAAGTCGTTCAGCGATATGACAGGCAACAACATCAACCATCCGAACGATTTTCTGTCCCGATGGTATGCTCAGTTCGTGCTCGGGATGTTGAAGACGGATCAAGCAACGCCTGTTCATCCGCCGGTAACGACTCCGGTTAGCCCTCCGGCCGCGCTGCCGGAAGAGCGGCACCCTGACGTCATCGCGACGATTGAAATCGGGGGGGCGGCGGTTCCGCTTCGCGTCGTTAAAGAAACGAAAGAGGGGTTGGCGCACACGAAGGTCATTCTGGATAAAGAGCAATTATCGCAGGCGCTTGCATCCTCAGAAGATCAAGCGGCGATCATCGTGGTGAATAGCAATGACCCCGCCATCTCGGTGGACCTGCCGGTGAACGCGGTAAGGACGGCGGTTGCTCTTCGATCGGACGCCTATGTGGAAATTCGGACGAACGAGGCGAGCTACCGAATCCCGGCCAGTGTATTCATGAAGCACTCGAAGGACATCACGTTGACTTTGGTCATCACGCAAGCGTCCGAGCGAACAAGCGAAGAAATAAGAGCTGCCGCACGGAGAGCGGGTGGACGGATGCTGGTCGCTCCGATTGACTTTACCTTGTTCGCCAACGGTCGGATGATTGCGGATCTGGGCGGCGTGTATGTCACAAGGGCGTTGAATCTGCCGTCGCCAGGGGATCCTGAACGCCTAACGGCCGTTTGGGTAGATGCGGATAGCAACATGCACTTTGCCCCGTCCTATTTTATTTCCGGCGAAGGTTTCGACAAAGCGGAAATTTATTCTCCGCATAATGGCTTGTACACCGTGATAGAGTCGGATAAGTCCTTCCCGGATACGAACGGGCATTGGGCACGGCATGCCATTCGATTGCTTGCGAACAAGCTGATTGTGATAGGCGTTGCAGACGGGAATTTCGAGCCTGACCGCACCATTACCCGAGCCGAATTTACCGCATTGCTAGTACGTTCCATGGGCTTACCGGAGTCCGTCGCAGAAGACGGCTCATTCGCGGACGTAGCGGCTTCGCAATGGTATGCGGGGGCTGTGGCGGCGGCCCGCCAATCCGGACTGGTCAGCGGCTATCCGGATCGAACGTTCGATCCGAACGGGCAAATTACTCGCGAGCAAATGGCGGTTATGATTCTGGGCGCGCTGAAACTGTCCGGCAAAGAAGTGCCGCGGATCGACGACAAGCAGCTGGAACGGTTTGTCGACCATACGGAAGTCTCGGGCTGGGCGCGGGATGAAGTGTCCCAATTGCTGGTTGCGCAAGTCATACAAGGCACGAGCAAGACGGAGCTCGGCGCCCGCGAGCATGCTACCCGGGCGGAAGCCGCCATGATGTTGAAGCGAATGCTGCAGTATTTGAAGTTTATGAACGAAGACCGGTGAATTCAATTGCAGGGTGACCATCCATTCTGAAAATTACGCTTGCCAGATTCGCCGAACCGAGGTAAAATCTAACATCAAACGGAAGGGTTTCTAGGGAGCCGGGAATGGGCATGGACGGAAAGTCCGGGAGCGCGTTCGCCGAACCGAGCGAAACCGGCTGCGGCTTCGGCCGCGTTACACCGCGAGGGATAAAAGACCTTCGGCAAGTTCCGCTGCAATGTGGCGGTCCTGGTCGAAGGTCTTTTTTGCTTTACCATGGCAGAGCGCAGAAAAGGGGAGTCGGCATGCTGGCGTTGCGGACGAGGGGACTGGGCAAGACGTTTCGCGTGAAAAGAAAGGAAGCGGGATTGGCGGGCAGCTTTCACTCGCTCTGGAAGCCGAGATGGGAGACGAAGGAAGCCGTTCGCGGCATCGACCTGAGCGTCCGAGAAGGCGAGACGATCGCCTTCCTCGGACCGAATGGGGCGGGCAAGTCGACGACGATCAAGATGCTGACCGGCATTCTGCATCCGTCCTTCGGAGAGGCCGAAGTGCTCGGGTACACGCCTTGGAAGGAGCGGGAGCGGCTCGCATACCGGATCGGCGCCGTCTTCGGACAGAAATCGCAGCTCTGGTACCACCTGCCTCCGCTCGATTCGTTCGAGCTCATTTCCGCCGTCTACGAGCTGCGAAGAGACGATTTCGCGAAACGGCGGGACGACTTGGTCGAACGATTCGAGCTCGGGCCGTATTTGCGGACGCCGGTGCGCAAGCTGTCTCTCGGCGAACGGATGCGCTGCGAGATCGCGGCCGCCATGCTGCATCGGCCGAAGCTGCTGTTTCTGGACGAACCGACGATCGGGCTGGACGCGGTCGTCAAGCAGCGTATCCGGGAGCTGATCCGCGAACGGAACCGGGAGGAAGGCACGACCGTGTTCTTGACCTCGCACGATGCGGGGGACGTGGAGGCGCTATGCTCCCGGGCGGTCGTCATTCACCACGGCAGCTTGCTCGTCGACGAACCGGTCGAGCGGTTGAAGCGAGAGGCGTTCAGCCGCAAGGACGTCACGTTGAAGCTGGCGGAAGGCGCGGATGCAAGCGTCATGCCCGCGATCGACGGCGTCGAGTGGGAGAGGGAGGCGGGCGAGATCCGCCTGGCGGTGGACCTTAAGCGCACGACGATCGAGCGCGTGCTGGGCGAGCTGATCGGACGCGTCGGCTTTACCGACGTGAATGTTGAGGACCCTCCGCTCGAGGAGATTATCAAGCATATCTACGGCATGCAGGCGGCGCGGAAGGCGGAGACATGAAGCGGGAAGCCGGGAGATGGGGAGCCCAGGCGCGAAAAGGGGTGGCGGTCGGGAAAATCTCGTTCCGCCAACAACTGGCATACAAGACGGATTTCGCGATGAGGAGCTTTTTCCTGCTGTTCATCCTGTTCGTCTTCATCCAATTGTGGTCGGCGGCGTACGACGGGAACTTCGATACGGTCATCTCCGGATTTACGTTGAAGCAGATCGTCTGGTATCTCGTCTTTACCGAAGCGCTTACGCTCGCGGCACCGCCCGTCTGCTCGAGAATCGAGGAAGAAGTCAAGAACGGGGACGTCGCGATTCGGCTGATTCGGCCGCAGTCCTATTTGAACTATCACTTCTCCGCCTACGCTTCGGAGGCGCTGATGAGATTCGGGGTCCATCTTCTCGTCGGCAGCGCGATCGCCTGGCCTTTCGTCGGACCGCCGTCGTTCGGATACGGTTGGCTGGGGATGCTGGCCTTGAGCGCGGGAGCGCTGACGGTGACGTTCCTGCTGCTCATGCTGGTCGGACTGTGCGCATTCTGGGTGGAAGAGACGAGCGGCTTGTACTTCGTCCTGCAGAAGCTGCAATTTACGATCGGCGGCATGCTGCTGCCGATCGACCTGATGCCGGAATGGCTGCAGCGCGTCTGCGCGTGGCTGCCGTTTCAGGCGGCGCTATACTTTCCGGCGAAAATGGCCGTGCATTTCGACGGAGGCTTGCTGGCCAAGCAATTGGCCATTCAGGCCGCATGGATTGCCGCGCTCGCTTTCGCGGTCGGCCTGATCTATCGAAGGGGAGTGACGAAGCTGCATGTTAACGGCGGATAAAAAGATCGGGGCGAACGCAAGGTTCGTCTGGATGAGCTGGAAGGCGAATTTGGCGTCGGCGATGGAATACCGGCTCAGCTTTGTGCTGCTGGCGGGGATGATGTTCGTCAACAATTTCATTTGGCTGTTTTTCTGGCGCTTGTTCTTCGGCCGCTTCCCGATCGTCCAAGGCTGGGAGCTGCACGATGTGATGCTGCTATGGGCGATCAGCACGGGAGGTTTCGGCTGGGCTGCGATGCTGTTCGGCAATTTCTCGCGCATCGCAGGCATCGTCGCCACGGGGCAATTGGACGTCTACTTGTCCCAACCGCGGCCCGTGCTGCTCAGCGTGCTCGTCAGCCGCTGCTCCGTAACGGCGGCGGGGGATTTCGCGTTCGCGCTCGCGGTGTTCGCAATGGTCGGGGACCTATCGCTTCGCGGAATCGCGCTGTTCGCGCTCGGCCTGCTGATCAGCGGGCTGCTGTTTATCGCCGTCATGGTCATCGCCGGCTGCTCGGCGTTCTGGATCGGCAACGCGGAAGGAATGACGCAGCAGTTGTTCAACAGCTTCATCGCGCTGACGACGTACCCGTCCGATATTTTCCGAGGACTGGTGAAGCTCGCGCTGTTCACGATTGTGCCGGCGGGCTTCATCAGCTACATGCCGATCGGATTGTTAAGGGATTTCGATCCGGTCTATGTCGCGCTGGCGACGGGTGTCGCGTTCGGGTTGACGATTGCGGGGGCGCTGATCTTCCGCGCAGGGCTTCGCAGGTACGCGTCGGGCAATACGATTGCGATGCGAAGCTAGGTACAACCGGAATGGCGGATGTTGTGCATCGGTCGTTTTGCCATTATTCTAGTAAAACAGAATACCGCACGGGAGGTAGTCCGGGATATGACCAAGAAACTCTATTTTCTCGATCCCTCCGAAACGCTGGAGGACTTGAAGGAGTTTTATTTTCCCCCTTACATTACGTTGGCGCACTTGTTTCACGCCCCGGCCAACTGGTCTTTAAAGCCGAGGGTGTTGAGGCAATACCAGCTCCAATACGTCGTCGAGGGAGAGGCGGATTACATCATCGAGGGCATTCCCTATGCCACGCGGAAAGGCGATCTGCTGTTCCACGGTCCCGGCGAGACCCACTACGTCATTACGAAGCCCGGCAAGCCGTACGTCTGCATCTCGATCGTGTTTCATTTCGGGAACACGGACTATCCGCTGCACGAACTGCTGGCCGTCCCGCCGACCGCTTCTCCCGTGCAGAAGACGCATGACATGGGCAACTTCGCCGAACATCCGCTGGAGATCGGCCTGACCGAACTCGTGCATCTTTACCGTCAGCCGGGATTGATTGCGAAGCAGCGGTGCCAGCATCTGTTAATGGAGACGTTGACGAACTTGGCCCGCCTTCGCCGTCCCGATGACGCGACGAACGGAGCGAAGGATTCTTCCGGCACCGCCAAGCTGATTCAGATTCGCAACTATATCGACGCCCGGCTGCAGCAAGGGTTCAGGCACGACGAACTGGAGAAATTAACGGGCTGGAGCCGCAATTATATTATTTCTCAATTCAAACGGGCTTTCGGCATGTCGCCGCTGCAGTACCTGGTGTGGATCCGACTTGAGAAGGCGAAGGAATTGGCGTTGCAGTCGGGCTTGTCTTTCAGCGAGATCGCCTCAGAGGTCGGATATTCGGACATTCACGCCTTCGGGAAAATATTCAAACGCAAAACCGGCATGAGTCTGAGCCAGTTCGTTGCCACTTTGTTCCGGGACACCCCGGACCGATAAGCAGTTGTTGCCAAATCCCTCGCTGGAAGCGGGGGATGTTTTTTGTTGAGTGTGATTTTGGACACATCATTATCACTTTGAACCAAATACAGGTGCGCCGAAAGCGCTTATAATTTGAGCCAAGGAAAGATAATTCAAAGCCGTACGAACTGCGGAGGAGGTATAACATGAGTTCCACGCAAGAGAAAAGGGATTACAGTCTGACGGGACCCGAAGGCCAAAGAGCCCGGGAACGGGGACTGGTGACGGCTGAATGGTACGCGTCGCCCATTCCCCGCAAGCGGATGAAAGAATTGATGAAGCGCAAGGACGGCCCGGCGATCCGTGACACGATCCTGTGGTTGGCCCTCCTGTTGGGAGCGGGCGTTCTGGCCTATTATTCCTGGGGGACATGGTGGGCGGTACCGGCGTTCCTCGTCTATGGGATATTGTATACATCACCAGGAGATTCGCGTTGGCATGAATGCGGTCACGGCACGGCGTTCAAGACGCCCTGGATGAACGAAGTCGTCTATCAATTCGCTTCGTTCCTCGTATTAAGGCCGGCAACGCCGTGGCGTTGGAGCCATGCCCGCCATCATACCGACACTTACGTTGTCGGCCGGGATCCAGAGATCAACCAGCCGCGTCCGCCGGTATGGCGCGTCATCATTATGCAGTTCGCGCACCTTGTCGGAGGACCGAAGGACATCAAGCGGATGTTCATGCACGCGTTCGGCGTCGTCGGCAAAGAGGAGAGGGATTACGTTCCGGAATCTGAGTTTCGCAAATCATTCTGGGAGTCCCGTGTCTATGTGCTTATCTTTGCTTGCGTTATCGCGGCTTGCGTGTATACGTCCAGCATTTTGCCGGCGATGTTCATCATTCTCCCTTCTTTCTACGGAGCGGCTCTGATGATCGTCTTCGGCATGATTCAGCACCTGGGTCTTCACGAGGACGTGCTCGATCATCGGTTGAACTCCAGGACGGTGTACATGAACCCCGTGTTCCGTTTCCTGTACTGGAACATGAACTACCATATCGAGCATCACATGTTTCCGATGGTTCCCTATCATGCTTTGCCGGCGCTGCACGAGGAGATGAAGGCGGATTGCCCGCGTCCGAATCACAGCACGTGGGAGGCGTTCCGAGAAGTCATCCGCGCCTTGCTGAAGCAGCGCACGGATCCCAATTATACGATTGAGCGGGAACTTCCGCCGTCGGCGCAGCCTTATCGATACGGACCGAGCCCGATCATCGCGGCAGCGCCTGGAGAACAGTCGGCCAACGCTCAATAATGGCAAGCCATTGAACAGGAATCGCGCTAGCGATACATTATGCGACAGAGGAGAGATTAGGCATGGCAGCAGATATATGGGTCGTCGCCTGCGCGGCTGACGATATGGATGAAGAGGACGTTATTCGGTTCGACCATGAGGGCAAATCGTATGCCATCTATCGTTCGGAAGACAGCGATTACTATGTGACGGACGGATTTTGTACGCACGAGAGAGTTCACTTGGCGGACGGTCTCGTCATGGGTTCCGTCATCGAGTGCCCGAAGCACAACGGCCGATTCGATTATACGACGGGAGCAGCGAAGAAGGTGCCGGCCTGCGTCGATCTGCGCACTTATCCCGTGAAGGTGGAAGCGGGCATGGTCTATATTCGGATAAGTTAAGCCGAATTCCTTCTGCGAGAGGCCGAGTGACGGAGAGAAAGGGAATCAGAGGGGGAGCAAGCATGAACGAACGCGGAATGGTTATCGTCGGAGCGGGCGAGGCCGGAGCGCGAACAGCCGAACGACTTCGCGAACAAGGCTGGGCGGGACCGATTACGCTAATAGGCAAAGAGAAGGAAGCGCCGTATGAGCGTCCTCCTCTGTCCAAAGCCGTGTTGTTGACGGACGAAGAACCGTCGCCGGCTTATGTCGTTCGGGAAGAGAAGCTTCGCGAACTGAACGTGGAATGGCTTGGCGGCAGCGCGGTCGCCAAGATCGACCGTCCGTCGCACGAACTCCGGTTGGAGGACGGACGCAGCGTTAAATACGAGCGACTGCTGCTGGCCACCGGCGCGAGTCCGCGCAGACTGACGATGGAAGGCTCCGATCTGGGCGGCGCGTTGTACTTGAGAACGTTCGCCGATTCGCTTGCGATTCGGGCGAGGCTGTTGCCGGGCAAACGAGTCATTATCGTCGGTGCGGGGTTTATCGGGTTGGAAGTGGCGGCGAGCGCGAGGGAAAGAGGGTGCGAGGTGACCGTGCTGGAAGTCGGACCGCGCATACTCATGCGCGTCCTTCCTCAGGAGATCGCCTCGATCGTCGAAGAGAGGCATCGTCGGGCAGGCGTCGCATTTAAGCTGGGAACGGGCATCGCCCGTGTGGCGCGGGCAGGAGGCGAGCACGTCATTACGCTGGCCGACGGAGAACAACTGCGCGGCGAGACGCTGATCATCGGCATCGGCGCCATTCCCGAGACGGCGTTGGCGGCGGATAGCGGGCTGGCGGTTGACAACGGAATCGCGACCGACGAACGACTGGCGACAAGCGATCCGGACGTCTTCGCGGCAGGCGATTGCTGTTCATTCCCGCATCGTCTTTACGGCGGGCGGCGTATGCGTCTGGAAGCATGGAGGAACGCGGTCGATCAAGGCGCGCATGCTGCGGAGAGCATGCTGGGATCGTCCGCCGCTTACGAAGCCGTTCCTTGGTTCTGGTCGGATCAGTATGATCTAACGCTGCAAGTCGCCGGATTGGCGGCGGGTGAAGCGACGACCGTGGGACGGGAATCGGCGAGAGGCCAGACGCTGGTGTTCCATCTGGACGGCGAAGGGCGGCTGCTCGCAGCAAGCGGCGTCGGCTCGCCGAGCATAGCGAAGGATATCCGCGTGGCGGAGATGCTCGTCACGCGGCAAGCCGTCCTTGATCCGGCCAAGCTGGCGAACCCGGACGTGAAGCTGAAAGCTTTGCTCGCGGAATCGGCGGAATAAACCATTTCATAGAAGGAGCTGACATTTCGGATGAAATTCGCGAATTTTAAAGGTTCGGCGGATCGCGTCTCCCGTCTCGGATTCGGGGCGATGGGCCTTGGAGGCACGCTGGGCGCCTACGCGGAAGACAATCTGGTTCGATCCGTTCTTCACAGCCTTGATAAGGGCGTGACGTTCATCGACACCGCTCGCGCTTACGGGGATTCGGAAAGACTTGTGGGCAAGGCGCTGAAGGAGTGGAAGGGCGAAAAGCCGTTCCTCGCCAGTAAGATCCAATCGCGCGGACCGGGCTCGATCGGATGGGGAACGCCCATACCGGTAGAAAGCGCCTACCCGTCGAGTTGGATCAAGGAAAGCACGGAGATCTCGCTGCGGGAACTGGGCGTGGAGACGATCGACCTGATGCAACTGCATCAATACTGGCCGCAATGGGACAAGAAAGATTACTGGATGGATGAACTGATCCGCTTGCAAGAAGAAGGCAAAATCCGCTACATCGGATTGTCCATTCCCGACCAGCGTCACGACATCGCCCTCTCGATTGTACAGAGCGGCAAAATCGACGCGGTGCAGACGGTGTTCAACATTTTCGATCCGCTGCCGCTCGATTGTCTCATCCCGATGTGCGAAGAGAACAACGTCGCCTTCATTGCGCGCTGCGTCATGGACGAAGGCGGTCTAAGCGGCTTCCTGACGGAAGAGACGCAATTCGACGACGGCGATTACCGCAAATCGTATTTCGACTATGTGCCTCGGAGCATGTACATCGAACGGGTCGATCGGCTGCGCAAGTTTATTCCCGAGTACGCGGATAATTTGGCCGAATTGGCCATCAAGTTCGTATTGAAGCATCCGGGCGTAATGACGGCGCTCGTCTCGATGCATGTTACCGAGTATGCGGACCAGAACATCGCGGCGGCGGGCAAAGATCCACTTCCGGACGACGTGTTCGAGGAGATCTTCCGCCATCATCGGTGGGTGAGGAATTTCTATGACACGAAATTCTGGGTCTAACGGGAAGCCCCGAACGGCGAAGTGGTCGGAGCTGCTGCCTTGGGAATTCAAGCGCAGACAGGCCGAATGCCCGATCGTCTACTTGCCGCTTGGCATCTGCGAGCCTCACGGGCAAGTCGCCGCCTTCGGCCTGGACACGATCAAGGCGGAATGGCTGTGCGAGGAGGCGGCGCTGCGCGCAGGGGGAATCGTCGCTCCTTCGATGGGCTACCACATTCACGAGAGCGGGTATCATGCGAACTGGCTCGAGGAGACGGTCGGCGACAACAATCCGCACATGACGGGAATGCCGCCGCATGCTTACTTGCGCTTCTTCTTGTACCAATTAAGGGCATTCGCGAATGCGGGCTTCCGGGGAATCGTCGTCGTTTCCGGCCATAGCGGAGGCAATCAGTTCGACTTGCGGATGGCTGCGGATCTATTCGGGCTGCGGACGGGAATACGGACGAGCGTCTCGAGCGATCCCGAACTCGTAGAAGGGCGCTTCGTCGGAGATCACGCGGGCAAATACGAGCTGTCGCAGCTCCTCTACTTGCGGCCGGACCTGGTCGATCTGTCGAAAAAAGAGTTGGCGGAACTCGCAGGTTCGGGAGGAACGCTTGCGATCGGACACGATTCGGATGAAGCAACGGCGGAATTGGGCGAGGCGATTATGCAGGCCTGCTTGCAACGAATCGAGGACATCTCCGGCGCAATGGCCTCGCATATTCGCGGCGCAACGGATGCGACGGAACCGAAGCCGCTCGATTACGCGGCGATCGAGGAGATGTGGGAGGAACTGTGGGAACGCAGGATGGAATGGCAGACGATGAAGCCGTGGTCTGGGCAAACTCCCGTGACGCTCCATTCTCGCTGGCGTCCGTACGAGAGACCGAACTTTAACGTATAGGAGAGGGGGCCGTCAGCTTGACGAACATCGAAAACGCCGGCCGAATCTCGAGATCGGAATATCGAGGATTCGCCGCCTATATCCTAGAGACGGAACGAATGAGCGCAACCGTCATTCCGGAACTGGGAGGCAAAATTGTCTCCTTGCGGCATAAGCCGACGAATAAGGAGTGGCTGATCGATTCCGGTCCGAGGAAGCTTGCGAGAGTAGCCTACGGGACGAATTACGGGATGTCGGATCTGAGCGGTTGGGACGAATGCTTCCCGACGATCGTCGCTTGCGGCTATCCAGAGGAAGGCAAGTACGTCGGGACGCTTATGCCCGATCACGGAGAATTATGGTCCATTCCGTGGACAATGGAGACGGACGGCGCGAGCTTGCAAGGCGAAGCGAACGGAGTCGCGCTGCCCTATCGGTTCTCGAGAGAAATGATGTTCGCCGACGAGACGACGCTCCGATTGATTTACGCCGTAACGAATGCCGGAGACGAGGAACTGTCCGTATTCTGGACGGCCCATCCGCTGTTCGCCGTCACGGAGAATACGGCGATCGTATTGCCGGAAGGCGTGAAAGAACTTCTGTGCGTGGACGGAGGGCGAGCGCTGGAAGGAGGCAACCGGTACGCATGGCCGGAAGGGGATGGAAGATTGCCTCGCCCGCTCGATCGGATCGGTCCGGCTTCGGCGCAAGATTCGAGGAAGTTTTATTCGGAACAAGGATTGCCCCGAGGTTCGGCGAAACTACGAGAACGCGATACCGGGGAATACGTTGAACTAAAATGGTCGTTGGAACAACTTCCCTACTTCGGCTTCTGGATCGATGAAGGAGAGCATACCGGTTATTCGGTGTGCGCGCTTGAACCGTGCAACGGCTTTTACGACAGCCTGGCGGAGGCGCACAAGCGAAACAAGCTTATCCGCATCGCCCCGAATGAGACCGTCGGATGGGAACTTGAAGTGCGGATGGGGAACGGCTGAGACTGCATTGACTTACGATAGCTTGGAGCATGCGAGCGGATTCGCGGCATGCGTCCGGCTATTGTTTGTTTACAATGTATGCGCTATCATAAAAGTTCGATCTCATAGAAAGGAGACAACCGGTGATAAGAATACGCATCTTGGCAATTGCAACCGCGGCCATGCTGGCCATCGCCGGGGCAACGATCTTATGGCTGAACGGGCAACAGCGTCAACAGTCGGGTGCAATAGACGAACAGCCGACGCGGAGCATCGTTTTCGCCAACTGGGTGTCGACTGAGGATGCCGCCAGACAGATGATTAATCGGGTGATCGAGGACTTCGAGAAGGACCATCCTGGAGTCGCCATCGTGAACATGCCGATTCCGTTCGATTACTACGAGCAGGAGCTGACGGCGTTATCGCTAAGCGGGAAAGCTCCGAACGTCATTCAACTGAGCGGCAACAACACGGCGGTACTTGTGGCTCTCGGCGTTCTGGAGCCTCTGGAAGCCTATGCCTTGCGGGGCGATTACTTGCTGGACCAATTCAACGACACGATCGTCGATGCGGGCAAATACGGCGATAAGCTATATGCCGTGCCGTTCGCGCTTACCCCGCACGGATTCTGGTACAACAAGTCCTTAATGAAGCAGGCCGGACTCGATCCGAATCGGCCTCCCCGTACGATCGAGGAACTGAACCGTCATCTGCGAATCGTCAAGGAGAAGCTTCCGGACGCGTATGGAATAGGCATCGATACGACGATGGCCAACTATGCGTTCTTCTCGAACTTTCCCTTCTTCCAGGCATTCGGCGCGGGAGATATTCTAGCGAATCTGCCGGATCCCAAGTTCGATACCCCCGAGATGCGGCAGACGCTCGGCTGGCTTCAGGAAATTACCCGGGAAGGTTATACGCCGGTTAACAAGCAGTTTCGGGTACAGCGGGAGCTCATGGCTCACGGGAAAATCGTCTACAGAGTAGACGGCCCCTATTTCTCCGGCATCGCCAAAAGTTACAATTCCAACTTGACGGACGAATTGTTCGACGAGACGTTCGGGGTTACCGTTATTCCGTCTATGGACGGGGAGCGGCACTACACGGCAACCGACATTCACAATCTCGGTATGTCCACGCAGACGCCGGACAAGGAGCTGGCATGGGAATTCATTCAATATTTAACTCGGGGGGAATCCTCGATTCGCAATTATATCGTACCGCTGGGCATGATTCCGGCTCATCCGAGTTCGCAGGAACAATTCGAACATTTGCTGCGCAGACCTTATATGCGATCGTACCTCAGGGAAGTTATTCCAAGCGCGCAGCTCATGCCGTTCGGGCCGAAAATGTCGCAAGCGACGCAATATATTTTGACCGGAATACAGGAAGTCGTCCGCGGAGTTTCGCCCGGAATTATCTCAAGAGCGGTCAACGACGCGTTGGTGAAACTGTATGAAGACGATTAAGGGCAAAGTATGGTTGTCTTCGTCCAGCCTGAAGTTTCAAGTCGTCGCGGGTTTGCTGTCGATATCGCTTATCGTCATTATCGCGGTTTCTTACTTGGCCTACCAACGATCGACGACGCTTATATCCCGCAATTTGAACGCTTACTTGGGTCAGTCTCTCATGCAGTTGGACGAAGCGTTCACCACCTCGCTTAAGCAGATCGACAGCATGACGCTGTCGATTCTGATCAATTCCAACGTCAGGAGGACGTTGGAGGAAGAGCGCAGCGGCATGGACATCCCGTTTGCCCGCAAGCTGGAGATCAATACGGAATTGTATACGGGCTCCTACTCGGCGAATCAACCGGTGTCCCTCCGTTTGTTCGCCCTGAACGGGGGAGTGTACGACAGCATTCACTCGTCTATCGTTCCTTACGACAGCTTGGAAGAGTTAAAGCGCAATCCGTTATTCGATCAGGTTGACCGCGCGAATGGAGCAATTGTGTGGATGTACTCCGAGACGCCCATAACGGATCATCACTCTAGCCACGAATCTTCCGTCATCGGCATTCGCCGAGTCAACAGCGCCAGCGACGGAAATATCGCGGGTTATTTGCTAATCAGCCTGCACAGATGGGCGGTCGTTCGCAGCCTGGAGAGCGCGGAATGGGGCAGCAAGGGCAGCATGTATCTGCTTGATGAACGGCAGCGGGTTATTTTCAATAGCGGGTCGTCCCGTACGGAGCCTCTGAATGACGAGAAGGTGAGGAGACTGATCGCATCCGGGACGAACGGTTCGACGCTCGTTCAAGTCGGGAACGAGAAACTCGGGGTCGTCTACCGTCATTCTCCTTATACGGGCTGGGATTATGTGGCTGTGCTGCCGCAGTCTCAATTCAATGGGGATCTGGTAAATTTGCAGCGATCGATTCTGGGTACCGGGTTGTTGGTCGTCATCCTGGCGATCGGCTACTCGCTTCTCTTGTCCGAGTTGTTGACCAAACCTGTGCGACAACTCGTTCAAGGGATGCGTAAGGTGGAAAAAGGGAACTTGAACGTGCAATTGGACATTCGCGGCAACAGCGAAGTGATCGTTCTTGGGCAAGCTTTCAATCGAATGGTCGGGAGGTTGAAGGAGTCGGTGGAATTGCTGGCGGAACAGCGCGCCCGCGATAAGGAAGCGAGAGTGCTGGCGCTGAATGCCCAGTTTCGTCCTCATTTTCTGTACAATACCTTAAACGCGATTTATTGGAAATGCGTTCGCGCCGGGCAGGAGAATATCGCCGAGATGGTCGTCATCATGAGCCGCTTGCTTCGCTACAGCATTCAACCCGGCAAGGAATTGGCGACGGTCGGGGAAGACATGAAGGAGATTCGAAATTATTTGTACTTGCAGAAGGAACGTTACGGCGACGATATTGACATCGACATTCGCGTAGACGATTCGTTACAGGCTTATCGGATTCCGAAGCTGCTGCTTCAGCCGATTATCGAGAACGCGATTGCACATGGACTCGAGCCGTATAACGGACAGAAGAAGCTTGCGGTGGAAGCGGCTCCTATGCCGGACGGAACGATGCGATTGGAAGTGCGGGATAACGGAATCGGGATGTCCGCGGAGCGGGTGGAAGAGACGCTTCGACGCATCCGCTCGGGAATAGAAAGCCAGGAAGACGTCGCAAGAGGTTCTTCGTCGGGCAGCACCGGCATCGGGATGCTTAACGTCGGCAAACGGCTGCGGGCGCATTACGGCGCGGACGCAACAATGTCGATCCGATCCGCGCCCGGCGAAGGAATGACGGTAACGGTTTGTATTCCGATGACAGAAACGGAGGGCGGCAGCGATGTATAAAATCGTAATTGCAGACGACGAATATCAGGCGCGGGAAGGATTGGTTGCGCAATTGGCCGCATACGGCGAAGAGTGGACGGTCGTCGGAGCGGCGAAGAACGGTCAGGAAGCGGTCGAACTGGTCGTCCTTCATCGGCCGGATATTCTCATTACCGACATCAGCATGCCTGGATTTACCGGCATCGATGTCATGAAGAAGCTGCGTGAGATCGAAGCGGATACGACGGTCATCATCTTATCCGGTTACGCGGAATTTCAATATGCGCAGGAGGCGGTAGCGTGCGGGGCGTTCGAGTATATGCTTAAGCCAGCGCCCCACAGGGAGATCGCCGATTCGATCCGGAGAGCGGCCAGGATGAGGAACAACCGGCAAGCGTTCGCTCCCCAGGGGCCGCAAGCGCAATCCGCTTACAGGAGCCCGGTGAAATACGCATTGGAGCAAATTCACAGTTACTATTATCAGGATATCTCTCTCAAGGAGATTGCTGACAGGCAAGGGATGAACGCCGATTATTTCAGTACGTTATTCCGGTCCGAAGTCGGAGCGACCTTCTCCGACTACTTGGCGACTTATCGCATCGGGCAAGCGAAGAAGCTGTTGAAAGAACTGGACATGAAAGTGTACGAAGTATCCGTAAAGGTCGGGTACAAGGACTACAAGTATTTCGCCAAGCTGTTCAAGCAGGTCGTAGGAGTCAGCCCGCTCGCCTTCAAGAAGGGATGACGTCATTCTTCCGCGATTCCAAGAATCGTCCCCCTAAATCGAAGAAACGGTGGATATGAAAGGATTGCCGTATGGCCTATCATTTGAAATGCAAGATGACGAATGAAGATCATACGGGAGGTTGTAAGCGGTGAACAGACAAAAGATAGGCGCGCTGATCGTTGCGATCATGCTGATTATGACGACGATCGGATGCTCAATGAACAAGGAGACGGGATCCTCCGCGGCTCCGTCGAATTCTGCCGACAGCAGCGGGGAGGACCAGAAGCTGAAAATCGGCGTCAGCGTCCTGGACCTGGCCAATCCTTATTTCGTGCAAATTGTAAACGGTGTCAAAGCCGGCGCGGAAGGCAAGAACATCGAGATTATCGTGGACGATCCCAAATCCGACGTGTCGAGGCAGGTGACCGGCATCGAAAATTTCATCTCCGCTAAAGTGGACGGAATTATCGTGGCGGCATTGGATCCGAAGGCGATCGATCCGATCGTGAAAAAGGCTCGCGAAGCCGGCATCAAGGTGATCGCGCAAGCGACGACGTTGGAGAACGCCGACATGAACGTCGCCGTACAGGAGTACACGATGGGCAACGAGATCGGGAAGGCGGCAGGACAGTGGATTGCCGACAAATTGGACGGCGAAGCGGAAGTCGCCGTGCTAAACTATCCGCGCATCCCTCAGATCATCGATCGGGAGAGAGGAATTACCGAGGGAATCGCAGAGCACGCTCCGAATGCGAAAGTGGTCGCAACGGCTTCCGCGGCAACGCCCGAGGAAGGAATGAAGGCGATGGAGAGCATTTTGCAAGCTCACCCCAACGTTAAAGTCGTCGCGGCGATTAACGACAGCGGGGCGCTCGGAGCTTACCAGGCGATGAGGGCGGCAGGAAAAGATGGCGACGATGTGTTCATAGGCGGAATAGATGCGACGCCGGAGGCGCTCGACAATATTAAGCAGAACACGATATTCCGCGCTTCGGTAGACATTCAGCCTTTGCAGAACGGGGAGCAGGATTTAGAATTCATGCTTAAGCTGATCGCCGGAGAAGAAGTTCCATCCGTATTCGAGCCACCCGCAACATTGGTCGATTATTCGATGCTCTCCGAATAAGATCAGATCGGAGGAGGCTGCGAACTTGATCGAATTGCAAAATATTTCGAAGACGTATCCGGGAGTTGTCGCGCTTGAGAACGTGAGTTTCCGGATGGAACCTGGAGAAGTACATGCATTGATGGGAGAGAACGGCGCGGGCAAATCCACCCTGATCAAAATTCTCGCGGGGGCAATCGGGCCGACGCACGGACAGCTTGAGGTTTCGGGACACGCCTACAGCGGACTTACCCCGAAGCGGGCAGGAGAACTGGGGATCTCCGTCATCTACCAGGAGTTCAACCTGATTCCCTACTTGACCGTTGCCGAGAATGTCTTTCTCGGCAACGAGATCAAGGCGCGGGGAATATTCGCGGATAAGAAAGCGATGAAGGCGAAAACAAAGGAACTGCTGAATCGGCTCGGTATCGAGATCGATCCGGATGCCCGGGTGAAAGATCTCAGCGTCGCCTACCAACAGATGGTCGAGATCGCCAAGGCGTTGTCACGACAATGCAAAATTTTGATTATGGACGAACCTTCGGCGCCGCTCAGCCGCAACGAAGTCGACAAACTGTTTGATGTTGTGCGCCTGCTGAAAAAGCAGGGTGTTCTCGTCGTCTACGTCTCTCATCGAATGGATGAAATTTTTCAGATTTCCGATCGGATCACGGTATTGCGGGACGGTCGGCACGTGGCAACGAAACCGACATCCGAATTGTCCAGACCCGAACTTATTCGATTGATGGTCGGCAGGGAGTTGAACGAGACGTTCCCGTCCGCTTCGGAGAAGGATCTGGGCAAGACGGTTCTGGAGACGCGAGGACTGTCTAACGGCAGCGTATCGAACGTTTCGTTCGAATTGAAGGAAGGCGAGATTCTCGGCCTGTTCGGTCTGATTGGGTCCGGCCGGACGGAGCTCGCAAGAGCGTTGTTCGGAGCCGATCCGGTGACGAGCGGTACTCTTCGCATTCACGGCGCCGAGGCGAACGTTCGGACGCCGGGCGATGCGATCGAACGGCGCATTGCGCTTATTCCCGAAGACCGCAAGCAGCATGGTCTGCTGCTGGAATTGTCCGTGGGGAACAATATGACGTTCGCCGGTCTTCCGCAGCTTGCCCGGTTCGGTTTCATTCAAGGAAGGAAAGAGAAGCAGGTCGTTCGGACATTCCTTGACAGGCTGCAAGTCAGGACGCCGGGAAGCGGACAGAAGGTGAAACATCTGAGCGGGGGCAATCAGCAGAAAGTCGTGCTCTCCAAGTGGCTGTCCACTTCCTGCAACATTCTGATATTCGACGAACCGACGAGGGGGATCGATATCGGGGCCAAACAAGAAATTTACATGTTGATGCGAGAGCTCGCAAACCGGGGAGCGGCGATTCTGATGATTTCGTCGGAAATGCCGGAGCTGCTCGGAATGGCCGACCGGATTCTCGTTATGCGCGGCGGTTCTATCGTGGGCGAGTGCGGGAAGGAACAATTTTCGCAGGAAGCGTTAATGACATTGGCAGCTTACTGATCCTGCGACATGGAGGAACGAGCAATGAGATCTTTTTTGGAGAAGTACGGCATTAGTGTGGTGCTGTTGCTGCTCATCGCACTGTTTTCATTCACATCGCCCGCGTTTTTGACCGTGGATAACTTGATGAACGTAGCCCGGCAAGTATCGATGATCGGCATTACGGCCGTCGGCATGTCGCTGATTATTATTACGGCGGGGATCGATCTCTCGGTAGGGTCCTTGCTTGCCCTGACTGGCATCGTGTGCGCGCAGCTTATGGTCAAGTTCGGTTTTCACCCGGCGTTCGCCATCGTCTGCACGCTGGCCGTCGCCGCTTTCATCGGGTTGATCAACGGCGTGCTCGTCGTCTACGCGGAGATTCCGCCGCTCATCGCGACGCTTGGCATGATGACGGCGCTAAGAGGGTTGGCCTATATTTTCACGGCGGGATTGCCCGTATACGGGTTGTCGGAATCGTTCGCTGTGATCGGCCAGGGCTACTTCCTTGGCATTCCGGTTCCCGTTATCATTATGGCGGCGATTATGCTGTTCGGCTGGATATTCGTCAACCGAACGGTATACGGAAGATACATTTACGGAATCGGAGGCAATGCGGAGGCCACTCGTCTATCCGGCGTCAGTGTGAAGAAGAACACGCTGCTTGTCTACGTTCTGGGCGGCTTGTTCACCGGAATTGCTGGCATTATCGCGCTGTCGAGAATTTCCTCGGGTCAGCCGTCGGCAGGAGTCGGCTTCGAGCTCGACGTCATTACGGCGGTTGTGCTGGGAGGGATCAGCATCATGGGCGGTCAAGGTCGGTTCATCGGCGTACTGTTCGGCGTACTGATCATGGGCGTGCTCAGCAACGGTCTCGTGCTACTCAACGTATACGATTACTACCAGATGGTGATCAAAGGACTTGTTCTGCTGGCGGCAGTCGGCTTCGACCAGTACGCGAAACGGGCGAAGAAAGCTAAGGTCGTTGAAGTGGCTTCGGCATCGGGGTGATGCCGTGAAGGAAAGTAAAACCCACCGATGGTTAACGCCAAAGGTGGGTTTTCGCGTTTCCAAGCATAAGGGGACTAGCCTTGTATCCGCCAGGCATGAGTATACAAGTTCATCGAGTCCGAGCGGATAAAGCCGACGCAGGTGATGCCGAGGTCTTCGGCGAGGCGAAGGGCGAGATCGGTCGGCGCTGACTTGGAGAGCAGGATGGGGCAGCCGATCTTGGCGGCTTTCAGCACGACCTCGGAGGAAAGCCGTCCGCTGAAGGCGATAATCCGATGTTTCGTCGCGACGCCATGGCGCAGGCAATGGCCGAACAGCTTGTCGAGCGCGTTGTGGCGGCCGATGTCCGTTCGGACTTCCATGCCTTCTCCGTCTTCGTCGAAGAGCGCAGCGTTGTGAACGCCGCCCGTCAGGTGGAAGCTGGCGGAACTTCTCTGCAGCCGCCTCATCAATTCGAAGCACCGATCGGCCGAGATCGAGGCTCCCCCGACGATCGTTCGGGCCGTTCGGGCGTCGTTGTGAAAATAAAACTGGCGACTCTTGCCGCAGCAGGAGCCGATGATCCGCTTGGAATGAAGTTCCTTGGCGGTGGATTGCGGGCGCATCAGCTCGACGTAGACGAATCCGCGCTCTTCGTCCAGCGACAGGCTGCGAATGTCGGCAATCGCGCGAATGACGCCTTCGGAGGCGAGAAAACCGACGACGAGATCGTGCACATCGCTCGGGGAGCAGACGAGCGTCGCGAATTCCTCACCGTCGAGCCGAATCGTCAGCGGGAATTCCGCCGCGACCTCGTCCTCTGTCTCGCTCGCCTGTCCGCCGTTTATTTTAATCGTTCGCCATGCGACGCTGGAACGCTGCTCCATATCCGTTCGTCCCTCCTAGCGGCCGGCTCGTCTGAAGAGCGGTCCTGTTCATGCTGCTCAACCCGGCACCTTAAGTTCAAGCTCTTCGACCCGGCGTTCCACGTAACGCGTATCCTTCAGCGCGTGATAAGTTTCCGCTTTCTCTACGATGACGGCCGCATTGTATTCCGGAATGCCGGCATGAGGCTCGTAAACGCCTTTAGGCAACAAGACGTTCCCTTCCGGCCAGTACAGCTCGATGTTGCCGGCCGCGATGTCCGCGCATCGCGCCCTCCCGTGAAAGACGCCGTAACGGTTGTATGCCACGATCGCGTCGCTCTCCCGTATGTCCAGTCCAGCAGCGTCCGCCTCGTTCATCAGCACGTCAAAGCGGTCGGCCCCGTTAAACGGATCCGTCTCGCTGTATACCATGGAATTGAATTGCTTGCCCCTCCGGGTCGTGGCGTAAAATCGGCCCTCAGGCTTGCGCAGTTCCGGAAGCTCGATTGCCAGCAAGCGTCCCCGGCCGTCCTCCGTCGGACAGACGCCGCCCTCGCATAGCCAGGCGCCTCCCCATTGGAACACGTCTCCTTGCTTCTCCAGTCGTTCGATGCCCGCATAATTGGGGGAGGCTAACGCGATCTCCGCGCGTATGCTTGCCGCATCCTTGAACGCCGCCGCGTCAGCGGCTCCCTCAGGCTTCACCCGAGCGGCAAGTTCACCGTAGATGGCCCACTCCGGACGGGCTTCCGGCATGCGCGGCCCCCGAATCTCCGGAGAGAAATAGACCATGCGTTCCGTCGACGTGGAAGTGCCGCCGCCGGGCTGCTCGTAGCGGGTCATCGCCGGCAGCACCCACACTTCTTCGCGAGCATCGACCAGTGTCGACGTGTTGAGCACGATATCCTGGTGAACGCGAAGTTCGACGTTCTCCAGACAGCTCCTGATGAAATCCGGCTCCGGCATCGTCTCGAGGAAATTGCCGCCGGACGTATAGAATAGCTTCAACTTGCGCTCATGATCGTCCGGCAGCAAGGCATTCTCGAGGGAGACGCCGACGATGTCGCCCTGCCATTTCGGAAGTTCGAAGCCCCACAGCTTCTCGATCCGCTCAATGTCCTTGCCGGCGAACTCTCCGCCCGGCAGGCTGAACGGGTCGGCTCCCATCTCGCCCGAACCTTGTACGCCGCTATGACCCCGAATCGGCATCACCCCGCAGAACTCGCGGCCGAGGAAGCCGCGAAGCAGCGCCAGGTTGGCCACTTGCGAGATGTTATCGGTACCGAACCTGTGCTGTGTCAGCCCCATGCTCCAGACGAACACGCCGGATCGCGCGGCTGCCAGCAGCCGGGCGAATTCGCCGATCCGTTCCCGTGACAGTCCGGACGAGCGCTCCAAAGCCGTCCATTCCTGACGCTCGATATGCGCCTTTAGCTCTTCGTAGCCGGCGGTGCTCTCGCTGACGAACGCATGGTCGATGGCCGAGCCCGGCGATGCTTCCTCCATCTCGAACCACGCCTTCATGACGCCGTTCATGAAGGCGATGTCCCCGCCGATGTTCACTTGGAAGAAATCGTCGGCCAGCTTCGTGCCGAACAAGGCGGATTCCGGAATGGACGGAATCCAATAGCCTTCCATCGCTGGCTCCCGGTAAGGATTAACGACGATGATCTTCGTTCCTTTGCGTTTCGCGGCGTACATGTACTTCGTCGACACCGGTTGATTGTTGGCCGCTACGCTGCCCCAGAACACGAGCACGTCGGTGCCGATCCAATCCTTGTAGTTGCAGCTGGAAGCGCCGATGCCGAGCGAACGCTTCAACGCGGTCTTGGACGGAGAGTGGCAGATGCGTGAGGCGTTGTCGATATTGTTCGTGCCGATATAACGGGCCGCTTTCGCAGCGGCGTAATAGGACTCGTTCGTGATGCCGCGCGCGGTGAGGTAGAAGGCGAGCTGCTTGGGGTCGATGGCGCGGATTTTCCCGGCGATTCTGTCCAGCGCTTCATCCCATGTCGCCCGCCGGAACGAGCGCTCTCCCTTGGCGCGTACCAGAGGATAAGGAATTCGCCCGAGCTCCCTTAATTGGGTGCTGTCCATCCGCCTGAGCTCGTCGATATCGGCGTGAAGAACGTCCGGACGGATCGCCGGCATCGTGTTAAGACGAAGCACGTTCAGCCTCGTCGTGCATAGATGCGGTCCCGTCAATGTCTGGTCGTACAAGCCGGAGACGCCGAGCGCGCACCCGTCGCATACTCCCTGCGTTAAGATCCGGTAAGCGTAGGGAAGATTGTCCCGATTGTCCCAAACCGCCTTCGCTGTGTCGCGGATATGCTTCGGCTTGATTTTGCCGAGTCCGAAAGGTACTTTGCTCACCCATAGCTTCGGATCCGGGCGGCCGGGCAGCTTGATTCTGCCGGTATGTTTCGTCTTTCCCATGTGCGTTCCCCCTCGTCTGATTTGCCAATAAAATAACCGCCAAGCCTACGCCTCCTCAATAAGAAGCTGCAAGTCTGGCGGTTAGTCCCTCGCAGGAGCGCTGCCGGGTTCCAATCCTAGTTATAAATCGCGAGCCGATCATCCGGAAGACGAAGAGGAGCCGAACTTGCGCTGCAGGTCCTCGTCGAACACGAAGATCGACATGCCGAAATCGGTGTCTACGTCGATGTCGAGATACAAGTCCACGAACTTCGCGCCGAGCAGCGCTTCCATCTCCACGGGCGGATGCTTGCGGTAAATGTCCTTTACCCACAACGTGCGCGCGTCGCGGACCATGCTCTTGCCCTCGTCGGCGGAGATCATAAATTTCTCGACGGGCGATAGATTGCCTTCCATCTCGCAGATCGCCCAGTTTTTGCAGAAGGTCGTCACGATCCGGCCGGGGCCTTTGCCCATATGTTTCTTCCGGTAGGCTTTCACGAGATTGCTGAATTCGGCTTCGTATCGGTTCATGATGATTCCTCTCGTCCCCATATCCGGCGGCAGGTGCGCTGCTCCGAGACAAAGGGAGATAATGCTTCTATTTTAACAGGAAAACGCATTCAACGCCAATCGGGAATTGTAGAAAAAGGGCGGGAACGCAAGGTTCCCGCCCGCTCTTTATTTCCGGTTCAGAATGAGGGTCGCGCCGCCATATCCCAAGACGCACCATCCCAGCAGCAGAACATAATCCCAGAGGCTTGCGGTAAACGTCGAAGAAGCCAGCGACGCGCGCATAATCTCGGACATCGTATGGATCGGCAGCACCTGGTGCAGCATCTGCAGCCATTCCGGCAGCCGTTCCATCGGGAAGTTGATCGGAGAAAACATCATGGCGCCGAACACGACGATTTGGGAAATGCTAAGCGAGGCTTCCGGAGACAATGCGTAAGAGAACCCGTATCCAACGCCGATCGCCGTCAAGGCGATCATCAGCAGCGCCGGAACGACGGTCCAGGACACATCGTATCCGGGCCGGTACAGCGCATGCGCCACCAACGTCGACACGATGATGCCCGGAACGGAGATCATAATCCACAGGGTCGTATCCGCGCCGAGAATGACGGAACGCTTGACGGGCCACGTGCGCAAGAACTCCATATAGCCGTCCGCCTTGGCGTTGCCGATTTGCTGGGGGAGGACGACCAATCCGACGATGATCAGGATGAGCGTGGGAGCGCCGGTGGCCAAATAGAGGATCGTGCCGGTATCGGGGTTCGGAATGAGATAAGTAAAACCGATGACGATACCGATCGAGATCAGAATTTGAATCAGGGAAATAAAGACGAAAAATCCCGCGTTCCTCATAAATTGCATGCGCAAGACGCATAAGTAGTGATTGATCGCTTCGCTCATAGGGCGACCGCCTCCTTCTCCGAAGTCAATTCGATATAGACGTCTTCCATCGACGCAGGCGTGAGCGAGTAATCCGCCGCGATGCCCGCGTCGACTTGTTCGCGAGCCCAGCCGATGGCGGACGGCGCGTCGGACGGATCGATCGCGACCAGGCAACGGGTCCCTTGGCGGCGCGTGGAAAGCGCCCAGCCCGGAACTTCGAAGCCGCTCGTCTCGCCGAGCAGATTGATTTCCAGACGAACGTGATGGCGAACGAAGCTTTTGACTTCCGCCGGGGTGCCTTGAGAGACAAATTTTCCCCGATGTAAGATGGCGACCCGATCGACGGCTTTCTCGGCTTCGACCACGTTATGCGTCACGAGCAGGACGGAAGTGCCGTCGTTCGTCAGCTCGCGGATCACCTGCCATAGATACCGACGTCTAACCGGATCGACGTCGTTGGTCGGTTCGTCGAGGATGACCAGCTTCCCCGGCGCGATGACCGCCATGCAGAACGCCGTCAACCGGCGGGCGCCTCCCGACAGCTTCATGCCTTCCGTTTTCGCCCATTGTCCCATATCCAGCGCGTCGAACAGGCGTTCCATCCGCTTCGGATCGAATCGTTTGCCCGCCCGCATTTTTCCCATCAGCGTGACCGCCTGAGTCGGCGTAAGAAAGCCGAGCGGCACTTGGGATTGCAGCTGCATCGAACAAACGGCCCTCGCTCGCGCCGGGGATTTCGCAACGGACTTGCCCAGCAAGTGAATTTCGCCTTCGTCCGGGGTCAGCAGGCCGAGAATTTGCTGGACCAGCGTTGTTTTGCCGGCTCCGTTGTGGCCTAACAGCCCGAAGATCTCGCCTTCCCGGATCTGGAAAGTCAACCGGTCGTTGGCGACCGTCTCCGCGTTCCGCGGACCGTGAAACGTCTTCGTGACGCCATTCGCTTCGAGTATCATCTTTTTCTCCTCCATGCATAACGTTTGATATGTATCATATGATACATAATTATATCTATTCAAGTGCGACGAATCAATGTTGAATTTTTTACGTCGGAAAACAATCGTTTGGATTTGCCTTATCTCATCCGATCGCGCGAGATACAGACATGCAATGCCGCCGCTGTTTCTCTATCGGACACGGATGACCTTATTTTGTGGAAACTCCCACATTTTGATGGAGGTTCGGACACACGATCCGTTATCTCTGTTCGCGGTGGCCGAAATAGCCATCTTCGAACTCAATAAGGGATCCTCTGTCCGCAAAGATGCGCAAAACCCGCTTTTGTTCACAGATAGCGGATCTCCAGTCCGATTGGTCCGAGCGACGGGACAAAGAGGACGGCGAAACTGTAGAACGCTGGGCGATAGGGTACTGGGACGATGGAGTTCGCACGATTGTAAGAAAAAATAAGGAGGTTCTTTAAATAACAGGGTAAATTTAGGGGCGAACGTCCGTTAAGATACACCTATAGTCGGCAATCGTATATTCGAAAGCGTTCACATTATCCGGCTGCCGAGAGAGGGTGATCGATATGCGGCTGCACAGGTTGGCCCGGCACAATACGCTCCGCAATCAGATGCTGTTCGGTTTCCTGCTTGCGATGATCGTCATTCTCGCCGTCGTCGGCATCGTCACCTTCGACTCGGTCTCTACGTTGCTGAAGAACAAAGCCGAGACGCATCTTCAGCAAACTGCTGTCCAAGCCAACGGGAGGCTGGAGGGCATTCTGGAACAGATCGATTCGCTGACAACGCTGGTTGCGACCAACACGTACGTGCAAGCTTTGCTTCTGAAGCAAACCAACGGCACGCCTGCGACGTTCGCAGAACGGCAGGCGCTGCCCGCGATCGTCAACGTCGTTCAGACGTATGCGGACGGCGTTCGTTCGACGGAAATTTACGGCCAAGACCGCAAGAGGCTGTACCCGCTGGGGGAAGCCATGCTGGAGGACAAAATCGGCGAACCCCTCATCGATCGGGCGACAGAGGAGAAGGGCGGCATCGTCTGGTTCGGCATCGATCCTGCGGACCCGGAATCGGTGCTGGCCATCCGCCGAATCAGCCTGATGGACAACAATTTCTCGTCGGGAGGCTACCTGCTCGTCCGGATCAACCGGAACGTCTTCTCGTTCGATGAGCCGCTGTCGATCGAAGGGGAACGGGAAGCGATGCTGCTCGTCGGGGCCGACGGCCGTGTCATCGCCTCTAACGAGCCCGGGATCACTGCGGAAGACGCCGCAGCCTTATTCGAATCCGACCGGCAGACCGTCGAACTGGAAGATCGGTCTTACGTCGTCGTGCGGCAGAAATCCAGGCTGACCGGATGGACGTTGTTCATTCTAACGCCGGTCGATGCGATTACGAGCGGAAGTTCCGTATTGAGAACGGCCGTCATCGTCTCGGCGGGCATCGGCACGCTGCTGTTCATCCTGCTTTCCTTGCTGCTGTCCACCGCGATCACCCGCCCCGTATTCAAGCTGATCAAGACGATGAGAGGTGCGCGCCTCGGTCTGCTGAAGCCGACGGAAGCCGTCTCTTCCGCCATCGAGATTCGTGAGCTGAACCGTACTTACAACGAGATGGTGGACAACATCAACGAACTGATCCGACTCGTCTACGAGAAGGAGCTGCTGCAAAGCCGCACGGAGCTGAAGGCGCTGCAGGCGCAGATTCATCCCCACTTCCTGTTCAACACGCTGGAGGCGTTGTATTGGGCTTTGCAGGAGAAAGGGGAGGACGAGCTGGCCGATTACGTCGTCGCCATGGCGGACTTGTTCCGGTATACGATCGTCGGCCCGAGCAAGGACGAATGGGTTGCCCTGCAAGACGAACTGGAGCATATCGAACGTTACTTGCTGCTCATGAAAATGAGATTCGGCGACCGTCTCTCCTGGACGCTCTCGAAGTCTCCGGAGTTCGCCGGAGTCAAGCTTCCGAAGCTGCTGATCCAGCCTTTCGTGGAGAATGCGATTATGCACGGGGTGGAAAATCAGCTTGGCCGGGTGAACGTCACGGTATCCGTCGCACGAGCGGAGGCGGAAGGCGAGCTTGCGATCGTCGTCGAGGACGACGGCGCGGGCATGGACGAGCCGACGCTGCAAACGCTGCTGCAGGGAATGGAGAGCGGCAAATTCGCCGCGTCGAAAAAAACGGGCATGGGCATCGTGAACGTATATCGCAGAATTCGGCTTTATTTCGCACAGGGGGCGAACGAGACGCCTTGCCGCATCGCCATCCGAAGCCAGGTCGGCGAAGGCACGAGCGTCCGCTTGACCCTGCCGGCGACGGCGGGAGGAGGATACGATGAAAATGTACACGATCTTGATCGTTGACGACGAGCCGCGGACGAGACTCGGCCTGTGCAGGATGCTGGAAGCGAGCGGAGGCGGCCGTTATCGCGCCGTGATCGCGGACAGCGGACATGAAGCGCTGCGGACGCTTCATAGCGAGGACGTCGATCTCGTCATCACGGACATCCGCATGCCCGGAATCGGCGGGCTTCAGCTGGCTGGCCGGATCGCGGGCGAAGCCGGCGGAAGCCGTCCGGCCGTCATTCTCATCTCGGGCTACGCCGAATTCGACTACGCGCACGAGGCGATCCAGATCGGCGTCGTCAACTATTTGCTGAAGCCGATCGGCAAGGAGAAGCTGCTGACCGCCGTCGAGCGGGCGCTGAATGACCGGGAGGCTCGCGTTCGCGCCGCCGCGCTGAGCCGAATCGCGGACGCCAAGCTGCTCCAGGCCGATTATTCCTCGCTTCGCAGGCCGGTCGAAGAGGCGGTCGCCTACGTCGACGGCCATCTGGAGCAGCCGTTCGGCCTGAAGGAAGTCGCGGATTGCGTCGGGCTGAGTCCGAGCTACTTCAGTGCGCTGTTCAAGGAGCAGATGGGCATGACGTTCAGCGAATACGCGACCCGTAGGAAGCTGTTGCGGGCGAAAGAGCTGCTCGTTCGGACGAAGCTGTCGGTGGCGGACATCGCCGAACGGACCGGCTATCAGACGACGAAGTATTTTCATCGGCTGTTCAAAGCGTACGAGGGCTGCAGCCCGGGACAATACCGGGCGGAGATGGCGGAGACGGAAGCCCGGACCCGAAAATAATGCACCAAAATCGAATGGCTGTGCCCTTATTTCGGCGCGTTCGGGGGTGGTAGACTTTGGGTTGGAGATGAAGTAAGCGTATTCAGCTTCATTCTTCGATATCGTACAAGGGGGATTATTCATGAGAAGAAAGACGTTTGCCGCCTGTACGCTGGCGATCGCGATGCTGCTGATCGCGTCCGCTTGCGGCAGCGGGTCCGGGGTAAAGTCCGGTTCGGGAGACAAGATCACGCTGAAGCTGATGCACTTGTGGCCGGACGGGACGAATTCCGCGCAGAACAAAGTCATCAAGCAGATTATCGACGAGTACCAGACTGCCAACCCGAACGTTACGTTCACGACCGAAGTGCTGGAGAACGAGCAGTACAAGAGCAAGCTGAAGGTGCTGTCGGCTTCGAACGAGCTTCCCGACGTCGGCTTCACGTGGGCGGCCGGCTTCATGGAGCCGTATGTCAAAGGCAGCATGTTCACGCCGCTTGACGATTTGCTGGAAGGCGAGCTGAAAGACCGTTTCGTTCAGGGCACGACGGACGGCTACGCCTTCGACGGCAAGACGTACGGCTTGCCGGTCGAGCTGAACATCGTCCCGGTCTACTATAACAAGGAGATTTTTGCCCAGCATGACTTGACGCCTCCGGAGACGCTCGACGACCTGAAGGCGATCATCGCGACGCTGAACGATAAAGGCGTCATTCCGATCACGCTCGGCGGGAAGGACGCCTGGACGGCTTCGTTCTGGTACATGTACCTGGTCGACCGGATCGGCGGCGCGGATCTGCTCGACCAATCGATCGCGAACAATACGTTCACCGATCCGGATTTGATCGAGGCGGCCGGACAGATGCAAGCTTTGGTCGATTTGAACGGGTTCATCAAAGGCTTCAACGGCTTGTCTAACGACGAGGCCAAATCGGAATTCTTGAACGGCAATGCCGCGATGTACGCGATGGGAACGTGGGAAGTTCCGAACTTTACGACGAACCCGGACATTCCGCAGGAGTTCAAGGACAAGATCGGTTATTTCAAATTCCCGACGGTGGCCGGGGGCAAAGGAGAAACGGCTAACTGGGTCGGGGGCGTCGGCGTCGGTCTGTTCGTCTCGGAGAAGTCCAGCCACAAGGAAGAAGCGAAGAAATTCGTCAGCTACTTCGTACAGAAGTGGGGAGAGCATTCCGTCACCGATGCCGGCATCATTCCGGCGACGAAGGTCGACACGGCTTCGGTCGATCTGCCGCAAATGTTCATCGACCTGCTCAACGAGCTGAATGCTGCGAAGAAAGTGACGCTGTACGCCGACGTTCAGATGAAGCCCGTCGCCGCCGAGGAGCATTATAACCTGATTCAAGCGCTGTTAGGCAAGGCGATTACACCGGAGGAATTCGCCCAGCAGCAAGAGGGATTCCTGAAAGCCGGCAAATAAAAGCATCGTCGCGATGATAAAGGGGGGAAGGGCTTGCCGGCGGCCGCCGGCAGGTCCTTTCCCCCGCTCTTATGAAGGGAGTAGACGACCATGAATAAAGTGATGTCGAACAAAGGAATCATCGCGCTGTACGTGCTGCCTGCCCTGCTCTTGCTCGCGGCTGTCATTTACATGCCGATCGTGCTCACCGGCTACTACGGGCTGATGGACTGGAATGGCATCGGCGCGATGAGCTATATCGGCCTGGACAACTATGCCGTGCTCGTGCGCGACGCGAGGTTCTGGGACAGCGTCAACCATTCGTTTCTGTTCGCGGTGCTGTCGACGGTGTGCCTGGCTGCATACATGGGCGTGGCGCTCGTGTTGTCGGGCCGCATCCGCGGCGCCGGCCTGTTTCGCAAAATCTACTTGATTCCGATGCTGCTGTCGTCGGTCGCGATCGCGCAGTTATGGAAGAAGATTTACCATCCGACATCGGGCATTTTGAACAATCTGCTCGAATCGTTGGGGGTGAGCAATACGCCGGCATGGCTCTCGGATCCTTCGCTCGTGCTCGGCGCGATCTTCATCCCGATCTTATGGCAATACGCCGGCTTCTATATTCTCATCTATTACGCCGCGTTCAAGAACATTCCCGCGGCGCTGATCGAAGCGGCCCGCATCGACGGCGCCAACGCCTGGCAGATCGCTTATCGGATCAAGGTGCCTCTCATCTCCGAGGTGATCAAGGTGACGATCGTGCTCGCGGTCGTCGGGTCGCTGAAATATTTCGACCTGATCTACGTCATGACCGAGGGCGGGCCGAACGGCGCGAGCGAAGTGATGGCCTCATACATGTATCAGAAAGCTTTCAACGGATTCGATTTCGGGTACGGCAGCGCGATCGGTTTTTTCCTGCTGCTCATCTGTCTCGTCGCCACATGGGGAATCCGCAAGCTGACCGCAACCAAGGATACGGTTCAATATTCGTAAGCGGGAGGAAATCCATTGACTACCTCGACTGAACGACCGCGCCGCGCCGGCCCGAAGCCCGTACGCGCCGGAATCGGGCGCGTCCTGCTGTACGCCGCGTTGATCGCGGCGGCCGTCCTGCAGCTGCTGCCGCTCGTCTGGCTGCTTCTCTTCTCTCTCAAGAACAGTCAGGAAGTGTTCGAGCTGCCGCCGTTCGCGTTGCCGAGCACGCCGCGCTGGGAAAATTACGAGAGCGTCTGGTCCCAGGGCAACATCGGCCATTATTTTATGAACAGCGTATGGATTACGACCGCATCCGTCGTTCTGACGGTGCTATTAGGGAGCTTCGCGACTTTCGCGATGACGCGGATGAGGTGGAAGCTGAAGCCGTTCGCGCTCGGCATGTTCATGATCGGCATGATGATTCCCGTTCACTCCACGCTGATTCCGCTGTTCAGCCTGTTTCAGCAGCTCGGTCTCATCGATTCCCGGGCAAGCCTGATCATCTCGTATACCGCGTTTAATTTGCCGATCACGATCTTGATATTGCTCGGATTCTATTACGCGCTGCCGCGGGAGATCGAGGAGGCGGCCGTCATGGACGGCTGCGGCCTGAACCGGATGTTTCTCCGCATCGTGCTGCCGATGACCGCCTCCGTCATGGTGACCGCCGCGATCATCAACATGATCTATAACTGGAACGAATTTATTTTCGTCAATACGTTCATCGGCTCCGACCATCTGAAGACGCTCACCGTCGGCGTGCAAAATTTCGTCGGCCAGTATACGACGAATTGGGGGGCGGTCGGGGCCACGCTCATGATCAGCATTTTGCCGGTGCTGCTCGCTTTTATCGCGCTGAGCAACCGGATCGTCGAAGGCATCGCCGCAGGTTCCGTCAAAGGGTAGCCGGACGGGGAACGGGAGCTTGCTTGTCCATGATCGTTAATATGCGAAGTAAAACGTTTAATTTGCATGGTATTCTTCATTCGGGAATTTTAGTAAAATATAGGTCGAATCATTGCCGCCGAATCAGACGACGAATTGACGCAGGGGAGGCGTGAGAGACGAATGGCAGAGGAAACATCCGGCGGTGCCTATCGTTCGGGCCGATACCGCAATTTGCTGCGGGAATACGGATATGAAGAGTCGGCGATCGCCGCGCGGCTCGCGCGGACATGGGACCTGCTCTTCGGGAATCACGAAGAAACGCGAATCTATTATCCGGTCGGAGAGGACATGGGCTACATGCTCGATACCGGAAACGACGACGTTCGAACCGAAGGCATGTCCTACGGCATGATGATGGCCGTCCAGTTGGACCGACAAGACGTCTTCGACCGGTTGTGGAGATGGACGTATAAGCATATGTTTATGCAAACGGGGGAGAACGCGGGGTATTTCGCCTGGTCCTGCAATCCGGACGGTTCGAAGCGGGCTCGCGGGCCGGCTCCGGACGGCGAGGAATATTTCGCGCTCGCGCTGTTTTTCGCTTCCCATCGCTGGGGAGACGGAGCGCCGCCGCTCGATTACGCGGCCAAAGCGAGAGAGCTGCTCGGCGTATGCCTGCACAAAGGCGAAGACGGCGTCGGTCATCCGATGTGGAACCGTCATAACAAGCTGATTAAATTCGTTCCGAATTGCGAGTTTACCGATCCGTCGTATCATCTCCCTCACTTCTACGAATTGTTCGCGCTCTGGGCGAACGAAGAGGATCGGCCGTTCTGGAAGGAAGCGGCCGACGCGAGCAGGGCGTATCTCAAGCTGGCGTGCCATCCGGAGACGGGGCTCGCGCCCGAATACGCGTACTACGACGGAACGCCCAACGACGAACGCGGATACGGACATTTCTTCAGCGATTCGTACCGGGTGGCGGCCAACCTTGGGCTGGAGGCGGCGTGGTTCGGGACGAACGAGTGGATGCGGAGCGAAGTCGACGCGATACAAGCTTTTTTCGCGGACAAGGATCCGGAGGATTACCGAAGATACACGATCGCCGGAGAACCGTTCGAGGAGAAGAGCCTTCATCCGGTCGGGCTGATCGCGACGAACGCGATGGCGTCGCTGGCTCATCCGGAGGGGCGGGCGGCGAGAGCGCACGTGGAGCGATTCTGGAATACGCCGGTGCGAACGGGCAGACGACGCTATTACGACAATTGTCTCTATATGTTCGCCATGCTCGGCCTCAGCGGCAATTTCCGGATTTGGCATCCGGCCGCGGCAAACGCATAGATCGGCTTGCGGAGTCTCCCGTTGCAGGGGGGCTCTTCGATTGTCCGCAGCCGCGCGGAACGCGAGGGGGAGAACGAATGAAACGATCGACGCTCAGGCGTCAGGCTCGATTCCCGCAACGGAGAGTCGCCCTGACGTTCGACGACGGCCCTAATCCGGTCTATACACCGCAAATTCTTGCCGTGCTGGAACGGGTTTCCGGCAAGGCGACGTTTTTCATGATCGGCGAGCAGATGGAGCGCTATCCGGACGTCGTGCGACAGGTCGCGGAAGCGGGACACGAGATCGGCAACCATACGTTTAGCCATCCCCGCCTGACGGGCATCAGCCGCGCCGAATGCAGATCCGAGATCCGCAGAGCGGAATTGCTGATCCGCAAGCTGACGGGGCGTGCCCCGACGGCTTTGCGTCCGCCTTACCTGGACATCGACGATACCGTCGCCCGGATCGCGGCAAGCGCCGGATATACGATCGTCGGGGCGAGCAATCTGGAAGCGCGGGATTGGGAGCAGCCCGGCGTCCGGCATATTTACGAACGTTCGCTCGAATGCGTCGCCAATGGCAGCGTGCTGCTGTTCCACGACGGCTACGGAGACCGGTCGCAGACGGTCGAAGCGGTCGGCCTGCTGGCCGACAAGTTGAGCGGGCAAGGCTACAAGCTCGTCACGGCAAGCGAATTGCTGGCTGACGAATAGAGAACGAAAGGCGGTCAAAACGCAGGATGAAACGAATCGGAAACGGTTACGAATGTTGGTTGGCTTACGAATCTATCCGCGACGATCGCTTGAGGGAAGCCTACCGGAGGCGTTGCTCTCGCCTTTCGATCTATGGAGCGTCGCCGATCATGGCGTCGGTCGGGAAAGAATTGAAGCGGGCTTTGGGCGCGATGCTGGGGACGGAGCCCGAGGAAGGGAAGAGCGGCTCGGCGGGAGGAGAAGGAATATCGGCGGGGGTGTTCGGCGCTTTGCCGGATGCCGGCGCGCGGTTCGAGCCGGAAGATCGCGGCCGGTTGGGAGAAGAAGGCTATTATATCCGTTCCACGGACGAAGGCGGCATCGTCCTGGCGGCGGAGACGGACAGGGGCGTGCTGTACGCCGCCTTCCATCTGCTTCGGCTCCTTCAGACCGGGGCCGAGATCGAGCGCCTGAACGTCCGGGAGGTTCCCGCGAACGGTCTGAGAATGCTCGACCACTGGGACAATATGGACGGATCGATCGAGCGCGGCTACGCCGGCGGCAGCTTGTTTTTCCGAGACGGACGCGTTGTCCGGGACATGAGCCGGATCCGCGATTACGCGCGCCTGCTCGCGTCGATGGGAATTAACGCGGCCGCGATCAACAACGTCAACGTCCATCGGCTCGAATCGGAGCTGATCACGGAGCGCTGGCTGCCCGAAGTGGCGACAATCGCCGGCATCTTTCGGGAATACGGCATACGCCTCTTCCTGAGCGTGAATTTCGCGAGCCCGATCGAGATCGGCGGGCTTGGAACGGCCGACCCGCTCGACGAAGGCGTGTCGCGCTGGTGGCGGGAAGCGGCGAGCGCCGTGTATCGGCATATCCCGGACTTCGGAGGCTTCCTGGTGAAGGCCGATTCGGAGTTCAGGCCCGGTCCGTTCACGTACGGCCGGGATCACGCGGACGGCGCGAACATGCTGGCCGAGGCGTTGGAGCCGTTCGGCGGAGAACTGATCTGGCGCTGCTTCGTCTACAATTGCCTTCAGGATTGGCGGGACCGGTCAACGGACCGGGCGCGGGCGGCGTACGATCACTTCATGCCGCTCGACGGACGCTTCAAGGACAACGTCCTGCTGCAGATCAAGAACGGGCCGATGGATTTCCAGGTGCGAGAGCCCGTTTCTCCTCTGTTAGGGGGATTAACGCGAACGAATCAGTTGCTGGAGCTCCAGATTACCCAGGAATATACCGGACAGCAGAAGCATGTCTGCTACCTCGTGCCGCATTGGAAGGAAATTCTCGAATTCGACACGCATGCGCGCGGCCCGGGCTCGACCGTCGCTCAGGTTGCCGGCGGCGGGCTGTTCGGAAGAAGGCGGGGAGGTCTGGCGGCCGTGGCCAACGTCGGCGACGACGCCAATTGGACGGGACACCTGCTGGCCCAAGCGAACCTGTACGGGTACGGACGCCTGGCGTGGAATCCGGGGCTGGGCGCAGAGGAAATCGCCGGGGAATGGATCGCCTTGACGTTCGGAGCGGATGCCGAGGCGGCGGGCGTCGTTCGGGAGCTGCTGCTTCGTTCCCACGAGACGTACGAATCGTATACGGCGCCGCTGGGCGTAGGCTGGATGGTGAACCCCGATCATCATTACGGTCCGAACATCGACGGTTATGAATATTCGAAATGGGGGACTTACCATTTCGCGGATCGGGACGGCATCGGCGTCGACCGTTCGGTTCGTACGGGGACGGGCTATGCCGGACAATACCATTCCCCGGTCAGAGACATGTACGAGGACGCGGCGAGCTGCCCCGACGAGCTGCTGCTGTTTTTCCACCACGTCCCGTATTCGCACGTGCTGAAGTCCGGCAAAACCGTCATCCAGCACATCTACGATTCCCACTTCGAAGGAGCAGCGGCCGCGGCCGGCTTCCTTCAAGCCTGGGACGGACTGAAGGGCAAGCTCGAGGAGGAGACGTACCGGAGCGTGCGCGAACGGCTCGCCCATCAAGCGGAGCATGCGGCGGAATGGCGCGACGTCGTGAACACGTACTTCTATCGCAAGTCCGGCGTTCCGGACGCGCACGGCCGCAAGATCTATTAGGTGCGTGGAGAATCCGAACACGGGCGTCACGGTTCCGCTCGACGGGGGCTTAATGGCGTATTTTAGCGTATAGGAGGGAAGACCATGACGGTTACCGTCAAGGATGTGATCGATCGGCTGAACGCTTCGGGAATTGCGCTGCCGGACGGCGCGGACCGGCTAATCGCGGGGGACCTCTCGGCGGAAGTGAACGCGATCGCCGTGGCGTTCATGCCGTCCCGGCGCATACTCGCGAAGGCTTGGGAGCTGGGAGCCAATCTGGTCGTCGTGCATGAAGGGGCTTTCTACAGCCATGCTTCGATCGGGGAGAACGGCGGCGTCTTGGACGCGGTCAGCTCCGCCAAGCGGCGCTGGATCGAAGAAAGCGGTCTTGCGATCTATCGGTGTCACGACGGCATTCACCGGCAACGTCCGGACGGCATCGCGGAAGGCTTGATTCTGGAGCTGGACTGGCATCCTTATGTCGTCGAATACACGCCTGTCGCAGCGGTCGTTCATCTGCCTTCCGGCACGTTGGGCGGGGTGGCGCGGCACGTCAAGCAACGGCTGGGCATCGATTCGCTCCGGGCCGTCGGCGATCCGGAGATGCCTTGCCGGAAGGTCGGAGTGCTGGTCGGGTATCGGGGCGGGCGCGAGCATGCGGTTCCGTTGTTCGAAACGTATGGACTGGATTTGGTCATATGCGGGGAAGGACCGGAATGGGAGACGCCGGAGTATGTGAGGGATTCGATCGACATGGAGAAGCCCAAGGCGCTGCTCGTCGTCGGCCACCGGGAGAGCGAGCAGCCGGGCATGAAGCTGTTGGCGGATCGGATGCGCGATCTGTTTCCGAGCGTTCTCGTTCATTACTGCAGGGAGGAGTCCTTGTTCCGATCGTTATGAGCAGAAAAGCGCGCCCCTCGGCGCGCTTTTTTGTGCGCTTAATCTTTAGCGATCGGACACAGAAGCCCCTATTTTGCCGAAACCCCCTCATTTTGAAGATGAATCGGACAGACGATCCGTTATATCGATGATTAATGGCCGAAATCGCCGTCCCGGAGCCAAATAACGGATCCTGTGTCCGCACACATGCAAAAAAACCGGTTTTGTTCACAATTAGCGGATTCTCTGTCCGAACGGTTCGGGGCGACAGGGCAAAGAGGATGAAAATGCGACGGGACGACAGGCGGGGGAAACGACCGCAGACGGACGCTCCGACGGCACGTCCGCTATCGTTACGTCGAGCTGCGCTGAATCAGGCTCGTCGGCAAACTTACCCGCTTGGGCAGCATGGCGCTTCCTTTAATCCGCTCCAGAAGGAGCTCGACACCGACCGCTCCGATTTCTTTGGTCGGGACGTGAATCGTCGTCAGCGGCGGATTGGAATATTTGGACATCTCGATATTGGACAAGCCGATGACCGCGACCTTCTCGGGGACGGGGACGCCGTTGCCGTACAAGCTGTTGAGCGCGGCCATCGCCATCAAGTCGCTGGCCGCGAAGAAGGCGGTCGGCAGGTTGTCCCTTTTGCACAGTTCGTCCACTTTCTCCATGCACGCGGCTTCATCCCACGAGCAATCGATCACCCAGTCCGGATTGACCGTTAGTCCGGCAGCGTGCATCGTGGCGTAATAACCCCGATAGCGCTGGCTTTCCCGAATGTTCCGCTTCAAGCCGCTTCCGCCGATAAAGCCGATGTGCGCATGCCCCTTCTCGATCAGATGACTCACCGCCATCGAAGCCACATGGTGATGATCGTACCCCACGTTGTCGATGTCCCAGCGTTCCGTATCGATTCCGACGATATAAGGCACCTGCTTGCGCAAGTATTCATAAGTCTCGTGATTCAAGGTTTCCATGAGAATCAGTCCGGTAATGGACTCGTTGAACGTATTGAACAAAATATGCTTTTCTTCCAATTCCGCGCCGGTTCGGATAAAAGCGACGTTCAGCCCCTCCGCGAGCAGCCTCTCCTCCGCCCCAGACAAAATGGACATAAAGTAAGGGTCGTTATATTTATTTTTGGTTACGCTGAGCACGCACCCGATTTTCATGTTCGACAGATCCTTGGATACACGCTTCGCGTTCGGACTGAAACGGTAATTGAGCTGCGTAACCGCCCGCATGACTTTATCGCGGGTTTCGTCCGTGATTTTATAGGTCGAATCATTATTCAATACCCGCGAGACGGTAGCTGTGGATACGTTGGCTAATTTGGCGACCTCTCTAATGGTACTCATGACGGCAATCTCCTTTATTCAAAAAACCTCTGGTTCCATCTTATCATTTATTTTCAACTTTCACGAGCCTGACAAACGTAAAAATTCGTAAATGTAAACAATTTTCTCGAATTTGTTTCGTTTCGTTTCGTCGATTTGCGCAGATGTGACGAATTTCCGAGTTCAAAATTTGGGAGCGAAAAGAAGAAATTTTGCTTGCGAGATCCCGTTCCGATGATATAATTACAGCATAATGATTACTAAACAATAAGCGATAAACAATGTAACAAATGAAGTTTTGTTACGTTGTTTCGAAAATCATCCGATCAAGGAGGGACGGACATGAGCAAGGCCGTATCCGTGTATCCGCAAAGAATGGCCGGAATGATCGCCAATCCGGGAATCGGATTTACGGCGGCTCCCGCGTTAATGGGCGATCCGGACGAGGTCTTCGATAACCGGGGCAATCCGGTCGGCAAATACAAATTTACGGAGAACAGCCGAACTTGGAATCACCCGGACAGCAAAGTTTATTATGTCGGCGCAAGGTGGAAGGATCTGGAGGTCGAAAAAGGCGTTTACCGGTGGGAGGAGCTTGAGGCGAAGCTGGATAAAGCCAAATCGCTCGGATGCTCGGCGATCGTGCGCTGCTCGCCTTACGCGCTGAACGACGACGAGGATATTCCCGGCTGGTACCGCTCGGAAGCTCCGGATGTACCCGAATTCCCGTTCTGGAAAGTCGATCCGAACGAATCCGCGTACGCGGAATACTGGTCGTCTTTTATCCGTGCTTTCGCGCGGCGCTTCGACGGCCATCCCGTCATCGGTTCGGTGGATCTGGCGATCGTCGGCGCCTGGGGCGAAGGCGGAGGGACGGAGTTCATGAAGCCGGAAGCCGTCCGGCGGATCGTCGACGCTTACACGGACGGCTTTAAGTCGACCCCGCTTCAAGCGCTGCTGCACGATCCGCAGTCCTTGAAGATCATTAAGGCGCGCAAGGCGAATATCGGTTTTCGCGTGGACTGTCTGGGGGACATGGGCGGCTTTCACGGGCAAGAGTGGTCGCACATGACCGACTTCTATCCGCAAAACATTCGCAACTACGACATGAGCGACGCTTGGGAGAAAGGACCCGTCCAGTTCGAAGCCTGCTGGCACATGAACGATTGGTACGTTCAGGGATGGGACATCGACTATATTATCGAAGAATCGCTGAAGTGGCATATTTCTTCCTTCAACAACAAAGGCACGATCGTTCCGGAGCCTTGGAAAGACAGAGTGGCGCGTTGGGTGGAGAAGATGGGCTACCGTTACGAGCTTCGCAAATTCACGTACGATTCGGAAGCGGAGGCCGGCGGGTCGTTAGCGATCGAGGCGCTCTGGGCGAACGTCGGGGTGGCCCCGGTCTATAATCGGTATCCGCTCGTCGTTCGGCTGGTCGGACAGGGACGGACCTGCAGGCTCGAGAGCCGGGAGGACATTCGGAAATGGCTGCCGGATCAAGACATCTTGTGGGCGGAAAGTCTGGCGCTGCCTTCCGATATGCCCGAAGGAGAGTATGAGCTCGAGATCGGGATTGAAACGGGCGTGGAAGAGATCGGCAACGTGCGGCTCGCGATCGAAGGCTGGCGGGACGGCTACTATCCGCTGGGGAAGATCATCGTTGGGAGGAACTGAGAGGATGAAACTTCCGAAGCCCGAGTATGGCGAATGCATCGCCTACTGCAGATTCGATTACGTGCCGGAGGGACTCGAAGCGAAGTACGCTTCCTTCGAACCCGACGGGGAGACGGCTCTCGTTGCGCGCGGATTCCTGAACGGGCTGCTCGAGCGATACGAGCTTCCCGGGCAAGCGCGGGAGCGGATCGAGGCCGCTCTGGAGGAGATCGAACAAGACGCCGTCTTGTTTGCCTTCACGAAGTTTCTGGTGAACATCCTGTGCGCCGCGCGCAACCGCTGCGATTCGACTTTCTATACGAATATGACGCCCGGATGCCTGAAGAGGCATGGGGACTGGTATTCGTTCCTGCTGCTGCTGGCCTGCATCGAGCCTTCCGCGGCATCGCTGGAGCGCCGGGGCGTTCCGAAAATGCATTACGAGAACGCGCCGCATCAGCCTTTGAAAGCGCAGCTCGAGAAAATCGTGGCTTCCGGCGACCCGAAGGTGCACGACTTTCCGTGGGTCATGAACTTCTATACGTGCGCCATCTTCCTGCTCGATCGCTTTTTGTTTATTCCGCACCGGTTTGAGAGCGCATTCTCGATGTATCGACACGAGCAAACGAACGAAGTGGTCGCGCTTCGGCACGGCGGCGAAGCTTTTCGGGCCGACGGACAGCTGGACGGCATGAACGGCGTGTTCGACCCGCCCGGACGGTTCGTCTCGGTATGGGAGGAAGACGAGGACGGCATCACGGCCAACCGCATCAATCCGACAGGCTTCGTCGAGAGGGAACCGATCCGGATCGCCAAGAAAACATGGAGACCGGCGCTTCGGCAAGGCGACTCGCTGCTGGCGCTTCATATTCCGTCCGGCCCCGGCTATACGCCGGAAAGGCTGCGGGCTTCGATGGCGATGGCGCTCGAATTTTACGGGACGTATTTCCCGGAGCTGCCGGTCAAAGGATTCTGGAGCGAAAGCTGGCTCTACGATGCGAGATTGTCGTTGAGCCTCGATCCCGACAAGAGCCATATCGTCCAGGTGCAAAGGCAATTGTACAATTATCCGATCTTCGACGGGGACGGCATGCTGCGTTACGAGCTGTTCGGAGATCGCGCGGCCGATCCGCTTCGCGGCGAAATCCCGTTGACCAATTCGCTGCAGAAAGCGGCCCGGACTATATGAGGACAGGGGCGCGCTATAACACGCTCGGCATGATTGTCTTGAAGGAAGAGGTTCCCAGGATCGGCAGCATGCCTTATATGACGCCTGAGGATCTGGACCGATTCCGGGCCGTGGTCGATACGCATTTGCAAGGGGGTGTCTCCCATCGGTAAATATTCGTTGGAAAACTACGAACCGCACCGGATCGTCAAATTCCGTCCGCCGCCGCTAACCGGAAACGTTGGGAACGACGGCAAGCTAAGCTACGTCGTCGTCCCATGGGAACAGCTGGAGCCTGATCGCGGAATCTACCGCATGGAATCGATGCTTGCGAGGATCGGCGTGGCGGCGAACCCGGTGCTAGAGCTCGCGACGGACGCGCCGGATTGGGCGGAAAGCGACGTCTCGGCGTCGTATGCCGCGTTGATTCGGAAAGTCGGGAGCCGGGTCGGAGCGGACGATCGCTTGCGCGGGGTGATCCTCTCGACGCTTAAGGACGACAAGGAAGAATGGGACGCCTATGCGGAAGCGTTCGAGCAGGTCCCGCTGATCGCGGATTTGCGCCAGGAGCGCCTGATCCGCTATTTCAAGGAGCGTCAAAGGGAATTCGGCTTACGCATCGCGTGCGGAGAAGGCGACTGGTTAAGCTGTTGCGAAGCGATCGCCAGGCAGAAGCTGAGCGAAGTATGGAAAAGGCAACCGGTTCTCCTCCATGTCACGGACGAGGCATGCGGACCGAACGTCGCCAGGGAAGCGAGGCGCTGGCACGCGGCGTTCTCCAACGTGGAAGCGGGGCTCGGCTGGCGGCTGGCGCTGCGGAGAATGACTTATCCGCAGAGCGCGGCCAGCGGCGGGAGCTTGCCCGTCCGGCTGTGGCTCGTCAATTCGGGAACTTCCGGCATCTATCGCGATTTCGAGCTGCGCATTCGGCTCAGCCGGCGAGGAAAGCGCTATGTTATTCCGTTGCGGGCGCGTACGCGGGAGTGGTCCGTCGGAGATATCGTCCATAACGAAATCGCGGCGCTGCCGATCATGCCGTCCGGCGTCTACCGCATCGGCTTCGGGCTGTTCGAACGTCGCGGTACGCCGGTCCGCTTGAATAACCGGACCGAACCATCGGACGGATATTACGAAGCCGGGGAACTGAACGTCGAACGGATCAACGGGGATCCGCTTGCGAATCTGTGGGACGTCTACGACCCGGACGGCTACTATCCGCTCGAGGATCCGAAGCTCCCGCAATAGAAGAGATATAGAGAAAGCCGGAACATCAGGAGGGAAAACATTGAAGCTGGCATTGATCGGAGCGGGACAGCGAGGAATGATCTATGCTTCTTCCGCTTCGCCGCGCGCGGAAATCGTCGCGGTCGTGGAGCCGGACGAGGGGAGAAGAAGAGCGGCCGCCGAGCAATTCGGCATCGCCCCGGAGAGACGGTTCGCATCGGTCGGGGAATTGTACCGTCTAGGCAAAATCTGCGATGCAGTCATGATCGCGTCGATGGATCGGGATCATTACGCGCAGACGATGGAAGCGCTGGAGCTGGGGTACGACATCTTGTTGGAAAAGCCGATCTCCCCCAGCCCGGAGGAATGCGTCCGAATTCAGCAGATGGCGAATGAGAAAGGACGCAAAGTCACGGTATGCCACGTCCTGCGCTATACGAATTTCTTCTCCGAGATCAAGAGGGTTATCGACAGCGGGGAGCTGGGCAAGGTCGTGACGATCCAGCATAACGAAAATATCGGCAATTTCCACATGGCCCATTCGTTCGTCCGGGGCAACTGGAGAAGGAGCGATCTGTCCAGTCCGTTGATCATGCAGAAATCGTGCCACGACATGGATCTGTTGGCGTGGCTCGCGGACAGCGACGCCAAGCGGATTTCCTCCTATGGGGAGCTGACCTATTTCAAGGAAGAGAACGCTCCGCCGGACAGCTCGGACCGCTGCTTGACCTGCCGGGCGGCCAACGATTGCCGGTTCGACGCGCGGAAGATGTATTTGCCGATCGCAGGCGACTGGCCGGCGACCGTCGTTGCGCAGGATCAATCGGAGGAGGGGCTGCTCAAGGCGCTCGAGACCGGCCCTTACGGAAAATGCGTCTTCCGGAACGACAACGACGTATGCGACAACCAGGTGACGATCATCGAATTCAAGAACGGCGTGAAGGTCACGTTTCATCTTAGCGCGTTCACCAACAAAATGCACCGTACGATCAAAGTGATGTGCGAGCACGGGGAAATTCGCGGCGACGACAGCCAGAATCTGATCGAAGTAACGAGGTTCGCCTCCAACATGGCGGAAAGATTGCAGCAGAGGATCATTCGGCCGGCTTCCGTTGCCGGCGGCCATCATGGCGGAGATACGGGCTTGATGAACGATTTTCTGAACGATCTGCGGCAGGGCGGCAGCGATAGCCGATCCTCCATAGACAAATCGGTAGAGAGTCACCTTATGGCTTTCGCGGCGGAGAAAGCGAGACTGACCGGAACCGTGATCGACATGGATCTGTTGAAGCGCGAATTGCTTGAAGCGGTCTCGTGTTAGCGGCCTGACGGACAAGAAGAAGGAGTGAGGCAATGATTGCGGCAAGCGAAAGGGCTGGAAAGGAAGCAAGCCGGGGCCCTCTTCACGAACTTCGAAGACACAAAATACTGTACCTGATGTGCGTGCCGGGCCTGATCGTTCTCGTTTTGTTCTGTTACATCCCGTTCGCGGGAATCTGGATGGCTTTTACGGATTTTAACGTCGTGGACGGGATCTTCGGCAGCAAGTTTGTCGGCTTGGACAATTTCAAATACTTCTTTTCCAATAAGATGGGCTTGAGAGTGACCTACAACACGCTGGTCATTAACTTCTGGGGCATTGTCCTGGGCACGATCGTCCCGATCGCCATCGCCGCTCTGTTGAACGAAATTCGCGGAAAATCGTTCAAGAGAGTGACGCAGAGCATGATGTTTTTTCCTTATTTCATTTCATGGGTCGTCGTCGGGGCGATCATCTACGGCATCTTCTCCTCGGACGTCGGCGTCGCCAACGGCATTCTGGGTTGGTTCGGGATGGAGCCGATCCGGTGGTACTCGGAGCCGAAGTATTGGAAAGAGATCATTATTCTGGCGAACGTGTGGAAGTGGAGCGGGTATAGCTCGATCATCTATCTGGCCGCGATGGCGGGCTTCGACAGAAGCTTGTTCGAAGCGGCCAAGGTGGACGGCGCCAACAAGATGCAGCAAATCTTCCGGCTGACGATTCCGATGCTGAAGCCGACGGTGATCGTTCTCACGTTGCTGAGCGTAGGCCGCATCTTCTATGGCGATTTCGGCATGATCTACGGGATCGTCGGCAATAACCCGGTATTAAGCGACGAAGTGACCATTATCGATACGTACGTCTACCAGTCGATGCGCTCGCTGGGCTTCTCCTATTCGACGGCGATCGGCTTGCTGCAATCCGTCATGGGTCTCATTCTGATTACGATGGCGAATGGGATCGCCAAGAAAGTCAATGACGGGGAGGGCTTGTTCTGATGCTGAAGAACGGATGGCTTAACGACAAATTCGTGACGGTCTTGGCCTATTTGTTCATCGCGGCGTTCGCCATGGCGTGCTTTTACCCGCTTCTTCTCACCGTAAGCGTCTCTTTTTCATCGGAGCAAGCCGTCGCAAGGAACGGCTACTCGGCGATCCCGCAGGATTTCACGTTCGATACCTATCGCTATATTTTCGCCAACAGCGGGGATCGAATTTTGCGCTCCTACGGCGTAACCATTTTCGTGACGATCGCGGGCACGTTGGGCGCTTTGCTGCTGACCAGCATGGTCGCCTACGCCCTGTCGATCAAGAAGCTGAGATATCGCAACGTAATCGCGTTTATTTGCAACTTTACGATTATTTTCTCGGCGGGCCTGATTCCTTGGTACATCGTCAGCGTCAACTATTACGGTCTTAAGAACAGCATTCTGGCGCTGATCGTTCCTTCGCTCTTTAACGTATGGAACATGTTCCTACTGCGCACTTATTTTGCGAACATCTCGCCTTCCCTCTACGAAGCCGCGGAAGTCGACGGCGCGAATCATTTTACGATCTACTGGAAGCTTGCCCTTCCGCTCAGCAAGACCGCGCTGCTCACGGTCGGTTTAATGTATGCGCTGTATTACTGGAACGACTGGTGGCATGCGTTGATCTTCATCAACGATCGGGATTTGTTTCCGCTGCAATACTTCCTGTACAACATCTTATCGAACGTCAACGCCATCAGTTCGGGACGGATTCCTGCGGGAGCTTCCGGCAGCATCACCCTTCCCGCCGAAACGGTCAAAATGGCGATCACGATCATTACGATCGGTCCGATCCTGTTCCTGTATCCATTCGTGCAGAAATACTTCGTTCAAGGGATCATGACCGGCGCGGTCAAGGAATAGAGGGCCAGCCTTAATGGCTTTGACATAGATGACTGACAAAGACCGAGGAGGGTGATGAACATGAACTTGAAGAGAAGGCTTGTCTTGACGGTTATGCTCGCATTGGTCTTCGCGATCGTGTCGGCCTGCAGCGGCAGCGGCGGCAACAACGGCAGCAACGGGGGACCGTCGGAAGGAGGAAAGCTCGAGAAGGTCACGATGCTCTATCCCGGCGAAGAAACGAATCGGTTCAGCAGCTTCATCGATAACGAATTGGCCGAGAAGCTGGCTGAGGATATCGGGATTCAGCTGGAGGTCGTCTTCGTCCCGTGGTCTCAGTACTGGGAGCAGAAGGACATCATGCTGGCAGCCAACGAGCCGATCGACCTGTACTGGGACGGCTTGCCGGATCTGTCCACGATCGTCAACAAGAAGCAGGCGCAGCCTCTGGACGAGCTCGTCGCGCAATACGGCCAGGACATGGTGAAGGTTCTGCCGGAGGAACAGCTTCAAGGCGCCAGAATCGGCGGTCAGCTCTACGGCATACCGTCCGCGTACGCTCCGTCCTCCGCGATGTATCAGCTCGTGACGGTTCGTCAGGATATTCTGGAAGCCGTCGGCATGACGGATTTGAATACGCCTGAAGATTTGAAAGAGTTTGCGACCCGGGCGAAAGAGCAGTTCCCGCAAATGAAGGGGCCGGCGGATATTATCTTTAAGCCGCTGACGCGGTATTTCACGGAAGAGCAATATAACTGGGTCGCGGTGGAGGATCTGGTCGTATTCGGGGAAGATTCCAAGAAAGCGCACAGCTATTTCGAATCGAAGGCGTTCCAGGAGTTGGCCAAATTCAATCGTTCGATGAATCAGGCCGGCCTCTACTCCGAAGATCTGACGATCAAATACAACGAACGGGACACGCGGATGCAAACCGGTCTCTACCTGTGGGTGGAAGGCTCGTTGGGCAAAGAGATGGAGATCGCGAACGCGGTCAAGGCGAACGCGCCCGAAGCCGAGTTGAAATCGTATTTGCTGGCGGCAGACAAACCGCGCTATATTACCGCGACGGGCGGCGAAGTGCTCGGCATCCCGGTGACCGCGCCGAACCCCGCGGGCGCCATGAAGTTCATCAATTGGCTTTATTCGTCGCAGGAAAATTACTTGTTCGCCTTGTACGGAGTGGAAGGCCAGGATTACGAGATCGCGGACGGAAGAATCAACAAGCTGACGCCGGACGAGTTTTTCTACGAATGGATGTTCCGCAATCAAAACTATCAATTGTTCACGCCGGACGTGTCGCAAGAGTCGATCGATCAATACAAGAGCTGGGACGATCAAGCGCTTATTTCCGATTCGATCGGCTTCCGCTTCAACAACGAAAACGTAAAGCACGTCGAAACCGCGCTGCGGGAAATCGCCGGCAAGCAATTCGCCGCGATCCGTTCCGGCTTCGTCGACTTCGACGCCGAATATCCGAAAGCGGTTCAGGCGCTGAAGGATGCCGGCATCGAAGAGTACGTGGCCGAGGTGCAGCGTCAGTTGGATGAGTTCTTGGCCAATAAGTAAAAAAAAGGCAGGTCCATGCGAAGGTTGCGTGGGCCTGTTTCGATGTCATGCGATTGGACAACCTGCTCTTCCGATTTCGGACACAGAGAGGCTGTCTATTTTCTGTTTACTAACGCAGCCCAAGCCCCGAATGCCAGTGGCCGATGCTATCGTATCCAGGCAGCCTGTCCGCCCGCAATTGCACTCATACCCTTGAGGGTCGATCACGATGTGACCGATCTCGCCCGCTGTTCCGTTTTCACCCTGCAGGATCTCTCCATTGGCAATGATCCCTCCACCCACACCGGTTCCCAATGTGATATCAATCAGATCTTTGGCTTGTTTGCCGGCTCCTTGCCAATTTTCGCCGAGCGCCGCAATGTTAGCGTCATTTTCGACATAGATGGGGAATGCGCACTTTTGCCGGAGCGGCTTAAATGGTGCGAAAGCAATTGGCTATCTAGTAGCCGTTTGTGAACCGGAGGTTTGCGTTCCCCGGCAGTGTCCCGATTGTGCAAAAAACTGTTGTGAATCTGAAAAACCCGTCGTTTCCGCCGGAAGAGCCATTATCTACAATGAGGATAGAAACTAGAGGACGCATGGAAAGCTATGGATACCGGGCATCGCAGGAGAAACCCGGGATGACGGCATCATGACGGTTCCGTAGCGGAGTGGTGAGCGATGAAGACGAACATTATTATCGATACGGATCCTGGCGACGATATCGACGATATCCTGGCGATTGCATTCGCCTTGCAAAGGCCGGAACTGGATGTCAAGGCCATTACAACCGTTACGTACGGCACCCGCAAGCGTGCGGATATTGTTTGGGGACTGCTTGAGACGTTGGACAAGACGCATATTCCCGTAGGCGCCGGCATGGAATTGCCGTTGAGGCTGTATACGGAAGCGGAATATGCCATGATGACGGATAACGGAGGCTACGTCCTGAATCATTATTCAACTACGATGAGCAAGGCGGCGCCCTGTTATGACGCCGTGGAGCTTATCATCGAGACAGTGAGTCGGCATGCCGGCGAGATCGGCATCGTGACGCTCGGTCCCTTGACGAACCTTGCTGTTGCCTTGCGGAAGAACCCGGCGATCGCGGGCCGAATCAGTTGGATCGCGAGCATGGGTGGGGAAGTGAACGTATACCGCGCCGAACATAATGTGACGTGGGATTCGGCTTCCGCTGAAATCGTACTGGCAAGCGGCATTCCGCTGTTTATGGGAACCTGGGATATTACGAGGCAAGTAATCGTCACCGAACAAGATTGTCAGTTAATCAAGCAACAGACAAGTCTGATGTGCCGATACTTGTCCGCCTGCATCGACATGTGGTGGCCTTACAAGAAACTGAAGCCCGGCCCCGTCATGTTCGACATTGCCCCGGTGATTTGGAGCTTTGACAAGGAATTGTATACGACGAGACCGATGGCATTGCAGGTTGAAAATGCGGGGCGACTGACCCGCGGCGTCACGGTCCCGGTTCCGGTTCTGCCGGGGGAAGCTTCCCATGTGGAAGTCAGTTTTGCTGTCGATGCGGAGAGCGTCAAGTCGATGTTTATGGAAACGATTTGCGGAAAGGAACTGTGATAAAAAGTCGAAACAATGATCAAGCTCCCTTCGGTCCGCCGGGTGCCGGCACATCCAGGAACACGATCATTTCCACGATGCCCGATTGACAAACCGCCACACTTAAGCGAGAATAAGGCCACTTAAAGGGGGCGGCGAATGCGTCATGAATCCTACCCTACTCATCGTCGACGATGAAAAAATCGAGCGCAACGGCATCAAGTTGCTGATCGGCAAATACGCATTGCCGTTCGAGGTCCGGGAAGCGGCCGGCGGAGAAGAAGCGTACGAATGGCTGCAGCGGAATTCCGCCGATATTTTGCTGACCGACATTAAAATGCGGCGGATGGACGGTCTCGAACTGGCCGGCAAGGCGAAGGAGCTTCACCCCGACCTGCACGTCGTCATCTTCAGCGCCTTCGGCGAGTTCGAATACGCGAAGCAGGCGCTGAGCGTCGGCGCGTTTCATTATTTGCTGAAGCCGATCGACATCGGCGAATTTTTATCCGTGATGGGCAAGGTGCGGGAGTCGTGGACCGAGGTGCAAGCGGTCCGGGAGCGCGAGAAGCAGCGGGAGTCGCTGTACCGGCAATGCGTCGCCTTTGAAAAGATGCGGTTTTGGACGAGCCGGCTGTCCGGCTCGGAAACGGGCGTTTATCCGGAAACGGGGGGCGAACCGGACTCCGTGCAATTGGTGCTGATCGAGACATCCCGGGCCGTTTTCGGCTCCCGATGGGAGGAAGCCGAAGATGCCGTCTGGGAGGCGGCCGATCGCGCCGCCGCCGAATTCGATACGGTCCCGCTGAACGAGCGGCAGCTGCTCGTCATCTTGAAGCGGAGCAAGCTGCGCCGAAGCGGCGAGCGGACAAATTTCAACGAAGCGGCCGCCAAGCGGCTCGCTGAGCGGATGAGCGAGCGAATTGACGATCGCAGTTGGGTCGTCGTGGGAGAGCCCGACGTTCCGGTCCGGGATTTGCAGTCGCAATACGAAGGCATGGATGCCGCCTTGGACGACAAGTTTTTCCTCGGGGGGAGCGTCATTTTATACGGCCGGGCGAAGGAAGTCACAGACGGAACGGCAGTCGGCGGCGGCTTCTGCGATAGCGGCGAAATGACGTTGGAGCGCGTCGTCGCGAGCATCCGCGAAGGTCGGTCGGACCAGGCGGCAGCCGGGCTGAACGCCCTGTTCGAGCGGATGCGGGACAGCGGGTACTCGGCGCTTTACACGAAATACGCGGCGACGCAGCTGCTGCGCGCCGCGCACGAAGCCCGCGGCTTGCTACATACTGAGGGGTTCCGAGTGCGGATGGAACAGCTTTACCGGTGCGGGCATCTCGACGAATTGATCGACGTCGTGCGGACCGCGCTAGAGGCCGCATGGACTTCTCTCCCACCGGCGCCCGATCACCGGCCCGTCAATCGGAAGATCATCGCGGACGTACTGGACTATTTGCACGCCAACTACATGAACGACATCGGCCTCGAATCCGCGGCGCACCATATTCATTATTCGCCCGGCTATTTGAGCCATTTATTCAAAACGAGCATGAACATGAACCTGATGAAATATTTAACCGCTTACAGAATGCGCAAAGCCGCCGAGATGCTGTCTTCTACACCGATGCGGGTTCACGAAGTCGGCGCCCGGGTCGGTTATCCGAACCTGTCCTACTTCTGCCTGCTGTTCAACAACCATTACGGGATGACGCCCGCCAAGTATAGAGAGAGCGGAGGAACGCCGCCATGATTCGGCTGGCCGAACGGTTCCTGAATTTGAAATTCCGCTACAAGCTGCTGCTCTCCTACCTCGTCGTCGTGCTCGTCCCGATGATCGTCTTCGGCCAGTACGCGTACGACCGCTCGGTCTATTACTTGAAGGAGCAGGCGAATGCCCGGCTCGTCGAATCCGTAAACAAAATGAGCCAAACCATGGTCGACAAATCGAAGCAAGCGAACGTGATCCTGGACTATATCGCCTACAGCACGATGATCCAGCAAATTATCAGCAACAACTACGCCGATCTGATCCGGCTGCAGGAGGATTACCGCGGGAAGCTGGAGCCGACATTTACGAACGTGCTGAGCCTGAACCCGGACGTCACCGCCTTGACGATCTATACGGCTTCCGCGCTCCCCGAATTCGGCAAGCTGCTGCTGTCCCGCGATCGGGTGGCGAACGAGCGCTGGTACCGGGAAGCGGCGGCGCTGACCGGCTGGTTCCATGAAGGCGGCAAATTGATCGCCGTCCGCAAAGTTATCGAGCTGACCGGCAACCGCGAGCTCGGCGTTCTGTACATGGCATTGGACTACGACGCTTTTTTCCGGGACGCGTTCCGGTCGTCGCTGGCGCAATATGGAGTCGCGTTGTACGACCGGGAGGGCCGGCCGCTCTATCGCAGCGACATTTTACCCGAAAACAAGCCCGCCTTACCCGACGATTTACTTCTGTCGGCCGAACGGGAAGGCACGGTTCGGTTCGACGATACCGAATACTGGCTGCTGCGCTCGGTCATACCCGAGACGGACTGGACGCTCGCGTTCTATTCCCCGACCAAGCAAACGACAATCCAGGCGAACGAAATTATTAAAGCGATGGTCACGCTCATCGTCGTGTCTCTTCTCGTCGTGTTCGTCATCATCTGGCTGTTCTCCTCCACCTTCGTTCGCCGCATCCGTCTGCTCAACAACAAAATGAAGCGGGTCGGCAACGGCAATCTGGACGTAGAGATCACGAGCACGTCCAAGGACGAAATCGGCGATTTGACGAACGCGTTCGGCATGATGGTTCGTAAAATCAACGAACTTATCGATGAGGTGTACAAAGGCGAGCTGCGCCAGAAGGACGCCGAATTGCGCGCGCTCCAGGCGCAGATCAATCCGCATTTTCTTTACAATACGCTATCGGCCATGAAATGGAAGGCGATCGAAATCGACGCGACGGAGCTTGGCGGCATTATCAGCAGCCTGTCCACTTTTTTTCGCACGAGCCTGAACCGCGGTCGCCGCCTGATCAGCGTAAAGGAGGAGCTCGCCAACACCCGCGCTTACGTCGACATCCAGTTGATTATGCACGACCATTGCTTCACCGTTCAATACGACGTCGATCCGGAGGCGGAAGTCTACGAGACGGCCCACCTCGTGCTGCAGCCGATCGTCGAAAACGCCATCTTGCACGGCATCGATTCCCTGCCGGAAGGAGAAGGGCGGCTGCGCATTTCCGTTCGTTCGGTCGGCGACGACCGGCTTGCGTTCCAGGTAGAGGACAACGGCTGCGGCATGTCGGAAGTGCAGGTCGCGGCGCTGTGGACCCGGGATTCGAAAGGCTACGGCTTGCGCAACGTGCAGGACCGGATTCGGATGCAGTTCGGCAGCGAATACGGACTGTCCGTCGAGAGCCGTCTGAACCGCGGTACGACCGTGTCGCTCGTCATTCCGAAATACGTCGGCGGCGGCTGAAACGGGTTTAACATGAAAAAATTGTTGCGAATCTAAAAAATCCGGCGTAGCCGCCGCTTGCCGCGTCGTCCTATAATGAGGCCGTCCGGTAGGCAAGCGAGCGACAATGTCGGAGCGCCGTCTTGTAAGCGCTTCAATGTTGCCGCCGGCCAACGGAACATTACTGCATAGGAGCGTATTGATGATGAGTAAATCCGGCAACAAGCGCGCCATTTTCCGAAAGTTGACGACGGCCATCCTGACAGCGGCGATCGCGGCCGGCGGCATCGGGCCGCCTCCGCGGGCGTCCGCGCAAAACGAGCCGTTCACGTTCGCCGATACGTACCTGGTATCGCCCGCATGGACGGGAGCGGCGACGCTGACGGTCCAGCCGGCGCAAGTGATCGAAGGACAGCGGTCGGCAACGGCCTCCTCCAATCAGGGGGCGGAATGGGTCGAATTTCTTCACTCTTCCCCTTCCGCCACCGGGCTGCCGCTGGAGGCGGGCGAATCGTACACGGTGCGGTTCAAGTATAAAATATTGACCGCTCCCGGGGCGGGCGGTTACGTCTACTTTTTCGCGGACACGGCATCCGGGGGATCGGCCGAATCGAAAGGCTGGATCGAGCTGACGGGCGCGGTTGGCACGATTCAGACCGCATCGGCTTCGTTCACGTTGAACGACCGGGACGACTACAAGCTGATCTGGGGACTCCGCAAAGGCGGCGCGGTCAGCATCGACGACATTGTTGTCGAGAAGAACGGACGCACGGTGTACGAGGAGCGGTTCGAAAATCGCCAATCGCTCGATCTGGCGCTGACGAAGCTGAAAACGCCGCCCGTCAGCGACGGCAGCGCGATTACGGCCCACAAGCCGCTTGTCGTCTCCGGCAACCAGTCGCTATATGCCAAGTCCAAAAGCGGCGCCGAATGGAACGAAATTATATATTCCGAGTCGGCCAAGCTTCCGCTTCAGGCGAACCATACGTACACCGTCGTTTTTCAGTACAAAATCATTCGAACACCGGGCGACTACCTGTACTTCTTCGCGCGCTCGCCGAGCGGCGGCGATTCGTCGTCCAAAGGCTGGACGGAGCTGACCGGCGCCGCCGGCGGCGTCTATCAAGGGGAAAGCACGTTCACGCTTGAAAACCGCAACGACTATTATCTCGTTTGGGGCTTGCGCAACGGCGGCGAGGTGTCCATCGACAACATCGCTGTCTACGAGGCCGGCAAGCTGCTCTACCGGGAGACATTCGAGGTAGCGGACAGCGGCGACTATTCCAATACGTATTTCCTGTCTCCTTCCGGGACGGGCACGACGCCAGGCCTGTTGACGCCGGATCCGGCGAGAAGCGTTACGGGCATAGCCGTGTACGCGGAAGGGACGACCGGCTCTGCGAACAAAGACTTTTTGCGAACCGACGAGCTGCGGCTGCGCCTTAAACCGAATGCGTCCTATACGGTGCGCTTCCGTTACAAAGTCGTCGGCGCCTTATCGGATTACGGCTACTTCGTCGCTCGTTCTGCCGCGGGGGGTACGTCCGCCGATCGCGGGACGCTGACGCTGACGGGAACGCCGGGAGCCGTCTATTCGGCTCAGAGCGACTTCACGCTGGGCAACGAAACGGACTACGCCTTGTCGTGGGGGATCCGGAACGGCGGCTCGATCGCGATCGACGAAATCGTCGTCGTCAAGGACGGCGTCGAGCTGTACCGGGAGGACTTCGAGCCCGAAGCCGCCTGGACGGACGACCACCAGGAGCCGGTTCGGCTGGCGCTGACGGGAGCGGGGGCGACCGAATGGACCGAAGCGGAACATGTCACCTTCCTGCAGGCGGAGGATTTGTACGGAACAGCGGCGCTCTCCGGGGGCTGGAGCCTGGCGACGACGGATTGGGCCGGACTGAACCGCAGCTTGCGGCTCGTCAGCCGCCCTTCGGAAGCCGCCTCCATGACGCTGCGTTTCAACGGCACGGGCATCGCGCTGTACGGCATGCGCAACAGTTGGAACGGCCAGATCGCCTGGAGCCTGGACAACGGCGTGCAGAGCGGTGTCATCGACGAATATGTCGAATCCGGATACGTCCTTCACGACGAAGTGCTGCAGTTGGCCGGGCTGCCAAGCGGCAACCATACGCTGACGCTGACTGCGATGAGCGCGGGCTACGAGAAGCATTCCCCTTGGTGGACGGAATGGCAAATATGGCTGGACTATATCCGGATTATCGAAGGACAGCTGAACGATCCGAACCTGTCGTCGCTTCGCGGCAGCGGCTGGACGACCGTCGCCGGATCGTCGTTCAGCGGCGGGCAGGCCGTTCAATTGAACGTCGGAGGTCAATTGCATGGTTCGTTCTACGGCGACCGGTTCGAGCTGTCGGCGCAGAAGCAGCCGGGCGGCGGGACGTTGACGGTGTATATCGACGACGTTCCATACACGGCAAGCTTGGCCGCGGGCTCGACATCCGTCCAGCCGGTGCTGACGGTCGGCGATCTTCCGCGGGGCAAGGACGGCCAGCAATTGAATCATAAGTACCGCATCGTCACCGAGGGCGCGGCTGCAACGATCGACCGCATCGGATTCGGCAGGGAGCAACTGGCCGCCGAAGGCACATATACGGTCGACGTTCCCTCGTTCGGCGCCAATCAACGGCTGGCTGCCGTCGCCGTGCAAGCTTTTGTCGGCGCAGGCACGACGTTGACGACGGAAGCGCTGGATGCGGGGGGCGCCGTGCTCGCGCAGACGGACGATTGGCTGCTTGACCTCGGTTCGCAGACGCCCGGCACCGTCGCCCAAATCCGGTTCCGGCTGAAGGCGAACGGCAAGCTTCGATCGCCGGAGCTGGAGGCATTCTACCTGTTGCCCGGACGGCTTTCGAACGACGCGTCCGCCCCGGCGCCGATACAGGTCGGCACCGACACCGGCACTGTCAAGGAAGTGAAGGAAGCGGTGCGCAACGGCATCGGCAATTTCGTATGGCTGCCGAAACCCGGCATGTTCTCGATTAACGATTGGAGCCGGTTCCCGAAAATCGATATTTTCCGGAACGCATCGTACTTGCAGCAGCAAGGCTACGGTTTTATGGTGAGCCAGCGGCGCGGCATCGGGGACGTCGTCCGCCCCGTGCAGGTCGTGCACGACTGGGCCAGCGACACGACGCCGGACATTTATACCGAACAGGAAATTCGCGCGCTGCACTCGATCGGCGGCAACTACTTCCTTGGGGCGTTCATGGAAGAAATGGACATCTCGATGATCCAGGGGGCGCTGCGGACCGAGACGCGCAACGAAATACCGGGACTGTACGGCTTCTCGGACAAGAGCGGCGGACGTGCCAGCTACGAAAGCGAAATTCAGACTTATGCCAACCGTTATCAAGGCTGGGGGACACAAGCGCTCGTCAATAACGGCGTCACCTACCAGCACGCAACCTATCGGGCCGGGGCCGACATGGTCGTCGCCGAGCTGCAGGAGCATATGCTGAGCGACGGGCTGCAACTTGCCTACTTGCGCGGCTCCTCCCACCAGTTCGGCAAGCCGTTCGGCGTCTGGATCTCGCTGTGGCATTACTTAAAAATACCGTCCGCGGACAGGCTGATGGTGCATTGGCAAAACCAGGCGAGCATCGGCGGGCCTTCCGACGGGTACAGCGCGAACGAGTTGAAGGCTTCTCTATACGCTTCCTACTACTCGGGCGCCAGCCTGCTGACACCGCAAGACAGCGTTCCGATGTTTACCGATCGCGGCCGGGACGGCGATTGGCAGCCATCGCCATGGGCGAAAACGCTGGAGCAATTTCGCCAGCATACGGCCGCGTATCCGGCCGGGACGCCGGCTAAGCGGGTAGCGTTCATGATCGACAAAGATAACGGCTGGTCGCCGGCGAACTTGTGGCAGGGCTTCCCGACCTGGTCCGGCGCCACGTATCCGTATGGCAATCCCGTCGGGCACAACTGGGGCAAACTGAACGCCGGCTTGCCGGAATTGATGCAGCGGGAAATGTACGAGGCGATTTACCCGGGATCGGATCAGAACGGCTTGACGAAATACCCGGGCACGTTCACTGATACGCCGTATGGGCAGGTCGACGTCGTCGCTTCGGATATTTCCTCCGCGAAGCTGGCTGAATACGATGCCATTATCGTCGTCGGCGAGATGAACGCCGATCAGGCGCTGGTGAACAAGCTGACGTCGTTCGTCGACGACGGAGGCTGGCTGATAGCGAACGCCAGCCAATTCCAAGGGTTCGGAAGTGCAGGCCTATGGGGCGGCCAATTCGGCTCGACGACCGCGACGGACAGTTCCATCCAGGTGTCGGCCAGCGAGCTGTTCACCCATAATCAGACGTTTTCGCTCGGCACCACGCAGTATCGGTACTATCCGTTCACCGCGGGAACGGCGTCCGTCATCGGCGCGACCGGCGACGAACAGCCGCTGATCGTGCGCAACCAGGTCGGCGCGGGCAAAGTATTCCTTACTCTGTCCGACTACGAGCTGACGACCGACTCCTTCCCGAACGCGGCGCTGCTGCCTACCGCTTCGCTTATGATCGGCAGCTTCATCGGCCGATTCAACAAGCAGGACGTGGAAGTGTCCACAGCAGCAGGCGTCGAGTATTTGTCTTTCGTTCAGTCGAACGGCAAGCCTGGCATCGTGCTGATTAACCATGGCGCTGCAGGCGCCTCCGTCGACTTACGCTGGCCGGGCGCGTCTTCGTCCACCGCCGCGGACGTCCTCGCCGGCGCGAGCTATTCGCTGACAATCGACGGAGCCTACAAAAAGCTGGATGCCTTCCCGCTGCCGGCGCAGGAGACGGCCGTTATTTTGCTGCAGTAATCCGAATCGCATAGGGAACGTATGACTCCGGCATCCATTCGTGGAACCGGAGTTTTGCGTTCCCTGGCCATAACCCGATTGCGCAAAAAACTGTTGCGAATCTGAAAAACTCGTCGTTTCGGCTTCAACCGCGATTTTTTACAATAAGGATATAAACTACGAAAGAAGCATGGTGATGCAATGAAAGCAACCGCAAGACGCGCGGGCCGAAGCATTCGGAGCGGCTGGCGCAATCAATGGCCGCTGCAAACACTCGTACTCCCCTGGATCGCCTGGCTGGCGCTGTTCTGCTACGTGCCCATGTACGGCGTCGTGCTCGCGTTCAAGGATTTCAATTACTCCGCAGGCATTCTCGGCAGTCCGTGGGCCGGCTGGACGCATTTCCGGATGTTCATGGAAAGTCCAGACTTCCTTACGATCTTGCGCAACACGCTATCCATCAGCTTCCTGAAGCTGCTGATCGGATTTCCGGTGCCGATCGTGTTCGCGCTGCTGCTCAATGAGCTCGCCGCCGGGCGCTTCAAGAAGTTCGTGCAATCGGTCTCGTATTTGCCCCACTTCCTGTCCTGGGTACTCGTGTCGGGCATCGTCATCCGGCTGCTGTCCATCGACGGCGGCGCAGTTAATACCCTGCTGACGTCGCTGGGCATCGTGCGTGAGCCGATTATGTTCCTCGGCGAACCGAATTACTTCTGGAGCGTGCTCGTCCTGTCCGACATCTGGAAGGAATTCGGCTGGAGCTCGATATTATACCTGGCCGCCATCGCGGGCATACCGCAGGATCAATACGAAGCCGCGATGGTAGACGGGGCCGGGCGGTTCCAACGGATGATACACGTTACGTTGCCGTCGATCGCGCCTACGATCGTCATCGTGTTCATTTTCAGCTTGAGCGGCATTATGCACAGCAACTTCGAGCAAGTGTATTTGCTTAAAAATCCGATGGTCGCCGGCGTCGGCGAGGTGATCGATACGTACATCTTCACGACAGGCATTTCGCAAGCGCGCTATTCGTACGCGACCGCCGTCAGCCTATTTCAGGCCGCGATCGGTTTTATCCTAATCATATCGACCAACTGGCTGTCCAAGCGCGTCAGCGGACACGGCATCTGGTAGAAAGGGGCAGCATGGAAAAATCGATAACCAGCGGTTGGTTCAATGCAATCAACGCTTTGTTTTTCATCGTCGTCACGTTTCTCGTCTTATATCCGATTTATCAGCTGCTCGTTATTTCGCTCAACGATCCGACCGATGCGATGCGGGGCGGGCTGTACTGGTGGCCGAGGGAATTCAGCCTGGACAGTTACAGAGCCGTGTTCGACAACGATTACATGATGAACGCCTTCTTAGTATCGGTGCTCCGGACAGTCGCCGGCGCCGCTTGCAGCGTCCTCGCGACGGGAATGTTCGCTTACGGGCTGACGAAGCCAAAGCTGAAATTCCGCCGCGCCTATCTGTTAATGGCGATGTTCACGATGTTTTTCAACGGCGGATTGATTCCATACTTTCTGCTCATTCAGAACATTGGACTCATGGACAAATTTCTTGTCTATATTATCCCTGCCCTGATCAACGTATGGAATATGATCATTATGAAGACGTTTTTCGAGTCGCTGCCGGAAGCGCTGGAGGAGTCGGCAATGATCGAGGGCTACAACTACCTGCAGATTTTTTGGAAAATCGTCCTGCCGACGTCGATGCCTATCGTCGCGACGATCGCGCTGTTCAACGGCGTGGCGCAATGGAACGCATGGTTCGACGCTTATTTATACATTACGAATCAGGATCTGCTGCCGATGCAGACGATATTGATGCGCATGATCTCGCAAAACAGCGCTGCTCAGGAAGTGTCCAAGTTCGCACAGCATTCGGCCGGAGCCGCACGCATTACCGCGGAATCGCTCAAGACGACGACGATGATCGTCGTTATGGCCCCGATCGTGCTCGTCTATCCGTTCCTGCAGCGCTACTTCGTTAAAGGTGTCATGATCGGCGCAATCAAAGGCTAGATCGTACCCGATCCGCGCTAATAATGGAGCCATCCGTTATTATACAGGTGTAGCCGTTTGACGTACGCAGACGGAACCACTACGCCCCGCAACATATGCACGATATCAATCAGAGAAATCTATGGAGGGGTAACTGGAATGATCGACAAAAAGCTATGGCTAAAACCCGCGTTTGCGCTTGTGTTGGCTGGATCTTTGGTCGCTTGCGCTGGCAACAACGGCAACAATGTGTCTCCCGCCCCGTCGTCGTCGGCTCCCACATCTGAAGGAGCATCCGCTTCAGCAACGGATTCCGCTTCCAACGGAGTAACGAATTGGAAGGTCGGCGACAATGTATCGCTCAAGTGGTATTTGAACTTCGGCTGGTGGGACTACAACAAGAAGTGGCTCGAGTATCCTGTGCTCAAGGAAGTATCCGATATTACCGGCGTTGTGCCGGAGGTGTCCATCCCGACCGGGGACGGCACGGAGAAGGTTAACCTGATGATCGCCACGAACACGCTGCCGGATCTGGTCACGATGGACCAGAACGACCCTTCCGTTCAAAAGCTGATCAGCCAAGGCCTCGTCTATTCGTATGACGAGCTCATCGAGCAATATGCGCCGGAGCTCAAAAACGAAATTCCCACCGACGTATGGAACTACTCCAAAGCCGATGACGGCAAGCTATACGGCCTCCCCAGCTTTTTCCTGCCGCAATGGCAGTATGACGAGAAGTACGGCGTAGGCGCCAACGCCTACAATGTCCGCAAAGATATCTACGAAGAGCTGGGCAAACCGGACATGACGACGCCCGACGGGCTGTATAACGCTTTGAAAGCGTTCAAAGAGAAATATCCGACGATTAACGGCAAAGCCTCGATTCCGATGACGCTGTACGAAAACGCAGGCTACACGTTCATGATCGAGCGGTCGTTCGGCCTGGAAAGTTACTATGTTGACGGCGATCAAATTCAGCATAACTTCAAGGATCCCCGCTACCTTGAAGTTGTCAAGTATTTGAACAAGCTGGCGCGCGAGGGACTGTTGGATCCGGAAATGTACATTAAAAAAGTCGACCAGATCAACGAAGACATGGCCAGCGGCCGCATCTTCTCGGCGCCCCACAACAACGTCAACCTGGTCAATTCCGTCAACGCTTCTCTGGAGCAAGCAAAGTCTGGATCCGGATTTATCGCCGTCGAGCCGATGAAAAATCAGGCGGAAGTTAAATTACCCGGCTATAACCGGCTCGGCTGGACGACGACAATGGTAACAAAGCAAGCGAAAGATCCGGAAGCAGCAATCAAGTTCATCCGTTATATGTGGAGTAAAGAAGGCAACACTTTGGTGAATTATGGACATGAAGGCGTAGATTATACGATTGAGAACGGATGGCTCAAGCAGTCGCCAGCGGTGCTCGAGGAGTCGACCAAGGATCCGCATGGCTGGTCGGAAAGAACGGGTATTTTCACTTTCCGATTGTTCAATTATTCGTATTACAAGGTCGAATGGCCGGGATCTCCAGAGCAGGTGGCCAATCGTGAACTCGCCGATAAGTACGCCTTCGACAACACGCTGATGACGTTCAAAATGTCGCCGGACCCGACCAGTCCCGAAGGTATCATCAACACGCAAGTCAATGAATTGATGAAAAACGAGTTTCCGAAAGTTGTCCTTGCCGATTCGGAAGAGAAAGCCGTCAGCACATTCCAGGCCCTGATCGACAAAATGGACAAAGTCGGCTTGCCGAAGCTGGAAGCGTACTGGACCGACCGCTACAACAAGAATGTTGCGAAGTTCACAGGGGAATAAGGGGGAGGCAATCCGCATGCAACGAGTGCCGATCATCGATGTAACCGATCTGTATCATCCCGCTCAGGACCCTGGCGACAATTTTGACATCGTGACAGCCTACGCGTTGCCTGAAATCGATCTGCGGGCCGTCGTGCTGGATGTAACCGATAAGTTTCGCAATCCGTACACGTACGACGACAATCCGTGGAAGCGGGATATAATGGGCCACGCCAAGGAACCCGGCTTCATTCCGATGACGCAGATGAACGCCGTCTTCGGACGGCGGGTGCCGCATGCCGCCGGGCCATTCCGACCGATGCGGTCGCAGGACGATCCGCTGGACGATGTCCCGCCGTTCCAGCAGCAAGGAATTGAGCTAATTATTGATACGCTGCGGGCGAGCGATGAGCCGATGGAGATTGTCTCCTTCGGCTCCGCTCGGGCGATCGCTGCGGCGTTCAATCGCGAGCCGGACTTGCTGCGACGGCGCGTGAAGCGCGTGCATCTGTCGGCCGGTTCGACTTCGCGACACTTCCTGGAATGGAACGTGCTGCTCGATCCGCATGCGATCGTCCGCTTGCTGACGAGCGGGTTGCCGGTTGCGATTTACCCTTGCGCCACTGGCGACGGCCCTTTCGCCTACGGCCGGCACAATTCGTTCTGGAAGCTGGAGCGGCTGGACTTCATCCGTCAAATGGATGCGAAGCTGCGGCGGTATCTCGTCTACGCGCTAGGCCGATCGACCAGAGCCGACTTCCTACGAGCGCTTGAGCAGGAACCGGACGAAGCGGTGCTAAGTGCCGTATGCGCGATAAGCCACAACGTTTGGGAGACGGCGGTATGGATGGAAGCCGCGAACCGCAAGCTCGTGCGGCGCGAGAATAGCGATTGCCGCATCGTGCCGGCTACGGAAGTGTTGCCCGGAGACGAAGTGCTGCCTGGAGGACTCAAACCATGTAGTGTCAGTGTGTATCCGGATGGTTCATACACCTTCGAGCCGGTCGAAGACAGGCGGGAGACGGGCTTCTGGATTTACGACCGCGGCGACGATCCGTACGCCAACGAAGCAGCCCTGCGCGAAGCGTTGCCGGCGCTGTACGTCTCGTTCCGAACGATATAACAACAAAGCTCATTCGATTCCGCGATTCATTCGACTCCGCGCGGTACGGCGACGTCGAATGAGTCTTCTTATCCAAGAAAACCCCCAGTTCGACTGGGGGTTCAGGAAAGCTTATAGCTATAAGTAAAAATCCCTTGACCCTTATGATAAGATGGTAGCCGGTCTGCCAACCGCAACATCGAATCAAGGAGGACAAGGGAATGGATAAGAGCAGTCTAGCACATACGCGCTGGAACTGCAAATACCATATTGTATTTGCACCAAAGTATAGACGGCAAGTGATCTATGGGAAGTTGAAGCGAGAAATTGGAAAAATCATTCGAGAACTATGTGAGCGTAAAGGTGTGGAGATCCACGAAGCGTGCCCGGATCATATCCATATGTTGGTGAGTATTCCGCCAAAGTTGAGTGTATCGGAGTTCATGGGGTACTTAAAGGGAAAAAGTTCGCTGATGATCTTCGATAAATTTGCGAATCTGAAATACCGATACGGGAATCGCCAATTTTGGTGTAGAGGCTATTTTGTGGATACGGTAGGACGAAACAGGAAAGCGATCGCCGAATACATTCGGAATCAGCTAACGGAAGATAAGAACTACGAACAACTCACGATGAAAGAACTGTTCGACCTGTCTACGGGTGAGTCGGTAGGAAAGGGCAAATAAAAAAGCCCCTTTGAGGGGCGAGCCCGGGACCGCTCGCGGTTGGCAGACTTTCAGTGCGCCTTCTTAGGCGCTTGCTAGTACCATGCCCTTATAGGGCTGATGGAAGCCACCGGCTAAGCCGGTGGTTATGACTGAAGTTGTCGGATGAAATGGAGTGGAATCTATGAAAATGTCGACAGATCGATGGCTGGAAATGGATCTGAGCTGGTTTGACCCGCAAACCGTGGAGGATCAGGCGAAGCTGCTTTTCTCCCGCGTTGACGGCTTGTACCAGGGAGTGGAAGGTTATAAGGGGATCATCCTCAACTGCGGCTGGGTGATCGATTTGGTGACCGAGTGGACGGGCGACGGTGATCAGCCGCTGCCATTCCTCAGTAATATGATGAACCGTTGGAAAACCCGCAGTTATTCCGATTTGAAGGCGCTTTTTGAGGTTTTGCGCAAGGAAGCCGGAGATGCGGGAATCCGCGATTTCAAGCTGGGCGTACTGTTTTTCGGATGGGGTCAGTTGGTTTTGAATGACCACATTTACGATGTTCGCAGCAACTGGTATGAACGGCACAAGGAGCTTTATATGTCGACGGGGAAACAGGGCAAGGATCTGGACCCACGGGTGGAGTTGAACGAAGATCAGTATCCCTATGCGACACGCGCTCAAGGAATTGCGAAAGGAACTAGCTTTTCGGATTTTTTCGCGGATCAATGGGGGGCTCTCTCCCGTTTTCTGGATTTGAACGCGATTCACCTGCGGGATCAATTTATGGGAGCTATGGTTTATGACCGGAACGGACCGTTCGGGGAACAGCCGCCTGCAGACCCGGAGACTGTATTCTCGTACTCGCAAGGCTTCATCGGGTTGTTCCGGGCAGTCAAAGCGGCTAATCCGGACGCTCTCGTGATGGGCTACTCCTCTGCAATCAGCGCAGTAGCCGAATGGAGAGTCGGCTGTGTCGATCTGGAATTACTGGTTGCCGATGGTGCCATAGACATCTGGATCGATCAGACCTGGGGCGGCGCCTGGCAGGATTGGTGGTCCACCGAGTGGAAGGGCTGGACGTTTCAACTGGCCAACCTGATGATGCACCGGGTAATTGTGGACGCCGGCAACCGGAAGCGTCAGACGGCTGCCCATTGCCGACACTATCATCTGATCGAAACCTGGGACGGCTGGGAGCCTTGGGATACCCTGCACCAGGTGCCGAACAAGCTGCGCTGGGGGATTTGGGCCTTTGCCCATGCAGCCTCCCACAGTCCGCAAGGATTCAAAACGACGGACGGAGCATACATTTCCTGGCTGAATAACCGTGAAGGGCAGTTATTAAGCGAGAAGGACGTTCAATTTTTGACTTTCCATATTAATGCGGCGCAGCAGAGCGCGGAGCGGCTGGAGCATATTTACGGTCCAGAAGCGGTGTACAACCGCGCCGTCCTGAAGGCGGTTACGGAACATGAGACGACTGCACATATCAGCGAATGGATCGATGATCAAACCGCCATGCTGGTCAAGTGGGGAAGCCCGATTCTGGCTGCAACCCGTCTGGAATGGTTGCGGGAGCTTCCTGCCGCAGACGCGTATGTGCTGCAGGTTCCGGGCCAACCGAGCGACGCTGAACGCGAAAGTCTGATCGGGCGGGCTGCCGCCTCCGATGTGCCGTGTGTTCTGGTGGGAAGGGCCGATTGGATAGATCCGGAAGTGCTGAGGCTGGCAGGCGCAGAGGTATCGGGGGATCCGGTGGACATGGGGTACTATAAGGTCGACGTCAATTACGGGGGTGAGTATCATGCCGTTCAGACCGTAATTCAACTGCCGGATCACGAGACTGTAACGCCACACCGAGGTGCCGAGATTCTCGCCCGAACAGACCGGACTCCGCTGATTGTAAGGGGCCGGCAAAGCCGGACCTGTTACTGGCAGCCGCAGGACTTGCGGCATCCCGGACTTCCGTTTCTTATCCGACCCCAACTGGGGGATGTACTTCCGTTCGCTGTCATGTCAGCGTCCCTGCTGGACAGCTTGAAGGAAGTGGGCAAATCTTATATTCAGCCCTTTCGCGTTGAAGCCACGGCCGCGTTCCACTATTGGAAAAGCGGCGGGAAGCTTCACATGCTGCTCGGGAACCTAGAGACAGGGCTTACAGGCGATTCCCGTTGGCCCCGACAGATTATAGCGGTCCTGCGGAAGGACCACCTCCAGATTCAGGGAGAAGGTTATGCGCTGCAGGATCTGGACGACGGCAAGTTCATTTCTCCGACCGTTGAGGACCGGGAGGAGATCCGCTTCGATCTGCTCGTGCCGCCGGAAGGCTCCAAAGTATTCGTGCTGACACAGAGATGAATCGGTTACTTAAACTGGAAGCGGGTAAACACAATGACCAATATTATCTCGATAGATGGACTGGTACCTGAACTTCAGCTGGTGGAACCATAACAAAAATGGAGCGAATACCCCGCGCTGAAGGAAATATCGGATACGACCGGCGTCATGCCGGAATGGTCGATTCCTACGGGAGACGGTACGGAGAAAGTGAACCTGATGATCGCCACGAACGCGCTGCCGGATCTGGTCACGATGGATCAGAACGACCCTTCCGTTCAAAAGCTGATCAGCCAAGGCCTCGTCTATTCGTACGACGAGCTTATCGAGCAATACGCGCCGGAGCTCAAAAACGAAATTCCGACCGACGTATGGAACTACTCCAAAGCCATACCTGGAATGTGGAAGATGGGAGCGAAGAATATAAGGGCCTTGGTTGGTATGAATATCGATTTCCTGTTCCGATTGAATGGGAAGGAATGACGGTGCGCATTCGATTTGAAGCCATTTATCGCGATGCAACTATCTGGTTGAATGGCAACCGGGCAGGAAGTCATTTCTTATCGGGATATACCCCTTTTGTTATCGATCTTTCCCCTTTCATTCGTCCGGGGGAAGAGAACATGCTTGTCGCATCGGTAGACAATAGCCACCGCCAGGACGCTTTGCCTGCTAACAATACCTGCTGGTTACCGGCCAAGCGTCTGTCGATTATATGAAGATCGACGCGATGCCATCATTCTCCGATCATGGTCAAGAACCGGTACAGGGGATTGTGGATGCAGAAATTGTGATGTGAGGCGAATTGCCGACGAAATGGTATTCTCGGGAGGGGATGAGAGGCGAATCGCGGTCTTGCAGGAGAAGCTGGAATCATACCGCCAGCATCAAGGTATTGCCGCCGTTATTTATTTCAGCCTCAACGACTATCGTACCCGAATGGGGGAGGACGGAAGCGGTAAATACCGCAAAAGGGTGCATGGCTCCACAGATCTGTACGGGAATGTGAAGCCGTCCTATTCCTTTTTGCGCGATGCACTTTCTCCGGTCGTTGTGGAGTCGATAAGCCGAGAAACAGGAGGACAGCTCTGCCGCATTCGCTGTCGCAATGATATCCCGAGTTACGCCGTATCCGGCTATCAATTGATTGTATGCGATAAGCAAACTTTTACGGAAACGGTGGCTGCAGTTCCTGCTATGAAACCTGGTCAATTCGTCGAACTTTCGATACCGTTTGTCGATGCTCCGAAAGGGAAAATTCGCATTGAAATTCACAGATCTACCGGATTTCGTTCAATTGTTCAAGAGGTGGAGATTTTCCATGAAGCAAATTCCTGTAATTATTAACCCGACTGACGGAGATCTGATATGAAAATCATCGTAATCGGAAGCGCCAATATGGATATGGTCGTGCAGACGCCGCGGTTGCCGGAAGCCGGAGAAACGTTGCATGGCAGCGGCTTTTTCCTGTCATCGGGAGGAAAAGGCGCGAACCAGGCTGTGGCCTGCGCCAAAATAGGCGTGGAAACCTGGCTGATGGGGAAGGTCGGAGACGACATCTTCGGACGGTCCATCCGGGAAAAACTATCCGGCTTCGGCGTCGGTACCGATTATTTGGCGGAAGAGCCGGGCGTGACCACGGGGGTGGCCGCCATCACCGTCTGTGAGGGGAATAACCGCATCATTCTGGACGGAGGCGCGAACAAGCGGGTGACGCCGGCATACATCGAAAGCTTCCGTCCCTCCATCCTTTCCGCTTCGGCGATCATGCTGCAACTGGAGATTCCGCTTTCCTCCGTATATAAGGCGATTGAGCTGGCGATGGGGAAGGTGCCGATCTTTCTGAACCCCGCACCGGCGGTGCCGCTGGACGAGGAATTGCTGCGGGGCGTAGATTATTTCACGCCGAACGAGATCGAGTGCCAGACCTATACGGGTGTCGCGGCCACGAGTGTGGACGCTGCACTGACGGCACTGAACATCTTGCGGACGAAAGGGATTCGGTACCCGCTGATTACGCTCGGCGAGAAGGGTGTCGTGTATTACAACGGAACCGAGAACGTACATAAGGAAGGCCGCAAAGTGAAAACCGTCGATACCACGGCGGCCGGGGACACCTTCTCGGGCACGCTTGCGGCGATGATCACGGTCGGCAAGTCAATGGATGAAGCGGTGGACATCGCCCAGCACGCTTCGTCGATCTCCGTCACCCGACTCGGTGCACAAGATTCGATTCCTTATTTGTCGGAATTATAAAATGGTTACGAGTGGAAGAAGAAAAGAGCAGCCTACGGAGGCAATGTCATTAAGTTAAGGCGCAGGGCCAAAAATCAAAAAAAGAGCAGGTTATCGAAAAGATAGCCCGCTCTTTTTTGCACGAAAAGCGGATCCTCTGTCCGAACGGCCCGGGTTGGCGGAGCGATAGACCGAGCGTTTAATCGCCGGCCAAGCCCAAGCCGCCGCTATCCTCCCGCAGCCGAAGGAACACCGGCCGTTCGAGCGGCGTTCGGTTGGGCGTATGCAGGGCGAGCATCAGCTCGCCTTCGAACGTCTCGAAGAGCATGCCGTGTCCGCCGTCGCTTTCGTAGATCGGTTCGTTCCGCTGAATCCAAGGTCCCGCGATTTTCCCGCTCGGGGAACGGGCGAGACCTTGCGCGTATCGGCCGTTCCGGAAGCTTGACCAGAGCGTCGCGAACATATAATATCTCCCTCGGTAAGCGTGAACCTCCGGAGCCCAGTAATTCCGATCCGACCAGAAGTCGGCGTCCGGGCGAAACGCGGGATACGGGCCTTCCCAATGCTCCAAGTCCCGGCTGCAATAGACGTCGAATCCGATCGCCTTGCCCTTCCAGATGTCCGGATCGGTCGAGCCGTACAGGTAATAGCGGCCTTCCGGGTCGTGTCTCAGCACGAACGGGTCTCGCATCTGAATCTCGTTCAACTTCAGCATCGGCGGGCTCATCCTCCCCTTAGAAATTAATCATGACCAGGCCATACGATGCCGGGACGGAACGCGGAGAAGAAATCTTCGCCGTCCCGATACGCCAATCGTTCGTTCCCGTCGATTCGGAACGGCAGCTCTTTGCCTTTCCATTGGATTGGTCCTTCTATCGGACGCGCGGTCATGCCGACGATCGCCTGCAGCCGACCGTTGCGATCCGTGACGACCCGGACGCCGTAAGGGAACCGGGCAAGCTCTCGTCCGTCCGCAAGAATCGCGCATTCCTCCGCCGAATTGAGCAGCTCGTACGCCGTTCCGTCGACGGCGCGGGCGTACGCCGTTTGCTCCGCCAGCTTCGCGCCGTGATCCATCGGATAGGGGAGCAGCCCCGTAAACCAAAGCTCGCCTTCCGGCGTCGGCAGAATGCCGCATAATCTCTCGACGTAATCGAGCATGCACAGAATCGCCGGCGAATAAGACTCCGTATAGCCTTCTTCGCCTGTCCAGGGACTCAGCACTTGTCCGAATTTCGTCATGCGCGACAGGGCGGACAGAATCGGCTGCATTGTCCAAGTCAGCTCGACATGACGGCCGTGATGTTCGAAGGCGCGGGGAGCCCGGATCAGACTCAGAAAATTCGTTGCGCCCGACCAGGAGTTGTAGGTCGAGTGCGGATCGAATCGCGGATCGTCCATCGCGATCGACGTGAACGGATATTTGGCGAAAAACTTGCGCGTATTAAGCAGGTAACGGCTCAAGCTCGCCGCGAACAACTCCGCGTCTCCGACCTCGCAGGCAAGCACGCGCAAGAGCGAGTCGGACTGGACGCGCACGAATCGGCCGTGCTTGTCCCGGTCGTAGAAGAAGCCGTCCCTCTCGTCGTAGCAGTGCTCGAACAAAGCGCGCACCGAAGCTTCGGCCCGGTCGTCCCAGGACGCGGACACGCCGAGCTCTTCCGCCATCCGCGCAAGATACTTTCGCGAGCAGTAGACGCTCGCCGTCAAGTCCGGCGCCAGGAAAGGGACGAGCGGCGAATCCGGATCGACTCGCGCCGGATCGCCCCGGTGGGGCGTATCGGCCACGTGCCAGAACCGGGGAGACAGATCGTGTCCGGTGTCGAAGGCGCAGAACGCCTCGACGCACCCGGTGCCGCGCGTGTCTCGAAACTTCTCCAGCCACTCGTCGTACCGGCTGAGCGCGGCGTACATTTTCCCGAGGAAATTCCGCTCTTTGCCGTTCAGCAGATAATGGTTCCATACGCTTCTCGCCGGCGGCGAAACGAGCTGGATTTGCCGGAAGACGGGGCGGCCTTCGACGATTTTGTACGGCAGCAGCCCGTCCTCGCGCTGAAGGTCGGCGAATTGCTCCAAAGTCGCTTGGGAGACAGACGGAACGAACCGGGACAGCACCTCGGCGTTGATCGTTCCGGTACTCTCCAGCCAGCACCCCTTGTAGACGCCCCCCTCCTGCAGCGCCAAGGAGCCGTCCGGCTCGCGCGACACGCAGTCGGGCAGCTTGTAGACGGCCGAATAGTAGGCGTTCTCAAGAGTTCCTGACGAGGCGGCGAACTTGACGCCGGACCGGGCGAATTCCGTCAAGACGGCCCGGCTGGATTCGAGCTTGAGCCGGTCGGCCTGGCGGAGCGGATCGATGGAACGCAGCCGTTCCAATAATGCCTCCATTGCGATGAGCACCTCTTTCGTCTAGGCCGGGTCAGCGTTTGTATTCGGACGGGCTGATCCCGGCAATGGACTTGAACACTTGGCTGAAATAGGTCGAATTCCGGAATCCGACCATCTCGCTGATCTCGTAAACCATATATTTGCCGGTAGAGAGCAGTTCCTTGGCCTTCTCGATGCGGTATTTGTTGAAATAGGTGACGAACGGCTCGCCGGTGATCTTCTTGAATAATTGGCTTAAATAATTGCGGTTGACGTGAATGCTCGCGGCGATTTCCTCCAGCGTGATTTCCCGATGGTAGCATTTCTCGATATAATCGTGAATGACCCGGTCGATCAGGGCATGGCTTTTTTTCCCTTGCAGATTCTCCCTGATCTGCGTCATCGCGCGCGACATCTGATCGTCCATCCAATCGAGCAGCTGTCGGCCCGAACGGCAGCGATTCAGGGACACGAGCAGCGCTTCGAGTCCGGCATCGGCGGATTGTTCCCCGGCGACTGACGCCGGGGGATGGAGCGGTTCGGGCGTCGACCGGACCGAAGTCCACCAAGCGCTGAGCACTCCCGCGCATACGCCCTTCAGCGCGGGCAACGAAGCGGAGACGAGCGCGGGATCGTCCTTCAGCCGCTGCCACAGATCGGCCGCGTCTTGCAGCTGCTTACGAAAGATGGCGTCGTGCAGCTTGCGGATCGCCTCGAGCGGCAGAATCCGCTCTTCCGCCGGCACCGTTCTCTCCCGATAGGAGTAGATGCGGTTCCAGTCGTTCATCTCCGCCGTTTCGATAGCGGCCTGGCTTTCCAGGAAGGAATCGAGAATATGCGGATAACCGTTCCGCAAGGAGCCCAAGCCGCCGAGCACGGAAATTTTCATATATTGCAGAATGTGGTCGACGACCGCCGCGGAAGCTTCGGGAATGACGGCCTCCAACGATTCGCGGGACGGCGGCGCGCCCATGAAGATGACGACGAAGTCCTTATCCGAATACTCGATCACTTCGGCCGACAGTCCGTCTTCGTTCTCCAGCCGCTTGCCCAGCACTTCGCGAATAATGTTGCCGGTCCCGAAGCGCAGCAATTGCCAATCCCGCTCGCCGGTTCTCGTTCGGCCCTCGGTTCGAATCAAGCTTAGCGTCAGCACCTGGACGGCCGTCTCGGCCGGAAGCTCCATGAACGCGATGCGTTGCCGAGGCAGCTCCTCTTCCCGGTACCGGGTCGACAGCAAATCCCGAAAAAACATCTCCCTCATCGATCGTTGGACGATCTCCTGTTGGCGAACGTAATTCGCCAGCAAATGGTCCCGTTCCTTGGATTCGTTTAATTGCTGCACGACCTCGCGCACGACGAATTCGATCTCGGAGACGCTCGGCGGCTTCAGCAGGAAATGCTGCACGCCTTTCGTGACCGCTTTCCTGGCATTGGCGTAATCGTCGAAGCCGCTCAGAATGACGACCGGAAATTCCGGGTCGGTCTCGTGGATCGCTTCCGTCAATTGGAAGCCGTCCATCTCCGGCATATAGATGTCCGTGATGACGATGTCCGGCTTTCGTTCCCGGAACAGCTCGAGCGCCCGGACGCCGTCCTCCGCCGTCCCGACGACCCGAATGCCCATGTCTTCCCAGGGCACATGCTTGAGAAGCCCGTCGATGGCGTAACGATCGTCATCCACTAAGAGAATCGTATTCATCCGCAAGACTCCTCGTCAATTGATTCAGTTCCTCTTCGTCGCGAACGAGCGGCAGGCGCAGGGCGACGCGCGTGCGGCCCGATTCCAGGCGCTCGATCTTGACGCCGTAAGATCGCCCGCAATATAGATGAATCCGGTCGATCACATTGCGAATGCCGATTCCGTCGGCGTTCTCGACGTCGAAGCCTGCGGGAAACCCGACGCCGTTGTCGTCGATGGAGAGAAGCAGGCGCCGCTCGCCGGCCGCCGTCTCCGCCTCGACCGTCACGCGAATCTCCGCCCGGTCGGCCCGGCTCCCGAAGCCGTGAATGACCGCGTTCTCCAGAAAAGGCTGAATCACGATCTTCGGAATCAGGCAAGCGTACAGGTCGGGCTCCGCGTGTTCGGAATAGACGATGTCGAAGTTCTGCCGGAACTTCTGAATCGCGATATAGCAGCGGGCATGGTCCAATTCGTCCTTGACGCTCACGTACCACTTGTCGTTGCTGAGGCCGATCCGGAACAGCCTCGACAGCTGATGGACCATCTGGCTGATCTCGTGCGCCTGATAATCCAACGCCCGCCAATGAATCATGTCGAGCGTATTGTACAGAAAATGAGGCTTGATCTGGGCGTGGAGCAATTGCAGCTCCGCTTCCCGGCGGTCGCGATGCTCCTTGTTAAGCCTGCCGACCAATTGCTTCAACCGCAACACCATCCGGTTGAAGTGAGTCGTCAAATACATGTACTCCTGAACGCTCGAGGAGGCGTTCACGCGAACGTTGAAATCGCCTTTCTCCAACGCGTGCATGCCGTCCACGATGCGGTAGATCGGCGAAGTCAGCTTCTTCGAGATCCAGAAGGCGATCGGCACCGAGACGAGGATCAGCGCTGCGATCAGCGCGATCGTCAACTGGCGCAGCACCCGGCCGTTCTCGAAGAAGACGTCCCTTGGAATCAATTGCGCCAGACGCCAATATTCCGAATTCATGTCGGAATCGATCAGGTGATATTTTCTCCCGTCGATTTCGCTCTCGTTCGGAAGGGAAGAATCCCCGCGGAGCAATGCGTTGAAGTTCATCTCGTAGACGTCTTCCGGACCTAAGCGCATCGGTACGTCCGAAGGCAGCGTCGATGAGATGTAGCGGCCGGTCGAATCCATGACGATATAGTAATCCTCGCTGTCCGGCGAGAGCAATCGCTTGGACAGATTGTTGAACAATACCGCGTCCGGGATATTGATCTTGACGATGCCGAGCGAATGGCCCCGATCGCCGATAATCCGCTGCACGTAGCTGACCATGCGGGATTGCCCGTTCTCGTACGGGTACGCGTGGGAGGCGACCCAGAAGCCGTCCGCCTTCTCCATCCGCCCGTGCCAGCCTTGCTTTTCCGCATCCCTGTAAGAATAGAGGAAGCGGTCCTGAACGGGCGAATATGCGCCGTTCCAATCGGTGTACAATTCGATGGAATGCACGCCCGTTTTTACGGAAAGCATCTTCTGGAACTCGTCGTGAATATCCTTGCTCTTGGAATAGAAATCGTAAAAGCTGACCGGCGCGGTCGACAAGTAGCTCCGGATCAGCTCGTTCGTGACGAGAAAGCGGGCCGTGTCCTGAATGCCGGCCACGTAATTCGAGAGCTTCTGGGACGTTTCTTCGAGCAGTTCCTTCTTCGTGTCCCTGATTTCCCGGTAAGCCAAATCCGAATAGGTCGAATAGAACACGCCGGCCGACACCAGCAGCAAGCTGACGTTGAATCCGATAAAGCAGAGCACCATGAGCGTAAACAGCTTGGTCGGATATCTAAACAGGGCACGCATTGGCTCCAGTCCTTTTCTCGGGGGTCGACCTCCATTCTACCCTTTCAAGCCGGATGTCGCGATTCCTTGCGTGAAATATCTTTGTCCGGCGAAGAACACGAGCAGGCTCGGCACGATGGACAGCACGGACATGGCGAACACGGCCCCCCAGTTGGAGCTGCCGCTGGAATCGAGGAAGAGGCGCAGCCCGAGCGGAACCGTAAATTTCTTGATGTCGCTCAAATAGATCAACTGGCTGAAAAAATCGTCCCACGTGCCCATGAACGTGAAGATCGCGGTCGTGATCAGGGCGGGCGCGCAGAGCGGCATGATGATTTTGACATAGAGCGTCAGCCACCCGCAGCCGTCGATCTTGGCGCTCTCGTCCAGCTCCTTCGGGATGCCCCGAATGAATTGGACGATCAGGAAGACGTAGAAGGCTTCGGCCATGAACTTCGGGACGGTGAGCGGCAAATACGTATCCACCCAGTCGAACTGATGAAAGAGAATGTATTGCGGGATGAGCGTGACGTGTCCGGGCAGCATGATCGTGCCCAGCATCAGCGCGAACCACAGCTTCCGGAGCGGAAAATCGATGCGGGCGAAGGCGAACGCGGCCATCGAGGAGCTGATCGCCGTGCCGACGATCGCCACGACGCACAGAAATAAAGAATTCAGGAAAAACCTCCCGAACTGGATGTTCCGCAGGCCGAACCAGCCTTGGGAATAATGCTCCAGCGTGAAGACGGAAGGCCACAGACTGGAATCGGTGAAGATCATCGTCGTCGGCTTCAGCGAGCTGCTGATCAACCATAGAACGGGATAGAGCATCAGAATCCCGAAGCCGAGAATGAACGCGTGCATCAGGGCGGCTCTCGCATTGGCGTAAGCTTTCGGCATCCTTATTTCCCCCCGTCCGAATAGAAGACCCAGTAGCGCGACGACAAGAACAGCAATCCGGTGAATACCGCGATAATAAGCAGCAGCACCCAGGCCATCGCCGCGGCGTAGCCCATATCGAGGAACGTGAAGCCCTTGATATACAGATAAAGCGAATAGAGCAGCGTGGAGTTGATCGGTCCGCCGCTTCCGCCGCTGATGATGAACGCTTTCGTAAACGTCTGGAACGATTGGATCAGCGTGATTGTCAGGTTGAAAAACAATACCGGCGTAAGCAGGGGCAGCGTAATGCGCAAGAACTTCCGCGCCTTGCCCGCTCCGTCGACGGTCGCGGCCTCGTACAGCTCGAGCGGAATCTGCTTCAGCCCGGCGAGGAAAATGATCATGACCGCTCCGAATTGCCAGACGGACAGGCCGATCAGCGAGTAGATCGCATAGCCCGGATTAGAGATCCATGCCGGTCCTTCGATGCCGAACAGCGCAAGGCCCTGGTTGAACACGCCTTCCTTGTCGAACACTTGCTTCCACAGCACCGAGATCGCCACGCTCCCGCCCAGCAAGGAGGGGATGTAGTAGATCGTGCGGTACAGGTTCAGGAAGCGCAAGCCTTGATTCAGCAGGACCGCGATCCCGAGCGCGAACGCGAGCCGAAGCGGGACGGATAGAAAGACATATTCGAACGTGACCCGAATCGAATCCTTCAACCGGTAATCGTCGGTGAACATCGTCTCGTAATTCGCGAATCCGATCCATGTCGGCGACGTCAGCAGATCGTAGCGCGTGAACGACAAGTACAGGGAGGCGACGATCGGACCGAGCGTCAAAGCGAAGAAGCCGATCAACCAAGGCAGCAGAAAGGCGTACCCGGCCAAGTAAGTGCGATATTTATTCAATGTGCCTCCTCCAATCCTTGGGAAAAAGGGAGCCCGCAGGCTCCCGTGGCGAATGTCGTTTGCGGACGTTATTGGGATCTGGCAAGCATCTTCTGCATCTCGCTCATGAATTCGTCCGCAGCGGCATCGATCGACGACGCGCCGAACGCGACCTTCTCGCTGGTGACCTTGAGCAGATTGATGTATTCGTTGTCGTAAGGGAAATGCTCGAACGGCAGCACGCCTTCCGACAGCCTGGTGGCCAGCGAAATGTAATCGTACATCACTTTGTCTACCGGCGTAGACTGCGCGGCCAAGGCGTCGCGGATGACCGACGAAGGCGGTACGCCGCGCGTGCTGCCGAGAATCGCGGCGGCTTCCGGGTCGTTCACCATGAAGTCGATGAACATGGCGACTTCTTCCGGATGATCGGTCCCCTGGTACGAGGTGATGAACTGGCCGGAGATCGGCGGGCTCATGCCGTTGCCGGCCGGGCCCGTAGGGTTGCTCAGCAAGCCGAGCTGGTCTTCGGTGACGTCTTGATAGCCGAAAATTTGCGATGCCGATGCGCCTTGAATGGCGACCTGGCCTTTGACGATCAACGATTTGTCCACCGCGTCGGGCGGGTTGGCGACCTGCGTCTCCGGAGGCACGATCGCGCCGGCCTGACGAAGCTCGTCCCATAGCGTGAACCAATTGACGACGTCCTGCTTGTCGAATCTCAGCTCTCCGTCTCGGTACAATTCTTTGTTGTAGGCGCCAAGATAGGTTGTAAACGAAGCGTTATCGCTCGATAAATCGTACGAGCCGTAATGGCCGTCTCCAAGGTTCCGGGAAATTTCGAGCGCGATATTCTTGAAGTCGTCGAACGTCCAATTCTCGTCCGGGATCGGCACGCCCGCCTTGTTGAACATCGAAGCGTTGTACAGCAGGCCGGTTTGGCTGACTCCCAGCGTCACGCCGTAAAATTTGCCGTCGAACGTCGCCTCGTCGATCAGACTTTGGCCGAAATCGTCCAGCTTGATCAGGCTGCCGACGTACGGCTGCAAGTCGAGCAGGGCGTTACGGTCGACGTATTCCTTAATATTGCCGCCCATTTGGATCAGGTCGGGGGCGTTGCCGGCGGCGATCTGCGTGTTCAGCTTGTCGAAATAACCGTCGAAGCCGGAGTATTCCGCCGTAATCTTGATATTCGGGTGCCTGCTCTCGAACAGCTCGATGACGGCCAGCGTCTTGTCGTGCCGTTCCTGCGCTCCCCACCAGGCCATGCGGAGCTCGACGTTCGCGGGAGTCGCGGAAGCGGTTGCAGTCGCGGAAGCGCCGGGACTGGAAGCGCCGCCGCTCGGCTGCGCGTCGTTCGCCCGGTTCGAGCATGCAGCCGTCAGAAGCGTGAATACGAGCAGTACTGCGAGCAATGGCTTGTTTCTAAACATTCTTTCGGACCTCCTTTTTTTGACCTGCATGTTAATCATAAGGAGGAAGCGGGAGCGAGAACATAAAGAAATGTAAGAGGAAGCTTCAAAAATGTTAGAGGTTGCGCCGATACGAGAACGGACCGGACCCCCCCGAGGGGGATCCGGCCCGACAACTTGCGTTCGGCGGTTGTTTCACAGTATGGTTTCACACCAGACAGGAACCAACGGGATTATTTCCTTCTCTCAATATAATTGAGCAGAGTGACGATAAACATTCCGAACGCGAAGAGCACCGAGAATGTTTGGAATAAATCCATCATACAGCCTCCCCCTTCCGCGAAGAGCTGTCCGCCTCCCGCAAGTTGTAATTCCACCATAAATTGGATCGGCGTTTCGCGGAAGAGAGGAGAGAACTATTGTTTCTACAAAATTTTCCTAGGTCCGGCTCGCTTTCGGGAATCCGACTTCCCGCAGAAACTGTTCGAATTGCGCGAAGTCCAATTGCTGGGCCGCATCGGACAGGGCGACGGCGGGCTCGGGATGCACCTCGACCATGACGCCGTCCGCCCCTGCGGCGAGCGCGGCTTTGGCGCAAGGCGCCAAAATGTCTTTGCGTCCGGTCGAATGGGTCACGTCCACGAGAACAGGCAGATGGCTTTCCAGCTTCAGAATCGGCACGGCGGAGATGTCGAGCGTGTTGCGGGTCGCCTTCTCGTACGTTCGAATGCCCCGCTCGATGAGCATGACCTGCGTATTGCCCCGCGAAACGATATATTCCGCGGCATGCAGGAATTCGTCGATCGTCGCCGCGAGCCCTCGTTTCAGCAGCACCGGCGTCCGCGCGTCGCCCGCGGCCTTCAGCAGCTCGAAGTTCTGCATGTTTCTCGCGCCGATCTGAATGACGTCGATGTACTCGCCCGCCAGCTCGACGTGGGCGGGATCGACGATTTCGCTGATCGTGAGCAAGCCGAATTCCTCGCCGACTTCTTTCAAGATTTTCAGCCCTTCGATTCCGAGCCCTTGAAAATCGTACGGGGAAGTCCGAGGCTTGAAGGCGCCTCCCCGCATCACCGAGATGCCGGCTTTCTTCAGGAATGCCGCCGTTCGGCGCGCCTGATCGTAGCTTTCCACCGAACACGGACCGGCGATCAGGATCGGCGCGCCGTCGCCGACGGATACGTTCCCGAACCGGACGACGGTGTCCTTCGCTTGCTTCTTGCGGCTGACGAGCAGATGCTTGCCGTGATCCGATTGTTGCAGCTTTAACGACGCCTGGAAAATTTGCTTGAACAAGTGGCGGATCGTTTCGTCTTCGAAAGGTCCCTCGTTCGCGGCGACGAGCCGATCCAGCATGCTCTTCTCGCGGACGGGATCGAATTTCGGCACGCCCTGCTTTTCTTTTTCCTTGCCGATCGCCTGCACGATTCTCGCTCTCTCGGATAATGCTTGCAGCAGTCGAAGGTTCACGTCGTCCAGGCGTTCGCGCAATCGGTCCATTTTGTCCCGGCTCATCTTCATCTCTCCTCGTCGAATCTAGCCGCATTCTATCTCAAAGGGATTCGGCATGCAAGAACGCGGTTTAACGCGAGCTTGCTTCATGGCGATAAAGTTTTCCAGTCGTTTGGCCGGGCTTCGCGCCAAGCTCATAATTCGCGTCCAAATCCTCCATACTATGCCAAGAAACGCAGGAGCGGAGGAAAATCATGAGCAGACAAAAAAAGTTCGGGCTTCTCGGTCTCGTCATTGCCGCGGTCATGCTGACCTGCGCGTTCCAGGGGCGGCCGACGGTCAAAAACCGTTCGTATTACGAGGCGCGCGAAGAAGTCGTATGGGAAGTGCCGATGAAGGAGAAAATGGTGGCGCTGACGTTCGACGACGGGCCGAGTCCGGTAACGACGCCGCAGATTCTGGATTTGCTCGCCAAGTACGACTGCAAATCGACTTTTTTCGTCGTGGGCAAGCGGATGGAGAAATACCCGGACATCGTCAGACGGGAGGCCGAAGAGGGACACGAAGTCGCGAATCATACATACAGTCATATTTATTTGAACCAACGCCTTACCCGGGAGAAAATCTTGGACGAGCTGGACCGCACTGAAGCGCAAATCTACAGTCTGACCGGCCGGCACAGCTCCTGGTTTCGTCCGCCCGGCGGTATTTTCAACGATTCGGTCATTCAGATGGCCCGCGAACGAGGCTATACGACCGTGCTCTGGTCCTGGCACCAGGATACGAAGGATTGGAGAGCTCCCGGAACGTTGAAGATCGTGAACAAAGTGTTGAACAACGTCCGCAACGGCGATATCATCCTGTTCCACGATCACGTCGCGGGGTCGACGCAAACGGTGCAAGCGCTGGAAACGATCTTGCCGGAATTGAAGCGGCGCGGCTACCGGATGGTCACGGTCTCGCAGCTGATCGGGAACAAAAAATCGAATTCGATACAGGGCAGGCCTCATCGATGAGGTTGGTCCCGTCCCCGTTAGTCCGCCATTCGTGGCGGGCTTTTTTGATGGGGGATCCTCTATCCGAACGGACACAGAAGCGCTTATTTTGCCGAACCCCCCTCATTTTGAAGATGAATCGGACAGAGAATCCGTTATTTCGATGATGAATGGCCGAAATCGCCGTCTCGGAGCCAAATAACGGATCCTCTGTCCGCACAGATGCAAAAAAACCGGTTTTGTTCACAATTAGCGGATCCTCTGTCCGAACGGTTCGGGGCGACGGGGCAAGAGGATGAAAACACGGTTGGACTTGGGGCGACAGGGCAAGAGGCGAACGACGGCGAACCGGACAGTGCGAAAAGACTGCGGTAAACGAAAGAGCGGGGGAACGAATCAACCTCGCCGCTGCACCTTCGCACTCCGTGCCCCACCATAGGCCTCACACTAGTTGTATGAAGTACAATTATTTGCTCGGAAATTTTGCTGATTTTTCAAATAATTGCACGAAGTACAACTAATCTGTCCGAACTGGGCGAGATTGAAGGGAAAGAGGCTGAAATAGTTGTATTTTATGCAATTATCGAATGGGAAGGGTTGAATTGGACTTGTATTAGTTGTACGAAATACAATTATACGCCGATCTCCGTAAGCTTCTTCAGCATTAGAAGATGCCGAAGGCGTTTTTCTTATGGGCGGATCCTGCCGAACGGACATGAGGGGAGAGCCCATTATTGATATTTACGTACGATTTTTTACAGTAAACAACGAATGATGGAAACTTTGCGAAAATCGAACAAAAAAGCTGGTAAGATCGGGATGGAGGGACGTCGCAGTAGAGGCGGTCTATTCCCGTGCCTATTCGATTCGACTCAGGAGGGTTTCTGTTGAAAAAATCGCGCATTAGACTGGCGGCGATAACGGCCCTGGCGGCGGCGCTGGCGTTAAGCGGTTGCTTGGACCGTCGGCAAGAGGGCGGGGGAGAATGGGCTCCGCTCGGCAAGGACGAGAAGGCTTCCCTCAAAGTCGTCTATTGGAGCGAACAACAATTCAACTCGGATTACGGCATGCTGTTCGCAAGCCGCTTTCCCGATATCGAGATCGAGGTCGTCGATCGCCAAGCCATTTATAAGGATACGAATCTTCCGCGGGAGCAAGCGCTCGAACAATTTATCGAGCAGCAGCGGCCCGACGTGCTGTTTCTATTCGACGAATACGCCGGCCTTGCGCAAGCGGGCAAGCTGAAAGAGCTCGATACGGTCATCGAGCAAGATCGGTTCGATCTGACCGGCTACCATCCGGCGGTGCAATCGTTTCTGCGGTTCGAAGGGGACGGCAAGCTGTACGGATTGAGCCATGAATTCATCAGCGAAGCGTTGTATTACAATATCGATCTGTTCGAGAAATACAACGTCGAACCGCCGCGGGATTCGATGAGCTGGGAGGAGGTGTTCGAGCTCGCCAAGCGGTTTCCGGCTGAAGGGGACGAGGAGGACCGGATCTACGGGCTTGCGATCGACAGCTTCGAATCGCCTTTGTTCAGCCTCGTCATCAAGATCGCGGCCGCCGAGAATCTCGGCTATCTGAATCCGGAAGGCACCGAGGTGCAAATCCGCTCCGACCGTTGGAGGAAAACGCTGGAATCCCTAACGGCCGTCGTGAAATCCGGGGCGTTCTATCTGCCGGGACCGGAGGAGGCGAACAAGCCGTTCCGCACGCTCGAAGACGATCTGTTCATCATGGGCAAGGCCGCGATGACCGTCAATTCGACATCCGTCATCCGCAATCTATCGTTCGCGAAAGATCAGCTGAAGGACGTCGAGCCTGTCGATTGGGGCGTCGTCACCGCGCCGGTCGATCCGAACAACCGGACGCAGAGCGGCGCATATTCGAGCGGGCCGGTCTTCGCGATCAGAGCGCAATCGGGCAATTCGCGCGCCGCCTGGGAATTGATCAAGTTCGCGAATTCCGAAGAGTATGCGAGACTGAGAGCGAAATCGAGCCCGGGAACGCTCTTCAGCCGCACCGCGATGATCGAGCCTTATGACGGCCGAGAGATGAGCGCGTTCTACAAGCTAGAACCGAAAAGCGACTTGGCCCGGTCGGCTTATCCCGCAACCAATGCCGAATATGAGATTTTGGACGCTATCGTGAAGGAATTGGAAGCGGTCGCGGACGATCGGATGACGCTCGACGAAGCGATCGCCAACATCGAGGAGGCGGGAGAAGCCGCCATCGCGCAAGCGAGGAGCGACAAGGATCAGCAAGGAGATTGACGATCGGAATTCGGCAATCGGTTCTTTCCGGCGAGGCGCTCGCGTCGGGGAAGAGCCGGTTGTCGTTTCAGGCATAATGGGGAACGGCGATCGTACATTATGAAGAAGGGAGAAAGGAGACGGAACGGATGGCTTCGTGAAGATGACTTCGACGTAACGAGCGGAGCCCGCCTGACCGGAAGCAGACGGGCTCCGCCGATCGATTCCGTTTACAGAACCCGGCGAGCTGTCACGTACCGCTTGGAGTAGTCGCTCAGCTTGCTCGTAACGATTCCGTTGACGGATTTGCCCGTCGTGTTGTGGATGAATTTGCCGTTGCCGATGTAAATCCCGACATGGTTGACTTTGCCCGGCGTCGATACGCTGAAGAAGACGAGGTCGCCTTTTTTCAGATTGCTCTTGGACACGAACTTGCCTTGCTTGCTTTGCGCCCGCGAGCTCCATTTCAGATTAACGCCTTGCTTGCCGTACACGTACTTCGTGAAGGAAGAGCAATCGAAGATCATTTTGCTCGGATTGTTCACGCCGAATTTATACTTGACTTTGCCTCTGAGCTGCTGCGCCAACGAGACGACGGCGTCCGCTTTTTTGGCGGAAGTCGCGCTTGCCGATGCCGTCGCCGCGCTAGCCGCGGATGCGGGAGGCGTTCCGACGGCGCCGAAGCCGGTGGCGACGACCAGGAAGCAAGCGGAACCGATCACCCATTTTTTAAGCTTATTGTTGAAGTTCATGTAAACCCTCCTAAAAAATGAATATTTGACAGAACGGAGTATAACACGGGGCTTGTCCGGGTTTGGAGAATTTGAGGGGATCTTAATGTTGGAAAAAGGTGGCCTATCGCAGTCCCCTGTGTCAGAACCCGATGCACGAAGCCGATTGACGCCATCCTGCGATTGCTTCTATAATTGATAATTATCGGATAATTCAGTAAGATTCGGCTCCTATTTTCTCGTAAAGGAGAGGGTACCTGTGCGGGAGATCGACCATCGCGGACGGAGCGCCATTTTCGTCTATACGGGACCGGACGGCTCCGGGCGCAAATCGGTTGCGGAAGCGGTAGGCCAAACTTTCGGCATGGAGAAAATCGTCTCGTTCGCGACCCGGCAGCCGAGGTCGGGAGAAGTGGACGGGCAGGATTACTGGTTCGTCTCTCATGAACATTACAGGGAAATGGAACGGCGGGGCGAATTTCTCGAGAGCGTCGAGATCGACGGCAATTTGTACGGAATCCGAAGCCAGGACATCGAGCGGAAGCTGCAGGCGCACGATTGGGTCTATCTGATCCTGAACCGGGAAGGCGCAAGCATTCTGAAGCGGATCTACGGCGACCGGGTCATTCGCTTGTTTCTCTACGCCGACCGCCGGTCGCTGGAAGAGCGGCAGCGTCGGCTCGGCATGACGGACGCCGTAATCGCCCGGTATCTTCGGCACTACGACAAGGAAATGGATTACCGGGCGGAATGCGAGCACGCGTTCGAAAATTTCGATCTGGGGCAGGCGACTTATGAGATTACGAATACGCTGGAAGCGTACTTGCAAAGGAATTTGATCGACAAGGATTAAGGCGGAACACGGATGATGGGGATGTTTCTTAATGGTCGCGAGATGCGGACCTGAGGGACATCCCTGTTTTCGCGTTTAGGGGTTGTCCCGACCGACGGTTCGGACTACAGATCCGCTATTTTTGCAAAAACGGGGGTTTCAGGAAGCGTTGCGGACACAGGATCTCTTATTTGCGGCAAACCGGCTTGATTTGCTTGCGAATAGGGGGAATAGCGGATTCTCTGTCCGAAACGCTAGCAAAAATCAAGTTTTCGACAAAATAAGAGCCGCTGTGTCCGATCCATCGCTAACGTCACGTACCCAGGTCCCCGATCCTTTGACGACGTACCTGGCGGTCCCCAATCCTTCGCCGGCGAACTGCGGATTTTTCGGACTACAGCAGATTGGCTCTTCTGCGGTATTCGCGCGGGGACACGCCTTGCCGTTTCCGGAACGCGTGGCTGAAGGAATGAAGATCGGCATAGCCGATCCTTCGGCCGATCTGCTCGATCGTCATGACGGTCTCCCGCAAGCACCGCTTCGCTTCCCGCAGGCGAATCTGGGTCACGTATCGATGCGGGGCGACGCCGAAACGGTCTTTAAATAACCGGATAAAATGATCCTCGCTTACGTTAAGCCGGCTCGCCATGGCCGCGTTCGTCCAGTTCAGGTGCATGTCGGCCGCCAGCTCCTCCTCCAGCCGCCCGAGCGCTTCCCGGTAGCCGAACGATATCGTGCGTTCCGGTACCGGAGCCAGTCTCGCAAGGGCCGATAGAATCAGGATCATCGCTCCTTTGCAGGCCAGTTCGTATCCGGGTCGGACGGCAGAGAATTCTTCGCAAATCCGCTCCATCAGGCCGACGATTTCGTCGGGCACGGACGCGTAACGGCGAACGAATACGCGCTCGCCGTTATCGCGGGAAGGCGTGTCGCAATAGCCGGCGTCCCGGACGGCGCTTTCCTCGACAACCATATAGATGTCGGGCGTGATTTCGAATTCGTCGTAAAAGTCAAAATGAATGCCCATCAAACGCGCTTTCTCGGAAGCGATCTCGACGCGATGCCGTTCCGCCGCGGAGAGGAACAGCAGATCGCCCGGCCCGTACCGCTCCGTTTCTCCGTCATCCGCGAAGTGAACGCGCATGTCCCCCGAGATAACGTACATGATTTCAAAATCGTACAGCCGCCGTTCGGCGCCTTCCGTACGACTCACGACTTGACGATGGGCCCAGTGGATGCTGGGCGAGATCTCGTTCGGAGCGAAGGCTCGGAACCGGGAAGCCGTCTTCGTCATGCTCGGCACACTCCTATCGCACAAAGTCGGAAATGAACAACTTTCCATCGAAATGGAGCAAATACGGCGCAATGTTTCAATGTTATTATTTTATTCGTGATAGCAGAAATGAACAAGATTGGCGAATCCAACGACGAAAGGAAAGGTTGACGAGCGATGAGATTGGGCGTCATCGGCTATGGATCAAGAATCCGCAGTTTGTTCGGGAATATTTCGGAGAAGCATCCCGATTGCCGCATCGCGGCGATCGCCGATCCGCGTCATGAAGAAATTCGGACGAGCTTGAACGGGACTGCCGGTCCCGTGGATTTCTATGCCGATCCGGACGATATGCTCGATCGGGCCGATCTGGACGGGGTCATCATCGGAACGCGATGCAACTTGCATGCGGAGATGGCGATCAAGGCGCTTCGGAGGGACTTGCCTCTCTATCTCGAGAAGCCGGTCGCGACGACTTACGAGGATCTTGATCGGCTGAAGGAGGCATACGAAGCTTCCCGCTCCGAGGTCGTCGTTTCTTTTCCGCTTAGGAATACGCCGCTGGTTAAACTGGCGAAAGAAATCGTCGCTTCGGGGAAGATCGGGACGGTCGAACATGTGCAGGCGGTCAATAACGTTCCTTACGGGGGCGTTTACTACCACAGCTGGTATAGGGACGAGCGCATAACGGGCGGTTTGTTCCTGCAGAAGGCGACGCACGACTTCGATTACATCAACGCTCTGCTCGGCATGAAGCCGGTCGAAATTTGCGCGATGAAGTCCAAGCAGGTGTTCAAAGGGAGCAGGCCGGCGGGCTTGAAGTGCGCGGATTGCGAGGATAACCGGGTATGCGGGGAGAGCGCGTTAAAGCCGGAAAACCGGGAGCGGGGAGAATACTGCAGCTTTGCGGCGGATACCGGCAACGAGGATTCGGGCAGCGCGCTATTGCGATACGAATCGGGCATGCACGCGGTCGACAACTTCCTGCAGGTCGTGCGGGGCGAGGCCCGTTCCGAGACGACGCTGGCGGACGGCTTGTTGAGCGCCCTGCTCTGCCTGAAAGCGAACGAATCCGCGGAGACGAACGCGTTCAAGCAAATCGAATGGGAACGATGCGGCAACCGAATGACAATGCGACCGAAATGATGCAACCGAAATGATGCAACCGAAATGATGGTTGACGAAGTTGGAAACTCGTGGTATCTTAACGTTAATTCCATAAACTTGAAGCGGAAGCACCGCTAATCCTGATGGTTCTCGTCGGGGTTAGCGGTTTTTTGCTTTTCCGGGAAAGGAGGGCCGCCCATGTTGAGAAGAGTGGTGCTTGCGGTTTCGGAGCGGGAGTACGCGGCGAAGCTCGCGGGATTCATGCGCGAAGAGGAGCCGGGCTGGGAAGTCGCGGCTTTTACGCACGAGAGCGCGCTGAGAAGAGAGCTGCAGGACGGGCCGGCGGTCGACTTGCTGATCGGAGAGCCCCCGTTGCTGCTGGCGGTAGAGGGCTTGCGCCGACCGGCCGGCAAGACGATCGCGCTCGTCGACGCCGAGGGAGAATGCAGCGGCTCCTCTTGGCCGGAGGCGCTCCGGTACCAGTCGTTGCCGGCGCTTCTGTCGGCCATCCGAAGCGCGGCGGGGATGGAAGCCGGACCGCAGGCGCAAGGCTGCCGGATCTGGGCGGTATTCTCGGCAACGGGCGGAACCGGCAAGACCGCCGTCGCGTTAAACCTCGCCCGCCAGGCGGGAGAGCGGGGGCTGCGCGTCTTCTATTTGAATTTGGAAGCGTTGAACGCGACATCGTTGCTGTTCGGACGGGGCGAACCGGACAGCTTGTCGCGCCTGCTGTATGCCCTGCAAGCCCATCCGGAGCAGTGGGACAGCTTGTTTAAGCAGATCTGCAGGCATCAGCCTCACCTGCGCGCCGATTACTTCGACGCGCCGGAGCATCCGGGAGAACGGCTGGCGATGACCTCCGAGCGATTGGCTTCGCTGTTGGAGAGGATTCGCGGCTGCGGCAAGTACGACGCGATCGTCGTCGATCCCGATTCCGGCGCCGGGGACTGGCATCTCGAACTGCTCGGGCTGAGCGACCGGGTCGTCTGGCTGTGCCAGGACGACGCGCAAAATTTGAAGAAAGCCGGGTTGCTCTATCAGAATTGGCGCGATCGCCTGGAAGAATCGCCGCACAAGCTTCTGTTCGTCATGAACAAAGCCAACGGAGCGAAGCCGATCAACCGATGGAGCTTGCCCGGTCCCGCGCCGGCGGCCGTCCTTCCGTACATCCCGCAGTGGAAGGCGATCGATCAGCCGGGAAGGCTGCTCTCCGTGCCGGCATTCGCCGGCGCGATCGATCGGTTGCTGGAGCTGCTGGCGCCCGATGACGGAAAGGAGGATCGCCATGGAGCCCGGCGGATTGACCATCGGGGAGCTGGCTGAGCTGCGGGACGCGGTGCGGGCCAAGCTGTCTTGGGACACCGCCGTCACGGACGACGAACTGCTGCGATTGATCGAGAGCGAGCTGTTCGGGACGGAAAGGGCGCGCCGCATGACGGCGAACGAGCGAAGAGCCGCGGTGCTCAGGCTGTTCCATGCTTTTCGGGGGCTGGATGCGCTGCAGCCGTTGCTGGACGACCCGGATATTACGGAAATCATGATTAATTCGCATCGGGAAATTTTTATCGAGAAGGGGGGAGAACTGAGCGCGGTCAATCTCGGCTTCGAGAGCAGCGAGAGGCTGGAAGATCTGATCCAGAGCATCGTCGGCCGGGTGAACCGGATCGTGAACGAAGCTTCCCCGATCGTCGACGCCCGCCTGCCGGACGGCTCCAGAGTTCACGTCGTGCTGCCTCCGATCGCGCTGAAGGGTCCGACCGTAACGATCCGCCGCTTCCCCCGGAATCCGCTCGGGATCGACGATTTGATCGCGCGCGAGGCTTTGTCGCGCGAAGCCGCCGATTTTCTGCGGGAGCTGGTCGTCGCCAAATACAATTTGTTCATTAGCGGAGGGACGGGCTCGGGCAAAACGACGTTCCTTAACGCGCTGTCCCAATGGATTCCTGCCGACGAACGCTTGATTACGATCGAGGACGCGGCGGAACTGCAAATCAGGGGAGTCGCGAATCTCGTGTCCTTGGAGACGAGGAACGCGAACAGCGAAGGCAAGGGCATGATCGGCATTCGGGATTTAATCCGCGCTTCGCTGCGGATGCGGCCCAACCGCATCATCGTCGGGGAAGTCCGGGGAGCCGAGGCGCTCGATATGCTGCAGGCGATGAACACGGGCCATGAAGGCTCGCTGTCGACGGGGCATGCGAACGGCGCGAAGGATATGATCTCCCGGCTGGAGACGATGGTGCTGAGCGGAGCCGATCTGCCGGTGCCGGTCGTTCGGCAGCAGCTCGCTTCGGCGCTCGATATCGTCATCCATCTCAGCCGGTTCAGGGATCGTTCGCGGAGGGTGACGGAAATTTGCGAGGTCGTCGGGATGCGGGGAGGGGAGGTGGAGCTGGCCGCGTTGTTTCGGTTCGAAGAAGAAGCGGAGCGGGATGGACGGATCGTCGGAAGGCTGCGGCGGGTGGAGCCTCTCCGCGATAACCGCAAGCTGCGCCAGGCCGGCTTGATCAAGGAGGCGCGAACGTGACGGATTATACGGTGTATCGGCTGAGCGCCAAGGAGCGGCTGTGGGCGATCGCGATCGGCTGCGCGGCGAGCTGCGCCGCGGTCTGGCTGCTGTACCGGCATGCCTGGATCGCCGCCGCCGCGACTCCGCTCGGGCTATTGTACCCGAAGTTCTATGCGGACGCCTTGCGCAAGCGGCGCCTCGACAAGCTGCGGCTGCAGTTCAAGGACGCGCTCCAGGCGCTGAGCTCCCTGCTGTCCGCGGGAAGATCGGTAGAGAACGCGTTCATGGCGTTGGAGCACGATCTCGTGCTGTTGATCGGAGAGACGCAATCGGATCTCGTCATGGAATTGCGGGCGATCGCCAACCGCTTGCGCAACGGAGAGCAGCTGGAAGTCGGGTTGCAGGATTTCGCCGGCCGTTCCGGCCTGGAGGAGGTGAGGAATTTCGCGGAGGTCGTCACGATATGCAAAAGGTCCGGAGGGGATCTGGTCGAGGTCGTCAGGCGCACCGCGCAGCTGATCTCCGAGAAATTGGAGGTCGAGCTTGAAGTGTCGGTGCTGATCGCCCAGAAAAAATTCGAGGCGCGCCTGATGATGGGAATGCCCTTCGCTTTCGTCGGCATTCTCGGGTTCATGGCGGCCGACTACATGCAGCCTATGCGGGAGGGGATGGGAATCGTCGTGTTGACGGTTTGTCTGGGATTGTTGCTGCTCTGCGGCTGGTGGATGCTTCGCATCATGGACATTCGGCTATGAGCGTCGCGCTGGCGTATGCCGTCTTTATCGCCATGGCCGGGACTTACGCTTGGCTTGCCGCGATCGCTTGGAAAGGCCGGAAGAACGGCCCGGTTCGCCTGCAAGCCGATCCTTTCGCCGCGCTGCTGCTATGGCCCCCGGCGTGGAAGAGGGCGCAGCCGATTCTGGACAAGGCCAGAATCCCGCTTGCGTTGCTGGGCGGGGGAACTTGCTCCCGGGACATGCTGGTCGCATGGGCGGCGGAGAGCGTCGGCATCGGGTATTTCGCTCTCGCCGCCGCCAGTCTGCTCGCGGCGCTCGCGGACACGCCCGCTTTGCTCGCGTTAGGCGCGGTCGTCGGCGTCTGCCTGCCCGGCTTGCGGGCGAAGGAGCTCGCCGGCCAAGTGAAACGCCGCAAGACGAGCATCGCGATGGAATTGCCGGAGCTGCTCAGCAAGCTGCTCCTCATGGTCAATGCGGGGGAGAACGTCATGCGGGCGTTGTCCCGGGTCGCGGAACAGAAGCGGGGCGAGACGAATCCGCTGTACGCGGAGCTGAACGCCGCGATCGAGAGCATGAAGCGGGGGGAGACGCTGGCCGCCGCGCTGGAGGAGATGGGACGCCGCTGCGCCGTTCCCGAAGTGAAGCTGTTCGCGACGACGGTGCTGATCAACGCAAGGCGGGGCGGAGACGCATTCGCGCCCGCGCTGCGGGAATTGACGAGGCAAATGTGGGAGAAGCGCAAGGCGCTTGCCCGGACGCTCGGCGAACAAGCGTCCTCCAGGCTCGCGTTTCCGCTTACGGTCATTTTTCTGCTGATCATGGTGCTGGTCGGAACCCCGGCCGTCTTCATGATGTGATTCCAATCTATCAATCCATTGATGTAAAGAAAGGATGGTTCCATATGCTCGGATTGTATGTGCGCGGAGTGAACGCCTTGAGAGCTTTGCGGGACGATGAAGAGGGGATCGGCACGCTGGAGCTCGTGCTGATCGTCGCGGTATTGATCGCGCTCGTCTTGGTGTTCCGCAAAGAAATTATCGAATTTCTGGAGTCGTTGATGACCAGGGTCGAATCCAAATCCGAAGACGTGTTCAAGTAAAGGTCACGGGCTCATGAGAAAAGCGAAAAACGCTTTCGGTTGCGATGACGACGGCTCCGTAACGCTGGAAGCTTCGATGGTGATGCCGTGGGTGCTCATGCTGACGTTCATGATGCTGCTCTTCGCGCTCTATCTCTCGCAAGGCTCGATTCTCTATTACAGCTCGTCGATCATGACGGAAAGAGCCGCTTTCGCCTGGTCCAATTCGGCGAAGAACATTCGCACCGGCGCGTATCCCCCCGGTCAATACGACGGCCTCTACTGGCGCTTGACGGACGACGGCCTCGTGCAGAGTCTGTTCGGTCTTGCGGGCGGCGACGGGGACATCCGCGTCGACGTTTATCCGGGCATGCCGGCAAGGGAAGGCTCGTCCGCGGCGGACAAGCTGGGCAGAGCCGGGGATTCGACGGCAGCCGGCCACCGCCTGGGTACGGGCTCGCTAAGCTACCGCAATACCGGCATCAAACGTGAAATTTTCGCGGATATGGACAGCGCATGGCTGCCCGAGCCGCTCGTCCGGTTTCGGGGCGGGGGCGCCGCCCGCGCCGGCGTGTCGGCGTTGATCGTCGAGCCGGCGGAATTCCTCCGCGCATTCGACCTCGTTCGCTACTATGGAGCGAAGATGAAGCTCGCCCCCGAAGGGGAAGAGAGCTACCGACGGCAAGCGGGCGAAATCTTGAACAAGCGCAGGACGTAACGGGCATTGACAGGAGGGATAAACCGTGTCCAAGGCCGCCAGGAGATTGCCGCCGTCCCGTTCGCGCGAGCGAGGGACGTCCGGCTCGGTGTCGATTTATTTTATCGTCGCTACCGCTTCTTTCTTTCTCTTGACCGCCCTGCTGATCGACTTCGCCCGCGTGGCCGCATTTCGCAAAGAGGCGGAGCTGGCGGTCAAGTCGGGCGTCCGCTCGGTCCTGTCTTCCTACGATCCGTTGATCTACGCCCGGTACGGCTTGTTCATACGGGGCGGCGAGCCGGCCGACGAGCTGTTCCGGGCGACGCTGGAGGGCAACTCGGGTCCCGCTGGCGACGGCTTCGCCTTTCTCGATACGCGATGGGAGAATGCGGGCGTCACGGAAAGCCGGCCGCTGGCGTCCCACGACATTTTCCGCAGGGAAATTCTCGAGGAGATGAAGTACAAAGCCCCGATCGATCTTGCCCTGGAGGTCGCGTCCAGATTTCGCGGCGTGTCCGGCACGATGAAGGAAGCGCGGAAGACCGTCGATCTGCTGGAAAGGATGCGCAAGGCGTACGACCGGCGCGAGAAGGCGTTGGACGAAACGATGGACAGCCAGCGAGACTGGGGAGAGAAGATCTTACGGCACATAGATTCGGCAGTCGGTTCGGCTAGCGGCGTCGTCGGATCTTACGAGGATTACGTCGCGAAGCGGAAGGACGACGAATCCAGAAGAGAGTCGCTGCGCAGATGGGAGGAAGAGAGGAGCAAGCGGCTGGAAAACGGCGAGGATCCGGAGGAGATCGAGCGGAGCCGTCCCGATGGGCCGCGTTACGAAGCGGAAGTCGCCGCCTACGAAGCCAATGCCGCGAAGTCGGCGGCCGCGCTCGAGAAGGCGGCGGCGAACGCGCGGTCGGAGTCCGAGAGCTTCGCCGCGGAGGCGAACGCGGCGCTGGCCAAGGCCAGGCAGGCCAATGACGAGATGGCCGCCATCGTCGCGATGTCCCGCTCGATGCCGGACGCTGAGCCCGATCGGAAGGCGGACGGGGAGGGGCCGGACGCGGAGCACATCCGGACGATGGAAGAGCTTCGCCGATCGGCGGAGGACCTCGTGCTGAAACCGGAGTTTTTCGCGGATTACGAAGCGGAAATCGCTCGGCAGCGCGCCCAAGGACTGGCATTGGCGAGCGAAGCGGGGGCTTTCGCCTCCTGGGTCGGTTCCGCGCCCGGCTCGACGGGCCTCGGTTCCTCTTTGCGCCAAGGCGAGAGCCGCTTGAACGACGCGATATCCGCGTACGCGGGCGATTACGGAGCCGGCGGCAAGGTGATCGAACGCAGGAGAGAAATCGTCGAAGCTCATCGCTCTGGCGACGACGAACGGAAGCGGGAGGAAGCGAAGGCGAAATCCGAATGGGCGGGCGCGGCGAAATTTCTCGGTTCCTTGACGGGCCTGACCGGATCCGAGGAAGAGCAAGCGGGCTTCGATGAAACCCGTCGCCTATTCGAGCTCAACCTGGAATGGAATCAGGCCGAAGCCGACGGGACAAGACGCTCCCGCAGCGGCGATCCGTCCGAAGGAAGGGACGAGGCGATGGCTTCTTCCAACGCGCTGATGGATACGCTGGAGGGCGCGCTGACCGGGGCGAGGGATCAGCTCTACTATTCCGAGTACGCGCTCGGGAGGCTGTCCCATTTCTCTCCCGCATCGGCGAAGAAGATGCTTGGCGGGGAAGAGATATCCTTGTCCGTTCACGAGCAGGAGACGGAATACGTCTTATACGGGCTTCATAATCCCGCGGCCAACATCGCGGCGGCATACGGGGAAATTTTCGCCTTTCGCCTGGCGATTCGGACGATGGAAGGGCTGATCGAATGCCGGACGCTTGGCCATCCTTTGCTCGTGCTTGCGGCATCGCTCGTCTACGGCATTTCCAAGGCGGCAAGCGACATGCGCGACCTGCTCGATACGGGCAAAATCCAGCTTTCGAAGTACCTTCGGGTCGATACGTTTTATACGGATTATTTGCGGTTGTTCATGCTGGCGCACGGGGGATCCGGCAGTCATGCGTCGAGAATGATCGCCGTTATGGAGCACGCGTCCGGATTGGATTTCCGCGGGGCATACACGTACGCCAGCGGAGAAGGGACCGCGTCCGTAAGCTTGTGGTTTTTTCCGGGCTTGCTCCGCGCCGTCGACCGGGTCGGGAATATGGGAGGAACGGTGAAGGGGAATCGCTATGAAGCGACGTATACCGCGGATAGCTCCTATCTGTAGACGCGAGCGGCGCGACGAAGGCAGCGTAACGCTGGAAGCCGCGATGATGATGCCGATCTTCATGCTGTTCGCGATGTTTCTGGCGTTCATGGTGCAGACCGCAGTCATGACGATGGCGCTGCACGGCGCGCTGTCGCAGACAGCGAGACAAGCGGCGGCCGCGTGGTATCCGATCGCGCTTGCTGCGGATAAAGCCAGAGACACGGAGCTTAACCGGCAAATCGAACAATGGAACGATCGGTGGCAGAGCGTAGGCGAGACGCTGCGGGAATACGGCCGGTGGCTGCCCGCGCCGATGAACGAGTGGGCCGAGCAAGCGGCGGACGTGACCTTCTCCGTGGAGGAGCAGGCGGCCATCCTCGCGTTCGGCCGAATGATGGAATCGTTCGTCGACGAACGCGTGCTCGACGTCTCGCGAATTCGGCTGACATCCGTCGGCTTGCCGGACGTTGACGATCGATCTCGGGCGTTCCTGACGCTGCAGGCGGAATACGCGCTGCCGATGGAAGTGCCGTTGCTGGGCCGCAAGCTCGTCATCAAGCAGGCGGCCAGGGAACGCGCATGGATCGGCGGCAGTCCGTCCTCGTCGCGGCAAGCGAAGGAGGACGGAGAGCAGCCGTTCAACGTCGCGTTCGTCTCCCTGGAACCGAACCCGGTTCGGCCGGGGCGCAAAGCGACCTTGGTGCTGCGCACGGATCCGGGGGCGACCGTGGATCTGTCCATCCTGTACAAGAGCGGGCCGAGCCAAGCGAAGCATCTCGGCTCCGCGACCGCGGACGAATCGGGATTGGTTTCCTGGACCTGGCACGTCTCGGGCAGGACGACTCCGGGCATATGGAGCTGGAAGGTTGCGAACGAAGAGGGCGCGGCATGGCAACAGACGTTCGAGGTGGCCGGCAAAGGCGCGGCCGGATCGGAGGGGAAAGCTTCATGAACGGTTGGACTTGGGGATGCGTGTCGGCTCTGCTCGCGCTCGCATGCTGGACGGATCTTGGGCGCATGCGGATTCCGAACGGATTGACGTTCGGATTCGCCGCGGGCGGACTCGCGTACCATGCCGTTTATTCCGGCATCGACGGCATCGGCTGGGCGATCGCCGGCCTGCTGAGCGGTTTCGTTCCGTTGTTCGTCATGAATCGCCTGGGCGGGATCGGCGGCGGGGACGTGAAGTGGTTCGCGGCCTTCGGGGCTTGGTCCGGCCCGTCGTTGACGATCGAATTGCTGACGCTGTCGATTTTGTACGGAGGCGGAATCGCCTGCCTGCTGCTCGCGCTGCGGCTGCCCGGAATACGGATTCTAGGCGCGAAGCTTCGCTGGCCTTGGGGCGAGCATCCGATTGCGGCCGCGCGGAAGCGGATCCGTTTTCCGTTCATGCTGGCGATCGCGCCCGGATTCATGACCTTGTTGGGGAAAGGATAGATCGCGATGGAGGCATTGACGGTTCGATTCGAACAGCAGAGAGGCCACTTTATGGTTATCGGGCGCGAGCCGCCGCTCTCCCGGGAGGAGTTGAACGAGATGCAGCTTCGCATGCTGAAGCAGTGCGAAATCCCGGGGCTGCTTCCTCTCGAGACCGAGGAATGCGACGGTCAAGTTCGGCTAAGGTACAATTTGACGGGGACCCGCATGCTGTCCGAAGCGCTTAGAGGTTCCCGGTGGACGATGTCCGAGATGATGGCGGCGCTATGCAAGCTGGCCGAAGTGCTCGAGGGATGCAGGCTCTACCTGCTAGACGCGGAGAAGATCAGGCTTCGCGACGAATTTATTTTCGTCGGGGACGACTGGCACGATCTCGTTTTTACCTACTTGCCGTTTCGCCTTGAAGCGGATCGCGGCGACGATCTGGAGCGGCTGATCGTCCGGTGGACGATGAGGGTGAAGGAGCCGGACGGGCGCGCGTTGCAGCGCGTGCTGGCCATCGTCTCCGATGCCGGCTTTGTCCCGGCGGCTTTAAGCCGTTACGCCAAGCAATATTTGGCGGAATCGCTCCGGGGAGAGATGGGCGAGCCGCCGCGATTCGCGGAACCCGCCGCCGTTGAGGCGGAGGAACGGCTCGCGGACGATCCGAATCCGCCGAAAGCATCCCGGGCGTGGGATTTGCTGCAGCCCGTTTCCGGGGATCCGCAGCCGGTCTCCGAATTGCTCGGAGACGCCCGCGCGCCGCGTCTTGCGGGGGTCGATCCGAGCGAGGAAACGGATTCCGGAATGCGCTCCGGGCAAGCGCCCGTCATCGATCCAGGCCGATGGCGCCTGATCGTCGCTTGCGCTTCCGCGCTCGCGCTGGCTATCGCATGGAAATACGTTTACCTGGATCGTCCCGATTCGTTGCGGCTGATCGTTAGCCTATGTCTCACGCTGCTCGTTGCGGCGATTGCCTTGACGATCTGGAACGGGGCGCCGAAGCGATGGAGCATGAAGCAGCCTGCGGCGATCGACGATCCGGATATCCCGGAGATCGAACGGACCTTCCGAGCTGCCCGAAGCGACAGCGGCCGCGATTCTGCCCGCTGGGAGCCTCCCAGGCTTCGCGACGACGATGAGCCTTTATCCTCCCTCGGCCCCGAGATGCCGCATCGGGCGTCTTCGGCCGGGGAGGAACAGACGTCGTGGCTGGCAAGGGACGATCGGACCGCATTGCTCGATCGCCATTCGGCCGCGAAGGCGGATGCTTGCTGTCTCGTATGGGATGCGCCGAACGGCTCGCGGCGAATCCCGCTGCGGGTCGATTCATTCGTGATCGGGCGATCGGCGGACGCGGCCCAGCACGTGGACGATTCGGTCGGCGTCTCGCGCGCGCACGTCGAAATCGCGCGAATGTCGGACGGATGGAAAGCGAAGGATCTCGGCTCCCGCAACGGAACGCTGTTGAACGATAAGCCGATGGCTCCGTACGAATGGTATACGCTCCGGCCGGGGGATCGCTTGAAGCTCGCGGAATCGCACTACCGGTTTCAGCCGGCGGAAGATTAGCCGCGGATACCGCGCGAAGAAGCCTTAACGGGTAATATCCCGCAAGGCTTCTTCGAGTTTCGGGTAGGCGAATCGGTAGCCGTGCTCCAACAGCTTGCGCGGCATCGCTTTCTGCCCGGTCAGCACGAGCGTGCTCATTTCCCCGAGCGCAAGCTTCATCGCCGCCTGCGGCACCGGGAACCAATGGGGCCGCTTCGTGACTTTGCCGAGCGTGCGTCCGAATTCGTCATTGGAGACGGGGTCCGGCGCCACGGCGTTAACCGGTCCCGATATGTCGGAACGATCCAGGCAGAACAGGATCAGCGACACCATGTCCTGCAGATGGATCCAGGGCAGTCCCTGCTTGCCGTCCCCGATTTTTCCTCCCGCGAACAGACGGTAAGGCAGGCGGATAAGCGGGAAAGCGCCGCCCTCGCGCGCGAGAACGAGACCGATTCTAAGCTTGACGAGCCGTTTGACCGCGATCCGGTCGGCCGCTTCTTCCCATTGCACGACGGTCGTCCCGAGAAAATCGGCCGGCTCGGCGGGGGAGTACTCGTCGAAGATCCGATCTCCCGAATGTCCGTACAACGAGATGCCGGAAGCGTTGACAACGACGGAAGGCGGGAATCGCATGCGCTTGACGTGCTCCGCGATCCGGCGCGAGGCCTCGACCCGAGAGGAGACGATCCGGCGCTTCGCCGCTTGCGTCCAGCGCTGGTTGATCGTCTCTCCGGCCAGGTTGACGATACCGTCGAAGCCCGAGAGACGATCGGGATCCGCGTCCCATTCCTGCCAAGTGACGTAACGGGGGTGCGGAAGCGCATGGTCGAACGAGGCTTCGGCGGGTTTTTTCCGGGTTACGATCCACACTTCGTCTCCTCGCGACAACATGGCGTGCGTCAGAGCCTTTCCGATGAACCCCGTGCCCCCGCAGAGCAGCAGGCGCATACGCGTTCCCTCCCGAATCGGTTATTCCTGTTCGATCGATACGATCGTTTTCTGTTCGACTTGACCGCCGTCCGCTTCCATCGTCTCAACCGTATATTCGAATTTGACCGGCGTATCCTTCTCCCAGGATTCCACTTTCTCGTAGATGTCCGGGCCGATCTGGAAGCCCGTCGGGCCCTCGTCGGTCGTGATTTCGATCGAATGGCTATCTTGCAGGCCGACGTAGAGACCGGTTCCGGAGACGAGCTGCGGCGTTTCGGAAGGATCAGGGCTTTCCGATTCCGGCGGCTGGCTGGCGGACGGGCTGGCCGGCGCGGACGGACTGGATGTCGGCGATTGGTTCGCATTGTTATTATTGCTGCTGCAGGCCGTTCCTATAAGCGCCAGGGCCAGGAGAGCCGCGCTCAGAGTCATCGTCGTCTTGTTGATTTTTTTCATCTTGTGATGCACCTCCTAAGAGGTTAGACGAAATTGTGCGGGAAAGGTTTCAATTTTGGGCCGTTTGCGACGTGCCTTCCGCTTTTTGCAAGAGATGGCTGTAGGCGGAGTAGTCGATTTTTTTCTTCTCGAGGAAGTTGATCAAGCTGCGATGGTCCCGGGCGGGAGTCGCGCGAATATAGCCTTCGATGCAGTGCGCTTTCGTGACCTCGCTCGCGCCGCTCTCGACCGCGATCTGGCCGATCTTGGCGGCGATCGAATGGCTGGCGATATCCCGGAAAGGCGCCGGAACGGGAGAGACGAGCGTCTGCAGCAATTCCTTCGACTCCGGCGTCCAGAGCGGGCGGCTTTTCTCGACCCAGTAATTTTGCCAATCGAGCTTGGACATCCCGTCTTTCTGAGGCAGCACTTTCAGGAATTTGCGGAACATGAAGAAGCCGCCGACGCACATCGAGACGACGAGGACGACCGTCCAGAAACCGATAAAATACATAAACCAAGCGGGAGTCGAACCCATTAAAATCACCTCATATCGAAACATTATAGCTCATTTCTAGATTTATTTCGACGTTCGCGATACAATAGGGAGATAATTGCGAGAAAAGCCCCCGGAACGTTGCGGGAGTAAGGATTTCAAGTCGAGAGAGGAGACGTCGTATATGTTGAAAATCGGATCGCACGTGTCGTTTTCGGGCAAGGGGCTGTTGACCGCGACCGACGAAGCGATTTCATACGGATCGAGCACTTTTATGATCTACACGGGAGCGCCGCAGAATACGCGCCGGAAGCCGATCGAGGAGCTGTACATTTCCGAGGGCAAGGAAGCGATGGCTGCGGGCCGGATCGATGAGATCGTCGTGCACGCTCCCTATATCATTAATTTGGGGTCCTACAAGGAAGATACGTATCGGCTGGCCGTCGATTTCCTGCAGGAGGAAGTCCGCAGGACGCATAAGATCGGCGTCAAAAATATCGTGCTGCATCCTGGCGCATATACGGACAAGGACGCGGAGTACGGCATCGCCCGCATCGCCGAAGGGCTGAACGAGGTGCTCGAAGGCACGAAGGAGACCGACGTGAACATCGCGCTCGAGACGATGGCGGGCAAAGGAACCGAAGTTGGCCGATCGTTCGAGGAGCTCGCGCAAATTATCGAGCGGGTGCAGCTGAACGACCGTCTGACCGTTTGCCTGGACACGTGCCATATCCACGACGCGGGCTACGACATCGTCGGCGACGTGGACGGCGTGCTGCGCAAGTTCGACGAAGTCGTAGGCCTGGATCGGATCGCGGTCGTTCACGTCAACGACAGCAAAAACCCGCTCGGCGCGGCGAAAGACCGCCATGCTCCGATCGGTTCCGGGTGGATCGGGTACGAGGGGATCGCCGGCGTCGTCGGGCACGATCTGCTGAAGGGCAAGCCTTTTATTTTGGAGACGCCCTGGATCGGCAAGGTCGAGCGCCCGATGTACGAGGCGGAGATCGCGATTTTGCGAGGGGATGCGGAAGAGCGCTTCGGCGGCGAGTTTATGGTCGACGTCGAGCGGCTTCATCACTTCTTCGAAAAAGTCGGCATCGATTCCCGGTTGTACGTGCTGAGCACGTGGGAATTGCTGAAATCCGACGCCAAGGCCCGGAAGGCCGATCCGAGGGAGCCGTTGGAGCGGTTGTACGACATGCTGATCGAAAACCGCGTTCTGCCGGAGGAATATAGCGAAGAGGCGGTCAATCAGCGTCTTGTCGCTTATCTTGCCGGGGAGCAATGGCTGTCCGAGCAGTAAAAGCAACCCGGACAAGCCGGGGATCATCGTAACGCGGATAGTTGTTTAGGGAGGAAAAGTAGGAATCATGAGTCAAATCTATCAAACGGCGAACAAACGGTCCGAAGACAAGAGCATCCGGGCGAGAATGCTGATTTCCTGTCCCGACAAGGCGGGAATCGTCGCGGCGGTATCGCAGTTCCTGTACGAGCAGGGCGCGAACATCGTGCAGTCCGATCAGTATACGATGGATCCGGAGGGCGGCATGTTTTTCATGCGGATCGAATTCGATCTGCAAGACCTGGAGCTGCGGCTGCCTTCGCTTCAGGAGGATTTTACCCGCGTGGCGGACCGCTTCTCCATGAGATGGAGCATATACCGCGCGGCGCGGCGCAAGAGAATCGCGGTGTTCGTCTCCAAGGAGGACCATTGCTTGCTGGAGCTGCTCTGGCAATGGCAAGCGGGCGACCTGGACGCGGAGATCAGCATGGTCATCAGCAACCATAACGAGATGAGAGGGCTCGTGGAGTCCTTCGGCATTCCTTACCATCACGTGCCGGTCACGCCGGAGACGAAGGCGGAAGCGGAGCGGAAGCAACGCGAGCTGACGGCGGGGAAGATCGATCTGATCGTGCTTGCGAGGTACATGCAGATCGTCTCGCCGAAATTCATCGAGCAGTATCATAATCGCATCATTAATATCCATCATTCGTTCCTGCCGGCTTTCGTCGGCGGCAAGCCTTATCAGCAAGCCTACAATCGCGGAGTGAAGCTGATCGGAGCGACGGCGCACTACGTTACCGAGGAGCTGGACGGCGGCCCGATCATCGAGCAGGACGTGCAGCGCGTCAGCCACCGCGACGACGTGAACGAGCTGAAGCGCGTGGGACGGCACATCGAACGGATTGTCTTGGCTCGCGCCGTGAAATGGCATGTCGAAGACCGGCTGCTCGTATACCAGAACAAAACCGTAGCGTTCGTGTAAGTTGAAGCCCCCGTCAGGGATAAAGGGCATCGCAGGCACGCGGACTGCGTTGCGCCCGACTATGGGGGCGGCGCTGTGCGGCTCGGGGGCCGGCGCATTCGCGCAGTAGGGAACCAGGCGGAACAACGCTGCGCGGAGAGCCGGCTCGTTAGGCCGCTTCGTTATGTCGACGCGCTGCGGGACACTGACGCGGTGACGCACGCACGACTGAAGTCGCGTTCGAGCCCTGTAGTTCGGATTAGTCGAACTAACTGCCTGCTTGTAGCCCCGGTCGAGTGCCGTAGTTCGGATTAGTCGAACTAAATGCCAGCCTGAAGCCCCGCTCGAGCGCCGTAGTTTGGATTAGTCGAACTAACTGCCTGCCTGGAGCCCCGTTCGAGCACTGTAGTTTGGATTAGTCGAACTAAATGCCAGCCTGAAGCCCCGCTCGAGCGCCGTAGTTTGGATTAGTCGAACTAACTGCCTGCCTGGAGCCCCGCTCGAGCACTGTAGTTTGGATTAGTCGAACTAACTGCCTGGAGCCGCGTTCGAGCGCTGTAGTTTGGAATAGTCGAACTAAACGCCTGTTTGGAGCCGCGTTCGAGCGCTGTAGTTCGGATTAGTCGAACTAACTGCCTGCTTGTAGCCCCGGTCGAGCGCTGTAGTTTGGATTAGTCGAACTAACTGCCTGCTTGTAGCCCCGGTCGAGCGCTGTAGTTCGGATTAGTCGAACTAAGTGTCTGCTTGGAGTTTCCGGGAAAATGGAAAACGGATTGCCGCCGTGATACAATGTACGAAATCAAACGGGCTGAACGATAACCGCACGACATCAGGAAACGAACGCACGCCGAATATCACGACAAGTATGCGCAAGAGTAAAGAGGAGGAATCCGATTCATGACTGTTCCCACGCATTCCATCGACCAATTGTCCGTCACGACGATCCGCACTCTGGCGATCGACGCGATCGAGAAAGCGAAATCGGGCCATCCCGGCATGCCGATGGGCGCCGCTCCGATGGGCTATCAGCTGTTCGCCAAGACGATGAAGCACAATCCGTCCGAGCCGACGTGGATCGACCGCGACCGGTTCGTCCTGTCCGCGGGCCACGGCTCGATGCTGCTCTATTCGCTGCTGCACCTGTGCGGCTACGATCTGCCGATCGAAGAATTGAAAAATTTCCGCCAGTGGGGCTCCCGGACGCCGGGTCATCCCGAGTTCGGCCATACGGCTGGCGTGGATGCGACGACCGGTCCGCTCGGCCAAGGGATCGCCATGGCCGTCGGCATGGCGATGGCCGAAGCCCAGTTGGCGTCGACTTATAATCGCGAAGGTTATCGCGTCATTAACCACTTTACATACTCCATCTGCGGAGACGGCGACCTGTCCGAAGGCGTCGCCGCGGAAGCGGCTTCGCTGGCGGGCCACCTGAAGCTCGGCAAGCTGGTCGTCCTGTACGACTCCAACGACATCTCGCTGGACGGCGATCTGGACCTGTCGTTCTCGGAGAACGTCGGCCAACGCTTCGAAGCTTACGGCTGGCAGTATTTGCGCGTAGAGGACGGCAACGACCTCGAGGCCTTGGCGAAGGCGATCGCGGATGCGCAGGCGGAGCTGGGCAAGCCGACGCTGATCGAAGTGAAGACGGTCATCGGCTACGGTTCTCCCAACAAGGGCGGCAAAGGCGGACATGCCGGACCGCACGGGTCTCCGCTCGGCACGGACGAGGCCAAGCTGACGAAGGCGTTCTATGAATGGCCGCACGAGGAGTTCCACGTTCCGGAAGAAGTCCGCGCCCATTTCGCGGGGATCAAGCAAGCGGGGGAGCAAGCTTACGAGACATGGCAGACCCTGTTTGCGAAGTACAAATCCGCCCACCCGGAGCTGGCCGCCCAATTCGAGCGCGCGCTCAAAGGCGAGCTCCCGAGCGGCTGGGACGCGGAGCTTCCCGTATATTCCGCGGAAGACAAACCGTTGTCCACCCGCGTCGCTTCGGGCAACGCGATCAACGCGCTGGCGAAGAACGTTCCGTACCTGGTTGGCGGCTCCGCCGACCTGGAAAGCTCCACGATGACGCACATGAAAGGCTTGCCGGTCTATAAACCGGGAAGCTACGAAGGACGCAACATTTACTTCGGCGTGCGCGAATTCGCGATGGCCGCGGCCATGAACGGCATCATGCTGCATGGCGGCTTGAAAGTGTATGGCGGCACGTTCTTCGTGTTCACCGATTATTTGCGTCCGGCCGTTCGGCTGGCGGCGCTGATGGGGCTTCCGGCCGTGTACGTCCTGACGCACGACAGCATCGCGGTCGGCGAAGACGGCCCGACGCACGAGCCGATCGAGCAGCTGGCCTCGATCCGCGTTATCCCGAACCTAACGGTCATCCGTCCGGCCGACGGCAACGAGACTTCCGCGGCTTGGGCCTACGCGCTGCAAAATCAATCCAATCCCGTCGCGCTCGTCTTGACGCGCCAGAATCTGCCGATTCTCGAAGGCACGGCCTCCGCGCGCGACAAGATCGCCAAGGGCGGCTACGTCGTCTCCGAAGCGGCCAACGGCGAGCCTCAGGGCATTCTGATCGCGACGGGTTCCGAGGTTCAACTGGCCGTCGCGTCCCAGAAAGCGCTGGCGGAGCAAGGCGTTCACGTCCGCGTCGTCAGCCTGCCGAGCTTCGACCTGTTCGAGAAGCAGGACGCGAGCTATAAGGAGAGCGTGCTGCCGAAGGCGATCAAAGCCCGCCTCGCGATCGAGATGGCTCATCCTTTTGGCTGGGAGCGTTACGTCGGGGACGGCGGAGCCGTTCTCGGCATCTCCACGTTCGGCGCTTCCGCGCCGGGCGATCGGGTGATCAAGGAATACGGATTTACGGTCGACAACGTCGTCGCCGAATTCAAGAAGCTCGTATAAACGAACCAGGGGGAGCTGGAGTAAACGATGTCCCAATTTAACAACGTAACCGTAGAGAAGAAAGCGAACGTTTATTTCGGAGGAAAGGTGACGAGCCGCGCGGTCTTGTTCGAAGACGGCACGAAAGTGACGCTCGGCATCATGCTTCCGGGCGAATACGAATTCGGCACGGGCAAAAAGGAAATCATGGACATCCAGTCGGGCGAATTGTCCGTGCTGCTGCCGGGCAGCGACGAGTGGCAGGACATCTCCGAGCCGACGAAGTTCGAGGTGCCGGCGAATTCCAGCTTCAAGCTGAAGGTGAGAACGGTCACCGATTACATTTGCTCCTATATCGACTGAATCCTTCGACCGAACGTCGGAAAAGGGGATGACCCGCAGGCTTCAAGCGCCTGTCGGGCCATCCCCTTTTTTCGCGGCCTCTCTTTCGCTATCGGACACAGAAGACGTTATTTTGCCGAAACCCCCTCATTTTGATGGCGATTCGGACTGACGATCCGTTATTCCGAGGATCAATGGCCGAAATCGCCGTCTCGGAGCCAAATAACGGATCCTCTGTCCGCGAAGGCGCGTAACCCCCGGTTTTGTTCACAGATAGCGGATCCTCTGTCCGAACGGTCGGGGTGGTAGGGGCAAAGAGGTCAAGTTTCCGAATCCCTTATCCGGCCGGCAATATACTCTTGCAGCTGAATGCGTTGGTACAGCGGCAGCGCGCTTAGCAAGCAGCCGTACTTGAACGAGCCGCGGTTGCGTTCGATGCGGATGATCCGCGCCGTTATCGGCGGGAGCTTGGCGTCCCGGAGGAAATGAATGACGACGAACATGTCCAGCTCAAGCGGGAACTCCGCCTCGATCAAGGCGCCTTCTTCGGACAGGTCGAGCAGCCGTCCGTCCACGGATTGACCGTGAAATCCGCCGTCTCCCTCCCATTGGTACACGGACATTTTCAGCGGGATGTCCAGCGGCAGACGGAAGGTTCTGCGGCGATCCTTGGGCGCGTCTTCCGGAGATTCTTCCTTCCGGGAAGAAGCCCCGCCGATCCTCTCGCCGATCCATCCCTCATAGACGCGCGCCAAGGCGGCGAGATCCCGCTCGCCGTATCCGGCTGACTGACCGAGCTGGAACAGGCTCTTGGCGGATTCCAGCATCGGCGTCGGCACGCCGAGCGTATCCGTCAGCACGGAGGACAGCTTGAGATCTTTCAGCATCAAGGCAAGCGAGAATTGGACGTCGTAATCTTCGTCGACGACCTTCCGTCCTTTCAGCTCGGCCTGCTTGCTCGCCGCTCCGCCGCCTTGGACGACCCGCAGGAAGGAATCTGCGTCGATGCCTCCCTTGGCCGCGATGGCCATCCCTTCGATCAAGCCGGCGGCGTTAATGCCGACGATCGTATTGTGGGCAAGCTTGGCCGTCGCGCCGCTGCCGCCGGGCCCCATGTAGACGACTTCGCGCCCCATGGCGAGCAGAAGCTCCCTTTGTCCGTCGACGGTCGCCTTGTCCCCGCCTGCCATGAACAGCAGCGTGCCGTCGATGGCTGCCGGCTTGCTGCCGGTTACGGGCGCGTCGATAAAATCGCTGAAACGGTTCGCCGCTTCGGCCGCCAGCCTCCGGGCGAGCGCCGGCGAGATCGTGCTGCAGTCAATGAGCGTCGTTCCGGGCTTCAAGGATCGGAACAGCCCCTCCTCCCCGAAATACACTTCCTCGATCGCCTGATCATTGCTGATCATCGTGACGACGACATCCGCCCGCTTGGCGGTCTCGACGGGCGAGCCGGCGACGTCCGCCCCCAACTCCCCCAGCCGGTCCGCCTTGCCCGGCGTGCGATTGAATACCGTGACGGAATAACCTTTCTTCAGCAGATTGGCCGCCATCGGCTCCCCCATCGTCCCGAGACCGATAAATCCGATCGCTTTCATGGCAACGTCTCCTCTCTTCTTCCTTTCTCTCTATTATCGTTCTGTTTCTTCGATTGCGAAAGGGCCCGGCCGATATTGTTCGAAAATTTGGTCGCTTTATGGCGAAAAAAAAGTCTGGAATTCATTTTCCAAAAGTGATATCATAAATATATCAAATAAATATAATCATCCCAAAAGAGGTGGCGCAATGACGACGACTAAAGCTTGGCATACGAACGGATTTCTGGCGCTCTTGCTCGCGCTCGCTTCCGTCGCCGGGGGAATCTTCCTCATTATCTACGGAGCGGATCGGGCGGCGCCGAACGGTTGGCTGATCGCCGGGGGCATCGCGCTCCTCCTGCTGTTTATCGTCTTGCTGACTTCCCTTACGATCGTCCACCCGAACGAAGCGAAGATTATTACGTTTTTCGGACGATACAAGGGGACGGTTACGAACAGCGGCTTGTGGTTCGTTCTTCCGTTTACAGGCAAGACGAAGGTGTCGCTGAAGGTGCGCAATTTCAACAGCCAGATTCTGAAGGTCAACGACGCGGAAGGCAATCCGATCGAGATCGGCTGCGTCGTCGTGTTCAAGGTGGTCGATACGGCGAAGGCGGTGTTCGACGTCGACAACTACGGGAAGTTCGTCGAGGTGCAGAGCGAGACGGCGATCCGCCATATCGCCGCCAACTATGCGTACGATACGTTTTCCGACGAACAGACGCTGTCGCTGCGGGGAAACGCGGACGAAGTCTCGATGGAATTGACGCGGGAGCTGCAGTCGAGGCTGGCGATCGCCGGGGTCGAGGTGTTGGAGACCCGGCTGACCCATCTCGCGTACGCGCCGGAAATCGCCAGCGCGATGCTGCAGCGCCAGCAGGCGATCGCGATTATCGCGGCAAGACAGAAAATCGTGGAGGGCGCGGTCACGATGGTGGAATCGGCGCTGCAGCAGCTGGAGAACAATGGGATCGCGCTGGACGGGGAGCGGCGCGCGGCGATGATCAACAATCTGATGGTGACGATCGTATCCGACCGGGCGGCGACGCCCGTGATCAATACGGGTACGATGTACGGGTAAGGGATCCGCGATGGCCAAGGAAAAGAAGGCGTTCCCGCTCCGATTGGACGCCGAGCTGCACCGCGCGGTGGAAAAGTGGGCGGAGGACGAATTCCGCAGCGTGAACGGACATATCGAGTATTTGCTCCGGGAGGCGCTGCGAAGAGCGGGGAGACTTCCTTTCGGAGCGAAGCCGAAGCCGCCGTCCCCGCAGGCCGAAGACGAATAGCAATCGCATCGCTGCCGCCCGTCGTCATCGACGGGCGGCTTCGCATGAGCAGAGACGAATCGATGGTTCTCCGGATGCAGGCGAGCGGTTCCCGTAACGCGATTTCGTCCGTTCGCACGCCAATCTTCATCAAAACTTCATCCAACCTCGCTTGTGCAGGAACGCTTTATTCAGTATTCTATAGCTAATGTTCCATGACCGAACGAGGTCGAGAAAGAAAGGGAGATGGCAATGAGCAGTACGATTCAATTCGATTATTCGAAAGCGTTGCAATTCGTCGGCCAACACGAGATCGACAACCTTGCGCCGGCCGTCAAACTCGCTCACGAGCAATTACATAACGGAACCGGGGCGGGTTCCGACTACCTTGGCTGGATCCGGCTTCCGTTCGATTACGACAAGGAAGAGTTCAAGCGCATCAAGAGCGCCGCGGGCAAAATCCAGTCCGACTCCGACGCGCTCGTCGTCATCGGCATCGGCGGCTCGTATTTGGGCGCGCGCGCCGCGATCGAGATGCTGCAGCATTCCTTCTACAACACGCTGTCGAAGGAACAGCGCAAGACGCCGCAAATTTTCTATGCGGGCAACAACATCAGCTCGACCTACGTGTCTCATCTGCTGCAAGCGCTCGAGGGGAAGGATTGGTCGATCAACGTCATTTCCAAGTCGGGGACGACGACGGAGCCGGCGATCGCCTTCCGCATTTTCCGCGACGCGCTGGAGAAGAAATACGGCAAGGAAGAAGCGCGCAAGCGCATCTACGCGACGACGGACAAGGCCCGCGGCGCCCTGAAGGTGCTGGCGACCGAGGAAGGCTACGAATCGTTCGTCATCCCGGACGACGTCGGAGGCCGTTACTCCGTGCTCACGGCCGTCGGCTTGCTGCCGATCGCGACGGCGGGCATCGATATCGACGCGATGATGAAGGGCGCTCAAGACGCCGCAACCGCGTATAACAATCCGAACCTGAGCGAGAACCAGGCCTATCAATACGCCGCGGTCCGCAACGCGCTGTACCGCAAGGGCAAGACGATCGAAATTCTGGTCAACTACGAGCCGGGGCTTCATTTCGTCTCCGAATGGTGGAAGCAGCTGTACGGCGAGAGCGAAGGTAAAGATTACAAGGGCATCTACCCGGCTTCCGTCGACTTCTCCACGGATTTGCACTCGATGGGGCAATTCATCCAGGAGGGCAACCGGATTATTTTCGAAACGGTGCTGCAGGTCGGGGAAGTGTCGGAGCAAATCGCGATCGAGACTAGCAAAGACGATCTGGACGGCCTGAACTTCCTCGCGGGCAAGACGCTGGACTTCGTCAACAAGAAAGCGTTCCAGGGCACCCTGCTCGCGCATACGGACGGCAACGTGCCTAATCTGGTCGTGGGCCTGCCGGACATGAGCCCGTATACGTTCGGTTACATGGTCTATTTCTTCGAAATCGCGTGCGGCGTGAGCGGCTACTTGCTCGGCGTCAATCCGTTCGACCAGCCGGGCGTCGAGGCGTACAAGAAAAACATGTTCGCGCTGCTCGGCAAGCCGGGCTTCGAAGAGCAGAAGAAGGCGCTGGAAGCGAGACTGTAATATGAACCGAAGAGCGCTTCCCGGCGCTCTTTTTTTCGTGATCGATCGCGATCGGACACAGATGACCTTATTTCACCGAAATCCCCTGATTTCAATGACGTTCCGGACTGACGATCCGTTATTTCAATCCGTCATGGCCGAAATAGCCGTTTACGAAGCAAATAAGGGATCCTCAGTCCGCGAAGGCGCGCAAAACCCGGTTTTGTTCACAGATAGCGGATCCTCTGTCCGAACGGTCGGGGGCGATGGGGAGAGGGCGATGGACGATGGGACAAAGTGGAAGATGAGGCGTCATCGCCGGAGCGTACGATTGGGACGTGCTCGTAAGAACGGCGTAAAGCTGATATTCCATAGCTAGTATGCTAGAATAGGGTCGGGTTTGCCTTCGCGGCAAGCCGGCCCTTATTTTGAGGTTCGAGGGAGCGAGGAGCCGCATGATCGATATCCATACGCACATTTTGCCCGGACTGGATGACGGCGCGTCGGATTGGAGCGATACGTTGAACATGGCCAAGGCCGCCGCCGCGGAGGGCATTGCGACGATCGTCGCGACGCCTCACCATGCGAACGGGCGTTACGACAATCCTGCGACGGACATTCGGGCGCATGTATCGCGGATCAACGATCGGCTATCGGACGCGGGCGTGCCCGTCGCGATCGTGCCGGGACAGGAAATACGGGTGCATGGCGATCTGGTGGAAGCCTGGCACAGGGGAGAGCTGTTGACGCTCGCCGGCTCCGCTTACGTTTTGATCGAATTGCCGTCCTCCTGCGTTCCGAAGGACATGGAAGAGCTTATTCATGAGCTTCGCATCCTGAAGCTGCGGCCGATCATCGCTCATCCCGAGCGCAACATGGAAATCTCGAAGCGTCCCCGGCGGCTGGCGGAGTTGATCGAGCAAGGCGCTTACGCGCAGATGACGACCCACTCGCTGCTGGGCGGCTTCGGCCGGCAAGTCCGGCAGACCGCGTGGTCGCTGTGCGAGAGCGGTCTCATTCATCTCGTTGCGTCGGATGCGCACCATCCGGAGCGCAGAGGCTTTCGAATGCGCGAAGCCTATGCGGCAATCCGCGAGCGGATGGGCGAGCAGTGGGAAAGCTACTACCGGCACAATGCGCGCTCCGTGGCGGAAAATACGCCCTTCGGCAGCCGGCCGGCGGCTGCGCGACCGGCGCAAACCGTCCTCCGGCGCGTAATGTCCTGCTTCGGCAGGGAATCGCGGCGGCCGGAATGAAATTAATGCTGAAGATGCAAATCCGAAGTCGAACGAATGGGACTCCTTGGAGCCGTCTTGCGACAGATGGCGACTAAAAGCGGCATTTTTCATCTATAAAAAGTAAAAATTATTAGAATAAGTCATTTTCATATTGGCAATCCCTCTTGCAATTTTAGATCCATACCTGATTGGAATCGCTTACACCAGATAAACAAAGCCCCTTAAAACGTTGCATCCCCCTCGAAAATGGTTTGAACTGCCTATGCGGCCCCGAAAGACAGCCAATAGTCCCTTTTTTGTTCGGAAGCGCGCGTCTTTGCTTCGCGGAACTGCGGCCCCCCCGAACGTCGCGGGCACTTCGAAACCCTTGACCTTATCGGGCGGAACGGGCTCAAGGCCGAATTCTTCCGACAGGTCTATAGTCTGAATTCCCTCTTGACAGGTAGAGCGCTTCCATGGAATAAAACGATAGCGGAACGCACGGAAATGATCGGCTTCATCGGCACGCCATCCGGTTAAAAATGAGCAGGAATGGCTAAACGGGATCATGCCTTTAATCCCTCTTGAATTTTAATTTTCTATGTCATACTAAATTACAAGTTGCGGCAGTACTCGGTTAACGACGTCCCGGGTAGAGGAGGAAAGTTCAAAACTTCTACGGCAAGCGAAGGTGATTGAAGATGAACGTTTCGAATCTTGCGCAGAAGCAAGAGAGGCTGAAGCGATTTTTGGAATTGCTCTCGCAGGACGCTTCTCTGAACCGTCTCAACGAATCCGGAAGCGCATGGTCGTGGGACGAGCTTCTGTCCTGGGCCGGATACGTTCCCCGGAACGGAACGATCGACCTGGCCGAGCTCGTATCCCGGACTTTAAGGAAAACCGGAATCGATGCCGACACGAACGCGATGATGGATTACATTTTGAACGGCGGTACGGTCGACGAGTTTATAAGCGAGTACGACAGGGAATAGCCGCCCCCGATTGTTCGCGAATGGAATATAATCTGCCGGATGGAGGACCGATCCATCCGGATCTCTATGGCCCAAAAGTTCTCGTTTTGAATAATATAAGCAAAAATATTATTCCAATCGAATTCATATTTCGCCATAGGACGAGGACATCACGAACGATGGAGGAAACCAGATGGAACTGAAACAATACTGGCTCATCATCAAGAAAAGACTGCTGTTGATCGCCCTGATTATGGCCGTCTGCTGCTTGGGCATCGGCATCTATTCGTATTACTTCATCACGCCGCAGTATCAGGCGTCCGCCAAATTGATCGTCAACCAGTACAAGGACAGCAGCTCCCTGCTTCCGAGCATCGACGTCGGTTCCATCAATTCCACGATCGGCCTGATCAAAACTTATAAAGAAATCATCAGGACGCCCCGGATTATGAAAAGCGTCAGCAAAGATTACCCCGAATTGAAGATGTCCTACGGCGAACTCATCGGCAAGGTGAGCGTCAGCTCGGTGAACGAAACGCAGGTCATGTCGATCTCCGTCAAGGACCATTCGTACGAGAGAGCGGCCAAAGCCGCCAACGCGGTCGCGGTCGTGTTTCAAAAATCGGTTCCGGAGCTTATGAAAGTCGACAATGTATCCGTCCTGGACTTCGCCGATCCGCAAGAATCGCACGGGCCGGTCGCCCCGAATCCGAAATTGAACATCGCCGTTGCGTTTCTCTTATCGCTCATGCTGGGCGTAGGCCTGGCTTTCCTGCTGGAATATTTGGACGACACGATCAAGACGGAGGAGGACGTCGAAGCGCTGTTCCAGGTGCCGGTGCTGACCGCGATTCCGCGGTTCAAGGAGAGCGACGCGACCGAGCCCGGCGGCAGAGCCCAGCTTCGGACGAACGGGAGGGAAAACCATGTCTCGTTATAAATGGAGCGTCATTACGGACGCGAATCCGAAGTCCCCGATCTCCGAAGGGTACCGGATGCTGAGGACCAATGTCGAGTATTCGGCGATCGATCAATCCCTGCAGGTCATTATGGTTACCTCCTCCAAGCCGGGGGAGGGCAAGAGCACGACATGCGCCAATCTGGCCGTCGCTTTCGCCCAGACGAGCAAAAAGGTGCTGCTGATCGACGCCGACCTGCGAAAGCCTTCGCAGCATCATCTGTTCGAAAAATCCAACCGGATCGGCCTGACCACCGCCCTGTTCCGGCAAAAGGAGCTTCAGGAGGTGATCCAGCAGACGGCCACGGACAATCTGGCGATCATTCCCGCCGGGCCGACGCCGCCCAATCCGTCGGAATTGCTGTCGTCCAAGCGGATGGCCGCGCTGCTGGAAGCCGCAAGAAATCAGTACGACGTCGTCATCATCGACACTCCTCCGCTTATGTACGTGACGGACGCGCAGATCGCGGCCGCCCAGAGCGACGGCGTCATTCTCGTCATCGAAGCGGGCAAGGTGAAGAAGGAAGTGGCGCTCAGAGCGAAAGCGTCCCTGGACCATGTGAAAGCCAGACTGATCGGCGTCGTTCTCAATAGCGTTCCCCGCAAGCACTCGGACACCTATTACTACTACTACGGCGACAGACAAGATTCTTAGAGCGGACGGTGCGCTCCGGCTCCGGCCGCTTGCGACACAGGTAATGCCTCCTGCACCTCTATCACCGGAGGCACTCGGTCATGCTGTGGGTCAGCCGACCTTAGACGTTAATCGTCGAGGGTATGACGTGAGGACGGGTTAGATGCCCATGCAAATCGGACTTTTTGAACACGGACTCAAATCAAAAGGACAGGTGAATCAAAATGGCGAGAGTGAAAAAAGCGATAATTCCCGCGGCCGGGCTGGGCACCCGTTTTTTGCCGGCGACGAAAGCGATGCCCAAAGAGATGCTTCCCATTGTTGATAAGCCGACTATCCAATATATCGTCGAGGAAGCGATCGAGTCCGGAGTCGAAGACATTATCGTCGTGACCGGCAAAGGGAAGCGGGCGATCGAAGACCATTTCGATATCGCGTTCGAGCTGGAGCACACGCTGGAAGAGAAGGGGAAGCTGGACATTCTGGAGAAAGTCCGCAAATCCTCCCAAGTTAATCTGCACTATATCCGGCAAAAGGAGCCGAAAGGGCTCGGGCACGCCGTATGGTGCGCGCGCAATTTTATCGGGGACGAGCCGTTCGCCGTTCTTCTGGGGGACGACATCGTGGAAGCCGAAGTCCCGTGCACCAGGCAGCTAATCGAACAGTTCGAACGTACGGAACGTTCGGTTATCGGCGTGCAGGCGGTAGGCGTAGACCAGACGCATCGCTACGGGATCGTCGATCCGGGCGAGAGGACGGGCCAGCTGTATCGGGTTAACCGGTTCGTGGAGAAGCCGCGGCAAGGACAAGCGCCTTCCAATCTTGCCATTATGGGACGCTACGTGCTGACTCCCGAAATCTTTGCGTATTTGGGTCGGCATGAGCGAGGCGCGGGCGGAGAAATTCAGCTGACCGACGCGATTCAGAAATTAAACGAGGATCAAGGCGTCTACGCTTACGATTTTCAAGGCATTCGTTATGACGTAGGAGAGAAAATCGGCTTTATCATGACAACCATCGATTTTGCGCTGCGGAATCAAGAATTGAGACACGTACTGATGACGGAACTGGGGGAGATCATGGAACGAGAGCTTGTCAAGCAATTGATCGCGGGAAGGAGCGAGGCATAATGAATATCCATCCGCATTACCGGAATGAAGCGACGGCGGGAGCTTCGGATTACCGTCCGAACGTAATGACGGAACAAACGAAAGTCCGCCGATCGTATTCTTTTTATTCGACGATGAAACGGGCCGTCGACCTGGTCGGCGCAACTGCCGGACTGATTCTGGCAAGCCCGGTGCTCGCGGTCGCCGCGTTGCTGATCAAGCGGGAAGACCCTCAAGGTCCCGTCATCTTCCGCCAGACGAGGATCGGCAAGAACGGCAAGCCGTTTCGCATGTTGAAGCTTCGCTCCATGTACGTCAATGCGGAGGACAAGCTGAAGGAACTGCTCGACCGGAACGAAATCAACGGCGCCATGTTCAAAATGCGAGACGACCCGCGCGTAACGAAAGTCGGCAAGTTTATTCGCAGAACGAGCATCGACGAGCTGCCGCAGCTGATCAACGTGATCAAGGGCGAAATGTCGCTGGTCGGTCCCCGGCCGCCTCTGGTCAGAGAGGTCGCGGAATATTCGGAGCGCGACAAGAAGCGCCTGTCCGTCACGCCGGGCTGCACGGGACTGTGGCAGGTGAGCGGAAGAAGCACGCTCAGCTTCAAGGAAATGGTCGAGCTGGACATCGCCTATATCGAGAAGAGATGCCTGTGGCTGGACGTCAAAATTATGCTGAGAACGATCAAAGTCGTCGCAGGCTCGCGGGACGCATTCTAACGAGGCAACGGAGGCGAGACCATGGCGAAAATCCTTCATTTGTCCGAGTTTACGAAGGGCGGCGTCGAAACCCATCTGAACGAGGTCATGAAGCACCAGGCGGAGCGCCACGACATTTATTTGATGGTGTCCGATCACAATTCCAATCGGCATTCGCTGCAAGTTCGTCCGGACCGGTTGATTCTGTACGCCTACCGGCGCAAGCCGGCTTATTTCCTGAAAGCGATGAGGGAGATTCGCAAGAAGGTGGACGAGATACGCCCGGACATCGTCCATGTTCACGGGACGTTCGCGGGCGTGTTTCTGCGGGCGTTGTTTTTTTTCAAGCGGAAGCGTCCCGCCGTCGTCTATTGCTCGCACGGCTGGGCGTTCCTGATGGACGCGAAGCCGTGGAAGCGGAAGCTCTACGCTTGGGCGGAGAAGGCGTTGTCGCTTCGAACGGACGCCATTATTCACATTTCGAAGCATGAATACGCGATGGCGATGCATTACGGGCTGTCCCCGCGCAAGTCGGTCGTCGTGTACAACGGCGTGTCGAATGCGTCTCCCGTCGGAGATTCGCCGCCGATCGCCGTCAGGCCGGACAAGATCAACCTGCTGTTCGTCGGGCGCTTCGACCGGCAGAAAGGGCTGGACGTGCTGCTCGACGCGTTTAACGAGCAACGCTTTCCGGACATCGACCTTTATCTGGTCGGAGATTCCGTGCTGAAGCACAGCGAATACCGGTATCCGGACAACGCGATCCGAGTCGGCTGGGTGGAGCACGCCGAGATCGACCGTTACATGAGCGCTTGCGACGCCGTCATCGTGCCGTCCCGATGGGAAGGGTTCGGCATCGTGGCGATCGAGGCGCTCCGGAACGGCAAGCCGGTCATCGCCAGCAATCGGGGCGCGCTTCCGGAGATCGTCCGGCACAGCGTGAACGGGTACGTGTTCGATCTGGAGCGCAAGGAACAGCTCGCTGACATTTTGCGCAACCTGAACAAGCGCGAGCTCGCGGAGATGGGCAGGGCAGGAGAGAAAATCTTCCATGAGCAATTTCATTCCGCTCTGATGAACCAGCAGATCGAGCGGCTGTACGAAACGGTTCTGAGTCGTCCGCAGGAACGGTATTCCGTAACCGCCAAGAAATACGTTTAAGCGCGGGGGGATTGGAGAGAAGGTGAGCTTACGCATGCGGAATCATCCGGCGATGCCCGAAGACATGCACGGCAAATCCGGCGGCAACCAGCTGTTATGGGCGCTGTATCTCGGCATTCTGCTGCTGCTGACCGTCTATCAGGATTTCCCTTTGGTCAATCTTATCGGCGAAATAGGCAGATCTCCGATCGTCTTGCTGCTGCCGCTTTTTTTGATTTGCGAGGTCGCGATGCTGGCCAAGCACAAGAGGGTCATGCACGGATCGAAGCTGCAGCTATACTTGCTCGCTTTTATTCTTTATTTGAGCTTCGTCAGCATCGCTTACGTGCTCGTTCAATTTCTGCAAGGCAGCTACAGCTTCGGCCAAGAGAACCTGCTTGGCAAAGCGATCAAGGTGCTGATCTATTTCGTCCTGATTCTGCTGTATATCCGGCATATGCAGCTGCTGTTCTCGAAGATCGGCAGCCGGAGAGTGCTTTACGCCTGTTTTCTGGCCGTCGTCGCGCTGCTGGCCGTCATCATGATTCTGGAGCTGGCAAGCATTCCGTATGCGCTGGCTTCTCTTCACTCGGGAAGCCATCCCTATTGGCGGGTCAGGCTGCTCACCTCGGAGAGCAGTACGACCGGCACGATCGTCGTCGTTTATTCGGCGATTCTGGTGTATTTGACCCGGTATTTGAACGGAGCGGCCAAGGTACTGTCCATCGCGTTCATTTCGGCATTTTTTCTGTTTTATTTGTTCGTGACGGGATCGAAAGGCTTCCTGATCGTCATTCTGCTGACGATCGTCGTCACCATGTTGAAATTTCTCGATTTCCGGAAAAAAAGAAACTTCCTTTTGCTCATGGCGGCCGCGGCGGCGATGTACGGGTTCCTTTCTTATTTCTCCGCGGGGGTGCTGGGCTCGTTAAGCAACGATATCGAGAACTATACGTCCTCCTACACGAGAATGGGAACGATCCTCATCGCCCTGGCGACCGTCGCTCATCACCCGTTGGGCGTAGGCACCGGAGCTTATCTGACGTATTTCAATCAATACGTGGACGGCGCGATCGGTCTGATGTCGCGGTTCTATTACGACGTCTTCGGCATCGGTCAGATCAATGCCGGAGAGCTGTTGATGTACACGGATACGGACCGGAATCTGGGCGTCAAATCGGGATTTTTCCAATGGGTCATGTTCGGAGGAATCGCGGCCGTCGTCTTCTTCTACGCGCTTGTCAGAAGCTTGCTCGCGAAGGTGAAGACCAGTTCCATCCTGTTTCCCGCTTTCATTTTCGTACTGCTTTCCCTGCTCTTCGTCGCGCTTGAGATCAAATACGAAATCTGGCTGTTTTTCGCTTTTGTCAGCTGTTGCATGGGACGCGAGGAAAGCGGCCATGCCGATTTAAGGAGGACGGAGACATGAAAATATTGCTCGTGTGCAGCGATTTCCCGTATCCTCCGAACCATGGCTTAAGGGTGGATACGTGGGGAAGAATCAAGGCGCTATCCGAGCTTGGGCACAGGCTGCACCTTGTCGTATGCGGCAAGCAGAAGCCCAGCGACTCGGATATGGAGGCCGTCAGCAGCTACGTCGAAGAGGTCGTGTTCTGCACGCGAAGAAGCAGGCTCGCAGATTTGCTCAGCGCTGTTCCGATGCAGGCCCAATCGAGAGCCGAGCTGCGACGCGTTCAGCTGGCGGACGACTACGATTACGTGCTGCTGGAGGGCGACTACGTCTATCCGATTCTGAACAATCCGCGAATCCGGCGGGACAGGACGATCTTGCGGGTGCATAACGATGAAGCGGTCTACTTCAAGGCGCTGGCCAAAAGTGTGAAAAATCCGCTGCACAAGCTGTACTACTTGCTGGAAAGCCGGAAATTCGCGGTGTTGCAGCATAAAATCCGCGAAAGCGTCGACAAGTATATGTTCATCTCCAACAAGGAGTTCGAAAGCTTCCGAACGCGGCACCCTTCGGCCCGCAGCTTGTTCCTGCCGCCGCCGGTCGCGGGTGACGCCTTCCAGCCGGGCGCGTTCCGCGGCAAGCACGTCGTCTTTATCGGTTCCTTGTTCATGCCGAACAACCGGGAAGCGATCGAATGGTATTTGACGCATATTCATCCGTCTCTGCTGAAGGAGCCGGGGTACCGGTTTATCGTGGCGGGCAATACCCGAAATCAGGGCCTGGGTTGGCTCGAAGCATACGATCTGACGAACGTGACCGTGCACGATTCGCCCAACAGTCTGGAGGACATCTACAAGAACGGCTACTTGTTCGTCAATCCGATGCAGCACGGAGCGGGCGTGAAGCTGAAGACGATCGAGGCGATCCAGAACGGCTTGCCCGTCGTCTCGACCTCGGTCGGCTGCGAGGGCACCGGACTGGCCGACGGGGAGCATATTCTGCTCGCCGATCGGCCGGAGGACTTCCTCCGGCAGATCAAGACGCTGCTGGACGATCCCCGCAGGGCCCGGGCGCTGCTGGACGCGTCGCAGGATTTTATCCGCAGGCAATACAATCACCAGGAAGTTCTGAGAAGATATCTTCATTCGTTAAATGTCAGCTATCGAACGAGGCGGGTGATGTGAATGGTTAGCGGCCGAACGAACGTCTTGTTCGTTACCCATGCGGACAAGAAGGGAGGCGCCGAGCAAAGCCTGATCCATCTGATCAACTACCTGGACGTATCCAAGTACCGGATCTTTTTGCTCTGTCCCGGCGACGCCTCCTATTTGCACGAAATCCGAACGGAGTACGAGCATTTTCCGCTGCGCTTGAACAGCATCAAGAAGAGACTCGGCTTCGGTTATTTGGAAACCGTTCTTCGCATGAAGGCGTTCGTGAAGAGAAACCGGATCGAGATTATTCATGCCAACGGATGGCGGGCTCCCTGGTATACGGCTCCGCTTAAATTCATGGCGAAGAGCAAGCTCGTCTGGCACCACAGAGACTACACCCATCTGCGCATGTTCAACCAGGTGCTGCCCCGGTTTTTCGATCAGGTGATTTGCATTTCCCGGTTCGTCGCCAACTCAATTCAAGGCGGCAACAAGACGATCATCTATAACGGCGTCGATCCGGAATCGGCCCGGCTGCCGAAGCGCCGCAAGCTCATGGAGGACGATACGCTCGTCATCGGCACGTTCGGACGGATCGTGGAGTGGAAGAGATACCACCTTGTCGTCGAAGCCGTCAAGAAGCTGGCCGACGACAAAGCCTACAATTGGAAGCTGCTGATCGTGGGCGACGCGTCCGTCGACGGGTCGGAGAGGTACTATTCCGAGCTGATCCGCAAAGTCCGGGATTACGGTCTGGAAGAGAACGTCGTCTTCTACGGCTACAGCCCGAAGCCGCTCGAGGTTATGAAGGAGTGCGACCTGACGATCAACTTCTCGCTCAACGAGCCGTTCGGAAGAGTCATTATCGAGTCGATGCTCGCCCGGACGCCGGTCATCGTCTCGGATTCCGGCGGTGCGCCGGAAATCGTGCAGGAGACGAAGGGCGGATTTATCGTAAACGACGGGGACGTCGAAGCGCTGTACAGGACGATCCGTCTCGTGTACGACAGACGCGTCGATTATGAGGCGTTCGCCGATCGGGGGTACCTCAGCGTCATGAACGACTTCAACATGAACGCGATCGCCAGGAAGGTCGAGCAAACGTACCTGTCGTTGCTGCCCCGAAGCAAGATGTCGGAGACGGCGGGGTAGCGCATGGGCATCCCTTTCCGTCAGATCCGCATCGGCAAGCTGCTGGCCGTGCTGAAGGGCGCCGTCGTCCTTCCGGTCAAGGCCGACTCGGCCGGCCGCTTGAGCCGGATAGCGGGCAAGCTGACCATTGCGAACCGGGGCGAATTGATCGTCGGACGCAACGTCTCCTTCCACGCCAAGCCGTTTCCGTCCTCCATCTCGGTGGGGAAGCGCGCCAGGCTGTGGATAGGCGATAACGTATTTTGCAATTACGGGCTCGACATCGGCTGCACGACCTCGATCCGGATCGGCAGCCATACGATCATCGGCCCGATGGTGAATGTGATCGATACGAACTTTCACCCGGTGGACGCGGAGGATCGCTGCGAGAGCCGAGCGATCGTCATCGCGGACAACGTCTGGATCGGCAGAGGAAGCATCATCCTCCCCGGCGTCACGATCGGGGCGGGCAGCGTCATCGCCGCGGGAAGCGTCGTAACGCGGGATATTCCCGCCGGCGTGCTGGCCGGCGGCGCTCCGGCGAAGGTCATCCGCGAGCTCGCCGTGCCGGAAGGCTGGATCCGAAGAGATGTGCTGGGAGCGTATGCGAGATGAAAGTATGGATGTGGCCGAAGTACAGCGAGATGAACTTGTACAACAATTTATTGACCGATTCGCTTCGCGGCGCGGGGGTGGACGTCGCGGACCTGACGCACGGCAAGCTGACGCTGCGCGTTGGCCGGGCGAAACCGGGCGACGTCGTCCACGTTCACTGGATGCACCATGCCTATCAGCACCGCAATCCGCTCCTGTTTGCCGTCAAATCCGCTTTCCTCCTGATGACGCTGGTATTCTTGAAGCTGAGAAGAGTGCGATTGATCTGGACGCTGCACAACCTGTATCCGCATGAGGTCAAATACTGTCGAATGGAACGCGGGATGCGGAAGCTGATCAGCCGGTTCTGCGCCAGGCTGATCGTCGCGTCGGAATCGATCAAGCGGCAGGCGATGGCGGAATTCGGCATTCCGGCCAGCAAGCTGACTGTCGTCAAGCATGGTCACTACGCGGACGCGTACAAGCCCGGCGGCGTCGACGTGAGACAGCTGTACGGCATCGGCGAAAACGCGGCTGTCTACTTGTTCCTGGGCGCCATTAAAGCTTACAAAGGGGTCGAGGAACTGATCGCGGCGTTTAACGCGGTCAAAACGGAAACCTCCTATCTGATTATTGCGGGCAAGGCGGATCGGGAGATGGAGACGTACATTCGGAACGTGAGGGATACCGCGAACCTCATTCTCGATTTGCGGTTTATTCCGAACGGGGAGGTGGCCGATCTGATCGGCGCCGCTGACGTCATGGTCATGCCGTACAAGGAGATTACGACTTCCGGCTCCGCGATTCTCGGCCTAAGCTTCAGGAAGCTGATCGTCATGCCGGACAACGGCTTTATCGACGAGTATTTCGCGGAGGACATGGTCGTCCGCTACGATCCCGGCGATGCCGCCGGCCTTGCCGGCGCGATGGAGACGGCGATGGGTTGCGTCAAGGAAGGGAGGACGCCGGATTACGACAAAGCGCTGCGGCAGCTCGAATGGGGCGCGATCGCCGAGCGGATCAAAAACGTGTATCAAGGACGGGATGAACGATGAAGGCAACGGTGGCCATCTGCACCCATAACCGGGCGAAGGATACGGCGGAAGCGATCGGCAGCGTGCTGCTCCAGGACTTCGACAAGAAGGAGATCGAGATCGTCGTCGTGGACAACGGATCGACGGACGATACGGCGCAGATGGTGAACGGCTTGCGGCATCGGCACGGGGCGAGAATCCGCTACGTGTTCGAACCGAAGCTGGGGCTGTCGATTGCCCGCAACCGGGCGATCCGGGAGGCCTGCGGCGAATTCATTCTGTTTCTGGACGACGATGCGCTGGCCGCGAGCCAATGGGTGCGGCATATCGTGGACGTCTTCGAACGGGATCCGGCGATCGGGTGCGTCGGAGGCAAAATCGACCCTTTATGGGAAAGCGGAGAGCCGGATTGGATTCCGGCGGAGCATCGGTCGGTGTTCACCATTCTCGATTATTCGAGCGGGGTCATGGAGATGCCCGCTCCTTCGATTCCTTACGGCGCGAACGTCGCGTTCCGCAGGAGCGTGTTCGAGGAGCTGGCTCCGTTCCGCGAGGATTTGGGCCGAGTCGGCCGGAGCCTGCTCTCCAGCGAGGAGAGCGAGCTCATCGCGAGACTTCGCGCGAAGCACAAAGTCTATTACACGCCGTACGCGCCGGTCAAGCATAAGATCGCCAAGGAGCGCACGACGAAAAAGTGGTTTCTGAAGCGGATGTTCTGGCAGGGGGTAAGCGATGCGGTCAAGCGGCGGGACACGGGCTGGGCAGCCGTCCTGAAGCATGCGGTCCGCATGCTCCAGGCGATCGGAGCTTCGCTGCTCTCGATTTTCCATAATAAAAGATTCATCCGCCAGATCGTGAAGGTCTGCTACCGCAACGGGGCGCTTGTCGGCATTCTTCGCTATGGCGGCAGGAGTTAAGGCGATGGCGCAAGCCGCGATTCGGAGGGCATGGAAGGGCAACGGCCTCGCGCAGACGATGCTGCGCACGAGCGCCACCAACCTGCTCATGATGGTTGTCGCCACGTTGACGTCGATCGTGACGGCCCGCATGTTCGGCGTCGTGGGCAAGGGAGAGCTGTCCGCCATTCTGTTCTGGCCGACGCTGATCGCGGGACTGGTCGGCTTCGGGCTTCCGACCTCGCTCATCTACAACCTGAAGCGGTCGCAAGGCGGAGGAGGCGATTTCGTCAGGACGGGCTTTCTGTTCCAGATTCCCGTCAGTCTCGTCGCGGGCTTCGTCGCCTGGCACGGACTTCCGGTCTGGCTCGGCGGCTATCCCGAGCCGGTCGTCCATACCGCCCGCTGGTTTACGGTGCTGATGCTGCCGGTCATTCTCGGCGCGAACCTGATGGCCGCGCTGGCGCAAAGCGCGAACCGCTTCAACGTCTACAACGGCGTGCGGCTGTTCGGTCCGCTGCTTAATCTCGCCGGCCTGCTCGCGCTGTGGACGGCTGGCCATTTAAGTCTGGTTTCCGCTGTGGCCGTGTTTCTGGGGACGAGCTTAATCGTGCTTGTCTGGTCCCTGTACGGCATGAGAGACGCGCTGCGGATCGATTGGTTCCGGGGGCTCGGGAATACCGCGGCGGCCAAGGCGCTGCTGGGATACGGCAGCAAGGTGTTCGGAGTCGAGCTGCTCGGCACGCTGTATTCCCAGGTCGACAAGCTCGTCATTCTGTCGATGCTGTCCGCCAAGGAGCTTGGCCTGTACACCGTCGTCTACGCGCTGTCCCGCGTCTTCAACGTCGTCCAGACGGCCGTCGCGAACGTTGTCTTTCCGAGGGTAACCGGCCTGGATCAAGCCCGGATCGTCGCCACGGTCGGACGGGCGTTTCGCCTCTCGTTGCTCGTCATGGCCGTCGTTCTCGTGCCGAGCCTGTTCGTCGGACGCTTCCTGATGGGCGTCCTGTTCGGCGAGCCGTTCCTGGAAGCCGACCGCGCCTTCTATCTGCTGTCCGTGGAGTGCATTCTCGGAGGCGGCTCCTGGATTCTGGCTTCCGCCTTCAACGCGACGGGCCGGCCCGGCATCGTGCTGCTCAGGCAAGCGATTTCGCTTGCGGCCACGGTCGGACTGTTGTTCGTTTTCACCCCGCTGTACGGATTGAACGGAATCGCCCTCGCGCTGCTGATCGGGGCCGCGATCCGCCTGATCGTGACGCTGATCGCGATGCGGGTGACGTTCGGCGCGCCTCTTCGGAGCATGCTGTTCGACAAAAACGACTTGCGGTTCCTCATCGAGCGAATGAGAGAGAGACAACGGCTTAAAGGAGAGCGTGGAAATGCCAACTGAACAGAAGCTTCATCCGATGGACGAGTTGAAAGAGCGGCTTCGTTCCATTCTGCAAGCGATCCCCCCCGGATCGAGCATCTATTATATCGATTATCCCGTGTACAACAACGGCGGCGATCTGCTGATCATGAAAGGCGCGGAGGCGTTTTTCCGGGACAACGGCATTCGCGTGAAGGCGCGGTACAGCGTCCTCGATTTTCCCGACGGGCTGCGCATTCCGGCAGATCATATCATCGTGCTGCAGGGCGGAGGAAACTTCGGCGATTTGTACCCGGTGCATCAGACGCTGCGCGAAAAAATCGTGGCGGCTTATCCGTCGCATCGGATCGTCGTTTTGCCGCAGACGATTTTCTACAGAAGGAAAGAGGCGTTCGACCGGGCGGCAAGCGTGTTCAACAAGCACAGGGACGTCCATCTGTTCGTTCGCGATCCGTCGTCCTACGCGATGGCCGCCAAGAAGTTCGACGGCTGCTCCGTCTACCTGTCGCCCGATATGGCGCACCAGCTGTGGCCGATACGGCCTGCGGGCGATCCGGGGAAGGAGCTGCTGTGCTTCCTCCGGACCGACATCGAGAAGGCGGGGGAGCAGACAAGGCTGGAATCGAACGCCGAGGGCGATTACCTGGATTGGGGCTCGCTGTACAACAAGGTCGAGAGGAAGTCGATCGCCATGATCGGCAAAATGATGGCCAGAGGGAACGGAGCGCTGCCGATGCAAGCGATCTGGGGCAAGTACAGCGATTATCTGGTGGATAAGGCGATCAAGCGATTCAGCGTTTACCGGCGGGTGCAAACCTCAAGGCTGCACGGGCATATTCTGTCTTGTCTAATGGACAAGCCCAATGCGCTGCTCGACAATTCGTACGGCAAAAATTCCAGCTACTATCATACGTGGACGAGCGGGATTTCGTCCGCCCGAATGGAGGTTCTGCCATGAAAATCGTGCTTCTGTCCGGGGGCTCCGGCAAGCGCCTGTGGCCGCTGTCGAACGAGTCCCGTTCCAAGCAGTTTCTGAAGGTGCTGACGAACGACGAGGGCGAACGGGAATCGATGGTTCAGCGGGTATGGCGGCAAATCTCGAACGCCGGGCTCCGGGACCACGCTTATATCGCGACCGGCAAGCCGCAGGTGGAGATGATCCACGGCCAGCTCGGAAGCGAGGTCGACATCATCGTCGAACCGGAAAGAAGGGATACGTTCCCCGCGATCGCGTTGGCGGCCGCCTATTTGTATTCGGTAAAAGGCGTCGGCCTGAACGAGACGATCGTCGTCATGCCGGTCGATCCGTACGTGGAGGAATCGTTTTTCCGCGACACCGCGGAGCTCGATCTCGCCTTGCGGCAGTCGGGCGCGGATCTGGCGCTCATGGGCGTGAAGCCGACTTTCCCTTCCGAAAAATACGGCTATATCGTGCCGGACGACGCTCCGCTGCCGGACAAGCCGTTCGTTCGCGTACACAGCTTCAAGGAAAAACCCCGCAAGGAAGAAGCGGCAGCGATGATCGACCGGGCTGCGCTTTGGAACTGCGGGGTTTTCGCGTTTAAGCTCGATTTTCTGATCAACATTTTGATCGCCTACGAATTTCCGATCCAGTACGACGAGATGTTGAAGCAATACGGCCGACTTCCGAAAATCAGCTTCGACTACGAGATCGTGGAGAGAAGCCGCCATATCGTGGCGGTGCCTTACGAGGGAAGCTGGAAAGATCTCGGCACGTGGAACACGCTCACCGAGGAGATCGGCGATCCGCTGACCGGCAACGGCATCATCGCCGGCGACGCCCGCAATACGCACGTCGTTAACGAGCTGGATATCCCGATCACGCTGCTGAACCTGTCCGACGTTGTCGTCGCGGCCAGCCCGGACGGCATTCTGGTCGCGGACAAAGCGGCCAGCCCGTTGATCAAAGAGGTGATGAAGCATTCGGAGCAGCGTCCGATGTACGAGGAGCGGCGCTGGGGCGGCTACCGGGTGCTCGATTACTTGAAGTATCCGGACGGGAGAGAAGTGCTGACGAAGCGAATCCGCGTGGCAGCTGGCCGCAATCTGAGTTATCAGTATCACGAGCTCCGGGACGAAGTGTGGACGGTCGCCGCCGGCCGCGGGGAGATGGTGCTGGACGGCAAGAGGTTTCCGGTGAAGCCGGGCGACGTCGTCACGATTCCGAAATCGTGCAGGCACAGCCTGCGAGCGGAAGAGGAGCTGGACGTCATCGAGGTGCAGACCGGAACGGTGCTCGTCGAAGAGGACATCGTCCGGCTGGCGTTCGACTGGGACGAGATCGTGCAGATTTGCGCCGTATAAGGCCCGGGCCTGTTGAAATGACTTCACAATCAGGGGGATGCAGGATGAACATTACGGTAATCGGGACCGGCTACGTCGGTCTCGTATCGGGCGCGTGCTACGCGGAGCTTGGCCATCAAGTCGTCTGTGTGGACAAGGATCCGGAGAAAATCGGCATCTTGAACTCCGGAGGCATTCCCATCTACGAGCCGGGACTGAAGGAGCTCGCCGCGAAGGGCCGGCTTGCGGGCAATCTCGCCTTCACGACCGATTTGGCCTCCGCCGTGCGCGGCTCCGACATCGTCATGATCGCCGTCGGCACCCCGCCGCTGCCGAGCGGCGAAGCCAACCTCGCCTATATCGATCAAGCGGCGATCGAAATCGCGGAGGCGATGAACGGCTACAAAATCGTGGCCGTCAAAAGCACCGTCCCGGTCGGCACGAACGAACGGCTGGCGAAGCTGATGCGGTCGCGCACGATTATGCGCTTCGACAGCATTTCGCTGCCGGAATTTCTGCGCGAAGGCTCGGCGATCGAGGATACGCTTCGGCCCGACCGGATCATTATCGGAGCGGATTGCGACAGCGCCGCCGACTTGATGTCCCGGCTGCACGAGCCTCTGACCGAGCAGATCATCGTGACGGATATCCGCAGCGCGGAAATGATCAAATACGCGTCGAACGCGTATCTCGCGACGAAAATCTCTTTTATCAACGAAATCGCCAACATCTGCGAGAAGGTCGGCGCGGACGTGACGAAAGTAGCGGAAGGAATGGGCTACGACAAGCGGATCGGACCGTCGTTCCTGAAAGCGGGCATCGGCTACGGAGGCTCCTGCTTTCCGAAGGATACGCGCGCGCTGATCCAGATCGCCGGGCATGTCGATTACGAATTCAAGCTGCTTCGCTCGGTCGTCGAAGTCAATCAGGATCAGCGGTTCAACGTCATCCGCAAGCTGGAGACGATATTCGAGGGCGACCTTCGGGGGAAAACGGTCGGCGTATGGGGGCTGGCGTTCAAGCCGAATACCGACGACGTGCGGGATTCTCCCGCGCTCGAAATCATGCGGCATTTGGTAGACCGGGGCGTAAAGGCGAAAGCCTACGATCCGATCGCGACGGCCAACTTTCAAGCGATGTTCGGAAAGGAGGGGGTGAGGTGGTGCGATAAAGCGGAGGAAGCCGCGCAAGGAGCGGACGCGTTGATCCTGTTGACGGAGTGGGACGAGTTTGCCGGAGTAGATCTGGCGCGGCTTCAGAAGGTGCTGAAGCGGCCCATTCTGATCGACGGGCGCAATTTGTTTAAGGAGGAGCATCTGGTCGGAACGGATTTCCTGTATTATTCCGTCGGGCGTCCCAGCTTGAGCAAGGGCGTGAAGGAACGGATGCCGGTACTTCAATTTTGAGAGGTGGTAAAAATGAAGCTTGCCAAAAAGATAACCTTGTCCGCGCTTGCGGCGACTTTAGCCGTCACTTCGCTCGGAGCAGGCCCGTTCGAGGGAAACGGGGCGGCGGTCCGCACCGGGTGGCTCCCGACGGCGCACGCCGAGGAGGCGCACCCTCCGGTGGTGGAGCCTCCGGTGGTAGAGCCTCCGGTGGTAGAGCCTCCGGTGGTAGAGCCTCCGGTGGTAGAGCCTCCAGTCGTAGAGCCGCCAGTGGTAGAACCGCCGGTGGTGGAACCGCCGGTAGTCGAGCCACCGGTAGTCGAGCCTCCGGTGGTAGAGCCTCCCGTGGTGGAGCCGCCGGTAGTGGAGCCTCCCGTGGTAGAGCCGCCGTTCATCCAACCGCCGTACGACATGGAGGCGGAATGGGCAAACCTGCTGTCGTCGGGTATCGCAGAGCGCGTGAACGAATTGTACGCAGCGCTTGCCGCCGGCGATCCCGCGGACTTCCGGGACGTGCAAAATTTGCGCGTTGAGCTTGACGCTCTCGACGAGGCTGCCTACGGGGCGCTGCTCGACCCGATCTGGAGCAAAATCAGCGCGAGGCTTCCCGAATCGGTCGATCGCGAAGCGGCGAAAACCGATATGCTCCGCTGGGTTAAAGCGCTCGCTTCCGCGCGGTACGATCCCACGCTGTCGGAATTCAGAGCGATCCGGTGGAATCCCGAATTTATCGCCTTCATCCGAATGATGGAAGCCGCCGGCGGCGGCGTGAACGTCACGATCATGGATGCGGTCGAGTTTCTATGGGGGGACGGCGGCCAGCGGAAAGGCATCGAGGGCGCGCTGATCGATACGCTCTCCGGCATGACTCCGATGGAGCTGGTGCAGGTGGTGGCGAGTCAGGAAAAAATGACGTCCGTCCTGCTTCAGGCGACGGCGCAAGTGCTCAACGATACCGAGAACTACAAAGCCAGCTTGCTGCTGAGCAATCTGAACATCACGGTCGAAGATATCGGAGCCGTCTTGCGCGGGTTCCAGCTTAGGCTGCAGAAGGACGAGCCCGCCGTCCGCGCGCTGCTGATCGCTTACATTCGTATGGTCGCCGAAGCGAACGCGCAGATCAGCGAAGACGGCCGCGAGCATCGCTACAGCCTCAGCGTATTCGGAGTAGAGGTTCCTTCTATGCTGCTTCGCTGGGAGAAGGCATCCGGGGATCCGGAAGCGAACGTGAGTCCCGACGGCGTCGTCACGATTCCGGAAGGCGTCGAGAGCGCGTCGGCGGTCATCCGGGCGAGTCTCGTGAATCCGCTCAACGGCGTAACGAAAGTGATCTTTGAACGGCAGATCACGCTAACGGCGGTCGAAACGGAAGGCGATCGCTTCCCGGTCGAGTCGTTCATGGCCCGGATGAATCTCATTCGCGACGCGCTTCTTGCGGGCGATCCTGCGGACGCGCGGGCCGTGCGAAACGCGCGGGATGAAATCGCCGGTCTGAATGCCGCATCGAACCAAAGGCTGATCGATCCGATCTGGACCCGCATCGCTCCACGCTTGCCGGCGGACGCCGATCCGGCGGCGGTGCGCATCCAGCTGTTCGAAGCGATCAGAGCCTCCGGCACGCTTCGCTACGATCCGCAGGCGTCGGGTCTGGAAGCCGTCCTGGCCGATCCGGACTATCGCGCGGCGATGGAAGCGATCGGAGAGGCGGCGGGCGTCAACCGGTTGTCGATGCACGACTATTTCATCTTCTGGTACGGAGACGGCGAGGACCGCGGAGGCGTCGAAGGGGAAATCCGCGACATCGTGGCCCGGATGAGACCGACGGAGCTGGGGCGGCTGCTCGGCAGCCCGGATAGAAGAGAAGCCGTGCGCAACCAGGCCGTTGCCGCGATCTTGTCGCGGACGGAAGCTTATCCGTTAAGCGCCGCGCTGTCCAGCCTTGGCATCCGTTCGGCTCATATCGACTCCGTAATCGGCAATTTCCAAAGCAGGCTTCGCTACGACGAGCAGGCTGGGATCGCCTGGACAACGGCGTATATTCGTGCCGAAGCGGTACCGACGGTGGAAATTTCGGCGAACGGACGCCAGCATCAATATCGGCTGACGTTCCTGGGCGTAGAGATTCCGACTTCCGTCCTGAAATGGAGCAAAGTGTCCGGAAGCAGGGACGTTAACGTGTCGGCGAGCGGCAAAGTCACGATCCCGAATAAAGTCGCCAAGGCGACTGCCGTCATTCAGGCGGTGTGGACCGTTAACAACGTCCGCAACGGCAAAGTTCTTTTCCAGCAAGAAGTGACGTTGGTTAACGGGGCGGGAACGGTCGAAAATATCGTCAAGGAGCTGAACGAGAAGCTTGACGACGTAGGCAAACGGCTTGACGGCTCGACCGGAGACGAGGAGAAGGTGCAGCTGCTGCTGGAAGTTGTCCAGCTCGGCAAGGAGACCGCGAACCGGATCCAGGAAACGGAGGCTTCGAAGAGGGACAAGGACAAAGCGATCAACGAGACGAAGCAACTGACGTTGCGCATGACAACGCGAATCATTCAGAGCTTGTTGGATTTTTAATCTACAGGAGGCTGCCCGGCGGGCAGCCTCTATTTTCGAAATAAGGCAGGGATACCGATGGGCAAACAACGCGTACGCAGGCGAAGAAGGCGCGAATTTCCGAAGCCGGATGCCGCCATTGTGACATTGGCCGCGCTGGTCGTCCTCCTACTTCTTTTGTGGGGCGGGCTGTACATGAGGGAAACGTCCGGCAGAAACCTGGCCGACGGCGCCAACGCGGAGGAGCGGACCGGATTCGCGCCGGCAACGGTCACTCGGGATAACAGCGGACTGCCCCCGTCCGGTACGGACGATGCTTATCCGCCGGAGAGCGGGCAGCCTTCTGTGCCCGACGAGTCAATAGATTCCGAGGCACGGCCCGATCGGACGACGGCAGAGCCGGAGACGCGGAGCAAGCCCGAATCTGCACCCGAAGCGAAATCGGGCGACTTGCCCACTCCGGAAGAGACGGGCTCGGCAACGGAGCCGGAATCGCCCGGCGAGTCGGAATCCGGCCAGACCGAAGATTCGGCGACGGAAATCGCCGGAGCAACGGACTCCGTGCAGCCGCAAGAACCTCCGTCGAACTCGGCTGTTAGCCGGACGCGGAATTACGAGCGGGAAATCAAGGAAATTCAAGCCCATTGCACGACCGATATGAAAGAGGCGTTAAGCGCAGCGGAATCCGATTTGCGGCAAGTGGATAAGAGGGATCCTATCGCGGTTCAGGGATGGCAGACGAGTCTGACGGAGGAACTGGCAGCGGCGGAATCGGATTGCGACAGCCGGTTTCGGGAACTGACCCGAGACGCGGAGAACGACTCCGTATCTCCGGCAATCCTCGAGGAATGGGAGCGGTCTTTCGGCGCCGTGAAGGAGGAGATCCGTACGGAGTCTAACGCCAAAGCGAAACAGCTAATCGGAGGATGAATCATTTCCGTTCGCCAGGGCCCGGTCGCGAAGCATTCGTTCGAGCAGGCTGCGAATCAGATCCAGGTCGCTCTCCTCCAAAGGAATCCCGTCCCAATGAAGCTGTTCCGCGTTCAAGTATTCTTTCGCATTATGGTTGAGCTCCGCAGGCGGCTCCGGATAATCGGTAAGCCCTAGAAGGTAATCCGCCGACGTGCGCAGCACTCTCGAAATCGTCTGTATGGATTCGATCGTGGGCTGCCGATATCCGGATTCGTATCCTGCGTACGTGCTTTTGGCGACTCCCACGTAATCCGCGACTTCCTGCATGGTCAACTTTCTCTTTTTCCTCAACTGCTTCAGCCGCTTGGCAAACATTTTCAGCCTCCTTCCGTGTCCCCGTATGCACCCATAATTATAGCATGTTTACCATATGCTTTCATCCGCGAGATTCGCGCATCCGAAGAGCCGCCGCTCTTGCGGGCCGCCCAAATTCCCTAGGTTGACCCGATATGATAGTATGGAGAAAAAAGAATCCCGCTAAAGGGGTTGCGATTGAGAGGTCGACCCATGCTCCCTAGATACGCAACGGTCAGACAATTCGGTTCCGGCGAGATCGTCATCAAGAAATCCCGCTTCATCGGCTATGCGAAGCCGGCGGAAACCGAAGCCGAGGCGGTCGCTTTCATCGAGGAAATCAAGAAGAAGCACTGGGACGCCACGCACAACTGCTCCGCCTACCTGATCGGCGAACGCGATCAGTTTCAGAAAGCGCTGGACGACGGAGAGCCGAGCGGAACGGCGGGCAAGCCGATTCTGGAAGTGATCAAAAACCGCGGCCTGAAAAACGTCGTCGTCGTCGTTACCCGTTATTTCGGCGGAATTATGCTGGGGGCGGGAGGATTGGTGCGAGCCTACACGGACGGCGCGGTCGTCGGCATCGACGCTGCGGATCCGATCGTCAAAGTGCTGCACCGGGAAGTCATCGTCGACGTGGATTACACGTGGTACGGCAAGCTCGAAAACGAGCTGCGGGGAAGAGGCTTCAGGGTCGGCGAGGTCGCCTTCACGGACCGCGTCCGGGTGCCGTGTTACCCCGAGGCCGGCGACGCGGCGGAACGCTTTCAGGCGTGGATCACCGACCTGACGCAAGGACAAGCCGTCATCGAGACAGGCGAGGAACTGTACTTTGTCGAGGGGGAGTAGCTTCGTCTGCGAGACTCCGCTATCATCCTATCGGAAGCGCCCACAAGCCCGCCGATAGCCGGAAAAACCGTCTATCTCCCGGCCAGAAGCGTCCCCGAGCCCGCCGATAGCCGGAAAAACCGTCTATCTCCCCGCCAGAAGCGCCCGCGAGCCCGCCGATAGTCGGAAAAACCGCCTATCTCCCCGCCAGAAGCGCCCGTGAGCCCGCCGATAGCCGGAAAAACCGTCTATCTCCCCGCCAGAAGCGCTCGTAAGCCCGCCGATAGCCGTAAAAACCGTCTATCTCCCGGTCGGAAGCGCCGGCGAGCCCGCCGATAGCCGGAAAAACCGTCTATCTCCCGGTCGAAAGCGTCCGCCTGGACCTGGCAGATTCGCGAGGGCCCGCCTCTTCCCCGCGTCAGCCCTCGATCAGCTTCACGTAGTAAGTCCGTTCGCGCGGCCCGTCGAATTCGCAGAAGTAGACGCCCTGCCAGCGTCCGAGCAGCAGCCGTCCCCCGGTCACGATCACGGTCTGCGACGTCCCCGTCGTGATCGCCTTCAGGTGGGCGGCCGTGTTGCCCTCGGCGTGGCGATCGCGCGGGTGGTCCCACGGGTACGCTTCGTCCAGGCGCATAAGCGCGTCCGCCTTCACGTCGGGGTCGGCGTTCTCGTTAATCGCGATCCCGGCCGTCGTATGCGGGCAATAGACGACCGCCAGCCCGTCCCAGCTTCCGCGGTCGGCCGCCGCGGCGGCGACGGTTCTCGTAATGTCGATAATCTCGTCGCGGCGCGACGTACGCAAGGTCATTCGTTTCAGCATGGCGATTCCCCCTCTTTTCCCCCGATTATAACATTTCTTGGGCGCGTTCCCCATCGGCCAACTCACCACCCATAAGCAATTCGAATACGTTACATCAGATTTGTTGATAAAAAGGGCGAATATCCCAAAGATTTCTCGTTGACGGGATATGCCGATTTCTGGTAAAGTAACAATACCCACTAATTAAATAGGAATTATGCAATATACTGTTCTCAGGCTCGGGAGGTACACGTCAACGTGAGTTCCATGCTGCAGGGTCGCTGGTGGAGTTGGGGTTTTCGCAGCGCCGTCATGCTTTATTTCGTTCTTTTGATCGTTTTTCCGATATTCGGGATTTACGGACAGTCGTTATCCCACGGCTGGTCGGCGTTCGCCGACAATCTCGCCGAACCGCTCGCCTGGAACGCCGTCGCGCTGACGGTCAAGCTGGCGCTGATCGCGACGGCAATCAATATGCTGATCGGCACGATGTCCGCATGGGTGCTGATCCGCTACAAGTTCCCGGGGAGACGGCTGCTGAACAGCATGGTCGATCTGCCTTTCGCGCTTCCGACGGCGGTGGCGGGGCTGATGATCCTGCTTCTGCTTGGTCCGAACAGCTTTGTGGGTCAAGGCGCGGAGAAGCTCGGACTGACGATCCTGTTTCATCAGCCCGCGATCGTCATCGCGATGGTATTCGTCACGTTTCCGTTCGTCATTCGCGCCGTGCAGCCGCTCCTTGAAGAGATGGACGCATCGGAGGAAGAGGCTGCGTACACGCTGGGCGCCTCGAAAGCGGCGACGTTCCGACACGTCGTTCTGCCCGGCATGCTTCCGGGCATTCTGAGCGGCGGGATGCTCGCTTTCTCCAGGGCGCTGGCGGAGTTCGGCGCGGTCGTGCTCGTCGCGGGCAACATTCCGGGGAAAACGTTGGTCGCTTCCGTCTACATTTTCGGCGAGATCGAGAGCGACAATACGGTCGGCGCCACGACGGTCAGCGTGCTGCTGCTGACGTTCTCCTTCCTGATTCTATGGACGGTCAATTACGTCCAGACGAGGAGGAAGAACGGATGAGAAGGCTATGGATCGGTCTGACAGTCGCGGTATTCTCGCTTCTCTTGATCATCCCCGTCATTCGGATCGCCATGGGCGCGTTCGACGGGGGATGGACGGGGTTCTCGACGGGGCTGTCGCGGCCGGAGTCGCTGCACGCGCTGTCCATGACGGGATTGATCGTCATCGTCGTTACCGTCGTCAACACGTTTTTCGGGGTCATGCTGTCCTTGTATCTGGTGCGCGCCGAATGGCTGGGCCGTCGGCTGAAGCGATTGCTCAACAGCGTCGTCGATCTGCCGTTCGCCGTATCGCCCGTCATCGGGGGCTTGATGATCGTGCTTCTGCTTGGCCCGGAGACGGCGCTCGGCGCGCTGCTGAACCAGGCGGGCGTCTCGATCGTATACGCCTTGCCCGGAATGATTATCGCCACCCTGTTCGTGACGTTTCCGCTCGTCGTCCGCGAATTGATGCCCGTGCTGCAGGAAATCGGCAGCGCCCAGGAGGAAGCGGCTTCGACGCTGGGCGCCGGCCCGTGGACGACGTTCTGGAGGGTCACCTGGCCCTCGATCCGTTGGAGCGTCGTCTACGGCGTCGTATTGACGGTGGCCAGGGCCCTCGGGGAATTCGGCGCGGTGCTCGTCGTGTCCGGCAATATCATGTTCAGGACGCAAACCGCGACGACGCTCGTCTACCAGGACGTCGAAAATTTCAATCTGACCGCCGCGAACGCCATCGCCCTCGTGCTGGCCGCGGGATCGGTTACGCTTCTGTTGTTGATGGAATGGGCTAAATCAAGAAGGGAAGTGCATTGAGATGCATATCGAGGTACGGGGACTGAACAAAAAATTCGGAGATTTCCAGGCCGTATCGGACGTGAACTTCGAGATCGAGAAAGGGCAACTGATCGGGCTGCTTGGTCCGAGCGGCGGCGGCAAAACGTCGATCCTGCGAATGCTGGCCGGGCTGGAGTCCGTCGATGAAGGGGAAATCCTGTTTCACGGCAAACGGGTCAACGACCTTCCTCCGCAGGAGCGAGGCATCGGCTTCGTCTTCCAGAACTACGCGCTGTTCAAGCATATGAGCGTGGCCGACAACATCGCGTTCGGGCTGGAAGTGAAGAAGTGGACGAAAACGAGAATCAAGGAGAGGGTCGCCGAGCTGGTCGAGCTGACGGGCCTGTCCGGCTTGGAGAAGCGTTATCCGCATCAGCTGTCGGGCGGCCAGCGGCAGCGCGTCGCGTTCGCGAGAGCGTTGGCGCCGGAGCCGCAATTGCTGCTCCTGGACGAACCGTTCGCGGCGATCGACGCGAAAATCCGCCACGAGCTGCGTTCGTGGCTGCGGGAAATGATCGACAGGCTGGGCATCACCTCGATCTTCGTGACGCACGACCAGGACGAAGCGATCGAAGTGGCGGACCAGATTATGATTATCAACAAAGGGCGCCTGGAGCAGAAGGGGACGCCGTGGGAAATTTACAAAAACCCGCAATCGCCGTTCGTCGCCGGGTTTATCGGGGAATCGACGATCGTGGAAGACGTTTCTTCCTTGCGAGGCTTCGCAAGCGCCGCGGATTGGCCGGGCACGAAGGCGCTCATCCGTCCGGAATACGTCGAGGTCGGCAAAGCGGCCGATTTCGAGCTGCTGTCGGCCACGGAGCAAGGACGCGTTCGGCACGTGCATTTTCGCGGCAGCGAATGGCTCGTGGAAGTCGAGATCGGGTCCGCTAAGCTCGTTACTTACCGTTCGCTGGAGAAGGAGATCCTTCATCCCGGCGACGAGGTTCAAGTGCTCATTCACCGCGCCTACCTGTTCAACGACAACGACAGCTGGGTGATGGAGAACAAGCTGAAGGAAGATCCGATGCCGGTTCATATCTAGCAACGGCTGGGAGCCTGCGGGGGCACCAGGGAGGTTGGTCATGAGGAAAGGAAGGCTTAAGGCTTTGGCCGGAAGGCCGGGCATGCGGTCTGCGGCGCTATTCGGACTGATTTTGCTGCTGCTGGCGGGATGCGGAACGGCCGGAGAGCCGAAAGGAGAAGCGGTCGCCGCGCCGGCCGGGGACGCGACGCTCGTCATCGGCGCGTATTCGGTCGCGAAGGATGCGCTGCAGGAGATTCTGCCCATGTTCAAGGCGCATTGGCATACGGCTGCGGGACAAGAGGTCGTTTTCCAGGAGTCGTACGAAGCGTCGGGCACGCAAACTCGTTCGATCATGGGCGGCTTCGAAGCCGACGTGACGTTGCTCGCGCTTGAAGGAGACATGGAAAAGCTGGTCGACGCCGGTCTTGTCGCGGACGATTGGAAGCAAGGGCCGGGGCAAGGGATGGTGACGCGCTCCATCGTCGTGCTCGGCACGAGGGCGGGCAACCCGCTCGGGATCGAAGATTTCGAGGATTTGGCCGAGCCCGGCGTCAAAGTGCTGTACCCGAATCCGAAGACGTCCGGCGGCGCGCAATGGGACATCAACGCGATATACGGCGCGGGGCTCAGGAAAGCGGAACGGGAGACGGGCGTCCGAGATCCGGAAGCGGCGAAGCGGTTTCTGGCCGACGTTCACCGCAACATCGAATCGATGGACAAGAGCGGCCGCGCTTCGATGGCGGCGTTCGAGTACGGCGTCGGCGACGTGATCGTGACTTACGAGAACGAATTGCTCGCGCGGATCGCGAAGGGCGTCGCCTACGATATCGTCGTCCCCCCCGCGACGATCCTGATCGAGAATCCGGCCGCGGTCATCGCGCGCAACGCGGACCGCCACGGCGTGCGGGACGTCGCCGAAGCGTTCGTGGATTTTCTGCATTCGGAGGAGGCCCAGGCGGTATTCGCCAAGCACGGCTTCCGCCCGGTCCACGAAACAGTGGCGGAACGGCTGGGCGACAAATATCCCGAACCGCCCGAGCTGTTCACGATCGACTATTTGGGCGGTTGGGACGAAGTCCGGGAGCATCTGTACGCCAGACGGGGCGTTTGGTACCAGGTGCTGGCAGGCAAATAGCGTATTTTCGCGAATCGTATTCATTTCCGGCTTTCGTGGGAAGTTAGTCCCACAGGGCCGGTTTTTTTTGCTATAATTTTAGATTAGAACAAGAATCGCGCATCATCCGACGGTCGACGCGACACGCCGGACAGCTTACAGGGAGGACTAACCTTTGTCAAAACCAACCTCGATTCGCTCAATGCTCTTGATTCTTTATTTTCAGCTCGCCTGGTTCGTCGTCGGGGTCGCGTTGCTGCTGGGCAGCGTCCCGGAAGACGGGGATAACGCGTCGGCTTGGTCGTTCCTTCTTCCGTATTTCGCCGTCACCGTTCTTGCGATGATCGGCACGATCTGGATGATCAATCGCAGAAAAATGTTTCCGGCCATGATCTCCGCCGTTGTTCTGTTGTTCTGTTCGGTGCTCGCGAACCAGCTGCAGCTCATGCTGTCGATGGTCACCTTGCTGCTGTTCGTGCTGAGGTCCACTCGGGAATACTTCCGGGGAACTTACGAGCCTCCCGCGCCGGCCGGAAGCAGGAAAGCCGCGCCCGTTGCCGCGGAAGACGGAGAGGAAGCGGCGCAAGCGGCGCTGGCGGAGCCCGAGGATGCGCCCAGGGAGCCTCTGTCGAAGCTGAAGAAGGATCCGGAGATCACGATCCGGGAAGCGACGCCCGACGATGCGGATACGGTATTCGCGCTGATGATGATGGCCTACGAGGAATACCGTAAGGCGATTCCGCCTTCGAGCGCCCTGTCGGAGACGGACGAATCGGTTCTCCATGCGCTGCGATCCGGAGAAGAATCGGCGGCGATCCTGTACGAGGACGATACGGCGGTCGCGATGGTCCGGTTTAAGTACGAGGATGAGGCAATCCATTTTTTCCGGTTGTCGGTCGTGCCTCACCGCAGAAGAAGAGGTTACGCGAAGCAGCTCGTGAAATGGATCGAAAAGCAAGGCGTGGCCAAAGGCATGAAGATCAGCCGCTGCCGGGTAAGACAGTCGGTTCAGCGGAACTTGACGTTCTATCAGGACATGGGCTACGAGATCGTGAATTCGGAGCTGTTCGTCAGGGCGGAAGGCACGGTCAAGGCGCTTACGCTCGAATTGAAGCTGTATCATTAGCATCGATCGGACGAGCCCAAGTACATCGTACGGCATACGGTCGGCTTCCCGGTCGTCGCGGATTCGCGGCGAACGGAGGCCGGCTTTTTTCAGCATATAAGCGTATAAAGATTTTTCGATGAGTGAGGGGTCTTCATGCCACGTGATTTTTTGCGATCGGACACAGGAGCCCTTATTTTGCCGAAACCCCCTCATTTTGAAGATGAATCGGACAGACGATCCGTTATTTCGATGATTTAGTGCCGAAATCGCCGTCTCGGAGCCAAATAACGGATCCTCTGTCCGCGAAGGCGCGTAAAACCCGGTTTTGTTCGCAAATAGCGGATCCTCTGTCCGGATGGGCCGGGGCGAAGGCAAATGTTAAGATTTCGAATGACGCCGCCGCTCTTGTGACAAAATGTACATAAAGGCGGGTGAACAATATGCGGAAAATCAGCGCGATTTTACTAGTCGTTCTTAGCTTGGTCGCCGTTGTCGGATGCCGGAAGACAAAGCCGGAGGAATCGGATCTGCTGCAGGTTAAGTCCGTTCGTCAAGAGAACGCGAAGAAAATCATTTTTTTAATGGTGGATTCGTTAATGGCCCAAGCCATCGATGAAGGCATCCGTCAGCAGCGGCTTCCCGCCTTTCAATATTTGATCGGACACGGGCAATATTACAAGGACCTGGTCAGTTCGTTCCCGACGATGTCGGTGGCGATCGACAGCACGCTGCTGACCGGCAAGTATCCCGATGAGCACGGTGTGCCGGGCCTGATCTGGTATTCGTCCGACGCCAGGAGAATCGTGAACTACGGGACAGGTCCGATGGAAGTGCTCAGGCAAGGCATCCATCCGGTTCTGACCGATGCGTTGATTCATCTGAACGGGAACGATCTGAATCGCGATACGCCGACCCTCTATGAAGAGTTAGCGCGCCGCGGGTTGAAATCCGGTTCGATTAACGGGTTGATCTATCGGGGCGAGACCTCCCATACGTTGACCGTTCCCGGGTGGATTCGGGGACTGGCGTCTCTGGACAAGGAAATTCAAGTGAAGGGTCCGGATTTCCTCGCTTTGGGTTCGTTGACCAATCCGCTGGAGGAACGGGAAAACTTGCCCGACGGCTTGACGAGACGAATGGGAATGAACAACGAATTTTCCGTGGAAACGGTCAAATCCTTGATTCAAGCGGACAAATTGCCGGATTTCTTATTTGCGTATTTGCCCGATATGGATCAGGAATTACATCAAAAAGGGCCGTCGGAGTTAAGCGGAGTCGAGAAGGTGGACCGGCAGCTGCAGGCGATTCTGGAAGCGTTCGGCTCGCCCGAGAAAGCGTTGGAGAAAGCGATTATCCTCGTCGCGGGGGATAGCGGCATGACGCAGATTCATCCCGCGGATCGCAATCCGGAGGTCGATTTGCCGTCGCTGCTCGAAGGCTACAGCATTTTGCGGCCGGGCGAAAGCCCGACGGACGAGACGGAAATCGCGCTGGCCGTCAACGAGACGATGGCTTATGTGTATGGCTTGAAGGGGAACCATTCGTTGCCGGACATCGCCGACCGGCTTAAGCGGGATTCCCGGGTCGATTTCGTCGCTTGGAAAGACAAGGGATGGGTGCGCGTCGTTCAAGGAGGCACGTCGAAAACGTTCAAATATAAGGCGAAGGGCAACCTGACGGATCGTTATAAGCAAACGTGGACCGCAGCGGAAGACGAGAGTGTACTGGATCTGAAAATCAATGCCGCGGATCGCACGCTGGCGTACGGCGAATATCCCGACGGGTTGAGGAGGCTGCAAGGCGCGCTGAATTCGCATCGAGGCGATTATCTGGTCGTCACCGCGAAGCCGGGATACGAATTGGCCGACCGAAGCTCGCCGACGCATAAGGGCGGCGGCGGTCACGGCTCGATCCGCCGGAAGGAGTCGCTCGTTCCGCTCCTCATCGTCGGCACGGAACGAAAGCCCCCCTCCTTGCGGATGGTCGATCTGAAAGCCTACATGCTCGGGCTGCTTGCCGACGACATGCGAAAATCGGGATAGCCGCCCGATGCAACGAGCGAGGGTCAGGCGTTCAGCACGAACTTCTCGATGACGTGCTTGACGCCTTCCTCGTTGTTGCTCAGGGTCACGTAATCCGCGATCTCCTTCAACGCGGGTACGGCATTGGCCATCGCGACCCCGAGTCCGGCCGCCGCGATCATCTCGTGATCGTTCATCGCGTCGCCCAATGCGATCGTTTCTTCGATCGGAATGCCGTAGTGGGCGGCCAGGAAACGGAGCGCATGCCCCTTCGTGCCTTCGGGATGTAGAAACTCCAAGTAATTCGGCTTCGATTTGGTCAAGTGGACCTGGTCGCCGAAGCGCGCCTTCAGCCCGGGCATCATCGCGTCCAGCTTCGCGGGCTCGTCGATGATCAGCAGCTTCGTCTGCTTGGGGTGAGCGACGATGCGGGCGAAATCGGGCTCGACCGTATAGGGAGTTTTCGACAGTTGAATGTAACCGCGGATTTTGTCGTTCTCCTCCGCCACGTACAGCTTGTCGTCGATATAGCTTTGCAGGTGAAGGCCCTTTTCCAGGCATATCTCGTAGACCTCGCGGGCGACGTCGACGGGAATGGAGCGCTCGTAGAGCACTTCTTCGTCCAGCAAGTTCTTGATGAGCGAGCCTTGGTAAGTAATGATCGGCACATTCAGTCCGACTTGACGGGCGACTTGGCGGGCGGAATCGTACATTCTTCCCGTCGCGATCGTAAAGTGGACGCCGCGGGCTATCGCGTCCTTCAGCGCCTTGCGGGTTGCCTCCGTCACGGTCAATTCGTCCGTCAGCAGCGTGTCGTCCAGATCGGCGGCAATCAAGCGGTATGGCATCGGTTTCTCCCCTTCTGTCTCGATTGGTATCGTCCCATTGTACCTCATTCGGCCTTTATCGAAAAGATCGCGAGCATGGTATAATGATCAGGGAGTCTAGAGACGAGAGGGGATTGGACGATGAAACGTTTGCGTTGGGGCATTCTCGGCTGCGCCGCGATCGCGGACCGCGCCGTCATTCCGGCGATTGCGGCGTCAGAAACGGGAGAGCTTGCCGGCATCGCCAGCAGAAACGGGGACAAGGCGAAGGCCAAAGCGGAGCAATTCGGCATTCCGAAATTTTACGGCAGCTACGAGGCGTTGTTGGCGGATCCGGAGATCGACGCCGTCTATATTCCGCTGCCGAATCATCTACATAAGCAGTATACGTTCGCCGCGGCCAAGGCCGGCAAGCATATTTTGTGCGAAAAGCCGCTCGCGCTCGACGCGCGGGAAGCGCAAGAGATGGTCGATTATTGCAAGCAAGCGGGCGTCCATCTGGCGGAAGCGTTCATGTATCGGCATCATCCGCGGATCGCAAGGGTGAAAGAAATGATCGCGAGCGGGGAGATCGGCCAACTAAGGGCGATCCGAGGGGTGTTCACGTACAACGGGGCCGCGAACAAGGGCGATATCCGCCAAGTGAAAGCATGGGGCGGCGGAGGCTTGTACGATGTCGGCGTCTACCCGCTGAGCGCCGCGCGCTGGATTACAGGCGCCGAGCCCGAAGCGGTGACGGTACACGCCTTGTTCTCTCCGGAGCACGACGACGTGGACATGATGGCGTCCGGTCTGGTGGAGTTTGCCGGCAGCGTGGCGCTGACGTTCGATTGCGGCATGTGGGCGTCGTTCCGCAACGAGCTGGAGATCGTCGGCACGGACGGGACGATCGTCTTGAAGCCGTCGTTCCTGCCCGACAAGGAGAACGATACGATCGAGGTGCGGATCGGGGATCGAATCCGCACGGAAGGCCCGTACGGCGTCGACGCCTACGTCGCCCAAGCCGACCAGTTCGCCCGTGTCGTCCGGGGAGAGGAAGCGCCGCTCTATGCCGCCGAGGATGCCGTCGCCAACATGAAGCTGGTGGACGCCTGCCTGGAATCCGCGCGGAAGCGGGAGCGGGTCGTGCTGGGGTAGTCGGTGCATATGTAAGAGGCTTTTTCGCGAGTAGGGCGCTCTTTACCTGCTCAACAACTTACGACCCTATAAATGCTATCCTCGCCGCTGCCTCAAAACCGCTGACCACTTGGCTTATTTGCAGGGATGTTCTTCGGGTCACTACGACTCTGTAGAACATCCCTTTAATAATTTAAAAGAATCGGGCTCCCGTGAGGGGGGCGACCGGATAGCAGCACCAGCGCTGCAAGTCTGGTCGTGTTTCAATGCTCTCCCGGGAAGGGAGAGGCGTGGCATGAGCGCAAGGCCGCGGATAAGCACGCGAGGTTTTCAATTTACGCTCTCGTGAAGGGAGCGATCTAAAGCTAGTTCGATGGACAAATCAAGTTTGTCAGTTTCAATCCACGCTCCCTCGAAGGGAGCGACCATGCACTACTTGCGGGAATACCGTCTTAATGCGGTTTCAATCCACGCTCCCGCGAAGGGAGCGACAAAGGGCGAAATCCAAAGTGGCACAAGCGATTTGTTTCAATCCACGCTCCCGCGAAGGGAGCGACCCTCCTCCTTCCCCTTTACCGTCGTCCGCCTTGAAGTTTCAATCCACGCTCCCGCGAAGGGAGCGACATTAGATGTTATTAATAGATTAGGAGGATGGGGGTTTCAATCCACGCTCCCGCGAAGGGAGCGACATCCGCCCAATCCATCCGCGGCGGCCGCGCCCCCAAGTTTCAATCCACGCTCCCGCGAAGGGAGCGACATATGCGCGCATATATACATACACGTATTAGAGAGTTTCAATCCACGCTCCCGCGAAGGGAGCGACCGCGTGCCTTTTAAGCCCTTGCTGGGCAAGGGATTTTAGGCCCGAAAGTGCGAATCGCTATTTTTGGGGTGAATTACAAACTCACAAAATGACCCGAAGTGCCCGGAGCCCTTGTGCGGCAAGAGGTGCGAATCTCCCGGGAAAATCATGTGAGCTTGGGGTTCGCACCGTCTATTTTCAGTATAGATCAGCAATTGTAATAATCCAACACTTAGAAGCATTAAACTATCGCTCCAGGGCTCCGTAAATTCGAGCAGCTAGCCGAATTTGCGGACTGTCTCCAATTAAGACGATGTCATATCGTTATTTCAGGAAAAGTCGACTCTTTGACGGGACATAAGACGATAGCTTATCGCTATTCCGTTCACACGTTGCCATTTCTGCCATCCTGTCCCCTATTAAGACGATGGCGTAGCGTAATTTCAGGAAAAGTCGACTCTCTGGCAGGGCATAAGACGATAGCTTATCGCTATTCCATTCACCCGTTAGTAAATTTCAAAAGGGTGGCCCTTAAGCTTCTTCGCTTCAGGGTCGTTTTTTGTTTGTTCTTCGATGGATGAAGGCTTGCTGTGATTCTGCGGACACGGAAGACCTTATTTTGCCGAAACCCCCGTATTTTGATGGCGGTTCGGACAGACGATCCGTTATTTCGATGAAAAGTGGCTGGAATCGCAATTTCGGAGTCAAATAACGGATCCTCTGTCCGAAAAGATGTCCAAAACCCGGTTTTGTTCACAATTAGCGGATCCTCTGTCCGTATGGCCTAGGGGCTTGAAGCAAGGCGAGGGGATAAGTGATGGAGCAAGGCGAGGGGATGGGCAATAGAGCAAGGCGGGGCGGCGCGATGGGCGGGGTGAAAGGTGAGCGGAATACGGAAGAGCGGGAAGCGAATGAAACGGCGCGAAGGCGCGAAAAAGGACCGTCAGGGCGACTTCCCTGACGGTTTATGAGTTCGCATCCATTAAAGCGTCCTGAAGGACGCAAGAAGGCTCACGGCTCAATCAGAGAGGCGGGCAACAGCCGGCGCGCCGGTGGAAAGCCGTTCGACGAAGCGGGTGTCGACGCGGGTTTTGATGCGGGCATCGGAGCCGTGCGCGGCCGGGTCGGTCAATAGATCGACGGCGAGCCGTGCCATCTGTTCCTTTTCGACATGGATGGTCGTCAGCTCCGGCGACACGATGACGGACTCGCTGATGTTGTCGAAGCCGATGACGGAGATATCCTCCGGGACGCGGTACCCGAGCTCGGCCAGCGTCTTCATCGCGCTGATCGCGATATAGTCGCACTCGCAGAAGAGCGCCGTGGGCAGTCTGCCCTCCGCTTGCAGGCAAGCCTCGAGCTGCCGGCGCATCGCGTCCTGAGACGACAGCAGCGTCGGCGCGACCGAGAAGGTCCGGCTCGGCGCGATCTCTATTCCTCTCTCCCGAAGCGCGGCAAGAAAGCCGGCCTTGCGTTCCTCAAAATTATGAATCCGCACGTTGGAGGCGACATAGCCGATGTCCCGGTGACCGATATCGCAAAGATGCGTCCCGGCTTGGTATGCGCCCATCGCATTGTTGATTTCGATAAAGTGAACCGGCAGTGTATCGTAGCAAGTATCGAGAACGACGAGCTGGGGCAGCTTGTCCGCGATTGCGGCAATTTGCTCCCGGCTCAAATTGGTGCCCAGCAAGATGACGCCGCTATTGCGACGATCCTCGGCCACGGCACGGACGCTGCGTTCGAAGTGCTCCATATCCACGGAAGAAAAAATCACGGAGTACCCTTTGGCCCGGCAGCGATCCTCGATAAAGTGAATCAGCTCCCGGAAAAAGGGCTGCTGGTAATACTCCTCGAGCACGATCCCCAGATTGGTAATCACGAGAAATACGAGCGATTTCGGCGTCTTTTCCGGCGCAGGCGCGCTGCCGCGGGGCTTGGCGCTGTAGCCCATTTCCCGGGCAATGCGCAGGATGCGTTCCCGCGTCTCGCTCCCGATGCCGGGCTTGCCGCTGAGCGCCAAAGAAACGGCGGATTTGGACACCTGCGCGATTTTCGCGATATCTTCCATCTTCATCGGAATTTCTCCGTTCTATCGGCTGAATAGTGATATCGGTTGAACCAATAAAAGAGTCCATTTCATGGCGAAAGAGCTGGCTTTGCCGGCTTCAGTAGGTTGTTAGAGTTTCTTTTTGTTCAACCGATATATTGCTTTATTAAAGTTTAGTTTACTACTAATCTAGCCATTTAGGCAATGAGCTAAACTAAACAAATTAATATTTTCTGTTAAACAAACTAAACAATCGCTAAAAACCTAGTTGACGATCCATTTTCATGGTGATAGGATGGGGTTGTGAACTAAACGATAAAATAATTTCCGGAATGTTTAGTTTAGTATCTGAATAAGTGTTAAGTTGAGCGAAAGCCGGACGACCGGAAGAAGCCGATGCCGGAGGGAGAGGCGGAAACATGAAAAAACTGAAGCTGGGATACGCGCCGACGCGAAGGTTTACGTTCAGCGCGGAAGACGCTTTCAAGTACAAGGTGCAAATCCGCAACAAATTGGACGCTTTCGGAATGGACATCGATATCGTCGACTTGGAAGGACTAAATCCGGAAGGGTTGCTGTACGACGATCGGATCGGGGCGGAGGAAATTGCCGAGCATCTGCTTAGGGAGAAGGTCGACGCGGTATTTTTCCCGCATTGCAACTTCGGAACGGAAGACACGGTAGCTCGGGTAGCCAAGGCGCTCGGCAAGCCGGTGCTGCTGTGGGGGCCGCGCGACGAAGCGCCGCTCGAGGACGGAATGCGCCTTCGCGATACGCAGTGCGGTCTGTTCGCGACGGGCAAGGTGCTGCGCCGCTTCCGCGTGCCGTTCACGTACGTGACGAACAGCCGCTTGGACGATCCGGTGTTCGAGCGAGGCTTCAAAAACTTCGTGGCGGCGGCCAACGTCGTCCGTCATTTCCGCAGCCTGCGAATTTTGCAGATCGGTCCGCGACCGACATCGTTCTGGACGATGATGTGCAACGAAGGCGAGCTGCTGGAGCGGTTCGGCATCGAGCTGCATCCGATTACGCTGGTGGACATTACGAATGCGGCGAAGAAGGCCGAGAAATCCGGCGGTCCCGAGCTGGCGGAGGCGATCCAATACATTCGCGACAAGCTGGACATCTCCGAGGTGACCGATTACGACGTCAAGCGGGTGGCGGCGCTTAAGGTCGCGATGAAGAAGCTGGCGGTCGACTCCGGAAGCACCGCGATCGCCATTCAGTGCTGGTCCGCCTTGCAGGACGCGATCGGCATTATGCCTTGTCTGGCCAACGCGATCTTGACCGACGAACAGATTCCGGTCACCTGCGAGACCGACATTCACGGGGCGATCACGTCCGTAATGGTGCAGGCGGCTGCCATGAACGAGGCGCCAACGTTCTTCGCGGACATTACGGTCCGTCACCCGGACAACGACAACGGCGAGCTGCTGTTCCACTGCGGGAACTTCCCCGTGTCGCTCAGCGTCGAGAACAAGCCGAAAATGCGCAAGCACTTTTTGTTCGACGACCATTCCCCGGGCACGCACGAAGGCGAAATCCGCGGCGGCAGCATGACAATCGCGCGCTTCGACGGGGACAACGGCGAATATCAGCTGTTCCTTGGCAAGGCGAAGGGCATCACGGGGCCTTATACTCGCGGTTCATACGTATGGGTGGAGGTCAATGACTGGCCGCTATGGGAGGAGAAGCTGGTGAAAGGCACGTACGTGCACCATTCCGTAGGCATTCACGCCAACGTCATTCCGGCGCTGTACGAGGCTTGCCAATACATTCCCGGCCTCACCCCGGACCCGGTCGATCCGACGGAGGAGCAAATCCGCGCCTGGCTGAGAGGAAGTGCGTGACGATGGCGACCGTGCTGGAACTGAAGCGCAAATCGCTGCAAATCCGCAAGGAGCTGCTGACGATCATCCATGCGGCGAAGGGCGGCCATACGGGCGGCTCGCTCAGCAATACCGATATATTGACAGCGCTATATTACGAGACGATGAAGCACGACCCGCAGAACCCGAAGCTGCCGGATCGCGACCGCTTCGTGGCGAGCAAGGGGCATTGCGTCGAATCGCTCTGGTGCATTTTGGCCGATCTCGGCTATTTTCCGAAGGAGGAGCTGTCCACGTTCAGTCAGTTCGGCACGAGATTGATCGGACATCCGAACAATAAGGTGCCCGGCGTCGAGATGAATACCGGCGCGCTCGGCCACGGCTTGGCGGTATCGGTCGGAATGGCGCTGGCCTCCAAGCGGGACGGCAGGCCGTACCGCGTCTATTGCCTGATGGGCGACGGCGAGCAGGCCGAAGGCTCGGTCTGGGAGGCGGCGATGGCGGGAGCGCACTACAAGCTGGACAATCTCGTCGGCATCATCGACCGCAATCGGCTGCAGATCAGCGGCAGCACGGAGGACGTCATGGCGCTGGAGCCGCTGGATCGGAAATGGGAAGCGTTCGGCTGGAATGTCGTCTCCGTGGACGGTCACGATTACAACGAACTGCTGAAGGCGTTCCGCAGCGTGCCGGAGGTCGTCGGCAAGCCGACGCTGCTGCTGGCGAACACCGTCAAGGGCAAGGGCGTTTCTTTTGCGGAAAATAAACCGGAATGGCACCACCACGTGCCGAACGACGAGCAGTTGAAGCAGGCGCACGAGGAGCTGGACGCTGCGCTCGCGGCGCTGGAAGGCCAAGAGGAAGGGAGCGGAACTCATGCCTAATACGATTCCGAACCGCCAGGCGATGTGCGAAACGCTGTTGGAGCTGGCGGAAAGCAACCGCGACATCATGGTGCTGGCGAGCGATTCGCGCGGCTCGGCGGCGATGGCTCCGTTCGCGAAGCGGTATCCCGAGCAATTCGTGGAGACCGGCATCGCGGAGCAGAACATCGTCGGCATCGCGGCGGGTCTGGCTCACAGCGGCAAAACGCCGTTCGTCGCGTCTCCGGCCTGCTTCCTGAGCATGCGGAGCATCGAGCAGATCAAGGTGGACGTCGCCTATTCGGCCACGAACGTCAAGCTGATCGGCATCAGCGGCGGCATCTCTTACGGCGCTCTCGGCATGTCGCACCACTCGGTGCAGGACATCGCGGTGACGCGGGCCATTCCCGGCCTGGCCGTCGTGCTTCCGGCGGATCGCCATGAGACGAAGAAGATGACGAAGGCGATCGCCGAGTACGATGGCGGCGTCTACGTGCGGATCGGCCGCAATCCGGTCGAGGACGTGTACGAGGAGGACGACGACCGGGAATTCGTACTCGGCAAAGCCGTTCGCCTGAAGGACGGCAGCGATCTGACGCTGATCGCCGCGGGCGAGACGGTGCGGGTGGCGCTGGACGCGGCGAAGCTGCTGGAGCAATGCGGCATTAAGGCCAGGGTGCTCAACATGCACACGATCAAGCCGCTCGACGCGGAGGCGATTATCGCCGCGGCCGAAGAGACGGGCGCGATCATTACGCTGGAGGAGCATAGCGTGTACGGCGGACTCGGAGCGGCCGTAGCCGAGGTGACGTCGCAGCATTGTCCCGTTCCTATGCGGATTCTCGGCATTCCTGACGAGCCCGCGATCGCCGGCAAGACGGCCGAGGTGTTCCGCCATTACGGCCTGTCCGCGGAGAACGTCAAGGAGCTTGCCGAGCGGCTGGTCGGCGTGAAGGCGCGATGAGCTGTCTGCTTACCGTCGATCAGAGCACGGCCGGCACGAAAGCGGTGCTGATCGACCGGGAAGGACGCATCCGGCATCGCTGCTCGCTCGCGCACCGGCAAATCTATCCGCGGGACGGCTGGGTGGAACACGATCCGCTGGAGCTGTATGATAACGTTAAAGGCGCTATCCGCGGCGTCATAAACCAAGCCGGCATCGGTCCGGACGACGTCGCGGCGCTGACGATTACGAATCAGCGCGAGACGGCGCTGATCTGGGACCGCGAGACGGGCCTGCCGATCGCCAATGCGATCGTATGGCAGTGCCGGCGGTCCGCCGATTGGTGCGAGCGGATGAAGCGGGAAGGGCTGGAGCCGCTCGCGGCCTCCAAGACCGGTTTGCCGCTGGATCCTTATTTTTCGGCGGGAAAATGGAGCTGGCTGCTGGAGCACGCGGCGGCCGGCATACCGGCCGAGCGGCTTGCCGCGGGAACGGTGGACAGTTGGCTGATATGGAAGCTGACCGGCGGCAAAGTACATGCAACCGATTACACAAATGCGAGCAGGACTCAACTGTTCAACATTCATACGCTGAAGTGGGACCCCGAACTGGCCGATAAATTCCGCATCCCGTTATCGCTGCTGCCCGAAGTGAAGGACAGCGACGCCGTGTACGGCATGACGGACGAGCCGGAGTTGTTCCCGTCGCCGAAGCCGATCGCCGGCGTCATCGGAGATTCGCAAGCCGCGCTGTTCGGCCAGCAGTGCACCCGCGCGGGCATGGCTAAGGGAACCTACGGCACCGGCACGTCCGTGCTGATGTATACGGGAGACGAGCCGGTCAAGGCGGGCCACGGACTGGTGACGGCGGTCGCCTGGGGCATAGGCGGACGGGTGGAGTACGCGCTGGAGGGCGTTATCCGGTCGACCGGAGATTGTCTGAATTGGGTGCGCAACGAGCTGGGCCTGTTCAACGATTACGCCGAGCTGGAAGCGGCCGCCGCGGACATAGGCGATACGGGCGGGGTTTATCTCGTCCCGGCATTCGTCGGGCTGGGCGCGCCGCATTGGAACGCCCGCGCCCGGGGAGCCGTCATCGGCCTGAACCGTTCGTCGGACCGGCGCCATCTGCTGCGCGCCGCGCTGGAGAGCATCGCCTATCAGGTGGCCGACGCGGTGCGCCTGCTGTCGGCGGAGACCGGCTTGCCGCTCCGCGAGCTTCGCGTCGATGGAGGCGCTACCGCCAACGAGCTGCTGATGCGCTTCCAGGCCGACTTGCTGAACGCGGAGGTCGTTCGCTCCGACGCGGCCGAGCTGTCCGCGCTCGGCTCCGCCTATATGGGAGGTCTTGCCCTCGGATGGTGGAACAGGGACGCTTTATTTTCGTTTTACCGCAAAGATACGAGCTACTCGCCGAGCATGGACGGTGGGACGCGCGAGCGTCTGAACCGGGGCTGGCAGGCGGCGGTGACGGCCGTGCTCGCGGCCGAGCAAGCGTCTCGGGCCGACTGAGCGGCCAACGGTCGCAGCTTCGGCGAGAATGACGGCCCGCCGCCGCAATTCATATAGAAGATACGGAGGAATCGCCAATGGCAATGCGCGTCGTCCAATTAAAAACGGAATATACGGTAAATCCGCTGGGACTCGATGAGAGAAAACCGAGGCTGTTCTGGCGGCTGGAATCGGAGGAGAGGGGAGCCGCGCAGAGCGCGTACCGCGTGCTGGTCGCATCCTCCGAGGAGGCGCTGGATCGCCAAGAGGGAGATCAATGGGACTCCGGCAAGGTGGAGTCGGACAGCTCCATCCAAGTGGCGTACGGCGGAAAGCCGCTCGTCTCCGAAGGACGCTATTATTGGAAGGTGCAGGTTTGGGATGCGCAGGGCCGGCCGTCGGAATGGAGCGCGACGGCGTTCTGGACGATGGGGCTGCTCGATCGCGGCGAATGGAAGGCGGGCTGGATCGGCCGCAAGACGGAACCGAACGTCCGGATGCAGCCTTCCCCCTTCGTACGCAAGTCGTTCGCCGTTGATGGCCAAGTGGCGAGAGCGACCGTCTATGCGACGGCGCTTGGTCTGTACGAGCTGCGCGTGAATGGCGAGAAGGTCGGCGATCTGTTCGCGCCGGGCTTTACCGACTACGACAAGAGAGTACAGGTGCAGACCTACGACGTAACGCATCTTCTGACGGAAGGGGATAACGCGGTCGGGGCCGTGCTCGGGGACGGCTGGTACTGCGGAACCGTCGGCTTCCTGGGCAACAAGGTGTACGGGGAGCGGCCGTTTTTCCTGCTGCAGCTCCATGTCGAGCTGAGCGACGGCACCAAGCGCATCGTCGCGACGGATTCGTCCTGGCGCACGACCCGCGGGCCGATCCAATACTCCGACATGATCAAGGGCGAAGCGTACGACGCGCGTCTGGAGCTGGAGGGCTGGGATCGTCCCGGCTTCGACGATTCGGGCTGGGAGCGGCCGGATGTCCGTCCGGGATACAACGGCCTGCTGACCGCTTCGCTCGAGCCTCCGGTGCGCATCACCCGGACGATGAAGCCGATTTCCGTGCGGCGCACGGAAGCGGGCACCTACATTTACGATATGGGACAAAATATGGTCGGCTGGACGGAAGTGAAGGTTCGGGGCGCGCGCGGCCTGAAGGTTACGCTGAGCCACGCGGAGATGCTCAATCCGGACGGGTCGCTGTATTTGGACAACCTGCGGGTCGCCGTACAGCAGGATCATTATACATTGAAGGGCGAAGGCCTGGAAAGCTACGAGCCGCGCTTCACGTTTCACGGCTTCCGCTATGTCGAGCTGATCGGCTATCCCGGCGAAGCGGATCTCGATACGATCGTCGGCAAGGTCGTTCATTCCGACACGCCGCGCACCGGGCGGCTGCAGACGAACGACGAGATGGTCAACCAACTGTATTCGAACATCGTGTGGGGCCAGCGAGGCAACTTCCTGTCCGTGCCGACGGATTGCCCGCAGCGGGACGAGCGGCTCGGCTGGACCGGGGACGCCCAGATTTTCGCCCGGACGGCTTCCTACAATATGGACGTGTCCCGATTCTTCACCAAATTCATGTGGGACATGATCGACGCGCAGCAGCCGTCGGGCGCCTTCACGGACGTGGCCCCGGACGCCGGGTGGATTCGTCACAAAATGTGGAATACCCGGCTCAACTGGTTCGCGCCGGACAACGCGGGCTGGGGAGACGCGGGCGTCGTCATTCCGTGGACGCTGTACCTGATGTACGGGGATACCCGCATTCTCGAAACCCATTACGGGGCAATGGTGCGCTGGGTCGAATATTTGAAGGCGAACAGCGACGGTCTGGTCCGCCCGAACTACGCCAACTACGGCGACTGGCTGTCGATTGACGCCGATACGCCGAACGAGGTGCTGGCGACCGCTTATTTCGCCTACAGCGCGAAGCTGCTGTCGCGTATTGCCGGAGTGCTCGGCAACGCGGAAGACGAAGCGCATTACGAGGGGCTGTTCGGCGACATCGCCGCCGCCTTCCGCCGCGCGTTCGTCAACGAGGAGGGGCGCATTCGCGGCGAGACGCAGACCGTCTACGTGCTGGCGCTGCAGTTCGGCCTGCTGGAAGACGGTCTCCGCGACAAGGCGATCGCTCATCTCGCGGACAATATTCGCGATCGGGGAGATCGGCTGTCGACCGGCTTCCTCGGCGTAGGCTATCTGCTGCCCGCGCTGACGGACAGCGGACGGCTCGACGTTGCCTATACGCTTCTTACCCAGGAAGCGTTCCCGTCCTGGATGTACTCGATCAAGCACGGAGCGACGACGATCTGGGAGCGCTGGGACGGCTGGACCGAGCATAACGGCTTCCAGACGCCTTCGATGAACTCGTTCAACCATTATTCGCTCGGCTCCGTCGGCGAATGGATGTTCCGCTACATGGCGGGCATCGAAGCCGATCCGGCCAAACCTGGCTTCCGCCATGCGATCGTTCGCCCGCAGCCGGGAGGCAAGATTAACGAGGCGAAGGCCGAGTACGAATCGCTGTACGGTCTTGTGACCTCGGAATGGAAGCGGACGTCCGATGGAAGCTTCCGGCTTGCCGTGCGCATTCCGGCGAACACGACGGCGACGGTTATCGTTCCGGGCGGCGACTTCCGCGTAGACGGCCAGTCCGTCGAAGGGGCGGCATCGGCGTCCGGCTGGAAGCTGGCCGACCGGTCGGCGACCGCCGCCGTATTCGAAATCGGCTCGGGCGAGTACCTGTTCGAGAGCGTACTTGTCCTTGAAAATAGCCGGCAATAGGGAAGGGGAGCTGAAGGTGAACGCCATTTTCGAACAATTTCCTTATCGGGTTCCGGCCAACAAGCGCGTGCGCGTCATCGTCAACACCGATGCGGCGAACGAGGCGGACGACCAGTACGCGATCGTGCAGGCGCTGCTGACGCCCAAGCTGGACATTCGCGGCTTTGTCGCGACGCATTTCGGCACGCATCGAACGGACGTGTCGATGGAGCAATCCTACGACGAGATCAAGCGGATTCTCGAGTTGATGGACATGAGCGGGGATTATCCGGTATACAGGGGCTCCCCCGGGCGTCTGAATCCCGACGCCCCGGCCGTCAGCGAAGGCGCGCAGTTCCTCATCGACGAAGCGATGCGGGACGATGCGCGGGAGCCGCTGTTCGCGATCTTCCTCGGCGCGATTACCGATCTTGCGGCGGCCTACAAGGCCAAACCCCAAATCGCCGGAAGGCTGACGGCCGTCTGGATCGGCGGCGGCGCTTATCCGCACGGCGGCGAGGAATTCAATCTGGGCAACGATATCGCCGCGGCCAACCTCGTGTTCGGGTCCGACATTCCGCTCTGGCAGGTTCCGAGGGATGTCTACAAAATGCCGCGCGTCTCGCTGGCGGAGCTTGCCGTCAAGGTGAGGCCGTGGGGGAAAATCGGAGAATACCTGTTCCGGCAGCTGGAGGAATTCAATCTCCTGCCGATTCATTCGCCGCGCTGGCCGCCCGGGGAATCGTGGAATATGGGCGATTCGCCGGCCGTATCCTTGCTGATCGACGATCAGAACTTCGATTACGAGCTGCGGCACGCGCCGGAGATTCGGGAGGATATGGGCTATGTCCACTCCGGGACGCGCAGGCAAATTCGTGTGTACACAAGCGTGGATTCCCGGTTTATTCTGGAGGATCTGTACGCGAAGCTTCAGCTTTATCACGAGCTGAAATCTTCCGGGCAAGGGAAATAGGGAAATAACGAATAGGGCAGCCCTCGGGGAGCCTTGCGGCCTCCCCCTTCATGGCGATCACCGATTAGGGCTATAATTAAGCTTTCTTGGCATCGATTCGGCCTTGCGGCGATCCCTTCGCCGCGCGAACGGCCCCTGCGATGACGAACACCAACGCAATCGCGAACACGGCATACAGCCACCTCGTCGCATCAGGTCCTTGCTCGTCGAGCACCTGCCCGGTCAGCTTCGGAACCAAGGCGCCGCCGAGTCCGCCGAACGCCATGAGCAGGCTGGTCGCGCGGTCCGTTATGCCCGGAACCGCGCGGTTCGCGAACACCAAGGCGACGGCGAACATGCCGGACATGGCAAGCCCCGCCAGGAATACGAGCACGAACAACGCGGTGGCATGATCCGCCGCGCCCATCAGCGCGAACACCGCCGCCGACGCCACGCAAGCGGCGAACAAGTACGACCCTTCTCCGATCCGGTCCGCGATATGGCCAGTGAACAATCTCCCGATCGTGATCGCCGCCCAGAACACTGCCAACGATAACGAGGCATGGGATTCGGACAGTCCGTTGTTCTGCACGAGCACGGACGGCAAGTAATGCGTGAAGCTCATCTCGAGCCCGACGTACAAGACGAAGAACACGGCGCATACGCCGAGAATCAAGGTCGCGCGCCTCTTCGTGACGCCGGGCTCCTTCGCCGCCGCTTCATCCGCGGCGTATCCGCCCTCGCGATCCAGAATATCGGGCCAGAACAGGATCCACAGCACCAGCGTCGCCAGCGTCAATAAGGACACGAAGCCGAACGTCAGCTTCCAGAGGCCTTCGGAGATGAGCAGGGACCCGACGAACGGCATGACGAGCGCCCCGATGCCGAAGAACGTCTCCACTCGGGTCATCGCCACGTTGGCGTTTCCCGCGGCGGAACCGATAATGAACGCGCCGACGACCGCTTCCGTCGTTCCGAACCCGAAGCCCGCGAACGGACCGACAACGAGCATCCATTCCCACGGCGGCTGCGCGACGAAGATCGCTTCGGCGACGACCATCGTCCCCAATGCCGCGAACAGCAGCGTCTTCTTGCCGAAGCGACGGATCAACCACGGAGCGACCATCATGCCGAACATGACGCCGAGGAATTGATTCATAATCAGCTGGCCGCCTTCTGCGTACGAAATGCCGTACGCGCGAACCATCGGTTCCATGACGGAGCCGATGGCGAGATGCCCGAAGCCGACGACCACGTAAGCCAAGCAGCCTAATAATACGAGCCTGCCCATGCGCTACTCGCTTCCTTCCGAGAGCGGCACGATCGTCAGGAACCGGGAACGGAGCGGTGCCACGTCGTCGAAGACGAGGCCGTCCCTCATGAGCGATCGCCCGTCGAGCCGCCACGAACGGCCCACATCGATATCCTCGACCGAATACGCACGCCCTTCGGTTAAGCCCTCGAACCGAATGCGCATATCGTCTTCCCCGTGCGCTAAGCGGAAAATAAACGCGCAGCCCTCGCCGTCCGGACGCGCGAACTGGAACGCGTTCCAGCCCGCCCCCGTCCCGCCGCGTCCCGCCTGGGGCGTCAACCGGAAGAAAGCCGCGTCGCGAATGCGATCGCGCACCTGCTCCTTATAGAACCGAATATGCGCGCCGAGCTTGCCCAGCGTATCCTCCCCGTAGGCAGGAAGCCGGTGAGACAAGCCGAACGCGTGCAACATAGCCGCTCGCATATGGTATGCGAGTTCCCCATCGGACACCGACGCGTCCGACAAGTCGAACGACGGGAACGGTCTCGCGTCTTCGGCGCCGACGGTCGTCGACCACATCCAATGCAAGCACTTCTGCGGCGGCAAGCTGAGCGTCGCGGCCCAGAACGCCTGCAGCTGATGCTCGGAATAGTCCGGATCGCTCAAGAAGTTCAGATGCATATGAGCCATCATCCCAAGATCTGTGCGAAGCCCGCCGGAGCTGCAATTCTCGAGCACGACCTCCGGGTACTTCCCGCGGACGGTCTCCAACACGCGGTACAAGCCCTCGTAATGGGCGACCAACCCTTCGTCCGGACCGTGTCCGTGATCCGCGCAATCGCACCCGAGCCCGGGGTCGAGGTTGAAGTCCAGCTTTATCCAATCGCACGCATACCGTTCGATCAAGTCCGATAACGTGCCGATCGCCCACGCTTGCGCTTCCTCGCTCCCGAGGCACACATAGCCCAAGAACGCGCCGTCGCGCTTGGCGACCAACCGCGGGTGCTCGTTGCACAGGTCGGCCTTGGCGCCCAAGCCCTCGATCTCGCACCAGAGACCGAACTTCATGCCCTTGGAGCGCACATAGTCCGACAAGTAGCGAATGCCGCGCGGGAACCGCTTGGCGTTCACCTTATGCCAATCTCCGCGGACGTCGAACCAATGCTCCCCCTCGTCGTCCGAGCCGAACCATCCGGCATCCAGCGTGCATACCTCGACGCCGATCGCCGCCGCGGCGTCAGCGTTGCGAAGGAACGTCTCCTCGTTAATCAACTTGTCCTCGTACGCCCACCAATGGTTCCATTCCACGGGCAGCAAGTCGGAGAGCGCGTTGCGGGGAATCCGGTCGGCCGCCCAAGCCCGCATCGCGTTGCCGATCTCGTTCAGAGAGCCGGAAGCGGAAGTCGCGCCGACGACCTTCGGCGTCGTCCACCTCCGGCCGAACGCAAGCTTCTTGCAGAATGCCCGGTCGCTTAAGCCGCCTTTGATCGTGAAGCCGGATCGATCCGGCCGGAGCTCGAGCACCCAGTTGCCCGACCAGGCGACGGCGTACGAATAGATCGCACCGCTGGCGCCGTATACGAAGATTTGCGGATGAACTTCCGCCGACGAACGTCCCTTCAAGCTCTCGATACGCAGCGGCTCGTCCCAAAGCGCGACTTCCTTCGGCGCGTATTCGCGTCCCCAGGCGCTTTCGTAATAGACAACCTTGATCGGCCTGTCGCCGACATGCTCCTCCAGACTGAACGCCTCGCGGAGCTCGACGCCTTCCGCCGATGCGCATGCGAATTCGCGCCAATATTCCGTAACGAGAGCGCCGGCAGCAAGAGAGCTCGATCGCTTCGCCTCGGAATGAACGGAATGACTCATTTGACGGCACCTCCAGTAATTCCTTTGACCAGATAACGCTGGAACACGAAGTAGATCACGATAACCGGAATAGACGTGAGCAGCAAGCCCGCGTAGAGCAACGGCGCGTTGCCGCCGAACCGGTTCGCCATCGAAGCGACGCCGACCGTGATCGTGCGGAGCTCTTCCTTCTGCAGCAGCACCATCGCGTACAGCAGTTCGTTCCAGTAGCTGATGAAGTTCAGGATGCCGGCCGTCGCGAGCGTCGGCGCGAGCATCGGCAGCGCGATGCTGCGATAGATGCGGAACAAGCCCGCTCCGTCGATCTGACCGGATTCGATCAGTTCCTTCGGCATGCTCTTCAGGTTCGCGATCATCAGGAACGTCCCGAACGGGATGGACGTCGCGACGTAGAACAAGACGAGCCCGAGATGGCTGTTCACGAGGCCCAGCTTGATCATCATGCTGTACACCGGAATGATCAGCACTTGTCCGGGCATGAACATACCGGAGATGACGAGCGCGGCGATCAGCTTCTTGCCTCCGAACTCGATCTTGGACAGGCTGAAACCGAGCATGCTCGTCACCAGAAGCGACAGCAGCACGGCCGATATCGTTACGATAAATGAGTTCATGTTCATGCGGAAGAAGTCGAAGCTATCCATTACGACGCTATAATTGTGGAACCCGAAGTGCTCCGGCCAGCCGAACAAGCTCTTCATATACTCGTTGCGCGTCTTGAAAGTGGTGAGTACCATGAATGCGAGCGGGAATAGAGTAACGACGGCAAGCAGAGACAGAACGAGAAGCACGATAGCTTCCCTTATCGTCATCTTTTTCATGGTCACACCACCGATTCGTTTTTGCCGTTGGTTAATTTGAACTGGACGAGCGTAATGACGGATACGATCGCGAACAGAACGACGGCGAGCGCGCAGGCGTAGCCGAAATCGTGCGTCTTGAACGCCTTCAGGTAGAGCAAGTATTCGATGACGGTCGTCTCGTAGCCCGGGCCGCCCCCGGTCATCATGAAGATATAGCCGAACAACGCGGTGAACACGGTCAACACGTTCAGCATGACCGTCAGTTGAATAGTCGGTTTCAGCAGCGGCAGGGTGATATATATGACTTTCTGGAACCAGTTCGCTCCGTCCAGATAGGCCGCCTCGAACACTTCGCCCGAGAAGCTGCTCATGCCGGCCAGGTAGATCAGGACGGCGGAGCCGAAGCCGACCCAGTTAATGATCGTAATAACGAGGAAAATCGCGATGTTGCCGTTGGCGAAATATTCGATTGGCGCGATGCCGAGCAATCCTAACAGCTTGTTCGCCGGCCCCGCGTACAGGAAGAACGACTTGAACAGCGTGCTGATGACTGCCGTGGAGAGCACGGTCGGGAAGAAGTAGACCGAACGGAAGAACCTCCAGCCGCGAACCTCGTCCTGAAGCAGAACGGCGATCACAAGAGGGAAGAACGTCCAGATCGGCACGCCAACGAGAAGAAACTTGAAGTTGTTGCTGATTGCCGTGCGGAATTCGGATGATCCGAAGATCGACGTATAGTTGTCGAAGCCGATGAAACGAGGCGTTCCCATGCCGTCCCATTTCGTGAAGCTGTAGACGAAAACATAGATGATAGGGATGAGCACGAACGCCGTAAACAGAAGGAGCGCCGGGGCCGAGAACAGCCATCCGGCGATCGTCTGCTTACGTCGCAATGCCGAGTTTTTCATCGCAGGTTGCACTCCTTCGCGATCCATAAACCGAGCGCCTCCGCTTGATGGAAAGGGTATCGCGGGATACCCCTTCCGCGCGGCGCGTTATTGATTCAGATCGTCCATTTTGGATGCCAACGCATCGAGCTTCTCACGTCCGCTCATGACGGACGGAGCCATCTTGTAAAATTCGTTCGCGGCGTCGGCCTTGACGATCGAGTCGAAGCCGATCACGTTATGGCCTTCTTGAACCCAGCTCATGCTCTGCGTCGCGAGAGCGAGGCTCGTCGGGTCCTTGTACATCGTCGCGCTCGTCGCTTCCTTGAACGCCTTGCTGGACAGCATCTTCGCGAGCTCCACCGACTTGTCGATATGCTTGGTATACGTCGTGACGCTCAGGTTGATGACCGGCTGCGATACGATCGTATCGGCGAACGGCGCGTCCGCCGTAATGGCCGGCAGCTTGATGATGCCGACGTTGTCGCCCATCGTCGAGAAGTCGCGAACCGCCCAGCTACCATGCAGGACCATCGCGGCGTCTCCGTTCACGAACGTGCGGATCGCAGTTCCGTCGTCCATGGAGATGAAGTCTTTGTTCGTCAGCCCTCTATCGAACAATTGCTTCCAAGCTTCCATGCTCTGCTTGAACGCATCCCCGTTCACCTTCGTCTCACCGGTCAGGTAGCCTTTCAGACCGTCCGAGCCGAGCAGATCGCCGAGGAATTCGCTGACCGCCCACGTGCTCATCGCGCCGCCGGAGTCGCCGACGACGAGAGGCGTCTGACCTTGGTCCTTGAGCTTCTGCGCGGCGGCGAGGAGCTCGTCCCACGTCTTCGGCTGGAAGTCCGCGTAGCCGGCGTCGGACAGCAATTGCTTGTTGTAGTAAATCTGGTACGTCGACGCCTCGAGCGGCAAGCCGATGTTCCGTCCTGATTGATCGAAGCCGACGTGCGTAATATCGGAAGTGTCGTACTCTTGCTTCTCGGCGTCGTTCAGATAACCGCTGAGGTCGACCAGATAGTCTTTGTAGCCGAGCGTCATGGAGCCTGCCCACATCGCCACGATGTCCGGTCCTTCCTTCGCGAGGTTGGCCGCCGTGAACGCTTGCGTGAGCTGGTCCATGCTGTAATCGACGACGTTAACCTTGTAGTTCGGGTTGCTCTCTTCGAATGCCTTGATCGTCTTGTACAGCGGGAGGTCGTCCTTGCTGATCTCGCCGCTGTCGTCATTGGACATGATGCCCGCGTTCCAGATCGTGATCTCGCCGCCTTCGTCCGTCGCGGACGCGGAAGCCGATGCGCCGGCCGAGGCCGACGGCGAGGCGCCCGAGGATGCGTTATTGCCGGAATCGTCGTTGCCGCAAGCGGCGAGCACGGATGCGGATAATACGGTGACGAGGGATACTTTCCATACTTTCTCCATTACGTTAGTCATTGATGTTACCACCTTGTCCTATGGAATAAGTTCTGTTGGGTCGCTTCTCGACCGACCAGCCGGTCGTATTGCTCGTGATCTCGATTTCGAAGCCGCCGCCGACTCGCTCAACGCGAACGTCGAGGCAGCCTTCACCGATTCGCACATTAGACACTGCCAGACGGTTCATGCCGGCCGGCAAGCTCGGTTGCAGGGACACCTTCTTCGCCGCGTAATCGAGGCGAAGGCCAAGCATCGACGTCATGAACACGAGCGGAGTGCCCGCCGCCCACGCTTGCGGCGAGCAGGCGACCGGGTAACGGACGGGACGGCCGCGTTCGGCGTCATACCCGCAGTATAGCTCGGGCAGCCGGTTGTTCTCGAAGTGCGCGGCCGCCTTAAGCAGCCCTTCGATGACCGTCATCGCTTCGGCTTGGAAGCCTTGCGAGCTTAAGCCCATCAGGCACATCGAGTTATCGTGCGGCCATACGCTCCCGTCGTGGTAGCTCATCGGGTTATAGCCCGTCTGTCCTTCCGCCATCGTCCGGATGCCGTAGCCGCCGAACAGGTCGGGCGCGACGAGACGCTTGGCGACAACCGCCGCGCGCTCCGGCGAGAACAAGCCGGACATGAGCGCGTGGCCCGGGTTGGACGTGACCGACATGACTTGCTTGTCGTCGCAGTCCAGCGCGATCGCGTAGAACTGCTCGTCCTCCATCCAGAACTGCTGCTCGAACCGGGTTCGCAGCGCTTCCGCTTCCGCCGCCAGGCGAGCGCTCAAGCCGCTCCATTCGAAGGCGGAGTCGCCGGCCGGCACGGTGGCGAACAGCTCCGCGAGCAGACGCTTCGCTTGATACACATAGCCTTGCACTTCGACGAGAGCGATCGGCGCCTTCGCGTACGCGCCGTCCCGGTGGACGACGGAATCCGCGGAGTCCTTCCACCCTTGGTTGGCGATGCCCTTGGACGACTCTTGGAAGTAGGACACGAACGCGCCGCCGTCTCTGCTTCCGTACTCCGCGATCCAATCGAGCGCGCGCAGCGCGGTCGGCATCAGCTCGCGGAGAGCGTCGTAGTCGCCGGTCCACTTCACGTACTCTGCCAGGAGTACGAGGAACAACGGCGTGGCGTCGATCGTGCCGTAATACGGCGTGAACGGCACTTGATTCGTGTTGGCCAGCTCGCCCTTGCGCAGCTCGTGCATAATCTTGCCGGGCTGCTCGTCCCGCCACGGGTCGATCTTCGTCCCTTGGAACGCGGCCATCGTGCGCAGCGTTCCGAGTGCGACGTCCGCACGGACCGGAAGCATCTGCAGCGCGGTGATCAAGCTGTCGCGGCCGAACGGCACGGCGTACCACGGCAATCCCGCGACCGGGAATTGCCCGTAGCCGATATCGGTCATCAGAACGCGCAAGTCCTGCATGCCGCGGTCGTAGAGGCTGTCGACGATCGGCAGATCCGATTCCAACATCGTCGACGTGTTCAGCCAATTCGCATAGTCGGCCCGCAGAGTGGCGAGCGCTTCGTCCTTCGGATAGATCGCCGGCTCGACGCCGTCGATGATCGGCATGATCCGGAACGTCGCCTCGGCCGATTGCGCAGCTTCCAGCGACATCGGGAACGTCACGGTGCCGCCGGCGTCCGCGCTAGCCGCGTGGCCCGACCAATCGATCTTCAGCTCGCGGCGAATGCCGTCCGACCCGTCGTAGCCCAGCTTCATGTCCGCGGCGCCGACCACCGTCTCGCTCTTGGCGCCGAACTTGCCGTTCATGAAGCCCCGGACGACGAACATGTCCGTGAAGTCCGCGTCCAGGCGTAAGGACAGCTCGAAGGAGCACGCGTACGGGCTGTAATTCGTCGCTTCGATCGTCTCGTACAGGACGTCCTTGAAGATGTAGCGGGTCCGCTTGATCTCGATCGATTCCCGCCACAGAATGAGCTTCTCGCCTTCTTCCATGTGCGGGTTCGTCAGAATGATCGCGGACACGTAGTTCTGATCGGCTTCCGAGGAGAGCACGATCGGCTTCTTGCCGTTAATGAGCAGCTCCATGCGGCTGAGGAACCGGGTGTCCCGCATATACAGGCCGAGTCCTTCGGTCTGATCCAGCGGAATGTCTCCCGCCAAGTCCGTCAGCAAGAATAGGTCGTTCTCTTTAATGACTCTGTAGTTCATGATGAATGCAGCTCCTTGCTTCGCAATTCCGGAATTCCAATACGGCTACCAATTACGGATTAGAATACCCATCTTCAAAACCCGAAACGTTTCGGAAAAAGGGCCAAAAAAGAGATGTCGTGTCTCTCGCTGAAGTCCGAAACGTTTCGGAAATCGGGCGAAGAGGACGCCCCGGCTTATTCGCGCGGCGGGGCGGCGGTACTGTTGCGTACGATCAGCTCCGAATGGAGGACGATCTTCCGCTTCACGTTGCGTCGGTCCAAAAAATCGACGAGCAGTTGGGCTGCTTGATAGCCCATCTCGTACCGGTCTTGCCGGATCGTCGTCAGCGGCGGGTGGCAGTGGGACGCGATGGCGATATCGTCGTAGCCGACGATCGACATCGATTCGGGCACCTTGCGTCCGACCTTCTCGAGCGCCTTGAGCGCGCCGAGCACCATCAGGTCGCTAGCCGAGAAGACGGCGGTAACGTCCGGATGCTTGATCAGAATCTCGTTCATCGCTTCGAATCCGCCGGCTTCCTTGAACTGCCCGTTGAAGACGAGCTCTTCATGGAACGGAATGCCCGCCTGCTCGAGCGCCCGGCGATAGCCTTCCAGCCGATTCCGGCTGACCGCGGCTTCGTCATGTCCGTTGATCATGGCGATGCGACGATGACCGAGCTGTATCAGGTGCTCGACCGCGGCCGTCGCTCCACGCACGTTATCCGTCGTGACGTGGCCGATATTGTCGCTCTCCACCGGAATATCGATTAACACGCACGGAAAATCCGGATGATTCAGCACCTCGTGAAGGTACGGATCGTTGACGCGGAGCCCGGACAGAATCGCTCCGTCCACGTTGCGCTCGCGGCACAGATCCGCGTACGACTTGGACAGCTGCTTCTTCGGGTTCGTGCTGAATAGCAGAATGTCGTAGTCGAGCTCGACGGCGCGATCGTTGATTCCGCATAGCGTCTCGAACGCCAACGCGTCCTTGGCGCCTTCGCGGTTGATCTCCGACAGGATAACGCCGATGCTCTTCGTCCGCTTCGTGACGAGGCTTCGCGCCACGACGTTCGGGCGGTACTTCATCGCTTCGGCGATTTCCTTGATTTTGCGACGCGTCTCATCGCTGACATCGCTATAACCGTTCAGCGCCCGGGATACCGTCGTCACGGACACGCCGGCCGCCTTCGCTAAATCCTTAATCGTTGTCACTATTGCTCAACCTTCCAAAACGTTTCGGATTTCCAACGACCTCATTATACGACTACCTGTAAGCATTTTCAACTCTAAATTTCCCCAATTGTCAATTTCCCCAATACGCGATTTCGCATGGCCATACGGCCGTTCCTCGCGACTTTTAAACCGTCCCCCCGCAGGTTAAAAAGAGAATAATGCTCTACACAGAAAAGAGGGAAAGCGGATGGGCCCTCGGGGACTGCCTATTCGCGCGTTCACTTCTGATATTCCCGCGGCGTCATGCCCGTAGCCTGCTTGAAAATGCGGCTGAAATAAAACGGATCGCTGTAGCCGACCTGCTCGCCGACTGTCTTGACGGGCAGGTCTTTGCGCTGCTTAAGAAGGCGCTTCGCTTCATTGATCCTTAAAGCGGCGATGTACTTCGAAGGCGCTTCGCCGGCGTGCTTGAGAAATATTTTGCTTAAATACGCGGACGAGAAGTTAAACTGCTTCGCAAGCTGCTCCAGGCTGATATCCTCGTGAAAATGCTCCCGCAAATATTGCTGCACGCGCTGCACCGTTTTCTCGATATCGTTCGTTTCGACGATCGGCTCCTTCGAGAGCTGCGCCCGAATATCGTCCAGCACCTCCGCCAGCTCCTGCTGCTTGATCGGCTTCAGAAGATAGTGCTTGACGTTGAACTTCATCGCCTTCCGGGCATATTCGAAATCGGCGTATCCGCTGGCGACGATAACGGCGGTGCGCGGATAATATTTATGAACCTCTTCAATCAGCTTCAGGCCGTCCATCACGGGCATGCGAATGTCCGTGACGAGCAGCTGCGGCTGCAACCGCCTGACGAGCTCCAATGCCTCTTCGCCGTGAGCGGCTTCGCCGACGACGGCGAAGCTTTTCCGGCTTTGCTCGATTTTGCGGACCAGCCCGCTGCGAATGAGATCCTCGTCCTCCGCAATCACCGTTGAAAATGTCATATTTCGCATTGCCGATCACTCCTTCTGCAGCAGGCCTCCGATGCGTATGGACGCTCCGCCTTCCGAATTGTTGCGCGCTTCGAAAATTTTATGCTCGCCGTAAATCAAATTCAATCTTAAATAAATGTTGAGCAGGCCCATGCCGTTCAGCTCCAGGGCCGGGAGGCCGCTCTCCTTCTCCAGCGAGGCGAGTCTGGCCTGCAATTGGGCGAGCTTGTCCGGCTCGAAGCCGCCGCCGCGGTCCTTCACTTCGATCTGCCAGCTGGCGTCGGTCATGGAGCCGATGATGTCGATCCGCCAGGGCGGCGCTTGCGAGGTGCCGAATTTAATGCTGTTTTCGACCAGCGGCTGCAGGACCAGCTTGGGCACCGTCTGCGCCAGCAGCTCCCGCGGCACGGAAACGCGGTAGGTCAGCCGCTCGCCGAAGCGCATTTTATTGATTTCCAAATAATTGATCGTGTGCGTCAGCTCGTCCTGCAGCGGCACTTGCCGCTCCTTCGAGGTAATGTATCGCAAAAAGTCCGACATATGCTCGATCGTCGCGATCAGCGGCCCGTTCATCCGCTGCTCGGCCATTTCCTGCAGATTGGCCAGCGTATTGTACAGAAAGTGCGGATTCATCTGCGACTGCAGGGCGTTGAACTGCGCTTGCAGGCTTTGCGCCTCGGCCAGCAGCAGGTTGTCTAGCGATTGCTTCAGCCGCTCGCTCATGCTCTGGAAAGCGTCGTGCAGCTCGTCCAGCTCGATGAAGCCGCTTTTCATTTTCTGCTGGGCGATGATGTTGGAGCCGATATGCTCGAACGAGAAGTTGCGCACCGCGCGTCGAATCCGATAGATTGGAAACGTAATTTTGTTGGCCGCGTAGAAAATCAGGCCGATGCCGAGCGCAATGAGCGCAAAGGCGGTGCCGAACAGTTGAAACGTAAATTGCTTGAGCGGCCGGAACAAGTCGCTTTCCGAGGTCGCGAGGATCGTGTACCAGCCGGTCGCCGGCGAATATTGCAGCGACAGCAGCTGCTTCTCCGCCGTGACGGGATCGGTGAAAGGAAAGCTGCGATCATATTCGCGGCCCTTGTCGATCGGGGCGATCAGGCTGCGAAAGGCTTCCTCCAATCCGCTGTCGCGATCGAACGGGTAGATCATCCGGCCGTCCCGATTGAGCACGTAAATATGTCCGTTATACGGATTGTTGCGCTCGAAATCGGCGGCGCTCGCAAGAATGCGGTGCGCGTACTGCTTCACTTCGATGGCGCCGATCGGCACGTTGTACTCGTCGTACAGCAGCCGGTACAGCGAAATCGAGTACTTTCCGGCTTCGGAGGAATTATATTTGGACAGCTGCAAGTCGAGGTTCGGATCGGAAACGAGCTTGCCGGGCGGCCCCTGCAGCAGCTGCCCGATAAACGGCTTGTCCTCCGGTGCGTAGGCTTGCTCCCGGTTGTCGAAGCCGGTGCCGTAATAGCGGCCGTTGAAGGCGTACAAATAGATTTGTTCCGCCAGCCGGGACGGTCCGATAATGGCGGTCAGCGCGTCGGTCAGCACTTTGGCGTCGTTATTGCTCCTATCGCGCTGCTGCTGTGCGCCCAGGTCCTGACCGGCGCCGGCGTAGTCGGACATATAGCTGGCAAAGCGCTCCTTGACCAGATTGGAGTACATCACGTTGAGGGAAACCATGTTCAGCTGGTCGATCTGCTGAACGATCTGGTCCTGGATCGAGGCGCCGAAGCTTTCCAGCGCGCTCATCGCCTGTCCGCGCAGCTGGTCGGTCGACCAGGAATAGAAGAAGAAGACGAACGTCGAAAATACGATCAGGATAATGGAGGAATACGTCAGGAACAAAGCGGCTCTCATACTCTTAAACATGGCGTTCGGACTCCTTGGAGCTAAACTGAACTAAACGTTATTAAATTATACCTCAATATTTTAGGAATGTAAGCGGTTAAATTTAGACAAGTTTAGGTTCGATTAATCTATGGAGCTGCAAGACCCGGCTCACTATACTTAGATTATCATCTTATTGATGAGCTAGCGATCAACGAACAGGGGGACTATGGGAATGAAAAAGTGGACGATGACGTTGCTTTCCGTGCTTCTAGTCATGACGGCGGTGCTGGCCGGCTGCGGGGGCAACAGCGGCGATGAAGGCAATGCCTCTCCGTCGGCCGGCGCTAGCGGAGCTTCCGAGCAGGGCGGGAGCAAAAAGAACGTGACGTTGACGTATATGGCGAGCCAGGGCTGGATCAAAGATACCGAGATGGAGCTGGCGAAGAAGTTCGAAGAAGAAACCGGCATTAAAATCGATTTTCAGATCGTGCCTTCCGACCAGTATTTCAACGTCCTGAAAACGAAGCTGAACGCCGGAGAAGGCCCGGACATTTTCGGCGGTCAGAGCGGCTACAGCGAAATTACAATGAATTACAACGTCGAGAAAAACGCGGTCGATCTGAGCGATCAGGAATGGGTGAAGCGCGAGGACCCGCTGTCCGTGGAGCAGCTTACCGCCAACGGCAAAGTGTATGCGCTTACGATCTGGGACACTTACAGCAGCTTCGTCATCGCGTATAACAAAAAGCTGTTCAGCGAGTTGAATCTGGAAATCCCGAAAACGTACGAGGAGTTCAAAAACGTCTCTCTGACAATCCAGCAGGCCGGCGTTACGCCGATTTACCAACCGATCGCCGACGGCTGGCACCATGTGCTGTGGTTCGCCGAGCCGGGGCCGCGCTACGAAGAGCTGGAGCCGAATCTGTATGACGATCTGAACCAGAACAAGAAGAAGTTCGTCGACAGCAAGGCGATGTTGGATTCCTTGACGCAGCTGAAGGAAATGTACGATCTGGGCTTCTTCGGCGACAACACGCTGTCCGATACCGGTTCCGACACGGTGGCGAAGCTGGGCACCGGCGAGTTCGCGATGAGCCTGGTGGCGCAGAGCGCCGCGCTAGAGGTGGCGGAGGAGTATGAGGAGTTCGAGATCGATGACATCGGCTTCTTCCCGATTCCGCTGACGGACAACCAGATTTACTACATCAATCCGGGCGGGCCGAGCAAGTTCATTTACTCCGGCTCCAAGCACATCGAGGAGGCGAAGCAGTATTTCAATTTCCTGACGCAACAGGAAAACCTGCAATACATGCTGGACAACGACCCGACGATTTCCAACCTGAACTTCCCGGGTCTGGACAACAAATATACCGCCGAGCAGCAAAAAATGTTCGAGAACTATCCGAAGCGCGGAACGGATATTCAGAACTATGTCAACTATGTAAACCCGCAATGGATGGACATCGGCAAGGATATCGTCGCGATGCTGACGGGCGTCATTCAGCCGGTCGACGTGCTGAGGAGCATCGACCAGCGCCGCGCGGAAATGGCCAAGGTGGCGCAGGACCCGAACTGGAAATAAGATCGGCGAGCCGGAAAGAATCGGGGTTGGCAATGGCCTGGAAGATGGCCGTTGCCAATCTTCATTCTAGGGGAAATGAGGGAAATTGCGATGAATCGAGCTGTCTATCCGTTTTATTTTGGCATCGCGGCTTTGGTCGTGTATTCGATCTTTTTCGTGTTGCCGGGCATTATGGGGATTTATTATTCGTTTACCGACTGGAACAGCTACACGGACGAAATCAATTTCGTCGGCTTCGACAATTTGGCGAAAATTTTCTCCGGCGAAGCGAAGTATCTCAGCTATATCGAAAATACGCTTGTGTTCACGGTCAGCACGGTCGTGCTCAAGACGGCGCTCGGCCTGCTCTTCGCGATTATGCTGAACGACGGCATTCGGGCGAAGGGGTTCCACCGCGTCATGCTGTTCATGCCCTCCATCGTCCCGATGCTTGTCGTCGGCCTGATCTTCAAATCGATCCTGAATCCGGCCACAGGGCTGCTGAATGAAACGCTGCGGGCGATCGGACTCGACTTTATGACGCAGAAATGGCTGACCGACCTGAACTGGGCTTTCAAGTCGATCATTGCCGTGGATATATGGAAAGGGGTCGGCTACATTATGATCATTCTGCTGGCCGGCTTGCAGTCGATCGACAAAACCTACTACGAGGCGGCGGCCATAGACGGAGCGAACTTCTGGCAGAAGCTGCTGCGCATTACGATTCCTCTCATTGTGCCGGCGCTCGTGGTCACGACGGTGCTGAACCTGCTGCATGGGCTGAAGGTGTTCGAAGCGGTATACGTGCTGACCAACGGCGGTCCGGGCTATGCGACGGACGTCATGTATACGGCGATATTCAAGGAGTTTTCCACCGGAAATTACGGCATGGGCACGGCGCTGTCTTCCGTCCTGTTCGTCGTCATGACGGTGCTCGGCTACTTTGTCATACGCCTGATGTCGAGGGAGAGTGACGAACGATGATGCAACGGGGAATCCTGTCGATACTGCGCAATTCCATTGCCTGGATCCTGAGCGCGATCATGTTCATTCCGCTGCTGCTCGTCGTCGTCAATTCCTTCAAGACGAGAGCGGAAGCGAACGGGATGAATATGTCTCTGCCGAAGGCGTTCCAATGGTCGAACTATTCGATCGTCATCGAGGAGGGCAAGCTGATCCAGTCGTTCTTCAACAGCTTGCTGTACGCGTGCGGAGCGACCGTCGGCAGCATCCTGCTCGCTTCGCTGGCCGCCTACGTGTTCTCGCGCAACCGGACCAGGCTGAACAAGGCGATGTACTTTTATCTGATCATGGGGATTGCGATGCCGACCAACTTCGTCACCCTGATGAAGGTGATGCAATGGACGCATCTGATCAACACGCAGACCGGCATCATTCTGATGCTGGCGGCGTCCAGCATTCCGTTCAGCGTGTTTCTGATCTACGGCTTTGTCGGAGGCGTGCCTCGGGAGCTGGACGAGGCGGGAATCGTCGACGGCTGCTCGCCGGTCCGTCTGTTCGTATCGGTCGTCATGCCGCTGCTGACGCCGGTGCTGGTGACGGTCGCGATTCTGAACTTCATGGGCTCGTGGAGCGATTTTATCCATCCGCTGTACTTCCTGAACAATTCGGACAAATGGCCGATGACGCTGGCCGTGTATAATTTCTTCGGCCGGTTCCAGGTCAACTGGAACCTGGTGTCGGCGGACATCGTGCTGACGACGCTTCCGGTCATCGTCATTTACTTGCTCGGCCAGAGATTCATCATTTCCGGCATGACGGCCGGTTCGGTCAAAGGGTAAAGAGCGCAAAGAGGTGATGAAACTGCGATCGCAACAGGAAACGCAACGCCCGGACGGCTCTTGGCACGTATCCCGGAGGCAGACCCGGCAGCCGCTGACGCTGGAAGGCCGCAGCGATACCGTGGAGCTGCTCTGCCTGTGCGCGGGCAAGGCGCATGCGGAGCGAGGCGGCTGGAAGCAGGCGCTGCACGCCGGCGACTGTCTGATCGGCGGGCTGTCCGGCGCGCGGACGGCGGTCGTGCCGGCCGCCGCATCCGGGTGCCGCCTGCTGCATATCCGGCTGTCCGTAGAGCTGCTGCTCGGTCTGCCACAGGGCGGCAAGCTGCTGGCGATGCTGTATGCGGCGTGCGGCGGCGAAGTCATCGGTCCGCACGCGCCGTGGGCGCAAGCGATGCTGAAGGCGGCCGAAAGCCTGGCCGCGCATCAGGATGACGGTGGCCCGGCCGCTTGGGCGGGACGGCAGCTGCTCCAGTACGCGAAGCTGGTCGAGCTGCTGGGCTATCTGTACGAAGGCTTGAGCAGGGAGCTGGCGGGGCAGCGGGAAGACGCCGTTCAGGCGGTGGAGGAAAAACTGCTGGATGCCGTCGCCTATATGATCGAGCATGTAACGGGCGATCTCGACATGCGGACGGTCATTCGCCGAAGCGGACTGGGCAAGACGCAGTTTTACGAGGCGTTTCGCCTGCTGACCGGCACGAGCCCGAAGCCGTTTATTCACCGGCTGCGCATTCGGATGGCGATTCGTCTGCTGCGCACCTCGAATTTGAGCGTCACTTCCATCGCCTATGAATGCGGCTATCGGTCGCTGAACTATTTTCACAAGCATTTCAAGGAGCAATATGCGGTTACGCCGCGCGAATATCGCAATCTGAACAGAGAGACGGGCTAAAGGAGGAGCAACGCAAATGGCTTACGACAATGAGAAAGCAGTCGCAGCGGCCCGGCAGACCGTGCCGGCGGCGCACGACCCGCGCAGCGAGTGGTTTACCGAGGCGCGGTTCGGCCTGTACATCCACTGGGGGCTGTACGCGTTGGGGGCGCGCCACGAATGGATGCGTTCCCGGGAATTTCTGAGCAACGAGGATTACGAGAAATATTTCCGGCGCTTCGATCCCGATCTGTACGATCCGGTCAGATGGGCGAAGCTGGCGGCCGATGCCGGGATGAAATATATGGTCGTGACGACCAAGCACCACGAGGGCTTCTGCTTGTGGGATTCCAAGCTGACCGACTACAAGGCGACCAATACGCCTTGCGGCAAGGATTTGCTGCGCCCGATGCTGGAGGCGTTCCGCTCGGAGGGCATCCGCACGGGACTGTACTATTCGCTGCTGGACTGGCACCATCCCGACTATACGGTGGATGTGAAGCATCCGATGCGCTACGACAAGGAATACGTCGCGATGGACGCGCAGCGAAACTGGCAGAGCTACGTGGATTATATGCACGGGCAGACGAGAGAGCTGCTGACGGAATACGGCGACATCGACGTGCTGTTCCTCGATTTCTCGATTCCGTCTGAGGAGGGCTTCCCGGGGAAAGGCAAGGACGAATGGCAGAGCGAGCGCTTTGTGGACATGGTGCGTTCGCTGCAGCCGAACATTCTGATCAACGATCGGCTGGGCGTGCCGGGCGACATTACGACGCCGGAGCAGTATCAGCCGCGGGAGTGGATCAAGATCGACGGCAGGCCGGTGCTGTGGGAGGCCTGTCATACGTTCAGCGGCTCCTGGGGCTATTACCGGGACGAGGAATCCTGGAAGAGCACGGAGCAAATTTTACGCATGCTGATCGACACGGTGAGCAAGGGCGGCAACTTCCTGCTGAACGTCGGGCCCAACGCGCGCGGCGAGCTGGACGAGCGGGCGGTGGAGCGGCTGGAGGAGATCGGCGTCTGGATGAGGAAGCATGCGCGCTCCATTCACGGCTGCACGGCCGCGCCCGCCCATCTGCCGGCCTGCCCGGAGGATTGCCGGTTTACGTACAATCCGAAGACGAATCGCCTGTACCTGCATCTGTTCGCATGGCCGTTCAAGCAGCTTCATCTGGCGGATTTCTCGGGGCTGGTCGAATACGCGCAGCTGCTGGACGACGCTTCGGAAATCCGCATGGTGGAAGGCGAGAAGAAGCTGACGATGGAGGCGGGCGCGTTCGACGAAGGCCGTCCGGCCAATATGCTGACGCTGCAGCTGCCGGTCAAGAAGCCGAAAGCGGCGATTCCGGTCATCGAGCTGTTTTTGAAAAGCTAGCGCGCGAACAGGAGAGAGGGAGGAGATTACCATGACAAAAAGATACCGGATGGGCGTCATCGGTCTGGGAGAAGGCCGCAGCATCATGTCGGCCGCGCTGCAAAGCGAGCAGTGGGAGCTGGCGATGGTATGCGATCTGAACGAGGAGCTGTGCCGGCAGCGGGCGCAGGAATTCGATTTTCATCGCTGGACGACCTCTTACGAGGAGATGCTGGCCAACGACGAGATCGACGTCATCGCGATCTATACGCCGGATCAGCTTCACTTCACGCATATTCGGCAGGCGGTGCAAGCCGGCAAGAATGCGATCTGCACGAAGCCGGTGCTGCCCTCGCTGGACGACGCCGCGAAGCTGCTCGCGTTCATGCGGGAGACGGACCGCAAGCTGTTTATCGGGCAGAGCACGCGTTATTTCGAGCCGATGCTCCACCAGCGCCGGGACTTCGAAGCGGGCAGGCACGGCGAATTGTCGGTCGTGGAGACGCATTACATTACGGACGGCCGCTGGTTTCTGGACAAAGGCTGGAGCAGGCAGCAGGGCTTCAGCTGGTTCCACGGCTTCATGATTCACGCGGTCGATCTCGTGCGCTGGTACGTTCCCGACGTGTCGGAGGTGTCCGGCTACGCGATCACGAGCGGCAATACGCGGGCGTTCGGGCTGGAGGCGTGGGATTCGCTGCGTTTTGTCGCCCGCAACGAAGCGGGGCAGATCGCCACGATGGCCGGGGATTACGCGCTGCCAACGCTCGGGCAGCACGCCCAGTCGCAGATCGGCTGCGTGCTGCGCGGCACGCAGGGCGTGACGCGCGCGGAATACTCGAACCTGACGTATTACACGCATTTCGCCGGAGAGGGACCGAAGGTGCATACCTTTGACGACAAGGAGCGCTACTACTTCCGCTTCGAGAACAAGAGCCATCATGCCGGAGAATATCAAAATTACATCGAATACTTCGCCGACTGCCTGGATCGGGGCGAAGCGCCGCTTCCGGACGCCCGGGAGGCCGTTCATACGCTGGCGTTGATGGAAGCGATGACCAGAAGCGTTCAGCGGGGCGGACAGCCGGTCAAACTGGCCGAGGTGATCGCGGAGTACGGACTGTAAAACGAACGGGGGCGTCATCGGGATGGAGTTGACATACAATCGGCCAGCCGAAGCATGGACCGAGGCTTTGCCGGTCGGCAACGGCAGGCTTGGCGGCATGGCGTTCGGCGGGATCGAGCAGGAGCGCGTCAGTCTGAACGAGGATACGCTATGGTCGGGCTATCCGCGCGACTGGAACAATCCGCGGGCTTTGCAGGCGCTCACCGAGGTTCGCCGGGCTGTGCTGGAGGAGCGCTACGAGGATGCCGAGCGGCTCAGCAAGGCGGGGATGATGGGACCGTATACGCAGGCTTATATGCCGCTGGGCGATTGGCATATTCGCTTCTATCACGGCCATTTCACCGACGGCTATCGGCGCTCTCTGAATCTGGAGGAGGCTTGCGCGACGGTCGGCTACGAAATCGGCGGCGTCCGCTATACCCGGGAGCTGTTCGCCTCGCACCCCGATCAGGCGCTGGTGTACCGCATCGCCGTCAGCCGGCCGGGCAAGCTCGCCTTGAAGGCGTGGCTGGACAGCCCGCTGCGCTCGACGACGGCCTGGCGGGACGGCGGGGAGGACGAGGCGTTCTACGCGGTGCGGGGCGACTGTCCTTATGAGGTAAGCCCGAATTACGTGCGCGATCCCGAACCGGTCAAGTACGAGGCGGAAGCGGACGGCCGCACGATCGCGTTCGAGGGCCGGCTGGCCTGCCGAACGGACGCCAGGGCGAGGCTGAGGGTCGATCATACGGGCATCCATATCGAGCAGGCGACGGAGGTCGTGTTTTATTTTACGGCGGGGACGAGCTTTGCCGGCTTCGACCGGATGCCGGACCGCGCCGCTTTCCCTCCGGGCGAGCTGGCGGAGCGGCGGCTCCGGCAAGCGATGGCGAGGCCGTTCGCGGAGCTGAAGCGGCGGCATGAGGACGATTACAAGCCGCTGTATCGGCGCGTTCGCTTCCGCCTGCCTTCCGCTTTGCCCGAAGAGGCGCGGGAATGGGCGACGGACGAGCGGCTGCGCCAGTATGGGGCGGACGATCCGGAGCTGGTCGCGCTGTTTTTTCAATACGGCAGGTATCTGCTTCTGGCTTCCTCCCGTCCGGGCACGCAGCCGGCCAATTTGCAGGGCGTCTGGAACCCGCATATCCGGCCGATCTGGAGCTGCAACTATACGCTGAACATCAATCTGCAAATGAATTATTGGCTGGCGGAAACGGCGAACCTGAGCGAATGCCATGAGCCGCTGCTGCAGTTCGTCGAGGATCTGTCCGTTACCGGAGAGGAAACCGCCCGCATCCATTACGGCTGCAGAGGCTGGACGGCGCATCACAATTCGGATTTGTGGCGGCAGTCCGCGCCTCCGGGCAATTACGGCGACGGCAATCCGCTGTGGGCGAATTGGCCGATGGGCGGCGTCTGGCTCAGCGCGCATCTGTGGGAGCATTACCTGTTCACGGGGGATGAAGCGTTTTTGCGGCGCAAAGCCTATCCGGCGCTCCGGAAGGCAGCCCTGTTCTGTCTGGATTGGGTGCAGCCGAACGAGGCGGGAGAGGCGATCACGAATCCCTCCACCTCCCCGGAGCATCGCTTCCGGCTGCCGGACGGCAGAAGGCCGGCGCTGACGGTCGCTTCCACGATGGACGTCAGCCTCATTCGCGAGCTGCTGACCCATTGCCTCGAGGCGGCCGGGCTGCTGGGGCTGGAGGACGAGCTTCTTCCGGAATTGAGGGAGGTTCTGGCGAGGCTGCCCGCGACGAAGATCGGCAGCCGGGGTCAAATTCAGGAATGGTATTATGATTTTGCCGACGAGGACGAGGAGCATCGCCACGTATCGCATCTGTACGATTTGTTTCCCGGTTCGGCCTGGGGCGAGGGTCGGCAGCCGCATTTGTACGAGGCGGCGAGGCGGACGCTGGAGCTGCGGGGAGACGACGGCACGGGCTGGAGCATCGGCTGGAAAATCGCGTTATGGGCGCGCCTTCGCGACGGCAACCGCGCGTTCGACCTCGTGCGCCGCATGCTGGTGGAGGTCGAGGATGACGGCGTCATGGACTTCCATCGGGGCGGCGTGTACGCGAATCTGTTCGACGCGCATCCGCCGTTCCAGATCGACGGCAACTTCGGCGCTGCGGCGGGCATCGTCGAAATGCTGCTGCAATCGCACGAAGACCGGCTTGACCTACTCCCGGCCTTGCCGGACGCTTGGCCGGAGGGCGAAATCAGCGGGCTCAAAGCGAGGGGCGGCTTCACCGTCGATTTGCAGTGGGAACGGGGCCGGCTGACGCGGGCGCGCATTGCCGCGCCGGCGGATCGGCCGCTGCGCGTGGCGTGCCGGCATCCCGTTCGGGTGCTGTGCGCCGAGACAGGCGGGCCGTTGACGGAAGTCGCGGCGACGGAGCATGCGATCGACGCAAGGCAAGGCCGGATCTATGAGATCCGGCCGATTGGATGAAGAGGATGTCAAGCTATCCGAGTTGTCCTACAAGATTATTATAATGAAGGATTAAGGTGCATGTGTCTCCTTCCGATGCAAGAGCGTGATCCTGAAATCCGAAAAGGTAGCCCCGTTAAGAGGATTTCAAGACCGTACGAGGCAGTCTTCAGGAGACACATGCACTCTTCTTCATACCTATTTGGTCGGGCGGTTTTGAACAGAACGAAAAATCGTACAAAGGAGCTCCGGAAAACGTCCGTGGCAAAAGATTTGTACGAAAAACCGTACAAAGGTGCTCCAGAAAGCGTCGGTAGCAACAGATTTGTACAAAAAACCGTACAAAGGTGTGTGAAAGATTATCTTGTACGATGGTTTTCGACGAAAAATCGTACAATTTCATTCATACGGCTGTTATACGTAGAATCTATAGTTCAACATACATAGTCGCTTCAGAATCGATTTACTAGGATAACTCTTAAGGAGCAGCCCTCTTCGTATTATTATTCGATTTCGATGTGGAGCGAGAAGCCTTTCTCGTCCGCGGGCGAAATGCGGACGGTATGCTCGCCGAAGTGCTGCCGCCACAGCTTGGCGGAGCCGAGATAAGGCGCGGCATGGTCCCTCGCCGCGTCGCCGAGCAGGCTGTCGACCGGCAGCCAGCTGCCGCCGCCGCCGAAGCGCCGCGGTCTGCGCAGCTCTTCCGGCAGCAGCCAGTCTCCGGCGATAACGGCGGCGCCCTGTTCGGCGAGCTTCATGCATGCCGCCAGAGTCTCTTCGCCGATGTAGCTGCCGGCGAGCACAATCAGCCGCGGCGAGCCGATCGCCTCCGCCGCCGCATAGGCGTCGAACGCCAGCACGCCGTTCGCCGGCTGGAACAGCGGATGGATCGGCTCGCCGTATTGTCCGACGGGCACGCCTTCCCGCAACGGGTACTGCGCGGGCGGCTCGCCGTACTGCAGCGCATGGCGCGGAAAGCTGTAGCCCGGAATATGCAGGCAGCTGCCGTGGGCGGGAACGGCTCCATGCGTGGCCAGGTGCCAAGCGTGAAAAATCGATTGGCTGCGCTCGGGCATCGGCAGCTCCCGGATGCCGAACGGACGCTCGTTCTGCCCGTAATTGCTGTCGTCGGAATGAACGATCGCGATGTCGGCCCGCGCTTGCCGATGATCGTAAGGCAGCGGATGCGCGGGCACGTAGTCCTTGACGAACCGCAGCCATTCCTCGCCGAACTCGGTCGCCTCCAGCTTCCGCTCTTCGCCTGTACGCAGCAGCCCGTCTATATTTTCCGCGAACAGATGCGACGGTCCCATATGATAGCCCAGCCGCAATGCGGACGCGAACTCGGCCGGGGAATGTCCGGGAAAGCCGGAAAGGCGCGTATGCCACGGTCCCGTATCCGGCCCCCACAGGTCGGCGCAGATCCAGAGCGCTCTTCCGTACTGCTTCGCCGCTCCGAGCGCCGTGCCGAGCTGCAGCGGATGAAACGACTCCTTCATGATTTTCGGCGCCGGGGTCATGCCGGCTCTCGCCTGGGCGTGAAACAGCGTAGGGAATACCTGCTCCGACAGGACCGCCCGATCGTCTCCCAGCGCTTCGCTTAACGGCGCCAGCCCGGTCCGGACCTTCTCCACGAATCGACCGTGCGCTTCCCGGAGGCTGTCCGCCTGCAGATTTCCCCAGTGCGGCAGCCATTCGCCCTTGCGATATTGCGCCGCGTTGATCTGCAGATGCTCCGGCTCGTCGTACAGCAGCGCTTCCAGCATTCCGCTGTCGACAAGCGTCCGTACGGCCTCGATCGGAATGTCGTAGCGATTTGAGCCATTGCTCCAAGGTCCGTTGATATTGCCGTATTCGTTGCCGACGACGAGCCGGAGGCCGAATTTGCGGCAGTCCTCGATCAGAGCGGGCAGCTCCCGCAAATCCGGAAACAGATGGTGAACGTAAAAATCCGCCCCCAGTTCCTTCAGCGCCGCCATGTACGTATCCGGTTCGACGTCGGGCTCCTGCGGCGGAAGCATTTTGCCGGTTCCGGTCCGCATGATCCGCTCGGAGCCGGCCCCATTCCACGGATCGTTCCAGCCGAGCACCGGACCCTGGATGCCGAGCTTGGGTCGCTTGGTCATCGGATCTCCTCCTTCGTTCGATATACGGCAATCGTAGCATAGCGCCAGCGACGATTCCTGCTCAATCGGACGGCATTTTAGGAAGGATTGTCCGTACGCAAGGCCGCCGCACTGGTGAACCCGTTCCGATCGGTTTATAATTTGTAAACACGAACGAGCATCGTCGCAGAAGGGAGAGAAACGAAGATGAAAGCAGGAGGAAATCCGACGGTCGGCAAAATTCGCGACTTCTTCTCCCGAATTCGCACGGTCCTGCTTTTCAGCTATTTCGTCATTATTTTGCTGTCCATCCTCATCGTCGGCACCGTTTCCTTCACCATTTCCTCCTCCACGATCAAAGGCCGGGTCGAATCGGCCAACGTGCAGATCGTCCGGCAGATCGCCAACAACATGGACAACGATTTTCGCAGCAAGCGCAATTTGCTGCTCGCTCCTTACTACGACCAAGAATATATCGACGGCATTAACGCCTACCCGGAAATGAGCGAGCAGAATAAGTTCCTGTTCCGGCAGAAGCTGGAGAACCTGTATTTGAAAAGCTTCAACGCCACGCCGATCCGCGGCTTCATCCGTTTTCAAATCTATTACCGCAACGGGGAATTGCTCGCCGCCTCGGGCGACTACAAGCCGTGGACTCCCGCTCAGGTACGCAATTCCGAGTGGTTTTTGCGCACGGTGGCCAAAGACGGAGAGGTGTTCTTCAACGGTCCCAGCTCGGGCGACGGCACGACCGATGCGGCCGGAACGGCGTATTCCTCGTCGATCCTGATCCGCGACTTTTCCAATCCGGAGCGCTTTATCGTCGTGCGCGTCGAATACGGGGACGATCTGTTCCGCGGGATCGGCCGCAGCGACGACCTGTCCGCCGACAGCCGGATTCTCGTGCTGGACGGGCACGACGGCCTCGTCTACGATTCCCGGCCCGACGCCCCGGTTCCCGGGAATCGGCTGCTGAGCCGCCTGGACGGCTTCGAGGGCAAGTTCTGGGCGCAAGGGGAGGACGACGAGCAGTTCGTCTCTTACATCGTCTCCGAATCGACCGGCTGGAAAGCGGCCATCGTCACGCCGCGCCGGGACATTCTGGGCCCGATCGACAAAATCAAAACGACCGTCATCGCCACGGCCGTCGTCGCCTTCGCGCTGACCTTTATCATCTCCGTCCTGTTCGGCCGCCGGATTACGCAGCCGATCCAGACGCTCTACAAGCACGTCAACCGCATCAAGCGGGGAGATTTCTCGGAGCGGGTCGAGATCAAGCGGGCCGACGAGATCGGCTTGATTGCCGCCAACTTCAACGCGATGCAGGACGAGCTGCGCAATCTGATCGAGAACAAATACGTCAATCAGATCAAGCTGCGGGAAGTGGAGCTGGCGATGCTGTATTCGCAGATCAATCCGCACTTCCTGTACAACACGCTTGACATCATCAAGGCGATGGCCGATTATCACCGGGCTTCGGAGATCGGGGACATCGCCCAGGCGCTCGCCGATATGTTCCGCTATAATACGCGCAATCGCGACGAGGTCGTCACGCTGCAAGAGGAGCTGGACCAGATCGAGGCTTACATGAAAATCCAAAGCATCCGCTTCGACGACAAAATCGTCTACGAGGCGGACGTGGACGAGAGCCTGTACAATTATCCGGTGTTGAAAATGACGCTGCAGCCGCTCGTCGAAAACGCGGTCTTCCACGGTCTGGAGCGCAAGCGGGGCAAAGGAACGATAAGAGTAACGGCGGCGAAGGAGGAGGGGCGATTCGTGCTGACCGTGGCCGACGACGGAGTCGGCATGTCGGAGCAGCTGCTCGCCGATCTGCGGACGAAGCTGAAGCAGTCGCTGCATCGGGAGGCATCGACGTCCGTCGCGGAGGGAGGCATCGGCGTCCGCAACGTCTACGCCCGCTACGCCATCCAGTTCGGGGACCGGCTCGGCTTCGAGGTGGACAGCCGCAAGGGAGCCGGGACGAGAATTACGCTGGCGCTCCCTTTCGACGAACACGCGGGACGTCTTCCGGACCCTGCCGGACGCTGAAGTCGGATTATTCAACAAAACGGGTCGATTTTATGAATGGGGTTACAGAAAACGCTTCCCTTATAATGAAAGCGTAATCAAAAAGAAAATCCTTTAAGGGAGGTTCACCAACGATATGAAAAAGATGAAAGCAGTATCCGCGGCGGTAGCCATCGGTCTGCTGGCCGCATCCCTCGCGGCTTGCGGCGGCAACAACGGAGACGCCAATGGCGCTTCTCCTTCGGCTTCCGCCGGCGGGGCGTCCGAAAGCCCGAAAAACGCCAATCCGGTCACGCTGTCGTTCGTCATCTCCAATACCGAGGATACGACCGCGTTTACAAAGGTGTTCGAGGCTTACGAGCAGCAGACCGGCAATAAAGTCGAGCTTCAGGCGCTGCCGGGCGGCGACTACGACAATCTGATCAAAACGCGCTTCTCCACAGGAGATTTTCCGGATCTATTCCTGATGCAGCCGGGCACGAAGCAATACGTCAAGCTGAGAGCCCAGGAAACGCTGCACGAATGGTCCGGCGAGTCCGGCGTCTGGGACAACGTCATCGCTTCGATCAAGGAGGCCCAGGTGGAGGACGGCAATATTTACGGCGTTCCGTACGGCTCCACCGGCATGATGGGCGTGTTCTACAACAAGGAAGTGTTCAAGCAGGCGGGCGTGGACGTGCCGGACAATTACGCCGACCTGATCGACATCGCCAAGAAAATCAAAGCCGCGGGTTTTACGCCGTTCTATGAAGGCGTCAAGGACGCATGGCCGCCGCAGGTGTTCTACTATACCGGCTGGGTGACGCAGGTCGATCCGGCGATCGGCGACGAAGGCGTCGCCAAGCTGAATCGCAACGAGCTGAAGTTCGCGGACATTCCGGAGCTGAGAGATCTGTTCGCCAAGCAGAAGGAACTGAAAGATCAGGATCTGTTCCAGAAAAACGTCATGGCCGGCACGTACGACGAAATGCAAAACGAGCTGGGCGACGGCAAGGCGGCGATGGCCTTCATGCTGGACGGCATCGTCTCGCAAATGGAGCAGAAATTCGGCAAGGACTGGGTGACGAACAACCTCGGGTTCTTCCCGTTCCCGTCCGCGACCGACCAGGGAGTCGCCATGATTACCCCTCCGAACCAGCTGATGGTGCCGGAAAAAGCGAAGAACAGAGACGCCGCCATCGAGCTCGTGAAATTTATGCTCCAGCCGGACAACGTCAACCTGTTTTACTCGCACAAGCCGGGCATTCCGATTTTCGAAGGCGCGACGAGCGAGCTGTACCCGGTGCAGGAAGACGTTAAGGCGTACATCGACGCCGGCAAATCCCGCGTCAACATCCAGAACCGTCTGACCGCGTCGTTCGTGGACTTCTCGAAGACGCTGCAAAATTTTTTCCTTAAAGGCGATATCGACGAAGCGATCGAAGAATTCGGCGCCAACTATCAGAAGGACGGCAAGGCGAAGCTGCTGGAAGGCTTCTGATTCCGGGCCAAAATAGATAAGGGGCCGTCTCCGCCGGAAGACCGCGGGTTTACCGGCGAAGCGGCCCCGTCCACCTTGGGAGGAGGAGGGGAACATGGAAAGGCGCAAATACCCGCTTTATTTTTCCTATCCCGCCGTTGCCGTTTTTCTGTTGTTTTTCATCGCCCCGACTCTGATCGGAGTCTATTACAGCTTTACCGACTGGAACATCAACGCCGATTCGGTCACGTTCATTGGCTTCGACAATTACGCGGCTCTTTTCCAGGAACCCAGACTGGGGAAAGCGCTCAGCAATACATTGATTTTCGCGGCGGCCGTCACCGTCCTGCAGAACGTCATCGGATTTGCGCTCGCGCTCGTCATGAACGAGTCGATCCGGATGCGGAACTTTTTTCGCACAGTGTTTTTTATGCCGTACGTCATCGCCCCGATCATCATCGGCTACGTGTTCCGCGCCATCTATCATCCGGAGCACGGCATCGTCAACAAGCTGTTGGAAGCGGTCGGTCTCGGCTTCATGGCCCAGGACTGGCTCAACGATCCGAAGTGGGCGTTGTTTTCGATTATCGCAACGGACTTGTGGAAGGTCTCGGGCTTTGCCATGGTCATCTATCTCGCTGGCCTGCAGTTTATTCCGAAGGATCTGCTGGAAAGCGCGGCCATCGACGGCGCGAGCTACCGGCACCGCCTCAAAAACATCATCCTGCCGCTCATCGCGTCGTCCACGACGGTCAACATCCTGCTGTCGCTTATCGGCTCGATGAAGGTGTTCGAGATGGTCATGGTGCTGACGGACGGCGGTCCGGGCTACACGACCGAAGTTTTCTATACGTACATCCGCAGCACGTTCAGCATGGGAGAAATGGGCTATTCGACGGCGATCAACCTGGTGCTGTTCGCGCTCGTCACCCTCGTCGGCCTGCCGGTGCTGGCGGCGCTTAAGAAACGGGAGGTGGAGATGTGATGAGGCGGGGAGGCAAACAACTCGCGCTGTACCTCGTCGTCCTGCTCGGAGCGCTCGTCATTCTCGTGCCTTTTTATATGATTTTGATCAATTCGTTCAAAGGGATCCGCGAGTCGGCGCTGTTCGGCATGGGGTTGCCGTCGGAGTGGATGTTCGGCAACTACGTGAAGGTGTTCGAGCAAGGGAACATCCTGCGCGGCTTCAAAAACAGCTTTCTTCTCGCGGGACTGACCGTGCTGTGCGTCAACCTGTTCGCCTCGATGGCCGCCTTCGTCATCCAGCGCCGGGACGACCGGCTGATGCGAAGCCTGTACACGACGTTCATTCTCGGGCTGATCGTGCCGGTATCGATCGTACCGACGATCCGGTTGATGGACATCCTGGGCATTAAGGGCACCTACTTCAGCATGATCATGTACTATACGGCGGTGCTGCTGCCGTTCTCCGTGTTTTTGCTGGTCGGCTTCATGAAGCAGATTCCGCGGGAGCTGGACGAGGCGGCGATGATCGAGGGAGCGGGCTTCTTCCGGCTGTACTTCCGGATCGTTCTGCCGCTGCTGATCACGGTACTGGTGACGGTGTCGATCGTCGTCATCGTGTCGGTGTGGAACGACTTCTTCGGGCCGTTCTATCTGGTGACGGACAGCACCAAGTGGACGATCGTGCTGCAAATTTTCAATTTCGTGTCGCTGTACAACACGAACTGGGGCGTCGTCTTCGCGTTCATGGTCATCGTCGTGCTGCCGGTGCTGCTCGTGTACTTGCTGCTGCAGCGCTACATCATCGACGGTTTGACCGCCGGTTCGGTCAAAGGCTAAGAGACGAAGGTGGACAGCACGGAGAAAATCGGCCGGGGACGGCCGCGAAAAAGGAGGAGGTCCGGCATGCGCAAGGTGATGGTGGTTGACGACGAGAAATGGGTCCGGCGCGGGCTCATTCAATCGATCCCTTGGGAGCGGTTGGGCCTCCAGCTTGCCGGCGAGGCGGCCGACGGCCAGGACGCTTACGAAATGGCGCTGGAGCATAAGCCGGACCTGCTTTTTCTGGACATGAGGATGCCCGGCCTGGACGGCAAGGAGCTGCTTGCGCTCCTGGACGCCGAGCTGCCCGAGCTGCTCACGATCGTCGTCAGCGGCTATTCGGACTTCGAATATACGAAGCAGGCGATCCGCCATCGCGCCTTCGATTATTTGCTTAAGCCGGTCAAGAAGGAGGAGCTTGCCGACGTGCTGGACAAGGCGGTGAAGGAGCTCGACCGGAGAGAGGAGGAAAGGCTGAAGACCGCGGAGGTCCGGCAGAGCGACGGTTGGTTTCGCGATCTGCTGCTGGAGCGCGCGGAAGCGCCGGATTCGTGGGCGGGCCTGTCGGCGGCCGTCTTCGTCGCTCAAGCCGACCGGTACGGGGAAGACGGAGGAGACGCCGGGCGGCTTCGTTCCTTGCGGGAGAAGCTCGATCGGGAACGGGCGTTTTATTTCGGCGGGGAGTGGGGGCTGGCGCTGTCGCCGGCTCCGGACGGCGGTCCGGAAACGGTCGGGGCCGTCGCCGCGCGCAGTCTGCCTTCGGGCGAGCTGAACCGGCTGCTTGCCGCCGTGCAAGCCGAATTGAAGCGGTTGGACGGCGTCGGTCGCAGCATCGGCGTTAGCGAGGAGGGTTCGGCGGAGGCGAACCGGCTGCGGCGGGCTTTCTCTCAGGCGCAAGCCGCGCTCGCCGGGCGCAGGCTCGGCGCGAAGGAAGCTCTTCTGTTCGCCGGATCGTCCGAAGTCGCCGCGCCCGCGGCGGAGCCTTATCCGCAGAAGCGGGAGCAGGCGTTTCTGCTCGCGCTGCAGATGGGCAGCCGGGAAGAAGCCTGGCGGGAATTCGACCTGCTGATGGCTTCCGTCTGCGGAGAGTCGGCGACGGTGGACCGGATGCAGCAGGGAGCGATTCTGCTCGTCCATGCGCTGGAGCGCCAGCTGCGCGCCAACGATTCCAGCCTGGAGATCGTCTGCGGCAAGCACTCGCTGGAGCTGACGGAAGCGCTGCGGCGCAGGGTCGACCCGGATTCGGTGCGGGCGCTGTTCGCGGACGAGATCATCCCGGCCGCGCTGGCCGCGGCGGAGAGGCAAGGGGCGACGCAGGGAGAAAGGATCGTTCGCGAGGTTCTGAAGCTGATCGAGACGCATTTCGACCAGCCGCTGTCGCTGCAGCACATCGCGGAAAGCCGGTTCGTCAACCCCGACTATTTGAGCCGTCTGTTCAAGAAAACGACCGGCCACAGCTTCGTCGATTACTTGACGAATACGCGCATCCGCAAGGCGATGGAGCTGATGAGGGTGCCGGCTTACAAAAACTACGAAATCGCCCGGAAAGTCGGGTACGAGGACTACCGGTATTTCAGCCAGATTTTCAAAAAGAAGACCGGCAAGACGATCGGGGATTTCCGCAGCGAATTCGTCTCCGGGAAAACGTGAACGAACCGAAAAAGATACGACAAGAATGGAAGAGGAGAGATTAAACAATGGCAAAACGATTGATTCCCGATACGCTGATGCTGGAGGAACGGGCCGGACACGCGCTGAACGCGATGGCGGGCATGTCCGATCCGGATTTTCACGGCTATCCTTTTTTCGCCGCCAACCTGATGGCCGAACCGGCCAACATGACGCACGGGGACTGGGATTTCGGCTCGTCGCACGGCCGGATGATCGACGGCATGATCTTGGCCCGCCATATGTCGGGAGAGACGCTGGGAGAGGAGATCGAGGCCAAATACCGCGAAAATCTGCTGAAGTTTTTTAAAGAGGACGGACTTAGCTATCGGCAGCACAATCCGAATTTCGACTGGGAGCAGAACGCCAATCTGATCGATCAGCGGGCCGTCATTCTGTCGCTGACGACCTGGTATATGACGACCGGCGATCCGAAGGTCAAGGAGGCGGCCGACCGCCACGTGGCCGCGCTGAAACGGATCGCCATCAAGGAGCGGGAGGTGTGGTACTATCCGGCCTCCGAATACAAGGAGGGAGGCTGGCCTTCGCGCAACGCCGCGCAGCTCCGGCTCGCACCCGATCCGGCAGCGTTCTGCGGACGGCTCATTATGCCGCTGCTCAAATATCACGAGGTGACGGGCAGCAAGGACGCTTTCGAGCTTTGCCGGTTCTTCACGGCGCTGATCGTCGAGCGGAGCGGCGTATTCAATGAGGACGGCAGCTTTAACGACGCTTTGGCTTACCGCAGCGGCCACTTCCATACCCGTCTCGGCACGCTGGACGCGATCGCGCGTTTCGGAGAATTCACGGGCGACGCCAAGCTGATCGCCTGGGTCGAGAAGAGCTACGCGTGGGCGCTCACCAAGTGCACCGCGTTCGGGTGGACGCCGGGCGATCTGAAGGAGCAGGCATACGAGCACGAAACGTGCTCGCTGGTCGATCTGATCGCGACCGGAATTACGCTGGCGAAAAACGGCTACACGAAATATTGGGGAACGGTGGAACGGTTCCTGCGCAATCACTTGACGGAGTCGCAGCTGCTCGACCTCGATTGGGTGAAGGAGACGGACGACAAGTCGGGCAACGTGCCGGGCCGCATCAGCTATACCGACGTCGCCAAGCGCACCCGCGGCGCGTTCGCCGGCTATTCCGCTCCGAACGACTTCTGCTGCGACGTCAACCACGGCCGCGGCCATACGAACGACTTGCAAATCTGCTGTCTCGGCTCCGGCACCCGCGGCCTGTACATGGGCTGGAGCAATACGGTCACCGAGCGAGGCGGCAGCGTGAGCGTCAACTTCCTGCTCAACCGCGGCTCCGTCTGGCTCGATGTCGACAGCTACTTGCCGCACGAGGGGAAGGTCGTGCTGCACGTTCGCAAGGACATTCCCGAGCTGCGAATCCGCATTCCGGAATGGGCCGGCTATACGAAGGTAAGGATCGTGCGCGAGCGCGGCGGCGTCGTCGCGGAAGGCCACGGCATGGAACCGAGCAGTTGGGTCAACGAGCACTTCCTGCTGCTGGGCGAGGCTCGCGAGGGAGAAACGATTACGGTGACGTTCCCGCTGGATGCCCGCACGACCGTCGAGACGGCGATCGGCCAGACGTTCTTCACCCAGTGGCGCGGCGACGACGTCGTCGGCATCTCGCCGGAGGGGCGCTATCATCCGTTCTACAGCGGGCGCAAGGTGCACGATGCCGCTCCGATGCGCGAGGGCGACTATCGGCGTCCGGACAAAGAGATCGTATGGTAAGGGGCGGAACGCCATCCTGCGCAGAGCGTTATGAAGGAGGATTCAGACGATGAGAACCGTCGTTGCCGTATATACCGGCCAAGGGCTGGCCGATCCGCTGAAGGCCGTATTCCGGGAGGTGCTGCCGGACGCGCGGCTCGTCAACATCATCGACGACTCCCTCATCGGGGATGTCGTCAAAGCGGGGCATATCCCGCCGGGAGTCGCTCGCCGGCTCGTGCAGTATTTCCGTCACGGCGAGGAGATCGGAGCCGACGTCATTGTGAACACGTGCTCGTCGGTCGGCGAAGTCGCCGACGAGGCGCGCAAGCTGATCGGCGTCCCGATCGTCAAGATCGACGACGCGATGGCGGCCAAGGCGGCTTCGGCTTACGGCCGCGTCGCCGTGCTGGCTACGCTGCCTTCGACGCTGCGGCCGACGCTGCGTCTGATCGGGACGAAGGCGGCCGAGCTGGGCCGCGACGTCAAGCTCGTCAACGGGCTGGCGGAAGGGGCATTCGAGGCGCTGACCGGCGGCAAGCCGGAGGAGCACGACCGCATCCTGCTCGAGACCGCGCTTCGCGTGGCCCGGGACGCGGATGCGATCGTGCTGGCACAGGGTTCGATGGCCAGGATGGAGCAGGCTTTGGCCGCGGAGACGGGCAAGCCCGTGCTGTCCAGCCCGCGCCTCGGCGTCGAGCAGGTGAAGGCGACGCTGGAGAAGCTGAGCCGGGGAGAGCCGGTCGAGAGGCCGGTCTTCGGCGAAGGCGGCGGCCTGCCGCCGCTATGCTGACAGACGCCAGAGTCGAAACAGAGGGAAGAACCGGGGGGAACGGGAGATGAGCGAAGAGCGCGTCAAGGCGGTCTATTTGGCGGAAACGCCGTATTCGCTGGAGAAGGCTGCGCAGATCATCGCGGGGGAGCAGTCGACGGGAACGTTCACGGCGGTGCCGGGAGAGACGGATGCGCTTAAGGAGCGGCATGCCGCCAGAGTGGAGGCGATCGAAGCGCTGGAGGAGGCGGACGCCCCCTCCTTGCCCGGCGCGAAGCCGCCGAAGGGGCATGACGGCAAGTATCGGCGGGGTCTCGTGACGGTATCGTTTCCGCTGCACAACTTCGGCCCGTCGATCCCGAACCTGATGTCGGCGGTGGCGGGCAATCTGTACGAGCTGCGGGAGCTGTCCGGGCTTCGCCTAGTCGATCTGGAGCTGCCCGCTTCTTTGGCGAAGCGATATCCGGGACCGAAATTCGGCATTGAAGGCACGCGAAGGCTGACGGGCGTCTTCGGGCGTCCGATACTCGGCACGATCGTGAAGCCGAGCGTCGGGCTGTCGCCGGAGGAGCTCGGTAAGCTGGTGTACGGGCTGGCGTTGGCCGGCATGGATTTTATCAAGGACGACGAGCTGAACGCCGATCCGCCTTATTTTCCGCTGGAGCGGAAGGTGAAGACGGTGATGGAGGCGGTCGAGCGGGCCGCGGACGTGACCGGGCGCAAGCTCATGTACGCGTTCAACATTACCGGGGATATCGACGAGCTTAAAGCCAATCACGATCTGGTCGTCCGGTCTGGCGGAACGTGCGTCATGGTCAGCATCATGAGCGTCGGTCTGGCCGGTCTGGCCTATCTGAACGGCTACAGTGAGGTGCCGATCCACGGGCACCGCAATCAATGGGGCATGCTGACGCGGGCGCCGCTGCTCGGCTTCGAGTTTTCCGCCTATCAGAAGCTTTGCCGGTTGGCCGGAGCGGACCAGCTGCACGTCAACGGCTTGAACAGCAAGTTTTACGAGAGCAACGAGTCGGTGCTTCGCTCGATCAAGGCGTGTTCGACTCCGCTGTTCGGGGGCTACGAGGCGATGCCTGTCGTCTCTTCGGCGCAATGGGCGGGAACGGCTCCGGCCACCTACAAGGCGACGGGCAGCGTCGACGTCATGCATCTGGCGGGAGGCGGCATGCTGGCGCATCCGGACGGCCCGGCTGCCGGCTTCGAGAGCATGAAGCTCGGCTGGGAGGCGGCGGTCAAGGGCATTCCGCTGGACCGATACGCGCTTCAGCATCCGATCCTGAAGCGGGCCATCGATAAATTCGGAAAGGGCTGATCGCGGGATGAACGCGAACGAAACGGGTCGTTCGGTTGCCGGAAACGGACGGCGGAGTCGGCCGATCTGCTATTACGGGGACGATTTTACCGGTTCGACGGACGTGCTGGAGGCGCTGTTTCGCTCCGGCATGAAGCCGGTGCTGTTTTTGGAGCCGCCGTCCGCCGGGCAGCTCGACGGACGGTTCGCTTGGGCGGACGCCTTCGGCGTGGCGGGCGTCGGCCGGTCGATGTCGCCGGAAGAGATGGAACGCGAATTGCGCCCGATCTTCGAAACGCTGAAGGGGGCGGGAGCCTCGATCGTGCATTACAAAATCTGCTCGACGTTCGATTCCTCTCCGGGCACGGGCAGCATCGGCAAAGCGGCGGAGATCGGCAGGGAAGTATTCGGAGGGCGCTACGTTCCGCTGCTGGTCGGCGTTCCGTATCTGGGCAGGTATACGCTGTTCGGCCAACATTTCGCGACGGCGGGAGACCGGGTGTACCGGCTCGACCGCCATCCGACGATGTCGCGCCATCCGGTAACGCCGATGGAAGAGGCGGATCTGCTCCTGCACTTATCCAAGCAGACGTCGCTGCGCGCGTCGTTGATGGACATCTTGTCACTCGACGGAGAGATCGGGGAAGTCCGTTCCCGGCTGGAGGCGCTTCTGCAGGACGGGAAGCCGGACGTGGTGCTGTTCGACGCCTTCGACGAGAAACGTCTGCGGACGGTCGGCCGATTGATGCTGGAGGAGGCGGAACGTTCGGGACCGCTGTTCGTCGTCGGCTCGTCGGGCGTCGAGTATGCGCTCGGCGGGTATTGGTCGGAGAACGGCGTATCTCCGAAGGCGGCGGCGCGGGAGGCGCCGGTCGGTCCTGTCGACCGTCTGCTCGTCGTCTCCGGGAGCTGTTCGCCGGTTACGGAGAAGCAGATCGCCGAGGCGACGGAAGCCGGCTTCGCCGGAATCCGCGTGCCGGTGCACGAGCTGATCCGTCCGGAGCACGCCGACGGAGCGAGGAGGCGTCTGCTTGACGAGGCCAAGGGGCTTCTGCTCGCCGGCCGGAGCGTTGTGCTGTATTCCGCCTCCGGTCCGGCCGATCCGAGCATCGCGGAGCTGCGCCTGGCGCTGGAGAACCAAGGCTTGCGGGCAGAGGACAGCAGCCGGGTGCTCGGAGCCGAGCTAGGCTCGCTCACTCGGGCGCTGGTCGAGGAAGCGGGGCTGTCCCGCGTGCTGATCGCCGGCGGGGATACGTCCGGATACGTCGCGCGGGAGCTCGGCATTTACGCGCTTGAATGCGTATCCGCGCTTGCGCCGGGAGCGCCGCTCTGCCGGGCGTTCTCGAACGGGGCGGCGATGGACGGCCTGGAGCTCGTGCTCAAGGGCGGACAGGTCGGAGGAGAACGCTTTTTCGAGAGGGTGCTTCGGGGACGGTAAGAGTTAGGGATTTCCGGGCGCATTAGCGCTCCGAGGACGCTGCAGTTCGGTGATACCGAATTGCGTGGCGCATTAGCGCTCCTAGGGACGCTGCAGTTTGGCTATCTCAATTTGCGCGCCCATGAAGAGAGTGCTTTTTCAGAAACGGCTGCGAAGGAGAAGAGATGGAGGAAAACGCCATGCAGAAAGCGCGACTGGAACAGGGGGATTTGCCGGACTGGATGAACTTGGATGTGCTCGGGAGAAATACGGAACTCCCGCATGCGTATCTGATTCCTTATGCGAGCCGGGAGTCGGCCATATCGGAGGCGCGTGAAGCGTCTCCTTTTTTTCATTTGTTGAACGGGAACTGGAAGTTTCGTTATTGCGATGCGCCGGAGATGGTTCCGCAAGGGTTCGAGGCGCCGGATTACGTGGACGGGGATTGGGACGAGCTGCCCGTGCCGGGCAACTGGCAAATGCACGGATACGGCCGGCCCCACTACAGCAGCTGTCCGTATCCGTTTCCGGTCGATCCGCCGCATGTGCCGCGGGACAATCCGACGGGCTGCTACCGGACCTCGTTCCGCATCGACGAAGCGTGGAGCGGCCGCAACGTTCGTCTCGTGTTCGAGGGTGTCGATTCCGCGTTTCACGCTTGGGTGAACGGACGGTTCGTCGGGTACGGGCAGGGCAGCCATATGACAACCGAATTCGACGTCACGGACTTGCTCGTCCCCGGAGACAACTTGCTGGCCGTCAAGGTATATCAGTGGTCGGACGGAAGCTATCTCGAAAGCCAGGACAAATGGCGGCTGAGCGGGATATTCCGCGATGTATATTTGCTGGCTTTGGCGCCGATTAGCGTTCGGGACGCGAAGGTCATCACGGAGATGGACGAGAGCGGCAGAACAGCCGAACTGCGGGTGTCTTTGGCAGTCGCCAATCTGACGAAGGCGGAACGGCAGGCTTGCCGACTTCGGATCGAACTGCTGGATGCGGAGGGCGGACCGATTCTGGATCGCTGCGAAGCGGTGTCTCTCCCGCCCGGGGAGGAGCGGATCGTGACGTTGAACGCGGAGATTGCGGATCCGAAGCCGTGGACCGCGGAGACGCCGTATTTGTACGCGCTTCTGCTCACCCTGAAATCCCCGGACGGCCGAACGGTCGAGGTTAAGCGGATTTTCACGGGGATTCGCCAGGTGCGGGTCGCGGACGGCAAGCTGCTCGTCAACGGCCGGCCGATTATCGTCAAAGGCGTGAATCGCAACGAATTCGATCCTTGGCGAGGCTTCTCGACGACCTTGGAAGCGATGAAGCGCGATGTGGAGCTGATGAAACGGCACAACATCAATACGGTTCGGCTGTCCCACTATCCGAACGATCCGCGTTTTCTGGAGCTGTGCGACCGCTACGGACTGTACGTCATCGACGAGGCGGATCTGGAAACGCACGGCTTCGCGTTTACCGGGGAGAGGGTTAATCAGGAGACGCCCGGCTTTGCAAAAGGGGCCGCGGAAAGCTTTCTCTCCAAGCATCCGGGCTGGATGGAGGCCTATATCGACCGGGCCAGGCGGATGGTGGAGCGCGACCGCAACTTTCCTTCGGTCATCGTCTGGTCGCTCGGCAACGAATCGGGCTACGGCCCCAATCACGACGCGATGGCCGCCTGGGTGCGCGAGGCCGATCCGACCCGTCCGATCCATTACGAGCGGGCATACGACTCGCCGATCGTCGATATCGTCAGCACGATGTATCCGTCGGTGGACATGCTGATCGCAGAGGCGAACAAGCCGGACGGCCGTCCTTATCTGATGGTCGAATACGGCCATGCGATGGGCAACTCCGTCGGCAATCTGCGGGAGTATTGGGATGCCGTGTATCGCTATCCGCGCCTGCTGGGAGGCTTGATCTGGGAATGGACCGATCTGGCGGTCGGGCGACGGAGCGAGGACGGCGAGCCGTATTATTTGTACGGAGGCGATTTCGGGGAGGCGCAGCACAGCGGCAGCTTCTGTCTCGACGGCTTGCTGTTCCCCGACGGCACGCCGAAGGCTTCCTTGCTGGAGTACAAGAAGGTACTCGAGCCGATCGAGACGGAATCGTGGAACGCGGACACCGGCGAATGGACGATCCGCAACCGCTACGATTTCCTGTCTCTGGCTCATTTACGGGCAGTTTGGGAGCTGAAGCGGGATGGAAAAACGGTAGCCGGCGGCGAACTGCCCGCGCTTTCCGCCGGGCCTGGAGAGACGGGAACGGTTCGTATCCCGCTTCCGGATGGACTGCTGACGGCCGGGCGGGGCTTCCGCGAACCGCCGACGGAAGCGCCTCTCTCAAACGCTCGTCTCTCGAACAACTGGGTTTTGGATGGTTGGCAACCGGAAGCGGGAGAGTATTGGGTGCATGTCCGTTTCGATCTGCGCGAGGCTGCTTTATGGGCGGAGAAAGGCTATGAAATCGCTTGGGCGGATTTGCCTTTATTCGTTGTTCCGAAAAAGAAAAATGGGAAAGGCAGACCCGCTCGCACTGGAGAGGACGATCGGCATATTCGCGTCATTGGCGCCGATTACGAGCTGTCGTTCTGCAAGCGAACCGGACAGCTCTCGGACTGGGTCTTCCAAGGCGTTTCGCTGCTGGCTTCCGGGCCTAAGCTTAATTTCTGGCGGGCTCCAGTCGATAACGACGCGAGAATGGCGGAGGAATGGGTCAAAGCCGGCTACGATCGGCTTGTTGCCGATGTTCGCAGCATCGTCTTCAGCCAACCGGCCGAATCCGAGCTGACCGTTACGGTCGACTCTATTATCGGCGCAAGAGGCGAAAGCGTCGCATTCCGCGTACGGACGATAGCGGTCGTAGGCTCCTGCGGCGAGCTTCGGCTCGAAGCGCGCGTCGAGCCGAGAGAAGGACTGCCGCCGCTGCCCCGTTTCGGCTTCGAGCTAACGATGCCGTCCGGTTTCGAACGGATGGACTGGTTCGGCAGAGGCCCGCACGAATGCTATGCCGACCGCAAAGATAGCGGCAAGCTGGGCCTCTATGGAGGCTCGGTGCAGGAGCAGTTCGTGCCATACATCAAGCCGCAGGAGAACGGCAACAAAGCCGACGTTCGCTGGGCCTCGGTAACGAACGCCTCCGGTCTAGGGCTTCGCTTTGCGTCGGCCGTCGGGCGCCATTTCAATTTCAGCGCGCATCATTACTCCACCGGAGATTTGACGCGAACGAGCCACGTTCATCTGCTGACGAGGCTCGACGAGACGATCGTCAAGCTGGATGCCGCCCAAAGCGGGCTCGGCAACCACAGCTGCGGTTACGCGCCGACGTTGGAGCAATATTTGCTGCGGCTCGACCGGCCGCTGTCGTTCGCGCTTGACATTCGTCCTTGCGGAGCGGCCGGCCGCCAATAATGATGGCTGGGCAAGGACTTTTTAGCTTCGCCCGGCCTTTTTTCCGACAGATCGACTCTTGTTTCGATCCGAGCTCCCAAACGGAGAGCGACAATGACCGTCGCCCGCTCAGTGAGAGGCAAACGCGTTTCAATCCACGCTCCCGAACGGGGAGCGACACGGGCTCCGGGAGCGTCACCTTGACGCTCCGGGGTTTCAATCCACGCTCCCGAACGGGGAGCGACGAGCACTCGTACAGGGGACCGGTTCAGGCTTTTTGTTTCAATCCACGCTCCCGAACGGGGAGCGACATATCCGGTACGGGGTGAACCTCCGGGGCATCGAGTTTCAATCCACGCTCCCGAACGGGGAGCGACGCGGCATCGTGTTGCGGTAGCGTGATCTTATCTTGTTTCAATCCACGCTCCCGAACGGGGAGCGACAGCGAGCCGTTTGAGTCCTTGCTGGACAAGGGATTTAAGGCCCAAAAGTGCGAATCGGTATTTTTGAGATGGAAAGTAGGCTTGCAAGTGATTGAAAGAGCCAGAAGCCCTTGTGCAGCAAGAGGTGCGAATCGACCAGGAAAATCATGTGAACTTGGGGTCCGCACTAATAAGCTTTAAGTACCAATCGAATGTCCGATCCACAATTGGCACAACAAAGTCTATAAAACTCGAAAAATCCCCGGAAGTATGTGTTTCATCCAAAGCAGTGTAATAAGCAAGGCGCTGTTCTTTTTCGATTACGATGGGGGGAAATCCGTTCTTCATAAGTTCTAAGTTAAGCAGAAGTCTGGCGGTTCTTCCATTGCCATCAACAAAAGGATGAATTTTCACAAAGTCACTATGAATAATCGCTGCCCTGGTGACTGGATGCAAACTGACACCTTCGTCTACAAGCCATTGCGTAAAACGAGCCATTAAATCAGGAACTTGACTAAAATCCGGAGGTACGTGCCGAGCGCCACTGATTAAGACGTTTTGCGTACGGTAGATTCCTGCTTGATCGTCCATAATTCCTTTTAAAATCAGGTTGTGGATGCTTTTGATTTGCCATTCAGTCAAAGCGTGGTTTTGTTTGACAAGCTCTTCAATATACAAAATAGCTTCTTTATGATTGAGTGCTTCAAGGTGTTCCGATATCGTTTTGCCACCGATCGTAATGCCTTCCAATACGACCTTAGTCTCAGAAAGGGTAAGCGTATTCCCCTCTATAGCATTTGAATTGTATGTCCAATTTACAATAAGGTGATCGCGGATACTTGTTAGGGTATGGGGAGGAAATGGCCTTTTAGCATCAAGCAATTGCTTCTTTTGATCAATGATGTCAAACATACAGTTTCACCTCGCTCGGCAAAAGAAAATGAATTTCCCCCGGATCAATTCATTCTATAATAAGCCAATCCACGCTCCCGCGAAGGGAGCGACCGTACATAATTAAGGTTACCTTAAACATGCTCACGTTTCAATCCACGCTCCCGCGAAGGGAGCGACCGCTTAAGGAGTTGGCCGAACGAGTGCTTATTCCGGTTTCAATCCACGCTCCCGCGAAGGGAGCGACCCGTCCGAACCGATCTCGCAATTTGGGCCAAAACGTTTCAATCCACGCTCCCGTGAAAGGAGCGACTCATCTTCGCCGAACACATGGAGGGTCAGGAAGTGTTTCAATCCACGCTCCCGTGAAAGGAGCGACACGCCGGGTCGATAAATCGATTCTGGCGATAAGTGGTTTCAATCCACGCTCCCGTGAAAGGAGCGACCGCGAGGGTCCGCGCCGTTCACGACAAAGTTATCGTTTCAATCCACGCTCCCGTGAAAGGAGCGACTTGCTCTCTGCGAAGCAACTCCAGGCGGAAGCCGAGTTTCAATCCACGTTCCCGTGAAAGGAGCGACTAAATCACCGCCACCCCCACGAGACGATAGCGAGAGTTTCAATCCACGCTCCCGCGAAGGGAGCGACACGGAGACATTGTAAACCTGTTTCGGGTGATGAGGGTTTCAATCCACGCTCCCGCGAAGGGAGCGACCTTTACAAGCTTCGCGATGTGATCAGTCATGTCGTTTCAATCCACGCTCCCGCGAAGGGAGCGACCAAAGAGTTTACCAGCTCGCCGCGCCGAACGCTGTTTCAATCCACGCTCCCGCGAAGGGAGCGACGACCATGCGCAGCTCGGGCGGGACATCGCCAAGTTTCAATCCACGCTCCCGCGAAGGGAGCGACAATAAAATCGCCAGCAAAATTGTGTTTAACGAGTGTTTCAATCCACGCTCCCGCGAAGGGAGCGACAGCGCGACAGCCCCAAGGAGGCGGCGCGAGAGGAGTTTCAATCCACGCTCCCGCGAAGGGAGCGACGGGCGGTTCAAATATAAAGCAAAGTGAGGTTAGATGTTTCAATCCACGCTCCCGCGAAGGGAGCGACCCAGACGGATCGACGCAGTATAAACGGGATTACGTTTCAATCCACGCTCCCGCGAAGGGAGCGACTCAACTCGTAACGTATGCGTGCAGGTCATTCCGGTTTCAATCCACGCTCCCGCGAAGGGAGCGACCATGTAACCCGGGCGGCATCGGACATACCTGGGTGTTTCAATCCACGCTCCCGCGAAGGGAGCGACAGCACACCTCTTGAGCCCTTGCTGGGCAAGGGATTTGAGGCGCGAAAGTGCGAATCGGAATTCCGGATTGGAGAAATCAGCTTCAAAAATGATTGAGAACCCGAAATCCCTTGTCCGGCAAGAGGTGCGGATCTCCCAGGAAAATCATGTGAGCTTGGGGTTCGCACCATTTATTTTCAGTATAAATTACAAAGCACCATCTTCCAACACTTAACCTCGTACAGTAAATTCCATTATTGGTTTGCTCGATAGCGCTTGGGCAATACTTAAATGAGAAAACGGGGCGGTGTGCAGAGTGAAGCGGATGCCGATCGGAGTGAACGACTTTAAAGCCGTTCATGAATTTGAATATTCAAGAGCGACCTTGAGCACAAAGGCTTTAGATTCGCTCTTGTGTTGGATTAAGGGTCTCATGCAGAACGGGGCGATACCGCTTGGCATAGCCAAGGGCGTTCATCCCGTTTACCTTCCGCGATAATGAATGAGAATGCCTCGCTGCAGCTGGCGAATGTGCCGCTCCTGCAGCAGCAGCAGCTGCGCCTCCGCGAGCGCGATCGGACTGAAGCGCACGGTCGAACCCGGAGCCAGTTGGGCCATGACCGGAAGATCGACCGCGGCGACCTGGGCGATTTTCGGATAACCGCCCGTCGTCTGTCGGTCTGCCATCAGCACGATCGGGTTGCCGCTCGGGGGAACCTGGACGGTCCCGAAAGTGACCGACTCGGAAATCATCTCCATCGGCTCCTCGAGCATCAGCTCGGGTCCCTGCAAGCGATAGCCCATTCGGTCGGACTGCGGCGTCACTTTGAACGGTTCCAGAAACAGGCTTTGTCTGCTTTGCTCCGTAAACCGTTCGTAATGCACGCCCTCCACGACCCGAATCGTCGGATCGTGCGAATAATTCGGCAATAGATGCTGGAATACTAAGGGGCTTGCCGGATAGAAGGGCATGTCGCCGCTTCCGGCGGCAAGCGCGGACAGCAGCTTCCGGTCGGGGCGCCTTAATTCCAATCGGTCTCCAGCCGTCAGCGCTCTTCCTTGATAACCGCCTAGCGAGGCGCGCACGTAAGTAGAACGGCTGCCCATTCGCTCCGGAACGTTGATCCCGCCGCCAATCGCCAAGTAGCACCGGGTTCCCGCCGTCGCATGCGAGAACGTAAGCGTACGGCCCGCCCTGACGAATACCGCTCGCCATTGCGGAACTTCGCGGCCTTCGACGACCGGATTGAAATCTCCGCCGCATATGGCGATAAGCGTATCCGTCTCGAATTGGATGACCGGGCCGATTACCGTCATCTCGAGCACGGCTTCCCCGACCGCGTTGCCGACCAATACATTGGCGATACGGCTGGCGAAGGTATCCATGGCGCCGCCAACGACGACGCCGTATTTTTGCGCGCCGAAGCGCCCGAGATCTTGAATCGTCGTTAACAGCCCGGGTTTGATGACAATCGCAGCCATTATTCCTCCGCCCCCCTGAGCCGCTCGTATTGCTCGCGGGTAATCGCTTTAAATTTAACGATATTGCCCATTTGAATATAAGTTGGGGGCCATTGGTCCGGCCGGAACAGCGGAAGGGGGCACCGTCCGATCAACTGCCAGCCGCCCGGCGACTCCAGCGGATAGACGCCGGTCTGGAGTCCCGCGATCCCGACCGTGCCCGCAGCGATCTTCAGACGAGGCGTCTCTCTTCGCGGAGCCGCGATTTTGTCCGACAAGCCTCCCAGATATGGAAAGCCGGGCGCAAAGCCGATCATATACGTGCGATACTCCCCGGAGGAATGAATCTCGATGACCTCTTCGGGCGTCAATCGGTTATGCTCGGCCACGAAATCCAGATCCGGACCGAAATCCCCGCCGTAGCAGACCGGAATTTCGACGACGGCCGATGGCGCATCGAATCGTTCTCCCGCTTCCGCTGCTGCTTTGAAGAGATAGTCGGACATGACTTCATAGGGCGACAATCCGGAGGCTTCTCCTTCCAATGCGGCATGTCCCAGGTCGTAATAAACGGTCACCGACGTAAACGCGGGTACGTATTCAATCATGCCGGGCACCGGATGGCGATCCAGATGCGCGGCTAACGCTTGTACGAGACGATGCGTTTCTTCATTGATATGCAGCCCCAATTGCATGACTAGAGAATTTTCCCCCAGCGGATACATATTCAGTATGCGAATGTCACTCACCTCAAATCGGAAAAAGTGTATCACCAGGCCATATCACTGTCAATGCGATAAGATTCGACAAAATTCATCCTTTTTCTCGGATTTTCTCTTGCAAACAGAGCAACCCTATTATATGATAAGCCATGACATTAATTCATATTAAATTACTAGGAATTAATGACGCAATGTTGGCAATCGCACAATATACACAACTAAGGGGAATGAACTCGATGAAACAATTACGCTCTCTCGCCGTCCTGCTCCTGTCCTCAGCGCTGCTGCTGTCCGCGTGCGGTCAGAACGGCTCTTCCGGCAAGGAAGGCTCCGATACGAAGTCGATCTCGCTGCGTCTGGCGCATGTCGGATCGGAATCCCATCAATATCAAATTGCCGCCGAAAAATTCAAGGAAATCGTAGAGGAACGCACGAACGGCGAGATTAAAATCGATATTTTCAACAACGGCGTACTCGGCAACGAGAACGAAACAGTCGAGCAGGTCATCGACGGCACACTGGACATTACGGCAGTCGTCGCGGACAGCTCCTTCGCCAACGTCGTTCCGGAAATGAACGTGTTCGGCATCCCGTATCTGTTCCGCGACCTCGATCACGTCTACAAGACGCTCGACGGCGAAATCGGTCAGGAACTGATCGCGAAAGCGGACGCCAAAGGCATGAAATATCTCGGCTTCTGGGAAATCGGCTTCCGCCATGTCACGAACAGCAAGCGGGAGATCGCGACTCCGCAGGATATCGAAAACTTGAAAATCCGGGTCCAGCCTTCGCCGGTGTGGGATGCCCATATGGCGGCGCTGAAGGCGAACGGCACGCCTATCCCGTTTAACGAATTGTATTCGGCGATGGATCAAGGCGTTGTCGACGGGCAGGAAAATCCGTTGAACACGATTTATTCGATGAAATTTTACGAGGTTCAAAAATATTTGTCTCTGACGGGCCACACCTATTCTCCCGGCGCAGTCGCGATGAGCATCAAATCGTGGGAGGGGCTGACGGCCGAGCAGCAGACGATCATCGAGGAAGCCTTTAAAGAAGCGCAATTGCACCAACGGCAGAAGCTAGCCGAGATCGACGCGCAAATCCTGGACGAGATCAAGGAAAAAGGCGTCATCGTTACGGAGCCGGACATCGCGGCCTTCCGCGAAGTCACGAAAAACGTAAAAGACGTGCTCGGCCAGCAGGTGCCTGCGGAATTGATCGAGCGGATCGAAAGCGTCAATTAACCCGATCGGCAGGTTGCTGCGTACGTCGCACAGCCTGCCTTTATTCGAGACTGGTATAGAAAGGGGCTTCGGGAATGAAAAAAGGCTTGCACTATTTAAGCTACACGCTTGAGGTTCTGACTTGCACGTTTTTAGCTATTACCGTCTTGATGACGTTCGTCCAGGTATTTTACCGGTTCGTTCTGAGCACCCCCCTTTCCTGGTCGCAGGAAGTGCTCATGATCAGCTTCGTCTGGTTCGTTCTGTTCGGCGCCGCTTTGTCGGTCAAGCATAAGGAGCATTTAAAGATTGATCTGTTGGATCGCGCTCCGCCGGCTTTGAAGAAAATATTCAAAGTTGCCGAGCTTTTTATCGTTTTCGCATTTACAGCTGTTTTAGTTTATTATGGCATCATCCTCGTATCGGACAACTTGAAATCGGGGCAGAATGTGGGCTTCCTTCCTGTAAAAGTCGCCTATGTGTATCTGGCCATACCGATTAGCGGATTGTTCATGCTCTACTATTCGGTGAAGGGGCTGGTGAAGAAATGATTTACTTGATCCCCGGACTGTTCCTGTTATTCTTTATCGGCGTTCCGATCGCCTATGCGCTCGGATTCGGCTCGATCGTGGCGCTGCTCTTTACCGATCCCGATCTGCTGATCAACGTGCCTCGGAGAATATTCCGGGGCGTCGACAACTTTGCGCTGATTGCGATTCCGTTGTTTATTATGGCGGGGGAAATTATGTCCAAGGGCGGCATATCCGCGAGATTGATCCGGTTCGCCCAGACGCTGGTCGGCCATCTGCCCGCCGGTCTTGCCATGGTCGTCGTGCTGGCCAGCGCATTTTTCTCCGCGGTAACCGGAAGCGCAATCGCCACGGCGGCGGCGATCGGCGGCATGCTCATTCCGGCAATGAAGCAGCACGGGTACGACGTGCGGTTTTCCGCCAGCCTCGTCGCAACGTCGGGCATTCTGGGACCGATTATCCCTCCCAGTATTTTCTTAGTGCTGTACGGCGTCATTGCCAATGTTTCCATTGCGGATTTATTTATGGCAGGCGTCGCACCCGGCGTCATCATCACGTTATGTTTGTTAATTTATTGTTACTATATCGGAAAAAAGAACAATTACAAAGGCAGAGAAACGCGCGCATCCTTGAAGGAAATTATGGTCGGATTTAAAGACGCCTTATTGGCGCTGCTAATGCCTGCGCTGATGGTCGGCGGCATTCTCTCCGGCGTCTTCACGGCGACCGAATCCGGCGTCATCGCGATCGTATACGCGCTTATTATCGGCATTTTCGTGTATCGGGAACTGAAGCTCAAGGACTTGCTCGATATTCTGCTGAGCACCGCGAAAATCTCTGCGGCCATCATCTTCCTGATCGGAACGGCGGCGCTGTTCACTTGGCTCTTGTCGTATCATCGAGTTCCCGACCAGTTGCTGGAAGTGCTTGGGCCATTTGCAGACAACAAGCTCATGCTGCTGCTGCTCATCAATTTAATCCTGCTGCTAATCGGAACGTTTATCGATGCAATCAGCGCGCTGATGATCTTCACGCCGTTATTCCTGCCTCTGGCGATGGCGGCGGATATCGATCTTATCCATCTGGGCATCATTATGGCCGTGAACGTATCCATCGGACAAATCACGCCTCCGGTCGGCGTATGTCTGTTCGTCACCTCTTCGATCGCCAAGATCCGAGTGTCGGAGATGCTCGTATTCGTCTGGCCTAAGGTTCTGATCCTGGTTGTCGTTCTTCTGGCCATAACGTACGTGCCGCAGATCAGTTTGTTTTTACCGGATATGATTAATAGCTGGACCGGGTGAATATGAGTTGGTTTGCGAAGACCGCCAGGGTGGTGTCCCGGCGGTCTTATTCGATTTGAGGGCCTGCCATCCGCTTTGATCTTGGGCTTTCGGACACAGATGACCTTATTTTGTCGAAACCCCCTCATTTTGGGGGAGGTTCGGACACACGATCCGTTATTTCGATGAAAACTGGCCGGATTCGCCGACTTTAAGCCAAATAAGGGATCCTCTGTCCGCGAAGGTGCGCAAAACCCGGTTTTGTTCACAGATAGAGGATCCTCTGTCCGAACGGTTCGGGGCGACAGGGCAAGAGGATGAAAATACGATTGGACGTTGGGGCGACGGGGCGGATTGGCGGATGGTCTGTGGAAACGAAGAGAGGGAAAGGGACGAAACAACGCATAGAAAGGACCGTCAGGGCGCTTGGGGAGCGACTTCCTCGTTATCCGGAGTTTCTGTGTCTTGCTCGTTTCTCCTATTCCGCATAAGACGATAGTGTAATGCTATTTCAGGAAAAGTCGGTGCTCCTGCGCGCCATAAGACGATGGCGTAACGCTATTCCGTTCGTGTGTTGCCATTTCCGCCAGTTTTTCCCCCAATTAAGACGATGGCGTATCGTTATTTCAGGGAACGTCGGCACTCTAGTGCGCCATAAGACGATGGCGTAACGTTATTCCGTTCATACGTTTGCCGTATTCGGCAATCAGCCCCCTATTTGCGACTTGACGAGGACCTGCCTTGAAGGGAGCGATGTCGCGGATCGCGCTTCTCCAAGTTTCATTCCACGCTCCGACCTGATGCTGGATTGCTCGATCGATATGTACGGCTTGTTTCAATCCATCCTTCGCGAAGGGAGCGACTGTAAGGAGCGACAACCTCGATCGGTTCGGCTGGAGGCTGCCGTAGGAATGTTTCAATCCATAGCTCCCGCGTAAGGAGCCCACCCTGGGAAGTCCTTCAATCCACGCTCCCGCGAAGGGAGCGACCCGAGGCATTCCCGGCGTTTACCGCTGTACCAGCGGTTTCAATCCACGCTCCCGTACAGGGAGCGACGTCTCGTCCCCAATCTGTCCCCAACGTCCAAAATGTTTCAATCCACGCTCCCGTACAGGGAGCGACAAGAAAGCCGATGGTGCTTCTCGGCCTTCCGGAAGTTTCAATCCACGCTCCCGTACAGGGAGCGACAATTAAAGATAAGAACAAAGGAGCGATTGAAATGTTTCAATCCACGCTCCCGTACAGGGAGCGACTTGGCTTGTTAAGACGCTGGGACCGATATTCGTGGTTTCAATCCACGCTCCCGTACAGGGAGCGACGACGATGCGGGCAACCTTGTTCTTCGACTGGTGGTTTCAATCCACGCTCCCGTACAGGGAGCGACGGATCGGCCCTCGACCAGTATGCAGATAAATTAGTTTCAATCCACGCTCCCGTACAGGGAGCGACACATTGACACCGCCGCGCTGTTCCTGGACGGAAAGTTTCAATCCACGCTCCCGTACAGGGAGCGACGAAAGCTTGCTGCTGATGAGCGATAAAAAATTGAGTTTCAATCCACGCTCCCGTACAGGGAGCGACGCCGAAGTGATTGGGCACATTCTTTTTGTAGTGGTTTCAATCCACGCTCCCGTACAGGGAGCGACATCTCATCGATATGAGCAGCACTGCTCATTATCGGTTTCAATCCACGCTCCCGTACAGGGAGCGACTAATCAGCGGTTACCGAGAATTATTGATACCGCTGTTTCAATCCACGCTCCCGTACAGGGAGCGACTCCCTGAAGATACAATTACAGATACGACGACAAGTTTCAATCCACGCTCCCGTACAGGGAGCGACCAAAATCTTCCACTGTTGAACCTGTTGTGGTAGACGTTTCAATCCACGCTCCCGTACAGGGAGCGACAAACTCTCATTAGCATGGCATATTCAAATAATTTGTTTCAATCCACGCTCCCGTACAGGGAGCGACAACACAAAATATGGTACAATAGCAATAGTATTTTGTTTCAATCCACGCTCCCGTACAGGGAGCGACACCTTCGTGCTTCACTTTCTTTGTGAGTTAACGGGTTTCAATCCACGCTCCCGTACAGGGAGCGACTAAGTAACGGTTCGGAAGTGGATAAAATTACCGGTTTCAATCCACGCTCCCGTACAGGGAGCGACCGATAAGCCAATAGACCTGGTAACCGTCACGGAAGTTTCAATCCACGCTCCCGTACAGGGAGCGACGGCGTGACGGCCACGCCGGACCGCGGCGACATGCGTTTCAATCCACGCTCCCGTACAGGGAGCGACGTGGGCAACGGCTTCGATACCGCCAGCGGCCCGATTGTTTCAATCCACGCTCCCGTACAGGGAGCGACGCGCAGGTACTGCTGGGACGCGAACAGCTTAACGTTTCAATCCACGCTCCCGTACAGGGAGCGACTTCTGGGGCAAAGTCAGCTCGGCGTTCTCCGAAGGTTTCAATCCACGCTCCCGTACAGGGAGCGACAAGTTCATTATCCGAAACCCAGCGTAAAGTATGGGTTTCAATCCACGCTCCCGTACAGGGAGCGACAGCGCCCCATTTGAGGCCTTGCGGGGCAAGGGATTTGGGGCTCAAAAGTGCGAATCGGCATTTTGGGGGCGAGAAAATAGTCTCTAAAATGCCCCAAAAACCCGAGAGCCCTTGTGCAGCAAGAGGTGCGAATCCCCCAGGAAAATCATGTGAGCTTGGGGTTCGCACCAAGCACATGTTTATGACTCTATTATACGCTCTTCTTGGGGATATAAGGAAGTGAGTTGAGTTTTCACCGACGCCTCATCTTGTTGCCGAAACCTCCGAGAGGGGTCAGCTTTTTTTGGGCCAAACGAAATAGGCGATGGCGATCAATAGATCGATGCCTAAGATTAGCGACCATAAACGGATTGTTCCGTTTAACGTTTCGGTTCGTTCCGGATCCTGAACCAGGTAAATGAGTCCGAACAGGCAGCCAACTCCAATGACGTAAGCAAGCACATGTCTCAGCCAGCTCTTAAAATAGTGTCGGGCATATTCCAGGCCATAGCGTTTGACCGGCTTTTCTCCCTGTTTGGCGATGTAGTATCGAAACCGTTCGTCTGCCCAGGCGATCATAGATTTGCCGAATGCGATGGATACACCGATGTACACGGCTGCGACTGCATGCGCGAGGGTCGCGGAAGCGCCGCGATAGAGGTCAAATCCCGTTACGGCAAGCAAGATTAAATCGATCAGGGGAGTAAGCGCAAGAAAAAATAATCCTAATCGCTTTTGATTCAATAGGTAGCGGGCAATCAAGCCAATTAAAATGACAATCCAGAAAGCGATCTCGCAAGCGACAATCATTACGCCAATGAAATTCAATAGCGCTCCCTCCAGTATAATACACCTGTATGATTTAGATTGAAAAAGTATAGCATTCGCCCCTGAATAATACAACTGTATTATTTCGTTGTTTGTAGAGAAAGCCTTTGCTACAATGAATGTATGACTAAAATCGTGGATCACGAAGAACGAAGATTACGAATTGCCGAGGCTGCTTTGCGTGTCATCAAGAAGATGGGCATGAAAGGAGCGACCGTAAGAAATATTGCCCGGGAATCAGGACTGTCGCTGGGGGCGCTTCGTCACTACTTTTCGACGCAGGATGAGTTGCTTAACTTTTCCATGGAGTTGGTGAAGGAGCGAGCGGCTGCCCGTATTTACGAACTGAACCGCTTGGAATTACCGATATTCCAGAAGGTTCTAAGGATATTGCTGGAGCTGCTGCCTACGGACAACGACAAGCTGGCAGAGATGGAGATATGGTTCGCGTACAACGCCCACTATAGAAGCAGCGATCCTTCCTACGATGTTCAGAGTGACGGCATACTGACTCTTATCGCAAATTTGCTTCGTAGAATGAAGGACTCCGGAGCGATGCGGCCGGATCTGGACTGCGAGTTGGAGATCGAGCGTTTGTACGCTTTTATTGACGGCATAGCTCTGCATGCCTTCCTGGATACCAAGCGGGTGGATTACGAACAAATCGAAAAGCTAGTCACCTACCATATGAAGTCGATCTGCTCGGAAGAAGCTTTTTCCTGAAAGCTTCTACTGATGTTTATTCCTCCCTTCCTGGAAAACAAAAAAACTTTTGTTGCATCATAATATTGTTTCAATCCACGCTCCCGAGTAAGGAGCGACCTAGAAACTCCCCTTATCCACGCATCCTATTGAACAATTATTTAAGAAGACCGATTGGTACTAAGAAGAGTCGCTTGATGAAGCCTTTGTCTCGGCTCTTCGACAGATTGAACCTAATGATTATTGGGGAATTTCAAAGAGCGGCCCTGAAGCGATGAGGCTTATGGGTTGCTTTTTTTAGTGATATTTGTCGAACCATGGGGTGTCTCTTTCTGGTAAAATAAACGGCGAAGCAACCGGTCTGGCATCTTGCGGAAATTTTTATCGGATAACACGCCGGGACTGAGAGATTCATATAAAGGAGTGGAGAACTTGCTTCGTGTAGAGGGCTTGTCCCATGCTTTCAAGAATGGCAGCGAGACCACGCTTGTTCTGCAGAACATCAATTTTCACGTCCTCAAGGGCGAGATGATTGCACTGCTGGGCAGCTCGGGCTCTGGAAAGTCGACCCTGCTCAATCTGATGGCGGGACTGATGAAGCCGACCGAAGGCGATATTTACATCGCCGATCATAACATTGTCAAGATGAACGAGAACAAGCTGGCCGAGTTCCGCCGCGGGCATATCGGCTTTATATTTCAAGCTTATGAGCTGCTGCCGAACTTGACGGTGCGTGAAAATATCGAGATGCCGCTTGTCTTTCATTCAACCCGCCCCTCCGTTCGCAAGCAGAAGGCGCTTCAACTGCTCGAGCAGGTCGGTATCCCGGACAAGGCCGAGCTGTTTCCGTCCCAGCTGTCGGGCGGACAGCAGCAGCGGGTCAGCATCGCCCGGTCGCTGATTACCGAGCCTTCTGTCATCTTTGCCGACGAGCCGACCGGGAACCTGGATACGAAAACGGAGGAAGAAATATTGGCGATCCTCAAGCGGCTTAACAAGTCGATGAACACTACCTTTATTATTGTCACGCATGAGCGCGAGGTGGCGCAGCAAACGCAGAAGATCATTACGCTGCGGGACGGACAGCTCGAGATGGCGCAGCCGGCTATCAAGCCGCAAGCGGAAGCAGAGGAGGTACAAGCTTGAGAATCAGCGACCTCACAAGGCTGTCTTGGGATCAGGTGCGGCGGCGCAAGGTCGTGACCATGCTGTGTGCAGCCGGTTTGTCCATCGGCTGTGCCGCAATTATATTGGCGATGAGCATCGGAGAATCGACGCAGCAGATTGTCGAATCCGAGCTGAACAGCTTTCTGAAAATGGATGAGATTACGGTCATGCCTAATTCCGGCGCCATGCCGGGCCAGAGCGACCCCGACCAGGTCAGCGAAGAGGCGAAAAACCGCGGGCTGCTGACGGATCAGAAGCTCGAGATTATGCGCAATATGAAGCATGTCACGGCTGTTGCACCCTATCAAACATTTGATTATTTGGAAATGACGACAGCGGACGGCAAAGAGGGCTACGCCGAAGTGGTCGCTACTGATCTGGCCCGGCTGGAGAACTTCGGCGAGAGTTTCGCGCAAGGCAAGGCCGACGGCTCCGATATCCATTCCGTTGTGCTCAGCTACGGGGCCACGATGGGCTTGATGGACGAGGAGACTAGAAACAAGCTGTATGAAGCGATGGATCGTTCAGCAAATGATCGAAGCGCCCAGGAGCAATACCGCAATATGATGGTCATACCGACGGCGCTGTACCAGACCCAGATTCAACTGTTGAAGTATGACGAAAATGGAAAACTGCTTACGAGCGCTCCTTTGCAGGTAGTTGGCGTGCTGAAGAAGCCCAAGGGCCGCAGCGATATGTCCATCGCCCAGGATCGCAAGATTTACATCTCGATCGAAACGGCCGAGCAGCTGCGCAAGGAGCTGATACCTGCCTCGGTGCAGAACAGTACAACTACTTATAACTCGGTTAAGGTGAAGGTGGATGCGGAGCAAAACGTAAAGCAGGTCGAGGAGCAACTGCAGCGGCTTACCGTGTCGACGCAGTCGAATCTGCTGCAGAAGGAGCAGTTGGAGGAGCAATTTGCCGTGTTCAAGGCGATTGCAATCGGTGCGGGCGTCTTTATTTTGATCATCGCCTCGATCTCCATTATCGTCGCCATGACGATGTCGACTTATCAGCGCCGCCGGCAGATCGGCATTATGAAGGTGCTGGGGGCCAATCTGTCCCAAATCCGCAACATGTTCATTGTTGAAGCAGCCTTGCTCGGTTTGCTGGGAGGGCTGCTGGGTATTATGTTTTCCTACTGGATTGTATGGGCAATCAACGCGCTTATTTTGTCATTGAATAACGGGGAATCGGAAATAGCGATTTTTATTCCTTATACAGCGATTCCGGTCGGACTGGCCTTTGCGATCATGACAGGCATTATATCGGGCATCTATCCGGCGATCAGCGCATCGCGGACCGATGCTTTAACCGCGATCAAGCGGGATTAGAGATATCGATATCCATTCGGCACAGCATAAGACGCGCTGCCGGGATGGCAGCAGGCATACAGGGGGATACGGGGCTGCATTTAGAGGTATACGCAGACTCCGCAGCTGCCAATTCAAAGCGGTATGAGAGAAGGAGAGCAGAGAAAGTGAAGAAAAAAATAAAATGGATCATTATCGCCGTCATTCTTGCCGGGATCAGCTACGTGTTGTATTCCATGTCGAAGCCCGCCCGGATCGCCGATCCGGGAGTGGAATCCCAAGCCATCACATTCCAGGTCACGAAAGAGACACTGGTTCACACGATACGGGTCAAGGGAAAATCGCTGTATGAGCAGGAAACGCCGGTCTATGCTCCGTTCAGCTCCAAGGTAACGGAATGGAAGATCGAGGATGGCCAGCAGCTCAATAAAGGCGATGTGCTGTTCAGGCTGGACCAAACCGAGCTCCAGAACCAGATTACACTTGAAGAGGCGGAGCTTCGTAAATCCGAACTGGAAGCCCAACTGCAGTCTTTTGTCACGGAGCTTGACACCGAGGCGGCTGCAGGCGAAGTGACCGAGGAGAACCGCAGGAAATTACTCGCCAACCGGGAGATTGCGCGGCTGACGAGGGAACTGGAGGACGTACGCAAATCGATTCGGCGTCAGGAACTGCAGCAGAAAAAGCTGAAGCTGCAGGATTCCGAATACCGCGCTTCGACCGCAGGCATCTTCCTGTTCGATTCGGCAGCGAAGAAGCCGCAAGCGCTTAGCGACAATCAGTATATTGGCAAGATTGTCGATCTGAACAAGCTGCAATTTACCGCCCTCGTCGGGGAGCAGGATGTATTCCGGATCAAGCCGGAAATGAATGTGAAAGTGACAATGAGCGCGATGAAGGATGTGCCGCTGACCGGAACCGTAAAGCATGTCTCCAAATTTGCCAAGACGGGAACCGACCAGGACAGCCTGAATCAAGCGGCGCAGTTTGAGGTCATTATCTCCCTTGAGCCAAACGAGTATCTGATCGCCGGGCTTTCGCTGACCGGCGATATCGAGACTAGCCGCAAGGAAAATGTGTTGGCGCTGCCGTCGATAGCCATCATGCGCGATGAGACCTCTGCCTATGTCATGCTGGACAACGGATTGGGCCAATACGAGCGCAGAGATATCAAGACAGGCCTAGAAACGACAGATAAAACCGAGGTGCTAGAGGGCTTGAAGGAAGGCGATACGGTATCTCTGCAATAAGGGCCGGATGGCGCTCCATCTATTTCAGACGAATCTGACAGATAGCTGTCAGATTCGTTTGTTTATATGCTGCCGCGTGGGGAGCGGTAACCTCGCGCAGCACGCAATCGCTGTTTCAACCACGCTCCCGTACAGAGAGCGACATCGAGCTTCAGCCGGTCGGCGGGGGTAAACGATGTTTCAATCCACGCTCCCGTACAGAGAGCGACTGAAGGGAGTACAATTAGGCTGACTTGCCGGAATGTTTCAATCCACGCTCCCGTACAGAGAGCGACAGCACCCCATTTGAGACCTTGCGGGACAAGGGGGTTGGGGCTCAAAAGTGCAAATCGGCATTTTGGTGGCGAGGAAATAGGCACGAAAATGCTCCGAAAACCTGAGAGCCCTTGTACAGAAAGAGGTGCGAATCTCCTAGGGAAATCATGTGAGCTTGGGGTTCGCACCAAACCGTATATGATTATTACTCTATTATAAGCTCAGATTGGCTTAAATCCCCAGTATATATGGTGCACCATATGAACGACATAATGTATAACCCATGATCCCCCATTAGGAGCAGATGGAGATACAAAATAGCTCGGAATAAGAAGGAGGGGCCGGAGCCCCTGCACGATACACTTTACAAAAACTATGTTTCAATCCACGCTCCCGGGCAGGGAGCGACCTAGCGTCAATACTACTATTAAATCATTGAAAAAGAAAGGGTAACAATACGCAGCTCCATAATTTGATTTTTGATCTTAAAATGGAAAAAAGTTATTGACTGAGAGTTGTCAATGAGATAATCTGAGAGTAGATTATTAACTTAACAAATACTATAAAATAATTAAAACGCGATAATCTATCCCCGCACCTCAGATAAACAGGCAACCTTATACCAAAGGAAGTGTCTGCAATGAAATATGCCCATTCCAAACGAGACCCACTAACGAAAATCTTACTCCCCAAAGAACAATGGCACGGACTTGATCTTCATTCGGAAGGTACTGCTAATTTAGCAGGAGAATTTGCTAGCTGCTTTAAGTGCGAAATACTTGGAGAAATTCTTGGTTATGTACATGATTACGGAAAGAACTTACTTGACTTCCAGCGTAGACTTGAAGGCTCAAAACGCAAGGTAGACCATAAAACAATGGGGGCTCTTGCGGTTTATCAGCATTATCCGCATCCATACGGTCTTATCTTGGCGTATGCAATTTATGGACATCATGGAGGGCTACCCGATCATATCTCTCGTGGTGGCGTTCCCGGCTTGCACGATGTATTATCCAACAACAAATTTAAGATTATCGACAATGTGCCTCCTAATTTTCCTCAACTGATAGAGCATACAATTCCTAAACGATCACCTACAGCGAATAGAGGAATGTCACGGTCCTTATGGATTCGCATGCTGTACTCTGCTCTTGTTGATGCTGATTACTTGGATACTGAACGTTTTTTACGTCCGGAGAAGGCGGCTGCGAGACAAAGTTTTATGCCATTAGAACAGTTAAGCGTGTTGTACCAAAAGAAGCTGGATGAACTTTTATCTTCATCATCTGATTCGGTAATGGCTCGAGCTCGAAGAAAAGTGCTGAAAAGTTGTCTGCGAAAAGCTCTTGGGCCGAAAGGCTTCTATACACTGCGTGCCCCTACCGGAAGCGGAAAAACCTACAGTTCGTTGGCTTTCGCCTTGGAGCATGCAAAGCACCAAAATATGATTGGAAATTGTACGAAGAGAGTAATAGTCGCGTTACCCTTCACAAGCTTGATAGAACAAACGGTTGGGGTATACCGTGAAGCGCTGAGTAAAGATAATCTGAATACGGTTCTGGAGTATCACAGCAATATCGTTATAGAGCCAGGGGATGAAAATGAGCTGGATCCCCGATTGCTCGACAGCGAGAATTTTGATGCTGGCCTAATTGTTACCACTAACGTTCAGTTATTCGAAAGTCTGTTTGCCTCTAAACCTTCGCGTGCTCGCAAGTTACACAGGTTGGCGAACAGTGTCATTATCTTAGACGAAGCACAGGCTTTGCCAGAGCATCTTTTGTTGCCGACTTTGGCTGTGCTTCGCTGCTTAGTTGCTGATTACGGGGTTACGGTTTTGTTTTGTACGGCGACTCAACCTGCTTTCCAAGATTCTTGGTTGGATGGGATACAGCCTGTCGAAATTATTGAGGAACCAGGTCAGCTTTATTCGGAACTGAAGCGAGTCAATACTACCTTCATCGGCAGGAAAACAAATCGAGAATTAGCCGAGTTAATCATTTCTAATGGGAATCGGGTTTTGTGTATTGTAAACACCAGAAAACAGGCACAACATTTATACGGCCTTCTTACGAAGTCGGAGCAAATCGAGAAGTCCGATGTCTATCATTTAAGTGCTTTAATGACTGCAGACGATCGAATAAAGATGTTAAAAGAGATCAAATCAAAGGCAAAAGAAGATCCATGCTATGTCATCGCTACAACTCTTGTTGAAGCGGGAGTAGATATTGATTTCCCAATTGTTATGCGGGAAATGACAGGAATAGAGGGGATCGCCCAAGCAGCTGGACGCTGCAACCGTGAGAGGCTGGTTGAAAAAGGAACCATGTTTCTTTTCGAATCAGCCGATTATTCATCGTCTCCTAACGCGTGGTATTCAGGAAGAGCCAAGTTGGCCAAATTTATTCTAAGTCGCCATGCTGATCCGTTAACTCCAGAAGCGGTAGAAGAATATTTTCAGCGATTTTATTTTCAAGAAAAGAGTCATTTGGACAAGCATGGTATTTTGCGCAATCTGAATGGCGCGGCGGATGAGTATTCGTTTCAGTTCCGTGAGATTGCTGAGTTGTATCAATTCATTAAAGAAGATACCGTATCCGTTGTGATTCCTCACACCGAAGCTTGCCGAGAGTTACTTCAACAAGCCAATGAATCCCAATACCCAGCTAGCTTTAGCCGTAAGTTACAGCGTTACGCAATTTCTTTATACCCGACAGAACTAGAATACTTATGTAACAAGAGAAGACTAGGAACCATCGGCAATGCCATCTACTATCTGCAAGATTCGGAAGGAGGATTTGAAGGGGATATTACCGATTTATACGATGGTAGGTTAGGTTTGAAAGTCTATACAGAAGAGGAGGATTAATTCAATGGGATATGGTGTGTCGCTGCACGTGAGTGGAGATTATGCCTTGTTTTCAAGGCCCGAGATGAAAGCGGAGCGGGTAAGCTACGACGTGATCACGCCATCGGCAGCTCGCGGTATGCTAGAAGCCATATTATGGCGTCCAGCTATTCGATGGGTAGTCGATCGCATAACCGTCCTTAATCGAATTGAATTTGAATCTATGCGTCGTAACGAGGTAGGCTCCAAGATCCCACCCAGGAATGTTACGGCTGCTATGGCTGGCGCTAAGATTGATTTACATCAATATGTTACCGAAGATCGACAGCAACGGGCTTCGCTTATGCTTCGCAACGTGGCTTACATTATCGATGCACATTTTGTAATCCTACCTGAGAAAGCGGGAGAGAGCGATACTCCGGAGAAGTTCTATAACATGTTTTTGCGACGGGCCAGACAAGGTCAGTGCTTTCATAACCCCTATTTGGGGAGCAGGGAATTCGCTGCCAAATTTAGGCTTGTAGAGGCGGGAGAGGAAAGGCCAATCAGCTACTATGCCAATGACGATGACTATGATCTCAGTTGGATGCTGTGGGACATTGAATATGAACAAAAAGAGGTGAAGAACAAAACGCTATATTCGTTTAGCCCTCGTTTCTTCCATGCCCGGATGAAAAACGGCATAATAGATGTCCCTAGCGAGGTGAGCGTATGATTTTGCAAGCATTATGTGGGTTTTACGATCGCATGATGGAAGAGCAGCCGGAAAGAATCGCGCCTTTTGGTTTCGCCATCACTCCAGTATCCAAATGTATTGTGTTGGACAGCGAAGGAAATATCGTACAAGTTCTGGATCGCATTCAATTTCAAGAATATTTCGAAAAAAAGAATGTGAAGAAGGTTAAAGCCGTTCCGCAGCGGCTTCTCACTCCGCAACAGCCCAAGAGATCGGGTAAACGGCCTGAACCGGCTTTTCTGTGCGAGAACGCTAACTTCTTATTTGGAATTTATGACGATCCAGATGGAGCAAACTACAGGTTCGAGGCTAGCCGTGATTTACATGAACAGGTTCTAAGGGGAGTGGAGGATGAAGGGGCATTAGCAATTCTTGCATTTTTCTCCAAACGAGCAAAGGGATCTTTGAACTATGGCAATATCGATACCTCAGGTTTAGAGGATGGGGGCAATATCGTTTTTCAATTGGAAAACGATATATGGAACTACGTTCATGAGAGACCTGCGATACGGGAAGCTTGGACGAATTATTTAAATAGTCGTTCCGAGGAAGCCGCCATAGGCCAGTGTCTTGTGACAGGGGAAGTTGGTCGGATAGCGCGTATACATGGCAATTTGGACGGATTCGGCCAAGATAAGCCTACGCTCGTTGGATTCAATAAGGATAGCTTTGTTTCTTATCGCAAAGAGCAGGGAGAGAACGCTCCGATATCGGAGTCCGCTGCTTTTAAGTATGTTACGGCACTAAATCTGCTTATAAACGATAAAAATCATAGTCTCAACATCCATGATGAGAAAATAATATTTTGGGCAGAAAAGAAAGCGGAATTGGAAGAGCAGGTTATCGGTTCAATGCTTAATGGAGAAGCGGGCAATTGGAAATTGGACGAGTTTTCAAGACGAAAACTGTCCGGAGTGATGGATCATCTTTACAACGGCACTTCTCCAGAACAGTTAGATCTCAATGCCAATGTTAGATTTTTTGTGCTAGGGTTATCCTCTAACAAGACTAGAGCTGTAATTCGTTATTTCTATATCAACACATTTGGAGAATTCTTGGAAAAGATACGGAGACATCAGTCTGACATTTATGTACAGGGAGCCCCTTGGGAACCGGAGCATCCTTCGATTCCTCAGATATTGCTTGAGACAGCGCTTCGCAGAGAAAGCAAGAACATTCCTCCGCCGCATCAATCATCTCTTGTTCGTAGTGTAATGACAGGAGTTCCGTATCCCAATAGTCTCTACATGGCCATGCTCGGAAGAATAAGAGCAGAAGCATCTGATGATGCCGGAAAAGCAATCAATCGAATTCGAATCGGCGTTATCAAAGGTTACCTTAATCGATCGGCACGGCAAATGACGAAGGAAGAAAGGGTGAGCAAAGTGTTAGATTCAAATGAGAAAGCCATTCCATATCGGCTAGGCAGGTTGTTATCAATCCTGAACAAGACGCAATTAGAGGCTTTGGAAAAGGTGAATGCGTCTGTTGTAGACAAGTATTTGAATGCTGCGTTAGCAAGTCCCCAACAAGTTTTTCCAACGTTGCTGACCAATTCTAAACCTCATTTTTCGAAAATAAACAAAAATCATAAAGGGAGATACATCTACCTATACAACTTACTTTTGGAGGTAATGTGGGAAATTCCCACGAGTGCATTTCCTAAGACGTTAAATGCCGAAGGGCAAGGGCAATTTTTAGTGGGCTTTTTTCACCAAGAACAGGATTTTTATAAAGGTAAGGATAAGGAGCAATCGGAAGAAGACAGCGATTCGGTGGCCGAGGTTTAATCGAAACGTCATCAGAACTTATAATTTTAGGAGGCTGAAGATGATGGGAGAAGTATTGAAAAACAGGTATGAATTTGTGCTTTATTTTGATGTTGAGAATGGTAATCCGAATGGGGATCCGGACGCCGGTAATATGCCTCGTATCGATCCACAAACCGGGTATGGTCTTGTGAGTGATGTAAGTATTAAGCGCAAAGTTCGTAATTACGTTCAATTCTCTAAAGAGGGTCAAGACGGTTTCGATATTTACGTTAGCGAGGGCGCAGTATTAAACAACAAGCAAAAAGAAGCGTATGAAGCCAGCGGTCTGAAAACAAAAGATAATAAGGACGATAAGTTGACTGCTCAAGCTTATATGTGCCGGCGATTTTTTGACGTGAGAGCATTTGGAGCCGTTATGGATACCGGCGATTTTAAGTGCGGGCAAGTGCGGGGGCCGATCCAGCTTTGCTTCTCTAGAAGTGAAGATATCATCCTTCAACAAGAAGTAACAATTACACGTATGGCCTCGACTACGGAAAAAGAAAATGCTTCCGAAAACCGTACGATGGGGAGAAAGTATTTGGTTCCCTATGGGTTATATCGATTGGAAGGATTCGTGTCGGCCAAATTTGCACAGAAAACAGGCTTTACTCAAGAGGATCTCGATCTCTTCTTCGAATCGCTTAAGCTGATGTTTGATCAAGATCGTTCCGCCTCACGAGGTAAAATGTCGGCACGGAAATTGTACGTATTTAAGCATGAATCCGAACTAGGAAACGCTCCGGCTGCAGCATTGTTCGATCTGATAGAAGCAAAATTAATTAATCCAGGTGAACCTCCTAGATCTTTTAAGCAGTATGAACTTACGGTTGACAAAAGTTCTGTTCCTGAAGGTGTCCAATTGATTGAGATGTTATAGCGGAGCTTAATGTAGCCTTATTGAAGAAAAGACTCTATTCGGAGTCTTTTTTTCATTGAATGGAGATCTCTTGCATGATATTGGGAGATGTGCACAATAGTTCGCCAATTAAAATGGGTCATCATAACAATCACTGATTAGTTATGATGGAAAAAATGAGGTGAGAAGCTAGACGATTTTCGGAGGAGGAAAAAAGCCATGCAATGGCCGTCATGGTTTCAAAGCGCGATTCAGGAGAGGCTTGATGACGTATCCGCTCGAATCCAGTTCGATCCGAGTATGAGCAGGTACCGTGCCGAAGAGAAGCGGGCTTTCGAGGCGTTGTTTTCCTGTGCGGGTTCGACGGATTGTCCCGAGTTTGAGGATTGGGAGGACAAGCATCATTACAGGCGAGGACTGGAAAATGAACGCTTGTATCTGCAGGGCATGCGCGACGGAGCGAGTCTGGTTATGTCGCTGCTGTTCGATTTTTACGCGCCTGCAAAAGAGCAGGGCTCCGCAAAAGCGGAATAGCCGAAGAACTCACAATAACAAGCATCAGCCGATTCCCCGCAAAATCGAAGAACACCGCTTCGTTAGCCAAGCGATTGGCAAGCAACCGTCGACATTCCGAAGAGGTGAGCGTTCAATTTAATCAGAATATTCAATCTAAAGTGGTCGAAGGCGTCACAGTGTCCACAAAGATAATTCCGTTGTAAGCGCGAGCGGGAGCGATCTTCTGCGTGTAATAAGCTTCGTTGTCGGCGAAGGATTCGCCGAATACATTGCCGATCGAACTCATCGGCTGCTCGGTTTCCAAATACGTCATTAAATCTTCGTCGTTACGTACCGTATCTATATTCAAGTACAAGGAATCAAGCTTCATATGATGCAACAGGACGGCCAAACGCTCGTCGCCGCTGTTTTGCACTTGATATTGCTGGCGTTTGTCTGATTGATAGTCGGACGCGACAAACGAGCTTTTGTAAAATTCCGTTCCGATCGCGTAATAGTCATCGCCGTATTTTTCCGTCAACAGTTCTCCCATGATTTTATCGGTTCCGAATGTTGCGGTCGTTTTTCCGATATGCCCATTGTGCCCTGCGATAAAAATAGCTGTGCTGCCATGAAATCGTTCTTCGTTCTGCAAGATCCACGCCACGTTGTCCGCCATATAAGCATCGCGCAAGGTTCCATAGTTGTTGCCGGCCAACCTGAGCTCGGTGTTTTGCTTAAGGCTTGCCGCATATTGACGTGCCCACACGAATTGCTCCTCGGAGAGCGCTGAAATGATGGCTTCTTGCTGCTCGTCCAAGCGACCGTTCAATCTCTCCAATTCTGCGAGGGTCGATTGAACAAGCTCGGGAGCAAGATCATACATGGAGGCATCCGTAAACCCCTCCAGCAAAGACGCATATTCCTTGCCCAAGTCCGGAACGCTGTTTTCTAAAATAGACAACAATTCTTCCTTCGTATTGTCGTATCTCTGCATATCGTAGCCGTAGAAACGGATTCGATCGGCGGGATCGCGGCCCTCGTTGAAGGCGCGCATCCACTTAGCCAGCTCTGTCATTTCTTGGGTGCGATAAATGGCAAAGCCGATTTCCGACACGGCCTGCTCGGCTGTTCCGGCTCCGCCCTGGATATAGTCGTTGACTTTGACGCCGCCGCCCACATCCCCTTCGATGGCGAACGCGCGGACATTGTTTTGTTCTGTCAGCTGTCGAAAAACCTTCAGCTTCAGTTCGGTGAATTCCTTGTTACCATGCGTTGCCTCGCCCAAAGCGATGATTTTTTTGTCGGGATACCGAATCTGATCGATTAGTTGAATGACCGGCAGCAGCTGTTCGGTTGAGATCGCCGTTGAATCCGCGGTTCTGGAACAGCCCGCCAACAACATTGCGCCTCCAAGAACGCCAACAACAAGCCTTTTACTCCAGTTGCTCATGATCCAGTCCCCTGTCGAGTTTGGTGCAGTACATGGCCCACGCGGCAAAAAAAATAACCAACAGAGTATATCCGAGCAGCAGGATGCAGGGAACGATACGGAAAATGAGCGCAAACGGAAGCTCGAATAAGAAAGCTTGCCAGAACGCTTCCCCGGTTTTCTCCCAAATTCCCGGCGTTTGAAAGGCACGGCCCGGTTGAATAATCATCTGGTAATCGAAGAGATTAAAAATGCCGCCAACACCAATGAAAGCGAGGGTAATAAGTGCTTTTAGCAAGTACTGACTCGACTTCTTTTTGTAACGAGAATGCGAGGACTCTTTGTCGGAAAAGATGGATAATTCTTTGCCTTGCTGCACAGGGGCGGTAAAATACTGCTCCCCGGAGCGGATATTTCCCGCTGCATGAGTCCAGCCTGCATCCGAAAACAGGCTCAGATAGCTTTCATAATCGGCTCTGCGCTTGAACGTGCGGTAATCAACGTTAAATACCAGTTGTTGTGGAGATTGCTTGCGAAAGGTATAAAACACGCCCTTTTTAACGAGTCTCCAGCCTGCACGAGCTTGCTCGCTCAACCACTTCTCTTCTGCATGATAGCTCCTGAAAAGTTTAAATCTCTTCATGGATTTCACCTCGCATTTTCAATAAGGACTGCTTCGTTACGTTTACCATGTGCTCCATACGTTGCATATCCATCTGCAGAATTTCTTTGCCTTTGGCAGTGATTTGATAGACCTTTCTTCGCTTGTCCTCCGTGGAGACCGGCTGTATATATTTAAGTTTCAGCAAATTCTCGATCGCGCCATACAGCGTTCCTGCGGCCAGCCTCACCTGACCGTCGCTGACTTCCTCCACCTTCTGCATAATCATATACCCATGCGCAGGCTCGAGCAGAGAAAGCAGAATGTAATAAACGGTTTCGGTCAGAGGCAAATTTTTGTCTCTATTCATGGCAACCTCCTCGCAACATTCTATTCAGATTAACTATATAGTCTGACTGTATAATTCATATTATACAGTCCAACTGTATATGTCAACTGTATATTTCTGAATGTGATCTTCTCCACTTGCAAAATCATTAAATCATATTTATAGTTAAGTTAACTTAATTATTAAGCGATATTGCATTCGTCCTACACAATTCACGTCCAGAGGTGATAGAAAATGAGCGATTTGATTCGGCTGATCCAGGAGATCAATCAAATCGAATACAACATTAACGCGCAGCTGCGTTTTGAGTTCGATCAGTTAATCGATGAAACGTTGACGGACAAGCAGATGATCGTGCTGGAGCTCATCCGTTCCAACCCGTCCATTCATGCCGGCGACATCGCCCAGCGGCTGAACATTACTCCCAGCGCAGTGAGCCAGATCCTGAACGCGCTCGAGAAAAAAAATCGGATTACACGCACGATCAACCGCAGCAATAGACGAGAGATTTGCCTGGAGCTGACGCCGGAGGCGGTTGAATATTTTAAGAATATTGAAATTTTAGAGAGGACCATCATACAGAAGTATTACTCCCAATTGGAACTGGAGGAGCTTCGCCAGCTAAAGGCTATTCTACAAAAGCTCGATGAGATTGTTCGCCGAACGGCTGAAACGGATTCAGGAACGGGGGGAGAGGAGTGATGGTTTCATTAGAAGAGCGGGTACGCGGTATTGCGGAATCCTATGTTCAAAAAAAATCGAATGCGCTCCTGACTATCGGGATTATCCATAAGGAACGGCAACATGTTTTTGCCTATGGCGATAATCCTCTTCAGAAGGACATCGATCCCCGGGAGATCGTCTATGAAATCGGTTCGATTTCCAAGGTCTTTACGACCAGCATGTTGGCCCATTTGCTGCAAGCCGGGACTATGGCGCTCGGGCATTCGATTTCCCGCTACTGGCCGGAGATCGGGGAAGGGCACCCCATAACCATCGAGCAGTTGGCTACCCATACTTCCGGGCTGCCTTCCTACAGCATCCTAAGAGACGTTAGACTGAGCTTTGCCCCCAAAGCCGAGAGAGATCCTTATTGCCAGTACACTTTGAACGAGCTCGAAAAGTGGATACAAGTCCATGCCTCACGTCGTCGGCACAAGTTCCGATACTCCAATGTAGGTATGGGATTACTCGGATCGCTGATGGCCCGGCACGAAAAGACGACATTTGAGCAGCTGCTCGGGCGATGGATCACAGGGCCTCTCGGCATGTCCGATACCTTTATCTCCATCTCGTCTTCTCATCAAGACAGAATTCTTTCAGGGCATTCGGTTCAGGGGAAGCCGGTTCCACCGCTGGTTATGAACGATTTTCAGGGAGCCGGAGCCATTCGTTCTACGACGGCGGACTTGCTGCGTTTCTTGCAAGCGCACATGAACGCAGAAGACGGCTCGGCGCTGGCATTGACGCACATCGCTCGGGCAAGGATGAACGGTCGTCTCAAGGTCGGCCTGGGCTGGGTGCTTGATCAGGGGTTGATCATGCACAATGGAGCTACGAACGGATTTTCCAGTTATATGGGATTCAGAGGAGGAACGGGAGTCATTGTTTTATCCAACTATCGCAACCGGCTCGTACAGGATTCCCCGGACCGAATAGGCTACGATCTGATGGCGGCTCTGGATTGAAAAGTGTTATGGCAGCGAAATAAGCGGGGGGACCAACCGGTCGCGACGACACGACACGTCGTTTCAATCCGCTCCCGCGTGAGGAGCGACGCGCGTGGCCAAGTGGCCATCAACGGCACGTACGTTTCAATCCACGCTCCCGCGAAGGGAGCGACACGTCAGCGCAAGCGAACGGCACCTTATCGCTGCGTTTCAATCCACGCTCCCGCGAAGGGAGCGACGAAGGCGATGTTTCAATCCACGCTCTCGCGAAGAGAGCGACATCCGAGGACCAGCAAGAGCGCGAGACAATCGAGTTTCAATCCACGCTCTCGCGAAGAGAGCGACGCCGGAGCCAACGCACGGCGCGCCGGATAGTCCGGTTTCAATCCACGCTCTCGCGAAGAGAGCGACAGGCTGGATTAAAATAACGCCAGACGACTTGAGGGTTTCAATCCACGCTCTCGCGAAGAGAGCGACTAATCTAAAACCCAATTCCCCTCAAGAAGCAACTCGTTTCAATCCACGCTCTCGCGAAGAGAGCGACATGCCCTTGCTTGCCGCTCGCCATCGTCTCCCCATGTTTCAATCCACGCTCTCGCGAAGAGAGCGACAGCCTTTGCCCGTCATACGGGCGGGCACCTTCAGGTTTCAATCCACGCTCTCGCGAAGAGAGCGACGCGCCTGCAGCTTCCGGATCTCGTCGTCCGCGTAGTTTCAATCCACGCTCTCGCGAAGAGAGCGACCGGGGCTACCAAGAGAGTCAGTCTTAAAGAGGAGTTTCAATCCACGCTCTCGCGAAGAGAGCGACGGCGGCAGCCGCATACGCCCAACTGGCCGGAAAGGTTTCAATCCACGCTCTCGCGAAGAGAGCGACGTAGTCTATGATTCTCTAATTCTATGAAAAAACCGTTTCAATCCACGCTCTCGCGAAGAGAGCGACGATCCCCGCCGGCAAAGATTGGCGGGATCTAGAGGTTTCAATCCACGCTCTCGCGAAGAGAGCGACTGTTATGGACAAACTTGACATCAAGTTTAAATCGTTTCAATCCACGCTCTCGCGAAGAGAGCGACTTTTCACGCATGGTCACGACGGACGTAAATTTCCGTTTCAATCCACGCTCTCGCGAAGAGAGCGACGACCCGGGGTCACCGTACCCATTACGCCAGACCAGGTTTCAATCCACGCTCTCGCGAAGAGAGCGACTTTCACAAAACCGTGATGAAGTATCAGCGCAAAGGTTTCAATCCACGCTCTCGCGAAGAGAGCGACCGAAAAATCCAATTAACGAGGTGTATCAAATGGCTGTTTCAATCCACGCTCTCGCGAAGAGAGCGACTTGGGCACGATCGGGACGATTACAACGGCCATATGTTTCAATCCACGCTCTCGCGAAGAGAGCGACCTGAATCGTCTTGCCGAGGCCGAAGGATTCGAACGTTTCAATCCACGCTCTCGCGAAGAGAGCGACCCCAGCTCGCAGGCGTAGACCGGCGCGGTCAAGGTTTCAATCCACGCTCTCGCGAAGAGAGCGACCCCAGCTCGCAGGCGTAGACCGGCGCGGTCAAGGTTTCAATCCACGCTCTCGCGAAGAGAGCGACGGTCCGTCGTCATCGGGATCCGGTTTCTCCGTTTGTTTCAATCCACGCTCTCGCGAAGAGAGCGACGCTGCAGATGGCGAGCGGCGCCGTATACGACGAGTTTCAATCCACGCTCTCGCGAAGAGAGCGACCAAGAAATTGAAGGAGCATGGCATTGACCAGAAGTTTCAATCCACGCTCTCGCGAAGAGAGCGACGCAGGATAAACGACCAATAATGTCCGATCTGCGGGTTTCAATCCACGCTCTCGCGAAGAGAGCGACATCTTCCACGAAGCTGAGCAAATTCAATTGTCCGGTTTCAATCCACGCTCTCGCGAAGAGAGCGACGGGCCGGGACAGTCGAGGATTTGCATGCTTTTATTGTTTCAATCCACGCTCTCGCGAAGAGAGCGACCCGTCAATCATTGCAAGTCGTCCGTGCCGGTCATGTTTCAATCCACGCTCTCGCGAAGAGAGCGACGAGGCGGCGACGCCGGGAGAGTGGGTGGCTCAGACGTTTCAATCCACGCTCTCGCGAAGAGAGCGACGGCTGAAGGGCGACCAACTCAAAGAACTGATAAGTTTCAATCCACGCTCTCGCGAAGAGAGCGACGATCGCGCCAACCGAGGGCCGACTGGATATATCGTTTCAATCCACGCTCTCGCGAAGAGAGCGACAGCCTACCTCCCGAGCCCTTGCTAGGCAAGGGATTTGAGGCGCGAAAGTGCGAATCGGAATTCCGGACTTGAAAAATCAGCTTCAAAAATGATTGAAAACCTGAAATCCCTTGTGTGGCAAGAGGTGCGGATCTCCCGGGAAAATCATGTGAGCTTGGGGTTCGCACCATTTATTTTCAGTATAAATCACAAAGCACCATCTTCCAACACTTAACACTTAGAAGCTTCCCGAATGTGCCCTTCGAACAATTAATCCCATTATTGGTTTGCGATATGGCTTGGGTTATACTTATTGTAATGAGAAAATTGGGTGGTGCGCCGGGAGGAAGCGGATAGCGGTTATGTTCCTAACAGCGTTGAAGGCGCTCAAAGCGTAGAACTAGTCGGATTTTGTTAAGGAAAGCCCATGCGTATTCAATGAAGTTGGATGTAGACAGGTTATCCGGGACGGAGTTGAGATGATGAGTGCGCTAACAAGTGACCAAATGGCTGCTATAGTAGACTTGGTGACTAAGCATTGCGATGCTTACGCTGTAATTTTATTCGGCTCTGCTGCTAAAAAAAGTTTACGCAAGGATAGCGATGTAGATATCGCCTATCTCTCTAAGGAGAAGATGGGAGCGTATAAACGTTTTATGGAAGCGCAAAGAATTTCGGATGTTCTTAAGCGAGAGGTGGATTTAATTGACTTTTCGGAAGCAAGTACCGTATTTCAGACGCAAATTGTTGCGAACGGGATTCTGTTGCACGACTCGGAGCCCTTTTTGAGACAGCAGGCGTATATGGTTGCATTAAAGTCGTATGCGCTCTTAAATGAGGAACGGGCTGAAATCTTGAAAGCGCTGGAGTAGGCAGATTAAGGAGGTTATTGCTTTGAATACGGATGATACTGTGTTAAATAAAACGGCAACGATTCAAAGATGCATTAGAAGAATTAAGGAGGAATACGGAGACAATCCGAAAAATCTTCAAGATCTTACGAAGCAGGACTCCGTCATCTTGAACTTGCAGCGCGCATGTGAAGCATGTATTGATATGGCTATGCACGTCGTTGCTGAGAAAAAGCTGGGAATTCCTCAGCACAGTAAGGATGCGTTCGATCTTCTCCAAAGCAATCACTACATAGATCCAGAACTTAGCAGGAAATTAAAGGCGATGGTCGGATTTCGAAATATCGCCGTTCATGACTATCAGGCCATACAAATACCGATTATTCAAGGCATTATCGAACAGCATTTGGAGGATTTCAGTGTCTTCGCAACTCAAATTAAAGATTGCTTGAAACAGACATAGCCGTTTCAAAAGAGCGACCCAATGGCGTAGGTGCTAATGGCTCGCTCTTTTTTAGTTCACGATTTTACAAATTCGCTATTCAATTCTCCCGGGAAGGAAGCATCCATAACGGCAAAGAGGGTCGTTTTTACGTTTCAATCCACGCTCTCACGAAAAGAGCGACGAGATTGCGATCATCAATAAGCGGCCGACGCCGGTGTTTCAATCCACGCTCTCGCGAAGGGAGCGACATTGCCTATTGTATTAAGCCGCTGAATGATTTAAGGTTTCAATCCACGCTCCCGCGAAGGGAGCGACATGACGGAAATCTCGTCGCTATCTTTGTCATGCTGTTTCAATCCACGCTCCCGCGAAGGGAGCGACGATCGAGAAGACGCCAGAGGAGATCGCCGCGGCTGTTTCAATCCACGCTCCCGCGAAGGGAGCGACCTGGCATCCGGAACCCTCTACATATTCGACTCTTGTTTCAATCCACGCTCCCGCGAAGGGAGCGACTGCCGGAGCTCGAGCAAGCGGGCATGCTCGGCCAGTTTCAATCCACGCTCCCGCGAAGGGAGCGACTTCGCGAGTTGGCGAAGATCGGTTTCAGTGATATGTTTCAATCCACGCTCCCGCGAAGGGAGCGACGCCTGACGATGGCCTCCAGCGGAGGAGGCCGGAAGTTTCAATCCACGCTCCCGCGAAGGGAGCGACCGCAGACAACGGATACTGTGAGAGACATAAGCAAGTTTCAATCCACGCTCCCGCGAAGGGAGCGACAAAGAAAGTCCATCGTATTTATGGTCGCTTAGAGGTTTCAATCCACGCTCCCGCGAAGGGAGCGACATTAACTAAATAATAAAAATAAAGGATGGATGATGTTTCAATCCACGCTCCCGCGAAGGGAGCGACAGCCTTGGGTATGATCCAGGATCGCGTTTGTCAGGTTTCAATCCACGCTCCCGCGAAGGGAGCGACGATCGATGCTTATTGTTCACTTCACAACAAAATTGTTTCAATCCACGCTCCCGCGAAGGGAGCGACACTATAACAATGAAGGCTTGAGCGTTCGAGTGTATGTTTCAATCCACGCTCCCGCGAAGGGAGCGACCATCAAACTGCCCACCTATAACGGGGAGTAAATTGTTTCAATCCACGCTCCCGCGAAGGGAGCGACTTGTTCGCAAAAGCAGCATCATCCGCATGAAGCGGTTTCAATCCACGCTCCCGCGAAGGGAGCGACTAAAATACTCATTTTATCAGGAGGGAAAAAGATGTTTCAATCCACGCTCCCGCGAAGGGAGCGACTCAGCACGTCCGACGCCATATTCAACCCCGCCATGTTTCAATCCACGCTCCCGCGAAGGGAGCGACTGAGCCGATCGGCAGACAAAGTCAGTATTACCGCGGTTTCAATCCACGCTCCCGCGAAGGGAGCGACCATGCCTTGCTCCTGCATCATGGCTGTGTTGATGGTTTCAATCCACGCTCCCGCGAAGGGAGCGACTTGCCATTACTCTTCGCCTCCAACTACCTTGAATGTTTCAATCCACGCTCCCGCGAAGGGAGCGACAGCCTACCTCCCTAGCCCTTGCTAGGCAAGGGATTTGAGGCACGAAAGTGCGAGTCGGAATTCCGGACTTGAAAAATCAGCTTCAAAAATGATAGAAAACCCGAAATCCCTTGTGCGGCAAGAGGTGCGGATCTCCCGGGAAAATCATGTGAGCTTGGGGTTCGCACCATTTATTTTCAGTATAAATCACAAAGCGCCATCTTCCAACACTTAACACATAGAAGCTACCCGAACTTATCCTTCGAACAATTAATCCCATTATTGGTTTGCGATATGGCTTGGGTTATACTAATCGTAACGAATAAAAAAACAGGGCGGTGTGCAGGGTGAAGCGGATGCCGATCGGAGTGGACGACTTTAAAGCCATCCATGAGCGGAATTTGTATTATGTCGATAAGTCGATGTTGATCAAGGACATTCTCGATGACGGAGCGGAAGTGAATCTGATCGCACGCCCTCGAAGGTTCGGGAAAACGTTAAACTTGTCGATGCTGCGCTACTTTTTCGAGAAAACGGAAGAGAATCACGGCGCACTTTTTAAGGACTTAGAAATCTGGCAGCAGGGAGAGCGGTATCGGCAAGAGCAAGGCAAGTATCCGGTAATTGCGTTAACGATGAAAAGTCTAAAAATGAACACATGGCAAAATAACTATTCCAGACTTTGCACGTTGCTGGCTACAGAGATAGAGCGACATGCTTATGTGTACGAAAAGAACAATCTGTCCATCAACGATAAATATATGATCACACGAATTCTGAACAGGACTGCGGATGAATCGGAATACGGGGGCAGTTTGGAGCTGTTGTCGCGCTTGCTTCATGCTTATCACGGCGAGAAGGTCATTATTCTCGTAGACGAATATGACACGTTGCTGAATGAGGCGTACATTCACGGCTTTTACGATGAAGCGGTCAATTTTCTGCGATTGTTACTCGGTGAGGCTTTTAAGAACAATATTCATCTGCGTAAGGGCGTCATGACGGGGATTTTCCGCGTAGCAAAAGAAAGCGTGTTTAGCGGGCTGAACAACCTTAAGGTAAGTACGATCGTTCAGGACGACTATAAAGAATATTTTGGCTTTACAGAAATAGAAGTACAGAAAGTTCTTGCTGATTTCGACTTAACAGAGCAGGTTGCTGAAGTAACGAAATGGTACAACGGGTATAGATTCGGGGAAGAACATCCGCTGACGATCTACAACCCATGGTCTATCATTCAGTATGCAGATCAGCGGAAGCTGGGTTCGTATTGGGTGAATACGAGCGATAATCTAATCGTGCGCAAGCTCGTGACAGAAGGGAATGGAGAGATACAGCAGCAAGTTGCAGATTTGTTGAAACGACAGGCGATTGGTCCGTTGCGAATTGACGATACGATCGTGTATCGGGAAGTTGATCGCTCGCCGGAGACGATCTGGTCTTTTTTGCTCATGAGCGGTTATTTGAAGATGGTCAGAACGGAGAGGCGTTTGGAAGGGATGCTTCGCGGGTTGTTCGGAACGCTGATGATTCCCAATGAAGAGGTCTATGACTTCTTTGCGGAGATGCTGTCGAGTTGGTTCTCGGATACGGTCAAGGGCGGATCTGCGACTAAGCTGCTGGAGGCGTTGATGTTAGGGGATATCGTTACGTTTAACGCCATGCTTCAAGAGACGGTGTTACACACGTTCAGTTACCATGATGTGAGTGATGATCGCTCGGAAAGTTTTTATCACGCTTTTGTTTTGGGATTGTTGGTTTACCTGGACAAGAAGTATGAGGTGCGTTCTAATCGTGAGAGCGGCTATGGAAGGCATGATGTAATGATTATCCCTCGTGAAGCGGACAAGGGATTGAAGGGGATTGTTCTCGAGTTTAAAAAAGCGAACGCTTTGCAGAGGGAGTCGCTGGAGGAAGCGCTTGATGCAGCTTTACAACAAATCGAAGAAAAGCAATACGAGGCAGAACTGCGCACTCGCGGCATTCAGGACATCGTTAAAATTGGCATTGCCTTTAAAGGCAAGCAGGTAAAAGTTCGAGGCAGCGAGTAAGAAAATTGGTTGAAAAACAATTGGAGATAGAGTGAAACAGCCTCTTGTTTGGGGCTGTTTTGTTGTTTCCAGGTAAGCGTCAACCCTACAAGACTCGGGAAAATCATGTGAGCTTGGGGTTCGCACTGCATATTTTCAGTATAATTCAGAAAGCATCATTCTCCAATGCGTAGAAGCTCCTATTCAAGGAAGCGGAGGAGACTCGCCGCAAAGTACTGGAAATTGCGAAGAAAGTTTTCGACGGGTGAGAGGTCTTCTTTCCACTTGATGTGATGCTACGGACACAGAAGACCTTATTTTGGCGAAACCCCCTCATTTTGATGGCGAATCGGACAGAGGATCCGTTATTTCGATGATTTAGGGCCAAAATCGCCGTCTCGGAGCCAAATAACGGATTCTGTGTCCGCAAAGGTGCGCAAAACCCGGTTTTGTGCACAAATAGCGGATCCTCTGTCCGAACGGTTCGGGTCGACAGGGAAAGAGAATGAATACGGTGGGACGTTGGGGAGACGGGGCAAAGAGGCGAACGACGGCGAACCGGACGGTGCGGAAAGACTGCGGCAAGCGGAATCGCGGTGAACGAATCAAATGCGAAAGGACCGTCAGGGCTCCCCTGACGGTTTTGCTTATGTCCGACGTCGGAAATTAAACGGAATTCGCGGGCTGCCGATACCAAAAAAGCGAATAGTCGTTCATTGTGGATGCGTGACCCAACTGGCGAAGCATGGTCGAAATATTGCCGCGGTGGTACGTGCCGTGGTTGACCGCTTGCAGCACAATTTCCGATAATCGGGTGTTGCGCGTTCCGGCGTACGGATTCTCCAGTACGATCGTTTGCTCCAGGTCCTCGTGGCTTCGGAACCATGCTTCGTATTCTTCGGCTAACTCGCGAAAGGCGTTCGCGAATTCATCGGTGGAATACCGAAGTGTTGTTTGTTGAAGCGGAAGGCACTCTTCCAGCGCCTTGGACATAGGGGTACCGCTCAGAACCCGTAGCCAACACTTGTCGACCGCATAAATATGCGCGAACGCTTCGCCGATGGTGGGAAACGAGGTGTTTACTTGTTGCTGCAACACCGTGGACGGGAGTTCCTTGATTCGTCCCAGGAGGGTTTGAGTAGCCCACGCATGGTATTCGAACATTCGTGCCGGATGGTTCATTTGGATCGTCTCCTTTGGACTTTCATGGATTTGAATTTGTTCCTGCAGCAATGATAAAAAAAGATGTATGACAACAGTCTGTCATACATCTTCATAAAGTTTGAGCGCGTTTTGCAGCTGATCTTTTAAGATGCCTCGCAGTGCGGGAGGCTCGAGCACTTCCGCTCCGCCGCCAAAGCCCAGCAGAATGGTCCGAAGCCACCGAGCTTCCAATGGCCGATAAACGGGAATTCGCATCGTCATGCTCCCATCGGCATGAAATTGCTTATCGACTTGGTGGAACTGATCCATCGCTTCCGCCAAAGCCTCCGTTCCCACCCGGATCACGACATCCTCCAACCGATCTTGCCATCCTTCGTTTGCCAAAGCGGTTTCCTCCGGCGCCTCGCCATGCGGCCCGAAGGTTTCCTGAGTCACGAACAGATTCATTAACCGGGAAAGCCGGAACTCCCGATAATCTCGCCGAGTTCGGCAAAACCCGTAAACGTACCAATTGCGATATTTGAAATGAAGCCGCAGCGGTTCCATGTCGCGGGATGTGCGTTCATTTTTGGCATCGATATAATCAAAGCGGACGAGATATCGCCGGGCGATGGCCGTGCGCAATTGACGAAGCGCGTCGGCCTCCGCGCGGCGGGTTTCCAAGTCCACGGACAGACTCGCGGCGCGATGATCCGGTTCGATCGTCTGCAGTCTTTCGATCGTCCGCTGCGCGCGCTCGTCTTCAAACACGGTGGAGAGGCTTCTGAGCACCGTAATCAGGGAATTGACATCGTAAGAGCCGAGCAAGCTTTTATCCATTTTGTATCCGTCCATCATGCCGTATCCGCCATTCGTTCCCTGATACGATACGACCGGGAAACCCGAGGCGCAGATCGCATCGATATCCCGGTAAATGGTTCTTTGCGAAACTTGAAACTCTTCGGCCAGCATGGAGGCAGACAAAACATCGTGATTCAGCAGCTTGTAGATGATGGAGATCAACCGCTCCAATTTCATGCGTATCCCTGCCCGTTCGTCTATTTCGTATTGCTGCTCATTATATCACAGATGTTTTCTTGCCGACTTGGCGGCCGTCGGCCATCCGACATCGGAACAATTGATAAAGACTGCAACCTCCCGCCCCGTCCCCTCGTTGTTACCTATAGACAGAGAAGCTTAACTGGAGGGAGACATGACGATGACGCAAGCCAGGGTAAAAATCGGCATGACCGTGCTCATTCTCTCGCTCGCGCTGTCCGCATGCGGAGCGAAAGGCAACGATACGGACGGCCCGCAGACGACGCCGCCGCCGACGATCTCGACGCCGGAACCGAGCGCGTCCGTATCCGTCCCGCCGGGCGAGGACCGGGGAGATTTGATCGTCAACGAATTTCGGGAGATGGCGCTGGCCGGCGCGCCCGCGAAGGAGATGTTCGATTCGTTTCGATCGTCGGTCGCGGAAGTGCAGCCGACCCAGGCGGACGAACTCGTTCGGGAAATGGAAGCTTACTACGAAACGAACTTGCCGGAGACGGAGAAGGCGTTCGAAGACAGCGGCGTGCAGCAGGCGCTGATGCAATTGGAATGGCCGATCTCCGAGCAAGCGATCGAGGACATGACGGACGACGAAGTGAAGGAACTGGCGGAGGAGACGCTCGCGGGCGGATATAAGCTGGAGACGGCGGAAGGCTACATTTTCCCGGTTGTAGACTATGGCAGGCTGCTCAGCTTCGGCGATCGCGTATCGATCGCGATGAAAGCTTATCTGGAGCTGATGGCGGCGGAATCCGACGCGCCCGCGGCCAAGGATGCCGCGCTCGTGATCTCCTGGGACGAACTCGCCTCCAGAGCGCTGGCGGCCGAGAGCTTTGTCGTAACGTTCCCGGATACGCCGGAAAGGGCCGAAGCCGAACGGCGGTTCTTGCTGTATTTGCAATTTTATCTGATCGGTCTTAACAACACGCCCATCTTCGATTACGAGACGTTCGAGCTGCTTCCCGAAGTGAAGGCGCAATACGAGCAGATGGCCGCTTCCCACGCGGGAACGATCACCGGACAGCTGACCGCGGAATGGTTGAACGCCCTCGAAGAAGCGAACGGACAAGTGTTCGGGAGAGGGGCTAACGGGGAGCAGACGGACATTCCGGCCCTCAAGGAATTCCGCGATTCGCTGGAGACGAAAGCCCGCGACATGCTGCCCGCCGCAAAAAACGAATAAAGATCGCCAAAATCGCATAGCAGGAAATCGGGTCCCTCCGGAGAATCCTTAGAGATAGAAACCGTTTTCTAACTCAAGGCTCATGGAGGGATTCTTTTGGCTCGCATTGATTTTCCGCAGGATTTCGTATGGGGAACCGCGACGGCGTCGTATCAGATCGAAGGCGCCTATCAGGAGGACGGACGCGGACTGTCGATCTGGGACACGTTCTCCCATACGCCGGGCAAAGTGGTCAATAACGACAACGGGGACGTCGCCTGCGACAGCTACCATCGTTACGAAGAAGACGTTGCTTTGCTGCAGAAGCTGGGCGTTAAAGCGTACCGTTTCTCGATCGCATGGCCGCGCATATTCCCGCAAGGGACCGGAGCCGTGAACGAGCAAGGGCTCGACTATTACCGCAAAGTCGTCGACGCGCTGCTCGCGGCCGGGATCGAACCGTGCGTAACGCTGTATCATTGGGACCTGCCGCAAGCGCTTCAGGACAAGGGGGGCTGGAACAACCGCGATACGATTCAAGCGTTCGTCGATTACGCGGAGGTCGTGTTCAAGGCGTTCGACGGCAAAATCAAGCAATGGATCACGTTCAACGAGACGTGGTGCGTTTCGTTTCTCTCCAATTACATCGGGGCGCACGCTCCCGGCAATCAAGACCTCCAGCTCGCGATCAACGTGGCGCACCATTGCATGGTCGCACACGGGGAAGCGGTCAAGAAGTTCCGCGAGCTTGGCATCGCGGGCGAGATCGGCACGACGCATAACCTGTACTGGTACGAGCCGTACTCGACTTCGCCGGAGGACGTCGCGGCCGCCCATCGCAACCGCGCGTACAACAACGAATGGTTTATGGACCCGACGTTCAAGGGCCGCTACCCGCAGTTCATGGTCGATTGGTTCAAATCCAAAGGCGCGGAAGTGCCGATTCTCCCCGGCGATATGGAGACGATCGCGCAGAAGATCGATTTTATCGGCATCAACTACTATAGCGGCGGATTCGGCCGTTACAAGCAAGGCGAAGGCTTGTTCGATTGCGAAGAAGTCCAGGTCGGCTTCGACAAGACGTTCATGGACTGGAACGTGTACGCGGAAGGCTTGTACAAAGTGCTGAGCTGGGCTCATGCCGAGTACGGCGACACGCCGATCTACATTACCGAGAACGGCGCTTGCTACGAAGACGAGCTGACCGCGGACAACCGCGTTCACGACGTTCTTCGCGCCGATTACTACAAGAAGCATTTTATCCAATGCCATCGCCTGATCGCTTCGGGCGTGCCGCTCAAAGGCTACTTCGCCTGGTCGCTGCTCGACAACTTCGAGTGGGCCGAAGGCTACCGCAAGCGTTTCGGCATCGTGTACACGAACTACGAGACGCTGGAACGGCACCCGAAGGACAGCTATTATTTTATCCAGAGCGTAATTCGGGATAACGGTTTCGAAGCGTAACCTGCCTGGCCGGGGCCGCCTCTCAAGGGCGGCCTTCTTGCTGCCGATCGGACCGCTTTCGCAAAAGCATTTTCATCCCCGGCCGTTATCCGTTACAATAGGAAGGAATGCTAGAACCGAAAGAGGATAACGCCATGAAAGTCGTCTTAGCGACGCTGAACGCCAAATACATTCACACCTCTCTTGCTCTGCGATACTTGAAGGCATACGCCCGGGACGAGTTCGACGTGGACATCGCCGAATATACGATCAAGGATCCCGCGATGAGCATCGTCGCCGATCTGTTCTCGAAGAAGCCCGACGTGATCGGGTTCTCTTGTTATATCTGGAATATCGAGGAGACGATCGTCGTCGTCGACATGCTCCGCAAGGTGCTGCCCGAGGCGCACATCGTGCTGGGGGGACCGGAGGTTTCCTACGATACGGAATATTGGATGAACCGGCTCGCTTCCGTCGATTTTATCGTGATGGGCGAGGGGGAAGAGACGTTCCGGGACTTGCTCAGGCAGATCGCCGGCGAGCGCAAATACCATTTCGTCTTCGGCATGGCCTACCGTAAAGAGGGACGGGTGTTGATCAACCCGCCCCGCCCGAAGCTCGACCTGTCGACGGTTCCGTCCCCGCACCGTTTTCCGGAGGACGTCCCGTCGCTGCGCAACCGCGTCGTCTACTTCGAGACGAGCCGCGGCTGCCCGTTCAGCTGCCAGTTTTGCCTGTCGAGCATCGAGGTCGGCGTCCGCTATTTCGATATGGACTGGGTGAAGGCGGAGATCGCTTACCTGATCGACAGCGGCGCGAAGCTGATCAAGTTCGTCGACCGGACGTTCAACATCAAGCGCGATTACGCGCTCGAAATTTTCCGCTTCCTGATCGACAACCACCGCGGCTGCGTGTTCCAATTCGAGATCACCGCCGACATTATGCGTCCCGAGGTGCTCGATTATCTCGCGGAGCACGCGCCTACGGGCATTTTCCGCTTCGAGATCGGCGTGCAGTCGACGAACGATCCGACGAACCTGGCGGTTCAGCGGCGCCAGAACTTCGCCAAGCTGACGCGCACGGTCGTCAAGGTGAAGGAGAGCGGGAAGATCGACCAGCACCTCGACCTGATCGCGGGACTGCCGCACGAGGATTACGATACGTTCCGCAAGACGTTCAACGATGTGTTCGCCCTCCGGCCCGAAGAGCTGCAGCTCGGCTTCCTGAAAATGCTCAGAGGCACGGGGCTGCGCATCGACGCGGCCAAGTACGGCTATGTGTACGCCGACCGCGCGCCCTACGAGATGCTCGGCAACGACGTCATGCCGTTCGCGGACATCGCGCGGATCAAGCGGGTGGAAGACGTGCTGGAGAAATATTGGAACGCCCATCGAATGGACCGGACGATCGAATATTTGGTCGGCGGCGCGTACCCGTCGCCGTTCGACTTTTTCCAAGCGTTCGGGGACTACTGGGAGGCGCGGGGCTGGAGCCGGATCGGGCACCAGCTCGAAGATTTGTTCTCGCGGCTCTGGGCTTTTCTGGAGCACGACGCTCGTCCGGAGCTCGATCGCGACGTCGCGTTCGCCCTGCTCAAGATCGATTATTACCTGCAGCATAAGTACAAGCCTCGCAAGCTCTGGTGGGAGGAACGGCTGGACAAGCGGGATTGGAGCGCCGGGCTGAAATACGCGGCGGAGCGGCTCGGGACGGACGAGCGGGAGCTGCAGAAGAAAGCGGTTCTGGACCGGATTCCGTTCGATTACGGCGCATGGGAAGCCGAAGGCCGGACGGATCGGGACGCTCCCTCGCTGCTCGTATTCGTCTACTCCGGCGAGGAAGCCGGTCCGCAGTGGCAGGCGCTGCCGCTGCCTGCGGGGCAGGCGGCAGTCAAATTATAGAGGGAGGGCGGCTTGACAATGGTCTATGTGGCAAATCCCGATCGCTATACGAAGATGAAGTACAACCGGGCGGGGCGTTCGGGCCTGAAAATTCCCGCCGTATCGCTGGGCCTGTGGCACAACTTCGGCGGCATCGATTCGTTCGAGAACGGGAGGGCGCTCGTGCGCCGCGCGTTCGATCTCGGCATTACCCATTTCGATCTGGCCAACAATTACGGCCCGCCTCCGGGCTCGGCCGAGACGATGTTCGGGCAATTGCTCGCGACCGATTTGAAGCCCTACCGCGACGAGCTCGTCATCTCGACGAAAGCCGGCTACTACATGTGGGAAGGTCCCTACGGGGAATGGGGCTCGCGCAAATCCTTAATCTCCAGTCTCGACCAGAGCCTGAAGCGGATGGGCCTCGACTACGTCGATATATTCTATCACCATCGTCCCGATCCGGATACGCCGCTCGAAGAGACGATGTCGGCGCTCGACTACGCCGTTCGTTCGGGCAAAGCTCTCTACGTCGGCATCTCCAATTACCGCGCGCCGGAGGCGAAGGAAGCGATTCGCATCCTGAAGGAGCTCGGCACGCCGCTGCTCATTCACCAGCCCCGCTACAGCATGTTCGACCGCTGGATCGAGGACGGCTTGCAGGACGTGCTGGAGGAGGGCGGCGTCGGCTCGATCGTCTTCTCTCCGCTGGAGCAAGGCTTGCTGACGAACCGCTATCTGAACGGCATTCCGCAAGACTCCCGCGCGGCCGGCGCGTCGGTGTTCCTGAACGAAGGGAATATTACGCCGGAGAAGCTGGACAAGGCGCGCAAGCTGAACGAAATCGCTTTGGCGCGCGGGCAGACTTTGGCGCAGCTGGCGCTCGCCTGGGTGCTGCGCGGCGGACGGGTGACGAGCGTGCTGATCGGCGCGAGCAGGGTGTCCCAGCTCGACGACAACGTTGCGACGTTGAACCGGCTTGACTTCTCGGAGGACGAGCTGGCAAGGATCGAAGCGATATTGGGAGCTTGAAGGAGCCGTGACCGATGAGCCATGCGATAGCCAGAAGAATCGAAGAATTGGAACGGCTGGCTCCGCCGCCGACGGCCCAACCCGACCTGGAGGAGTATTGGGAGACGGAGCTGAAGGGATACGCCGCTAAACCGTTGAACGCGACCCGGACCCCGGCCGAGACGCCGCTGTCGTTCATGGAAGCCTATGACGTGACGTACGAAGGCTTCGACGAGACGCCGATTCACGGCTGGTATCTGCTGCCGCGATTCCCGCGGGGAGACGGGGGCAAGCTGCCGTGCGTCGTGCTCTATCACGGATACTCGGGCAGCCGCGGATATCCGGAAGACTATGCTTCGTATTTGCTGATGGGCTTGGCGGTATTCGCCATCGACGTGCGCGGTCAGGCCGGAGATACGGGCAATCTGCTGCCGCAGCGGCACGGGATGACGAAAGGTTGGCTGACGCAGGGCATTCTGGACCGGGATACGTGCTATTACAAGGCGATCACGATCGATGCGCTCAAGGCGCTGGATTGGGCCGCGGAGCAGCCGGAGGTCGACCGGACGCGCATCTGCGCGATGGGCGCGAGCCAAGGCGGCGGACTGGCCATGATCGCCGCGGCGTTGTCCGACAAACCGGCGATCGCCGTTCCCCATATCCCGAACATGTGCCATATGGATTTCGGCATTTTGAATTCGACGAGCTCCCTGACGGAAGCCGCTTCCTTCGTGGAACGGTTCCCCGAGCATCTGAACGCGGTGCTCCGCACGCTCAGCTACTTCGACAACATGAATCTGGCGCACCGCATCCGCATTCCGATTTTCGTGACCGTTGGCCTGAAAGATCCGGTCACGATGCCGGAGACGATCTATGCGGCGTACAATCGGATCGAAGGCGACAAGAGAATCGCGGCGTTTCCGTTTACCGGTCATTCGGTGAGCGGAGAGATGCAGCGCCAGGCGCTGCGTTTTATCGCATCGCGGCTATTGCAGTAATTCGTCGATAATCCGCATTCTCCCGCTCGTCGACCAGCTCATGCCGACCCAGTTGGGAGTCAGATGCACGCAATCGTTCGCAACCGCCCGGATGGCTTGCCATCTCGGGCTTTTTTGCATGCCGGCGAAGATCGTCTCGTCCTCCGGGTGGAAAAACAGCTTCTGCACGAAAAGATGGTCCGTGTCCATATCGGGATAGTTGTCGGGTGAAAATTCCATGTTGCTCGCGTTGGACGGCACGCAGAAGCCCGGCTTCAGTCCCAGATCGCGGTAGATCAATTCGTTGACCGGATGGTTGGACAGTCCCTGAATTCGGATGAGCTTGTGAATCACTCTCAGGATCGTCACCGTCCCGTTGCCGTAGCGATCGCCGAGCGGCGCGCGGGCCTCCTCGATTTTCCGTTCCAGCCGCTTGAAATTGCGTTCGGCTTCCGCTTCCCTACCGATAATCTCGGCGATCCGGAGGTTATTAACCCGCCAATCCATGCTCAGGTCGATCACGACGGCAGGCGCGATCTGCTTAAGCCGCTCGAGGAACGGTCGATGATAATCGTCGCACAGAATCAAATCCGGGGCGGCTTGCCGCATTTCGGCGATTTTGCCGGCGACGATCGTCTCGTGAGCGCTCCGGTCCATCGTCTTGCTTTTGTGGCAGTTCGCCGAGTAGACCGGGGGCGCGCCGAGCGAGTCCAGGATGTCCTGGAAGCGCAAAGTCGAAGCGACGGCAATTCGGAGATCGGTCCTTTTGATGTAATGGGACGGAGCAATGCCGACATGCCGCTTGAACATTCTGCTGAAGTAAAACTCGTTGCCGAAGCCGGTCGCGGCAGACACGTCCTTGATGGTTCGGTTGCGTTCCGCGAGCATATGCTTCGCCTGTTCGATGCGATAACGGTTCAGGTAATCGATCGGAGACAGCCCGTACATTTTTTTGAACTCCCTGGAGTACGAGGTCGGGGTGAACCCGGAGATGTCGCTTAACGTCTCCAGCTTGATTTTCTCGCGGTAACGGCTGTGAATGTAATCCAGGCTTTGACCGATGCTCCCGCCCGTCCCCTTGCTCCCGTCGCTTCGCGGCCGGCGTGCCGCCAGCTCGTGAACGAGCCCTTGAAACAGGAGATGAAGCTTGCCGCGGTCGCCCGGCTCTTCGCGCCGGCAGCGGTACAACTCCTCGATGCGGTTGAGCACGGACGCGGGGTCCTCGGCCGGCACTTCGCCGGGAGGCAGCAGGCGTTCGATCCGTTCGTCGTCCGGGGCGGACGTCTCCCAGTTCCCCCTCCGTTTGACCAAACCCCGGGCATCGACGAGAAGCAAATAAACCTCCGTCGCGCCGCCGCGCCCGATCCACTCGACGGGAAATCCCGGAGGAATGTGATACAGCGCGCCGGACGTTACGGCATACTGCGCTCCTCCGATCCATACGGTTCCATTGCCGCTGGTCACATAGACAAGCATGCGCGCAGGCGCCTTGAAATGCCGGAGGCTGCCCGGGTCGCGGAGACGGCGGCGATATACCGAAGCGAGCAGCAGCAGTGGAAGAGATTCGAAACGGGCGGAACCGGAATTCATGAGCGTGCCTCCTTGAACGTTCAGAGATAAAATCGGACATTTATTCTGGATAGGATCGGACATGTACAAGGGAATACCCTCTCATTATAATTGATAAAGATTCTCATTATCATTAAGAATGCGATTTTCATTCTATTTTTTTCTTAAAGGGGAGCTTTCCATCATGTCGTTCAGATCAAGGAAACATCAAGTTATCGTTGCGGTTATAGGCTTGCTCATGGTCGCGCTCGTCGCGTCCGCGTGCGGAAATGGCGGCAATTCGGGCAGTTCGTCGCCGTCGCCGGAATCTTCGTCCCCCGTCTCCGCTTCGCCATCCGCATCGCCGGATTCTGCCGAAAGCGCCGGAGGGGAGACTCGCACCGTGCGGGACGCGTTCGGCGAAGTTGAGGTTCCGGCACGACCGGAGCGGGTCGTCGTGCTGGCCTCTTCGGGCCTGGATAATCTGCTTGCCGTGGGCGTCAAGCCGATCGGCGCGCCGTACAGCGTCTCCGTCAACGCGAATTTCTTCGCCCATCTGGCCGACCAGACCGACGGGATCGAGAACACGGGCACGACGGACCAGCCCAATCTCGAGTCGATCGCCAAGCTGAATCCCGACTTGATTATCGGGCAGAAGGATACGCACGAGGCCGTTCGCGACGATTTGAAGCGGATCGCTCCGGTCGTACTGACCGAAAGGGTGACCGGCGATTGGAAAGGGCTGCTGCGGGATCAGGCGGACGCCGTCAACAAGCTGGAGGAAGCGAACAAGCTGATCGCCGAATTCGAAGCGCGCATCGCGACCTTCAAGACGGACATCGGAGACAAGCTGGCGGACAAGACGGTCACGCTAATTCGCCCGCGAGAAGACCACGTTCGCATCTATACCGAAAATTCCTATTCCGGAGCGATCGTCAAGGAGGCCGGGCTTGTCCGTCCCGCGAACCAACAGGGCGCTGCGGGGCAACATATCGCGATTACCGAGGAACAGATCGGCGAGATGGACGCGGACGTCATCATTTCGTTCGGAAGAGAGAGCGAAGCGGCGTATTTTACCGAGAAAATTCAGACGAATCCGCTGTGGGGCACGCTGTCCGCGGTGCAAAACGAGCAAGTCCATATGGTGGACTGGGAAACCTGGCTCAGCGGTCAAGGCATCCAGGCGTCGAACCTGATCCTTGACGATCTCTATCGTTTCTTCGGTGCGCAGTAGGGAGGTTCGGCATGGCGATGCGTCTGGCGGGAATCGCGCTTGGCTTGCTGCTGGTCGCTCTCTGCCTGTGCGCCAGCATCGCGCTCGGCAAGCAAGCCATCTCTTTCTCCGAGGTCTATCGGTCTATCGCGGAGTTCGACGGATCGAGAGAGCATCTGATCGTCCGGACGGTGCGCGTGCCGAGGGCGCTGATCGCCATGTCCGTGGGAGCCTGCCTGGCCATGGCCGGGGCGATTATGCAGGCGGTGACGCGCAATGCGCTGGCCGGGCCGGAGCTGTTCGGAGTCAATCAGGGGGCAGCTTTCCTGATCGTCATTCATCTGTATCTGCTAGGCGGCGTGTCGGGATCGTCGGCGATCGTCTACGCTTTCGTCGGGGCCGGAGCAGCCGGATTGACCGTCTATCTGCTCGGCGCGATGGGGTCGGGCGGATTGACCCCGCTTAAGCTGATCTTGGCGGGAGCGACGATCAATCTGCTGCTCGGAGCGTTGACGCAAGGCATACTGGTGTTCGACGAGCGGTCGCTCGATACGATGAGGTTCTGGCTGGCCGGATCGCTCACCGGCAGAAGCACGTCTCTGTTCGCCGAAGTCGCGCCCTATATGCTGGCCGGCGTTGCCGGAGCGCTGATCATGGGAAGGCAGATCAATCTGCTCAGCCTCGGCGAGGAGACGGCGCAAGGGCTTGGACTGCGCACCGGCTGGGTCAAGGCGATGTCGCTGCTTGCGGTGGTCCTGCTGGCAGGCTCGTCGGTAGCCATAGCGGGGCCGATCGGCTTCGTCGGTCTGGCGGTGCCGCATATCGTCCGCTATCTCGCGGGCCAGGATTACCGCTGGGTGCTGCCTTATTCGGCGCTGGCCGGAGCGGCGCTTCTGCTGCTGGCGGACGTTGCGGCGCGCTTTATCCTTCCGTCCCAGGAAGTGTCGGCCGGCGTCGTGACGGCGGTACTGGGAGCGCCCTTCCTGATCTATCTGGCGCAGAGGAGGACGTGACGCATGCGTACGATGACGATGAGAAGCAGAGGGGCGCTGCCGCTTGTTCTGCTCGTTCTTGGCGCGCTTAACGCGCTCGCGTTGCTCCTGCAGATCGTGCTGGGAGATTTTCCGATTCCCGCTCACGAAGCGCTGATGGCCATCTTCGGCTCGGGAAGCGAGCGTTTCGATCTGGTCGTTAATCGCTTTCGGTTTCCCCGCGCCCTGGTCGCATTTCTGGCGGGCGCGGGCCTCGCGCTGTCCGGTTCGATTCTGCAAGGCATCACGCGCAATCCGCTCGCTTCCCCGGGCGTGCTCGGGCTGAACTCGGGGGCGGCGCTGTTCGCGGTGGGCTGCATGGTGCTCGTGCCCGGCTTTCCCGTGGCGCTGCTGCCTTTCGCGGCTTTCGCCGGCGCGTTCCTGGCGGCGCTGCTGTCCTATTTCCTGGCATGGAGACGGGGGTTATCGCCGGTCAGGCTCGTGCTCGTCGGCGTCGGAATCTCCGCCTCGGCGGGCGCCGTCGTCAGCTTTCTGCTCACGTTCAGCGATCTTGCGCAGGCGAAGCAGGCGGTGATCTGGATGTCCGGCAGCGTCTACGGCCGAAGCTGGGAGCATTTCTGGCCGCTGCTGCCGTGGCTGGCCGTCGGCGTTCCGGCCGCCCTGCTGCTGTCCCGAAGTCTCGACGTCCTGCAGCTGGGAGATTCCATCGCGACCGGTCTGGGGACGCGGCTGGAGCGAGTCCGGGCGCTGCTGCTGCTGCTGGCGGTTGCTTCCGCGGGGGCTGCCGTCGCGATGGCCGGCACGATCGGCTTCGTCGGCCTGATGGCGCCGCATCTGGCGAGATTCATGGTCGGCTCCATGTCGAGCAGGCTGATACCCACCGCCGTGCTGACGGGCGGTCTGCTCGTGAACGTCGCCGATCTGCTTGGGCGAACGCTCGCGACTCCGCTGGAAATTCCGTGCGGCATTCTGATCGCCTTGATCGGAGCGCCGTACATGATTTATTTGCTGTTTAAGAAGCGGAATCAATAGACGAAGGGAGCGATAAGGATGTGCGCAGACGGCTATCCCGTCGCAGATACGTTGCGGCGGCGGAGGACGATCAGGCAGTTCAAGCCCGATCCGGTTCCGTACCCCTTGCTGGTGGAACTGCTCGATATCGCCAATTGGGCGCCCAATCACGGGCTTCGCGAGCCGTGGAGGTATATTTTGTACCAGAGGGATGCGCGTTCCGAATTTACGGAGGCGGTGATCGGCTCCATGTCCGCGGAGGAGAAGATCAAGTACGCGGAGCAGAGAGTAAAGGACTACGCGGTCATTCCCTGCCATCTGATCGTCGTCGTGAAGGAGGATCCGCGGCAGAAGCAGCGGGAAGAGGATTTCGGCGCGGCATGCTGCTGGATTCAGAGCTTTCAGCTGGCGGCGTGGGAGCGGGGAGTGGGGGTCGTGTGGAAAACGAATACGTATATCTACGCGCCCCATTTCCGCCAGGCGGTCGGCGTCGCGGACGGCGAGAAGGTCGTCGGCGTGCTGCACGTCGGCTACCCGGACTGCATTCCCGACCCCAGACCGCGTTCGCCTGCCGCAACGAAATTAACGGTGCGAGGCTAGCCGCCGATCACTTATCCTTATACAGCTCCCTCATCACATGGCCGAGCTCGGGCACGATCAGGCGCGTCATCGCCAGACGCACCGCGCCGGTCGAGCCGGGCATCGAGAAGACGGCGGTCGCACCGATCGTGCCGGCGATCGCCCGCGACAGAATGGCGGCTGGGCCGATGTCCTCTGCGAAGCTGAGATAGCGGAAAATTTCGCCGAAGCCGGGCATCTCCTTATGTAACTGGTCGCGAACTGCCTCGTACGTCGTGTCCCGGCCGGCGATGCCGGTCCCCCCGTTCAGCAGCACGGCTTCCACTCGCGGATTGTCCGCGGCTTCGCGCAGCAGCTTGCCGATGCCGTCGTAATCGTCCTTGACGATCGCGTATTCCGCGACCGTATGTCCCCCCGCCTCGAGCAGCTCTCGTATGAGCCGCCCGCTCTTGTCCGTCTCCGGCGCGCGCGTGTCCGACACGGTAATAATGGCGCAAGCCACGCTGGCCGGAGCCTCGCGTCGATGCTGTGCGGTCGAATCGCTGTTCCCCATTTTCCCCTTCTCCTCGCCTCTCAGTTATGTTCAACATATACGACAGATTCGCCCAAAAAGCAAGAAAAGCCCACCCTTCAGGAAGGAACGGGCACGCCCATCGCGCGATAGATGCCGAGCATCGACAAGCGCGTGAGCTGAAGCGACATATGATCGGGGGAATACACCATCGGCTGAACGAGCCACTTGCGAATGATGCCGTGAACGGAGTAGCTGATATAGTCGAGCAGCAAGTCCAGCGGAACGAGCAGTTTCTGGTCTTTGTCGATGGCCGAGACGCGGGCGAAGAAGCTTTCCCGGACGACCTCGCGCATCGGGTCGGAGAACAAGGAGGGACGGACCTTGCCGAGCATGACGCCGTAGAACGTTCGGTTGGCCGTCAAATGCTCGAACAACGCGACGAAGTACGGATCGGGGGCGTCGAAGCTGGGCTCGTCGTACGCGATCGATTCCCGGGACAGCGAAGCCAGCTCGCGCAGCTTGTCTCCCGTCATTTTCCTCAGCAAATGGTCCTTGTCCTCATAGTGCGCGTAGAACGTCGACCGGTTGACGTTGGCCCGCTCCGTAATGTCCTTGATAATGATCGACTCGTATTCCTTCTCGGAGCAGAGGGCGAGAAAAGCGTCGGCGATCTGCTGCTGCGTCCGAAGGATGCGGCGGTCCCGCGGCAAGTTCCCGTTATGGCTCATCTTTGCTGCCTCCTCCTTTTCCGACATATTCGCCGCAATCGTCGGTTAACCGACAGATCGGCTTTGAAGGTTACGGCGATCGTCGCTTCGATTTCCCCTACAGATTCATTCCTCGTGTAGCGTTATTTTCCGAATAACCGGCAAATCGCGAGAAGGTGTTGCTTAACCGACAAATCATGGAAAATCAAGGGTTGCCATCGTTTATTTTATAGCTATCATAGTGAATAAATCAAACAAAATCAATCGGAATATAAGGCAATGGAAGAGGGGAGCTTCGCCGGGTGAGGGGAGACGTTTTTCTCAAAAGCTTGAACGACGGACGCAACGTCTGGTTCGAGGGGAAGAAAATCGAAAATATTCGCGAGCATCCCGCGTTCCGGGGAACGCTCGGCACGATCCGGGAATTGTTCGATACGTTGGACGATCCCCGGGTCCGGGACTTCGTCGGCTATCCGCTTGACGGCGGAGAACGCTATGCGCACAGCTCGTTTCTCGTGCCGTATACGCAGGAGGACTTGGCCCGGAGAAACCGTTCGTTCTCCTACTGGTCCGCGCAGACGCACGGCATGATGAGCCGCCTGTCGGATTACGCCCGTTCCCTCGTGACGGGCTGGTACGCCGCCCGCCACGAGCTGAAGGCGCTCGATCCCGGCTTCGAGCTGAAGATCGCCTCGTATTACGAACAGGCGCGGGATCGCGACCGGTTCCTGACGACCGCGATCATCGATCCCCAGATCGACCGTTCCAGCGGCCTGGACGACCGGCGCATCGCCGAACGGTTCCTGCACGTCGTCCGGGAGACGGAGGACGGCATCGTCGTCCGCGGCGCGAAGATGATCGCGACGGGCGCGCCGTATACGCACGATTTCATCCTCTCCTCCTTCCTCAAGTTCGACGAGAAGGACGCGAAGCACGCGCACGTGCTGATCGTGCCGGCCAATTCCGCGGGGCTGCATATCGTCTGCCGGGAATCGTTCGCCGATTATCGGGAGCAGAATCATCCGCTGGGCGCGAAATACGACGAGATGGACGCGGTGCTGTTTTTCGACGACGTGCTCGTGCCGTGGGAGAGGGTGCTGCTGTACGGGGATTCCCGCAAGGTGCTGGCGCTGAGGGCGAATCGCACGGCGAACGCCCTTGCCTTCCATCAGAACGTCGTCCGGTTCGTCGCCAAGCTGGAGTTCATCGCCGGCGTCGCGTTCGCGGTGGCCGAATCGATCGGGGCGAACGGCTTCCTGCACGTTCAGGAGAAGCTGGGCGAGCTGATCGTGCAGATCGACGTCGTCAAGGCGCTTATCGTCGCCTCGGAGGCGCAGGCGAAGCCGGACGTGTCCGGCGTGCTCGTTCCGGAGCTTGCTTACATCGATTCCGCGCGAAGCATCGGGACGAAATTTTATCCGCGGGCGGTGGAGATTTTGCAGCAGGTCGGAGGAGGCGGGTTCATGCAGACGCCGTCGGACATGGAGGATTTCTACGGACCGATCTCCAAGCTGATGCACCTTTATTTCGAAGGGGCGGCGGTCAGCGCGGAGAAGAAGGTGCAGCTGTTCAAGCTGGCGTGGGATTTGATCGGCAGCCCGCTCGGCTCGAGGCACGAGCTGTACGAGCGGTTCTACGCCGGAGATCCGGTGCGGGCATACGCCAATCAATATATCGGCTACGACAAGGATCGCTTGATCGATCCGATCTGGGAGCTGCTCAAGCAGACGAGCAAGGGCGGGGGCAGAGGGTAGGAGATGAAGCTTAGGCTTCGCCGAAATCGAAAAAGGGAGAGATCGCTCATGGAGATGTTCTGGTTTATACCGACGCACGGGGACGGCAGATATTTGGGGACGAGCGAGGGGGCGCGGGCGGTGAGCTATGCGTATTGCAAGCAGATCGCGCAGGCCGCCGACGAGCTGGGCTTCGGCGGAGTGCTGCTGCCGACGGGCAAATCTTGCGAGGATTCCTGGGTCGTGGCGTCCGCGCTCGTACCCGCCACGAAGCGGCTGAAGTTTCTCGTCGCGGCGCGGCCAGGCCTGATCGCCCCGACGATGGCGGCCCGGATGGCCGCCACGCTCGACCGGTTCTCGAATGGAAGATTGCTGATCAACGTCGTCGCCGGAGGGGATCCCGTGGAGCTCGCGGGGGACGGGTTGTTCCTAAGCCATGACGAGCGTTACGAGGTGACGGACGAATTTCTGACGATCTGGCGGAAGGAGCTGGAAGGCGGACCGGTCGATTTCGCGGGCGAGCATCTGCGAGTGGAGGGCGGGGAAGTGCTGTATCCGGCCGTGCAGAAGCCGTATCCGCCGCTTTATTTCGGAGGCTCCTCCGAAGCCGCGATGCAAGTCGCCGCGGAGCACGTCGACGTGTACTTGACCTGGGGCGAACCGCCGGCGCAGGTGGCGGACAAGATCGCCCGCATGCGGGAGCTGGCTGCGGCGAAAGGCCGAACGCTCAAGTTCGGCATCCGGCTGCACGTCGTCGTCCGCAAGACGGAAGAGGAAGCCTGGCGGGCCGCGGACGAGCTGATCGAGCATCTGGACGAGGAGACGATCGCCTCGGCGCAGCGGATCTTCTCGCGCATGGATTCAATCGGCCAGAAGAGAATGTCCGAGCTGCACGCGGGAGACCGCTCGCGGCTCGTGATCGGCCCGAATCTGTGGGCAGGCATCGGCCTCGTCAGAGGCGGCGCGGGCACGGCGCTCGTCGGCAGCGCGGACAACGTGGCGGCCCGTATCCGGGAATACGCGGAGCTCGGCATCGACACGTTCATCCTGTCGGGCTACCCGCACCTGGAAGAAGCCTATCGGACGGCCGAGCTGCTCTTTCCGAGGCTGCCGCTTCGCCGGGAGGAGGCCTCCGGAGACGCCAGGGCGTTCGTCAGTCCGTTCGGCGAGATGATCGCGAACAACAAAATCCCGGAAAGGCGCTTGAACGGCCTAACATCGGATCGCGCGGCGTCAACGGCATCGCAATCTTAGAGCGCGAAGGGGGAAGTGAAGATGGGAACAACGGAAGGCGTATGGGGTTCGGGGCCTTCGGAGGAATACGAAGCGCTCGCCGAGCGGTTCCGGCCGATCTTCCGGCGGATACGCGAAGGCGCGGTGCGGCGGGAGCTGGATCGGAAGCTGCTTCACGAGGAGATCGGCTGGCTGAAGCAAGCCGGCTTCGGAGCCGTTCGCGTTCCCCGCGAGCTGGGCGGCTCCGGCGCGACGCTTCCCGAGCTGTTCGGCCTGCTGACCGAATTGGCGGAGGCCGATTCCAACGCGGCGCAAGCGCTGCGCATTCATTTCAGCTTCGTCGAGCGGATACGGGGACTGGCGGACGGCGACGTACGGAGCCGGTGGCTGAGGCGCGTCGCGCAAGGGGACATCGTCGGGAACGCGCTGACCGAGATCGGCGAAGCGAAGGTCGGCGTCTTCTCGACGACGTTGTCCGCCGATGCCGAGGACGGCCGGCTGCGTCTGGACGGAACGAAATTTTACTCCACGGGGGCGATCTATGCCGATTGGATCGTCGTCGGCGCGACCGCCGAGGACGGCAGCGTCGTGACGGCGATCGTGCCTTCCGCCGCGGCGGGCGTCGACATCGCGGACGATTGGGCGGGGTTCGGCCAGACGCTCACGGGCAGCGGCACGACGACGTTCGCCCGAACCCCGGTCGATCCGAACGACGTCCTCGCCCGGGATACCCACGCGAAATATAGCGCGGCTTTCGTCCAGAAGGCGGCCGAAGCGGTGCAGCGGGCTTGCGACGCCCAGGCGGCGGGAGACGAGGAAGCGGCGGAGCGCGCGAGCGTCGAAGCCGAGATCGAGACGGCGCAGGCGCAGACGGTCGTCGCGAGATTGGCGCTCGACGCCGCCGCGTCGGTGTTCGACGCGCTCGGCGCGTCGGCGACGATCAAGACCTCGGGTCTGGACCGCCACTGGCGCAACGCGCGGACGATCGCTTCCCACAATCCGCTTATGTACAAAGAAAGAGTCGTCGGAGACTATGCGGTGAACGGGACGCGGCCGCCCTTCTCCTGGCAGACGGGAATCGCAACCTCATAAGGCGTTGACCAGACAACTGGAGACATCGGCGCGGCGGAGACCGCCGGCCTGTGTCTTCTTTTTTGCAATAGAGAAAAACAATCGAAGGAGTGCTCGTCATGAGAAAACTTGCCGTATTCGTCGTGTTGCTCGCCGTATTCGCCGCCGTCCTCTCCGCCTGCGGGAACAAGGACGGGGGCAGCCCGCCCGCCGCCGCGAACCCCGCGGGAGAAGCCTCGTCCTCCGCCTCCGCCGATCCGGAAGATAAAGTCATCCGGCACATCATGAGCGACGCGGGCTTTAACGCGGACATCGTCCAGATTTTGAAAGAGCTGCTCGCCAAGGACGGCTACACGCTGGAGCACGTCGTCGTGAACGACATTATCCAGCCGAACAAGATCGTCAACGACGGCGAAGCGGACAGCAACTCGTTCCAGCACGAGGCTTATTTCGATCAATTCGTGTCCGATCAAGGCTTGAAGAACATCTCGCGGGCGTTCTATACCTTGTTTACGCCGTCGGGCTTGTATTCCAAAAAATACGAATCGTTCGACGAGGTGCCGGACGGCGCGCTGATCGGCATTCCCGTCGACCCCGCCAACAACGGCCGAGCGCTGTTCATGCTGCGGGATTTGGGCCTCATCGAGCTGAAGGAAGGCGTGCAAGTCATCCATACGACCCTGAAGGATATTACGGCCAATCCGCATAACTTCCGGTTCAAGGAAGTCGACCAGCTGATGCTGCAGCGCACGCTCGACGACGTGGACGTCGGCTTTCTGTTCGCCGGAACGGCCGTGCAGATCGGCTACAATCCGAAGGAGGACGCGCTGGCGCTCGAGACGGGAGACGGGCTGCCGTACAAGAGCATCGTGGCCGTGCATAACGACCTGCTCGGTTCTCCCAAGATCAAGGCGCTGCAGAAAGCTTACGAGAGCCAGGAGATCAAGGACTTCTACCTGGAAAAGTACGGAGACGCGATCGTCTTCCTGGACCACCTGAACGAGTAAGCCGAGACGGATCAAGCGAAAGGAGCGATCGGAATGATCACGCTGCAAAATATCAGCAAAACGTACGACACGGAGGGAGGGCCGCTGCGCGCCGTATCCGCCGCTTCGCTCGAAGTCCGGCAAGGGGACATCTACGGGCTGATCGGGTTCAGCGGCGCGGGGAAATCGACGCTGCTGCGGACGATCAACCTGCTGGAGCGGCCGGACGAGGGCGAGGTCATCGTCGACGGCGTCGATTTGACCCGGCTGGGCAAGCGCGAGCTGAGGAAGACGCGGCTGTCCATCGGGATGATTTTCCAGCATTTCAATCTGCTGAACAATTTGAACGTATACGACAACGTCAGCTTTCCGCTGGAGATCGCCAAGGTGCCGAAGGCCGAGCGCAAGGGGCGCATCGAAAAATGCCTCGAGATGGTCGGCTTGGCGGACAAGGCGAAGGCGTACCCGGCCAAGCTGAGCGGCGGACAGAAGCAGCGGGTGGCGATCGCGCGGGCGCTCGCGAACGATCCGAAGATTCTGCTGTGCGACGAGCCGACCTCCTCCGTCGACCCCCAGACGACCGGCAGCATCCTGGCGGCTTTGCAGGACATCAACCGGAAGCTCGGCATCACGATCGTCATCGTCACGCACGAGATGAACGTCGTCAAGGCGGTCTGCAACAAGGTCGCGGTCATGGAGCACGGGCAAATCGTCGAGAAGTTCGACTTGCGGGAGAAGAACATCGTTCCCCAATCCCCGATCGCCCGATACTTGTTCAAGAACGAGATCGCGCTCGGGGAGGAGAGGGAGGCGCAATATGCTGGATAACGTGATCTATGCGTGGCCGGAGCTGCTTCAGGCGATCAAGGAAACGCTCTACATGCTCGTCCTGACGATTCCGATCGCCGTCGCGATCGGCACGCCGCTCGGGACGATCCTGTTCCTGACGAGACCGGATTCTTTCCTGAAATGGCCGAAATTCTATGTGATCCTGAACGGCATCGTCAATCTCGTCCGGTCGTTTCCGTTCCTCATCCTGATGATCGCGATCATCCCGTTTACCCGTCTGCTCGTCGGCACGGCGCTCGGAACGACGGCCGCGACCGTGCCGATGATCATCAACGCCGTGCCGTATTTCGCCCGTTTCATCGAGCAAATCCTGCTCGACGTCAACCGGGGCGTCGTGGAAGCGGCGGAATCGATGGGCGCGAACAAGCTCCAGATCGTCTGGAAGGTGCTCTATACCGAAGCGCGCTCGGGCATCGCGAACGCGATCACCATCGTTACGGTCAGCTTCCTCTCCTATTCGACGGTCGCGGGGCTCGTCGGCGGCGGAGGCATCGGCGATTTCGCCATCCGCTACGGGTATTACCGCTATCAGACGGACGTCATGTTCGTCACGATCATCATCATGGTGCTGTTCGTGCAGACGCTCCAATTCGCCGGCAATTACATCGTCCGGAAGCTGGACAAAAGGCTGTAAAGGAGGATTCGGCATGGCGAAAAAAATCCATCTTAACGCGTTCGAGATGAATTGCGTAGGTCATATCGCGCACGGCTTATGGCGGCATCCCGACAATCAGCGGCACCGCTATACGGATATCCGGTATTGGACCGAGCTGGCGCAGCTGCTGGAAAAGGGGAAGTTCGACGCCTTGTTCCTGGCGGACGTCGTCGGCGCGTACGACGTCTACAAGCAGGGGGAGGCGACGTCGGTGCGGGAGGCGGTGCAGATTCCGTGCAACGACCCGTTCCTCGTCGTGCCGCCGATGGCGCTCGTCACGAAGCGCCTGGGGTTCGCGGTCACGTTCTCGACGACGTACGAGAAGCCGTTCGCCCACGCGAGGCGGATGTCGACGCTCGACCATCTGACCAAGGGCAGAATCGCCTGGAACGTCGTGACCTCCTATCTGCCGAGCGCCGCCCGTAATTTCGGGCTCGACCGCATGATCCGCCACGACGAGCGATACGAGATCGCCGAAGAATATTTGGACGTGAGCTACAAGCTGTGGGAGGGCAGCTGGGAGGACGACGCGGTCGTGCGCGACGCCGGGAGGGGCGTCTACGCGGAGCCGGGCAAGGTGCATCTCGTCTCCCATGAAGGCCGCTACTTCAAAGTGCCGGGCCCGCATTTGAGCGAGCCGTCCGCGCAACGGACGCCGGTCATCTATCAGGCGGGCACGTCGGAGCGGGGCCGGGCTTTCGCCGCGAAGCACGCGGAAGCCGTCTTCTTGGGCGGCGGAACGGTCGAGGCGCTGCGGCGTTATGCGAGCGACATTCGCAGGCGGGCCGCGGAATACGGGAGGAACCCGGACCATATCAAGCTGTTCGCCGGGCTGCTGGCGGTCGTCGGCCGAACGCCGGAGGAGGCGCGGCAGAAGCACGAAATCTATCGCAAGCTGTACAGCATCGAAGGCGTGCTGGCCCATTACGGCGGAGGGAGCGGCTACGATCTGGCGGCCTTCGACCCGGAAGACGTGCTGGAATACCGGGAGACCGATCACGGCCGGACGGCCGCGGCGCAGTTCACGAAGGACGCCCCGCGCCCGAAGAAGGTGAGGGAGATCGTCGAGACGCTGGGGGAATTGGGCGGCCGCGGCTTGTTCGTCGTCGGAACGCCGGAGGAAGTGGCCGACCGGATCCAGTATTGGGTCGAGGAGACGGGCATCGACGGCTTCAACGTGACGCAGATCGTCTCTCCCGGCACGCTCCGGGATTTCATCGAGCTCGTCGTTCCCGAGCTTCAGAGAAGGGGACTGTTCCGGGAAGAGTACGAAGAAGAGACGTTGCGCGAGCGATTGTTCGGCGCGGGCGTCCGGCGATTGCCGGACGATCACCCCGGCGCGAAGCACCGAAGACAGCCGATGTCAACTTGAAGAGGAGGGAACCGCCATGCCGGTCAGCATTGAAGCCGCGCCCGCGGCGGCGCCTGCCCTGTCCGATCCGATCGGACTTGCGTACGAGCTGGGAGAATTGCCGTTGGACCTGCGCCGCAGAGGCATCCCCGCGCGACGAATCGCCGGAGGGATACGCATACGGAAGGAAGGAGAGGAAGCGGCGGATTACGAGATTCGGTTCGCCTCCCCGGCGGAAGCGCTGATCCGCTTGTCGGACGGCGAAGCCGTTCGCATCGTCGGGCTGACGCTGCAGTATCGCCGGGACGCAATTGTGGTCCGGGAGGATTCGGCGAAGCGGACGGTCGGGGATTTGTGCGGGGCAAGGTTGGCGGTCGCCGGAACCGGTCGGTTCGGGGACGACGGCATCCGCCGCCGGGAAGCGGCCCGGAACGTCGAGATCGCGCTCGGCAAGGCGGGCTTGCCGCCGGCGGTCGATTGGCTCGAGCCCGGCGGGGCGGCGATCGCCGGTGGATTCGACGCCTCACGGTACGCGCTGCCGGCCCTGCTGCGCGGCGACATCGAAGCCGTCTACGCCGAAGGCGCGCTCGCATCCGAGGCGGGCAGGCTCGTCGGCGTTCGCGAGCTGGACGATTTCGTCGCGTATTCGCCGGAGCTGGCCATTCTGACCGCATCCGCGGAGCTGGTCCGGGAGCGGCCCGAATGGCTGGCGCGCGTGCTGGCCCATGCGTGCCTGGCCGCCAGCTGGGCGTACGGGAACCGCGCCGAAGCGAACAGGCTCGCCGCCAGGCAGCTCGGGCTGCCCGAGGACGCGGTCGAAGCCGTCTTCTCGGAGCGGCTGCACAAGCAGTTCGGCTTGTCGTTCGCCGACGACAAGCTGTCCCGCCTCGCGCATGTCAAGCGAGAGCTGCTTGCGGACGGGACGCTGAGAAGAGACTTCCCGCTAGACGAAGCAACGGAGCCGGCCGGATGGCTTGCGGCTCAGAGGCTGATCGCCGAGGGCGAAGTCGAAGCGCCGCAGGGCGAGCCGATCACGCGCTACGCGGATCGCGATTTGCCGCTGTCGTTTTTCACCGACCGCGCGCCAGCGGCGGTGCTGGCCGGCGACGACGAGGCGCTCGCGGCGGCGCGAACGTTCGCGGAGGAGATCGCGCCCGGCGCTTCGGACCGGGACCGCGATCGCAAGCTGCCGCTTCGCGAGATGAAGAGGCTCGCGGAGCTCGGCCTGCTCGGGCTGGTCGTGCCGAAGGCGTACGGCGGTCCGGACGTCCGCACGCGAACGCTGGTGGACGTGTTCCGGATCATCTCCCGAGCCGACGGTTCGCTCGGCCAAATTCCGCAAAACCATCATTTCTTCGTCAAGACGGTCGAACTGGTCGGTACGGACGAGCAGAAAAGCTTCTTTTTCGCAGAAGCGCTGAAAGGCGCCCAGTTCGGCAACGCCTTGGCCGAGCGCGGCGGCAAAGGCGGCAAGCGGATGACGACGACGATCCGGAAGAAGGAAGAAGGCTATGTCTTGTCCGGCAGCAAGTATTATTCGACGGGCGCGCTGTACGCCCACTGGATTCCCGTTACGGCGCTCGACGAAGAAGAGAAGCGGATGACGGCGTTCGTGCGGCGACACGCGCCGGGCGTGACGGTCGTCGACGACTGGTCGGGCATCGGCCAGCGCACGACGGCGAGCGGCAGCGTCGTCCTGCGGGACGCGGTCGTCCCGGCGGGCCAAGTGCTGCCGCACTGGCAGATTTTCGAAGGCCGCAATATTTCTCCGCGTTCGGCCAGATCATGCACGCCGCGATCGACGCCGGCATCGCGCGCGCCGCCCTGGAGGATGCGGCGGCGTTCGTCCGGGAGCATGCGCGCCCGGCGTTCGGCAGCGGGGCGGCCCGCGCGTCCGAGGAGCCGGACCTGATTCGCCGGTTCGGGGAACTCGGCATTCGCCTGCAGGCGGCCGAGGCGCTGCTCGACCGCGCGGCGGACGCGATCGACGCGGCCAGGACCGAATTGACCGGCGAGACGGCCGGCCATGCAACGCTCTTGGTGGACTCGGCGAAATGGCTCATGACCGAGACGGCGATCGAGATCGCGAACGCCTTGTTCGAAGTGGCCGGGACGTCGTCGATGGACCGCAAGCACAACTTCGACCGCCATTGGCGGAACGTCCGCATCCATACGCTGCACGATCCGGCGCGGCTCAAGCTCCATCACGCGGGCAAATGGTTTCTGAACGGCGTGTATCACGAATATAAAATGTGACCGGCAGGGAGAGGAACGGAGGCGGAGCGATGAGCAAGCGAATCATCCTGAACGCGTTCGACATGAACGCGGCGATGCACAATTCGCACGGATTATGGAAGCATCCCGACAACGAACGGCATCGTTACAAGGACCTGGAATACTGGGCGGAGCTGGCGAGATTGCTCGAACGGGGCAAGTTCGACGCGTTGTTCCTGGCCGACGTCGTCGGCGTCTACGACGTCTACAGGAACAGCCGCGATCCGGCGATCCGCGACGGCGTTCAAGTGCCGCTCAACGATCCGATGCTGATCGTCCCGGCCATGGCCGCGGTGACCGAACATCTCTCGTTCGCCGTTACGGTGACGACGACCTACGAGCATCCGTACGCTCACGCGAGAAGATTTTCCACGCTCGACCATCTGACCGGCGGCAGGATCGCCTGGAACGTCGTGACTTCTTACTTGCCGAACGCGGCGCTGAATCACGGCTTGAACGCGATGATCAAGCACGACGATCGGTACGAGCTGGCGGACGAATTCCTGGAAGTCGCCTATAAGCTGTGGGAAGGGAGCTGGGAGGAAGGGGCCGTCGTCCGCGACGCCGAACGCGGCGTCTATTCGGAGCCCGGGAAAGTCCATCGGATCAACCACGAAGGCCGGTTTTTCCGGGTTCCCGGCCCTCATCTCAGCGAGCCGTCCTTGCAGCGAACCCCGGTGCTGTACCAGGCGGGGAGCTCCGAGAGGGGACGCGCTTTCGCGGCGAAGCACGCGGAATGCGTCTTCGTGGGCGGCGCTTCGAAGGAGGCGCTCCAATTCAACGCGAAGGACATCCGGGACAAGGCGGAGAAGCTGGGACGGAATCCAGACGGCATCAAGATGTTCGCCGGCTTGAACGTCGTCGTCGGGGAGACGAGGGAAGAGGCGGCGCGCAAAGTGCGGGAGTATTCGGCCCTGTGGAGCCGAGAGGCGGCGCTCGCGCAGTTCGGCGGCTCCAGCGGCTACGATCTGTCCGCTTACGACCCGGATGCTTATCTGGAGTATCGGCCGACGGACCATGGCCGGAGCCGCGCGGCGCAATTCACGATAAACGCGCCCGGCAAGCTGACCGTCAAAGAAGTGATGGACCGCATCGGCACGCTGAACGGCCAAGGGGGGTTGCGCGCGGGGACGCCAAGCGATATTGTGGATGACATGCAGGAGCTCGTCGAGGAGGCGGGGATAGACGGCTTCAATGTGGCGCACTTGATTACGCCCGGAAGCTTGCGGGAGTTCGTGGACCTCGTCGTTCCCGAGCTTCAGCGCCGGGGGCTGTACAAGGCGGAGTACGAGCCGGGCACGCTTCGGGAGAAGCTGTTCGGCCCGGGCGAGAGCCGGCTTCCGGCGGATCATCCCGCCGCGCGATATCGGAAATTCGCATTACACAATACGGGATACGGGGAGGCTGAAAGGGAGAGATGAAATACAAGACGGTAGGCAAAACGGGCATTCAAGTGTCGGAGCTGTGCTTCGGGACGATGTCGTTCGGCGGCAACGCCGATCGGGAGACGTCCGGGCGGCTGTTTCAACGTTGCCTGGACAAGGGCATCAATTTCTTCGACACCGCCAACGTGTACAGCGGCGGGGCCGCGGAAGAAATCTTGGGCGAATTGATCGCGGGCAAGCGGGACGAGCTGGTTCTTACGTCCAAGGCGGGATTTCCGTTCGGGGAAGATCCGAACGCCCGCGGCTCCTCGCGCCGCCATCTGTTCCTCTCCGTGGAGCAGAGCTTGAAGCGGCTGCGCACGGACCGGATCGAATTTTACTTCATCCACCGGTTCGATCCGCGGACTTCGATCGAGGAGACGGTCCGCGCGCTCGACGATCTGCGGCGCCAAGGCAAAATCCTCTACCCGGCCGTCAGCAACTGGGCGGCCTGGCAGATCGCGAAGGCGCTCGGCGTGTCCGCCAGGGAAGGGTTGGCCGGCTTCGAGCTGATCCAGCCGATGTACAATCTCGTGAAGCGACAGGCGGAAGTCGAAATCCTGCCGCTCGCGCAAGCGGAGCAGCTCGGCGTGATCAGCTACAGTCCGCTCGGCGGCGGGCTGCTGACCGGCAAATACGGCGTTGGCAAACGGCCCGAATCCGGCAGGCTCGTCGATCAGACGAACTACACGAAACGCTACGAGAACGAAGCCTATTATGCGATCGCGGACCGGTTCGCGGCCTATTCCCGGGAGCGGGGCGTTCACCCGGCGACGCTGGCGGTCGCTTGGGCGCTCGGCAACCCCGCGATCACGGCCCCGATCATCGGTGCCCGGAGCGTGGAGCAGCTGGAGCCGTCGCTGGCGGCGGTCGATTTGGATTTCTCGGACGAATGGCGCAAGGAAATCACGGCGCTGTCGATCGATCCGCCTCCGGCTACCGATCGCAGCGAAGAGACGGTAAGTTGACGCATGAGGGAGGTTGCCGATGTTCGTTAAAGAAAGCTATGCCGGCACGAAGGAACAGAACTACGGCGTTCTGCTCCGGCAGCTGGAGCATCTGATCCGGGACGAGCCGAACCGGATCGCCAATCTGGCCAACGCGGCCGCGCTGTTGCACCAGTTTCTCGAGGATGTCAATTGGGTCGGGTTCTATTTGCTGGAAGACGGGGAGCTGGTGCTGGGGCCGTTCCAGGGGCTGCCGGCCTGCATTCGCATTCCGCTCGGCAAGGGGGTATGCGGAACGTCGGCCTTGAAGGGAGAACCGGTCGTCGTGGACGACGTGCACGCGTTCCCCGGGCACATCGCCTGCGACGCCGCATCGAATTCGGAGATCGTCGTTCCGTTGCGCGATCGATCCGGCCGCCTCGTCGGCGTGCTCGATATCGACAGCCCGAGGTTCAGTCGGTTTGACGATATCGACCTTCGCTATTTGGTCCGGTTCAACGAGACGCTGGGCGCCGGTCTGGGCGATTGAGGAACGAACAAATGGCAGCGATAGGGAATAACCCTTCGCTGCCATTTCGGTCCTTTGCGGCATGCCGTTTTTCGGAGAGCGGGCGGCGCGTTGCGAAAGCGACGGACCGGGCGGGTCCGGCAGCTGCGCCGCTTCGGCGATTGCGCGGCAGGCCCGATGGCGATTGTGCGGCAGGTACGTCGGCGATTGCACCTCGGGCGCGTCTGCGATTGCGCAGCAGGCACGTCGGCGATTGCACCTCGGGCGCGTCTGCGATTGCGCAGCAGGCACGTCGGCGATTGTGCATCGGGCCCGTAGGCGATTGCGCGGCAGGTACGTCGGCGTTCGGACACAGCGGCCCTTATTTTGTCGAAAACCCCAATTTTTGCAGAGGTTTCGGACAGAGGATCCGTTATTCCGCTTGATTACAACCAAATCAGGCAGGTTTGGTGCAAATAAGCGCATCTGTGTCCGCAAGGGCGCCCAAAACCTCGATTTGTTCACAGATAACGGATCTGTAGTCCGTTACGCCAGTCCGTTCGCCAGTCCGTTTCGCCAGTCGCCCACGCTCGACAAGACATTTACCCCTCGTCGGCCTTCCCGATGGGGTCCGAGTTCTCGCGTGGATCCCCGCCCTGATCCTGGAGCTCGATCTTGGAGTCCGGTTCGGCGGTTTGCTCCGCCGCCTTCGGCCTCTCCTTCACGAGGAGGTCCACGACGGCCGGCACGATCAACGTGAGCGCGTAGGCCAACGTCATCCATACCGAGTAGGCATGGTGCTGCCCTTCGGTAAAAGAAGGAAAGACCGCGTCCCGGCGCCAGATCGCGAACGTCCCGAGCAGCAGGCCGATCGTCGCGGCAGCGAAACCGAAGCGGGTCGCGGAACCGCGGGCGGGCAGCAGCCTCAGCCTGACGATCAAGGCCAGCCCGATCAACAGCAGCAGCGTGAGCATCTCCAGCAGAAACAAGGACGAGCCGAAATAAGGGTCCCCCGTTTCGAGCATGACCCAATCCCCGAACAACAGGAAAAACAGTGTGGGCGCGGCCCATACCGCCACCCCTAATCCCGCCAATATTAGCCCTTGCCGCACCACCGTCATCGTCCCTTTCTCCGGTCGTTATCTCTTCTGCCACTTGGCTTGGCAAGCCGCGCTTGCCGTGTTGACGTCGTGCCCTGGCGCTCGCTCGTCCGGCTCAGGGCACCACGCTGCGAAGCACGGTCATCGCGCCGTCAAGCGTGTAAACGCCCAGGTTAGCCGGAAGCAGGAAGCAGTCTCCCGCCTTCGCGTCGACGAGTCCGTTCGCCCAGCCGATCGTGCCGGCGCCTTCGCAGACGATGACGACGGCGAAGCTGTCGGAAGTCGTCGATAGACTCCATGGCCCCCGGACGATGCCTTTATCCGTCTTGAAGTAAGGCGAGCTCGCCAATGCCAGCCATTCTCCCGGAGCGGCCGCGGAAGTATCCATCCGTTCGGCTCCCGCTCCTTCGTAAGCGGTCACGTTCAAGGAATCCTCGATATGAAGCTCGCGAGGCTTGCCGTCCAGGCCGGGACGATCGTAATCGTACAGCCGGTACGTCGTGTCCGAGTTCTGCTGGATCTCCGCCACGACGACGCCCGCGCACAGCGCGTGGACGGTGCCCGCGGGAATATAGAACGTATCCCCGGCTTTCACGGATACTTCCTGCAGACAGTCCATGATCCGGCCTTCCCCGATCGCCGCGGCCATGCCGGCGCGGTCCACGCCCGGCTTCAGCCCGTAAATGATCTTCGCGCCGGGCTTGGCGTCGAGCACGTACCACATTTCGGTTTTGCCGAGCTCGCCCTTCGGCAGTCTATCATATGTATCGGTCGGATGGACTTGAACCGACAGATCGTCGTTGCAGTCCAACAGCTTGATCAGCAGCGGGAAACGTCCGTTGGCGGAAGCGGCGCCCTTCGAACCGAACCAGCTCTCCCCGACTTGCTCGCGAATTTCGTCAAGGCCTTGGCCGGCGAACGCCCCGTTCGTCGCGCGCGATACGCCGTTCGGGTGGTCGGCGATCATCCAGCCTTCGCCGATCGCGCCGGCCGGCACGTCGAAGCCGAATTTCTCGAGGGCGCGGCCGCCCCATACGCGTTCTTTGAACTCCGGTTGAAAATGGACGGGATAAGGTTGTACGCTCATTCAAGTTTCCTCCAATAAACATGTGTTTTCTCGATGACGACGAAGCCAAACGCCGAGACGAGCGAAGCCGCCGGCCTATCGCTTGGCCAGCGCGATCAAATAAGGCGCCGCCGGCTTCTGCAGAAACCGGTACAGGACCGTTTGCGCGAGGGAAGGCGGGACGTTCGCCGCCCAGGCTTCCGCCGCGTCGGCTTCCTCCTTGCCGCCTTCGTGCCCGGGATAGGCGACGATCGTCAGCGCTCCCCCGGTCCGCAGCATTCCGAGCGCGGCGTCCAGCGCCGCCAGCGTCGTCTCCGGCCGGGTGATGAGCGGCGATTCCGCTCCCGGCAAGTAGCCGAGATTGAACATCGCCGCGGCGAGCCGTCCGCGCGAGTCGGAGGGAAGGGCGGCGGCCATCGTCTCGTGGCCGGCGTGAACGAGCTCCACCGCGGCGAGCCGTTCGTCCGCTTCCTTCTCCAGCCGCTTTCGCGTGCTCGCCAACGCCTCGGCTTGAACGTCGAAGGCGTAGACGATCCCGCGAGGGCCGACCGTACGCGCGAGGAACAGCGTATCCGAGCCGTTGCCGGCCGTCGCGTCTACGACGGTATCGCCGGGCCCGGCCCGCTCTTGCACCCAGCGCTGAGCTTGGCTAAGCACGGACAGGAACCCCATGAGCCGCTCCTTTCCAGGCTTTCCCTTGCCAGGCGTTGCGCCGTTCGAGCTCGGCGTCGATCGCGTTCAGCACTTCCCATTTGCGCAAGCTCCACATCGGACCGATCAGCAGATCGCGGGGCGCGTCGCCGGTCAAGCGATGGACGATCATCTCGGGCGGAAGGAGCTCGAGGGAGTCCGCCACGAGCGAGACGTATTCGTCCATGTCGAGGAAGCGGAGCAACCCTTCCTTCCATTGGCGGACCATCGGCGTCTTGCGCATCAGATGGAGCAAGTGAATCTTGATGCCCTGGACGTCCATGCCCGCCACGGCCTGGACGGTGTCCAGCATCATGTCCCGCGTCTCGCCCGGCAGGCCGTGGATGATATGGGCGCAGACGCGGATGCCGCGAGCCCTGAGCCGCTCGACGGCGTCGACGAAGCAGGCGGTGTCGTGCGCGCGGTTGATCAGCCTGGACGTCGTCTCGTGAATCGTCTGCAAGCCCATCTCGATCCAGAGATACGTCCGTTCGTTCAGCTCTGCGAGATAGTCCACGACGTCGTCCGGCAAGCAATCCGGCCGGGTGGCGATCGACAGTCCGACGACGCCGGGCTGCGCGAGAATCGCTTCATAATATTCGCGCAGCGTCTCCACCGGCGCGTAGGTGTTCGTGTAGGCCTGGAAATACCCGATATATTTCGCTGCCGGCCATTTCAAATGCTGGCGGTCCCGAATCTGGTTGAATTGCGACACGAGATCGTCCCGCCGGCTGCCTGCGAAGTCGCCGGAGCCTCTTGCGCTGCAGAACGTGCACCCTCCGGCCGCGATGCTGCCGTCGCGGTTCGGGCAAGTGAAGCCGGCGTCGAGCATCACCTTGAACACCTTTTCGCCGAACGTCCGCCGCATTTCGTAATTCCAGGTATGAAATCGTTTCTCCGCCCAGCGCGGCCGCTGCCGTTCTTCTCGTTCAGGCTTGGTCATCGTTACATCCGTCCTTTGCTTCAGTCGGATTTAATTGTAGCGAATATCGGGCGAAAATGCGAGAGCGCCAACGTCCGTTCAACCCGATTCCCTGCGAATTCCATTCCGGGAACCGATCGATCGGGCCGCGATCGATTCCAAACGAACATCGAATTTCGGGCCTCTTTCCAGACTCTTCAACTTGCAATACCTAACATGATGTGTTATATTAAAAGTGCGCCAGATCAGCAAAAAAACCTGACATCACACCCATTTTCACAGTTTAATTCATGCCGTTTCCATATCTCGGGCAAGCTAGTCGCAAGAACGAAAATACGATTCGATTGGAGAGTGAAAGCGATGAATACGGGCGTACGGATTCCTCAAGGGGACGATACGGTCAAAGTCGAGTTGACGGTGAAGGAAATATTGGCGTTGGCCGGGGCCAAATTCCCCAATAACCATAGCCTCGAGATTTCCGCCAAGAAGAAGCTCAACAGCGTCATCGAAGAACACTACATCGAGGACAACAAGCGGACGCATTAAAAGCGCTCAAGTCTAGAATACGCAATCAATGGACGAATACCCAATTTCGGGCATTCGTCTTTTTTTCGTGGAGTGAAGGCTTGATGCGATGCGGACACAGAAGGTTTAAGCGCCTTGGCAACTGCCGGCGGTTATTCGTTCTCGCCCTGGTCTATGCCGCATTCTCCTACGCGTTTATTCGCAAAGCGACGGTTTAAGATATTCCCATGGGGAATTATGGCGGGATTTAACCGAACGCCTCCATTATGGTACACTTCATCCATGACGTCTGTTGAAGAGGTTGGGAGTGAGAGTTCCTTTGTCCGCAATAAGAAAAGCGCCGAAAGCTTGGTTCTGGGGAGGCTTGGGCTTCGCTCTGTTCGCGACGCTCGCCTTGATCGTGAACGCGGGAGGAGCCGAAGCTTTCGATTCCGCCGTTATCGCGGCCGTTCAGGGGCGAGAGACCGACGGGTGGACCGCCGTCGCGATGCTGCTCAGCGAATTGGGCTCGACGATCGGCGTGATCGCGATATGCGCCACGATTTTGCTGTTGCTCGCTTTCGTCCTCGGACATCGCTCGGAGCTGGTTCTGTTCGTCGCCGCCGTCGGGGGCGCCGTGCTGTTGAATCAGCTGCTGAAGCTGGTCTTTCGCCGCGAGCGGCCCGACTTGCACCGATTGGTCGAAGAAACCGGGTTCAGCTTTCCGAGCGGCCATGCGATGGCGGCGTTCGCCCTGTACGCGGCGGCGGCGTATTTGCTGTGGCGGCATATTCGTCCTGCGACGGGCCGTATTGTTCTGATCGCGATCGTTTCGCTGATGATCGTCGGCATCGGATTAAGCCGGATCTATTTGGGCGTGCACTATCCGAGCGACGTCGTCGCGGGTTATGTGGCCAGCGGCGTATGGCTGGGCATCGCGATCGCATGGTGGAAGTGGCGGTTCGCGCGGCGCGCATAAGGAAAGGGCCGTTCCCGGCCTGCGGGCGCAGACGGAGGAACGGCCCTTTGCGGTTCGCGATTTGAACGCCGGCGGCTATTCGACGACGATATATCCGGTCATGCTGTCATGGCCCGCGCCGCACTGGATCGAGCAGTGATACTCGAAATTGCCGGCCCGGTCGAGCACGATTTCCTTCGTCTCGCCCTGCTTGATATCGACGCCGAAATCCGAAAATCCGACCCCGTGAACGCCTTGCGTGTTGTTCAGCGTAATCTTGAGCGTGTCGCCGACTTTCGCCCGAATCTCTTCGGGGTCGAACTTGAAGTTCGACGCGTTGATCGTGACTTCCTTGATTTCCCCGCCGGCCGGGGGCGCTCCCGTCGGGGACGGAGTTTGCGCGCCGTTCGTCGGAGCGGGAACGTTATTGTTGGCGCCTCCGCACGCCCCAAGCGCGAACAGGGCGGCGACGGCGAACGCGGCCAATGTCAATTTTACGGGTCTCATTATCGGGATCCTCCTTTGGATAGGGAACGGATGCGCAGGATCGAATTCGTCCTTTCCTCTACTATGCCCGGAATTCGCTTCGTTCGATTCTTTTTCCGACGGTAATTTTCTGGGATTGCGATGCGAACCCGATCCGAGTCTTTACATCAACGGGCATTTTGGTCACAATAGGATTCATTGACGATTGGCGGCCGTCGGGCCGCGGGAGGATGCGGGAAATGAGACTTCGCGGAAGAAAAAACGATCGGGAGAGCCTTGATCGCCAATCCGATCTGGTCGTGCTGGACCCTCAAGCCCTGAAGGGACGCTGGAGCGAATTTTTCGGCAACGGCAATCCGATCCACATCGAATGCGGAATGGGCAAAGGCCAGTTCATCAGCCGGATGAGCGCGAACAATCCGAATATTAATTATATCGGCATGGATATGTACGACGAATTGCTGCGCAGGGGCAGCGAGAAAGCCCGGAAGCTATGGAAGGAAGAGAAGGGCGCGGACGCGGTTCCGAATTTGGCGCTCGCCCGCGGCAACGTTGAATTCCTCGACCGCATGTTCGAGCAAGGGGAGCTGGAACGCATCTATTTGAACTTCAGCGATCCGTGGCCGAAGGCGAAGCACGGCAAGCGCAGGCTGACGCATCCGCGGTTCCTGACGAAGTACAAGCAAGTGTTGAACGAATACGGCGAAATCCACTTCAAGACCGATTCGCTGAGCCTGTTCGAATTTTCGCTGAACAGCTTCTCCGATTCGGAGCTGCAGATGCGCCATGTTTCGCTGGACCTGCATCGCGACGGATTAAGGGAAGACCTCGTGCTGACCGAGTACGAGTCGAAATTCGTCGCCCAAGGCAAGCCGATCTACCGGCTGGAAGCGGTCGTCGGCGATCGCGTCCGCGAAGCTCACCGCAAGCGGGTGACGGAAGAGCTGGCGCGGCAGCTGAGCCGCGGCGAGCGGACCGACGCCCCGCCGATATCGTAGCCAATCGCAAGGAACAACAGTCCGGGTAGCTCTCCCAAAGGAGCTTCCGGGCTTTTTTTGATCGCGGCGAAGAAGGCCGAAGCGCCGGTCGTCGCCGGATACGGCACATCGCCCCGCCGTCGCATGATCGCCGCTCTCCTAAGCGCATTCCGCTTGATCCTGTGCTCAACGGACACAGAAGCCCTTATTCTGCCGAAACCCCGTCATTTGGATCGTGATTCGGACACACGATCCGTTATTTCGATGATTCAAGGCCGAAATCGTCGTCTCGGAGCCAAATAACGGATCCTGTGTCCGCACAGATGCAAAAAAACCGGTTTTGTTCACAGATAGCGGATCCTCTGTCCGAACGGTACGGGGCGACAGGGCAAAGAGGATGAAAATACGGTAGACGTTGGGGCGACGGGGCAAGGAGGCGAACGACGGCGAACCGGACGGCGCGGAAAGACTGCGGCAAGCGAAAGCACGGGGGTACGAATCAAATGCGAAAGGACCGTCAGGGCTCCCTGAATATCACTCCTGTGCAGAACGATGTCCTCGCCGCTGCACCTTCGCACTCCGTGCCCAACCATAGGCCTCAAACTAGTTGCATGAAGTACAATTATTTGCTCGGAAATTTTGCGGATTTTTTACATAATTGCACGAAATACAACTAATCTGTCCAAACTGGGCGAGAATGAAGAGAAAGAGGCAGAATTAGTTGCATTTATGCAATTATCGAATGGAAAGGGGCAAATTGGACCTGAAATAGTTGTACGAAATACAATTATACGCCGATCTCCGTAAGCTTCCTCAACATTTAGAAGATGCCGAAGGCGTTTTTCTTATCGCCTGCCGCCGCATGATCGCCGCTCGGCGATCCGACGGTTCTTCTCCCGTTTTATAATCGGATGGCGATGGGTACACTTTCTAGGGAGTTAAATCGCGCAACTGCCGGACGTGCGTGTTCGAAAAGTCCGATTGTCGGCACCGAGAAGGTCTAAGGGGTTCTTAAGCGTCAACTTTATGCGTCGGCTAGGTCCAGGGAAGGAGAAATCGCGGAAACCGGCGCCGTACCGAGCGCGGATGCGGCACGGGTCGCGAACACGGATTTTCCCCATGCGAAACGGGGCAGCGCGGCGATAAACGGCGAAAATGACCGTTAGCCCGTTTTGACAAAAAAAGGCCAGCGCAAGAAAATCAAAGTGGCCTCATCGGAGGAGGCGAAATCGCGGATCGGAAAGGAGCGGGGGACAGAGAAACCGACATGAGGCGCACGCTCGCCGGGCGAGACAGAGATAAGCCGGAGAGTTGCAAAGAAAACCAACAAAACAGAGAAAACCAAAAAACAGAAAAAACAGAGAAAAAGAGACAAACGAGAAAAAAGGGTTCAAGGGGGTCCAACTGAATATGTTCAACAACGTACTTATGGGCATCCAGGCCATTGCCGCGGCCGTGGGGGTGTACCAGATCATTTTGTCTTTTTTCGGTTGGTACCGAAGGAAGGAACGGGTGACCCGCAAGCCGGAGAAATCGTTCGCGCTGATCGTCGCGGCCCACAACGAGGAAACCGTCGTCGGCGCGTTGATCGAAAATTTGCTGAAAATGGATTATCCTCGCGAGCTGTTCGACGTCTTCGTCATTTGCGACAATTGCACGGACGGCACGGCGGATATCGTCCGCGGCTACGAAGGCGTCTATGCCTGCGAAAGGACGAATCCGAATCAGCGGGGCAAAGGGTTCGCCATCGAGTGGATGCTGAAGAAGCTGTGGAGGCATTCCCGGCAATACGACGCCGTCGTCATGTTCGACGCCGACAATCTGGTCGCGACGGACTTCCTGCGATATATGAACGAAGACTTGTGCAACGGCTATCGTGTCGTACAGGGCTACCTGGATACGAAAAATCCGCACGACTCGTGGGTCAGCGCGGCGAACGGCATTACGTACTGGTTCTGCAACCGGTTATGGCAATTGCCCCGCTACAATCTCAAGCTGTCCAACTTCCTCGGCGGCACGGGCATGTGCTTCGAGACGAAGCTGCTCAAGGAGATGGGCTGGGGCGCGACGAGCCTTGTCGAGGATCTGGAGTTCACCGTCCGCTGCATCCAGCGGGGAATCTATCCGAAGTTCAATTACGACGCGCGCGTCTACGACGAGAAGCCGATTACGTTCCGGGCTTCCGCCCGCCAGCGCCTGCGCTGGATGCAGGGACATTTCGACGTGTCGCGGCGTTACATGCTGCCGCTGCTATGGCAAGGCATCCGCACCGGAAGCATCGTGAAGATCGATGCCGCGCTGTATATTTTCAACGCGTTCATCTACTTGATCGGGTTCCTGGTCACGCTCGCGCTCTGGTTCGACATGATGCTGCCGGGCGATCCGCACCTGACTTCGATCTACTCGAAGATGCCGCTGGGCGTCTCTCTGGCGATCGTGCTGTACGGTTACTTGCAATGTCCGATCGCGATGCTGATGGAGAAGGTCAACTGGAAGCTGTATGTTCGGCTGCTGATGTTCCCGGTGTTTTTCCTGTCCTGGTGGCCGATCGCGTTCTACGCGTTCTTCACGCAGAACAACAAAACGTGGAGCCATACGCGGCATACGAGGGTCATCCGGCTCGAAGAAGTGCAAGGCAAGCAGATGTAGGACGGTTCGATCGCCGCGCTTGGCGGGTCCGCTTCAGGGCTCGCCGGGCGCGGCGGTCTTTCGCCGATCCGACCGGGTTCGCGCACGGCGAAATCATGAAGCAAATTCCAAGGAGAAGGTCCAGAAATAGGGATTTCATAAAAAAAACGAGCCAGGGTACGAAAAAAACGTTAAGCTAACAGGAGACCGACTCAATCAGGAGGGAATCCGATGGCAGACGAAACCCAGTACCAAGGCTCGTTTTTCAATTATTTTCAGATGGTGCAAGATCCACGACAAGAAGGAAAAGTCCAACATAAGCTAATGGATATTTTGTTTATCGGCGTATGCGCCAGTCTTTGCCGTTGCGAGGATTGGGAGGCGATGGAAGTCTGGGCGATCGAGCGAGAGGCTTGGCTGCGCAAGTATATCCGGCTGGAGAATGGGATACCAAGCGAGCAGACGTTGGAACGGGTATTTGAAATGATCTCGCCGAAACAGGTAGAGGTTTGCTTCATCGAATGGATGAAAGAGGTGACGGGAAAGCACGAGACGGATATCGTGTCCGTGGACGGAAAAACGATGTGTGGCACGGGAAGCGAGGCAAAAGGCAAGCGAGCGATTCATGTGGTCAGCGCGTATAGTCGAAAAAATGGGCTGGTGCTGGGTCAACGGCAGACCGAGGAGAAAAGCAACGAGATCACAGCAGTGCCGGAGCTGTTATCGTTGCTGATGATCAAGGGCTGCATCGTGACGGTCGATGCGCTTAATACGCAGAAGGAAACGGCACGGCAGATCGTGAAGGGGAATAAGGCGGATTACGTGCTGGCGTTAAAAGGGAATCATCCGTTGTTATACGGCGAGGTCAAAGACTACTTTGAGATGGCGAGTCAAGAAAGAGAAGAGAAAAGCAACTACGACGTGTTCACCACGACGGAGAAGGGCCATGGCCGAATCGAGAAGCGAATCTACCGGTACACGACCGCGATCGATTGGCTGGAGCCGCGGAAGGAATGGGAAAAGCTGAAAGGGATCGGGATGGTAACGCGAGTGGTGGAGGAAGGCGGACGGAAACGAAGCGAAAACGCCTATTACTTGGGAAGCATCACCGAGATTGCGAAATTCGCGGAAGCAGTGCGCGGCCACTGGGGCGTGGAAAGTATGCACTGGAGTCTGGATGTGACGTTTGGAGAAGATGGCTATCGAACGATGGAGCGAAACCGGGCAGGCAATGTGGCGGTATTGAAGCGAATGGCGCTGAACCTGGTGAAGCAAGATCAGAGCAAACATGTGAAGCGGAGTTTGAACAAGCGGCGATTCATCGCGAGCATGAACACGGACTACGTGGATGAACTGCTGCGAAGCTATGTGTTCGCCGTCCAAGACGGGGAATAAGCAGCAGAGCCGGGAACGAATGAAGCAACAAAAGCCAATCGGGACTTACGAGCCATTACCGCCATGGGATGGTTGGTTTGACGATGAGCAAAACAGGGAAAGGAGAAACGGCGTCATTCGTTGAAACGGCCTAACCATCGGGAATTCATGTATCCATCTATTTTTTTGAAAAGCCAAAGATCGATTCGAGGAAATATATGGGTTCGTGATTTCACCGTGCGGGTTCGCGGCGAGCGGGTTGACAACGGACGGTGGACGTGTTAAAGTGTTTCGTGCGACTGTTTATGTAAATTAATCAGCACGCGCAAGCAGAAGCGCCCGCTTCTCACCTGATCGGCTCCGGCTGACGGGTCAGCGTAGCCGACGATGAACGCATGCGAGGGACGAAAGCTCCTGCGCGGGCGTTGACGTAGGACCAGGATGCGGGTCGATGCGACTCGTATTTTTTTGTTTTATGCACCGAATCACTCGCAGACTATTTCGGAGGTGGAACATTATTAGCAGGGATCATCAAATCAACGAGGAAATCCGGGCGAAAGAAGTCAGACTGGTCGGCCCCGAGGGCGAACAGATCGGAATCAAGCCTTTCCGCGAAGCGATGCAGATGGCCATTGACGCGAATCTTGATCTTGTCAACGTGGCGCCCCAGGCGAAACCGCCGGTGTGCCGCATTATGGACTACGGCAAATTCCGTTATGAGCAGCAGAAGAAGGAAAAGGAAGCCCGGAAGAATCAGAAAATCGTCGACCTCAAAGAAGTTTGGTTTCGTGCGAACATCGAGGAGCATGATTATCAGACGAAGTTTCGCAACGTGGTAAAGTTCTTGAAAGACGGCGACAAGGTGAAGTGCTCCGTGCGGTTCCGCGGTCGCGAAATTACGCATGCCAAGCTCGGCCAGAAGATCTTGGAGCGGGTTGCCGGCGAAGTGGCGGACATTTGCGTCGTAGAGCGCGTGCCTAAGCTCGAAGGCCGCAGCATGATTATGATTTTGGCTCCGAAAGCCCACTGACAGGAGGATAACATTCATGCCTAAGATGAAAACGCATAGCAGCTTGAAGGATCGTTTCAAAGTGACCGGAACCGGCAAAGTCAAGCGCTTCAAAGCTTACAAGAACCACCTGCTGTCCCACAAGTCGGGACGCCAGAAGCGCGTTCTGTCCGGCCAGCCGCTGGTCGCCAAAGGCGATGTGCGCCGCATGCAGCAACAAATCTCGAATCTGAAATAATCACGATAGCGTTCAAAAAGTCCCGAGACTTTTTGAAGAACACTTCCGGGAGGTAATGGATTATGGCAAGAGTCAAAGGCGGATTCGTCACGCGCCGTCGTCGCAATAGAATGTTGAAGCTGGCGAAAGGTTACTGGGGCGCGAAGCATCGCCTGTTCAAGAAAGCCAAAGAGCAAGTCATGAAATCGTTGATGTACGCTTACCGCGACCGTCGCCAGACGAAGCGGAATTTCCGCAAGCTGTGGATCGTGCGCATCAACGCCGCGGCTCGCCAAAACGGCTTGTCCTACAGCAAAATGATGCACGGCCTGAAGCTGGCCGGCATCGAAGTGAACCGCAAAATGCTCGCCGACCTGGCCGTGAACGACATCAACGCGTTCAACTCGCTGGCCGGCGCCGCCAAGGAAAAAATCAACGCGTAATCGACGCGTATGCGAACAAGCCCCGGGTTTCCGGGGCTTGTTTTTTGTGTGCGAGAGCCCTCTCATTCGCTTGATCTAGTGCTATCGGACACAGGAGCCCTTATTTTGCCGAAACCCCCTCATTTTGAAGGCGATTCGGACAGAGGATCCGTTATTTCGATGTTGAGTGGCCGAAATGGCGATCAACGAAGCAAATAAGGGATTCTCTGTCCGCGAAGGTGCGCAAAAGCCGGTTTTGTTCACAGATAGCGGATTCTCTGTCCGAACGACCCGGGGCGAAGGAGCAAGGCGAGGCGGCGAGCGATGGAGCGGGCGAAAGCAGCGGGCGAAGAGCAGGCGAAAGCGGCGGGTAATGGAGCAAGGCGAGGCAGCGGGCGAAGGAGCAGGCGAAAGCGGCGGGTAATGGAGCAAGGCGAGACGGCGGCGTTGGAGCAGGGTGAGGCGGCGGCGAGCAACCATGCGGACAGTCTCGGGCTCTTGATCGACTCGTCCGAGGGTTGACACGATCGGCTTCGGGCTGTAAAGTATGTCATAGAATTCCACTAGGGGCGCCCGCAAGGGCTGAGATAAGGCGATGGCCTTGGTCCCTTTGAACCTGATCTGGGTTATGCCAGCGTAGGAAAGTGGGCAATGTACGTCAGACTTGCGACAGCGATGACCGCGAAGCTTCTTCGCGCTTCCGTCATGGCTTTCGATGAGCATGACACATTTCAGCCGCTCTCTGCCGGGGCGGCTTTTGTTATGCGGCGCGAAGCCGCGAACGAGCGCAACGGCAGGGCGCGTATAACGCGAATCGCAGTCGTGCGCCGCGTTAGTATACATACGCCTGAAATGGGTTGTCGCCAAGTCTGTCCGTCGCCAGTCTCCACTTGCCGAAGGCCTCCTAGCGGAATTTGACATTACACCCGCTTAAGGAGGTTTTTTGTGATGCCGATTTTGACGAAGCCGCTGCCGGGAAGCCGCAAAGTGTATGTGACGGGAGACAGGGAAGATATTCGGGTCCCGATGCGAGAGATCGCGCTGGAGCCGAGCGCGGGCAAGGACGGACAGGTGCCGAACGCTCCGATCCGGGTATACGACGCCAGCGGACCGTATACGGAGGACGGTTTCCGCGCCGACGTGCGGCGGGGGCTGCCTTCCGTGCGCGGCCGCTGGATTGCGGAGCGCGGCGACACGGCAGAATACGAGGGACGCGAGACGCGGCCCGAGGACAACGGCTTTTCTACGGCCCAAGCGGCGCAGACGAAGGGGGCGGAGGCGTTCCCCAAGCCGCATAACCGCTGTCTGCGGGCGGCGGAAGGGCGCAACGTGACGCAGCTGCACTACGCCCGTCAAGGGAAGATCACGCCCGAGATGGCGTATATCGCGCTGCGGGAAGGCATGAGCGCGGAGTTCGTGCGGGCGGAGGTAGCCGCTGGGCGCGCGATCATCCCCGCGAACATCAACCATCCCGAGTGCGAGCCGATGATCATCGGCAGACATTTTCACGTCAAGATCAACGCCAACATCGGCAACTCGGCGGTCGCCTCCTCGATCGAGGAGGAGGTGGAGAAGATGACGTGGGCGACCCGCTGGGGAGCCGATACGATCATGGACCTGTCCACCGGCAAAAACATCCATACGACAAGGGAATGGATCGTTCGCAATTCTCCCGTTCCGGTCGGCACGGTGCCGATCTACCAGGCGTTGGAGAAGGTCGGCGGAAAGGCGGAGGAGCTGAGCTGGGAGGTGTTCCGCGACACGCTGATCGAGCAGGCGGAGCAGGGCGTCGATTACTTCACGATCCACGCCGGCGTGCGGCTTCGCTACATCCCGTTGACGGCCAAACGGGTCACCGGCATCGTTTCGCGCGGAGGCTCGATTATGGCGGCCTGGTGTCTGGCCCATCACAAGGAGAACTTCCTGTACACGCATTTCGAGGACATCTGCGAGATTATGAAAGCTTACGACGTAAGCTTCTCGCTCGGAGACGGCCTGCGGCCCGGCTCCATCGCCGATGCCAACGACGAAGCGCAATTCGCGGAGCTGGAGACGCTCGGCGAGCTGACGGAGATCGCGTGGAAGCATGACGTGCAGGTGATGATCGAAGGTCCCGGCCACGTGCCGATGCATCTGATCAAGGAAAACGTCGACCGGCAGATGGAGGCATGCAAGGAGGCGCCGTTCTATACGCTGGGCCCGCTGACGACCGACATCGCCCCGGGGTACGACCACATTACGTCCGCGATCGGAGCGGCGATGATCGGCTGGTTCGGGACGGCGATGCTCTGCTACGTGACGCCGAAGGAGCATCTCGGCTTGCCGAACAAGGAAGACGTCAAGGAAGGCGTCATCGCTTACAAGATCGCCGCCCACGCCGCCGATCTGGCGAAAGGCCATCCGCGGGCGCGGCTGCGCGACGACGCGTTGTCCAAGGCGAGATTCGAATTCCGATGGAGAGACCAGTTCAACCTGTCCCTCGATCCGGAACGCGCCATGGCCTACCACGACGAAACACTGCCCGCGGAAGCGGCGAAATCGGCCCATTTCTGCTCGATGTGCGGACCGAAGTTTTGCAGCATGCGCATTACGCAGGATATTCGCGATTATGCCGAGAAGCGCGGCATGGCGGAGGAAGAGGCGCTGGAAGCCGGCATGCGGGAGCAGGCGGAAGCGTTCAAGGCTGCGGGAAGCCGGATCTATGCTTAGGGAAGCGGAGACGGAGGAGCGCTACTCCCGGCAGATGCGCTTCGCTCCGATCGGACCGCAGGGCCAGCGGCGGCTGGGCGAGGCGAGCATTCTGGTCTTAGGCGCCGGGGCGCTCGGCGCGTCGCTTGCCCAGCATATGGTCCGGGCCGGAGTAGGCCGCCTGCGGCTCGTCGATCGGGATTACGTAGAACCGAGCAACCTTCACCGGCAAACGCTGTTCGACGAGGAGGACGCCGAGGCGGCGCTGCCCAAGGCGGTCGCCGCTGCGGCGAAGCTGCGTCGGGCGAACGGCGGAGCGAGGATCGAGGCTTTCGTGGCCGATGTCAATGGGCGCAACGTGGAGTCCTTGGTTGCGGATGTCGATCTGGTGCTCGACGGCACGGACAATACGGCCGTCCGGCTGCTGCTGAGCGACGCCTGCTTCAGCCGCGGCATTCCGCTCGTCTACGGCGGCGTCGCGGGCTCGGGAGGGATGAGCGCGCTGCTCGTCCCCGGCGACAACTGCTGCTTGCGGTGCCTGCTCGGGGCTGAAGAGACGCCGGACGGCCGCGAATCCGCGCGGACCTGCGACACGATAGGCGTTATCTCGCCCGCGGTGGAGCTGGTAGCAGCTCTGCAGGCGGCGGAGGCGCTCAAGGTGTTGACGGGGAACCGGGCGGCGCTGCGCAAAACGTGGGTAACGCTTGACGCGTGGGAGTTCGGGGTCAAGGAGTGGAAGCTTCCGCCGCCGGTCGAAGCCTGTCCTTATTGCGGATGGGGAGAGCCGGAGCATGATGTTGCGAGCCGGTCTTCCGCGGCGGCAATCGATGGCGTCCGTCTTTCGCAGGAGGACGGCGCGCAAGCCGACGCTGAGCCGGAGGTCGAAATGCCGGTCGTTCTGTGCGGCAGGGATACGTTCCAGTTGACGCTTGATCCGGCGGTGTCGCTGGCCGAGTGGAGGCGGCGGCTGCTGGCGGACGGCTGCGTCATCACGGCCGACAATCGCTACTTGGTTCGCGCTTTGACGGTTGGAGGAGAGCGGATCGTCATCTTCGCCGAAGGCCGCTCGCTGATTCAGGGCGCAGGCGAATACGACCGTGCGTTGGCCATTTACCGGCGTTATTTGACCGAAAGAGAGGGAGAGGGGGAAAACGGATGAGCCGTCCATTGGATTTTAAGCTGTACGTCATTACCGGAGAAAATTACCACCCCGGGCGGAGCCTGCCGGACGTGATGGAAGCGGCCCTAAGAGGGGGAGCCGATATCGTGCAGCTTCGGGACAAGATCAGCCCGAAGCGGGAGCTGATCGAGAAGGGGAAGCGCTTAAGGGAGCTGACCGCCAAGTATGGGGTGCCGCTGATCGTCAACGACCATCCGGACGTCGCGCTGGCGGTCGACGCGGACGGCGTCCATCTGGGGCAGGACGACATGCCGATCTCGGCGGCGCGCGAGCTTCTGGGGCCGCGGCGCATCGTCGGCCTGTCGACGCATCGCATCGAGCAAGCCCGCGCGGCGGAACGGGCCGGAGCGGATTATATCGGTGTCGGTCCCGTCTATCCGACGGGCACCAAGCCGGGGCGGCCAGCGGTCACGACCGCCTACGTCGCGCAGGCCGCCGCGGAAATCCGCATCCCGTTCGCTGCCATCGGCGGAATTACGGAGAGCAATGCGGAGGAGGTGCTGCGAGCGGGGGCCAGAAGGCTGTGCGCGGTGTCCGCCATCGTCGGTCATGCCGATCCCGAGGCGGTCTGCCGCCGCTTGTTGGAGAAGATCGACGCCTGGAGCCCGGGAGCGTCCGCATCTGCGTCTGCGCCGACACCCGCGGACGCTCGGGAAATTCCGCTTGTCGTCAACGGCCGCAGCGAGCGAACGCAAGCGGCTACGCTGCTGGAGCTTGCGGCGCAATACAAGCTGGAAGGCCGAAGCGTCGTCGCCGAGCTGGACGGAACGGTCGTCCCGCGCCGGATTTGGGGAGAGACGCCCTTGCGCGGCGGCTGTACGGTTGAATTCGTTCATTTTGTCGGGGGAGGCTGAGCGGGGACTGTGAATACGATCGCGCAAGACAGATTGGTTATCGGGGGACGGGAGCTGCAGTCCCGCTTTTTTCTCGGGACGGGCAGATTTCCGAGCCCCGCGGTGTTCCTTCGCGCGCTGGAAGCGTCGGCCGCTCAAGTCATTACCTTCGCGGTTCGCCGGATCAACCTGGACGACTATGAAGACGACGGCGTGCTGCGGCATGTCGCGGACCGGGAGCTGATCTATTTGCCGAATACGTCCGGCGCGAGCAATGCCGACGAAGCGGTGCGGATCGCGCGCCTGGCGCGCGCGGCGGGGCTGGGCGATTGGATCAAGGTGGAGATCAGCGCCAATCCCCGCACGCTGCTGCCCGACCCGATCGAGACGCTGAAGGCCACGGAACGGCTCGCGAAGGAACGGTTTACCGTTCTGCCTTATACGTCGGACGATCCGGCGCTTTGCCGCAGGCTGGAGGAAGCGGGAGCGTCGGCGGTCATGCCGGGCGGGGCTCCGATCGGAACGGGGCTCGGCATTCTGAATCCCTATCATCTGAGCTTGATCGTCGAGGAGGCCCAAGTCCCCGTCATCGTGGATGCGGGGCTCGGATCGGCCGGGGATGCCGTTCAGGCGATGGAGCTGGGCGCCGACGGCATTCTCGCCAACACCCCCGTCTCCAAAGCGACGGACCCCGTCGCGATGGCGCGGGCGATGAAGCTGGCCATCGAAGCGGGACGGTTGTCGCGGCTGGCCGGACGCATCCCCAAGAAGCGGTACGCAACCGCGAGCAGCGAGCCGGCAGGCCGGCTGTTCGGGCCCGGGGAGGCGATGGCGTGACGAAGCCGGCGGAGGTGCTGGTCATCGGCGGAGGGATTATCGGCTTATCCTGCGCATGGGAGGCGGCGAAGCGGGGCTTCCGGGTTACGGTGCTGGAGGAAGGGGAATTCGGCGGCCAAGCTTCCGGAGCGGCCGCGGGGATGCTGGCGCCGTTCTCCGAAAATCCCGAAAGCCCCGATCCGTTTTTCCGGCTTTGCGCGGACAGCCATTCGCGCTATCCCGGGTGGGTTCGGGAGCTTGAGGAGCGGACGGGACGCTCCGTGGAATTGCGCCGCAGCGGGAGCCTCAACATCGCGTTTCACGAAGCGGATTTTTTGTCCATGCGCGCCAGGCTCGAATGGCAGCCGCAATTCGGCGTTCCGCTTGAGCTTCTCGGCGAGGCGGAGCTGCGCAGCCTGGAGCCGGCGGTGTCCGGGCACGCTTTGGGGGCGTTGTACTGTCCCGGAGAGAGCCACGTGTTCGCCCCGAAGCTGGTTGGCGCGGTGGAGGAAGCGTGCCGCCGATCCGGCGTCCGGCTCGTTCCTCGCGCCGGGCGCATAAGCGAATTGGCACGGGTTCCCGGCGGGGGCGTATGCGTCCGGACGGTCCGCGGGGAAAGCTGCCATGCGGATCAGGCCGTCGCGTGCGCGGGCGCGTGGAGCGGATTTTTGCAGGAATGGCTGGCCGTCGACGTGCCGGTTCATCCCGTCCGGGGACAGATTTGCTGTTACGAAGGCGGGGCCGGGAAGGTCCGGCATATGATTTTCTCCAGCCAAGCCTACTGGGTCGGCAAACAAGACGGAACGCTCGTGTGCGGGGCATCGGAAGACGCGGCGGGCTTTGAACGGAGCGTGACGGAGCAGGGGATCGGCCGGCTGACCCGGTGGAGCGGCCGCGTGTTTCCTTTTCTGCGCGGCGTTGCGCCGTTGCGCGGCTGGGCCGGCTTGCGGCCTGCGACCCTGGACGGCTGGCCGCTGATCGGCCGCATGCCGGAAATGCCCGAGCTGATCATGGCTTCCGGTCATTACCGCAACGGCATTCTGCTCGGTCCGGCAACGGCGTCGATCGTTGGAGACCTGCTGGAAGGCAAGGCCGGCGGGTACGGGGACGCTTTCGGAATAGAGCGCTTCTCCCCGGCGGGGACGAGGAGGCGATTCGGATGAGCGTTCCCGCGCGACCGATCGGCGAATCTCCGGCCTCCCGCCGCGCGCTGGCTCTGACGGTCGCGGGCTCGGACTCGGGCGGAGGGGCCGGCATCCAGGCCGATCTGAAGACGTTTCAGGAGCTTGGCGTATACGGGATGAGCGTCGTTACGGCGGTGACGGCGCAGAATAGCCGGGGGGTGCAGCGGGCGGAGGCCGTCTCCGCGGACATGGTGGAGGCGCAGCTCGAAAGCGTGCTGGCCGACATCGGAGCCGATGCCGTCAAGACGGGAATGCTGCCCTCGGCCGCCCATGTGGAAGCGGCGGCGAGGTCGTTCGCCCGGCATGGCGCGAAGCGGCTTGTCGTCGATCCGGTCGGCGTCGCCACAGACGGCTCGGTGCTGATGGACGGCGGCGCGTTCGACGCCATGAAGCGGCTGCTGCTGCCGATGGCGGAGGTCGTCACGCCGAACCTGCCGGAAGCTTGCCGGCTGCTCGGCGCGCAAGCCGACGAGATTCGAACGATTGCGGATATGGAGCGCTTGGCGAAGCGACTGCTGGCGTTAGGCTCCCGGCATGTGTTTCTGAAAGGCGGACATTGGAACGGAGCGGAGGCCGTCGACGTATTCGTATCCGCGGATCGGCCCGACGAAGCGCGGCTGCTGGCGGGTCCGCGATATCCGACGCCCCATACGCACGGCACGGGCTGCACGACGGCATCCGCCATCGCGGCCCTGCTTGCGAAAGGGGCTCTGCCAGAGGAAGCGTGCCGGCTGGCGAAGGCGTTCGTTGCCGCCGCCATCGCGTCCGCCATCCCCCTCGGCGGCGGAACGGGCTCGCTCTGGCACGGCGCGTTCGCAGAAAAGAAGCGGCTTTAAGACTTTCGGACGGATGTGGAAAACCACTTGATCTTTTGCTATCGGACACAGAAGACCTTATTTTGCCGAAACCCCCGCATTTTGATTGCGATTCGGACAGACGATCCGTTATTTCGCTGATCAATGGCCGAATTCTCCATCTCGGAGTCAAATAAGGGATCCTCTGTCGGCGAAGATGCCCAAAACCCGGTTTTGTTCACTATTAGCGGATCCTCTGTCCGAACGGCCAAGGGAATTGGAGCAGGCGTGGCGGTGGAGCAAGGCGTGGCGGCGGCGATGGAGCAGCGCATGGCGGTGGGCGGGATGAAAGGTATGCAGTTAACGGAGCAACGGTTAGGCGCGGCAAGGAGGACAACGGTACAAGCACGACAAGCTCTCCGGACATAGGATACAGAACGACGGCGAGGGAAAAGCCCGGTTCCGTCCGTGCCTTCCGCATACGGATCGGCGGTCAGGCGCAATCCATGTTCGAACATAGGGAGGAGAGCATGAAGATGTCGCGCGTTACTCGTTCGCAAGCGCAGAAGCTGGTCGGAAAGATGATTTACGCGGTACGCAAGGACGGCTCCGTCGCATCGGGCAAGCTTGTGCGGATTTCCGGAAATGAGCTTGTATTGGAACAACCGAAAGGGAAAAAAGTTCGAACGAAGGCGATCATCCCCCTCGTATTATTCGATCTGCTCGCGATTGGCACGTTTGACGGCGGATTCGGTTGGGGATACCCGGGGTACGGTTATGACGGATTCGGCTACGGCGGATGGTGGTAGTAGGCTTTCTTCTATCGACAAGCAAGACGGCAACGGCGGATCGCCCGACGCGAAGGGCGGCCCGCCGTTAATATTCATAGGGCGTGAGCGATTTGGCCATTTCGACGATTTTCAAGGCCGGAAACTCGCGCAGCCGCGTGTAGCCGAGCCTGCGGTAAAAGCGAATTCCCCGAACGTTCTCCTCGTCGACGAATACGCGGGCCGCGGCGAAGCCCTTGTTCCGGGCGTACCGCTCCGCTTGAAGCATCAGTTCGGTTCCGAGCTTGCGGTTCTGGTAACGGGAATCCACGGCCAGCAGGTCGATGAGCATTTCGGGGTGACGAAACTCCATATGCAGAAATCCGATCACGGGGCCTCTCGCCGTGCTCGACGCGACCAACGTCGCCCCCCGGCGCATCCGCCGGACGATATCGGCGTGCAGGCGGCTGTCGCGGGGATGCTGCCATGGGGATATGGGAACGAGTTCCGAGCGGACAAGCTCCACGATGCTTTTGTCGTCCCGCGGCCGTCTCCAACGAATCAAGCGGACTCCCTCCCTGTAATCGGATTCTCGTCCGGCGATGGCGAGGCCGTTCGATGGTACAACGTATGTGCGATTTTTTCGGAAGGGAACGGCGAAGATGCGTGTTGACGAAAGCTTCGGGGAAGCATATAATGAATGTTAAATCGACTCAACGTCCAATAGCCGTGATGAGGATAAAGCGTTAGGGCTCTTATGCGCAGAGAGCGTCGGAACAGCTGCAACCGATGCCTTAATCCCTGTTCGCGAAGTCTCCTCGGAGCTGTTCCCCTGAACCGCCGTTCGGCGCATTAGGGAGAATCGGAGTGGCGCTCGTTATTGCGCTTGGAGTAAGCCGTACGTCAATATCGCGTCGCTTACTTTATAAGGCCGTCGCCGCGAGGCGCGCGGCGAACTCGGGTGGTACCGCGGAGGCTGAGCAGCCTTTCGTCCCTTGACAGCCATGACCATGGCGTCGGGACGAAAGGCTTTTTTTGATTCGTTGAAAGGAGGAAAAAAGATGAGCGCACAGGATGTTACGTTGAAATCCAAAGAAGAATTGATCGCGAAATGGAGTAAGCCGGAAGTCATCACCGGCTCGGAAATGCTGCTCCGCAGCTTGTTACTGGAGGGCGCGGAATGCGTCTTCGGCTATCCGGGCGGCGCGGTTCTGTATATTTACGATGCGATGCACGGCTTTACCGACTTCCAGCATTTGCTGACCAGACACGAGCAAGGCGCGATTCACGCGGCCGACGGGTATGCCCGATCCACCGGCAAGGTCGGCGTCTGCATCGCGACTTCGGGACCGGGGGCGACGAACCTGGTGACGGGGATTGCGACGGCATACATGGATTCCGTCCCGCTCGTCGTCATCACGGGCAACGTGGCGACCCACTTGATCGGAACGGACGCGTTCCAGGAAGCCGACATCGTCGGCATCACGATGCCGATCACGAAGCACAGCTACCTCGTGCGCAAGGCGGAGGATTTGCCGCGCGTCATTCACGAAGCGTTCCATATCGCCAATAGCGGCCGCAAAGGCCCGGTGCTCATCGATATTCCGAAAGACGTGTCCGCGCAGACGGCGCTGTTCCAGCCGGTATCGGACGACGTTCACTTGCGCGGCTACAACCCGACCGTCCAACCGAACAAGAACCAAGTGGACAAAATGATCCGCGCGATCGCAAACGCAGAGAAGCCGGTCATCCTCGCCGGGGGCGGCGTCGTATACTCCGGCGCCCACGAGGAATTGCACGCGTTCGTCACGAAGACGGGCATTCCGACGACGACGACGCTGCTCGGCTTGGGAGGGTTCCCGAGCGGGCACGAGCTTCATATGGGCATGCCGGGCATGCACGGCACCTGGACCGCGAATACGGCGATTCAGACGGCGGATTTGCTGATCAATATCGGCGCCCGCTTCGACGATCGCGTGACGGGCAAGCTTGCCGGATTCGCGCCGAACGCGAAAGTCGTGCACATCGACATCGATCCGGCGGAGATCGGCAAGAACGTGCCGACCGATATTCCGATCGTCGGCGACGTAAAAGCCGTGCTCCGGCAAGCGAACGCGCTTGCCAAGCCGGCGGCCAAGGCGGACGCGTGGCGCAAGCAGATTCAGGAATGGAAGGCGGCGAAGCCTTTCAAATATATCGATTCCGACGAGGAATTGAAGCCGCAATGGGTCATCTCGATGATCCACGAGACGACGCGCGGCGACGCGATCGTCACGACGGACGTCGGACAGCATCAGATGTGGGCGGCGCAATACTATCCGTTCAACCGGCCGCGCTCCTGGGTCACCTCGGGCGGACTCGGAACGATGGGCTTCGGCTTCCCTTCCGCGATCGGAGCGCAGATGGGCAACCCGGACAGGACGGTCGTCTCGATCAACGGCGACGGCGGCATGCAGATGTGCGCCCAGGAGCTGGCGATCTGCGCGATCAACAACATTCCGGTCAAGGTCGTCATCATCAACAACCAGGTGCTCGGCATGGTCCGCCAATGGCAGGAGCTGATTCACGAGAACCGTTTCAGCCATATCGACCTGGCCGGCAGCCCGGATTTCGTCAAGCTGGCCGAAGCCTACGGGGTGAAGGGCTATCGCGCTTCCAACAAGGACGACGCCCTTCGCGTATGGAAGGAAGCGCTCGAGCATCCGGGTCCGGCGGTCGTGGAATTCGTCGTCCGCAGGAACGAAAACGTCTATCCGATGGTGACCCAAGGTAGCACGATCGACCAGATGATCATGGGGGATTCCGAATGAACCGTAAATTTACGATCGCGATTCTCGTCAACGACCAGCCCGGCGTGCTGCAACGGGTGTCCGGCCTGTTCGGCCGCCGCGGCTTCAACATCGAGAGCATTACCGTCGGGGCGTCCGAAGAGCCCGGCCTCTCGCGTATGGTCATCGTCACGACCGGCGACGACCATACGCTGGAGCAGATCCAGAAGCAATTGTACAAGCTCATCGACGTCATCAAGGTGATCGATATCAGCGGCAACCCGATGGTTGCCCGGGAGCTCGGCTTGATCAAGATCTCCGCGGAACCGTCGATCCGCCCGGAAATTCTCGGCATCGTCGAGACGTTCCGCGCGGCCGTCGTCGATATCGGACCGACGAGCCTGATCGTCCAGGTCGTCGGGGATTCCGACAAAATCGACGCGATGATCGAGCTGCTCAAGCCTTACGGCATCCGCGAGCTGTCGCGGACCGGCGTGACGGCGATGAACAGGGGCCTGAAGGAAGCGCGATAGCGCATCGGCATTACATCGGCAACGACCCGCCGAAGCGGGGGTTCGAGGAGAACCGGACATCGGGACAGGCCCGTTCTCTTGGAACGCCCGCTTCGAGGGTCGAGTCATATTTTTACTTATTACAAGGAGGAACATCATCCAATGGCAGTTAACCTGTTTCACGAGAAAGACGCCGACCTCGGCGTTCTTAAAGGCAAGACGATCGCGGTAATCGGATACGGCAGCCAGGGCCACGCCCAAGCGCAAAACCTGCGGGACAGCGGCCTCAGCGTCATCATCGGCCTGCGCGAAGGCAAGTCCGCCGAGAGCGCGCGCAACGACGGCTTCGAAGTGCTGTCCGTCGCGGACGCCACGCGCAAAGCGGACGTCGTGCAAATTCTGATGCCGGACGAGACCCAAGCGGCCGTCTACAAGAACGAAATCGAGCCAAACCTGAAAAAAGGCGCCGCTCTGATGTTCTCCCACGGCTTCAACGTTCACTTCGGCCAGATCGTCGCTCCGGCGGACGCCGACGTGCTGCTCGTCGCGCCGAAATCCCCGGGCCACATGGTTCGCCGCACGTACGTCGAAGGCTTCGGCGTTCCGGGGCTGATCGCCGTTCATCAGAACGGCACGGGCAAGGCGTTCGACATCGGCATGGCTTACGCCAAAGGCATCGGCTGCACCCGCGCCGGGGTTATCGAGACGTCTTTCAAGGAAGAGACCGAAACCGACCTGTTCGGCGAGCAAGCCGTTCTGTGCGGCGGCGCGTCCGCGCTCGTCAAAGCCGGCTTCGAAACGTTGGTCGAAGCGGGCTATGCGCCTGAAATGGCCTACTTCGAGTGCTTGCACGAGCTGAAGCTGATCGTCGACCTCATGTACGAGGGCGGACTGGCTTCCATGCGCCACTCGATCTCCAACACGGCGGAGTACGGCGACTACGTCACCGGTCCCCGCATCGTAACGGAGGAGACGAAGCAAGAAATGAAGCGCGTCCTGGCCGACATCCAGCAAGGCAAGTTCGCCCGCGACTTCATCCTCGAGAACCAGTCCGGACGCGCGTTCCTGACGGCGACCCGCCGCAACGAAGCCGAGCATCCGATCGAAGTCGTCGGCTCCCAGCTGCGCGGCCTGATGCACTGGATCAAGAAGTAAAAACCGCTTCGCACGATACGAACCCCGGCATAGCCTGCCGGGGTTTTTGTTAAACGGCGGCACCTCGTATGTTATAATGAGGGAATCAAGCGACAAAGGCTTCAGGAGGTGCGGGTATTCCCCCGACATGAGAAAAATTTATATTTTCGACACGACGCTTCGCGACGGAGAGCAATCTCCGGGCGTGAACTTGAACACGCAGGAAAAGGTCGAAATCGCCCTGCAACTGGAGAAGCTTGGCGTAGACCGGATCGAAGCGGGCTTCCCGGCGGCTTCGCCGGGAGACCTGGCCGCGGTGAACGCGGTCGCCAAGGCGGTCAAGAGCGCGACCGTCATCGGGCTGGCGCGCTCCCGCGAGCCCGATATCGACGCGGTGAGGGAAGCGCTTAAAGGCGCGGAGGATCCGGGCATCCATCTGTTCCTCGCGACTTCGCCGATTCACCGGAAGCACAAGCTGCGCATGGATAAGGACCAGGTGCTGGAGACGGCGGACCGGGCGATCCGCTATGCGAAGCAATATTTCGATAAAATCGAGTTTTCTCCAGAGGACGCGGGCCGCACGGAACTGGACTACTTGTGCCAGGTCACGGAGATGGCGATTAACGCCGGCGCGACCGTCGTCAACATTCCGGATACGGTCGGCTATATGACGCCTCAGGAATTCGGGAATATTTTCAAGGTGCTGAAGGAGAAAGTGCCGGGCATCGAGCGGATTCAATTGTCCGCGCACTGCCACGACGACCTCGGCATGGCGACGGCGAACGCGCTGGCGGCCATCCTGAACGGAGCCGATCAAGTGGAAGGCACGATCAACGGCATCGGCGAACGGGCGGGCAACACGGCGCTCGAGGAAGTGGCGTTGACGCTCGCGACCCGCGCCGAGTTTTTCCAGGCGACGACGTCGCTCAATCTGAAGGAGGTCGCCCGTACGAGCCGCTTGGTCAGCAAGCTGACCGGCATGGTCGTGCCGGGCAACAAGGCGATCGTCGGCGCGAACGCGTTCGCGCACGAATCCGGCATTCACCAGGACGGCGTGCTGAAGGAGAAAACGACGTACGAGATCATCTCTCCCGAGACGATCGGGCTCAGGGACAGCAAGCTCGTGCTCGGCAAGCATTCCGGCCGCCACGCGTTCCGCGAGAAGCTGATCGACCTCGGCTACGAGCAGCTGACGGAGGACCAAGTGAACGCCGCCTTCGGCAAGTTCAAGGACTTGGCCGACCGCAAGAAAAACGTCACCGACGAAGATATCCGCGCCTTGCTCGAGGAGAAAATCATCGAGACGCCGGAAGTGTACGCGCTCGAGAAGCTCGTCGTCTCGTTCGACAGCCATGCGACGCCGACGGCGTCCGTCACGCTGAAGACGCAGCAAGGCATCGTGAAGAAGGAGTCGGAGGGCAACGGTTCCGTAGACGCGATCTATCAGGCGATCGACGCGCTGACGGGAGAGACGGTCGAGCTCGACGACTATACGATCAAATCGGTTACGGACGGAACGGATGCGCTCGGCGAAGTCCATGTCGTCCTGAAGCAAGGGGACAGTTCCGCCCAGGGCCGCGGAGTCAGCACCGACATTCTGGAAGCTAGCGCGAGGGCCTACGTCGACGCCCTGAACCGCCTGATCGACAAGCGCAGCGCGCCTGCCCGCAATCGTCGCGACAACGTCACTTTGATCTAAGAAATGGGGAGCGCTGGATGAATTATCGTTATTCAGATAGACTGGATTCCTTCTCTTCGTCGGCCGTTCGCGAGATTCTGAAGCTGACGCAGCGCCAATCGATTATTTCTTTCGCGGGCGGCTTGCCGGCGGAGGAGCATTTTCCGGTCGCGGCGATCGGGGAAGCGTTCGACCGGGTGCTGGCGGCCGGCAACAAGGCGCTGCAGTACGGGTTGACGGAGGGCTATCTACCGCTTCGCGAAAGCATTTGCGATTGGATGTCCGGCAAAGGCGTCGCGGCGACGCCCGAAGACTTGTTGATCACGACCGGCTCGCAGCAGGCGATCGATCTGTTGACGCGGATCTACATCGACCCGGGCGACGTCATCCTGGTCGAGAAGCCGACGTATCTGTCGGCGCTGCAAGTGTTCCGATCTTACGGGGCGGTGCTCGTATCCGTCGAAGCGGACGAAGACGGCATGCTGCTCGAGGATTTGGCCGCCAAGCTGAAGCAGCATCGGCCGAAGCTCGTCTACGCCATTCCGACGTTCTCCAATCCGACCGGCAAAACGTGGAGCATGGAGCGGCGCGAGGGCGTGTTGCGGCTGTGCCGTTCCCACGACGCGCTCATTCTCGAGGACGATCCGTACGGAGAACTGAAATTCGGGGACGCTTCGGTCGCCTATCCGTCTTTGTTTTCGTTGGATCAACATCCGAAAGGCTCATGCGTCGTCTATACGAGCACGTTCTCGAAGACGGTCGCCCCCGCGTTGCGTACCGGCTGGGTGATGGCCGACCCGGAAGTGATCCGTCACATGGCCCGCGCCAAGCAGGCGGCGGATTTGCATTCGAGCTCGCTCGACCAGCAGACGCTCTATCAGCTGATGGCCCATTTCGATCTCGGCGGGCACATCGAATTCGTTCGCAAGGAATACGAAGCGCGCATGCGCCAGATGGCGGAGCTGCTTGCCGCGCAGCAATGGCCGGGCGTTACCTGGAACGAGCCGAAGGGCGGCATGTTTTTCTGGCTGGAGCTTCCGGAATCCGTGGATGCGGCGGAATTGCTCAAGACGGCCGTCGAGCTGGGCGTCGCTTTCGTCCCGGGCGCATCGTTCTACGCGGACGGTTCGGGGAAAAATACGATGCGGCTGAACTTCACGCACAATGACGCGGAAGCCACGATTACGGGCATGAAGCGATTGAACGAGGCGATGGAAAGCGTGTTGGTAAAATCCTAATAGCGCTGCGAGAAAACGCATCCCTTCGGGGGTGCGTTTTTTCGATAGATGAGGAGCCTGTCATCCGCTTCATCTTATGCTATCGGACACAGACGACCTTATTTGTACGAAAATACCACTCCTAGCACGAAAGAAGGCGCAAAAAGGCCCCCCTAATCCAGATAATTTCTTTTTGTTAAAATTATCCGCTAAGTTTGGTCAGTTATTGTGTGAGTTGAACTTTGTAGCCTAATTGCTCGATTCGTTTGATCAGGGTGTTCACATTGGGTTCCTTTTTCTTGCGTACAAATCTGTCGCCCATCTCTTGGTAAGGGGTACCCGTTTGCAGCACGTGGTAAGCGATTCGGATAATCAAATGGCAGAGCGCACCTACGGCTTTTGTGTGTCCCTGTCGTTTAAGCACGCTGCGATAGAAATTGCTTAATCGCGTATCTTTGCTTCGAATCGATGCATTGGCGGCTTGATTTAAGGCTGACTTCAAGTATTTATTGCCCTTACCTGTCCCGGTCTTCTTTTTTTTCCCCGCACTTTCGTTTTGCCCCGGGCTGACCGTCGCCCAAGAGGCTAAATGATGTTCGGTTCCGAACGCCGACATGTCAGGACCGATCTCCGCCAGGATGTCCGCCGAGCCATCCCGATCGATGCCGGGGATCGTGTCCAACAAATCGAGTTCATGTTGATACGGTTGTAAGATGAGTTGGATTTCCTGCTCCAACTCTGCGATCTCTTCTTCAAGAAAATCGTAATGCTTCATAATCCGAGCCAGCATCTTGCGATGATGCTTGTTCACCCGACCGTTCATCGCTTCTACGAGCTGAGGCACTTTTTTCTTTAATTTCCCTTTTACGATCTCTCGGATCTGCGCTTCGGTCAGTACCTCACCGTTGATCAGCTTTTCAAGCAATGCGCGTCCGGAAACGCCGAATAGGTCCGTCACATAGGTCGTTAGCTTGATATTAGCATCTTGCAGCACCTTGTGGACCCGATTTTTTTCAGAAGATAGCATCTGAACCAGCTTCCGCCGGCGCCGCGTTAAATCCCGAGCTTCACGAATATCGCGCGGGGGGACGAAGCTGGCAGGAATCATGCCGCAACGCATCAGCCGACAGATCCATTCCGCATCCTTCACATCGGTTTTGCGGCCCGGAATATTCTTGATCCGCTGCGCGTTGCCGAGCGTGATACGAAACTCCTGCTCCAGGACGTTCCAAACCGGTTTCCAGTAGACGCCGGTGCTTTCCATGGCGACATCCATGCACCCGCGCTCTGTGAGCCAGTCGGCAAGCTCCAGTAGTCCCTTCGTCGTCGTGGAGAAGGTTTGGATCTCCTTCTTGGGTCTCTGATCGAGCGGACCATACATCACACAAGCGACGACCGTCTCCTGATGAACATCCAGACCTGCGCAACGTTCCAAAATAGGTTCCATAAACACAATCTCCTTTCTAACAGATCATGCAACTGGTAAAAGAAAAGTATATTTGTACGCGAACCAATGGTTAAAGCAACCAAGGGTGTCACACGGCGGTGCACGCAGTTGCAGTAAGTCGGATTTTGTCACGGGCTCAAGGCACCAAAATAAGGACGACTTTTGATCTGTTGACAAGATTGTAAACGTAGCGCCAGAACGGCGACAACTGGTATTTTCATCCCCGGTGGTGGACGATAGACCATGAAGGATTTTGTCGAAACCCCCTCATTTTAGAGGCGATCCGGACAGACGATCCGTTATTTTGTCGAAACCCCCTCATTTTAGAGGCGATCCGGACAGACGATCCGTTATTTTCATTTTTGGTGGCCCAAATGGCCATCATCAGAGCAAATAAGGGATTCTCTGTCCGCGAAGATGCTCAAAACCCGGTTTTGTTCACAGATAACGGATCTCCTGTCCGAACGGCCAGGGACGGCTGGTATAGAGGACGGTACGAAAAAGCTGCGGAATGATTCGGAGCTTTCGGCCATGACCGCACACTGCAGATCGATGAGGATCCGTTCGATTTTTCCGGCGTCGTCGGGGTCGGAGTAAATCGTCGCGTTGTATTTTGCGAGCCACTTCCGAACGATTCGCACAGCTTCTCCGTGACCGGATTTTCGCAGCTGATTTTGAATAGGCGTAACCTATAGAATCGATAGTTTTTATCTATTTTGCCGATGGCGGGGAAATGTACTACAATTGAGGGAAGTTCTCATTGGACAACTACTAAATGATGGAGTGAATACGAACGATGCCTGAAGTGAAAAAAATCGCCGTCATCGCCGGCGACGGAATCGGTCCGGAAGTCGTCGCGGAAGCGATCAAAGTGATGAAAAAGACGGAAGAGCTGTTCGGCCTCAAGTTCGAGTTCGAGCACGGCTTGTTCGGCGGAATCGCCATCGACGAGAAGGGTACGCCTCTCCCGCAGGAGACGCTGGACATCTGCAAAAATTCGGACGCCGTATTGCTCGGCGCGGTCGGCGGTCCGAAATGGGACGACAACCCGAAGGAGCTTCGTCCGGAGACGGGCTTGCTCGGCATTCGCAAAGCGCTCGGCCTCTTCTCCAACATTCGTCCTGCCGTCGTGTTCGACTGCCTGAAGGACGCTTCGACCTTGAAGCCGGAAGTGCTCGAGGGCACCGACCTGATCGTCGTCCGCGAGCTGACGGGCGGCATCTATTTCGGCGACAAGTTCCGCAGAGACGGCGCGCAAGGCCAGGAAGCCGTCGACACTTGCGTCTACAACGTCGCGGAAATCGAGCGCATCGTGCGCCAGGCGTTCGACGTGGCGCGGAAGCGCAGCAAGCGGCTCGCTTCCGTCGATAAGGCGAACGTGCTGGAAACTTCCCGCCTGTGGAGGGAAACGGTGAACCGCATCGCGCCGGAATATCCGGACGTCGAGCTCGAGCACGTGCTCGTCGACAACTGCGCGATGCAGCTGCTGCGCCGTCCGTCCAGCTTCGACGTCATCGTCACCGAGAACATGTTCGGCGACATTCTGAGCGACGAAGCGGCGATGCTGACCGGCTCGATCGGCATGCTCTCCTCGGCTTCGCTGGGCGAAGGCAGCTTCGGCCTGTACGAGCCGGTGCACGGCTCCGCTCCGGACATCGCCGGCCAAGGCATCGCCAACCCGATCGCGACGATTCTGTCCGTCGCGCTCATGTTCCGCTTGACCTTCGGCTACGAGGAAGCCGCGACGGCGATCGAGACGGCCGTCAAGAACGTCCTCGACGCCGGCCACCGCACGGGCGACATCGCGGTCGACAAGAGCAAGGCGATCGGCACGACGGCGATGGGCGACCTGATCGTCGCCGCGCTGGCTCGCTAATTCGAAAGGACGACGTCCGCAACGTGAATAGGACGTCATCGCGAACTCCCCGGAACGCCTGTTCCGGGGAGTTTTCTCTATCGCGGCCCGGCAGCGCCTCCGCCGATTACGTAACGGACATCGCCCAATTGCTGAAGCGAATGCCGCCGATTGCGTAACGGACACCGCCCAATTGCTGAAGCGAATGCCGCCGATTGCGTAACGGACACAGCGGACCTTATTTGTTAGGAAATGGCCCGAATCCTGAAGTTTCGGACAGAGAATCCGTTATTCGTCGATTTTTGGATCCAAACGAAGCTGATTGGGGCGAATAACGGATCGTGTGTCCGAACGATTTTCAAAAGCGGGATATTTTTGAAAATAACGGCTCTGGAGTCCGTTACGTCGTCAAGCGGAGCGGTTTCGGGCGACGCGCGTCAGTCTCCAAATTTGGAAAATGTTCGCGGCAGGAATTGCGTTCATGGGTATAGAATATAGTGAGAAGAATAACAGGGAAGCCGATTTGGCGATTAGAAGGAGGGAAGACGATGAGCTTTTGCTGCGGAGCCAGCATGCTCGGAACGAAAGGGACGCTTAAGCATTACCGGACGAGGATCCATAACGTGCCGATCTTGTTTTGTCCCGTATGCCACCGCGTCGAGGTCCATTACATGGTGGAGAACGAGTACGAGATTTTGGCCGAATATGCGCACGGCGACGGAGCATCTGAAGTCGACTTCCGCGACTATGTCGACGAATCGGATAAAGCGCTGCACGAGAATTGCGTGAACAACGAAGAGGAAGATCCGATGGCCGTCGTGCAGAATCAGATCGATATGTCTCTCGACCTGCTGACGATCGCCAAGGAGATCGGGGACCGGGAATGGGAGCAGCAGCTCAAGAAAAGGCTGATCGCGTTAAGCCAGCGGCGCTATAAGCTGCGGATGAAAAAAACGCCCGGGGGCACGGTGTAATCGCCGCGGTTCCGGGATGCGAGTGGAACGATTGGAGAACTGCCCGGTTGCCGGATCCCGTCCGCAGTCGGCGGTTCTCTTCTTTTTTGCGCGGGTACCCCCCGAAAATCGGAGATCGGTCCGCATGCTTATGAATGTGGGGTGAGCGGGTGCTGCTCGTACTATTCAAGAAGTGGATGGGCTCATCCGGCGCGGCGACGCGCGTTCCCGACGACACGGAGCATCCGGAACGATGGGTAGAGCTGATCCAGAACGGCAACGAAGAGCTTCGCAATGAATTGATTCGCCGTTATCATCCATACATATTGAAAACAACCAGCCGCTTTTTTCGCCGGGCGATCGACCCTCGGCAGGATGACGTCTATAGCGTGGCGTTGGCCGCTTTCGACGAAGCGATTACTCGTTTTTCGCCGGAGAAGGGCAGGTTGTTTTTGGGTTTCGCGGAAACCGTCATACGGCACAGGCTGGTCGACTACGTCCGGCAGGAAAGCAGACATGCCGCCGCGGTTCCTTACAGCGCGTTCGAAGCCGAGCCGGAAGACGGGGCCGGGTCGATCAATCGCGTCGAGATCGCGCAAGCGATGGAGGCGTACGAAAGAGTCAGGACGGCGGACGAACGCAAGCTCGAGATCGCGGGGCTTGCCGAAGAATTGGCAGCGTTCGGCATCGCCTTCGGCGAGCTCGCGAAGCTGTCGCCCAAGCATCGCGATTCAAGAATGCTGCTGCTCAGGCTCGGCAAGCGGCTCGCCGAAGAAGAAAGGCTGTTTCGCGGTCTCCGCGAATCCCGCCAGCTGCCGATCAAGGAGCTGTGCGAAACGGAGAGCGTATCGCGCAAGACGGTCGAGAAGCATCGCAAATATTTGATCGCGATCAGTCTGATCGCCGGGGGCTCGTACCCGTATCTGCAAGATTACATCGGCATGGGACGCCGCGGGAAGGAGGAGGACGCATGAAGCGCGGAACAATAATGTCGCTCGAAGGCCGAACGGCGATCGTGCTTACGCCGGACGGACAATTCGTTCGGGTAAGAAGGCGCCCGCAATTCGATATCGGCGACGAGGTCGGCATCGAAGCTTCGGAACGGTCCTTCGTCTCCCGGCGCCGCGTTCGTCTGTGGCAGTCGGGCGCGCTCGCTTCGGCCGTGCTGATCGCGCTGTTCGCTGTCGTTCTGTTCAGAACTCCGCCCGTCGTCGCGTACGTATCGCTCGACGTCAATCCGAGCCTCGAGATCGGCTTGGACGCCGGGGAGCGGGTTCGCGAGCTGCGGGCGGTCAACGAAGACGCGACGAGCATCGTGGCGGGAATCGAATACCGCGGCAAACCGATCGAATCCGTCATGAACGAGCTGGCGCGCAAGCTGATCGAACAACGCGCGCTGACGCCGGAGGACGGCGGCGTGATGATCGCCAGCGTCCCGGTGAAGAAGGTCGATGAGCAATGGGAACGGGAACTGACCCGGAAAATGGTCCGCATTCTCGACGATGCGGCAAGGGCCGACGACGCGGCGCCGGACGTACGGTTGGAGGTGACGGCGCTGTCCGTTCCGGCGGAAGTGCGGCAAGAAGCCGAAGCGAACGGCATTTCCGCGGGCAAGATGGCGTTCTGGCTCGTCTCTGAAAGCCAAGGCCACGAGATATCGCCGGAGACGATCCGCAACGAATCGATGCAAGACATTGCTTCGCCCTGGGGCGGCGTCAAGCAGGTGATGAGCGAATACGACAAGGTCCCCGCCGGCCGCAACGGGGATGCCGACGACGGCGAGAACGGGAACAAGGCGTCGGGCGACGGGAAGAAGGGTGCGAACGGCAATAACGCCGGACACGCCAACCCGGGCCGTAAGCCGGCGAGCGAACCAAAAGCGGGAGGCACTGGCAATAAAGGCGACAGTAACGGGAAGAGCGGCAACAACAAAGGCAGCAACGACAATAAAGGAAACAAAGGGAATAACGGCGACATAGGCAACAAAGGCAACAGCGGCAAGAAGGGCGACAACGGCAAGAAGAGCGACAACGACAATAAGGGCAATAACGGAAAAAAGGGCAATAGCGGCAATAACGGCCACGATGGAAATAAAGGAAATAACGGAAATAACGGGGATAAAGCCAATAACGGCAAAGGCGATACCGGGAAGACCAACGCCGGGAAGAGCGGAAAAAACGGAAAAAACGAGAAAGACGAGGGAAAAAAATCGGAAAGCAAATCCGCCGGCCGGCCGTCGTTCGACAAAGATAACGGCAGGAAGGGCGGCGATTTCGACGGCAATCGAGACCGGAGTCCTCGTTCGAACGAACGGGAAGCTCGGGAGAAGGGGCGAGATTCCTCGTCCGAAGCCGAGCGCAAGGACGACCGCGGCAGGGCTTCGGATAAGGCAAAAGGGCGGGGATCGAAGGCGAAGCCCGAGTCGGACAAAGGGCTGAGCAAGCTGCTGAAGGAACGGAAACAGCGCGGCGGCAACGAGAAAAACCGCGATTAAAGCCGAAGAAATCGTCGTCATCGATCGACAACTTCTCCCGTTGACATTAATGCTAAATCATGGATATGATTTGATTGATTTATGGTTTGGCATAACAAAGGCTCAGCGATGGAGGAACTCGAAATGAACGGATTAATGACGAGCTATTTTCCGATTCTCGCCGAGTTTGTTCGAAGCGGCGGAACACCTATGCGTATGGAGACGGACGAGTTGCGGCTGGAACTTTCCGGGTGGCCTTTGGATGACGTTCTGAAGCATCACGAAGAATGCGTCTATGATCTGCTTTCTTACGCGGAACCCGAAGACCGGCTGAAGATCGTTCACCGGTCTCTTTTGTTTATGACCGAAATCGCTTTGTCCTCGCGCTGGAAGGAAAGCGCCGCGGCCCGGGAAGACAGGGAAACGGAACAGCTGTTGTTCAGCGCGAGCGCCTCGCATGCGACCCGATTGGAGGAGGAGCGGCCGACTCGGTTCGAAACGGTGCTGCAGCACATGGACAGCGGCGTGGCTTTATTCGACGAATCCGGCAATCTGCGGTTCGTCAACGTACAAATGTCCAAGCTGCTCCAGGCGCCTCGTCGATCGTTAATCGGTTGCACGCTGCGCCAGCTTTTTTTTCACCGCAGCCTCCGTCTGCCGATCCGCAGAAGCTTCTTGCGGATGTACAAAGGCTTGACGCGTTACAGAAGGTATCACGACGAGTTCCAGGCCGCCGGCGGACGCCATCTTCTCGTCAGCATCTCGCGGATCGATGAACTGGACGGCGATTATTTGGTCAGCGTGAAGGACGTATCGGAATACCGGCAGATCGAACAAGCCGCGTTCCAGAACGACAAGCTGGCCATGCTCGGCAAGATCGCGGCGGCGATCGCCCACGAGATCCGGAATCCGCTTACATCGATCCGAGGGTTCATTCAACTGTTAAGTCCGTACCTGGGGGAGATCGGCAAGCAGGAATACGGCCGAATCATCCTGTCGGAGATCGATCGGGCGAACGACATTATTTACGAATTTCTCAATTCGTCCAAGCCTTCCGCGCCGATGAAACAGAAGGTAGCCGTCAAATCGCTCGTCCGGGAAACGATTCTGCTGTCCGAGAGCGAAGCGCATATGAAAGGCTGCGAGATCCGGGACGAGATATTCGATTCGAAGCTGAACGTGGCGGTAGACGTCAAGCAGATCAAACAGGTGCTGCTGAACATTATCCGCAACGCGATGGAAGCGATCAGCGACGTGCTGGGCGAGCGGAAAGGACGGATCGACATCTCGGCCAGGCGGGATGGGGCTTTCGCGTTAATCGCGATTCGGGACAACGGAAGGGGAATGGAGAAAGCGACGCTCAGCCGGCTGTTCGATCCGTTTTTTACGACGAAGGAAGTGGGTACGGGACTCGGACTGTCGGTCAGCTACAGAATCATATCCAACCATGGCGGGACGATTCACGTCGACAGCCGACTGCACGAAGGGACGGAATTCACGATTTATTTGCCCTCCGTCGAAGATTAGTGTAGATTCGGACGATAAATCGGAGTAGAATCGGGATAGCTAGAGAAGCGTTACGGAGCTCGCAATGATCCGGTACAACATGGGGGAACCTCGGAATGATCGGCTGGATGAGTGGATGGAAACGGTTGCTTGCGGTCCGCAGAACCGAATCGGCGAACCGCAGAAGCATGCGGATTTCGCTGATCGAGGGGATACCGGCGAATATTCTCGCGAATCTGCTGGGCGGACCGCTGCAAACCGTTTATTTGACGTACTTGGGATTTTCGGCCTTTCACATCGGCATCGTGCTGGCGATCCCGCCTTTCGCGCTGCTCGTCCAGGTGTTCATCGCATTCGCCATGCAGAGCTGGCAGAACCGCCGTTTCTTCTTGGCGCTGTTCGGAATCGCGCATCGCGCCTTATGGGTGGGGACCGGACTGATTCCCCTCGCTTTTCCGGAGGCTGCCTGGATTCCGATGTACGTCGCCGTATGGCTCGTATGCATGATCTCCGGACAAGCGGGAGGCGTCGTCTGGACTTCCCTGATGGCCGACGTCGTTCCCCCCGCTGTCCGGGGCAAATATTTCGGCATTCGCAACACGGTCCATTGGGCCGTCGTATGCGTCACGCTGCTGCTCGGCGGACAGATCATGGAGCGGTTGCCGGGCGCGCAAGGCTTCATCGTTCTGTTCTCCGTAAGCGCCGCTTGCGTCGTCTGGAATGGCTGGGCTCTGACGCGCTACCCGAATCCGCCGTTCCAGCCGTCCGAGAGCGGACGTTCGCTGAAGATGCTCGCGCGTCCGTTCGCGGATCGGCGGTTCCGTTCGGCGACGCTCTTCATCGCGTTGTTCATCCTGCTGCAGAATGTCGCCATTCCGCTGTTCTCCTACGTCATGCTCGAAGTGATGGGGCTGAGTGCGAGCAGGGTAACGATGATCATCATGCTGCAAAATCTCGTGATGATGATCAGCTACTATTACTGGGGCCTCTTGAATAGCCGCTATTCGACCAGCACGCTGCTTCTATGGGCGTTTCCGCTGATCGCGGCGTCTTGCGCGGTATGGACGGGAATGGCGGTGTTACCGACTTTGCTCGTGCTGATCGCCGCGCACGCGCTGCTCGGATTCGGGCTGGCCGGCTACAACCTGCTCGTGTTCAACTTCCTGATCGGCGATTCCCCGAAGTCCGAGCGGCCGATGTACGTCGCCGTGTTCTCGGCGCTTACGGGCATCGCCGGCTTCACCGGTCCGATCGCGGGAGGCTGGCTGTACGATCTGGCGGCCGGCGGCCCGTTATGGCTGCGGTCGTACGGGATCACGACGTTCGCGGGAGCGGGGCTGCTCCTCTTGGCGCTCGCGGTCGCGCCGTTCGTGTTCCGTACGCGCAAGAGGAAAAGAAATCCGGGTTTATCGATTGAACTTCGCCGATAGGCGGGTTACAATAAAGGTAAAATTTGTCGAATTTCCAGATCGCGCCGCCGACCGTCCATCCCGCAAGCGTCCAACTCGCAGCTCCCCGGCTGCGGGCGAGCTCGACCGGTTCCGCAAGCGCGAAGTTCGGGAGGTTCTTATGAAAACCAATCAACCCGCCGTTTCCAGTAAACCCGCTCATGATCGTCCCGCGGCGAACCGTACCGCCTTTTCTTCCGAGTCCGCCTCCGTCGCTCAATTGCAAAGCGCCCTTTCCCTTTCCCGTTCCGACTTTTCCATATCCGCATCGCAGGTTGCGCAGCTTCAGAAGACGATGGGCAACCGGGCGGTCGCGCAGTTATTGAAGCCCCCCGTGCAGAGGAAAGAAAACGAAACCGGCATGCCCGGCCAACTGAAAGAAGGTCTGGAAAGCCTCTCCGGAATGGATCTGTCCGATGTTCGCGTCCATTACAATTCGGATAAACCCGCCGGATTGAACGCTCTCGCTTATGCCCAAGGGAACGAGATACATCTCGGACCTGGACAGGAGGAGCACTTGCCCCATGAAGGGTGGCACGTCGTTCAGCAACGGCAAGGTCGCGTGCAGCCGTCGTTGAACGTCAACGGCGTTCCTGTTAACGATAACGAAGCTTTGGAGCGGGAATCGGACGTGATGGGACAGCGGGCGTTGCAGCGTCAAGCGGCCGTTCGCGATCGCGAAGCGCCGGAGCGAACATCGGAGGCCGGGGGCGGGGAGGTCGCGCAGAGAGTCGTTGAATTTCGCGGCAATTTCTCGGCGGATGCCGAACCGGAAGTGGACGAAGATTACGAGTCATTTCTTGAACACTCGCGTTGGGAGGACGCCCAGGACGCGCTGGAGCTCTACAAACAAGGCGACAGCAACGTCAACGAGTTCGATGAGACGCTTCAATCCATGCTCAGCGAGCTTGAATCGGAGCCGAACTTAACTGTCATTGTAACCACGGATCCGAACTTGCAGGATCTCGGACAAACCACCTTTTCCGTCTGGGACGGCAACAAGTATCGGGGAATTTCTGCCGAGTCCGAAGATCGCGCAACGGCGGATGAATGGCCGGCATGGGTGACTGCCGGCAATCCCGTTCGAATGGAGATTACGATCAACCCTAATTTAAGGTCTGCCGAAATCGCCCATACGTTGAACCACGAAATTTCGCTCCACGCCTCCAGCGACCTTGCGATGATCCGCAAAGTGCGCGACATGAGACATCCGGGAATGGCGAAAAATTTCGTAGACGCAACGGTATTCAATAAAGGCAAGTACTCCTCCGATTATGCGCATGCGCAATTGGGCGCGGACAAGCATCCCCGATTAAGGGCGACGCATGAAGCGATGAAGGAGGCTGCAACGGGGAATATAAACGAGGCCGACCTGGAAGAGGATTATCAGTCCGATGTGAAGGCGCACAAGAAGTTCGTGCCAACGCCATACGTTCCTCCTCACTTGCGCAACGAAGCCGTCGTTGCTCAACGCGTATCGGAGAACGCCGTCGCTCAATTATCCAAGTCGGGTAAAACGGCGCAGAGCGAAATGCGGCGCGCTCTTCAGGAATACGAAGAGGATGAAGCGAAGGATCAAGATTGGGAAGAAGAGGATGACGAAGAGGAGCTCGATCCTTTGTTTGGCCAATTGACCCCGATGTCTTGCGGCATCGCTTCGGTTCAAATGGTGCTGGCGACCAAAGGCAAGTTTATGGACCATGCGATGCTGGAACGGCTTTCGCAGCAATATGCCGGTTCTTACAGCATCAACGAAGGCACGAGCATGGACAATATGGCCGATATATTGAACGAGTATTTAACGGTGCAGGGGCCGAAAACGATGTCGTTATCGAAAATGCTGGAGGCGCTGGATAACGGCCCGGTGATCGCGAGAGTCGAAGGCGCCAACGGTCATTTTGTCGTGATCGACGGCTATGACGGCGAAGCGCCGGAATACGACGGCGCCAGAGGCGTAAGGACAGAGGGGACCCGGGTATTGCATATCCGGGATCCCTGGCCTCCCGGGCAAGGCTCCCGCATCGATGTGACGGAACAGGAATTTCAAACCGGCAATAGCGGGCTCAAGACGACCGCTTTGTACATCCACTTCTAACCGCCGCCGAACGTTGTCCATCGCGGACATACACTCGCGCGAACGGGGAAGCATAGAATGGACTAATGAGCCGGCAGCTTGACAATGTCAACTGTAATTCGTAATATTACAGTACAACGTTCGAACATAGACGGCGAGCGAGCATCGGTTGCAGATCGCCGTTTTTTGTCCAACAAATGTAATGTTGCGCGTTACAGTTCAGCGTAGCGAAACCATCCTAATTCGGATAGGCGGTGCGGAGGATGAAATTCGAGATTGGAGACTGGGTACAGGCCAAGACGAGAAACGGTGAATTCGTTCACGGATTCATCGATACGCTTGATCGTGCGAGGAGCATGGCCAAAGTGGTCATCGTTCTTTCGGACAACGAGCCGTCCGTCGGGAAGACGGCCGACGTGCCGGAGAGTTGGCTGCGGGAGCTGCCGGAGTCCCCGAAGGACGATCCGGAGGCGATACGCGATTTGATCGACGTGGCGCTCTCCGCGAGGGACGAGGCGTGGTTCCGCGAGCTGACCGATCGATTGAAGAACGCTTCGGGGGACTACGAACCGGCTAAGGCCGCCCCGCGAGTCCGTGCGATGCCCGTCAACCGGCTCGGTTACACGGCATAACTCTCGGAAGGCGAAGCCGAACGTTTCCGGCGCAGCGGCTCGACGATGAAATCGCAGTCAACCCGAACGTTAGCGTCGGCTGCCCGTTCTTACGGGCGGCCTTTTTCGTCGTGCGATTAATCCGCAGAGCCTTTCTTGCTTGCGGACACAGAAGCTCTTATTTTGCCGAAGCCTTGGGCGCGCAATGAACCTTCGCATATCTTTATTTCGCGGTCCAAGGTACAATGAAGAGGTACCCAAAATTTGAACGATGAGGTGTTGGAGATGGAATTGATCGTTACGCCTTCCGCGCTGTCATGCTTCAAAGGAGTATGGGGAATCGGCGAAGGGGAAACCGTGCGCGTGTTCGTTCGTTACGTCAGCGGCGGGGAGACGCCTTTCGCGTTCGGCATCACGAGAGATACGCCGATCGACGCGGCGGTGACGACGGTCGCGGATCGGGTCGTGTTTTACATGGAAAGCAAGGACGTCTGGTTTCTGGATGGCAGAAGCTTGCGAATCGATTGCCAAGGCGAAGACATCGTGTTCCATTTCTCCTAGCGCTCTTCCGGCATGTACCGATTAAAGGTAGCAAACTCGAGTGGATTAAGGTAAACTAATAATCATTATATTTCGACAATAGATCCGCGAGAGGGAAAAAGGAGATTGGACAAGGCTATGACGGCTCTAAGCAAGACGAATCATTGCAAGATCGTGGATTGCACGGTCCGCGACGGAGGTTTGGTCAACAACTGGGATTTCAGCGTGGAGTTCGTGCAGGACCTGTACGAATCCCTGAACGCTGCGGGCGTAGAGTACATGGAAATCGGCTATAAGAATTCCCCCAAGCTGCTGAAGAGCGAAGGAAAGGAAGGACCGTGGCGGTTTCTGAACGACGATTTCCTGCGCAAAGTGATCGGGGAGAAAAAAAACACGAAGCTGTCCGCGCTCGTCGACGTGGGCCGGGTGGACGAGGCCGACGTGCTTCCGCGCGGCGAATCGATGCTCGACCTGATCCGCGTCGCCTGCTATGCCCGCGATACGGCGAAGGCGATCGAGCTTGGCTCGCTGTTCCATAAACGGGGCTACGAGACGACGATCAACATCATGGCCTTGTCCGGCGTCATGGATAACGAGCTGAACGAATCGCTGGCGATGATCAACGACAGCCCGATCGACGTCGTCTACATCGTCGACTCGTTCGGCAGCCTGGATCCGGACGATATCCGGTACCTGGTGGAGAAGTTCAGCCGCGCGCTCAAGAACAAACGGTTGGGCGTTCATACGCATAACAATCTGCAGCTCGCTTTTGCCAATACGCTGACCGCCGCCAATCTCGGCGTCGAGCTGCTCGACGCTTCCGTATTCGGCATGGGACGCGCCGCCGGCAACACGCCGACCGAGCTGCTGCTCGCGAAGCTGACGAAGCCGGAGTACAGCCTGCGTCCGGTGCTCGGCATGATCGAGAAGCATATGATCAAGCTGCGCGAGAAGGAGGAATGGGGCTACCTCATTCCCGACATGATCACCGGCACGCTGGACGAGCATCCGCGCTCGGCCATGGGCTGGCGCGCATCTGACAAGCGCGAACAGTTCACCGAGTTTTACGACAAAATGACGACCCCGGAAACGTTCCAGGGGAAATAAACGGCGCTGCGCATGAAGCCAGGCAACAGTCGTTCGACTGTTGCCTGGCTTTTGCGCGAATAGGCGGAAATCGCTTCCGCGAACAGGGAGAGAGTCGAAAAAAACCTCGACAAATGCCGCGCCTTAAGCTATTGTTTTTGTCAAAAGATGGGACGATGGAGGCGATTGCATGAAAGGTTCGGATAATGAGGCAGCCGTTCGGGACGAGCTGCCGAGCGAACGCGGCGCAACCGCGGAACAGGCCGGGCGGCTGGCGCTGCTGCTGAATCGTTTAAGCCATCGCGCCGGCTTGCCGGCGCTTAGGCCCGAGCATGTCTGGCATCCGGGCGTGGACGAGGAGATCGCGGCGCTGTCGCCGTCGCGGCTGTCGGACGGCAGCCCGGAAGGGATGGCGGCGGCGGCCGCTTACAAAGCCGCTCTCCATCTCTGGAACGACAGCCTGGCCGCCGCCCACGATCTGGTCGAGCATTTGGCCACGTCTACGGGAGCGGCGATCCATGGCATCATGCACAGGCGCGAGGGCGATTACGACAACGCGAAATACTGGTTTCGCCGGGCGGACGAGCACCCGGCCTATCACGGTTTGCAAGCGCGGGCGGCGGCTTATCTTCGGGAAAGCGGAAGCGTCGGCGGTCCGGTTCAGGAAGCGTTGTCCAAGATCGCGACGCAAGGCAGCTGGAACCCTTATTTGTTTGTGAACGCCGTCGCCATTCAGGAAGCCCGGCTCGGCGAAGAGCAGGCCGCGGAACGGTTGGAATACGTTCAGCAGCTGGAGCTGGAAGCGTTCATGAGGTATCTGGAAGGCAGAATCGCCGGAATCGCCGCCCGCGGCGACAGTTGACGCTGCGTCGAATTCGTGTGCGCGAAGCGCTGCAGGCGAGGTCCGACGATGCCTGACAAGGCTGGTCTTGCTTGGCGGTCGCGCCGAGGGGAGCAGCCTGTTCGCTATGTCGCGATTCCGGCTCGGCTCAGGGGGATTCGAAGCCGTCCAGCGGTCCGTCTCCCCGGATCGCCGCGGCCCGATGCTGCGGATTGGGGTGCAGGAAGCCGCTGCCCCGCATGCGTTTGCCTCCGATCGTCGTCATGCTCGCGGCGACGTCGATGCGTTCCGTTTCCGAGAATTTTCGCAGCAAAGCTTCGTCCGCCACGCCGTCGACATCGACGTACCAGAGTCTCGTGCCGTGGTCGGATACGACCGTCAGCTTGGCGCGGGAAAAAACAAGGTGCCAATCTTGGGCGTCTTGCTTCACGACAAGCTCCGCCAAGTCATACGTTTCCATATTGGTTCTGCCCCCTTGACGAACACCTAATTCTATAATTGTACCTTGAGATTCGAATGGGATGCAAACACAAGCCGCAACGGTTACGATCGCCTTCCGCCAAGCTCGCGTATGTTCTGCCGCCGAGACCGTCAGCTTTGAAATGGCCCAGGATGAAATGTGAGGAAGTTTGTCGAATTTGACGCGGTAAAGCAGGAAAATGTCCGGCGATGTGGAAAATATAAGGAGGATCTTAGAGTCTTTATACCTAATGTAGGTATTTCGTCGGAGGCAGGGTATGTCGATTAGCCGTACGGAAAGGAAAACGGTATGGACGGTCGTCGCCGCCCTTGCGGTTTTCGGATGCATTCGATTGGCGGACGGCCCGCTCGATCGATGGATCGCTTCGCTCGATCGCTTTTCCGTTCACCTGTTACTCGAGGCATTTGCCTTCGCGATAGGATTCGCCTTGCTGATTATGGGCTGGATGATTTTCGTGCCGACGCTGTGCAGGCATAGACTCGTGACGACGACGCTGTTCGCGGCCGTCGGGCTGCTCGATCTGCTGCATGGCCTGAGCGCGCCCGGATTGCCGCTATACGACGCGTCCGTCGGGGATACGCCGAGCCTGCTGCTGAGCTGGCTGTCGGATGGGGCCGGCGCGCTGGGTCTATGCATTGCCTTTGCGATGCCGAACGGAATCGTCAAGCCCCGGACTCGCGTATACGCGTTCATCCCCGTTGCGATCGCTGTCGCCGCTGCCGCTTCGGCCGCTTTCGGGACGGAGTGGAACCGGGCGGCGATCGACGTTCTGGCGCCTTATCAACCCGCCGTCACGCTGCTGCTCTATGCGGCGGCCGTGACCGTCATCCTCTACCGCAATCGGGTGGAGAGGCCCCAGTCCATGCTGACGATCGTGCAGGCGATCGTCTGGCTGTTCGTCGGCAAGCTGGAATCGTCGCTCGGGACGGGAATCGCCTCCTCGCAGGATTTGCTCGGCCATGGTTTCAAGCTGGCGGGCTATTATTTATTGCTGAAAGGGATCTACCTCGTTCTGATCGAAGAGCCTTTCAAGCGGCAGAAAAAAACGGAAGCCCGCATCAATTACTTGGCGTATCACGACGAACTGACAGGCTTGCCCAATCGTCGGTTGTTCGCGGATCGGGTCAAGGCGGAGATGGCCAGCGCCAAGCACGGCGGCCGCAAGTTCGCGCTGCTATGGCTGGACGTCGACCGGTTCAAGACGATCAACGACTCGATGGGTCATTCGTTCGGAGACCGGCTGCTCGTGTCCGTGGCCGAGAGGCTGACCGGGCCCGACAAGCCGGACAACGTGTTTCGCTTGGGCGGGGACGAGTTCACGATTTTGCTCGGCGGGATCCGGGAAGATGGAGAGGCGGAACGGGAAGCGCAGCGAGTGGTCGATTTGTTCGAGCGGCCGATTCGCGTCGGTCCCTCCGCGTTCCACATTACGGTCAGCGTCGGCATCGTGCTGTATCCGGACGACGGGAACTCCCTCGATCTGCTGCTGCAGAATGCCGATACCGCCATGTACAGCGCCAAGGAAGCCCGCAACGGCTGGAAGCGATACGAGCTGCGGATGAACCAGAAGGCCAAGGAGAAGCTGATGCTGGAAAACGATCTCCGGCGCGCGCTCGAGTCGGGACAGTTCTATCTGGCTTATCAACCGCTTGTAGATCTCATGGACGAGAAGCTGGTGGGCGCCGAAGCGCTGCTGAGATGGAATCACCCGAGACGCGGGGAAATTCCGCCGTCCGAGTTCATCCCGCTCTGCGAGGAGAACGGCTTCATATTGCCGCTCGGGGAATGGGTGCTGCGCCAAGCCTGCCGGCAGATGAAGGAATGGCAAGCGCAGGGTTATCCGCCGATCGTGCTGTCCGTGAATCTCTCGATTCGCCAGTTCCGCCAGCACGACCTTTGCGCCCGAATCGCGAAAGTGCTGGAAGACGCCGGACTCGAGCCGAAATGGCTGGAGCTGGAAATTACCGAAAGCATCATGGCGGACGCCGCCTACGCGACGGAGATGCTGGAGCAGCTGAAGAAGCTGGGCGTCCGCATCAGCATCGACGATTTCGGAACGGGCTACAGTTCGTTATACTATTTAAAGAGGTTTCCGATCGACAAGCTGAAGATCGACCGGGCGTTCGTGAGCGACGTGCTCGTCGACCGCAACGACGCGGCGATCGTCTCCGGAATATCGGAAATGGCCCGCAATCTGAACTTGACGGTGACGGCCGAGGGCGTGGAGACGGAAGGGCAGGTCGCTTTCCTGAAGAAATTGAGATGCCAGGAGGCGCAAGGGTATTTTTTCTCCAAGCCCGTGCCGCCGGAGCAGTTCCGAAGCTTGTACGACGCCGAAAAAAAGAGAAAAGGGACCGCAGGATGAGACACCAACGCTTGTACGCCGGGACGGATGCCGTTCGACTATTCGCATACGGCTCGTTGCTGCCCGGATTAAGCAATCACCCGGTCATCGAACCGTATCTGCTTCACGCTTTTCCGGGCAAGGTCGGGGGCGAGCTCGTCGATGTCGGTCCGTATCCCGCCATGATGCTCCGCACGGACCGTTTCGTTCGGGGCATGTGGATGGACGTGCGGCGCGCGGGGCTGCCTGCGCTCGACGAACTGGAAGGCTTCGCCGGCATCGAGGAGCGCAACGATTACGAGAGAGTATGGGTGAAGGACGCCGTGGCGCCGGGCATCTCGGGATGGACGTACGTATGGCCGGACGCGAGAGGCTATCCGCCTGCGGATGCCGACTGGTGGCCGGACGCGCTCGCGCGGAAAACGGAGGACTACCCGGAGGGCGAAGGCAACGATTTCACTTGATGCGATGCTGCCCGCAACGGACACAGATGACCTTATTTTTCCGAAAACCCTACTTTTTGATGGTGATTCGGACGGACGATCCGGCGAGAAGAGAACGAACAGCGCGCGATGAAAGACCGTCAGGGAGAACTGACGGTCTTTCTTGTATTTTGCTTGAATGGATAGGCTTATCGGACACAGATGACCGGATCCTCAGTCCGAACGGTCCGGACGATGCCCAAGAGAACGATGAGGCGCAGGGTGGAGGACGGCGAGGGGCAAGTGGAAGATGGGGCGCAGGATGAAGCACGGCGAGGGCAAGCGGAGGGCGAGACGCCAGAACGGATCGTACGGTGCAAGCGGGTGCTGCCTTTCGTAGGAGGTTGAAGCCGGTTGCGGTTGTGCCGGCGCCGGCGTCGATGCGACGCCATGTTTGTCGAATCGGGTACAATCCGCTGTCGGACCGCGAAATCGTGTCACGCGACGGTTGAACCCTAAATTCGCTTCGGGTACGATAGAGGTGCCATTCGACGCGTCGTCGAAAAGGTCTATTTCAATTCCGAACGCATACGCGTTCCAATAGAAAGCAGGTTGACGAATATGAACACCGCGATGAAAGCGATGGGGACGACGGGCTTGCGTTCCGCGGCGAAGAAGGCGGCTCGTATCCTTCCGCTATCGTTCGCCCTGTTTCTCTGGATCGCGATTTGTTCGCCGGGTCTGGCGGGCGCGCACGCCGTGCTCGTGGATACGGTGCCCGCCGCGGACAGCCGCATGGACGACAGTCCGCCCGCGATCGAAATCCTGTTCAACGAAAGACTGGAGGGCGGGGGCTCGAAGCTGCTCGTGCTGAACGAAGCGTCCCGCAACGTCGCCAAGGGCGGCGTCGAGCCGATCCAGGACGGGAAAGGCATCCGCGTCGCCCTTCCGAAGCTCGGCGAAGGGCATTATACCGTCTCTTACTCGGTCATATCGGCGGACGGCCATCCGGTATCCGGCGCTTACGTGTTTACGGTCGGCAATCCGAGCTCCCTTCCGAATGCGAGCCTACTGGATCCGCATCAACAGGTCGGGCACTCGCACCAGCACGGAAGCTCAGGGCTGACTGCCGATTCGTTCCTGCTGTACTCCGCCAGAATCTTCTATTACGCCGGCTTGCTGGCCGCGGCCGGGCTCTCGATATGGAGCCTCCGGCGGCAAACCTCTCCCGCGGCGCGAGAGGCGCTCGCCCAATCGCTCGGATTGGCCGGGAAGTTCGCCTGTATCGCGACCATCGCGTACGTGTTCTTCAGCCTGCGCGAGCTCGGGCAAGGCGAACCGTTGGCGGAGTGGGGACGCATCCTGACGATGACGACGATCGGCAAGCTGTACATCGCCGAGCTGCTGCTCGCGGCGGCGGCGCCTCTGCTCGTCTCGATGAAGCCATGGCCGCGCGTCGGCTGGGCCGCCGTCGCCTTGTTCGTCGAAGCCTGGTCCGGCCACGCCGCGGCGTTCCGGCCCGCCTTCTATACGATCGGGCTGAACGCCGTGCACCTTCTGGCCGCGGCGGTCTGGGCGGGCGGGCTTGTCCTGCTGCTGGCGATCTGGTTCAAGGAACGGCCCGAAGCGGGCAGGTTCGCGCTCGTGTTCTCCAAGTGGGCGCTCTTCTCCTTCCTGGCGCTGTGGGCGACGGGCGTCCTGTCAACGCTCGCTTTTCTGCCTTCGCTGGAATACTTGACGTATACGGCCTGGGGCAAATGGCTGATCGCCAAAGCCGGCCTTACCGTTCTCGTGGCGATTACGGCCTTCCTCATTCGCCTGCGGCTGAAAAAGGGAGAGCTCCCCCGCGGCGGCATGCTGAAGGCGGATATCGGGCTGCTGGCGGCGATCGTGCTGTGCGTCGGCGTGCTCACCTATCAGCCGCCGCTGCCCGCGAACAATCCGTTAAGCTACCACAAGATGGGGTCGGAGATGCACGTGACGCTGCGAATCTCGCCGAATTCGCCCGGCGACAACCGGTTCACCGTCAAAATCTGGTTGCCCGAAAGCGTCGGGGAAGGCGAGCCGAAGAACGTTCGGCTGCGCATGCTTCCGGTCAGCAAAGGCGACATGGGCTATATCGAAGTGCCGCTTGAGCCGTACGACGACGAAGAGCTGGACGCCTTCCCCGATTTCGCGAAGACGACTTACAGAGCCGTGGGGCCCTACATGCCTTTCGCCGGACAATGGACCGCGCAAATCCGGGTCACGGACGCAGAGGACGTGGAAAGAGTCGTCGAGACGTCTTATCGAGTCTATTGACGCTGCTTGCCGATAGACGGACCGTAATTCGGAAGAAAGGATGATGGCAATGGACAACCGCGCGAAAGACGCGAGGATCAAATGGATGATCCTGCTCATCCCTACGCTGACGATCGGGCTGTGGGAATACGTCCGCCACGCGTTTTTGCTTCCGTACGTCTCTATGGAGCTCGGCAACCTGCTGGCGCCGTTTATCGTTCTCGCCGTTACGTTGACGCTCGTCAGGAGCTTGTTCGCCAGGCTGGAGCATTCGCAGCGGGAGCTGCAGCGGGAAAGGGCGGCGACGGCGTCCCTCGAGGAGCGGGAGCGGCTCGCCCGGGAACTGCACGACGGCATTTCCCAGTCGTTGTTCCTGCTGGCGGTGAAGCTGGATCAGCTGGACGAGTTGAACAAGGAGGGACCGGTACGGGAGCTGGCCGTCGGATTGCGGGAAACGGCGCGCGTCATGCACGAAGATGTGCGCCAGGCGATCGCCAACCTGCGCCAGCCTCCTTCCCCGGCTTCCGCTGCCTGGGTCGTGCCGCTGCGGGAGCTGCTCGGGGATACCGCCGAGCTGACGGGCGCGAAGGCGGAGTTCGTCTGGTCGATTCCGGACGACATGCTTACGGACAAGGAGAAGGTCGAGCTGCATGCCTGCGTGCGGGAAGCGTTGATCAACGTGCGCAAGCATGCGCGGGCGGCTGGCGTCTACGTCATCGGCCAGCCCGACGAAGCGGGCGGCTTCCGCTGTACGGTGGAGGACGACGGCGCGGGATTCGACGGAGATCCGCTGCAAGCGCACGGCCGCTTCGGCTTGCGGATGGTTCGCGATCGGGCAAGGGCGATGGGATGGCATTTCGCCGCGGAACGGCGGGGTGACCGGACGGTCGTGGAAATTTCGAAAAAGGGAGCCGTTGAAGAATGAGCGAACCGATTCGCCTGCTGCTGGCGGACGATCACCGTCACGCGAGGGAGGGCATGAGAACGATCGTGTCCGCGATGCCGGAATTTCTCGTCGTCGGCGAGGCGTCGAGCGGGGAAGAGGCGGTGACGCTTGCGGAGTCGCTGCGGCCCGACCTCATCCTGATGGATATCAACATGCCGGGCATGGGCGGCTTCGAAGCCGTTAAAGCGATCAAGAGCGCCCTCCCGTCGGTGAAGATCGTCATGGTGACGGTGTCCGACGATGCATCCCATCTTTTCGAGGCGCTGAAGAAAGGCGCCCAAGGCTACTTGCTCAAAAACCTGAACCCTTCCGCGTGGAGAGATTATTTGCGCGCGGTCGCGTTCGACGAAGCGCAGCTGAATCCCGAGCTCGCGATGTCCATTTTGCGCGAATTTTCGCGCCGGAAGGACGGAGCCGGGATCTCGGCGGGGAGGGACCGGGCGCGGGACGCTGGAGGCCTCACGCCAAGGGAGCGGGAGATCCTGCAGGAGGTCGCAAGGGGCTGTACGAATCGCGAGATTGCGGAAGCTTTCGGGCTGTCGGAGCATACGGTGAAAAACCACCTGAAAAACATTTTGCAGAAGCTGCATTTGGACAATCGGGTGCAATTGACGCGTTACGCGTACGAAAAGGGAATGGTGGACACCGAATAAACCGATGGCAGGACCTTCGCGAGATTGTCACAAAGAAACGCTCGAAATGACTATTTCGAGTCATGCGCCGCGCACGTGGAACGGGCTATACTTGGGTCATCTACATTATCGGAAAAGAAAGGTCGGATCTCCCATGAAAAAAAGCTTCTCCCTGTTGCTCGCCCTGCTGGCGACGTTCGGCTTCGCCGGCTTGGCCGGCGCGCACGTCACCGTGCAGCCTTCGTCCGTCCCGGCGGGTTCGTACCAGGTATTCACCGTTCGCGTTCCTTCGGAGAAGGAGGCGGCGACGACGCAAGTGAAGGTCGCCATCCCGGACCAAGCGACGATCAGCCGCTTCGAGCCGAAGCCCGATTGGTCGTACGAAGTCGAAAGGAACGCGGACAACAAAATCGTCAGCGTCACCTGGACGGCGACCGGAGACGGCATCGGCGCCACGGAATTCGGCGAGTTCCGCATGCAGGGCCGAGTGGCCGACGATGCCTCGGAGCTGACGTGGCGCGCGTATCAGACCTATTCGGACGGGGACGTCGTCGAATGGACGGGCGCGCCCGACGCCGACACGCCCGCTTCGGTGACGGCCGTTACCGCGGCCACGGGCAACAGCGGCGGCCACGGCGTATCCGGCGATGCTTCCGCAGCCGCGGGCGGCGACGGTGACGCGGGTCGCGATCCGCTCACGCTGTCGATCGCGATCGCGGGGCTCGTCGCCGGCGTGCTCGCGCTCATCGTCGCCCTCGTCCGCAAGCCGAAGCGGGGCTAATAAAAGCGCTCGTTCCAGCCATGACTTGCCTGGAACGAGCGTTTTTTTGCCGCTCGCTTGAGCCGATTGGCGACGAACCGCGCTCCGGTTAGTTCCTTCATAGACGTATCGGACACAGAATCCGTTATTTGATCGAAATCTCCACTTTTGCAGCATGTTCGGACACAGGATCCGTTATTCGTCATTTTGAAAGCCAGAAAAGCGAACAAACGAGCAAATAAGGTCTCCTCAGTCCGAACCCCCTTCGAAAATCCAGATTTGTTCACAAATAAGGTCATCTGTGTCCGATCGCCCCGCCGAATAGGTGCCAGTGTGCATCCTGTCCGCCCGCGGTCCTATTTGCCGGCGCGATGGGTTAGCGGGACGAGAACGCCGTTAGCATGGCGGTTCTATCCGAACCCGCTACAACTCCTGAGAGGCTGCCGGAAGCCACCCCGTCAGCAGAGCTCCCCCCTCCGGATGGTTGCCGGCGGTCAGCTCGCCGCCATGCCGACGAACGATCCTCTGCGCGATCGTTAATCCCAAGCCGCTGCCTCCGGTCGAGCGGCTCCGGGAGGCTTCTCCGCGATAGAGTGGCTCGAACGCGCGTTGCAGCTCTTCCGCGGAGAAGCCCGGGCCCGTGTCGCGGATCGCAAACTTGATTTTATCGTCGACTATCTCGCATCGGACGATCACTTCGCCATCGGAAGGCGCGTGTCTGACGGCATTGTCCAACAGGTTGTTCATGGCGCGCTCCAACAAGTGCGGGTCGCCGCGAACAATGCAGCCGTCCTCGGCGTGGCTTGCCATCGAGATGCGCTTCCGCCCGGCGAGCGGACGCAAACTGTCGATCGATATGCGGAGGATGAACGCGAGATCGACCTTCGTGACGTTCAGCTTCGTCTCCACGTACTCCATCTTCGTAAAGGTGAACAGGTCCTCCACAAGCCGGTCCAGTTGCGCCGATTTTTCCTTGCAGACGGCCAAATATTTGGCCCTCTTCTCCGGCGATTCCGCAATCCCCTGTTCCAGTCCGTCCAAATAGCCTCGCAAGGCGAACAGCGGCGTCCGCAAATCGTGCGCGACGGCGGCGATGACGAACCGGCGTTCTTCTTCCGATTCCGCTTGCTCCCGGTACGCTTGCCGAAGTCCCTTCACCATCGCTTCGAAGCCGTCGCGCACTTCGGCGATTTCTGAGATCCTGGACGAGGGCAGCCGCGCCTCCCAATCTCCCGCCGCGATTTGTCCGGCCGCCAGGCTCATCTTCTCAAGAGGGTTCAGAAGGAGCCTTCGCATGACGAAGCCGACCGCCAGGAAGGCGAGCAATACCCCGGCCCCCATCGAAATCAATTGAACCGGATTGGACCGCGGCAAATAAATTTCAACCTTTCCAAGCAATCGGCCGTTCTCAAGGACGGAGAACCGTTCGGTGGACGCTCGGGTGCCGCGGCGCTCCGGGTTGGATCGATAAATGTCGAGATTCGACGCGCTGCGAATCGCCGCATCCAAATTCGCGGCCCGCAGTCGGGCTTCCAGTTCGGCCTGCCAGCTCGGGTCCGTCCACTTATCCGCATGGGCTTCGATCCAGCGGGTCGTCTCGGCCAATTGACGTTGGAGCGTCTCGTCATGCGGCCGGTTGGTCGCGAATTTAAGCGTATTGTTCTCCATGTAGTAAGCGGCGATATAGAAAATCCACGGCAAGAAAAGGATGAAGAAAAAGCAAAGCAGCGTAAACGTGCGAATGCGAAGCGTCCTCATCTTAGCCTCCATCGAAGCGATAACCGATTCCCCAGACGTTGACCAGATATCGCGGACGGTTCGGGTCGGATTCGATTTTCTCGCGAAGCCGGCTGAGGTGGACCCGGACCGTATGCTTATCGCCTACCCCGTCCCAAAATTTGTCCAGCAGCTGCTCATAGGTAAAAACATGCCTGGGATGCTCGGCGAACAGCCGCAGCAACTCGAACTCCTTCGGCGTAAGCGCGACGTTTTTCCCTTCCACGAGCACTTCTCTTGCGGACAGATTGATCCGGATGTCCCCGTAGTCCAATATTTTATCGTCCGGCTGCCGCCGCGCCGCGGCTCGTCGCATAACCGCTTTCACCCTGGCGACGATTTCTCCGGGCGAGGCGGATTTGACGATATAGTCGTCGCCGCCGAGCGTCAGCCCCCGGATCTTGTCCACGTCGTCGCCGCGAGCGCTCAGGAACAGAACCGGAACGTCGCTCGTCTTCCGGATCCGGCGACAGAGCTCGAATCCGTCTTGTCCCGGCATCATGATGTCCAGCACGATGCAATCCACGGGATGCTGCCGGAACAAGGCCCAGGCTTCGGCGGCGTCGCCGGCGGTGATCACGCGAAAACGATCGTTCTCCAGAAAGTCTCTCAATAATTCGACGATGCTCCGGTCGTCGTCTACGACGAGCACCGTATTCACTGCGCACATGAAAATCCCACCTTCACCTCCTAGTGTATCATTTTTCCGTCAAGCCCCAAGTTTTGTGATGCTTTGTTGATCGTTTTGTGATTTTTTCGCCGCTTCGTTCGAGAGATTCGTTTGTTATTCTTCTACACAGCGCCGAATGGAAATAAGGAGGTTGGAGGGATGTTAACGGTTCAAATCGCGCTTTACGACGGCTTCGACCTTCTGGATGCGATCGCGCCTTACGAGGTTTTTTGCGCCGCGGCCATGTATGCCGACGACGCGTTAAGCGTGCACCTCGTCTCCGCGGAAGGACCGAGGTCCGTGACAAGCGGAGTCAACGGGGTATCGTTGGAAGCGACAGGCTACCTGGATCCGGAAAAGGAAGGCATCATTCTCGTGCCCGGCGCGTCCGGCGAAGTCGATGGGGACGGCCCCGATTCGATCCCGGCCATTCTAAACCGGGCCATGAATACGGAATTGACCGGATTGGTGAAGCGGGCGCTCGAGCGACGAGACGTCGTCGTCGCCACGGTATGCGGCGGTTCTCTGTTGCTGGCCATGGGTGGATTGTTGGAAGGCCGGCCGGCGGTCACGAACCGTCTGGGCATGGATTTGCTTGGCGCAACCGGGGCGATTCCCGTCCTCGCGCGCGTCGTGGACGACGGCAATCTCGTTACCGGCGGCGGCGTCACCTCCGGACTCGATGTCGCGTTGTACCTGGTAGAGCGAGAGCTAGGTCCGCGTATGGCGCATGCGGTAGAGCAACTGTTCGAATACGAGCGAAGAGGGACGGTGTGGAAAGAGACGGGGATCGCGCCCGGCGGCTCTCGCGCTCCAGCGAGTGCCGAACCGAACGTTGCGCCCGACGCGGCGGCGACGAGCGCCGGCGCGCCGGCCCGCAATCTCGCGCGGGCATCCGATTTCGACGGGGAATGGGAGACGACGATCGCCACGCCGGTCGGGAAAATGCAAGTCCGGCTCTTGATCTCGACGAGCGGCGGCGCGATCCAAGGCACGGCGACGCAAGGAGACGAAACGGTCGAAATGACGAGCCCCGCGTTGCTGGACGGCAAGCTGATCTGGTCGCTTAAAATCACGAAACCGATGCGCTTGAATCTGAAATTCGAAGTCGCCGCAGACGGAGAGCGCATGACCGGAGTCGCCAAAGCCGGCATCCTGCCGGCATCGAAATTAACGGGAACGCGGGTTTCCTGAACCGGGGGCCGAACGATATGAGCAAACGGAAATCCTTATACGGCCTTCTGGCCTGCGTCAGCATTTTGTTTATCCTCTACGCCTTGGCGAGAAATTATTGGATCGATCCCGGAGCCGAGCAATTTTTAAGCCATAAAACCGATCTGAGGCGCGAGTTGAATGTGCCGGTCTGGCTGAACGTGATGTACGTTCATGTCGCGTTCGCCTGCATCGCCATGGCGGCGGGTCTGCTCAACTTTTCGAACCGCATCTTTGAAAAAAGCCGCAAGCTCCATCGAATTAACGGCTACGTCTACCTCGCGTCCGTGCTTCTTGTCGTGCTGACTTCCGGATATATGGCGCCTTACGCCACTGGTGGGAAAGTCAGCAGCATGGGGTTCAATTTGTTGAATTTGATCTGGCCTTTTATTACCGTTATGGCGCTTGTGCAGATCAAAAAGAAACGGATCGTTCGCCACCGGAACTGGATGATCCGAAGCTACGCTTTTTGTTTCACGAACATGACGATTCATCTCATCGCATCCTTGTTTCACCAAGGATTCGGCTACGATTACGGGCTCAGCTACACGATCGGCGTATACGGCTCCATCGCGCTGCTGCTGGCGATTCCCGAAATCGTCATCCGAAAGATCGGCCGGCCAAGAGAGGTTGTCTAGACGCAATAACGATGAGGGTCGAGCGAAAGGGCGGGCAAGCCGGTGGGAAAATCGGAAGGCGCCATCCGGAATATATTGAGGCAAGTCAAAGCGCCGATCGAATTCGCGACGGACTGAAACGGACTCGGAGGCCTTATTTTTGACGGTCTTCCGGGCGCACGATCCGGCGCAGGGGCTCATTGTGGCGCTACCCGGCGAGGAGATTCATTGTCGCAGAAAATAAGACCGTCAGGGAACGAATGGATCCCTGACGGTTTCTTTGCGCAACGATATTTACAGAATTACGCCGTCCTTGAAAATCGCGATCTCGCGGTAATCGAAGCGCTCGTTGCGGGCTTCGGCTTCGCCGGAAGCGACCTTCGCGATCAGGGCGAGCAGCTCCGCACTCAGGTCGTCCATCGCAACCCCGTCCAGCAAGCGTCCGGCGTCGAAGTCGATCCAATTCGGCTTGCGCGCCGCGAGCTCGGAGTTCGTGGAGATTTTCACGGTCGGAACCGGTCCGCCGAACGGCGTTCCCCGGCCGGTCGTGAACAGCACGACATGCGCGCCCGCCGCGGCCAGCGCGGAGACCGACACGAGATCGTTGCCCGGCGCCTGAACGAGGTTGACGCCCGGCTTGGAAGCGACTTCTCCGTACATGAGCACGTCGGTCACCGTCGCGCGTCCGCCCTTCTGCGTGCAGCCGAGCGATTTTTCCTCCAGCGTCGTAATGCCGCCCGCTTTGTTGCCCGGGGACGGGTTCTCGTAGATTTCCTGGCCATGAGAGATGAAATATTGCTTAAACCCGTTGATCAGTTCCACGGCCTTCCCGAACACTTGCTCGTTCTCCACGCGGGCGAGCAGCATGTCCTCGGCCCCGAACATCTCCGGCACTTCGGTGAGCAGAGCGATGCCGCCTTCCGCGGTGACGGCGTCCGCGATCTTGCCGACGAGCGGATTGGCCGTAATGCCGGAGAAGCCGTCCGAGCCGCCGCATTTCATGCCGATCTTCAGCTTCGACAACGGGAGCGGCTCGCGCTTGAACGTCTCCGCGTAATCGACGAGCTCTTCGAGATGCCGGAGTCCGGTTTCCAACTCGTCTCCTTCCGCCTGCGCGGACATGAAGCGGATGCGCTTCTCCGGGAACGGCTCGAGCAGCCGGCGCATCTCGTCGATCTGGTTGTTCTCGCAGCCGAGTCCGACGACGAGCACGCCCGCCGCGTTCGGATGCTTGGCGAGCGCGGTCAGGAACGCCTGCGTCATTTTCAAGTCGTCGCCGAGCTGAGAGCAGCCGAAGGGATGGGCGAAATGGTGCACGCCGTCGATCGCGCGTCCGGCGAATTGCCTGGTTGCGAGCTTCACAAGCGTCTCGCACGTTTTGTTGATGCAGCCTACCGTGTTGACGATCCAGATTTCGTTGCGAATGCCGACGTCGCCGTTCTCGCGGACGTAGCCTCGGAAGAACGGGGCGTCGGAGCCTTGGCCGGTCGGGTTCGCTGCTTGAGGACGATACGCGTATTCGCCCGTTCCTCGCAAGCCGCTCTTCAAGTTATGGGTGTGCACCCAGGTCCCCTCGGGCAAGTCTTCGGAAGCTTCGCCGATCGAATAGCCGTATTTGCGGACGCGCTGGCCTTGGCCGACGGCCCGGAGCAGCACTTTGTGCCCTTTGGGAATGGCTTGCAAAGCCCGGATCGGTTGCTCTCCGGAATCGATCGTTTCCCCCTCCGCGATGTCGCGGAGGGCGATCGCGACGTCGTCCGCCGGATCCAATATGATCGTGTCTTTCATAGGTTCTCCTCTCCGTATCCCGATTGATTTGTACTTCTAAATTTGCCTGACTCGGTAAATTTGGTCCATATCTGAGGCTTGGCGATGCAAAACCCAAGGATTCTTGAATACTTGGATACAAGTTAGGACGCAAAACGGATCGATCGATTCAAGCCGAATCTCTTCATCGATTCGATCGCCCGCTTAACGAGACTGGAAAAGATCCTTGTTTTTTTCGATGATCGTCGGCCAAATGTCGAGCAGCAGGCGCAGGTGATGCTGCAACAGCTCGCCCGTCAGTTCGGCGTCGTTGCCCCGGATCGCTGCGAATATCTCTTCGTGCTGGCGGAAGGAGTCCTTCTCGTGCCGGGCTTCCTGGAGCTCCAGGTACCTCATCCGGTTCAGATGGGCTTTCATCTGGCTCACGATGACGAGAAGCCTGCTGTTGCCGGTCGTCTCCAGAATGACCTCATGGAATCGCTCGTCCAGGCCGACATAGCGGGTATAATCCGAGCTGTCGATCACTTTCCGCTGCTCTTCGAGCAGAGCGCTTGCCTTGCGTTCCGCATCGCGGTATTTCGGCTCGTCGGGGTTCCAGTTCCGCGCCGCCTGCGCAAAGGCGCTCATCTCCAGGCTTTCGCGAATCCATTGCGCTTCCTTCATCTTCTCGACCGACAGGTACGCGACGCGCGCGCCCCGCTGCGGAAGAATCTCGATCAGCTCTTCCTGCTGCAGCCTGTAGAACGCTTCGCGGACGGGCGTCCGGCTGACGCCGAGCATGGCGGCTACGGCGTTCTCGAAGATCATCTGGCCGGGCCGAAGCCGCAAGGAGACGATCTCGTCGCGAATCGCGGCGTACGCTTTGCTGCCAAGCGTGTTTCTTTCCATGGAAATTCCGTTTAGATTCATGTCCTCACCTCGGCGCGAAAATGCTGTAAGCGCTTCACGCATCACTTATTCTAAAGTACACTAGGATACAAGTCAATCTTTTTATTGGTCGGAGATTCGTCGAAGTCGCAAACGGGGCTGATTTGGGGCTGATGGCCGTAAACGGCAAGTGTAAACGAAATAGCGTTACGCCATCGTCTTATTTCCCGCCGAAGAACCGACTGTTCCTGAAATAGCGCTACACCATCGTCTTAATGCGGACCAATATGTCGAAAATGGCAACGTGTGAACGAAATAGCGTTACGCTATCGTCTTAATTGCCGCTGGGAAGCCGATTGTTCCTGAAATAGCGTTACGCCATCGTCTTAATGCGGCGCCGGAGAGGGGATCTTCCCTCACTTTGACGGTGCCCTGTTTTGTTGATGGGTTCGGCTTGATTCGCGATCCGGCATGCTCTATAATGGCTGTAAATCCGAAATGCGTCGATGGAGAAGAGTAAGCAGTGCCTTCCTGACAGGGAGGGAGCGCCGAAGACTGCGAGCGTTCCCAGGAAAACAGGCTGCCGAAGTTCGCTCCGGAGCAGAGCTTTGAACGGTCGGCGATCGATCCTATCGATCCGATCAGTAGGAGTATCCGGCATGCGGCCCGTTACGCCGCGCAGAGCGGGAATGCGTCGGCTTCGGGGCCGGCCGGCCGGAATCGGCTAGGCGTTCGCATTCCAACGAGGGTGGTACCACGGTCTTTTCGTCCCTTACGGGAGAGAAGGCTTTTTTTATTGTCAATATGAACAAAAGGGGAAATTCGCATGAAGGAAAGACTGGAAGCATTGCGGGCCGAGGCTCTGGATAAGCTTCAAGGCGTCGGGGACGCCGCCTCGCTGAACGACCTCCGCGTGCATTACCTCGGCAAGAAAGGACAATTGACCGAAATCTTGCGGGGCATGGGCGCGCTTAGCGCCGAGGAGCGCCCGGCGATCGGGCAAGTCGCGAACGAAGTCCGCGCGGCGATCGAAGCGGTCATCGCGGAGAAGCAGGAGGAGTTCGACCGGGCGGAGACCGCGCGCCGCCTGCAAGCCGAGACGATCGACGTCACGCTTCCCGGGAAGGAAGTCGGCACGGGCGCCGTTCATCCGCTCAACAAAATCGTCGAGGAGATCGAGGACATCTTCATCGGCATGGGGTATACGATCGCGGAAGGGCCGGAGGTCGAGACCGATTTCTTCAACTTCGAGGCGCTCAACCTGCCGAAAAACCACCCCGCCCGGGACATGCAGGATTCCTTCTATATTACGGACGAGATTCTGCTGCGCACCCAGACGTCGCCGGTGCAGATCCGCACGATGCGGGCGATGAACGGCCAAACGCCGGTCAAAGTCATCTGTCCCGGCAAGGTGTACCGCCGCGACGACGACGACGCGACGCATTCGTTCATGTTTCACCAGATCGAAGGCTTGGTCATCGGCCCCAACATCCGAATGAGCGATCTCAAGGGAACGCTGCTGCAGTTCGTTCGCGAAATGTACGGCCGGCAGATGCAAATCCGCCTGCGCCCGAGCTTCTTCCCGTTCACGGAGCCGAGCGCGGAGGTCGACGTGACGTGCGCCCAGTGCGGAGGCGACGGCTGCCGGATGTGCAAGCACACCGGCTGGATCGAAATTCTCGGCTGCGGCATGGTGCATCCGAAAGTGCTCGAATACGGCGGCTACGACCCGGAACAAGTGACGGGCTTCGCCTTCGGCATGGGCGTCGAACGCATCGCCTTGCTCAAGTACGGCATCGACGATATTCGGCATTTCTACGCGAACGACACGAAGTTCCTGAGCCAATTCGCGAAGATGTGACGGCGTCGGGCGGGCTTAACGAAGGCCAATAAAGTACCTTGGCCGCGCCAACCGACCGGGGCCAAACGGACAATAAGGCCGCAAGGCCGTTAAATTTTCGATCAAACGGGGGAGTTGCCCATGAACGTATCTTATCGGTGGTTATCCGATTATATCGACTTAAGCGGCATATCCGCGCAGCAGCTGGCGGAGATGATGACGCGCGGAGGAATCGAGATCGATTCCGTGCCTTCCCGCAACGCGGGCGTCGCCGGCGTCGTCGTCGGTTACGTGAAAAAGAGGGAGAAGCATCCGGACGCGGACAAGCTGAGCGTCTGCACGGTAGACGCCGGTACCGGGGAAGATTTGCAGATCGTCTGCGGAGCCCCGAACGTCGGGGCCGACATGAAGGTTCCGGTCGCGCTCGTCGGGGCGAAGCTCCCCGGCGGCTTGCACATCAAGCGGGCGAAGCTGCGCGGCGTCGAGTCCCAAGGGATGATCTGCTCGGCCCGCGAGCTCGGCGTTAACGACAAGCTGTTGCCGAAGGAGCAGCAGGAAGGCATTCTCGTCCTGCCGCAGGATCTGGAGATCGGACGGGACGTTCTGGACGTGCTGGCGCTTGACGATTCGATTCTGGAATTGGATCTCACTCCGAACCGGTCGGACTGCCTCAGCATGCTTGGCGTCGCTTACGAAGTGTCCGCGCTGACCGGCCGGCCGTTGAACTTGCCCGATCCGTCGGCGAATCTCGCGTACGCGCCGGAGAAGGCGAGCGATCTCGCGCGCGTGACGATCGGCGCGCCCGAGCATTGCTCGTTGTATACCGCGCGTTACATCAGAGGCGTACGAATCGCTCCGGCGCCGTTATGGATGCAAAATCGGCTGATCGCCGCGGGCGTGCGCCCGATCAATAATATCGTCGATATTACGAACTATGTCATGCTCGAGTACGGCCAGCCGCTGCACGCCTTCGACGCGGCCAAGGTGGCCGGAGGACGCATCGACGTCCGCCTCGCCCGGGAAGGAGAGACGCTCGTCACGCTCGACGGCCAGGAGCGCAAGCTCGAGCCGCATATGCTCGTGATCGCGGACGCCGAAAAAGCGATCGGCCTGGCCGGCGTCATGGGCGGCGCGAATTCGGAAGTGACGGCGGATACGACGGATATCGTGCTGGAATCGGCGAAATTCGACGGCAGCGCGATCCGGCGCACCTCCCGGCAGCTCGGCTTGCGGTCGGAGGCTTCCGCCCGTTTCGAGAAGGAAGTCGATCCCGGACGGGTCCGGGCGGCGCTCGACCGCGCGGCCGGCCTGATCGCCCGCTACGCGCAAGGACTCGTCGCCGAGGGCGTTGCGGAAGCGGAAATCTCCTTCAAGCAGCCGGCGACGATCGAGCTTTCCATTAGCCGCGTCAACGGGATTCTGGGCACACAGCTGTCCGCGCTCGAGATCAAAACGATTCTCTCCCGCCTGCAATTCGAAGTGGAAACCCGCGAAGACGGCGTATGGACGGTAACGGTTCCGACCCGGCGCGGGGATATTTCCCGCGACGTCGATCTCGTCGAGGAAATCGCCCGCCTGCACGGCTACGACGAGATTCCGACGACGCCGATCGAAGGGCCGACGACGCCCGGGTCGCTGACGAAGCCGCAAGCGCTCCGCAGGGAGCTTCGGGCAATCCTGACGGGCGCCGGCTTGCACGAGGCGATCAGCTATTCCGTGACTTCGCCGGCGCGAACCGGGATTTTCGCGGAGTTATCGGCGGGCGCGAAGCCGATCGCGCTGGCGATGCCGATGAGCGAGGAGCGCAGCGTGCTGCGCACGACGCTGATCCCGAGCCTGCTGGAGGCCGCCGCTTATAACCGCAGCCGCAAAAACAACGACGTCGCCCTGTTCGAGATCGGCAGCGTCTATCACACCGACGAAGCGAAGCTGACCCGGCTGCCGCAAGAGAAGCCCCGGATCGCCATGCTGCTCGCGGGTAACCGGCATGCGGCGGCATGGAACCGCGCCGCCGCGCCGGTCGATTTCTTCGATGCCAAAGGCATTCTCGAGAAAGCATTCGAAAGACTCGGCTTGACGGAGCGCATCCGCTACGAAGCCGCTCGTCCCGCGGGCTTCCATCCGGGCCGAACGGCCGCGATCGTCCTTCGCGCGGAGCGGGGAGACGAGACGATCGGCTACGTCGGCCAAGCGCATCCCGACGTTCAGCGGGACTTCGATCTTCCGGACGCTTACGTCGCCGAGCTGGAGCTCGCGCCGATCTACGAATACGCGAATCGCCGCATCGAATACCGGGCGTTGCCGCGTTATCCGGCGATCGAACGGGACATCGCGGTCGTCGTGGACCGCGGAGTCCCCGGAGGCGCGCTTACGGAGACGATCGCCGCTTCCGCCGGCGAGCTCCTCGAATCGGTCCGCGTGTTCGACGTCTATGCCGGCGAGCGCATCGGCAGCGACAAGAAGAGCGTGGCGCTCGCGCTCGTCTACCGCCACGGCGAACGGACGCTGACCGACGAGGAAGTCGGGGAAGCCCACGCGCGGGTGCTCGCGCAATTGGAACAAACTTACGGCGCGGAACTTCGGAAATAGGCAGGAAACCGCAAGGGAGGCAGCGAATACATCTAGACGTCGAGCGGCGAAGATGATTCGCTGCCTTTCCGTTCGGCGCAACATCATGGAGCAATGGGAGGATCACGCCGTGAGAAGTTCGGACAAAACGCGTGTCACCGTTGACATATATGGAACGCAATATACGATAACGGGACATACCAGCACGGAATACATGAGGCGGGTAGGCGCATTGGTCAACGAGCAGATGAACAAGGTCAACGTCGGTTCGCCGCGGCTGGATCTGCCGAAGCTGGCCGTGCTTGCCGCCGTCAATATCGCGGACGAGGTGCTGCGTCTGCGCAGGGAAAACGAGCAGTTGCTCAAGGAAGAGCACGACCTCCAGGCGAAGGTGGAGGAGCTGGAATCGCTTCGCAAGGAAATCGAGGACCGTCTCGAGACGGAGCAGGCGCGGGCCGAAGCCGACGCCGCCCGGGCCGCCGAAGAGCTCGACATAACGAGGAGCGAAGCCGAACGGACGCTCCAGGAGGCGTTGGCGCGCGCGGCGGAAGAGCTCGCCGAAGCGAAGCGGGACGGGGAGCGGAAGCTGCAGGACGCGTTATCTCGCCTGAACGCGGAGTCGGAACGGCGTCAAGCGGCTGCGGCGAAAGCGCTGGAGGAAGCCGAGGCGCGCGCGCAACGCGCCGAACGGGCGCTGGCGGAAGAGCGGGAGCTGGGCGCCGTCCGGCTGGCGGAGCTGAAGGCGTCCGGCGAGGCCGAGCTCGCCGACGCCCGGGCAGCGTTCGCGGACCGGATGGCCGAAGAACGGGCGAAGGCGTCCGAGGCGCTCGACGACGTCAGGCTGGAGGCGGAGATCGAACGGGAAAGGGCGCTGGCCGACGCCGAGAAGCGGCTCGGCGAGATGGCGTCGAAAGCGGAAGCCGCCGCCAGAAAGCTGGCCGAGGCGGAGGCGGCCTGGGGGGCCAAGGAAGCCGGGCTTGTCGCCGGGCACGCTTCCGAGCTCGAATCCATTCGGGGCTTGCACGCCGCGGAGCTGAAGGAGCTGTCGGCGAAATGGGCCGCGAAGCTGGCCGAGGCGGACAAAGCGGCGGAAGAGAAACGCAGAGCCGCGCAAGGGAAGGCGGCTTCCGAGCTGAAGGACATCGAAGCAATCTACGCCGATGAGCTGGATGCCTTGAGAGCGGACAAGGAGAAGCTGGCCGCCGAAATCGCCGGCTGGGCGGACAAGGAGAAAGCCTGGGAGCTTCGGCAAAGCGAGCTTCAGGCGGAAATCGACCGTTGGAGCGGGAGCGCCGAGGACCAGCGGCGCACCGTCATCGAGCAGCAGGAGATGCTCGCGGAAGTCGAACAGCGGACCGGAGAGCAATTGCAATCGCTCGAAGAAGCGAAGGCGAGAGCGGAGCGGGAGATCGCCGAGCTCGTCCGCCAGCTGGGCGAGCGGGACGAATGGGAGCAGGCGTGGAGCGATTCGATGCGGTTGATGGAGGATCGGCTGGCCGGGGCCGAAAAGGAGCTGCGCGCGTCCGCCGAACGGGCGGCGGAGCTGGAGAACCGGATCGCCGAGCTGGTCGCGGCAGAAGGGAATATGCGGGAAGTCGCGGAGAACGCGATGCGCGAGCTGGAGGCCGCCCGGGCGGAAGCCGCTGCCGCGCCGTCCCCGGCTGCGGAGGCGCCTTCCGGAGAAGCGAGCGAGAAGCTGCAGGCGGAACTGGACGATCTTCGCAAGGCGCACCACGAATTGAGAGAAGAATACCGCAAGCTGCAAAACGAATACAACGAATGGATCGACATGCTCGAACAGGAATAGCGCCGACATGCGAGAAGGCGATTCTCCCGGCCCGCGCCGGAGGAATCGCCTTCCGCGTTTTTTTCTTTAGCTGACGACAAGCTTCGCGATCATCTTGCTGTGCCCGGCGCCGCATTGGATGCTGCAGCGGACCTCGTACGTGCCTTCCGGCAGCGTAACGACCTTCGACTTGTTCCCCCTGATCATGATGTCTTGGCCGACGACTTCGATCCCGTGGGCGCCGCTCAGATTTTCGAGCGTGAGCTTGACCGGGACGTCTTTCGGGACGGCGTATTCCTCCTGATCGAAATCCCAGTTGCTCGCCTTGATCACGACTTCCGTCGAAGCTTCCTCCTCGGCAGCCGGCGAGCCGTTCGCGGCTCCTGTATTTGTGTCGCCGCCGCCGCATGCCGCCAGCGCCAAAGCCAAAGCGGCCAGCGCCAACAGGCTTGCGAGTTTTTTTTGCATGGCTTGTTTCCCTCCATACCCGTAATGGCGAATACGGCGCTTCCGCAGCCGTCTGCACACATTGTACCATACAATTCCGCGAACGCCCCGGGCGACCGATGACAGAGTGATGACATTATGCTCAAATGGACATTTTCAAAAAGGCCGCAACCGACGCAGGGCCTTCCCGCATCAAGGCGAGAAGGCCCGCTTTCGGTTTGACGATCAGCTCCGGTGCTTGCCGCGAGCCGCTTCGTAGGGCGAGGAGACCGGAATGAACAGATCGATGATCCCGATCACGAGCGCGGCCAGCAAAGCGCCGATGACCGATACCCTGACGTTGCCGACGACGAATTGGGCCAGCCAGATCACGAGCGCGCTGGACAGAAAGCCGACGATTCCCCTGCCGAACGGGGTCACTTTCTTGCCGAAGATGCCCTCGATGATCCAACCGAGCACGGCGATGACGACCGCGAGCATAAGCGCGCTCCAGAAGCCGCCGACCGAAAATTGAGGAACCAGCCAACCGACGATCATGAGCACGATTGCGGACACGATGAATCGTACGATCGTCCCTAGAATTGTCATATTTTTCGACCTCCTTGACTTCTAGTGTATCCCGAGTTCCACACTCTATGAGTCGGAGCGCAAAAAGTTGCCGTCCGAAGGTGCGGAAGGGCTTCGGCTCCGAGGTGTTTCGCAAGATTGGCCGGTTCGGCTATAATAGAAGCGAAGGAGTTGACGAACGGCGTGAACGCGAAAGCATTACGTACGCTGGAATACGATAAAATCGTCCGCAGGCTGCAAGGACTCGCCGCGACGAGCCTGGGCAAGGAGGAAGCGGAGAAGCTGTCCCCGATCCGGGAGCTGCCGCTCGTCGTCCGCCGGCTGGCAGCCACGAGCGAAGCGGTCCGCGCGGTCGATCTGAAGGGCGCGCCGGCATTCGGGGGCATAACGGACATTCGCGCTTCGTTGCAGCGGGCGAAGCTGCAAGGCATGCTGCAGCCTCCGGAATTGATGGAGGTCGCGCAATTCATCATGGGCTCCCGCCGCTTAAGCCGGTATATCGCCGCGGCCGACGAGGAGCTCGGGCTGCCGCTGCTCGCCGATCTGCGCGAGCCGTTGACGGATTTCAAGGCGGTGGAAGACGATATCCGCAGGTGCGTCGACGAGCAAGGCGACGTGCTGGACGCCGCGAGTCCGGAGCTTGCCGCCGTGCGGCGCGACATTCGCGTGAACGAAGGGCGGGCGAGGGAGAAGCTGGAAAGCATGATCCGCTCCGCTTCCGTTCAGAAGATGCTGCAGGAAGCGCTGATCACGATGCGCAACGACCGCTACGTCATTCCGGTCAAGCAAGAGTACCGCTCGCATTTCGGCGGCATCGTACACGACCAATCCGGCAGCGGGGCGACTTTGTTTATCGAGCCGGAAGCGGCCGTGCAGGTGAACAACAAGCTGCGGGAGCTGAAGGTCAAGGAGCAGAACGAAATCGAACGCATCCTGCGCGGATTGACCGCCCAGGTCGGCGAACGGGCGGATCTGCTGGCCGGGGACGTCGAGATCGTCGGCCTGATCGATTTTAATTTCGCCAAGGCGTCGCTGGCCCGGGAAATGTCAGGCACGCTGCCCGAGATGAACGATGACGGGCAATTGCATCTGCGCCAGGCGAGACACCCGCTGCTCGATCCGAAGCAAGCGGTTCCGATCGACTTGGAGCTGGGAGCTTCTTATTCGACGATCATCGTGACGGGGCCGAACACGGGGGGGAAAACCGTCTCCCTGAAAACGGTCGGCCTGCTCAGCTTGATGGCGATGTCGGGACTGTTCGTTCCCGCCGAGGAGGGCAGCCGGCTGTGCGTCTTCGACGGGATCTACGCGGACATCGGCGACGAGCAAAGCATCGAGCAGAGCTTGAGCACGTTTTCCAGCCATATGGCCAACTTGATCTCGATGCTGGGCCAGGTGACGAACCGAAGCCTGGTGCTGCTCGACGAATTGGGAGCGGGCACGGACCCCGCGGAAGGGTCCGCGCTGGCGATCGCCATTCTCGAGCATCTGCAGCGTCGGGGGTGCCGCCTGATCGCGACGACGCATTACAGCGAATTGAAGGCGTATGCCTATAACCGGGAAGGCATCATCAACGCGAGCATGGAATTCGACGTCGCGACGCTGCGTCCGACCTATCGTCTGCTCGTCGGCGTGCCGGGAAGGAGCAACGCGTTCGCGATCGCCGAACGGCTCGGCCTTCCGAAGAGCATTATCGAGCATGCCCGCGGCGAAGTCGGGGAAGACGAACTGAAGGTCGATTCGATGATCGCCTCGCTTGAGAGCGACAGGCTGCAGGCCCGGTCGGAGCGGCAATCCGCCGAACGCTACCGCCTGGAGGCGGAGAAGCTGCAGAAGGAATTGCAGGAGGAGCGGAACAAGTTCCGGGAGCAGAAGGCGAAGCTGATGGAGAACGCCCGGGAGGAAGCCCGCCTGCAAATCGCGAAAGCGAAAAGGGAAGCGGAGGCCATCATCGCCGATCTTCGCCGTCTCGCGCTCGAGGAGGGCGCTTCGGTCAAGGAGCATAAGCTCATCGAAGCGAAGCGCCGGCTGGAGGAGGCCGTGCCCGATCCGGCCGCGAGACCTTCCAGAGCGACGGGAGCGCAACCGGCGAAGATCGAGCCGGGCGACGAAGTCAAAGTGCATAGCCTCGGCGGGCAGAAGGGGCACGTCGTCGAGCTGAGCGGCGGTTCCGAAGCGGTCGTGCAGCTCGGCATCCTGAAAATGAAAGTGCCGGTCGCGGAGCTGGAGCCCGTTCGCAAGCCGGCGTCCGGCAAGCCGCAGGCGCAAGCGACGGTCGTCAAGCGTTCCCGCGACGAGAGCGTCCGGACCGAGCTCGATCTGCGCGGCATGGCGCTGGACGAGGCGCTGCTCGAAGTGGACCGCTTCCTGGACGAAGCGTTCCTCGCCAATCTCGGCCAAGTGTATATCATTCACGGCAAAGGCACCGGAGCGCTTCGCGCCGGCGTACAGGATTTCCTCCGCCGGCATAAACACGTCAAAGGCTATCGATTAGGGCAATTCGGGGAAGGCGGCGCCGGCGTGTCGGTCGCCGAACTTCATTGACGGGAGGTCTTCAGGATGCAAGGTGTGGTCGATGCGATTATGTCCCATCCTTTTCCGGCGGTGCTGGCGTATTTCTCGGTCGGCATATTCTCGCTGATCGTTTTCCTGTCCGCATTCGAATGGGTGACGAAATACGAAGGCTGGAAGGAAATCCGCAAAGGCAACGTATCCGTCGCGATGGCCACCGGGGGCAAAATATTCGGCATTTGCAATATTTTCCGCCACTCCATACAAACGAACGATACGATCTACGAAAGCTTGCTGTGGGCGGGGTTCGGGTTCGTGCTGCTGCTCGTCGCCTACTTTTTGTTCGAATTTCTGACGCCGGTATTTTCCGTGGACGAGGAAATCCGGAAAGACAATCGCGCGGTCGGCCTGCTGTCCCTCGTGATCTCGGTATCTTTGTCTTATATTATCGGGGCGGCCGTGAAGTAAGAGGGGGAATCGGCATTGAAATATCTAGGCGGAACGTTGATGGCGCTAGCCGTGTTGTTCATCGTGATCGGCATTATTTATTTGTGGACGATATAAATAAAGGAGGCTTGATGCTCGCATGTCATCCGTCGTGATTTGCCCGTGGTGTCAAAGCGAAATCGTGCAGGAAGAGGGCCAGGAGCCCGACAAAGTATGCCCGGTCTGCGACAACGAGCTGGACGGGTATCGCACGCTGCAAGTTCATCTTGGGGAAGAAGAGGACGACGAGCGTTTCGCGGACGACGAGCGTTACGTGTCCATCGACGACGACGATGACATCGACTGGATGGACGACGAGACGGAACCGAGCGAGGAAATGGCGCGGTACGAGGAGAACGCCGAGCGGCTGCTGGACGAACAGGATTACGTGCCGGAGTGCCCGTCTTGCCGGGAATATATGCTCGAAGCCGGCGAGCGGACGATCTCCGCGGACGGCTTCATTCCGCGCCTGTCCGATGTGACGGCCGGAGCGATGCTCGAAGCCCCCGTCAAGCTGTCTACGTACGTCTGTCCTTCGTGCTTCGCGGTGCAGGATTTTCTCGGCGATTCGGACCGTCACCGGTTGATTCGGAAGCTGAGCGAGCCGTCCCCGGATCTCGATCGGTAAGGAGCTGCGGCAATGGTTAAAATCGTACGATCCGTCGTCGAGCTGATCGGCCATACGCCTGCCGTACGGCTGCGGCGGTTGATGGAGCCGGGAGACGCGGAAGTCTACGTCAAGCTGGAGAAAGCGAATCCGAGCGGCAGCGTGAAGGATCGCGCCGCATTCGGGCTGTTGCTCGACGCGGAAGAGAAAGGTCTGATCGGCCCGGGAAGCACGATCGTCGAGCCGACGAGCGGCAACACGGGCATCGGACTGGCGATGTGCGCCGCAGCGAGAGGCTATCGGCTCATTCTGGTCATGCCGGACAATATGACCGCGGAACGAATCGCGCTGCTGCGCGCTTACGGGGCGGAGGTCGTGCTTACGCCGGCGGCGGAGCGCATGCCCGGCGCGATCGCCGAAGCCCGGCGGCTGCTCAAGGAGAATCCGGGAAGCTATATGCCCAATCAATTCGAAAACCGCGCCAACCCGGACATCCACCGCACGACGACGGCGCTCGAAATTCTCGAGCAGACCGAGGGCAAGCTGGACGCGTTCGTCGCGACGGCGGGCACCGGCGGCACGATTACGGGGACGGGAGAAACGCTGAAAGCCAAGCTTCCCGGCCTGCACGTCGCGGTCGTGGAGCCTGCCGGCTCTCCCGTCCTGTCCGGCGGCCGGCCCGGACCTCATAAATTAGTGGGGACGAGCCCGGGCTTCGTCCCGAGCATTCTGAACACGTCCGTCTACGACGAGATCGTCCGGGTGCGGGACGAAGACGCGCTCGAGACGACGAGGCGGCTCGCCCGCCTGGAGGGCTTGCTGGTCGGCCCGTCGTCCGGGGCTTCCGTCTGGGCGGCCCTGCGGGTCGCGCGGCGTCTCGGCCCGAGCAAGCGCGTCCTGTGCATCGCGCCGGACACGGGCGAAAGGTATTTGAGCATGGATATTTTTTGACGGAACATGACAGACTACCTCCTGACATTCAATTGCTTTCCCGGGAGGTAACTATGCCAATGCAAGCCATTACCGCCAAAGAGCTGGAGTACATCGCCGATTCCATGTCCAACGAGGATCTGCTCATCAAGCAGTGCGCCGTAGCCGCGGCGTCGATCGCGAACCCGCAATTGAAGCAGGCATGCTCGCATATGGTCGACGTGCACACGCAGCATTACGGAACGTTGCTCAATTCGCTGCAGCAGCACCAGGCGATCGCGCCGGCGCAGCCGCAGGCCTAAGGAGGAAGAGAAGATGTACAACAATCCGATTCTGCCGGAAGAGGACATGGCGTACACGATTTTGGCCGACCTGAAGCGGGTGACCCGCGAATACGCGACGGCCGCGACGGAGTCGGTATGCCCGGAAGTCCGGCAAATGTTCACCGAGCTGATGGACGACACGCTGAAGCTGCAAGGCGAGCTGTACACGGTCATGCAGCAGAATAACATGTACAGCGCGTCGTCTCCCGCGATCAAGGCGGAAGTCGACAAGCAATTCCAGCAGTGCCAGCAAACCCAGCAGAAGACCGCGCAGTTCGTGCAGCAATCCCGGACCGCTCAAAACCCGGCGGCGATGAACGCCGGCGGCGACGCGCAAGCGCCGGCTTACCAGTAACTCCGTATCCCGCGATCCCCGATCGGCGTCTGCGCCGACCGGGGATTTTTGCGCGGTTGCCTGTCATCCGCTCGATCTTTCGCTTTGCGATCGGACACAGATGACCTTATTTTATCGAAATTCCCTCATTTTGATGGTGCTGCGGACTGACGATCCGTTATTTTGATGATTTAGGGCAAAAATCGCTGTCTCGGAGCCAAATAACGGATCCTGTGTCCGCACAGATGCAAAAAAAACGGTTTTGTTCGCAAATAGCGGATCCTCCGTCCGAAACGGCCGGGACGAGAGGCAGTGAGGAATTCCCTTTCCACGCGGCCTGTTTATGATGTATGATGAAGAGTAATTCAGGAGGGATCATGATGAACGAATTGAAGCTTGGCATCTTGGATCTGCTCAAGGAGGACGCCCGTTTGTCCAGCGCGACGATCGCGACGATGCTGGGGGCAGCGGAAGCGGACGTCTCCGCCGCGATTGCGGAGATGGAGCAGGACAACGTGATTGTGAAATACGCGACGGTCGTGAACTGGAGCAAGGTCGACGACGAGAAGGTGACGGCGCTGATCGAAGTGGAGTGCACGCCCGAGAGAGGGCGAGGGTTCGAGAACATCGCGGAACGCATCTATTTATATCCCGAAGTGAAATCGGTTTACTTGATGTCCGGCGCTTTCGACCTGCTCGTCGAGATCGAAGGCAAGAATTTGAAGGAAGTCGCCTCCTTCGTCTCCAACAAGCTGTCGACGATCGAATCCGTCATTTCGACGAAAACGTTCTTTATTCTTAAGAAATACAAGCAGGACGGCATCATTTTCGAGGAATTCGAAGACGATCACCGGTTGCTCGTATCGCCGTGACGGGCAGATCAACGCAAAGGATGAATGAAGGTATGATAAAAGACGAAGAAAAGCCGCTGGTCCGACCGTCCGAACGGAACCGCGGCATGCAGAGCTACCTCGCTTCCCACGCGCGCGCGATCCCGCCGTCGGGCATTCGGCGCTTCTTCGATCTGGTCAGCGCGAGCAAGGACAAAGACGTCATCACCCTCGGCGTCGGCGAGCCCGATTTCGTCACGCCTTGGCGGGTACGGGACGCGGCCGTCTACTCGCTCGAGAAGGGCAAGACGCAATATACGCCCAATGCGGGCATGCCCGAGCTGCGGGAAGCGATCGCGCAATACTTGCAGCAGCAATTTCAGCTGACGTACGATCCCGCGAAGGAAATGGTGGTCACGGTGGGCGGCAGCGAGGGCATCGACCTGGCCTTGCGGGCGCTGATCGAACCGGGGGACGAGATTCTCATCCCGGAGCCGTGCTACATCTCCTACTCCCCGATCACTTCGCTGGGCGGCGGAGTGCCGGTGGGCATCGAGACGTTCGCCGAGGATCAGTTCAAGCTGACCGCGGACAATCTGCGCGCGGCGATCACGCCCCGCTCGAAAATTCTCGTGCTCTGCTATCCGAGCAATCCGACCGGCGCGATCATGACGTACGAGGAAATGCTGCCGATCGCCCAAGTCGTCGAAGAACACGACTTGATCGTCATCTCGGACGAAATCTACGCCGAATTGACGTTCAACGGCAAGCATGCGAGCTTCGCCTCGCTGCCGGGCATGAAGGACCGGACGATTCTCGTCAGCGGCTTCTCGAAGGCGTTCGCGATGACCGGCTGGCGGATGGGGTATGCGTGCGGTCACCCGGATCTGATCAGCGCGATGCTCAAAATCCATCAGTATACGATCATGTGCGCGCCCACGATGGGGCAGGTGGCCGCGCTGGAAGCGCTAACCAAGGAAGGCCTCGAAGAGAAAAACCGCATGATGGAATCGTACAATCAACGGCGCAGGCTCGTCGTGCAAGGCTTTCGCGACATGGGGCTGGAATGCCACGAGCCGCAAGGGGCGTTCTACGCGTTTCCGTCCATCCGTTCCACAGGCTTGACGTCCGAGCAATTCGCCGAGCGCCTCCTGCTCGAAGGCAAGGTCGCCGCGGTTCCCGGGCACGTGTTCGGGAAGGGCGGAGAAGGGTTCCTGCGCTGCTGCTACGCGACGTCCGTCGCGCAGCTGACGGAAGCGCTGGAACGGTTCCATCGCTTCCTTAGAACTTTGGAATAAAAATGAATATTTTACAAAAGTCATATTCAAGTCGATGATGTTTTGCTATAATAACCATGGTTTTCTACCCGCCGAAGTGTCTTAATCGTCATGAGAAGGGGGAGTTACATGGCTGCGGCAGAACGCGGATCTTCGACCTTATCGTCCAGGCAAGCCGATACGCCCATCGTTTCTCATCGCCCGAGCCGAGCGGCGGAACTCGAACGGGAAATCGACAGCCTGCGCCAAGCGATGACCGATACTTTTTTGCAGGAGCATTCCCTGATCGCGGAATCGGTCATGCAGCTGAGCCGGCAGCTGGACATGAAAATAAACGAATATATGAAAATTCGCGCTTAGATTCGGAGCGGGCCGGGCAACGGCCTCACCGGGTCTTTTTCTTTGAAGGACGATTTGGCTTTATGCTATAGTAAGCGTACGCGAAGAAAGGGGGGGATTAGATGCTTTGGCTCGTTACCGGCGGCATCGCCGGCGGCAAATCGGCTTTCGCGGCCGAATTGGCCCGGCGCCTGGGCAAGGAAGGCATCCGGCTGTATTGTCCCCCCTTTCCCGAACGCGGCGTCGTTTCCGGCGACGCGGCGCCGAAGGAGCCTGACGGAGATTTCCTCTGGACGTCGTCCGATGCGGACGGCGCGCTCGCGCGCAAGATTCATCGGATTAATACGGATTCGAATTTTTTCCGGGCCGAGCGGCGCGTGCTCGTGCTGGACAGTCTGTCCGGCTGGCTGCGAGGGCTGTATCGGCGCGCGGAACAGGACGGGCACGGGCAGGGCGAAACGCTGGACGGCTTATGGCGAGAGACGCTGGAGGCGTTGCTGAGCTTCGAAGGCAAGGTCATCGTCGTCACGGAAGAGCCGCTCGCCGGACTCGCGTTGGACGAACGGACGATGGAATACGCTTACCGGCTCGCGGAGGCCAATCGCCTGTTGGCGGAGACGGCCGTCGCCGTCTATCGGCTGACGTTCGGGACGGCGACCGAAGTCAAGGGATATAGAGTAGAGCGGGAGGGACGAGATCCATGAAAATTTATACGCGAACCGGCGACGGGGGGAAAACGTCGGTCATCGGCGGGCGGGTGAGGAAGGACGACGTCCGGGTCGAGGCGTACGGAACGATCGACGAGCTGAACGGCTGCGTCGGACTGGCGTTGTCGGCGCTGACCGGGGAGCGGTGGGAAGATCTGTCGGAACGGCTGACGATCGTGCAGCACGAATTGTTCGATTGCGGCTCCGATCTGAGTTACGCCGATCCGGATCCGGCCAAGATGAAGGTGTCCGCGGACATGACCGCCAGGCTGGAATCGTGGATCGACGAATACGGAACGCAAGCGCCGCCGATCGAGAAGTTTATATTGCCGGGCGGCAGCGAAGCGTCGGCGCGGCTGCACGTCTGCCGGACCGTATGCCGCCGCGCGGAACGCAGAGTCGTGACGCTCTCCGCGGAGCAGCCGTGTCCGGACGAGGTTCGCAAATATTTGAACCGGCTGTCCGACTTTTTTTTCGTCGCGGCGCGGGCGGCCAACGCGAGACTCGGCGCGCCCGATACGGAGTACGAGCGAAGCGCGCCCGTATTCCGGCGGAGGAAATAAGGGAATGGAGAACGATCGCGTTCGGACCGATTATTACGCGCCGATCGAAATCGTCGCGGAAGAGGCCGACGAAGGCTTGAGCCTCCGGGACGTGCTGCGCAGGCGCATCGGCATCTCCCGCAGGCTGATGATTCGCTTGAAGACGTCCGACGAAGGGCTGTCCGTGAACGGGGAGAAGGCGCGGCCCCATCGGCGGATATCCGCCGGGGACGTCATTCGGGTGCGCATGGAAGCGGAAAGCTCGGAGACGATCCTTCCGCAGCCGATGGAGCTGGACATCGTGTTCGAGGACGAGCATCTGCTCGTCCTGAACAAGCCCGCCGGACTCATCGTGCATCCGACGACCGGCCATTACATGAATACGCTCGCCAACGGCGTCATGCACTACTGGCAAGAGAAAGGCGAGCGCGTCCGCTTCCGGCCGGTTCACCGGCTGGACGAGCATACGTCCGGGCTCGTCGTCGTCGCCAAGCATCCGCTCGCGCAGCAGCAGCTGTCCGCGCAGATGGCGGAGGGCGCCGTGACGAAAGCGTATCGGGCGTACGTCTACGGCCGCCCGCCCGAACGGGAGGGAGAGATCGACGCGCCGATCGGCAGGCAGACGGAAGATCCTCATCGCCGGGTCGTCAGGGAAGACGGCGCGCCTTCCCTGACGTATTATCAGGTAACGGACACTTTCGGAGACGGTCAGGCGAGCGCCCTCGACGTTCGCCTCGGCACCGGCCGGACGCATCAAATCCGCGTCCATCTGACGCATATCGGCTGCCCGATTATCGGGGACGATTACTATTCGGACGCGCGCTGGAGCGATTCCGAGCCGGCGCGGCTGGCGTCCGGCGCGATCTTCCGGCAAGCGCTGCACGCTTGGCGGCTCGGGTTCCGGCACCCGGTTACGGGGGCGGACATGCGCCTCGAAGCGGAGACGCCGGACGACATGAAGCGGCTAAGAGACGAGCTGAGCCGTCTCGGCCGGCGATCGGACGAAGCAGACGAAGGGAGTCGAACGGATTGACGAAGAAGCTGAAAGTCTACCATCTGCCTACCTGCAGCACGTGCAAGGGGGCGATTAAAGCGTTGAAACAATACGGCTATGAACTGGAACTGCACGATATTCGCGAGACGCCGCCTTCGGCCGGGGAGCTGGGCGAGCTGATCGCGCGGAGCGGCTTGCCGATCGGCAAATGGTTCAACGTCTCGGGAGACGCGTATCGCGGAGCCGGCTTGAAGGACGTCGTCCCGGGCTTGACCGACGACGAGAAAATTCGCTTGCTCGCCTCGAACGGCATGCTGATCAAGCGGCCGATCGTCACCGACGGCGGCAAGGCGACGATCGGCTTTCGGGAGCCGGATTTCGGTTCGGCGTGGGACAAGCGATGAAGCGGCCGAATTTGCGTTCCGGCCGCCTGGATCGGCTCGGATCGGCGATCTTCGCCGAGGTGGCGGGCTGGAAGCGGGAGGCGAGGGAGAACGGCCTGTCCGTGATCCATCTCGACATCGGCAGCCCGGACCGGCCGCCGGCGGAGGAGCTTCGCGCCGCGCTGGCCGAAGCGAGCATGCGGCCCGACGTTTACCGCTATCCGGGTACGGAAGGCACGCCCGCGTTCCGGGAGGCGGTCGCCGAATGGATCGCCCGCCGGTTCGGGGTCGAGCTCGATCCCCGGCGCGAGATCCTTTCCTTGATGGGGACCCAGGACGGCCTGGCCCATCTGCCGCTCGCGATTACGGATCCGGGAGACGCCGCGCTGCTTCCCGCCGGGCTATCCGGTTTACGGCGCCGGGCTCGCGGTCGCCGGCGTCGAGGCGATCCCGTTGCCGCTCCTGGCGGAGAACGGGTATTTGCCCGATTTCGACGCGATTCCTCAAGCCGTCTGGGATAAGATCAAGTTCATGATTTTGAATTACCCGAGCAATCCGCTGTCAGCGACGGCCGACCTGGCGTTTTTCGAACGGGCCGTGCATACCGCGAGACGGCATGGCGTTCTGCTCGTCCACGACAACGCGTACAGCGAGATGGCGTTCGACGGCTTGCGTCCGCCGAGCGTGCTGGAAGTTCCGGGCGCAGCCGAAGTCGCGATCGAATACCACTCGTTATCCAAGTCCTTTCACTTGGCGGGCGCCCGGCTAGGGTTCGCGGTCGGCAACCAGGAAGCGATCGCCAGTTTGCGCGACCTGAAGAACAACATCGACTTCGGCGTCTATCTCGGCGCGCAGGAAGCCGGGATCGCGGCGCTGAAGAACGACATCCGCGACCCGAAGCCGATCGCGGGCCTGTACGAACGGCGCCGGGACGTCTTCGTCGGGGCGCTTCGCGAGGAGGGATGGGACGTGCCGTTGCCGAAGGCGACGATGTTCCTGTGGGCCCCGGTCCCGGAAGGCTGGTTCTCGCGGGCGTTCTCGCGGGCGCTGCTGATGTCGGCGGGCGTCGCGTCGATTCCGGGCAACGCGTTCGGGGCAAGAGGCGAAGGGTTTGTCCGGCTGGCCCTGGTCGAGGACGAAGGCAGGCTGCGGGAAGCGGCGGGACGAATCGGACGGTTCCTCCGTTCTTCGCCGCCGCCAAGTTCCAAAAGCACGGACGTCAGCAAATGAATGGAAACCGGCAGGCACGTCGGCGGTGGATCGGTAACCGGAGGTGTATCGGCGGTTGAAACGGTAATCGAAGGTAGCGTCATCGAGTGGATCGGACACAGCGGACGTTATTTTGTCGAAAGCCTTGGTTTTTGCGGGTGATTCGGACAGAGGATCCGCTATTGCGCTTTCGAACAAGCAAATCAAGCTGGATTGAGGCAAATAAGCGCAACTGTGTCCGATAAGGTGCCGAAAACCCCCGTTTGTTCACAGATAACGGATCTGTAGTCCGAACGATCGCTTGAGGCAAGCCGCGCGAGCACATCTCTCGCGAAGCGCCTCCGCCTCCCGGCGTTCGCCCAATAAGCTCGAAACAGGGATGTTCCCAGGTCATGCTCACGACCTTGCGGGACATCCCCGTTTCCGTATGCCGGCAAGCAATCGGAACATCTTAAAAAAGCCGACAATCTTCTTAGAAACGTTGCAGTTCGGCTTAGAGTCCATATGGTAGGATGAGATCATGAACCATCTACCTTCGCGAACGGAGAAAAGGAGCAGCCATCATGAGGGTAACCGCTGTGCTTGCGGATGACGAACCGTTGATCTTGAAAGGGCTTGGCAAGCTGATCGCGTGGGATGAATTCGGGATCGAAATCGTGGCCTTGGCATATGACGGCAAAGAACTGATGCGTTGCATTGAAAAACATCGGCCGGACATTATTATCAGCGATATCAGCATGCCCCATATGACCGGAATAGACATGATCAAGGAGCTTAAACGGCAGCGGCTTTCTTCGAAAGTCGTGTTCATCAGCGCCTACCAAGAGTTCACCTATGCGAGGGATGCCGTAGCTTTCGGCGCGGTCGATTATTTGGTCAAGCCGATCAAGAAGCACGAGCTGGAGAACGTGCTGACGAAAGCTATAGCCATGATCCGCAATGAAAGCGAGGAAGGCCGAAGACGAGATAAGCTGCAAATGTTGGAGAGAAAAAGCAAGGACGACGAGATCGCCAATTGGCTTGCGCAGCTGACGGAAGGCGCGTTATCGGGACAATCGGAAGCGTACGGGCGCATCAGCGAGCGGTTTCAAGGCCCGTGGCACAGCGTCGGGGCGCTCGCGGTCGACCCGGCGGGCAACGACAGCGAACGCTGGCCGAACGAGACGCAGAAGCTGGTGGAATTCGCCATTCAGAACATTTTGTCGGAGTGCTTGACGGGCTATGGCTCGGGGAGCGCGTTCATTCGCAACGGCCGGCACATCTTCTTGTTCGATCACTTCGATCGGGAGCAGCCCTTCGGCTTGGCTTCCGACATCCACGAGCATATCGGGAAGTTCCTGAAGCTGAAAGTTTCGGTCGGGCTCGGCAGTCCGGTCCGCGAGCTGCTCGATCTGGAGCTTTCTTGCCGGCAGGCCAACGAAGCTTTGGAGATGACGTATTTCCGAGGGCTGCACAAGGTCATCGTCTATTCTCCGGTCGACCGCAAGAAGGATGCCGAGAACGAGTGGTTTACGCATCAATCCGAGATCGTCGCGGCGCTAACCCGGGGCTCCTGGGAACGCGCGCTGTCGGCGATGAAATCGCTGCTCGGCGTGATCGGGTCGGCTTCGATCGGCAATCGCCAGCTGGCCGTATCGACTTGTTTTTCTTCCCTCGTTCATATCGTGCAAGAGGTGAAAAAAGCGGACGTGCCGATGTCGGCCTGGGGGTTCGACATTCAGCATTTGCAGGGCAGGCTCGAGAAATACGAGACGTACGAGGCTTTGTGCGAAGGCGTATACGACATGCTGCAGGAGCTGTACAACCGGATCGGAGACAAGCCGGAAAACAAGGAGCACACCCTTCTTGCCCGCGTTGTCCGGTATATCGAAGAGCATTATGCCGAAGAGATCACGTTGGAGTCGGTTGCCGCCGTCGCTTTCATGAACCCGTACTATTTCAGCAGCTTCTTCAAGAAGCATATGAAGCGCAATTTCAAGCAATACGTGACCGATCTGCGCATGAAGCAGGCGGTGGAGCTGCTGACCCGCACCGACATGATGGTCTACGAAATCGCGGAGAAGGTCGGCTACAACAATGCCCGCCACTTCAGCGATATGTTCAAGAAGCAGACTGGCAAGCTGCCGCAGGAGTTCAAACATTCAATCAGGCAGTAACGACGATCAAGAAAGCATGCTTCGCCTTGCGCGCATTCGGTCATGCGCTTTCGGCGGACATGCTTTCTTCCACGTTCGCGGAGGAGAGGGATGGAGATGGCTTTTATCCGAAAATGGTGGAACAGCCTGTTCGTGAAATTTGCGGCGGCCTTTTTGCTGGTCGGCATGATCCCGCTTATCGCGTTAAGCATGTTTTCGCTTCGGACGTTCACCGGGCACGTGCAGCAGTTCACGATCAACAATCTGAATCAGATGTCCCTTTATTTGAGCTATAACATCAACAACTTTTTTTCCGACTACGACGAAATTACACGGCTCATGTATACGGGAAGATACGAGGGGTACTCGCCTACGCTTTCCGTCGATCAGACCGCCAATGTGAATCAGTATGAGCAGATCAACAGCGTTCCGATCGCCGCCTTTCTGAGAACGGTATTGTATAGCGACAAAAATATTCGGAGCGTCTATTTTGTGAGAGCGATGGACGGCAAGCTCTACTATCAGACGAGACAGAGCAAGCCGCTGCTTGCGGAGAAGCTGCCCGTTGCGGAATGGCTGGAGCCGCTGGCGGAGCGGCCGAACCATCTGGCCATCTATCCGACGCACGGCGAGCATTATTATAATGCTCCCGACCAGAGGGTAATTACGTTCGCGCGCAATCTGATCGACATCTCCGGCACGCTGATGCCGGAACCGAAAGTGGTCGGCAGCCTGTTCATCGACGTGGACGCCGGCGTACTGGACAGCTTTTTCCAAGAGATGAACCTGAGCAAGGAGGACGAGTTGTATGTGCTCGACGGCGACAACCGGGTGTATTACAGCAGAACCGAAGCCGCCAATGGAGATTCGGCCTTGACGCTCGAATTTTCCGACGACAGCGGCGTCCTGACGTTCAAGAACGAAGTTCCCTACTTGAACGGACAGGTATTCATGCGGGTGTCGAAGCAGAATCTGTTCGAGCAATTGACCTCCACGCAATCGGCCGTATATATCGCGATCATCGTATGCTCGATCGTGCTGCTGGCGATGGGGACGTGGTTCTCCAGACGGCTTGCCGCGCCAATCCGCAATGTGCTGCAGCATATGAACAAGGTGGAAATGGGGAATCTGAACACTCAGATCGCGAATTACGGCAAGGATGAGATCGGCCGGCTGGCCTTCGGCTTCAATCGAATGGTGGAGCGGCTTAAAATTTTTATCGAGGATGCCTATGTTGCGGAAATCAAACAAAAGCAAGCGGAGCTGAGCGCGCTGAAAAGCCAGATCCGCCCGCATTATTTGTACAACACGCTGGAAGTGATCCGCATGAACGCGGTCTACAACGACGATAGAGAAGTGGGCGATATGATTCTGGCGTTGTCCAATCAGTTAAAATATGTGATCGATTACGGCGAGGATTGGGTGTCCGTTCAGGACGAGCTGAACCATCTGGAGGATTATTTCTATATCATACGAGTGCGGTATGAGAGCCGGATCGAGCTGCGGCTGGAGGTGGCGGACGATGTGAGGAGGGACTATCAAATTCTCAAGCTGTCGCTGCAGCCCGTCGTCGAGAACGCGATTCAGCACGGCATCCGGCCCAAGGGCGGGAAAGGCAGCGTACTCGTGTCTCTGGTGATTGCCGGCAACAAGCTTGTCGTAACCGTCTACGACGACGGCGCCGGAATCGGGGAGACCAGGCTGCAAGAACTGCAAAGCCTGCTTGCCGAGCCCAAGGCGCCCAGCAAAAACGTAGGCATGAAAAACGTGCACGACCGTATCAAAACGATATGCGGGGACGATTTCGGGCTGGCGATCAACAGCATGGAGCATGTGGGAACCTCCGTTCAACTGACTTTTCCGCTCATCGAGAAACATCTTAAATAACCCGCACACGAGGCTAAAAAAACTTCATTCCGAACAAAAACGGCCGGTGTTAATCTTTGATCAAGTCAAACATTATGCTTTTACATTGTTAAACACAAAAGGGAGGCACACAGAAAGATGGCCAAAAAGACGTTATTTCAATTGTTTTCCGTGATTCTGGCGACGTCGTTGACCCTGACGGCGTGCGGCGGGAATAACGGCAATTCCGGCGCAAGTTCCAGCGCGCCGTCCGCTGCCCCGTCGGGAACGGAAGCTTCGGCGGAGAACAAGCCCGATCCGGTTACGATCTCGATCGCATACGCTACGGGCGACCCGGCCACGAAGCAAGCGATCGAAACGACCATCGACGCTTTTACGAAGGCCAACCCGCACATTACGATCAAGAACATCAGCGAGACGACGAGCGATTCCTATCTCGATTGGCTGAAGACGAAAGACGCGGTAGGCGAATTCCCGGATTTGGTGGAAATGCGCGACACGAAAGTGTTTGCGGATGCGGGCAAGCTGGCCGAGCTGCCGGAAGAGCTGCACAGCCTGTTCACCTATCTGCCGCAGTACGAGGGCAAATATTATAACGCTCCGCTGACGGGCAACGCGCCGAACGGCATTATGTACAGCAAAAAAGCGTATGCGGACGCCGGCGTAACCGAGCTGCCGAAGACGTACGACGAATTTATCGCCATCCAGGAGAAGCTTCTCGCCAGCGGCATCTCGCCAATCGTCGCAGGCGGCAAAGATATTTTCCACATGGGCTTCTGGGTCAATTACTTCCTGATCAACAACGTGTACAAGGAGGACCCGGATTGGAACTCCAAGCGTACGGCCGGAACCGCGAGCTTTACCGACGCCGCCATGGTGCAAGCGATTAGCGACTACAAGGAGCTGTTCTCGAAATATGTGGACAAAGGCTGGCTGAGCACAGGGGACAACCAGACGGCTTCGATGCTCGTCACCGGCAAGGCGGCGCAGCTCTATTCCGGTCCGTGGATGTTCGGACAAATTACGGAGGCGGACCCGAGCTTCGAATACGGCTTCTATGCGTTGCCGAACAGAGACGGCTCCCTCATCGTGAACGGCTTGCCGACGCTTGCCGGATGGTCTCTCTCCGCGGAAGCGGCCAAAGATGCGAACAAGGTGGAAGCGGTCAAGGCATTCATCCGGTTCTTCTTCGACCCGGCTCAATACAGCCCGTACCTGGCAACTGTAAACGGCATTCCGACGACGGCAGCCGAGGTTACTTACGAAACGAACGAGCATATGCAGGAAGTGCTTCGACTGATGGCGGATTCCTCGGTGGAGAAATCGATGATGATCAATCAGTGGTTCGGCGAGAACGCGATTCCGCCGCAATTCCGCAACTGGTTCTACAAGCTGCTGCAAGACCTAGTCGTGAACGATGGAGATGTAACGTCATACATGCAGCAAGCAGACACCGAATACGACAATAACGTGAAGGCCAATCAACAATAAGGCCGAATGGCTTAGGCGATCGACAAGCGGATACCCTCTGCCTAACGGCGGAGGGTATTCGGCTACAGAGGCAGGAGGAGAGCGTCATGAATGCCGCGGCAATGATCGGAAAAAAGAAAAAAAGGTGGCAGAGCTACGCGATATGGTTTATATTGCCGGCGTTCGTGCTGTACAGCCTGTTTGTGATGATCCCCACGTTCAGCAGCATCTATCTCAGCTTTACCTCATGGGACGGCATTAGCGACAACATTCGTTACATCGGCTTCGACAACTTTAAAGAAATAGGGGAAAGTCCGAGAGTTCGCAACGCGCTGACCAATACGATTATCGTGGCGGTTTCCCTCGTTCTGCTGGAAAATGTGGTGGCGCTCGTGCTGGCGATCCTCGTCGATCAGGTGCGCTGGCTTCGCAATTTGTTCCGCAGCATCTTTTATTTCCCGGTGTTGATGAGCGGCATTATTATGGGCTTCATTTGGATGATTATTTTGAATTACAATTTCGGGGTGGTCAACCAGCTGCTCGATGCGCTGGGCTTAAGCGTTCTCAAGACGGATTGGCTCGGGAACCCCGATTTTGCTCTCATTTCAATAATACTGTCAACGGTATGGAAAGCATCCGGCTACTATATGATTATTTATTTGGCGGGCCTTCAGGGCATTCCGCAAGAGCTGCTGGAGGCGGCAAGCATTGACGGAGCGGGCAAGTGGAAGCAATTCCGGCATATCACGTTCCCGTTGCTGGCCGGCGCGACGACCGTATGCGTCATGCTGTCGATGATCAATTCCTTGAAGCTGTTCGATCAGATAGCGGTCATGACCAACGGAGGACCGGGCTTCGCAACCGAAACGTTGACTTACATTATATACAGGGTGGCCTTCGGCGAGGGACGGCAAGGCTTCGGAACCGCGCTGGCGATCGTCTTGTTTATTCTCATTCTGATCATATCGCTCATTCAGATTCGCGTGCTGCGCAGACGGGAGGTGGAGATGTAGGATGGGCCAAAAAGCGAAAACGCCGGTGACGGCCGGCCAAATCATCCTGTTTGCGGCGACGCTGTTGATTGCCATCGTGTTCGCCTTTCCAATCTTCTTCAACATCATGTCGGCGTTCAAGTCCAACCCGGAAATATTGCGCGACGCCATCGCCTTCCCGAGCGAATTCTATACGGAAAGCTTCAAGTACTTGCTGACCAAGACGGATTATCCGCGAGCGATGCTGAACAGCGCGATTCTGACGCTCGGTTCGATCGCGGCGATGATCCTCGTCATTCCGATGGCCGCTTACGCGATCGAACGGACGAACCGCAAATGGACGAACGCCGTCTATATCTTCTTCCTGTTCGGGATGATGGTGCCGTTCCAGGTGTATATGATTCCGCTATTCAAGCAATTGAAGATGATGGGCCTGTTCGGCAATCTGGCGGGGCCGATCATGATTTATATTGCGGGATCGGTCGGCTTCGGCGTCCTGCTGTACACCAGCTTCCTGAAGGGCGTGCCGCGCGAAATCGAGGAATCGGCAGAAATTGACGGCTGCAGCCGGCTGGGCATCTTCTGGCGCATCGTGTTCCCGCTGCTCGGTCCGGTCACGGCCAGCATGGTCGTGCTGCAAGGTCTCGGCATCTGGAACGACTTTCTGATGCCGATGCTCGTGTTGCCGTCCGGTCAGACGAAGACGATGATTGTCGAGCTGTTCTATTACGTCGGCGAATTTTCGTCGCGTTGGGATATGATCTTCGCGGGCACGACGATGTCGCTCGTGCCGGTGCTGATCGCGTTCCTGTCGCTGCAGAAATACTTTGTCAAGGGCGTGTCGTCGGGGGCGATCAAAGGATGAGCGCGGGACGATCGGGCACCAAGCAACTTTGCGCTGCGAGCGGAAGCTATAATAGGCTCATTCCACCAACAGAAAGAGGGTCAAGCGAATTGCTTCAGGCGAAGGACAAACAATGGTTGGACGAGGTTATCGTCAAGATTGCAGGCAAGATGGACTGGGTAAGCGAAAAAACGCGCAACAAAATTCCTTATACGACGATCGACGGCACGTATGACGATCGTTCGGTCGATAACCCGACAGGCGATGAAGCGGACGGCATCTGCTGGTGGACCAACGGCTTCTGGGGCGGCATGATGTGGCTCATGCATCACGAGACCGGTCTCGACAAATATAAAGAGATTGCGCAAATATCCGAAGAGAAGCTGGATGAATGCTTTCAGACATTCTACGGCCTGCATCACGACGTCGGATTCATGTGGCTGCCGACCAGCGTAGCCAACTACAGAGTGACGGGCAACCCGGAGTCGCGCAAGCGCGCGCTGCACGCCGCCAATCTGCTGGCGGGACGGTTCAATTTGGCAGGAGGCTTCATTCGCGCCTGGAACGATCTGAAGGAAGGAGACACGCGGGGCTGGGCCATTATCGACTGCATGCTGAACATTCCGCTCCTGTATTGGGCTACCGAGGAAACGGGCGATCCGCGCTATAAGCAAATTGCCATGAAGCATGCCGATACGGCAATGGAAGCTTTCGTCAGACCGGACGGCTCCGTTCATCACATCGTCGAATTCGACCCGTTCCATGGCGGAATCGTGAAAACGTACGGCGGACAAGGATATGAGGAAGGCTCGTCCTGGACGCGGGGGCAAACCTGGGGCTTGTACGGCTTCATGATGAGCTATATTCGTACCGGCAAGGAAGAATATTTGCAGACGGCGAAGCGGATCGCGCATTATTTTATGGCCAATATTCCGGACAGCGGCGTCATTCCGGTCGATTTCCGGCAACCGGCGGAGCCTCGCCGCGAGGACGATACGGCGGCGGCGATCGCGGCATGCGGTTTGATCGAGATCGCCAAGGCGGTCGGAACGTACGAGAAGACCGTCTATCTGAACGCGGCGCTGAAGCTGCTTAAGACGCTGGATGCGTCGCGCAGCGACTGGTCCCGCGAGACGGATGCGATTCTGCAGAACGGCTCCGGCGCCTACCATGCCAAATCTCATCATCATGCCATCATTTACGGCGACTATTATTTTATGGAAGCCCTCTTCAAGCTGAAGGGCAACGATCTGTATTTGTGGTAAATCGGGCTTAAGCATTTCGGATCAGAGCGCAAATCCATCACTCCCGCGATCTGGTCAATTGGCGGTTGGCTGCCAGCCCGCTGGACGGAGCGGCCATGCTCGACCTGCGCGGCGTACCAAGCTCTGGCGGCATCTGGGCGCCGTTCTTATACTCACTATTATAATCGGAATTATATGAATTTCAAGAGGGATAAAACTTATGACATCCCGTGCTTCGAATGTGATTCATTCCTTTTATCAAAATAGTTTCAATAGCATCCTATATGGCGTATATTGAAATTAGTTGTAAAGACATTCTATTTTAAGCGACGGAGGTGAGAATGGAGATGAATTGGGCCGGCGAATCGAAGGATGCTGTAGAATCGCACGGGAAATACATTTCGGCGATTAACCGGCATATGCAGATACTGATAGCGGCGGAGCTGGCTGAATTCCGGATCGGGAGCGGACAGTATATATTTCTGATGGCGATCGCCGGCCAAGAGCCGATTACGCAGAAGAGGTTAAGCGAAAGCTTGCTCATCGACAAGACGACAACGGCCAAAGCCATCGCCAAGCTTGAGACCGACGGCTACATGCGAAGGGAGCCCGCCCCTGCGGATAACCGCTACCATCTGCTGCCTCATAAGGTCCTGAAATTACCCTATTACAGGTTTACCATTCCCATTTCAGGATCGCGTTTCGGGGCCCCCGCAAAGTAATCGGAATAAGCATCGAAGCTTAACGTCACTTTGTGGGGGATCTCGCAACGGAAGGAGATACATGCACAACAATATTCTCTATCTATCATCTTTTCCTACGACTCTGTTTACTTATGGGACATCCCCTGGATCGGACTTGTCGCCGTTGCTCCTGAGCCTTACTTCTCGGTTAGCCACTTAACAAGTTCTTCCGTCTGAGCGAGCACCGCGATCGGGTCGTAGTACCACGAACGCTCCTCCGGCCAGACGTACAGGCGGTCGTTCTTCACCGCCGGGATGCTGCTCCAGATCGGATCCTTCTTGAAGTCTTCCACGGTACGTTCGTTGGACGTCAGTACAATGTAGTCGCCCGCATATTCGTCGATCATCTCCGCGGATATTTCCGCCCACTGCTTCTCCATGATTTGCTCCGCCACCGAGGCGGGAGGCTTGCGGCCCAGAGCCTGATAAACGGGCTGACCGCCTCTGCCGAAGTTGTCGCCGTATACCCAGATCGACTTGCCGGCGCTCTCGATGATCGAGAAGGACGCATCGGCAGGGATAGCCTTGTCCACCTTCGTTTTGGCCTCCGCGATCCGGCGGTCGTACTCCTCCAACCACGCTTTGGCTTCCTCTTCCTTGCCCAGCACCTTGCCGAAGAAGGTCAACTCCTCATGGGCGTTCTTTAATTCTCCGTAGGGAACCGCCACAGTAGGAGCGATCTTGCTCAACGTCTCGTATACGTCCTTGTTGCCCGTAATGATGAGATCCGGGTTCAGGCTCGCGATTACTTCCGGGGAAGGAGAACCGTACGTTCCCGAATCGGCCACGCCAGCAAGAGCTTCCTTGTAGTAATAGTTTTGCAGCGTAAGGCCCGGGGCCCCGACGGGGATAACATCCAAGGCGATCAGACTGCCCAAGTATTCCTCGGCGACAATGCGCTGGGGATGAACCGGAATTTGAATGGCTCCGTTGACAGTGTCGATCGTCTTATACTCCGGCTCCGCGGATGCGCTCTCCGAGGCGGATGGCTGGGCGGATTCGGAAGCCGTCGGCGAAGACGCGGCGGGAGCGGCGTTGTTCGATCCGCAGGCGGCGAGCAGAGCAAGACATAGTGCGGCTGCGACAAAAGCAATTTTACGCGAGGTTAAAAAACGGTACAGCAAAATAGATACCCTCCTGTGTGCGATCGATAATCATTCTCAATGAAAACTATACAAGGTATCCGCCCGTTCGACTACGAGTAGAAATGACATTCGTTCATGCAAATTTGTGATCAGGCAGCAGCCGGCGCGTCAATATGTTCAGTTGCGCCTGCGTGGAGAGCGGATCGTAGCCGCAGAAGAGGACGGGCTCGTGAAGCCAATAGAGCCGCTTGCTGCGGACGGCCTCCGTCTTCGACCATCGAGGAGAATGGAACAAGCGCTGAAGGTACGGACGGGATTTCGGACAGGAAGGCATCCCCGTCATGAAAATGTGATCGGCCGGATACGAATCAAGCTCCTCCACCGCCGTCTCCACATAGCCATGCGCGAACATGTCCTGACGCGGAGGCCGGAATCCGAGGTCTCCGTACAAAATGTGCGCGCCTCTTCCGTAGCTGCCGCTGCACGCGTATGCCTTGTCGTCCGCAATCTCCCATACGATGGCGGTGCCTCTTGGGCCGAGCCTCTCGTCCAATGCCCGATTGATACGGTCGATTTGTTCGTCGTAACGGGACAGCCATTGCTCGGCTTCCCGGCGCTTATCCAGCAAATTGGAGATCAGCAGCAGTTGTTCCCGCCAGCTCATCGTGCGGAACGGCAGCTCGATTACGGGAGCAAGCGGAAGCAGGCTCCTGTTCTCCGTTGCGGTGTTGTAATGGATAATCATGTCCGGGCGGGCTTCGGCCACCGCTTCGTACAAGGTGGAGGGAGTGTGCTCGCTGGGGTTCAGCGAGATTCCGGATTGCGCATGCGCCCGGGCCTTGTTCTTCTCCAGCCAGGACGTATAGACGCCAAGCTCCGGCGTTTGGCCGAGCGCGATCAGGATGCCGGTATGATTCAGGTTCAGCGCGGCTACCCGCTTGGGCTTGCGCCGGAAGGCAGTTGGAGACATCCCGACGACGTCCTTGAATTTGCGGCTCAGGTACAGGCCTTCTTTGAATCCGACTTGATGCGCCAGCGCGTTCATCCCGGTATTTTCCACGAGAATGCGGCATTGGGCGCTGCGAATCCGCAGCATGGTCAAATAGTCGATAAAGGTCCGGCCCGTATGCTTGCGGAAGGCTCGGGAGAAATGCTCCGGACTCACACGCGCTCTCTCGGCCATCTGCTCCCTCGTCAGATCCTCGTTGTAATAAGTCTCGATAAATTGTACCGCTTGCTCCGGCCATCCTTCGGCCGATAAGCGCGCAGCCGCCGTTTCCTGATGAAGCTCGGACAGCAACCGGCTGAACAGCAATTGCACCCGGTAAGGGTCGGCCCTGTTAGGCTCTTTCCATGCATTGTGCAGCTCCGCGGCCAATCGCAAGCAAATTGAGGAGCACCGCTGCACAATCGCAAATTCCGGTAAGCCGCTATCCACGGCAGCGCTCGATGGGTAATGCTCGTATTCGATATGAATTCCCCGCAAGGAAGCTCCCGGCGCGAGATTTATGCTCGGCGAAGAAGGGCGGCCAAGCAGCGCAAACCCGCGGCCGGCTTCATGCGGCTGCTCGTAGAGCCGCAGGTGTCCTTTGCCTCCCCATACGACAACAATCTGAGAGCGGCCGGGTACGGTTTCCGTGCGGCGGGCCAGGGCATAGTCGGCAAGCTCCGTAAGCTTGAGAGGAATGCAGAAAGGATACGGCGCATGCGATTCGGGCGAACGAGCTGGCGGGATGAACGACATATCCTACACTCCCTGTAAATGATAATTGTTATCATTATAACAAACGGCGGTTCATCCCGCTTCTTGATGTTGCATCCGTTCTCTCCAACACGATCCAACAATCCATACTTTAGTATCTACGAGGACGAATAGCCTCGCGGATATAATGCTTGTGACTGAGCGAACGGTCCAATCCGGACGCTCGGTCGCAAACGATGGAGGAGGGGCATCGAGCTGGTACATATCCTTCAGCATCTGACTGTGATATACTCGACCTATCGATGCAATTATCGATAATTTTATCGATAATTGGTAAAATAAGGGATTCGTTAGGGGTTGGAAAATGTTGGAACAGAGGGCGATGCTCGTCGACGGAATGGCGCTGCTGTTCAGGGGCTATTACGCCAACGCGTACGGGGGTTACATTCGCAAAACGAAAGCGGGCCTTCCGACGAACGCGGTGTTCGGCTTCGTCAGGTATTTGCTGGACGCTTGCCGCACGTTCGGCCCGACGCATATTATCTGCTGTTGGGATATGGGCAGCAAGACGTTCCGTACGGATAAATTCGACGCGTATAAGGGGAACCGACCGGAAGCTCCGGCGGATCTTATTCCGCAGTTCGATCTCGTCAAGGACGTCGTCAGCGGTCTCGGCATTCCCAATGTCGGCATTACCGGATATGAGGCGGACGACTGCATCGGCACGTTGTCGAAGCAATTCGGCAAGCATATGGACGTATACGTACTGACCGGAGACCATGATATGCTTCAGCTCGTCGACGAACGGGTCAAGGTTGTCATTATGAAGAAGGGACCTTCCAATTACGCGGTCTACGATACGGATAAGCTGCTTGAAGAGAAGCAGCTCACCCCTCGGCAGTTCATCGATCTCAAGGGGTTGATCGGCGATACGTCGGACAATTATCCGGGAGTCAAAGGCATCGGCGAGAAGACCGCTACGAAGCTGCTCGTCGAATACGGCTCCATCGACGGCATCCTCGACAACTTGCATCTGCTGCCGAAGGGCGTCAGGGCGAAGATCGAAGCGGACTTGGAGATGCTTCACCTGTGCCGCGAGCTGGCGACGATCCATTGCGAGGCGCCGGTCGCGTGTACGGTCGAAGAATGCCATTGGCAGCCGAATCAGGCGCAGATCGCAACGCTGTTCGAGGAGCTGGAGTTCAACATTCTCGTAAAGGACGTAAGCAAGCTCGTTCTTTCGGTCTCTTAATATACGGTTCATCTCGCGCAGCAAGGGCTGTCCCGTAAGGTCCGACGACCGGGGACGGCCCTTGCTTTGCTTCGGTTCAAGCCTGTCCGAGCCTTCCCTGCCCCAGCTGCTTGCGGTAGGCGGAGGGGCTTATTCCTTTCAGCTTAAGAAACGCGCGGGAGAACGTCTGGAACGAACCGAATCCCGCCTCGTAAGCGACGGCCGATACCGGAAGGTCGGTGGACACCAGCAGGCCGCAGGCATGGCGAATTCTCAGGCTTTGCAGAAAATGGGTGAAATTCTGGCCGAAACGCCGTTTGAACAGCTCGCTCAGATGCGAGACGTTGTAATGGAAAACGCGGGCAAGCTGCTCCAGGGAGATGTCCTCGCGATAATGCAGATGAAGATAATGAATGACCTGCCAGAAGTTGGCCCTCCGGGGTTGCGGATCGCTCCGCGCCTGCAGCGCCCCGGCATGCCGGGCATAGCGCAGCCTGTCAAACCGCACAAGCGCCTCCAGAAGCTTCGCTTTGATCAAAATATTGCGCATCCGCGCACCCCCCGCATACTCTTCCATCATGGTATCGAAAATTTTTGCAATCGCTTCCAATTGTTCTTTGTCCAATTGGACGAAAGGCGGAAGCACCTCGGAGTCCTCCAGCACGATCGACGCAAGCTCGTATTCTCCGCCCTGGGAGTGAAGCAGCAGTTCAAGGTCGAAATTGCAAATATATAAGCGCATTTCCGTGCCGGGAGGGCATTGGATGGCGTGAAACTGATAAGGCAGCAGGAAGATCAGCGTTCCGGGCTCCATTCGGTGCTCGACGCCGTTGATGATCTCTACGCCGCTTCCCTCCAGAACGAGAATGAATTCGAGAAAATCGTGGCGGTGCGGGACGACCCTGTTGACCGTTTCGATTTTGATGGCGAAGGGAAAAACCGTGTCCATGTTCGGATATTCCGTCAAATAAATCGGAGAGTCTGTCATGGCGTCTGCTCCTCCCGTGAGTTTACCCGACCATTATACCAAAATAATGAGATATGTGACTGAATAGATGGAATGCAATGCTCCCGCCCGGCTCCTTATAATAAGGGTGTGAAACGGCCGTTTCCGATCAATATGCCAATGACAGCGCATTCATGCGAGCGGAGAGAGGTTGCAGATGATAGAAAGAAAAGGAATTGTGCTGGATCTGGACGATTTGCACGAAGCTTGGCCGGAGCTGCTGCAGCGGGCGGGCGTTAATGTGCTCGGCATTCATAACTGGAGCGGGGACAACCGATTTAGCGAGAAAATCGACGAGATCGTCGCCTATTCCCGTTCGGCAGAAGGGGGCGGGATTCTGGAGGCGATGCGGAAGCGGGGCATTGAAGTGGAGTACGAGCTGCATGCGATGAGCTGGCTGCTGCCGAGAGAATGGTTCTCCCGTTTCCCGGAATGGTTCCGCATGGACGAGCGGGGCGATCGGACGCCGTTGGACAACATGTGTCCGTCCAACGAGGAAGCGCTGGAGGTCGTCGGCATGAACGCGGTCAAGCTGGCGAAGCTGCTTCCTCCGACGACGGACCGCTATTACCTGTGGCCGGACGATAACAAGCCGTGGTGCCTGTGCGACAAGTGCCGGGACTACTCGGCAAGCGATCAGACGCTGATCGTCAACAACACGATCGTCGAGGCGATTCGTTCCGTCCGCGGAGGCGCCAAGCTGTCCCACCTCGCGTATACGTTTACGCTGGAGGCTCCGCCCGTTCGCGCGAAGCCGAAGGAGGGCATTTTTCTGGAGATGGCCGGTCCGATCATTCATCGTCCGAAGGAACAAAGAGGCGTTCGCCTGCGCGACGACGAGAAATTTTGCCGGGCGCTGGCCGACCATTTGCAAGTGTTCGACGTAAACGAGGCCCAGGCGCTCGAATACTGGCTGGATCTTTCGTTTTTCAGCGGATGGAAGAAGCCGGCGCCCAGGCTGGAATTCGACGCGGCGCGCGCGGCGGATGACGTCTCCTACTACAAGGAACTGGGTTTTCGTTCGATTACGACGTTTGGCGTATTTCTCGACCGCGACTATTTCTCCCGATACGGGGAGCCGCCCGTCGCCGAATACGCCAGCCTGCTGAAGTGAGGAAAGGGGAAGCCGGCATGAAACTGCGATCGTTCTACAAAACGGCGGCAACGGATCTGCTTCGAAACCGATGGCTGTACATTCTGTTTGCGCCCGTGCTGATCTGGTATATTATCTTCGCTTATTGGCCGATGTACGGTCTTGTCATCGCTTTCAAGGATTACAACATCGTGAAAGGGATGGCCGCAAGCGAGTGGGTCGGATTCAAAAATTACGAATCCTTTTTCCGCGATCCGTATTTCTATCGGCTGCTGCGCAACACGATCGTGCTGAACGTATACGGTCTCGTGTTCGGTTTTCCCGTTCCGATCGTTCTCGCCCTGCTCTTTAACGAGGTCAGGAAGGCCGTCTTTAAACGGATAACCCAGACGATCACCTATTTGCCGTACTTTATTTCCGCGGTTGTCGTATGCGGCCTGGTCATCCAGTTTTTGTCGCCCAGCACGGGGGTTGTCAATGCGATCCTGAACAAGCTGGGCATGGAAAGCATTTATTTTATGCAGGACCCCGCTTATTTTCGGACCGTCTATGTCACGATGAGCATTTGGCAGAGCGCCGGTTTCTCCGCCATTATCTACATGGCCGCGCTTGCCGGCATCAGCCCGGAGCTGTACGAAGCGGCCCGGATCGACGGAGCCGGCCGCTGGAAGCAGCTCGTCTATATTACGTTTCCCGCGCTGGTGCCGACCGCGATCATGCTGGTCATTCTCAACATGGGCGGCATGCTGCAATCCGATTACGAGAAAATCATTTTGCTCGCCAATCCGACCGTCTACGAGACGGCCGACGTGCTGAATACTTACGTGTACCGCAAGGGGCTGCTGGAAACGAATTTCAGCTACGCCACCGCCGTCGGGCTGTTCCAGGGAATCGTCGGCTTCGCGCTTGTCGTGACGGCGAACAAAATCAGCAGGAAAGTATCGGAAACGTCGCTCTGGTGAGAAGGGGGAAGTCGTATGGATCGCCGTGTCGGCGAGGGACAAGATTGGATTTCGCGGCTGTTCGATGCCGCCGTATATATGCTGATTACGCTAGTATGCATCGTGACGCTTTACCCGTTCCTGTATGTCGCTTTCGTGTCGGTAAGCGATACGGCAAGCGTAACCGCCAACGAGGTGACCGTATGGCCGAAGGGCTTTAACCTGGCCGCCTACGAAACGGTTTTCAAATACAAGGGCATTTGGCGCGCATACGCCAACACGGTATTTTACACGACGGCCGGGACGGCCATCAGCCTGCTGCTCACCACGTTCGCGGCCTATCCGCTCTCGCGCAGGGATTGGAAGTTCCGGCACGCGGGAACGGTTATCGTGGCGGTGACGATGTGGTTCGGCGGCGGCATGATCCCGTTTTATTTGGTCGTCCGGGACCTGGGGCTGCTCGATACGCAATTGATCGTTTTGATTTACGCGGCTTTGTCGGCTTTTCTGATCTTTATTATGCGCACGTATTTCGACAGCTTGCCCAAGGAGCTGGAGGAGTCGGCGAGAATCGACGGGGCCTCCGACATGCTGCTGCTGTTTCGGATCGTGCTGCCGCTATCCAAGCCGGTTATGGCCGTTATCGGGCTCTACTATGCGGTGGCCAAGTGGAATTCCTACTTGTGGGAAATGATTTTGCTGCAGAAGGACAGCTATTTGCCGCTGCAGGTGCTGCTCGTAAGAATCGTCAAGGACAATTCGTTCGGCACCGAGATCGAACGCGCGATTACGCAAGGCATCGACATCGTGCCGACGACGATCCAGTACGCCACCATTATGGTCGCGATCCTGCCGATTCTGCTCGTGTACCCTTTTCTGCAAAAATATTTCGTCAAAGGCGTTATGATCGGAGCGATCAAGAGCTAATTTAGGGGGAAAAGAACATGTGGAGACAAGGTTCCGGCAGCCGCGCCGTCGCGGGTTTGCTGGCGGGCGTTTTACTGATCATTGCGGTATTATCGGGCTGTTCGGGCGGGGAGAACGAAGCCGGGTCCGGCAGCTCGGAAGGCGCGGAGAAACCGGTTAAGCTGTCGATCATGGTGACGAGTCGAGTGCCGGACGAGCCGATTACGATGGAGACGCCGTTCTGGAAGGAGCTGGGCAGAAGGCTGAACCTCGAATTCGAATTCGTCACGGGCGATTACGAGCAGATCGAGCAAAAATTCAAGCTGATGCTCGCGTCCGGCAACTATCCGGATATCGTCGCGCTGAATATGGACAATTTCAAGAAATACGGCCCGCAAGGGGCGTTTATCCCTCTGAACGATCTCATTAAGGAGAAGGCGCCAAACGTGCAGAAGCATCTGGTTGACGATCCGGTCAAGCGGACGATAGCCATGGCCGGAGACGGGAACATCTATGCGGTATCGCTGCAGACGGCCGTACGCACCTCCGAGGGTTATATGGTCCGGCAGGATTGGCTCGACAGGCTTCGGTTGAAGCAGCCGGAAACGATCGACGACTGGCACGACATGCTGAAGGCGTTCAAGGAGCAGGACGCCAACGGCAACGGCAATCCGAACGACGAAATTCCGCTGGCCACGACGTCGTACGCTTATATGAGCTTTGCGGACGCCTGGGGCATTCAGCCGAGCCCGGCAGGAACCCGCTGGATCGAGGAGGACGGCACGATCAAGTTTTCGCCGATCGACCCCCGCTTTAAGGATTTTCTGACCACGATGAACCAATGGTACGAGGAAGGTCTGCTGGCAAAGGAGTTTCTCACCTACAAAAACGAGGATCTTGAACGTCTGGTGTTCTCCGACCAGGTCGGCGCGATCGAGCACTGGGTCGGTTACGTGGCGAGCTTCAACGCCAACGCCCAGGCGGAGAAAATCGACGGCTTCGACTTCCAGGTCGTGCCTCCTCCGGTGCTTAACGCCGGCGACAAGCCGATGACGTTCCAGCAGCAGGCGCCGCTGCACCCGATCAGCTGGGGAATCAGCAAAAACAACAAGCATATCGACGAGACGATGAAGCTGTTCGACTATATTTACGGGGAAGAGGGGCAAAGGCTCGCCAACTTCGGCTTCGAGGGCGACACGTACGAGATCGGGGAAGACGGCCAGCCCCGGTTTACAGACAAAATCATGAAAAGCCCGGAAGGCTCGGCGAAAGCGCTGTGGCGGCTCGGAATCGTTCCGCTTATCGGCTTCCGCCAGGACGAGCAGTTCGAGCGGCAGTATACCGCCACGAAGGACGTCGAGAAGCAGTTGTTTACTTACGTAGAAAAGGGCTACTTCCGCGATTTGTTCCCGACGCTTAATTTCACGGAGCAGGAGGAAAAGCGGTTAAGCGAAATCAAGACGCCGATGTTTACTTATATTGACGAGATGACGACCAAGTTTATCGTCGGCACGGAATCTCTCGACAAGTTCGAGGATTACGTCTCCAAGGTGAAATCCATGAGCTACGGGGAAATGGAGAGCATCTACCTTGCCGCTTATGACCGCTACAAGCAGCAATTGGAACAATAAAAGGACGGAACGGTCATGAAAAGACGGCTTGCTTGAAGCGGTGGGGCGGAGAAGACTCACAGTTAAATAACGAGGAAAAGCGTGTCGTTGCAATGAAACCTCTGCATCGCATTGTATGCTATTGTGGAGAGGCGGCGCTATGCTCCTTGCGATATTCCCGGGCGGAGGCCCGGGTTATTTTTTTGAACGTTTTGCCGAAATGGGAGAAGTTGTCGAAGCCGGCGCGGGCCGCGATCTCCGTAATCGGCAGACGGCTTTCGCGGAGCAGCCGCTGCGCCTCCTTGACGCGCGTCAGGTTCAGATAGTCGATAATGGTAAAGCCGGTCGCCGCCTTGAACGATCGGCTCATATGGTACGGGCTGACGTAGAACCGATCGGCAAGCTCTCGAATTTTGATCGGCTTGCCGTAATTCGCGTTCAAGTAGCGCACGATCTCGGACATTTTGCGATGCGTCGGGGAGGAGAGGGAAGCTGCGGGCGCATGACCGCCGCTCGCGGCGCGGGCGGAGAGCAGCAGCAGATCGGCGATCGTCTGCCTAAGCGCTAGCTCGTAGCCTGGCGGCCGGGCATGAAGCTCTTCCAGCATCCGGCTTGCGAGCGCGTCGAGCCGCAGGCGCTGGTCGCCGCGCAGCCGTACGATCGGAGCGTCCGACCCGAAGGGGCCGAGCAGCAGCCCGGCATGCTCTCCGAGCGCGTCCCGAACGTAGCGTTCGTCGATGTGAACGACGATGCGCTCGTGCCCGGGGTCGCCGGCGAGCAGCGTCCGGTGCAGCGCGTTGGGGGCGATGAACACGAGATCGCCCGCTTCCACGGCGTACGTCGAGTCGCGGACGAAATAATCGCGCGTGCCGGACAGCAAGCAATACAGCTCGTAATACGGGTGGAAATGATGCATGTTCATCGTAAAGGGCCGGGTGCGCCTAACGTATTCGACGTAGAAGGAATCGGACGGGCTTCCGTGCACGAGTCTGTCCGGCAGGGGCGGCGTATTCATCGGGCAACGCTTCCTCTCGCGGGGGATTATTTTGCATTATAGCAAAATAAGCGGGATTTGTGCGGTTTTGAGCAGGAAAGAAGGAGAAATCGTTGCTTGTTTGCTGTAAGTTACACTTATCGGAACAACAATCCAACGATAAGGGTGAGCAATATGGGCGACAAGAAAAAGTACGTGCTGGTAGGTTCCGGAGGGCGGGCGGAATTTTTCTATTCGGCGATCGCGACGTCGTTCCGCGACACGTCGGAGCTGCTGGCGTTATGCGATACGAACCAGACCCGCATGGATTACGCCAACCGGCAGCTGGAGGAGCGCTACCGCTATCGTCGGGTCGCGACCTACAAGGCGGAGCGGTTCGACGAGATGATCGCGAGGGAGCGCCCCGACGCGGTCATCGTCACGAGCGTGGACCGCACTCACCACACGTACATCATTCGCGCGATGGAGCTTGGCTGCGACGTCGTGACGGAGAAGCCGATGACGGTGGACGAGAAGAAATGCCAGGACATTCTGGACGCGGTCGCGCGCACCGGCCGGAACGTGCGGGTGACGTTCAACTACCGGTACGCGCCGCACCATACGAAAGCCCGCGAGCTGATTGAGGACGGCGCGATCGGTCAAGTCACCTCCGTCCATTTCGAGTGGCTGCTGAACACGCGGCACGGGGCGGACTACTTCCGCAGATGGCACCGGGACAAAAGAAACAGCGGCGGGCTGCTCGTCCATAAGTCGACGCACCATTTCGACCTCGTCAACTTCTGGATCGGATCGGAGCCCGATACGGTGTTCGCGTTCGGGGATTTGCTGTTCTACGGCAAGGAGAACGCGGAGCTGCGCGGCGTTACCGAGTTCTACGACCGGGCGACCGGCAATCCGAACGCGAAGGACGATCCGTTCGCCCTGCCGCTGGACGAGAACGACAACCTGAAGGCGCTCTATCTGGACGCCGAGCACGAAGACGGTTATCGCCGCGACCAGAGCGTATTCGGCGACGGCATCAGCATCGAGGACACGATGGGCGTGCTGGTCAGGTACAAAAACAATGCGATTCTGACGTATTCGCTGAACGCGTATTTGCCTTGGGAAGGCTACCGGATCGCCTTCAACGGGACGAAAGGGCGCATCGAGATGACGATCGTCGAGCAATCTTACGTCAACTCGGGCGGCGAGAAATCCGAGGAGGGCGCGCTCAAGGCCAGGTCGATCACCGTTTATCCGATGTTCGCGGCCCCTTACGAGGTGGAGGTCGAGGAAGGGGAAGGCGGCCACGGCGGCGGCGACCCGGTGCTGCTGAACGATATTTTCGGCACGCCGACGGAGGATCGGTTCAAGCGGGCGGCGAATCATATCGACGGAGCGAAAAGCATATTGACGGGAATCGCGGCGAACCGGTCGATCCGGACGGGGCAGGCGGTGCGCGTCGACGAGCTTGTCAAATTTCGGTGAAGGAGCGGTAACGAAGTGAAAGAGTTCATGGGCGAGCACTTTATGCTGCAGAGCGAGACGGCGCGGCGGCTGTACCACGACTTTGCGGCCGGGCAGCCGATCATCGACTATCACTGCCATTTGAATCCGCAGGAAATTTACGAGGACAAGCGATTCGGCAATCTGGCGGAAATCTGGCTGTACGGCGACCACTACAAGTGGAGGGCGATGAGGGCGAACGGGATCGAGGAAGCGCTCGTGACCGGGGGACCGGGGGTGGACGATTACGCCCGTTTCCTCGCTTGGGCGAAGACGGTGCCCGCGACGCTGGGCAATCCGCTATACCACTGGTCTCATCTGGAGCTGAGGCGGTATTTCGGCATCGAGGAGCCGATCAACGAGAAGAACGCGCCGGCGATCTGGGAGAAGGCGAACGCGATACTGGCGGGGGAAGATTTCTCCGTCCGGCAATTGATCCGCCGGCAGCGGGTGCAAGTCATCTGCACGACCGACGATCCGACCGACTCGCTGGAATATCATCGGGGGATTCGCGAGCTGCAGGATTTCGATTGTCTCGTGCTCCCGTCGTTCCGTCCGGACAAGGGGCTGGAGATTCGGCGCGACACGTTCGTGTCCTGGGCGCGCAAGCTCGGGCAGGCGGCAGGGGCGAAGGTCGATACATACGAGCAGTTCCTGGCGGCGCTGGACGCCAGAATCTCGTATTTTGCCGAGGTCGGCTGCAAGGTATCGGATCATGCGCTCGACCGCGTCCTGTACGCCGAGACGAGCCTCGGGGAAGTGTCCGACATTTATGCGAGAGCGCTTAGCGGCGGTACGTTGACGCTGGAGGAAGAAAGCAAGTACAAGACGTATACGCTGCTTCACTTAGGGGAGCAGTACAGCAAGCTTGGCTGGACGATGCAACTGCACATCCACGCCTCCCGGAACAACAACAGCCGCGCCTTCTCGCGGTTGGGGCCGGACACGGGCTTCGACTCGATCCACGACGGCGAGCTGGCGTATCCGCTGACGAAGCTGCTCGACGGCATCGACGCCAAGGCCGGGCTGCCGCGGACGATCGTCTATTCGCTGAATCCGAAGGACTACTACGTGCTCGGAACGGTGATGGGCAGCTTCCAGGGCGGCGGCATACCGGGCAAAATCCAGCTCGGCTCGGCCTGGTGGTTCAACGATACGAAAGACGGCATGCTGGAGCAGATGAACGCGTTGGCCAATCTCGGCCTGCTGTCCCGTTTCGTCGGCATGCTGACCGATTCCCGCAGCTTCCTGAGCTATCCGCGCCACGAGTACTTCCGCAGAATTTTGTGCGATCTGCTCGGCGAGTGGGTCGAGCGCGGCGAAGCCCCGCACGACATGGATATGCTTGGCGGCATGGTGGAGGATATATGCTACCGCAACGCCAAAAATTATTTCGGCTTCTAAAGATCAAGCCCTTCCTTTCCGAAAATAACATTAATCGGAAGAGGAGGGCTTTGTTCGTGGGCAAAAGGCTTCGTTTTCTCGTCAAGACGTTGGGAGCAGGAGCGCTTGGATTAAGCCTCATGGGCGCGGATGCGGGAGCGGGCGGCGGAGCGGCGCCGATCGGGAAGGATGGCCGGCTGCTTCGCTGGAACGACGTTGTCACGGCCGTGCACGCATGGCCTAAGCTGATCGAGGACGGCAAAGTCGACTAAAAGGACGGGAGCGACTCCAAGCGGGCCGCGCGAAGCGCCATCGGGATTACGAAGGACGGGCGGGTCGTGATGGTGACGACCGGCTCGGCGACGCACGGGGAGGTTGCCGAATTGCTGCGGGCGAAAGGCGCCGTCGAAGCGATGGGCTTGGACGGGGGCGCGTCGGCCGGCATTTATTCGCAGGGCGTACAGCTGTTCACGCCGGGACGCAACCTAAGCAACGTGCTCCTGTTCGGCCCGAATTTGCGCTAGCAGCGGATATGGCGAATTTACTGAATGTCTGGTATAATTCATCTATATTAGGATAAACGGACGTGAAGCACACGCCGCTTGCTCCCTGAACCGGGAGCGGGCGGCGTTGTTTCGTTTCCGGCCTTATCCGAGGGGAGGGGATTTACAAGTGGGCGCAAAGGATATACCGGAGGGACGGAGCGTGCAGACTCCGCATGATGAAGCGTTCAAGAAACTGCTGCAAACCTTTTTCGCGGAATTTATCGAACTGTTTTTCCCTGAATTGGATGTATTGCTGGATCACAGCCATACGAGGCTGCTGATGCAGGAGCAGCTCGTCGATATTGTCGGCGAAGAGGCGAAAATTCTCGATCTGCTGCTGGAAACCCGTTATAAAGCGCTTGATGCTTACATTCTCGTGCATATGGAGCCGCAATCGTCGAGGCAGAAAGACTTCCCGGAGCGGATGTTCATATACTTCGGACGTCTGTTTGAGCGCCACCGGAAGGAGCATCGCCTCATCATTCCGATCGCCATCTTCACGGCCGACGAAGGAAAAGAGGAGCCGGATACATTCGCGATGAGCATTCCCGGGCACGAGATTGTCCGGTTTCGCTATCTGAAAGTCGAGCTTCGGCAGCACCATTGGAAGCGTTTCGTGGATTCGGAAAACCCCGTAGCTGCTGCGCTGCTGGCGAAAATGGGGTATAATGAGAAAGACAAAAAAGAAATGCGCCTGGCGTATTTGCGGATGATTTTGCGGCTTGGAAGAAAGCTGGACGATGCGCGTATGGCGCTGTTGATGTCGGTTGCGGATCTTTATTTCCAGCCCGATCGCGAGCAGGACGAACGGATGCTGCGCGAATTGATGGACGACTATCCGGAGGAAGGGGAAGCGATTATGGAATTGATGCCGGCATGGAAACGTTGGGGCTATGAGGAAGGCGTCGAAGAAGGATTGTTGAAGGGCAAAGAGGTCGGAAAAGCGGAAGGAAAAGCGGAAGGGATGGCAGAGGAGCGCTCGCACATCGTGCGCAAATTGCTCGCCAAAGGCTTTGCCGCGGAGCAAGTGGCCGATACGCTCGATCTGCCGATCGACGAGGTGAAGAAGCTGGGCAAGCGTTAGAAGCCCGGGTTCGACGCCGCAGCATCTGCAGCCCGGGCCGGGCCTTGCTAGCCGTTCTCGCTTTCGTCCTGAAAGTCTTCCCCCGGGTAATCGCGGTTCAATCCCTCGTGAAGCTCGCGGTTCTCGTAAGAGAACGTGTTGGGCGAACGCTGGTCGTCGCGCCACGGGGCGCTCTTCCCCAGGGCGCGCATGGGAGCGGGGGAGCCGTACGGGCCTTCGGGAAATTCCTCGGCGGTGAGGTCGTTGCGCTGCGACTCCACCGTCGTCAGGTCGGTCGTCTCCCGTTTGTTCTCGGGGCGGAACGGTGGCATGACGATCCCTCCTTCTTACAGGTTTTCCGTTATCATGTCCGCTCCCGGCTCCCGTTAGTCGGTAAAGTTGACCGCTCCGAGCACGAGCGTCAGAAATTGCGCCAGCTCGGCGGCTTCTTCTTCCCCGATGCGGAACGCCGATTCGAGCACGCCTTCCTCCTCGAGGTCGTCGGGTCCGAGGATGGCGCTGCGGCCGCTCATCATGTCGGTCACGAGCTTTTTGCCGTAGAAGCGGTTCGTCGTCAGGATGGCCAGGTCGAACCGGTGCAGGGCGGGCGTGACGAACGTTACGAAGCGGGTCGTCGTTTGCTCCGTCGAATCGGACAGGAAATCGTAATCTTTCAAATGCATGGCGGACGGAATCCTCCTTCTCTCGGGATCGCTCCGTTTATTATATCGGATCGAAAGGCACTTGCCTAACTTGGATAATTTTGATAATCTGAAGACAGTTCATGTTTGCACGATGGAGGAAGCACCTCATCGCCGACCGGCGGGAGGTGCTTTCGCGCGTTCCGACCGGCTTTGCGGCTTGAACGCCATTTCAGGATCCGCGGGAAGCGGACAAGGAGGAGTTCGATATGCAGGTCGTGTTCATGAATCAGTTCGAGAGGACGTTCGGCCACGCCGAGGAGAGGGCGCAGGTGTTCATCGGCGAACTGCAGGGCGTCTGGAGCGCGGGCTGGCGCGGGCTTAACGGCGGCGAATCCGAGGTCGAGGCGCTGTGGTACGAAGGGATGAGCTGGGAGGAGCTGCTGGCCGCGTTCCGGCACGGGGTCGCCGTGAAGATGAGGGAAGGATATCGGCCGCTCGTCGACGGAATGCTGGAGGATACGCCATTCTGGGAGCGCCGCCCCGCCTTGCAGCAAGTGCTGCAATGCTACGCGGATTCCCAGGACGCGAGCGAAGCCGCCGAGGCCTTGCGCACCTGGAGAAGAGCCAAGGCCGCCGAAGAGAAGAGATCGGCTTACTTGGTCGCGACGAACCGGGAGCTGCAGCTGCTGGCCGTATTCAAGCCGCACACGCTGGCGGAGCTGGAACAGATCCCGGGTTTCGGCCAAGTGAAGACGGAGCGCTACGGCAAGGAGATCGTCGAGCTGCTGAAGGGAATGGAGCGGGCGCACGGGTATCCGCTTCGCGAATGGGTGCCGAAGGCGGTGAGCGACGCCACGCTGAGCGATTGGCTGTTCCGCCAGAAAGAAGAGAAGTACGGGCAAGCGCTGGCGGTGGTGAAGGAGAAGAGAGCGTTGCTCGAAGGCATTCGTGGCGGCAAGTCGCTGACCGAGCTGGAGGGGGAATTGAACTGTCCGAGAAGGATGCTGCTGGAGCGGATCGAGCGCCTCGACGAGGAAGGGTATGACGTGCTACCCCTCGTCGAGCGGGAGCTGAGCGGCCTGCCCCCGGAAGAGACGCTCAAGATCGAAGCGGCGCTCGGAGAATTGGGAGACCGCTATTTGAAGCCGTTGCTCCAGAAGGTGTACGGAGAGAACGTCGCGAGCGGCAAGGAGGCGGAGCAGCGTTACGAGAAGCTTCGCATGATGCGCATCCGGCATCGCCGGACGGCAAGCCTGGCAGGGTGACCCAAGCAGGCTAACGCGAAAAGAGGGGATGTCCTGCAAGGTTGCCTAGATTGACCAGCGGGACGTCCCTTTTGCATTGCGCCGGAGGTCGGGCTTGGGCGAGGAGCGTTGCGCGGAAACGTGCATGCGGCGGAGTATCGAGCGGAGGGGGCATCTCGTAGAGGTATAACGTGGCTTGCCCCGAGATGGATCGGACCACAGATCCCTTATTTTCGAAAAAACGGGGCTTTTGTCACCTTTGCGGACTCAGGTGCGTTTATTCGCGCCAAACAACCGCGATTTGGTTGCGATCAAGCGAAATAGCGGATCCTCTGTCCGGTTCGCCCGCAAAAATCGGGGTTTTCGGCAAAATAAGGTCCGCTGTGTCCGTTACGATCGACGATGGGCCCGGACTGGCCCCAGATCATACAACGATGGACCCGGGCGGCTCTCGGTCATGCGGCGATTTTACTCGACGGCTGCCGGTCATTCGCCGAAATCCGGGGCAAACATTGCGAAAGAGGCCTGTCGCGACCGGACAAGCCTCTAACTCGCGGCAATCGGACGATCCTCGCAACCGAACCGAACTCGTTGCCGAAGACCGCCCGTTATTCGCTTCACAACCAATCCTTCTTGCGGAAGAAATAGAACATGCCGCAGCCGAGGACGATCATGATCGACAGCAGGGCGACCGAGCCCAGCCTGTGATGCAGGCCCGGGATATAGTCGAAGTTCATGCCGTAAATGCCGGTGATGAACGTAAGAGGCATGAAGATCGTCATCAGCGCCGTGAAGACGCGCATGATCTCGTTCGCGCGGTTGGCCAGGCTCATCTGGTACGCTTCGCGCAAGTTGCCCATCAGATCCCGATACGTTTCGAACGTCTCGTAAATTTTGACCGCGTTCTCGTGAATGTCGCCGAAGTATTTCCGCAGGTCGCCGTCGATGAGCCGCAGATCCTTTTTGTTCAGCGTCGCGATCAAATCCCGCTGCGGTCCGAGCGCTTTCTTGAGCCACAGGATTTCGCCGCGGAGACCGATAATCTCGGTCAGGTGGGATTTTTTCGTGTGCATGAGGATGCTCTCCTCGAGGCTTTCGATCCGCGCTTCGATGCGGTCGCCGACCGCGATGTAATTGTCGACGACGAGGTCGACGAGGTGGTACAGGAAACGGTCCGCCGAATCGACCTCCTGCTCCCACAGAAGCGGCTTGACGCTGCGCAGCTCGTTGATCTTCTGGCGGGTAACGGTAATGATATAATGGCTGCCGAGAAACAGGTTCAAGGCGCGGAGGAAAATCTCTTCGTCGTCGAAGCGAATGCTGTTGATGACGAGAAAATATTGATGCTCGTAAATTTCCAGCTTGGGGCGCTGCTCTTCTTCGGCGAGGCAATCTTCCACGGCCAGGTCGTGAAGGCCGAACAGCGGCTGAAGCACGGCGAGGTCGTCCGCGTCGGCGTCGATCCAGTAGAAGCCTTCGTCCGGCGCGCGAAGCGTATCTTGGATATTCTCGATCGGCGTAAAGTCGCCTTTGTGAACCAGTCTGATTTTCATGGGAATCGCTCCTTTGCATGTTCGTCCGTTTTCGAGCATGCAGAACGACTCCCGCGGGCGGCCGGCTTACCCGGCGAAGCCGGACAAGCGCGGATGGCGATCCGCGGAAGAAGATGCTGCACGCGATATGCGATGACCGTCGGGCTTAGGCTTATCGCCTTCCATGTCCGGCTCCCCCCTTTTTCGATCGGGCTTGTCGATAATTGCGGTTAACGTGATAAGTATAATCCTCGCTATCCGAGCTTTCAAGGAGAAAAATCGGCTCCCGGACCAGGGGCGCGCCGCCTTGACTGTCCTGCGGTTTTCGGGTACATTAAGATTAGCTTGACGACAACCGAATAGAGATGGCCATCTTATCAAGAGCAGGCGGAGGGACTAGCCCGATGAAGCCCGGCAACCGGCGTACCTTAGCGACGCACGGTGCTAATTCTTGCGGGAACGCGAACGCGTTTCTGACAGATGAGATTGGGCGCGCGTACGATCGAATACACGACCCTTTCTCAGAAGGGTCTTTTTGATTTGGTTCGACGATGGCGGCTGGTCGCGACAAAGGAGGAATCGAACATGCCGATCAAGGTGCCGGACAATTTGCCGGCGAAGGAAGTGCTTGCGGAAGAAAACATCTTCGTCATGGACGAAAGCGTCGCTTTCCATCAAGATATTCGCCCGCTTAGAATTGCGATCCTGAATCTGATGCCGACGAAAGAAACGACGGAGACCCAATTGCTCCGGCTGATCGGGAATACGCCGCTGCAGCTTGAAGCGGTGCTGCTGCACCCGAAGACCCACACGTCGAAAAACACGTCCGCGGACCACCTGTCGAGCTTCTACAAGACGTTCGACGACATTCAAGACGAGAAATACGACGGGATGATCATTACGGGCGCGCCGGTCGAGCACCTGCCGTTCGAAGATGTGGATTATTGGGACGAATTGACGGAAATCATGGACTGGACGGTCGACAACGTCACTTCGACGTTCCACATCTGTTGGGGCGCGCAGGCGGGGCTGTACCATCATTACGGCGTGCGGAAATATCCGCTGCGAGAGAAGATGTTCGGCGTATTCCCGCACGGCGTTTCGAAGAAAAACACGCCGCTGCTTCGCGGCTTCGACGAGACGTTCTTCGTACCCCAATCGCGGCATACGGAAGTGCTCCGGTCCGAAGTCGCGAGCGTGCCCGGACTGGAGATTCTGTCCGAATCCGAGGAAGCCGGCGTGTACATCGCGGCGACCGCCGACGGCAAGCAAATTTTCGTCACCGGGCATTCCGAATACGACCCGACTTCGCTGAAATGGGAGTACGACCGGGACAAGGCGAAGGGACTTCGCATCAACGTGCCGAAAAACTATTTTCCGAACGACGACCCTTCCCGGTCTCCGGTGTCGACCTGGCGCGCTCACGCCAACCTGCTGTTTTCCAATTGGTTGAACTATTACGTCTATCAAGCGACGCCGTACGAGCTCGGCAAGGCGAGCCGGTTCACGCCGTTGCGCTAGGAGGATGTCAAGCCCATGAAAATCGAAAGTCGACTGGCCCAGATCGGGTCCCTGAACGATCCCCAAACCGGAGCGGTCAGCTTCCCTGTTTACCATGCGACCGCCTTCCGCCATCCCCGCCTGGGGCAAAGCACGGGCTTCGACTATTCGCGCTCCAAGAGCCCGACCCGGGCCGTGCTTGAAACGGCTGCGGCCGATCTCGAAGGCGGCGACGCAGGCTTCGCGACCAGCTCGGGAATGGCCGCGCTGCAAGTCGTGTTCGCGTTGTTCGGCCAAGGCGATCACTTGCTCGTGTCGCTCGATCTGTACGGCGGCACGTACCGGCTGCTGGAGCAAGTGATGTCCCGCTTCGGCGTAACGGCGTCCTATGTCGACACGAACGATCTGGACGCGCTGGAAAACCTTCGCAAGCCGAACACGAAGGCGGTGTTGATCGAAACGCCGACGAATCCGCTTATGATGGTGACCGATATCGCGAAGGTGTCCGCTTGGGCGAAGGCGAAAGGCATGCTGACGATCGTGGACAACACGCTGCTCACGCCGTTTTTCCAGCGGCCGATCGAGCTTGGCGCGGACATCGTCGTTCACAGCGCGACGAAGTACTTGGGCGGACACAACGACGTGCTGGCGGGTCTGATCGTGACGAAAGGCGAGAAGCTGTCCGCCGACGTCGCCTTCCTGCACAATTCGATCGGCGCGGTGCTCGGTCCGCAAGATTCCTGGCTGCTCATGAGGGGCATGAAGACGCTCGCGCTGCGCATGGAGCGCCATCAACATAACGCGACGAAGTTGGCGGAATGGCTGAATTCCCATCCTTCCGTCGAGGAAGTCTATTATCCGGCGCTTCCCGGCCATCCCGGGCACGAGATACAGAACGCGCAGTCGTCGGGCAACACGGGCATTTTCTCCTTCCGCATGAAGGACGCCCGGACGATCGAGCCGATTCTTCGCCACATCAGGCTGATCGCTTTCGCGGAGAGCTTGGGCGGAGCGGAGTCGTTGATGACGTATCCCGCGGTGCAGACGCACGCGGACATCCCCGAGGAAATACGCCGAGCGGTCGGCGTGGACGACCGGCTGCTGAGATTTTCCGTCGGGCTGGAGCATGCGGACGATTTGTTGGCGGATTTGCGGCAAGCGATCGAAGCGGCGGAGAAGGAAATCAACGGGTAACGATCGGAGGAAGCAACGATGAAATACGATTTCGACAGAAGGATCGACCGGACGGGCACCGCTTCGTACAAGTGGGATCAATCGGAAAAGCTGTTCGGACGAGCCGATATCGTGCCCTTGTGGGTCGCGGACATGGATTTCGAAGCGCCGAAGGAAGTCGTAGAGGCGGTCGTGCGCAGGGCCAACCACGGCATCTACGGCTATTCCGCGCGGACGCAAGGCTATTATGACGCGATTATCGGCTGGCTGAAAAGAAGGCACGGATGGACGGTGGAACAGGACTGGATCACGAGCAGTCCCGGCGTCGTTCCCGCGCTCAGCCTGCTCGTGTTGACGCAGACGGAGCCGGGGGACGGCATCATTTTGCAATCTCCGGTCTATTATCCGTTCTTCGACGTCATCAAGGCGAACGGGCGGAACATCGTAGACAATCCGCTTATCCTAAAGGACGGACAATATACGATCGATTTCGAGCTGCTGGAGGAGCAGGCGAAAGCCGGCGCGAAAATGCTGCTGCTCTGTTCGCCGCACAACCCCGGCGGACGCGTCTGGACGCGGGAAGAGCTCGACCGGATCGGGGACATCTGCGCGAAGCACGGCCTGCTGGTCGTGGCGGACGAAATTCATCACGATCTCATCTTCCCCGGCCATAAGCATACGCCGTTTGCTTCGATCTCCGAACGGTTCGCGCAAATTTCCGCGACGTGCATCGCGCCGAGCAAAACGTTCAATCTGGCGGGGCTGCAATCGGCCGCAGTCGTCATTCCGAACGAAAGCATCCGGCGGAAATACAATACGATGCTGAAGACGCTGTCGATTCATATGGAAAATTACTTCGGTCTCGCGGCGACCGAAGCGGCGTATACGCACGGCGACGAATGGCTGGACCAGCTGCTCGTTTATTTGGAGGGCAACCTTGACGCCTTGCTCGCCTTCGTGGAGGAGCGGCTGCCGCAGGTGAATGCGATCAAGCCGGAGGGCACGTATTTGGTATGGCTGGATTGCACCGCAATTTCGGACAAACCAGAGGAATTGAAGAAGCTGATGTTTGAGCAAGCGGGCGTCGCGTTCAGCGAAGGCTCGGTATTCGGCCGCCAGGGCGCGGGCTTCCTGCGCGTGAACCTGGCTTGCCCAAGGTCACTGCTTCTCGAAGGGCTGGAAAGATTCGCGCGGGCGGCCAATCGGTTGGCCGCGGCGCCAACCGAATAACGATCGGGAACGCCGCCGCGGCGTCATCTCTTAGGTGACTGCCGCGGCGATTGTATGTTACGATGGACATATGAGCTGTTGGCATGAAGTCCAGTAAGAAGGAGGGTCCGGACGATGAGTCGAGTGGACCGTATTTTGGAGGGGGCCGTGGCCGGCGATCGGCTGCAACTGGAAGACATCGTCGCGCTGTACGAAAGCGACGAAATCGAGAAGATGGGACATGCGGCGAATCGGATCATGCTGCGGAAGCATCCCGAGCCGGTGACGACGTTCGTCGTCGGCCGCAACGTTAACTATACGAACGTCTGCGACGTGTACTGCCGGTTCTGCGCGTTCTACCGCGCGCCGGGCTCCAAGGAGGGCTACGTCCTGCCCGACGAAGTTATTTTCCGCAAAATCCAGGAAACGATCGACGTGGGCGGCACGGAAATTTTGATGCAAGGCGGCACGAACCCGGATTTGCCTTTTAGCTATTACCTGGATCTGCTCCGCGCGATCAAGCAGCGTTTTCCCGACATCACGATGCACTCGTTCTCGCCGGCCGAAATCCGCAAGATGCAAGTCGTCGCGGGCAACATCCCGCTGGAAGACGTCGTACGTCAGCTCCACGAAGCCGGATTGGATTCGCTGCCGGGCGGCGGCGCCGAAATTCTGGACGATCGCACGCGCAAGAAGATCAGCCGGTTGAAAGGCTCGTGGAAAGATTGGATGGAAGTGATGACGACCGCGCATAAGGTCGGCATGAACACGACGGCGACGATGGTCATCGGCTTCGGCGAATCGTACGAGGAACGGGCGCTTCATCTGCTGCGGGTGCGCGACGCCCAGGACGAATGCCTGAACAACGGTTATCCTTCCCCGGGCTTCCTGGCGTTTATCCCGTGGACGTTCCAGCCGGACAACACGAACTTGAAACGCGAGAAGTCGACGCCGGAGGAATATCTGAAGACGCTGGCGATCAGCCGGCTCGCCATCGACAACATCGACAACTTCCAGTCCTCCTGGGTGACGATGGGACCGGAGGTCGGCAAATTGTCGCTGCAGTACGGCTGCAACGACTTCGGCAGCACGATGATCGAGGAGAACGTCGTTTCGGCTGCGGGAACGACGCATAAGGTCAATATCGAGCTTATTCTCAAGCTGATTCGCGAAAGCGGCAAAATTCCGGCCCAGCGCAATACGAAGTACGAAATTTTGAAGGTGTACGGCGACAACGAATCCGTCGCGAAGGATTACGTCATGCAGAACTGATCCATTTCAGTGCGTGTTCAAAAAGTCCCGAAGACCGGCTAAGCGCCAAGCGCTTGGACCGGTCTTTTGCGTTTACGGTTTTTCTTATAAAATGTACCAAGCGCCATCGCCCATCGTATATCCCATTTTGGGCCACCATATAGTAAGTATCAAGCTTGAAGGGTGGAGGTGGGAATTTGAAAAAGATGGAGTTCGTCGTCGGATCCGTCCATGATCATCCGTCGTTGGAGCGTCTCGCCGTCATGTTGAACCGAACGATCGAAGGGGCCGAAAATCCGGTGGACAGCGTGCAATGGGAGCTGAGCCAGGAAGACGGAGTCATCCGCTGCCAATTCCCGCTCGGTTCGGGCTCGCATTCGAAAAAAAGCTACTGCGATCGGGTGGGAAGAGTGCTGGCGGAATACGCCCTGTCGGAGCAAGAGCCCGCGCTGCTCCGCAAAATCTTCAAGCGGCAATACGGGGTCAAGGACGAGGTCGAGGCCGACCTGCTCATCGCGGAAGCGGTGACGATTCTGAACGGAGAGCCGGACGAACCGGGGGAGACGTGGAGCGGCAGGGGCAGGGAGCGCAGGCTGCAGAAGCTGACCTCCCGGTTTTCCCGATATTTGGAGGAGAACGAAAGCTTGCATTTGGACGGATTTCTTCGTTTTCGCCTGGGCGATTACCGTTCGGAGGTTCAAGAGGCCGCAGAGGCGGCGTTCGAGGAAAGAATGATGGAGAGGCAATACCAGGAATTCATGGCGCTGCTGAAATCGATGGTGGAATGGCAGGAAGCGCTCGCGCCCGCGGTGCACGTCATGCATGCCGGAGGGCACGCGTTCCGCCTGCTGGACGAGGATATGCGCCCGCTGGAGCATGGCGGAGCCGGGGATGAGGAGCCAGGGTGTCCCGGCGCCGCCGCCCGGGAGCTCGGGGAGCAAGAGGAAGAAAGCCTCGTCGTCAGCCGGCTGCTGGCCGTCTCTCCGCGCCAATTGTATATCCATACGCCGGAGCCGGATTCCCAAGTGATTCGCACGATCCTCGGCATTTTCGGCGAACGCGCGGCGCTGTATCCCGATCTGCCCGCTCACTGACCGGACTTGCGCGTCAGGGGCTTGACTGGCACGCTCGGCTGTCGGTATAATGTTCGTTAACGAATATCCACTTAAAGTGAGAGTTCATAAAAGCGCTGAGAAAGACAACGATGCCTGATCCGGACGGTCCAGAGAGAGGAGCCTTGGCTGCGAGCTCCTCCCGTATACCGACGGGCATATACCCCTTTCGAGCTGCAGGGAGGAACGCGGGGAGCCCGGGTCCGCCGCCATTATTTCCTGCCGGTTCATGACCGTTATCGACATGCCTGAGCATCGGTTCGCCAGTCGGCCGATGGATGGAGGGTGGAACCACGGGCCGCAATTCGAGCACCCGTCCCTTTGGGACGAGGTGTTTTTTTGTTTCCCGAACAACGAGGAGGTTATCGGAATGTCCATTCAAGTCAAGCTGCCGGACGGCGCAGTTCGTGCGTATGAAGCGGGCGTCACGGTCGAAGAGGTGGCGCAGTCGATCAGTCCGGGATTGAAGAAAGCCGCCGTCGTCGGCAAGATCGACGGGAAAGCGGTCGATTTGAGCACGCCAATCGCGGGCGACGTCTCGCTTGAAATCGTAACGCTCGACAACGCCGAGGGCCTGGAAGTGATGCGGCACAGCACGGCCCATCTCATGGCGCAGGCGATCAAGCGGATTTACGGGGCCGACAACGTCAAGCTCGGCATCGGACCGGTCATCGAGGACGGGTTCTATTACGATATCGATATGGAGCAATCGATCACGCCGGAGGATCTCGCGCGAATCGAGAAGGAAATGGAGAAGATCGTCCAGGAGAACCTGCCGATCGTCCGCCGGGAAGTGTCCCGCGAGGAGGCGATTCGCATCTACGAGGAAGTCGCCGACCCGCTCAAGCTCGAGCTCATCCGCGAGTTGCCCGAGGGCGTTGCGATTACGATTTACGATCAGGGCGAGTTTTTCGATCTGTGCCGCGGCCCTCACGTGCCCTCGACCGGCCGGATCAAATCGTTTAAATTGCTTAGCGTCGCCGGCGCCTACTGGCGGGGCAACAGCAAAAACAAAATGCTGCAGCGCATCTACGGAACGGCGTTCGCGAAAAAATCGGAGCTCGAAGAGCATTTGCATTTCCTCGAGGAAGCCAAAAAACGCGACCATCGCAAAATCGGCCGCGACCTGAAGATGTTCGCGTTCTCGCGCGAGGTCGGGCAAGGCTTGCCGCTCTGGCTGCCGTACGGGGCGAAGCTGCGCCGCACGCTCGAAAGATACATCGTCGATCTCGAAGAGCGTCTCGGTTATACCCACGTCTATACGCCGGTGCTGGCGAACGTGGAGCTGTACAAAATTTCCGGGCACTGGGAGCATTATCAGGAAGACATGTTCCCCAAGATGGAGCTCGACAACGAAGAGCTTGTGCTTCGTCCGATGAACTGCCCGCACCATATGATGGTATACAAGAGCGACATGCGGAGCTACCGCGAGCTGCCGATCCGGATCGCCGAGCTCGGAACGATGCACCGGTACGAGATGTCTGGCGCGCTGACCGGCCTGCACCGGGTACGCGCGATGACGCTGAACGACGCCCATATTTTCTGTCGTCCCGATCAGATCAAGGAAGAGTTTACGCGCGTCGTGAACCTGATTCGCCAGGTGTACGAGGATTTCGGCATCAAGGAGTATCGTTTCCGGCTGTCGTACCGCGATCCGAAGGATACCGAGAAATATTGGCCGGACGACGAGATGTGGGAGACGTCGCAGCGGATGCTGCGCGAGGTCGTGGAGGAGCTCGGGCTGCCGTTCTTCGAAGCCGAAGGCGAGGCGGCGTTCTACGGCCCGAAGCTCGACGTGCAGATCAAGACCGCGCTCGGCAAGGAAGAGACGCTGTCGACCGCGCAGCTGGACGTCCTTCTGCCGGAGCGCTTCCAGCTCGAGTACGTGGGCGACGACGGCAAGAAGCATCGGCCGGTCGTCATTCACCGCGGCATCATCAGCACGATGGAGCGGATGACGGCGTTCCTGCTGGAAAACTTCGCGGGTGCGCTGCCGCTCTGGCTGTCGCCGGTACAGGCGCGGATCATTCCGGTCAATCCGGTGTACGAGCCGTACGTCAAGGAAGTCGAAGAGAAGCTGCAACGCGCGGGCGTCCATGTCGAATCGGACCTGCGCAACGAGAAGCTCGGCTACAAAATCCGCGAGGCGCAGCTGGAGAAAATTCCGTACATGCTGATCGTCGGCGAGAACGAATCGGCCGGCGGCACGGTATCGGTCCGCCGTCGCGGGGAAGGCGATCTCGGCGCTCAGCCGGTGGACGAATTCGTCTCCCGGATCGCCGGGGAAATCGCGTCCAAGCGGATCGATTAAGCTTGGCACCTAGGGGCGGAAATCGGCAGGTACGCCCAAGAAGGGATGCCCCCTCAGGTCGATCTATCGACAGGATGGGGCATCCCCTTTCCGCTTCTCCGGGGAAAAATCGGCTCGAACGCCCTAAGCCGAATGCTCTCGTTCCTTCGCGATTCGGGGGACGCTTCGACGCCGTTGTCGTTATTTTTCTACGATATGGGAATTATTCTCTTTTTATCGCGATTATGATAGAATGAAAATACTAATTTCAATTAGCGTCCTAATAGGAGTGGCTGGACAGATGGAATTCCTCCACGATTCCGAATATCCGGATGCGTTCTGGTCCGAGGATGAAGTCTTAAGCGAGCTGTACGCGCAGATGTTGAAGGTCGTACGCCACAAGCTGTGGCACAAGAACGACGCCGGAGACGTCGTGCAGGAAGCATGGGTTCGCATTTTGGAGAAGAGAGCCACCCTGCGGGACAAGGACAAGCTGATCCCGTGGGCGAAAGCGATTGCTTCCAACCTGGCTTCGAATGCGAACCGGGCCAGACGCCACGAGCGGAATTTCGCCGAGCTGGAGAACGAAATCGCCGGCGCGATGTTCTCTTCCGAAGCGGAGTCGATGGTGGAGCTCTCCGAATTGCTTGGCCAATTGGACCCCGTGACGAGAACGCTTCTCCTCTACAAATTCTATTACGGATTGAAGGACGCCGAGATCGCGTCCGCGCTTAGCTTGCCCGTCGGCACGGTCAAGGCGCGGATCCATCGGAGCAAAGCCAGGCTTCGCACGCAAGCGAACGACGAAGGCCGCTGATACATATTCCCGATCTCCGCCGACCATCCTAGGGATGGAGGTGAGAGAACCAGTGGCTAAGAACAAGAAGCAGAAGCTTGGCAACGCCAACGAGCATCAAGAGGAGTTCGCTTCCGAAACGAACGTCAATAATGCGGCCAACGCGGTGAACAACGCCGCGCGGAAAAACAACGCGAATCCATCCAACCGCTAAGCAAGAACGCGCTTTTTTTGAAGGGGCCTTCGACGGGTCCCTTTCTTTTTGTCGTTTTTCATTATATAATGTCAGAAAAACTAACGCGAAGTGACAAAAAAGGGGAACGGAGTGAGGGGAATGGCGCAGTGGCAAAGGTGGTTGAAGATTAGCGGAGAAGGCAACGGCGCGAGACGTTCCGACGGTCCGAACCGGACGAGCTTTGCCTCTGCGGAAGGCGGGGCGGCTTCCTCCGCGGCGGAGCCCGAGGCGCTCCGGAAGATGATCGAGGAAGCGATCGTCACCGCGGATCGGCTGCAGGCGGCCGTGACCGAGGTCGATTCGAGCATGGGACAGCTGGACGCGATCGCCGACCGGGCGGCCGAGCAAGAGGAGATCCTGAGACGGAACAGCAAGACGGCGATGACCCGGCTTGAGGAAGCCTTCTCCTCCTTGCAAGAGCTGTCCGCCTCCTCCCAGGAAATTCGCGGGGCGACCGAGGAGCTTAGCACCCGTAGCCGCAAGACGCGCGACGTCGTCATCGAGGTGTGCAAGTCTCTCAACCATACGGACGAAGTAATGAACGATCTGTCCGTGAATCACGGTACGATGGAGGAACGGGTCAAGGACCTGATCGCGCAAGCTTCCAAGATCGGCGAGATTAACGATTTGATCCAGGAGATCGTGAGCCAGACGTCCCTGCTCGCGCTGAACGCCGCGATCGAAGCCGCCCACGCGGGCGAGCACGGGCGGGGATTTTCCATCGTCGCCCAAGAGATCCGCAAGCTCGCGGAGCAAAGCGCCCAAGCGATCAAGCGTTCCTCGGGCATCGTTCACCACATCGAGACGGGCATCCGCCAAGTCGTCAGCTCGGTCGACCAGGAGAAAAAATCCGTTACGCTCGGCTTGGAGGAAATGACCAAAACGCGGGAGCGGATGGATGTCATCTTCAATTCGTTCCTCGAAGTCGACGAGCATGTCGGACGGTCGCTGACGTTCGCGGTCGAGCAGGCGGACCGCACGTCCGCGATGAACGCGATGCTCGAGGACGTCGTGGAATCGGTCGGCGTAACGGTCAGCGGCGTCGATGTGACGCTGGAGCAGAACGATCGGCAACGCGCGGAGATCGCCAATCTCGGCCGCGTGTCCGCGGAGCTGAAGGAATCGGCGAACGAGCTTGTCGAGGCGGTGCAGAGCGCGGGCGGGCGCGTCTGGGAAGGCGCCGCGGCGGCCGACACGGCGAGATGGACCGATCTGCTGCGCGCGCTCGCTGCCGATCCCGAGCTTGCGGGTATGTCCGAGGAGACGCATCGAAGCATCCTCGGCGGATGCCTGAAACGTTCGACGGGCATGGAGGCGATCTGGTCCAACCGGAGCGACGGCTCCTTCGTGTTCTCGGAGCCGCCGGCCGGGCTGCTGAACGCGAGAGGCCGGGAATGGTGGAAGCGGGCGATGAACGGGGAGACCTACGTATCCGAAGTTTACTTGTCCGCGATCACGAAGAAGCCGTGCTTGACGGTATCGATGCCGCTGCTGCGAAGCGACGGCACGCCGTACGGCGTCGTGGGCATCGATATCGTCGTTTCCTGACGCATGCCTCGAAAGTTTCCCCGTTCGTCCCGAACGGGGTTATTTGCCGTGGGAATGAAAGCGAAATGCCCTGACCCTAGCGAACGGCCGTTGTTCTCCGCCGACGTTGCGCCGGAAGCCCAACCGTTTTCGAATCGTTTGCCGCTCCGAATTCGGCATCGGTCTCCAGACCGAGAAAAGCTTCCACCCCGCGGCGCTGTCGCGAACGGGAGCGTTCCGCTATACTAAGGTCAAGAAGAATAGAAGGGCAACCAATGGAGGAATACCTATGCATTCGATCGTACATCGGTTCATCTGGGGCGGCGTCATCGTGGGCGTCGGGGTCGTGTTTCTGCTGAACCAGCTCGGCTGGATTGCGATGGATCTCGGGAGCCTGATCGGCACGTATTGGCCGGTGCTCCTCATCATATTCGGCTTGCAGGGGCTGCTGCTGCAGCATGCCGCAGGGTTCTGGTGGAACGCGGTCACCGTATTGGTCGGCTGTTACTTTCTCGGCAGGAACTTGGATTTGCTGGCGTGGAGTTTTTCCGATTTCATCCGGTTCCTTGCTCCGATCGCGATTATCCTGTTCGGCGTCAATATGATTTTCAAAGGCAATCTCCCGAAAAAACCGAAATCCAAGGAGGCGCCGGAGACTTGGAATCCGGTTCACCCGAACGTTCCGCCCGAGCCTCCGGGACCGCCGCCGGTCCCGCCGGAGCTTGAGGAGTTCGAGCGGAGAAATTCGCCTCCCCCGTCCCAAGAGCCTCCCAATCCGTACGGGACTTATTCGGAGCCGCGGAACGAGATGCCGCCGCCGCCTCCGCGGGAAGGTCATCGGGGCTCGTATTCGGGGTGGGAATCGGCCCGCGAACGGAAGGATTGGTCCCAGGACTGGCGTCATTCGTGCAAAAACAGCCATAGCCGGTTCATCGGGGACACCCACTTCGGCAGCGACTATTGGGAGCTGAAGCCGATGAGTATCTCCCACTTTATCGGGGATACGACCTTGGATTTGACGAAAGCGCAAATCCCCGTGGGAGAGACGAAGATTTACGTGTCGTCTTTTATCGGCGACGTGAAAGTGTTCGTTCCGAACGATTTGAGCGTCGGCCTGCAGGTCGAATCCAGCTGCCTGATCGGCGACGTGAAGGTGCTGGACCAGAAGAGGGGCGGGCTGTTCAATCAAATGACCGTGGAGACGCCGAGCTTCGGCGATACCGAAAAGCGCGTCATCCTGATCGTCAGCAGCTTCATCGGCGACGTACGCGTCACGAAGGTAGGTTAAGGGATGGTACGAAAGGTCAGGACGAGCAAATGGGCGGCATCGATCTCCTCCGGATTGGCGACGATCGTGCTGCTCCTTCTGATTTATTACGGCGTCGTCGTGTTTACCGACCATGTGCCGACGTTGGAAACATGGCTGACTTGGGCCGGGGTGCTCGTCGTCGTGCAGATGGCGGTGTCCTATTGGATCAGCCAGAGCACGCAACGGAAAATCGACCAGCTTCAGCTGGCGATGAAGCAGGCTTCGGCAGGAAACTGGGAATACCGTCTCGCCGAGGAAGAAGGGGATGCCTTTTCCGGCGTCTATCGGGAAATGAACGTCATGATGGGGCAAGTCGAGGCGCGCTTGAAGCTGCTTCAGAAGCTGACGGAAAAGGAAGTCATGGAAGAAGCGGCCTCGAAGGAAGCGGCGGTTCTGGAAGAAAGAAAAAGGCTCGCCAGAGACTTGCACGATACGGTGAGCCAGCAGTTGTTCGCGCTGCATATGTCGGCTTCCTCGCTGCCGATGCTTCTCGAGCGGGACAAGGAGCACGCGCACAAGGTGATGGAGCAATTGATCGCGATGTCGTCGACGGCGCAGCGGCAGATGCGCGGATTGATCGCCCAGCTCCGGCCGATGGAGCTGCAGGGCAAGACGCTCGGAGAGGCGCTCGGCCGCTGGTTTCCGGATTATTGCCGGCAGAACGGCTTGCAAGGCACGCTGGACGTTCAGATCGGCGACCGCATCTCGGAAGGGAAGGAACATCAGCTGTTCCTCATCATTCAGGAAGCGATGGCGAACGTCGTCAAGCACGCGGACGCGAAGAGCGTCCGCCTGTTTCTGGGAGAGACCGACCGGCAAATTTCCTTGTCGATCGAAGATGACGGCTCGGGGTTTCGCGGCGAACAGGTGAGGCCCGGCGGTTACGGTTTATCCACGATGAAGGAACGGGCCCAGAAGCTCGGAGGCGAAGCGGAGATCGTGACGAAGCCCGGGTCAGGCACCCGCGTTCGGGTATGGGTTCCGAAGTTCGGAGCCGAACCGGACGAAGCCCCGCAGAAGCCGGCGGAAGACAACGGACAAGGAGAGGACTTGCGATGACGGATACGACTTGGCGGGTAGTGATCGTGGACGACCACGAAATGGTGCGCATGGGGCTGCGCACGTACTTGATGCTGGATCCCCGTTTCGAAGTGATCGGCGAGGCCGGCGGAGGGAAGGAAGCGATCGGGAAGCTGGAGAGCGGAGGCTTCGACGGGCAGATGCCGCATATCGTGCTGATGGATCTGATGATGCCCGAGATGAACGGCGTCGAGACGACGCGCGAATTGCTGAGCCGCTTTCCGGAGCTTCGGATTATTATCTTGACCAGCTTTCTCGAGGACGAGAAAGTCGTGGAAGCGATCGAAGCCGGAGCGGTCAGCTACGTCCTGAAGACGGTGTCGGCGGACGAACTGATCTATGCCATGCAAGGGGCGGTGCGCAACATGCCGGTGATGAGCAGCGACGTGTCCCAGGCGTTGACGCGGGGGCTGCGCCAGCGCTCGGTCAGCCAGGAGGTCGAAGGATTGACCGAACGCGAGCGGGAAGTGCTGCTGCTGATCGCCGAAGGGAGGAGCAACAAGGAGATCGGCGACGAATTGCATATCAGCATCAAGACGGTCAAGACGCACGTCAGCAACCTGCTGATGAAGTGCGAGCTGGAGGACCGGACGCAGCTGGCGATCTTCGCGCATCGCAAAGGCTGGGTCAAGGAAGGATAAACGGGCCCGCGGACGGGAAGGATAGCAATAAAAAGGTGGATTTCCTCTTATGCATGTCCTTCCCTCGCCGCTCGCCTCCAAGGTTCGCGACTATCTCTCCGAGCGCGAGCGTCTGGCGGAGCACGGCTTCACGCTCGGAGGCAATTGGGATTATATGCGCGGTTCGTTCGATTGCGCGTTGGACGACGATCGTCAAGTGTGGCTCAGACTGCCTTTCGAGGTGACGTCCGGCAGCCTGGACGGAGAATCGGACACGAACGGCACGGATATCCGGTACGGCCAGCCCTTCGTGTTGAAGCACGTATATCGGGAAGGTCCGGATAAGGAAGCGAGTCCGGGCGCGATCGGAACGGTGTTCAATCAGTTCTCCGATCCGCTCGATCCCGACGGCGAGGTCGAGCCGGAGTGGATCGAGAAGGCCAAGAGCAAGCTGAACCGAATCGAAGCGGCGGATTCGCGCTGACGGTTGAGACGGCACGATGACGTGCCGTTTCTTTCGTTTGTCCGCCCAAGCAACTTCTCCTTTTACTTTGCCTTCATGAAAGTTTAAGATTGTTTTAAGGAACCCGGTTTATGATACAAATATAGAAAGATTAGAAACGAAGCCAGCCCGCGAGCTGCGCAAGGAGGGATAACGATGGACGACGAGAACAAAAAGAACGAACCATCGCAAGGTTTCACATATGACAGGGAGAAGGAAGACGGTCCATACGCGGAAGTTCGCCGGGAGTCCCCTTCCTATTCGTACGGCCCGTTCGGAGCGGGGGCGTACGGCTCGAGAGAGCCGTCGGAGACGGAGCGGACGAACATCGTCGACGTCACGCCTCCGCAGGCGAAAGAATACCGTCCTTTCACCGTATCGGGGGGACCGGCGCGCCACGATTGGGGGGCGAAGCCTCCGCGCAAGCGGACTTCGTTCTTGGCCGTCTTCGCTTCCTTCATGGCCGGAGTGCTGCTTGTCGGCGGATTAATGTACGCCGCGGACCGGCAGAATTGGTTCTCCGGAGGGGTATTCGGCAGTCCGCCGCAAGCGCAGGACGCTTCGGCAAGGCCGGTCAACAATCCGGTCAGCAACGCTGAGGACGTCGTCCGCCCGAACAACATCGCCAAAATTTTCGAGCAGGCTTCGCCGGCGGTCGTCAAGATCGAAACCTACGCGGCCTCTCGCCAGAACGGCATCACCTGGGAGGACGAGTTTTTCCGGCAATTTTTCGGAGACAGCTACAGAGGCGGCAACCGCGGCGATAACGGCGGAGACGGCGAAATGCAGCAGAGCGGCATGGGGTCGGGGTTCATCTTCGATTCGACCGGCTACATTCTGACGAACCAGCACGTGATCGACGGCGCCTCGGAAATCCGGGTGAAGGTGGAAGGCCATGACAAGCCTTACACGGCCAAGCTGCTGGGCTCGAGTCCCGAACTCGATCTGGCCGTGTTGAAAATCGAAGGCCAGGAATTCCCAACGCTCAAGCTCGGAGACTCAAGCAGCATGAACATGGGGGACTGGGTCGTCGCCATCGGGAACCCGGCCGGCTTCGATCATACGATCACGGTCGGCGTGCTCAGCTCCAACGAGCGTGAAATTACGATTCAGGACGGCGGCAACACCCGCAAATACGAACACCTGCTGCAGACGGACGCTTCCATTAATCCGGGTAACTCCGGCGGGCCGCTGCTGAATCTGCAAGGCGAGGTTATCGGAATCAATACGGCCGTCAGCACGCAAGCGCAAGGCATCGGCTTCGCGATTCCGACCAGCACGGTCATGGAAGTGCTCGACAACCTGAAGACGAATACGGAAATTCCGCAGAAGCCGGTGCCGTTCATCGGAGCGACGCTGATGGACGTAACCGAGGATATCGCGCAGCGGCTGGGCATCGATAAGGACACGAGAGGCTCCTTCGTCCGGGAAGTGCTTTTCAATACGCCGGCCTACAAAGCGGATCTTCGTCAATACGACGTCATTACCGGGATGGACGGAACGGCGTACAAGACGAAAGAGGAATTGATCGCGGCCATCCAGAAGAAATCGGTAGGCGACACCGTGACGCTGGACGTTCTGCGCAGCGACAAGAAGCTGGAAATCTCGGTCGAGATCGGCAACAAGAACGACTTTGAGGCCCAATAATAACAGAATCAAGCGCTATTGAACCGGATACGGAGCATGGCGAGCGGAGCGGGATGCCGGAAGGGGGTCCCGCTCTCGTTGCTGGAGGAGGACGATCCCCTTGAGACCCTTAATCGCGGTCATCGACGATGACGAGAAAATTACGGCGCTGCTGCGGCGCAGCCTGGCTTTCGAAGGGTACGAAATTGCGACCGCCCCCGACGGGGCGGAAGGCTTGAAGCTGCTCGGCCAGCGGCAAGCCGACTTGGTCATTCTGGACGTGATGATGCCGAAAATGGACGGCTGGGAAGTGTGCCGAAGGCTTCGGCAAGCCGGCATCGGATGTCCGGTGCTGATGCTCACGGCGAAGGACGACGTGTCGGACCGGGTCAAGGGGCTCGATCTGGGCGCGGACGATTATCTGGTCAAGCCGTTCGCGCTCGAGGAATTGATGGCTCGCGTCCGGGCGTTGCTCCGGAGGCGCCAGGATAAGCTCGAAGAGGACGAAAGGTTTCGCTTCGAGGATTTGACGATGGACGTAGCCGGACGCGAGATCGCGCGCGGCGACCGCCGGATCGAGCTGACCGCGAAAGAGTTCGATCTGCTGCATCTGTTTATGCAAAACCCGAAACGCGTGCTGTCGCGGGATCTGATCATGGAACGAATATGGGGCTACGATTACAGCGGGGAATCGAACGTGCTTGAGGTTTACGTGGCGATGCTGAGGCAGAAGCTGGAGGAAAACGGGGAGAAAAGGCTCATCCAAACCGTGAGAGGCGCCGGCTACATCCTGAAGGGGGACAGTTGAGCCCTATGTCCATCCGGCTTAGGCTAACGTTGTGGTATTCGGGCTTGCTCGCGTTCGCCTTGATCGCGTTCGGATTGATCATTTACGGCGTGGTCCAGAACAATACGATGTCCTCGTTGAAGGACCAACTGAAGCGCGTTGACGCCGGCACGAAGGTCGAGCTCATCCGGCCGACATTCCGGCTTAGCGGCAGCGTGAGCACGAGCTTCGACTATAATTCGATCTACTTGCAGATCGTCAACTATACGAGGACGGTCGTCGGCGTCGTCGACGTGAAGTCAAGAAACATGGACCAGTCGACGGACCGGGACGAGCTGACGTTCGCCTATCCCCGGCAAGATCAACTGGCGGGGAATACATACCGTTTCGCAACGACGGAAGTGAACGGGGTGCCGTTTCTCGTTCTGGAGAAAGCTCTTGTGTATCGCGGCGACGTCGTCGGCTTGCTGCAGATCGGCGCCTGGACCGGACGGGAACAACAGTTTCTGGCGCAATTGCGGACGATTCTCTGGTTCGCGGGAGCGGCGGGGCTTATCGCGGCTTTTTTCCTCGGCATGTTCCTGTCCCGCAAGGCGCTGATGCCGATCAATCGGGTGACCGAAGCGGCGGAGCGCATCCGGAGCGGCTCCGAGCTCGGCCTCCGAATTCCGCGGGAGAAGCCCAACGACGAGATCGGGAGGCTGACCGACACGCTGAACGCGATGCTGTCGGGCGTGGAACGGGCCTACAAAAATTTGGAGGATTCCAACGCGGCGCAGCGAAGGTTCGTCTCGGACGCGTCGCACGAGCTGCGCACGCCGCTGACGACCATTCGCGGCAACGTGGATCTGCTCGAAAAAATATGGACGAGCGAGAGCTCGCACCGGCCCGGTGAAGCCGAGCGTCCGGGGGATGATGACCCGTCCCCGGCGAACAGGCTGTCCGAAAGGGATAAGCTGGACATGTCGCTCGAATCGATCCGGGACATCGCCGACGAAGCTCGCCGCATGAGCGGATTGGTCAACCACTTGCTGGCGCTCGCCAGAGCGGACGCCGGCTACGTGATGGAGATGGAGGACGTCGAGCTCGGCCCGCTCGTCGAAGAAGCGGCCCGGCGGGCCGCGTTCTTGCCCCGCCAAGCGGAATGGACTGTCGGTCCGCTCGAAGCGTTGAACGGCGTCAAGGTGAGGGGGAACCGGGATTATCTGCTGCAATTGTTGTTCATTCTAATCGAGAACGGCTTCAAGTACACGCCGTCCGGCGTCGTTCGGCTCTACGCGTCGCGGTTCGAGAGCTTCGTCGGATTGTCGGTCGCGGATACCGGAATCGGCATTCGCGAAGAAGAAGTCCCCCATATCTTCGAGCGATTCTACCGCGTCGACGTCTCCCGCGGGGAGACGGCGGGAACGGGCTTGGGACTGGCGATCGCCAAGTGGATCGCCGATATGCACCAGGCCCGGTTCGAGGTTCGAACGAGGCTTGGAGAGGGCACCGTATTTACGGTATGGCTGCCGATCCCGGATTTCGGCGGATCCGGCCGGTTGACGGAATCCGATTCGAACGACTGACCCTAGGCATGCGGCGTTCCGAACGCCGCCGGGCGGAGCGCGCCTTCTCTATCTTGGCTTCGTCTCCTTTCCCCGATCGGGGATTTAGGCTATAATGGTCACGAGTAGGCACGCCCGTCGCATTCCATGGGCGGAATCGCAATAGGGGCGGAAAGGCAGGCGTCGATAGATGGAAGTCGTTAAAATATCGCCGAGGGGTTACTGCTACGGCGTCGTGGACGCGATGGTGCTGGCGCTGCAAACGGCGCGCAACCTGGATTTGCCTCGGCCGATTCATATACTGGGCATGATCGTGCACAACAGCCACGTCACCGAAGCGTTCAAGGAAGAAGGCATCATTACGCTGGACGGCAGCGACCGCCTGGAAATTCTCGAGCAAATCGAGGGAGGCACCGTCATTTTCACGGCTCACGGCGTATCTCCCGAAGTCCGCAAGCGGGCGAAAGAGAAGGGCTTGACCGTCGTCGACGCGACTTGCCCGGACGTGACGAAGACGCACGATCTGATCCGCGAGAAGGTCGGAGACGGCTACGAGGTCATCTACATCGGCAAGAAAAACCATCCCGAGCCGGAAGGGGCGATCGGCATCGCGCCGGGCCACGTCCACCTGATCGAACGCGAAGAAGATATTGCGAAGCTCGAGCTTGAAACGGAGCGCCTGATCATTACGAATCAAACGACGATGTCGCAATGGGATATCCGCCACTTGATGTCGTTGCTGCTGGAGAAATTCCCGTCGGCGGAAATTCATAACGAAATCTGCCTGGCGACCCAGGTGCGTCAGGAAGCGGTGGCGAACCAGGCGGGCGAAGCCCAGCTGTGCATCGTCGTCGGCGATCCCCGCAGCAACAATTCGAACCGGCTGGCGCAGGTGTCGGAAGAAATCGCGGGCGTCCCCGCATACCGCGTGGCGGACGTCTCCGAGATCAAGCAGGAGTGGCTGATGGGGCTCGAGCGGGTGGCCGTCACGTCCGGGGCATCGACGCCGACGGCGCTGACCAAGGAAGTGATCGGGTACTTGGAGCAGTTCAAATCCGAAGATCCTTCCACTTGGCCGATCAGGCGAACGGTCAATCCGAACAAATTGCTGCCGAACGTCAAAGCGAAGTCGACCTGAGCTCGCCGATCCTGCGCGCTGTACCGCATGCGATCGAACGATCTCCGGTAAGCATCGACCTGACCGTGTCGATCGGTACGCTCAATGCCGCATATGATCGAACGATCTCCGGCAAGCACGGCATGCCTTGTACCGCCTTTCGGGCGCAAGCCCTGGGTTGACACAAGGCTTTTTTTCTTCTATATTTACTTTAACGCTTAAAAGCGTATAAGCGTCGAAGCGTATACGCGTTAAATTGCTTAGGAGAGTGAACGGCATGATCGTCATTACATCCCCTCAAATTTCGGAAGAGCGCATTACGGAAATCGTCCGCACGATCGAGCAAAGCGGCGTGCAAGCGCACGTATCCCGCGGTACGGATCGCACAGTCATCGGCATTATCGGCAAGGCCGAGCCGTCGCTGGCCGAACATATCCGTTCCATGAAGGGCGTCGAGAACGTCATCAAAATATCTAAATCCTACAAGCTTGCCAGCCGTGACTTCCATCCGGACGACACGATCATCGAAGTGAAGGGCGTGAAAATCGGCGGCGACGATTTGGTCGTGATGGGCGGTCCTTGCGCGGTCGAGACGCCGGAACAGATCGACGAGATCGCCCGGCTCGTGAAGTCGGCCGGAGGGCAGGTGCTTCGCGGCGGCGCGTTCAAGCCCCGTACGGGTCCGTACAGCTTCCAAGGCATCGGGGTCGAAGGCTTGAAATGGATGAAGGAAGCGGGCGACAAATACGGGCTGGTCACGATCACCGAGGTGATGGCCCCGGAATTCGTCGACGTCTGCGCGGAATACGCGGACATTATGCAGGTCGGGACGCGGAACATGCAGAACTTCGACCTGCTTCGCAAGCTTGGCACGATTCGGAATCCGGTGTTGCTCAAGCGCGGATTCAGCGCCACGTACGACGAGTGGCTGAACGCAGCGGAATACATTCTCGCGGGCGGCAATCCGAACGTTATGCTCTGCGAGCGCGGCATCCGCACGTTCGAGACGTACACGCGCAACACGTTCGATCTGGCGGCGATTCCGGTCATCCAGCAGCTGTCCCACCTTCCGGTCATCGCGGATCCGAGCCATGCGACGGGACGCCGCGAGCTCGTCGAGTCGATGACCAAAGCGTCGGTAGCGGCCGGCGCGAACGGCCTGATTATCGAAATGCATACGGATCCCGACAATTCGGCGACCGGCGACGGCGTGCAGTCGTTGTTCCCGGATCAATTCGCCAACCTGCTCAAGGAGCTCGAACAGCTCGCGCCGCTGCTCGGCAAAAAATTCGACACGGAGAAAGCGCCGGCCGAAGCGTTCGCGACGTGGCAGAAGTAAGGCGCGGCTTCTTTTGACCGGAACCGGCATGATCGCCGGCGACGGGCCTTCGTTTCACTTGATGCGATGCTGAACGGACACAGAAGCCCTTATTTTGCCGAAACCCCCTCATTTTGAGGGGGTTTCGGACAGAGGATCCGTTATTTCGATGATAGGTGGCCGAAATCGCCATCTCGAAGCCAAATAACGGATCCTGTGTCCGCGAAGGTGCGCAAAACGCAATTTTGTTCACAATTAGCGGATCCTCTGTCCGAACGGCCTAGGGGAGGAGCGGGGTGAACCCGCACACCGCAACCGCACACCGCAACCGCACACCGCAACCGCACACCGCAACCGCACACCGCACACCGCACACCGCACACCGCACACCGCACACCGCACACCGCACACCGCACACCGCACACCGCACACTCTCACCTTCGTACTTCGCACTTCACGCCCCCACCCCACCTATTCCTTTCACTAATTGTATGAAGTACAACTAATTGTCCTGAAACTTTGCGGATTTTTTACTTAATTGTACGAAATACAACTAATATGTCTAAACTGGGCGAGAATGAAGTGAAAGAGTCTGAATGAGTTGTATTTATGCAATTATCGAATTGGAAGGGGCGAATCGGACCTGAATTAGTTGTACAAATACAATTCGTACTCCGATCTCCGTAAGGTTATTCGGCATCAGAAGACGCTGAAGGTGCTTTTTCTTAATATTCGCTATCCGATTCCGGAGATACGCGATAAGGGGGTGATGCGCTTATGTTCGGAATTTGCCTGATTTACCCAAGCCATGGTAACGAATGGACAGAAGCTCGCGCAAAGTCCGTCATTTCTGCGACATGTAAGGTTTTGCTAGAAAGCGCATACATTAAATGGTTGTTCTGCTGGAAACGATTTGCCGATGGAAGCAAATCAGACGGGCTTTTTGGCGAAACCCCGGTTAACATTTGATCAATCTGTGAGAATTGCTAACACATCCGCAAAAAATACCTTACATAAGTATTGACGCTCCTATAGGAGAGTTTTATAATAACTTCATAAGTTCGGTGAAAACTTGAACATTAGATCGGTTTTATGAACTTAATGTTCGGAAATGGGGAGGAATTTTCAAATGTCAGTTCAGCAAGTATTGGATTTAATCAAGGAAAAAAGCATCGAATTCGTCGACTTCCGTTTCGTCGATCTTGCGGGCCGGGGTCACCATATTACGTTGCCGGCGACCGAAGTCGACGCGGAAACGTTCGTCAACGGCGTTGCTTTCGACGGTTCCTCCATTAACGGTTTCCGCGGAATCGAAGAATCCGATATGGTCATGATGCCCGATACGAATTCCGTCTACGTGGATCCGTTCACGGCTCATTCGACACTGATCGTCAATTGTAACATTTATACGCCGGACGGCGAGCGCTATGACCGCGATCCGCGTTCAATCGCGCACAAAGCCGAAGAGTACTTGCAAAAATCCGGCATCGGCACGGCGGCGTTTTTCGCTCCGGAATCCGAATTTTTCGTTTTCGACGACGTTCGCTACGAATCTACGATGAATGCGTCCTCCTACTTCGTCGACTCCGAAGAAGCGGCGTGGAACACGAACCGCAAGGAAGAGGGCGGCAACCTCGGCTTCAAGGTCGGCGTCAAAGGCGGATACGTGCCGGTCGCTCCGGTCGATTCCCAACAAGACATCCGCAGCGAAATGGTGCGCCTGATGCAGGAAGCCGGCCTTCGCGTCGAACGTCATCACCATGAAGTCGCGACGGCGGGCCAAGCGGAGATCAACTTCCGTTTCGACACGCTCACGACGACCGCGGACAACCTGATGAAATACAAGTACATCGTGCACAACGTCGCCCGCCAATACGGCAAAGTGGCCACGTTCATGCCGAAGCCGCTCTTCGGAGACAATGGCAGCGGGATGCACGTTCACCAATCGATTTTCAACGACGGCAATCCGTTGTTCTACGAGAAAGGCAAATACGCGAACCTCAGCGATCTCGCCCTGAATTACATCGGCGGCATCCTGTACCATGCGCCTGCCCTGATCGCGCTGACGAACCCGTCCACGAACTCGTTCAAGCGTCTCGTTCCGGGCTACGAAGCTCCGGTCAACCTGGTCTATTCCAAAGGAAACCGTTCCGCCGCGGTTCGGATTCCGGTAGCCGCAGTAACTCCGAAAGGCTGCCGCATCGAATTCCGTACGCCGGACTCCACGGCCAATCCTTATTTGGCCTTCGCCGCGATGCTGATGGCCGGCCTGGACGGCATCAAGCGCAAGATCGATCCGAGCGCGCTCGGCTACGGACCGTTCGATACGAACATCTACGAGCTTTCCGACGAGCAGAAGAAAGAAATCCGCAGCGTTCCGGGTTCCCTCGACGAAGCGCTCGACGCGCTCGAAGCGGATAACGACTTCTTGACGGAAGGCGGCGTCTTCACGAAAGAATTCATCGAGAATTACGTCAGCATGAAGCGCTCGGAAGCCAAAGCGGTATCGATCCGCGTTCATCCTCACGAGTACAGCCTTTATTTCGATTGCTAATCTTATCGTTCGATTGTTAGACGCGGCCTTCATCTTTCGGATGAAGGCTGCGTTTTCATTTGCCTGAAAGGCGAAGGTTATGTGATGGAATTACAAATTTCGTTCGGAAATAAGCCTAAATTCCGGAGAAATCCGTGCAAAACGGTTGCTCTTCTCCGCAAAGCTCTGATATGATTAGCCTATTATGAATATAGACAAGGTGGAGGACGATATGGCCAACCGCGCTTATAATTTCAATGCCGGACCGGCGGCGCTGCCGCTCGAAGTGCTGGAGAACGCCCAAAAGCAATTTGTCGAATACGGGGACAGCGGCATGTCGCTGATGGAAATGTCCCATCGCGGGCCGATCTACGAGCAAGTCCACTACGAGACGGAATCGCTTCTCAGGGAGCTGCTGTCGATCCCGCAGGGCTACAAGGTGCTGTTCGTCCAAGGCGGCGCGAGCACGCAATTCGCGATGGTGCCGATGAATCTGCTTAAGCCGGGTACGACGGCCGCCTACGTCGCGACGGGAAGCTGGGCGACGAAAGCGATCCAGGAAGCGAAGCTGTTCGGGGAGACGTCGATCGCGGCGTCGTCCGAAGCCGATGCCTATAAGCGCATTCCTGCCATCGACGAGCTGAAGTTGCCCGCCGACGCGGCGTATTTGCATCTGACGTCCAACGAGACGATCGAGGGGACGCAATGGGCCGCCTATCCGGAAGCGGGCGACGTTCCCGTCGTCGGCGATTTGTCCAGCGACATTCTCAGCCGTCCGGTCGACGTGTCGAAGTTCGGTTTGATCTACGCCGGCGCGCAAAAAAATCTCGGACCGTCCGGCGTCACGATCGTCGTGATTCGCGAAGATTTGATCGGCAAGCCGGAACGGCCGGTGCCGACGATGCTTCGTTACGAGACGCACGCCAAGGCGGATTCCTTGTATAACACGCCGCCTTCGTTCGGGATTTACATGGTCGGAGAAGTGCTCAAGTGGGTCAAAGCGAACGGCGGGGCGCCCGGCATGGAAGCGCGGAATAAGGAGAAGGCCGGTCTGCTCTACGAGCTCATCGACGGCAGCGGCGGGTTCTACCGCGGCTTCGCGGACAAGGGAAGCCGATCGCTCATGAACGTTACTTTCCGGCTGATGACGGAGGAGCTCGAAAAGCAGTTCGTCAAAGCTTCCGAAGCCGAAGGCTTCGTCGGCCTGAAAGGCCATCGCAGCGTCGGAGGCTTGCGCGCCTCGATCTACAACGCCGTGCCGAAGGATAGCGTATCCGCGTTGGCCGAATTCATGCGCGAGTTCCAACGCCGCAACGGCTGACGGGCGTTCAAGGAACCGCGCAATCGCCGGAATGGCGGCGTACCTGACGCTATTCCGGCTCGCAGCAAGGAGGAGTCTTCGCCGTGCCTTTCCATATCGTGCTCGTCAATCCCGAAATTCCGGCCAATACGGGCAACATCGCGCGAACTTGCGCCGCGACCGGGACGCATCTGCATCTCGTCCGGCCGCTCGGCTTCTCGACCGACGACAAAGTGTTGAAGAGGGCGGGGCTGGATTATTGGTACGCCGTCAACATTGCGTATTACGATGCTTTCGAAGAGGTTCAAGCGGCCAATCCCGGCGCCAGATTTTTCTTCGCGAGCACTCGCGTTACGAAAAGCTACGCGGATTTCGCATATCGCGACGGCGATTTCTTCGTTTTCGGCAAGGAGACCAAAGGCTTGCCCCAAGAGCTGCTGGACGCGAACGAAGAAACGTCGATGCGCATTCCGATGACCGATAAAGTCCGTTCGCTTAATCTGGCCAATTCCGCGGCGATCGTCGTCTATGAGGCGTTAAGGCAGAACGGTTTTTCTTTCGTCTGACCAACAGTATTCGACATGATTCACTTTTTATGGCGATGTTTGTCGAAAATTGCACAATTTTAAGCAAATTGATCGCGGGGAAGGGTATTTAAAATCCCGTAGCGAACGGTATAGAGTGGCTAACAAGGTTTCGAGATTACTGACTAACTAACTAGCTAGAATAGCGTATGAATGGAGGAGCTGCATTGAAACCTGCAGGCGTAGTTCGCAAGGTCGATCAACTGGGACGTATCGTACTCCCGAAATCGTTGCGTAAACGATACCAAATGAATGAAGGGGACCCGGTCGAAATACTCGTTCAAGGAGATCATATCATATTGGAACGTTATCGGCCTCGCTGCGTGTTTTGTTCTTCGATGGAATCCGTCGGGGAATTCAAGGAGCGCTACGTATGCGCTGTTTGCGTAAAGGATATGCACGGGCTGTAAAACATAATTGCTGCACGTGAATAACCGTCTCGACCGGGAAGGCAATGAAAAATCATTTTAGATTTAAAAAAAAAGGCCGATGAGCGATCATCGGTCTTTTCCGTGTGATGGGGAATCAAATAAGCTACCGCTCGGACACGGAGGGCGAGCTGAGCTTGCTCCCGCTGTCCGTCGTTTGGCCGCGCAGAACGAACTGTACGATCAGCATCTGCAGCACCAGCAGACAAGCCATGGACAACAGGATCACCGGGAACGGCACGCCCCAATCGACTGCCGTCGACGCGAGCGTGCCGCCGATCGCGCCCGCCAAAAAGTTCGTCATGCTGAACACGCCCATACCAGCGCCAAGCCGCTCGGCCGGCAGCAGCATCGATACGAGCTTCGACATGGAGGACTGGATAAATACGAATCCGATGTTCGGTAAAATCAGACTCAGCGCGACCACCCAGGCGCCCGCCCAGGACAGCCCGGCCAGCAGGACAAAGCCGCTGATCATGAACGCCGCCGCCAGCAACAGGATCGGGATACTGCCGAAACGGTCGGTCCAGCGGCCGCCGAGCCGACCCATAAACGCCGCCGCCATTGCAGCGGGAAACAGGACCATACCGATGCGATCCGCTCCAAGCGCAAACATCGACTCAAGCATGAGCGGGATGAGCAGCATGAGGCTGAAACCTGTCATAGACGAAAGCAGCATCGCGATGATTGCATAACGGTACGGTCCATCCGTAAACAGAGACAGCGCGATGAAAGGCTCTTTCGAACGTTGGCTGCGCACAATGAACAGGATAAGCAGCACGGCGAAGATTCCCCCATATATCACCGCCCCGGAGCCGTCAAAATTGTTGATCGTCAGCATGAGCATCGCCACCGTTCCCGCAAGCAAAGCCGCGCCGATCGTATCGATCGAGCCGGGCTTGCGCGCTTCGTCAGGCAGCGCCCGGCGCAGAAACGGCAACACGATTAGCGTGCCCAGCGACAGGAGGAACAGATATTTCCAATGCATCGCTCCGGCGACCGCGCCTCCGACAATCGGGCCGATCCCGGCCGACAGCGCAATGAACGAGGCGATGAGCCCCATGACCGCGCCGCGCCGCTCGGGCGGGAAATACCGAGCCGGAATCATCATCGCCAGCGCCGGAATAGACGAAGCGCCTGCGGACTGCACAAGTCGGCCCACCAGCAGCCAGGCGAAGCCTTGCGACACGAATCCGATGATCGAACCTGCCGCGAACAGCGCTATCCCGATCGTCATCAGCCGTCTGAGCGAAAACAGGTCGGCCAGCTTGCCGTACATCAAGGAGCCGATGGCGTATACCATGGCATAGCCGGTAATGACCCAGCCGGCCAGCGCAGACGAGATTTTCAAATCGCTGGATATTTCGGGCAGCGCCACATTAAACACCGTCACGTTCATGACCGAAAAAAGCAGAAAGCAGCCAAGCAAATAGACGATATTTTTCCCTGGCTGTTGCCCGGCGATCGTGCCAGGGTCGTTTCCGTTCTTGCCGCTCATTACGTTAAAAGCCTCCCTTGTTTCGCTGTTCCGCGCATACATTTTTCAGCATTCGCTTCAACAAGACAATCAATGTGCCGTATTCTTCGTCGGTCATCCCTTGCCGGTAAATGCCGGCCAACTTCCTCAGCTTGCCCTTTACCTTCGGTAAAATCTCGCGCCCCGCTTCCGTCAGGAACAGCTGGTTGAACCGCTGGTCACCCTGCAATGCGACGCGCTTCACGTAGCCTTCCGCCTCCAGCTTGCTGACGGCTTTGGCGGTCGTGGTCTTGTCGATGAGCAGCTCCTCGCTCAGCGACTTCTGAGTAATGCCTTCCCGCTCGGCAATCGTGATCAGGAAAATATACTGCCCGCTTCCGATTCGATAGGGCTCCAGTTCGCCGGCAATCGCTATCTGCAGGTGCCGGTAGATCGCGGAAATATATTTTCCCGCCGATTCTATCGCAGGATGCTGCGTATCATCGGCAGCTTTCCCGTAATCCTGCCCGCAATCGCGCTCCTCGCCTTCCATGCCCGTCGTACACACCTCCAATAGGATGCTATTGCAACTAATTCGCCGCACCGTTAGTTTACGCTAAATATAATGACATCGCAACTATTTGTTCCGAGGTTTCGTTGATCCGCGGGCCTTATTTCGTTTATTTGTTGTTCAAAAAGGAAAAGAGCTGACCTGCCCGGTCAGCCCGTCAAACGGCATTATTAGGAGGAGCGGGGTACCAGATCGCAAGCTTCCGGGGGCATCCAGTGCTCGTCCTGGCCCTCCCACTTCACGTTGCAGCCGATCGGATTCGTCAGGGGGACGGAGACGGCTTCGCCGGCGGTAAACTGCGCCAAAGCGTTATCGAGATCATTGACCGTCATTTTGTCGGTTTCGCGCGGATTGTCGACGCCTCTGCCGGAATAGACCAGCTTCCGGTCCCGATCGAATACGTAGAAGTGAGGCGTTCTCAAAGCCATATGAATCCCTCCCCATTAGATTCGTACACATGGATTGTACAGAAAATTCCTCCAGGGGACAAGATACCGATCTTCCGAAAGTAGATGGAACCTCAGCATTTGCACAACATTCGAGCAACCAGTTTGTCAAGAATGTAATGTTTAGTGAATGCTCCTGATGTGATATAATTTTTTCTGAGTCTTTGGCATCAATGATAGACAGGGAGTGAGATTCGGAGGATGGGCTTAATGTTTTGGTTTGGCGGTAAGAGGGGCGGGGAACGAGTCAGACTCGATCAGGTATGGGAGAAGTTAATTGCGATGGAAGAGCAGGGCGAGAATCGCATCGAGCGGCTTGCTGCAGTCGAGGATAAGATCACAGCCGGCAGCGAGCAGGTGCAGAAGCTGAGCCGGTTTCAGTATAAATCCGTACAGGATACGCAAGCCCGGCTGGACAAGCTGGAGCAGACGGTTGCGGAGGTTTACCGGCATAACAACGAAAAAGCCGAGCAGTTCGAAGCTGTGCGGGTCGCGCAGGAGCGGCGGCTAAGCGAGGTCGGCGACAGCCTGATTCGTTGGCTGGACGACATTGATCATCTGTTGATGAATTTGCCGGACAAATCGGACGGACAAGACGGATGGGGAGCGACGCTCAGGCAGTGGGAGGCGCAACTGCTTGTCGAATTGGAGCGGCTTGATATTCGGGAGCTGGACGTTCTGAACCGCAGCTTCGATCCGAGGGTTGCCGAATCGCTCGGGACGATTTCTCTTGAGGATGCTCTTAGGGATAAGAATGCAGGCGCCTCCATCGATACGACAGGTGCAGTCGATACAGCCGATGCAACCGGTGCAGACTCCACCGCCGACGCTCCTGACTCAACCGAAGCCGCCGCAACCTTCGTTCCGTTCCAGGTCATGAAGGTCGTTCGGCGAGGGTATGCGAAGGGGCGGGATACGGTGTTGCGGAAGGCGAATGTCATTACATTACAATATGATGGTAGGGGAAATTAGGATGGCAAATTCTTTTATTCCGGTCGTCGGTATCGATCTCGGGACGACGAACTCGTCAGTTGCGCACATTCGCGGAGGCAAGCCGGACATCATCGCTTCCCCGAAGGGGGAGCGGATCATTCCTTCGGTCGTGCTGATCGATACGAAAGGGAAGGTTACGGTTGGCGAAGACGCCAAGTCGGCGCTGGTGGCGATGCCCGATCATACGATTGCCGCAGTCAAGCGCAGAATGGGCTCCGAGCTGCCGATCCGGCTGGCCGGCAGCGAGTATCGCGCGCCGGAAATATCCGCGCTCATTCTGAAAGAGCTTAAAACCTATGTGGACGAGCTGTATGGCGAAGGGGAGAAGGAAGCGGTCATTACCGTGCCGGCCTACTTCACGGACGAACAGCGGAGAGCGACGAAGGAAGCGGGGGAATTGGCAGGCTTCATCGTGGAGCGGATTATTAACGAGCCGACCGCTGCCGCGCTGGCGTTTGGCCTGGAGCATCTTGACGAGGATCGCCATTTGCTCGTGTACGATCTGGGCGGCGGAACGTTCGACGTATCGGTCGTCGAGATGATGGACGGGATTATGGAAGTGAGGGCGTCCACAGGCGACCGGCTGCTGGGCGGCGAGGACTTCGATTGGCGTCTCGTCGATTGGATGGCCGAACAGATGATTAAGGAGCATGGCGTCGACCCGCGAGACGATCTGCGCGGCAAGGCGCTGCTGAAAGAAACGGCCGAGCAGGTCAAAATCGAATTGAGCGCGGCCGATCGCGCAACAATCTCGCTGCCGCTCGTTACCGTAAAGGACGGTCATCCGATCGGACTGACACTGGACTTGACGCGGCAGCAGTTCGTCGCGCTCGTCGACGATCTGCTGCTGCGCACGATGGATAGCGTACGGAGCGTACTGGACGATGCGGAGCTCGCGGCGGGCGAGATCGACGAGATTTTGCTGGTCGGCGGATCTACGCGCATTCCGCGGGTTCACGAGTTGATTCGCGAGTTTTTTGGCCGGGAGCCGCGCACGGATGTTCATCCTGACGAGGCTGTTGCGCTGGGCGCGGCCGTCCAGGCAGGCTTAAAGTCCGGCGCTCTGTCGGAGAGCGGGCTGATCGCGACCGATGTCGCTCCTTATTCGATGGGAATAGCCGTGCTGAGCGAAGGGAGGGCAGGCCGCCCCAAGCCGGGATACTTCTCCCGCATTATTCCCCGCAACACGACGATTCCCGTTACCCGGACGGAGCGGTATCATACGACTTATCCGGGCCAAACAGCCGTATCGATTGAAATTTACCAAGGCGAGCACGACTGGGTGAAAAACAATTCGCTGCTGGGTGAATTTCTGCTGGAAGGGCTGCCGGAAAGCGGGAAGGAATTGGAAGCGATAGACGTAACGTTCCGCTACAACCTGAACGGCATTTTGGAGGTATCGGCCAAATCGGTCTCGCTCGGCGCGGAGATGACGGTTACCGTTCAGGATGCGTTGGAGCGGGATTCCCGGCAAGCGTTCGAGGAGAGCGCGACCAAACTGGAGAAAATGTGGCTCGGGGCGACAGAGGAAGAAGACGACGAGGACTTCTATGAATGGCTTGATGACGAGGATGACAGCCTCGAAGACATCGACGTAAAGCTGGAGGAGCCTTCCGCAGTCCTGGAGGAAACCGCTCGACTGCGGGAGCGAGCAGAGAAGCTGTTAGAGTCGGCCGAAGGCGGAGATAGGCAGAAGCTGCATGCGATATTGGAGCAAGTGGACGATATCATACGGCTTGCGGATAGCGAAGATGACGAACGGATTCAGGAGCGGATCAATGAAATCGTTGATCTGCTGATCGATTTGGAGGTGGGCTAGCGTTGGCGACGGCAAGGACAGGCAAAAGAAAGAAACAGCAAGCCGATGTCGAAAATCATTATAAAATTTTAGGCGTCCGTACAAACGCAACACAGGACTCCATCAAGAAGAAGTATATTGAGAAGGTCCGGGAATTTCCGCCCGAGACGCACCCGGAACAGTTTCAGCAAATCCGGAGAGCATATGAAATCTTGAAAAATCCGACCAAGCGGAAGGAGTACGATCTGCAGCGCAAATATGGCTCGAACTTGGAAAATGTGCTGGAAGAAGCGTCTGATTGGGCGGAAAAGGGGAATTGGAAGAAGGCCGCTGAAGTGTACGCCAACGTGATTGCGATCGATCCCGGTTCGATATCCGGACTGCTCGGAATTGCGCATGCTGCGCTGCATACAGATACGGAGCGGACATACGAAGAATATTTTGACCTGGCGTTTAATAATGCCTCTTCGGAAGAAGAGAAAGGCCTTATTCGGATCTACCAAGCGCGGATGCTGAGCAGCCATGGCAAGCCGTCCGATGCGCTGCTCGTGCTGGAGCGGATAGAGGAGCATTTCGAAGAATTGAAAGAGATGATCCTCGAGCTGAAGGGCGAAGTGTATACGAAGCTCGGCCGAGAAGAGGATGCATTAGAACTGGTTGCTTCGCAAATCCCTTCACTGCAGGATCAGAAGCCGAGTGACGGCAGCCTGTTTATCGCCTGGATTCGTATGCTGATCAATACGAGAAAGTGGAACCTGCTCTCCAGCGTTCAGCTGCGGACCCGCAAGTTCCTGAAGTCGCTGACCGACGAGGAAGACCGGCAGACGATGCTCTACGAGCTGATGAGCGAGCACGAAGGTTACTGGGAGGCCGGCCGATTTCGCGAGGCGTTGATTTTTGTCGAGCTTGCCCATTTTCTCGATTCCAAGGATGCGATCATCAAGGCCGAACTGCGCAGCACGAAGGAGAACGCGAGACGCGAAGCGGAGATCGAGCGGATGATGAAGGATACGGAATTGTTCCCGCTCGTCGTGATGTATGCTCATGAATGGTTTTATGGAGAGCATCTGGACGAAGATGTGCTTATGTCGTACCGTTACAGCATTCCGCCGGAATTGATGGAGAGGTTGGAGGAAGACTTTGAAGGCTTGGCTCGCGGCATCGGTCGTCTGAAACAAAAATATAACCTCATCTATCAATACTATCGCAAGGATTGGGATGAGCTGCTCCAGGATCACGCCGGCTACCCGGGCCTGAAATCGGGAATACGGGCTCGCTAAAGTCCGATGGACGGCTTAGCCAGTCATACGCAGCGCGATCGCTATCGGACACAGATGACAGGCACGAAAAAACCGTCAGGGCAAACTCCCCTGACGGTTTTTCTTCACAAAAACAAGTTCGCCGCCAATTAAAGGCCTTTCGTCTTATCGTCGTTAAAACTGGACGTAAGGATCGAAACGACGAACAACGCCAAAACGATCATGATGATCCAAAATCTGCTGGACATTCCGAGAAACAACGCTTCTTGAGCCGCGCCGGCTGCAGTCGCAAGGAACATAACCCACACCTCCGATTAACTAACCTTTATTATAACCAACCCTCGGCAAAAAGAAAACGCAAAAAGTTGTGAACAAACGTTCGAAGGGTTGGCCCTCTTCAGGCGGGCATATAAATGAACAAAGGCCGACATCGCGAGGGAGGGATCTCCTTGAATTCGATCATTAACTGGATGGGCGGATGGCCTAAGGAAGGATTGGTTTCCGCGTCCGACTGGGAGGAACGCGTCGAGAAGGCGGCGTCGTTCGCGACGGCGGAAGCGGTGCCGGGCGCTTCTCTCAGGCCGGGATTCGGCGGCGACGAGAAATTGAGGGAGCAGTTGGCTAAAGGCTTGCTGAAAGGGAAAACCGGGGGGAACGGGGCGCTTGTCCGCATCGCGAACGGAGCGGACGGCGCGCTCGCATGGCTTGTCGACTGCGTGCTGAAGCCCGGAGACGCGGTGCTGACGGAACGATTGACGTCGCGAACCGCCTTGCAGGCTTTTCGCAAGGCGGGGGCGAGGACGGAGGCGGTCGAAGGGGACCGGAAGGGGATGGATCCGGAAGCGCTGACAACGGCGTTGTACCGGCACCGTCCCCGGATGGTGTACGTTGCGCCTTCTTGCACCGATCCGGAAGGGAGCAGCTGGAGCCCGGAGCGCAAGGAGGCGATTCAGCGCCGCTGCGCGGAAGCCGGCGTGCTGGTCGTCTCGGACGACAGACAGGAAAATTTGCTTTATGAGCAACCGGGAAAGGGATATTCGCAGAAAAGGCTGGAACCCGGCACGCTCTCGATCGGCCAGCTGCCGCCCGGCCTCGTCGCGGGCTTGCGAATCGGCTGGATCGCCGGTACGGCTGATGCGCTGCAGCGCCATTCCGAGACATCCCTCTATCGTTCCGGGCAAGGCCTGCGGGCCAATGCGATCGAACAGAAGGCATTGTCGCTGCTGATCGAGGAGCAGCCGCTCGAACCGCTCTTGGAGATGCTTCGCGTGCAATGCCGTGAACGAAAACGGATCATGACGGACCAGCTGGCCCGGCTGGCGATTCCGGAATTGAACTGGGTGGAGCCGAAAGGCGGCTTGCACTTATGGGTCGTCTTGCCTTCCGGGCTCGACGGAGAAGCCTTGCTGAGGGACGCCTGGCTGAAGGGCGTCATCTTTCAGCCCGGAGCGCCGTTCTATGCCAAAAACCCCCGGGCGAACACCGTCCGCATTACCCACGCCTTCGCGGACGAGCGGCAGATGCGGCAGGGGGCGGCCAGATTGGCCGAAAGCATCGGTGAGTTCACGGGGCGCTGGTCCAGAAGCTAAGTCAGACGTGGCCGCCGATCGCGAATAGTCGGCCCTCGCGCTCACGCACTTCGCGCCGCAGAAGCCGTTCATTCGAATCGTGCTGACAGACGCCGCTCTCGGCATCGAACGTCCAGAAATGAAGTGGACAGAAGAGCATTCCGTCGAGCGGGCGAATTTCGCCCCCGGCATGGGGGCATACCGCCAGCCACAGCCGGAAGCCGCCATCCGGGGCCCGTACGAGCCAGTACGGCGTATGCTCCAGGATCACTTGCGCGGGAAGCTCCGCGAACGCGCCGACGGGACCGATATCGATCGCTTGCTCGAAATCGTTCATCGGGTCGCCGCTCCTTCCGCATCGGCATTGCCGATGTCCGCGAATCGCCCCGCCCAAGGGAAGCGGGCGGCCCATACGCGCGCGACTTCGGCGTATTCGCGCAGCGCCGATTCGCCGGCGGGGGTCAACTCGTAGACGCCTTTGGCGATGCGCTTGAACCAGCCGTAATGATCTTGCCTGAGCATCGCCGCGGCGTTCGGGCAATTCGTCCATTCGCGAACTTGCCTCGGCGCCGAAGGACCGTGGCAGGCGAGGGCCAGCGCGCATTGAATGGCGCGCTCGCGGTAGGCGGTGACGAGCTTGCGTTTCGTGCTGCCGCCGACGTTGTAGTCGCCGCTGCGGGCGGCGAACTCCTTCAGCAGCTTGGCCGCTCGCGCTTTGGAACGTCCGCCCGGCTGAAGCCGGTAAGCTTGGCCGGCTTCAGCCGCTATCGTTCCGGACGGGGCCTCGGATGCCGGGGCGGAGGCAGGCTCGCACCAGACGTCGATGACCGGCGCTTTCGTCCGGTAGAAGGTGACGGTCAGGAAGCCGAGATTCAATCTCCGGCACAGCTGGGCGATCTCGCTGAAGCGCTGGTTGTGGGCGCCTTTCTTCGTGCGGTTGCGCTCTACGGCGAGCCAGACGTCGGCGCCGGTTTTCTGCCGATCGACGCCTTGCAGCAGAAGGGGCAGGGTGAACGTTTTTTTCATCTCCACGATAAGCGGTTCGGCCCGGTCGGCCCGGAAGGCGACGAGATCGCAGCCGCGCACTTCCGCTTTGACTTCGTATCCGCGAGAGGCGAAAAACTGCTTGACCGGCGGATACAGCTCGGTTTCCAATCGGACGGCCATCCGAATCTCCTCCTCCGTAAGCAACTTGATCCGATGGATTATCGCCATTATAGCATATCGGCATTCGCGGAATTGCGTCGCGTCAGCGCAATGTCAGGTCAAATTCGTCCGTCTCCCCGCATAAGATTAGATGACGTCAAGTTCAGAGCAGAGAAAGTGCGAGGAGGCTGCGGCATGGACATCTTCAGTCGGATTTCCGAGTATCGGGCCGAGAGCGAGAAGCTTGGCTGGTCGGGGACTTTTCGGGATTACATCGACATACTTCGCCGCGACAATTCTCCGGCGATGACCGCCCACGCCCGGGTTTACGATATGATCGTGTCCCATGGGGTAGAGGAGGCGGGCGGCAGCAAGAAGTACAAGTTTTTCAACTCCGAGATTTTTGGGCTGGACCAGACGATGGAGAAGCTGGTGGAAGAGTACTTCCACTCCGCCGCCAGAAGGCTTGACGTGCGCAAACGCATTTTGCTGTTGATGGGGCCGGTCAGCGGAGGCAAGTCGACGATCGTCACCTTGCTCAAGAAAGGCCTGGAGCAATATTCCCGAACGCCGCGGGGAGCGGTATACGCCATCCAAGGCTGCCCGATGCAGGAAGACCCGTTGCATCTGATTCCAGACGAGCTTCGTCCGGAAGTGGAGAAGGAGCTGGGCGTAAGGATCGAGGGCGATCTGTGTCCGTCGTGCCAGATGCGGCTGCGCATGGAGTTCGGCGGCGATATCGAGAACGTGCCGATCGAGCGGGTGCTTATCTCGGAGAAAAACCGCGTCGGCATCGGCACGTTCAGCCCGTCCGATCCGAAGTCGCAGGATATCGCGGATTTGACGGGGAGCATCGACTTCTCGACGATTACCGAATACGGCTCGGAATCCGATCCGCGCGCCTACCGGTTCGACGGCGAGCTCAACAAGGCGAACCGGGGATTGATGGAGTTCCAGGAGATGCTCAAATGCGACGAGAAGTTTCTCTGGAACCTGCTGTCGCTCACCCAGGAAGGCAACTTCAAGGCGGGGCGGTTCGCGCTCATTAGCGCGGACGAGATGATCGTCGCGCACACGAACGAATCGGAGTACAAGGCGTTCATCGCCAACAAGAAAAACGAAGCGCTGCAATCGCGGATGATCGTCATGCCGATTCCTTACAATTTGAAAGTGTCCGCGGAGGAGAAAATTTACACGAAGCTGATCGGACAATCCGATATGAGCCATATCCATATCGCGCCACACGCGCTGAAGGCGGCCGCGATCTTCTCGATTCTGACCCGTCTGAAGGAATCGAAGAAGCAAGGGATGGATCTGGTCAAAAAAATGCGGATGTACGACGGCGAGGAAGTGGAAGGGTACAAGGAAGCCGATCTGAAGGAGATGCAGAACGAGTTCGTCGAAGAGGGCATGTCCGGCATCGATCCCCGATACGTTATCAACCGCATATCCAGCGCGCTGATCAAGCACGACCTGCCGTGCATTAACGCGCTGGACGTCCTCCGCGCGATGAAGGACGGGCTCGACCAGCATCCTTCGATCACGAAGGAGGAGCGGGAGAAATACTTGAACTTTATCTCCGTCGCGCGCAAGGAATACGACAACCTCGCCAAGAAAGAGATCCAGAAGGCGTTCGTCTATTCGTTCGAGGAATCGGCGCGCACGCTGTTCGAGAACTATCTTGACAATATCGAGGCGTATTGCAACTGGTCGAAAATCAAAGACCCGCTCACGGGCGAAGAGCTGGATCCGGACGAACGGCTCATGCGTTCGATCGAGGAGCAGATCGGAGTGTCCGAGAATGCGAAGAAGGCGTTCCGGGAGGAAATCCTGATCCGACTGTCGGCATATTCCCGGAAGGGCAAGAAGTTCGATTACAGCATGCACGACCGGCTGCGGGAGGCGATCGAGAAAAAGCTGTTCACCGACTTGAAGGACATCGTCAAAATTACGACGTCGACGAAGACGCCGGACGAGAGCCAGCTCAAGCGCATCAACGAAGTGACGAAGCGGTTGATCGACGAGCACCATTATTGCCCGGTATGCTCCAACGAGCTGCTCCGGTACGTGGGCAGTCTGTTGAATCGTTGAATATGGGAAGCATCACTCGAAGGAGAGACAGCGCGTCTGTCTCTTTTTTTGTGTCCTCGGAAGGTCGAAGATTAGAAAAAGGTTCAACGAAGTTAGACGATGGTTCGTAAATGGCGAACGGCAGTCGGCATAACGGAAACGCGAATCTATCCCGGACAACCCGATTGGAGCTTTAAAATAATAGCGATTATAGAAAACGCTTTCTCCATTGAGCGAAATTGAATTGCAATTCTTCGTCACAACAGGGGGGATTCGATGAAGCCGGCAACATACGGCAAGCCGCAGGCGATGGCGATAAGAAGCGGCCGGATACCGGAACGCTATCGTTTGTTTTTGTATGCGTCGCCATTATTGCTGCTTGTCTTCGTGTTCAGCTATTTTCCTTTGTACGGGTGGATCTATTCTTTCTTCAACTATCGCCCCGGCTTTAATGTGTTCGATACGGAATTCGTAGGGCTGAAATGGTTCGGATCGATCGTGGCCAATCCGACGCAAACGGCCGAAGTCCTGCGGGTGATGAAAAACACGATGGCGATGAGCACGCTGAACATTCTCACAAGCGTATTTCCGGTTATCTTCGCCGTCATGCTGATGGAAATCCGGTCCGCGCGGCTTAAGAAATATATTCAGGTGCTTACGACGTTGCCGAATTTCATCAGCTGGGTGCTCGTATTCTCGTTTGCGTTCATGCTGTTTTCCGTAGATATGGGTCTGATCAACAACATCATGATCGATCTTGGCTTGCAGGACGGCAAGGTCAATTACCTGGCCTCTAACGATCATACCTGGATCAAGATGACGCTGTGGTCGCTCTGGAAAAGTCTCGGATGGAGCGCCATTCTCTATATCGCGGCGATTTCCTCTATTGACCAGGAGCTGTACGATGCCGCGAAGGTAGATGGAGCGGGACGTTTCCGTCTCATGCGGCATATTACGCTGCCGGGCGTGATGCCGACGTATTTCGTGCTGCTGTTGTTGTCGATCGCCAATTTCATCAACAACGGGCTGGAGCAGTATTTCGTCTTCCAGAATGCAATCAATAAAGATTCGATCGAGGTGCTGGATCTTTACGTCTACAATATCGGGCTCGTCGGGTTCAATTTCTCGTTTGCCACAGCGGTCAGCATGCTGAAATCGATCATCAGCGTCATGCTCCTGTTCTTCGTCAACCGGTTGTCCAAGCTGGTTCGCGGTGAAACGATCATTTAACCGGGAAGGGGGAGGCACATGAGAATCAAGCGTACGGCAGGCGATCGAGCGTTCGCGGTATTCAACATCAGCTTCTTTATCGCGTTTACGATCTTGTGCGTATTTCCATTTTACTATTTGTTCATTCAGACCATCAGCAACAACGACTTGAGCGCAAGGGGACTCGTCACCTGGTTTCCGAAAGAAATTCACTTCGGGAATTATTTGAACGTTTTGAAAATCAAAGGCCTTAGCACCGCCGCGCTGGTCTCCGTCGGCCGAACGGTGATCGGCACGATTGCGACGGTGCTCGGCTCCGCATTCCTCGGCTTCCTGTTCACCAAAAGGCGCATGTGGGGAAGAAGCTTCTGGTACCGTTTCGTCGTGATTACTTTGTATTTCAATGCCGGAATTATTCCTTGGTACATCATCATGATGAATCTGGGCATGACGAACAATTATTTGGCTTACATTTTGCCGACCATCGTCTCGCCGTTCTACGTCATCCTCATCAAGACATTCGTCGAATCGCTGCCGGAAGCGCTGCAGGAATCGGCGGAAATCGACGGCGCGGGCATTATGACATTGTTCGCCCGAATCGTGTTTCCGTTAATTACGCCAATCGCGGCGACAACGGCTATTTTTTCGGCAGTCGGGCAATGGAACTCTTTTATCGATACCGTGTTCCTTATGACAGAGCCGAAATATTACACGCTTCAGTATGTGCTATTGAAATACTTGAACGAATCCAATTCGCTTGCAGCCATCATCCGTTCGCAAGGCACGGCCAATATCGATCTGTCCAATATGCAGACGCCGACTTCCATTCGGACGACGATATCGATGATTGTCGTTATCCCGATCCTGTTCGTCTACCCGTATTTCCAGCGTTATTTCGTCAAGGGCATTCTGATCGGATCGGTAAAAGGCTAATAAATCGCATGAATAAGGGGGTGATGCCGCTTCGGATGAAAGGCGGTTGTTCGCGGTTGCCATATTTCGCACGATTAACAGGGAGGTAGAAGCGAGTGAAAAATTTCAGACAAACACTCATGCTCGTTGTTGCGTTGATTTTAGCCGTATCGCTTGCCGCATGTTCTTCGGGCAGCGACAAAGGGGCGTCTTCGTCCGCTCCTCCGGCATCCGGTTCCGATGGAGAAGGGGCATCCCCGACGCCAAGCCGGGAGGAAATTACGCTTGACGTCTTCTCGATGACTTCGAACTTCTCCGGCGAACAGCCGGGATGGTTCGGCAAGCTCGTCAAAGACAAGTTCAACATCAAATTGAACATTATCTCGTCGCAGCTTGAAGGGTCCGACGCCAAATTCAGCGCGATGATGGCTTCCGGCAACTTGGGAGATCTCGTCATTTTCGGAGGCGCCGACCAAAAATGGCTGGATGCGATCGAGGCGGGCTATCTGCTCGATTGGAATCAAGACGGCCTTCTGGAAAAATACGGCCAAAACCTGCTGAAAAACGCGCCGAAAGCGTTGGAGAAAAACAAAGTCAACTGGGGGAAAGGCTCCAGCATCTATGGGATCGGCTTCGATGTCGGTCCGGAATTAGACGGTCCGTCGGAAGCGAAGGAATTGAACTTCCATCCGAATTTGCGTTGGGACTTGTACGACAAGATCGGCCGTCCCGAGATCACAACGATGGAAGACTACTTGCCTGTCCTGAAGCAGATGCAGGACCTTGAGCCGAAGAGCGAATCCGATCGCCCGACCTACGCGTTCTCGTTATGGAGCGATTGGGACGGCAACATGGTGATGCACGTCAAGTCCTGGGCGGCGCTCTACGGCTTTGATGAAGGGGACGGCTACAACCCGGGCGGATTCTCGCTGATTTCCGCGGACACGGACGAAGTCCAAGGCATTCTCGATGAAGACGGATATTATCTTCGCGCGCTGAAGCTTTACTACAATGCGAACAAAATGGGATTGCTCGATCCGGACTCCTTGACGCAAAAATTCGAGGACGCCAACAACAAAATGTCCGACGGTCAAGTCCTGTTCTCGATGTTCTCCTGGCAGGACGATACGTACCGGACGGAAGCGCGTTTGGCCGAGGGCAAAGGCTTCCACCTCGTTCCGTTCACGGAGCAGCGCGTCGTATCGCACGGTTTCAACCCTTACGGCGGGGACCGCTTCTGGGCAATCGGCTCCAAAACGAAATACCCCGAACGCGTAATGGAATTTATCGACTGGCTGTACACGCCCGAGGGTTACATGGCTTCCAACTATGGCGAGGAAGGCATGGTGTATACGCTGGTTGACGGCAAGCCTGTATTGAACGAGCTGGGCGTTCAGTCCATGCCGGCGAACGAAACGCCGATTCCGGACGAGTTCGGCGGCGGCAATTGGAAAGACGGACGCAGCCAGCTGTTGAACTCGTTCAGATTCACGGCGCCCAATCCGATCACCGGAGAGCCGTACGATTATCAATTATGGTCGTCGGAGCTGGCCAAGCCGACCGATAAAGTGGAAGAAAGCTGGCGTACGGCAATGAACGCCGCGAGCGCGGTGGACTATCTAAAGAAAAACGATAAATTGGCTGTGCAAAAAGCGATTTTCACCGGCGAAGCTCCTGCAACCCTGCCTGCCGACCTGGAGCAAAAGAGAGGTCTGGTCGCTACCGTAATCAAGGAATATTCCTGGAAGATGATGTTCGCCAAAAACGATGAAGATTTCGAAAAGCTCAAAAACGAAATGATCGCCAAAGCGAAAGGCCTCGGATACGACGATGTGCTTGCATTCAACATGGAGCAAAACAAAAAAGTATTCGAATTTCGCAAAAAATAACCCGTCAAGCGAGTAGGATCCAAGTGCAACAATTGCCCGCTTTCGGGTCGCAACCTCCTCGCGCCGTGCTGCGCGCTGGGCGGCAGTCCCCGAAGCGGGCTTTTCCTTACTGGCAAAATCCGCTTCCCTTCTCTATCGATATACTGGTAACATGAAGGGAGAAAACGTTTGCAATCGAAGGGGGGCATCCCGGTTGATCCTGTTCAGATCCTTGCGCCAGATGCCCCATCCCTTCAAGCCGGGCACGTTAAGGCGGACGCTCGTCGTTTATTTGCTGATTGCGTGTCTGTTTCCGCCGATATTGATAGCCGGCTATACGTACTCGTCGCTGTACGCCATTCTCTCCAATAAAATTCGCGCGGGCATCGATGCGAGCCTGCGGCTGGAAGCGACGGGAATCGAGAACGTACTGAGCAATTTGGATTTTGTATCCAAGCAGTTCGCTTTGGACGGACAAACGGCAGAACGGGTCAACGATTATTTGAATGCCGCGAGAGTGACCGAGAAAGCCGAAATGATGAAGGACATCGAAAAAAGCCTGAACGTCGTCAATTTCACGAATCCGAACCTGGGGTTGACGGTTTATTATAATCCGCAAGCGGCGGATCCGATTTTGTTTACGAATCTGGCCGTCGGCTCCGATTTCCGCATTTCCGACCTTCCGCATTTTGTGCGTTATAACGGAGCTTCCTACTTCGGTCCCCACATCACCCAGTACAAAAACAGCGCGAATACCGTATTCTCCTCCATGAGGGAAGTGAGGACGGATAGCGAAGATACGGTGTACATCTACCTGGAGTCCAACTACAACTTGTTTCGCAAAATGATGAACAGCCAGTGGTATGGCATGAACGTTGCCCACTATTTGATCAACGAGCAGGGCAAAGCGTTTTACGCGGATGAAGGAGAAGCGCCGTTTGACCCGGAGGCGCTTGACTGGAATCGGGTCGTATCCGGAGACAAGCCGTACCAAGGACATTATTTGTTCGGATACGAGAGCAATCAAGGGTGGAAGCTGATCACGGCAGTCGATAAGGATGCATTCAACCGTGAGATTGACCAGTGGATTTGGAGAATGGCCGCATTGGTAATAGGCTCGTTCGCCTTTGCTATCGTGCTTGCCATGCTGATATGGCGCAAGGTGTACGGCAATCTGCGAAAGGTGAACCGGGAAATCGTGCGCATGACCGGAGATCGCGAATCGCCGGTGAGCTTGACCGACATCGAGGAATTCGATCACCTGCTGAACAACTTTCAAGTCATGAAAACGACGGTGAATTCCTTGATCAGCGAGATCGGCGAGAACGAGCGGATGAAGGGCCGGCTCGAGACGGAAAAGCTGCTCAGTCAAATCAATCCGCATTTTCTGCATAACACGCTGAATACGGTTCAGTGGCTTGCCCGCTCGAATGGCCAGGATGAAATCGACCGCATTGTGACGCTGCTTGTTCAAGTTCTGCATTACAACATGGGCAAGCAAAGCTTGATCGTAACGGTGCGAGACGAAATCGGAGCGCTGAAAAACTATATCGAGCTGCAAGGAATCCGTTACGAGGATGAACTGGACTTCGTGATGGAGATCGACGAGGAGGCGCTGAATGTGCCGATTCCCCGATTTCTGCTGCAGCCGCTCGTGGAAAACGCGATTTATCATGGCAAGAACGAGGAGCACGGCATCATTCGCATTTCGATCGCGAAAACTTCCAGGGATATTCTGCGGCTTGAAGTGGCGGACAACGGGCCCGGCATCGATGAGGTCATGGTTAAACGGCTGCTGTCCGCCTCCGGCGGAACCCGCAAGCTGGGGATGGGCATCGGCCTGAACTATGTGCGAAGCCTGCTTGCCCGTTATTACGGCAACGGAGATTTGCTGATGATTCGCAGCGGCCCCGGCCAAGGCACTGTCCTTTCCGTAGAGATTCCGACAGCTATAAAGGAGGAGCGTCATGATCAACGCGATGGTCGTTGACGACGAGAAGCTGGCTCGCAAAGGCTTTATCGCCATGGCGGATTGGCCGGCCTACAACATCCGCTTCGTGGGCGAGGCGAAGGATGGCCAGTCCGCGCTCGACATACTGGGCAAGCATGCCATCGATTTGATCTTCGTCGATATCAGCATGCCCGGGATGTCGGGATTCGAACTTATGGAGCAGGTTCGAATCAAATATCCGCACGTCAAATCTGTCGTGTTGACCTGTTATCATGAATTCGACTACGTTCAGGAAGCGCTGCGGCTCGGAGCGATCGATTATATCGTCAAAACGTTGCTGAACCGCAACAATGTGGAGGAGACGATCGCCCGGATTATGAAGCGCGTGTCCTGGGAGGCGAAGGATGCGGGGGCGCTGCAGACGGAACGGAAGAATAGCGATGCGATCGAGTCGGTTCAAAGCTGCTTGTTCGAGATGAAGTGGACGTTGTACAGCAAGGAATGGAAGCGATTGACCGGGTTGATCGAGGAAACGCGTCCGAAGCCCGACGAGCTGCTCGCGATGGCCGATCGTCTATATGCCGATTGGCTGGTCTATTTCGGATGGCAGCCGGAAGCGAGAGAACAATGGGCGCCGGAGTCGCCTCTTCGCTCCTTGAGGGAAATGAAGGACTGGCTCTCCGGGCTGGCTTCGGAAGTGCAGCGGCGCATGCTGGAGCTGTCGTTGTCGAGGGAGGTCGTGATTTGTTTGCTGCAGGCGATGATCTATATGAAGCGGCACGCTTGCACGGACTTGAATCAGAACGTTGTCGCCCGCGAGGTCGGCATGAGCCGAAGCTATTTCAGCCAATGCTACAAGAAGTTCACCGATGTCTCCTTCGGCGACACGCTTCGCAAAATGAGAATCGAGCATGCCAAAGAGCTGCTGCTGCATACCGGTTTGTCCATTTATGAAATTGCCGGACGGATCGGCTTCGAAGACGACAAATATTTCAGCCGCGTTTTCCGGGAACGGACGGGGTTCTACCCGACGGAATTCAGATCGGGCCGCGACACGAAGGAGTGATGCAACAATGACGGCGACGGATGCGCGGAGGCGGTTGCGCTTCATCCTTGCATTATGCGCGATCGTTCTGTTTTCAATGCCGCTTTACGGGTGCGTCCGGGAGCAAAGCCAAGCTCCCGAAGCGGAAGAGAAGGCGTATTCCCGGTATGAAGCCCCGGTCGCATTGCGGGTCGGCTATACCTATGCCGATATTGCGCTGCCGGAAGGAGAGATGGGCGACAATCATTTTTTGAACCGGTATATCGAAGAGCAATTGGGCGTCAAAATCAAATACGATTGGGACGCCAGCGGCAACGAGCAATATCGGAACAAGCTGGAGTTCGCGATTCGCAGCAACGATTTGCCGGACGCTTTTATCGTGACGCGAGATCAATACCACATGCTCGTGCAGCGGGACATGCTGGAGGATTTAACGGAGTACTACGAGCCTTACGCTTCGGAATTGGTGAAATCGATCTATATGGCAACGGACGGGAGAGCGCTGCGGGAAGCTTCGATCAACGGGAGGCTGTTTGCAATGCCCATCGTCAAGATCGAAGCGGATTCCCCAAGCTATGTATGGATTCGTCAGGATTGGCTGGACAAGCTGAAATTGCCTCCCCCCAAAACGTTGGACGATCTTGAACGAATCGTTCGAGCGTTTATTGAAGAAGATCCCGACGGCAACGGAAAACCGGATACGATCGGCATACCCGTGGACCATACGCTGGTCTTCGGAGAGGGGATGGAGGTCCACGGCTTAAATTCGGTTTTTACGGCGTACCATGCTTTTCCGAAATACTGGATCAAAGATGCTCAAGGAAAAGTCGTCTACGGTTCGATCCAACCGGAGGCCAAAGCCGCGTTGGCCCGTCTGGCCGACTGGTACCGGGACGGAATTATCGACCGGGACTTTCTGCTTCGCAAGGAAACTTTGGAATTGATCGAAAATCATCATTCGGGCGTCATCTTCGCGCCTTGGTGGGCTCCTTACTGGCCGCTCGGCAAATCGGTGGCCAAAGATACGAAGGCGGAATGGCGCGTGTACGCGGCTCCGGTCGATGCCAACGGAATCTTCATGACGAACAGGTCACCCTCCAGCGATCGTTACTTGGTCGTCCGCAAAGGATACTCTCATCCGGAAGCGGTCCTGAAAGTGTTGAACCTGCTGACCCGATTGGAAAGAAACCGGGATCCGAACGAGGAGAAAGCTCAGCAGCTGCGCAATACAGCGGCCCGGTTGGGAGCGCTCCTGCGCAATTATTATCCTTTCGATTTGCTGCTCGATTACCCGGACGCGATCGAACAGCGCTACGATTCATTAATTCAGGCTTTGAACGGTAGCATGGACGCCGCCTCGCTCGAGCCGTTTACGAAGGCGCTGTACGAGAGCGCATTGGAGGAGCGGGAGGCGCCGCGCAAAAATATGGACGCGTGGAGCGCTTCCCAAGCTTATTTGCTGGGAGGCGCGGTGAGCAAGCTTCCGCGAGAAATGAAAGAGAGCCTCTTCTACGGAACGACGCCTTCGATGGAAAAATATTGGCCGGACCTGCAGCGATTGGAATATGATACGTATTTGAAAATCATAACCGGCGAGCTGCCGATCGAGGCGTTCGACCAGTTCGCGCAGCAGTGGAAAGCGCAAGGAGGCGACCGGATCGCCGCAGAGGTTGCTGAAGCCGTAGCTTGAGCGGAGCCTTGTCGGAAATGAGGGTGGGTGCTAATCTAGGTGTAAGAACCGGAAAGGCGGTGGAGAGGTGTCGGACAAGCGGCAGGATGACGATCTCAAGAAAGAGGCGCAGCTGGTCAAGGAGCAATCGGAGTTATACGGGGATGACGAGGACGGCTCGGATTGGTTGGGGATGGAGGAGGAACGCTACGAGATTATCGAAGGGATTCGCTATGAGCTTAAGCCTGCTCCTACGGTGAACCATCAGCAAATTTCAGGGGCACTTCACATCATGCTCTATCAAACTTGTCACGCCAACGGGACGATTCTCTATTCTCCGGTTGACGTCTACCTGGACGAAGACAATCTTTTTCAACCCGATCTCGTTTACGTTCTGCACGAGAATGCCGCGATCATCAAGAAGCATCGGATCGAAGGCGTTCCGGATCTCGCGGTCGAAATTTTGTCGCCTTCCACGAGCCACAACGACAAGGTAAGGAAAAAGCGCCAATTCGAACGTTTCGGCCTGAAGGAGTATTGGATTATCGATCCGGTTCACCTTACGCTGGATCAGTTCATCCGCAACGAGGACGGCAAGCTTGAGCTGTACGAAACCTATATCACGCCCGGCCGCGCGACTTCGCCCTTATTTTCTTGCATCGATATCGATATGGACCGCGTGTTCGCGAATCTGCGATAAACGTTGTTGATTAGGCCCGTAAACCCGGTGGGGGCGTGCGGGCTTTTCGATGAGTGAGGGGGTCTTCATTCCACTTGATTTTTTGCGATCGGACACAGAAGCCCTTATTTTGCCGAAACCCCCTCATTTTGAAGATGAATCGGACAGAGGATCCGTTATTTCGATGATTTATGGCCGAAATCGCCGTCTCGGAGCCCAATAACGGATCCTGTGTCCGCACAGATGCAAAAAAACCGGTTTTGTTCACAATTAGCGGATCCTCTGTCCGAACGGTTCGGGACGACGGGACCAAGAGGATGGCTAGAGCGCGCTCTGAGGCAACGTGATGCGAAATTCGGTCATGCCTTCCCCGGCTTCCGATCGCAAATTCAAAGTCCCGTTGTAATGTTTTACTCGTTCCAGCACGATCGCAAGTCCAAGTCCCGAATGGCCTTCGCCCTTCGTCGTGTATCCGGGCGTGAAGATCGTTTTTTTCTCCTGCTCGTTTAATGTGCGCCCCCGGTTCGTTACCCGCAATTCGATTTCATCGGTCGTTAGCAGCTTGACAGAGGCGTGCACGGATCTTTCTTCCGGAGGAAGGGTCATCGCCTCGTCGAAGGCGTTATCCACGAGGTTGCCCATAATCTTGATCACGTCGATCGCCTTGACCGCCGTTTCGCTCGTATCCCAATCGTTCGGCAGCTCGTAAGTAAAAGAAATCGCCTTGCCGATCGAAACGGTCGTCTTCGCTTGAATGAACGCGGCCAGCGCCGGCGAGGAATGATGGACGATCTCGCTGACGTCCCGGGTCTCCTTGACCAGATCGGCAACGTAAGCTTTCAATTGATCCGTCTTGTTCATCTGCGTCATCGTATGGATCACCTGCACATGGTTCAGAAAATCGTGCCGTTGACCGCGAATCGCGGTGAACATGTCGTTGATCTCGTCGATATACACTTCCTGCGTCGTTCTCGCCGTCTGCTCTCTCATCCGCACGAGCAGGCGGATCATGGAGACGAGGGCGAGGAAGCTGACGAGGATGACGAGGTAGATGAGCACGGTGTTCACGACTTCGTTCGTTTCGTCTTCCGTTAACTGAATGACCTGCGTGGCGCCAAGCAAAATAAATTGGATGACGATCAGGGAAGTAACGATACTGAGACCGCTGCGCTCAACGTCGGAAAGGATGGCGAATATTTTTTTGGCTGGATGTTTTTTGCGATTGCGAATGAACCAGGAAGCGATAGACGTTACGATCAGTTGCGGGTATAAGATGGCAATGAGATCATACAAGCGTTCGTCCCTCATATGTTCGACCGAAGGAATCCCAACGATATAAAGCGCGATCACGGCAAGTACAAGGTCCATGATAATGCCGAAAATAATCGAAAACGCGATGAGCATGAGTTTCTGCTTTGTCTTTAATTCTCGAAAAAACGCGAACATTAGAATGGTTCCCGCGACGATTGAATTAATCAAATGAAGATGAGTCGGAAGAACGAAAAGCAGGGCGTCAGTATATACAGAGTGGATGATCGCTACGATTAGCAGTCGCTTAAAAAGTTTATCGGGCAGTGGATGAAGAAAGGAAAAGCAAAATAGCCAGTAAGTAAAAAATTGAGGAATTGCTACGAGTAGGTCCAATTTAAGAAAAGCGATGAAATCAGACACGTAGTACCCCTCCTTAAATTTTACTTTTTCCCCTTTCTTTTATACCATCATCTTTAGGAAGATAGGAGTAAAAAAATAATATTTTGAGCACAAAAGATGAAAATATTAAGTGCGTTTTATTTATTTTTTGATAGAATAATAATGATACATCATGTTTTGTTCCAGAGGAGATCAATACCTAATGACTTTTTTCCTATTTATTTTATTCTCCACTTTGGAATACTTTTCTTCGTTGACTTTAATGTTAGTGCTTTTTAGATTTTCTTGGAAGGAGCATTATCTAAAATTTCTTGTTTTTTCGATTTTGCTTTCTCTCATTTCGAATACTTTGATTCAACAAGGCTTAGATAGTATCGCTCCGTTGGTTCAATTGCTCGTATTTATGTTTTTGGTATATGTCGTTCTAAGGGTCAATTTAATTAATTCCATGATCATGGTATTTACGACTTATTTTATTTTCGGCTTGGTTCAAATTACGATTATTATGATGTTTACGTATTTTGGAATAATCGAAAATGTGGCGGTATATGAATTTTCCGCTTTCATTACCCAAGTTGCTTCCTCATTTTATATGTTTTTATTTGCAGCGATTATTTATTGGAGACATGGCGGATTCAGTTTTGTAGATTACAAAAGCAATAACAAGAAGCTGCTGCTCTTTAATAAAGCCAATCGCATTTTCTTCATCGTTCTTATCGTCGTTTTCGTGTTATTCGTATCGATTAATATGCTTTATTATAATTCAAGCCGCCCGCCGTATTTGCTTATTGCACTCATCTTTCTATTCTCCCTGTTTGCATTGCTATATTTAGCGATAAGAAGGGATGATGGACGTGTTTGACAAAGTGGCGCTTAACATCGCAAGTTGGATTAAGCAACAAAATCCCGAACAAACCGCTAGCGTGGCGGTCATGCAATTTGCGCTCATCGGACTTCTAAATAGTGCATTGGTATTTTTTATTGTGATTACAATAGGCGCCGTAACCGGACATTTTGTCAACAGCTTAATCGCATCGGTATTTTTCGTAGGTCTCCACTTTTTCTCGGGGGGATATCATTTCAAGTCGGCCTTATATTGTACTTTATTTTCTTCGTCGATGATCATCGCTTCCATACTTATACCGTTAAACTCTACGTGGTTACTTATTGTTACGATTATTACTTTCGTTATTGTGGCAATATTTGCACCTTCAAATATAGAAAACCATGCCAGGATTCCTAAAAAGTATTTTCCGATTTTGAAAGTCGTTTCCTTGTGTGTCGTTTCTGTTAATTTATTTCTTCAAAGCGGTTCTGCCGGGTTTGCTATGCTTTTTCAAGCGATGCTCTTACTTCCTTATCATAAATTGACTTCAAACAAGGAGGTGAAGTAACATGAAAAAGAAACTGGCATTGCTCGCCGGCAAGGGGTTGGCATTAGTAGCTGTAGTATTTGTCAGCACGGCTTGCATGTGGTTTGCACACCGTCCGGAAATACCTGAAGAGCTTTAGATTATGAATTCTGGGGGATGATTTCATGTCTGATCAAATCCGTTTGTTGGATCGAGATGGAAATCCGTGTTCCGTAAATGTTGAGGACCTGATCGCAATTAAGCCGACAGCGGATGGTCCGGAGTTCTATACGAAGGACAGCATGTATTTCTATCCCACCACGCTAGAAGAATTGTTGATTTTGTTCAAGGACACGGGTTTCGAGAGGCTGGATCGCACGAACCTGGTCAATCTGAATCATGTCAAGGCTTTTGATCCAAAGGCTCGAAAGGTTTACTTTGAGCATCCCTGGAGCAAAGACAGCAAGTTTGCGACCGTCTCGGAAGCAAATGTGAGCAAGGTGCAACACTTGGCTAAAGAAGATAAGGAAAAGTACCAAACCGTTCGCAAGCCATCGTTGTTCTGGAAGTGAACTGCATAGCCGCAAGGAAACAAAAGCCAAACCGCAAGGTTTGGTTTTTTCACATGTAAACATTCCGACGGGTAAGAGGTCGTTAATCGAGTCGGTTTTTGCTAACGGACTCAGAAGACCTTAATTTGTCGAAACTCCCTTGTTTTGAAGGCGATTCGGACAGAGGATCCGTTATTTCGATGATCAAGGGCCGAAATCGCCATCTCGGAGCCAAATAACGGATCCTGTGTCCGCGAAGGTGCGCCAAACCCGGTTTTGTTCACAATTAGCGGATCCTCTGTCCGAACGGTCTTGGAGGGATCGGGCACAGAGGATGAAAGACGGTTGGACGTCGGGGCAACAGGTCGGGCGGAGTGGGTGGTCTGAGGTGACGGAAGAACGGGAAGAGGAACGAAACAGCGGAAAAAAGGACCGTCAGGGTAAACTGACGGTTTTGCTTGTGAGCGCCTAGCCAGTGCCCTCGTGCTTCTCCATCGCATGCTCGCCGAGTGCCAAAGCACATGGGGGTTCCGACATGTTGAGAAAGAGAGAGGAGAGGCTGAAAATGGCATCAGTCGGCGGCGAGCGGGGCAGGCAAGACAATTGGGAAAGAAAGGGTTGCGGTTCGTCTGCGCGGACGGAACGAATTGGTCGGCGGAAGAGCCCTTCGATGCGGCATTCAGCATTCGATTTACTCATGCGGCACAGCATTTTGCAGAAAAGGCGAAAAACTTGGCTTCGGTCCAGGAGGTGGTCCTGTGCGGATTGATGGCTGCCGGCGATCTCTTTCCCGGCGATATCGACCTTGCGGTCGTTTTGTCCATGAATCTATGATTTTTTAAAAAAAACCGAAAGTATAGTTCCAAGGATTAGGAACATACTTCGGCTATACCGGTTAAAACAAATTTGATTGCTCACTAGTGTTCCAACTGGTGACTGCTAACAAACCTTCGTGGCTTTTTTGTGATTGCTACAGGGAAGATTTCAACGAAGCCCTGTCAGTTGCTTGTGCAGGTCTCGTCCGTGTAGCTGCAAACAGGCTTAGTAAAATGATGGCCAGGTTAAACATCATGGCGATCGTAATGCCGGCCTCGAGCGACAATCCGGCGGTTTGGTTAATGGCAATGATCGCCCCGCCTATACCGACGGCTACACCCGGGGTGAAGGAGTCGGCGAATTGCAGGCTGCCGGATACTTGTCCAGCCTCCCCTTCCTTGGCCAGGGAGAAGGCAATTGTCCCGCTCACCGTATGGGCCAGGCCGATGCCAATCCCTGTTATGATCTCGCCAAGTACAGCGAATGCCGCATTAATTGCTGGCACCCACACCATGACAGCGATCCCCACAATCATAAGCAGAATACCCGCCCGCATCCGCTTGTGGCGTCCCCGTCCCTGGTCGGCGGCATCCCATCTCGCTTGCAGGATGGCGACGAGGCTCCAACTTAACGCCGCACTGGCGACAATTAGCCCGGCTTTATCTGCGGCAAATCCTTTGGTATCTGTCAGAGCAAGCACGAGGAAGTTTTGGGTACAGACATAGGCGGCGAAGAACAGGCCACGTGAACCGATCAGCGCGGGCAAGCCTGTCCGCAAGGTCAGGGTGCCTGCCGGAAGCAATTTGCGAAGTGGTTGCACCATCAGTGCCAGACCGACCACAAGCAACGCAATGCCCAGCGCCTTCGGAAGCATGCCGAGGCCGCTCAGGAACAACCCTGTGCCGATGGAAAGCAATAGCGCCAACACGACAACGCCGGGCTCATGCTTGCCGGATACGGCAGGCATCTTAAGTTTGCGAAAAACAGGCATGCTCAGCAGCATAGCCAGCGCCAGAAACGGCAGCACACCCCAGAAGACGAATCGCCAAGACCACTGGCTGGCGATCAGACCAGCGACGTAGGGACCAAGCATGGAAGGTAAAACGTATGCGGTGCCGAGGGCCCCCAATATTTTGGCGCGAAGTTCATCCGGATAACTTAAGGAGATTGCTGTATAGATACAGGTGTACATCGCGCCTGCCCCAAAGCCCTGCAAAACGCGGGAGCCAATCAGTACATACATGTCGGTCGCAATGGCAGCGACCACGAGACCGATTGCAAAAAGTATAATGGCCATCGTAAACAGAAGGGCAGGCCCTTTCTTGTCAATTTGTCGCCCGATAACAAGCGTACCGACAATTTGTGCCAGCAGATAGGCGCTGAAGATCCAGCCAAAGAGATGCAGCCCATCGAGGTCGCCGGCAATAACCGGGGCGACAGTCGTTACCGCCAACCCCTCGAAACCAATCGTCATGGCGGCTAGGATGATACCGATGGATAAAGCAGCGTAACGTGGAGCAAAAATGCTTTTGTTCAACTTTCATCACCTATACTTTCTAAATAAATTTCTTTACAAAGAAGATACCCAGCATCTTTGACTTTGTCAATATTTTTCTTTATAATCTTCTTAAAACGATAGCAGCGGGTGATTCGCCATGAAAAGAATAAAATCGTCTGAAAAAATAGGTTCGGAGAAAACAAGAAGGGCCATTGTTAAATTGCTCAAGCATAACGGAGCAATGGATGCTCATCAGTTGGCGAGCGATCTTGGGGTAACTGCGATGGCGGTGCGGCAGCATTTGTACGACTTGCTGGAGCAGCAACTCGTTACCTTCAAGGAACAACCGCGGACGATGGGGCGCCCTGCGAAGATGTGGGAACTGACCGCGGAAGCCAATCGTCTGTTTCCAGACGGCTACGCGAGCTTGACTGTCAGCTTGATCGAGTCGATGAAGGAAGCGTTCGGGGACGCGGGCCTCGTAAAGCTGCTGGAGGTTTATAACCGCAAGCAGTTGGCCGATTATCAGAATAAGATGCCTGGGCACTATCCGTTGAAGGAAAAATTGCAGTCATTAGCGAACGCACGCACAGCTGAAGGCTATATGTCGGAAATTATCGCAAATCCCGATGGGTCCTACTACTTTATTGAGAAGCATTGCCCGATCTGTGAAGCGGCGAAGGCGTGTACGAATATTTGCAAGAATGAGCTCGAACTGTTCCAATCCGTTCTAGGGAACGAGGTGGAAATTTCGCGGTGCGAGCATATTTTAAATGGTGATATTCGTTGTGTGTACCAGGTTACGCCTTCATAAGCAGTGAAAAAGGCAGTTGCCTGACGCTTATTCGTCGATTTGCCGCGGATCACTGCTTTGGCGTGTGAGAAATCGCATGGCTGGCCGTGTCGGACGAGAAAGCAACGAAACGAATCGCAGCACGGGCACAAAGAGGTATAAAGCGCTAGAACGGGAGCTTTGGTTACGAACTCAACCGTTCTTTTTTGAACAGGCTCGGACTGATGGACGAACATCATTATCTCGTTTCCGTCAACTTGTTGGGGAATCCATTAAATACGTCGCTGAACTGATCGAGGTCCGGAAAAACCGGGTCAGTATGTCGTGCAAGTCTGTCGGATTGATCGCATCACGTATAAGTTAGATGGTCAGTTGCTCCGTCAGGCTCGTAAGGTTACTTTGAGCATCCCCTGGAGCAAAGACAGCAAGTTTGCGACCGTCTCGGAAGCGAATGTGAGAAAGGTGCAACACCTGGCTTAAGAGGAAAGCGCAAGAACCAACCCATCCGAAAGCCATCGTTGTTCTGGAAGTGAACTGCATAGCCGCAAGGAACTAAAAACCAAACCGCGATGTTGGTTTTTTTCATTTCATTTGCGGTTATTAATAGAATAAAACTATTAAGTAAATAATTTTTATATATTTTACTTATAAAAAATGTCGTGATATAAAAGAGTCAACAAGAGAGAGGGGACGATGACAATGGCAAGCGTTGATGGCAATACGAATCGGAAGGACGATTGGGAGCGGAACGAACGGCAACCGAAGCAGAAGGTCCACTGGGAGGCGCATGATTATGATAGAACGATGAAGTTCGTATCCAAATACGGCGAAGATCTCGTAACCTGGTTGAACCCTAAGCCAGGGGAACGAATCGTCGATTTCGGGTGCGGGACCGGAGACCTGGCCGCGCGAATCGCATCGGCAGGAGCAGACGTGACCGGAGTCGATATTTCCCCGGAAATGGTCGAGAGGGCACGTGCCAAATATCCCGGATTGCGATTCGAACTCGCGGATGGAACGAAGTGGTCGGCAAACGAGCCGTTCGACGCGGTATTCAGCAATGCGGCTTTGCATTGGATGAAGGATGCAGAGGGAGCGGCCGCCAGCCTGTCGGGAGCGCTCCGTCCCGGAGGGCGGTTCGTTGCAGAGTTCGGAGGTTTCGGCAACGTGGCGACGATTATCGCGGCTGTTCGGGAGACGATGCGGGCGCATGGCCGGGAAAGCGAATTTGCGATACCTTGGTATTTTCCTACGGTTGGCGAGTATGCTTCGCTGCTGGAACGTTACGGCATGGAAGTTCGGACCGCAAGCCTGTTCAATCGTCCGACGACACTTGCGGGCGAGGCGGAAGGAATGAGGGAGTGGCTGCGCATGTTCGGAACGGCGATGTTCCCTTCGGCCAACGCAGCGGACGCGGAACGATGGATCGCCGAAGCAACCGACAGATTGAAAAGCACGCTCTTCGATGGAGAGCGATGGACGGCGGATTATCGGCGACTTAGAGTAATTGCTTTTCGGAAATAGACGAAAACTGACTTAACATTTTAGCGAATGCGAAGCGTTCATCTTTCACTACATTGCCCGTAAGTTTGTCCGGAATTCTGGATGTTAATCTCCCGGCAGGCAGCACTCAGCTCGCCAGGTTTACGCCGACCTCCTACGGCACGTATACGTTTTCGACATCCTACTATGGAGGGAATGCGGGAAGCGGTACGAACGATACGGTTCTATTCATCTATAGTGATGCAAGTTTGACGAATTTGATTGCCTACAATGATGATTACGGGGGAACGACTTTCTCGCAAGTTACTTTAAATCTGATACCGGGCAGGAACTATTACATCAAACTGCAGGCATTTAACGGCGGTGCCATCTATAGCCGATTGTCGGGAACGCAAACGACGACCGTGTTCTCAGCTCTGCAACTGGGGATAGCTATGCCAATATCCAGACCCGCTGCAGTGCCTGAATTTGTTCGGTTTACCCCCGTCGAGAACGGGACCTATCAATTCAGAACTTCGCCATATGGCGGGACAGGACCGGCAAACGATACGTTGCTGGAGCTCTACGATTCCGCATCATTGACGACCCCGATTCAAGTTAACGATAACGCGAACGGAACGGTGTTTTCTCAGTTCAATCATGCCTTAACCGGAGGTACAGATTATTACCTCGTCCTGAGAGGGGCACAAGCCGGGGCAACCTATGCCAATCTGATCGTGGAGAAGATTAATCCGATGCCTACGGTTGCTTCTATAAGCGGCCCGGGCACTGCGGTTTATACTGCGAACGGATCTTACGACATTTTTGCATATGGCGTAGAAGATCAGATATCAGGAGTTGCTTCTGTTAAATTTCATACCTGGACTTCGTTGAATGGTCAGGACGATCTGGTTGTACACGATGGGACCGATGAAGGCAATGGCACATGGAAAGCGGTTATTCCTTATAACCAGCATCTGAATGAAGTTGGTCTCTACATCACAGATGTATATGTGCATACCAACGGAGGTGTACAGGCGTTGGTAGGAACCGTACAAACGCAAGTCAAGGCGCAAGGCACCTTCCAGTATGTGTATTTATCCAATGGGTTATTGAATTATATTGACCTTCCGAACGGTCAACGGCTCGGTTACGAATATGATGCGAATGGAAATTTGCTTCGCGTTCGGATGCAGCATCCATAAAATCTTGTGAAATGGAGGAGTTCGTATGTTGAAACAACGACGGAAAATGTTTTCTATCTTTATCTTAGTATGCATGATCGGGACTGCCGCAATGCCTGTTGCCGCAAGCGTGGCACGAGAAGCAGGAGAGCGGGCCGGGGAAATTCTAGGCTTCAAACCGATCAGGGATAAGGTAATGGTTCCGAATGAGCGAATTAGCCCGGTAGAGCCTGTTGTACTCCAAACGGAGGTAACGGGTGTAGGAGACGACGAGCAAGTTATTTACCAGGGCAGTCGCGACTCCTTAGAAGCACAACCGCAAGATTGGTTTTCGTTTACGACGGAACAGATGGAACGTTATTTACAGGATGGATTTACGATATCCGATCTTTATGAGGCTGATGCTCGCGCCAATCAATTGTTCATTGCACCGGAAGAATTGTTGGAAATTAAGAAAACAGAAGACGACTGGGAAAAAGTTGAAAAAATCGCCATAAAGGAAAACGCCCAGCGGATTGTTGAGCAAGTCTATCGAGCCAAGTACCCTAACGAATACAAGGAAATGAGAAAGCACAAACTGGATCCTGAAATTCAATTGCAGCTTTTCGCTTACTACCACCGTGACAATTCATCTTCTATAAAAGACCTGATCAACAGCTATCAAAAATCACCTGAAACGTTTAATCGAGATCAGATCAAGTTGATGGAAAAGTCAGCATCCTGGGTAACCAAGGCGCCCAATGCCGCCTCGTCCCAGGACCAACAAAGAGCAACCGCCTCCTCCGATATTTCGTTAAGCGCACGTGATCAACAGTTAATGCGGGATTTGGCCGAAAAAAGCGGTCGATCCGTGGAGGCGTTGACCGAGCAATATCGATCTTTCATTAAAGGAGCGCGGTAACGATGTCGTTGCTAAAGAAAACGTTCCAAATTTTATACCACGTATACCATAACTACTCGAACGGAAGCGGTTCCCAATACTTATAGTCGCGCCAGGTACGATCTGGGGCACGGTTGGTCGCTCGCATTCCCGTCACTTCAGATTGAATCGGAGAGCGGTCAAACCTATTACTATTTCCATGATGGTACGGGGGCCAGTTACCGGGTGAAGTTCACGAATACTGTGGACGGAACGATCGAAAAGTATCCCCGGACCGATGCTTTGTTTAAAAAAGATGCAGGAACCTACAGTAATGGACAGGTTTCCTCGGCATTTGTATTTATAAGTCCGGATCAAACCCGAACTTATTTCGGGTCGGATGGGCGGCTGCTAGGGATTAAGGATACGCTAGGGAACGAAATGAAATTTACGCATACGAATCGGACGATTAATGGATTTTCGCATCCTTATATCAGTCAGATTGTCGATAGTATCGGTCGAATTGTCACATTCACCTATGAGAATACGATCACGAATCCGAACGTGCCGCTGGAGAACATTCTTATCTCGGTTACCCATCCGTCCGCGCCTGGCCAGGCGATTACACTAACTTATACAAAGGGGAAGCAATTGATTGAAACAGTCATTAACGGCAGTATCGTCAGCAGTCGTTACGAACCCTATCTTGCTAGTGTAACTGATCCGGGCGGCCTTAAAACTTATTACGATTATCATTTTAACTTGGAGAAATTCGACTTTGAGGATAAATCGCTGTCCGACGCCGCGGTTGCCGCTATCTATCTATTAAAGAGCGTTCAGTATCCGCATACGATGACAATCTATCAGTATCAGGCTTCCAAGCGAAATTTAGGACCTGAGGGAGCGTACGAGGCGTTCAGGGTCACGAGACGGCACGACATGGACATTCGATACAACTACGATGAACCCGACCCGAATCAACGCTTTTATTTAACGGGACCTTCAAATGAAGTAACGTATTCGTATTTCGGCGAAGTAACCGGCTATCCAACTTATGTATCCATAGAATCGATGCTGGAAAGCTACCGTTTCGGATCGACGACTACTCGAGCGCTTGATCAAATGGTTACGACCTATACGTATAACGGAAAGCAGCAACCATTAACAGTGGAAGTTGCCGCTTCCAACGGTGAGAAGTTCGTGACGACCAACTTGACCTTCGATACGACTTATAACGAACGACCAACCAAACAAGAACTCAAGGAAGTCTCATCATCAAACCAGGACTTGCATAAGCTCTATGTCGGCTATGAATATTACAACTGGGGCGGATTAAAATCAGAAACGTTACCGCTAACCGCCACCCAGTTCGATCAAGAGAAGGCAAACTACACGACATTATACGAATATGATCCTGTATTCCATAAATTAAGCAAGAAGGAATCGAAGCAAGACGCGGGCGTAACATTGGCGGAAAGAACCTACTATGATTCATTAGGGCGGCCTTCGTATACCATTAATGCCAATAATGAACGGACCGATTATACGTATGCGAGCAACGCTCAAACGGGACGTTCCATCGAGACGACGCAAAGTTTGGAAAACGGCAAAACTGCACGAACGATCGTTACTTATGGCAATACAAGCAATCAGGCATTTCCAACTACTGTGACTACGAATTATACGAATAGCAATAATCAAGTCGTATCGGCGACGACGCATGCGTCATATAACCTGTTGTATGGTCTTGTAACGGAGAGGGTGGATGAAAATCAAAATGCAACCCAATACGTCTACGATGTATACGGTCGATTAACCCAGACGACGCTGCCGGCTTACAGCAACGGGCTTGGCGAGACCTTTCAAATGGTTGAATACCTCGAGTATACCGACCAGATTGTAGCCGGCCCTGAGTTCGATACCGATCATTCGAAAATGCTCATATCACAAATCGACAGCTATCAGGCGATAACCAAAAGCGGCACATCCACAGTCAGCTATGACAATTACATTACACAGTTTGTTGACGGTTACGGCAATATTTTGCGTCAAGTGCGGTATGACGGCGTCAATCTGCAAGACATCATAGAAAAGCAATATCGGTATGATGGTTTGAAGCGCCCCGTATACGAAGTAGACGCGGAACAGAATACAATGACCGCCGCATATGATCCGTGGGGCAGATTGATCGAAAGTATAGATCCATTGGGAAATCTGTATCGGAAGGATTACGATCTAGCATCCAGAACGTTCACTTCCTACCTTGTCGGACAATCGGATGTGGCGGCATTTCGGACATCACCGCAGGCGTCACATAAGCGTAATGTACTGGATCAGGAAGTCGACCAGTGGGGACGCATCGTCAAAAATCGCGCATATCCACTGTGGCCGAGCCAGGCTCAGCCAATTGAAGAAACGTTTATCTATGACTGGAGCGGTAACTTGAAGGCGTATACGAATCCGCGCGGGTTTACCACCTCCTATCAGTACGATCTGCTTGAACGTCTGAAACGGGTAACGAACCCTAATCAAGAAAGGAACGATTACGCGTATAATCGGTTGGGTAATTTAATTTCCATCACGCTAACATCGGCGAATGGAACAGAGGTCATCACACACAATCAAAATCAATATGACGAGCGTGGCCTTCTCACACAGAAGACGCATGGAAGTCCTCAAGATTACACATTTAGCTACAATACAGCTGGCCTGCTGGTAAGCAGTACGGATGGCAACCAAAATCAGTTTGCACGAAGTTATGACTCACTGAATCGAATGGTGACGAACAGCGGCGGAGACAGCATCTATCGAAGCCATTACAGCTATCGTCCATTTGGGCCGCATTTGATCCAGGAATGGAATGGTTCGAACTTGCTGCGTACAATCGCTCAGGATTTCGATGCCTACGGCAACGTATCTTTACGCCAGATCGTGAATGATGCACAAGCCACCATCACACGATTCCGACACGATACACTTGGCCGTATTCGCTTGATTGAGCATCCGAATTCGTATAATACTTTATATACGTATAATAAAACCCAAGTTCAACGTGTACAGACAAATGGCCAGTCGTTGCCAGCCGCTTCGGACAGCGATTATGCCGAATACGAATATTACCCGAACGGCATGTTGAAACGAATTACCTATCCGAAGTTAATTGACGGTTCGCACTTGACGTCCGAATTCGTCTATGACGGTGTGAATCGCCTGTTGTCGGTGAATAACAAGAAAGGAACGCAACTCTTGTCGTCTTACTCGTACAGCCATGATGCGAATGGCAATATCATTAGCCAGACGAGCGCTGCGGGAACGACGAATTACACCTATGATTCGCTTGACCGCTTGAGCACGATTCAGTATCCTGGAGGCGCTAGTGTCCAATACACGTATGACGTGCGCGGCAATCGGAAGACCGAGACGACAAGCACATCGCCGTTCCAGTACGAGGAAATCGATTATACGTACAATGTGTGGGATCAACTGACATCGGTTGAAAAGAATGGTGCAACGACAACATTCGAGTATGAACCGCAAGGATTGAGAATCAAGAAGTCAAGTCCTGAGAAGACCGTCCGCTATACGTACGACAATAACGGCAGGGTGATTGCAGAGTCTAACGCGTCCTTCGTCGTGCAAGCCAATTATGTATGGGGTCCAGACCGCTTGTTGCAAAAACGTGACACGTCGACTAATGACAAGTACTATTATTTATATAACGGGCATGGAGACGTTGTACAGATCGTCAACCAGAGCGGCCAGATTGTCAACGAGTATCACTATGATGAATGGGGTAATATAATCGATCAGCAGGAAACAATCCATAACCCATTCAAATATTCTGGTGAAATCTATGACGACGAGACGGGACTGTATTACTTGCGGGCCCGATATTACGATCCAAGTATGGGACGGTTTATTAATAAGGATACGTACGAAGGAGATATTACGAATCCGCTTAGCTTGAATCTTTATACGTATGTTCATAATAATCCGGTGTTGTGTTTTTTACTAAGTAAACTTAAAACCATGGATATCAGCAATAAATCGGCATAAAAGACCACTTTCAAAAAAATGAAGTGGTCTTTTAGTATTATACGGCTTTATGCGAATAGTTTTTTTACATGCTGGCTTTCGTGTGTTCATTAGACAATATCAAATGCTCTAGTTAAATAATTATTTGTATCGTCTACATTCTTTAATATAGGCTTTTCTAGATAAATATAATGATAGTTATTGGGGAGAAGGTATTTTACATTTTCCTCTATTATTGAAAAGAAGGACTGCCCTTCAATTGTTAGATAGTACTTAGATAAGAATCCGAACATTTGCTCTTTGAGTTCGCTCGCAGTTTCATTTTTAATAAATGAGTCCATAGCAAATGGGATTTTTACTGTTGAAAATTCATTTACCAAATTGGAGTAAAGAGTGTACAGTGCTAATAGTTTTTTATTGGAGTCTATACCGCTCCCTTTAATTTCTTTAAAATTATAAAAATCAATCTCATCGAGTTTAAAATCTTTAAAATGTCTTTCATACTCATTAATTAATTCGTTATATCTCTTCTTTATCCCCATTTTTTTTTGAGCACTTTGTCTTTTTACGCTTGCTATTTTTTTAGAAACTTCTTTTATAGAATTGGTTTTTTCATACTGCTCATTTATTAATTGTTGCTCTACAATCATATAGTTACTAGCAATTTTTTGATTTACTTGTTCTTCTATATAGGTTTCTATTGTGCTGAATTCCTTTGCATCTTTAACTATATCCTCATTCTTGGAGATTTTGTCTATGATATTGTTCTTAGTCAATAATATACTTTTCTTTTTTTCTTCTAATTCTGTCCGCTCTTGTTTGTTTTGATTAATATTGTTTACGATCTCATAAAGATTATTTCTAATTTTAAGTCGAGTCAATGATTGTTCAACCGTTAATTTAGAATTACAGTGAACACATTCATATTTTATTTCGCCAATTCGAGATTCATATGATTTTTTCAGTTTATTTAATTCCGATATATCTCTACTTAGTTGATCAATTTTAGATTCAAGTTCAATAATTTCATTGTTAATTGCAGAAACAGAGTTACTTAATAGATTAATCCTCCCTATATAATTCGTAGTTTGACCGATTATATTATCGTAATTTTTGGTTATAGTGTCGACGATAACAGGAGTAAGAAATGGTGTATGCTCATTTCCTAAAAGAGTAAGGGCTTCGATTTTTTTCTTAGTATTGTTTAGCTCAACTTCAAGAGCGCTCTTTTCAAGTTCCAAATCATACAAAATGTTGTTTGAAATTTGAAAATAGAAGTCAAGAACATTTTTTACAGAATTACTGTATCTTGCGAAGGAGTCGGAGGATTTAGAAAATAAGTATCCACCCCATGATTTATCTTGATCAATGTAAAAGGGCATGAGAATTTCACTTGCATAAACATCGGAAAGAATTTTGCTTTTTTTATCCTTAAGTTTAATTTCAATATTCAAAAATTGTTGAAGCCATTTTGAGTACTCTTTTTCGGTAAGAACCTTTTGATTACCATCTATATAAAATAAGTCTTTATGTCGTGTAATAATATGTTCTCTTTCTCGATTTGAAATTTTAATTTGAAACATCATATTTTGGGGAATCCAATTTGTTGGCCAAATCTTCACACTATAGCCCAAACAATAATAAATAGATTTTATCAAACTCGATTTACCAACAGTATTCGATTTACTAACAAATATATTTGTTTGTGAATCAAAATTGAATTGGTTAATCTTTTGATTTATGTAATCGTAGATAATAATATGATCAATGATCATGCTTCCACCTCACATAGACATTCGACTGCGACTGATATTAGGGTGTATATACTAAAGCTTAGTGATTTGAACTTTTCAATAATAATGTCTATTATTTCTCTATTTGATAGAATCTGAATGTTTTCATCTTTAAACAGTTCTTGTAGTGTCTCTTTTATATCCCTTTTTAAATCAGTTAAATTTAACTCGATTTTCAATCTCTCACTTCTTATTTTTTTAGTAACTAATTCGTTGTAACCAAGAGAGTTTAGTACCCGATCAAATTGATTCAATGTTTCATAAGTAACGAATACTTTTGAAAAATAATTATTATCCATTGCTTTAATTTCTTTATCTACTTCATTAGAAAGAACTTCTTGAGCTTTCTGATCTATAGTTAAAGATAGCTCCGCTATAACAATTCTACCTCTATTGTCATCAACCGAAACCTTAATTTCATTCAAGCAACCTATTAAATACTTCACAGCTTCATTAAGGTCATCGCTAATGGGGGAAATGTAAAAGTAAAATTTCTCTAGTTTACTTTTTAAATCATCAGGGAGGGTTTTGATAATTTTTTCTTTGGCTACGTCATTTAATCTGTAAACTTCGGTACATATAGAACCAGGTTTTTTTAAGCTTAATTTCTTCTTGTCAGAGCTACCAATATCTTTAACAAAGATTTTGTAAGTATCAGAATCTGCTCCTGAACTTAGATTCTTTTCTAGTATTGAAGAGGTTACTATAGTGATTTTTTTTCCCTCAGTATCTGTGACCTTCTTACTATCTTTTTTTGTTATTGTAGAAAAGGTGTGTTTTTGTTTTTTTACCTGAATGTAAGCTATGTAATTATCGTAACTAACCACAATGTCATCTTCTGCTTCAATATATATTTTAAAATTATCCTTTTGATAATTATTTATTGCAAGAAGGATTAAATTAGCTTTTTGAAAATTAAACCCTTTAATCGCTTCGGCTCCGCCATTATCCATGTCTTTAATGCCCTCTGTCACTTATATTCCCCCCTCTATAAGATAACAAATGACTAGTTCTAAGGTTCTAGTTCTTGTTATTAAATGAGATTTAAGCTTTGCCTACACTCTTCAATGCTCAAAAAAAATATAACCCCTCTTAGGTAAACAGTCACGAAATTTGCTGTACTTATTAAGAGGGGTGTGCCCTTCGGAATTTCCGAAAAAACAATATAATGACGAAAATGAGAGTGAATTGCTTTGGCAATAAGCATACAGGCATTCGACAACCAATGCCTTTTGAAAGTCGAATTAAGACAAGCAAGCGTATCAATCAACTTTCATATAAAGTTTTGTACTCTAACATTGACTAGGCATATTTTTCCTAATCTTCCTAGTGAAATGTTACCATGGTTCGACAGAAAACACCACAAAAGATTATGTTTGATTATTGGCCGTACATATGTGTTACTGATTTTCTGCTCAAGTAATACAAAATCTTCAGTTCTATGCCTAGAACAAGGAATTTCACGATAAATAGTTATTTGAGCTGAGTTATCCCATTGTAAAATTCAGTACTCCAGGTGAGTTTGTGAGTCTAATCAAGTTGAATTCTACAAAACAAAGGGATTTTGGATAGGGTCACCCTATAGACAAATGAGGGAATGGCCCTGCTGTCGAGTAATAAGAAATCCCCTTTCTGCCCGATTCATATAAATTTGCTGTCCGTACCTAACAATCCCCCCCAATTTTAAAACGGGGAGTAGAGGGAAAATCGATATTATCCGTAACATCCTCCTTATTCCCAATCTCTCATGCTTCTTTTACAAATTTTAATCCCCAGAGATGTCCTCAAAAATTTTACCGAAATTATTTTTCCCCAGACTACCCGATTTTGCCCGAAAAATGAAACGGCTTATGAGGGACAAAATCCCCTCGACACCGCTCTTTGAAAATCGAATACAAGTTTGTCCGGTACATTCCCCATGCAGCCTCAAAGGAGAGCCAGTATGCCAGCGCGCCATGACCGTATTGTTCCTGTACGTCCGTTTAAGGCGCAGGGCAAGACGAGAGCGATTCCGCGATGCATAGCGAAATGGTGGTTCCATTTACGGCGATGACCTGCATGGAGGGATCATGATACTTCCGTCCAGCCACAGCTTATCGCAATGGGGGCGGCCTGCAGCGATCCTGGAGGAAGCGCTAGCCTGCGCTTATGGAGACAGTCAACCGCTGTCCGCTGGATAAATTTTTCTATGTCTACCATTCATTTGACCGTATGTTTTTTTGCATAAGTTACAGGTGGATTATTCTTTTATGAAAATTTCAGCTTTCCCGCAGGTATGGAGCCTGCACAGGTACAGACACTCGTTGTTACTCTAAGTTTCTGGTACAGCGCAGAAAGCAAGCAGCTTGATAGAAAATCAAAATGCGAATACCTGTAGATGAAAGTTTACTCTTTGAAGTCGAATATCCAAGAGTTCATCCATTTCGGATGCTCTCTTTTTATATAGATAACTTTGAAAGGCCGGTGCTCGGGTTCCTCGAAGCAATCGGCCTTTTCTCTATTGAAAGGAGACTGAACCACATGGCCAAGGTAATTGCTCTCGCCAATCAGAAGGGCGGCGTGGGCAAGACAACGACAGCGGTCAATCTCGGCATCGGGTTGGCAGCAGAAGGCAACCGGGTGCTGTTGCTGGATGCTGACGCACAAGGAAATCTGACGATTGCACTCGGCTTCAGAGAGCCGGACAATCTTCCGGTATCGTTGGCGACGATGCTGCAAAAATGTATAGCGGAAGAAACCTATGATCCCAAAGAAGGCATTTTGCAGCATCACGAAGGAATTGACCTGATGCCCGGCAACATTGAACTGTCCGCTGTAGAAGTGGCGCTTGTGAATACGATGAGCAGAGAAACGATTATGCGGGCATACATCGATTCCGTAAAGGACAACTATGATTACATCTTGATCGACTGTATGCCAAGCATGGGCATGGTTACGATCAATGCATTGGCGGCGGCGGATAGCGTTATCATTCCCGTTCAGTCCCATTATTTGCCGGCAAAGGGCATGACGCAGCTTTTGCAGACGATTGCCCGCGTTCGCCGTCAAATTAACAAAAAGCTGGTGGTAGAAGGTGTCTTGCTGACGATGGTAGACAAACGCACCAATTTTGCCAAAGATATATCGTTTGTATTGAGACGCGATTATGGCGATAAGCTACGGGTTTATCAAACGGTAATTCCTTTTGCCATTGGCGCGGCGGAAACAAGCGCTCTCGGAAAAAGTATCTATGCACACGATCCGGGCGGACAAGTCGCCAGAGCTTATGCCTCATTAACGAAGGAGGTGCAGGATATTGGCAGCGAAAGAAGACCGACGCGCCAGCATAAAGCTGACCACAGTCGATGATTTGTTTACCACGGAAGAAACCCGGAATGCGACACAGAAGGAACAGATCAAGGAAATCCCGTTGGCGGACATTAGTGATTTTCTCGATCATCCTTTTAAAGTAAAGGCAGACGATGCGATGTTGGAAATGGCGGAAAGCGTAAAGCAATACGGGGTGCTGGTTCCTGTGTTGGTACGTCCCAAAACGGATGGCGGCTTTGAAATGGTAGCTGGTCATCGGCGTAAGAAGGCGAGCGAAATGGCGGGGATGGAATCTATTCCTTGCATTGTTCGTGAGTTGGACGACGATCAGGCGACCATTATTATGGTGGACAGTAATTTGCAGCGAGAGCATGTGTCTCCGAGTGAAAAGGCGTTTGCTTATAAAATGAAGCTGGAAGCCATGAAAAGGCAAGGCCAACGCAGTGATCTAACTTCCGCCCAAGTTGGGCGGAAGTTAGGCGGCAAGGAATCGAGAGAATTGCTGGCAGAACAAGTTGGAGAAAGTAAAAATCAAATCTCACGCTACATCCGTTTAACAGCACTCATCTCCCCCATACTCGAAATGGTGGACAATAAGGATATCGCATTTAGCCCGGCGGTTGAAATCTCTTACTTAGCCGAGAAAGAGCAGCAAGCCCTGCTGGAAACGATGCAGGCCGAGGACTGTACGCCCTCGCTGGCACAGGCGCAGCGCATGAAGAAGCTCAGCCAGGACGGCAAGCTGAACGGGGATGTCATCTTCGGCATTCTGACGGAGGAAAAGCCGAATCAGAAGGAGAAGCTGACGATTCGCAAGGAACGGCTTAGCCGCTTTTTCCCCCAGGACTATAGCGCGCAGCAAATGGAAGAGGTCATTGTGCAACTGGTGGAAAATTGGTATCGCAGGAAGCAGCGGGAACGTGAACACGAGCGTTAATATCCCCTTCTCTTTCGGATGGAGAGATTTTTTTATGCCCATTTTTGCAGAAAGGAGCCTTCCAAATGGACTTTACCGCAGGAAAACGGCGACAGTTTGAGCGGCTGATGAAGGAAAAGCCCGGCTTTACCCGCAACGATGAATTGCCAGATGAGGATGAACGGGAGCCTCGCAAGCAGAGAAAAGATGCTCTATGCGGGCATAAGAGGCCTAATCGCAAAAGGAGTCAGGAGGACTGACGATGGAGCAGGAGAAACGAATGGCTGGCGACTATGAGGTCTATCAGGCGCTGCCTATCGGCAGGGTCGAGGTTATTTTGGGCATCGACACGACGAACGCCGAGAAGCCCTATTTGGTCTGCTACTGCGACCAGAACAATTTGTTTGGCATCGATCAGTATTATGGTGCAGAAGGATACGCGGACTATCTGGAGGCAATGCGGGAGTTCGCTAATCTCATGCAGTGGGAAATCGAGAAGCTACAGACGGAGCGTTCTGCCCTTCCGGAGCCGATGGCCCCTATTCTATCTGCCCATTGCCTGCCCATCAAAGGGGAGGATGAACTTAGTGGCAGGCTTGTCGTGATTCGCCCGGAAAGGCTGCGACCGGAGTTTCGCACGGCGGATCACCAACTGGTTTGGGTGACGGGTGGCTTCGGCGCATCGGGACATTCGCGCGGACGAGCGGTATTCGCGAAAAGGCTCTATTCGGGTGACGAATGCCGCTATAACCGGGAAGACCTGGCGGGCTTCCTCAAACCGGAGCATACACCGGCGTGGGCAGTTGAGAAGCTGGCGCTACTTCAAGCGGAGAAGCAGCAGAAGCCAAGGTCGCGAGACGAAGCTCGCTGAAATTCATTTCATCATAAAGAAAGGAGTCGTTAGCGATGTTGCCGACTTATCGAAACCGTAAGGTGTTGGTCATTGGAGCTATTGGGGTTGGATTGGCGCTGCTCGTGGCGGCAGCCGTCTTTTTGCTGATGCAGTATAACGAGCAGCAGCACTTACAGCAACAGATGCAAGAAAGCTATGAAAAACAGATCGAGCAACTGAATCAAGAAAAGGAATTGAACAGCCGCGAGGTGTGGGTAGCAAGCCGAACCGTTGCGGCAGGCAACGAACTGACAGCCAATGATCTACAGGCGATTCCGATGCCGGTGAATCTTCTGCCACCCGGTGTTATTACAGAGCGGGATGCGATTATCGGCAGGCATGCCAAGGTGGAGTTGGAGGCGGGCACGCCGCTGCTCGCTTCTTTGTTGTACGAAGGACAGTCGATTCCGAAGGATGTACGGCTCAAGGAATTTCAGGTCATTCAGCTTCCTTCTAATCTCAAGGCTGAGCAATTCATTGATGTCCGAATCGGTTTTCCAACGGGCGAGGACTTTGTTTTGCTAGCTAAAAAGAAGGTGCGGCAGTTGTCGGGCAATGTCGTGTGGCTGGAAATGAATGAGATGGACATTTTGCAAACGTCCAGTGCGATCATTGACGCGTACTTGCAGGGAGCCAGGCTATACGCGCTGCCGTATATCGAACCCGGCTTGCAGGAGGCGGCAGTCGTGAACTATCCGGCCAATCCGAAAGTGCTCGACCTGATGGAGATTGACCCAAACCTGCTAGAAACGGCAAAAACCGAATTAGCCCGAAGCCTGCGACAAACGCTGGATCGGCATTTGCAAGAGGTTAGCGACGTGGATAAGCTACGGGTTTCCAGCGGCAATGTCACGGTGCAGCAGCAATTGCAAAATGAACGGGCGACAACCCGGCAAGGCAAAGCCATGTTTGAAACGCAGCCGCTGTCAGGCAGCGAAGCTTCGGAACCGAATGCATCAAACGACACACCGTCGGGAGAGCAGTCGCCGGTTTCTGCAGTGCCATCGCCGGAACCATCAACTCCTTCCATTCCGGCAGACTCGATTACGCCTCCTTCGGCCGCAACCGAAACGGAAGCGGCGACGGAAACCGAAGCGCCATCGGGAGAAGAACGCTGGGAGGACATTTTAAATCAGTAAGGGAGACGGCTATGAAGAAAATCGTATTTCTCGGTTCAGCGGACAAAAGCCATGTGCTGCTGGCGCTGGGCCGTTTGTTGACGGCAATGGGAAAAAAGGTGCTTCTCGTGGACTCCACGATAGGACAAGCTGTTCAGGGCTACTTGTCGCCTGCCTTCACTGGTAGCGCCGTGCAAGAGTTTGAGGAGATGGATGTCGCTTACGGCTATTTGACTGCCACGCAATTGGAGCGTGCTTTGGAACAGGCGGGAACGGCGGGATCGTATGAGGTGATGCTTCTCGACACCGATCATACGCAATTTGTAACGGGCCGTGATTTGTCCGGCTATGACAAGCGGATCTGGTGCTGGGACGGCAAGCGGCTGTCGCTGCAAAAAAATGAGGAGCTGATGCTGCGCCTGTGTTTGCACGAGGCGGAAGTGCCGCTCTCTTTTTATGACTGGCTATCTCCGGCGTTGCCGGGCACATTGCCCGCATGGCGGGCCGAAACACGGTTGCGCCATGTGGAGTGGCTGGAGCCTGCCTTTCATTTTCCGCTGGATGAACGAGATGTGGTAGCGGACGTGCATAACCAGCATCAGCACCGCATCGACCTTCGCCGCGTCAGCGGAGCGTTTCGGCAGGTGCTGCTCACCATGCTGCAACAGCTCGGAGACTGCGATGCCAAGACCGCGCGGCGCGCTTGGGCAACGGCTCAAAAGCGATGGCGAGCCTGGTAGAAAGGAGTGGAACGATGGGAATGACGGTTGTGTTTTGGAGTCCGTTCCCCGGTCAGGCGGGAACGACGACCAGTTTGCTTGCGGCAGCGACCTGCCTGGGGCTGGAATACTCTTCGCGATTGCTGCTGCTCGGTCTTGTGCGCGAGGAAGATGAGGCGGTGCAGCGTGCTTTTTACCCGCCGGAAAAAAATCCATCCCCCTTGCCGGATACCGGTATGGATGCGCTATTGCGGCTGCTGCAAAACCGCAAGCTGGAAGCGAGGATGCTGCGAGATTATGCGCAGCCGCTGCTCCGGGAGCGGCTCGATGTACTGCCCGGCTCGGTGAAGCCCAGCGCAGGGTTTGACGATTTGGCGGCGCGCTGGCTGGGGCCGCTATTGGATACCGCCAAGCGCGCCTACGATCTGGTGCTGCTCGACGGGGGCAGCGGAACCGCCTCTGGTTGGCGGGAGGAACTGCGGAATCAGGCGAATCTTCTTGTGGTTTGCCTGCCGCAAAACCGGTTGCTGCTGGAGCGCTTTTTTGCATCGCCTGAAAGCACGAAGCTCAGCGGACGGAAAGCGATGCTGGTGTTTGGACAGTTCGATCCGGCCTCGTCCCTGACCGTCCATAACCTCCAGCGCCGTTTTCGTTGGCAGCAGCCGGCCTTTCCGGTTGCGCATCATACGGGCTGGCTGGATGCGGTGCAGCACGGGGAGGCGATCCCGTACTGGTTTCGCAATCGCAAGACCTCGCGCCAGCATGAGAATCATCGCTTTGTCCGGCAGGTGCGAGCGCTGGCGCATGCGATGATCGAAGGCGCGGGCAAGAATCAGCCTGTATTCGGCGGCAAGGAGGACAAGCCATGATGACGCTGCTGAACACCCTGATTGTCATTGCCTTGCTATTCCTGGCCGTTTTCTTCCTCTATTTGCGCATGAGCCGCCGTTTGCCGGAGCGAGCAACAGAGGAAAACGCCTATACGCTGGAGGCGATGACGGCGTTTGTCAAAGACACGCTGCACGAAATGACTACGAGCCATCTCAGCGATTTTGGCTTGTCCGAGGAGGAGTATCGCCGCCGGAAGAACAAGCGGGCAGAGCTCAAGAAGGCGCTCCGCGGCTGTACCTCCGGCGATTTGCGAGACAAGGAATACGTCAAGCAGGTGATCGCCGATTTGCTGACGCAGCAATATGAATGGGACGATGAACACTTGAATCGGCTGCTGCCCTTTCACCAGCCGGAAGCCCTTACTGCCCAGGATCAGTTCGACATCCTTCTGGATCGCTACAAGCAGCAGTTCGGGTTGCGGGCGCTGGAGCAGATGCTTCAGGCGTATGAGCTGGATCGGCAACGCTTCGATGAGGACGGGCAACTGGAGGTTTACCGGATCTCGGAGGAAGAGATTCGGGACATTTACGCGAAGGAATCCCCGAACTTACAAACCGAGGACAAGCTTCGCATTGTCGTGCAGCGCATTTACCAGCACTACAAAGGCTTTAGCGTCATCGACGAGCTGCGCGATATGCGAATCGACGGCGTATCCGGCGGGGTGTCCGGCTTGCCGCCGCTGATGTGGGAGGGTGATTGGGCGCTGGAGGAGGAGGTAGAGTGGCAGGCATTGCCCCGTTCGCACGATAGCGTTTGGCTGTTTTATAAGGGCAAGTCTATTCATCTGAGCTTTCTGTCGTTTGGCTCGGAGCAGGAACTGCGCCGCGTCTGTCAGGTGATCTATAAGCACAATTTTCCCGGCCAACTATCCGAAGCAAACGGCTATAAGGTCAATGAAATGGGCGACGGCTCCCGCGTCGTCGTCTTGCGCCCCCGGTTTGCGGAGTCGTGGGCGTTTTTTGTGCGCAAATTTGATGTGCAGAGCGCGACGCTGGAACAGTTGATTCAGGACGAAGGCGCGGAATTGCCGATTGGACTCATTCGTTATTTGGTGGCAGGCGCGCGTATTACGGCGATCACCGGCGCGCAAGGCAGCGGCAAGACGACCCTGCTGATGGCGATGGTGCGCCATATTCCGGCGGTGCTACCGATCCGGGTGCAGGAAATGAGCTTTGAGCTGCAACTGCGCAAGATTTACCCGAACCGCAACATCGTCAGCCTGCGAGAAACGGAAACGATCTCCGGCCAGCAAGGGCTGGACATTCAGAAAAAGACGGACGGTTCGGTGAACATTTTGGGCGAGGTGGCGACCGATCCGGTTGCGGCGTGGATGGTGCAGATGGCGCAAGTGGCTTCGTTGTTTACGCTGTTTACCCATCACGCCAAAACGTTCCGCGATCTCGTACTGTCGCTGCGCAATTCGCTGCTTAAGACTGGCGTGTTCAGCAGTGAGCGCGTGGCGGAGCAGCAAGTTGTCAGCGTCGTCAACTTCGATATTCATCTGCGCCGTGATCTGGATGGGCGAAGATACATTGAACGGATTACGGAGTGCGTGCCGGTGCCGCAGGAAGCGGACTATCCGGCCGAGTTTACCGGCAAGATGACCAAGGATGTACGGCAGGCCGCTTTTATGGAAACCGCGCTGGAGTTTTTCCGGCGCTCGACGGATCGCCCGCTGTACACGGCCCGGAATTTGATCGAATACCGGGATGGACGGTATGTAGCCGTACATCCTTTATCCGAGCAAAGCCGCCGGGACATGGCGGCTTATTTGAACGGCCCGGATCAGGCGGTCTTTGATGCCTTCTTGAACAGCCATTGGGGGGAGGAGTCATGATGCGCGAATGGCTCTCTCCCCTGCTCGGCGTTTCGACGGTTCTCTTCCTGATGGCGGCTGCGGGGTTTCTGTGGCTGTCGCGTCGTGATTCGGACATTGCCGCCATTCGGCGTTACGAGTCGCTGCGCAAGCCGGGACAAGCCTCGCGCAGGCAAGCGATGTACAGCTTTCTGCAACAGCTCTACAGCGTGTGCGAGCAAGTACCGATCCTGCGCGCCTATTTGCATCATCTGCGCAAACGGCTCCTTATCGTTCGGCTTGGCGACGAGTGGAAGCTGCGGCTGGAGACGATGAAATCGGCCTTGCGAGTGTGGAGCCTCCTGCTCCTGCTTGTCATCCCGCTTGCCGTCATGGTGCGCGATTCGTTCACCTGGGGCATGCTGCTGATCGGTCTGTGGGTAGGGCACGGCGTTTTGGCGGACATGGGCGTGCAACGGCTGGAGCTGCGTCTGCTCCGGCAGCTTCGCGCCTACTTTGGCGATGTCCGGCATCACTATCATCGGCATGGCATGGTAGAGGAAGCGATCTATGAAGCGGCGGACGGCGCGCCCTATGAAATGGCGCTACACGGACAGGAGCTGTACGAGATGCTGACGGACAGCGATGCGGAAGAAAAGCTGGCGCAATATGTGGAACTCGCCCCCAACCGCTATTTGCAAGGGCTGGCCGGACTGTCTTACCTCATTAAAGAGCATGGCGACCGGCAGACCGAAAGCGGTTCGGTGTACCTCAAAGGGCTAGAAAAGCTGTCCGGCGAGCTGAATCTGGAGCTGCTGCGGCGGGAGAAGCTTAGCTATTTGCTGCAAGGGCTGACGGTGATCGCGCTGGTACCGCTGCTTTTTACCCGCCCGATTGAAGCGTGGGCCAGCCATTTTTTCCCGTCGATGGACGCTTTCTACGCCGGGACGCTCGGCTGGCTGGCGAAGCTGAGCTTGCTTGTGGTCGTCTGGTTGTCCTATGTGCTGCTCCGCGCGCTGGGAGAGTTGGACGGGGCTGCCCGATCAACCAGCCGAAGCAGATGGGAAAGGCGCGTGTACGATTGGCCATGGATACGCTGGCTCGTGCAACGGTTGATACCTGTCCCCGATTCGCGGGAAGCGCAGCGCGTGACCCGGTTACTCAAGGATACGGCTTCCCCGCTGCGGTTGGAATGGTTTTATGTGCAGCGGCTGGTCGCGGGAGTAGTGGCTTTTGCCGCCGTGTTGGGGTTGTTTGTGTCCATGCATGCCGCAGAGCGGCACCAACTGCTCTACGCGCCGGTCAAACCGGGGATGCTGTTTGGGCAGTTGTCCGTGGAGGAAGAGGCCAAGGCCCGGGAAGCTGCGGCATTGGATCGTCTTGTCATCGAACAAGTAAAGGAGGTGAGGCCGCGTAACGAAGCCATCATTATGAACCGTCTCCGTCAGCAGGCATCGGGCAGCGAACAGGAGGATGAACTTCGCCTGACTGCGAGGCGCGTGCTGGAGAAGCTTGCGCAACTGGAGCAGCCGTGGCTGTTGTGGTGGGAGGTATTTTTGGCTCTTGCCGCAGGCTGGGGCGGGTATGCGCTGCCCGTCGGCATCCGGTTGTTTGAGCGGCGCATGCGGCGAATGGAGATGAAGCACGAGGTCGACCAACTGCAAGCGGTGATCGCCATGCTTTCCGGTATGGAGCGCATGTCGGTCGAACAACTGCTGATCTGGATGGAGCAGTTTGCCCGTGTGTTCAAGGAGCCGCTGCAAGCCTGCTTGCTTCACTTTGAGCAAGGCGAGGAGCAGGCGCTGGCGCAGCTCAAGGAGGACGCGCCGTTTCTGCCGTTCGTGCGGACGGTGGAGAAGCTGGAACTGGCGTCGCAGCATTTGACGATCCGCCAAGCGTTCGACGATCTCGAAGCGGAGCAGGCGTTTGCGCGGGAGCAGCGCAAGCAGGAGTATGAGCAGTTGATTGAACAAAAAGCAGGCTGGGGGCGCTGGATTGGCTTTACCCCCTTGATGACGCTGATCTTCGGATATTTGGTGATTCCGCTCATTGTCGTCAGCCTGCAGCAAATGACCGCTTACTACGATCAGCTTCAACGCATTCAGTAAGCGGCACCGGTATCCTTCCTTTTCTTCATGAGGAAGGCTTTTTGTTGATCCCAATCAAAGGAGCGAATGCAATGTCGAATGCACAAAAAGCATTAGTGATGGCAGCGGGGATTTTCCTCGCCATCGCCCTTATTACCTTGGCCGTGGTCTTGTTTGTTTCGGCCCAGGATTCCACCAAGGCAGCGCAAAGCAATTTCAGCAACATTCAAACCGAACTCTCGCAAACGGCCTTTACGGTATACGACAATACGACGTTGTCCGGCAGTCAGGTTGTTAACGCGCTGCGCAAATTCCGCGATGTCGATCAATTCGGTATTCAGATTTTCACCGGCAAAAATCCGGCCGGACAGTGGTACGGCAAAACGATCAATACGAGTGTGCCGCTGGATAATGTGACCTACGGCACGGTCGTTGGCGTTGCTCCGGGCTTGATCGCTCAAACGGTGGACGAGGCGGACATTAACTACGTCAATCCAAGCGGCAAGTTCCGCGCGACTCTGGTGCTGGACAGCAGCAATGTCATTCGAGGCATTGTATTTCGGCAGCAGTAAGACCGAATGAAGGATGGCGAGCGTCCGTGGGAAACCCGGACGCTTTCGTCTGGAGGGAGGAATACGGGATGGATTACGCCCCGAGAACGATGATGGAGATGAGTGTCGCGTTTCTGGCGTTTCTGCTCGCGGCGGGAACGGGCCTGATGCAGTTTCAAAACGGAGCTTCGCTGAATGCGCTCGCCTACGTCTCGGGCCAAGCCCAGAATCGCAGTTTACATCAGACCACAAGCCCCATAGCCAGCGACGGCACGTTCAGCGGTGCGGAGGTACTCCACGCGCTCGCGCGGCTGGAAGAAGGCGATGCGGAAATGCTCGTGGACGGTGTCCGATACGCAGCGCCGCTGGAACGGGAGCGGCTTCGCGTAAGCGGCATCCACCTGCAAGCGAAATATGTGCCGCAATATGAGCGGGATGAGAGCGGACGGCTGCTGCGGCTGATCTTGAGGCGAGTGCCATGAACACGCTGATCAAGCTGTTCGCGGTGCTGATTGCTCTCCTGCTGCTCTACCTCTATCCCCTCTCTGCCGCCTTTGACCAGCAGGACGATATTTCCGAGCTGGTGGCGCTGCGGGCGACGACCTCATTTGTGGATGCGGTGCGCGACAAGGGCGGCATTACGCCCGCGATGTACTACGATTTTATGGCCGCATTGGCTGCAACGGGCAACAGCTTTGCGGTCGAGATGGAGCATGGCAGCAAGAAATATGTGCCGGTCTACGATGACCCGACTCGGCCGGAAACGTTCCGCGGCATCTATGAAATACATTTCGATTTGTACTATGACGCACAGATTTTGCCGGTACTGTTTCCTGACAATACCCTGGCCAGAGATGATCCAAGCCGCCGCTACCGCATGCGGGTTGGCGATAGCTTCTCAGTTACGGTGCGCAATACGAACCGGACGGCGGGGACGCTGATCTTTGACATGCTGAACAATACGATCAGCCCGAATGAAAAGATCGTTATTCCCTACGGAGGGATGGTGCGCCATGCGATGGATTGAATGGGCGATTGTCGGCGCGCTGTTGTTCCTTCCCTTTGCCACCATCAATCGCATCGAGACGGATGCGTTGCGGCGGACGCTGCTGACCGAATTACGATATGACGCTGCGCTGGATGCGGCGGTGGACGATGCGGCGAGCCAGTTAATCGGCAATGCCAGCCAGCAACGGGAAGCACAGTACGGCTCGGAGAAACGGGTCGCACTAAATAAGGAAGACGCCATCGCGGCGTTTTACCAGACACTGGGTGCAGGCTTTGGCATCGCGGGTGATCCGGTGGCGCAAGGCGCGCTACGCCGCTACATTCCCGCCATTGTCATTGTGGGGTATGACGGCTTCTATGTGTATAGCGAACACGAATGGATTGGCGCTGACGGGAAGGCGGTGATGAAGCCGGTTTGGGGAGCGAAGAAGCCGTATGCCTACGCCGATGCGGCCGGCAACAGCCTGTCGTTTACGCTGGATCAGGAGGTATTGGCTTACGATACGGCGAGCGGAAGCTGGCAGGAAGGGTTGCGGCAGGACATTCGGCAGCAAACGTCGATTCCGCTCCTGCAGGATGCCGAACAATTTGAGCAGATACGGCGCAGCACGATTGTCCGGGCGATTCAGGATGAACTGGCGTATCGGATCAACCAATACAATGAAACCGTCTCCCGATCCGGATTCTCGTACGTGTTCACCTTGCCGCTGATCCCGGACGAGGACTGGAGCAACAGTATCGACGATGTGGGCGTCATGGCGTTTTTGCAAGGCATTCCGTTGGGCGCGAAGGTGTACAACAGCTATGCGTTGGGAGGAAGCCGGGTGCTGAAACAGGAGGCCATTAACGGCGCTCGCAAAGGCACGATGAAGGTATATTTCCGTAGCTCTTGCGGCTACGGATATCCGCGCGAAGAGGTGTTTGCCAGCGAGCAAGCGGCTGCGCGCAAGGGGTACATGCCGCTGCCCTGTCCGCAATAGCTGGCATTATCGGAAGGAGGAAGCCGGATGTGTATGTCCGAGTAATGATCGGAATTTTGCTATGGCTTGCCGTCCATATCCCCGCCGCGCAAGCAGCCGGGCCTGTGTATACCGAGGCTTGTGGCGGCAGCGAATTTGCCATGGCGTTAAAATCGGATGGCACGGTTTGGTCGTGGGGCAGCAATCAACAGCAGCAACTGGGGTATGATTCCGGCGGGGCTGTCGTCTTATACCCGACTCGTATTCAAAGCTTGGAACACATTGTGGACATTGCTTGTGGCGTGACATCGGGCTATGCGTTGCAAGCCGATGGTTCAGTATGGGTATGGGGACGCGGTGCGGAGGGGCAGCTTGGTCTTGGCGACACCGAGCAGAGACATGAACCGACGCTGCTCTCGCTTTCCGGTGTGACGCAAGTGGAAGCCGGTGTCCATTTTGCGCTGTTTGTACGGCAGGACGGGACGCTATGGGCGACTGGAGTGAATCAGCAGGGGCAGCTTGGCGATGGGTCGACCACGAGCAAGACATCGCCGGTTCAAGTGCCGGAGCTATCTTCGATTCTAACCATCGCTGCAGGTGGCGTGCATAGCTTGGCTGTCACGACAAACGGTCATGTGTATGCATGGGGGAGCAACATCTACGGCGGCATTGGCAATGGAGGAGCCGGCCCGCCGGTAACGACGCCGTACTGGCAAAGTACCTTGGCCAACATCGTCAGCGTGTCGGCAGGGAACGATTCCTCCTTTGCCTTGGATGGCAACGGTCAGGTCTGGTGCTGGGGCGTGAATACGTATGGACAACTGGGCTTTGGCGATACCGTAAGTCGCTATGAGCCGACGCTGTTTTCGGCGTTATTAAATGTAGCTTCGATTCATGCCGGTGGCGATTACACTCATGCGAGGCTATCGAATGGCGAACTTTGGGGCTGGGGCTCGAACTGGAGCGGCAAATTGGGAGACGGGACGGGGACGGATCGCCACTCCCCGGTGCAAATACAGATGGAGGCTGTTCAATTTGTAGGCAGCATCAAATCCAACTTTGTTCTGGCAGGAACAATCGACGATTTATTGTATAGCTGGGGCTATGGGGCGGGCGGTGTGCTTGGATATGGCGGCGGCTCACGAGCTTTGCCCGGCCTGGTGACCGGGACGATGACGACTGCAAAAGGAGCCGCTTCGTTTTCATCGGTAATCCTGCCGTCCTCGCTTCAAAGCTCGGCAACCTTGCCCATAACGGTTTCGGACTTGCGCGGCTATAACGCAGGTTGGACGCTCAGCGTATCCGCTTCTCCATTTTACTGGTCGGGACTTGATCCCACAACGGGAAACAGCAGTCTGATCGCCAGCTTTCCAGCCTCCAGCCTGATGATAAGCGGAGCCGCGCCGATTACGGTGCTAAATGGTATTGAAATCGATGCCGTTCACGGCCCCAAGCACCTGCCGGGACAAACACTGGGGACGACCTCCGTCTCCATCATGCAGGCAGACGCCGGGTACGGCACAGGGAGATATGAGACGGCCATGTCTTTGGCGCTGGCGGTGCCGTTGACCGTACAGGTATTTCAGGCTGCTCCTGCCTCTTCCTACGAGCCAGGTGACACGATTGGCCTGTTGGCCGGAACGTATACGTGTACGCTCACCTTGACGCTGACCAGCGGAATTTGAACAAAAGGAGCGAATAACGCATGTGGATTCGACTGTTGCTGCTAGCAACGGTTTTTTGGGTTGGAACGGGGTTTTCCGCCCCGGCGAAGGGACAGCAATTGATCGTGAGCGGCGATCCCGAACGCATTCATCCGCAACTCGGCGCTTACGTCGAGGAAATTGTCCCCGGAGAGGAACGCGAATATACGGTGGAGGTGAGCAATCCGACGGAGAAGGACATCACCGCCCTGCTCTACATGGCGGATGCCATCCCGGCGCTTGGCGGCGGGAAGGATTTTACGTTGCCGAATGATCCGGATCTAAGCTCGGCAGCTTGGTATACAACGCCGGATCGCCCCATTACGGTGCGGGCAGGAGAAACAGAACGCTTTACCGTGAACATGCGCATCCCCGATTCCGTTCAGCCGGGCCAATATGTCTCGGTGATCGGCGTTTACGACGATCAGGATCACACAGTGGAAGTGTCGGACGATACGCAGGCGCGGTTTGTTACCCGCGTGGTTCACAAGACCGGCTTGCAGGTCGTCCTCAACTACAAGCTGGACGAAGCGAAGCCGCCGCAGGCGGTGCCGCATGCAGCCGTCTATGCGAAAGAAAATGAGAAAGCTTTCCTCTCCATTTTGCTCATGAACGAAGGCGGGAGTTTATCCAAGCCGGAGATGACCGTGGAGGTCAAGCGGCAGGAGGAAGATAAGCCCGTACTGGAACTGAAAACTCGCTTCGACTCCATCTATGCGGGGACGGTGGCGCAATATCGGGCCGAACTAAGTCGACCGCTCGCTCCGGGAGCCTATTTGGCGGTGGTCATCACGACCGTCAACGGGCAGGTGGAGCAAAAGGTACTGCCCTTTGAAGTGGCGGACGAAGAAGAACGCGCACGCTGGGGCACGACGTCCTCGGGCGAGGTGATTCAGGTAGCGGAGGACGGCTCCCCGTTGTCTGCGCCATGGCTTGGGTTGCACCGCATCTACCTCTATGCCGGACTGTTGCTGCTGACTGTGATCGTCACGTGGCGGCGAAAACGTGCCGACAAGCGGCGTGCTAGGGAGCCGCGCTAAAATCCCATGCTGCGTCCGGGCGCAGTATGTTCATATAGATCATCCCATTTGTAAAGGAGAATTGATCCATGTTCAACTTCATTCGCAAACTGATTCCCCTTGCCTTGGCAACGGCGCTCCTGCTCCCTGCCGCCGCCCATGCCGAAACGGTGTCCATCATCGCAGGCACGAATCAATCGTCGCAGACTGCCATTTCCTTCAGCTCAGTGACGCTGGACGTAACCGCGAATCAGATCTCGACGGCCTCCAATGGAATTACCGTTCGCGATAGCCGCGGCAGCGGTGCAGGCTGGTCGGTATCCGTTTCGTCCACCGATTTTGTGAGCGGCTCCTTGCCTGACCCGACGACCTCGGGCACGTATACCGTCAAAATTCCGGCTAGCGCCGTATCCGTGATGGTCGGTACGCCGGTCGTAGCCTTGAGCGGCCAGGCTGTCGATCCGACCTATGGGCCGCTGGCCTATAACGGTACGCTGTCCTCCACGCCGCTCAAGCTGATACAGGCAGCTCCGGGTTACGGCATGGGTGAGTATACGGCAGGCGTCTCCTACTCGCTGGCAGTGCCGAAAACCGTAACGGTGGCCTCGGTGAGCAGCGGCTCCAGCAAGTATGAGGTGAATGATGTGGTCGGCACGGTAGCGACGACCTATACGGCGACGTTGACCTTCACCCTCGGCTCGGGCGTGTAAGCATGGCGCGGCTCCCGTTCCTTCATTAAAATGGGAGCCGCTTTTCCGATTTGTAAGGTAGACAGGCTCCAGCGGTATCCCCTATCATGTAGGGACAAGAAAGTTTTTCCATACGAACGATACTGATATGAGGAGTGAAGCCATTGAAAAAAAGAATATTGCTGGTGTTGATCGTGGTCATGCTGGTGAATGGGTTTGCCCTGACTGCGAGCGCGGCATCCAAGCCGCCAACGTTTGTCACGGTAGTGATGGATGGTACGAAGCTGTGGTTCCCCGATGCGCAGGCGTTTATTGATGAAAATCAGCGGACGTTAGTACCGGTGCGGTTTGTAGCGGAGGCGCTCGGCGCAAAGGTCGGCTGGGAAGCGGAGAGCCGGTCGGTGCCGATCCAAAAGGACGATCAGAACATTCGGTTGACCATCGGCAGCCATGTCGCGACGGTCAATGGCGAAGAAGTGGCCTTCGATACCCAGGCGGTGATGCAAGGTGGTCGCACTTTTGTTCCATTGCGATTTGTCAGCGAAATCCTTGGCGTTGCGGTGGAATGGGATGGTAAAACAAATACGGTGTTTTTGTCCAGTACAGAGCAGCAGGCAGGCGATCTTGATCCGTGGGGCAGGCTGATTCGCACGACTGATCTGCCGAGCAATGCAGCGGATTATCCGTACATTCTGGCGGATGTTCCGAACGCGATGTATGAGCTGGCGTATCCTTATCGTCATGAGGAAAGAAGTAAGGTGTCAGTATCCCTCGCAGATCAAACTGAATATAGCAAACAAAACAAGGATACTTGGATGGCTCATCTCAAGAAGTTTGGAAGTCTCTGGCTGAATGTGGATTATCGGACAATTGACGATTCGTGGGCGCAAGCGCTTTTCGCGACCAAAATGCAAAACTCAGATGGAGAATTGCGGCGCATCCGAGAATATGTGAGTTGGGTTAAGGAAAATCATATTCGTATCGAAGGGTATCTCGATCCTGAACCGAGCATGATCTTTTATGACGGATTTGGCTCCGACCATATTCGCGCTCATTTCCGGCTTCGCTTTGTTTCATATGACAAATCGGATCGTCTGTTGTATGATCAATGGTTCCCGAACGATCTCAATTTTGATAAGGGAGCATGGTATGAAGGGTATACCGACATTCAGATGAGCACCAATGTTGGTGGAGACTGGGGTAGTACACTGAAAGTCTCTCCAACCGCCAGTCTCTTTTCCAACTATATGTTCGTGAAGGCGGCTGAAAAAGATGAATAGGAAGAGAAAGTTTACACGTTTGGTGTGCACGCTTCTGGCGTGCATTTTTTTATTTTCATTTTTCGAGACTGCGCCGTCCTATGCAGCACCTGACATCACGATACGAGATGGAATCGTGCAGTTTAAGATTACCAGCACGGCGGCGAGCACTTCTATCCGCTATCGGACGGTCGGTTGGGTTGTGAGCAGAGAACAGTTGTGTTCGCAAACTTCATCAGGAAAACAATGTACTGATCCAAGAAACAAGCCGCATGCCATTTTTTCAAACGATGAAATTGTTCAGACTGGACAAAGCCCAAACCCACCCATTCCTGGTCAACCGCTCACCGGTTTTTATGAAGTACCGGAAACAGCCGTCACCCAGCGGCTTTGGGCAGCAGGCATGGACGGCATTCAGGACAATGACGATTTGTACTTCTATGCGGTCATGGTTTCCATCAATGGGGACGGCTCTGTACGCAAAGGCCCCTTCTACACTCTGTCGGGCATCAAGCAAGCCGAGGGCTGGCGTGTTCCCGACGATCTGGATGACTATTTCGGCCTCCACATTCCTTACCGCAGCGCGGAGTTTCCAGTCGATGTCGTGGCCAAAACCGTCGATGGCCGAATCATTCAAAAGCCGGACGTGACGTTTTTGAAGGGCAAATACAAAATCGGGGAAACGATTGACCACGAATTTCCGGCGACCTTGACCGATGGCGGAAAAACGTATCGGATCGTTCGCTCCTATTTGTCCCCAAAGCAGGATACGACGCAGAAAAAGTGGTTGCAGGAAAATCCCGAAACGAACGAAAAAGTGCGTATTCGCAGCTTTACGGTAGCCCTTGGCGGTTCGGACGCGATTGCCGAATATGAGGAAGCTGCGAGTCCCGTGAAAGCTTACTATCAAAAGGAAGACGGTACGGTGTTGCAGGAGATGGATAAGGGCGAGTTTGCGACAGGAGCGGAAGCGAATCACACCTTTGAGGCGACGATCACCAAAGGCGGGCAAACGTATGAGATTATTCGCTCCTACATTACGAGCAATAGCAATCCGGCAGAGAAGCTGTTCATGCAGGAAAAAGGAGACAGCAAGCTGCGGGAACGCTCCATTCTGGTCGGCCCGAGCGGCTCCAACTTTGTGGGGATCTACAAAGTGCCCTCGCCCGTTACGGTGACCTCTCGCATCGACGCGCCGGGGCAGGCGGCTTCGACGGAAACTCTGGTCACGGGCGATTTTACGTTCGATGCCAAGTCGCAAAGCCAGCTCAAGTCTTATCGGATTACGAGTATCGAAAACGCGCAACTGGTCAATGCCAGTCAGCAAACCGGCGCACTGAGCGGCACATCGGCCAGCAAGTCGCTTCCGATTCGCATTCCGCTTGGCAGCAGCGATTCTGTCACCGTCAAAATCACAGTCGTGGTGACGGACAAGGCCAACCAGACGGGCGATTCGACCGCCGATCATACGGTGCAGATCAATCGCGGTGGGGAGCCTCCGCAAACCGGCTCCGAGCAGCAGCGCGAGGACATGGACGCATCGGCATCGGCGGTGATCAAGGCGGATACGCGCGGCGCGGAACGCTTTGATGTGAGCAAGGGTATCCCGACATCCGAAGGCTTGTACGTGAACGCAAGCGCTAAATCCTATTTGTACAAAAACAAATTTACGGAGATCAAGGGAACAAAACAGTACCCGGTCACCGTCAGCCGCACCTATTCGCTGCATTGGACGGAATATGTCTCCGGCCCGCCGGACAGCGGGGGCAACCCGACCACCATCCCGGTATCGCGCTCCGCTACTCAAACGGTTACGCAAAACTACACTGTGGAACGCAAATTCAGCTACTGGCTGATTGATCGCCTGGAAGTGTACGGTTTGCAGCGCGCAGAGATATCCAACTATGCCTTGCCGGGCGGCAAGGTGACGCTGCAACCGAATGGCTACACGCCGCCAACGGTTTCGGCCAGCCATGATGCTTCGCCAGCGGCGCATGTGACCGATCCGGTGTATCGCAATGTGACCTTGCCCGGGCAATCGTTGTATGGCGGCTCCAGCCGTCCGTCGGTGCCCACCGAGAACTGGAAGTCGGAAGCGGAGCAGGCGGTCGGGAAAATCAAGGTGCGGAACGATTCCCTTGTCTTTAACGGACAGACCATCATGGACAGCCGAACAACGGAGGAAACGGCTCCAGCTCCGGGGGCGATTCCGGCTTCGCCGATGATCGGACAAAACGTGCTTTACGGCAGCGGGTTTGTCATTGATTCAGGCAAAATCAACAAGGCAGCGCAGCCAAGCAGCGGGACGCTCTCCTACTCGCTGATTAAGGGCATTGGCGGCGGAAGCAATCAAAGTTTTCCGATTTCCGGCATCAATCCGGTGACGGTGCATACGCCGGTGGTTTCTCGGGCCACTGTGTCCGACGATCAGGCGCATAACCAAAAAACAGTTCCGGCATCCGGGCGTTCGGCGCTCATTTTGAATCGGCCCTTTACGGTGACCATTCCGACCAGCGGGCTGCATCGGGACATTACGGGGTATGGCAACCGGGATTACGCCAAGTACACCCGGGACAAACAAGTTCGTTTCCCCTTCGATGTATACAAGGCTGACCGCACTACGCTGATCCCGAAGGAGACCTGGACTTCGATTCCGGTTGGCCAGCTACAGACGACGTTTTATTTGCCGGTGTGGGTCGATGAAGGAAATTACGAGGTACTGTTCCGCTCCTTTGCCGAAAACAGTCCTGCTTCGTTTACCTCGCAGCCGAATGCCAATCTGGATGTGAACCATCATGCGGCGACGCAGGTGGTGCCAGTCGAAGTCATCGGCCGTTTGTTTGATTTCCGCATCACCGATATTGCGGACTACCAGTGGGAGACGGTATTCCGCACGGCAAAAGGCAGTGCAACGCCAACCGGCAACAGCTATTGGGTCGGGCCGAACGGGATTGACGGCGCAGCGCGGGGCAATGCGGCTCCCTTCATGTTGCCGATCCGGCAGGGCAGTCACCCGGAGAGCGGCAAGAAAAACGTGGCAATCAAGACGGGCTATCACTTCAAATTCGAGGTCAAGACGCTTGGCAATATGTTTGGTTCGGGCGACGGTATCCTGATTACGCCTACCTTCTATTTCGTGGACAAGAAGGGGCAGAACCGACAGCCGGTGGACTTGTATTACCACTCGGGCAACAAGCGGTTTATTCGCATCGGTTCTGCGGAAGACACCGAGCAGCGGCTGGTCACGCTGGATACCCGACTTCGTAATGTGCCGAAGCAGGAATTGACCAATACCGCCACTTCCCTCTGGAGGTTGAATGGCGCTACAGGCAATCAGACCACGTATGTGCAGCAATTTTTGAAGGATGCTGCGCAAAAGAAGATTTACGTAGGCGGCTATGACGGCATGCTGTTACCGCCGCAGCTTCGCACCTTCATTGGCAGCATGCAGGTGCCAAGCGGCGTTGATGCGACGCGAGCGAATGCCGCCATTCAGCTTTGGCGCGGGGAATACAGCTTGCCGGCTGCGCCGTATGCAGTGCCCGCGGGCTTTAATGTAGCCGAGTACGGACGCACCCATCGACTGGATGACCGGTCTCCGATCTTCCTGCGCGACGGCTACCTTGTCGTCAATTATAATATCGAAACGATTCGGAACCGAAACACCAGTCAGCCGCATTTGCAATACAAAGCTGCGCCGCTGAACAACCAATGGCAGATGGAGGGCTTTGGGCGTAGCTTTGTCGATCCGTATGGCGCACGATTCTCTCTGCTGGACGGCGATGTGGTGTTCTATCATGCCGATCTATCCAGCTATGACGATTTTGGCACGGGCGGCACTCACTGATTTCACCAAGCGGGAGGAATGAAGATGATCGAGAAGCTGCAAAGTGCCGCTCCCGAGGAAGCGGCCTATTTTTATACCGGTTCGGCTGAGCAGGAGATCGGGCGTACCTGCATCGGCCATCTGCGCGGAGACTTCGGGCGCTCGGGCGAGGAGTTTTGGGTGACCTGGTTTCCGCGAAGCTCTCCCTTTGAAACGTCAGCCTTCAAGGACGAGTTGGGCAAGGTGTTCCAAGCCATCGGCGATCAGGGTGTACTGAAAAGCCGTCAGCATATGCTCCGCTTTTGCAGCCAGCACCCGGAGGCGCGTATTGCCGGGGCAAGGAGCACGGATGTTTACGGTTTTCGCATGGAAACGAAGGAGCATCGTTACTATTTGCGCTGTTTCCCCTTTGCCGGGGACTACAACTTTTACTTGTATTGCTACGCCCGGCCGGAGCGCGTGGCCGAGCAGCAGCGGCAAGCCTCTTCTGCGCCTATTGCGCCGAAGAAGAAAACGGAGCCGCAACGATAGGAGGACGCCATGAACGATTTGACGCGTTATCGGCTGCTGGCGGAAGCCGCGCTTCCCCCGGCGGCCAAGCTGCTGTACAGCTATTTGCTGGATTTCGCGGGCGGGCGAAACGGCACCGTATGGCTGTCTTCCCGCCGCCTCGCGGCAGAGGTCGGACTTTCGACCTCTGCCATCCGCCGCAACCTGCATCGTCTGGAGCAAAACGGATTGATTCACCTCACCTCGCGCTATTCCGAGGAAGGCATTCGATTGACCAACAAAATTACGATCCGGTAAGGGGGTGCCCCAATGACAGCCAAGCTGCAGCGCATGGTCGAGCTGTCTGCCCGCACAGCGCATGCGGTGGTAAACGATACCGGACAATGGGCCGATTTTTTGCGCACTGCCGCATGGAACTACAAGTATCCGTTTCAGGATCAATTGCTGATTTTTGCGCAGCGGCCCGATGCCACCGCCTGCGCCCCGATTGAGGTGTGGAACCAAAAGCTGAACCGCTGGGTCAAGCGAGGCGCGAAGGGCATTGCGCTGATTGAGGATCGGGGCAGCCGTTTGGGGCTGCGCCATGTGTTTGACGTATCGGACACGCAAAGCCGCGAGTCCCGCGCCGTGCCGCTCTGGCGTATGGACGAGGCGGATACGGAGGCTGTGCTTGAAACGCTGGAGAACGCCTTCGGACACGAACGGGAGCCGGGCATGGAGTTGCCCGGCTCCTTGCTCGCTGCGGCACGGAACGCCATGGAGGATCACAGCGCCGATTACGTGCAGATGCTGCTGGCCGAGCGCGACAATAGCCTGCTCGAAGAACTGGACGCCTCGCATGTGGAGATGTTGTTCCGGGAAGCCGCGCAGCACGCCGTTGCCTACATGGCGTTGGTTCGCTGCGGGCAGGAGCCGTCCCATTACATCAGCATCGATGACTTGTCCGGTGTCGGGTATTTCAACACTTTGCCCGCGCTTTCGCATTTGGGCGCAGCCATCAGCGATGTGGCGGAAACGATCTTGCGGGAGATCGAGTCTACCATTCGGGCGCAACGCCGAGAAAGGCTGCGAAACCAGACGGTGGCGTCGCCTCGCACCGTTGCAAAGCCAGAACCGCTGCTGCACAATGAAGCTAAACCACGCGAAGGGATGATCGAACATGGAACTGACCTACACGCAGAGCGGGGATTACCTGCTGCCGGATCTGGCACAGCCGGAGTCGATGAGCATCGGGAAATACGGCCTGCTGCGCAAGACGTTTCTGAAAAACGAGCGGAAAGGCACCTACGCCCACCTGATGCTCTCGGAGCAGTTGAACCCGCATCTGGCGGAGATCGACCGGACGGCGAGGGAACAGATCGAGCAGACCATCGCGCAACTGCTGACGCAGCACCCGGCACCGGACAAAGCGAGCGGTCCGTTGGGCTGGACGGGCCACATGAACAATCTGAAGCAACAGGCGGAGGAACTGATTCTGACCGAACTGGTGTATCGCTAACATGGCATGACCGGAGAACGGAGGACAATCGTCTTCCGTTTTTTCATGACGGGAACCAGATCAACGATATGCTGCGAACCGCGCCGCTCTCGGAGAGCAAGGCGGAGATCGCAGCTTTTTTTGATGCCCATGACGATCCGCTAGAACGCGCCCTGTACGTCAGAAGCCTGTTTCCACAGGGGCAGACGGAGCTGGAACTGGAGCCGGATAGCTGGCTCGGCGTGGAGCCTTACCAAAATGTGCTGCATATCTGGACGGGCAAATCGGATAGCCGGACGGCACAAGGCTTCTATGATTGGGGTGTGATCGTCGGCCATATCAACAGCATGATGCTGCTGGGCGAATTTGACCGGACGCAGCCGCCGGAGCCGTCCGCCGAGCAGCAAACGATGTGGCTGGAGGAGACGGCGGAGGAAAAAGCCGCCGCGTTTGTCTGGCCGCAGGAGGTCATCGATGCCGTGCTGCAAAACGGCAGCGGCTTCGAGCATGGCAAGCTGCGGATTGCCCTTCATTTTCAGCAATCTCTGTCGGCGCAGGACAATGCCGAGTATTTGAAACGGGAATATGGGACAGGCGGCCGCGCTCCTGCTTTGATTGGTACGAATATCCATGAGCATCACGACAGCAAGGGCATTACGTTGGAACGCGGCTTTCGAGGGGATCAGGATCAGAAGCTGGTGCTGCCCTGGATGAAGGTGCAAAAGCGGATTGGCGAGTTGCTAGCCGCCGGACGTTATTTGAATCGCCGGGAAGCAGAGCAGTTGCCTGTCTATGCCGAACAACTGGAGGAACAACGAAGGCTGCGCGAAGCCGAGATGCGAGAACGGCGGCTCCCGCTGCCGGAGCTGCCATTGGCTTCGCCGCCAGATGCCCCGCAGCACGACCGGAAGAACTTGCGCTATGCGTATGCCGAGGGCAGCTCGGTCTTCATCGGCGCGGATGAATATGAAATCGCGCAATTCGAACCGCATAAGGTATGGTTGCAGGATAAGCAGTTCCCGCTGTTTTTAAAGGAAGTGAGCCGCAGCGAGTTGGAACGACTGCTGCGTGACAATCCGCTTAACGATCATTTGCTGACGGATGAACCGCTGTCCGAAGCGGAAGTAGCGTTGTGGGAAAGCGATGGAACGGATGACCGTTCGGAGGAAGCGGAGCAAGCCGCATCAAAGCAAACGGAACAAGACGAAGCGCCTGCTGCTTCTGTTTCCGAGACAGCTTCCCGCCCGCGCGAACCGGCGAGCAATTACCGCATTGCGGATTATGCCTTGGGGCATGGCGGCGCAAAAACGAAATTCAGACGAAATGTGGAAGCGATCCGGCTGCTCCAGCAGTTGGAGCAGGAAAACCGCCAAGCGGGTGTGGAGGAGCAAGCGGTGCTGGCGCATTACGTGGGATGGGGCGGCATCCCGCAGGCATTTGATGATGCCAACGCCCAATGGGCCGCCGAATATGCCGAGCTGCAAGCGTTGCTGACCCCGGAAGAGTTTGCTTCTGCCCGTGCTTCGACCTTGAATGCCCATTATACGTCGCCAACGGTCATTCAGGCGATGTACGAATGTCTGGAGCGGATGGGCTTTCGACGCGGCAATATTTTGGAGCCTTCCTGCGGGATTGGCAACTTCTTTGGCTTGGTGCCGGAATCGTTTCAGGATTCACGGCTGTTTGGCGTGGAACTCGACAGCTTGACCGGGCGTATTGCCAAGCAGCTCTATCCGCAGGCTTCCATTGCGATCAGCGGATACGAGCGGACGAACCTGCCGGACAGCTTCTTTGACCTTGCCATTGGTAATGTGCCGTTCGGCGGCTATGGCGTGGCGGACAAAAAATATGACAAGCACAAGTTTTTAATTCACGATTACTTTTTTGCGAAGACGCTCGACAAGGTGCGGCCAGGCGGCATCATCGCCTTCATTACCTCCAAGGGGACGATGGACAAGCAAAATCCAGCGGTACGCCGGTACATCGCGGAACGGGCGGCATTGCTCGGCGCAGTGCGCCTGCCGAGCAATGCGTTTCTGGCCAATGCTGGAACCGAGGTGACGGCAGATATTCTCTTTTTGCAAAAGCGGGATCGCATGGTGACGGTCAACGAGCAGAGCGAGCCGTGGTTGGCGTTGGCTGAAACGGAGGATGGCGTGCCGATCAACGCCTACTTTGCCGCCCAGCCGGATATGGTGCTGGGTACGATGGCGTTTGATGACAAAATGTACGGCAACCAGCGAGAGACAACGTGCCGACCGTACCCGGATGCGCCGCTCGATGAGCTGCTGCGCGAGGCATTGGCCAATATTCACGCCGAATGGGTAGAAGGAGAACGTGAGGAGCAGCCGGAGGAAGCGGAGGCTTCCTTGCCCGCCGATCCGAACGTGCGCAATTTCAGCTTTGCGCTGGTGGAAGGCAAGGTCTATTTCCGCCAAAACAGCCAAATGCATCCGGTCGAAACCTCGGCAACAGCGACGGGGCGCATCAAAGGCATGATCCAGTTGCGCGATACCGTGCGCGACCTGATCGAATACCAGACCGAGGACTACAGCGAGGAAGCGATTCGCGAACAGCAGCGCAAGCTGAATGTGCAGTATGATCGCTTCGCGGCGCAATATGGGCTGATTAACAGCCGCGCCAACAGTCTCGCCTTTTCGGATGACAGCTCCTACTTCCTGCTCTGCTCGCTGGAAATCCTAGACGATGAAGGGCGTATGCAGCGCAAGGCCGATATGTTTACGAAGCGCACCATCCGGCAACGGACGCAGGTGGAGCAGGTGGATACCGCATCCGAGGCGCTGGCGGTATCCATTGGCGTCAAGGCCCGGGTGGATTTGGCTTATATGAGTGAATTGACCGGTATCCCCACAGAAAAACTGGTGCAGGACTTGCGCGGCGTTATCTTTCCCAATCCCGAACAGATGGATGAGGATGGAGAGCCGCTTTACGAAACAGCGGGTGCGTATTTATCCGGTCATGTGCGCGACAAGCTGCGTATCGCCAAGCAATTTGCGGGCTATGATGCAGAGCGGTACGCCGAAAACGTCAAGGCGCTGGAGGCGGTGCAGCCACAGGATTTGACGGCTTCCGAAATCGATGTTCGGCTGGGGGCGACCTGGCTGCCTGCGGAGGTCGTTCGGGACTTTATGTTCGAGTTGCTGGACACGCCGCCGATGTTTCGCCCTTCCATTCAGGTGCTCTATTCCGACTACACAGCAGCCTGGAACGTGCGGGGCAAAAGCGATGATCGAAGCAACAACATTAAAGCCAACGTCACCTACGGCACGGAGCGGATCAATGCGTACAAGATTATTGAAGATACGCTCAATTTGCGGGATGTGCGTATTTTCGATACGGTGATCGAAAACGGCGTGGAAAAACGGGTGCTGAACCGGAAGGATACGGCCATTGCCCAGCAAAAACAGGAGCTGATCAAGGAAGCGTTCGGCGAATGGCTCTGGCGAGATCCGCAGCGCCGCGAACGGCTGACGCGCTTGTACAATGATCGGTTTAATGCGATCCGCCCGCGCGAGTATGACGGCAGCCATATCCGCTTTACTGGCATGAACCCGGAAATTCGGCTACGGCAGCATCAGGTGAACGCAGTTGCCCGCGCGCTTTACGGCGGCAATGCGCTCTTTGCCCATTGTGTCGGCGCGGGCAAAACATTCGCGATGACCGCCGCGGCGATGGAGAGCAAGCATTTGGGCTTGTGCAACAAGAGCATGTTTGTTGTCCCGAACCACTTGATAGAGCAGTGGGCGGCTGAGTTTTTGCAGCTTTATCCGTCTGCGAATGTGCTGGTGACGACGAAAAAGGATTTTGAGACGAAAAACCGTAAAACGTTTTGCGCCCGCATTGCCACTGGCGATTATGACGCGATCATTATCGGGCATTCACAGTTTGAGAAGATTCCGATTTCAATGGAACGCCAGCGACAGCAACTGGAGGAGCAGATTTACGAGATCACCGGAGGCATTCGGGAGTTGAAAGAGGCCAAGGGCGAGCGGTATGCGATCAAGCAATTGGAGAAGACGAAGAAGACGCTGCAAATCAAGCTCGAAAAATTAAACGATACGAGCCGTAAAGACGATGTGGTCACGTTTGAGGAATTGGGTGTGGATCGGCTGTTCGTGGACGAGGCGGATTCATACAAGAACTTGTTCCTGTACACCAAAATGCGCAATGTCGCGGGGCTATCGCAAACTGAGGCGCAAAAGTCGTCGGACATGTTTATGAAGTGTCGGTATCTGGATGAACTGACGGGCGGACGCGGAATTATTTTCGCAACGGGAACGCCGATCTCGAACTCCATCACGGAAATGTATACGATGCAGCGGTATTTGCAGTATGGGAGCTTGCAGAAGCAAGGCTTGCAGCATTTTGATTCGTGGGCGTCCACGTTTGGCGAAACCGTCACCGCAATTGAACTGGCTCCGGCAGGAACAGGGTATCAGGCGAAAACCCGCTTTGCCCGGTTCTACAATTTGCCGGAACTGATGAATATGTTCAAGGAAGTGGCCGACATCCAGACCGCCGATATGCTCCGGCTCCCGGTGCCGCAGGCGCATTTTCATAATGTGGCTGTCCCGCCAAGCGAGTTTCAACGGGATATGGTAGCCGACCTTGCCCGCCGCGCGGAACAGGTTCGGGCCAAGGCGGTCGAGCCGCACGAGGACAATATGCTGCTGATTACGAATGACGGACGCAAGCTGGCGCTCGATCAGCGGCTGGCCAATCCGCTGCTGCCGGATGATGAGGGCAGCAAGATCAGCGCCTGCGCCAGTAACATCCACCGGCATTGGCAGGACGGGCAAGAGCAACGGCTCACGCAGTTGGTTTTTTGCGATTTGTCCACCCCGAAAGCGGACGGCACCTTCAACGTTTATGATGAGATCAAACGCAAATTGTTGGAGAAGGGTGTTCCGGCAGCGGAGATCGCCTATATTCATGAGGCCAATACAGATGCTCAGAAGAAGGAGCTCTTTGCCAAAGTGCGAGCGGGACAGGTTCGCATTTTGCTGGGATCAACGTTCAAGATGGGAGCCGGTACAAATGTACAAACGAAGCTGGTTGCTATTCATGACCTTGATTGCCCTTGGCGTCCGCGCGATTTGGAACAACGTTTAGGGCGTGTGATTCGCCAGGGCAACCAGAACAGCGAAGCGCATATTTACCGCTATGTGACGGAAAACACATTTGATGCCTACCTCTACCAGACGCTCGAAAACAAGCAGCGCTTTATCTCGCAAATCATGACGAGCAAGTCGCCGGTTCGCTCTGCCGAAGACATTGATGAAGCAGCTCTTTCTTATGCCGAAGTGAAGGCACTGGCGACCGGAAATCCGTACATTAAGGAAAAGATGGTGCGCCCGTAAGGGTGTATGTCAAAATCCGCCTTTAGCAAGCGGTGGGCAAAGATATCAAATGAAGCCCATCATTCCACAACTTATCCGGATGGGGAAACCCGAAGGGGAGTGTAGCATGTTGTCGCCGCGCAATGCGGCGGGTATGCGACGGTGAATAAAGCTTCTAAACGACCGTCGCATACAGGGATGAAAATTTGCGTATGAGGATGAAAGCTGGATTGCTTGAACGATAGTCAGAGCTTGGGGAGATCCCGCCTTCCTGCGAAAGAAGCTGAAACGCAGGCTGCCTTGACGTTCATTCTTCCATTTTGTGTGAACGTGAGATATCCGAGGCAAAGCAACCTCCGGACAGAGGTAAATGACGAAAGTCGCATCCGACAACGCAAAACGCTATTTTGATATACGCTACCGGGGATGACCTAAACCCAGTAATGGGCATGGTTACACAGCTTCCATAGTAGTCCGGGAACCCTGAAGGAACAGGGAAAGCCGTAAAAACGGATGCGGGAAAGCCGCTCACATGGCGAAGGGAAGCAGTTTGCCTGTTTAATACCGAAGAAAGGATGGTGCGTGAGGCATCATGAGAAATCCAACCGACGTATTGAATAGTCTAAGCGACAAATCGAAAGACCCTGAATACAGGTTTGAACGGTTATACCGCAATCTGTATAATCCCGAGTTTTACATGCTCGCCTATAAAAATATCTATGCAAACGATGGCAGCATGACTCCGGGAATGGATGGAACTACATTGGACGGCATGAGTAGCCGCAGAATTGACGGGATAATCCAATCCCTGAAAGACCACAGCTATCAGCCCCACCCTGCACGGCGTACCTATATAGCCAAGAAAAACAGCAGCAAGAAACGTCCGCTCGGCATTCCGTCAGCGAACGACAAGCTGGTGCAGGAAGTAGTCCGAATGATACTGGAAAGCATCTACGAGCTCAACTTTTCCAAACAATCCCACGGTTTTCGGCCGCGCAAGAGCTGCCACACGGCACTTTTGCATTTACAACGGACGTTCACCGGCGCTAAGTGGTTTGTCGAGGGAGATATCAAAGCGTGCTTCGACAGCTTCGACCATCATGTGCTAATTAACATCTTACGCAGACGCATCAAGGACGAGGCATTCATTGCCTTGATGTGGAAGTTTCTAAAAGCTGGATACATGGAGCAATGGGAGTACCACAAGACCTACTCCGGCTCTCCGCAAGGGTCGGGCACTAGCCCGATACTTGCGAATATCTATCTGCATGAGTTGGATAAGCATATTGAGAAGTTCAAGGCGATATTCGAGAGCGGTAACTCCCAGAAACGTAAGGTAAACCCTGAATACGAACGTTTACACGGAAAAATACAGCGCATAAAACGAAGGAATGCGGCCGTCTGGGACGAGCTAAGCGAAGGCGAGCGAAAGCAGCGTGCATTGGCTCTAAGACAGATCAAATGTGAGCAAAGGCAACTCCCGGTACGCTGTGTTACGGAAGACAACTATAAGCGCCTGCAATATGTTCGTTATGCGGATGACTTCATAATTGGGGTTATCGGGAGTAAACAGGATGCCGAAAAGATCAAATCGGAACTGACGGTATTCCTTAAAGAAAAGTTGGGTCTGACTCTATCAGCAGAGAAAACCAAGATCACACATACGGCAGAGTTCGCGAGGTTCTTGGGATACGATATAACCGTATCTCGAAGCCAAGAATTGAAGCAGCTCAAGAATGGGGTGAAAGCCCGAGTTTACTCCGGGGTGGTGAAGCTCTATTCGCCGTTTGAAAAATGGAGGTCAAAACTGCTGGAGCTAGGTGCAATCCGAATCAAGAAGGATAAAACGGGCAAGGAACAATGGAGAGCCATCCACAGGGGAAAGCTTATAAACCGGACGGACATAGAGATTCTGCGTAAATATAATGCTGAAGTTCGCGGACTGGCCAACTACTATTCTTTAGCATGCAATCCGATCGCAATGGCGCACTATACGAGCCTGATGAAGTACAGCATGCTCAAAACGTTTGCCGCAAAGTACCGCACCAAGGTTTCCAAAATTAAGGTGCGGTATATGGAAAACGGTGAGTTCACGGTTCCTTACACCACAAGGTCGGGACCGAAGAAGAGCGTATTTTACAATGGTGACTTTAAAAGGCAGATCGTGCCGCTGTTCGGTCAGATTGACCTGCTGGAAACCTACAAGAGATATGGAAAGCCCAACGGTTTGGCCCAAAGGCTATATGCAAAAACCTGTGAGCTGTGCGGCGCTGTGTGCGACGACATAGAGATTCATCAGGCAAAACGGCTGAAAGACCTGACCGGGCAATCCAAGTGGGAGGCTGTTATGCTCGACCGTAAACGCAAAACGCTCGCGGTATGTCCGGCTTGCCATGGAGAAATCCATGCTTCGATAAAGTCGTAAGATGATGGCAAATGGAGAGCCGTGTGCACCGAGAGGTGCCCGCACGGTTCGGGAGGGAGTAGCCCCGCAAGGGGCTGCTTACCTCATGACTTGGACATTCAGGTATCCAAGCTTAAGCTGCTGAAAGCCAACCATCTAAGCCAGCGTTATGCGCTGGAGGATCGGCTGCTCAAGCTGTTGCCGCAGCAGATCAAATCGACGGAGGAACGGATTGTCGGATATGAGCAAGATGTGGCCTTGTACAGGCGTCAGGATGCCGATACGATGGACGGCGAGGAAGCTGCCTTTGCCGGAATGACGATCAAGGAGTTTACGTATAAGGAACGCGCATCGGCAGGCGCGGCGCTGCTGGAAGCCTGCAGGGGGATGACTTCATCCGATCCGCAGGAAATCGGCCAGTACCTGGGCTTCTCCCTATGGGTTTCGTTCGACAGCTTCCATAAGGAGTACAAAGCGACATTGCGCGGCGCGTTGGGGCATAGCATTTCGCTTGGAACCGATGCAAGCGGCAATCTGACTCGACTGAACAATGCACTTGTTGCGCTGCCGGAGAAGCTTGCCTATTGCCGCGATCAACTGGTCACGCTCCATAAGCAGATGGAAACGGCGAAGGAGGAGATTGCGGCTCCCTTTAAACAGGAGCAGGAGCTGCAAGCGAAGTCGGCGCGGCTGGCGGAGCTGAATGCGCTGCTGAATATGGATAAGCGGGAGAACGAGGCGATAGACGCAGGCGTGGCCGATGATGAACCGGAACTGACGGAGCGAAAAAGAATGAATCGACAGGAACGATGAGCGAGCTGACCGGGGCGCGCTCTTCTGTATATCTCCTGCGTGGTTTTGCTTTAGAAAACCGCTATAATGACGAGGTAGGGAGGGATTTTCGATGGAGCTTTTTCCGGATAAATACATGCTCACCAAGCAGCAGAGCTTGTTTCTGGCCAAAAAGAAATGGGATGAAAATATATACTGCGGGATGAAGATGGAAAATCGCAATATTACCTTTCCCCAAACGCAAACGATTTTGAATGGCGTTAACGTACCTAGCGTCACGCTGGACGATATTCAGGCGGTGCTCAACATGCGCGATGCCTGGCGGTACTTGTTCCATGCGATTGATGAACCGATTACCTTGACGCTGTTGTGCAAGCTGAACGAATTTGTGGCGCGAAATGAAGCGCTCGAATGGGGCGTACTGCGTAATGGCCGCGTGGGCAGCTCGGGAACGGATGATGTGCCTCCCCTTCCAGTACAAAGCGAGATCGAGCAGGAACTGGCGGAATTGCTGGCTGCCGATATGACGACCACCGAACGCGCTATTACGGCCTTTCTGTGGGGAGCCAGACGGCAAATGTTTTGGGATGGCAATAAGCGAACATCTCTCCTGCTGGCCAACAAGCTGCTCGTGGAGCATGGACATGGCATGCTGACGTTTACGGAGAAGAACATGGAGCGTTTTAATGAACTGCTCTCCACCTATTACAGCACCAATGAAATGAGTGAAATCAAACGTTTCTTGTACGAGCATACGATCAGCGGCATTGATTTTGAGCCGGAGCGCCGCGAACCGGAACGGGCGAGATAAGCCCGGCGAGAGAATCGATCCCAAAAGCCTGTAGCCCTTCCCCGGCGGCAGGCTTTTTCTCATGGCGTATCTAAACGAGGAGGCGTGAACCGTTGGAAGCGAATCAGGACAAGGTTTATCGGGTAGGGATTTATTGTCGCGTGGGAAGAAGGGATGACGGTATTGCAGAGAGCGCCGGTATTGCCGATCAAAAAACACGGTTGACGGAATACGTGGTGCAGCAGGGCTGGCGATTGGTGAATGTGTATGCGGATGATGGTTACAGCGGCATCCACTTCAACCGCCCGGCGTTTCAGGCCATGCTGCGGGACATTCATGACGGAGGAATGGATTGCATCATGACCTGTGACTTGGCGAGGCTCAGTCGAAATCAATCGGAAGGGTTGTTGGTTTTGGAGCGCTTTTTTCCTGAGCGCAAGGTTCGGTTTTTGACGCTGGATGGCAGCGTGGATACGTTGAATCGGGGAGCGCTTAGCGCCTTGCCGGTGCGTCATAGGTTCAACGTAAAAGATAGCGACCGAAAGGCGACAGAACGAAAACCGAATGAAGGAGAGAAACCGGCAAACCGCAGAAAGGGACATCGGCCTACACGCGGATAGGTCGAAGCTCGGACGCTGCCCCATCCTATTCTTGATGTGCTTCGGTGAGGCGAAGCTTGCCTAATGGCATGATCCATAGAGATGATCAATGACAGGTTCGCGCGTTCCGGCCGGATCAGGTATGTTTGTTATGGGAGGGAGCGCGCATGGAAAAGGAATGTTGGCAGCGGCTGGAGCAGGTCTTTGACGATCTGGACAATGAAGTCACCCGGCGTTTGCGCAATGAGGAAGCTTATATGATGTGGGTTCAGCGGAGGGTTGAGATTCAATTGCAGCATCCGTTTATCAAGGGCATGATGGATGGCGATGCTGGTGTTTTTCCGAGCGATCAGGACTATCAAGCCTGGCTGGAGGTTCAAAAGACGCTGGATGAAACGATACGTATGGAACGTATGGCCCTTTATTGGCAAGGTCATGCGGATTGTTATGCGTACCTGAAAAAAATAGGGGCGCTATAGCCGCAGTATAGCCGCAGAAACGCCATATACTGAACCCGACAAGTCTGTTGCCGACCGGTAACAGGCTTATTTACGTTCATTTCTGCTTGTGCGTAGACATTGAACAGGATGAAGATGATCGAAAGGAGCGAGTCAATGGCTTATGTAAGCAAAGAACAGATTGAGCGTGCCAAAGAATGGGACTTGCTGACGTATCTGCAACATGTCGAGCCTTATGAATTGGTGAAATGCTCACGGAATGCCTATGCGACACGCAGTCATGGCAGCTTGAAAATATCCAACGGCAAGTGGTTTTGGTGGTCGCGCGGGTTTGGCGGACGTTCGGCACTTGATTATCTCATTAAAGTGCGGGGAATATCCTTGCCGGAGGCGGTGTTGCATATTAACGAGCAGGCTTCCCTCTCTCTATCACCGGTTTCGCAAGCGATTCAGGAGGAGAACGCCGCTGTCCCATTCGAGCTTCCCGAAGCCTATGAAAATCCAAGCCGCGTGGTTGCTTATTTACGTGGACGGGGAATTGCCCGCGAGGTGCTTGAGGCGTGTCTCCAAACGGGACGCCTGTATGAAAGCCGGAACTATCACAATGCGGTGTTTGTCGGTTTTGATGAGCAGGGCGTTCCACGCTATGCGGCGATTCGCGGAACGACTAGCACTCGCTATATGGGCGAAGTGCCGGGCAGCGATAAGCGTTATGCCTTCTCGCTTTCAGCAGCAGAGAACAGCGATGAACTGCATCTGTTTGAGAGTGCCATTGATCTGCTGTCATACTGCACATTGATGGCGCTCCGAGGAAAGGACTGGGGGCAAGCCCATCTTCTGTCGCTTGCGGGGATACACCGCCCCGCGGAGAATAAGGACGAGTCGGCACTTCCGGCTGCTCTTCTCTCTTATCTGGATCGCCACTCGGAAGTAAAGCGACTGGTGCTGCATTTGGACAATGATGAACCGGGACGCTTAGCAGCAGAGATGATCGAGCAGCAACTGGCTCAGAGCTATCTGTTGAAGAATGAGCCGCCTGTCCAAAAGGATGTAAATGAGGACTTGATGGCATACAAAAAGCAACGTGAGTCTCCAGCACGGTAGTATTGCGGCACAATGGCAAGCCGACTCGTCATTCGCAATAATAAAAAAGTATCCATCTCAGGGGGAGGGGGGATTGAGCATGCAGTCGAGAGATGACAAGGAGCAAGGCGAGACAAGTTGGGATGCGGAGAAGATGGAAGCGGCATTGGTGGAGGCTGAGAAGCAAGCACGCAGCGACAAGACACGCTATGACCATCATCAGGTCATGCACGAGGTGCGACAAAAGATCAATCGAAAGGAACGTTGAGCGAGGTATTGTGTTCAAATTGAACCGGATCATGGTTCCACGAAGGCGCTGTTTGCACGGCGTCTTTTTGTTTGCCCGCAGCCCCTCTTTTCCCGGCAGGTGCCCTGAGGGCAACGTGTAACGTTGCAGCAAGCACTGAATTTGGCTGGCCACCAAATTCGCTTGTTAGGGGCAATGCCCCTAAGACCCCTGCGTTTCCGCACCAGTTGACTTCAGAACAATCGCTATTTACGATGAATCGATTTTGAGCAGCAGTATTTTTCAGTGAAAGGAGATCTTCAATTGCGAGAACGAAGAATCAAGATTATGGTTCGTTTGAACGAGCAAGAACGAGAGCGTTTGGTTCAGCAAGTGAAGCAAACGGGCCTTTCTCAAGAAGCCTATATCCGCTCTCTGATCAACGGATATATTCCAAAATCATTACCGCCCCTGGATTACTACACTATGCTGCGTGAACTGAATGCCATTGGCAATAACCTGAATCAGCTTGCAGCGAAGGCGCATGCGACCGGCCATCCGGATCGCAATGCCTTCCAGCGTGAAGCGGAGGATTTGCGGCGGGCCATTCAACAGATACAAGAAGCGGTGACTGCGCCGGAGCCGCGTCAAACTCCTCTATAAGTGAGGAGAACAAGGTATGGCTACGACCGCGATATGGGATGTGAGCGACCGTCTAAAGCGCGTGTTGAATTATGCTGTCAATCCAGATAAAACGGATCAGGGGCGCACGGAAGCAGATGGTTTGCGACAGACGCTTGCCTACACCGGCTCAAACGCGAAAACGGAGCGGCAGCTTTATGTGAGAGGTATCAATTGCGATCCCATCACCGCCCATGAGCAAATGCAACGAACCAAGCGGCAATTTCAGAAAACGGGCGGTATTGTCGCTTTTCATGGCTATCAGTCCTTTGCGCCGGGGGAGACGACACCGGAGCAGGCACATGCCATCGGTGTGAAGCTGGCGCAAGCGCTTTGGGGAGAACGCTTTGAAGTGGTTGTCGCCACTCACTTGGACAAGGATCATTTACACAATCACTTCGTTCTCAATTCTGTCTCCTTCATGGATGGCAAACGTTATTACGACAATAAGGCGTCCTATGCACTGATGCGGCAAACCTCCGACCGGCTATGCCGGGAGCATGCCTTATCCGTTATCGAGCATCCGGAGCGCGGCAAGGCCAGGCAGTACGGGGAATGGCGAGCCGATCAGGAAAGCAAGCCGACATGGCGTGGCGTCATACGCGAGGACATGGACGCAGCTATTGCTGAGGCAAGGACGATGAGCCAATTTTATGCGGCTTTACAAGCAAAGGGCTACGACATCAAGGCCCATGTCAAGCATTTGGCAGTCCGTCCGCCGGGCAAAACGAGATTTGTTCGCTTGCGCACCTTGGGTGAAGCCTACACGGAGGACGCGATCAAGCAACGTATTTTAAGCAGTACGTTGTCAGAGAAAAAAGCAGCCATGCCGCTTCCGCGCCGTAAGCGGGCCGTGTTGATTCGAGGAAAGCGCCCAGCCAAGAATCGCAAGTTTTCCGGACTTCAAGCGTTATATGTCCGTTATCTGTATGATTTGGGCATTCTGCCACGCTACCGTTCGTCTCCGAGACGAGCGTCTTTTTTGTTGCGGGAAGACCTTCGTCACTTGTCGCAGATCATCGAACAGACCAAGTTGCTCTGCCGCCATCGTATTTCTAGCCGGGAGCAGTTGACCCACTATTATGAGGCTCGACAGGTCGAGATGAACGAACGGCGAACGGACCGCAACATCTGTCGCAGACGCTTGCGCAGTTGCCAACAACCCGAGCAGATTGCAGTGTACCGCGAGCAGATCGCCGCATATTCCCGCCAACTGGCGCAGCTTCGAAAGGAGGTGAGGCTTTGCGCGGGCATTTTGGCGCGCTCCGATACGATCAAGGACAAGCTGCAACATCGTGAAGAAAAATCCAGTCGCAAGGAGGTAGAAGCCCATGAGCGGAAACGAGGCGGCCGATCAAGTCGTCAGCATGAGTCTGCGCGGCATTGAAGTAATGGCGAAAATATCCGGCGAGGGCGCCAAGCATCTCGCCGTCTATTTGTTCGCCGTACTGCAAGGGCAAAAACAGACGCGGGGCCGCACGCGGTTGGAGAATTTGCTCCGTAGCGGGAAGGAACTCAAGGTATTCGCCGTGCGGAATGAGGACTTGCCCACCTTTTGTAAGGAAGCGAAGCGCTATGGCGTCCTGTACTGCGCGTTGCGGGACAAAAAGAATGTGGACGGCCTGTGCGATGTGATGGTGCGCGCCGAGGACGCCTCCAAAATCAATCGGATCGTGGAACGCTTCCAGTTGGCCACCGTGGATACGGCCAGCATCAAGCAGGAAATTGAACAAGCCCGTCAGGAAAAGCTGCCGGAAAGCCTGGAAGCCGAACGAGCGATGGAAGCCGCGACAACGGAGGAACACGAGCCGGTAACCAAGGAGCCGGAAGCTTCCTCACCGGCAATCAGCGAGGAGTTTTTGGACGAACTGCTGGGAAAGCCGGAGCCGTCGGAGGGGGCGGAGCCGGAAAACGAGGAGCCGGAAGGAGAGCAGCCGGTGCACGAGGGGGAACCGCTGGCCGAAGCGGAGGAGCCGGAGCGCCTCCCCCTGCCCCGCCAAGCCGAGAGCCAGAACCAAGTGGAACCCCTCTCTCCGTCCGCGCCTACCTCCGCGCACAACGAGGCATCCGACACGATCCGTGAACAGCCGAAGCCGAAGGTGTCTGTGCGGCAATTGCTGCGCGAAATTCGCGATGAGAACCGCGCTGCGGAGAAGCGGCGGCAAGAGCAGCAGCAAGAACGGGAGCCGGGCTTGCCCAAGCGGAAGGATCGGGGCAAGGCTCCTGTTGCCGTGAACGCTCCGGTCGAGACGCCGAAACGTAGCGCTCGTAAGAGGGGGAAAGCCAAATGAGCCAGTGGGATGATTTGTTCCGTCAGGAAGCGCCACCGGTGACGGCCGCTTCGCAAAACCAGCCCTTCGACAAGGAGGCTTGGGTGCAGAAAAAGCAGGAGCTGCGCCAATGGACGTATGAAACCATTGATGCCACTACGGCTGCGGTCGCACAAACCGGCGAACAGCTTCAACAGTATTTGGATGTGCAAAGCCGCTTTGGCCGGTACAGTGTATCCAACGCGCTGCTCATTATGGCACAGCGGCCGGAGGCAACGCGGATTGCCGATTTTGAGGGCTGGAAGGCAATGGGCTTCCCCATTCGCCGCAAAGAAACTGGCTTTTACATTCTGGAGCCCGGCGAGACGTACAAACGCGAGGATGGTAGCACAGCGGTCAGCTACAACCCGAAAAAAATGTTTGATGTTGCCCAGGTGATTGGCGAGAAGCCGGTACTGCCGCCCCTGCCGGATGAACGCACCCGCATCAAGGCGCTCATGCATCGTTCTCCGGTTCCGATTCAGATGGGCGACGCCTTGCCAGCGGACATGCATGCTCTCTATCAGCCGGATGTCCGCCAGATTGTCATACGCCGCGGGCTGTCGGCCGGTGATATTTTTCGTTCGCTAGCACAGGAGCTGGCGCATGCGGAAATGGATCAAGGCAAGGCCGACTATAGCCGCTCGGATAACCAGGTCCAAGCGTACAGCGTTGCCTATATGCTGAGCAAGCAGTTCGGCGTGGAGACAGCGGGCTTCCGCTTCAACCGGGCTATCGAAAGGCTGAAAGGGCTGGAGCCTCAACAGATTCGTGCGGAGTTAGCCGTTATCCGGGACACGGCCCACACGATGAATAGCCGGATGTACCACATGCTGGGCCAACTGCGGCAGCAGCAGCCGAGTCGCAGCGATACGGCTCGTTAACGCTATGCCTGACAAATGACCAATTCGATGACGTGGGAGGATGGCCGATGAAAGAGGACGAACGTATTTTGAGCTTGGATCATTACGAGCATGGCATTGTCATAAACGCCCTGAATACCCTGCGCAATGGATTGATCGGGGAGCGGCGGCCGACAGATGCTGTGGATGACCTGTTGCTGAAAGCCATTGATGCCCCCTATCGGAAAACGAAGCAACGGAGCCAGCATGCGGCGCGCTAAAACCGCAACGAGTCAGCTTATACTCGTTGCGGTTTTTTTATTGCCGGTCATTTGGCTCGCGCTGCATGCCGCCCCTGCCCTGTCGGACGGCTTGCCTGCCCTGCTATTGCAGCTCAGCGCGGCAATGGAGCATCCCTTCCACATCCGCTGGGTTGACGATACGCCGCGCAGCCTGCTGCTCTTTACGCTGGCGTATGCCGTCTGTATCGGCGTGTATCTGTCCTCGCTGCGCAACTATCGCAGGCGCGAAGAGCATGGCAGCGCCCGCTGGGGAAAGGCGAAGCAAATCAATGCCAAATACCGAAGCAAACAGCCGGAGCAAAACAAAATCCTGACGCAGCGCGTTCGGATTGGCCTTGACGGCCGCAAGCATCGGCGGAATTTGAATGTGCTGGTGGTCGGCGGGTCGGGGGCCGGGAAAACACGCTTTTATGCCAAGCCCAATGTTATGCAAGGGCATACTTCCCTTGTCATTCTCGATCCGAAGGGCGAAATTTTGCGGGATACCGGCGGCTTGCTCCAGGCGGAAGGTTATGACATCAAGGTGCTGGATCTCATCAATCCGCATCTGTCGCACGGCTACAATGCGTTTGCCTACTTGCGGGACGATAAGGACGTACTCAAGCTGGTGACCAATCTTATTCGCAATACAACGCCAAAGGGCAGCAATACGAACGATCCGTTTTGGGAGCGTTCCGAAACGGCGCTGCTGGAGGCGCTTGTGCTGTACCTGCTCTACGAAGCGCCGCCAGAGGAGCAAAATTTCCCAATGGTGATGGAGATGATCGCGGCGGCGGAGGTTCGCGAAGAAGACGAAACGTATCAAAGCCCATTGGATGAACTGTTCGAGCGGCTGGCCATGCGCGAGCCTGATCATCTGGCGGTCAAGCAGTACAACATTTTTAAGCTGGCTGCCGGCAAGACGGCCAAGTCCATCCTGATCGGTCTCGGAGTGCGGTTGGAAAAATTCAATCTGCCGACCATCGCAGGCATGAGCGTGGTGGATGAACTGGACTTGTCCGCCATGGGAACGAAAAAGACGGCGCTCTTCGCTGTCATTCCCGATAACGACAGCAGCTTCAACTTTATCGTCGGCATGCTGTACACGCAGTTGTTCCAGACGCTGATGTACGAAGCCGATTACCGGCATGGGGGGCGCTTGCCCGTTCATGTCCATTTTGTGATGGATGAATTTGCGAACGTCGCTTTGCCAACAGAGTTTGACAAGCTGCTTTCGACGATGCGCAGCCGGGAAATTTCGGTGTCCATCATCCTGCAAAATTTGGCGCAGCTCAAGGCGCTCTATAAGGATGAATGGGAATCCATTGTCGGCAACTGCGACCTGTTCCTGTACCTCGGCGGCAATGAGCAGTCTACCCACAAGTATGTGTCGGAGCTGCTCGGCAAGGAGACACTCGATACAAATACGTATGGACTGAGCAAAGGGCGCAACGGGAGCTATTCAATTAACTATCAGCAGACAGGCCGGGAGTTACTGACGCCGGACGAGGTTCGGCTGTTGGACAATCGCTACGCGATATTGTTTATCCGCGGCGAACGGCCGGTGATGGATGAAAAGTATGACGTGCTTCGGCATCCCAACGTGCCGTTGACGCTGGATGGCAATGGAGAAGCCTATCGGCACGGCAGCACGGAGCATGCGCTGGATTGGACAACGGTGGTGCTGCATGAGCAAGGCGACTATGAATTGCTGTCAGAGGGCGAGCTGGAAGAGTTGATTTTACAAGGAGATGATCGGCATTGAAGCGTAAAACGCAAGGGTTGTTGATGCTCGGCATGATGCTTGCACTCGGAACGCTTTGGGCTTCGACGGCCTATGCCGCAGGCGATCCGATGGAGACGGTCAATAACTTCTCCAATTTCATTTTTGGCCTGATCCGGGCGGTAGGCATGATTATTTTGGGCTTCGGCATCGTTCAGATCGGCTTGTCGCTCAAGTCGCATGACCCGTCCCAACGAGCCAACGGATTTTTAACCTTGGCGGGCGGAATCATCATTACGTTTACGAAGGAAATTCTAGCTTTAATCGCGGGATAACCGATCACGCCGGAGGGGAGCGCTCGCTGCTCCCCTTCTGGACTAAAGGGTGAGGGCATGTCGAAAAACAGTTGGATCGAAGAAAATCTGGAGAACGCGCTGAACACCTGGAACGACAAAATGAACGAGATTTGGCAGCTTGTCACGCAGTCGCCAGCCGAGTTTAAGGGTGGCGCGATCTGGCAGGTGGTCACGGATATTCACGGTGCGCTGCAGGCGACCGGGCTTGCGCTGCTGGTGCTGTTTTTCGTGGTCGGCGTGATGAAGACGGCGGGCAATTTTGCCGAGATCAAGCGGCCCGAGTTGGCCGTCAAGCTGTTTATTCGCTTTATTCTCGCCAAGGCGGTGGTGACTTATGGGCTGGAACTGATGATGGGGCTGTTCACCATTGTGCAGGGCGTCATATCGACCATCATGGGGAACTCCGGCTTTGGGGCGATGGAAGGAATCAGCCTGCCGGGCACAATTTCACAAGCGATTGAGGATGTCGGGTTTTGGGAGAGCATTCCGCTCTGGATCGTCTCCTTGCTCGGCAGCCTGTTTATTACCGTGCTTTCGTTCATTATGATTTTGTCTGTGTATGGCCGGTTTTTCCGTATCTATTTATACACCGCGATTGCACCGGTTCCGCTGTCGTCCTATGCCGGTGAGCCAAGCCAAAGCATCGGCACCTCCTTCCTCAAGGGCTACGCTGCGGCATGCCTGGAGGGAGCGATTATCGTGCTGGCATGCATCATCTATGCCGCCTTTGCCGAAGCGCCGCCAGCCGTTGCGGAGGGCACGGGAGCGGTGACGATGATTTGGACATACATTGGCGAACTGATCTTTAACATGCTGGTACTGGTCGGCGTTGTCAAAATGGCGGATCGTGTGGTGCGGGAGATGATGGGGCTATAGAAGTGTTCCCGCCGGGATGACCAAGAAGTGCGCTCCCCCCTCCCTTCGATTTTATATGTCAAATGTATATTTCATTAATTTAATTTATATATTTGACATATTCGTGGTTCGTAAGTACCATTTTATGTATCTGATAAAGGCGGCATTATTGCTGGAAGGTATCGGCTCTCAGACAGGAGGGAATCACGATGAAAAACTTGGAGCGAGAGCTGGAAGCGGAACGTCAGCGAATGAATGAATTGGGAATGCGTCTGCTGGAGCAGTCCCATTCGTTAGCCGAGCATCGGGAAATGCAGGAGCTCAGTCAGAAGGTCGATCAGCTCGTGATTCGTTATCAGCGGATGAAGCTCATACACAAGCAGCAGGAAAGGTAGTGGAAAAAGGTGAGGGAGAACGCGCATAAGGAGTTTCCGGCATGGTTCAGGCAAATCATTCAAAAGCGATTGGACAAGGTGGCGGCGAAGGTAGCTTTTCATCCCGATTTGGAGCAATTACGGAGGGAGGAAGGGGAAGCCTTTCAGGCGTTGTTTGCCGGGATCGATCTGAAGCAATCACCGGCCTTTTCGGAATGGGAGGATCGGCATGGCTTGCTACTAGCCATGATGAATGAGAAGCTGTATTTGAGAGGCATGCAGGATGGCATTCAACTCGCTGTTGCGCTGCTGTCTCCCTCGATCTGGCAGGATGAGGCGGAACCCCTGGATTGGTAAACCATTGGGAGGGTGCATATGGAGATCAAAATTAACCGGGAGATCCGGGCGTATACGGAAAGCTTATTCTTTGGACTGTCCTTGCGGCAGTTCTTTTTTTCTGTTCTGGCCATTGGTGCGGCGATTGGTCTGTACTTTGGCTTGCGTAATCATTTTGGCATCGAAACGGTAAGCTGGATGTGCATCCTGGGGGCTGCTCCCTGCGCCGCGCTGGGCTTCATTCAGTATCACGGCATGACGGCGGAGCAGTTGCTATGGGCGTATATCAAGTCGGAGGTTCTGATGCCGAAGCGGCTCGTCTTCCATTCGACCAACCATTATGTTGAAGCGCTGCGGGGGAAGCTGCGGCAGCGCGGCTTGGAGGAGATGCGATGATTAAAACGCTCAAGCGTATCCTCAGCCAAGACAAGGAACGATTCATCGTTCCCAATGGTGTTCAGCAAGCGATCCCGATTCGAGCCATGTGGCCGGACGGGATTTTTTTGGTTGGCAACAAATTCTCCAAGTCGTTTTGCTTTGAGGATATTAATTATGCTGTGGCCTCACGAGAGGACAAGGAAGCGATGTTCCTCGCTTACGGCGAACTGCTTAATTCATTGGACAGCGGAGCAACGACGAAAATTACGATCAACAACCGGCGACTGAACCGGATGGACTTGGCCGACTCGATTCTGATCCCGCTGCGAGAGGACGGGTTAGACCCGTACCGAGAGGAATATAACCGTATGCTGCTCGACAAAGCGACCGGTGCCAATGAAACGTATCAGGAAAAGTACATCACCGTGTCCGTTGCGAAAAAGAATATTGAGGAAGCGCGGCAGTATTTTGCCCGAATCGGTGCCGACCTGTCCGGGCATTTTACACGGCTCGGCTCCAAATGTACGGAGCTGAATGCGACGGATCGCTTGCGCAGGCTGCATGATTTTTATCGAATCGGCGAGGAAGCCGACTTTCGATTCGATATGTCGGAAACGATGCGCAAAGGACATGATTTTAAGGACTACATTTGCCCGGACACGCTGGAGTTTGAGCGGGATCATTTTCGGATGGGGCGTTACTTTGGGCGTGTCATCTTCTTGCGTGAATATGCCAGTTACATCAAGGACAGCATGGTTGCCGAATTGTGCGACCTGAACCGAAATCTGCTGCTGTCGCTCGATGTTATTCCGATCCCGACGGACGAAGCGGTGCGCGAGGTGGAAAATCGGCTACTCGGCGTGGAAACGAATATTACGAACTGGCAGCGGCGGCAGAACAAAAACAACAACTTCTCGGCGGTTGTCCCCTACAACATGGAGCAACAGCGCAAGGAAAGCAAGGAATTTCTGGACGATCTGACCACGCGCGATCAGCGCATGATGTTCGGACTGCTCACAATGGTGCATATGGCAGAGAGCAAGGAGCAGCTTGACCAGGACACCGAAGCTTTGCTGACGACAGCACGCAAGCATCTGTGCCAGTTTGCCCCGCTGACCTTCCAACAGATGGACGGCCTAAACACGGTGTTGCCGTATGGGCTTCGCAAGGTGCATGCGTTGCGGACGTTAACGACCGAAAGCACGGCGGTCTTTATCCCATTTCGCGCCCAGGAGGTCATGCATCCCGGCGGCGTTTACCAAGGCCAGAACGTCATCAGCAAAAACATGATTTTTGCCAGCCGTAAGCAGTTGCTGAACGGAAACAGCTTTATTTTGGGCGTTCCCGGCTCCGGCAAAAGCTTCACGGCGAAACGCGAAATCGTGAATCAGGTGCTAGCAAGCGACGATGATGTAATCCTCATCGATCCGGAGAGGGAATATTCCGCCTTAGTGAAGGCGCTTGGAGGTGAGACGATTCATATCTCGGCCACCTCGCCCAACCACATTAATGCCATGGATTTAAACCGGCAGTATGGCGACGGAGCCAATCCGATCATTCTGAAGTCCGAGTTTGTGTTGTCGCTGTGTGAGCAGTTGATGGGTGGGTATCCGTTGGGGGCGAAGGAAAAGTCACTAATCGACCGGTGCACCGCCAGCGTTTACCGAAGCTTCCTACAGAGCCAGTACAAAGGGGAGCCACCAACGCTGCGGGACTTCCATGCGGAGTTGCTCAAGCAAGCCGAGCCGGAGGCGCAGGAGATCGCACTGGCGATTGAATTGTTCACATCCGGCAGTCTGAACACGTTCGCCCAACCGACCAACGTAAATGTCTATAACCGGCTAATCAGCTACGACATTCTAGATTTGGGCAAGCAGTTGCTGCCGATTGGCATGCTGGTCGTGCTGGATAGTATCCTCAACCGTATCACGCAAAACCGAGTGAAGGGCAAAAATACGTATATCTTCATTGATGAAATCTATTTGCTGTTCCAGCACGAATACAGCGCCAACTTTCTGTACGCCTTGTGGAAGCGTGTCCGAAAGTATGGCGCTTTTTGTACGGGGATTACGCAAAATGTGGATGATTTGCTGCAAAGTCATACTGCCCGAACGATGCTGGCCAACAGCGAATTTATTGTGATGCTGAATCAGTCCAGTACAGATCGCAAGGAACTTGCGGAACTGCTGAACATTTCGGATCTGCAGCTCTCCTACATCACCAACGTGGACGCCGGAAACGGGCTGATGAAGATCGGGAGTTCGTTGGTTCCTTTCTCCGATCAGTTCCCGCGGGACACGATGCTGTATAAATTGATGACCACGAAGCCGGGCGAATAAGCAAGCGAAAGGAGCGGCAGGATAGCTGCTGCTCCTTTCGCTCACACGATTGCGTTTAATCGCCGTCTCCCTCTGCCAACAGCGCCTTCAAAATACGGTGAGCTTGCCGCTGACGGGTTTCGTCCTGCTGCAAGAGCAGCAGCACACTCTCCCGTATCCAAGGATTCTCTTGCAGGCTGCCTGCTTGATCGCCAAACAGGTCATGGACAGACATATGTAAACCAGAAGCAATCTTTTCAATCGTAAGCAATTTGACATTGCCGCGTTTCACTTGGTCAAGAGGGGGGCGCTCATAATTCCCCCCTTTTAAGCACATAGGTATAATTTATGAGTAAATGGCTTTACAATAACGCATACGTTATTGTTTATAATGTCTTTGAGGAAGGAGCAGTAAACCATGATCCGAGTTGGAGAATTAGCAAAAAAAGCAAGTATCAGCAAAAGAACACTTTATTACTACGAACAAATTGGATTGTTACAACCCACACTTGTTTCTGAAAACGGGTATCGCTATTACGACGAGAATGCCGTATTTCAACTTCAAAAAATTCTGTTGTTGAAATCGATTGGCTATACATTAGAACAAATTAAAGAACTATTCCAAAATCAAAACAATACGATAGAAAGCGATAATTGGATAGCTTCTTTAAATGAACAAATAGAGCTTATTGAACAGAAAAAAGAAGAATTAAGCCGTAAACAGTATTATCTTAGATCAACCATTCATGCCATTCAACTTAAGGGAACGAGTGACTTGAAAGATTTATTACAAGTCATTGTGGCAATGAATGATCGTCCTCTTGTAGACGGTATAATACCAGCCGAATTTAGTGATGATTTGCCGTTAACTTCAAGGGAAAAGAGCATACTTGACCGTTTACCTGTTATGGGGAGTAAAGATAGACGAATGGAAGAAGTTTTGGCGATTCTTCAACAAGTAAGTTATATGATGCCAGCATCTCCATACTCTTCAGAAGCTCAAGTCGTCGCTGGCCATTTGTATGAGAAGACATTAGAGCTATTTGAAGGTGATGAACAGCTATTAGATAAATATTGGGAACTAATAAGGCCTGCTAATGGGGAGGAGCCCGTAGTGATGGGGATGGATAGCGAATTGATGGCTTATATAGATGAAATGATCAGCTTTTTTCTAAAGCAGAGAGAGGACGAACGACATGAAGAAAAATAGACAAGCATGGTTTATAAGAAAGCACATGGGGCACCTGGTTTTACTGATTGGTGTATGGCTTATGTTGTCAGCTTGCGGAATAGCAAAGGACACGATTGACGGAATGACGGGTGAGGAATCGAAAGAGGAAATGGGTAAGGATTCTGATGTCATCATCGTAGAGGTAGTCATCGAAAGTGATGGCGATTCGGCAACTGATCTTGAGGTAGACATAAATGCTCGTAAGAATCCGGAAAGCGTTTATTTCGATTCCATCGACGTTCCCTATAGAGAGGAATTTGCCGTCTCCAAAGACGCATTTATACCGCTGACTTCCACTCTTGTCAAGGCAGAAAAAGCTGACGATGCCAGTTGGATAAGCTGTACCATCCTTTATGACGGTGAAGTAGTAGCAAATCATAGATCTCGAGGAGATAGGGCGCAGGCCGTTTGTGAGAAGGCCTTCCGCCTGGGTCCGGGATGATCGTAGGAGCGTTTCTCCCAGATAAGCGGTTGGATACAAAAAAGAGCAGCGGTACGATGTCAAGCCCCTAATTGGAAAAGAAATTGAGATGCCGCACGATAAAGCGGAGGTGAGCCGAAAGAAGGCAAACTCAAACTAAACCTGCCCTACCTGTGGTTTTCAGATATTTCCTAAACAATCAGGAAATGGGCGGTTACGATTCGGCTTTATGTCAAGCTTCTTGTCGGATCACCTCTCTGGGTTCGTAGAGTCGGTTGGTTCGCAGCAGATAGTCGACCAACCGCACCAATTTACGAGCTGTTAGCGCAAGGGCACGTTTTTCGGCATATTTAGCCGGCTCCGCCTTCTTCTGAGCGTAGTACTGCGCAAATACCGTGTCGTGCACCTGGACACTCTTTGCAGCTTCGGTGAAGTAGTACTTCAGGTAGCGGTTGCCGGATTTAATGAGCCGAGATTCAACGCCTTTGAAATCGCCGGACTGGTTCTCAGTCCAAGCCAGACCTGCATACTTCGCTAAGGCCATCTGGTTGGGAAATCGTGAAATATCACCAATTTCCGAGATCAAGCCGGCGGCGAAGATCGGCCCGATTCCGGGTACGGATGTGAGCGTCTGCGGGATGGTGGCCAGATGCTCCTCAATCGCCTTCTGGAGCGATTTAGCCTGCTCTTGAAGCGATCGAATAATCCGTATGTTGGAGGCCATGGCCAGATTGACGGCATCGGCCATCGCCTTGGGCAGCCGGTAGGAAGAGCGCGCCGCCTTTTGCAGCGCTTTGGCGACTTCCTGCGGGTTATCGAAGCGATTCTTCCCGCACTGCGCGACGAAGGCGAGCAGGTCGTCTACCGGCATATCGATGATGGCTTCGACGCTCACGAACTCTTGTATGACCGCAAGACTGGTCGCCGACGTCTTCTTTCTAAAAGGTCCGGTTGAATAGCTGCTGAACTTTAAAAATAAGTTCGTCAGCAGGAAATTCGTCTCCCGTGTCAAAGTTTGTACAACGTGGTATCGAGTCCGAGTGAGGCGCTGTAGGGCGGCCAGGGATTCGCTCCACGTGAAGGCACGGGGTAGATGACCGGATCGGAGCTTCGCGGCGATGAACCAGGCGTCTACCCTGTCGTTTTTTGGGGCGTCGAGGAAATGGGTTTTCTTGAACGCCTTGATGAGACTCGGGTTAAACACAAAGACGCTGTGCGCATACGGAGCGAAGTCGAGAACGCTCTCCAAATAGCGGGCGAGATGGCTGGAGTAACAGCCGGTCGCTTCCAGGCCGAAACGGATGTATGTCAGGCTGTGCTTATGCATCAGCGCGACGATCCGCTCGTGGAGAACGAGGACGCCGGGTTCGTCATTGGTGACGGTAAAGCGGCTTAGCGATTTGGCGCTGTCGCCTTCGGGAAGACAACAGATCACGTTGTTCTTGCTGCTGACATCAATCCCGACAAATAAGATGTGGGGCATGGGAATCACCTCCTTTCGGTGTGTACTCGATGTGACGGTCCAGGGATGTCCTTGGGAAATCTCTCCGCTAACAGCCTTGCGAGCTATAGGCATACACCGCGGTCCATCGGTGCACGAACCCTCCTCTGCTATGCGGAAGGGACAGATCGCGCGGGATACAGTCAGCGTGTAGGAAAATACGGAAGAGGCCAAGGGAACACTCTACGATGGAAGAACCCGAATACTCGAGTCTACAGGGGGAGCTGGAACATTCCCGTCGGTAACACCTACTGGCATTTTCCCAAAGACATCGCTGGATCGTAAACACCTTTTGAAAAATATGGACCCGAAGGGACGGCTCCCGCGCCTTCGCTTGGGCTACGCCCTCCGTCAGATCCAAACGAAATTCATTTTTCAAGGAACAAAATAATAAGAGCCATTTCCAATTCACTAAAGAATCGGGAACTGCTCTTAGCATACAAGGGGGAACCATTATGTTATTTACAGCTTTGCTGTCAAGCCTTGTCGTGCTGGCATTAATTGATTCCACAAGTTTTGGCACACTGTTGATACCCATTTGGCTACTTATGACTTCTCAACGTGTTCGAGTAGGCAGATTTTTTATTTACTTGTCCACAGTTGTGGGATTTTACTTTTTGGCAGGTCTAATGATCATGTTTAGTACTGACGCATTTCTAAACAGATATGGTTCATTGCTTGAATCCCATTCATTTCTGTATGGGCAAATCACTTTAGGAATCGTGTTAATGGTGGTTAGCCAGCTTATGGATACGAAAAAAGCACGTGTACTTGCTGCGGAACGGGCAGCAAGAGGAGAGGGTCGTATTTTAAAGTGGAGAAATCGTGTTATGGGCGATTCAGTTTCCAGCCAAGGCTCTATCGCTATGCTTATCGGACTTGCGCTGACCGCTGTCGTACTTGAATTAGGAACAATGCTACCCTACCTGGCGGCGATTGGTCTTATAGCTTCTGAGGGGCCTTCATGGCCGATGTCCGGCATCCTGTTATTCGGTTATTGTATCGTTATGGTGGTACCTGCGTTTGTTCTGCTAATAGGACGACTTATCGCTTATCGTACATTGAAGCAACCTCTTGTCAGATTGGATAGATGGTTAGTAAAAAACGCCCAAAGTACCACAGCCTGGATTATCGGTATTGTTGGCTTTCTATTAACTGCGAACGCTATTTATGATCTAGGGTGGGTCGGTTGATTCATTGGAACGTAATAATGGAGGTGGTTTCAAGTTTCCGAAAATTGATCAAGTTTATTGTGAGAGGGATGAAGGGCTGCGGACTTCCGCGTAGAACTGTTCAAGCAAGCTGAGCTAGAGCGCAGGACATCGCGCTGGACAGCATTCTCAACCGTATTACGCAGAACCGGGTGAAGGGCAAAGATACGTACACTTCGTTGACGAAATCTATTTGCTGTTCCAGCATGATACAGCGCCAACTTTCTGTACGCCTTGTGGAAGCGTGTCCGAAAGTATGGCGCTTTTTGTACGGGTATTACGCAAAATGTAGACGATTTGCTGCAAAGCCATACCGCCCGCACGATGCTGGCGAATAGCGAATTTATCGTCATGCTTAATCAGTCCAGCACAGATCGGAAGGAGCTCGCAGAGCTGCTGAATATTTCGGACTTGCAGCGCTCCTACATCACCAATGTGGACGCCGGGAACGGGCTGATGAAAATCGGCAGCTCGCTGGTGCCTTTCTCTGATCATTTCCCGCGGGATACGAGGCTGTATCAATTGATGATGACGAAGCCGGGGGAATAACCAGGCCAAAGGAGCGGCAGTATTTCGCCGCTCCTTTGGCCTGCACACGGATTTGCCTAATGGCCGTCCTCCTCTGTCAGCAACGCCTTCAAAATGCGATGAGCCTGCCGCTGACGGACTTCGTCCTGTTGCAATAGCAGTAGCACGCTCTCCCATATCCAGGGGTTCTCTTGCAGGCTGCCTGCTTGATCGCCAAACAGGTCATGGACAGACATATGTAAACCGGAAGCAATCTTTTCAATCGTAAGCAATTTGACATTGATTTCGCCGCGTTCTACTTGAGCCAGGTAGCTGCCCGCCATGCCAATGCGTTCGCCAAGCTGCTCCTGTGTCAAATGGTGAGCCATCCGGTGCAGGCGAATTTTGGCTCCTACGATTTGCGTAAATGTAGCCATACCCATACCACAACCTCTCTACTAAAAGTGTAGACTACACTTCCAGAGGGGTGGAGAGCCTTTAAACTATAGTTGTAAACAAAAATTATAGTTTTAGAGGATAATGGGTTATACGAGGCAGGATGAAATCGCAAAGGGGAGGAACTCGGCACTCAGCCGAGGCTCCTCCCCTGATATTGTCCAATCAAGTATTCATGCGCTTAACCAAACAGAGCTTGGCGAACCGTGAGCTTGATCTTTTTTCTCAAGCGATAGATGCGCGTCGTGACAGCCGTTTTCGACAGGCTGTATTTCTGGCTGAGCGCGTGTACGGAGAGGCGATCCTTGAAGTAATCGACATACAATTCTGTTTCCGCGCGGCTGAGCTTCTGTAAGACATGCTGAGCTAGGCTGTCCATGTTCAAGGTGGCGATTAAAACCTCGTACAATTCAAAGCTGTTGGCGGTCAATTGATTGGCGATGCTGTCGCTGATCGGAATTTCGTATTTTCGTCGTCGATAAAGCTTTCGGAACAGAGTGTTCACTTGATTCCGTGCGGTCTTGTACAGCCAGCCCGCAAGATTGGGATGAGCTTGCAAGGCTGCGATATTTACTTGCACCTGCACAAAGGTGTTTTGCGCACATTCCTCGGCCATCTCGACGGCCTGCCCCCGTGTTAACCTCTTGCAGTAGTTCAAAATGCGGGTGAAATACCTGCGAAACACATCCACAAAAAACGTTTCATGACTCCCGAGATTCATCAAAATCGCGCCCTCCTTCTAATTTCAGGTACACAGACAACGATGAATGGAACGGACCGGCTGGGCAACGTGAACGTAGGCTGCTTTTGTTAATCCCCCCCCCTTTCATGAACAGCTATGTATACAAGCAGCAAGCAGACACAGAGAGTCTTCCCGCTGTTGTAGCTTCAACCATCCCCTCCATCATTCAACTGGTTCCAAAGGCATTGCTTATCCCGCAACGGATGGCTTTCGATAAGCAGATTCTCCCGGGAAATGGTATCGAATCCCGGTCTTTTTGTCATGAATTGACGTTTTTTTGACGCAATATGTGATTTTACGACTAGATATCGACATGTTGTATAAGGGAATTTTACCCTAATTTTAAATCTTCGCCCAATGGTTCTTTTGGACTAACTTATTCAGTTGGAGTAGAGCAGACTGGAGGTTTCGAACATCCATTATTTGCATTCCGGCTAGCGCCAGGACAACTTGAGACAAGCAATCACGGCGGTGCTGCCTTGCGGGCAGGAGCTGATCGATATGCGATGTCCTCGAATGAACGATAGCGTGATTTCTTCCCCCTGTCTTGCTTCTGGTAGTGGGAAGTTTGCTTTCCCGCGACAATCGGCTATACGCGGAATGAAATATGTGTTTGCCGGAACCTCTCAAGCGGGAGGTTCTTTTTGTCTGCCAGAACATCGAAGGAAGCGATGGACAGGCAGCAGGGGCTGCCGCTCCCCGCCTCCGGTTTGGTTTTGCGAAAAAACCAAACCGGAGGCGAACAAAATGAAGATAAAAATCAACCTGCGTGAAATCTATCCCTTCTACCAAACCGACATTTGGGTGGAGGTTGAAGAAGAGATGGCTCGCGAGCTGCGACAGTTTGACTTGGATGAAAGCGCGCACATTTTAAAAAGGTATCGAAATCGAGCGTATTTCTCCCTGGATCGGGAAGATGGAATTGAGCAAGAAGCCTTGCTCAGTCCGGCTTCCCCGGAAGAACTGCTGCTGCAAAAGGCTTCCCGTGAAGAGTTATACAAAGCCTTGTGCCAATTGCCGAGCAAATGGGTTCAACGCATTTATGCGCATTATATGTTGGGCATGACCAAAGTTGCGATAGCGCGGTCGGAGCAGATTGATGAAAGTACCGTTCGTAAATCGATTGAAAGAGGGCTCCGGCAATTAGAACGGATTTTGAAAATGTAACAATTTTAAGTATTGCAAGGATGCGCGGTAATGAGCCTTCGCCGCGCATTCATACTTTTTATCTATTTCAGATAAGTACAATGGGTTTTTTAATGATGGTATCTTTCCGGGCAACAAAATCCATTGAGTGCTTTCCATATCATCATCATCGGTGAACGTCTGGCGGCTCAGCGCCTCCAGAAGCTCCGCAACCGTATCCGGCCGATTGTACGTCGACGCAATGACAGATAATATGACCGGCATCGGTCGAACACCTCCATGCTCTTTTCCAATCCGCCAATCACGCTACTTCAAACAGCTTGACGGCGACCGTCTTGCCCTTCATCATGCGGTCCCCGATGGAATTGAGAAGCGGAGGAAGCGATCGAGAGAAGCGCAGGAGTTGCTTCCCCGCGCAACGAATCAAGTAACAGACTCCGCATAAATTCGGCACAGCCGCTTCAGATCTTCCTCCGGCATAGGCTCCGGCGCGGAAGCGCCGCCGAGCAGTCCAACGAAGAAGGCATGGCCGATCATCGGCCCAATGAACATTCTCATCGACATTTCCACATCTCCGTCTTCCAGCTTCACCAACCCCGTTTCCTTGCAATTCTTCAGCAGGTCCGTCAATCTTCCGGTGCTTTTAGGAAAGGATTCGAGGAGCAGCTCCCCGAGCTCGGGGAAGCGGACCGATTCCGCGAAAACAATGCGAAGAATCGATAGATACAGCGGGTCGCTCAGCTTTATGGCGATGACCTGGGCCATCATCAGCAGAATATCGAAGAGCTGTTCCCGGTTTTCGGGCAGGGTCAAGCTCGCCAGCGACGGCTGCTTCTCCTCCGTAAGTTCGTGGATCACCTGGCTCAGCAGGTCGGAGAACAGCGCTTCTTTGGTGGCGTAATAGCGATACAGCGTCTGCTTGGATATACCGGCTTCCAAGGTGACGAGATCCATGCTCGTTCCGGTGTATCCCCGGGTCAGGAACAGGCTGCGGGCAGCCGTCAAAATTTGTTTGCGCTTTGCCGCTTTCCGCGGCGACAGGTTTGCCATAGGGTCCAGATCACTCCTCCCTGTTCTGTTTTGCTTGTTCAAATTATTCCACATCGTACAAGTCAGGTCAATGCGGCGCGAATTCTGTCGTCTTGACAGAAAGTGTAACTCCATTTATAGTATTAATCAAACTGAACTGTACGGTTTGATTTTTCGTCTGGCTCAAAATCTTCAGAATGTGGAATATGATATGCAAATCGGATTATAGAATGCGGGAGTGTTTATCATGTTATTGTTAAAAAGTCGAAAGCTCATTTCCCTTATTCTATCTTTCATGTTGCTGCTGATTTCGGCGATTCCCTACGGTGTCGGGTCGGCGCATGCGGCGCAAGCGGGCAAGGGAAGCCCGTATGTGAAAGTCTCGGGGGGAGTGAGGCATTCGCTCGCGCTGAAATCTGACGGCACTGTCGTCGCCTGGGGACATAATGGCTATGGTCAGTCGACCGTGCCGGCCGGGCTTGACGAAGTGACGTCAATTGCCGCGGGATATTATCATTCACTGGCTTTAAAGTCGGACGGATCCATTGTTGCCTGGGGAGAGAATAACTATGGTCAGTCGACCGTGCCAGCCGGGCTTGACGAGGTTGTAGCAATCGCGGCCGGAAGGAATCATTCGCTGGCGCTTAGAGCGGACGGCATCGTCGTCGCCTGGGGAGAGAATAACTATGGTCAAACGAACGTTCCGGCGGGGCTTGACGGGGTTGTGGCAATCGCGGCGGGCGGGTATCATTCACTGGCTTTAAAGTCGGACGGATCCATCGTCGCCTGGGGAGATAATAACCATGGTCAGTCGACCGTGCCGGCCGGACTTGACGGGGTTGTGGCAATCGCGGCGGGAGAGTTTCATTCGCTGGCGCTGAAAACGGACGGGACTGTTGTCGCCTGGGGATGGAATGCCTATGGTCAATTGAATGTGCCGACCGGGCTTGACGGGGTTGTGGCAATCGCGGCGGGCGGGTATCATTCGCTGGCGCTGAAATCTGACGGGACTGTTGTCGCCTGGGGAAATAATACCTATGGTCAATTGAATGTGCCGACCGGGCTTGACGGGGTTGTGGCAATCGCGGCGGGATATTATCATTCACTGGCTTTAAAGTCGGACGGATCCATCGTCGCCTGGGGAGATAATAACTATGGTCAGTCGAACGTGCCTGCAGGGACTGCGATGCCTGTCAAGGCAGTCGGTATCGCGGCGGGATACTCTCATTCGCTGGCTTTAAAGTCGGACGGCACCGTCGTCGCTTGGGGATACAATTATTATGGTCAGACGAACGTCCCGGCCGGGCTTGACGGGGTGATGGCGATCGCGGCTGGAGCGGATCATTCGCTGGCGTTGACATCGGACGGCACCGTCGTTGTCTGGGGAGATAACAGCCGGGGGCAGAGGAACGTGCCGGCCGGTCTTGACGGGGTGGCGGCCATCGCGGCGAATGGGTGGCATTCGCTGGCGCTGACATCGGACGGCACGGTCGTCGCCTGGGGATATAATAACTCTGGTCAGTCGAGCGTGCCGGCCGGTCTTGACGGGGTGGTGGCGATCGCAGCGGGCATGCATCATTCGCTGGCTTTAAAGTCGGACGGCACCATCGTCTCCTGGGGATCGAATTCCTATGGACAGAGGAACGTGCCGGCCGGTCTTGACGGGGTGGTGGCAATCGCGGCGGGGGAGAGACATTCTTTGGCGCTGAAAGCGGACGGCACCGTCGTCGCCTGGGGCGAGAATATCCTCGGCCAGGCGAACGTGCCGGCAGGGCTTAACGGGGTGGCGGTGATCGCGGCGGGAGAGTTTCATTCGCTGGCGCTGAAAGCGGACGGCACCATCGTCGGCTGGGGCGACAATAATTTCGGCCAGGCGAACGTGCCGGCTGGGCTTGACGGAGTGGCGTCGATCGCGGCGGGCATGCGGAATTCGATGGTGCTGACAACGGTCGGCACCGTTATCGTGTGGGGAAATAATTCCTATGGTCAGTTGGACATACCGGGCGATGACAGGCTGAGCGGGCTGACGGTGCAGGGCGGGGGTCCGAATCCCGCATTTTCCCCTGCAGACTCCGAGTATACCTATTACATCGGTCCGTCTGTATCGAGCGTGATTATTACGGCAACGCTGGCGGATGCGGCTCACGCCGAGTTGTATGTCGACAACAAGCCGCACGCCAGCGGGACGGTTGCCGCGGTCAGCGTCCCGGGAGCGTCGACGGTCATCCCTGTTCGGGTTGAACCGTATTTGAAGCCGCCTCTAACGTATACGATCACCGTGCTGCGAGACGATACGCCTCCCGACGTTCAGTTCGCCGCGAACGGCAATGCGACGCCTGCGCATTCGGCGGAAAGCGCCGTGACCGTGAATGATGCGGAGAGCGGCGTTGACGCAGACTCGCTGCAATACGCCTGGACGCAAAGCACGGCGGTTCCCGCAAGCGGCTGGACCGCTTTTGCGAGCGGCGATACATTGCGGCAAACAACCGGTGACGGCAACTGGTATTTGCATATCCGCGCGCGTGATTTGGCCGGGAATGTCGCCGACGCGGTATCAGGCGTGTTCGTGCTGGACCACACGGCGCCGGTCATCACGCTGAACGGCAGCAATCCGATGAACATCCCGCAAGGCGGGACGTATACGGAACCGGGGGCGGTTGCGCTTGATACGATCGACGGCGCGATTCCGGCCTCGTCCATCACGATTTCGGGCGCCGTGGACACGGCGCGCCTCGGAAATTATCCGGTCCAATATGCGGTCGCGGACCGCGCAGGCAATACCGTTACGGTAACCCGAAGCGTGTACGTGTACGACGGAGACGCGCCGGCGATTTATTTGAACGGCGCAAGTCCGATGACGGTGGAAGCGAACAGCTCGTTTGTCGATCCCGGCGCAACGGCGCAGGATGTGCAGGACGGCGACATTTCCACTTCGATCATCGTGACCGGAACGGTGGATTCGACGACCCTTGGCACTTATACGCTCTCCTATAACGTTTCCGATGCTGCAGGCAATGCGGCTGCGACCGTGACGCGCGCGGTCTATGTGCAAGATACGCAGCCTCCTGTTCTCACGCTGCTCGGCGATCCCGTGATGAGCGTGCCGGCTGGCGCAGCGTTTGCCGATCCCGGAGCGCAAGCGACCGATGCCTATTACGGCGACATCTCCAGCCTCATTGTCGCGACCGGAACGGTAGATACAAGCCAAGCGGGCGAGTATACGCTGCGGTACAATGTGAAGGATCCATCCGACAATGCCGCCGCAGAAGCGACGCGCACGGTGACGGTCACGGCTCCTAGTGGCTCTGGCGGCTCCGGAAATACGGGGAACTCGGGAACGAACGAATCCTCGGACGGCGGCGGGCCTGCGGCCATCCGCCAGGTGAGCGTCAAAATCAACGGAGTGGTCAAGCGGGTGGGCGCATCGTACGAAACGTCCGGCGGGCAACGCATAACCCGAATTTTCCCGACGGCGGAGCAATTGTCCGAAGCATGGGCAACTAAGCCGGACGGCATTCGGATCGAAGCGCAAGACATCGGAGATTCGGTCAAGATGGATCTTCCGGCCGCTCCGCTGCTGCACGCGCTGGAGGTTCGTCCCGACGCCCTGTTGGAATGGAGCGTTAACGGAAACGGCCTGCGCATTCCGCTCAACGTCCTGCAAGGCGTTCCGAAGGAAGCGACCGTTATCTTCGGGATCGCGGCGGCTGCGGGTTCCGTCGACGACGCTGGGAACGGAGCGATCGCGAGAGCGGGGGGAGAGCCGCTGCTCCCTCATCCGGTCGTGTATTCGCTCCAGGCAAGCGACGGCGGCAGCATCGATTGGGGCCGAACGTACGCGACTCTGACGGCCGCTCTGCCCGAATCGGCCAATCCGGATCAAGCGACTGCCGTACGCATCGACGAAAACGGGCGGCTGCGGTTCGCGCCGGCTGTTTTCTCGAACGACGGATCACCCCTGGCGACGATTCGTTCGCCTTATAACGGCGCTTATTCGGTGATAGAAACGGATCATTCGTTTGCGGATTTGAACGGGCATTGGGCGCAAAAGGATATCGTCCTGATGGCGAACAAGCTGCTTGTCGAAGGAAGAACGCAAGACCGATTTGTGCCGGACGAGCATATCAGCCGCGCCGAATTTGCCGCCATGCTCGTGCGCGCTCTCGGCCTGGACGATGAACCGGACGGTTCGACGCCTTTCCGGGACGTGGCGCCGGGAGCGTGGTATGCGGGAGCCGTTCGGGCCGCTCAACAACATCAGCTCGTCGGCGGTTTCGAAGACGGGACGTTCCGACCGGAAGCTCCCATTACCCGCGAACAAATGGCGGTCATGATCGTCAGGGCGATGGAGTACGCCGGATATGCGCCGGACGCGAACGGGGCGACGACGAGAACTTTTGCCGACGAAGCGGACATCGCGCCATGGGCGGACGATGCGGTCGGTCGGCTGACTGGAGCCTCCATCATCCGCGGTTTGACCGAAACGAAGTTCGGTCCCCGGGAATATGCGTCCCGCGCGCAAAGCGCCGTCCTGTTGAGGCGGATGCTGCAGGCGATGCAATTTATCAATTCGTAGGATCGTGCTATGGAGGGAAGGGCGGCGAAAGCCAGTACACGGCTTTGTTCATGCGCCAGAGGAGGTAAGAGTCAGTGAATGCGGCAATATCTACTAACTGCGCCAAAGATAAAGCTCGACAAACCGCACTATACCATGGGCGGATGTCGGAGAAGTGGAGAAAGAGCGTCTGCGTGTTGTTGTTGTTATTAATCAGTGTCGCCGCCGCAGCTCCGCCGAGCGCGAATGCGGCGTCTCCTGTTAAAGCAATCGCGCTTTCCGGAGGGGGAGACCAAGCGCTCGCCTTGAAATCGGACGGCACCGTTGTCGGCTGGGGATGGAATCTCGGGACCGGCATCTATGTGAATACGCAGGTGGTTCAGGCAAATCTTGCCCAGGTGACGGCGGTTTCCGCCGGCGAACACCATTGGATTGCGCTGAAATCGGACGGCACCGTTGTCGGCGGAGGGGTTGGCGACAATGGCAGAATCAACACGTCGGCTTATTCCGGCGTCGATGCGATTTCGGCAGGGGCGCATTATTCGTTGATGCTCATCGACGGAAAGGTGCACGGGGTTGGACAAAATTATCATCAAGAATTAAATATTCCCGCCGGTTTAAGCAATGTCACGGCCATCGCCGCGGGATATTATCATGCGCTGGCGTTGAAGTCGGACGGCACCGTGACTGCCTGGGGCAACGGGTATTGGGGGGATACGCCGGACGTTTCCACCGTTCCCGCCGAGCTGACCGGGGAGACGGTCGTCGCCATTGCCGCGGGAGACGACCATTCGCTGGCGCTGAAGGAGGACGGAAAGGTCGTCGCTTGGGGGCGCAACACGAAAGGGCAGTCTACCGTACCGGCGGGTTTGACCGATGTGGTCGATATCGACGCGGGCTTCGAATTTTCGTTGGCGCTGAAATCGGATGGAAAGGTCGTCGCCTGGGGGGATATGATCGTTCCGGAGGGTTTGACCGATGTGGTCGATATCGACGCGGGTTACAGCCATGCGATGGCTTTGCGAGATGATGGAAGCGTTGTCGTTTGGATGAATGGTGTGACCGGCTTGATAACAACCGTGCCGGGCAGTGGGGATTTAAGCGGCTTGGCGCTGCAAGAAGGTCCGTTGGATAAGCCGTTTCAGGCTTCCGACACGGACTATACCTTTTACAATTCCGATCCGGATCGCGAGAGTGTGCATCTCACCGCAACGTTGGCGGACGCCGACAATGCGGCGCTATATATTAACGACGAGTTGCAAACGAGCGGCAGCGAGGTAGAAGTCGACCTGACAGGGGATGTAACGGAAATTTCGATCCGCGTAGAACCTTATTTGCTGCCGGGCAAGACGTACACCGTTACGGTCGCGGACGACATGACGCCCCCCAACGTTCATTTCGGCGCGAACGGCGGCGCCGAGCCGGCGAAAAACGCCGTCACGACGGTAACGGTATCCGATGCGGCAAGCGGTCTGGACGAAGATACTTTGGAGTATGCATGGTCGGAAGATGCGAGTACGCCGGACGAAGGATGGACGAATTTCACGAACGGGGCCACGGTGGAAAAAACAAGCGGAGACGGCAACTGGTATTTGCATATCCGCGCGCGGGATCTGGCCGGGAATGTCGCCGACGCGGTATCGAACGCGTTCGTGCTGGACAACACGGCGCCGGAGCTTACGCTCATCGGCAGCAATCCGATGAACATCCCGCAAGGCGGGACGTACACGGAACCGGGGGCGACTGCGACCGATGCGATCGACGGAGCCGTTCCGACCTCAAGCATCGCGATTTCGGGTGCCGTGGATACGGCGCACCTCGGAAATTACACCGTTCAATATACGGCTGCGGACCGCGCCGGGAATACCGCCACGGTGACCCGTGACGTTTACGTGTACGACGGAGACGAACCGGCGATTGATTTGATCGGGCCGAATCCGATGACGGTGGAAGCGAACAGTCCGTTTGCCGATCCCGGCGCAACAGCGTACGATGTGCAGGATGGCGACCTTACCGCCTCGATTCAGGTGACCGGAGCGGTGGATCCGTCGACACTCGGCACTTATACACTCTCTTATGACGTTTCAGATACCGCGGGCAACGCGGCCGCGACCGTGACGCGCACGGTCTATGTGCAAGATACGCAGCCTCCCGTTCTCACGTTGCTCGGCGATCCCGCGATGAGCGTGCCGGTTGGCGCAGCGTTTGCCGATCCCGGAGCGCAGGCGACCGATGCCTATTACGGCGACATCTCCGATCGCATTGTCGTGACCGGAACGGTAGATACAAGTCAAGCGGGCGAGCATACGCTGCGGTACAGTGTGGAGGATCCATCCGGCAATGCCGCTTCGGTCATCCGCAATGTGTACGTGTATGACGGAGACGAGCCGGCAATTTATTTGAAAGGATCGAATCCGATGACGGTGGAAGCGAACAGCCCGTTTGTCGATCCCGGCGCGACGGCGCAGGATGTGCAGGACGGCGACCTTTCCGCTTCGATTATAGTGACCGGAACGGTGGATCCGTCGACACTCGGCACGTATACGCTGACCTATAACGTTTCCGATGCCGCAGGCAATGCGGCTGCGACCGTGACGCGCACGGTCCATGTGCAAGATACGCAGCCTCCCGTTCTCACGTTGCTAGGCGAATCCGAGATAAGCGTGTCGGTTGGCGCAGCGTTCGCCGATCCCGGAGCGCAAGCGACCGACGCCTATTACGGCGACGTCTCCGATCGCATTGTCGTGACCGGAACGGTAGATACAAGCCAAGCGGGCGAGTATACGATTCGTTACAATGTAACGGACCCGTCCGGCAACGCCGCCGCGGAAGCGACGCGCACGGTGACGGTCGCGGCTTCTGGTGGTTCCAATGGCTCCGACGGCTCCGGAAATACGGGGAACGCGGGAACGAACGAACCCCCGGACAACGACGAGCATGCGGCTATCCGCCAGGTAAGCGTCACAATCAACGGAGTAGTCAAGTGGGTCGACGCATCGTACGAATCGTCCGGCGGGCAACGCATAACCCGGATTTTCCCGACGGCGGAGCAATTGTCCGAAGCATTGGCAACCGAGCCGGGTGGCATTCGGATCGAAGCGCAAGACATCGGAGATTCAGTCCAGATGGACATTCCGGCCGCTCCGCTGCTGCATGCGCTGGCACTTCGTCCCGACGCCCAGTTGGAATGGCGCGTTAACGGAAACGGCCTGCACATTCCGCTCCACGTCCTGCAAGGCGTTCCGAAGGAAGCGGCCGTTACCTTCGGGATCGCGGCGGCTGCGGGTTCCGTCAGCGACGCCGGGAACGGAGCGATCGCGAGAGCGGGGGGAGAGCCGCTGCTCCCTCATCCGGTCGTTTATACGCTTCAGGTAAAACACGGAGACAGCATCGATTGGACCCCGACGAACGCGCTTCTGACGGCCCATCTGCCCGAACCCGCCAATCCGTACCAAGCGACGGCCGTGCGCATCGACGAAAACGGGCGCATACGATTCGCCCCGTCCATTTTCTCGAACAACGGTTTGGTGACGATCCGATCGCCTTACGACGGCGCTTATGCGGTGATAGAAACGGATCATTCGTTTGCGGATGTGAACGGGCATTGGGCGCAAGAGGATATCGTTCTGATGGCGAACAAGCTGCTTGTGGAAGGAAGAGGGCAAGACCAGTTTGTGCCGGACGATCAAATCAGCCGCGCCGAATTTGCTGCCATGCTCGTGCGCGCTCTCGGCCTGGACGATGAACCCGACGGTTCGTCGCCTTTCCGGGACGTGGCGCCGGGAGCGTGGTATGCGGGGGCCGTTCGGGCCGCTCAACAACATCGGCTCATTGAAGGTTTGGAGGACGGGACGTTCCGGCCGGAGGCTCCCGTGACCCGCGAACAAATGGCGGTCATGATCGTCAGGGCGATGGAGTACGCCGGACATGCGCCGGATGCGAACGGGGCGATGGCGAGAACATTCGCCGACGAAGCGGAAATCGCGCCATGGGCGGACGATGCGGTGGGGCGGCTGACCGGAGCCTCCATCATTCGCGGTTTGACCGAAACGAAGTTCGGCCCCCGGGAATATGCGTCCCGCGCGCAAAGCGCCGTCCTGTTGAAGCGGATGCTGCAGGCGATGCAATTTATAAATCCGTAGGATCGTGCGACGATTCAGGTTTACAGGAGCTTTCTCCAACTTGGTTAACCAGGGGAGAAGCTCCTTTTCTTTGATGCAGATAGTAAAGTGTACTTTACGCATATCCGTCTTAGTCGAATATAAAAATAAAACCCGGATAAATCGTTGATTGTTGGGAATGCTGGCGTTAAAATCGCCTCTAGCGTGAGTTTCCTGCGCTAATGCCGAAAATGCAGTCGTGTCAATGGTTCAAGGGCTGTTTAATGTATATACTCAAATTGTTGAGTCTAAATGTGTCAATGGCAAACCCCGTGTGTTTGTCTTGATGCATTTGCCATCCCGTGTAATTTTAATCACGTACGCTTGCATATCAACTTTAACATCCAGATTTCCGACCATTTCTGTATGACATCTGATACATTTACGCATCTTCATGACCTCCTGACGATGTTAAGCGTGTTTTTTCTTAAAGAAAGATACCGACAACGCATAAGACAAGCCACAAATCATAATCAGCGCCAATGCCGCAATCCCAGAGCCAAGTTCAAAATGGTCAACAACAAACCGCAAAATCGCATTTTCATGTTTGCTTGACCAAAAGCCCAGAAGCAAAACTGCCCCTAACAGCACAAGCATCATAACAAATCCGGCATTGACGCCCAGGGAGTAATTGGACGGTAAAATCAAGGCTACAAACAGCATGGTTATGGCAAAGCTGGCCAAAGAAACAAAGATATAAAATCCATAGGCGTACATGGGGAAGTAAAAATAGGAGATGGTGTTCACAACAAGCGATGCAACCAAACCTGTACTCGCCATAAGAGTTGCAAAACCATATCGGCTGCCGACGATTTGTTTTTTTGAAACAGGTAGGGAAATGGCGTATTTACTCCATTTCCATTGTTCATCACAAGTGGCTAACGTAATCACAACAGACATGATTTCGAGGGGGATCAGCAAAAAGCTGATCAACAAGGCCCCTTTGTCTTCAAGCACAAACATCAACATCGCCATAATGGCAATATCGATAAGTAAACGGGTCCATCCATACTTTTTCTTCAACGTAAAGAAATCCTTAGACATCAATCCTCTCATGGCTGTTCCCCCCTTACATAAAACAGCATAATATCATCCATTGCCGCAGGCTCCACTATGGCTTCCGGGTATTTTTTCGCTGCTAAGTGACGGTCACGGACAAGCACTTTAACTTGATAATCCTCTTTGCGATAGGCAACGATGTCTGTTTGATCCAACAGAGCGAATACGGCCGTGCGGCAGCTGACAATGCCGTATTTATCCATTAAATCATCTTTAGGGCAACTGAAAAGTCGTTTTCCCTTATGAATGAAGGTGATGTAATCCGCAACTTTTTCCAAATCACTTGTAATATGTGAGGAGAAAAGCACGGAATGATTCTCATCCTGAACGAAATCAATCAGAATTTCGAGGATATCATCTCTTACAATGGGGTCAAGTCCGCTTGTTGCTTCATCCAAAATTAAGAACTCAGCCTTATGGGAGAGCGCAACGGCAAATGCTAATTTTACTTTCATTCCCCTAGAAAAATCCTTGACCTTTTTATGCTCGGATAGTTGAAACTGTTTCAAATAGCTGCGATAAGCCGGCCAGTCCCAATTGGAATAAATGCCGGACATATACGTGCCAATTTCGATCGGAGTAAAAATGTCGGGAAAGTGGTTTTCGTCAAAGACTACGCCTATTTTATCCTTGATTTCAATTTCATCCGTGATATGGTCTTTATCAAAAATGAGAATTTGTCCAGCCGTTTTCTTCACTGCATTCAAAATGCAGTTGATCGTGGTGGATTTTCCAGCGCCATTTTCACCAATAAGTCCCATGATTACACCGCGGGGAACGGTAAAACTCAAGTTATGCAGAACAAAATCGCTGTAGTCTTTTGTTAACTCCCTAACCTCCAATATCGAGTTTGCCATTCAATTCTCCTCCTCATACAGAAGTGTGAGCAGTTCGATCAAGCTTTCAAGTTTTATTCCGCTTGCGCGGGCAGTCTCAATGGCTTTTGTAAAATGCTCCTCGATCTTCTTTTGTTGTTCTTCCAGGTAGAAATCCTGATTTTGAGCGGATACATAACACCCTTTGCCGGCGGTCGTTTCTATAAAGCCATCCTCTTGCAAAGTCGCATAGGCTTTTTGTACGGTTAAAACGCTTATTTTCAGTGATTTGGCCAATGAACGCACGGAAGGAATGGCTTCCCCTGGATGTAATTCTCCACTCATAATGGCTGTTTTAATTTGTGTCGCAATTTGCTCATATAAAGGCCGGCTTGCATGATTGCTCACGACAATTTCCAAAATATCACCGCCGTTCCTTGCTCTAACTGTATTGCGAATGCAAGTACAGTATAATACGGTGTAATACGGATGTCAATGTACTTGTCACGATGGGCAAGCAAGGTACGTATGGATACTCGGACACTTTGGTCTAAGACATGGTTGTCCCTTCCGAATTTATTGCGGTATCATGAAGGATAGGGGTCGTCCCGGGCTTGGCAGTGAGAAATCAAGCAGAGCTTGTCAAGGGATGAACGGTAATGGGAGGGAGCAGAACGATGGTGAACATTAAAAATGAATTGGAGAATACTTTCGATGAAGCGGAAGACATGAGGTTTAATGATCTGGACGTAGATCCCCAGGCTATTCGGGCCATCATGATCAATGAGATCGTGCCGTCCGATCCCAAGCAGGACTTCTATGGCGGGGGAAATCCCTAATATTTGGAGACGGTCATTCCCTTGTTCCAAAAGGCAGGGCTGCCCGTAACCTCCATCGAAGACATTCTCAACATGGGCATTTATCTTACCAATGCGGTCAAGCGGCCCAAATCTCAGTATACGGTAGAGAAAAGCAGCATTGAACAGAGCCTGCCGTTTCTGGAAAAGGAGCTTGGCTTGTTCCCCCATGTGAGGGTGATCATGCTGATGGGGGATGTAGCCAAAAAAGCGTTTAATCTCCTCGCCAAGAAAAAGACCGGAAAAAACGCCGTGCCATCGATTTCAACCTACAAGATTCGCCACAGTGAAATCTATTATGGTAATGTACGGGTCATGCCTTCATACATCATGACCGGGGGCAATATTTTGATCGAAAAATCCAAATTTGCAATGGCCTCCGAAGATATCGCGCTTATGGCAAAGCTCATTCGTGAACAGCCGTAATGCATCCGTACGCATCTTATTCCCATTTGAAAAAACGAAGAGACAGCCCCGAGCATAGCAGCGCAATCACAATCATTACGACCACGGGCATGATCACACTGTCCAGAGGCAAGCCGAGCGAAGCGGCTTTCAACATCTTAATACCCTGTGTAAGCGGCAATAGATCGGCCGCTTTTTGAAGCGCCGCGGGCATCATCTCATAAGGCAAGGTAGCCCCGGAAAAAATCAGCATGGGAAAATAAAGCAGGCTGGCTATAGCGCTTGCTGTTTTCATGTTGGGCGCAAGTCCGCCCACCAGAAGTCCGATGCTGAACATGGACAGCATGACCAGCAAGTATGCCCCAGCAAATGGCAGCCATGAACCATGAAATTGATAATCAAAAAAAAGCGTCGCAGTCAAATAAACCAGGATAAGCGAAGCGATGGAATACATCGCATAAATGACAACCTGTACAGCCAGGATGAGGGCGGGAGGGGTCGGCGTTACCTTGAAACGCTTGAGTATCCTCCTGCTGCGAAGTCGGAAACCACCAAAGGAAGGCCCATTACGCCCCCGGCGCAGATCGCAATGGTCGCCAGCGCGCCAAAAGATTGCTCCAGGAAGGTATAAGCTGCGCCATCGTAAGCCGGCTTATTGCCGAAAATTGCCCCTATAATGATCACTGCGACGACGGGCATGCAGATGGCAAAGATGAACATATCCATCCCGCGCAGCGACAGCTTGCCTTCGGTTTTGAGCAGCGTTCTAAATGCTTTCATTTTCGCTTCCCTCCTCGTCTGTATACCAAAGATAGGCATCCTCGAATGTTTCATACGGGCTGGCCGCAATCGCTTCTTGCACGGTGCCGTAAAAAATGCTTTTCCCTTTTTTCAGAATCATGATGTTGTTACAGAGCGCTTCCACCTCGTCCATAAAGTGAGAGGTCAACACAATGGTTAATCCTCTTGCTTTTAGATCGGAAAGACTTTTCCAGACATCCCGTCTTGCTCTCGCATCAAGCCCGGTCGTCAGCTCGTCCAAAAAGACGACCTCGGGATTTGGAATTAACGCAAGCACGATGAACAGTCGCTGCTTCTGTCCTCCCGATAGCTCGCTTACTTGGTTTTTCAGCTTGTCGGACAGCCCGAACTGCTGTAACAAACTCGTATAATCCGCGGCGGTCTGGTAAAGGGATGCTGTAACCTCGCAAAGCTCCGCCACTTTGATTTTGTCTTGGTAATTGGCTTCTTGAAATTGAACGCCAACTTTCTCAAACAGCTTCTTTCGTTCTTTTTGCGGGTCCATTCCCAATATGGTCACCGTGCCGCTGTCCGGTTGTTTGGTGCCCAACATACATTCCATGGCGGTGCTTTTGCCTGCGCCGTTTGCGCCCAGCAAGCCGAACACTTCCCCGCGACAAATCGCCAGATGGAGTCGATCAACCGCTTTGACTTTGGCGTAAGACTTGCTCATGTTTTCTACCTTGATCGTGGTTTCCACGTTATCCAATCCCTCCTGAATTCGTTTTACATCAATAAAATAACACCAGCCCAAAGTCTGGTGTTAAAGTGGAGGGTTTGCTGCAAATTGCTTTTTCATCGCCTCAAGTTGAGTGAGTATGATGCGAGCGTTTGTATCGGCGACTTGCAGGGAGGTGAGCAGTTTATCGCATACCGAGATCACGTCATCCTGTTCTTCGGGCGTATCAATGGTTTCTCGCAAGTCCGCTTTAGGGTCACGGGATAACTCATTCAGCATTCGCAAAATGGCTGCCAGGGAATAATTGGCGCAGCGTAAAGAACGTATCATTTTCAGCCGCCCTATATCCTCATCCGAATAAACACGATAACCATTTTGCTTTCGCTTCACGGTCAATAAACCGTTCATTTCCCAATTTCGTAAGGTGTCGATTGAGATTTGCAGAAGGTCAGCCGTTTCTTTTCGGGTTAAGCGAGCGTTGCTACGTTCCTGGTTTTCGCCAGACAATAACTTTTCTGCAATCGCTATCGCTTCTTCGGCGTTTGTTTGTTCGGTTTTTATTTGTTGGCCATAACGCTCCGTCAGATGAATCGCTGTGTCAAAATTGCCGGCAGATGAGGCCTTGATAATGGCAATGGCCTGCTTCCGCAGACCGTTTTGCAAAACCTCGACTTCCAGAGCCGTTCTGGCCAACTTAAGCTGTTCCACATGGAAATCTGTAAAAACGCGATATCCATTCGCTTTTCGCTCCGGTCGGGGGATAAGGCCAAGTTCCTCGTAAAGCCGCACCGTGTTCGGATGGATGCCAAAACGGTGCGCGATTTCTGCTGTTCGATACGTATTCATAATCCGCTCCCCTCCCCCCCTGCACGATATCATGATTCATAAGTCTGGTGTTAAAATGGAGGGTTTTATTATAACGAATGATAGCAACGGCGACAAGAATAGCTTTATAGTCCTCCTGGCGAGTAAGAAATTTCCTGTTTGCCTTCTTCATATAAATTGGCTGTAAGTACCTAACAATTAGAAAAGCTTTGTGAATTTGGCCTCTATATACCCGATTTGGCCTCCAAAATGAAACGGATAGTAGAGGGACTTTTTATCCTTTCTGCGTTCATCCAAACTATTTTGAGAGGGGCATGTACATGAAACCTGCTTTTTTCCGTGACTCTGAACACGAAGCCTTCTATTACCGGATGCTGAACGAGTGTCGGAACGCTGACGGCTATCATCGCGCCTTGTTTTACACATTAGGGATTTCCAAGGATACCCGCGCGCACATTCACGACGTATTCGATTTTTCCAACAGAGGGATTAAACCGGAAGGCTTGTCCGCTCCGTGGCAGACCGGAAGCTCTGTTCGTACTTGTCGGCTTGCGTTCAATCTCTGGAATGGCTGGAGTCAGGCCGGAGCTGAACGGTACTCCACTCCGCATGAGCTCTTCGATTGCGGCTTTGCCCCTTACTTTATTGAAGCGATTCGTCTTCGATATCCCGAATATTGCAGGGTTCAACTCCCTTCCGTCAAGCATAAAGCGGAACGCAGCCGATAGGCGGGGAGGGATTGGCATTGGAAAAGCTAAAGACGAGAAGGTTCGTCAAGTCGATCAAACGCAACAACAAGCAGGTTCGTATTCTTCGGCGAGGTATAATCCGAAGGAACAACACCGTGCGTCACAAGGAGCAGGAGCCTCACCGTTCATCTACAGAGCAGATACAGGAGAACAATGATACGAGAATACAGCAAGGGATAGGCAGTATCGTGCGTGTATCGGTGATAGCTGCTGCAGCTATCCGAAAGCGCTGGCTCCGTGCCGTTCCGGATGACCATTCGCATCCATCCGCCGACCGGAAATCGCAGACAAGTGTGCCGATCAGATTGCAACGGCTGCCAGCTAACGGGAAACAAACACAAGTCACCAGACGGCAGTCGCTGCGATTAATGGGTCAGACAGTCGTTCCACGCCTGCCCGAAAGGCCACCAGCCGGGAAAAAGAGGGTTGGACATCCAGCGGACAGAAACAAAGCTGACCACAGTGGAAAAAGGAAAGGAGACGCGCCGCGGCGGAGGTTTGCCGTTACGGCGGCTTCTCCCGTTTCGGTCAAAGTGAAGCAGAAAGGAACGATTCGCCAAAAGCAAGCTTTGCATACAGCAGCTCATGCGATCAAGTCGGCATCTTCGCTCCCGCCAGTTGTGGGTCAGTCACATAAGGAAGAAAAGAGCGCGCATCCGCAGAAACGAATGGTGCAGGCCGCCATGCAGGCACGGTATTCCATGCAAGCGGCGCGAGCAGTCGCCCAGATGAATCTTCGCATGATAAAAATGCTTGTTCGAGCCACAGCGCTGCTTGTGAAGGGCGCGGCCGCGCTACTGGGAGTTAGCAGCAGCGCTATCATTCTGCTGTGTATCATCATGATGATCGCGGCGCTGCTCTCCTCCCCGTTTGCGATCTTCGTGGCAGATGAAAATACAGAGCCGGGTACACAGAAATTATCCCTGATCGTAGACGAACTGGATGAACAATTCATGGCTCGACTCGAACAGGAACGTCAGGCGGCTGGCGAGGTAGATCGCGTGGAAATACATTACGCGGGCAGCGCGGACAACAGCCGCATCGATAATTGGCCGGAAGTATTGGCTGTATTTGCGGTCAAAACGTCCATGTCCGCGGAGGGGTTCGACGTGGCAACGATGGATCGTCAGCGAGTCGAGATGCTGCAAGCGGTTTATTGGGATATGAATCAGATCGATTCACATGTGGAGACGCTGGAGCATACGGAAATGGTCGCCGTTGAGCAAGGGGATGGAAGCTTCGAGGAACAGCCGATAACCGAATATGAACGTGCCCTGTATCTGTCGATTACATCCCGGACGGCAGAGCAGCAAGCGGCTCTCTATGCATTCAATGCGGAGCAACGAGAGCTTACGAATGAATTATTATCCGCCGCATTTCGCCCGATGATGCTTGCGCTGCTTGGCAAAGACCAGCATACAGGCTTGTCATCGGGGGAGCTTGAAGCGATCCGAACGGACTTGCCAGCCGGTGTGCTTGGGAGCCAGGCTGTTGAATTGGCTTTGACTCGGCTGGGCGATCCTTACAGCCAGCTAAAGGCAGGACAGGGTAATTACACGGATTGCAGCTATCTCGTCCAGTGGGTGTATCAGCAATTGGAGATTGGTCTGCCAAGAACGGCGGCGGAGCAAGCGCGTTTTATCGTGGACAACGGGCTGACACTTACTGCTGATGAACTAACGGCCGGCGACTTGATCTTCTGGAGCTACGAGCCAAACGGGCGATTTATGGACATTACGCATGTCGGCATCTATGCCGGTAACGGCAAAGTCATTGACGCCTCCTCCAGTCGCTTGCAGGTTGTATATCGGAATGTATTCGACTCGGAGCTTCAAGTGATGTATGGCAGGCCATATGTTCAATTATAGCTGACAGCAAAAAGCCGTTATAGCGCTCTATAGCGGCTTTTTTTGCTGTCCAGATCGGAATGGAGAGAGAAAAGCCTCCTCCTACCCTACCCGATTTTGCCCGGAAAATGAACAGGCTTATAGATAGAGAAATTCGATGCTGCTTCTTGTTCCAAATAACAGTAGGATTGCAGCGAGGAGGAATGCGCGGTGGATGACAGCAAACACTTCCTTCCCTTCTCTTCGACCAGTTTGACGGGAGTCCAAAAACGGAAGGTGGATGAAGGACGACAGGCGATTGAATGCGGACAAACACGCGAGGTTCAACTGGGCCGAACCCGATACATCGTGCAAAGCCATTACAGGGGAACGGATACCTTACAAGAGAAGCTCCGGCGACTTGTGCTAAGAGGCTGGGAGGACGAACAGCATAAGAAGATATAAAGGGGAATCCGAGCGATTCCCTTCTTTGTACAGAAAGAGCCTTTTCGTTTGAGAACGGGCATCTTGCATGGGCGATAGCTGCTCAAACGGCACACTACTGTCGATCTCGGAAATCTATTATACTGAAATCAGCCGATTTATTGCTGGGAAAGGACGGGACATGAAAAAACAGCAAACCACTCGAACCGCGATCTATCGTCGCTTAAGCCGGGATGATGAGCAGAGCGGCGAGAGCATGAGCATTGAAAATCAACGGATTTTGTTGGAACGGTATGCGAAGGAAAACGGCTTTGATGTGGTGGAGATCTATACAGATGACGGCTGGAGCGGCACCAACTTTGACCGCCCCGATTTTCAGCGGATGAAACGGGATATCGAGCTTGGTAAGATCGACATTGTGCTGGTCAAGGACTTGAGTCGCTTGGGGCGCAATCAGATTGAAACGAGCCTGTGCATTCAAGTATTCTTCCCTGAGCATCATGTGCGGTTTATCGCCGTCAGTGAAAACATCGACACGGCCAAAGGCGAAGATGATTTCATGGAACTGCGCAATCTGTTCAACGAATGGTTCGTCCGCGATACGAGCCGAAAGGTCAAGAGCGGTTATCGCCAACGAGCCTTGAACGGTGATTACACCGGTGCCTTCGCTCCCTATGGCTATCGCAAGGACGAGCAGAATAAGCATAAGCTCGTGCCGGATGAGCAGACGTTGGCCATTGTCCATCGAATCTTCCAATTGGCGGTGGAAGGTTACAGTCCCTACAAAATCGGTAAGACGCTGCGAGCAGATCAAATCCTAGCTCCGCGGGGCTATCTAGCCAAGCAGCACCAGCGTTATCTGAAGGTGGTCAATTCCAGGCATCCCTATGATTGGGGGGCAACGACGATCACAAAGATTCTGCAAAATCGTGTGTATCTTGGACATATGGTGAGTCATAAGGCGACAAAGCTCTCCTTCAAGAAGAAGCGAATCGTGGCGGTGCCGGAGGAAGAGTGGATTGAGGTACCGAACACACACGAGCCCTTGATTGATGAGGAAACCTTCGCCTTAGCGCAGAAGGTGATCCGAGTAAAAAAGCGTCCGACAAAAGAAGGCGAGCATCAAATATTTGCGGGACTGTTAAAGTGCTCGACCTGCGGACAAGGACTGACGTTTGCTCGTGGGGGCAGTAGCAAGACTAGCGGCGGCAAGGGCGGACGTGGCAGCTTCGCTTGTAATCAGGCGAGAACACGCGGCAAAGCGTATTGCTCCTTCCATTATATCAGCTACGTCGATGTGTACGAACTCTTATTGACGGATATTCGTCGCCATGCCCACATGGCTAATGAGGAAGAACAGGAATTTGTGGACATGCTGGCGGATCAGCACCAGAGCCAGCAAAAGAGACAGTGGAAAGCCGCGATTAAGGAACGTGAGCAATTGGAAAAAAGGGATATCGAACTGCAGACCATTATACGGAAGCTGTATGAAGACAATGCGTTAGGACGGATTTCCGATGAGCAATATGTATCGCTGTCGCGAGACTTCATAGAAGAACAGGCTCAAATGAAGGAACGTTTCAAGCTGCTGGAGGAGCAACTCGGACAGGCCGAGAGCAGACGAGAGAACTCGATCCGCTTTTTTGAAGTAGTACGGCAATACACCGATGTAAAGGAATTAACGAAATTGATCTTAACGGAACTGATCGACAGGGTTGTAGTGTTTGATGCCGAGAAGGTGAACGGCAAGCGAGTGCAGCGAATTGATATCTACTACAGGTTTGTAGGCTTACTTTCGTAAATAACTTGGGTTTTTACCTAGTTAAAAATAGAACACTCCTTTAACGTATACTGATCCAACAGGTAATAAACCGTACTATAGTTATTATAATAATGAATACAACTTGTATTTTTCACAAAAAGCAATGGAAAATATCAAAAATACTGTTGGAGCAATACCATTTATCGGCAGTTGGTTGGCTGACCAACTTGATGGTTCTATAAAAGCATTTGATACAACTGACTTAAAGGATGCGATGAATTATATCACCCAATTTTCTCTCGATTTAAATACTAATATTGCTCAAAATTTTAAAGGAACTAATTCAAGCGCCAAAGCGATAAAAAGCACTGGTAGGATCTTAGGAGTTCTAGGGATTGCATTAACAATAAATGATTTTTGGGAGACGTTTGAATATAATAGTAAAATCGATAGAATAATTGAATATCATTTTATTGGGCCTGGGAAAGGGAATTATATGACTGGTGAAACAAAAGGACAATTACTAGCAAGGTATATATATGCAACTGATAGAATAAATAAACTTCTAGAGGAAGGGCTAGTTACCCATATCACTTCTAAGACAAAAGTAAAAAATAGAAATTTTTTCGATCCGATACAACTAGAAAGATTAAAATATGAACTAAGTCAAATTAAATAGAGGTGAGTGAAGATTTGGGGGCTAACCTAACGATAGAGCTAATTATTTTTGCATTAGTTATGAATCTAATAGGAGGTGCCAGATATAAATTTCTTGGGGGAAAAGCTGAAGATATCTTAATTGTTCTTATTTGGATAAATTTAGGGATGTTTGTGTTTTCAGTCTTCTACTACGGTTTTTCTGTTGTTTTACTTTTAGTAATGTTAGTAGTCAACTTTTATTATTACAGAATCTACAGAAAAATCAGAAAAAAGAAAGAAGGTTAAAAATGTCCCTGTAGTCGATGAGTAAAAATGCTCGATTTACAAATTGGCTCATGTCAGTTCGGAAGACGTTGTTGGTGAAAATGTGTGAGCGCTCACGCTGTTTGTCGGTGCAGAAATCACGGCAATGGCGTGAGCGTTTTTTGTATAAGTCCCATTCAGTAAGAGGGTGAATTATATTGGATATAAAGCTATAAACTGGAAGATAGAATGGAAGAATTGCAAATTTCGATTAAATATAATTTCAAAGTTTCGACTAAAGCGGAACAGTACTGCGATGCGATAATGAATGAAATGTTAACACGGTTTAACATTTCATTCAATGAGGCTCTAAAAAGGATGAATCGACATTGGTCAGGGAACAGCTTCGATGATGTTGGCATGTTATTTCATATGTTGCCTGAAGAAGGGGCGAATGAGATTTATTACGGGGCGGACTCGTTTTGGTGGAAGAAAGATAAAAAGGACTTAAAACCCTTACCATTTAACGAAGAAGCTTGAGTTAGTTAAGTTATGAATTCTATAGTCACATACGAGAGTAACAACTCCATGTGGCTTCTTTTCTAGTACTAAAGGTTCGAATTGTCTTTCGTAAATCACCAAATGGTCGTTGTTTTGCCATTGAGCGGCGTACTGCAACCATTAGAACTGCGAGATTAATCAATAAGGCAGCCCCTTCCACTAACTAAATACGGGCAGATTGACTGTCCGGGAGAGACGAAATGACGTCAATATTTGAATTTTTTAGGACTGGTCAACTTGGTCATGTTGGAATACGAATGTCGTTGGCTGATTTTGAATCTGTTGTGGGAAAGCCACAAGATGTTTCCGTGTCCAAAAATCCAATGATTTACAAATACGGTTCATTCCAATTTTCATTTACAAAAACACCAAAAGGTGACTATCAACTATCCTCAATTCATCTATATTTTGGTGATGATCTTATACTGCCGGACAGGTTGGTCCTATCGGATTGGGATCCCGATAGAAATCACGAGAATTTGATTGAATACTTTCAACAATCTCATGTTAATTTACAAATTGATCAGCAACACTCAATAAGTAACCTGCAAGTGGGCTATCGTACGCAAGGTGGAGTGATATTAATTTTTGCAGTTGAAGGCAGAAAAAATAATCTTGTGAGTATTCATAAATACTGATAATTGTTTGGAACAAGAGGCTACATTAATTGATGTGAACAAAGGGGAAGCAGTAAATGTGAATGAAACGAAAGCCGTCCCGTAAGTGCAAGACAGCGAGGGCCGTCTGATCATGGGGAATTTTTGCAATATCCGAACCGTTGCGCGTCGGACCACGTTTCGCTAGAATAGAGACATTCTATTTGATGATAATGATTCTCAATAAAGGGCGCGTTTGAATGAGCCGTTTGTCTTTACCTTTCCGGTCCTGCATGTTCACTCTGTCCGACATCGAAGGGAAAGAAAACAGACGGAGATCGGAGGGAGGAACGGCTTGGACTGTTCATACGAGGAACTGGCGCGGGATTTCGCGCGAATTCCGCTGGAGGTATACGGCGTCTATCGGACGGAGCTGAAGGCCAATCTGGTCTACAGCGGACATGTCTCCCGACCGACAACCAGATGCGGCGTCGTGATCGCGTTGCGCGGGCACGCCGACTTCGTGTTCGACGGTTCGGGCCGATACGGTCTTGAGCCGGGCGGAGTGCTGCTGGGCGGTCTGGGGCGGAAGCTGGAAATCTATACAGGGGAGGAGGGCTTCGAATACGGCTTGGTTCATTACTTGCCGGTACTCGCCGACCGGGAGGACGCGAGGCGGTTAATCGAGGTGTTGATGCTTCAGACCGCTATCGACCCGGAGCTTCTGCACGTGCTGGACCGCTTGCTCGAAGCCGCGGCTTCTCCGGACAGCATGGGGCTGCTGGAGAAGAAGGCTCTATTCTACCGGCTGGTTAATCACATTCTTCTATCCGAACGGATCCGGCAGAACAAGGAAAGCTATTCTTTGATCGACGAAGCGATTCAATATATCCGGGAGCACCATGCCAGACCGCTTACGTTGGACATGCTGGCGGAGCGTTACCAGATCAAGGCGAAGTACTTCTCTTCCCAGTTCCGCAAGTATGCCGGAATCGGACCGATCGATTACCTGATCCGATATCGCATGAACCGTGCGAACGAGATGCTCGTTACGGGTCAATTCCCGGTCAGCGTGGTGGCCAAGAGCGTAGGCTACTCGGACGCTTATTATTTCAGCAGGCTGTTCAAGAAGCACAAGGGAGTGCCGCCAAGCAAAGTCGGCATGTATCGGAAGCGAAATCATCCATCATAAGTTCGGGAATCTCTCCATTTTCAACATCGGAGCAAGGTGTTATTGTTATAAACGATAATGAGAATCATTATCGTTTATAAATTGCGGTTTTAGAAAGGATGCTTGACATGAATAAACGTATACTGCCTTGGGCGGCTCTGCTGCTGATTTTGACTTTGCTGCTGGCCGCCTGCTCGAATTCCGGCTCGAATGATCGATCGGAGCCGTCCCCTGCTCAGACTCAGAACGAGTCCAGCCCGAGTTCGAGCTCGAGCGAACCATCGGAGCCGGAGGCCGCTTTTCCCCGCACGATCTATGCCGCCAACGGGGACGTCACGATCGAGAAGCAGCCGGAAAAAGTCGCGGTCGTCCACTGGGGCTATACCGATTCCATTCTGCTGTTCGACTTGAAATCGGTGGGGTTCGCGCTTCCGTTTACCGAGAAGCAATCCGTGCTGCATACAGAGACGTATAAGCCTTACACCGACCGTCTGGACGAGCTGGTTATCGTCGGAGAGAATACGACGGTCAATATGGAGGAGCTGCTGGCTTACGATCCGGACGTCATTATCGCGGGCAACAGCGTCAATCAGGATATCGTCGAATCCCTGGAGAAGATGGCAACGACAGTCGTCCTGGACGAGCAGAAGACGGACATATGGAGCGACTGGCCTTCCGTCGTGACCGAGTTCGGCAACATTCTCGGCCAGGAGGAGATCGCCGCGAACTACATCGCCGATTTTCAGACCAGACTGCAGGACGCGAAGGAGAAGTTGGCCGGCGTCGAGGGCACGGTGGCCTTCCTGCAGATCCGGGCCAAGGAAAGCTGGCTGCAAGGAACGAACTACTTACAGACGTATTATGAGGGGCTGGGGCTGAAGGCTCCGGACTCCGCGGAGATGGCGGACGGCGCGCAGATCTCGCTGGAAGGCTTGAGCCAATTGGATCCGGACCATCTGTTCCTCGGCCAATTCAACGTGTCCGACCCGTCGCTTCCGGCCTTGTCGGACGAATGGAAGCAAAGCGGAGTGTGGTCGAAGCTGAAGGCCGTTCAGAACGGCCAAGTCTACGACATCGACGGCAATCTCGCGCTCGCCTACGGTCCTCTCGGGCGTTCGTACGGGATTCAAGCCGTTCTCGACGCTTTAAGCAAATAGGACACCGTTCATCTCTCATTTCGCCAAGCCGAGGAACGGCTTTCACACGCAACCGCTACCCGTTCACGACTTCGCCGCCGTTGACGTGAAGCACTTGGCCGGCGACGTAGGAGGAATCCTCGCAGGCCAGGTACACGTAGGCGGGCGCGAGCTCGTCCGGCTGGCCGGCGCGCTTCATCGGCGTATTGGCGCCGAACTGGGCGACTTGCTGGGCGTCGAACGTCGACGGGATGAGCGGCGTCCAGATCGGGCCGGGGGCGACGGCGTTCACGCGAATGCCCTGGCCGATGACGTTCTGGGAGAGCGACCGGGTGAACGCGACGATCGCGCCCTTGGTCGCGGAATAGTCGAGCAAGGTCGGGCTTCCGCGGTAGGCGGTGATCGACGCGGTATTGATGATGGCCGCGCCGGATTGCAAATGCGGCATCGCCGCCTGGGTCAGATAGAACATGGCGAACACGTTCGTCCGGAACGTCCGTTCCAGCTGCTCGGGCGTAATCTGCTCGATCTTGTCCTGTGGATGCTGCTCGGCGGCATTATTGACGAGGATGTCCAATCGCCCCAGGCCGCCGACCGCCTGTTCGACCGCTTGCTTGCAGAAGGCCGCGTTGCCGATATCCCCTTTAATCAGGAGGCAGCGTCTTCCCTCGGCTTCGATCTGCTTTTTCGTCTCTTCGGCGTCGACGTCTTCGTTCAGGTAGAGTACGGCGACGTCGGCGCCTTCCTTGGCATAGGCGATCGATACGGCTCGTCCGATGCCGCTGTCTCCGCCAGTGACGATCGCGACTTTGTCGGTCAGTTTTCCTGCAGGCTTATAGACAGGGGATTCGGCTTCCGGCAACGGATTCATATTCTGTTCGATGCCAGGCTGCGCGTTCTGATGCTGGGGAGGAAACGACGAGGGACGCTGCGTCGTGGTTGTCGTCATAGGGATCTCTCCTTTTTCGGAAGGTGGTACGGTTAGATTAAACCAATTTGTCCCGCCTTACGCATCCCGCGCCAAAAAAAGGGAAAAGACGGCCCGATGAACTGCGAACGGACCGCCTTCGAGGTTAGGCAAGATTTTTTCGGGTCGTTTTATGTCCGTCGCACGTAAACAGTACTTTTTTGTCGTCGACGAACGTTTCGAGATGAACCGGTTTGCCCCACAGCCGCACGACGTAAGGGAGCGTGCGTTCCACGTATTTCAGGTCGAGCTCCGTTCCTTCATATTGATGCGTGAGGTACAGCTCGCCGTTCCGGGAGTAATCCGCGTCGGTCGCTTCCAAATACGGAAATCCGCCGTTTACGCGGGAATAGACGAGCTGATCCCGGACGTTCTCCCATCCTTTGTCGGTGATTTTCCACTCCTGCCCCTTTTTTTCGAAAATGTACAGATCGAGCTCCTCCGTCAATTGCTTGGTCAAGTAATTTCGCAAGAAAGAGGCGTCCGAGTCGAGCTCGCGAACTTCGAAAATGTAGTCGCGCCCGAATCTTTTTTCGATGTCCTCGAAAATTTTCAAGCCGAGATAATACGGGTTCAGGGAATGGCGGGACGGCTGCACGACGGCCGAATTGAGCTTGGCGTATTCGATCGTCTCTTCGCTCGTAAGCGGCAGCTCGCGCATAATTCTCTGGTGCCAGTAGGACGCCCAGCCTTCGTTCATGATTTTCGTCTCGATCTGCGGCCAGAAGTACAGCATTTCCTCGCGAATAATGCTCATGACGTCTCTCTGCCAATCTTCGAGCACGGGGGAAAACTCCTGAATGAACCAGACGATGTCTTTTTCGGGACTGGCGGGGAACTTGCGCGGATCGTTCGGTTCCTCCAATTCGTCTTTGCCGGGTCTGCCTTTCTCGTAGCTTTCCAATTCCCATAAGTCGTCGTACGGAGAAGCGGGACCGTTCGGGCTCCGGTCCTTCAATTTGTCCTTCCTGCGCTGCGTTTCCAAATAGTGTTTGCGGTCCAGCCCGTACGGCTTGCGAATGACGGGGTCGACATGCTCCTGGATCGCCATCACCGCGTCGAGGAAGCGTTCCACCTCGGGCGTGCCGTAATCGATTTCGTATTGGCTGATGCGCTCGGCCGCGGCGGACATGCTCTCGACCATGTTGCGGTTGGAGATCGAGAAGCGGGCGTTGTTTTTGAAAAAATCGCAGTGCGCCAGCACGTGGGCGACGATCAGCTTGTTCTGCACCAAGGAGTTGCCGTCCAGGAGGAAAGCGTAGCAAGGGTTCGAATTGATGACGAGCTCGTAAATTTTGCTTAAGCCGAGATCGTATTGCATTTTCATTTTGTTGAACGTCTTGCCGAAGCTCCAATGGCTGAACCGCGTCGGCATCCCGTAAGCGCCGAACGTGTAAATGATATCCGCCGGACAGATCTCGTATCTCATCGGATAGAAGTCGAGTCCGAATCGCTCGGCGATCTCCGTAATGTCGGCAATGGCCGCTTCCAGCTCCGCTTGTTCTTCTTCTCGCATCATGACTAAGCCAAGCCCCCTGTCCGAAACAAAAATGTCACCACCTTATGTATATGAGGGAACCGGCGGGAGTGTGCTTATGATATAATTCAGGTACTGAATCAAGGCTATGAACACACAGAAGAAATCATTGGGCGGATAAAAAAGTCAGGCTGAAAGCGCAGCAGTAATCTGTTTTTGAATTATTAAAGGAGGCAGCTCCAAGTGTCGAGTCCGGATGAGAAGAAGTTTCACACTTATCAAGACTGGTTATCGTGGCATGGGGCATGGGAATTAATTAATGGCAAAGCCTATAATATGTCGCCGGCTTCGAATGCCCTGCATCAGTTTGTCATAGGAGAGCTGTATTTCGCTCTGCGGAATTACCTGCAGAATCAGAGCTGCTATGTATTTGTCGCTCCGTTCGATGTGTTTTTTAGCGAGCACGATCAATACGATTCGCCCGATCATGTGACACAGCCGGATCTGTCCGTTGTCTGCTCCAAGAGTCAGATATCCAAGAAAGGCTGTCATGGAGCGCCAACGATGATTATAGAGGTGCTGTCCCCGTCCACGGCGCTGAAGGATTTCAATGAGAAGTTCAACCTGTACCAGAAGTATGGCGTGCAGGAATACTGGATCGTCGATCCCGGCAATCGAACGGTTCATGTGTATGCGCTTCAGGATGGCGCGTATCAGGTGCAAGAGTTGTATACAGAATTGGATAACGTTCAGTCTATGGTTTTCAAAGATTTCCAGGTGTCGAAAAACAAGCTGTTCAGCTTGGAACCCTGATTCTACTGAACCGATTTCCCAGGATATTGCCGGACGGCACGTTCGCTCCACAAGGCAGTACTATCGAATTGCTGGTGAAAAATGGCGTAAACGAACTTATAAGGCGAGCCTCGCGCGATTCCGAATCGAGCTGGGCTCTTTCTACATTTTGCCTAATTCCAGGGCTAAGGCGATGACGGCGAACACGAACGCAGCGATGAAAGCCGCGAGCAATAGGACCAACATTTTTGATTTCACCGGTTTGCCTCCTTGGCCGCTCTGTGCGGGGCGTTCTAACTGAATAAACGAACTGAATGGTCGAAAGGTTTACGCTTGCTCTATTGCTTGCGGACACAGGCGACCTTATTTTGATGAAATCCCCTTATTTTGAGGTGGTTTCGGACAGGCGATCCGTTATTTCTATTTTTGGCGGCCGAAATGGCCATCAACGAAGCAAATAAGGGATTCTCTGTCCGCGAGAGTGCGCAAAACCCGGTTTTGTTCACAGATAGCGGATCCTCTGTCCGTAAGGCCGGAAAAAGGCAAATAATTGCTTGGAAAGGTTGCGCTTGCCGTTGTCGCATGATACAAAAGAAAATACGAAGTTTACGCGCAAGGAGTGGAGCAGGATGGAGAAAGGTGTCCGGTCCCCTCGGGAAGAGGAGGAAAATCGGCTGTTGACCGTGCTTGAGCAGGTCGGCAAGCGCATGCGCAAGGAAATGTCCGTGCTTGGCGAGAGACGGGGGGACGTCGTCGGCATTCGCCAGGAATTCTGGGACGACGTGCGGATGAACTTCTCGGATTCGTCGGAGGTCGCCGAGACGTGGACGAGCATCGTGCAGCAGGCCGAATTGCTCGCCGAAAGGGAACGGAGCCACCGCGTCGCCTCGGAAGCGGTCGAGCGGCTGACGAAGCAGTTCGATTCGCCGTATTTCGCCCGGATCGACTTCGCGGAGCGGGGAAGCGGCGAAGAGCAAGTCTATATCGGCCGGGCGTCGCTGATCGGCGAAGACGGCGAGACGTTCTACGTGTACGACTGGAGAGCGCCGGTCTCCAGCCTGTTCTACGATCACGAGCCGGGACCGGCCGCTTACCGGGTTCCGGACGGAGCCATCGAGGGCGAGCTGCGGCTGAAGCGCCAGTTCGTCATTCGCGAAGGGCAAATGAAGCATATGTTCGACACGTCCGAGACGGTCGGCGACGAGATTCTTCAGGCGGTGCTGTCCGAAGGCTCGGACACTTCGATGAAGAGCATCGTGGCGACGATCCAGAAGGAACAAAACAAGATCATCCGCGACGAGAAGCACAGGCTTCTCGTCGTGCAGGGCGCGGCGGGGAGCGGCAAGACGTCGGCCGCGCTGCAGCGGATCGCGTATTTGCTGTACAGATACCGCGAGACGCTGACGTCGGAGCAGATCATTTTATTCTCGCCGAACCCGGTATTCAAAGGGTACATTTCCCGCGTTCTGCCCGATCTGGGCGAAGCGAACATGCGCCAGATGACGTTCCGGGAGCTGATCGAAGCCCGGCTGGGGCGCAGGTTCGACGTGGAGGACCTGTTCGCGCAGACGGAAGCGCTGGCTGCGCTCGAAGGGAGCGCGGAAGGGGAAGCGCGGGAACGCGCGGTGAAATACAAAGGCTCGGAGCATTTCTTCGCGACGGTGGAAAACTACTTGAAGCGGCTGGAGGAAGGAGGCGTGCGATTCCGGACGCTGCGGTTCCGCGACCGGACGATCGCTTCCGAGGAGGAAATCTCGGCGCAATTCTACGCGATCCGGGCGGCGGACGGCTTCGGCGCGCGGGCCGCGGGCGCCAAGCGCTGGCTGATGAAACGGATCAAAGATTGGATGGAATCCCAGATGAACGAGCCTTGGCTCGAAGAAACCGCGGAGCTCGTCGACCAGGAGGACATCCAGCGCGCGTACGTGGACGTGAGGAAGAGCGGCGGCTTTCACGACGAAGTGTTCGACGACGAGGAACAGATGAGCTTGCGGCTCAAGCGCAAGGCGGCCGAGGACGCGATCGCGCCGATCGTCAAGGCGGTCCGATCCTATCGCTTCATCGATGCCGTCGCGACGTATTCGGCGCTGTTCGAGAGCCGGTCGTTGTTCGCCTCCTGCTCGCCGGACGGCAAGCTCCCGCAAGGCTGGGACTGGATGAGCCTGCGCGCGGAGGAGACGATCGGATGCAAGCGGATCGAGCACGAAGACGCGACTCCGCTCATGTACGTCTCGGAGGCGCTGGAAGGATTCCGGCGCGTCGAAGGGGACATCCAGCATGTGTTCGTCGACGAGGCCCAGGATTATTCGCCGTTTCAAGCCGCTTACCTGCGCCGCCGTTACCCGCGGGCGCGAATGACCGTGCTCGGGGATTTCAATCAGGCGATCTACATCCAGTCTCAGGACAGCGGCGGCTTCGGCGGCTGGACGAGGCTGATGGGGCCGGACACGACGTCCGCTCTGCGCTTGACGACGAGCTATCGTTCGACGGAGCAGATCGTGGCGTTCACGAAAGGCATACTCGCGCCGGAGGATGCGGCGGGCATCACGCCGTTCCGTCGCAGCGGGGAACTGCCCAAGCTTATTCCGTGCTTGGATGGCCGGGAGCTTGGCGAGCGCGCCGCGGCGAACGTCGCGGAGCTGCTCGCAAGGGGGTACGGCACGATCGGCGTCATCACGAAGACGGCGGAGGAATCCGGCGACGCGGCCGCCCTGCTGAAGGAGCTGCTGCCGGACGAAGTCCCGCTGACGAGGGTGACCGGAGGCTCGGCGGAGCTTCCGAAAGGCGTGTCCGTATTGCCTTCTTACTTGGCCAAGGGCATCGAATTCGACGCCGTGCTCGCCTGGGACGCATCCGCCGAACGATACGGCCGGGAGAAGGACCGCAAGCTGCTCTATACGGTGTGCACCCGGGCGCTGCACGTTCTGAATGTATTTTATGTCGGCGAGCCATCCCCTTGGCTTCCCGGAAAGGAAGGTTGAGATGAACCCGGCTGCGATTGAAGCACTGCGAACGTATTACGGATACGACCGGTTCCGCGCGGGACAGGAGAAGCTGATCGAGGCGATTCTCGAAGGCCGCGACGTGCTCGGCATCATGCCGACCGGAGCGGGCAAATCGATCTGCTACCAGATTCCGGCGATTCTGCTGGACGGCGTGACGATCGTCGTCTCCCCGCTGATCTCGTTAATGAAGGATCAGGTGGACGCCCTGAACGCGGCGGGCGTCGAAGCGACGTATATCAACAGTTCGTTGTCCGCGCAGGAGACGAACAAGCGAATGCGGAACGTCGCGGCGGGTCACTACAAACTGCTGTATATCGCGCCGGAACGGCTCGAATCGGAGACGTTCCGCGCGACGATCCGCAAGCTCGAAGTGCCGCTCGTCGCGGTGGACGAGGCGCATTGCGTCTCCCAGTGGGGACACGATTTCCGGCCGAGCTACATGACGATCGTCCGCTTGCTGCAGGAAATCGAGCCCCGCCCCGTCATGGCGGCGTTCACGGCGACCGCGACGGACGTCGTCAAGGACGACATCGTTGAACGTCTCAAGCTTCGCGACCCGGCGCGGGTGACGACCGGCTACGCGCGAAGCAATCTGGCGATGTCGGTCGTTCGGGGCGCGGACAAGCGGGACTTCGTCGCAAGGTATATCCGGGAGCATCCGCATCAAGCGGGCATCATCTACGCTTCCACGCGACGCGAGGTGGAGGGCGTCTATACGTTCGTACGCGACCTCGGCGTCCCCGTGGGCAAATACCACGCCGGCTTAAGCGAGGAGGAGCGGGCCGAGACACAGGAAGCTTTCCAGAGGGACGATCTGCAAGTCATCGTCGCCACGAACGCCTTCGGCATGGGCATCGACAAGTCCAACGTGCGATACGTCATTCACAACAATATGCCGAAAAATCTCGAAGCCTACTATCAGGAAGCGGGACGCGCAGGCAGAGACGGCGACCCGGGAGAATGCGTGCTGCTGTTCTCGGCTCAGGACGTCGTGACGCAGAAGTTTTTCATCGAGCAGAGCGAGGCCGACGACGAACGCAAGCGCAACGATTATCGGCTCTTGAACGACATGGTCCAGTATGCGCATACCGGGGATTGCCTGCAGCTGGCGATCGTGCGCTATTTTGGCGAGGAGAACGGACAAGCCTGCGGCACGTGCGGGAACTGCACGGATACGCGGGAGAGCCGGGACGTGACCGAGGAGGCCAAATTCATCTTCGCCTGCATCTCCGAAATGAAGCAGCGCTTCGGCGTGACGCTGACCGCGAAGGTGCTGCGGGGCGCGAACGACGCCAAGATCAAGCAGTTCAATTTCGATCGTCTCAGGTCCTACGGCCGTCTGAAGCATATGGCGGAGAAGCCGCTCGTGCAGCTCATTCATACGCTCGTGGCAGATGGCTACCTGCGTATGTCGGATACGGCGTATCCGGTCGTACAGCTGATGGAGCCGGTTCTTGCGGTCATGCGCGGCGAGACGCGCGTCTACCAGAGGATCGAGCCGGATACGCCTCCGGTCTCGCGCAGCCGTACCCGGGGAGGCGGGGCGTCTGCTTCGGTCGCGAACGTCGAGCTGTTCAACGCCTTGCGCCGGCTGCGCAAGCGCATCGCCGACGAAGAAGGGCTGCCGCCGTTCGTCATCTTCCACGACGCGACCCTCCGGGAGATGTGCGAGGCGATGCCCGTGACGGAGCGGGACATGCGCGGAATTAAAGGCGTCGGCGCCGCGAAGTTCGAGAAGTACGGGCGGGCGTTTCTCGAAGTCGTGAACGGCTATCGGTAATCCGCTCCCGGATGGCATCCTGACAACGAAACGACGGCGCGGGGGACGAGCCCCTGCGCCGTCGTTGCTTTCGGCCGGTTCGAATTATCGGAGATCCTTCCCGCGTCCGGAGAGCAGCAGGGCGGAACGCAAAATGATTTCCCGGAACGTCGGGTGGAAGAACGGGCTTCCGTCGTGTCCGTTCATCAGATAGACGACTTGGCCTTGTCCGAACGGGTGAGTCCATGCGGCGGGCCAGGTCTTGCCGTCATAGTCGTATTCCAGCAGGACGGTCGAGTCGAAATCGCTCTCGAAATCGAATTGATACGGCTCGTCGGTGACGATGAACGGCTCGATGCCGCGCACGATCGGGTGATCCGCGCTCGTCGGCCGGATGTTCAATATTCCGTAGGGGGGATGGCCGTTCAGCTTCGCTCCGAGCATCCGCCGCAGCTCCTCGCTCGTCTGGAGCGAGATGCCGTTATGAATAGCGAGCAGCCCTCCGCCCGCCCGAACGTAGCCGAGCAAGCCTTGCACCTGCTCCCGCGACAGCTCGCGCCTCCAGCACTCCGTATAGGAGATGACAAGATCGTATTGCCCGATATTCTCGGAGCACAGCTGATCGTAATCCTCGGTGCACACCGTCTGCAGGCGGTCTTTAAGCAAGTCGGTCACCGGGAGATCCATGTTCGGCAGCTGATGGTATTTGAAATTCGTGTAATCCCCCAACACGAGGGCTTTTCCTAGCGATGTCACGGGCGGTTCACCAACCTTTGCATATTAGTAGGATAAATCCTGGCCGAGCCAATTCAAATACGCGGGCTTGTTCGTCTGATAGGTCCGGTAGCGCAAAATGATCGGAAGAAGCTGCGAAGCGGAAAATTCCGGCGTCAGATCGGCCTCCGTATTCAGCTTTCCGCCGAGCCTCCCCTGCACCCAGCCGGGATGAAGGTTCAGGACGTGACCGCCCAGGTCGCGAATTTTGTTGTACGTAATGGTCGAATGCATGTTCAGCGCGGCCTTGCCCATGCAGTAGGCGTACCCGCTGCTGCGCCAGCTCTGGCTTAGACTGCCGGCCTCGGAAGAAATATTGACGATCAGCTTGCCGGAGCCGTTCAGGAGCAGCGGCATGAAGGCATGAGCCGCTCTTAGCGCCCCGAGAGCGGTCACATTGTAGGTTTGGAGCATCGACCCGAAGTCGAGCGGGTCGGCGATCGTTTTGCCGGCGTTAGCGGGATCGACTACCGCGGCATTGTTGAGCAGCAGATCGATCCGTTCCGTCGTCTCCTTAACCGTCTCGGCGGCCCGCTTGACGCTGGAGCTCGAGCCTACGTCGAGCAGGAGGGGAATCAGTCGCCCCGGATACGCCTTCTCCGCTTCCTCCAGCTCGTGCCATTCCAGCAAATACTGGCCGGCGAACACGGTATAGCCGCTGCGGACCAGCCCTTTGGCCAACTCCAGCCCGAGCCCCCGGTCGGCTCCGGTAACGACCGCATATTTTTTGTCCACTCCGATTTCTCCTCTCTTATCGCGCGTGTTCAACCTCTTATCGCTTACCAAGCCAGCTTTCTGCCCAAATAATCGAGAAACGCCGGCTGATTCGTCTGGTACGTCCGGTAACGGCCGATGATCTCCATCAGCCGACCGGCAGAATAGGCCGGCGTCAGGTCCGCGGCCGTGTTGAGCGTCCCTCCGAGCCGTCCTTGCATCCAGCCCGGATGCAGGTTAAGCACGTGACCGCCCAACTCCTTCACATAGTTGTACGTCATGGTGGAATGCATGTTGAGCGCCGTCTTGGCCATGCAGTAGCCGTAATAATTCGTTCTCCAGCTCTGGCCGATGCTGCCCGCCTCGGACGAGATGTTGACGATCAGCTTGCCGGAACCGTTAAGAACGGCGCCGATCAGCGCGTTCGTCACCCGAAGGGCGCCGAGGGCCGTCACGTTAAACGTGCGGAGCATGTCGTCGACGTCCAGCTCTGCGTCTAGAACGGAATGGTTGCGGTCGCCGCCCAATATCGCGGCATTGTTGATAATAAGCTCCAGGGAATCGGTGCGGCTCGTCACTTCCGCGGCCGCCGCCAGGACGCTTTCGTCATTCCCTACGTCCAGAGAGATTGGAATCAACCGTTCCGGATAGCCGCTCTTCAGCTCGTCCAGTTCGCGCCAGTCCGTGAGAAACTTGCCGGCGAATACGAAATAGCCTTGCTCCAGAAGCAGCCGGGTCAGCTCCAGTCCGAGCCCCCGGTCAGCCCCGCTTACGAATGCGTATTTATTGGCCATTGGATGGTCCTCCTTGCGGTTATCCTTTCAATGCTCCCGCGGTCAAGCCTTCGATAATGTATTTCTGCGCCCCGAGAAAGACGGCGACGATCGGCAGCATCGAGAGGCAGGCCGCGGCAAAAGCGAGACCGTATTCGGTCGAATTTTCTCCGAAAAAATAAAACTGCTGCACGGTCAGCGTCTTGACGACGTCCTTCTGCAGAACGATCAGCGACACGTTGAAGTCGTTCCACATCCACAGCACGTACAGAACGGACAAGCACGAGGTGATCGGCTTGAGCAGAGGGAACACGATCTGCCAGAACGTTCGGTAAGGCCCGCAGCCGTCGATGATGGCGGACTCCTCCAGCTCTCTCGGCACCGATTTGATGAAGCCGATGAGCAGGAACGTGCAATAGGGAATGCTCGTGCCGACGAGAATGAGCACGGCGCCCGTAAGCGAGTTCAGCAGATCCGTCGTTTTTAGAAGCTTGTACACCGGAATCATAATGATTTGAAAAGGCACCATCAGCGCGGCGAGCAGCAGCGCTTCGAGGAGCCGGTAGCCGCGTTTCGCGTAGTTGCGCGCGATGACGTAAGCGCCCATCGCGCTGGACAGCAGAATCAGAACCGTGGACGCGGCCGTAATGATCGCGCTGTTGACGAACGAGCGTCCCAGCTTGATCGTCTCGATCGCCTTGGCGTAGTTGTCGAGCATCAGGCTCTTGGGGAGCGCGAGCACCGACTCGGCGATTTCCAGCAACGACTTGAAAGAAGTGACGATCGACAGATAGAACGGGACGAGAAATACGATCGCCAGCGCGAGAACGAGCAGGTTCACCGACCATTGTTTGTAGAGCGACAGCCGCATTACGCTTCAATCTCCTTCCTTCTGAGCAGACGGGATACCGTCAAGCCGACGATGAGCAGAAAGGCCATGAAGACGAAGGCGAGCGCTTGTCCGTAGCCGGCTTTGCTGTAAGCGAACAAGTAGTTGTAGATGTAGATGGCCAGCGTCTCCGTCGACCGGACCGGGCCGCCGCCCGTGGCCACGAGAGGGAACGCGAACTCGCGCAATCCGCTCGTGAGCGAGAGCGTGATGCAGACGGTGAAGGCCGGCACGATCATCGGAATCGTCACGCTCACGAACCGATGCCATGCGCCTGCTCCGTCTACGGTGGCGGCTTCGTACAAATCCTTCGGAACGCCGCTCAGAGCGGCCAGATAGATAAGCATGTTAATGCCGACATTGTGCCAGACGGCCAGAAGAACGATGCCGATCAGGGCGGTGCTCGTGCTGCTGAACAGGCTTTGGATGCCGAACAGCTCGCTGAACAGGTCTTTGTAGATAAAGGAAAAGACGAAGGCGGTCAGCACGGGGCTCAACGCGTTGGGAATGAAGAAAATCAACCGGGAAGCGTTCCGTCCCCGGAATTGGCGATTGAGCGCCAGAGCCAGCGTAAGTGCCAGCACGTTGTTGGCAACGACATACATCAAGCCGTACAGCACCGTGTTTTTAAGCGGAATCAGCACGTCGGGACTGATGAAAATGTTTTTGAAATTTTCCAGACCGATATAATTCATCGTGCGGGACAGCCCGTTCCAATCGGTGAACGAGACTTGAATCCCCATCATAAAGGGGACGAGCATGGCGAACGAAAAAAACAGCGCGAGCGGAAGCAGGAAGGACAAGGTGACGGCCGAGCGCTTCAGGCTGCTGAGCTTCATGCGGGAAACCTCCACTTCTCGGGGAACGGCTCCGATCGGCGAATCGCCGATCGGGCCGATATCTGCGTTGATCGATCTTGTTGAGTGAACCGGTTAACCGCTCGTTTTGGCGATCCGGTCGAATTCGGCGTCCAGCTTAGCGAGGGCGGCCGCGACGTCATGCTTGGAATCCATCAAATACTCGACGATTTTCGTAGCCAGCGCGTTGTTGAATTCGGTCGTGAAATTGGTGCGGATGCCGGTGTAGTCGAATACTTCCCCGCTGTCGCGGTAGCCGATGATTTCCTGGAAGGTCGGGTCCTGCGGCAGCGGGACGTCTTTAATGAGAGACAGCCCGCCCTTGTTGACCTGCAGAGACTCGCCCATTTCCTTGGTGGCGACCTCTTCGAGGAATTTGAGCGCCCACTCCTTATTGGGAGAATCCTTGTAGACGGCCAAGCCGCCGATGCCGGTGCCGAGCGGCAGATTGTTATCTTCTTTGTTCTCCGACCAAGGGAACGGGAAGAAGCCGAGCCGCGCGTCCGGATTGATCTTCTTGATGGCGTCGACCATGAACGAACCGTGCTGCAGCATGCCCGCTTTGCCGGTGGCGATAAGAGAGAGCGCGGTAGCGGCATCGGTGCCGAACGGATCCTGCTGGGAGTAGGCGAAGCGATCGGCGATCCGTTCCAGAATGCCCTTCATGAGCGGGTCGTCCTGGAATTTCAGCTTGCGGGATTGCAAGTCCTCGATCCAGTCCGGGTTGGCGGACAGCGCTCCCGCCCTCCAGTCGGCGCCCGCGTCGCCCGTAACGTAGTAATTTTCCTTGAAGCCGAGCGCGATGCCGGCGAACCCGGCCTGCTTCATTTTTTCCAGCGCGTCTTTGTATTCCGAGTACGTCCGCGGCGCTTCCGTAATGCCCGACTTCTCGAATACGTCCTTGTTGTAGATGACCCCGTTGGCGTTCATGTCGAACGGGAGCGCATACAGCTTGCCGTCGATATACTGGCGGTCGATGGAGTTGACGTTCTGCATGAACGGCTGATCCGTCAGATCCATGACGAAGCCGCCTTCCAGGTAATCCCGGTTCGCGTCGTTCAGGTTCACGAGAAGCATGATGTCCGGCGCGTCGTCGCTGGCGATTTTCGTCTTCAGCATCGTGTTGTACTTGTCCGTATTGGCCGCGATTTCTTCGACTTCGACGTTCGGGTACTTGGCGTTAAAGCTGGAGATCATGTCCGCGACCCACACTCTTGCGCCTTCTTCGACCATCAGGTGAGCGATCGTCAGCTTGACCTTGGGCTGATCCGGGGGGGACGAATTCTCGCCCGGAGCCGAGCTCCCGCCGGACGGCGCGCCTCCTCCGTTTCCTCCGCCCCCGCAGCCGATAACGGCCCCTAGCATCATGACGGAGAGCATGGATCCTAACCATTTTTTCATCGCGATTGCCCCTTTGCATCGTGTTGTAGGAAGACGGCGTCCGCTCTCGGTTTGCTGCGGCCGCGCTGTCTTACGGTCATTATAAAAACAAACTGAATGCGTTTTCATTACACGAAATTACGAGAAATAAGACAATTTTACTTTATCGGCGCATTCCTCTTCCAGCATGAAGGAAGCCGGCCGGAGGGCTGGAAGATCGTACTGTTTTTCGTAAAATTATATAATGCCGATAGAGAGGAAAGCGCCTATAATAGATATAATGTCATTTAGTAAGCGTTTACATTATTCCGCTGAAGACGATGGCACGCGAAGCTCTTCGTACAGGCAACGGCGTCGCATAACGTCATTTTTTACTCGCACACCATGAGAGGGATGCCGATGAGCGCGAAATGGGTCACACGCTGGAGGGACAGGCTTGTTCGCCCCCGCATTCGCACAAGACTGCTCGTGTCGTATTTGGCCGTTATTCTGTTTACGGTATCGATGGTCGGATTTCTGTCTTACCGGATTTCAACGAACGAAATGGTTCGCCATTCCAAGGCGTATTCGTCCATGCTGACGAACCAAATGTCGCAGACGGTGCCGGGCAAGGCCAAAAACTTCGAGCAAAGCACCTATGCGATTCAGAACAACGAAAAGCTGTACGAGCTGCTGAAGGAAAGCGTGGAGTTCGCGACACAGGAAGAGATCTACCGGAATCGCCGCAACGTGGAATCGATCCTCAGCCTGTTTTTTGGACTGAGCCGGGACATTCGCATCGTGCTCGTGGAATCGCCGGAAGGGCATCTGTATTGGTACGAGAAAAACTCGTTCGCAAGCATCAGCGGAGGCATCAGCGGGCGCGAAGCCCGCGAGCTCTATGACTGGGCCGATCGCCGGCTGGAGGCGCTCGGAGCGGGCAGGCCGCAGTCGTTATGGCTGCCGGGCGCCAAGCGGGGAGAGATCGTCTATACCCGGCGGCTGATCGATCCGAATACGCTGCAATCCCGCGGCAGAATCGTGTTCTATTTGTCGGACGCTTATTTGAAAGCTTCCATCGACGACGAGTATTCCGCCTATGGCGGTTCGACGGCCATTCTGAATCGATACGGCGACGTGCTGGCCGCCGAGCCGGACATGCTTCCGGTCCTTGAGGCTTGGAGCGCGCGGCCCGACGGACGAAGCCGGTCGCGGACCGTGATAGAGGCGGCCGGGAAGAAATACGACGTGACCAGTCGGATGTCCGTCGATGCCGGCTGGGAGACGCTGCATCTCGTGCCCCAGTCGGAGCTGTACCGGCCTTCCAGGCAGCTCGGGACGTATTTGCTGGGGACGAGCGTCGTGTCGCTGCTGCTGACGGTTTTCATCGCGGCATGGACGTCCAATCTCGTCAGCGGAAATATTCGCAAGCTGGAGCGGACGATGCGGCGGGTCGAGGAGGGCGATTTCTCCGTGCAGGTGCAGACGGCCGGCCGGGACGAGATCGGCTTGCTGGGCCAAAGGTTCAACTTGATGCTCAGCCGGATCAACGAGCTGATCCAGAATCTGTATATTGAGCGGCTTGCCAAGCAACAGGCCGAGTTCCAGGTGCTGAGGGCGCAGATTCATCCCCATTTTCTCTACAACACGCTGGGTTCGATCCAATGGCTCGCCAGAAGCGCCGGGCAGAAGGTCATCGAGCGGATGGTCGCCAATCTGATCGGCTTGTTGAAAATGTCCGTCAAACGAAAAAGCGAATTCGTCACGGTGCGGGAAGAATTCGAGTATATCGAGCATTACTTGAGCATCCAGGCGTTTCGGTTCGAGGATCGGTTCAAGGTGGCGTACGAGAAGGACGAAGCGCTGATGGACCGCATGATGCTGCATTTTATTTTGCAGCCGCTCGTTGAGAATGCGCTGCTGCACGGCATCGAAATGTCCAAGGGCGTCGGGTTGCTGACGATAAGGGCGTTTGCCGCCAACGGCTCGTTTTTCCTGGAGGTTGAAGACAACGGGGTCGGCATGACGCCCGAGCAGCAAAGGAAAATTTTGAGCGAAGACGGGGAAGGCGCGTATCCGGGGCTTCACAGCATCGGGGTGCGTAATGTCAACGAGCGGATCAAGCTGTATTACGGCGACGAATACGGACTGCGATACCGGTCCGAGCCCGGCGTCGGCACGGTCGCGACCGTCCGGCTGCCGCTTGGCCGGCCTATGGGAGGGATGAACGATGCAAAACGTCATGATCGTGGAAGATGATGTCATGTACCGCTATGCCATCCGGTCGAGCCTGGATTGGGAGAAAGAGGGCTTTCGCATCTGCTCGGAGGCGATCAACGGCAAGCATGCGCTGGCTATGCTCGAAAATTGCCGGCCCGATATCGTCATTACGGACATCGATATGCCGGAGATGAACGGTATCGACCTGATCGGCGAGCTGCAGCGGACGGAGCCGGACATCCCGATTATCGTGCTCAGCGCTTACGACGATTTTCATTTCGTGAAGCAGGCGTTGAAATCCGGGGCGCGAGATTATTTGCTCAAGCATGAGCTCGAGTCGGAAAGCCTGGCGAATCTGCTCAGGGGAATCGTGGGGACGCCGAACGCCGCGGAAGGCGGGAAGGAAGCCGGCCCGTCCGTCCGGACGAGCGAGCGTCCGACCGGTCACCGGGAGGTGCAGCAGCTCAAGGAGTATATCCGCGAGCATTACGCGGAGCCGATTACGCTGCAGGTGCTGTCGCGGCATCTGTATTTGAGTCCCAATTATTTGTGCAGCTTGTTCAAGCAGGAGACGGGCATCACGATCGTCGATTATATGAAGCAGGTACGCATCGAAATGGCGAAGAAATTGCTCGAGACGACCCATCTGAAAGTGTACGAAATCGCCGAACGCGTCGGCTTCGCCAGCTCGTCCTACCTCTGCCGCGTATTCAAGGAATCGACCGGCATTAATATTAACGAATATAAGCGGCAATTGTATTGAAAAGAGGGGCTGCCCAAAGCCGAGTTTCGGCTTCAGGCAGCCCCCGCTTATACGGCGGGTGCTATTGGGCGGCGGCCATCTCGTCGGCTTTGCGATCCGACGGCAGCAGGAGGCCGAACAAGCCCAGCAGCGGGAGGAACGAAGTTGCCGTAATGACCGCGGCGAGGCTCGTCAAGTCGATGAGTCCGCCGAGCGCGACCGCGCCGAGCGCTCCCATGCCGAAGGCCAGACCGGTAATCAGGCCGGACACCGTGCCTACCTTGCCGGGAACGAGCTCCTGCACGTACACGACGGTGACGGAAAAGCTGCTGTGATTGATCAGACCGAGCAAGACGAGCAGCGCGTAGCTCCAAAATTCGTTCGCATACGGCATCATTAGGGCGAACGGAGCGGCTCCGAGCAGGGAGAACAGAATGACGGTTTTCCTTCCGAAGCGGTCCGCAAGCGGGCCGCCGAAGAAGGTGCCGACGATCCCTGCGCCCATATACAGAAAAATGTACATCTGGGAGGCCGGGACGTCGATGGAGAACCGCTCCATCAGAAAGAAAACGAAATAGTTGGAAATTCCCGCGCCGTACCACGATCTCGCGAATACGACCAGGATGACGAGGGAGATGACGAACGCCAGCCGCTTCTTCAATCGAGGGTTCGCTCGGGCGGCCGGCTTGGCCGTTTTCTTCGCCTGGACGGCGGCCAGCTGTCCCCGATACCAGCGTGCGACCCGGAGCTGGATCGCCAACCCGATGCCGGCCGCGAGCGTGAACCAGGCGGCTCCGGCTTGGCCGAACGGGAAGAAAATAAAGGCCGTCATGAGCGGCGCGAGCGCGCCGCCCGCATTGCCGCCGACCTGAAAGATCGATTGCGCCAGGCCGCGCCTGCTGCCCGCCGCCATATAGGCGATCCGGGCTCCTTCCGGATGGTACATCGCCGAGGCGACGCCGACCATTAGAACGGAGATGAGCACGGAGACGTAGTTCGGCGAAATCGCGAGACCGAGCATTCCGGCCATGGCGACGCCCATGCCGAGCGGCAGCGCCGCCGGAGAAGGCCGCTTGTCGGTGAACATGCCGACGAACGGCTGCATGACGGACGAGGAGAAGAACAGGACGAAGGTAATGATGCCGAGCTGAAAGTAGGTCAGCCCGAGAGATTCCCGCAAGATCGGATAAGAGGCCGGGATAACGGCTTGCAGCGCATCGTTCACCAGATGCGCTGCGCTTATGGCGAATAGAACCGGATAGACCGTTCTGGATGCTGAACCGGACATAGCTGCGATCGCTCCTTTTTATGAAAACGCTATCTGCTTGATTATAGCGCCGTCGTCCGGGCGGCCGCATTAGAGAATGTTACGATTTTGTTTTCGAATCTTCCGATCTTCGGCTTGTCAGATTGACCCGCTTTCTGAATAATAGACTCGAAGACTCGTGATTCGGAAGGTCGCAGACGAGAGGAGAAGAGGCGAAGTTGAGGATGTGGAAGGGCAGGCGAATCCGGCTCGCGACGCTATTCGTACTGTTATTCGCGTTCGTCGCAGCCATGGGACTGCCTTTCGCGGGCCTCTCGCCCGGCGACGCCGGTCTCCGCGCGAAGGACGGCACGCTCGATCTGCGCGGCTGGAGCTTGGCCGAGGACGGGGTCGTGCGCCTGAACGGCGATTGGGCGTTCCATTGGGGGCAATTGCGCGAATCGGGCGCCCCGTCCTCGACGCCGGCCTTGGCGGAAGTGCCGGGCGAATGGACGCGATCCGGGAATCCGGGGCGAGGCTACGCGACTTATTCGCTGGAAGTGATTACGCAACATCGCGGCGAACCGCTCGGCTTGCATATTCCGGCGATCGCGCCGGCCTACCGGCTGATTGTGGACGGGAGCGTCATCGCGGAAGCGGGGGAGGTCGGCGTCGACCGTGCGGACACGCGGCACGCCTATCGGCCTCAGACGGTCTATTTTACCCCTCGGGAAGAGCGGTTCGAGCTTCTGATCCAGGTCGCGAACGAGCTCTATCCTTCGGGAGGCATCTGGTATAGCTTGACGTTGGGCGCGGAACGGGACATGTCCGGGACGGCGACGCGCAATGCGATCGTCGATATGGCGGTGTTCGGGGGCTGCGCGCTGCTGGGCTTCTACCAGATCGCCGTTTACCTGCTGCGCCGGGCGGACCGGTCGACGTTATATTTCGGCATCTGCTGCTTATTGGGCGCGATTCGCCTATGGGCGGTCGGCGGAATGTATCTGGTCGATACGTTTCCGGGAACGGACATCGCGACGATTATCCGGATCGAGTATTTGACGTATTACGGCGGAGTAACGATGGCCGCCTTGTTCGTAAGGGAACTGTACCCGGCGGAGGTTAACCGCGCGGTCATCCGGTCGATCGTCGGCGTTGGCGCCGCGTTCGTCTGCACGGTTCTTTTCCTTCCGGTCGAGACGTTTACGGGATATAACGACGCGTTCAAATGGGTTTCGGCGCTAAGCCTGGCTTACTATATATACGGATTTTCGCTCGCCGTATGGCGAGGCCGCAGCGGAGCGATGCTCCAGCTCGTCGGCTGGCTCGCGTTCGTCGCCGCGGCTTTCCACGACATTCTGTACAGCAACGGGCAGATCATCTGGATCGATATGCAGCTCGTTCCGTACGGCTTCCTGCTGCTCGTGTTCATCGAAGCGATGGAGCTGGCCAGACGGTTCACGAACGCTTATCGGGTGATCGGAACGCTGTCGGAAGAATTGATCGACCTGAACCGCATGAAGGACGAATTTCTGGCCAACACCTCGCACGAGCTGAAGACGCCGCTGCACGGCATTATGAATCTGTCCCAAGCGCTGAAAGACGAGAAGTCCGGCCCGCTGAACCGGGAGCAGCGCGAGCAATTGGCGGTCGTCGTCTCGGTCGCCCGCAGAATGTCCAATCTGATCAACGACATTCTGGATTTGTCGCGGCTCAAGCATCGCGGCATCCGGCTCGAGCTGAAGCCGGTCGATATCCGCGCCGTGATCGGCTCGCAGCAGGAGATCTTCCGCAATTATATCGGCGACAAGCCCGTAACGCTTCGGTTCGAATGGCCGGACAAGCTGCCGGACGCGATCGCCGACGAGAGCCGGTTGCTCCAGATCGCCTATAACCTGATCGGCAACGCCATCAAATTCACGCCCGAGGGGGAAGTCGCCGTCACCGCGCGCGCTTCGGGCCATATGCTCGTCGTCTCGGTCGCGGATACCGGCATCGGCATCGAGGCGGACAAGCGGGAGGCGATCTTCGAGACGTTCGAGCAGGTGGGCACCTCCGTTGCCCGGGAATACGGGGGAACGGGGCTCGGGCTCGGCATCGCTCGCCGGCTGGTCGAGCTGCACGGGGGCGAGATCAAGGTCGAATCCGAGCCGGGCCGAGGCTCCGTCTTTACGTTCACGCTTCCCGTCAGCCCGGGCAAATCCGCGGAACGCGCCGTCTCCCCCGGACTGGCGGCCGAAGCCGTCGCGGCGGAGCGATTCGATTTCAGAAGCGGCCGGCTGGAGGCGGCCGCGACGGCGGTTCCCGGGCAGACCTCCGCGGCTCGGGAGCAGGCGATTCTGGCCGTCGACGACGAGCCGGTCAATCTTCGGGTGCTCGGCGCCGTCTTCGCGGACGAGCCTTACGAGGTCGTGACGGCCGCGAGCGGCGCGGAAGCGCTGGCTTTGCTGGCCGGAGACCGGGGCAAGTTCGGCCTCGTCATTCTGGACGTCATGATGCCCGGCTTGTCGGGCTACGAGACTTGCCGGCGAATTCGCGAGCAGCACGCGCTCTCCGAATTGCCCGTTCTGATGACGACGGTCCGGAGCGAGCCGGACGACGTCATGCACGGCTTCGAAGCCGGTGCGAATGACTACTTGACGAAGCCGTTTCAGGCGTACGAGCTCCGGGCCAGGGCGCGCACCTTGCTCGAGATGAAGCGCTCCGCGGAAGAGGCGGTCCGCTCGGAGATGGCGTTCCTGCAAGCGCAGATCAAGCCGCATTTCCTGTTCAACGCGCTGAATACGATCGTTTCCTTGTCCCTGGACGAGCCGCAGACCGCTCACGATCTATTGCTCTATCTCAGCAAGTATTTGCGGGGCAGCTTCGATTTCAAGAACAAGGAAAGACTCGTTCCGCTTCGCAAGGAGCTCGAGCTGACCGAAGCCTACGTGCGGATCGAGCGCGCCCGATTCGGCGAACGTCTACGCGTGCGCTACGAGATCGACGAGAGCGTCGCTTGTCTCTTGCCGCCGTTGACGCTGCAGCCGTTGGTGGAGAATGCCGTAAGGCACGGCGTCACGAAGCAGGAGGACGGAGGCACGGTCGTCGTCTCGGTCCGCGCGGAGGGAGCGGAAGCGGTCATCGGCGTCGAGGACGACGGAGCGGGAATGGCCGAGACGGCGGATGAAATATTGTCGAAGGAGAGGGACGGCGGCAACGGCGGGGTCGGGTTGAGAAATATTCATCAGCGTCTGCTCCGTCAATTCGGCGCCGGACTGATCATAGAGAGCGCGATCGGGACGGGGACGTCGGTAAAGCTGCGCGCGCCCTTGGCCGTTTGGCCGGAAGGCGCGGAACGGATGGAAGCGAATCATCGTCCATAGACGCGCAGGGAAGCGGCACTTCCGGCAACGGACGGCCGCTTTTTTGCTTGCTCTTTCGCTATCGGACACAGAAGACCTTATTTTGCCGAAACCCCCTTATTTTGAAGGCGATTCGGACAGACGATCCGTTATTTCGAGGAAAAACAGCCGAAATCGCCATCTCGGAGCCAAATAACGGATCCTGTGTCCGCGAAGGCGCGCAAAACCCGGTTTTGTTCACAATTAGCGGATCCTCTGTCCGTAACGGCCCAAGGCATTGAGCAAGGCGGGCGGTGAGCGGTGGGCGCTGCAGAGGGCGGGGAGGTGGGCAGCGGAGCAAGGTGAGGCAGTGGGCATTGGAGCAAGGCGGACCGGCAGGCAGTGGAGCAAGGCGGGGCGGTGGCGATGGGCGGGACGAGAGGGATGCGGAAAACGGAAGAACGGGAAAAAGAACGAAACGTGCAAAGTAAAACCGTCAGGGTGAAACTCCCTTGACGGTTTTCTTGCTTTTTTCGCGCTTTTTTCGGGAAAACCTGACATGAAGCGCTTTCTTTTCAGTCTGCATGCAGACCTGGCCGCTATTATGAAGGAAGATTTGACGAAAATCCGGAATCGAGGGAAGCGAAATGTACCGTAACAGGACGTTGTGTACGTTAATCGTGCTCCAAATCGTGTACGTCTTGTTTATCCCCGTATGGTTGTTGATCGCGGGAATTGCCGCGATGGCGGTATCCGATCCGAACGCGGACGCGGCGGCAGCCCTGCTGGTCATGATCGGCGTGCTGCTCTATCCGGTCGCCCTGCTGCTTGCGCTGATCTTGGGATGGCTCAAGTTCGGGCGGCGTCATTTCAAAGCCTCACTCATCTGGAACGGCCTCCCTTTAATATGGATCGTTCCTTTGGGCGGTTTCTTGTTGGCTGTCAATATCGGTTAGATCCTATTTATTATTCGGGAGGGACAAAAATGCGATTCGGTTGGCAAAAAACTAGGTTGCTCGCGCTGGCAATGCTGATGTCGCTCGCTTGCGCGCACGCTCTACTTACACCTGGAGAAAACCGGGCCCATGCAGCGGCAAGCCGGTGGGGGCCGGTCGGGAACCCGTCGTTCACGGCAGGAGGCGCCGGTTACGTTTCGATGAGCGTCGACAACGGAACGCCGTATGTCGCGTATTCGGATTGGGCGAACGGCTACAAGGCTACGGTCATGAAATACAACGGAAGCGGCTGGGAGCTGGTGGGGAACGCCGGATTTTCGGCAGGAGCGGTTACTTCCGTCACGATACAAGTTTCTAACGGCGTTCCTTACGTCGCTTATCTCGATCAGGGCGACGGCGAAAGAGCAAAGGTGATGAAGTATGACGGCGGCAGCTGGTCGCATGTCGGCGGGTCGGTGTCGGATGCCGGGGCCGGGTTTTTATCGATGTACGTGGATAACGGAACGCCGTACGTCGCTTTTCAGGATCGATCGAGCCAGTTCAGAGGAACGGCCAAACGATTCAACGGCAGCGGATGGGACATGCTGGGGGGCGGCCATTTTACGGCGAACCAGGTCAACGAAACATCGGTATACGTCGACAACGGAAATCTGTACATCGCGTATCATTTGCCCATGCAGGGCAGAAGGGCAACGGTCGTCCGACTGGACGGCAACAGCTGGCAAACGGTCGGCAACGCCGGATTTTCCGCGGGACAAGCGGAAACGCTGTCCTTATTCGTTCACGCCAACACCCCGTATCTTGCTTATAAAGACTCTGCCTACGGGGGGAGAGCAACTGTGGCGATGTTCAACGGATCGGTCTGGGAAATGTTGGGCGGACCCGGATTTACTTCCGGGAATGCAGACTATACTTCTTTGTACGTTAATAACGGCATTCCCTACATCGCCTTTCAGAATAGCGATTACAGGGCGACGGTCATGAAATACAACGGAACCGCCTGGGAGACGGTCGGGAACGCCGGATTTTCGGCGGGCCTTTCCAGTTATCTGTCGTTGCGCTTCGATAGCGGCGTCCCTTATGTCGCTTATCAGGATCATCTCGGAGTCACGCCGAGGGTCACGGTCTCGAAGCTTCGGCACACCGTCTCCTATGACGGCAACGGCAGCACGGGAGGCGCGGTTCCGGCCGAGCCGACCGGCTATGACAAAAATGCCGCAATCGCGGTGCTCGGAAACGAGGGCAACCTGGAAAGAACGGGCTATTCGTTTGCGGGCTGGAACACGGCGGCGGACGGAAGCGGGGTCGCCTACGGCGCCGGAGATTCGATGACGATGGGCGACAATGCGGTCACGCTGTACGCGCAATGGACGCTCGACGAATACTCGCTCGTCTATGACGGCAATGGAAATACGGGCGGCTCCCCGCCGCCGACGCTCCGTTATCCCTATCAGGCGATCGTCGGGATCGCGGGAAATTCCGGAAGCCTGGAGAGAACCGGCTATTCGTTCGCGGGCTGGAATACGGCGGCGGACGGAAGCGGGACGAATTATGCGGAAGGCGATGCGTTAACGATCGGCACGGACGACGTGACGTTGTACGCGAAGTGGACGCCGAATCGCTATACGCTCCATTATGCCGGCAACGGTCACGAGGGGGGCGACGCGCCTGCGAGCGGCGATTACGATTACGGGACGATCGTGAGCGTGTCCGACAATACCGGTCAGCTGACGAAGACCGGCCATACGTTCGCGGGGTGGAACACGGAAGCGGACGGAAGCGGAACCCATTATGCCGCGGGAGCCGCGTTCCCGATGGGTGCGGGCGATATGACGCTGTACGCGCAATGGGCGGTCAACCGCTACCAGGTCTCTTATAACGGCAACGGCCATACGGGAGGGCAGCCGCCGGCCGCAAGCAGCCATGATTACGGAAGCGGCGTTGCGGTTCAGGGCAATGCCGGCAGCCTGGTCAAGACGGGTCATACGTTCGCGGGCTGGAATACGGCGGCGGACGGCAGCGGAACGAGCTATGCCCCGGAGGAGACGTTGAGCTTGGGAGCTTCCGACGTGACGTTGTTCGCGCAGTGGACGATCAACCGGTACTTGGTCTCCTATGATGGCAACGGAAGCGATGGCGGAAGCGTGCCGGCCGAACACCTGCACGATTACGGCAGCGCCGTTACGGTCCAAGGCAACGCCGGCAATCTGTCCAAGACCGGCCACGCGTTCGCCGACTGGAATACGAAGCAAGACGGGAGCGGGACGCGTTATGCCGCGACGAACGTGTTTACGATGGGCGCGGAAGACGTGACGCTATACGCGCAATGGACGGCGAATCGCTACACGGTCAGCTTTGAAAGCAACGGCGGAACGGAGGTGGACGATCAGTCGGTCGTTTACGGGCATGCGATCACCCCGCCGAGCGATCCGACGAAGACCGGCCATACGTTCGACGGATGGTATTCCGATGCGAGCTTGCAGACACCGTTTTCGTTCGGGACGCCGATCGGAGCTGCGGACGTAAAGTTATTCGCGAAATGGTCGGTGAACAGCTATGAGGTTGCCTATAACGGCAACGGCCACTCGGGAGGCAGCGCACCGGAGAGCGGCAGCTACGATTACGATGCGAGCGTAACGGTGCAAGGCAACGTCGGCGGCTTAAGCAGGACGGGTCATACGTTCGCGGGATGGAATACGGCCGCGAACGGAACCGGCACGTTTTACGGCGAGGGGGATACGTTTACGCTGGGCGCGGAAGACGTGACGCTCTATGCGGTATGGACGGTCAACCGCTACGTCGTATCCTACGCCGGCAACGGCAACGATTCGGGCAGCGTTCCGGGGGACGGCGTTCACGATTATCTTTCGAACATCGTCGTTTCCGACAACATTGGAAATCTAGGAAAGATCGGGCATTCGTTCGCGGGCTGGAATACGGAGGCGGACGGAACCGGAACGAGCTATGCCGCGGGGGGCGCGCTTGTCCTCGGCGCTGAGAACGTGACGCTATACGCGCAATGGACGCCTAACAGCTACACCGTCAGCTTCGAGAGCAACGGCGGAACGGAGGTGGACGACCAGTCGGTCGTTTACGGGCATGCGATCGCTCCTCCGAGCGATCCGACGAAGACCGGCCATACGTTCGACGGATGGTATTCCGATGAGGGCTTGCAGACGCCGTTTTCGTTCGGGACGCCGATCGGGGCCGCGGACGTGACGTTATACGCGAAATGGTCGATCAACAGCTATACGGTCGGCTTCAACAGCAACGGGGGATCGGACGTCGACAGCCAGACGGTCGTTTACGGTCAATGGGCAGCCGAGCCGGAAGAGCCGACGAAGACGGGGTTTACGTTCATGGGATGGTACGCGGACGAGGAATTGCAGACGCCTTTCCGGTTCGAGACGCCGATCGGAGCCGCGGATATGACGCTGCACGCGTTGTGGAGCATCAACAGCTATACGGTCGTTTACGACGGCAACGGCAGCACGGGAGGCGCCGTGCCGGCAAGCGGCAGCCACGATTATCATTCCGTCGTGACGGTGTTCGGCAATCCCGGGGGCTTGGAACGAACGGGCCATACGTTCTCCGGGTGGAATACGGCGGCGGACGGAACCGGAACAGGATACGCGGCTGAAGACACGTTTACGATTGGCGCGGAAGGCGTCACGCTGTACGCGCAGTGGACGGTGAATCGCTACCCGCTCTCTTATCAAGGCAACGGCCATACCGGAGGCAGCGTCCCGGAGGGCGGCAACTACGACTATAACGCGCTTGTTGCCGTGCCGGAAAATACGGGCGGCCTGGTGAAGGAGGGCTATACGTTCGCGGGTTGGAATACGGCGGCGGACGGAAGCGGCACGGACTACCGGCCCGGAGAGACGTTGGTCATGGGAGACGGCGCGATGATTCTATTCGCGCAGTGGCTAAGCAATAACGCACTGCTGTCTTTCTTGTCCGTCGATCCGCTCGCCCTTTCGCCGTCGTTCTCGCCGTCGATTCTGAACTACGAGGTCGATTTGGACTACGCGGAGACGGAGTTGAGCCTGGCGTTCTCTCAAGGGGATCCGACCCAGGTCGTCTCGGTGACGGGGGCCGTCTACCAATCGGTAACGGGAGCGGTCTATCATTATGCGGCGACCGACTTGTCCGTCGGCCCGAATCCGATCCGGATCGAGGTCACGGCGCAGGATGGCACGATGAACGCATACGTCGTGACCGTCCATCGCGAGCTTGGCAACGACGCGAACCTGAGCGGCTTATCGCTGTCGGCCGGGACGTTGTCGCCGACTTTCGCCCCGGGAACGACCTCGTATTCCGCCAACGTGCCGAACGGCGTCTCGACGCTGACCGTTACGGCGACCGCTTCCAATGCTCGCGCCGCGATCGCCGTAAACGGCCAACCCGTCGAGAACGGCCAACCCGGCGCCGCCATCGCGCTCGCAGTGGGCAATAACCCGATCGCCGTCGAGGTGACGGCAAGGGACGGCACGAAGAAAACGTACGCGATCAACGTTCGCCGCGCGTCAAGCGCGTCAAGCGGCGGGGGCGGGGGCGGACCGGTCGCCCCGCCGGCGTCCGGGAACGGTCAGTTTACGCTGCCGGCCGGGCAAGGCGGCGAAGTCCGTCTCGGAGACGCCGTATCGGTAACCATTCCGGCCGGCGCGACGGAACAAGAGCTTCAAGTCTCGTTGAAGGAGCCGGACGCGCCTCTGCCGTCCAACTTCGTTCCGGTCGGTCCGGTAATCGCGGTCGAGAGCAACAGGACCGAGCCTTTCCTGAAGCCGGTCACGGTTACGCTAACCTTCGATCCGGCGAAGGTGGGACGCGATCAAGAGCCGGCGGTATTTTATTACGACGAGACGAACGGAAGTTGGACGCGGGTCGAAGGACGCGTGAGCGCGAACCGGATCTCGGTCGACGTGGATCGATTGCGTCCGATGGCCGTAGTGGCGGTAGAGAAAGCGGCGGAGCCGTCCCCCGGCTCGCCGTCGGTTCCTTCGTTCGCCGATATTGCTGGCCATTGGGCGGAGGCGAGCATCAGGCGGGCGGTTGCCGCCGGTATCGCGAGCGGGTATCCGGATGGATCGTTTCAACCGAACCGAACCGTGACGCGCGCGGAATTCGCCGTCTTGCTGGCCAAGGCGCTAAATCTGCAAGGAGAAGCAGGCGATCCCGGTTTCGCGGACGCGGAACGGATCGGAGCTTGGGCGAAAGAAGCCGTCGCGCGGGCGGTGCAGGCCGGTATTCTTAAGGGTTATCAGGACGGCACCTTCCGTCCGGGCGCCGAGATTACGCGTGCGGAGATGGCGGTGATGATCGCGGGCGCATTGGGCCGTAAGCCGGAACCGAACGGCGCGACGAGCTTCTCCGACGACCGCGACATTCCGAAGTGGGCGAAAGGCGCGGTCGGCGAGACGCAGAGGCTCGGGCTGATCCAAGGCAAGGGCGCGGGCCGATTCGATCCGTTCGGCAAGACGACGAGGGCGGAAGCCGTAACGGTCATTCTGAAGCTATTGGATACGATTGATCAATAAGGCGTTATGGCGGTTAGGGGGGCGGCGCGGGAAGGCGCCGCCCCCTATTAAAGGGTTGCGGTATTCGATATGATAGAGAGCAAGCACGGGTTTCGCCGCGCCAGGAAGGAGGTCGCCATGATCCGAACGATCGCCGTCGACGATGAATGGCCTGCACTGCGAAGGGTAGGTCAGCTGCTGGAAACGATCGATAACGTGCGAGTGAACGGCTTATTCGACAAAGCCCAGGCTTTTCTCGAACATGCTTTGACGACGACGGAACAGATCGATCTCGCGCTGCTCGACGTGGATATGCCGGGCATTCACGGTCTGGAGCTGGCGCGTCGGCTCCGCGAATTCCGGCCGGAAATTCAAATCGTCTTCTTGACCGCCTACGAAGAGTATGCGAGAGACGCCTTCGAGGTGGAGGCGCTCGATTATTTGTTGAAGCCGATCACGAAGGAAGATATGGAAAGAACGCTCCGCCGGTACGAGAAGCGGAACGATCGGCAAGCCGAGAAGGAAGACCTCCCCAAACGCGGCGTCTCCGTAAGCAGCTTCGGCCCGTTTAACGTCACGGCCGAGAACGGCCGGCCGATCCGGTTCCGCAATTCCAAGGGCAGGGAGCTGCTGGCCTACTTGCACGCTCATCGGGGAAGAGCGGTGAGCAAGGCGCAAATCATGGACGCATTGTGGTACGGCCGCGATCTGGAACGGACGCAAGCCAATCTGCACACGACGGTCTATCAACTGCGCAAGGATCTCGAAGCTTGCGGCTTGGCCGGCGTCGTCGAACAATCGAAGACGGCGGGCGGCAGCTACAGCTTGCGTTGGCCCGTCGCTTACGATGACGTCGACGCTTACGAGAAGGAGCTTCGGAAGTACGAAGAGACCTCGTCGCTCGCGCATCTGATGCGCGCCGTTCAACTTTACGGCGACGGCTATTTGGCCGACAGCGGTTACGAGTGGGCGGCTCCCCGGCAAGCGGAGCTCGAAATCGGATATCTCGGATTGCTGGAGACGATCGTGAATATCTACGTTCGGCATCGGCGCTACGAGATCGCGCTGGGTCCGATGCAGAAGTGGTCTCAGCTTATGCCGATGAGCGGCCGCCTTCATGCGAAGATGGTCGCCCTTCTGCTGCTGATGGAGCGGAACGAAGACGCGCGAGAATATTATGAGCTGGCTTTGGAATTGCTAGATCTGTCGGAGGAACGTTCCATGCTGGATTACGGTCGAATTGCCGACAATCCGGGCGCATGCTTTTAAGCGGCTTTCCGGCAACGGAAAGCCGCTTCGCGCGTTTCAAGCGTATTTGATCTCGACCGGCACCAGGTTCGCCTGCTGAGGGCTCCACTTCGGCACGCCGTACTTCGTCATGTAGCCGAGCGCATTCAGGTGCGGCTCCACGCTTTTCTCTTCGTTCATTTTCTCCAGCAGCTTCCAGCATGCGATAATATCGTTCAGCGACCGGTGCGCGCCTTCCAGGACGATGCCGTAGCGGTCGCACATGTCTTTCAGGTTATGAGGGTATGTATGGCGGTCGCGGGCGATCGTCAGCGTATCGAGAAAATCGTTCTTGAACGACCGGTTCGCGAATCTCATCAGCGCATGATGCAGAAATCCGAGGTCGAACAAGGCGTTATGGGCGACGATAACGCTGTCCCCGATAATCCGGTTCAGAATTCGGAAGGCCGTCTCCTCGTCCATTCCGTATACAAGATCGGCGGACGTGAGGCCGGTGATCTCGGTAATTTTCGGCGCCAGCGCGCCTTCGAACCGGACCAGCGTCTGGTATTGGCTGACGATCTCCCCGCCGTAGCAGCGGATGGCCGCCATCTCGATGACGCGGTCTCGCGCCGGGTCCAGTCCGCTCGTCTCGAAATCGAGCACGGTAATGTTGTCCAGTCTCACTGCATTTTCCTCCCCACGGGTGCGAATTAGCTCGTATGATGACGAATTTCGGATGATGCCGTCACCTCTACATTACCATAATTCGCCTGCGGCTGACTAAACGAAATAAAACGCCAGAGGGCTTGAGCCTCTGGCGTTGGGCTTCTAACGGTTAATGCTTCGCGGTATCGGCGGCGTCCTCGCTCTCGTTGGACATCTTCGTCACTTCGAACAGCTTGAACAGCAAGCTGAATACGATGGCGACGACGGTCGCGAGCGCCATGCCGGTCAGCTCGAAGTCGCCGGCTGTGATCTTGAGGCCGCTGAGACCGGTGACGAGCACGATCGTGCTCAGGAACAGGTTGGACGGCTTGCCGTAATCGATCTTCGACTCGACGAGCATCCGCAAGCCCGACGCCGCGATAATCCCAAACAGCAGCAGCGAGATGCCGCCCATGACGGCTTCGGGAATGTTGGCGACGAGCGCGGAAAATTGGCCCAGGAAGCTGAGCAGGATGGCGATAATCGCCGCTCCCCCGATGACGAAGGTGGAGTAGACGCGGGTCATCGCCAGCACGCCGATGTTCTCTCCGTACGTCGTGTTCGGCGTCGCGCCGACGAAGCCGGACAGCACCGTCGAGAGACCGTTGCCGAGCATCGAGCGATGCAGGCCCGGATCCTTCGTCAAGTCCTTGTCCACGATGTTGCCGGTGACGACCAAATGGCCGATATGCTCGGCGACGACGACGAGCGCGGCCGGCACGATCGTCAGAATGGCCGCCCACTGGAACGCCGGGGTCGCGACCGTCGGAGCGGTGAAGAAGTCCGTTTCCTTCAAGAAGCCGAAGCTTACTTCGCCCATAAAGTAGGCGAGCGCGTAGCCGAAGACGATGCCGATCAGAATCGGAATGATCTTCATGAAGCCGCGGAACAGCACGTTGCCCAGAATCGTGACGAGCATCGTCGCGACCGCGATGACGATCGTTTTCGGATCGTGGGTCCAGTCGGAGGGGGAGTCCGGCTTCGGGATCCAGCCGGCCATGCGGGCGGCGACCGGGATGAGCTCCAGGCCGATGACCGCGACGATCGCGCCCATCGCCGCCGGAGGGAATACGACGTTGATCCAGCCCGTTCCCGCGTAATAGATCAGGATGGCCAGTAGCGTGAACACCAGACCTGCGATAATAAATCCTCCGAGGGCGGCGGCATAGCCGTCGCCGTCCGACGAGAACTTGCCGATGACCGCGCCGGCGGGCGCGATAAAGGCGAAGCTGGAGCCCAGGTAAGCGGGAATTTTGCCTTTGCAGATCCACAGATAGAACAGCGTTCCGATGCCGTTCATGAGCAGGCAGATCGCCGGGTCCACGCCGAGCAGATTCGGGACCAGCACCGTCGATCCGAACATGGCGAACAGATGCTGCAAGCTCAGCGTAACGCTCAGCCCGAGCGGGGGTCTTTCCAGCACCCCGATTTCGCGTCTCATTTTTGCATTTTCCTCCGAATCGTGATCATATTCGAGAATTTCCTTGTTGATTCTACATAGAAGCATGTCCCTTTGACAAGCGTTTTTCTGCAAAAGCGGGGGAGGATTCGCTTTTCGGGGGAGCTATGCCGTTGCGGGGATTCCCCATGACGATGGGCGGGAAAATGTTATGCGCATTCGCTAACAGGTTCGGCTATAATAAGTTGAATAGCTTTTTCAGTCATGAGGGGGATTCGTTTGAAACACAAAGTGACGATCAATAATAAAGACGTCGCCGTCTCGTTCACCCGTTATTTCGATACCGAGCTCGGCGATTTCCTATTCAAGCAAGTGATGTGCGACGTCTACATGCCCGGCAACGAAGCGGTGCCGATCGACGTCGAGAAGGAGCAGATCCGGCGCGTCGTCGAGGGCTTCAAGAAGCGCAAGGAGCTGCACGACGAGATTCCGAAGGAAACGATCCGGGGAAAAGCTTATTACGTCATTAACCAGAAAATGCGTTACGATCTCGAATGGCTGCAAGGGAGAAAGGTCGAGAGGCCGATTCCGCTAGCCGAGCACGAGAAGATGAAAGCCGACGCCGCCCGCGGCATCCGGCCCGTTCCGGCCGCTCCCGGGAAAGAGCCGGAGGAACCGGAACGGCCGAGAGCGGAGCAGCCAGTCGCTCCGGAATATAAGGACAACCGGAGGAAGTTTCTGCTCGCCAAAGGCTTCAAGCACAATCTCGTCACGAACAATTGGGAAGTCAAAGATATTCGCTTTCCGGACGCGAAGATCGACAAGTCCCCGTCGGACGAGGAATTCGAAGACGGCATGAACCGCTTGCTGGACGCGTCGTATCGGAACCATCTGCAAATGCGGGCGAAGCGCGCCAAGAGCGGGCCGGCAGGGGAACGCGAACGGGAGTAGGCATTTTCGCCGCAAGCAGGAAGGCGTAAAATTGAGATAACGGTCGTCGAACGAACGGAGGCCTTAAAGAAGATAGACTCTCGGCCATGCACCTCCGCGGCTATCGCCCAATAAAATAGGGTAGAGTCGAGGAGAGGGGCGCGTTGCCATGAGCGGATACGATATCCGAACGGCGATTTTCCTGGCGGCCGTGTGCAGCCAGACGTATGCGCAATTCAACGATCCTGACGGACGGTTCGTCGTTCCGGACGGCTATTCCTTCGTCCGCGAGATTCGCGCCCGATCGCTCGCCGGCGCTCCGGAGCGCTTCGGGTTCATTCTGCAATCCGACAGCCATGTCGTCGTCGCTTTCCGCGGCTCGAGCACGACGACCGATTGGATCTCCGACGCGATCGCGAGCCAGACGAAGCTCAAGTACGTTCGAAATGGCGGCATGACCCACCGGGGGTTCACGAATATTTACGACTCGGCGCGGTCGCGCATTTTGTCCGCCTTAGGCAAACTGTCTGCGGGCAAAGCGTTGTATATAACCGGCCATAGTCTCGGCGGGGCGCTGGCCACGCTGTGCGCGCTCGACGCGGCGGTCAACTCGCCGTTCCGTTCGCCACGGACCTACACGTTCGGCTCGCCTCGCGTCGGAGATCCCGACTTCGCGAAGGCTTACGCCAAACATGCCGGCGGAACCTTCCGCGTTCACAACCGCTTCGACGTCGTGACCCATCTTCCGCCCCACATCTACAGGCTGCCGAAGACCGGCAGAAAATACTATTACGAGCACGTCCGCCAATCCGAACCGCTCGCCTACCATGACGGATCGGTGTCCGGCAACCACGTGCTAGGCGGCTACTACGCGGAGTTAGCCAGACGGGATCCGATCTTCGCGGAGCGATTAAGCGCCATGAATCCCGGCTTCTGCCCGACTCCGGCCGACGACCCGTACGATAAGGCATCCTCATAAGTTCGAAGAGCGCCCGCGAGGCGCTCTTTTCCTATTGCTTGATCTTACGCTAGCGGACACAGAAGCCCTTATTTTGGCGAAAACCCCGCATTTTGAAAGCGTTCGGACACACGATCCGCTATTTCGATGATCAATGCCCGAAATCGCCGTCTCGGAGCCAAATAACGGATTCTCTGTCCGCGAAGGTGCCCAAAACGCGGTTTTGTTCACAATTAGCGGATCCTCTGTCCGAACGGCCCGGGGCATTGGAGCAAGGGCGGGGGCGGTAGGCGATGGAGCAAGGCAGGGATAAGTGGGAGATGGAGCAAGGCGTGAGGTAACGGTAGGCTGTGTGGGCGATGGAACAAGGCAAGTTGGCGGGAGATGAACGATGCGTGGCGGTGGCAATGGGCGGGGTAAAAGGTCAGCGGAAAACGGAACAACGGAAAGCGCAACGAAACGACGTGAAGGCGCGGAAAAGGACCTGAAGGCGAACTCCCCTGACGGTTTCTTATTCGCCAGCGGATGATTTCAGAGAGGAAGGTCTTTACAATTTGTTAATTCCGAGTTATCTTATTGGAAAATACAAATATTTAAGAGTCGCCGAAGGCAAGCATCTCCCGTTTCCCATGCAGACGAACGGCATCTCCAAATGGGGTGAGCAGTCCTCATTGTTGAACGAAATGCTGGAAATCGGTAAACTGATATCAACAAATAGGAGGAATCGCACATGAGCCAGATCGTGGTAATTACGGGAAGCCCCACGCCGGGATCCCGGTTGAACGGATTGATCGAACGCGTGGAAAGCAGATGGAACGAGAAAGGACTTAGCGTCGGGCATATTCGCGTCGCCGAATTGCCCGCCAAAGCGCTGCTCCACGCTGACTTCAAGGACGAGCGCATCTTGGCCGCGCTCGCGCAGGTCGAGGCCGCCAGCGCCGTCGTCATTGCCAGTCCCGTCTACAAGGCTTCGTATACGGGCATCTTGAAAGCTTTCCTCGACCTTCTGCCACAGACGGGTCTGAAAGGAAAAATAACGTTGCCCTTGTTCATCGGCGGAACGATCGCCCATTTGCTCAGCCTCGATTACGCGTTGAAGCCGGTGCTTTCGGTACTCGGCAGCCGCAACATTCTAGGCGGCGTGTTTGCGATCGATCAATGGGTGCAACGCTTGGAAGGCGGCGGGTTCGAGCTGTCCGATGAGCTTCGCGAGCGCCTGGACCGCGCGGCGGACGAGCTGGCCGACGAAGTCGCTTGGCTCGCCAAGCGGACGAATGCGAGCGGCGTCAACGCCTAGCCGTCGGAAGATCGGAAGGAGCGGAGCAAGTCTCCGCTCTTTTTCTAGCATAAGGGTGAGGCGCTTATATCCGGTTGGTTTTCCGCTATCGGACACAGACGACCTTATTTTGCCGAAACCCCTCATTTTGGAGGCGATCCGGACAGACGATCTGTTATATCGATGATCAATGGCCGAAATCGCCATCTCGGAGCCAAATAACGGATTCTCTGTCCGCGAAGGTGCAAAAAAACCGGTTTTGTTTACAGATAGCGGATTCTCTGTCCGAACGGCTCGGCTTCGAGCGGGCGTACGACAAGGAATTCCACAACGGGGGCCGTGCTCGTCAAGAGCTATCGCCTGCATCTGGCGAGTGCGGGGTTTCTCAGCTTCTAAGCGGATTCGAGCGCAAGCTCTGGAAGAATACTCGTACAAAATCGAGCACTCCCCGCCGTAACGCCGCGCATGCCCGAATTACTCGATCAAATCGAGCACTCCCCGCCGTAACGCACGCATGCCCGAATTACTCGATCAAATCGAGCACTCCCCGCCGTAACGCCGCGCATGCCCGAATTACTCGATCAAATCGAGCAACTCCCCGCCGTAAGCCGCGCACGCCCCCAAGCAAATGCTTGCGAAAGGTGCAGAAATGTTCGTTCCGTGTCCTACCCTCCCCATCCTGCCTTGCCTACAATTGTCCGTATAGAGAGACAGAGAGTCGGAGAGACCGGCAATGCCAAGGGAGGCTAACGGACATGTTGACAAGAAAGGCGACTTGGAGGAGGGGCTTATTGGCCATGTTGGCAATCGCGGTGGCGGGTTTGGCGATTTCGGCGGGAATCTCGTTCCCGCGCGAGACCCGGGCGGCGCCGGTCAATTTGGTCGCGAACCCCGGCTTCGAAGACAGCGGAGACGCACTGATCGGGTGGGATTATGCAGGTACGGAAGGCGCTTGGTCCATTAGCGACAGCAACGTTCATTCGGGTACGCGGTCGGTTAACTATTACAACGACGATCCTTATAGCTTTCGTCTCAGCCAAACGTTCACCGGTCTCCCCGACGGAGAGTACGTCCTTAAGGCTTGGGCGGGCGGCGGCGAACGGGAGCAGACGGAGAGACAAATGTATATCGAGACGGGGGGCGCGATAACCGAGACGCCGATCGCCAGGACCGCCGTCTGGAACGCATGGGAGCCGTATTCGATCGGGCCTGTCGCCGTGACGGACGGCCAAGCGACGATCGGCTTCGAGGTCGTCGATGCGCAAGGAGGCGAATGGGGGTATTTCGACGACGTGGAGTTTTACAAAATCGAGCATGCGCCTGTCTGGAGCGAGGCCAAATCGCTGACGGCCAGCGAGGTTGGCGCGACATCTCTGAAGCTGGAATGGGCGGGCGTCGAAAACGAATCCGGTGTGACAGGGTATAGGGTATTCGTGAACGGAGAACTGCTGAAGGCGACCGAGAGCACCTCTACGCACGTTGAGGATCTGCTGCCCGAGACGACTTACCTCTTCAAGGTAGAGGCGGGCAACGCCGCCGGCTTGTGGAGCGCGGACGGGCCGGAGACGACCGCGACGACTGCGGCGGCGACGGCGACCGCGCCGGTCTGGTCGGAAACGGCGAGCCTGTCCGTATCGTCGCTGACGTCGAGAGGGGCCGTGCTCGAATGGACGGGCGCTTCCGACGCCGTCGGGGTTACGCGCTACCGGATCTACCGGAACGGCGTCGCGATCGCGACGCTGCCGTCCGACGCGAACAGCTTTCATGTCGCCGATCTGTCGCCGGGCGTCTCCTATACGTTCAAAGTGGAAGCGGGCAACGCCGCCGGCTTATGGAGCGCAAGCGGACCTTCATCCGCCGTGACGACGCCTTCGACCGCAGCAGAGACATTTATTAAAGGAGCGGACATCTCTACGCTGCAAGCGATCGAAGACGCCGGGGGCAAATACTACGACGGCGGCCTGGAGCGCGATCTGCTCGACATTCTGAAGGAACGGGGAGTGAATTACATCCGTCTGCGGCTGTGGAACGATCCGGTGCTGGCCGACGGGTACAACGACCGAGCTCGCACGGTGGAGACGGCCAAGCGCGTGAAGGCGGCGGGCCTCAAGCTGCTGCTCGATTTCCACTATTCCGATTTCTGGGCCGATCCGGGCAAACAGGAGAAGCCGGCTGCCTGGCAAAATCTAAGCTTCGCCGAACTGGGCGCCGCCGTCTACGATTACACGGCCGAAGTTCTGACCCAGCTCAAGGCGGAGAACGCTTACCCCGATATGGTGCAGATTGGCAACGAGATCAATCCGGGCTTTCTTCTTCCGGATGGCTCCACGAGCAACTATGACAAGCTGACACAACTGCTCGGCAGAGGGATTCAAGCGGTTCGGGACACGACGCCCGCCGGCCAAGAGACAAAAATTATGATCCATTTGGCGGAAGGCGGGAACAATGCGATATTTCGCGGTTTTTTTGATCAACTCGAAGCAAGGAACGTCGATTACGACGTCATCGGACTATCCTTCTATCCCTATTGGCACGGCACCTATCAACATTTAAAAAGCAACCTGAACGATCTCGCCGTTCGCTACGGCAAGGAGCTCGTCGTGGTCGAAACCGCGCATCCGCACACGCTGGAGGACGGGGACGGCTGGCCGAATATCGCTGGAGCCGCCGAAGCGGACAAAGCCGGATTCCCCGCCACCCCGGCGGGTCAGGCGGAAGCGCTCGAGCTGATCCTGAACACGGTCGCCCAGACGGTGAACGGCAAAGGTGCAGGCGTGTTCTATTGGGAGCCGGCCTGGATTCCCGTTCCCAAGGACGACAACGGCGACTATCGCGCGGGATGGAAAACGAAGGAAGGCAACGCCTGGGACAATCAGGCGATGTTCGATTTCGGCGGCAACGCCCTGCCTTCTTTGGACGCGTTCCGCTTCGATCCCAATCGGCCGCCGGCCAAAAGAGCGATCCGCGCGATGCCGCTCGAGGGCTTGACCGTAACGGCGAACGAAGCCGCGCAAGCCGTGGCGGCCAAGCTTCCCGCGACCGCAGGCATTCTCTACAACGAAGGAAGCATCGAACAGGCCGCCGTCGCTTGGCCCTCGATCGATCCGGATCGCTTGAGCCGGGTCGGCAAGTTCTCGTTGACCGGCACGGTCTCCGGGACGGAGCTGAGAGCGCAAATCGAAATTACGGTGACCGCATACAAAAATGAGGTGTTGAACCCAGGCTTCGAGGAGGAACTCGCCTCATGGAACGTCTCCGGCGATTCGGCGGCCGCTAAAGTCGTGACCAACGAAGGCAACGCCCACAGCGGCCAGAGGGCGCTCAATTACTGGTACGGTTCGGACTACGCGTTCCGGCTCTCCCAGCCGATCGAAGGACTAAGCGACGGCCGCTATACGTTAAAGGCGAGAATATCCGGGGAGGATCCGGCAGACCAACCGTCGACGATCCGGCTGTTCGCCGAAACCGAACAAGGCAAACGGTTGAGCGAGCCTGTCGTCAATACCGGTTGGAACAGGTGGGCCGCGCACGTCATCGACGGCATCGAAGTGACGGACGGGCGAGCGGTCATCGGCGCGGAGGTCGATGCCTATGCCGGCGCCTGGGGCTATCTCGACGATTTCGAATTTTACCGGCAAGTGTCCGTGCCCGAGTGGACTTCGGCGGCCAAGCTTGAAGCGTCCGAACGCACAGCATCGAGCGTTAAGCTCGTCTGGACGGGGCTCGCGAACCCGGAAGCGGCCGCGGGCTACAAAATCTATCAAGACGACGCGCTGATCGGGACGGCGGCCGGCACGAGCAAAGTCGTCGCCGGACTTAAGCCGAACACCCGCTACGAATTCAAGGTCGAAGCGACCGAGGATTCGGCGATCTGGACGTCGGACGGCCCGTCGGTCGCCGTTACGACGCTTTCCGCGACGAACGGCGGTTCGGGCTCGCCGGGCGGCGGTGGCGCAGGCAGCGGAGGCAGCTCCGAGGAACAAACGGAGGAGCATATTTTCCTTCCGGAGCCCGATCGTTTGACCGAACCGAAAGACGGCCGGATCGCGATCGGCCTGCCGACGGGCACGACCGAAATCCGACTGTCGGCCGAGGCGCTCGCGGCCCTCGGCGCAAGCTCGCTCCTGCTCGAAGGCGACGGAATCTCGCTTACCCTGCCGGCAGCCTTGCTCGCCCGGATGAACGAACAAGTCCGCGCGAATCGCGGCTACGCTTCGATCCGCATGCCGGCCGTCGCCGCGTTCGACGAACGGATCGCGCAGGCGGCAAGCAAGCTGGGCATGACCGTGACGGCGTCCGGAGGCGGCTTCGACATCGGGATTGCTCTCGTCGCCGCCGACGGTCGGGCAACGACGCCGTCCCGATTCGCCGAGCCGGTCGAGCTGCGCGTCCGGCTTCCGCAGGGCGCGGACGCGGGCAAAGCCGGAACGTACCGGCTGACCGAAGCCGGCGGGCTCGAATTCGTCGGCGCGGCGACCGGTCCGGCCGGAACCGCGACCGTCGGGATCGACCGCCCCGGCGCGTACGCGGCGCTGCAGCTTCGCCGCCCGTTCGTCGACGTAACGCCCGGCCACTGGGCATTCGACGCCGTCGATCGGCTGTCCGCGCGACTGTACGTCGAAGGGACGGGAGGCGAACGCTTCGAGCCGGACAGAGCGGTCACGAGAGCCGAGTTCGCCGCGATGCTCGCCCGCGCCCTGAAGCTGCAGCCCACTTCCGCTCGTCCGCCGTTCGAAGACGTCTCCGATGAAGCCTGGTACGCGGAGCCGCTGTCCGCCGCCTATTCCGCAGGCATTGTCTCCGGCCGCGGCGACGGCCGATTCGAACCGTCCGCCCGCGTCAGCCGTCAGGAGTTGGCGGTCATGGCGATGAGAGCTTACCGTCATTTGAACGGAAGCGATTCCGCAGCCGCGGCCGTCCCGTTCGCAGACGAGAGCCAAATCGCCGAATGGGCGGCCGAAGACGTCCGGGAAGCCCGCGCCCTTCAGCTCGTGCGCGGACGGAGCGGCGGCAGGTTCGCGCCGGAGGAAGGCGCTACAAGAGCGGAAGCCGCGCAACTGCTGGACAATATGCTGAAGAGACTGGCAAGCGAAAAGTTGCAATAACTGCCGAGATGTTGCAATTTCGTCCTAGTCGCCATATTGCAAACGCTTTATAATAGAAACACTTCTACAGGAGGTTGTTCCGGTTCGCCGGGCAGCCTTTTCCTGCTTCCTCAATACGGAACGGAGACGATCGCGACATGCCGAGAATCAATCTGTTCACCAAAATCGTACTCATCCTCGTCGTCATGCTGCTGCCGATCATGGGGCTTTATTTTCTGTCCAACCGGACGAGCACGGAGGTGCTGCGCGACGAGCTGAACGATTCGAATGCGAACCGCCTGCTCTTCTTTCAGAGCCAGGTGGACGCCAACATCGAAGCGATCTCCATGTGGCCGAACCTGCTCATCTACGATCCGGACATTGCCGAGCTGAGAGACACGTTCGAATCGCCGGGAACGTCCCTTCCGCTCGATCTGATCGTGCTGATCAACCGGATTCAGCGCAAGCTGAGCATCCAGGAAAGCTCCTCGAACTGGCGCAGCTCGCTGTATATTTACTCCCCGATCCTGAACCGCGTCATCTCTTCCAACGACGTGAACGCCTACGACGACGCGGAATTGAAGCAGCGGATGAAAAGGAGCTGGCAGGTGCGGCCGGACGGCGAAGGGCAATTCCGATTTTCCTTGTTCGCGGCCGCCCCTTTTATCTCGTTCGATCGTCCCGCCGGGGCGAACCTGATCATCGAGGTGCGGTTCGACAGCCGCAACATCGTCGCCATGCTGGACGAATTCAAGGGCGACGGCCGGCGCGATCCGTTCTTCTACAACCCGGACGTCGGAGCGATCTACAACAGCTCCGCCAACCGCGACATCGCCGGAGAGCTGGTCGCCCAGCTCGAAGCGAACGGCGCGATGGGCGCGACCAATCAGACCGTGACGCTGGGCGGCGCGAACTATTTGGTCAACGCGCAGCACTCCGATTCGACCGGATGGGTGCTGATCGACTATATTCCGATGTCGGACGTCTTCGGCCCGATCGACCGATCCAACCGGATGTTTTATTTCGCCGTCGGCTCGCTCCTGCTCATGAGCTGCGTGCTCGCCTACGTCTTGTACGCGCAGGTTCAGGCGCCGCTCAAGCAGCTCGTGGGCAGCTTCCATAAGCTGAAGTACGAGGATTACTCCGTGCGGCTGAAGCCGAAGGGCAACAACGAATTCGGGTTCGTGTTCATGCGCTTCAACTCGATGGTGGCGCAAATCCAGGAGCTGTTCGAGAAGGTGTACCTGGAACGGATCCACGTCCGGGAAGCGCGCCTCAAGCAGCTGCAATCCCAGATCAACCCGCATTTTCTCTACAACTGCTTCTCCTATATTTCCAGCATGGCCAAAATGAAAAACCACGAAGCCGTCGTCGCGATGTCCCACAGCGTCTCGAGCTATTACCGCTACACGACCCGGCAAGAGCGCGATTTCGTGCCGTTGTCGGAGGAGCTCGGTTTCGCCGTCACCTATCTGGACATCCAGAAGCGGAGAAGAAGCCGGCTCGACTTCAGCGTCGAGCTGCCTTCGCGGCTCGGGAAGCTCGACGTTCCTCCGCTCGTCATCCAGCCGCTCGTCGAGAACGCCGTGCTGCACGGCATCGAGAATAAAGCGGGGGAAGGGCTCATCCGCATAGAAGCGTCGGAGGAAGAAGGACGATACCAGATCGTCGTGGACGACAACGGGGGAGGCATGAGCGACAAGGCGCGTCGAGAACTGGAACGGCGGCTCGCCGAACCGATGGGGGAGCACACCGGCTGCGGACTGTGGAACGTGAACCAGCGCATGCAGCTTCGGTACGGGAACGGGGCGGGCATCTCGCTTGCGCCTTCCCCGCTCGGAGGACTTCGCGTCGTGCTCGCCTGGCGACGGCCGGATCAAGCGACGGAGGTGCGGCAATGATCGATATCGTGCTCGTGGACGACGAAACGTACGTGACGGAAAGCTTGGAAATGACGATTCCCTGGGAACAACTCCTGGTCCGGAACGTCTACCGGGCGGCGTCGGGCGCGGAAGCGCTGCGGATTATGGAGGAGCAGGACATCGACATTCTCGTGACGGACATCCGCATGCCGGAGATGGACGGCCTGGAGCTGATTCGGCATGCGACCCGGAGATGGCCGAACGTCCGCTGTCTCGTGCTGACCGGCCACTCGGATTTCGAATACGCGAAAAAAGCGATCCGGCTTCAAGTGTCGGACTACATCCTGAAGCCCGTCGACGACGCGGAGTTCATGATCGCGCTCGCCAAAGCGGTGGATTCGCTGCGGGACGAATGGGCGGAAGCCGACGAGAAGCATCGCATGATCTACGAGATGAAGACCGATCGCACGGAGCTGCGGGACAATCTGATGCGCGACCTCGTTCTGGGCAAGACGGGGGCCAGAGCCGCGATCGAACGAAAGCTGGCGCAATACGACGTTCCGCTCGAGACCGGGGAGACGGCGTTCATGATGCTCGTCCAGCTCGGCAAGCCGTTCTCCGATTACGACCCGGCATCGGTCTCCTTGCTGCAATACGCGGTCGGGAACATCGCCGAAGAAGCGTTCGCCGCCCGCTACCGCGTCTGGCACGGCAAAGCTCCGCACGACGATTGCGTCGTGCTGCTGGCCGCGCCCAGGCGCGAAGAAGCGGCGGAGGCGGCCGGCGAGCTTCCGGACAACGACTGTCTGAAGCCGTTCGTCGACGACTTCCATCGGCAAGCGAAAGCTTATCTGAAGGGGGATATCTACGCCGTCGTCACGCCCGGCTTCGTCTTCCCCGAGGAGATGGCGTCCGCTTACCGAAGCGCTCTTGCGACAGCCTTCCGCCATGGAGGCGGCCAGCTTCCCGAGGTGATCTATCAGCGGGAATCGCCGGCGGACCGGATATCGTTCAAGTCGTTGGAGAGCTTGTATAAGCCCCCTACGCTCATCCATCTGCTCGAATCCAAGCAATGGGACGCCGCCGTCGCGAAAGTGAACGACGTGTTCGACGCGCTGGAGCGAATGCCGGCTTCCCGGGAGCATCTGTACGAGGCGCTGCTGTCGATGACCAACGCCTACTTGTATATCGCGCACAAGCAAGGCGCGTTCATCCATCAGATTCACGAGGCGGGCCTTGCCCCGCTGCTCGACCCGGCATCGGTCCATTCGCCGGAAAGGCTGAGAAACTGGTCTCTCGACTTGCTGGACGGCTTGCGCCGGGAGCTGTCGGAGAACGACCGCTACGCGAAGAGCCATATCGTCAAGCAAGTCCGGGAATTGGTCGCCGGCGCCGGGGGGCACGAGGAATCGGTGAAGACGATCGCCGACAAGGTGTTCCTTCATCCCGTCTACTTGTCCAAAATCTACAAAGCGGAAACCGGGGAAAGCCTCGGCGACTACATGATCCGGGTCCGCATGGAGAAGGCGCAATACATGCTCAAGCATACGAACAAAAAAATATACGAAATTACGACGGAGCTCGGCTACCAGAATCCCCAATACTTCAGCAAAATGTTCAAAAAGCATTTCGGCCTGTCGCCGCACGAATATCGCGATCCGTGATGCCGGCCGTCGGCTGAAGAACAGGTTGTCAAAGGTGCAGAAATGTTGGATGTGCGACATAGGCCCCGCCCCGGAGCTTCCCTATAATGAACCGTGAAAGCTCAATCAACGATCCGAGGGGGATTCGCATGAAAGCCCGAATGTTCAAAGGATGGGCGCTGGCGCTCGCGGCCGCGCTGCTCGTCACCGCGTGCTCCGGCGGCAACGGAAGCAAGGAAACCGGGGGAGCGGCGACGGCCGCGCCGAGCGCAAGCGCTTCGTCCCCGGCGGCGCCATCCGATGCGGAAGAGTCTGCAAGCGCCTACAAGGAAAAATACGATCCTCCGGTCGCGATCACGACCGTATGGGGCGTCGATCCGGCCTTGAAGTTCAAAAACGGGGAGACGATCGAGAACAACGTCGCCACGAAGTGGGCGCTCGACACGTTCGGCATCCAGATCGATTCGTTATGGTCGGTCACGGACACGAACAGCGCGTTCGCGACCAAACTAAGGCTCGCGTTGTCGTCGGGACAAAAGATGCCGGACGTCGTGACGATCGGGCTGTCCGAGCCGCAATTGGCGCAGGACCTGATCGACACGGGCATCTTCCGCGAAGTCGGGTCGCTGTTCGACGAGTACGCGAACGACAACTGGAAAAAAGCGATGGCGCTCGATCCCGGCGTGTGGGACTCCTTCATGCGCGACGGCCAAAAAATGGGCATTCCGGTGCTCGACTACGCTTACAACCACGATTACCTGCTATGGATTCGCCAGGACTGGCTGGATAAGCTGGACTTGCAAGGGCCGCAGACGCTGGCCGATCTCGAAGCGATCATGGACGCGTTCAAAAACCGCAACCCCGACGGACTCGCGCCGGACAAGGTGCTGCCGCTGTCCGTCGGCTTCAAGACGACGATGAACACGTGGATGGGCGATCCTTCCTGGGTATTCGGCGCTTACGGCACGATTCCCGGCCAATGGAACGCCGGAGCGGACGGCAATCTGGAGTGGGGCTCGATTCACCCCGGCGCGAAGCAAGCGCTCGAGACGCTTAAAAATTGGCGCGACAAAGGGTATATTCCGGCGGAAGCCGCCCTATGGGACGAGAACAAGACGGCGGAGCCGGCGGTCGCGGGCACGGCGGGCATCATCCCGGGGCCTTACTGGATGAGCGGCTGGCCGCTGCTCGATACGGCCAAGAACGTGCCGACCGCGGTGTGGAAGCCGTATCCGATTCCGACGGGGCCGGACGGCAAAGCCGGACGCCACGGCACGCATTTTACGAGCGGCGTCACGCTGATCAACAAGGATATGGAGCACCCGGAGGCGCTGTTCACGTACCAGAACTATCTGTTCGATCATTTGGCCGACCCGGCCCAAGGCAGCCAATGGGACGTCGGCGTGTTCAAGGGCTACGATTACGATCTGGACGCGAACGGCAATCCGGTCTACCTGGACGACATTCCGGGCGGGGAAGTGAACATTAACCGCTATTGGCTCGTCAAGGACGGGGCGCGCATTCCGGACGCGCAGATGAGAGCGCTCATGAATTTGGCCGACGGCAAAGAGCCGGAAACGCGTCTCGAGAAGGAAGTCAAGAACAACTACGGGCCGGAAACGCCGGCCGCGGCCAAGGTGCTCATGTCGCAGCCGGACATTTCCTTCAAGAACCTGTTTACGGGGCCGGCCACGCCGACGATGCAATCGAAGCTCGATTACTTGAACAAGATCGAACTTCAAGCGTTCAACGAAATCGTCTACGGCAGGAAAGGGCTGGAAGAATTCGATCGTTTCGTCGCGGAATGGAAAGCTTCCGGCGGAGACGAGATGACGCGGGAAGTTAACGAATGGTACGCATCGACCAAATGATCCGCCGAACGGACCGGAAAGGCAGCCGAACCCCGGCTGTCTTTTCCCGCATCAAGATTCTATGGCGCAAGGAGGAAGCCTGATGGGTTATCTAAAGCGAACCTGGCCTTTTCATCTGATGGTGCTTCCGGCCCTGCTGTTCCTGATCGTTTTCAATTATTTGCCGATGGGCGGCATCGTCATGGCTTTTATGGACTATAAGCCTTGGTTCGGCTTCGGCGGTTCGGAGTGGATCGGCTTCGATCACTTTCGAGCCTTGTTCGACCGGAAGGACAGCGTGCAGGTGATCGTCAACACGTTCGTCATCGCCGCATCCAAAATCGTGTTCAACCTGCTGGTGCCGTTCGTGTTCGCGATTTTGCTGAACGAGGTGCGGCAACGCTTCCTGAACCGGTCGATCCAGACGCTCGTTTATTTGCCGCATTTTCTGTCCTGGGTCATCCTAGGCGGCATCCTCGTCAATTTCCTCTCCACGGACGGCGGATTCGTCAACCGGGTGCTGGGCTCGTTCGGCATCGGCCCGATTCCGTTCCTGATGGACGGGGACTGGTTCCGCTTCACGGTCGTCGTCTCCGAGGTGTGGAAGGAATTCGGGTACAGCACGATCGTGTTTATCGCCGCGCTCGCGAACATTAACCCTTCCCTGTACGAAGCGGCCGAAGTCGACGGCGCGTCCCGGTGGAAGCAAACGAAGCACATTACGATTCCGTCGCTCGTTCCGATGGCGATCGTCGTCGGCACGCTGTCTCTCGGCAACATTTTGAACGCGGGCTTCGACCAGATTTTCAACCTGTACAATTCCCTCGTCTACGACAAAGGCGACATCATCGACACGTTCGTCTATCGGACGGCCATCAACGACGGCAACTTCGGCTTCGCGACGGCGGTCGGCCTGTTCAAGTCCGTCATCAGCATGATCCTGATCGTCATTTCGTACCGGATGGCTTACAGATGGGCGAACTACCGGGTGTTCTAAGGAGGGGGAGGAAGCCATGTATTATAAAACGACGCCCTATCGGATCTTCAACGCGTGCAATACGGTTTTTCTGATTTTGCTGGCGCTCGCCTGCATTGTCCCGCTCATTCACGTGTTCGCCGTGTCCTTCAGCGCCAAAGCGGCGGCGGACGCCAATCTCGTCGGGCTGTGGCCGGTCGATTTCTCCGTAGAAGCGTACCGGAAGACGATCGACAACCCCATTTTCCTGAATTCGTTGTGGGTATCGGCGAAAAGAACGATTATCGGCACGGCGGCGATCCTGCTCGTCGCTTGCCTCGCGGCTTACGCGCTGTCCAAGGAAAACAAGCTGTTCAAAGGAAGGTCGGTATACGCCTGGCTGTTCGTCTTCACGATGATTTTCAACGGCGGGCTGATTCCGTTCTACATCGTCATTCTGAGGCTCGGGCTGATGGATTCGTTCTGGGTGCTCGTGCTGCCCGGCGTCGTCAACGTGTGGCTGACGATTTTGCTGATGAACTTTTTCCGCGGCATTCCGAAAGAACTGGAGGAAGCGGCGCTGATCGACGGGGCGGGCCACTTCGGCATCTTGTTCCGCGTCTACTTGCCGCTGTCGCTGCCCGCGCTTGCGACGCTGGGCCTGTTCGCGATGGTGTGGCACTGGAATTCGTGGTTCGACGGCCTGCTCTACCTGAGCCGCAAGGAAGATTACCCGCTCGCGACTTACTTACAGACGGTGATCGTGTCGCGGGATCTCAGCTCGATGAGCTTCAGCAAGGCGGAGTTCGAGCTGCTCAGCCAGAAGACGATCAACGCGGCGCAAATCTTCATCGGGGCGTTGCCGGTGCTGATCGTCTACCCGTTCCTGCAGAAGTTTTTCGTCAAAGGGCTCGTGTTGGGCTCGGTTAAGGAATAAACAACGACAGAAGATTCAGGAGGCAACCCGAGATGATCAACGGACGATATCCCCCGATCAGCGATCGGCTTCCCGCGTTCATGCACGGCGCGGATTACAATCCCGACCAATGGCTGGACGACCCGGCGACGCTCGAGGAAGACGTCAGGCTCATGAAGCTGGCGAATTGCAACGTCATGTCGGTCGGCATTTTCGCCTGGGCGGCGCTGGAGCCGGAGGAAGGCCGATTCGAATTCGCCTGGCTTGACGGCGTGCTCGACCGGCTGTACGCGGGCGGCATTCACGTCTGGCTGGCGACGCCGAGCGGCGCGCGTCCCGCCTGGCTGTCGCGGAAATATCCGGAGGTGCTTCGCGTCGGACCCGACCGGAAGCGCAATCTGCACGGCGGCAGGCACAACCATTGCTACAGCTCTCCCGTCTACCGGGAGAAAACGGCGATCATAAACGCCAAGCTGGCCGAGCGCTATGCGCGCCATCCGGCTGTCGTCGGCTGGCATATTTCCAACGAATACGGCGGCGAGTGCCATTGCGGCTATTGCCAGGAGGCGTTCCGGGCATGGCTGCGCGAAAAATACGGAACGCTGGACGCGCTTAACCGCGCCTGGTGGACGGCGTTCTGGTCGCATACGTATACGGATTGGGCGCAGCTCGAGTCCCCGTCGCCGCACGGGGAAACGATGGTCCACGGCCACAATCTCGATTGGCGGCGGTTCGTCAGCGACCGGACGCTCGACTTCTGCAAGCAAGAGATCGCTCCGCTCAAGGCGGTGCGTCCCGACTTGCCGGTAACGACGAACATGATGGACCTGTTCGAAGGGCTCGATTACCGCCGGTTCGCCGACGCGCTGGACGTCATTTCGTGGGACGCCTATCCGACCTGGCACGAGGCCGGCGCGGACGGCGACGCGCGGGTCGCGTCATGGTTCGCGATGAACCACGATCTGTTCCGCTCGCTGAAGGGCGGCCGGCCGTTCATGCTGATGGAGAGCACGCCGAGCCAGACGAACTGGCAGCCGGTCAGCAAGCTGAAGCGCCCGGGCATGCATCGGCTAAGCTCGCTCCAGGCGGTCGCGCACGGCTCCGACACGGTGCAATATTTTCAATGGCGCAAAAGCCGCGGCTCCAGCGAGAAGTTCCACGGCGCCGTCGTCGACCATGCCGGGCACGAGCATACCCGCGTGTTTCGGGAAGTGGCGGAGCTTGGCCGAACGTTGTCCGGCCTGACCGAGCTGCTCGGCACGACAGTTCCGGCGGAAGCGGCGATCTTGTTCGATTGGGACAACCGCTGGGCGGTCAAGGACGCGCAAGGCCCGCTGAACCGGGGAATCGGCTACGAGGAGACGGTGCACGCGCATTACCGGGCATTATGGGAAATGGGCGTCTCGACGGACATCATCGGCTCGGAGGACGATTTCGGCCGGTACAAGCTGTTGATTGCGCCGATGCTGTATATGGTCAAGCCGGGCGTCGGAGAGCGGATCGAGCGGTTCGCCGCGGAAGGCGGCACGTTCGTCGCGACGTATTGGTCCGGCGTCGTCGACGAGAACGATCTCTGTTATCTCGGCGGATTTCCCGGGCCGCTGCGCCGGGTGCTCGGCGTCTGGGCCGAGGAGATCGACGGGCTGCACGAGCGGGACCGCGTCCGGGTCGGGATCGCGGACGGCGGATGGGCCGGGTCCGGCCGGAAAGGCGTATACGAGGCGCGCGATCTGTGCGAGCGGATTCATCTCGAAGGCGCGGAAGCGCTCGCCGAGTATGTCGACGAGTTTTACGCCGGAAGCCCCGCGTTGACGGTCAACCGGTTCGGCGCAGGGCGGGCCTATTATATCGCGGCGCGGATGGAGGACGCGTTCCATGCGGCGTTTTACGGCAAACTCGTCGAGGAGGCGGGCGTCGCGCGGGCGCTGGAAGCCGTTCTCCCGGAAGGCGTAACCGCCCAGGTCCGCAGCGACGGCGCGCACGATCACGTGTTCCTGCTAAATTTTAGCGGTCGGAAGCACGAGATCGTCCTGGACGGGCGGGCTTATACGGATGTGGAGACGGACTTTTCGGTCGAAGGCAGCGTAGCGCTCGACGTTCACGGCGTTCGCATCCTCAAGCGCGAATCGGTGTTTCGCTGAGCGGTCTGGGGAGATTGAAGCTAATCTTTACATTCCGATAATTCCGATTTATTATATTGGGTATAAAATGGTGTTTGAAGTCGAATAGAATCTCCTTGGAGGGATGACGGTGAATATCGAGAATGTCGAGGCGTTCGTATACGTCATCCATTGCGGGAGTTTTAATAAAGCGGCGGAAGCGTTATATTTATCCCAACCGTCGGTTACTGCCCGCATCCAATCGCTGGAACGCGATCTCGACTGCAGGCTGTTCGACCGGCAAGGCAAAAGCGTGCGCATTACGGAGGAGGGCAAGCGGTTTTTGCCCTACGCCCAACAGCTTCTGCTGACCTATCAGAAGGGCAGGCTGCATGTCAACCGGAAGAGATCCCTTCCCGAAGAGATCAAGATCGGCTGCACGGTAACCGTGTCCAACTACGTCGTTCCGGAGCTGCTTCCGAGGCTGGAACGTCTTTTTCCAAATACCCATTACAAGTTCGTAACGGGCATTACCGACGAGATCATGGGCAAAGTGCTGAACAAGGAAGTCGATATCGGATTCGTTCGCGGCGTGAATCATCCCAATTTGCATTCCGTGAAATTTTACGAGGATCCGATTTCCTTGTACGTCTACGAGGGCCATCCGTTCATTGGTCTTGAACGGATCTCGGCGGAGCAGATCGCGGAGCAGCCGATCGTCTTCTTCGAGTGCGGGGCGCTGGACTGGCTGAGGGTGCACCGCATCTTCGAGAATCTCGACCGCCCGCCGAACATCCGCATTCAGACGGACAATTCGGAGATGGCTAAGAAGCTTGTGCTTGGCAAGACGGGCATTTCGTTTCTGCCCGGCCTGAGCGTGAAGCGCGAGGTCGCCGCCGGCAGGCTGTTCCCGATTCGGGTGCCGGGTACGGACGGCATTGCCCTGCAGACGAACGTCATCTCCAATCCGGGAGAGCACGGGCAGTTCCTGAGCGAGATCATCGCAATCGGTAAGCAATTAAGAGGTTGTTCATAAAATCCGCTTGCCCGAGGGGGCGCCGAGCTTCGTTCTCGGCGCCCTCTCGGCTTGTTTTCTCGCCGTATCGGACATTTGAATCGATCGATAGAAGTTCTCTATTACCGAATCCATTGACGGCAAAAGCGGTGAGGTGCTATCGTTAATCCCAACACCAAATCTTACTTATCCAGTAGGAATTATAAGTTTAATTTGGGTCGTTAAACAGATAAGCGGAGGGATCATCGTGATGAGAAAAACAAGCCTGTCCATCGTCATCCTAGCTCTATCGCTCGCGTTAGCCGCTTGCGGCGCCAACAACGACAATGCGGCTAACTCGTCCTCGCCGGAAGCCCCGGCATCAGGTCCGGCGGCGGCTGCGCCGAGCGAACAGGCAACCGCGGAAGCTTCGCCCGCCGCGGCGACCAAGATCATCGTCGGCACAGGCACGCAGTTTCCGAAAGTTTGCTTCATCGACGAGAACGGCAAGCTGACCGGTTTCGACGTCGAGCTTGTACGCGAGATCGATAACCGCCTGCCGCAATATGAGTTCGAGTTCCAGACGCAGGAGTTCAAGAGCTTGCTGCTCAGCCTCGAGACGAGGAAAATCGATTTCGTCGCCCACGAGATGGAGAAGAACCCCGAACGCGAACAGAAATACTTGTTCAACAAGGAACCGTATGCGCACTGGAGAAACAAAATCGTCGTCGCCAAGGACAACGATTCGATTCAAACGCTCGACGACCTGAAAGGCAAGAAGGTTCTCGTAGGCGCGACGAGCGCTCAGGCGCAAATTATCGAGAATTACAACAAAGAAAACGACAACGCCATCAAGGTCGTATACAGCAGCGGCGGAGCCAACGACACGGTCGAGCAGATCGTCACCGGACGGGTGGACGCCACGCTGGCCGCCGACTTCGCGCTGTCGCTTATCGATCCTGAAGGCAAGCTGAAACCGACCGGACCGTCGCTCTCCGAAGCGGACATTTTGTTCATGTTCCGCAAGGACGATGAAGAGGCGCAGAAGCTGTCCGACGCCGTCGACAGCGCGATCAAGGAGCTGAAGGCGGATGGCACGCTCGCCAAGCTGAGCATCGAATGGCTGGGGGGAGATTTTACCTCGGAACAATAATCCGCATAGGAAACTGACGGCGAGAGGGTGAGTCCGCGATATGGGCGCAAAATTCGATATTCAGTACGTGTTCGGGTATTTCGTGAAGCTGCTGCCCTACGTTCAAATCTCTCTGTTCATCGTAGCCTCGTCGATCGTGCTGGGTCTGCTGTTCGGCCTGCTTGCCGCGCTCCCCCGGCTGTACCGCGTCCCCTTGTTGCAGAGGCTGTCGCAAATCTACGCATCCTTTTTCCGAGGCACGCCGATCCTGATTCAGCTGTTCCTGTTCTATTACGGTCTCCCGGAAGTGCTGAAGCTGATCCAAATTGACGTAACGAGGCTTCCGGTACTCGCGTTCGTCATTCTCGTCTACGGCTTGCACAGCGGCGCCTACGTATCCGAAGGCATTCGGGCGGCGGTGACCGCGGTGGACCGGGGGCAGGTCGAAGCCGCATACGCGGTTGGAATGACCGGCTTCAAGGCATTCACCCGAATCGTCTTCCCCCAGGCGTTCGCGATCGCGGTGCCGATTCTCGCGAATCTCGTCATCGCTACGCTGAAAGATACGTCGCTGGCGTTCACGCTCGGCGTCATGGAGCTGACGGGGAAGGCGCAGACGCTGCCGACGATGTCCCGGCATTTTATCGAATCGTATATCGCTTTGGCCGCGATTTACTTTATTCTTAGCGTCGTTCTGGAAAGGCTGTTCCTGCTTGTCGAGCGCCGCACGCTGAAGCACGAGCAAGAAACCGGCAATGCGGAGAGGGTTCCCCTCGGGAAAAAATGGCTGAAGAAGCGCACGAACGCCGGAATCGCGCTGAGCAAGGGAGGCACCCGGGCATGAAGCTGGATTTCTCGTTCATCTGGACGGCGCTCGTCGGCTTGCTGCCCGCCGTGCCGACGACGCTCAAGATTACGCTCGTCTCGGTGCTGTGCGGATTTGCGATCGGGACTTGCGTGGCGCTGTGCAGGATGTACAGAGTGCCGGTGCTGCACCGGATCGCCGCCGCTTACGTGACGGTCATCCGCGGCACGCCGATGCTGACGCACCTTTTGATTCTATATGTGTCGATTCCTCTCGTCGTAGACGGACTGGCGGAGAGGTTCGACTGGTCGGTGCGGTCCGCGCAAATTCCGATGATCGGTTTCGCTTACCTTTCCTTCTCGATTACCGCAGGCGCCTATTTGTCGGAAGTCGTCCGCTCCGGACTGCTGGCGGTGAACAAGGGCCAGTTGGAAGCCGCTCATGCGGTCGGAATGACGACGCCGCAAGCGCTGCGCCGAATCGTGTTCCCGCAGGCGTTCGCGGCCGCGCTGCCGAACCTGACCAACAGCGTTATCGGCATGCTGCACGGCTCCACGCTCGCCTTCACCGTGTCGGTCGTCGACATCAATGCCCGGGCTGAGATCGTGGCGACGACGAACTGGAAGTTTTTCGAGGCGTACTTGGCCGCAGCGCTTCTGTTCTGGGGGATGACGGTGCTGATCGAAAGGCTGTCGGCGCTGCTGGAGAGAAGGGTGACCCGTTACAATCGCGGAGGTGTCGCATGATCAAGCTGAAAGGAATCCGCAAAGCGTTCGGAAAAAATGAAGTGTTGAAGGGAATCGATCTGACCGTGGACAAGGGCGAGGTCGTGGCGATTCTCGGTCCGAGCGGCTCGGGCAAGACGACGCTGCTTCGCTGCATCAACTACCTGGAGAAGCCCGGCGACGGAGAAATCTCGATCGACGAATTCGCCGTCAACTGCCGGAAGCCCGCCAAGAAGGACATTCACGCGCTCAGGCGCAAAACGGCGATGGTGTTCCAGCAGTACAACCTTTTCCGGCACAAAACTGCGCTCGAAAACGTGATGGAGGGGCTCGTCGTCGTCAAAAAGCTGCATAAGGACGAGGCGCGCGAGCGAAGCGTCGAACTGCTGGAGAAGGTCGGGCTCGGCGACAAGCTGGACGCTTATCCGAGCCAGCTGTCGGGCGGACAGCAGCAGCGCGTCGGCATCGCCCGGGCGCTGGCGCTGAATCCCGAGGTCATCCTGTTCGACGAGCCGACCTCGGCGCTCGATCCGGAGCTGGTAGGAGAAGTGCTGGCCGTCATCCGCCGCATCGCCAAGGAAGGCATTACGATGATCATCGTCACCCATGAGATGAGCTTCGCCCAGGAGGTGGCGAACCATATCGTATTCATGGAAGAGGGGGCGATCGTCGAAGAAGGGCCTCCCAAAGCGATCTTCCAGTCGCCCAAGGAAGAGAGAACCCGGCAGTTTCTGGCCAGGTTCACTTCGGAAAGTTCTTATTCGATCTAAAAGCGAATTCACAAAGACGGAATGGAGAGATAAGGATGACGCTGAAGCTCGGTATTCTGGATCAGAGCATCGTATTCCCCGGGCAGACGCCGTCCGAAGCGCTGCGCAATACGGTCCGCTTGGCGCAGATCGCGGAGGAGCTCGGCTTCGAGCGTTTCTGGGTGTCCGAGCATCACGATTCCGCGCAGATGGCCGGCGCTTCTCCGGAAGTGCTCATTTCCCATCTGCTGGCCCGAACGGATAAAATCCGCATCGGCTCCGGCGGCGTCATGCTCCAGCATTACAGCCCCTATAAGGTGGCGGAAAACTTCAACGTGCTCGCATCGCTTGCCCCGGGAAGAGTCGACCTCGGCATCGGACGCGCTCCCGGCGGGCTGCCGCGCTCGACGAAGGCGCTGCAGCAAGGCGTCGCCGATCCGGAATCGCTGGAAGAGAAGCTGGCCCAGCTCGAGCAATATTTGCACGGGCCGGTCGCCGACGGCGAGCCGCTCGCCGGACTGCAGGCGAATCCGCTGCCGGAGCTGCCCGCAGACGTGTACCTGCTCGGAACGAGCGCGGCGAGCGCCAAGCTGGCTGCGGAGCGAGGCTATCCTTACGCGTTCGCGCTCTTCATCAACAACGACCCGGCCGCCGCGCGCGAAGCGTTCGAGACGTACCGCAGCAGCTTTAACCGGGCTAAGGGCGGCGAGCCGCGAACGCTGCTCGGCTTGTCGGTGATCGCGGCGGATACGGAGGAAGAAGCGGCGGAGCTCGCCGGCCATTTCAAGAGCGTCCGCGTGACGCTGGCCAGCGGCAAAACCGTGAACGTCGGCTCCCTGGAGCATGCGGAGGAATTCGCGCGGCAGGCGGGCGAGACGTACACGGCGGAAGTCCGGGACGCCGACATCACGAAAGGCACGAAAGAGACGGTGCGTCGCAGACTGCTGGAGCTGCAACAAACCTACGGCGTGGATGAATTGATCTTCACGACGATCATTCCCGATTTCGAGAAGCGCGTGCGCTCGTTCCGGCTGCTGAAAGAGGCTTTCGAGGAGCAGCCGGCGTAGGGTGTGGGCCCGTCTTCGCACGGACAGGAGAGTAAGGAGGAGTTTCAATGCGTGCACTCGCGGCCGAGCCGCTTATCGAACAATTAGTCGCCATCAGGCGCCATCTTCATGCCAATCCGGAATTGTCGTTTGAGGAATTCGAAACGACGAAGGCGATCCGCGGCTGGCTGAGCGAAGCGGGCATCCGCATCGCGGATTATCCGCTCCGCACGGGCGTCGTCGCCGAAGTCGGCGGCTTGCGCGGCGGGCCGATCGTCGCCATTCGGGCCGACATCGACGCGCTTCCCGTGCAGGAGGAGACGGGGCTCCCGTTCGCTTCCCGCGTCCCGGGCAAGATGCACGCTTGCGGACACGATTTTCACACGGCCGCCGTATTGGGCGCCGCTTTATTGCTTAAGAAACGGGAGGCCGAGCTGGAAGGAACGGTACGCTTCCTGTTCCAGCCGGCCGAGGAGAAAGCGAAGGGCGCCTCGCAAGTGATCGCAAGCGGCGCGCTGGAGGGCGTAAGCGCGATTTTCGGCATGCACAACAAGCCGGATCTTCCGGTCGGCGCGATCGGCATCAAGGCCGGTCCGCTGATGGCCGCTGCCGACGGCTTCGTCGTCGAGGTCAAAGGGCTCGGAACCCATGCCGCCGTGCCGGAGGCGGGCATCGATCCGATCGTCGCCTCCGCGCATATCATTACCGCGCTGCAATCGATCGTCAGCCGCAACGTCGGCGCGCTGGACGGCGCCGTCGTCAGCGTAACGCGGCTGAGCAGCGGCACGGCCTGGAACGTGATCGCCGATCACGCCGTGTTCGACGGCACCTTGCGGACGTTCGACGAGAAGGTGCGAACGAAAGTGCGCGAGCGCTTCGAGCAGATCGTCACCGGTGTCGGCGCGGCGCTGGGCGCGGAGGCGAAAGTTCGCTGGCTGGACGGTCCGCCCGCCGTCGTGAACGATCCGCAGTGGGCCGAACAGTCGGTTGTCACGGCTAAGGCGCTCGGCCTTCAAGTCGTCGAACCGACCCCTTCGCCGGCCGGAGAGGATTTTTCCTTTTATTTACATCGCGTGCCGGGAGTCTTCTTGTTCCTCGGCACGTCGGGACCGCAGGAATGGCATCATCCGGCCTTCGACGTAGACGAGCGAGCGCTGCCGATCGGGGCGTCGTTCTTCGCCGCATTGGCCGCCGACGCCCTGTCCCGATTGTCGGACTCGTCGTTGAAATGAAGGAGGGAGCCGCCATGCGCAAACGATACGACGTTATCGTCGCGGAGCCGGGGCGACGGGGATGAGCGCGGGCTACGAGCTGTCGCCCGAGGGCTCAAGACGCTGCTCATCGACGCCTTCGATCCGCCGCATTCGCAGGGCAGCCATCACGGCGACAACGCACATGATCTACCATTCCATAAGGAGGCGTACCATGAGTCAATCTCCCGTATCTATAGAAAATTATCTTCGTACTTACGACCATTTGCAGGAGGCCATTGCCGGATTGAACGACGAGCAGCTTCTCTGGAAGGCGTCCGAGCGGTCGTGGAGCGTGACGGAGGTGCTGACGCATTTGACGGACCACAATCTCGTCGTTTCCTTCCGTCTTCGCGAGGTGCTGGCCGATTCGGAGGCCGTGCTTCCGGCGTTCAGCCAGGACGAGTGGGTGACCGGACAACGGGCGAACGAGGCACGAGCCGCCGACGTGCTGGCTGCTTTTCAGGCGCTGCTGCGCTATAACAGCTTGCTGTTCCGGCGGCTGTCCGCCGAGGACTGGCGCAAGTCGGGCGTCAACTTCAAGGGTCGGACCGTGACGGTCGCGGCGATCGCGCAAGCGTTCATCGACCACGTTCATCATCATCTGGAGCAGATCGAGCGAATCAAGCAGGGGGAGAAAAGCTCCCGGGAATCAAGCGGTTCAGAAAGCGGGTGGAGAAGATGCCGAGCGGCCAAGTGATCGTTCGACATGCGGAGGAGCAAGATCGCGACGCGGTCTTGAACGTGCTCCTCGGAGCGTACGGCCAGTACGAAGCGACGCTGTCGCCCGAAAGGTGGACGCAGTATAAGGAAAGCATCGCGGAAGCCGTCGATGCGCCTACGACGAAGGCAAGGCTCGTGGCCGAGCTGGACGGAGAGCTTGTCGGCAGCGTGTTTATTTACGATTCGTCGGACACCGCCTACGGCTTGCCGCAGCTTGAGATCCGCAACCCGGTCATTCGGCTGCTGGGCGTGCTGCCGGGCGCGCGCGGGAAAGGAATCGCGGCGAAGCTAATCGGCGAAAGCGTTCGGGTCATCCGGGAATGGGGAGCGGATACGCTGCACCTGCACACATCGGACATGATGGATTCCGCGGTCAGACTGTACGAGAGGCTCGGCTTCGAGCGGGCGTACGACAAGGAGTTTCACAACGGCACCGTCCTCGTCAAAAGCTATCGCCTCAACCTGACGGATGCGGCGCCGCTCAACGCCTAAAAATCAAGGGAGGAATCGGAAATGGCACAGCGCAAAAAAATCAAATTCGGAGCGATTATTCACGGCGTGGGAGGCAATATCGCCGGATGGAGACATCCCGAGGTGCCTGCGGATGCCAGCGTCAGCTTTCCGTTCTACAAAAAGCAGGCGCAGCTTGCCGAGGCCGGCAAGATCGATCTCGTCTTTATCGCGGACGGTCTCTACATTACCGAGAAATCGATCCCGCACTTTTTGAACCGTTTCGAGCCTCTGACGCTGCTTTCCGCGCTGGCTTCGGTCACGAGCCGCATCGGTCTCGTCGGCACGTTGTCGACCTCGTACAGCGAGCCGTTCACAGTGGCGCGCCAGTTCGCCTCCCTGGATCATCTGAGCGGCGGCCGTGCGGGCTGGAATTTGGTCACCTCGCCTCTTGAAGGCTCGGCCCGGAACTACGGGAAGCCGGAGCATCCGACGCACGACGAACGGTACAAAATCGCGGAGGAGCATCTCGAGGTCACGCGAGGACTGTGGGATTCCTGGGAGGACGACGCCTTCGTCCGAGACAAGGAATCGGGCGTCTTCTTCGATCCTTCGAAGCTGCATCGGCTGAACCACAAGGGACCCTATTTCAGCGTGGAAGGACCGCTCAACATCGCCCGTTCCAAGCAGGGACAGCCGGTCGTGTTCCAGGCGGGCTCGTCGGAGAGCGGCAAAAACCTTGCGGCCAAAGGAGCCGACGCCGTCTTCACCGGACACGAGACGCTGGAGGAGGCGAAGGCGTTCTACAAGGACGTGAAAACGCGTGCGATCGCCTACGGCCGCGAGGCGGACGATATCGTGATTCTTCCGGGCATCTCGCCGATCATCGGCCGGACGCTGGAGGAAGCCGAGCGCAAGTACCAGGAGGTCGCGAGCCTCGTCAGCATCGAGAAGGCGCTCGATTACCTCGGCCGCTTCTTTGAGCATCACGACTTCTCGCAATATCCGCTGGACGAACCGTTCCCGGATATCGGCGATCTGGGCAGCAACAGCTTCCGCAGCGGCACGGACAAAATCAAGCAACAGGCGCGCGAGGAAGGGCTGACGCTGCGTCAAGTCGCCCTCCGCTCGGCGACGCCGCGCGGACAGTTCGTCGGCACGCCGGAGCATGTCGCCGATCTGATTCAGCAATGGCACGAGGAGGAGGGCGCGGACGGGTTCATTATTCACTCCCAGTTCCCGAGCGGCTTGCGCGATTTCGTCGAGCTCGTGATCCCGATCCTTCAGAAGCGCGGCGTCTATCGCACCGAATACGAGTCGGATACGCTGCGGGGCAATCTGGGCCTGAAGATCCCGGAGAACCGTTATGCCGCCGAGAAGGTAATCGGCTAAACCGCTCGGTGCGGTCCACGCCTATTGCAGGCATGGACCACGACCGCCGAGATGCTCGACGATATCGATTAACGCGCCCAGGTTACGCTAATGTTTGCTGTAGCTTATTTTTTTTCGCCAGTGTGTTGCTTTTTTATACAAAGTAAAATATTATGACTATAATACCGATTAAACTCATTGGATATATGAGGTATTCAGCGCGCTGACAAGGCCGCTTGAAGCGACTGAAACGGAAGCGGGACGGCACGGGCCGACCTTCCGATCGAGAATACAAGGAAATGCGCAAAGGAGCTGTTGCGGAAATGAGCCACTTGCCCGCCGTACAGGCAGAACGCCTGAACAAATCGTTCCCGCGGGAGGGCGGGGCGGAGCGCGTGCTCGACGATATCGGCTTCACGGTTCGGAAGGGGGAGATCGTGTCGCTACTCGGACCGAGCGGCTGCGGCAAGAGCACGCTGCTCAACGTGGTGGGAGGCTTCGAGAAGGCCGATTCGGGAGCCGTCTCGATCGGAGGCGAGCCGGTCGTAAGACCGAGCCGCAAATGCGTCATGCTGTTCCAGGACTACAGCCTGCTTCCGTGGCGTTCCCTGCTCGGCAACGTGGAGCTTGGCCTAGAGCCGCTGGGGTTGCCGAAGCAAGAGCAGCGGGAGCGCGCGATGCGTTACGTGAAGCTGGTCGGGTTGGAGGACAGGAGCTCGTCTTTCCCGCACCAGCTGTCCGGCGGGATGCAGCAGCGTGCGGCGCTGGCCCGGGCGCTGGCGATGCAGCCCGAGCTGCTGCTCATGGACGAACCGTTCGCGGCGCTCGACACGTTCACGCGGTACGCGCTGCAGGACGAACTGCTGGGCATCCACGAGAAAGAACGCGCCACCGTCATCATCGTGACCCACGATATCGACGAGGCGGTCTACCTGTCGGATCGGGTGCTGATCATGCAGCCGTCCCCGGGCAGGATCGCCAAGGAAATCGCCATCGGCGCCGCTCGGCCGAGAGATCGCGGGCACGGCGATTTCCAGCATTACCGCAAGCTGATTCTGGAGCAGTTCCGGTTCTCGGGATCGGCGGCGGAAGAGGAGTTTACGATCTAGCGGGAGGTCTTATCGACATGGGAAACAACGTTTTTCGAAGCAAGGCGGCCGCGCTGCTCGCGGTCATGCTCGCATTGGCACTGCTTGCCGCCTGCGGCTCGAACGGCAAGACGACGGGAGCGGAAGAAGCCTCTCAAGGTCCGAAGCGGACGATCCAGATCGGCTACTTGCCGATTACGCACGCGGCCCCGCTCTACATAGAGGAGGAGTTGGGCAAGGCCGGCTTCGACCGCTTCGAGCTGAAGCTCGTCAAGTTCGGCTCGTGGCCCGACTTGATGGACGCGCTGAACACCGGGAAGATCGACGGGGCGTCCGTCCTGATCGAGCTGGCGATGAAGGCGAAGGAGCAAGGAATCGATCTGAAGGCGGTCGCGCTCGGGCATAAGGACGGCAACGTCATCGTGGCGGCGCCGGACATCGACACCGTGCAGGATCTGAAAGGGAAGCCGTTCGCGATTCCGCACAAATTTTCCACGCATAACATTTTGCTGTACCAGATGCTCAAGGGCGCAGGGCTGCAATATGCGGACGTCGAGGCGATTCAATTGCCGCCCGCCGAGATGCCGGCCGCGCTGGCCGAAGGCAGAATCGCCGGCTACGTCGTCGCCGAGCCGTTCGGGGCGAAGTCGGTCGTGATCGATAAAGGCAAGGTGCTGTTCCAGTCGGAGGAGCTGTGGCCCGATTCGGTCGACTGCGCGCTCGTGCTGAGGGGCGAATTGATCTCCGGAGACAGGGAAGCCGCGGAGGAGCTCGTGGCGAAATACGTGGAGGCCGGCAAGAAGGCGGAACAGAAGGACGGGGACATGAAAGCGATCGTAGGAAAATACATGAACGTCGAGGACGAGGTGCTGGAGCTGTCCCTGCAATGGATTAAATATGAGGACTTGAAGCTTGACGAGGCGTCTTACGAAATCTTGCGGGCGTACATGATCGAGATGGGGTTGTCGGAGAAGCCGCCGACGTTCGCGGAGTTCGTCGACAATTCGTTGATCGAGAAGGCGTTGTAAGGCATGAAGGCGCTGAGCAAAACCGGTTATGTGATCGTCGGCTTCGTCGTCTTGCTCGCCGTCTGGCAAGCGGTCGTCTGGACGGGACGGTACGAGGAATCGCTGCTGCCGTCCCCGCTCGGCGTCGCCGAGTCGATCGCCGAGATGATCGCTTCGGGCACGCTGTTCGTCCATCTGAAGGTCAGCCTGCTTCGCTTCGCGGCCGGCTACTTATCCGCAGCGGTGCTGGCGGTCGCGCTCGGCTTGGTGCTGGGGAGGCTACAGCGGCTGTGGAGGTTCATCGATCCGATCGTACAGCTGATCCGTCCGGTGTCTCCGATCGCGTGGTCGCCGTTTATCGTGCTGTGGTTCGGGATCGGCAACGCGCCCGCGATCGCGATCATTTTTTTGGCGGCGTTTTTCCCCGTGCTGCTGTCCACCGTGTCCGGCGTTCGCAAAGTCAATCCGAGCTTTCTGAAGCTGGCGCACAATCTGGAGCTGGGCAGGCGGGCGCTGCTGACGAAAATCGTCTTCCCCGCCGCTTTTCCGGCGATCGCAAGCGGGCTGCACATCGCCGTCGGCACCGCCTGGATTTTCCTCGTTTCGGGAGAAATGGTCGGCACGCAGTCCGGTCTCGGCTTTCTGATCGTCGACGCCCGCAACATGATCCGGCTCGATCTCGTGCTTGCCGGCATCGTCTTCATCGGACTATGCGGGCTGCTGCTCGATCAAGCCGTGCGGCTGTTCGAACGCCGGATGGAGAAGCTGTGGGGCATCGTTCGCGAGGATTGAAAGCGGCTCAACGAGCCGCAGACGGCTCGAGCTCGACGGCGACGACGTTCTCGACGTTCGTCCGGCAATGCTCGCAATAGCAGACGAGACGCACCTCGTGGCCGCAGGAGACGTGAACCAGCTTTTTATAGCACTTCTTGAGATTGTTCCGGCCCCATAGCAGGAAGGCGTGGAAAACCGTTTCCAGCTCTTGGGCGCTCTGCGTCGGCTTGTATTCGTAACGGGGAGGGTGGGCGGAATACAGATTGGATTCGATCAGCCCAAGCTCCTCCAGATCCTTCAGCCGGTCCGAGAGCAGCTTGGAGGAGAGCCCCTTCAACGCTTTCTTGATCTCGCTGAACGTCGTGCGGCCGACCAGAATCTCGTGAATGATCAGCAGCGTCCAGCGGTCTCCGATCAGATTAAGCGTCTGGGCAATGTTGCACGGCAAGTCGTAGCGGTCTTTCATCATGGACCTCCGATGGAATCGTATTCTATGAGTATAAATTTTACACCAAGTATATTAAAATCACAATTTCTGCGATTTGACTGCAAAAGGAGAGATTTGAGTTGGCCTTGTATTTGATCGAATCGAATTTGGACGGCAATATCCCCGACGAAGGGGCATTTCGGGCACGGACGGACGAGCTGCAGCGGGCGCTGGGAGAACGCGGCGCGAAGCTGCTGGAAGTTCAAGTCTCGCAAGGCTTCGAGAGGGCGTTCTTCATCGTCGAAGGCGGCGAGGAGGCGGCGCGGGCCGCGCTCGCGGCGGCATCGATATCGGCCGAGCTGCTGAAGGAGGTGCGTCTGATCGGCAAGCAGCCGGAGGAGGTCAAGCCGCAGGGAGAAGGGCTGAACTATCTCGTGGAATGGAACTTGCCGGAGCATTTGACGATGGAGCAGTATTTGGAGCGCAAAAGGAAAAACTCGGTCCATTACGCCGAGGTGCCGGAGGTGTCGTTCTCGCGAACGTACGTGTGCGAGGATATGACGAAGTGCCTGTGCTTCTACAAGGCGCCCGACGAAGAAGCCGTCAAGCGGGCGCGGGAAGCGGTGCGTGCACCGATCGACGCGCTCACGGCCATCAGGACGCAGGAGTGAGCCGTATGGCGACCGGCGAACCGATCTGCGAAGGCGGATTGCTTGAAAAGCGGATTCAAACACTGCTGAAGCCGAGCGTTAAGAAGATCGATGGCGAAGCTTATTACCCTCTAGAATATATGACGGCGCTCGGGAGGGACGGTTTTTTCCGCTCGGAAGGGAATCGGCCGGAGGACGTCAGGGCAGCGGGCGTCCGGATCGTGGAGACGACCGCTAAGACGTGCATGACGACCGCTTTTAACCTATGGTGTCATCTGGCCGCGTTGACTTATGTTCGGCATAGCGGCAATGACGCTTTGCGCAGGATGCTGCTCCCGGGTCTGGAGAGCGGGGAGCTTCGCGGAGGCACCGGCCTGTCCAACCCGATGAAGTTTTACGCCGGCATCGACAAGCTTTATTTGAAGGCGGAGCGGGAAGCCGACGGCTATCGAGTGTCGGGGCAGCTTCCGATGGTGTCCAACCTTGGCGCGGGACATTGGTTCGCGACCGTATCGGCGACGCCGGATGGCGGGCGCGTCATGGCGTTCTTCCCCTGGGGGGCGGCAGGCTTGCAGCTGGAAGAGCGGCTCGGGTTCCTCGGGCTGAACGGCAGCGCCACGTACGCTTGCTCGTTCGAGCGCGTGAAAGCGCCGGAGGAATGGATCGTGTCGGAACGGGCGGACGAATTCGTCGGCCGGGTACGGCCGGAATTCGTGCTTTACCAAATTCCGCTCGGTCTCGGCGTAACGGCCGCCGCAATCCGCTCTATCCGGCAGGCGAAGGAGAAGCAGGGGGGCTGCAACGGCCTGCTCCCCGTTCAGCCGGAGCATCTGGAGCTTGAATTGGAGCGCCTGCGCGAAGCGACGTATCGCCTGGCCGCAGGCCTGGAAGAGGGGAGCGCGTGGAAGGCGCTGCTCAAGGTTCGGCGCGATGCCGTCTACTTGACGCTGCAGGCCGTTCAGGCGAACATGCTTCATCAAGGCAGCGCTGGCTACGTGCAGACGAGCGCGCCGTCGCGCCGGCTGCGGGAAGCGTATTTTTTCGCCAACCTGACGCCGACCGTCCGACACTTGGAAAAGCTGCTGGCGACATAAGGTTTACCTGCGGGTGCGAGTTTGCTACAATAAATTAATAAATCTGCAAAATTAGGAATCGGTGAGTGAAGCACACCCCGACGAGCGCTTGAAGCGTTCGGGGGGTGTGCTTTTTTGCGTCATGAAGCCGGAAAGGAAGTGTAGTATAATGAAGCTGTCGGATCGAGACGCAAGGGAGAAGCTCAAGCTCGATCAAATGATGCGCGTGCTGTTCCGCTTATCGAAGCGGCTGACGGTTCAGCTCATCAACGGCTTGTTCGGGGAGCGGTTCGCGAACGAGGAAGTCAAATCGATCCACTACGGCAATGCGGAGTTTATTACGGACGGGTACGACCGCATCGTTGGCGATCTGTTTTTAAAGCTGGCTACGGCTCGCGGCAATTTTCATTATCATGTCGAGTTTCAGACGTTAAACGATCAATCGATGGTCATCCGCATGTTTCGTTACGGGTTCGAGAAAGCGGTGGAACTGGCAGCGGGGACGGAAGACGGCAAAGGAAGAGAAGGCATGCCGCTCATCGCGTTCCCCCGTCAGATCGTGATTTTTTTGGAGGAAAACGAAGCGGTCGGCGACGAGCTTGCTTTTCGGCTGCTTCTGCCGGACGGTCTGGAGACGGTCTACACGGTGCCGGTGCTGCGCTACTGGACGCTCTCTGCCCGCGATTTGCAGGAAAGGCGCTTGTTCGCCCTGCTTCCGCTGCAGGTGTTCCGTTCGCGGAAAAATATGCGCCGTATTGCGGCAAGCCGTCGATCGGACGACGAGAAGAGACGAATGTTCGCCCAGGAGTTCGAACGGCTCAAGACAACGATCGGGCAGACGCTGGACGTCATCCGGGATCTTCACCATCAACGACTGCTGCGGCTAGGGGATATCGACCGGTTGCTGCTGGTTCTCGATCATATTTTGAAATACTTGTACAGAAGCTACGGTGACGATCAACAAACCGAGGAGGTTAGCCGAATGATCAAGACGTTCATAGACCCCGAAGTGTTGAAGAAGGGAAGAGAGCAGGGACAAAAAGAAGGCATTCAGCAGGGGATGCAGCAAGGCATGCAACAAGGCATGCAGCAAGAAAAAAACGCGGTAGCCCGCAAGCTGCTGAAGCTAGGGGTCGACATTGGCACGATCGTGGAGGCGACGGGGCTGAGCGAGGAGGAAGTATTGAAGCTGGGCAAGAAAAAATGAGGGCGCTGCCCGGGGGACACGGTATTGCTATTTTGCGGGCTGTTCCCCATAAGCGGGTGCTCAATACTTTTGCAGGCGCATTATGGGTGTACCAAAAGAGCGGAACAGTCACTCCATGTGGCTGCCTGCGCTGCCTGCGACTCAAGCTTTACCTGCGGTCCCGAGTCTGCTACAATAAGCCTACGGTATAAGGAAATCGGTGAGTGAAGCACACCCCGACGAGCGCTTGGAGCGTTCGGGGGTGTGCTTTTTTGCGTCATGAAGCCGGAAAGGAAGTGTAGTATAATGAAGCTGTCGGATCGAGACGCAAGGGAGAAGCTCAAGCTCGATCAAATGATGCGCGTGCTGTTCCGCTTATCGAAGCGGCTGACGGTTCAGCTCATCAACGGTTTGTTCGGGGAGCGGTTCGCGAACGAGGAAGTCAAATCGATCCACTACGGCAACGCGGAGTTTATTACGGACGGGTACGACCGCATCGTCGGCGATCTGTTTTTGAAGCTGGTTACCGCCCGCGGCACTTTTCATTATCATGTCGAGTTTCAGACGCTAAACGATCAGTCGATGGTTATCCGTATGTTTCGCTACGGGTTTGAAAAAGCGGTGGAGCTGGCTTCGGGGACCGAGGATAGCAGAGGGCGTAAAGGAATGCCGCTCATCGCTTTTCCACGTCAGATCGTCATTTTTCTGGAGGAAAACGAAGCGGTCGGCGACGAGCTTTCTTTTCGCTTGCTTCTGCCGGACGGCTTGGAGACGGTCTACACGGTGCCGGTGCTGCGCTACTGGACGCTCTCTCCTCAGGATCTGCAGGAGCGGCGCTTGTTCGCCCTGCTTCCGCTGCAGGTGTTCCGCTCGCGGAAAAACATGCGCCGCATCGCGGCAAGCCGCCGAACGGACGACGAGAAGAGACGAATGTTCGCCCAGGAGTTCGAACGGCTCAAGACCACGATCGGGCAGACGCTGGACGTCATCCGGGATCTTCACCATCAACGACTGCTGCGGCTAGGGGATATCGACCGGCTGCTGCAAGTTCTCGATAACATATTGAAATACTTGTACAGAAGCTGTGGAGACGATCAACAAACCGAGGAGGTTAGCCGGATGATCAAAACGTTCATAGACCCCGAAGTGTTGAAGAAGGGAAGAGAGCAGGGACAAAAAGAAGGCATTCAGCAAGGCATGCAGCAAGGCATGCAGCAAGAAAAAAATGCGGTTGCCCGCAAGCTGTTGAAGCTTGGGGTCGACATTGGCACGATCGTGGAGGCGACGGGGCTGAGCGAGGAGGAAGTATTGAAGCTCGGCAAGAAAAAATGAGGGCGCTGCCCGGGGGACACGGATTGATATTTTGCGGGCTGTTCCCAATTAGGGCGTGCTCAATACGCTACTGGACTCTCCTCAGGATCTGCAGGAGCGGCGCTTGTTCGCCCTGCTTCCTCTGCAGGTGTTCCGCTCGCGGAAAAACATGCGCCGTATTGCGGCAAGCCGCCGACCGGACGACGAGAAGAGGCGATTGAAATACTTGTACAGAAGCTATGGAGACGATCAACAAACCGAGGAGGTTAGCCGAATGATCAAGACGTTCATCGACCCTGAAGTGTTGAAGAAGGGGAGGGAGCAAGGTCAAAAAGAGGGGATGCAGCAGGGCATGCAGCAAGGTAAAACCACTGTCGCCCGCAAGCTGTTGAAGCTTGGCGTCGACATCGGCACAATCGTTGAAGCGACGGGGTTGACGGAGGAAGAATTGCTGAAGCTAGGCAAGAAAAAATAAGCGGACGCCAAGCACCGACTTAACGGTTGAATGCTCCGACAGTATGACGGCAGGGAACAGCCTGGACATGGAAGTTCGGGCTGTTCGGCATGCGCCGGAGGGTTAACCGATTGCGATAAAACACGGAATGTTGCGATCGTATCCTGTAGCCCCTTCGATTTGCGCTATACAATGGCGTTGAAAGACAAGGAGGGAGGTTGTCGGGAGACTGGATGAATAGCGGGAGGAGGGAAACGTGCTGAATACATTCGCGAGGGAGAGAGTTCAAGATGTTCAAGAAAGCCATCGGGACGTTGGTCGCGGCGGTTCTGCTCGGCTTGTCGCTGCTGCCCGGTTCGATCGCGCCGGTCGGAGAAGCGACGGCCGCACCAGCATTCGCCAAAGGGGCCGACATTAGCTGGGTGCCGGGCATGGAAGCGCAGGGCTACGCCTGGAAGGACAAAAACGGCGCCCAGCGGGACATTCTGCAAATTCTGAAGCAGGATTACCAGATCAACTCGGTGCGCATCCGCGTGTTCGTGAATCCGTCGAACAATTACGGCAACGGCTACATGAACAAAGATCGGGCGGCCGCACTGGCGCAACGCGCCAAGAACGCCGGCTTGAGCGTCATGCTGACGCTGCATTACAGCGATTCTTGGGCGGATCCGGGCAAGCAGACGAAGCCCGCGGCTTGGAGAGGCTATACGTTCCAGCAATTGATGGACGCCGTCTGGAATCACACTCGTGACGTCATGACCGCCATGCAGAGCAGGGGCGTAACGCCGGACTGGGTGCAGATCGGCAACGAGACGAACAACGGCATGCTCTGGGACGACGGCAAAGCCTCTCTGAACATGCGCAATTACGCCTGGCTCGTGAACACCGGCAACAACGCCGTCAAATCGATCTCTTCCTCGACGAGAACGATCGTCCATCTGTCGAACGGTTACGACAACTCGTTATACGTCTGGAATATCGGGGGGCTGATCGCGAACGGCGCGACCTTCGACATCATCGGCATGTCGCTGTATCCGAGCAGCTCGGATTGGGCGACCAGGGTGAATCAGACGATCAGCAACGCCAACAACATGATTTCCAGGTACGGCAAAAGCGTCATGATCACGGAGATCGGCATGGACTACAATCAGGCCGCGGCCGCGAAGAGCTTCATCTCCGACATCAAGACCAAGGTTCGCGGAATTTCCGGGGGCAGAGGCTTGGGCGTCTTCTACTGGGAGCCCCAGGCGACGCCGGGGTATAACGGCGGCTACAACAAGGGCGCTTGGCAAGCGGATATGAGACCGACGATCGCTTTGGAAGGTTTCCTGAATTGATGCGGCGAATGCCGCAGCGTTAGAACGGAACGGCCCCAGGGGGAGACCCTGGCGGCCGTTTTTCGTTCGCGCCAGAAAGGATAAGAAGGCAACGATTTCACTTGATGCGATGCTGAGGGACGGACACCGGCAGGCGTGGTGCGGCAGCGATGGATCCGGGGGCCGGCAGACTTGGTACTTGGGCGGGTGGATCGGACACAGGGGACCTTATTTTGTAGACCCCCCCTCATTTTGATGGCGGTTCGGACAGACGATCCGCTATTTCGACGATCCATGGCCGAAATCGTAATCTCGAAGCCAAATAACGGATCCTGAGTCCGCAAAGGTGCGCAAAACCCGGTTTTGTTCACAATTAGCGGATCCTCTGTCCGAACGGCCCAGAGCAGTGAGGCAGACGAGGCGGCGGGCGATGGAGCAAGGCGGGGCGAAAGGTACGCGGAATATCGGAACATCACCTTCGCACTCCGCGTCTCCGCAACCGCGAATCTCCGCCGCTATACCTCCGCCTCACGCCCCCACCACACATTCCTTACACGAGTTGTATCCAGTACAATAAAATATCCGGAAATTTTGCGGATTTTTGATATAAATGCACGAAATACAACTAATCTGTCCAAACTGGGCGAGAATGAAGTGAAAGAGGCTCAATTAGTTGTATTTATGCAATTATCGAATGGAATGGGTCAAATTGGACCTGAATTAGTTGTACGAAATACAATTCGTAATCCGATCTCCGTAATCTTCTTTGGCATCAGAAGATGCCGAAGGCGTTTTTGCTGTCTGGGGGATGTCCGTCCACGATGGCCGATTCCTCGATCTCCGTCGGGGTCGTCCTCATGAAGCTGCTGAGGGTCGTAATTACGCTTTTTTGGGTTTTTGAGCAAAAGGGGTTGACATGATGTGGCCTTTCGTGGAAAATGAAATCACAAAACCACATAATCCTGCATGTAAGCGAATACAACTAGGTACAAACAACGTGGTATTGTGCGTCTTTCAACTCATTTCCGGGAGGTCATTCGAAATGAAATGGAAATCGGTCACGATGTGGGTATCGCTCGTTTTGACGCTGAGTTTGTTATTGGCCGCATGTAGCGGAGGCGGGAACAAGGGCGGCAACGGCTCGCCGGCGGCGCCGTCGAACGGAGGCGCGAGCGAAAGCAGTCCGCCCGCAAGCGAGTCGGCGCCGGCCGGCAAGGTCGAGCTGGACTTCTGGACGTTCTGGGGCTCCGAGACGCGCCGACCGATCATCGAGAAAATCATTAACGAATTCAACGAATCGCAAGACCGCATTTTCGTCAAGCATACTTATTTGCCTTGGGGCGACATTTGGACGAAAAGCACGGCGGCGATCGCGGCCGGCAGCCCGCCGGACGTCATCGTGCAGGATATCAACAACGGACCGGCGCGCGCGGCGAACGGCCAAGTGACCAAGATCACGGAGTACGTGGAAAGAGACAACGTTAAAGAGTGGTTCTATCCGGAATTATGGAACACCGTGCTTTATAACGACGACGTGTATGCGCTTCCATTCAACACGGACACGAGATTCCTGTTCTATAACAAAGAGGCTTTTCGGGAAGCGGGCCTCGATCCCGAAAAACCGCCGACGACGTGGGACGAACTGGAGCAATACGCGATCCAGCTCGACAAGAAATCCGGCAACCGCTACGACCGGATCGGCTTCTATCCGCTGTGGGGCAACTTCGGCTACGACGCCTGGCTGCTTAACGCGGAGGCCGACGGCAACAGCTACTTCAACTATGCGACGGGCGACGTGACGATCGATACGCCGGCCAAGCGGGAAGCGATCCACTGGATCAACAAATGGACCGAGCGCTTGGGCCAAAGCACGGTAGACGCGTTCATGGCGGAGTTCGGCAGCCAGCAGGCGGATCCGTTCATCGCGGGCAAAGTCGCGATGATCGTCACGACGGGAACGTTCTACACGCAGCTTCGCGATTACGCGCCGGACATGGATTTCGGCGTCGCGGCCGTGCCGGAGAAGTCTCCGGGCAACGGGCACTGGACGTCCGGGGGCGGATTCGTCGTCGAAATCCCGGCGGGCGTGAAAAACCCGGACGCCGCCTGGGAATTCCTGAAGTGGCTCGGAGGCCCGCAAGCGCAAGAGCATTGGGCGGCGCTGAACTTCGACAACGTGGCGAACATCGCGGCCGCCGAATCGGCGGTCAACCACGAGGGCTTGAACGCGAAAGGCAAAGAAGTGTACCAATTCGCCGTGGACAACATGAAATGGACGAAAATCAATCCGATGCCGCTGGAAGCGCCGCAATATTGGGATTTGAAAAATCCGCAGATCGACGCCGCGCTTCTGGGCCAGAAGACGCCCGAGCAAGCTTTGGCGCAAGCCCAGAAGGATGTCGAGGATCTGATCGCAAGGGAGAAGGCCAAACAGTAAGACGGATTTTGGCGGATGAATAAAGGAGGAGAAGGAGCAGCGAGTTCGATTGTTGCTGCTCCTTTGCTCTTGATGGGAGAGAATGCCGATGACCGGGGAAGCGAACGAAATCCGTCAAGCCGCGAAGCAGCGCCGCAACAGGCTGAGAGCGAAGGAAGAATTTCAAGGTTTCGTATTCATTTCGCCGTGGCTGCTCGGCTTTCTGGTTTTTACCGCGGGTCCGATGCTCTTTTCGCTTTATGCCAGCTTTACGAATTACAATATAACGTCGCGTTTCGATTTTATCGGTCTGCGCAATTACATCGAGATGTTTATGTACGACAAATTGTTCTGGACTTCCCTGTACAATACCGTCTATTACGTTGCGTTCATGGTGCCGATCACGACGGTCGGGGCGATCTTCCTGGGCATCCTGCTGAATCAAGGCGTGCCGGGGATGAGATGGTACCGGACGATCTTCTACTTGCCGGCGGTATTGTCCGGGGTCGGCGTCTACCTGCTGTGGATGCAGCTGCTCAGCCCGTCTACCGGCCTGGTCAATACGATGCTGGGCTGGATAGGCATTCAAGGTCCCGCTTGGCTGTTCGATCCGAACTGGACGAAGCCGTCGCTAATTATCATGAAAATGTGGAGCCTGGGCGGGGGAATGCTGCTCTACCTCGCCACGCTGCAGAACGTCCCCCCGTCGCTGTACGAGTCCGCGGAGATCGACGGCGCCGGCGCCTATCGTCGATTCCGGCATATTACGATTCCGCTGATTACGCCGGTTATTTTTTTCGATCTCGTCACGAGCACGATCGGCGCCTTCCAAATTTTCCAGGAAGCTTACATTATGTCCGGAGGGGAAGGGACGGCAGGCCCGATGAACTCGCTTCTGTTCTATAACTTCCATCTATGGAACAAAGCGTTCCGCGTCTTCGACATGGGCTATGCATCCTCGATGGCCTGGACCCTGCTCGTTATCGTCATGGCGATCACCTTGCTGAACCTGAAATTCGCGAAGCATTGGGTTCACTACGAGGGGGGAGACAACAAGTGAACGCGAACCGCAACCCGATTTTCCGCAATTATTACCAGAGCAGGCTGCTGCGCAAGCGGACGAACCAGGTCGTCGTCAGCCTTGTCCTGATAGCCGGAAGCTTGCTGTTCCTCTCTCCGCTATGGTGGATGTTCGCGACGTCCGTCAAAACGATGCAGGAGGTCATGGCTTACCCGCCGACGTGGTGGCCGTCGGAATTCGTATGGTCCAACTACGTGAAAGCGTGGAATTCGGCGCCGTTTACCCGATATACGCTGAATACGCTGTTCATATCCGGCTTCGTCGTCGTCGGCAGCGTGTTGTCCAACTCGTTCGTCGCTTACGGCTTCGCCAAAATCCGTTTCCGGAGCCGGGACCTCCTGTTCACGGTCGTGCTCGGCACGATGATGCTGCCCGGATTCGTGACGCTCATTCCGCAATATATTTTGTTCGCCAAGCTGGGATGGCTGAATACGTATTTGCCGTTGATCATTCCTCCGTTCACGGCCGGCGCGTTCTTCATCTTCCTGAACCGCCAATTCCTGCTGTCGATTCCGAACGAGCTCATCGAAGCGGCGAAAATCGACGGAGCCAGCCACTTTTATGTTTGGTCCAGACTGATGCTGCCTTTGACGAAGCCGATCCTGGCCACAACGGCGATCTTTACGTTTAACGGAACGTGGAACGATCTGCTCGGTCCCTTGCTTTACTTGAACGACGAGAAGCTGTACACGCTGCAGATCGGCTTGTCCACGTTCAAGGGACAAGTTCAGACGCAATGGCACTATTTGATGGCCGCTTCCTTGCTCGTCCTGCTTCCCGTCGTCGCGCTGTTTTTCGCTTTCCAGAAATATTTCATCAAAGGCATGGATCTGACCGGCGGGATGAAAGGCTAACTCCCGCGAATGCCGCGGGGGCGCGTGCCGGCGTAACGGAAAGCGTACAAATAAAGGAGAGGTAAACCATGACGACTGCCAAGAGACCCCCTAACGTGATCGCTTTGAAACCGCTGCTGGAAATGGCGGAGCGGCGCCGTTTCGCGAACGGCTCGTTTTCTCCGCGATACACCCCGATGATCGCGCCGGTGCTGCAAGCCGCAGAAGAAATGAAATCGCCGCTGATCGCGCAAATCTCGGAAAAGGAGCTGATTCGGTACGGCATTACGCCCGAACAGTTCGGCGAGGAATTTTACGCGCAGATCGATCGGCTGCGGATCTCGGTTCCGGTCGCCCTCCACTTGGACCATACGAAATCGTTGCCGACGATCGCGGCCGCGATCGATGCCGGATTCACTTCCGTCATGATCGACGCTTCGGAGATGCGGCTGGAAGATAATATCGCCGCGACCAAAGAGATCGTGGCGTACGCGCACGCCAGAGGGGTGTCCGTGGAGGCGGAGCTCGGCATGATCGGAACGACGGATTTCGTCGAGACCGATACCGACGAGGAGCTGTATACGGATCCGGAAGAAGCGGAATTGTTCGTGAACGCCACGAACGTGGACGCGCTTGCCGTCTCTTGCGGCACCGCTCACGGCGTCTACATGGTGAGGCAGCCCAGGATCGACTTCGAGCGGCTGCAAGCGATACGCGCCTTGACGCCCGTGCATCTGGTGCTTCACGGAGGCTCCGGCGTGCCCGCGGAGATGATGAGGCAAGCGATCGCGTTGCCGGGCGGCGGCGTGAGCAAGGTCAATATCGCGACGGATTTGGAGATCGCCTTGTTGCGGGCGTTGGGACGGGAGGAGAGAATGACGAACGGAGAATGCCTGTCTCTGCCGGCCGATCGGCTCGCGGCGGGAAGGGCGGCCGTGAAACGGGTCGTCGAAGACAAAATCACGTCCTTCCTCGGCAGCGGCGGCATGGCGACGCACTCGCCGAATAGACGAACGGACCTATAAAGTTTGGAGAGGAGCGGAACCAATGAAGAAGCTCGCCATCATCCACACGACGACGGTCACGGTCGAAGCGCTGGCGGCGTTAGCCCGGGAGAAAATGCCGGGCATCCGGGTCATCAACTTCGTGGACGATTCGATTCTGCCCCAGCTGGCGGATAATGGCGGCGACGTAGCGGAAGTGAGCGAACGGCTATGCGCCTATGCCGGGTTTGCCGAGCGGCAAGGGGCCGATTGCATTCTGAGCGCCTGCTCGTCCGTCGGCGATGCGGCGGCGGACATGCGCAGCCGGGTTGCGGTGCCCGTCGTCCGCATCGACGAACCGATAGCGCGGCTGGCCGTGCGCCGCGGTCCCAGAATCGGCGTAGCCGCGACGCTGCACACGACGATGAAGCCGACGATGAAGCTGTTGGCGAAGATGGCCGATCTAGAAGGAGTGTCTCCGGCATTCGCCCCGGTCGTATGCGAAGCGGCTTACCGCCGGCTTGCGGCGGGGGACAAGGAAGGCCACGACCGCGAGCTTGCCTTGGCGTTGGCGAAGCTGGCGGAATCGTCCGACGCGGTCGTGCTGGCGCAAGCTTCGATGGCTCGCGTCGTCGCCGGACTGCCGGAATCGATCCGGGACCGCTTTCTGTCCAGTCCGGGCCCGGCCATGGACGCGGTCGCGCAAGCGCTCGGCGCGGACGGAGCGGAAGGGGGCGGCCGATCTTGATTCGCTTGTCGGAGCGCTTGTACGTCTTCCGCGACACATGCAACGTGTACGCGATCGTCGACGGGACCGAGGCGACATTGATCGATTTCGGCGACGGCGGCGTGCTGGATGAATTGCATCGGATCGGCGTGAGCCGCGTGGCCGGCGTCTTGATGACCCATCATCACCGCGACCAGGGACAAGGGTTGCCCAAGGCGGCCGCTGCGGGAATTCCGATCCTCGTGCCGCACGCGGAGCAGGATTTGTTCGCGAGGGTGGACGAACATTGGCAGGCGAGGGAAATCCGGAACAATTACAATACCCGCCAGGATCGCTTCTCCTTGCTGGAATCGGTGCCGGTGGCCGGCACGTTGAAAGATTACGCGACGGTTCGAGCCGGCAGGTATCCGCTTCTTGTCCTGCCGACGCCGGGACATACGACCGGCTCGATCAGCCTGCTGGGCGACATCGACGGGCGGAAAGTCGCGTTTACCGGCGATCTGATCGCCGCCCCGGGCAAAGTCTGGTCGCTGTCCGCGACGCAATGGACCTATAACGGGGCCGAGGGCGTCCCCGCGAGCGTCGCTTCGCTGCTGGATTTGAAGGATCGAGAGCTCGACCGGCTGCTGCCCTCCCACGGAGACCCGATCGACGAGCCGCGGGAAGCGATCGACCTGCTGACGGAACGCTTCGTTCGGCTGCTGCGCTGCCGGCAGCACAATCCGAGGCTGCTGGAGCTGAGAGAGCAGCCGTACGAGCGCGTCTTGCCGCACTTGCTGAAGAGCAGGGCAAGCATGTCGAACTACTACGTCCTGCTCGCAGATAGCGGCAAAGCACTGTTCATCGATTTCGGCTACGATTTCCTGACGGGAATTCCGGCCGGCGCGGACCGGGCGTCGAGACGGCCGTGGCTCTACAGCATCGGCAAATTAAAATCGCAATACGGCGTGCGGTCCGTGGACGCGGTGCTGCTGACCCATTACCACGACGACCATGTCGCCGGCTGCAACCTGCTTCGCGACGTCGAGGGAGCCGAGGTGTGGGCGGCGGCCAATTTCGCCGACGTGCTGGAGCGTCCCGCCGACTACGATCTGCCGTGCCTGTGGTACGATCCGATTCCGGTCGATCGGGTCGTTCCGCTCCGGGAGCCGATTCGTTGGGAAGGCTACGAAATCACGTTGCACGAACAGCCGGGCCACACGCTGTATGCCGTTGCGATCGCCTTCGAGGCCGACGGCAAGAAGGTGCTGGCGATCGGCGACCAATACCAGGGAGACGAAGGGCTGCTATGGAACTACGTCTATCAGAACCGTTTTCAATACGAGGACTATGTGAGAAGCGCCGCCTTGTACGAAGCGCTACGGCCCGACGTCATCGTCTCCGGCCACTGGGACCCGGTTTGGGTGGAAGCGGGCTACTGGAAACGGCTGAAGGAAAGCGGGCGAATGCTTGCGCGGCTGCATCGCGAACTGTTGCCGACGGATGAAGCGGATTTCGGGGCCGAGGGCTTCGCCGTGCGCATCTCGCCGTACCGGATCGATGCGGAAGCCGGGACGGCGTTCGACGTCCGGGTCGAAGCGCTCAATCCGCTGCCGGACGAGGACGACGTTCTTGTCCGGCTAGCGCTTCCGGCCGGATGGGTCGCGGCCCCGCCGGAACAGGCCCTTCGGTTGCCCTCGGGAGGCCGGACGGTCGTCTCTTTCTCCGTCGGCGTTCCGGAACGGACTGAAGGCCGGCGCATCCGCATCGCTGCGGACGTGACGGCGGGGAGCCGAAGGCTCGGACAGCAGGCGGAGGCGCTGGTTACGATCATCACGAAATCGGAGGAATAACGATGGCGAACAAAAAACTGCACATGATCGGCAACGCGCATCTGGACCCGGTATGGCTGTGGCAATGGCAGGAAGGCTTTCAGGAAACGAAAGCGACGTTCCGCTCGGCGCTCGACCGGATGAACGAGTCGGACGATTTCATCTTCACGTCCAGCTCGGCGGCGAATTACGAATGGGTCGAGAACAACGATCCGCGCATGTTCGCGGAGATCAAGAGGCGGATCGAAGAAGGCCGCTGGCACATCGTCGGAGGCTGGTGGATTCAGCCGGACTGCAACATTCCCGGCGGCGAATCGTTCGTCCGCCAAGGCTTGTACGGACAGCGCTACTTCAAGGAAAAGTTCGGCGTTACGGCGAAGGTCGGCTATAACGTCGACAGCTTCGGACACCACGGCATGCTGCCGCAAATTTTGAAAAAAAGCGGCATGGATTACTACGTCATGATGCGTCCGATGCCGAACGAGAAAGGGTTGCCGGGACGTCTGTTCCATTGGGAATCGGACGACGGCTCCCGGGTGCTGACGTTTCGCATTCTGTACGAATATTGCACGTGGGGCAAAGAGCTGGACAAGCACGTCATGCGCTGCGCGTCCGAGCTGAAAGAGCCGTTCGACGAGCTGATGTGCTTCTACGGCGTCGGCAACCACGGCGGCGGACCGACGAAGGAAAATCTGGACAGCATCCGCAGAATGAACGGCGACCCGAATTACCCGGAGCTCGAGTTCAGTCATCCGACGCGGTTTTTCGAGGAAGTCTCGCAGCGCGATTTGCCCTTCCCCGTCGTTCACGACGATTTGCAGCACCATGCCAGCGGCTGCTACGCGGCCCATTCCGGGATCAAGAAGTGGAACCGGGAAGCCGAGAACAAGCTGATCGCCGCCGAGAAGCTGTCGATTCTGGCGGACTGGACGACCGGCCAGCCCTATCCCCAAGACTACTCGCGGGCTTGGAAGAACGTTCTGTTCAATCAATTTCACGACATTCTCGCCGGAACGAGCATCGAACCGGCTTACGAGGACGCGAGGAACATGCACGGCGAAGCGATGTCCATCGCCGAGCGCGGGTTGAACGACGCCGTCCAATCGTTCTCCTGGAACATCGGCATCGAGCAGGAGGAAGGCATGAAGCCGATCGTCGTCTTCAACCCCCATGCCTGGAACGTCAAGGCGAACGTGGAGCTGGAGATCGGCGGCCTGAAGGACGCCTCCGTGCTCGTGGACGATTCGGGAACCGTCGTGCCGCATCAGGCGGTGCAGTCGCTGGCGACCGCAAACGGCAGGTCTCGCCTCAGCTTCGTCGCCGATCTGCCGCCGATGGGCTATCGCGTCTACCGGCTGCTTCCGGAAGCGAACCGGAAGGCGGAAGCCTCCCCGATCAAGGCGCACGATTACGCGATGGAGAACGAGCGGTTCCGGATCGAATTCGATCCCCATACCGGCTATATCGGCAGCCTGTACGACAAGAAGGCGCAGACCGAGGTATTCCTCGCCGACGCGGCCAAGCCGGTCGTCCTTGAGGACTGTTCGGACACGTGGAGCCATAACGTGTTTCATTTCAACCGGGAGATCGGCGCTTTCAAAGCCGTCAGCGTGCGCCGGGTCGAGCACGGGCCGGTGAAATCCGTCATTCGCGTCGTTAGCGAATACGGAGAGTCGCGGCTCGTTCAGGACTTTACGATGTATCGGGAGCTCGATCAGATCGAAGTGAAGGTGACGGTCGACTGGAGAGAGCGATTCAAAATGCTCAAGCTTGTCTTCCCGGTGAATCTCATCTTCACGCGCCAGAGCTGCGAAATTCCGTACGGCTATATCGAACGCGAGCATAACGGCGAAGAGGAGCCCGGGCAAGCGTGGATCGACTATTCCGGCATCCTTCGCCAGGGCGGCACGGCCTACGGCGTGAGCCTGATGAACGACGCTAAATACAGCTATAGCATTCACAACAAGGAGATGGCGATGACGGTGCTTCGCAGCCCGATCTATGCGCATCACGATCCGAAGGTGCCGGATCCGGACGGCCACTATGCCTTCGTCGATCAAGGCATCCAACGGTTCCGGTACGCGCTCCTGCCGCACGAAGGCTCTTGGGAAGAAGCGGGGACGGTCCGGCGCGCGGCGGAGCTCAACCAGCCGCCGATCTCGTTGATCGAGACGTACCACGAGGGGGAGCTGTCGCAGAAGATGAGCTTCCTCAGCGTCGATCGCGACAACCTCGTCGTGAGCGCGCTCAAGAAGGCGGAGGACGGGAACGACATGATCGTCCGGTGTTACGAGACGAGCAAGAAGGCGACCGAAGGCACGATCCGCCTGCCGCTCTGGAACCGGGAGATCAAAGCCAAGTTCGGCCCGTGCGAAATCAAAACGTTCCGCGTGCCCAAGGATCCCGATCTGCCGGTCGCGGAAACGAATTTGCTGGAGTGGTGAGCCGGAACGGGAGAGATGAAGGAATGGGGACGCTGCTAGCGAATTAGTAGAATTAACCATTTCGCTGGAAACACTGAGAAGAACCGCGGTAAAAGCGGCCGAGAGGTGAGGACGACGTGCAGGATATCCGCGAGGCACGGGAGCAACTGCAAGCAACCGGCGCTTACATGATGGCGAACGACTTGGCGTGGGGAAACGCGGGCAACATTAGCGCCAGAACGGGGCCGGACCGGTATTTGATTACGGCCGGCGGCACGTATCTCGGCGAGCTGCGCGACGACGAGTTGGTCGAATGCTCCTTGACCGCGGGGGCGGTCGATCCTTCCGGACGGAGGCCGTCCAAGGAATTGCCCATGCATAGCGCGGTCTACGGGAAGCGGCCGGACGTTCGGGCCGTACTGCATGCTTCCCCTTTTTACAGCACTTTGATCGCTTGCACGGATTTGGACGTTCCTTCCGGCTGGTTCGTGGAATCGATGTATTATTTGGAACGCGTCGAGAGAGTTCCGTACGCGCATCCCGGCTCGGCGGAGTTAGGGGAAGCCGTGCGGGAGAAGGCGGGCAAGGCCAACGTCTTGCTGCTCGAGAATCACGGCGTGCTCGTCTACGACTCGAGCCTGAAGGAAGCGAGAATGGCGCTGCACGCGCTGGAGACGGCTTGCCGCATGCTGATCGCCGCCAATGGCGCGGGCTTGACGCCGAAGGAGCTGGACGGTCGGACCGTCTCGCATTTTCTCTCGCATTCGGGCTACCGACCCCGAAGGAGGTGGGCGGAATGATCGGCGTCGTCGCGGACGACATTACGGGAGCCAACGACATCGGCGTCATGTTCGCCAAGTTCGGGCTTCTGACGCACGTCTATGCTTACGAGGCGTTTTCCGCGGAACGGCTAAAAGACTCCGGAGAGCGGCCAGACGTCGTCGTTCTCGATACGAACTCGCGTCTGGATTCCGGCGATACGGCTTACCGCAAAGTCGCGGAAGCGACCGGAAAGCTGCGCGAGGCCGGCGTCCGGCAGTGGGTGAACAAAACGTGCTCCGTCTTCCGAGGGAACGTCGGCCGCGAATTCGACGCCATGCTCGATACGCTGCAAGCCGGCTTCGCGGTCGTCGTGCTCGGCTTTCCGAAAAACGGCAGAACGACGGTCGACGGCATCCATTACGTTCGCGGCAAGCTTCTGGAAGCGTCGGAATTCCGCGACGATCCTGTCCATCCGATGAAGCAGTCCGATCTGGCGGCGATCCTGCGGGGCCAGACGCGCCGGCGGATAGCCAATCTCCGCTACCCGGCGATCGAACAAGGGCCGGAAGCGCTGCGGGAACGCATCGCGGCCATGCGCGGCGTCTGCGAATACTTGATTCTCGACGTCAGGAGCCAGGCCGATCTGGCCGCGATCGCCGAAGCGGTTCAAGACGAAGCCGTGCTATGCGGAAGCTCGGGGCTGGCGGAGGAGCTGGCCGCGCGCATGGCGGCGTCAGGACGAGCGAGGGGGACCCCGGCGCCGCTTCGGGTTCCGCAAAAGCCGGGCGTCGGCATGCTGTGCGCGGCCGGCAGCTTGATGCCGCAGACGGCGGCGCAAATCGATGATTTGAAGCGTCGGGGCGTGCCGGCGTTCGAGCTCGATTCCCTCGCGGTGTTGGACGAGAAGGAACGCACCGCGACGTTGGATTGGCTGTCGAACGCCGCTTCGGAACGCATGCTGAACGGGGAAAACGTGCTTGTCCATACGTCGAACCGGACGGAGCGGGTGGAGGAGACGAAACGGATCGGCTTGCGGGCGGGAATGACCGCGGAAGAGGTTTCCCGCGCCGTCTCGGCGGCCGTCGCGGAGGCGGCGACGCGCATTACGGAGCGAACGGGCCAGCCGAGACTGGTCGTGGCGGGAGGCGAAACGTCGGCGGCCGTATGCGGGCGCATGGGCATTCGCGGCATGCGGGTGTGGAAGGAGATCGAACCGGGGTTGCCCTCGTGCGTCTCGCTGGGGAGCCGACCGAAGCTTCTCGTCTTGAAGTCGGGAAGCTTCGGCAAGCCGGATTTTTTCGCGGCGGCGTTCGCCCACCTGCAACAGCAATAAGAGACGGCAATCTGACTCGTTGGGCGCAGCGCCCGAACACTAGGGGGAAACCGCGTGATCGTGATTCAAAGGCGCAACAAAATCAAGGAAAGACTGTTCGAATCCCGCAGCGTCAAAGTATCGGACCTAGTCCGGGAATTCAACGTATCGGAGGAAACGATACGGAGAGACTTGAACCAGCTGGAGCGGGAAGGCTTGATCAAAAAAAATTACGGCGGGGCGATCCTGACCGAGGAAATCGAGAACATTGCCACGCCTCCTGTCCAGCAGCGGAAGCTCCAGCATTACGAGGAGAAAATGGCGATCGCCAAGAAAGCCGCGGAGCTCGTGGAAGAGCAGCAGATCATTATTCTCGATTCCGGGTCGACGACCTGGTGCATGGCTTCGCTCCTCCGCAATGTTCCGAACCTGATGGTCGTAACCAACGGCATCAACGTTGCGGAAGAGTGCAGCCACAACGAGGACGCGGCGATTTTCCTGCTGGGCGGCAAGCTGATCAAGAAGTCGATGAGCCTGGTCGGACCGCAAGCGGAAATCGAATTGCACAAGTACAACGCCCATTACGCGTTCCTCGGCGTTTCGGGAATCTCGCTCAAGAAAGGCTTTACGAGCTCGGATATCTACGAGGCGGAGATCAAGCGCGCGATGGTCGCCGCCGGCCAGCGGATCGTCATTCTCGCCGATCACAGCAAGTTCATGCGGCAGGGCCTCGTCGCCTTCAGCAGCTTCCAGGATGTCGACATGCTGATCACGAGCGATTTGACCGACGAGGATACGATTAAAGAGATCGAAAAATTCGGCGTCGACGTCGTCGTCTGCCCGATGCGGGGAGGCGAACCGTCGTGAACGCGTTAAGCCGCACGATGGCCCAGTATCCGGAGCTGCGGGCATGCGAACGGGACATCGTCCGCGCGTACGAACGGCTGAGGGATTGCTTCCGCGGCGGCGGCAAGCTGCTGCTGTGCGGCAACGGCGGCAGCGCGTCCGACTGCGAGCACATCGTCGGCGAATTGATGAAAGGATTTCTGTCCGAACGTCCGATCGGCCGGGAATTCCGGGACAAGCTCGAACGTTCCGGCGCTTCGGACGCGGCCTATTTGATCGACCATCTTCAAGGCGCTCTTCCGGCGATCTCGCTCGTCGGCTCATCCGCCTTCATGACGGCCTACGCCAACGACGTGGCGGCCGACATGGCGTTCGCCCAGCAGGTCTTCGGTTACGGCAAGCCCGGGGACGTGCTGTTTGCCATTAGCACGTCCGGCAATTCGGCGAACGTGCTGCGGGCGCTCGAGGTGGCCCGCGCGATCGGGCTTCGGACGGTCGGATTGACCGGGCGGACGGGAGGGCGCATGAAGGAGCTGTGCGACGTCGCGATCCGCGTTCCCGCAGACCGTACTCCCGACGTGCAGGAAAGGCATCTGCCGATTTACCATACGTTATGCATCATGCTGGAGGAGGAATTTTTCGGCCCGTGACATTACTAGGCGGAGTAGATATCGGAGGCACCAAATGCGCGGTCGTCGTCGGAAGGGCGACGGCGGACCGGGTGGACGTGTTGGGCAAGCGAAGTTATCCGACCCCGGAAAGTCCGGAAGCTGCCGCGGCCTCGTTCGTGTCGGGCCTGGAATCGCTGTTGGGGGAACTGGGGCTGGCCGGTCTCGACGCCGTCGGCGTGAGCTGCGGAAGCCCGCTGGACAGTCGCCGGGGCTTGATTCTGTCCCCTCCCAATCTGCCGCATTGGGACCGCGTCGACGTCGTCGCCCCGCTGAAGGCGGCGTTCCGTTCGCCCGTCGGCTTGCAGAACGACGCCAACGCCGGCGCGCTCGCCGAATGGAAGTGGGGGGCGGGCAGAGGGTGCCGGAACGTGATCTTCCTGACGTTCGGAACCGGAATGGGAGCCGGCCTTATTCTGGACGGCAGGCTCTACTCGGGAACGAACGATATGGCGGGCGAAGTCGGGCATATGCGGCTGGAGCGGGACGGACCGGTCGGCTACGGCAAAGCGGGCTCCTTCGAGGGCTTCTGCAGCGGCGGCGGCATCGCGGCGTATGCCAGAAGCGTCGCGGCGGCAAGCCTGCGGGAAGGGCGCATGCCGTCGTTCTGTTCCTCGCCCGAACAGCTGCCGCATATTTCCGCCCGCAGCGTGGGCGAAGCCGCGCAAGCCGGAGATCCCGACGCGCTGGACATTTATCGGGTCGTCGGACGGAAGCTGGGCCAAGGGCTGGCCGTATTGGTGGATCTTCTGAATCCGGAACGAATCGTGATCGGCAGCATCTACGGCCGCCAGCGCCGGCTGCTCGAGCCGTACGTGCTCGAAGAACTGCAGAAGGAAGCGCTGCCGGACGCCTTGCGGGCATGCGAGATCGTTCCCGCCGAGCTGGGGGACAGCGTCGGCGACCTGGCGAGCCTGTCCGTCGCGATGAACGCATTCACGCATACGAGAGGATGACGGACGATGATGAAGGAAGCGGGGATTTGCTTCATGGAGCGAGAGCAATCGCTCGACCTGGCCGCCGAGGGGCGGCCGCTGATGCAGGGACTGGAGGTGCTTGCAAGGCTCCGTGACGGACGGGAGGTGCGTCTTCGCGCGAGATCGGTCGTCTGCTCCCAAGCCGATTTCGAGGACGGGGAAGGGCTGATCTCCGCCCGGCTGAGGTTGAAGCCGGAAGGAGAGGGCACGGCCGTATTCGTTCAGGCAGTCATTCGCAATCAGGAGTTGTTTCGCGATCTCATGACCTTCGCGCCGGAGAACGGGATCGTCGTGCGCGTCCGGGATATCCCGGATGCGCTCGGGGCGATGGCGAATTATCGGCACAAGGATTGGTGGACGAGGCCCTTCTTCTCGACCGATTGGCGCCGGCTGCCGCCCCGGACCTTATCCTTGCTTTGGAAATCTCGCGAATCGTACACGCATCTGCTGACCGCATGCGGAGCCGTTTATCGGACGGAGCTGGGCGGCGGAGAAGACGGCGTGGATTTTGGCGTCTCCGCGGGGCAAGGCGGCTTCTCGGAATGCGATACCCTCGCGTGGGTCATGAGCCGGGGCAGCGACCCGTTACGTCTCGCGGAGAGCAACGCGCGGGCCGGATTGAACGCTTCCGGCGCCGCCGGCAAGCTAAGAAGCGAGAAAGCGTATCCGGAAATGCTCGAATATCTCGGCTGGTGCAGCTGGGATGCGTTCTACCATCAAGTGAACGCCGAGGGCTTGCTGAAGAAAACCGGCGAGCTGAACGACGGCGGCGTTCCGGTGAAATGGATTATGATCGACGACGGCTGGTCGGATACGGGCGGCGGCAAGCGGCTTCGTTCCTATGACGCGGCCCCGGACAAATTTCCCGGCGGGCTGGCCGAAGCCGTGCGGGAAATGAAGCGGCGGCACGGGGTGCACTGGGTCGGCGTATGGCATACGATCGCGGGGTATTGGGGAGGCATCGATCCGAATGGCGAGTTGTTCGCGACATTCGGAACGAGCCTATGCCGCGCGAGCGGAGGCGCCTGGGTCCCCAAGCCGGAAACGGCGTCGGCGTTCGCTTTCTGGAACGGCTGGCACGCTTACTTGAAACGCCAAGGCGTCGATTTCGTCAAGGTGGACAGCCAAAGCGCCGTCGCTAATTTCTATCGGGACCAAGCGCCGATCGGAGAAGCCGCGCGCGCGTCGCACGCCGCACTGGAAGCGTCGGTCGGCCTTCATTTTCAAGGGTGCGTCATCAATTGTATGGGGATGGCTCCGGAGAACGTCTGGCACCGGCCGGCTTCTTCCGTCTCCCGCAGCAGCGACGATTTCGTGCCGGACGCCAAGGACGGCTTCAAGGAGCATGCGCTTCAGAACGCTTACAATTCGTATTTCCACGGTTCGTTCTATTGGGGAGATTGGGATATGTATTGGACGAAGCACGACGATGCGCTGCGGCATATGATTTTGCGCGCGGTCAGCGGCGGGCCGGTTTACTTCAGCGACAAGCCCGGCCGGACAGATGGGGGCATGATCCGGCCGCTCGTCTATCGGAACGGCAAAATCATTCGCTGCGATCAGCCCGGGCTGCCGACGGAGGACGTCCTGACGCGAAATCCGACGGAGGAGCCGGTCCCGCTGAAAATATGGAACAGGCTCGGCCGGGCAGGCGTACTAGCCGCCTTCCATATTTATCGGGACGGCGAGGAGGTCGCCGGAGATTTCGGCCCGGCCGATATTCCCGGCCTCGAAGGCGACGAGTTCTGGGCGTACGAGTACGTTGGCCGGACATTGACGCGTATGCGCAAGGACGAGCGGGCCGAGCTGAAGCTCGGTTCGGGCGAAGCCGCGCTGTACGCGCTGATTCCGAAGGAAGCGGGGGCGACCCCGCTCGGGTTGATCGATAAAGCGGTGTGCGTCGACGCCGTCGCCGGCTGCTGGCACGGGAACGGCAAGACGCTCGTAACGTTGAAGGAAGGCGGAAGCTTTGCTTTCGCCGCGGACGAGTCGCCGGTCGCGGCGACGGTGAACGGAAGGCCCGCAGATTTGGCGCAGGGCTCGCACGAGTCGCTGTACGTCGTGGACTGTCATGATTCCGCAGGAGAAACCGTGATCGAAATCATCTATCGGTAGCTCATGGACGGATCCGCCCGCGGAGAAGGATTCGATGCCGTCGCCCGGTGTCGACGAAAGGAAGGGAATCGCATGTATATGATCGGCATCGATATCGGCACGACCCATTGCAAGGCCGGTTTATTCGAACGGAACGGCCGCGCCGTCCGGTTAACCGGCAGGCCGACCGTATCTGCCCGGGACCGGGAGGGCTTGTCGAGCTTCGATCCGATTCGCATGTGGGAAGCGGTAGCGGAGATGCTAGGGGAGCTCGCGGAGGGGCTGCCGCGCGGGAGCGTCGGCGCGATCGGCGTGGCCAGCATGGCGGAGAGCGGGTTGCTGGTCGACGGACGAACGGGAGAAATCCGCTCCGAATTTATCCCCTGGTACGACCAGCGGACGAGAAGCCAAGCCGAGCGGATCGGACGGGAAATCGACGAGGCGGAGCGTTTCCGAACGCGCGGGCTGCGCGTCAGCTACAAGCACGGCTTGCCTAAGCTGCTCTGGCTGCAAGAGCATCGGCCTGCGGCGCTGAACGGTTCCGTCTGGCTCAACTCCGCGGACTATATCGCGTTCCGCCTGACCGGAAAGATGTCCACCCATTATACGCTGGCGGCCCGGACATACGCTTACGATCTTCGCGGAATGGCATGGGATTCGGAGCTGACGAAGCATTTCGGGCTGATGCCGTCTTTATTCCCGCAAGTGCAGGAGCATGGCCGGCCGATGGGCTTCCTCTCCCGGGAGATTGCGGCTCTGACCGGCATCGCGGCAGGCGTCCCCGTCGCGATCGCAGGACACGACCACTTGTGCGCGGCGCTGGCCGTCGGCGCGACCGAGCCCGGCGAAGTGTACAATTCGATGGGAACGGCGGAGACGCTTATTGGCGTGTTCGGGGAGTTCGAAGTCGGGGATCGGGAATACCGGTCGGGTCTCTCTTACGGCAGGCATGTCGTTGACGGCAGAAGCTTCTGGATGGGCGGAATTCCGTCCTCGGGCGGATCCGTGGAATGGCTGCGCGCAGCGCTGAACGATCCCCGGCTGTCCTACGGGCAAATCGCCGACATGCTGGAGCGTCTGGACGAAGCGCCGACCGGCTTGCTGTACTATCCCTATCTTTCCGGAAGCGGTTCGCCCCGTCCGAATCCGCAGATCCGGGGGGCGATCATCGGATTTGGCGCCGAGCATACCCGGGAAACGTTGTTGAAGGCGGCGCTGGAAGGGACCGCGTACGAGTTCGAATCGATCCGCAGGGCGGGCGAGCGCGCGTCCGGCGCGGCGATCGAACGCGTGACGACGGTCGGCGGCGGCGCGAAAAACCGCTGCTGGATTCGGATCAAGGCCGACGTCACAGGCTGCGGGTTCCTCCTTCCGCGCAACCAGGAGGCGACGCTGCTCGGCGCCGCGATGCTGGCGGGTATCGCCGGCGGGCTCTACGACGGCGCCGACGATGCGATTCGCTCCGTTCGCGCGGCCGCGGACGCCGCCGAACGCATCGACCCCGATGCGTCGCGCCATGCGGAATACGGCCGGTTGTACGAAACCGGGTATCTCTATTTCCGCGACCGGCTGCACGACTATTTTTCTCGGAATACGACATGAATGTTTGGAAGCCTGAGGCTCACTCCCGTTGAGGAGCCGCAGGCTTTTCCCGCTTTCGGAAGACGGAATCTGTGTTGAACTTTTGCGATCGGACACAGAAGCCCTTATTTTGCTGAAACCCCCTTATTTTGATGGCTATGCGGACAGACGATCTCTTATTTCGATGATAACTGGCCGAAATCGCCATCTCAGAGCCCAATAACGGATCCTCTGTCCGCGAAGGTGCGCAAAACCCGGTTTTGTTCACAATTAGCGGATTCTCTGTCCGAACGGCCGTGAGACGATGGGGAAAGAGGATGTCGGCGCATCGATCCGCCGCAGGTTGGCGAGCATCCGTTCATGACGATCGGGCGCGACTGCGCAAAATTTCAACAGAACTGTTGGAAAATGATACAGGCACAAGGCGGAAGTTGCCATTGTAGGCGATGAACGAGCGGTGTACAATGCTGATATGAAAATGACCCGCAAATTTCTGCTCGTGTTCCTATTGATTCTCATCTTGCCGATCGCGGCCATTCACCAGAGCATCGTCCGCTATTCGGAAAAGGTCATGCAGGCGAACATTATCGAGAACAACGAGATCATGGCCGAGCTGATCGTGCACCGGATGAACAGCGAGATGAACGACGTCGTGTCACAGCTTCAGCTCGTGGCGGGACTGTCGGATCAACAACGGTTGAATCTGCCGACGATGTACGCCCGCGCGAAGCAGGCGATCTCCAAGAGCACGATCATCCAGTCGATTTATTTTGTGGACACGGAACGCCGGATGAGGTTCGAAGCGCCGTTCAGACCCGAGCTGGAGGACGTTTATTACGATTATCTGAAGTTCGATCATGTGCGCTGGAGCTATACGTACGTCGTGTCGGGGCTCGTATCCAACGTCCGCGCGGAGAAATCGGCGACCGTCGCTATCCCCGTGTTTTACGAGGATCGGGAATTTCGGGGCGTGCTGGTGGCGGAGCTGAGCCGCAACTTTTTGTCCAACATTTTGCGAAGCACGAGCGAGACGAGGGAAGGGTTCAGCTTCATTACGGACAGCGAAGGGTTCGTGATCGCTTCGACCGCCGACGAGGATTGGAATCTGGACTTCTCGGCCGAACCGATCGTCCGGCGATTGCTCAAGGGCGACTCGGGCTCGATCCAGGAATCGTATCGCGGCCAAAGATGCGTCATGACGTACCAGACGATGCGGGAAAACTGGGGGCTGGCGCTCGGCGTACCGGAAAATTTCGCTTTCTCGTCGGTGCAAACGCTTTCGAAAGCGCTCACTTATTCGTTTCTCGGCATTATCGCCTTGATGATCTGCTTGATCGCCGTTTGGGGAAGGCAGATTCTCGTTCCGGTGCTTAAGGTGACCCGGTTCGCCCAGCGCATGCAGAGCCAGAAGGCGCCGGCGCCGCTTCCCGCGCTGCTCGTGCAGCGCAAGGACGAAATCGGGGAGCTGACCCGTTCCTTTCAGGAGATGAACGAACGCGTCGCGCGCAGCCACCGGTTTCTGCAAGACATTATCGAAGGCATTCCTTACGCCTTGATCACCTTGAACGAACGCGGGGAAGTGACCCGCGTCAACCGCAAATGGGTCGAATTGTTCGGGCGATCCGAGCCCGAATGGGAGGGCAAGAAGCCGGCCGAGCTGCCGGAATTCGCGTTCCTGGGAGCAGAGCCGGATTCGGAAGGCAAGGAAGCGAGCTGGACCGACGTGAACGGAATGACGCGCATCCTGCATGTCGTCACCGCTTCCTTCTCGGAAGGGGTCGTCGCGGTCGTTCAGGACATCTCCCAAATTCGGATGCTGGAATCCCACGTCAAGCAGAGCGAGCAGCTCGCCCTGGTCGGCCAGATTACGACCGGCATCGCGCACGAGCTCAAAAATCCGCTGGCCGTGCTGGCCAGCTCTTCGGAGCTGTTGCGGGAAGAGATGGAACTGAACCGGGACTCCGAATGGGTGCCGACGCTCGTCCGGGACATCGACGACGAGATTGCCAGAATGACGCTCATCGTCAACGAGTTTCTGACGCTCGCGAAGACGAGGAAGGAAACCGAGGCGCCGCTACGTCTGGACGAGCTGTTGAACCGGGTGCTGCATCTGCTCCGCATCAAGTTCAACGAGCAAGGGATCGAGGTACGGCGGGAGTTCGCCCAGGGCGTTCCGGAAATCGTCGGCAAGACGAACAAGCTGATCCAGGTTTTTTTGAACTTGCTCGTGAACAGCATGGAGGCGATGCCGCGAGGCGGAACGATCGAGATTCGGATCGCGTTTCGCGGCGACGAGGTGCGGGTGGAAATCGCCGACGATGGGGAAGGCATTTCGGAGCAACATTTGCAATGGCTGTTCAATCCCTTTTTCTCGACCAAGGACAACGGCAACGGACTTGGTTTATCCATCGCCCGGGATATCATGAAGGAGCATGGGGGCACTTTGGATATGCGCGGAGGCAAGACGAGAGGGACGGTCGTCGTCTGCCGGTTCCCGCTGCGACAGAAGGAGGCATACGAATGACGACACCGGGCGTATTGATCGTCGACGACGAAATCAAGCTGTGCAGGAATATCGCGCTCAAGCTGAGAAGGGAAGGCTTTACGCCTTACGAGGCGTACGACGGGAAATCGGCGATTCGCAAGCTGCGGCAATATCCGATCCGCGTGATGATTCTCGATTTCATGCTGACGGACATGACGGGACTCGATGTCTTGAAGAAAGTCCGGGAGTGCTCGCCGCAGACGAAAGTGTTCATGCTGACCGCGTACGGCAACGTCGAGAACGCCGTCCTGGCGATGAAATGGGGAGCGTCCGATTATTTGAATAAGCCTTGCGACCTGAAGCAGCTGGCGGATATCGTCAAGATCGCCTACCGATCGCTAGACGAGGAGGCGGGCAACGTCGTATTCAGAAGCCCGAAGATGCAAGCGGTCAAAGGAATTTTGGACCGGGTCGCAGGGACGGATGCGCCGGTGCTGCTGTTCGGGGAGAGCGGCGCGGGCAAGACGACGCTGGCGAAATGGATTCACGGCCGGAGCGCGCGGAAGGAACAGCCGTTTCTCCATGTCAATTGCGGGGCGCTGCCGGAGCAGCTGCTCGAGCGGGAGCTGTTCGGCGCTTCGGGCAAAGCGGCCGCGGCCGACGGGGGAACGCTGTTTCTGGACGAAATCGGAAGCCTGACCCCGCTCAATCAGGCCCATCTCTATAGCCTGCTGAAGGACGGCAGCTTCCTGGCGATCGACAGCCAGCAGCGCTTGAAGGCGGACGTTCGTCTCATCACGTCGACCGGCAAGCCTCTAGGGCAACTCGTGAAGGAAGGGCGATTCCGCGACGACCTGTATTATTTGCTCAATCTCGTTGAGCTTGAAGTTCCGCCCCTGCGGGAACGGAAAGAAGACATCCCGCCGCTCGTCGAACAGAAGCTGACGCTGCTGAACGAGAAATACGGCAAGCCGTTGACGATCTCCGAAGAGCTGACCCGAATGTTGACCGATATGCCCTGGCAGGGCAATATCAGCGAGCTGATGAACATGATCGAACGGATGCACCTGTTGAAAATGAACGGAGCGCTCGACGTCGACGACTTGCCCGCTTCCCTATCCGTCGGCGGGGCCGCACGGCCGTTGGACGAGCTGCAGCTGCAGGGCAAGCTGTACGACGTGCTGGAGGAAGTGGAAGGACGCATGATCGCGGGGGCGCTGGAGAAAACGGGGGGCAATCAGAGCCGGGCCGCCGAGCTGCTCGGCATCTCCCGCAACGCGCTCATCTACAAGATGAAGAGGATCGACCGATGAAGCGGCTGCTGGCGGCGTCGCTGGCGGTCATGGTCGCGCTTGCTTCGCTCGCCGGTTGCGTCCAAGAGGAGCGGCAAGACGGAGCGGAGGCGGTCGTTCCGGGCTCGCGAGGAGAAATTACGATCGGCGCCAAGTCGTTGACGGAGCAATACTTGCTGATGAAGATGAGCGCGCTGCTGCTGCGGGACAAGGGCTACAAGGTGAACGAAATGGTGTTCCTGGACAGCCCGGCCATCCGGACGGCCATGGAGTCGGGCGTCGCCGATCTGTATTGGGAATATACGACGACGGCGCGAATCTACTATCATAAGATGACTCCGCTGTACGAGCCCGACGAGGCGTACCGCGAAGTCGCGCGGACGGATGCCGGCAGCGGCATCGTCTGGCTGCCGAAGAGCACGTTCAACAGCAGCTGGGCGCTGATCATGCGCAAGGACATTTCCGAGCAATTCCACATTTACCGGATCAGCGATCTGGCGAAATATATTCAGACTCGGAGCACGAACATGAAATTCGCGACGAACAACGAATATTTGACTCGGGAGGACGGGCTGGAGCGGCTCAAGAAAATTTACGATTTCGAGCTGCCGAACGACCAGGTCGTCGCAATCGAGTCGGATCTGCTGTCCCAGACGGTCAAGGACGGGCGCGTGGACGTGGCCGTCGGCATGGCTTCCGATCCGCGCATCAAGAAGGATAATCTCGTGTTGCTGCAGGACGACCGGAAGGTTTTCCCGCCCTACGACGCCGCGCCGGTCGTTCTGGAGAAGACGCTGGAACGGTACCCGGACGTCGGAGATACGATCGAGCGGCTGACGCCGTTCATCACGAACGAGAACATGCTCGATTTGATGTACCAGATCGACATTTTGCAGAAGGACATTACGAAGACTTCTCGGGATTTTCTGGTGAAGCACAAACTGCTGGAACCTTAAAGGAAGCGGGTTAAGAGGCCGAACGGCGAGCGTTTATTCGTTCCCGCATCGGTCTTATTTGCGATACTTTCCTGAATCGCCTCCGACAAGAACGCGATTCTGAGTCAAGAGGACGCCGAAGGCGTTTTCGCTTGTTTGGTCGTTTTACGGAACTCGCTGGGCGTAAGCCCCGTCACCCTTTTAAATGCCATACTGAAGTAATTCGCATTCTCGTATCCGATCCGGCCGGCGATTTCCTGTACGGTCAGAGACGTGGTCAGCAGCAGCGTCTTGGCTTCGCCGATTCTTCTCTGGATCAAATAGTTGATCGGGGAGTTGCCGGTCTCTTCTTTGAAAACGTGGGCCAAATAATGGGGGCTGAGGTAGAGCCGGCTCGCGATTTCGGATAAGGGCAGATCACGCGCATAGTTCAGGTCGATGAAGGCCTTGGCCTTCGCTCCGATCGTATGCGAAGAGCTGCCGACGCTCGCGGAGCCATGACCGTCTGCGATTCGCAGAATCAGGATCAGAATGCAGTTAAGCATATGTTGGCAGATCATTTCGTGTCCCCACGTCTGGGAGCGCAGCTCATTCAGGAGCGCGGAGAAGCAATGCTCGATTTGAGGCCCGCAGCTTTCGGTCCGGATAACGGGTTCCGCCCGCTCGGAGAGCAGCCATCCAGGCTTCGCGCCGGCGAGGCGAAGCCCGCTTACGGCGCAGAAATAAGTGCGCAGCGGACGCGCAGGATCGGATCTCTCCTCGTGCAGCACGCCCGGATGATAGATCAGGAGATCCCCCTTTCGCGCGCGGTACGGCCGGTCGTTGATCCGAAAATCCCCTTCGCCGTCGCAAATGTAGATAATTTCGGTGAAGTGGTCGTGCTTGTGGCTTTCGAACGCCCAGTCCGGTTCGTCGCCGATTTGTCCGGCATACACGAGGAGCGGCCGCGCGTCGTCGGCGAAGAGAGGGTATTCCTGGTGCTCGAACGGAATCTGAAACATCTCGAAACCTCCTGGCTCGCATTGCTTGTTTTGTAGACAGTATACCTGTCATTAAGCCAAATCGACAAGAAAGCTGAGACGAATCGCAAGATATGGAATTCCTCCAAGCGGCATGCCGGTGTAGATTGGACGAAGAGGGATTCATCCGTCTACACGACTCAAGGAGGAAACGACAACGTGACCGACCGCTCGATCATTCAAGAAGCTTACGACCGGGGGCAAGGGATTTTGCGTTTGAAGCCGGTGTTCGTGCCACGGCGTTTCTCGCAAGCGGGCCGGAGATTGCGGCTTCACCCCGACGACTATTACGCGCTCGGAACCGAACGGGGCTCCATTAAAGAACGGTGGTTCTCTTCGGTCATCCCGGCCATGAACGGACCGATGGCGCCTCCCGACGAAGGAATGAGCTACGTCGCCGCCGACGAGGACGGCGCTGTCGTCTTCCTGTTCAAGGACGCGGTAGAGCAATTGGGCGGCCGCCTGATAGGCGAATCGCTCTACGAACGTTACGGCACCTGGCCGATGTACGCCAAGTTTTTCGATTACGAGACGCCGCTGTTCCACCATCTCCATCTGGACGACGCAGCCGCGAGCCTCGTGGGGCGGATCGGCAAGCCGGAGGCCTATTATTTTCCGCCGCAGCTGAACAACCATCTGGGAGTATTCCCGGTCACCTATTTCGGCTACGATCCGGATACGACCCTGGATGAGGTCAGGGAGAGACTGCTGCGGTACGAAGAAGCGGATAACCGCATCACCGAGCTGTCGCGGGCTTATCGCATCCGGTTGGGGACGGGCTGGTATACGCCTCCGGGCGTGGTGCATGCCCCGGGATCGGCGCTCACCTACGAGCCTCAATGGAACAGCGACGTGAACTCGGTACACGAGAACGTCGTAGGCGGCGAAACGTATCCATACGAGTTTTTGGCGGAGAATTGTCCGGAGGACCGGAAGCGCGATATCGCATACATTCTGAGCCTGATGGACTGGGAGAAAAATACGGACCCGCACTATAAGCGGCATTATTATCGTCCGCCCCTTCTCTGTGGCCATTCCGACGAACGGCATGCGGAGAAGTGGATCACTTACGGCAATCCGTACATCGGCGCCAAAGAGCTGACCGTAAATCCCGGACAAAGCGTAATCGTTCGCGATTCGGCGGCGTACGGCACGGTTCTCGTGCAAGGGCACGGCCGGTTCGGTCCCCATCAAGCCGAGGCCGCAAGCATGCTGCGATTCGGCCGGATGAGCGGAGACGAGTTTTTCGTCGGCGAGACGGCCGCCCGGGAGGGCGTGCGCATCGTCAACGACAGCAAGTGGGAGCCTATGGTGTTTCTCAAGCATTTCGGACCCAATCATCCGGAGATGCCATAAAGAGGTTGTTGGAAAAAAGGAATCGGAGATAAAAGGAGATTGCGCGTAATGACCAAGCAACGGTACGAAGAGAAGAACGAGCGGATTAGGAGCGCCTTCCTCGCGTTGAAAAAGGAACGGCCGGAAAGGCTGCGCGACAGGCTGAACTTATCGTGGAGCAACTGGGGCTTCGGAATGGAAAGCTTGGAGACGTCCGCGAAGAGACTGCAACGCGCGGGTATCGGCTACATCGAGCTTCACGGCAATCATTACGGGCCCGATCTGGGCTACCAAGCGAAGGAAACGATCGATATTCTTGAAGGGCATGGGATCAAGACGTCGGGAGTATGCGGCATGTTCTCGGCCGACAACGATCTGTCGAGCAGCCGGGCGCCGCATCGCCAAGCGGCCATCGACTATCTGAAGCGGGAAATCGAATTTACCGCCGAGACGGGAGGCTCTTATCTCCTGGTCGTGCCCGGAGCGGTAGGCAGACCGAAGGCCTACGACGATATGGAGTTTCAGCGCAGCGCGGATACTCTGGGCATCGTTGCGGACCGGTTCGTCGAGTACGGAGTGAAGGCCGCCATCGAGCCGATCCGCGCGGCGGAAGTCAGTCTGGTCCGCACGATTGCCGATGCCAAGGCGTACATCGCGGCGGTCGGTCATCCGGGAGTTCAACATATCAACGCGGACGTGTACCACATGCAATCGGAGGAGGCTCACATCGGCGAAGCGCTGCTGGAGGCGGGAGAGCGGCTCGTCAATCTGCACATGGCCGATAGCAACCGGGGGGCGCTCGGGGACGGCTTCATGGATGTGGATACGATCATTATGGCTTTGTACGTGCTCGGATTTAACCGGGAAGGCCGATTCGTGACCCCGGAGCCGCTGGGCCCGGGAGGCGATCCCTATCCCGCGATGTACGGCAAGCCGGATGCGGTCAAGCTGGACGACATGGTCGCGAGAACCGCGGCTTACTTCAGGGAGAGAGAAGCTTTTGTGGTCGGGTGACGGCTTCCCGGATCGAAGAGCGATTAAAGGAGCGAGGCGGATGTGGAAAAAGAATGACGACGGCGCGATCCATGCGCTGGGAAACGGACGGTTTCTCGTATACGGGCGCGGGAACGACATCGCCGAGGTTTACGGGCCTCCGTATAGCTCGCCGTCGATGCTGCGCGGAAAATGGGCGCTTGCCGACGGCACGGAGCCTCGCTACGAATCGTGCCGGGACAAAGGCACGAACCGTTGGCGGCATAAGTACCTGAACGAAGCGGGCCGTGAAGTCGCCTTGGCCGAAGCTTTCATTGCTTGCGAGCTGCCGGCCTATCTATGCCGGCTGCATGCCGACGAACCGCTGCGTCTCGAGCTGACGCTCGGGGAAGATTACGAATGCTATCCGGGCAGCGAGGACTTTGCTTCTACGGAAGCGGCCGTCAAGTCGATTCTCGTGAAGGCGCCCGACACGGCCCGTATCTACCGGTATCCGATGGGCGAGGAGACGTTCCTTGCCGCGATCTCTTGGGGGCAGGAGGCGCGGATCGAATTCGAATCGGGCACGGGGAAGGTCGGCATTGCGGTGCCCGCGGGCGAATCGTATTTCGCGCTGGTCGGAGGTCCCTCCTATCCGGACGCCGAGGGGCACGCCCGCGCGATGCTGGAGCTGGGCTACGAGCGGCTTAGAGCGCAAGCCGAGGAGGCGGATCTCCGGTTCTCTTCGCGCATCGCTCCGCTAGAATACGACGAGCGGATCGGGGAAGGAATGAGGAAGCGCATCGACGAGCTGTCCGAGAGCGTCGCTTTCCTGATTGCCGCGCAGCAGTCGCGGGACGGCGGCATCATGGCCGGACATAACTACGCGCTGGCCTACGTGCGGGATCAATACGGCGCGTCGAGAGGCTTGCTCTCGCTCGGCCTGTTCGAGGAAGCGAGAAGGAATCTGGCATTCCGGTACGGGAAATGGACGAGGCTCGGCGGGATTCGCAACGCGGAGAGCATGGGACACGACCGCGCCCGCCACGTGCACGAGAACGACGACGTAGAGATTACCGCCTATATGATCGTGCAGGCTTTCGATTACGGGCAGGCGACGGGAGACTGGGATTACGTCGCGTCTCTGTTCCCGATGCTTGACGACTGCTGGCAGGTCCAATTGCCGCATTTGCACGACGGCATGCTGCCCTTTAACGGAGACGAGACTTACGTTGCGGGAGGCTTCCTGCCCCGCACGTCCCTGAACGATGGCTCTATGGAGGCGACGCTGCTGTTTCTGGAAGCGGGCAGAAGGCTGCTTGCGTTCGCGGTCGGCCGCGGCCTATGGAACGAAGAGCGCGCCGCAGCTTGCGAAAGCGTGCTGGAGCGAACGGAAGCGGTGTTCCGAACGCGTTTCCGGAAGGACGGACGCTTCTACGCCAATGCGCCCGAAAGGGCGGCGACGGCGGAGCTGCCGGCTTACCGTCACGGCGTCTGCGAAAGCTGTCACCCGCGCGGCGTTCATGCGCTGAAATGGACGAGAAGAACGGCCGCGGGCCGTTACGTCTGTCCGGCCTGCCTGGCGAACGAGCCGCCGCTCGGGGCTGTCACGTCCCAAGCGGTAGCGGTTCAATCCGCGGGGCTGCTTCCCTCCTTTGTGCATACCGGATTGATGACGGACGAGGAGCAGGCGGAGGAGCTTAGCAGAGCTTACGGGATATTCGAGCGGCACGGCTATTTGCCTACCGTTCCGGGGTCCTCCTATTTCGTCGGGTATGACGAAAGCTTGCTGCTGTACGGACTGACCCGTATGCGGCATCCCGGCGCCGAAGCGGTTCTCGCGCATGTCGTGAGCATCGCCGATTCGACGGATGCATGGGTGGAATATTACGACGCGGGGCGACCCTTCAATACAAGGTGCAGACCGTGGGAAAGCGGCATGAACATCGCAGCCGTACGCCACTATGCCGAATATCGTTCGTAGAAGTCTGCGGCGAAATTCGAAACCGTTCGAACTTCAAGATGAGGTTTGAATGTAGTTGTCCCAGAATGCGGGAGATAAGCCCGCCAGGCGGTCTTATTGGTCTGAGCCGATTATCATGTTGGGCAGATGAACGAGACTCGTTCATCTTGAAAATTCCTTGGTAATTTACTCAGTAGCGCGCTTTTAGGGGGAGTCTTGCTTGTATCGTAAGGAGGTACATCCCCCTGCATCTTTATCATGGAATATCTTTCAGGAGCAATTAGATTCGCCTATGGGATAGCCCCAACCTCCGGTTACCCGACCCAATCGGCTTGCATACTTCGCCAACCTCAATTTATCCGCTCCAGCCCACACAGTCACCTTGCAGCCCCGAAATTCGCCTTGACCCGCCCATATGCACATGAAGTAGAAATCGGAACAGAAAGTAGAAGTTTTAGCCTATCTCGCGCGTATAGGCCAAGCTAAAATGGAGGGAGGAAACCGGAAACGCGCCAATCGATATGTAAGCGCATTCCGGATGCGGGCGGACGGCGAGACCGGTTCGCTTGGACAATCAGGGAGGAATGCCGAATGATGGGAAGAAAATGGACTGCGCTCGCTTTGGCGTTGGCACTCATACTCGGAACGTGGACGGTTGCCGGAGGCGCGCCCTCAGCCTCTGCCGCGTCGGCGCCGGTCCGGCATTACGACGGCATCCATTACGCCTCGGAGACGATCGGGGCAGGGGACGAGGCCGGCCAGAAATTCGCGGCGAGCGGCCCGTTCTATAGCATCGCCGTGCGGGCGCCAAGCTACGGGGACAACGACGGAAGCTTAACGATGAAGCTGTATGCCTGGAACTCGGATTACGCGACGACGGTGGCGGCCGCTCCGGTCGCGAGCCGGACGTTCGTCGATTTCGGCGACAACGAATGGCTGCGCTTGAACGTTCCGGAGCAGGGGGCTGGCACTTATCTATGGACGCTGTCCGGAGCGGTCGGCTGGGTCGGCGTCTGGAAGCTGACGGATAGCGCAGATCCGGCAGAGGCATTCTGGAACGGGACTCCGACCTCCGGCGATTATGAAGGTCGGATTTACTATGCGGATGCGGACCCATATTTGTATGACGGGAACGCCTATCAGGACGTGACGATCGGCGCGTCCGATACGGCGGGCTCGCGCTTTACGGCTCGCGACGAGTTTTACAGCCTGGCGGTCCGGGCTCCGAGCTACTCGGACAACGACGGCAGCTTGACGCTGAAGCTGTACGCCTGGAATACCGACTATGCGACCTCGGTCGGAGGAACGCCACTTGTCAGCAAAACGTTTACGGATTTCGCCGACAACGCGTGGCTGCGGATTCAATTTTCCGAGCAGCCCGCCGGACAATACGTATGGACGCTATCCGGCGCTTCGGGCTGGGTCGGCGTATGGAAGCTGACGGACAGCGCGTATCCGGCGACGGCGTACTTCAACGGGAGCGAGACGTCCGGAGACTACCAGGCTCGCCTGTATTACGGAGAATACGGCACGGAGCCGCAGGAGATGTACAGCCACGTCGATACGATTGTCCGCGACGTGCCGATCTCGGGAGCGGGCTCCGCCGGAGAGAGATTCCAGGCGGCGTGGCCGTTTACGAGAATCGAGACGAATACGCCGAGCTACGGCGACGATCAAGGCAGTCTGACGCTTTCCCTGTACGCCTGGAACACCGACTACGCGACGACGGTTGCGGGCGCTCCGATCGCCGGGAAGACGTTCGTCGACTTCGCGGACAATGCCTGGCTCGCCTTGGACGTTCCCGAGCAGCCGGCTGGCGATTACTTGTGGGTGCTGAGCGGAGGAACGAACGGGGTCGGCGTCTGGCAGACGTCGGGCAACAACTTTTTCCCCGGTACGCCTTACATCGACGGAGCGGTCGCGTCCGCCTACGGCGACTTCAAGGCGCGGATCACGTATACGCCGAGCAAGGTGCTGCCCGACCTACCGGTGTTCTCGTCGTCCGACGCGGCGGCCTCGGAGACGGTGAACCGGATGTTCAAAACGCTGTACACGCTGAAGTTCGGCCCCAGCCCCGTCGACGGCAATCCGCAGACGAACTGGATGCAGTGGGACGCCATGACGACGGCCTGGATGAATACCGAGCTTAACAAGGGAAAATACGGAGCCAATTACAACGAGGTGCTTCGCGACCACCTGCTCAACGACGTGCGGATAACGGACGACGGCTATGTCTACGTCCTGAACCCGACCAACTGGTGGAGCGAAGGGACGAGCCTCGTCGGCTGGCCGTTTCCGTCAACGTCAAGTCCCGACGATCCCGCGGTACTCAAGTATGCGTTCGGGACAAGTGTGTCAGGATGGACGACGAACGTCGCCTCTCATACAATCTCCGGCGGCAGATGGGTGCTGCAGACGACGGGCGCCGATCCTTTCGTCGTGTCGCCCGTGCAGAACACCCCGGCTTCCCGTATGCCGTATCTGTACGTGCAGATGAGCAGTACGAACGCCGACTCGTCGGGCAAAATTTATTTTACGACGGATGCAGACCCAACCTGGAACGAAGCGAAAAGCGTCGCCTTTGCCGTCGATACGACGGGAGCGAGCAAGGGCTACCAAATTCCGATGTACAAAAATCCGCATTGGACCGGCACGATCAAGCAGTATCGGATCGATCCGGCGGACAGCGGGCAGCCCGGCGGCCAGGTCGGGCTCGAGAGAGTGGCGGGAGAATACGATACCCGGCACGTTCAGACGAATACCGCTTTCGTGCTCGGCAGCGCGGAGCTGTTCCTGTGGAATCCGAGCGATGTCGCATTCCTGCAAGGCAACATCGGCCGCATGCGCGCCGCTCTGCGCTTTCTGCGGACGGAGTTCGATTCCGGCTCGAATCATTATTTGACAATCCCGTGGGTCGGCCACGAAGGGACGAGCGGCGTAGATATGACCAAACCGGCCGTCGCCGATCGCTACGTTCACGGGAAGGGCATAGGTTCGAATTACTGGGACATTTTGCCGATCGGATACAAGGATTTCTATGATACCATTTACTATTATGAAGCGTTGAAAACGATGGCGCAGATCGAGAAGCTGATCGAGGACAATCCCGGCTGGTCGATCGCAAGCGACCCGTACGGCGAAGATTCGGCGTCGCTAAGCGCGAAGGCGGCGGATGTGGCGGCGGCGGTGACCGGAGGCTCTTCCGCGTTCTGGAACGCGGCGACCGGAAGATACGTGCCGAGCGTCGATGTCAACGGGGCGATGCACGATTACGGGTACACGTTCGTCAATCTCGAGGCGTTAGCCCAGGGATTGGCCGATCCGACCCGGGCGGCAAGCATTTTCTCGTGGCTGGACGGCACGCGCACGGTCGCCGGGGATACGTCGACAGGCGCGGACATCTATGCGCCCAAATTCGCGGCCAGGGCTTCGACGAAGCGAAATACCGAATGGTACAACATCATCTGGGCGCAGTCGGACAGCTATCCGTTCGGCACGCAGGTCCAGGACGGCGGAGCCATTATGTACGTCAGCTATTACGACGTGATGGCCCGGCTGAAGTACAAGTCGGCGGACGACGCGTGGAGCCGCTTTGCGGCGATATTGGAGCATTACGAGGAAGCGCAGGAGGAAGGCGGCTACCGATCCTATTACGGCATCCGCGGCGTCGGAATGCAGGGAGACGGTTCGGCGGGAGGCATCGGCATCGACGCCGAGTTTACCGAATCGGCGCTGGTTCCGCTCGCGTTCCTCTACGGGTTCCTCGGCATCGATACGGATAAGGACGGCCTTGCCGTCGCGCCGCGCCGGCCTTCCGCGCTCGGCTGGATGAAGGTCGAGAAGCTGGTGTACGACGGGGCGGAGGCGTCTGTATATGCGTCCGCGACCGAGACGGCCGTAACGATCGATTCGTCGTCCGGAGCGAAGAAGCTCAAGGTCGGAAGTCTGACTCCCGGAACGGCGTATCAGGTGAAGCGGGACGGCGCGGCATGGGGTACGTTCACCGCGGACGCCGACGGATTTATCCGCTTTTCGGCAACGGGAGCGGGAGCTCACGTCTATCGGGTGGAGCTGTAACAGAAGGAGGAAACGCAACTTGATCAACCTGCTCATCGTCGACGACGAGGCGATTATACTGGACGGTCTGACGGAGCTGTTTCATACGGCCGGCATTCCGGACCTGGAGGTTCACCGCGCGAACTCGGGCATTCAGGCGCTTAAAATCATGGAACGAAGCCGCATAGACATCGTTCTGACCGATATCCGCATGCCCGAGATGACGGGGCTGGAGCTGTTCGACCGCGTTCGCGAGCGCTGGAAGCGCTGCAAGGTCGTGTTCCTGACCGGCTACAGCGACTTCGGGTACGTTCAGGAGGTGCTGCGCAAGGGCGGCGCGGACTATGTGCTGAAAATGGAGGGAGACGAGGACATCGTATCGGCTGTCCGCAAGGCGATTGCCGATCTTCACGAGGAACTGGACGTCGAGCGGTTCGTCGCGGAGGCCCGGTCGAAGATGAAGCAGTTGCAGCCGTTGGCGCAGCGGGAGTACATCGGCAATCTGCTGCTGGGAGAGCCGTTCGCCCCGGCGGGCCTGAAGGCCCGCTTCGGGGAGTTGGACATTCCTTTCTCCGAAGCGGCGCCGGTATACATGCTGCTCGGCAAGGCGGATTCGTGGGAAGGCATCGACCGCCCTTCCGACCGCACCTTGCTGCTGTATGCGCTCCAGAATATCGCGGGGGAGCTTCTTCCCCCCTCCTGCGCCACTCTGTCGCTTTCCCTGGACGGAGCGGCGCTTCTCTGGTTCATTCAGCCCCCGGGCGAAGAGGATGTCGACGACGAGCTTCAGCGTAGCCTCGACCGGATTCAGCAGGCCGCGGTCCGATTTCTGAGCTTGCGCTTCTCCTTTGCCTGCAGCGGTCTGTTCGAATGGGCCGACATCGGCCGGGTATACGACCGGCTTCGCGATCTGCTGCATCAGGGGGCGGGCATCGGCGAGGAAATCTCCTATCTGGGCGGCGGAGAGGAGGCCGGCATGGACGAAAGCCGGGCGGACGAGCTGCGCACCGAGCTGAAGCGGTTCGTGTTTCTGGAGGCGCATCTGGAGAACGGCAAGGAGGACGAGTTCGACCGCGATCTCTTACGACTTCTCCATGCCGCAGACCGCAGCCGGGTGCCGCTGGCGCTGTCCCTCGAAGCGTTTAACCGAATTTCGAGCCTTCTGCTGTCTCACCTTAACCGCAGCGGCCTGCAGGAAATTGCGGAAGATCCGGATCGGCTGCACAGACTGACGAGATACGACGCGTTTGCGTCCTGGGAGGATACGATCGCCTTTTTCCGGGAGACGTCCGCGGCCTTGTTCGCCCATCGGAAAAAAATGCAGGCCGACCGCGGCCTGGAAATCGTCGGCAAGGTGGAGGATTTCATCGCCCGACATCTGCGCGAGGACTTGTCGCTGAACCGGCTCGGGCAGGCCGTTTACTTGAATCCCGCTTATTTGTCGCGGCTGTACAAGCAGCTTACCGGGGTCGGGCTGTCAGATTACGTAAAAGACCGGAGAATCCGCAAGGCCAAGGAGCTGCTGCGCTCCACGGATATGAAGATTCAGGAGATTACCGTCGCCGTCGGGCTGGAATCCCCCTCGTATTTCGCACGCCTGTTCAAAAGATTGACCGGCAAGTCCCCCCAAGAATACAGAGAAAGCTGACGGACATCACCAGAAAGGGGAAATTCGCTTGCCTCTCGGCTCCCTCTTCCATTCCATCTATACGAAAATGGTCGTCACGCTGCTCGTGGCGGTTCTTCCGTTTTATTTGATCGTGCTGCAGATCAACCGCTCCGACGCGACGGGCGTGCGGGACGGCGTCGCCGAGTCCGTGCGCTCGCAGGCGCATTATTATTTGAGCAGCCTCGAGACCGAGCTGTCGCAGGTCATCAAGTTCCAGCAGCAGCTGTCGGCTTCCCCGGAGCTGGACACGCTCTCCAACGCCTCGGAAATCATGACCAACGAAGAGAAGCGGCAGGCCGTGCTGGCGATTCAGCGCCAGCTCATTCAGCTCAAATCGATGAGCCAATATATTGCCGATACGACCGCTTACCTGCCCGATCTGGGCAAGATGATTACGGCCAACCAGACGTACCGCGATATCTCGGACTCCGAGCGGGAGTCGCTCCAGCGGTTTGTCCGGCCATCCGCAGCGGCGTTGATCGAGGAGAAGGGCCGCCTGTACATCTGCTATTCCAATTCCTATCTGTTCGGCGTGGCGATTCCGTCCTTCGTGCTGACGATCGAGCTTGACCGGGAGCGCTTGGCGGCGGCCATGGATCGGTTCAAGTACAACGGCGTCGGCATCGCCGCGCTGCTTGGCTCCGAGGATGGCTGGCGAATCGCTTCGGACGGAAGCGGGGAGGAGCGCGAGAGCCTGCTGCGGGCGGCGGACGCCGCGGGGGGCGTCGGGCCGACCGGCGTCGAGACGCTGCGTACCGAACACGGGGACTATCTTCATTACAGCGAACGCTCGGCGTTTCTGGGCGCGACGTTCGCCGTGTTCGTCCCGGAGAAGGAGGTGCTGGGCAAGCTCAAGGAGAACCGGGATCGCATCCGCTACGTTTCCCTCGTCTCCCTGCTGATTATCGCCGTCGTATCCTACGTCGTTTATCGGCTTGTTCATCATCCCCTGCGCAAATTGATCGTCGCGTTCCGCCAGGTCGGCAACGGCAACTTCGACGTATCGATCGAGCGAAGCAGCAAGGACGAATTCGCTTATTTGTACCGGCATTTCAATCAGACGATCCGCAAGCTGCAGGAGCTTGTATACGAGGTGTACGAGCAGAAATACCGGACCCAGACCGCGGAGCTGAAGCAGCTGCAATCGCAGATCAACCCGCACTTCCTTTACAACAGCTTTTTTACGATCTACCGGATGGCGAAATTCGGGGAGAACGGCAACGTCGCTCAATTCTCGAAGTATTTGGGCGAGTATTATCGCTTCATTACGCGCGACGGCGCGGAGGAGGTGACCGTGCGGGACGAGTTCGTTCATGCCCGGACGTATACGGACATTCAATTATTCCGGTTCCACGACCGGATTTCCGTGCGTTTCGGGGATGTGCCGGAGGAGCTCGCGCGGATGTCCGTTCCGAGGTTGACCCTTCAGCCGGTCATCGAGAACGCGTTCGTGCACGCCTTGGAAAAACGGGCCGAAGGCGGGCTGCTGGAAGTCGCGTTTTTCCTGTCGGAGGAGGAGGCGGTCATCGCGGTTGAGGACAACGGAACGGGACTGGACGACGCCGCTCTGGAGGCGCTGCAGCGCAAGCTCCAGACGGCAGGTCAAAGCGGGGAAACGACGGGCCTCCGCAACGTGCATCGCCGCTTGCGGCTACGCTTCGGAGAGAAAGCCGGGCTTCGGCTTTCTCGCGGCGCTCTCGGAGGCCTGAGAGCCGAGGTCGTATTCCCGTCGCCGCCGAACAGGTAGAGATCGGAACAGAAAGTAGAAAGATTACGATTTAACGGCGTCCGCCGCGATTTTACAATAGAAACAGATGATCATCTAAGACCATAACGCAATTGAGGGGGACGCACATGAAACGCAAAATGGGATACGGCCTGATCGCCGTCATGCTGCTTCTGAGCGCTTGCAGCTCTAACGGCAGCGGTGGAGGAGAGGCGACGGGAAGCGCGATGCCGTCCGGCTCCGAAGCTCCGGCTCCGAGCGGATCCGGCTCGCCGGCCGCGACGGGAGAAACGCAGGACCCGCTGGGCAAATACGAAACGCCGATCGAGGTGACGACGGCCCGAAGTCTCGGGAGCACCGTAACGTTCGCTGAAGGCGAGTCGCTGGACAACAACGTATGGTACCGGGGCTATCAGGAAGATCTCGGCATCGTGCTGAAAAACGAATGGACCGTGCCGGAAGGCCAGTACGGACAGAAAATGAACGTCTCCATCGCATCGGGCAACATTCCCGACATCGTGACGGTCGATCTGACCCAGCTGCAGAAGCTGATCGAGTCGGACATGATTATGGATTTGACCGACGTCTTCGAGCAATACGCATCCGAGCTGACGAAGACGACGCTGTCGATGGACGGCGGCGTCGGCTGGACGGCCGCGACGTTCGGTGGCAAGAAGATGGCGCTGCCCTCCACGGCTTCCGTCATCGACGGCACCCAGATGATCTGGATTCGCGAGGATTGGCTGAAGAAGGTCGGCATGGACGCGCCGAAAACGATCGACGACGTTTGGAACATCGCCGAAGCGTTCGTCAAGCAAAAGCCGGGCGGCCAGGCGAAAACGTACGGTCTCGGACTGGGCAAGGACATTTATTCCGGGTACGGCGGCATCGGCGGGTTGGCGTACGGCTTCAAGGCTTATCCGAAGGCATGGGTGGAGGGAGCGGACGGCAAGCTGGCTTACGGCTCCGTTCAGCCGGAGATGAAGGCCGCGCTGGCCAAGCTGCAGGAGATGTTCAAGGCCGGGCTGATCGATCCCGAGTTCGGCGTCTACGACGCGAACAAGGTGAACGAGCTGATCACCTCCGGACAGATCGGCATGTTCTACGGACAGCACTGGAACGCGTTCTGGCCGCTGCCGGACGGCTTCAAGAACGACCCGGAAGCGAACTGGATGCCTTACCCGATCGTCTCCGCCGATGGCTCGCCGGCCAGCTCGCTCGCGGGCAACGGCGCCGTCTTCTTCTATGCGGTGAAGAAAGGGGCCAAAAACCCCGAAGCGCTCGTCAAGCTGATGAACTACAGTCTGGAGAAGCAGTACGGTCCGAACGGACGCGACAAGCGGTTCTTCAATAATGAGGATACGAACATGAACTTGTACGCTTACGCCGCGGTTACCGCCCAGGACCCCCTGCAGAACATCAACATCTACCGCGGAGTCAAGCAGGCGCTGGAAAGCAAGAGCGATGCCGGCCTGTCGTTCGACGCCAAAGACAACTACGAGAATATCAACAAGTACCTGGCCGGGGACGAAGCGTTCTGGGGCAGCTACAAATGGTCGGGCCCGGAAGGGGCGCTCAGCGTGGAGGACGGATACGACAACAACGGGCAGGTCACGTTGAACGGCTTCCTCGGAGCGCCGACGGAGACGATGCTGAAGAAAGGGTCTACGCTCGATACGCTGGAGCTGGAGACGTTCACGAAGATCATCTTGAACGCCGCTCCGATCGATTCGTTCGATACGTTCGTCGCCAATTGGAACAAGCTCGGCGGGGAAGAGATTACCAACGAAGTGAACGAGTGGGCGGCGTCCAAATAAGCCGAAGGGAGGGGGCGATCCCCTCCTCTTTCTTTCCCGCGCGACGATAGGAGGTACGGAATTTGAAAATCCGCGAAAAGCAAGGCGGCGAAGCTTCGCTGCACCTGATGCTGCTGCCCGGCGTCCTGTTCGTGCTCGCGTTCTGCTATTACCCGATGATGGGCATCGCGATCGCCTTCGAGCATTTTATCCCGACCAAGGGCTTCTTCCGTTCGGAATGGGTCGGTCTGGAGCATTTCCGCTATTTATTTCAACTGCCGAACTTCGGGCCGGTTCTGCGCAACACCGTCTGGATTGCGACGATGAAGATCGTCCTCGGGCTGGTCGTGCCAATTCTCTTCGCTTTGCTTCTGAACGAAGTGCGCCGGACGGCGTTTAAGCGCTCGGTCCAAACGATGGTCTATTTGCCCCATTTTCTCTCCTGGGTCATTCTGGGCGGCGTGCTGATCGACATATTGTCGCCGTCTTCGGGCATCGTTAACTCCTTTCTCGGCTATTTCGGCATCGAACCGATCTTTTTCCTGGGGGACGAGAGATGGTTCCCTTACGTGCTGGTCGCCTCCGACGTCTGGAAGGAGTTCGGCTTCTCGACGATCGTGTTTCTCGCCGCCATTACTTCGATCAATCCGACCTTGTACGAGGCCGCGGTCATGGACGGGGCGGGCCGGATCAAGCAGACGATCCACGTCACCCTGCCCGGGATGATGCCGATCATCGTGCTGATGCTGACGCTCAGCCTCGGCAACGTTCTGAACGCGGGCTTCGACCAGGTGTTCAACTTGTATAGTCCTCAAGTGTACAGCACGGGGGACATTATCGACACGCTCGTCTATCGGATCGGGCTGGTCGACGCGCAATACAGCCTGGCGACAGCGGTCGGCCTGTTCAAGTCGGTCATTTCGTTGATCCTGATCGCAATTTCCTACACGCTCGCCTATCGGTTGGCGAACTACCGAATTTTCTAAACGAAGAAGGGATACGGATGATCTACAAAAACACATTCGGAAGACGCGCGTTCGATTGGGCGAACTACGTCTTCCTCGGCGGAGCCGCGCTGCTGTGCCTGCTGCCGCTCATCCACGTGCTCGCGGTCTCGTTCAGCGCCAGCTCCGCGGCCACGGCCGGCTTTGTGAAGCTGTGGCCGGTCGATTTTACGCTGGCCTCGTACAAGTACGCCTTGAACAAGCCGCAATTTATCGACAGCTTCCTCGTCTCGCTGCAGAGGGTCGCGCTGGGGGCGTTCATCAACATGACGCTGACGGTGCTTATCGCATACCCGTTGTCCAAGGAAAGGCGACAGTTCCGGTGGCGTTCGGTATACGCCTGGTTTTTCGTCGTGACGATTCTGTTCTCCGGCGGTCTGATCCCCGTATTCATGGTCGTCAAGCAGCTCGGCTTGCTCGACTCGATCTGGGCGCTCGTCCTGCCGGGAGCCGTCCCCGTCTTTAACGTCATTCTGCTGCTTAACTTTATGCGCTCGCAGCCGAAGGAGCTGTACGAGGCGGCGTTCGTGGACGGAGCCGGGCATTGGTCGGTGCTGTGGCGGATCGCCGTTCCGCTGGCGAAACCCGCGCTAGCCACGCTGCTGCTGTTCATCTGCGTCGGCCACTGGAATTCCTGGTTTGACGGGTTGATCTATATGAACAAGCCGGAGCATTTTCCGCTGCAGACGTATTTGCAGTCGGTCGTCATTAACCGCGATCCGAGCCTGATGACGACGACCGAGGAGCTGAAGACGCTGTCGCAAATTTCCGACCAGACGACGAAGGCGGCCCAGATTTTCCTGGCTGCGCTGCCGATTCTGCTGCTGTATCCGTTTCTTCAGAAGCATTTTATTCAGGGGATTACGCTGGGCAGCGTGAAGGAGTAGAGCTGGACGGCAATAGGGAAGTCGAGAAATCGTTAATCTAGAAAGGGGAATCTCGAGTGCAAACGAAAACGGAAGTGGCCGTTTATTATTTTCCAAATTATCATCCCGATGCGCGTAACGACAAGTGGCATGGCCGGGGATGGACCGAATGGGAGCTGGTGAAGCGGGCGGAGCCCCGGTTCGAAGGTCATGCGCAGCCTAAGGTGCCGCTCTGGGGATACGAGGACGAATCCGATCCGCAGGCGATGGCGCGCAAAATCGACGCCGCGGCGGACCACGGCATCGATTGCTTTATTTTCGACTGGTACTGGTACGAGGACGGACCGTACCTGCAGCGGGGGCTGGAGGAAGGATTTCTGCAGGCGGGCAACGCGGACCGGCTGAAGTTTTCGCTGATGTGGGCGAACCACGACTGGATCGACATCCATCCGCTGACCCGGGCGCTGCAGCCGGCGACGCTCGCATCCGGCAAGGTGTCTGAGCAGGCGTTCGTCGCGGCGACCGAGCATATGATCGAGCGTTATTTTCGCCATCCGTCCTACTGGAGGGTCGGGGGCGGGTTGTATTTCTCGATCTACGAGCTGATGAACCTCGTCGAAGGCCTGGGCGGCTTGGACGAGACGAAGCGGATTCTGGGCGAATTCCGCGAACGCGTGCGCCAAGCCGGCTTGGGCGAGCTTCATCTGAACGCGGTCGTCTGGGGCGTGCAGATTTTGCCGGGGGAGAAGCGCATCGACAATCCGAACGAGCTGCTCGACCTGCTCGGCTTCGATTCGGTTACCTCGTACGTATGGCTTCATCACGTCGGACTTCCGGAGTTCCCGCAATCGGACTACGGGGCTTGGCGGGACGAGGCCGTCGCCAAAATGTCCAGTCTGGCGGACGAGTTTCAACTGCCTTATTTTCCTAACGTCACGATGGGCTGGGACACGAGTCCGCGCACGGTGCAGTCGGACAAGTACGAGCCGATCGGCTACCAGTACATGGCCACGGTTGGCGGCAATACGCCAGCGGAATTCGAAACGGCGCTCAGACGGACCAAGGCGCTGGCGGAAGAAAAAAGCGGCGGCTTGAATATCGTCACGATCAACGCCTGGAACGAATGGACGGAGGGCAGCTACCTGGAGCCGGACACGGTTCACGGCTTCGGCTATTTGGAGGCGGTCAGGACGGTTTTTGTACCTTCCACGAGATAAAGCCGCTACCTTTTATCTAGACAGTAAACGCACCGCCCGCCAAGGAGAGGGTGCGTTTTTTGCTATGCTTTCCTAACGGAGCCTTTAAACATGGTTGCGCCGGAAATAATGCATATTAGAAATAGCAATAATAGCCTTACCCAATCCATAATCAGCCAAAAGCTGCCGCCATGCACCCTGTCAGGACTCATGTTATGTTCATCGACAAAAATCCCCAAGTTCCAAAATAGCTTTAACGAAATCATCAGCGCAACAAAGCTCAATATAAAAACTAAGATCGATAGCGTTCTTTTGATCATTGTATACCGCTCCTTCGCAAATAGGTCCACGTTGCAATTGTAGCGTAAATCCGATCAAAAGACAGTTTCTTCTGTTCGAGGATTCCGCCAAGCCGAGCGAGGATGAGGACGACTTCTGATCCTTGCTGGGCTTTTGCATCGTTACACAAAAGATTTATTACTCTACGATTTGTAGAATAGTTAAAGGAGCGTGTAGAATACTGCGCGCAAATAGAGACCGTCTCGCGGCCCTTATCCATATCATATGAATGCGCTTTCGCAAACCCTTGCGATTGCGCATTTTTTTTACACCTTTTTGCCTAATGTTTGCGCAGCGGACCGTCTGTGCAAGCCGTCCCGGAATGCGCATAATGAAGGTCGTAAAGCTGACAGCGAGGTGAAGTGATGAAAATTACCGCGATCGAAATCAAGCATTATTTATTGCCGCTGGATCCTCCGTTCAAGGCGGCATGGGACCCGAACCCGCGCAAGAAATTCGCCTCTACCGTCGTGCAGGTCCATACGGACGAAGGCTTCACGGGCATCGGCTCGGGCGATCTGATGACGGGATTCGCGGGACACGAGCATCTGTTCATCGGCCAGGATCCGTTCGCGATCGAACGGCATTCGCAGGTGATCGACAATATCGATTTCCATTACGGAAGATGCTGGCCGCTGGACCTGGCGCTCTGGGACTTAATGGGCAAGGCGGCCGGACAACCGGTATACAAGCTGCTCGGAGCCCGCAACGATCGAATTGTTGCATACGCTTCCACGGGCGAGATGGTGACGCCGGAAACGCGCGCCGAGCGGGCGCAAGCGCTGCTCGAGCAAGGCTTCAAGGCGATGAAAATCCGCTTCCACCACAAGGACGCGCGGGACGACATCAAAGTCGTCGAAGCCGTCCGCAAGGCGGTCGGAGACAAGCTGGAGATTATGGTCGACGCGAACCAGGGCTGGAAAATGCCGTGGGACACGGAGCCGACTTGGGATCTCAAGAAGGCGTACCAGGTCGCCAAGGAGCTGGAGAGGCTCGGTGTGTTCTGGCTGGAGGAGCCGCTGCCGAGCCACGACTTCCGCGGACTTGCGCAGCTTCGCCAAATGGTTGGCGGCATTCGGATCGCCGGGGGCGAAATGAACCGCCGGATGCACGACTTCCTGGAGATGAATTTCCTCGGCTCGCTGGACGTATATCAGCCGGATGTCGCGCTGACCGGAGGCATTACGCAAGCGCGCAAAATCGCCGACATGGTGCAGGCGAACGGGGCCTGGTTCAGCCCGCATACGTGGACGAACGGCATCGGCGTCATGGCGAATCTGCATCTGGCCGCAGCGATCAGCCATTGTCCTTACCTGGAGCTCCCGTACGATCCGCCGGCGTGGACGCCGGAACGCCGGGACTTTATTCAGCGCAACAAACTGAACATCGATGCAGACGGCTATCTGCATTTGCCTCAGGAGCCCGGACTCGGCGTCGGGCTGGATCTGGAGGCCGTCGAACGGTACGCCTACGACAAGGTGTACGTGGGTGAATCCACATGAATTACCTGTTCGACAATCCCGACAAGGTGTTGCCGTTTTTCTGGGAGCATCTGTCGCTGACGTTCGGCTCGCTGCTGATCGCGCTTTGCATCGCCTTGCCGCTCGGCCTGCTGATCGCCAAATACAAGAAGCTGCAAGCTCCCGTCACGAGCGTGCTGGGCGTCATCTATACGATTCCGAGCATGGCGCTCTACGCGGCGCTCATCCCGTACACCGGACTCGGGGTAACGACGGCGACGATCGGACTCGTCGCTTACGCGCAGATGATTCTCGTCCGCAACGTCGTCGCCGCGATCAGAGGCATCGATCCGATGATGATCGAGGCGGCGAAAGGGATGGGGATGAGCAAGAGCCAGATCGTTTTCAAGATCGAAATTCCGCTCTCCGTGCCGGTCGTCATCGCCGGCATCCGCGTCGCGACCGTCTCGATCATCTCGATCGGCACGATCGCGGCCTGGATCGGCGCGGGCGGGCTCGGACGTCTGATCTTCCAGGGCTTGAACCAAGATCACACTGGGAAAATCATTGCCGGAACGGTCACCATTGCGGTTCTGGCGATCGGGGCCGACCTGCTGTTCCGCGTCCTTGAAAAAATCCTCAGCCCGAGATTGAACTAACGGAGGTGCGAACGGTGAAAGTTCTGGATCAGATACGCGAGTACTTCGATTCCAATACCCCGGTCTTCCTCGCGAATTTGAAAACGCACGTATGGCTGAGCTCCTTTTCGATGATCGTGGCGATGCTCATCTGCATTCCGCTCGGCATCTGGATCTCGCGTAAGCTGCAAATCGCCAATTACATCATCAACGCGATCAATATTTTCCGGGTCATCCCCAGCCTGGCCGTCCTGGCGCTCATGCTGCCGCTGCTCGGCGTCGGATTCGCTCCGGCCGCCGTGGCGCTGACGCTGCTCGCCGGTCCGCCGATTCTGATCAATACGTACGTCGCCTTCCGGGAGATCAATCCCGCCATCAAGGAAGCGGCAAGGGGGATGGGGATGACGCCCATGCAGACGATCCGGAAAGTCGAGTTTCCGCTCGCTCTCCCGGTTATGCTGGCCGGCATTCGCACCGCATCGGTCGAGATCATCGCCAGCGCGACGTTGGCCGTTCTCATCGGCGGCGGCGGACTCGGCAGCTACATTATCAACGGGGTCAGCATGATGTCGAAGAGCTATCTGCTCATCGGCGCCATACCCGTGGCCTTGCTCGCCATTCTGAGCGAGATCGTGTTCAGCTATATGCAACGCAAAACCAATTATTCGCACTAGACAAAGGGAGAGGTAATCGATGAAAAAACGCGTTTGGTTATCCCTGCTCGCCGCAACGGTGCTTGCGACCACGCTCGCTGCTTGCGGAGGCGGCAAAGACGGCGGCAATTCCGGCACGACGATCACCGTCGGCTCGAAGGACAACACGGAAAATCACCTGATCGGCGAAATGTACGCGCTCATTCTGGAAGATATGGGCCTGAACGTCAAACGCCAGCTTAGCCTGGGAGGCACGGCGCCGACGTTCGAAGCGCTCAAGAAAGGCGATCTCGACATCTATCCGGAGTACACCGGAACGGGCCTTGGCGTCATGCTCGAAGAGAAGGAGCCCGAGATGGATCCGGCCAGAGCGATCGAGCGGGTCCGCGAAGGCTTCAAGCAGTGGGACATGGAATGGCTCGAGCCGGCTTCCGAGAACGCGACGTACGGCTTCGCGATGACGAAGGAAAGCGCGGAGAAATACGGCATCAAGACGATCACGGATCTCGCCAACAACAGCCAAGAGCTCGTGCTCTCTTATCCGCAGGAATTCGACGTACGCGAGGACGGCTTGCCGGGCTTGCAGAAGGTATTCGCCGAGCAAGGCGGTTTCAAGTTCAAGAAACAGTTCCAAATCGATTACAGTCTGCGTTACAAACCGCTTGAAAACAACGAATCCGACGTCACCGTATCCGTCGGTACGGACGGACAGATCGCCGGCATGGATTTGCTTCTGCTGGAGGACGACGTCGGCTTCTTCCCGGTGTACAACGTCGCGCCGCTCATTCGCAAGGAGAAGCTGGACGCCGAGCCGGCCATCAAGGACAGGCTGGACGCGCTCGCTCCGCTGCTGACGGATCCGGCCGTGCAGGCGCTGAACTGGCAAGTCGACGGTCCGGAAAAAGCCGAGATCGAAGACGTGGCGAAGCAATTCCTGATCGACAACAAGCTTATCAAAGGCTAACCCGGAGGCGTCAACCATGACAGAGATCAGAACGCAACTGTTCATTAACGGCACTTGGACCGAGGCTCGTTCGAGCCTGCGGTCCGCTCTTTTCAATCCGGCGACGGGCGAGCGAATCGCCGACGTGCCGGTCGGCGGCACAGAGGACGCCCGCGCTGCCGTCGAAGCGGCCTATGCGGCGTTCCCCTCCTGGTCGCGGACGCCCGCGGAGGAGCGTTCCGTCATCCTGAGACGCATCTACGATCTGATCGTGGCGAACGCGGACCGGCTGGCGGAGCTCATGACGCTCGAGCAAGGCAAGCCAGTGAAGGAAGCCAAGGGCGAAGTACTGTGGGGCGCGGACTTTTTCCTCTGGTATTCGGAGGAAGCGAAGCGGATCAACGGCGAGATCATCCCGTCTTCGCGGACGACGCAGCGCATTCTCGTGCAGCGCCAGCCGGTCGGCGTCGTCGCGGCGATTACGCCGTGGAACTTCCCTTCGTCGATGATCACGCGCAAGGTCGCCCCGGCGCTCGCCGCGGGCTGCACCGTCGTCGTCAAACCCGCGCCGGAGACGCCGATGTCGGCGCTCGCGCTGTTCGAGCTGTTCGAGCAGGCGGGACTCCCGGCAGGCGTCGCCAACGTCGTCGTCGGGAACGCCAAGGAGATCGGCGACGAGTTTCTGGACAACGAGAAGGTGCGCAAGATCAGCTTCACCGGCTCGACGCCGGTCGGCAAGTCGCTGCTCGAGCGATCGGCTAAGCAGGTCAAGAAAGTATCGCTCGAGCTAGGCGGGCATGCGCCGTTCATCGTGTTTGCGGACGCCGATCTGGAAGCGGCGGCCGAAGGACTGCTGTACAACAAATTCCAAAACAACGGACAGACGTGCATTTGCGCGAATCGGATTTTCGTGCACGAGTCGATCGAGACGGCATTCACGGCGCTATTCGCGGAGAAGCTGCGCGAAGTGACGGTCGGCAACGGCATGCGCGACGTCAACGTCGGTCCGCTCATTCACGAGCGCGCGCTCGCCAAAGTCGACGGCCATGTGCGGGACGCGGTGGCGAAAGGCGCGAAGCTTGCCGCAGGCGGCAAGCGGCTGACGGGCGGGGAGTACGACAACGGCTGCTATTATGCGCCGACGCTGCTGACGGGCGTGACGCCGGACATGGACGTGTTCCGCGAGGAAACGTTCGGCCCGGTCGCTCCGTTCATCGCGTTCCGTACGGAAGACGAAGCGGTCGCGATGGCGAACGACACGCCGTTCGGCCTCGCTTCCTACATCTATACGCGGGACCTGGCGACCACAATGAGGGTCGCGGACCGGCTCGAATACGGCATGGTCGGCATCAACGAATCCGCGCTCGGTTACGTGCAGGCCCCGTTCGGCGGCATCAAGCAGAGCGGCACGGGGCGCGAAGGCGGGAGTCGCGGGGTGGACGATTTTCTCGAGCTTAAATACTTGAACCTCAATTTCTAAGAGAAGGGGGAAACGGGGATGGGCATTGCATTCCGAAACGTGACGAAGCGGTATCCGAACACCGCTTCCCCGGCGGTGGACAACGTCTCGCTCGACATTCGGGAGGGCGAATTCATCGTCTTCCTCGGGCCTTCGGGCTGCGGCAAAACGACGTTGCTCAAAATGGTCAACAAGCTGTACGACACGACGTCCGGCACGATCGAGATCGACGGCGCGGACATCCGCGACGTGCAGACGGAGCAGCTGCGGCGGGGCATCGGCTACGTCATTCAGCAGAACGGGCTATTCCCGCACATGACGATCGAAGCGAACATCGCGGTCGTGCCGCGGCTGCTGAAATGGGACGAAGCGAAAATCGACGCGCGCATCGACGAGCTGCTCGAGATGGTGCATCTTGACCCGAAGACGTACCGGAAGCGGCGGCCGAGCCAGCTGTCGGGCGGCCAGCAGCAGCGCGTCGGAATCGCGCGGGCGATGGCGGCCGGTCCGAAAATCCTGCTCATGGACGAGCCGTTCGGCGCGATCGACGCCATTACGAGAACGAGCCTGCAAGACGAAATTCACCGGATCCAGCGGCTGCTCCAAAAAACGATTCTGTTCGTCACGCACGACGTCGACGAGGCGCTGCGCCTGGCCGACCGGATCATCGTCATGCAGGCGGGCAAGGTCGTGCAGTTCGCGACGCCTTATGAAATTTTGACGCAGCCGGCGAACGATTTCATCCGCCAATTGATCGGGGAACGGGACGTTTATCGCAAAATGGCCTTCCTGAAAGTCGAGGACGTCGTTCACGCATCCGGCGAAGCCGAAGCGGCGGCGGCGTCCGGCGGGGTGGCGCTGACGGACGACTTGAAGCTCGTGTTCAACCGGATGGTCGAGGAGCAAGTCCGCGAATATCCGGTCGTCGACGGCGAGAACCGACGGGTCGGCACGGTGTCGATGGAACGCATCTTGAAGAAATTGGCCAATTAAGGGGAGATCGGCGTGTCGAGGCACGAAACGGACGCTTTCGGGACGGTCGAGCTGCCGGACGACGCGCTGTACGGCATCCAGACGAAACGCAGCGCGGACAACTTGAGTTACTCGGGAAGGACGCTGGCCGAATATCCAGGCTATATCGCTGCCCTCGCCGCAACGAAGCGGGCGGCGGCGCGGGCCAACGAACGCGCGGGCTTGCTGCCCAAGACGATGGCGCAGGCGATAGGGCAGGCGTGCGAAGAGGTCGGCGGCGGCTTCCATGACCCGCAGTTCGTCGTCGATCCGTTCCACGGGGGCGGCGGCATCGGCAGCAATATGAATATGAACGAAGTCGTCGCCAATCTGGCCAACGAGATTCTCGGCGGCGGTATCGGCGATTACCGGCCGGTACATCCGGCCGATCATGTCAACGCGTCGCAGTCGACGTCGGACGCTTGCCACACCGCGCTGCGGATCGCCGCGATTCGCGCGGGCGGGAAGCTGGTCGGAGCGCTGGAACGGCTGGCCGGCGCGATCGGGACCAAGCGGACGGCATTCGCCGACATTCCGACGATTACGAGAACGTGCCTGCAAGACGGCATGCCGGATACGCTGGGTGCGTTGTTCGGGGGCTACGAGCAAGCCCTGAGACGGAGAACGAACAAGCTTCGGGCTGCCGTCGAAGAGCTGCATGCCGTCAATCTTGGCGGCACGGTGATCGGGTCGGGCGTCGGAGCGCCGCGCGCTTACCGGGAGCGCATATTGGCAGCCCTGAACGAAGCAACGGGCTTGGAGCTGCGGCATCGGGACGATCTGTACGACGCGGCGCAGAACATGGACGATCTGGCGGCGGTTTCCGCCGAGCTCGGGCTGCTGTCGGGCGTGCTGATCAAGCTCGCGAAGGATTTGCGGCTGCTGTCCTCCGGGCCCGAGGCGGGCTTCGGCGAGCTGCGGCTGCCGGCGGTGCAGGCGGGATCGTCTTTTTTTCCGGGGAAAATCAATCCGGTCGTGCCGGAGACGCTCGTGCAATGCGGACTGCATGCGATCGGGCTGAACCGTATGGTGCAAGGGGCGCTGGAGCACGGGGAGCTGAACTTGAACGTCTGGGAAGGCTTCGCGGGCTTCCACGTGCTGGATATGATGGGCATGCTGGAGCGGGCGGTCGGGAAGTTCACGGACGGCTGCGTCGCCGGCATCGAAGCGGATGCCGAGCGGTGCCGGGCGTTGTCGCGGACGTTCATCCCCGCGGTTGTCGCGCTCAAAGAGAAGCACGGATACTCGCAGGTCGGGAGTTGGCTGAAAGAAAAGTCCAGGGAAGAACTACGAGAGCTATACGAAAGAGAGGTTGATCGACGATGAGAGCACCGAAGCTGGAATGGGCCGGAGAGTGGCTGAAGGAGACGAAGAAGCTGTACGTCGGCGGGGAATGGAGGGCCGGTACGTCCGGCGCGACGGTCGACACGGTCAATCCCGCGAACGGGAAGAAAATCGGCTCCTTCACGGGCGCGTCCAAGGACGACGTCGATGCGGCCGTGCAGGCGGCGCGGACCGCGTTCGAAGCCGGGGAATGGAAGGAGATGTCCCGCAGGGAGCGGGGCAGAACGCTGCGCCGCATCTCCGAGCTCATTCGCGAGCATCAGGACGAGCTGGCGACGCTCGAGGCGATGGACAACGGCAAGCTGTACAAGGAAGCTTACAACGACGACGTGGCGGAAGCGGCCGATTTCTTCGAATATTACGCGGGCTGGACCGACAAGTATTACGGCGAGGTGAATCCCGTCGAGGGCGATTTCACGAGCCTGACGACCCGGGACCCGATCGGCGTCTGCGGCTTGATCGTGCCGTGGAATTTCCCGATCGACATGGCCGCGATGAAGCTGGCGCCGGCGCTGGCGATGGGCAATACGGCCGTGCTGAAACCGTCCAGCGTGACGTCGCTGTCCGCGATCCGCTTGTTCGAGATCCTTCACAACGCGGGCGCGCTGCCGCCCGGCGTCATCAACCTGATTCTGGGCGAGGGCCGGGTCGGCTCGTACATTTCGTCGCACGGGGACGTCGACAAGGTGTCGTTCACGGGAAGCACGCAAGTCGGCAAGAAGCTCGTGCGCGATTCGGCGGATTCGAACCTGAAGGCGGTGACGCTCGAGCTGGGCGGCAAGTCGCCGAATATTATTTTCGCGGACGCGCCGAATTTGGAAGCGGCCATCGAGAGGTCGTTCTACGGATTGTTCACCCACAAGGCGGAGAAGTGCAGCGCGCCGACGCGTCTGCTCGTCGAGCGTCCGATTTACGACCGGGTCGTCAAGGAAATCGCCAAGTATGCCGACGGCTACAAATGCGGCGATCCGTTCGACCCGGCGAGCGATCAGGGCGCGCAAGCATCCGAGGCGCACATGGAAAGCATTCTACGCTACATCGAGAGCGGCAAGGAGCAGGGCGCGCGCGTCGCGGCGGGCGGTTATCGCGATACGGAAGGGGCGAACGCGGAAGGGTTCTTCGTGCGCCCGACGATATTCGCGGACGTGACGAACGACATGAAGATCGCCCAGGAGGAAATTTTCGGGCCGGTGCTGTGCGTCATTCCGTTCGATACGGAAGAGGAGGCGGTGCGGATCGCGAACGATACGATCTACGGACTCGCGGCGGGACTATGGACGAACGACGTCGCGCGCGCTCACCGCGTGGCGAAGCGGCTGGACGCCGGGCAAGTGTTCGTGAACCGGTACGGCTGCTACGACATCGCCAGCCCGTTCGGCGGGTTCAAGCAATCCGGCTGGGGCAAGGAATACGCGATTCACAGCTTGGCCTCGTATACGAAAATGAAAGCGATCTGGATCGCTCATTAGACGACACGTACGTTGAACGGGTCGGCGAGGGTGATTAGTTCGACTAATCCAAACTACGTGCGCGTGGAGCGAGATTGACCGGGCGATTAGTTCGACTAATCCAAACTACGTGTGCGTGGAGCGAGGTTGAACTGGCGTATAGTTCGACTAATCCAAACTACGTGTGCGTGGAGCGAGGTTGAACTGGCGTATAGTTCGACTAATCCAAACTACGTGCGCGTGGAGCGAGGTTGAACTGGCGTATAGTTCGACTAATCCAAACTACGTGTGCGTGGAACGAGGTTGACCGGGCAATTAGTTCGACTAATCCAAACTACGTGTGCGTGGCGCAAGGTTGAACGGACGATTAGTTCGACTAATCCAAACTACGCCAAACGACGTCGCGTGAAACATGACCGTTAGGGCTGTCGGAAGCAAGTGAAACGAATATGGACTTTGGAAGCGGGGATACGGAAATGCAAATGCTTGCAGCGGTCATGAGAGGAACGAATCAACCGCTTTCGATAGAGAAAGTAGAACTGGCCGAGCCGAAAGCCGGCGAAGTGCTCGTCAAGGTGCTGGCGACCGGCGTCTGCCATAGCGATCTGAACGCGATGGAGGACGAGACGACGCCGGTGCCGACGATTCTCGGCCACGAAGGGGCGGGGATCGTCGTCGAGGTCGGCCCGAACGTGAACACCGTGAAGCCGGGCGACAAGGTCGCGCTGAGCTGGGTGCCCTTCTGCGGCACGTGCGAGTTCTGCCAGACCGGGCAGGTGAATTTGTGCGAATCGGCGTTCGGCCCGATGTTCGCGGGAACGCTGCTGGACGGCACGTCCAGGCTGAGTCTGAACGGACAGCGCATTTACCATAACTCCTTGCTAAGCACGTTCGCGGAATATACGGTCGTCCCGGAGATGAGCTGCGTGAAAATGCCGGACGCGATGCCGATGGCGCAAGCTTCGCTGATCGGCTGCGGCGTGGCGACGGGCTACGGCGCGGCCGTGCGGGCGGCGCGGGTGAAGCCGGGCTCGACGGTCGCCGTGTTCGGCATCGGCGGCGTCGGCGTCAACGCGATTCAAGGGGCGAGAATCGCCGGGGCGAGCCGGATCATCGCCTGCGATCTGAAGCCGCAAAATCTGGAGGTCGCGAGGAAGTTCGGAGCGACCGATGTCGTGAATGTCGGAGAGGTCGACGCGGCGGAGGCGCTCAAGGAGTTGACGGGCGGCTTCGGCGTGCATTACGCGATCGACTGCACCGGCAATACGATGGCGGCCCAATCCGCGTGGCAAGGGACGCGCAAAGGCGGGACGACGGTCGTCGTCGGGGCGTTCCATCCGAACAAGGAACTGGCGCTGCCCGCCGGAGGCTTCCACCGCGTCGGCAAAATTTTGAAAGGCAGCTTCTACGGAGACGTGCATCCATTTCGGGATTTCCCGATCATCGCGCAGCTGTATCTCGACGGGAAGTTCCAACTGGACGAATTGGTGCTGGACCAAATCCCGTTGCAGGACATCAATCAAGCGATCGACGGCTTTCACGATCCATGCTGCGTGAACGTCGGCCGGACGGTCGTCGAGTTTGGAGGGGAAGCTTAATGAACGGATTCGAGTTTGCTTCGAGAACCCGAGTCGCGTTCGGTATCGGGCGGATCAAGCGATTGGCCGAAGATGCGATCGGCCTGGGCGGCGGAACCGAAGCAGTATTGGTCACCGATCCCGGACTCGTTCAAGTCGGCGTTGCGGAAGAAGTGCTGGCGGCGCTAAGGAAAGGCGGCGTGAAAGCGACGCTGTTCGCCGACGTGCAGAGCGACCCGACGAGTGCTTCGATCGACGCTGCCGCTGCGGTCGTTCGCGCGTCGAATGCTTCGTGCGTCATCGGCCTGGGAGGCGGCTCCGCGATGGACGTGGCGAAGCTCGCTTCACTCGTCGCCTGCGCGGAGCATCCGACGGAGCATTACGCGCTGATGGCGAACCCGTTCGCGCCCAAGACGATCAAGACGATCATGGTGCCGACGACGTCCGGCACGGGCGCGGAAGTGACGAGCACGGTCGTGTTCTCGAACGCGGAAAAGCGCAAAGTGTGGGGCTGGGACTACGATCTCGCGCCGGACCTCGCCGTGCTCGACCCGTCGCTCACGGTCGCCTTGCCTCCCCATTTGACGGCGGCGACGGGACTGGACGCGCTGATCCACGCCGTGGAAGCGGTGGCGGGCCGACGGAGCAACGCAATGATCGAAGCGGTCGGGCTGCAGGCGATCCGCATGATCTCGGGCAGCTTGCCCGCGGCGATTCGCGAACCGGGCGACCTGGAGGCGCGCGGCCGGCTGAGCGTCGGCTCGATGCTGGCCGGCATGGCGATCGAGCAAGGCGGCACGGGCATCGCCCACTGCATCGGCCACGCGCTCGGCACGCTCGCCCGCGTTCACCACGGGCGGGCGGTCGCAATCGCGCTGTATCACGCGTACGATTGGAACGTTGCGGGGAACGAAGCGAAGTTCGCCGACATCGCCCGGGCGATGGGCGCCGTGCACAACGCAGCCTCGCGTCCCGAGGAGCAGGCTCGCGCGGGAGCCGCCTATTATCGCAAGCTCGTCGAAGAATCGGGCTTGCGGCTGTCGCTGGCCGAAGAAGGGCTGACGGCTGCCGATGCGGATCGCCTCGCAGCGACGATGGCGGCCGCCGAGAACGCGCCGATGCGGAATAACAATTGCCGTTACGCGGACGAAGCGGATTTGGCCGGCTTCGCGAAGCGGCTATTGGGGTAATTCTTGGTCAAGGATCGCGCCGATCGATCCGTCATCACGCGAAGGGGCTAACCCGGACAAGCGTTCGTCGGGATAGCCTCTTCGCCGATCAAAGAGGTGCATCGGGATGACCGTCATTTTATCGATTATCGTCTTGCAGATCACGTACGTCAGCATGCTGTCCATCCGCTTTATTCTGATGGTGAAGGGCGTTCGGTACATCGCTTCGGCGATAAGCGCGGTCGAGATCGGCATCTACGTCGTCGGCTTCAAGCTCGTGCTGGACAATCTCGACAATCCGTTGAACCTGATCGTCTATTGTTTGAGCTACGGCGCGGGCGTGCTGCTCGGCGTCAAAATCGAGGAGCGGCTGGCGATCGGCTACATTACGGTGCAGATTACGACCAAGGAAGAATACGGCGAGATGGCCGATCGGCTGCGGGCCCATGGCTACGGCGTGACCCGTTGGGCGGGGGAAGGCCGCGAAGGGCGGCGATGGGTGCACCATGTCGTGCTGCCGCGCAAGCGCCAGGAGCAGCTGTACAAGGACGCGCTGGCGGTCGACCCGAATTGTTTTATCGTCAGTACCGAGCCTAAGGCGTTTTACGGCGGATTTATGACCAAGCGCATGTAGCAAACACGAGCAAAGAGCGGAGGAATGCCGATGGCGCAGAAGCAGCATCAGGAGTTGGGCGGCAAAAGCATTATCATCCGCCTGGAAATCGGCGGCGACCGGATGAATTTCGGTCTCGTCGCGAACATCGTGTCGAGCCTCGGCGGGGACATTATCGCGATCGACACGATCCATATCGGCCCGGACGGCAGCGTTCGCGACATGACCGTCAACGTCGTCGACGCTTCCGGCATCCAGCCGATTCTGGACGCGATCGGAAGCCTCCCGGGCATTCGCGTCGTCAACACGTCGGATAGGACGTTCCTGCTTCATCTCGGCGGCAAAATCGAAGTGACGCCGAAGGCGACGATTCAGAATCGCGACGACTTGTCGCGCGTCTATACTCCCGACGTCGCCCGGGTCTGTACGGCCATCCGCGACAACCCGGACAAGGCGTTCACGCTGACGATCAAACGGAACATTGCTTCCCGGGCATATTCCGGGCGGCGCTCGACTGCCGGGCGACGGCGATCAACGAAGAGATGAAGCTGGCGGCCGCGGAAGCGATCGCTTCGGTCATCCCCGACGATAAGCTGAGCAAGCATTACATCATTCCGAGCGTCTTCGACCAGTCGGTCGTCGAGCGTATCCGGGATCGCGTCGTCCGAGCGGCGATCGCCACGGGCGCGGCGCGAAGAATTCCGAAAGATTACCGATAGAAGCCCGAAGACCGAGATTCGCCCGCCGGAAGCGCATTCGCGCCGAAGGCGGGCGTTGGCGTTCGGTCGATCTCGGATCAAGTCCAACGCGCTCTCGTGACGGGAGGGAGTCGGGGCATCGGCCAAGGCATCGCCCGTCGTCCTGAAGCCGGCCCATGCGGGTTATCATCTACTTGATCTCCCGCTATCGGACACAGAAGCCCTTATTTTTCCTAAACTCCCTCATTTTTCTGGCGATTCGGACAGACGATCCGTTATTTCGATGATCAATGGCCGAAATCGCCATCTCGGAGCCAAATAACGGATCCTCTGTCCGCGAACATGCGCAAAACCCCGTTTTGTTCGAAAATAGCGGATCCTCTGTCCGAACGGACCGGGGCGTTGGGCGCGGCTAAGGCTAACGCGCCGCATGTTCGCATGGCGTCGTTTCCGTCAGCCTCATGCCGACGAACACGCTGCGGGCGATGAGCGTGGACATGCTCATAACGAGATGCAGGCGGGTGCTCTGCAACGCCTGCATCCCGAGCATGCCGCCCACGCTGACGATGCCGGAGACGTGGATGTCTCCGACCGGCGGCAGCTGCTTGTTGACGCCGGCGCCGGGTCGCAGCGGCCCGTTCGCGACCAGCACGGAACCGATGCTGGACGCGCTGCCCAGGCATGCGTCGATCCCGACGACGAACGGGTCGCGGTAACGGGACGAGAGCTTGTCCATCGTGTCCGCGAGATTCATTGCGTGCACCGGATGCTCCAGCGTGCCGACGATATCGAACGAAGACGAGCGGTATTTGCCGAGCAGCGTTCCCGTGAGCGGTCCGAGGGAATCGCCGGTGCAACGGTCGGTTCCGACGCATACGACGACGATTCTCCTCTCCGCAGGAATCGCCTTGAAATAATCGCAGAACCGTTGCGACAGCCTCATCGAGGCGGCGGGTTCGGCGTGGGAAACGAGAAAAGGGATGGACAGGATCGACATCGGTTCACCTCGTCGGTTCGTCATTTCTTTAGCGCGAATACAATGATACATTATGTATCATAAAAAGGATGTCGAACCATCGCCGGCTTCCGAAGCAAGTTGCGAGACCTTTCGATAAATAAAGCTGCCGGTTGACAAGCCGTCCTGCGGCCTCTTTTGTAATTGTTCATATCCGCTTCCGAAAAAAACCAAAAGGATCGGCTCGCGCGACGCCGAATGTATAACGTTCAACGTCCCCATGTCAGGAGGAGTTATGCCCAGGTGATCGCCAACCTCGCGCGCAAGGCGCTGCATCGCTTGCTCGATCGGAAGAGCATCCAATTCCAGCTTTTCCTGACGTTCATGATCATCAACCTCGTCCCGATCGTCGTTATCGGCTATTTTACGTTCCGGGTGTCGTCCGCGACGATTTCCGAAGAAGTGAAAAACAGCAACGAGCAATTGATGGGCGAGATCGTCAGCAATTACGAGCTGTACTTCCGCAATATCGAGATCGACGCGAACAAATTCGCCTCCCAGATGGTCAACAACAACATCCGGCTGAACGAAAAGGTGTATTTTTTCGATACGTTCATCGTGGAAAACATTATGGAGATCAACGATTATTTGCACAGCACGTTCGAGGCGACCGGCAATTTTCTCGGCATTCGCGTGTTCTCGGACAACGGCCACTTCATCAGCAGCGCGTTCAACCAGGAGACGTACGAGGTGAATTCGTACAATTCCGAAGAGGATCTGGCCTGGCGCGAAGCGATGCGGAACAACCGGGAGAACAAGCTGATCTTCGACGTGCATCCGCTGAACCGGGAAGGGCTGCTTAGCCTTGTGGCCTCCAAGCCCGTCATCAATCCGTTCAGCGGCAAACGGATGGGCTATATCAGCTTCGACAAGGAAATGGATTCGTTCGCCGCCTTGTTCCAGCCGTTCGAGCAAAGAGCAGGCAGCACGATCCAGCTCGTGTCCAAGGAAGGCAAGATTTTGTACCACACGAATAGAGGGTTGATCGGAACGAAGGCGGATCCGGATTGGCTGGCCCGCGTAACCGCCTCGTTCGACGCCTCGCACCGCGAAGCCGAGACGATCGACAAGGACCATATGGTGCTGGCGAGTCAAATGCCGAACCAGGAGGCTTACATGATCAGCTCGGTTCCGCTCTCGCTCATCAACAGCCAGGTCGAGTCGATTCGCAACCTGACGATCTCCGTCATGCTGCTCTCGGTCGTGCTCGTGTTCGGATTGTCCTTCTTCTTGTCGATCTATATTTCCAAGCCGATCAAGCAGCTGAGCAAGGCGATGCAGCAGGTCGAACGCGGACGCCTGAACGCGCATATCCCGCTTAAGGAGTCGAATCTGGAGACGTGGCAGCTCGCTAAGAGCTTCGAGTCGATGCTCGCGCGCATCAACGAGCTCGTCAAGACGCAATACGAGATGGAGCTGCACAAGAAGGACGCCGAACTGAAGGCGCTCATGATGCAGATCAATCCGCATTTTCTGTACAACACGCTCGAGGTGATCAGCGGCCTCGCGGATTACGAGCAAGTGTCGCAAATCTCGGAAATTACGCAGTCGCTGAGCCGGATGCTGAGATACAATATCGACTTGAAGACGGAGGAGGTGCGCCTCGCGGAAGAGATCGACAACTGCAGCCATTTCTTTCTGATTCTGAAGAGCCGCTTCGGAGACAAGCTGCAGGTGGAGCAAAGGATCGATCCCGAGGCGCTGCCCTACAAAATTTTGAAGATCACGCTCCAGCCGCTCATCGAGAACGCCGTAAAGCACGGCGTGGAGAAGAAGCTCGGCGATGCGACGATCAAGCTTACGGTGGAGAAACAAGGGGACGAAATCGAAATTCGCATCTCGGACAACGGAACGGGCTTCGATCCGGACGCCCTCGAAGCGTTCGAAGCGTTCAAGCGGCAATCGGCGTCCGCGTTCTACGAACCCGGAAGCGCCAACAAAGTCGGGCTGAAAAACGTCTACCTGAGGCTCCGCATTTTATTCGGGGACCGGCTCGGCTTCAACATCGACAGCATAGAAGGGGAAGGCGCGGACATCGCGATCCGGTTTCCGGCCATCCCGGCAAAATAATGGAGGTTGACGCTCATGCAACAGCCGTTCGCGGTAAGAATATTGGTCGTGGAGGACGAGATCGGAGTCAGGCGCAGCTTGATCGGCAAGCTGCGGGGCATCGAGCTGCCGATCGAAATCGCGGGGGAAGCGGAGAACGCGGAACAAGCGCTCGACATGATGGAGAAGGAAACGCCGGATATCGTCTTGCTCGACATGCGCATGCCGGGCATGGGAGGCTACCGGTTTCTGCCGATCCTGCAACGGCAATTTCCGAGCGTCAAGACGATTATTCTAAGCGGCTATTCCGACTTCGAGTACGTGCTGCAGTCGCTGCGCAGCGGCGCGGTGGACTACTTGACGAAGCCAGTCATCAAGGAGGAGCTCGAGAAGGCGCTCCAAAAGACGATCCGGACGATCCGGGCCGAGCAGGAGAGGAGCCAGCGGGACATCGCGACGGGCTTGCTGCTGAATCAAGCGGTTCCGTTGCTGAAGCATCAAATCATGAACCGGATCTTGAAGCCGATGTCGGCTTCGGCGGCCGCGGAGAAGCTGAGCCGGCTCGGCATCCGCCTCGAATTTCCGCGTTATGCGATGTTCGTCGCCCGCATCTCGGACTACGCGAACGTGAAAGCCCAGTACATGCAGGATGCCGGGCTCGTCTTTTTCGTCTTCGAGAACATCGCCGGCGACTCGCTGGCTCTGCCGGTTTACTGTTTTCCGCGCGAAGGGAAGGAGGGCGAATACGTCGTCCTGCTCGGATTGGCCTCGTCCGAAGCCGCGTCCGATCAGTCGGCGCAGTGGAGACAACCGATCGAACGGCTGCTCGGCAATCTCCGGCAATACGGCAAATTCGGCGCGCGCATTCTCGTTACTCCGTCCTTTTCCGAGCTTCAGGCCGCGGGCATGGCGTACCGGCAAGCGGAAGAGCGGTTGAATTACGACGGGGATTCGGAAGAAGACGCGATTCTGTTCCTGTCGGAAGGGGAAAAATGGGGCTGGCAGGCCGACGCAGGCGCCGACATGGCGTTGGAAGCGCTGGAGGAAGCGATCGTCGGAAGAAACGTCAAGGAGCTGCAGGAGGCGATCAAAGCGTTTTTCGACAAGCCGGCGCCAGCCAAGCACGCGGCGGCCGCCGGCTATTACGCGCTGGATCAAATCATCGATCGGCTGTTCGTGGAGCCCGAGCCGATGAGGAAGAAGCTGCCGGAGCTGGCCAAGCTGCTCCGCAGGACGGCGGATGCCGCCGAACTGAAGGAGGAGCTGCTCGTGCTCGCCGTGCAGATCGGCGAAGCCGCCTCGAAGCGCAATCAGGGGGAAGCGAGGCAGATGATTCAGCAAGCCCAGAAATACATCGACGAATGCTATTTCGAGGAGATTACGCTGGAGGCTCTGTCGAAGAAGTTTTACTTGAACCGGACGTATTTCAGCGAGCTGTTCAAGAACGAGACCGGATGGACGTTCAAGAAGTATTTGAACCACGTCCGCGTGGAGAAGGCCAAGCAGCTTCTCGTCGATCACGAGCTGCGCCCGTCGGTCGTGTCGGAGCTCGTAGGGATGAAGGATCCGGTCTATTTCACCGTCCTGTTCAAGAAGCTGACCGGCTACCCGCCCGGAGAGTACCAGAAGAGAATGGCGCTCGGCGTCTAACCGGCGCTACCGGATCCTGATGAAATAATCGACGTTCTCTTGCGTGACCAATCGGTAAGGAATGAAATAGCTTTTCGCCACTTGGCCGTTCTGCGCGATGTTGATCGCCAGGTTCAAGGCCATTTTGGCTTGCCCGGTCGCGTCCTGGAAGACGGTCGCCGACAGCTTTCCGTCCTTGACCGCCTGCAGCGCGTCGGGAATCGCGTCGACGCCGATGATCGGAACGCTTATGCCGGCTTCCTCCATGTAATCGAGCGCCCCGAGCGCCATGCCGTCGTTGTGGGAGACGACGGCGCCGATGTTCGAGCCGTGTTCGGCGTGCCATTTCTTCATTAAATCGTAAGCCTCCGACCGCGACCAGTTCGCGGTCTCTTCCTCCAGCACGCGGATGTTCGGGTACTTGTCGAGCACGTTCAGAATGCCCCTGGCCCGCTGAATCTGCGACGATTGCGCGAGATGCCCCCTGAGGATGACGATGTTGCCTTCCCCGCCGAGCGTCTCCGCGATATATTGCATCTGAATTTCCCCGGCCTGAATGTCGTTGGAGCCGACGTAAGTCGTCAGCCCGTCGGTGTCCGGAATCGTGTTGATGCCGACGACGGGAATGCCGGCGTTGATGGCCAGCTGCACGGCTTCGTTGGACTTGGCCGCGTTCAGCGGGTTCAGAATGATGACGTCGACTTTCTTCGCGATCATATCTTTGACGTCCGCGATCTGCTGTTCCGCGTCGACGTTTCCCTCGTAGGAAAACAACTCGATATTTTCCCTCGAAGAGGCTTCGTCCTCCAGCTTGATCTTGATCATGTCCGTAAACTCGAAGCTCCCCAGCACGGTGAAGCCTAGCCGAATCGGCTCCTGCCGGGTCTCGGCCGGCGCCGGGGAAGGCGGGAGGGGGTCCGATGAGCGGGGTTGATTCGCCGTTCCGCCGAAGCAACCGGTCAACGCCAGCCCCATCAAGATGTAGAGTAGACAAGCTTTCCGCATGAAGCCGGGTCACCTCCGTCCGCCATTTCTACCTCCATATAGATTACCACAGATGTTTCGGCTCCGCCCCGAAGGAGCGACGCTCCCGAAAAAAACAAAGCCGTTTCCCGAAACGCGAAAAAGCGATCCGTCCTCCGTTCCCGGAGCAGAAAGGATCACAAGCGGGATCTGAAGAAATCGAAATGTTTTCGCCGGGCAACCGCCTTACAATTCGGGTTAGGCAAGCGGCGAATCCGCCAATAACGAGCCGGACAGGGTGATGCTTTCATGGACGCCGACGCGGTCGTGCTGGAGATGCGCAACATTTCGAAATCTTTTCCGGGCGTTCACGCTTTGAAAAACGTAAACCTCGCGGTCAAGAAAGGTACCGTACACGCCCTGATGGGCGAGAACGGCGCCGGCAAATCCACGTTGATGAAAATTTTGATCGGCATGTACACGCAATACGAGGGCGACATTTTGTACAAAGGCCGCAAGCTCGTTCACGCGAATATCCGCGGCGCGATCGACGCCGGGATCGCGATGATTCACCAGGAGCTGTCCTACGTGCCCGACATGACCGTCGCGGAAAACTTGTTTCTCGGCAACGAGCCCCGGAACAGGTGGGGCGTCATCGATCGGAAAAAGCTGCGCGAGGACACGATCAGCTATTTGAAGCTGGCGGGAGTCGAGATCGATCCGGCCGCGCGAATGAAGGATTTGAGCGTATCGGAGCGGCAAATGGTGGAAATCGCCAAAGCGATCTCGTACCGGTCGGACGTCATCATTATGGACGAACCGACTTCGGCGATTTCCGACCGGGAAGTGGAACGGCTGTTCAAGCTGATCGAAGGCCTGAAGAAGAGAGGCGTCGCGATCATCTACATTTCGCACAAGATGGACGAGATTTTCCGCATCGCGGACGAATTTACCGTGCTGCGCGACGGCACATACGTCGGCACGGAGCCGATCGCAAGCGCGGACATCCGCCGGATGATCTCGATGATGGTCGGACGCGAGCTGAAGGAGCTGTTTCCTCCGCGGACGCCGGCATACGGGCCGGCCATTCTGTCCGTGCGCGGCCTGACGAGAAAGGGCGTATTCGAAAACGTCTCGTTCGACGTTCGCAAGGGCGAGATTGTCGGCATCGCCGGCTTAATGGGCTCGGGACGGACGGAAATCGTCAATTGCATTTACGGTCTGGACCGCCCCGACGGCGGAGAAATCCGGATCGGAGACTCCCCGGTCCGAATCCGTTCGCCGAAGGACGGCATCGCGAGGGGCATCGGGCTCGTCAGCGAAGACCGCAAGACGCAAGGGCTCGTGCTGCAATTGTCCGTGAAGGACAATATGATGCTGTCCAATTATCGGCTATGCGCGCGCTCCGGCGTCGTCTCCGACGCCAAGGAGAAGCGGATCGCCGACGACATGATCCGGGAGCTGGCGATCAAGACGCCGAGCCGCGAGCAGAAGGCGAAAAACCTGAGCGGCGGCAACCAGCAGAAGATCGTCATCGGCAAAGTGCTGCTGGGCAATCCCGACCTGCTCATCCTGGACGAACCGACCCGCGGCATCGACATCGGGGCGAAGTCGGAAATTTACAAGCTGATCTCGAAGCTGGCGGACGAAGGGAAGGCGATCATCGTCGTCTCGTCCGAGCTTCCGGAGATCATCGGGCTGAGCGACCGCATTCTCGTGCTCCACGAAGGCAAAGTCGCGGGGGAGCTGTCTCGGGACGAAGCGAGCGAGCAGAACATTATGGCGCTCGCCTTCGGCAAGCAAACGCAACAGATGAATTCATAAGGGAGTCGTTCATATGAGCCATGCGATGAAATCCGCACGAACGGGCGATTGGTTAAGGAAATACGGGCTGCTGCTGGCGCTGGTCGCGCTCTGTGCCGTATTTGCCTCGATGTCGCCGGTCTTCCTGACCGAGCGAAATTTGCTGAACGTGCTCAATCAGGTGTCCATCAACGCCACGTTGGCCATCGGCGTCACCTTCGTCATCCTCATCGGCGGAATCGACCTGGGGCTAGGCTCTTACGTCGCCTTGACCGGCTGCCTGGCCGCCTTGTTCGCCAGCTCGGGCGAGGGCGCGATCGTTCCGATCGCGCTCGGCATTGCGGGCGGCTTGCTGATCGGACTCGTAAACGGGGTGACGATCACCAAAGGGAAGCTGGCGCCGTTCATCGTCACGCTGGGCATGATGACGATCGCGCGGGGAGGGGCGCTCGTCATCAGCGAAGGGAGGCCGATCTCCAACCTGTCCCCTTCGTTCAACGCGATCGGCGGGACCTTTCTCGGCATCCAAATTCCGGTGCTCATCGTGCTCGTCGTGTTCCTCCTCTCCTTGTTCGTGCTGAACAAGACGGTATTCGGGCGCTACGTGTACGCCGTCGGCGGCAACGAAGAAGCGGCGAGGGCGTCGGGCATCAACGTTCACCGCATCAAGCTGTACGTGTATGTGCTGTGCGGCGGCCTTGCCGGGGTGGCGGGCATTATGCAGACGGCGAGAATCGAGACCGGCCAGCCCAACATCGGCGTCGGCTACGAGCTCGACGCGATCGCCGCCGTCGTTATCGGCGGCACGAGCCTGGCCGGCGGTTCGGGCCGGATGACGGGCACGATCATCGGCGCTTTGATCATCGGCGTCATCAACAACGGCCTGGATCTGCTCAACGTGCCTTCCTATTATCAGCAGATTATCAAAGGGCTGATCATCATCGGCGCCCTGCTGATCGACCGCAAATCCTGATCGTATCCGCAACGCCCCCGTCAGTCCCGAATAAGGAGGTGAGCGCGGCTGGAGGAACGGACTTCTTTCTCATCGGTTCAATTTACAGACGGAATTATCGCGTTCCAACTATTTTAGGGAGGTCATGAAAAGTGAAAAAACGGATGGGCATATCGATCGTTCTCGTATTGACATTACTCTTGGCGGCTTGCGGCAACAACGAAACGGGCGGCGAAGCCTCCGGATCGCCGGCCGCCGGCGGCGGAGACAAGCAGATCACGATCGGCGTCAGCATTCTGAACCTGGCCAACGAATTCACGGCGACGCTGGCGAAAGGGATCGAGGAGAAAGGCAAGGAGCTCGGCGTGAAAATCATCGTCAACGACGGGCAGAAGGATCCGAACAAACAAATCCAGCAGGTCGAGACGTTTATCGCGCAGAAAGTCGACGCCATCATCTTCAATCCGATCGAAGCCGAAGCTTCTTCCCCCGCCGTCGACAAGGCGAAGGCGGCCGGCATTCCGATCATCAACGTCAACTCGGTCACCAAGTCGGCGCCGGACGCGTTCGTCGGCTCCAGGGACCAGGAGTCCGCGCAGATCGCGATCGACTACTTGGCGGAGCGTCTCGGCTCCAAGGGCAATCTCGTTATGATGCACGGCCATCTCGGCCAATCCGCGGAGATCGACCGGACCGAAGGCGCGCTCGAGGCGTTGAAGGCTTATCCGGACATGAAGCTGATCGCGGAGCAAACGGCGGAATGGAACCGCGACAAGGCGCTGACGTTGATGCAGAACTGGCTTCAAGCGCATGACGGCCAAATCCAGGGCGTGTTCGCGCAGAACGACGAGATGGGGATGGGCGCGCTCAAGGCGCTGGAAGACGCCGGCGTCAAGCAGGATATCGTGCTCGTCAGCGTAGACGCGATCGCGGACGCGCTGCAGGCGGTCAAGGACGGGCGCCTCGACGCTACGGTGTTCCAGAACGCGGCGGCGCAAGGCGGCGGAGCGCTCGAAACGGCGTTGAAGATCATAAACGGCGAGGCTTACGAGGAGGAAGTGTTCGTCCCGTTCGAGCTCGTCACGCAAGACAACGTCGATCAATATTTGAAGTAACGGAGGCGACGGAAGCATGAAGGTCAGCGACAAATTTCGTCTCGACGGCCGCGTTTCCATCGTAACGGGAGGAGCGGTCGGGCTCGGCAAGGCCATGGCGCAAGGGTTGGCCCAGGCGGGCTCGCATCTCGTCATCGCCGACCTCAACCTGGAGGCGGCGGAGCGGACGGCCGCCGAGCTGCGCCTGGAGGGCGTGGACGCGATCGCCGTGCGCACGGACGTGACCGATCCGGATCGCGTCCGCGGGATGGTGGACGCTTCGTTGGAACGGTTCGGCCGCATCGACGCCCTCATCAACAACGCCGGCATCACCGTTCACGTTCCGATCGAGGAGATGCGGCTCGAGGATTGGCAGAACGTCATGAACGTGAACCTCACGAGCGTATTCCTGGTTTCCCGGGAAGTCGGGAAGGCCATGATCGCCCGGGGAGGCGGCGCGATCGTCAACATCTCCTCGATGTCGGGACTTGTATCCAACGTTCCCCAGCATCAGGCCGCCTACAACACATCGAAGGCCGGCGTCGTCATGCTCACGAAGAGCATGGCGTCGGAGTGGGCGAGGTACAACATCCGGGTCAACGCGATCGCTCCGGGTTACATGAAAACGGAGATGACCGCCCCTTATTTCGAAGAGAACGGCGCCATGGTCAAGGAGTGGATGAGCATGACGCCGCTGAGCCGTCCGGGAACTCCGGACGAGCTGCAAGGCATCGCCGTCTATTTGGCTTCGGACGCTTCGTCGTACGCGACGGGGGGCGTATTCGTCGTCGACGGCGGCTATACGATACGATAACCGGATTAAAGGAGGAGTGAGACATGAGCGGTCAATTGAAGGGTCAGACCGTCATCGTAACCGGAGCGAGCCGCGGGCTCGGCCGGGCGGTATGCGCGCATCTCGGGAGCCTGGGCATGAAGGTGGCGGCGATCGCCCGCAACGAGTCCGAATTAAAGAACTTGCGGGAGGAGCTCGAAGGGCAGGGAACAGAGTGCATGACGTTCGCCGCGAACGTCACCGACTACGACGGAATCGGCCGCGCGGTGGCCGAAGTGCACCGCGCGTGGGGCACGATCGATGTGCTCGTGAACAATGCGGGAGCGGGCGTGGACACGCCGTTCGAGGAGATCACGAAGGAAGACATCGACATGACGATCGACGTGAATCTCAAAGGGGTGATCTACGCCTCCAAGCATGTCGCGCCTTATATGATGAAGCAGCGGCAAGGCCATATCATCAACATTTCGTCGATCGCGGGAACGCGGGGCCTGAATACGAAGAACAACAACAACGGCATCTACACCGCGACCAAATTCGGCGTAAACGGCTTCGGGGACGCGATCTCGAAATATTTGATGAAGGACAACATCCACGTCGTGACGCTCTGCCCCGGCGGCATCGACACGAGCTGGTGGGACCGCTGGACGTGGCTGCACGAGAAGGACGCGCTGATCAAGCCGCACGATATCGCGTCGCTGATCGCCTTTATTTTGCAAGCCCCGAACAACATTTTATACAAAAAAGTGCTGTTTCACCCGACCGTCGAGGTCGATTCCTGGTAAGCGAGGAGAATGGACATGAGCCAAGAAATCGGCGCCAAGCTATGGATTATCCCGGACGGCTTCACTCCGGTGCGGAGTTCGGGCGCGCTGGAAAGCCACGAGGCGATCTGCGTCGTCAATTGCTCCGCCTCGAGGGCGACGGTGCGCGTAACGGTCTACTTCGAGGACGCGAGTCCGATCGAAGAGATCGCGTTCGCCGTGGACGGACAGCGCACGAAGCACGTGCGTACCGATACGCTGGAGAAGGACGGAGAGAAGATTCCGAAAGGCGTTCCTTACGCGATGAAAGTGGAGAGCGATGTTCCGATCGTCGTGCAATACAGCCGGATGGACGCGACGCAAGCGGAAAATACGTTAATGACGACGATGGCTTATCCCGTCTGAGAGAGGTGAGGGGTACGATGAGCAAAAAGGCGTTGGCGGAGAAGCTAGTGGAAGAAGGGCAAGGCGTGCTGAGGCTGGCTCCGGCATGGGTGCCGCGTTCGTTCTGCCGCCCGGGCAGAAGGATCAAGCTGCACCCGGACGACTACTTCGTGCTCGGTCTGGCCCGCGGCGGCATCGACGAGCGCTGGTTTTCCTCGACGACTCATGCGGAGAACGGGCCGGACACGCCGGAGGACGAAGGGATGAGCTACGTCGTCTCGGCGGACGGCCGCGAACGGCTGCTGCTGAAGGATTTGGTCGACGAGTTGAAGGGCGAGGCGGTCGGCGAGGAGATTTGGGGCAAGTACAAAGGCTGGCCGATCTATTCCAAGCTGTTCGACAATCTGAACCCGCTGCCGCACCACGTCCATCACGACGACGAAGCGGCCGCGCGGGTCGGCCAGAAGGGCAAGCACGAAATGTATTTTTACCCTTCCCAGTTGAACAATCACGGCGGCGAATTTCCGTATACGTTTTTCGGGTTCAACCCGGGCGTCACGAAGGAGCAGGTCAAAGAAACGCTGATCAACTTCGCCAAAGGAGACAACGGAATTACGAACCTGTCGCGCGCGTACAAGCTGACGCTCGATACCGGCTTCGACGTTCCCCCGGGCATTCTGCACGCCCCGGGCAGCCTGTGCACGTACGAGCCGCAGTTCGCTTCCGATGTCTACGCGATGTACCAGTCGGTGCTGCACGGCGAGCATGTCGTGCCGGAAGCGCTGCTCTGGAAGGATACGCCTCCGGAGGAAGTCGGCAATTACGACTATCTAATGGACATTCTCGACTGGGAAGCGAACACGGATCCGGATTTCTATCAGCGCTTCTTCATGTCTCCCAAGCCCGTGCGCGACCTGGAAGAGATGCGGGCCGAAGGATACGTGGAGGAGTGGATCTGCTACAAGAGCAAGCTCGTGTCGGCGAAGCGGCTGACCGTGCTGCCGGGAGCGGCCGTCACGATCCGGGACGCCGCCGCTTACGGCCTGTACATGCTGCAAGGCCACGGCAAGCTGGGCGTCTGGGACATCGAGACGCCCGCGCTGATCCGGTACGGCGAGCTGACGCATGACGAATATTTCGTCACCGCGCCGGCCGCGCAACGAGGCGTCACGATCGCCAATCCGTCGCGGACGGACCCGATCGTCCTGCTGAAGCATTTTTCGGAAAATCCGGATTTGATCTTGTAAGACCGATAGAGCGGAGCCGCGCGATGATGCGCGGCTTTTTGGCGTTGTGCCCCGTCCAATTCGGTTTTGCCTGACTGCAACAGAATCTCGAAAAGGGGAAAGATTTGCAACCTATTTATTCCCTTTTCAGACGAAGGCCTCTTTGTTAGCTTGAAGATGAAGCGTTGTGATTTTCAGCTAAAGGAGGATCCGCTATGATTCGATTCGTGAATTTGAGCCGACTCCCCATCGAGGAGATGGTCGACTTATGGAACCGGGGCTTCGAAAATTACTTTGCGAACGTGCAGACGACCGCGGACCGTTTCCTGAATCGAGTCGCCGCGGAAGGCTTGTCGCTTGAACGCTCGTTCGCCGCGTTCGAAGACGATCGCGCGATCGGATTCGTCGTGAACGGATTCCGCACGCGGAACGGCAAAACACTCGCATGGAACGGGGGGACGGCGATCGTTCCCGATTTTCGCGGGCAAGGATACGGCAAAATCCTGATGGAACGAAACATGGCATTGTATGAAGAGGCGCATGTAGACGAAGCGTGGCTTGAGGCCGTCTCGCAGAACGAACGGGCGATTCGGTTGTACGCAAGCGTCGGTTACGAAACGGTCGATCGGCTCGGCAATCTGCAGCATACGGGAGCGTTGGACATTCCGGCCCCGGCGGGATACGCTTTTCGCCGCGGCTTGCCGGATGAAGTCCGGGATGCGGCGTTCGACGGCGGCCGTTCTCCGTGGCAGACGCAAGCGGCGAATATGGGAAAAGGAGAATGCGTGCAGGTGCTGCAGGACGACCGATTGGTCGGCTACGCGTTATATAAGAAAGCATGGGACGATGACGGTCGGCTCTCGTCCATTCATCTCTATCAGTGCGAAGCGGATCCCGGGAGACGGGACGGCCGCGACATTTTGCTGGCGGCGCTGACGCAAGCCTTTCGGCCGCTCGAGCTGCCGTGCAGGCGGACGGTCGTCCATCTTCGGAAATCCCACGAGCTGCTCTGGCCGCTCCTGGCCGAGCTTCGATTCGAGCAAACGGTCGAGCAAGTCCATATGAGGAAGCAAATGCGGCGGGGCTTCGACGGGTGAAGGCCACGATTATACTTGTTGTGATGCCGAACGGACACAGGAGACCTTATTTTGCTGAAACCCCCTCATTTTGAAGACGATTCAGAAGGTGCACAAAACCCGGTTTTGTTCACAATTAGCGGATCCTCTGTCCGAACGGCCGCAGGCTGAGGGCAACGGGACGGTGGAACGACGGGCGATGGAGCAAGAAAAGGCAGTGGGCGATGGGCGGGGCGAAAGGTCTGCGGAAACGCAAGTACGGGAAGAGATAACGAAACAACGCGCTAAAAAACCGTCAGGGCGAGCTCTCCTGACGGTCCTTTATATGACCGGAACGTCTCCGGAGCGGTTCGCGGACTTTTCAATTTTTTTGCGATCGCAGCAAACTTTCCTTCGAATCGCGGGGTAATACTATTAGAACAGCAGGAAAGAGGGGATACGAGTTGGAGATCCAATGGATCGAACGCATCTTGCAGGGAGACCGCAGCGCGTTCCGATCGCTCTACGACGAATATTTCGACTACGCGATGCGGACGGCCGTCCTCGTGACGAAAAACGGGGAATGGGCGAAGGACGCGGTGCAGGAAACCTTTCTCCGGGTCTATCGCAACGTGTGGCAATACGACAAAGGCAAGCCGTTCAAGCCATGGTTCTACTGCATCTTGCTAAGGGAATGCTATCGGGTCATGGAGCGGGAGAAGAAGGTCGTCCCGTTCGGCGAGCAGTTGGAGCGAATCGCCGTGGAGCAGAAGTTGCCGGACGTATCCGTCGACGTATACGAGGTTTTGCAATCGTTGGACGATTTATACCGCATTCCGTTAATTTTGAAATACTTGCACGACTATAGCGAGAAAGAAATCGCGGACATGCTGGACGTAAACGTGAACACGTTGAAATCGAGACTGCTGAAAGGCCGGGAGAAGATGAAGAAAGGCTTGGGAGGCGAACGATATGGAACGGAATCTTAAAGACAGGCTGTTGGAGGAGAGCCGTTATCCCAAGGAAACGAAAGACGAGATCTGGGACAAGCTCGAAGCCCGGTTGGACATGGAGCCCGCAACGCCGAAGAGAGCATCGAGAACAAACCATAGGAGGAATCATACCATGAAAAAAATCAAAATCACGACGGGCGTCGCCGCCGCAACCCTTGCCATCGCCGTATTTTTGTCCGCACCCGCGGGCACCGCGTTCATGCAGGACGTGAAGTCCTGGTTCGCGCCAGAGAAAAAGGTGGAAATCGAGGTCGAGGGACAGAAAGAAGAAACGGATCAAAAGCTGCATCAGAACGAAGAAAGCCAATACGTGATCTACTACGATCAGGAGCGCTACAAGCTTGTGGAGGAAGACGGCAAAGACGTCATCACGACGAAGGAGCCGCTGCCCGACATGTACCCGGAAGTGTCGATGACGATCGAGCAGTTCAAGGACGTCAAGCCCGAGGATTTGATCAAGCAACTGGGCGAATCGCTGACCGGCAAATACGCGGATGTGAAGGAAGTCGAGACGATATCCGAGCCCGTGGAAGGCTACCGGGTACGCGCGCTGAACGGCCAGGAGTGGGACAGCGAAGTCATCGTCATCTACGTGACGAGCAACCAGAAGGAAGGCAGCTTCGCGTTCACGGGCAAATACTTCCTGGAAGCTTCCGAGGGTCACGGAGCGCGCTTCGAGCAGATGCTTCAGCAATTCCAAATCGTGGAGTAAGCGTCTGCGGACAAGCGATAATTTCCGGCGAGCGTCGCCGGTCGACGAATTAGGGCTGCCCCGGAAAAAATGGCGGTGCAAGGGTGTTACCCCTGCATCGCCATTTTCTGTTCTTGATTCATCATCCGTTTCGCACCCTTCGCCAGGCACTCAACTCAACCTCTCGACGCCTCTAGCTTGGCCCGACTCCGCTCAATATGCCCCGGCTCAACTGTTCCATCGATTGACGCAGCACGGTCGCGAAGACGGGCTCCGTTGCGGTCGGGATGACCCATATCGCCATGCTGGAGAGCTTCGAGCGGGGAAGGCGATGCTCCGCCGTCAACGGAACCGCAAGGCGGCTCGATGCGGACGCCCCGTCCGGAACGATCTCCAGGCGCATATGACCGTATACTTTGAACAGGTGGCTGAATCCGGTCGACTCCGCGGCTGTCCAGCGGATCGAATCAATTTTTTCCACCGCGAACCAGGCTTGCTCTCCGAACCCGTCCGCCAGCCGGACACGGTCGAGACATACATTTCTTTCGTTCAGCTGCGCCATGGCGAGCTCGAAGGCGCGCGATTTGCTCGAAGCCCTCATCCTGAGCGCGAATTCGACGTGCAATACGGCATGCTCCAAGTCGGCTTGCTCCTTCTGCGCGTAGATTTTCAAACCGATTTTCATCTTACGAAAATCCGCGCGAGAAGGATGATGAACCGCCGGGTCGTCTCGCGACTAGTTTTGTCGGAATCGGACCGGTCGGCGAGCGGATGCGGCACGCTCTACTGCTTGAATACGACGCCTTGGGCGGCAAGCCGCTCGTGCAGCCGCGGGATGGAAATATCCGCGACGGGAACATCCGTCTCGACGGCCAGGGCGGCGGCGACTCCGGCCGCCTGGCCGAGCGCGTAGCAGGTGGCCTGCACGCGCATGGAAGACATGGCGACGTGCGTGGCGGAGATGCTGCGGCCGGCCACGATCAAGCCTTCGACGTCGACGGGCAGCATGCAACGGTACGGTATATCGTAGCCGTCCAGCTTCCGCTCGTCCGTATTCGCCTCGCCGGTCGGGTTGTGAATGTCGATTTCGTAGTTCGTTTGCGCCACGACGTCCTCGAAGCGTCGGCCGCCGGTCAGATCGTCCTCCGTCAGCGTATATCGCCCTTCGATCTGATGGGTCTCCCGCACCCCGACCTGGCCGGGCACATGGGAGAGAATATAATTGGCATGGTTGTTGCGCTGCAAGTAGTTGGCGACGGAGAACACTTGCCGCAGCGCTTCCTTCTCCGCATAATTGACGTCTTCGATTTTCGCTCCGTTGCCTCTGACGCGCGTCATATTGACGAGCAGCGTGCCGTTGCCCATGCCGCCCCAATACAAGTGGCGGCCTTGCGGCAGATCGGCTACCGTCTCGTATCTGTCGCAATCCTCGGGCAAATACTGGCGCACCGGCTTGCCCGTATCCTGCATCATGAACATCAGCGTCATCGGCTGGGTCAGGCCGTCCTCGTCCCGTCCCGAACTTGTCGGCACGCCGGCGTCGGACGCGACCCTTGCGTCGCCGGTGCAGTCGATGAATACGGCGCCTTCGAACGCCCTCAGCCCCTCTCTCGTATTGGCGATGACGGCCGAGACCCGACGATCCCGCAAGACGGCGGAAACGAAGCTGGTATGATAATAGACGTCGACGCCCTCCTTCTCCAGCTTCCGATTCAAATAGTGGCGCAGCTCGAAAGGCGAGTATTGCGGCCAGATCGATTCATGGTGGGAATCCGGCAACGCCTCGGGGAGAAATTCTGCGATGATCTCCCGGTAGATGCCCGTGACGTTGCCGACGCCCATAAACACGCTGACATTGCCGAGCGTGCCCATTCCCCCCAATTGTCCCGAATGCTCCAGCAGAATCGTTTGTTTGCCGCAGCGCGCGGCGCATATGGCGGCCGCCGTTCCTGCGGGCCCTCCTCCAATGACGACGACATCGGCCGTCTTGTGAACGGGGACGGCCCGCTCCATCCGAATTTCCCGATTCGGCATGCTCTCGTTCTCCTTTCGGCAGTTCCTCTGTTTGCCTCCATTTTAGAGGGAAGGTCAGTTACAATATAGTTTCATTTTTGTTACAATAATCGGACCGAAAACGAATCGTTGCTGAAAGGGGAAACCGCGATGCCGCGCAAAAAAACAGTCACGCTGCAGACGATCGCCGACGATTTGGGCTTGACGATTCATACGGTATCCAAGGCGTTGAGAGGCCTGCCGGGAATGTCGGAGACGACGCGCAAGGAAGTCGTCCGGCGGGCGCGCGAGCTCGGCTACCGGACGAAGGAGCAGGAGGCGGGAATATCGGCGGAGAGAATTCCGTGGACGCTCGCCAAGCCCCGGCGATTCGCGATGCTCGTCACGGGGGACTCCTCGTTCCATAGGCTTCAACTGGAAGGGGTGCGGGTTCGCCTGAACGAGCTCGGCCACTCGTTGTATACGTTGCTTGTGCCCGCCTCGATAACGGGCGCTTCCGGGCTGGACGAGTGGCTGGAGAAGAACGGGCTGTTTTTCGCGGACGGCCTGATCATGACGGCGGCGATACCGGAATGGATGGAGGACGCGCTGCTGAAGCTGCCGATTCCTAAAGTGCTGTTGAATTATCCGCCCGACATGGCCGAGGTGGACAGCGTCATCTGGGATGTGGAATACGCGGTGCACCGCTCGATGGAGGAATTGCACGCTTGCGGGCATAGACGGATCTTGTACGTCGGAGATATCGGACCGGCGCGGGGATTCCGCTTAAGGTGGAGAGCTTTCGGGCTGGCCGCGGAGAGGCTGCGCCTGGACGGCTTGGCCGATCCCGGCGCGCATGTGACGAGCCGCATGGCCGACCGCGCGGCATGGATGGAGCAGCTGCGGGCAAGCCTGGAGTCCGGACATTATACCGCGGCGATGAGCACGATTCCGGATATGGCCGAATGGGTATACGTCGCCGCCGGATTTCTCGGTTTGCGCATTCCGGAGCATCTTTCGTTGGTGGGGATGGAGCACGAGGCCAATCCGTATTTTCCCGAGCTGTCGCGGCCCCATCTGCTCGTTCGCGAAGCGGGGGAACGGGCGGCCGAGCTGATGCTCCGCCGGATCGCCAATCCGCTGCTGCCGTACGAACACGTGCGGCTTAGAGGTTCGTTCTACCACGGGAATACGATAACGCGGCCGGACGAAACGAAGTCATGAAATTACCGAAACAAGTCATCGTCCTCTCCAGCCGAGCGAGTCAGGGAGGATAGATCGGATGATCGATAATTTGTAAGCGATTACAACCCTTCTCCCGAACAGTCGAATCTTTCCGATCTCTTTCTTCTCCGGCGGCAATCGGGCAAGCCGGGCGGATAGAAGAGTCATCATTTTACCGATAAAGGTCATCGCTCTCCCCTAACGCAACGCGGGTTCGCCTCCTACAATGAAGTTATCCGGAACAAGCATGAGCATGACGCATAACGAGGAGGATGGAAAAGCATGGCCGCAACCGATGCCGTCGGGGAGAAGCCGCAGGGCGAATGGACCGCGAAGCCGGAATCGAAACGGTTCCGGTCGATCCGGTCGTATTGGGATTTGTATTTAATCATGCTGCCCGGAGTGTTGTATTTTGTCGTGTACAAATATTTGCCGATGTGGGGGGTCGTGATCGCTTTTCAAAATTACAGCGTGTTCAGCGGGATATGGGGCAGCGAATGGGTCGGCTTCGAGCATTTCAGGAACATGTTCATGGCCGACGATTTCTACACCATCTTCCGCAACACGCTGCTGATCAGCATTTACAAGCTGGCATGGGGGTTTCCCGGTCCGATCATTCTGGCGATCATGCTGAACGAAATCCGGCACGCGCTGTACAAACGGTCGATTCAGACGCTCGTTTACTTGCCCCATTTTCTGTCCTGGATCATCCTAGGGGGCATTATGATCAACGTGCTGTCGCCGTCTTCGGGCATTGTGAACAAGGTGATCGCGATGCTGGGCTTCGAACCGATTTTCTTTTTGACCAGCGTCGACTGGTTCAGAACCGTCATCGTCGCGAGCGACATCTGGAAGGAGGTCGGATGGGGAGCGATTATCTATCTGGCGGCGATCGCAGGCATCGACCCGAAGCTGTACGAAGCGGCAACCGTGGACGGCGCGGGCAAGTGGAAGCAGATCGTTCACATTACGCTGCCGTCGATGATGGGCGTTATCGTCATTCTGTTCATGCTTCGCCTCGGCCATGTGCTCGATGTCGGCTTCGAGCAAATCTTCGTCCTGTACAATTCGCTCGTCTACGAGGTAGGGGACGTTATCGAAACTTACGTCTACCGGGTCGGCATTCAGCAGGCCAAATTCAGCTTTACGACGGCCGTCGGACTGTTCAAGGCGGTCATTGGCCTCATTCTTGTCATTCTGGCCAACAAGGGCGCCAAGAAGCTCGGACAACCGGGCATATGGTAAGCGGGGAGGCGAAGCTATGAAGTTAACCAGAGGAGAGCAGATCGCATCGGCGCTCAATTATATATTCCTGGGGTTGTTCGCCTTGCTGGCGTTGGCGCCGTTCGTCCATGTGCTGGCGCAATCGCTCAGCAGCCATCAAGCCATTACGTCCGGGAGAGTCTCCCTGTGGCCGGTCGACTTCTCGTTGGAGGCCTACGCCAGAGTGTTAAGCGAGCAGGAATTTCTGAACGCGTTCCAGGTCAGCGTCTTGCGAACGGTCGCGGGAACTTTCGTCAACGTCGCGCTCACCTGCCTGCTGGCTTATCCGTTATCCAAGTCTTATATTAAGGGCAGATCCGCCATCATGTTTCTGATCGTGTTCAGCATGATGTTCGGCGGAGGCATGATCCCGACTTTCCTGATCGTCAAGGGAACCGGGCTGCTCAATACGTTCTGGGCGTTCATCATTCCGGGAGCGATCAGCGCGTTTAACGTCATCATCCTTCGAAACTTCTTTCAGAGCGTGCCGGCCGAGCTGGAGGAATCGGCGAAAATCGACGGAGGCTCGAACCTGGGCATCCTGTTCCGCATCGTCATTCCGCTGTCCATGCCGGCGATCGCGACGATTACGCTGTTTCACGCGGTCGGCCATTGGAACGCGTTTTTCGATACCGTGTTGTACGTGACCGACAGAAAGCTGTTTCCGTTGCAGGTGTATTTACGGGAGTTGATCATGTTCAACCAGTCGGGCATCGACAACAATTCCGGCTATTCCGCGAATATGGACAGCACGCTGCTGGCCCTCGAATCGCTGAAGGCGGCGGCGCTGATCGCCAGCACGGTGCCGATTCTGATCGTGTACCCGTTTTTGCAGAAGTATTTCGTGAAGGGCATCATGCTTGGTTCGGTCAAAGGATAACAAGAGAAGACGAGAGGGGATCTATGCGATGAAAAAAAGAAAACAAACCGCGTCGGCGCTGCTGCTCGCCGCGATGATCGGAGTTACGGCTTGCTCCTCGAATGCGGGGAACGCTCCCGCTTCGCCGGGAGCTTCACCGGCCCCGTCTGCCGGGTCCGGATCCGGGGAGGCCGTGCAGGAGCTCGAGAGAAAATCGATTCGCGTCGTGTTCAACAACGGCGGGCGCAAATTCCCGGACGGCATGGACGAGAACAATAATCCGTACATCGATTACATCCGGGAAAATACGAATCTGGACATTACGCTGCAAATTCCGCCGGCGGACGGCTATCAGGACGCGCTTAACGTCATCATGGCATCGGGCAATCTGCCGGATTCCATCTATACGTTCGACGCGAGCTGGTTCGAAAACTACGTCAAGCAGAACGCGCTGCAGCCGTTGAACGAGTGGATCGACAAATACGGTCCGGATCTGAAGAAGAACATTCCGGAGGACGCCTGGAAGACGGTCACGCTCGACGGCAATATTTATGCGATCCCTTCCATGAACGCGGAGCCGGGCAACGAAATCATGTACGTGCGGAAGGATTGGCTGGACAATCTGGGGCTTCAACCGCCGAAGACGCTTGCGGAGTACCGCGAAGTGATGAGAGCGTTTGCCGAAGACGATCCGGACGGCAATCACAAGAAGGATACGTTCGGGTTCATTATGGCCGAGAATTTGGCCCGAATGGCTCCGCTGGTCGGGGCGTTCGGCATTCAGAAAGGGATGTGGACCGAGCGGGACGGCCAATTGGTCAACGCGAGCATTTTGCCCGAGATGAAGGAAGCGCTGGCATTCGTCGCGGGCTTGCACAAGGACGGCTTGCTCGATCCGGAATGGATGCTCAACAAGGAAGCGAACTTCAGCGAGAAAATCGCGAGCGGCCAGGTCGGACTGTTCTCGGCGTTCTGGTACGACACGCGCGGTCCGATTCTGACCAGCAAGAAGAACGAGCCCGAAGCGGAGTGGATTCCGCTCGAATTCCCGGTCGGTCCGGAAGGGAAGCAAGGCACGACGGGCCACGGCTATATCGCCGGCTATAACGTCGTGCCGATCACGAGCAAAAATCCCGACGCCGTCGTCCGCATGCTCAATTTCATGAACGGGGAAGGCTACCGCACGCTGCTGCTCGGCTTCGAGAATGAAGTGTGGACGATGCAGGACGGCAAGATCGTGACCGATTTCGAGAAGCATAACGAGCATATTTACCGGCAGACGTTGGGAGAGTCGATTCGGCCTTACGGAGCGCAGGAAGAGAACGATCGCCGCGATTCGCTCGGACTGGAGTTCAACCTGAACGACAACATCGACAGAATCGCGCAAGTCGCGATCCGCGATCAATATTTCGGCGTGCCGACGCCGGGCATGGGCAAATATAAAGCCGATCTGACGAAGCTTGAGTTGGAATATTTTACAAAAATTATCGTCGGACAGCTGCCGATCGACGCGTTCGAGGAGTTTGTCCGGGAATGGAAAAAGCGGGGCGGAGACGAGATTACCGCGGAAGTGAACGCCTGGTATGCGGAAAATAAGTAAGTCCGGAATATAGTTACAGGCTGTGGCGCCCTGGAAGGGGGCGCCATTTCCGCTGGGCGCGGAACGCGCTATAAGCGCATCAAATATCGGCGGATCGCAGGGGGATGGGGATGAAGCGGCTTCGGGACATTCGGGATAAATTCAACCGGTCGATTCAGGTTAGGCTCACTTGTTATTTTATATTGATTCTGCTGCCGCTTATTTTTTTCAGCATGTACGCCAACGGCCGCTCCCAGCGCATTTTGGAGCAGGAGCTCGGGGAACGGACGATGAGCGCGATGAGCTCGGCGCTGGAATACGTCGATTTGACGATGAACGGGCTGAAAAATTTGTCCACGCTGCTGTCGACGGACCGCAGCTTGTCTCCGCTGCTGAAGCATAACGAGAAGGAGCCTTCGCCGGAGGCGCTGATCGATTTCACGCAGGTTATGCTGCACATCACCAATATCGCGGCCGTCAATCCGGGCGTTTCGGGGGTAACGATCTATCACGGCGGGTCGGAGAGGCTGCTGTCGAGCAAGATCGGTTCGCTTCGCCGCCCGGAAGCCGCGAAGGAGAAATGGTATGCGGACGTGATGCGATCGAACGGCGCCTACAAGCTGATCTTGCCGGAGCGGCACGAGGAAGCGCTGATGGGTTGGGCGGATCCGGTATACGACGAGAATCAAATCGTGCTCATGCAGCTGATGGATCTGTATAGCCGGGACAGAGGCAGCAACGTCCTGATGCTGTCCATTCCGAAAAGCCTGCTGCTGGGCTATCTGATGAACCTCGTTCCGAGCGAAACTTCGCAGGTGTATTTGCTCGACGATGCCGGGCGGCTCATCGTTACGAACGCGCCCGAGGAGCAGCGAATCGAAACCGCCGATTTCGCGGCGAAAAGCGTGTCGGTCCGGGAGACGCCGAATGACCGGGAGCCGAATCTGGTGCTCCGCGTCGATTCGCCCGTCAGCGGCTGGTCTTTGCTGCTCATGCAGCCGGAGAGCGAAATCTACAAGAAATCGCGGCCGCTGCAAATTTTCTCCTACTGGATCATACTGATCAGCTGCTTGCTCGCGATCTGGATATCCTGGTTAATCTACAGCGGCATCGCGTCGCCGATTTCTTCGCTCGTGTCGGGCATGCGGCAGCTTCGTCTGGGCAATCTGGAGACCCGGCTGGCCCACAATCGGCAAGACGAGCTCGGCTACCTGACCGATGCGTTCAATCAGACGGTCGAGCAGCAGCGCCACCTGATTCGCGACATTTACGAGCAGCAGCTGCGGCTGACGAAGACGGAGCTTAAATTTCTGCAATCGCAGATCAATCCCCATTTTCTGTACAATACGCTGGATTCGATCTACTGGTCGGCCAAAAACTACGACGCCGACGAAATCAGCGAGATGGTGCTGAACTTGTCCCGTTTTTTCCGGCTGAGCCTGAGCAAAGGGAGAGAAACGTTTACGATCGAAGAAACCTTCTCCCACCTGCAATATTATATTCGCGTTCAACAGCTGAGATTCGCCGATCAGTTCACGGCAAGCTTCCATGCCGCCGCCGACTGCGGCGGACTGTACGTGCTGAAGCTCGTGCTGCAGCCGCTCGTGGAGAACGCCATTCTGCACGGATTGGAGAAACGGAAGAGCGGCGGCGAGCTTCGCATTGCCGCCGAACTGTCGGGGGAAAGGCTGATTTTATCGGTATCGGATAACGGCAAAGGCATCGGGGAGGAGACGATGGAGCGGATTCGCGCCGCGTTGGATCGCAGCGGCGGCGACTCGTACGCCGCTTCGGAAAGAACGGCCGAGTTTTTCGGACTGCTGAACGTGAAGGCGAGAATCAGGCTGTATTACGGCGATTCGGCCGAATTCTCCATCGACAGCAAGGAAGGCGAAGGCACCACGGCGCGGATTCATCTTCCGGCGGAGCGTTGCACGAATCGGTGGGAGGGGGAAGAACCGTGAACTTGATGATCGTCGAGGACGAAATCCGGATATTGAACGCGCTGGCCGGCAATATTCCGTGGGAGCGGCACGGCATCGAGGTGGTGGCGCTGGCCGAGAACGGCAAGGAGGCGCTTGCGATCGCGGAGCGGCGCATGCCGGACATCGTGCTGCTGGATATCGAAATGCCGGAGATGGACGGCTTGGCCTTGGCGCAGGCTGTTCTGGAGCGGGAGCCGCGGACGAGAGTGATCATCCTGAGCGGCCACGAAGATTTTCATTACGCGCAGCAGGCGATCGGTCTCGGCGTGACGAGATATTTGCTGAAGCCGGCCGGAGAAACCGAAATTTTGCGATCCGTGCTGGAGGTTGCCGACGAAATCCGGCGCGAGCTGTCGGAGAGGCATAACGTCGCGGAGCTTCAGCGGCTCTGGCGCGGCAGACTGCCCCAGCTGCAGGAGGATTTCCTGCGCAACTGGATGTTGAACCGGTATGCGGACTGGGAGCGGCGCAAGCACGCCGGCGAGCTGGACCTGGGGCTCGGAGAGGACGGAACGTACGCGGTAGCCGTATGCGAGATCGACCCGTTGCCGGAGGCGGAGACGCGGTTCTCGGCGAAGGACGCTCCGCTGCTGCAATTTTCGCTCGCCGGCATCGCCAAGGAATTCGTGCCCCGCGAGGAGTGCCGCGTGTTCAACGACGCGGACGGCTCGACCGTCCTGCTGTTTCCGGGCAAGCCCGGGGAGTCGGAGGGCGAGCTGACGAAGCGGATCAACGTGCGGATCTCCCGGCTGCTGAACGTGGTTAAGGAGTGCCTGAAGCTGACGGCGAGCGCGGGGATGGGGACCGCGGGCGGCCCGGCCGATGTGCCCCAGTCGTACCAGCAGGCATGCCGCGCCTTGCAGGAACGGGCCATCTACGGGCATGGAATCGCGATCCCTTATTTGGACGTGCGGCGGAGCGAGCAGCCGGCGCTGGTCGATTCGGCCTTCGAAAGACAATTGGAAGTCGCGATCTATACGGGGGGAGCCGCGCAAGCGTCCGCGTTGATCGACCGCTACGCGGAAACCGCGTTCGCGCATGCCGACTCGTCTGGACCGATATACGAGCATTTGCTGTATTTGAGCGGCGCGTTTACCCGGATCGTCCAGTCCCAAGGGTGGCCGATGCAAAAGGTGCTGGGGAACGACTATGCGTACTTTCTGTCCTTGGAAACGTTGGTGTCCAAAAGCCAGATCGTGGAGTGGGCCAAGCGGGTAGCCGGACATATCGCCGCGTATTTGGAAAATCAACGGAGGAGCGGCAGCCACGAACTGGTGAAGCGCATATTGGAATCGGTCGATCAGATGCTGGCCGACGATTTGAGCCTGCACGCCTTGGCGGAGCGTTTGTACGTGAACCCCTCGTATCTGAGCCGCCTGTTCAAGAAGGAAACGGGAGAGTCGTTCTCCGGCTACGTGCTGGCGCGGAGGATGGAGAAAGCCAAGGAGCTGCTGCTCGGCGACGCCAAAGTGTACGACGCGGCGGCGGCCATCGGTTATCGCGATTTGAGCTATTTCGCCAAAGCGTTCCGCAAATACTGGGGCGTGGCGCCCAGCGATTTGAAGAAGTAGGCAAAGCGAGCGCCGGCACGCCGTTGACGGAGCAACGGCCGAGCGGGTTTGGGCCGGGGCGGGATGGCGCGCTTGAAGGAGCAACCGCAGATGACCACTGGCTCCTCGCCGGATATTTTCTTCGCTATCGGACACAGAAGACGTTATTTTGCCGAAACCCCCTCATTTTGGGGGTCATTCGGACACACGATCCGTTATTTCGATAAAGAAGGGTCGAATTCGCTCTCATCGAGCCAAATAGCGGATCCTCTGTCCGAACGGTCTGGGGCGATGGAGAAAGGCGCGGCGATGGGCGAGGCGAAAGGTCTGCGGAAACGGAAGAACGGGAAGCGCAACGAAATGGCGCGAAGAAAAACCGTCAGGGCGAAATTCCCCTGTCGGTTTTTCTCACTTTTCGGCAATATGCGCCAAATGAATGGTCATCTAGGCGATTACGGCGCGGACACCGTTTTGTTGTACATTTCGATCTTTGAAGTAATTTCCTTGGCCGCTTGATCAAGCGTGTCCTTCACCGGTCTAGCGCCTGTCAACGCTTCCTCCAACGCCGTTTCTACCAATTGCCGCGTTTCGGGGAAAACGCCGATGACGGCGCCTTGCGTCGCCCGGTTGCTCACGGTAGCGTGGAGTTGGTCGATCGCCGTCCTGAATTGCGGATATTTTTCGAAGTTTTCTTGCACGATCTTCTGATCGTAGGCCGCCTTGGTCACCGGGAAGTAACCGGTGTTGACGTGCCAGAGCGCCTGTTGCTCCGGAGAAAGCACGAACTTGATGAACTCGAACGCCGCCGCCTGCTCGGCTTCGGATTTGTTGTTCATGATATACAAGCTTCCGCCGCCGACGACAACGCCGCCCTCCTTGGCGTTAGCCGGCTTCGGCAAGAACGCCGTGCCCACCTCGAACTTGCCTTCCGCGGCGGTCGTCAGCTCGCGCAACGAAGCTGTCGTCGCGAAGATGATGCCAAGCTGCTGCGCGCCAAACGCCTTTTTTACCGCATCCGCCTTGCGTCCCAAATTCAGCGCCAGCTTGTTGTCCAGCAAATCCTTCCACCATTCCACCGTTTGAATCGCGGCCTCGCTGTTGACGATCGATGCGGTTGCCGGCTCGTCTCTGCCGTTGCCGTTGTTGACGAATTCAGCGCCCTGATTGGCGAGCAATTGCTCCAGATTCCAGCTTTCGATCGCAAACGACATGCCGGTTACGCCGTCGCGGGTCAGCTTTTGTCCGGCTTCTTTCATTTCATCGAACGTTTTCGGCGGATTTTCCGGGTCGAGGCCGCGCGCCTTGAACAAGTCCTTGTTGTAATACATGATGAGGTTCGACGTGTTGAACGGCATCGAATTCAGCCGGTCGTTGATCGTGTAGTAGTCGAGAATATTTTGCTCGAACTGGCTCAGATCGTAATTTTCTTTGTCGACGAACTCCTGCATCGGCGTGATTGCGCCGGAATCGATCATGAAACGCGTGCCGCCGTCGTTGGCGTGCATGATGCTCGGGCCGGAGCTGGAGCCGAGCGAAGCCTTCATCTTGTTCAACGCTTCGTCGTAAGTGCCCTGGTACACCGCGGTGACGAAAATATCCGATTGGCTGTTGTTGAAATTATCGGCCAGCGTGCTGATCGTTTCGCCAAGCTGGCCGCCCATATAATGCCATAACGAAACCTGAATCGGGCCGCCGCTCTTGCGATCTTCGCCTTTTGCACCGCCGCTTCCTCCGTTTGCGCTTCCGCCGCCATTGCTGCCGCCGCAAGCTGCCGCGAACGTCATTAGAGCGATCAACAGAATCGATATCCGGAATTTAGTTGTTTTAATCGTATGAGTCATAATTAGAAAGAACCTCCCTATTTTGTTGTCGGCGTGTTATAAATCGCAGCTAACCTTTAACCGCGCCGGCCGTAATGCCTTGCACCAATTGCTTCAGACCGACGACGAGCAGCAGGATCGAAGGCACCAGCGCAAGCGTGACGCCCGTCAAAACGAGGTTCCAGGATTGCGATTCTTCCCATTGCAGCATCGAGATGCCGATTTGCACCGTTCTCATCCTATCCGAATTCGTAATGAGCAAAGGCCACAAGTACATATTCCACGCGTTCAAGAAGCTGTAAATGCCAAGCGTGGCCAAAGCCGGCCGGGCGAGCGGGACGACAATGCGCAAGAAGGTCATTACGATGCCGCAGCCGTCGATGCGCGCAGCTTCGAACAGCTCCTTCGGGAACTGCATGAAATTTTGCCTGAGCAAAAAGACGCCAAACGCGCTGGCCATAAACGGAATGGTCAAGCCTGCATAGGTGTCGTCCCACTCCCAACCGCGGATCAACAAATAGTTGGGAATAATCGTAACCTCCCACGGAATCATCATCGTGGACAGAAACAGGATGAACCACAGGTTTTTACCGGGAAAATTCAAGAGGGCGAATGCGTAAGCCGCCATGGAACAGAAAACCAACTGTCCGACCATGATGAACGTTGCGACCGCGAACGAGTTGACGATGAAGCGAAGGATCGGCACGGCCGCGATCGTATCGATGAAGTTCTGCACGTACAGGCCGGAAGGAAAAATCGGCGTCGGATAGCGATTGATTTCGGCCGGCGTCATTAACGACGCCGAGACGGCAAAATAAAGCGGATAGATCAGCAGCACCGCAAACAGCGTCAGCACGCCATAGTGCGCCGAGCGCAGCAGCATCCGTTTCATTGATAATGCACCTTCTTCTCCGCCATGGCGAACTGAATGAGCGTCAGCAGCAAAATAATCGCGAACAACACAATCGCTTTGGCGCTTGCCGTCCCGAACTGGAAGTTCACGAACGCATCCTGGTAAATCGAGTAGACGACCACTTCCGTCGAGCGCAGAGGTCCGCCCTTGGTCAAAATATGGATTTGTCCAAACGCCTGGAAGGCGTTGATGATCGAGATGACGACCAGAAACAGCAGCGTCGGCGACAGCATCGGGAACGTAATTCTCCACAGCGTGGTCATCGGCCCGGCACCGTCGATCGTGGAGCTCTCGTAAATGTCCGGGGGAATGCCTTTCAGACCTCCGAGGAGCACGATGAAGGCAAATCCGATGTTCATCCACACCGTCACGAGCGATACCGAGACGAGCGCCCAATTCGGATCGACCAGCCAATAGATCGGTTCTATGCCGATCAGCCCGAGAAAATAGTTAAGCATGCCGATGCTTGGGTGAAACAGCAGCAGCCAGATCGCCGATCCCGTCGCCACCGAGATGACGACCGGCATCGAGAAGATCCACTGGAACGCGCCCATGCCGCGCAGCTTGTTGTGCGACAATACCGCCAGCACCAAGGCGACGAATATGCAGGTCGGCACGGTAAGCAGCATAAACTTCGCCGTAGCCAACAAGCTGACATAAAAGCCGGAATCGGTAAAAATGCGGACGAAATTCTCGAAGCCGACGAACATGGCGATCTGTCCGCGAGGGTCGGTCAGATGAAGGCTGTAATAAATCGAGCGCGCCATCGGATAAAACAGAAAGATGCTGAACAACAAAAGGGACGGCAATAAAAATCCGTACGCATATATCGTTTCTCTCCTCTTTTCTTTGCGCAAGGACATCTTTCGCACCCCTTTCTTTTCATGTCTTTGCATTGCGGAAATCGCTTACAACCGGAAAAATCTTTTCAGCGCTGAATACCGGCTCCAGCCAACCATATAGAATCGGACGTTTATTGCGCAATAATCACTTGTTGCAGCGTGTCGAAAATAAAGATAAAGGCGAAACAAACAATGATAAGGGGACGCCGGCTTATTTGGTCTTGCGGTATTCGCCGGGCGGCAGGCCGACCACTTGCTTGAAAATACGCGAGAAATTTTGCACGTTCGTGTATCTCATTTTGTCGGCGATATCCTTAATGGACATGTCGGTATTTTCCAGAAGCTCGGCCGCTTTTTGCATCCGGTATTGAATGAGGCTTTCGCTGAAGGTGCGGCCCGTCTCCTCCTTGAACAGTCGGCTGAGCTGCGAGACGGAGATGTCCAGCTCGTCCGCGACATGCTGCAAGGTCAAATCCTCGTCGTAACGGTCATGAATCTGGTGAATCACCTGCTGGGCAACCTGCTTTTGCTTCGACACGTGCTGGCGGGCCAAATATTGCCGGATGGACGCGAAAACGGTTTCGTCCAGCCAGGAGCGAACATGCGCCAATGTCGACTTGCTGTAGAGCACGTCGTAAATGTGCTCTTCGAATACGTCGTGGATATTGATTTGCAGCTCAAACAGCATGTACTCCAGCTCGCCCAGCAAATGCGCGAAAATGCCAAGCGCCGTCTCCGATTTGTAAGGGTGTCGGGCAAGCTGCTCCAATAGCTTGTCCACCTCGTCCGTCGCTTCCGCCGTATGGCCTTGAACGACGAGCCGGGCGATCTGCTTGCAGTGCTGAAGCAGATTATAGCTCGGTTTGGGCACGGCGGCTCGCCATACGTCGCCGGACATAATGGTCGAGTCGTTGCCGAACGTCATTTTGTAATTGAGCAGCGAGGAGGCTTCGTGATAGCTGCCGGACATGCTCGAATAGCCGCGGCGCGGGCGGCTGATCGCCACGCTGACCGTAAATTCGTAATGGCTGCGCGTCCACTCCCGGAACTGGTCGGCCAGCGGACGCACGAGCCGGTCGGATTCGGCCATGCTCTTGCCCGCGCCGATCAGAATCGCGATCATGCCGTGCCGCGGCGTGAAGGTAACGGAGGTGAATACGCCCGAAAATATCTCCATGGCCTGCTTTCTGAGCACGTGATGAATGGTCAGTTGATCATTTTTGCTGTAGCGATTCAGGAAATGCCCGTATTCGTCGATCGTCGCGACCGCGATGTAGAACAGTTCTCCGGCGAGAGGCAGCTTCAGCCTTTCGACCTTATCCGTCAGTTCGGCTTCGGACAGTTCGCCCCAGAGCAGATGCTGAAATGTGCTCAGCTTTAAATCCGGGATAAAGCCGTTAAATTGCTCTTGCCAATCGTTGATTTCGTGATGCTGCTTGCGAATGTAGCGGTCGAGCGCGCCGTAATCGGAGTCGCCCGGATCGGGTTCGACGTCGTATTCGCGCAGCAACCGGAGAAGCGGCTTGCGTACGCTGCGCCGTGTCAGCCATATGGCGGCCCCAAGCAGCAGGACGCACGACGCGGAGATTACCGAGACGATCAGCGGTAAGGAGGCTAAGCCGCCGGTGTTCGCGTCCTGCCACCATGCCATCGCCATGTTCGTGTCGCCCAGCGGAACGACTGTCGTCCCGTCAGGCAGGGCCGCGTCCCGAATGCCTTGCGCAGCGGCCTGAACGGGTTGCTGCGAGCCGGGAGGACGCATTAGCGGAGCCTCCGGCATCAACAGGCGCAGCCGGGCGTCGGCAAGACCGGTCTGGCGCAGAAGGCGCTCCTCCAACCTTGCGATCGGAAAGTGAAGCGCGACGAGCGCGTCCCGGTACGATTGTCCGGAAGACATCGACATGAGCCAGACAAGCTCGTCCCTGTCCGATTCGAGGTCCGGGTAGATGAGGATCGAATTGTCCGCCCGCAATGTGTGAGCGCTTACATACAGGTCGAAATCGTCAAGAGAATGGGACGTGTCGGTCCATAGGTACCCTCTAGACAGCGAAACGACCGAAACGGAAAAGTAAGGCTCTTCCTGTTGCGGGCGAACCGCCTCATTGATGCGCAGCGCAATTTGCGCAGGGTCGGCTTCGTCCTGTCCGATCGCCGCGTTCAGCCCCGCATGGTCGGCGAGATGATGCAGCAACCGGTTTGCGGATTCGACCCACGCTTCGGCGGCTTGCTCGAAAATGAGCGTTTGATATTCCCGAGCCGTTGCCTCCTTTTGCCGGATATTTGCGCCGCCCCATAGCGAGCAAAGGATCGCCGACGCGATCAGTAGCGTCGCGCCGACAAGAAACAAGCTCAGAAACGGGGAATCGGCCGACCGTTTTTTTTGTTTTCCGTCTGACATGATCATTTTTCCGCTGCTCCTCTCTGAAGGATGAATGTCCGCAGCATTATATCGCGTTCCCTCGCGCCGGCGCAACGGTCCGATTTGGAAAATCAGACGTCCCGACGCGGCCGGCAAGGCTTCGCGTTCAACGTTTATCTTTATTTGCCGCGCTTTATCCGCATTCGTCTTCGACGACAGCAAGAGATAATTGTCATACAAAATCGGGGTGGTCTACAGTAGTCCCAGAAAGGGGAGTGGAACAGCATGAGCGCATTTCCAAAGCCGTTAATTATCGGCCACAGAGGGGCAAGGGGACATGCTCCCGAAAATACGATGGCGTCGTTTTGGCTGGCTCACGAATACGGCGCGCACGCCATTGAGTTGGACACGACGCTGTCCGGCGACGGAGAACTCGTCGTGATCCATGACGACACCATTGACCGGACAACCGACGGCAAAGGCGCGGTCGGCGAAATGACGGTCAACGAATTGAAGCAATTCGACGCGGGCAGATGGTACCATCCGCGGTTTGAGGGCGAACGGATTCCGACGCTTGAGGAGGTGTTGGCGCAGCTTCCGGAAAATTTCATCATTAATATCGAAATTAAAGGCTCGAGCGGGAAGCTGGAGGAACGGCTGGCCAAGCTGCTGGTGCAATACAACAGAGTCGAGACGGTATTCATCTCCTCGTTCCGGCATAAATCGCTATTTTACTTGAAGCAATTGCTGCCGGAAATCAAGGTCGGGCTTGGTTATACCGCCGATGTCGTCGATCATATCGCCTTTGCCAGAAACTTTAAGCTGTCGCTGTATTCGCTGCATCCTCATCATGCGTTGATCGGCTTGCACGAAATCGCGGAAGCTGTCGCCCAGCAGATCGAGGTGTATCCGTATACCGTCAATAGTCCGGAAAAGATGAAGACGCTAATCGAGGCGGGCGCTTCAGGCATTATTACCGACTATCCCGACCGGATGAGCCATTTGTTGAAGGCGCGGATATGATGATGCCAAGCCAAACGGGCGGAGACCGGCAGCGCAAGCTGATTATGGCGGCCGTCGTTACCGTAACGTTCCTGATCGCGTTGGAGGGCACCGTGCTGAATACAGCCATGCCAATCATCGTGAGCGATTTGGGCGGATTGAAGCTGATGGGCTGGCTCGTCTCCGTTTACTTGCTGGCGACGGCGATCGCGACCCCCGTCGCCGGCAAAGCGGCGGATCTGTATGGCCGCAAAGGCGTTTTTATGGCCGGCGTCTCCATATTCGTCGTCTCCTGCGTCTTGTGCGGCGTCGCGCACAATATGGCCGCGCTTATCGCTTACCGCGCGCTGCAAGGCATCGGAGCGGGATTCATCCTGCCGGTCACCTATACGATGGTGGCGGATATTTATCCTTTTCGCATGCGGGCGAAGGCGCAGAGCCTGCTAAGCGCCGCTTGGGGCGTATCGGCGGTCGCCAGCCCGTTCACCGGCGGGTTGATCGTTGATTTGCTGTCTTGGCGGTGGATTTTTTTTATGAATTTGCCGTTTGGCCTGCTGGCGATGGCGATCGTCTGGCGAAGCTTCCACGAATCGGCGCCTAAGGTCAAGCGCCGTATGGCTTACGGCGGGGCGGCCGCGTTCAGCCTTGGGCTGCTTTGCTTCATGACGGCCGTCTTTCTGGCGGACGGGGAACCGGCGACGCGCTGGCCCCGGTATGCGTTAAGCGCGGCGGCGGCCGTTTTTTTGCTGTTGTTCGTCCACATGCAATGGCGGTCTGCCGACCCGCTGGTCGATCTGAAGCTGTTCAAAAATCCGATCGTGCTGCTGCCGAACGTTGGCGATTTCTTGCTTCATATCGTGCTGGTGGCGGTCAATTTTTACATTCCGCTCTGGATGCAGGGCATGCACGGCTACGGCGCATCGCAATCGGGCCTGATCCTGCTGGCGATGTCGGTCGCCTGGCCGATTGCCGCCAACCGCTGCGGGCCGTTGATCGAACGGATCGGCATGCGCAACGTCGCGATCGCCGGCGCTCTGCTGGCGTGCGCGGCAACGGCAGGCTTGGCCGTCCCGGAATGGCGATACGAGCCGGCGGCGATCGTGCCGCTTTTGTTAATGCTAGGTTTCGGCTTCGGCCTTATTTTTACCGTCCATGCGGTGTCCGTTCAATCCGCCGTTGAATGGGGCAGAAGGGGAAGCGCCGTGGCCGCGCACAATTTTACCAGACAGATGGGCCAGGTCATCGGCATTACGCTGCTGGGATACGTCATGTCGGGCGGCATGCGGGCGCATCAGCAAAACATGAAGCTGGACGAGTCGATTCTTTCGGAAATGAACGGCCTGTTCGGCTCGCATCATGGCGCGCAATTGGATCCCGGACTGCTAGAGCCGATGCGGGAGTCGTTGCGCGCCGGCCTGGAGCCGGTGTTCGTCGCGCTGCTCGTCTTTGCCGTACTGGCGCTGGCATTCGCCTGCCTGTATCCGAAAAAGCAGCAGTTCTACATCGACAAGGAAGTGGAGTAGATGAAGATCATCGCGACATCCGTATGGGAGATTTCCCATATCGACCTCGGATTAAGACTGTTTGTTTCTTTAATGCTCGGCGGCATGATCGGCCTGGAGCGCGAATGGAGCAACCATTCCGCGGGGTTCAGGACGCATATCCTCGTCTGTCTCGGTTCCACCGCGATCATGCTGCTTTCGATATACGGCTTCGGCGAGTTCGCCGACGAATATAACGTGCGCATGGACCCGGCGCGCTTGGCGGCGCAGGTCATCTCCGGCATCGGCTTTTTGGGGGCGGGCGCCATTCTGCGCAACGGAAGCAGCGTCGCGGGGCTGACGACGGCCGCTTCGATCTGGGCGGTCGCCGCCATCGGCCTGTGCGTCGGCGCCGGTTTTTTCGAAGTGGCGGGAACGGTGACCGTGCTCGTATGGATCAGCCTTTTTCTGCTCAACAAGCTGGAACGCCGCTTCCGCCGGCGCCGGAGAAAGGGCGAGCTAAGCGTCACCTTTCGCGACAGCCCCGGCGCCGTCGCGGACATTTTCGGGCAGGTCGAGAAGCTGGGTCTGCACATCGATCACATGCGGGCGGACAGCGCCGTGACGGAGGAAAACGGTTTGGAACGCACGCTGCACCTTCGCATTCGAATTACGGCTGAGATTAGCGGCGCGGCGATCATGAATGCTTTTCTTTCGCTGGGCGGCGTGTTGAAGATCAGCTTGCCGGACGCGGCCGATTTGAATCATCATGCCGGAAAACCGGTCGATGGATAAGAGGAGCGTCAGGATGACTTATGAACGGATTTGCGTCATCGTAATGGATAGCGCGGGCATCGGCGCGCTGCCCGACGCGGCGGCGTACGGCGACGAAGGCGCCCATACGCTGGCGTCCGTCTGCCGCTCTTTGCCGGCTTGTTCGTTGCCGAATTTGGAAATGCTGGGGCTCGGCAGCATCGCGTCGCTGCCCAATGTTCCGCCCGCGAAACGGCCTGTCGGCTGCTACGGCAAAATGGCCGAGCTTTCTATCTTCGCTATCGGACACAGAAGACGTTATTTTGTCGAACCCCCCTCCTTTTTCCGGTCATTCGGACACACGATCCGTTATTTCGATGAAGAAGGGCCGAATTCGCTCTCATCGAGCCAAATAGCGGATCCTCTGTCCGGTAAGGCGCGCAAAACCCGGTTTTGTTCACAGATAGCGGATCCTCTGTCCGAATGGTCTGGGCCACAGGGCAAAAAGGACGTTGCGGAAGGTGGCGGAGTGACGAAGTAGAGAGGACGAAGCGGAAGGAGGCTGAGTAACGGAGTAGAGTGGACGAAGTGAAAGGAGGAAGGGTGACGGGGCAAAAAGGACGAAGTGATACCTCGAATTAAAAATCCTATAAGTTTAATTAATTCGGAAATTTTATTTCGGTTTCTATTGACGGGGGCGCGATGCCGGATTAACCTCAAAAGGAGAAGGCGGCAAGCTAGCGCGATCCATCGCCGGACTTGTCGCCGAACCGACGCGCAAGCCGCGGGGAGAGAGGGGAAGATCAGGAAATGGAGCATCAAGCGAAATCTCCCGTCTACGCGGTAGGTTTGATGTCGGGGACGTCGGTGGACGGCATCGACGCGGCCGTCGTTCGCATCGAGGAAGACGCGGCCGGGGGCAAGCCGCGATTCGAATTGCTGGCATTCGAGAACAGGCCCTATTCGCCGCAGGCCCGGGCGGAAATTTTCGCTCTGTTCGAGCCGTCCGCGGCGACGGTAGACCGGGTCGGCCGGCTGAACGTCTTGCTGGGCGAGCTGTTCGCGGAGGCGGCGCTTGCCGCGATCGCGAAAGCGGGATTGCGGCCGGAGGACATTGCCGTAATCGGCTCGCACGGGCAGACGATTTACCATTCCCCGGAACCGGTTACGGTGGACGGTTATTCCCTGCGGTATACGGTGCAGATCGGGGAAGGCTCGGTCATCGCGGACCGGACGGGCATTGCGTGCGTCTCCGATTTTCGTTCCGCGGACATGGCCGCGGGCGGGCAGGGCGCGCCACTCGTGCCTTTCACCGAGTACTTGCTGTATCGGGAAGTCGACCGCACCCTGCTCCTTCAGAACATCGGAGGCATCGGCAACGTGACGGTGCTCCCGGCCGGTTGCGCGCCGGATCAAGTGTACGCGTTCGATACCGGGCCGGGCAACGTATTGATCGACGGGCTCGTCTCCCGTCTATATCCCGGCAAGACGATGGACTTCGGCGGAGCGTTCGCCCGCGCGGGAAGTGTCGATGCCGAATTGCTGGAGCGCTTGCAGCGGGAGCCTTATTACGGCCAGCCTCTGCCGAAGTCGACCGGCAGGGAGCTGTTCGACGCGGCGTACGTCGACGATATCGTTCGCCGCGGAGAGGAGCGGGGGCTTACGCCGAACGATCTGATCGCCACGGCGACCCGGCTTACGGCATGGTCGATCGGCGAAGGCTATCGGCGCTGGATTCGGGACCGGCACCCGGCGGATGCGCTGATCGTCGGCGGCGGAGGGAGCTACAATCCGGCGTTGATGGAAGATATAACGCAGGAGATGGAGCCGATGGGCGTTCAGGTGCTTGCTCACGAGGACATCGGCGGCAACGGCGACGCCAAGGAAGCGATCGCGTTCGCCATGTTGGCCGCGTACGCGATGTCGGGGCGGACGAATAATCTGCCTAGCGTTACCGGGGCCCGTCATGCCGCGGTGCTCGGGAAAATATCGGCGGCGCCGCAACGGGAGGTGACGAACGGATGAAATATGCGGCCGGATTGGACGGCGGAGGCACGAAAACAGCGGTAACGATCGTCGACGGACAGGGAAGGGAGATCCGTTCGTTCGTTTCCGGAGCGATCAATTACAACGGGCAGGACGAGGAGAGCGTGCGCCGCAGTTTGGAGGAAATTTTCCGGACGATCGGCGAGGCGTGCCGGGGGCTCGCGAATTGCGCTCGCGTATGCATCGCGGCGGCCGGCGTCAGCAATCCGTCGGTCGCGCCGAAGCTGACTTCGCTCGCCAGGAGCTGCGGGTATGCGGGGGAATTGACGATCGTAGGAGACCAGGAAGCCGCGCTGGTCGGCGCGCATGAAGGCGCGAGCGGCATCATTCTGATCGCGGGAACGGGGTCGATCTGCTACGGCCGCAACGAAGCCGGCGAGACGCACCGCGCGGGCGGATGCGGCTACTTGATCGACGACGAGGGCAGCGGCTACAGCATCGGCCGGGACCTGCTCGCCGCCGTCGTGAGGATGCATGACGGACGGCTGCCTCCGACCGCGATCGCGCCGCTCGTCTACGAGCGTCTCAAGACGGATTCGGTGCGGGAACTGATCGCCTTCGTTCATCATCGAAACACGAACAAGCGCGATATCGCGGCATTGGCGTCGCTGCTGTCGGACGCCTGCGATGCCGGCGACGCCGCGGCGCTGGCGATTGCCCGCAGAAGCGCCGAATCGCTGCGGGAGCTGGTCCTTCCCGTCGCGAACAAGCTGATCTTGCGGCGCGGCAGCCTCGCCCTGGCCGGCAGCGTGCTCCTGCGCAACCGTTACGTGCGGGAGGAGCTGCTGACGCTGCTCAGGCTGGACCTCCCGGAGCTGAACGTGTATCCCGCCCGGAAAGACGCCGCATGGGGCGCGGTACGAATCGCGTTGGGCGATCAGTAATTGCGTTCCGTTCCCTCATTCGAGCGGATTCTCGAGCGCCTCCCGCAGCACTTGCTGCACTTTGTTCAGATGGTCGGCGACCAGCTTGGTCGCCCGCTGCTTGTCCCGTTTCTCGATCGCTTCGTAAATTTCCCGGTGCTCGGCGAGAAGACGGGCGGCGGTCGCTTTTTCCCGGTAAAACCATAACTCGCGGGTCTGGCGGATCGAACCCGCGAACCGGTCGGAGATCGATTCCATCAGCTGGATCAGCAGCGAATTGCCGGAAGCGGCCGCGATGGCCATATGGAATTCTGCGTCGGCGCGTTCTCCTTCGGACGTGTCGCCGCGGTTCAGGCTGTCTTCCATATCGGCCAACAAGCTTTGCAGCCTGACGAGATCTTCGGGCTTGCGCCTCGCGGCGGCCAGCGAGACGGCTCCGATCTCGAGCGTCTGCCGGACTTCGAGCAGCTCGATCAGCGAATCGGCTCCGCGGAACAGCAGGTTCGCCCCGGCTCTGGCCTCGTTCGGCAGCCGCGCGCTCACGAACGTTCCGCCGCCGTGACGAACGTCCAGCCAGCCCGTCGCTTTAAGCGCGCTGGCGGCTTCCCGGATCGTGGACCGGCCGACGCCGTAAGCGTCGGCCAGCTCGACGACCGACGGAAGCCGGTGCCCGGGCGGCCATTCTCCTTCCCGGATGCGGCGGACAATGTCGTCCGCCACGAGTTCGTGTCCTTTCGGGGGTTCGATTTTGTTCTGGCGCATCCCATTCCTCCGGCACGTCGAAATTGTACGGTTTACCGCCGTTCATGACTATACAATACTATAAAATTGAAATATAATGAAGGCAAAGTCATCAGATGACCTGACTTCATTTCAAATCGTTGCGCTTATCTATTCATCCATATTCATGGGGAGGTTGAAGCATGTTGAACGCGGAGATTGCCCGCGAACTGCGCCGAATCGTAGGGGAGAGCCATTACCGCGACGACCGCGAAGCGCTCGTCGCCCATTCCTACGACGGCACGCCGATGCTGCAGAGCTTGCCGGACGGCGTCGTCTATCCGGAGAGCACGGAGCAAGTGGCCGGGATTATGAAAGTGCTGTCCGAGCATCGCGTTCCCGTCGTCTCCAGAGGCTCCGGGTCGAACCTGTGCGGGGGAACTGTTCCCGTCCGGGGCGGAATCGTCATGGTCATGCACCGCATGAACCGGATCCTGGAAGTCGACATGGAAAACTTGACGGCGACCGTTCAGCCGGGCATCATTACGGCGGAGTTCATCGCGCATATCGAATCGCTCGGGCTGTTCTATCCTCCCGATCCGAGCAGCATGAAAATCTCGACGATCGGCGGCAACATCGCGGAATGCTCGGGCGGGCTGCGCGGCTTGAAATACGGCACGACCAAAGATTACGTCATCGGCCTGGAAGCGGTGCTCGCGAGCGGCCAGATCATTCGCACCGGAGGCAAGCTGATGAAGGACGTCGCGGGCTACGACTTGACGAAGCTGCTGGTCGGCTCGGAAGGGACGCTGGCCATTATTACGGAAGCGACTCTCAAGCTCGTTCCCCCGCCGGCGAGCAAGAAGACGATGCTGGCAATGTATAAGGATCTGTACGGTGCGGCGAGGACGGTGTCCCGCATTATCGAAGCGAAGATGATCCCGGCGACGCTCGAATTCATGGACAATCCGACGATCCGGGTCGTCGACGATTTCGCGAAGCTGGGCCTGCCGCTGGATATGGAGGCGATCCTGCTCATCGAACAGGACGGGGACCCGGCCGCCGTGGAGCGGGACATCGGGCGGATTCGGGAGATCTGCGCGGCCGAGAAGGCCGATCGGATCGAAGTCGCGGAAACGCGCGAGCAGGCGGAGAAGCTGCTCGCCGCCCGCCGGAGCGCGTTCACAGCGCTCGCGCGGCTGCGCCCGACGACCATTCTCGAGGACGCGACCGTCCCGCGCTCGCGAATCGCCGACATGGTGCTGCGGATTAACGAAATCGCGCGCAAATACGACGTATCGATCGCCACGTTCGGGCATGCCGGAGACGGCAACCTTCATCCGACGGCGACGACGGACGCGCGCGATCGCGACGAGGTTCATCGCGTGGAACAAGCCTTCGAGGAAATCTTCGAAGCTGCGATCGAGCTGGGAGGAACGATCACCGGCGAACATGGCGTCGGGCTCGTGAAAGCTCCGTTCCTGGAGTGGAAGGTCGGGAGCGCGGGCATCGAGGTCATGAAGGGCGTCAAGGCGGCGTTCGATCCAGACCATCTCCTGAACCCGGGGAAAATTTTCGCCAAAGAAACGAGGAAAAGGGTGGTCCTGAACCGTGGCTGACGCGAACCCGAAGCACGTCTATCCGAGAAAACCGAATATCGAGCACGCCAACCCGCTGGCGCAGACGCTGCTCGCCAAGCTCGATTACGACCAGCTGACGAACTGCATGCGCTGCGGCTTCTGTCTTCCGGCTTGCCCGACGTTCCGGGAGACGGGACTCGAGCCCGAATCCCCGCGCGGGCGCATCGCGCTGATGAAAGCGGTCGCCGACGGCCTCATGGATCCCGACCAAGCGTTCCAGGAGCAAATGAACCATTGTCTCGGCTGCCGGGCATGCGAGCCGGCGTGCCCGGCAGACGTGAAGTACGGGCAGCTGATCGAGCAGGCGCGGGACGCGATCGAGGATCACGCCGAGCATCGCGCTCCGGTCGCCGGCGTGCGGAAGCTCATGTTCAAGGGCGTCTTCCCGCATCGCAAGCGGCTGAAGTGGCTGGGGAGGTCGCTCGCCTTTTACCGGAAATCCGGCCTGCGCTCACTTGCGAGAGGAAGCGGCGCGATGAAGCTGTTCCCCAAGCACCTGCGCGAGATGGAACGAATCCTGCCGGACGCGTCCGGCAAAGGCGTCGTCGAACGTCTGGGCGCCGTCTATCCGGCCAAGGGAGAGAAGATCGCCCGCGTGGCGTTGTTCCGCGGCTGCATCATGGACGTCATGTTCGCCGGCACGAACGTGAACACGGTGAAGCTGCTCGCCGAAGCGGGCTTCGAAGTGGCGATCCCGGACAATCAGGTTTGCTGCGGCGCGCTTCATGCACATAGCGGAGAGATGGGGCAGGCGAGGGAGTTGGCGAGGACGAACGTCCTTGCCTTCCGGGAAGCCGGCGTCGACTATATCGTGTCCAACGCGGGAGGCTGCGGGGCGATTCTCGCGGAATACGACCATCTGCTGCACGGCGATCCGGCATATCGCGAGCATGGCGAATGGTTCGCTTCCCGCGTCGTCGACGTGAGCCGGCTGATCGTCGAACGGGGCCGCATCCCCGCGTTCGAAGACCGCGATGCCGACATCTCTGCGCCCGTCAAGATCACTTATCAGGATTCATGCCATTTGCGTAACGCGATGAAAAGCGCGGACGCGCCGAGGCGGCTGATGAACGAAGTCGTAGGAGCGCATTATTGCGAGATGAAGGAGGCGGACCGCTGCTGCGGCTCGGCGGGCATCTACAACGTCACGCAACCGGAGATGGCCGGCCAAATCCTCGAGCACAAGATGGAGCACGCGAACGCGACGGACGCCCGTTACTTGCTGACCAGCAACCCCGGATGCTTGCTGCAGATGAAGCTGGGCATCGAGAAGCACGGCGCGAAAGACCGGATGGAAGCGATGCATATCGTCGACTACCTGTACGAGAGAATCTCCGGACGCGCGGCGCCTGAACGGTAAATCGGACACGCATAACGGCCTCCGTTCGAACGGCCGCTCCGTTTTTTTGGAGGCGGGATGACGCAACATCTGCTATGATACCTTTAAGGCCCTTTCGGAGGGCCTATTTTCCTATTAGGAGGAATCGGTCTATGAAATCCCTGTTTAGGCTGTTGACGGAGTACGCATCCGCGGGCAAGGAGGGGGAAACGCTGTATGAGCCATAGTTTCGAGCAAGCGTTCCGCGAAGATTTGCTGGAGCAGCTGGCCTATTTCGAGAAGGAGACGTCCGAGCTGTTGAGGAAGGCGTACCCCGATCTGGCCAGAAGAGATGCGATTCAGGCGTTGATCAGGGGATACTGCGATCATATTCACGCCTACTTGAAAGGCGATATCATCGGAGAGACCGACGCTTGCGTCTGGATCGGCTCGGTCGTCACGGTCGTCGACGAGATCGACGGAACGGAGGAGCGCTACAAAATCGTGCTGCCGCACGAGATTAACGCCGACTTGGGGCATATTTCCTTTTTGTCGCCGCTCGGCAGCCGATTGCTGCTTGCCTGCAAAGGCGACCGGATCGAAGTGGATTCTCCTTCGGGAAGCTACGCCGTGCTGTTATTCGAAGCTGCTTACGAGCGGTGAACTCGTTGCCGAACGTTGCCGATTTCCGAAATCCCGGGGGACTTCTCCGGGATTTCTCCGTAACGAGATTATCCTGCGTGCTTGGCGAACGCTTCGATATCCATTTCCAGAAGCCTCCGTACCATTTCCGCAAAATTTCAACAACGTTACGCATTCCGCGCTGAAATTTACGTCAACATTCGACATAAGATAGTCCGAATTGTCTATTCACAAAATTTATATAAAAATGTAAAATGATTACACAAACCTATCTCAGGCATAATTATATAATATCTGGTTAATAACAAAGAAACGATTCAAATTGAAGAAAAGTTTGATGAAAACGGGAACAAAATTGGGGAGAGAGTATCGAAATCCTTTGAACCAACTAGAGTTGGGGAACAACTAGAAAGCTACGCTCTTTTATCTGGCCCTGGTTCATGGAATGCAAGCACTTCGATTGTATGGAGAACTGCGCTTGAGCATGTTGGTTTTTCACGAGGATACTCTACTGGGCGATCTGATTCTTACACTGACAGTACAAAAACGACATATTATGCGATTGACAAAATTGGTGCGAGCACATCTGTCTTCGTTGCAGGCACAGTTGACGGTACTTCATCAGCAAACAATCTTAATGCCGCAACGGCTGCAGCTACGGCTTCTACAGCAGGTGCGTATTCTAATTTTTCAATTGCTCTTGGCGTGTGGGATTTATCTGGCACAACAAATCATACATTTGAGCATGCTGGCTATACAAGCTGGTACCCTGTCACTTCAGAAACCTAATAATCATTTCCATCTTTATAATCTTAAAGTCCCCCTTTATCGCCTTTGACTTCATTAGAAAATATCTATCAGCTTTCCCAAAGGGGGACCTTCCTTTATGAATCCGAAACAAATTAAGAAAATTCCAACCCAATAAATGGGGTCCATAGAATGAAAATACTTAAGTTTTTTGTATCAATCGTAATTGTAACTGCTCTTTTATCTTGCCAAGGCATTGATAATCAAAAAGATTATAGTAATGACGGTTTGCCCATATCTAAATCAGGAGAAGGCTATTCTTTAGGACTTTATAACGGTGAAATAATTGAAAGTAAGCGAACTTTTTCCCTGACGGGGAACAGTTTTTCAAAAAATATTGTGTTTGGTAACATTACCTCCTCAAAGAACAGTTTTGTTTTGTTAGTTTTTGATCATTATGAACAAATTCAATTTGAAGTTCAGAATCAAAAATATACAAAGTATTCCTTTACTCTAGAACCAAATAGTTATATCAATAATCCAGTTACTTTATTGGAGTTAGAGAACAATTTTCATTCGATAAATTATCTGATTACAATTGAGCAGCATAATAATATGAAGACAGCTAATCCTGATGATAAAGTACTTCTACAAGAACTATCTAGAATATTTTATATTAGGGTAAATTTATTTAATCAGTTTGATTTAACAAAAGAATCAATTCGAATACCAAATGATTTAAGTGAAATAAATAGTAAAAAGATCCATGGTGTGTTTACAAATGAAATAGGAAAAGACTACCACATATTCACAAATAAAAGATTGGAGGAAGATGAATTTAATTTAAAAGTGATCTATGGAAACCAAGAAAAAGAAGCGTTCGATTTTTATGTTGTAGCTCTATTGGACTGGAATCAAATTCCCGTGACACCAGGATTGGATTATGTTTATGATTACTTGAATCCCAATACTGAAAAGAGTTTTATTTCAACAGTCGAGGTAAACTCAAGTGGGGAACATATACTTCAATACTTAATGCTTCCAACACCATTTCAAGAGTTGCCAGACAATAATCCATATCCAATTAATAATGTCTATTCAAGTTTTAGACTACTAATAGACAAACAATAGTGTGAATGATGTTCACTTGTTAGAGCTGCAATCACTTAAGTTTAAGTCGAACTTTCCCCAACTTCGAACATAAAGAAGCTATGAGTTAATCCTCCTCAGAAGCCCAAAGAGGAGGATTTTTCTATGGACAAAGAAGAAATCGATTGAACCGGAGGCGTTTATATAGATTGAGTGACCTAATGTATTTAAGTCTTCAGTGGGAATTCCTGGATTGTCGTCGGACAAGGTTATGCTAAGCGTACATTCTCCAAACCTCCGTACCATTTCCGCAAAACAAGGGATATCTTTTCCGCTCTCCATCGTTATAATAGAATTCTCCGGATAAGCACTTTTGAAAGCGTATACAAAAAATTAAGCTGTAATCTGCTCAAAAAGGGGACATCGAGATGCCGCACCGAATCGCGGGAATGCCGAGGGACATGAGTCTAAGAAAGAAATTGTTGCTGCTGTTCGTCGTCCTGATCCTGATTCCGTTAAGCCTGCAAGGCATCGTCACGTTCCGGCACTTCTCCCAGACGGTCGATCAGAAGACGGAGCAGTTCACGATCGACATCGTTGGGCAGATCAACGCGAACCTCGACCGGCTGCTGAAGGATTTCGAACGGTTGTCTCTCATGCCGCTGTACGATCAGATGGTGTTGTCGATTCTAGCGAAATACGACGGCGAGATGGGCTCCGCGAGATGGGCTTCCTCGGACGATTATTTAAAGATGAAATTGTATACGTCCGCCCACACATACGACAGGCCGGAAATTCGCGGCATCCATCTCGTCAGCAACAGCGGCATTTTTTTCTCCAACGTCGATTCCATGGCCGTCGATTCGGTATGGGACAGCCGGCAGGACGAATGGTTCGAGGAAGTGAGCGCTTCCGACGGCGAGTGGCTGCTCCTGCCTCCGCATCTCCCTTCCTATTATAGCGGTCGGGTTTCCGAAGCGTACATGACGGTCGCCAGAATGATTCGCGATCCCGATACGCTGAAGCGGCTCGGCTACATTTTGATCGATATCAAGCTTGACGCCTTCCGCAATATTTTGTCCCATTTGAATTTCGACCAAGACGCCAATCTGTTCATTATGGACGGTCGAAAAAGGCTGCTGTTCGAGCGGGAATCGGCGGACGGAGCGTCCGCTTACGAGTTTCTGCTCCAGCATGAAGGATTAGGGGAAAGCGGCGGCAATCGGTTCATCGGGTCGGGCGACCGCGAATACTTGTACGTGCGCCACGATTCCGCCTACTCAGGCTTGTCCGTCATCAGCTTGACGCCGAGCGACGTCATTCGCAAAGAATCGCGGGAATCGTGGACGTTCACGCTTTGGCTCGCCGTCGCGTGCCTGGCCGTCGCCACGCTGCTGGCGGTCGTCATCTCCTATCGGATTACCCGACCCCTGATCGAATTGAAGAAAAAGATGATCCAAGCCGAGCAAGGGGACTTCAACAAAAGGGTCGAGTCGATCGGGAACGACGAATTCGGCCAGCTGGGCCGCGGCTTCAACAAGATGATGGAGGAGCTCGATCGGCTGTTCAACGAGGTGTTCATTCTCGGCATCCGGGAGAAGGAGGCGGAGCTCTCCGCGCTGCAGAGCCAGATTAACCCCCATTTTATTTACAATACGCTCGAATCGATCAGCATGATGGCCGTCCGCAGCCGGAACCCGGAAGTGTCAGACATGGTATCCGCGCTCGGCAAGCTGCTGCGGTACACGATCGACAAAGCGGACCGGCTCGTGCCGTTGCGGGAGGAAATCCGGTTCGTGCAGTCGTACGTGCGCATTCAGCAGCTTCGTTACGGGGAGCGGCTGAAGGTCGAATACGACATCGACGAGAACGCGCTCGATATCGTCATTCCGAAGCTGGTCCTGCAGCCGCTCGTGGAGAACGCGCTTTATCACGGCATCGACGAAGAAGAACGGGGAGGCACGGTATGGATCTCCGCGCTGCGCTTCGACGACGAATTGCTCCTGACCGTGCGGGACGACGGCAAAGGGCTGACGGAACCGGAGATCGAGGCGCTTAACGGGGCCATCCGCGAACAGCCTTCCTATCGCAGCTTGGGCAGGGACGACAGGAGCGGGCTCGGACTCGCCAACATCGCGCAGCGGATCATGCTCATCTACGGGGAGAACGGCGATTTGACGGTGGACGGCAGCCCCGGGCAGGGGCTGGCGGTCACGATCGCGATACGATTGCACGGAAAAGGAGGCGGCCGCGATGTATAAAGTGCTGCTCGTGGAGGACGAGACGGTCATCCGGCAAGGTTTGCGGGAGCTGATCGGCCAATCGACGCGCCATTTCGAGGTGGCCGGGGAGGCGGCCAATGGAAGAGAGGCGCTCGATTATTTGAAACGCGAGCTGCCGGACCTGATGATGACCGACATCCGCATGCGGGAGATGGACGGGCTGACGATGGTGTCGCGGGCGAAGGAAATGTACCCCGACTTGCCCGTCGTCATCATCAGCGGCTACGGCGAATTCGAATACGCCAAGAAGGCGATCGAATTCGGCGTATGCAACTACTTGCTGAAGCCGATCGAGCGCGTCGAGCTGGTGTCGACGCTGGACAAAATCAAGCATCGGCTGGATCGCAGGCGCGGCGTTCTCGTCCCGCCGGCGGCGCCGGGCTCGGAGCCCGGCGAACCGAGCGACAAGGGCGACGCGAGAAAAATCATCCGCGACGTGAGGGAGTACGTCAAGCTGCATACCGACAAAGACTTGCGCCTGCAGACGATCGCCGCGAGCGTGCACTTGAACGCGACCTATTTAAGCCAGCTGTTCAAATCGGAAACGGGGATCAATTACTCCGATTTCGTATCGGAGGCGCGCATGGAGCGGGCCAAGTGGCTGCTCGCGAACACCCGCCTGAAAATTTACGACGTCGCCCGGCTGGCCGGCTACCAGAGCCCGAAGCATTTTATGCTCGTGTTCAAGCAGCAGGCCGGGGTGACGGCCGGGGAATACCGGGAACGCCGCGGGTCCGCGGAAACGGACTAAAATCCCGTACCATTTCCGAAGCCGCCGCCATTTCGGCCTCTGTCGCTCCCCCGCTATACTCGAATAGGAACGACGCGATAACCATACACGGTCAAGGGGGATTTACATGAAACGATCACGTTGGATGTTCGGCTTGGCTTTCATGATGGCGTTTACAGTCGGCTGCGGCAATGCGAATTCGGATTCGAACGCGAGTGCCGGCAACGATGGCGGCTCCGGCAACGGCAACGGCGGTGCCGAAGTCGAGCTGAAGTTCATGATGTGGGGCAACCAGGCCCACATGGACGTGTACAACAAGCTGATCGGGGACTTCGAGCAAGCGAACCCGGGCATCAAGGTGACGATGGAATCCGTGCCGTTCGCGGATTATCAGCAGAAAGTGTCCGTGCTCGCCGCGGGCAAATCGCTGCCGGACGTCGCTTGGGTGTCGGAGAGAATGGTGCCGCAATTCATGGCGAACGGCATTATGGCCGACGTCTCGGAGTTCAAGGACGACGCCGATTTCAAGCTTGACGATTACATTCCGAGCACGCTCGACCTGTTCCGCGACGGCGACAAGCTGCTCGGCCTGCCGTTCTCCACGCCGCCGGTCGTCATGTTCTACAACAAGACGCTGTTCGACGAGGCGGACCTGCCGGATCCGAACGAGTTGGCGAAGGAAGGCAAATGGACGTGGGCCGAGTTCGAGAATGCCGCGCGGGCGCTCACCCAAAAAGGCGCGAACCGCGTCTACGGCGCGAACTTTTTCCGCGATTGGAAAACCTGGGTCACGCTCTCTTCCTATTCCTGGTCCCACGGCAGCGATCTTTTCAATAAGGACATTACCGAATTTACCTGGAACGACCAGTACGGCGTAGAGACGTTCCAGATGCTCGAGCGCATGATGTTCACGGACGAATCGCATCCGAAAGCGGGAGAGCAAGTGAGCTTCGACGCGGGCAATGTCGGCATGTTCTTCGACGTGTACAGCTACGTTTCCAACGCCAGGCAGATCCAGGACTTCGAATGGAGCATCGCGCCGACGCCTTCGGGCACGCAAGGCAGCGTGCCGATGCTGGGCCAGGCGGGCTACGCGCTGTTCAACGACAGCAAGCACCCGGAAGAAGCGAAGAAGCTGCTGAAGCACTTCGCGAGCCAGGAAGGCATTCAAGCGACATCGACGTTTTTCGTGCCGCCGCGCACGACGGTGCTCAATTCCGACGAGTTCATCAATCAGCCGAACAATCCGAGCAAGGAGCACATCGTGCAAGCCGTCATCGACGAGATGCCGAAAGCCCGCATTCTGCCAGGGCACGTGAAATGGCAAAACATCGACAACGCCATCCTGCAGGGCTTCGATCGCTTGTTCGGCAAAGTGTCGCCGGCCGAGGAAAACCTGCAGAAGATTTCCGACGAAGTGAACGCGCTCGTGCAATAATAAGCGCGCGAAACGCCTATAGACGGAAAGGACAACGGTTCGGATGCGGACCGTTTCCTTTTTGCCGCGAAAGGAAGGAAGAACCGAATGGCCAGATTGCAGCATTGTCTGAACAACAAGAAGCTGACGTTGATCGTCAGCTTGCCCGCCAACGACGCCTCGTTGGCCAGGGCGGCGCTGGAAGCGGGGGCCGACGGGCTGAAAACGCATTGCAACGTCGGCCACCGGGCCAGCGGCAGCCGCTTCGGCCCGCTGGACGAATACGAAGCGGAATTCCGGCGCATCCGGGACAGCTTCGACGGACCGCTCGGCATCGTGCCCGCGGGCAGTCTCGAAGACGCCCGACCGGAGGAAATCGCCCGACTGGCTCCGCTCGGCTTCGATTTCTACTCGATCTACGCGCATCATCTTCCGTCCTTCATGCTGAAGGATATCGGACTGGAGCGCACGTTCGCGATCAGCGACCGGTACGATCTCGCGCGGCTGCCGCGGACGTTCCCGCACGGGATCGCCGCGCTTGAGGCGTCTATCGTGCCCGGCGAGGAGTACGGCGCGCCTCTCAGCTTCGCCGACTTGATCAAGTACCGCTATCTGGTCGAGCGCGTCGAGCTGCCCGTGCTCGTGCCGTCGCAGCGCAAGCTCGTTCCGGACGACGTTCCGGCGCTCGCCGACACCGGCATCAAGGCGATCATGCTCGGCGCGGTCGTCGCGGGCAGCACCGAGGAGTCGCTGCGCCGGGCAGTCGCCGGATTCCGCGAAGCGATCGACAAATGGACGTGACAGGATGCTCGAAAAGGCGGTGAACCGAATGAAAGCCACGAAAAAAAGAAAAGGACCGCTGGCCAGGGAAGCGCAATTCGCGGGATGGCTGTTCGTATCGCCGATGGTGCTCGGCTTTACGCTGCTGCTGCTGTTCCCGATGGGACTGGCTCTCTATATGAGCTTCACGGATTGGCCGCTGCTCGGCGATCACCGGTTCGTCGGACTGGACAATTACCGGCACCTGCTATCGGATGCCTTGTTCTGGAAGGTGCTCGGCAATACGATCTATTTCACGGCCGGCCTCGTGCCGTTCAACATCGTGCTTGCGCTGCTGCTTGCGCTGCTGCTCTCCCGGAACCTGAAAGGGATCGGACTGTTCCGCACCGCGATCTTCGTGCCGGTCATGACTTCCTTGATCGTCTGGTCGATCGTCTGGAAATATATGTTCGCGACCGATTCGGGTCTGATCAACCAGCTGCTGCTGATGTTCGGCGTGCAGGGCCCCGCATGGCTGTACGATACGAGCCTGGCGATGCCCGCCGTCATCGTGACGAGCGTGCTCAAGAACGTCGGCCTGAACATGATTTTGTTCATCGCCGCGCTCCAGCAGGTGCCGCGTTCGCTGTACGAGGCCGCGACGCTGGACGGCGCCGGCAAGACGAAGACGTTCTTCAACGTCACGCTGCCGATGATTACGCCGACCGTGTTCCTGACCGTCGTCATGACGGTGATCGGCTCGCTGAAGGTGTTCGGGCAAATTTTCGTCATGACCCAAGGCGGACCGAGCAACAGCACGAAAGTGCTCGTCTACTATATTTGGGAAAAGGCGTTCAAGCTGTTCGAGCTCGGCTACGCTTCGGCCATCGCATACGTGCTGTTTTTCATCGTGCTCGCCTTGACGCTGGTGCAATGGGAGCTTCGGAAAAGGTGGGTGTTCAATGAAAGCGACGCTTAACGTTTCGTTCAGAAGGACGCTCGGCGCTGTCGGCACCTATTCCGCGCTCGGCGCGATCTCGCTCGTCATGCTCGTGCCTTTTCTGTGGATGATCACGACCTCCTTCAAGGAGCAGCAGAAAGTGTTCGCGTATCCGCCGCAGCTGATTCCGACGAGCTTTCGCTGGCAGAACTACGCCGACGTCTTCGATCGGATTCCGTTCCATTTGTTTTATTTCAACAGCGTCTACATCGCGATTCTGGTCGTCGCCGGCACCGTGTTTTTCGCTTCGCTGGCCGGCTACGCGTTCGCGAGAATTCCGTTCTCGGGCAGGAACGCCGTATTCCTTGCGCTGCTGAGCGCGATGATGATTCCGCACGAGGTGACGGCGATTCCGATGTTTCTGACGATGCGGGAGCTCGGCTGGATCGACACGCATATCCCGCTCGTTTTGCTTCCGATCTTCGGGGCGGGCGGCGTGTTCGGCATCTTCGTCATGCGGCAGTTTTTCATCACGGTGCCGAAGGAGCTGGAAGAGGCGGCGATGATCGACGGCTGCAACCGGTTCCGCATCTACGGGCAGATCATGCTCCCGATCGCGAAGCCGGGGCTGGCCACGCTGACGATCTTCACGTTCGTGACGAACTGGAACGAGTTTTTCGACCCGCTCATTTTCATTAATTCCCGCAGCTTGATGACGCTGCCGCTCGGACTGTCCCTGTTTACCGACGAAGTCGGCACCGCGTGGCATCTGCTGATGAGCGCGACGGTGATGGCGACCGTGCCGCTCTTGATCGTCTTTTTCTTGGCGCAGCGGCAGTTCATCGAAGGCGTCGCGATGACGGGAATCAAAGAATAGATACGGAGGGATCTACGAATGATCAAAACGATAGAGGCGGACGTCGTCGTCGTCGGAGGAGGACCGGCCGGAATCGCCGCGGCGATCGCCGCCGGACGCCAAGGATCGAGAACGGTTCTCGTGGAGCGATACGGCTTCGTCGGAGGCATGTCCACGGCCGCGATGGTATATCCGTGGATGACGTTCCACGCCGATAGCGGCGAACAGGTCATCCGCGGCATTCCGCAAGACATCGTCGACCGGTTGATGGCGCGCGGCGGATCTCCCGGCCATCTGCGGGATACGGTCGGCTTCGTGCATACGGTTACGCCTTATCGGCCCGAGATCTACCAGGTCGTGGCGACGGAGATGCTGCGGGAAGCCGGCGTCGAGCTCCTGCTGCACAGCTTCATGGACGAGGCGGAGGCTTCGGACGGAACGATCCGCGCGGTTCGCGTCACGACCAAGTCCGGCAAAATCGAGCTGAAGGCGAAAGTATTCGTCGACACGAGCGGAGATGCGGACGCGGCGTATTTGTCCGGCGCGAAAACGCTGCAGGGACGCGACGGAGATCTCCAATCCCAGCCGATGACGATGAAATTCCGCATGCGCGGCGTCGATCTGGCCGCGGTCAAGCAATACATGATCGAGCATCCGGACAACTTCTACAAGAAAACGCCGGTGAAGGAGCTTCCGGAGCTGCCGCTGACGGGCGTCTGCGGGTTCTATTCGCAGTGGCAGGCGTCCGGCGTGCCGATCAACCGCGACCAGGTGCTGTTCTTCACCGGTCCGGCGGAGGACGAGGTGCTGATCAACTGTACAAGGGTACAGGGCTTGGACGGCACGAACGTGGAGGATCTGACCCGGGCGGAGGAAGAGGGCCGCAGGCAGGTGCTGATGATGTCGGAGTTTCTCGTGCGCGACGTTCCGGGCTTCGCCAAGGCGTCCGTCTCGGCCGTCGGCGCGCAGATCGGCATCCGCGAGACGAGGCGCGTCGTCGGGCTGTATTCGCTGACGAAGGAAGACGTCGTCTCGGGCCGCAAGTTCGAGGACGCGATCGCCCGAAGCGGCTACCCGATCGACATTCACGATCCGTCGGGCAAGGGCGTCGCCGCTTCGTGGATCGCCGGGGACGGCGCGTACGACATTCCGTACCGTTGCCTGGTGCCGCAGGATACGCGCAACTTGCTGGCGGCGGGAAGATGCATCTCCACGACGCACGAGGCGCTCGCCACGACGCGGCTCACGCCGAGCTGCATGGCGACCGGCCAGGCGGCAGGCACGGCCGCGGCGCTGGCCGTCCGGGCGAACGTCGCGCCCGCGGACGTGGACGTCGGCGCGCTTCGCGAGGCGTTGAAGCAAGATAAGGCGTATCTCTGATTTCGGCGGGGAATACTCAAGCTAAGGCTAACCGATTCAATGGCGGGAGTCGCGACAATACGGCTCCCGCATTTTCTACGTATCAGGAAGTAGGAGAGCGTCCTGTCGCCACCGTGATCTTTTGCTATCGGACACAGAAGCCCTTATTTTGCCGAAAACCCCACATTTTGAAGGCGATTCGGACAGAGGATCCGTTATTTCGATGATAGGTGGCCGAAATTGCCATCTCGGAGCCGAATAACGGATTCTCTGTCCGCAAAGGTGCGCAAAACCCGGTTTTGTCCACAATTAGCGGATCCTCAGTCCGAATGCGCTCTGAGGCGATGGGATAGTTAGCGGATCCTCAGTCCGAAAGCGGTCTGAGGCGATGGGATAGGGGCGAAGGGGATAGGGGCGATGAGACTCGGTGCGGCGGGACGGCATCATTATAGACTTTTTTTGATCGCTCGAAATACGAACGTATGTCTTCGCCCGAATGACGGCGAAGGCATTTTAGCTTGCTCCCGGGCCAAATCCGAAAAAACGGGAATTCATCCTAAAAAATGAGAATTGACGGGCCGCTCGGCGCGCGCGAATAATGAAAGCGAACAAGGCGAAAGGAGGGGAAGAGGGGACCAGAAAGTCGAAAACGGAACGGTTAGGAGGAAGGCAGCACCTTAAAATTCGCAAGAAAAAAGGAGGCGCAGTTATGAAAAAGCGGTACCGCAGCTTGTTGTTGCTCGTCGTCGCCCTGCTCTGGATGCCGGCCGTCGCGTCGGCGTTTCCCGGCGAAGTCCCGCTCGGTCCCGGCTCTTATTCCACCGTGCTCCCGCCAGGAGCGACGAACGCGCCGGCCCAGATTTTCAAAACGCCGAACGTCGCGGGCAAGATGCCGACGAACGATTGGTGGAGCAATCTGGCCTGGGACACGTATTCAGAGGCGCAGTATCCCCATCCGCTGGCGCTGAAAAACCAAAGCGGCGGCATCCGAATTTATTACCCGGGCAATCGGATCGGGGCAAATTCGGCTTGCATCTGCGGCTGGATGAACGACATTCACGATTTCGTCGTCGGCCATACGGGCAGCGCGACGTTCCCCGACGCCAAAGTGGACGGCTTCAGCGACTGGTTTGTGAAAGCGCTTTACCAGAACGGCGCTAACGCCATGACCGTTACTTACGGCCATGGCTCCCCATTCGTCTACTTCACGCACGCGGGCGGCAGCCCGAGGCTGACGTTCGCGGAGACGCCGACCGTCTGGTCCGGCAACGCGTCCACGCCGGTGCTGGGCGTGACGATCGCCGGCGCGCATTACGGCTTGTTCGGCGCCGCCGGAAGCACGTGGACGGGCATCGGCAGCGGTACGCTGACGAACAATGGAAGCGCATACTTCTCCGTCGCCATCCTCCCCGACAATACGGCGGCCGCGTTGAACAAGTTCGCGCAATACGCGTACGCCCATGTCACCAACACCCAAATATCGTACAGCTACAACGCGGCGAACGGCACGGTGACGACGACGTTCGCCTATACGACGCAAGCGAGGCAGGGGACGCAGACAGGAACGTTGTTCGCGCTGTATCCGCACCAATGGAAAAACTCGTCTAGTCCGCTGCTGTCGTATACGTACAATTCCGTAAGGGGCACGATGAAGGTCGGCGAAGGCTCGTCGTTCCAGACGGCGATGAAGTTTACCGGCGTGCTGCCCAGCCTGCCGGACAAGGGCACTTACAACCGCGCGACACTGCAGCAATACGTCGATCAGGCGGAAGCGGAGACCTACGCGGGCGCGCCCGACACGTATTGGGTCGGCAAGCGGCTCGGCAAGCTCGCCTCGCTCGCTCCGATCGCCGACCAATTGGGGGACACGACCGCCGCGAACAAGTTCCGGAGCGAGATCAAGAGCACGCTCGAGGGCTGGTTCAAGGCGAGCGACGCGGCGGGCAACCTGAAGGCGTCGAAAGTGTTTTATTATAACAGCAACTGGGGGACGTTGATCGGGTATCCGGACAGCTACGGCTCGGCGGCGGAATTGAACGACCACCACTTCCATTACGGCTATTTCGTCAAAGCGGCGGCCGAAGTGGCCAGAGTCGACAAAGCATGGGCCGGCCAATGGGGACAGATGGTCAATCTGCTCATTCGCGACATGGCCAACTGGGATCGGGGAGACTCGATGTTCCCGTATATGCGCAACTACGATCCGTACGCCGGCCATTCCTGGGCTTCCGGCCACGCGAGGTTCGGCGACGGCAACAACAACGAATCGTCGTCCGAAGCGATGAATGCCTGGGCCGGCATGATTTTGTGGGGCGAATTGACCGGCAACGCGGCGATCCGGGACGCGGGCGTCTTCCTCTATACGACGGAGATGAACGCGATCAACGAATACTGGTTCGACATAGGCGGCACGAACTTCCCGTCCGGCTTCGCCCGCTCGACGGCCAGCATGGTCTGGGGCGGCAAGACGGTCGGGGACGCCACCTGGTGGACGGGCAATCCGGAGGAAGTCCACGGCATCAACTGGCTGCCGATTACGGGCGCATCGCTTTATTTGACCCATTATCCGGCCTACGCGGCGGAAAATTACAACGCGCTCGTCGCGGAGAACGGCGGCACGAACTTCGACGCATGGGAAGACCTCATCTATCAGTACCGCGCGATCTCGAACGTCGCCGAGGCGAAAAGCTTCTGGAACGCCCGGGGCGCGGCGCTCTCCGCGGAAGCCGGCAACTCCAAGGCGATGGCTTATCATTGGATCCATAACCTGGACGGCATGGGCAACGCGGACCCGACCGTGACGGCCGATTATCCGATCGCCGCCGTCTTCAAGAAGAACGGAGTCAAGACGTACGTCGTCTACAACATGACGAACGCCGCCAAGACCGTGACGTTCTCGGACGGTCAAGTCGTGACGGTTCCGGCCAACAGCTTCAACACGGGCAACGGCTCCGGCGGCCCGCCGGGCGGCATCGTGCCGGGAACGACGTACAAGCTGATCAACCCGAACAGCGGCAAGGCGCTGGACGTCTCGAGCAGCGGCACCGCCGATGGCACGAACGTGCAAATCTGGACGGACAACGGCTCGGCCGCGCAGCGCTGGCAAGCGGTGCAGAACGCGGACGGCACGTTCAAGCTGATCAATCCGAACAGCGGCAAGGCGCTGGACGTGGCGAGCGCCGGCACGGCGAACGGCACGAACGTGCAAATCTGGACGGACAACGGCACCGGCGCGCAGAAATGGAGCATCGCGCAGAACGCGGACGGCACGTACAAGCTGATCAACCCGAACAGCGGTAAGGCGTTGGACGTGGCGAGCTCCGGCACGGCGAACGGCACGAACGTGCAAATCTGGACGGACAACGGCTCCGCGGCGCAGAAATGGCAGTTTATCGAAGCGACCGGAGGAGGCTCGAACGGTTCCGGGCCGTTCGTCACGCCCGATTACACGGCGGGCTCAACGAAGCCGTCGTCGAGCTCGGCGAGAATCTACTTCACGCCAAACGGTTATTCTTCGCTGTACGTGGACGTCCACTACAAAGTGAACGGGGGCGCGCAGCTGAACTACCGGATGACGAACAACGGCGGAACGTGGGAGCAGACGGTCGGCGGCTTGTCCGCGGGCGCGACCGTCGAATACTGGTTTACGTACGAGAAAGGCGGACCGCAATACGATTCGCCTCATTACACGCATACGCAATGAGGAAAGGCGATCGCTTCCGCGTTCCGGGGCGATCGCCTTTTGCGCGCTAACGCTAACACCGTCTCGGATTAGCCCGCGTGCTCCCGCTTGCGGAAAAACGTCTTCAGCGCGTTGTAGATTTCGCTTTTGTCCTTGATCACGTAATACAGAAACTGCTGATGCTCGAGATGCTTGTAGGCCGACATCAGCGTGCTGCTCCGATTATACTGGTTCACTTCCCCGTAGCCGAAAATGTTCGATCGCTCCAGCAGCTCCTTGATCAGCCGCACGCACCGCTCGTTGTCGCTCGTCAGGTTGTCTCCGTCCGAGAAGTGGAACGGGTAGATGTTGTACAGCGACGGCGGGTAGCGGCTGTCGATAATTTCCAGCGCTTTCGAATATGCGGACGAACAGATCGTGCCGCCGCTTTCGCCGCGGGTGAAAAATTCCTCCTCCGTCACCTCCTTCGCTTCCGTATGGTGCGCGATGAAGACGATGTCGACTTTCTCGTATTGACGGCGCAGGAAGCGGGTCATCCAGAAAAAGAACGAACGCGCGCAATACTTCTCGAACGAACCCATCGAGCCGGACGTGTCCATCATCGCGAGGATGACCGCGTTGTTCTGCGGCTTGACGATCTCCTCCCACGTCTTGAACCGCAGGTCGTCCGGGGAGATGCCGCCGATCTCGGCGCGGCCTTCCCGCGAATTGCGGCGCAGGTTCTCCAGAATCGTCCGCTTCTTGTCGATGTTGGACATGATTCCTTTGCGCCGGACGTCGGTGAACCGCACGTCCTTGACTTCGATCTGCTGCTTGTCTTTCTTCTTCAGGTACGGAAGCTCAAGCTCCTCGAACAGCATCGACTCGAGCTCCGCGATCGAGATTTCGGCTTCGACGACGTCGTCGCCGGGCTCCGATCCCGCGCCTTCTCCTTTGCCGCCGGCCGGGGCCGGATCCACGCCGATGACGTCCCCGACCCGGCTGTCGCCGCTTCCTTGGCCGACGTGTTTTTTCTTGTTCGCGTTGTAGATGAACCGATATTCGTCGAGGCTGCGGATCGGGATTTTTATGATTTGGCGCCCATCGGACATGACGATGTTTTCTTCGGAGATCAAATCGGGCAAGTTCTGCTTGATCGCCTCCCGCACCTTCTGCTGGTGGCGAGCTTGATCCTGGTAGCCTTTGCGATGCAGCGACCAATCTTCGCGGGATAAAATAAACGAGGGACGGTTCATGGGCAACCCCCTATCGTTAGCGGAATAAATGATGTATTAATCAATATATTCACGTTCGGCCAAACGATGTGTATGCATATCCTGGACAAGTCCGGATTGGTGCAATTGCGATATCGATAGATTAGAATAAAAGAATAAGGCGATGAAAGGACGGTCTCTCGTGAAATTTATACATACCGCCGATTGGCATTTGGGAAAATTGGTGCAAGGCGTCTACATGACGGACGACCAGCGCTACGTGCTCGAACAATTGGTAGAGACGGTGGAAAAAGAACGTCCCGACGCGGTCGTCGTCGCGGGCGATCTGTACGACCGGGCGATCCCGCCGACGGAAGCGGTCGAGCTGCTGGACGAGCTGTTCGAGCGGATCGTCATCGGGCTGAACACGCCGCTGCTGGCCGTATCCGGCAACCACGACAGTCCGGACCGGCTGTCGTTCGGCACGTCGATCATGGAGGCGAGAGGGCTGCATCTGGTCGGCCAACTGAAACCTTTACATAAACCCGTCATTCTGAACGACGAGTACGGCGAAGTTCATTTTCATCTCGTGCCCTACGCGGATCCGGCGCAAGTTCGCTACATTTTTGAAGACGATCGGATCCGCAGCCACGACGACGCGATGAAGGCAATCGTCGGCCGAATCGCGGAAGGCATGGACGCGGGAGCGCGCCACGTCTTCGTCGGTCACGCCTTCGTTACGCCGGGCGCGAGTCCGCAGGACAATACGAGCCAATCCGAGCGTCCCCTGTCGATCGGCGGGGCGGATTACGTGCACGCGGAATACTTCGAAGCCTTCCACTATACGGCGCTCGGCCATCTCCATCAGGCCCATCACGTCGCGAACGAGAGAATCCGTTACGCCGGTTCGCCGTTGAAATATTCGATCTCGGAGGAATCGCACCGCAAAGGCTTCCTCGTCGTCGAGCTGGACGGAGAAGGAAACGTCGCCGTCGACAAGCGCGAGTTGAAGCCGCTTCGCGACATGCGCCGCGTCGTTGCCCCGATCGAGGAGATCGAGCGGCACGCGGGCAGCGACGATTACGCGTTCGTGACGCTGCTGAACGACGACCCCGTCTTATTCCCGATGGAGAAGGTCCGGGCCGTCTATCCGAACGCGTTGCACGTCGAGCGCCGGGCGGCTTCCTCGGCCGGCGCCGCTTCCGAAGCCGCGGAAGCGCCGGCGCGCCGCGAAGCCGATCCGGTCGCGTTGTTCGCCGCGTTCTACGAGGAGATCAAAGGCATTCCGCTCTCGGACGAGAAGCTGCGCTTGTTCGCTGACGCTTACGCCGAGGCGCTTCGGGAGGAGGGGGCGCGATGAAGCCGATCCGCATGACGATGACGGCATTCGGCCCGTATCGCGATTCGGAGACGATCGATTTCGGCCTGCTCGGGGATCTGGGGCTGTTCGTCATTTCCGGCAACACGGGCGCGGGAAAGACGACGATCTTCGATGCCATCTGTTACGCGCTATACGGCGGCGCGAGCGGGGAAGACCGCGCGGAGACGAGAATGCTGCGAAGCCATTTCGCGGACGACGATTCGCCGACATCGGTCGATTATACATTCTCGGTCGGCGCCCGAACGTACCGGGTCTTCCGGCAGATGCCCCACCGCCGCGGCGCCAATAAGAGCGAGACGGGCGGCAAAGCGGAGCTGTACGAGACGACGGACGGGACGGAGACGCCCTGCGTCGACCGGTTCGCCGTGTCGGACGTGAACGCGAAGCTCGAAGCGATCCTCGGCCTGACGAGGGAGCAGTTCGGTCAGATCGTTATGCTGCCGCAAGGGGAGTTTCGCAAGCTGCTGACGTCCGACACGGAAAATAAGGAAGATATTTTGCGGCGGATTTTCCGGACGGGCTTGTACCGGAATATCGAAGAGCGGTTTTATCGTCAGCATCGCGAGCTTCAAGAGGCGTTAAAGCAGGCGAAAGCGATGCAGGACGTATATGCGAGCCAAGCGCGGGAATCGTTGCCGCGGCGGGAAGGCAGCTTGCTCTCGGCGACGTTGGACCAAGAGCACCGGAACGCGACGCAAGTGTCGGAGGCGCTGGAGGCGGAAATCGCTCATTATGCCGGGCGCGCGGCCGAGATTTCGCGGGGCAAAGCCGGCATCGAAGCGGAGCTGCAAGCCCGGGAGCAGGCGCTTCGCGAGGCGCTCGCGCTGGAGAGCCGGTTCGCGTCGCTGGAAGAGAAGCGGGAGCGGCTGAATCGAATGGAGCAACGGAAGCCGCAGATGGCCGAGAGCGAGCGGATCGTTCGCCGGGCGGAGCTGGCGGCCAGAATCGAGCCCTATGAGGAGAGGGCGTTGGAGGCGGCGAAGCGTCAGGAGGAGAAGCGCGCCCTGCGCGAGCGCAAGCTGGCCGATCTCGCGCTGGCCGAGCGCGCCTTCGCCGCGGCCGAATCGAGGTGGCGCGAGGAGGAAGCTCGCGACGCGGAGCGGAAGGAAGCCGATCTGGGGCTGGCTCGGTTGGCAGAGTTGATGCCGATCGTGCGGACGCTCGAGGAGCGCCGGGTCGAAACGGATCGGCTGGCAGCCGAGGAGCGGGCGACAGCGGAGAAACGCGAAGCGACGGAGCGGCAGCTCGAAGCGGCGAAGGAAGCGAAGCGCGCCAAGGCGGAGCAGGCATCTGCGGCGGAGCGGGAAGCCGCGAACTTAAGCGCCGTGCAGGAACAATACAAGCGGCTGCAGGACAAGTATAAGTGGCTGAAAGAAATGATCGTCCTCGAGCGGAGACTCGCGGAAATGACGGGCGTCGAGAAGGCGCAGGAAGAAACCGTCCGGCGGTTCAAAACGCGGCTCGATGCGAGGGAAGCCGCTTGGCTCGAAGGACAAGCGGCGCTGCTGGCCGGCCATCTGCACGACGGGAAGCCTTGTCCGGTCTGCGGAAGCGAGCGCCATCCGGCCAAGGCCGTACCGGGAGCCGAGGTGCCTTCCCGGGAAGAGCTGATAGAAGAGAAGGAACGGCTGCGAGCGGCCGAGCGGGAGCTGGGCGAGACGAAAGCCCAGGTCGCGGCGGCGGGAATCGGCAAGCGGGAACGGCTTGAGGCAAGCGAAGAGCTCGGAATCGGATCCGGGCCGCTCGACGAGCAGTTGGCGCGGGCCGAATCCGAAGGCAAAGCGGTTCGCGCCGAGAAGGATCGGCTGGAGCGGCTGGCCGCGTCCGTCGCTCCGCTCCGAGCCGAAATCGAGCAAGCCGAACGGCTGGCGGAACGATTGGGTGCGGAACGGGAACGGCTGGCGGCGCTTCAGCATCGGCTGAACGCGGACCGGACCGCAAAGCAATCCGTTCTCGACGCCGAATTGCAGCGCGTCCCGGACGCGCTGCGGACGCCGGACGGTCTCGCGTCCCGAACGAGGGAGCAGACGGCGCTCGCGAACCGGCTGAACGCGGCCTGGCAGGAAGCGCAGCGCGGCTTGCAGGCGGCGCAGGCCAAGCTCGTGGAGGAGAGAACCCATGCCGAGCAAACGGCCTTGCAATTGGAAGAAGCCGATCGCGGCCGCCGGGAGGCGGACGTCCGCTTCGCCGAAGAACTGGCGATGACCGGCCTGGATTCGCTGGAGGCTTACCGCGCGGCGAAGCTCCCCGAAGCGGAGCGAAGCCGGTTGGCTGACGCGCTCGAACAGTTCAAAGCCCAGCGGGCGAGCTTGCTCGAACAGATCGCCGAGCTGGAGCGCGAGCTAAGCGGCAAGACTCGTCCGGAGACAACGGCCGCAAGGGAGGCGCTGGACGAGACGAAGGCGCGGCTCGAGCGGTTCGCGGCCGAACTGCACGAAGCGCAAGGCCGGGAAAAGGAAGCAAGGCGGTTGGCGACCGCGCTCGCGAAGGCGACGGAGCAATTTATGGAGCTCGAGCGGAAGCAGCAGCAGGTGGCCGACGTCTATCACATGCTGAAGGGCGACAACGCGCAAAAAATCTCGTTCGAGCGATATATTCTGGTCGAGTTTCTCGAGCAGATTTTGCGCGCGGCCAATGCCAGGCTGGCCGACTTGTCCAACGGGCAGTTCCGGTTGGAACGAAGCGATCGGCTGGAAGCGAGAGGCAAGCAGAGCGGATTGGGGCTCGACGTCTACGACGCCTATACCGGTCAGAATCGCGACGTCAAGTCGCTGTCCGGAGGAGAGAAATTCAACGCATCGCTATGTTTGGCGCTTGGCATGACAGACGTTATCCAAGCTTATCAGGGGGGCGTCTCCATCGAGATGATGTTCATCGACGAAGGGTTCGGATCGCTGGACGAAGATTCGCTCAACAAGGCGATCGCCGCGCTCGTCGATCTTCGGCGGTCCGGCCGGACGATCGGCGTCATCTCTCATGTTCAGGAACTGAAGACGGCGTTTCCGGCCGTGCTGGAGGTCAGCAAGACGAAGGAAGGGCACAGCCGAACGAAGTTCATCGTGAAGTAAACGCTTCGCCGCGATCGATTCAGGCGGGCAGGTCACGATGTACGACCACTACGGCAAGGGGACGAGCCACACGCTCGTCGACTCGGTCCAGGCTCGTTCGGCGTCTATCGAATAATGATGATTCGGCAGGCGGAATAGAATAGGAAGCTGAACCGGGAGGCGCTTAGGGCGCCTTTTTCGGTCCGCGAAGCATACCATACTCGTTAAGCGAATAAATCGTCGTGAACGCACTCTCAATCAGCTTCAACAACGCCGCGGCGGGGATGTGCTCGTTGTTGTTGCGAAAACGATATTCGGAGTAATAGCTGTTCAGGCGGGTGCCGGATACGCGGCCGTAATACTTTCGGATGAACGCGCTGGCTTTGTTGAGCAGGGCGATTCTTGCTTTTTCCACGATGCTTTTTTGAGAGGACTGCTGTCCGGGCTTCCAAAATTCGAACATCGTCGCATACTCGGCTCTGTACATCGCGGATCTGACGGTTTGCAGCATTCGAAGCGCGGTACGATAATGAAGGTTGAGCGAGTTCGACAATTTGCGGGCGGATACTCTCTTCCCCGATGCGATCCAATAGAAGACAAGCAACCAGTAGCGAAGCGGCAGCTTCGTACGATGCATGACGGTATTCGACGTAATGGAGGTTTGCGTCTTGCAGTTCGCGCATTCGTACACGTTCCTGGTCTTGATCTCGCAGTATTTGCCCTCGCCGCATTTGGTGCAAATAAACCCGCGCGGCCAACGGATCCGAAAGAGAAACTCCCGGCAAGCCTGCTCGTCCGGAAATTGCGCCATAAATTCGCTAACCGACATCATGCGAATCCCTCCATAGGGAACGTTTGTTCTTATTTTTTATTATAGCAAACATTTGTTCCCGTTTCAATCATAATTTTTGATTTTTCAAAAAAATAATAGAGCTTGATAAGTCGAATGGATGTCACCTGAACAAAATGCATAACCCTGCCGATGACGGGCAAGCGGCTGTATGGCAAGCTTGGAGACTGGCGCGCGGTGTATGGCAAGCTGGGGGACTGGCATGCGGCTGTATGGCAAGCAGGGAGACGGGCACGCGGTTTACGAACAGGAGAACGATTCGCAGGCGGAGTACTGGACACGAGTGCACTCGATGCTCACGACATTGGCTAGGCATATGGGCGAGGTCATCTACTGTGGGCAGGACGAGTCGGAAGGTGTAGGGTTGGTGAGCAGTTCGCTCAGGAAAGTGAAATTATGGAATAGTCTCGGGAAGGGGGCTATCATCGGGGAGGCGTATGCACATTGCTCAGGTATGTACAGAACGAGGAACGGAAAAGAGGTGGCAAACGGCGAGTCGAAAAGGAAGCGGGCGGACGGCCCATGCGAGAAGAAGGTCGTCGGAAAACGTGTGCAGATGGCTCAGGCGAGTGTGGATAGAGGTATGGCAAAGAGGAGGAGACGGACGGCTCGGAAAAGCGAAAACGACGTCGGGAAGCGGTCGTCGGAAAACGTGTGCAGATGACTCAGGCATGTACGGATAGAGATATGGCTAAATGGAGGCGGCCCGTGGATCGAGAGGAAGGAGGCGGAACGGGCACGGAGAGAGCGGGAGGCCGTCTAAAGGAGTGCAGCAATTGAGGAAGCGCCTCCGGGGGACGACGCTTCCTCTAGCCTTGCTAGTATTGCGCGGCTAGGGTTCGAGGCGGTATTAGAATGCCGCAAGCCCGATCAGCATCAGCAAGACGAAAAAAAGCAGCGGCAAGCCGTTGAACACCGTGCCCAGGATGGCGAATATTTTTTTCGTGCCGGGACGCGCGAGGGCGACGATGCCCAGAATGAGCCCGACGATCACGAGCAAAAGCAGAAACGGATACAAGACCATGTAACCGAGATACGGCTGCATCCGCTCGACGAGCTCTTCTTCGGTGAGCAGCGGAGTGCCGTTCGCGTCCGCGAGCTGGGACGGATCGATGCTCTGCAGCATCAAGGAGACGAACACGATCGTCAAGACGACGAAGGACACGATGCTGACGATGGACAAGACGAAGGAAGCGATTCCGAGTCCGCTGTGTTTGTAAGGAGCGGGGCCGTTCGGGACAGGGGAGAAGCCGTCGCGGTTCGCGAATCGTTCATCGTTTTCATAAGGCTCGTTCATGACAATCCACCTCGTTAGCGATATGATAATAGGGAGATGCAAAATGATCGAACATTCAAGGAGGCCGATCCCTACATGAATAAGTATACAAAAATCGGAGCGCTCGCGGCTATGCTTTCCGTTGCGCTCGGCGCTTTTGGCGCCCACATTCTTGAAGATCATCTTAGCGAATATTCCTTGGATGTATACGGCACGGGCGTTCAATACCAGATGTTCCATTCCGTCGGCATCCTGCTCGTCGCGCTGTTCGTCGACCGCCTGCCCTCGCCGAAGCTGGCGGCCTGGGCGGCCAATTTGATGCTGATCGGTATTGTGCTGTTTTCGGGCAGCCTTTATGCCCTCGCCTTCAGCGGCGTCAAGATGCTCGGGGCGATCACGCCGCTCGGCGGGGTCTCGTTTATCGCCGGCTGGATCTGTTTGGCGCTGGCCGCGCGGACCAAGCGATAAAAAAATGAAAATGGAACGCTACAATTGGCGAAGTTTGTTTTATAATAGAAATATTATCCTATAGTCGCAGGATCAAAACGCCCATTGCGGAGGAAGGACGTGTTTCGTGAACGGATGGTCCGACGTGGGAGTTTGGCTGGCGGGCATCGGCGCCGCCGCGGCATTGGCCGGAGGAGCCGCATACTGGGGATGGAGAGCGTCGCGGAACCGTTATCGGGTCGAACCGACGGGTCCTTCCTATCAACCGGAATTGTTGAATTCGTTGTACGACAACAGCCCGATCGTATTCGCCGTCATCGACCGCCAGGGGCGATTTTTGGACATCAACCGGGATCCCTCCGATCTGGTGGGCTACGGCAAAGAAGAAATGCGCGGCTTGCCGTTCGCGAAGATGGTGGAGGAAAGCTCGCAGCAATCCACGAGAAACGTATTTTTGCGCACGCTGCAAGGGGAGAAGTGCGCGCAGGATATCCGAGTCGTCCATAAGCAAGGCCATACGCTCGATTTGAATATACATACATCGCCGTTGATCCGCAGAAACAAGGTGATCGCCATCCTGGTCTTCATTCAGGACGTCAGCGATCGGAAACGGTCCCTTGAACGGATCCGGTATATGGCATACTACGACGATATGACGGGTTTGCCGAACCGCAGGTTTTTCATGAACCGGCTGGAAGAGAAGCTCGAGGCCGCGAGAGACAGCGGCGCGAGTCTTGCCGTCTGCTATATCGACGTCGATCAGTTTAAGCTCGTGAACGCTTCGTTCGGCCGGGATTTCGGCGATATGCTGCTGCTGCAGATCGCGGAACGGTTAAGCCGCAGCTTGTCCGAGCCCGGGGATCTCGCGAGAATGGAAGGAGACGAGTTCGCGGCTTGTCTGGACGGGCTTCGCGACGACGCGGACGCGGACGCGAGGCTGGACGCCCTGATGGAGGTGCTAAAGGAGCCGTTCGAGCTTAACGGCGTTCCCGTGCATATTACGGTCAGCATCGGGGTCGCCGTCGGCAAGGGCGGCGACGCCGACGCCGCGACGTTGCTCAAGCGCGCGGACACGGCGCTCCATCGCGTGAAGGAAAGCGGGAAAAACGCTCATCTGCAGCATACCGGCGACATGGACCCGATCGCCTTGGGGAAGCTGACGATCCAGCACGAGCTTCGCCGCGCTCTGGATCACGGAGAGTTCGTGCTCTATTACCAGCCCCAGTACGATCTCGCATCGGGCCAGATCGTCGGCATGGAAGCGCTCGTCCGTTGGATGCATCCAGAACGCGGCTTGATCTCTCCGGGAGAGTTTATTCCCGCGGCGGAGGAGAGCGGCTTGATCCTGCCGCTCGGCGAGTGGGTGATCCGGGAAGCGTGCCGCCAGAACAAAGCCTGGCAGGACGACGGCCTGCTGCGCATTCCGATTTCCGTCAACTTAAGCTTCAAGCAATTTTCCCAGCGCAATCTGACGGGGAAGATCGCCGAAATTTTACGGGAAACCGGCCTGCATCCCCGCTACCTTGAGCTGGAAATTACCGAAAGCATGACGATGGACGTCGAGCGCGCCACCCGATACCTGGAGGAGCTGACCGAGCTGGGCGTCGCGATCAGCATCGACGATTTCGGAACGGGCTATAGCTCGTTCCATTACTTGAAAAACTTCCCGATCGCCAGGCTGAAGATCGATCGGTCGTTCGTCCGCGATATCGAGCAGGATCCGAGCGACGCGGCGATCGTGGCGGCGATCATCTCCATGGCCCACAATCTTCAGATGCAGGTGATCGCCGAAGGAGTCGAGACGAAAGACCAAGTTCGCTTCCTGCGTTCCCATCGTTGCGACGAGATGCAGGGCTATTTCGGCAGTCCGCCCCTATCGAGCGCCGGCGCGCAAGGGCTGCTGCTGGAGAAGCTGAACCGTCCGGCGCTGCCTCTCTATCACTAGCGAGCGGCGCCCGCTGCGCCGGTTGAGAGAGCCGCAAGATACGTTAACCGGGAAGATCGCTCGCGATCTTCCCGGTTGTTTTTTGTTCTCTTACCGCAAGAACGGCGAACTGTCAATAGGCCAACTTTCACCTTGACACACACAATATATTGGGGTAAATTTGTTTTTGTCGCTTACATATTGTGTTGAGGTCGAAGGAAGGAGAAGGTTGTCATGCTGATCGCTTACGATTCCAAAACGGGCAACGTACGGAGGTTCGTAGAGAAATTAAAGCTTCCGGCGGTGAAAATAGAGGCGTCTATGCAGCTCGATCAACCCTTCGTCCTCGTAACTTATACGACGGGCTTCGGCCAAGTGCCGGAGAAGGTGAAGGCATTTCTGAGCACAAACCACCAGAAGCTGCTCGGCGTATCGGCGAGCGGCAATCGGAACTGGGGGGACGGGTTCGCATTAAGCGCGGACCGGATCTCGGACATGTACGGCGTTCCCGTCATCTGCAAATTCGAACTGTCCGGCACGTCGCGGGACGTGGAAACATTCGTACGGGAGGTGCGCGCGGTTGCGTCATATTGAACTGAACAACCTGCTGATGCAAAGAGATGCGGGCGGATTTTTCCAGCTCGACAAGGATCGCGAAGCGGTCGCCGAATTTATGGAGGACGTCTACCGCAAGAGCGTCCGGTTCGCGAGCACGGGCGAGAAGGTCCGCTATATGATCGACAATGACTATTACGAGGACGTCTATCGGCAATACAGCGAGCGGGAAGTCGAGCGAATCTACGATTTGACCCACGGGTACGGCTTTCAATTCAAATCCTACATGGCCGCTTCCAAGTTCTATACGGATTACGCCGTCAAGACGGACGACAAGACGCAATATCTCGAGCATTATCCGGACCGGGTCGCGATCGTCGCGCTCTACTTGGCAAGAGGCGACGCCGAAACGGCGAGCCTGCTCGCTGCCTCGATGATGGAGCAACGGCTGCAGCCCGCCACGCCGACGTTCCTGAACGCCGGCAAGAGCCGGCGCGGCGAGATGGTGAGCTGCTTCCTGCTGGAGATGGACGATTCCTTGAATTCGATCAACTATGTGCTCGGCACTTGCATGCAGCTCTCGAAAATCGGCGGAGGCGTTGCGGTGAACCTGTCCAAGGTTCGCGGGCGGGGCGAGACGATCAAGGGCGTGGAAGGCGCGGCGAAGGGAATCATGCCGGTGCTGAAGCTGATGGAGGACGCGTTCTCCTACGCCGATCAGATGGGCCAGCGCAAAGGCTCCGGAGCCGGGTACTACAACATTTTCGGCTGGGACGTCATCGAGTTTCTCGACAGCAAGAAGATCAACGCGGACGAGAAAACCCGCCTCAAGACGCTGTCGATCGGGCTGATCGTGCCCGATAAGTTTTATCAGCTCGCCGAGCAAAACAAGCCGCTGCACGTGTTCGCGCCGTATACGGTATTCAAGCATTACGGCCGGCATCTGGACGACATGGATATGGACGAGATGTACGAGACGCTGCTCGCGGACGACCGGGTCAAGAAAAAAGCGGTCATGAGCGCGCGCGACATGCTCGTCAAGATCGCGACGACGCAGCTCGAATCGGGCTACCCGTACATCATGAACAAATCCAACGCCAACCGGGCTCACGCGCTGAAAGACCTCGGCGGCGTCAAGATGTCCAACCTGTGCACGGAAATTTTTCAGCTGCAGGAGACGTCCGAGATCGGCGACTATTTCGAGCCCGATACGATTCGCAAGGACATCAGCTGCAATCTCGCTTCCTTGAACATCGCCAACGTCATGGAGAAGCGCAAAATCAAGGAATCCGTGCACGAGGGCATCGCGGCGCTGACGGCCGTCAGCGACATGACGACGGTCGCGAACGCCCCGGGCGTCGCCAAGGCGAACGCCGAGCTGCATTCCGTCGGATTAGGCGCGATGAACCTGCACGGCTTCTTGGCCAAGCACAAGATCGCTTACGAGAGCGCCGAGGCGCGCGATTTCGTCCGCACGTTCTTCATGATGATGAACTTCCATTCCATCGAGAAGAGCATGGAGATCGCCAGGGACAAGGGCGAGACGTTCCAAGGCTTCGAGCGTTCGGAATACGCCAAGGGTACATACTTCGACCGCTACTTGGCGACCGATTACCGTCCTGCGACGGAGAAGGTGCAGCGGCTGTTCGAAGGCATCGAAGTTCCGTCTCCGGCAGCCTGGGCGAAGCTGAAGGCGGACGTTGCGGAGCACGGCTTGTATCACGCCTACAGATTGGCGATCGCGCCGACGCAGAGCATCTCGTATATTCAGAACGCGACGTCGAGCGTCATGCCGATCGTCGAGCCGATCGAGACGCGCACGTACGCCAATTCGACGACGTATTATCCGATGCCGTTCCTGAGCCGCGACAACATTTTCTTCTATAAATCGGCCTATCAGATGGATCAGTTCAAAGTGATCGATCTGATTGCGGAAATTCAGCCCCACGTGGACCAAGGGATCTCCACCGTGCTGCACGTCAACAGCGACGTGACGACCCGGCAGCTCTCCCGCTATTACGTCTACGCGGCGAAGAAAGGGCTCAAGTCGCTCTACTACACCCGGACGAACCGGCTGTCCGTGGAGGAATGCGTGACCTGTTCGGTGTAAAGCGCCGGCCAATCGCGAACGAGGAGGACAACGAACCGATGTGCGCATTGAAAGCGGTGAACTGGAACCGTCCCGACGACGATTTCACGATCACCTTCTGGAACCAGAACATCATGCAGTTCTGGACCGACGAGGAAATTCCGCTCTCCGACGATAAAATGTCCTGGATGCAGCTCAGCGACGAGGAACGGGAGCTTTATATGAAAGTGCTCGGAGGCTTGACCCTGCTCGATACCGTGCAGGGGGGCGTCGGGATGCCGCGCATTCTGGAGCACGTGGACGGCCTGCAGCGCAAGGCGGTGCTCGGCTTCATGGGCATGATGGAGCAGATTCACGCCAAGTCGTACAGCAGCATCTTCACGACGCTGGCGACGACCGAGGAAATCGACGGCGTGTTCCGGTGGGTCGAGAAAAATCCGTACTTGCAGACGAAGGCGGATACGATCGTCCAATACTACAACCGCATCGATTCGCCGAGAAGCCTGTTCCTGGCGATGGCGGCTTCCGTCCTGCTCGAAAGCTATTTGTTCTACAGCGGCTTTTTCTATCCGTTATACTTGGCGGGGCAGGGGAAAATGACGGCAAGCGGCGAGGTGATCGACCTCATCCTGAGGGACGAGAGCATTCACGGCCTGTACGTGGGCACGCTGGCCCAGGAAGTGTACGTCGAGCTGGACGAGACCGAGCAGAAGGAAGTTTACGAGGTGTTGTACGGGCTGCTGATGCACCTTCATCAGAACGAAGAGAAGTACACGGACGAGCTGTACGCGGGGATCGGCTTGCAAGACGAGGTCAAGAAGTTCGTCCGCTATAACGCGAACAAAGCGTTCATGAACATGGGCTTCGACCCGGTGTTCGAAGAAGAGGACGTCAACCCGATCGTGTTCAACGGCATCAGCACGCGCACGAAGCAGCACGATTTTTTCTCGAAAAAAGGCAACGGCTACGTGCGCACGATTCACGTGGAAGCGATGACCGACGACGATTTCAAGTTCGATTTCGACCGGTAACGCGAACGGATCGACCAAATAGAATAAGGACTCGCTGCAGGCCGGCCGCCTGTCGCGAGTCCTTTAATTTATTCCACGAAATCGTCGATTTCGTTAAGCCCCACCGTATACACTTGCTTCTCGTCCACGTGGTAGACCGTCATCAGCTGCTTCTCGATATCGTAGCTTAGCACCCGGCAAGGGAGGCTGAGCTTGATTCCCCGGCCCTTGTTGACGGTAATTCGGATCAGCTTGCTCGTCTCGATAAAAAAACGGATGCGAAGCTCCAGCGGAGATTCGTTCGGCGGATTCGCCTCCTTGGAGACGGCTTTTCTCGCGGGGGCCGGCTGCGGCGCCGCATCTTCGTGCTGGCCGCTGGCGCCGATGCGGTAATCGGCGATGTCCGCCTGGCTCAGCACCTGCAGCAGATGCTTGAGCGCGGCGCCTCGATTCGGAGCGGATACGCGGATCTCGACTTGGAATAAATGGGAGCCATCTTCAATAGGATGGGATGGATTCATGTGATGCCTCCGTTGCCATGCGTAGTTCAATGAAACTAATTCCCGGATCCCAATATACCACGAAAATCTCGCCCAATATAGAGGGATAGGACCAAATACCCTGAAAAATAGTTCTATTTGTGCATAATTTGTATACCATGAACCTATGCCGCAAAGACAGGGAGGTGATGGGCATGGTGAATGTCGTGCCGATTCGAATCGACGACTGGACCGCGATCGGCGTCGAAGTGCAGCTGCCGAAAACGACGCTGCTGGCGATCTCGGCCGGCCCCGGTTACATCATGTGCGGCGCCCTGGACGTTCGACTGCTTAACGAGAAGCTTGGAGAGAGGAAGATCGTCGCGGGCCGCGCGGTCGGCGTCAGAACGTTGCAGCAGCTGCTGGACGCTCCGCTGGAAGCGGTGACCGACTCCGCCAAGGCGTTAGGGATCGACGTCGGCATGAGCGGCAAAGACGCCGTCCGCATCCTGGCGCGAACGGCTTCCTGATGCCGCCCGAAGGCGGGGATAGGGTCAGTCGTCGAACAGCTTTTTCAAGCTTTGCCCGTACGGGGCGGTCACGATGCCTTTCTCCGTGACGATCGCGGTGACGAGTTCGTTAGGCGTAATGTCGAACGCGGGATTGTACACCGCGATGCCTTCGGGCGCGGTGCGCTTGCCGAATCCGGCGGCGACTTCGTCCGAATGGCGTTCCTCGATCGGAATGTCGGCGCCGGTCGGCGTCGACAGATCGATGGTCGATAAAGGACAAGCGACGTAGAACGGAATGCCGTGCGCCTTCGCCAGCACGGCGACGCTGTAGGTGCCGATCTTGTTGGCGACGTCTCCGTTGGCCGCAACCCGGTCCGTTCCGACGATGACCGCCTGAATCCAGCCTTTGGACATGACGTGGCCGGCCATATTGTCGCAGATGAGCGTCACGTCGACGCCGGCGCGCTGCAGCTCGAACGCGGTTAGCCTGGCGCCCTGGAGGACCGGGCGCGTCTCGTCGGCGAATACTTTCAGTTGTATCCCCCGCTCCAGCGCCAAGTAAAAGGGGGCCAGCGCCGTACCGTACTTGGCCGTGGCGAGTCCGCCCGCGTTGCAATGGGTCAAGACGCCCATGCCGTCCTCGAACAGCGCAAGCGCATGCTCGCCGATTCGGCGGTTCGTCTCTTCGTCCTCGGCCTGAATCCGCTTGGCTTCGTCCAGCAGCGCCGCGGTCGCTTCGGCCGGGGAAACCCCGGCCCCGGACAGCGATTCCGCCCGGGCCTTCATCCGGTCGAGCGCCCAGAACAGATTGACGGCGGTCGGCCGCGATGTCGCCAGGTGCTCCGCATGGCGGCGGACTTCCGCCAGCCATTCCCCGGCCTCGCCCCGGAAACCGGCGACGCCGAGCACGACGCCGTAAGCGGCGGCGATCCCGATCGCCGGCGCTCCTCTTACCTTCAACTCCCGTATCGCTTCCCAGACGTCTTGCGGAGACGTCAAGCGCAAATAGACGGTTTCCTCCGGCAGCAAGCGCTGATCCAGCAGGGAAAGCGCGTCCGACTCCCAGCGCAGCGATTGCAGAACCTCGTTCGCAGGTTGACGTTGAATGTCGCTCATGTTCGTTATGCTCCTCTCGATTCCGCGTCTCCGTGCGGCTTCTTCACGCTTGGGCCAAGGAATCGGCAATGTCGATCAGCTCTTCGACGGAAGAGATTCGGCGGTTGCGCTTGATCAGCGTCGTGCCGATCGCGAGCGCCAGCCTCTGCGCCTTGGCGCGGACGTCCGGATCCGGAATGCGGTCGATGTCGGCGACGTGGGCCAGGCCGACGATTCTTCGCACCGTCTTCGCTCCGGCGAAGCCCGCCGTATCCTGAAGCAGCCGAAGCATGTAATCGTCCTGGTAACCGGCCGTCTTGGCCATGCGATCCGTTCCGCGCTCGTCCCATAGCGCGCGGAATTTCCGATCGAACGCGTGCCAGATGTCGCGGATCGTGCCGGTCAGATAGGCTCTGCGTTCCGCGCGGGAGGCCGCGTCGGCCGACCAGTGCTCCTGGGCGGCGAAGTGCAGCAGCAGATTCGCGAACACGGCGCCGACATCGAAGCCCATCGGACCGAAATAAGCGAACTCGGGATCGATCGCCTTGGTCGATTCCGGCGTAACGAAGATGCTGCCGGTGTGCAGGTCGCCATGGAGCAGCGCTTGCGCATGGGTCAGAAATTTCTCCCGGAGCCGGGCGACTTCCAAGTGGAGCTCGACGTCCGTCCACAGCCGCTCCGCATCCGGCCTCAGATGGGCGTCGAAGCTGTTCGTATCCGCGTCCGTATAAGGATGGTCGAAGATCAAATCCTCCGTGATCTTGCACAGGTCGGGATTGACGAACGAGCGGGCGAGCTGCTTCTTCTCTTGCTGGTTCATGCCCAGATCGGACGTGAAAAACAGCGTTTGGGCGAGAAAATCGGAAATATGCTCGGCAAAACGCGGATAGACGCCCCCGTCGATCAGCCCTTGGCGCATGATGACATGGCTGCTCAAATCCTCCATGACCGTCAGCGCAAGCTCGTGATCCGTGCGGTACACCTTCGGGACAAGCCCGGGCGCGAGACGGCCTTCCAGCAGCAGCGCTTCGCCCTCGATCCGCGCGCGGTCGAGCGACAGCGGCCATGATTCCCCGACCACCTTGGCGTAAGGGAGCGCCTGCTTGACGATCAGGCCTGCGCCGGTCGACGGCTGGCTCACGTGGAAGACGAGATTCAGGTTGCCGTCTCCGATCTCGCGGCACGAGAGCTCCCCTTCGGGACCGAAAACGCCGGGGATGCCGCGCGCGATCTCGATCGCTTCTTGCTCGGTTAATGGGTGATAATTGCTCATAAACGTTCGCCTCCACACAGTTATCCGACAGGTTCAGTGGCCTTTATCGAAAAATGATCTGTATGTAAGTATAAAGCACTTTTCCCGCGGTTTAAAGTGGCGGATGAGCGGCCGGAAAAGCGGAGACGATTCAAGTCGGGCGAGCCGTCCGCAAGCCGAATTCGAAGACGTCCAAAGTCCGGTTTCGTTCGTGAAGCGGAGGGATACGACGCTCGTCTGCGTCGCGGGCATTTTCACGCTTGGCTTGATCGCGACCGCGAGCATGGGCGGCTCGGTATCGGGCATCTTCAACAGCTTTATCTACGCGACGAAGGAGCTGCTGGGAACGATCTTCATCATCTCGATTATCGTGGCGATGAGCCGGGTTCTGATCATTACCGGCATCAACGAGACGATGATTCAACCGCTTACCGGCTTTCTGCGGACGCCTTCGCTCGCTTTCTGGGGCATCGGCATCATCATGCTGCTGACGTCGCTTTTTTTCTGGCCGTCGCCCGGCGTTGCGCTGATCGGCGCCGTTCTGTTGCCGGTCGCGCTGCGCGTCGGACTTCCCGCGCTTGGCGCGGCAATCGCGATGAACCTGTTCGGGCACGGCATCGCGCTATCCGGAGACTACATCATTCAAGGCGCTCCAAAGCTGACGGCCGATGCGGCGGGACTTCCCGTCAACCAGGTCATGCAGGCGAGCATCCCTTTGGTGATCACGATGGGACTGGTGACGACGATCGTCGCCTTCTGGATGATGAGAAGGGACATGCGCGCGGGAAAATGGAACGACGGATTGGTCGGCTCGCCGGGCGGCGCCGGAGGAGCGCCAACGATCGCCCAGCCGGAACGGGTCAAGAAAATGTTTGCGATCGCCATTCCGATCCTGTTCGCGATCGACGTCGCGGTCATGATTCTCTTCGATTTGCAGGGCGGGGACGCGACGGCGCTTATCGGGGGAACGGCGGTGATCATCCTGATCGGAACGACGATGCTGGCTCACCGGAACAAGGGGCTGGAGCAAACGACCTCTTATTTAATAGAAGGCTTTCAGTTCGGCTTTCGCGTATTCGGGCCGGTGATCCCGATCTCGGCGTCGCGCTGGCCCATACCGTTCCGGTAAACGGCGCGGTCGCCTCCGTGACGCTGATCCCGTGGGCGCTCATCCCGGCCGCGGCGATCTGCGGCGTAAGCCCGTTCGAGCTGGCGCGAAGGAATTTGAAGCCGGTGCTGATCGGGCTCGCCGCGACGACCGTTCTGGCGATTTTCCTCGTGTGACGATCCGCCGCGCGGCGTCAGCTTAGCCGGACGATGGCGAAGCCGACCGGAGGCAGCGAGACGCGCAGCTTGCGTCCGACCGCGGCCAGTTCCGCATCTCCGAAGACGACTTCGCCGGACCGGGGCGCCGGAAGCCGGACGGAAGCCTTGCGGTTGCCCGCGTTCAGCGCGACGACGAAGCGTTCGCCGTCCGCCTCGCGGGCGTAGGCGACCGTCTTGCCGTCCGGTTCGGCGCCCAGCAGCTCGAACGAACCGTCGCGCAACGCGCGATGCGCCCGGCGCAGCTTCGTCAGTCCGGCGAAAAAGGCGAACAGCTCCCGGTCCTGCTTCGATTCGTCCCACTCCATGCACTTGCGGCAGCCGGGATCGCCGTCGCCGTCCAACCCGATCTCGTCGCCGTAATAGATGCACGGCGTGCCGGACAGCGTGAACTGGATCGCCGTGGCGAGCTTCATTCGCCGTTGATCTCCTTTGCACAGCGTGAGCAGACGGGGCGTATCGTGGCTGCCGAGCAAGTTGAAGGCAACCTCCGTCGCCTGCTGCGGGTAAGCCGCGAGAAGGGAGCCGACGAGGTCGGCGAATTGCCGGCCGTCCCGTTTGCCCTTGACCGCGTAATCGAGAATCGCTTCGGTCAGCGGATAATTCATGACGGCGTCGAATTGATCGCCCGTCAGCCAAGGCAGCGAATCGTGCCAGATCTCCCCGAGGATATAAGCCTCGGGGTTCGCCCGTTTGACGACGTCGCGGAACGTTCTCCAGAATCGGTGATCGACTTCGTTGGCCACGTCGAGACGCCAGCCGTCCACCCCGATCTCCTCGATCCAGTAGCGGGCGACTTCGAGCAAATATCGCTGAACGTCTTCGTTCTCCGTGTTCAGCTTGGGCATGCGGGGCTCGAAAGCGAACGTATCGTAGGTCGGGACCCGGTCCTTGACTTCGATCGGGAATTCCCGGACGTGGAACCAGTCCGCGTAAGGGGATGCCGCCCCTTTCTCCTTGACATCGAGGAACGGGGGGAAGCTTCCGCCGCTATGGTTGAACACGGCATCGAGCAGCACTCGGATTCCTCTGGCGTGACAGGCGTCCACCAGCTCCTTCATTTTCTCGTTCGTTCCGAAATGGGGGTCGATTTTCATGTAATCGACGGTGTCGTACTTATGGTTCGTCGGCGCTTCGAACACCGGATTGAAGTAAATCGCGTTGACGCCGAGCTCTGTCAGATGATCCAGACGGTCGATGACGCCCTGCAGGTCGCCGCCGAAAAAGTTGTTCCACTCCGGCTTGCCGCCCCAAGGCTGGACGTTCTCGGGATCGATCGACGGATCCCCTTTGGCGAACCGTTCCGGGAAAATTTGATAAAACACCGCGTCCTTGACCCACGCCGGAGTCTCGAACACGTCCGCGGGGTTCAGGAACGGATACTCGAACTGGCCGACGCCATAGTCGGGCTCGACGTCGTGGAAGCCTTGTTCGTTGAACCACGACGTCCGTTCCCCGGACCGGAGCCGAAAGGCGTACCGCAGCCTGCGGAAGGAAGGCTTCGCTTCGGCTTGCCAATAATCGAACAAGGCGTCTTGCGAGAACACCTTCATCTCGACGGATGCCGGACCGACAACATGCCAGTTGTACTTATCCCCGTAAATCAGGGAAATCGCGTCGACGTCGTCCCGTTTCGTGCGGATGCGGACATGCACCGTCTCCCGGTCGTAAGCGTAGCACCAATTTTGTTTCGGGCGATGGCAGATCGCTTCTTTTAACATGGCAATGGACTCCTTTGGATGGGATTCGAAGGCCGTACAACCCCGCAAAAAACAAAAAAGGCACAACCGGGAACTTTCGCTCCGAGGTTGTGCCGTTGGTCTTCGACCGGGCAGCAGGGCCTTTCGTTTGTCTGCCGTCATTATACGCTATAATCGATGGAAATGAAAGATTGGAATTCGACCTCCTGGAATTCGACCTCCCCCGATTTTGACTGTGCTATAATAAAGAAACTTAATGGCATGAGGGAGAGGGACGAACCGCATGGAGGGAACGATCGCGCTCAGGGAGTGGGCCGTCGCCGTCAAGGCGCTCGAATCGGGCAGGCAAGTGATCGTGCTGCGCAAGGGCGGCATCGCGGAGGAGACGAAGGAATTCCGCTTGGAGAGCCCGAGGTTTTATCTGTTTCCGTCCTTCGAGCATCAACGGCCCGAGCTCGTCGTTCCGGAAGCGGCTGGTTTCGTCGCCGAGACGAAAGCCGAGGCGGAGGCTTGGCCGGGGTTCGTCCGAGTGACGTCGTACGCGGAAGTCTCTTGCGATCTCGAAGTGTCGGACGCGGAAACGCTGAAGCGGCTGGAAGATTTGCACATTTGGACGGAGGACTATGCGGAAGAGCGGTTGAAGTGGAAAAAGACGAAGCCGCTGCACGTGTTGATTCTGCGCGTCTATCGTCTCGAGGAGCCCCGAATGGTGCCGATGAGGGACGCATACGGCGGCTGCAAGTCCTGGATCGCTTTGCAAGACATAGCCGCGGAGGGGCCGATGACGCCGGTGCTCGGCGAAGACGAATTCCGCCGCCGGGCGGAAGAAGTAAGAAATCGCATACATGCATCGATTTAAGGGAAAGCCGGGCTTCGTTTCTTCACGATACGAGGTCCGGTTTGCTTTTTCGACGCATCTTTCTTAAAATTGTTATTGAGAATCATTGAGAATCAGATTAGAATGATTATAAATAAGGATTTGTTCAACAATGAATCCGCATAGAAATTTGGAGGTTAGGGAATGTCCACACAATTCGAAATTCAAGGGTTGAAGTCGTCCATAGAGGGCAAAGACATTTTGAAAGGCATCGATCTGAAGATTAACGGCGGGGAAGTTCACGCGATCATGGGTCCGAACGGAACCGGGAAGAGCACGCTGGCGTCCGCGCTGATGGGCCATCCGAAATACGAAGTGACCGAAGGCAGCGTTACGCTTAACGGCGAAGACGTGCTGGAGATGGGCGTCGACGAGCGCGCCCGCGCGGGGATGTTCCTCGCGATGCAATATCCGAGCGAAATTACCGGCGTCACGAACGCCGACTTCCTGCGCAGCGCGATCAACGCCCGCCGCGAAGAAGGCGACGAGATTTCGCTGATCAAGTTCGTTCGCCAGATGGAAGGCAAGATGAAGGAGCTGGAGATCAACCCCGAGTTCATGCATCGTTACTTGAACGAAGGCTTCTCCGGCGGGGAGAAGAAGCGCAACGAAATTTTGCAAATGACGATGCTTGATCCGAAGCTCGTCATTCTCGACGAAATCGACTCCGGTCTCGACATCGACGCCCTGCGCATCGTGGCCGAGAGCGTGAACGCGATGAGAGCCGGGGACCGCGGTTTCCTGATCATTACCCACTATCAGCGTTTGCTGAACTATATTACGCCGGACTTCGTGCACGTCATGATGCAAGGCCGCATCGTCAAGTCCGGCGGTCCGGAGCTGGCGCAGCGCCTGGAAGCCGAAGGCTACGATTGGGTCAAAGAAGAATTGGGCATCGTCGACGAGACCGTCGGCCAAGCTTAAGGGAGGTTTTGCAGCGATGAGTACACCAATTACCTCCTTCGGCCGGGAAGCGGCTGCCGCGCTCGCGCGCAGCAAGAACGAGCCCGCTTGGCTCGTCGCCCGGCGGGAGGAAGCGGGACAGCTGACGACGGAATTGGCGCTTCCGAAACCGGAGAAGCTGCCTCTGACCCGCTGGACGCTGGATCAATACGGCGCGAACCGCCCGGGACAGCCAGTCGGGGCCGCCGAGGACTTGCCGGCGCCGATCGCCGCCTTGCTGCCCGAGAACAAGGCCGGCGCTCTGATCGTCCAGCATAACTCGTCCGTCATTTTCGCCCAATTGCCGGAAGAGCTGAAGGCGCAGGGCGTCGTATTGACGAGCCTGGAAGACGCGGCGCGCAATCATGAGGAATTGTTCCGCAACCATTTCATGACCGCCTATACGCAAGACGAGCATAAGCTTGCCGCCGTGCACGCTGCGCTCTGGAACGGCGGCGTGTTCCTGTACGTGCCGCGCGGCGTCGAGATCAAGGAGCCTGTACAGGCGCTTTTGTTCGCGGACGACGCGGAGGCGACGTTCATGCCTCACGTGCTGGTCGTCGCGGACGCGAACAGCCGCGTATCGTTCGTGGAACGGGTCGCGTCCTCGCTCGGCGGGACGACGTCCACCCTGCTGCACAACAGCGCGGTGGAGGTGTTCGCCAAGGCGGGCGCGTTCGTGCAATACGCGGCCGTTCACCAGCTGGACGACAGCGCGATCGACATCGCGTACCGCCGCGCCGTGCTGGACAACGACGCCCGCATCGAATGGATCGTCGGCGACCTGCATAACGGCAACGCGGTGACCGATACGAAATCGATTCTGAAGGGCAACGGCTCGACTTCCGATTCGAAGGTCATTACCGTCGGCACGGGCAGCCAGCGCATGAGCCTGACGACGCACGCCGTGCATTTCGGTCTGTCGACCGAGAGCGACATGATTACCCGCGCCGTCATGAAGGATGAAGCGACGGCGATTATCAACGGCATCACGAAGATCGAAAAAGGCGCGACGAGGGCGAACGGCCAGCAGACGGAGCGCGTGCTCATGCTGAGCCCCAAAGCCCGCGGAGACGCCAACCCGATTCTGCTGATCGACGAAGACGACGTCAAAGCGGGACACGCCGCGAGCGTCGGCCAAGTGAACCCGGAACAGATCTACTACCTGATGTCGAGGGGAATTACCCGCGCCGAAGCGGAACGGCTGATCATTCACGGCTTCCTGGATCCGGTCGTGTCCGAGATTCCGCTTGAAGGGCTGCGCGAGCAGCTGCACCGAATTCTCGAAAGAAAGCTGGGTTAACGGCCATGGACCCGATCGCGCTGAAAGCGGAATTCCCGATTCTTCATCAGGATATTAACGGACACCCGCTCGTATACCTGGATAATGGAGCGACGACGCAGAAGCCGCGTTCGGTTATCGAAGCGGTCAAGCGGTATTACGAATGGGACAACGCGAACGTGCACCGCGGCGTGCACACGCTGGGCTCGCGGGCGACGGATGCTTACGAAGGAGCGCGGGAGAAAATCGCCCGCTTCCTCCGGGCGGCATCGACCCGCGAAATTATTTTTACCCGCGGCACGACGACGGCGCTCAATCTCGTCGCTTCCGGCTATGCCCGCCAGACGCTGCGGGCGGGCGACGAGATCGTCATCACGCCGATGGAACATCACAGCAACCTGATTCCTTGGCAGCAAGCCGCCAAGGCGACGGGAGCGACGCTGAAATATATCCCGCTGCAGCCGGACGGAACGGTCGCGCTGGCGGACGTCGAAGCGACCGTGACGGAGAAGACGAAGATCGTCTCGATCACGTACGTCTCCAACGTCCTCGGCACGATCAATCCGATCGCCGACATCGCGAAGATCGCGCACCGCAACGGCGCGGTCATCGTCGTCGACGGGGCGCAGAGCACGCCGCACATGAAAGTCGACGTGCAGGCGCTGGACGTCGACTTTTACGCCTTTTCCGGACATAAGATGTGCGCTCCGACCGGAATTGGGGCACTCTATGGCAAGGCGCAGCTGCTCGAGCGTATGGAGCCCGTCGAATACGGCGGCGAAATGATCGATTTCGTCGAGCTGCACGATTCGACTTGGAAGGATTTGCCTTGGAAATTCGAAGGCGGGACGCCGATCATCTCCGGAGCTGTCGGACTGGCGGCGGCGATCGATTTCCTGGAGCAGGTCGGGCTGGATAACATCGAGCGTCACGAGAAAAAGTTGACTCGTTACGCGCTGGACCGGCTTTCCTCCATCGAGGGGCTGACGATCTACGGACCGGGCCAGGATCGCGCGGGAATCGTCACCTTCAACCTGGGCGACGTGCATCCGCACGACGTCGCCACCGTGCTCGATACCGACGGGATCGCCATCCGGGCCGGCCACCATTGCTGCCAGCCGCTTATGCGCTGGCTGAAAGCGAGCGCGACGGCGAGAGCGAGCTTCTACCTATACAACACAGAGCAAGATATCGACCGGCTGGCCGAGTCTCTGGTGAGGACAAAGGAGTTTTTCGGATGAGCCAATTGGACGATCTGTACCGCCGCGTCATTATGGATCATTATAAAACGCCGCGCAACCGGGGCGAGCTGGAAGAAGGCTCCGTCACGGTGAACCTGAACAACCCGACCTGCGGCGATCGGATATCGCTGCAGCTTCAGCTCGAGGACGACGTCGTCCGCGACGTCAGGTTCACGGGCGAGGGCTGCTCGATCAGCATGTCTTCGGCATCGATGATGACCGAAGCGATCAAGGGCAAGACGAGCGAAGAAGCATTGCTGCTCGCGGATAAGTTCTCCGCGCTGATGAAGGGCGAGGACGTTCATTTCGACGATTACGAGGACGTCGAGGCGCTGTCCGGCGTGAACAAATTTCCCGCCAGGATCAAGTGCGCGACGCTTGCCTGGAACGCGTTGCGCAAAGGCGTCGAGCATGGCACGGGCAAGCACGAAGGCATAGAAGAATAACACGAGGAGGTTGAATCGCATGGCGAAGCAAATGCCCGAGTTGGAAGAATATAAATACGGGTTCCGCGACGAGCACAAAGCGATCTTCCAGTCCGGCAAAGGCTTGACCGAAGAGATCGTCCGCACGATCTCGGAAATGAAGGGCGAGCCGGAATGGATGCTGAAGTTCCGCCTGAAGTCGCTGGAGCAATTCCGCAAGATGGAAATTCCGAGATGGGGCGGCAACATGGACGACCTGGATTTCGAGGATATCCAGTACTACGTCAAGCCGTCCGAGAAGCAAGGGAAAACTTGGGAAGAAGTGCCCGAGGAGATCAAAGCGACGTTCGACAAGCTGGGCATCCCGGAAGCGGAGCAGAAGTTTCTTGCCGGCGTATCGGCCCAGTACGAATCCGAAGTCGTGTACCACAGCATGCAGGAGGAGCTCGAGAAGCAAGGCGTCATTTTCATGGATACCGATTCCGCCCTTCGCGAGCATCCCGAAATTTTCAAGGAATATTTCGGTACCGTCGTACCGCCGGCGGACAACAAGTTCGCGGCGCTGAACAGCGCGGTATGGTCGGGCGGCAGCTTTATTTACGTTCCTAAGGGCGTCCAGTGCACCGTCCCGCTGCAGGCGTATTTCCGGATCAATTCCGAGAACATGGGCCAATTCGAGCGCACGCTGATCATCGCCGACGAAGGCAGCTCCGTTCACTACGTCGAAGGCTGCACGGCGCCGGTATACAGCACGAACTCGCTGCACAGCGCGGTCGTCGAGATCATCGCCAAGAAGGACGCGCGTGTCCGCTATACGACGATCCAGAACTGGGCCCCGAACATCTACAACCTCGTCACGAAGCGCGCCGTCGCGGAAGAGAATGCGACGATGGAATGGGTCGACGGCAACATCGGCTCCAAGCTGACGATGAAATATCCGGCTGTTATCCTGAAAGGCCGCGGAGCGAAAGGCATGGTGCTGTCGATCGCGGTCGCCGGCAAAGGCCAGCACCAGGACGCCGGCGCGAAAATGCTCCACCTCGCCCCGGATACGAGCTCGACGATCGTTTCCAAGTCGATCTCCAAGCACGGCGGCAAAGTGACGTATCGCGGAATCGCCTCCTTCGGCCGCAACGCCGAAGGCGCGAAGGCGAACATCAAGTGCGATACGCTCATTCTCGACAACCAATCGACGAGCGACACGATCCCGTACAACGAGATCATGAACGATAACATCACGCTCGAGCACGAAGCGACCGTCTCCAAGGTATCCGAAGACCAACTCTTCTATCTGATGAGCCGCGGACTGTCGGAAGCCGACGCGACGCAGATGATCGTCATGGGCTTCATCGAGCCGTTCACGAAGGAACTGCCGATGGAGTACGCGGTGGAGATGAACCGCCTCATCAAGTTCGAAATGGAAGGCAGCATCGGGTAAACCTTCAAGCAACAAATGAATACGCGTCCGCAGCGACTTTGACGCATTGCGTCGCAGCCGCTCGGACGCGTTTTTATTTTGCAATCACAAATCCGCGACGAAATCGACGAATTCCGGCTCGCGGAACTTGCCCTCCCGGGTCCAGCCGCGATAACGGATCCGCGCTTCGATCCGGGGCTCCACATAGACGAAATTACCGCCCTCTCGCGGCGACAGGCATTTCGCTATCCCGTAAAACGCGTTGATGTAAGCGGCGGGCACGCCGTTCTCTTTCCCCAACAGGCCGACGTCGCGTCCGCGATGCCGGATCAGCCAGCCGAACTGGTTTTGGCGGTAGCCGACGATTTGCACGACGGCATGCTCGTAGTAAGGGATATGGAGCCAATCGCCGCTCGGGCCGTTCTCGTACACGCTCTTTTTCGCTTTCGCGACGATTCCTCCCGCTTTGTTTTTCGCCATTTCCTCGTGGAGGGAGACGCCATCCGTATCGACGTACGGGAGCGGCGCGATCCGCCGGTTCCGGTCGAGCACCCGGCCAAGCAGGCGTCTGCGCTCCTCGAGTGGAACGGAACGAAGGTCGCGGCCTTTGTACCGCAGCAGATCGAATACGAAATAATGCACGGGCAGAGAGACGGACGCTTCCAGGACGCTCATCGGTTTGACGAGCTTGGAGCGGGCAGCCAGCAATTCGATATCGAACGATCCGGTTGCGGGATCGAGGCAGGCGATGCTTCCGTCCAATAAAGCGTCTGCGCCATCCTCGAGCGGCACGCGATGGAGCTCGGGGTAGCGATCGGTCACGTCGTTCCCGTAACGCGTGTACAGACGGGCAGTTCCATTCTCGAGGGAGAGCTGGAGGCGGTATCCGTCGACTGCGGGCTCGAATATGTACCGTTCGTCGTTGAACGGACGATCTTTTTTTTGCGGCAGCATAGGAGGTTGAAACAAGAGGCTCGCCTCCCTTTCAAAAAGCGTTAAAAAAGGGAGCCACGGACGGTGACTCCAAAGGAGTAAAAGGTTATGAAGAAAAGTCGCAAACCGAAGCTTGCGTCTGATCTATACTCTATGATATACGATTCGTATATATCGGTCACTAGTCGATTAGTGGATAGAATTCCATCTGGAATTACGTCGAACATTTTGCTCCTCCGATGCATAGAAATTCCAACGGCTAAGCATAATACGTGGTAAATCGTGGAGGTGAGATACATGGCGAACAATACCAGCAGAAACCAGCTCGTCGTTCAACAAGCCCGCGCCGCTTTGGACCAAATGAAATACGAAGTCGCGCAAGAGCTGGGAATCCAATTTTCCAGAGACGGCTACCACGGCGATATGCTTACGAAAGACACCGGCCGGATCGGGGGCAACATTACGCGCCGTCTGGTGCAAATGGCCGAACAGCAACTGGCCGGCCAGCAGCCCGCTCGTTTCTAATCGGAAAACCGAGCTTCGCCTATCCCGTCGACGTTGCGGTCGGCGGGATATTTTTGCGTCTTCGCCGCAGCATAAATCGCGCACGGGATCGTCATCCTATCGACAGAAGAACCCTATTTTCGGAAGGCGGGATCGAGGAATGAAAATCAAGCCCATATGGGGATTGGCGCTGCTGTCGCTGCTCGCCGGATGCGTTCGAAATCCGGGGGACGCGATGCAACCGAAGACGCATTCCGGGCCGGTGAAGGTGAAATCCGAGCAACGGCTCATCGATGCCGACGGAAATGAAGGGAAGCGTATCGTGCCGATACGACGCCTTCAAGGGACGGATTACGTGTCGTTGCCGGCAATCGCCCGCGCCGCGGGGTTCAGCGGGCAATGGTTGCGGAACGGCGCGTACGGAGTGGGGGATCACGACCCCGTATGGGAATTCCGGACCGGCGAGAGCGCAGTATCGATTGCCGGCTCGGCCTGGAGGATGCCCGCTCCGGCTGTCCGGGAAGGCGAAGAGCTGTTCATTCCGCGAACGGCTCTCTCCAAGCTGTTCGGCAACGAGACCGCTTACCGGGAGGAAACAGAACGAATCTCGTTTTTCCCGAAGCCGCCGCGGAGCGATTCCGGGGCTTCCGGCGGGGCGGGGGATGCCGAAGACGCGGGAGCAGACAGACATGACGGACAGCCGAGCCGAGCCGACGGCGGGACGGCCAAGCGGCCGGGCGTTACCGCTTCGTCGCTTGCCGACGCCGATTCCCTGCTCGCCTTCGCCAAGAAGTTTCTTGGCGTCAAATACGAGTTCGGAGCAGGCTCTTACGAGCAGACGGGCAAGTTCGATTGCTCTTCGTACACGCAGCACGTCTTCAAGCCGTTCGGCATCGATCTTCCCAGAGTCGCGAGGGCGCAAGCGGAAAAAGGAACGTTCGTCGCTCGGGACGAGCTGAAGGCGGGAGATTTGTTGTTCTTCTACGTGCCCGGAAGGTTCAAGGATAACAAAACGGTCGGACATGTCGGCATCTATATGGGGGACGGCAACATGATTCACGCCAGCCCTACTCCGGAGGACGGCGTTCAAATCACGCCGATCGATCGAGCCCACTGGAAGGAAACCTACCTGTTCTCCAGAAGATACGGTTAAAGAAAGGCAATCCCCTGTTCGTCGGGGATTGCCTTTCTTTTTACATATGGACGTGGGCGATGTCCAAATCCCGATGCAGGGACAGGTCGAGGAAACGTTCGCCGATCTGAACGAGCGGCCGGAAGAAATCGGACGGATGCGTCATGACGATCGTACCGGTGTCTCCGTTCGAAAGCTCGACGCGCTTGCCGATGAAGTTCGGAATCATATGCCGGATGAACGTATGCGTCACGTCGGGATCAAGCTCGCGGAAGCTCAGGTCGTGCAGCTCGCGCAGCACATGAAGCAGATCCTTCTTCTCGCTGTAGCTTCGGGAAGAGATCATCGCGCTGTACACGTCCGCGACGGCGACGATCTTCGCCATCGGATGGATCTCGTCCCCTTTTAAACCTTGCGGATAGCCCGTTCCGTCGATGCGCTCATGGTGCTGCAGGGCGGCCAGCGCAACGGCTTCGTCATGAAACGAATGTTGGATAATGTCATAGCCGTAACGCGGATGGTTGCGGATTTCTTCGAATTCGTCGTCGGACAGGCGGCTCGGCTTGTTGAGAATGGCTTCGGCGATTCGGCACTTGCCGACATCGTGGAGGAACCCCGCTTTGCCGGCGCGCACGGTCTCTTCCTCGGGCCATCCCAGCCAACGCGCGATATAGTAGCTGAGCATGCCCACTTGAACGGAATGCTGGTAGGTGTAATCGTCTTGGCTGTTCAGCATGAGCAACAGTGACACGACGTCCCGTTCCGTTCGGAAATTGTCGACGAGCGGCTGGAAGCTTTCCTTGACGTCGTCCTCGTAGATTCGTCCTTCCGCAAGCGCCTTCTCGAACAGCTGCTCGGCGCCGGCCACCGCATCGCTGTAGAGCGGTCTCAGCAACGGATTGTACGCGGGAGGCGGTAAGTCTTCGTCCTCCGGTTCCTCTGCGAGCCCGGGGCGCCATTCGATATCCACGAAATCGATCTGATGCTGGTAAATTCGCGATATTTCCTTCTCGTTCAGCGCTGTTCCTTTGGAGAGAACGTGCAGGCCGTAAGAATTGAATACGTCCTCCGATAATCGATCTCCTGATCGTACGTCCGTGATATGTACTCTCATTATGCACCTCGACAGGAACCTCAAATATTCGAGCGATTTCGATTTTATCTCGACTCTATGCTATCAAGTTAAGCGTTTTCTTGCAATAACGAGTTGAGTGAAATATTGGAAATGGATTTGTTATGACGCATATCATCAAATTTATGATTGTATTTTTCATTATATATGAAATATAATGTCATTGAAAAGATGAATCGAACAGGAGGAGCAGCATGACGAGGGGAAATTTGACGTTGCCCGAAATCGGCGGCCAGGCGGAAGCGCTGGCGGCGGCGCGGGAGCAGTTGAAACGGCAGGAGGATTGGGTCGAACGGTATATCGGCAATGAAACTTACGATGAGGTCGTCTTTATCGGGTCCGGCTCATCCTATTACCAAGCGCAAGCGATGGCGGCTACTTTCAGGCTGTGGCTTGGCCGCGGCGCGAGCGCATGGCCGTCTTCGGACATCTTTTTGTTTCGCGGGCAGTCGATCGCCCGCGGCCGCAAAACGTTGCTCGTCGGCGTGTCCCGGTCGGGAGAGTCCTCGGAGGTCATCCTCGCCCTCGAATCCGTACGGGAGCTGGCCGGTTGGGACACGTGCGGGGTGACTTGCTATCCGGACAGCCGGCTCGGCAAGCTGACGGAATGCCTCGTCTCGCCGCTGGGCGGCGAACGCAGCACCGTCATGACCAAGTCGTTCAGCAGCATGACGTATCTGATTCAGGCCGCGATTGCCATGGCCGCCGGTGCGGAGAAGGCGAAGGAAATGGACGCGGTGCCCGAACTGCAGAGCAAGCTCGTCGAGCCGGCCCGGATCTTCGCGGAACGCTTGATCGAAGCGAACGAATTCGCCAAAACGATCTACCTGGGAATGGGCGCTTACTTCGGGCTGGCGCAGGAAGCTTGCCTGAAGCTGAAGGAGATGGCGTACGTCTGGACGGAAAGCTTCGGCACGCTGGAATTCCGCCACGGCCCGAAATCGGTCGTGGAGCCGGGGACGCTCGTCGTTCTGCTCGTCTCCGAGCAAGCGCGCGCGTACGAATTGAAGGTGGCGGAAGAAATGAAAGCATACGGCGCGTTCGTTCTGCTCGTTATGGCCGCCGAGGGGGAGGACACCCGTTTCGCCGACGCGGTGTTCGAGACCGGCGGAAAGGCGCTTTCCGACGAGGCGCGGGCGGTGCTTTATCTTCCGGTGCTCCAGTATCTCGGGTTCTATGCGGCGATGAAGCGGGGCGTGGATCCGGATCATCCGCGAAATTTGACGCAGGTCGTCAAGATCGACTAGGCGAAGGAGAATCGGAAATGACGCGCAACAAAACGGAGCGGCAGGAGCAAGTGCTGGCCTATCTGGAACGCTATGGGAGCATCACGCTTCCGGAGATGACGAAGCAATTCGCCTGCTCGGAGGCGACGGCGCGGCGGGATCTCGACGATCTGGAGAAAGCGGGCAAGATCATCCGCACGATGGGCGGCGGGGCGAAGTACGCAGGCGCCGGCGCCATTCGCGAAATCCCGTTCCGGGAAAAGCAGCATGCGCTGTACCGGGAGAAGGAAGCGATCGCGGCGAGGGCGGCTTCGCTCGTGGAGGAGGGCGACGTCGTCGGCCTGACGGGCGGGACGACGACGTTCCTGATCGCCAAGGAGCTGAAAAAGCGGAGGAACATTACGGTCGTGACGAACGCGGTCAACATCGCGATGGAGCTGGCCGACAGCGAAGAGCTGCAAGTCGTCCTGACGGGCGGCGTGCTGCGGGGCCGAAGCTTCGAACTGTGCGGTCCGCTGGCGGAACAGACCGTCAAGGCGGTCAACATCCAGGTGATGTTCATGGGCGTCGACGGCGTGACCGCGCAAGGGGTCAGCACGTATTCGGAGCTCGAAGCGAACATCGCGAACATGCTCATGCACCGATCGAAGCGGACGATCGCCGTGTTCGACCATTCGAAAATCGGCAAAGCCTCATTATTTCACGTGGCGACGCTCGACGAGCTCCATGCCTGCATCACCGACAGGCTGCCCGAGTCCGAAGAGGAGGCGTCCGAATTGGCGGACGTCAAGGTGTACGCGACTGAGACGGACTCTCCGTCCGGAGAGGAGAGATAGGAAGATGGCGAAAATCGCGCTCGGCGTGGACGTCGGCGGCACGAATATCGTTTGCGGCGCAGTGGACGCGGCCGGCCGGGTGCTGCGGCAAACGAAGCGTCCGACGGACGCCGCGGCCGGCTACGAAGCGGTTGTCGCCCGAATCGCCGGCATGGCGGCGGACATCCGCGCATCGCTCGGCGACGGCTACGAGATCGCGGCCGTCGGCGTCGGCATCCCCGGCCTGGTCGACCCGGACAAGGGCATATCCCGTTTTGCCGGCAATTTGAAATGGCGGGATCTGCCAGTCGCGAGCGAGCTCGAACGCCTGATCGGGCTGCCGGTGTACGTCGACAACGACGTTCGCATGTACGTGTACGGCGAGACGGCGGCGGGGGCCGGACGCGGCTGCGAGCACGTGCTCGGCATCACGATCGGCACGGGGATCGCCGCGGCGATCGTGAGCGGCGGCGAGCTTTATTACGGGCGATCGGCGATGGCCGGAGAGCTCGGACACGTTCGCATGGCAGACGTCGAGGATGCATGCTCCTGCGGGCTGACGGGCTGCCTGGAGACGGTCGCGTCGGCCTCGGGCATGGTCAGGCAAGCGCGGCGCGCGTTGCTCGCCGGAGAAGACAGCCTGCTCGGCCGCTGGTTTCCCGGCGACGAGGCCGGCCGCATGACGGCCGCCGATTTGTCCCGCGCGATGGACGAAGGGGACGCGCTCGCGGAGAGGATCGTCGTCCGCGCGGGCGTTCTGTGCGGCCGCGCGCTCGCCGCCGCGGCTATGCTGCTGAGTCCGGACAGAATCATCGTCGGCGGGGGCGGCGCGCTCGCCGGGGAGCGGCTGCTCGCGCCGCTGCGGGAGGAGCTTTACCGATTGCTGCTGCCGGATATCCGCGACGGATTGACCGTCGCGCCGGCGGAGCGGAACGACGACGCGGGCATCATCGGCAGCGCGCTCTGCGCGAGCCGCCGTCTAGGCATCCCGCTGTCGAATTAGAGAGAACCGGAGGAGAAAATCGTCATGGGATTGGTATCGTCGACGCCGCTATTGGAGGCGGCGCGCAAAGGCGGGTATGCGATCGGGGCGTTTAACGTGCATACTTTGGAAATGCTGCAAGCGGTCGTCGAGGCGGCGGAAGAAACGCGTTCCCCGCTCATTCTGCAGACGACGGTCGGAACGGTCAAGCACTTGGGCGCCGATTACGTCGCCGCCGCGGCCAAGGTCGCGGCAAGCCGCAGTTCCGTGCCGATCGCGCTGCACCTGGATCATTGTTCGGATTTCGCGGTCATTATGCAATGCATTCGGGCGGGCTATACGTCCGTCATGATCGACGCTTCTCACGAGCCTTTCGAGCGCAACGTCGCGGAAACGCGCAAAGTCGTCGAAGCGGCGTCGGCCGTCGGCGTGAACGTCGAGGCCGAGCTTGGCCGGGTCGGCGGCGTGGAGGACGATATCGTCGTCGACGAGAGAGACGCGCTGCTCGCCGATCCCGACGAGTGCGCGGCGTTCGTGGAGGCGACGGGCGTTCATACGCTCGCTCCGGCGATCGGAACGGCGCACGGCATCTATAAGGGCGATCCCGACATCGATTTCGACCGAATCGGGCGCATCGCCGCTAAAGTGTCGGTGCCGCTCGTCCTTCACGGCGGATCGGGCATTCCCGAAGATCAGGTGAAGAGAGCGGTTTCCCTGGGAATGGCCAAGATGAACGTCGCGACCGAGCTGCGCATCGTGTTCTCGGACGCCATCAAGCAAGTGTTCGCGCAATTTCCGGACGAGAACGATCCGCGCAAGTATATGGTCCCGGCGAAGCAGGCGCTCAAGACGGCGGCGATCGGGAAAATGCGTCTGTGCGGCTCGCCGGGCAAGGCCTAAAGGCGGCGGAGGCGGATCGATGCGAACGCTGATTGCAACGGTGACGCTGAATGCGGCCATTGACAAGACGTATTACGTGCCTTCGTTCGAGAAAGGGAAAGTGTCGCGCGCGGAAAAGGTGCTGTCGACAGCGGGAGGCAAGGGGCTGAACGTCGCGAGAGTGCTGCGCCAGCTCGGTCACGCGGAGGTGGCGGCGACCGGATTCGCGAGCGGCTATAACGGCCAGTACATTATGAAACGGGTAAAGGAAGCCGGCATTCGCGCCGAATTCGTCGAGGCGACGGGAGAATCCAGGCTGTGTCTGAACTTCATCGACGGCAAGGACGGTTCGTCCACGGAAGTGCTCGAACCGGGACCGCAAGTCGGCGCGGAACACTTGACGCAATTCAAGGCGGTCCTGAAACGATTAAGCGCGGAAGCGGCAATCGTCGTGTTCTCCGGAAGTTTGCCGGCCGGCTTGCCGGCGGGGCTGTACGCGGAGCTGATCGCCCTGTCCCGGAACGAAGGCGCGGAAGTTTTCCTCGATACGAGCGGCGAAGCGCTCGCGCTGGGCGTGGCGGCGCGCCCTTCCTTCATCAAGCCGAACGAGGACGAGATCGCCTCGCTGTTGCCGGACCTCGACCGTGGCGGCTTGCGCCAGGGGGTCGCCGCGCTCATGAAACGAGGCGTTCCGAGCGTCGCCGTGACGTTAGGCGCAGACGGCGCGGCTGCCGGGTCGGACGGCCGGCTCTATCGGGTGCGGATTCCGCGGATCCGCGCCGTGAACGCTGTCGGCAGCGGCGACGCCTTCGTCGCGGGCTACGCTTACGGACGAATCCGGGGCTGGCCGGCCGTCGAATGCCTGAAGCACGCGGCGGCGGCGGGCAGCGCCAACGCATTGTCCCGCACGACAGGCGACGTCGGCGCCTCCGAGCATCGGAGACTGCTGAACGAAATCGCCGTCGAAGAGTGGCCCGGCGAGTGACCGGGCTGCGACAACGGCATTACTCGCCCAGAAGCTCGGCGTACACGCGCCGGGCTTTCGCCTCTTCGTCCGTCCCCGTCACGAGCGCCCTGCCGTCCGGGAACAGCAGGAATGCAACGCCGTCCGGCATTCGAACGCGCAGGGAGTAGGCGTTCAGCTCCGTTCGGCCGGCCCGGGAGAGCCGTTCGCGCAGCGACGCAAGGTCCAGCGACAGCGGCCTTCCCGGCGTCACTTGAACGGTATTCCGGCCGCATAGCGAGGCGGTCGCCGTCTCTCCTCCCGCCTCTCCCTCCAGCGCGTCGAACCGGCGTTCCGCGCATACGGGGCAGGCGCTTATCCGGGCGCCGCCGACGTCGAGGGATTGCCATTGGGAATGCCAGAGATCGAGCTGCAGCAACGAGCCGCGGAGCGCTTCCGGCCTTCCGGCCAGCAACTTGAGCGCTTCCATCGTCTGAAGCGACGCGATCGCGTCCACGACGGGGGCGAGGACGCCGGCGGTCTCGCACGTATCGAGCGCGCCCCCGGCCGGAGGCTCGGGGAACAAGCAGCGCAGGCACGGCGTCGTTCCCGGAACGACGGTGAACGTCATGCCCGAAGCGGCGACCGCGCCTCCGTAAATCCAGGGAATGCCGTGCTTGACGCTGTATTCGTTGACCAGATAGCGAACGCCGAAATTGTCCGTGCCGTCGAGGATGACGTCGGCGCCCGCCAGCAGCGCTTCCGCGTTGAACGCGTTCAAGTCCGCGACGCGGGGAACGAGGGCGATTCCGCCGTTGACGGCGGACAGCCGCGCCGCCGCCGCAACCGCTTTCGGCGTGCCGGCTTCGGCATCGGCTTCGTCGTACAGCAGCTGACGCTGCAGATTGCTTCGGTCGACAATGTCGCGGTCGATCAGCGTCAGCTTGCCGACGCCGGCGCGGGCCAGATGGTTCGCGATCGCGCAGCCGAGCGCGCCGACACCTACGATCGCCGCGTGGGAACGCAGCAGCCGGGCTTGTCCGTCCGCTCCGATGCCCGGATAACGGGCTTGCCGCGCGTAACGAAGGTCGATCTCTTCCTCGTTCATCTCGCGTCTCCTCCGTTATCCCCCGGCGGCGCGGTCGGATCCCAAGGCCCGAGCTGATGCCCTTTCCACTCCGTCCCGTCATCGTAAATTTCCTTCTTCCAGACCGGCACTTTCTGCTTCAGCCGTTCGATCGCGTATCGGCTAGCCTCGTACGCGTCCGCGCGGTGCGGGGACGATACCGCGATGACGACGCTGATCTCGCCGATGCCGACCGTCCCGATCCGGTGGGAGATCGCCGTCAGCGTTCCCGGCCAGCGAACGGCGATCTCGCCGCCGATTTCCGCGAGCGACGCTTCGGCCATCGGCACGTAAGCTTCGTATTCCAGCGTGACCGTCCGCTTGCCGGCCGTCCACTCCCGCGTCGTGCCGACGAACGCGATCGCCGCTCCGTGGTCGGGATGATAAACGGCCGACAGAACGCCCGCGGGATCGATCGGGTCCTCCGAAATCGCGTAGCGCTTGGGGGTCGCCGAAAATTCCTCCGCTTCGCGATCCGGGGCGGCCGAACCTCCGGACACCGGCGGGAGCAGGGCGAGCTCGTCATCCGCGAAGACGGGCGATTCGTCGCGAACGTAAGCTTGGTTGCGCGCGACGAAGCTGACGGCGAGCAGCTCGGCGTGGGCCGGATAGCTCTTCGCCAGCCGCTCCTTGAGCAGCCTCGCCGTCAATTCGGGCTCCTCCCAGCCGGGCCGGATTTCCCGCGCGCCCAATCTTTCCGCCAAGCCGGCGAACAAAGCGATCGTCCAACGGTTAGACATCGTTTTTTCCCACATCCTTCGGTCACTTTCCTCTCGCATTCCTCTCCGCAAGCATACCATATTGCCCTTGAAAATGTTATTCTAGAGAGAACTAGGAAAGTGCCGGAAGGAGCGGACGGGATGCCGGAATTGATCGACCGATTCGGAAGAACGCATACGTATTTGCGCATCTCCGTAACGGATCGCTGCAACTTGCGTTGTCTGTACTGCATGCCTGAGGAAGGCATGACGTTCATGGAGCATGAACGGCTGCTGACGTACCCGCAAATTTTGGAGGCGGCCGCCGCGGCGGCCGGGCTCGGCATCCGCAAGTTCAGAATTACCGGCGGCGAGCCGCTCGTTCGCCCCGGGCTGGACGAACTGATCGCGGGCCTGTCCGCCCTGCCGGGCGTGGAAGACATTTCGCTCACGACGAACGGGATTTTGCTCGCGTCGCAAGCGGCCAAGTTAAAGCGCGCGGGACTCAAAAGGGTGAACGTCAGCCTGGACACGATGGACGCGGCCCGGTTCCGCTTCATCGCCCGCCGGGGGGAATTGAACCGGGTATGGGAAGGTATCGAAGCGGCGGCGGAAGCGGGGCTGACGCCGATCAAGCTGAATTGCGTCCTGCTCAAGGGCGTCAACGAAGACGAGATCGGCCGATTTCTGAAGCTTGCGGCGGAACGTCCGATTCACGTCCGGTTCATCGAATACATGCCGATCGGCCATGACGACGCCGGGTGGCGGGAACGTTACCTGCCGCTCTCCGCCGTGCTGGACGAGGCCAAGCGTCTCGGCTATGCCCTGGAAAGAACCGAGGGGCCGGCGGGCAGCGGGCCGTCCGACAATTGGCGGATCGCCGGCGGCGCCGGGACGTTCGGGTTGATCCATCCGGTCAGCGAGCACTTCTGCAAAAACTGCAACCGGCTGCGCCTTACCGCCGACGGGAACATCAAGCCTTGCTTGTACTGGATGGACGAGTTGAACGTGAAGCCGGCGCTCGGATCGCCGGCGGCGCTGGAAGGGCTGTTTCTGAAAGCGATGGCGATCAAGCCGGAGAACCACGAAATGGCCGCCTTGCTCGCGGGCGAAAGGCAAAGCCATGTGCCGACGGAGCGGCGGATGTCGCAGATCGGCGGTTAGGAGAGATCGCATTTGTCCGCATACCCGATGACGAAGCCGAAGGTCACGATCACGATTTTGCATACGAACGACATCCACAGCCATCTCGAAGAAGCCTCGCGAATCGCCGGATACGTCGCGGAGACGAGAAGGACGGTCGATCCGGAGCGCTTGCTCGTCGTCGATTGCGGCGATTTCCTGGACCGGGCCCGGATGGAGACGGAAGGCAGCCAGGCCGCCGTCAACCGGGCGCTGCTCGAAGCGATCGGGTACGATGCGGCATCGATCGGGAACAACGAAGGATTAAGCTATACGCCGGACGAACTGGACGGGATCTTCGCGGGGACGAACGTTCCGATCGTCTGCGCGAACATGACGCTCGCGCGTTCGGGGGATCGTCCGTCATGGATGATCCCTTCGCTCAAGGTGACCAAATCCGGAGTCCGAATCGGATTGATCGGTCTGACCGCCCCTTATGCCGAATATTATAAATTGCTGGGATGGGACGTGTCCGATCCGCTGAACGCGCTGAGAGCGGAAGCCGAACGGCTGCGCCCGGAGGTGGACGCGCTCGTTCTGCTGTCCCATCTCGGCTTGCCCACGGACGAGAAGATCGCCGCGTCCGTGCCCGGAATCGATCTGATCCTCGGCGGCCATACCCATCACTTGCTGGAGGTTCCGCTCGTCGTCGGCGCGGCGGCGATCAGCGCCGCCGGCAAATTCGGCGCGTACGTCGGCCGCCTGGAGCTGGCGTTCGGCGCGAACAACGAGCTGCTGGGGGTGACGGGAGGATGCCGCGCCACGGACGGGCTGCCGACGAGCCCGGATGCGGACGGGCTGATCGCAGCTTACTGGAAGATGGCGAACGAGAAGCTGGGGCGGAAGGTCGCGACGTTGCGGAAGCCGCTCTCTCTCCGGTACGACCGGGAATCCGAGCTGCCGACGCTGCTGGCCGCGGCGGTGCGGCGAATGGCCGGAGCGGAGATCGGCATCGTGAACGCCGGACAGCTGCTGAGCGGACTGCCGTCGGGCGACGTGACGGAAGCGATCGTTCACGAGATATGTCCGTCGCCGATCAACCCGTGTTCGCTCACGCTTCGCGGCAGCCGGATCGTGAGGGCGCTTGAAGAAAGCTTGCTTCCGGAATTTCAGAACATGGAGATTCGCGGCTTCGGATTCCGCGGACGCGTGCTCGGCGCGCTATGCGTCGACGGTCTCGAGGTGACGGCGGATCTCGGCCAAGCTCCCTACCGCAAAATCCTCAGCGTTACCGTTAACGGCGTTCCGCTTGACGAGAATCACGATTATGCGGTGGCGACGCTCGATATGTTCACGTTCGGAGTCGGTTATTTGAGCCTGAAAGAAGGGCGCGAGCTGCGCTATTACCTGCCCGAATTCATCCGGGATTTGCTAGCCCGGGCGCTGAACGTGCCGGATTGGGTCGAGCAGGCCGGCATCGCTAGGTGGAGGCTAATCGGGGAGGCGTGACGGCGATCATCCGACAGGAGGGAAGGATGCCATGCTGCATTGGTTCGATTCCGTCATTCTGGGAATCGTCGAAGGGCTGACGGAATTTCTCCCCGTCTCTTCCACGGGGCATATGATTCTGACGAACAAGCTGCTCGGCTACGAGGAGGCGCCGGAACAGCTCAAGACGTTCGAGATCGTCATCCAATTCGCCGCCATTCTCGCCGTCTCGATCGTGTACAGAAGCCGAATCGCGCAAGTGTTCGGCTGGAAGCGGAAAGAAGCGGTCCGCGGCCTGTCCGTCGACGCTTTTGCGAAGCGCCGGCTGAACATGATCCACGTCGCGTTGGGAATCGTCCCGCCGCTTGCGGTCGCCTACTTGTTCCGCGACGAGATCAAGGAAATCGGGTTTCATCCCGCCCCGGTGCTGTGGGCGCTCGTCGTCGGCGGCATATACATGTGGGCGGCCGAAGCGCTCTACGAATCCGGCAAAATCAAACGCACCGCCGAGACGATGGACGACATCACGTACAAGCAGGCGCTTCTCATTGGCGTGCTGCAGTGCGTGTCCGCCTTATGGCCCGGCTTCTCCCGCTCCGGATCGACGATCGCGGCGGGCATGCTCGGAGGGGTCAGCTACCGCGCGTCGGCCGATTTCTCCTTCTTCATCGCGATCCCGATTATGACGGTAGCGACCGGTTACGAGGTGCTGAGCAGCGTCGACGAATTCCGCGCCGGACAGATCGACGTCGCCTTCCTGCTGACCGGCTTTCTCGTCTCGTTTTTCGTCGCGTGGGCCGTCGTGGCGACGTTCTTGAAGGTGCTGCGGAAGGTCAAGCTGAAGTACTTCGCCTGGTACCGTTTTCTGGTCGCGGCTTTGTTTTACTTCCTGATCCTGAGATAGCAAGATCCTCTTCAATATTCGGGATGGCATTCCGATGTAAAAAGATAGGGATGGGAACGCTTTCCCTCCGAATCGATCCAGCGAAGGAGGTTAATGACGAAATGCGCATGATGCCGATTTCCCAATGTCGGCCGGGGATGAGACTGGCCAAGAGAATTTATTCGGACGAAGGCATCGTGCTCTTGGCCGAAGGCGTCGAGCTCACCTCCGCGTTGATCCGACGCTTGGGAGAATGCGGAATCAGCTTCGTCTACGTCCGGGACGCCAAGACGGACGACCTGACCGTTCCGGAGCTTCTCGGCGAGGAGACGCAGCGGCGCACGCTGCAGGCGATCCGCACGGCGTTCCGGGAATATTCCGGCATGCCCCATCGCAACAAGACGGGAACTTATCCGTACGTAGGCCGCAAAATGCGCGAAGTCATGCACCTGATCATGGAGGATTTGGGAAAAAACCGGGACGCCATGATCATGCTGATGAATTTGCATACGGTGGACAACTATTTGTTCATGCATTCGATGAACGTATGCGTATACGCGACCCTTCTTGGCATGGCCCACGGCTACGACCGCGACGAGCTCGTCACGCTTGGCTTGGGAGCGCTGCTGCACGATATCGGCAAGACGCAGGTTTCGACCCGGGTGCTGCTGAAGCCGGGGGCGCTGTCCGCCTCCGAATTCAACGAAATCAAACGCCACGCGGAACGGGGCTTCTACCTGCTCAAGGACGAGCCCAACATTCCGATTCTGGCCGCCCATTGCGCCTTCCAGCATCACGAGCGCCTGAACGGCTCCGGGTATCCGAGAGGGATTAAGGGCGACGAGATCCACGAGTACGCCAAATGGATCGGAATCGTCGATTCCTACGACGCGATGACGAGCCGGCGGACGTATCGGGACGCGATGCTTCCCCATCAGGCGGCGGAGGTGCTGTATTCCGGCAGCGGCACGCTGTACGATACGGCCATGCTGGAATTGTTCCGCGACAAAGTCGCGATCTATCCGATCGGCATGACGGTCAAGCTGAATACCGGCCGGATCGCGGTCGTATGCGATATTAACGCGACTTGCCCGCACCGTCCGATCGTCCGGGTGCTGACCGACGAGGACGGGTGCGAGCTGAACGCGCCGTTCGATATGGATTTATCGAAAAACTTGAGCGTGCTCATCTCCCGGATCGATCTGGAGCCGGAGGATTTGAACGCAATGATGCCTGCCTGAACAGGCGGTCTCCCGCCTTGCCCGTCCGCGGATCCGCGTCCGCCGGACGGGCTGTTTGACGTCCCGGAGCGAAAACGGGGTTTGTTTTTCCGCCGCCCGACCGCTACAATATAAGCAGCCATATAGAGACAGGAGTTTGGAAGCCATGCCAGCCATTACCCCCTCCGCGAACGCGTTTCCGTTCGCTCCGCCATCCGAATTGCCCGTCTTGTCCCCGGAGTACGACCCTTGGGATCCGATCCGTTCCTTGCAGCGTTACGGCAGGCACGAATTGACGAGCGTGGAGCTGACGGTAACCCACTTGTGCAACATGAGATGCGAGCATTGCGCCGTCGGAGACGGATTGACAACGTCCGAAGCGCCCCATCTGCCGCTCGAGCTCGTCTTCAAGCGGCTGGACGAAGTCGAGCGGCTGGAGACGATCAGCTTGACCGGAGGCGAGCCGACCTTCCGCATGGAGACGGTGCGCGACATCATCGTTCCGGTGCTGAAGTATGCCCGTTCCCGCGGCGTCAGAACGCAGCTGAATTCCAACGTGACCTTGGATTTCGCAAGATACGAGCTGATCGCGCCCCATCTGGACGTGATGCATATCTCGTTTAATTATACGGAGGCCGAAGACTTCCATCGGGTCGGCTTCGCCCGCGCGGGAAGGAACGTCTCTTCCGCGGCGGCGTCGAAGCTGTACGAACGGATGATCGACAACGCCAGGAAGCTGGCGGACGGAGGCCTGTTCGTCTCGGCGGAATCGATGATCAACTTTCGCACCCACGACAAAATCGCAGACATTCATCGGCTAATCGCGGAGATGGGCTGCCGGCGTCACGAGGTCCATCCGATGTATCCGAGCTCGTTCGCCTCCGGCTTGCCCGTCATTACCCGGGAGCAGATGCTTCGGGCGGTCAACCGGCTGCTGGACGTTCGCCGTCCCGACGTATGGATGCTGTTCGGCACGCTGCCCTTCTTCGCCTGCAGCGAGAACGAAGAGGAACGGAGAACGGTCCGCAGGCTGAGAGAGGAACCTCTCGTGACGGTGCGCAACGACCCGGACGGAAGAAACCGCGTCAACGTCAATCTGTTCAGCGGCGACGTCTTCGTGACCGATTTCGCCGCCGTTCCTCCGTTCGGAAATATTCGCGACGGCAAATTGGACGACATCTTCGCCAAGTGGAGAGAGCATCCGATGCAGCGGGCCGTCAATTGCCATTGCCCCGCCGCGGGCTGCTGCGGACCGAATCTGCTCGTGTCCGACATGTACTATCGCGGCGTCGATTTCACGCGGCGACGCGCGCTTTCGTAACCGCTCGTTCGAAGACGGGCGATGGCCGTCAGGCAAAGTGGAATGATCTTCGTCGGACGGGCGTATGCTGATGGAAGAAGCCGTCGATCGGCTCGGCCTCGGGATCGGGACGAGGTCTTACGCGGGGAATTCGCATTCGAGATCGCGGAGACGGAACGACTGCGGGGCCGCCGCGCTGATCCGCATACCACCATCGCAACCCTCGCGGAGCCCGTACGGTAACGGATCGACCGAAGGAACGGGAGATCGGGGAAGAGGGGATCAGCCATGCCGGTTCGGGTCATCGTCTTGATGGTCGCTGCGATCGTTTTTTTGTACATGCTGTTTACGGTAGGCGCCCCGTTTCTTCTGGCGCTCGTCGCGGCGATTTTCCTCGAGCCGCTGATCTTGCTTCTGACGGAGAAAACCCGCATGAACCGTCTTGCCGCCTCCACCGTCTCCAGCACGCTGTTCACGGTCGTTCTGCTCGGCTCCCTCGGGCTGATCGGCATGAAGCTCGTCGGCGAGCTGAGGGCGTTTCTGGATAAGCTGCCCGAAGTTCTCGACAACGCGAACGTCTATATCGGCGAATGGATCGAGCGAGCGCAGTCGTTCACCGCCGACGGCTCCGCGCCGTTGCCGAATCAGCTGGAAGATTGGGTGTCCAGCATTACGGCGGCGATCGGCCAGCTGTCCACGAAGCTGTCCGCCGTTCTGTTCGGTTTCGCGACGGGCATTCCGGACTTTTTTATTTTTTTCGTCGTCTTTCTGGTCGCCGTCTATTTGTTCTCGCTGAGCTTGCCGACGATAAAAAGCTCCTTCCTGTCCCTGTTCGAAGAGAAATCGAAGCTTCAGGTCGAGGAAGTGCTGGGCAGCCTGCGCCGCTCCGTGTTCGGATTTCTGCGGGCGCAGCTTCTCCTGAGCGCCATTACGTACGTATTGGCGTTCACCGGCCTGCTGATCATCGGGACCGGATATCCGCTCGCGATCGCGCTCGTCATCGTGATCGTCGACATTCTTCCCGTATTGGGGGTAGGAACCGCGCTCGTCCCATGGGCGGTCTACCAGATATTGACCGGGGAAGCGTATACCGGGATCGGCTTGATTTTCCTGTTCCTCCTGATCACGGTCGTCAGACGGATCGTCGAGCCGAAAATTCTCGGAGACGCGGTCGGCATCAGCGCTTTGGCGGCTTTAATCAGCCTATATGTCGGATACAAACTGATCGGCGTCGCCGGCGTATTCCTCGGACCGATCGTCGTAATCGTGTTCATGGCGATGCGCAAAGCCGGTTTGTTCGACTTCAAGATCAAGTTTCAGTAATTCTTGATTCTGGGCTATTGGACACGGATGACCTTATTTTGTCGAAAACCCCTCATTTTGGAGATCATCCGGACAGACGATCCGTTATTTCCATTCGCAGCTGCCGGAATGGCCATCAAAGAAGCAAATAAGGGATTCTCTGTCCGCAAAGGTGCGCAAAACCCGGTTTTGTTCACAGATAGCGGATCCTCTGTCCGAACGGCCTGGGGCGATGGGGCGCAGGCGGTTTTGCTTGCTTTTTAAAAATATGGCATTAGACAATCCGGTCGGAAAATAGCATTTAAAATGTCAAGATCGATCAAGAGGAGGGAAGATCCGGTGTACGATTCCCAATGGCGAAGCTGGCATCCCTACATCGGGCCGCACGATCCGTGTCCGCCGATGAAGGTCAAATGGTACATCGTGCCGCCCAATCAGTATATCGCGTTTCAGCCGATGAACCTGCCGCAGTTCCCGCTGGACGAAGCGCTCTATCGCGGCACGCTGTGGCCGGCATTGTATAGTCCATATCCATCCAGAAAAGGGGGCGCGGCGAAAGGAGGGAAAGCGCATGCCTGAACGGTACGACCGCTATGATTGGGATTATCGGAACGAACGCAAGGAGGGCCGGGACGAGAACGAGCGGCCCGAGCCGCCGGAGCGCGGGAACGAGGCTTACCGGCTCGAACTGCTGGAGCTGCAGAAGATCGATTTCGCCCTCGTCGAGCTCTCGCTTTATTTGGATACGCACCCGACGGATATGCAGGCCGTTCAACAGCTCAATCAATTGTCGCAACGGCGTCGTCAAATCGCGAACGATTTCGAATTCAAATACGGGCCGCTGCTCCAATTCGGGCATAGCTACAGCCGATATCCGTGGCAATGGATCGAGACGCCATGGCCGTGGCAAGTTTAGGGAGGAGGGCTTGAAGCATGTGGATCTATGAAAAGAAGCTTCAGTATCCCGTAAGGGTCAGCAAGTGCGATCCCCGAATGGCCCGGTACCTCGTCGAGCAATACGGCGGAGCGGACGGCGAACTGTCGGCGGCATTGCGGTACTTGAACCAGCGGTACACCATTCCGGATAAAGTCATCGGTCTTCTGACCGATATCGGCACGGAAGAATTCGCCCACCTCGAGATGATCGCCACGATGATCTACAAGCTGACGAAGGATGCCACGCCGGAGCAGCTCGAAGAGGCGGGCCTCGGGCCGCATTTCGTCAATCACGACAACGCGCTGTTCTACAACAACGCGGCGGGAGTGCCGTGGACGGCTACCTACATTCAGGCGAAGGGCGATCCGATCGCCGATCTCTACGAGGATATCGCCGCCGAGGAGAAGGCGCGCGCCACCTATCAATGGCTCATCGATTATACGGACGACGTCGACATCCAGGATTCCTTGAAGTTCCTGCGCGAGCGGGAGATCGTCCATTCTCTCCGGTTCAAGGAGGCGGTGGAAATCTTGAAGGCCGACCGCGACCAGAAAAAGATTTATTGAAGCCCCGCAGCCGCGCTCGGCGTTTCGACTCCCGATTCGGGAGTTTTTTTATCGCGACCAGGCGATGACTGGCATTCCGGATGGCAACAAATCAGGGGAAACTTTCCAAGGCGAACGGCGTATTACATTGTAGAAAGATGACGAAATCCCGAAGGAGGTGCAACGTTATGGAAACGGCAATGATCGTCTTGTTCGGCATCGGCGTCGGTTACGCGATTTTGTCCGCGGTGCTCGGGGACGTCTTCGGACTGGAGGTTCATGCGGGAGACCTGCCCTTTTTGTCCCCGACGGTCATCGCGACGTTCGTGACCGTGTTCGGCGGCGTCGGATATATGCTGATCCGCAACACCGCTTGGTCCGCCGTTCCGGTTGCCGGCCTCGCGTTGCTGATCGCGCTGGGCGTCTCGTCGATCGTGCTCTTTCTCGTCGTCATTCCGCTGCAGGCGGCGCAGAAAGGAACGGCCCGATCGGCCAAGGCGATGATCGGGCACGAGGCGAAAGTGGTCACGTCCATCGACGGCTCCCGCTTGGGCGAAATCGTCTACGAGCAAGGAGGCGCGAGGCACAGCGCTCCGGCGAAGGCGATGGGCGGCGCGTATATCCCCCAGGGCTCGCAGGTCCGCATTTTGGACGAGACGGCCGGCACCTTCCTCGTGGAGGAAGTCTGACCCAAGGCATCACCCAAATCCTATTCGGAAAGGAAGATTCGATTGAACGGAGACGCAACCCTATACATTCCGATCGGCATCGTAATCGCGATCATTCTTCTGATCGTCGTGTTCGCTTCGAGGTATCGCACCGTCAAGGCGGACGAAGCGATGATCGTGACGGGCGCGCTTACGCGCGACGGGATGAAGATCGTCAAAGCAGGGGGCACGTTCGTCTGGCCGATCGTCCAGAACGCCTCCTTCCTCTCGCTGCAAGTGCAGACGGTGGACGTCAACACGCCGGAAGTGTATACGGCTCACGGCGTTCCGGTCATGGTGAACGGCGTGGCCCAGATCAAGATCAAAGGCGACCAGGAATCGATGGCGACCGCGGCGGAGCAATTTCTCGGCAAGCCGGAGACCGAGCTGAAAGGCATCGCGACCCAGACGCTGGAAGGGCACTTGCGGGCGATTCTCGGTACGATGACCGTCGAGGACGTGTATAAGAACCGCGAGGAGTTCGCGAAGAACGTGCAGGAGGTCGCCGCCAGCGATCTGAACAAGATGGGGCTGCAGATCGTCTCTTTTACGATCCGCGACGTGCAAGACAAGAACGGTTACCTGGAAGCGCTCGGCCAGCCCCAGATCGCGCAAGTGAAGCGGGATGCCGAGATCGCCAAAGCCAACGCTTACAGGGACGAGCAGATCGCCAAGTCGAGGGCGCTGGAGGAAGGCAAGAAGGCCGAATTCACGGCGGAGACGAACATCGCGGAAGCGCACAAGGGGATGGAAGTGAAAAAGGCGGCGTTCAAGCAGGAGCAGGACATGAAAAAAGCCGAAGCCGACCAAGCCTACAAGCTGCAGGAAGCGCGGACGATGCAATCGGTCAAGGCCGAGGAAATGCAAATCCAGGTCATCGAGCGCGAGAAGCAGATCGAGCTTGAAGCGAAGGAGATCGAACGGCGGGAACGCGAGCTCGTCGCGACCGTCAAGAAGCAGGCGGAGGCGGAGCGTTTCGCCCAGGAGCAGCGGGCCGAAGCCGAGCGGTACCAGATCGAAGCGAAGGCGAAGGCGGAAGCCGAGGCGGTTCGCCTCGCCGGCAACGCGAACGCCGATAAGGAGCGGGCCGAAGGGACCGCGGAAGCCGATATTATTCGCTTGAAGGGTCTGGCGGAAGCCGAAGCGAAGGACAAGATCGCGGACGCGCTGCGCAAGTACGGCGAAGCGGCGGTCATCGAGCTGATTGTCGAGAAATTCCCGGAGATCGCCCGGGCGATCGCGGAGCCGCTGGCGAAGACGGAGAAGATCGTCATCGTCGACGGGGGCACGGGCGGACCGGGAGGCGGCGCGGGCAAAGTGACCGGCTACGTGACCGACTTGCTGGCCAAGATGCCGGAGACGGTCGGCGCCCTCACCGGGGTGGACGTCAACCAGTGGCTGCGCAAGCTGGCGCAAGGCGACGAGGCGATCAAGGAGAACAATCGCGACGGTTAACGCGACGGGACCCGGCCTCGATCTTCCGGCGTAGATTCAATGGAACGCGAACAGGAGGACGTCGGGCCAATCGCGCGCCTTGCGAGGCATCCCCTTCGCTTTCGGCCGGCGTTTGCCCGTTTTTGTCCCCCCGAGGCCATCGAGGCCATACACTGAATCGGAAAACGCATCCGAATACGGGGGGAGAGTGTCCCAGTGTCCCAATACGTCGGCAGCAAATGGCGAAAAACCGCGGCCCTGATGCGGAACGATCGCTTGAAACCGCATATTCCGAAAACCGTTCGGTACGGTTCTTCCCAGCTCGATCTGATGCTGAGGCGATTCGGAATGGTATACGCGAAGCCGGTATCCGGCAGGCACGGAATAGGCGTACTCCGCGTGGAACGCGCATCTGAGGCTTACCGGCTGCGGTACGGCCGGCGAACGATCGCGTTCCGGTCGTTCCCGCGTCTATGCGAAGCGATCCGGGCGCTTAAGCGGGAAAAGCCGTATTTGATCCAAAAGGGGATCCGCTTGTTGAAGCACGGAGGGAGACCGTTCGATCTGCGCGTGATGGCGCAACGGAGTCCCGCCCGCAAGTGGGAGACGACGGGCATCATCGGCAGGGTAGCGGGACCCCGCAGAATCGTGACCAACTACCATGCGGGCGGCAAGCTCGTATCGGCCGAACGGCTGCTGCGCGGCCATCTGCCGCAAGGGAAGCTGCGAGGGAAAATCCGCGAGCTCGAGAAGATCGGCGAGGCCGCGGGGCGGGCCATGATCGCCCGCTTCCCCGGCGTGCGGGAGGTCGGCGTCGACGCGGGCCTCGACCAGTCGAAGAAAATATGGATCATCGAGGTCAACACCGCGCCCGATCCGTACATTTTCAGAGCCCACCCGGACCCTTCCGTGTTCAGGAAAATCCGGCGCTATGCGAAAGCTTACGGCAGACGGAAAAGCAATAAAAGAAGAAAGCCCGCGTGATCGGGCTTTCTTCTTCTATTTGCGAAGCTTCGCGGAATACACGCGGCTTAACTGTCTGGCCGAAGCGCTCCAACCGAAACGGCTCAAGCTGTCCCGGCGGGCTTGCAGCGCCATGCGCCTTCTCGCGGCCGGACGCCGAACGAGGCGTACGATTGCGTCGGCGAACGCCCGCGGTCGTTGGTAATCGCGGACCAAGATCCCGTTGCTTCCGTCCCTGACGATTTCCTTGATGCCGCCGCTGGCGGAGGCGATGACCGGCAGGCCGGAAGACATCGCTTCGACGTTGACGAGCCCGAACGCCTCGTGCTTCTGGGAAGGGCAGACGAAGACGTCCGCTTGCCGGTAGATTCGATGGATCCGGCGGTGAGGGATCGTGCCCAGGAAGCGGGCGTCGACGCCGAGCCTGCGCGCCAGGGCGCGCAGGCGTCCCAAGTATCCGGAGCGGGTCGAACCGCCGGCGATGATCGCGCGGATCGGGCGAGGCGAACGGGCTTGCGCGATTTTCACCGCCTTAAGGAGAACCGGGACGCCCTTGCGGGGGATCACCCTTCCGGCGAACAGGACGGAGAACGAGCGGCGCTTGCCCGGCGACTTGGCGGGGGTAAAGCGCTCCGTGTCCACGCCGAGCCACACTTTGCGGATTTTGCCGGCCGCCGAGGGGAAACGAGCGGACAGCTGCCGCTTCAAGGACGAGCTGTTCGCGATGACGAGATCGGCGGCGGACACCCCCTTGCCGGCGGAAGCCTTCGAGGCGTGGGGCGGACCGACGAAGGTCAACGAATGCAGGAACAGCGAGACGGGTGTGCCGCGGAGCGCGTTCTTCAGCGGCCTGACGAAATGAGGCCGGTTGTCGACCTGAACGATGTCGAACTTCTTTCCCCGGATAAAGCCCAGCACGTGGGACAAGTAAGTCGACGGTTTGCCGGTCGGCACCCGGTACACGCGAATTCCGTCGATAGCCGAATAGTGAGGGTAGCGGGGGTGAGCCCTGCTGACGATGGTGACCCGGTGCGAGCGCGCGAGCTCCCGGGCGATGGCCAGGATGGAAATTTCCACGGACCCGCCGAGCGGGGGAGGGACGGGAATTTGTTCGGGGGCCACGATCAGCACGTGCATGTACGAACACCTACTCCGGTAAATTTAACATAACGATTACACTCCAACGTATGTACGAATATGAATTTTAGCGTGGACAAATATCCTCAGCGGAGCGATTTCCGAATTCGCCGGCCGGGGGATAAATCCCGGCAGAGACGATCCGCGCGCGAAGGAAGGCAACGGGATGAAACGAAGGAGGCGCCTCCGTCTGTCGGGGGCGCCTCCGCTTCGTCAAGATAGATATTCGCTCAGGCGATGCGATGCGTTGTCTTCCGTCCGATGCTCTTTTCCGGCGCCGGCGTTCGCGTTGTCCTTCGAGCCCGATTCAGCGCCGGAAGACGATCCGGCGCCGGAAGTCGCGCCGTCGGCCGCTCGGGCGCCGCGATGGCCTTTCTTTTGCCGGTAAAGCCATAACGCGTATTCGATCGGCCGGACGATCGCTTTGTTGTAGACTTCGCGTTCTCCCGCCTGCTTGAACACTTCGCGCGACGGCTTCGGGTTCACTTCAAGCAGCCACAATTTTCCGTTTCGGTCGATCGCCAGATCCAGCGCCAGCTCGCATAACGCGCCGTAAGTCGATTCCAAGTAACGGGCTACGCCGATGCCGAATCGTTCGGCGGTCTGGCGAATGTCCGCGATGGCCGACTCATTGCCGACCCACTGCCGGAGCAGCGCGTTCATCGGCGCGGCTTCGCCGCCGCCGTGCAGGTTGGAGGTGATGCTTCGCGGCGGTCCGACCCGGCCGGCGCATCCCGTCGCTTCCCATTGTCCGTCTCCGTTTTTCTGCACGAGCATGCGGTAATCGTGGACTCTTCCGTTCGGCAGCTTGATATTCAAGCCTTGCTGGACGATATACCGGTCGCCCCGCTTATCCCAGCTTCGCAGCGCCTCGGGCAAGCCGCCGCGGGACACGCGCCTCGGCTTGACGATGCGGCGTCCGTGGTCGCGTCCTTGCAGAAGAAAAGTTCCGCCCCGCGAGCGGTCGATTCGCAGAATGCCCCGTCCCCCCGTCCCGTTAATCGGCTTTACGTAGACGGTCGAATGCTTTTTCAGCAGCGCGATCGCGTCCTCCGGAGACTGGTACAGCTTCGTTGCGGGCAGATGGGAGCGGAATGCGGATATTTTGCTCAGCGTTCGATAGATCGTCCATTTGTTGCGAAGAGGCCGGTTCATGAAGAGGAGGTGCCCGTACCGCTTGCGGAAAGCGAGAAGCTGTTCGAAGCGGTAGCTTTTCTGGATGCGGCAGCGATCGTAGATCACGTTCGGGAAGCGCACCCAGCGTCTCCCCCATTTTTTCTTTTCGGGATGGTAGACCATCGCATGAATTTTGCCGCCTTCATTGTCTACGTCCTGCGGAGTGAACACGAAGGCGGATAAGCCGATTCGTCTGGCCGCGGCGATCATTTTTTCGTAAATCGGCCGTTCTTCCAGCGTTTTGGCTTCATTTAAATACAACGTAAGAATGCCGAGCAAGGGTTGCGCCAATTTCATTTCGCCTCCTCAACGGGCAAGCCGGATCGAGGCGCGGACGCGGCGGTTCAAGTCGGCCTTTCCGGCGTTCAAGTTGTGTCGCCCCCCTTGGCTTCCTGCCTCAACCGGTGCAAATACAAGCTATATTGAAAAATCCTCTCCAACGATTTGTTGCGAATATGCGGTTCGTCGAATTTCATCGGCTTCGAGTTCGCTTCGAAAAACCAGACGTGTCCCGTCTCGTCGACGCCGAGATCCATCGACATTTCGCAGAGGCGATGGTGGCTGGAGCGCTCGATTTGCCGGGCGATCGTCAAAGAAGCGTTTCGGACCTTGACGAGCACTTTGCCGGCCTTGTCTTTGCCGAAAATCGACGCGAGCAGCTTCTCGGGGTCGTCGATGTAGCCCCCGCGCGGCACGTGGGTCGTAATGCTGGAGTTGCCCGCCACGCGCGCGCCGACGCCCGAAAGCTCCCATTGTCCTCCGCCGTTTTTCTGCACGAGCGCGCGAAGATCGAACGGCCGGTTATTGACGGTGGCGAGCGCGATGCCTTGCTGGGCGATATAGGGCTCGGCGAGCACGTCGGCTTGCCGGTTGATTCTCTCCCACAGTCTTCGCAGCGTGCCGGAGCGGTACGTGCGGCTCCCTTTCTCTTCCTGGATCTGAAGCCGGTAGGGCAGCTTTTTTTCCGGCTGCACGGAGACGGACATAATGCCGACGCCGGCTTTGCCGCGGATCGGTTTCAAATAGAGCAGGCGATGCTTCTTCAACAGCCCGGTCAAGGTGGCGGCTTCGGTCAGTTTTTTCGTTTCCGGAATGTGGACTTTCGTGATTTTGCTTTCGTTCAGCCACTGGAACAGCGACCATTTGTTGAAGAAGCGGCGGTTGAACAGGCGAATATCCGGTTGCTTCACGAGCGCGGACAATTTTTTCTTCACGCGGGGCAGCCGCTCGTCTTCCCGCTGCGGGATGCGGTTGTAAACGATATTCGGCCTGGGGAACCAGGCGGACACCCACGACTCGTCTTCTTCGCGGTAAGTGTAGCCGAGAATGCGCGGAGCTTGAAGCTTCATGTTCTTGACCGTCACGACGTAGGCGAGAATGCCCATCTGCTCGCCCGTGCGGATCAAATCGAGAAAGTTGTTGCGGTTGCCGCGGAACGCTTGAATCTCGTCGTCGATCGTCAGAATCGCGACGACCGGTTTATCCGGAGGGGCTTCCGCATAGCCCGCCGAACTCGCGTGAGGCAAGAGAGCTTTGAGTGCCGTCAAGACTCATCCCTCCCGCGGAATTTGCTTAAATAAAGGCAGTGCTCGAGAATATATTCGAGCGAAGCCTTGCCCTGTTCCTTCAGGGCCGGGTGCTTGAAGATCGAGCGGCCCGGCTTCGCGTTCGCTTCGAACATCCATACTTCCCCGTCCCTGTCGATGCCGATGTCGAGCCCGAGCTCGCCCAGCTGATGCGAATAGTTCCGTTCGATCGCCTCGGATAGACGGACGGCCGCCGTTTTGGCTTCTTTCAGCACGTCCTCGGATTTCGTGCCGAACGTTCGGCTGAGCGCCTGTTCCGGCGTCATCAGCGATCCGCCGTTTTTGATATGCGTCGTTACGCTGCCTCTGCCCGCCTTTTTGGCGCCGATTCCGGCCACGACCCATTTGTTGTTGCCGTCCTTGTGCATATGGAAGCGGAAATCGATCGGGCAATTGTCGATTTCGACGAGCCGAATGCCTTGCTGGACGACGTAGCTGCTCAAGCTTGCCCCGTGCCTGGCCTTCAGCATCTTCATGAGACTGCCGAAGTTGCTGAACCGCAGCAGGACGTTGCCTCCGTTCCGGCGATAGCGGATGAAGTAGCCTTTGCGAGGATGGTAGGTCAGCCTGTAGATGCCGGCGCCCAAGCTTCCCCCGCTCGGTTTGTAGTACAGGAACTGGTGCTTCTCCAGCAATTCCTTGATTTTGTCCGGGGGCGGGTTGTTCACCGACTCGGGCAGGTGGCGAAGCGCCTCGGGATCGTTGTCCAGCAGCTTGTAGACATCGGATTTATTCAGGAAGCTCCAGTTGAAAAACGGAATGTTCTTGCGCACGAATCTTTCCCTCAGCGCCGTGATCGTCGTGCCCGTCTCCGCGCGCCTGCTCGAAAGCCGGTTGTACACGACGTCGGGCAGCGGGACGACCCGCCGGGTCCAGCCGCCTCCGCCGTCTAGGAACCATCCGTGAATCGTCTCTCGCTGCCAATTGATATCTCTTGGCCTGAAAGCGAACAAATACGCTTTTTTGCGGCCGAGATGCAGCAATTGCTTGACGAAACCGGTTCTTTCCCCGAACGGGGCGACGGATGCGCTGCCGCTGTTGCCGTCGGTCAGTACGCCGATTAAAGGGCCCAATTGAATTTCTTCGCCTTCATCGCCCGTGAGATAGACGTTCCCCGCCAGCGGAACGCGAACGGAGCGCCGCAACCCCGCCGACATGTAGAGGTGGTTGCCCTTGCGCTTGACGGTTCGCACCCTGGCGGGAACGACGTCGTTGCCGAGCTTGACGTTTACCGATTTGCGTCCGCTCAGCTTGAGCAGCTTGACAAGCGGGCTGGAGAACCATACGACACGTTCCGGCTGCTGCGTGAAATGGACGTTACACATGGTCAAACTCATGAATTACCCTCCCAGGTGGCCGAAGCAGGATGGATCGGGCGTAGGACAGAGGTCTCATCGCGGCGGCATAGGCGGATTCGCGGCCCGCGGAGTCCATCGCGGCGCGTCCGGGTTTGGAGTTAGCCTCCAGAAACCATAGCTTTCCGTTGCGTTCGATCCCGAAATCCAGGCCGATTTCCGCGAAACGCCCGAATGATTGTTCCAGACAAGCGACGATCTTGAACGAATAATCCCGAACGGCCTCGAGCAGCTCGCGGCCGCGTCGTTCGCCGAACAACGAGCGCAACGTCTCCTCCGCGGGAGCCGCAGTTCCGCCTCCGTGCAGGTTAGACGTTACCGAACCCGGCGCTCCGAGGCGCGCTGCGACGCCGGTGATCGCCCAGCGTCCCCGCTCGTTCTTCTGCGTTAAGACCCGAAGATCGTAAGGTTCTCCCAAGCTTCCGACGAGATCCAGCATCGGCTGCATCAAGTACCCTCTTCGACCGATCCAGCGCTCCAGGCGCTTTACCGCGTCCGCTTCGCTGGCGAAGCGACGGGACAACGGACGGTTGTTCGCGTCCCTTCCCGTCAACCGCACCGCCGCGCCCCCTTCGGGAAGGACGGCGATGACCCGTTTGCCTTGGCTTCCGCCGACCGGTTTCAGGAAGGCCGCCCGGCGGTGCTTGCGCAGCCAGGAGGCCAGCGACGGCGCGCCCCGGTACAAGGAAGTCGGAGGCAAGACGGCGGCCAGCGCGGCGTCTCGGGCCAACGCGGCCTGCACCTTGGCCTTGTGGGGCAGTCTCCCGTTCAGGAACGCGAAGCGCCGGGCTTCCCGCAGGCGGCGGATCGCCGATTCGCAGCGGTTTCTCTCCTCCGCCGTTCCGGGCCACGCCCGATCGTAGACGACGCCGGGAGCGGTCTTGCGCGCGGTTACCCATCGACCCGAGCGCTCGCTCCACGACCAGCCTTTAACGGTATCGTCCGCTGGCTCCCAAGTCCAAGGGGCGAAGGCGAACACGTCCAGCCCGATGCCGGCTCCGAGGACGCACAGCCGGCGGATGAACGAGCATTCGGCGAACGGGGGGTCTCCGTCGCGCTCGCACACGAGGACGCCCAATGAGACAGGAGGGACGGCTCGCGGTTTAAAAACCGGAAATGTAGCGGGCATATTGAATCATCATCCGTACCGATGGACGGATTTTCCCTTCTTTTAATGGCGTGTTGTCGTTTTTCGACGGTTTGGAATTCACTTCCAGAAGCCACACCCGCCCGGAAGTGTCGAGCGCGAGGTCGATGCCGAGCTCGCCGAAATGGGCGGGAATCGACGAGTCGATGCCCCGGGCGATCTCGAGAGCGGCCTTCGATAGGCGCGAAGAAGCGTCTCCCCGGAACTGGACGGGAAGATTGGATTTCGCGACCGATTCGCGAACCGTCGAGAGCGTGCCGCCCCGGGCCAGGTTGGAGACGAAGTGCTGGCTCCCCGCCGTCCGGGCGACGATGGACGTGATGACCCATTTGCCGCTGGCGTTTTTCTGCGTCAGCGCCCTGTAGTCGATGGGCCGGCCTCCGGATTCGATTAAATGAAGCCCTTGCTGGATCAGATAGCGGACGGTTTTCATTTTGCCGGAAAGCGTGGAGAACAGTTTGACCAGACTGCCGAACGTCTGCCGCTTCGTCCCCCCGACGGTCGCGTAGGATGCCTGCCAATTGTCGGATCCGACGCGCGACACGCGGATAATGCCTTTGCCCAAGCTGCCTTTCACCGGCTTCAGGAAGATGGTACCGTACTTGGAGCACATGCTTTTCAGCATCGTATAATTCAGCAGGGAGTGGGACTCGGGCAAGTATTTCTGCAAGGAAGATTCCTTCTTGAGCGCGTCGAACACTTCCGATTTGTCGAGAAACTTCTCGTTGAAAACGTGCGCGCCGAACCGGCGCTTGATTTCTCTCATGAATTGCTGCACGACCGGACGGTTTTCCAGCTTGCGGGACGTCAAGCGATTGTTCACGACATTGGGCGCGGGAAGCGTCATGCGATGCCATCCTTTGGCGTACACCCAGCCCTCCACGGAAGAGAGACTTGACCCGATCGCGTTAGGAGTGAAAAAATACACGTAGGCGCCTTGATTCCGGCAAGCGTCGGTCAACTCGCGGCAGAACATCGTAATGTCTCCGAACGGTCGATCCGGCTGATCGGGATGGTCGCGGCTGACGAGCACGCCGATCAGCGGGCCGAGAGAGAGCGTTCTCGTCGAAGTCTGGTACTGCATACGCAACGGCGTCCCGGAGTAGATGCCCATTCTGCGAGCTAACGTCTGGCTGATCCGCAATCCTCCGTAACGAGGGACGGGAACGACGGCGACGGAGTGGCGGAACGATCCGAACTGCAAAGCGAGATGCTGCTGAGCGGGTATTCTCCACTGCTTCGCGAGAGATTCCCCCAGCATCAGGACGTCGTCCGACAACAGGCCGGAGCTGACGACCTGGACGTCGAGTTTCGGGGTGGACATGATGAAGGCTCCTTCCACCTTGTCGTTTGCCGTGGCGAAGGCTTTCGTAGGTTCCTTCCCGGGGGCTGGCGAGAATACTCCATCATATGAGGACATCTATCCATCGGTGATTGACCCGATCGGATTGGGACGGGGGAGAGAGAAAACGATGAAAGCAACGGCGACGGTCGAATTGGCGGACGGCTGGCTGCAGGCCAGAGTCCCGCTTCCCTTTTCGCTGAAATGGGTAAACGCGTATTTGCTGCCCGAACGTTCGGGGTGGACGATGATCGATCCGGGCTTGCGCACGGAGGAAGCCGAAGCGTTCTGGACCGCGGCGCTCGCGGAGCGCGGCATCCGGTGGCAGGATATCGGCCGGATCGTCTTGACGCATCATCATCCCGACCATTACGGAATGGCCGGATGGATGCAGGAACGGACGGGCGGACAAGTATGGATGTCCGAGGTCGCGCTGGACAACGCGATTCGGCTATGGGGCGAGGGCGAAACGTTTACGGAGGAAATGACGGAAGCCTTCCTGACCCACGGCCTGGCCTCCGAACTGGAAGACCGCATCCGGGAGCATCTGAGCGGCTTCCGATCGAAAGTTTCGCCTTCGCCGGCGGAGGCGAAGAAGCTGTCGCCCGGCGGGAAGTTCGCGATGGGCGGCGTCGAGTGGGACATTCACGGGGGAGAAGGGCACGCGCCGGGGCATCTGCTGTTTCACGATCCGGGGAGCGGCAAGCTGATTTGCGGCGATCAGGCGCTTCCCGACATTACGCCGAACATCGGATGGATGCCCGGCGGGGATCCCGACCCGTTGCTGTCCTACTTGGACAGCTTGCGTCGATTGAGCCTTCTGGAAGTACGAATGGCCTATCCGGGACACCGGGATCCGTATCCGGGCTTCCGCGCGCGAGTCGCGGAGCTGCTCGACCACCACGAGCGCAGGCTGCGGAAGATGGCCGAGTCGATCGGCGAGCCGGCATCGACCGCGTTCGAAATATGCGAAGCGCTGTTCGGCGTTCGCCTAAGGGAAAATCCCCACAACTTGCGCTTCGCCCTCGCGGAGACGATCGCCCATCTCGTCCGCCTGGAGAATACGGGCGACGTCGTCCGGACGGAAGCGGCGACGCCGGGCGGGATGAGACCGGTGATTCGGTACCGCAAAGCCTAGGAAGCTTGCGAACGATAAAATCCGAACCCATACAACAAAGGAGCTGCCCTGTCGTCGTGGACGGGGCAGCTCCTTCGTTGCCTGCGGATCGCTTCGTATCATCTATCGAGCGGACGGCGGGCAGGCTTACTCCGCATTGGCTCGGGCGCTTTCGGCCGCCGCTTCGCGGTCGGCTTGCTTTCTGTGGGCGATGCGGCTGGAAGCCGCGGCGGCGATCGCGCCGACGATGTCGTCGAGGAACGTGTGGATTTCCACGCCGTTTTTCTCGTTCAATTTTCGCAAGACGCCCGGTTTGAGCTTATCCACGTAGCCGAAATTGGTAAAGCCGATGCTGCCGTATACGTTGACGATGCTAAGCGCGAGAATTTCGTCGCAGCCGTACAGCCCTTCGTCATAGGAGATCATGTCTTGCAGCGGAGGCAAGAGCTTGCCCTCCTCGGCGAGCATATCCAGCTGGATGCCGGTGAGCACCGCGTTCTGGACTTCGCGCTTGGCCAGCACGGCTTCCACGTTCTGCACGCACTCCGCGAGCGTCAGCTCGGGGAAATAATCTTTCTGCAGCAGCATGACGAGCTGTCCGATCTGCTCTTTGGTAACGCCGCGCTTGGTCAGCCACTCTTCCGTGGCTTGGGCGACTTCCTTGCTGTTGAGCCGATATAAATTCGGTTGGGACATGTGCAACACACCTTTCCGAAGCCATAGGCCTCCTTCGTGAGCGGATCCGGACAAACATTCATATTTGCCCCCGGGGCTCGTATACATAGTACTACAAATGGCGCGCCGGTGGAACGGCCGCCTGCGTAACGGGCACGAATATGAGGGAGGATTAATCATGAGACCAACGAACGATCGAGCCGGAAAATGGAAGGTCCTGGCGCTGGCGGCGCTGCTAGTCCCCGCGCTGTCCGCTTGCGGTCTCGGGAAGCCGGGAGGAGAGCGGACGGCCATCGATCCGCCTCCGGCCGCCATCGAGCAAGCGATGCTGCAAGAGGCGGAAGGGCTGGCGTCTTCGGCTAGCGGCGAGATGATCACGGTGTATCTGCTGGACCGCAACGAATATTTGGCGCCGATGTCGTTAAGGGCGGACAACGCTCCGTCTTCGCCGAAGTCCGCCGCGGAGAAGGCGATCGCCTGGATGACGGCCAACAAGCAATTGGCCGACCAGCTCCCGCCCGGTTTCGTCGCCGTGCTGCCGGAAGGAACGAAAGTCAGCTCCGTAACCGAAAATCAAGAGGAGCAAACGATATCCGTCGATTTCGTCGCCCCGTTCCCTAGCATTCCCGCTTCGCGGGAACGCAAGGCGATCGAAGCGCTCGTCTGGACGCTGACGGAAATTCCCGGCATCGACAAAGTAAAGCTGTCGGTCGGCGGCAAAGCGATCCGTTCCTTGCCCGCCTCCGGAATGCCGGTCGATCCGGTTCTGACGCGTGGCTTGGGCATCAACGTCGAGAAAGCCAAGGACGTCCAACCGACATACGCGATGGGCGTCACGCTGTACTTCTCGTCCCGAACCTCGAGCGGGGAGGGCTATTTCGTCCCCGTTACGCGGCTGATCAACCGGCAAGCCGATCCGGTCCAAGCGGCTCTCGAGCAATTGATCGCCGGACCGCTTCAATCCGGCGTCCTTCATTCGCCGATCGATTCCGGCGTGACGATCGAGCGGCTGACGCAGATGGCGGATACGGTGAACGTATCGCTGCAGGACGAGGAAAGGCTCTCCGATGCGCCCGTCCCGTCGGAAATGATGGAGGCGCTCGTGCTGACGCTGACCGAAGCGGCGGGGCTGCCGCAAGTGCAGGTCGTCATGAACGGCGACGATTCGTTTACGGATTCGGAGCTGCGCGCTTACGATCGTCCGGTCACCCGGCCGGCATACGTCAACGCTTTCGCCGGATAGAGCCGGCCGATACAATATGTCCATCCGAGCCAGCGTCAGGCCTGATTAAGGTAATGCCGAGCCGTCACGTTGAACAGCTGCGTCTCTTCCGGCTTTCGAGAGGAGGCGCAGCTTCTCTATATCCGCAGGATGACTGCCTGGATTTTCCACCCCATGTATATTGCCCCGGCGTTGCCGGAGCATATGCGTTTTTTCGCTTACGGCCGGTCGAATGCCGCCGGGTGCTTTTGCGCGCAACCTCTGGTAAAATGATGGAGATCGAGTGATTGGGAGGTTAAGCAATGAGATCCGATGGAAGACAATCCGGCGACTTGCGTCCGTTCAAGGTGACGCTGCACCCGAATCGATACGCGGAAGGCTCCGTGCTGATCGAGGCCGGCAACACGAAGGTGCTCTGCACCGCGAGCGTGGAGGAGAGGGTTCCGCCTTTTCTGAAAGGACAGGGCAAAGGCTGGGTGACGGCGGAATACGCCATGCTTCCCCGCGCGACGCACGTGCGCAACCAGCGGGAATCGGCCAAGGGGAAGCTGACGGGACGAACGATGGAAATTCAGCGTCTCATCGGAAGGGCGCTTCGTTCGGTCGTGGATCTGCACGCGCTTGGAGAGCGGACGATCACGCTCGATTGCGACGTGCTGCAGGCGGACGGAGGCACGAGAACGACGTCGATCACCGGCGCGTACGTCGCGTTGGCTCTGGCGATACATAAGCTTGCGGAAACGTCCGCGTTCGAGAAATATCCGTTAACCGATTATTTGGCTTCCATTAGCGTTGGCGTCATTCAGGAGCAAGCGATCGTCGACTTGAACTACGAAGAGGATTCCAAGGCCAAAGTGGACATGAACGTCGTGATGACGGGCGCGGGAGCGTTCGTGGAAGTGCAGGGAACGGGCGAGGAAGCGCCTTTCACCCGCCCGGAGCTGGACGGAATGCTGTCGCTGGCGGAGGACGGCATCCGCAGGCTGATCGAGATGCAGAAGGATGCGCTCGGCCCGGCGGGAGCGAGAATCGGCGGAGGCCGGCCATGATCGGGGCCGGCGGCGCGTTGATCGTGGCGACGCGGAACGCGGGCAAGACGAAGGAATTCCGCGAAGCTTTCCGGAAGCTCGGAATCGAGGTTCGGGATTTGCGGGAGACGGATGGCATTCCGGAAATCGAGGAAACCGGGAGCACGTTCGAGGAGAACGCCTATTTAAAGGCGAAGGCCGTCGCCGACATCGTCGGTTTGCCGGTGCTTGCGGACGATTCCGGACTGTGCGTGGACGCGCTGGGCGGGGCCCCGGGCGTATACTCCGCCCGTTATGCCGGCGAGCCTTCGAACGACGCCGCGAACAACGAGAAGCTGCTTCGCGAGCTGGCGCGGGTCGCGGGAGGAGAACCGGCCGCGGCTGAAGGCGCGGAACCCGTCATGCTGCTCAGTCCGGCCCGGTTCAAGTGCGCGCTCGTCTTGTACGATCCCGCCGGCGGCAGCCATCTGACCGCGGAAGGCGCGGTCGAGGGAGGGATCATGGACCGTCCGAGGGGAAGCGAAGGATTCGGCTACGATCCGTTATTCTGGGTGACGTCCATGAAGCGCGGCATGGCGGAGCTGACCTTGGATGAAAAAAACGAGATCAGCCATCGGGGCGTCGCGTTGCGCTTGCTGCTTCGGAAGCTTGCGAACGCCGAAGGGCGATCATAGAAGAGAAACCTCCGGGCGCGGATGCCTGGAGGTTTCTTCGATGTACGCCGTCTCTATAGCGCGAGGCGGACGCGGTAGGCTCTCAGCCAGTAATCGAATTGCAGCAAATAGGCGAACAGCTGCGGGCCCGACATCAGCTGCCCGAACCAGGGCAGATGAGAGTTCGCGTCGGCGGCCGCGGCGAGCTCCTTGATTTTGCCGGCGTCGACCAGGGGCAGCAGCGGACAGGCGGGATCTTCCAGCCGCTCGAGCAGCAGGAAGCGCACGGCCGCCAAATAGTTCGGATTGTGCGTTTTCGGGTAGGGGCTCTTTTTCCGGTACAGCACGTCGTCCGGGAGCACGCCTTCGAGCGCTTTTCTCAGGATGCCTTTTTCCCGCATGCCCGCCGTTTTGATTTCCCACGGAATGTTCCAGACGTATTCGACCAGCCTGTGATCGCAGTACGGCACCCGGACCTCCAAGCCGACGGCCATGCTCATCCGGTCTTTGCGGTCGAGGAGCGTCGGCATGAACCGGGTGATGTTCAAATACGACATCCGTCTCATCTGCGCGCGGACCTCTTCCTCTCCCGGCAAGACCGGCACCTCGGCGACGGCTTGGGCGTATCGGTCGGCCAAGTATTGATCCGGCCGCAGCCGCTCCCGAAGCTCGGGGGACAGCAAGTCGGACCGCAAGCCCGTCGCCAGCGACCAAGGAAACGTCTCCGATCGGAGCGCTTCTTCCCGATGGAACCACGGGTATCCGCCGAAGATTTCGTCTGCGGCCTCCCCGGACAGCGCGACCGTCGCTTCCTTTTTGATCTCCTTGCTGAACAAGTACAACGAAGCGTCGATATCCGCCATGCCGGGCATATCCTTGGCCAGAACGGCGTTTTCGAGGGCGCTTACGAGCTCGGGAGTATCGAAATGCTTCGGATGATGGATCGTGGACAAATATTCGTTCATCCGCTTGATCCACGGCGCGTCGGAGTTGGGCTGGAAATCGTGGGCCCGGAAGTGCTTGTCGTTGTCGACGTAATCGACGGAAAACGTATGAATCCGGCCTTGGTTCGTTCGCTTGTAGTAGTCGGCGGCAAGGGCGGTCAGCGCGCTGGAATCGAGTCCTCCCGACAGCAGCGTGCAGATCGGGACGTCCGACGCGAGCTGGCGCTCGACCGTATCCGCGAGCAGCTCGCGAACCTTCTCGGCCGTCCGATCGACGTCGTCTTCGTGCTCGGCGCTCTCCAATCGCCAGTAGGCGTAGGTTCTCATGCCGTTTCGATCGAATTGCAGGCAATGCCCGGGCTTCAGCTCGCGGAAATCCCTCCATACGCCGTGGCCCGGCGTTCTCGCCGGACCGACCACGAACAGCTCCGCCAAGCCTTCCGCGTCGATTTCCGGGCGGACGTCCGGGTGGGCCAGAATCGCCTTCGGCTCCGAACCGAACAGGAGTCTTCCTTCTTCTCTTCGATAGAATAGCGGCTTGACGCCCATGCGGTCCCGGGCCATGAACAGCTTGCGTTCGGCCGTATGCCAGACCGCGAAGGCGAAGATGCCGTTTAATTTGTCCACGCTGTCCGGTCCCCATTCGACGTACGCAAGCAGCAGGACCTCCGTGTCGCACGTCGTGCGGAACCGGTAACCTAACGATTCCAATTCCTTGCGCAATTCGGGCGCGTTATAGAGCTCGCCGTTATACACGATCACGCAATCGTGATTGTCCGCGCCTTTGGCGGGGCGAACCATCGGTTGGGCGCCTCCCGCCGGATCCATAACCGACAGCCGCCGGTGGCCGAACGCGCAATCGCGGGAAAGCCATGTGCCGCTTGCGTCCGGACCGCGCAATTCAAGCGTCTCGGTCATCTTCTCGACCGCGTCCGCTTGAGTCGTAAGGTCCACGTTCCAGTCCACCCATCCGGTAATTCCGCACATGCGCTTTCGCCCTCCTTTCCTGTGCAAACCGATCTTAAAGATGGATATGCGAAAAGGGGCATAAAATGTATGTCCCCGCGGATAAAATACGTGGGACATCCGCGCGGCCGCACAACGACCGATGCCCGGAGGTGAGAACGATGGCGGATAAATTCAAGAAGAACAAAGGGAATCAGATCGCCAAGAAGGGCGAAGATTTCGTGGAAGAGACGCTGAAGAACAATACGTTTCATCCGGCCCAGAACAATCCGGCGCAGCCTCATAACCGCTGACGGTCCCGTTCCGTATTTGCCGCCGTTCCGGACGATAACGAGCAATCCCCGCCCGGTCGTCGGACCGGGCGGGGATTGACCGTGTCTTGATCATCCGGGAATCGGACTGATTCGACTGCGGAGGGCGATTAAGTTAACAGAAGCCAGCTTTCAAGATGATGACCAACAGGACGAACAGCACGAGCGCGAACGCGGCTCCACCGGTTCCGCCGTATCCGCAGCACGAACCCGTTCCAACGCCGCCGACTGGATAACTCATTTTATCACCACCGGATGTCGAATTGTGATTGCGTATCACCCTCTTAGTTTATGTTGGGATAAACATACGGTAAGTGCATTCGCACAGATACTTGTTTATCTTTTTTCGCTTGCGGTGCGCCCGCGTTTAGGAATCGCGATCCGAGACAATAGAATGGAGGAAACGGAAGCCGATTGGGGTCGGCGGGAGGCGGGCTATCTGTTCGACGAGACCGTGCGCGGCGGCCGCGACAAGGCGGTTCCGGACAAACTCGAATGAGCGGCCGAGCGGATGGTTGCCGGAGGCGGATCGGAAAGTCGGCCATGAATCGACTCGGAACAACACGCAAAAAAAGAGATGCCCCCTCGGATCACTCTCGCGACCTTAAGGGACATCTCTTTGCCTGGATATATCGATTCTTGTAGATTGAATTGTTCGTGGCGTCCCAGGAGGGATTCGAACCCCCGACCGACGCCTTAGAAGGGCGCTGCTCTATCCAGCTGAGCTACTGAGACACGCAAAAAGTATATTACCACAATTAAATTCGCTCTGCAAGAACTTATTTGCGACTTGCGACGCTCTCTATTCCTCGCTTGGCTCTTCCATGAACCACATGATGTAGGAACAACGTTTGCACACGAGAATCGTGGCGTTGCGGTTCGCCCAGTCCAATCCCAAGAAGGTGGCTCCCCGGGAATTCAACTGGCGATAATCCTTGTCGAACGTGTCGTTGCCGCAGCAAGGGCACGTTACGGAAGCTCCGCCGGCGACGAATTTCATACGCGATCCTCCTCGATTGCCCGAAAATAAAAAAACCAGCGTCGCGGGCGGGATACGCTAGGTTTGTCGGCCGGTTTCGGCGATTCCGGGAAGCGATCGCGGACAGCCGGCCCATTCGGGTTCCGATTCTCTTCCGGAGAAGAGGATTCGCATGGAGCGGGTGAAGGGAATCGAACCCTCGCCTCAAGCTTGGGAAGCTGGCGTTCTGCCATTGAACTACACCCGCGCGCAAGTCGGAACTCAAGCTTATGATAGCATGCGGGCCAGGCGGAAATCAATTCCGAATCGGACCGCACCAGGGCATCGGCTCCCCGGCGCCCCGGCGCGGAATAAGACGATGGCGTAACGCTATTCCGTTCAGACGTTGCCGTTTCCGGCAATCAGTCCCTGACTCGCATCGGCCCCTCGCATGCGATAGGGAGGGTCCTGTCACCCACTTGATCTTTTGCTATCGGACACAGAAGACCTTATTTTGCCGAAACCCCCTCATTTTGATGGCGATTCGACAGACGATCCGCTATTTCGATGTTCAATGGCCGAAATCGCCATCTCGGAGACGAATAACGGATCCTGTGTCCGCGAAGGTGCGCAAATCCCGGTTTTGTTCACAATTAGCGGATCCTCTGTCCGAACGGTTCGGAGCGATGGGCAGTCCGAATGGTCTGCGGAAACGGAAGAACGGAAAGCGCAACGAAACGGCGAGAAGGCGCGAAAAAGGGCCGTCAGGGTGAACTCCTTTGACGGTTTTGCTTAAGTTTGGCGTTTTTATTTCCGTTCGTGGTATAATTTCGAAGGATCGAAGCCTGCGAGGCAGGCAAAATCGGAGGGAATCCCCCCATGTCGGAGCGATCGAAAGACAATTTGGTGTTATTTCCGAAAACATTGGATTATTATCAAATACAATTGACCAAAATGCTGGAAACGGAGCGCTACGGCGAAGCCAAGGCGTTATTGTCCTTCCTGCTGCAATGCCGCGGAGAAGCGGACCGGCATCATACGGAGTGGCAAGCGTTGCTCGGCTGGCTGGAGGCCGCGTTCCCCGGGGCCGTCGGCGCGGCGGACGATTCGGCACAGGACGGGAACGAAGAGGACGAAGACGAGGAATCGCTGCTGCAAAAAAAAGTCGCCGACCGGTACGAGACCGATGCCGAGTACATCCCCCGGTTGCTCGCGACGTTGTATAACGACGACGATCCCGCGCGGCAGCTGACGGCGTTGAGCCAATTGATGCACGTCTCCCACCCGGATATCGACTTGTCTCTCAGGCAATGGCTCGCCAGGGAGGAATACGTTCCGCCCCTGCAATTCAAAGCGCTGCAAGTGTTGCGCAAGCAAGGCGCGTCCGGTCCCGTACCCTTCCTTAGGGACGGAGAGACGTTGACGGTCGAAGCCGCGGACACGCCGCTCTCGTTCGCGGAGTTTCCCCAGGGCGTGCAGCAAGTGCTGGAGCGCGTGCGCCAGGCGGCGGAAGTGTCGGATCCGACGCTCGCTTATTTCGCGGAAGATATTTGGAAGGAAAGCGCGGAGATCGCGTACGGGACCCCTGTATACGACAGCATGGCCGAGGACGACGACGGTTCCGCGGATATTTGGGCCGCGGCGCTGCATCAATTGCTGATGGAGAAAATTCACGGATGGCCGGGAGACGAATCCGTTCGCGAGCAGTACGGGATCACGAACGAATTGCGATTCCGGTACGAGCAAGCTTTGCGGTGGCTTCGCCAATATTCGTTGGAGCCCAGGCAGACCGATTCATAGCAGCGCGGATTGAATAATGCCTTGAATTCGGGCTTGATGTTGTTTTATACTAGAATGGTTTATGTGAATTGCCGCGGACGAGGCGGCAGGACGTTACGGAGGGGAAGCATAAGATGACAGCAAACTGGGAAAAAATAGAGAAGAACGTTGGCGTTCTTGAAGTTGAAGTCGACGCGGAGCAAGTTGCGGCAGCCTTGGACAAGGCGTTCCGGAAAGTCGTTCAGAAAGTGAACGTGCCGGGATTCCGCAAAGGCAAAGTGCCGCGTCAGATTTTCGAAGCGCGTTTCGGCGTCGAAAGCTTGTATCAGGACGCGATCGATATTTTGCTGCCGGAAGCCTACTCGAAAGCGGTCGACGATACGGGGATCGAGCCGATCGACCGTCCGGAAGTCGACGTGGAGCAGTTCGGCAAAGGCCAATCCTTCAAATTCAAGGCGAGGGTCGAGGTCAAGCCGGAAGTCAAGCTCGGAGAGTACAAAGGCCTTGTCGTTCCGCTGGAAAGCGCGGAAGTGACGGAAGAGGAAGTGGGAGCGGAGCTCGAGCGCCTGCAGCAGCGCCACGCGGAGCTGGTCGTCGTGGACGAAGGCCCCGCGCAGACGGGCGACTTCACGTCGATCGACTTCGAAGGCTTCCTGGACGGCGTGCCGTTCGAAGGCGGCAAAGGCGAGCGCTATTCGCTGGAGCTCGGCTCGGGATCGTTCATTCCGGGCTTCGAAGAGCAAGTCGTCGGCTTGAATATCGCCGAGGAGAAGGACATCAACGTCACCTTCCCGGAAGATTACCAGGCGGAGAACCTGGCCGGCAAAGCCGTCGTGTTCAAGGTCAAGCTGCACGAGATCAAGCGCAAGAGCCTGCCGGAGCTCGACGACGAGTTCGCCAAAGACGTCAGCGAGTTCGAGACGCTCGACGAATACAAAGCCGATTTGAAGAGCAAGCTGCAAGAACGCAAGACGAAGGATGCGGCAACGGCGCATGAATCGGCGCTCGTCGACAAGGCGTCCGAGGCCGCCGAGGTGGAAGTGCCGCAAGTGATGGTCGACACCGAGATCGACCACATGACGAAGGATTTCGAGAACCGCTTGCGCCAGCAAGGCATGACCCTCGATCTGTATTACCAATTCAGCGGACAGGACGAGGCCGCCCTGAAGGCGCAAATGCAAGGCGACGCCGCGAAGCGCGTGCGCAACAACCTCGTTCTGGAGCAGATCGCGAAAGAAGAAAACCTCGAAGTGTCCGACGCCGAGATCGACGAGGAGCTGGAGAACCTGTCCAAGCTGTACGCCCGTCCGGCCGAAGAGCTGCGCGGCATTTTCGCGGCGAACGGCTATTTGGACAACATCTCCGCCGATCTGAAAGTTCGCAAAGCCGTGAAGTTCCTTGTCGATAACAGCAAATCCGCTTGATCCGAACACCGAAGCCAAGGCACGTGCACCCCGCGTGCCTTCTTTTTCACCCCGAATATATAGCGAACCTTGCTACGCGGCCGCGCTCGCCCGAAAACGGTCCGTCAACATGACATTCCGTTTTGAACGTGTTACACTATTACCAGATTCGCCAGTCTAATTGAGAAATGGGGTTGGTCGCATGCTAGTGCCAATGGTCGTCGAGCAAACGAATCGCGGAGAGCGTTCGTACGATATTTACTCCCGGCTTTTGAAGGATCGCATCATTTTTCTCGGAAGCGCGATAGACGACGACGTCGCCAATCTCGTAATCGCCCAATTGCTGTTCCTCGCGGCCGAGGATCCCGAGAAGGACATTCACCTTTACATTAACTCCCCCGGCGGTTCGGTAACGGCCGGCATGGGAATCTTCGATACGATGCAATTCATCAAGCCGGACGTGTCCACGATCTGCGTCGGCATGGCCGCGAGCATGGGGTCCCTGCTTCTGACCGCGGGCGCTCCCGGCAAGCGGTTCGCCCTGCCGAACAGCGAGATCATGATTCACCAGCCGCTCGGCGGAGTAAGAGGCCAGGCCTCCGACATTAAAATTCACGCCGATTGGATCGTCAAGACGAAGGAAAAGCTGAACCGGATTTACGTCGAGAGAACGGGGCAACCTTACGAGAAAATCGAACGCGATACCGACCGCGACAATTTCATGAGCGCGGAAGAGGCGGTCGCCTACGGACTCGTCGACAAGGTCGTCGCCCAACCCGTCGCGGGCGACAATCCGTTGGCATAACGAAACGAGCCGGCTTCTTCGAAGAGGGAACGGTGACTAAGGAGGGTTCACATGTTTAAATTCAGCGACGAGAAGGGCCAACTGAAATGTTCCTTCTGCGGCAAATCGCAAGATCAAGTTCGCAAACTGGTTGCCGGTCCCGGCGTCTATATATGCGATGAATGCATCGAACTGTGCACGGAAATCGTCGAGGAGGAGCTCGGCCACGAAGAAGAGCTCGATTTGAAGGAAATCCCGAAGCCGAAAGACATTCGCAACATCCTCGATTCCTACGTCATCGGCCAGGAGCAAGCGAAAAAATCGTTGTCGGTCGCCGTGTACAATCATTACAAGCGAATCAATTCCCAGGCGAAGATCGAGGACGTCGAGCTGCAGAAGAGCAACATCATGCTCGTCGGACCGACCGGATCGGGCAAGACGCTGCTCGCGCAGACGATGGCCAAAATCTTGAACGTGCCGTTCGCGATCGCCGACGCGACATCGTTGACGGAAGCCGGTTACGTGGGCGAGGACGTCGAGAATATTCTGCTCAAGCTCATTCAAGCGGCGGATTACGACGTGGAGAAAGCGGAACGCGGCATTATCTACATCGACGAGATCGATAAAGTCGCCCGCAAATCCGAGAATCCGTCGATCACGCGCGACGTGTCCGGCGAAGGCGTGCAGCAGGCGCTGCTGAAAATTCTCGAAGGCACGGTCGCATCCGTACCTCCGCAAGGCGGACGCAAGCATCCGCATCAGGAATTCATCCAGATCGACACGACAAACATTCTGTTCATCTGCGGCGGAGCCTTCGACGGCCTGGAGCAGATCATCAAGCGTCGCATCGGGAAGAAAGTAATCGGCTTCAGCTCCGCGCTCGAAGGGCAGAAGGAGATGAAGCCGGGCGAATACCTGTCTCTGGCGCAGCCGGAAGACTTGCTGAAATTCGGTTTGATTCCCGAATTCGTCGGCCGCTTGCCGGTCATCTCGACGCTCGAGCCGCTCGACGAGCTCGCGCTCGTGCGCATCCTGTCCGAGCCGAAGAACGCGCTGGTGAAGCAGTACCAGAAGCTGCTCGAGATGGATAACGTGAAGCTCGAATTCGAGAGCGGCGCGCTTGAGGAAATCGCCCGCGAGGCGATCAAGCGGAATACGGGCGCCCGCGGCCTGCGCGCGATCATCGAAAGCGTCATGCTCGACGTCATGTACGAGGTGCCGTCGCGCGACGACGTCGTGAACTGCGTCGTGACCGCGAAGGTCATCAAGGAGAAGATGGCGCCGGAGCTGACGACGAAGAAAGGCAAGAAAAAAGAAGAAAGCGCGTAACGGGAGCAGGACGGAAGCCGCCGACAGGCCCTTTCGGCCGAGCGGTTCGCCTAGATTGCCGGTTCCACCCCGCCTGTCGCGGGGTGGACTTTGGCGTATACGGGGGAGTAAACCTTATGTTCAGACGTACAGATACCGCAGCCGTGAAGGTCGGAAATTTGACGATCGGCGGCAATAACCAAGTGATCCTCCAAAGCATGTGCACGACGAAGACCGCCGACGTCGAGGCGACGGTCGCGGAGATCAAGCGGCTCGAGGAAGCGGGCTGCCAGCTCGTGCGCGTAACGGTCAACAACAAGGAGGCTGCCGAAGCGATCAAGGAAATCAAGCGGCGGATCGGCATCCCGCTCGTCGCGGACATCCATTTCGATTATCGTCTGGCGCTGCTCGCCATCGAGAACGGAATCGACAAGGTCCGGATCAATCCGGGCAACATCGGCCGCCGGGAGAAGGTGGAAGCGGTCGTCAAAGCGTGCAAGGCGCGCGGCATTCCGATTCGGATCGGCGTCAATGCGGGCTCCCTGGAAAACCATCTGCTCGAGAAATACGGTTATCCGACCGCGGAGGCGATGGTGGAGAGCGCCTTGTTCCACATCGGCATTTTGGAGGAGCTCGATTTCCACGATATCATCGTCTCTCTTAAAGCCTCCGACGTTCCGATGGCGATCGAAGCCTATACGAAAGCGGCCGAAGTCATCCGCTATCCGCTTCACCTCGGCATTACCGAAGCAGGCACGCTGTTCTCCGGAACCGTCAAGAGCTCGGCCGGCCTCGGCGTCCTCCTGAACCACGGCATCGGCAATACGATGCGCATTTCGTTGAGCGCCGATCCCGTCGAGGAGATCAAAGTCGCCAGGGAATTGCTGAAGGTGTTCGGTCTGATCTCCGACGCCCCGACGCTCATCTCCTGCCCGACGTGCGGCAGGCTAGATATCGATCTGTTCGCCGTGGCGAACGAGGTCGAGGAATATTTGTCCACGCTGAAGGTGCCGATCAAAGTTTCGGTGCTCGGGTGCGCGGTCAACGGTCCGGGCGAGGCTCGCGAAGCGGATATCGGCATTGCGGGCGCCCGCGGGGAGGGCATGTTGTTCCGCTACGGCGAAATGGTCCGCAAGGTGCCCGAGGCCGAGCTCGTTAATGAATTGAAAAAGGAAATCGACCAGATCGCCGCGGCATATGCGGAAACGGGCGTTATACCGGGGCGGAGGCATGGTTAAAATGAGAAAAACGGCGTTATTCGCCTTAAGTTTGAGCTTGTTCGCGGCGACAGCGTGCGGCCAGGGCCAAGCCGGCCGCGACGCGCATATCTCCCATGCGCCGAACGGAGATCTGAGAGAAGTCACGGCTTCCGCGGAGACGCTGCCGTCCTTTTTGGACGGGCATTCGGACGCCGTGCAGCTCGCTTACCGGGTGGCGGGGACGCTCGACGATACGTTGGAATGGATTCCCTGCTATTGCGGCTGCGGCGGAAGCGCGGGTCACCGAAGCAGCTTGAATTGCTTCGTGAGCGAAATTCGCGAAGACGGGTCCGTCGAATGGGACGATCACGGCACCCGGTGCAACGTATGCGTGCAGATCGCCGTAGAATCGGCGCAAATGAAGCAGCAGGGCAAGACGAACTTGGAAATTCGCGAACAGATCGACGAAAAGTATCGGTCCGGATACGCCGATCCGACGGATACGCCGTTGCCGACGGCATAAATTAACCGTACGAACGCGGAGAGCCGCATGCGCGGACGGGACCAAAGGACGTGAAGGAATTCGCCTTGAACCTACAATCGCTCCGGGAAATGTGCGGCGAAGCCGCCTATGCGCGGGGAGAAGCCTATTACCGCTCGGGTCAAGTGGCTGCCGTCAAGAGGGAAGCGGACGGAGCAAGCTACCGCGTCGTCGTGAACGGCTCGAACCGGGACCGGCACGAAGTCGAGATCGTCTTCGACCGGGACGGCGCGTTCGAAGCGTCCTGCGATTGCGCCTCATATGCCCCGCTGTCGTATTGCCAGCACATCGTCGCCGCGTTGTTTAGATTGCTGGACGCGGAAGCGGACCGATCGCCTGCCGAGGAGGAAGAGATATCCGAGCGAGATCTCCGGCTCACGAAGCAGGCGATCTTTATGTTCGACAAAGCGCCTGGCCCCGGCATCGAATCCGAACGCATTCGACCGGAAGAAGGGGATCGGCGGACGCTCGCAACCGAGTTCGGCTTCAAGCTCGTCAAGAGCTTCGCGGGCAAAACGATGTTCGCGGCATCGATGAAAATCGGACATTCCCGGCTGTACGTCGTGCAGAAGATCAAGGAGTTTTTGAAGCGTGTCGAAGCAGGCGAGCCGATGCCTTTCGCCAAGCAGTTCGCTTACGACCCCGCCGAACACGCCTTCTCGGAGCCCGATGCGCAGATGATCGCCTTGCTGACGGAAGCGATGAACGCCGAAGAAATCTACCGGGACCTGTTTCATTCGCTTTCGTCGTACGCTTACCGGGAAGAGAAGCTGTTGGCCGTGCCTCCGTCCTTGTGGACGAGGATGCTGCCTTTGCTCGGTACGCTAAACGCCAGATTCGAGGACAAAAGCGGCATTCACCCGTTGGAGACGATTGAAGGCGAGCTGCCGGTATCGGCTCGGCTCGACAGAGCCGGAGAAGGCTATGTTTTTGCGATCGAAGGATTGAAAAATACGGTCGTTCTGGACGATTACGGGGTTGCGATCGCGAACGGGCTGGTCTTCCGGGCCGAGGCCGAGCCGCTCAAGCGGCTCTCGGAGCTGAAGAAGCTGTTCCGGGAAGAACAGCGGACGCGCTTGCTGATCCCTCCCGACCAAATCGAGCCCTTCATCAATCGGGTCGTCCACGGCCTGAAGCAGGCGATCCCGGTGCGCATCTCCCCGCCTATCGCCGACCGGATCGTCAGCCCGCCGCTCGCCGCCCGCTTGCATTTGGATATGAAGGACGACAGGCTGCTCGCGCGGCTGGAATACGCGTACGACGATATCGTCATCTCTCCGCTTCCCCGGGCGGAGACGCAGAACGCGAAGCCGGACGTGCTGCTGATGCGCGACCTGGATCGCGAGTACCGGATTATGGCGCTGATCGAGCGGGCCTCCTTCAAATTCAACGGGAAGGACGTGTATCTGGACCGGGAAGAGGAAATCTACGACTTCCTGTACGGCATTCTGCCCCTGTTGAAGGACGTGGACGTCCGGGCTTCGGATGCCGTGCGATCGGCGATGGACTCCGCTTCGGTCGAGCCGCGCGCGCGCGTTGACGTCGATGCCGGCACGAATTGGCTCGAGGTGACTTTCGACATGGAAGGCATGGAGGAAGAGGAGATCCGGAACGTGCTGCGGAGCCTGGTCGAGAAGAAGAAATACTACAGGCTGCCGGGCGGCCGATTCCTGTCTTTGGAGCGGGATGGCTTCCGGGAAATTGCCCGCTTGTTCGAGGAGCTCGATCTCGATCGGCCGCATGCGGGGGACGCCCGGATTCGGCTGCCCGCGATTCGCGGCTTGCGGTTAATGGACCGGTACGGCGCCGCGCCGGGCGGCGTTCAGGTCGGCGAGTCGCTCCGCAAGCTATGGGATCATCTTCGCCATCCCGAACAGCTCGAATTCGAAGTGCCGGGCGAACTCGCCCCGGTGCTGAGAGACTACCAGAAGCTCGGCTTCCGTTGGCTCAAGACGCTGTCCCATTACGGATTGGGAGGCATTCTCGCGGACGATATGGGACTTGGGAAGACGATCCAGAGCATCGCTTACATCGCCTCCGAATCGGGGGGCCCGGAAGATGCCGGGCGCCCCTCCCCGGCTCCGACGCTGATCGTCTGTCCCGCGTCGCTCGTCTTCAACTGGCAGCGCGAGATCGAAAGATTCGCGCCGCACCTGAGAACGGTCGCGGCGGCGGGGGATCCGCGGGAGCGCAGCGACTTGATGGCCGGCGGCGGGCAGGATGCGGACGTCTGGATCACGTCTTACCCGTTGCTGCGAAGGGATATCGATTGGTACGAGCGGAGAACGTTCCGCGCTTTGTTCCTGGACGAAGCTCAAGCGATCAAGAACTCTGCGTCGCTGACCGCCCATGCGGTCAGGAGGTTGCGGGCCGGACAACGGTTCGCGCTCACGGGCACGCCGATCGAGAACGCCTTGGAGGAGCTGTGGTCGATCTTCGAAGCGATCGTTCCGGGGCTGTTCGGCTCCCGCAAGGCGTTCTCGGGTATGCCCCGCGACAAAATCGCCCGCATCGTCCGTCCGTTCATCCTTCGCCGGCTCAAGAGCGACGTGCTCAAGGAGCTGCCGGACAAAATCGAAAGCTTGCGCCCGTCCGAACTTACGCTCGAGCAGAAGCGGCTGTATCTGGCCTATCTGGAGAGGCTGCAGTCGGACGTGGCCCGAGATTTGGCCGAAGCGGACGGATTTCGCCGGAACCGGATGAAGATACTGGCCGGACTGACCCGCTTGCGGCAGCTATGCTGCCATCCGGCCTTGTTCCTGGAAGGCTACGAAGGCGGCTCCGGCAAGCTGGAACAGCTGCTGGAGCTGATCGGGGAATGCCGCAGCGGAGGCAAGCGCCTCCTCGTCTTCTCCCAGTTCACGTCGATGCTCGAGTTGATCCGCGGCGAACTGGACGGGGTCGGGATTCCTTATTTCCTCCTGGACGGCTCTACGCCTTCCGCGGAGCGCGTGGACATGTGCGAGGCGTTCAACGCGGGCGAACGGGATCTGTTCCTGATCTCGCTTAGAGCCGGCGGTACGGGATTGAACTTGACCGGCGCGGATACGGTCGTGCTGTTCGATCTGTGGTGGAATCCCGCGGTCGAGCAGCAAGCGGCGGACCGGGCGCACCGGATCGGACAGAAGAAGGTCGTCCACGTCATCAAGCTCGTCGCGCAGGGCACGATCGAGGAGAAAATCCTGGCGCTGCAACGGCGGAAAAAGGATTTGATCGACGAAATCGTTCAGTCGGGCGAGTCCTCCTTGACCGCCCTGACGGAAGACGACATTCGGGAAATGTTGGGTCTGCGGGCATAAAAATCGGCTTCCGCGGCGGGCCCCATGACTATATCGGCCGGCATTCGGGCAATACTACCAAGTATAGCCCGGGTGCCGTTTTCATTAGCAACGTTTCGCAAGCGCGATGCCGAACATGACCCGGAGGGCGTGATCGGGGAGGATGATCGATAATGACTTTAAGCATGATCCTGATGTTGATTCAAGTGTTTTTCGCCGTCGTGATCGGCATTTATTTTTGGAATCTGCTGCGCAATCAGAAGAGCAACCGCAGCGCCGTGGATCGGGAATCCCGGAAGGAAATGGACAAGCTCCGCAAGCTGCGTTCCATTTCGCTGACGAAACCGCTGTCCGAACGGACGAGGCCGGTGTCGATCGACGACATCGTCGGACAGAAGGAAGGCTTGCGGGCGCTCAAAGCCGCGCTCTGCAGCGGCAATCCCCAGCATGTGCTCGTCTACGGCCCGCCCGGCGTCGGCAAGACGGCGGCCGCAAGGGTGATCCTGGAGGAAGCGAAGAAGAACAAGCAGTCTCCCTTTCGCCTGGACGCGAAGTTCACCGAAATCGACGCCACGACGGCCCGGTTCGACGAGCGAGGCATCGCGGACCCGCTCATCGGCTCGGTGCACGATCCGATCTATCAAGGCGCCGGCGCGATGGGCGTCGCGGGCATTCCGCAGCCTAAGCCCGGAGCGGTGACGAAAGCCCACGGGGGCATCCTGTTCATCGACGAGATCGGCGAGCTGCATCCGATTCAATTGAACAAGCTGCTCAAGGTGCTCGAGGACCGCAAGGTATTCCTGGAAAGCGCCTATTATCACGCGGAAGATACGAACATCCCGATGTACATTCACGATATTTTCCAGAACGGCTTGCCCGCGGATTTCCGGCTCGTCGGAGCGACCACCCGGTCCCCGGGAGAGCTGCCGCCTGCGCTGCGCAGCCGGTGCATGGAAGTGTATTTTCGCCCGTTGACGCCGGATGAGATCGCCGAAATCGCCGAAAACGCGATTCAGAAAATCGGCTTCGCTCCCCGCCGGGAAGCGCTCGACGTCGTCAAGCGCTACGCGACGAACGGACGGGAGGCGGTCAATATCATTCAACTCGCGGCAGGACTCGCGCTTTCCGAGAATCGCGACGAGCTGGGCGCCGCGGATGTCGAATGGGTCGTCAACAGCAGTCAGCTTCCGCCGCGTCCCGATCGCAAGGTGCCGGCCAAGCCGCAGGTCGGTCTCGTGAACGGGCTTGCCGTATACGGGCCGAGCATGGGCGCGCTGCTGGAGATCGAGGTGACGGCGATTCCGGCGCAGCCGGGCAAAGGCCAGTTCAACATTACGGGGGTCGTCGAAGAGGAAGAGCTTGGAGGCGGCCAACGCACACTCAGGCGCAAGGGCATGGCCAAAGGCTCTCTCGACAACGTGCTGACCGTGCTGCGGAGCCACGGCTTTCAGCCGGATAACTTCGACATTCACGTCAATTTCCCCGGCGGCACGCCGGTGGACGGCCCTTCCGCGGGCGTAGCAATGGCGGTCGCCATCGCTTCGGCGCTGATGAACCGGCCGGTAGACAACAAGCTCGCCATGACCGGAGAGATCAGCATTCACGGCGCGGTCAAGCCGGTCGGCGGCGTCGTCGCCAAAGTCGAGGCGGCTTTCCAATCCGGCGCGGAGACGGTTCTGATTCCGAGGGAGAACTGGCAAGCGATCTTCGAAGGGCTGGAAGGCGTGAAGGTCATTCCGACGGACCGGATGGAAGAAGTGTTCCTGCACGTGTTCGGCGATCGGATGAATCGCGAGGAAGCGCTGAAACCGGCGGCGGAGCTGCCGGTCGCTGCGGATTCGTTCGCGGCGGCGGCGGCCGGCTCGGTGCTGCACGCTGGGGGCGCCCCGGCCGAGCCGCGCGCGATGGACGGACAACCTCGGCGGGCCGAGGGTTGACAATCGGGACAACGGAAAATAGCCGCCCGGCGGGGCGGCTATTTTTGCGGCGGGCGGACGGATTTGATACAATGACTGAAGTGTTTGAAATCGTTCCAGACTGCGAGGTGCGTCAATGATGGGTTCGAGCAAACAGAAGAGCCGTTCCATCCCCCTGCTGCCCCTTCGAGGGCTACTCGTTTATCCCAGCATGGTGCTTCATCTGGACGTCGGGCGGGAGAAGTCCGTGAAGGCGCTGGAGCAGTGCATGGTCGACGACCATATGATCCTGCTGTGCTCCCAGTCGGAAGTCAATATCGAAGAACCGACGCAAGAGGATATATACCGGATCGGCACGATCGCCAAAGTCCGCCAGATGCTGAAGCTGCCCAACGGAACGATCCGCGTGCTGGTGGAAGGCGCCAGCCGGGCAGAAATCGAACAATACTTGCCGAACGACGAATATTACGAAGTGCTCGCGCACGAGCTTCACGAGACCGAATCCGACGATTCCGAGCTGGACGCGCTGATGCGCGCCGTGCTCAGCCAATTCGAGCATTATATCAACTTATCGAAAAAAATCACGCCCGAGACGCTCGCCGCCGTCTCCGATATCGATCAGCCGGGCCGGCTGGCCGACGTCATCACGAGCCATCTGTCGCTGAAGATCAAAGACAAGCAGGAAATTCTCGAGACGGTCGAAGTCCGTCCGCGCCTCGAGAAGCTGCTCGATTTCCTGGGCAATGAACGGGAAGTGCTGGAGCTTGAGCGCAAGATCAGCCAGCGCGTGAAGAAGCAAATGGAGAAGACGCAGAAGGAATATTACCTGCGCGAGCAGATGAAGGCGATCCAGAAGGAACTCGGGGAGAAAGAAGGGCGCGCCGGAGAGGCGGAAGAGCTGCGGGCCCAGATGACCGAGGCCGAACTCCCGGAGAAGGTCGCCGCCAAAGTGGAGAAGGAAATCGATCGGCTCGAGAAGATGCCCGCTTCATCTGCGGAAGGAGGCGTCATCCGAAATTACGTCGAATGGCTGATCGCCCTTCCGTGGAGCAAAATGACGGAAGACGATCTCGATATCGCCAAAGCCGAGCAAATTTTGAACGACGAGCATTACGGGCTTGACAAGCCGAAGGAGCGCGTGCTCGAATATTTGGCCGTCCAGAAGCTGGTCAAGAAGATGAAGGGCCCGATTCTGTGCTTGGTCGGACCTCCGGGCGTCGGCAAGACGTCGCTCGCGAAGTCGATCGCCAAATCGCTCGGCCGCGAATTCGTCCGCATCTCGCTCGGGGGCGTCAGGGACGAAGCGGAAATCCGCGGCCATCGCCGCACCTACGTCGGCGCGATGCCCGGACGGATTCTGCAGGGCATGCGCAACGCGGGAACGGCCAATCCCGTGTTCCTGCTCGACGAGATCGACAAGATGGCGATGGACTTCCGGGGCGATCCGTCCTCGGCGCTGCTCGAAGTGCTCGATCCCGAGCAGAACACGACGTTCAGCGATCATTACGTGGAGCTGCCTTACGACTTGTCCAACGTCATGTTCGTGACGACGGCCAACGTCGTCCACCAGATTCGGCGGCCGCTGCTGGACCGTATGGAATTGCTTCAGGTGCCGGGCTATACCGAGCTTGAGAAGGAGCAGATCGCGGAGCGGCACCTGCTGCCGAAGCAAAAGCGGGATCACGGGCTCGAAGCCGACCAGCTTTCGCTCGAACCCGATGCGCTGCTGACGCTCATCCGCCATTATACGAGAGAGTCCGGGGTTCGCAACATGGAACAGCAGCTCGCCTCGATCTGCCGGAAGGCGGCCAAAGCGATCGTCGCCGATCCCGGCGCCGCTCCGATCGTCGTCGACGCCGACAAGCTGAAGGAAATGCTCGGCCCGCCGAAATTCCGCTACGGTCTCGCCGAACGGGAAGACCAGATCGGCTCGGCGACGGGGCTCGCGTGGACCGAAGTCGGCGGGGATACCCTCGTGATCGAAGTGACGATCATGCCGGGCAGCGGCAAGCTGACGTTGACCGGACAATTGGGCGACGTGATGAAGGAATCCGCGCAAGCGGCGTTCAGCTATACGAGAAGCCGCGCCAACGAGTTCGGCATCGACCCGCAATTCCACGAGAAGAACGATATTCATATCCATATTCCCGAAGGCGCCATTCCGAAGGACGGCCCTTCCGCAGGCATCACGCTCGCGACCGCCTTGATCTCCGCGCTGACGGGGCGCAAGGTGTCGCGCGAGGTGGCGATGACCGGGGAGATTACGCTGCGCGGACGGGTGCTTCCGATCGGAGGACTGAAGGAGAAGTCCCTTGCCGCCCACCGTGCGGGCATACGGAAGGTGCTGCTTCCGATGGACAACGAAAGGGATCTGCGCGACATCCCGGACAGCGTGAGGGAGAGCATGGCGTTCGTTCCCGTCTCGCATATGGACGAAGTGCTGGAACACGCGCTGACCGAATCGCTTTTCCCGATTGCGGGAGAAGCCGGGGCTTCCGATCGGACGGACGCCGATCTGGAGCAGGAGGCTTCGGGAATCGAGTCTTCCGAGGACGGGCAAGACGACGCGACTTCGCTCGGCGCGCATTAAACGCGAAGTCCTTTTATCGAGACGAATAGGAGAACGGCATCGAATATGAAAATCAAGCAATCGGAATTCGTGATCAGCGCGGTCGGGCCGGGCCAGTATCCGGCGGAGGGATTGCCGGAGGTGGCTTTGGCCGGCCGCTCCAACGTAGGCAAGTCCTCGCTGATCAACCGGATGCTGCTGCGCCGCAATCTGGCCCGCACGAGCCAGCAGCCCGGCAAGACGCAAACGCTGAATTATTACCGGATCAACGGAGAGCTGTTCTTCGTTGATTTTCCCGGTTACGGGTATGCTCGCGTGTCCAAGTCGGAGCGCGAAGCGTGGGGCAGGATGATCGAGAAATATTTGCGGGGCAGGGAGCCGCTCAAGCTGGTGCTTCAGCTCGTCGACGTTCGCCATCCCCCGTCCGCGGATGACGTCCGGATGTACGAGTGGCTGGCGCATTACGGCATCCCGATGATCGTCGTCGCGACCAAAGCGGATAAAATCTCTCGTTCCCAATGGCAGAAGCATATGAAAGTCATTCGCCAAAGCCTCGGCATGCCCGGACACGTTCCTCTCGTCCTGTTCTCGTCGGTCACCGGACAAGGAAGGGAAGAATTATGGAGCATGATCGCGCAAGCGGCAGGAATACCGTTAAATTCCCCCTCTGAACCCCCTAACTTCGTGCAGGAAACGGAGCATAACGGGTAAAAGTTCGGCCGGAACGCGGGAGGAATCGGAATTAAGGCGATTTTTCCGTGAATATCGCGTTCGGGAGAGAGGAAACGGTTCGCGATTTCGCTTATAATAAGAGTAGCAATCGCGCAATTCAATCGCAAGACAATGGGAATTGAGGAGATTTTATGGCTCAACGCGTAGCCACCGAGTATGTCAACGCCAGCCTGTCGGTAACGGAAGCCGAAATGCCGAAATTACTTGCCCTGTGCGAGGTTCAACAGCTCAGGCTGCAAGTGTTCGTCCTGGATAACGGCAATCAGGAGATCGTGCTCGCCGACGACGTCGGGGGCGAATCCATTCGCCTGACGTTCGAACGCGTCGATGGAAGCTATCGCTGCGCGCTCACTTGCCGGGTCGTTCATCCGAGATTGACCAACGCGTTGCGAAAACTCGTATCCTCTTTTAAAGGAGATGCAGTTGTCAACCGGATTTATCGCGACTTTACGATGATCTACCACTACATTCAAGGACAAGTCGCCCGGATCGTGGAGTCTGACGGCACGTCGCTGAAGACGGTTTTCGAGCGCGGCAACGAGCTGGGAGAGCTGGAGACGCTGTTCAATCGCCTGTCCGTCGAGGACGAGATCCGTCGTTTGCGCGGCTCGGTCAACGAATTGCTGGACCTGCGCAACCAGACGAAGGAACCCGAACTCATCGCTGAAATTGATCAAAAGTTGAAATACCATAGCCGTCTGTTGTTCGTGCTCGAAGCTTGACCGCGAACGGCGACGGTCTCGGGGGATGTCCCGTCGGGTCGTGAATCGGCCTGGGGGACGTCCCCTTTTTTTGGCAATGATCGCTCCTCGATTGGCCAAGCCTTGCCGCGCCGCGAAAAATCGGTTAACGCTCCGGTTCGAAAAAAAGTATTGCAATTACGTTCGATAGATGTTATTTTTAGATTCGTTGACAACACAATACATTAGGAACCAGGATTCACTCAAGGAATGCGGTGAGAGCAAATTCCCTCCAAGTGAATGACGTAGGTCCTAGCGGATGAAATCAGTTTCACAATTTTATTCCTAGGAAGGGGGAACCGAAAGATGGAATATTCGACTTTCGGGCGGCACGTTGCGGTTGACACATGGGGAGGAAACACCGATTTACTCAACAGTGCGGAACTTCTCCAATCGCACATGGTGGAAGCGGCCGAAGCCTGCGGCGCGACCGTACTCTCGGTTCAAGCGAAGCAATTCGAGCCTCAAGGCGCGACCGTATTGGTGATGCTATCGGAAAGTCATCTTTCCATTCACACGTATCCTGAGAGAGGTTTTGCCGCGATCGACTGTTATACTTGTGGCGAAACCGTGGATCCGCAAGCGGCGATCGACTATCTCGTCAACGTCCTGAAGCCGGAAAGAACCTACGCGAAGAAGCTCGTCCGGGGACTCGGGGAATTGCAAGTCGAGGAACCGGTAATCAAGCAAGTCGAACTTGTCAAATAACGCAATCAAGCTGGCCGCGGGCGTCTCCCGCGGCTCTTTTTTCATGAAGGGGAAGAATACGGAAAGGCAAAATCGACGACAATAGAAAAAGTTCCGAACCCTTTTCATAAAGTTTTCATATTTAACAAAGAAGCATGCCCGCAACTATGCTATAATATTCGAAGATTGCGGGCCAGTCCGCGCCGAATTTCTTACTGAAAGCCAGGTGGTTGCCATGCATCTGATTGTCGTCGGATTGAATTACCGCACCGCTCCCGTGGAAATCCGGGAACGCTTCGCGCTGTCCGAACGCGAGATGCCGCTTGCCCTGCAGGCGCTCAGGCAAACGACGGGCATCCTCGAAGGCGTTATCGTGGCGACCTGCAACCGGACGGAAATTTACGCCGTCGTGGATCGGCTGCACGTATGCGGACATTACATTCGTTCCTTCATGGAGCAATGGTTCAAAATTCCGCGCCGGCAGTTCAATTCCCATCTCTACATGTACGAAGACGACCGCGCGATGGAGCATTTGTTCCGAGTATCCTGCGGTCTGGATTCGATGATCATAGGCGAGACGCAAATTCTCGGCCAAGTTCGCGACGCGTTCTTCCTTGCCCGGGAGACGAAGACGACGGGAACGATATTCAACCGCTTGTTCCAGCAAGCGATCACGCTCGCCAAGAGAGCCCACACCGAGACTTCGATCGGCGAAAGCGCCGTCTCGGTCAGCTACGCGGCCGTGGAGCTCGGCAAGCGGATTTTCGGCCAATTCGACGACAAAAAGGTGATGATCGTCGGCGCCGGGAAGATGAGCGAGCTGACCGCCCGCCACTTGCACGCGAACGGAGCGAAGGAAGTGTTCGTCGTCAACCGCACCGTGGAGAGAGCGCTGGAGCTGGCCGACCGCTTCGAAGGCTCCGCGATGTCCTTCTCCGAGGCGATCGACATGCTCGGCGACATGGACATCGTCATCAGCAGCACCGGCGCGGAACGGTTCGTCATCGAGCGGGGACACGTCGAAGCGGCGATGTCGGGGCGCAAGAACAGGCCGATTTTCCTGATCGACATCGCAGTTCCGCGCGACATCGAGCCTTCCTGCGGGGACGTTGCGAACGTCTTCCTCTACGACATCGACGACCTGGAAGGCATCGTGGAGACGAACATGATCAAGCGGCGCAAGGAGGCGGCGATCATCGAGAAGATGATCGCCGAAGAGCAGGAAGCTTACCGGCAATGGTACGCGACGCTCGGCGTCAGCCCGTTGATCCGGGCGCTGCAGGATCGGGCCGCGGCCGTCCACGAGAGCACGATGGACAGCATGCTCCGCAAGCTGCCGGATCTGGACGAGAGACAGACCAAGGTGATCCGCAAATTGACCAAGAGCATGGTCAACCAAGTGATTCACGATCCGATATTGCGGATCAAGGAACTCGCCGCCGAGAAGCGCAGCGACGAAGCGATGGCGCTGTTCGTGCAGCTGTTCGCGCTCGAAGACGAGGTCGAGGGTTTGAAGGCGGCGCAGGGAGCCGATCGGACGGCGGAGTTCAAAAAACGCAAGGAAGCGGGCGGCGCCGTGCTGGACGTCGACCGGTTGCTATCCCAGCTCGCGGGAGCGCTCAAATAACGCATCGGAAGCCGGAGGCGCTGCCCTCATGATTACGCAAGATTGGTTGACCGACGCCATACTTTACATCTATGCCCTGAGCTTGCTCTTCTTCGTATCCGACGCCGCTTCCGGCAACCGGAGCGCCAGGAAGGCGGGAACGGGGCTGCTTGTTTTTGTGTGGGTTCTCCAGGGCGCATTTCTGCTCGCGTTCCTGGCCGAGCGGTTTACCGTGCCGGAGCTGACGCTGAAGGACTATTTGTTCTTCGTATCCTGGATGCTCGTCTCCGCTTCGTTCGTCCTTAACCGGATCATCAGGGCGGAAATGCTCGTGCTGCTCGTCAACGTCGTCGGATTCGCGGTATTCGCGCTGAACCTGATCCAGCGCCCGAGCCGGGCGTCCGAGCTGGAGCCTTGGGAGGCGGCGAGAAGGCTGTTGATCATGCACGTCAGTCTGATCACGCTTGCTTTCGCTTTGTTGACGATCGCGGCGATTCTTGGCTTTATGTATCTCTTCCTGCATACCCGATTAAAAAGGAAGAAGTGGACTCACGCGATCAGCAGAATGCCGAGCCTCGAGCGCATCGAGCAGTACGCCTTCCGCGCCTGTTTGGTCGGCGTGCCGCTGCTTCTCTTGTCGTTGTCTACCGGGACGGCCGCGCTGCTGCTCGGGGACGAGCCGATCAAGCTGCTGGACGAGAAAGTCGTCTTCTCTTTCGCGGCGGCCGCGGCTTACGTCGTCTATCTCGTCCGCCGGTTCGGCTTTCGGGACGACGGCACGAGGCTGGCCAGATGGAATCTGTTCGGCTATTCGCTGCTCGTGGTCGGCTTTTTCGCCAGTCCCGTATCTTCGTTTCACCAAATTGTCTGAAGCGGCGGGCGTCGCGCCCGGGATAAAGCGTCGTTACGAGCGGGAGGTGGCTCCGCATGGCGGAATGGTATCCGATGATGATCAAGCTCGCCGGCAGGAAATGCGTCGTATTCGGCGGGGGCCCCGTGGCGCAGAGAAAGGCGGCGGGGCTGCTGCAAGCCGAGGCCGACGTGCTCGTCGTCAGTCCGAGCGCGACCCCGGCCGTTCGCGAGTGGGCGGAAACGGGGCATCTGCGTTGGGCGGAACGGGAGGCCGCAGCCGACGACCTGGAAGGGGTCGCGCTGGCGTTCGCCGCGACCGGCCTGCCGGAGGTCAATCGGCGCATCGCGGCATGGGCCAGGTCGCGGGCCGTACCGGTAAACGTGGCCGACGAAGGCGACGAGGGCGATTTCCTCGTGCCGGCGGTGCACCGGCAAGGCGGTCTCGTCCTTACGGCCAGCTCTTCCGGGGCCGGGCCCGCGCTCGCTTCGCGAATTATCGGCGAGCTTGCCGAGCGGTACGGGCCGGAATACAATGAGTACATGATCGCTCTGCGGACGATCCGGACAATCGTCAAGCGGACGGTCCCGGATCCGGCGGAACGCCGCGCCCTGCTGCGGGCCGCGGCGACGGAAGAAGCGCTCGCCGAATGGCGCGCGGCCGGGCGGCCGGACGATGCGGAGCAAGTCGTCGCCCGCTTGCGGCAACGGGCCAAAGACCAGAAGGGATGATGCCGAATGCGGAATATAATCGTCGGCTCGAGGCAGAGCGCCTTGGCGCTGACGCAGACGAATCAAACGATCGGCCTGCTTAGGGAGATTTGCGCGAGGAAAGGCTTGAATTATACGTTTGAAGTGAAGCCGATCGTGACGCGCGGAGATCGGATTCTGGACGTCACGTTATCGAAAGTCGGGGGCAAGGGGCTGTTCGTCAAGGAAATCGAAGAAGCGCTGCTCGGCGGCGAGATCGACATGGCCGTTCACAGCATGAAGGACATGCCGTTCGAGCTGCCCGAAGGCCTCGTCATCGGAGCGGTGCCGGAACGGGAGGACCCGCGGGATTGCATCGTCAGCCGGGACGGCAAGCCGCTTGCGGACTTGCCGCAAGGCGCGCGGATCGGGACGAGCAGCCTTCGCCGCGCCGCGCAGCTGCAGGCCTATCGGCCCGATTTCCGCATCGAGTCGATTCGGGGCAACATCGATACCCGGCTGCGCAAGCTGACTGACGATAACTTCGACGCGATCTTGCTCGCGGCCGCGGGTCTGCATCGCATGGGCTGGAAGGACCGCATTACCGAATATTTGCCGCCCGAAGTCTGCTTGCCGGCCGTCGGGCAAGGCGCGCTCGCCATCGAATGCCGCGGCGCCGACGCCGAGCTGCTCGGCGTGCTCGACCGGTTGAACGATCCGGCGACCGCTCGCGCCGTCGCGGCCGAACGCAAGCTGCTCGGCCTGCTTAACGGCGGATGCCAGGTGCCGATTGGCGCGCACGCGAGCTTGCGGTCCGGCGGCGAGCCGTCCGAAGTCGAACTGCGCGGCATGGTCGCCTCCCCGGACGGCAGCCGCCTGCTGAAGGAACAATCCGCCGGCTCCGACCCGGAGGATGTCGGAACGGCGGTGGCGGAAGCGCTGCTGCGGCGCGGGGCTGACGATATCCTGGCGGAGGCGAGGGCTTGACCGCGATGGACAAAGGCATCGTCTATTTGGTCGGCGCGGGGCCGGGAGACCCGAAGCTGATCACGGTTCGCGGGCTCGAGGCGCTGAAGCGCTCGGACGTCGTCGTCTTCGACCGTCTGGCCGCCCCCCAGCTGCTGAACTTCGCCAAGCCGGGAGCGGAAACCATTTACGTCGGCAAGCTTCCGGACAGGCACACGATGAAGCAGGAGGAGATCAACCGGCTGCTCGTCAAGCTCGCGCTGCAAGGCAAGACCGTGACCCGGCTGAAGGGCGGGGACCCGACCGTATTCGGCCGGGTCGGCGAAGAAGCCGAGCTGCTGAAGGAACACGGCATCGTCTACGAGATCATTCCCGGCATTACTTCGGCGATCGCGGTGCCGGCTTACGCAGGCATTCCCGTGACGCATCGCGACATGGCTTCCTCCTTTTCCGTCATTACCGGGCACGAGAGCCCGGACAAGCTCGATCATTCGATCTATTGGGACAAAGTGACGAACGCGACCGGCACGCTCGTCTTTCTGATGGGCGTCGCCAAGCTCGGCTATATCCGCGAACAGCTGATCAAGCACGGGAGAGCGCCGGACACGCCCGTCGCGCTCGTGCAATGGGGAACGCGGGCGGAGCAGCGAACAGTGGCCGGCACGCTCGGCGACATCGAAGCGAAGGTCGCGGCCGCCGGTCTGAAGCCCCCCGCCGTCATCGTCGTCGGCGAAGTCGTGCGCCAGCGGGAGACGCTCGGCTGGATCGAGAAGAAGCCGTTGTTCGGCCGGCGGGTGCTCGTCACCCGCGCCCGTTCGCAAGCGAGCGAGCTGGTCGAGCGGATCGACGAGCTGGGCGGGGAAGCTTACGAGTTTCCCGTCATCGAGACGAGGTTGCCCGCCTCGCCGGCAGCGGAGCGGGCGATCCGGGAAGCGTTCGACCGCGCCGAAGACTACGATTGGGTCATGCTGACGAGCGTTAACGGGGTGGACTATTTCTTCCGGTGGCTCGATCGGATCGGCGTCGACATCCGGCGGTTCCACCGCGCGAAATTCGCCGCCGTCGGACCGAAGACGGCCGAAGCGCTCGCCATGCGCGGCGTGCGCGCCGATCTTCTGCCGGAAAGCTTCCGCGCGGAAGGGCTGCTGGAGCGGCTGGAGGGCCGGATCGAGCCGGACCAGACGGCGCTGCTTCCGCGAGGGAATCTGGCGCGGAAGACGTTGCCGCAGGAACTGACGGCCAGAGGCGTGCACGCGGTCGAGCTCGACGTCTACGAGACCGCGCTGTCGGTGCCGCAGGATCCGTGGCTGCCGGAAATGCTGGAGAACGGGGACATTCACGTCGTGACGTTCACGAGCTCCTCGACGGTAGTCAATCTGGTGGAGGCGCTGAAGCGGCTCGGCGTCGAGCATCCCGCGAAAGCGCTGAGCCGCTGCGAGATCGCCTGCATCGGTCCGGTCACCGCGAAGACGGCGGCGGACTACGGCTTGTCGCCGACGATCGTGCCCGAGGACTATACGATAGACGGTTTAGCGAAGGCGTTGGCGGATCGATGCCGCGCCGCGAAAGGAGATGGATAGCGAATGGCGTATCCGGTAGCCAGACATCGCAGATTAAGAAGCACCGAGGCCATGCGCGGCCTCGTTCGGGAAACCGTTCTCGAGCCGGCCGATTTTATCGCGCCGCTGTTCGTGACGGAAGGGGAAGGCGTGCAGGAAGAGATCGCTTCGATGCCGGGCGTCTTCCATTGGTCGCTCGATACGATGGAACGGGAGCTGGCGGAGCTGGTCGCCGCCGGCGTGACTTCGGTCATGCTGTTCGGCGTGCCGAACAGCAAGGACGCGCTGGGCACGTCCGCATACGACGACGACGGCATCACGCAGCGGGCCATCCGCAAGATCAAGACGCTTCATCCCGGGCTTGCCGTCGCCGCGGACAACTGCTTGTGCCAGTATACGGACCACGGGCACTGCGGCATCGTTCGCGAGACGGCGCGCGGAGCCGTCATCGACAATGACGAATCGCTCGCGCTGCTCGCCAAGACGGCCGTATCCCAGGCGAAAGCGGGCGCCGACATCATCGCCCCGTCCAACATGATGGACGGCTTCGTGACGGCGATCCGGCAGGCGCTGGACGCCGAAGGGTACGAGAACGTTCCGATCATGTCCTATTCCGTGAAATATTCGTCGGCCTATTATGGACCGTTCCGCGAGGCCGCCCATTCGACCCCGCAGTTCGGGGATCGCAAGACGTACCAGATGGATCCCGCCAACGCGAGGGAAGCGCTCAGAGAAGCCCAATCCGATGTCGAGGAAGGCGCCGATTTCCTGATGGTCAAGCCTGCGCTCGCATACCTGGACATCGTTCGCATGCTTCGGGATCGCTATGCCTTGCCGATCGTGGCTTACAACGTGAGCGCGGAATATTCGATGGTCAAGGCGGCCGCCTTGCAAGGGTGGATCGACGAGAAGGCGATCGTCCTGGAGACGCTGACCGGGATGAAGCGCGCGGGAGCGGATTTGATCATCACGTATCACGCCAAAGACGCCGCGCGCTGGCTGACGGAAAGCCGGACGGCGGCGCGCGGATAAACGATAAGGATGTGACGAACATGAGCGACAATCGAGAACGCAAGGATTCCCGCTCGAAGGCGGCGTTCGAACGCGCGAAGCGTTCGATTCCGGGCGGCGTGAACAGTCCCGTCCGCGCTTTCAAGTCGGTCGGCTTGACCCCGCTCGTCATCGAACGGGGAGAAGGCAGCCGCATTACGGACATCGACGGCCAGACTTACATCGATTACGTGCTTTCCTGGGGGCCGCTCATCGCGGGCCACGCCCGCCCCGAGGTGGTTGAAGCGATCAAGCGAGCCGCGGAGAAAGGCACGAGCTTCGGCGCGCCGACCGAGCTGGAGACGGCGATGGCGGAGCTCGTGTGCGAGCGCGTGCCGTCCGTCGACGTCGTGCGCATGGTCAATTCCGGCACGGAAGCGACGATGAGCGCCCTGCGGCTGGCCCGCGGATATACGAAGCGGAGCAAAATCCTGAAGTTCGAGGGCTCGTACCACGGCCATGCGGACAGCTTGCTGATCAAGGCCGGCTCCGGCGTGGCGACGTTGGGTCTGCCGGACAGCCCGGGCGTTCCCGAGAGCGTGGCCTCGCATACGTTGACCGTTCCTTACAACGACCTGGACGCGGTCAAGCTCGCCTTCGAACGCTACGGCGAGGAGATCGCCGCGGTGATCGTCGAGCCTGTCGCCGGCAATATGGGCGTCGTTCCGCCGCTTCCCGGCTTCTTGAGCGGATTGCGCGAGGTGGCGGACCGCTACGGCAGCCTGCTCGTTTTCGACGAAGTGATGACGGGGTTCCGGGTTCATCTGAACTGCGCGCAAGGGCTGTACGGCGTGACGCCGGATCTTACTTGCCTGGGCAAGGTGATCGGGGGAGGGCTGCCGGTCGGAGCTTACGGCGGGAAGCGGGAAATCATGGAGCAGATGGCGCCTGTCGGACCGATCTATCAGGCGGGGACGCTGTCCGGCAATCCGCTTGCGATGGCCGCGGGCTATTCGACGCTGAAGCTGATGACGGAGGAAGCCTATCAGCTGCTCGAGCGGTTGTCCGCGCGCTTGCAGGCAGGGCTCGACCGCAATGCCCGGCATTTCGGCATCCCGATGACGATCAATCGGGTCGGCTCCATGGTTTGTCCGTTTTTTACGGATCGGCACGTCATCAATTACGATGTCGCCAAGACGGCGGACGCGGACACGTTCCGCACCGTGTTCAGCAGGCTGCTGGACAACGGCGTCAACATCGCGCCGTCGCCGTTCGAAGGCTGGTTCGTCTCGACGGCCCATACGGAAGCGGACATCGATCGGACGATCGAAGCGCATTATGCCGCGCTGTCGAAAGTCTGATTAGACAGGAAGAAGACCCCCGGCCCGAACGAAATGCCGGGGGTTGTTTGCATTTTCAGTCATGCCCGCCTATCCCCGGCATATAGATAATTAATGAATCGTAAAGGTCCGGCCGCAGGGCCGGCGCTTATGCCGAAAGGAGGACTTCGTCGTGACGGACCAATTGAACGGGTTGCGGTTCGATATTTACGAGCGCGTGCATCTTCCAGACGATGTGGCCGCAATCGAAGAATTGGAAGAAATCGAATTAGTGCCTCACATGCAGGCGTTGCCGCAGGACGATCAAGTGTTGCTCAGAGGTCATTTGCTGCTGTCCGGCGTATACCGCTCGGAGGAAGGCGCGGGCTTGTCCCAGCTGGAGCATTGGATTCCGGTGGAGATCGCGCTGCCCAATAACCGCATTCAAAGCATGGAAGATCTGGCCGTGGAAATCGACAATTTCGACGTCGATTTGCTGAATACGCGGTCTTTGAACGTAACCGGAGTATTGGCTTTGCGCGGTTTGGAGATGCAAGCCGCGCAAAGCCCCGTCTGGCGGGACGACAGCTTCACGGTCGTGCACCAGGCCGAGAAGGACGCGCCGTCCGGCGCGGCGCTGTACGGGCGGGAAGCGGCCGCCGAATCGCCGCCGGCCGAAGGCTCGCTCTCGTTCGAGGAGGAACAGCCGGCGGCGTACGGAGCCGGACTGACCGAAAGCGAACGGGAGGACGGGGATTTGTCCTTGCCGCAATACGGCGATCTCGAAGCCGGCGCCGGGCCGGCCGAGACGAAAGAAAGCGGCTGGCTTTCGATGTTTCAGCAGTCGGACGACCAGAAGCGGGATTCCGGCGGAGATCAGGGCGCCTTCGAAGCCGCGGAAGACCGCCCCGAACCCGAGCTAGCCGACCCTCATGCAGGCGGGGCGGCCGCCTGGGGGGATCTGTCGGGCGTCCGACCGAACGAGCCGGAAGCGCTGCTCGCGGAGCCCGAAATTGTCCCCGAGGCCGAGGCGCAGGCGGCGGAACCCGAGGAGAAGGCGGACGTGCGGATCGCGTTGGGCGGCAAGCCGCTGGAAGCGGCGGAAGCGCCTGTCCAATCGGGAGTCGGGCTGCTCTCCCAGCTAGGCGAGAAGGGCGCCAGGCGAGAGGCCGAGCTGCGTCAGCAGGAATCCGCTTTGGCCGAAGAAAAGGCTCAGGAAGCGAACCAGGAGGCAGCTTCGAAGCCGTCCGGGGGAGACGAATTGGAGTGGACGCGGCTGTTCCTGAACAACGGCGCGGAAGCGAATACGTTCCGGAAGGTGAAAATTTGCATCGTCCAGAAGGAAGAGACGCTGGATTCGATCGCCGACCGGTACAACCTTCAGCCTCGCGAGCTCCAGCTCTATAATCGGCTGCAGGAGCCTTATTTGTCCGAAGGACAAGTGCTGTACATTCCGTAAATCCGCGGTTGCGCGCCGCGGCGCTCCTGCGACCGGATGGCTCGCATAGACCCATAAATGGCGGCGTTAGGGGGCTCCCCTTCGCCGCTATTTCCGTTGACGGGCGCTTGGGCGTCCACATTGGAGTCCCTGCGGCGCGTCGGCGATCCATGCGGAGTCTCGGCGGGTACGTCGGGGATTGACTGCGCGCCGCGACCCGAGTCCGGATCTCCCGGCAACGCCCGTATTGACTCTCCTACGGGGGGAGGGTAAAATAATGACAATAACATGGATAGGGAAGAGTAGACAGCCCGACCCCCAGAGAGCGGAACCGCTGCACGCAGCGCTGAAAGGGTCCGCGGAGCATGAGGCTGCTACGGGTCGCCCTGGAGTTTCCCGCTCCGAAAGCCGCGAACGGCAAAGTAAGACGGGACGGTCGCAACCGTTATTTCGCGTCGAGTGCCGCGCCGTTTCTTTCGGAAGAGCGGGCGGAACGAAGGTGGTACCACGGAAGTTTGCCTTTCGTCCTTTGCGACGGGAGGTTTTTGTTTTTTTCGCGCCCGGATTCCGGGTCATCAACCGCCGCGGCCGCGCGGCGACGAAACGATGTCTTATGGAGGTAGTGCCATTCATGTCCGAAACTCAAAAAAGCCCGAACGTCGAAATGCCGACGACGTACGATCCGACCGGCGCGGAGCGCAAATGGTACGAGCATTGGTCGAACAACGGTTATTTTCAAGCGGGGCGCACACCCGACGCGCCGAAATACACGATCGTCATTCCGCCGCCGAACGTGACCGGCATGCTGCACATCGGCCACGCGCTCGATTTTACTTTGCAGGATATTATGATCCGCTTCAAGCGGATGCAGGGCTTCGACGCGTTATGGCTGCCCGGCACGGACCATGCCGGCATCGCGACCCAGACGAAGGTGGAGCAGAAGCTCCGAGAGGAAGGCAAAACCCGCTACGATCTGGGCAGGGAAGCTTTTCTCGAGAAGGTGTGGGAGTGGAAGGAGCAGTATGCGGATACGATCCGCGGCCAATGGGCGAAAATGGGGCTTAGCCTCGACTATTCCCGCGAGCGGTTCACGCTCGACGAGGGCTTGTCGAAGGCCGTGCGCGAGGTGTTCGTGCGCCTGTACGAGAAAGGCTTGATTTATCGCGGCCAGCGGATTATCAACTGGGATCCCGCCGCGCGGACCGCGCTTTCGGATATCGAAGTCGAATACAAGGAAGTGAACGGTCATCTTTATCATCTTCGCTACCCGCTCGCCGACGGCAGCGGCTCGATTACGGTCGCCACGACGCGGCCGGAGACGATGCTGGGCGACACGGCAGTCGCCGTGCATCCGGAAGACGAGCGCTACAAGAGCCTGATCGGGAAGAAGATCCTGCTGCCGTTCGTGAACCGGGAAATTCCGATTATCGCCGACGAATACGTCGAGAAGGAATTCGGCAGCGGCGCCGTGAAGATTACCCCGGCGCACGACCCGAACGATTTCGAGGTCGGCAACCGGCACGAGCTGCCCCGGATCACGGTCATGGACGAAGGCGGCCGGATGAACGAATTCGCCGGCCCGTACGAGGGCATGGATCGCGCGGAATGCCGCAAGGCGATCGTCAAAGACATGCAGGAGCAAGGCATCTGCATCCGCATCGAAGACCATGTGCATCAAGTCGGCCATAGCGAACGTTCCGGCGCCGTGATCGAACCGTATTTGTCCACGCAATGGTTCGTGAGCATGAAGCCGCTCGCGGAGAAAGCGATCGCCTCGCAGAAATCCGGGCAAGGCGTGCGCTTCGTGCCGGACCGCTTCGAGAAAATTTATTTGCATTGGATCGAGAATGTTCGCGATTGGTGCATTTCGCGCCAGCTGTGGTGGGGGCACCGGATTCCGGCGTGGCACCACGAGACGACGGGGGAAGTCTACGTCGGCATGGAAGCGCCCGCAGGCGCGGATCTTCCGGATTCGCCGTGGAAGCAGGACGAGGACGTCCTCGATACGTGGTTCAGCTCCGGGCTGTGGCCGTTCTCCACGCTAGGCTGGCCGGAGGACAGCGGCGACTTCAAGCGCTACTACCCGACCGACGTGCTCGTCACCGGTTACGATATCATTTATTTCTGGGTCGCCCGGATGATTTTCACCGCCCTTGAATTCACGGACGCGATCCCGTTCAAGGACGTCTTGATCCACGGACTCGTCCGGGACGCGGAAGGGCGAAAAATGTCCAAATCGCTCGGCAACGGCGTCGATCCGCTTGAGGTGATCGAGAAATACGGCGCGGACGCGATGCGATTCATGATCTCGACCGGCAGCACGCCGGGGCAGGATCTGCGCTTCCGCTTCGAGAAGGTCGAGCAGGCGCGCAATTTCGCGAACAAGATCTGGAACGCTTCCCGGTTCGCGCTCATGAACCTGGATGGCTTTTCCCACGACCAGATCGACCTGGGCGGCCGATTGTCGACGGCCGATCGCTGGATTTTGCACCGGTTCAACGAGACCGCGCGGGACATGACGCGCTTGATGGAGAGCTACGAGTTCGGAGAAACCGGACGGCTGCTGTACAATTTCATCTGGGACGACCTGTGCGACTGGTACATCGAATTCGCCAAGCTGACGCTGTACGGGGAAGACGCCGGTGCGAAGCGCAGCACCCAATCGGTGCTCGCATACGTGCTCGACCGCACTTTGCGCCTGCTTCATCCGTTTATGCCGTACCTCTCGGAGGAAATCTGGCAGCATCTTCCGCACGAGCCGGGCGAGACGATCATGCTGGCCGCTTGGCCGGAATACCGCGCCGATTTCGAAGCCGCCGCTTCGGTCAAGGAAATGGAGCTGCTGATGGAGACGATTCGCGCCGTCCGCAACGTTCGGGCGGAAGTAAACGTCTCTCCGGGCAAAAAAATCGAATTGCTGCTGAAGCCGACGGGAGAAGCGGAGGAAGCGATCTTCGCGAGAAACGAAATTTACGTCCAGCGCTTCTGCAATACGTCGTCCTATCGGCTGGACCGCGCCTTGACGCCTCCGGACAAGGCGATGACCGCCATCGTAACGGGAGCGGAGCTGTACTTGCCGTTGGCCGGCCTGATCGACATCGAACAAGAGATCGCGCGGCTGAACAAGGAGCTCGGCAACCTGAACGCGGAAGTGGACAGGGTCGAGAAGAAGCTGTCCAACGAAGGCTACATCGCCAAGGCGCCCGCCCATGTCGTGGAGCAGGAGCGGGCGAAAGGCCAGGATTACCGGGACAAGCGCGATAAGGTATTGGCCCGGATCGCGGAGCTGCAAGGATAAGGATAGGAGGAAACGCATCATGACTAGCGGCAACGCCGCCCCGGCCTTCCGCACGGCCGCGGAAGCGATGGCCTGGATTACCGGACTGACGGCATTCGGCATTCGTCCGGGACTGGACCGCATCCGGCTGCTGATGGAGAAGTTCAATCATCCGGAACGGAGGTTGAAGTTCATCCATGTCGCGGGAACGAACGGCAAAGGCTCGGTGTGCGCCTTTCTGACGCAGGTGCTGCGGGAGAGCGGGTACGACGTGGGGACGTTTACGTCCCCCTATCTCACGTCGTATTCCAATCGCCTGCAATATAACGGACAAGACATCGGAGACGAAGACCTCCTTCGGCTCGCCAACCGGCTGAAGCCGGCGGCGGACGAGCTTGAGCGAAGCGAATGGGGAGCGCTGACGATGTTCGAAGCGACGACCGCTCTCGCTCTGCTCTATTACGGCACGGTCGTCTTCCCCGATTACGTCGTATGGGAAACGGGACTCGGCGGGAGGCTCGACGTGACGAACGTCGTCACCCCGGTCGCGAGCGTCATCACGAACGTCGGCCACGACCATATGGACGTGCTCGGACCGACGATCGGCGACGTCGCCCGGGAGAAAGCCGGAATCGTCAAGTCCGGCGTTCCGGTCGTGACGGCCGTCGAGGACCCCGAAGCGCTCGCGATCGTCGAGGAGGCGGCGCGTTCCCGTCAAGCGACGGTCTACCGGCTCGGGAGAGAATATTCGTTCCGCTTGCTGTCGTCCCGGGAAAATGAGCAAAAGTTTTCTTTTCACGGCCCGTTCCGTGCATTACAATCGTTAACGGTAACCATGAACGGCGCGCATCAAGTCGCGAACGCGGCGGTCGCCGTCATGACGCTTGAGGTGTTGAGGCAATATTACGCCCTCATCGTGGACGACGATCGCCTGGAAGCCGGCTTGCGGGACGCGTTCTGGCCGGGCAGGCTGGAGACGGTGTCGGCCGAGCCGCGCATTCTGATCGACGGCGCGCATAATCCGGAAGGGATGGCCGCGCTCAGCCGGGCGCTTCGGGACGTGTACCCGCACGGGCGATTAAATGTCATGCTGGCGATGATGCCGAATAAGAATCATGAGCAATCTTTGCGGCATATACTACCATTGGTAGATACGCTTGTCGTTACGGAGCCCGATTTTCATAAAAAGATGGATGCCGCCGAATTGGCCGCCGTCGCCGAACGGCTGCGCACGGAACTCGGCCGGCCGGATAAGATCGTCGTTGAGCCGGATTGGCGGCGCGCCTTGACGTTGCTGACGGCAGGCTCCGCGACGTCCGACAAGGATAAAGATACGTTAAACGTGATCACCGGCACGTTGTACTTGATTGCCGACGTCCGTTCTTGGCTGCTTCATGGGAAGAAATCTGAAAAAGGCTGGTGAAGCGTTGTTGCGGACCGCTGAGCATGTGCATTTTATCGGCATCGGAGGCTACGGCATGAGCGCCATCGCCCGGGTGATGCTGGAGATGGGCTACCAAGTGTCCGGTTCCGATGTGGCGAGCCAGGAGTTGACCGACAAGCTGGCCGCCAAGGGCGCGCAAATCTATATCGGCCACGAAGCCGAGCACGTTCGGGGAGCCGATCTCGTCGTCTATTCGACGGCGTTGTCCAAGGACAACGTGGAGCGGCAAGAGGCCGAACAATTGAATATTCCCGTTCTTCACCGCGCCCAGATGCTGGCGCGTCTTCTGAATGCCCGCACGGGCGTCGCGGTCGCGGGCGCCCACGGCAAGACGACGACGTCCTCGATGATCGCGCTGGTCATGGAGACGTGCGGCTTGGATCCGACCTATATTATCGGGGGAGAACTCGTGAACGTCGGCACGAACGCGAAAGCGGGCAAAGGAGAGTACGTCGTGGCCGAAGCCGACGAAAGCGACGGTTCGTTCCTGCAGTACGAGCCCGCGGTCGGCGTCGTGATTAACATCGAAGCCGATCATTTGGAAAACTACGACGGGGACTTCGACAAGCTGAAGGCGGCATACGTGTCGTTCCTGCGCAATATCCGTCCGGACGGTTGCGCCGTCGTCTGCGTCGACGACGAGAACGTACGGGACATTCTTCCCCTCGTTAAGGATAAGAGGGTCATTACTTACGGGGCGGAATCCAACGAGGCGGAGTATAAGGCTTCCGATATCGAGCTGGGAGACCGCTGCGTCTCGTTTACGGTCAGCCGCCTGGGGGAAGAGCTGGGCAGGGTGTCGCTGTCCGTTCCGGGGCGGCATAACGCCTATAATGCGCTTGCGACGATCATCGTCTGTCTGGAAGCGGGCGTGCCGTTCGCCTCCATCGCGGAAGCGATCCGCGAATTCCGCGGCGCCAAGCGCCGGTTTCAAGTGCTTGGCGAAGTGAAGGACATGCTCGTGATCGACGATTACGCGCACCATCCGACCGAGATCCAAGCGACGATCCTCGCGGCCAAAGCGACGGGCAAGCGCATTATCGCCGTCTTTCAGCCGCAGCGCTACACGCGGACGTACTTCTTGCTGGATGCGTTCAGCAGGGCGTTCGCCGACGCGGACGAAGTGCTGATCACGGACATTTATTCTCCCGCGGGCGAACAGCGGATCGAAGGCGTCGATTCCCGCAAGCTGGTCGAATTGATCGCCAAGAACAGCAATCCCAACGTCGCTTACGTGCCGACGAAGGAGGAAGCGCGCGACCGACTGGCGGAGAGGGTCGCTCCGGGCGATCTCGTGCTGACGATGGGCGCGGGCGACATCTGGAAGACCGCCGTCGAGCTCTCCCGCTTGCTGCGGGAGCGGGAAGCCGATTAAGCGAGGGAAGCGTCCCGGCAACGGTCCGGGGCGCTTCTGTATTGGCCAATTCGCCGACTCCCCCGTCCGGCCGAACATAATTCTCTCTCTTCTCTCATATTCTAATTTAGTAGTGAGAGTTCAAAAAGTCCGATTTTCAGCACCGAGAAGATTGGATGAAGACCGGCGATGAGGAACGGAGCGTAGTCAAATCTACGTGAGTACCGGAAGAACCGGCTGAATTCAAGATTCGACGTCGAACCCGCTTCCTGAATCGCTTCGTGATCAAAATTGGACTTTTTGAATAACCTCTAGTAGATTGCGGGACAAGGGGAGACTCAGCATGCCATCCAATGCCAGAATAACGATTCGATTCGATCCGCCCGCCGGGACGATCAGGCCGAAGCGGCCGCTCGTTCCGGCGGAGCGGAAGCCTTCGCGGGACGAGGGGGATGGCCGCGCGCCGGCGGCCGCGGCTTCGGACGGCGATCAAGGATCCCGGATCGCCGATCCGGAATTCGTTCCGTGGAATAGTCCCTATCAGGAAGATATTATCGCGCTGGAGCAAATCATACGCGGATCGAAGGCGGCGGACAAGCATCGTCCGCCTGCGGGCTCGCGGGAACGCCCGAAGGACGATACCGCAGATCCGCCGATCGGCAAGCTGCTTCGGGGGGAGGCCGATCCGGAGCTTGGCCGGTACGAGGCCGACGATTACGCGGACGGCGCTTCCGTCCGGGGCGGCATAGCGGACAACGGCTGGTACGACAAGCTCGACGACCTCGGATCCGGCAAGGAAACGGGGCCATCCTGGCTGCGGGTCGTCCTGACCGTCGCCGGCGCGCTCGCGACCGGCGCGCTCTTCGGTTATCTCGCGCTCAGCCTGTTTACCGGGGAACCTCTTATTCCTCCGAAGACGGGAGAAGGTTCGCCGGCGCCGGTACAAGGCCCGGTCCGCGAATCGAACGTGCCGGACCGCGAAGGCTCGGCCGCGGCTCCTGTCTCCGGCGGCGACGGCGTTTCCGCCTATCGGGAGGTGGCGGCCGACCGCTACTACGTGCTGCAATACGGCGTGTTTCAAAGCGCGGACGGCATGAAGGCCGCGGCGAACGAGCTTCGGAGCAAAGGGTATTCCGCCGCGACGGACGAGTCCGACGGCTACCGCGTCTACGTCGCGGCGACGTCGTCCAAGGACGAGGCGGAGCTGCTTGCGGCGCAAATGACGGACACGGAAGTCTATATCAAGACGATCGGCGGAGAAGCCCTTCGTATCGCCGCGACGGCGGACGCGAATCCCGTCGCCGATTATGTCGCGGCTAGCGCGCAGCTGATCGAACGGTTGATCGCCTTGTCGGGCAGGGAGCTTCAGCTGCGCGAGCCTGCGGAAATGGGCGACGGAGAGCTCGCGCAATGGGAGGAAGCTTTACGGAGCTGGCAGACGGCGGCCTCTGTTATGGCCGAAGCGGACGGCAGCGTCGCGGCGGATACGGCGACCGTCGGAGAGGCGTTGAATTCGGCGGCGGCAACCTTGGCCGAGTTCAACCTCGAGCCGACTCGCGAGCGCTTATGGAGCATCCAGACCGACGCGATGAAGGCGTTGTTCGCGGAGCATCGGCTAAGGCAAGCTTTGATTCCGGCCGGCGATTAAGTCGGGCATGTCGCCCGAATCCGCTCGTCGGCACGGGCGGGGAACGGCGGTCCGATTCGCACGGGCCGCCGTTCGTATTTGCGATGAGGGGCCTGGGACGACGGGGCGAAGAGGACGATGAGAGGCTCTTATCGATTGCGCATTGTGCGACTTGTGCGGGGACCGTATAATAAATGAATAGTGTCAAAAAATGGAGGGGGACGGGGAAGGTGAAGAAAAACGGATGGATTTTGTTGTTGTTCGTCTTTCTCGGGCTGATCGCGGGAACGCTCGTCGCGACCTGGCTCCGCGAAGTTCCGGGTCTCGGCTTTCTGACCCGCGAGCTGAGCGTCCATTGGTCGCCCGCAGCGGATTTGGCGGTGCTGACTTTCAGCTTGAGCTTCGAGCTGAGGCTTAGCCTGCTCAGCGTCATCGGAGCGATCGTCGCGATCTGGCTATATCGCAGAACGTAAGGAAGGGAAGGGTGTTCGCCATGTCCATTACCGCGCTGATCAAGCCGGAAATCGTCCTCGCATCGTCGTCCCCGCGGAGGCAGGAGCTGATCGCTTCTCTGCGGCTGCCCGTCCGCATATGGCCGAGCCGCGCGACGGAGGAAACGCCGGAATCGTGGTCCCCTTCGCGGATCGTGGAGGAGCTCGCGCTGCGCAAAGCTTTTTCCGTTAACGAAGAGATGAAGGGACCGGACTTGGAATCGCCGTTGCCGCTCATCGTGGGCAGCGATACGATCGTCGTCCTGGACGGCGAAGTCCTGGGCAAGCCCAGAGACGAAGCCGACGCCGCGAGAATGCTGCGTCTCTTGTCGGGAAAAACCCATGAAGTGTTCACCGGCGTCGCATGCGTTCCCGCAGGCAGCGAGCCGCCGGGCAAGGACGTTCTCGACGAACGAGGGGAGGCGGCGGATCGGGACGTCCGGTACCGCAAGCTCGAAGGGGGCGCCGGCGTCTTCCTCGCCGTAGGGCGAAGCGTGACGAGAATGACGTTCAAGACGCTATCCGAGGATCGGATCTTGCGCTACGTGCGGTCCGGCGAGCCGATGGACAAAGCCGGGGCTTACGGCGCGCAAGGGCTCGGAGCCACGCTGATCGAACGCATCGATGGCGACTTCTTCGGCGTCGTCGGCTTGCCGTTGTCGCTGCTGTCCGACATGCTGCTCCTGTACGGTTTGGACATCCCCTGACGCGGCCGAGCCGCGACCGTCCGCCGGCGCCGGACGAAGACGGACGGCCGATTCCCGCCGGCAAGGGTCGGCCTTTTTTGCGTGATCTTCTGCTATCGGACACAGAAGACGTTATTTTGCCGAAACCCCCTCATTTTGCTGGCGATTCGGACAGACGATCCGCTATTTCGATGATCAATGGCCGAAATCGCCATCTCGGAGCCGAATAACGGAACCTGTGTCCGCAAAGGTGCGCAAAACTCGGATTTGTTCACAATTAGCGGATCCTCTGTCCGAACGGACTAGGATATTGGCGGCATGGCGGGGCTGTGGGCGATGGAGCAAGTCGAGGGGGAGGGCGACAGGGCAAAGAGGATGAAAATACGGTTGGACGTTGGGGCGACGGGGCAAGGAGGCGAACGACAGCGAACCGGACTGACGGTTTTTCTTAACTGTTCGGAATATGGCGCCGTCCTTAGGACGCTGGAGCCTTTTTTCATCGGGAGCATCCAACTTGAGGCTGCTTTCGCTCGTCCAATGAAGGAAAAGGAATTTCGCCCGGATGCGCCCGCGGCTCCGGGAGGACGACGGGAGGAGGAGTTCGCGCGGACCTAGAGCCGTCGGCCGTAGCGGCCGGCGAAATCCCGGAAGAGGTTAGTTCCGGAGAAAGAGGAAATAAAGTAAAAATTGTTGTAAACTATAAAAGATGCGCGAATCGCGCGACCGTTTGTTTGCGAGCCCCATGTTGAAGCCAATCCCGCGGCCGACGCGGTTCAAGGAAAGCGGGTTAACGCATTGGAACAAAGATCGTTTCGGTTAAGAGAACTTCCATCCGAGGAGCGGCCGAGGGAGCGCATGCAGCAGCACGGCGCGGAGGCGCTCAGCCATGCCGAGCTGCTCGCGATTCTGCTGCGGACGGGAACGTCGAACGAGTCGGCCGTCCACTTGGCCCAACGCATCCTAAACGAGAGCGGGGGCCTTCGCCGATTGGCGGAATACTCGTGGGAGGACTTGGCCCGCGTTCGCGGGATCGGCCCGGCCAAAGCGCTGCAGGTGCTCGCGTCCATCGAGCTCGGCCGCCGCGTGGCCCGGTCGAAGCTGCCCGAAACGGTCAAGATCGCCTGCCCTCAGGATGCCGCGGAACTGCTGATGGAGGATCTGAGGCACTGTCGCGAAGAGCGTTTCGTTTGTTTGTTTCTCGACACCAAAAATCAAGTGATCGGTCGCCAGACGTTGTCCATCGGCAGCTTGAACGCCTCGATCGTGCATCCGAGGGAAGTGTTCAAAGCGGCCATCCGAAGAAGCAGCGCCTCGATTCTTTGCGCGCACAATCACCCCAGCGGGGATCCGACTCCGAGCGCGGAAGACATTCAACTGACCAAACGATTGGCAGAAGCCGGACAACTGATCGGGATCGAATTGCTCGATCACCTGGTAATCGGAGACAATCGCTTCGTCAGTTTGAAGGAGATGGGCTGCATATAATATAATGAGAAGGATTGTCCCGACGACTGAAGCGCGCTCGAAGCGTTCGCCCAACAGTCGCGGTCATAGCAGGAGGTAGCTTAATGGTTGGAGGATTCACGCGGGATCTGGGCATCGATCTCGGAACAGCAAATACGCTCGTCTATATGAAGGGCAAAGGAATCGTCGTCAGAGAACCGTCCGTGGTCGCTCTGCGTACCGATACAAAAAAAATCGAAGCGGTCGGCTCGGACGCGAAAAAAATGATCGGCCGAACGCCGGGCAACATCGTGGCCATCCGGCCGATGAAGGACGGCGTCATCGCGGATTTCGAGACGACGGCCACGATGATCAAGTATTTCATTCGCAAAGCCCAGAAGCCGCGCACGATGTTTCCGCGCCACCCGAACGTCATGGTGTGCGTTCCGTCCGGCATAACGGCCGTCGAGAAACGCGCCGTGGAGGACGCGACCAAGCAGGCGGGCGCAAGGGAAGCTTACATTATCGAAGAACCGTTCGCCGCCGCGATCGGGGCCGATCTGCCGGTGTGGGAACCGACCGGCAGCATGGTCGTCGACATCGGCGGGGGAACGACGGAAGTCGCGGTCATTTCGCTCGGCGGCATCGTCACCAGCAAGTCGATCCGCATCGCGGGAGACGAGATGGACGACGCGGTCATCGCGTACATTAAACGGCTGTACAACTTGATGATCGGCGAGCGGACGTCCGAGCAGCTGAAGATGGAAATCGGTTCCGCGATGCCTCTCGACAAGGTCGAATCGATCGAAATCCGCGGCCGGGATCTCGTCACCGGATTGCCCAAGACTCTGGCGATCACGTCGGACGAAGTCACGGAAGCGTTGTCCGATACGGTGAATTCTATCATCGAAGCGGTTAAAGCGACGTTGGAGAAATGTCCCCCGGAGCTGTCTGCGGATATTATGGACCGGGGAATCGTATTGACGGGCGGCGGCGCTTTGCTGCGCAATCTGGACAAGCTGCTGACCCGCGAGACGGGCATGCCGGTGCTCGTGGCCGAGCATCCGCTCGATTGCGTCGCGATCGGAACGGGCCGGGCCCTCGAAAACATTCATCTCTTCAAGTCCAAGGGCGGAGCCTCCCGATCCGGCAGGTAAACGGATAGGACGGGAAAGCAGGTGAGCGGGATCTTTCAATTCATGCGCAACAAGCGAATATTCATTCTCATGATCGGGCTGATCGTCTTCATCGCCCTCATGGGATTCACGTTCGGCCGGACTCGCTTGACCTGGCCGGAGAAGTTCATTAACGACGCGTTTGGAACGGCGCAAGGGGCGCTATACCGGCCGGTCGGCGCGGTCGCGGAGTTTTTCCGCGATCTCGGCCGGCTTTCGGACGTCCATATGGAAAACGAACGCCTCCGTATGACGGTCGCCCAATATACGCAGGATCAAATCAAGTTCAACCTGCTGGAAGCGGAAAATAAAAGGCTGAAAGACGAGCTGGATTTTACGGAACGCCAGAAAAGCATAGACGATTACCGCTATTTGATCGCCCACGTCGTCGGCAGCAATTCCAACCCGTACGAGAAGACGATTACGATCAATGTCGGAAGCAAGGACGGCGTCAAACCGGAGATGGCCGTCCGAACCTCGGACGGGCTCGTCGGACTAGTCAGCAAGGTCAACCAATTCTATTCCACCGTATCGTTGATCACGAGCCTGGACCCGAACTCGTCCAGGGGCACGCCGGTTTCGGCGACTTTCCTGGGCAAGCCCTCATCCTTCGGAATCATAGAATACGACGAAGAGTCGAAATCGCTGCAAATGACCAAGATCGACGAGAAAGACAAGCCGGCGGAAGGGGATAAGGTCATCACCTCCGGCCTCGGCAGCTTATTTCCCAAAGGCATCATCATCGGAACGGTCAAAAGCAGCCAAGTCGGCGATTTCGGCCTGACGTATACGGCCGTCATCGAGCCGGCCGCGAAGTTCGACCACCTCATGGAAGTGTTCGTCGTCGTCGTTCCCGAGGTGGAGGAACCGTGAAGATGCGCATGAACCGGGTCGTCCTGATCGGACTCGTTCTCGTTATCGTAGAGAACGCTATCGTGCCGTGGCTCGTGCCGTCGGTTTGGAGCGAGAGGCTCCTTCCCCATCTGGCGTTCGTCATGACGCTGTTCGTCGCCGCGTTCGCCGGCCGCCACCCCGCCTTTTTGTACGGGCTCGGGTTCGGCCTGCTTCAGGATCTGCTCGCCTACGGCTATTTGATCGGACCTTACGGCTTCGGAATGGGCTTGATCGGTTATTTGGCCGGTCTGCTGGCCGAGTACAAAACCTACACGATCGGCATGTTCGCCGGGGCGCTCGCCGCATTCGGAACGCTGCTCGATTCGATCGTTTATTTGATTTACAGGCTGTTCAGCCTGACGAAGCTCGATTATTCCTACGTTTTCTACTGGCAGATCGCTCCGACCGCGCTGCTGCAGCTGCTGATCGGACTTCTCCTGTACGTTCCGGCGCGGCGCTGGCTCGTCAAAGCTTCCCTCGCTTCTTCAGGGGAAGAGAACCCGGAATAAGCGGCGTTTGGGCCGCCAGGCAGGAATTCCGCTTTCCGGAGCCGAATTCCATTAGCGTAGGGAGGAGCGTACACCGTGACCGGCAAACCTATCATAACGATCAAAGGCGTGAAAGAAGGTCTCGTTTTCCTGCTGGACGACCGGTGCGAATTCGTCGCTTTGCTGGACGAGCTGACCGCGAAGCTGGACAAGCACGTCCAGCAGTTCAACGGGCCCATCGTGCATATTTTCATCAAGCTCGGGTCCCGGCAATTGGACGACGACGACAAGGAAAGAATTCGCGCCATTTTCCGCAGGCAAGGCAACCTGTTGATCCAGTCGATCGAGAGCGATCCTCCGGAACGGGATCCGGACTGCAAGCCGTCGGTCGTTCTGCATACGATGACCGGCATGGTGCGTTCCGGACAAACCGTCGAATACGACGGGCATTTGCTCCTGCTCGGAGACGTCAACCCCGGGGGGACGATCCGTTGCACCGGGGACGTCTACGTGCTAGGCGCCTTGCGCGGGTCCGTGCATGCGGGAACGGGGGGCAACGAGGAAGCGATCATCGCGGCTTCGCTCATGCGTCCGACGCAACTGCGGATCGCGGACGTCATCAGCCGTCCTCCCGACGAATGGGCCTCGGCAGAGCCCTGGATGGAATACGCGTTTCTGCGGGACGGCGCGATGGCGATCGACAAGCTGACGAGTCTCGGGCGCGAGCGCAAAGAAGTCATGCTGTTCAAAGGAGTGTAGATCATGGGAGAAGCGATCGTTGTCACATCGGGCAAGGGCGGGGTCGGCAAGACGACGACGTCGGCCAATCTGGGCACCGCGCTGGCGATCATGGGGAAAAAGGTATGCATGGTGGATACCGATATCGGCTTGCGGAATCTCGACGTCGTCATGGGGCTCGAGAACCGGATCGTCTACGATCTGATCGACGTCGCCGACGGCCGCTGCCGGGTCAACCAGGCTTTGATCAAGGATAAGCGGTTCGACGAGCTGTACATGCTGCCCGCCGCTCAGACGAAGGACAAAAACGACATTACGCCGGACCAGGTACGCCAGATCGTCGATAGCCTGAAACCGGATTTCGATTATATCGTCATCGATTGCCCCGCGGGCATCGAGCAAGGCTTCCGCAACGCGATCGCCGGAGCGACGCAGGCGATCGTCGTCACGACGCCGGAGAACGCGGCCGTCCGCGACGCGGATCGGGTCATCGGTTTGCTGGAGAAAAGCAACTTCCCGTCGCCCAAATTGATCATCAACCGGATACGGCCGAATTTGGTCCGCAACGGCGATATGCTCGAAGTCGAAGACATCTGCCAAGTGCTCGCCATCGACTTGATCGGCATCGTGCCGGACGACGAGCAAGTGATCAAAGCGGCCAACTCCGGCGAACCGACGGTCATGAACGTCAATTCCCGCGCGGCCATCGCCTACCGCAACATCGCTCGGCGCATCTTGGGAGAAACGGTCCCTTTGGCGCATCTGGACGAAAAGACGGGGGTATTCACGAAAGTCAAGAAGTTTTTGGGAATGGGATGATCGGGCTTGTTAAACCGATTGAAACAAATGGACTGGCTGATGCTGGCCATCCTCGCGGTGTTCATGGGAATCAGCGCCGTCGTCATTCGCAGCGCGACCTACCATAATTCGCAGGCCGCCTTCCAGGACATGGATAGATCGATGCTGATCTTCTACGGCATCGGGTTCGCCGTCATCGTGCTGTCGACGCTGGTCGACTACAGGCTGATCGTGAAGACTTGGTACGTCTGGTACGGAATCGGCATCGTCATGCTGCTGCTCATCTTCGTATTCGTCGAACCGAAGAACGGCGCGCGGAGCTGGTTCGAGTTCGGCAAGCTGTCCTTCCAGCCGGCGGAGATCATGAAGCTGTTTCTGATTATCGCCATCGCCGCGATCATGGGCCGGAGGCAAGGCGATCCGCTGCGGATGCGCAGCGACGTGATGGTCGTGGCGGCCTTCGCGCTCGTCCCTTTCGTCCTCGTCATGCTGCAGCCCGATCTCGGCAACGCGATCATTTACGTGCTGATCGTGCTGGGCATGCTGTGGATCGGCAACGTCAGGTATTCGTACGTCTTCATCGGGTTCGCGTCCGTCGTCGGCAGCCTCGCCTTGTTCGTCACGCTGTTCAATACGTACAATACGGAGATCGAATCGTATTTAAGAGGCCACAATCTCGGCCACTGGTACGAACGGATCAATACCTACATTGATCCGGAATCGGCATCCGCGGACGCCAGCAGACAATCCACTTACGCGATGATCGCGATCGGTTCGGGCGGGTTGACCGGCGACGGCTATATGCAAGGAGAGTCCATCAAGCGGAAGCTCATCCCGTACACGTATTCGGATTCGATCTTCGTCGTCATCGGCGAGGAATTCGGCTTCCAGGGCGCGGCGCTGCTGCTGCTGCTGTATTTTCTCTTCATCTATCGGATGATCCTGATCGCTTACCAGTGTTACGATCGGCGAGGCTCGTTCATCATTATCGGGATCGCCACGATGCTGGTGTTCCAAATTTTCCAGAACATCGGGATGATGCTCGGCATCATGCCGATTACGGGCATTACGCTGCCCTTCATCAGCTACGGCGGCACGTCGCTGCTGCTCAACATGCTCTCGATCGGCTTGATTTTCAGCATCAAGGCCCATCAAGAGAAAAACCAGACGGATGCTTGAACATCTAGCGGGGCTGTCCTTCAGGTCGTTCCCTCGACCTTAAAGGACAGTCTTTTTTTGCGTTCCCGAAGGGGTCAATCCGTCTCCGGGCGGGCGCTCCGCGCCGTGGTCTAATCGCCGCCTGTCCGCCATAAGGTAGTAGAGAAAGCGGACAAGGAGGAGCTTGCGATGACGATTCGGAACAACGTTCGTGAGCGGAGGCGGGAAAGAATCGCCCAGATCGTCGGGCGGCAAGCCGTCGACAAGAACGGGAGCGGAGGACGCGCCGCGAATGCCGGGTCCGAGGCCCATCGGCGGCCGCAGCTCCGGAATGAGGAGGAGCCGGCGATTCCCGGAGGGGCGCGCGAAGGAACCGCATGGCGGCCGTCGTCGGAGGCGGACCCCGAGCTGTGGTGGAAGGAACGGGAGCGGCAACTGAAATCCGGGTCGACCGCGGGCTGGCAGGGCGTGAAAGGGATCGCCCCGGCGACGCCTGCGGGCGGCAACCGTAATTCGTCCGGCGACGGATCCGGCCGCGCCGTCGTTCGCGGGTTCCTGGCGCGGCTAGCGGTCGCGGCGGTCGCATTCGCGGGATTCTGGGGATGGCTGGAGCTGGAGCTGCCCGGAAGCGCGCAAGCCCGGGATTGGATGACTAGCACCGTTTCGCAGGATATGGATTTTCAAGCGGTCGAAGCCTGGTACGACCGCATGTTCGGGGGTTCTCCCGCGATTCTGTCGTTCAATCGCGGAGAGCCGGATACGCGGCAAGCGTCGGCGCTGTTCGATCCGGCGGCGACTTCGGCGCCGATCGAAGGCAAGCTTGTTCAGAGCTACGAGGATAACGGAACGGGCGTAAAGTTCGCGGCGCCGGGAGGGCAGCCCGTCAAAGCGATCTATACGGGCCGCGTGCAGCAGGTGACCCAGGACCAGGACGGCGGCGCGACGGTCATCGTCATGCATCGGGATCGCATCGTGACGGTGTACGGAGGACTCGGCCAAGCGGCGGTCAAAGCGAACGATTGGGTGGAAACCGGACAGCGGCTGGGCGATCTCGCGAACGCGGAGGACGGCGAATCTTCCGTCGGGGTGCTCTATTTCGCCGTGCAGCGCGACGGCGAAGCGATCGATCCGGCGGAAGTGATCTCGTTTGATTAAGCGGCGCGGCATTTCCTTTCGTCTGCATCCGCTCTTCGTGCTGGTGATGCTCGCCTCGATTGCGACCGGGAGATTCGCGGAGATCCTGACGTTGTTCGCGATCGTGCTCTGGCACGAGCTTGGACATCTGTTCGCTGCCTTGCGGTTCGGATGGACGGTCAAGGAAGTGAAGCTGCTTCCTTTCGGCGGCGTGCTGGAAGTCGAGGAGTCGGGGACGCTGCCCGTCAAAGAAGAGGTATGGGTCGCGCTTGCCGGTCCGGCGCAAAATGTCTTGCTCGGAGGAATCGGACTGGCGTTAGGCTACGCCGGGTGGGTCGATCAAGGATGGGCGGACGATTTCGCGCGCGCGAACGCGTTGATCGGCCTTTTTAATTTGCTGCCGATATTGCCTCTCGACGGAGGCCGCATCGCGCAATCATGGATCAGCTTGCGGATTCCGTACCATCGTACGTTGATGTGGAGCGCGAAAATCAGTCTCGCCTGTAGCGGGCTGATCGTCGCGGCATCGCTCTACCCGCTGTACGACGGCGGGCGGATTCATCTCAACCTGCTTGCCGTCGGCCTGTTCCTGTGCGCCTCCAATTGGACGTACTACCGCAACGTCGCATTCGTTTTTTTGCGCTTTCTCGTCCACCGGAGCGAAAGGGCGGAGAAGCTGATCGGCCGCGGCAACCTTTCCCAGCCGATCGTGATCGCCGAGAACAGGCCGTTGTCGCGAATTCTGCAGCTGTTCATGAAGGAGCAATACCATTTGATCTACGTTATGAACCGGGGGAAGATCGTCCGCGTCGTGCCGGAAAAGACGATTATCGACGGATTTCTGGGCCGGTTGTCGTCCGGGAATGCGGATTTGCGTTTTTTCATGTAGAATAGAAGAAACGGATGCGTACTCGGAGGTGTGCATGAAGCGGCTGTATATTCACCATTCGCATAACGCGACGCAATCTGCCTTGCTCGAGGACGGGATTCTGACGGAGTTCGGCGTGGAACGGACGGAAGGCATATCGCTGATCGGCAATCTTTACAAAGGCCGGGTCGTCAACGTGCTGCCCGGCATGCAAGCCGCCTTCGTCGACATCGGCCTGTCCAAGAACGCCTTCCTGTACGTGGACGACGTGCTCCACCCTCATCTGGACAAGCAGCCCAAGATCAAGCCGGCGATCAACGAACTGCTGAAGCCCGGCGATGAATTGCTCGTTCAACTGATGAAGGAGCCCTTGGGGGGGAAGGGCGCGCGCGTGACGACGCATTTCTCCATTCCCGGGAGATGGCTCGTCTACATGCCGGACGCGGACTACGTCGGCATCTCGAAGAAAATCGAGCAAGACGCGGAACGGGGACGATTGAAGGCGCTGGCCGAATCGATCCGGAACGAAGGCGAAGGCATTATTATGCGGACGAACGCGGAGGGCGAAAGCGCGGAAGCGCTCGAAGAGGATCTGAACGAGCTGCGCCGGCTATGGCGCGATATCGCGGATCGCGGCAAGCGGACGGCCGCCCCGGTCGAGCTTCATCGCGACGCGGGACTGGTCGGACGGATCGTCAGGGACGTCGTTACGCCCGATACCGAGGAATTGATCATCGACGACGAGGAGCGATACCGCGAAGCCAGGGAAATCTTGCGGCGAACGGCTCCCGCGCTGGAGAGCAAGGTGCGTCTGTACCGGGACGGCAAGCCGATGTTCGAGAAATACGGAATTAAGGATCAGCTGGACAAGGCGTTCCAGCCGAGAATATGGCTCCCGAGCGGCGGATATTTGATCTGGGAGCAGACCGAAGCGCTGACGGTCATCGACGTAAACACGGGGAAGTATACCGGATCCGTCGATCTGGAGGAGACGGTGTTCCAGACGAACAAGGAGGCCGCGAGCGAAGCGGCTCGCCTGTTGCGTCTGCGCGACGTCGGAGGCATCATCATCATCGATTTTATCGACATGGAGACGGAAGAGCATCGCGCCGAGATCGCTAACTTGCTGGAGCAGCGGATCAAGAGGGATCGGACGAAATGCCAGGTCGTCGGCTGGACGCGGCTCGGCTTGATGGAGATCACGCGCAAAAAAGCCCGAGAGAACGCGATGAACTATTTTTACGAAACGTGCGCGGCATGCAAGGGACATGGCCGGATATACGTGCGCTGATGCGCCGGAGCAGATAGATATTGTATTCGGGCGGCGGATATGATAGAATCTTATAGTGCGTGCAATCTGATGATTTGCAGGCTACAACCGCACTCTGCCGGGTCGACAAGTTCGGCGCTGCCCTAGCGGAACCGCGCTGCGGCAACCGACACCCTTCGAGGCGAGTCTTAGACATGAGGAGGTGCACCAGATGTACGCGATTATCGAAACCGGCGGCAAACAGTACAAAGTCCAAGCAGGCGACGTCATCTTCGTGGAGAAGCTGTCCGCTTCCGCGGGCGACAGCGTAACGTTCGACCGCGTGTTGGCCGTGTCCAAAGACGGCAGCCTGACGACGGGAACTCCGGTCGTGGCCGGCGCGTCCGTAACGGGCAAGGTCGAGCAGCAGGTCAAAGGCGAGAAAATCATCGTCTTCAAGTACAAGCCCAAGAAGAACTACAAGCGCAAGCAAGGCCATCGTCAACCGTATACGAAAGTGACGATCGAGAACATCATGGCATAAGAGGGGCGCCGGGATGATCGACATTACGATCGTGCGCAACGACGAGAGAGCCATCGTTCGTTTTCGCGTAACGGGGCATGCTTATTACGACGACCCTGGCAAGGACATCGTCTGCGCCGGCGTGTCGGCCGTAACCATCGGAGCGGTCAACGCGATCGAGAAGCTGACGGGACTCGTCCCGAAAGCCGTATCGAAGCCGGGCCTGCTCAAGGCGGAAGCGCCGCGCGGCGCGGATCCCCTGGAGAACGGCCGAATCCAGCTCCTGCTTGAAGGAATGGTCGCCGCTCTCGAATCCATCGCAGAATCGTACGGCAAGCACGTAACTATAAAAGAAACCTTTGAACCGGAAGGAGGTTGACACCATGTTGAAATTAGATCTCCAGCTATTCGCCTCGAAAAAAGGGGTCGGATCCACGAAGAACGGACGGGACAGCCGCTCCAAGCGCTTGGGCGCGAAGAGAGCCGACGGCCAAGTCGTAACGGCCGGCAGCATCCTGTACCGCCAACGCGGCACAAAGATCCATCCGGGCACGAACGTCGGCATCGGCAAGGACGATACGCTGTTCGCTCTGGTACCGGGCGTCGTCAAATTCGAACGCCTCGGTCGCGATCGCAAGAAAGTGAGCGTCTACCCCGTGGAGCAGGCTCCGGTAGCCGCTGCGCTCGAAGTTTAATAGGGCATCCAGAACCCCGGCCAATGCGAGTTGGTCGGGGTTTTGTGCATCAATCCGGCCGGACGCGCAACGGACGACGCATGGTGAAGCCGGGCGCGCCATGGTATACTGGACAGGTGAACGGCTTCCGAAAATGGGCTGACAGGGACTACGAAGCGGGGGAGTTCGCATGATGAGGAGAATAACCTTATGGGCGCCGGCGGCAGCCGCGGCGTCTCTAGCGTTGCCGATCGCGGCCATCGGCTACTGGCCCGGGTCGTGGTGGCCGATCATCGCGTTTATCTCATGGACCTTGGCCGTATGCGTGTTCATCGGGCTGTGGCAGCGGCGCAGGCACCGGACGCAATGCGAGAAGCTGCTGGCGCACGCGCAGCTGTCGACGATCCGCACGCTGAGCCACCATCGCCACGATTGGATGAACGAGCTGCAAATCGTTTACGGTTATCTTCGGCTGGGCAAGCTCGATAAAGCGATCGCGGTCGTGGACAGAATAAGAACGAGAATGGATCAGGAAAGCAGAATTTCGCAGCTCGGCGACCCGGAGCTGTCGGCGTATTTGCTGTCGTTCCGCACGATCTGCGATACGATGCGCCTGGAGGTGGAGGTCGAGGAGGGATTGCAACTCGACAAGCTGCCCGCGGAAGGAGAGCGTCTGTCCAGGACAATCATCGCGCTCGTGAACGTCATCCGCTTCCGCGCCGCCGTTCCGTTCGGCGGGGAGAACGTTCTGACGATATCGTTGTCCCGCGAAGAGGAGGGACTCCGCGTCGTCATGCGGTACAGCGGGGAGCTCGCCGCGGCCGGAAGCGTAACCGACGAGCTGGAGAAGATTCTGGATGGCGTCGGACAATTGGCTCATGGAAACGAACCGGCGGAGCCGTCGCAGCAAGCGCGGACGATGGTCATTCATTTTCCTCTGTCGGCATAATGGAGTGAAGACAACATGTTTGTGGATAAAGCGAAAATTTTTGTCAAAGGCGGCGACGGGGGCGACGGTCTTGTCGCGTTTCGCAGAGAGCTCTACGTGCCCGAGGGCGGGCCTGCGGGAGGGGACGGAGGCAACGGCGGAGACGTCGTGTTCCGGGTGGACGAAGGCTTGCGGACGTTGATGGATTTCCGTTACCAGAAGCACTTCAAGGCGCCGAAGGGCGAAAAAGGCCGCAACAAGTCGCAGCACGGGGCCAACGCCGAGCATATGGTCGTGCGGGTGCCACCCGGCACGGTCGTCATCGACGACGATTCGGGGGAACTGATCGCGGACTTGACGCGGCATGGCCAGCAGGTCGTCGTCGCCAAGGGCGGTCGGGGCGGCCGAGGCAATATCCGGTTCAAGAGCTCGGTGAACACCGCGCCGGCGATCGCGGAGAACGGAGAGGAAGGCCAGGAGCGATGGGTGACGCTGGAGCTTAAGGTGATGGCGGACGTCGGGCTCGTCGGATTTCCGAGCGTCGGCAAATCGACATTGCTGTCCGTCGTGTCGGCCGCCCAGCCGAAAATCGGCGCCTACCACTTTACGACGATCACGCCGAATCTCGGCGTCGTCGATGTCGGCGACGAGCGCAGCTTCGTCATGGCCGATCTTCCGGGCTTGATCGAGGGCGCCCACGAGGGCGTCGGACTCGGACACGAATTTCTGCGGCATGTCGAGCGTACCCGAATCATCGTGCACGTCGTGGACATGTCGGGGATGGAAGGACGCGATCCGTACGAGGATTGGGAGAAAATCAACGACGAGCTGAGGCTGTATAACGCCAAATTGGCGGAACGTCCGCAGCTCGTGGCCGCCAACAAGATGGATATGTCCGAATCGGAGGCGAACCTGGCCGAATTCCGCGACAAGGTCGCGGCGCTTCGCCCGGACATCGAAGTGATGCCGATCTCCTCGCTGACGAAGCAAGGCGTGAAAGAGCTTCTGTACCGCGTGGCGGAGCTGCTCGATTCGCTGCCCGAAGCCGCGGAGCTCGGGGAAAGCGAACAAGAGGGCAAGACGGAGGAGGGCGTCGTCTATCGCTTCGAGAAAAACGACGACATGGCTTTCGTCATATCGAAAGACAACGAAACGTTCGTCATCGAGAGCGAAGGCATCGAGAGGCTCATGCGCCGGACGCAATTCAACTCCTACGAAGCGGTCATGCGTTTCGGCCGCATCCTGCGGGGACTCGGCATCGACGACGCGCTCCGCAAGCGGGGCGCCAAGGACGGCGATACGATCCGCATCGGCAAGTTCGAGTTCGAATTTTTCGAAGGCGGGAGCGACCAGTACTTGTTCGACGACGATTAAGCGCGCAGAGGATGACCGGTTTCCGCGAGGAGCCGGTTTTTGCCTATTGCCGGGGACGGGCCGATTCGCTATAATGTCCTCTATAACGATACAATCGTCTTTCCTGGGAGGACGTACAATGGCGGAACGTTATTATGTCGTCCGCGAAGACCTGCTGCCGGAAGGCATTCCGAAGACGGAGCAGGCCAAAGAATTATTGCGGCGCGGGGAAGCGGCGACGATTCACGAAGCCGCCGAGCGAGTCGGTCTGAGCCGCAGCGCGTATTACAAATATAAGGACGGGGTGTACTCGCTGGAGCAAGCGTCGCGCGAATCGATCGCCACCTTGGCGATGGATCTGGAGCACCGCTCGGGCGTATTGTCCAAAGTGCTGGGCACGCTGGCCGCCGGCGAAGGCAACGTGCTGACGATCTCGCAGTCGATTCCGCTGCAAGGGATGGCCAACGTCGTCGTATCCGTCGACACGTCTCTCGCGAACGGAACGTTGCCGGAGCTGCTGCACAAGCTTCGATCGTTGGACGGCGTCAAGCGGGTAACGGTGGTCGGGCGCAGCTAAGGAGCAAAGCGAGTTCAGCTGGATGCGGAGGAACGAACATGAAATCAGTTAATGTAGGTTTGTTAGGGTTGGGAACGGTCGGCACGGGAGTCGTCAGATTGGTCGAAGGCCATCAGGAGGACTTGTCCAACCAAGTCGGCTCGCCGATCTCGATCTCCCAAGTGCTGGTGAAAGATCGGGCCAAAAGTCGGAACGTGCCGATCGACGCCGCCAAGCTGACGGAAGATCCGTGGGAAATCGTGCGCAATCCGGACATCGACGTCGTCGTCGAAGTGATGGGCGGCATCGAGCATACGAAAGAAATCCTTCTCGAGGCGCTGGAGCGCGGCAAGCACGTCGTGACGGCCAACAAGGACCTGATGGCGCTTCACGGCCAGGAGCTGCTGCAGAAAGCCCGGGACAAAGGCTGCGACGTCTTGTACGAAGCGAGCGTGGCGGGCGGCATTCCGATCATTCGTACGCTAGTCGAAGGCTTTTCTTCGGATCGAATTATCAAAATCATGGGCATCGTTAACGGCACGACGAACTATATTTTGACGAAGATGAGCCAGGAAGGCGCGGCGTACGAGGAAGTGCTCAAGGAAGCCCAGGCGCTCGGTTACGCGGAAGCGGATCCGACTTCCGACGTCGAGGGACTGGACGCCGCGCGCAAAATGACGATCTTGTCCTCGCTGGGATTCCGGTCGAACGTCGCTTTGGACAACGTGACCGTGAAAGGGATCAGCGGAGTGACGCAGGAAGACATCCGTTACGCGAAAAATCTCGGCTACGAAGTGAAGCTGCTCGGCATCGCGGAGCGCCAAGACGATCTGATCAGCGTAAGCGTGCAGCCGACGATGATCAAGACGACGCATCCGCTCGCGTCCGTGAACGGCGTCTTCAACGCCGTATACGTGCACGGCGAAGCGGTCGGCGAGACGATGTTCTACGGCGCGGGCGCGGGCGAGCTGCCGACGGCGACTTCGGTCGTGGCCGATCTCGTCGCCGTGATCAAGAACATGAAGCTCGGCGTGAACGGCAGCCAAGCCCAATTGGCTTACAACGTCATGAAGCTGAAGACGGACGAGCAGATCGCCTCGAAATTTTTCCTCCTGCTGCATGTCGAGGATCGGGCCGGCGTGCTTGCCCAGATCGCCCAGGTGTTCTCGGATTGCGACGTCAGCATCGAGTCGGTCATGCAGCCTTCGACGCCGAACCTGTCCAGCACGGAGATCATCATTATTACCCATCAGGCGAGCAGGAGAGCGATGAACGACGTTCTGAGCGCTTTCGAGAGTTTATCCGCGGTCAAGAAAATCAAAAGCGTGTATCGCGTGGAAGGCTAATCGTCTGCCGCCGGATCTTGCGGAAATAAAGGAGTTCTATTATGCGTGAGGAATCTGCAACGGCCTTCATGCCGGCAGCCGGGCGAGTCGTCGTCCGGGTGCCGGCCAGCACGGCGAATCTCGGCCCGGGGTTCGATTCGCTCGGGATGGCCTTATCTCTGTTCGCTTGGATCAGCATGGCGCCCGCCGAGCAGACCCGCATTACGTTGGTCGGGGATCGGTTGGAAGGCGTCCCCCTGGATAAAACGAATCTCGTCTATGAAGTCGCGCAAGCGGTATTCCGGAAAGCGGGAGCGGAGCTTCCGGAGCTGGATATCGGCATTCGCAGCGACATTCCGCTCACCCGCGGCCTCGGCAGCAGCGCGTCCGCGATCGTCGGCGCCCTCGCGGCGGCCAACGCGCTGATCGGCGAGCCTTTGTCCGAGGACGAGCTCTTCCGGATGGCGACGGCGTTCGAACGTCATCCCGACAACGTCGGAGCCTCCTTGTTCGGAGGCGTCGTCGTTGCCGCTTGGGACGGGGAGAGGGCGGAATACGTCCGGTTCGATCCCCCGACAGGCATGGAAGTGCTCGCGGCGATTCCCGAATTCGAATTGTCGACCAAAAAAGCGCGCAACGTTCTGCCTTCGCAGGTATCGCTGCAGGATGCGACATTCAACGTCGCGCACAGCTCGTTATTGACGGCCGCGCTCGCGACCGGCCGGCTAGACTTGCTCGGGCATGCGATGCGGGACCGGCTGCACCAGCCCTACCGGGCGGCGCTCGTGCCCGGCATGGAGACCGTCCTGCGGGACGCGACCGCCCACGGCGCGTTGGGGGCGGTGCTGTCCGGGGCCGGACCGACGCTGCTGCTGCTCGCCCGGGCGGAAGACGCGCGGGACGGCCGCTTGGAGGCATTCGTGAAGGAGGCGATGGCCGCCGAAGGCGTATCGGTCCATATGCGTTGGTTAAAGCCGTGTTCGCGCGGTCCGCACGTACGGTATATTGGAGAGCGCGATCCGGAATTCGGCCTGACGACCCGGGACGTTCTGCGCGGCATCGAAGCGGAGGTAAGCGTATGAGCAAAAAGAAATCGGTGGCGTTGCTGCCGAAAGGGACGGTATCGGACGAGGCGGTCCGTTACTTGTTCCGAGGCGAGGACGTCGATTTCGTGTACTGCAAAATGATCTCGGACGTGTTCCAGTCGACGGCGGGCGGACATACGGATTGGAGCGTCATCCCGATCGAGAACACGATCGACGGCTCCGTCAATCTGCATACCGATTGGCTCGTTCACGAAGTGGATCTGCCGATTCGCGCCGAGTGGGTGTACCCGTCGATTCAAAATTTGATCGGCTCGGCCGCGGAGCTGGCCGGCGATGCGGGCCAATGGGACCCGGCCAAAATCGCCAAGGTGCTGAGCCACCCCGTCGCGATGGCCCAATGCTATCAGTTCCTGCGCGCCAAGCTGCCTCACGCCGAGCTCGAGACGCTGAACAGCACGTCGGAAGCCGTCCGGGCGGTACTGAACAATCCCGGCCGCGGCTGGGCGGCGCTCGGCACGAGGCTGGCGGCCGAGGATATGGGGCTCGACTTGCTCGAGCGCAACGTGACCGATCACGACAACAACTTTACCCGGTTTCTGCTCGTCGGCAACACGCCATACGAGGCGGGCGAGGAAACCGCCCGGAAGACGAGCGTTCTGATTACGCTGCCCGAGGATTATCCCGGGCTCCTGCATCAAGTGCTGTCCGCGTTCGCATGGCGGCGGATCAACCTGTCCAAGATCGAATCGCGTCCGACGAAGAAAAAGCTCGGGACGTATTATTTCTACATCGACGTCGCCTACCCTCTCGATTCGGTGCTGCTGCCCGGCGCGATCGCCGAAATCGAGGCGCTCGGCTGCCAAGTGCGGCTTCTCGGTTCTTATCCGAGCTTGTCATACGAAGAATCAAGGGCCGCGAACGGTTCCGCGACCCGCTAATCCCATGAATCCGGCATGCCGACAGGCGGCCGGATTTTTGCTTCACGATTCGGAAAGCCCGGCGGCGGGTCGGGTTCAATCGAAGAAGATAGGAGACTAATCTGCTTGATCTAGTGCTATCGGACACAGGAGACGTTATTTTGCCGAAACCCCCGCATTTTGGCGGCGATTCGGACAGAGAATCCGTTATTTCGATGATCCATGGCCGAAATCGCATTGTCGAAGCCAAATAACGGATCCTCTGTCCGCGAAGGGGCGCAAAACCCGGTTTTGTTCACAATTAGCGGATCCTCTGTCCGTAACGGCCGAGGGGATTGGAGCAGGGCGAGGCGGTGAGCGGTGGGCGGTGGAGCAAGGCGAGGCAGTGGCGATGGGGCAAGGCGCAGCTGTGGGCGATAGAGCAAGTCGATGCAGTGGTGTGATGGGCGGAACGGACACAGAAGCCCTTATTTTGCCGAAACCCCCTGATTTTGATGGCGATTCGGACAGAGAATCCGTTATTTCGATGATCAACGGCCGAAATTGCCATCTCGGAGCCAAATAACGGATCCTCTGTCCGCGAACGGGCGCAAAACCCGGTTTTGTTCACAATTAGCGGATCCTCTGTCCGTAACGGCCGAGGGGATTGGAGCAAGACGAGGCGGTGAGCGGTGGGCGATGGAGCAAGGCGGGGCGTGGGCGATGGGGCAAGGCGCAGCTGTGGGCGATAGAGCAAGTCGAGGCAGTGGTGTGATGGGCGGAACGGACACAGAAGCCCTTATTTTGCCGAAACCCCCTGATTTTGATGGCGATTCGGACAGAGAATCCGTTATTTCGATAATCAACCGCTGATAAGGCCGCTATTGAAGCAAATAACGGATTCTCAGTCCGCAAAGGTGCGTCAAACCCGGTTTTGTTCACAATTAGCGGATCCTCTGTCCGTAACGTTCCGGGACGATGGGGCGGAGATCGCTTGGCGCGAACGTTTTGCTGTCTTCCTTAGAAGCCGAAAGTGCTTGCCTGGTCTTTCCGGTTGTCCTCCGCCACTGCACCTTCCCCTCCGCACCTTCGAACTTCCGCCGCATATAACTTCGCCCTCCGCGCCTTCAACCTCCGCCGCTTGTACCTTCGCCCTCCGCGCCTTCGAACCTCTGCCGCTTGTACCTTCGCTCTCCGCACCTTCAACCTCCGCCGCTTGTACCTTCGCCCTCCGCGCCTTCGAATCTCCGCCGCTCGCACCTTCGCCCTCCGCGCCTTCAACCTCCGCCGCTTGTACCTTCGCCCTCCGCGCCTTCGGACCTCTGATGCTTGTACCTTCGCCCTCGCACCTTCGCGCCGTTACACCTTACGCCCTTCCCCATACCTTACATTAGTTGTATGAAGTACAATAAATGGTCCGGAAATTTTGCGGACTTTTATGTAATTGCACGAAGTACAACTAATCTGTCCAAACTGGGCGAGAATGAAGTGAAATAGGCTGAATTAGTTGTATTTATGCAATTATCGAATTGGAATGATCGAATTGGACCTGAATTAGTTGTACAAATACAATTCGCTACTCCGACCTACATAAGCTTCCTCGGCATCGGAAGACGCTGAAGACGTTTTTGCGCGGATGGATGTCAAACGCCCATTTTCTGCATAGGATGTAAAGATTGCGCGAGGGCTAATGCCCGGTCGTGAGCTTAGTATCCAACGGGAGGGAAAGGCGTGAAAATCCATATTGTCAAGCAGGGAGATTCCCTGTATTCGATCGCGCAGAAGTACGACGTATCGCTGGAGGACTTGATCAAGGCCAATCCGGATATCGGCAATCCCGACAAGATCGACGTCGGCATGAAGGTGAAGGTTCCGAAGCAGTCGAAGTCGCCGCTCGGCATCATTCACAAGCATATCGTGCAGCAAGGCGATACGTTGTGGAAGCTTTCCAAGGCTTGGGGCATCCAACTGACCGACCTGATCAAGGCCAACCCCCAATTGAAAAATCCGAACGCGCTGCTGACCGGCGAAGTCGTGAACATCCCGCAGCACGGCGGTCATGCTTCGGACGGGAAGGAAAGCCATGGGGGCAAACCTTCCACGGAAGTCAAAGCCGGCGCCGAGGCCAAAGCCGAAACGGGGATTAAAGAGATCGCGGAAATCAAGCCGATCGCGGAGAACAAACCGAACACGGAAGTCAAAGCCAATACGGGCGTCGTTCCGCAGGCGTCCCCGAAAGCATCCGCGGCCTCGAAAGAGAACGTCCCGCCCGCGCCCGTCGAAGTCAAGCCGATAGACGAAAACAAGCCGATTTACGGAATCCATATTCACGAGCAAGTCGAATACGTTCATCAACAGGCCCCGGAGATGCCTTTTCATGCGGGTTACGGGCACGGATCGCATTTCCCCGGAATCGGAGGCGGATACGGCATGCACGAGAATGCGCCCTTCGGATATGGCGCGTCGGACAACGCGGGCTACGAGCATGGCGTGCCCGACATCGGCGGAACGGGCTACGGCGTTCACGGCCATGGGGCGCACGGCTACGGCGTTCCGGGTTATGCGGCAGGCGGGGAAGCCGCCCACCACGGGTATGGATACCCCCATGGGGTCGGGCCATTGGAGGGGGAAATCGGCGGTCACATCGGAGGGTTGCACGGATTTCCTATCCATGGATACGGCCACCATGGCTCCGTAGGGGACGTTAAGGAAGCGGCGCCGAACAAAAAGCCGCCGGCCGGCTGCAAGTCTTGCGGAGATTCGAAGCCGTGGCAGCCCGCAAATATTCAAGCCTATGCGGAAAGCTATCCGGGAACCGGGTATTCCGGTTTCTATCCGCCGTACGGAACGACGGCCAACGAAGAGCCGTTCATGCAGACGGCGAACGCGCCCGCGCAGTTCGTACAATCGGCGAACGTGCCTATGCCGTTCGCGCAATCGGCGAACGTGCCTATGCCGTTCGCGCAATCGGCGAACGCGCCTATGCCGTTCGCGCAATCGGCAAACGCGCCTATGCCGTTCGCGCAATCGGCGAACGCGCCTATGCCGTTCGCGCAATCGGCGAACGCGCCTATGCCGTTCGTGCAATCGGCGAACGCGCCCGCGCCGTTCGCGCAATCGGCGAACGCGCCTATGCCGTTCGTGCAATCGGCGAACGCGCCCGCGCCGTTCGTGCAATCGGCGAACGCGCCCGCGCCGTTCGTGCAATCGGCGAACGCGCCTGCGCCGTTCGTGCAATCGGCGAACGCGCCTATGCCGTTCGTGCAATCGGCGAACGCGCCTGCGCCGTTCGTGCAATCGGCCAACGTATCCGCGCCGACCGCGAAAGCGGCAAAAGAGTTTCACCCGCTAGCCGGGTCCCATTACGGCGGACAGATGGGCGATCTGTCGGTCGCCGGCGCATCCCACTCGAAAGATTTTCCGGGAATCGCGGGGGCAGGAGCCGTCCCGTACGGGCCTTATTACGACGGACTCCCGCCGATGCCGGGATTTCCCGCGATGCCGGGCATGCCCGGATTTCCCGCGATGCCTCCCATGCCGCCTTTGAGAGAGGAAGAAGAAGCAACGGGGTCCCGGGACGGGGAGCAGCCGCAAGCCAAGACGAGCGCCGCGGGCAAACGCCAGTCGAAGCCCAAGGCGAAAACGTCGAGCGTCAAGGCGGCGAAGCCGAAACGCAAGGAAAACCTGCCATGGATAAAATGGTAAATTAAACGCATAGCGCCGGAATTCCCAGGCAACACTAGAGAAAAACGCAGGGAGGGAATTCCGGTGTCCCGCTTTCGCATTTTTAAGGAAATCAAAAAATCGCTGAAAAGAAAACGACGCCACGCATGGTCGCTCGGAATCGGGGTGGGCGTCTTCCTGGCCGCTTCGTTGACCGGCGTCTGGATGGCGCATCGCATCGTCGCCGGCTCGCCCGAGCAAGCGATCGCATCCGAGAATTCGGCGCCCGTCTGGATGGACGCGCGGATTCCCGGACCGGACGCTCCGCCGAGAGAACAAACGCTGCTCGCGCTGCGAGGCCGCTCCGGGGAAGTCGAGCTCGTCTTGCATCGAACGTATCTATGCGGCGAAGAAGTCCGCAAGCTGGGCCGCCATTCGACCGCGAAGGCCGCGGAGCTGCTCCAGGCGCACCGCGAGTGGGAGGCCACGCTCGACATGGCCGGGAACGTCAGGCTTGAAGAGACGATCGACGACCTGTCCCCGCTGTGCCGCAAAACCGCATATATGGGACTGGACAAAGACGGCAACCTTTCCTTATTCGACGGTCCTCCTTGGAAGGAAAAAGTGATCCGGACTTTCTTCCAGCTCGACGTGGACATGCTGGAATCCCGATGGAGCGAAGACAAGGTGCGTCAGTTGGCCGACGGCATCCGCGTCAGCGACGGAGGAGAGTATCACAGCGTTCTTTCGTCGCTGAACGAATTCGCCAACGTCCGAACCCAGGCGAAGCCGCGTCCGTAGCCGACAGAGTCTAGCCCGCCGCAAAGCGCTCGTCAGCGGTCCAAGAGGCCGCTTTTTTGCGTGTCATTTTCCGGGCATCGGTCCACGAGCTCCGAAATACGGGACTTTGGACCGAGCTTCCCGACTTATGTTCTCCTTCTGTTCTCATCGCGGGTAACATTTGCTATAATGAACAATAGCTTTTTTTCATTGCGAGAATCGGAGGATCGCTTTTCATGAGAGTATTGGGAATCGATCCCGGGATCGCCATCATGGGCTTCGGCTTTATCGACAAAGCGGGCCATAAGCTGACGCCCGTGCAGTACGGATGCATCGAGACGGCGGCCGGAACGCCGCAGGAAATCCGGCTGAAGCAAATCTACGAATCCGTATGCCAATTGCTAGATACCTATAAACCGGATACGGTGGCGGTCGAGAAGCTTTTTTTCAACAAAAACGTCACGAACGCGTTCAGCGTGGGACAAGCGCGCGGGGTCTTCATGCTGGCGGCCGCGCAGCGCGGCTTGGCGATCGCGGAGTACACGCCGATGCAAGTCAAGCAGGCCGTCGTCGGCTACGGCGGCGCGGAGAAGCGCCAAATCCAGGAAATGGTCAAAATGCTGCTGAAGCTGTCCGCGATCCCGAAGCCGGACGACGTCGCGGACGCGCTCGCGGTCGCGATATGCCACGCCCATTCCATCGTTCTGACCGAACGAATGAACGGAGTGAAGAGAACGTGATCGACTATTTGAAAGGCCGGATCGTCCACGCGGAAGGCGACTTCGTCGTGATCGACGTGCGCGACGTGGGCTACCAGGTCTTCACGCCGAACCCCTATGCGTTCGCCCGTTCGGAATCGGCCGTGCAATTGTTTACATACTATCACGTGCGCGAGGACGCGGTTCAGCTGTTCGGCTTCGAGACCCGGGAAGAACAGTCGATGTTCCGCAGATTGCTGGACGTGTCCGGCATCGGCCCGAAAGTCGCCTTGGGCGCGCTCGCCGGGGGACGGCCGGAGACGATCGCGGCCGCGATCCAGCAGGAGAACGTCGCTTTCTTGACGAAGCTGCCCGGCATCGGGAAGAAAACGGCGCAAAGGATGATCCTCGATTTGAAGGACAAGCTCGGCCCGATCGGGCTCGGGCGTTCCGCCGGGGCGGCCGCGGAGCTGGAGGTCGCCGCCGTTCGTTCCGGCAATTCCGCCTGGGAGGAAGCCAAAGAGGCGCTGGCGGGGCTCGGCTACCGGGAAGCGGAACTGGACAAGGCCTGGCTGGCGATGCAGGAACGCACGACGGGCCGGGAGTCGGCCGATGCGCTCATCAAGATCGCGCTGCAGCAGCTGTTCCAGGGTTAGCGCGCGCACAGCGGGAAGGAGGCCGAAGCCATGGAAGACGAGCGAGTCGTCACCGCGCATCTAATGATGGAAGATCAGGCGGTGGAATACAGCTTGCGTCCTCGCTATTTGGCCGAATATATCGGCCAGTCGCAAGCGAAGGACAACTTGAAGATATACATAGAAGCGGCCAAGATGAGGCGGGAGCCGCTCGATCACGTGTTGCTGTACGGACCGCCGGGCTTGGGCAAGACGACGCTGTCCAACATTATCGCCAACGAGCTCGGGGTGCACATCCGCACGACGAGCGGCCCCGCGATCGAGCGTCCGGGGGATCTGGCCGCGATTCTGTCGAACTTGCAGGAGAACGACGTGCTGTTCATCGACGAGATTCATCGGCTGCATCGTACCGTCGAAGAAGTGCTCTATCCGGCGATGGAGGATTTCGCGCTCGATTTCATTATCGGCAAAGGCCCGAGCGCCCGTTCCGTAAGGCTGGACTTGCCGAAGTTCACGCTCGTCGGCGCGACGACGAGAGCGGGGCTTCTGTCGGCCCCGCTGAGAGACCGGTTCGGCGTCGTCAGCCGATTGGAATATTACACGGAAGACGAATTGGCGTATATCGTGACGCGGACGGCGGAGATATTCGGCGTCCGCGTCGTCGGGGAGGCGTCCCGGGAGATCGCCAGGCGCTCGAGAGGAACGCCCCGCATCGCCAACCGCCTGCTGAAAAGGGTCCGGGACCACGCCCAGGTCAGGGGGGACGGCATCATTACGGAAGCCGTGGCTCTCGATGCTCTGGAACGGATTCAAGTCGATCCGATGGGGCTCGACAGCATCGACCATAAAATGCTGAAAGCGATGATCGTCAATTACGGGGGAAGACCGGTCGGCCTCGACACGCTGGCGGCGTCCATCGGCGAAGAGAGCCAGACGATCGAAGACGTGTACGAGCCCTATCTGATGCAGATCGGGTTCGTGCAGCGGACGCCGCGAGGAAGGGTGGCGACTTCCGCAGCCTATCGCCATCTAGGCTTGCCGTTGCCGGAACAAGACCGATAAACCGAACTCGCCGAGATCCACGAAAACTCACCCAGACGGAGGCTTGATATTCGATGTTCGTGAACATAGAGGCGCAACGCGGCCGTCGCGCAACGCTGCTCTTCCTGCTTCTCGCTGTCGTCGTCGCGTTCGGTTCGACTCCGGTCGCCGTCCATGCGGCGGTAGCGGTGCCCCAGCACATTCGCGTCGCCTTGTTCGCCAATCTCGGCGCGAACCAATACCAATCGATTACGCCGGTCGCGACGCTGCAAGCGGCCGGAGGGATGAATCTGACCTGGAGCGATTCGCGCGTTCGCCTGGCGGCCGGAAGCGCGCAAGCGGAGCAAGCGGTCCGCTTCGCGATGGACGGCTATCGCGCGCTGATCGCGGAAACGGCCGATTTCAACGCGGCGATGGCGGTGCTCAAAAAAGTGCAGGCGTCATCCAACGCGGCGTTGATCGTTCAATTGAATAAGTCGGGCAGAACGGAGTATCAAGTGACGGAAGGCGCTTATTCCACGTTGGCCGGGGCGAACGCTGCCTTGGCGAAATGGAGAGCCGCGGGCGTCGCGGCGGGGACGTCGTCGCTGCAGAGCGCCCGGGCGCTCGGTCCTTGGGCCGTGGAGACGGGGCCGTACGCCAGCCTGGCGCAAGCGAGGACGGCGGCCGATCGGTTCGGCGCCGCCGGACTTGACGCGTTCGTCGCGCTCAAGCCGCAAGGCAACGCCATGCAATATGTCGTGCGGATCGGACAAGAAACGGATCGTTCGGCGTTAACGTCGGTTCAGCAGGAGGCGGTCAAGGCCGGCGGGGCGAACGCGAGAATTCCCGAGGACGGTGAAGCTTACGTCGTCATGCGCAACGATGTGTCGTTCCACGGAACGGCAGATCGGCCGGTAACGCTGTACGCGTTGCCCTCCGCCGGCGAAGGCGTCTTGCGCGCCGATCCGGCCGGAGCGGAAGGCATTCAAGTGCACGAACGGAGCAAAAGAACGTACCGCGGAAGCTTCGAGATGAGCGTGCTGAATCAAGCGCTCGCGGTCGTGAACGAGGTCGGCTTCGAGTCGTATTTGTATTCCGTCGTAGGCGTCGAAGTCGGACCGGGCTGGCCGCTCGAAGCGCAGAAGGCGCAGGCGGTGGCCGCCCGGACGTACGCGCTGTTTGCGGGAACGGGCTTCCGGATCGCGAACGTCGTCGATACGACGCTTAGTCAAGCCTATTACGGAATGGGCGCGGAAAACGTCAATTCGACGGCGGGCGTCGACGCGACCGCGGGAGAAGTGCTCGTCTCCGGCGGCAAACCGATCAACGCCGTATTCTCCGCGAACTCGGGCGGCATGACCGCCGACAACAACGCCGAGATTTGGGGAGGCGACAGCTTCCATTATGCTTCCGCCGTCACCAGCCCGGACGACGGTCCGCAGAACGGCAAGCCGGAATGGGTTCATGTTGCGCTTCGGTCGGGGACGACCGGTTACGTCCGTTCCGATCTCGTCGCGGACAGCGGCCAGACGCATGCGAGCGGGGCCAAACTCCTGAAGGTGACCGAAGACGGCGTCGCCTTGCGGGACAAACCGCAGATCGTCGCATCGGCCGAACCGGTCGCCCGTCTCGACGCGGGGACGCTCGTCGTCCAATTGGAGCGGGTGCCCGAATCGACGGATTACGCGTGGATCGAAGCGCCGGCAAGCGCGGACGATCTGCTGGCCGCGCTGAACAGGCGGGCCAAGACGCAAATTGCCGGACCGTTGCGCACGCTTGAGGTGTCCAAGCGCGGACCCTCCGGCCGCGTCACGGAAATCAAAGTCAACGGCGTCGCGGTCGACGTCGGCCCGGGGGACAACCTGCGGGGCGCGTTGGGCGGCTTGAAAAGCACGCTGTTCCAAGTGGAGGAGACGGGCAGAATGGCGATCGCCGGGGCGAACGGAGCGGTCCGCGATGTGCCGAAGCAGGGCGGGACGCTGCAGGTCGTCGGGGCCGACGGTCAAACCCGCCAGATGACGGCGCCGAACGTCTTCGTCATGGACGGCTCCGGACAGCTTCGCGCCGCGACGACCAAACCCGCCTTCGTCTTCAAAGGAAACGGCTACGGTCACGGAGTCGGCATGTCGCAATGGGGCGCAAGGGGATTGGCGGAACAAGGGTATGACTACCAATATATCCTGCAATACTATTACCGGAATGCGACCATCGAGAAAGGTGCGTAACATGAACGTTAGCGATTACGATTTCGAGCTGCCGGAGCGGCTGATCGCGCAGACGCCGCTGCCGGAGCGAACCGCTTCGCGGCTGCTCGTGCTTCATAAAAAAGACGGAAGCGTCGCGCATCGCGGATTTCTCGATTTGGCCGACTATTTGCAGCCGGGAGACGCGCTCGTGTTGAACGACACGAGAGTTCTCCCGGCGCGTCTGTTCGGCGTTAAAGCGGATACGGGGGCGAAGGCGGAGCTGCTGCTGCTTAAGCGTCTCGACGGCGACAGGTGGGAGACGCTCGTCAAGCCAGGCAAGAAATTGCATAAAGGCGCGAAAATTCGATTCGGAAGCGCCGAGCAGCCGGACGGTGGGGACGCTCCGCTGCTCGTCGCCGTCGTCGAGGAAGAAGGCGAGATGGGCGCCCGGGTCGTGCGGTTCGAATACGAGGGCATCTTCAACGAATTGCTGGAGCGGCTCGGCCAGATGCCGCTCCCTCCTTACATTAAGGAAAGGCTGTCGGATCGGGAACGTTACCAGACGGTGTATTCTCGGAACGAGGGCTCCGCCGCGGCGCCGACGGCCGGACTGCACTTTACGGAGCCGTTCCTGGAACGGCTGCGGAACGGCGGCGTGAAGCTGTGCCCGATTACGCTGCACGTCGGGCTGGGAACTTTCCGCCCGGTGTCGTCGGAGACGGTCGAAGAGCACGATATGCATGCCGAATGGTATTCCGTCAGCGAAGAGAGCGCCAGAATCCTTAACGAAACCAAAGCGGGAGGGGGACGAATCGTCGCCGTCGGCACCACGTCCGCCCGCACGCTGGAGACGGTCGGACGGCGCGCGTTGGGCCGGCCGATCGAGGCCGGGAGCGGCTGGACGGATATTTTCATCTACCCGGGATACGAGTTTACGATGGTCGACGCGTTGCTCACGAATTTCCACTTGCCGCGTTCGACGCTCGTCATGCTCGTCAGCGCTTTGGCGGGACGGGAAAACGTATTGAACGCTTATCGCGAAGCGATCGAACGGGATTACCGCTTTTTCAGCTTCGGGGACGCCATGTTCATTACTTAAAGTGCGCGTTCAAAAAGTCCGATTTTCAGCGCCGAGAAGGTTGGATGAAGACCGGTGATGAGGAACGGAGCGTAGTCAAACCTACGTGAGTACCGGAAGAGCCGGCTGAATTCAAGATTCGACGTCGAATCCGCTCCCTGAATTGCTTCGCGATCAAAATTGGACTTTTTGAACAACCTCTTAAATCGAAAGGAATATCGCAATGGCAGTTAAATACGAATTGATCAAAACGTGCGCCCAGACCGGCGCCAGGCTCGGCAGGTTGCATACGCCGCACGGCGTCATCGACACGCCGACGTTCATGCCGGTCGGCACGCAAGCTTCCGTCAAGGGAATGAGTCCGGAGGAGCTGAAGACGCTAGGCGCGCAAATTATTCTCGCCAATACGTATCATCTGTTCGTGCGACCCGGCCATGAGCTCGTCCGCGAAGCGGGCGGCCTGCACGCCTTCATGAACTGGGATCGGCCGATCTTGACCGACAGCGGCGGATTCCAGGTGTTCTCCTTGAGCGAAATGCGCAAAATTACCGAAGAGGGCGTCGAGTTCCGTTCGCATCTCAACGGGGACAAGCTGTCCCTGACGCCGGAAAGCGCGACGCGCGTCCAGAACGCGCTCGGAGCCGATATCATCATGGCATTCGATGAATGTCCGCCTTATCCGGCCGAATACGAATACGTCAAGCAGTCGACTGAACGGACGAGCCGCTGGGCGGAACGGTGTCTGAAAGCCCACGAACGGCCAGGGGACCAAGCGCTGTTCGGCATCGTGCAGGGCGGCATGCACAGTGAATTGCGCAAACAGAGCGCCCGGGATTTGACTTCGCTAGATTTTCCGGGGTATGCTATGGGTGGACTGAGCGTGGGCGAGCCCAAGCCGCTCATGTACGAAATGTTGGAAGAGACCGTTCCGTTGCTGCCGGCGGACAAGCCCCGCTACCTGATGGGGGTCGGCTCTCCGGACGCGCTGCTGGACGGAAGCATCCGCGGCATCGATATGTTCGATTGCGTGCTGCCGACGCGGATTGCCCGCAACGGCACGCTGATGACGAGCCGGGGACGGATGGTCGTGCGCAACGCCAAGTACACGAACGATTTCGGTCCGCTCGATCCGGAATGTACTTGCTATGCCTGTCGGAACTACTCCCGAGCCTATATTCGCCACCTGATCAAAGCGGACGAGATGTTCGGGCTCCGCCTTACGACCATACATAACTTACATTTCCTTGTAAATCTGATGGTTCAGGTGCGCGAAGCGATTCGGGAAGACCGGCTGGGCACGTTCCGCGACGAATTTTTCGAGAAATACGGGATGGCCACCAACGAAAGCGGATTCTAGAGAGGGGGGAAAACAGAATGTGGTTAGCGGAAACGCCTGGCGGCGGCGGCATTTGGATGACTCTGTTGCCGTTCGTTCTTATGTTCGCCATCTTTTATTTCCTGCTGATTCGTCCGCAGCAAAAGAAGCAAAAACAGCGGGGAGCCATGCTGAACGCTTTGAAGAAAGGCGACAAGGTCGTGACGATCGGCGGTTTGCACGGCACGATTACGGAAATTACGGACGACACCGTCGTGCTTAAAGTCAATGACGTGACCAAATTGACATTCGATCGTTCTTCCGTCAATAACGTAACGGCTCGCAGCGAGAAGAGCGAAGAGTCGGAATAAGACGAACGAACGGAAAGCGTAACGAACGGCACGAAAAAGGACCGTCAGGGAACGAATTTATCCCTGACGGTCCTTTTTCTTACGGGCGATTGCGCCGGATCAGGAGCCGACCGAACGGGAGGCGTTCAATTCGTCTTTCTCGTTCAGCATCCTGCCGAGGTTTCCGTCCTCCATCGCGGCTCCGACTTTCAGCCCGACGTAAGCGGACAACGCCGCGAGAGCGACGCCGGCCACCATGTCGGAAAACCAATGAATGCCCAGATAGAAGATCGAGAAAATAATAACGGAGGCGTTGATCCAGTTGAATACCGCCCATCTGCGAATGCCGGATCGGCTTGCCAGAATCGCAAGCGTAACGGATAACGAGGTGTGCAGGCTCGGGAAGCAATTGTTGAGACCGGATAGGGCGCGGTATTCTTCTTCGAACGAAGGATAGGCGTCCAGCATCAAAAACCGGACCTCCGGAACGACGTACCACACTTCGTTGACGGGGACGAACAAATAAAACGGAACGGCCGCGAGGTAGTTCACGAGAATCGCGACGCAAAGCGCATAGTAGAGCCTCATGTTCTGCCGGTAAGTATAGATGCCGACGGACGCGATCATCGCGGATTGGAAAAGCACAAGATAGAAGATCGCGCAGATCGCGGTCAGAACGTCGGATTGAAGCCGGGATTGCAGCCAGGCGGGCCATGCGCCTTCCCAGCCGGTCAACGCGGGCGTCAGATCGTACGAAATGTTCAGCCACTCTTCCATCTTCAGCTCATACTTGTTGAGCAGCAAAATGGCGAGCACGGCTAGCAGGAACAGCATATATTTGCGAGAGACGATCACGGATTTCACGAACGCGTACCCCGCCGCGAAGGGTTGTTTTCCCGTTCCTAACGCGATCAGCGCCAAGACGGCGATCACCGTCGAATAGGCCACCGCCGACATGCTTCCGAATACCGTCATGACTTGCCTCCTGGATGCCTTGGTGAACGAACCGCGAATCATTATAGCATATTGTCGCTTCGATTGCTCTCTTTATCGCGATTTCGATCCGGCGTTTACGCCGATCATGCCGCCGAACGCGCCCGCCAGGCAAGTGACGAGCAATAAAATCGGAATGGCCGACGTCCAGCCGGCGTCGGTGGCCAGGAAACTGACGATGAGCAGCAGCAGCGTATACAGAAATCCGTTGGCTATGCCGAAGTACCAGCCCTTCCTGCCCGATCGCTTGGCCGCGGCGAAGCCTCCCGCCAACGAGGCGCAGCCGTGGACGCCGTACACCCAAGGCAGCATGTCGGCTTCTTTGAGCGAACCCATGAGCAGGACGGACAGGACGAGGGCGCCGATCGCCAAGCCTATTCCCGACCAGTAAAGACCCGACATCACCGGCGAAGCATTGCGCATTCCGAATACGCGGGAAAATAAATTCAAAACGGATCACTCCTTAGGATATGGGGTTTATATCAGCTTATGGCGCCTCGGGACAACCTAGTACAGCCGATGATAGAGTCGACGCCTGGGCCGTTGCCAGATTTTCGCAAGGAAGTTCGGAATGAGGGCGGATTCGTCGGGTGAAACTAAACTTCCGAGCCTTAAAGCCGAGCTTCTTCCTTATCGCGGGCAATCATCACGTCTTATGACTTCGGAGGGAACGATGGAATTGACAGCGACGTTGTTGCGGACGATCTTCATGTATCTCTTTATCTTCTTGATCATGAGGATAATGGGAAAGCGGGAAATCGGGAAGCTGTCGGTGTTCGATCTGGTCATCTCGATCATGATCGCCGAAATCGCCGTCATCGTGATCGAATCGACCGACAAAGCGCTCCTCTCCGCGGTCGCTCCGATTCTGCTGCTCGTGCTTATTCAGATCGGCATCGCCTTTCTGTCCCTGAAGAGCCGGAAGGCGCGGCTCCTGATCGACGGCGAACCGAGCGTGCTTATTCGCAACGGGCATCTTAACCGCACGGAGATGTTCAGGCAAAGATACAATCTCGACGATCTGTTGATTCAACTTCGCGAGAACCAGGTCGCGAACATCGAGGACGTGGAGCTGGCGGTGTTGGAATCTTCCGGCAAGCTGTCCGTGATCACCAAGGAAAGAGGCGAGTCCGAACCCGGCCGGGAAGGATCCGGCAAGTCCGAACAAGAACGAAGCAGGGAAGCGGACCGGCCGGACAAAAATCTGAAAATCCGTTACGAAGTGCTTCCGATTCCGCTCATCATGGACGGACAAGTTCAGGACGAAAATCTGGAGAAGATCGGGAAAAACCGTTTCTGGCTGAAGGGCGAGCTGCAAAGCCGCGAGATCGAAAGCTTCAAGGAGGTTTTCTTCTGCAGCATCGACCACCGGGGCAAATTGTACGTCGATAAGAAATAGCCGCTCGTCAACTTGGATTTCTCGGCGAGAAAAACCGTCCGATCAGCGGCATCCGGGCAATGTCCTGGCGATCGACGAGCTTGAAAGCGACGAGCAGCAAAAGGTAGGCGACGGTCGCGCCGGCGCCGGACAAGATCAGATTGACGAAGTCCGGATCGGCCAACCGCAAATTCCAAATTTTCAATGCGATCGCGCTCATGACGACCATGGCCAGGGACAGCTTGAGAAACTCCGTCGGCCGCATGCGGAAGCCGGTCAGCCGGGACACGCTGAGCCAATGAAGCAGTGTGACGAGCGTCATGTTGACCATGATCGCGATGACCGCGCCGATGATGCCGAAGCGCGGATCGGAGGCGAGCAGCACGATCAAGACGAGCTTGACCGCCGCTCCGGCGAACGAATTGAACAAAGCGGTGCCCGGACGGTTCAACGCTTGCAAGGCGGCTTGAAGAGGGGCCTGCATGTATAGAAAAATCGCCAGCGGCGCCATCCAGCGCAGCATATCCGCCATCGAGTCGTCTCCGTAAAGCAGCGAGCAGATGGGACCGGCCAACAGGCCGAGCAGGGCGACGAACGGCGAGCCCGTTACGACGGCGAGCCTCATCGATTGATGCAGCCGGGCGTGGATCGTACGCCAATCCCCGCGCGAGGAAGCCTCCGACAGCGAAGGCACGAGCGATACGGCGAGAGAATAGGTCAACGCGCCCGGGAGCAGCAGCAGCGGAATCACCATTCCTTGCAGCGCGCCGTATTGCGCGGTCGCTCCTGCCGCCGCGATGCCCGCGACCGTGAGGCTTCTCACAGTCAGAATCGATTCGAGCAAATAGGAAAGCGAGCCGATCATTCGGCTCCCGGTCACCGGAACGGCCGTGCGCAGCAGCGCGCTTGCGATGCCTTTCCGGCCTTTATGCGCCGCGGATCGGCGGGCGGCGTCGGCGGGGTCGGGAGCTCTCTCCCGCGCGAGCTGGACGCCAAGGACGATCAGTCCCGCAAGCTCTCCGCCGACCATGCCGAGAACGCCGCCCGCGGCCGCGGCTTCCAATCCGTAAGGAAGCAGCGCCCAGACGAGCAGCAGCTGAAGCGCGATGCGGAATACCGTTTCGATCGTCTGGGACATCGCCGACGGGATCATGTTCTGTTTGCCTTGAAAGTAACCTCTCCATACGGAAGAAAGCGCGACCAGCGGAAGCACCGGGATCATCGCCTTGAACGCGGTCAATACGCGAGGGTCGGTCATAATACGCGTGGAAATGAACTCGGCCAGCGCGAAGCAGGCGACGGCGGCCGCGAAGCTGATGGACAGGGCGATCGCGGCCGCGATCCGGACAATGCGGCGTATCGACTCCCGGTCCTCGCGGGAATCCGCTTCGGCGACGAGCTTGGCCACCGCGAGGGGGAGGCCTCCGGTAATCAGCGTAAGCAGGACGATCGTGAACGGAAAGACGAGCTGGATCAGCCCGACGCCTTCCGCGCCGATTAACCGCGGCAGCGCGATGCGGGGAACGAAGCCGAGCAGCCGGTTCAGGAGTCCGGCGGCCAGCAATATCATCGCCCCTTGGATGAACGTTTGTTTGCGCAAGCTCAAAGCGATCCCTCTTCCCTCGGTGGGTTAGTCCATATGTATGCCAAGGTTGTCCGCCTTCATGCTATCGTTAGCAGGAAAATAGAGTCGCGCGCCGAAACTATTAAAGGGTAGAAACGAGAACGCCGCCATCGGTCAGGCAGGAGGGATCTCAGATGGATCAGAGCGAAGAGAAGTCGCCATCCGCGGGAGAAGGCGAAGCCGAACGCGCGGAGCGGCCGGGCGAGACGGAGCAAGCGGGCGGGACGGAGCTGAACGAGACGATCGCCCAGCTGTGCCGGAGCAAGGCGGAGGAGTTCCGCCTTATCGGATACGAGCAAGTGACCGGCGAGGACGTGTGGGAGTGCGTCAGCGACAAGTATCATAAGAAAGGAACGCCGCCCTTGTACGCGGTCGTCAACGATATTTTGTCTTTGAAAGTGACGCAGTTCATGAATTTCATCACGCTTAATATGTATCGGGGCGAATACCGCAAGTAAATCGCGCTGATCCGGGCAGCCTTTCCGAGGGAAAGGCTTTCTTTAACGTATCAGAAGACATCCACTTGATCCTTTGCTATCGGACACAGAAGACGTTATTTTGCCAAAACCCCCTCATTTTGTTGGTGATTCGGACAGACGATCCGTTATTTCGATGCTGATTGGCCGAATTCGCGATCTTGGAGCCAAATAACGGATCCTCTGTCCGCGAAGGTGGGCAAACCCGGTTTTGTTCACAATTAGCGGATCCTCTGTCCGAACGGTCTGGGGGATCGGGCATAGAGGATGAAAGACGGTTGAACTTCGGGGCGACGGGTCGATTGGGGCGGGAGGTCTGAGGTAAACGGAAGAACGGGAAGAGGAACGAAACAGCGCAAAAAAGGACCGTCAAGCGAACTGACGGTTTTTCTTATTATTCAGCGCTGTAGAGCTCCTTGCTCTAGTTATGGGATGCCAACTATGCTCTTGCTGCGGACACAGAAACCGATTGCTCGCTTAGGCTAGCAAACTGTGGGACACGCAGGGATAGCATGGATATGAAGTCGGCGGTAGCCAGGCTGCTCCCAAGGATCCTCTGCCTTAGGCATGGGAGTTGTCAACTTTTTTGACTTCTTTTTGATCGCGTAGGTATAATAGGAACATTGAGAATCGAAAGGGGAACGCAACAGAAATGAAACGAATGATGGCTTTCGTGCTCGTTGTTCTCGTCTCCTTTGGGGTCATGGGCGTGTTGACCCCGGGGCTGCTGAACGGAACGAAGCTGGGGCTTGATCTCAAAGGCGGGGTCGAGATCCTGTACGAGGCGCATCCGATCACGGAAGGCGGCACGGTGACCAAGGAAACGTTGAAGCAGACCGCCTTGAGCCTGGAGAAGCGGGCGAACAAGACGGGCGTTGCGGAACCCGAAGTGACGACGGAAGGCAATAACCGCATTCGCTTGAAAATCGCCGTATCGACCGGGTCGACGGACCGTGAGCGCGACGAGGCCGTCCAGCAAATCCGCGATCTGATGAAGAAGCCGGCGGAGCTGACGTTCCGCAGCTCGGTCGGCTGCGAAGACGGAGCATACTGCAAGACCGAATTGCACGGAAGCGACTTCAAGGAAGGCGCGGCCAAAGTCGAATTCAACGAACTGAATCAGCCGGTCGTGTGGATCGAAGTCAAAGACAAACAGAAGCTGGCGGACGTCTCCACCAGACTGGTCGGGCAGCGCCTTGCGATCTTCCTGGACGAGGATTTGGTGTCCGATCCCGTCGTTCAGCAAGCGCTGACGGACGGGACGGCGTCCATCACCGGGCAGCCGACGCGAGCGGAGGCTCAGAACCTGGCCGACGTGATCAATCTGGGCGCGTTGCCGCTCAAGATTACCGAGAAATATACACAGAGCGTCGGCGCGACGCTCGGCCAGCAATCTCTGAACAACACACTGTTCGCGGGCGCGCTCGGATCCGTGCTCATTCTCGTCTTTATGCTCGTCGTGTACCGGATTCCGGGCCTCGTCGCGAGCATCTGCTTGATCGTGTTCATCTGGATGCTGCTCGGCGTACTCTATCTGATGAACGCAACGCTGACGCTGCCCGGCATCGCGGCGTTCGTGCTCGGCGTCGGGATCGCCGTCGACGCGAACATCATTACGGCGGAACGGATCAAGGAGGAGCTGAGAAGCGGCAAATCGATCGCTTCCTCCTTGCGCGCGGGCGCTAGGCACAGCTTCCGCACGATCGTCGACGCGCACATCACGTCGGCCATCGCGGGCTTCGTGCTGCTGTTCATGGGGCACGGCATCGTGAAGAGCTTTGCGGTCGTTTTCCTGTGGAGCATCGCCGTGAACGTCCTCACGAACGTGTTTTTGCCCCGCTTCCTGTTGAATCTGATCGTCAAGAGCGGGTATTTCAAAAAGCCGGAGTATTATTGCGTGAAGGAGAGTGAAATTCGTGCGCTCTAACCGTAAATTCGATTTCGTCAAAACGAGCCGCTTCTTTCTTTCATTCTCCGCCGCGATTTTGCTCGTCGGCGTCATCTTCCTGGGCGTATTCGGATTGAATTACGGAATCGACTTCAGCTCGGGCACGTCCGTCGACGTCACGACGTCCAGGCAGCTCGAGGAAAGCAAGGTCAAACAATTCCTTAACGAGCAAGGGTTGGGCGAGTACACGCATACGTCCGGCGACGGCCGGGAATCGATCCGGTTCAAGAGCGCGCTGAACGAGCAGCAGGAGAAGGATTTCAAGGAGCATTTTCTTGCCGAGCTGGATCCGGACGCCTCCTTCGAGATCAATATCGTGGACGTGGACATCGCCAAGGAGCAGGAGAGGAACGCCCTGATCGGCATGGCCGTAGCCGGCTTGGGCATCATGATCTACATCTTTATTCGTTTCGAATGGCGCTTCTCGCTCGGCGCGATCGCTTCGGTCATCTACGACGCGCTGTTCGTCGTCTGCGTGTTCTCGATTTTCCGCCTGGAGGTCAACTTGCCGTTTATCTTGGCCGTGCTTACGATTATCGGCTACTCGATCAACGACACGATCGTCATTTTCGACCGGATCCGCGAGAACTTGCGGTTCGCCAAAATCAAAAACCACGCCGATCTGGAGAATCTCGTGAACGACAGCATCTGGCAGACGTTGACCCGTTCCATCAATACGGTTGTTACGGTGCTGCTCCCGGCTGTCTGCTTGTTCATTTTCGGCGGGGCATCGATCAAGCTGTTCTCCCTGGCGATCATCATCGGCTTGGTGAGCGGGGCTTATTCCTCGATCTTCATCGCCAGTCAGGTATGGCTGTATTTCAAGAAGAAGCAACCGATCAAGAAAGCGCCGGTTAAACCGCAAAGCGCAACTGCGCCTTAACGGCCGTTCGATGCTTCGAGATCGCGCCCGATCGACGGGGAACGATCCGCAAGCGTCGGGAAAGGAGTGGCTCTAATGGCTATGGACCGTCGCTCCGTTACCGCGGAACGCGGCTCCCTGGTATCGTTGTGGGGGCTGCTCGGACTGTTTCTCGCGAAGGGAACCGTCGGCTGGCTGACGGGAAGCAAAGCTTTGCTGGCGGACGCTTGCCATTCGGCGGCGGACTGCGCAAGCGCCGCGACATCTTATCTCGGCATTCGCAACGCGCGGCTCGCGTCTCAAGCGGCGGGCGCCGACCGGCATCATCCGGAGAGGACGGTTACGATCGTGTTGTCCGCGATATTGCTCGTCGTCGGAATCGAAATCGGCATCTCGTCGCTCCGCTCGGTCGCCGTCGGCGTCGACGAACCGCCGGAACTCGGGGCGGTCGTCGCGATCGCCGTCGGCATCGGCGCCCGCGAGGCGATCGTCCGTTACCGGCGCCGCTGCGACAATCGCTTCGGCTTCCGCGTAGATCGCGCGGGGGAGAACCGTTCCGATATTTTCGCATCGTTGACCGCGCTCGTGGGCGCGTCCGGCGCCGTCCTGGGCAAATGGTACGGCTTGCCGGTGCTGTACGTGCTCGACCCCGCGGCCGGCCTTGTCATCTCGGCGTTCGTCGTCCGCATGGGTTACCGGATGACGGCGGACGTCATTCGCCGCTCGGATCGGTTCGGCTTGGAGCAATTCGACGCGCAGACGCTGCTCGAAGCCGTGCAGCGGGTGGACGGCGTCGTCGCCGTCGACGAGATCGCGGCCCGCGAACGCGGACATTACGTCGTGCTGGACGTCGCGATTCGGGTCAATCCGCGCATCAGCGTATTCGAGGGACAGGACGTCGCGCATCGCGTCAAGCGGCAAATGACGAAACGATTTCTGCATATCGCCGATGTGAACGTTAAAGTGCAGCCCTACGATCCCGGCTTCCCTTACAAGACGAACCACCGGGACGAAGACGTACACTCGTTCCTGCAATAAGATAGATAGATCCGCCGGATGATCCGCCGCCGATTGGGCGGCGGATTTTTACGCGATGCGGACAATCGCGAACGACGTCGAGCGGCAGATACGGAAAGGAGCTATTCACGTTGATCAGATCGAAATATAGATGGGAAATATCGGACCCCGACGAGCGGGCGACGGCCGAGCTGTCGGCGGCATTCGGCATCAGCCGTCTCGTCGCCGCCGTGCTCGTCGGCCGGGGGTGGACCTCGGAAGATCTCGCCGGTTATCTGGCCCCGGGCGAAGGCGGGCTGCACGATCCGTACGAGATGAAAGACATGTCCGCGGCGGTCGAACGGATCCGCGGAGCGATCGCGGCGGGCGAGCGGATTCGCGTCTATGGCGATTATGACGCCGACGGCGTGACGTCTACCGCGCTGATGGTTCGGTTGCTGACGGAGCTGGGCGCGAATTTCGATACATACATTCCGCATCGGAGCAAAGAGGGCTACGGGTTGAATACGGCCGCGATCGACAAAGCAAAGGAGGCTGGCGTTCGTCTGCTGATCACGGTGGACAACGGCATCAGCGCGACGGAGCAAATCGCCTACGCGGGCGAACTCGACATCGACGTCGTCGTCACCGATCATCACGAGCCTCCGGAGCGGCTGCCGCAGGCGATCGCGCTCGTCAATCCGAAACGGAAGGATTGCCCGTATCCGTTCAAAGACTTGTGCGGCGCCGGCGTCGTCTTCAAGCTGGCCCATGCCATGCTCGGCCGTCCGATGCCGGAATACGCCGATCTGGCGGCGATCGGCACGATCGCCGATTTGATGCCCCTCGTCGGCGAGAATCGAATCATCGCCAGCCTCGGGCTGCAGCGCTTGCGATCGCGCCCGTCCGTCGGCATCCGGGCGCTCGCCCGGGCGGCGGGATTCGAGCCCGCGGAGCTTAGCGGCGGACGTATCGGCTTCTCCATCGCGCCCCGTTTGAACGCGGGGGGCCGGCTGGAGCATGCGGACGGCGCGTTGAAATTGCTCGTCTCCGAGAGCGAGGAAGAGGCGGAGCGTCTGGCGGCGGAACTGGACAGGCTTAACGTCGAGCGCCAGACGCTGGTCGATCGAACGTTCGAGGAAGCGGACGAGCTATGGCGCATGCAAATTGAAACGGACGGCGGAGCGAGAAGGGCGATCGTGCTTGCCAAGGAAGGCTGGAATGCGGGCATCGCGGGGTTGGTCGCGTCCAAGCTGGTCGAGCGGTATTATTTGCCTTCCGTCGTTCTCGCGATCGATGCGGATACCGGCCTATGCAAAGGCTCGGCCAGATCGATCGAAGGCTTCGACCTGTACGCCGCCTTGACGCAATGCGCGGACCTGCTCGAGCATTACGGAGGCCACCGCGCGGCGGCGGGCATGACGATGCGGACGGACCGCGTTCCCGAGCTGGCGGCGAGTCTGGACGAGCTGGCCGGGCAGCGGGTAGCGCCGGAGGACTGGCTGCCGCGCAAGCGCGCCGACCTGGTCCTCTCGCTAAGCGAAGTCACGCTGGCGGATACCGAAGCGTTGGCCGCGATGGAGCCGTTCGGCAACGGGAATCCCGCGCCGAAGTTCGTGCTGCGGAACGCGACGATCCGGGATAGCCGAACGATGGGGAAGACGGGCAATCATTTGCGGTTCACGGCGGAGCAAGCCGGAGGCGCGATCGAGGTCGTCGCTTTCGGGAAAGGGGACGAGCGCGAACGAATGCCGGCCGGCATGCGCGTCGATCTGCTGGGCGAACTCTCGATCAACGAATGGAACGGCAACCGGAAGCTGCAGCTGCGGTTGCAGGATTACCGCTCCGGGCAGTTGCTGTTCCGCGACAGACGGCAGGAGCGGGATGCCGGAGCGGCGCTCGAGGAGCTCGGGCGAGCTTGGCCGGCGGGCCTGTTCGTCGCCTGCTTCTCGGCGGCCGCTTATCGGGAGATATCCGGCCGGCTGCTGCCAATCGGCGTGCCGGTAGGCGTCTTCCCGGCAGCCGATCCTTCGGAAGATGTTGAAACGGCGGCGGCGGCTGATTCGGGCGCAGCGGGCGGCGACTGGACGCATCTCGCGCTCGTCGGGTTGCCGGAACGCGAGCAGGAGGTGCGTCTGCTCCGGGAGTGGCTGGCTCCGGAACGCGGGCTGGAACGCGTGACGGTATTCGCGGATCCGGCCCGCCGCAACGGCGGCGAATCCGGGCCGCTTCCATTCCCCGAGCGTCATCACTTCGCGGAGGCGTATGCGCTGTGCAAGCGCCGCAAATCTTGGCTGGACCGGCCCGACGGCTTGCTTCAAGAAACGGCGCAGGCGACGGGCTGGCCCTTATCGACCGTGCGAATGATGCACGAGGTGTTCCTCGAGCTCGGGTTTATCGCGGCCGACGGCGCGGCGAGAAGGATCGTGCCGAATCCGCCCCGCAGCGAGCTGGACCGGTCCGAGAAATATCGCAAGGCGAGGCGGCAGGCCGCGGAGCGGAATTTGGCGGCGCTGCCGGCCGAGGAGCTGCGAAGATGGATGGAAGCTTGCCATGGGGCGACAACGGATATAGCCAAAGCCGGTTCAAAAAGTGTATAATGCATTTCGTGAAGATCGGACTTGTTCGACGATTCGATAAGGAGAGATTGCTTCCGTGGATTTCAAAGACTATATCCGGGTCATTCCCGATTATCCGCAACCCGGCATTCGCTTCAAGGACATTACGACGCTGCTTAAGGACGGCGCCGCTTACCGGGCGGCCATCGAGGCTTTGAAGGAGCTCGTGCAGGAGAAGCGGATCGACTTGATCGCCGGTCCCGAAGCCCGCGGCTTCGTCATCGGCGCGCCGCTCGCGCTGGCGCTCGGCGTCGGCTTCGTGCCGATTCGCAAGAGCGGCAAGCTACCCGGGGAAACGGTGGAAGCGGCTTACGATCTCGAGTACGGCAAAGACCGGTTGGCCATTCACAGCGACGCGATCAAGCCAGGGCAGAAAATATTGATCGCCGACGATCTCCTCGCCACGGGCGGAACGATCTCGACGTCGGTCGGGCTTATCCAACGGCTCGGCGGGGAAATCGTCGGTGCGGCCTTTCTGATCGAGCTGGGCTACTTGAACGGACGCGACAAGCTGCAAGGCATCGACGTCGTATCGCTCGTGAAGTACTGAATCGGCAAGCAAGGGAAGACAGTCCAATCGCCGCGGCGATCGGACACAGAAGCCCTTATTTTGCCGAAACCCCCTCATTTTGAAGATGAATCGGACAGACGATCCGTTATTTCGATAATTTAGGGCCGAAATCGCCGTCTCGGAGGCAAATAACGGATCCTGTGTCCGCACAGATGTAAAAAAACCGGATTTGTTCACTATTAGCGGATCCTCTGTCCTAACGGTTTGGGGCGACAGGGCAAGAGGATGAAAATACGATTGGACGTTGGGGCGACGGGACAAAGAGGCGGACGGCGGCGAACCGGAAGGTTAGGAAAGACTGCGGCAAGCGAAAGCACGGGGGAACGATTAAATTCGAAAGGACCGTCAGGGTGATTTTCCCTGACGGTTTTCTTAATCCTATCGGGATTTATAACATTTCGAGGTGAAGAGCTTCACTCCTATTCTTTTTCATTTAAGGTCGAACGATGTCCTCGCCACTGCACCTTCGCACTCCGCGCCGCCACCACGCGCCTTACACTAGTTGTATAAAGTAAGGGTCGAAATGACCGTTATCGAGCCAGGCGAGCGGAACATGGCTTAGCGGATTCTCTGTCCGCGAATGGGCAAAGAGATTGATGAGCCGTTCGTCCGCGCGATTCGACATCGCGCTCGCGAAGGCCTTCGCCAGGCGGGAGAAACGTCGGCGGCCGGGTCGCCGGCTAGGGCTTAAGTCTCTTGGTCAAGGTTGACGTCTCCCGCCGCGAAGAGGCATAATGATAGCAATACTCTGGGGAAATCCCGGCGTCGGCGCCGGCGGAAAGGATATCGGCATGGGCATGGAGTTGCTTCTCGAGAAAGCATCTACGTATATGAAAGAGCAAGATTTGCAGAAAATCCGGGACGCTTACGAATTTGCCGAAGAAGCTCACCGCGGGCAAGTCCGCAAGTCCGGCGAACCTTATATATTGCACCCCGTGGCCGTCGCCGAAATCTGCATGGGCATGCAGATGGATGTCGTCACGGTCATGGCGGCGCTGCTTCACGACGTTGTCGAAGACACGAACGTCACGCTGGACGATCTGAGGGACCGATTCGGAGAGACGTTGGCGGGTCTTGTCGACGGCTTGACGAAGCTGGAACGAATTCAGTTCCAATCGAAGGAAGAACAGCAGAACGAGAACTATCGCAAAATGTTCGTGGCGATGGCCAACGACATTCGGGTCATCCTGATCAAGCTGGCCGATCGCCTTCATAATATGCGAACCTTGAAATTCCAATCCGAAGAGAGCCAGCGGCGGATCGCGCACGAGACGCTCGAGATTTTCTGTCCGATCGCCCACCGGCTAGGCATCAGCTCCATCAAATGGGAGATGGAGGACATCGCCCTTCGTTTCCTGAATCCGCAGCAATATTACCGCATCGCCCATCTCATGAAGATGAAGCGGACCGAACGGGAGCAGCAAATCGCCGGGCTGATCGAGAAAATCCGCGAGAAGCTGGAGGAAATGGGCATTCAAGGCGATATTTCGGGCAGGCCGAAGCATATTTACAGCATTTATAAAAAAATGACGAGCCGGAACAAGCAATTCAACGAAATTTACGATTTGCTCGCGATCCGAATCCTGGTCGACAACGTGAAGGATTGCTACGCGACGCTAGGCATCATTCATACGCTGTGGAAGCCGATGCCGGGCCGGTTCAAGGATTATATCGCGATGCCGAAAGCGAATATGTACCAATCGCTGCACACGACGATCGTCGGGACGACGGGCGAACCGACGGAGGTGCAGATCCGCACGTGGGAAATGCACCGGACGAGCGAGATCGGCATCGCCGCCCACTGGGCGTACAAGGACGGGAACACGGCGGGCGTCGTTCCGGGCAGCTTCGGGGAGAAAATGAACTGGTTCCGCGAGATTATCGAGCTGCAGCAGGAAACCCGGGATGCCGCGGAATTCATGGAATCGTTGAAGATGGACTTCTTCACCGACCTCGTCTTCGTGTTCACCCCGAAGGGGGAAGTGTTCGAATTGCCCGCGGGTTCCGTGCCGCTCGATTTTGCCTACCGCGTGCATACCGAAGTCGGCAACCGCACGATCGGCGCCAAGGTCAACGGCCGGATCGTGCCGCTCGACCACAAGCTCAAAACCGGCGACATCGTCGAGATTCTGACTTCCAAGCATTCCTACGGGCCGAGCCGGGATTGGCTGAAGATCGCCCAATCTTCCCATACGAGAAGCAAGATCCGGCAATGGTTCAAGAAGGAGAAGCGCGAGGAAAGCGTCGAGAGGGGACGCGAAGCGCTCGAACGCGAGCTGAAGCGGCTCGGCCTCGAACCCCACGAATGGATGGCCGAGGAAAAGCTGCTGGACGCCGCGAAGAAGTATACGTTCAACGACGTGGAGGATATGCTGTCGGCGATCGGCTTCGGCGGCATTACGGCGGCTCAAATCTGCACGAAGCTGACGGAGAAGCTCCGCAAGCAAGAGGAAGAAGCGCAGCAAATCCAGCTGACGGCGGAAGTCAAGGAAATGAAGGCTCCCGCGGCGCCGACGGAGAGGAAGCGTCAGAGCCACGGCGTCAGCGTCAAAGGCGTCGACAACTTGCTCGTCCGGTTCGCCAGATGCTGCAATCCGGTGCCGGGCGACGAGATTATCGGCTATATCACGAGGGGAAGAGGCGTGTCGGTTCACCGCACCGACTGTCCGAACATTCCGACCGGGGAAGAGGGCGATGAAGCGGCCCGCGTCATCGAGGTCGACTGGGAGTCGGCGGTCGATTCCAATTACAGCGTGGAGATCGAAATTCTCGGCCACGATCGCCGGGGCTTGCTCAACGAAGTGCTTCAGGCCGTCTCCGAGAGCAAGACGAACATCTCCGCCGTGTCCGGCCGTTCGGACAAGAACAAAATGGCGATCATGCATATGACGATCCTGATCCGCAACAAGGATCATTTGCAATCGGTCGTCGATAAAATCAAAAACGTCAAAGACATTTTCTCCGTGCAACGGATGATGCAATAACGGGTTGGCGACAGGAGGCAACGAATGAAAGTCGTGCTGCAACGGGTATCCCGGGCGCGGGTTACCGTGGAAGACCGGATCGTCGGCGAGATCGGCCAAGGCTTGCTGCTGCTCGTCGGAGTCGGACAGGAGGACGGCGAACGGGATTTGATCTGGATGGCGGACAAGCTTGCGGGATTGCGAATATTCGAAGACGATGCCGGCAAAATGAATTTGTCGATCGAGGACGTCGGCGGGTCGATTTTGTCGGTGTCGCAATTTACGTTATACGGCGATTGCCGGAAAGGCCGCCGTCCGAATTTCATGGGAGCGGCCGGACCGGAGACGGCCGAAGCGCTGTACGGCAAGTTCAACGAACGGCTCCGCGCCAAGGGGCTGCGGGTGGAGACGGGTGAGTTCGGGGCGATGATGGACGTGTCGCTCGTGAACGACGGTCCCGTTACGCTGATCCTGGACAGTCGGAGCGGTTAGAATAACCGCGAAAGGGGTAAACTCATGCCAACACCTATTTTTCGGCAAAGGCGGGAAATCGGGCATGAGACAATCGCGGAAGGAAAAGTCGCTGCAATGGATGGCGCGGGAGGGCTTGATGCCGGAGCGCAGGGAAGCGATCGCCCGCTCGGGGCGGGAGGAGTTCGGCGACGAGCTGGGAATGCGTCCGGATGGTCCCCCCCACGGCAGACGGCACCCGCCCGGCGGACGCGGCTGAAGGTGCGGACGATACGTCGGCTCCGGGCAAGCGAGCGCTTTCTTTTTTGTAATCAAACTGTAATCTGCCGTACATCGCACCTTAAAGGAAATCGTCTATTCTATAGACGACCCCCTTTTTCAATATAATCATCGTTGACCTGCCGATCTTCGGCAGGTTATTTTCTTTTCCTCTATTCTTGACATGCTTTCGTCGACGGACTACAATAAATAACAATTGCATTTTGCCTAAATTCGATGACGGGAACAGTAATCCGGCCCCACGCCCCCAGAGAGGAAAGCCTTCAGGCTGCAAGCTTTCCGGCGATGATCGGACGAACGACACCCCCGAGAACCCGATGCGAACCGATTCGCTCCGCCAAGCGGAGACGAGCTCGCCAGCATCGCGGCGCGGCCGGGCGTTAACCGGTTCAAGCGCAAGCCGATAACGGCTTGAACGACGGGTGGCACCGCGGGAGCATATCGCTCTCGTCCCTGACGATTCTCGGATCGTCTTGGGACGGGAGCTTTTTTAATGTTGGATGAAGGAGTGAACGAAGATGGGCTTCCAGAAACCTCCGGGAACGCAGGATATTATGCCGGGCAGCTCCGAGCTGTGGCAATACGTGGAGAGCACGGCCCGGGACATCTGCCGCCGATACCGCTACGGCGAGATCCGCACGCCGATTTTCGAAGGGACGGAGCTGTTCCGTCGCGGCGTCGGGGAGACGACTGACATCGTCGAGAAAGAGATGTACACCTTCGAGGACCGCGGCAAGCGCAGCATGACGCTTCGGCCGGAAGGCACGGCGGGCGTGGTCCGGGCCTATGTGGAAAATAAGCTGTACGGGGAGCCGGACGTATCCAAGCTGTATTACATCGGTCCGATGTTCCGCTACGAGCGGGCGCAAGCCGGCAGGTACCGCCAGTTCCACCAATTCGGCGTCGAGGCGATCGGTTCGGCCGATCCGGGGCTGGATGCCGAAGTCATCGCGCTCGGCTATGCCTTCTATCGCCAATTGGGCCTTCAGGACGTCTCCGTGGACCTGAATTCCGTAGGCACGCCTTCGGTGAGAGCCGCATTCCGCGAGAAGCTGCTCGCGTTTCTCGAGCCGCTGCAGGAGCGTCTGTGCGACGATTGCCGGTCCCGCATCGGGCGCAATCCGCTGCGGGTGCTCGACTGCAAAGTCGATCAGGACAAATTCGCGGACGCGCCTTCCATTCTGGACAGCCTGGACGAGGAATGCGAATCGCACTTCGCCCGCGTGCGGGAGTGCCTGGACGAGATGGGCATCCCGTACCGGCTCAACGCCCGGCTCGTGCGCGGCCTCGACTATTACACGCACACGGCGTTCGAGTACAAAGCCCAAGGCATCGGGGCGATCGACACGATCGGCGGCGGCGGCCGCTATAACGGCCTCGTGGCCGAGATCGGCGGGGACGACCGGCCGGGGGTCGGGCTCGGCATCGGCTTGGAAAGAACGCTGCTGCTGCTCGCGAGCCAAGGCATCGGGCGCGATCTCGGCAATCGGGCCGACGTCTACGTCGTCACGCTGGGCGAACGCGCGGCGAAGGCGACCCCGGCACTGCTGCAGCGGCTGCGCGATGCGGGAATCGCCGCGGAGCGGGACGATCTTGCGCGCAAGACGAAGGCGCAATTCAAGGCGGCCGAGCGAAGCGGCGCAAGGTACGCGGCCGTTCTTGGCGACGACGAGCTGGATCGCGGGGAAATTTCCCTGAGACCGATGGGCGGGGGAGAACAACGCGCCGTCAAACTGGACGCGCTGGCATCGACGGTCCGCGCGATGATTAACGATGATGAAAAGGGGAACGAACGCACATGATGCTGAAAACGAACGATTGCGGTACATTGACCAAGGAAAACGTCGGCCAGTCTGTCGTCCTGAACGGTTGGGTGCAGGGCTGGCGCGATTTCGGAGGCTTGCTCTTCATCGACCTACGCGACCGCACGGGAATCGTGCAGATCGTCTTCAATCCGGAAATTTCCAAGCAGGCGCTGGAGCTCGGCAGCAGGGCCCGCAACGAATACGTGCTGGCCGTAAAAGGAACGATCGTCGAGCGCTCCCCCGAGACGTTCAATCCGAGCTTGCCTACGGGCGAGATCGAATTGCGGGTGGCCGAAGTGGAGATCGTCAACGCGGCGAAAACGCCCCCGTTCCCGATCGAGGACGGCGTCGAGGTGGACGAGGCGCTGCGCTTGAAATACCGGTATTTGGATCTGCGCCGTCCGGAAATGCAGAAGACGCTTCTGCTCCGTTCCAAGGCGACCAAAGTCTTCCGCGATTTCCTCGACGAGAACGGCTTCATCGACGTCGAAACGCCGATCTTGACGAAGAGCACGCCGGAAGGCGCCCGCGACTATCTGGTTCCGAGCCGGGTTCATCCGGGCGAGTTTTTCGCGCTGCCGCAATCCCCGCAGCTGTTCAAGCAATTGCTGATGATCGGCGGCCTGGAGCGCTATTACCAAGTGGCCCGCTGCTTCCGCGACGAAGATCTTCGCGCGGACCGTCAGCCGGAATTTACGCAGGTCGACATCGAAACGTCGTTCCTGTCGCAGGAGCAGCTGCTCGGGATGATGGAGCAATTGATGGCGCGCTTGTTCCGCGAGACGATCGGCGTCGACATTCCGACGCCGTTCCAGCGGTTGACTTACCAAGACGCGATCCATAAATACGGCTCCGACAAGCCCGACTTGCGTTTCGGACTCGAGATCGAGGACGTGACGGACATCGTGAAGGGCAGCGACGTCAAGGTGTTCGCTTCCGTGGCGGCTTCCGGAGGCGTCGTCAAGGCGCTTAACGCCAAGGGCTGCGCGAGCTGGAGCCGCAAGGAGCTGGACGACCTGCAGCCGTTCGCGGCGCGTTACGGCGGCAAAGGCATCGCCTGGATAACGGTGAAAGACGGAGAATGGCGCGGTCCGATCGTCAAATTTTTCAAGCCGGAGGAGATCGCGGCGCTGACGGAACGGTTGAACGTCGAGGAAGGCGATCTGCTGACGTTCTCCGCGGACAAATTGAAAACCGCGGCGGACGTGATGGGCAATCTGAGGCTCAAAGTGGGCCGCGAGCTCGGCCTTATCGACGATAACGCCTACAAGTTCCTGTGGGTCGTCGACTTCCCGCTGCTCGGATGGGACGAGGAGGCCAAGCGCTTCGTCGCGGAGCATCATCCGTTCACCCGCCCGAATGACGAAGATCTGTATCTGTTCGAAGGCGATCCGGGGGCGATTCGCGCGCAAGCGTACGATATCGTGCTCAACGGCTACGAGGTCGGGGGCGGTTCCATGCGGATTTATCGCCGCGACGTGCAGGAGAAGATGTTCAAGGCGCTCGGCTTCACCCCCGAGGAAGCGAAGGAAAAGTTCGGCTTCTTCCTCGATGCGTTCGAATACGGCACGCCTCCGCACGGAGGCATCGCTTTCGGTTTGGACCGCTTGATCATGTTGCTCGCCGGACGCACGAACTTGCGCGAGACGATCGCCTTCCCGAAAACCGCGAGCGCGACCGACCTGCTCTGCGACGCTCCTTCGCCGGTCGCGGAGAAGCAGCTGGACGACTTGCACGTCCGGCTGTCGGCGAAAGCCGTCGCGGCGCAAGCGAAAAATGCCGCCGCGGTCGGTCAAGCCCAAGATTAAGGGAAGGAGAACGACGCGATGCTGCATCAATTTTCCAGGACGGAACTGGCGATCGGCCCGGAAGGGCTGGAGAAGCTTAAGGGAAGCACCGTGGCCGTGCTCGGGATCGGCGGAGTCGGCGGAATCGCCGCCGAGGCGTTGGCCCGATCCGGAATCGGACGCATTATTCTGATCGACAAGGACGTCGTCGACATTACGAACATCAATCGTCAGGTTCACGCCTTGACGACGACGGTCGGCGAGCCGAAAGCGGAATTGATGAAGGACAGGATCAAGCTGATCAATCCGGAGTGCGACGCGATCGCGCTGCGCATGTTCTATACGGAAGAAACGTACGAAGAGCTGTTCAAATATAAGCTCGATTACGTCATCGACGCATCGGATACGATCGTCTATAAGGTGCATCTGATGAAGCAATGCCTGGAGCGGGGCATTCCGATCATTTCGAGCATGGGCGCGGCCAACAAGATGGATCCCAGCCGATTCAAGGTCGCCGATATTTCGAAGACGACGGTGGATCCGATCGCCAGGGTCGTCCGCAGAAAGCTTCGCGAAGCGGGGATTCGGAAAGGCGTCCAAGTCGTCTTCTCGACCGAGGAGCCGGTCAAGCCGAGAGAGGACGTCACGCAGCGCATCGTTCCGGACACCGCGCCGGAAATCCGCAAGGCGCAGCAGCCGCCGTCGAGCAACGCGTTCGTGCCTCCCGTCGCCGGCTTAATCATGGTAAGCGTCGTGTTCCGGGAGCTTCTCGCCTCCGGCTGAAAGAGCAAAAGCAAACAGGGATGTCCCGTCAAGCCTGCTTTCGCGGCTTGTGCGGGACATCCCCTTTTGCTGGTTACGGACGATGGATCGTTTTGACGTGATCAAGGTGGATAAAGGTGCTGGCGCCGTCCGCGGTAACGAGTTCGAGCAGATTGTTGCGGACGGATTTGAGCAGGCCGATTTTCTCGGGATGCTCGCCCAAATCCAATATGACGAATTCGTTCTCGAACTTTTTCAGTTGCTGCTCGAACGTGCGCGCGAGCGACGCCGTCGTCGGATGGACCGGGAATTTCTCTTGCTCCAGCGCGTACGGCGTCGTCTGCGGATCGTAGGGAACGAGAATTTTGAGATGGCGCATCGAGACGTACAAGGATCTGAACATAGGAGAGTAGAAGACGAAAAAGTCGTTCATGATGCTGGTCACATAGCCGTGTACCGTTTGACTTCCGGCGATAAACAGTTCGGTGAACATTCCTTTGGCGTTAAGCAGCACTTTGCGGTAGGACAATTCGGTAGCGGGATCGAGCGGCGGCTCGGCGGGGACGCCGAAGTTCGATTCGAGCGGCGGACAACGGGTCAATTGTTGAATATGAACAAGCGGAACGTAGAGAAACTGGCTGCCGTTGTGCAGGACGAGAATGTCGGCGCCTAGATCGATCAGCCTGCCTTTGACGGGAACCCGGATGCCGGACACGGTTAAAGATACGGATTGGTTCAAATAAGTTTCCATGAGCTCAGCGGAAGCACCTCCTTTGCGGCTGCGTTGGAATCGGGGGGAAGCGTCGTTAGCGGCGGCCGCCGCTTCTGCTCCGGCCTTGTCCGCCTCCGCTTCGATTCTTGCCCCCGGAGCGGTTGCCGCCGGATTTGCTGCTTCGGGACTTGCCTCCGGACTTATTGTTTTTGCTGCTTCCGGATTTGTTGTTCTTATTGTTGTTTTTATTGTTTTGATTTTTGGTGGATGCGCACACGTTTTTAATATGGAAGGTCGGGATGCGCACCAGTTCCCTGTCCACGATCAGCAAGACGTTGTCGGCCGAAGTTTCGGCCAAAAATCCGTCGAGCTTCTCCGGACCGCCGCGGTTGATCTGCACGTGCTTGTGTTTAAAATGCGAGAGCAGAGAATTAAAGTTCGGGGCGGTGATGAAGCTTCTGTGAACTCTGCGCGAACGGCTGCCGCCGGAACCGGAGCTTCTGGAACCGCCGCTTCCGTTTTTCGAGCCTTCCGTGATGCTCTTGACGTGCGCGCCGTTCACGTAACAGATTGCGTTGTCGGACGATAAGACCAGGTAGTCCCCGGGAATCGCAAGCAGGATGCCTTCGACGCTGTCATGACCGCCTCGATTCACGCGTATGCTATGGCCGATGAGATGGTTGGCATGCAGAACGTTATTTTGCTGGCGCGATTGAGACTCCTTCTGTTGCGGAGCTGTATACGTCGGTTGCGTACGACCGAGAAACATAGGTTCATTCTCCTTCCGTGGTGTGAAGATTCCAAATTGATCGCTTCGCTGCTTTCAAGCCGATTTTTTCCGTTGAACGGAACGTTGCGTCATGTTGCCCATTCAGCGATTGCTCTCCTTTAGTTTTGTCCCTCCTTTGCACTTGTGGGGGAAGTGAGTTTGTAATCCATATTTATGTGACAAGCCGAACGGGAGATACGGTTGGTTGTCCGAGTCGCGCGAAAAATCCGCCGGTGGCGGCCTTGCAATCGCCCGATTTTGCCCGCTATTCTGCGCTTGTCTCTATCTAAGGCTCGAGACCGGTCATAGACTGTATGGATCTTCATACAGGAGGTGCAGATGGATTGAGCATATTGTTGCACGGGAATGGCGGAAGCCGTCCCGCAGGCAAAAATCGCGGATGCCGTTGCCGGAGGAACAAAAACCGCAGGAGGAAAAAGAAGCGGACGCAGCAACCGTTCAATGAAGCGCCGATCGCCAACGAACCGCCGCGGGAGACCGATGATGCCGGGCAGTGGGAAGGCAACCAAACATGGGGAGACTGGACCGGAGGGCCTAACGAAGCCGTGGAAGAAGGCAGAACCGGCGGGCGTTCGGGAGGCAGAACCGGCGGAAGTTCGGGAGGTAGAACCGGCGGGCGTTCGGGAGGCAGAACCGGCGGACGCACGGGAGGCAGAACCGGCGGACGTAAGGGCAGAACCGGACGGACGGGAGACAGAACGGGACGTAAGGGCAGGGCCGGATGGACGGGAGACAGAACCGGACGCACGGGAAGGACCGGACGGACAGGTGACAGAACGGGACGTAAGGGCAGGACCGGACGGACAGGTGACAGAACGGGACGTAAGAGCAGGACCGGAAGGACGGGCAGAACCGGAAAACGAAGCCGGGCGTAGCCGGCCGGTGCGTGAATCGAAAGGCTTCCCGGAAGCGGGAGGCCTTTTTGATCTTTTGCGATCGGACACAGAAGCCCTTATTTTGCCGAAACCCCCTCATTTTGCTGGCGATTCGGACAGACGATCCGTTATTTCCATTTTTGGTGGCCGAAATGGCCGCCATCGAAGCAAATAACGGATTCTCAGTCCGCAAAGGTGCGCAAAACCCGGTTTTGTTCACAGATAGCGGATCCTCTGTCCGAACGGTCAGGGGATTGGAGCAAGGCGTGGCAGTGGGCGGTGTAGCAGACTTCGCTATTCACTGGTTCAACCTATATAGACGAAAGCCGTTTCCGCGATTGCCGGGGCGACATACGCTGATTCAGACGATACGATGATCTATCGCGAGGAAAGGCGGAGCCGAAATGCCTCTACCCGTCAGGAAGTTGATCTTGAGCGAATCCGCTGCCCGCGGCCTGGAAAAAAACTTGTGGAACGACCATTACGTTCCCGGCCGGATGAGGACGAACGGGTCGACGGCGGCGGTGTCGGTCCGTTATCGGGGAGGCCATACGCGAAGCTACCCGAAGAAGTCGTACGAAGTCGTCCGCCAAAATCAAGCTTTCCATTATAATGCGGAATACGACGATCCTTCGATGATCCGCAACGCGTTGTCCTTCGCTTTTTTCCCGATGATCGGCGTGCCCGCTCCGAGAACGAAGCACGTGCTGCTCGAAGTCAACGGCGATTCGAAAGGCGTATATCTGGAAATCGAAGGCGTCGGAAGGCTGTTTTTCCGAAGAAGGAAGATCGGGGCGTCGTCCCTTTTCTACGCGATCAACAATCGCGCGGATTTCGGTCTCTTCTCTTCGGAATCGAACCGAAAGAAAAGATCGCTTCTTGCCGGATACGAGCATCGTTTCGGCGGCTCGGGAGAGAAATCGCGGCTGAAATCGTTTATCCGCGGCATCCACGCGTTCGACGGAACCCGAGGAGAAGCCTTCATCCGGTCGCGTCTGGACGCCGACAACTACTTGAGGTGGTTGGCCGGAGCGGTATTGACGGGAAACTACGACGGCTTCGAGCAAAATTACGCCATCTACCGGAGCCGCGGCACGGGCAAGCTTCGCATGATTCCGTGGGATTACGAGGGGACCTGGGGGAGGAATTGCTACGGGAGAATCGTCGACAGCGGCCTCGTGGCGGTGTCCGGCTACAATATGCTCACGCGCAAGCTGCTGTCTTATCCCGGCTTTCGCAAGCAATACCGGACGATTCTCCAGGAAGCGCTGGATGGTCCGTTTACGGAAAGCAGGCTGATTCCGGTCGCTTACGGCATGTTGGACGCGCTGTCCCCGTACATTCGCAACGATCCGACGCGCAGATGGTCGTTCGCCGAATTCAGGGGCGAACCCGAGATCATCCGGAATTACATTCGGGAAAGAAGGGCGATCGTCCGTTCCGAAATGCAACGTCTGTAGCGGAACGTCCGTTCCCCCTGAGCTTCCTGAGCGACATGCTTTCTGGTATGATGGAAGGGAAGAAAGGCGGGAGTATGATGGATCTGTTCAGCTTTCAGGCGGAGTCCGAGCCGAAGGCGCGGCTGTTGGCCGACCGGATGAGGCCGGAGACGCTGGAGGAATATATTGGCCAAGAACACATCGTCGGGCCGGGCAAACTGCTCAGGCGCGCGATCGAGGGAGACGTCGTGTCGTCGATCTTGCTGTACGGGCCCCCCGGATGCGGCAAGACGACGTTGGCGCATATTATATCCAAGCGGACGGAAGGGGACTTCGTCCGCTTGAACGCCGTGGACGCTTCCGTGAAGGACGTCCGCGAAGTGATCGAGCAGGCGGAGAACAATAAGAACCTGTACGGCCGAAAGACGATTTTGTTTTTGGACGAAGTCCACCGGTTCAACAGCGCCCGCCAGGACGCGCTATTGCCCGCCGTCGAGCGGGGCGTGATCGTCTTCATCGGGGCGACGACGGAAAATCCGTTCCATTCCGTGAACGGGGCGTTATTGTCTCGCTCGACTTTGTTCCGGCTCGAGCCGCTCACGAAACGGCATTCCCTCGAAGCGATGCGCAGGGCGCTGGCCGATCCGGCCAAAGGGTTGGGCTTTATGAAGCTCAGCGTGGACGAGGATGCGCTTGATCACATCGCTTCCATGGCGAACGGGGATATTCGCCGAGCCTTGACGGCGCTGGAGCTGGCGGCGGTGACGACGCCGTCGGAACAGGACGGCACGGTGCGCGTGACGCTCGAAGTCGCGGAAGAATCGATTCGCCAGCCGACGATTCAAGCGGACGAATCGACCCGGTACGACGTGCTGTCCGCTTTCCACAAAAGCGTCAGAGGCTCCAGCGATGCCGCCTTGTTCTGGTTTTTGTACGCGGTGGAGAAGCTGGGCATGGATCCGATGGCGTTCTTGCGCCGCTTGACGGTCGCGTGCAGCGAAGACATCGGGCTTGCGAATCCGCAGGCAATGGTACAGGCCGTCAGCGCGATGGAGGCTTATCATCGGATCGGATGGCCGGAGTCCAAATACATTGCGGCCCAAGCGATTCTGTTTGCGGTGGAAAGCCCGAAATCGAACGCGATTGCCGTCGCGATCGGCAAGATCATGGCGACGCTGGACGCGGAGAAATCCGCCGAGGTGCCGCTTCATCTTCGGGACGGCCATTACAGCGGCGCCAAGCAGCTCGGCCACGTCGGTTACAAGTATCCCCACGATTATCCGGGACATTATGTCGAGCAGAACTATTTTCCGGACAAGCTTTCCAAGAGCGCGTTCTACGAAGCTTCCGAACAGGGCATGGAAGAACGGATCAGGCAAAACCAGGCGAAGCGCAGAGGAAAACGCAGCTAACGGAAGCGCGGCCGATTGCGGTGCAGACAAGAGCGCTCGAGAGGAGAAATATGGATTTTTCCGCGCGAAATCGTTCGATTTCCCCGGAATCGGGGATATCCGGCCTTTTCGTTCGAAAAAACGGCATAGGTGGCAGGCTCTAACGAATAGAGATGGGTACTACGGCGGTTTACGAGGTCAATCGTCGTTTGACGGACCGCGTCAAACCGTCTAAGCTTAAATAATAGCAGTTTTTATTATTTCATTTCCATTCGATAAGGAGGTGTACCTATCCTCCCGAAAACGAGAGGATAGGAATCATTTGGACCCTGACCCCTATCCGTTAAGCGTGGATTTAGCCCTTATTTTGATTTTGGTGTTATTGAACGGCTTTTTCGTGGCCGCCGAGTTCGCCATGGTCAAAGCTCGCGGCTCGAAGATCGACAGTATGGCGCAAGAAGGGCATAAGAGAGCGAAGGCGGCCTCTCATCTGGTCACGCATCTGTATGCTTACTCCTTCGCCTGTCAGATCGGAATCACGCTCACGTCGCTCGGTCTTGGCTGGATCGGCGCGCCGGCGATCGCGCGGATGCTCGAGCCGATGTTCGCGTCGATGAACGTCGGACAATCGTTCATTCAACCGATCTCCTTCATTATCGGATTCTCTTTCATTGCGGTGCTTCACGTCACGATCGGGGTGGTCATGCCCAAGTCGGTCGCGGTTCGCAAGGCGGAGAAGGTGACGTTATGGACGGCGGCTCCGGTCATTTTTTTCCGCAAGCTCATGAGCCCGTTGATCTGGCTTCTGAACGGAACGGCCGGCATGCTGCTCAAGCCGTTCGGCATCGACATCAAGGAAGTGACCGCGTCCGCCCATACGGAAGAAGAAATCCGAAGTCTGGTGCAGGAGAGCCACAAGAGCGGGCTGATCGACAACACCGAACTCACGCTTATGGATAATATTTTCGAATTCGCCGAGACGTACGCCAAGGAGATCATGATTCCACGAACGGAAATGATCTGCCTGTACGGCAACTTATCGTTTCAGGAGAACAGAGCGATCGCGCTTCGCGAGATGCATACCCGTTATCCGGTATGCGAGAAGGACAAGGACAACATCATCGGTTTCGTGCACATTAAGGATCTTCTTAAAGTCGCGGACAACGACGTCATGGACATTCGCGAATTAATGCGGCCGATCACGACCGTGCCCGAGAGCATGCCGATCAGCGCATTGCTGAAGCTGATGCAGAAGCGCAAGTCGCAAATCGCCATCTTGATCGACGAATACGGCGGAACGTCGGGACTCGTCACGCTGGAAGATATCATGGAAGAGATCGTCGGCGAAATCCAGGACGAATTCGACGAGGAACGGCCTGACGTGGAGAAACGCGACGACGATACGTATTCGATTAACGGGATGATGCTTATCGAAGAGGTTAACACCCTGTTCGGGCTTGCGCTGCCTACGGACGATTACGATACGATCGGCGGATGGGTGTATTCCCGGATCGAGAATCCGCCGAAGAAAAACCAATACGTCGTATCCGAGGAAGGCTATCGCTTTACGATCGAAGAAATCGACCATTTGCGAATTTCCCGGATCACCGTCAATCGCGAAGAGAACGAGATGTGGGAGGCGCAAGCCGAAACCGGTTGAATATAGAAGAAAACAGGGATGTTCCTCAGGCCGCAAGGCGGTCGAGGGACATCCCTGTTGCGCTTATCGCGCTCTATCGGCGGCGAAGGTGCGCGTACAAAAACCCTAGCATGCCGATCAGGGCGAACAGGGCGCCGGCGCGGAAGACGTACGCGAGGCCGAACGAGTCGAAGAGCCATCCGCCGAGCATGCCCGCGATCACCCCCGCGAGACCCATCCAGACGACGGCGAAAACGGCCTGGCCGGACGAACGGTATTCGTCCGGGATGAGCATTTGAAGACATCTAAGCGCCGTAATATAGAAGATCGCGAACGTGACGGAATGCATCGCCTGCAGCGCAACGTACATCCAGGGCTCCGTCGCCGCGCTGAGAAGTCCGAGACGGACGACGTAGAACGCGCTGGCGATGGCGAGAAGAGCGAACTCCCGGAAACGATGGCCGAACCTGGCCAACAGGAAGAACATCGGAATTTCGCTGACGGCGGCAGCCAGCGCGGCGTATCCGATAACGGAATCGTCGGCGCCGATCTCCCGCATGGAGACGGACAAGAAGCCTTCGTTCGTGCGGTGGGCGACGGAGATCGTCAGGATCAAGCCGAAAAACAGCAGCGTCTCGCGGCGCCGGAGCAGCGCCCACAGTCCGCCGAATTCGAATTTTTTCAGCGCGGCTTGGTAATCCCCGAGGAGCAGGGAAAACGCCAGCGACACGACGACGACGCCGAGCATGAGCGGAATGGTCCATTCCGAGCCGTGCGTCTGCAGCACGTAGCCGAATGCGATCGCGCATACCGCGTAACCGAGCGATCCGTACATCCGGATTGCGGGAAAGCTCACCTTCACCCTTTCCGCGGCTAGCATGGACACGCTGTCGATCATCGTGTTGTTCGGCGTTTGGAACAAATAAAATACCGCCATGACGATCGCCATCATGAGGAATTCCTTTTGCGGCAGCAGCAGCGCGAGCGCCAGGATCTGGGCGAGATAGAGAAAGCTCAGCAGGCGGGGCAGGTTTTTGGTTCGGTCGCTGATCACGCCGACGGCCAGATTGGAGACGATCGACAAGAACGGTCCGATGGAATAGATCGCCCCGATCTGCAGCTTGGAATAACCGAGACTTTCGAAATAAAGCGGGAAATAGGTGATCAGCAGCACCATGCCGGCGTAATTGGCGAATTGCAGCGTGCGCAGCACGAACAGCTGGCCTCGCACGGAAGTGGGCTTAAGCATCTCGTTATTCTCCTGTTCTACGCCTTGGCGGCGATTTTAGCCGGACGGTGGCCGCGTCTGAACAGCCACGCCAGAATGAGCAATTCCGCGACGACGCCTCCGGATTGGGCCAAGGAGCCGAGCGCGCCGTTCCAGGAAGGAAGCAGCAGCACGAGCACCACGATCAGCACGCCGGTGAATGCCGCGTTGCCGATCTGCGATCCGAACATGAGCTTCGTTTCCCCGTTGGCCATAACGATGCCGTTGAGCGTATCCAGCCAAGGATAGACGAGGATGAACGGAAGGAACCCGCGCAAGGCGTGGATGCAAGCCGACAGGAGCTCGTCCTTGACGCCGAGAATATGGGAGAGCATCCATGGCCCGATCGACGTAAAAGCGATCAGGGACAGGAGCAGGGGCGGCACGAAGCCGAGCGTCAGCGTGAATTTGCGCACGATCGCCGGATGGCTTTTGACGAACAACAGGGCGATTTGATGGAAATAAGTGAAAAATCCGAGCACGAGGTTCATTAAACTGCCCGCGACGGCGAAGGAAGCGACGGCCAAGGTTCCCCGGTCGGTCGTGCCGAGCAGCGCGTTCAGAATCGGCAGCACCCAGACGACGATCAGCGAGGAATACAGCAACGGATTGTAGAATCCGGCGACCTGTCTCGGCTTCGTCACCTCGCATGCGTCGTCTTTTTCCGGCATATCGCGAAGCAGCTTGTTGGACTCCCACCAGCTTAACGCGGCTTCGATCATCATGCCGAAGACGAAGATGATCGTTCCTTGCACGGCGCTGTCGATGCCGAAGCGGAGGAAGAGCTGGGAGAGCAGGAACATGCCGCCCAGCCGAAATATCATCGCGATGGTCAGCCATTTCGTTTTCATTTTATAGATGATGACGCCTTGGTATAGACATCGAATGCCGGAGAAAACCGACAGAAACATGAGCGCCTGGTAGGCGCGGATCGCCTCGCGCTCGACGGTCGGGTCGGCGCCGTACGCGCCGCCGAAAATCCAATGCCCGACGGGGGAATAGGCGACGAGACCGCCGAACAGGAGGGCGGCGCCGAAGACGTAGAGGCTGACGCGCCGCACGGCGCGAAAGGATACGCGGTCGCGCACGAGCGCCGAGCACGTCTGGCGGAACAGCGCCGCGGGCTTCTCGGTGACGACCAGCAGGCTCATCGCCAGCGCGTACCCGGCCAGGATCATCTCCGGATTGTCGGAACGGGCGAGCGTTCCGTTAATAATGACGTGAGACAGGTTGATCAAGAGCGCGGAAAATCCCATCGGAATGAAAAACAGCAAAAGCCGAGTCATGGTGACCGGCTTGTTAGCGTGCGTCATCGTCTATCCCCTCTTGGATGTCGTCGGCGTTTCCAATCTATCGAGTCAGCTAGTATTATAGCAGATTTTCAGGAAGGATCGGGAACCATTTTTGCAGGAATAAAAACTGGATTTCGCCGGTTCGAAATGATAAATTATAGGATGATGCATTTTTACGAGGCTCAAGGCGATTCGAGAATCGCGGGTGACGGGATGAGAATCGACGACGCGTGGCTGAACGGCCAGTTCGTGCATAGCGCAAGACACGGAATTTCCTTGCCGCGGCCGGACCTCGATTGGGACGAATTGGAGCCGGCGCGGAGGGCAGCGATCTGGATCGAATGGGAAACGATCCGCGGAGCGATTCCCGACCGGATTGCCGAGTTCGAGACGATGATCCGGATACGGCAAGATCGGATGTCCGGGGAAGAGGATTTCGCCGAATGCTGCCGGATCAACGAGGAGATCGCCGACTTGGCGAGCCGGATTAACGACTTGAATATTTGGTTTCGGATACAGCGGGAGCCGGACGAAGCCGACAAAACGCATATCGGCTAGAACAGCGGAGGACACCATGAAATGACGACCCATATTCTTCTGGCGGGCCGGTCGCCCAAGGGGCCTTTCTCGCTGATGAAACGCGTGTACAAGTACATTTTGCCGGAAGTGAGAGCCGAGCTCGCGAGCTGGCGAGAGCGGGCGAACGGGATCCCGGATCCGGAGCTGCGCAAGCAGGCGCTCGACAGCATGGCCGCCAAGCAATTCCATTGCGAGGGCGGAGGAGTGTACGCGGCGGCGAATCTGGAACAGCGGCAGGTGCTGATCCCGCTGATCGTCGCTTTGCAGACGATCAGCGACTACTTGGACAATCTGTGCGACCGGAGCACGTCCCTTGATCCGGAAGATTTCCGCTTGCTGCACCAGAGCATGCTGGACGCGGTCACGCCGGAGACGGCCGTGCGCAATTATTACGCGCTGCGCCGCGAACAGGACGACGGCGGCTATCTCGCCGCGCTCGTCGCGCGATGTCGTTCCTCGATCGTGCGGCTGCCCGCGTACCGGGAAGTCCAGCCGTACGTGAAGGAGCTGGTGCAGCTGTATGCCGATCTTCAAGTCTACAAGCATATCGACCGCGCGAAACGGGAGGAACGCTTGCTAGCTTGGTGGGACGAGCATGCCCCCCGCTACCCGCAGCTGCGGTGGAACGAATTCGCTGCCGCGACGGGCTCGACGCTCGGCATGTTCATGCTGTTTCTCGCCGCAAGCGATCCCGAGCTGGATACCGGTCAGGCGGAAGCGATCCGCAACCATTACTTTCCGTCGATTTGCGGTTTGCATATCTTGCTCGATTATTTGATCGACCAAGCCGAAGACCGCGAAGGCGGCGACCTGAACTTCTGCAGCTACTACGAGGACCAGCGCACGTTGAACGAGCGGATGACGCGGATGGTGAACGCCGCGCGCGCTTCCGCGGACGAGCTGCCTTTCGGGCATTTTCACCGGATGATCGTGGAAGGCTTGATCGCCTTGTACTTGTCGGATCCGAAGGTCAAGGATCAGGACGACGTCAAGCGGACGGCCAAGCTGCTCATGAAAGGAAGCCCATGGACGAGGGTGTTTTTCTGGCTGAACAGCCATTGGATTAGAAAGGCGTTATAAGAGGCTCGGTGCTGAAAATCGGACTTTTTGAACTCGCACGATAAGAGGCTCGGTGCTGAAAAATCGGACTTTTTGAACTCGCACTACAAGGCTTAGGGAGGATTATGGAGATGAGTGCTGTAAAGAAGATTGCCGTTCTGACGAGCGGCGGCGATTCGCAAGGGATGAACGCGGCGGTGCGCGCCGTCGTCAGAAGCGCGCTGTTCCGGGGAATCGAAGTATACGGCGTGCAGCGGGGCTATCAAGGCTTGCTCAACCGCGACTTGCGCGAGATGGACCTGCGCAGCGTGGGCGACATTATTCAGCGCGGGGGAACGATTCTGCAGACCGCCCGCTGCAAGGAGTTCGTGACTCCGGAAGGCCAGGAAAGAGGAGCGGAAGTGCTGCGGGAATTCGGCATCGACGGCCTCGTCGTCATCGGCGGGGACGGCTCCTACCAAGGGGCGAACAAGCTCAGCAAGCTCGGCATCAAGGCGATGGGCTTGCCGGGAACGATCGATAACGACATTCCGTTCACGGATTTTACGATCGGATTCGACACGGCGGTCAGCATCGTCGTCGACGCGATCAACAAGCTGCGGGATACGATGACCTCCCACGAAAGATCTTCCGTCGTCGAGGTCATGGGGCGTCATTGCGGCGATATCGCCTTGTATGCGGGCTTGGCGAGCGGCGCCGAAGCGATTCTCGTGCCCGAAGTGCCGTTCGATATCAAGGAAATTTCATTGCGGATGAAAGAGAATTTCATGAAGGGCAAGAGGCACGGCATCGTCGTCGTCGCCGAAGGCGTCTGCTCCGGCGAGGAGGTTGCCCGCGGCATTACGGAGTACAGCGGCATCGAGCCGCGCGTCACCGTACTCGGCCACATCCAGCGCGGAGGTTCCCCGACGCATAACGACCGGATTCTGGCGAGCCAGCTGGCCGATTTCGCCGTTCAGCGGCTTAGCGAGGGCGACTCGGGCAAAGGCATCGGCATCGTGAACGGGGAATTCGTGGCGACGGACATCGAGACGGTCGTATCTACGAAGAAATCGTTCAATCTGGATTTGTACAATTTGGCTTTGCGGCTGGCTCAATAACGAGCGAATACAAGGCGTTCCGGCGACCGGCGTGTCGTCGGAGCGCTTTTTTGCGCCTGTCGGATAAAATTTCGCCGGGAGCGCGACCTGTCATCCGCCTGATCTCCCGCTATCGGACACAGAAGCGCTTATTTAGCCGAAACTCCCTCATTGTGAAGATGAATCGGACAGAGGATCCGTTATTTCGATGATTTATGGCCGAAATCGCCGTCTCGGAGCCAAATAACGGATCCTGTGTCCGCGAAGGTGCGCAAAACCCGGTTTTGTTCACAATTAGCGGATCCTCTGTCCGAACGGACTGGGGCATTGGAGCAAGGCGGGACGGTGGCGATGGGCGGGTGAATGGCGAAAATTGCGGAGAGTATAGCGCCGAAATCTCATTTCCAGTATAATAACGATGAGGAGAACAAAATTTCATTCTCAATGAACATAATTTCAAAAAAACGCGTTCTGGATGGTGCGAGTTTTGTTGGATAACGACAAAATCAAGAAGGTCGTGGAAGCCGCCAAGCTGTATTATCAATTGGATTATAGCCAGAATCAAATCGCGGAAGCGCTCGGCGTATCCCGGCCTACCGTATCCCGTCTGCTCCAGCAGGCGAAGGCGGAAGGCATCGTCACGATCGAGATCAAGGATCCGACCGAGGACGCCGAAGTGCTGCGAAGCATGCTGAAAGAGAAATACAAGCTGAAAAACGTCGTGATCGCCTTTACGCCGACGTACGAGGATGCCGTCGTGAAGCGGTACATCGGACAAGCGGCCGCGGCCTACTTGCTGGAGCTTGCGAAGGACGGCGACACGATCGGGGCGTCCTGGGGTTCGACGATGCATCAGGTTGCCCTGCATATGAAGACGAAGTCGCTGAACAATTCCTTCGTCGTGCAGCTGAACGGCGGGGTCAGCGACGCGGACATTCATATTTCGCCTTCGGAGATCGTGCATCTGATCGGCAAAGCGTTTAACGTGACGCCTTATTTTATGTATTTGCCCGCTATCGTCGACCATATTCTCGTCAAACAGGCGATGCTGACGGACCGGCACATCCGCAGAGTCATGGACATGGGGCTGAGCGCGAACATCGCCGTATTCACGGCGGGCTCCCCGACGCCGGATTCGGTTCTGCTCAATTCGAATTATTTGCGGCCCGACGAGCTCGAAGTGATCCGCACGAAAGCTGTCGGCGATATCTGTTCCCGTTATTACGACGCCAACGGGGAAATTTGTCTGCCCGGACTGAACGAGCGGACGGTCGGAATCGAGCTGTCGGACCTGCGATCGAAGGAGCACGCCGTGCTGGTCGCGGGCGGCGCCTCGAAAGTGAACGCCATCTACGGCGCGTTGAAGGGAAAATACGGGAATACGTTGGTAACGGATCAAATTACGGCCAAGGAATTGCTACAAAAAACTGACTGACGGGAGTAAGATGCCGATGACCCCTGAACAAATCGCGAAGCGAATCGACCATACTTTGCTGGCGGCGGTCGGCGACGAAGCCGAGATCGCACGGATCTGCTCGGAAGCGAAGCGTTACGGCTTCGCGACCGTGTGCGTGAATCCTTATTGGGTGCCGCTCGCCGCAAAAGAACTTGCCGGCAGCGGGACCGGCGTGACGACCGTGATCGGGTTTCCCCTTGGCGCCAGCCGGACGGAGATCAAGAAAGCGGAAGCGATCGACGCGATCGGAGCGGGCGCGACGGAGATCGACATGGTGATCAACGTCGGCGCCTTGAAATCGGGCCGAATAGAAGACGTTCGCCAAGACATCGAAGCCGTCGCGGGCGCTTGCCGCGGCCGCGCGATCGTGAAAGTCATCATCGAAACGTGTTATTTGACGGACGAAGAGAAGCGGCAGGCGGCTCTGATCTGCAAGGAAGCCGGAGCGGATTACGTCAAGACGTCCACCGGCTTCGGCACGGGCGGCGCGACCGTGGAAGACGTCGCGCTCATCCGCCACGTCGTCGGACCGGAGATGGGGATCAAGGCTTCCGGCGGAGTGCGCGATCTCGAAGGCGCGCGCAAGCTGATCGCCGCCGGCGCGACGCGGCTCGGCGCGAGCTCCTCCGTCGCCATCGTGACGGGCGGAACCGGGCAGGGGTATTAACGCTGAGGAGGACGGAAGATGCGTACCGTGGATCTCATTACGAAAAAACGCGACGGCGGCGAGCTGACCGAAGCGGAAATCGGACGTCTGATCCGGGGCTATACGGACGGAACGATCCCGGATTACCAGATGGCGGCGCTGGCGATGGCGATTTTCTTCCGCGGGATGACGCCGGCGGAAATGGCGCATCTGACGATGGCGATGGTTCGTTCCGGCGACACGATCGATTTGTCCGGAATTGCCGGAATTAAGGTGGATAAGCATAGCACCGGCGGCGTCGGCGACACGACGACGCTCGTTCTGGCGCCGCTCGTCGCTTCCGTCGGCGTTCCCGTGGCCAAGATGTCGGGCAGGGGGCTTGGCCATACCGGGGGAACGATCGATAAGCTCGAATCGATTCCCGGCTTCCACGCGGAAATCGACAATGAACAGTTCATCGGTCTTGTCAACCGGAACGGTCTGGCCGTCATCGGGCAGAGCGCCAAGCTGACCCCCGCGGACAAAAAGCTGTACGGCCTTCGGGACGTCACGGGCACGGTCAATTCGATTCCGCTTATCGCCAGCTCGATCATGAGCAAGAAGATCGCTTCGGGCGCCGACGCCATCGTGCTGGACGTCAAGACGGGGGACGGCGCCTTCATGAAGGAAATGTCCGAAGCGAAGGAGCTGGCGGCTTGCATGGTCGACATCGGCAATCGGGTCGGACGCCGGACGATCGCCGTCTTGTCGGACATGAGCCAGCCGCTCGGCAGCGCGATCGGCAACGCCTTGGAAGTCAGAGAAGCGATCGATACGCTGAAGGGCGTCGGCCCCCGCGATTTGACCGAGCTGACTTTGGCACTCGGCAGCCATATGGCGGTGCTGGCCGGCGTCTCCTCCGGCGCCGGAGAGGCGCGGGCGATGTTGGAAGAAGCCATATCGAGCGGGCGCGCGCTGGAGAAGTTCAAGGCGTTCTTGGCGGCTCAGGGCGGAGACGCCTCGGTCGTCGACGATCCGGACAGACTGCCCGGCGCGAGGACGAAGCTCGACGTTCCGGCCAAGGAAGCCGGATTCGTCTCGGCGATCGCGGCCGAACGGATAGGCGTGGCTGCCATGCTCCTCGGAGCGGGGCGCGCGACGAAGGATTCCGAGATCGATCTCGGCGTCGGCATCGTGCTGCATAAGAAGATCGGAGACGCCGTCGCGGTCGGCGAGCCGCTGGCGACGATTTACGCGAACGGAACGAACGCGGACGAGGCGATGGACATCCTCTACGCTTCCATCCCGGTCCGCTCCAAGCCGGTAACTCCCCCGGCGCTTATCGTCGGGGAAATCCTATAGCGCCTCGTCTCGGATCGCGCGCGGTCGGAGCGAGAGCATTCCACCAAAGGGGGTGAATGCATTAATGGGCCAGTTGCTAAGAAGAATGGAAGAGGCGAAAGCGCACATCCGGTCGCGGACCGACGTCAGCCCGCAAGTCGGCTTGATTCTCGGCTCCGGCTTGGGCGATCTCGCCGAGGACATTCGCGACGCGGTCCGGATTCCCTACGGCTCGATTCCGCATTTTCCGGAATCGACGGTCGAAGGACATGCGGGCCAGCTCGTAATTGGCCGACTGGGACAACGGACGGTCATCGCAATGCAGGGGCGGTTTCATTATTACGAAGGCTATTCCATGCAGGAAGTGACGTTTCCCGTTCGCGTCATGAAGGCGCTCGGCGCGAATCTGTTGATCGTCACGAACGCTTGCGGCGGCATGAATCCGGCGTTCGAGCCGGGCGATCTGATGCTGATCAAGGATCATCTGAACATGACCGGCGCCAATCCGCTTGTCGGCGAGAACGAAGCGGCGCTCGGGCCCCGTTTCCCGGACATGAGCAGGGCGTATACACCAGAGTTGCTGGAGCTCGTCCGCGAAACGGCGCGATCTCTCGGCATTTCCGTCCGGGAAGGCGTGTACGCGGGAATAGCCGGACCTTCCTACATGACGCCGGCGGAATTGAAAATGCTTCGGCTGCTCGGCGGGGACGCGGTGGGCATGTCTACCGTGCCGGAAGCGATCGTCGCGAGCCACATGGCGATGAAGGTCGTCGGCATCTCTTGCGTGACGGATATGGCGATCGGAGAGCATCTCGAGCCGCTCACCCACGAGCAGGTCATCGAAGTCGCGAATCGCACGAAGCCGAGGTTCATGACGCTTGTCAAGGAAATCGTCGATCGTTTGCCAGTTCAATAAGAAGATACAAGAAAAAGGGAGGCTTTTTCGAACATGAAAAAAGGAATCGCAATGTTAGCCGTTCTAACGTTGGTCATGACGTTGCTTGCCGCTTGCGGAAGCAAGGAAGAAAACAACAATGCCCCTGGCGAGCAAGGCGGCAACGCTTCCGGCATCAAAGTCGGCATGGTTACCGACGCGGGTACGATCGACGACAAGTCGTTCAACCAGGGCACTTACGAAGGTCTCGTCAAGGCGGCAGAGGAGCTCGGGTTGGAATACAAATATTTGCAGCCGGCCGGAACGACCGAAGCCGATTACATGACGGAGATCGGCAACCTGTACGACGCCGGATTCAAATTCATGCTGACGCCGGGCTTCAAGTTCGAGACGGCGGTATTCAAGGCGCAGGAGAGATACGCGGACGCCAAGTTCGTTCTCATCGACGGCGGGCCGCATAACGGGGATTTCAATATCGACGTGAAAGAGAACACTGTGTCGGTTTATTTCGCCGAGCATGAATCCGGCTTCCTGGCCGGCATCGCAACCGCGGTGGAGCTGAAAGAAGGCGAAGCGGGCTTCATCGGCGGGATGGAAATTCCGGCGGTTCAAAAGTTCAACTGGGGCTTCCAGCAAGGATTGGCGTACGCGAACGAGAATTTCGGAACGAACTTTACGATCAAGGCGGACAACGTCGTGTATGAGGGCAGCTTCGATAACGTGGCGGCCGGCCAGCAATTGGCCGCGCAAATGTTCGACCGCGGCGTGAAGGTCGTCTTTGCCGCCGCCGGCGGCGTCGGCGCTGGCGCGATCAACGAAGCGAAAAACCGTTCAGGCGTATGGATCGTCGGCGTAGACATCGACCAGTACGACGACGGCGTCAAGGCGGACGGCAGCTCGATCATTCTCACGTCCGCGATGAAGAAGATCGACACGGTCGCTTACGACATGGTCAAAGCCGAGACGGAAGGCACGTTCCCGGGCGGTCAGACGCTGACGTTCGACGCCAAAAACGACGGCATCGGGCTTCCGCTGGAGAATCCGAACCTGTCCGCGGAAACGGTCTCGACGGTCGACGAAGTGTTCCAGAAGCTCAAATCAGGCGAGATTACCGTCTCCGCAGAGCAAGGCGATCTGATCAAGTAACGCAATTGAATCGTCTCCGCAAAGCTTCTTCGGCGTCAAAAGACGCCGAAGGCGTTTTTGCTTGGTTCAACAGACCCGGTAAGCCCGCGGGGCTTACCGGGCGTGTTGAACTATGAAGACAGTCGTTCTGCCCAAGGGAGGGAGCGTTCATGGAATACGTAGTGGAAATGCTGAATATTCGCAAGGAGTTCACCGGCATCGTCGCCAACGACGATATCACGTTGCAGCTTAAGAAAGGCGAGATCCATGCTTTGCTGGGCGAGAACGGCGCGGGCAAATCGACGCTGATGAGCATTCTGTTCGGAATGTACCAGGCCGACCGCGGCGCGATCAAGGTGAACGGCAGGGAGGCTCGGATCGCCAATCCGAACGTGGCCAACGAGCTCGGCATCGGCATGGTGCACCAGCATTTCAAGCTGGTCGAGGATTTCACCGTCACCGAAAATATCATTATGGGCATCGAGCCGCGCAGATGGTTCGGTCTGGGCATCGATATTCGTGCGGCCAGCCGCAAAATCGAGCAGCTGTCCGAGCGATACGGCCTGAACGTAGACCCGCACGCCAAAATCGAGGACATCTCGGTCGGCATGCAGCAGCGGGTGGAAATTCTGAAAACGCTGTACCGGAACGCCGACGTGCTGATCCTGGACGAGCCGACCGCCGTGCTTACGCCGCAGGAGATCGCGGAGCTCGGGCGCATCATGAAGAACTTGATCGCCGAAGGCAAATCGATCATCCTCATCACGCACAAGCTGAAGGAAATCAAAGCGTTCGCGGACAGGTGCACCGTCATCCGGCGCGGGAAAACGATCGCGACCGTGGACGTGGCCACGACGAGCGAAGCCGAGATGGCGGAAATGATGGTCGGCCGCAAAATCAGCTTCAAGGTGGACAAGAAACCGAGCGAGCCGGGCGACGTCGTGCTGCAAGTCGACGCGTTGACGGTTCGCAACGCGAAAAAAAATTGCATCGGCCTGCAAGACTTCTCGCTGGAAGTCAGAGCGGGGGAGATCGTCGGCATCGCGGGGGTCGACGGCAACGGGCAGTCGGAGCTGATCGAAGCGATTACCGGCTTGCGGCAGGCGGAATCCGGGAGCATCCGGCTGAACGGACGCGACATTACGGGATTGTCGATCCGCGAGAAAATCGAGAGCGGCATCGGGCATATTCCCGAAGATCGCCAGAAGCGGGGACTCGTCCTCGATTACGATCTGGCGGAAAATATCGTTCTGGAGATTTATTATCAGGCTCCGTATTCCCGCAGAGGGATTCTTCAGCCGGCAACGATCAAGAAATATGCCGACGGGATCATCGCCAGCTACGACGTCCGCTCGGGACAAGGCGCGTCTTCGCTGGCAAGATCGCTCTCCGGCGGCAATCAGCAGAAGGTCATTATCGGACGGGAGATCGAGCGCGATCCGGCGCTGCTGATCGCCGTCCAGCCGACGCGCGGACTCGACGTCGGATCGATCGAATACATTCATTCCCGCTTGATCGAACACCGGGACAAGGGGAAGGCGGTCTTGCTCGTATCGCTTGAACTGCAGGAAATCATGGATCTGGCGGACCGGATCGCGGTCGTGAACCAGGGCGAGCTGATCGGCGTCGTCCGCACCGCGGACACGAACGAGAACGAGATCGGACTGATGATGGCCGGCGTGAGGGGGGAGGAAGGCGCGTGAACAATCGATTGGTCGTTTCCTTGATGGCGGTCCTGCTCGGCTTGTTGGCCGGAGCCGTATTGATGGCCGCGACGGGGCACAATCCGCTTGCGGGCTATGCCTACCTAATCGAGGGCGGACTTAAAAATCCGGAGAGAATCGGAAATACGATGGCGACCGCGACGCCGCTTATCTTCAGCGGCTTGTCGGTGGCGTTCGCATTCCGGACGGGCCTGTTCAACATCGGCGTCGCCGGACAGTTGCTCTTCGGAGGCTTCTGCGCCACGGCGGTAGGGCTAACCCTGGATTTGCCCAGGGCGCTGCTGCTCACGCTGATGGTCGTCGCGGGCTTCGTCGGCGGGGCGATCTGGGCGGTCGTCCCGGGCCTCCTGAAGGCGAAATTCAACGTCCACGAAGTCGTTTCCTCGATCATGATGAACTGGATCGCTTATTGGACGATTTATTACGGGGTTCCCGCGTACTTAAAGGGAGAGTACCTCGAGACGGAGTCCCGCAAGCTTCCGGACGAAGCGTCGCTCCGGACGCCGTTCCTGACCGATCTGTTCAACGGCTCGTATTTGAACCTGGGCATCTTTATCGCCGTCATGGCCGTGATCGTCATCGCCTTCGTTTTGAACAAAACGACGTTCGGCTACGAGCTGAAGGCGGTCGGTCATAACCGGCATTCGGCCGAATACGCGGGAATCGCGGTCAAACGAAGCATCGTTCTGTCGATGGCGATCTCCGGCGGAATCGCCGGCGTCGGCGGCGTCGCCTTGTACGCGGGCAACGCCTCGAACATTCAGATCGGCGTGCTGCCGTCTCAGGGCTTCGACGGCATCGCCGTCGCCCTGCTCGGCGCGAACGCTCCGGTCGGCGTGCTGCTCGCCGCGCTGTTTTTCGGACTGCTGTATTCCGGCCGGGGCTTCATGAACGCGATGACCGACATTCCTCCGGAAATCGCCGATTCGATTATCGCCATCATCATTTATTTCGCGGCGACCAGCATTCTGATCGAACGGCTGATCAGATGGCTCATTCGCCGCAAGTCCCGCGCGAACGAAGCGGCGGAGCAACAATCGGAGGTGAAGTAGCGCATGTGGACAACGATTACCCAAATCGCTCCGTACGCGATCGTATTCACCATTCCTTTGCTCATTACCGCGCTCGGCGGATTGTTCAGCGAGCGAAGCGGCGTCGTCAATATCGGGCTTGAAGGCTTGATGATCGTCGGCTCTTTCGCGGGAGCCTTTACCGTATACAAGCTTCATGCGCTTTACCCGCATTCTCAGAGCAATCTGTGGCTGGGTTTGCTGGCCGCGACGATCGCGGGAGCGTTATTCTCGCTCTTGCATGCTTTTGCAAGCATTCATTTGCGGGCCGATCAGGTCATCAGCGGTACGGCGATCAACATGATCGCGGGGGCCCTGACGATCTTTCTCGCTCGCAATATGACCGGAAGCGGCAATATTCAAATCAATAACTTCTCGTCGTTCAACGTTCCGTGGCTTGCGGACATTCCGATTTTGGGACCGTTGATCTTCACCAAGACGTATTGGACGACCTGGCTGATTCTGCTGATCGTCTTCCTGAGCGCTTTCGTACTCTACAAGACGCCGTTCGGCTTGCGCTTGAGGGCGTGCGGAGAGCATCCTCACGCAGCGGAAGCGGCGGGCATCAACGTTATGCGAATGCGCTACGTCGGCGTCATTCTTTCCGGGGCTTTCTCGGGTCTCGGCGGAGCGATCATCGTCATGACCTATTCGGGACAGTTCATGGGCACCGTGTCGGGTCTGGGGTTCCTCGCGCTCGCCTCCTTGATCTTCGGACAGTGGAAGCCGCTCGGGGTGCTGGCCGCGACGCTGTTCTTCGGCATCGCGAGCACGGTCGCCAATGTGTCCCAGGTCATTCCGTCGCTGTCGGTCATCCCGCCGGTGTTTCTGAAGGTGTTCCCTTACGTGGTCACGCTGATCGCGCTGATCGTGTTCTCCAAGTCCTCCAAAGCGCCGAAAGCGGTCGGGGAACCGTACGATTCGGGGAAACGCTGATCGCAGCCTCGGGCGTTGTTCGGACACAGAAGACCTTATTTTTCCGAAACTCCCTCATTTTGATGGCGATTCGGACAGAGGATCCGTTATTTCGATGATCAAAGGCCGAAATCGCCATCTCGGAGCCGAATAACGGATCCTGTGTCCGCGAAGGCGCGCAAAACGCGGTTTTGTTCACAATTAGCGGATCCTCTGTCCGAACGGCTCAGGGTTGGAGCAAGGCGGGGCGATGCCGATGGGAGGGGTGAAAGGCGCGCGGAAAACGGACAACGGGAAGGAACGAAACGACAAAAATGACCGTCAGGGAGAAACCCCTGACGGTCATTTTTCGCGCTTGCACGACGGATTGGACCACACATCCGTTGCCGTTTAATATCGGACGCCTTCCGTATACCGGTTGCCGGCGTTCCAGAGCAGAAATTCTTCCACGCCGCTATCGTTCAGCGCGCGGATCTGCGCCTCGACTTCCGCGACGCCGTATTGGGCGTAGCGGCCTTTGCCGAGCCATTTGGCCGTGAAATCCTGGATCCAGGGCCGAATGATCGGCTTCCGGTCTCCGAGCGGCTCCAGCTTCTTGTGCGTGTCCTCTATCGCTCCCTTGATCGTCTCGTACGGAGCTTTGTCCGGGTCCTTCTGCTTGAACCACCCCGTGCTGTAATGGCTCGGATAGATCATCGGGGAGATGACGTGGACGGCGCCGGAGATTTTCGTGAAATCCTGCCCGATGCCTTCCGCCGCGGGAACGGACGCCGCGTAACCGAAGATGTCGACCGATACCCTAACTCCGAACGGCTCGAGCTCTTCCTTGGCATACTCCACGAAGCTCGTCACGACATCGACCCGGCTCTGCTCGGTCTTGTCGAACTTGAGATGGTCGGCTTTATTCTCGAACCCTTCGGGGAACCGGACGTAATCGAACTGGATTTCCTTAAATCCGAGCCGGGCCGCTTCCTTGGCCACTTCGACGTTGTATTCCCAGACTTCCTCGCGGTACGGATTGACGAATTTGTCCTTGTTGCCGTTCTGCCAGACCGAGCCGTCTTGCTGAACGAAAGAATACTCGGGATGGCTGCCTGCCAGAACGCTGTCCTTGAATACGACGACTCTCGCGATCGGATAGATGTCGCGCTCGCGCAGCGTCGTCATTAGCTTCTCGATATCTTTAATATAAGGCTGCGGATCGCCGAGCTCCTGCAGCAGCGGATTCGTCGATTTGTACGTGATGTTGCCCAGATCGTCCTTGACGTCGATGACCATCGCGTTCAGGTCCGTTCTGTCGAGCAGATCGAGCAGGCTCGCCATTCGCTCGCCGCCCGCGCTGTAAGCCGTTACATAGATGCCCTTGACGATCGGAGCTTCGGGTTGAGGGTCGCCGTTCCCGGATTCGGCTTGCGGATCGCCGCCCTCCGCAGATTGATGGGCGTAAATACCGGCTTGAATCGTTCTCCATAGGCTTCCGGAAGGTTCGTCGGCGAAGGATCCGCCTGTCGCGTGGTTAAATAACAGGAATAATGTCCATAAAATCATATTCATCGTCGTACTCTCTCCCCATGAACTCTGTAACAAAATTATAAACGAGACAAGGGAGAGTCGACACAGGTATTTTGTAGGATTTTGAAAATTTTTAAGACAATTGCTCGAAGAGGCGATCTTACCGCCGGCGAAAATCGCCGATGATATCGATCGTCTGCACGACGTTCACGAACGCGCCGGCGTCGACTTCTTTCACCATTTTGCGCAGCTCCGCCAGCTCGAACCGGGTCGCGACGGTCATCAGCATGTCGCGTTCCTCGCTCGTAAAAGCGCCTCTCGTCCGGATGATCGTGACGCCTCTCGGCAGCTTGAGCAGCCGGGAAGCGAGCTCCTGGGTACGGTTCGTCACGATGAAGGCCGTCACTCTGTGATGCGGCGTGTGCACGGCGTCGATCACTTTTCCCGTTAAGTAGATCGACAGCATAGAATATAGAGCGGCGTCCCAATCGTTCTCCAAAACCCCGAGAGCGGCGACGACGAGCGTGTTCAGAAGGATGATGAGAATGCCGATCGGGAGGTTTCGGTAACGAGAGATGATGGAGGCGATAATATCAAAGCCTCCCGACGACCCTCCGAAACGCAGCGCCGCCGCCGTGCCCAAGCCGACGAGAACGCCGCCGAATACGGAAGCGAGCAGCCGATCGTCCGTCATGTCGATAAGCGGAATCGCCTGCAGGAAGAAGGACGTCGCGAGCACGGTCACGACGCTCAGGACGATAAACCGCCTTCCGAGCTCGAAATAACCCCAGAGCAAAATCGGGATGTTCAGGGCAAAATACAGCCAACCGATATTCCAGCCGCTCAAATAGCCGACGACCATCGCCACGCCGGAAACGCCGCTGCTCAGCAGCTTCTCGGGGATAAGCAGCAACCGAAAGCCGCAGCCTACGGCGGCGGCGCTGAGAATCATCAATACGACTGGGCCGATCAAGGCGGATCTTTTCATGCAAGCACTCCTTAGGTAAACGAGGGTCATTATAGGTTCCCCGCAGAGACGAGGCGCATTCGGCGTCTGGTACTCTTTTCCTCGGACTGGAGTTTACAAGCAGGTTTGTGCTATAATGAACTGATCATTTTTTTGGAAGCCGTAAATTGAAGGCCCAACACAGAAGGAGATTGAAAAAGTTTGAGCACATTTGCAGAGTTTGGTTTGGAGCCGGACGTACTTCAAGCCATATCGGAGATGGGATTTGAAGAGGCGACCCCAATCCAAGCGAAAGCTATTCCCGTTGCCATCGCAGGCAAAGACATGATCGGGCAGGCCCAGACGGGCACAGGCAAGACCGCTGCATTCGGCATTCCGCTGATCAGCAAGATCGCCGCATCGGAGGACCGCATCGTAGCTTTGATTATGGCGCCGACTCGCGAACTTGCGATTCAGGTATCGGAAGAAATCGAGAAGCTTGGACGTTTCAAGGGACTGCGTTCCTTGGCTATATATGGCGGTCAAGACATCTCACGTCAAATCCGGTCTCTAAGACGGAAGCCGCAAATCATTATCGGAACCCCCGGTCGTTTGCTCGACCACATCAACCGCAAGACGATCAAGCTCGACGACGTGCAGACGGTCGTTCTGGACGAAGCGGACGAAATGCTGGACATGGGCTTCATGGACGACATCCAGTCGATCTTGAAGCTCGTTCCGGAAGAGCGCCAGACGTTGCTGTTCTCGGCCACGATGCCGGCCAACATCCAGAAGCTGGCCCAGCAATTCCTTCGGAATCCGGAGCACGTGAAGGTCGAATCGAAGCTGCTGAGCGCGCCTTCGATTCAGCAGTTTTACGTGGAAATCCAGGAAAGAATGAAATTCGACGGGCTTTGCCGCCTGCTCGACATGGAGCCGCCAGAATTGGCCATCATTTTCGGTCGTACGAAGCGCCGCGTCGCCGAGCTGTCGGAAGCGTTGATGAAGCGCGGATACGCCTGCGACGGCTTGCACGGCGACTTGTCGCAGAACCAGCGCGACGCCGTCATGCGGAAATTCCGCGACGGCAGCATCGATATTCTGGTCGCGACGGACGTCGCCGCTCGCGGTCTGGACGTCTCCGGCGTCTCGCACGTCATCAACTTCGACCTGCCGCAAGACCCGGAAAGCTACGTTCACCGGATCGGCCGCACCGGACGGGCGGGCAAGGAAGGCACTTCCTGGTCGTTCGTCACGCACCGCGAGACCGACCATTTGCACTTCATCGAACGGGTAACGCGCCACCGCATCTCCAAAAAAATGCTGCCGACGCTGTCCGAAGCGATGGAAGGCAAGCAGAAAGTGATTGCGGAGCGCATCATGGAAACCGTTCGTTCCGGAGAGGAAGTCAATCCGTACAAGTGGGTCGCGATGCAGCTCCTCGAGCAATACGATTCCGTCGAATTGCTCGCGGCCGCGATGAAATTGCTGAACGGCGACAAGAAGGACGTCAACATCGAGCTCACGCCGGAGGATCCGGTTCGTTCGAAGCGACGCAAGTTCGACGGCAACCGCGGAGGCGGGTACGGCGGGGGGCGCAAGCCTTACGGCGGCCAGGGCGGCTCGTGGCGCCACGGACAAGGACGCGGCGATTCCCGCGGCTCGGGTTACGGCGGAGGCGGACGCAAGCCGTACGGGGGCAACCGCTACGGCAATCGCGAAGACGGCTACAGGGACTCCCGCGGAGGTCGTCCCGATCGCAGAGACGACTACAAGAACAATCGTTCCCAAAGCGAAGATTTCGTGAAAATCTAAACCATCCGGCATTCAGACGAACGACTTCAGGGAGGAATCCCCATGGAAATGCGGGGCATGATGGGCGGCTTCTACAAGCTGTCCGAATGGATCATGAGGTTGTCGGTAACGAACGTGCTGTGGCTTCTGACCTCGATCCCGTTTTGGTTCTTGGTGTTGATGTTTTTGATGGCGCAAGATACGGCGCAATTGCAAGCGGTCGTTATTCCGCTTGCAATCGTCGCACCCTTTACGCTGTTTCCGGCGACCTCGGCCATGTTCTCGGTCGCCCGGAAATGGGTGCTCGGGGACGTGGACGTTCCCCTGTTCAAGACGTTTTTTCGCAATTATAAGCAGAACTACGTCCAGGCGATGCTCGGAGGCATCATTTACGCGGTGCTGTTCGCGATTCTGATCATCGATTTCCAAGTGTATTTGAGGCAAATGCCCGGATTCGAAATTTTGGCGTACCTCTTCATCGCATTGATGCTGCTTTTGCTCATTTCCTTGCTTCATTTCTTCTCTTTGTTGTCTCATTTTCATATGAAAACGGTTCAATTGCTCAAGAACGCCCTGATTCTGACGATCGGACGCCCGTTCCGTTCCTTGCTTATGGCGGTCGGCGCGGTTGCCGTCATCGCGATCAGCATGCGGTTCACGTTCCTGCTGCCGTTTTTCTTCGGGAGCATTATCGCCGTCTACACGTTTTACAACTTCAATATGGTCATTCAGAAAATGATGCTGCTGAAGGAAGCGGCGGAAGCCCAGGCCGAAGCCGATGCGGAAAACGACGACGATGCCGACGGCAAGGCGGAATCGTCCGGCGGGAACAAAATCCAGTCCTAAACATTTTACTTTTCGGCGCGACCTGACTATAATAAGGGATATCCCTGCCCTGTGCGTTACGGCGCCTTATTGTTTTGAACCAATGTTTGTTTCCAGGGAGCTCTACATTGCCAAGCGGCTGACACGCCCCCGAAAAGGGAAGTCAAAAACTTCGCTGCGAGCACCCACCTGCCAAAGCAGGTTCAGAAACATGCACGTCGGACGGCAATGGCGGGTTTTTCTATTCTAGGGCTTTAATCCCAGGGTCGGGCGTGTTATGATAGACTGTAGCGCCAAGGTACTCGGAGGGAGAGAGAGCAGTTGAAGCGAATCTTGATCGGATTAATCCGCAGTCATGAACATACGAGCGACAAGGCGAAGGATCCAAAGCTGAAATCTCATTATTACCGCCTCTCTAAAGATCGCGCTTGGGATGAAGTCAGCTCGATTTTGAAAAAAATGAAGGGCTACAAAGTTCTTCATGAAGTTCAGACAGTCGGGGAAATCGTCATGGAGAAGAAGTCGATGGCCGGCCGGACGATGGACATCACGATTCAAGTGGTAGGTACGGGTCCGGGCAGATCCGCCGTCGATATCTATTCGGCTTCCCGAGGATCGCTTGGCGATCTCGGCGCGAATTACCGCAACATCCAGGAAATCTATAGCGTGCTGGACCGCAAGCTGGCTGCTTTTAAAGCTTAGACAAGCGCTTCCAGTGTGAACATAGCGACGAAAGCGAGGAAGGCTGTCCGCCCCCCTCGCTTTTGTTTTAAGTATCGGATATTCCGGTTAGTTAGAGCAAGCTCTTGACGGCGGCGATGGCCGCCTCGTAATCTGGATGTTCGGTCATTTCTTCAAGAACCTGGACGTAAGTAATGTTGTCGTTGGCGTCAAGGACGAAGATGGCTCTCATGTCCAGATGGAATTCCTTAATAAATACGCCGTACGCTTTGCCGAAGCTGTTGTCCTTATAGTCGGAGAGCAGGTAGACGCGGTCTACACCGGCGGCGGCGCACCAACGCGCCTGCGCGAACGGAAGATCGGCGCTTACGGTCAGAATCGCGACGTTATCGCCCAGCTTGGACGCTTCCTCGTTGAAGTGGCGAGTTTGCGCGTCGCAGACGCCCGTGTCGATCGAAGGGACGACGCTGATCAGTTTCACCTTGCCGGCGAAATCCTTCAGGGAGGACGTTTCGAGCAAGTTTTTGTTCAATGCGAAATCGGGAGCGGTGTCTCCGGCCTTGAGCACGGGGCCGACGAGCGTAATCGGATTGCCTTTGAACGAAACGGTGCGTTCCTGGGACATGATTGAGAATCCTCCTTCATTGATAAGGGTTACCGTAATTATTATAATCATAGTGGGATGGCATTGTCCAATCGCTGGAATCGCCGGCGTATGCGGAAGGGGGAGATCGGGTGGAGCTTCGGCAGCTGGAATATTTCGTTCGGGTCGCTCGGCTTCAGCACGTGACGAAAGCGGCGGAGGAGCTGCACGTCGCGCAATCCGCGGTGAGCAGGCAGATTCATCGCCTGGAAGAGGAGCTCGGCATACGGCTGTTCATGCAGCGCGGGCGCAACGTGCAATTGACGCCCGTCGGCCAGCTTTTTCTTCGTCGCGCGGAATCGATTCTCGGCGACTTGGACCGGGCGGTCTTGGAAGTGCAGGAATTTCTGGACCCCGAAGTCGGCGAGATCCGATTGGGATTCCCCCACAGCTTGGGCATTTATCTCGTGCCGCAAGTCGTAGCCGCGTTCCGCAAGCTCCATCCGAACGTCAAGTTTCGATTCCGGCAAGGCATGTATCCGTCCCTCATCCGGGACGTTGTCGACGCGGAGGTCGATCTTGCCTTCATCTCGCCGTTCCCGGAAAACAACGAGCAGGTGACCGGCGAGGTTTTGCTGACGGAAAGCTTGTTCGCCATCTTGCCGGAAGGCCATCGGCTGGCCGATGAACCGTCGATCAATCTAAGCGAGCTGAAAGACGACACCTTCGTACTGTTCAGCTCGGGCTATTCGCTTAGGCCGATCGTCTGGGATGCGTGCAAGGAGGCGGGCTTCACCCCGAAGATCGGCTTCGAGGGAGAGGAGTCGGGGACGATTCGCGGGCTGGTGGCGGCAGGAATGGGCGTTAGCCTGCTGCCGGAGATGGCGATGTACGAGACGAGCTCTCTGCTGCCCGCCGCCGTGGTCCAGATCAGCGAGCCCCGGGTTACCCGGACGATCGGGCTGATTCGCAGATCGAGGGAGAAACTGCCCATGGTCGTGAAGATCTTTCATTCTTTTCTGCTCGATTACTTCAAGAAGCATTATCAGCAGAAATCTTGAATTTTTGTTATCGGACACAGAAGCCCTTATTTTGCCGAAACCCCCACATTTTGAAGTCGATTCGGACAGAGGATCCGTTATTTCGATGATCAAGGGCCGAAATCGCCCTCTCGGAGCTAAATAACGGATCCTCTGTCCGCGAAGGTGCGCAAAACCCGGTTTTGTTCACAGATAGCGGATCCTCTGCCCGTACGGACTGGGCATTTGGGGCAAGGCGGGGCAGTGGGGCAAGGCGAGGCGGCAGGCGATGGGGCAAAGAAGGCGGTGTGACGGCAGGATGGGCAGCGGTCCAAAGAGCATGATAAGGGGCAGGACTGATCGCATGGGGCATAGGGCGATGGGCGGATTGAGCGGTCTGCAGAGACGGAAGAAGGGGAAAACGCAACTAAATCTGCGCAAAAACGCGAAAAAAACCGTCAGGGCGAACTTCCCTGACGGTTTTCTTGTGCCGTATCATCATTCCCTGTTGTTGGCGAAGATCATGATGAACTTGAGCAATTCGAGCAGGGAGATCAAGGCGGCTGCGACGTAGGTGAGCGCGGCCGCGTTCAACACTTTGGCGACGCCCCGCTCCTCGCTGCGGTCGATGAAGCCTTCGGCGACCATCAGATCGCGCGCCCTGGAGCTGGCATTGAATTCGACCGGCAAGGTGACCAATTGGAAGGCGACCGCCGCGGCGAAGAAAATGATCCCGAATCCGACCAAGTTCATTGCGCTGAACAGAAAGCCCGCGATCAGCAGGATCGGCGCGATGCCGGAAGCGAAGCGAACGACCGGGAACATCCGGTGGCGCAGCACGAGCATCGGATAGGACTGCTGGTGCTGAATCGCGTGTCCAACCTCGTGGCAAGCGACGGAAAGCGCGGAGATCGATCTTTCGTAATATACCGGCTCCGACAACCGCACGACGCGGGCGATCGGATCGTAGTGGTCGGACAGCGTTCCGGCGACCGGCTCGACGGGCACGTCGTGCAAGCCGTTGCGGTCGAGCAACCGTCTGGCCGCTTCGTAGCCGGTCATTCCGCTGGCGGCGGGAACCTCGGCCCACTTGTTGAACGTGCTCTTGACTCTGAACTGGGCCCACAAGGAAACGAGGAACGCGATGATGATCAGGAAATCCATCGGGTGAAAAAACAACATCATTTTGCATGACCTCCATTTTGGTGCTGTTTCTATCCGCCTACATAAAATTACTTTTCCCCAACAACAGCAGCAGCGCCTCTGCGCAAGCGGCCGTCTGAGGCGTAATCGCCTGGAAAAGCCGTTTGGCTTGCCGCGGCTTCAGTTGTTCCAGGACGGGCTCGAGCTCCTTCACTTCCCTCTCCAATTGAGCGAGATGCGTCTGCAAATCCGTCAGCTTGCGCGTAATCTCCTCGTCGCTCGCGACGCCGTTCAGCGAAGCGAACTGCTCGCGGATTTCTTCCAGCGTGAATTTCTGCGCCTTCAAATGTTCAATACGGCGAAGCCGGGATAAAGTTTCATCATTGTATAAGCGATAATTGCCGGTGGATCTTTTTACGGGTGTCAGCAGACCCAAGCTCGTGTAATAGTCAATGGTGCGAGGGCTGATACCGGCCAAAGAGGAAACTTCTCCAATCCGGTAAAGGCGTTCCGCGTTATCCGTTTCTTTTCGCATCGATATCACTTCCTTAGGATGGCATGGTCTTTCTTTCATCATACCGAATCGGGAACCGTACAGTCAAACGTGCTGCTTGCCCGGAACGCGCGGCTTCCAACGGTAAATTCAAACGCTTGGCATGTAAGTTGACACTGACAATTTGAATGTAGTGTTCCGGCATAGTTACTTTGTCCTACTCCGCACTTTTGGACCGGAAGTTGGCATTTTAAAGGCTAAATCCTAACATTAAGAGCCCAAAAGGACATCAATGTTAGATTTTTGGTGGATTTAACGAACTTTTTTACAAAAACCATATTGTCAAATCCTAAAGATCAACCTATAATGACACTAAGGCTTTCTTAAAATGTCAAGAAACATTACATGTAGGGAGTGGTCGTTGTGGTTAAGAAAAGTTTGGTCTCGGCAGGTGCGCTATTGCTGCTATTTCCGACAATCGCATTCGCGGAAGACCCGTCGGCAGCGCAATTGGACATGGGACTTAACGCACTGTGGGTTATGCTGGCCGGGATTCTGGTCCTGCTGATGCAAGGCGGCTTTATTCTTCTCGAAGCCGGATCGACCCGAATGAAAAACGCGGGCCACGTGGCGGGCAAAACGATCTTCACGGTCGGCCTCGCATCCATCGTCTATTGGGCTGTCGGGTATGGCATCGCGTTCGGCGGCGACGCTTCGGAGACGCTCAACAAGTTTATCGGGTTTGGAGACTTCTTCTTTAATCCGGCGCTCACGTCGATCGATAACGAATTGCCGACATCGGTATTCTTCGTCTTCCAGTTGGCGTTCGCGGCCGTATCGCTCTCGATCGCCTGGGGCGGGTTCGCGGAACGGGCGAAGCTGTCGTCTTATCTGATCTTCACCGTTGTTTACGTCGCGGTAATCTACCCGGTCATCGCCCACTGGATCTGGGGCGGCGGCTGGCTGGCCGAAGACGGGGCGCAAGACTTCGCCGGCTCGACCGTCGTTCACTTGACCGGCGCCATCGGCGCGCTCGCGGCGACGATTCTGCTGAAGCCGCGGATCGGCCGATTCAACAAAGACGGCACCGCCAATGAAATTCCCGGACATAACCAAGTGTTCACGGCATTGTCCGTACTGCTGCTGTGGGTCGGCTGGTTCGGCTTCAACGCGGGCAGCACGGTGGAGATCGGCGAAGGCTTCTTCGGATACGTCGCGTTCAATACGCAGCTCGGCGCTGCCGCCGGCGCAGTGGCGGCCATGTTGATCTCCTGGCTCATCAGCGGCAAAGCCGACATTACGGCGATGCTGAACGGCGCGTTGGCCGGCTTGGTCGCGATCACGGCGTCCTGCGCGTTCGTCGAGCCCTGGGCGGCGGTCGTCATCGGTTTGATCGCCGGCGTGCTGGTCGTCTTCAGCATGAAGTTTTTCGAGAAAATCAAAGTCGATGATCCGATCTACGCGTTGTCCGTACACGGCATGGCAGGGATCTGGGGAACTTTGGCGAATGGTTTCTTTGCGACGGAAGAACTGGCCGAGAGAGTCGGCGTCGGTCAAGCGGGTCTGTTCTACGGCGGCGGCGGCTACCAATTGTGGGTGCAATTCGAATCCGTCGTCGTGGCCGGCGCTTACGCTTTCGCCGCTTCGTTCATTGTCTTGTGGATCGTGAAGAAAACGATCGGCTTCCGCGTCACGGAAGAACAGGAGATCATCGGTCTCGACTTGAGCGAGCACGGCAACTACGGTTATCCAGAGCAAATGAAAAAAGCCGGTACTTCCGTATAATTCAGGAAATCATCGACGCCGGCGCAACGACGGGAGGGATTCGAACCGCATGCGAAATCCCATTCGCGATACGCGGTTTCCAGACATCTCCGGCGCCGACAATCCCGTACAATTGCGGTCGGTCAGGGAGAAGGAGCAGCTTCGTCTGGAAGAGGCGATGGCTTCCGCTCCCGCCGATCAAATCTACGCAACGCTGAACGAGCTGCACGACGCCTTGATCGATCGGGCGCTGAAGCTTGCGGAGAACGATTTGGCACGGTCGGGGCATGGCGCCCCGCCCGTGCCTTACGCGTATCTATTGTTCGGCAGCGCCGGAAGGTTCGAACAGACGATGCACAGCGACCAGGATAGCGGACTGGTCTACGCGGACGCGCCGGAGGGGACGAACGAAGAGCGGCACCGCGATTACTACTTGCGCTTGGCGGAGACGGCCGTCCGGCATCTCGTCGCCATCGGCTATCCTCCTTGCGACGGCAACGTCATCTCCTCCAATCCGGATTGGTGCTTGCCGCTCGCGGGATGGACCGCCAAGATCGAACGGTGGTTCGCGGAGCCCAGCTGGGAGAACGTCCGGTACTTGCTGATCGCGGCCGACGGAAGGCCGGTATCGGGAGACCGGGACATGGCGGAACGCTTGCGCGATCGTTATTTCGGAGACATGCTCGAGAATCCGGTCATCGCCCGGCGAATGCTGGAAAACACCCTTCGGCACAAAGTGCTCGTAGGCGTGTTCGGGCAGCTGTTGACGGAAAGATACGGCGAAGAATCCGGCAGCCTGGATATCAAATACGGCGCTTATATCCCGATGGTCAATACGTTCAGGCTGCTGTCCATGCAATCGGGAATTCGCGAGACGAGCACGTTGGCCCGAATCGACGCCTTGCGGCTGGCCGGGATATTGACCGCGGAGGAAGCCGCGGAGGCGGCGGAGGCGTTCGCGCTGTTTCTGCAATTACGGCTGCAGACCTCGGTGACGGCTGAGGACGGCCACCTGGTCGGCACCGGCAAAATTCCGTCCGGGAAATTGACGAAGGAAATCGTCGCTCCTTTGAAAAAAGCGCTGAAGACGGGCAGGAAATTCCAGCGCAAAGTCGAGAAGGAGCTGCAGCATCGGTTCGGCGGGAGGTGAACGCGATGAAAGAGCCCAAAAATTCGAATTCGATGGGGCGAATGTGGAACATTTACAAGATGGGCGGAATCACGCCGGCGATCGCGTCGATGTTCGGGTCGTCCAACGCGCAGCAGATGGCGTTCATTCGGTCCATGTCCAGGGAGCAACGCAAGGAAAGCGCGCTGGAAATGAAGCTGGAGGAATTGGAGGCGGTTGTTTTCGATCTGGAAACAACCGGTTTCTACCCGTATAACGGGGATGAAATTTTGTCGATCGGCGGCGTCATCATCCGCGGAGGCCAGTTCGAGGATGTTGAACCGTTCTACCGTCTCGTCAATCCGAAGCGCAAAATTCCCCGCCATATTACCGAATTGACCGGCATTACGAACGAAATGGCGGAAAGCGCCCCCGATCTCATGCAGGCGCTTCACGACTTTATGGATTTCATCGGCAAAAGGGTGCTCATCGCGCACGGCAGCGGCCACGACAAGCAGTTTCTGAACTGCGCGCTCTGGCGGACGTCGAAGGTGAATTTGACCCATCGCGTGCTCGACACGATGATGATCGCCAAATGGCTGGAGCCCAAGGCCGCGAACTACGGCTTGGACGATGTGTTGGAGCGCTACGGAGTCGCGGTCACGGAAAGGCATCACGCCCTGCACGATTCGATGATGACGGCCAAGCTTTACTTCAAGTTCCTCAAAAAAATCGCCGACCGTAACGTCCGTTCGCTCGGCGAATTGTACGCTTATTTAAGCCGCCATTAGACAAGCGGGCCGGGCCTGCCTGCCGGCAGACGGATCCAATTCGCGCTTTCCCGGCGATATACGGCAATGTCGTGGCCGAAAGCGGAAAAGCCGACGATCCAATACGTTTCCCATGGAACGAAGCCCCGGCTGTCGCTTGCGCTGGGCAGGGGCGCCCCGTTCGGATGGGAATGAAACAAACCGACGATCGAACGTTGGTTTTTTTGCGCGCGGAAATAGATCTCCACCCAGTCTCGGGGGTCGAAGAAGAAGTTTGCCGCTGGCTCGGCGGCCGCGTTCGCGACGAGACCGAACCCGTCCGCAAGCAAGGCGCTGCCTTGTCTGGTGCCGTAGATCACCCCGCACGATTCGTAAGGGAATCTTGTTCGGCAAGCATCCACGAGCTCGTCTTCCATTTTTTTCTCAATCATGACCGATTTCGGCGCTTCCATGAGTTCATCGCACCGCCTTATCCTTCCAGTATGAAGGCTCGGCGGGCTGCGGACAAGCCGTTATTGCACCTGTTTGCCTGGCTTGACGAGGAAAAATACGAGCCCCAATGCGATCAGGGAAAGGATGGACACCGTGATGAATACGAGCTGGTGCGATTTTCCCATCAGCCACCCGAACAACGGAGGACCGAACGCCACTCCGAAAAAGCGCAGGCTGCTATAGAGGGAAGTAATCATTCCCCGCTCGGATTTCTCGACGGCGCCCGTGATCATCGTGTTCAAGCAGGGGAGCAGCAAGCCGGTTCCGACGCTGCTGACGGTCAGCAGACCGATGAAAACGTAAAGGTTCGCGTTCAGCCAAATGGCCAGCGCGAGCGAGACCGCCATCATCGCCAGCCCGATGTTCATGAGCCAGCGGATGAGAACGCCGTTTTTGCGAATAACCGACCCCGTAACGTAAGAAGTGACGACCATGCCGAACAGCGGAATCGCCAGCACGAACCCTTTGCGCACGCCGTCGATGGAATAAGGGGGTTTTTCCAGAATGTCGGAAAGGAAAAACAGGACGCCGAACAAGATGAATAAAGCGAGCGATCCGGCGAAAAAGGAAGAGACCAGCCAGCGCCCGTTGTCCGCGAATATTTGCTTGATCGATTTCATGTACGCGCGAATCGGCTTCGCCTTTTCCTTGCGCTTAGGTTCTTTAATCAGAAACAGGATCGCGAGCAAGGAAAGGAAGCAGAAGACCGGGAAAGCGAAAAAGGCGGCATACCAGACCAGCAGGGCGAGCAACGATCCGAGAATCGGGCTGACGACTTTGCCGGCGCCGTTGGCCGCTTCGATCAGGCCGAGGGCCTGACTTTCCTGACCGCCCTTGTAAAGATCGCCGACCAGCGCCATCGCGATAGGGGCGGTACCGGCGGCTCCCAGCCCTTGAAGAGCCCTCGCTCCGATCAAGATGCCGTAGGAATGCCATACCGCGCCGAAGCCCGCAAGGATGCCGGCCCCTCCGTAGATGATCAGGGAAGGGATCATGACGGCTTTGCGGCTGAACCGGTCGGACAAATACCCCGCGATCGGAATAATCACGGCGGCGGCAACGGAAAATAAACTAATGACCAGGCTGCTCTGAAATTGGGAGATGCCGAGGGTGTTGCGGAGCGTCGGCAAGATCGGCACGAGCATGGAATTGCCGAGGACGAGCACGAGCGGAACGGTGGACAAAGCGATGTATTCCCATACTTTCCCTCGCGGTCCTTTGCGTCCGCCGCTCTTCGGCTTCGCCGCTTCCTCCCGCGCTTCGGGGTTCGCGTACAGGTCGCTGCTGAAGGTCACTTCGAGCCTTCGTTTCGATTTTGTCGTTCCGGTCACGGTTTTCCCCCCCTTGTTGTGGCGACGGAAGCCTGAGATGCGTAATCGCCTGTTAAGTTTCCCTCGGGAGGGGGGCAATATGCGCCAGGCCAGAGACGGAAGTTCATGATTCCGACACGTCTGGGCGTTGGATCACGGGGGGAATTTGGGGTAAGATGAAGGAAGGAAGATCAATCTTGAAAAGAGTGAACGCATCTTGAAGAAAAACGCGATTATTCTGGCATTGGCGGTACTCGCCGTGATCGGCGTCTGGCTATGGGATCGCGGAGGGGACGATCCGGGCGGGACCGATCAAGCGACGGCAAGCACGCCGGTCGGCGAAATTCCGCAGACGCCCGCGCCGAAAGCGAACCGGTTCGCCCCTGCCTTCGAGCTTGCGACGTTGGACGGAACGGCTTCTTATAGCGTCGGCGGTAAAAGGGACAAAGCGCTGATCGTGAACTTCTGGGCGGCTTGGTGCGGACCCTGCGAGGAAGAAGCGCCCGATCTCAAAGCGATCTACGAAGAGCACCGGGAAAATCTCGATCTGTACGCCGTGAATGCGACGAATTTCGATAAATTGCGGGAAGCGAAAGATTTCGTGAAGGAGCAGGGGTTCGACGATTTTCCCGTGCTGACGGACGCCGAGGGCGTTGCCGGAGATCTGTACAAGGTGACCGGGTATCCGGTCAGCTTTATTATCGATCGGGACGGCGTTATTCGCCATCGGATCGAAGGCGTGATCCCGAGGGAGCAATGGGAAATTTTTTTGCGGGATGTTCTATGAGCGCTTGCCCGCGCATATAGGTTGGGGAACGGTTGCGCGAATTTCAACGGATTCAAATGGATAAAGGGATTTCCGCCGAGATCGAACTAGCCGATCGGGACGCGGAAATCCCTTTTTATTGCGATGAGCATACGTTAAACGACGAATACGACATGGTCGAACGAGCTCCGGGAGAAGTCCTCTCCGGCGAGGAGGAACGCGAGCGGAAGAACGCGTTCCTCCGCCGTCTGGGCGTTCCGGACTTTACCGGGTCGGCGGCTTGGGCGCTTGCACGTTGATTCGGAAGGAGGCGCTGCTCGCGGGGGTTTCGTTTGGGAAAATCCGCAATTTGAGCGCATGGGGGGAAGATCGCCATGAAGTACGATTGGACGGTGATAGCTGGGCATATCGCGAGCACTAATTTTCCCTATAAGTAAAATTCCTTTAATAGAAATTTCGATTATTAGAAATTTCACTTGTAGGAAATTTCCTTGTGTGTTATATTCATCACAGGAAATTATTTCATACGAAAGGAGAATAACTATGACTACGGCAGTGTTTAGCGCTCTTGCAGAACCAAATCGTGTCAACATCGTTGAATTATTGCGCGACACCGGCGCGCTGACGTTGGGGGAAATTGCTCAAAGGCTGGGACTTAGATTGCCTCAATCTTCCAAACATCTTCGCGTCCTGACCAATGCCGGTATCGTCAAGGTCCAGGCCGACGCCAACCGTCGTATCTTCTCGTTATGTCCTGATCCTTTCGTCGAGTTGGACGATTGGTTGAAGTCTTTCACCAAGTTGAAGGAAGAACAATTCGACCGTTTCGAAGCAGTTCTCAAGAAAAACCAACTCAAAAGCGATCATTGATGCAAGAATCTCACAACCATTATTAAGGAGCAACCACAATGTCAAAAACTCGAATTGTAGCAGAAAAAGGAAAGCAACAAATCGTCGTCACCCGAATCTTCGACTCGTCGCGCGAGCTGGTGTTCAACACATATCTGGATCCAGACAGCGTTCCGGACTGGTGGGGACCGAGAATTGTAACGACGACTGTCGACAAGATGGAAGTGAGAAAGGGCGGCATTTGGAGATTTGTTCAACAGGCGCCCGACGGGCAAATACACGCGCATAACGGAGTTTATCACGAAGTACTTTCTCCTGAACGGATCGTCAACACCTACGAATATGAAGGCTATCCGGGAATTGTGGGACTTGTCACAACAATGTTCGAAGAATTGCCGGGCGGCAAGACGAAGTTCTTGGAAACTACGTTGTATCCGTCAGAGGAAGTTCGTGAAGCGGTCATTCAATCCGGAATGTACGAAGGAGTAATCGAGCTGTTGGATCGGTTGGAAGAAATACTTGCGAAATTGCAATCTTAAGAAAAGGATGAGGGAGGTAGTAAAATGGGGAAAGTTATTATTCATGCGACCATAACACTTGATGGCTTTATGGCTGATACTAACGGAGGCATTGATTGGATGTTCGGCTTTTCGACTGTGGACGAAGATGAAGCGGTCGTCAGTAAAGTCATGAAAGAATTAGGCGCCGTAGTTGGTGGCGCCAACAAAACGAACACGATTGAAGATGGGGAGATACCGTACGGTGGTATGTTGAAAATTCCGGTATACCTTATGACTCATGAGGCTCATGAGCAGATCGAGAAGGACGGTATAACCTATACTTTTGTTGTTAACGACATCAGGCAAGCAGTCGAGGCAGCCAAAGCTGCCGCTGGTGATAAAAGTGTCAGCCTTTTGGGCGGCAGCATCTCCCGGCAGTGCCTAAAGCTTGGCCTAGTGGATGAAATCGTATTAGATGTAGTGCCCCTGCTGCTGGGTGACGGCATTTCATTATTTGGCGGGCTCGGAGAGCGTATTAAGTTGGAGCGGATAGAAACATCGGCCTTTGCGAGCGAAACCCACCTACGGTACTGTGTCGTTAAGTAATTGCAACTTCCGATGCGTCAGGATCAGACTCGGCCGAGACCATGATGCCTTATGGCCCTAAATAGGATCCATGACCGGCATGGAGGTCTGACTTGTCATCCACTTGAACTTTCGCTTTCGGACACAGAAGACCTTATTTTGTCGAATCCCCCTCATTTTGCTGGCGTTTCGGACTGACGATCCGTTATTTTGATGATCAATGGCCGAAATCGTCATCTCGGAGCCAAATAACGGATCCTCTGTCCGCGAAAGTGCGAAAAACCCGGTTTTGTTCACAATTAGCGGATCCTCTGTCCGAACGGCCTAGGGGAGTGGAGCAAGGCGAGGCGACGGGCGATGGAGCAAGGCGGAGCAGTGGGCGATGGAGCAAGGCGGGGCAGTGGGCGATGGAGCAAGGCGGGGCAGTGGGCGATGGAGCAAGGCGGGCCGAATGAGGAGGAAGGTCTGCGGCAAGCGGAAAGCACGTGATGAGTAACGAAACAGCGCGAAAAAGAACCGTCAGGGGAAATCCCCTGACGGTTCTTCTTAATGATTCAGCAAGCCTTGCGTCGGAACGAGCTTCACGGACAAATCTTCGTCCTTGGCCATGCCGATCAAGGCATAGCGGATGCTGTCGATCAGCGCCTCCCAGCTCGCTTCGATCACGTTGGAGGAAACGCCGACGGTGCTCCATGTATCCTGGAAGTTGGTCGACTCGATCAACACGCGCACCTTCGCCGCCGTCGCATCCTTTTCGTCCAATACGCGGACTTTATAATCGGTTAATTGAATGTCGCGGATGCCCGGGTAGAACTGCACGAGCGCTTTGCGCAGCGCGTTGTCGAGGGCGTTGACCGGACCGTTGCCCCCGGCCACCGTGTAGACCTGCTCGCCCGATACGTTGATTTTGACGATCGCTTCGCTGGTCATTTGGTCCCCGATTTTCTCGACGGTGATCTTGAAGGAATCGACGGTGAAAATTTGCACGGCATCGCCGTAAGCGTCTCTCAGCAACAGCTCCAGGGAGGCGTCCGCGCCTTCGAACTGGTAGCCTTGGTGCTCCAATTCCTTGATCCGGTTGATCACTTCGCGGGACTGTTGGTTATCTGGATTGACGTCGAGGCCAAGCTCCTGGGCTTTGGATAAAATGTTGCTCTGCCCGGCCAGCTCCGACACGAGCACGCGCTGCTTGTTGCCGACGAGCTGCGGTTCGATATGTTCGTACGTCTTGGCGTCTTTCATGATCGCGGAGACGTGAATGCCGCCCTTGTGCGCGAACGCGGCGTTCCCGACGTAAGGTTGATTTACGGGCATATGCACGTTCGCGATCTCGCTGACGTAACGGGCGACGCCGGTAAGCGTGCTAAGCTGCTCGTCGCTGACGCAGGAATAGCCCATTTTCAACTGCAAGGTCGGAATGATCGAGCAGAGATTCGCGTTGCCGCAGCGCTCTCCGTAACCGTTGATCGTCCCTTGGATTTGGCGGGCGCCCGCCGCGATCGCGGCCAGTGTATTCGCTACGGCCAGCTCGCAATCGTTGTGGGTATGAATGCCGATCGGCGCGTCGATGACGGAGACGACGCGGGAGACGATTTCCGAGATTTCGCCGGGCAGCGTTCCGCCGTTCGTATCGCAGAGGACGATCCAGGAGGCCCCGGCTTCCTTCGCTTTCGTTAACGCGGCCAACGCGTATTCGGGATTCGCTTTGTAGCCGTCGAAGAAATGCTCCGCGTCGAACAGCGCTTCCATGCCGCTATTCTTCACGTAAGCCAGCGATTCGTAGATCATGGCCAGATTTTCTTCCGGCGTCGTCTGCAAGGCGGTGTGCACGTGGAAATCCCACGTTTTGCCGACGAGCGTCGCCGCTTGGGCGCCCGATTCCGTTAAATGCTTCAGATTGATGTCGTGTTCGCAAACGCTGTTTTTACGCCTCGTGCTTCCGAAAGCCGTCAGCTTGGCCTGCAGCCGCATTTCCCGGGCGCGCCGAAAAAACTCGATGTCCTTGCCGTTGCTGCCGGGATTGCCGCCTTCGATATAGTGGACGCCCAGCGAATCGAGCTTCTGGGCGATTTTAACTTTGTCCTCGGCGGTCAGGCTGATTCCTTCGCCTTGCGTGCCGTCGCGCAAAGTCGTATCGAAAATGCAAATGGGAGTAGACATGCGTAGCCGAAAAGCCTCCTTCAAGTAAAAAACAGGTTATTCTATTATAGCATGGCCGTTCATAATTTGTAGAGAGCTTTGGGCCGGCGCTCCCTGTAAGGCCAGCCCGTTGTCGTCCGCTTCGGAACCCGGGTATAATGAAAAGAGGCGAAGGGGGAATGAACGATGGGCGAGCGCGCGGGCATAAGAAGAATTATTTTGCATATCGATATGAACGCGTTCTATTGCTCCGTTCATGCCGCCGAACAGCCGGAGCTGTACCGAGGAAAGCCGACCGCGGTGGCGGGAAGCGTAGAGCTGCGCAGAGGCATCGTCGTAACGAGCTCCTACGAGGCGAGGGCGCAAGGCGTACGGACGGGGATGACCGTCCGGCAGGCGATGAACGCATGTCCCGACCTCGTCCTGATCTCTCCGGATTTCGATCTCTATCGCAAATACAGCCGCGGCTTTATGCGCATCGCGGGCAATTTCACGCCGCTCGTCGAGGCGGTATCGATCGACGAATGCTACCTGGATATTACGGGCAGCTCGCAGTTCGGCACCGCGGTCGAGATCGCGGAGCAAATCGCCAAGCGGGTGAAAGAGGAGCTCGCCTTGCCCTGCTCGATCGGCATCGCGCCGAACAAGCTGCTGGCCAAGATGGCTTCCGACATGCGCAAGCCGAACGCGATTACGATTTTGCGCAGGCGCGATATGCCGAAGCTGCTCTGGGACAAACCGTGCCAGACCTTATTCGGAATCGGCTCCCGAACCGCGGACAAGCTGCTGAAGCTGAATATTCGCACGATCGGGGAATTGGCGGCCGCGGAGGAGAAGACGCTGACCGACCGGTTCGGCGTCTACGGCACCTGGATGAAGCGAGCGGCCAACGGAATCGACGACGCTCCCGTCGAACCGCTTCACGAAGCGCCCAAGTCGATCGGGCATACGACGACGCTTCCGGCGGATCTGACCGAGAGGGATCAATACCGCCGGGTGCTGCTGAATCTCGCCGATCAGACGACGCGCAGACTTAGACACCAACGCATGGTTGGCACGACCGTGCAAATCACGATTCGCGACCCGGACATGCGCACGATTACCCGTTCGTTGACGTTGCCCGTCCCGACCGATTCGGCGACGGACGTCTACGAAGTCGCTTGCAAGCTGATGGACGCCCATTGGCAAGAAGGGCAGGCGGTCCGGCTGCTGGGGATTACGCTGCAGGGATTGTCGCCGAAAAAAGACACGCCCTTGCAGCTGGACCTGTTCACGTACGAGGCCGAACCCAAGAAGGAACGGCTGCTTACCGCGATGGACGCTTTAAGGGACAAATTCGGCGAGAGCGCCGTGTTGACCGCCGGGATGCTCGGGGACGATCCGTCTGCGCTCATCCGCAACAAGAAGAGGCGAGGAACGTCGCTGCAGACCGATTTTCTCCGGGACCGGCAATTCGGCGATCATGGAGATACGTAGCGCTTTCAATTGGCAATTTCCCAAGTAAAATGGTTTGATCTTGGAAACGATTTGTATTATATTGAACAGTAGTGGACTACTTATAAGTATTCGACTCGGATTTAAAATAGGAGGTAATCACATGGCTAAGTTTACCTACGTAGACAAAGACACATGTATCGCATGCGGCGCATGCGGCGCGACGGCGCCCGACATTTACGATTACGATGACGAAGGCATTGCCGAAGTCATCTATGGCGGCGACGGCAACCACGGCAATACCGAAATTCCGGAGGATCTGTACGACGATTTGCAAGACGCTTCCGACGGCTGCCCGACGGATTCGATCAAGATCGGCGATTCCCCGTTCAATATGTAAATCCGATACGGAGTTTCAGAAGCTCTTTTTCCGGGTCTCAAGTCCTGGAAGAAGGGCTTTTTTGTCATGGCGCCAATGACCGATGGCATGTGATTTCTTTTTTAGACAAAATGCAACATCAAACCTTATTCCTACGCTATAATAGGGTCGATGGAATCTTTTACATAAGACGGACGTGATGCGAGATTGAAAGAAAGGATCAAGAAAATTGCCGTCGCGTTGAACATCCTGCTTCTTCTGGGTATGTTCTTCGTCCACCAATCCGGCAGTCTGGAGCGGATCGACCGTTTATTGTTCGATTACGACATGAAACAAGCGGCCGATCATACGCCGGATTCGAGAATCGTCGTCGTCGCGATCGACGACGCGTCGTTGGCGGCGTTGGGGAGGTTTCCCTGGGATCGTGCGGTGTATGCCCCGTTCCTGGCCAATCTGAATCAGGAGGGGCACGAGCCGAAGGCGATTGCTTTCGATATTTTGTTCAGCGAAGCCAGCGAGAGCCCGGATAGCGATATGGCTTTTGCGGAAGCGCTTGCGAGCTATCCGAACGTGATCTTGCCCGTCGCGGGGATCATGGGCGACGTGTTCGGGACGTCGACGGCCAAACGGGAGGCATACATCGAAGCGCAAGCGATCGCCCGCCCCTACGAGTTGTTCGCCGAGCTCGTCCAACTGGCCCACATTAATCGGGTCGTCGGCAACGACAACGTCATTCGTCAGACGTGGCTGAACATCCGGGGGCCAGACGGCGAAACGATCCCATCCTTGGCATGGAAGGCGGCGGAAATGGCCGGGGCCGATCTCGGAAAGTACGCGGAGATGACCGATCCGTCCCGTTACGGCGAACCGGTCGCGAAGAATACGATTACGATCGACTATCAGCTCGTAACGGACGACATGCTGACGGTTTCGTTCATCGACGCGCTGGAAGGGGCGCTTCCGCCCGATTTGTTCAAGGACGCGATCGTCTTCGTCGGCTATACGGCGGTCGGCCTCGCGAATGACGGGAGTCAGGATACGGGCGCTTCTCCGATCGAAAAAAACTTCAAGCTTGTCTACGCCCATGCGAACATCGCCAACCAGCTGCTGAACGGGACTTCCGTCGGCTATGCGCCGAACGGAGTCGAGCAAGCCTTGCTCGCGCTGCTGTTCGCCCTGTTCGTGTGGCTGCCGTGGAGACTGAAGAACGTTTATTCGATTCTCGTCTATCTGGCTGGGTTCGCAGTCGTATTATACGGCCAATACGCGATATATCAGCAATGGACGCTGCACGTCGGCGTCGTGAGCGCTTTGCTGGGCATGACGCTGGCTTACTTGGCTAACGTATCCTTGAAGTCCTATATGGACAGCGTCCAGAAAAATTTCGTCACCCGGCAATTCGGCCGATATATCTCCCGGGATCTCGTACAGCAAATTATCGAGCAAGATATCGACATCAAGCTGGGAGGCGATCTGAAAAATATTACGGTGCTATTTTTGGATATTCGCGGATTTACGCCATTATCGGAGAAGCTGACGCCCGCCGAGCTCGTCGATACGCTGAACACGATGTTCAACATGATTACGGAAACGACGCTTCGCAACTCGGGGACGATCGACAAGTTTATCGGGGATGCGGCCATGATTCTCTTTAACGCGCCGCTCGACGTCGAACACCACGAACGGATGGCCGTGAAGACCGCCTACGAGATTCAACGGGGCATGAAAAATATTCGCGATAACATCATGGACAAATACCAGTGCGAGGTGAACGTCGGCATCGGCATCCATACCGGCAACGCGGTCGTCGGCAACATCGGCTCGTATTTGAGAGTCGATTATACGGCCATCGGGGATAACGTGAATATCGCCGCAAGAATCGAATCCCAGACGAAAAAAGGACAGGTTCACGTCTCCGAAGCGGTGTACGAGAAAACGAAAACGCATTTCCGCTACGACGAAGGCGAGGATCGGATGTTCAAAGGCAAGTCCCATCCGATTCGCGTATATGAATTGCAGTACGATTAACCCGGCATTTTCTATAAATGTACATCTTTTACCTATACAAAAACTGAAAAGAAATCGAGGGATGAAAGCAATGTTGAAAAAATTGACGCTCCGTTGGCTCGTCCTGCTGCTGGCCGCGTTGCCGCTGCTGGGCGTTCTGGCGGACGAGAGCTCTGCCGCGACTTCGCGGGTCGCGGTCATCGGCGAATTGAAGGGCACGGTCAAAGTCAAAAAAGCCGGCGGTTCGAAAGAGTTCACGGCTTTCGCGAGGATGAGCCTGAACGAAGGGGATATTCTCAAAACGGAAAAGGGAGCTTCGGCCACCCTGCAATTCGCCAACGGAACGTCCGAAGACGACCGCATGACGGTGGGAGAGAACTCGACGATCACGTTCTCCAAGCTGTCGAACCGCAGCGGCACCCAGACGAAGGTCAGCATGCTGAAGGGGTCCGCATGGGTGGAGGTCAAGTCGATCGAATCGAGCAACGACCAGTTCCAGCTGGAAACGCCGACGGCGGTCATGGGCGTGCGGGGGACGCATTTTCTCGCGACGGTCAATCCGGTTACCGGGCAGACGACGGCGGTCGCCGCTTCCGGAATCGTCAACGTATCGGGCGGGTCAGGCCCGTCCGGACCTTCCTTGAACGTTTATCCGTCGCAGCAGATTACCGTGTTCCCCGGGGATACCGGCAGCAGCTTTCCCGCCCATCCCAGCGCGGGGCAAATCGAAGACTTCATCGAACAGGCTTCGCCGGAGGTCATCCGTCGGATTCTCCAAAACATTGCGGAGATCCAGGCAGAAAACGAGCAATTGAAGCAACGAATGCAGCAGAACGCGGACAACGGGAGCGATCTTCTGACGCACAACGGCCCCGTGAACGATATGGAGCAATTGCAGCGTTTTCTCGAGAACTTGAACCATTTCGTGGGGAACATCGCGAAAAATGCCGTCGAACAAGGGAAGGTATCCAGAGAAGAAACGCAGCGGCTGATCGATGAGGCCAATCGGAAGATTCCGAATCCGAACGATCGGATCGACTTGGACAACGTGAAGCCATTCGACCCGACAAGCGGCATGGATCCCGAACTGGAGAAAGCCAAGAGGAAAGCGCAAGAGGCGATGGAACGCCGGGAGCAGCAAGCCAAACAGCAGCAGGAGAATCAAGATCGGCTCGCCTCGATGATTCAGCAGCTAGAGCAACAGCGTCAGGAGCAGGAAGCGGCGAATCGGAGGAAGCTAGAGGAAGCGAAGGAGAATGCGGCGCGGAAGTGGCAGGAGCAAACTTCTCCGCCGGCTTCGACGGGCGGCGGTTCCGGCGGCGGAAACCCCGGAGGCAGCCCTGGCAGCGGCAATCCGGGAGGAAATCCGGGCACTCCTGAGGCGAGCAGGCTGCTTTCGTTGAAAATCACGATCGCGGGAGAAGAGCCGCGAACTTATGAGCCGCCTTCTACGAACATTACGTTAGATGCGCCCTATCGGGCAGATTCTGTAACCGTCTCCGCGAGCGGTTCGACCGGCTCCTCGATCGAGATTGCCGGGACGAGACTGCAAGGGATTACGGGGAGCAAGGAAGTTGCCCTCAACGTCGGACCGAATGAAATTCTCGTCAAAGTGAAAGAAACCGGTAAATCGGAAACGACGTACATGCTCACGATCATTCGCGGCGAACAGCCGGAGGAATTCTATGGCGTGAAGTATTGGGACCAGCATCTGACGAAATGGGTCGAGCTCGTTGAATTCCCGGAGGATCCGGCGCAGTTTGAACTGCCGCAATTACCGATTCATGCCAGCATGCTATGGATCAGTCCGAAATGGAGCGCGGATCGAGACATCACTGAAGTAAATCTCTTCGAAGGATTCGATCCTGTGCCCTTCGATCCTGTGTCCGGCGGGTTTATGATAGATTTAAACGGTCTGTGGCTGAGAGAAGTCCTGTTGGAGATCCATTTGGAAGACGAATCCGAACCTGTTACGGGCTATATCGTGAAGAAAGATACGCCGGAAGGGATCGCATGGTGGAACCTCCTGGATCCTTATGCAGGACTCCATCCGGTAGGTTACAACCTGTTTTCAGCCGTGATCCCGTACTTTCAACCATCGGATTTCTTGTTGGAAATAGGACTCGAAGATACGGTGGAATACGTTGAGGTCGCTTATCCGGGCGGACAGCCTTCCGGACGGCTGTATCCGCAAACGGAGCAGCAACCCTCCGTGTCTTATGCGGTGTACGGAATGAACGCCTTGGAAGGACCTCTGACGGTAGAAATCCATTACGTGAATGACGTTCCTCCGTCGATACAGCAAATTTGGGTGTTCGGCGAGCAGAGTGAGGAAGGGCAACCTTTCGTCATTAAGGAAGACGATGCAACGCTCGAAGTCGAATACATGCAGGATTACTACCAATATGAACTCGTTGTCGATCTTTACCATGTTCCTGAAAGGTTAACGATCTCGACCGAACCGCTTAGCGGCAAATTTCTCCAGTCGGTCACTTACGGGGACGCTGTGTACTTAACGTATTCAAACCAATTGGCGCAAGTCCAACTGGATTCGGCGTTAGCGAAAGGGCCGCTCGATATTCGCGTGATGAATAGAGCAGGATGGCCCGAATACTATACGATCCATCTCAATTATTTGCCGGGAAATATTCAGTTCTTCAAGTATTCGTTCGGACAAATCGGAGAAAGACCGGCCTTGAGAGCGATCGAAAACGGCGTGCCTCATTACGACATTCCGGCATTCTCGTCTTCTCTCCAATTGGAAGTAAAGTTAGCCGAACAGGCTGAAATCAGGATTGTCGGAGAGCAAGAGATTGAGGGTCGAGAGGAGCAAATGAGCTACTTCTTTACGCTGGAATATCCCGAAGGCGAGACTCTCTTTGTCCTGGTCGACGGGAACGATCAACCGATCGCGAAATTCACGGTGCAATATGGTACTTCGATTTGAGAAAGAATATGACGGGAATTCAGATTGACAAGCAAAGGAGCAATCATCGTGCGAAAATCTATAAAAGCTGCCGCGATTGTCGCGCTCGGTTTGGCGCTCGTCGCGCCAAGCGCTGCGGTTGCCGCCGCCGATACGGGGTGGACGAAGTCGGCCAAGCTCTATGAAATCCGGACTTGGGCCGGACAGTCTCAGTGGGGCCACGAAAACGGCAGTTTGGATGCGGCAACGCTATTCCATCCGAGTTCAATCGTCGAGCTGCCGGACGGCAGACTGCTCGTTGCGGATACCGAAAACCATCTTCTGAGAGTCGTTTCGACGGACCGGGTGTCGGCATACGGCGGACTCATCGTCGGCGAATCCGAGCCGAATGTCCTCATTGGCGCCTATCATGACGACGCGCTCGATCTTGCCGCCTTCCATCTTCCCGCCGGATTGGCGACGGATGCGCAAGGCAATATTTACGTGGCGGACTCGGGCAATCATGCCGTTCGCAAAATATCGTCGGACGGCAAAGTGTCGACGTTGGCCGGAAACGGCTTGATCGGCAGCGACGACGCGAAGGGCAAGAAGGCGACTTTCCATTCGCCTTCGGACGTCGCCGTCGATTCGAAAGGGAACGTATATGTCGCCGATACGTTAAACCACGTCATTCGCAAAATAACGCCGGACGGAACGGTATCCACGTTGACCGCACCATCCGAGCGAGTCATCGAATTCGCTCCGAATGAAGCCGAAGAAGTCGGAGATTATGCGGACGGTCCTATCGCGCGGGCAAAATTCAACGAGCCGAGCGCACTGGTCGTCGATCAGAAAGGCAATCTGTACGTGAGCGATCGCGGCAATCATCGGATCCGTTATATCGATTTTGCCGCAGGCACCGTGTCTACGGTAGCTGGCGGCTCGCCTAACGGGAACGGATCGTCGGTATACGGCAATAATGAACCTTATGCGGAAGGCGGTTACGCGGACGGCGCGGTCGCGAGGGCCAAGTTCAACGCGCCGGAGGGACTCTCCCTGACAGCGGACGGCGAGTTGATCGTCGCCGACAGCCTTAATCATGCGATTCGTATCATCCGCGACGGTCAAGTCTCTACGCTGACCGGCGTTCCCGAGGAATCCGGTTCCGCCGACGGCGTGACCGGCTCGGCGCAATTCAATCGGCCTTCCGATGTCGTCATCCTGTCGGATGGACGCCTCGCGATTGCCGACAAGGCGGGTCACAAAATTCGCGTGCTGCAGAAATACGCGAAGCCGGCAACCGCGCCTTCGGGTTCAACGATTGCCGTTCTTCTGAACGGACAAGCCGTCACGCTGGACGTGCCCCCGCTCGCGAGATCGAACGCGGTCATGCTGCCTGTGCGCAGCCTCGGAAACGCGCTGGGCTATGAAGTCGATTACGACGCCGAATCCGGTACGGCGACGCTGACGAAAGGCAACGTCCAGTATGCGGTGGCAAGCGGCGCGAAGACTGTGACGAAGACCGTCGACGGCAAGAAGCAGTCGGTTTCTCTCAATGCTCCGGCACTTCATAGCCAGAACCGCATGTACTTGCCGGTCCGCTTCTTCGCGGAGGAAAGCGGGCTAGACGTTCAATGGGACGCTTCGGCCCGGACGGTCGTCATCCGCGACCCCGTTTTCTAAGTCGTTTCTAGCCATTGCGCCATTGCTTACAGTCCGCTCGAGCGGGCCGGGCAGTGGCGTTTTCTTTTGAAAGAGAATGACGGCCCTCCGCCTGATCGCCCGAGGTACAACCGTATATCGCCGTTACACTATCGGATACAGATGACCTTATTTTGCCGAAAGCCCCACATTTTAATGTTGTTTCGGACACACGATCCGTTATTTCGATGAAAAATGACCGAATTGGCCGTTTTCGAAGGAAATAACGGATTCCCTGTCCGCAAAGGAGCGCAAAACCCGGTTTTGTTCACAGATAACGGATCTCCTGTCCGAACGGCCGGGGACGGTGAGAAAAGAGGCGGCGCGTCGATGGTCGAGGGGGCTAGGGGGACGATGATGTAAATCGAGCAACTCGTCCCGGTAGGGCTCCCACGTACCGCATCAAGCGGTCGACCTTTGCACCTGGTCGCGTCGAACTATGGAAATTTACCGGAATTTTTGTCGCCTATCAGTCGAATTGATGAAACCTATAAAAACCTTCTAATTGACCCTTCCCGTCCGCTATGATAGGTTCAATAGAGGATTATTCATTAATTAAACAAGAATACTCGGAATTGGATGACGGCAAACAATTGATACCGAGTGCGCGAGGTGGATGCAGTTGGAGCTACAAGTTACGAACAGTCCCTTTAACCAAGAGCAAGCCGATCTGCTGAATCGTCTTCTTCCGCAGTTGACGGAACAGCAGCGGAATTGGCTGGGCGGTTATCTGGTCGCATACGGCGGCGCACGCGTCGCGCAATCGGCCGTGACACTTGCATCGCAGCAGGCCGAGGCGATCGCGCCGGCCGCACCTGCGGCGCCGAAGGAAGTTACCATTTTGTTCGGTTCGCAAACCGGCAATTGCGCCAAGCTGGCCAAAAACATCGGCAAGAAACTGGACGAACAAGGCGCTCTCGTCACGGTGTCCTCGATGAGCGACTTTAAAGCGAATACGCTTAAGAATGTGCAAAATCTGCTCATTCTTGTCAGCACGCACGGCGAGGGAGAACCGCCGGACAATGCGATCTCCTTCTATGAATTTCTGCACAGCAAGCGCGCCCCCAAGCTGGATACGCTTCGTTATTCCGTGCTGGCCCTTGGAGATACATCATACGAATTCTACTGCCAGACCGGCAAAGATTTCGACAAACGTCTGGAGGAGCTGGGCGGGAAGCGAATCACGGACCGCGTTGACTGCGATGTCGACTTCGAGGAATCGGCCGAACAATGGATGCGCCAGGTGTTGGCTTCGTTCAACGAGTCCCCGGCGCAGGCCGCCGCTGTTCCGGCTTCAGACGTTCTCGCTCGTGCGGGCGAGTCGGAATATTCCCGTTCGAATCCGTTCCCGGCCGAAGTGCTGGAGAACCTGAACCTGAACGGACGCGGTTCCGCCAGGGAAACCCGTCATCTCGAAATTTCTTTGGAAGGATCCAATCTGCAATACGAGCCGGGAGACAGCCTCGGCATCTACCCGGAGAACGATCCGGAGCTCGTCGCCGAACTGATCGAAACGATGGGCTGGTCGGCAGCCGAGCAGGTGCCGGTGAACAAAAACGGAGACAAGCTGACGCTCGGAGAGGCCCTGCGAAAGCATTACGAAATTACGGTGCTGACCAAGCCGTTGCTGGAGCAGGCGGCCAAGCTGACCGGCAACGAGAAGCTGGCCGGCTTGTTCCGGCCGGGCAACGAACAAGAGCTGAGAACGTACATCGGCGAGAGGGATCTGCTGGATCTGGTTGCCGATTACGGCTTAAAAGGCATTCCGGCGAGCGAATTCGTAACGATCTTGCGCAAAATGCCGCCTCGCCTCTATTCGATCTCGAGCAGCCCGAAGGCGTATCCCGAAGAAGTGCACTTGACGGTGCGCGCGGTGCGGTATGAAGCCCACGGCCGCCAACGCAGCGGCGTTTGTTCCGTCCATTTGGCGGAAAGGGTGGCGTTGGGAGATCGACTGCCTGTATTCATCCAGCAGAACGAAAGCTTCAAGCTTCCGGTCGATCCGGATGCGCCGATCGTCATGATCGGACCGGGCACGGGGGTCGCGCCGTTCCGGGCATTTCTCGGCGAACGGGAGGAAATCGGAGCAAGCGGCAAGTCGTGGCTGTTCTACGGCGATCAGCATTTCTCGACGGACTTCCTGTATCAGGTCGACTGGCAGCGCTGGCTGAAAGAAGGCGTGCTTACCCGTATGGACGTCGCTTTCTCGCGGGATACGGACGAGAAGGTGTACGTGCAGCACAGAATGCTGGAACACGCCAAGGAGCTGTACCAGTGGCTGGAGGAAGGCGCGTACGTCTACGTGTGCGGGGACGAGAAGAAAATGGCGCATGACGTTCATAAGGCGTTCCTGGACTTGCTCGTTCAAGAGGGCGGAATGGCGCCGGAATCCGCTGCCGAGTATATGGCTCGGCTTCAGCAGCAGAAACGTTATCAGAGGGACGTTTATTAATTCGATCCCGAAGATCGCGAGAGGAGAAAACAAGATGTCGGAAAATAACTTGATGAACCCGAACAGCGCGCCCCATAGCGACGTCGAGGATATTAAGCGCCGAAGCGACTATTTGAGGGGAAAGCTCGCCGAGACGCTGGAAGATCGCATCACCGGGTCCATTCCCGAGGACGAAAACCGGCTGATGAAGTTTCACGGCAGCTACATGCAGGACGACCGGGATTTGCGCAACGAGCGGCAGAAGCAGAAGCTTGAGCCCGCCTATCAGTTCATGCTGCGCATTCGGGCGCCCGGAGGCGTCGTCACGCCGGAGCAATGGCTGATGATGGATCGGCTCGCGCAGCGCTACGCCAACGGATCGATCCGTCTGACGACTCGCCAATCGGTACAGCTGCACGGCATCATCAAGTGGAATATGAAGCAGACGATCCAGGAAGTGAACGAAGCGCTGCTCACGACGCTGGCCGCATGCGGCGACGTCAACCGCAACGTCATGAGCGCCCCGAATCCGTACCAGTCGGAAGTTCATGCCGACGTGTACGAATGGGCCTCGCGCATCAGCCGCCATCTGGAGCCGCAAACGAATGCCTACCATGAAATTTGGCTCGACGGAGAGAAAATTCTCGACAGCAAGAGCGGCGACAAGGAGCAGGAGCCGATCTACGGTCCCGTCTATTTGCCGCGCAAATTCAAGATCGGGCTCGCGGTGCCGCCGACGAACGACGTGGACGTGTTCTCCCAGGATCTCGGTTATATCGCGATTCTCGAGAACGGGAAGCTGACCGGGTTCAACGTAACGGTCGGCGGAGGCATGGGCATGACGCACGGCGATCCGAAGACGTATCCCCAGGTGGCCCGCGTCATCGGGTTTTGCAAGCCCGAGCAAGTCGTCGACGTCGCGGAGAAAACGGTGACGATTCAACGGGATTACGGGGACCGTGCCGTCCGGAAGCACGCTCGCTTCAAGTACACGATCGACGACCGCGGCGTGGAATGGTTCGTGGACGAGCTGCACAAGCGACTCGGGTGGAACCTCGAAGAGGCCCGTCCGTTTTCCTTCGATCATAACGGGGACAGATACGGCTGGGTGAAAGGCATTAACGGCAAATGGCATTTCACGCTGTTCATTCAGAACGGACGAATCAAGGACGAGGAAGGCTATCCGCTCATGACGGGCTTGCGCGAAATCGCCAAAATCCATGACGGCGACTTCCGTCTGACGCCGAACCAGGGCTTGTTGATCGGCAACGTGAGCGCGCGGAAGAAGAAAAAGATCGAGCAATTGATCGCCCAGTACGGCCTGACGGACGGCGCCCATTACTCCGCCTTGCGGCGAAACTCGATGGCTTGCGTGGCATTGCCGACGTGCGGCCTCGCCATGGCCGAATCCGAGCGGTATTTGCCGTCGTTGCTGGAGAAGCTCGAGCCGATGCTGGACAACGCCGGCCTGCGGGACGAAGACATCGTCATCCGAATGACGGGGTGCCCGAACGGCTGCGCGCGTCCGGGGCTGGCGGAGATCGCGTTTATCGGCAAGGCTCCGGGCAAATACAATCTGTATTTGGGCGGCGGCTTCGCGGGCGACCGCCTGAACAAGATGTACAAGGAAAATATCGGCGAGGCGGAAATCCTCGATTCCTTGCGGCCGATCATCGACCGTTACGCGAAGGAGCGGACGGACGGGGAGCGCTTCGGAGATTTCGTCATCCGGGCCGGCTACGTCAAGGAAGTCAAGTCGGGATTGGATTTCCACGCGTAGCCGGGTTCGGTAGTGGAATGTCAGGAGAAAAATGAAGCCGGCTAGCCAAAATGCAGCCCGTCACCCCTGCGGTGGTGGGCTGCATTTTTCGTTTGATCCTGTGCGATCGGACACAGAAGCCCTTATTTTGCCCAAACCCCCGCATTTTGCTGGCGATTCGGACACAGGATCCGTTATTTCCGTTCGTCGGAGCGGAAATGGCCATCATCGGAGCAAATAACGGATCGTCTGTCCGCGAAGGCGCGAAAAACCCGGTTTTGTTCACAGATAGCGGATCCTCTGTCCGTACGGCCGCAGGCGACGGCTGAACTCCGTTTTCTCCGCAGGAGCGCAATTAGGGAGAACGCGGAGAAGTTCGCTTGAGTCGGTCCGATTCTTCAGAACTCGCGAAGTTCAACCGATAATAAGGAGGATGAACGCATTTAAGCGGAGGGAGCCGGCATGAGCAAGGAATCGCGCATTGACGAACAGATCCAGCACTTCTACGACAACGTTCCCAATGTCGGAGACGCTTTGCCGCTGAAAGAATACCTTCTGAAGCACGAAGACAGCCGCATGGCTTGGTATTTGCTCGGCAAGGAATACGAAGGCAAGGGGGAAACGTCGAAGGCGACCTATTGCTTCGCGCAAGCGGGAGAAATCTACGAAGCGTTCGAGTCGAAGCCCGCGCCCCAATTGCCTGCGGATAAAAAGGACAAGAAAAGCGGCCGGAAGCGCTGGGCGCTCGCGCTGCTGTTGCCGCTGCTTCTGATCGGAGGGGCCGTCGTCGGCATTCGGGAACTCCTGTCCGACAAGAGCGATCCGCTTGCGGAGCCTGCGGAAACCGCCACGGCATCCGCGCCCGCGAACAATTCGGCTCCGCCCGCGTCTTCCGCCGCCCCGGGGACGCCGCCCAAGCTGCCGCCGAACGTCGTACCGCCCGACCGGATTGCCGGGGCAGCCGCACCGGACAGCGAAGGCCGCGGCGTGCTCGGGCAATTGCTGACGCATCGGCCGACCCTTCAGCCGCGCCTGCTCGTAGAAACGCCCAAGCTGGGCAAGTGGAGCGATTGGGTTCGAACGGGCAAGCCGATCGCGACGGCGACGACGGACGTCGAATCGGGAACGGCCGGCATTCGGTGGTACGATCCAGAATGGTGCGAATGCAAGCCGGAGGACGGATCTTACGCGCGACAACTCGTCGATGGGTGGAAGCCGCTGCAGGAGGAGAAGCTGCTGCTTCGGTCGGCGATGATTCGTTACAAGGAGAGGCACGGCCAATGGCCCGACCGGCCTGAAGCGTTGACCGGAGATTACCCGGCCAACGAGGTGGCGGGCTGGACGGACAACATGACCGCATGGTTCGACGAGCTCTTGGACGCGCTGACGGACGAGACGGACGGACGATCGCCGGCCGCGGTCGGCTGGCCGGACCGAACCGGTCCGGAGCTCGGTTACGGGGCGCCGGACGGCAAGCTGTCGCCGGTCGTCGCGGAGCCGCTGAGGATCGTCGTGGACAAGAGCAATCATCGTCTGGCCGTCGTCAGCGGGGACGTGATCCTGCGCAATTATATCGTAGGCCTGGGCGGCAGCTTGACGCCCGAAGGCGAATTCGTCATCACGGAGAAGGTGAAGGATCCGAACGGAAGCAGCACGGGCGCTTTCGGCAGCCGGGGAATGACGCTGTCGGACAGCCGCTACGGCATACACGGCACGGACGAGCCCGAGAGCATGGGGAAGGACGAATCGCTCGGATGCGTAAGAATGCTGAAGGAAGATATCGAGGAGCTGTACGATCTCGTGCCGATGGGCACGACCGTCACGATCGCGGAAGGGGGCTTGCCCGACGAACTGCGGGCTCCGGAGAAGAGATTCAACCTTCCGATCGCGCAGGACGAGACAAACCCCCACAAAGTGTATGATTGGTTAGGATAAATTGAGAGGCCGAAGCCGTTCTGGGGCCATTATTTCGGTTGAGTTTTTTTCTATCGGACACAGAAGACCTTATTTCTTCGTAACCCCCACATTTTTATGACATTTCGGACACACGATCCGTTATCTCGATAAAAAATGGCCAAAATCGCATTCATGGAGCCAAATAACGGATCCTCTGTCCGCAAAGATGCGCAAAACCCGGATTTGTTGACCGAATAGCGGATCCTCAGTCCGAACGGTCTGGGGCAACGGGGCAAGAAGGCGATGTGGTTCGCTCGAAACAAACCTATGCCGCCGTCCCGGAGGACGGCGAGCCGTTGATCTTAACCCGATCAGATGTCGAGCGCGAGCAGCACGGCCATGATCACGACGATCGCGCCAAAGGCCGCCCCTATCCAGATAAGCGCCTTCTTGTTCACTTGTTCCTTTTGCTTCTGGCGTGACGTGACGGGCGGTTTTTTTTTGGCTGCGCTCATAAATATCAACCTTTCTTTCAAATGATCAATTAAGTTATCTCTATTGTAATCGTTTTCCTCGACAAATGCCAGATGCGCCCGAGACCGAGCGCCGTCGGAGCTCTCGAGCAAGAAGGCGGGAAGCTTATCGTTGCCGGGGGCGCGTTGCTCTTTTCTTTTCCCCCCGAAAAGGCTAAACTGATACCCGAAAGGTTTTCGAATCGAACGTCGAAATTATCGTAACGGTCATTCCCGAAAGGATGTCGAATGCATTGTTGTACCGTCTGGCTAAACCGCTGCTGTTTAAAATGGACCCCGAATCCGCGCACCATCTGATCGTCGACGGTATGGGCGCCGCGGCGAAAATCCCCGGAATGCCCGGGCTGTTGTCCGCCGTCTGGGGCACGAAGGCGGCCCCGGAGCTTGCCGTCGATCTGTTCGGCTTGCACTTCCATCATCCGGTCGGCCTGGCCGCGGGCTTGGACAAAAACGCCAAAGCGGTCGCGGGCCTGTCCCGGGTCGGCTTGTCGTTCATGGAGGTCGGCACGGTCACGCCGCGAGATCAACCCGGCAACGAAACGCCCCGCCTGTTCCGATTGCCTTCGGACGAAGCGCTCATCAACCGGATGGGCTTCAACAACGAAGGCGCCGACGCCATGGCCGGCCGGCTGTCCAAGCTGGGCCGCCCCCGCATTCCGCTCGCGGTGAACATCGGCAAAAACAAGCTGACGCCCAACGAGAAGGCGGCCGACGATTACCGGACATGCGTGAAGAAGCTGTTCCCTTACGGCGACTTTTTCGTCGTGAACATCAGCTCGCCGAACACGCCGGATTTGCGCGCGCTGCAGCACGGGGACGAGCTGCGCGCGCTGCTGGACGCGGTCAAGGACGAGATGGCCAAGCAGGCGGAGGCGCGCGGCGAGCCGCCCAAGCCGATTCTCGTAAAAATCGCGCCCGACAACACGGATGATCAGCTCGAGTATATGGCCGAGGCGATCGCGCTGAGCGGCATGTCGGGCATTATTGCCACGAACACGACGATCGGACGCGACGGACTGACCCATCAGTACGCGAGCGAAGCGGGCGGGCTGAGCGGCCGACCGCTTGCGCGGCGTTCCACGGAAGTCGTGCGCAGCTTGTACAAGCTGACGAAGGGCAAGCTTCCGATCGTCGGTTCCGGAGGCATCTTCACGGCGGACGACGCGTACGACAAAATATTGGCGGGCGCAAGCCTGGTTGAAGTGTATACGGCGATGATCTACAAAGGGCCGGGGTTGTTGAAGGAGATCCAGGAAGGGTTGCTGCGGCGGCTGAAGCAAGACGGATTCGCCCGGATTACGCAAGCAGTAGGCGCAGCCGTTCGTTAGGAGGAACGTCGATGGACGGAATGGACTGGGGAAAATTCCTGCTTCCCTATGAGCAAGCGGTGGAGGAATTAAAGATCAAGCTGAAGTCGCTTCGCTCCGAACTGAAAGCCCGGGACGAATACGCGCCGATCGAATTCGTGACCGGACGCGTCAAGCGAGTGTCGAGCATCCTGGAGAAATCGCGCAGGCTGTCCGTCCCCCTCGACAATATCGAGGTCGGCATCGAGGACATCGCGGGCATTCGCATCATGTGCCAATTCGTCGACGATATTTATCGGGTGGCGGATATGATCCGCTCGCGGAAAGATTTGATCACCGTATACGAGAAAGATTACATTACGAATTTCAAGGAAAGCGGCTATCGCAGCTACCATCTCATCGTCGAATATCCGGTTCAGACGTCCCTCGGTTCGAAGCCGGTGCTGGCGGAAATCCAGATCCGCACGCTCGCGATGAACTTCTGGGCGACGATCGAGCATTCGTTGAACTACAAATACCGCAACCAATTGCCCGTTCATGTGCGTGAGAGACTGCGCAAGGCCGCGGAAGCGGCTTTCTCGCTCGATAACGAAATGTCGAGCATCCGCCAGGAAATCGTGGACGCGCAACGGGATTTCGAGGAAAGCGCGCTGATCGTCCGCAAGGTGCTGAACGAGATTCAAGAGCTGTACTTCTTCCGCCGCGTCCGGGAAGCCGCGCAGTTCCAGCGCCGGTTCAACGAGCTGTGGGAGCACGACGATATATGGGGGCTCAAGGAATTATCGGTCGAGCTGCAAGCGGCCTTGGAGCGGGCGGGCAAAGGCGGCAACGACTAGCTGTTCAGGAAGCGGGGAAGAGAACGCCGGTATTCGTGCGGTTCTCGTCGGTCATCCACGGCGGACATTCGCCCGAGACGCTGCGCGACCCGTGCGGCTTCGCGGTCAAATTTTATGCGGAGCGCGAAGGGCGCGACGCTTCGCCGTAATGAAACGGCCGTCCGGCCGACCAGCGCCGTTCGTATAGCCGCTTTCCGCTCCCACGTTAAAGAGGTATCCCTCCGGCCTTGGCCGGGGGGATACCTCTTTGCATTTTACGGTCAGGCTTGGGCGTTCGGATTGAAATTCTCTTCGATCAGATCGCGGATTTCGTCGGCCGTCTTGCCCTGCTTGCTCCATTCGTCGATCTTGAGCAGCTCCTCGGTGCAGATGCCGCAAGTGCCGCTGTGATCGGTCCAGACGACGCTCTCTTCATTCTGCTCCGCGACGTAACAGCGGAACAAGGAGGGGTGCGGATCGTTCTCGTATCTCAGGCAGCCGCAATAGCAATTGACGGTTTTCATGATGTCCTCGTATTTGCCGACGACCCCGTACAGGTAGTTCGTCCGGCCGGAATAGTCGCTAAGGAATGAAGGCATCGCCGACAATGAAGCGGTTTGCTCCCAGACCTCGTTGCCGTGCCGGTGCGGTCCGCTTTCCTTGCCGTCCCCTCCGCAGGCGACCAGGAGGATTCCGGCTGCGAGCAACGCCGTCGGCAACGCGAGCAGCCATTTGGCGTTCATCAGTCGTTCCCTTCCGGCAGGTGCCGTTCGAAGAACGCCCGGAATTCGTCGAGGTCGTAGCCGGCGCTCGCCGCGCCTTCCTTGACGCCGCCTTGCATTCTTTCGCTTTCGACGCCGTCCTTGTAGTAGACAAGCGTCGGCGTCGCTTCGATATTCATCTTGTTGAAATAATCTTTGAATTCCAGCAGGTTGAACTGGTGCATGTTGACGCCGAGTTCGTCCGCCACGGGCTTAAGCAGCGGCGTCGTATACTTGCAATACGGGCAATTCGAAGCGAAATAGTAGACGAAGAAGCTTTCCTTGTTGGCGATTTTCTCGTCGAGCTCGGCAGGCAGCAAAATATTATCGTAGTTCGGGTCGTCGAGCAGCGCCCGGGTGTCCGGGAACAGCTTGCCGGCCGGTTTGCCGTACACGGTGTCGGGCTTCGCGTTGTTGAGAACGACGAGCGCGACGATCAGGACGGCGAGAATTCCGAAAAATATTGATAATTTCTTGGCATTCATCACTAGATTCCCCCATTTGCGATCGGACATTCCGGCGGAACGCTGGACAAGCCCGATCAACTTTCTTACATTATACCTGATAAGCTTGTTCCGCAAAACAGGCGATTACGCAATGACAACAAACTGTCGCAATAGAAAGCGGGGGCGCGCAAATGAAATCGACAATGAGACTGGACAAGATGCTTGCCCATCTCGGATACGGCACGCGGAGCGTTCTCAAGCAGCGCATCAAGCAAGGCGCCGCGACCGTCAACGGCCGAACCGTCAAGGACCACGGCATGCAGGTTCGCCCGTACGAAGACGTCGTCGCTTACGAAGGAGAGACGGTGCGGTACCGGGATACGGTTTACGTCTTGCTGCACAAGCCCGCGGGCGTCGTGTCCGCGACGGAGGACGGCCTGGACCGGACGGTTATCGATTTGCTGGACGAGAGCGTCGCCGTCTTCTCGCCCTTTCCGGTCGGGCGGCTGGACAAGGATACGGAAGGCTTGCTGCTGATCACGAACGACGGCAAGCTGTCCCATGAGCTGCTGTCTCCCCGCAAGCACGTGCCGAAGACGTATCGGGCGCTCGTCCGCGGAGCGGTAGGCGAAGCGGACGCCGATGCTTTCGGAAGGGGAGTCGAGCTGGACGACGGCTACGTGACGATGCCTGCCAGGCTTCGCGTGCTCGCTTCGGCCGCGGGCGGGGGCGCGCCGGACGCCGAAGATGCGGCCGACGCCGCGGAGATGGAGGCCGCCGTTCGGCAATTGGGGAGCATTGGCCCTCTCGCTCGGGAAAATGTGCTAAGCTGGATAGAGCTGACGATTCACGAAGGCAAATTTCATCAAGTGAAGCGCATGTTTGAAGCCGTCGGCAAAAAAGTGCTGTATCTCCGCCGCGTGTCCATGGGACCGCTGAGGCTCGATCCGGCGCTGGCGCCGGGAGAATGGCGGGAGCTGACGGAGGAAGAAGTGGAAAGCCTGCGCGACTACCGGAAGGAAGGGAACGAATGAATTACCGATTGATCGCATTGGATGTGGACGGCACGCTGCTCAACGACAATCACGAACTGACGCCGAGGGTGCGGGACGCCGTCCGGGCGGCTTCGGAGCAAGGGGCGGAAATCGTCATCTGCACGGGACGGGGCTCGACGAGCGCGCTGCCCGTCCTTCTCGAACTGGGCTTGCAAGGTACGATGATCACCCATAACGGCGCTTCTGTCGTGGACAGCGAGACGCGTTCCGTGCTGGACGACACGATTATCCCTCACGAGCATGCCCTTCGCTATGTCTCGTATTTGCGGGAACGCGCCATTCATTTCGATATGAATACGGCGTTCGACCTGTTCGTCGAAGACTTGAAGGAAGAAGCGGCGGAGATGTATCGGGATTTGCTGGCGAAGCCGATCGTCCGCGCCGCGGAGGAAGGTTTCCCGGAGCGGCTCGTCAAGCTGTCGATCTACGCGTCCAAGGAAGAGCTCGACGCCGTCGAACGGGATTGGCGAGACTGGCGTCACGAGCTGCAAGCGATCCGGAGCGGCGATCGGTTCATCGACGTCCAGCACGCGGGCGCGAGCAAAGGCAAGGCGCTGGAGCGGCTCGCGGCTCTCCGGGGCATCCCGCGAAGCCAGGTTCTCGCCATGGGCAATTATTATAACGATACGGGCATGCTGGCTTTCGCGGGCTTCGGCGTCGCGATGGCGAATTCTCCCGACGAGGTCAGAGCGGCCGCGAACGAAGTGACGGCATCCAACAACGAAGACGGCGTCGCGGTCGCGATCGAGCGGCTCGTGCTGGCGGCGCGTTGACCGTTTCGAAGGAAGGGGCCGCCCCAGGCCGTTCGGATATTCCACTTGATCTTATTCTATCGGACACAGAAGACGTTATTTTGCCGAAACCCCCTCATTTTGAAGATGAATCGGACAGAGGATCCGTTATTTCGATGATTTATGGCCGAAATCGCCGTCTCGGAGCCAAATAACGGATCCTGTGTCCGCACAGATGCAAAAAAAACGGTTTTGTTCACAAATAGCGGATTCTCTGTCCGAACGGTTCGGGGCGACGGGGCAAAGAGGATAATACGGCTGGACGTTGGGGCGACAGGACAAAGAGGCGAACGACGGCGAACCGGACGGTGCGGAAAGACTGCGGCAAGCGAAAGCGCGAGCGAGATTGAGACTGCCCCGACCGGCCGTCTCGCTGCCGAATGCGCAAAAAAAAGCAAGCCGGGTCGACGGCTTGCTTAAGGACGCGGCTCGGGTGGGAGGGGATGCCGCTCGTTGCCCAACTCAGTACCCGGCGCGCAACACGATGACGAGCAGAATAAACAAGACCAGCACGAAGGCTGCCGATGCAAAATATCCGCCGACTGCACCAGACATGCAAACTCCTCCTTCATGAAGAATGTTTAGGGGTAAGGTGCCGCTGCGGGACTCTTCCGGGGAGTCGTCCGTCGCCTCGGTTTACCCCTATTCTATGACAGAGGAAAATTGCGGATTGGACATTTGGCCCGCGGCGAAAGATTTTGGGCGAGTGCGGATAAGGGCGAACGGCGCCGAAGGGCAACGGCCGCGCCCTCCGTCGCGGTCAATAGCTGCGATCGAAATCGACGACGTTGCGGACCGGTTTGCCGTCCTGCAAATAATGGTCCAGATTATGCTCGAACAGCTCGAGCACCCTCGTCTTGTACTGTCCGGTCCAACCTCCGATATGCGGCGTGAGAATGACGTTGTCCATCGTCCAGAGCGGGTGCTCGGCCGGAAGCGGTTCGGCCTCGAACACGTCCAGGCCGGCGCCGCCGATCGCGCCGGAGCGGAGCGCTTCCACGAGCGCGTCCGTGTCGACGGAAGGGCCGCGCCCGATGTTGAAGAACAGCGCGTCCGGCTTCATGCGGCGAAACCGGTCGGCGTCGTACAGATGATGGGTCTCTTCCGTATAGGGCAGGATGTTCACGACGGCGTCGCTTCGTTCCAGCACTTCGTCCAGCCGGTCCATTCCGTACATCTCGTCAATGCCTTCGGCCGGCTGGCCGCTGCGCCGGACGCCGAGCGTGCGCATGCCGAACGCGCGGGCGAGACGGGCGACCTCCTTGCCGATCGCGCCGACGCCGATAATGCCCATCGTTCGCCCGGCCAGCTGGCCGTATCTTTCCGCGACGCGCCATTCCCGGCGGCTCTGGCTCCGAACCGCCAGATGCAGGTTGCGGCTGAAGGCAAGCAGCATCGCGAACAGCGTCTCCGCCATGGCTACCGTATGGATGCCGCTGGCGCTCGTCACGTGTATGCCTCTATCCCGCAGCTCGCCGAGAGGGAGCTTGTCGACGCCCGCGGAGGCCGTCTGAATCCACCTGAGCTTGCCGGCGCTCGCCAAAGCGTCGTTCATGCCGTCGTTCCAGCCGAGCACGATTTCGGCGTTCCGGTAGAGCTCTTCCTCCGCCCGCCCGTCGCCGGCCGTTACGATTCGCCAATCGGGAAGCCTCTCGCGCAGGCGTCTTTCGTGTTCGGGTTTGAGCTTGAATAGCAGAAGCATCGTTCTCATGTCGTTCACTCCTCGATCGTATTAACTTCCGCGGCGTTGCTTCATGTCGTCCGGACCGTACGCCGGCCGGATTCCGGCATAATCGGTGACCCGGTTTTTGCCGTTCGTCTTGCTGTGGTACATCGCTTCATCGGCTTGCTTCATGAGGGATTCGGGCGTCTCTTCGGGCCTCTCTTCCGGCGCGCGCATGCTGTAGCCGACGCTGACCGTGACGATCGTTTCCTTCTCCGTTCGCGAACGGATATTTTCGGCGACCCGGGCGGTCGAGGAGGCCGACCCGACCACGAAAGCGACCAACTCCTCTCCGCCGTATCTGCCCGCAAGACCGGAGCCTTCCGTTTCCTCCATGATCAGGGCCGCGACCTGCTTCAGCACGCCGTCCGCCTTATGATGCCCGTGCGTATCGTTCAGCTTCTTGAAATTGTCGATATCGCAGAAGATGACCCCGACGGATCTCCCCGTCTTCATGACCGCGTCCAGCCTGCCCATAAAATAACGCCTATTGTACAGGTTGGTCAAGCCGTCCGTGATCGAGGACCGGTAGACCGACTGCATAATCTCGACGACCCGTTCGAACAGAATCGCGAACAGCAGGATATAGTAGACGACCGGCAGCAGTCCCGCCAGCGTCTTGAATATCGGCGCGTCCGGCGTCCAATACGTCGCGGAGACGATCGACAGCTGCATCGTGAAGGCAATCCACAAGCTGGCCGTATATTTGCGCGGCTGCCCGATATGCGGAGCGAACATCAGGACGAATAAAGGGGCGAGCAGGAGCAAATACCCGTCCAGCATCGGCGTCGTCCAGGCGCCGCTCGTCCAGGCGTCGTCCGAGTCGGCCGCGCCGAACGCGAAGTCGGCGGCCGCGGCGGCCAGGCCCGCGGCGAGCAAGCCGTAGAACCACAGTCTCGTGCGCGGGCGCCGGCGATGGTACAGCTCGAACAACGCGAAATGAATGACGACGAACGAGACGACTTGCAGCAGCTTGCCGAGCGCGACGAGGACCGGGAAGGAAGGCGCCCATTCCAGGGAAACGGCCATCTGCAGCAGATGCTGCGCAAGGACGAAAGACAGGGAGACCAAGAGCGAGCGGTACGCGCGCCTGCGATTGTTGGCATACAAGCGATAGGACATAAAGAGCATGAGCGAGATCACGACGGCCGCCATCGCGGAAGAGAAGAGGAGGCCGAAATGATCTTGCGAGAGCGTGATCGGAAACATGGCTGGCTCCTTTGGAAATCTGAGGTAGCTTGCAGAACATATGTTTCTAATATATCATATTTTCGAGAGGAGGAATCGCCCTTTGAATATCCTGCAGGCGCTATTTTTTCCCCCGGAGCAGCCGGGCGGCGTGTCGTCCATGGTTCCCTATATCGGTGAAAGATTTCGCAAAATCGGCTGGCAGATGGAATTGTTTTCCCTGCCGAAGCGAATTCGCAACAAGGGGCACGACGACGTCGCTTTCGCGACATTCGACTGGCGTCCTTACGCGGGCAACCGCATCGTCGACAAATATATCCAGACGTACAAGGATTACGTCTGGTGGATCAAGCTCCGCTTGACGGGGCAGCGCTTCGATCTGATCCACGCGCATCACCCGATCGCGGCGCTGGCGATGAAGACGATCTATCCGGAGACGCCGCTGATCGTCACGATTCACTCCAGCTACGAACGCGAGCTGATCCTGAACGGGAAGATCGCCGAGGGCGGTCCCGAGCATCGCTTCCTGACGTCCGTCTACGGCGAATTGGAAAGGCAGGCCGACCGTCTGCTTACGGTATCGAACTCATTTGCTCAATATATCGGCAACTACTTGCAAGAACCTGACCGCACGACCGTTATTCCGAACGGCTACGACGAGAAAAGATTCAAGCCCGTCCCCCACGAGAACGAGGTAGCCCAGCTCGTCACGGTATGCCGCCTCGTCCCGGCCAAAGGGCTGGACATTCTGCTGAAAGCGTGCGCGGAGCTTCGCCGAAGGAACGGCAAGTTCGTGCTGCACGTCATCGGAGACGGCCCGATCCGCAAGGAGCTGGAGCAGTTGTCCCAGGAGCTCGGCATCTATGACGATACGATCTTCTACGGCTATATGCTGCACCCGGAAGAGCTGTTGCCGTTCTTCGACATTTTCGTGCTGCCTTCGCGCGCCGAAGCGTTCGGCTCGGTGTTCGCCGAAGCCGCGCTCTGCCTGCTCGCGCTCGTCGGGACGGAAGTCGGCGGCATCGCCGAACAGATCGAGGACGGCGTGAACGGCTTGCTCGTGCCGCCGGAGGATCCGGTTGCCCTGGCGAACGCGCTGGAGACCGCCATCAACGATCCGCATTTTCGTTACGAGATGGCGCGGGCGGGTTGGAACAAGGCGAAGAAGACGTATTCCCTGAACCGCGTCATCAGCGAATTGAAGCGCATCTACACGTCCTTCGATCCGGCCGGCAGGGTCGGACAGCCCGGGCCGTGAGCGGGGTGGGCGCGCCCTTTACGTTCGTCCATGCGGCGGATCTGCATCTCGACAGCCCGTTCAAGGGACTGGACAAAGCACCCGCCGCTGTCCGCGACCGGCTGCGCGAATCGACTTTCGCCGCTCTCCGCGCCCTGTGCGAGCTCGCGGCTAGAGAGCGGGCCGACTTCGTCGTGCTCGCGGGCGATCTGTTCGACGCGGCGGACCGATCGCTGCGGGCTCAGCTTCGGCTCGAACGGGCGCTGGGGGAATTGGCCCGGCAAGGGATTCCGACGTTCGTCGCGCACGGCAACCACGATCCCGAGGGCGGAGGCCGGGCCAGGCCGGCATGGCCCGAAGGCGTCACCGCGTTCGGTTCGGCCGGCGTCGAATGCTATCCCGCTTACACGCGAGCCGGCGAATTGGCCGCGCACGTCTACGGCATATCGTACCCGTCCGCCGCGGTGACGGACAATCTGGCGCTTCGCTTCAGGAAACGGGAGGGGGCGCCTTTTCATCTTGCGGTGCTGCATGCCAACGTGGACGGGGATCCGGCGCACGACAATTACGCCCCTTGCAAGCTGGCGGACCTCTCGGCGGCCGGATTCGATTATTGGGCGCTCGGCCACGTGCATGACCGCAGAACGCTCCGCGAATACCCTCATGTCGTCTATCCGGGCAATACGCAAGGCCGCAGCGTCCGCGAGCCCGGGGGCAAAGGCGCCTACGTCGTCTCCGTGACGGGGGCCGGCGCGATCGACATGCGCTTTTGCGAGCTGGCGGACGTGCTGTGGCAAGAAATCGGCGTCTCGATCGAGGGCGCGGACGACGAACGGCAGCTGCTGGAGAGGATGCTGCGGGCGCTGGCGGAAGCCGGGAAGCGCGCTTCGGGGCGGCCGATCGTCGCCCGCGTCCGCCTGGAAGGGCGCGGCAGCCTGCACGAGCGGCTCGTCCGGACGGACGCGGCGGAGATGTGGCTGGCGGAGCTGCGGGAATGCCTGGCCTCGCCGGAGACGACGGAGTCGTGGATCTGGCCGGAATCGGTCGTCGTGCGCACGTCCGGCCGGCTGCGCCTGGAAGACGCGGCTGCCGAAGACGGCTTCCTCGGCGAAGCGCTGCGGCGCGGATTGGCGGCGGCGGACGACCCGGCGAAGTCGCGCGAGCTGCTTGAAGACGCGCTGGACGGATGGCGCAGGCAGCCGAAGCTGCGGGAATGGCTGGCGGCCTTGCCGCACGAGGAACGGGCGGAAACGATCCGCCGGGCGATGGAGGTCGCTGCCGCGCTGCTGCGGGAAGATGAAGCCGATGAGTAGCGGATCGGGGTGGAGGACGAGATGTACATAAAGGAGCTGCGGATCGACGGCTACGGCGCGCATCGGAACCTGACGGTGGAGCTGGCGTCCGGGAGCGGCGGGGAGTCGCCCGTCACGATCGTCTGCGGGCCGAACGAGTCCGGCAAGAGTACGATGCTCCGCTTCGTTCGCGCGATGCTGTACGGATTTCCGTCGCGCAAGGATCCGGTGGAACGGGGCGAGCCGGTCTTCGGCGGGCGCCACGGCGGCGGGCTGCTGTTCGCGGACAGGTCCGGCGCCGAGTGGCGGATCGAGCGCCTCGCGGAGCGGGGGAGGGAGCTGCGGATTCGCGACTCCGCGGGCGCGGAAAGGACGATCTCGCAGGCGGAATGGGAGAAGCGGATGCTGGGCGGCGTCTCCGATCGGACGTTCCGCAGATTGTTCTCCGTCTCGCTGGACGAGCTGCGCGAGCTGCGTTCGCTGCAAGGCGAGGAGCTCGGCGAATTTCTGTACCATGCCGGTCCGGCGGGCGGATCCGCCGTCGCCGAAGCGCGCCGCAAGCTGGGCGCGGAGAAGGATCGGCTCTATCGGCCGAAAGGGACGACGCAGGAGATTTATACGGCGCTTGAGCAGCTTAAGGAAGTCGAAGCGGCCATCCGGCGGAGCCGCGACGACGTCGTTCATTATCGCGAGACCGCGTCCGAATACGAGCGGGTCGGCGGGCTTCTCGCGCGGGCGGAGGCCGAGCTTCCGGAGCTGAGACGGCGCTCTGCCGAGCTTCAAGGCGCTTACGAGCTGCGCGAATGGTGGCTGCAGCGGGAGCGGCTGCTGGCGGAAGAGTCGGAGCTGGCGGCGCTGCTGCCGGATCCCGAAGCGCCGCCGCTCGGCGAGGAAGACGCGATCGCCTGGGCGGAGGAGAAGTCGTCCCGGGAGAAATGGACGGCCGAGCTTGCGGAGCTTCGGGAAGAAGAGCGGGAATTGCGGCTTCTAAGGGAGCGTCTCGCATGGGACGAGCGGTTGATCGCCGCCCTTCCGGAGCTGGAGCGGCTGGAGTCTCGGCGCGAAGCGATCGCGGCCAAGCGGGAAGAGCGCGCCGAGCTGGAAGCCGAGCGGCTAATGCTGGAAGAGACGGAACGGAGCCTGCTGGCGAGGGGGCCGGCGTCGTGGGGAGCGGGCGGATCGCCGGCGTTCGAGGATTTGCCTGCGGAGCGGGAGCTTATTCGCCGGTTCCGCCGCGAGCTGGAGGAAGCCGGGAGGGCTTCGGACGCTTCCCTGGCCGAATTGGCCAGGCTGGACAGGCAAAAGGAATTGCGGCTTGCGGAGGAGGCGTCCCGGTCGGAGGAGCAGCCGGACGAGGAGAGCGGAGACGGAGCGCTCGTCCGGCCGAACGGGCCGCCGGTCTTCACTTTCGTTCCCCGCACGAAGCCGGCGCTCCTGCAGGCCTGGCACCGCGTGGACGACGCGCGCCGGGATTACGAGCGCGTTCTGGCCGGGCTTGGCCGCGCCCCGCAGGTCGCCGGCAGCCGCGCGGAACGGAACAAAGGCCGTTCATTCTCCGCAGGGACGTACGCGTGGCTCGGCCTGGCGTTCGCCTTGGCGTTGGCGGGTATGATCGCGATATGGAGGGGCTACCCGTTCGCAAGCTATATTCTGTTCGGCTTCGCGGCGCTCGGCGGAGGGGCTGCCGCCTACGGCGCCGGCTTGCTCGGCAGGGAGGCGGCCGGTCGGACGGCGGAAGGGACGACGCATTCGGCTGCAGACGGGTTCCAGGAAGCGCGGATCCGGCAAGCGGAGCTGAACGGCCGAATTCGGGAGCTGTTGAACGACCCGGAAGCCGCCGCCGGCCTCGTGCAGGAAGGAAGCCTGCCGGCGGACTTCGCGGATGCCGCGGCGCTCCGTATGACGGACGGCGTTCCGTGGGAGCGGCTAAGGGAAGCGGTGTACGCGCAAATGGAACGGATGGAACGGCGCGAACGAAACAAGACGAGGGATGAGGAACGGAACGAGAGAATCCGCCAGGCCGAGATGGAAAGGGAGTTCATCGCGAGGGAAGCGGAAGCGCGGCTGAAGCTGCAAGCGGAGCTGGACGGACGTTGGCGCGGCTGGCTCGCTTCGCGCAAGCTGCCGGCCCATCTGACGCCGGAGGACGCGCAGGAGCTGCTCGGCCTCGCGGACCAACTGGCGGCCGCGCGACGCCAACGCCGGAAGGTCGAAGCGCGGCTGGCCTCGCTGGACGCGGCCGTTCGGGGCTTCGAGCAAGACGCGGCACGGCTGGCGGATCCGTTCGGATTGCCGCTTGGCGCGGCGGATGCGGGGGCGGCGGTCGCTTGGCTGCATCGGGAAGCGGTAAACGGGACGGAGGCCCGCAAGGAGGCGGAACGGCTCGAGCCGCGGATCCGCACGGCCGAGGCGGCCGTCCGGGAGGCCGAACGGGCGCTTGCGGAGCTGGCGGCGAAGATCGCGGAACGGCTTCGCGCCGCGGGGGCGCCGGACGAAGCCGACTTGGAACGGAGGCTCCGCATCGACGAGCGCCGCTCGGCGCTGCGCAAGGAGGCAAGAGAGATCCGGCTGCGCCTGGAATCCGGGCGAGACGCGTCGGCGCAGGCCGAGCTGTACCGGCTGTTGTCCTTCAACGACGAAGCGATGCTCGGCGCTCTGCTGGGCGAGAGCCGCGTCGCGCTGGCTGAGCATGAGGCGAAGCGGGCGGAGCTGCTCGAACGCCGCGGCAGGCTCGCCCAAGAGCTAGACAGGCTGCGCGCGGATTCGGAGCTGGAGGACGCGCGGCTGCGCCGGGCCGAGCTTCAGAGCAGGCTCGACGAGCTTGCCGGGCGCTACGCGGTATTGGCGGTCGCGGACAAGCTTATCGCCCGCGCGAAAGCGGTGTACGAGGAAGAGAAGCAGCCCGAGGTGCTGCGAAGAGCCTCCGAATACTTCCATGCGATGACGGAGGACGCTTACGCGCGCATCGTCGCGCCGGGCGACGTCAAAGCGTTGTTCGCGGAGAAGCGCGACGGCGCCCTGGTGGACAGCGTCTTTCTCAGCCGCGGCACGCAGGAGCAAATGTACTTGGCGATGCGGTTCGCGCTCTGCGACGCGGCGGCTCCGGATCATCCGCTGCCGCTGCTGCTGGACGACTTGTTCGTCCATTTCGACGAACGGAGGCTGGCGCGAACGCTGCCCGTCCTGCGGCGGCTGGCGGAAACGAGACAATTGATCGTATTCACATGCCATCGTCATATCGCCACGACGATCTCGTCGGGCATCGCCGGAGCCCGGCTCGTCGAGCTGGGAGAGCGGGCCGGCTAGGCTTTCGCCGCGCGGTCTCTGCTGATCAGGAACAGCCATCCCAGGCTAAGCAATCCGAACATCGGATAGAGGGCGGACAGCAGCGTGCCGAATCCAAATTGTCCCGCCAGGAAGCACAGGAGCAGCAGGATCGCGGTCAACAGCCAGGGCGAGATTTTCGTCCGTTCGTGGAGCTGCAGCGTCAAGCCGTAGATGTCGGCCACGAGCGTCGTGAAGATTTCCATGAAAATCAGAAACACATAGATCCAATGCAGCCAGGCCCCCAATTCCCGGGCGATTCCTCCCATCGGAATATCGAATTGGGCGATGCCCGGCATGCGGGAGGACAACGCGAAGTGGCCGGCGAGGAGCAGCCCGCCGATCCCGATTCCGCCCATCCAGGCGCCTCTGCGCAAAATGCGCGAATCGCGGATCGTCGCGCCGAGCGGTACTAGCACCGCCTGCGACATCGAGAGATTGAAGGCCGCGTACAGCAGCGGGGAGAGCCATGCGGCCCACGGCGACAGCTCGCTCGGCGCCCGGAACCATTGGTCCGAGAGCGGCTGCTTGAGCGTCTCGAAGACGAGAAAGGCGGAGAAACCGATCATGAGCGGCACGACGAACGTATTGATGGCGAGAATCGCGCTCATTCCTTTGCGCAGCAACAGGAAGCAGGCGAACATCGTGACGATCAAGCCCGTCTGGTAGCTCAGGTTCAGATGCTCGGAGAATACCGACCCGGCGCCGGCGAGCATGACCGCGTTGACGCCGAGCAGCACGATCAGCATCAGGTGGCTGACCCATCGGCCTGCCCGCTCGCCGAACAGATGCTTGTTCAGATCCTCGTACGATTTGGCGTTCATTTTCGCGGAGAGGAGCATGACCTTGGCTCCGATCCAGACGAAGAAGATCGTCGAGAAGATGATGAGATAAGGTCCCCAGTGGCCGAAGCGGGTAAAAAATTGCAGCACTTCCCGTCCGGAGGCGAATCCGGCTCCGACCACGGTTCCGATAAACACTAGCGCGACTTGCAAGCTTTTGGCCCAAACCCTCATTCTCGGCCCCCCGCCCCTTGTCCGGTTCTTCTAATTAGCCTATGACAAGGGGTGGACGGGCATGACTTCCGAAGGAGAGAGAACGGCCGAGCCCTGCGAAAAAAACGCCTTCTATCGCCGCCGGTTCGCGGGCGCAGAAGGCGTTACTCCATCTCTCCGTTTAGGAGTCTAATTGACAGGACTTTACGGGTATCGGGGTCCAGATCAAGCTTCAGCCAGCCCCCGGACACTTCCGCCGTCAGGACGTTCGTCCGCTCGTCGGCTTCCAGGCCGAGCAGGTCGGCGGCTAACGCGCCGTCGATGCCAAGCTGCATTCCTTTGATCTCCGTGTTCACTTCGGAAGAAGAAATTTCGACGTAGGCGACCCGGTTCCGATCGTTCAAGCCTACCGACAGCCCCTCGTATTCCCAGATCTCGATCGTTCGTTCGTCTCCGGGAAGCCGATAAGTGTCTTTCGCGGAGCCGAGCCGATCGACGATTTCCTTCGCGGGCATGTCAAGCCGAATGCCGGCTAGCGAAGGGGACTGGGGCTGGAAAGCTGTCGCTTCCGGAGGCTTCTCCGGTTCCGCGGCCTCTTCCTCCCGAGGATGAACCGCGGACGCCTCGACGGCAGGCGGGGCAAGCTTCTCTTCCGCGGACGGCGAAGCCGAATGAACTTCCGGCGCTTCGCCCGTTGCCGGCACTTCGCGGATATCCGCCATTCCCGGGAAGCGTCCGGAGGCCGACGGTTTCGGCGGCGCCGAGGCGATGCGCTCGTCCGTCGGCGGCGGCGACGCGGCAGGCGGGGACTCGCTGCTACAGGATACGAGGATCAGGGCCAAAGCAAGAGAACTCCACATTTTCAAGCCAATCTTCGCCTTCGTCGCCATGTTCGTTCCTCCTCCGTTCAACGTTTCTCCTTATTATTAAGACATGACATAACCTGGAAAAGTTTCGGGCCCGGCAAGTATTTTTGCAAAATCCGTCTTTTGTCGCATCGGCTCGACCGGTGTCGGGACTAAAGTCTCTTCTCGGGCAGCGGCGGAAGACGTTTCGTGAACGCTTCACAAAAAGGGAGATCGATGTTGCGCGGGAATAGGGGATGTGGTACGTTAAACGGAAAAGACAACGGCGGTGGAGAAGACGATGGATATTCTCAAAGAAAGAATTCTGAAAGAGGCGAGCGTCGTTAACGCCGGGGTATTGAAGTTGGATTCTCTGCTTAACCATAGCGTCGATCCGCAGTTAACGATGGAAATGGGCAAGGAATTCGCCGCCCGGTTCGCCGAAGAGAAGATTACGAAAGTCATTACGGTCGAATCGTCGGGCATTCCCGTCGCCTTCGCGACCGCGCTTCAATTCGGGGTGCCGCTCGTGTTCGCGCGCAGAAAGAAGACGCTGCTCGGAGAGGACGACGCTTATTGCGAACGGGTGCCTTCTTTTACGAAAGGGATCGTGACCGATCTGATCGTCTCCCGCCATCTGCTAGGGAAGGACGACGCCGTTCTGTTCATCGACGACATTATCGCCAACGGGGACGCGGCTCGCGGATTGATCCGCATCATCGAACAATCCGGAGCCGAATTGAAGGGCATCGGCATCGTGCTCGAGAAATCGTTCCAGGCCGGAGGGCGCGCGCTGCGGGAGCTCGGCTATCGCGTGGAGACGCTCGTGAAGGTCCAGTCTCTCGAAGACAACCGGATTACTTTCGCCGATTGACGATTCGGGCCATGTACGTCCTTCCGCGCGCGGGGTCATTGTCGTATAATAGTACTATCCTGCAGATGGGGAGGCGAACAGCAATGGAAAACGCGAACCAGGCGGGCTTGCCGGTCGACTTCTTCCTGACGAAGCTGGAAGAGGCGAAGGTTCATTTCGAACGGGCGCTCGATTGCAAACATACGGAGTTCGACGATCTGTATCCTTATATGATCGAACATCCTCAATTTTTCTGGTATAAACGCTACGTCGCTTGGTCGGAGCTGCTCACGATCGTCAAGCTTTGCGAAGAGCTAGGACTTCCCTGGATGGACCGTTTCGCGAGCCACCAGGCGGAATACGTGCAGAAGCGGGTCATGTCGGGCAAAGTGCTCGACGATTGGTACGAGACGAACGATTCGAAGGAGCATGTCGGCTAAGCTGTTCGGGAACCCGCGGAGGCCTCGTGGTCGTGCGGGTTTCCTTTCGTTTTAAAAGCTTCGCTCCCGAATGGAAGGAGGATGGAAACGATGTTGAGCGATGAGCAGCTGGACCGGCTGCGGGTGGACGGCACGAAGATCCGGATCGTCAGGGACGCGCTGGAGCAGAACGACGTCGTCGGCATCGTCGTCGCCTGGGACGACGAATACTTGCTCGTGCGGCGGCCGAATCGCAGGGTGATCAAGGTCAAAAGAACGTATCGCTTGCAGAAGGCGGACGAGCCCCGGCAGTGGTCGCTTGAATGAATTTCCGGCCGATGAGGAAAGCTGTGCGTATGGCGCTCGACGTTGCCCCCGGCAGGGGCTTGCGCGGCGCCGAGAACGCATCGGATTTTCCGATTGCCGGAGGAGGAATTTTCGTGACGGAACGAGAGCAGCGGGCCGTTCGGGAAGCTATCGCGTCGCTGACGTCGCGTCTTCCCGGGCTCGAGGACGCTTACGATCGCTATTACGGACGCAGCTTCGAAGAGGGACAACTGGATGGCATGACGAAGCAAATGATCGGACTCGGCGTAGCTTTGCTCGCGAACGACGAGGGTTGCGCCGCGTATTACGCGCAAGAAGCGAGAGCGCTCGGGGCCAGCGACGCCCAGCTCGCGGAAGCGGTCGCGGCCGCGTCGGCGGCGGCGAGCGGACTCGTGCTCATGAAGGGCGCTCGAGGCGCGCTGCCCGGAACGTACGCTTACGGGCAGGCGAGCGACGCCGGAGCGGAGCATGAAAATCCGCTGCGGCATCTTCAGTTGAACGCGTTCCAGGATACCGAATTTTCGGAGGACGAAGGGCCGCTCGGGCTGGCCAATACAAGTGAAGGATGGATTTCTCCTTCGTACTAGACCCGGTCGCGCTCGCCGATAACTGAAAATTTCAACTTTGTCCGATTGGCTTGACTTCGCGACGAAATCTATGCTATTTTAATATACGTGATTTCGACGAAGTTACTCTCTCGGCCAACAGTCCGACGCGAGACGTATCCGAAGTTCGCATCACATCCATATGCGGTCGTGGCGGAATTGGCAGACGCGCACGGTTCAGGTCCGTGTGGGCTAACCCCCGTGGAGGTTCGACTCCTCTCGACCGCACCATATCGCTTATCGAAACTCTTCCTGCGGAAGGGTTTTTTTATTTTTGCGCCGACCACTGTGGACGAACTTGCCGCTTTCAACGATCGTTCGGACTCGGCGGACGTTATTTTGGCGAAATCCCGTCTGTAGTCCGATCAGCCTGAGGCATTGGAGCAAGACGAGGCAGTGGGCGATGGATCAAGATGGGGCGATGGCGATGGACGGGCGAAAGGTCCGCATGATCTTTTGCTATCGGACACAGAAGACGTTATTTTGCCGAAACCCCCATCGTTTTAATGGCGCTGCGGACAGACGATCCGTTATTTCGATGATAACTGGCCGAAATCGCCATCTCGGAGCCAAATAACGGATCCTGTGTCCGCGAAGGTGCGCAAAACCCGGTTTTGTTCACAATTAGCGGATCCTCTGTCCGAATGGTCTGGGGGGATAGGGCACAGAGGATGAAAGACGGTTGGACGTCGGGGCGACGGGCCGGGTGGAGCGGGAGGTTTGAGGTAACGGAGATCGTCAACATATCGAACCTGATTTTCGATGCGCCCCTCCAATATGCGGAGCTTAACAAAACGGTTTGGGTACAGTCTACGAACTTCTTCCCATTTCATCGTCTACACCTCCAACCCATTTATTTTGTACTTCCATGATACCGCTTCCGCCTGAAACAGACTATGCATGCAGTATGAACGCCATAGGAAACAACAGGCAGAAGGATTCTGTTTCAGTACTGTCGAAAACTATACTGATGCGTCGATGACCGAGCGGTAACCATGCAGGCGATAATCTCCGTCGCAATTATAAGAAGGGAGTCTGCATCTACAAGACAGAAGTTTCTGAACAAATTGATGCTCCGTGAGCGGGGGGAGCAAGATGCTCTTCCGGATGCGGCCAGACTGATTGACGAGATAGAAGCTTTCGCCCAAAGAGTGGAAGATGGCGACTATTGCGATGGATGGGGCTGGGATGACGATATCCATGAAGAGCGGGACTGGGGCGACGAAAGCTGGGCGCGGGAAATGGACGGCTTTTTCAAGCAAACGAGAAAGCTGCTGCTGCAAGGGGATTACGAGTCCTCTGAAGAAGCTTATCAGAAATTGTTCGGCGTACTGGAGGCGGGTGAGGAACCCGGACATCTTCCCGGCACGGATTATGCAAACATGTTGGAGGTCGATCTGGACGAGCAGGTTGCACTTTTTCTACGCTGTGTATATATGAATTCAGCTCCTGAACAACGGCCAGCTTCGATATATGAGGGCATGAAAAAGTACAGACATCTGGGTCGAGACATTCAGCTAAAAAGCATCACTGGCGCATTAGACGTTTCGTTGCCGGATTTTGACGTTTTTTTGATAGATTGGATTGAATTTTTGAAAAATCAAGGTCACTGGCAGGTCAGCGAATGGCTCAGAGAAGCGGTGATCCTGAAGGGCGGCGTTCCGGCGATTGCCGAGTTCGCAAGGGAACATGCGGCAACATATCCCTTGGCCTATATGGATTGGATTAGGGCCTTGGAGACGCAAGGAGACACGGATGCCATCATCCGGGTGGCCCGAGAAGGGCTGTACAGGATTCCACGCGACTACACCGTCAGGGCGGAGATCGCGGATGTCCTGGCGAACATCGGTGAGAGCCGGGAAGATCCACGGTTAAAGTTGGAGGGGCACAAAGAGAGCTTTTACTCGTTGCCTTCCATGGAGAGTTTGATTGATCTGTATACGACGGCCATTGAATGCGGCTGCTTCAAAGATATCCACGAAGAAGCCGAGCAGAGGATGGCGGAGCTTCGAGGGAGCGGCGGGACACTTAATAATGGTTACGATCGCGAGCGGCGTAAGGCTTTTGTGCGTGATGGGGTCTTTTTCAATGCGTTGCTGTTGGCGGGAAAATACGAGGAGGTATTTGAAAACTGTCGTAAGATTGGTCCGCTCGGATGGAGCAGTACTGACAATCCCAAGCCTGTAATGGTTGCTTATCTGTTGATTGTGCTGTCCAAAGGGGGAGAGGGCGCGAAGGTTCTGCTTCAGCAATGGGAAGACGTGATCGGACAAACAACCTATAATGGCGGGGCGGAGTATGTCGGGAAGTATCGGAGCGTGATTGAACATACGATATCAACGATCGAGCTAACCGAAGAGCAGGAGCCGTTTTTTTTGAAATGGTGCATGGATGAGATTGGAAAAAGAGTGGACGCTATCGTGGACAACCTGTATCGGGGAAGCTATCATAAAGCGGCAGGGCTGTTGGTGGCTATGGCCGAGACTTTGGCGAACAGAGGAGAGAAGCAAACTGGCGCCAATCTGATTGAAAAGTACAGAAGCAAGTATCCGCGGCATAGCGCTTTCAGAAACGAGGTTTCCGCGGCTATGCAAAGGTCGGTGATTTTCGCGTCGGGCGCATCGGCAAAAGTAACAAAGAAGAGATGATCGAAAAGTTCGCAGCGTTGTATATGAGGAATAATAATCCAAAAGAGAACAAAAATAACGTTCAGCAGAAGGTTATCCGTCAAGAAACGGCTTAAGCGACGGTCGCAAGGACAACGACTAAAGCTTATACGAGAAGGGAGATGTTGCTCTGGAAAATGGTTTGATTCTGTCCGAATGTGTTATAATTACCTCATAACTCCTTTAAGGGAGGAATTCGCATGAAGCTTCTCAAATTCAATAACGAAGAACTGTCTAACGCCATCACAAGCGGCGACACATACATTCAGATTGGGAGCCGCAAGTTTATGCTGTTTGAAATTGACGAAATAAGTCATTCAGGGAATTACGAAGTTACGGATTCGGAAGAAGAAATGTTGTTGCTGGATGCCATAAATGCAGATAATCCCACCCTTTCCAAACAGGAAGTGTTGGAACAGTTAGCTCGGCGTAATCGGAAATGAGGACGACTTGGAAGCAGTCAGCGTTGCAGTCCCTAATCATGCTGGATGCATGGCGCGAAGAAAATGGTTGGCAAACGATTGCCGAACATTTGGTGGAAATCATCGAAAAGCCATTGTTGTAATCAATACTCCGTATAGGCTCGGAGACGGCTGAAGAACCAGCGATATTTACGAGTAAATGAATAGAAAGACGGCCCTTGCCGCAAGATGGGGAGGAGTCGTTTTTTCTTTTTTCTAAGGGTCTGATAAGACCGGTTGTCGAAGCGGTTCCCGATCGAATCGTTCGGACTCAGCGGACGTTATTTTGGCGAAATCCCTTATTTTTGCGGGCGTATCGGACAGAGAATCCGTTATTTCGTTCCTGAACGGGCAATTTATATTCGATTGACGCAAATAAGCGCATCTGTGTCCGCTAAGGCGCTCAAAACCCCCGTTTGTTCACAATTAGCGGATCTGTAGTCCGATCCGTAGTGCGGGGGCAAGCCAGCATAGGCACGCCCCGCTCATGCGCCTCATCCGGACGATCTTCGCGAATATCGCCCAAGCGAATCCCGGCAGGCGGATTCTCAGCGAATGAAAAGCGTGTTAGGATGAAAGGGTCAGGCTCTCGTGCGGAGGTTCCGCTAGGAAAATGGATGCAGAAAGGGGGAGAAGGTTGATCTACGAGACTTGCGTTCCCCGACACCCGGCATTGCGACAGTATATCGAGCTATTCTGGTATATCGTTCAAAGAGGCGAAGAAGCGAAGGACGCGAATCCGAAGATGATTCCCGACGGCTCCTACCATATGGTCGTTAATCTCGGGGCACCTCATGTGTACGAGGACGGCAATGGCCGCAGGACGAACACTGCGTCTTTTACCGCGTATATTAGGAATGACGGCGTTAAACAGTACTTTTCTGAAGTCAGAATATACTATCGCACAACGTCGGGTGCGTGGACTGATGGAGGTACTATAACCAGATCCGGAGATGTTTACAGTTATAATTTTACCGGCAAGGTACCATCAGGAACATCCGTACAATGGATGTTTAGAATAATGCGAAGTGGTGTGTCTCAGGCGGCTTTCGGTCCTGCTAAATTCTATCAACCGGACAACAATCCTAACGCAAGTTCGTATGCTTATGACTATTGGACAAACACAGTCTCATAAGATGCGATTATTGTGTTAGCGAGAGTAAACCCACGCAACTTATCTGCGTGGGTTTATGAAGTCCAGAATCATTTGCGGAAGGAGAAATCTATAATGACCAACTCCCACCAAACGCTACGTGCTATGGTAATACTCATGGCAATTACTATGTTGATGTTGCTAGTCGGATGCACAAACAGTACACCCTCTGAAACTATGAACCCCAGCCCTATTTCGAGTTCAACACCCACTTCAACGTTATCTCAAACCCCTTCTCCGACACCAGATCCGACACAAAACGGAGAAACTGAAACTTTTAATTTTGACGGACTCAAACTTGAGGTAACAAACGTCTACGAGGTTCGAACCGAAAATATGAAGGACGATGGGGGTAATCCTTGGACATACAGTGTATTTGTCTATTATCCCGGCGCACGTGTTACAGTATTAACCGCCGATATGAGTGACGTGAATATTAGTGCCGATGGAAAATCTCATGCGAATTGGGGTGTACTCTTGGCGTCTGGAGAACGGAAAGAAATCGTTGACGATATGAAGTCATTTGATCTTACGCCCGATATGCTTGGCATTTATAGCCTCGAATCGAGCTTGTATGTCTTGAGATTTGAGATGTATCAAAATGACAAATAGATATCATAAAAGCTCCGATGATACCGTCATAATCTAGTTTGTACACCGTCACATTTTAAATTACCGGGTTTAGTCTTTTGAGCCTGACCTGCGCATCATGCATTGTAAATTGCATGTACAGTGGAGGGCTCTTTGCCATGCTTGCCTCATCAACCCTGCCTGTGAATCGCGTAACCGACAGGTTTAATGCAAGGCGTGTTTTCGGACGGGTTCCCAACGAATAAAATGGATGCTAGTATGAAATCAATAAAGTCCGCGCGAAGACGCTCCTGACGAATAGGGATGCAGAGGGAGGGAGAAGGTTGATCTACGAGACTTGCGTTCCCCGTCGCCCGGCATTGCGACAGTATATCGAGCTATTCTGGTATATCGCTCAAAGCGGCGAAGAAGCGAAGGGCGCGAATCCGAAGATGATTCCCGACGGCGGCTACCATATGGTCTTCAATCTCGGGGCTCCTCATGTCTACGAGGACGGCAACGGCCGCAGGACGACGCCCAAGATCAGCCATATCAATGCGAACCAGGCCAATTACGCGACGATTCGGCGCAGCGGAGACGTGGAGATCGTCGGGGTCGTTTTCCGTCCTTACGGCTTGCATCCTTTCGTGAAAGCGCCGATCGGCGAAGTGGCGGGGGCCGTCCGGAACATGGAGGATCTGGTCGGCTCGCGGATTCACGAATTGGAGGAGCGGCTGTCGGAAGCCGCGGATGTCCGGATGAAATTCGCGGAGCTGGAGAAGTGTCTGACGGCCTGGCTCGGGGAGCCGGACCCGATGCGGCCGGATGTCCGCAAAGCGGTGGAATTGATGATCGAACATCGCGGCGCGCTCGCGATCGGAGATGTCCGGGAAAGCGTCAATCTCGGCGAACGGTCGTTCGAACGGTTGTTTAAGACGTACGCCGGGGTGTCTCCGAAAAGATTTTCCGATATCCGCAGAATCCACGGCGTGCTGGAAAATATGAGATGCCGCTCGGATGGCTGGGTCGACCGTGCGCTTCGCGCGGGGTTCTACGATCAGCCGCATTTCAATCGAACGTTCAGGCGGATGGTCGGAGCCACGCCGACGGAATATATGAAGACGAGAAATCTGCTGTCGGATTTATACAATATGGATATTGATCAACCGGTTATAATCGGGAAGGAAACCGATGACCAAAGGAGAGTGCGAAGTTGAAGAAAACGATCGGACACGTAACGATTTTAGTCGGGGATTACGATGAAGCCATCGCGTTCTATACGGGCAAGGCCGGATTTACGCTGCTCGCGGACAACGCTTTCGGCGACGGGATGCGCTGGGTCAGCTTGGCTCCTTCCGCGGCGAGCGAAGCCGCGATCGTCCTGGTGAAGGCCGACACGGAAGAAAAGCGCGCCAGAATCGGCAATCAGTTCGCCGATCATGTCGGCATCGTCGTTCAGACGGACGACTTTCGCCGGGATTACGAAGCGATGAAAGCGGCCGGCGTCAAGTTCATGAGCGAGCCGATGGAGGTGCCATGGGGAATCGAAGCGGTATTCGAGGACTTGTACGGCAATCGCTTCGATCTGCTTCAGCATAACGGATTTTAGGTTCGATCGTTCAAGGAAAACGCGCCGGTTCGGTGCGTTTTTTCGCATGAGCAAGCAAAGCGCGATCCGTTAGCTCCGATGGCTTGGGCGTCCGCAGTGACGGGCCCCCTCTGCGAGACATACTCTGATGGGGAAGTCAGCACAGGGGGGGCGGCGAATTGAAGTATGCAAGCAAATCGATCTCGAGCAAGTGGAGGAAGACGCAGTGGATGCTGAACGACTCGCGCCTCGGGCCTTACGTGCCGGAGACGCGGTTGTTTAACCGGAACAACTTAAAGGCGATGCTCGATCGATACGCAAAGGTGTATTTTAAACCTTCGATAGGCTCGGGAGGGAATCGGATCAAGCGCATCGATCGACCGTCGTCCGGAGGTTATCGCGTACGCGGAGGCAAGAGCGAGCGCTTTCGTTCGTTCGATTCGCTGTATCGCAAGCTAAACGATTTCGCGCGGGGCGACAAGTTCATTCTCCAGAAAGGAATCAATCTGGCCGAAACGAACGGCAGGCCGTTCGATCTGCGCGTCATGGTGCAGAAGCCCGCTTCGGGCAAGTGGCGAACGACGGTCGTGTTCTCGAAGATCGGAAAGAAGGGCAAGATCGTCAACAATTACAATCAAGGCGGCAAAGTGGCTTATTTCCGGGAAACGATGAAGGGGGCGGGCTACTCCGACGAAAAAATCAAACGGACGTATGACCAGCTAAGCCGGCTCGGCCAGAACGCCGGCGCTTGCTTCGACCGTCATAGCGCCGGCTTCCGGGAGCTCGGCCTCGACGTCGCGATCGATAAGAAGGGCCGGCAATGGATTTTGGAGACAAATACCCGACCTCAGTTTTATCCGCTTAAAAAATTGTGGGATAAGAAGCTATATCGGCGAATCGTCGACTATGCCAAGCAATACGGACGATCGAAATAAACGTCATGACGCAGATAAGGAAAACGAGGATCCCCGTCAAGGGGATCCTCCTCGATTATGCGAGCGTTAACGATAAGGATCGATCGTTCGGATCGACCCGTCTTCCTCGTAGACAAGCTCGGTATATTTCACGCATCGTTTGTTGTTGGCTCCGCCGGACAAGGAGCTGTCGTGGTAGAATAGATACCATTTGTCCCTAAATTGCACGATCGAGTGATGGGTCGTCCAGCCGAGGACGGGCTTCAGAATCTCGCCGCGATAGACGTAAGGTCCTGTCGGGCTTTGGCTCGTCGCATATACGATACGGTGTGTCGTTCCGGTCGAATAGGAGAGATAATAGGTTCCGTTATAACGGTGCACCCACGGCCCTTCGAAATATCTTCTGTCTTCGTCGCCGGCTTGCAACGGACGCCCCTCTTCGTCGAGAATGACGACTTCACGGGGAGCGTCTTGAAAGGTCAGCAAATCTTCGCTGAGCTCGGCCACTCTCGGTCCCAACGCGGGCTCCGAGCCGGCCGGACCGGAGGCGTTCGGCTCGAATTGTCCGGTTTGCCATTTCTCCAGCTGCCCTCCCCATAAACCGCCAAAAAAGACGTACGCTTTCCCGTCGTCGTCGATGAAGACGGCCGGATCGATGCTGAAGCTGCCCGGGATGTATTGCTCTTGAGGCTTGAACGGTCCGTGCGGCGTCGTCCCGGTCGCGATCCCCAGCCGGAAGATTCCGTCATGATCCTTCGCCGGGAAAAACAAATAATACGTCCCGTTCCGGTAAGCGGCGTCCGGCGCCCACAGCTGTTGCTTCGCCCATGGTATATCGCGAAGGTGGAGCGCTTCTCCATGATCGACGCAAGTTTCGAAATTCTCGTCGATCGACAGGACGCGATAATCTTCCATATCGTATTGGTCCCCATTATCGTTCGACACGTTGTTGTGATCGAGATCGTGGGACGGATAAATGTAGAGTTTGCCGTCGAAAACGTGAGCGGAAGGATCAGCCGTGTAGATGTGCGTGACGAGCGGTTCGCGGGGTTTCGTCATTTTAGTTCCTCCTTGATCGGGTTCCGGAAATGGGCATTATCTCCCCTATCTTATCAGAACGGAAAACGCTCCGCACTTAAGAAACCATAGAAGTTTGCCGAAAAAATATAGTTGCTATCGATTTGAACGATGCCCGAAAGTGGTATAATAGGCAGACTTACATCGTTTCCGGAAGGGAGTTCGTCCGTTCATGAGCAATCATCGTTCCAACGTTCCCGTTCTGTCGCTTGTCGCGGGGTTGATGTGCCTGGGAGCATCCGTCGCGCTGCCGATGTTAGGGATCAAAATCGCGCTCTCCGTCGCGGGGATTGCCGGGCTGGTCGTCGGCATTATCGGAATTGTTCGCATGAAGTGATCTCGGGCCAGAGAGACCGCTTCATCTCTTGAAACCAAACTCTTCTTCGGAAGGGTTTTTTTTCGATCATTCTGGCGAACGGCGGATTCAACCCCTCGTTTTTGAACATAATAGGTGGAAAAGGAAAGCGGAGGGCTTATCTTGAACCGTACGGAACAAACGGATTGTCGGCTGCAAGCGCAACTCGGGCAATTCAGGAACGAGCTTGGCGACAGCGCCGATTTGTCTATACGCGAATGCGAGATTGGTTCTAATCGAATACCGATCGCCGTCCTGTGGCTTGACGGAATGGTTGATCCGAAAACGCTGAATGAGAGCGTGTTAGCCCCGTTGCTTGCTCAATCCCGCGAGTTGGACCTGTCCGTACCGAAAGATTTATTTAACTTTCTACGGGACTCGGTCATTACCGCCAAAAAAGTAACAAGCGCAGAATCGCTGGACCAAGCGATTGCGATGCTGCTGTCCGGACATACGATCGTAATCAGGGAAGGCTCCCAAGGGGGGATTGCGATTGAAACGCTCGGATTCGAAACGCGCAGCATCGAGGAGCCTGCTTCAACGGTCGTGGTGCGCGGTCCGCGCGACGGGTTTATCGAATCGCTCGAGGTGAATGTCTCTCTCATTCGTCGGCGAATTTTGAACAAGAAGCTGCGGGTCGAACGGTTAACGGTCGGCAGCGTTACCCATACTCCGGTTCTGATCCTGTATTTGCAGGATCGGGCTCCGGAGGCCACAGTAGACGAAGTGCGCAAGCGGCTGAAGCGAATTCAGATCGATGCCGTGCTCGAATCGCGCTATATTGAAGAAATGATCAGAGACAACGCTCGCTCTCTATTCCCAACCGTCTATAGTACGGAGCGTCCGGATGATGTTGCGGGCGGAATCGTCGAAGGCAGGATTGCGGTGATGGTGAATGGCACGCCGTTTGTTTTGCTTGTTCCCTGTACGCTTTTTCATTTGATGAAGACCTCGGAGGACTATTATTTGGCTTATCCGGTGGCAACCTTCGTTCGCTGGCTTCGATATACCGGCTTGTTTATTGCGCTATTATTGCCATCCTTCTATGTGGGAGTACTTATGTTTCATCCCGAAATGGTGCCGCCGTATCTGCTCAGCAGCATTCTTTCCGCGCGCGAAGGCGTGCCGTTTCCGCTCTTGATTGAGGCGCTGCTAATGGAGCTCACTTTCGAAGGATTGCGGGAAGCCGGCATTCGCATGCCCCGCGCAGTCGGTTCGGCGATCAGCATTGTCGGGGCGCTTGTAATCGGGGAATCGGCGGTAAGAGCGGGTATCATTTCTTCTCCGACCGTCATTATCGTTGCGGGTACGGCGATTTCCTCTTTTATTATTCCCTCCATCGACCTGTCCGGCACCATTCGGCTGCTTCGTTTTTTCATGCTGATTAGCGCCTCGTTGTTTGGGTTATACGGCATTTTAATCGGCTTGCTCCTGATTGGCATTCATTTGACGACCCTCCGTTCTTTCGGCATGCCGTATTTGGCTCCGATTGCTCCATACAGGCGCGACGAGGCGCAGAAAACGTTACTGCGCGTACCTTGGTGGACATTGCGAACCCATTCCAGAAGGAACAGGTGACTGGAGGAACGGCATGCAAACTCGAAAGCGGCTCTGCACCCGCATTTTACGGTATACATTGAAGGGGGTTTCCGCGCTTGCCTTGTTCGTTGCAAGCGGCTGTTGGGGGCAAAGAAATATTGATCAACTTACCGTGGTTGCAGCGATCGGACTGGATGCCGCTTCTGACAATCAAATCGAAATGAGCGTGCAATTAGTGAATCCTACGCTGCCCGTAGCAGCCGGCGCAGGCGGACAACGGCGACCTTTCGCCATGTATTCTGCCAAAGGCGAAACGATATTCGAGGTGATGGAGAAAATACGTAAGCAAGCGAAAAAAAACCTCTTTTTTCAACAAACGCGGATTGTTCTGATCGATGAAAGACTGGCCAGACGCGGACTTGAAGAATATATGGATTTTTTCTGGCGCAATGCGCAGCAAAATCCGCTCAGTTGGATTTTGATCTCGAAAAAACCGGCCCGTTCTACGCTGCAAAAATCGAAAGAGTTGAAAGATGTCCCCTCCGACGAATGGGGTGAATTTCTAAAAAACAGGCGCGGGAATGTGTCGTTTACGCTTAAGTTGTATCAGTTCCTGCCGCGGATCGACCAAATCGGTTACCAAGCGTATGCGGCAGGTATAGCTCCGATCTCAAAGGGGGGTGAAAAGACCGCAGCTATTAGCAAGCTTGCGGTATTCAAGCAGGATAAACTTGTCGGCTGGCTGACGGATAAGCAGTCGCAAGCGCTTGGTTGGCTGCAAGGCGAGACGCGGAACGGAGTGATTGCGTTATCCGAACAAGGTTCAAAGCCTGTCGTATTCGAGCTGAACCACATTCGTGCGCGTATGGTTCCCGTTATTCATGGCAACCGGATTGCGTTTCGCGTGGGCATCCGGGCAAATGCCGATCTCAAATCGTCCTCCAAAAACGTGAACTTGACGAATGTGCAAACCAACCGATCGTTGGAAACGAAGCTGGCCGAACAAGTCCGGGAATCCGTTGAACAAACGATTGAACGCATCTGCAAGACATACAACAGCGATATCATCGGTTTCGGCGAAGCGGTGCATCGATCCTATCCGCAAAAATGGAAACAGATCAAACCGCGTTGGGATGAAACGTTAGCCGAGCTGGAAGTTCAAGTAGACGTATCGGTTCGCCTCATTAAAACCGGCCTAAAAAGCGATCAAGGCGGGTTGCAACAGAATGGGAAAGAGGGATGAGCGTTGAAACAAAATCAGATTTCCGATGTTCAATTTTTTTTAATCATCTTTGTTTCCGTGACTTCCCTGACTTTTTTCTCTATCCCTACTCAGCTTATTCCGGATGTGAAGCAAGATCTATGGATGTCGATGGCGATCGGCGCAGTCATCGACATCTATGTCGCCTATATTCTTTATTGGCTTGGGCGGAAGTACCCCGGCCAGTCGCTAATCGAGTATAGCCGAACCGTGCTCGGTCCAATCGGGAACTTGTTCGGCTTTATTTTTGTTCTGTTTTTCTTTCTGGTTATCGTCTCGTCGATGTGGTTGTTCAGCAAATTTTTGTCGACAGCGTTGATGCCGGAATCGCCAGGGATCATGTTTTCAGCAACCATGACGTTGGCGATCGGGTGGGCGGCTTACCAAGGTGTGGAAACCATCGCCAAATTGGCGCAAATCATTGCGGTACTCATTCTGGCGGCTTCCGTATTGTTGATTCTGTTTTCGATTCGGGAGTTGAACTTTCATTATTTGCTCCCCCAGTTTGAAAACGGGATTGGGCCTGCAGTCCAAGGGGCTGTGTACCCGGCGAGCTGGTTCGGCATTTGCATCGTCATGGCCATGCTCATGCCGCACTTGATCAATCAAAAACGCACATTCAAGACAAAAATTTCTGCCGTTTTGCTTGGCGCGCTCGTCATGACGGTTACATTTCTATGCTGCATAGCTGTCATCGGTCCCTCTATGGCCAGTCGAATCGATTTTCCGATTTATCTTTTTACGCGCACCCTGCATGTCGCTTTTATCGAGCGATTCGATATTTTGTTGATGCTCATTTATATTTCCGGAGCATTCATCACGTTTGCGACACTGTGTTATGCCGCATCGTCAGGGGCGGCGCAATTGTTTGGAACCCGATCGCATCGCGGCTGGGTAAAAGGCTTTGCGATCTTTTTTATCGCCAGTCCGCTTATCCCTTCGAGTAATAATGCTTCGTTTGCATTTCTCTATTTTGATTTCTGGTTTCCGCTGTACGCCTTGCTGATCGAGGGAGGAATCACGACGCTGATTTTTATTGTCGCATTCATCAAGCACAAGGCTTGGGCGGGTTGTTCCAGGTACCGGAGTGGGCGAAACGGTTAACGCCGTATGGCCATGTGCCGCGTTTTCCTGAGGAGGAAGTGACGCTCCTGCCGTTATTCGTGCTGGCGTCATCGCCGTCGCGCTGATGGCGGCCGGCTTCGTTGGGTTCAGAAGGCGTGACATTGAGATGTCGTAGTGATATGATTACCTGGGACTCTCAAATCCGAATCCGACAGCTAACCTCGTCAGCGTCATGAGAGAGAGTATTCATGCATCTTTGGTTTGTTTATTGAACAATCCGAAGCTTGGCAGCGGAATTCCTCTGCTCCAAGCTTTTTATTATGCGCGACTGAAGGGATGCGGATTAATTCCATGAAAAAACAGTTTATTGTAATTGGCTTGGGCCGATTCGGTTCCAGTCTTGTACGCACCTTGATTCAAAATGGGCATGAGGTATTGGCTGTCGATAAAAACGAGCAACTCGTTCAGGACATTTCTACCGTAGCTACACATGCTTTGCAGGCGGATTGCACCGATGAATCGGTGCTGAAAGAACTCGGGGTCCGCAATTTTTCGCATGCTATTGTTGCTATCGGAGACGATTTGCAAGCCAGCATCTTAGCGACATTGTTACTGAAGGACCTGAACATACCCAAAGTAACCGCTAAAGCCAAAAATGAAATGCACGGCCAGGTGTTAAGCAAAATAGGCGCCGATCATATCGTCTATCCGGAGCGGGATATGGCTGCCCGTCTTGGGAACCAGCTGAGCTCGGATAATTTGATTGATTACATTGAGCTGTCTCCGGACTACAATCTGGTCGAATTTAAAGCGCCTCCCGCCATGAATGGGAAGTCGCTTAAACAATTAAATATTCGCGCTAAATATGGATGCACCATTATGGCAATCAAAACAGGAGACCATATGAATATATCCCCCAAAGCGGAAGATGAGATTAATACCGGGGATATTCTGCTTATGATCGGCAGCAACGAAGATATTCGCGATCTGGAAGGTAACTATGAAAAGAAATGATGGTCGCCTCAATAACCAAACTCCTATTGCCATGCTTGAAGCAATAGTGAGCAGATTAAAAGACAAGACGAGCCCTCCCCAATTGATTATGATCATTTTTTTCTGTCTCATTTGGGTTGGGGCTCTGCTTCTTATGCTCCCTCAAGCTTCAACGACCGGACAATCTGTCGGTTTGCTTAATGCCCTTTTCACGGCTACCTCTGCCATCTGCGTGAACGGGCTGGTCGTGCTGGATACCGGAAGCGTCTTTTCCACCTTTGGGCAAGTCGTCATCATGATCCTGATTCAAGTAGGCGGGCTTGGCTTCATGACAGTGGGGGTTATGGTCGCCATTGCGTTAGGGAAAAGAATCGGTCTAAGACAACGGCTTATTATTCAACAGGCCACCCACTCCACCTCATCGCAAGGTCTGGTGAAGCTGTCGGTTTATATGGTGCTTATCGCGTTTGCATTTGAGGCATTGGCGACTCTCGTTCTTACAGTCCGTTGGCAAGCCGAGATGGGATGGGGGCAAGCGGCCTACTACGCGCTGTTTCACTCAGTTTCCGCTTTTAATAACGCCGGATTTGCTTTGTGGTCGGACAGTCTGTCGCCTTTTGTCGGCGACCCCGTCGTGAACATCACGATCGTCCTGCTTTTTATCGTGGGCGGCTTGGGTTATATTGTCGTGGTAGACGCATTTCGCAAACGTTCCTGGAGAAAGCTGTCTCTCCATTCGAAGGTCGTGTTACTCGGCTCGGGAATATTGTTCACCGCGGGATTTTTATTTATTTTCTTACTGGAAAGCTGGAACCCTGCAACGTTTGGTCCCTTAAACGGCGGGGAACGGCTTTGGGCCGCCCTGTTCCAAGGAGCGACGCCCAGAAGCTCTGGTTTTAACACCATTGATATCGGAAGCATGCTGGCAGCGTCGCAATTTCTCATTATCATTCTCATGTTTATCGGAGCCGCTTCCGGCGGAACCGGCGGGGGCATTAAAATCAATACGGTGTTTGTGCTTGTTCTCGCAACGATTAATACATTTCGCGGAGGCGGGCAGATTCACGCCTTCGAACGCAAGATTGCGACCGAAACCGTAATGCGCGCCCTGGCCGTCGTCATGAGTTCTTTGGCTGTTGTACTCGTAGTCGCCCTGCTGCTTACGCTGTCTGAAGGCATGCTGGAGGAGCATTTCCTTGAGGTGCTGTTCGAGGCTACCTCCGCATTCAGTACGACAGGACTGTCAATGGGACTAACAAGCGAATTGTCGCCAATCGGCAAGATCATCGTGACCATCACGATGTTTGCCGGCCGTTTGGGCCCGCTCACGCTCGCCTTTGCGCTGGCTCAGAAAAAGCGTACCTCCAAAATCGGATACGCGGAAGACCACATTTTGATCGGGTAATGCTATTCGATGCGGTCAAGGAATCGCCGCAACAAACCGTACAGCAGCAACGAACGAACGACAAGCCCAGCCCCGGGTTTATTTTACAATTCGAACATACTCTCTCGGCGAGAAAGGAACGCTTTCCGTAGATGGGCGTGAAGCTTTGGCGGAATAGTCCGACGGTTCGACATCGTGCAGCTCGATCTCCGAAAGATTGACTAATCGTTGATCGAGATAGTACGCTGTAATCAGAAGCGCGGCGAAGAGGATCAAACTCACCGCAATTTGACGTATGGGCATGGCGGACTCCTTCGTTGGTTTATCGACGAGATTCGTATCGTCGTTGGACATAGGTTCATAGATAGAGTTTTCCCCTGCCGGACGGAACAATATACGCGAATAAAGTCCGGTTTCAAATAAGCTTTACAAATGAAATAAAAAGAAGTATTCTGTTCTAGGTGAAAGATTGTTTAACCGAATAATCATGTTGTATCCGGAGGAGCCTGCCAACAAGCGGGCTTCTTTTTTTATTTTTTCCCTTGCATCTGCAGTCGGGAAGAAGGGGAAAATAATCCATGTAAGAGATAGAAGGAGGAAACGCGATTGTCTTTGCTTCATTCTGCTGTACTGCTCCCATTGGCATGGGCCGGATTGCTGCCCCTGTTCGGCCGACGACTGGGCAGGCTTCACGCGGGGTGGATCGTATTGCCGATTCCCGTCGTCCTGTTTGTTTATTTCAGTATTCAGCTCCCGCTTATAGGCTCGGAGGCCGTGATGGAAAGCTTGGCCTGGATGCCTTCGATAGGGCTCGATTTTACCGTCTATCTTGACGGTCTGTCTTTGCTGTTCACCCTGCTCATCAGCGGAATCGGAGGGTTGGTGGTCCTCTATTCCATTTTTTATCTGGATAGAAATAAGGAAGCGATTGTGTCATTTTATACGTATTTGCTTATTTTCATGGGCGCGATGCTGGGGGTTGTTCTATCGGACAATCTGATTGTGTTGTACGGATTTTGGGAATTGACCAGCATCTCCTCGTTTTTGCTGATCGCCTTCTGGCATCAACGGGAAAAATCCCAATACGGCGCGCAGAAGTCGATGCTGATTACGGTGTTTGGCGGGTTGGCGATGTTGGCCGGATTTATTCTGCTCTATGTTATGACGGGAACGTTCAGCGTCCGAGAGACGCTGTCGCAAGTTGCCCAACTCGCAGACAATCCGCTGTTCACGACGACTCTTGCGCTCATCCTGCTCGGCGCTTTTACCAAGTCGGCTCAGTTTCCGTTCCATATCTGGCTTCCGGATGCGATGGAGGCCCCGACGCCTGTGAGCGCGTATTTGCACTCGGCGACGATGGTGAAAGCCGGCCTGTATCTGGTTGCCCGCTTAACGCCCATATTCGCCATCCAGGCGCAATGGTTCTGGCTCGTAACCGGCATCGGCCTGCTGACTCTGATCTATGGCTCCGTGCAGGCGATCAAACAAAAAGATTTGAAGGCGATGCTCGCCTATTCAACAATTAGCCAGTTGGGGTTGATCATGTGCCTGCTGGGACTCGGCTCGGCTTTTTACACGGGAGAAGCGGGAGGAGAGTTCTACGCCAAGGCGACGGCGGCCGCATTGTTTCATCTGTTAAATCATGCGATGTTCAAGGGCGCGCTGTTTATGGTCGTAGGCATCGTGGATCACGAGACGGGAACCCGCGATCTGCGAAAGCTGGGCGGGTTGATGGCTGTAATGCCGGTCACCTTTACGATCGCCGTGATCGGCGCAGGCTCTATGGCCGGATTGCCGCCGTTTAACGGATTTTTGAGCAAGGAAATGTTTTTCACGGCCATTTTGCAAATCCGGCAGTTCGAGCTTGGCCATCTGACGGCATGGGGCGGGCTTGTGCCGGTTATCGCTTGGATCGCCAGCGTATTTACGTTCGCCTACAGCATGGTGCTGGTCGTGCGCACGTTCGGCGGAAAGCTGCAGAAGGATCGGTTGGAGGTTCATCCGCACGAGGCGCCGATGGGGCTGCTCTTTTCTCCTGTCGTGCTGGCTTCTCTCGTTGTCGTGACGGGACTGTTCCCGAACCTGCTTGGCGCTGCTCTGGTCGAGCCGGCAATGGCGGCGATCCATCCGCTGCTGCTTGCCGAAGGAGAGAGATTCGAAGTCCACCTTCAATATTGGCATGGCTGGACGACCGAAATCTTCATGACGATCGGAGTCATAGCCGTCGGAACGGGAATGGTGCTGCTGTATCGTCGGCTGAAGCTTCATAACAAAGAGTGGTCCAACGGGCTGAATGTAAACCGGCTGTACGATGGCGGCTTGCGTTCGCTGGACCGGTTGTCTCTTCGAATGACCGACCGTTATATGACCGGCTCGATTCGCCGCTACCTCGTCTATATTTTCGTCTTCTTTATAGCGGCGCTTGGCATCACCTTGCTGCTGTCTGGCGGCATTGGATGGACGGATATGGAACTGGCTCCGGCATCGGCGTATGAAACGCTTGTCGTGCTGGTGATGGTCGTCTCGGCGCTGCTCATTCCTTGGATCAAAAAACGGATAGCCGCCATTCTGGTGACCGGTGCTGTCGGGTATATGGTCACGATGCTGTTTGTTCTGTATCGCGCGCCGGATCTGGCTTTGACGCAAATGATTGTCGAAACGGTATCGGTAGCGCTGTTTCTGTTATGCTTTCGCTATTTGCCCAAGGACAACCTGGCAAGCAACTCTCCGCGCAGCAGGTGGTTCAACCTGGCCATCGCGGCGGGAGCGGGCTTCATCATGACGGTTATCGTCATCGGAGCCAGCGGAATGCGGGCTTTCGAATCCATTTCCGGCTTCTTCGTGAACGAAAGTTACCGCCTTGCAGGCGGAAAAAATATGGTTAACGTTATCCTGGTCGACTTCCGAGGATTCGATACGATGCTGGAAATTGCCGTGCTGGGCATTGCCTCGCTGGGCATCTACTCGATGATCCGTTTGCGCCTTGCGGAGTCGAAGCAGCGGGGGGAATCGAAGGAGGAGCGCTTGCCGCAGATCGGCATACCGGACTATAGAAGCAACGATGTGATTCTAAAAACGGTCTCTAAAGTCGTCGTGTTCATTATCGTCGCCTTTTCCCTCTATCTGTTTCTGGCCGGACATAATAATCCCGGAGGCGGGTTTATTGGAGCTCTGATGACTTCGGCGGCGCTCGTTCTGCTCGCTATCGCGTTCGGACTGGATATCGTACGCAAGGTGCTGCCGATCAATTTCCGTCTGCTGACGGCCGCAGGTTTGCTGATTGCCGTGCTGACGGGCGTCGGCTCCTTCTGGTTCGACGTTCCGTTCCTGAGCCATACGTTCGGTCATTTTGATTTGCCGCTGCTCGGGGATACGGAATTGGCTACGGCGGCATTGTTCGATCTCGGCGTGTACTTGTCCGTGGTCGGCGTGACCATGACCATTATACTGACGATCGGGAAGGAGGAGCGTTAATGGAGCTGATCATGGCGCTGGCTATCGGCATACTGTTTGCGGTTGCGGTGTATCTCATGCTGTCCAAAACCGTATTTCGCATCATCCTCGGCACGATTGTGCTGTCGCATTGCGTTCATTTGCTGTTAATGACCATGGCTCGACTAAAACAGGGAGCGGCTCCGATCATGGAAGAAGGCAAAACCGCCTTTACCGATCCCCTGCCGCAGGCGCTGATTTTGACTTCCATCGTCATCAGCTTCGGCGTCACCGCCTTTTTGTTTGTGCTTGCTTACCGTGCTTATCAGACCCTGGGCACGGACGATATGGAAGAGATGAAGGGGGAGCCCGACAATGAACAATAGCGTAGTGCTTCCGCTGCTTATTCCGCTGCTGACGGCCATTATCCTCGTTTTCCTGTCCAACAGGCTGGCGGCTCAGCGGACGATCGCCTTGATCGGCGTGTTGATCAACCTGGCCGCCGCCGTCCTGCTGCTTGTCCAGATCGATCGGAATGGCATTCAGACGCTTCATTTGGGCGGATGGGCTCCGCCCTACGGCATCGTTTTCGTTGCGGATATGCTGAGCGGCTTGCTTGTATTGACGACGTCTATAGTCAGTCTGTTTTGTTTATGGTTCATGTTTCGGACCATCGATGAGCAGCGGGAACGGATGTATGTCTACCCGTTATTCCAGTTTTTGCTCGTCGGCGTATACGGGTCCTTCTTGACCGGCGATCTGTTCAACTTGTTCGTCTGCTTTGAAGTCATGCTGATCGCTTCCTATGCGATGATGGTGTTGGGCGGAACGAAGCGCCAGCTTCGGGAGACGCTCAAATATATGATGGCCAACATCCTGTCTTCTGCCTTGTTCGTCGCGGCGATGGCCTACTTGTACGGCATGGTCGGCACGCTGAACATGGCCCATTTGTCGCAGCGCGTGGCGGAAATCGGACAGACCGGCATGCTGGATGTGATCGCCGTGCTTCTGCTGCTCGTTTTTTCCTTAAAGGCAGGCTTGTTTCTGTTCTTCTGGCTGCCCGGCTCGTACAGCGCTCCGCCGGCAGCCGTGCGCGCCCTGTTCGGAGGCTTGCTGACCAAGGTAGGCTTGTATGCAATCATTCGTATGTTCAGTCTCGTCTTTTACCATGATTCGCAGGTTACGCATGCATGGATCGCGGGAATGGCTGCGGCTACGATGATCCTGGGCAGCATCGGTGCATCGGCTTATCGGGATGTGCCTCGCATTATCAATTACAACGTCATTATCGGCGTGGGGTTTGTCGCCTTCGGGTTGTCGCTGGGCGCTTCGCACGCTTGGGACGGGATTGTGTTTTATTTGCTGCACGATATGCTGGCCAAAACTTTGCTTTTCGTTCTGGCAGGCTGGCTCATAGCGGCATCCGGAACCGAGCGCCTGCAGGAGATGGGCGCATTGATCAAGCGCCATCCGCTCTTGGGCTGGCTGTTCTTCGGCACGATGCTGGCTCTTGTAGGAATTCCGCCGCTGAGCGGCTTTCCGGGAAAGCTGCTGCTGCTGCGCAGCGGGGTTGAGGCGGAAGCGTACTGGTTGTTCGGGATCGGACTGGCCTCCAGCTTTTTTGTTCTTTATTCGCTGCTGCGCATTTTTCGCATGGCTTTCTGGGGAACGGAAAAAGATGCGGGAGCCGCCCAAGGCGAAGCGGGTACGACCCGGCGGGCCGTAACCGGCATGTCGGCCGCGGCGCTGGGGATGTTCGGACTGCTTGCGGCCATGGGGCTGGGCGGAGAATGGGTTTACGGTTGGGTAAGGCAGGCAAGCGAGGTGCTTGGAAATGCTGCCGTCTATATCGATGCTGTCATGAAAGGATAGTGGCCTATGGCTTTTCAACTTCTGCTCAATGCATTGTTGTCGATCACCTGGATGTTTTTGAACAATGATTGGTCGGCCGCCGGCTTTATCGTCGGCTATGCGATGGGACTTCTTATTTTGGCGGCTTTTCGCCGTTTTTTTCACCAGCCTCTCTATGTCAAAAAGCTGTGGGCCATCGTGAAGCTTTTGACGCTTTTTATGAAGGAATTGTTCGTTTCCGGATACGCCGTCGCCAAGCATGTCGTATCGCCCAGGCTGAACATGCGGCCAGGCATCTTTACTTTTCGGACAGAGCTCCAGTCCGACTGGGAGGTTACCATTCTTGCTTGCCTGATTTGCCTGACCCCCGGCACGCTGACGCTGGAGGTCTCCAGGGACAGCCGAACGCTGTTTATCCATGCCTTTGACATAGAGGACGCGGACGAATTGGCTGTGCAAATCAAGGATTCCTTTGAACGTGCGATATTGGAGGTGAGGCATGCATGATCGGTTATTTGCTGCAGTTCAGTCTTATTCTTCTTGCCGTTGGGATGGTAGCTTGCTTATATCGCTTGCTGAAAGGTCCCTCGCCCGCGGACCGAATTGCGGCGCTCGATACGATCGGAATCCATATGCTGGCGATGGCGGCGGTATTCAGCTTGCTCCAGCGGACCCAGGTATACCTGGATTTGATTTTGGTGATCGGAATTTTGACCTTTATCGGAACGGCCGGTTTTGCAAGATATATCGAACGGGGAGTGGTGATGGAACGTGGAGACGCTGACAGCGATCGTTGAATACGCCGTTGTGCTTGCCGTTCTTATAGGCGTTATCTTCTGCCTGCTGGGCGCGATCGGACTGGTGCGGATGCCCGACGTCTATTTGCGTTCCCATGCCGCCACCAAGAGCGCCACGCTGGGCGTGCTTTGCGTGCTGGCCGGAGCGTTTCTGTATTTTGCGCTTTTCGAGGGCCACGTCAGCGCGAAGCTGCTGCTCGGAATCGTTTTCGTGTTTCTGACTTCGCCGGTTGCCGGGCATTTGAATGGCCGCGCCGCATACCGCAGCGGCGTCAAGCTATGGAGGAGAAGCGTGCGGGACGATTGGGAGAAGGCGCTGCGGCAGAGGGAGGAAGGCGCTTCTTCTCAAGGCGACGGCCGTAACTGATATCCAATCGGGTACGAATCGCAAGGTTAACCGAACCGCGCGCTCTTCACCTCGAACCGCAGCCAGTGGAACGGTCCTGTTCGCAGGTTCCAGCAGACTTCGCCCCGCGAAGGGATCAGTATGCCCTGAAATCTCCTGTACGCATCCATGCGAACCGACCACTCTTCCAGGCTGAAGGTTCCTCCGGATTCCTTATACCGCTGCGCCTGGAACCGGACAGGCTCGCCGCTCTCCTGAAAATAGAAGATGCCCGAAGCGGTTGCATCGCCATAGGAGATGGAGGCTCGAGCCGCATCGGAGCCGAGTGCTTCCCATGTCATATGCGGCGACAATGCCGCCGGCGGGTACCAGACGATCTCGGCCAGGTAGCGCGCCAGCGAGCCTTGGTCGACCTCGAGACCGCGCGCATGGCCGACCGAGATGAAGCCCATCAGCTTGATCAGCATGTCGGCTTGCCTGTCCGCGTACAGATCTCTACCGTAGATCGCCACGCCCGGCGCCGCCCGAATCTTCGCCTTCCAGATAAAGGACGGCGCAACGAGCAGGGACCGCTGTTCCGCGAGGAACGGCATCCATCGGCCGTCCGGTCGGGTGCGGAGCATGCCCTCCTGACGAATGTACACTGCGCCGAACGGCTCCTGTTCCAGCGCATCTGTGAGCCGCAGCCATCTTGCCACCGGCTGCGGCAACTCGCGCAACCGATCTTCGCTGGTCCGATAGGTCGAAGGGGGAGGGGACGCTTGCATAAGCAGACGCGTTTCCTCCGCCGCTACGCTTGTCCGATAGGCGCGATATTTCGCGATTGCTCCGATGATCAGCCCCATCGCTGCTACTACGATTGCAATCCATAGCCAATGCATGGCACGCTCCATCCCCCCGCATTATTTTTTGTTGCGAGTAAATTGCCAGTAGATGAGATACGGAACCGGTGTGAGGCAGAGGATGAAATACTTGGTCGCGTACCAGCCTGCTTCTCCTTTCGCATTGAAGTGGAACGGAATTTGACTTGGCAAGACGAAGGTCGCCGCCAGCAGAACGACAAAAGTTCCGGCCAGCAGCAACAAGGCCGTTCTGGTTTGCTTCTTCATACACAATTCCTCCTCTGATATTTACGGATGATGCCTTTCCTGCCTCCGGCACATTGCAACAATCCCTTGATACAACGTCACATTCAACACAGCGGCAACGGCGGCTATACCGAACAAGATTGCCATTTCTCTCCAATCGCGCGCCACGGCGAAGGTTAGCAGAACATACAGGAGGCCGATCAGGCCGAACGAAACCAGCATCGCCAGCACAACGTTCAGATTCTGCTTGATTGCTTCCGATTTATTCACCCAATCCAGCTTCGGACGACCGACGTCGATCAGCACGCCGATCGCCGACCAAAGCGCGCCATATAGGAAGCCAATTATGAAAATAATTACAACCTGGGTCGGACTAAATCCGAAATAGAGCCAGAAGATCAAGCTGTTCATGACTAGCCCGCAGCATGAAAGCGCAAAGGCGAAAGCCAGCTTGGCGGACACCTGGATATGCCAGGGGACCGGAATCATGCGGCAGATCCAGAACTGTCCGCCTTCCCTTGATACGCTGCTGGGCGCCACCGCGTTGATGGCGGACGTCGCGACGATCACTCCCAACGCAAGAAGCGTAGCGAAGAACGGTTCCTGCTCGGCCATCTCCCGTACGGTGACGGCATCCTCGCCGGACGAGCCCGAGCTGAAAGCGAGAGGCAGCATCAGCGGAGGCAGAACGATGCCGAACAGCCCGTTGATCACGTATACCGGCTCCCGAAAGAAGAGGCTTCGCTCCTTGATCAGGCAACTGACGAAAGGCGTATGCCTGTGAAACCCGCCGGCAGCCGTAGCCGGCGCCGCAGAAGCTCGGCCGGGCTGCCTTGGCACATACAGTCCGCCGCGAAACAAACGCTTGCCGGCCTGCGCGTACAGCGGAAGACTTGCTGCGGATACGGCCGCGAGAAACGCCAGCGCCATGCCGTAATGAAACGCTTCATATTCATGTGCGCGGTCAAGCAGCCCGCTTAAAGCCTCGCCCTGCAGCCTTCTCCCTGCCAGCCAGCCGGAGACGGCAACCGCGAGCAGGCTTCCCGCCAGCCCGAGCAAGCCCGGATGAACGCTCCTGAACCGCTGCGAAGCCTTCAGGGCAAGCATAGCGATCGTCGCCAGCAGGACCGACGGTATAACAGGCATGATCAGCAAGATCGCCAAAGCCGCTGCGGCGAAGCCGATAGACGGGCGATGGGCGCCGTACACGCCGAACACCGGGACGAGCAACAGCAGTTCCAACACGTAGCCCAACAGCATCGAGACCAGCAGCTTGCTTGTCAGCAAGGCGCCAGGCTCGATCGGCAAGTGCAGCAGCCCGGTGTAATCCCTGGAGTAGCAGAAGAGGTGAACGGTATAGAATGCGCCGGCAAACAGCAGCAGAAGCAGGATCGCGTACAGGAAGACGAACAGATACGCCGACGGCATGCCGGCCTCGTGAAAGAACCGATACGCCCTGTTCAACATATTGACATAGCTGTAGATGAGAATGCCGCCCGTCATTAGCCCGATCGCGAGCATGACCGCCGTATGGAGGCTGATGCCGCCCTGTCTCGGCCGATGACGAGCCTGGAGAAAGCTGACGTTCATCAGCAGGATGCATCGGGCCAGCCTACGGATCTGAAGCATGTCCACGCTGCCGGATCACCTCCAGATACAGTTCCTCCAAGGTCTGGTCCCCTTGCTGCTCCTGCTCGTCAAGAAAGGCGGTGTGCAGGATCTTCCCCTGCTTGATGATCAGCGCCATATCGCATAGTTGCTCGCATATCTCCATGATATGGGACGACATCAAGACGATATGGCCTTGCTCGGCATGTTCTTTCATTAACTGTTTCAAGACGAAGGCGGACTCCACGTCAAGCCCGGTCAGCGGTTCATCCAGGATCCATAGTTGAGGAGAGTGGACGATCGAGCCCATGATGAAAAATTTCTGCTGAGTGCCGTACGAACAGCTTCCGATCGGCTTATGCAGATGCGGCTGCAGTTGAAATTGCTCCGTTAAAGCGCCGTACACTTCCGACCTCCTGGCGGCGCTGACGCCGTACATATCCGCCATAAAATTCAGATATTCCCTGCCAGTCAGGCCGTCGTAGATACGATGGCTGCCGGAAACATAGCCGATGGCCGACTTGTAAGCCTGGGGGTCGTCGCGCAAGGAAAGTTCGTGCAGCTTGATGGTGCCATGCTCGGGCTTCAGCAAGCCGAGGATCAGCTGTATGGCCGTCGTTTTCCCGGCTCCGTTCGGTCCGAGCAAACCGCAGACGGTCCCGCCTCCGACCTGAAAAGAGAGTCTGTCCGTAGCCGGCTCCATCCGCGAACTGTAACGGAACGTCACATCGTCCACCTTAAGCATCCGATCTCACCTCCTGCTCTTTGTTTCTGCCGACGCCGGATCCGCCGCCAAGCCGGCCTTGTCCGTCGCGGGTTCTTCCTTACCGGCCGCTTTCCCGCTCGACACCGTCGCCGGAAGACCGCTCCTCCATGGCCGAGATATTGAGCATGAGCCGTTCGATGAACAGGTGGAACTGCTCCAGCTCCGCGCCGTTAAAGCCGTTGAACAGGTCGTTCAGAAAGGTTGTTTCCTTATCCTCGCGGGTGCGGAAATATTCCAGGCATTGCTGCGTAAGTCCGATCCTTTTCATGCGACGGTCGTCCGCATCGGTGCTGATCTCCAGGAACCCTTTGCCTTCCAGGCTTCTGGCCATCTGCATCACATTCTGATGGGTCGCGCCCACGATGCGCGCGATGTCCTTAACCGCCAGCCTGGCGGGCATGCTTCTGAACAGGATCGCGATGAGCAGCCATTGCTTGACCGTCACATGCTTGTCCAACCGGTCCCCCAGCACTTGCAATCGATTGGCGATCAGGAAGAGCGAGGCAAATACGGTTCCCTTATGTTCCTCCACAATGAATTCCCCCTAACGATATCATCGATCATATCGTACAAATATCCTCCCATTGCCGTATGTCGGGAACATAACGAAACGCTTCCATCGCCTTCACTGCGCGACCCGGAATCGAACGCGCCGGGACGCTCATGAAGGGGATTCCAGCATGGCCGCCAGGGCCGGATGAGCGGAGCGGATGCTTCTTTAATAATAAGGTAATATATTACCTATTCTATGATGCGAATGACGTCCATGTCAAGTTGGGAGAGGGAGCGTGCTCGTATAAACCGAACCGATCGAGGCAAGTTCGAAGATTGCGCTTGAGCAGGAGCGGTTTTCAGCATAAATGCGAGATTGCCGATCGGGTGAATGTATTTTTGCTATCGGACACAGAAGCTCTTATTTTGCCGAAAACCCCTCATTTTGATGGCGATTCGGACAGACGATCCGTTATTTCGATGAATCAATGTCCGATATCGCCTCTCGAAGCCAAATAACGGATCCTCTGTCCGCAAAGGTGCGCAAAACCCGGTTTTGTTCACAATTAGCGGCTCCTCTGTCCGTACGGACTCGGGGTTTGGAGAAAGGCGGGGCGGCGGGCGGTGGGCGGTGGAGCAAGGCGGTGGCGGCGGGCGATAGAGCATGACGAGGCGGCGGGTGATGGAGCAAGGCGAGGCGGTGGCGAGGGTGGGGTGAAAGGTATGCGGAAACGGAAGAACGGGAAGAGGATCGGAACCGCGCAAAAAGGACCGTCAGGGCGAACTCCCTTGACGTTTTCTTATCTCATTTGTTTCAATGTGACACCTATTTTCGTTTAAATAATTAATTATGACCAATATATATTGTAAATAACACATAAATGACGTATATTAAGGGTGAACAAATGGGATGGGGGGATTCGAATCGATGAGCAATGCTACTCCGAATGAGCTCGGGATCGTGCTCTGCACAATCTGCTCGCGCACGATCGGCACGTTGCCGACGGACGGTTACAAGAAATTTTACGGCGTCTGCGGCGACGAACGGTGCCGGAACGCGAATCGGAAGGAGGATGGGGATGGGAATAAGCGCGTATTCGATTTTCGCGAAGGCGATGCGGGCATGAAAGAGATTCTCGGAGGCAAAGGGGCGCATCTGGCCGAGATGACCCGCGCGGGGCTGCCGGTTCCTCCGGGATTCACGATCTCGACGGAGGCATGCCGGTCCTACTTGAACGGGGAGGAGTTCCTATCCGAATCGCTGTGGCGGGAGACGTTGTCCGCGCTCGCGAGATTGGAAGCGGTCAAAGGCCGGCGACTGGGCGATCCGGACGACCCGCTGCTCGTCTCGGTTCGTTCGGGTTCAGTCACCTCTATGCCGGGTATGATGGACACGCTGTTGAACTTGGGGTTGAACGACGCGACCGTGGAAGGCTTGGCGAAGCTGACGGGCAACGAAAGATTCGCCTATGATTGCTATCGCAGGCTTCTGCAGATGTTCGGGGAAGTCGTCATGGGCATTGAAGCGCCCCGGTTCGGGCAAATCTTAAGCCGCGTCAAGCGCGATGCGGGAGCCGAGACGGACCGGGACCTGTCTGCGTCAAGCCTGCGTCGACTCGTCACGGAGTTCAAAGCGTGCATCGCGGCGAGAGCCGGACGGCCCTTCCCGGAAGACGTTTACGAGCAGCTTCGCATGGCGGTCGAAGCCGTGTTTCGTTCTTGGCGCAATCCGAGAGCGAAGCTATACCGTCGGCTCAACCGGATTCCGGACGAGCAAGGGACGGCGGTGAACATCCAATGCATGGTGTTCGGGAACATGGGCGAAACTTCCGGAACGGGCGTCGTCTTCACGAGGAACCCGTCGACCGGGGCGAAGGAATTGTTCGGGGAATACTTGGCCGACGCTCAAGGGGAGGATGTCGTCGCCGGCACGAGAACGCCTCTGCCGATTTCCGAGCTGAGGATGGAAATGCCGGCTGTATACGAAGAGCTGGCGCAGGTGGCGGAGCGGTTGGAGCGACATTACGGCGATATGCAGGATATCGAGTTCACGGTCGAAAAAGGCCGATTGTACATTCTTCAGACGAGAAACGGCAAAAGAAACGCCCAAGCCGCCGTCGCGATCGCGGTCGAGCTCGTCCGGGAGGACATGATCTCGAAGGAAGAAGCGCTGCGGAGAATCGAGGTTTCGCATCTGGATCAATTGCTGCATCGGGGCATCGACGAGAGCCACGTTTCCGAAGTGCTCGCCGTCGGCTTGCCCGCGTCCCCTGGAGCCGCGTCCGGACGAGTGGTATTCGATGCGGATGTCGCGGCCGAGCGTCATAGGGAGGGCGTTCCGGTCGTGCTCGTTCGCCCGGAGACGACGCCGGAAGACATTCACGGCGTGCTCGTCTCGGAAGGCGTCGTCACGAGCCGGGGCGGCATGACCAGCCATGCCGCCGTCGTCGCGAGAGGAATGGGAAAGCCGTGCGTATGCGGCTGCGAGAATATCGCGATCGACGAGGACCAAGCGCGGATGAAGATCGGATCCAGAACCGTCAAGGAAGGAGACTGGATTACGATCGACGGCGCGAGCGGCCGCGTGCTTGCGGGCAGAGTCCCCCTTCGCGAGGCGATGATGACGGAGGCGCTCTCGGAATTGTTGGCTTGGGCGGACGATATTCGCCGGCTCGAGGTCAGGGCGAACGCCGACAATCCCGAAGACGCCCGGATCGGAAGACGATTCGGCGCGCAGGGCATCGGCTTGTGCAGGACGGAACATATGTTCTTCGGTCCGGCGCGATTGCCCGTCGTCCAGCGGATGATTATCGCGGACAACGACGAGGAACGCAAGCAAGCGCTCGCAGAGCTGCTTCCGATGCAGCAGGCCGATTTCGAAGGCATGTTCGAACAGATGGCGGGACTTCCGGTTACGATCCGCTTGCTCGATCCTCCGTTGCACGAATTTCTGCCGGACGAAAAGGAGCTTCTGCGCGAGCTGGAACAACTCGAACGGGAAGTCGTCCGGTCGGATGAAACGGCGGCGCGGAAGCGGGCCTTGACTGCCGCGCTGCGCAAAGTGAAGGAGCTGGAGGAAGCCAATCCGATGCTCGGCCTCAGAGGCTGCCGCCTCGGGCTCGTGCATCCGGAAATCTACGACATGCAGGCCGAAGCGATATTCCGGGCTGCCGCCCGTTGCGGAGAGCGCGGCGTTGCGGTCGAATTGGAGATCATGGTTCCGCTCGTCGGCCACGCGAACGAACTGGAGGCCTTGCGCGATACGATCGATCGAACGGCGAAGAGAGCGGAGGCGAACGCTCAAGCGATCCCGTACCGCGTCGGCACGATGATCGAGGTTCCGAGAGCGGCGGTGACCGCCGGCGCCATCGCAAGCCATGCCGATTTCTTCTCCTTCGGCACGAACGATCTGACGCAGATGACTTACGGCTACAGCCGGGACGACGCGGAAGGCAAATTTCTGTCGCGTTACCTCGACCTCAAGCTGTTGCCCGTCAATCCGTTCCAGACGCTCGACGAGGACGGCGTCGGCAAGCTGATTGAATGGGCCGTCGCTTCCGGCAAAGCCGTAAAACCGAAGCTGAAGACGGGCATCTGCGGCGAGCACGGCGGCGACAAGGACTCGATTTTCTTCTGCCACCGGGTCGGATTGGACTACGTGAGCTGCTCGCCTTACCGGTTGCCCATGGCAAGAATCGCCGCGGCTCAAGCTTCGATCGCTTACGGCCCGTCGGAAGGCGGCTCGCGTCCGATTTCGTCCGCTCCCTTTTCTTCTTCCGACGCTGTTTGATATGATAATGGGATGAAGGGTTGACGAGGAGGGCATCGCCATCGCCATCGAACTGACGTCCCGACAACAGCAAATTTTGAAGATCGTCGAAGATCATCATCCGATCTCCGGCGAATTGATCGCCGAACGGCTCAATTCCACCCGGCCCGCCATCCGCGCGGACTTAGCGATGCTCGTCATGTTGAATTACTTGGAAGCCAAGCCCAAAGTCGGTTACACGTTGGGCCGCGCCTCCGAGCGGAGGAAGAGCGCCGATATGGAGCGGCTGCTCGAAATGAAAGTCCGGGATTACCAATCCGCGCCGGTCGTCATCCGCGAAACGACGAACGTCGGGGACGCGGTCGTCGCGCTGTTCCTTGAAGACGTGGGCACGTTGTTCGTGACCGACGACAAAGACGCGTTGACGGGCGTCGTATCCCGCAAGGATCTGTTGCGGGTGACGCTTGGCAACGCGTCGGCGGCTGCGATGCCGATCGGTCTCGTCATGACGCGTCAACCGAACATTCATACGGTCGCGCCGGAGGATACGCTGCTCGCCGCCGCGAGCAAGATGATCCAACACGAGGTGGACAGCCTTCCCGTCGTAAGCGCGAGCGCTTCTGCCGACGATCCGCACAAGGTCGAAGTCGTCGGCAGAATTACGAAGACGACGATTACGAAGGCGCTGCTGGAGTTGGCTCTCGGTAACTGAGAAAATGTCTTGACATGTTAATTTTACCTGTGCTATATTATAATTCTGACGCGACATGATTCGTGTCGGAATATGCGGTCGTGGCGGAATTGGCAGACGCGCACGGTTCAGGTACTTGTGCGAAAGCTGGTTGAGATTCCCCAAAACCCTTGTGGTTATGCGGTTTTACCGAATTATTGGTTCCAAGTTCTCTCCTGTAGTTCTCTCCGTTTTCCGAGAGGCACATGAGGGTAAAAATGTGCGGTCATGGCGGAATTGGCAGACGCGCTGGCTTCAGGTGCCAGTGGTAGCAATACCGTGGAGGTTCGAGTCCTCTTGACCGCACCACCCTAACAATTAACGAGCTCTTGAATTTGTCCTTGTGACGATTCAGGAGCTTTTTGCATGATTGGGATTTGTAAAGTGTTGCTCATGACCTGTGCCGACGAAATCTTTGAACTGTAGTCAAGATGAGCATAAATGTTAGCCGTCGTGGAGTAATGGCTATGCCCAAGCCATTCTTGAATGTCCTTCATATTAACGCCATTTGCCAGCAATAAGCTGGCGCAGCTATGCCGAAGATCGTGAAAGCGAATCCTTCTCAAATTATGCTTCTCTAGCACAATCGGGAAGTGCTGCGTAATATACCCCGGTTTTATCAATTGCCCTAGCTTATCTACATAGATATAGTCTTTGTAGTCATTGGAGTACGAACTTTTGTAGAGCGCCTGATTTCGCTGCTGTTCCTCCAGTAATCGCAAAAGCAATTCCTGAAACGCCGGGACGAGGGGAAGGGTGCGACGACTGGATTTATTTTTGGCCCGGTCCTTTGCGATTGTGATTTGTTTGCCCTCATAGGAAACAGGAATGACGGTGTGCTGGATGGTAAGTGTCTGGTTCTGAAAGTTGATCGCCTGCCATTTGAGCCCTACAATCTCGCCGCGCCGTAAACCATAAAAAGCGGCCAGTAGGACGGCAAGCTCGACTGGATCGCCTTTTACTGCCTCGAATAACTCCTGAAGCTCTTGATCGTTGTAGAAGCTTCCTACAAAATGGTTCTTTTTTGGGCGCTCAACTTTATCAGCCGGATTGGTTAAAATCATATCCATTTTAAGTGCGTGTTGCAGAGCTTGACGGATATAGGCATGAAAGTGTTGTACGGTACTTGTAGAAAGCTTGAACTCCTTTAACATGTGCTGGTAAAAATCATGCAAGTGCTTGGGTTGTATCTCCAGCAGTCGAAATCCTTTTTCACGAAAGTAAGGGACGATTCGGCCTTTGACCCCAAAGGTGTACGCGGCATGAGTAGTGACTTCGACTCGATGCTTCATCATTTCCAGCCATTCCAACATGAAATCGCTGAAAAGAACACCGGCTGGACCGTCCGCATCTGGAGGGGCTTCCTTCTCAATCGACGGCGTTATTTCCTCGACAATCATTTCAGAAGGAATTTCAAAGCTCTTGCGTGCGTCTTGCAGCATACTTTCTGCTTTCTTCTTGTTTCCCTTTGTCGGTAGCCCTGTTGCAATCCATTTAGTTCTCCGCTTTCCCTCTTCGTCTTTGTAGTTCAGAACGATATAATAATTCCCTTTCTTTTCTTGCAGATGGCCTGCTACCATCGTAATCCCTCCCAGGATAGCAGCCCGGCTTCCTACCATCGACACTTTAATGATAACAGGCATAGAAAGAATAGTTCAATGCTGTAAAGCGTCATAGTCAAGTGGAGTGCCGGGGATCATAATTTCCCGTAAATAATGGATGATGCTCAGCTTCGGGATTCTGTAGAAGCGCCCGATGCGAAAGTGGGCGATGCGCCCTGATTGGAGTAATTTGCGGCCCGTTTTGGTACTAATGCCGCCTAACATGGTACACATTTGCTCGACGTTTACGACATCGGGCATGGTCTGAAAAAGAAGTTGGTAAGGATCAGGTTCGAGAACTGGTTGATTTTGATTGTGTGGCATGGGCGAACTCCTTATTCAACATAATTCGATTGAGAAGAGGTTCTGAAATATCCTTCTACTATCCGTTTCATTTTTTTGGGGAAATCGGACACTTCCGAGAAAAATAATTTACTTTATACGCTGAAAACAGAATGAGCGGAGTTCATGTCTGCTGTGAAATTCTGGGGAATGTGCGGTGGGCAATAGAGGAAATGAAAGACTTTGTAAACCTGATCTCGAAGGAGGACTCGCACTTGCGCGAATGCTATGAAATGATCATTGTCCTAAAACACTAGAGCATATCTTCTATTAAAGAGTTTTTCAAACATACGGAAAGGATGCAGTTACACACAATAATTTGCGGCAGCTCCAAGCTCTATGAAGAGTTTGATGCTGCCGCTTTTATTTTCATAAATATTTTTGTGAGAGAAGGGTCCGGTTTGACTTCAAATATGAAACGGATGGTAGAGGGGATGTCCCTCGACCGTTCTTTGACAATAACATAACCTCTCATCCGGTACGTTCCCCGCATGCCTGAAAGGGAAAGCCATTTTGCAGGTACGCCACGACCATCCTTTATTTTGGGTGCGAGCGATCATTACCTGTGCAAAAATAAATGATGGTATCATTTAGGCGATAATCCATGCGGAGGGATAATGATACTTCCGTCTAGCCACAGTTATCGCAATGGGGGCGGCTTGCAGTGATCCTGGAAGGGGCGACAGCCTATGTGGACGGTTAACCGCCGTTCGCTGGATGAGTTTATTTTAATTTTTCGATACATATTTCCGTGTAGTAGTATTAATGATTTACCTGTTAAACGTATTCAGTCATGTGGAGCGGATCGCGTGGTAGGAATATGTGTAAGCGTCAAACAGTCCCCACCTTGATGTCAAACTGAGGGCTATTTGACGCTTATGGTTATCGAGCATTGTTGCGACGTTCCGCATTACACTGTTATAATTTGGAATAATAATTTCAGGATAAAAATTTTAGAAGGGATGTTTTACATTGTGATAATTTCCGAAAACGAGCCTCTTGCGGTCACCTTGCTCGAGGTAATCCGCACCGGCGATATCCCGGGATTGCAGAAGCTGCTCACCGAGAATCCGGGACTGGCTACGGCGAGAATTATCGGAAGCGATATGCGCAACGGTAACGTATCGCGTACGCTGTTGCATGTGGCTACCGACTGGCCCGGCCATTTTCCAAACGGTGCGTCGACGATAGCCACATTGGTCAATGCTGGCGCTGAGGTGAACACTCGAATCGCCGGCCCTCATGTCGAGACACCTCTTCATTGGGCTGCGAGCAGCGATGATATCGAGGTGCTTGACGCGCTTCTCGATGCCGGCGCTGATATTGAGGCGTCGGGTGCGGTCATCGCCGGTGGAACGCCGCTGGACGACGCAGTGGCTTTTGGGCAGTGGAGGGCTGCACATCGTCTGGTTGAGCGCGGCGCAAGCTTCGCTCTCTGGCATGCGGCCGCGCTCGGACTGTTGGATGACATGGAAGCCCACTTTACCGGGACCACACTTACACAGCGATATCCGTGGGGAGCCGGGCACAATCCACCTCCAGATGAAGTTACCGTCGCCTTCTGGTGCGCTTGCCACGGCGGACAGCGGCACTCTGCCGAGTATTTGCTCGAACGAGGGGCCGAACTGAACTGGATTTCCGTGTGGGACGGATTGACCCCTTTGGATGCAGCACAACGAAGCGCTACTGGCGATTTGGTTCAATGGTTGCACAACCGGGACGCTAAATCCGCCAAAGAACTACATCGTTAAGACATTGACTCTTGAAAGTTTTTCTCAATTTTCATCTGATAGTAAAGTTGATTAAAACAGTATCAAAAAACATACTAAAACCAGCTTAAATTACTTGCGGGTAAGAAATAAAGTTGTTTCAGCTCCAACTGATCCAAATGCGTTTTCTCGCTGGAGTCGGCAGAGCGCTTATGCTGCGCCAGACGAACTGTTCCTTATACCACTTCAGCTTGGCGGACAGCTCGGCGTTTTGGCGGACCAGCTTTCGTTCTGTTGTTGAAGTTGTTCTGCGTTGAGGGAATCCGTTCGTTTTTCCATACGTTTCGATTTCAACGTGAGAAGGCCGAAACCTCTCGTAAGCGATGGCGAGAAAAGGAAGGAATTTGTTTCAAATGACGGTTTCGGCTACCACCTTCGGATGCGCTTGCCGCTGGTTAAGAGAAAGGCGTCGAGCAACCAGCGTAGTTCGCGCGCGGAAACCGCAAACGTCCGCTCCTGATGGGTCGGCCATTTGGAAGGTGCCGCGATCCAGTCGTCGGTAGAATAACCAAATGCCGTTGTGTTCCCAATACAAGATCTTCAGTTTGTTGCGCTCGTTGTTACAAAAAACAAACAAGCTGGGGGCGAACGGATTTAACCCAAGTCCCTCTTGAACGAGCGCACCCAGTTCGTCTATAGGGATATGCCTATTTAGAATGTGGGACAATAAAACCTTCCATAAAATATTGAAATATCCAAGAGAGCGTCCTGAATTGGGGCGTTTTCTTTTTATATAGATACTTTTCAAAAAGCCGATTGTCTGGACTATTGAATGTTCAGCGCAGTCGGCTCTTTTGCGTGAAGGGAGAATTGTTGGATGGGCAAAGTAATCGCTCTCGCCAATCAGAAAGGTGGCGTCGGCAAAACGACAACAGCGGTCAACCTAGGCATTGGCTTGGCGGCTGATGGCAACAAGGTTCTGCTGTTGGATGCGGATGCGCAGGGCAACCTGACGGATTCGTTAGGCTTCCATGAACCGGATAGTCTGTCCATTTCACTCGCCACAATGCTAGTGAAGGGCATGACGGAGGAGCCGTATGAACCGAGGGAAGGTATTTTGCACCATCACGAGGGTATCGACCTGATGCCGGGAAACATCGAATTATCGGCAGTCGAAGTGGCGCTCGTCAATACGATGAGCAGGGAAACGATTATGCGTTCGTACATCGATTCCGTAAAAGCAGATTACGATTTTATCCTGATCGACTGTATGCCGAGCTTGGGCATGATGACGATCAACGCATTGGCAGCGGCGGATAGCGTCATCATCCCGGTACAGGCACACTATCTGCCCGCCAAAGGCATGACGCAGCTTTTGCAGACGGTTGCCCGCGTTCGGCGTCAAATTAATCCGAAGCTGGCTGTGGACGGTGTGCTGCTCACGATGGTAGACAGCCGAACCAATTTCGCCAAAGACATTTCTTTAGTTTTGCGTCGGGATTATGGGGATAAGCTGCGTGTATTCAATACAGAAATCCCCCTGTCCATCCGCGCGGCGGAAACAAGCGCCAAGGGTAAAAGCATTTACGCCCACGATCCGAACGGACAGGTTGCTAAAGCCTACGCTGCACTTACGAAGGAGGTGCAGGATATTGGCAGCGAAAGAAGATCGGCTCGCCAGCATAAAGCTGACCAAAGTCGATGATTTATTCTCGACAGAGGAAAGCCGCAACGATTCGCAACGGGAAAAGGTGATGGATATTCCATTGGCTGAAATTAGTGAATTTCCCGGTCATCCCTTTAAGGTAAGGGCGGATGAAGCGATGTTAGAAATGGCGGATAGTATCAAGCAGTATGGTGTCCTTGTTCCCGGCTTAGTTCGGCCAAAGGTAGGCGGTGGATACGAGATGGTATCCGGCCATCGTCGAAAGAAGGCAAGTGAATTGGCTGGTATGGAGACAATTCCATGTCTCGTTCGCGAGTTGGATGACGATCAGGCGACTATCATCATGGTGGATAGCAACCTGCAACGGGAGTATATTTCTCCGAGTGAAAAAGCTTTTGCCTACAAAATGAAATTGGAAGCTATGAACAGACAAGGACAACGAACAGATTTAACTCGTTCCCAAGTTGGGAACAAGTCTGCTGCAAAGAAATCAAGTGAGATATTAGCAGAACAGATGGGCGAAAGCAAAAACCAAATATTTAGATACGTTCGCCTAACCGAACTCACTCCTCACATTCTCGAAATGGTAGATGACAAACGGATTGCCTTTAATCCTGCCGTTGAGTTATCTTACTTGGCCGAGAAAGAACAGCAAGCCCTATTCGAGACCATGCAGGCCGAGGACTGCACGCCTTCACTTGCTCAAGCTCAGCGTATGAAAAAGATGAGTCAAGAAGGCAGGCTGAATACAGATGTCATTTACACCATACTGACGGAGGAAAAGCCGAATCAGAAAGAAAAAATGAGTATTCAGCGAGAACGAATCGACCGCTTTTTCCCACGAGATTTCTCGGAAAAACAAAAGGAAGACCTAATCGTGCAACTGCTGGAAAGCTGGTACAAAAGGCGGCAGAGGGAGCACGAACGGTAATTCCCCCGTTGCCGCCCTGTTCATGCGCCCTCTCCCCTGACGGAGAGCTTTTTTTATGCCCATTTTCGGGGAGGAGATCATCAATGGACTTTACGAAAGGAAAACGGCGTCAGTATGAACGTCTGATGAAAGAAAAGCCGGGTTTTGCGCGTAGTAGGCCATCCGAGGAGGAAGAAGCACTACTGCGCAAGCAGGCTCAGGAAGCCGAAGGCTGGCACAAGAAACGTGACCACAAAAAGAACCGGGAGGGATGACGATGGAGCAAGAGAAAAGAATGGCCGGTGACTACGAAGTCTATCAAGCGCTACCCATTGGCAGGGTGGAGGTTGTTTTAGGCATCGACATCACGAATACCGAAAAGCCCTATTTGGTTTGCTACTGCTCGCAGAATAATTTGTTTGGCATCGATCAGTATTACGGTGCAGAAGGATATGCGGATTACCTGGTCGCAATGCAGGAATTTACCAAGCTATTGCAATGGGAAATCGAGAAACTCCAGACCGAGCGCGCTACGATCACGGAGCCGATGCCTCCCATTCAACCCGACCAATGCCTGCCCATCAAAAGTGACGATGATCTCGGCGGCAGAATTGTTGTGACCCGTTTGGATTGGTTGCGGCCGGAATTTCGCACGGCAGACCATCAGTTGATTTGGGTAACGGGAGGCTTCGGTGCCTCCGGGAACTCACGTGGGCGGGCGGTCTATGCGGAAACCCTCTATTCCGGCGATGAATACCGCTATAACCGGGAAGACCTGATGGGGTTCCTGAAGCCGGAGCATACGCCCACATGGGCGGCCGAGAAGCTGGCACAACGACAAGCGGAGCAAGCCCCATCAAAGCCGCGTCCGCGAGGCGAAGCGCGTTAAGAGAAGCGCAAGGTATCTTCTATATAATGAAAGGAGATCGTGAACGATGTCATGGACGTATCGACACCGCAAGACGCTCATCATGGGAGCCATTGCGATCAGCGTGGCGCTTCTGGTAGCAGCGGCCTTGTATATGCTGATGCAGCACACCGACCAGCAGCAAAAGCAGCAACAGATGAAAGAGGAGTATGAGCGGCGGATTCAGCAATTGAAAAAGGAGGAGCAGCAAAACAGCCGAAATGTCTGGACGACTGCAAAAACGATACCGGCAGGCGTCTCGCTCAAAGCGGATGACCTCAAGGCTGTTCCGATGCCCGTCAGTTTGGTTCCGCCGGGCGTAATCACCGACCGGGAAAGCATCATCGGCAAAAACGCCAAGATCGAGCTTGCATCAGGAATGCCGCTACTTTCCTCTTTATTGTACGAAGGACAGCCCATTCCGAAGGATTTGCGCATACAGGAGTTTCAGGTCATTCAGCTTCCCTCTAATCTCAAGCCTAACCAATATATAGACGTTCGCATCGGCTTTCCAACCGGCGAGGACTTTGTTCTTTTATCTAAAAAGAAGGTACAGGAGCTGTCCGGTACGGTTGTGTGGCTGGAACTGAATGAGATGGACATCCTCCAAACGTCCAGCGCCATTATTGATGCGTACTTGCAGGGAGCGCGGCTGTATGCCCTCCCGTACATCGAGCCGGGCTTACAGGAAGCGGCTGTGGTCAACTATCCGGCCAATCAGAAGGTATTGAACCTGATGGCGGTCGATCCCAATCTGCTCGAAACCGCAAAAATCGAACTTGCCCGTGCGCTGCGACAAACGCTTGATGGCAATTTGAAGGCGGTCAGCGACTCGGAGAAGCTTCGCGTCACCAGCGGTAGTGTAACCGTGCAGCAGCAGTTGCAAAACGAACGGATGACGACTCGGCAGGGTACTGCCATGAGCGGAGCACAGCCAGTAGGAACACCGCAGTCTGGAGAATCAGCAGTTTCGACGAATGGTCCGCAGCTTAGCGTGAGTGATGCTGCTGGTGCTGCTGGTGCTGCAGCTACGCAATCTCCGAAAAATCAACAGACGCCACCTCCTGCCGTTTCGCCGTCGCTGCCATCGGGTACGCCTCCTGCAACCGAAGCGCCTCCGGCGAGCGAAGATAAGTGGGAAAACATCTTCAATCAATGAGGAGTGCGGATATGAAAAAAATTGTTTTTATCGGCGTAGCGGACAAGACGCATGCTTTGTTGGTGCTTGGCCGCTTGCTTGTGGCGTTGGGGAATAAAGTGCTGCTGGTGGATTCTACAGTCACGCAGTCGATTCGTGGTTATCTGCCGCATGCTTATGTGAGCAGCGCCATACAGGAATTTGAAGGTATGGATGTGGCCTACGGCTATCTCACTCCCGAACAGCTTGAACTAGGCTTGGCACAGGCAGGGACGACACCGGCATACGACATCATGCTGGTGGACACGGATCATACGGAATTTGTTTTCCACCACAACCTGTCCCAGTTTGACAAGCGAGTGTGGTGCTGGGACGGGAAACGGTTGTCGCTGGAGAAAAACGAGGAGCTGATGCTTCGACTGGGCTTGCAGGACGTGGAAGCGCCTGTCTCGTTTTTTGAGTTGCTCTCTCCATACGTACCGGGAAAGCTGGCAGCGTGGCGAGCCGAAAAGCGGTTGCGGCATATCCAGTTGGAGGATACGGTGTTTCGCTTCCCTTTGGACGAACGCGATGCAGCCGTCGATTTGAACAATCAACACCACGGCCGCATCGACCTTCGCGGGCTGACCGGGGCGTTTCGCGAGATGCTGCTGACGATGCTGGAGCAGCTTTGCGATTGCGACCGCAAGACAGCGCGACGAGCCTGGGCAATCGCCCGTAAACGGGTGCGGGTGTGGTAGAAAGGAGAACGTTTATGGGAGCTACCGTTGTATTTTGGAGTCCTGTATCCGGTCAGGCCGGGACAACGACCAATCTGCTCGCCGCGGCGACGTGCATGGGTTTGGAATATTCGGCGCGATTGCTGCTGCTCGGGCATTTGCTAAGCAGCTACGCCGCTGTCGAACGAGCCTATTATCGACCTGCCGCAAGAGAGGACATGCATACCCCGGACACGGGAATTGATGCGCTCTTGCGTCTGCTGAAAAACCGCAAGCTGGAGCCTGTCATGCTGCGTGACTATGCCCATCCGTTGCTGCGGGATCGCCTAGATATTTTGCACGGCTCCATCAAGCAAGAGGATATCTTTATCGAAACGGCAAAAGAATGGCTCACACCGCTGCTTGAGGTTGCCCGCCGCGCTTACGATGTAGTGCTGTTGGATGGGGGGAGCGGCAGCGGGTCGGCTTGGAACGAAATGCTGCGGCAGCAGGCCGACGTATGGGTCGTCTGCCTGCCGCAAAACCGTCTCCTTCTAGAGCGATTTTTTCAATCGGCAGAAGCAGCGATGCTGCAAGGCCGAAGAACGCTGCTCGTGTTCGGACAGTACGACCCTTATTCGACGCTCACTTCTAAAAATCTCATGCGTCAATTCCGTATAGGACCGTCCGTGTACCCTGTTTCACATAATACAGGCTGGATGGATGCGGCACAGCATGGCGAAGCGAATCCTTACTGGTTTCGCAACAGGAAGATAGCAAGCGGTCATGAGAACCACCTGTTCATGCAGCAGGTGCGACGATTGGCGCAGGCTGTGATCGACAGCGCAGGCGCAAGGCAGCCCCTTTTCGGCGGGAAGGAGGGCGACACGCCATGACGGCTATGCTCAATGCCTTCATCCTGATCGCGTTCTTGTTGCTTTCAATCTTCTTCCTTTATTTGCGCCTGAGTCGACGATTGCCGGAACGGACGGACGACACATCGGTATATACGCTGGAAGCGATGACCACTTTCGTAAAAGCAACGCTACACGAGTTAACCAGCAGCAACCTGGCCGACTTCGGTTTGTCGGAGGAAGAATACCGCCGCCGAAAAAGCAAACGGGCGGAGCTGAAAAAGGCGCTGCGGGGCTGCACCTCCGGTGATCTGCGGGACAAGGAATACGTCAAGGAGATCATTGCCGACCTGCTCGCGCAGCGCTATGAGTTGGACGATGCGCATTTGAACCTCCTGCTGCCTTTTCATCAGCCGGAGTCCCTCTCCGCGCAAGACCAGTTTGATATTCTGCTTTACACATATAAAAAGGAAGCCGGGCTTCATGCGCTCGACCGGCTCGTTCAAACCTATGAATGGGATCGGCAAAGACGAAACGAGGAGGGCCAGCTTGAAACGTACCGGATTACGGCGGAGGATATTCGTAGCGTCTTCGCCCATGAAGCGCCGTGTTTGACGACGGACGATAAGCTCCAACTTGTCGTCCAGCGGATTTATCAGCATTACAAAGGATTCAGCGTCGTGGACGAGCTGCGCGACATGCGTGTGGACGGCGTATCCGGGGGCGTATCTGGTCTGCCGCCGCTCATGTGGGAGGGCGAATGGTCGCTGGAGGAGGACGCACAACTTCAGTCGCTGCCCCGTTCGCATGACAGCGTATGGCTGTTTTACAAAGGGAAGTCCATCCACCTGAGCTTCTTGTCCTTCGGCTCCGAGCAGGAACTGCGACGCGTTTGCCAGATCATCTATAAGCACAATTTTCCCGGCCAGTTGTCCGAGGCGAACGGATTTAAGGTCAATGAAATGGCAGACGGCTCCCGCGTCGTCGTGCTGCGCCCCCGATTCAGTGAATCGTGGGCTTTTTTTGTGCGCAAATTCGACGTGAAAAGCGCGACGCTTGAGCAGTTGATTCAGGACGAAGGCGCGGAATTGCCGATTGGCCTCATTCGTTACTTGGTATCGGGTGCGCGGATCACAGCGATTACCGGCGCGCAGGGCAGCGGCAAAACAACGCTGCTTATGGCGATGGTTCGCCATATTCCAGAAGTGCTGCCGATCCGGGTACAGGAAATGAGCTTTGAGCTTCAATTGCGCAAAATTTATCCAGAACGCAACATCGTCAGCCTGCGCGAAACCGAGACGATTTCCGGTCAACAGGGGCTGGACATCCAGAAAAAGACGGACGGCTCTGTCAATATTTTGGGCGAGGTAGCGACCGATCCGGTCGCCGCTTGGATGGTTCAGATGGCACAGGTGGCGTCATTATTCACCTTGTTCACGCATCACGCAAAAACCTTCCGTGACCTTGTGCTGTCTCTCCGCAATTCCTTGTTGAAAACAAAGGTGTTTACGAACGAGCGTGTGGCGGAGCAGCAGGTCGTCAGCGTCGTCAACTTCGATATTCACCTCCGCCGCGACCTGGACGGACGGCGCTATATCGAGCGCATTACGGAATGCGTCCCAGTGCCGCAGGAGACGGCGTACCCGGAAGCCTTTCGAGGGAAAATGACAAAGGACGAACGGATGGCAGCCTTTATGGAAACGACGCTCGAATACTTTCGCCGCTCGACGGATCGCCCGCTGTACACCGCCCGAAATCTCGTCGAATACCAGGGCGGCCGTTACGTTGCCGTTCATCCCCTGTCCGAGCAAAGTCGCTGCGAGATTGCGGAATACTTGAGCGGCCCCGATCAGGCCGTCTTTGATGCGTTTCTGGCATCCCATTGGGGGGATGAGACATGATTCGGGAATGGCTCTCCCCTCTGCTCGGCATCGCAACCGTGCTCTTTCTTGCCGCTGTCGCGGCCTTCCTGTGGCTGTCCCGGCGTGATTCGGAGGTGGCGGCAGTCCGGCGCTACGAAGCGCTGCGTAAGCCGGGGCAAGCGCCTCGCAAGCAGGCGGTTTACAGCTTCATGCAGCAGCTATACAGCGTTTGCGAGCAGATGCCGGTTTTAAGGATGTACTTGCAGCACCTTCGCAGGCGATTGGTCATCCTGCGGCTCGGGGACGAATGGAAGCTTCGGCTTGAGGTGATGAAATCGGCGCTCTTGATGTGGCTTGTCCTGTTTTTGGCCGCGATTCCGCTTGTTTTGGCGGTGAGCGACCCTTACACGCTGGCGATGCTCGGCATTGGTCTTTGGGTCGGCCACGGCATCCTCTCGGATATGGGTGTTTATCGGCTCGAAATGCGGCTGCTGCGACAACTTCGCCTGTTTCTTGGGGATGTGAGACATCATTACCATCGTCACGGGATGGTGGATGAAGCCGTCTATGAATCGGCTGACAGCGCGCCGTATGAAATGGCGCTGCACGGGCAAGAACTGTTCGACATGCTGACGGACAGCGACGCCGAAGATAAACTGGCGCAATATGTGGAGCATGCCCCGAATCGCTATTTGCAGGGATTTGCGGGATTGTCGTATCTCATCAAAGAGCATGGCGATCAGCAAACGGAAAGCGGTTCGGTCTACCTCAAGGGACTGGAAAAGCTGTCCATCGAACTGAATCTGGAATTGCTGCGTCGCGAGCGTCTCAGCTTCTTATTACAGGGGCTGACCGTTATCGCGCTGCTGCCGCTGCTGTTTACCCGTCCGATTGAAGCCTGGGCCAGCCACTTTTTTCCGGCAATGGACACGTTCTACGCCAGCGCTTTCGGTTGGGCCGTCAAACTCTGTCTGCTTGTCGTCGTGTGGCTATGCTACGTGCTGCTGCGCAACCTGTCGGAGCTGGATGCGACCGCAAGGCCCACCAGCCGAAAAAGATGGGAGCAACGGGTCTATGGCTGGCCGTGGATGCGTTGGCTGGCCCACCGGCTGGGGCCGGTTCCCGGCTCGCGAGAAGCGGAACGGATAACCCGGCTGCTCAAGGATACAGCCTCTCCCTTACGTCTCGAATGGTTTTACGTGCAACGGATCGTGGCCGGGTTCGCAGCCTTTTTGACGGTGCTGGGCTTGTTCGTGTCCTTGCATGCAGCGGAGCGGCATCAGGTGCTGTATGCACCGGTGAAGCCGGGAACACTTTTCGGGCAGTTGTCCCCGGAGGAGGAAACGAAGGCGCGGGAAGCCGCCGCGCTGGATCGCAGGATGCTCGATCAATTAAAGGAGGTGAGGCCGCGAAGCGAAAATAGCGTCATCAGCCTGCTGCGCAAGGACCCGGCTGCACAGGTCAAAGAGGATCAGCTTCGAGAGGCTGCGCGGCGCATCCTGGGCAAGCTGGAGAAGCTGAATAGGCCTTTTCTGGCGTGGTGGGAAGCGTTTTTGGCTTTCGCCGCAGGATGGGGCGGGTACACGCTGCCAGTTGGTATTCGGCTGTTCCAGCGGCGTATGCGGCAGTTGGAGATGAAACACGAGGTGGATCAGTTGCAGGCCGTGATTGCCATGCTCGCCGGGATGGAACGGATGTCGGTTGAACAGCTTCTGCTATGGATGGAGCAGTTCGCGCAGGTCTTCAAGGAGCCACTGCAAGCCTGCCTTCTTCATTTTGAACAGGGTGAGGAGCAGGCGCTCGCGCAGCTCAAAGAAGATGCACCGTTTCTGCCTTTTGTTCGGATCGTGGAAAAGCTGGGAATGGCTTCGCAGCATTTGACGATCCGGCAGGCATTCGACGATCTCGAAGCAGAGCAGGGGTTTGCGCGGGAGCAGCGCAAGCAGGAGTATGAACAGTTAATTGAACAAAAGGCAGGCTGGGGCCGCTGGATCGGGTTTGCCCCCTTGATGGCGCTGATATTCGGGTATTTGGTCATTCCGCTTGTCGTCGTCAGCCTGCATCAGATGACCGTGTACTACGATCAGCTTCAACGCATCCAGTAACCCATACAGACGCTTTCCTTCATCAGCGGGAAGGCGTTTTTTTTATCCCCCCAATCAAAGGAGAGAATTGTACATGTCCAATGCGCAGAAGGCACTTGTCATGGCAGCAGGAATCTTCCTTGCCATCGCACTCATTACACTGGCTGTCGTGCTGTTTATTTCCGCCCAGGATTCGACCAAGGCGGCTCAAAGCAATTTCAGCAATATCCAGACGGAGCTTTCACAAACGGCGTTTACGGTGTATGACAATACGACGCTTTCGGGCAGTCAGGTTGTCAACGCGCTTCGCAAGTTCCGCGATCAGGACCAATTTGGCATCCAGATCGTTACCGGCAAAAACCCGACCGGTCAGTGGTACGGCAAGGTTGTCAATACCGGTGTGCCTCTGGATAGCATCACCTACGGTGCAATCGTCGGAGCCGCACCCGGCCAGATTAGCCAGACCGTAGACGAAGCGGACATCAACTACGTTAATCCAAGCGGCAAGTTCCGCAGCACGCTGGTGCTGGACAGCAGCAATGTCATTCGCGGCATCGTCTTCCGGCAGCAATAAGGTCGAATGAGGTTACGAAAGCGTCCGGCCCAGGTTGGACGCTTTCGTCATGAAGGAGGTGTAACGCATGAACTATGCGCCAAGAACGATGCTGGAGATGAGCGCAGCATTGCTCGTTTTCCTCATGGCCGCAGGGAGCGGTCTGATTTTGTTTCAGACCGGTGCCTCACTCAATTCGCTCGCCTATGTAACCGGCCAATCGCAGGATCGTAACTTGCAGCAAATCGCTGTACCGCTCTCGGGCGACGGTTCGGTATCCGGTGCGGAAGTGCTGCAAGCTATCGCTCGCCTAGATGATGGAGATGCGGAAATGGTGGTAGACGGCGTTCGGTTCGCGCCGCCGCTGGAACGAGAGCGGCTTTCGTCCGCAGGCATACGTCTGAAGGGGCGATATCAGCCCGCCTATGAACGGGACGCTTCCGGTCACTTGCAGCGCCTGACACTAAGGAGCCTGCCATGAACAGTTTGATCAAAATTTTCGCCGTATTGATCGCTATTCTGCTGCTCTATCTCTACCCGCTCTCTGCCGCCTTTGACCAGCAGGACGATATTTCGGAGCTGGTTGCCTTGCGCGCGACGACAGCCTTCGTCGATGCGGTTCGGGACAAAGGCGGCATCACGCCAACGATGTACAACGATTTCATGACCGCACTTGCGGCGACCGGCAATAGCTTTGACGTTCAGATGGAGCATGACAGCAAGAAGTATGTACCGGTTTACGACGATCCGATACGGCCCGAAACCTTTAAGGGCAACTACGAGGTACAGTACGATGCGTTTTTCAATGCGGAGATCCTGACGGTGCTGTTTCCCGACAATCGGGAAGCAAAGGATGACCCAAGCCGTCGTTATCGGATGCGCGCGGGTGACAGCTTCTCGGTGATTGTGCGCAATACGAACCGAACGGCAGGCACGCTGCTCTTCGATTTTCTGAATAATACCATCAGCCCAAATGAAAAAATCGTGATTCCGTATGGCGGGGTGGTGCGCAATGAAATGGATTGAATGGGCAATCGTCGGCGCGCTGTTGTTTCTCCCCTTCGCGATAGTCAACCGGAATGAGACGGATACCCTGCGACGGACGGTGCTGACGGAGATGAGATACGACGCTGCGCTGGATGCGGCGGTGGACGACGCCGCGAGGTTGCTCGTCGTTAACGCAAGCCAGCAGCAGGAAGCGCAATATGCCTCGGCCAAACATGTCGCACTGAACAAGGAAGAAGCACTGGCGGCGTTCTACCGGACGCTGGACGCGGGCTTCGGCGCTGCGGATAATCCGGTGTCGCAAGGTGTCCTGCATCGCTACATTCCAGCTATCGTGATCGTCGGGTACGACGGCTTTTACGTCTATTCCGAGCAAGAATGGACGGGGACAGACGGAAAAACTGTCATGAAACCGGCTTGGGGAACGAAGAAGCCTTATGCGTATTCCGATTCGGCAGGAAACAGCCTTTCCTTTACGCTCGACCAGCAGGTACTCGCTTACGATGCGGCCAGTCGAAGCTGGCATGAGGGCTTGCGGCAGGACATCCGGCAGCAAACGACGATTCCGCTTTTGCAGGATGCTGCGCTTTTCGAACAGGTACGACGAAGCACGATTGTCCGGGCGATCCAGGACGAGTTGGCCTACCGGATCAATCGATATAACGAAACGGTCTCTCGAAATGGCCTGTCCTACACGTTCACCCTGCCTCTGATCTCCGATGAGGACTGGCACAATACGGTGGATGATGTGGGCGTTTTGGCTTTTGTACAAGGTATCCCGATCGGAGCAAAGGTGTACAACAACTATGCGCTTGGCGGGAGCCGCATCGTGAAACGTCCAACGATCATCGGGGCAAGGAAAGGCAGTATGAAGGTGTACTACCGCAGTTCCTGCGGTTACACCTATCCGGCCGAAGAAACGTTTGCCAGCGAGCAAGCAGCCGCGCGCAAGGGATATATGCCCCTCCCTTGCCTCGGCTCGGCCTTCTAACTGGAACGTATGCCTATTCGCTCATGTGAGCGATGACAAGTGGAATAGAAGTAAAGGAGTTCATCAATCATGTGGATTCGACTGGTGCTGGCGGCAATCGTTTTTTGGATAGCCGCCGGATTTACAAACCCTATGGACGGGCAGCAATTGGTCATCAGTGGGGATTCCGACCGGATCAATCCGGAGTTGGGCGCTTATGTCGAGGATATAGTACCCGGCGATAAGCGAGATTACAAGGTTCACGTCACGAATCCCACTGATGAGGAAATAACAGCGCTGCTCTATGCGGCCGATGCCATGCCTGCATTGGGCGGCGGTAAGGATTTTACTTTACCGAGCGATCCCGATACCGGTTCGGCTGCATGGTACAGGGCGCCGGATCGCAGTATAACCCTCAACGCTGGCGAGACGCAAAGCTTTACGATGGAAATGTTGATACCTGAAAGTGTGGAGCCGGGCCAGTACGCGTCCGTCATCGGCGTCTACGATCAAAGTATGAGGGAATCGGCGGCGCGTAAAATCGGGTTGCAGGTCGTACTCAACTACAAGTTGGACGAAGCGAAGCCTCCTGAGGCTGTCTCGCACGCAGCCGTATACACGCTGGAGAACGGAAAAGCGAGCCTGACGATTTTGCTGGTCAATGAAGGCGATAGCTTGTCCGAACCGGAGATCGAGGTGCGGCTCAAACGGCAGGACGATGCCAGCGAGCTTTTGTTTGAAAGGAAATCAACGGTTGATTCCATTTATGCAGGCACGGTCGCACAGTACATGGCGGAGCTAAACAGGCCGCTTTCTCCCGGTTCTTACATGGCGGAAGTAAAGACAACGCTGGGTGACCACACAGATCAGAAGGATTTCCCTTTTGAAGTAACGGACGGTCGGACTATGCCATCAGGAACCGTGATTCAGGCTACTGGGGACGTTTCTCCGCTTCATGAAGGTTCATTTGGATTGCTCCCATCCTGCGTCTACGGGGGCTTGCTGCTGATTCTTGTCATCGTCGTTGTTGTTATAAGAAGAAGGGCTTCGCGCACGGAGTAACGAGCGGCTCCTGGTTCCTGCAGAGGAGAGGCTGCCGGACAGTGGACAGGCAACAGAATCGGCACTATGATGTAGGCGACAGCAAGTTTTTCCAGTTTCGCACATTTTTTTTAGGGAGTGAGGCATTTGAAAAGAAGGTTAGTATCCCTCCTCATTGTGACACTTTTCGGAAGTATATTCAGTTTGGCGGCAAGCGCAGCCAGTAAACCGCCAACCTTTGTCAGCGTCGTCATGGACGGCAAAAAAATCTGGTTTCCCGATGCGCAGGCGTTTATTGATGAGAACGGGCGAACGCTCGTCCCGGTACGCTTTGTCGCCGAATCGCTCGGAGCGAAAGTCGGCTGGGAATCGAAAACACAGACGGTTCCGATTACGAGAGACGATCAATCTATCGTTCTGACGATTGACCAAAATGTTGTGCAGGTAGATGGCAAAGCGGTCACTTTGGATACGAAAGCCATCCTGAGCGGCGGTCGAACGTTTGTGCCGCTCCGTTTCGTCAGCGAGGTGTTGGGTGCGAAGGTGGATTGGGACAATCCGACAGACACCGTGTTTATCAAGACCAGCGAAGATAGCGCGGCGCAGACCGACCAATGGGGGCGCTTGATTCGCACGACCGACTTACCGAAGAATGCGAGCGATTATCCATACATTCTTGCGGACGTTCCGAACGAAATGTACGAGATGGGCTATCCATTTTCGCATCCAACAGACAGCAAAGTTTCATCCGTCCTCTACTCGACGAAGCCGGAATTCAACAAGAAGAATGTGGATATTTGGATGGGAAGACTGAAAGCATTCGGTGCGCTTTGGCTGAATGTAAATTACAACACGATTAATGACGCGTGGGCGCAGGCGGTTTTTGCTACCAAAATGCAAAACTCTGATGCCGAACTGAAACATATTCGCCGCTACGCAGAATGGGTCAAAGAGAACCAAATCCAGATGGAAGGCTATCTTGATCCCGAGCCATCCATGATTTATAAAGATGGGTTCGGCAACAACTTTGTGCGATCCAAGTTCAGGATTAAACTCGTCTCGTACAAGGCAAGCAATGACTTGCTTTACGATGAGTGGTTCCCGAAAAAACAAACGTTTGAGAAAGGTGTTTGGTACGAAGGCTACGCCGATATTTCTCTATCCACTAATGTAGGCGGCGATTGGGGAAGTACGTTGAAGGTCGATCCGAATGCAAGTTTGTTCCGCAATCATATCATTAGAAAGGCGGACTCGAACTAGATGCGCAAACCTAAATTCATACGAATCGCGTTGAGCATGCTGCTGGCATGCTCTTTTTTATTGTCGTGCTTTCCGATTCTTACGAATGCCGCGACACCGGCTGTCCGGGTAGATGAGGGTAAGATCAAATTTGAAATCACTAGCACAGCAGCAACCTCGTCCATCCGCTACAGAACGGTAGGTTGGACGGTGCGTCGTGACCAACTCTGCACGAATACATCATCCAAACAGTGCAGTGATCCGCGTAACGGCAGTCACGCATCCTTTGTCAATCAACAGGTTCGTCAAGTCGCGCAAAATCCGAACCCCCCAATTCCCGGAGAGCCGGTCACGACCTACTACGAAGTCAGTGAAGATTTAGTAACGGACGGCATGTGGCAAGCAGGCATGGGAGACATCAAGGACAACGACGACCTGTACTTGTACGCAATTATGGTATCCGTCGATGGCAATGGAAACGTGCGCAAAGGACCATTTTACACGTTAGAAGGAATCAAGAACGCTGAACCTTGGGCGCACCCGGATGATCTCGATGATTACTTTGGGATTCACGTCCCCTATCGCAGCGCGAATTTTCCTGTCGATGTCGTTGCGAAAACCGTGGGAGGAACGATCCTCAAGCAGCCTGAGGTCACGTTCCATAAGGGCGACTACAAAGTCGGCGAGACGATCAACCACGAGTTTCCTGCGACGATTGAGGATAACGGGAAAACGTACAGTATTGTCCGCTCCTACCTATCGCCGAAGAAGGACCTAACGCAGAAAAGCTGGTTGCAGGAAAATCCGGATACGAATCCGAAGGTGCGAACGCGAAGCTTCACGGTTGCGCTTGGCGGAACGGAAGCGATTGCCGAATACGCTGAAAATAACCCGGTAAAGGCGATCTATCAAAAGGAAGATGGTACGAAGCTCAAGGAAGTCGACAAAGGCGTCTACGAGACTGGAGAGGAAGCGAGCTATACGTTTGATCCGCAGCTCACATCTGGCGGACAGACATATGAAATTGTTCGCACTTATATCACAAACAACAAGAAGCCGGATGAGAAGCTATTCATACAAGAAAAAGGCGACGCGAAGCTGCTCGAACGCTCCATCTTGGTTGGCTCTGGCGGCTCCAACTTTGTCGGCATCTATAAAATTCCTTCCCCGATTACCGTGACCTCTCGTATTGACGCGCCGGATCACGTCGATGCTTCCGTCACCTCTGTGGATGGAAATTTTGTATTTGAAGCGAAGTCACCCGTGCCGCTCAAAACGTATGAGATCACCAATATTGAGAACGCAACATTCGTTACGCCAAGCGATAAGTCCGGCTCACTCAGCGGGCTGACGGCAAGTAAATCGCTACCGATCAAAATTCCATTCACATCCGGCTCCAGTATTACCGTCAAAATCACGGTCGTCGTGAAAGATGCGAATGGTAACAGCGGAGATTCCACCTCGGATCACACCGTACGCAAAGGCGACAGTGGCGGCGGCGATACCTCGTTACCTGGCGCGAGCCAGCAAGCCGAGGCGATGGATGCCACGGCATCGGCGATCATCAAGGCGGATTCTCGCGGCGCAGAACGCTTTGACGTTTTGAAGGGAATACCGACCTCAGAAAGCCTTTATGTTAATGCGAGCGCCAAAGCGTATTTGTATCGCAACACGTTCACGGAAGTGAAAGGCTCGAAATCTTACCCGATTACAGTCAGCCGGACTTATACGCTGAGTTGGACGGAATATGTTCCCGGCCCGCCGGATAGCGAAGGCCATTCGACCACGGTTCCGGTATCCCGATCCGACACGCAAACCGTCACCCAAAGCTACAACGTGGAGCGAAAGTACAGCTATTGGCTGGCAGACCGTTTGGAAGTGTATGGCTTACAGAAGGCGACAGTCGCCAACTATGCCCTGCCTGCCGGTTCGGTGACGCTGCAAGCAAACGGGTATACCGCACCGTCTGTTTCCGCCACCCATGATGCAGCGGTCTCGTCCCATATTACGGACCCGGTGTATCGCAACGTTGTGCTTTCCGGACAAACGGTTTACGGCGGCTCCAGTAGACCTTCGGTTCCGAGCGAGAACTGGAAGTCTGAGGCTGAAGATGCTGTCGGTAAAATCAAGGTCAAAAACGATACGGTCGTCTTTAACGGACAAACGATCATGGATAATCGGACGGTTGAGGAAACGGCTCCCGCTCCGGGGGCGATTCCCGCATCTCCCATGATCGGGCAGGACGTTTTATATGGTTCGGGCTTTGTCATTGATGCGACTAAAACGAACAAGGCGAGCCAGCCAAGTACGGGAACGATTTATTACACGTTGGTCAAGGGCATCGGCGGCGGATCGAACCAAAGCTTACCGATCAATGGCATCAATCCGGTGACGGTGCATACGCCCGTCGTCAATCTGGCGTCCGTATCCGACGATCAGGCACACAATCAAAAAACGGTGCCGACAGCCGGTCGCTCGGCGCTTATTCTGGATCGTCCCTTTACCGTGACGATTCCTACCAGCGGGCCGCACCGGGACATTACCGGCTACGGCAATCGGGACTATGCCAAATACGTGCGAGACAAGCAGGTAAGGTTCCCATTCGATGTATACAAGGCTGACCACGCAACGTTGATTCCGAAGGACACCTGGACTTCGATTCCTGTCGGCCAGCTTACAACCACTTTTTACATGCCCGTTTGGGTAGATGAGGGAAATTATGATGTACTGTTCCGCACGTTTGCCGAAAACAGTCCGGTTTCATTCACATCACAAAGTAATGCCAATTCGGACTTAACTAATCATGTGGCGACGCAAGTTGTGGCGGTTGAGGTTATTGGCCGTCTGTTCGACTTCCGAATTACCGATATTGCCGACTACCAGTGGGAAAAGGTGTTCAGAACGGCGGCAGGCAGAGCAACGCCGACCGGAAATAGCTTTTGGGTTGGCACAAAAGGGATCGACGGCGCGGCGCGTGGTAATACGGCCCCTTACGTGCTGCCGATTCGGCCCGGCAGTCACCCGGAGAGCGGAAAGAAAAATGTTGTCGTAAAAACAGGCTATCACTTCAAATTTGAGGTCAAAACGCTCGGCAACATGTTCAGCGCGGGCGACGGGATTAAAATCACGCCTACCTTTTACTTCGTTGACAAGCAGGGCAAAAACCGGCAACAGGTGGACTTGTACTATCATTCGGGAACCAAGCGGTTTATTCGGATCGGCTCCACGGAAGACACCGAGCAGCGGCTGGTGACGCTGGATACCCGTCTGCGCAATGTGTCGCAGCAGGAGCTAACCAACACGGCCAGTTCACTTTGGAGGGTGAATGGTTCTTCCGGCAGTCAGACATCGTATGTACAGCAGGTTTTGAAGGAAGCGGCGCAAAAGCGGATTTACGTCGGCGGCTACGACGGAATGTTACTTCCTTCGCAGCTCCGGACGTTTATCGGCAGCATGCAGGTACCGTCTGGCATTGATACTGCGCGGGCCAATGCCTCGGTGCAGCGCTGGTTTGGCGAGTATAGCCTTCCCGCTGCTCCCTATGCAGTGCCAGCAGGCATGAATCTGGCCGAGTACGGACGTACCCACCGGCTGGACGACAATGCGCCGATCTTCCTGCGTGACGGCTATTTTGTAGTCAATTTTAACATCGAAACCATTCGCAATAAGGACATCGCTCACCCACATTTGCAGTATAAAAATGCGCCGCTGGACAACCAGTGGCATATGGAAGGTTTTCAGCGCAGTTTTGTCGATCCTTACGGGGGGATGTTCTCATTGCTAGACGGGGATGTTGTGTTTTATCACGCCGACTTGTCCAGCTACGACGATTTTGGTACGGGCGGCACCCATTAAAAACAGCTTACCGTTTGGGAGGAAAAGAGCATGATTGAGAAGCTGAAGATTGCCACATCTGAGGATGAGGCTTATTTTTATTCCGCCTCCATCGAGAAGGATACGGAGCGCGGTTGTATTGGGCATGTGCGCGGTGATTTCGGCAAAGATGGGGAGGCATTCTGGGCGACTTGGTTCGAACATATCTCTTCGTTGAAAACTCCTGATTTTCGGGAGGAGCTTGGAGCGGTCATTCAAGCGTTGACGGAACAGGGGCTGCTTCAAAACCGCAGTGGCATGCACGATTTTTGTATAAAACATCCAGAGGCCCGTCTACCAAGCGCGCGGCACAGCGATGTCTATGGCTTTTGTTTACAGACGGCAAAGCATCGTTACTATCTGCGATGCTTTCCGCGTGCCGGCGACTATAACTTTTATTTATATTGCTTCACTCGGCCGGAGCAAATAAATGAATTGTCGTCGCCCCTCCATTCCCCTTCATCGGCACCACTAAAGCAGAAGTCTGAACTGGAACGATAGGAGGATGCACTTCGATGAATGATCTTGCCCGTTACCGGTTGCTGACCGGAGCATCTATTCCCGCTGCAGCGAAGCTGCTGTACAGCTATTTGCTGGATCGTGCAGGCGGGCGAAACGGCGCGGTACTGCTTTCGTCCAGGCGACTTGCGTCAGAGGTGGGTCTTTCCACTTCTGCTGTGCGTCGCAACCTGCATCGGCTTCAGCAAAATGGACTTATTCGGCTCACGCCAAGATATTCCGAGGAAGGCATTCGTCTGACGAACCAAATTACCTTCGTATAAGGAGGTGCGACCGGTGACAGCAAAGCTACAGCGAATCGCCGAGCTTGCCGCGAGTACAGCCCACGCGGTTTCGGATCATCCCGAGCGCTGGGCCGATTTTTTACGGACGGCAGCCTGGAACTACAAGTATCCGTTTCAGGATCAACTGTTGATCTACGCGCAGCGTCCAGATGCTACAGCCTGCGCGGCGATTGAAATCTGGAACAAGCGGTTGAACCGGTGGGTAAAGCGCGGCGCAAAAGGCATCGCGTTGATCGAGGATCGGGGCAGTCATTTGGGGTTGCGTCATGTCTTCGATGTGTCAGATACGCAGAGCCGAAGCCGACAAACCGTCCCCCTGTGGCGCATGGAGGAGCCGGATACGGAGGCCGTCATCGAAACGCTGGAAAATGCGTTTGGCAGCGAATCGGGATCGGGGATGGAACTGGTTGACGCGCTGTTGTCCGCTGCCCGGAACGCGGTGGAGGATCATAGCGCCGATTACGTGCGGATGCTGCTAGCCGAACGCGACAGCAGCCTGCTGGAAGAACTGGACGAGCCGCATGTGGAACTATTGTTCAGGGAAGCCGCCGGGTATGCGGTCGCCTTTATGGCGCTGACACGCTGCGGTCTGGAACCCTCTCATTACATCAGCGTTGACGATCTGTCTGCCGTCGGTTATTTCAATACGCTTCCTGCACTCTCTCATTTGGGCGCGGTGATCAGCGACGTAGCTGAAACGATGCTGCGCGAGATTGAATCCACCGTTCGGGCGATGCGCCGCGATGAGCAGCGAAAAAAAGAACGACAGGCGAGTCGTACCGTTGCAAGGCCAGAATCCTTGCCGCACAATGAAGCTAAAACAAGTGAAAGGATGATCGAGCATGGAACTGACCTACACGCCGAGCGGGCATTACCTGCTGCCCGACCTGACGTTGACCGAACCGATGAGAATCGGGAAATATGGGATGTTGCGCAAGACGTTTCTCAAGGACCAACGGAGGGGAACCTACGCCCATCTGATGCTGTCGGAGCAGTTGAATCAGCATCTGGCGGACATCGACCGGACAGCGCGGGAGCAGATCGACCTGACGATGCAGGAACTGATCCGGCAGTATCCAGCACCGGACAAGGCGACCGACCCGATGGGCTGGTCGAGTCACATGAACAGCTTGAAGCAGCAAGCGGAGGAACTGATTCTCACGGAGATGATTTATCACTAAAATGGTACAACCGGGAAACGGAGGACAGAAGTCTTCCGTTTTTTCATGACCAAGCGATCATCAACGATATGCTTCGCGCCGCGCCGCTTTCCGAGAGCAAGGCGGCTATCGAAGCCTTTTTTGATGTGAATAAGGAAGATCGGGAACGGACGCTGTATATACGCAGTCTGTTCCCTCCGGGAATTACGGAGTTAACGCTCGAAGATGACATAAAGGCCGGTTTTGAGCCGTACCACAACGTACTGCATCTTTGGACGGGATCGGCGGAGCAGCGGACGGCGCAGAGCTTTTACGATTGGTCGGTTATTGCCGAGCATATCGCCAGCATGATCATCCTTAACGAGTTTGATCCTGCTCGAAAGGCGATACCTTCTATTCAGCAACAGACCTTATGGGTGGAACAAGCGGAGAGTGATAAAGCCTCCGCTTTTTCACTTCCTCAAGCTGCAATCGACACCGTTCTGCAAAACGGCAGCGGCTTTGAGAACGGGAAACTTCGCATTGCGCTCTTTTTCCAACAGTCGTTATCTGCGCAAGAAAACGCGGATTTTCTGAAACGGGAATATGGCACTGGCGGACGCCTCCCAGCCCTGATCGGCACGGATATTCATGAAAACCACGATACTAAGGGGATTACGCTGACACGCGGTTCCATTATGAACCCGGATGTTCGGGTTGTGTTGCCATGGATCAAGGTACAGAAGCGTATCAGCGAGTTGCTGGCAGTGGGCCGCTACCTGAACCGTCAGGAATCAGAGCGATTGCCTATCTATGCCGAGCAGTTGGAAGAGCAGCGCAGGCAACGAACTTCGGGAACGACGGAACACATCCAACCGCTGTCCGAATGGCAGCCGGATGAGTCACAGCAAACGCAAACGACAAATCGGGTTCATGCGCACTATGCATATGCCGAGGGCAGCAAAGTCTTTATCGGTGCGGATGAATACGAAATTACGCAACTGGAGCCGCGAAAGGTTGTGCTGCAGGACGTCCAATTTCCGTTATTCATGCAGGAAATGAATCGCCGGGATTTCGAGCGCATGCTGCGCGAGAATCCATTAAACGATGATCTTATTTCCGACCAGCAGGAATTGGATTCGGAACAACCGGAATGGGATACGGAACCGGTGGACGAACCGGAGCAAGCGGCACAAGAAGACGAGGATAGGATATCTTCCGGCGCTCCTTCTCCTGCCACGCCCGAGAAACGACGTGAATCGGCTCCGGCCAGCAACTACCGGATCACGGATAACGAATTGGGACACGGCGGCCCGAAAACCAAGTACAAATGGAACGTGGCAGCAATCCGGTTGCTCGGGCAACTGGAGAAGGATAACCGTCAGGCGACAGCGGACGAACAGGCCGTGCTTGACCGTTACGTTGGATGGGGCGGTATTCCACAGGCATTCGATGAGGGGAATCCGCAATGGGGAACGGAGTATGAGGAACTGCGAGATTTACTGGACCCGGAGGAATATGAATCCGCCCGCGCCTCCACGTTGAATGCGCATTACACCTCTCCGACCGTCATCAAGGCGATGTACGAATGCCTGGACAGAATGGGCTTTCGTAGCGGTAATATTTTGGAGCCGTCTTGCGGTATCGGCAATTTTTTCGGTCTATTGCCAGAGTCATTTAAGGATGCCCGGCTGTTTGGCGTGGAGTTGGACAGCATCACTGGGCGCATCGCGCGGCAGCTTTACCCGCAAGCTTCGATAGCCGTCAGCGGCTACGAGCAGACCAGCTTGCCAGACAGTTTTTTTGACCTTGCAGTTGGTAACGTCCCGTTCGGCGGCTATGGCGTAGCCGATAAGAAGTACGACAAGCACAAGTTTCTGATTCACGACTACTTTTTTGCAAAGACGCTGGATAAGGTTCGTCCTGGCGGAATTATCGCCTTTGTTACTTCTAAAGGCACCATGGATAAGCAAAACCCATCCGTCCGCAAATACATCGCGGAACGGGCCGCACTGCTCGGTGCGGTGCGCCTGCCTAGCAATGCGTTTCTGGCGAATGCCGGAACGGAAGTGACCGCCGACATTTTGTTTTTGCAAAAACGGGATCGCATGGTGGCGGTAAGCGAGCAAACCGAGGAATGGCTTTCGCTCGGTGTTACGTCAGAAGATGTGCCGATCAATTCCTACTTTGCAGCCCGTTCCGATATGGTGCTCGGCACGATGGCCTTTGACGACCGGATGTATGGCAACCAGCAGGAAACGACCTGCCGGCCCTACCCGAACGCTCCGCTGGACGAGCTGCTGCGCGAAGCACTGGCGAACATCCATGCGGAGTGGGTCGAGTTGGAACGGGAGGAGCAGCTAGAGGAGGATGAAGCCTCCTTGCCTGCCGACCCGTCCATTCGTAATTTCAGCTTTGCGCTGGTCGAAGGACGCATCTATTTTCGGGAAAACAGCCGAATGCGGCCTGTTGAAACTTCGACCACGGCGTCGGGCCGCATCAAGGGCATGATACAGCTTAGAGACACGGTTCGCGAGCTAATCGATTATCAGACCGAGGATTACAGCGACGAGATGATCCGGGAACAGCAGCGCAAGCTGAACACGCAATACGAACGGTTCACAGCACAATACGGTCTGATTAACAACCGCGCCAACAGCCTTGCATTCTCCGATGACAGTTCATACTTCCTCCTTTGTTCTCTTGAAGTCGTGGATGAGGAAGGACGGTTGCTACGCAAGGCGGATATGTTCACGAAGCGTACCATTCGGCAACGCACCCACATTAAACAGGTGGATACGGCTTCGGAGGCGCTGGCGGTTTCTATCGGTACGAAAGCTCGCGTCGATCTGCCGTATATGGCAGAGTTGACAGGGCTCGCGCAGGAACAGCTTGTGCAGGAGCTTCGCGGAGTGATCTTCCCGAATCCTGAAAATCTGGACGAAGAAGGACAGCCGGTATACGAAACAGCGGATGCGTATCTATCTGGCAATGTCCGTGATAAGCTGCGCGTTGCCAAACAGTTCGCTGCTTATGAAGCCGAACGTTACAGCGAAAACGTCAATGCGCTGGAAGGTGTGCAACCAAAGGATTTGGATGCCTCGGAAATTGACGTGCGGCTGGGCGCAACTTGGCTGCCGCCGGAAGTCATTCGGGAATTCATTTTCGAATTGGTAGATACGCCGTACATGTACCAGTCTTACATCAACGTGATGTATTCCGGCTACACAGCAGCTTGGAACGTCAAAGGCAAAAGCGATGATCGCAGTAACAATATTAAGGCAAATGTCACCTATGGCACGAATCGCATCAATGCGTACAAAATTCTCGAAGACACGCTGAATCTGCGGGATGTGCGGATTTTCGATACGGTTGAGGAAAATGGCGTGGAAAAGCGCGTGCTGAACAAGCAGGAAACGGCTATCGCACAGCAAAAGCAGGAAGCCATGAAGGAAGCGTTTCGGGCCTGGATATGGCAAGATCCGCAGCGCCGGGAGCGGCTCACTCGACTGTACAATGATCGGTTCAATTCCATCCGTCCACGCGAATATGATGGAAGTCATATCCGCTTCACCGGGATGAACCCGGAAATCCAGTTGAGACAGCATCAGGTCAATGCGGTTGCCCGAACGCTCTACGGCGGCAATTCCTTGTTTGCCCATTGCGTTGGTGCAGGCAAGACCTTTGCGATGACTGCCGCGGCGATGGAAAGCAAGCATTTGGGACTGTGCAACAAGAGCATGCTGGTCGTACCCAATCATCTGACCGAGCAGTGGGCAGCGGAGTTTTTACAGCTCTATCCATCCGCGAATGTGCTGGTCGCTACCAAAAAAGATTTTGAAACGAAGAACCGCAAGACGTTCTGCGCACGGATCGCCACTGGCGATTACGATGCCATTATTATCGGCCACTCGCAGTTTGAAAAAATTCCGATCTCGGCAGAGCGCCAGCGGCAGCAATTGTTCGAGCAAATTGCCGAGATCACAAGTGGCATCCGCGAGCTAAAGGAAGCCAAAGGTGAACGGTACGCCATCAAGCAGTTGGAAAAGACCAAGAAGACGCTGCAGGTCAAGCTGGAGAAATTGAACGACACGAGCCGTAAGGATGATGTGGTCACCTTTGAGGAACTCGGCATCGATCGATTGTTCGTCGACGAAGCAGACTCGTATAAAAATCTGTTCCTGTATACGAAAATGCGCAACGTCGCCGGGTTGTCGCAAACCGAAGCGCAAAAGTCATCGGACATGTTTGCCAAGTGCCGCTATCTGGACGAATTGACCGAGGGAAGGGGCATTATTTTTGCCACGGGTACGCCGATCTCCAACTCCATCACCGAGATGTACACGATGCAGCGCTACTTGCAATACGAGCGGCTACGAGGGCAAGGCTTACAACACTTTGATTCATGGGCTTCAACATTTGGAGAGACGGTAACGGCGATTGAGCTTGCACCGGAAGGTATAAGCTGTGGTGGAGGGTAAAACTCAAATCCAAAGCATGGTCAACTCATTTGTGGCTGAATGGATTGACTGACGGAGAAATAGATTTTGTGATTTTGCAAGTGTGTCGTTAATCTAATGGGTTAATAGGTGGAAGCTCGCGCATTGACGGGGTCAGATGCCCCTGTGCGACGAGGATAATCCCTATCATACAGGCTGAAAAGAAGATTGCCAACAGCGGCGGGCTTTCTTGTTCAGCCTTCTTTGCGTGCCTTTGTACCTCTAAAATCGCGCTGTAGGCTGCGTTAGCGCATGTAGCGTATTTAGGAATGAAAGGAGCCGCCAAATGTCCGAAAAACGTAATCCAGATGCCATGCCGCCGCTGCCCGATTTACCCGCCGCTCGCAAGATATCCTGCAAAATTGGTTCCACCACCTATGATGTGGCGATACATTTCAGCAAGACCAGCAAGGAGAACATGAATGACAAGATACTGCGCCTCGTCCGCAATGACCTGCAACGCCGCCAGACGGAGTAAACGGCACAATGGAGGCCGCTGCCGAAGGCATGATAAACTGACATCAGCCACAAATGAGTTGACTGTCTGAAAGGAGCCATTATGCGTAGACAGTCAAACGAGAAAATCACTGCCCTGTACGAACGCCTTTCGCGGGATGATGAATTGCAAGGAGACAGCAACAGTATCGTCAATCAGAAGAAGATGCTGGAGGATTACGCGAGGAACAACGGTTTCAAGAACCTTGTTCATTACACGGACGACGGCTTTTCAGGCACGAACTTTGAAAGACCTGGCTGGAAGCAGCTCATGGCAGAAATGGAGCAGGGCACGGTTAGCGCAATCATCGTCAAGGACATGTCGCGAGTCGGGCGGGATTATTTACGCGTCGGCATGTATACAGAGGAATTCTTCAAAAACAACATCCGCTTTATTGCGGTCAATGATAACGTGGACAGCGAGAACGGAGACAATGATTTTACTCCCTTCCGCAACATCATGAATGAATGGACGGCACGAGACACCAGCCGTAAAATCCGGGCGGTTTTCCGGGCAAGGGCTTTGGAGGGCAAGCGCGTATCGCCGTCAACGCCATATGGCTATCTGCGCGACCCGCAGGACAAGCAAAGATGGATAGTGGACGCGGAAGCCGCAGAGGTTGTGCAACGTATTTTCCGGCTTGTGATTGAAGGCTATGGCGTCTATCAAATCTCCGATATACTGACCGCTGACAAGGTGCTTATCCCCTCCGCTCATTGGGAGCGAATTGGGGCGGATAATCAAAGGCATAAGCAATATCAAGACCCGTACCGCTGGCGCGGCGGTGTGGTGTCAAAAATCCTTGAGCGGATGGAATACATGGGCCATACCGTGGCCTTCAAGACTCATACCGTATCCTACAAAGACAAGCGCTCCAAGGCGACAGCGCCGGAGGAACGGGTCATCTTTGAAAATACGCATGAACCTATCATAGACGCTGAAACGTGGCACAACGCCCAGCGTCTGCGCCCAACGGTGCGTAAGCCGGATAAACAAGGCAAGCCGAGCAGACTGACCGGGCTGCTGTACTGCGCTGATTGCGGCGCGAAAATGACTCATGACCGCTCTGTTGACAAACGACCGGGTAGAGGCTCCAAGAATGAATACTACTGCTCCAGCTACCGCACCCAAACCAGTAGCTGCACGATACACTTTATCCGCGTCCCCGTTGTCGAAACACTTATTCTGAATGCGTTGCGGGAGGTCAGCGCTTTTGCGCTGGCAAACAAACAGGAGTTTATTCGGTTGGTAACGGATAGCACCTCCGTGCGGCAGGACAAAACGGCAAAGCAGCAGCGTCAGAAGCTGACCGCTTGCCGGAAGCGCAGTAATGAGCTTGATACGATCATTCGCAAGCTTTATGAGGACAATTTGAGCGGAAAGCTGTCGGACAAGCGTTTTGAGAAGCTATCCGGCGATTATGAGCGGGAGCAGGAAGAACTGGAGCAGACCACAGAACGCATTCAGAACGAGATTGACAGCTTGGAGAAGCAGACGGTCAATGCAGATCGCTTCTTGGACTTGGTTGACCGCTACACCGATTTTGAGGAACTTACCACGCCCATGCTCAATGAATTTGTGGAGAAGGTAGTCGTTCACGAGCGGGTAAAAGGCAGCCGCTACACGACCACGCAGAAGGTGGATGTTTATTTTAACTTTGTGGGCTTGGTGGATCTGCCGGGAGAGCAGGACATTGCCACTTCTGACGCCGAGAACATGCAAAAGCCAGTAACCCAAAAAGCAGTGCAGGCTTTCGCGCCCTTGAAGGAATATCTGGAGCGGCAGAGCGCCGCCACGCTTCAAATGACCATTCCTGACATAGAAAAGATCATCGGAAGCAAGCTGATGGCGACTGCGTACAAATACAGAGGATATTGGTATCCGCAAAAAAATCGTCCGTTAGCTTGCGTCATCTATAATGCCGGCTATGATGTTGAAGAGTTGGATTTGGAGCGGCAGATTGTTTTGTTGAAAAGGGTATAGGGAATGGGCAGAAGGATATTCTCCCTTCAACTAACGTGCTCTGCATTCAAGATATCCAACGTTTTCAGATATGGGCCGAGGGCAGTCAGTCCTGCGTGAATAAGGTGCTACTTAAAGACCCAATCTTAACACAACAACTCCCATAATCAGTAATTTACCAGCCTTCACATAATGTCATTCTTGTCATTATGTGATACCCGTTGAGGAACTTCGCTATTTCTTTTATTGATTGCTCTAAATCGCTTAATACATTATCAACCATTTGAAAGCCTTCAACGAAGTTTCCATTTTTATCCTTGGTGATTAGGATAATGTTACCTGTATTACCTTGTCTTCTCTTGATTTTCTTCAGGCTCGTAAATCTTTTAAAAGTCTCTTTTTTCCTATCTTTACCTCTATCCCTAGTTACAGGATATCTAAGAAAGGTACTGTCAAAATCATATTTATCCAACACTAATAAATCATTATAGTTTAAGTGATCAAATCCCCAATGTGCTTCTGGAGCCATTTCATCCAATAAGCTTTTATTTTCGTCTACAAGTTTCATCAAATAATCCAGCAAAACTCTGACATCATGACATTTATATAATTCTACCCATTCATTTTTTTTATTATTATAGATTGTCGGGGTCTTGCAATTTGGTAACTGATCTTTATTTAATCCGAAATTAATGCTTAATTTCCTATGAACTATTAGTATCAATGATTTAGTGAATAGTTCACATGAATGACGAAAAAGATATAATACGGGCAACTGTTTCTGTGGATTAAAAACACTATCATACTCTTCAGATGATTTAATCGCCTCTGCAGATTTGTAAAATGAATCAGCAGTAACACCAAATCCATCATCTAGGTGACTGTTTATTTCAGTCATGTAGTACTTAATCATAAGAACTCTCCTTTTTAGATTTAATGGTTTTTAGTGACCTTTCATATTTTGTTTTGAAAGTAACGACTGCCTTACAAGTATTTGAGGGTTTCTTAATAATATAGCTGATTGTTAAGTTTGCCCTAACAAGTACGGCAGTCTCTCGGCTGCAAATGTTTTTAATATTTGGTCGGTTCGTTGTTTCTTGATTATTAATAATAAACATGAAACGCACTACTCACCGAAAAGGCAGAGTGTGCGTTGTTTGTTCTAGTTGATGTATCTTTATATCTGCTTGCCCGTATCATTCAGGGTGAAAATCCCCTCGAACGTGGCATTACAGGCTTTTGCAATTTGCTGCAAGTCATTTTCTGAAAGGTTGTTACGGTTCAACTTGTTGGTGACATTCTGCCTAGTTGTTTTGAGTTCTAATCTATCAGCTAAATCGGCAATGGTCATTTCTCTTGCCGCGAGAAGCATTCTTACCTTAACGGCCATGCTCATAGAATCACACTCCCTGATCTAATCATATCGGAATTATTTTCCCAAAGCAAAGGATTATTGTTCTAATAAAAACGATGGGTACGCTGCAATAGTCAGCTTTGTTTTTCTGTAGGTTAACAACACGAGACTATTGTCTCGTGTTGCAGCAAGCACTGAATTTGGTCTCCCAAATTCGCTTGTTAGGGGCAAGCCCCTAATACCCCTAACTCACGAACACGCTGTTTTATCAAGAAAATAGGTTTCAACAAGGATCGGTATTTTTCAGAAACGTCAGAAACCATTTAGCGTTTCATTCGGGCTATTTCCTTTGAAGAAGGAAGTGAACATATGAGAAGACGAGCGATTCGCATTCAGGTATGGGTGAACAATGATGAAAACGCAAGACTTCAGGCGAGTGCGAAAAAATCGGGACTTTCACAGGAGGGTTACATTCGATCTCTGATTAATGGCTATATTCCGAAGGCGATGCCGCCAAAAGACTATTTCGCGATGATGCGTGAACTGCACGCTATTGGCAATAACCTTAACCAATTGGCCGCGAAGGCGCTTGCGACCGGACATCTGGATCGTGGAGCTTTTCAGCAGGAGGCTGATCAATTGCGCCGCGCTGTCCAGCAGATTCAACAGGCCGTGACAGCACCGGAACCGAGAACCGTGCCACAAGGAAATCCTAATGTACATCCGCCGTAAAGGGGATAGCGCATATGGCGACAACCGCAATATGGGACGTGACCGACCGTCTCAAGCGCGTGCTGGATTACGCCACCAATCCTGATAAGACCGATCAAGCATGTGAAGAGCATGATGATTTGCAGCAGGTGCTCGACTATACCAGTGCGGATGCCAAAACGGAAAAACAGCTTTACGTGAGCGGGATCAATTGCGATCCTCTTACCGCGTACGAGCAAATGCAACGAACCAAGCGACAATATCAAAAGACCGATGGCATAGTGGCTTTTCACGGGTATCAGGCGTTTGCACCGGGTGAAACGACGCCGGAAATGGCACACGCCATTGGCGTCAAACTGGCGCAGGAGCTATGGGGGGAGCGCTTTGAAGTCGTTGTATCGACCCATTTGGACAAGGAGCATCTGCACAATCATTTCGTATTAAACTCGGTGTCGTTTCTGGACGGTAAACGCTACTACGATAACAAAGCCTCTTACGCGCTTATGCGGCAAACCTCCGATCGACTGTGCCGGGAGCATGCCTTATCGGTCATCGAGCATCCGGAGCCGGGTAAGGCTAAGCATTACGGAGAGTGGCGAGCGGAGCAGGAAAACAAGCCGACCTGGCGTGGTTTGATTCGCGAGGACATCGACGCCGCTATCGCCGCTGTCATGACGATGACGCAATTCTTCACGATCCTTCAAAAGCAAGGTTATGAAATAAAGTCGAACGTAAAGCATTTGGCGGTACGTCCGCCGGGCAAAGAGCGGTTTGTTCGATTGCGTAGTCTTGGCGACGAATACACGGAGCATGCGATTAAGCAACGCATTCTGCAAAACCAGTTACCGCAGCGTATGCCACCCATGCCGTTGCCGCGGCGCAGGCGAGCAGTCATCGTTCGCAGCACCGTACACATCGGGCGCAGATTTAGCGGTCTGCAAGCCTTGTATCTACGTTACGTATTCAAGATGGGTATTCTTCCCCGTTCCCGCGCGTCCCGTAAACGGACGTCTTTTTTATTGCGTGAAGACTTGCGACACCTGAAGGCCATCACGGAGCAAACCAAGCTGCTATGTCGGCATCGTATTTCCACTACGGATCAATTGACGGGTTATCTTGACGGACTGCAAACGGAGTTGAAACAAGGATACGGCTCCCGCAAAATGCTGTACAACCGCCTTCGCCGTTGCCAGCATCCCGAGCAAATAGAACTGTACAAATCGCAAATTGCTGAACTTTCCCGACGGCTCGCGAAGCTCCGAAAGGAGGTGAGGCTTTGTACGGGCATCCTTGCCCGATCCGGCGAACTGGCGAACAAGCTGCAACGTAACGAGGAAGACCAATCGACACGAAGGGAGGCCAATGTCCATGAGCAGTGGAGCCGAGGCGGCCGATCAGGTCGTCAGTATGAGTCTCCGTGGCATTGAGGTCATGGCGAAAATTTCCGGTGAAGGCGCGAAGCATCTGGCTGTTTATTTGTTCACCGCCCTACAAGGGCAAAAGCGAACAAGAGGCCGCATTCGTCTGGAAAGCTTGCTGCGCAGTGGCAAGGAACTGAAGGTGTTTGCGGTACGAAATGAAGACTTGCCGACTTTTTGCAAAGAAGCGAAGCGGTATGGAGTCCTCTATTGTGCGCTGCGTGACAAGAAAAACGTAGACGGACTTTGCGATGTGATGGTACGAGCCGAGGATGCGTCCAAAATCAACCGGATCGTTGAACGCTTCCAACTGGCGACGGTAGATACGGCCAGCATAAAGAATGAAATTCAGCAATCACGCAATCAAAAACAGGCAGACGACGAAAAATCCGTTCAATCACCGGAGCAACATGCCGTGACACCCGAAGAAGGAGCCAGCGAGCCGCCAGCGTCAAACGAGGGCGTGGCAGTTGCCAGTGAGGATTTTTTGGACGAACTGTTGGGAAAGCCCGAGCCGGCGGAGGAGGTTCAGTCGGTAAACAAGCAACAGCGAACCGATCATCCGGCGGTCGAGGAGCGGGTGGCCGAGCAAACGGAACCGGATCGTCCGCTCCCTCTCCCGCAGACAAAGGAGGAGAGGACAACGGAACCGTCCTCTCCGTCCGTGCCTACCTCCGGGCGCAGCGCGGCATACGAAAAGGTTACGATTGACACGGAAAAACCAAAGGAGAAAGTGTCCGTTCGCCAATTGTTGCGCGAAATTCGGGAGGAAAACCGGGCTGCAGAGACCAGACGGCGGCAACGTGAGCAGGAGCCGCCGTTGCCTAAGCGAAGGGATCGCGGGAAGGCGGTGTCCAGTAGTAAAACGTCCGTTCGGACAACCGGCAGTCGAAAGCGAGGGGAAACGAAATGAGCGAACTGGACGAGTTATTCCAGCCCCAAGGATCTACGACCTCCGCTCAGCGTGAACAGCCATTCGACAAAGAAGCATGGGCTCAAAAAAAGCAAGAACTGCGGCAATGGACGTATGAGACGATTGATGCTACCACAGCCGCCATTGCTCAAAACGGCGAACAATTTCAGCAGTATCTGGACGTACAAAGCCGCTTTGATCTCTACAGCGTCGCGAATGCGCTACTTATTCTGGCGCAGAATCCGGATGCCACTCGAATTGCTGATTTTGATAGCTGGAAAGAACAAGGCGTCTATATCCGCCGCAAGGAAACCGGCTTTTATATCTTGGAGCCAGGCGAGGAATATAAGCGGGAAGATGGGAGTACCGCGGTCAGCTATAACCCCAAGAAGATGTTCGATGTTGCGCAAACAACCGCGCAGAAAAAGGAGCCTGCAACCTACCCGGATGATCGCACACGCATCAAGGCGTTGATGGACCGTTCACCTGTTCCGATTGTGATTGGAGACGCCCTGCCAGCGGAAGTCCATGCGCTTTATCAGCCGGATACGCGAAACATCGTGATACGTCGTGGACTTGGGGCCGATGACATTTTTCGAGCGCTCGCGCAGGAACTGGCGCATGCAGAGATTGATCGCGGTCATAACAACTACAGTCGTTCCGATTCCAATTTCCAAGCTTACTGCTCCGCGTATATGCTTTGCAAAAAGTTTGGCGTCGAGACGACCTCTTTTCGCTTCGGTCGGGTATCCGAACGGCTCAAGGATATGGAGCCACAGCAAATCCGCGCCGTGCTGACGGTGATGAAGGATGCGGCACACGACATTTCACGTCGTATGCACCGGATGCTGGCCCAGCAGCGACAGCATCAACCGGGTCGCAGCGATTCCACCCGCTAGTAGTGGCACGAAACTGCTTTTCATTTTTCTGTTGGGAGGAGTGGCGATGAAAGTGGAAGAACGCATCCTGAGAATGGATCATTATGAGCATGGCATTGTCATCAACGCCTTGAATGCGCTGCGCAACATTTTGATCGGCCAGCAACGGCCGACCGATCCTGTTGACGATTTACTGCTCAAAGCGATTGACGCTCCCTATCAAAAGATAAAGCGCCGGAGTCATCATGCGGCGCGCTGAAACCGCAAGGAGTAATCTCTTACTCTTTGCGGTTTTTTTTATTCCTGTCGTGTGGGCGGCGTTGCTTGCCGCCCCCGCTTTGTCTAAGGGATTACCGGCACTTCTGCTGTATCTCAGCGAAGCAATTTATCATCCCTTTCAGCTTCAATGGGTCGAGGATACGCCGCGAAGCTTGTTGCTGTTCACGTTGATTTATGGGATTTCGGTCGGCATCTACTTGGCGTCCCCGCGCAACTATCGGCGGCGCGAAGAGCATGGCAGCGCACGATGGGGCAAGGCCGGACGGATAAATGCCAAGTACCGCGACAAGCAACCGGAACAAAACAAAATTCTGACGCAGCAGGTACGCATCGGCCTGGATGGCCGCAAGCATCGCCGGAACCTGAATGTTCTTGTCGTCGGCGGTTCCGGGTCCGGCAAAACGCGGTTTTACGCCAAGCCGAACGTCATGCAGGCGCATACGTCCTTTGTCGTGCTCGATCCCAAGGGCGAAATTTTGCGCGATACCGGGCATCTGCTCAAGTCCGAAGGCTATGACATCAAGGTGCTGGATCTCATCAATCCACACCGTTCGCATGGCTACAATCCATTCGCCTATTTGCAAGACGACAAGGATGTTCTCAAGCTGGTCACCAATCTGATCCGCAATACGACACCGAAGGGCAGCAATACCAACGATCCCTTTTGGGAGCGATCCGAGACCGCCTTGCTGGAAGCGCTCGTGCTATACCTCCTATATGAAGCACCGCCCGAGGAGCAAAATTTCCCAATGGTCATGGAAATGATCGCGGCTGCGGAGGTGCGGGAGGAGGACGAAACGTACCAAAGCCCGCTCGATGAATTGTTCGAGCGGCTGGCCATGCGCGATCCGGAACACCTTGCCGTCAAGCAGTACAACATTTTCAAGCTGGCGGCGGGCAAGACGGCCAAGTCCATTTTGATTGGCCTCGGCGTTCGGTTGGAGAAGTTCAACTTGCATACGATTGCGGGGATGAGCATGGTCGACGAAATGGAATTGCCCGTTATGGGGGAGAAGAAGACGGCTATGTTTGCCGTCATTCCCGATAACGACAGCAGTTTCAACTTCATTGTCGGCATGCTCTACACACAGCTTTTTCAATGTTTGATGTACGAAGCGGACTATCGGCACGGCGGACGTCTCCCGGTTCATGTTCACTTTGTGATGGACGAGTTCGCCAATGTAGCGCTTCCCGACGAATTTGACAAGCTGCTCTCCACGATGCGCAGCCGGGAAATTTCCGTTTCTATCATTTTGCAAAATTTAGCGCAGCTCAAGGCGCTGTACAAGGACGCATGGGAATCGATTGTGGGCAACTGCGACGAATTTTTGTACTTGGGCGGCAACGAACAGTCTACCCACAAATACGTCTCGGAGCTGCTTGGTAAGGAAACGATTGACACCAATACCTACGGCCAGAGCAAGGGGAGAAACGGCAGCTACTCGATCAATTACCAGCAATCAGGCCGCGAATTGCTCACACCCGACGAGGTGAGGCTGCTGGATAACCGCTTTTGCCTGCTCTTTATTCGTGGCGAACATCCAGTCCAGGACGACAAATATGATTTGCTCAAGCATCCTCATGTCTCGCTCACGACGGATGGTAACGGTCTTCCCTTTCAGCATGGCGGATCGGAGCACGCTTTGGATTGGCAATCCCTGCTCCTTCATGAAAATGGGGATTACGAGCTGCTGTCGGAGGAAGAAATGGAGTCGCTATTTTTAGGAAGGGAATGATGAGCTTGAAATTCAAAATGAAACGGCTGCTGGCCCTGTACGTCATGTTGATTTTAATGGGAACCGTATTCATCTCTACCGCTTATGCAGAGGGCGATCCGATGACGACAGTCAACAACCTGTCCACTTTTATTTTCGGTTTAATTCGTGCGATCGGCATGATTATTCTCGGCTTTGGCATTGTTCAGATCGGGTTGTCGCTAAAGTCGCATGACCCTTCCCAGCGTGCAAACGGGTTTCTGACGCTCGCCGGAGGGGTCATTATTACGTTTACGAAGGAAATTCTTACCCTGATTGCCGGATGAGCTTGAAGCTTTGCATGAAGGGGGGCGGACGTTGCGTCTGTTCCCCATTTACGGAAGGGGTGAGAATATGGCAAAAAACAGTTGGGTGATCGACAACCTCGAAAATGCCCTGGATACTTGGAATGACAAGATGAATGAAATCTGGAGCCTCGTTACGCAATCGCCAGCAGATTTCAAGGGTGGGGGCGTTTGGAACGTCATCACAGATATTCACGGTGCGTTGCAAGCTACGGGATTGGCACTCCTGGTCTTATTTTTTGTGATTGGCGTTGTGAAGACGACCGGCAGCTTTGCAGAAGTGAAAAGGCCGGAGTTGGCCGTCAAGCTGTTTATCCGCTTTGTGCTCGCCAAGGCGGTTGTAACCTATGGGCTGGAGTTGATGATGGCTCTCTTTACGATTGTACAGGGGATCATCTCAACGATGATGGGACGCTCCGGGTTCGGAACGTCAGAGGCTATGGCCTTGCCGGATACGGTAGCGCAAGCGATTGAAGACGTTGGCTTCTGGCAAAGCATTCCGCTGTGGATCGTCACCATTCTCGGCAGTTTGTTCATTACGGTGCTATCCTTTGTAATGATCCTTTCGGTGTACGGGCGCTTTTTCCGTATCTATTTGTATACGGCAATAGCCCCCGTTCCGCTATCCGCATTTGCGGGGGAGCCAAGCCAAAATATCGGCAAGTCGTTCCTGAAAGGGTACGCGGCAGCGTGTCTGGAAGGCGCGATTATTGTACTGGCTTGTATCATCTATTCCGCTTTTGCCACCGCTCCCCCTGCCGTCGATTCTAGTGCGGGCGCGGTTACGATGGTGTGGACGTATATTGGGGAACTCATTTTCAACATGCTCGTTCTTGTCGGTACGGTGAAGATGGCAGATCGTATCGTGCGCGAAATGATGGGACTGTAATCACCTTGTGAATGATGGGAGTTATCGGATTGCGGTCAAAAAAAGCTTCAATAGCGCCAAAGCATCCTTACGCTGCTTCTCTGTGCATTGATTGAGCGCAGCCATAATCAATGCTGTTTCATCGTAAAGTGTGGCGCTCTCCTCTTGACCCAGAAGCAATTCATTAGGAGAAAGCTTGAGCAAATTGCAAATGCTGAACATCGTTTCAATGGACATCCCGGCTTTACCTCGTTCAATATCGGCGCAAAATCTTGGGACCCGTCCAATTCGTTCAGCCAGTTGTTCACGAGAAATTTCCAAAGCCTCTCGTTGCTTCCGAATGCGTTGCCCCACCTTCTTTTTATCGTAACCAATCATCAAGCGTCACCTCTTTAAAGGGGATGAGTTTATAACTCCCATTATGGAGGAGCACACAATTGACATAAATGAGATTAAAACTTACCATCGAAGTAGTCTTCTAACATACACCGTGTTTCATTCAAAAATGTCGGCTCTCACAATAAAAACGGGAGGATGGATAAATGAACGAATTGTTAAGAGAGCTGGAAGAGGAGCGGCGAAAGCTGAATACGCTTGGTGAACAGTTAATAAAGCAATCCATTTCTTTATCCGGCCATCAAGCATTTCAAGAGCAAAGTCAGAAGGTCGATGAGCTAGTAGCCTGCTATCATCACATGAAAGCCAAGCAGAAGCAGCAGGTAAGGTAAAAGAGTTGTGGGGGGAAGCAGGTAATGGAAATTCCACCGTGGTTTCGAGCAGCTATTCAAGGTCGATTGGACTACGTTTCTGCACGATTCGAGCATCATCCTGATCTCAAGCGTGTTCGTGCTGAAGAAAAGAAGGCTTTTCAAGTCTTGTTTGTTGGTATGGATATTGGTCGTATGCCTGAATTTGAAGCTTGGGAGGACAGACATCATTTTAAACAATCGATTATCAATGAGTGGTTATATTTGCAAGGGATGAAGGATGGCTTTCAGCTTGCTGTGGAACTATTGAGCAATCCTGTGCCACTTGATGACGACACACTGTTCAAACCTGTACGCAACGAGCCTGAGGCGTAGACTGCTCATCCGGGAGGGATAAAAAGTGGAAGTTAAAATCAACCGGGAAATCCGGGATTATACGGAAAGCTTGTTCTTCGGACTGTCCTTGCGGCAGTTCTTTTTTTCTATTCTGGCGGTCGCTGCGGCGATTGGACTGTATTTCGGGCTGCGCAGTCATTTCGGATTGGAAACGCTCAGTTGGATGTGCATATTAGGGGCAGCTCCCTGCGCCGCGCTCGGATTTATCCGCTACCACGGTATGACGGCGGAGCAACTATTGTGGGCGTATGTGAAGTCGGAGCTTCTGATGCCAAGACGGCTTGTCTTCCGCTCGACCAACATATACTACGAAGCGCTGAAAGGAAGCCTGCACAAGCGTGAGCAAGAAAGGATGAAGCGCGATGATTAAGACGCTCAGGCGCACCATGAAGCAGGACAAGGAACGGTCTGCCATTCCCAAAAGCGTACAACAAGCGATCCCGATCCGCGCCATCTGGCCGGACGGGATTTTTGCTGTCGGCAACAAATTCTCGAAGTCGTTCCGTTTCGCGGACATCAACTACGCTGTCGCATCGAGAGAGGACAAGGAGACGATGTTCCTTTCCTACTCCGAATTGCTTAATTCGTTTGACAGCGGCGCGACGACGAAGATTACGATTCACAATCGGCGGTTGAATCAGGCAGATGTGGAACGTTCCATTCTTATTCCGCTCCAGCACGACGGGCTGGATGTATATCGGCAGGAGTACAACGACATGTTGCTTGGTAAAGCGACTGATGGCAACACCAATGGGACGATTCAAGAGAAATACATCACCATCTCCGTGGTTAAAAAGAACGTGGATGAAGCTCGCCATTACTTCGCGCGGGTCGGCGCGGAGTTGACGGCGCATTTCTCTCGTCTCGGCTCGAAATGTACCGAACTTGATGCGACTGACCGCCTGCGCATTCTGCATGACTTCTTCCGGATTGGCGAGGAAGCCGATTTTCGCTTCGACATGCAGGAGATGATGCGCAAGGGACACGATTTCAAGGATTACATTAGCCCGGATACCTTCGAGTTTGCCAAAGATCATTTTCGGATGGGCGAATACTACGGTCGGGTCATCTTTCTGCGTGATTACGCCAGCTATATCAAGGACAGCATGGTAGCCGAACTGTGCGACTTGAACCGCAACTTGCTGCTGTCGCTCGATGTGATCCCGATTCCGACCGATGAAGCTGTCCGCGAAGTGGAGAATCGACTGCTCGGCGTGGAAACGAACATTACGAATTGGCAGCGACGGCAAAATCGCAACAACAACTTTTCTGCTGTCATCCCTTACGACATGGAGCAGCAGCGCAAAGAGAGCAAGGAATTTCTTACCGACCTCACCACACGCGACCAGCGGATGATGTTCGGACTACTTACGATGGTGCATGTTGCGGACAGCAAAGAACAACTTGATAGCGATACGGAGACATTACTCACTACGGCGCGCAAGCATTTGTGCCAGTTTTCCACGCTCTCCTATCAGCAAATGGACGGTTTGAACACGGTGCTGCCGTATGGGCTGCGAAAGGTTCATGCTTTGCGGACGCTCACGACTGAAAGTACGGCTGTCTTTATCCCGTTTCGAGCGCAGGAGATCATGCATCCAGACGGCATTTATTACGGGCAAAACGTCATCAGCAAAAATATGATCGTCGCCAATCGAAAGCAATTGCTGAATGGAAACAGTTTTATCCTTGGCGTATCCGGTTCCGGTAAAAGCTTCGCCGCGAAACGGGAAATCGTCAATCAGATATTGGCGAGCGATGACGACATCATCCTGATTGACCCGGAGCGGGAGTATTCCGCTCTGGTAAATGCGCTGGGTGGCGAGACGATTCACATTTCTGCTACTTCGTCGAACCATATCAATGCGATGGATATGAACCGGGATTATGGCGACGGAGCCAATCCGATCATTCTTAAATCGGAATTCGTCCTGTCGTTGTGCGAGCAGTTGATCGGAGGACATCAGCTCGGAGCCAAGGAGAAGTCGCTCATCGATCGCTGTACCGCCGCTGTGTACCGCAAGTATTTGCGGAGCAACTATAAGGGACAGCCGCCGACATTGCAGGATTTCCGTGCGGAGCTGCTCAAGCAAGCAGAACCGGAGGCGCAGGATATCGCGCTGGCCATTGAATTATTTACTTCTGGCAGTCTGAATACGTTCGCCCAATCGACCAACGTCAACGTCCACAATCGGCTCATTTGCTACGATATTCTCGACTTGGGCAAGCAGCTTCTTCCCATCGGCATGCTGGTCGTACTCGACAACATCTTGAATCGGATTACGCAAAATCGCGCTAGAGGCAAGAATACGTTTATCTTTATTGATGAAATCTACCTTTTGTTCCAGCACGAATACAGCGCCAACTTTCTGTTCACGCTATGGAAGCGTGTCCGAAAGTATGGCGCTTTTTGCACAGGGATTACGCAAAATGTGGACGATCTGCTGCAAAGTCATACAGCCCGAACCATGCTTGCAAACAGTGAATTCATCGTCATGCTAAATCAGGCCAGCACCGACCGGATGGAGCTTGCCGAGTTGCTCAACATTTCGGACCTGCAACTGTCCTATATTACGAATGTTGACGCCGGGAATGGTCTGATGAAGGTCGGCAGTTCCCTCGTACCGTTTACCGACAAGTTCCCGCGCCACACGAAACTGTATGGCCTAATGACAACGAAGCCCGGAGAGTAATGGATAAACAGCAGTAGGCGGCTGATCGTCAACAAGATCAGCCGCCTGTACTAATCATCATTTTCTGGCACTATCAAATCCCTCCCAATGCGGTAAGCTTGTAGTTGCTTGGCTTCGATATGTTACAGCATCTGATGCAGGTTGGCTTACTTTTCGTCGCCAAACAAATCATAAACGCTCATAATAAGTCCGCTACTATTCTGGCTTAATTCCGGCGTTCGGATCTTGCACCGCTCGTATTTGGAACGAAGCTTAACGTTCTATTGTAAAACAGGTTTAAAGAAAGATAATCATCGTATCACCTGCAGCACCGCTATGACCTTTTTCAAACTCACCCACATAGCATAAGAGCTATAACTATACAGACTATGAAATTCAAATCAGCTTTTTGTGTCAGAATCTCTCTTATAAAGAGTAACTCAAAGGAATTGCTTTGAGCAGCTTCTGTATGTCAACCGAGGGTAAGCCGACTTTGGTATTTCGACGGACACTCCTGCGACCCCAAATTCGTCCTCACTTTAAATTATCATGCGGCAGAGAATGGGTATATATCGCTCCAAGTAACGCCACCTAAGCTGTGTTTGGAAAAAGGACAAAGTATGAAAAGGAGCTTGGGTGATCATAATATGCATATATTACCAGCAATTGAAGCTTAGGAGATTGTTGTTTATGTTCTGGAAAAAATTTAAATCTACAATTGACCAAGAGCTAAATGAACCTAACATGACGGGTTCGGAAACACCTGTTTCCGTGGATGCCCTCCGACAACTTATCGTCAACATGAATGATGCAGAAATCATTGAACGACAAATCAATAACGATCAAAAGGTTACTCTTCTATACATAAGAACGTTGATCGACCAGGAGCGTTTGAATGAATCCATTATCAAACCGCTTATCGACTGTCCCCATGAGTCAATTTATGAATGTATGCCAAACTCCAAAATATCGAGTATCAGCACGCTGGAGGAAGCTCAAACGCAATTGATGAATGGTTTTATCCTTCTTTATGAACTGAAGCACAATCAATGGTGGTCCGTTCAGCTTGAGATTCCACTTAGTCGTTCCATTGAATCATCTGAGACGGAAACCATATTATACGGGCCTAAAGACAGTTTCAGTGAACAAATCGAGCAGAATATCACGTTGATTCGCAGACGCTTGCCTTTGAATGAACTCAAAACTGAGAAATTTACTGTCGGTTCTCTCAGTAAGACCACGGTTGTACTCATGTATATCGAAGGGCTGACCAATCCGGAGTTTATTGCCATTGCAAGAAAAAAGATCTCCAGTATTGATTTTGATCTACTGTTAGACTCGTCTAATGTCGCCGTCTTCATGGAAGATCATTATCACAGCATATTTCCGCAATTTCTGCTCACCGACCGCCCGGACGCTTGTGCTTATGCTTTGGGAGTCGGAAAACTTACATTCCTGGTGGGCAATACACCGTTTGCCTTAGTGGCCCCGATCACGTTTTTTCATCTTTTCCAATCTCCCGAGGATTATATTCATCGCTGGCTGGTCGCCAGCTTTTTGCGGTGCATTCGATTTTTCAGTTATTTTCTTTCGATGACACTGATTCCACTTTATGTGGCGTTAACCGCTCATCATTATCAAATGATTCCGCTGCAAATTCTTTATGTTCTATTGGAGTCCAGAAGCAAATTGCCTTTTACTCCGTTTTGGGAAGGCTTTTTGATGATCATCACCCTAGAGATCATTAAAGAGGCAAGCCTGCGAATGCCGACAAAAACAAGTCAAACATTAGGCGTGATCGGCGGCATTGTCATTGGACAAGCGGCGGTGGAAGCAGGCTTCGGGAGCAAAGTATTAATTGTTCTCATGGGTATTTCCGCGATCGCTTCGTTCTTGGTTCCCAATTATTTGGTGACCAAGTCTAACACATTAATTCAAATCGCTTTTTTAGTGCTTTCGGCTTTCCTGGGGATTCTGGGAATCGTACTCGGAATGATTGCAGTTCTCGCTCATCTGAATGGACTGACTTCCTTGAAACAGCCCTATTTTGCACCGATATCTCCATTCTATGGGAAGGATTGGTTAGATCTTTTCATTCGAGGTCCTTTTCATTGGATGAAAACCCGTCCAGAATATTTGCGTCCTCTGCAGAAATGGCGTTATAGACAAAGGAGATGATCAGGTGAAAACATTTTCGCTCTATGACAGTACGTCTCCTCTAGGTGGTATCTATATTCTGTTCATGGTGAACCGATTGCAAATGCTTTACTTTATCCTTATTATGCCCTTGTACCTGGTTCACCCTTATATGATATGGGCAATTGTCGTAATGGGAATATTTTCGCAGCTCAATCTAATGTTATTGTCGAGATGGTTTGCATCTGATATTTCAGTAAAGGGTTATCCGGGCTTCGTGCAACTCTTTGGTGAACGGATGGTTCGTTTTTTCGCCCTAATGGGTTTGCTTTTTTTTATCTTCAAAATAACGGTAATCACGCTGGGGTATGTGGAAATTGTACATCAATTTATGTTCCCGACTATGGATCGCAATTGGCTGGTACTGTTTATTGTTTTGATCAGCTGTTATGTAGCTGCACAAGGAATGGAAAACACGATACGGTTTATTGTTGTGGTATTTTTGTGTTCCGTATGGATAATAATCGCATTTATACCCTATTTCTTGCCACCAATCGCGTCTATACATGATTTATATCCCTTGATTCCGACAGACTGGTCCATCCACTCCTGGAAAGGGATGTTATTCGTTTGGTCATCATTATCCGGATCGGAATATTTAATCTGTCTTGTACCTTGGCTTAAACCCAAACAGCAGCTAACGAAATATTTGACGATCGCGAATACGATTTCCGTCGTGGAGTATTTGTTCTTGTTTGTTGCATCCTTATTATTTTTCGGTTCAAATTATTTAAGCAAAAGCAACTATCCAATCGTGAATATGATCCGTTACCTGCAATCACCTGTCTTTGAACGAATCGACATTATACTAATTTCCGTACACATGTTCCATTTTGTGTTTGTTATATCCATTTTTTTGTTGTACTTTTATGGGGCCATCAGAGTTATTCTGGGCAGGTTGCATAAACAGACTACCCGAATCGGTTATGTGTGTAGTTGCATCACATTTTTAGGATATATCATCGTTGTAAATGAATGGTTCTGGAAAGCAGGAGCGCAGCAAAACACATGGCATGAACTTCAGATTTGGTTAGGAGCAATAACCTACCTCCTGGTACCCGTACTTCTTTTTACTATCATGAAAGTCAAGGGGCGTGCTTAAGTATGTGTCTTATCAAGCGGGCGGCATTGTGGGTCATGCTCTGCAGCGCCTTATTGATGGCAGGCTGCTCTCCTTATATGGAGAACAATACGATCGAAGAGATTGCACCCGTAATTTTCTGGTCAATCAATGACGGGGGAGATGGACAATTGCAAATCAGCACGTTGGTACCGCCGCTGACCAAAGAGAAAAAACGTCTGCTCACTCTGAAAGTGGAGCTTTTAAAGCAGGGGAGAAAGGACTTTAATCTCATCTATTATCGAGAACTGAAAGCCGGCCAACTTCGAATGATTTTAATCAATGAAGAACTTGCTAAAAAAGGGATCGTCTCCTTGATCAATACCTTATTGACAGACCCTGATATTTCTCAGCGCCTATATGTAGTCATAGTCCAAGGAAATTTTGAGGATTACCTGAAAAATCAGTTGGATAAGCAGGAGAACATCGATTACTTTCTTTACCGTATGTTCAAACATTACGAACAAAAAAATCAAGGGGAAATGACGATTGTTAATCTGCATCAATTTCTGAAAAAGTTGTACTCACCGTATTCTGATCCCATTTTACCAGTGTTTAAAGCTGGCAAAGATCATTTTACGTACGAAGGAACTGCTTTATTTCGTGACGATAAAATGATTGCAACCGTCCGAAACATGGATGACCAAGTCATGCAGCTCATTGACAACGATCACTACCTTAAGCTTCTTTCTATTCCGTCATTATCCGTTGCTTTAGGACATGTTCGCTCGAAAGTCCACATCGAATTGAACCGAAACAAATCGACGATTTCGATTACAACCGATCTGATTGGCATATTGGAAGAGTACAGGGGGGATAAATATTTAGGGGATCATAAAGAATTGGCGATCCTCAATAGAGAGATCGAGTCTTATTTGGAGAAACAGACAAAGGAAATGCTTGAAAAAATGCAAAAGTGGAAAGTGGACCCTTTGCAACTGGGAACACTCACGCTTAAGCCTTTTATGAAGCCCATTAGCGAAAAAGAGTGGTCAAGTGATTGGGAAGCTATGAAGATTGACGTCAATTTCCGGGTTCAGTTGAGTAATCGTACATTCGGAATATAACATTGAATCGATAAAAATGATGCCATTATGTAGCCTCAATTTTATTTGTTCGTGATAGCTAATTACTTCCCGCCGCGGCGCACGGCTTCGCTGGTACTACCCCAAAATGTTTGGTCGAAGACACTTGGGCTTGATCATTTCGACGTAAAAAGCGCCGGGTTGGAAGCGCATGAGCTGAATCCGCGCGTCCAAGCGCGCCTGTATGTTTTTGTTGATGTCAAGTAAATTTTCACTATTTATTTCTCATTGATTTTTAATATCAGTCGCTAAAAACAGGCTGTGAAAGGGTTTGCGCTTTCCTTGGTAAGTGTTGGTTTAAACATATATGGTATGGTGTTCTTGGGATACCCACCTAAACTTTAAATGAACATAAGGAGGGCAAGAACAATATGAACATCACGAAAAGCACCATGAATAGCCGCATCGGCAAAACTTTAATGGGAATCACTCTCAGCCTCTCGATTGCTTTTTCCGGAAGTATGCTATTGGCTTCACACCCGGCCTATGCTGCTGCTTCCACCACTTCCATCGCAGATAGTGTTATCGCAACAGGGAAACAGTATTTAGGAGTTCGTTATCAGTTTGGCGCTCCAGGGGGACGAACCGATGTATTTGATTGTTCCTCATTTACTCAATATGTATTCAAGCAAAACGGCATCAATCTTCCCCGTTCTTCGAGACAGCAGGCTGCTGTAGGTACGACTGTTTCCAAAGATCAATTGCAGCCGGGTGACCTGATTTTCTCAGATACGAATCGAGATGGTGTAATTAATCACGTAGGTATTTACATGGGCGGTGGACAAGTCCTGCATACCTACCGGGTCGGAATAGGGGTTACGATTTCCAATTTCGCAGGCAGCACCTGGGATAGAACCTTTGTTACTGCACGTCGCGTCATTTCAGGTAACGGACAAGCCCCTGTGGCGCCGCCGACTCAACCTGCTGCTAATCAACCGCAACCTGATCAAGTTACTCCAGTGAAAAAACACAAAAAGACTTCAACTCAATGGAAAGAATCGAGCCGTTGGCAATCTGAAAACCAACAGGGAGAGAACTAAATGCCATTCAAAAGCAGAGCCTCGAAAAAGGCTCTGCTTTGCCCTATAATATCTCGCGTGCGGTTACATATCGCTTTAACCAATACGGACTTCTCCATTTTGTAATGGTGACACCGGGAGGCGATTTATACGTATTGATCATCTTGCCGCCTCCGATATCGACGCCAACATGACCAATCCGATTATCGGAATATCGATCTCTCCTGAAAAAGATCAAATCCCCTGCTTCTATTTCTTTTTGGGTAATCCTTCGACCAACTCGAGCTTGTGAGCTAGAAGTTCTCCGCAATGAAACACCATTTTTTCCAAATATATATTGGGTAAAAGAAGAACAGTCGAATCTTTTGCTTCTCGGATACGGCCCGGCACCGAACTGGTAACGGGTCCCCATCAGGCTTCTACCTAGTGCAATAATTGCGGGAGATTTTTCCGGTTCTTGTTTAATCTTCGCCTTTTCGGATGATTTTACTTGGGGGATTGCATCGAAATCAATCGTAGGGATCGTTACTTTTATGCCTGTAGGAATCGGTTCCTTTAAATTTTTATTGATAGAGAGAAGCTTTTTGACTGAAGTATTCAGCAATCTGGATAGTTTTTTAACTGTGTCGCCTTTTATTGTGATGATATAGCGTCCGGGTTGCCGTATGAATACACGCTTAGCTTTCCTGTTAACCAAGAAATCGACGTTCAAAAGCCGGTTTACAGAACGGAGACTAATGAAGCGCTCCTTGTTTATCATGATTAGAGGATCAATTCGAAAGGAGACACCTTCTCTTTTTGCGGTTGCACCGTTTTTGGGAATTGTCACAAGCTCCGAGCCATCTGTAATCAACATGCAGTTTGTTCTGTTTCTAAAAATATCATATTCCAATATTTCCATTACATCTTTTAGCGGCAAATAATTCAATGCATTTCTTGTGATTAAGCTGATGTTCGTAAACACTCTTTTTTTTCGTGTGAAAAAATCTTTTTGAAATAAGGTGAGGGTCACGATTAACTTCATGATTGCCATCAGTTGACCTCCTTGTATATTTGAATTATCCGAGAACCAATTGTTTTTATGGAAAATCTCCGTTTTACTGTTGTAGCGCCTAATTTCGCTAAAGAACGGGCTTTTATTGGATTTCTTAATATGCTGTTAATGTCTAACGAAAGTTTTTCGGGTGTGATCTGTGCAAAAGCTCCGTGGTCGCCGAAATGACATTGAACCATCTGATTTATATTTTTCTGCTGTACAATCCCACAGTACCCTGCAACGCCAGCAGCAACAACCGGTTTTGCGCATGCCATTGCTTCAAGTGCAACGCGTCCCGTTCCAACAACGACATCCGAGACATAATAGGCATGTTGAATATTAGACATCGGAGGACGAATGATGATTGCTGTTCGACCAAGACGACGATTGGCTTTAGCCGCAAGCTGAACCAGATTTGAACGACTAGGCCCGGGACCAACTAGAACGGCTAAAAACTGACTGTTGTATTTAGCGATTCGTTCTGCCGCCAAGACTACATTTCTGGCTATGGGATACTTATCAGACGAGAATCTTCCGGCGTATACAAGAATTTGGGCGGTTTGTGGTAAACGGAGCGCCTTTCTCCAATGGTTTTTATTCGCCGCAGGACGGAATGTTGCTATGTCAATTCCATTAGGGATCATCTGGATTTTGTCCTTAGGAATTTTCTGAGTCACCAACCATTTGGTCAGTTTTGGTGAAACCGCAATTAAGCGTTTGGAAGTTCTTGCTGCCGATAACAGGGTGGCCCGACGATGATAAGTGCCATGTGCTGTAACAATTAAAGGAATTTTATGCTTTTGAGATAAGGTTACTGCCTGAGCAAATGCGTTGGAATCATGGGCGTGAATCAGGGTATACCTTTCTTTGGCCACGATCGAAGACAATAAGGATATTCGTTTTAGTTTTTTTCCAATTGGCACAATGTGAAGCTTAATCCCAGCTTTCTTAAATGAGTTTGTAAGTGGTCCTCCATCAGTTGCAACACCAACCTGAACCCCATTTGCTAATAAACTTCGAGAGAGAGAAAGAATATAATTCTCGGTTCCACCAATATTCAACCGCGATACCAGCATTAATATTTTCATTTTTCACCATCCCCGACTCATCTGAATCATACAAGATGGTGTATACTATGAGAATTCTCCATTGGACGGAAGGGCTTAAATTGACTGGTTAACGCCGGCCGTACGCTCTTTGATAGCGACACATCTTTTGATATATACGCTTATCCTTCAATGTTTTAAATCCATAAATTGCGGGCTGGGGATTCGCTTCCAAAATCCACGGATGTAGCTTTCGGTCAATGCCGACATCCAGGCCGATCTCTTTAATCTTGGGAAACGTTTTGTTTAACCGAATGGCAGCCTGATATCCTAAGTTTCTCAACTTTCCAGTGTATTCGGTAATGTTCGATACATGCTTTTTTAATAAAAACTCAACCGGCTTGGAATTGCCCCCTTTGCAGACATTCGTTATGATTTTTTTCGGATGACCTAGACGGCCAATGACCCCGGTCGTTTCCCAGTTTCCCTTGGGATTTTTCTGTACCATGATTCTCAGATCAAAGCGACGACCGCTATGCCGTAATAAATGAATTCCGCGTTGAACAGCGTAAGGACAATTTTTGGTTTTTTTGCTAATGGATTGAATCAAAGCATCGAAGGAGTTGAAGGTTCTAGCCGACGTTTCCAGTTGGTATTTATAGCTACCTTGATCCAGCTTTTCCACCCTCATAACACCCTTGCCGCCTGTTCCGCTATTAGGCTTGACATAAACCATGTTGTACTTGTCTAACATTGTCTTTAATACCGACTTACTGTACATCCTTGTCTCGGGAACATTCCGGCGAAGTTCCTCGTTGTGAAGCAAGGATTTGCTTACATTATATTTAGTCGCATAGCCTCCCATATTTCGTTCCCACCTTTCGGAGTTCATAACCATACCAGAATATGTGCCTTGGGGCATTTTGGCTCCGGGCCCTGTCCGTTTCTTAAACTTAAGCTGGATCGTACAGTGGTATATCTGGGGGAGGGGATCAATTTTGATATACAAGAACGGCTTTTAGCGAAGGCCACTAAGTTCAAAACCTCATATTATGTCATCAGAGGTAGCTCAAAAGGGAACACGGTAATGGTAACAGCAGGTGTTCATGGAGATGAGAGGGCAAATATTCTGTCAGCAAAAAAACTTATGAGGTTGTTGCAAAATGACATACTCCACATTAACCAAGGAACGCTAATCATAGTTCCAATCGTTAATCAAAATGCCTATAAGCGGCGTATTAGGGGGATTCCCGATTTGAATCGGACTTTCCCACGTAAACCCAATGAAGCGGCACGTCACCCGCTATCGACTGCTTTATTTCGTTTAGCGGCGGAATTCCAACCAGCATGGTATATTGATCTACATGAAGCTAGGGGGTTCTCAAAAGTAAACCCAAAGGTTCTTGGACAGACATTGATTGCGAATCCTAAAAGTGGAGCAATACCTTTGGTAAAACAAATTGTAGCTCGCATGAATCGTTCCATTGCCAAAAAATCAACCCATTTTTCCGTTCGTATACGTAAATTGCCTGGTTCGGGTCGTACTGCCGCGCATCGTTTATTACACTCAAAAGCAATTACCGTGGAGACGAGTTGTAATTTACCTATTTCTGTTCGAGTGAACTACCAGATAAAAATCTTGCGTCATATATTAAATGAAGCAGGCTTGATTAAAGACGACGATCTTGTCGGGTCACAACAAAGTAAAGCGGCAACCTTTTAGGGTTACCGCTTTACTGCAATAGGCCCTACGTTGATCAAAAATGAGAGCATTTCGTCTGGAAGAAACAAGACGGAAACCATTTGCTAAGTGACAGCGTTCAAGGACGATGCAGAGAATGGGAATCAGGGGATGGCTTCAAGCCACCCCCTGATCGTTATTCCGGTTTATTTCCTGCATTCGGGTCTGCAACAAAATTTGACTTATAGTCTGTATATTTCAGCTCGGTTACCATGCCGGCAGAAGCATGATGCAGATCGTGACAATGGAACATCCAGTTTCCTTCATTATCTGCTTCGAATGCGACAACGTATTCTTCGCCCGGCTTCAAATTCAATGTATCCTTAATGATTGGAGATCCTTCAAGCGGTTTCCCATTCTTGCTTAGTACTTGAAAGAAGTGCCCGTGCAGGTGCATCGGATGGTCGTCGGTTTTCGAGTTATTGACGAGGCGAACCTTGACGGTATCTCCTTTTTTAACGTTTATCGGTTCAGTTTCCGGAAACGTTTTTCCGTTTATAGTATAGACCATTTCGCCATTTTTCATTTCGGTGTTCAAATTCATCGTGTATTCCAATGTATACTTCTGATCTAACGTAAAGTTAGCTTTGCTTGCTTGGCCGTAACGGCTCATATCGACAGCCGTCAGCTTCACCGTTTCATTCGCCTTGTCGGAACCGGCAGGAGCCCCTTCATAAACGATCGTGGCTTTCATCCCTTTAACAGCAGCTTTGTCGCCGTGATCCTCGATCAACCATTGACCCGGATTGTTGGCAACAAATTCAATATCGTAACGCTCTCCTGGAGCAATGCTTACGACATTATCTTTCAGGTTACTTGGATTGTTTATAGGTTGGCCGTCGGTAGCAATAACTTTGAATTCATGTCCGTGCAAATGAATTTGATGAGACAGAAAGCCCGCATTGATCAAACGAATTCGAACTTTATATCCTTGCTTAACAGGGATCTGATCCACCAACGAACCGGATTTTCCATTTATGGTGTACAGATCGTACATACTCATATCGTGTCCCATATTCATCGTACTATGATCCATGCCGGACATGTTCATACCTGATTTATTATCTTTGCCATCCGAACTGCCCATATTCATTTTGCTATGATCCATTTCCATCATGTTACCTCCGGACATATTCATACCGGACATTTCCCCTGAGCTCATCCATTCATCGAGAACAAGCGTATAATCACGGTCAACGCCGGTACCTTCTTTCGGCTCGACGATAAAGGATCCATACAATCCACGATCCAACTGATTTACACTATCTTGATGCGAGTGGTACCAATAGGTGCCTGGAACATCTGCTTTAAACTGGTACGTAAACGACTGGCCCGGCTGAATCGCATTTTGCGTTACACCTGGAATGCCGTCCATAGCGTTTGGTACAGGAACACCGTGCCAATGAATGGTAACTGGCTCCGGCAACTGGTTCTTCAAGTTGACTTTTATCGTTTCGCCTTGTTTTACCCGAATTTGCGGGCCAGGAACAGAATTGTTGAATGTCCAAACCGGCAATGTTTTGCCCGGGGCGATTTCCTGATTGCTTACGGATGCAGTCAAATTAATTTCTTTGCCTGTTAAAACAGACGGCTTTACTGTTTGAGCATCTGACGCCTTCGAAGATTCTTTTGCCCCTTCCATATTCATTTTCGAGTGATCCATTCCATTCATTGAACCGGTACAGCCAGCCAATATAATGGATAAACCACCGACTATAATCATACTTTTGAGCTTCCAACCAGTCTTCATTGCTTTCATCCCTTTCTGAATTTGAACATCCGATAGATCAATCATAGCCGGTACTTATGTAGAACTTTTGAAGAAGTTACGAAGGGGTATTGTCCGATCTTTCATGCACATCACCCGTTCAGTAGGCATAAGCTGATAAAAATTGTATAAGGGGGAACTTTGAATGCAGGATATAAGCGCACTATGCCAACAGTTTGCACATATTCTTGGCGGGGAGCAGAAAGTAGAGCATGGCGTATGTATGGTGAATAGAGATCGTTCACATATTAAAGTCAGCATATTGGGAAGACCGAGCCATTCCGGACTTGCCCTCCATTCCATGTGGTCATTTGAATCAATGGATCCTCAGGGAAGGACATTAAACTTGGGGGAAACAGCACTTCTTCAAGATGAAGTTTATCCATTTAATTGGCATTTGCAAAAGAACGGGATTATATTGTCTGCTTTGCATAACCATTGGTTAATGGACAATCCCCATCTTATTTACGCACACTATGCTTCTGTTGAGGAGCCGCTTTCCTTCGCAAGAAAAGTAGCGGAAGCTTACAGAGTACTGAAATAAATAAGTTTTCAACCATCGAAGGCATTTTGAAAACCAGGTTCCTTTCTCTTATAAGGACCTGGTTTTCCTTTTTCCAAAAGGAACCCTGTCCATTTACCGCAGATTCTCTACACGGAATCTTCACAAGTTAAGGATATCCTTAATCGAACAGCATGTCAGGGGGGCTTTGAAATGAGGGTTGTATTATTTATGATTGGGGATTTTCCTGTAAGGGCATATGGTACGATCATTGCTTTCGCCATCCTCCTCTCGCTTGGGGTAGCCCTCTATTTGGCTAAGGGAACGGAATACCGTAAGCATCTTTGGGATGTCGTTTTTTATGTTATCTTGGGAGCAATTGTGGGAGCTCGTTTATGGGAGGTCGTCTTCTTTGAGGGAGGATATTATTCACAGCATCTTCTCGAATCGTTCGCGATTTGGAAGGGCGGTTTATCCATTCAAGGAGGGCTCGTAGGGGGATTTACGGCCGGTCTTATTTATTGCTGGCGTAAAAAAATTAATTTCTGGGAATTTGCAGATATCGTGGCACCGGCGATTATTTTTGGGCAAGGAGTAGGTAGAATCGCTTGTCTTTTAAATGGGGATGCCTTTGGATCGCCAACGGGTTCGAGTTTTGGACTTGTCTATCCGCCGGGCACGATTGCCTATGAAACTTACGGTTCTCAACCGTTGTGGCCGGCGGAAGTATGGGAAGGCCAGTGGGACTTTGTTGTATTTGGGATTCTGCTTGCACTTAAAAACCGATCTTGGCCCCGCGGCTTTGTTTTCCTGTCCTATAACATTCTGTACTCGCTGGGGCGCTTCATGTTGGAAATGCTTCGGGGGGATACGCCTAGATATTTATTCCATCTTACTGCCGCGCAGTGGACAAGTATTGGTATCATACTCATTTCCCTTATCTTTATCCTGCTGAACTATCTTTCCTCTAAAAATACTCGAAGTACGTGTATATAATAAGAGTATGATAAAAAAGGGGATAATCCTTCTACTTTATGTGGCTGGAATTGCAGCTATCATTACTTACAAACAACCAATGCTTACGTGGCTAGCACATAGCGATATAGAAAGTCTTCACTGGATGATCGGAGCTGCGATTTTGCTAGCCGCAGTACCGGCCATCCCTTTCGGAATTGTAGCAGGGATCATGGGGGCTCAATATGGACCCGTTTGGGGCACGCTGATTAATGTAGCCACTTCTGCAATAGCCGCCGCTCTTCAATTCCTTGCTGTTCGGGTGTTGTTTCAGAAACAGGGGCGGCAGTTCGTAACGAAGTTCAAACGGATTGAGCATTTCATCTTATTTTTAGAGCGCAATGCGTTCCTTGCAGTGATAACGACCCGGCTTCTTCCATTTGTTCCGGCTCCAGTTATCAATGTAGCCGCCGCGATCAGCCCTATGAGCTTCGGCAGCTTCTTCCTTGCTACGGTGATGGGAAAATTCCCGGTGATGGTTCTGTTTTCCATCCTGGGAGACAAACTGCTGTTTTCGAGCGTTTCCGGTATGATGTGGGCGCTACTTATTTATGCGCTTTTCCTGATGACCGTTTATGCAGGCTATCGCTGGTTATACATGACGAAGCTTTCGAAGCCGGATTCGGAAGAATAAACGATTGAGAAGGGGAGACTGGATAGTTGCGGTCCGCCCTTTTATTATTTTGGGTAAGCACAATAATGTTGTGGAACGGTTAGACTGTTATTCTGGAGGGGCGTTATGAAAACCATACTAGTTGTTGATGACGAGTCTAAAATTCGAGAAGTTGTCGTGTCCTACCTGAAAAAAGAAGGCTTTCAGGCTTTAGAAGCCGAAACCGGCGCTGATGCGATCCAAATCGTACAAAACGAAGCGGTTGATTTTGTCATTCTCGATCTCATGCTTCCGGATATGGAGGGGGAACAGGTCTGCCAATCCATTCGTCAAATCCATTCGGTTCCGATTCTAATGCTTACAGCCAAGGTTTCGGAAAACAACCGGATCAAGGGGTTATCCGTGGGGGCGGACGATTACTTGATTAAGCCGTTTGATCCGCGCGAAGTAGTAGCACGGGTGCGAGCTATCTTACGGCGTACGGACGATCATTATCTACTTGCCGATCGTCTTGCCTTTAATCAGGGCGAACTCACAATCGATTCATTGAAGCAGCAGGTGTACTGCAGCGGTGAGCTCGTAAGCTTGACACCGAATGAATACAAGCTGCTGCTTATCTTAGCGAAACATCCGCAGCGCATTTTTTCGCGGGATGAGCTCGTGGAAAGAGTGCTTGGTCATGATTTTGAAGGCGATAGTCGTACGATCGATCAACATGTGAAAAACATACGGCAAAAAATAGAACGCGATCCCAAGTCCCCTAAATATATTGTGACGGTGTACGGAACCGGCTACCGTTTTGCAGGAGGAACAGCATGAACAGGCTGCACACCCGTTTGGCACTGATCATTATAGGAATTGCTGTCGGTATTGTCTTGATCTCAACTGTTAGTCTCATTTTGACAACACATTATCACTTCTCCTTGTATCAATCGCAAGCAGATATGAGTCATCAATTTCCGGAGCTGGATTACCATTTAGAACAAGCGCTGATGCAGACGATTATCTGGACGTGCTTGATTTCAATTTTGCTTGCGGTGTTTCTCGGGTTTTATGTGGCCAGGCGGATTTCGGCCACACTCGTGCATATGACCCACGTCGCGGAACGTATGACGGGAGGGGAGTGGAGCTCGCGAGTGGTCGTCCGCGGAAAAGATGAGATCGCTGATTTGGGCGCATCATTAAATACACTGGCGGGTCAACTACAACAGCATGAGCAGCTACGCATGACGATGACGGAGGACATTGCTCATGAGCTGCGAACCCCTTTAGCTACGCTCAAAAGCCATATGCGTGCTTTGGAAGACGGGATTTGGGAGCCTACACCGGAACGTATCCATTCGTGCTACGAAGAAATCGAGCGATTGACGCAGCTCGTGGCCGAACTGGAAGACCTGACCTACGTGGAATCACCCGGTTTTCAGTTGGTGAGAAAAGAAGAATCGCTCGCGGTTATCATAGAAAGAGGCGTGGAACTGGTCACTGCAGCTTATCGTGAAAAAAACGTACGTCTATCGGGCAACGCCAGCCCTCACATCCAGGTTAATGTTGATCATGATCGCATGATTCAAATTCTTGTGAATCTGCTTAGTAACGCTCTGAAATTCACCCCTGAACATGGAGAGGTGCGAGTTGAAGGAAGCGAGGAGAGCGGCCATGTACTTATCCAGGTTCATGACACGGGGACGGGCATCCCGCAAGAGGACTTGCCTTATGTGTTCGAGCGATTTTACCGGGCAGATAAGTCGCGCAATCGACGGACCGGCGGCAGCGGTCTTGGGTTAACGATTGTTAAGGAATTAGTTGCTGCTCATGGCGGGGATATATTTGCAGAGAGTCGGCGGCAAGGTACGACGTTTACGATCCACCTTCCAAAAGGAAATTGACGTTCTACACAGGATCTTCAAAAGTATCGTTTACACTGTTAACGTTCATATCTCAAATGAATCATCTGGAAATAAATGTGGGACACTGAATAGAGGTCCCTTTTTAATGAAATAGGGGGATGCTCTTTGAAAAAAATGACGATGCTTTTACTAGCGGTTGCGTTAATGATTGGGATGGCTGCTTGTTCAAATAAAACGGCGGAAGGGCCGAACTCCAATACAAGCACTACCTTTATGCACTTGCATGGCCTTGGTTATTCCGCAGATGGAAAACGTCTGATGATTCCGGTTCACAATGGGTTAAAAGTATATGCAAATGGCGCTTGGAGTGATGCTCCGGGAGAGAAGCACGACTATATGGGTTTCTCTGCCGTGGATAACGGATTTTACAGCAGCGGCCATCCGGCACCAAGTTCGAAGTATAAAAATCCTTTAGGGCTTGTGAAAAGTACAGATGATGGGAAAACAATTGCCGTTCTCGCTCTTGAAGGAGAAGTTGATTTACACGGTATGGCTGCTGGTTATCGTTCGCATGCGCTGTATGTGGTAAATCCACAATCCAACTCAAAGATGAGCCAGGTGGGGCTTTTCTACAGCAAGGATGAAGGGAAAACCTGGACAAGCAGTCCTGCAACTGGTCTTCAGGGGCAGATGACGACGATGGCCGTGCATCCTGACAAGGAATCGATTGTCGCTATCGGCACAACAGCAGGGGCCTATCTGTCGAAGGATCACGGTCAAACGTTTACGACTTTGGTTCCAGGGCGTCAAATTTCGGCCATATCATTCATGAACTCCAACGATGTGTGGGTTGCCGGTGCAGATGCTTCGCTGGTCAAAATCAATACGGAGAGTAAAGTTTCGGCAACGCTCAAATCGCCGACCAAGGATGAGATCACGTATGTTGCCCAGAATCCGGCAAATCCAAACGAGTTGGCTATTGCAACGGAGCAAAAGGATGTCTATCTCTCCACAGAAAGCGGCGTTACTTGGACCCAAATTGCAGATAAAGGCAACATGATCAATAAATAATGGAGGTTTTTTGATGAAAACAGGATGGAAAGTCGGGTTGGTTTCCGTGGCTACGGCTGTGGCCCTAACTGGATGCTTTAATAAATCAAACACTACCGCCCCGCACGATATGAACAATATGGGCCAGCGGCAAACCGGTGCGGCCCAAAATCCGACCAATCCGGCATCGATGCCCTGGATCGCCTCGAAAAATACGACGCGTATCAACACAAGTGACCCAGTGGAAGCGGCGGTGCTGGTTTCGAAAACATTGTGGATGGCAACCAGTGATGCGAATCGGCCCGGGGGCGTCATTCTTGCGAACCCGAAAGATTGGCAAATTGCCTTGGTTAGCGCAGATTTGATTCATCATCCCAACAATGGACCGGTACTGTTTGTGAATAAGGATGGCGTACCGGATGTAACGCTTAACGAATTGAAGCGACTGAAACCGATGGGCGTTGACATGAACAACGGAACTCAGGTTATATTGGTCGGGGATCTTGATCCAAAGGTAGAGGAACAGGTGAAAGCGCTTGGTTACAAGACCGATAAAATTGCTGGCGGCAACCCTGCTGCGGTAGCCAAAGCTGTCGATGCCTACTATACTGCTGTCGCAAAAGAAAACCCGCCTTCGGTGATCGTAGGTTCAATGGACAGCGAAGAATATACGATGCCGGCCGTAAATTGGATCGCCCATATGCCGGAACCGCTGCTCTACGTTAAGAAGGACGAGGTACCCCAAGAAACGATTGATGCATTGAAGACGCGAGGCGGCAAAGCCAACATTTATATTCTTGGCCCGGAATCTGTCGTATCAACGAAAGTTCAGGAACAGTTGGGTCAATACGGGAAAGTGGTTCGTATTTCGGGTAACGACCCGTACTCGAATGCGGTTGCCTTTGCAAAATACAAAGATTCGGCGACGGGTTTCGGATGGGGAATTTCAACCCCGGGCCACAATTTCTCGTTCGTCAATAAAAATTCTGCGGCTTTGGCGCTTGCAGCAGCTCCATTCTCACATCTGGGCAAACATGCGCCGCTCCTTTGGACGGACAAAGACAAGCTGCCGGATACGGTCATGTCCTATGTGATGTCCGTCGAACCGAAATATAAAAAGGAGCCGACCGAAGGGCCTTACAATCATGCTTGGTTAACGGGGAGTGAAGACGTTCTGTCCGCCGCGGCGCAAGGTGAGATCGATTCGATGCTGGAAATCGTTTCTGAATCCGGAGCAGGGCATGGCGGCCACGGCGGTGCCAGCACGGGCACGGAAATATCGCCAAAACCAAGCGAGGGTAAAACCAATGGCGGCGATATGTCAGGTATGCCGGGTATGAAACATTGATCATTCAGCCAAGCACTAATCTAAAAAGGAAGTAGGTGTCTGACGATGATGGGGATGATGTGGAACAATGGATGGCCATGGGCCATGATGCTGATTTGTCCGTTATTCATGGCTATCGTCATTGGTGTTGCTGTTTATTTCGCGGTGAGGCTAGCCTTGCGAAAAAGGCAATTTTGATGCATTGAATCCGTTTGTTTGGGTAATAAGTAAGAGGAATCCCATTTAAACGGAGGCATAGAAACTAATGTCACATGAGAAATTTCAACATTGCATTGAAGAATGTATTAAGTGTATGCTGGAATGCAATCACTGCTACAACGCTTGTCTGAATGAAGAAAATCTCGCCATGATGAAAGAATGTATTCGGCTAGATCGGGAGTGTGCCGATATCTGTGCTTTTGCTGCTCAAGCAATGTCTCTAAGCAGTTCCTATGCAAAAGAGCTTTGCCGGATTTGTGCGGATGTATGCGAAGCTTGCGGGAATGAGTGTAAAAAGCATGGCGAGGAGCATTGCCAACGTTGTGCCGAAGCTTGCTTTTCCTGTGCTAAAGCTTGTAAAGCAATGGCGAGCTAATTACAACATAAAAACAGCCTATCTCTTATTCTCGGGGTAGGCTGTTTGGTATATAAGCAGTTTTTGTTGTATTCCTTGCGTGAGCTGCATCAGGAACGTCATCCTAACGCCGAACCATTTTGCAGGTCGGAACGACTTTACTTTTTTTAATCCTGTTAGGATTGCTAACTTCCAGAAACCCCTATGTTTGGATTAGAGAGGCAATCAGGTACCATGTTGTTCCGTAAACACCATGAAGGCATGCGCTTTTGAGACGTTCACCAGAACCGATTTGCGCACAACTGCTTGGGCTACGTCTTTGTCTGCATTTGTCATTCTTATATCTTCTCTAGTTGGGGTGAAGTGTGCGCTCTTCCCCCGAACATTACTTCGACACCTGCATAGAAGCTGTCATTCCAGCTTCTTTATGTCCTGGTAACGTACAAATGACCTGATAATAGCCAGCTCTATCAAAGCTAACGACCAGACTGCTTTTTTTGCCTGGTGCCGCATGGATGTGGATATTGGTTCCAACGATTTCAAAGTCATGCTCAATTTGCCCCGTATTATCTAGAGTTATTTTGACTTTTTGACCTAAACGGATATGGATAGAACCGGGATTAAATGAATACTCCTTCGCCTGTACAAGTAATTCCGTGTCTTCGCTTAAGTTAGCCTCAGGTTGGGAGGAATGGTCATGATCATGGCTCAATTGAATGTGGTGCTGATCGTCTGAAAATCGGGTGGAATCTTGAAGAGGGCTAATCTGAGTGAATCCAAGAACTAGACCAATCACCAAAAACATCGAAATTGGCTTTGAGAATAAAAACGATCTTTGCTTTAAAAGTTCTGGTTTGATTTCCGATTGCAGCATGATAAAGAGGATAAAAATAACCCCGCTGAAGAGCATGGAAATGATCTTTACCGTGACTAGCGTGTACGGTAGAGGCATCATCACCATGAGCATAGTTCCCATCATACCGCCCATAATTCCGGATAACAATCCATCCATTACAGCCATTACACTAATTGGTCCCCCGATTATAGCCCCAATTGATCCTCCGATGAGCATGCCAATAACGGTCGACTGAAAAAATAGCCCCGGTAACCAAAGTGTAAGAATCGTTCCCATTGTTAATCCAACAGACATTCCCATTGCCATGGCCGCCATCATGCCAACCATACAAGTCAGTTGCTTTCGGAAGGCAAAAATGAATCCAGTCACCCATACGGTGAGAATACCGAATAAAATGCTCAGCTCAATTTCGCTCATGTACTATTCCCCCTTACCCTATGTTAGATCCATATGGCTTGACCCAATAATTTATGACATACAGGGGATAAAAGAAAAGATGTTGACAAGTACCGAACTCTTATGTCGAATAAATAAAGATCTATCTTGACAATAGGGTAGGGGGCTATACTATAATGAATCTGGATCCGGAAATATATGGCTCCCCTACAGACTCATTTTTGAGACGGCCGTCGCGAGTGCTTAGGTGAACCCTTCGGACATTTTAGATTAGAACGGAGGTATAAACATGTCTACGCAATCACAGGCTTTATCGCAAGCCGATTCTAAGCGTTGGAAAGCATTGGCCTTGCTTTGCCTTGCAAATTTTATGGTGATTATGGACACCTCGATTATTGGGGTAGCATTACCGGCCATTAAAGAGGCACTTGGATATACGCAGGAAAGCTTACAGTGGGTATTTAACGCATATGTTATTTTCTTTGGCGGTTTACTGTTGCTTGGTGGCCGATTATCTGATCTATTCGGTCAACGAAATATCTTCATGTGGGGTTTCTCCATCCTTTCCTTAGCCTCCTTGCTTGCAGGGTTGGCATGGAGTGATGCGGCACTTAACGTTGGCCGCGCATTGCAAGGTTTCGGTTCCGCTCTCATTGCTCCGTCGGCATTAACGATTGTCATGATGTTGTTTAGCGGTAACCCAAAGGAACTGGGCAAGGCTCTTGGCTTCTGGGGCGCTTCCGCAGCGGCAGGAGGGTCTGCCGGCGTGTTTCTTGGAGGAGTGATTACTGAATGGCTGAGTTGGAAGTGGACGTTTCTAATCAATGTTCCAGTCGGTATTTTAGCCTTATTGTTAGCCCCGACCCTGTTGTCGAAAGGGCTGCGCAGAAGAGGGAGCATTGATGTCGTTGGCTCCATGTTTGTCACAGCCGCTTTGGTTTTGATTGTATACGGCATTGTAACAGCAGAACATAATGGGTGGGGATCGCCGTCCACTCTATGGACCATCATTTCGGGAGCCGTACTTTTCATTCTCTTTCTCATCATTCAGGCTGTTAAAAAAGAACCTCTTGTACCGCTTCGAATATTTAGAGCGCCAAACCTGGCTGCCGGGAATATCGCGCTCATCATGCTGTCTGGAGGATGGATCCCACTTTGGTATTTCCTCAACCTTTACATGCAGCAGGTTTTGAAATTTTCCGCCTTCGCCGGTGGGGTTGCTTTGCTTCCGATGACGATACTGATTGCGATTTTCATGATGTTCATTACAGGCAAATTGATCGGGAAGTTCGGAATGAAAGCTAATTTACTGATCGGCTTGATCGCTCTTGGAGTATCCATGTTGTTATTTTCAGGAAATACACCGATAGATGGCACTTTCGTTGCGAATGTCCTCCCGGCATCGTTATTAGGGGCGTTGGGTATGTCTCTTGCATATATCCCGGCAACGATGGCAGCCATGTCCGGGGCGAAACCGGAAGAGGCAGGCCTAGCATCCGGCCTGGCGAATACGAGTTACCAGATCGGCTCGGCAATTAGTTTGGCCATTATGGTGGCTATCGCTGCAGGGGCAACAGCTTCCCAGACAGGGAGTGATTCATTAACAGCTTTGAATACCGGGTTTCATCAAGCATTTTTTTGGTCCAGCATCGTGGCCTTTGCAGGAGCTTTTTTAGCATTACTGTTTATCCGTTCGCCAAAACAAGGGGAATCAAGCGGTCCGGCAGCAATGTGATTACGATAGGTCTCCGGCCAAACGAATGCTTGGCCGGAGACTTCCGTTGAATAATTCTTTCCCAATACCCCTTTCAAACGAGTTGCATTGTATAGGGGGTGGGAGTATAGTATAATGACTTGTAAGGGAGGGGAATCAGATGAGCGTTGATGCGGATATGCTGGAGCATGTAAGTGAAGATGATTCGAGTTGTTGCGGGGCCGATGGATCAGAGCGAAAAAGCCATCATTCGGATAAAGTGAAAAACAGCTTAATTAGCCGGTTAAATCGAATTGAAGGACAAATACGTGGTATTAAAGGGTTAATTGAAAAAGATACGTATTGTGATGATGTACTGAATCAAATTGCTTCGGTTCAATCCGCTTTGAACGGGGTCGGAAAGCTTTTGCTGGAGAATCATCTTAAAAGCTGCGTCATCGAGCGGATCCAGGAAGGGGATACAGAGGTTTTGACAGAGCTCATGACAACTATGAATAAACTGATAAAATAAGATCGAGCAGCAGTCGCTGCTTTTTCTTTGCATAAAAATATAGGGTGCCGGGGTATTGTAAAAACGTGTTGACTAATATAGGGTATGGGGGTATATTAGAAGTACAAGGAGATCGATGGAAATGAAAAATAATGAATCGATGATATCATTTCCTGAGCATCAAAAATCGAGTCAACCTCATCCGAAAGCAAAGCATGCGATCGGGCTGAGACTAAATCGGATTGAGGGCCAGGTTCGCGGCTTACAAAGGCAAGTGGAACGGGATGAATATTGTGATCGGATCTTAAACCAACTTGAAGCTGTCCATTCCGCTCTCAATGCAGTAGGCATTCAGCTTCTGTCGAACCACTTGGAATCATACGTAGCGAGCGCTAGCTCAAGGTGTAAGGATTCCATCACACAGGAAATGCTAATAACATTGAGCATTTTGATTAAAAGAAGGGATGATGAAAAATGAAAAACATTACATTGCAGGTTGAAGGTATGAGCTGCCAGCATTGCGTTAATTCCATTGAAGGGGCTCTCATAGAAATTGGTGCAGCCGGCAAGGTCGATCTGAAGAACAATTCGGTGGACGTATCATTCGATGAAAATCAAATATCGATCGAACGTATCAAAGAAACCATCGAAGAACAAGGTTACGATGTGGTGTAATCTCATCCGACAACAGGGAGTGAAAGATCGTGGAAACAACCGCTACTCAGGAAACGAAGCAAACGACTTTGCAAATCACGGGTATGACTTGTGCAGCTTGTGCTAACCGCATAGAGAAAGGCTTGAATAAATTGGAAGGCGTGACTTCCGCCAACGTAAATTTTGCTTTGGAAAAAGCGAGTGTAACTTATGAACCAGCGAAAATTGGCGTTGGAAATTTGGAGGAAACCATAAAAAAACTCGGATATGATACGGCCAAGGATGTGGCTCAGTTTAAACTGGAAGGGATGACGTGCGCCGCGTGCGCGAATCGGATCGAGAAGGGACTTGGCAAGATGCCCGGCGTTACAAGCGCCTCCGTCAACTTTGCGATGGAAACAGCACGTGTCGAATATTCGCCGGGAGAAGTATCGATCGAGGATATGCAAAACAAGGTCAAACAGCTCGGCTATAAAGCCATCACGAAGCAGGAAAACGAAAAAGCGGGAAATCATCGTGATCGTGAAATTCGTCATCAAAAACGGAAATTGCTCATTTCGGCGATACTTTCCTTCCCGCTTTTGTGGAGCATGGTCGCTCACTTTTCGTTCACCTCATGGATCTACATGCCGGAAGTGCTTATGAATCCATGGTTCCAGCTTATCTTGGCTACTCCGGTGCAATTTTATGTCGGAAGGCAGTTTTATGTAGGTGCGTATAAAGCGCTTCGTAATGGCAGTGCTAATATGGATGTTCTGGTTTCGCTCGGAACCTCGGCCGCTTATTTCTATAGCCTCTATCTGACAATCGATTGGTTCGCTCGGGGAGGTAGTGTCCATCACGGACCATCCTTGTACTATGAGACAAGCGCGATCTTGATTACGCTGGTCATTTTGGGGAAACTGTTCGAATCGCTCGCTAAAGGCCGCACATCGGAAGCAATCAAATCTTTGATGGGTTTACAGGCGAAAACAGCTTTGGTTGTTCGTGAAGGTCAAGAACTGACGGTTCCGGTGGATGAAGTCATCGTAGGGGATATCGTGCTTGTACGTCCCGGCGACAAAGTACCGGTCGATGGAGAAGTACTTGAAGGCGTGTCGTCTGTAGATGAATCGATGCTCACCGGCGAAAGTCTTCCTGTGGAGAAAAAAGTCGGCGACTCGGTCATCGGTGCCACGATCAACAAAAACGGCATGCTCCGGATTAAGGCAACGAAAGTCGGCAAAGAAACGGCGCTTGCGCAAATTATTAAAGTCGTGGAAGAAGCACAGGGCTCCAAAGCGCCGATTCAACGGGTAGCGGACATCATTTCAGGCATTTTTGTTCCGATTGTCGTGGGGATCGCAGTTGTCGCGTTCTTGGTATGGTATTTCTTCGTTACGCCAGGTGAATTTGCAAATGCTTTGGAAAAAGCGATCGCTATCCTCGTCATTGCTTGCCCTTGCGCGCTAGGTTTGGCAACGCCGACTTCCATCATGGCAGGTTCCGGTCGCGCCGCAGAGCTCGGGATCTTGTTTAAAGGCGGCGAGCATTTGGAGCAAACGCATAAGATCGACGCGATCATTCTGGATAAAACCGGCACCGTTACGAAGGGGAAACCCGAGCTCACAGACGTGTTGACGGAAGGAAACGAAACGGAATTCCTCAGACTCGTCGGCGCGGCGGAAAAAAATTCGGAGCATCCGCTTGCGGAAGCGATTGTTGCAGGTATTCTAGAAAAAAACATCGAGCTGCCGGGTACAGAATCGTTCGAAGCGATTCCGGGCTTCGGAATCAAAGCTGTGGTAGATGGCAAACAAATGCTCATCGGTACTCGCCGATTAATGGAAAAATACGAAGTGGATGCAAAGCACGCTTATGAATCGATGGCTCGTTTAGAAGAGGTCGGAAAAACAGCCATGCTCGTTGCGATCGATAACCGGTATGCAGGTATGGTCGCTGTGGCAGATACGATTAAAGAAACATCGAAGGCCGCTGTGAGCCGCCTGAAAGAAATGGGAATTGAGGTCATCATGATCACAGGCGATAATGAACGGACGGCCAAGGCTATTGCGGCTCAAGTCGGTATCGATCATGTTCGCGCAGAAGTGCTTCCGGAAGGAAAAGCCGAAGAAGTGAAGAAGCTGCAAGCTCAAGGGAAAAAAGTGGCCATGGTCGGAGATGGTATTAATGATGCCCCTGCTCTGGCAACAGCGGACATCGGTATGGCCATAGGTACAGGTACCGATGTGGCCATGGAGGCAGCGGATGTAACGCTCATGCGCGGCGATCTGTCAAGCATCCCGGATGCGATTTATATGAGCCGTAAGACAATGAGCAACATCAAGCAAAATTTATTTTGGGCACTTGGTTATAACACCCTCGGGATACCGATTGCTGCGATTGGTTTGTTGGCACCATGGGTAGCAGGCGCAGCGATGGCATTAAGTTCTGTTTCCGTTGTTCTCAACGCGCTTCGGCTACAGCGTGTTAAAGTACGCCACTAGTCGATGTATAATTCGATAAATTCGAAAAGAGGTGGCTGGTCATGGGAGAGACAACAAAAATCGCAATAAGCGCGGGGATTCAAGTTGGAGGCAGCCTGTTCACACCGGAGCAGTTTGCTAAAATAGGTTCCGTTGTGGGGACGGACGCAAAAATCGAGATGACCCCGTTTAAACAGCTTTATGCAGTAGTGCCTCTCGAACGGCGTGATGTCATAAAAGAAGAGCTTGAACGTTATGGTCTTGAAGTGTATCCGGCAGGGTTTGTAACTAAAAGTCTGATCGCCTGTAATTTCTGTAAAGGGGCTGAGGAGGCTGGTTTGGATTCAGCTAGAATCTTAAATACAGCAATAGCAGGTATTGAGACGCCCACACCCCTTAAGATTGGGTATGCGGGTTGTGCTTTAGGTACAAGTGAGCCGTTGCTTAAGGATATCAGCGTTATCAAAATGAGAGATACATTTGATATCTATGTCGGCGGTGAACCGAAGGGGCTTAAAGCCTCCTTTGCCAAACTGCTCATCTCGGGATTAACCGAAGACAAACTCGTTCCAGCCGTAACCGCCCTTATCCATTTCTATAAAGCACACGCGAAGGGTAAAGAAAAATTCAGCAAATTTGTGGATCGGGTTTCGCTCGAGCAGCTTCGGCAAATTGCAGGTTAATGGATACCTGGAGAGGAGGTGAAACCATGCAAGAAGCAACTGTGAAAGTACAAGGCATGTCTTGCCGCTCTTGCATTCGAACGATCGAAGGGGCTCTTGATTCCATCGGTGCTGAAGGTCACGTTAACTTTGAGCAAGGCACAGTACATGTACAGTATGACGAAGCGAAAGTACAATTAGCCGATATAAAGGAAGCCATCGAAAATAAAGGGTATAACGTTGTAGCATAAGGGCAGTCCAGTAGCAAGGAGTGAACCTGGATGATGGAACCAGTAAAAATTTATTCGATACCCACTTGCAGTGACTGCAACTATGCCAAACGTCATTTCAAAGAACACGAGATTGCCTATACAGATTTCAACTGCGAAGAAGACGCCAGGTATGCGGAGGAAGTCTGGAACTTAACGGGAAAACAAGTCGTGCCGACGATCGTAATCGGCGATAAGGTGTTTGTTGGATTTGCGGAAAATTTGAGCGAAATAAGTCAGTTGCTTAAATAAAGTAGTAACCCGGTGAATATGGCCGGGTTCTTATTTAATATGAGATTTCAATAAAAAGTGAACCTCCGGATCAGGCATCGTTCGCGAAGTGGTACTCGTCATTGAATCTGGACAACAAACGACCCTCCTCGAATCGGAGACATTCCTGCATAAGATCCTAGATCATTCGATCCACTTTTATGAAATCGTGGAGCATCGCATTCGACATAAATATGACCAATAACGAAAGATGATCAAAGCTTCATGAAATATGGTAAAATAAATTAATTCAAATATGTCGAATAGACTAGGAAAAAAGGCAAACCTGATCGAAAGACAGGGACGCAAAGCCACGGGTCTTCTGCACTAGTGCAATGATCGCCGGGTTACCCTCTCAAACCACACCAAGATGACAAGCAGGCACGCCAGTGAGGGGGCGTGTCTTTTTGTCATTTGAAAATAAAAAGAGGTGATCGATTATGAACAAACAAACAAGCTTTTCTGTAGAGATAATAGATTTGATCCATAGGAAGAACGGGGGTATTAAAGTACTACTGGCGGAAAGTGACCTAGCTTGGCAACAGCGACTCGCTATGTTGATTGAATCCGAGCCGGATATTAATTTATCGAACATCGTTTCGACAAAAGAAGAAGCTATTCGAGCGAGTGTACAATTAGACGTAGACGTCATGATCTTGGAAATGATTTTGAATTCGCCCAAACGAGACGGGTTGGACGTCGTAGCGGAAATTCTCAGAAATAAGGCGTTACCGATTATTGTCCTTACTTCGCTACACGACCCGGAAGTCATGGTCGAGGCGGTTGTTGCCGGAGCGGTCAATTATATTACAAAGACCAACTATATGGACATACCGGTTGCAATCAGAGAAGCGCACCGCCGTCAGTCCTCTCTTCATGCGGATGTCGCGGCGATAATCCGTAGTGAGTTCGAGCTTATAAAGCGAAAAGAGTTGCATTGCATGCTCACTCCTACAGAAAAAGAAATTTTGCAACTCATCGGCTTGGGTTATCGACAGTCGATTATCAGAGAATTACTTGGCATTACTTCGAATACAATGAAATCGCATGTTCGGCACATCACCCATAAGTTCGGCACCCGGTCCATTCGAGAAGCAGCGGAGAAGGCGAAAAGAAGGGGACTGTACGATCTGCACTATGCTACGTGATTTAATAGGACTGAAATATGGAACCAACTACGGGAAAATTCGTGGCGTTTCGACAATGACATCCTAGCAGAGGGTGACAAAAAGATCACCCTCCCCATTCGAACTAATAATGGGTAAAATGAAGGGGAAATATGAGGAAAAATAGGAACATTATCCCTGACCAAAGGAGGTGGAGAGAAAAAAAGATGAATGTTGGAGATTGTTGTCGTGAATCGGAGTCTGAAGAAAATCGAAATGGGACAGGCTCTCATAAATTGAAGAGGATGGTGCCTTTAACTTACTTAACGATGCGGCTGTCCCCAATATAACAATGAAGGGATGATCGTCATGGAACAATTAGAAACGGAGCGTGAATTATGTTTAATAGCATGGATTGATTTGCACTTCATTCAGCAGTTTTGCGGAAGGAGAGTTGTAGTATTTCTTGGAATTGGGGAGGGTGTTTGATGAATCTTACTCAACAGTCCATCCCCTATGAAAAAGTGGAAGCATGGCTTATGTCCTATAGTGATTGGAAAGCAAGGTTGGCGTATGCGCAGGCAGAGCTTAAGCATATTCCGGGATTAACGAGGGCTTTGCATGAGTGGGTGAATCATGGCAATGGAAGAAAACAAGAACCATTGTTGCGTACAGTCATTCATCGGATAGAGATCACTGAACATGAAATCCCGTTGCTGTTATCGAGAATCGGATTGATCGATTACGCTTTCTTAGCCCTCACCACAGAGGAAATTTTGTTCGTTCGTCTACGATATTTGGATAAACTGGAGCTTTCGGTCGTTATAGATCGCATTGCACTTTCCCGCCGCGCGTTCTTTTATCATCGGAAGCGAATTCTGCATAAAGTATATCGAAAAATCAAAGATCGGGCGGTCCTGTTGGAACTGGATTCCTTTGGAGAAGACTGATCATATCATTAATTCAGAAGATGCACATACGCATCTTCTATTTTTATGGTTCGTGAGTTGAAGAATATCACCTCAATCCCCCATCTTTTCAAACAGCCTCTAGGGTCTACCCCCATTTTTAGCAGTCAGTTCAATCTCTCCGAGTACGATTAACTCCTAACCAAGAGATGAGATGCCGTGAATCTTTCTTGCACCGAACATGCACCGAACGCTGCACTAGATTTGCTCTTGTTTTGCACGAATTGTGCACCCGATATGCACGATTTTCCTGATACGATGATAGTATAGCAAGCTTAAGGGCAGCCTACAAGATCAACGGCTGTCCTTTATGTTTGTGAAGCGAGGATTGACGAAATGGGCAGAACTTGTTCCATGGTTTCGTCATGTTTCCGCATCAAGTCGCACAATCATACCGATGAAAGGAGGGCGATGATGCGGTTCCTATTAATCTGCAATTTAGAAATAGGTAGACATGCCAGCCTGAACCGGATACGTCAGCATTCATTCTATACGCATTACATTGCATTCCAGCCATTGAGCGCCGCTTCATTTTTTGCTGTGATTAGCAAAAAGAAGCGAAGCGCTCTTTTTTATTTTCTGATTGAAACCCAAAAGAAGGTTGCTATTACAGTGACGAGTGCTGAAGGCATGTGATACGGGACAGTCAAAAAGGAGCGTTTGAACTAAAACGTAGGACAACACCATCATAAAACAGACTGGCTTTTCCTCTCGCAATGGTGTTGCCATGTGAGGAGGGAAATTGATATTATGTGCCCCACGTTGCATGCAATGTCAAACCACGATATTTTATGTGTTTTTACTATTCGTATGGCTCATTACGCCTCAACGGTTGATATTACAAGACTTGGCTGCAAATCAGCATTGGATTGCTGAGCGGCAAGGTCTTTTTTATTTATGTAACAAAATCAACAATCGTTTTAAAGGGAGCGTTGGCTGTCGCTCTCCCCCTCCATTTTGGTTTGCCCATAAACCAAAATGGAGGGACGAATATGAAAAGGATTAATTTGCGGGACATGTATCCCTTTATCAAAACGGATGTATGGATCGACTTAGATGATGAAGTGGCACAAGAAATCCGCCGTTTCGACTTAAATGAAAGCGCATACAAATTGCGCTCCTATCGTCATCGCGCTTATTACTCGCTTGATCGGAACGACGGTATAGAACAAGATGTTCTTTTCCTTTCGATTTCCCCGGAGGAATATTACGAGCGTAAGCTTTCCAATGAGCAGCTTTATGCGGCTATGTGTCGATTGCCGGAAAAATCGTTCAGACGAATTTATGCTCACTTCTTCTTAGGCATGAGCAAAGTAGCGATTGCCCAAGCTGAGCAAGTCGATGAACGGGCAGTACGAAAATCTATTGAACGCGGCTTAAAACAAATGGCGCAGTTTCTCAAAAAAATGTGATTGCAGTAGGTCAAAGGGTCCGATTTGCTTGCCAAAATGAACAGATAGTTAAAGAGCTTTATGTATGCGGCGGCTGGTTATAACCAGCCGCTCATTTTCCATGAGAGGGGCAGGTAACAATGATTCCGATTCGATTTCGAGATGCTGAACACGAAAGTTTCTACTATCGGATGCTGGATGAAAGGAAATGCAGCGACGGCTATCATCGGGCACTTTTCTACACATTAGGTATTTCCCGCGATACTCGGAGTCATATCCGCGATTTGTTTGATTTTTCTAATGGGGGCATTAAGCCCGGAGGTCTCGCAGCCTCGTGGCAAACCGGTAGTTCTATCCGCGTCTGCAGGCTTGCTTTTAATCTGTGGAATGGCTGGACGGAAAAAGGTGGGGAACGCTACTCTACTCCCCACGAATTATTCGATTGCAGCTACGCTCCCTATTTTTTTGAAGCGATTCAACTTCGTTATCCGGATTATTGCCGAAGCCAGGAGAAGAATTTCAAGCGGCTAAACGAACAAGTTCGCTGAATGGCAACCAGCTAAGGGGGGGGATTAGATGAAGGATATTAAAACGAGGACTGTTGTGAAAGACATTAAACGTTTGGACAGACTGCCAAACTTGATGAATCGTGTAAAACATTCGAGCGCCCGCACAAAACAGCATAAAGACAATGAGAAGACGACTTCGCAATCTCCAAATGAATATGCGCAGCATCATTCTGCATCGGCCGTAGATAAAACGGTACGTTTTCAAATTGGAATGAGCGTGGTTGCTAGCAAAAGATTGATAGGGCTCATTCAAAAAAGGCGGGTAAAGTCAGAGACGGATAAAGTATCGATGCAGAACCCCGCTGCTATAATTACTAAGCCTTCAGGAATACATCAATTGCGACTTGCCCGAGAGTTGCATCTCCGCAAGCCGGTAGATGGGAATTATCTCTTGTCAGCTAACCATCAATCAAAAAAACAACGTTTTATACGGAGCCGGGTCAATGCCCGGCTCTTGCATTCTCCTCGCAAAGAAAGCTTTCCTGAACGAATTCTAAATCGGGAAGGTAAAGATCAAGAACCGACCGGGAAAAAAGGAGTATTTGCCGCCGCGGCATCTCGTTCAGCAAATGTACGCGGGATTCGCCCAAAGGCGCTAACGTCCGAAAGCTTGAGGAAGCGGCATTTCAGGCAACCGACATCCCGAATCCCCTTTGCTATATCGAAGCAAGCAGGCCATGCGACCAAACATAAAGAACGAAAGTTCAAGACATTATCGCCATTTATAAAAACGGGACAACGGTTAGAACAGGCTAAAAGCCATTCTGATAATCAAGCGGAAGGAAAAATGAATAGCGCCAGGACAGCACAGCGGACTGCACAGATGGCGATGACTGCCCGCCGCTCCATTCAAAGGGCGCAAGCTGCAGCGCGATTAAATCTTCGAATCATTAAAATGGTTGTAAAAGCAGCCGCTTTGCTTGTCAAAGGAATGGCCGCTCTATTGGGAATTAGCAGTACAGTGATCGTATTGTTGTGCATTGTCATGGCAATAGCGGCTGTCATTTCCTCTCCTTTCAGTATCTTTGTATCCGGTGAAAATACGGATTCCGATGTAAAGCCTCTTTCCCGAATCGTTCAAGAGCTGGACATTGAGTATGCCGAACGACTGGTAGAAATACAGCAGTCCTCTGGCCGTGTAGACCGGGTGGAGTTTCATTACCCAGGTAGCGCGGACAACACGCGAATAGATAATTGGATGGATATTATAGCCGTCTTTGCTGTGAAGACTGTCATGGATTCAGAAATCGGAATGGATGTAGCAACACTTGATGCAACAAGGATCGGGATCATCCAATCGGTGTTTTGGGACATGAATCAACTGGAATCCCGTATCGAAACGATCGAACATACGGTAAGCATTACGGTAGAGCATGAAGATGGGACTACCAGCGAAGAGACGACTACCAGCTATGAACACATTTTGCATATTACCGTTTTGAGCAAAACTGCGGAGCAACAAGCTGAATCTTATCACTTTACAAATGAACAGATGGACATCATGAAGGAAATGATGTCTGGAGAGTTTCGGCCACTCATGTTTGCGATGCTGGGTAAAGAAACGGATTTTGGCTTGACGCCGGGGCAGCTTGAAGATATTGGGCAGCATTTGCCCGAGGGAGAAATAGGCAGTGAAGTCGTCAAATTGGCGCTCACTCGTTTAGGTGATCCGTACAGTCAACCGAAGGCCGGACAGGATGACTTTACAGATTGTAGCTATCTTGTTCAATGGGTTTATCGGCAACTTGGTATCAACTTACCGCGAACCGCTACGGAACAGGCACGATTTAGTGTAGAAAATGGTCTGACAGTAAGCGCGGCGGATTTGATTCCGGGTGACCTTGTATTTTGGAGCTACGAGCGCAATGGTAGATTTATGGATATAACCCACGTTGGAATATATGCGGGGAATGGTAAAGTTGTTGATGCTTCCTCAAGTCGGGGGCAGGTGGTGTATCGTAATCTGTTTGATTCGGATAAGCAAGTGTTGTTTGGAAGACCTCATATTCAGGGGTAGAACTTTCGTATTTCAGTGTAGCAATAGGAATCCTATTTTTGGTGGGTTACTGAATAACGTTCTGGTTCAATTGTATCCTGTATCCTAGTGGAGTAATAGGGCTTTCCTGAACAAGCTAGCCTCCGCTGAAAACAATCATCTGGTAAAACATTCAGGTTGCTCGGTTATCAAGATGGAAGACACCTTTCGGTCAGGCAGTGGTAGCTCGATACTCTCACATTGCCATACAAACCGCCAATAACCTATCAACAACAAGGATCAAAGTCGATTTTCGCCCTGCGGAAGTTGAGTTAATGACCAGCATTTTTGCGGAAAAGGGAGGAAATGCTTGGAAAATGTAGAATATCCTAATGAAGTAGCATTTCTTGTTGAAAGGTGATTATATGGAAACTACTCTAAGTGACTTAAAACCATTCAAATTACCGCAAAAGCCGGATAATTACGATATTCTTTTTGGGTTGCCAATTCCCCCTATAGATAGATTGCGAACATTTTCAGCAGATCAATTTGAGGATATGATTTGTGAATGGGTCGATGGATATTTGAAAAAAGAGTATACATCTGTGTATCGCTCAGGCTCGGCTGGTGATAAGGGAAGGGATATAGTTGCATTTGTAAATGATGATTCCCCGAATCATGCCTGGGATAATTATCAATGTAAGCATTATGACCATCCGCTTTATCCAAGTGATGTATGGTTAGAATTGGGGAAACTATGCTACTACACGTTTATTAAAGAATATACAATTCCAAGAAAGTACTATTTGATTTCTTCTTGTGGTTTGGGAACTTCTTTATCAGAATTAATCGAGTATCCGACTCGTCTGAATGCTGGATTAATCTCAGCATGGGAAGATAAATGCAAGAGAAAGATTACGAATGTATGTGAAGTTTCTTTAACTAATGAGTTGCTGGAATATATCCAAAAGTTTGACTTTTCAATAATAAAACACTGTCCTCCTCAGAAATTGATAGAACAGTATAGCAGCACACCTTTTTATAAATATCGTTTTGGTGGCGGGTTAAATAAGCCTAGACCTCAATCGGAGGCCCCAGGGCCTTCAATAAAACCGGAAGAAGTAAGATATGTTTCACAACTATTTGAAGCATATTCAGATCACCTTGGAAAAAAGATTGCTGGTGTTGAGGAGTTGAAAAGCTACAGCTCGCTGCATCGACATTTTAATAGACAGCGGGAAGACTATTATAAAGCAGAATCACTTAGAAGATTTGCTAGAGATGAGTTGCCTTATGACAAGCCCTTTGAAAAGTTGCAGGATGAAATTTATAGAGGAGTAATAGACACTGCAGAGGATACTCATGCTGACGGCTTTGTATGTGTTAAGGAAACAATAAAAGAAGCTAGAAAATTGGAGATTACAAGCAATGTACTAATTAGCTACATTGATGGAAGTGATAGAAGTGGAATTTGCCATCAACTGGCGAACAATGACATTCTGAACTGGGTGAGAAAATGAACGAGGTAAAATTAAGTAGAGAAACCTACCTATTCAATACTCCATTAGAAACTGGACTTCGATGCTTAGTGATTTTAGCAGGATTAGAAAATAAAGCTATAGATATTCAAAGGTTGATTTATTTGGATTATCTATTAACACATTATGGTGATGTTGAGCCAGAAGTTGAGAGTCTGCATCCTTCAACACCATCTCGATCTGGTGAAATACTGATAAAGCGAGATTTAGTAAGCCAAGGGCTTCACTTAATGATCAGCAAAAAACTTATTAACATCGAATATGGAAAAAGCGGAATTTTGTATGGAGCAACACCTTACTCTAAAGCGTTTCTTCAACATTTTGAGTCTAACTATATGCTACGGCTTCTGGATGTGAATAAATTACTGATAGACAAATTCTCTAATTATACTGATGTGGAACTCAAAAATTTTATAATGAGAAATATTGATCGCTGGGGTGGCGAATTTGTAAAAGAAGCTTTCGTAAGGGGGGGCAACTAATGAGTACAGAGGGTTTTTTTATTTCGGAAATCCGACTTACAGGAAAAAATAAGAGAAATGCTAGTATTGTACTCAAAAAAGGGCTTAATGTTATCTCAGGTGCTTCTGATACTGGGAAGACTTACATATTTCAATTAATAAACTATATGTTTGGTGGTAAAGATGAACCGAAAGAAATAGATGAAAGTATTGGGTATTCAACTATTTTTATTGAACTTGAGAAATATGAAGGAGAAAGCTATACATTAAAGCGTGAAATTGGTGATTCATCAATTTTTGTCTATGAGTCAAAAATTGATGATATTTCATTTCTGCAGAATTGTGTGAAACTGAAAGCTAAGCATGATAAGGATGACGAGGACAATATATCAACATTTCTCTTATCCTTAACGGGAATTAAAGATATGCTTTTAAGGAAAAATGCAAGAGGAACCAAAATCTCTTTTTCTTTCAGACATCTCGTTGCTCTAATGATGCTAAATGAAGAAAAAATTATATCAGAGGAAGTACCTATTTATTCCGGTATACCTACAAATAAAACGACTGAACAGTCTGCATTCAAGACTATTCTAACAGGTGTGGACGATAGTCATGGGGAAGAGATAGATGACCCTAAGATATATAGAACCCGACTTGAAGGAAAGTTGGAGTTTGTAGGCTCTTTGTTACAGAAATTAAAATTGGAATTAAAAGAAAAAAGTGCACAAATTCAGGGGTATGATGCCAATGAATTAACTTTAGAAATTGAGAAATTAATGAGCACATTATCTAGTAACAGCAAAGAAATTAACTTTAGGATGGGACAAAAGAAAGAAATATGGGTTCAAGAACAAGAAATAAAATCAAGAATTTTAATGCTCGAAGAACTATTAGAAAGATTTAGACTGCTTGAAAAAAGTTATCTTTCTGATTTAGATCGACTTCAATTTCTTATTGAAGGGGATCACTATATCTCACAATTATTTGATTCAAATTGTCCTGTTTGCAATAATCCTTTCAACTCAAAAACTACTGAGCATAATCATGATTTTTACTTAGAGGATTTACAAATTGCGTGTGCTGAGGAAAGTAATAAAATTAACGCTCAACTAAATGATCTTAGAGAAACGTTAACTAATCTACAAAATGAGAATAAAGAAAACAATGAGAAAGTAAAACTTCTAAGTCAACAAATTAAGGAAATTGAAGTTAATATTCAGCGAGAATTAAAGCCAGCTGCAGTATTAACGAAAGAAAGAATGGATAATTTGTTAAACGTAAAAAGAATTTTTCAAGAAATTGAAATTAATGAACGTCGTATTGCTGAGTATCAAACTAGCCAGTTAGATATTATGAGGGAGTTGTCTAAAAAGAATCAGAAGATGAAATTCGTAAATGAAATAACAACAGAAATTTATGATGATTTTGCTACAGAAGTGAAAGAGTTACTTAATGGATGGAACTACCCTGATTTAGCAAGTGTAAGTATAGATTATGATGATCAGGAGTTAATTGTTTCAGGTAAGAAGAGAAAAAATCATGGGAAAGGTTATCGGGCAATATTAAATGCTGCTTTTGTTATTGCAATTATGAAATATACAAGAAGTATTGGACTCAAGCATCCTGGGCTGATTATTTTAGATTCTCCATTAACTACTTACAAAGAAAGACTCAATCTAACAACACTAAGCAGCAGTAGTGAAGAGGATATATCCTTAGACATGAAGCAAGCTTTTTTTAAAAATTTATCTGAACTTCGAAATGATGTCCAGGTAATCATTTTTGAGAATATAGATCCCATTAAAGAAGTACAGGATAACATGAACTATATTCACTTTAGCAAAGTAATAGGCGTGGGTAGATATGGATTTATTCCAGTTGACAATGTTTCTGAATCAGTCAGCAATAATCCGATTCAATAAAAATTAAAAAGTTGAGGGTGGTAGTGGGAATAATGGGATTCTCGCAGAAAATACGTAATTTACGAAATAAAGCTCAAGAGACGCAAGCTGCAAATAAAATAATTGATATGTTAGATGATTTGAAAATGAAGAATGATGAAACAACCTCTTATAGATGGATTTGGGAACTGATACAAAATGCGAAAGACGTTGTTAACACAAGCGGGATGGTTGACATAACTATAAACTTTGACCAAGGCAATAATAGCGTTGAATTCAAACATAATGGGAAACTGTTCTCAACTGAAAATATTGTTTTTCTTATAGAACAAGTGTCCACAAAAGATCGATCAATAACTGATGAAAAAAGCAAGAAGACTACAGGGAAATTTGGAACAGGTTTTTTGACTACTCACTTGCTTTCAGAAAAAGTTAGGGTTTCTGGATATCTGCAGGATGTTGGTGAGTCACCATATTCTTTTAATGTTGTTTTAGACCGATCAGGTGTGGATCAGCAATCAATAATTAGTGCCATACAAGAAAGTTGTTTGGAGTTAGATGAGAACACTATCATAGCTACTGATAAAACAATAGACGATAAAGATTTCAATACTTGCTTCACCTATGATTTGGATGAGTCTGGAGTGTCAACAGCAAAGAAAGGTCTGAGGAATCTACTTATTGCTGCACCTTACGTATTTGCATTTGTTCCAAAGATAGGCTCCATCACAGTTACAAGTGGTCAATATGTACAAACAATTAGCCGCGGCAAAATGATTGAAACTGAGCTTGAAGATGCAAAGGTGACAAATGTTGTAATTACATCAAATGGGGTAACAAAGGATAAATATATTTTTGTCTTGGGAACGAATGATGTATCCGTTGCAGTGGAAGTTGAACAGTGTGCAGATAATAATTTTACAACAAAGTACGATCCTCAACTACCTAAAATATTTTGTGACTTTCCTCTCTTAGGAACAAATGATTTTTCATTCCCTGTAGTAGTAAATAGTCCTCTGTTTAATCCAACAGAACCACGAAATGGTATACGTTTAACGGATAAAGAACATAAACAAATAACAGAAAATAAGCAATTATTAATGGAGGCTTCACAACTGTATATTAAGATGGTGGACTACTTTTTAGAAAAAGGATACGAAGGGATTTATAACATTACTAAAATCTCTGAACAGCCTGCAAAGGATTGGCTAACTAAAGAGTGGTTTGAGCAAGAAATAATCAATAAACTAAAGTTTCATATCCTAGAAATTCCTCTCATTTCCACACATAGTGCTGAAAAAAGGTCTCTTGCGGATGAATGGGGCGGTACACTTGTATTCATTCCAAAAGATTTAGATGAATCTCTCAGGGCAAAAGTATGGACACTATCAAGCAAACTGATTCCCGATATGATTACAAAGCGTGAAGAATTAGAGTGTTGGTACAATTCTTTATGGGAAGAATGCCGAAATTACGGTTTATTAGATTTAATTAACCGAGTAGAAACATTTGAAAATATTAGTGAATTATCAAAACATCTTAATGGTAATGTAACTGACTGGTTAAATGAATTATTGGCATTATTCTATTCTAATGAATATTCGTATACCAACAACCTTGGCAGAAGCCCACGTATTTTGCCAAATCAATACGGTGAATTTCGTACTTTAGATGAGGTATCACTTGATTGCGGTATTGACGAAGTTTATAAAGATATATCTACTGTATTAAATCTGGATTTTAAAAATGAATTATTGGATAAAGAAATAAATAGTGAATTTCTTACTAACTTAAAAACACTCACGTTAGATGATGTTTTCTCAGAGATTCTAAAAAAATTGCATAGATCACATCCTGCAGCAGAAGACTTTTATAAGAGCATTATTTCTCTTCAAGCTAAACAGAATAGCGAACAAAATGACTTTTTAGATCTTGTTTGTGAATTGCAAGGTAAAGATGCCTGGATAAGGAATAGTGTATCGAAACATTCACAAGAGCTATTAAAATTGGCATTGAAATTCTGGAGGGAAAAAATAACCAAGGACATAAGCTCCTATGAAAGTATAAGAATTTTTGCCTCTAGTTTTAATTTTGCCAGTGAGCATGAGGCGATGATGTGGGTGTCAAATTTCGTTCGAATTTTGGTGAAACATGAGCAAGATGGTTTATTAGATCGGATTGCTATTTTGCCTGATCAATATGGAAATTTCAAATTGAGAGCAGAATTATCACAGGATTCAGGTGAAATTGATGAAATCCTTAAAGATGCATCTAAATATGCTGGATATGATGTGCGTAAAACATTGTTATCAAAATACATTGTTTTAGATCTGCCCGAGAATAGAAATGTCTACCTAGAGAATATTTCCGAAAAAATCACACAGTATGTGAAGGAAAATAAAAACAGCATTGGGCACAATGATAATGATGTGAAAGAAGTATTCAATAAAACGTACCTTTGGCTTAGAGATAATTTAACGAATGAAACAGTCAAAAAGTGCTTCAAAGATTTATTAACTAATTTGCATTGGTTTTATAATGATAACGATATTGCTGAAAATATGTCGAAAATTGAAGAATACAATGACATGCTAGAGAAATATGGTGTTTCTGGAATTCAAGAATTAGAGCAGATACTATCTCGTTCAAATGTAGAGAGTAGTTCAAGTAAAACAGTGGAAATTTCAATAGAACTTCTTTCACAATGGGGTATTTCAACAGAAGAAGATTTAAATCGTGCTTTGGCAAATAATGTGTTTGGTCCAGAATTTATTCATGATTCTAAACGCAGCTTTGAATTATTTAGCTATGTCCAAGAGATTCTTGAGCGCTCCAAGAATAACATCATTGAATTTTTAGGTAAGAAAAAAACGGTGTATGATGTCTCAGATCCAACCAGAATTAGTAATACTATCTTCGTAATAAAAAAATACGGTACTGAAATTTATTTAATTACTCGACCGTCTGATTATGGTCAAATAATATTATATTATGATACTGAGTTGGATATGCTTGACTATGAAAAGGATTGTGAATTATGGGTTGAAGATGATAAGAGCGAGCCGCAAAAAATTACATTTGGGAAAATATTAAAGCTGACTGGTGTTAACAAGATTCCACTTAGGAGCATAAGAGAAAAATGATTGACATTAATGAAGTAAAGCAATTACTACAATCCCCTGATTCGAAAAATCTTATTTGTAGAAACGTAGAATTCAGACCGCAAAATTTGGCTATGTTTATTGCTGCTCTGTCAAACATGACAGAGGGGTATGGCTACATTGTAATCGGGGTAAGCAAAAATACAGATAATTACTCTATTAATGGAATAAGTAATGGGTTCATATTAGATGAACCTATTAAACGGGCACTCAGTTTGTTAGCTGAGCAACCAATAATAGAATTTGGTACACTTAGTATTGAAGGTAAAAATATTTATGCAATAAAAGGTAAGCGTCTAATAATAAGGTGTATTCCAATTCAATCTAAACTTTGAGACAATTCCGTTAGAGTAAGTCGTTGGAGTTTTTCGACTCTACTCGAAAAACTCTAATGGGAGTGTGTCCAATTGCAAACTGTAGAAATGAGGAATCGCTATCGACTCCAGCAATGGGCCGAGATCATTCGTGAGTGCCGTTCCAGTGGTCAAACCGTGGTTCGCTGGTGTGCCGATCACGAAGTCAATGTGAAAAGCTATTACTACTGGCTTCGGAAAATCCGTGAAGCTGCGTGTGAATCCCTTCCTGCCTTCTCCTCCCCGAATGAACCAACTCTAGTACCGGTCCCTCCATCTTTGCGGACGAACGCCCCACGTTCCGAAGCGAGTCATGAACAAGCGGCCATCATTCTTCGTACGGATGCCGTTACGATCGAAATTCATCCGCATGCGTCTACCGCACTCCTTGAAAAGACGCTTCGCATCCTACAGTATGTTCGGTGACATTTCCCATGCCGATCAACTGTATATCGCTTGTGGTTATACGGATATGCGAAAATCCATTGACGGTCTTATTCACTTGGTGCAACATCAGCTACAATTGAACCCGTTTCAGAATCATTTGTTTCTGTTCTGCGGTCGCAAGCGCGATCGGATGAAAGCCTTGTACTGGGAAGGCGATGGATTCGTCCTGTTGTACAAACGACTGGAATCCGGTCAATACCAGTGGCCCATGGATGCGGAAGCCGTACGCTCGATCACGCCACAGGAGTTTCGGTGGTTGCTGGAGGGACTATCGATCCATCAGCCGAAAGCAGTCAAAAAACTGGGCTTCACTCCTTCCATGTAGGTCAAAACAGAGCCGAAAATCCTTGTAAAACCTGGGTTTATGCACACTTCTATGGTATAATGAAAGGCATAGAAGACAGTGAAGGAACGGTATCTCATGAGCCCCTTGGAACAGCTACAAAAGATGGAGCATCGCATCGGCGACCTGGAAAAAGAGAATAAACGGCTACAGGAAACCGTACAATTTCTAACGCACAAACTGTATGGCAAAAGCTCCGAGAAAACAGCTTCCCTCCCCGTAGGTGTGGAGCAGTTGTCTTTATTTGATGAGGCGGAGACAGCAGCTTCACGCACTGCACCGGAGCCAACCATCGAGCAGATCCAGAGCTACCAGCGAAAGAAGCAGGTAGGCGAACGAGCAGAACTACTTCAGGATCTTCCGCATGAGAAGCAACTTTGTCAGGTTCAGGACCGTTGTTGTGACGTATGCCATAGCGAGCTTGTCTTGGTGGGCGAAGAGTTTGTGCGTACGGAAGTGGAGTTTATCCCTGCCCGCGTGCAAGCGATTGATATCTACAGAGAAACCCTAGAGTGCCGGACCTGTCGGAAAGAGGACAAGCCTCAGATGAAAAAGGCAACGACGCCAGCGCCGGTCATCCAGCATTCGATGGCCTCAGCTTCCTCTGTGGCATGGGTCATGTACCAGAAGTTTGTGAACAGCATGCCGCTGTACCGTCAGGAGAAGGAATGGAAGAGCATCGGCCTTGATCTAAGTCGGGCCACGATGGCGAACTGGATGATCGCGGCCACGAGAGACTGGCTGAAGCCACTGGTGAATCGACTGCATGAGCTACTTGTACAAGAGCGATATCTGCATGCTGATGAGACGCCCTTGCAGGTAATGAATGAGAAGGGCCGGAAAAACACGACCCCCTCGTACATGTGGATCTACAGCAGTGGGCAGCATAGTGTGCATCCCATACGGATCTTTGAATACCAACCCGGACGAGGGGCGAAGTACCCGCAAGCGTTCCTGAAAGGGTTCAAGGGATATTTACATAGCGATGCTTACTCTGGATATGCGAATCTAGCAGGGACGATCTCTTGTCTATGCTGGGCACATCTTCGGCGTAAGTTTGTTGAGGCATTACCCCCGGAGATGAAGCATACGGAGGAGTCCCTTGCCAGTGAAGGGGTAGCCTACTGCAACAAGCTTTTTGAACTGGAGGCACAGCTTGCGTCACATACCGCTGAAGAACGAAAGGAACAACGTCTGGTGCAGGAAAAGCCTGTACTCGATGCTTTTTGGTCATGGGCAGAAACGGCCAAAGGTAAAGTTCTTCCCAAATCCAAGCTAGGCGAAGCGCTGAAGTATGCACGTAACCATAAGCAAGAGCTACTGAATTACTTACAAGATGGAAACTGTGTGATCTCGAACAATCTAGCTGAGAACAGCATCCGTCCCTTTACAGTGGGTCGTAAAAACTGGTTATTTAGCGGAAGTCCGCGGGGTGCAACCGCAAGTGCAGCGATCTACAGCATCGTAGAGACAGCAAAGGCAAATGGATTGAACCCGTACAAATATCTAGTCTATCTGTTGCAACAGTTACCAGTGATTGCATTTCGTCAACAGCCGGAACTACTTGATGCGTACCTTCCATGGAGTCCGACAGTTCAACAACATTGTACATAACGCAGAGCCTGTGGATCTTCACGAACCATGGGCTTTTCTGTTTCAATACACCTTCTTGTTTGACGCTTACAATAAAAGTGATAAATATTACAAACGAGATTTTCTTCAAGCCTCCACAAAATACAGAGTCACTAACCGATTTATTTATTCGTGATCTTTACTTGGCTTGCATCAAACTTCAAGCACGTAAACTTTACGTTAGCACTACAGAAGATGAGCGTAATGACTTTATTACAGATTTACTGGAGACAAACGGATATCGCATAAAAGACCAAACTCGACGCGGAAGTTCTGCTAGTGGTAAATCATCTGGCGAAATTGATATTTTTGTTGAAAACGATAGAATGCCGTTTACTATTATTGAAGCCCTTAATTTGGATAGCTTAAATACTAATTATCTTGATGTTCATCTTGACAAGATATATTCTTACGATACAACAGGAAATGCATTCAATGTATGTTTGTCATATGTTAAAGTTAAAGATTTTGGGTCTTTTTGGGATAGGTATTGCAACTACGTTAAAACACGTGAATATCCAGTAATGCTTGTCTCTTCTGATACAAATGCTGATAAAGATTATTCATACTCTGATATAAGATTCATGACAACGACGCATAATCGTTCAGGTAAAAATACTCGGCTTTATCATATGTGCGTAAAAATACAAGAATCGTAGTTACTTAGTGAAAAGTTCTTATATAAGAATCGTCAACTAGGGAAACAACCTAATCAAGCGATTGTATTAGGCTTCTTACACAAGAAAGGTATTTAATTTCTTGCTCCGCTATAATTTGTCGATGGTAGTGGAGCAGGGCTGATTCGAGTGTCGTTCTCTCCGAGTTCTCTCAAACGTGCAATTTCGGTCACTTTTTGATGAATTTCGAGACGCCTTGTGGCTCTAGGAAAAGGCGATGAAAAACGCCGAAACCCCTGATAATATAAGGCTTTTCGCGGTTTTTTGGTTCCCCTAAAGGGACATAGCTTCCGCTTGGTTCCCTTTAGCGTGCGCGATTCAGGTCCGTGTGGGCTAAACCCCCGTGGAGGTTCGAGTCCTCTCGACCGCACCATACCCTCAAACCAAACTCTTCTTCGGAAGGGTTTTTCTTTTTGCTCTATGGGTGACTTCTCTTGTCGGAAAGCGAATCGCCTGTTAATGCGTCAGATTTTCCTTATTCGCAAGACAATTCTCCCTTCACGCCTGTAGCCGGAGCATTGTAAATTGATCTCATCGCCTCAAAGGGGGGAAGCTATGAGCTGGATTAAGAAAAGTCTGTTTGCGAAATTATTGGTGGGAATGCTGGCGGCGTCCGTCATCCCGTTTTTCGTGTCGAATCTGATTTCCTATCAGTCCAACATTGCGTCCGTGAAGCAGCAATTTATCGAGTTGAATCAGCATTCTATGCGGATTAGCATGAACCAGGTTAGAAAATACTTTGGGGAGCTGTCAACTTTGGCAGTTTCATATTATAGTGACAGCGATTTGATAGATATGATGCAAAGCACGGCTTCGAATCCGTATGCTTCCGTCTATATTTCTGAACAGATGCAGAAGATGTACGCTTCTCATCTGGAGATTAAATCTATAAATTACACGAGCGTCATTACCGGGCAGAGTTATACGCTAAATAACAATACTTCCATTAATCGATCATCGGAATCCAGAATCTCAGCCACAGATTTTGACGAATGGGATATGACAAAAGAGTTTGAGGTCTTTTCGTTAGGAGCAGCCGACAGAACTCTAGTATTAAGAAAGCCGATTATTGACTATCCAGGCTCGAATGTTCTAGGTGTGTCCTCTCTTTATGTCGGACTTGATGAAATTTCCGAGATGGTGAGCGAGATTGCCGACTCTTCTGAAGGAAATTCCGAGTTTCTTCTCATCCATCGCCATCCGCAGCTGTTGTTCAGCTCACAAGATGTGCTGGAGGAGAACGACGAAGATCAATTAGTCAGCATGGTTACACTCTTCCAGGGGAATAGTGGAACGTTAAACGGCGGCTGGAGTGGCGAAAAAGGCACGTTTATCTATTTGACCGATTCATTCAGAGGGATGCCGTTAACCGTCATCAGATTCGTGCCGGAATCGGCCATTAACGAGGCTGCGAATCAAACCTTGAGCCGATCATTAATCGTTCAATTCATCGCGATCGGGTTCATCCTTGTACTGGCTGTTTTGCTGTCTTATTATTTGATCCGCAGGATCAAGCGCATCATCAGAAACATAGCGAAAGTACAGACGGGGGCATTCGATGTGGAGGAGGCCATTGGGGGAGCCGATGAATTGGGCATTCTCGAGGATCGGTTCCGCAAAATGGTGCAGCAGCTGGATGTTCTGATTAATCAGGAGTATCGAAATCAGTTGGAGCTGTCTACCGCCAGACTGAAGATGCTGCAGTCGCAAATCAATCCTCATTTTCTCTACAATACGCTGCAGTCGATAGGCACTCTTGCCTTAGGCTACGGGGTACGGGAAATTAGCGATAAAATTTCGGAGTTGGGCGATATCTTCCGCTATAGCATGGATATTAAAACCGAGATTGTTCCCTTGCGAACGGAATTGCGGCATATTGAAACGTATTTATCGCTTCAACGGGGAAGATTTACGAATAATTTGTCGTTCACGATTTCATGCGATGAAAGATTGCTGAATATTCGGGTGCCCAAGTTGATCCTGCAGCCGCTCGTGGAGAACAGTATTGTGCACGGTATTGAAAAAGGGCGGGGGAACGGAATTGTCCATATCCGCATTGAGCATGGAGAAAATATTCATATGCGCATTATAGATAACGGCAAAGGAATGGACGAGTCGAATATCGAAAAGATTGAGGAAGGTTACCGGCAGTATCAGTTGAAATCCGATACGAGCATCGGACTTCTTAACGTGCTGCATCGACTTCAGTTGTTTTATGGTAAAGGCTTCGATTGGGATATTGAAAGCACTCCGTACGAAATGACCATCGTATCCCTCCATATTCCGTTCCCTACATCAGGAGAAGAGGAGAGTTAGCATGATCGCCGTAATTGCTGATGATGAAGAACATGTCCGCAAAGGGATTGAACTGGCGGTCGATTGGGAGCGGTTCGGGATCACCGAACGGTTGATGGCCGGAGACGGCTTGCAGGCGATGGAGTTGATTCGGGAGCATCGTCCCGCCATCCTGTTCTGCGACATGAGCATGCCGCAGATGGATGGAACCGAATTATTACGAATGCTGCGGGAAGAAGGCTGGCATACGCAGGTGATCGTTGTTAGCGGATACGAAGATTTTAATTATACGCGCGCCGCGATATTGGCGAACGGCGTGGATTATATTCTGAAGCCGTTCAAGGCGAAGGAATTAGAAGCGGCGGTTGCCAAAGCCGTAGAAGCTTATCGGGAAATCGGAAAAAAGGCGAAGGACGAGCATGAGAGTCGCCGCCGTCTGAGTCTGGCCGACTCATTGCTGGACGAGCAGAAATTAGTCGGTTACCTCCGGGGAGAGGTTTCATTTCAAGACGAGATGGTAAGGAACCTATTCCATAAGCTCGGGCTGCCGTCGAATGAGCTCTATCTCGCCTGTATCCTTCCTCGCAACAAAAATCGGCTGATCGATCAAAGATTTCTGGGCGATCTGGCCCTGTTTCATTTCGCCATTAGCAATATTGCGCAGGAGGTCTTGAAAGCTTACGGAAGTCATTGCTTGATAAGACTGGACGAATACCAATGGATCATCATCGCATCGCCCTCGAGTCAAGAGAAAATATCGGGCGAATACGAATGGTATCTGCATAAGCTGGAGCAAGCATGGCATAACACACTGGGACTCCGGATATTGGTGCGAGCGAACAAGAGCGAGACGGCGACTCGGGATCTGCCTGCGGCCATAGCGGAGGTCAGGGCTTCATTAATGAAGGTCAATCTGTTAAGCAACCAGTGCTCCGTTCCCGCCAAGGAATTGCCGAGGTTGGCCGATCAGGAGACCGTGCTGATGCTTGCGATGCAAAAGGGCAATAAGCGCGGAGTAACGAACATCATCGAAGCGTATGTGCAACAAGTACAGCTGAGGGGGACGCTTAGCCTGGAGGAACTTCAAGTCTGTACGTTGGAAGCCAATATATTGCTGAAACGGGCCGCAAGCTTAGGCCTCACGGTTAAGGAGCGCACAGATTGGCTGCTTCCTTTATGGATCAGCGATTTAAGCGAATGGAAGTCTCAACTGCTCCACAGGTGCTGGGAGATGGCGGAGGCGACGAAGGGAGACTATAAAGCCGAATTCCAAATCGAGACGGTTCGGCGCTATATCGAACAAAACTACAATGAGAATATTTCTTTATTGTCTTTATCGGAAAGGTTTCATTTCAGCCCCCGGTATTTGGCGAAGATGTTCAAAGAGCAATTCCAAACGACGATTATTTCCAATTTGACCGAACTGCGAGTGGAGAAGGCGAAGTCATTGCTTATTCATTCCGAAGCTCCCGTCTCTGAAGTGGCCGGCTTAATCGGTTACGAGGACGAAAACTATTTCGGCAAAGTATTTAAGAAACAAACAGGGTTGTCTCCGATGCAATATCGCAAACAATATAAAAATCATCTATAAGTTCAAGCCTGGGCCGCACCGGAGTTCAGGCTTTTTTTTGACCCGGTAGATCTTGCGGCTTTACGTGATGGCGTGAGTCAAGGTAATACCGCCGGATTTCAGGTAGCAATGGCTTGTGCCGACGGACAGCCGAATATTCCTTATTGAGAAGATGATTCTACCTGTATCGACGGGGCGGCGGACATTACAATTTTCATATGCCTGACATTAAAGAGGGGGTTAACAGATGCAGCGAAAAATGTATGCGATAACGGCTGTTTTGCTGGTCGTGATGTCGGCTCTGGCAGGATGCGGGAGCGGCAATAATCCGAAGGAGGAATCCGGCAGCAACGCAGGGGAAGGCAAAGCGAAGAGCGTGACCTTGAAAATGATAGGACTGACGCCTCCGTGGGCAGATAGCGTTAATCAGATGGTTGACGAATACGAAGCCGCAAATCCGGGAGTAAAAATCGAGTTCCAAATCCCTCCCGAAGACCCGTACACCTTATTGAAAACACGATTTGCCTCCGGCGACGCGCCGGATATCTTCCACTTGTCCGGGACGGATATTCCGGCTTGGGCAGATAAGCTGGCGGATTTGTCGGATGAGCCGTGGATGGAACACGTGCTTCTGGAAGGCGTGCCGTTAATGACAATTGACGGCAAGCAAGCGGGGTTCCCGTTACAAATGGAAGGAAATGGGATTTTATACAATAAAGACTTGTTCGAGCAGGCCGGAATTACCGAGATTCCGACGACACTGACCGAACTGAAACAGGTCGTGGAGCAATTGGATGCGGCCGGCATTCAGTCTTTCGGGGAAGCTTGGGCCAACTGGGGTTTTCTCATGCATTTGCTTGGCGTTCCGTTTGCGTATGAGGCGGATCAAGCGGGATTTGTCCACCAACTTAACCAAGGGAATAAAGGGTTCCAGGATTTGGCGAACATGGATAACTTCTTTACCGTTCTGGACTTAACCGTCGATCACGGTTTTGGGGGCGATTCCATCGCTTATGATTATAATGAGCAAATCAAGGATTTCGCGAATGGGAAGATGGCGATGGTCAAGCAAGGCACCTGGTATACCAGCGTGCTGCTGCAACAAAATCCGAATTTGAACATGGGCATGTTCGCCGTGCCATTGAACGATGACGCTTCACAGAGCAAGCTTCTGGTCAGCACATCGGGATATTTTGTTGTGAACAAAGAATCCGCCAATCTGGAAGAGAGCAAGAAGTTTCTGAACTGGCTGCATGACCATATGGGCAAGTATTTCGTGGAGCAAATGAAATTGATGCCGGTATTCGACGATGTGGAAAGCGGTCATTTAGGCCCATTGTACGAAGATATGAACGGTTATCTCGAAGCGGGAAAAACTTACGACAACTATGGTGTGGAGCTATGGCCGGCCGGTTTCCAAACGGATATCGCCAAGCCGCTTCAAGCGTACATCGCGGGAGTGTCGACGAAAGAAGAGGCAATAGAAGAACTGCAGAAGTTATGGATGCAGCAACTGAGGAATTAATTCTCATTATAGGGCTCGCTATGAGAAGCAGTCGGGCCCTTTCCTTCTATTCATCCTGTATGGCCTTCGGAAGGAGATCAACATGCACAAACCTACTGCTCAAAAGATGGTCATAGATATCGTCTTTATCGGACCGATGCTTCTCTTGTTCAGCATCTTCATTATGCTGCCTTTTGTTCGTTCAATCATTTATTCATTTCAGGATTGGAACGGGATTAGCAGCGTGACGCATTGGGTCGGCTGGGAAAACTACGTAAACCTTCTGAAAGATGCGAATTTCGCGAGAACGCTTTCCTTTTCGTTGAAATATGCGATCGCAACGGTCCTTGCTTTTAACTCCATCGGGTTACTGCTGGCCGTTGCTTTAAACATGGGGCTTCGAACAAGAAATTTGCTGCGCACAGCTTTTTTCCTGCCTACCGTAATGGGAATTTTAGTTGTCGGCTATCTTTGGAATTTCATTATCAAAAATGTGTTTCCGCTGATCGGGGACTTGACGGGATTCGAAATATTCCGGCAAAATTGGTTCGTTTCGCCAGACTATGCGTTCTGGGCGATCGTACTCGTCACCCTATGGCAAGGGGTTGGATATTACATCATTATTTATTTGGCTGGGTTGCAGGGGGTGCCCAACGACCTGGTAGAAGCAGCACAGATCGATGGCGCGGGCAGATGGACAAGGTTTTGGACCATCATCCTGCCGTTGATTCGTCCGTCGCTTACCATATGCTTGTTTCTTTCGATCGTTAACGGTTTCAAATCGTTCGATATTAATTTTTCGCTTACGATGGGCGGACCTTTCGGAACAACGGAATCGATCTCTTATCAGATCTACCAAGATGCTTTTAACAAAGATATGTTCTCGTACGCATCGGCCAAGGCGGTGGTGTTTTTTCTCGTGTTGGCGCTTCTATCCGTGATTCAAGTTGCCGCCATGAAGCGAAAAGAGGTGGAAGCATGAGAACGTCAAGATACGGAATCGGGAAATTATCCATTGAACTGATTCTTATTCTATTCGCGATCGTGATGTTATACCCGTTTTATTTGACCTTGATCAACAGTTTCAAAACATATACTGAAGTCTCGGAGTCCTTGTTTACGCTGCCGAGCAAGTTGACATTCGACAATTTTGCCAGCGTGTGGGACAGGATGAACTATCCGCGAACATTTATGAATTCCGTATTTGTCACCATCTGTTCCGTTGTTGGCGTGTTAGCAGTCAGTTCGGCTGCCGCGTATCGTCTTGCCAGAAGGCCGGGCAAGGTCAGCCAAACGATTTTTTTTCTCGTCTTGTCCTCTATGGTCATTCCCTTTCAAATCGTTATGGTTCCTGCGCTGAAGGTAGCGAAGGACTTGCACCTGGTAAACTCGATTCACGGGTTGATCTTCATGTATTGGGGGTTTCTGATCCCCATGGCCCTGTTTCTGTATCACGGTTTTGTGAAATCGATCCCTTACGAACTGGAAGAAGCGGCGCTGATTGACGGTTGCGGACCTTTCCGCATGTTTGCCCGGATTGTCCTGCCCTTGCTTGCTCCGATTACGACCACGATCGCAATCATTAACGTGTTGGGCGTATTTAACGATTTCATGCTGCCGCTGGTCATGATTAGTTCGAACGAATTCAGGACGCTGCCGCTTGCCGTGAGCGTGTTCTTCGGAACGTACAGCAACGAATGGAATTCGATTATGGCGGCGCTGACGTTGTCCATGGTGCCGATCGTTATCTTTTTCCTGTCTATGCAAAGATACATCATTCAAGGTCTTGTTGCGGGTGCGGTAAAAGGCTGATGAACGAAATAGGAGATGAGGGACATGCAAAAGGGCACGGTAAACCAGTCGATCACGCTGATTACTCGCGCGGACGATTGCGGCAGCTCGCATTCCGCCAATATCGGAATCGCGCAAACGTTGGAGAGAGGGTTTCTGAAGAATATTTCACTTATGGCGCCATGCGGATATATAGAAGAAGCAGCGAGAATGCTGGCTGATCGTACCGATGTATGCTTCGGCATTCACGCCACGCTGAATGCGGAATGGGATCAAATGAAATGGGGGCCGGTATTGCCGGTTTCTCAGGTTCCTTCTCTGGTTGATGAATACGGCATGTTCTGGCCTTCGCCGTATGAATTGGCGCTGGTGAAACCTGATCTGGACGAAATCATGCGTGAATTCGATGCCCAATTGACAAGATTACGAGCGCTTGGATTTCGAATCTCGTATCTCGACACGCACATGGCTCCCGAATATGAGATCGCCGGTCTGGAAGAGCGGTTGAACCATTGGGCGAAGCGGGAAGGTTTGTTGTATTGGAACCGCTATTGCGCATCCTTGAAGCCGGCGGCGAGAATAGAGGATTTGATTGAGGACATGGCTGCCCGGCTTCGGGCTGCCCCGCCGGGCCAATATTTGTACGTCGGTCATCCTGCCGTCGATTCGCCGGAAATGAGAAAGACGGGCAACAAAGACTATCCGGGAGCGTTTGTCGCGAGACGAAGAGTCGAAGAAGCGAAGCTGTTCACGGATCCGCGCATTTTGCAAATATGCAGGGAGAGGGAGATTACTCCCATTCGCTATGATGAGGCGGTTGAGCTTACGGACAGTCTTCCTCCTTTGCATGAATGGCTTCATATGTAACGTATTAGGGAACAATCGGAACTGGGGGAGTAGCTATGAATGGAACTTTTCGTTTGCCTCGATGTACGCCTGAGGATCAGGGGGGATGTTCCGCTGCTGTCTTATCCTTCATCCATGAAATCGAGCGGCGGAAATTGGAACTGCACGGATTTATGTTTCTACGTGGCGGCCATGTGATCACCGAAGGCTGGTGGGCGCCTTACGGACCGGAATACCCGCATATCGCCAATTCCTTGACGAAGAGCTTCACGTCAACTGCCGCAGGCTTCGCGGTCCAAGAAGGCTTGATAACGGTTGACGATCTCGTATTGCCGTATTTTCCGGATATTGTGAATGAAGAGATTCTGGTTAATATGGGAGGGCTGAAGATCAAGCATCTTCTCTCGATGTCAACCGGACACATGGAAGACACGACTCGGTTTGGCATCGAACCCGCATTTTTGGAAGACAGGCCGGATCTATGGATTGGAGATAGAGCGGACCGCGATTGGGTGCGCGGTTTCTTCGAACTGCCGATAGAGCAGAAGCCGGGCACATCCTTCGTCTATAATAGCGGAGCCAGTCAAGTGCTGGCGGAAATCGTACAGCAGGTTACGGGTCAATCGCTTGTCGATTACTTGCACCCGCGTTTATTTGAACCGCTTGGCATAGAGAAACCGCAATGGGATACCTGGCAGAAGGGTACGAATTGCGGAGGATGGGGATTGAGGCTGAAGACAGAGGATATAGCCCGTTTCGGACTGCTGTTCCTTCGGAAGGGGGTCTGGAACGGCAAGCGGATCTTAACCGAGGAATGGGTAAGCGCGGCTACCGCCAAGCAAGTGGATACGCAGACGCATGGCGCCAGAATGGGCGTGACCGGCTCTACGGACTGGATGCAGGGGTACGGGTATCAGTTCTGGATGTGTCAGCATGACGCCTACCGGGGAGACGGCGCATTCGGCCAATACTGTCTCGTTATTCCCGATCATGATGCGGTGATTGCTATTAACAGCGGCATATATGATATGCAAGAGCTGTTGGATGTGATTTGGGAACATCTGCTTCCGGCCATGAAGGCAGGCGCTGCAGAATCAGACGAAGCCTCGCGGCAGCTTCTCGCGCGGAAATTGTCCGACTTGGCATTGGGCGAGCCGGACGCAAAGCTGTCCAATCCAATGAACGGTTCGAAATGCTACAAACTCGAAGCCAATGAAGACGGTGTCGAAGAAATAACGTTTGATTTCGAGGGGGACGAGTGTTCATTTGCTTGGAGGGATCAAGTTCAAGAGCGCTCGATTTCATTTCGTTGCGGAAGCTGGAGCGCCTGTAACCGTCTAGCTGATGAACAAGTTGCGGCAAAAGGGACATGGCGTGACGAACGCACTTTAGTGATCGATCTATTCCGAATTCAAACTCCCTATCACGATAAGCTGACATGCATGTTCGAAGGCAAGCATGTAATCGTGACGCACGAGCATCCCGATTTTGTCGCGAGGAATCGGCGGCTGACCGGCATTCTGCGGGAATCAGGAGAATGACGCCACCCAAACCACTACCAACCAAGAGATGAGCCTTGATGTATAAAATTTTCGATGAGTGAGGGGTCTTCATTCCGCTTGATTTTTTGCGATCGGACACAGGAGCCCTTATTTTGCCGAAACCCCGTCATTTTGATAATGATTCGGACACACGATCCGTTATTTCGATGATTCAAGGCCGAAATCGCCGTCTCGAAGCCAAATAACGGATCCTCTGTCCGCAAAGTTGCGCAAAACCCGGTTTTGTTCGCAAATAGCGGATCCTCTGTCCGTACGGTTCGGGGCGACAGGGCAAAGAGGATGAAAATACAGTTGGACGTTGGATCGACGGGGGAAAGAGGCGGACGACGGCGAACCGGGCGGTGCGGAAAGACTGCGGCAAGCGAAAGCGCGGGGAACGAATCAAGTGCGAAAGGACCGTCAGGGCGAACTTCCCTGACGGTTTTTCTTATCCTACAATTTGTAAAATTGGGGGTTCACTCCTCCGCCATGGCACATTAGCACTTCGTTTCTCCGCGCTCGCACCCTCGCGCTTCACGCCCGCGCCACATTCCTTACACTAGTTGTATGCAATACAATTAAATGTCCGGAAATATGGCTGATTTTTTATATAAATGCACGAAATACAACTAATCTGTCCGTACTGGGCGAGAATGAAAGGAAAGTGGCTGAATTAGTTGCATTTATGCAACTATCGAATTGGAAGGGGCGAATTGGACCTGAACTAGTTGTACGAAATACAATAAACAAGATTATCCCGGGACCCCATTACGGTCGACTTCCGGGCTGTTTCGCGCAGCGAAAACAGAAAAGCTGCATTATTTTGATAAAAAAAGAGTTGATAAATCCAATGGTCTATGCAATACTATCGATAGTTAGTTCTGAAGGCGAACTAACATGCGGAGGAAGTTCCGAATGTGTTTTCTTAATATGCTCAAATCTATTAAGAAGTAACGATTTTTATTGGATTTTTTTGATTCTTATTGCTAAAGCATATTAGTATGAAAGGAAAACAAACTTAGGGATTAAGGTGGAAGTTCATGGAGAATAATATTGTCGGTCATCTGGAGCTTATTAAGAAAATCAACCGTTCGCTGGTGCTGGAAAAGGTCAGAAGCCATCAGCCGATCAGCAGAGCCCAAATCGCCAAAGAACTGAACCTAAGCAAGTCAACCGTCTCCTCGATTGTGGACGAGCTGGTCTCTCGCAAGCTCGTAATCGAGCTTGGAGAAGGAAGCACAACCAAAGCCGGCGGAAGGCCGGCGGCGATGCTTGGCTTTAATCCGTCGTCGGCTTTCGGGATTGGCGTCGACATTGGCGGTACGAAAATTCTTGTGATTATTACGGATTTGGCCGGTAAAGTGGTGTACAAGAAAAAAACGAAAACGACCAACAAGGTGAATGAAATCGTAGAGCTGGTCAAGCAAAGTCTGATCGAAGCGGGCATCCAGGAGAAGGATGTCATCGGTATGGGGATCGGCGTTCCCGGAACGACGAACGACGGCGTCGTGATCCGGGCGAAGGCTTTGAACTGGATCAACTATAAGCTGAAGGATTTGGTGCAAAGTCACTTCAGCTTCCCGATCTTCATCAATAACGATGTCAATTGCGCGGCACTGGGAGAGCGATGGCTGGGCTCCGGAGACAGATCCGATCATTTGTTTTTCATCGCAATCGGAACGGGTATAGGGAGCGCTATTATCGCCAACGGTCAACTCATCTACGGTCACAACAGCCGAGCTGGAGAAATCAATTACCTGATCGGCAGAGAGGACATGAATAACAAGGTATTCAACGTATTGGGAGAAACCGGAGTGTTCGAGGGCAAGGTATCCGGAAGCTCTCTGGGGAAGCATGGCTTTACGTCCGAGGAACTGTTCGCCAAGTATTCCGGTGGGGAGGCCGAAGTCATTCCGATTATTGACGAGTTCGTTAAGGATTTGGCGATCGGCATCGCGAATGCGGTCAGTCTGCTGAATCCCGAGAAGGTTATCCTGGGCGGCGGCGTATCGGAATCGATGCAGGTTGTCGTGGATGATCTGCAGGATTTGGTCAATAAGCTGACGCCGATCAGAACGGAGATTCGCTTGGCGAATCTGGGGGGGGATGCCGGAGCCTTGGGGGCAATCGCGTTTACCTTCGATATGGTCGAGCACAACTGAATCAGCACAGAGGAGGAATCAGACATGAGCGTTACGTTGATGGATTGTATTTTGGAACAGCCGGATGTCATGAAGACGGTTATCGAGAAGCTGCCCGGTGAAGTGGAGAAGGCGCTGGGCGCTTTCGACAGAAGCTTCGGCCGGATCTATCTGGTCGGGTCGGGTTCATCCTATAATGCCGCAGTTGCCGCTAAAGGCGTGATGGAACGATTCGGCGATGCCGATGTTCAGGTTGTCCCTGCCTTTGAGTTCAACCATTATGTTCCGGGCAGCAAGCTGACAGACCGGACATTGGTCGTTGGCATCACTCAGACCTCGCGCAGTACGGGAACTCTCAATGCCCTTAAGCGGGCCGCCACGCAGGGAGCGGGCACGATACTCGTTACGGCCGAGCCGTTCCGCGCAGCGCCGGATGCGGCCGATGCGATTCTCGATACATGGACGGGCCTTGAGCCGGTAGGGCCGAAGAGCAAGGGTTATACGTCCACGATCGCATCGCTTATTTTCCTGGCAGCCGGACTGAACAAGAAACAGATCGATTTCGGACCGGTTGCGGCATTTATGGCCGAAATCGTCAAGCGGACAGAGCAAGCGATGCCGAAGTTCATTGAAGCGTTCGGGCCGGCTTCTTCGTTGAAGGTGATCAGCTACGGTCCGAATATGGCCACCGCGCTTGAAGGCGGATTAAAGGTGCTGGAGACGGTGCGCATTCCGGTTGAAATCTACAATGTCGAGGAATATATGCACGGCCCCTACCATTGCCTGGAATCCGACACTTACATGATTATTATCGCTCCGCCCGGCCCAGGCCAGAAACGGGCCATCGATCTGCTTCAATTCGCCAGGACGATTACGGCACACACTTTATTCATTACGGACGACGCTTGCCCTGTAGAGGAGAACGCCGGAACGGTGATCAAGCTGCCGGGCGGAATCGAAGAGATTCTGACGCCTCTCGGTTATATTATCCCGTTGCAATGGTACGCATCCGAGATGACCAGGCAGCTGGGCCGGCAGCCTGAGCTATCCCGCCATCCGCAGTTCCACGCAACGCTTGGAAGCAAGTTTGTTCCCCGGTAAGAAGGAGCAAAATGATGATGCCTTATCGGCGGTTTTCAAGCGCGACGAGCTATTTTCCGCATAGGGGAAGCGCTTACATCAATAAAAGGAACGACCGGTGACGGTCAATCCTAAGAAGACTAACGCATTGGAGGCAAACATGTTGAAGATTAAGCTCGGAATCGACGTGGGGGGAACGTTCACGGACATCGTGGCGATTGACGATGACGGCCGCGTCTCCTATACAAAAACGCCGTCTACGCCCGAAGATCAGAGCATTGGCGTGGCGAACGGGATCAGAAGAATGCTTGAGGATTTGGGCATAAAGCCCGAAAATGTGACGGCTGTGGCACATGGGACGACCGTAGCGACGAATACGCTGCTGGAACGTTCGGGAGCCAAGACCGCGTTGATTACAACGGAAGGGTTCCGCGACGTGCTTCATATCGGGAGGCAAAGCCGTCCGCAGCTGTACGATCTGAGAGCTCTGCGCCCCGAGCCGCTCGTGGAGCGGAAATGGCGCAAGGAAGCCATCGAGAGAACGCTGCATACGGGAGAAATCCTGAAGCCGTTGAACGAAGAAGCGCTGCGCGCTACGGTCAGGGAACTGGTCGACGAAGGCGTGGAGTCTATCGCCGTATGTTTCCTTCATTCTTATGCGAATTCGACGAATGAAGAACGCGCGCTGGCCATCATTAAATCCGAGGCGCCGCATTTGCCGGTATCGGTGTCCACCGATATTCTCCCGGAGTTCCGTGAATTCGAGCGGATGAATACGACGGTTCTTAATGCTTACGTTCAGCCTGGAATGGAAAACTACGTGTCCCGTTTGTCCGAACGAATCAAGGATCTGGGCGTCGACGGACCGCTCACGATCATGCAATCTTCCGGCGGAATGATGACGGACCGCGTCGCAGCGAGCCGAAGCGTCCATACGTTGCTCTCCGGGCCGGCCGGAGGCGTGCTGGCAGCGCAGTTCCTGGCCGATGCGGCGAAGGAGCCGAATTTGATTACCGCCGATTTGGGCGGGACATCGTTCGACGTATCCGTCGTCGAGAACGGGGAATTTGTAACCCGTACGGAAGGCGTCATCGAAGGATATCCGGTCAAATTTCCGCATATCGATATTCACACGATCGGCGCCGGCGGCGGTTCCATTGCCTGGATCGATGCAGGCGGCGCGCTTCGCGTAGGTCCGCGCAGTTCGGGTGCGCAGCCCGGCCCGGTATGTTACGGCCGAGGCGGCGTTAACCCGACGGTAACGGACGCGCATGCGGTGTTGGGACGCGTCGGAGCCGCCTTGTCCGGCGGAGAGCTGCGGCTCGATATCGAGGCGGCCAGGGAAGCGATCCGAGTCAAGCTTGCGGAACCGCTGGGCTTGACGGTGGAGGCGGCGGCGGAAGGCATATTGCGGGTCGTGAATTCCAGCATGGTTCGCGCCATTCGCGTCATGACGGTCGAGCGGGGCATTGATCCTCGCAAGTTTACGATTCTGCCCTTCGGGGGAGCGGGCGCGCTGCACGGCGCCGAGTTGGCCAGATCGCTTGGAGTCGAGAAGGTTCTTGTACCGGTCGCATCGGGCAATTTCTCCGCATTCGGACTGCTTGCCGCTCCGATCCGATACGATGAGGTCAGTACGTATCAGGTTCACGAGAATCAGGTTGAACTGGCCAAGCTGGCCGGAATACTGGAGAAGCTTGAAGCTGCCGGCAGAGCGCAGATGCGCAGGGACGGCATCGTGACGGATGCCGCAATCGTCGATAGACGGGCGGATATCCGTTACTACGGACAAGCTTATGAGTTGACCGTGCCTTTTCCGGACGGGCCTGTGACGCCTGAGGCCTGGCGGCGGATTATAGGCAGTTTCCACCAAGCCCATGAGCAAACGTACGGATTTCAAAAGAAGGGGGATCCTGTCGAGCTCGTGAACCTCAGAGTATCGATCCTGTCGAGCAAGGAGCCGCCGAAGCTTTCGGAGAGGGCCTTCCAGGCCGCGGGTTCGTTGAAGCCGGCAAGCACGAGACCCGCGTATTTCAACGGGACGTGGATGGACACTCCGATTTACAACCATGACGATCTGCGTCCGGGCCACACGTTCACCGGTCCCGCCGTTATCGAAGAGAAGGGGGCTACGACGGTTATGGGGCCCGGAGATATCGCAACCGTGGACAATCGGCTGAATATGGTCATTCAAGTCGCTTCGGTGCATCAGTCTATCGAATTATCTGACAAGTCTACAGCAGGAGGAAGGTGACCCTATGGATGCTATTACGCTGGAAGTGATGAGAAACCGGTTGTTTGCCATCACCGAAGAAATGGGAGCTGCGCTTATTCGGACGGCTTATTCTACAAATATTAAGGACAGGCGGGACAGCTCCTGCGGTCTGTTCTCGGTTAACGGCGACACGATTGCCCAGGCTGAGCATATTCCGGTCCATTCGGGGGTGCTGCCATGGGGAGTTAAAGGCGCGCTGGAGCACGTGCAGCTGTCGGAGCTGCGGCCGGGTGATGCGATCATGCACAATGATCCGTTCATTGGGGGGACGCACTTGCCCGATATTATTATTTTCTCTCCGATCTTCTACAAGGACAAGCTTGTCGCATTCGTGGGCAATCTGGCCCATCATATCGACGTTGGCGGGAAGGTACCCGGTTCGTTATCTCCCGATGCGACGGAGATTTTCCAGGAAGGCATGCGCATTCCCCCGGTCAAGATCCGCAAGGCGGGTCAGTTGGATCCGGAATTGATGGCGATTCACGCCCATAACGTCCGCACGCCGTACGAAAGCCGCGGAGACCTGTTGGCCCAACTGGCCGCCAACAACGTAGGCGAACGGCGTTTCACGGAATTGTGCGACGAGTTCGGGGTGGAGGTCGTGCTGGAGGCGATCTCGGAGCTTGACCGTTATTGCGACCGACGGATGGCTGCCGAGCTCGAGCAGCTCCCTGAGGGAACCTACAGCTTTACGGATACGATAGAAGGAGACGGAATAACGCAAGATCCGCTCACTCTCCATGTCCGGATTACGACGGGAGGACCGCAATTAAAGGTTGATTTTACCGGGACGAGCCCGCAGACCCGGGGACCTCTCAATTGCGTGCGGCCCATGGCTCTGGCGTGCATCTATTACGTCATCCGCGCGGTGACCGATCCTTCCATTCCGCCCAATGCGGGCACCTTCAGGCGGATCGAAGTGATCACTCCCGAAGGAAGCCTCGTCAACGCGCGCTTCCCTGCCGCGACCGGGTCCGGCAACTCCGTCGCCTGTCAAAGAATCGTCGATACGCTTCTCGGCGCTATGGCCCAGGTGCTGCCGAGCCGGGTGCCGGCCGCGGCGACCGGCTCCATGAACGGGGTTCAGATGGGCGGGTTCAACCCCGAACGTCAAGCGTACTTTACGTACGGAGAAACTTACGGGGGCGGATACGGCGGGATGATCGATCAGGACGGAACGAGCGGCGTCAACACGCATATGACCAATACCCGCAACGCTCCGGTTGAAGTTCTGGAGACGATCATGCCGGTCCGAGTGGAGCGTTACGGATTGATTCCCGACTCGGAAGGCCCCGGCACATACCGCGGCGGTTTCGGGATTACCAGGGTCATGACCGTGCTCGCAGACGGCGTCGATTGCTTCATCGCCTCCGACAGAATGATCAACCCGCCATGGGGATTGTCGGGAGGGAAGCCCGCAAGGGGACCGCGCTTCCGCGTCGAATCCGGCGGAGCTTTCCGGGATTTGCCGTCCAAAGCCCAGGTCAGGCTTAACCGCCAGGACAGATTGATTATCGAGACCGCCGGCGGCGGGGGTTGGGGGGATCCTCAACGAAGAGACTCCCGTTTGGTTGAGCGGGATGTGCGGAACGGATTAATCAGCGCGGATCGTGCGGTTAGCGAATACAACAAACCCGTAATTTAATCTACTCTACCGAGGAGCGATCAACGTGAACCAGACAAGCAAAGCATCGTTGTTAATGGGGATTGTTATTCTTTTGTCCGTAGTCATGGCTGCCTGCACATCGAATAATAAAAACGCCGCAACGCCCGCTCCGAGCAACCCGGCCGCAACCGCGTCAGGCACTTCGTCTGCGTCAACGATTTCGGGAGATCTGGAAATTCAATATTTCGTAGGCGGATATGGCGATGCTTGGTGGAAGGAAGTCATTCAGGGATTCAAGGAAAAATATCCGGATGTCAACGTCATTGAACAGGCGGGTCCGAACATTAATGAACAGATGAAAACAAGATGGATATCGGATTCGCCCCCCGACATCGTCTACATTGACGGAGCGGGCTCGAGCGAGGCTCAGATGGTTTCCGACGGGCAGCTAATGGACTTGACGGAATGGGTGCAGTCGATCAAGCTGGGCGACGGCACGCCGCTCATGGACAACTTTATCGTTCCGCCGAGCCAATATGAAGGCAATAAAATCTACAGCCTGCCGCTGTTGTTCGACACGCGGGGAACCTGGTACGACAAAAGATGGTTCGAGCAGGAAGGCTTCCAGGTGCCCGAAGATTTCGCCGGTTGGCTGGAATCGATGAAAGCCATCAAGGAAAAAGCGAACATTCATCCGCTGACGACCACTGGCGTATATCCTTCGGTATTCATGAAAGGCGTGCTGTATCCGGCCATCGGATCGGCCGGCGGCAACGAGCTGCTGTCCGACGCCATCAAAGGGGTCGAGGGGGCATGGTCCAGCGATGAAATGCTGAGCGTCGTAACCAAGATTCAGCAAATTCAGGAAGCAGGACTGGTCGATCCGGGATTCGCAGCCATTACGCATACGGAAGCGCAGATGAACTTCCTGCTTCACAAGAACGCCTTCGTTCCGGTCGGCTTCTGGCTGCCCAACGAAATGAGGAAGGATATCCCGGCGGACTTCGAATTCGGAATTATCCCGACGCCAATGAACGATGCGGGGCAACCGATGGTCGTTATTCCCGATCTGCGTCCGCTTGCCATCGCCGAAAAAGCCAAAAATCCGGAAGCGGCCAAAGCGTTCTTCCAATTCGTCTTCCAGAAGGAATATGCCGTCAAATTCTCCGAATTAACCGGTGCGATGATGAACATGAAGGGTATCGATCTGGACAGCAACCCTAACGTACCCGCTTACTTGAAAAACGCCAATGCCTTGATCAACGATCCTGCCAAAGTCACGTTAAACTTCCTGCCGCATCCAATGAACGCCAGCTTGGAGAAACCGATTGGCGATGCCATGGTTTCCTTGCTGCTCGGCGAGATCGATGCCGCGGAATTTACCAAGAAAGCGGAAGCCGCGGCCAAATCTTTCAGGGACAGCCAATAGTCGAAGAAACGGGAATGCGAGGTATACTTGCCTGTATTTCCATTATTGAAGGGAAAGAGTGATCGGATGGTACAATCCAAAAGTCAGAAGTATTTGTTCCTCTCATTCTGCTTGCTCCCTACCTTGCTTGTATTCGCGGTTATTATCGCTTATCCGCTGGCCCAAGGGCTCTACTATTCCTTCTTCGAGTGGTCGGGGATGAGCGCCAACAAAATTTTCGTCGGTTTGAAAAATTACCGGACTCTGCTCAGCGATCCGATCATTCCGAAGACGATTTGGAACGATTACTTTCTGGTCGTGACCAAGGTGTTCGGTATCATGATCATGGCCTTGTTTTTCGCGGTAGCCTTGACTCAGTTAAAAATCAAAGAGGCTCCCCTGTACCGGATCGTATTTTTCTTTCCCAACATGATGTCCGTCGTGATTATCGGGGTGCTATGGGCATTTATCTTCAGTTCCAACCTGGGATTGCTGAACGGCATTCTGCGCGGGATCGGGCTGTCGGAATGGGCCCGGCCATGGCTGGGCGACACAACATGGGCGTTGCCAAGCATGGCGCTACCCCTTATCTGGGCCGGGATCGGGCTCTTCATGCTTCTGCTGATCGGTGCGATCACGAATATCTCCAAAAGCTTGTACGAAGCCGCCGATATCGACGGAGCCAACGAATGGCAGCAATTCCGGAGCCTGACCCTTCCGTTGATCTGGCCGCAGATCAAAACGTCAATTTTGTACATCGTCATTACGACGCTGAACGGCTCGTTCGTGCTTGTGCAGATCATGACGGAAGGCGGGCCGAACAATGCGACTCAGGTCATGGGCTCTTACCTGTACCAGAAGGCGTTCAGGCAATTCGATTTCGGTTACGGCGCGACGATCGGCGTGATGATACTGGCGTTGTCGCTTGTCACCGTTCTGATCTTGCAGCTCCTGATGCGCAGAGAAAAAGTGGAGTACTAGAAGGGGGGGTTAGCTTGAAGAGCTTGCATAGGGTGATGATAAGGATCGGGATTCGCGTTCCGCTGCTGATCTGGACGTTGGCTGTCGTGTTCCCCCTTCTTTGGATGTTCATGGGATCATTCAAGACGAACGGTGAAATATTCGCTTCCCCTTGGTCGTTGCCTCAGTCCTTGAACTTCGATAATTTCGCTACGGCATGGAACCAGTTCAATATCGGCACCAGCTTCTTCAACAGCTTGCTGGTTACGGCGGCAGGCTCGCTGCTCTGCCTTGTCTTCGCGATTCCGACCGCGTATGCGATTGAGCGGATTCAGTTCCGAGGGAGCAAAATACTGTTCAACGTCTACCTGTCGGCTATGATGATTCCGATGGTGCTGGGTTGGATTCCTTTATTTTTCCTCTTGCTGAAATGGAATATGCTCGACAATTTGTGGGCGCTCGCTCTTGTGTATGCGGTCCGGGAAGTTCCTTTCAGCATTTTCGTTCTCACCAGCTTTATGGGAAGCGTCCCCCGGGATTTGGAAAGCTCGGCGGCGATAGACGGAATGTCGCCTTACGGCATTCTTTTCTCCATCGTGACCCCGCTTGTCAAGACAGGGATCATTACCGTTACGATTATGAATGCCTTGCATTTCTGGAACGAATACTTTATGGCCATGATTTTCCTGCAATCCGAGAAAAAATACACGATAGGCGTCGCCATGGACCTCATGAACAAGAACGCCCAGTTCCAGAACGAATGGGGCGCCTTGTTCGCCGGGCTTACGATTGCCACGATACCGATTATTATTGCCTATGCCGCCTTTCAGCGCCATATCGCGCGGGGGATGATCGAAGGGGCAATGAAAGGATAAGAACCGCTGGAGATGACCGCCGCACATGCGATCGCGGCGGTTTAATCGACAATAACGGCGCTAGCGGGGAAGTCGATTGCCGAGACGGCAACCGAACCCCATCTCCTCTCCGGCAGTGACGAGATCAGGGTTCAAGCCCCCAAAGCCTAGAGTGGTGGTCGTTTTGTCTGCAACAAAAAAGAAGGCGCTCTCTATTCAGTTCGATGAGTGAAGGGTCTTCATCTCACTTGATTTTTTGCGATCGGACACAGAAGCCCTTATTTTGCCGAAACCCCCTCATTTTGAAGATGAATCGGACAGACGATCCGTTATTTCGATGATTTAGGGCCGAAATCGCCGTCTCGGAGCCAAATAACGGATTCTCTGTCCGCACAGATGCAAAAAACCCGGCGTTGTTCACAATTAGCGGATCCTCTGTCCGAACGGTTCGGGGCGACAGGGGAAAGAGGATGAAAATACGATTGGACGTTGGGGCGACGGGGCAAGAGGCGAGCGACGGCGAACCGGACGGTGCGGAAAGACTGCGGCAAGCGAAAGCGCGGGGGAACGAATCAAATGCGAAAAGACCGTCAAGGCGATTTTCCCTGACGGTCTTTCGGATTTATCGCAAAACGGGTCATTCCATACGGCTTTGCGCCGGGGATTGATCGGGTCGAGATGGATTGACATTTCCGCAGTTTGTTGCTAGACTAACCTAAGTGTAATTATTACAAATAAACGAGTGCAGGCAACTCGTTTTTTATTCGAGATAATTCGTAATAATTACATATAAGTCACTCTAACGAATAGCAAGCATCCTACCTGGAAGGTGATGAAATGACGATGAATAAGCTGCCGGTTACTGTCCTGAGCGGTTATCTCGGCTCCGGCAAAACGACCGTTCTCAATCATGTGCTGAACAACCGGAGCGGGCTCAAAGTTGCCGTGATTGTCAATGATTTGAGTGAAGTGAATATCGATGCTTCTCTCGTCAAAGATGGCGGCGGACTCTCCCGAACAAACGAAAAACTGGTGGAAATGTCCAATGGTTGCATATGTTGTACCCTTCGCGAGGATTTGCTGCGAGAGGTAGAAAAGCTGGCGAAGGAAAATCGCTTCGACTACGTTTTGATCGAATCCACCGGCGTTGGCGAACCCGTGCCGGTCGCGCAGACGTTTACGTACATCGATGAAGAGCAGGGCATCGATCTGTCGCAATTTTGCCGGTTGGATTGTATGGTGACGGTCGTCGACGCGTATCGGTTCTGGCACGACTATTCGTCCGGAGAAACGCTCCTGGAGCGCAGCCAGGCGGTGGGCGAAGAGGATACGCGCGAAGTGGTTGATTTGCTGATCGATCAGATCGAATTTTGCGATGTTCTCCTGCTCAATAAATGCGATCTGGTGAACGAAAAGGAACTTGAGGAACTGGAAGGAGTCCTGCGAAAACTTCAGCCGCGAGCCAAAATCGTTCGAACGGAGCATGGCAAGGTGGAGCCGGCCGAGATTCTGAATACCGGATTGTTCAACTTCGAAGAAGCCAGTACTTCGGCGGGTTGGATCAAGGAAATGGAGAAGGCAGCTCATACGCCAGAGACAGAAGAATACGGCATTTCGTCATTTGTGTACGAGCGCCGGAAGCCGTTTCATCCCGGAAGATTGATGCAATGGATGGAAGATTGGCCGGCTGAAGTCGTGAGAGCGAAGGGCATTGTCTGGCTAGCCACTCGCAATTCGCTCGCGCAAAGCTTGAGTCAGGCAGGTCCCTCCATTCAATTCGGACCTTCCGGCTATTGGATCGCCGCGCTGTCTGAGGGAGAACGGACAGCGATGCTGCAGGAAGAGCCGGAGTTGGCTTCCGGGTGGCATCCCCTCTATGGAGATCGGATGAACAAACTGGTGTTTATCGGAATCGAAATGGATCGGGCAGGGCTTATCGCCGGCTTGGACGCTTGTTTGTTGACCGATGACGAGATGAACCGGGACTGGAGCCGCTTTCCGGACGAATTTCCGAATGCAGCAACGGAAGCGAATTCGTCGTTTACTTGGAGGTAGAAACGTGAAAAGGGAAAGAACAGGCGACATGGTCAAATGGATTGGAACTGCACTGATTTTATTGTTGCTGCTGGCGGGATGCGGAAAAGCCAATGAGGAAGGCGATCCTTCATCCGCTAACCAGCTTCCTTCAGCTGGAGCGGCTGACAATAGCGGATCATCGCCTTCTGCGGACGATTCCAACGGAAATACAAAGGTGACGACAATAACCGCGACGGACAGCACCGGGGCTTCGTTGGAATTGCCGGCAAATGTGGAGCGTGTCGCATGTCTGACCGAAATCTGTGTGGACAGTCTGGCGGAGCTTGGGCTGGAACCGGTTGCCGTTGTACCGAGCAGCATCGCTTTTGAACCGGAATTCTACGGGGAGCGAGCGTCTTCTTTTGTGCAAATCGGAGGAGGTTTTATGGAACCCAGCCTGGAGGATATCGCCAAGGCAAGTCCTGATGTCGTCGTAGGGCTCAAAGGTACGCACGATATGCTCAGAGACGGCCTGCAAAGCATTGCTCCGTTATATATTGCCGAGTTGAAGACGTACGAGGATTCCATCGCTTTTCTCGAGATGTTGGGGGAATGGACCGGTCAAGAGGAGGCAGCCGCTGCGGCGAAGAAGAAATTTCTGGACAAGATTGATCGCTACAAACAGCAATCCCCGAACGATCGAAGCGCCTTAATCCTTTATGGTGCCGACTCAGTCCGGATGCTTCTTCGCTATCCGAACAGTTCGCGGCCAACCCGATTTGGGGAAAACTAAAGGCCGTAAATGAAAATCGGATTACGGAAGTCAGAACGCGCATCTGGGCGAATGGGAGAGGCACACGATCGCTCGGCATCGTGATGGATGAAGCGATGAGCACCTTGTATCCCGACATGTTCAAGGGGTCTGAGCAGTAGTGGGAAAGGCTATTCAAACCTATGCGGGAGCAACCAGGACGAGCCGGGCGCTCGTCCTGGTTTTGCTTCTTATCGGAATAGGTACAGCCGTTGTCCTGATGGCTTTGAAATCCGGCTATCCGGTTGTTAGCTGGAGGGAACTTTTGAATGTTTTGTTTTATCGCAATGGCTCCGAACTTGCCGTTACTTCCGTTCTGGAGCTTCGAATGCCGCGTGTCGTGCTCGGCATGTTATCCGGTGCTTTGCTTGGCATTTCGGGCGTATTGATGCAAACCGGATTGCGCAACCCGTTAGCCAGCCCCGACTTGATCGGCGTGTCTGCCGGAAGCTCGCTGATCGTCGCGGTGATCACGGTGTTTCACTTGCCGGTTGCGTTCAGTCTATATCCACTATTTGGGTTGCTGGGCGGCTTTGTCGGAGGAGCCATCGTGCTGGCTTCCGTATATGGGCGATCGGAAAGCGCCAGCATTATTTTAATGGGAACGTCCGTGTCCGCTATGCTGAACGGGATGATTGTGTGGCTGATTACGATGGGGACACAGAATGATATCAATCTATTGTATCGGTATTTGCTGGGCAGCTTGTCGGGACGTCATTGGGATCACGTCGTGTATTTGCTTCCGTGGGCGGCAATCGGTATTCCAGCCGCGATGCTGTTTGCCAAACCTTTGAATTTGCTCCGGCTGGGAGACGAACAGGCCGAAGCGTTGGGGCAAAATGTCGCCCGGCTTCGTCTGCTCCTGCTGATTGCAAGCGGAGTGATGGTTGCGGCGGTCGTCGCACAATGCGGTCCGATTGGATATATCGCCCTGCTTGGACCGTATCTGACAAGAGCCATATTGAAAACGGAAGATGCCAGGTGGGTGCTCCCTTGTTCCGGGGCCGTCGGGGCGGTATTGCTGGCGACGGCCGACTTGTTTGCCAAAACCGTATTCACCCCCCGGGAATTGCCGGTCGGCTTATGGACGACCATGGTTGGCGTGCCAATTCTCATCTTGATGTTCGTCGTGAGGAGGCGAGGGCGCGATGATCGATCGCATCAAAGCTGACACGCCGTACACTCGTCGGTTTCGAACCTGGGGGCTGTTTTTTTTATTTGGGCTTGCCGTATTTTTTATTTTGCATATCGCGCTTGGCCAGGTTGCGTTGTCACCGCGTGAAGTGGTGCTGGCCTTGCTGAATAATCACGAGGCTCTGTTTCATCGACAGATCGTATGGGAACTGCGGCTGCCGCGCACCTTGATTGCGATTGCCGCAGGGGCGATGCTCGGACTTGCGGGCGCGATCCTGCAATCCGTTACGCGCAATCCGTTGGCGGAACCGGGGTTGCTGGGCGTATCCACTGGCAGCGTTTTAATGCTGGTCGTTTATATGACTTATTTCGGCGGATCTGCGAACTTGTCTATTCAGATCCCGCTTTTTGGTCTGACGGGAGGCATCCTTGCCGTATCGGTCATCTATCTGCTCGGCTGGCATCGCAGAGGAGATGCTTTGCGATTTGCGATCATTGGTCTGTTGGTCTCTTCCTTTTTGTCCGCATGTACTTCTTTGGTGCTGCTCCGGCATTCCGAGGCGATCGGCAGTATTTTGCTCTGGACCGTCGGATCGTTGAACGGGCGAGTGTGGGTTCATTGGAATATCCTATGGCCGTGGTTTTTGACGATGATCCCGATTGGTTGGATGAGTGCCGGACTGGCCAATGCGCTGCAGCTCGGCGACGGCCTTGCTCGGGGAATCGGGGTGCCCGTCCGCCCGGCGAGAGCCGGATTGCTCCTCATCGCCGCTCTGTTAACAGCCGGAGCGGTGTCCATAGTTGGAGCCGTAGGTTTTATCGGATTAATGGGGCCTCACATTGCAAGACAGATCGTTGGACAGGACGCCAGAAGACTCTTTCCCTTCAGCGCGCTTGTTGCGTCCTGGCTCCTTGTCGGTTCGGATATTCTTTCGCAAGGTTTATCGATTCCGTTGTTCGAAGGCGGAAGTCCGGCCTCTCTGCCGGTCGGAGCAGTGACAGCTTTTATCGGGGCGCCGTTTTTTCTATATTTGGCTCGCAAGCATATCAAGAGATGAAACCAATCGAGTAAGGGGAAGAAGGGATGGAGTTGAGTCAGCAACCAAACGTCGTATTGGAAGCGAAGAACCTCCAATTGTGTTATGACACCGCGGTTATTTTACCGGATATGAATCTGTCGATTCACACAGGACAAATCACGGCGCTTGTGGGAACGAACGGATCGGGGAAATCGACCTTATTAAAGGCGTTTGCCAGACTGTTAAAACCAGACGAGGGCGGGATTTATTTAGACGGGAGAGCGATTGCTACGCTTTCTTCCGCAGAGGTGGCGCGTCGAATGGCGATTTTGCCGCAATCTCCTGACGTGCCAACCAGTCTTACGGTGCATGAGCTTGTCGAGCAAGGCCGCTATCCGCATGCCGGGCCGTTAAAAATGTTGAGGAAGCAGGATCATTCTGCTATTGACAGAGCTTTAGCGCTTACGGGGATGACGAGTTATCGGAATCGGCTGCTGGATTCGTTGTCCGGGGGGGAGAGGCAGCGTGCCTGGATCGCGCTTGCCCTCGCCCAATCCACATCCATCTTGTTGTTGGACGAACCGACGACGTATCTGGATATACGGCATCAATTGGAAATTATGGAGTTAGTCCAGCGTTTAAATCAAGAGGAGGACATGACGGTCGTTATCGTGCTGCACGATCTTAATCAGGCAGCCCAAATTGCGGATCGCATGATTGTACTGCAGCAGGGACGGGTAGCCGGCGACGGTCCCCCCGAAGCCGTGTTGACGGTCTCCATGCTTGAAAAAGTATTTGGAATCCATGCTCTTGTTGTCGAAGACCTCGAAGGAGGCAAGCCGTATTTTATTCCTCGTCGTGTAGCGAGAGGAACGAGTACGGACTTCATGTAATCCGATATCGCACAAGAAATAACACGAGGAGACGTGTATATGGAACAAGGACTTGCCTATCGAATTGTGCCTGTGGACCAAGACAGAAGCGTTGAAATTAAACAATTTGTGATGGCCATGATGAGCGAATTGTATCCGAAAGGCTCCTACTACGAGAATCCCCGCGATCTGGCTTTTTTTGGAGACGTGTATTTGCGGCCGACCGATGCCCAATTTATTGTCGCGGAGGATGCAGCCGGCCGGATTGTGGGAACTTCGGCAGTAAGGCCGTATGATGGCAGATTTTCCGAGGTGCAACCTATGCTTGGCAGCGGTCCGATCTGCGAGATCGTCAAGTTTTATGTTCACCCCGCTAAGCGCAAAAGCGGCATTGGCAGCCGAATGTATGCCGCTGCCGAGCGGTTTGCCAGAGAAGCCGGCTATCGTGAAAGTTATTTGCACACCTCGTTGTTTCTTCCCGGAGGATATCCGTTCTGGCAATCCCGCGGCTACCTGGAGCAATACTGGGAATCGGAAGAGGTCGTTCATATGACCAAGAGATTGCTTACGGAGTAGGAGGGATACTTAGGATTAACGGGATGGGCGCAGGAGGGCGCCCATCTTTGTTATGTGTAGGTGTATGACGAAACGTCATAATATTGATACAATGTTATTCATGACGACACAGACGAAAGGAAGCCGGATATTCATGGAAAAGAGCAGCAAAGTATCGGATATGTTAAAGACCATGTCCCAACATGGCTGGAGAATAACTGAACAGCGGAAAACATTGATCCAAATTTTTGCCGACCATGATGGCTATCTGTCGCCGAAAGATGTTTACGATCTGATGTCACAGCATTATCCGAGCGTCAGTTTTGACACGGTTTATCGCAACCTGCGCATGTTAAGTGAAATGGGAGTGCTGGAGCATTTTTATTTTATGGAAGGAGGATTGAAATTCAGAGAGAGCTGCCTTTCCCATCATCATCATCATTTGATTTGCGTGAATTGCGAAAAAACACTGGCATTTGAAGATTGTCCGATGGATCGCGGCGTGCAGTTGCCCGGCAACTACAAAATCCTGCGGCATCGATTCGAAGTTTACGGCGTCTGTGAAACCTGCCAACTGCAGTAAACCTCATTGGAAAAGTTCAGCGCTTCGGCGAGCCCTTAAGATTTAAAAGCTTTAGGGCTTTTTGGACCTATCGGAATGTATAACCTTTTGGGGGTGAAGAGCTTCACTCCTGTTCTTTTTCCGTCTAAGGCAGAACGATGTCCTCGCCGCTGCACCTTCGCACCCCGCGCCTCCGCAACCTCGAACCTCTACGCACCTTCGCACTCCGCGCCTACACCATATGCCGGTCCATTGGCGTTATCGTGGTTAGCCATGAGGCAAGTTTGATTCAGCGAATTTGCGATCGCGTGTACAAGGTGGGTCAGCAAGAGCCGCGGGAAAACTAAAGCTAGAGGCTATTTTTGTTTTACCAATACGACACCGACTACGATTACTGCAAGTCCAATCCACGTTTTCCAGGAAGGGACTTCCTTCATAAACCAGTATCCCATCCATACCGAGATCAGCACTTCGATACATTTGGCGATGATAAGAACATAGCCCAACTGATTGACAGCCTTCATGCCAAACTTAACGCCGTATCCCACACTCAAATTAGCGGCAAGAAAGAGCGGCAGCATCAGAAGCTGGAATTTGAACGTAGCCCAGAAGTGCGGGTTAATATGCTTGCTCTGATAGGAAAAAATAATGTTGATGCAAGTCAGGCCGGCAAACATGAGCGCAAAGCTGATCAAATACAACATCACATTCACCCCGGGATCATTGTAGCAGGATTAATGTTTCCTCAATCCAACAATTTTATCCCGGGGCATTCTTTCTCCGTTCATCCCATCCCTTTGACAAAAAAGTCTTGACAATGGAAAAGAAAATAATTAAGTTATACCTAGCCATAAGTTTTGCCTAAGGCAAAAAATTTTGATTATAGACAATTAAGTTTTGGGAGGAGAAAAGTATGGAGCGCGTACAACTTAAGTTGAAGGGGATTTTATTAGGGGTTTGTTTGCTTGTCTTCGCCGTATGGATGGCGGGATGCACCTCTGGCAACAAGTCGGATAAGGAAGCAAGCGGGGAAAAACTGAACGTTGTAACGACCATTGCGCAGATTGCCGAGCCGATTTCCGTGATTGGAGGCGATCGGGTAACGGTACAAAGCCTGATGGGACCAGGCGTCGACCCGCACTTGTACAATGCGACCCAAGGCGATATTGGCAAGCTGGAAAACGGCGACGTGATTTTCTACAGCGGACTCCATTTGGAGGCCAATATGCTTAGAGTATTCGAGGAGATCGGCAAAACCAGGCCCGTTCTGGCGATCAGCGAGACGATCCCAACCGACAAACTGCTGGAGGACGAAGAGGGAGCGACCGATCCGCACGTCTGGTTCGACATCGACTTGTGGAAGCAGGCGCTCGGCGCGGCCACCGAAGAACTGAAGAAGGCCGCGCCTGCGGATGCGGATTATTTCGAAAGCAACAAAGAAGCGTATTTTAATAAGCTGGATGAACTGAAGGCGGATGCCAAAACAAAGTTGTCGCAAATTCCAAAAGAAAAACGCGTATTGATTACGGCGCATGACGCATTCGGATATTTTGGCCGCATGCATGATATCGAAGTGGTTGGCTTGCAAGGCCTGAGCACCGAGGATGAAGTCGGTTTGTCCGATATCGACGATACGGTGAAACTGCTGGTGGAATATCAGGTGCCTGCTGTGTTTGTGGAAAGCAGCATTAATCCGGCCTCCATCAATGCCGTAATCGAAGGGGCCAAAAAGCAAGGACTCGATGTCGCGGTCGGCGGCGAGCTGTTCTCCGATGCGATGGGCGACGCGGGGACGCCGGAAGGTACATACCTCGGCATGTACAGCCATAATGTCAATACGATTTATGAGGCGTTAAGCGCAGAAGGAGAGTGATCGGTATGCTTCCGGTTCTCAGCGTTGAAGGGTTATCCGCTTCCTACCGCAAGAATAAAGTGCTCGACAACGTTGTGTTCGATGTTGGGCCGGGGACGATGACCAGCATCGTAGGACCGAACGGAGCGGGCAAATCGACTTTGCTCAAGGTCATACTCGAGTTGCATCCCCGTCTGGCAGGCAAGGTGGCCTTCTTCGGCTCCCCTTATCAGAAAGTGAAGTCCCGAATCGGTTATGTGCCGCAGCGCGGCTCCGTGGATTGGGATTTTCCGACTAATGCGCTTGATGTCGTATTGATGGGGCTGTACGGAAAAATCGGCTGGCTGAAATGGCCGAATCGCGCTCACCGCGACAAGGCGATGGAAGCCTTGGCGGAGATGGGCATGGCGGATTACGCTTCGCGCCAAATCAGCCAGCTCTCCGGCGGCCAGCAGCAGCGGGTCTTCCTGGCCCGCGCTCTCGTCATGGATGCGGAGCTGTACTTCCTGGACGAACCGCTGGCCGGCGTGGACGCGGCAACGGAACGTGCGATTATGGCGACGCTCAACTTGCTGAAAAGCCGGGGCAGAACGGTGCTGGTCGTCCATCACGATCTGCAGACGGTTGAAGATTATTTCGATCATGTCCTGCTGCTCAATCGAACCGTGATTGCGCACGGCCCTACGGAGGAGACCTTTACGGAAAGCAACATTTATCGAACGTATGGGGGCACGCTGCGCTGGAGGGGAGCGAAGTCGGGATGATGCTGGGATTGTCGCATAACGCGCAATGGGTGCTGCTTAGCACCTTGATTTTGGGCACGGCTGCCGGCATTATTGGCTGCTTTGCCTATTGGAAGCGGCAAAGCCTGATGAGCGATGCGTTGTCTCATGCGGCTTTGCCGGGCGTTATTATCGGCTTTGCCATCGTTGGCGTGAAAAATCTGCCTGTCATGATCGCCGGAGCGGCAGCGAGCGCGCTATTCGGCGCTCTGCTCATTCACTGGATACGATCCTCAAGCCGCGTCAAGGAAGACGCGGCGATGGGAATCATCCTGTCCGTCTTCTTTGGTCTCGGCGTCATGCTGCTCACCTTTGTCAATCGGATGGCCGGGGCCAGCCAGAGCGGTCTCGACAGCTTTATCTTCGGGCAGGCCGCCTCCATGGTGAGCAAGGACGTATGGTTAATGTCCGGATTGGCCTTACTTGTTCTGTTCATTTCGATCATCGCCTTCAAGGAATGGAAGCTGTTTCTGTTCGATGCGGCATTCGCGAAAGGATTAGGGTTGTCGAGTCGCTGGATGAACAGCTTGTATATGTTTTGCCTTGTGCTGGTCATTGTCGTCGGCATTCAGGCAGTCGGGGTCATTCTAATGGCCGCGCTGCTCATTACGCCAGCGGTCAGCGCCCGATACTGGACGAACTCCTTCAAGTGGATGATGGTATTGTCGGCCGTGTTCGGTGGGGGCGCAGGCGTCATCGGCACGTTGCTGAGCGCGTACGGCAAAGGATGGCCGACAGGCCCGTTTATCGTGATTGCGGCCGCTTCTCTGTTCGTCGTATCGTTGGCCTTTGGCATTCGCAAGGGTCTGCTTGTTATCGGGATTCAGCAATACCGCCAGCGCAAGCTGCTTAACAAGCCGTCCGTCCATCAACGCGGCGCGCTGGAAAGGGGGAATTCGGCATGAGTTATGCCGGTTGGATTATACTGACCGCTTCGCTGGTCGGGGTCTCCTGCGGCCTGGTCGGTTCTTTGCTCGTATTGCGCAGAATGGCGATGATGGCGGATGCCATCAGTCATACGGTGTTGCTTGGCATTGTAACGGCGTTTCTGGTCACTCGGGAACTTAGCGGCATTCATATGCTGATTGGCGCGATCGCTGCCGGATTGCTGACCGCGATTTTAATTCAGTGGCTGCACTCGCTTGGCGTACAGCAGGAAGCTTCAATTGGCGTTGTGTTTACTTCTTTATTTGCCATTGGCGTCGTCCTGATTGCAACCAAGGTGGGGAATGCGCACCTGGATGTCCAGCACACCCTGATGGGGGAGATTACATTTATTCCTTGGGAAAAAATAAGCCTGCCCTGGATCGGGGAGGTGCCGGAAGCGGTCTTTATTTTATCGATCGTGCTGATCGTCGTTTTGATCGCTATTATTGGTTTTTTCAAGGAATGGAAGCTCACTTCGTTCGATCCCGCGCTTGCCGCGAGTATCGGCATTCCGGTTGTGCTCATGCATTACGTATTTATGGCGCTCGTGTCTGTGACAACGGTAGCGGCCTTCGACGCGGTTGGCGCGATTATGGTGGTGGCGATGCTGATCACGCCGGCGGCGGCGGCTTATCTATGGACGGACCGACTGGCGATGATGATGGCGTTAAGCGGGTTGTTTGGCATTGTTGCCGCTGTTTCCGGGTATTATATTGCCGTTTGGCTGGACACCTCCATTTCCGGATCGATGGCTTTTGCGACCGGACTCATCTTCATGATCAGTTTCATTGCTTCGCCCAAGCATGGTATCGTGGCAAGATTGATGCGGCCGACCTTGACATCCAAATAAACAGGAGGGGACGAAATGACAACGCCCGGCATGGAAGATCATTTGGAGCAAATCTATTTATTGTCGCTCAGCAAAGGATATACTCGGGTTTCCGATGTTGCCGATGCGTTGTCCGTTCATCCCTCTTCCGCTTCGAAGATGGCGCAGAAACTCGGAGAATCCGGCTATATTGAATATGAAAAATATGGCCGAATTTGCTTGACGGGGAAAGGGAGCGAGATCGGCAAACAACTGCTTGACCGGCATCGGCTGCTGGAACGGTTTTTACGGCAGATTGGCGTACCCGAGCAGCGCATCGAAAGAGAAGTGGAACAACTGGAGCATCATTTCAGCTGGAGCACGCTTGAACGGCTTCGAGATTTGGTGCAATTTTTGGAAGATGATCAGATGTTTTCTATAAAGCGCGGGTCTTGAACGTGCTCAATCCGGGCGAGCGCTGGTCCTTCAGCATGACATTTTATAATTGATAATGATTATCATTATTAGTATACTTCAATTATAAAAGAGTGGTGGAGGAAGAGTCATGTCCAAAAAGCCGAAAAAGCCGGCCAAAAGCAAGCGCCCGTCTCCCGTCAAGAAACTGATGCCTTATCTGCGGCGCAGAAAAGCGCCGATGCTCGGATCGATGCTGCTGTCGGTGCTGGCATCGGCGCTGGGTCTTGTGCCTTATGTCGTCGTGTATCTGCTATGTATTCACCTTGTCGACCGGACCGGGGATGCGGGCGTCTACTGGCAGCTGGCCTTAGCGGCGCTGGCGGCAGTCGTCGCTAAGGGCGTCTTCTTGATGCTGTCGGCCAATCTCGCCCACCAAGCCGCATACGACGTCATCTACGAGGTTCGGCTCGACTTGGCGGATAAGCTGACGAAGCTTCCGCTCGGGTATTTCGACCGCCACGACATCGGCAGCATCAAGCATACGATGAACGAGGACGCCGAGCAGCTCGAAGAGGGCGTCGCGCACCTTATCCCCGATCTGTCGTCCGCCATCGCCATTCCGGCGCTGACCTTTATTCTTATGCTGGCGCTCGACTGGCGGTTGGCGCTTGCTTCCTTCGCCTTCATTCCGATTCTGAGCGCCGCGTTCTCCTACGCGAACAGCAAAATCAAGCCGCTGGGCCCGCTGTTCGCGGAGTTTAACGCTTTGGTCAGCTCGGCCCTGCTGCGGTATGTATACGGGATGAAGGTGATCCGCGCGTTCTCCCGGTCCGAGTCTGCCTATGCCGAATACAGCCGCATTATTCTCCAGTCGGCCGAGCTGGGCGAGCGCACCGAGGCGCAGAGCGTCGCCGGCAAATCGCTGGCGGCCGGCCTGTCGCAGATGCCGCTGCTGGTCGTCGTGCCGATCGGCATCGCGCTGTATGCGGCCGGGCAGATTACGCTTCCGCTGTTTATTTTGTTCATTCTGCTGACGATCGGGATCGGCAATACGCTGCTGAAGACGTTTCGAACGAGCGGACAAATTTCCTTCCGTCTGGCCGGCGTCACCCGCAGGATAACGGGGCTGTTGGAGCAGCCGGAGCTGCCGCGGCCCGAGCGCGCGCTGCAGCCGCAAGGAACGGAAATCGTCTTCGATCGGGTGAGCTTTGCTTATGACGACAAGCGGGAAGCGCTGAAGGAAGTTTCGTTTACGGTGCGGGAAGGGACGTTCACGGCTCTGGTCGGTCCTTCGGGGGCCGGCAAAACGACGATCGCCCGGCTGTTGCCCCGCTTCTGGGACGCGGCGGAAGGCTCCGTCTCCATCGGCGGCGTCGACGTCCGCGAGATGGACGGCGAGGCGTTGATGGGGATGATCTCGTACGTGTTTCAGGACGTGTATTTGTTCCAGGGCACCATTATGGACAACATCCGCATGGGAAGGCCGGACGCCACCGACGAGGAAGTCGTCGAGGCGGCGCGGCAGGCCCGGTGCCACGACTTTATCGCCGCTCTTCCCGACGGCTATCGCACCGTGGTCGGCGAAGGCGGCGGCAAGCTGAGCGGCGGGCAACGGCAGCGCATCAGCATCGTAAGGGCGTTCCTCAAGCAGGCGCCGATTCTGGTGCTGGACGAAGCGACGGCGCTGATCGATCCGGAGAACGAGGCGCGCATCCAGGATGCGCTCAACGAGTTGGTTAACCCGACCGACGGCAAGCCGAAAACGGTGCTGATGATCGCTCACCGTCTGCATACGGTCGTTCATGCCGATCAGATCGTCGTCGTCGAGGACGGACGCGTGGCCGCTTGCGGCACGCATGAGCAGCTGCTCGCCTCCTATGAAGGCTATCGCAAGCAGTGGGAAGCTTATACCCAGCTTCCCGAGGACGATTCCGTCTTCGCGGCGGGCCTTGCTGCATCCGGCGAGACGGCGGCCGTACCGTCGCCGTCCGCCGACAGCCGCCCCCCGGCGGGCGCACAGGCGGACGCGGACCGGAAGGACGACGAACCGGCCGAAGATCTGTATCCGCAGCTCGGCAGCCTGCCGCTGCTGCAAAAGTCGTTCGTCCTCACCGAGGGCGAACAGGATCGCAAGCGGCTCCGCCAGGCATACTGGCGCACGCTGCTGGAAAGCCCGTTTATCAGCCTCGCGCCGATCTTCGTCGCCCTGGCGGTCGCCGGCATGTCTACGGGCAACACCGACGACGCCTGGCTGTACGCGGGAGCGATGGGTCTAGGCTTCCTGATCCAGGGGTTGCTGTACTATCACTCGAACAAGGTGCTGTTCCCGTTTTATCCGAAGCTGTCCTCCAACGTCCGGCTTTATTTGGGCAAACGACTGAAAAACCTGCCGCTCGGCTTCTTCGTAGGCCGGGAGACCGCGACCCTGGAGATGCGAATCAAGCAGGACGCGATGATGACGGGCTTCCTGCCGACGCTCGTTACGATGCTCATCAAGGGGACGATCGCTCCGCTCGTGACGCTGGCGGCGCTGCTGTGGATCGATTGGCCGCTCGCGCTGATCGCGGCGGCGGGCATTCCGCTCAGCCTGCTCGTCACGCTGCTGGCCGACCGCCGCTTCCACGGGGTCATGAACCGGCTGCAGGAGGCGCGCGACAATGCCAACGGCCGCATCGTCGATTTCATTCGCGGCATCTCGGTCGTTCGCGCTTTCGGCTTGGCCCGCAGCTCTCTTATCGGGTACAAGGACACGATGGACGAATACCGCCGCAGCAGCATCGCGATCAACAACCGCTTGTCGCCTTATTCCGCGCTTAACGGCATCGTGTTCGAGCTCGGGTTCGTTGCCGTCATCGTCGCGGGCGGCTTCCGCTACACGAACGGCTCGCTCGACGGCCTGAGCTTCATTTGCTTTATGATGCTGGCCGCCGTCCTGTACGAGCCGCTGCCGATGATCGACTATATGGCCGGCAGGCGCATGATGCATGCGACCGTGCGCAACTTGAACGAGATCGTCCTGGAGGACGATCTGCCCCAGCCGAAGGCGGGGGAAGAACGGCTGCCGCAAGGGCATGAGATCGAGCTGCGCGGCGTGCGCTTCGGCTATGACGGCAGCAGGCCGGTGCTGAAGGGCGTCGATCTGAAAATTCCGGCCAAAGGAGTGACGGCGCTGGTCGGACCGTCCGGAGGCGGCAAGACGACGACGCTGAATCTGATCGCGAGATTATGGGACGCGGCGGAAGGAAGCGTCACCGTCGGAGGAGTCGACGTGCGGGAGATGAGGCACGATACGTTAATGTCCCGGGTGTCGTTCGTCTTCCAGGACGTGTATCTGTTCCCGGACAGCATTCTTGCCAACATCAAGTACGGCAATCCCGAGGCGACGACGGAGCAGGTCGTCGCGGCGGCCAAGGCGGCCCGCTGCCACGATTTCATCATGGAGCTGCCGGACGGCTACGATACGCTCGTCAGCGAAGGCGGAGGCACGCTGTCCGGCGGACAGCGGCAGCGGATCAGTATCGCCAGGGCGATTCTGAAGGACGCTCCAATCGTTCTGCTGGACGAGGCGACGGCCAGCGTCGATCCGGAGAACGAGCGGCATATCCGCGAGGCGCTGCAGGCGCTCGCCGCCGACAAGACCGTCGTGATGGTCGCTCACCGCCTGAACACGATCCGGCAAGCCGATTTGATCGCGGTTATGCAGGACGGGCAAGTCATACAGACCGGCAAGCACGAGGAGCTGCTGGCCGAGAACGGGCTTTACCGCACGTTCTGGGAGGAGCGCAGCCGCGCCGAGCGCTGGCAAATTCAGCATTAAGGACAAACGTCGGTGGAATCGGACGACGACCCTCGCGTCCGGCTTTGTGAGAGGCCCATGCAAACGCGCATGGGCCTGCACGGTTTACAGGATAGATTCGCCCCGCCCGAAAACCGATTGCCATTCCGAAAAAGCTCTGCTAGAGTAGCATTAAACGGGGCGGTGGTCGTTTTTTTCTTCAACAAAAAAAGAAAGCGCTTTCTATCGAGAGGGAGAGGAAGAACGATTTTGACGGACGGTTGACACTCCAATAACCTGCCGATGTTACGATGAAGGCGAGCCTATACGAACGCATTGGATCATGGGGGCATAATCGGATGAGACGTTTGCTGCACGCGCTTCATCACCTGCTGATGAATTTGGGGCTGAAACCGAAGTTTTGGCTCATTATCGTCTCGCTGTCGCTCGTTTCGTGCACCGTCATTTTGGCGTATGCGTATTTGGTATTCCGAAATTATGACGCCGTGCTGTATCAGAACACCTCGCAGCTGCTGAACATGTCGGTCAACAATATCGAGAACGACCTAATGCGCGCGGAGAAGAGCAGCGACGAGATCGCGACCCACCCGCTGATCCAGAGCGCGCTGCGGAAGCAGACGATGAATGCGGCGATGGACGCCGAGCCCAACGCCCGCAAGAAAGAGGCGACGTTGGTGTACAACGTGGCCGCCAGCAATATTTTTAATGTGCTGTCCGCGGAGCTGAACGATAATCCCGACATTCTGACCGTGTCCCTGTATTTCGAGGATCAGCGCATGTACGCGGGCTCGAGCAGAGAGGATATACGGACGGAGCGCTTGTCCGCGGCTTTCGCGGCGGCCGGGGAAGCGAGCGGCCGGCCCGTATGGCTGTCCAGCGGCTTCGACGATTACAGCGTCGTGTGCATTCGGGAAATCAAAGGGATGCGCCCTCTGACCCTGGAGACGCTCGCCACGCTGGTCGTTCGCGTCGATCTGCGGCGAATCGTCGACAGGCATCTGCAGCAAAACGCCAATCTGGCCTATCCGCCGCAGCTCAGCCTGATGTCGGAAGCCGGGCCAATCTACAGCGATATTCCGATGGACATTGCCGGGGATTTCGAGGGCGAGGCGGGCTATCGGGTCCTTTCTCTGGAGGGAGGCAAATATTTTGCCACATACGCGAGCCAATCGCGGTTCGATTGGCGGTATATGACGATCGTTCCGTTCGACAAGGTGATCGGATCGCTGACCCGGCTCAGATGGAGCGCGCTGCTGATCGGCATCCTGACGATTGTCCTGTCGATGATGCTGGCCGCCAGATGGGTGTCGCGCATTACGCGGCATTTTGACGCGCTGGTGCAGAAGATGCAGACGTTCAAGAACGGGCAGTTCGCGCTTGCGGCGGATCGCGATTATATGAACCGGAAAGACGAGATGGGCTTTCTCCATCAAAGCTTTCATCGGATGGCGGAGGATATTCGCCGCCTGGTCGAGGACAATTACGTCAAGCAGCTGCTGATCAAGGATGCGCGGATCAGGGCGCTGCAGCAGCAGCTGCATCCGCATTTTCTGTTTAATGTGCTGCAGTCGGTTAATTGGGAGGCGAAGGCCAATCGGCAAACGACGATCTCCACGATGCTGGAATCGCTGGGCAAGCTGCTGCGCTATACGGTCGGCGAGGAGGCCGAGCTTGTGCCGCTGGAGCGGGAGCTGGAGGCGACGCGGAGCTACGTCGCGCTGCAGATCTATCGTTACCGGGAGCGGCTGTCGGTCGGCATCGACATCCCGGAAGACCTGTACGGCATGATGGTGCCGAAGCTGGCTCTGCAAAATATCGTCGAGAACGCCATCAAGCATACGTTGGAGCAGAGGCTGGAGCCTTGCGCGATTCGCCTGTACGCCCGGCAGGACGAGCGGTCGTTCAGCCTGTTCGTGGAGGACAACGGTCCCGGGATCGACGAGAGCGTTTTGGACAAGCCGGCCCGCAAGGAGGCGGCTTCGTCGGGGCTCGGGCTCGGGATCGGCCTGAGCAATATTCAGCAGCGCATTCAACTGCTGTTCTCCCCGGAATGCGGATTGCGGTTTCGCAATACCGGTCATGGAACGATTGTCGAAATGGTTTTAACCAAGCAGGACGGCGGGACGCCCCGCGCCTAAACTCAAACGCCAAGGAGGAAATCCGATGTACGGAGCTTTGCTGGTGGACGATGAACGGGCCGTTGCGGAAAATATCAGGAAGCTGATTTCCTGGGACAAGTATGGGATCGGACGGATAAGCATTTGCGACAATGGCCTGCAGGCGATGGAGCTGGTGGAACGGGAAAAGCCCGACGTTGTCATTACGGATATTAAAATGCCGCGCATGGACGGCATCGAGCTGATTCGGCGCGTCAGGCAGACGGGACACGAGGCCGAATTCATCGTGCTTTCGGGGTACGACGAGTTCGAGCTGGCCCGCAACGCCATGGGTCAAGGCGTAAAGCATTATTTGCTCAAGCCCTGCAGCGAGGACGAGATTGCTTCTTCGCTGGTCAAGGCGATCGCGGACTTGGAGAGCCGCAAGGCGCTGAGCGGCGTTATGCGGGACAGGCAGGCGCTGCAGAAGCTGCTGCCCGAGCAAGCCTATGAAGAAGAGGAGATGAAGCGCGCCGTCGCTCAGTTGGAGGAAGCCGCGGAACGCCGGGAGCGTTCCGCCTTGCTGCGCTCGCTGGAGTCTATGGCGGATACCCGCGGTCGCGGCTTCGTCATCTTCGCCGTTTCCCAGCTGCTGCTGAAGCGGCTCCATGGCGGAACGCTGAGCACATCGGAGCTGACCCGTCTGTTCAACGGCATCTACGAGACGAAAGGGAACGCCGAGCTGGTGTCGCGCATTGCGGACAGTCTGGAGCAGCTGGGCGGAGGACAGCGGACGGAAGAGAGCTTCGTGAACGATATTTTGCGCTATGTAGACGAGCATCTGGACGACGAGCATCTACGGCTGAAGTGGGTGGCGAAGGAGCTGGTGTTCCGGAACGAGGACTACGTTGCGCGCACGTTCGCCAGGCAGGTCGGAGAAACCTTTAACGCTTATTTGACCAACAAGCGGCTGGAACGGGCGAAGTTTCTGATCAGCCGGCTGGGCGAGGAGAAAATCTATTCGGTCGCGGAGCAGGTCGGTCTGGGCCACAATCCCCGCTACTTCAGCAAGCTTTTCAAGAAGCATACCGGCTATACGCCCAAGGAATACAAGCATCTGAAAGGATAGACGATAGTCGTCTTTGTGCACAAAAAGAGTCTCTTTTGTTGCTTCTTTCCGCCCTCCGATTCCGCAATAATGAACGTGTGGGGCTCGTGCCAAGCACTGGAGGATGCGAGCGCCGACAAGCAACGGGAGGCGATGGACACGGAAATGGACAAGCTGGTGATGCAATTTCTGGGTACGGGAGCGGGCGAGGGCGTTCCGACGCCGTTTTGTCGCTGCGCCGTATGCGAGAATGCCAGGCGAAAGAAGGGCAAGGAAATTCGACTGCGTTCCTGCTTCAGGCTGTCGGAGCAGCTGCTGATCGACTTCGGACCGGACATTCTGGCTTCCTGCGCGCATCTGGGGACGGATCTGTACGAGGTCAAGCATATTTTGGTCACGCACACGCATTCCGATCATTTCGACATCTCCAATCTGTTTTTGAAGCCGATGATTACGAGGACGAATGGCGAAAAGCTGCATTTGTACTTTACGGGAGACTCCGCGCGCATTCTGAGCGCGGCCGACAAGATGGGCTATGACGGCAAGGAGGATTTCTTTGCGGAGCATCTGAGCCGGCACGCCGTTGTGCATAAGTTGACCTTCTGGGAAAGGACGCAGGCGGGCGCGTACGGCGTGACGCCGGTGAAAGGCTCGCATCGCGCGCACTTCGAGCAAAACTCCGCCAACTATTTGCTGGAGCTGCCGGACGGACGCAAGCTGCTGTATGCGCTGGACACCGGATTTTACAGTCAGGAGACGCTGGATTTTCTGAAGGGGCATCGCCTGGACCTGCTGATTATCGAAGCGACGTTCGGCAGCGCGGACCGGGGAGATACGCCGTACTCGCATCTGGACGTGCGCAGCGTCAACTACTTGCTGAACGTGCTGTACGAGCAGGGGACGGTACGGGACGGCACGAGAGTCTATTTGAGCCACATCAATCAGGAGCAGAACTATACCCACGAGCAGATGGAGGACCTGTACAGCCGCTCCCGGACGCCTTATCCGATCCGGGTCGCATATGACGGGCTGGTCCTTGAAGAGGCGCTGGATCGGGAATAAGCTCCCGCCTGGGCAAAATTCCAATCACACAAGGAGGCTTTCAACTTGAAAGGCAAAGCGAAGCTCGCGACCTGCGCGCTGGCGTCGATGCTGCTGCTGGCGTCGTGTTCGTCCGCGAACAATAGTTTGAATAATCAGAATTCTGTTTCCGGTGAAGGAACAGCCAAACCGGCCGATTCGAATGAGACGCAGATGACGCCTCTGGGCAAATATCCCGAGCCGCTGACGGTCACCATTTCCAAGGTCATGCAGACCAATCCCCATCTGATTGAAGGGCAGACGCCCGAGGACAATATCATGCTGGACTGGGTTCGCGATCAGCTCAACATCGACGTGAAGATCGCCTGGCAGGCGCTTTCCAGCGAATACGGCAACAAGCTCGCGCTGAATGTCGTATCCGAGGCGCTGCCGGATATCATCTATATCCCCTCCAGCAGCTACCTGACCTTCCGCCAGATGGTCGACAACGGCATGCTGGCCGACTTGAGCGAAGCGTATGAGAAGGCGGCGGGCAACTACCTCAAAGCGACGTACGCCACCTTCGAAGGCAAAAACCTGGAGCCGGTCACGGTGGACGGCAAGCTGTACGCGCTGTCGTCGGCCAACATCGGCTACGGACACAATGTGCTGTGGCTGCGCAGCGACTGGCTGGACAAGCTGAACCTGGAGGTCCCGAAGACGATCGACGAGCTGAAGCATGTGCTCAAGGAGTTCGTAGAGAAGGACCCGGGCGGCAACGGCCCCGGCAATACTGTCGGCCTGACCGTGCATGCGACCAAGCCGGTAGGCGGATACGGCAACAAGTTCGGACTGGAGCCGATCTTCCACAGCGTCGGAGCCTATCCGGGCCAGTGGATGAAGGACGAAAGCGGCAAGGTATTCTACGGCTCCACGGCGCCCGAGATGAAAGAAGCGCTGGCCATCGCGCGCTCGATGTACGAGGAGAAGCTGATCGATCCGCAGTTTCTGGCGCGCATCGGCTCGGGCGAGACGGACGCGGTCGTCGATTCCGGCTTGAGCGGAGCCTTCTTCGCCCCTTGGTGGGGAGTGAGCGCGGATGTGTTCATCAACAACCCCGAAGTGAAATTCGTGGCCGTTAACGCGCCTCTGGACAACAACGGCAAGTTCAACCATCTGACTCCGATGCCTACCGGAGACTTGGTGGCGGTCAACAAAAATTTCAAAAATCCGGAAGCGCTGCTGAAAATCATCAACCTGGAATACGACATGTACCGCGGCATCAATAAGGAGGGGCTGGCCGCCATCCAGCCGATCTTCGATCAGGGCGTCTCCCGCGAAGCGCTGTTCCCGACAGGCGGCTTCAATCTGGACTACTACGATGTCGTTCCCAAGCTGGGCAAGCTGGTCAAGCAGCTGGTCGAGACGGGCGTGATGGGCGGCGACGAGACGACAACCGATTATGACCGTTGGAAGGCGGAAGGAGCTCAGCGCCATGCCAAAGGCCAGATCAGCTCGGCCGCTTCGGCCGTCAACGATTTTCGCGATTACTACGGCCGCTATGTGGGCTCCAATATTTTGGACACCGAGGAGAACAATCCGGTTAGCGCGGCTTACAGCTATACGACGGAATCCAGCGTGAATCTGAAGCCTACCTTGGACAAGATGGAGGAGCAGATGTATTTGCAGATCATTATCGGCGAAAAGCCTCTGGACTACTTTGACGAATTCGTCTCCCAATGGAACAAGCTGGGCGGCGACGTGCTGACCCGCGAGGTACAGGAAATTTTGGCCCAGTAAAGACGGCGGCAACCGGATGAAAGAAATCGGGGATGGCGTAAGGATGCATGCCTATGCCATCCCTTTGCCATGTGCCGGTGCGTTCGCCGGAATCGGGAGGGACAAGCTTGTTTAACAGGACGAACAACCGCTATTACCATTTGATGCTGCTGCCGGGCATGATCATGCTGATTATTTTCAGCCTTGTTCCGATGGGCGGCATCGTGATGGCCTTTCAAAATTTCCAGGCGCCCAAGGGGATATGGGGCTCCGAGTTTATCGGTCTCGACAACTTCAGGCGCATTCTGCTGCTGCCGGATTCCAAGCAGATTATGTTCAATACCGTTGCGATCGCCGTATCGAAGCTGGCATTGGGCATGCTCTTCGCGGTGGCGTTCGCCGTGCTGCTTAACGAGTGCAGAACCACTTGGTTCAAGCGTTCGGTACAGACGATCGTCTACTTGCCGCATTTTCTGTCGTGGGTCATTCTGGCGGTCATGTTCAGCAATCTGCTGTCCTATTCGGGACCGATCAATCAAATCGTGACGGCGCTGGGCGGAGAGCCGGTCATGTACCTGGTCAGCAACGACTGGTTCAGGCCCATCGTCATCCTGAGCGACGTGTGGAAGGAGTTCGGGTACAGCGCCATCGTCTACGTGGCGGCCATGACCGCCATCAATCCGGACTTGTACGAAGCGGCCTCGATGGACGGGGCGAACCGCTGGCATAAAATCGTGAGCATTACGCTTCCTTCGATTCTGCCGACCATTATTTTGATGACGACCTTGAACATGGGCAAGGTGCTGGACGCCGGCTTCGATCAGATCTACAACCTGTACAGCCCGCTCGTCTACGAGACCGGAGATATTATCGATACCTACGTGTACCGGGTCGGGCTGATCAACATGCAGTACAGCTTCGGAACGGCGGTCGGCCTGTTCAAATCGGTGATCAGCTTTGCGCTGCTGGTCGTTTCCTATCGTCTGGCCATCCGGTTCGCGGGCTATCGAATTTTTTGACGGGAGGGGTACTATGCTGAAGCGATGGACGCCCACCGATACGGTCGTGGCGGCGATCCTCGGGCTGGTCGCGCTAACGAGCCTTGTCCCGATTCTGAACACGATCGCCATTTCGCTAAGCGACAAGACGAGCGCGGCCATGGGCAAGGTGTACGTCTGGCCGGTCAATTTCAATCTGTCGTCCTATCAGGCGATTCTCGAGGAGAAGCAGTTTCTGGTGTCGTTCATGAATTCGGTGAAGCGCGTAGCGATAGGCGTATCCATCAATCTGATTCTGATCATTCTGATGGCGTATCCGCTCAGCAAGGCGCCGGCCGTGTTCAGGGCCAAACGCTACTATATATGGGTCGTCGTGTTCACGATGCTGTTTAACGGCGGTCTGGTGCCTACTTTTCTGGTCGTCAAAAATTTGCAATTGATGGACAGCGTCTGGGCGCTCGTGCTGCCTGGGGCGGTTCCGGTGTTCAGCGTGATTCTGCTGATGAACTTCTTCAAGAGCGTGCCGGAATCGCTGGAGGAAGCCGCGATGGTGGACGGGGCGTCGCCCTGGTATTTGCTGTGGCGCGTCTACATTCCGCTGTCCAAGGCGGCGATCGCCACGGTGGCGCTGTTCGCGGTGGTGATGCATTGGAACGCCTTCTTTGACGGGAAGATTTATATCAATACGCCGGAGAAGCTGCCGCTGCAAACCTATATCCAGTCGCTTGTGGTCGATCTGAATCCGCAGCAGATGGCTAACATGACGCCGGAGCAGTTGGAAGAGCATATGAAGATGTCCAGTCTGACCTTCAATTCGGCGAAGGTGATGGTGTCGATGATTCCCATTTTGCTCGTTTATCCGTTTTTGCAGCGTTATTTTGTCAAAGGGATCGTCATCGGGGCGGTCAAGGAATAGTTAAGGAGCGATTCGTCGACAATCGCGGGGAGGGACGTTATGTATCAAATCAAGGCGGATACTCATGTGCATTCGTTAACCAGCGTCCATGCTTACAGCACGATCGAGGAATGTGCCAGGCATGCGAGCGCCAAGGGATTGACCTGCATTGCCATTACGGATCACTGCACGGAGGATTTCTCCCAGCGCGAGAAATCGATTGAGGCGATTCATGCCACCACTTGTCTGCCGCGCGTTATGCACGGAGTGACGGTGCTGCGCGGAGTGGAGATCGATATCGTCGATTATGACGGGCACCTGGCTTTCCACGATCAGGTCAGTCCGTTCGACCGGTCGCAAAGCGCATGCGATTTTCTGCTGCAATCCCGGGAAGTCGTCATCGCCAGCGTGCATATGTCGTTCGGGGAGGACAAGGGAACCGTGGAGCAGAATACCGGGATGTATACCCGGGTGCTCCGTCATCCTAAAGTGCACATTCTCGGACATATCGGCCGATCGCGCCGGCCGATCGATCTGGATCGCCTGTGCGAGGTCGCCCGGGAGACGGGCAAGATGATCGAGATCAACAGCCATTCCCTGAAGCTGGGCAGCGAGATTGTAGATACTTGCCGCCAGGTGGCGAAGAAATGCGCGGAGCACGGCGCGTATATTACCGTCAGCAGCGACGCCCATTCGGGGTATGGCATTGGCGATTTCGGCCATGCGCTGGCTATGCTGCAGGACATTCGCTTTCCGCGCGAGCTGATCGCCAACGAGACGGAGGACAAGCTGCTGAGCTTGCTGGCTGCCATTGATCGCGAATAATACAACCCGGATGATGAGATAAGAAGCCGACAGCCTGCGGGGCTGTCCCGGAAAGGTCATAAAATGGACCTGAGGGACGGCCTTTGTTATTTACATATTCCGTCTTCACCTGTTAATCCGCCGGCCTTTGATATAAAATACGCTATATTGCGAAGGGATCTCCACTTATAAACGAGGAAGTGCTTCCCCGATGAACTCCATTAAAGCCCGGATGGCGATTCGATTTTCTATCCTGTTCCTGGTTTGTCTTTGTCTTGCGGGTTGGTACCTGTTCCAGAAAACCAAATCGACGCTGCAGGATACCACCATCGAATTTATGCAGTTGACCTCCCGGCAAGTCAGCCAAAGCATGGACGAGAGCTTGGGGATGGCAGAGAAAAGCGTCAATACGATCATCAGCAACTGGAGCCTGCAATCGATCCTTAACGAGCAATCCCCGGCGCTTTATTACCGCCAGAGGGAGCAGATCAAGTCGGTGATCAGGGATGCCTCCAGCGCCAGCGAATATTTGTCGGCCGTACAGATTTACTCCCCTCAATACGGTTATCTCGGCTTCAACAACAGCCCGCTTCAGCCTTACGAAATGAAAAATTTGCTTTTCGACATGACGTCCGGCGGCGAAGCGCCTTTCGAGCGGATCATGTGGCTCGTGTCCGAGGAGAAGCTTCGGGAACAGCCTTATATTTACGGCATTCGGAGAATGACTAACTTTATCGGGCAGGAGCCGCTCGGCTATGCGCTGGTGCTGCTGAACGCCGATTTTCTGCTTGATGCTTACAGCCGCTCGGATATGGCGCTGCAAGGCGAGTTACTGCTTTATGACAATTCGGGGAATGTTATAGCGGGAAGCGAGAAGTTGGACGACGAGGCGGCCGATTATTATTTCCAGCGGACGCATCGGCTCGAAGCCGGCGATTATCTGGTGGACGATTCGCCGTATGGGGAAAGTCTGATCGTGCATAACCGGTTGAATAACGGCGAATGGCATACGGTAGTCGTCATTCCGGTGTCGGCTTTGACGGAGAAGATCGGTTATATCCAATCGGCCTGGTTATGGGTATCCGTGGCGGCGGTGCTGATCATTATCGCCAGCTCCTGGCTGCTCTCCTTGCGCATCACCTTGCCAATCCGGCGGATGCAGCGGGCCATGGAGCAAGTCGAGCAGGTGAAGCGGGGCGATCTTCCGCCATTGCTGCGGGAAACCAAGGTGAAGGAAATCGACGAGCTGAGCCGCTCCTTCAACCGCATGTCCAAAGAAATTCATACGTTGTTTCACCAAGTGTACGCGGCTGAAATACGCAGGCAGAAATCCGAGCTGCGGGAATTGCAAGCCCAGATCAATCCGCATTTTTTGTTCAACACTCTGGATTCGGTCTATTGGCTGCTGATCATGAAGGAGCAGGAGGAGGCGGCCGGCATCGTGGTCGCTTTGTCCAGGCTGTTCCGCTATTCGACAGGCACCCGGCAGGATATCGTTACGCTTCGCGAGGAGCTGGAGCACATTAAGAACTACATGTACGTTCAGCAAGTGCGCTTCGACAAGATCGCCGTGGACTTCCGCATTGCCGAAGGCACGGAATCGAGGCCGGTGCTGAAGCTGATGATTCAGCCGCTGGTCGAGAATGCGATCTATCACGGACTGGAGAAGCGCCATGACGGAGGCAAGGTGACCATTAGCGCCGAGTTGGCCGAAGGCAATGCTGTGCTGTTGACCGTTCGGGACAACGGGGCGGGCATTCCGCCGAACAGGCTGGACGAAATTCGCGCCGCGCTGCAGAGCCAACCGGCGTTGTCCGTGCAGTCCGAGGACGGGCTGGCGTTGGAAAATATCTACCAGCGCATGAGATTGTATTACGGCGGCAAGGGGAGCATGCAAATTGACAGCGTGCAGGGGGAAGGAACGAAAGTGACGTTAAGATTGCCTTATCCGGTTCGCGTCGAAGGGGAGACTGGGAATTGAGACTGATTTTGGTGGACGATGAGCATCTGGTGACGAAGGGGCTGTCCAGTCAGCTTCGGAAATATCGGCCGCATTGGGAAATCGGCGGTTTGTTCGCCAGCGGCAGCGAAGCGCTGGCGTATTTGCGGGATCATCCCGTTGACGTGGTCATTACCGATATTCGCATGCCGGACATGGACGGCCTTGCCTTGATAAAACACACGGCGGAGCTGTATCCCGCAGTCAGGTCGGTTATCCTGACGGGGTATGCGGAATTTGAATACGCCCGGACGGCCATCAAGCATGGCGTTATTGAATATTTGCTGAAGCCGATCGAGTACCAGAGCATCATCGCCTTGCTGGACCGGCTGGAGCGCGAGCTGGCGCCGGAACGCACGCTTGGCACGCTCGAACGGGCGATGCTGTACATCGAGGAAAATTACCGGAACGCTTCGCTGTCTCTTGGCGAGGTAGCGGAGCATGTGAATTTAAGCGCGGCGCATTTCAGCCGAACCTTCAAGCAGGAGCGGGGGGTGTCGTTTATTCATCATTTGACGCAGCTGCGGCTGAATGAGGCGGCTTTGCTGCTGGAGCATAGTCCGCTCAAGGTATACGAGGTGGGACAGACGGTCGGCTACCATGACCAGCACTACTTCTACCATTTGTTCAAAAAGCATTTCGGACAAACGCCGCTCCAGTACCGGGAAGCAAAAAAGTAAACAAAAACAGCAATTCTTTCTCTCTTACTGGCCTTTATTGGCTTTGTTATGCTTGATGTAAGCGCTATACAAAAAGGTTGCTGCAGCGGCCTCAACGCCGGCAATGGCGCGCTATCCGGCATTGAAAGCGCTTGGATTCCGAAGCTTGGGCATCATTCATTACAGCACAGAGAAGGGGATAAGATGAAAAAAACGACGGTGTCGACGATAGCGGCATTGCTGCTGACCGGAATGCTGGCAGGCTGCGGGAGCAACGTCAACAAGGAGCAGCCCGGACAAGAGGCAAGCGGCGGGGAGCAGACGGTCATCCGCGTCGCGATCAGCGGCAGCGAGCAGGAGAAGCAAGTGCGTTACGATACGGCGGAGCTTTTCATGAAAGCCCATCCGAATATCAAAATCGAATGGGTCGATTTGGGCTCGGAGCGCTACCAGAAAACGTTGACGCTGATTTCCGGCGGCAATGCGCCGGATATTCTGTACATGAACGAATGGACAGTGCCTCTGGCCGAAAGAGGCGTGCTGATGCCGCTCGACGAGATGATCGAAGGCGATTCGGATTTTGATTTGAACGAGTTCTATCCCTCGGTTATCGACGCCTATAGGGTGAACGGCAAGCTGTACGGCATGCCGCAGGAAATATCGCCTTATGTCATTTATTACAACAAGGATCTGTTTGACGAGGCAAATCTTCCGTATCCGAAGGATGACTGGACGGAAGCGCAATTTTTCGACTTGGCCAAAAAATTGACGGATCCTTCCAAGAAACAATACGGTTTCCTATATGAAAATTACGGCGCTCCGCTCGACGGCATGCTGACCCGCAACAATGTCGAGATTTATGCCGACCCGGCGGAGAGCAGGCTCGATTCCGCGGAAGCATTGGAAACGCTGACAAACATTCGCATGCTGGTCGACGAGAAAATCACGCCCAACCCTGCCGAGCAGCAAGCGGCCGGTCAAGGCAGCTCCGAGCAATTCCGCAACCGTCAGGTCGCGATGTTCTCCGCGGGCATGTGGTATTTGCCGCCGTTCAAGCAGGATCCGCTGCCGTTCAATTGGGATGTCGTGCGCATGCCGAACAAGCAGAACCAGCAAACCAAGGTTGGCGCTTTAAGCTGGTCGATCTCCAAGGATACGAAGCACCCGGAAGAGGCGTGGGAGGTTTTGAAGTTTTTCGTGGGACCGGAAGGCATGAAGGTGGTGGCCTCCTATAACATGGCGCTGCCGGCATCCGCGAACAAGGAAGCGAACCAGATCATTATCGACTCCGGCTTCCCGGCGAATGTCAAGGCATTCGTGGACAGCGCGTCCGACGTTCGCATGACCGAGTTTATGAACGGCAAATACTCGGAGATCAACGACGTGATCTCCGAAGTGATGGACAAGCTGCTGCTCGGCCGGCTGACGCCGGAGGAGGCGCGGCAGGAGCTGATCGCGAAAATCAAGGAGAAGTCCTCGTAACGACAAAGCGGAATTGCGGGCGGCGCATTGTTCGCGGGCCGCCCGCGATTCCGGGAGCCGTTGGGAAAGGAGGCGAACCGATGGCCAGGAAAGAGGCCGCCTGGGGCTATTTCTTCATCGCCCCGATCATGATAGGGTTCTTGGTTTTTATGCTGTATCCGTTTGCGTATTCCTTCTACTTGAGCCTGACATCGTCGGACGGCATTGTTGCCCCGGACTTTATCGGCCTGAACAATTACCGGAACCTGCTTCAGGACGAAACGTTTCTTCGCTCGCTGCGCGTCACCGTGTATTTCACGCTCGGCACGGTGCCGGTCGGGGCGCTGCTGTCTTTGCTGGCGGCGCTGCTGCTCAACAGGAAGATGAGATTTACGACCTTGTACCGGACGGCTTTCTTTTTGCCCGTCATTACTTCGACGGTCGCGATTGCTACGGTCTGGAAGTGGCTTTACAACACGGATTACGGCTTGATCAACAGCATTCTGGGCAATCTGGGCTGGTATCAGCCGCCATGGCTGGCCAGCGAAAGATGGGCGCTGTTCTCGGTCATCATCATGAGCGTCTGGAAGAATATCGGTTTCAATATGGTTATTTTTCTCGCAGGCCTGCAAGGGATTTCGCCTTCGCTGTATGAAGCGGCCAAGATAGACGGCGCGGGCGCGTTCAAGCGGTTTGTCTATATCACGGTTCCCATGCTGCGCCATACGACCGTGTTTGTCGTTATTATGGCGGTGATCGGTTCTTTCCAGGTGTTCGATCAGGTATTCGTCATGACGGACGGCGGTCCGGCCAAATCGACGACCGTTGTCGTCTACTATATTTATCAGAATGCGTTCAAATATTTCAATCAAGGCTATGCGTCGGCAATGGCCTATGTGCTGTTCGCCATTATATTTGCGGTGACCTTGGTTCAGACGCGCCTGGCCCGCAGCAAGGACGTCAACGGATGAAAGGAGGCGCCCTTATGATCAAGCCTGCAAGGAGCGTGGAAACGGTCAAATCCGCCTTGTTGCATGCGGCAATGCTTGTCTTGTCGCTGCTGATGGTCGTCCCTTTCCTGTGGATGATTTCCACGTCGCTGAAGAGCGTCAACGAGATGTACCTTATCCCGCCAAGCTGGATTCCGGCGGAAATCATGTGGAGCAATTACGTTTATATGCTGGATTCCGCGCCTTGGCTGCTTTATTTCTACAATACGGCGAAAGTTACGTTCTTTGTCGTATTGGGGCAGGTGGTCGTCTGCTCCATGGCGGCGTACGGCTTCGCCCGCCTGAAGTTTCCCGGACGCGACGCCTTGTTCCTGCTGCTGCTCGGAACGATGATGATTCCGTATCATGTCACGATGATTCCGACGTTCCAGATTTTGCGGAAGCTCGGGTGGCTCGATACGCATTACGCCCTTATCGTTCCGGCGCTGTTCGCGGCGTTCGGCGTTTTCCTGCTTCGCCAGTTTTTCCTGACGATTCCGAAGGAGCTGGAGCAGGCCGCAATGATCGACGGCTGCGGTTACTTCCGAATCTTTATTCATGTCATTATGCCGAACGCGAAGCCGGCTTTGACGACGCTGGCCATCTTCGCCTTTATGTCGACGTGGAACGATTTTCTGGGTCCGCTGATTTATTTGAATTCCGACCATTTGAAGACGTTGACCCTGGGGCTGGCTACCTTTCAAGGCACGTATACGAATCAATGGAATTACATGATGGCAGGCGCGCTTATCGTGTCTCTGCCGATTCTGATCGTCTATGCGTTTGCCCAACGGTATTTCGTAGAGGGCATCGTGATGAGCGGTCTGAAGGAATAATCCGCGAAAGGAAGGAACGATGATGACTGGAATACCGGACGATTATCCGGAACGGGTCTATGCGGGGTGGCTGGGCAAGGTCATCGGCGTCCGCCACGGCGGCAATATCGAGCAGTGGACCTACGAGCAGATTGCCAGAACGTTCGGGGAGATCACAACCTACTTGCATCAGTTCAAAAATTTCGCCGCCGACGACGATACGAACGGGCCGATGTTTTTCCTGCGGGCGCTCGAGGATTATACGCATACGCGGGAGATCGGCGCCGAGCAGATGGGGCTGACCTGGCTCAATTATGCGCCGGACGGGCACGGCTTCTATTGGTGGGGCGGCTATGGCGTGTCCACGGAGCATACGGCATACCTGAATTTGAAAAACGGAATGATGGCACCGCGTTCCGGCTCGATCGCCCAGAACGGCGCTGCGGTCGCGGAGCAAATCGGAGGTCAGATTTTCATCGACGTATGGGGACTGATCGCGCCCGGCAATCCGGAGCTGGCGGCGGAATACGCCGGGAAGGCGGCCAGCGTGTCGCATGACGGCAACGGGAAGTACGGCGGGATGTTCATTGCGGCCTGCATTGCGGCGGCCTTCACGGAGAAGGAGATTGCGGCGGTGCTGAAGGCAGGGCTGGGCGTCATCCCCGACGATTGCGAGTTCGCCGCGATGACGCGGTCCGTGATGGATTTCCATGCCCGGCATCCGGAGGATTGGCGCGAGGCGTTTCAATTCGTGCACGATCGTTACGGCTATCATTTGTATCCGGGCAACTGTCACATCATCCCCAATGCTGCGGTTATCGTCCTGTCTTTGCTGTACGGAAACGGAGATTTCTCTCGCTCCATCAATATCTGCAACATGTGCGGCTGGGATACGGATTGCAACGTGGCCAACGTGGGCACGATTGTCGGCGTGCTGGGCGGGCTGGCGGGCATCGACGATTCGTGGCGCAAGCCGATCGGGGATTTCCTGTGCTGCTCCAGCGTAATCGGAACGTTGAATATTCTGGACTTGCCGTGGTGCGCCTCCTACATTGCCAGGTTCGGCTACCTGATCGCCGGCGTTGAGCCCCCGGACCGTTGGGCGGACATCGTGAGGGGGCGATCGGCGCGGTTTCACTTCGAATATCCGGGTTCGACGCATGCGTTCCGCACGGACAGCGACGATCCGTCCCGGAACGTCACGGCGGTCGTGGAGAATACCGACGCCTGCCGCGCCACGGGCTCCCGGTCGCTTAAGGTGCTGTTCGATCGGGTCAAGGGAGGATACGGCTATCGCGTCTATCACCAAACGTACTACCGCCCGGACGATTTCGACGACAGCCGTTACGATCCGGCTTTCTCGCCGCTGCTGTATCCGGGCCAGACGATCAGCGCCAAGGTGATGGTGCCGGAGTTCGTGTCGTTCGATGTTCAAGCCCGGATGTACATCCGGGACGGCAACGGGGGGCACTGTTTTTACGGCGAGAAAACAAAGCTGCGCAAAGGGGAATGGACGGAGCTTTCCTACCGGATTCTGCGCATGGACAACGTCTGCATTATGCAGGCCGGCATCGAATGGATTCCCGAAGCGGGCTGGAACAGCAATCTGGCAGCTTACGTGGATTCGATGAATTATAGCGGCCAGGCCGACTATTCCATCGATTTCCGGAAGGAAAGAATGGAATATTGGAACTCCGTCCATCTCGAGGTCAGCCAATGCACCTATTTGCGAGGGCACTGGCTGCTTGAGAACGGGATGTTAAGCGGGAGCTACAGCGGGGAGCCGGCCGAATGCTATACGGGCGATCTGGCCTGGACGGACTACAGCTATGAGGCGGAGGTTATCCCGCAGCTGGGAGAGGATCATCTGATCCAGTTTCGGGTACAGGGCGGGATTCGCAGCTATGCGGCCGGCTTCGCGGCGAACGGACGCCTGGCGCTCTACAAAAACGACAACGGCTACCGCGTCCTGGCGGAAACGCCGTGCGCCTGGCTCCCCGGCGAAAGCTATCTGATCCGGGTAAGCGCCAAGGGCAACCGTTACCGCGTGTCTGTCGACGGGAAAGAACGGCTCGTATACGCAGACGAGGAGCGTCCGTATCTGAACGGGCAGATCGGCTTCGCCAACTTCAACGGAAGCCGCACGTATTATAAGCGATTTTCGGTCAGCGCAGAGTAGCTGGCGGCAGGTGAGGACCTTCATTTTCGGCTTTTGCTGCCGGGGGTGAAGGTTCTTTGCGGTTTTCTGGATCGTGACAGGTCTAACGCACGGGTCCCATCGATTTGATTTTGACATCGACCTTGACGTCGATCTTCGCTTGGGCGAACGCCTCGGACCAGCGGTCCTGAACCTTTTGGAACTGTTTGTACTCGTATGCCCGGGCATAGATGCCGAGCCCGATCGGGTCGATGCGGCGCTTCTGGAACCGCTCGATCAGATCCTCGAACTGCTCTTGAACGAGACGGGAAAGCTCTTTCCCAAGCGCTTTGTCTTGTTGGATTTAACTGCTTGCGAATTGAACGATCGCGTGACGGCCGAGATGCTTCCCGACCCGAATCTGCCGGTCCGCAGCCGGACGCATGCCGAGCTGCTGCGCAGATTTATCGCCAACAACGAGCCGACGGTAAGCGGAGGTCCTGGCCCGGCCCGAGGTTGTCGGCTCGGCGCACTGGGTTTCGGTCGGGACGGTCGAGGACGTGCTGGGCGATATTATGCAGCGGTTCGAAGCCGGCGCGATCTACGGGTTTATCGCTCTGCCGGGCGGCTCGGAAAGGTCGATGGAGCTGTTTTTTGAGAAGCTGATGCCGCAGCTGGTAGAACGAGGTTTGTTCAGAAGCGAATACGCCGGCTCGACGCTGAAGGAGCATTTGGGAATTTCAGCCTCCATGCTTGCCGGATATTGATAACGATTCTCATCGGTGTTACGATACAATCAACTGCCCAGCGACGCCATTATCAACGGCATGGATGAGGTGTATCACGGATGAATCAGAACATACGATCGCGCAATGTACACGGCTATTTCGACGGGTTGGCCGATCTCTACAGAAGCGATACGGTAACGAGGAACGAGCAGCGGATCGTGTTGCCGCCTCTCGAGGGCGAAGGCGCGATAGCCAGAATGAAGATTAGACCAGGGGTAGAAGTAGTGGCTTCCGTCGCGGCGGTGACCGGCCAACTGTCTTCCAACAAGCTCGGCTCCGGCATGGGCGTGTTCCAACTAATGGTGGGCGGAGGCAACGCTCTTGTCGTCAGCATGGTCGGAATTTTGCTGACGTATCATGTTCGGCAGGAAAAAGGTACACAGTTGAAAAACGGCGGCGCAGAGGCCAAAAAAGTGCCTTGACGGGCCCGAGGCCGATGCACATGATCTAAGGTTTAGATTGCCTCAAACTTGATGTGTCCGGAGGAGTCTGACATGAAATACGAAATTTATAGTGCAAACGAATGGTTGTATCCCGACAGCAGCGTCCAAGACCACGGGCTCAAAGAGATCAGGCTTATTGCCGCCAAGGGGGGACACGTAGCCTGTCAGATTTTATTCAATGAAGTGGAATTGAATCGACATATCGAGGTGGAAATCGTCTCTCAGGGGCGAATGACATGTGAAATCTATCGGCTTATCGATATTTATGTGGAGAAAAATACCGGTCCGGAAGAGTTCTGTGTCACAGAAGGAGAGTCGCCGGAAGGGTACGCAACAAGGCTCGCGCCTTTCCGGGTATACGATGTTTTGAAGCCATTCGATGAACAAGAAGTGCCCGGATTTCCATTCGCAGCACGGGCTTTCATTCGACCTCGAGTGAAGGCCCGTTTTTCATGCCGCCTCCCGATTGACAATTAAAAACCGGCATTTTATGATGAGGTTAATTTCATGTTTCTTGTGCATGAGGATGCTGTAGCCAAAAAGAGATCGGGGGCGCAGGATATGATCCATTATGACGGCAAGAAATTTCATTACGACACGAGGTACTGGGATCATCCGCAGCGATATACCTCTATCAGCCTTTACCAAATCGGGGACTTGAGCTGTCTCGGCGGATTTGAAGTGGGCGACCATATGCAGCCTTGTTACGAGATCAGTTATATTTTATCCGGAAAAGGCGACTTCTACGTGGATGGTAAGCGCTTCCCTGTCGAGAAGGGCGATCTGTTCCTCTGCCTGCCGGATCAGTGCCACAATTTGATCGCGGACAACGAAGATCCGTTCCGCTACTTATACCTCGCGTTTTATTTCAACTCGAACCTGGGGAGGGATAACCCGTACCCGAGTATTCAAAAGACGCTTGATCAGGTGACGTGTCCCCGCGTGAAGGATGCGTTTTCGATCGAGCTGCCATTTACCGCGCTGCTTAAGGAGCTGCATTATCCGACGGATTTTTCCCAGCAGATGCTGGAAACGTATATGACGCAAATTATTATTTTGACGCACCGCAATTTCCAGAAGTCCGATACGGTAATGCGCAAGCCGCATACGACCGACCAGTTCGGCAACGAAACGGTGTATTCGGTCATTTCTTACATCGAAAACCGCATCTTCGACATTACGAGTCTGTCGGAAATCGCGGACCGGCTCAACTACAGCTACTCCCATCTGTCCTTCATTTTCTCGAACGAGATCGGCATGTCGCTGCAGGCTTATTACAATCAAAAGCGGATCGATACGGCCGAGCGGCTGCTGCGGGAAACGACGATGTCGATCAACGATATCGCGTTAAAGCTGCGGTATCAATCCATTCATTCCTTCAGCAAGGCGTTCAAAAAGGTAACCGGCATGGCGCCGAGCCAGTATCGTATGACCAGTTGAAGGCTCGCGCTCCGGCAAGCTTCATTAATTTGAACAAATTATTCGAATATAGAAACAAATACAATCCTCCTTCCGAATGGTACGATGAACCCAGATGACGGTTGAACAATTCAGCCGACCATCGGGTTTTTTTGTTGGGGGGATGCTTGTGGACAAAATAAAAGTCGGAATTATCGGCGCGGGTTCGATCGGGCACTGTCATGTCGCCGCCTATCGGAAACGCGCGGATGTCGAAGTCGTTGCGGTATGCGATAGCAATCGCGACAGGGCGGAGCGGTTCGCCCGCCAGCACGAAATTTCCCGCGTCTATGACGATTACCGGGCCATGCTCGAGGACGCCTCACCGGATGCGGTGTCGGTATGCGTATGGAACAGTCTGCACGCGCCAGTCTCGATCGACGCGCTGAACGGCGGCGCGCACGTGCTGTGCGAAAAGCCGCTGGCCGTAAACGCCGCACAGGCCCTTGATATGCAGTTGACGGCAGAGCAGCTCGGCCGCGTGCTGATGCCGGGTTTCTGCACGCGGTACGAAGAAGGCGTCAAGCTGCTGAAAAAGGTCGTAGACGAAAACAGGCTCGGACGGTTGTATTTTGTGAAAGCGGTTTATTTGCGCCGCCACGGCAACCCCGGAGGATGGTTCGCGGACAACCGCCGTTCCGGGGGCGGACCGGTCATCGATCTCGGGGTGCACGTGCTTGATCTCGCCCGATTTATCGCCGGCGGGCGGGCGGTCTCGGTCTATGCCGTCACCCACAAAATGCCGGGCGAGCAGGCGGCTTCCAACGCGCCGCACATGAGCGCCGACAGCGGGCAAATTCACGATGTCGAGGATTTTGCCTCCGCGATGATCCGGATGGACAACGGTGTGACGATCCAGTTCGAGACGAGCTGGAATCACCACGTCGAATCGGATGTGTTCCAGCTCGAAGTGTTCGGCACGAAGGGCGGCGCGACGGCGTACCCGAAAGTGAGCATCGCGACGGATGATTTCGGCGTCGCCTGCAATATTCAGCCGTTGCATTCGAACAACGAGCATCATCCCAATTACGATTTCGACGAGGAAATCGCCCACTTTATTCAGGTGATCAAAGGCGCCGAACAGCCGATCGTGACCGCTGAGGACGGCGTGGAGTGCATGCGCATAACGGATGCGATCTACGAATCGGCAAATAAGCAGAGAGAAATCCGGATAACGAGATAAAGAGATAGGAACCTAATAAAAAGGCGGAGGAACCGGAATGAAGCTGAGCGTAAGCATGTGGACTTTTCAGGAACTGATATACGGCGGAGCGATGGACTTCGTCGCATTCGCCGAATACTGCGCCTCGCGCGGTGTCAGGAACGTCGAGCTGCTTGATTTTTTCGTGTTAGACAAGCTGGACGAATGCATGGCCGTCATGGATAAGCTGGAGCTTTCGCCCGCCGTATGGTCGATTTGCAACGATTTCGTTCAGGCGGACGAAACGAAACGCCTCGAGCAAATCAATTACATGATCCGGCAAATCGATATTGCCAAGCGGATCGGCGCGCCCGTCATGCGCGTGTTTTCCGGGGACGTCAAGGACGACGTTGCGTTCGAGGACGGCATGGCGTCGATCAAAGCTTGTTACGGGCCTTGCATCCGGTACGCGGAGCAAGCCGGCATCAAGCTTTGTCTGGAAAATCACGGCGTGTTCGCCGCGCGAAGCGGAGAGGTGGCCGAGCTGCTGGACGCGTACCGGTCGCCGTCATTCCGTTCGACGTTCGACACCGCCAATTTCCTGTTCGTCGACGAAGCGCCGGAGGAAGCGGCGGAGCGGCTGAAGGGTCGGGTAGATCTGCTGCATCTGAAAGACTACCGCCACTCGGCCAAAGAAGGCGAAGGCTGGCCATCGCTGAACAAGGTGTGGTATACGGGCTGTCCGCTCGGTCAAGGCGATATTCCGTTCGACAGAGTCATTCGGACGCTACGATCGGGCGGGTTCGACGGAACCGCTTCAATTGAATTGGAATGCGAAGATCCGATCGCATCCTGCGACGAGAGCATCGCTTTCCTGAGGAGAGCCGGGTATGCAGAGTAGCTACTTTCGCGTCTTGTGGAAAGATATGGTCAAGGACAAATGGCTGTATCTTTTTCTAGCCCCGAGCATCGTCTTGGTGTTCGTATTCAGCTATGTTCCGCTGTACGGCATCGTGCTCGCTTTCAAAAACTATAACGGTCTTACCTCCATTATGGATAGCAAGTGGGTCGGGCTGAAATATTTCGAGCTGATATTGAAGGACCCGCTTATTCCCCGGGCTTTCATGAATACCGTGAAGCTCGGCGTGCTTTCCCTGCTGTTCTGCTTTCCGGCTCCGATTGTGCTGGCGCTTATTTTTAACGAGCTGAAGCAGGGCAAATTCAAAAAATTCGCGCAGTCTGTTTCTTATTTGCCGTACTTTATATCCACGGTTATCATCGTCGGGATGATGAAGGAAATTCTTGCGATCGACGGCGTCGTCAACCATTTTCTGCGATCGATCGGCCTGCAGGCGGTTAATTTCATGAGCGATGCGTCGAGCTTCAGGACGATCTACATTAGCTCCGAAATCTGGACGGGGATCGGCTGGGGCAGCATCCTGTACCTGGCCGCCATCTCTTCCATCCCGGACGAAATGTACGAAGCGGCCACGATCGACGGGGCGAACCGCCTGCAGAAAATTCGCCATATCACTTTCCCGGCGCTGCTTCCGGTCATCAGCATTCAGTTCATCTTGTCTGTCGGCTTGCTGCTCGGGGCGTCCTTCGAAAAAATTATTCTGATGTACTCCCCGGCAACGTACGAAACGGCGGATATTCTGGCGACCTACGTATACCGCAACGGCTTGCAAAACGCGAATTACAGCTATGGCGTAGCCGTCGGGCTCGTCAATTCGGTCCTATCGTTCCTGTTGGTGTTTTTCGCCAACAAGGTCATGAGAAGATTGACCGGGTATTCTTTCTGGTGACCAGAAGCTTCGGAAAGGAATGGAATTGAAGATGCGGATGTATGCCGAACACCGATCGGATCTCGCGGTAAGGGCGATTGCGCTGATCGCCTCGCTGCTCATGATTTTCGTCATGCTGTACCCGTTTGTTTATATCGTAGCCGTATCGTTCAGCAAAAACGAATACGTCACGATGGGAATGGTCACCTGGCTTCCGAAAGGGTTTAATCTGAACGCCTATCGCGTCGCCTTGTCCGACCCGCTAATTATTAGAGGATACATCAACACCATCTTCTATACGTCCGCGGGCACGGCGCTGTCCGTTGGGCTTACGCTGCTGACGGCCTATCCGCTAGCGATCAAGCAATTCAGAGGCAAGAAGCTGTTTTTGATCTTTCTGACGTTTACAATGTACTTCTCGGGCGGTTTGATTCCCTACTACATGCTCGTCCAAAACCTGCACATGAAAGACACGCTATGGGCGCTTATACTGCCCGGCGTCTCCGTCTGGTACATCATTATTTGCCGCACCTTCTTCCAGGCTAACATTCCGATCGAGCTGCGGGAATCGGCGCTGATGGACGGAGCGAACGACCTGACGATTCTTACCCGGATTTACACGCCGCTATCGAAGCCGATTTTGGCTACGCTCAGTCTGTGGCTCATCGTCGGGCATTGGAACTCCTGGTTTAACGCCATGCTGTTTATCGAAAATCAAAACTTGTATCCGCTGCAGCTGGTCGTTCGAAAAGTATTGATCACTTTCGAGCCCACGAGCCATATGCGCAGCATTATCGCCGCGTACAAACCCGCGGGCGTCAGCGAGCAGACGGTTCGCAGCGCCATTATCGTCGTGACGATACTGCCGATCGTCATGATCTATCCGTTCTTGCAAAAGTATTTCGTCAAAGGGATTATGATCGGGGCGATCAAGGGCTGATGCCGCGGGACGGCGCCGATCTGACCACATAAAGAACAAGCGAACAGAGAAGGGAAGGGTAAATGTGAAAAAACGGAGTTTCCTATTTCTGATTGCGGCCGTGCTGTTATTCGTCGCGGCGGGGTGCCAAAGTTCCAACTCCGGATCCAAAGCCAGTCCGTCGGCCGGCAAAGCGTTCGAACCGCTGAGCTTTCCGCTCAAAGACCCGGTAACTCTGAAAGTATTTTCCTGGTACCAAGGAGACTTTAATCCGGATAACCCGCTTGTCAAGGAGTTCGAGCGCCTTACTAATATCAAGCTTGACTACAATGCGCCCGCCGACGGGTACGAAGAAAAGCAATCGCTCATTCTGGCGTCCAAATCGGGCGACTGGCCGGATGTGATGCTGCTCGGCGCTTCGGGCGGGCGCGAGGTCAACGAAATCAGCCAAATGTACGGCCAGGCGGGAAAGTTCGTGAAAATCAGCGATTATCTCGACAAGCTGCCGAATCTGAAAGCGTATTACGAGCAATTTCCGGAAGCGAGAACGCTTTTTGAGGACGAAAACGGCGACACGTACATTTTCCCTTACTTATATCCGTACAAGACGGTGCCGACCGGATTTTTCTATAACGCGAAAGCGTTCGAAGCCGTCGGACTGGACGCGCCGAAGACGGTGGACGACATCTACAACGCCGCCAAAAAGCTGAAGGAGAAATTCCCGTCCTCTTACCCGGTAACTTCTTACACCATTCCGGAAACGCTGACCGTCTGGAGCAGAGCATTCAGCACTTCGTCCACGCTGTCTTTCGATCAGGAGCAGGAGAAGTACATCTACGGTCCGTTCACTCCGGAATACCGCCAGATGCTGGAGTTTCTGCACAAGCTGTACGCGGAGGAGCTGTACGATCCGCAGTTCCCGCAGTATACTTTCGCGGGCGACGACTGGCGCCAGACGCTGGCAACCGAGAAAAGCTTCATCACGGAAAGCTACGTGTGGGAAATGCAGTACGAGAACACGGCCAAAAGCGTTAACGTCATCGCCAAAAATATGAACCTGCAGGACAAGGTGCAGTTCAAGTATATTCCGCCGCTCAGCGCGAACGGGAAACCGTCCAAATATCGGGGACTGACGACGGTCAGCCCGTCGTACGGCATGGTCATCAACGCGAATTCGCCGTACGTCAACGAAGCGCTCGCGCTGCTTGACTGGCAGCTGGGCGAAGAATTTTTCCGCTTGCTCGGCTACGGCATCGAAGGCACCACTTACGAGATGAAAGACGGCCAGCCCGTGTTTAAGGATAACATTACGACGACGGATGAACCGGGCAAAACGCCATTGAACGATTACATGAGCTTTTACGCCGGACTCAACATTTACGAAATTTATTCCGATCCGTACGGATGGAAAGCCAATCTCGAGAAGTTCACCGGTTACACAATGGAAGAGATGGGCGAGTTCGCGACATGGCCGGACAGCTGGATAATCCGTTTCGATCAGGATAAGAAGGACGAGCATGCGCTCGCGATTACGCCTTCGACGACGTTGGTGGATGAAATGTCTTATAAATTCATTACCGGGAAAGCTTCGTTCGACGAGTACGACAAGTTTATCGAAACGCTGAAAGGGTACGGCATCGAAAAAGTCGTCGAAGATTACAACAAGTTTTACGAGGAGAACGTGAAAAAATAAGGCCGCTTGCCCAAGCCCGCATCGGTTCGATGCGGGCTTGTACGCCTCAAGAAGGAAGGATGACATGCGAGCGATCGGCATTGATATTGGCGGCTCCAAAATTGCCGTGGGATTGGTAGACGGCGGGAAAATCATAAAGCGCCACGTCATCTCCAACCGCTTCTTCGGCGAGCCGCAGCGGATGGTCGCGGCGATCGGCAAAGCGATCGCCAAGCTGCGGGCGGCGGACGGCGATATCGCCGGGATTGGCGTAGGGTGCCCGGGCTGGGTTGTTGACGGCAAGGTGTACGATGCGGTTAATCTCGGCATAAGCCAGTTTCCGCTGGCGGATTCGCTTGCCGAAGCTAGCGGTTTGCCGACGCGGGCCGAAAACGATGCCCGGACCGCGCTGCTATGCGAACGAAAATACGGCGCGCTGCAAGAGAGCGTGAATGGGGCGACGGTGACGTTCGGCACCGGCATCGGCGGGGCGCTTATGCTGGAGCGCCGCTTGTACCGCGGCAGCTTCGGCTGCGCCGGTGAAATCGGGCATTTGACGTTAAGCTTCAGCGACGAGCCTTGCCCCTGCGGCAAAACCGGCTGCTTCGAGCGGACAGCATCCGTGACCGCGCTTGTGCAGCTGGCGAAGCGGCATGGGTTGGAAGCGGAAGACGGGCTGGCGGTATGCGCGCTCGCGAAAGCCGGAGACGCGGTGGCGATCGATGTGCTGGAGCGTTATACGGATGCGGCAGCCAAAGGCGTCATCGAGCTTGTCATGCTGCTCGATCTCGATACGGTCGCTATCGGCGGAGCGATATCCCGTCAGCGCAAATTATTCGTCGGCCCGCTGCGAAAGAAAGTGAATCTGTTCCTGCCGCGCTGTCGGGTGACGCCCGCCGCGTTCGCGAACGACGCGGGCATCATTGGCGCGGCGGAGTTAGTGTCGGTCGAGCAGAACGGTTCGAAGCTTAGCAAAGGAGATGCCAAGCAACGTGGGAATGACGAGATTTTATAATGCGACGTTGGTGACTGGGGCGGGCGTTGTCCGCAATGCGGCTTTTGACGTGGCGAACGGCCGATTTGCCGAAATCACCGGGGCTATCGGGGCTGAAGGCGCAGATGACGGGGAACGTAACGGCAAGCGAATCTTCGGGGACGCGCTCGCCTACCCGGATGACAGCCCAGGCCGGAAGGGACGCACAGACGACATCGGCCGGAACGACCGCGTAAGCGCGGACTCTATCGCAGGCTGCGATCTGGGCGGGCGGATCGTGGTTCCCGGTTTTATCGACACGCATATTCACGGCGTGAAGGGCTGCGATTTCGAAGATCCCGAGTGCGATTTTGCGGCAGGCGCCCAGTTGCTGAAGAGGGCGGGTACGACCTCGTTTTTTGCGACGATCTCGCCATACGCCCCTTCCGGCGCGCGTAAGCCGCCTTACCGCACGCTGGCTTGCGAGGGGCTGGAGGGGTTTCATCTGGAAGGTCCGTATCTTAACCCGAAGAAGCAGGGCGGATTTTACGACGGACAAATCCGCCCTTACGACGAAGCGGAAGCGGATGACATCATCCGGTCGTTTCGGGGCGCGATCCGCATCGTCACTGCCGCGCCGGAATGCGTCGATCTCCCGTCGATGGCCATGCTTTCTCGCAGATACGGGTTCGCGCTGTCAGCCGGCCATACGGACGCGGACTACGATACGGCGCTTGAGGCGTTTGGCGCCGGCTTCTCCCGCGCGACGCACCTGTTTAACGCCATGCGCGCCTTCGATCACCGTAAGCCGGGCGTACTGGACGCCGCGCTGCTGGATGATCGGGTGCACTGCGAGCTAATCGCGGATTTGCGCCATCTTTCCTCGCAAGCGCTTAAGCTTGCGCTCCGGCTGAAGCCGATCGGCTCGCTGACGGCCGTTACCGACAGCGTATGTCCGGATGCCCCCGGCATTACGGTGCGCGGTTCGGTAGCCTACAAGGGGGATACGGTGTACGGCTCGCAAAGCACGATGTACGAGCTGTTCCGGCATTTGACCGGGCCGCTGCTTGCTCTGCCGCTTGCAGACGCCGTCAGGTTGACCTCGGTTAACGCCGGCCGGGCGCTTGATCTGGATGTCGGCGACATTGTCTCGGGCATGCGGGCGAACTTCATCGTGATGGACAGCGACTGCCGGATCGAAGCCGTGTATACGGCTTCCGATTTTGGCGCGAATTGAGAAGAAGGGGTGCGCCTTGTGTTCAAGATATTGACTCTCATCTTCGTCATTCAGATCGTGTACGTGTCGGCCTTCACCTTGCGCATGATTCTGACGATCAAGGGGCAGAAGTACCTCGCCGCGCTCATCAGTACGGCGGAAGTGACGATCTACGTGCTGGGCCTGAATATGGTGTTGTCCCATCTGGATCATGCCTCCAGTCTGGCGGTTTATGCGCTCGGCTATGCTCTGGGCGTGCTGGCCGGTTCGTGGATCGAGCAGAAGCTGGCGCTCGGCTACGTCACCCTGAAGGTGATCAGCAACCATCCGGAACCGAAGCTGGCGACGGCGCTTCGCGACGCGGGTTACGGCGTGACGACATGGCTCGGATCCGGCAGGGATGGAGATCGTCTTGTGATGGAGATTCTGACCAGGCGCAAAAACCAGAAGCGGCTGCACGACCGCATTATCGAGCTAGACCCCAAGGCGTTCGTTATTTCCCACGAGCCCAGTCTGATTCGCGGCGGGTTCTGGGCGGGAGCTGTCAAGCAATGACCCTATGACAAAAAGGCTCTCTACCTGCCTTTGGCGGCAGATGGAGAGCCTTTTTGTTTGCGAAGCAGAATCTATAAGTTCACCGTTCGATCAGGATTGGGGGACCAAGTCGCAAGCTTCCGCCGGCATCCAATGCTCGTCCTGGCCTTCCCATTTCACGTTGCAGCCGATCGGATTCGTCAACGGAACCGAGACGTTCTGGCCGGCCGTATGCTGAGCCAAAGCGTTATCGAGATCGTTGACTTTCATTTTGTCGATTTCTCGAGGATTGTCTACGCCTCGGCCGGAATAGACCAGCTTCCGATCCCGGTCGAACACGTAGAAATGGGGCGTCCGCAAAGCGCCGTAGGCTTGAGCGATACTTTGGCTCTTGTCGCGCAGATATGCCCACGGGAACTTCTTCTCGTTCATTCGCGCCACCATATGCTCGAAGGAATCATCCGGCTTGGTCGACTCGCTGTTGGAGTTGATGCCGACGAATACGACGCCGCGGTCGCGGTATTTGAGCGCCGTCTCCCGGGTAACCTCCTCGGAGCCGACGACAAAGGGACAATGGTTGCAGGTGAAAAACACGACAAGCGTCGAAGCGTCCGCGAAATCTTGCAGCGAATACGTTTTCCCGTCCGTCGCCGGCAGCGAAAAATCCGGAGCTTGCTCTCCCAATTGCAAAGTGAATGCCATAGTGAATCCCTCCCCAATAAAGTGGATACTTAATGTAGAATGAATACTTAAATTGTACCTGGAGGAACTTTCAAGCGCAACGGCCCAAAGGCGTATTGGTTGGATATTCCTGAATTTGTGAGTGATTTTCTCGATTACCGCACGAATAAGCTCACTCTCGCTGCTTCCATCCGTTTGTTCGTCGAAGCCCAGTTGTCCGACCGCCAAGACCCAGAGTGTATTGTCGAAAATCTTCGTGACAGTGAGGAATTACAAGCACTCACGGGACTTACGTCGCTTAGCGCTTCCCGGTTTTCTCGCAAACTATCCGAACTGCCAACCTGGTTTCTCCAGTATCTGTTTGAAGACCTTACTCGCCGCATACACACTGCGCTGCAACAAACGTGTGAGGACAGGGGGCTAAAAAAGGAACTCATCCCCTTATCCATTATTGATTCATCATCGATCACTCTCCCTGATTATCATGGCAAGTGGGCGTACTTCAGCAAAGGAAAGAATCAGGTAAAGCTGCACATGCGACTGAGCACGCAGTGGCCGGATCTGGCGATTCCAAGTAAGGTCGTATTATCAACAGGAGCCGTTGCGGATACAGAAGTTGCGATTGAGCTCGTCACAGAGCAAGGAACGACTTACGTGATGGATCGCGGGTACATCAATTACGCTCACTTCAAGAAGTGGCTCAAAGCAGGCATCCGCTTTGTCGTTCGCGTTCAGAAGCGCAGTAAAACACAGATCTTGGAGAAACGCGTGCTCCCATCAGAGGAACCCGATTTGCTACTGGATGCGGATGTCCTCATGGCTGTTCCGGAGCGGCCTAATGAAACCATGAGGCTGCGTTTGGTGGAATTCAAGGACGACAAAGAACGTACGTACCGCCTGATCACAAGCCGCTGGGATTTAAGTGCACGGGAGATCGCGGATATTTATCGTGCCCGCTGGGACATCGAATTGTTCTTCAAATGGATGAAGCAGTACTTGCGTTTGGCTAAACTGTACAGCAACAAGCCTACTGCTGTATGGAACCAAATTTACATGGCACTGATCGCCCACGCATTGTGTGTTCTGGTGAAGCTTGAAACGGGGACGAAGCATGGACTGTGCAAAGTGCTGAAGCTGATGCGTCAGTACATGGCCAAGAGTTGGGAGAAGTTACTTGACGCCTTGTTCCGGAAACCGACGAAGACTTCAAAAGGCCGCCAGAAAAAGCGAAAACGAGGACCTCCAAAGAAACACCCGAAGAAGTACGTGGCGCAAAAATTGGTGTTAGAGAACGAATTCAACCAATAAAAAAGATATTGACTTTAAATGGTAACCGCTTCTCGCTCTATGAGGCCACCAACTTTTTAGCCCATTCATCAGAAAAGGTGTGTGGTAAATTAAGTTTCAGTTTGCTTAAGAAGTAATTCTGACGCATTTATCCATCTTATGTCAGCTTCTTTGCAAAGCTAGTGCGAGAAAGCAGGGTAAGAGGCCGAAATAGCTGTATTTTGTGCAATTATCGAATGGGAAGGCATCAGAAGATGCCGAAGGCGTATTCCAACAGACAAAAAATAAAATCCGCCGGGCTAGTCATGACTCGGTGAAACAAGACATATAAGTGACATATGTGCAGAGTAGACGGCGCGTTTACAGAAAAGGTTTTCTGCATGCCGTGCCGCTATTCGCCCAACATAAGTCAGCTCATTGTCGAAAGGGTGATGTCGTGAAGCTGTCCGTCATAATTCCGAGTTACAACTCGGAGGACCTGCTGATCAAAGGTTTGAAAAGCTTGATGAATCAGGATTTGAAGTCTCCCGACTCTTATGAAGTCATCGTCGTGGACGACGGCTCGAACGACGGGACGCGGGAGGCCGTCGAACGAGCCGCGGAGCGCTTCCGCGAGCTCCATTATGCGTACCTCCCTCGGGACGAACGCTCCTGCCGGTCCAGAGCGCGGAATACGGGACTGTGGAAAGCATCCGGGGAGATCGCATGCTTCCTGGACAGCGGAATTATCGTGCCGGCCGACTATTTAAGCCGGGTGGCCGATTATTACCGGACACATTCCCTTGAGTCCGTTCTGCTCCACAATACATACGGGTTGGAGGTCGATTCGGCGCAGATCGACTTGGAATCGCTCGATCGGCTGGATCTTCAGGATCCGTCTGCGTATCGGCAAGCTTTGAAGGAGCCGTATTGGAGGGACCCGCGCCATTCCTTGTTCGAGTCCGACGGCTTCGGCGGCTTGCAGGCTCCCTGGTTCCTCGGCTTCTCGTGCGCGTTCGCGGTTTCCGCGGAAGCGGCCAGAGCCGTCGGCGGCTTCGATGAAGCTTTCCTCGAATGGGGGACGGAAGATATCGAGTTTTCCTACCGCTTGCACCGATCGGGGCTCAAATTCGATCATATTCGGAATTTGACCGTATTCCACTATCCTCACCCGATTGTTTCGACGGCCGCGAAAGCCGAGAGCAACGCCCGCAACAAGCGGTACATGCATGCCAAATACAATCGGATCGAGACCGAGATGAACGCGATTCTAAGCGGAGGCTCCTTCCTGTTCCTGATGGAGAAGTTATACGCGCTGAGGATGGATCGGATTATGGAAGAGCCCTACCCGGCCCGAGACCTGGACGAGCTGAACGAGGCGGTGCTGGAATCGGCCGACCGTTCCCTGCTCGTGGGAGCCGACGGTCTGGAGACGGCCCGGCGATTGAAGACGACCCATCTTCTAGCTTCCAGCGAAGAGCAGCTGGAGCTGTTCGAATTCGCATTTCCGGACAGGGAAGTGGCTTATTTGCTCGGATGCCTGACCCCTTACGAGGACGACGATTTCGACGCGGTCGTCGTCACCGACTGGATCCGGCTGATGCATCCCGACATTCGGCAGAGAATGATGCGGGAGCTGACGAGAATCGGCCGACAGGTCGTATGGCTGCATGCGGAGCTGTCCGGTTCGAAGATCGATCAGATCTATCATGCACACCCCCTTCCCGAAGAAAATCTGGTCGGCAGTCCGATCGGACGATTTGTGGCGATGGAAAAAGTGTTCCATGCTTCCATGGAAGAAATGCTGGAGCTGATACGTCCGTTCGAACGGGTTCGGATTCATGAATGTCATAGAGCGATTAAGAATGGGAGTGACAGACGGCAATGAAGAAAACCTCAGAGCTGCAGCAGTTTATCGAGAACGTTCTGACGGAGAAAATGAACGCGGAAATTCCGGAAAGCTTCGATCCGCGGAAGAGCATCGAAGAAGTCTATTCGCTGGACTCCCTCTCGATGTTCGAGCTGATCGTCAACCTTGAGGAGAAGTACGGAATTAAGGTTCCCGACGATGAGCTGGCCGACTTCGGCGCCCGGACGCTGGAGGAATTGGAAGCTTACCTGGAAGGGGCTTTGCGGGGATGAGCATCCGTGTGGCGGTTACCGGCTACGGGTTGATTACGCCCTTCGGCAAAGGAGAACGGGTCGCTCTCCAGGCAATATATGAGGGAAGACATGCGTTCCGGGACATTCGCGGCTTCGATACGAGCAGGACGTTCGCGAAGCGGGGAGCGGAAGCGCCGCTCGCCGACAGGTCGTATCGCGATTTCGCCGACTATTGCGTTCGCGAAGCGATGCGCATGGCGAAGCTCTCCCCCGGACATGAACTGATGTCCGACGCGGCGGTCGCCGTCGGCAATCTGGGAGACGGAGCGATCCAGGAGGCTTATTACCGGCAGTATGCGGGAGATTCGCAAGCGGAGCGCCTACCCGGGGACCGCGGTCACAATCGTCCGACGGACGGCGGACAGCCGGCCGCCCTGCGGGAATCGTTCTCCGGCGGCTGGTGCGGGCAGCCAATCTCCATCCGGGATTCGATCCCTTCCCGCCATGCCGACGAGATCGCGAGGACGATCGGATCGAGCGGCGTTCGGCTGGCGTACACGAACGCCTGCGTCGCATCGGCCAATGCGATCGGATACGGCTACGACCAGATCAGGTTCGGAAGAACTTCGTGCGCGATCGTCGGCGGCATCAATGTGATTCATCCCAAGGTCTATTACAACTTCGATTCGAGCCGGGCCATGGCGGATGACGTCGTCAGGCCGTTCTCCAAGGATCGCAGCGGGCTCCTGATCGGCGACGGAGCCGCCATTCTCGTGCTGGAGAGTCTGGACGCCGCTCTCAGGAGGGGAGCTCGTCCGCTGGCCGAGATCGTCGGCTGGGGCGTCAGCTCCGACGGCTTCCATGTCTCCCAGCCCGATCCGGAAGGCAGAGGGCTCGCGCGGGCGATGAGAATGGCGCTTCGGAAGGCGGGGCTCGCTCCGCAGCATATCCATTACGTCAATGCGCACGGCACGGGAACGCCTCTGAACGACCGCAGCGAGACGAAGGCGCTGAAGGAAGTGTTCGGACGCGATGCCGGGAACGTCCCGGTCAGCTCGACCAAGTCGATGACCGGGCACATGCTGGAAGCGACCGGGGCGGTGGAGGCGGCGTTCAGCATGATGGCGCTGCTGAGCCAGCGGATTCCTCCGACCGCGAATTATGCCGGGCCCGAAGAAGGTCTCGACCTGGATTATGTAACCGAGGGGGCGAGAGACATCCCTCTTACCTATGTCATGTCCAACTCCAGCGCGTTCGGCGGCAACAACTGCTCGCTCATCTTCAGAAGGGTGGGGTGAAGATGAGGGAGATCGTGGCAGGCAGTCCGATGGACTGGCAGTTGGACCGGCTGGACCGGCAATTGGCGCTTACCGCCGTGAAGCGAATGGAGGCGGGCACGACGGTGCCTCCTGTCCGCGGGTTCGTCAGATCGGAATTCAATCCGCTGATCTACCATGCGGGAAGGGCCGCATTCGCGCAGGCGGAGCTTGCCGCCAGCGGCATACCGCCAGAGAGAAGGGGCGTTCTGCTGGGCAGCTTGTTCGGGGACGCGGTGACGGAGCAGGAGAGCTGGAGGGATCTGCTCGCAGGCAGGAAGATCAGCCCCATCATGTTCCCGCAGTCGGTGCCGAGCGCAATCGTCGGCTATCTGGCCAGAGATCTGGAGATACGAGGACCGATGTCCTGCATCGGCACGGCGAGTATGGGAGCCTATTCGATGCTCCTTCAGGCGGCCGATTGGTTGATCGAAGACGATGCGGACGCGGTTCTGCTGCTCTTCTGCGACGTTCCTTCCCACCGGGCGGAGCATTGGGCGAAGCTGCATGCGGAAGAGGGCGGATTCGCTGGAGGAGCGGTCGCGGCTATCGTGGAGCGAAATTCCGAGGCTAGAGAACGAGGGGCTGCAGACGCGATGCCGATCCGGCAGTTCCACGATCGGATGGCCGGTTCATCGGTGAACAGGTACGGCATGGCGGGCATTCCGGAAGGCGGGAACCGCGAATGATGGCGGGACAATCGCAATCCGCAGCGCTGGTATGCGGGAATCGGAGCAGGTCTTACGGCGAACTAAGCGAGCGCATTCGCCGGAAGAGCCGGGAGCTGCGGTTAAACCGCAATAGACCGGGGAGGCTTGCCATCGAACTGCCGGACTCCTTCGAGCTGATCGAATGGGCGATGGCGGCGTGGGAAGCGGGCTGGTGCGTTCTGATCGTCGACTCCCGGCTAACGGAGGCCGACAGGCGCAGCAGAACGTCCCGCTTCTGTCCGCACGTTGTCGTCAGAGGGCTGGAAGGTTCATTCGGAGTCGGAGCCTTCCGGACGGATGTCGAGCATTCGGTCGAATGGCAGTCGAGGGAGCCGGGACCGGAGTCCGCAGGACGCCGCGCGGTACCCGATCCGACGCACGAGGCTCTCGTCCTGTTCAGTTCGGGCTCGACGGGCATCCCCAAGATGATCGCGCGCTCGCGGGAATCGCTGCGGGAGGAGCTCGTCCGGTATGCCGAGGAGGAAGACGCTCCCGGACCGGGAAGCCGCACGCTGTGCCTCGTGCCGCTCAGCCATTCGTTCGGGCTGATCTCGGCCGCGGCTCATACGCTGGAACGGGGCGGCACTTTGTTTTTCCCGGAAATGCAGAAGCCCCGGACGATCGCGGATTGTATTGAACGGCACGAAATTACCCATGTATACGGGGTCGGCTTCCATTACCGGCTGCTGGCCGACGAATGGAGCAAGCGCCTGAACGCCGCCGGGAAGCCGGAAGCGCCGGCGCCGCTTCGGCTGCTTTCCTCCGGAGGCCCGCTTCCGCAACAGCTGCGGGAGAGAATGGATAAGCTGGGCATGCGGATCGGCCAGCAATACGGCATGAGCGAGGTCGGCTATATCGCGGTCAACTGGCCGGGAGTCCCGGCCGGCTCCGTCGGCCGGCCTGCGGAGCATCTGAGGACGTCGGTCTCCGCAAGCGGGGAACTGGTTATCGAGCTGGATCGCTCCCCTTATCTGGAGCCGAACGATCAATGGATCGGCACAGCAGGGGGGCGGAACGGGCGCGGGCGTCTTCGCACTCAGGATATCGTCTCGACCGACGATCGGGGACGGCTGTACATTCTTCGGCGCTCCAACGATCAGGTCAGCATCGGTGGGCTGAAAGTACGGCTGTCCGAGATCGAGGACGCGCTGAAAGCTCATCCGCATATTCGCGATTGCTGCGCGGTGGGCGTCGAGCTGCCTGCGGCGGGAACGGCGATCGAGGCTTTCGTCGTATGGAACGAGGAAGGAGAAGCGCCGATTCCGGCGCTTCGGGCGTGGCTCGGCGGCAGGCTGGCCCGCTACAAAATCCCGAGGGGAATTCGCGCCGTGCCGGAGATTCCGATATCGCCGGCGGGCAAGGTACTGAAGGGACAATTGCTGAAGGAGTGTGGGCATGAGCTTAACGGAAGAGGTTCTGTCGATTCTCAATGAATCGCATATATTTCAGCACCGATACGGTCCGGAGGATGCGGATGAGCCCTTGTTCCTGGATTCGATGTCCATCGTTGCGATGCTTTCGAGGATCGAGGAAAAATACGGATTGGACATCGATTACCGCGAGCTGGACCTGAGTCATTTTCATACGATTCGAGCGATCGAGAGCTATCTGTCTCTCCGATTGGGCCGGGTGGCGTTATGAATTGGCTGCTGACAACGGTCTCGTTCCGCTATTATTTGTATTCGATCAAGGAGCTGCTTCGTCTCGCCGAGGAATGCGGCTTCGAGGGAATCGAGCTGTGGGAGCCCCATTATATCCGGCATCGGTCCGAATGGGAACGGATGCTTCCGGCCGGTGCGGCAAGGAAGCTTCCGGCACGCGTCATGAGCGCCTACCTGGACGTGACGGACTTCACGCTTCCGGAAGACGAGTGGCTGGGACGCTTTGGCGAGAAGGCGGAAGGCTGCCGAAGGCTGGGCATTCCGCTGGTCAGGCTGTTCACCGGGAATCTCGCGGGGTTGTCGGCGACCGATCGGGATTGGAGCGGCTTCTACAGGCGCTTGGAAAAGATGCAGAAGCACGCGGCTCTACACGGAATCGAGGTCGCCTTCGAGACGCATCCCGGAACGCTGCTGGATCATCCGGCCGGCGTGGAACGGCTGATCTCGCGAATCGGCCGGGAACGGTGGAGCTGTATCGGGCTTAACTTCGACGTCTTCCACGTCTGGGAATTCGGGGGCTCCGTGCCGGAGAGGCTGAACGACTGGTATCCGTACATCAAGCACGTTCATCTCAAAAATTCGCGAAGACGAACCGGCGACTTCGCGATGGCCAATGTCTATCATCCGTTGGGGCGTATGGCCGACAGCGACTCGATCAGTTCCGGCGTCGTGCCGATCGAGCCGATCGTTCAGTCTCTTCGGGGCCGGGGCTATTCCGGTTCGTTGACGCTGGAATGGTTCGGCGAAGTCGGCCGGGATTTTTTCCACAACGAGATCGAAGCGCTGAACGGCATGATCTATGCGACGGAGGGATGAGAGAATGGACGAGATCGAGAGCCGGCTGCCGCACCGCTACCCGTTCCTGTTCGTGGACCGGTTGGTCGAGCGCGCGGCCGGCGAATATGCGAGAGGGTACAAGAACGTTACCCGGAACGAATGGTTTTTCCAGGGGCATTTCCCGGATGAAGCGGTCATGCCCGGCGTTCTGATCGTCGAAGCGATCGCGCAGGTGGCGGCGTTCGCGTGCGAGGGCGGAGCGGAGACCCGGGGGAACGGGAAGCTGGCGTCCGTCCGAGGCGTGCAGTTCAAGGAAGCCGTCGTTCCGGGAGACCGGCTGGAGCTCTTCTTCCGGGTGACTGCGGCAAGAGGAACTTTCATTAAAGGGGAAGGCTACGCTTCGGTAGAAGGGAAGGTCGTATGCAGAGCAGAAGAGATGACGCTGTACGTTCCCCGGTGAACCCGGTCGGGATAAGCGGCGAGAAGCCGATGTGGGTGCTGGCCGCGCCGGACGTCTACCCGTTCAGCAAGGCGGGCGGGATCAGCGATTACGTGCATTCCTTCGCGATGGCTCTAAGGCGTGCCGGTATTCGAGTCGAGATCTACAGCCCTTATTACGAGCGTCTGATGCTGGACGAATTCCATCAGCTGAATCCGGCGCGGCGCCCTGATTCGATATCGTTCCGGGGCCGGATGACGGAATACGAGATTTATACGGCGGAACGCGAAGGTCTCGTCTATCATTTCGTCCGTCAGCCCGAATACTACGGTCACGATTCCATCTATGTAAGAGAAGGAAGATACAATTTGAATCTCACTCATTTCTCGTTCATGGGGAAAACGATGCTGCGGGATTTAAAGATTCGCTTCGAGGCGATGCCCGCGGGCCGACTCGTGCTTCAGGGCAACGACGTATACGCTTCGCTGTTCGGGGCTTATCTGGACCGGGCCGACTTTCCCCGCCACGAGGTCGTCTCGCTGTTCTGCATTCATAATCTGGGGCCCGGCTATATTGCGGAGCGGGCTTTCTACGATTATTACAGCATGGACCCGGAGCTGAAGAGCCGGCTCGGAGACTCCTTCGGCGATAAGCCGTCCTGGTGCGAGGCGCTGCTGCCCTTCTTCGATAAAATGATGACCGTCAGCGACACCTATGCGGAAGAACTGGCGGAAGGACCCGATTCGATTCACGCGCTGCTTAAGGAACGAAGGGCGAAGGGGGAGTTCCGCGGCTTCCTGAACGGCATCGACAACAGGTTCTGGTCGATCCGCGCCAGTCCCTGGCTCGCCGCCGGCCGGGAGCGGGAATCCGTCGAAGAGATCAAGCGGCGCTGCAAGAAGCGGCTGTGCGCAAGCCTGGAGCTGGATGCGAGGAAGCCTCTGTTCGGGTTCGTCGGAAGAATATGCGAACAGAAGGGATTGGAGACGTTAGGAAATCTGTTGCAAGCCTGCCAAGAGATGCAGCTCGTCATTCTGGGAGAGGGGGAACCGCTGGATCGGTTCATTCCATCCGTTCCGGCCGGGCGACTCGTTCATCTTGAACATTACGAGGAAGCTGTCTGTCACGAGCTTCTGGCCGCCGCGGATTACGTGCTCGTGCCGTCCCGATACGAGCCATGCGGGCTGGTGGCGATGTACGCCGCCCGCTTCGGAGCGGTTCCGATCGTCCGGCGGACCGGGGGACTGAACGAGATTGCCGACCGTATTCGTCAATCGATCGGCTGGAGCCTCTCGTTCGAAGACGATCAAGAGTGCGTCCGTCAGGTCGGCCGAATGCTGTCGGAGACGGATGAACCCTCAGCGGTTCCCGGCGCCGCGAACGCGCTGGCGGAAATCGAGTGGGACTGGGAGACGTCCGTCGATGCCGTCATGAGGTATGCGGGGGCGAGGCGATGATGAGCGGTCATTCTCTCCGTTGGACGACCGCGGCTCTTCTGCTCGCGATGTTCCTGGCTTCCGTGGACCAAGTCATTATCGCGACGTCCGTTCCCCAGGTTGCCGGCGAATTGGGCGGTCTGGAGCATTACGCGTGGGTATATTCCGCCTACATGATCGCCGAGCTGATCGGGATGCCGATATTCGGCAAGCTGAGCGATATGTACGGAAGGAAGAGATTCATCCTCGGCGCCCTTGGCTTGTTCATGGTGGGCTCCGTCTTGTGCGGGCTTGCATCGTCCATGGCGGAGCTTATCGCCTTCCGGGCGATTCAGGGATTGGGGGCGGGGGCAATCATTCCGATCTCGTTCGCCGTCCTGTTCCGAATCTATCCTGCGGAGCGGCGCATGCGCGCTCAGGCGATGCTGTCCGCGGTATACGGCATTTCGAGCGTCATGGGCCCGGTCATCGGCGGCGTATTCACCGATTATTTGAACTGGCGCTGGGTGTTCTATATTAACTTGCCTCTAGGCCTTGCGGCGCTGCTTCTGCTTCTGCGGTTCTACAAGGAAGAAAGGGAGGCCCGCAAGGAGACGATTGACTGGCGAGGACTGATTCTTCTGTTCGGCTCGATTCTGAGCTTGTTGTTCCTGTTCGAGCTCGGCGGCCGGACCTATGCCTGGACGTCCGTGCCGATCGCAGGGCTCGCGGCCGCCTTCGTGATCCTGTTCGTTCTCTTTATCCGATCGGGCTTGAGAGGCGGGCGGGAGCCGTTCATCCCGCTCGGCTTGTTCCGCGACCGCCTGTTCGCGATCAGCCAGACGGTCGGTTTTTTCCAGGGAATGGTCATGATGGCGGGATATACGTTCATTCCGCTGCTGGTCCAGACGGTCTCCGGCGGGAGCGCGTCCGAGACGGGCGGCATGATATTGCCGCTGAGCGTCAGCATCGTCGTCAGTTCCTTCCTCGGCGGCAAGCTGGTGTCCAGGATGAGCTATCGTACGGCCATGATCCTGTCCAATTCTCTGGTGCTCGTCTCGATGATTCTGTTCTGTCTGCTCGGAGAGGGCGTGTCGGACTGGATGATCGGCTTCAATATGGTGCTGCTCGGACTCGGAATCGGGATGTCGTTCCCGATTATTTACAACGTTTCGCTCTCCCGCGCCCATCCCTCGGACTGGGGCACGGTGAACTCGCTTATTCCGTTCTTTCGTTCCGTGGGGGGGATTATGGGCATCGCGCTGCTCAGCTCGATTCAGGTCGGCTCCTTCATCAGCTCCGTCAAAGGGAAGCTTGCGGGAGGGGAGCTGCCGGTTGACGGAGGAGAGATAAGCGCCTGGCTGCAGCAGATGGGCCGCTCCGCGGACGGAACGCTGAGCGCTCTCGGAAGCGAGATGCTGCGTTCCATTCTCACAGCGTTCCAGTGGTCGGCCGTCATCGCCGTCGTTCCGCTGCTGGCGGGGCTGTGGATGGGCCGCGCCCGGCTGCTGCCCGCACCCGAATCCATGATACATGGGCAGGAGTTCCCCGAACGGATGGGGGAACGCGGCAGGCTCGACCGGGTCGCCGAGCCGGAAATGCCGGAGCCCGACATTCAGCTGGTTAGGGCGAAATCCGAAGCTTAAGGAGGTTCCGAGTTGCTGTTCAGCACTTATAATTGCGTACTCGCTTCCGTGTACAACTATTTGAAGCAGATTCACGGTTTGAATCCTTCCATCGAAGCGATCTGTCTGCAGCCGTCTATGCTACTGCTTCATGGCGTAGACGGATTCGTCTCGATCTCTTCGCCCTTGTCCTTGGCGGAGACGTATCTGGACGGGATCGGGGCCGCGATCGAATTCCCCGCCTTCGACGGAATAGATGAAGCGTTGGCGTACGCATCCGCGCATCTGGCTTCGTCCGGAGGGCTGCCGTTCAGCATCAATCTACGCTACGACGTACTGGAGCCGCTTCCTTTCGACAACGATCTGTGGCATTTCCATTGGATGGCGGGGAGAGAGGACGATGGCTCTTATCGAATGTTCGATATGTACGAGAACGAATATTACCGCATGGAACGATCGAGGCTCCGGCTGGCGATCGACACCCCGTTCAACTACCGCGACGACGGGAAATTCAAGCCTTTCATGGTCGTCCGGGCGCCGGATCTCGATGCGGCGAGGATGAAGATGGAATCGGGCGCGGACTTCGGGAGACAGCTGCGAAATACGGCGTCCGCCTACCCGCTCGACGTCAATCGGGAAGTGTGGAACAACGGCCTGGCTTTCTTGAGAAGATTCATTCGCGAGAAGCCGGACCCGGGCTCGATGTATCGGGCCATGAATTTCGCGCAAATTCTGACCCGCTGCCGGTCGGTCATTTGGGACAGTCTTCGGGAGAGGGGGCTGTCCGATCTTCCGGAGGTGCGATTGTGGAGAGAGCGCTGGCTGCTCTATCGAAGCGTGCTCGGCATAGCCCTGTCCCGCAGGACGGACGAAGAGTTCGACCGGCTGGAAGCGTCGTTCGGTCCGCTGATCGACCTGGAATACGAGGCGCTGAATGCCGCTTCCCGGACGGCCGCCGGGAGCGGAAGATGCCGAGAAGGAAGGGGCGCTTAGGAGATGAAGCTGGCAGGAGCCTACAATTGCGTATTGGCCGGCGTGTACAACTATATGAGCGTCAACTGCCGCCTGATCTTCCCGCTCGAAGCGATCGCGATCGGCCCGGAGCTGTTCTCGCTTCGGCTCTGGGATTGCTGGCTCACCTCCGAGCCTCCGCAGCATACGGTCGAGCGCTTCCTGCGAAGCGTCGGATGCGAGCTGGCGTTCAAGGATCTGGGCGATCCGGATCGCGCCATTGCGGCGGCCCGGGCGCTGCTTGACTTGGGAGAGGTCGTGCCGGCCGCCATCAATCTGAAATATTCGTATTTCGATCCGACGCCGTTCGACCAGGATTGCTGGAACTTCCAGCTGCTGTGGGGTTATATGGGCGACGGCCGTTATCGAATGTTCGATATGTACCACGCCAAGGCGTATGAGGTGAAGGAGGAGCAGCTTCGAGGCATGATCGACACCCCGTTCAATTATCGGCATAAGGGCACGTTTACTCCTTTTATGTCGATCAAGGCGCCGGACCTGGAGCGAACCCGTTCGCTGCTTTCGAATTATGACGGCAGGTCGGCGCTGCTGGCGGCGATCGACGGATATGACGCGGCGGCGAGCCTGAAGACGGGAGAACGGTGGTGCGGCGAGCTTAGGAGAACGTTCGAAGAAGTTCGGGAAGAAGATTTCTATGCGGAAGTGTATAAGCTGATGGGCCATCTGATGCTGATCTGGAGGAGCAGAGCGTACTTCATGGGATGCTTAAGGAATCGCGGGCTTCCGGATTCGGAGGACATGGCGCTGGACGAGGAATGGAACGCGTTCGTGCATGCGGTGCCCCGAAGTCTCTATCGGCGAAGCTCGGAGGAATACGAGGCGCTGCTGGAACGTTATCGGAAGTTGATCGCACTGGAGCGCGAGCTTCTCGCAGCAATCAAAGAACGGCTGCTAAGCTTCGAACCGCCGGAAATAAGGGCTGCTGCCGGTGCGAATCCATTGGGAATAGGAGAGTGAATCTATTGTTTCGTACGACGATCCGGTTCGGGGACTACAGCTACCCGTTCCTGTCCGGCACGGGGGCGCTTGAAGAAGCCGCCGAGCGGCTGAAGGAGCTGGACGCCCGCCAATATTTGATCATTACCGACAGAGGGACTCCGGTCTCGATTGCAGGGCGCGCGTTGAACGCTTTCGAACGGACGGGACCCGCTGAACTTATGTTCTTCCAGCCGGGAGAATCGGAGAAAACGCTGCAGACGGTTCATGATCTGGCTCAGCGGGCGATCGCGCTGGGCGCGGACCGGAGAACGGCCGTCGTGGCGCTCGGAGGAGGCGTATCCGGCAATATCGCGGGCATGGTCGCCGGGCTGCTGTTCAGAGGACTGCCGCTCATTCATGTTCCGACGACGCTGATGGCGGCGTCCGACTCCGTGCTGTCGCTCAAGCAAGCGGTCAATCTGAAGCAGGGCAAAAACCTGGTCGGCATGTATTACGCGCCCAAGCTGGTCTGCGTGGAGCCGGACTTCCTCGCGACGCTGCCCGCCCGCGAAGTGCGGAGCGGACTGTGCGAGCTGGTCAAAAATCTGTTGGCCATCCGTCCGGATAAAATCGACGAGTTCCGCAGCCTGCTTCGTCCGTCGAATCGGTACGAGCCCGACGAGTATCAACGGTTCATCGAGTTCTGCATCGAGGCCAAAATGTCCGTCATGGCGGACGATCCTTACGAGAGAAAGGAAGGCCTGGTTCTGGAATACGGACATACGCTGGGCCATGCGCTGGAGCTGGTCTGCGGAGGGAAGTATTCGCACGGGGAATGCGTCGCGTTCGGAATGCTGTGCGCCGCGTATATCGCCCGGCGGATGGGATTGCTCTCCGCCGGGGAGGAAGCGCTCCATCATGAGCTGCTTCAGCGGATCGGCGTTAAGGTCGAGCCGGAGCCCGGCTGGCTGGAGCAGATCGAAAGCTATGTGAGGCACGACAACAAGAAAGGCTATCGCAGGGCGATGCCGGATCGGACCGGATTCGTGCTGTTGAACGGACTGGGCAGGACGAATCGGGAAGCGGACTCGTATATTACGATGGTGGAAGATTCGCTCGCATCGGAAGCGCTGCAGGCGATACGCCAAGGGTTGGTGACGGCGAATGAATCTTGACGGACAGACCGCTTGGCCGAGGTGGCCCGTGTCCGACGAGCGCACGGTGGAGGCGCTCCGGGAAGTGCTGGACAGCGGCAGATGGGCGATAAGCGGTCCGGCGGCCTGCGGCGGCCGGCAGGAACGATCCAGGGAAGAGGAGTTCGCGGAGCGGTTCGCTTCTTACTGCGGCGTCCGGTACGGCGTTGCGCTGGACCACGGTACGTCCGCCCTCATCGCCGCTCTTGAAGCGCTCGATATCGGCTTCGGGGACGAGGTCGTCATTCCCGGACTTACCTGGGTGGCGCCCGCCGTCGCGGTCTTGTCGGCGAACGCCGTCCCGGTCTTGGCGGATATCGATCCCCGGACGCTGTGTCTGGACCCGCAGGCAGCCGCAGAGAAAATTACACCGCGCACCAAGGCGATTATTGCGATTCATATGTACGGCTCGATGGCGGACATGGACGAGATCCGTTCGCTGGCCGACCGGCACGGCCTATACGTGATCGAGGATGCCGCGCACAGCCATGGAGCGGTCTGGCGGGGGAGGAAGGCAGGCTCGCTCGGACATATCGGCGTTTTCTCCATGCAGCAGGGCAAGGTGCTCGCCTGCGGAGAAGGCGGAGCTGCGGTGACGGACGATCCCGAGCTTGTACGAAGAATGGAAGAATCGACATGGAACGGACGGACTCGAACGGGAGAGGCGGCATCGCTGCCTTTTTCGATGGGGCTCAGGGAGGGGCGGGGACGGTTCGGCACGAATCGCTGCCTGTCGGAGTTCCAGGCTGCAATATTGCTGGATCAGTTGACCAGGCTGGACGCTCAGAACGAACGCAGAGAGAGGAGCGCCCGCTATCTGGACGGCAGGCTGTCATTGCTTCCGGGCATCGCGACGATGAAGCGGCAAGAGCAAGTCGATCGGCGCACTTATTACGGTTATGTGGTGCGGATAGACGTCGACCGGTACGGACACGCATCCGAAGCGGCGGCACGGCTAAGGAAGCTGCTTGGAATGGGCGATTATTTGCTGCATCCGATCTACAAGCCGCTCTACCGCAATCCGCTGTACGCTCCTCATTCTCGCCGGCATGCGCTGGGCGAAGCTTTCGAGCGCGCCGTCGATCTGTCGGCGGTCAAGCTGGCTCATTGCGAGGAGGCGTACGCGGATGCCATCGTGTTCCACCATTCGGTGCTGCTCGCCGAGGAAGAGGATCTGCAGCGAATTGCGCTTGCGTTCGAACAACTGCCCGAGAGGCAAGGCCGGCGAGCCTTCAGAGAATAATTAATAGAATCATGGGGCCGGTGTAGTACCTGTCATCCACTTGATCTTACGCTATCGGACACAGAAGACGTTATTTTGCCGAAACCCCTTCATTTTGAAGTCGATTCGGACAGAGGATCCGTTATTTCGATGATCGATGGCCGAAATCGCCATCTCGGAGCCAAATAACGGATTCTCTGTCCGCGAAGGTGCGCAAAACCCGGTTTTGTTCACAATTAGCGGCTCCTCTGTCCGAACGGACTAGGATGTTGGCGGCATGGCGGGCTATAGGCGATGAAGCAAGGCGAGGCGGTGGCGGTGGCGGTTGGAACAACGGGAAAAGGAACGAAACGCATTAAAAAGGACCGTCAGGGCGAACTGACGGTTTTTCTTTTCCACATCGAATGCCACTGAGGACGGGCACGGCCTCTATTTGTGGGGCGGCTTGGCGTGTCTAAGGAGCATACGGCATACCTGAATTTGAAAAACGGAATCATGGCTCCGCGTTCCGGCTCGATCGCGTAGAACGGCACTGCGGTCGCGGAGCAAATCGGAGGTCAGATTTTCATCGATGTATGGGTAATGATCGCGCCCGGCAATCCGCAGTATTGCATAATATTGCACTCTTTTAATAATAATCATACTATAATATGAGCCATAATAGTTTTAGAGGCGCTTTCGTTAACATGTTTATTTTTCAGAAAGGAGGAGTTGATATGGCGGATTATTCTAAAATCGTTAGCTTGGTCACAGGAGGCAACTCCGGAATTGGGTTGGAGACCGCCGTTGGTCTCGCTTCCAGCGGAGCGACGGTCGTAATCGTGTCTCGGGACGCAAAGCGGGGAGAGCAGGCCCGGGAGGAGATTACCCGTCGAAGCGGCAATTCCGGAATCGAGCTGATCGTTGCGGATTTGTCGTTCGGAGCAAGCGTTCGGCAAGCGGCGGAACAGTTTTTGTCGCGGCATGACCGGCTTCATGTGCTCGTCAACAATGCAGGAGGTCTATTCCAACAATTGCAGATGAGCCCGGATCGGTTCGAAATGACATTCGCCCTCAACTACTTGGCGCCCTTTCTATTAACACATACGCTGCTGGGCGCTTTAAAAGCAGGTGGGGGCCGGATCGTCAATGTAGCCTCGGCAGTTCAGGCGAAGACCCTCGATCTGGATCAACTTAGAGATCCGGGCTCCTATTCGAGCATGAAGGTATACGGTCGGGCCAAGCTTGCGGTAATCATGTTCACTTATTGGCTCGCAAAGAAATTGAAGGGAACGGGCGTCACCGTCAACGCGCTGCACCCCGGGGCGATTTACACTCCTCAGTCCTCACGTACGGTACCGGGTTTTCTCCGTCCTGCCATGCGCTTGTTTATGGCTTCCCCCGAACAGGGGGCGCAACCTTCCTTGCGCTTGGCGCTAGCTCCTGAGATGGAAGGCGTCACGGGCAAATACTACAATAAGCTGCAAGAGGCTCGAACTGTGCCGATTTCCTACAATTCGGAGCTGCAAGAGCGGCTGTATGAACGCAGCCTGGATTGGTGCGATCTGAAATAATGCCGCAGCCGTTGGACGTCACAGCGTATAATCTTGTCGGACAAGCTATTTTCTATAGGGAGGTGTGTGAATTGGTCAAATCTAATATTCTTATATTCGGAAGTCTGACTTTAGCAACGATATTAGGTATATTTGGTCAAGGGATAACTTATTTTATTAATGATACTTTTGTAGAAATAGACCTTATATCCTGTTTAACAATACTGACTGTCACAAGTATTTTGTTGTATTTAGCCGCTGTTTTATTTGCTTATATTGCCGGAAAAAAGAAAATGATAGATAAAAACAAAATCCGTAGATATTTCCCTATTATTGGTTCTATAGGAACACTTACTTCTCTATGGTCAGTATTTGTTTTGGCTATGTGGTGGGGTTAACATGAAGGATACGATCGATCGGTTTCAATTGCGCGCCTACCGGGAAGGAGACCGGAAGGCTTGCCTGGCTTTGTTCGACGGTAATGTGCCCGATTATTTTGCGGCCGAGGAGCGTCAGGATTCGCCAGAATGTATAAAATTTTTTAGCGATCGGACACAGAAGCCCTTATTTTGCCGAAACCCCCTCATTTTGATAGTGATTCGGACACACGATCCGTTATTTCGATGATCTATGGCCGAAATCGCCGTCTTGGAGCCAAATAACGGATCCTCTGTCCGCATAGATGCAAAAAAACCGGTTTTGTTCACAATTAGCGGATCCTCCGTCCGAACGGTTCGGGGCGACAGGGCAAAGAGGATAATACGGCTGGAAGTGGGGCGACGGGGCAAAGAGGCGAACGACGGCGAACCGGACGGTGCGGAAAGACTGCGGCAAGCGAACTCGGGGGGAACGAATCAAATGCGAAAGGACCGTCAGGGTGATTTTCCCTGACGGTTTTTCAAGAGACCGCGAGTTAATTCAATGTGCGCCTTTGCTGTTGTAGATAAACAAACTTATTTACGAACGGTGAAGGAAACTGTCGTTCCTTGTCCAGGAATGCTCTGGATTCGCAGTCCTTCTCCATAAAGCTGCTTCAAGCGATAATTGGTGTTGTAGAGTCCGACTCCCCTTCTCGTGCCATCCCTTTCTTTTTGCAACGCTTGCCGAATCGTCTCCTCATCCATACCGACACCGTCGTCACTCACCGACACCACAGTATAGATTCCTGAATCGGCAACCGCAATCGACAGCTTTCCGCCTTTCCTGCGTGCCAGCAACCCGTGACGAACTGCATTTTCAACCAGCGGCTGAATGGTAAGCGGCGGAATGAACAGCTCCGGATGATCATTCGTATCCCATTCGATGTGTATGCGATCCTCAAACCGCGCCTTCTCGATATACAAATAAGCACGAACAAGTTCCAACTCTTTCTCCAACGGGACCAACTGATCCGCGTTTTGGAAATCGAAGCTGGCTCTCAAGTAGTCTTCAAAGGCCCTAAGTAAACTATGCATCCGGTTAATGTCGATCTCGCTTAAAGCGAAAATAGAGTTGATCGCGTTGAATAAAAAATGCGGTCTGATCTGCGCTTGCAGCCAAGCGGCTTCCATTCGCGCTTGAACGCGCGCCGCGCGGGCGACATCCGTCAAAGCGCGAACCCGCGACTTCAGTTCCTGCGAATCGACCGGTTTCGTAACGTAATCGTTCGCCCCGACCCGGAATCCGGCTTCGATATCCTCCTTGCGGCTGCGGGCCGTAAGCAGAAGAATCGGCAGCTCAGTAAGTGAAAAGTCCTCCCTGACAAAGCGGGTTAATTCATATCCGGACATTCGCGGCATCATGACATCGGCAATGAGCAAATCCCAGGTTCCATGTTTCAGCAGGGCAAGCGCTTCTTCGCCGCCTACTGCCGTTACAAGTTCATAGCTTTTTGACGGGAGAATGCTTTGGAGCACGCGCAGATTGACAGGATCGTCATCTACGGCCAATATGCGCGCTCTGTCGCCGACGTTACGTTCGAACTCCGGCAAGGCGGCAGCTGCGACCAACGATTGCGATTCGGAAGCGGTCATGGATATCGCGGAATTCTCCTCGTTCAAATCGTCAGGAATAGGATTCTTGACGACAGCGATCGGCAGCGTGAACGTGAACACCGAGCCCTGGCCCGGCGTCGATTCCACCGACAACGAACCTCCTTGCAGCTCGACCAGTTGCTTGGTAATCGCAAGTCCCAAACCGAGTCCCCCAACTTTTCCCGACTCCGCAACGCTTCCTTGCTCGTAAGGGAGGAATATACGGCTCATCGTTTGCCGGTCCATGCCGATGCCCGTATCGGATACCTTAATATGCACTTGCCCGTCCTTGTCGAAGGCATGAACGCGGACCACTCCTTCATCCGTGAACTTGACCGCGTTGTGAAGAAGATTGAACAATATCTGAATGAGTCGGTTCTCGTCGGCATATACGGGAGGCAGCAAAGCCGGCACTTCGCTTTCAAGCCGAATCGGCTTCCCCTCTATCATATATCGAATCATATCCAGAGCTCCTGCCGTCACCGCTGATAGATGGACATTCACTGGATGAATCCGCACGCGGTTTTCCTCGAATCGCTTTAAATCCGCCAGATCGTCCAATAAAATCGACAGACGCTTGCCAACAGAAATAAGCAATTCCATCCGCATCCTGTTATTTCCACGATCTACTTTACCCCCGCTGTCCATGACTGCCTGAGCCATATTCAACATGCCGTGCAGCGGATTTCGAAGTTCGTGAGAAGTATTGACCAAAAATTCGTCCTTCTGTTTGTCCGCTGCTTGCAACTGCCGGGCAAGCTTGGTCGCCTTCTCGAAATTACGAAAGTAGCCCTTGAACCAATACATTGCGAAAACAGAGAACGCAGCCAGCAGATCGAACGGGTAAAAGTCGCTTTCGACCCACCCGGCCGTCTTGGCCGCGCCCCACAGTATATTCGTGCTTAAAGCCGTCATCCCGAACAAGATATAGATCATATCCCGATCACCTTGCCGAATCGCGCGATAGGCGTACCAAGGGACCAGAAAAAACGGAATTAAAGTCAGCAAAGTATGAAATGCATCCGAATAGCTAAGGATGTCGGGAGGCAAGGCCAGGACACAAACCGCATAAATTGCGCAGACAGCCGTAAACCAGCGTGTATAGATTGCAAGCCGTTCGAAGGAAGGCAGCAAATCCTTGGTAAACTTCAACAGAAAGGTTGAAATGCCAAGAAATGAAAGATAGTACAGCTTCCAACCCCAAAGGTAGTCGATTTCAAACCAATCCTGCAAAATGCGATCGTCGTCGTTGGCAATGGACATCATCGCGCTAAACATCAATAAGATGAAGGAGAGCAGCGCTTTATGACGGGTTCCCATGACAAATAACGCAATGGCATATGCGGCATGCATGAACAGGAGCAGAAACATCGCAGCCTGAACCCCTGTTGATATCGAATACGCTTTGCGGATCGCTTCTTCTGTGCCGAACTTGATCGGCTGCATAATTCCACTCAAGGCGTGATTGTCGTAATTAGCTACGTGAAGGACGATATCGACTAAATCCCGATCGGAGACAAACGTCCCCGTGTACGGTACATTGTCTGCAATATAATCTTCCGCTCGTTCCGCGGGAACACCGGAGCCGGCGAGCCGTTCTCCGTTTACGTACAGTGCGGACGATGAGGGAATCGAGGGGATGCGGATGCTATAGGAGCCTGTGTCCGTTGGATTCCATAATAGCCTTAACCGATACGATGCATAACCAAAGCTTTTCGGAAAATCTTCTCCCCAGGTTGACGGCAACGTTGCGAGTTTTTGACCTGCAACCGCTTCCGCCGCAGGGTCGACCAGTTCATTGGGATAAAAATGCCATTCTCCGTTCAGCAACAACAGCGGCGATTGGTCTTGTTTCCAGTTGCGCAAATCCAGCACGCCGCCGGATACTTCCGCGTTTCCCGGCGAAGCTTGCAGTTGCAGCCATGCTAACCGTACACCGGTTAATGCTAACACGAATATAAGGAGATACGTTGCAATTCTTAATTTACTCACAGCAATACCTGCCCGATATATGTGATGAAAGTCGAGGTATCCATGATCTTGCTTGCTCATCATCCTGTCCCTGCTCAGGCTGCTCTATCCTTATTATACCGGGCTGCCTCGTCGCATACAATCAAACCTTAAATAGAAGATTCCTGACGTTTAGTTGCATTCATATATCTTATACGGGGTAAGACTTTGGGAATTTGTCCGCTGGGCAAAAGCAACTGCTTACGATCGCGCGGGCCATGATCGATGAAGCGCCGCTGTTAATTTTGGATGAAGCGACGAGTTCAGTAGATACGCGTACGGAGTTTGCCGATTCATTTTTAGGGTTGATGTCACAAATATCGCAGATGAAACGTTATGCATAGAAAACACAATTTTGAGGGAGGGGCAGAGTTGCTGGAACAGGAAACATTACATGCCTTTGTTAGCGGAGATGAGAGAGCGCTTGAAGAAGTGATAGATACTTATAGCAAGCCGCTTTTTCGGTATTGCATTTCCATTTTGTGCGATGCAGAAGAGGCAAAGGACGTGTTGCAAGATACCTTTATCAAAGCATATGAAAAAAGAAAGCATTTTCAGATTGGTACATCGTTGAATGCTTGGCTGTATCGCCTTGCATATACAACAGCAATCGATGCGGTGAGAAGTCGGAAACGCAGGTTTAAGCTTTTTAAAGCGAGCAAAGACATAAACACAACACAAGAAAGCTACATATCGGAGCCTCTTTACAGTATTTTATCGTCCCTGTCTATGGCAGACAGGGCCTTGCTGTATGGTAGAGTTTTGGATGAGAGGTCATACGAAGAACTATCACAGATATTAAATGTATCCGAATCAACACTTCGAAAACGATTCGAACGGCTGAGAAGCAGACTCGCTAAAATGGTAGAATACAGGAAATCTTTTATGAACGAGGAGTGGGTACAATGAATATGGAACTCATTCGAAAACAGTTAGAGGAAATGAACCCCCCCGAAATTAAAATTAAGCAAAATGTATTACATCAGATTCGGATTCGCAGGCAAAATCGTAAACGGCACATGCAGATCTCAGCGGCAGTCGCCCTGTTCGTTGTCATCATTGGTACTGTACAATTTCAACAGATTGCAGCTATGGCTGAAAATGTATACAGGAGCATTCAACTATCCCTGCAAAACGAAATCTTGATTATCGACAACAATCTAGAAATGATACCGATTGAGGTGCATGGTCTTACATGGGTCGGTAAAAAGCCAATTAGAGTCGGATATAAGTCTTATACCGATATCCATGCCGCGTTAGATGAACTAAAGATTAATCTGTTACAAAACACAATGAGTAACGAACCTGCGGTTGTCATTTCATACTTCGAAAAACGAAAGGTAGCAGAGCTGTTATTGAGGCATTTTTTCATTGGAGATTTGAAAAACTACAGTGAAACCATTTTGGATAACGGTGAGAGACAATACAGATACAGCGCAGATGATACCATCTATAAGTCTCCTGTTAATATGAAGGTATCGTTTTTCACTGGAAGAGGCGCAAAACATGAGATGGACAACTTGGATAATTATGATTATGAAGAAAAATATATAAGCCCCGTGAATGGCATCACAGCTTACCTTTTAAAAAACACGTTCCAAGCCGAATCCGAAGAGAAAAGTCTATTGATGTATGCAGCGGGAAGTATCACGGATAAGATTACCGTTTTTGTGCATAACAATTTGTTATACACCATTTACGGAAACATTCCATCCTCCGAGATGAAAAAAATCATCGATTCTTTTATTATTGAGGAATAAGCCGCGACAGGGGCAATAAATTGGAGCTTCTTCTCGGACCGACTGGCTTCTACAAACACAATAATGAAGTGAGACACTGTGAAAAAAACCAACTGACTGCTCACCTCTGCAATCTTCAAATCGGTTTTGAGCAGCAATCCTACAGCGCGCTCCATACGGATCCGGTACATATATTCTCCAACCGTTTCACCGGTTTGAGTCTTGTAGACTTTTGACATATAAACCGGATGCAACTGAATGTGGTCGGCGATGGTTTGCAAGGAAATACCTTCAGAGAGATGCTCCTGAATGAATTCTCGTATCGCCGAAGCAATCTGTTGTTGAGAGTCGTTCATCTGTACGGAAGATTTCGCTTTCAGCGCGGAGACCACTTTCTCCGCCCAAATTATCCAGTACCGCCACAGTTGAGGCAGGATTGGGCGGCAGGTGTCACCCATGATCTGAACCCCCCTTTGTTACGGACATGCTTTTATCGGACAAGCCTTGTTGCCGCTTCGAGTTGACTCGGCCCAATGTATGGCATCGTCCCCGCTGTCGATTCTCGCCATCTCCGTTTATCGTCAGAGACCTTTCCGGCTTTCCAGAAGACAGGGGTCCGATTGAAAACCTGTTTGTGAGTTGAATGTATGAGATCCTAGCGGATACTTGCGCTTTGGAAATTGGCTTTCGGTCATAGTGTTTGTGTTGTCCGTCTCCCGGTTCAGGCGGAATAAGAAACCACGGGACGGGAACCGTGTGGTCGATGAAACGATCGATATGCGCCCGTCAATGAAGTAAATTGGCGGGCTTTCTCCATGCGAAAAGGAGGCGGAACGTAAAGTCGAACTGGTCAAGCGTCATATTCGACGATTGCCGAACTGCGAGTCAAGTCTTCACTCTTGATGAGCAGACTTGTACTCGGACGGGCTTAGGCCAAATTCTTTTTTGAAAATGCGGCTAAAATACAACGGATCGTTATAGCCTACGATCTCGGCGATATCCTTAATCATCATGTCTGCTTCCGTCTGGATCAATTGTTGAGCCTTTTCCAATCTAAGCCGGGTAATGAACTCGGAAGGCGATATCCCCTTGTATTGACGAAACAGCTTGCTCAAATACGACGCGGCGAGATTGAAATTATCGGATAACATTCGATTATCAATGGTATTCGTATAATTGTTTAATAGGAAATGCTCAACACTCTTCATAAGCGCGTATAAGCTTTCCTCGGTCAGCTTCTGTTTGCGTTTTTCGGAGAAAATTTGTTCGAATACATACCAAATATGCCTGAACAATTCCTTGTAACTGGACGAGTTGCTGATCGCCTCGTTTATTTCCAGTTCAATGCTGGCCGCATCATATTGGGAGGAGAAGCTGAGCTCGTTCTGACAGAGCATAATAAGCTGTTTAAGCAGCTTTTCCACCCATATCTGCGGGTATCTGGACTCCTCCCACTGGTTGAATAACGTCTCCAGATCTTTCCGGATTGCGCTTAGATTTTTATGCTGAGCATGATGAATAAACCGATTTTTGACCAGGCTGTCTATAGTAGGGAGTTCCTCTGGGCGGTGAGCTTCCATGGAAAGACTCCCGTAAGAGCTAATGATTTGAGGAACGCCTAGAATGATTTTTTTATTAATTAAGCTGCGAAGCTGCTGGGAGACAAAGCCGATATCCCGAACATCCGTAAGAAACCGACTCAATGCAATTGTAACTGGATAACGTGAAGGAGGTAGAGCGGAAGCCAATAGATCGGCCAACCGATCGGCTGTTTGTTCCGTACTTTGGTGAAGTCCGAACAGGACGAGTTTTTCCACGCTTGACTTTCCATTAAACGCCCAAGCCTTGCCTTCTATCCCCTCACGGGCGAGTAACTCGGCAGTAACATCCGCAAGGTCGATCTCCGTCCAAAACTCCAGAGCCGGATTCAGACAATCCATAGAGAAGATGGAGAAAGCGCCGGCATTCAACAGCATAATGAGATAATAAGGATAATACGGCTTCAGTTCGACTGAATGTGCGGAAACGGGAGAAGAGGAGTGGACAAGATCGAACAGATACTGCTCTGCTTGATTGTTTTTCTTCTCCAGCAGCCTCTCCTTAATTTGGACTAGCAAGTCGGCCAGACTCGCGGGAGAGATCGGTTTGAGCAGATATTCGCTTGCGCCGAATCGCAATGCCCGCCTGGCGTAGTCGAATTCCTGATATCCGCTAATAATAACGGTAACGGTTCCCGGGTAGTTGGCTTGGATGTGGGACAGCAGATCAAGACCATTTACGACGGGCATGCGAATATCGGTAAAAACAACATCCGGTTTAACCGTTCTCAATAAGGAGATCGCTTCTTCTCCGTCATCTGCGCAAGCAACCACACGAAAATCGGGGTCGAGCGCTTCAATACTGTTTTTTATATTACGCAGTATAGGCGGTTCGTCCTCCACCAGCATCGTTTTAATCAACGCACTCGCCTCCGATCTTAATAACGGACCCGCTGCCCGCCAGATTCTCTATCTTAAAGACTGCCTTCCTGCCGTACAGAAGATGCAGTCGCATGAATGAATTAAACAAGGCCAGTCCACCCAACTTCAGCTCAAGAGTCGGGATGCTGGGATTGTCGACGAACGCCCTAATCTTCGAATTGATTTCCGCCAATGCGGCATCCGTGAAGCCCGTCCCGTTATCCTTGATCTCAATCGTCCAAAGCCCTTCCATTTTCTCTATTCGAATATCGATTGTCCAAGGAGGCTTTACCCCTTGAAATCCGTGCCTGAAGCAATTCTCGACAATCGGCTGCAGGATCAGCTTGGGCGTCCTGCAGAGCAGCGCTTGCGGATGAGCATGTATGGTGTAGTTCAAATGCTTCTCGAAGCGTTCCTTCATCAGTTCCAGATAGTTATTCGTATGCTCCAGCTCATCTGAAAGAAGCACGGAGGTATTCTCCTTGGGGGAGGTGGAATACCGGATCATATTCGCAAATTTGCCGCACATTTCAGTTACCTTGGCAGCGCCTTCTTCTTGCCCTGCGGCGCTGATGACCGAGAGCGTATTATAAAGAAAATGAGGATCCATTTGGGCTTGCAAGGCGAACAACTGCGCCTTTGCTTCCGACGAGCGAAGCTCTACGGTCTGGTTCATGGAATGTTTCAGACGCCGAATCGTAAATTCAAATGCTTTGTTCAATTGAACGATTTCATTGTGGTGTTCAAGCTGGGCAAGTTCCAGTGTCGGATTTTCGAAGGTTACCTTCTTTAAAGATATCCTTAGCTGCCTAAGCGGCTTCGTCAAGTAACGCGTAGTCAAATAGATCAGTAATAACGTAACGAGAAATATGGCCATTGTGACGAGAAGCAACGTTCTGCTCACGACCGTCACAGGTTGAAGCAAACTTTTTTCGGGTTCGATCAGTACGATAAACCATCCGGTCATTTCACTTTTTTGATAGGAGATCAACGTCTCCGCAGCGGAAAGTCGGGTTTCGAACGACCCGGAATTCCCGGGTCTCGAAGAGAGGCTGCCGATCAGTTCCCGAACCTCCGCTTGGTTCGTCGATTCCTTGCCGGAAGAATAGATCAGATTCCCCTTGTCCGAGAGTAGCCAAGTCTGAATCGGGGAAGGCTGTAGTTGGGTAAAGACGGGTTCTAATTTGGAGAGCGGCTGCTGTACTTCGACAAGGCCATAGGAGACGAGCGTGTTGATATCCTTGATGTTGCGAATAAGCGAGACCATCTTAAGATCGCGATCATCAGACCAAAAATCGGAATGTGGAATGAGGATACGATTGGTTCGCTCCGGGACCAGCCTCGCATACCAATCCCGATAATCGGGAGAAGATACCTTCTGTTTGATCGTAAAGGAAGAATCGGGAAGTCCCATACTGATATAAGAACCGAATTGGTTATAAATACTGATCCGCATCGTCGAGGTGTTCGGCGTGTTGATCGAGATCAGCGTATGGATAGCCGGATCGTTGGCGCTGTAATCGGGAAGCTGTTCAGAGTAGTTGGTTTTCGTGCTTGAAATACGAGAAGCATAATTCGCGATTGTAGGATTGGCGCTTACTTCTGCGGCGATCCGATCCATTTCCTTAAGCACGCTCTCGAACTGATCGGCTGTTTTCGCGGTCAAGTTATCCAAGTTGTCCACGGCGCGTTTTCGCAGGGATCCCGTGATGTAGGAATGGATCAAGCTAAAGGCGACCGAAGCGATTAGAAGGACAATTATCGAATAACACAAGAACAGCTTTTTTTGGAAATTCATCCTGTGTTTGATTTTTATCATGTTGGCGCACGCTCCTCGGATTTCATGCGATGAAAATGGAATGCGTTTTCATTTGTAGTGTATCATGTCCGAATCGAGAATAAACCCCGTAACTGCAACTTTCATAATAATCCATACGCGCAGTTTAACGATGTCCATTTCAATCCCATAAGTCATCGTTTATCTTTAGGACGAGACGTCTTCGAAATAAAGCGCAATTAAAAAGGGAGGATGCTAGTCATGGTAGAACGGAAGAAAAAAATCCTATTGGCAATGCTGGCGGCGATTACAGTGCTGGTCACGGCTTGCGGCTCGGGCTCGGACAAGAACGGCGGTCCGGGAGCAGCGGAGGGAAAGAACGACAAGCCGGAGGCGGTTAATCTTACCTTCTTCACGTCACAGACGAAATACAAGGATGTGTACAAGAAAATTGCCGATCGGATCAAAGAGAAAGAGAACATTACGGTGGATTTTCAACTGGTTCCCGACGATCAGTATCAGACGATGATCAAGACCAAGCTGGCGACGGGCGATGTACCGGACATATTCGAACATAACGCTCCGACCGAATATGCGACTGTGAATGCGGAGAAGAACATGCTGGATCTGTCGGACGAGCCATGGGTGCAACGGCTGGTCAATCCCGACATTCTTAAAGATTCCAACGGCAAGATCTGGGCGATGCCCAGAGAATCTTCCTCTGGCTTCATGGGCGTCTACTATAACAAACAAGTATTCGAAGATCTGGGTATGGCTGACGTAGAAGCGCCTAAGACCTATGCGGACTTCCTGGCTATCCTGGATAAAATCAAAAATTCGGGCAAGGACATCGCCCCGATCTATATGCCGGACAAGGATAGCTGGGTGCTGCAGATTTTCGTGAGCGGAGGCTTGCCGCTGTATCTGGAGGAGGAGGACCCTCAGGCCTGGGAAAAACTGAAGACGAATCAGGCCAAATGGACGGATTACCAATCTTACGAAACGGTGCTGAATCTGGCGCTGGATTTGTACAAAAACGGATACGTCAATAAGGATCATGCGTCCGCAACTTATGATATGGCGCAGGATGCGTTGGCAACGGGCAAGGCGGCGATGATGGTGACGGGAGAATGGACCGTTAACGACATGCAAACCAAATATCCTGATCTGGAATTGGGAAGCTTCGCGATTCCATTTAACGATCTGGATAAAATCGCAATCGGCGCATTCGTGCAATCGTTCTATATTCCGAAGGAAGCCAAGCATGCAGACGCGGCCAAAAAGTTTTTGGAGCTGCTGTCGCAGCCGGAATACTTTGATGAATATTTTCAGGAAAATCCGGGATTTCCCGCCTTTAAGGACATAAACGGCGGAGATGTGCCGGAGTCGGTGAAGAGGTTTGTGGACAACTACGTTGCGAATAACAACTATACGATTGAGATGAATGGTCAGATTCCCGAAATGCAACCCATCCTGTCGGATTTGTGGAAGAGTTACATTGATATGGTCAACGGCGGCGCGACGCCGAAGCAGGTCGTTGAGAACTGGCAGAAAAAATACGAAGAATTTATGAAAGCGAAAGGTTATCCCGGATTTTAACTGAGCATGCCGATGACCATGATCGATTGTCAAGCAATCCGATCATGGTCCCCCTAAAGGGATGCCGTAAAGGTGGTGCAAGGCAATGAGCAAAAAAAAGGTTAATTTATACCCGTATTCTTTTACGGTTCCGGCTATTGCGATTTATTTTATCTTTTATGTATTGTCATTGATCGCCGGCTTATTCCTTGCTTTCAGCAACTGGAATATCGACAATTTTTCGTTCAAGGGCGCGATTCCCGATTTGTCGCAAATTCGGTTTATTGGCTTGGACAATTTCGCTTCGATCTTCAATGATCGGCATTTTTCGCTCGCGCTTAAGAATACATTATTATTTGCCTTCCTGACAACGTTGATCAAGATGGTCGCGGGATTGTTCCTCGCCTTGGCGCTGCACCGTTCGCTGAAGACACGGCATATCCTCCGTACTGTTTTTTATTTGCCTGGCGTACTGAGCATGGTTGTCATTGGCATCCTTTTCTCGGCGCTGTTGCGAATGGACGGCATGATTAACGAATGGTTGAATTGGATCGGCTTCGGGGGAGCGGAGATCGATTGGCTCGGCAATCCTAAAATTGCGATGTTCTCGATCATTGCCAGCGAGGTTTGGAGGTGGAGCGGATTTGTCATGACCGTCTTTCTCGCGGGTTTGCAAGGAATTCCCAAGGATTATTACGAAGCGGCTACAATCGACGGAGCCGGCGCGAAACGCCGTTTTCTCCATATTACGCTTCCGCTTCTGGCGCCGGCGTTCACCGTTAACCTGACGATGTGTATTATTGGGGGATTTAAGGTTTTTGAGCAGGTTCTCGTTCTGACGAACGGGGGGCCCGGCTATGCAACTCAAGTTTTGAACACCATTATCTATCAGACCTTCTCCGAAGGTTGGCTGGCCAAAAGTACGGCAATGGAACTCGTTCTTTTTGCCTTTATTGTTGTCCTTACATTGATCGTGTCTTCGTTGTCCAGAAGAAGGGAGGTAGAGATGTAATGAGACTGAGGCGCTTGTTGTTCGGGAACGGGAATGTCGTATTCGAAGCGTTCATGATTCTATGCAGCGGCATCGTCCTTATTCCCTTAATGATCATGGTGCTGGGTTCCTTGAAAAATTCAAGGGAGGCATCTTTATTTAACCTGGCCTTGCCCACGGAATGGCGTTTTGACAATTACGCGTATGTGTTTTCAATGGGAGGACTCGGTCAGGCGATGGGTAACAGTTTAATCTTTACGCTGATTACCGTATTGGCCTGTTCCTTGCTTGGCTCGCTATGTTCTTTCGTTCTGCAGAGAAGGAATACGAGGGTATCGGGAGCCATTTATAATTTGTTCATTATCGGCATGGTTGCGCCTCTGTCGATCTTCCCGACGATCGGACTGTTGAAGGCGCTGCAGTTATACGGCACTTATGCAGGCGTCATTCTGATCTATATTGGCATGCTGCTGCCCTGGAGCATCTTTATATTTACCAGTTTTCTGAAAGGGATTCCCAGGGAGATGGATGAAGCGGCGGTTATCGACGGCTGCGGGCCTTATCGGATGTTCTTTTTGACCGTGCTTCCTTTACTGCAGCCGGTGATTGCGGTGAACGTGGTTTTCCTGTCCATGAACGTCTGGAACGATTTTATGATCCCCCTTTATTTTCTGAATGATCCGGGAATGATGCCCGTTACGCTAACGATTTTCAAATTTTTTGGGAGCTACTTCAGGGATTGGAACTATGTGTTTGCCGATCTGGTGATTGCGTCTTCTCCCATTGTGCTGTTGTATTTGTACTGTCAGAAGTACATGATCGCAGGTTTAACAGCCGGTGCGGTTAAAGGATAGCAAAGAGGAGAACGGAGGGGATGAACATGAATCAACTATTTTACAAGCCGGACAAGGGCTGGGTCGGAGACGTTATCCCCTATTATAAGGATGGTAAATTCGCCTTGTTCTACTTGTTCGACAATCGAGACAGGGCCAATCTTGGAACCTCGTGGCATATGGTCAGTACCGACGATTTCGTCCATTTCGAAGAACACGGCCCTGTGCTGCCTTGCGGCGAGCCGGAGGATCAGGATCGTAACGCCTTTACAGGAAGCATCCTAGAGAAGGACGGCGTCTATCATTTGTACTATACGGGCTACAATCCTGCGATAAGCGTGCAGGGGTCGCCGCTTCAGGTTGTCATGCATGCGGTAAGCCATGATTTGTTGCATTGGGAGAAGCGGCCGGAGGACCTCCTTTATCCGGACACCTCCATCTATGAGCTTCATGATTGGCGCGATCCGTACGTCTTCTGGAATGAAGAAGACCAGGCTTACTGGATGCTGCTGGCCGCGAGAGTGAATGAAGGTCCGAATCGGAGAAGGGGATGTATCGGACTTTGCGTTTCCAAGGATCTAAAGGAGTGGGAAGTACGTGAGCCTTTCTGGAGCCCCGGGCTCTATCTGACGCATGAATGTCCGGATTTGTTCAAGATGGGCGATTGGTGGTATCTGGTTTATTCGACTTTCTCGGAAAAGTTCGTTACTCATTATCGCATGAGCAAGACATTGCAAGGTCCCTGGCTGGCGCCGGAGAACGACTCCTTCGACAGCCGCGCTTTCTATGCGGGCAAAACGTTCTCGGACGGCGCGACCCGTTATATCTTTGGATGGAATCCGACGAAGGAGCGGGAGAACGATTACAAGGACTGGGAATGGGCGGGCAGTCTGGTTATTCATGAGCTGGTCCAGCAGCCGGACGGCTCTCTTGGCGTCAAGCCGTCCAGAAAGATTGAGGACGTGTTCGCAAGTCGTTTGGCTTTGGATTGGTCGCCCGGGATCGGAGACTGGTCCATCGATAAGAACTCGCTTCGGATTAGCGCTGCGGAATCTTTCGCCTGCATCGGCTCGCGCAGAGATATGCCGTTACGCTGTATCCTTTCCGGCAAGGTACGGATGACCGCCGGCACCAGAGGCTGCGGAATCATGCTGCGGGCCAGCGATGATTATGAACAGGCTTATTATATCCGCTTTGAACCGGGGAGAAGCAGATTGGTATTCGATATGTGGCCGCGAAAGATCAAGGAGGAGGGGGCGGATTCCTGGCAGATTAACGGAGACAAACCTTATCTGATCGAACTCGAGCGTCCGATTGAGGGTTTGTCCGATTCCTGGCATGAGTTCAAAGTGATCATCGAGGATTCGATATGCGTCGTTTATGTAGACGACTGGGTGGCGCTCAGCGCGAGACTGTATAACTTGAGAAGAGGGAAATGGGGTTTCTTTGTCAGCGAGGGCGAAGCGCAATTCGCCGATATTGAGATGGCTATATAACGAGAGGACGTGCAGCAGACAATGGAAACGAATGAATTGCGATTCAGACAAATCCATCTGGATTTTCATAACAGCGAGCTGATTCCGGGCATCGGGGAGCGGTTCGATCCTGATGCTTTCGCGGACAGGCTGACTCAGGCGCGGGTCAATTCGATCAATTTGTTCGCCCGCTGTCACCACGGCATGATGTACTATGATTCCGAACAGTATCCGGAAAGGATCCATCCCGGGATGAACCGAAACGATCTGTTGGAGAGACAGGCGGCCGCCTGTCATGCGAAGGATATTCACGTCAACCTGTACACGACAGTTCGATGGGATGTCTATACCGTGCGGGAGCATCCGGAATGGATCGCGATCACTGCGGACGGCGCCTATAGCGACTATGAGGGGAAAACGTATTTCGAGGCCGGCTTTTATACCAATCTGTGCGTGAATACGCCTTACAGGCAGTTTCTTAAAAATCATCTGGCCGAGGCGTTGGAGCGGATTCCGGTCGAAGGCGTATGGTTCGACGCTTCGTTCATCGTGGAATGCTGCTGCAGAAATTGTCTTGAAGGGATGCGGGAGAGAGGCCTGGATCCGAAGAATCCCCGGCACCGCACCGAATTTTCCGAAGATGTGTATCAAGATTTCGTACGGGATATGAGCGCTTTTGTCCGGAGCCTAAATCCGTCGTATACGATTTTCTATAATAAAGGACACGTGGGCTCTGTTGACAAGCCTGTGCTGGACGGTTATTCCTATGCCGCTTTTGAGTCGCTTCCGGGCGGTCCCTGGGGGTACATGGATTTTCCGGTTTCCGTACGTTATGTTCGTACGCTAAAGACCGAACTGATCGGGATGACGGGGAGATTCCATACGGCATGGGGAGATTTCCATTCGTTCCGCAACAGAGCGGCACTGGAGTATGAGGTATACAGTATGCTTGCCCAGGGCGCCAAGTGCAGCATAGGCGATCAACTGGAGCCGTCCGGTATGTTGTCTGCGCCGATGTATGAACTGATCGGTTCCGTCTACTCTGAAGTGGAGAAGAAGGAGCCCTGGTGTCAAGGAGCCGTTCCCGTGACAGAGATTGGCGTATTCACCCCCGAAGAGTTCTACGGTGCGGGAACCGGCAATCTGCCGGCCGCTTCGGAAGGCATCTGCCGAATGCTCCAAGAGGGCGGATATCAATTCGATTTTATCGATTCGGAGGCGGATTTCTGCGCGTATAAGTTGTTGATTCTCCCGGATGTGATTCCGGTGTCCCGACGGCTGTCCGAACGGCTTGAACAGTTTGTCGGCAACGGGGGCGCCTTGATCGCTTCTCACGAATCCGGTCTGGATGCGGAGAAGACGGATTTTAACCTGGAACTTTTGGGTGTGAGATACAAGGGAGCGGCTCCATTCAGCCCAGATTATATCGTGCCGCGCGGCGAGATCGGAGCGGGACTGCATGAAACGGAATATGTCATGTACAAGCAGGGATCGCTGGTTGAAGCGAAGGATGAAGAGTCGGTATTGGCTTGGACGCATGAGCCCTTCTTCAATCGCGCCTATGAACACTTCACTTCACACGCGCATACGCCATCATCGGGCAAAAGGGGCTATCCGGCAATTGTTCAGCGGGGAAGAGCCATTTATTTCATGCATCCCGTATTTACGCAATATCACGAGAATGCCCCAAGATGGTGCAAGCAGCTTATCCTGAACGCCCTAGAGATGCTATTGCCGGAACCTTTGCTGCGTCATGACGGACCTTCGACATTGGCAGCTTCAATGACCCGTCAGAGTGAAGAACGCAGATCGATCGTTCATTTGCTGCACTATATCCCCGAGAGAAGAAGCGCAACGATGGACATTATCGAAGATGTCATTCCGCTGCATGACGTGCGGCTAAGTCTGAATCTTGGACGCAAAGTGAAAGCAGTCGAGCTTGTTCCTGTCGGGGAAGCCCTGTCATTTGCCGAGAACGACGGCAGGATCGAATTTACCGTGCCCCGAATCGATGGGCATCTGATGGTAGCTGTGCACTGGGCGGAATAAAGTATAGGGGAATATGGCGAAGTGTAAAGCACGAAATTTGCAGAAAGCGTGCCACCCTTATGGTTCAAAGGGGGGCGCTTTTTCCACGTTTTAACGATTGGATTCATTTAATATCATTATAATCGAGAACGAACATATCGGAAGGAGGCTGGTACAGGTGAAGATCGGAGCCATTGAAGCGGGAGGAACAAAGTTCGTATGCGGCATCGGCGACGAACAGGGGCGAATCGAAGAACGGATCAGTTTTCCGACGGAGACTCCCGAGAAGACGATGCATCGCGTTATCACATTTTTTGGCGAGAAAAGGCTGGAAGCCATCGGTATCGGTACTTTTGGTCCGATTAATCTTAACCATCGGCACCCCGAATACGGCCATATGACGACAACCCCGAAGCCGGGCTGGTCGAATTATCCGTTTCTGTCCACACTTCGGGAACGGTTCGATATCCCCATCGCTTTGGATACAGACGTTAATGCAGCGGCATTCGGAGAAGCCTCTTGGGGAGCGGCGAAAGGACTGGATAACTGCTTATACGTTACGATAGGTACCGGTATCGGTGTAGGAGTATTTTCGGGAGGGAAGTTAGTGCATGGGCTCGTTCATCCTGAAGGAGGGCACATTCGAGTACGAAGGCATGAGGATGACAGCTTCGAAGGTATCTGTCCCTACCATGGCGATTGTTTGGAGGGATTGGCCTCCGGTCCCGCTCTCGAAAAACGTTGGCGAATGAAAGGCAGCAAGCTGGAGGCAGGCCACAAGGCCTGGGAGATTGAGGCCTATTACATTGCACAAGCGCTCACGTCGGCAATTTTGCTGTTGTCGCCGGAAAAAATCATTCTCGGCGGCGGCGTCATGCAGCAGCGGCAGCTTTTTCCGCTTATACGTGCGGAGGTAAGGAAGCAACTGAACGGCTACGTAGCGGTGTCTGCATTGAACGACGACATCGACACCTATATTGTACCTCCTGATCTCGGAGATAATGCTGGACTGGCTGGGGCATTGGCACTGGGAATCCGTGCGCTTCTACTTGAATTATACGGCTGAGTCGCAAAGCTTCGCCTATCAGGGCAATGACGGCTTGGAATTGCTTGAAAATCGAACGGTATCCAGCGGCGAGCAGATCGAGCTGCCTGGCTGGGGCTTCTGCATTGTGAAGGTGCGTAGTTGACACTGAAAACGGATACGGTGTATGCTTAGTCCAGAAAAACGTTTTTCTGAAACTTCAAAGGTGGATATATACAATATGGCCACAGGAATTAAGAAGGTCGCCGAATTGGCTGGGGTTTCTATAGCAACTGTATCTCACGTAATCAACAAAACGCGGTTCGTATCCGAAGACACCAAGAAAAAAGTCGAGTTAGCGATGGAACAATTAAACTATCGGCCCAACTCGATTGCTCAAAGCTTAAGGAATCAGAAATCGAATACAATCGGATTAGTCGTGCCCATATTACCTTCGGATACTTCGAATTTCTTCTTCATGACGATTGCGCGGGGGATTCAAAACAAGCTTAAAGATCAGGGGTATCATCTGCTTCTCAGCAACAATTCTACCGAAGAGATTGAAGAGGAAAAAGAGCAAATCCGTATTTTTAATTCCAAAAGAGTGGACGGGTTGATTATTGCTTCTGTTTCCGACGATGCTTCGTATTTGAAGGAAATATTCAAGCCTGGCTTTCCCGTCGTCTTCATTGACCGGAAACCTAGCGGATTCCCCGGGAGCTATGTTTTATCTGACGGATTGACCGGCTCTTATCATGCCGTTCGTTTATTGCTCGAAAAAGGCCACAAAAAAATCGGTTTCCTTACCGGCGAATTGAGCATAACGACAAGCAAAGAAAGATTTGAAGGGTATAAAAGCGCTCTGGAGAGCTTCGGTATCCCCTATGACAAGTCTTTGGTAAAGGTTGCGAAATCAAGCTTCGATGAGGGCTACGCAAGCGTTGAGGAATTGCTTATGCAAGGGATAACGGCTCTCTTCGTTGCGAATAATGTCCTGACCATGGGCAGCATGAATTATCTTCAGGACAGAGGAATTATCATACCGGATGAGCTGGCGATCATCGGATTCGATGATTATGATTGGACCAAAATAACGAGCCCTCCCTTAACGGTAATCAGGCAGCCCTCCTATGAAATCGGATATAAGGCTGCAGAAATCATGCTAAATATCATGAACGGCAAGAACAAAGGCCAAAAGGAGTACCGTTTGCCAACCGAATTAATGATTAGAGGATCATGCTAAATTTTTTTTCAATTCAAGAAAAACGTTTACGTAAACGTTTATATAATTTAAGGAGGTGGTTCATGACAAGTAGATGATTGGTTTTGTTCTCCAATTTATTCATTCACTCGTAAAGTAAATCATTCGTTTAAGGGGAGTTCACATGAACAAAAAAATGAGCGTACTGCTATTGTCGTTTTGTCTCATTCTGGCGGTTGCAGGATGCGGCACGGGAAACAATTCCGAATCGAAGCCAAGCAATGGACAAACTGCTTCACCTTCGTCTGAAGCAGGGGAGAGCCCCGCTGCATCAGGCGGATTACCGATTATCGGCGGCGGCGAGTTGAAGTATGATCCCAATGTTCAAGTTAACGAAGGCAAAGAGGCCAAGTTGACTTTCTGGTCCACGCCTAACTTTTACGATTATTATGTCCAAGCAGCAGCCGAATACTCCAAGATTCATCCGAATGTAAAATTCGATGTGGTAAATGTTGCGGGGAATGATTACAACACGAAAATTGCCGTGGCGCTGCAAGGATCCAGCGCGCCTGATTTGTTGTTTATTCACAACTCTATGAATCAATTGATTCCCAACCTGGCGCCATACCCTGAAGAAATCTTGCCCTATGAAACGCTAAAGAAGGATTTCAGGCAAGTGGATCAGCATGAAGTAGACGGGAAGCTTTATTACATCGATATGGGGATTATGACTTCAGGCATCTATTACAGCAAGGCAGCTTTCGAAGAGGCTGGTCTTACCGAAGCCGATATTCCGGAAACCTGGGAAGAGCTTGCGCAAATTGCGAAAAAACTTACGAAATACGATAACACGGGCAAGGTGATTCGCGCAGGGTTTAACTACAATGGAGAATTCCAGTACGTGCTTGGCGCAATGAATGCGCAAAGCGGTTTGTGGTTTTTCGGAGAGGACGGGCAATCGGCAAATTTGAATCATCCTGAAGTTCTCAAACATGCGCAATGGCTGAAAGATCTGTATGACGTTGAGAAAGTCGGCTCCAATCTTTTGCCGACCATGAGGGAATCTTTCGGATCCGGTAAAGCCGCGATGGTTTATTCATGGGGCTGGTTCGGCGGATATAATCAAGTGAACTTCCCGGACTTCGAATACGGGTTCTTCAAGCTTCCGCATTTTGAAGGACAAGAGCCTGTCGCATATGATCGGAACAATGGAGAAGCCAGCCCTGCCGTAAGCAAAAATAGCAAAAATCAAGCGATCGCGTTTGATTTCATCAAATTCCTGCTGGCCAATGACGATCTCCTTGTCAAATTCGACTTGTTAAACAGCAACGCGCCGAGCAAATATGTCCTGGATAACCATCCGGATGTACTGAACGATCAAGTCGTGAAAGTCCAATCCGAGGCATTGGACAGAACAATCTGGGTCGGACCTGTACCGGCGATCTGGGAACAGGATATGAAAAAGTATTTGGAGGAAGATTTCCTCATTAATAACGTCCCGCTTCAGCAAGCGATTGACAATGCCTCCAAGATGATTAATAAGGATCTCAAGGATACAGGATTTGTCTCTATCGAACGCAAGTACTTTAAAAATGCGGATAACATGAAACAATAATCTTTATTTGAACTCAGAACTAACCCGCAATCGGCGGTTAGTTCTGGGTGATAAACCGGGAGCTTAAAAATATGGCATTCATTCGAACACGCGTCACCCGAATGTTTCAAAACGACAGAAAGTGGATGGTCAGACTCGTTATTGGCGGTTTTCTGCTGCATTTTACGATATTTATGTTGTTTCCTATTGTGTACTCCTTATTCGGAAGCTTCTACGATTGGAAGCCTTTGAACGGTACCTTTCGGTTTATCGGATTCGAGAACTTCCGAAACATTCTGAAGGAACAACTGTTTTGGGATACGCTTCTGAATACGTTTTATTTGACGGTCGGAATTGTCGTCATTCGCACGGTTCTGGCTTTGTTCATTGCGCTCGGCATCCATTCAGTCACAAAATGGAAAACGCTTTTTCGCACGACCTATTTTTTTCCTGTTGTAACGTCCGTCATCGCCGTTTCGATCGTGTGGAAATCGCTGTATGATCCAACCTACGGTTTTATTAACGGGCTATTAAGTTTGTTTGGTTTCGAAGGCTTTGCCTGGTTGCTTGATGAGCATGTCGTCATTCCGTCGATCATCATCATGACCGTATGGAAAGAACTTGGATATGCCATCATTCTTTTTATTGCCGGACTTCAAACGATTCCTCGCCTGTTTTATGAAGCGGCAAAGGTGGATGGCGCAAGCAAGTTTCAAATTTTTAGAAGTATTACGTTGCCTATGCTGCAACCGACCCTATTGTTTGTTGTGGTCACTTCTTTCATCGGGTTTATGCAAATCTTCGGACAAATCTTCATATTGACCGACGGAGGACCGGGCACGTCTTCGACGACTACCGTTTACTTGGTCTATCAAGAAGCTTTTCAGAAATACAACTTCGGTGTCGCATCCGCTCTTTCATTTCTTCTTTTTGCGATCGTCATGATTTTTACGTACATTCAGTTAAAAGTTTCTAAAAAGGATTGGAGCTATTAAGATATGAGCTCAAAACGCTTTTCTCCAGGTCGCTTGCTGGTCTACGCGTTGTTGGCCGGCGGTTCCTTGCTCATGCTTGGACCATTCATTTGGATGATTCTCGCCTCGTTCAAGACGACCGCCGAATTGAATGCTTTCCCTCCCACGTTTTGGCCGAAAGAGTGGTCCTTATCGGGATACAGGAAAGTGCTGGGCGAAGAAAACAATTTTTTAATTTACTTTTATAACAGCGTATGGATCGGAATAGTCAAAACGGCGCTTGTCGTATATACGAGTTCGATTATCGGTTACGTGCTTGGGAAAATAAACTTTGCCGGCAATAAAATTGTATTCGGACTCATCCTCGCCACCATGATGATTCCGTGGCCGGTTACTATAATCTCCCTATACCAGGAAATGATGTGGTTCGGCTGGCTCAACAGTTATACGTCTATAATATTGCCGTTTATAACAAACAGCTTCGGCATATTCCTTATGAAACAATTTGTCGATACTGTGCCATCGGAAGTTATAGAAGCTTGCCGTATTGACGGGGCATCCGAGTTTCGTATTTTTCATAAGATTATTCTCCCCTTGATGGGGCCTTCGATCTCGGCGCTTTCCATCTTTATCTTCATTGGAGCATGGGACGATTTCCTGTGGCCGTTCCTCATGCTTACGGACTTCAGCAAGTATACGCTGCCCATTGGCCTGGCTCTGTTTCAAGGCCAGTATTGGACGGATTTATCAAGCGTATTGGTAGGAGCTACGATCGCCAGTTTGCCTGTAATTGTATTCTATATTCTGTTCCAGAAGAGGATCGTAGAAGGAATTACGATGACAGGCCTAAAGTAGACGAGGAGGAGACCGGAAATATGAGTGCATCAATCCATCGAGAATACACCTATCCTGATCTTGTCAGAAGGATTTGTGATCTCAAACACTTGGCAATCCCCCCCATCGAAGGCGAAAAATCCGGTTGTTTTTCCAGCTACGACCGCCGCTCCGTTTACAACGAAGAGACCGGACGATACGAGGACTGGGGCGCGAATCAGGATGGAGACGGGTATCTCCGAAAAGAAGGCGGCAGCATTGTCGCTTTGGAGCTAGAGGGGCCGGGCGTACTTTGGAGATTTTGGTCGGCCGATCCGAAAGAAGGCGACATCCGGATCTATATTGACCGTGAGGACGAGCCCGTCCTTCAAAAACCTTTTAGAGATTTTTTCGAAACATTCGGCGACGAAAGATGCCCCGCGAACTTTCCGAATTTGCTTCCGACCTTGTCTAGAGGCCGAAACTGTTTCATTCCCATCCCTTTTCAACGTCATTGCAAAATCGTCTTGGATGAGGGTTGGGGAAATTACTACCATATCACCTATACGTTAATGCCACCGCAAACGAAGGTGCCTTCCTTTACCGGAGCTTTCGATCGACCAACTTCCATAGCCTTGGCAGAGGTGGATAGAATTCTCCAGTTGCGAGGAAAATCACCGTATTCGGAAACGTCCGAGGACACATTCGTGGTGAAAAAAAAGGTTGATGTCCCGCCCAAAAGCAAGGTCAACATATTGGATTATGCAGGTTCCGGGGCCATTCGAAGGATTGCGGCAGCCGTTACAGGGATTGAGAAGGAAGAGACGGAAGATCAACGTCGCATGTTGAGGGAGCTGACCCTTTCGATCAAATGGGATCAAGAGCAGCATCCGTCCGTTTGGTCGCCGCTTGGTGATTTCTTCGGAAGCGCGCCGGGGATTAACGACTTCCGGTCACTCCCGCTCAGTATGGACTCTCATGAATTCCGCAGTTATTGGTATATGCCGTTTTCTTCGGGCGCTTTGCTGGAACTGGAGAACGCTGGGGACCGGACGGTGGAGTTGACCATGGAGGTTGAGCTCGAAAAATTGCCCGTGAAGGAGACGGACTCGCTTTTGCGGTTTCACGCCAAATGGCACAGAGGAAATTTTGTAGATCTGGAAGTGAACCGCTTTAATGAAAGCGGGGACAGATGGCCCGACTGGCCGCTTCTCCTTCTGAAGGGCACAGGAAGATTTTGCGGAATTCATCTTCATGTTTATAACGCCTGGAAAATACCCGAGGAAAAACCCGAAACATGGTGGTATGGCCGATGGGATCGGAAAACGATCGATTGGTGGTGGGGGGAGGGAGACGAAAAGTTTTTCGTCGACGGCGAAAAGTTCCCTTCGACTTTCGGCACGGGGAGTGAAGACTATATCGGTTACGCTTGGGCTGCCGAGCCGCCGTTCCCTATGTTTGACAGCGGTTTTGCTTGTCAACCTTTCATTGAAATCGATGCGAACGGACATACTTCGGTCAATCGGTTCCACATTGCAGACAATGTTCCATTCCTGCAATCATTCGAAGGTTTCATAGAAAAATATAAGAACGATATTTGGGAGCAAGACAACAAATGTCTATACGCAGTAACTGCATATTGGTATCAAGCGCCAGGGCAAATGGATCCTTACAAATCGGTTCCCATGGCTGAGAGATACGGCTTTTATCATCTTAAATAGAGATCCGAGGATTCCAAAGGAGAGAACCATTGATGACTATCGTTTCAAAGGATATTTATCGTCCTGCCTATCATTTTACACCGCCTAGCAATTGGATGAACGATCCGAACGGGATGGTTTATTTCGGAGGCGAATACCATCTTTTCTATCAGCACCATCCATTCGGAACAACCTGGGGTCCGATGCATTGGGGCCACGCGGTAAGCTCGGATCTCGTTTCTTGGGAGCATTTGCCGGTTGCCCTGGCACCTGATGAACACGGAACGATTTTTTCGGGAAGCGCGGTCGTGGACTGGGCGGATACTTCCGGATTTTTCGGCGGCAAACCGGGGTTAGTTGCGATTTTTACGCATCATGACATCATACCGGGCTCGAACCAAGTACGTCAGCGGCAAAGTTTGGCCTATAGCACGGATTCCGGACGCAGTTGGATCAAGTACCCTGACAATCCGGTATTGGAAAACCCGGAGTTCGTCGATTTCCGCGATCCCAAAGTATTCTGGCACCCACCTACGGAAAAATGGGTGATGATTCTGGCTTCCGGTCAGACCGTCTGTATTTACAATTCACCCAATTTGAAGGATTGGACGTTTGCCAGCGAATTCGGTAACGGCATAGGCTCCCACGATGGGGTATGGGAATGTCCGGACTTGTTTCCTCTAGCTGTAGATGGAGATTCGCTGCAAACAAAATGGGTGATGCTCGTTAGTATTGGCGACGATCCTTCCCAACCGGAAGGATCTAGAACCCAATACTTTACCGGTGATTTTGACGGTCGCACATTCACGAATGACGAGGCTTCGCTTGCGGTAAGATGGCTGGATCACGGCAGGGACAATTACGCCGGCGTGAGCTGGTCCGATCTTCCGGAGGAGGACGGGCGGCGAATTTATATCGGATGGATGAGCAATTGGAAATATGCAAACCTGACGCCAACCGTTGGTTGGAGAAGCGCAATGACCTTGCCGAGACAATTATCGCTGGAAACCCGGGGAGGGGAAGTTTCACTTATCCAGCGTCCGGTTAGAGAACTGGAAAGGATTAGATCGCCCTTATTGTCTTTGATAAATTTAACGGTTGAGGAAGCGAACCTGCGATTGTCTGATTTGCAATTGGACAGTTTTGAGTTGGAAGCCGAATTCATCCCGGGAATATCGCAGACACTTGAATTGAAGGTCAGGTTATCTTGCGAACAAGAAACCGTCATTGGTTACGACCCCGATTCCAGTGAATTGTTCATAGATCGCACGCGTTCCGGCAGATCGGATTTTCATCCGGAATTTGCGGGAAGACATGTTGTCAAGCTGGAAGAGGGAGACGCCCCTTTCCGCCTTCGCATATTTGTCGACCGCTCATCCGTAGAAGTTTTTGCCGATGACGGAAAGGCGGCGCTGACGGATTTGATATTTCCGGATTCGGATTCGTTGGGTTTGAGAATAACCGGACCGGCAGGAGACCGAATCGTGCGCTCGCTCAAAATTTATACGTTGAATGCCAGTATCAAGAGCTCCATTGGCCAGGTTGGAAGCCATGGCGCCCAGGCATGAAAGGCGATGAGCGCCCGGATGTACGATATATCCGAAGGGAAGCTCGGTTGCTTCGTGAGCCAAGGAAGCGCGCGATTCTCCAATGTGAGAGTGGAGACCCGCATATAAACAGTCGCATCTGCGCATGATTTAAATTCACGGCGGGTTTAACCCGCTGTTTTCTTATTTTCTCGAATACCAACAATTATATGAAAACCTTACCACACGAAATATCTGTGGAATTTGCATGATATCATGCAATATATCGCCGATTTCATGTATATATTTTGCGAAATTCAGGCTAAATTTGTGACAATATATGAAAACGATTGACACAAACAAATTCTCGCTTGTATAATAGCCTTGTAATCGATCTGCAAGCGCTTTTTTTTAGGTAAAAAATTGGGCATAAATATTATCGACGGGGGAATGACGGTTAGGCTTGGCAGAACGCATGCATCATAATCCATTCAGACGACAGGGGACGACGAAATGTGGTACGAACTTAAGAACGTAAGCAGCTTGTCTGCCACAACGGAAAATCCGCAGGCAGAAAAAGGAAATGGCGGGAAGCTGAATAACGGAAGAAAAGGGGCGCCATGCATAGAACCGCTAAAGGATGGTGAAACTTATACCTTGCTGAATACCCGGGGACCGGGCGTAATACGCAAAATCTGGTGCACCATTCCTCCGGATCAAATCCAGCATATGCGCAATGTGATCATCAGAATATATTGGGACGGTCAGCAGCACCCAAGCGTGGAAGTGCCCTTGGGTGATTTTTTCGGAGTGGCCCACGGCAGACAACGGCATCTCATCACGGAGTGTGTGGGCATGCAGGAGGGACGGGGGTTCAATTGCTGGATTCCGATGCCTTTCAAAGAAGAAGCGCGGATCACCGTTGAGAACGATTCCGGTTCCGACATCCCCTTGTTTTTTTACCAAATCGACTTTACGGTAGGGGACGAGTTGGACAATATCGGGTACTTCCACGCTCAGTTCAGAAGAAGCAATCCTCCGTTGAAGGAAGACTATGTCATCCTCGACGGTGTCCAGGGACGCGGTGTTTATTTGGGGACGGTGATCGGAATCCGTAATCTTTACCCTTATCTTGAAGAGTGGTGGGGTGAAGGGGAAGTGAAATTTTATTTGGACGGCGACCGGGAGTATCCGACGATCTGCGGGACCGGAACGGAGGACTATATCGGCAGTGCCTGGGGGACGGGAGAAGTATGCACGCCGTATCAGGGAGCGCCTCTGATCGACGACGAGAAAGGGCTATACTCTCTCTATCGCTTTCATGTCAAAGATCCGATCTATTTTCAATCCGATTTGAAGGTTACCATTCAGCAGATCGGAGCCGGATCGCGCGAGAAGGCCGTCAGCGCTTACGGCAGTCTTGCAAGCACCTACAGGGCGGTCGGGACGGAACAAGGCTCGGACCTCTGCCTGTTCGAGAGAAGCGACGACTATTGCAGTGTGGCTTATTGGTATCAGACGCTGCCAACCGTGCCTTTTCCTCAATTGCCGGATAGAAGGCAGCGCACCGAAGGGTTATTGGAATAAAACGGATTGCGGCTTTTTCTACAAAAAGAAAGGAAGAGTTAAAAATGAACAACAAGATGGGGTTCAGGCTGATCGTTATGCTCGTTTCTTTGTTGCTGGTTCTTTCGGGATGTGGAAGCTCTAACGGGAACGCGGGCCAAAATCCGGAAAGCGCCCAACCCGAAGCATCGGGGAACAACGGAGGGAAAGAAAACGTCGAATTGACTTTGGTGTATCCCAGCGATCCGGGAGCCGAGAAGAAGCTGAACGCACTGATAGACGAGTACAGGAAAACAAATCCGCATGTCACGGTAAAATTTGTCTTCATTCCATTCAGCGGATGGCCCGATTATATTACGAAAGTGAAGACGATGATCGCAGGGGGGAATTCGCCCGATCTGCTCCGCCTTGCAGTTGAAGGCATTGAGCAGCTTGTAAACGACGATCTGGCCATGCCGTTTGACGACTTTTTGGCGGCCAATCCGGATTTCGTCCAGTCGGTCAACATCGGGGATATCCATCCCAACATCAATGCTCCATTCAAAATCAACGGAAAAACCTACGGGCTTGCCTGGGACTGGAACAACGTCGTGATGCATATCAATACCGAGCTGCTTCGGGAAGCCGGCCTTGAGATGCCGAACGGAACATGGACCAAGGATGAGTTTCTGCAATATGCCCAAGCCTTGACGAAAGAAAAGAACGGTCAAAAACAATACGGATTCATGATCCCTTCGGACTACTTTCTGACGACCGGTTTTCTTTACAACAACAACGCCAGCATTCTCAACGAAGACATGACCAAGAGTACGCTTGACGATCCGAAGGCTATCGAAGTCATCCAATTTATGCACGACCTGGTATACAAATATAAGGTGTCGCCGGTTCCCGGTCCTAATGTCGATGCTTCTCGTCTCTTTATGACGGGGCAACTGGCGATGTATCCAGCCGGAAGATGGCCAATTCTTGGCTATCAAGATAACCAATTTACGGATTTCGACGTGCAATATTTGCCCGAATTCCAAACGCAAAAGGTCGCCTTCGGAACCGGAGCTTTCCCGGTATTGAAAACGTCCAAGCATACGGAAGAGGCGATGCGGCTCGCGGCATGGCTGTCCGGCAGCGAATATTCGCAGAAAAATTTCCTGGCGACGGATTCGATCCCTTCGCGCGTCTCGGTCATGAAGGAATTGCTTCCGAACGAAAAACCGGATAACGGAGTAATTTTCGGGGATAGTGCCGATATCGCGGTGCCGATACAAGCTCCGGTTCAGTACACCGATGTTGCGAACGCGTTCACGAAGTACTTGTCTATGGTTTATTCGAATCAAATGACGGTTGAAGACGCGATGAAAGCGGCTGCCAAAGAAATCGACGGAATCGTGGGGAAGTAGTCGCTCCATCATAAGATCAGTCAAGTCGGCAAGGTTGCCTTGCCGACTTCATGTCTGATAAAAGGTTGAAGAATTCTCACCGGAGGATAAGTCAAAATGGCAAAAAACCGTAAGGAGACGATTGCAGCTTATTTGTTTGTTTCACCGGCAGTGTTATTGTTTTTATGCTTTTTCGGCATCCCGATGCTCGTTTCCTTTGCGCTTATCTTTTTTCAATACGATATCGTAAAGGAACCCGTCTTTGTCGGATGGGACAATATCGTTCGTTTTTTCACGGATCCGGATATCCCTTTGGTTTTCGGGAACACCGCGAAGCTTATGCTCCCGTTGGTGGCGATTCATTCCACTCTGGGTCTGCTTTTTGCTTATCTTGTGCTGAACGTAGGGAAACGGTTGATGTCCACCTACAGAACAGTGATTTATTTCCCGACCATCGTAACGACGACATCGGTGGCCGTAGCTTGGGCCTTTATTTTTGATACGGATTTGGGCGTTATCAATTATTATTTAAGGTTTCTGGGAATTGAAAATATCCCCTGGCTCGTATCCCCGGGCTGGACCTTGCCTGCCATTATGATATTCAGCGTATGGAAGTTTATCGGCACGCCGTTCTTATTCTATATGATCGGGCTTCAGAACATCCCGAATAGCTATTATGAAGCGGCGGAAATTGACGGAGCCAACGGTTGGAGAAAGTTTTTTCATATTACGCTGCCGATGCTGACGCCGACCACATTTATGGTCATCGTACTGTCGTTCATCAATTATCTTCAACTGTTTGACGAACCGTATGTGCTGACCCGCGGCGGCCCCGGCATGGCTTCCACTACCGTCAGTCTTTTCATTTTCAGGAACTTCGAAGCCCAGAGGATGAGTTATGCGTCGACAATCGCCACTTGTCTGTTTTTGATCATCATGGCGGTTACGATTATCCAATTCGCCATTTCTAAAAAGTGGGTACAATATGGGAACGAATAAGGGGGTTGTATGGAAGTGACGCGTAAAAAAATGAGCTATTATATCGGTAAAAGTATGCAGCATTTCATTTTGCTGGTCATTGGCTTGTTCATGCTGCTGCCTTTCAGTTGGATGCTTGCCACGTCTTTAAGATTGCCCAAGGATTCCTTCCGGCTTCCCCCCTCGTTTTTTCCTACAACCTTCGATTTCAGCAACTATCTGGAGGTTTTTCAGCAGGTGCCGTTTTTTACCTTTATTCTGAACAGCTTGAAGATCGCGGTGCCTTCGACCATCCTTCAATGCTTAATCTCGGCATGCGCGGCTTATGCGTTTGCAAGGATGAATTTCAAAGGGAAAAACTTGCTGTTTTTAATGATCCTTTCGGGATTGATGATACCGGTTCAGGTTACCGTCATTCCTTTGTTTATTATGTTCAAGAATTTTGATATCATCGACACTCATTTATCATTGCTCCTGCCTTCGCTTGTTTTTCCTATGGGCATTTTTATTTTGCGGCAGTTCATGACGGGTATCCCCAAAAGCTACGACGAGGCTGCGCGTATAGACGGCGCCGGATATTGGAGAATATTTTGGAGCATTATTTTGCCCATGTCCAAGCCGGCTCTAATCGTGGCGGGGATGTTAAGCTTTATTGCAACCTGGAACGATTTTTTCCGTCCGCTGATTTTTATCAATACTTTCGAGAAAATGACGATCCCTTTGGGCTTGACGGCGTTGAGCGGCTTTATGCGCAATGCGAGCATATCCATTATTTTGGCCGGGGTGATCGTTTCTCTCATTGTTCCTCTGGTATTATTTGCGGTTGGGCAACGATATTTGATCAAGGGAATCAGCTTAACCGGGATCAAAGGTTAGGCCGAGAACAAGAACGCAACGAGAAACCCGCAAGCAGGACGCCCTATCATGCGTCCGCTTGCGGGTTTATTTGGCCATTGGCCAGCTGCTACGTCGTATCCCCCTTGATCAATTCAACATCCAAAATCAGATTGGCGGGCGTTTCCCCGTTTTTATTTTCAATCATATTGATGATGGTGGAACAGAGCGATTTGCCGATACGCTCGATCGGCTGTTTGATCGTGGTGATGCGCGGAGATTGAAGCATCCGGGTGAAGCTGTGGTAGTCATAGCCTACGATTTTCAGTTGCTCGGGCACCTTGATTCCGTTATTTGCCGCCCCGGCATAGACGGCGTAAGCCAGCGTGTCGTTGCTGCAGAAGATCCCGTCGCAAGCTGACAGCTCGCCCACGAGTTCCGCTTCGATAAAACTGTACATTTGATCGAACGTCATTTTATGCGGCGGGCCTTCGACGATCTTGAACGGGACCTCATGTTTAAGGCAAGTCACGCGGAACGCATCGGCGCGGCGGTTCGGCAGCAGATCGAACTCAAGCGGACCGGAGATGTGCAGCAGCCTTTTGCAGCCCCGTTCGATGAGGTGCGCAGCGGCCAGCTCTCCCCCTTTGAAGTTGTCCGATCCGGCATAGGGGATATTCGGCGCGATGATCCTGTCGAAAGAAATGATGGGCAAGTTCACTTTGGTGTACTCTTCAATCTCAAGGGTATGGCTGCATATGATGATGCCATCGACCCGGTTTTCTCTTAGCATGTCAAGGTAATTCGCTTCTTTTTCAGCTTCGCCGAGCGAGCTGCAGATGAGGATTTTGTAATTTTGCTCGCTGGCGTATAACTCCAAATACCGGATCAATTCCGAGAAAAACGGATGGCTGATATCGGGAACGATGACCCCCAGAATATAAGACTGGTTTTTAAGCAAGGCGCGGGCGATCTGATTGGGGCGGTAGTCCAGTTCGGCCATTGCTTTTTCCACGCTGACGCGGGTTTCTTTGCTGATGTATCCTCGATTGTTCAAGACGCGGGATACGGTCGTGATGGATACGCCTGCTTTTTTGGCGACGTCTTTTATGTTCATGGTCACGGTATAAGCTCCTTAATCTATTTTCGAGAGCGTATCTGGGCGCGCAGTGAAAACCTTACCATAAACCATTATAATTGAAAGTATCCGAAAAATCATCTGTATATATGTGAGGGTTTATGAAAACGATTGACATATCAAAAGTCGAACGATATAATTTTGCTCTGAAGGTTAATGCAAGCGCTGCCGAATGGGCTGGAAATAGTGCGGCGGGCGCCGTCCAAGAATGGTGGGGAAAACGATTGTTTGATGTAACCGCATTGGGGGAAGTATTGATTGATTTTACGCCTGCCGGCCGCTCACCGAACGGCAACGCGCTTTTCGAGCAAAATCCGGGAGGCGCGCCGGCCAATGTGCTGGCGGCCTTGGCGAAGCTGGGCAAGAAGACTTCGTTCGTCGGCAAGGTGGGGGCGGATTCGTTCGGCATATTTTTGCGCCAAACCTTGCAGGACGCGGGCATTGCGACAACAGATCTGATCACGACTTCGGAAGCCTGTACAACGCTGGCTTTCGTCCATTTGAATTCGGAGGGAGACAGGACGTTCAGCTTTGTCCGAGAGCCTGGAGCCGACATGCTGTTAAGCAGCCAAGACATTACCGAAGATAAGGTGTGCAAAAGTACGATTTTCCATTTTGGCACGTTATCGATGACGCATGAGCTTTGCACCGAGGCGACCGTTAAAGCTGTGTCTCTGGCGAAGGAACGCGGAGCGCTTCTCTCGTTCGATCCGAATTTGCGCGTTCCCTTGTGGAAGAGCCTTGATCAGGCGAAATCGGCGATTCGATGGGGACTGCGCCAAGCGGATTTGGTGAAAATCTCCGAGGAAGAAATGAGCTTCATCACGGGGGAGAGCGATCTGGAAGCAGGCACGCAACAAATTCTCGAAGCTTATGGGAATGCGCTCATCGTCGTGACGTTGGGCGATAAAGGCAGTTTCGTGCGCAAAGGCAACGAGTATGCTGCCGTTCCGGGGTTCCGGGTCGCGACGGTGGATACGACCGGAGCGGGCGACGCGTTCTGGGGAGGCTTGCTTTATCAAGTGCTTGAACGGAACGGAGACATCGCCAATACGAGCATAGAGGAGCTTTACGGCATGGCGCGGTTTGCGAATGCCGTCGGCGCACTGGCCACGACGCGTAAAGGAGCCATCCCAGCTATGCCTTCCTTATCGGAGATTAGAGAAATGCTGAGTACATGAATCAGCTCCTGATCGCTTTTGTCTATAGCCGAGCCGCGTCCCGTTTTATACGGGACGCGGCGAGCAGGTCTTTATAGATGAGGTGGAACTGTTGCTTTACTCCCTCCGAAACAGACTATTTGTCATCTTTACGTTGTTGGTTACGATCCCTCTCATTGCAATGTTCTGGATATTCTCGGTCAAGTACGACAACATTTTGATCCAGGACATCGAATCTTCGTCTCTACAAACGACCAATCAATATGCCATCTCGCTAAGCGGTTATATCAGCCAAGTTGAGGAAATCGCTTATCAAGTATTGGGCAGCGAGATTACTCAAAACTGGCTAGCCTCCCGCAATCAGCTGCAACCGCATCCCGCCGATCAAGCCTTAAAAAACAAAATCTTTCGCGATTATCTGTCATCGGTAGCGGACAACCATTCCCTAATCAGCTTTATTGGCGTGTATACGAACCGCGGGATCTGGAGCGGCGACGAATCATTTGTTAACACGAAATGGTATCGGAACTACAAAGATGCCAAGATTCCTTGGACGGGCTCGCATATGGACCCTGATCAAGCGGCTTCCTCCTCTTACAGCAAAATCAAAGTCAACAGTTTCATTTATCCGTTAACGGAGCTTCGGATTTTTAGCAACATGGGGATCATCAAGATCAATATCGCCACTGAGAAACTGTTGCAGCCTCTTGATAGCATTAAATTCGGCGAATCTGGCAGGCTATATCTCATCGATGAGCAAGGAACGCCTATACTTGGCCAGACGATAGCAAGAGAAGAACTGATACGAACAGAGTTGGACAAGATTAATAAAGGAACCAGCAAACAAGGTATAGTTAGAGTTTCCTATAACGGAACAATGAATTTGATCATTTATCAAAAAATAGATTCGAAGCCTTGGGTGTTGATCGGGGAAGTGCCGGAGCGCGAGTTGTTCAGCGAGGTTCGTGTCATTAAGCAAGGGATGATTTTTGTTATTATTATCGTTTTGCTTGTGTCGGTTATTTTGACTTTCGGAGCCTCCACAAGTATTACCAAACCTCTATCCCGCTTTATCGTTTCGATGAAGCACTTGGAGTTGGGGGATTTCATGAAGGCTCGCTCTTCCATTCCAGAAAAATTATCGGGACATAGCGAATTGTCATTTTTTAAGTCCGTGTATTTAAATATGATTCGAAGACTTGAAAACTACATTCGACGTGAATTCGAGTTGAATTTGTTGCGCCGCAATGCTGAATATCGGGCATTGCTTCTGCAAATCAATCCGCATTTTCTTTACAATACGCTAGAACTGATCGGCTCCTTATCCGCGGTTGGCAAGAACGAGGAGGTCATGGAGGTTACGGAATTTCTCGGTCAAATGCTTCGTTACTCTCTTCGCCTTGATTCAGATATTGTGTATTTGGAAGAGGAATTCGAATATATTGGGAATTTTGCGGCAGTTTTGAAGAGCAGATTTGAAGATCGGCTGGATTTCAAAATCTCGAATCATGCGGCAACGAAAGGCGTTAAGGTGATTAAGCTGCTCCTGCAACCTCTCGTTGAGAACGCAGTGAAATACAGCATGGATCACGCTGACGTTGCAATCGTAGAAGTGGAAGCTGACATTCGAGACGAGAAATGCAGAATCAGCGTGAAAGATAACGGCGTCGGCATGTCTCGGGCAATGATTATGAATTTGCAGAGTGAACTAAAAAATCGACGTATCCTCGACATGCTGAATCCCGACGGCAGTAAGATCGGTCTTCGGAACGTGTTGGCGAGATGCTCTCTTCAGTATGGGGACAATCTGGAAGTGGATATAAAATCCGAGGAAGGTCAAGGTACAGAGATTACGATTGATCTCCCTTATTCGAAAGGTAATGAGCAACATGTATAACGTACTGCTCGTTGAAGATGAAATCAAGATTCGTCAAGGGCTGAAAGCGAAGTTGAACTGGGAAGAACATGGATTCAGAGTGGCTGCAGAGGCATCGGATGGATTACAGGCAGTGAGTCAGCTGAATAAAGGAAACGTTGACCTCATGATTACGGACATTCGCATGCCCAGAAAAGACGGAATTTATGCGCTGGAACAATGCTATATCCGTTTTCCAAAAGTTAAACGAGTCGTGCTGTCAGGTTATAACGACTTTAACTATGCCCGTATGGCGATCAAATATGATGCGGTCGAATATTTGCTCAAGCCGGTGATTCGTAAAGAACTGATATCGCTTCTTCAAAAAATCAGGGCACAGTTGGACCGGGAGCAGGCAAGTATGCACGAGTACGAACGTGTGCAATCGAAATATCTTGAAAGCCTGCAAATTTTGCAAGAACAATTTTTGATGCAGCTCGTAAACGAGGATCGTCACAGTGTCTCCGATATATTGGAGAAATCCAAACAATGTCGGCTTGAACATATGCTTTGCAATGGAGCTATTGTTCAGTTTGTTTCGTTCGAGTTCTCCATACCCGAGAACAGACTGAAAACCGCTCCATATCGAAAAGAACTATTTCACTATGCATTTCAAAAATTAACCCGGGAAGCCGCCGAGTCAAGCGGCTTACAAGTCGTATCGTTTGCGGATGCAGCAATTGCAACCAGAATCTACTGCATTGTACGGATTGATCAGCTATCATTCGATCAAGTTAAACGTTTTATACAAGAAGTACTGGCATTGCATCAAGAATACTTGAAGGTTCAAGTAACTGCGGGACTGGGTCGTCCCGTAAAATCGCTAATGGAACTCAAGCATGGGTTTTCGACCTGTTTGCTTTCTCTCAGGAAAAATCAATCTCGAACGCAGCCGCAATTTGAAACTGTACTTGGTTCCAATGCCGATGAAATTGTCGCCGGAGTCCAGTTGTACTTACAGCAACATTTTATGGAAGAGGTCAGTCTTTTGCAGACGGCGGAACTTTTTCATGTGAATGTCACCCATCTTTCGGAGATATTCAAAAAAATTTCCGGAAAAACATTTAGCGATTACATCCTGGAGCTGCGTATGGTTCATGCCGAGAAGCTGTTACGGGATCCCAAATTAACAATAGCGGATATTGCGGAATTAACCGGATTTTCCAGCGCAAGTTATTTCAGCACGGTGTGTAAGAGATATTTTGGGAAAAGCCCAATTGATCTCCGAAGCGGGAGTCGGCCGTGAAGCCGAAAAAGTTAGAAATTATCACCGATGAGATTGAATTCCTGCGCCTGTCAGCGGGTGGTATCATGTCCTTGTTCGAAGATTTGGAAGCCGAATAAGGGGGAGATTTGAAGTGCACAAACGAAGAGTTAGCATGTTGAGCCTGGTCGCAATGTTGTTGATTGCGGTTCTGATCAGCGGTTGTGGAGGGTCGAAATCCGGGGGGAATTCACAAGGAGGTACACCCGGCGCTGATGCGGAATCCTCTGGTCAGGCGGACAACACAAGTTCGCCAAATGATGAACAAGTGGTTATTACCTACATGCGCCATAGTTACGATGTGGAAGTCAACGCCATGAAAAAGCTGATTGCATCATTTGAAGAGAAGCACCCCAACATTAAAGTAAACATGCAAGTTACGCCCGGGGATTACGACACGAAGATTCGGACCATGCTGGCAGGCGGCGAAGCGCCGGATATTATGTCGTTGGATGGCCCCAATCTGGCTGCGTTTGCTCAGCAAGGCGTCCTGCTTCCGCTTGATGACTATATGAAAGCTGACGGGGAAATTGAGGATATTTCCAAGCCGGTTCTTGATAGTCTTACGTATGAGGGGAAGATCTACGCTGCGCCTCTAAACGATTCCAGTGTAGCCATGTTCTATAACAAAAAAATGTTTGAAGAAAAAGGAATCCCGCTGCCTTCCAAAAATCCGGATGAAGCCTGGACCTGGGATCAAGTGCTTGATGCGGCAAAACAATTGAATGATCCTGAGAAGGGTATCGTAGGTTGGGATCCTGGATATGGATTTCCCAGCGGGGAAGCCATGGCTTTCTTCAAAATGCCATGGCTTTGGCAAGCCGGCGCCGAGGTGTTGAGTCCTGACGGTAAAACGGCCAAAGGTTATCTGGATTCGCCAAAAGCTAAAGAGGCGATCGCAAAATTCGCCTCTCTGTACACAACCGAGAAGGTCGCTTCGGTCGAATTGCCTCCAGAGGCGTTCGAAACGGGGAAAGTGGCGATTAAAATGGACGGCCCCTGGGCGATTTCCGGCATGCAGAGCGCACACCCGGAGTTTAAGCTGGGTGAGGATTATGATATCGCGCCATTATGGAAACAAGACCGGCAAGCATCACCTAACGGCAGCTGGAACATGGCGATTTGGTCTAAATCCAAGCATCCAAAGGAAGCGTGGATGTTCATCAATTGGGTTACGGGCGTAGAAGGTGCCAAAGTATGGTATGAGGAAACGCATAACTTGCCCGCCAGAAAGTCTACGGCTCAGGCGATTGCCGAATTGAACGAATATCCGATGAACATCTTCATGCAACAATCCATCAAATACGCGCATGCCCGTCCTGTCACACCGGCCTATCCGACGCTTACGTATGAGGTGGGCAAACTGTTTGAAAACGTTGTGCTTGCAGGCTTGAGCGTCGACGACGCAACATCCGCCGCGGTGGAGAAAATTGATGCCGCGATTCAACGGACCCAAATGAAGTGAACATTGAAACGGGGGTGAGGGGAATCCTCACCCTTATCTAAAGCAGGTGATGATTATGATGAAGCGGGAAGAGTCGTCGAATCCCGTATCCGGGCAGATCTCAGCCATGAGGCCTATTTCATTCCAAGGCAGGGAGAAGATTGCCGCTTGGTTATTTATACTCCCTGCGCTGGCAGGACTGCTCCTTTTTGTTTATTACCCGATGATTCGATCATTAATCACGAGCTTTACACAGTTTCATTCGTTAAGCGGGTCATCGACATTCACAGGAATAGATAATTATATCCAATTATTGAAAGACAAGCAGTTTCTGAACAGCATCTCGAATTCCTTCTACTTTGCGATCTTGGTCATCCCGACTCAGACTTTGATGGCGCTCGGTTTGGCACTGCTGGTCAAAAAGAAATCAAAATTGTCGGGGATATTCCGAACCGTTTATTTTATACCTGTTATTGTGGCCTTCGGCGTTGCTTCGACGTTGTTCAAATTGATTTACAATAAAGATTACGGCATTTTAAACGGAATCTTGAACAGTTTTGGGCTTCCATCTGTCAGTTTGTTGACCGATCCAGCCAACGCCATGTATGGAATCGTCATCCTTTGTATCTGGAAAACAGCCGGTTTTTTTATGATTATCTTTCTGGCAGCATTAAATAATATTCCGGCTAATCTTTATGAAGCTGCGGAAGTAGACGGTGCCACGGCGGTACGGCGTTTCATCCATATTACTTTGCCGTTGTTAAAAAGAACGATGGCATTCGTTGTCGTGATTACGACAATGGACGCGATTAAAGTGGCCGCGCCGATCTTCATTATGACGAATGGCGGACCTGCCGATTCCACGACGACAATTGTCTTTTATATCGTCAAGACTGCATTTCAGTTGATGAACCTCGGATATGCATCGGCAGCTGCTTTTATCCTGTTTTTTATCGTCATGATCATAGCGATCGTACAGATGAGATTGTTCCGTTCCGATGTCGAATATTAACAGAGGGTGAGGATTGTGCGTCTCCGAATTGTTCAAGCGCTTAGGACAGGCATCATGCTTGTTATCGCCATTATATCTGTGTTTCCTATTTTATGGATGTCTTTTGGTTCATTCCGTCCGCATGCTGAACTCTTTCAGTATTCGTCCTCGCTTAACTGGCATTTACTCATACCCTTAGAGTGGACGCTGGATAATTACAGACAAATCTTTCTGGAGAGTGCCATCTCCTTCGGACGTTATATGGTGAATACGCTTCTTGTAGGCATCATCGTGACGGCCTTTTCCCTTGCGGTGAATTCTATGGCGGCTTTTTCTTTTGCCAAGCTCAGCTTGCCTTACAGAGGCGTCATTTTGACCATTTTTTTATCGGCGCTTATCATTCCGCCTGAAGTGACATTAGTGCCTTTATACTTATTGATTCGGGATCTGGGATTGGTTGACTCCTATCAAGCGTTAATTCTTCCCTCCATCGTTTCCGTATTCAGCATCTTTTTATTGATTCAATTTTTTGCGGATATTCCGAGGGAACTGCTTGAAGCGGCCAGAATCGACGGCGCTTCCTGGGCCAGGGTCTATGCGACCATCATGCTTCCCGGAGCAGCTTCCGCGATGGTCACGCTTGGTCTCATCACCTTTCTTGGGCAATGGGACGCCTATTTGTGGCCGCTCGTTGTCATTAACGATGAAGCAAGGCAGATGATACAGGTAGCGGTTGCCGGATTTTCGAATTTGCAGGGAACCCAATGGGGAAGAATACTGGCGGCCGATACGATTAGCTCCGTACCTATCCTGATCTTGTTTCTGTTCTTGCAGAGATATTATGTCCAATCCATTACGCTGACCGGTGTCAAAGCCTAAAGGAGAACATATCAAATGCGACAAGCTGTGGAAAACACAATCTGCTCCGAGCCTTTTCGACCGCACTACCATTTCACGCCTGAACGATTCTGGATGAACGACCCGAACGGGCTCGTTTATTTCGAAGATGAATATCATCTGTTCTATCAACACCATCCTTATAGTACCCAGTGGGGGCCTATGCACTGGGGGCACGCGGTTAGTCGCGACTTGGTTCATTGGGATCACTTGCCCGTTGCCTTGGCGCCCGATGAGCACGGATACATCTTCTCCGGCTGCGCTGTTGTTGACTGGGGCGATACCAGCGGTTTCTTTGGCGGCAAACCCGGTCTTGTAGCCATTTTTACACACTGTGACGAATATCCGAATAGCAAGCGCTCGCGACAGCGTCAAAGCATCGCTTACAGCAATGATCGCGGGCGCACATGGACAAAGTATGAAGGGAATCCGGTATTGGTCGAGCCGGATTTGACGGACTTCAGGGACCCTAAGGTGTTCTGGCACAATCCGAGTCAATCATGGATCATGATTATCTCAGCGGGCGATCGCGTTCGTTTTTACGGATCCAAAAATCTGCTTGAGTGGACATATTTGAGTGAGTTCGGCGAATCGGATGGCGCTCACGGCGGCGTATGGGAGTGTCCTGATTTATTTCCGCTGGAGATCGAGGGCGAGGCAGGACGGATGAAATGGGTATTAACGGTCGCGGATGCAGGCGATGTATCCGGAATCGTGAATACGCAATATTTTGTGGGCGAGTTCGACGGTGTGCGATTCTGCAACGATAACAAGCCGGACCTTGTGTTGTGGAGCGATTGGGGCTCGGACTTTTATGCGGCTCAATCCTGGTCGGATATTAAACCCGAAGACGGGAGGCGGTTATGGATCGCTTGGATGAGCAACTTCGGCTATATCCGCCAAACGCCAACCGAATCATGGCGAGGCACGATGTCGATCCCGCGATGCTTGAAGCTTAAGCGGTTGCCGGACGAGGGCCTTCGACTCGTGCAGATGCCTTTGAAAGAGCTTGAAAAATTAAGAACCGGGAAATTTCATTTGACACATACCGATATTGTGCCGGGCAGGAATGAATTGTCCGGTATCCAAACAAACGTAGCTGAAATTGTTGCTGCATTCGAAGTCGGTACTTCTTCCGGATTCGGGTTTAAACTTGCCGTTGGGGATACCGAAGAACTTGTTGTCGGTTACGACGTGAAAAACAGTCAGTTTTATGTAGATCGGACACGTTCCAGCATGATGACCTTCGATACAAGCGGCAGGTTTGCCAGTAAATATGTTCGTTCCGTAAAGGAGCAAAATGGTCGTGTTGACGTCCGCATTTTCATTGATAAATCTACTTTGGAAGTTTTCGTGAACGGCGGAGAAGCGGTTTTTAGCCATCTTATCTTTCCTGATCCGGCAAGTACAGGGATGGAGCTGTTCACATTGGATGGAGCAACAAAGCTGATATCGCTTGATTTATTTGAATTGCAGTCTGCCGCCTTCAGTCCGGCTGATATCGATCAATAGGAAGCTTCCGCACGATGGCTGCTTCCAGTCCCTCGGAATGTTCATCCTCGATCCATAAGAGTTTCTTCTATTTAAAGTACCGCCTGATGACGAGATCGGGCGGTACTACCCGGCCGGCTCACAGGCAAACTTTCACCCATTTGAAACAAAAAGTGATTGACAGCGCTATCATTCACAATCTATAATTTCGTTAATACGTATTAGTAATTCGTATTATTGATACGTATTAATCAAAATAGGAGGTTATGAATGATGGCGATCGGGAGAGACAGAAACGGTTCAGGCGGAAGCAATATGAAATTGTTCATCGTGTTTGTCGTTTCATTTGCCTTGCTTCTTGCCGGCTGTTCGTCCGAGACACAGGATGGGGAAACCGGCACTGCAGGACCAACGGAAGCCAATTCCGGCGGAGCGGGGAATCCGAAGGACATTAAAGCGAAGCTTAATGTGTTGAACTGGGGCAACCCGAAGGAGGCTGAGGCTTACAAAAAAGCGATTGCGCGTTTCAATGAAAAGTATCCGAACGTTGAAGTGGCCAACAATTTGACTCCCGTTGCTTCTTGGTCGGACTATGTGGATAAGTGGATGACGCAGGTTGCCTCGGGCGATTCCCCGGATGTCATTAATTTGGCGATTGAAGGCACGCGGTTGGCGGTAGATAAGCAGCTGTTGATGCCGCTTAACGAATGGATTGAAGGGGATGCCGAAGTCAAGGAACTCATCGGCGGTGTTCCGGCTCCTGTGCTAAGCGCATTTACCGTCGACGACAATACCTACTTGCTCCCGAACGGGATGCAGACCATGGTGATGTACTACAACACCAAAATTTTCGAGGAAAAGGGGATCGAGCCGCCGAAGCCGGATTGGACTTGGGAAGACTTCCTCGCTATTGCCCAAAAGCTTACGTATGGAGATGGAAGCGACAAGGTTTACGGCTTCGGACTTCAGAACGGTTTTTTCCAGCTGAGCCCTTGGTGGATCACGAACGGTACGAGCCCGGTAACCGCAGACTTCGAAGGTTCCAACCTCAGCGACCCGAAATTCGTCGAGACGGTTCAATTCATCACCGACCTGGTACGAGAGTACAAGGTGTCGCCGGATCCGCTGGGACTCGATGTGATCACTCAATTCGGGTCGGGGAAGCTCGCGATGGTCGGAGCCGGGCGCTGGCCGCTCAACGGCTGGAGAGAAAGCGGATTCACAGATTTCGATGTCGTTCCGTGGCCGCAGAAAACAGCAAGCGGAACCGTGTTCGGTACAGCGGGTTGGGGGATTGGCAGCGCAACCAAAAACAAAGAATTGGCGTGGGAATTGATCAAAGAATTGGATAGCGCTGCCACCCAACAAGAAACGATGAAAATCGGCCAGCAAATTCCGGTGCTCGAAAGTCTTGCGCAGCAGCCTTCGTTTTTGAACACGCCGCCTGCAAACATAGAGCTGCTTTGGTCGGCCGCCCAATCCGCGACCCCGGTAGCGGCGCCTGCCTTTTTCCGTGATATGGAACAGATCGTCATGAGAAATATCGAGAAATCGCTCGCAGGGAAATCGTCCCCGCAAGAAGCGATGAACCAGGCGGATAAGGAGTTGAAGGAGGCGATCCAATGAGCGAAATCGCACCGGCGGCGAAACGCATGGCCCGGAGGCCGCTCTCCGCGGGGAATCGCCGGGGGGCCATGCGGGAGGCTGCAGCCGGTTATCTATTCATCCTGCCGTCACTAGTCGGTTTTACGGTATTCGTCTTCCTTCCGATGCTGGCGATTTTTGTACTCGCTTTCATGGACTATGGCATTTCCGGCCAACCCATGTTCAACGGTTTGCATAATTTCCTGGGAATCGTGAACGATCCGAGGACGTGGACGGTCTACGGCAACACCCTGCTGTTTACCATCTTCGCCGTGAGCGGCAATGTGCTGCTCGGTCTGGCTGCTGCGGTCTTTCTGAACCGGAAGTTCCCACAGCTTGTCCGTACGCTGTTTCGTTCGGCATTTTTCTTTCCGTCGTTGGTCGGTCTGGTTTACGTCTCTATCATTTGGCAGTATCTCTATCAGAAAGACGTCGGAGTTATCAATTACTATCTGGGGCTGCTCGGGATCGACAAGATCGGTTGGCTCAGCAGCAGCGGCTGGGTATTGACCTCGATCGTTGTCATGGACGTGTGGAAAAATTTCGGCATGAGCATGTTGATCCTGCTGGCCGGTCTGCAGGGCGTTCCGGGCTCGTATCTGGAAGCGGCCAAAATCGACGGCGCCGGCGCATTGAAATCCTTTATCAACATTACGCTTCCGTTGCTTTCTCCCATTCTTCTCTTCGTGATCACCATGAATCTGACGGGGGCGCTGCGGGTGTTCGATTCCATTGTCGTACTGACCAAGGGAGGACCGGGCGATGCCAGTCGAAGCATCGTCATGCTGATCTATGAGAAAGCGTTCCAGTCCTACGATTTCGGCTATGCCTCGGCTTTGTCCGTCACCTTGTTGCTTGTGATCGGGGTTGTGACTTTATTTCACTTTTGGGCGAGCCGCAGGTGGGTCCATTATGAGTGAATCCAGGAAGAACGGCAATATCATGCTGGTCGCAGCTTTCGGCATAGGGGCTCTCCTGACGATTGCTCCTTTTATCTGGGTGTTCTCTTCTTCGTTCCGTCCCTTCGCCGAGGCGACATCGCTTCCGCCCAAGTGGTTACCGCCGCTTCATCTGGATTTCAAAAATTATCGGGCGCTGTTTGCGGAAACTGTCCCGTTCGTTCACTTCTTCGGAAACAGCTTTAAGGTTGCGTCTCTGGTGACGGCGGGAATCCTGGTCAATTCGGCGCTGGCGGGGTATGCGTTTGCCCGTTTGAAGTTTCCGGGACGAAACGCGCTGTTCTATGCGATGCTCTCTTCACTGATGATCCCGGTGCAAGTCATTATCGTCCCGCTCTTTCTCATCATGCGGTCTTTTGATCTCGTCAATACGCACGGGGCCATCATCCTGCCGGGACTTCTGGGTGCGTTCGCGCCCGGCATACCGGGAATATTCGGCATCTTCATGTTAAGGCAGTTTTTCATGACACTGCCGAAGGAGCTGGAGGAAGCTGCCAAAATCGACGGGGCCGGCTATTGGAAGACGTTCCGGGCTGTTATCGTCCCGACCGCCAAACCGACGCTGAGCGCGCTGGGCATCATCGTATTTTCGATGTGCTGGAACGATTACTTTTTCCCGTTTATATTCATTAACTCGATCGAGAAAATGCTTCTGCCCGTGGGCATATTGGCCATCCGGCAACCGTTCGGAACCGGGGATCCCATTGAGCTTGCGGCCGTCACCTTGTCTATTTTGCCTGTTCTGGCCGTCTTTATCGCCGGACAGAAATGGATTGTGGAAAGCTTTGTCCAAACGGGAATAAAGGGCTAAGCCCCGTAACCAAACCAAATCATTTTCCAGGAGGAATTTAAATGAGCAAGAAACCGATCTATTCTCAGGTGGAACTATATGAAAAAGGCAAGATCCGGTCGTACAAGGAAGATGCTAAAATTGCAGCCTTTTTGCTCGGCGGCATCGGCACCGGCAATGTATCCCTCGGGTCGCGAGGCGAATTCCGCGATTGGGAAATATTCAACTGGCCCGGCAAAGGCACCTTCCTGCCTTTCAGTTTCTTTGCGATATGGGCAAAACCGGAGGACGGACCATCGGTCGCGAAAATATTGGAGTCGAAGGTTCAGCCCCCGTATCATAAATCGCACGGTTTTTTGAACGGGGAGCTGGCCGGGCTGCCGCGGTTTGAGAAATCGTCCATGACGGGAAAGCAACCTTTCGTTACGATTGATTTTGAGGATCGGGACGTGCCGGTCAAAGTGCAGCTGGAGGCGTTCACCCCGCTCATACCGCTCCACGCCGACGATTCCGGGATCCCCGGGGCCGTGCTTCGCTACAAGGTTTATAATCCGACGCCAAAGCCGGTGGAAGTGTCGGTTGTCGGTTCCTTGGCGAATGTCGTCGGTTTCGACGGTTATGATGTTTTCAATAATGTTAAGCTGGTTGACGAAGTGAAAAACGAATACCGAAAAGACGGTGACGTCGCGGGACTTTACTATACGGCGGTCAATCTGCGGGACGATCACTTCAAGTACGGCAGCATGTCGTTGATGACGACAAACGGCAATGTCATTGCCCGTCCGACATGGCTGCATGGGCAATGGACCGATAATGCGCAGGATTTTTGGGACGATTTCAAGGATGACGGCAAATTGGACGATGTTCGGGAAATTACCGGAGCGGGTTGCGATTTATTGGATCATTACAATTTCAGCTTTTTGAATTTAAAGGAGAAGGTCGGTTCGCTTGGCAGCTACGACACGATTGCTCCGGGAGAAGAGAAGACGTTCGAGTTCATCCTCTCCTGGCATTTCCCCAACCGTCCGAAAGGGTGGATCGAATTCGACGAAGATTTGGAACGGTATCGCAGCGGCCAATTCGAGTCGATTAAGAACTACTATGCGACGAAGTTCGCCAGTGCGTGGGAAGCGGGCAAGTATTTGGCCGATCATATGGGGCGGCTCGAACAAGGCTCGCGGGCATTCCAGGAAGCGCTCTTTGGCAGCACGCTCCCTTCTTATGTAATCGATGCGGTCGCGTCCAACATTACGTCGCTCAAAAGCCATTGCTGTTTCCGCATCGAAGACGGGAATTTCCTGGGCTGGGAAGGAATCCGCGATTACGTGGGCTGCGGCCAGGGGAATGTAAACCATGTCTGGAATTACGCGCAGACGGTAGCTTTTCTCTTTCCGGAGCTCGAGCAGACGATGCGCCGCGTCGAATTCAATCTGGAAACGAGCGAGGCCGGCGAGATGCCTTTCCGCGCGCGTCAAGTGCTTGGACAGGAGAAGTGGAATATGATTCCCGCCTGCGATGGCCAGTTGGGCTCCGTAGTCCGCTTGTTCCGGGAATGGAAGTTGAGCGGCGACGACTCCTTTTTGCAGGAAATCTGGGATAAGGCTGTTCTTGCGCTGGATTATGCGATGACGGAGTGGGATACGGACGGCGACTGCGTGCTGGACGGGAAAATGCATGTGACGTACGATATCGAGTTTTACGGGCCGAACGCAATGACGAATTCGATTTTTCTCGCCGCGCTCAAGGCGGGCGCCGAAATGGCGGAAGCGATGGGCGATCCGACACGGGCCGCAAAATACCGCACCGCATTCGAAGCAGGGGCCGCCCGGATGGACCAATTGCTGTGGAACGGCGAATATTACATTCAGAAGCTTGATGACGTTGACGAGTATCGTTATCAATACGGCGAAGGCTGCCTCTCGGATCAACTGCTTGGTCAATTTATGGCGCATACGGCGGGACTTGGATACGTGCTGCCGAAGGAACACGTGAAAACCGCTTTGAAATCGATTTATGAATACAACTTCAAGAATCGCCTGGATGAAGTGGAAAGCGTACAACGGACTTATGCGCTGAACGACGAGAGCGGTTTGACGCTTTGCTCCTGGCCTCGCGGCGCTCGGCCCCGGTTCCCTTTTGCTTACTGTGACGAAGTATGGACAGGAGTTGAGTATCAGGTAGCCGTCAACATGATTTACGAAGGGTTGATGGACGAAGCGCTGTCTATTGTAAAGTCCGTGCGCGACCGATATGATGGGTATAGAAGAAATCCTTGGAGCGAGATTGAAGCGGGCCACCATTATATTCGCGCGATGGCGAGCTGGGGCTTGATTAACGCCATCAGCGGGTTCGAATGCGACCTTGCAAAGGGGACCATGAGCTTCGAACCGAAACTTAGCCCGCAGCATTTCCGCACATTTTGGATTAACGGCAAAGCTTGGGGCACCTATGAACAGCGAATCGATCCGCAGACCGGCGAGGTCAAGACCGATCTTGCCGTACTATACGGCAGCTTGGACGGGATTTCTCTAAAGCCTAATTTGCAGGAAATTAGAGATTAGTTTGGAGTGTGGCAACATGGGGAAGGAGTCTCCCGGTAAACGTCGTCCGACCATGACTGACGTGGCAAAATTGGCAGGCGTATCGCAATCGACCGTATCCCTCATCGTGAATGAAAAACCGAATATTACGATCCCGGACAGCACGAGGGACAAAGTGTGGGCCGCCGTAAAACAACTGGGGTTTCGGCCGAACGCTCTTGCCCAGGGACTGCGCAGCGACCGTTCCGGTATCGTCGGATTTATGACCGATGAACTTGTAACGACAAACTTCGCAGGGTTGATTGTCAAAGGCGCTCAGGACGCGGCTTGGCTTCAGCGCAAAATCTTGATGCTTGTCAATTTGGACGATCGCGAAGGGATGGCCGAAGAGACGATCGAGAAGATGCTCGAGCATCGGGTGGACGGGCTTATCTTTGCAACGATGTACCACCATGCCGTCGTTCTTCCCGAATTGATCCGGGAGATTCCTACCGTTCTGGTCAACTGCTTTGTAGAGGATCGATCCCTTCCATCGGTAGTCCCGGACGAGGTCGAAGGCGGGAGGAGAGCAACGGAAATCCTTATTCAACGAGGACATAGGCGAATCGGTTTTATTAACAATACGAAACCGATTCCGGCTACGTTCGGGAGGGTAGCAGGCTACAGGCTCGCATTGGAGCAGCACTCCATTCCCTATGACGACGACCTGGTCGTCAGTTTGAACAGCGGCGAAGACGGAGGATACCAAGGAACGCAACAATTGCTGAACCTGCCTCAGCCGCCGACGGCCATTTTTTGCTACAACGATCGTACGGCAATGGGAACCTATTACGCTCTAATAGAAAGAAAATTAAAAGTACCGAATGATGTAGCGGTGATGGGCTATGACAACCAGGAAATTATCGCCCAGCATCTTCGCCCTTCGCTGTCGACGATGGAATTGCCCCACTATCAAATGGGCCAATGGGCGATCGAATATTTGTCGAAAAACGACACCGGCAAAAAAAATCGATCTCCTGTACAGCATCAAATCGTTCCTCAATTTATACAAAGGTCATCGATTTGATCTTGCGAATCCGGCACCCATTCAGGCGCCGGATTCGTCGTTTGGTTCGGCTTTTGTGGATGCTCCGACCAATCGTTAGATGCGATAGCCGTCGTGACGGTCGATATGCTCGTCGACTAACCGGGAAGCTTCGTTCAGAGCGGCCTGTGCATCGCCCCCGTTGGCGATGGAAAGATAAGCCTGGGAAAAGGTTTTACTGAACAGCGGATAAGCCGGAGTCACTGGACGGGTCACGGAGGTGTTATGCAACTGTGCGAAAATGAGATTCAAGTCGTCCGAAGTCGCATTCAGGTCCCAGTAAATGTTGTAGATATCTTTCAGCACCGGCATTCCCGTTGCTCTGGACAGCTTGATCTGATTTTCCAGCGAGAAAACGTATTCGATGAACTTCCAGCACTCGTTCGGATATTTCGTCTGGGTTGTGATCGACAATCCCCAGCCGCCGTGCGGCGATGCGTGGCGCAGATGGCGCGGCAACGGGATGATGGAGAGATTATCATTCTTGCTGTGGCTGATCAGGTCGACGAACGAATTGTATTGAGACAGCGACATCGCGAAGTCTTCCGGAAAATCGGCCCCCAAGTCCTCGACATGCGTGTAGCGATATTTGTGGAACAATTCGCCCAACCAGGTCATGGCTTCGATCGAGGCAGGGCTGTTCAGATAACCGTCTGTCTTAAGGCAGTCGTCGCTGAAGGGTTTTCCATTATTCTGATGGATAAAAGGGAGGCCGGAATAGGTGATCCATTCTCCTTTCTGCAGTTCCATCCCTTTCCCGGAATTCATCAGCAGCGGATAAGGATATTTGGTGCCCTGTTTGATCGTCTCGCATACTTGCAAGAAATCCTGCCATGTCCAAGCCTCTTCGAGCCGGGCCGGCGCTTTGATCTTCAGCTTGTCGAAGACGCTTTTATTATAAACGAGGCAGACAGTCGATTCGCTATATCCGAGTTGATAAATTTTGCCCCGATAGGTTCCCTGCTGCAAAACGCTGTTCAGGAAGCGATTCTTGAACTCCTCCGTCATGTATTCATCCAGCGGGCGAATGGCGTGAATATACGCCCAATAGGAGGTGTCCGGGCCGTCGATGGACAGGATATCGGGCGACTTCCCGCTGGCGAACGCTTTGAACAATGTATCGCGCAGCGGCACCCGGGAATCGTCCACAAACGTCAGATGGATGAAAAAATCGTTGTTCAATTGGTTGAAGGAGTTTACGATTTCCGTCCAGCATATCTTCTCGTTCTGTTCAAGGGAGCACAGGCAGAGTTCGATTGTTTTTTTCTTGATCTGATTGGACACGAAGCTGCCGCGGCCCTGTTCCCTTACGATATAGCCTTCCTGCACGAGAAGGTTCAGCGCTTGCGTAATGGTGCTCTTGCTTACGGAAAACTTTCGCATTAGCTCATTGTCCGAAGGGATCATGTCCTTCGGTTTGTAAGTTCCATTTAAAATATCATTCAGCAGCATCTCTTTGATGGCGAGGTATTTAGGCTTTGAATAAGACATGGTCTCTTTCTCCTTTGAAAAAACGCTGTGACGCCTTCAAATCCGAGTTGACAAATGCGTCTCAAGTTGCTAGTATCATAACACACCGGTTTGCTATTGATCAAGTTGTTCGAACAACCAAACGATTATGGAATTTCTTGAATCATCAATGAAGTTACATCAGTATTTTTTATTTCAAACAAGTTGTTCGAATAACCGGACAATCTTGCGGGGAGGTCTTTTCAACATGGCGAAAGTAATTGCGCAAGATGAGCTTTATCAGGTGGACAAGGTCAAATCATATCCTTCGGACGCCCGCGAGACGGCATTTCTGCTAGGAGGAATCGGAACCGGCAACATCTCCATCGGTTCGCGGGGGCAGCTCAAGGACTGGGAAATTTTCAATTGGCCAGGCAAAAACACGAAGTTCCCGTTCTCGTTTTTTGCTTTATGGGCCAAGCCGGAGGGAGCTGATAAGCCGATCGCCAAAATTTTGGAATCGCGTCTGCATCCGCCCTATACCAGTTCGCATGGCTACATTCAACATGAACTGGTCAATCTCCCGCGCTTCGAAGACGCGGAGCTGACTTGCGAGTATCCGTTCGCCAACGTAACGCTCAAGGATAGTGAGATGCCAGTCAGCGTTCAAATGGAAGCGTTCACGCCATTTATTCCGCTAAACAGCAAGGATTCCGGATTGCCGAGCGCTATCGTCCGTTACAAAGTGAAAAACTCGACGGACAAGAAGGTGGACGTAACGGTTGTCGGGACGCTCCCGAACGCATCCGGATTCGAAGGCTATGACGTCATCGATAATCTCAAACTCGTAGACAAAGTTAAGAACGAGTGGCGCGATCAGGGCAAGATCAAAGGGCTTTACTACCAGCCGGAATCACTTGACAGTTCCCACATCCGCTATGGCAACATGGCTTTTATGACGACAGACGAGAACGTGACTTACAAGACCGAATGGTTTGACGGCGAATGGGTTGACGGCATTCAGGACTTCTGGGATGACTTTACATCCGACGGCAGGCTGGAACCGGTGTCCACGACCGACACGATCGGTTGCGAATTCGCCCAATTTCACGATTACAGCTTCCTCGTCCGCAAGGAAAAAGTCGGCTCAATGGGCATCTATAAGACGCTGGAGCCCGGCGAGGAGAAGACGTTCGAATTTATCATTTCCTGGTACTTTCCGAACCGCGTCAGCGCCTGGATCGAGTTCGACGACGATATCGAGAACTTCAAGCAGGGCAAGTACCCGTCGATCAAAAATTATTACGCGACCCAATTTAACGATGCATGGGATGCCGGTCGTTATTTGCTGGAGAATCTGGAGCGGCTGGAGAAGCATTCGAGGGATTTCCACCGCGCCATGTTCCGGGAGACGACGCTGCCGGGCTACGTCATCGACGCCATTACGTCCAATATTACGACGCTGCGGAGCAACACCTGCTTCCGGATCGAGGACGGTACATTCCTTGGCTACGAAGGCATTCGGGACTACGTTGGCTGCGGGCTCGGAAGTGTTCCGCACGTCTGGAACTACGCCCAGACGGTAGCTTTCCTGTTCCCCGACCTTGAGCAATCGATGCGTCGCGTGGAATTCGGAATGGAGACGGATGACACCGGGCGCATGTCGACCCGCATGCTGCAGGTTCTGGGGCAGGAGCGGTATCAGATGGTTCCGGCCTGTGATGGACAGCTCGGCAGTGTTGTGCGCTTCTATCGCGAGTTCAAGCTAACGGGCGACGTCGAATTCCTGAAGAGCCTGTGGGACAAGGTGGCTAAGGCGCTCGATTACGCGTTCGAAGTGTGGGATACCGACGGCGACTTCGTTCTGGACGGGCAGCAAAATACGACTTACGATATCGAGTTTTACGGACCGAATCCGATGACGGACTTTATCTTTCTGGCGGCGCTCAAGGCCGGCAGCGAAATGGCAAAGATCGTGGGCGACGAAGAGCATTACAAGAAATATAGCGAAGCATTTGAATTGGGAAGCAAGCGCGCGGACGAGTTGATGTTCGATGGCGAGTACTATGTGCAGGTTGGAGACAAGATAGACACATATCGCTATCAATACGGCAAAGGCTGCTTGTCCGACCAACTGCTTGGCCAATTTCTTGCTCATGTGTCCGGTTTGTCGCATATTCTCCCGCAGGATCATGTGAAGAAGGCCGTTAAAGCAATCTTTGATCACAATTTCCGTACCGACTTTTATAACACAGACAGCGTTCACCGCGCTTACGCGCTCAATGACGAACAGGGGCTCGTAACTTGTTCGTGGCCGCGCGGAGGCAGGCCGACGTTCCCGCTTTCGTATAGCGGCGAGGTATGGACAGGCATTGAATATCAAGTGGCGTCTCATTTGATCTACGAAGGCTTTGTGGAGGAAGGATTGACGATGGTCCGCGCGATCCGCGACCGCTATGACGGTTACAAACGCAACCCGTTCAGCGAAGTCGAATCGGGGCACCATTATACAAGAGCGATGGCCAGCTGGGCGCTGCTGCCGGCGCTTAGCGGCTTCGAATACGATATGTACGCCAAGAAAATCAGCTTCAACCCGAAGATGCATGCCGAGAACTTCAGTACTTTTTGGAGCACCGGAACGGCGTGGGGGATCTACAAGCAGCGGAAAGACGAAGCTACGGGAGAAGTTTCGTTTACGATCGAGACGCTTTATGGCAATTTGGACGGGGTATCCGTCAATCAGGCGTAAAAAAGGGAAATACTTATGAGGGGGAATCTCAAGCATGAAAAAGACAATAGGCATGTTGTTGGCGCTGGTTACAGGGGTAGGCTTAACTGCCTGCTCCTCCGGAGAAAACGCGAAATCCGTCTGCGAGCGAATCCGGTAAAACTATCATTACATTGGCGGAACATGTGGCCGACATCGAGGCGCAGTCTCCGCACGTGGCTCAAATCGTAGAGCAGTTCATGGCGGAAAATCCCGACATTGAAATTCAAATGACCGGCAACGAAGTGTCCCAGCATTTAACCAAGATGAAGCTGGCCGCAATGAACGACAGCCTTCCGGACATCCTCTGGCTGGAACAACCCGTCGCCAAGGATATGGCAGCGGCCGGTTACCTGTACGATCTGATGGATGAAGCGCAAAAGAGAGGCATTACCGATCGATTGCTGGACGGCATGAAGGACGCCGCCGTCGTGGAAGGCAAACGGTACGGGCTTCCAAGCGAGATCATGATGAGCGGCCTCTTCTACAACAAGGCGCTGTTCGCCAAGTACGACGTGAAGGCGCCCGAGACGTTCGAAGAATTGTTGAAAGCGGTTGATACATTTAACGCCAACGGCATTGTTCCGATCTCAAACGGCGCAAAATCGAATTTCAGCGTTTGGTCTTTCCAAGGCATGCTGACCCGATACGGCTTCTTCGACAAGCTCGACGATTTGAATTCCGGTAAGCTTTCCTTCGTGAATGACGATTTCATCCATTTCTATGAAAAAATTCAGGAGCTCAGGGAACGCAAAGCCTTCTCTGCCAACATCACGACCTTGGACTACTTCCAAGCCATTGATCAGTTCCTGGGAGGCAACGCTGCGATGGTGGATTCGGGCGCATGGGAAGTGGCCAAGTTCGAAGAGAGCGGGATGGCCCAGGATATCGGCTTTCTGTTCGGACCGACGTTCAGCGACGGCGTCGGCGATCAGAAGACGGGCATCAAAACGTCCGGCGGCGTCTATAGCGTATCCGCCAAGGTTGCAAATGATCCGGAAAAGCTGGATGCGATCATGAAATTTTTCGAATTCTATTATGGCGATCCGGGAACCAAAATCATCGCGGAGAAGACGTTCAATCTGCCGACGACCAAGTATACAGGCACGATTGACGCGGACACGCATCCTGTCTTGGCCGAACTGCTGACAGCGCTTAACGACGAGGAGTGGAAGAGCTCCAAGGAGCCGTTCAGCTATCTAGCTACCCATGTCGGCAATTCCTTGTTCGATAGCATCTGGGGCGTCATCAACGGCGTCTATACACCGGAGCAAGCGGCTCAGGTCGTTAAGGACGCGATGATGCTTGAGAGGGCCAAAGGTCAATAATCGGGAGGAAATTGCGGCAGGCGCCGGTTTGTTGCAGCGCCTGCCGAATTTCGGCTCAAGGGGGATTCGCGATGCAATGGTTGAGCAGCTTGAAAGCAAGAACCTTGTTTTTGACGCCGACTTTTTTGATTTATACCCTGTTTATCATCGTGCCGATCGGCTTTACGGTTTATTACAGTTTTACGAACTTCTCAGGTATCGGAAGTCCGGATTATGTCGGATTTCAAAACTATGAGCGGATGTTTCACGACAAGCTCTTTTTTATCGCGCTCAAAAATACTTTGATTATCCTGCTCGTCAGTTTTGTGATGCTGATCGTGTTTTCGTTTTTGATCGCCCTTATGCTCAACAAGTCGTTCAAAGGCAATAGCCTGTCCAAAGCGATGATCTTCTCGCCCTATGTCATCGCCCCGATTATCGTCGGCACGATCTGGATGTTCATTTTCAATCCGCAATATGGACTGGTGAATGTTGTCCTGGAGGAAATCGGTCTCGGCTCCTGGCAACAGGTCTGGATCGGGGGCAAATCGCTCACTCCGTGGTCGATCGGCTTTGTGTTCTCCTGGCAAGTGCTTGGTTTTCACGCGACGATTTTTCTGGCGGGAATGAAGATGATACCCGGCGATGTATACGAAGCGGCGTCGATCGACGGCGCAAGCAAAACGAAGATGACTTGGTTCGTGACGATCCCGATGATGAGAGAAACGTTTGTGATGAACGTCATTCTGATGATCACGGGGGCTTTGAAAATATACGAGCTGGCGTTCCAAATGACAGGCGGCGGACCCAATCATTTGTCCGAGGTGCTTGTCTCCTACATGTACTATACCGTCTTCACTTCCAGTCAATACGGGTACGGAATGGCGATCGCCGTGTTTATTTTGGCCATTTCGATTATCGGGTCGTTCCTTTATATTCGCAACGCGCACAGAAGAAACAGGCAGGAGGGCTGATTAAATGCATGCGAACAATTACGGCGGCACAGCGAGAAAAAGCCTGTTTTATTTGCTGGCGGCTCTCGTCAGCCTGGGGATGATCGTGCCGTTTCTATGGATGCTGCTCCTTTCCTTCAAGACCGACGTCGAGATTACGAATTTCCCGTTGTCCATGCCGGAAAGCTTCCGATTTGATAATTACATCAGGGCGCTTAAGGTGCTGGATCTTCCGCTGATGTACTGGAATACGCTCGTTATTGTGGTGTTCACGCAAATCTTCAGTCTGTTGTTTACGTTCATGAGCTCTTATGCAATCAGTCGTATGGTTTACAAAAACAAGAAGACGCCCGACCGGTTTTACTTGTATTTCCTGCTCGGATTGGCGGTTCCCGTTTACGTGCTCATCTTCCCGATTTATCGGATGAATGTGCTGTTCCATACGCTCGATTCTTATTTGGGGTTGATCATCCCCTACATTGCCGTATCGGTCTCTTTCAACACCCTGCTGTTCGTGGGATTCCTGAAGGATTTCCCGAAAGAGATCGAGGAAGCCGCCGTTGTGGACGGCGCTGGACTGTGGAGGCTGTGTATGTCCGTAGTCGCCCCGATTATGAAGTCCGTGTTCGCGACCGTTACCGTATTCAATGTCATCTATGTCTGGAATGAATTCCCGTTCGCCGTCACGTTCATTTCCGATACGAGCAAATACACAATCTCTCTTATGGCGTCGCTGTTCAAAGGGAAATATTCGATCGACTATAGCGGGATCGTGGCGGCCAGCGTCATGATCATCGTCCCCCCAATTGGTCTTTTACGCCATATTTCAGAAGTACATTATCAGCGGCATGACGGAAGGGGCCGTCAAGGGCTGATGAAGGAGGAGACAAGCTTGACACACGCAGAACGAATCGAACAGGCGAACCTCGCTGTTGCCCGGGCCGGCGAAAACGCCAAGCCGGAAATTTGGCGGCCTCGCTACCATTTTACGGCGCCTGCCGGATGGCGGCGAATTGGACTATGGCACCGATTATTACGCGCCTCAATCGATGCTGGACGAAGACGGCAACCGCGTACTAATCGCCTGGCAGAACGGCTGGAGTTGGATGCCGTGGTGGCGCGGCTTCGGTCCGACCGACGCAGAAGGCTGGAGAGGCTGTATGAGCCTGCCGCGCGTCGCCGCCTTGCGGGAAGACGGCAAGGTTTGTCTGACGCCTGTCCGGCAACTGGAGCGGCTTCGTTATGCGCCCGCCTTCTATGAAGCTGTTGCAGTCGGCGAGAACCCGTTGCAGCTTTGCGAACTTTGACTGCACCATTCTAGATGTATGTGAGGTCCGGATAGGCGAAAATTGTTTGTTCGGACCTGGTGTTCATGTATATACGGCTACTCACCCGGTGGATCCGTATGAACGGATCAAGGGACCGGAATATGGAAAGCCAGTTACGATTGGTAACAACGTTTGGGTTGGCGGACGAGCTGTTATAAATCCAGGTGTAAAGATTGGTAATAATGCCGTTATTGCTTCAGGAGCGGTGGTGACAAAGGATGTTCCGGACAACGTGATAGTTGGTGGCAATCCGGCAAAAGTAATTAAAAATATTGAATTTATAGATTATGTTGACTGATTAAGAACAATGGATCCCTAAATAGTGGTACGCAAGTTGACCGAATGGGTGGGGAGATCCATCCTTACCGCCATCAAGGCAGCTCGTTCTACAAGCTTCCCAAGCCGCTGACGAGCCTGGAATCGCTTCGCTTTCATCTGTAGGACGCTCGGATGCGGTGATCCTGGCGGACGCCCGCAATGGCTCTGCAGCGCAACGATATGTTAAATAGGAACGTCCGGCTCAAATCGAGCGATAAAAAAGACAATCAGGACGCATTGTCTTCTTTTGAGTATACAAAGCCCTCTTGCCATTCCAGGAAGCAGCGAGAGGGCTGATCGTCGTGTGATGAATGCCTTGAACTTCACGAAGTGGAGGTTATTATCTGAGCTGACCAGGCGGCTATCGTGTGGAGTACATTTGCTGCTCGACTCCGGAATACTTATCCCGTAACAGTTCATCTGCTCGTTCCAATTGCCTGGCATACTCGGAGTATGCAGGGCTTAATCGTTTCAATGCCGGGATGAAACGCTCGTGGTATCCACTATCTTGCTGCAGGCGCTGTAGGAGCTGCTGCATTTGGAAGGCAGGGGATTGCCGATAAGCCTCGGATTGTTTGAAATTCAGATAGGCGGTTATATTTTGTTGATGCTTCTCCCAGAACGCTTCAGGCTGCCGCGCGGCATCAATCATATCGGTGGATAACTTCCGCCAATCCGTCACCGTTAGTTCGCTTTGCTGATCTTTGAGCCAGTTGCTCCACTCTGCAGGGATGTCCATTGATGCTGTGTCATCCAGATAGCTGACGATCTCCTCATAGGCCGATTGCTGTTCTCCGGACAGGATAGCAGCTGGAAAAAAAGGCGCAAAGTGAAGGGCAATGAAGAGTCCGAAATCATTTGGAAAAGCTTCCAGCAGTTTATCGGTTACTGTAGCCTGTTGATCCAAGGCCAGCAGCTTTCTCTCGGCCTCTTGCCAGTCGCCTGAAACGCTTAGTTGACGCAAAATGGCAAGACGTTCATTTTCGTTCGTTTGCCGCAGTTCCTGTCTGATCAATTGCTGTCTCAGGTGAGAAGGATCCGGTGCGGCAAGCACGTTCCGAATTTCGGATATTCCCAATCCTAGCTTGCGCAAGATCATAATTTTCCTTATTTGTTCTACATCCTCTTGGTTGAAATCGCGATAGCCGTTTTCTAACACAGATGGACGCAGCAATGCTTGTTCAATGTAGTATTCTACAGCTTTCCGAGTTACGTTTAAGTGCTTGCGTACTTCCTGAATTCTCATCATCATCACCTCTTCATCATCTTAGACCAGAGCCCAAGGGGCTAGTCAAGCGGTTTCGTTCCTCAACATTGACCGCAGCTCTTATTTGTAGTAGTATGGGTGTAATTTAATTAAGGGGAGATTTTGATGTCCGGGGTCGTTCTTAACTAATCAATTCCATATTTGAAGTCTTGGGTTGCCTTTGAAATGCCATTTGCTGCAATAGCGTGGTTTTATTTCTTTTGCGCATAAGAAGACTTCGGAATTAGTTAAGAACAACGGATAAAATCGAAGCCCTAGAGGCTATTTGTGTGATTACTCACATCCGTGCTGTGTTCAGCGCGGATTTTTTTTTGGGGTAATGACGCAGTAGGCTTAAATTTGCGGCAGGGATGACGTATGTTCATCTCTGTCTTTTTTGTGTGAATAAACCAGGGAGGGATTAGGTGAAATCTTTTATCGAACAAGCTAAGCAGCATGTGGAGTTACAAGAAGGAACACCTGTCATTGAACAATTACTGATTGAATGTTATATGAACCCGGGAATTTCCACGAAAGAATTAGCACGCAGAACGCTGTTGCCAACACCAGTTGCTGCCGCCATCAAGCGAGAGCTTATTAAAGCAGGAGCGTTGTTGCAGGATCGAGGTGTCCGTTGTACGCCTGAAGGGGTAGCGGGGATCGAGCGGCAATGGGGGTACCAGGGCTTGGATCGCTCCCTGTATCAGAAGCTGCTTCAAGATACAGTCTGGACGGAAGGTCTGGAAGAAGTATTGGCCGTACTGGAAAAGCTATTCTTGCTCAGGCCTGCAGCGAATGTCCAGATCGATCAATCGAAATGTACGCCGGAAACGAGCCTGCGACGCGCGGTTCTGAGTTTGAAGCAATCCGCATTGATCGGGAAAAAAATAGTTTGTATCGGTGATGATGATCTTGTGAGCGTGTCGATTGGCTTGCTCTTGAAGTATTTGTTCCCAGCAGGCGCTCATTCCGTCACGACGGTGGATGTACTGGACATTGATCAACGATTCTTGCAATACATTGATGCGATGGCGTCAGAATATGGTCTGCCGATTCGCTGTCATCAAGTGGATTTCCGGGAGCCATTGCCGCAGGAGCTTCATGAACGATACGATTGCTTTTTCACGGATCCTCCTTACACGCTGCAAGGAATGGTTTTATTTCTCTCTCGAGGAATTCAGGCGTTGAAACGCGAGAGAGGGCTGCCTGTATTCCTGTCGTTTGCCCATAAGTCTCCAGCGTTTACACTGGCTATGCAGCGGGAATGGGTGCACATGGGGCTGACAGTCAGTGCGAATTTTCCGCGATTCAATTCGTATGAGGCAGCGGAGATGATTGCAAACCGCAGCCAGATGTTTGTTTTACGTACGACGGATCAGTCACAGCCGGAGTATGCGGATACGTTCACGGATGCGCTATACACGGGAGAAGTGAAGCGGACGCTTAGAACCTATCGTTGCAAACAGTGCGCAGGAGCAGTACAGGTAGGAGTAACAGAGGATTTTTCCACGATTGAACAACTGAAAAACGACGGGTGCCCGCATTGCGGCCACGATACGTTTGAACTGGTAGAGAAATGGATACTGCCTGCAAAGAAGGAGAAGCATGATGACCATACGATGGATTGAAATGAAAGATGTTCAGGAAGTTGCGGGATGGGAGCGAGAAATTGCGATTTTATCATTTGGGAATGAGGCGGTATCGGATCTTGCTTTTCATGTGCGCAAGTTGGAGAAGGCGGTGCAACGTGAACGATTGGGAATGCTTGTGTGGGAGACGGACGAATGCCTTGCAGGATGGATGTGGTTGAACAGCAGGGTGAACTCGGTTACACAGGAAGCATACATGCAATTCAGAAGCTTCTATGTTCGTGAAGTTTATCGGGGTACTTCCGGGGTAGATGAATTGTTTGAGACAGGAATACAATGGGCGATAAATGAGGGCTGCCGACACATAGTAGGACATGTTCATGTTCACAATTTGCCGATGCGTGCCTTGTATAAGAAATATGGCTTTGCCCCTACTCACCTTACGATGGAATATCGTGTAAGCCCAGCAGAAGGGGAGGAGCGGTGTGATTAAATGTTTAATATGGGATCTGGATGATACGTTATGGCAAGGAACATTAACAGAGAATGGATATGTTGAACTTCGGCCCGGAACGAGTATAGATTGACAGAGCACGTATATAGGTTTGATTTTCAACAGTTGGAGATTCGCATTACGGCGATCGTACGTTCTTTGGCAGGGGGCGGAGAACTAACCTCCACGACCTGTTTGCTTGGGCAGCAAGGTATTCTTGACTCCGTTACGACAGTGGAACTGGTTGCAGAATTGGAGCAAGAATTTGGAATCGATATGGTTGACGAAGATTTGACAATGGAGAACTTGTCCAATATCGCACAGATCGCCATCTTACTGAGGGATAAATTAAGCGGAGGAGATAAGGCTGAGAATATCGGATCGCATTGATCGCTATATTGGTAATCGCTCGTAGTAAACGATCTCTGTCCAATGAGGACGTTTGGAAAAGGATTTTGCGTAGTCTACGAGATGGAAAGGTCGATTGAGCTTATTCGAAAGATGATTTTATTTCATCGAAGTATGCGTATAAATCTGTTTAAAATACGTGGATATTAAGCAGAGCTGGTAGGATAGATGTTGCTGTGGATTGCTGATGATGCAAGTCATGCCAACACTGGAATATTCTATCGCAGCATAATTTCCGGTCATTGCTGGAGTGCGAGGTTCGCCCAGAGTTGCTGCGCATCGTGCTGAACGGATATGACGACCGTGTATACCATTGTAAATCGAAGCCTATGAGGCTGAAATCAGAGCAGTTTACTTTTTTAACGGTCGCCAATCTGAAGTTCTTTTACCGCAAAGAATTGGATATATTGATCGATGCCTATATCGCGGAATTAATGATAAAGACAATCCGTCTAATGTTGACAAGTAGGTGATTCTGACCTTTTGTTTTTGATCAACTGCTGGAGTTCTGCTGTACTATTCTTCTGCTCCGTTGAGCCATGTCTCGTCTTCTTTTGTTTGATTTCCTCGTACGACACTTGATCGGTATTGCCCCATTTCATCCAAGGGACTTTATCATATTGGTGATGCTGATAATATTTCCAAGGAAGGATGCTGCCGGGCGCATAATTATACGTGCCCATGTTTACCGGATCGGTTACGATCCGTCCAGTCTCCGTATGATAGACAACTTCAAAGCGGCCATTCGCCGATATAAACTTCACATGATAGGCAGCATCAGGTTCGGTTACTTCATACCGATGATATCTGGCGCTGAATAGTCGCCACTTGCCGCAGGCGACAAGTTCAATTATCTCATCTAATCTCGCAGGCGCTTCTCCATACCGATTCAGTTCATTTCGAAAATAATGAATCTCCTCAGTGATGTACGGAAGTTGCCTGACGCGTCGATCAAACGTCTCAAAAAACAAATCAAAATGCCTATGCCCATACAGTGCCTCTGGATGACTCCCCAGATCTTGCATCATGCGAGTGAGGATCGCGTGTGCTGCAATCGCTTTGGAATGGTCGAAGACAGACCATCTGCGATGCTCTGAGCGAATTTGAGCGTACTGTGCCGATAGTTCGGAAAAATAGGCCTCTGTTAAAAAATCAGCTTTGATATCAACAGTCACAACGGGAAATACGATGTTTTCCGCCAGATGACGATATCCAAACCACGACAACACGATGATCACAAAAAGAAAAAGGATGATCACCTTTTTTGACGGCTTCGGCCGACTTTTGATTACGGTTCTAATTTCCCAACCCCGCCTCTTCTTCTGAAGATAACCAGCGTAACATACACAAACCATAGGCTAAATGCGCCTGTAATCATGATCATTCCGATTGCCAGATCGTAGGGATAACCGTAAAACCCCATGCTTGTCGGCCGTACTTTGAGAAGCAGGAGCCAGAAAGAAGCTGCAGCCGCTCCATACCCCATCCAGGATAGGATTGACCTTGGAAGACTCTTGGCATAGAACGCTCTTTTTCGGAATCTCCTGATCAGAAACACAAGAAAACCGACCCCTGCCAGCACAAGTATAATAGATACGATGCCAAGCAGCTTGCCGAACGTAAATGGCGCAGAGTTGAAATCCGGCTCATGTCCTAGAAGAATGGATGCGATCCCCTCAGCGATTGGCAGCTGTATTTCGGGATGGAATTCACCGAGCAGTAACGTAATCCCCAGATCGTGCTCGGGTATAAATAGGATGGCAGAAGCTGATCCAATCCCGTCTCCGGTTTTATAAAAGATCTTATTTTGATGTAACGCTTTGGTCTCGAAACCGCCGGCCGTATATAGGGCGTCCAAGAGTTCCGTGGAAACATAACCTGATCTAGAATCTGTGATGCTGTGAGACTTCATGAGAGGAGAACCTGTAAAACCTAACTGAGCGGACAGGAACTTGCTAAGGTCCTCAATTGTGCTATATAGCCCTCCGTCTGGATCTTGCGCACTGCCAAACGCCTCAAATGATCGGTTAATATGGACTTTGCGTGTAAAAAACCACGTATATTCTTTGGCTAATTGCGAATCTTCGATCCGATCAAGACCATATCCGAATACCGTTTCTTTCATCTGAAGCGGGTCTAGAATGTTTTGCTGGATATAGTCGTAATAACTTAAACCTGACACATACTCGATAACAAGTCCCAATAGATCATAACAGCCATTACAGTAGTTTCCTGCTTGACCTGATTTCTGTTGAATCTCGATTTTTTCGAACAAACGTATATAGTCCTCCAATGAATCACGGGCTTTCCGATCAGCGAAAATAAGACCGTCGGTTTGAAACGAGCCGATCCCCCCAGCCGAATGGGTTAGGAGGTGTCGCAAAGTGATGTCGTCGGCAGCCTGTTTAAAGCGGAACCAGGGGATATACGTGCTGACAGGCTGATCCAATTTCAAGAGCCCCTCGTCCTGCAGTTGGTAGATGGCTGCTGCTGTAAATGCTTTTGTAACGGAAGCGATAGAATATACCGTTTTCTCATTAGGCACTTGATTGGACTTCTTGTCTATTTTTCCAAATCCTTGCGACCGGATCAGTTGATCCTGATGGGTAATTCCGAAAACACCGCCAACGATGTTGTTTTTCTGCATTTGCTCGTTGAAGTAGTCTTCCGCCAGTTTTATTCGCTCTTTGCTAATCGCTGTAGTTTGTGTTTCCCGCGTTACTGCATGTGTAGGAAGAGGGGCTATTAAAAATAAAAACACTATGCTTAATACGATTGGTTTGATCCACCTCAACTACTATCCTCTCCTTGTCGTGATTTTAGTTTCTTGACAATATTGTGCATGCTGTATATTCTGTTAATGTAATAGATGCACAGTTGAATTGCAAGTTGATTATGGAGGTTTTATGAAAATCATCATTACCAATTCAGCGGACTTGCCGATTTATCAGCAAATTAAAAATCAAATCAAGCAAGCGATCCTTCAAGGGGAATTGTCAGAAGGTGAAATGTTGCCCTCGATTCGCGCGTTGGCCAGTGATTTACATGTTAGTGTACTGACTACGCGAAGAGTATACGATGAATTGGAGTCGGAAGGGTTTATTACAACAAGGGCTGGTAAAGGCTCCTTTGTTGCCAAGGAAAATGTAGAGCTTTTGTTGGAGTCGAAACGACGCATGGTGGAGGACAAACTTGCCGAAGCATGGGAAACCGCGCGTATGCTTGGGATCGGGAAAAGCGAGCTTTACGCGATGATGGAATTGCTGTTTGAGGAGGAGGACGAATGAAATCGATTTTGGAGGTTAACGGATTAACGAAGCAATTGGGAAATTTCAGGCTGGACAATGTTAGCTTCACCATAACCGAGGGATGTATTACGGGGTTTATCGGCGTAAATGGGGCTGGAAAAACAACGACCATCGAACTATTGCTCGGATTAATTCGGAAGGATGCGGGAGAAATCAAGTTCTATGGCGAGAACATTCAAAATAACGAGCGAGATTTCAAAAATCGAATCGGCATTGTGTTAGATGACGGTTATTTTTATGACGATTTAACGTTAATGGAGATGAAAAATGTTGTTGCAGCCTCTTATACCCATTGGGATAATCGTGTATTCAACAGGAATATCGATCGTTTTGGACTGTCGCTGAATCAAAAGATCGGTACGTTATCTAAAGGGATGCGGATGAAGTATGCGATTGCGCTGGCCATTTCCCATCATGCCGATCTATTGATCATGGATGAGCCGACAAGCGGGCTGGACCCGCAGATCAGAATGGAGTTAATGGACATTTTGCTGGAATACGTCGGGGAAGGCAAAAGTGTTTTCCTGTCTTCACATATTACCTCCGATCTGGACAAGGTCGCAGACATGCTTGTTCTCATTCATGAGGGTCAGATTGTTTTCAGTGAGGAAAAAGATCTTTTGCTGGATAAGCATGGCTTGGTTAAGGGAGATAAAAATGAACTGAATGATCATTGCAAATCCTTGTTTTTAACGATTAATGAAACGGAATACGGGTTTTCCGGCTTGACCGCGGATAAAGAAGCGATACGACGACAAATGAAAAATGTATATATGGAAAGGCCGTCCATTGAGGATGTCATGCTGAGTTACATTAGGAGGTGATGCTGTGCTCTATCATTTGGTGAAAAAAGACTTATTATTAGCAAAAAAGTATTGGATGATCTTGTTGATCGCAGCGATCGTGTTGCCAGCGTTTATTCATACGAAGCTGATGGCGGGCGGCGAATTCCCTTCCTTTTTTTTGAGCACGCTGTTTATCGTATACTTGCTGTTTAATAGTGTATCGATGGCGGAAGATAAGTTTCGGGGGGCCGCTTATTTATGCGCCACACCTTATACAAGGAAAAAGCTGGTGATCGCCAAATATATGATGATTGCTTTGCTTTTTTTGGGATGCTATCTCCTCTACACGCTTATGGCCTTATTCGGTCCGATTGAGATGCGTTTGCTCAATTTGTATGAGTTCGGTTTAGCGATTTTGATCCTTGATCTTGCATTTGGTGTCATTATTCCTGTCCAATATCGTTTTGGCTATGAAAAGTCCAGATACATTTTCTTTTTTATGATTTTTATTACGCCATTCGTCATGCCGAATGTGATCAAGGGATTACAAAATTCCAGCATCGATTTGACTGTGATCCCCATTTCTCAACCTGTACAGGGCCTTCTCTTTGTTCTGTTGGCTTTTGCAATTGGTGCAATATCACTCTCTTTATCGATTCGAATTTACGCTTCCCATGATTTGTAACTTTGTACTGGGAGGGGGAGGAGACCTGGATGAATAAGAAGAAGTTGCTATATGTCTTATTGGGAACCATTCTTGCGATTACGTCTATCGGGCAGGCGATGAACAAAAGTTATTTGGCCATATTTCCGCTCATTGGGTCTATTGCATTTTTTATAACTGCTTGGAAGCATAAAGAGTCGAAGGGCACGTTGAGGTCATGATGACAGCGGCTATTTTACTTAAAGGATTAATAATTGGCTTTGCCATTGCGGCTCCGGTAGGACCGGTAGGGGTCATTTGCATTCGGCGCTCGCTGGCTCAGGGAGGCTGGTACGGGTTTGTCTCCGGCCTGGGAGCGGCGACAGCCGATGCGCTATACGGGTGTATAGCCGCATTCGGCTTTGCTTGGTTGACAAACCTGCTTATTGGTTACCAGATGTGGCTTCAACTATTCGGTGGCGTGTTGCTTACCTGGATAGGCTGGCGCACATGGTGTTCCCGACCTGCTGATCTGGAAGCCAAGGTTCCACGGAAAAGGATGCTCGCAGCATACGCTTCCGTATTTGCAATTACGTTAACAAATCCGATAACGATTTTGGCCTTTGCGGGAATTATAGCGGGAGCAGGCATTACTATAGAACATCAGTGGGCCGGGCCTGCCCTGCTGTTAGTAGGGGGGGTATTCAGCGGTTCGTTGCTCTGGTGGTTGTTCATTTCCGCTGCGGCATCGCGCCTGCGTAAAAAACTGAAGCCGGGCGGACTGCTATGGATCAACCGATTGTCCGGCGTGGTCATTGCCGGGTATGGCTTGTGGGCTTTGCTTTCCGCCTTTTAACGCTATAATCGGCGCTTATCGCAATTATGATAATCATGTCGGACTGATCTTATTCTATCGGACACAGAAGACGTTATTTTGCCGAAACCCCTTCATTTTGAAGTCGATTCGGACAGACGATCCGCTATTTCGATGATAAACGCCCGAAATCGCCATCTCGGAGCCAAATAACGGATCCTCTGTCCGCGGAGGTGCGCAAAACCCGGTTTTGTTCACAGATAGCGGATCCTCTGTCCGAACGGTCCGGGGCGATAGGCCCCCAAGCGGATGGATGTCCTATTCTCGCGGGAACTCCGAAGTCAACGGCGATCCTCTTGCTGGTTGTAATAGAATTGCTGCAGTTTAATATATTCCTCCGTCTTGCTGATATCGTAGCAGGGCTCCAAAATATCCATCCCGTACATATCCGCCGTCTGCAGCCATTCCTGCAATGCATCCGTAAGCTGCACCTCGCCTCCCGCCCCTTTTTTATCCAGGTTGATGAAGCTGAAGATTTCCGCCGGAAGCACATATCTGCCAATAACGGCCAAGTTAGATGGGGGCTTGTCTACCGGTTTTTCGACAATGCCGTTTATTCTGATCAAGTTGGCCGCAACCTGATCCCCCTGAACGACCCCGTAATTTTTGATCTGCTCCTCGTCTGTAATCGTTCTCACTCCGAGGATAGGACGCTTGTACACTTCGAAAGCGCGAATCATTCTTTTTAATACGGTTGCTCCTCCGGTCAGCAGATCGTCCGGAAGCATGAGAGCGAACGGTTCCTTCCCTACGAAGGGCTTCGCGAGCCGGACGGCGGTGCCGAGTCCGAGGGCCTCCGGTTGACGAACGTATTGTATATGAACGGAGGGAAGAGGCAGTTTGCGCAGCAATTGCGTTTTCCCTTTAAGTTGAAGATGATGCTCCAGCTCGAAAGATTTATCGAAATAATCGATAATCGCGTTTTTCCCCCGAGATACGATAATGAGTATTTCCCGGATTCCCGCCTCTGCGGCTTCTTCGACAATGTATTGCAATGCCGGTTTCCCGCAAATCGGAAACATTTCTTTGGGAATCGCCTTTGACACCGGAAGATTCCGCGTTCCGTATCCGCCCGCGGGAATGACTGCCTTAAGTACCATAGCACTCCCTCTCTTCTTGTCCTTCTTATTCCATTAATATATTTTTTTTAGCTGCCGACGGAACCTTGTCCAACAAAAAAGGGGCAGCCTGCTAAAATATTCCGGGAAAATGGGTTGATATACGTGGTGCATACATCCCGATTGTCATATTTTGTTTGGAAAAGGTGGTGAAGATCATTTGAACATAGGGGTTGTCGGCTTAGGATATGTCGGGCTAAGTACGGCGGCTGTTCTGGCGGAGCTTGACCATCACGTGATTTGTATGGATAACGATCGGGAAAAGATCGAGCGGCTCAAGCGAGGGGAAATTCCGATCTACGAGCCCGGATTGGAGGAATGGGTTGTCCGGTACAGCGGCGAAGGCCGACTGACGTTCACGAATCGTCTGGACGATGCTCTGGCTGACTGCTCCGTTGTGTTCGTGACGGTCGGGACTCCGCCGAAGGAGGACGGGAGCCCGGATCTGTCGGCGCTCCAAGCCGTTACCGAGCAACTGGCTCGACAAATCCGATCGTATCTGCTTATCGTCGTCAAAAGCACCGTGCCTCCCGGCACATGCGAATGGATTGAAGCCTCTATTCGGAAATCAGGCGTAGACCCGGCTTGTTTCGATGTCGCCTCCAATCCCGAATTTCTGCGCGAAGGAACGGCTTTGGAAGATATGCTTCATCCGGACCGCATCATTATCGGAGCCGGCTCGGAACGAGCGGCGTCCTTGCTCAAAGAGGTCTATGCGGGAATCGACACCGCGTTTACCGTCATGAGTCTGGCAGCGGCGGAAACGACCAAATATGCGTCCAACGCTTTTCTCGCCGCGAAAATTTCATTTATCAACGAGTTGTCAAGGGTGTGCGACGCTCTTGGAGTCGATGTCACCGAGGTGGCCTCCGGAATGGGGCAGGACACCCGCATTGCTCCGCATTTTTTGCGTGCCGGGCTCGGATACGGAGGCTCCTGTTTCCCTAAAGACGTCGGCGCGTTATACCACGCGGCATCATCGCACGGGATAGCCATGCCGCTCCTTCAGGCTGTCAAAAAAATCAACGACTCCCAGGTAGACTGGTGCATTGCCAAGCTCGAGAGAGCGCTCGGCTTCATGAAAGAGCAGCAGCAGATCACCGTCTGGGGAGCTACGTTCAAGCCGGATACCGACGATATCCGTGAATCGAGGGCATTGCTCCTGATGCGAAAACTGACGGAAGCCGGGTATCGGGTACATGCTTACGATCCGCTCGTTAGGCCGAATGCTCCGGATGTGTGGTGGTTTAACGACCGGTATGACGCGCTCATTCACTCCGACGTTCTCATTCTTGCGACCGAGTGGGGGGTATTTCTGGATACGGACTGGCATCAGGTCGCATCTCGAATGAAAGGACGGCTTCTATTCGATGCGAGAAATGCGATCGACCGCAGAGCAGTAGAGGAAGCCGGACTCGAATATATGGGGGTGGGCAGGTCCTGAACGTTCTGGTTACCGGGGCAGCGGGTTTTATCGGCTCCCACTTATGCGAGAAACTGTTGAAATCTCCGGAGCATCGGGTGATCGGCATCGACGGTTTCATTCAACCCAGACTTAAGCCTGCGAAAGAGAGAAACTTGCGCAATTTACTTCGTCACCCGCGGTTTACTTTTGTGGAAAACAGCTTGCAGAGGATTTCATGGAAAAGCTTATTGCCCCGAATCGACGCCATTTATCACCTGGCCGGCATGCCGGGGGTGCGTACCAGCTGGGGAACGGATTTCAAGCTGTATATCCAGCACAACATCGCGGCTACGCAGCGTCTCCTCGAGGCGTGCGTTCAGCACACTCCCGAGCGGCTGATCTATGCCTCTACCTCATCCGTGTACGGTCATAAGCTCGGAAGAGTTGCGGAAAATGCCCAGCCGGAGCCTCTATCTCCTTATGGTGTCAGCAAATTGACGGGAGAGCACTTGTGCAGGGTATATGGAGAAAATTTCGGAATCCCTTTCGTCATCCTGCGGTATTTCACCGTGTACGGTCCTCGTCAACGCGAAGATATGGCCTTTCACCGTTTTATTCGCCAATTGCTTCATGAGGAGACGTTGCAGGTGAATGGAGACGGCACCCAAACCCGCGATTTCACCTACGTGGAGGATTGCATCGAAGGAACGGCGGCTGCGTTGGATGCGCGCGGGATCATCGGGGAAACGATCAATATAGGAGGAAAAGAAAGAGCTTCGGTGCTTGAGGTGATCGCCCTGTTGGAGCAGCTGTCCGGCATGGGGGCCAATGTAAGCTTGGGGGGAGAAACGAGAGGGGAGCCGAAGCATACGTGGGCGGATATCTCCAAGGCGGAGAAGCTGCTCGGCTATCGTACGACAGTCGGATTGAAGGATGGTTTGCGCTCGGAGTGGAACGATTTGATTGCTCTTTACGGGGGAGGATAACTATGAGATTGGCGCTGATCTGCACGGAAAAGCTACCGGTCCCCTCGATTAGAGGCGGAGCCATCCAGATCATGATCGACGGCGTTGTCCCTCAATTGGCCAGGGAACACGATGTGACCGTCTATTCGATTACGGATCCTGATTTGCCGCAGCGGGAAAGACGGAACGGAATCCGGTATATCCGCTATCCTGCGAATAATTACGTCGAGCATGTCGCCAGATCGCTATCCGGGCAAAGATATGATGTCGTGCATGTGTTTAACCGGCCCAAACATGTTCCTCGATACAAGGCCGCATCTCCACGCAGCAAATTCGTCGTCAGCTTGCATAACGAAATGTTCGCCGTTAACAAATTAAGCGACGAAGAAGCGAGAAACACGTTGCGCGCGGTGGAAAAAATCATGACGGTGAGCGATTACATCGGTTCGACGGTTACTTCGCGTTTTCCGGCCGCGAGGACAAAGGTGCGGACCGTTTATTCAGGCTTCGACGCCGACCGTTACGTGCCGGTCTGGTCGGAGGAAGGAGCGCAAATCCGCTCCCGCCTGCGCAGAAAATACGGCGTATCCGGGAAGAAGGTCATCTTGTTCGTCGGTCGTTTATCCGATAAGAAAGGTCCGCATCTGCTCATTCGCGCATTGGAACAGGTATTAGCCAAACATAGAGATGCCGTGCTTGTTATTGTAGGCGGCAAGTGGTTTAGCCAAAACTCGATGAACGATTACGTCCGTTATTTATACGCAAGGGCCAAACCGTATGGCAATCGGATCATATTTACCCAGTTCGTTCCTGCGAGCGAAATCCCCGATTATTTTTTGATGGGAGATGTTTTCGTGTGCAGCTCGCAATGGCAGGAACCGCTGGCGCGGGTTCATTACGAAGCGATGGCGTCCGGCATTCCGATCATTACGACCAACCGGGGAGGCAATGCCGAAGTCATTCGTCATCGGGTCAACGGGTTGATCGTGAATCGATATCAAAGCGCGACCGCATTTGCGCAAGCGATTAATTACATGTTTTCGAATCCGGATGAGGCGAAAGAAATGGCGTATAACGGACGACGATTCGTCAAAAGCGATTTCACCTTCGTTCATGTCGCGAATCGCTTGAACAACGTATACAAAGAGGCTCTCGGCGTCGCCATGGTTTCGCTGCGGAAGGAGAGGAGATAATTGGCGAATCCGGCCGAAGTTTTGAAGCAGTACCCGATTGTCGTACGCGGAGTCGCTTTGCTTTCCTGGAAAGGAAAGAAAGGAACATGGGCGGTTAAAACCGATCAAGGACTGAAGGTGCTGAAAAAAACGTCCGCTACAAAAGAAAGACAACTGTTCTTGAATCAGGCGGTGCAGCATCTTCGCCGCAACGGCGCGCCCATTCCCAGGCTGGTCCGGACGCGCTCCGGCTCCGATGTGGCGGAATTAAACGGAGCATGCTATGTTTTGTCCAACGCCGTGCAGGGTTCTTCCCCGGACTACGATACCCTCTCGGATTTGAGAGACATCATGAAGACCCTTGGTCGTTTTCATAGGGCATCCCGAGGGTTTCAGGCGGTTGGCGAAGGCCGTGAACGGAAGCATCTGGGCAGATGGGAAGACGGATATGTCAGGCATTTGGAAGAGCTCGAGGCATTTAAGACACAAGCGCGACGCAGCGGCTCGTCTTTCTCGAGGCTTTACTTGCAGTATGCGGACGTCTTCATTCGTCATGGCCAGGACGCGCTGCGAATGATTCGAGGCGGTTCTTACATCCGGTGGGTTCGCAAAGCAGAGCGGGAAAAAAACCTGTGCCACCAAGACTTCGCTGCAGGCAATTTAATCCGGACTTCCCGGGGGCTGTATATTATCGATATGGATTCCCTCACCTACGATTTGCCCGCCCGGGATCTGCGGAAAATCTTTAATAAGGTGATGAAGAAAAAAGGATGGAGTATGGAGCGAACCGTTACGATGCTCCGGGCCTATCATTCCGTTCACCCCTTGTCCGAGGACGAATATCAGGTACTAAGGGCCGATCTCTTATTTCCTCATTTATTTTACGGCATATGCAGCAAATACTACAAACGCCCTTCGGCCATAGAGTGGGACGAGAGCAAGACGCTGGAAAAGCTGCGGGCGATGATCCGGGCGGAGGAGTCGAAAATGCAAGTTCTGACGCGATGGGATCAAGTCGTTCAAAGAGCGATGGCCCAAAGGAGCGGGTCTCTATAAATACGCAACTGGTTTCTCTGGCCAAGCGAATTTTGCCGGCGTATCGGCTTGGCTCGCATACGGTCCGATTAATTCAGGCGACTGAAACGAAAGCCGTCTGGAAAGTTTACGGCCGGGATCGCGCCTACGTATTGAAACGTCTGAATTACGGGAAGGAAAAAATGCTGTTCGCTATCCAGGCCCAAAAATATATACAGGATCATGGAGGCCCTGTGCCGCATCTGACGCGGACAAGACAAGGCGATTTGTACGTGGAATCGAACGGACAGGTTTTCATTCTGTTCGATTGGGCGGAAGGCAGGAAACCGTCTTTCTCCAATCTAACGGATTTACGTCGCGCGGTTCGGCTATTGGCTCGCTTTCACAGAGCGTCGAGAGGGTTTCATCCGGAAATTCCGTGCCGGGAATCGACCAAGCTGGGCAAGTGGCCCCAGCAGTACGAAAAGATGAAAACTCATTTCAGGGATTGGCAAGCCGCATCGTCAATCCCCTCGCTGTCGGCTGCGCTCAAGCCTTATTGGAATTCTCTGATCCGATACGCCGAGCAAGCCCAGAATTATCTCTCTCGCTCCGGTTACGACATCATGGCGAGGACGGAGCCAAGAACGCTCTGTCATCAGGATTATAGCGAAGGGAATGCATTGTTGAACGGCAACGAAGGCGTCGTCATCGATCTGGACAGCGTTACGTATGATTTTCCCGCAAGGGATTTACGCAAGCTCATTTTGAAATTAATGCAAGAGAAGGGCAGGTGGGACGGATCTCTTTATGCCAAGGTCATGACTTGGTATACGGAGGTTAATCCGCTCAGCAGCGGGCAGATGCGGCTTGTCCATATCGATTTGTCCTTTCCTCATCTGTTTTATGAAACTGCCAAAAATCCGTTTCGGAAGATGACCTCTTACTCCGCTTCCAAGCTGATGACCGCTATTCGAATCGAAAAAGAAAAAAATGCCGCATTGTCTGAACTGATTTAAGGTATCGGACACAGATGACGTTATTTTGTCGAAACCCCCTCATTTTGATGATGATTCGGACAGAGGATCCGTTATTTCGGTGCTCAATGGCCAAAATCGCCATCTCGGAGCCAAATAGCGGATCCTCTGTCCGAACGGTCCGGGGGGATAGGGTACAGAGGATGAAAGACGGTTGGACGATTCGCAGGTTGATCGCTCATGGAGAATACAGTAAACTGGATTGGTGAGAATCATTCTCATTTACTGAAGCTTTTTGGCCTAAGGAGGTTCCGAGATGCATCATGAGTATCCCCTTGCTTTTCTGCGGCGTGCGCTTCATTTCAAGGGGAAATGGCCGCATTTGCCCCGAAAGCGCATGATTCGCATGCACGCCATCGTGTATATCAAGCACGGCGCCGGAGAAATCATGATCGATCAGGTTCGCTATCCGATTTCGGGCAATCAGTTCTTTCTGCTAACGCCTGGTATGGAAGTAATGGAGAAGTTCGCTGCAGGAAAGGGCTTGGAAGCGCACTACTTGGCTTTTACATTGATGCGCTCAACTCGGAAGCAACGTCAGTGGACGGTTCGGGAATATGAGCAGCCTCATTTGCCAGATGGCGGAGAGGTGCGTATAGCCGATAGGGCACGCATGGACAGCTTGGTTGGTCAATTGTACGACGATGGCATGGAAGATGCCGGACTTCTCCGCTGGAAGCGGCAATTTGCGTTGACTGAAATGCTGTATATCCTGCTGCGGGAAGGGGCCGCCGATGATGAGCAATCGCGGATCCTGATGATGAAGCGCTGCGCTGCCTATATGGATTGGCATTACGCCGAGAACATTCGGATGGACAAGCTGGCACAGCTGTACGGGCTGTATCCAAGCGCGTTTTCCCGGCTGTTCAAGCAAGCCATCGGGGTGTCGCCGATGGATTATTTGATGCATGTGCGCATGGAAGCGGCGAAAACGATGTTGCGTGGAACAACGTTTCGTCTGCGGGAGGTGGCACAGCAGGCCGGTTTTTGCGACGAATACTATTTCAGCCGCATGTTCAAAAAGGCGGTTGGCGTATCCCCATCGGTCTACAATCGTTCACGGAGCGGCGCAAGCTCCGATAACGCCCGCAGTGCCCGGACGCTGGAGCCGATCGATGTTGCGGTCACTTATGTGGATGAAGCCGATCATCTGATTGCGCTTGGATTGCTGCCTGCTGCTGTGCCGGATGATCATAGGCTGGATGATACGGAAGCGACAATTCCCTATTTAAAAAGGTATATCGGCCATTTGCCGCGAATTGGCTGTGAACGGACGCTGGACAGGACCAGGCTCGACAAGCTGCAGCCTAATTTGATTATTGCCGGCTGGTTTTTACGGAGTTGGGGCATTACCTGGCTGGATGAGGTCGCTCGGACACATTATTATATCTGGGAAGTAGACTGGCGCAACATTCATCGCGAGCTGGCAATAACATTGGGGAGGGAATCGCTGGCCGAGCGGAACATTGAACGCTTCGATAGGCTGGTTCGCAACGCCCGCGATCGGATGTATCGCGCACTTATAAGAAGACGATTTGCATTCCTGGAAATGACGCGCGACGGGATCAGGATCAGTCCGTATACGAGCAATGGCGGTTGGTTGCTGTTCCAACAGCTCGGTCTGACGCCATCGCCGGAGGTCAGTTTGAACAGATGGGATCACTTTATAGAGCCCGCGGAAGCGGCGGCCATTCAGGCGGATTTCATTATTGTCGGCAAGCGGAGCGGGTCGCAATTCGTATACGAGTCATTCATGCGCGAGCCGGGCATACGGCGAATCCGTTCCAAGCTGCTGGAAGTTCCGCGATATCCTTGGGGAAAGGGCGGTCCGATCGCTTTCGTGCAAGGTGTCAAGCATATCCTGTCTACATTTGAAAGAATCCACAAATAAACCGTCAAATCTGTTCATGGCATTCACGATAGAGATCGGCTAAAGTTTATATATTGATAATGATTATCATTATTAATATATAAACAAGGGGAGAAGCAACGTGAAGCTCGTACATCGTTTGGGTTTGTCATTGGTGCTGTTGATATGTTTTGCCGGCTTGTTGGTTGGCTGCGGTCGTAATGGCGCGGAATCGGGAGAAGATGCCGCGGCAACGCGAATCGTCGATAATCTGTGGGGACAAATCGAAGTTCCTGCCAACCCGCAGCGGATCGTACTGACCTATCATGACGATATTGACCATTTTGCAGCGCTCGGCGCAAATCTGGCCGGCATTCCGACCTACGAACGCAGCGGCAATATTGACGGGTATTTGCCTTATCTGGCGGATCAGATGCAAGGCGTGGAGAAGCTCGGAAATGCGCCGAGTTTGGAAGCGATCCTGTCGGCTAAGCCGGATCTGATTGTTGCCGGCTACTTCCACCGGGAAATACAAGAACAGTTGGCAAAGATCGCGCCGACGCTATTTTTTGAATGGAATGTCGATTGGCGCAAGACCCATCTGGAGATGGGCAAGGCTCTTGGGTTGGAAGCCAAGGCACAGGAAAATATCGATCGTTTTAATGCGGAAGCGGAGAAGACAAAGGCTTATTTGGAAACCGTCATTGGAGACGAGCCGGTTGCCTTCATCCGCGTCCGCCAGAAGCAGCTTGATCTGTACGGCAGTATGGAGGATGGATCGTTCGTTTCGATGATTTTATACAATTGGCTCGGATTGACGCCTGTAGAGGAAGCGCCGAAGGATGTATGGGGCGCGCCGTTTTCGCTGGAAAATTTTGCAGAGATGAAGGCGGAGCATATCTTTCTCTATGTGCATGAAGATGACGATGACGTCGCTTTGGCACAAGAGTTGTTGACGCAACCGCTGTATCAGAATGTGCCCGCTATTAAGAATAACAAGGTGTACAAGGTGCAGAGCTTCCCTTGGGATCGTGGCGGACCGATTGCGTTTACGATGGGAATGGAGCAGATCAGGGAGATAGTTGCCAAGCCGTAGCGGGAATATTCGTTGGTTTGAAACAAGGCAGGGAGGAGCAAGGGACGGATGGCGGCAGGAGATTTGTACGATATCACCATTGTAGGCGGCGGACCGGCGGGCATGTACGCAGCATTCTACGCGGGCATGCGCGATATGAAGGTCAAACTGATTGAGGGTAAAGGGGAGCTGGGCGGGTTTTTGCATACGTACCCGGAGAAGACCATTTGGGATGTCGGCGGCATCCCGCCGATTCGCGGGGAACAGTTGATCGTCTGGTTGGCGCAACAGGCACGTACATTCAACCCGACACTGGTATTCCATCAGCGAGTGAACGATCTGCAGCGGCTGCCGGATGGGAACTACCGATTACGGACAGATACGGGCGAGCTTCACGATACCCGGACGATTGTTCTTGCTGTGGGCAGGGGAATTACCGAGGTGCAGAAGCTGGATATTACTGGGGCGGATCGTTACGAATTAAACAATCTTTATTATACGGTGCAGGATTTGGAGAGCTTTCGCGGCAAGCGCGTGCTCGTGTCCGGCGGAGGCAATTCGGCGGTCGATTGGGCGATTGAATTGGCATCGGTCGCTAAGCAGGTGACGGTCGTACACAGACGGGATGAATTTGCGGCCATGGAGCATAGTGTTGCGGTCATGAAGGAGGTGGCGGAGGTACGCACGCCTTATTCGGTGAAGGAGTTGCATGGCGAAAAAACGGCCATACATACCGTCAGCATTGCGCGCATGGACAGCGGCGAGCTTGAGCGATTGGAAGTGGATGCTGTCGTCGTCAGTCACGGCTATACGCGCAACCACGGCGATATTCTGAAATGGGGACTGAAGCTGGACGAAGCGGGGATCGCTGTAAGCGATCAGACAGAGACGAATCTTCCGGGTATTTTTGCGGCGGGCGACTGTGCGGCGTACAACAACAAAGTCAAACTGATAGCCGGCGCCTTCATCGACGCGGTTCTTGCTGTGAACAACGCCAAGCAATACATCGATCCGACTGCGCACAGCATGGCTTATGTGTCTTCCCATAATGAAAAGTTTCGCGAGATGAACAGACAGGTGCATGCATTACGGCGGAATTAGATCCTTTGTTTTTTCGTTGACAATGATAATCGTTATCAATTAAAATGTGTATACTCAATTCTTACGCGACATGGAGCTAAGAGAGGGAACGAAGCTCGTTTGGTTATGCGCGAACTGACGGTCGCCGATCCGGGGAAGGCGCTCCGCCTCGTACGCGGCATAGAGAGCGTATTTCGCGAGGACGCGGCCAACAGCTTTTTCAAGGCGAGCCGCTTGCATCGGGCGCAATTCGGAGCGTGAGGCAGATGGAAACGTTGAAGCAGGAGAGCAGTGCAGATCATCGCGAGAAGGAAGCGATGACGGCAACCGGAGAACGCATGCGCACCCGGCCTTTGGCGGGTACGCTTGTCATCATTTGCGGATTGGCCGCGCTTGCGCTTGGAATCGGAATTTCGATTTCTTTCGGAGCGGCCGACATCCGCTTATCTGTCGTATGGACGGCCGTCTTTCAATTTAACCCCGATCTTACGCAGCACCAGATCATTCACGAATTGCGGTTCCCGCGCGTGCTCGGGGGCGCGATGGTGGGAGCCTGCTTCGCCGTGGCGGGCGCCTTGATGCAGGGGATGACCCGGAACCCGCTTGCGGATTCCGGCTTGCTTGGCTTGAATGCCGGGGCGGGATTCGCGCTGGCGCTCTGTTTCGCCTTTTTCCCCGGTCTTCCTTACATGTACCTGATCCTGTATTCCTTCGTCGGCGCCGGTGTCGGAGCAGGGCTAGTGTACGGGATCGGCTCGTTGGGCAGAGGAGGACTGACCCCTGTACGCCTCGTCTTGGCCGGCGCCGCCTTGAGCGCGCTGCTTGCCGCCCTTAGCGAAGGGATTGCGCTGTACTTCCGCATCGGACAAGATCTGGCGTTCTGGTATGCGGGCGGCGTGGCAGGGACGAAGTGGGAGCAGCTCAGGATCATGGTTCCATGGATCGCCGCGGCGCTTGCGGGAGCGATCGCGTTGTCCCGTTCGATCACGATGCTGAGTCTGGGCGAAGACGTTGCCCGCGGACTCGGACAGCGAACGCGGCTGGTCAAGCTGGCCGGAACGGTCATTGTCCTGATATTGGCAGGAGCGGCGGTATCGGTCGTCGGCGCCGTCGGCTTTGTCGGACTGCTGATTCCTCATCTGACCCGCAAGCTGGTCGGCGTGGATTACCGCTGGATTATTCCCTGCTCCGCGGTGCTTGGCAGTCTGCTCGTCGTACTCGCCGATCTGGCCGCCAGAATGATCCGACCGCCTTACGAAACGCCGATCGGAGCGCTCATCGCGCTGATCGGCGTCCCCTTCTTCCTGTATCTGGCGCGCAAAGAAAGGCGGGAACTCTAGATGAATGCATCTACGCTCGTCTCGGAGCAGAGGAGAAACAGACGGGGAGTTCTCATCTTGTCCGTGTTCGTCGTCCTCGTCGTTGCTGTCTTTTTGATCAGCATGAACACGGGTTATATCCGACTTTCGCCTGCGGAAGTTTTTCGCACGCTGCTCGGTGCGGGGACCAAACATCAACAGCTGATCTTGTTCGATTTCCGGCTGCCCCGGATCGTCATTTCCGTGTTGATCGGGGCAGGATTGGCCGTGTCGGGTTGCGTGATGCAGGGGATATCGCGCAATGCCCTGGCCGACCCCGGCATTCTCGGGATCAATGCGGGCGCCGGTCTCATGGTGATGCTGTTTCTTTCGTTTTATCCTTCGACGGCCGAGGCGCCCGTCTATCTGTTGCCGGTATTGGCGCTGGTCGGCTCGGGAGCGGCGGCCGCACTGATCGTGTTGTTCGCCTACAAGCGCAATCAAGGCTTGGCGCCGACCCGGCTGCTGCTGACGGGGGTCGCGGTTGCGGCGGGCATCAGTTCGGCGATGATCGTGCTGACGCTGCGCCTGTCGCCGGATAAATATCAGTTTGCGGCGACCTGGCTGGCCGGAAGCATCTGGGGGAGCAATTGGAAGTTTGTCCTTGCTTTATTGCCGTGGACCCTCCTGCTGCTGCCTTATGTTTTCTATAAAGCGCGGGTCTTGAACGTGCTCAATCTGGGCGAATCTATCGCAACCGGACTGGGCGCATCGGTGTCCAGAGAGCAGCTGAAGCTGCTTGCGGCGGCGGTCGGGCTGGCTGCTTCCAGCGTCGCCGTAAGCGGCGGCATCGGCTTCGTCGGCCTGATCGGTCCACATCTGGCCCGGCGATTGGTCGGAGCGAGGCACCAGCTCTTGCTGCCTTGCTCGGCAGCGGCGGGAGCGCTGCTCGTCATCGCGGCGGATACGATCGGCCGCTGGATTATGCAGCCGTCGGAGATTCCGACCGGAATTGTGGTCGCGGTCATCGGCGCTCCGTATTTCCTGTATTTGCTGGCCCGAACGAAAGCGTAGGGGGGCGAGACTTGTCTGCTTCGCCGGCAGTGAAAATGCGCGATATGAAGTTTTTTTTTGGCATGCGAGTAAAATAAAGTGCATTTTCAAGCAATGCCGTTTATACTTAATGTGTAACACTTACGATTAAGGTGTGAATCGGACTTGAGACAACCTTCCGCCCTTGCCGCCTGGAAGCTGAATACGGCTTTTGTCGCGATCATCGGGTTTATTCTGGTCGTTGCGTTAAACCCGGGGTTTATCAGCTCGCTTTCGCTGTCTCATTTTGAGGGATTGAACCTCTTCAAGACGATGCTGATGAGCATATTGCTTGAGGCGATTCCGTTCCTCCTGTTGGGCGTATTCGTCTCTTCGCTCATTCAGGCCTTTATTCCCGAATCCTGGGTTCGCCGCGCGATTCCCCGCAATCCGATCCTGGGAATAGGGGCGGCTTGCTTGCTCGGAATCTTGTTTCCGGTCTGCGAGTGCGGAATGATTCCCGTCGTTCGCAGGCTAATGGCGAAAGGAATGCCGCTCTACGCCGGCGTCGCATTTATTTTGGCGGGCCCGATCGTGAATCCGGTCGTGTACGCCGCAACGTTCGCCGCATTTCGAACGAGGCCGGAAATGGTATATGCCCGAATGGGACTGGCCATCGCGGTCAGCGCCGTCATCGGGCTTGTCGTCTACTATTTCGTCAAGCATAATCCGTTGAAAACTTCGACGGAAGGACATGCCGCCCATTCCCATTGCGAGCATCCGCATCCGGTCCGTCGCGGGAACAAGCTGGACGAGGCGATGAAGCATGCCGGCGGCGAGTTCTTCGACATGGGCAAGTATTTGATTGTCGGCTCGCTGATTACGGCTTGCATTCAAGCGTTCGTTCCTCGTTCGGAGCTTGTGGGGATCGGACAGGGAGAGGTCGGATCCCATTTCTTCATGATGGGGTTTGCCTATATTTTGTCGCTATGCTCGACAGCGGATGCTTTTGTCGCGTCTTCATTCGTCAGCACCTTTTCCGCAGGCTCGTTGCTGACTTTTCTGGTATTCGGTCCGATGCTTGATTTCAAAGGGACGTTGATGCTGCTGTCCGTTTTCAAAGCCAAATTTGTTCTGTTTCTCTCGATTGCGGTATCGGTCGCCGTTCTGGCAGGCGCTCTCGTCGCAGGCAAAGTCTATTTGTAACAGGAGGCGTTCCGTATGCACAAACGTCCCAACATGACCCTGCATTATATCATTCGCGCTGTGATTTTGATCGGATTTTCGTTCTATGTCGTCTATTTGGCGAACATAGACAGGCTGCAATATTATATCGTGCCGAGAATGATTCCTTATGTCAAATATGCGGCGGTCGGTCTGTTTGTGCTGGCGTGGTACTATGCGTACCTTGCCGTTCGCAACGCCAACGAGAAGGTGCCGGAGGAGGCTTGCGGATGCGGTCACGAGCCGCCTCAATCGCGGCTCAAGAATGGGCTGCTCTATGGTTTGTTTGTCGTTCCGTTAATCATCGGCTTTGCGCTTCCTGACAAAATCATGGGCAGCGATGCCGCAGCGCTGAAAGGGATGAACTTGAATGCGGCCGAAGCTCAGCAGCAAACCGTCGCTAGCGCCTTGAAAACGCTGCCCCCATCGCCATCTCCGTCGTCTGCATCTGCATCTCCGTCTGCATCAGTATCCGATTCTGCGGCTCCTTCTGCATCTGAACCTGCGCCTCCGTCACCGTCTGGCGAAGAGGTTCCTTCCACGCCGACGGTTCCCGACGAAGATCCGCTGGACCTGCTGTTCCCGGCAGACTCTTATACGTTGGAATTTGCCGAGCTTGGCAAACGAATGTACAAGAGAGAGACGATCCGGATTCAAGAGGAAGGATTTCTGGAGATGCTCACGCTTCTGGATTTGTATAAACACAATTTTCTGGGCAAAACCGTTGTCATGAGCGGGTTTGTCTATCGGGAAGACGATATGAACGCCGATCAATTCGTCGTTTCGCGGATGGCGATGCAATGCTGCTCTGCCGATGCGATGCCGTACGGTTTCCTCGTAAAATGGGACAAGGGGGCCGAATTGGCGAAGGATGCCTGGATCACCGTAACCGGCGTTATCGGATTAACCGAATATAACGGCAACGAGATTATCGAGCTGGATGCACGTAAAATCGAGGGAATGGATGCGCCTGACGACCCCTATGTTTATCCGTTTTTCGATGATTTCGAGAAGCTCGGCGGCTGAGAAGAGGTGAACCTCTGTCAAGAATGATTGCGGCTTGTTTCACTTCTTCCGATCATGCCGCCTAGCATCAAAGCCATTATGCATGGCAGCAGACTGAATAATCAGCTAGGCGCGGCATTTGCCCGACATGCTGATATACGAATATCAAATACGGATTATTCAATCCCGGAGCGGTTCAAACAAAAGGAGCGACGGAAGCATTCGATCACAGGCTGATAAAAATACTGGTCAAGCTCATATATAAAATAACCGGACTAAAAATCTATCCGGAAAGCAGTAGAACCCATTCTTCATATCGTAAAGTCTCCGCCGGAACAATCGCTAACCGCATATAACAACACCATAAGTTAGATATTGCTTCGTTACAGAGACCGAACCGATAGAGACCTGTTGGATAGCAGTTGGCTGAAGTTTGGTATCCAAGTAAAGGACACAAAAAGTTTCGCGGTCACAGTTCCCCATAAGTTGCCGGAAAGATCGACGGCATCTTCCGTCGAATTTATTTACAAATTTATAAAATTTTCGACGGGTCTAGGGTCTTTATTCCGCTTGATCTTATTCTATCGGACACAGAAGACGTTATTTTGCCGAAACCCCTTCATTTTGAAGCCGATTCGGACAGAGGATCCGTTATTTCGATGATCGATGGCCGAAATCGCCGTCTCGGAGCCAAATAACGGATCCTCTGTCCGCGAAGGTGCGAAAAACCCGGTTTTGTTCACAATTAGCGGATCCTCTGTCCGAACGGTTCGGGGCGACAGGGCAAAGAGGAGGAAAATACGGTTAGACGTTGGGGCGACAGGAAAAAGAGGCGAACGACGGCGAACCGGACGGCGCGGAAAGACTGCGGCAAGCGGAAGCACGGGGGAACGAATCAAATGCGAAAGGACCGTCAGGGCTCCCCTGACTGTTTTTCTTAAAGCTATCGGAATGTAACATTTTGGAGGTGAAGAGCTTCACTCCTGTTCTTTTTCCGTTATGGCAGAACGATGTCCTCGCCGCTGCACCTTCGCACTCCGCGCCCCACCATATGCCTCACACTAGTTGTATGAAGTACAATTATTTGCCTGGAAATTTTGCGGATTTTTTACATAATTGCACGAAGTACAACTAATTTGTTTATCGACGACCAACTAGAGCCCTATAGGGACCAATGGCAGTTTCTGTCCTCCCTGCGCAAAATGAAGCGAATGGAAGCGGAAGCGCTTGTGGATGAAGCGCAGCGGAAGGGAAGCGTGCTCCGAATCGCCCGCGTTTCCGACGAGGAAGACGATGATGCGATGCCTTGGCATGCAGAAACGGCAACAGCAGATGCATGGGATGAGAATTTCCCCGAGAGGATGAAGCTGGTCATCAGCGACAAGCTCTATATTGAAAAAGATGGGCTGACGTTCGCCCAAATTAACGCATTGATTCGGCTGGCTGCCTTTCAGAACCCCGATTTCTACAAAGCGCAGAAGATGAGGCTCTCCACCTTCGGAAAGCCTCGCATTATCAACTGCTCCGCCGAATTGAAGGCGGAACAGTCCAAAGCCGTGGCGGAGCTGCTGCGATACGACACAGGGATTTTAGCGGCGACGACGAGCGCCGCAACGATCAAATCTTTGACGACCTGCTGAAGGCGTTGGATCAGGGAAGATCGCCGTTATTGCTGACGGAGCGGACTTTGCGGAACGGCTCAAGCACTTCGCGAAAAATGTGATCGTGTTGCGCGGCGGGATGGGGAAGAAGCGTTGGAGGGACATTCAGGAGCAAATCCGTTCTGTGTCTGACGATCAGGAAAGAGTGTTCTTGGTCACCGGCCGTTTTGCCGGCGAAGGCTTCGATGATGAACATATGGTATAATGATTTCAAATCGAAGATGCGAGGTGTCTTCCCATGCTTCCACAAAAAATGGATGCCGATACCGTAAAGGAATTGAGGAACATTCTGCGTAAAGTCAATATCACGTACCCGCGAGTGATCATTGATTTTAATCAGGAGACCGTAGAAATGGAAGAGACGGGCGACTACAGTGTGGATGATCTGCTTCAATCTGCAGGCGTCTTGTCCCCGGAGAGGATCAAGGAATTAAAGGATGAAGTCGGGCGCATGCGCGAGGATTGGGACTGATGACGAAGCAAGGCTATCTCATGGATACGAACATTGCGATCGGCTTGATCGACGGTGAGGCGTCCATTTTGGAACTAATCAAACAAGCTGCCGCGGACAGGCAAAACATTTATTTTTCGGTTGTCACCGAATGCGAATTGATTAGCGGTCTTGCGTCCGAGGATGAAATCCGGCATATTCCGTTTCTGAGGAGCGGTCGTTTTCTGGAAGTAACCTCAAGCATCGCACGAACAGCGGGAAACATTCGTAGAGAACAGCGGGTTAAGGGAAGAAGATTGAAAACTCCGGATGCCCTTATCGTCGCAACGGCCTTGGAGCATGGCTTATCGTTGGTGTCCAGGGATCGGGATGTATGGTTTGCTCAGGATGAATATCAGGTGACGATCGTAAAAGTGTAACGGATCCGTTCTCTTGACCAAGAGATTGGATCCGTTTTAAATATCGGGAGGTTCCCTTGGAGGAGGGTGCTTCAACATTGAAGCTAACAGGGCTATGGACGATTTTTATATCGGTGCCCCGACCGAGAACGGCAAGCGCGGACGCAGATGGCCATCGGACGATCCCCACGCTGAAAGATAACTATACCATTGAGACTAAGACGTTTAATGCAAAGGAAGATCCTGAGCATCTCAAGTGGGTACACACGCTACGCTGAGCTAACTTGAGAGCGATAAAAAATTATATATGACGAGGCCCAGCATATTAGTATTGCCAGTTTGCCTGGGATGTTCGAGAGAACAATCACCGTTAACGGACTTTCGAAAGCTTATGCTATGGATGGTTGGAGATTGGGGTATGTGGCCGGACCTTCGTCCCTCGTTCAACCCATCTTGAAAGTACACCAATTTTAGTGAAATCGAAGCGGCCGTTGAACGGCTGAGCGCACGAATGTCGCTGATGCCTAGAGCATCGGCGATTTTTTCATTATGGGAGAATCTGATGTACGGCTAATGGGATGCGGATTGTTGTCGACATTTGAGGCCAAGTTGCTATAAAATGAAAGGCAACAATAAGACTGATAAGGGATGAAGCCAGCATGAGAAAGCGGATCTTGTTCAAGTCGATTCATTTCAAGACGGTCTTTACGTTCATGTGCATTCTTCTGCCATTGATCGTTTTGTTGTTCGTTTATAATGAATACGCGGTCAAAGTCGTTCGGAATCAAGTGGCGCAGTCCGATAAGAACCTCGTCAGCATGTACATGGGGCAAATCGATCAATCGTTAAATGAAGTCGATAAATACTTGTATGGCCTTGCGGTACAAAATACGGATTTGCTCATCCTTGATCTTCCGGAGCAAGCAAACAGCGATTCCTATTATTCGGCGAAAATCCGGTTGTCCAATACGATTTCTTCGGATATTTACAACTACCGGAACATCGATCTTTTCTTTATTTATTCCTCAGTCAATCAAGATCTTTTCACAACCGTCATCCCGGGCGCCTATGAAGAGCAGCAGGCGATCCAAACCAACATACGGAACATGTTTAAGGATACCCGGAATGACAACAGTGAGAAATGGCTCGTACGGCAGATAGGGAATAAATTTTACTTGGCCCATTATATCCGAATGGGCGATGTATTCGTGGGAGCTTGGGTTCGAACGGCAAAGCTCATGATTCCCATGAATCTGGTCGATTTGGGGCCTGAAGGAAAAGCCATGCTGGTCGACGATAACCAGGTTCCCCTAACGAACTCAGGTGTGGTCGAAGAACAGAAAATCAACTTGAATTACAAGGGGAATCTGTTTATTCGTTCGGGAGCCCAGAACAAATTCCTGGTCGTGGGCGCGAAATCTTCCAAAGGTTCTTTTGGATTGAATGCCATTATATCCGAAAAGGTCATTTTGGAGAAGCTTCCTTCTTTAGGACGCGTTGTTACCCTGATTTCAGTGACTTGCCTGTTCGTTATTCTTCTGTTCCTGATCTTCTTAAGGCGGACGATCCTGCTCCCCGTAAGCCGTATCGTCGACGCCATGAGAAAAATCAAGAACGGTCATTGGGAAACGCGGATCACGCAGCCTTCTACATCCCGCGAATTCGAGTTGATCAACGAAACCTTCAATAATATGGCCTCCCAGGTACAAGAATTGAAGATTAATATATACGAAGAGAAGCTTCAGAAGAAAAATGCCGAATTGAACCATCTCAAACTTCAGATCAATCCCCATTTTTTTCTCAACTCGCTCAACATCATTTTTCAACTGGCGCAAATTCGGGATTTTTCCATGATTCAGAAAATGACGCACTGCTTGGTGAACCACTTCCGCTTCATGTTTCAAAGTGACTTGATGTTCGTGCGAATAGAAGATGAAGTGAAGCATACGCGCAATTATTTGCGTATCCAGAACATGCGCTTTTCCGATTACCTAACCTACGACATTGAAGTGCCTGAAGGGCTCAACGGTACCCGAATTCCTCCGTTGCTCATTCAGACATTCGTCGAAAACTCGATCAAGCACGCGGTTACGCTGGACGAACCCCTCCATATCGAAATCAAAGCGGAGATGGTAGAGCATTCGGCGAACGAACATACGATCCGAATCGTTATTCGGGATACGGGACCGGGCTTTTCTGAGCAAATGCTCCAGGAGCTTTCGTTTACGGGCTTTCCTTCCAGCATATCGAACGAGCGGATCGGCATTCATAACACGCGCAGACGCTTGGATATTTTGTACGACGGGCACGCGGGGATCGTTTTCCGTAATCATCCCGAAGGCGGTGCTGTCGTTGATATTCATATTGCCGTAGTTTCGGAAGAAAAGGGGGCGGGCAAGTATGCACTTGCTTATCGTTGATGATGAAATACAAGCGGTCCGTGGCATCAAATCAGGTATTGATTGGGACAAGTACGGATTCGGGAATGTGTATGTCGCCCACAATATCCGACAAGCGAAGGAAGTGTTCGAGAAGCATGGCGTTCAGCTCATGCTCTGCGATATCGAGATGCCTCACGGCAACGGTCTGGAACTGCAACGATGGGTCCAGGAGAATCACGTGTTAACCGTGTCCATCTTCTTGACGTGTCATGCGGATTTTGAATACGCCAAACAAGCGATGAGACTGGGAAGTCTGGATTATTTGCTCAAACCTGTGTTTTATCCGGAAATGGAGGAGGTCATCGCAAGAGCAGTCCAGAAAATCCGTAACAGGAGAGAAAGTTTGGCGATCGTCACGGAACGCTTCTGGACGGAATTGTTGATAGGAGATATTCTTCCGAATGAACGGGCGGTTAAGGAGGCGGTACGTGAAAGAAATATACCATTGGATGAAACCATGCTGTTCGCCCCGGTTTGGGCCGGCGTGAAACGGTGGCATCTTAACCGCTCGGAGTCGGACAGAAGGCAAACCTATCAGCTGCTGCACAGCTGCATGAACGAATGTTTGGCGAACGTCGGCCATACGTACGGGGTGATCCGGGCTTCCGCAGAGGGCATTGGAGGGGTAGTCGGGTTCCGGCAGGCCGCCAAAACAGAGGAGTTGCTGCTTCGGGAGCGATGCGAGCGGTTGATTCAACAATGCCAGGATCGTCTTGGGTTGGATATCTGCTGTTATATCGGGGCTCCAGTCCCTCTTCACCGACTGTCGGAACAATTCGCCAAGCTGAAAGCGGCTGACATGGACAATGTGACGGTCAATAATCGCATTGTTTCATTCGATTTCTTGCAGCATTCGAAAGAGAAGCCTCTTCTGCCGGTATTGGAAGGCTGGGCGGAAATGTTGAAGGCGGGGGCCAAGGAAAAATTATTGGCGGATATGGATCGCATGATGCAGCAATTGCGTGATCAGGAGGGCCTCAGTTCGAAATTGCTTGACACCGTCGTACAAGACGTGCTGCAAATCGTCTATACAGCGTTCCAACAAAAAGGCATACCGGTTCACCAAATCTTCCCGATTGGCGAGATGACGCTGCATGACGAAACGGCAAACCGTTCGTTGTCATCGTTGGAAGCGTGGATGAAGCGAACCATCGTTCGAGTGCTCGACCATTTTGACGAGAGCGACCGTTCGACGTCCATTGTGGAACGAATCAAGCGGTACGTTGCCGGTAATTTGATGAACGACCTGTCACGCGAGCATATCGCGCATCATTTCTTTATGAACCCAGATTACATGGCAAGGATCTTTAAGAAAGAAACGGGGATGAGTTTCTCCGACTACATGATCGCGGAACGGATCCGGGTAGCCAAAGATTTACTTGCGAATACGAACATGGCTGTCAGCTCTGTTGCGAGCGCCGTAGGGTACGCGAATTTTTCCCATTTCGCCAAAGTGTTCCGAACGATCAGCGGCTGCAATCCCCAAGTTTATCGTCGGCAGTTTCGATCATAAACCGAGTGCAAACCCTATGATATAAGCCTTCGCCGATATCCTCCGATATAGGCGAAGGCTTTTTTTTCTTCGATCCGGCGGAATAAATTCGGATTAGGTCGGAAAAACGTCAGGAATGGGTCGTAAATACAGTGTAAACGCAATGTAAGATTTCTTATCATGAGAACAGGAATCCAAACGGAGGTCATGCTCGATGAAAAATGGGAACGCAGGCAAAAGCATCATGGCATTACGCAAGTATCACCCGCTGCTTCTCATGATGGTGCCCGGTTTTCTGTACCTGCTGTTGAATAACTATTTGCCGATGATGGGAATCGTAATCGCGTTCAAGAACGTCGACTTTGCCAAAGGGATCTTGGGGAGCGATTGGTCGGGGTTCGACAATTTCCGTTATCTCTTTCAAACCTCGGATGCCTGGATGATCACCCGGAACACATTGCTGTATAACTCGGCTTTTATCCTGATCAACTTGATCGTCTCGGTGGGACTGGCTTTGTTGCTGAACGAAGTGAAGCAGAGAATGATGTCGCGATTTTATCAGAGCGTCGTTCTGCTCCCCTATTTGATCTCCATGGTTATTGTAGGTTATCTGGCGTTCTCGATGTTCAGTATGGAAACAGGGCTGCTGAACAAAACGATACTGCCTTGGCTGGGACTGGACGAAGTGTTCTGGTACAACGAGACGAAATACTGGCCTGCCATTCTGATTTTGGTGAATACCTGGAAAAGCGCCGGATATCTATGCGTGATTTATCTGGCGGCGATCATCGGCATCGACAAGGAGTATTACGAGGCGGCCACGATCGATGGAGCGGGTAAATGGCAGCAGATCAGAAGCATTACCCTTCCGCAAATTGCGCCGGTTATCATCATCATGACCCTGCTCCAAATCGGACGCATTTTCTATTCCGACTTCGGTTTATTCTTTCAGGTGCCGATGGATTCCGGAGCTTTGCTTCCCGTCACCAACGTTATCGATACCTACGTTTACAGAGGCCTTATCAATATGGGAGATATCGGAATGTCCTCTGCAGCCGGATTTTATCAGTCTATCGTCGGATTTCTGCTGGTTTTTGTGTCCAACTTTGCCGTTCGAAAATTAAGCAAGGAAAACGCCTTATTCTAAAGGGGGCAGCCATCATGGGATACGCCAATAAAGTTACCGCATGGTTCACGCACGGTGTTCTATTGTTGATTTCCTGTTTCTGTTTGTTACCCTTTCTGCTGCTGCTGATGTCATCGGTGACGGACGAGGAGACGATACTACAAAACGGTTACGCCTTCTTTCCGGAAAAATACAGCTTGTCCGCCTACAGTTACCTCATATCGGATGCGGAAGAAATTGTCCGAGCTTACGGGATTACCGTCTTCATTACAGTGGTCGGTACGGCATTCGGGCTGCTGATCACCGCTCTTCTCGCTTATCCCCTGTCCCGTAAGGATCTGCCTTTGCGTAACTGGTATTCGCTTGCCGTGTTCTTCACCCTCCTGTTCAGCGGCGGTCTCGTGCCTACCTACCTCGTTTACACGCAGCTGCTTGATTTGAAAAATACGGTGTGGTCCTTAATCGTACCGGTGCTGCTGATGAACGGCTTTAACGTGATGTTGATGAGAACCTTCTTCAGTATGACGATTCCGCCTTCGCTGCTCGAATCTGCCAATATCGATGGTGCGGGCGAATGGAGAACGCTGTTTCGAATCGTTCTTCCGCTTTCCCTGCCCGTGTTGGCTACCGTGGCGCTCTTTCAGGCGATCGGGTATTGGAACGATTGGTTCAACGGCATGATTTTCCTGACAGACAGCTCAATGTACAGCATACAAAACATGTTGAACCGGATACTGCTCGATATTCAGTTTCTAACGACGATCAGTCTGAATAGCAGCCAGTCGGAGGACTTGGCGCGAATTCCAAAAGAAACGGTGCGTATGGCGTTGGCCGTCATCGGCGTCGTACCGATCTTGGCCGTGTACCCTTTCTTTCAAAGATATTTCGTCCGGGGTCTCACGGTCGGGGCCGTCAAGGGTTAGGCTATCGCCGGACTCATCCGGTTAGCATATTACTTTCCATGGGGGGGTTACAGCATGACGAAGAAGTTGAAAGTGATCCAAACGGTTTGTCTGTTGTCGATTGTCGCTTTACTGGTTTTGTCGGGATGTTCTTCTTCCGGCGCTCCTAAGGAGGAAAAACCGTCTTCCGCTCAGAGCAGCGCAACTGCTTCGGGATCTCCTGCAAGCACGCCGGAGTTAGAACCGTATGAAATCGTGTTTGCTTACCCGGGCAACCAGCCGAAAGACTTGGCAGAAGTACAGGCTGCCATCAGCGCGGTCACCCAGCAAAAGATTAACGCGACGGTCAAGCTGATGCCGATCAGTTTCAGCGCTTGGGCACAGCAAACCAACCTGATGCTGGCAGGCAATGAGAAGGTTGACGTCATGTTCACCGGGAGCGATTTCAGTTACAGCACGCTTGTTTCCAAAAATCAGCTTCTCCCGCTGAACGATCTGCTCGATCAATACGGCACGGGCATTAAAGATCAGCTTTCGCCGGAAATTCTCGCGACCAGCATGGTGAAAGGGGAAGTGTATGCCGTGCCGAGCATTCGGGATTTCGCGGCTGAATATGGAATTACCATGCGTAAGGACATCATCGATAAGTACGGAATCGATATTTCCGCCATCAAAGCTCCAAGCGATTTGACAGCTGTCTTCAAAGCCGTAAAGGACAATGAACCGTACATGACGCCGCTGGTGCTCAGCGGACAGACGAACACCTTCGTCGAAACGCTTCTCGGTGGTCAGTTCGACACGTTGTCCGACAAGTTGGGCGTCCTTCCCTTGAGCGGCAATACGGACAAGATCGTAAATTTCTATGAAACCCAGGAATATGCAGACATGCTCAACTTGGTTCGTGAATGGTACATGGCCGGTTATATTTCCAAAGATGCCGCCACGAGCAAGGAACTCGGCTCCGATCTTGTCAAGGCGCAGCGCGCATTCTCTTACATGGATGGAATGAAACCCGGATATGAGCAGCAGTCCTCCCGTCTGACGGCGACGGAAATGGTCGTCGCCCGTCTGACGCCGTCGATCACGACGACCAATCGGATCGCCAACGTCATGATGTCCATTCCCCGCAATACGGAGGATGCGGAACGGTCCATGATGTTCCTGAACTTGATGTATACTGATCCCGAGTTGGTCAATCTGTTCGACAATGGGATTGAAGGAAAGCATTATGTCAAAGCTTCGGACAATCTGATCCAATTTCCGAGCGGAGTCGACAGTTCCACGAGCGGTTATCCTTCGATCAACTACATGATCGGGAATAACTTCCTATCCTACGTATGGATAGGGGATGACCCGGAGATTTGGACGAAGATGCAGGCATTCAATGACTCGTCGACCAAGTCCCAGGCACTTGGCATCACCTTCGATCTGGAATCCGTTAAAACCGAAGTGGCAGCCGTCAACAACGTGAAAGCCCAATTCCGGATGGGCCTGGAGACAGGCACGTTCGATCCCGCGCAGATGCTGCCGGACTTCATCGCCAAACTGAAAGGCGCCGGAATCGATAAGATCATCGCGGAGAAACAGAAACAGTATGACGAATGGAAGGCAACGAAGAGCTGATTGAATAATAGGGATATTCGTTCCGCGGTTTCGTCCACCGCCGTGACCCGTGCAGGGTTCGGCGGCTCGGACGGCCGGAGATCGAAGGGGCAGAGGCGAAGTCTTGAGCCGGAAGGGGACCTGACATCATGGAAATCGGGCTTAACTTATACTCCATCCGTACTGTATTGGAGAAGGATTACTTCGGAACACTTGAGCATGTGGCATCCATGGGGTATCGGAACATAGAGATGCTCAATCTGAACCGTACGACAGGCAAACGTTACAGCGATACGTTCTCCGGGACGGAAGTGGCCGGCAAATTGGCTGAACTGGGATTGAACCCCATTGCAGTCCATGAGAGCATACCTCCTGACACTCGGTTAACAGAGATGAATTGGGACTTCATTATTGATTACAACCTCACGGTCGGTTGCCGTAATGTGGTGATACCGGCGTTATGGTTCAAGGATCGGGAGCAGACCCTCGAAGCTGCCGACCAATTGAATGCCATCGGCCAGTTGTGCAGGAAGAATGGCGCGCAGTTATATTACCATAATCATTTTCATGAATTCACGAAAGATGGAGATCACAGGTTGTTTGACTTATTGGTGGAAAGGACGGATCCGTCCTTTCTGAAATTCGAACTCGATCTGGTGTGGGTCATGCGCGGCGGACAAGACCCGGTTGAATGGTTGAAGCGGCTTGGCGGCCGCTGTGACATGATTCACCAGAAGGATGTCAGCGCTGCGGCATCTCCTTTTCACATGATAGACGCCTTAACGGAAGAGCATCGGTCGATGCCATGGCTTGAAGTATACGGAAAGTTGATGCAGCCTCACGATTTTGTGGATTTGGAGGAAGGCATCTTCCATTTCCAAGACATATATCCGCAGATCCGCGAGCTGGGGACTATCAAGTACGCCATCGTGGAGAACGAGGGCAAGAAGGAAGATCGCATGGCGGCTGTGTCCCGCGATTTGCAAGCCATCTTAAAATATATCTGAAGGAGGAAATCGATTGGCAACGAGCAAATTAAAAATCGGAATTATCGGATGTGGTGAAATCGCGCATCAAAAGCATATGCCGGCCTTGGCATCGCTGCCTCAGCTTGCGGAAATGACGGCATTCTGCGATGTGGTTCAGGAGAAGGCGGCCAAGGCTGCCCAAACCTACGGTTCTCCTTCCGCCCGGGTATATACACAATACGAACAATTGCTGAGTGACGAGTCGATCGACGTCGTTCATATCCATACGCCTAACGCTTTTCACGCCCCGATCGCCATCGCCGCCATGAAAGCCGGTAAACACGTCATGTGCGAGAAACCAATGGCCATACGTTCAGAAGACGCCAAGGTCATGCTGGAAACTTCGCGAGCCACCGGCAAGAAACTGACGATCGGCTATCAGAACCGTTTTAAACCGGAATCCCAGACGTTGTACCTCGCTTGCCGGGAAGGAGCGCTTGGAGAAATTTATTTTGCCAAAGCGCATGCCATCCGCAGAAGAGCAGTGCCGACTTGGGGCGTATTCCACGATAAAGAGATGCAGGGCGGCGGTCCGCTCATCGATATCGGCACGCACGCCATCGATTTGACGCTGTGGATGCTGGATAACTATGAACCCTATTCGGTAACGGGGTCGGTCTATCATAAAATGGCCCAGCAAACTGAAGGAAATATGTTCGGACCCTGGAATCCGGAAAAGATGGGGGTAGAAGACTCCGCGTTCGCTTTCATTCGGATGCGGAACGGGGCCACTGTGTTTCTCGAAAGCTCCTGGGCGCTCAACACGACGGATGTCCGCGAAGCCAAGACAACGTTGTGCGGGACACTCGGCGGAGCGGAGATGAAGCAGGGTCCGAATTTCGAAACGGAACTGAGCTTCAACGCTGCCATGTTCGGCCGACTGGTTGATATCAAGCCTCACATTCCGAAAGCGATGAATGATGTGGGCGCGGACACCGAAACGGTTGGCACGAAGGAATCGCGGCAATGGCTGGAAAGCATCATCAATGACACGGAACCGTTGGTTACGGCAGAGCAGGCATACGTGGTGTCATGGCTCTTGGAAGCCGTCTATGAGTCCGCCGCTTCCGGTCAAACCATATACTATCCGGGTTGATCCTGTGCAATACAACTAAGGAGGAATACAGAAATGGCTCAAACGCCGATCGAAGTCATTGAGTGGATTTCGGACAAGTTTACGCTGGGTGACGTAGATATATTGTTGGAGGTTTACGAACCGAACGCCGTGATGGTTGCGCAGCCCGGTGTCATCGTTAACGGGTTGGAAGGCGTACGTGCCGGACTGCTCGGCATGCTGTCGCTCCATATCGATTTGAAGTTGATTCCGAGAAAAGTATTGCAGTCGGGCGATATCGCTCTCGTGATTTCCGAGTGGACGATGACGAAGCCGGGAACGGGGGAACTGGTCATGAGCGGTCAATCCTCCGATGTGGTTCGGCAGCAGCCCGACGGAACCTGGCTTATGGTGATCGATAACCCTCACGGACTCGGATGGGCATTGGAGGAAGTGACGAATGCCGCAGAGTAAAACCGCGATTGCGACCAACCGGGCTCCGGCGGCTATCGGTCCCTACTCCCAGGGAATCGATGTCGGCCCGCTCGTGTTTCTCTCGGGTCAGCTTCCCCTCGATCTCAAGAACGGAATGATTGTGGAAGGCGGGATCGAAGCGCAGATAAAGTGCGTGCTGTCGAACTTGAATGGCGTGCTGGCCGCTGCCGGCCTGGATTTCAGCCATGTGGTCAAGACAACGGTATTCTTGGCTTCGATGGACGATTTTCCGATCGTAAACCGGGTATATGCGGAAACCTTCACAGGAGCCGCATTGCCCGCTCGTTCTACCGTACAAGCGGCGCGTCTACCGAAAGATGCTTTGGTCGAAATCGAATGTATCGCTTGGAGGGATGGATTTGGATCCCAAAGTTAAGATGAATCCGGTTTTCCGGAAGCTTGAAGGCGGACTGTTCTCCAATGTGTCCAAAGCGGACGTAGGAGGCTCATACGCATCGCTTGCAGAGAATGGAGTCACCTTGATGGGATGGGCGGATCCGTTCTTTCCCGATCCCGCCATTCCCGAACACGTTCTCAAGGCGGCGCTGGAATGCTTGCAGACCGGATTTCCGGCCCATTACACGATGCCGATCGGCAACCTGGATCTGAGGAAGGAACTGGCGGTCAAGTTGAAAAAACAGAACGGAATCGACGCCGACCCCGAGCGGAACATTCTCGTGACTCCGGGGTCGGATGCAGGATTGTTCTATGCGATGATGCCTTTCCTGACACCCGGCGACGAAGTATTGGTACCGTCTCCGGGTTACCCGAACAGTTTCTTGAATCCCGAACTTCTCGGTGGAAAGACGGTCAGGGTGCCGCTTCGGAAGGAAGACGGATATCAGCCGGACATACGGGAATTCCGCAAACGACTGACTCCGAAGACGAGAATGGTCGTGCTCACGCATCCGAACAATCCGACGACCACGGTTTTCCGGAAAGAGCGCCTGCTGGAAATCGCCCATTTCGTGATCGAGAACGATCTTGTATTAGTGGTTGATCAAGCGTTCGAGGATACGGTATTCGATGGCGTTGAATACGTCAACATGGCCTCGCTCCCCGGGATGCGGGAACGTACGGTGTCGGTGTTCTCCATCTCGAAGGGAATGGGACTCAGCGGGTTTCGCGTTGGTTATCTGGTCGCTTGCGACGTATGGATGGACGCTTATTACGGCGGCTGCGTTAACGTGTTGGGCGCAACGAATACAATGGCCCAGATTGCGGCGATTACGGCTTTGCGGAACAATGGTTATATGGACGAATATAAACGCATTCACGACCGCAGACGAAAATCCGTATATGAAATCCTGAACGCAGTGCCCGGCGTTCGAATGGCGATGCCGGAATCGGGCTTTTATTCCTGGATTGACGTATCTCGACTGGGCGATTCTACGGATATTGCCGCATTCCTGATCCGGGACGCCCAAGTTGCCGTCAACGACGGTAAGTCGTATGGGGAAGAAGGCGCCGGGCATCTTCGGATCATTCATGGCTCTCTGTCCGATGAATCGCAGGCAATGGACGCGATTTCCCGTATCGCGAATTCATTGCGTACATTAATCCCGAAGGGAGTGGGAACAGAATGAAGGATGACAAGCAGGCCGCCATGGTCTGCGACTTGAAGTCCGGCCGGCGAGTTAGCTGAAGGCAAGAGTATCCGTCGCGAGGCGGAATCTGAAGGAAGCCGGAGGCAAACCCTCGGCTGACGAACAGAAATCACATAGAAGGCATGGTGGGACGCCCAACATCGCGAAGGCGAAGAGCGCGGTTCCGGCGCCGATGCCCGTGATCGCGCTCTTCGCCACCCGCAGTCTGGGGGCGATGACGTAACCGGCAATGGCCGCGGCGACGAGAAGCGCGGCCAACACACGGATGGATAAAAACTCCGTAGATATCGTACGATTTCTTATATGATTTTTGATCGAATTATGAGGGTGTTAGTGAAAAACTGAAAAGATTACAATGTGAGTATCTTGCTAGGGCGTGTATGCATACTCCGAGGATAGCAGATATTGCCGAATTTTCGTTCCATGCAAGGAACTTTTGTGAAGGCGTACCGGAGGTACGTCAAGCAAAAGTGACGAAGCAGGGGGCGAAAAGGCGGTGATAGATGCCCCTGAGCGGGTTTGCATACACGCCCTAGGATATCCTTCCATTTCATTCGGGGAGAGAGATTATTTTTTAAGGCAAAATGAAACCGCATACATCGAAAGGAGGTGAGGGCGCTTTAACCGGAGTAGAGAGAAACCGACTGAATTCAATCGTTTAGGAGGTAATGATGAAAATGCGAAAGTGGTTCAATCGAATCGGCAGCACATTGGCGGCGATCGTCCTGGTCGGCACGTCTTTGTCGTTGTCCCCTGCCGAGACGAATGCCGCGCCCAGCCAAGCGTACACTTGGAAAAACGTCGTCACCGGAGGGGGCGGCGGATTCGTGCCCGGCATTATTTTCAACCAATCGGAACCGAATTTGATTTACGCCCGGACGGACATCGGCGGCGCCTATCGCTGGAATCAGGCGGACGGAAGCTGGACCCCGCTGCTCGACTTCGTCGGCTGGGACGAATGGGGAAATACGGGGGTCGACGCCCTGGCCACCGACCCGGTCGATCCCGATCGGCTCTACTTGGCGGTCGGAACGTATACGAACGAGTGGGATCCGAACAACGGCTCCATTCTGCGCTCGACCGATCGGGGCAACACGTTCCAAGCGACGCCGCTTCCGTTCAAGGTCGGGGGCAATATGCCCGGCCGTTCGATCGGCGAGCGGCTTGCGATCGACCCGAACAAAAACAATATTTTGTATTTCGGCGCCCGGAGCGGCAACGGCCTCTGGAGAAGCGCGGACTTCGGCGCCACGTGGAGCAAGGTGACGAACTTCCCCAATCCGGGCACGTACGTGCAGGATCCTTCGAACTCTTACCAGAGCGATATTTTCGGCATTGCCTGGATTACGTTCGACAAGAGTACGGGCTCGTCCGGCAATGCGACTCAAACGATCTACGTCGGCGTCGGGGATACGAACACGAGCATTTACCGCAGCACGGACGGCGGCGCGACGTGGGCGGCCGTACCCGGCCAGCCGACCGGCTATTTGCCGCATCACGGCGAGCTGTCCGGCGGCAATCTGTACATTACGTACAGCGACGGCATCGGCCCTTACGACGGTACGAAAGGGGACGTGTGGAAGCTCAATACGTCCACCGACGCATGGACGAATATCAGCCCGGTGCCGAGCTCGAGCAGCGATAATTATTACGGCTACGGCGGACTGGCCGTCGACGCTCAGCATCCGGACACGATCATGGTGGCCAGCCTGAACTCCTGGTGGCCGGACGCGATTATATTCCGCACCACGGACGGAGGCGCGACGTGGACCCGGATCTGGGATTGGGACGGGTACCCGAGCCGTACGTTCCGTTATACGCAAGATATCTCCGCGGCGCCGTGGCTCGATTTCGGCGAGAATCCGACGCCGCCCGAAGTGACGCCGAAGCTGGGCTGGATGATCGGGGACCTGGAGATCGATCCGTTCAATTCCGATCGCATGATGTACGGCACCGGCGCGACGATCTACGGCACGAACAACCTGACAGCGTGGGACAGCGGCGGCAAAATCAACATCTCGGTCATGGCCAAAGGCTTGGAGGAGATGGCCGTCAACGACCTGATCAGCCCGCCGACCGGCGCGCCGCTGTTGAGCGCGGTAGCGGACGTATCGGGCTTCCGCCACAACGATCTGACGCTCGCTCCCGCCAAGATGTTCGTCAACCCGAGCAGCACGACGAGCATCGATTACGCCGAATCGTCGCCGAATTTCATGGCGCGCGTCGGCTACGGCACGGCCGATTCGGTGGCCCTGTCCTACGATGGCGGCGGCAACTGGTTCAACCCGGGCTCGGTTCCGAGCGGCACGGAGGGCGGCGGCAAAATCGCGGTTAACGCCGACGGCACCGCGCTCGTGTGGAGCACCCCCGATGTCGGCGTGTTTTACTCCAGCTCGGGAGGCAACGGCTGGACGGCGAGCTCCGGCGTTCCCGTCGGCGCGAAGGTCGCGTCGGATCGCGTGAACAAAAACAAATTTTACGCGTTCGCCGCGGGCAAATTTTACGTCAGCACGAACGGAGGCGCCGCCTTCGTCCAGACGGCGGCGACCGGCTTGCCGAACGAGGGCAACTTCAAGGCGATTCCGGGCATCGAAGGCGACGTCTGGCTGGCGGGCGGCAGCGAGGAAAGCGGCATCTACGGCTTGTGGCATTCCACGGACTCCGGCGCTTCATTCACGAAGCTGTCGAACGTTCAGGAGGCCGACGTGGTCGGCTTCGGCAAAGCCGCGCCCGGCCAATCGTATATGGCGATTTACGTCTCGGCGCAAATCGACGACGTGCGCGGCATTTTCCGCTCTGACGACGCGGGCGCCAACTGGGTAAGGATCAACGACGACCAGCATCAGTACGCGGTCACGAACAGCGCGATTACGGGCGATCCGAGAGTGTACGGCCGCGTCTATTTCGGCACGAACGGCCGGGGCATCATCTACGGGGATCCGGAAGGCAATCCCCCGCTGCCGAACCATTCGACGATCGCGCCGACGAGCGCGACCTTCGACAAGAACCCGGCGAACCAGGCGGATATCGCCGTGACATTGACGCCGAACGGCAATACGTTCCTCGGCGTGAAGAACGGCGCGGTCTCGCTTGTCCAGGGCACGGATTATACCGTATCCGGCAATGCGGCGACGATCAGGATGGCTTACTTGGCGACGTTGCCCGTTGGCGCGACGAATTTGACGTTCGACTTCAGCGCGGGCGCCGATCCGGTATTGGCGGTCTCCGTCGTCGACACGACGCCGGGAACGAACGCCTCGATCGCGCCGACGAGCGCGACCTTCGACAAGAACCCGGCGAACCAGGCGGACATCGCCGTATCGATGACGCCGAACGGCAATACGTTCCTCGGCGTGAAGAACGGCGCGGTCTCGCTTGTCCAGGGCACGGATTATACCGTATCCGGCAATGCGGCGACGATCAAGAAGGCTTACTTGGCGACGTTGCCCGTTGGCGCGACGAATTTGACGTTCGACTTCAGCGCGGGCGCCGATCCGGTATTGGCGGTTAACGTCGTCGATACGACGCCGCAAGCGCCCGGAAGCTTGAAGGTGCAAATGTACAACGGCAGCACGTCTGCGACTCTCAATACGATCAATCCGAGATTCAAGCTGGTGAACACGGGTTCGTCCGCGATCCCGCTCTCCGACGTGAAAATCCGTTACTACTACACGATCGACGGGGAGAAAAGCCAGAGCTTCTGGTGCGATTGGTCGCATATCGGCAGCGCCAACGTCACGGGCACGTTCGTGAAAATGGCCGCTCCCGCGACGGGCGCCGATTATTACGCCGAGATCGGCTTTACGAGCGCGGCCGGTTCGCTGGCCGCCGGGCAAAGCATCGAGGTGCAGACGCGAATCGCGAAAAACGATTGGACCAACTACACGCAGACGGGCGATTACTCTTTCCATCCGACGGCGAACCAATACGTCGATTGGACGAACGTGACCGCCTACGTCTCCGGCAGCCTGCAATGGGGAACGGAGCCGTAATCCGAGGCTGGAGGAGCCGGAGCGGGGAATCGCCGCTCCGGTTTTTCTTTCGTTGCTTGGCTAACGGACTCAGAGGACGTTATTTTGCCGAAATCCCCTCATTTTGATGGTGATCGGACACACGATCCGTTATTTCCATGAAAAATGGCCGAAACGACCGTCATCGAAGCCAATAACGGATCCTCTGTCCGCGAAGGTGCGCAAAACCCGGTTTTGTTCACAATTAGCGGATCCTCTGTCCGAATGAGCGATGGTGCAGGAGGAGGATGAGGCGGACGATGAGCGATGGGCAAGAGGGGAGGGCGGCGAGGCGTTTTTCCTTAGGGATCAACCTTCCCCGCGGACTGCGATTGACGGACGGCGCGGCGGCTTGATATACTTTTGCTATCGAGCGAATTATCGATAATTTTATCGATAATTCTACGAATAGGGGGGCTTGCCATTCCGTTTCGACTGGACGAACGAGGCGCATCGCTAAGCGAGCGGGTGTATCTTGGCCTACGGGAAGCGATCGTCAGAGGACAGCTTTATCCGGGGCATCGGATGCTCGTGCTGGATATCGCGAACGCTTTGAACGTCAGCCAGGCTCCCGTCCGGGAAGCGTTGGAGAGGCTGAAACAGGAAGGGCTGCTCGTCGGCAAAGCGAACAAAGGCTCGATCGTGGCCGAGATCCGCCAGGACGAGATCGAAGAAATCTACGCATTGCGGGAGCTGATCGAATGGGATGCGGTACGCAAGTCGCTTCCGAAGCTGCAAGCGGAAGATTTCGAGCGGTTGCAGCTCATTTACGAGGGCATGGTCGACGCCGCGAAAAAGGACGATCTGTTCCGTTTCATCGATCAGGATATGGATTTCCACGGCTATTTTTTCGAGAAATCCGGAAACCGCACGATTCATCACCTATGGCAGCAGATCGCGGTGAAGCTCAAGCGTTTCCAGGCGATTACGAACAAGCTGTACTATTCCGATCTGTCGTCGATCGCCGTCGGCCACGCGCCCTTGATCGAAGTGCTGAAAACCGGAAACGAAGCCGAAATCGAGCGCGCGTTCATTCGGCACATGAAAGAGGTCTGGCGGCTGATGGGACGGAACGGGCTCGGGGAACAAGAGGAGAAGGGGAGGTCGCAATAGCATGAAGCAGGTTGCAAGAGACGAGCGGACGAACATTCCGGAAGTCGTGACGTTCGGCGAGTCGATGGCGCTCCTCATCGGGGGCGCGAAAGGCATCGAGCATAGCGGGAGCATGGACAAGTCGTACGGCGGCGCCGAGAGCAACGTTGCGACAGGATTGGCCCGGCTCGGCCATCGGGCCGGGTGGTTCGGCCTGCTGGGCGACGATCCGATGGGCCGGATGATTCTGAAGAGCTTGCGGGGCGAAGGCGTCGACGTCTCGCGGGCGCGCCTGTCGGCCGAAGCCCAGACCGGCTTAATGCTGCGGGAGGAGCTGGCCGGCAAAACGTCGGTTTATTATTATCGCAAGCTGTCCGCCGCCAGCGGGATGAAGCCGGAGCATCTGGATCCCGACTACATCTCGCAGGCGAAGTTCCTTCACGTGACGGGCATAACGCCGGCGCTTAGCGAGAGCTGCCGGAGAACGGTGACGGAAGCGGTCCGCATCGCGAAATCGAACGGCGTCCGAGTCGTTTTCGACCCGAACTTGCGGCTGAAGCTTTGGACGTTGGACGAAGCGAGACCGGTGCTGATGGCGCTGGCCGAAGAGGCGGATTATTTTCTCCCGGGGTTGGACGAATTGAAACTGTTGTACGAGACGGACGATATCGGCGCGATCGTCGACAGGCTGAGACGGTTGAAGGCGCAATCCATCGTCAAGGGCGGCAAGGAAGAGACGTACGTGATCCGGGAGGATCGCGTCGAGGCGGTCCCGTTCTACAGGGCGAAGCATTTCGTCGACCCGATCGGGGCCGGGGACGGATTTTGCGCGGGCTTCGTCTCCGGGCTGCTGCGCGGCTTCGATGCGGCGGAAGCGGTAAGGCTGGGCAATCTCGTCGGTTCGCTCGTCGTCCAGATGGTAGGAGATTGGGAAGGCCTGCCGACGAAAGAGGAAGTCGACGCGATCATGGACAATAAGACGCATATCGAGAGATAATCGAATATTAGAGGTAGTTCAAAAAGTCCAATTTTGATCACGAAGTGATTCAGGAAGAGGACTCGACATCGAATCTTGAATTCAGCCGGATCTTCCGGTACTCACGTAGGTCTGACTACGCTCCGTTCCTCATCACCGGTCTTCATCCAACCTTCTCGGTGCTGAAAATCGGACTTTTTGAACACTCATTATTACAGGGAAGGCGGGGCATACGATGAACAAGATTAGAACGATTCAAAGCATCGTCGACAACGGCGTCGTCGCCGTATTGCGCGGGAAGGACGCGAACGAAGTCGTGGAAATGGCGGAACAGGCGATCGCGGGCGGCATTAAAGTGATCGAAGTGACGATGACGGTGCCGAAGGCGCTGACCGCGATCGAGAAGCTCGCGGCGAAATACTCCAGCACGGCCGGCGATCCGGACAAGTTCGCCGTTATCGGCGTCGGCACGGTGCTCGATCCGGAGACTGCCCGCGCGGCCATTCTGAGCGGAGCGGAATTCGTCGTCGGTCCGGCTTTGAATCCGGCGACAGTCGCGCTTTGCAACCGGTATTGCGTGCCGATTATGCCGGGCGTCATGACGATCAAGGAGATCCAGGAGGCGCTGGAGCTCGGGGTCGATATCGTGAAGCTGTTCCCGAGCACGACCCCGTCGATGATCAAGGCGATCAAGGGTCCCTTGCCGCAAGCGAACATCATGCCGACGGGAGGCGTCACCCTCGACAACGTCGGCGATTGGATCGCCGCCGGAGCGGTCGCGGTCGGCATCGGATCCGACTTGACGACGGAGGCCGTGAAGAAAGGCGATCCGAGTCTGATCGCGCAGCGGGCTTCGCAATACGCGCAAGCATTTCGGGCGGCGAAAGGAAAATAGTCGTCGGCATAGACTGCGGCGCGCAAGGGATCATGAAGAGATCTTTTGCGATCGGACACAGGGGCCCTTATTTTGCCGAAACCCCCTCATTTTGAAGTTGGTTCGGACTGAGGATCCGTTATTTCGATGATTTATGGCGGAAATCGCCGTCTCGGAGCCAAATAACGGATCCTCTGTCCGCAAAGTTACGCAAAACCCGGTTTTGTTCACAATTAGCGGATCCTCTGTCCGAACGGTTCGGGGCGACAGGGCAAAGAGCCCGCGCTTTGATTTTTTCGCCTAACTTCGCTATGATGAAAGGAGAAAAAGCGACAGTCGATCGGGGAAGCGGAGGTGTCCATGGCGGTGAATATCGTGGAGCAAATCGACAAAATCAATCGGCAATTGACGGTGAACGGATACAAGCTGACTCCGCAACGGGAGATTACGCTTAAAGTGCTGCTCGAGAACGAAAAAGATCACATGAGCGCGGAAGAAGTGTTCATGATGGTGCGTCAGAAGTTTCCGGAAATCGGCTTGGCCACGGTCTACCGGACTTTGGAGCTTCTGGCCGAGCTGCAGATCGTGCAGAAAATGAACTTCGGGGACGGCGTCGCCCGCTTCGATCTGCGCATGGAAGGGCACGACCATATGCATCATCACCTGGTCTGCAAAGTATGCGGAGCGCTCGAGGAGATTGAGGAGGACTGGCTGCCGGAGCTCGAACAGCGCGTCGCAAGCGAATACGGCTTCAAAGTGACCGACCACCGTCTCGATTTCATGGGCGTCTACCAAACGTGCAAAAACAAGCACAAGCCTTGCAAGAGAACCGGCAAAGCCGTATCTTGAGCGCAGAAATCATCCGATATCGTTTCGGTTTCAACCGAGGAAGGGCTCCCTGTAAGACGCAGGGGCCCTTTTTTCGCTTATCGCGACTGATCGGACACAGAAGACCTTATTTTGGCGAACCCCCCTCATTTTGAAGGCGATTCGGACAGACGATCCGTTATTTCGATGATCAATGGCCGAAAATCGCCATCTCGGAGCCAAATAAACATTCCTGTCCGAACGGTTGGGAGCTACGGGCCGGATGGGGCAGGTGGTACGAACTCGATCGCGCGATTCTAGCTCATTTTTAGTACTCGCTTGCAATAAGCCATAGGGGACTCGCCGGTCATCCTTTTGAACATATGGCTAAAAGCCGCCGAGTCGTTATAGCCCAAAGCGTCCGCAATTTCGGAAATCGAAAAGTTCCCGGTCGCCATTTGTTTTTTGGCAAAGTCCACCTTGAGTTCCCTCTCCAGCTGGGAAAAGGTTTTACCCGTTCTCTGCTTCAGCAGCCTGGTCACGTGCTGACGGGTCCACCCAAACTGGTCGGAGACGCTTCCGAGAGAGAAATCCTTGTCCAGAAAGCGATGGGTCATATAGGCGGCCAAATCTCCGCATTCGACCATGCTGCGGTTCAATCGACGATCGTTTTCCAGCATGGCGTTCATCAGGTCCGCGAACAAGCTTTGCGTTTTCATAAAAGAGCCGGAGCTTGCGCAGCTTATGAGCCTGCCCGCACTATCCAGCATGTCGCGCGAGCAGGTTCCGCTCATCGGGAGCTTCAGCCGAAAAAGAGGCGGAAACATCCCGACTCCGCTATCGATCGTTTCCACCCCCGAGCCGCCGTCCTCGGCGATCTCCCATTGTTCATGTGGCATAAAGTGAATGAAATAGAAGGAAGCGATTTCCGGCTCGGCCGTTGTCCCATAATGCATCAGTCGAGGAGTTTGGATGAACCACTCCCCTTGCCGCACGGTATAGTCTCGTTCCCCTTCGCGAAAATGGATTCGCCCGGACACGACCAGGATTAAATTAAAGGCGGGAAAAATTCTTCTCGCGTGAACTTCGCCCGGCTCGAAATGCTTCCGTCCGCAAAGGATCAGGGTGGGAAGGCTGTGCGCCGTATTGACGATGCATTGCTGTTTAAGAGGGTGGAGAGCATTCATGCCAGCGTATCCTTTCGCCTAGTCTAAGATTCCATAATCACAAATAGTTACGTGCTGCGAACATGTACGCCACGCGGCGTTTTTTGATATATTGAGCGCATGAAATCACAAATGAATACAGGAGGCCGATTCTCATCATACCGTTCCCGAAGGATTCCATTCCGACAAACCGCGCTGTCACGCAGGAAGAGATGCAAAGGGTGTACGAACAATTGAAGACGCCCTATAAATGGGGGGCCGTCATCAAGCACGATCGAGAGCTGACGGATAGTCCTACGATCTTTAAAAAGGACGACGCCTGGTACATGATGTACACCGCGATCGATCCGGCGAGCGAGAACAACGGCTATGACACCTATCTGGCGACCAGCCCCGATTTGTTGAATTGGGAATGCCAAGGCCGGGTACTCACCCGCGGAGGTGCAGGATGGGATTGCCGTCAGCGCGACGGAGGACTGGCCTTGCTGGATATCGAATGGGAAGGAGACCACCGCATTCACAGCTTCGACGGCAAATACTGGTGCTCCTACATCGGAGGCGCCTTGAACGGCTACGAGCCGGATCCCCTTCATATCGGCTTGGCCTATACGGAGGATCCGACGCAAGCCGTGGAGTGGCATAGGCTCGAAGCCCCCATTCTGCGCATGGACGACAAGGACGCTCGTTCCTTTGAACAGTGCACGTTGTACAAGTCGTTTATTTTCATGGACGAGACTCGTACGCTGGGCTATCCCTATATCATGTACTATAACGGGAAATCGAACGGGGCGTGGCTGGAAAGAATCGGGATGGCGGTATCGCGCGATATGGTCCACTGGGAGCGCTACGGGGAGGGAGCCGTGATCGACAATACGATCGATCTTCCGGACAACTGCATCTCCGGGGACCCGCAGATTGTCAAAATGGGCGATCTGTGGGTCATGAACTACTTCGTCGCGCATACGAGCGATCGAGGCGCCTACGATACCTTCGCCTGTTCCAGGGATTTGATCCACTGGACCAAATGGACGGGCGAGCCTACGGTGAAGCCGTCGGAGCCGTTCGATAATTTGTTCGCCCACAAGCCGTTCGTCTTGAAGGAAGACGGCATCGTTTATCATTTCTATTGCGCTTGCAATACCGACGGCGAAAGATTTATCGCCGTCGCGACCTCCAAGGATCTTAGGAAATCAGTTTAAAGTTAGAAACGCGCGGCCCGGCGATCCTCTTGCGAGCGATCGGCCGGGTCACGGCTTGGCATGGCTTAATTCACACGGACTCGGGTCAAATTCGCTTCGTCGATCCGCAGTGCGCCTCGTTGAACTTCGCGATCCACTTCCGATTGATATTGATCGTGCGTAAACCGCTTCTTGAGCATTACCAACGCTTCTTCATAGGACTGCAATCGTCCGGCCTGGCGTTCCAGGCACTGTATGAACGTCATTTCCCGGCCTCTGGTCACCGGTTCGCCGATCTCGCCTTCGGACAGCCGTAGCGCGAGGGCGTAGAGCGAAGAATGATAGCGGACGTCTTCCCGGTAAGTCGTCTCGTCGAAGGTTCTCTCCGTTTGCGTCAACGCCGGGTCGGCATCGCTTAAGACCTCCTCCGCGGAGCGTCCTTCTCGCAATTCCCGGATCGCCCGATGGACTTTGGCCGCGGCCTCCCGCTCATCTTCCAGACTTGGCATCGCATAACGCCATATCCGGACGACCATCTTGTCCGGCTTCCGGAGCTCGCTGGATTTAACCTTATCGTAGAAGGCTTTCAGCGTTTGTTCATCCGGAGGTTCCGAATTCCGGGCGATCGCTTCTTCGGTCCGAAGGTTCATATTGTGCCGGATATAGTCCAAATAATTAAATTCCGTATATTGAATCGGTCCGTAAACCGGCTCGTTATTATCCACGGCCGCTTGTCTTGCCTGATTCTCCCGGATGAAGGCGGCGTAGAGCGCCTGATAGCTTCCGTCTTCGATGACGCCGTATCGCTTGGCCAGCTTCTGCTCCGCTTTGTACGACCCCAGCTCCTGAAGGGCCATATGCTTCAAGACGGTTTCCGGGGTTTCCCGGCCGTCGAATGCGGTTGTCCAGAAGCCGTCGGCATACTCGACCCCGTATCGCTCCCGGAAGGCTTGGACGACGCCGCTCCGCAGCCGCGCCATCATCCACGCCAGCTCCCCGTATGCGATCGGTTCCCCGTCCCATTCGGCGACGGTGTCCGTCGTCCGCAGACGATCGTCGAGAACGCCTACGTGTCCATCGAAAGCGGAATCGGGCGGATCATCCGGCCTGCAAGAGACCAGCAGCAGCATCAGGACGAGATAGCCGTGCCGGAGGAGCGGAAGTCTCATCGCACTTGAATCTCGGCCAACTGGAGCATATAGCCGTCCGAGCCGACTTCCCTCAGGCTTGTCGCCAGAATCCGAATCCGGTCGGTCGTATCCGAGTGTCCCCAAGTAAACGCTTGACCCGTGCCGTCAGGAACAGGATATCCGGTCTCCGTAACCCGGGTTAACCAGGTAGAGCCGTTCCACACCTGGATCTGAAAGTCCACGGGGAATCCCTGGCCGACCATGCCGGCGTCGCTTCTCGGGTACAGGATGACTTCCGAGAACGTCTTGATGCCTCCGGCGAGCTTCAATTCGATCCATTCGGTATGATCCGCGGTCTGTCCAAGCTGACTGGAATATCCGGTAGCGAAGTTCCCGTCCGTCGCATAATCTTTGTACCACCCGTAATGCTCGATCGAGCTGGAAGCCGTGACTTCGGCCCCTAACGCCGCGTTCGAATTGGGGATGCCGGGTCCGTTATAAGCCCCTCTGTTCGGCGCTGCGGAAGAAGAAACGCTGTTGCCCCAATAGTCCTTTCCTCCGTTGCCGGCGATGAGGACGCCCGAGCCGAGAGCCGGAGATCCGCTATAGAGCTTGTAGCCGTCTACGGTGTGAAGGCCTATTCCGCCGCTTCCGGCATTCACTAATAGCGGGTTGGCCGTCGATTTGTACGGATCGGCCGGCTGCGGGGCGAGAGGAGATCCGTAGAAGGTATTGTATTCATAGATTCCTCCGTTCACTTCGTAACCGCCGCTGCCGTAATTGACCACGATGTTGTTCTTGAATTCGAACGGGTTCGTATTTCCCGAGGTTGGACCGCTGCTAATGACGGCGGTCGTAGATCCGGGCGGAAGATAAAACGTATTGTTGTAAATTTTGGTGTTCAGACCGATCTCGTATCCCGGCATCGTGATGACGCCGCGGTTGCTGCCCTCGTTTTGCGAAATGTTGTAGCGAACGGTCGAGTTGGCGACGCCGGTGTAAGCGGGCATAATGAGCAGCATGCCGCCGTAATTGTCGTGACTGTAGTTGTATTGGACGATTCCGTCCGTGACGCCTCCGTCCAGGTCGAAGCCTTGGCCGTCGCATTGATTGTCCGGCTGGGTGGCGTAAGCTTCGTTGTATTGCAGGACCGGATTCCGCGCGTGAATGACCCAAATGGCCGCATTGCAGTTATCGTTGGACATGCTCGCATAGGAAGAGACGTTGCGCTCGATCAATACGCCTTCGGCGCCGGCGCTCAGAATCGAATCTCCGGCCGCTCGGGTCACGGTATTATTGCGGATGACCACGCCCGTCAGGAAATGATGGGCCTCGGGCGATATGCCGTGATTCCACTCTTCTTCGTTGAACGTAAAAATGCCGGTTCTCGCCACGTCCGCGACCGTATTGTTCTCGATGACCACATCGTTGAACCAGGTCGAGGTCGTCGGCGAGTCGTCCGCATGCACGACGACGCCGATCCCTCCGTTCCAATGCGGATCTTCCGTGCCGGAGGTCACCCATCCGTCGACATCGTGGACATACAGTCCCGAAACGTAAATATGGTTCAGCTGCCCGGCGTTCCGGGCTTCGATGGATACGCCGATTCTTTTGCCGGGCGCCGAGCCCGTATTCGTGACCTCCAGATTGTTGATCTCCCAATACTGCTGATTATACAAGCGCACAGCCCCGTTGCTGACGCCGGCGCCGTTGATGACCGGCAGATTGCCCGTGCCGTAAGCATCGATGATATTCGGAGCGGCGGCCGTGCCGGAGCCTTTCGGATGCAGCTGGCCCGTCCATACGCCGCCGCGCTTGAATAAAATCCGGTCGCCGTTATTAAAGTTGCCGACCGTGTTGACCTTGTCCAACGTTTTCCATGGCGTACTCGGACTTGTCCCGTTATTGCCGTCGTCGCCCTCGGGAGCCACATAATAGGTCGCCCCCGATGCCTGTGCCGGTACCGCCGGCGCTACGGACAGGAAGAGCAGGACGAATGCGATCATCTTGCTTGCTGTTTTTAACATATCCACCCTCCAGTTCGGATTGTAAGCGATGCCAATTTAAATTAAACGGTTTCGCCTTGGATCGCAATGGAGATTCGTTCCGACCCGGGTGGACTTTCGTTTCGAGATTCGCGGGGCCGGGCTTCAGGCTTGCAGACCGGAATCCCTGAATTCGCTTGGCGTCATGCCGGTGATCTGCTTGAATGCCCTGCTGAAATAGTTGTGATCGGCGTATCCGGACTGCTCGGCGATGTCCTTCAGCAGCATGGAGGGATTGTCCCGGATCAGCGATTTGGCCTTGTTCATGCGCAGTTGGGTCAAGCAGTGGATAAAGGTCGTATTGCCGTATACCCGGAACAGATGGTACAGCGTCGTTCGGGAAATATGGAAGCGTTCGCCTAGCAGCTTGGTCGTGATCGCTTCTTGATAATGCTCCGTCAAATATTGGACGATCCGTTGATAGAGCGAAGCGGCCCCGCCGTCGATCGGATCCCGCTGACCGGAATCCAGCAAACGCCCGGCGTGAGCCTCCAGCGATTCCCATAGCTCGTCCATCGAGAGCGCGCGCTCTACCTCGTCCGTCAATTCCTCCTCATGCCGGCTCAGCAGCACGGGGTCTTTGATTCCGAGCTCCTTGGCCAGCACGTTCAGCCATTGCCTGAGCGAGTAAAGGACGATCGTCGTCGGCCGCCGCTCTTTCCTCCATTCCTGAAGAAGGCGCTTCGTCTCCCTGAGGAAGGCCGTCCAATCGTTTCGCTGGGCGAGCAGGCTCAGATTGGGCGTCAACGTATTCAGGAAGAGGGCTCCGTCCCGGACGGAGGGGATCGGACCGTCGGCTTGACGGATCCATTTCGATCTGCCGATCACGATCTCGGCATCCAGCAGGCGGATGAGCTCGAAGAGCTCGCCCCGCAACCGGGGTAAGGGAACCGCCGATTCGCGGCACGCGGCCGAGATGGGGAAGGGCGATCGCTCAATCGCCTGCCCGACCGCCAACCATAGGGGGTTCCGATCCGCGGCGGTCTCGTCGGACTCCTCGACGAACAGAACAAACTCCCTTCCGGAATAGGTGCAGAGCCAATAAGGAGAGCGGTTGTTCCTCTCCAGCCCGGCTTGGGCAAGCAGCCATTCCTCGGCAAGAACCGCGGGCTCGGGAGAGCGCAGCACGCACAGGGAGAAAGAGGCCGACGGTTCGCCCCATTGCGCCAGCCATTGTTCCAGATGCGTTTCTTTCTGAAGATGAAGCAGACTTTGCAGAAGCGCCTGCTTGCGTTCCCAGAGCCGATTTTCGCAATCCCGGTAAAGCTTGCTCAAGAGCGCGCGAACGCTGTCGATGTCGATCGGTTTCATCAGGAAATCGGTCACGTTCGTTCGGAGCGCCTCCCGGGCATTCTCGAAGGAGCCGTATCCGCTAATAATCGCAATGGGCAGATCCGGCCAACGTTGCTTGATCGTCTTGGACAGCTCCAACCCGTCGACCGCGGACATGCGGATATCGGTGAACACGGCATCCGGCCGGAAGGCGCCGCCCTCCAGCAGCTTCAGCGCTTCTTCGGCGCTGTAGGCGGCCGCGCCGACGCGCACCGGGAGACCGGTCTCGCGGCGGAACAGTTCGATGATTCGCGCGAGCTCTTCGATAAAGAAAGGTTCGTCGTCTACCAGCAGCAAGTTCATCTTGTCCACTCCTTCAGAAATCTGTCGTATATCCGCTGATTTCGACGGCCGCTCCGCCTTCCGGCAGATTGCGCAGACCGATTTCTACGCGGTCTTTGTAAATCAGCTTGAGTCTGACCCAGGTGCTGATCAGCCCCATGCCCCCGATGGAGAGAGGATCGACTGGGGTTCGATGCTCGAGCCGTTCGAATATCGCTTGCATTTGACGATCCAGCGATGCCAGCTTCTCCTCGGAAAATCCCGAACCGTTATCGCAGACCGACAAGCTCCATTTTCTCCCCGCAACGGCAGCGCGAATGCGAATATGAAGCGTCGGCCGAGAGGAGACGAATCCGTGTTTGATGCAATTCTCGACCAGCGGTTGAACGATAAGCTTCGGAATCGGAACCTGCTCTTCGGCTCCGTCCGTCTCGATCTCGAACGACAGCCGCTGCATGTAGCGGACTTTCAGAAGATCCAGATAATCGTGCACGAAGCGGATTTCGTCGGACAGTCGGACGATATCGGACCCGGAGGACAACGGGTACTGCAGGAATTGCGCCAGCTTCGCCGTCACGGAGGAAACCTTCTCGTTGCCCTCCCGGTCGGACAGCCCCTTAATGACGCCCAGCATATTGAACAGGAAATGGGGATTAATCTGGGCCTGCAACGTATGAAAATAAGACTCCAGCTGCATGGTGCGAAACCGCACGGACTCCTCCAACGATTGTTCGAGACGAATTTGCATTTGCCGGAACGCCCGATTCAGCATCTCGATCTCGTTGGCATGGATGTCGTTGCGGATGTCCGGCGACCGTTCGCCCAAGGCGACGGAATTGATCGCTTGCCGGAGCTTCACAAGTGGATACGTAAGCCGTTTCGACATGATATGGAAGACGATCGCCGAGATCAGAACCAGGCATCCGGCCGCACCGAGCGAGACGTTCCGAAGCAGCCGGAGCGAAGCGAACAACTCATCCTCCGGCATGACGTAAGCCACGGCGAAATCCGGCTTCTCCGACATCTTGTATTGGGCTTGGGATCGGGCGGATCCGAGCGTCAAGCCAAGCTTGCGGACGCCTCCGGATTCGACGGAGTCGCCGGCAGCGTCCAGCTCCCGCTTGAGCAGATCGCCCCGCTCGTCCCCGCCGGAAGGATAGACCACGCGATCCCGAGTCAGCACGTAGAGCGAGGAGCCGGCGGGGGTAGTCAGGTCCGGGCCGCCCGATTGAAGCAGCTCCCTGGCCGGGAATTGAACTTCCAGGAAGCCGATCTCGCGATCGGCGATCCGCAGCTGCCGCACGAAGGTCATCACCGGCTCTCCGCCCGCGTCCGTCCATGGATCGCGGTCCCGGTAGTGGATGACGGCAAGTCCCGCCTTGTCCCGAATGTCCTGCAGCTCAGCCGGCGAGTAGACGGAACGGAAGGCGAAATCGGGATCGTAATCGCGATTCGAGAACAATTGGCCGTGCGAAGTCGCAATGCCGATTCTCCCCACCTCTTGATGCAGGGCCGTTAGCAGGGACAGACGATTGAAGATCAGCGTCGTTTGTTCCAATCGTTCGCGTTCTCCCAAATCTTCGGGGGAGGAGTCGAGCAGTTGGACGACCGACTTTTCCTGATTTCCGGCAAGATAATAGAGCTGGGTCGTAATATTGCCATAGATTTGAAAATAATGGTCCAGCCTATCGCCGGCGCTGGCCACTCTTTGGGCCATGCTGGCGGAGATGTTCGTTTCGATCACTTTCTTCAAATACCAGTACATCGGTACTCCCAAAATAAAAGTGAAAAAGAGCATCACGGCCAGATAGGTGGAAAACAGGCGAAAGCGAAACGTTTTGAAGGAATGCACCGGAAGTCTCCTCTCGACTGGAAGCTCGCTCAAAACGACTTCAGGATAACATATAAAGCCGACCGGAAGCGCCGAAAGAACAAAAATCCATTCAGATCAAAACATATCTCTATTTATCGGCGGGATGAAATCGCTTACGATGGAATCCGATCCGAACTTCGAGGAGGAACACAAATGAGGGGTTTGAAAATCAAAAAGAAATCCGGCGCTATGACGGCCTTCGCTTTATCCGGGATGCTTCTTGCAACCGCATGCGGCAATAGCGGGAACGGTGAATCCGAAGCCGGTCCGGGCTCGAGCGCCGAAGCATCGGCGTCCCCGCAGAAGGTAACGTTGAGCGTAATGGCGCATGCGTCCTGGATCAAAGGCGGAATGGAAGCGATCGTCAAAGACGCCGCCGATAAAATCGGGATCACGCTGGAGATCGAGAAGGTCGCGGAAGGCGCGGAAGGGGATAATCTGATTAAAACCCGATTCGCGACCAACGATAAGCCGGATATCCTGTTCTATTATTCCGGGAGCCAAGCTACGGAGCTTGGCAAGATGGAAACGGAATTCGTGCCGCAAGAGGATCAGCCCTGGTTTGCGAACTTTGACAGCGACGCCTGGAAAGGCGCTATGGACGCGGAGGGCAGGTTCTATGGCGCCCCGCTCGGCGGCGCCCAGGCCGGCGTCGTATTCTACAACAAGCAAGTGTTCGCCGACCTGCAGCTGGGAATCCCGCGAACGATGGACGAGTTCTGGCAGACGGCGGAAGCGCTGAAGCAAGCGGGCAAGATTCCGGTCTATCTGGCCGGCAAGGATGCCTGGACGCTTCAACTGCCTCCGATGATGACGGCCGCTTCCCCGGATTATACGGACTTGGTAGGCCGGATCAATGCGAACCAGGCCAAGCTTACGGATATGGCCGACTTGAAAAAAGGCAACGACTTGATGCTCGAACTGAAAAGCAAGGCGTACGTCAACAAGAACTTCCTGTCCGACACCTACGATAACGCGCAGAAGGCCATCGCGAACGGCGATGCCGGCATGTACCTGATGGCCTCCTGGATGATGACCGACATCGTGAACAAATATCCGGACAAGGCGAACGATCTGGGCGCCTTTATGCTGCCGTCGGAAGACGGAGCTCCGCGTCTGCCGGTATTCGCGCCGAATGCCATGTACGTCGTGAAAGGCGGCAAAAAACAGGAAGCGGCCCAGCGGTTCGTCAATTATTTCGCATCCATCGAGGCGCAGAACGTCTACTTCTCGAACGAAGGCGGCATTCCGGCTATCAAGGGCGTGACGGAGACGAGTCTGACGCCCGCGGAGGAAGAGGTAAAAGCCCTGATCGACCAAGGAGGCGGCAAGCCGGCTTTCCCGGCGGGACTTCTGTACGGCGCCGGCGATTTCGGTTCTTTCCTCCAGGACTCTCTTTCCGGCGGCAGGAGTACGGAAGCCGTGCTGGAAGGCATGCAGCAAGAGTTCGTCAAGAACGCGAAGGTCAAAGACGACCCGAACTTCGAATAAGCGAATGAAGCCTTTGATCCGAAAAAATTACCCCAATTGGATGCTGGCGCCGGGACTGCTGATCTTCTTGCTGCTGTTCGTGGTCCCGTCCGCCGGAAGCTTCTATTACGCTTTTACGAACTGGACGGGCATCGGGAGCTTCCGGTGGATCGGCTTGGACAATTTCCGAACATTGCTGGATACCGACGACACGCTGCTCGCCCTTCGCAATACATTCTTGTTTACGATCGTCACGACCCTGTTGAAAATCGGGCTTGGCCTGGCGTTGGCGCTGTTCGTTAACCGGAAGCTGAAAACCGCGGTATATCTTCGGTCCGTCCTGTTCTTCCCCGCGATCCTAAGCGGCATTGCCGTGGCGCTTGCGTTCACGGCCATCCTGCATCCGGATCAAGGCATTCTCAACCAGACGCTGCGCTTCCTTCATCTGGACGGCTGGGCGAACAATTGGCTGACCGATCGCGGAATCGTCATGTACGCCGTTTCCTTCGTCGAAGTCTGGAAGTGGGCCGGCTTTCATATGGTGCTTTTTTTGGCGGGCCTTCAGACGATCCCCGGCGACATGTACGAGTCTTCGACCATCGACGGCGCAAGCAAAGCGCAACAGCTTCGATATATTACTCTTCCCTTGATCCGCCCGGTTCTGAACGCGAACCTTCTCTTCAGCATTATCGGCGGATTAAAGGTATTCGAGATCGTCTACGGTTTGACCGGCGGAGGTCCGGGCAACGCATCCGTCGTTCTGAACGTTCTCATCTTCAAAAGTTACGCCCAAGGAAGATTGGGAGAAGCGACCGCGGCGAACCTGATTCTGTTCCTGCTGGTGACGATGCTGGTCCTCGCGCTGAATAAGCTGCTGGGCCGCCGCGAGGAGGAGCACGCATGAAAAAAACGATAACGTCCTGGCTGTTGAATCTAACGTCGATCGCGATCAGCCTGTTCGTGGCCGTTCCGTCGCTTCTGATCCTCGTCAACTCGTTCAAAAATCAGGAAGAAGCCGCCGATCTGTCCCTGTCCCTGCCTTCGCGCTGGCAAATCTGGGAGAATTATTCCAAAGTGTTTCAGGAAGGGAAATTAGCCCTGGCGTTCGGCAATACGGCATTGGTGACGTTGGCGAGCGTAGCCGGCATTCTGCTGTTCTGCGCCATGGCTGCGTATGTAATTCAGCGCAGGAGCAACGCATTCACGAGATTGCTGAGATCCGCGCTGCTGATGGGCATGGTGCTTCCGATCTCGATTATCACGACCTATATGTTTATGGACAAACTCGGGCTTACGGGAAATTTCGCGGGGATCATCCTCCTGCATATCGCCACTAATTTTGCGTTCATCACGTATTTGTATATCGGCTTTTTTGCGGGAATTCCCCGCGAGCTCGACGAGGCCGCCAATCTGGACGGGGTGGAAGGGTTTAAGCTGTTTAACAAAATCATCTTCCCCTTGCTCATGCCGATCAACGCCACGGCGCTGATTCTATCCTTCATGACGATCTGGAACGACTTCAGTCTGTCCCTTTATTTCTTGAACAGCCCTAGTCGCTTTACGCTGACGCTGACGATTCTGTCCTTCTTCGGACAGCACACGTCGGATTGGAATCTCGTATTCGCGGATGTGATCATGATCTCGCTGCCGGTCATCCTGGTCTATATCTTCCTGCAGAAGTACATCGTGGCGGGCATGACGTCGGGAGCCGTGAAGAGCTGACCGGCGGGAGCACGAAAGAAAAAGTCTTCGAGACCATGTGGTTTCGAGGGCTTTTTTATTCGGGCCAGAATTTATAAAATTTTCGACGGGTGAGGGGGCTTCATTCCACTTGATCTTTTGCGATCGGACACAGAAATGAACGGACTGGGCATTGGGGCAGTCTGCTTCTCATGCCGAGATTAGGATCGGCAACTCTCCCGACACAATCGTATACGAACTGACGGAGACTTGACCGCGAGCTCCATCTGAAGGAAAATGAAAGCGCTTCGATCTAATGAGGAGGGGTGGGCGTGAATTGGCGCAAATGGCAGTCGATTAGAAGCAAAATCCTCGTGTCGTTCATCGTATTGCTGATGATTCCGATGTCGCTCATCGCCGTGTTCAACTATTTGAAGAGCGCTTCGATTCTCGAAGACAAGGCGAGAGAGCAGTTCCAGTATTTGTCCGAGGCGACGAATCAGCAGCTCACGCAATACATGAAAAACCTCGATACGCTTTCGATGAATATCGTCGAAGCGCCGGTCATCCAGACGCGGCTGATGCAGCCCTTCGTTCCGCCCCTCGACTGGACGACGAAGCAGATCGAGCAAGAGTCCGAAGTGAAGAAATTTTTGGCCGGCATCCATAAGCTGACCCCGGGACTGGCCGGCATTGCCGTATTCGGCTATAACGGCATCGTCGATTATACGCATCCCGACCGCAATTTTGTGGCTGAGTTCGATTATACGCGGGAGGACTGGTACGAGAAGGCGGCTCAGCGCAAAGGGAGCTGGGTACTCAGCGGCCGGAGAGTCGAAAGCGAATTCGCCTCCTATCAGAGCCCCGGCGAGGTGGAGGTCGTCACGTTCGCGCGGCTGATCAACAGCTTGAATTCGCTGCAGCCGATGGGCGTGCTGGCGATCAATATGAAGATCAGCGAGTTCGAAGCGATTCTGGGCATCGCCGACAGAGGCCGCCATGTCGTCATCCTGGACGAGGACGGCCGAACGATCCTGTCCACGAACGATGCGGAGTCCCGGCTGCAGGACGGGGACTGGCTGCAGTCCAGCTCGCTCTCCCCGGTCACCGGGTGGACGAGCATCCATCTGACCTCGAAGGAAGAGCTGTTCCAGGAATCGAAAAATATTCGCAGCTTCATCATCATGCTGACGATAATATTGTCGGCAAGCGCGGTTGTGCTGGCGCGGCTGCTGTCTTCCAGTATCGTGAAGCCGCTGCAGACGCTGAAAAACAAAATGCAGCAAATCGAAAAAGGACAATTTCAGGGAGAAATCACGCTCGTGCACCGGGACGAGGTCGGCGAGCTGACGCAGCGTTTTAACCGGATGATGGTACGAATGAAGGGGCTTCTGGAGGAGAACCGGTATCGCGAGCAGCAGAAGGCGCAGCTCGAAATGGATGCCCTGCAGGCGCGGATCAACCCTCATTTTCTGTACAACACGTTGATGGCGCTCCGAATACAGGCGGTCACGGACGGGAACCGCAAGCTGGGCGAGCTGATCGCCTCGCTCGTTCACTTGCTGAAGTTCAGCGCCAAAAACAAGCGGAAGATGATCAAGCTGCGGGACGAGCTGGAGCTGATCTCGCAGTATGTGAAATTGATGCAGCTTCGCAACGAGAGCTTCGATTTCCAGTTGGAAGTAGAGCCGGACTTGGCGGAGCATCTCGTGTTCCCGTTTTTGCTGCAGCCGATCGTGGAGAACGCCGTGTTCCACGGTATCGGTCCGCTGCAGCGCCGAGGCAGCATACGGGTGACGCTGAGCAAGCGCGCGGGACAGATCGTCGCGGTCGTGGAGGATGACGGCGTCGGCATGGACCAGGCGGCCAGCCGTAAGCTGCTGGACCCGGGAGGGGAAGCGGAAGGCGGAGATCAGTATCATAAGATCGGCGTTCGCAACGTGTACGAAAGATTAAAGCGTCAGTTCGGCGAAGCCGCGGATATTCAGGTCGACAGCATGCCGCAGGCCGGCACGAGGGTGTCGGTCCGCTGGCCGGTCCTGACAGAGGGGGATGAACCGCATGAGAGTGCTGCTGGTTGAGGACGAGACGATCGTCCGCAGATTCATCAAGTCGTTGATCGATTGGGAGGCGCACGGCTTTACGGTGGCGGGGGAGGCGGCCAATGGCGAAGAGGCGTGGCAAATCCTCGCTTCCGAGCCGATCGACATCGTGCTGACCGATATTCGCATGCCCGTCTTGAGCGGATTCGAGCTGATCGAACGCATAGCGGAGCGCGGGTTGAGCTGCGAAGTGGTCATTCTGAGCAGCTACGACGAGTTCGAGTATGTCCGTACGGCGCTTAAGCTGAATGTCAGCGACTACGTGCATAAGGCCACGATCTCCGACGAGGAGCTGCTCGGTTGCCTGAACAAGGCAAAGGCCGACTGGCTCAAGCGGCAGGAGCAGGCGATTGCGATGTCCGACCGCACCGCCGGGGGACGATCGTTAAGCCGCCAAGGCGTCGTCGCCGCCAACCTGCTGAAGATGGCGCTGGACGACGAAGCGGATGAGCGATATCTGAAGCTGGTGAGCGAGGGGCTGTCGCATTGGAACGAACCGTTCCAGGCGGCATTGGTCCACGTGTCGGCCGATGCGGCCGATGCGGCGTTCGAGGATGGCAGCGTTCTGGCGTTCGCTTACGGCGATTGCCGGATCGTCGCAGGCCGCGAGGGCGTGAAGGCGGCGGCCGCTAACAGCCCGTCGGAAGCCTTTGTCTGTCATGAAAGTCCCGTGGCCTTTGCCGAGTGGCCCACGGCGTTCGCGTCGCTCAAGCGGAGGCTGTCGGAGAGACTGCAGGAGCTGCGGCATACCCGGTCGCTTCACGGGTCGATCCGCCAAGCGGTCGATTACTTGCAGGCCCACTACATGGACGAGCTGACGCTGGAGGCGATGTGCGATAGGGTGCATATGAGCGCAGCCTACTTCAGCCGGCTCTTTCAGAAGGAAACGGGCGTTACGTTCACGGCTTACTTGACGAAGCTTCGTCTGCAGGAAGCGAAGCGCCTGCTGCATCATACGGAATATCCCGTATATGAAATCGCCGAGAAAGCGGGCTACCGCAACACCCGCTATTTCATGAAGCTGTTCAAGGAGACGTTCGGGCTCACGCCGACCGAGTATCGGGAGCGGCCGGGTCAAGAAAGATGACCTAAAAGACAAAAATATGGACTTGATTCGCGCAGGAGGAGCGAATGACGGCATCTTCCGCGGAAATCCGGTCAAGAGAGGAGACTTGTTGGTCATGACAGTCTCCTTTTGTCTTTGAAGCGCTTCCCATACAATTTGAATTGTAGTTGCAAGCGTTTACAACACTTTCGGAAGGGATCTGGTTTTGATGAGCAAAAAGTTCCTATCGATCGTACTGGGAGCGGTTTTATTGCTGTCGGCATGCGGCGGCAACGAAGGGAGTTCGGGGGGGCAAACTCCGGCGCCGTCCTCGGCCAGCCCGTCGCAGCAGGCAGCGGCCGGCGGAGAAGGCGGAGACGTGTCCGGCACCGTCAACGTGCTGACGCAAGCGCTGGAGCCGACGAAGATGCTGGAGAAGTTCGCCGCCGAGCATCCGAACATCAAGGTGAATTGGGAAACGATCGGAGGCGGCAAAATTTCCGAGGTGATCAAAACCCGGCTGGCGGCTGGCGGCGAAAATGTCGACCTGATCACCCCGCTGCGGCCGGACTACCTGCAGCTGGCCAAGACCGGCCAGCTCGTAGATCTGAGCGATCTGCCGTATTTGGACAACTACAATCCCGCGGTGATCGACGGCGGCATGGTGGACGGCAAGCTGTACGCCCTGTCCTTGTCGATGAATTTCTACGTCACCTGGTACAACAAAACGATGTTCGACAAGATCAACCTGAAGGAGCCGACGAACTGGGAAGAATTCCTGGCCGTATGCGAAGCGCTGAAGCAAGCGGGCGAAGTGCCGATCGTGATCGGGTCCAAGGATTACGGCGAGAACAACCACTTCAGCACGATTCCTTACGGCTCGCTGCTGAGCGACGATCCGACGTGGGTGCAGAAGGTCGGCAGCGGCGAAGCCAAGTGGACCGACCCCGAATCGCTCGCGGCGATGGAGAAATACAAGCTGCTGGCGGATAAAGGATATTTCATCGAAGGCGCGCTCGGCATAGGCAAGGATCAGGCGTATCAGATCTTCTATCAGGGCAAGGCAGCCATGATCTCCCAGCAGGTAGGCGTCATCGAGTTCCTCGCGGCGAATACGCCGGACTTCGAGGTCGGCGCCTTCGCGCCTCCGGGCAACGAACCGGGACAGGAGCTTCGCCTTCCGTTCTCGGGCGGCCATACGCTGGCATTGTATAACGGCAGCAAGAACAAGGACGCCGCCAAGGTATTCCTGGAATTCATCTCGCAAACCGAGAACGCCCAACTGATGACGACGGAGATCAACTTGCCGAGCTCCGTGAAAGGCGTCCAGTACGACTTCCACCCGATTGCCCAAGTGCTGATGCCGCTCCTGTCGATGCCGACCTCAGATCTGATGCATGCGGTCGTGCTTCCGCAGACGAAGAACGTGCTGGCGACCTCCTTCCAGCGCATCATATCGAAGGATAACGCGACGATCGAGGAGCTGGCCAAGGAAGTTCAGGCCATGACGGACAAGGAGCTCGCGACCCAGCAATGACGAGTCACGGCTTGCGATTAGAGGGAAGCTTCGGGGAACTCGCCGTTCCTCGGGGCTCCTGTCAGAACGAAGGTGAGCAGCAGTTATGAAACGAAGAAGGGCGCTAAGTTTGCTCGTATTTATCCTCCCTTCCGCCATCATCTATACGTTGTTCGCGATGTATCCGAGCTTGAGCGGATTATATTATTCCCTGACGAACTGGGACGGCATTTCTCCCGGCTATAAGCTGATCGGGCTGGACAATTTCCGAGAGATTTTCCAGGATCCGCTGTTCTATAAATCCGTGAAAAATTCTTTTGTCTTCGCGTTCCTCGTCGTCGTCGTGAAAAACGTGCTGGCGCTATGGTTCGCGATTATGCTGGACAAGAAGCTGAAAATGACGGGATTTTTCCGCAGCGTGTTTTTTATGCCGGCCATACTGAGCTCGATCATCGTCGCCTATACGTGGGTGACGATCTTCAATCCGGTATTCGGCTCCTGGCAGACGCTGTTCCAGGCGATCGGGCTGGACGGCATCGCGAAGCTCGATCTGCTGGGCACTCGCTCGACCGCGTTATATACGGTCGTATTCGTCTCCATCTGGCAGAATATGGGCTACGCCATGGTCATCTACCTGGCCGGCCTGCAGACGATTCCGGGCGATCTGTACGAATCGGCCGGCATGGACGGCGCCGGACGCTGGAAGCAGTTCGTGCACGTCACGTTCCCGCTGATCGCGCCGGCGCTCACGATCAATATGATTTTGTCGACGGTGAACGCGCTGAAGGAGTTCGATCTCGTCTACATTCTGACGGGGGGCGGTCCGTTCGACTCCTCACAGGTGATCGGGACGGCGATCTACAAGATCGCGTTCGAGATGAACCGCTTCGGCTACGGCATCGCCATGTCCTTGATTCTGTTCCTCATCATTGCGATCCTCTCGCTCGGGCAACTGAGATATCTGAAGAAGCGGGAGGTGGAGTACTGACATGGGAATCGTGCGTCGAATCGAGTTGAGCGCCACCTACCTTCTCCTGTCGGCGACCAGCCTGCTCATTTTGTACCCGATCGCTCTGATTTTCATTTCGTCGCTGAAGACGAGTCCGGAGTTCATGGCCGATCCGTTCGGCTGGCCGAAGCAGTGGACGTTCGCCAGCTACGAGGCCGCCTGGCACAGCGCGAACTTCTCGACTTACTTCAGCAATAGCGCGATCATTACCGCGCTCAGCATCGCGTCCATCGTCCTGCTCGGTTCGATGACCGCCTATGGGCTGAGCTGGAATTTCAAGGGCAGTAAGACGTTATTCAGCTATTTCCTGCTGGGGATCATGATTCCGATTCAGGCGAAGATCATCACGCTGTTCATCCTGCTCAAGCAGCTCGGGCTCATCAATACGCACTTCGGCTTGATTCTCGTGTTTATCGCGTTTAATTTGCCGATGGCCGTGTTTATCTTCTTCGGATTTTTCAAGACGATTCCGGTGGAGCTCAAGGATGCGGCGCAGTTGGACGGCTGCTCGGAGGTCGGGACGTTCTGGCGAATCATTCTGCCGATCTCCCGTCCGATCATCGCCACGGTCGTCATATTGACCGGCTTGTACGTATGGAACAGCTTTTTCCTGCCGCTCATTTTGCTGCAAGACAAGAAGCTGTTCCCGATTACGCTCGGACTGCAGCGGCTGAAAGGCGAATTTTCCGTGGATTGGCCGCTGTTCTTCGCCGCCATGGTCATGCTCATGATTCCGATGATCGTTCTGTTCGTCCTGATGCAGAAGCAATTCATTAAGGGCTTGACCAGCGGCGCCGTCAAGGGATAAGCAACAAGGGAGAGCGATAAGCATGAACGATGTACATGGAAGTGCGCTTGCGCATGTCAATACCTATTCGAAACCCGCGGAGCTTCGCATTACGGATATCCGCTTCGCGGACATTCACGGCATCCCGACCCATTGCAGCCTGATCAAGGTCTACACGAACCAGGGGCTCGTCGGCTTCGGCGAAGTGCGGGACAACGCCGAGAAGCTGTACGCCCTGATGCTGAAGAGCCGGCTGATCGGCGAGAACCCGTGCAACGTCGACAAGCTGTTCCGGCGGATCAAGCAGTTCGGCGGGCACGGCCGTCAAGGCGGCGGCGTCAGCGGGCTGGAGGTCGCGCTGTGGGATCTGGCGGGCAAGGCGTACGGCGTTCCGGTCTATCAGATGCTGGGAGGCAAGTATCGCGACCGGATCCGCATCTATTGCGACACCGACGTGGACGGCAAGGATACCGGCCGCGCGATGGGCAAGGCGCTCAAGAAGCGGTTAGAGAAGGGATTTACTTTTCTGAAAATGGACCTGGGAATCAACCAGCTCGCCGGCGAACCAGGCACTCTGAGCGGACCGCTCGGATTCGTAGAGGAAATGCGCACGCTGGCGGACAAGTGGCGCGACCGCTTCGCCAATCCGCTCACCCCGGAGGAGAAGCGCAGGCATTACGAGCTGACGAATATCGCGCATCCGTTCACCGGCGTCCACGTGACGGAGAAAGGGCTGGAGCTGCTGGAGCAGTACGTGGCCGAGGTCCGGGAGGAGATCGGCTATGAGGTTCCGCTGGCCATCGACCACTTCGGTCATATCGGCGTGGAGGATTGCATCAAGCTCGGCCGCCGTATCGAGAGATTCAATCTCGCCTGGATGGAGGACATGATCCCCTGGCAATACACGGAGCAGTACGCCCGGCTCGCGCGATCCGTCACGACGCCGATCTGCACCGGCGAGGATATTTATTTGAAAGAAAACTTCGAGCCGCTGATGGCGGCCGGCGGCATCTCGATCGTCCATCCGGACGTGCTGACCGCCGGCGGCATTCTGGAGACGAAGAAGATCGGAGATATGGCCCAGTCTTACGGTGTCGCCATGGCCATTCATATGGCGGAGAGTCCGATCGCCTGCCTCGCCGGCGTGCATGCGGCCGCAGCGACGGAGCATTTCCTGGCGCTGGAATTCCATTCGAGCGACGTGCCGTGGTGGGACGATCTGATCGTGAGCAGGCTGCCCAAGCCGCTCGTTCAGAACGGCTATATCCAAGTTCCGGAAGGGCCGGGCCTTGGCATCGAGGATTTGAACGACGAAGTCATCGCGCAGCACCTTCATCCGGAAATTCCGGGGCTATGGGAGCCGACGGAACAGTGGAACGTCTCGTGGTCCAACGACCGACTATGGAGCTGACGCGCCCGGACAACGAACAGGAGAGAGAGAGGAAGACCACACATGAAATACGATAATCCGGAAGACATCATCCAGATGACTCCCTTGTGGAAGGGAGAGCGGTTCGCGAACGGACGTCCGAAAGTGCCGGACGACATTTTGCGCAGAATGCGGCGCATTACGCTGGAGGAGGCATGGAGCCCCCTGTGGCGCCGAGGCTACGACTTTCAATACCAGGGAGATTTCCAAGCGGTGCATTCGGACTTGACGATCGTCGGCCGGGCGGTGACGGCGGTGTTCGTGCCCGAGCGTCCCGATCTGAACGACGCGCTGCTGCAATACGGCAATCGGGATGAAGGGAGAAAGGGCTTCTTCAACCAATGGGTCATCGACAGTCTCGTCGAGGATGACGTCGTCGTGGCCGACATGTTCGACAAGATTTACAAAGGCACGTTCGTCGGCGGCAACCTGACCACGGCGATCTCCACCCGGACCAAGCGCGGAGGAGCAGTCGTCTGGGGAGGCATGCGGGACGTGCAGCAGGTGGAGAAAATTACGAACGTGAACGTGTACCATCGCGGCATCGATCCGACGCCGATTCGTCAGGTGACGATGACAGGCATGAACGTGCCCTGCCGGATCGGCAACGCGATCTGCTTGCCCGGAGACGTCGTCATGGCGACGCCGGTCGGCGTCCTCTTCATCCCGCCGCATCTGGCCGAGCTGGTCGTCGTGCTGGCGGAGAAGTCGCAGGTTCGCGACGTGTTCGGCTTCGAGCGGCTCGAGCAGGGCGTCTATACGACGGCCGATATCGACGGCGACTGGACGACGGCGCTGTGGCAGGATTTCCTGGAATGGTTCCGCACGTCGGACAAGGCGGCGGATTATCAATCGCTGACCTGGGAAGAGGAATGGGCGGAAGCGCAGGAACGGGAAAGAGGCGGAGGAGCGTCCGACGGCGCGCCGCGGGCATAATGGACGACAATGAACGGGACCGAACGAAACGATGGAGGTGAGCAGCGGGATGCAGAAGCGCATCATGCCCTTGGAGCGGCGCGGCATCGCCGCCAGCCGGCTCGTCCTGGGCTGCATGAAGCTGTGCGGCGGCTTGAAGGCGAAACCGATTACCGCGGAGGAAATCCTGATTGCGGAGCGGGCGGTGGATGCGGCGCTCGAGGCGGGCATTACGATGTTCGATCACGCGGACGTATACGCGCGGGGGCAGGCGGAAGCGGTGTTCGGCGAAGTGCTGCGGAGGAGGCCGCAGCTGCGGGATCGGATCGTGATCCAATCGAAATGCGGGTATCGGGTGGAGAACGGCTCCCCCAAGATGTACGACTTCTCCCGCGATCACATCTTGAGAGCGGTGGATCGAAGCCTGGCCAGGCTCGGCACGGATCGCCTGGATATTTTGCTGCTGCATCGGCCCGATCCGCTGATGGAGCCGGACGAGATCGCCGAAGCGTTCGACAGGCTGCGGACGGCGGGCAAGGTCGGCCATTTCGGCGTCTCCAATCTGGGTGTGGATCAAATTCGCTACATTCAGCAGGCGCTGGAGATGCAGCTCGTCGTCAATCAGCTCGATCTCAGCCTCGGCAAGCTCGACTGGCTGGACAGCGGCGTGCTGATGAACCGGAGGATCGAGCATACGGTCCGATTCCCCGAAGGGACGCTGGAGCATTGCCGGATGCACGATATTCAACTGCAGGCCTGGGGGGCCCTGGCTCAAGGGCGCTTTACCGGCCGCGAGACGGAAGCGGGCGGAACGGAAGCGGAGCGCCGGACTTCGGAGCGGATCCGGCAGATGGCCCGGGAGAAAGAGACGACGCCGGAGGCCGTCGTGCTCGGCTGGCTGATGAAGCATCCGGCGGCGATCCAGCCGGTCATCGGGACGCTTAATCCCACGCGAATCGCCGCCTGCGCGGACGGCGTCCGGCAGTCGGAGACGATGACGCGCGAGGAATGGTATGGGCTGTATCAGACAAGCAGGGGGCAGGAGATTCCATGAAAAAATTGCTGAACGATCCCGCGCGCGTCGTAGATGAAATGGTCGAAGGCTACGTAAGCGCGTATCCGCAATATATTAGACAGCTCGAGTCGAGTCCGAGGGCGATCGTGCGCCGGGAGCTGCCGCCCGGGAAGGTCGGCGTCGTCATCGGCGGAGGCTCGGGCCACGAGCCGGGCTTCATGGGCTACGTCGGGCAAGGCTTCGCCGACGGCGTCGCCGTCGGCAACATCTTCGCTTCCCCGTCGCCCGACCCGATCGTGGCCGTCACTGAAGCCGTTCACCAAGGCGCCGGCGTGCTGTACATTTACGGCAATTACGCGGGAGACGGCATGAACTTCGATATGAGCGCGGAGCTGGCGGCGATGTCGGGCATTCGCACGGCTACCGTCCGCATTACGGACGACATCGCCTCCGCCCCGGCCGATCAGGCGGAGAAGCGGCGGGGAATCGCCGGATTCGTGCTGCTGTTCAAGGTGGCGGGCGCCGCCTCTGAAATGGGCTACGGCCTGGAGGAGCTGGCGCAAGTATGCGCCAAGGCGAACGATAGAACGCGCACGATGGGCGTCGCGCTCAGCCCGTGCACGCTGCCGCAGACGGGCAAGCCCGCTTTCGAGCTGGCCGACGACGAGATGGAGATCGGTCTTGGCATCCACGGCGAGCCCGGCATGGAGCGAGGCAAGCTGGCGACGGCGGACGAAGTGGCGGAGCGGCTCATGTCCCGCATTACGGGCGAGCTGAAGCTGACTCGGGGCGACCGGGTCGCCGTGCTGGTGAACGGGCTCGGCTCGACGACGATGATGGAGCTGTTCATCGTCTTCCGCAAGGCGGCGGGGATGCTGTCGGAGCTGGGCGTGAGCGTTCATCGCTCCTACGTGGGCGAATACGTGACCTCCATGGAGATGGGCGGATGCTCGATCACGGTCATGAAGCTGGACGACGAGCTGACGAAGATAATCGATCATCGGGCGGATTGTCCCGCTTTCACGCAAATCTAGCAAAGGGAGTGGCAGCATGAACTTGACCGCGCGGGAATGGACACGGATATTGACGGAGATCGGCGAACGGATCGCAGAGAAGAAGGATGAATTATGCGATCTGGACCGCGTTATCGGCGATGGAGACCACGGTATCTCCATGGCCATCGGCTGGCAGGCGATCCGGGAGGATCTGGCGCGATTGGAGGGAGAAGAGGATCTGGGCGTGCTGATGAGATCCGTATCCCGCACGTTTCTGAACGCGGTAGGCGCATCGGTAGGCCCGTTGTACGGCATCGCTTTTCTGCGGGGCAGCGCCGTTCTGATCGATCGGAAGGAAGCTGGCGCCGAGGACGTCATGCGATTTTGGATCGCGGCGGCGAACGGTATTCAGCAGATGGGCAAGGCGCAGATCGGCGACAAGACGATGCTGGATACGTGGCTTCCGATCTCCGAATCTCTCGGCGCTTCGCTGGAAGCGGGAGAGGCATGGGAGGCGGCGCTGGACCGGGCGGCGGAGGCCGGACGGCTCGGGATGGAATCGACGCGGGACATGGTTTCGCGAATCGGCCGTTCGGGCAGGCTGGGAGAACGCTCCAAAGGACACATCGATCCGGGGGCGGCCTCGGCTTACGTCATTTTCTCCGCATTCGCCGACGCTTGCAAAAGACTTAAAGGAGCGATTTCGACATGAGCAAGCGGACGATTGTGGTATTGCAACCGCTGCCCGACGAAACGCTGGAGCGCATCCGTCTTGCCGCCTCCGGCTGGGACATCGTCTTCGGCGGCGAGTCGGATTGGGCGTCGCGCCTGCCGGACGCGGAGATCGTATGCGGCTGGAAGCCGGAGGTCGCGGAGCGGTGCCTGGTCGAAGGCGCGCGGCTCCGGTGGCTGCAGGCCTGGGGCGCGGGCGTGGACAAATTGCCGCTCGACCGGCTCGACCGGGCAGGCGTCACGGTGACGACGGCCAGCGGCGTACACCCCAATCCGGTGTCGGAGACGGCATTCGCCATGATGCTTGCGTTCAGCCGGGGTTTGCATACGGCCGTCCGCAACCAGGTGCGCGGCGCGTGGCTGTCGGCGGGAAGCTTGAGCGAGATTCACGGCAAGACGCTCGGCATCGTCGGCGTCGGTACGATCGGGCTGGAAGCGGCGCGTCTCGGGAAGGCGTTCGGGATGAAGGTGATCGGCATCCGGCGATCGGGCGAGCCGGCGGAATTCGTCGACCGGATGAGCGACATGAGCGGCTTGACCGGATTGCTGAGGGAAAGCGACTATGTCGTGGCCGTGATGCCGCTGACTGGCGAGACGCGCCATATGTTCGGCCGGGATCAGTTCGCGGCGATGAAGCGCAGCGCCTATTTCATCAACGTCAGCCGGGGCGGTACGACGGACACGGAGGCGCTGGTGGCCGCGCTGCGGGCAGGCGAGATCGCCGGTGCCGGCCTCGACGTATTCGAGCAGGAGCCGCTGCCGGCCGATCATCCGCTGTGGGCGATGGACAATGTCATCGTGACGCCGCATAACGGCGGAGTGACCGACCGGTACGAGGAGCGGGCGACGGATATTTTCCTCGCGAACCTGAACGCTTATTTGCAAGGGCGGCCGCTGCCGCTTAACCGCGTCGATCCGGTCCGACAATATTAATCGAACGAGGGGAACCGAATGCTGAAGCTAGCGGAAAGGTTGGGCACGCACGAATCGCCGCTGTGGACGTTGTGCAAGCAGATCGGCGTCGACTACGGAGTTGCGGCATTGCCGCCGGAGCATAACGGCCTGAAGCCTTGGGATTATATGAATTTGCTGCAGATGAAGACGCGGTACGAGAATGCCGGCTTCCGGATCGAGGTGATCGAATCCCGGCCTCCGGCGAACCTCATCAAGCTCGGCAAGCCGGGACGCGACGAGGAAATCGCGACCGTGCAGGAGCTGATCGTCAATATGGGCAAGCTGGGCATTCCGGTATGGTGCTACGATTTTATGGCCGACTTCAACTGGTTTCGCACCTCGACGACGACGCGGACGCGCGGGGGAGCGCTTGTCTCCAGCTACGATCATTCGCTCGTCGCGGACGCGCCGTATTCGGAGAACGCGCCGGTCAGCGAAGACGAATTATGGTCGAACTTGAAATATTATCTGGAGGCGATCGTGCCGGTGGCGGAGAAAGCGAAGGTCAAGCTGGCGCTTCATCCGGACGACCCGCCAATCTCGCCGATTCGCGGGATGTCCCGGATTCTGACGAGCGCCGACGCGCTGCAGCGGGCGATCGAACTGGTGCCGAGCGAATACAGCGGCATCTGCCTGTGCCAGGGCGTGCTGTCGGCCGCCGGAGAGGATATCCCCGCGACGATTCGCCGGTTTGCGAAGCAGGATAAGCTGTTTTTCGTCCATTTCCGCGACACGCGCGGCACGGCCGATCGATTCGAGGAAACGTTCCACGACGACGGGATGACCGATATGTACGAATGTATCCGAACGTATGCTGAGGTCGGCTTCGACGGGCCGCTCCGCCCCGACCATGTGCCGACCATGGCGGGCGAAGACAACGACAATCCCGGATACGAGACGATGGGACGCTTGTTTGCCGTCGGCTACATCAAAGGATTGATGGACGGGGTGTATTGATCGCCTAGAGGAAGAAGAGCCCAAGCGCGGACAATTCCCTATCTTGCCAAAAACAGGCGAACGCTCTCCCGCCCTTGATATAAGCGGATCGGCCGCTTTTTCGGAGTTTTCGCCGTCGCATAGAGGCGAATGATTTCGGGTCGTCGCGGACATTTTAAAGGGGCAATCCAATTCATTAAGGAGGGTGTTCACTTGAAGAAGGTATTGTCCAGCTTGATGCTCTGTTTGAGTTTGTCCTTTGTTCTTGCCGTACCGGCATTCGCCGAAACGACGACTGCCAATACGAATGCGACGACCCAACCGGGCACGACGTTGAATACAAACACGTATTCTCCGTATGCCAACCGTACGGACGGTTTCTTCGGTCCGATGACGGGCACGGGCGTCAACGGCACGAACGGCATGTTCGGCGCTAACGGAACCAATGGTACGAACGGCATGTTCGGCGCTAACGGAACCAATGGTACGAACGGCATGTTCGGCGCTAACGGGACCAACGCTTTTGGCACGAACGGAACCGGAACCTACGGCGCGTACGACGGCACCCAGATGAATCGCGGGACGACGAACGCGACGACAAGGGCGAACAATACGGTCCGCAGAATGGATACGGCCCCGAGAAGAGGCTTCAGTTGGGGTTGGTTAGGTTTGCTCGGCCTGTTCGGCCTTGCCGGCATGCGCAGCCGCAATCGCGAAGACGCTCGGTAACGTTCCGGGAATTTCTAAAATGGCGGTGCAGGGGAGAAGATCCTCGCGCCGCCATTTCCAGTTTGGAGGTTGGAGGTAAATGAAATGTTGAAAAAAACCAAAAAACGAATGCTGGCGACCGCCCTGCTTCTGGCCGCGGCTTCGCTGCCTTGCGCTTCTATCGCGCAAGCGAGCGCGGCGGAGCCTTCTGCGCCAGAGCCGAGGCGGATCGCGATCGTCATCGACGATCTCGGGAACGGGATGAAAGGAACGGAGCAAATCATGCAGCTGCCGATCAAGCTGACGGTCGCCGTCATGCCGTTCCTGCCGACGACGAAGCGGGACGCGGAAGAGGCGCACCGCCGCGGGCACGACGTGATCGTCCATCTGCCGATGGAGCCGGTCAAAGGGAAGAAAAGCTGGCTCGGCCCGGGCGCGATCACGACGGATCTGACGGACGAGGAAATCCGCAAGCGCGTCGAAGCGGCGATCGCGGACGTGCCCCATGCCATCGGCATGAACAATCATATGGGCTCCAAGGCGACCGCCGATCGGCGGGTCATGAAAGTCGTGCTTCAGGTATGCAAGGAGCGGGGAATGTTCTTCCTGGACAGCCGAACGTCGTATCGCACGGTCGTTCCGAAGGTGGCCGAAGAGCTGGGCGTCGTGACGCTCCGGAACGACGTGTTCCTCGACGACGTTTACACGCAGAGCCATGTGTCCCGAAAAATCTCCGAATTAAAGAAGCTTCTCGGGAATACCGATCGTTGCATCGCGATCGGCCACGTCGGGCCTCCGGGGCTGTATACTTCAGGCGCGCTGAAAAACGCGATCCCCGAGTTAAAAGGTCGGGCTGCGTTCGTGCCGATCTCGCAATTGCTGCCTCTGCCGGAGTCGTTCGTTCACGGACAGAAGCTGCCATAGGCGACGATGCCGCCCGCGATCGCCGCCGCGATCCGGTTCTGTCCGGGAACGGAGGTCAGCATGGCGCGATCCCCGGGATTGCTGAGGAAAGCCGTCTCGACGATGACGCTCGGAATTTCCACGCGATTGAGCAAGTAATACTGATGGGCCGCCTGAGGCAGCCGATACCGCCGTTGCTGCCGATTCAAGCTGTCCTGGATGAACCGGGCCAGCATGGCGCTCCGGCCTTCGGATTGATGAATGACCAGCGGACCTCTTTTATTTCCTTTCGAGGACCAGTTGACGTGGATGCTGACGAACAGCTTGGCCCCGATTTCGTTCGACAGCCCGCGCCGTTGGGACAGATCCCGGCGATGCCGGGAACGCGTCAGATGCCAGCGGTTGTCGTCGCTAAGCGCATAGTCGCCCGTGCGATTGAGAATGACCTTGTAGCCTTTGCTTCGCAAGATCAAATACAGCTTGCGGGAAATCGCCAGATTGATGTCCTTCTCGAGGATGCCGTTCCAGTGCGTTCCGCCGTCGATGCCGCCGTGACCGGCGTCGATCAGGACGTCTGCGGTCGGGATCGCCCTCTTGACGTCGGGCGGCTCGTGAGCGGCGGCGGTCCAGCCGGTGGACAACGCCAGAGAACAGCCGATGATCAGCAGCCGTTTGCCTATCAATAAAGTCCAGCTCCTTCGATTGTGCGATTCGTTCCCGGTTCGGTTCGGGCTTCTACTATATCGTGACACAAAACGGCGTCCCTCATGCAATGCAGCCGGGGATCGTCGCAATCGCCCTCCGGGCGGTTGGGCATCGCCCGTTAAGGGCATGCTATGGACAAGGAGGGAGATAGCAGTGGACGGTTCGGAATATTTGAAGTACATGACGGAGCGGGTCGTCAGCTATATGGAGCGATCCGAGGACGAGGAGAGCAAAGCGGCCAGAAAGCTCGGCAAAGAACCGTGGTTAAGCAAATGGTTCGGCATCGCGCCGCTGGGCATCCGCGTCTGGTGGGCGAGCCGGACGGACAAAAAAAGCAAAACGCGCCGCGAGGCGCGTTCGGCGAATTCGTCGGATTACCGGTAAAAAGAGCCTTTCGCCAACAACGGAGGAACGGGAAGAAATCTCGTCCCCGCCATATCGACCGCGACGTCGATGCGGCCGTTCGACCATCGCTGGTAGCCGATGACCGGCACCGCGTAGAGCATCGCCTCTCCGAACGGCTCGATTACATATCGCAGATGCTGCCGGGCGTTCAGCCGCTTCTGCAGCAGCCGGGCGTCTTTCGCGTTGAAAGGGGCCTCTTTGGCGAGCCATGGAAGCCGTTCGTAGGCGTCGAATGGCTCGTTCATGACATAGGCGACGCTCCGTTCGCCCGCAGCCGGCAACGGCTGATCGCCGCGCCCGTCCGGGAACAGCTTGCTCCAGTCGCCCTTAAGCAGCGGCAGCTGCTCCGCGGTTTTCGCGTCGAGCCAATAGGTTTCGTCCCCATCCGCGACTTCCCATGCCGCCGCGAAAGGATGGACGTAGCGTTTCACGGCGACCGTCTCCGCCAGACGGTCGGCGGTGACGAGTCCGCTTTCCAGGAGGGAGCGTTCCAGCAGTTGGCGGGAGAACAGCGGGTAAGGTCCGGTTCCGTATTCGCCCAGCTCGAACGAGCCGTCCGTAACCGCATGGACGATCATGTAGCCGACTTCCCGGCCTTCCTTGGTGAACAAGACGAGCCAGCTGTGCGTTCCCGGCCCTAGCGCTTCGATCTGGGGGTCGGCGGACAGCCAGGCTTGGAACGGCTTCCGTTCCGCCAGCCGCTCGACCCATTCGTATACTTGCCGTTCCAGCTTCGACGGCGAACGGGAATGCGGCTCGGCGTGCGCGGCGGCGGGCAGCGCGCAGAGCGCGGCCAACATCGCGAAGAGCAGAAGCGCGATCCGCATCTTGGACTTTAGCGACGGTTCGGGGATGGACATGGACGAATCACCTGCTGATCGTAAGATTAGGCGGCAGCGCCTTCGTTCGTAATCCATTGTAGGGGACAAGCCTTGCCGAAGCTGTTGGAACTTGTCAGCCCGACGGCGGAGCCGCCCTTCTAATTTTGCCGAAAATCGCGGGTTCTTACCGACGGGCGGCATCAATCGATGCCGGGAAGGTGGAAGATGCCGCAATTGACCGCTTTCGCGGTTACCCGCGGCCGGTATTGCCAATCGATCTCCGCTTCCCTCTGCCGAAAGCGCGCCGTCGCGGCTTCCTTCTGGGGAGCTTGCTCCGGCCCGTTCAAGCCGTCCAAGATCGGCTCGTAATACTGCCGGATCCGCGCAAGCTCATCTTGCCGCCGTTCCTCCGCTTCGGCGGCCCAGGAGAAGTCCGCGGCGCGCAGCTTGCGCTCCAGCGCGGTCTCGAGCTGGGCCATGCCTTTCCTCAGCGTAAGGCCGTTTTTCAGCAGGTGGACGTTTGCGGGAAGCCTGGGGGTGAGCTTGCGCGGGCTGAGCGTGTCCATGAAATTCTCGTTGATCACGCCCGTCGCGAGCGAGATTCCCCAGAAATAGAGCTCCTCGCGCTTGACGTCGCATTCGTAGCCGACTTTGAAATTCACGCCAAGCCAAGCCGTGTACGGCTGCGAACGAAGCGGGTCCGGGCGCAGGCGCGGAGGTTCCTCGAACAAGGTGACGCAGCGGCCGGCTTGCGAGACGACTTCGAACAGCTGCTGAAGCCGGCGGGAGCCGAAATAGACGTCTTCCTGCACGATGCGGCCGGATTCCGTCATGACGTAGGAGACGAGCGGGGCGCTTCCGCGGTCCTGCATCGCCGGATGCTCGAACGACCAGCGGTACATCATCGTCTCCGGAGGCGTGCCAGTACGGTCGACGAAGCTCCAATAGTACGGCCGGTTCGTGAGCGCGCGGTCAGCTTCGGGCGAGAGCTTCACCGTCACGCTGGCCGGCGTTTTCTCGATCACGGTGCAGTTCGTCGACTCCAGGTAGGTCGTCGCGAACTTCTGGACCTGCTTGGCGTTCATGGCCGCTCCTCCCGTCGCAATCGCTTTTTCGCCGCGAGCAAGGAATCCCCGAGCCCGTCGATCCTTCTTTTCAGCTCATCCCCGTCCGCGGAATCCAGCACCATCTGCGCAAGCCGCTTCTCGAACGATTCTTCTTTCTCGACCAGTTGGATGATCTCGTCCAACTCCCCGATGACCAGCTCGAACATATTGATTTTCTCGTGAAGCAGGTGTACGATATGTTCTTCGATCGTTCCCAGTGTGCACAGATTGAAGATTTTCACGTCTTCCGTCTGGCCGAGCCGATGAACGCGTCCGATTCGCTGCTCGACCCTCATCGGGTTCCACGGGAGATCGAAGTTGATGACGTTGTGGCAGAACTGCAGATTAATGCCTTCTCCGCCGGCTTCGGTGGCGACCATGACTTGCGCCCGCTTGCGGAACAGATCCATCATCCAGTCCTTCTTGCCCCGGTTCATTCCCCCGCGGTAAGGGATGGCGACGAGGTCGCGTTCCTTGAAAAACTTGAGCAAGTATTCCTGGGTCGCGCGGTATTCCGTAAAAATGATCGTCTTGTCCCGGATGTCCTGGAGGAGCTCCATCGTTTTTTCCGCTTTCGTGTTCGCCTTGATCTTCTTGATCAGTTCCACGAGCTCCCAGATTCTCGCGCGAAGCGGGGATTCCTCGGTCGTCTTCTTGAACAGGTTGATCAAGGTGAGGAAGACGGCGTCGCGGCTCGAGCAGACTTCGCGCTGCAGCGTGACGAGAGAGAGCATGCTGGCCATGTCCCCGCGCTCAGAGGCGGCATGCTTGCGGACGTAATCGGTCACGCCGTGATAGAGCGCCATCTCTTCGTCGGACAGCCGGAGCGGGACGTTCGTGACGAACCGCTTCGTGAATTCGACGCCGCCGTCGCTGCGGCGATTGCGGATCATAACCTGGCCGAGCGCTTCCTGCAGCTTGGCTTCGTTCTTGGGAACGCGGCGGTCGGCCACGAAATTCGCGGCGAAATCCCCCTCTCCGCCGAGTTGACCCGGCTTGAGCAGGGTAATGAGATTGTAGAGCTCGGACATGTCGTTCTGCACCGGCGTCGCGGTAAGCAGCAGACAATATTTTTTGCGCAGCTCATTGACGAATTGGTAGTTGCCCGTTCGCTTGTTTTTCAGCTTGTGGGCTTCGTCCACGATGATCAGGTCGAATTCGCCGTCCAGGAGAAGCTGCCGGTGGGGCTCCCGCTTCGCCGTGTCCATCGAGGCGACGACGACGTCGTTGTCCCAGTTGTACGCTTTCCTTTGCGCGACGGCCGGGATGTCGAACTTCCCGTTCAGCTCGCGGACCCATTGCAGGACGAGCGATGCCGGGACGAGAATGAGCGCTTTTTTGACCAGCCCGCGGATCATGTATTCCTTCAGGATCAAGCCGGCTTCGATCGTCTTGCCCAAGCCGACTTCGTCGGCCAGGATCGCGCGTCCCCGCATGTCGTGAAGCACCTTGCGCGCGGTGTCGACCTGGTGCGGCAGCGGCTCGAAGTGCGGCAGCGCGGCCAGGCAGCGAAGCGCGTGGAAATCGGTGACGAGCGCCGTCTGTTCGGCTTCCAGCGAGAGCTGGTAGAGCGCCCAGTCGTCCCAGGGCCCGTTGCGCTCGACCCGCCTCTCGAGCTCCTCGAAGGCGCCCCGGTCGAAATGAAGCTCGACGAGCGGATGAAGCTTGCGCACCGCCGTCGGATCGGACGGCCGGGCGGAGGGGATCATGAAGGCAGGGGAAGATGGCGTTTCCTCCGCGGCCGCTTGCGGGTTCGGTCCGGACGCGGTCGGAAGCTCCGGCGCGGCGGCGCCTGCAGGCAATTCGGCAGAAGAAGAGGTTGGAATTTGCAACGGCGAGTCCTCCTAGCATTAAGTCTATTTCCTCAGTATGAGCAAACGGGGACGATTCAAAACCAAACGGGCAAAACCGGCGGACAGGCGGCCTTTCGGGCTCGTTCTCCCGATTTCGCCAATTTTCGAAGATTGTGCCGATATTCCTATGGTTGCACCAGATGTGGTGTTGTATAATGGTAATCGCACACAATATATTGTACAATTTACATAAGGGAAAAGCGTGCCGCGAACGGCTCGGAACGCGGAAAGACGAACCTATTCGGAGAGGGTGTACGGATTTGAAAACAGTACAAGCCAAGCGATTGGAAGGCCTGAGCGAAAAAATCTTCCTGGACAGGTACGCGTGGAAGAACGCCGATACGAACGAGACGAAAGTCGGCGACGTCGTGCTCGCGCTGACGAAGGACGATCCGAAATTCCCGTCCAAGGATGTCGGAGAAGTCGTGAAGCGCGACGGCAAAAATGTCACGGTGAAGCTGCGCAACGGGGATCTGGTGGACACGACGATCGAGAAGCTGACGCTGACGATCGAGAAGACGCCGGAGGAGATGTGGACGCGGCTCGCGAACGCGATGGCCTCGGTCGAGGAAACGCCGGAGAAGCAGCAGGCGTGGGCGGAGAAATTCCGCTGGCTGCTCGACGACTGGAAGCTCGTGCCGGGCGGCCGGATCGCGGCGGGCGCGGGGGCGAGCGACGAGCTGACGTTGTTCAACTGCTACGTCATCCCGTCTCCGCACGATAGCCGGGGCGGCATCATGCAGACGCTGTCGGAGATGACCGAGATCATGGCCCGCGGCGGAGGCGTCGGGATCAACCTGTCGTCGCTCCGTCCGCGACGCTCGATCGTCAAGGGCGTCAACGGCTCGTCCAGCGGCGCGGTGTCCTGGGGCGGCTTGTTCAGCTACACGACAGGCCTGATCGAGCAAGGCGGCAGCCGCCGCGGCGCGCTTATGCTGATGATCAACGACTGGCATCCCGACATCGAGGACTTCATTACCGTCAAGCAGACGATGGGCCAGGTGACGAACGCCAATCTGTCCGTTTGCCTGAGCAACGCCTTCATGAAAGCCGTGAAAGAAGACGCGAATTGGGACCTGGTGTTCCCGGACTCGCAGGATCCGGAGTACGATTTCAAGTGGGACGGCGATCTGGACAAGTGGAAGAAGCTCGGAAAGAACGTGATTCACTACCGTACGGTGCGAGCCCGCGACGTATGGAACAGCATCATCGAAAGCGCGTGGAAATCGGCCGAGCCGGGCGTCGTGTTCATGGAATACTACAACCAAATGTCCAACAGCTGGTACTTCAACCCGATTATTTGTACGAATCCGTGTGGCGAGCAAGGTTTGCCTGCATGGGGAGTGTGCAACTTGTCCGCGATCAACTTGTCCAAGTTCTACGACGCGGAGAATCACGACGTCGCTTGGGACGAGTTGTCCAAGGTCGTTCGCTATTCGACCCGCTTCCTGGACAATGTCATCGACAAGACGCCTTACCACTTCCCGGAAAACGAGAAGAACCAGAAGAACGAGCGCCGCGTCGGGCTCGGCACGATGGGCCTCGCGGAATTGATGATTCGCTTGGAGATTCGCTACGGCAGCCCGGAAAGCTTGGAGTTCCTAGACAAGCTGTACGGCTTCATGGCGCGCGAAGCGTATCTCGCGTCTACGGAGATCGCGGCCGAGAAGGGATCGTTCCCGGCGTTCGAAGCGGAGCCGTTCCTGCAAAGCGGCTTTATGAAAAACATGGTTGAGACCTATCCCGAAGTGGGCGAAGCCGTGTCCAAACGCGGCATGCGCAACGTCACCGTCATCACCCAGGCGCCGACCGGCTCCACGGGGACGATGGTCGGCACGTCGACCGGCATCGAGCCGTACTTCGCGTTCGAATTTTTCCGTCAAAGCCGTCTCGGCTTCGACAAGCAATTCGTGCCGATCGCCCAGGAATGGAAGGACGCCCATCCGGGAGAAGATTTGCCGGAATGGTTCGTGACGGCAATGGATCTGTCCGCGAAGGACCATATCCGCGTCCAGGCCGCCATCCAGCGTTGGGTCGACAGCTCAATCTCGAAGACTGCGAACTGTCCGGCGGACTTCACCGTCGAAGAGACGGCCGAGCTGTACGAGCTCGCGTTCGAGCTCGGGTGCAAAGGCGTTACGATCTATCGCGACGGCAGCCGCGACGTTCAGGTGCTGAGCACGGCGAAGGACGAGAAGAAGGAAGAGGCGAAGGCGGAAGCCGCACCGGTCGCCGAGCCGGCGGCAGCGACGCCGGCGGAAGCGCTTGGCGCCGCGCTGAACGTCAGCGTTCCGCCCGAGCAGAAAAAATCGTTCGACAAGCAATACAAGAGCCGCCCGAAAATTCTTCGCGGCGCGACCTACAAATACAATACGCCGTTCGGCATGGCTTATATTACGGTGAACGACATCGACGGCACGCCGGGAGAAATTTTCCTGAACGTCGGCAAAGCCGGCTCCGACGTGTTCGCGATGGCGGAAGCGCTCGGCCGCGTCTGCTCGCTGTTCCTCCGTTACGGCGATCACGGCGACAAGGTGCAGCTGCTCGTTAAGCATTTGAAGGGCATCGGCGGCTCCGGCGCCGTCGGCTTCGGCCCGAATCGCGTCGAGTCGATCGCGGACGCCGTCGCTCAGGCGCTTGAAACCCATGCCGGCCTGGCGTCCGAGCATGAGCAAGCGGCCGCGGCCGAGACGCCGATCGCGGCGACCGGCTACGGGGCGGAAAAGCCGAAATCGGCTTACGCGTCGAAGGATCTGTGCCCCTCCTGCGGCTCGGCGTCGCTGCTGAACGTCGAAGGCTGCAAAACGTGCGGGAACTGCGGTTATAGCAAGTGTTCGTAATTTGATCGAGGCTGTCCATGGCTGTTTTTTTGAGCCGTGGGCAGTTTTTTTTGTTGGTTTCGGACACAGATGACCTTATTTTGCCGAAAACCCCGCATTTTGAAGGCGTTTCGGACACACGATCCGTTATTTCGATGATCCATGGCCGAAATCGCCGTCACGGAGCCAAATAACGGATCCTCTGTCCGCGAAGGCGCGCAAAACCCGGTATTGTTCCCAAATAACGGATCTCCTGTCCGAACGGTCTGGGCGATGAGGAAGATTGTCCGTCGCGATGGCGCATCGTCAATGAAGATAACAGATTCACCGCTCCTTACTAAGCGAAGCGGTGTTTTTTGTTTTCGTTACCTCCCAGCGCGCAGTGTTTTGCTGCATGACGGCAGTCCGTCGAACACATGAGCCGCAAACCTAATCCATTCGATGAATCGCCGATCGCAAATTTCTTATACCCCATATCAAAATGTTTGGATTTTAATCCCGTAAAGGCAATTCTATAATCAGGTCACAAGGTTATTCCGTAGCTACGATTACCTTCGATATTCGATATAGGGGGATGCAACTTGAGAAGAATCAAGCCATACGGTTACCTGCTGCTGATCCTTGCTCTATCCGTCGGTTTGCTGGCGGGCTGCGGCGGCGACAACGGGGGAAGCAACGCTTCGTCCGAAGCGGGCCAGTCGTCCGAAGGCGCTTCGGCGGAAAACCAGCCGCACAAGAAAATCCGCTTCTTTACGAAAGGCAACGAGAACAACGCCGACTATCGGGTCATGAAAGCGCTCATCGAGCAGTACCAGAAAGAAGTCAATCCGAACTTCGAGGTCGAAATCGAATCGATTCCGAACGACACCCAATATTTCCAGAAGCTTAGAACGTATATCGCCGGCAACCAATTGCCCGATTTTTTCAAAATCCCGAACGGCATTTTAAGCGAAAACTTGGCTAAGCAGGGACGTCTGGTCGACATGAAGGCGACGTTGGAGGAGTTCGGCATGTTCGACCAATTCAACAAAGCCGCAATCGATTTCCTGTCCTTCGAGGACGGCAGCCTGTACCTGTACCCGGAAGGCAAGTTCGGCGAGGCGTTCTGGTATTATAAAAAGCCTTTCGAGGAACTCGGCATTCAGCCGCCGTCGAACTTCGACGAGTTCGTCGCCGCGGCAGCCAAGCTGAAGGAAGTCGGCTATACGCCGATTGCGGTATCGGGGAAAGAAATGTGGCAGCTCGTCCGCTACCTCTCCTTTATTCCGCTTCGTCTGACGCATACGGAATTTATCAACACGCTGAAGACGGGGGACGAGAAATTCACGAGCGAGATCGGTATGCAGGCCGCGAACTTCCTGTCCGCGCTCGGCAAAGGTGGGTACTTCCAGAAAGGCTTCAGCAGCATGGATTACACGCAGACGCTGAACTATTTTTTGGGAGGCAATGCGGTCATACACTACAACGGCTCGTGGGAATTGGCCCAGTTCAAGGATAAATACGACGCCGGTGAGATTGGCTACTTTTTCATTCCTGACGTAGCGGGCGCCGACAATATCGGCCCGAAAACTTCGATTACGGCCGGTCTGGCCTATGCGTTCAATAAAGAGACTTTTGACGAGCCGACCAAGGATTTTTTCAAGTTTATCGTCGAGCACTACAATACGGCAGCTTTTGAAGTAGGCGGCTTCTTGTCTCCGATGAACGGCGATATTCCGGATTCGATGCCGCAGTTAACCAAGGATTTCTCCAAAGACCTGGATGCCATCGATCAAGGCGGCGTCTCATGGGACGATAAATTGGACCCTGCGTCCAATGAAGTGGTCGGCACGGCGGCGAATGAGCTGGCGCTCGGCCTGATCACGCCGGAGGAATTCGCGGCGAAGGTCGATAAGGCGATCAGCCAGAACGCGGCCAAGTTTTTTGGCGACCAGCAGTAAAGAACGCAACGCGGTTAGCCGGGAGGACCGGGAGCAAGCCACGTTCACGCGGATGCTTCCCGGCAATCGCGCCGTCGTCCCTCGGGCAAAACCATAACGTAGGGAATGTGAACTATGGAAAAATTTCTAAGCCGGAAACGTTACGTCATCGCATTTCTGCTGCCGGCTTTGCTCGTATACACGTTCACGGTCATGCTGCCCATCGGCTGGTCGACCGTATACAGCTTCTACGATTGGGATGGCATCTCGCCGATGAAGTTCGTCCGCTTTGACAATTACGCGAGGATGTTCGTCGAAGACGATGTCTTCTGGCCGGTGTTCAAGAACAATATCGTCTTCATGGTCGTGAACGTCATTCTGCAAGTGTCGGTCGGCTTGTTCATCGCGGTGCTGCTGACCAAAATCCGCAGAGGCCGCGAAATCTTCCAGACGCTGTACTTCGCACCGGTCGTTCTGTCAACCGTCGCGCTCGTGCAAATCTTCCAAAATGTGTTTTCGGTCAATCCGGTCGGCATGTTGAATTACGCGTTGAGCTGGATCAATCCTTCTTTTCTGGATACAGAATGGCTGTCCGATCCGAATCGTTCGCTCATGATTACAGCAGTCGCGGAAGGCTACAAGTTCGCCGCGGTCTATATGGTTATTTTCTACTCCGCGCTGATCAGCATATCGGAAGAAGTCGTGGAAGCCGCGAGGATGGACGGCGCGCACGGCTGGAAGCTCTATCGGTACATTAAGATCCCAATGATCAAAGGCATTATTTTCACGAGCGTCATTCTCGTCTTGAACGGCTCTCTCAAGTCGTTCGACATTCCGTATTTGCTGACCTACGGCGGTCCCGGAACGTCCAGCGAGCTCGTGGCAACCTATATGTACAAGCAAGCGTTCAGCAGCATGTATTACGGGTACGGCAGCGCGATCGCGGTGTTTATTGCCGTCGAATGCTTCCTGATGGTGGGGCTCGTGATGCAAATCTTTCAGATGAAGAAGGAGGATTAGATATGGATTTGCTAAGGAGAAAAAGCGGCAGCATCGCGTTCCCTGCGCTGCTATTCGTGATGCTGGCGATCCAGATCTTTCCGATTCTCTGGGTGCTCGTGTCCAGCTTCAAGACGATCGACGAATTCCGGATCGGCAGCAATCCGTTCGCCCTGCCGAAGTCGCTGTACTTCGGCAATTACGTCAACGCGATCGTCAAGAGCGACCTGCTCGTCTATTTCAAAAACAGCCTGATCGTGCTCGTATTCGTGCTTCTGGGCATACTGGTCCTCAGCTCCATGGCCGGCTTCGCGCTCGAGAAGCTGAGATTCCGGTTTCGCCGGGCGGGATTGATGTTTTTCCTGTTCGGAATTATGGTTCCGATTCAGGTGACGCTCATTCCTCTCTATCAGATTTATCGCGAGCTTCATATTTTGGACTCTTACGTCAGCATCATCTTGCCGCAAGTCGGGTTCGGGCTTCCGGTGTCGATCTTCCTGTTCGTCTCGTTCTTCAAGTTCATGCCGAACGAAGTGATGGAATCGGCCGTCATGGACGGCGCCTCGATGCCCCGATTATTCGTCAGCATCGTGCTGCCGATGTCGATGAACATCGTCGTGACGGTCGCGACTTTATACGGAGTGTTCGCTTGGAACGAATTCATCTTTCCGTTCACGTTTCTGAATTCAAAGGATATGCTGACCGTTACGCTCGGGTTGCGCGACTATGTCGGCAATTACGGGATGACGGATTGGGGAGCGACGTTCTCGGCGATCATGCTGACCGTCACGCCGACGTTTATCGTGTACTTCCTGCTTAGCAAAAGCATTATTTCCGGCATGACCGCCGGAGCCGTAAAATCCTGAATCGGCCGATCGGGAACGGCCGACGACTTCATTGGGAGGAACTGACCATGTCTGTTAACGAAGTGCGTTTTCGCCAGATTCATCTGGATTTCCATACGAGCGAATTGATCGAGGGGATCGGCGCCGGCTTCGACGCGAAGCAATTCGCCAAGACGCTGGACGACGCCAGAGTCGATTCGATCAATCTGTTCTCCCGTTGCCACCACGGGATGCTCTATTACGATTCCAAAGCATTTCCCGAGCGCGTGCATCCGCACCTGAAGGGACGGGACATTCTGAAGCAGCAGGCGGAAGCCTGCCGCGAACGCGGCATACACGTCAATCTGTATATTACCGTGAGATGGGATGTATTCTCCTATACGGCTCATCCGGAATGGGTGGCCATCGACTCGGAAGGGCGTTACAGCGACCATGAGAAACGGGGGTACCTCGAGGCCGGATTTTACCGCAACCTATGCGTCAACACGGGGTATCGCCAATTCCTGAAGGCGCAGCTGCAGGAAGTGATGGAGGCGGTGCCGGCGGAAGGCGTATGGTTCGACGCTTCGTTCGTCGTCGAATGCGTCTGCCCGACGTGTATCAAGGGAATGCGCAAGGCGGGACTCGATCCGAAAAAGGCCGACGACCGCAAGCATTATTCGGAAACGACTTATCACGAGTGGGTGCAGGACATGAGCGCGCAGGTGCGCGCGTTCAACCCCGACTACAACATTTTCTACAACAAAGGACACGTTGGCCAAGTCGACAAGCCGGTCCTGAACGATTATACGTACGCGGCGTTCGAGTCGTTGCCAGGCGGACCGTGGGGGTATATGGATTTCCCCGTCTCCGTCAAATATATCCGCACGCTGAACAAGGAGACGGTCGGCATGTCCGGTCGCTTCCATACTTCGTGGGGAGACAATTCTTCTTTCCGCAACAAGGCCGCGCTTGAATTCGAATGCTTCAATATGCTGGCGCAGGGCGCCAAGTGCAATCTCGGCGACCAGTTGGAGCCTTCCGGCGTGCTGTCGGCTCCGATGTACGAGCTGATCGGCGAAGTCTATTCGCAGGTCGAGAAGAAGGAACCGTGGTGCCGCGACGTTGCGGCGCTGACGGATATCGGAGTGTTCACGCCGGAGGAATTTTTCGGAGCGGATACCGGGAACTTGCCCGAAGCTTCGGAGGGCGCTTGCCGCATGCTTCAGGAGAGCGGACATCAATTCGATTTCATCGATTCCGAGGCCGATTTCTCGAAGTATAAGGTACTCATCCTGCCGGATGTCATCCCGGTATCGGAAGCGTTCGGAGAACGTCTTCGCGCGTATTTGGACAACGGGGGTTCCATTATCGCTTCCTTCGAGTCGGGCTTGATCCCGGAGAAGACCGCTTTCGCGCTCAAAGAGTGGGGCGTGCGGTATAAAGGGAACGCGCCTTATAGTCCGGATTTCGTCGTGCCCAAGGGAGAGATCGGCAAAGGCTTGCAGCAGGTCGAACACGTCATGTACAAACAAGGGGCTTGGGTCGAAACGCTCGAAGGAGCGGAGACGCTGATCGATGCGATCGAACCGGTGTTCAACCGAACGTTCGAGCATTTCAGTTCCCACCTGCATTCGCCGTCTTCCGGCAAAGTCGGATACCCGGCGGTCGTGCGGAGCGGACGCGTGATTTATTTTATGCACCCCGTCTTCTCCCAATATCATGACAATGCGCCATTGTGGGTAAAAAAGCTTGTCCGTAATTCTCTGAACATGCTGATGCCGGAGCCGTTATTGAAGCATGACGGACCGTCGACCGCGATCGCGACCGTCAACGAGCAGGCTTCGGAGAGCAGGCAAGTCGTCCACTTGCTGCATTATATTCCCGAGCGGCGCAGCAAGGTTATGGACATTATCGAGGATGTCATTCCGCTTCACGACGTTCGCGTATCTCTGAGAGCCGACCGGGAATTCGCCGGAGTAACCCTCGTTCCCGGAAATGAAGCGATCTCGTTCGAGGTTGTTGACGGGCGAATCGAATTCGTCGTGCCGAAAGTTAACGGCCACCAGATGGTTGAACTCGCTTACGCCAAATAATGGATCCTGCTGAAATCAAGCATACTTCGCTGTCCACAATTCGGGCATTGTTGTATGCTTGATTCAACTTCCAGATATCGCGGCAGGAGCTGATCGAATGAAACGGTTGCTCGACGTCTGTCAGAGATTCAACGATCTGAAGATCCAAGACAAGATTTTTATCGCATTTATTTTCGTGATTGTATTGTCGGCTCTGGGCGTAGGGATTTCTTCATACTACAAATCCTCGGCGATCCTGGGAGAGAAGACGAGTCGGTACAATATGGAGGCCGTGGAGCAGATCTCGACCAGCGTAGAGTATACGTTGGAACGAATCGACGAGCTGGCGGGCATTCTGGCGTTCGATCAGACGATTCAGCGAGTACTGAACGAGAATCTGGAGCGGATGTCGGATCAGGAGCTCATTTCTGCCACGAACGATATCGAGTCGATTATGATCACCCACTATAATAGTCGAATTATGCGCTCGATCGAAATCTACGGAAGCAACGGACTCGTGATTAAAGTGCCGAGCAGCTTCGACAGGGAGGAGGACGAATCCGACCTTCAGCTTGTGTTGGATGGAGCTGCCTCCGCCCGGGGCAAGACGAAATGGTTTAATCATGCCGCGAACGAAGGCCTGCTTCGCGCCGCGAAGGAAATCAACGACTTGCAGACGGGCATAAGACCGCTGGGTACGGTCATGATCAGCCTGAAGGCGGAGATGGTCGCGGACTTGTTGAGAGACGTTCACTTCGATCGAAGCGGTTCGGTTCTGCTCATGGACGAGAACGGCGGGATGGTGACGCCGGCCGGGCAGTTCAAACCTTTATTCGGCGAAGATGCGCACAATCAAGTGTTTTCCGCTGCGTCAGGTTCCTCAATTTATTCTTTTGAAGGCAAGGATTACCTGGTTTCGTTCAAAACGTCGTCCTATACGGGCTGGAAAACGATCGGCATTATTTCCTTCGACAAGCTTTACGAAGACAGTCACGCGGTACGGGAGTGGATCATCGTCGCAACGCTTGTCATTGTACTGCTGGCGTTCATTCTCGCGCGGTTTTTCGCGCAGACGATCACCCTTCCGATCAAGAGATTGCTCAAACCGATGAAATTGGTGCAGATGGGCGAGACGAACGTCTCTTTCCCGGTCGGAGGCAAAGACGAGATCGGCATTCTGAGCACGGGCGTCAACCACATGGTGAGCCAAATCCATGCCTTGGTCGAGGATGCGTACAAAGGGAAAATCATGCTGCAGCAATCGGAGTTCAAGGCGCTGCAAGCCCAGATCAACCCGCATTTTCTCTACAATACGCTCGAGTCGATCAACTGGATGGCCAAGATGAAGGGCGCGGACCAAATCTGCGGAATGGTATCGGCGCTGGGCGACTTGATGCGGATCAGCATTAGCACGGAAAAGGAATATATTTCGATCGAGGAAGAAACGAAATATATCGCCGACTACCTCTACATTCAGAAGGTCCGGTTCGGGGACAGAATCGAGACGGACATCCGGATGGAGGAGGCGCTGCTTCCGACGGTCATTCCCAAGTTAATCTTGCAGCCGATCGTGGAGAACGCGCTGCTTCACGGCGTCCAGAAGAAAAAGGGCAAAGGATGGATCAAGATCAGCGGTCGCACCCTGGAGGATTGCATTCTGTTCGTCGTGGAAGACAACGGAGTCGGAATGGACAAGGCTCATTCGGACAAGCTTCTTGCCGGTATGGACGATACGGAGACGGAAAGCGGCGGCGGAATCGGCGTGCGCAACGTGCATCGAAGAATCCGTTACATCTATGGCGCGAGTTACGGAGTGAGCATCGATTCGATTCCGGGAGAAGGCACTTCTGTGCAAGTAAGAATCGCACGGACATTGCCCTAGGGGGGATAGAGCATTGCTTTCATTGATTATCGTGGACGACGAGCCGCTTATCCGCGAAGGTTTGCGAAGCATGCCTTGGGAACAATGGGGATGCGCCTTAGCTGGAGAAGCGGAGGATGGTGAAGACGGAATAGCGTTAATCGAAGCGACTCGCCCCGATATCATTTTGACGGATATCCGGATGCCGGGTATGGACGGCCTGGCATTTGCGGAAAAGGCGAAAGCGACATATCCCGAGATCGAAATCTTAATGCTGACAGGTTTCCAAGATTTTAATTATGCCAAGACGGCCATGCATATCGGCATTCGGGATTTGCTTCTGAAGCCGACGAAGTTCGAGGAGCTGGAGAGGGTCGTACGCAAGCTGGTGTGCGAGATTCGCGAGAAGAGGCAGTCGCGCAACGAGTACGATCGGCTAAGGGAGCGGATGCGGGCTGCGATGCCGTTGCTGCGAAACAAGCTCGTTCACGATCTTCTTCACGGCTATTTGTACATGCCCTCCGTAATTAAAGATAGGTTGGCTTCGTTCGGCATTCAGATCGACCGTTATGTTGTATTGTCCATTCAGATGGACGACCGCAAATCGTTCGAACAGGCCTATTCGGCTGAAGATCGGACATTGTTCGAATTCGCGGTCATGAATATCGCAGAGGAGACAGTCGGAACGGCGGGAAAGCCGGCCATTATCGATTTCGATCATGACCTGTTCAGCGTCGTGCTGATCTTCGGGAAGGACAAGGAGCGGGGAACGTGCGAGGAAGAAGCGATGAATATTGGGCTGGACATTCAGAAAGGGATCCGCACTTTCCTTCCGTTTACGGTATCCATCGGGATATCGGAAGCGGGCGAACGAATCGAAAAGATCAACCGTGCGTATATGCAGTCGGTCGAAGCATTGAATCACGTTTTCGTCCTGGGCGACGATGCCATCGTATCCTTTCGCGATATCGCCTCTTCGCAAGGCGATATGTTCGTGATTGGCGAGGAAGACAAGGCGACCGTCATTAGCGGGCTCAGATCGGGAAACATGGAGAAGGTTCGTGAGTGTCTTGACCGGCTTAAGAGGGATGTCGGCCTTGCCCCTGGGTTGGATATCCAGCATCTGAAAATTAGCCTCATGGAACTTGCTCTCGGTTCCGTGCGCATTATCGGGCAGTTCAATCCGGGGTTAGTCAACAGACTCATGGAGGCGGCAATTCCGTTCTCGAAGACGGAATCCTTCGCTACCGTGGATCGCCTGTTCGGCGAATGCCTTCAAATGTTTCAATCGATCTCGGACACGGTGAGCGCGACGCGGCAGACCAGCTTCGGATCCGCGGTAGGGGATATCCTGCATTTGATCGAAAACGATTACGCGCAGGATATCTCGCTGGATATGCTGGCCGAGCGCTTCAAGCTGAGCACGGCATACTTGAGCAGACTTATTCGCAAGGAAACCGGCAAGACGTTTATGGAACACTTGACGGATGTTCGGATGCGGCGGGCACGGCAATTGCTCTCGATCGGTTCCCGCAAGGTGTCCGAGGTCGCGTCTCTAGTCGGTTATAAAGATTTGAGCTATTTTATCCAAGTCTTCAAAAAACGATATGGCATAACGCCGAACGAATACAAAGAACAGCTAACGTAGCGGGAGAGATCGGGAATGAAATTGGCATTAAATTAGGGAGGATGGAAATGAGAATAGGCGCGATAGAGGCCGGAGGAACGAAGTTCGTGTGCGGAATAGGCAATGAAGCAGGCGAGATCGAGGAACGAATCGTTTTTCCGACGGAGCATCCCGACAAAACGATGACGTATGCCTTATCTTTTTTTCGGGACAAAGGCGTGGAAGCGATAGGGGTCGGATCATTCGGGCCGATCGGCGCGAATCCTGCGGCGGACGACTATGGAACCGTTACGACAACGCCGAAGGCTGGCTGGAGCGGATATCCGTTCCTGCGGACGTTAAGGGAAGCCTTCGATATTCCGCTAGGCTGGGACACCGACGTTAATGCGGCCGCATTGGGAGAAGCCGCGTGGGGAGCCGCCAAAGGGTTGGATAGCTGCGTATACTACACGATCGGTACCGGAGTGGGCTTAGGCGTGTACGCTGAAGGCCGGCTTGTGCACGGCCTCATACACCCGGAGGGAGGGCACGTATTCACGCGGCGGCATCGCGACGACGATTTTGCCGGCTGCTGTCCTTATCACGGCGACTGCCTGGAGGGACTGGCGTCCGGCCCGGCCTTAGAGAAAAGATGGGGAGCGGCGGCTCGCGAGCTCCCGGCCGATCATCGGGCATGGAATATAGAAGCCTTCTATCTGGGGCAAGCCTTGATCGGTACGATTCTGACGCTTTCCCCGAAAAAAATCATACTGGGCGGCGGAGTCATGAATCAGAAGCAGTTGTTTCCTTTCGTCCATGACGAAGTGATTAAGGGATTAAACGGTTATTTGCGCGCCTCGGAAATAACGAGTCGGATCGACCGGTACATCGTTCCGCCGGGTCTTGGCAACGACGCGGGCTTGCTCGGCGCGCTGGCTTTGGGAAGAAGGGCGATCGAGCGCGGCGCGTCCGATATTTAAGTCCCCTAATTCCGCAACAGAGAAAATCCCCCTAGCGCACGCTTGAGGGATTTTCTCGTTGCAAGATTTCCGAAGGGCCGGCCCGACCTTGCCCAACGAGTGGCGAGAGGCCTGCTATCCGCTTGATCTTTGGCTAGCGGACACAGAAGCCCTTATTTGGTCGAACCCCCCTACTTTTGCTGGCGATCCGGACAGACGATCCGTTATTTCCATTTGTAGTAGCCGAAATGGCCATCATTGAAGCAAATAACGGATCCTCTGTCCGCGAAGGTGCGCAAAACCCGGTTTTGTTCACAATTAGCGGATCCTCTGTCCGAACGGTCTTGACGCCCTAAGATTTTTTCTTCGATCGCGCCTTATTCCTCGCCTTCGGCCATCTGAACCGCGGAACGTGTTTCACCATCGTATCGAAAATGATGCCCCACTGTGCCTCGGTTAAAGATTCGACCGAAATCGCCTCTTTTAGATTGAGGCTTCGTTTCAAATATTTGACTTGCGGGGGCGTCAAGATGCCGTGAACGGAGGCGTCAATCGTTGATTTCGGCGCTCGAAGCATATGCTCCGCCAGTCCGTGGAAAAGGAAGCCATCTTTCGCCGGGACTAGAGGCTTTGCCTTCCTGGTAATGAAGAGCATTGCCGAATCGACTTTAGGCGGAGGAGAAAAACACTGTCGCTGAACGGTTTTCACATAACAGAAGTCAAACCACATCCTCCAGGCGGCGACATAGGGATCTTTGACGGTTTTGGCGGTGAATCTTTTGGCCGCTCCTTGTTCCATAATAAGGACGCCTCTCTGGAATCCGCTATTCGGATGGTTTAACAGCATTTTCATGATGGGCGTCGTGATGGAATAGGGAATATTGGACACCACGACAAAGTTTTCTTTCGGAAGATGCAGTTTTAAAATATCCTGGCGAATAATCTTGATGTTCCCGTAGGGGGCTATTTTCTGCTGCAGGGATTCGATTAATCGGCGATCGTACTCGACGGCCAACACTTTTCCGGCTTTCTGGGCCAGTGCTTCCGTTAAAGCTCCTTTTCCAGCCCCAAGCTCCAACACCGTATCCGATCGGCTGATTCTCGCTTGATCTACGATTTCGCGAATCAGCTTTTTGGCGTGCATGAAATGCTGTCCTAAAAAATTGGGGGGGTCTCCACGACTAATTTTGTTGCTATTGTCCGTAGGTTTTCTTCTGGTCACGGTATCTCTTCCTCTCAAATGAAATCACTGGCGCTCCGCCTGCGATTGAGAGTAAACGGAAGAAGACCTCGCCCCTGCCCGGATTTTTCGGATAGGCAGTCATAGCCATATAAACTCCCCTGGCCGATCAAGGGAGAAATTTGCATAAAAAAAGAAAGGCAGCATAATCCGCCTTTCTACACCTTGCAATATTTTATGCAAAATGGAGATGATTAAAAAAGGGCAGACTGATCCCGTTTACCCTGCTTACGCAAGCAGAGCCTTTGAATATAAAATTACTTATTCAAAGTCAGGGAACGCAGTCTCACCGAATGCATCTTTTAATCATCCTCCAATCAAGAATTTTACATACGATTACAGTATAGCACCTTTCATAAAGTGAAATCTACGCGAATCTGTTCGAATCTGTTCGTCCGCAATTACAGCGTTTCATAATACAGTTCCCGCGTGTACTGCCATCGGATGGGCGTTATCGAGTATAATGAATTGGCAATGTATTCCGACAACAAAGGATGGAGAAGCATGGACTTCAAACCATTAGCCTCATTCCTCGACCGTATCACCGCATGGCGCATCCCTTGGTCGGAGGTGCTCGTCATGCACCGCAACGAAACGGTGTTCCGGTACCGGACCGGATTCGCCGATCTGGAAGCGCAAACCCCGATCGACGAAGGGGGGATCTTCAACCTCTATTCGATGACGAAAATCATGACCTGCGTCGCGGCGTTGCAGCTGGTGGAGAAAGGCTCGGTGCTGTTAAGCGACCCGATCTCGGCTTACTTGCCCGAGTATACCGAAATGGTTGTCCGGAAATCGCTGCCCGGCGGCGAAGAGCTGGAGAAGGCGGAGAAGCCGATTCGCGTGCGCGATCTGTTCGCCATGACGGCGGGATTTTCCTATGATTTCGAAGCGCCTTCCATTCGGGAAGCGGTGAACCGGACGAACGGCAAGCTGCCGACCCGCGCATTCGCGGAAGCGCTTGCCAAGGAGCCGCTGTTGTTCGAGCCGGGCACCCGCTGGAATTACAGCTTATGCCACGACGTTCTCGCGGCGCTGGTCGAAGCGGTGGATGGACGTCTTTTCGGCGTCTATATCCGGGATGAGATCACCGGACCGCTCGGCATGAACGATACGGGCTTCGATCTAACGACGAACGGGCAGCGAAGCCGTCTGGTTCCGCAATACATCTATGACGATACGAGCGGCCTTGCCGTGCGCAAAGACGGGAACGAGGCCCGGATCGGCACGGCGTTCGAGGGCGGCGGGGCAGGGCTGATGTCCACCGTTAGCGATTATGCGCGGTTCCTGAATGCGCTGACCAACAGAGGCGCAAGTCCGGACGGCATTCGGCTGTTGTCGCCTGCGGCCGTCGATCTGCTGCGGACCGACCAGTTGACCGACAGCATGCGCGGCGACTTCGACTGGGAGCATATGAAGGGCTACGGGTACGGGCTCGGCGTCAGAACCCATATCTCCAAGGCCGCCAGCGGTTCGCTCAGCTCGCTCGGCGAATTCGGCTGGGCCGGCTTGGCGGGATGCATGGCCATCGTCGATCCGGCTGCGGAGCTGACCGTCATGTACGCGCAGCATTTGCTGAACAGTCAGGAGCCTTATGTGCATCCGCGCTTGAGGAATCTTGTATACGCTTGCTTGGCGAACTAGCCAATGCATCAGCCGGGAGCGCATGAACGTTGTCCTGACTTTCTGTTTGCGATCGGACACAGAAGCCCTTATTTTGCCGAAACCCCCTCATTTTGCTGGCCCTTCGGACAGAGGATCCGTTATTCCGATGATCAATGGCCGAAATCGCCATCTCGGAGCCAAATAACGGATTCTCTGTCCGCGAAGGCGCGCAAACCCCGGTTTTGTTCACAATTAGCGGATTCTCTGTCCGAACGCTTCAGGTATAATGGGGATATCGGGAGGAGCAGGAGGCGAGGAGCGGTGAGTCTGTTTCGGATGGGGACGGGTGCGGGCGGATCCGCGGCGATGTCCCATCCTCGTATTTATGCGTATTACTTCAAGCAATGGGACGGATTCGACATGCCGTTCCACCGGCACGACTCCACGGAAATTATGTACGTCATCAGCGGGGAGTGCCTGGTGGAGACGGAGGATGAGTCGTTCGCGATGAAAAAAGGCGAATTTATCGTCGTCGGAGTCGGCGTCGCTCATCGGCTTCGGGTCGACGGGACGTGCCGGATGCTGAACGTGGAATTCGGCTTCGAAGCTCCTGTCGGCGAGTGGCCGTCCGTCATCGAGATGACGGGCGGGGAGCCTTCTCTTGTCGCTTTGTTGAATTGTCCGTCGACGCATTTGGTGTTGAAGGATCCGGACGAAGTGTACCACGCGTTGAAAAGTCTCGTATTGGAGCTGGACGACCGGGGAAAGCGGGGGACCCCGCTCGTGAGCATGATGATGGGCCAATTGCTCATTCGGATAGCGCGGCTTCGGCAGGAGGCCGATCTCGGCGGGCAGAAGCCGGAAGAGCGTTATGTGAAGACGTGCCTCGAATTTCTCCGGCAGAACTACGACCGCGATATCCGGGCAAGCGACGCGGCGGCCGCCGTGCGGCTGAATCCGGGCTATCTGCAAAGAATTTTCAAGAGGTCGACGGGCAAAACGATCGTGGATACGCTGACGGACATTCGCATGGAAAAGGCCAAAATGCTGCTGAAACGGACGGACATTCCCGTGACGGACGTGTACGAATACGTGGGCGTCGGAAGCAGGCAGTACTTTCATGCCTTGTTCCGGAAGCATACCGGAATGACGCCGCTCGATTATCGAAAATCGAAGGACGCGGAGGTATGGGGCATCGATTAAAGTCGCGATTTTTGACACGTTCCGCTGCAGATGGTCGCTTTTTTGATAACGCTTCCCCAATCGCCGCTGTTACAATTGATCTGTAAGATCGGATCCGATTGAACCGGAAGGGGGAGCGTTCTTGTATGTCATTTAAAATCGCATTCATCGGCGCGGGCAGCATCAGCTTTACGAGATCGCTGCTCCGCGATTTGGTGAGCGTACCGGAGTTCCATCGCATCGAGGTTGCTTTTACGGACATCAACGAACGCAATCTGGAGATGGTCGCTCAGCTGTGTCAGAGGGATATCCGGGAGAACGGGCTGTCCATCGAGATTACGGCCACGACCGATCGGCGGGAAGCGCTGCGCGGCGCCAAATACGTCATCTGCACGATTCGGGTCGGCGGATTGGAGGCGTTCGCGACCGACGTGGACATTCCGCTACAATACGGCGTAGACCAATGCGTCGGCGATACGCTATGCGCCGGCGGGATCATGTACGGACAGCGGGGGATCGCGGCGATGCTGGATATCTGCCGGGAAATCCGTGAAGTCGCCGAGGAAGACGCGTTGCTGCTGAACTACGCGAATCCGATGGCGATGCTGACGTGGGCTTGCAACCAGTACGGAGGCGTGCGCACGGTCGGCTTGTGCCACGGCGTTCAGCACGGTCATCATCAGATCGCGGAAGTCTACGGATTGAAAAAGGAAGACGTGGATATCGTCTGCGCCGGCATTAACCATCAGACGTGGTACATTCAGGCTCGCCACCAAGGACGCGACCTGACCGCGGGCTTGCTGGAAGCGTTCGAGCGCCATCCCGACTTCAGCCGGACGGAGAAGGTGCGCATCGACATGCTCCGGCGGTTCGGCTATTACAGCACGGAATCGAACGGCCATCTGAGCGAGTATGTCCCTTGGTATCGCAAGCGGCCGGAGGAGATCGCCGACTGGATCGATCTCGGAAGCTGGATCAACGGGGAGACCGGCGGCTATCTTCGCGTCTGCACGGAAGGCCGCAATTGGTTCGAAACGGATTTTCCGAACTGGATGAAGGATCCCGCCTTGCGGTATGCGGCGGAAGAACGAAGCGAAGAACACGGCTCTTATATGATCGAAGGATTGGAGACCGGACGGACGTATCGCGGCCATTTCAACGTGGTGAACAAGGGAGTCATCTCGAACCTGCCGGACGACGCCGTTATCGAAGCGCCCGGATATGTCGACCGCAACGGAATTTCGATGCCGCTCGTCGGAGACCTCCCGCTCGGGCCGGCCGCCGTGTGCAACGTCAGCATCTTGGTGCAGCGCCTGGCCGTAGAGGCCGCCGTGCGAGGCGACGACCGGTTGCTGCGTCAAGCGTTCATGATGGACCCGCTCGTCGGCGCCGTATGCAACCCGAGGGAGATCTGGCAGATGGTGGACGACATGCTGATCGCGCAGGAACGGTGGCTCCCCCAGTACGGCGAAGCCATCGCGGGCGCGAAGAAGCGGGCGGCGGAGCAACCGCGCCTGCCGACGCGGCAAGGCTATCGCGGGGCCGCCCGTATGGCGGTCAAGTCGGTCGAAGAGATGAAGACGGACCGCGATTCGGCGAACAAAAACGCGGGCGAAGCCGACAAGGGCAAGGAGAGGGCGAAGGCGTGAGTGCAATGCCGCTTCAATATTGCACAATCACTTCGATCTCCTGATCGTAATTGCCGAAGTGTCTGCCGAACAGGCTGACGCCGCCCGGATGCTCGGCCGTCTCCGGGCAGGCGATCCGGAAGCGGATGTCCTCGCCGTAGCGAATGCCGAGATCGGCCAGCCCCGTGTCCGACAGGCGAAGGCCGTCCATGTAGGTCCCGTCGGGGCGAATCGTCAGCGTTTTGAGCAGGCCGTGCTGCGTGCCTTGGGACCACCATTCCGGCGTATACGCGCCTTTCTGGCTGCCGTAATCTCCGGGACATGTCCATGTGCCGATCGTGACGCCGTTGAACGAGAACGTGATGTCGGAGGGCCAATTCTCGTTGTATCCGGGCGCTTCCGAGCATAGTTCAAGGGAGAGGCTGATCGACCTGGCGGATTGGCCGCCGACGAGATAGTTCGGAATGCGGTATTCGACATAGCCGGAGGCGAACCAGAGATGCTTGGCCTTGACGTGCTCCGGATCGGAAAAATAACGGGGATCGTCCACGAGGCCGATCAGCGCGGTTTCGGAGGCAAGCCCGCAGGTCGGTTTTACGAGGCAATCGGAATATTGGCCGATCGGCACCGATACGGCGTACTGCCGCGCTCCGGGAGGCTCGGGCGTGCGGAATTGCAGGGTGACGGCATCCGGCAGAAGGCGGCACACTTTCTGCCTGCCGCGCAGGCCGGTCAAGCTCTCGGTGCCGACGATGCCGGCTTCCTCCAGCTTCTGCACGTGCTTCGTGACGATGGCCGACGAGACGCCGAGCTCCGCCGCCAGCGCCTTAATGTTCATCGGCTCGCGATTGAGAAGCTCGATCATGCGCAGGCGAGTCTCGGAAGCGAAACATTCGAAATAGGCGAGATTGCGAGGGGTAACCTGGATATTCATTCGGGCTGCTCCTTTTTTTGTCGTGCGAAATGCTGTTGTTTCTCCATTATATAACCTGTAAGTTAATCAAACAATTCTATGTTGACATCTGCACAAGGAATAATCGATAATAACCGTGTAAAGTAAATCATTTGATTATTTGATTAATTATTAAGTTAACTATTGGAGGGATTTGCATGACAGCACGCTACAGGCAAGAGCATCCTCGCCCGCAATTCATACGGGAAGATTGGGTGAACTTGAACGGAGAATGGGAGTTCGAATTCGACGACGGGAACGTCGGGGACCGCGAGAAATGGAAGACGGGAGGCAAGCCGTTCTCCCGGCGCATTCACGTTCCGTTCGCTTTCCAGAGCAAGCTGAGCGGCATCGGCGACCCGGACTTTCACGACACGGTCTGGTATCGAACCGAGCTCGACATTCCGGCTTCGTTCGCGGGCAAGCGCGTCCTGCTGCTTTTCGGCGCGGTCGATTACGAGGCGGCGGCATGGGTGAACGGAGAACTCGTCGCCAAGCACGAGGGCGGACATACGCCGTTTCATGCCGAGATTACCGACGCGTTGAAGCCTTCCGGGAACGTGCTCGTCGTAAAAGCGGTCGATTACAGCCGTGACGTAACGCTGCCGCGTGGCAAGCAATATTGGAAAAAAGATTCGGAGGGGATCTTCTACACGCGGACGACGGGCATCTGGCAGACAGTCTGGCTGGAGGCGGTCGGCGAGACGTACGTGGAGAAAGTTCGATTCACGCCCGACATCGATCGCAACGACATCGAGATGCGGCTGTTTTTTAACGGGCTTCCCGCCGGCGATTCGAACTTGACGATGCAAATCGACGTTTCGTTCGAAGGACGGCCCGTCTCCCGCGACGTCCTGCAAGTGCGCAACCGGGAAGAGACGAGAACGATTCGGCTGAACGACTTTAACGATCACGGAATGGGCGGGTGGTGGACGCCGGAGCGTCCGAACTTATACGACGTCAAGTTCACATTGCTGGACGGCGATCGGCGCCTGGACGAAGCGACGAGCTACTTCGGCATGCGCAAGGTTTCGATCGAGAACGGCAAGTTCAACTTGAACAACCGCCCCTATTTCCAGAAGCTCGTGCTCGATCAAGGCTACTTCCCGGACGGCAATCTGACCCCGCCGAGCGACGAGGCGATCCGCCGGGACGTGGAGCTGACGAAAGCGATGGGCTTCAACGGCGTTCGCAAGCACCAGAAGCTCGAGGATCCGCGCTTTCTGTACTGGTGCGATCGGCTCGGCTTGCTGGTGTGGAGCGAGGCGGCCAACGCTTACGCTTACAGCGAGGAATACGTCCGCCGGTTCGCAAGCGAATGGCAGGCGTCCGTCGAACGGGATTACAACCACCCTTCCGTCGTCGTCTGGGTTCCGCTGAACGAAAGCTGGGGCGTGCCGAACATCCAGATAGACAAGCTGCAGCAGCAGCATGCGCTGACGATGTACCATCTGACGAAGTCGCTCGATCCGATGCGCCCCGTCGTCTCCAATGACGGTTGGGAGCACGCGACGACGGATTTATTTAATATTCACGATTACGAATGGCGCCGCGAGGTGCTGGAGGACCGCTACGGGTCGCTGGAAAAAGCGTTGAATCATATGCCGGGCGGCCGCAGGCTGAACGTCGAAGGTTTCCCTTACGCGGGCCAGCCGATTCTCGTCACGGAGTTCGGCGGCATCAAGTACAAGAAAAGCGATTGGGAAGGCTGGGGCTACTCCGGCGCGGAGAACGACGAGGATTTCGCCGAGCGGTTGCGCGCGGTCATCCAGCCTCTGCTGTCTTCGGGCATCGTGCAAGGCTATTGCTACACGCAGCTGACCGACGTCGAACAGGAAATCAACGGCCTGCTTACGTACGACCGGGTGCCGAAGTTGCCGGTCGAGACGATCAAAGCGATTAACGAAGGGAAATAACGCCCGAGCGTCGGAAGTCCCCCGGATGGCCACAAGATCCGGGGGACTTATTCTATCGGACACAGAAGACGTTATTTTGCCGAAACCCCTTCATTTTGAAGGCGATTCGGACAGAGGATCCGCTATTTCAATAATCAAGGGCCAAAATCGCCGTCTCGGAGCCCAATAACGGATCCTGTGTCCGCACAGATGCAAAAAAACCGGTTTTGTTCACAATTAGCGGATCCTCTGTCCGAACGGTTCGGGGCGACAGGGCAAAGAGGATAAAACGGTTGGACGTTGGGGCGACAGGACAAAGAGGCGGACGATGGCGAACCGGACGGTGCGGAAAGACTGCGGCAAGCGAAAGCACGGGGGAACGATTCAAATGCGAAAGGACCGTCAGGGCGAACGGAGGTCTTTCTTACCGAATCGATCGACGGCATGAACGCGGGCGGATTCCGATTTGACTTCGCGCGGGATCGTGTTACGATGGTAGCAGACGAAACAGGGTTAGGAGATATATTCATGGGAGAAACGATCGACCGATGGATAGAGTCGCTAGTCGCTTTTACGGGATTGGACGGGATGTCGATCCTTCTGATCACGATTCCGCTAGGCATCGCACAAGGCTTTCTCGGACTTTTTCCGTTCGCTACGCTGATCATGCTGCATATCTCGGCGCTCGGTCTCGTCAACGGCATTCTCGCGAGCTGGTTGACCGGCACCGTCGCGGCCGTCGTCGTCTTCGGGGTCGGCCGGTTCCTGTTCGCGAACTGGGTCCGACGCAAATGGGAGCGCCGCCTGCAGAAGTACGATCGTTGGAAGCGCTCGTTCGAGAAATACGGCCTATGGGCCATCATTATGCTGCGAACGATTCCGATCATGCCCAATAATCTGATCTCCTTCATGGCCGCGGTTTCGCCGGTCCGCATTCTGCCGTACGTCTGGTCGTCCGTGATCGGGAACTTGTCCCACATCTGGCTGCTCTCGATTATCAGCTCCGCCATTCTTATTCCCGAAGTCAATCCTCATTATTTGATTTTTTCTTATGCGGTGTTCTGTGCGATTTTGCTGGCGATTTTCTTTTTCTCCGTGTACCGCAAGCCGCACGCCCAACGCGGAGGAGACAACGAATTCACGTTATAGCGGGCCGCCGCGCCCGCCAGTATTGAAAGGGGATGTCCCACAAGGTCGGGAATACGGCCTGAGGGACATCCCTGTTTGCGTTAAGCGCGGGTGGATCGGACCGCAGATCAAGCGGAATAGCGGATCCTCTGAGGCTGTCGATTCAATGCGGATACGTGAGAGGCCGATCAAGGAATGTAAAACAAGATGTTTGAGCTTAGGAAGGCAACATTTCTCTTGGATCGAATTCGTCAACCATTAATCGACAGCCTCCCTCTGTCCCTTCGCCGGAAAAAAATTTGCGTTTTCGCTAAAATAAGGTCGCCTGTGTCCGACCGGAGCGTACGATTTCCCGGGATTTTGGCCATAATAGTTACGTTGTCCCATTTCCAGGCTTCCCTAGTCAAGAGGAGGAAAAAATGCAGGATAACGTATGGATCTTGCTGGAGATCGTTCTCGTAAACGTCGTTTTGAGCGGAGATAACGCGATCGTCATCGCGATGGCAAGCCGGAATTTGCCGGATCGTCTGGCGCGCCGAGCCGTGTGGATCGGGGCGATCGGAGCGGTCGGGCTCCGGATCCTGCTCGCGGCGATCGCCGTTTCGTTGCTCGACTACCCGGCCGTGCGGATCGTCGGGGCGCTTCTTCTGCTTTATATCGCCATCCATCTGCTGCTCGACGAAGGCGAAGCGAAGAAGATCGGCGGCGGGACGTCGCTCGGCGCGGCCGTCGGCGTCATCTTGCTGTCCGATCTCGTCATGAGCCTCGACAACGTGCTGGCGATCGCGGCCATCGCGGGCAACGATCTGCGGCTGATGGCCGCGGGCATTGCGCTCGGCATCCCATTGATCGTATGGGGAAGCCGATTAATGATGAAGGCGCTGACCCGCGTCCCCTCGATTCTGTGGGTCGGTTCCGCGATACTGGGCTACGCGTCCGGAAAGATGCTCGCGGATGTCGCGGCCGTACGGAGCCTGATCCCGGACTGGGGCTCCCCGAATGCCGGCTGGTTCCCGTTCGCTTCGGCGATGTTCGTGCTGGCCGCCGCTTACGCGCGACGCAGATCGAACGCCGGATTTCCCGGGAAAGCGGCGGAGGATTAACGGTCCGTCAGCGAGCGCTCGCGGACCGTTCCCCGGTTCGAAGCGTAAATACCGCAATCTCGGGAACGTTGCCGAGGCGCGCGGGGAACCAGGTCGTGCCGATGCCGCAATTGACGTACAGCAGGTACGGGCGTTCGGCTCGGTGCCGTTCGTCGATCCGGTACAGTCCCTTTACGTATTTGCGGCCTAATGAAGTTTTGACGATCGGACCGAAGAGCGGCAACGAAATCTGCCCGCCGTGGCTATGGCCGGACAATTGCAGGTCGACGGGGTAACGGGTCAGGCCGTCCGCGACGTCCGGCTCGTGGGCAAGCAGCAGATGGAACGAATCTTTTTCACGCCCGGCGAACGTTTTCCTTGCATTCGGCTTGCCGACGACCGCGTCGTCCAGGCCCGCGACGACGATGCCGGCTCCGTCTTCGCGCGTCACGCGGACGGACGCGTTGACCAATACGTCGAAGCCCGCCCGGCTCAAGAACGAGCCGGCCGACCGCATCGTGCGGGAATGGCCGAAATCGTGATTGCCGTACACGGCGTATTTGCCGAGCGGAGCGTGAATGCGGCCGAGCGCGGGAGCGGGGTCGAAGCGGGCGAGGTTATCTCGGCGCCTCGCATCGTGCAGATCCCCGGTGAAGGCGACGATGTCCGGCTTCAGCTCGTTGACCGTGTCTGCCAGTTTGCTCAGGCGCTCTAAGGAATAATGAGGGCCGACATGGGTGTCGGAAAACTGCACGATCCGCGTGCCGTCGAAGCTTGCCGGAACGCGCGGCGATTCGATCTCGTACCGGACGATTCTCAGCTGGCGCGGCTCGATGCGGAATATATAAAGATATGCGAATACAACGATGAACAAGAAGAGCGCGGCAATCGCGATCAACATCGGGTCATCCCCTTTCCCTTCTACGATATCACGGATGCGCGATCGGAGAAAGCATGCCCGCGGCTTCCGAACTCCCCCTCGAAATGTGACAAGGATCACAGCCGGGATTCGCTCATCGTGGTTCAATGAAGAGACATCTGGGCGCAGGGGGGAAGCAAATGTCGGGGAAGCCGTTCGGCATCGTCAAGAAAATGGTGCTTGGAATTACGCTCGCGTCCGCCGTCACTTACGGGACGAGCGCGTTTTTCCTTCTCGTTCTTAAAGATATGTTCGATTTCTTGCCGGGATGGCTGTTTGTCGTGCTGACGCTCGCGTTCGGCATATTCTGGACCGGATTGTTCGGTTATTTCGCCGCCAAGTGGCTGCTCAAACCGCTGCTCTCCATGACGACGGCCGCGCAAGAAGCGGCCAAAGGGAATTTGACCGTCCGGGTAGCCGCGTATTCTTCCAACGACGAATTGCAGGCGCTGGGCGAAGCGTTCGAGCGAATGCTGCAACAGCTTCGCACGATAATCGACGGAATCAAAGAAAATACCCGGCTGACGGACAGTCACATCGAAGAGCTCCGCGAAGCGATCGGCCAAGCGACCGGGCAGATCGAGCAGATGACGAACGAGTCGGAGTCGATTACGACCGGCACGCAGGCGCAGGCCGAATCCGCCGATCGTCTGCGGCTCGACGCGGAAGCGCTGTCAACCGCGGCCGACCGGATGAGAGAGGAAGCGGTGAGCGCCCGCGACCGGGCGTGGCAGATGAATCAAGCCGCTGAACAGAGCGAGGAAGCGTTCCTCGCGCTGATCGAGGGCATGCGTCGGGTATCCGATCTCAACCGCGAAGCGCTGGAGGTCGTCGCGAGGCTGAGCGATTACGCGAACGAGGTCGGCACGATTTCCGTCGTCGTCGGGGAGATCGCGGATCAGACCCATCTGCTCGCGCTGAACGCCTCGATCGAAGCCGCCAGAGCCGGCGAGGAGGGCCGGGGCTTCGAAGTCGTCGCCCAAGCCGTCAAGTCGCTCGCCGACGAAAGCGCGAGCTCGGTCAAGCACATCCGCGGCTTGATCCGCCGCATCCAGGAAGAAATCGGCTCGGCCGTCGAACATATCCGTTCCCAGCACGAGTTGTCCGAACGGGAGACAAGGAACGGCGAACGGTTCGCGTCCGCTTTCCGGGCGGTGAACGAGGAAGCCCGCGGCGTCGTCGGCATCGTCGAGGCGATGGCCGCCGGCCTGAATCGCCAAGCCCGGCAGGCGACCGATCAACTGCGCGAAGCGCGGCAGGTGGCGCTAGTCGCGGAGCAAATCCGGCTCGGCGCGCAGCAGGTGTTCTCGGCATCGCAAGAACAAACGGCCGTCATGGAGGAAATCTTCGCGTCGACCGACGACTTGCGGGCGAAGTCGGCGGAGTTGACGAGCAAAGCGGAATATTTCCGTTCTTGATCCTGAGCAAGAGGGGTGACGAAATCAAGATGAACGAAACGATCGACAGCGCCGTTCCGCTAACGGGCGGCGCGCACGCCAAGCCGTACGGAGTTCACGCGGACGTTGTCCTCTTCACGATCGCATCCGAAGAACGGCAATCGCCGAAGAAGACGCTCCCTTACCGGGAGCTTCAAGTCGTCCTGCTGCGGCGGACCGAGTGGCCGTACGAAGGCGGGTTCGCTTTGCCCGGCGGGTTCGCGAAGGAGAACGAGTCGATCCGGGAGTGCGCGTGCCGCGTCTTGCGAACGGAGACGGGCGTCGCGGAAGAGGAAATCGATTTTTTCAACGAATACAGCGACCCGGGGCGGGACCCGAGAGGGTGGGTCGTGTCCCATGGGTTTTTCGCGCTTGTGAACGAAGCCGATCTTGCGGAAGCGATCTCCGGAAGAGACGACGTCCTGTCGCTCCCCGTCTCCGAGGCGCTCGGAATGCCGCTCGCCTTCGATCAGCGGGCAATGGTGTCCGACGCCCTGCGCCGGCTGCGCCGGCTCGTGCTGACGACGACGATCGCCAGACGGTTGCTTCCCGAAGAATTCACGATCAGCGAGCTGTATCAAGTCATCGAAGCGGTCGTGCCCGATTTCGAAGAAAAAAATTTCATTCGCAAGCTCATATCGACGCGTAGCCGCAAGGGCATACTGGAGGAAGCCAGAGCTCCGAACGGCGAGCCCAAGACGAGCAACCGCCATTCCCAGAGAGCCGCCCGGCTGTATCGGTTTACCGATTTCGAGCCGCGCTTGTCCATTTACGGTTAATCGCCCTATAAAGCCGAGGATTGGTTCTAGCTTTCCGCGGGAGAGCGCATCGTTCGATATTGTCGGTATAATAGAATAACAATGACGATTATCGATTGGAGGCGCTTTAAGATGAAAGCATTGCTCGTGATCGACTACACCTACGATTTCGTCGTCGGCAAGCTGCCCGTCGGCCAGCCGGGAATCGACATCGAAGACCGGGTGCGCGAGCTTTCCGAACGGTTCGCGAGAGAAGGCGATTTCGTCGTCCTGGCGGTCGATCTTCACGACGAGGGCGACGAGCGCCACCCGGAGACGCGGCTGTTCCCGCCGCACAATATCCGGGGAACGGAGGGCAGACGGCTGTACGGCAAGCTGGGAGACTGGCACGCGGCCAACGAAACCGCAGCGTATTGGATGGACAAGACGAGATACAGCGCGTTTTGCGGAACGGATCTGAGCTTGAAGCTTCGGGAGAGAGGCATCGCGGAAGTGCATCTTGCCGGCGTCTGCACCGACATCTGCGTTCTTCATACGGCCGTCGACGCCTATAACCGGGGATACAAGATCGTCGTTCACGCGGACGCCGTCGCCAGCTTCAATCCGATCGGACACGAATGGGCGCTCGGCCATTTCGAGCAGGCGCTCGGCGCCGACGTCGTTAGAGGCTGCTAATCCGCTCGCGAACGGCAGAGGAAGGAGCATCGAGATGAGCGAGGCCGAATGGGCATTGCACACCGACAAGTATCAGATCAACATGATGTACGCGCATTGGAAGCAGGGGACGCTGAACCGGAAAGCCGTCTTCGAGGCGTACTTCCGCAAGCTGCCCTTCGGCAACGGATATGCGGTATTCGCCGGACTGGAGCGGATCGTCGAATATTTGCAAGGCTTGCGGTTCGGGGAGAACGCGATCCGCTACTTGCGCTCGCAGGATGAACGCTACGACGAAGGTTTCCTCGCCGAGTTGAGCCGCTTCCGCTTTACCGGAAGTCTCTCCGCGATGTGGGAAGGCACGCTCGCCTTTCCGAACGAGCCGCTTCTTCGCGTCGAAGCCCGCGTCTTCGAAGCGCAGCTGATCGAGACGGCGCTGCTTAACTTCATGAACTATCAGACGCTGATCGCGACGAAGGCTTCGCGAATCAAGCGAGTCGCTCCGCGCGAGCGGCTGCTCGAGTTCGGCACGAGGCGCGCCCAGGAAGCGGACGCGGCCGTATGGGGAGCGAGGGCGGCATATGTCGCCGGCTTCCACGCTACCTCGAACATGCGGGCGGGCATGCGGTTCGGCATCCCGACGTCGGGGACGCACGCCCATTCCTGGGTACAAGGGCACGAGAGCGAAGAAGACGCGTTCAGGCGGTTTGCGGAGGCGCTGCCGGATCATGTGACTTTGCTCGTGGATACGTACGATACGCTGAAAAGCGGCGTTCCGAATGCGATCCGAATCGGCAAGGAGCTCGAGAAGAGAGGCAAGCGGCTGAAGGGCATTCGGCTCGACAGCGGGGATCTGGCGTACTTGTCCAAGCGCGCCCGAAAGATGCTCGACGAGTCGGGCTTTAGCGACACGCTCATCGTCGCGTCGAACGATCTGGACGAGAACATTATCGCCGAGCTGAAAGCCCAGGGGGCGAAGATCGACGTCTGGGGAGTCGGGACGCAGCTGATCACGGCGTTCGACCAGCCATCGCTAGGAGGCGTCTACAAGCTCGTCGCCCGGGAAGGGGATGGCGGGATGGAACCGGTTATCAAAATCTCGGGCAACCCCGAGAAAATCTCGAATCCGGGCATGAAGGACGTCTATCGGATCGTCGCCGAAGACAGCGGCATGGCGGAAGCCGACTATATTTGCTTGTCGCACGAACCGATGCCTTCGGGAGAAACGCCGCTCAAGCTGATCGATCCGCTCCACCCCCATCGCTTCAAGATCGTGAACCGGTACGAAGCGATTCCGCTTCTTCATCCCGTTATCGATTCCGGCCGGCAAGTCGGGCGTCTGCCGGGGCTGGACCAGATCCGGGCGAATCACGAACGGCAGCTCGCGATGTTCTGGCCGGAGTATTTGCGCAAGCTGAATCCGGAGACGTACCGGGTCAATTTCAGCCCGGCAATGCTGGAGCTGAAGGGCAAATTGCTCGCCGAGCACCGCGAAAGCACGGAGTAACCGGCGGCCGGACACCGATCGGCCCGCGCCCGATTGCTTGCCGGCAAAGCGGAATGATAGACTACTGGAATAACAGCTTAGAATTCGCCGGAAAGCAGGTGCCCATTGAGCAAAATAAAAGTGGTGACCGATTCGACCGTCGATCTGTCCGAGGACATCGTTCGGGAGTACGGCATCGAGATCGTGCCGTTGTCGATCAGCATCGGAAACGAGACTTATCTGGACCGGGTTGAGATTACGCCGGAGCGGTTTATCGAGAAAATGCAAGCGTCAGAGCAGCTTCCGAAAAGCTCGCAACCGCCCGCGGGAGCGTTCCTGGAAGTATACGACCGGCTGGGGAGCGACGGCAGCGAAGTGCTGTCGATCCATATGACCGGCCAGATGAGCGGCACGGTCCGGTCGGCCGAGATGGCCGCGGAGATGACGGAGACGGCAGTGAAGGTCGTCGATTCCCGCTACATTACGCAAGCGCTCGGATTCCAGGTCGTCGAAGCGGCGAGGATGGCCAGGGCGGGCAAGAGCATGGCCGAAATCGTCGAACGGATCGAACGCATCCGCCAAAACACCCGTCTGTTCGTCGTCGTGGATACGCTGGAAAATCTGGTCAAGGGCGGGCGAATCGGCAAAGCGCAGGCCTGGCTCGGATCGCTGCTCAAGATCAAGCTCATCGCCTCCTTGGAGGACGGGGAGTTAACGCCCGTCGCCAAGGTGCGCACCCGCGCGCAAATTATCGATTATTTGACCAGGCGTTTCGACGAAGACGTGAAGGGCAGAGCGATCCGCGGCGTCGGCCTCGTCCATGCCGCGGGAGCCGAGCTGGCGACGAAGCTGCGGGAAACCGTCATCGAGCTGTCCGGGTACGACAAATTCGAGATCGGAAACACGACCCCCGTCATCAGCACGCACACCGGCGTCGGGGCGATCGGCTTCGTCTATTACTTCGATTAATGAAACCGGCAGCTTCCGTTTCCGAACCGGGGATGGGCGAGCGAGGGGCAACGGCTAACGGACCCAGGAGTCCTTATTTTGCCGAAAACCCCTTATTTTGCTGACGATCCGGACTGACGATCCGTTATTTCCGTTCTTGGCGGCCGAAATGGCCGTCAACGAAGCAAATAAGGGATTCTCTGTCCGCAAAGGCGCGCAAAACCCGGTTTTGTTCACAGATAGCGGATCCTCTGTCCGAACGGCCGGGGCGCTCGGGCAAATCACTCCCCGCCGACGACTTTCTATTATCCGAAAGTTGCAGTCCCGGATAGAAATATGCGCCGCCGCTACGAAACGGTTGCAATCCCGTCCGGCGAGGGCTATAATCCTATTGATTGGCAGCTTGCGGCAATTGAATAGACTTTCGTTTCGGGTGCCCGGGGGCGCGCAAGCGCGACGGGTTAAAAGGGAAGCCGGTGCAATTCCGGCACGGTCCCGCCACTGTGAATTAGGGGACGGCCTCATGACGCCACTGTCCGGCAAGGATGGGAAGGCGAGGCGCGTCCAGTCCTATGAGTCAGGAGACCTGCCCGGAACGCAGCAGACGAAATCCTTCGCGGATAAGGATACGGCTCACTCGGGAATGCTCGCGGCTCGGCCGCGTCGTTACGGTTTCCCTGTTTGCTGACCCTCTGTCCGGCGTCGTCCGGACGGAGGGTTTTATTCGTAGCGTCGGGTCGTTCAATCGGCCAAGCTCCTCTCGGCGAAACACGGACTTATTGGAGGAGAGAAGGGCATGACGGAGAAACATTTGTGGAGAAAAATCGGAAGTTGGCTGCTGATCGCGGCGCTCGCGATCGGGCTGATCGGCTGCGGAACGAAGGATGACGGGGCGGGCAACGCCACGCCGTCCGCCAGTCAGGCGGCGCCAACCGAGCCGGCGGCGCCCTCCGCGTCCGATGCGGACGCGGCAGAGGAAGGCGAATCGTCCGCGACGGCTTATCCGCTGACGATCACGGACGCCACTGGCACCGACGTCGTCTTTGAACAGGCGCCCGAACGGGTCGTGGCGATCGCGCCGAGCGAGACGGAAGCGCTGTTCGCGATCGGCGCCGGCGGCAAGGTCGTCGCGGTTGACAATTACAGCGATTATCCGGAGGAAGCGAAAGCCCTCGACAAGGTCGGCGATTTGAACACGAACATGGAAGCGCTGCTGGCCGCCACGCCCGACGTCGTGTTCGCGCACGCCAGCATGCAGACTCAAGTCATCGAACAGCTGCGCGGCCTGAACGTCAAAGTATTCGCCAGCGACCCGAAGACGCTTGAAGAAGTGATGGAGAAGATCGAGACGGTCGGACGGATCATGGACCTGCAGGAAGGCGCGGCGCAGGTGACGGGCACGATGAGGGAAGAATTGAAGCAAGTGACGGACGCCCTGCAAGGCGTCGCCCCGAAGAAAACCTACATGGAATTTTCCCCCGGGTGGACGGTCGGCAGCGGAGAATACATGGACGAAATTTTGACGCTGGCAGGCGGAGACAACGTCTCCAAGGAGAAGAGCGGCTGGTTCGAGGTCGATCCGGAAGCGGTCATCAAGGCGAATCCGGAAGTCATCCTGTACGCGCACAATGAAGCGTTCGACCTGGGCATTCCCCAGGCGATCAAGGATCGCCCCGGCTTCGAGAAGATCGACGCGGTCGCGAACGATCGCATGTACGCCGTGGACGACAATTCCATCAGCCGCGTCGGACCGCGGCTGACGAAAGTGCTTCGCGATATGGCGAAAGCGATCCATCCCGACAAGGTGAACTAAAATGCGCGGCAAATTAACGATTTACATGGGAGGAGCCTTGGCGCTCCTCCTTTGTTCCATTATCTTGAGCCTCTCCCTCGGCGGAGCGAACATTCCCGTGGCCAAAGTATGGTCTCTCTTGCTGCATCAGGTGCCCGGAATCGGCGATCTGCTCGGCATGGATTCGCCCGTCGAGGGAGCGGACGACCCGGACGAGACGATCATCCTGAAAGTGCGTCTGTCCAGGGTCGTGCTTGCCGTTCTCGTCGGCGCGGCTCTCGCGCTCGCGGGGGCAGGCTTTCAAGCGGTGCTGCGCAATCCGCTGGCGGATCCTTATACGCTCGGCGTCGCGACCGGCTCTTCGGTCGGCGCGGCCTTTATCATTTTGTTCGGGCTGCAAGCGTGGATCGGCCAGTATACGATTCCGGCCGTCTCGTTCGCGACGGGACTGCTGACGCTGTTCCTCGTGCTGCGGCTCGCCTACTATCGGGGGCGGATGGAGCTGGAAACGCTGATTCTGTCCGGCGTCGTCATTCAAGCTTTTTTCGGCTCGATGGTCAGCTTCATGGTGACGATGTCCAAAAGCGTCGTGAACGAAATCGTCTTCTGGATGATGGGGAGCTTAGCGATGCGCGGGTGGTCGTATTCCGGCATCGTTCTCCCTTACGTCGTCTTGGGAGCGATCGTTCTGATCGCCTATAGCCGGCAGCTAAACCTGTTCGCGCTCGGCGAACGCCAAGCGACGCATCTCGGCGTCCACGTGCAGCGCACGAAGCTGATCGTCCTGCTCGTCGCGACGCTGATGACCGCCGCGGCCGTGTCCGTATCGGGCGTCATCGGCTTCGTCGGGCTTGTCGTGCCGCATCTCGTCCGCTTGATCACGGGACCGGACAACCGGATCGTCGTTCCGGTGTCCGCCGTCGTCGGCGGCGCGTACGTGCTCTGGTCGGATACGATCGCCCGCATGGCGCTGAACCCGAAGGAGATTCCGCTCGGCGTCGTCACGGCGTTTATCGGCGCGCCGTTTTTCGCGTATTTGTTATGGAAAAGAAAGAGGAAAAACGGGGAGGCGAACGCATGATTCGGGCCCGGGGCATCGGATATCGCATCGGGGAGAAGGAGATTTTGCGGGGAATCGACCTTCATATCGAGCAGGGCGGCTTCTACGGCGTAATCGGACCGAACGGAAGCGGCAAGTCGACGCTGCTCAAGCTGCTGTCCGGCCTCGAAGCACCGGCGGCAGGAGAGGTGCTGCTCGAAGGGAAGCGAATCCGGGAGTACGGCCGCAAGGAAATGGCCCGCATCGTGGCGGTGCTGCAGCAAGAGGCGATTCCCGCGCTCGGGTTTACCGTTCGCGAAGTCGTCGAGATGGGCCGTTATCCGTACCAGGGCTGGCTGGGCGGAGAAGACGGCGATCCCGACGCGCTGATCGGGGCCGTCATGAAGAGGCTGGATCTCGAGCGTTACGCCGGGCGGCAGATCGGCGAGCTCAGCGGCGGGGAAAGGCAGCGGGCGGCGCTGGCCAAGACGATGGTTCAGGAGCCGCGCGTGCTGCTGCTCGACGAACCGACGACGTTCCTCGATATCGGGTTCCAAATCCAGATGATGGATTACGTGCGCGACTGGCGCCGGGAGAACGGCTTGACGGCGGTGGCGGTGCTGCACGATCTGAATTTGGCTGCCCAATATTGCGATCGGCTGATCGTGCTGAACGCCGGGCGCGTGGTCGCGGAAGGGACGCCCGACGAGGTGCTGACCCCCCGGCTCGTCCGGGACGTATACGGCACGGATCCGATCGTGCTCGCCCATCCCGACAGCGGAGTGCCGCAAATATTGTTGAGAGGAAGATAGCGATGACGATCAATGGAGCGATCGAACTGGAACGCGCGATCGGACAAATCAAAGCGTTGGACGAGCAGGCGATGAACGCCGCGCGGATCCGGCTGGACAGCTTGACGAAGCCGCCGGGCAGCTTGGGCAAGCTGGAAGCCGTCGCCGTTCAGCTTGCCGGCATCACGGGGGAGGCGCTGCCCGAACCGCTCGCCAAAGCGGTCGTCGTGATGGCTGGCGATCACGGCGTATGCGAGGAAGGCGTAAGCGCGTTTCCCCAGGAAGTGACGGCGCAGATGGTGTCGAACTTCCTGAACGGGGGCGCCGCGGTGAACGTGCTGGCGCGCCAGGCCGGCGCCCGGGTCGTCTGCGTCGACGTCGGCGTGAAAGCGAGCTTCGACCATGCGGGACTCGTCTCGCGGAAAATCCGCGAAGGCACCGGGAACATCGCGCAAGGTCCCGCGATGACCCGGGCGGAAGCGATCGCGGCCGTCGTCGCCGGCTACGACGTCGCCGCGGAGCTGGCCGCTTCCGGCGTTCGCGCGTTTGCGACGGGGGAGATGGGCATCGGCAACACGACGCCGAGCGCGGCGATTCTGATCGCTCTCGGCGGCTTGGAGCCGACTGCGGCGATCGGCCGCGGCACCGGCTTGGACGATGACCGGCTCGCGCATAAGCGGCGCGTCGTCGAGCGGGCGCTGCAGGTGAACGCCGCCGACCCGAACGATCCGCTCGACGTGCTCGCCAAGCTCGGCGGCCTGGAGATCGCCGGGCTCGTCGGCGTCATTCTCGGCGCGGCCGCGCACGGCTCCGCCGTCGTCGTCGACGGATTCATCTCGTCCGCCGCCGCCCTCGTCGCGAGCCGCGTCGCGCCGGGCTGCGTGCCGTATATGATCGCGTCCCACCTGTCGATGGAGCAAGGGCACCGGGCGATGCTCGACGCGATCGGCCTGGCCCCGATGCTTCATATGGACATGCGGCTGGGCGAAGGAACGGGCGCGGTGCTGGCGTTCCACTTCCTGGACGCGGCCGTGAAGCTCATGCGGGAAATGGCGACGTTCGAAAGCGCGGGCGTGTCTCGGCGATGACGACGGCGACGGGGAATGGCGGAAGCCCGGGAGGCCGTCCGCGCCCGGCCAAGACGCTGATGGTGCAAGGCACGGCGTCCGACGTCGGCAAGAGCGTCCTGGCGGCGGCGCTGTGCCGCGTATTCGTCCAGGACGGTCGTTCGGTCGCCCCCTTCAAGTCCCAGAACATGTCGCTCAACAGCTACGTCACGCCCGACGGCAAGGAGATCGGCCGGGCGCAAGGGATGCAAGCCGACGCGTGCGGCATTCCGGCGACGACCGACATGAATCCGATTCTGCTGAAGCCGACGGGCGAACGCGCTTCCCAGGTCGTCGTCCACGGCAAGCCGTACCGGACGATGGACGCGTTCGGCTACCGCAACGATTACCTGGACGAAGCGGGAGCGATCGCCGTTGAGGCGCTGAAGCGGCTGCGTGCGGATTACGACGTCGTTGTGCTTGAAGGGGCGGGAAGTCCTGCCGAGATCAACCTGAAGGATCGGGATATCGTCAACATGCGGATGGCGGCGTGGGCGGAGGCGCCCGTTCTGCTCGTCGCGGACATCGACAGGGGAGGCGTTTTCGCCGCCGTCGTCGGCACGCTGGAGCTGTTGGAGCCGGAGGAGCGGGGCCGCGTCCAAGGCATCCTGATCAATAAGTTCAGGGGAGACCCCGCCTTGCTGAGACCGGGCCTCGACTGGCTGGAGCGCAAGACGGGCAAGCCCGTGCTCGGCGTCATTCCGTATCTGGACGACTTGAAGCTGGAAGCGGAAGATTCGTTATCCTATCGCAGAGCAGAACCACAAGGCGGAGTCGAGGACGACCGATTGGACATCGCCGTCGTGAAATATCCCCGCTGGTCGAACTTTACCGACATCGATCCGCTGTTCGCAGAGCCGGACGTCTCCGTCCGTTACGTGACGGCGCCCGAGCAATTCGGCGATCCTGACGCGGTGCTGCTGCCCGGCAGCAAAAATACGGCCGAGGATCTGCTCTATTTGCGGGCCAAGGGACTGGACCGGCTGCTCCTCGGCCATCTGGAACGGGGAGGCTGGCTGGCCGGCATCTGCGGCGGCTTTCAGATGCTCGGGGAGCGGCTGCTCGATCCGGCGGGCGTCGAATCGGCGAACGCGGTCTTGCCCGGTCTGGGGGTCTTTCCGATGGAGACCGTCTACGCGGCCGAGAAAAAAACCGAGCGCGTCGCCGGCTTCGCCGCAGGCTGGTCCGTTGCGAAGCGCGGCTCGTCGTCTGCGGTCGGAAGCCGGAACATCGCGATCGAAGGCTACGAGATTCATATGGGGAAGACGTCGTTCACCGGGGAGACCGAGCATCCGCATCTCGTCCGGGACATGAGGGAGCCGGAGGCGGAAGCCGCGCTTCGCCCGGAAGGGGCCCGAACGAGCGACGGCAAAGCTTGGGGAACGTACGTGCACGGCATTTTGCATAACGACGCATACCGGCGCGATTGGCTGAATGCGATCCGAAGAGATAAGGGCTGGGAGCCGCGCAAGGGCGAGCTGACGTTCAACGCGCTCCGGGAAGCGGAATTCGACCGGTTGGCCGATCATTTCCGACAGCATGCGGACATGAAGCGGATTTATCGGATATTGGAACAAGGCATGGAGGGCTGAAGGATGAGGGAAGGCGGCATCGCACCGGGACAATTGGAGCCCTTCGGGCACGGCGGGGATCGCGAGACGGCGTCCGCGCGGTTCGGCATCGCTAAGGACGACTGGCTGGACTTCAGCGCGAACATCAATCCGCTGGGACCGCCGCCCCAGGCGCTGGAGGCGCTGAAAAACGGGCTGGAGGCGATCGTCAACTACCCGGACCCGGGACACCGCGCGTTCAAGCGGGTGCTGGCGGTCAAGCTTGGCGTCGCCGAAGAAGCTTTGCTGGTCGGGAACGGAGCGGCGGAATGCATCGCGCTGGCGCTCTCCGGCTTAGGCGTGCGGAAGGTCGGCGTGATCGCGCCGTGCTTCTCGGAATACGCGCAGCTGGCCGAGAAATACGGGGCGGAAGTGCGCGTCCTCGTCGGCAAGGAGGAGAACGGATTTCGCGCCGAGCCCGCGGAGCTGGCGCCGCTGCTCGAAGAAGTCGACCTGCTGTTTCTCGGTCATCCGAACAATCCGACGGGCTTATCTTATTCGCTGGACGACTTGCGGGAGATCGCGGCGCTGGCACAGCGGCATTCGGCCTATCTCGTCGTGGACGAGGCGTTCATCGATTTTATTCCCGTCGAACGGAGAGCGACGCTGCTGCCCGAGCTGGATCGCCATCCCCATGTCATCCTGCTGCATTCGATGACGAAGTTTTACGCGATTCCGGGTCTTCGTCTCGGCTATGCGATCGCGGATCCGGGTCTCGTGAGCCGGATGGCTCGCAAGCAGGTCGCCTGGAGCGTCAACGGCTTCGCGCTATTGGCGGGGCAAGCGTGCTTGCGGCCGGACGCGGCCGAATACGAGCGGCGGACGCGGGAATTGATCGGCCGGGAAAGCGCGTATTTGCGGGCGGAGCTGCGTTCGCGGCTCGGCTGGCGGACTTGGCCGGGAGAAGCCAATTTCCTGCTCGTCCGAACGTCGGAGCGCTGGACGGCAAGGCTGCTTCAGGAAGCGCTGGGGCCGAAAGGCGTCATGATCCGCAGCTGCGCCGCGTACGACGGCTTGACGGACCGGGACGTCCGCATCGCCGTTCGCGGCAGGGCGGACAACGACAGGCTGCTGCAGGCGTTGGCGGAAGCCGATCGGGAGAGAGGAGAAGATTAGCATGAAGCTCGTCATGGTCATCGGCGGCGTCCGGTCGGGCAAGAGCGCCTACGCCGAACGGCTCGTTGCCGAGCGGTCGACGGCGCGGGACCGCGTGCTCTATGTGGCGACGGGCAAGCGCTACGACGAAGAGATGGACGCGCGCATCGAAGCCCATCGGCAACGCCGTCCGGACCGGTGGGACACGCTCGAAGCTCCCGAGGATTTGTCCGCCTCGGCAACGGCGGGCTACGATCTGGCGCTCGTCGACACGCTGTCCGCCTGGATCGGCAACTTGCTGATCGCCGTGCCCGAAGAGCGCTGCCGGGACGAGGAAACGTCAGCCGACATCCGGCGGGGCGTTCGATCCTTTCTGGACGGATTGAGAGCGTCGGGGCTGCGGGAAGCGATTATCGTAACGGATGAAGCCGGATGGGGCGGCGTGGCAATGACGCCGCTCGGCCGCTGGTTCCAGGATGCGGTCGGCGAAGCGAACCAACGGCTCGCCGCCGAAGCGGACGAAGCGATCGCCGTCGTCGCCGGACTGCCGTGGAGGCTCAAATGAACGCGTTCTGGCAGGCGCTAAGCTTTCTGACGCGCTTCCCGGTGCCGAAGAGGGCGCATACGCTGGACGGCTGGGAGAAGAGCCCTCGTTATTATCCGCTCGTCGGCCTATTCATCGGCGCGTTCGTCTGGCTCGTCGTTTTCGTCGCGGAAGCCGGATTCGGGCCGTCCGCTTCGCTCGTCGTCGCGGCCGCGGGCGTCGTCGGCTGGGTATATGCGACGGGAGCGCTTCACCTGGACGGCTGGATGGACTTGGCGGACGGCCTGGGCAGCCGGCGAAGCCGGGAGAAGACGCTGGAAATCATGAAGGACAGCCGCGTCGGCGCGATGGGCGCCGTGGCGGCGATCGCGCTGCTCCTGCTCAAGGTCGCCGCCGTTTCCCGGCTGGCCGAGACGGGCGGAATCGCGCTCGTCGTCGTCATACCGGCAATGGCGAGATTTACGCTGCTCGCGGCGATTCGCACGTTCCCCTATATTCAGGAGAACGGTCTGGGGAGCGGTCTTCGCGGCGGGGTTACGCCGACCGTGCTGCTGGTCAACGCGGCGCTTCTCGCGGCGGTCGCCTACGGGACGGCCGGGGCGATCGCGCTGCCCGTGCTCGGGGCGACGCTGCTCGCGGGCTGGCTGTTCGGGCTGGCCATCGTCCGCAGGCTCGGCGGCTTTACCGGCGACGTCTACGGCGCGTTGATCGAGGGCTCGGAGACGTTCGCGCTGCTCGCCGCGCTCGTACTGATGAACAATTTTGCCTTATAGAGCGTGTTCAAAATGTCCGATTTTCAGCACCGAGAACAACCTCTTATCATTCGATTCTGCCATGACCGAAGGAGGCAAGTCCCGATGACTCAACCTTTTCGCGGCGGCGCGACCGTCTATCGCTCCCCGCTATGGCCGGAGCTGGACATCCTGTACGCGCCCGACCGCATTCTGATCGGCGCGGACCGGAGCTACCGGACGCTCGGCAACGCGCCATTCCGCGGCGGCTGCGGAGACGGCCGCCGGTTCGTCAATTGGAAAGTGCCGCTCGACTACGACTGCTCCGACCCGGAGAAGGCGATGCGGGAGCGCCTGACGGAATGGGGATACGATGTGGATTCGACGGTCGGCTTGCAGACGGCGGCTCATCTGACTCACGCCTCTTTCGAAGAAGAAGCCGGCGACGCGTTCAGGCTGCTCGTCTGTGCGACCGCGGGCACCGGCAACGCGGCCAGGGCGGGCTTGGGACGCGAGACGTTCTCCGCGTACGCGCCCGGCACGGTCAACGTCATCGTGCTGATCGACGGACGGCTTACGGACGCGGCGATGGCGAACGCGATCGTCAGCGCGACCGAGGCGAAATGCGCGGCGTTCGCCGATCTGGATGTCCGGGACCGCGATTACGCCGATCGGGTCGCGACCGGAACGACGACCGACGCCGTCCTGATCGCCGTCAGCCGATCCGACGCTTACGCCCAGATTCACCGCTACGCGGGCGCGGCGACGACGCTCGGCAACGCCATCGGCCGCCTCGTCTACCGGACCGTGAGCGAAGCGGCCGGCACGCAAGGAGAGCCTTAATCGATGCTCGAGATCGCAATCGTCGTCTGCGCGTATTTGATCGATCTCGGGATCGGCGATCCCCGCGCGCTGCCGCATCCGGTCGTCGGGATGGGCCGAATCATTCGCCGGCTCGAGCGACCGCTTCGCCGGGCGGCCGACAGCCGCTGGCTGCAACGGGCGGCTTCATGGCTCGTTCGGGGAGAGCAAGACGTCCGCAAACGCGCGTTGAAGCTGGCCAGCGTCGCCTATCCGCTTGCGCTCGTCGGCGGCGTCTACGCGGCTTCCTGGTTGCTGCTATACGCGCTCCATCTCGTTCATCCCTGGCTTTCGTATGGCGCGGGGGCATGGCTCATCTCGACGACAATCGCGGCCAGAGGGCTCGCGGACGCCGGCATGGACATTCACGGGCTGCTCGCGGAAGGGAAGCTCGCGGAGGCGCGTCGAGCGCTGTCGATGATCGTCGGCCGGGATACGGAGAAGCTTGGGGAGGACGAGATCGCGCGGGGCGCGGTAGAGACGGTGGCGGAGAACATCGTCGACGCGATCCTGTCCCCGCTGTTCTATGCCCTGATCGGCGGAGCTCCACTCGCGCTCGCTTACCGGGCGGCGAACACGCTCGATTCGATGGTCGGCTACAAGAACGAGCGTTACGCCGATCTCGGCTGGGCTTCCGCCCGATTCGACGACTTGGCGAATTGGATTCCCGCCCGGTTGTCCGCCGGCTTCATCGCCGCCGCCGCTTGGCTGCTGCGGATGGATCCGAGAAGATCGCTGCGCACGGTGTCATGTTACGCCAGGCTGCATCCGAGCCCGAACAGCGGGTTTCCCGAATCCGCCGTCGCGGGGGCGCTCGGCGTTCAGCTCGGGGGCTTGAACTATTATCAAGGCGTGCCTTCCGACCGGGCGAGGATGGGCGAAGCGATCGAGCCGCTCGAGGCGCGGCATATTCGTCTGACGGCGAGGCTGATGTACGTCAGCTCGGCCCTGTTCGTCGCCGCCGCGTCCGCGGTCGCCTATCTCGTTCGCGAGCTTTGGTAAGCTTTGCGATCGGACACAGATGAACACAGAATCGACCAAACCAACTTACGTGCCGATGGCGCCCCCCGCCGAGCGCAATTAGTTCGACCAAACCAACTTACGTGTCGTTGAGGCCCCTCGCGGGGCGCAATTAGTTCGACCAAACCAACTTACGTGTCGTTGAGGCCCCTCGCGGGGCGCAATTAGTTCGACCAAACCAACTTACGTGCCGATGGCGCCCCCCGCTGGGCGCAATTAGTTCGACCAAACCAACTTACGTGTCGTTGAGGCCCCCCGCCGGGCGCAATTAGTTCGACCAAACCAACTTACTTGTCGTTGAGGCCCCCCGCCGGGCGCAATTAGTTCGACCAAACCAACTTACTTGTCGTTGAGGCCCCCCGCCGAGCGCAATTAGTTCGACCAAACCAACTTACGTGCCGATGGCGCCCCCCGCTGGGCGCAATTAGTTCGACCAAACCAACTTACGTGCCGATGGCGCCCCCCGCTGGGCGCAATTAGTTCGACCAAACCAACTTGCGTGCCGATGGCGCCCCCCGCTGGGCGCAATTAGTTCGACCAAACCAACTTACGTGCCGATGGCGCCCCCGCCGAGCGCAATTAGTTCGACCAAACCAACTTACGTGCCGATGGCGCCCCCCGCCGAGCGCAATTAGTTCGACCAAACCAACTTACGTGTCGTTGAGGCCCCTCGCGGGGCGCAATTAGTTCGACCAAACCAACTTACGTGCCGATGGCGCCCCCGCCGAGCGCAATTAGTTCGACCAAACCAACTTACGTGTCGTTGAGGCCCCCCGCCGAGCGACAGCGAAGCCGAATTCGTTTTTTCTTCCTGTTACATATTTTTCGCCGCGTTCGCCCACACTGAGAGCGAGTAAATTTCTGGGAATGGGCGGATGACAGATGTGCAATCGATACTCGCTGACGGCGGAGCTGGCCGATTTGACCGAAGGCTTCCGCATTGACAAGGTTCACGTGCCGTACAACCGCAGATACAACATCGCGCCGACGCAGCAAGTTCCGATCATCGTACAGCTCGGCGAGGAGCGCTGCTTAAGCGAACATCGGTGGGGCTTGATGCCCTACTGGGGCAAGCATTCGGTCAACGCGAATCTGGAATCGTTCGGCGACCGTCGCGACCTGCGCAACATGCTGGCCAAAAAAAGATGCGCCGTCCCCTGCAGCGGATTTTACATTTGGAAGCGGGAAGGCAAAACGAAAAGCGCCTGGCGCGTCGTCCATCGTTCGAAGCCGATATTCGCGATGCCCGGCATTTTCGACGTGTGGCTGGATTCGGAAAGGAACGAGTATCCGATGTGCACCGTGATTACGAGAGGCTACGCCTTCGGCACGGACCATCCGCTCCCGGTCGTTCTGGACGAAGAGGCGCTGGACGGCTGGCTGAACCCGGCGGAGACGCGGCTCGAGGCGTTGCAGACGCTTCTGTGGTCGCAGAGGGACGAAGACTTCCGCATCTATCCGGTCATGCCCGCGATCGAGAATCCGTCGTGGGAAACGCCGGATTGCATTGCCGAAGTCGATGCTTCCCTGGCGTTGGTCAAAGCGTGAACCGGCCTGCAGGAGGCGGAAACGGCAAGCGCGAATAGCGGATCGGCGAACGGGGCATTCTGTATGGGAAATGCAAAATTTCCCATAGGAGTTGATTCCCCTGTCCGACGTGAAGCTTGCCGTTATTTATTATAGTTCGACCGGAACGAACTACCAACTGGCGCAGTGGGCTGCCGAGGGCGCGAAAGAAGCGGGAGCCGAAGTCAAAATCTTGAAGGTTCCCGAGCTGGCGCCGGAGTCCGCGATCGGCTCGAATCCCGCCTGGAAGGCGCACGTCGAGGCGACGAAGGACGTGCCGACCGTCACCCCGGCCGATCTGGAATGGGCGGACGCCTATATTTTCTCGTCTCCGACGCGATTCGGGAACATGGCTTCGCAGATGAAGCAGTTTTTCGACACGTTGGGCGGACTGTGGGCCGGAGGCAAGCTGGCGAACAAAGTCGTCAGCGCCATGTCCAGCGCGAGCAACGCTCATGGCGGGCAGGAGGCGACGATTCTGTCGCTGTATACGTCGATTTACCATTGGGGCGGCATCGTCGCCGCTCCCGGCTACACGGATCCGGTCATCTTCGCTTCCGGGGGCAATCCGTACGGCACGAGCGCGACCGTCGATCAATCCGGCAAAATCGTCGAAGACGTCCGGCCGGCCGCCGTGCATCAAGGGAAACGGACCGCGACCGTGGCCGGCTGGGTAAAAAGAGGGCTGCAGGGCTAGCAGAGATCCGGCATCAAGCGCCGTTTCGTCCGCAAGGACGGCCGGCGCTATCGGCGTTTGACGGGCATGCGCCTTCGTCCGCACTTGCCGCCATTCGGCGCATCGTTAGACAAGCTTCCCTATTGCTCGACGGCGATCTGAGGTATAATTGAGGCGACTCAACGACTCGCTAGCGGAGGTAGGAGATTTGGCCCAATTATATTTCAAATACGGCACGATGAATAGCGGCAAGTCCTTCGAGATTATCAAGGTCGCCCACAACTACGAGGAGCAAGGCAAGCCGGTATTGATCTTCACTCCCGTAATCGACTCGCGCAACGGTCCGGACAGGGTCGGCTCGCGAGCAGGCTTCACCCGTCCCGCGATTCCCGTGTACGAGGAGACGGATCTATACGAATCGGTCAAGCAACAGCTCGCCGAATCGGGACGCTATTATTGCGTGCTTGTGGACGAAGCGCAGTGGCTCAAGAAACGCCATATCATCGAGTTGACGCGGGTCGTGGACGAGCTGGACGTGCCGGTCATGGCCTTCGGGCTCAAGAACGATTTTCAGAACGAGCTGTTCGAGGGCAGCTACAATCTGCTCGTCTACGCGGACAAGATTGAAGAGATCAAGACGATCTGCTGGTATTGCGACCGCAAGGCCACGATGGTCATCCGCTTCAAGGACGGGGTGCCGGTGAACGAGGGCGAACAAATCCAGGTCGGCGGCAACGAAGATTACAAGCCGGTGTGCAGACGCTGCTATAACGAGGCGTTCAAGAAGAAATAATCCGATAACCGCATGAAGAGACGACAAGGTTCCCCGACTCCGGGCCTTGTCGTTTTTGTTTTTCCGCTTGCGCTTGCTCGATGCTCCGCCAACGGACTCAGAAGCCCTTATTTTGCCGAAACCCCCTCAGTTTGATGGCGATCCGGACAGACGATCCGTTATTTTGATGATCAATGACCGAAATCGCCATCTCGGAGCCAAATAACGGATCCTCTGTCCGAACGGTCCAGAGTAGTGGAGCAAGACGGGGCGGTGAGCGATGGAGCAAAGAGAGGCGGGACGATGAGCGGGGTGAAAGATGTACGGAAAACGGAGCAACGGAAGAGGAATGAAATTGCGGCGACGATGACGCAGTCGCATGCATCTACCGCAAGCCGATATGGTGGCGCAGCGCCAGGCGATTCGGATCGAAGTTTAATAACTGGAGAGTCGCGACGAACAGACAGCCGGATCGGCTGTCTGTTGTTGCGCATTTCGGAATTTTCATTTACGATAAACCTGAATTAGTGAAATTGAATTGCGATTAATAAAAAAACTAATCCAATGGAGGCTGGAAAAGCGTATGACAAACCGAATCGTCGTTCATGCGGACCGTGCGAAAGAGAAGATCGACCGGAACATTTACGGACATTTCTCGGAGCATCTCGGCCGCTGCATCTACGAAGGGCTGTGGGTCGGGGAGGATTCGCCGATTCCGAACACGAACGGCATCCGCAACGATGTCCTGCAAGCGCTGAAGAACATGAAGATTCCGGTTCTCAGGTGGCCGGGCGGATGCTTCGCCGACGAATATCATTGGAAGGACGGCATCGGCCCGAGAGAGAACCGCAAGCGCATGATCAATACGCATTGGGGCGGCGTCGTGGAGAACAACCATTTCGGGACGCATGAATTCCTGATGCTGTGCGAGCTGCTGGAGTGCGAGCCGTACATCAACGGGAACGTGGGCAGCGGCACCGTGCAGGAGATGTCCGAGTGGGTGGAGTACTTGACGTTCGACGGCGTATCTCCGATGGCGGAGCTTCGCAAGGCGAACGGCAGGGAACGCCCGTGGAAGGTGAAATATTTCGGCGTCGGCAACGAGAACTGGGGCTGCGGAGGCAACATGCGGCCGGAATATTACGCGGACTTGTACCGGCAATTCCAGACATACGTTCGCAGCTATGGGGACAACCGGATTCACAAGATCGCCTGCGGTCCGAGCGAAGGGGACTACCACTGGATGGAGACGCTGATGAAGCAGGCGCATCGGTTCATGGACGCGATCACGCTGCACTACTACACGGTCCCGGGCACCTGGCAGGAAAAAGGAGCCGCGACCGGCTTCGACGAAGCCGAATGGAGCGTGACGTTGAAGAAGGCGCTGCATATGGAAGAACTCGTCTCGAGGCATTCCGCGATTATGGATCAGTACGATCCAGATAAACGCATCGGCCTGCTCGTGGACGAATGGGGAACGTGGTACGACGTCGAACCCGGCACGAATCCGGGCTTCCTGTATCAGCAAAATACGATTCGCGACGCGCTCGTCGCCGGGATCACGCTGCACATTTTCAATCGCCATTGCGATCGCGTCCGGATGGCGAACATCGCCCAGCTGGTCAACGTATTGCAGGCGGTCGTCCTGACGGAAGGCGACAAGATGCTGCTGACGCCGACCTACCACGTCTTCGACATGCTCAAGGTGCATCAGGACGCGGAGCTGCTGGACACGTACGAGACGTTGCAATCGATAGGCGCGGACAAGGAAACGCTGCCGCAAATTTCCGTATCCGCTTCCCGCGACGCGGAAGGACGCGTTCATTTGAGCTTGTGCAACCTGGATCATCGGTCGAGCGCAAGCGTTCAGGTCGAGCTGCGGGGATGGACGGGAACCGGGTTGAATGTGAACGGATCAATTCTCGCCTCCGATCGTACGGACGGACACAACACGTTCGACAATCCGAGTCGAGTAGCGCCGGCGGCGTTTACGGATTTCACGGTCGAAGATCGGCTTCTACGCGCGAATCTGCCGCCGATGTCCGTCGCGGTCCTTGAACTGGCGCCCGGGATTTAAGGATGGAGCCGGAGATGGATTCTCGCTGCAAAGGGTGTCGAACCGACAATCAAGTCACCGAGGAACGAATCGACCGCATGCTGGCCGCTCCGATGTTTCGGCCCGGAAGCGGGCTGTGCGTGCCGGACGCGGTGTACGAAGAGCGCCTGAGCCGCTGCCGCGCTTGCCCGAAGCTGCTCGGAGGCCATACCTGCGCCTTGTGCGGATGCATCGTAAGAGTTGCGGCCAAATTCAAGGATAGAAGCTGCCCTGCCCCGGGAGGGAGCGGTTGGCAGTGTTATACGGGTCTTCATTCAACTTGAGTTATTGCTAGCGGACACAGAAGACGTTATTTTCCGAAACCCCCTCATTTTGATGACGATTCGGACTGAGAATCCGTTATTTCGATAATCCATGGCCGAAATCGCCATCCCGGAGCCAAATAACGGATCCTCTATCCGCGAAGGTGCGGAAAACCCGGTTTTGTTCACAATTAGCGGATTCTCTGTCCGAACGGCCTGGGATATTGGAGCAAGGCGGAACGGCGGGCGGTGGACGGGCCGAATGGTTCAGGACATTTGAGCGAGGCGGCGGGCGGTGGGTAGTCCGAATTGTCCGCGGCGATGGAGCAAGGCGGGGCGGTGGTGGTGAGCGGGGAGAATGTGCTGAGGTAACGGAAGAACGGGAATGGAACGGCGCAAAAAAGACGCCATCGGCATCTTCTGATGCTGAGGAAGCTTACGGAGATCGGCGTTTAATTGTATTTCGTACATCTATTTCAGGTCCCATTCGACCCTTCCCATTCGATAATTGCACAAAATACAACTAATTCGGCCTCTTACCCTTCATTCTCGCCCAGTTTGGACCCATTAGTTGTACTTCGTGCAATTATATGAAAAATCCGCAAAGTTTACGGGCAAATAATTGTACTTCATACAACTAGTGTGAGGCATATGGCAGAGGAGCGGGGTGCGAGGGTGCGAAGGCGCGAAGAGTGATACATTCCGATCGGTCATAAAAGAACCGTCAGGCGATCTGACGGTTCTTTTTTTGCCGGATTGCTCCGGCATAATCATTTTTTTATTTGCATTCGGACTCAGATGACCTTATTTCCTCGAAATCCTCTCATTTTGAAGTCGATGCGGACAGACGATCCGTTATTTCGATGATCACTGGCCGAAATCGCCATCTCGGAGCCGAATAAAGGATCCTCTGTCCGCGAAGGCGCGCAAAACCCGGTTTTGTTCACAGATAGCGGATTCTCTGTCCGAACGAACGGTTTGCGGCGACGGGCCGGGTGGTGGGGCGGAAGGTTTGCGGAAGGACCGTCAGCGCTCCGAAGGGATGAACCGCAATACAGCGTTATTTTTGTACAAAGTCGTATCACTTGCGTTCACGCTTCCTTGATATGCTAGGAACAGACATAGCATAAGGAGGCTGGCAAGCATGTTGAATGTCGCGATTATCGGAGCGGGGGCGATTTCGGCGGCGCATATCGAGGGCTATTTGCGATTTCCGGAACGGTGCCGCATCGTTGCGGTCTGTGATTTGTACGCGGATAAAGCGAGCCAACGCATCGCGCAATACGGGCTGAACGCGCAGGCGGTCAAGGATTACGAGGAGCTGCTGCGGGAGGAGATCGATCTCGTCTCGATTTGCACGCCGCCTTACACGCATGCCGCGCTTGCGACGGCGTTTATGGAGGCGGGCTCGCACGTTCTCGTGGAGAAGCCGATGGCTTCTTCTCTCGAAGAGTGCGATCGGATGATCGAAGTTCAGCGGAAGACGGGCAGAACGATGTCCGTCGTCGCCCAGAACCGCTTCAAGACGCCGATGATGAAATTGAAAGCGGTGCTGGACAGCGGACTGATGGGCAAAATCGGCCACGTTCAGGTCGACTCCTATTGGTGGCGAGGCCACTGTTATTACGATCTCTGGTGGCGCGGCACTTGGGAGAAGGAAGGCGGCGGACCGACGCTCAACCATGCCGTGCACCACATCGACGCGCTGCTGTGGATGATGGGCAGCCCGACGGAGGTGCAGGCGTTCATGAGCAACGTCTCGCACGATAACGCCGAGGTCGAGGACGTCTCCATCGGGATGCTGCGATTCGGCAACGGCTCCTTGGGGCAAGTCACGAGCTCCGTCATTCATCACGGAGAGGAGCAGCAGCTCATCTTCCAGGGGGAAAAAGCGAGAGTGTCCGTCCCTTGGAAGGTGAAAGCGTCGAACGCCAAGGAGAACGGCTTCCCCGAGCCGAACGCGGAGCTGGAAAACCGGCTGCAAGCGCTTTATGACGAGCTGCCCGAGGTCACGCACGAGGGGCATGCCGGGCAGATCGACAACGTGCTGACGGCGATCGAGACCGGCGCGCCGCCGTTGATCGACGGCGCGAGCGGCCGGCGAACGCTGGAGCTCATCACGGCGATCTATATGTCCGCCAGCACTGGCGGGCTCGTCAAGCTGCCGCTGAACGAAGAGAACGCGTTCTACACCAGAGACGGCATTCAGGCGAACGCGACGCATTTCTACGAGAAGAAGACGTCGGTCGAGAATTTCGCGACTCAGACGATTACGACCGGCAGCAGCTATACCAAGGAGGAGTGAAACGCCATGCAAAAAAGCGACGGCATGAATTACGCGCCCGTAGGCCACTTCAACGCGGTATGTCGGCCGGGAGAGTTCGTTTTCGCGGCGGCGGGCCTGGATCACGGACATATTTACGGCATGTGCAACGGACTGCGGGAAGCGGGAGGACAGCTCAAGTGGGTGTACGATCCGGATCCGGCGAAGGTCGAGAAATTTGTCCGCATCTATCCGGAGGTGCGGGCGGCAAGCTCGCTGGAGACGATTCTTCAGGACGAGGAAGTGAGGCTCGTCGCGGCTGCGGCGGTTCCGTCCGATCGCGGACCGCTTGGGCTGCGGGTGATGGACAGCGGCAAGGACTACTTCACGGACAAGGCGCCGTTCACCACGCTGGAGCAGCTGGAGGCGGCTCGCGCGAAGGTCGCCGAGACCGGGCGCAAATACGCGGTCTATTACAGCGAGCGTTTGCATTCGGAGAGCTCGGTCTATGCCGAGCAGCTCATCAAGCAGGGGGCGATCGGGCGCGTCCTGCAGGTAATCGGGCTAGGACCGCACCGGATCAATGCGAAGAGCAGGCCGGCCTGGTTTTTCGAGAAAGAGAAATTCGGCGGCATTCTGTGCGACATCGGCAGCCATCAGATCGAGCAGTTCCTGCATTTTACGGGGGCGAAAGACGCGAAGGTCGCTCATAGCAAGGTCGCCAACTATAACTATCCGGAATATCCGAATTTCGAGGATTTCGGCGACGCCACGCTGATCGGAGACAACGGCGCGACCGGGTACTTCCGGGTCGACTGGATGACGCCGGACGGGCTGAGCACTTGGGGAGACGGGCGCATGACGATTCTCGGCTCCGACGGCTATATCGAGCTCCGCAAATATGTCGATATCGCCCGCGAACGGACGAGCGACCACGTGTATATGGCGAACCACGAAGGCGAGCATCATTTTGCCGTGAACGGCAAAGCGGGCTTCCCGTACTTCGGCCAATTGATTCTGGACTGCCTGCACCGCACGGAGAACGCGATGACGCAGGAGCACGCGTTCAAGGCGGCGGAGCTGTGCCTCATTGCGCAGCGCGACGCGATCGTCGTCACGAACGCGGGGCGGCGGTAACGCCGGGCGGCTTCAGCGCCAGCTTCCGGAATTGGTGCGGCGTAACCCCGTAATGGGCTTTGAACAGCTTGCAGAAGTAGGAGCAGTTCGTCACCCCGATCGCTTCGCCGATGCGGGCGACGGCCTGATCCGTCGAGGTCAGCAGCTTGATCGCCTGCTGCAAGCGCCGCGCCGTCAAGTAGTCGGAGATGGTGGACCCGGTGCATTCCTTGAACAAGTGGGACAGATGGTACGGCGACAGATGGAGCTCGGCGGCCATCCGCTTCAGGCGCAGCGGCTCGGCATAATGGCTCTCCAGCCAGACCAGGATGCGTTCCGCCTGATGAACCTTGCGCGTGAGCCCCGAACCGAGCTGCCCGGCTCTTTGCTCCCAGACCGACTTGAAGGCGTGGAAAAATTCGATCAAAAACAAGGAAAATTCCTCCGGCTCATCCTTCTTGCCGAGAGAGGAGCGTTTCCGGTCGAAGCGATGAAGCAGCGAATGAAGCGGGTCGTCCTCATCCAGGTTGTAGAGGCACGGATAGGGCAGCTTGCTCGTATGAATCTGCTTGAAGAAGGCGAGCAGGCTCGGCCATTGATCGAAATAGGCTTCATAGAGCGAAGGCTCGAACTGAACGACCGAGCGAACGAAAGGGCTTTGCGGACGGATGTCCATCTGAACGTGATGCAGCTGATACGGCTGGAACACGCACAGCATTCCGGGCGCAACCTCATAGCTCTTCTGGTCGACGACAAGAGTGCCGCTGCCCTTGTGGACGATCAAAATCTCGATCCCTTGATGCGCATGGAACGTGCCTTGGAATTGATCGGCGTCGGCGCTTGTGCGCCGATAGGCGTAATAGAGCTTCATCTCGTTCAGGTTGAAGGCTTGTACATGGGACAACCGGGCCACATCCTTTCCCTGTTGAAGCTGACGGTGCGCAGGCGCGTAATTACCCGATGGAGTTAACATACCATAAGAAGCAAGCAAAGAGGAGGTCCCTAACGCGTGAAGCCGTTTCTTGACGAGCATTTTTTGCTGAAGAACGACGTGGCGGTCAAGCTTTACCACGATTACGCGGCGTCTCTGCCGATTATCGATTACCACTGCCACCTGGATCCTAAGGAGATCGCGGACAACAAGCGGTTCGCCAATCTTGCCGAAGCATGGCTGTACGGCGACCATTACAAATGGCGGGCGATGCGGGCGAACGGCATCGAGGAGAAATACGTGACGGGCGTGGACGACTACGAGCGTTTTCTCGCTTGGTCCCGCACGGTGCCGTATACGATCGGAAATCCGCTGTACCATTGGTCCCATTTGGAGCTTCGCCGCCTGTTCGGCGTGAACGACCTGATTACCGAGGCCAACGCCCGAATCATCTGGGACAAAACGAAAGCTTGCTTTGAAGGAGAAGGCTATGCGGTACGCGATCTGATCCGCAAAAGCAACGTGGAGGTCATCTGCACGACGGACGATCCGGCCGATTCGCTCGAGCATCATGCGGCGATCCGCAAGGAGGAGCGAACGGATACGCTCGTCCTGCCTTCGTTCCGGCCGGACAAGGCGCTGAACATTCGCAACGCGACGTTCCTTCCTTGGCTGCGGAAGCTGGAGGAAACGACGAATCGCTCCATCTCGGCGTACGACGAGCTGCTGGCCGCGCTCGAAAGCCGATTGGATTTCTTCCATGAGCTCGGATGCCGCGTCTCGGATCACGGGCTGGACGAGGTGCCGTTTGCGGCGACATCTTACGAGGAAGCTGCCGCGGCGTTCAACAAAGCTTTGAACGGGGAACCGATTAGCCAGGATGAAGAAATCCGGTACAAAACGTTCACGCTTCTGCAATTGGGGAGAGGTTATGCCAGACGGGAATGGGCGATGCAGCTTCACATGAACGCGCATCGGAACAACAGCAGCCGGTCGTTCGCCAAGCTCGGGCCGGATACCGGGCACGACTCGATGAACGACCAAGCGCTGGCCAAGCCGCTAGTCGGCCTGCTGGACGCCCTGGACTGGGAAGGCGCGCTGCCCCGCACGATCGTGTACTCGCTCAATTCGAAAGATAACGACCTGCTCGCATCGATCATCGGTTCCTTTCAGGGGGACGGGATTCCGGGCAAAATTCAGCTCGGCTCCGCCTGGTGGTTCAACGATACGAAGGACGGCATGGTCGCGCAGCTGACTTCTCTGGCGAATATCGGCATGCTGGGCCGGTTCGTCGGCATGCTGACCGATTCCCGCAGCTTTCTTTCGTTTACCCGGCACGAGTATTTTCGCAGAATCCTGTGCAATCTGCTCGGGGAATGGGTGGAGAACGGGGAAGCGCCTCACGATCTGGAGTGGCTGGGCGGCATCGTGCGGGATATTTCCTATCGCAACGCGAACGCCTATTTTCGCTTCCGGGCGTAGGACGAAGGAGAAACAATCGAGAGGAGAGATCGTGCCGTGAGAATGGTATTCAGATGGTACGGGGAAGGCAACGATACGGTTACGCTTCAGCAGATCAAGCAGATTCCCGGCGTGGAGGGCATCGTATGGATGCTGCACGACGTGCCGGCGGGCGAGGAATGGCCGATGGACAAAATTATGGCCTACAAGAAATGGTCCGAACAGTCCGGCCTGCATCTGGAGGTCGTCGAGAGCGTAAACGTCCACGAGGACATCAAGCTGGGTCTTCCTACGCGTGACCGTTATATCGAGAACTATAAGAAAACGATCGCGAAGCTCGCTTCCGTCGGCGTGAAGACGATCTGCTACAACTTCATGCCGGTGTTCGACTGGGTGCGGACGGATTTGTACAAGGAAATGGAGGACGGCTCGACCGCTTTGTTTTTCGAAAAGGCGAAAATCCGGGACATCGATCCGCTGGAGCTCGTGCGCAAAATCGCCGACAACCCCGACTTCACGATGCCGGGCTGGGAGCCGGAAAGACTCGGCAGGCTGAGCGAATTGTTCGCGGCTTACCGGGGCGTGACCGAGGACGACCTGCGGAACAATCTTCGCTACTTCCTGGAGCAAGTCGTTCCCGTGGCCGAGCAATATGACATTAAAATGGGCATTCATCCCGACGATCCGCCGTTCCCGATTTTCGGCTTGCCCCGGATCGTCAAGAACAGGGACGACATTCGCCGCATTCTGGATTTCGTGGACAGTTCGTCGAACGGCGTCACGTTGTGCAGCGGATCTCTGGGCGCGAATCCCGACAACGACATCGCCGCGATGGTCAAGGAATTCGCAGGCCGCATTCCGTTCGCCCATATTCGCAACGTGAAGGTGTACGATAGCGGCGACTTTATCGAAACCTCCCATCGTACCGCAGACGGAACGGTCGATATCGCGGGCATCGTGCGGGCGTACGGGGAGATCGGCTTTACGGGCTACGCCAGACCGGATCACGGACGGCACATCTGGGACGAGAAATGCCGGCCCGGCTACGGCTTGTACGACAGAGCGCTCGGCATTATGTATCTATGGGGAGTCTGGGATTCGGTCGTACGGGAGAAAACAACGGGATTGGAGGGGAGCGGCCGATGACGTCTTTCAAAGAAGGGTTAGAAGGAAAAGTCGCCGTCATCACCGGAGGAAGCGGCGTGTTATGCTCGGAGATGGCGAAGGAGCTGGCGAAATTCGGGGTCAAGGTCGCCATTCTCAACCGGAACGCGGACAAGGGCCAGGCCGTCGCCGATGCCGTCAACGCTTCCGGCGGGGAGGCGATTTCCGTCGCCTGCAACGTGCTTGACGCGGACAGCGTGACGAAGGCGGATCGGATCGTGACCGATACGTTCGGGGGCTGCGATATTTTGATCAACGGCGCCGGCGGCAACCATCCCGACGGGGTGACGAGCAAGGAAATCTTCCAGGCGGAGGATTTAAACCGTCCGGACGTCAAGACGTTTTTCGACCTGACGGTGGACGGATTTTCCTCGGTGCTGAATCTGAACTTCCTCGGCACGCTCATTCCGACGCAAATTTTCGCGAAACGAATGATCGGCAAAAAAGGCGCGGTCGTGATCAACATTTCCTCGATGAGCGCGCCAAGCCCGATGACGAAGGTGCCGGCATATAGCGCGGCCAAGGCGGCGATCGACAATTTCACGCAGTGGCTCGCCGTGCACATGGCCGAAGCGGGCATTCGGGTGAACGCGATCGCGCCGGGCTTTTTCCTGACGGAGCAAAATCGCCGGCTGCTTACGAACGAAGACGGGACGCTGACGGAGCGCTCCCATAAAATCATTGCCCATACGCCGATGAGAAGGTTCGGGGAGCCGAAGGATCTGTTGGGCACGTTAATATGGCTGGTCGACGACGAAGCGTCCGGCTTCGTCACGGGCGTCACCGTACCGGTCGACGGCGGCTTTATGGCTTATTCCGGCGTATAGCGAACAGCAGATGACCCTCTTGAACTTCTCATGCTAGAATAAAGAGAGTGGTCGATTAACGTTCACGTTAAGGAGCTTCGTTATGCTATTCGTCTGGATCGCGTTATGGGCGGTCGCGCTCGTCTTGCTGCTGGCGGACCCCCGCTCGAGCGCGAACCGATGGCTGAGCGCCGTCGCGCTGTGCGGGGGATCGGGCGCGCTCGCCGCGACGCTCTCCGAATCTTTCCTTCCTTACCTTCGCGAGCATCATCCTCATCGCCTGACGGAAGACGCGTTGTACGCCGTGCAAGCGGCCGCTTCGTTAACGTCCTATTACGGACTGCCCTACGCTTTTCTTCTGTTCGCCCTGGCCTATGGCCCCGTTCGCTTGCCCGCGCGTTCGGGGAGGTGGCTGCCTCTGGCGCTGTTCCTTCCAATCGCGTTAGGACTGCTCCTGACCCCCGGCTACAACGAATACGAGCCGGTCGCTCATGCGGTCATCGTCTGGTGGGCGGTTCCCTATATCCTCGTCGGCGCTTGCCTCGTGCTGTTCAAGAAAACGGGCCATCGCTCGCTGTCCCACACCCATTGGATGATCTGCCTGGCCGTGCTTCCGACCGTTCTGCTGTCGATGGTCATGAGCTACGTGCTCCCGAGTCTGGGCATGCTCGGCATGTGGAGGTACAACGTCTGGTTCGTCGGGATCGGCGTCGCGGTGTTTCTGATCGGGCTGTTCACGTACGGCTTCCTGGGCATCCGCCTGCTCGTCGATCGCCGCAGGCTCGACTCGACGATGAGAGCCGTCACGACGGGAACGGCGATTTTGCACCATGCCATCAAGAACGATGCGGGGAAGATGCGCCTGTTCACCGATAAAATGAGAGATTACGCCGAACGGACGAATCAGCCGGAGCTGCTGGAGGATCTGGACGTCGTGCGGAACGCGACGCTGCACATTCAGGAGATGATCGGCCGCGTTCACCGGCGGACGGAAGATCTCGCGATCCGGACGCGGGAGGTCCGGCTCGACGAGCTCGTGCGCGATACGCTGAAGCCGTTCTCGCCGAAGACGGAGCGGATGCAGCTGACGTTAGAGCTGGCGGAAGGCTGGCGCTGCGAGGTCGATCCCGTTCAGGTCGGAGAGGCGCTGAACAACGTCGTTGCCAACGCGATCGAGGCGACGGGCGGGCAAGGCCGCTTGAGCGTCTCGCTGAAGGAGAGCAAAAGGGAGCTGACGGTGGAGGTGCGCGATTCGGGTCCGGGGATGACCCGTTCCCAGGCGGCCCGGGCGCTCGAGCCGTTCTTTACGACGAAGGGCGGCAAGGAAGCGAACTTCGGGCTCGGACTGCCTTATGCCTACCACGTTATGCGCAAGCACGGAGGGTCGCTTCATATTCGAAGCAAGCCCGGACAGGGCACGACCGTGTATTTGACGTTTGCGAAGCGAGCCGTTCGCGCCAGGAAGGCGGACATGGCCGAGACGATTCCGCTCGCGGCGAAGGCGAAGGCGAAGGAGGCTGCCCATGGAGAGCATTAATGTGTGGTTGGTCGAAGACGATCCCGATTGGCTGCGGGGCTTGCAGGCTTATCTCGGCGCGCAAGCCGATCTTGAGGTCGCTTTCGCCTCGGACGACCCGAATGTCGTAAGGGGGAAGCTCGCGGCGGGGACGACACCGGTTGACGTCGCGTTGATGGACATTATGCTGCACGGCGTGCCCGAGGGCGTTGCGCTGGCGGAAGAAATCTCCGCCGCGACCGGAGCGCGGGTGATCATGCTCACTTCGATGGAGGAGAAGGAGCTGATCCTCCGTTCCTTCCAAGCGGGCGCGATCGATTATGTGATCAAGTCGGATTTCGAGGCTCTGCCGGAGGCGATCCGCTCGGCGGCTCGGCGCGAATCGCCGATCAGTCCGGCGGCCGCCGAACGCATGCGCGAGGAATTCCGCCGATTGAAGCGGCTGGAGCGGGAGTTCGAGACGAAGAAGATGCGGGATCTGATTACGCCGACCGAGCTGGAATTGCTGAAGCTGATCGACAAGGGCCATACGCAGACCGAGATCGCCGGCCGGCTCTTCGTCTCGATCCGCACGGTGAAAAATCACGTCAACCGCATTCTCAAGAAGCTGGGAGCGAAAGGCTCCAAGGAAGCGGCCAAGGAAGCCAGGGAGAAAGGTTTGTTTTAAGGAATTTCGATGGGTGAGGGGCCGTGCGTTTGCTTGAACTTGTGCTATCGGACTCAGATGACCTTATTTTGGCGAAAACCCCTCATTTTGCTTGCGGATCGGACAGAGGATCCGTTATTTCGATGATTTAGGGCCGAAATCGCCGTCCCGGAGGCAAATAACGGATCCTCTGTCCGCAAAGGTGCGAAAAACCCGGATTTGTTCACAATTAGCGGATCCTCTGTCCGAACGGCCTGCGGCGACGGGGCAACGTGGATGGCAGGGCGGATGCGGCGACGGGCAGAGACGGTGGAGAGCGGGGCGAATGCGGCGACGGGGCAAAGACGGTGGATGAGGCGGCGGATGCGGGGCGACAGAGCGCTGGGACGATTGAGCAGCCGCTCGGCCGCCAACCGCGTATCGTAAGGACTTTCGGGCGGTAGAGAATAAATCACCTTTATTAGGGTACCCTGCAAAGTTGGTACTTTTTTTTGCGTGCCGATTTTCTAGAATAAAGTTGTAACCTTTGATGTCGTTTCCAGGAAAAGGGGATAAACGCATGGGGTTCGAACCTTTCACGCCGGCGCATGCGCTTGGAATCGGGATGGCGGCGGCGATCGTGCTGATCATCGTCTTGCTTCGGAATCGGTTAAAGGCGCCGACCGCAAGCCGCAGGGCAAGATACGCCCTCGTCGCGGTGCTTGTCGGCTGCGAGCTCTCCTTGCAGGTCTGGTACGGACTGACCGACAATTGGGGCGTTTACTCCCTTCCGTTCCAGCTGTGCAGCATCATGATGTGGGTGTCCGCTGCCCTGCTGCTCACCCGCAGCCGCAGACTGTACGAGATTTCGTTCTTCCTCGGCATCATCGGCGCGCTGCAAGCGTTGCTGACGCCGAATCTGGACGCGGCCTTCCCGGAATTCCGCTTTTTCCACTTCTTCGTCGCCCATGGCGCGATTATCGGAGCCAGCGTCTTCCTCACGGTCGTCGAACGCTTCCGGCCGACGTTCGGGTCGGTGTTCCGGGCGCTCGGCTGGCTGCACGTCCTGGCCGTTCCCGCCGCGATTACGAACGCGCTGGCCGGCACCAACTTCATGTTCCTCGCCCGCAAGCCGGAGACGGCCTCGCTGCTCGATCTGCTGTCCCCGTGGCCCTGGTACTTGCTGCAATTGGAGGCGGTCGCGCTCGCGCTATGCTTCGCCATGCTCGGCATCGTGAGGCTGGCGGACCGGCTCCTGGGAACGAAAGCGCCCTCTTCGGGCAAAGCTTAGCATTCCCGTCCAAGATGTGATCAACGTTACATTTTTTAATCCGTCAACATGATAATGTCAATCCATGGACGCAGCCGATTATCGCGGCGTCTCTGGGAGGGAGCGGGGATGGAAACGGAGGCATTGGCGAAGGTCGAGCAGCTCGCGCTGAAAAAAGCGCGGATCTATCAATCGGGATTGTGGCGCTACGTGTCCCGTTCCATGCTGGCGAGCATGTTCATCGGCTTCGGGGTTATCGTCGCGTTCAAGACGGGCAGTTATTTCTACAACGTCCAATCCCCGATGACGTATCCGATGGCCGCGCTGACGTTCGGGGCCGCGATTATCCTGATCGCCTACGGAGGCGGAGACTTGTTCACCGGCAATACGTTTTACTACGCCTACGCTTCGTTGCGCAAGAAGCTGCGATGGCGGCTGACCGCGAAGCTATGGGCCTTCAGCTATATCGGCAACGTGCTGGGAGCCGCCGCGTTCGCGTTCCTCATCTACACGACGGGACTGTTCGACGATTCGTCGGTGAACGGCTTCCTGCTCGGCGTCGTCGAGAACAAAATGCACGCGCCGGCGACGGAGCTGTTTTTCCGGGGCATTCTGTGCAATTGGCTCGTTTGCCTCGCTTTCTTCGTGCCGATGTTCATGAAGAACGACGGGGCGAAAATGTTCGCGATGATGCTGTTCGTCTTCTGCTTTTTCATCTCCGGCTACGAGCACAGCATCGCCAACCTGTGCACGTTCGCGATCGCGCTCGTGTTGAACCATCCCGGAACGATCTCGTTCGCGGGCGTCGTGCACAACCTGATTCCCGTTACGCTAGGCAATTTAATCGGCGGTTCGTTGCTTATGGGGTACATGTATTATTATGTAAATAAACCGTATTTAGAAAAAGGAACCGAAAGGGTGGACGGACATGGCGAATAAAACGAGAGTCGTTATTATCGGCACGGGGGCGGTAGGCTCGACAACGGCTTACACGCTGCTGCTGCGCAATCGGGCGGACGAACTGGTCCTGATCGACGCCAATCCTAAGAAAGCGATCGGGGACGCGCTGGACATGAATCACGGCATGCCCTTTACGGGCGGCGCGAAGCTGTGGGCGGGAACGTACGAGGATTGCCGGGAGGCGGACATCATCGTCATCACGGCGGGAGCGGCCCAACGGGAAGGCGAGACGCGCGTCGATCTGCTGAAGCGTAACGTCGCGATTTTCGAGAGCATCGTCGCGGAAGTCATGAAGGTGAACGCGAACGGCATTCTGCTGATCGCCTCGAATCCGGTCGACGTCATGAGCTACTTCTCGTGGCGGAAGTCGCAGTGGCCGGTCCATCGGGTGATCGGTTCCGGCACGCTGCTCGACAGCGCGAGGTTCCGGTACCTGATCGGCGACAAGCTGAACATCGATCCGCGCAGCGTGCACGCGCACATCGTCGGGGAGCACGGCGATTCCGAGCTTCCGCTCTGGAGCCTGGCGAACGTCGCCGGGGTTCGCTTGCAATTGGCGCAGGCGGACATGGACGAGGTATTCGCGAATACGCGGGATGCGGCGTATCAGATCATCAGCGCCAAAGGGGCGACGTATTACGCGATCGCGCTTGCCCTCGACCGTATCATAACGGCGATATTGCGCGACGAGGGCGCCGTGCTGAACGTATCGACCTTGCTGCAAGATTATCACGGCATCTCCGACGTCTACTTGGGCGTCCCTTGCGTCGTCGATCGTTCAGGCATTCGGGAAGTCATGGACATTCCGATGACGGAGGAAGAGAAGACGCTGTTGAAGCGTTCGGCGGACAAGCTGAAGGAGTTGATCGCTTCGATCGGGCTGGAATAACGATTCGGTCTATCCTCCGCAGAAGTTCCATTGTACAATGTAAAGGTACGGTTTATGGGACGAAGATGCCGGATAGGAGAGAACGAATGCGATGCAGCTGAAAAAAGGTCAGAAGCTGTTGTTCGTCGGGGATTCGATAACCGATTGCGAGCGGGCCAGGCCGCATGGAGAAGGCTTGTTCGGCGCGCTCGGCAAAGGCTACGTCTCCATGGTCGACGCCCTCCTGCAAGCCGTCTACCCGGAATTGGGCATCCGAGTCGTCAACATGGGCGTCAGCGGCAACACCGTCGTCGATCTGGAGGCGAGGTGGCGGGAGGACGTGCTGGACCGGCAGCCGGATTGGCTGGCGATCATGATCGGCGCGAACGACGTCTGGCGTCAATTCGATACGCCGTTCATCGCCGATTGGCACGTCTATCCGGATCGCTACGAAGCGACGCTGCGAAAGCTGGTCGAGGAGACGAAGCCGCGGGTGTCCGAGCTCGTGCTGCTGACGCCTTTCTACCTGGAGACGAACAAACGGGACGCGATGCGCGCGAAAATGGACTTGTACGGGGAGATCGTCGGGAAAATTGCGGAAGACTGCGGCGCGCGTTGCGTGAACACCCAAGCGGCGTTCGACGCCGTGCTGCAGGAGCTGTATTCGGCGACGCTGGCCTGGGATCGCGTCCATCCGACGCAGGCGGGGCACGCTGTCCTCGCCAGAGCATTCCTGAACGAGATCGGATTCGAATGGAATAGAGGCTGAAGCCCGAAACCGTCAACTGACCCGCCAGGCGCGGGGTAAGCTGACGGTTTTTAGACGTTACAGCCGGAATCGCTCGAGATGGCCGGTCAAGTTTTCCTTGACGAGAATTTCCCGCTGCTTCGGTCCGATCAGATCGAAATGCGGAAACGGCGAGCGATCGTGAATGTATTTCGGGTCGAGCCCGTTCGCGACGCACCATTCGGTCAGCCGGACGAAATCGGCGTTGCCGACTTTCGTGACCGTCCGGAATTGCGGGAATCTCGGGTCGTACCAATAATGGGTCAGAAAGGCGGTTTCTCCCCTGGAGACGGCCGCCTTCCAGGCGTTCAGTTCCGCTCTGCCGATGCCGAAAGCCACTCGATATCCGTCCTTTGCCTAAGGGATAACATGAGTATAGCATACCGATTGGGAAGTGAAGGGACAGACATCATGGATATTTTCTTGCATATTTTAGGGAACAACATTTTGCCGCTGTCGTTCGTAATCGGGCTGGGCGTCCTGCTGCACCGCATCTTCAAGCTGGATATCAAGACGTTGTCCAAGCTGAATTTTTATTTGTTTTCGCCGGCGATCATGTTCGAGCTGCTGTACGGCACGGACATCTCGGCCAGCCTGTTCGGGCAAGTGCTGCTCTTCATGGTCTTGTTCATGCTGCTGCAGTACGTCTTGGTGGAGCTCGTCGTGAGAGCGCGCCAATATGACGGCGGCATGCGCGCGGCGATGAGGAACGGGGTGCTCTTCTACAATAGCGCGAATTACGGCATCCCGATCAACCAGCTTGCGTTCGCGGGCAATACGTATACGCTGTCGGTGCAGGTCATCGTGATGGTCGTGCAGTCCCTTATTCCGAATACGTACGGCATCTATAACGTGAACGCGCACAAGGCCGATTGGCGGGAAATTCGCAGGGTCATCCTGTCGATGCCGGTGCTGTACGTCATTCCGCTCGCTTTGCTGCTCCGCGGCTTTCAAGTGCCGCTGCCCGGGTTCGTGGACATCTCCGTCGGCTACCTGTCCAACGCGTTTATCGGAACGGCGCTGTTTACGCTCGGCGTGCAACTGGGCGATATGAAGGGCTTCCTTACCCGCAAGCTGGCGCTCGACGTCGGCATCGCCACCGCGCTGCGCCTCGTTGCGGGCCCTTTGCTCGCATGGGGCGTCGTCACGCTGCTCGGTCTGGACGGGTTGATGGCGGCGGCGCTGATCGTATCGTCCGCGGTTCCGACTTCGTTGTCCAGCGTGCTGCTTGCGGTCGAGTTCGACAACGAGAAGGATTTCGCGTCCCAGACCGTGCTCTTGTCGACGATGCTCAGCATCGTCACCGTGACGGCCGTCATTTTCCTGCTGCGGATCTGAGAGAATTTGTGGACTCACAGTTAAATCTTCATGGATTTTCCTGCTTAGGAGTGAAGTTTAACCACAGTTAACGTGCTACAATGAGCCTAGGTTGCATATTTACGGCGAAATGGGGCGAATGGCTGTTGGATCAAGTGAGGATCGGCATCGTCGGCTTGGGAAACATGGGGTTAGGACATGCAAAATATTTGATCGAGGGTCAAGTGGATGGCGCGATTCTGACCGCGGTCAGCGACGTTCGGCCGGAACGGCTGGAGCTTGCGAAAAGTTGGGGCAAGGACGTTCGGACGTACGCGAGCGCGGTGGAGATGTTCCGGTCCGGCGAGATCGACGGGGTGCTGCTGTGCACGCCGCATTACGACCATCCCCGGCAAGCGATCGAGGCGTTCGGGCACGGCTTGCACGTTCTCGTCGAGAAGCCCGCCGGCGTCTACACGAAGCAGGTGCGGGAGATGAACGAAGCCGCGGCGAAGAGCGGCGCGGTATTCGGCATTATGTACAACCAGCGCACGAATCCGCTGTACGCGAAGCTGAAGGAGCTGATTGCCTCCGGAGAGCTCGGCGAAATCCGGCGCACGAACTGGATCATCACCGATTGGTACCGGCCGCAGGCGTATTACGACTCGGGCGGCTGGAGAGCGACGTGGGCGGGAGAAGGCGGCGGCGTGCTGATTAACCAGGATCCGCACCAGCTCGATCTATGGCAATGGACGACGGGGCTTATGCCGAAGAGGGTTCGCGCGTTCTGCGCGTTCGGCAAGCACCGGAACATCGAAGTCGAGAACGACGTAACCGCTTACGTCGAATATGAGAACGGCGCGACGGGCGTGTTCGTCACCTCCACGCACGAATGTCCGGGCACGAATCGCTTCGAAATTTCCGGCGATCGCGGCAAAATCGTCGTCGAGGACGACCGGATGACGTTCTGGCGCCTGCGGCAGCCGGAATCCGAATTCAACCGGACGAACAAGGAGGCGTTCGCCCAGCCGGAATGCTGGAAGTTCGAAGTTCCGGTCCGGCCGGGGGACGCGCAGCACATGCGAATTACGCAGAACTGGACGGACGCGGTGCGGAAGGGAACGCCGCTGCTCGCGCCGGGTGAAGAAGGCATTCGCGGGCTTGCGATCTCGAACGCCATGCTGCTGTCCACGTGGACGGACGATTGGGCGACCCTGCCGATCGACGAGGAGCTGTTTTACGCGAAATTGCAGGAGCGGATCGCGCTGTCGGCCGCTGCCGCGAAGGAAGGAGCTTGACGATGAGCCGATCCGACGGAATGAATTACGCGCCGCAGGGCAAGCCGCGTCCGGTCGTCGGACCGGGGGAATTCGTCTTCGCGGCGATGGCGCTCGATCACGGCCACATCTACGGCATGACGAACGGCTTGCTGGAGGCGGGCGCCACGTTGAAATGGGCGTACGATCCCGACTCGGACAAGGTCCGCAAGTTCGTCGAGACTTACCCGCAGGCGCGAATCGCCGCCTCCGAGCAGGAAATTTTACAGGATCCGGAAGTGAGGCTCGTGGCGGCGGCCGCCGTCCCGTGCGACAGGGGTCCGCTTGGCGTGAAGGTCATGGCGCACGGCAAGGATTACTTCACGGACAAGACGCCGTTCACCTCGCTGGAGCAGTTGGAGCTGGCCAGAAGGGCGGTTCGGGAGACGGGACGCAAATATGCGGTCTACTACAGCGAGCGGCTGCACGTCGAGAGCGCCGTGTTCGCGGGCCAGCTGGCGCAAGACGGCGCGATCGGCCGGGTCGTGCAGGTGCTGGGCCTCGGCCCGCATCGGCTGAACGCTTCCCAGCGGCCGCAATGGTTTTTCGAGAAGGCGAAATACGGCGGCATCCTGTGCGATATCGGCAGCCATCAGATCGAGCAATTTCTGTTCTTCTCCGGCTGCCGGACGGCGAAGGTGACGCACAGCCAAGTGGCGAATTACCGCGCCAAAGCCTATCCGGAGCTGGAGGATTACGGCGACGCGACGCTCGTCGGCGACAACGGGGCGACCAACTATTTCCGCGTCGACTGGCTGACGCCGGACGGCCTGTCGACTTGGGGCGACGGACGGACGATCATTCTGGGGACGGACGGCTATATCGAATTGCGCAAATACGTGGACGTCGCCCGCGCCACGACGGGGGATCATCTGTACCTCGTCAACGGGGAAGGCGAGCGCCATCTGGAGCTTGCGGGGAAAGTCGGCTATCCGTTTTTCGGCGAGCTGATCCTGGATTGCCTGAACCGGACGGAGCTGGCGATGACGCAGGAGCATGCTTTCCAAGCGGCCGAGCTATGCCTGCAAGCCCAGGCGAACGCGATTCGGATCGAATAAGGAACGGAACCTTTAAGAGGAGGAGCATGGGATGATGAAGCTTTCGGTATTTACGGTATCGACGCCCGAGCTTGGACCGGAGGAGCTCGCGGCGGCGGCGAAGGAGGCCGGGCTGCATGGCATCGAATGGCGCTATGCGGAAGTTCCGCCGGAGAAAGCGAACGAACCGCCCTCCTTCTGGGGCAACAACAGGTGCACGATCTCCCCGTCGGGGGGAACGGAAGAGCTGGAAAGATTCAAGCGCGCGGCGGAACGGCACGGTCTGACGACGTTAAGCGTGACGCCGTATTTGCGGGCGGGGGATCTGGAGGCGACGGAACGAGCGCTTCAGGCCGCCCGGCAGCTCGGCGCGTCCTTCATCCGGCTCGGCGTTCCCGCTTACGACGGTTCGAAATCGTTCGACGAGCTGTTCGGGACGGGAAGAGCGTATTTCGCCGAGGCGGAGAAGCTGTGCGCCCGGTACGGCGTCCGGGGGCTGGCGGAAATTCATCACGGGACGATCGCGGCGTCCGCTTCCGGCGCGAGGCGGTTGGTCGACGGATTCGATCCGGAGAGCATCGGCGTGCTGTTCGACCCGGGCAACATGATCCACGAAGGGGTCGAGAATTATCGGATGGCGCTGCAGATTCTGGGGCCGTATCTGGCGCACGTTCACGTCAAGAACGCGGCCTGGGCTGCGTCCGGTCCGGCCGAGGACGGCAGCGCGACATGGAATTGCGCATGGGTCGGGCTCAAGGACGGGGCGGTGCCCTGGAGGCGGGTCGTCGGCGAGCTGAAGGCGATCGGGTACGAAGGCTACCTCGGCGTCGAGGATTTCAGCATGCAGTTCTCCGAATCGGCCGACATGCTGCGCCATTTCGCCGAGTACGTCGGCGGACTCGTCCGGGAGACGGATGCGCATGCTTGAATTCAACTACCGGGCGGTCGGCGCGTTCGAGCCGATCTTCCATTCGCATCCGTTCTACGAGGTGTACTATTTTCACGAAGGCAAATGCAATTATTTGATCGGGGATCAGATCTACAATCTCGCGCCGGGGGACTTGATTCTCATGTACGGGATGACGCTTCATTGCCCGAAGATCGATCCTTCCGTTCCGTACGTCCGCTCGATCGTTCATTTCGAGCCGGGCATTTTGCGGCCGCTGCTGGAGCTTCCGCAAGCGGCGCCGATCCTGCAGCCGTTCGAGCGGTTCAAAAATTACAGGCTGCGCCTGCGGGGAGAGGACAAGGAGGAAGTCGAGCGGATCCTGAAGCGGATGCGCGATCATCAATCCAAAGGCGATCAAGTCGGCTCGAGCCGGCTCCTGCTCGCGTTCGCGGATTTGCTCCATTTCGTGTACGAGCGTTGCTTGGCGACGCTGAACGAACGGAGAGAGTTTCCGTCCGACAAGGAGAAGGCGGTTCAGGACGTTATCGCGCTGCTGGAGAAAAGGTACGCAGACGAGGAACTGAACATGACGAGCCTGCAGCGGGAGCTTCATCTCAGCAAATCCTACTTGGCGAAAATTTTCAAGGAAGTGACCGGCGCGACGATCTTCGAATACGTGTACCGGAAACGGATCAACGAGGCGAAAATTTTATTCCTTCTCGAGCCGGACCTGGCCGTAACGGAAGTCAGCCTCCGGCTCGGCTTCAAGCATCTGGCGCATTTCAGCAGGCTGTTCAAGCAACAGATCGGCATGACCCCGGAAAAGTACAAGAAGCAGTTGAAATACGAATTCGAAAGCGCGGTTTTCGGCAACGGGAAAGTTGGATGAAGAGCAGGGAGGTGCGGCATGGATTTGTTTCGACTAGAGGGGAAAACGGCGGTCGTCATCGGCGGCTCGTCCACGCTCGGCGGCGCGATGGCGGAGGCGCTCGGCGCCTACGGAGCGACGGTCGCGCTGACCGGACGCAAAACGGAGAACGCCGAACCGGCGCGCGCCCGGATCGAGGCGGCGGGAGGGACCGCCAGATGCTTCGCGGCCGAAGCGACTTCCCGAAGCGATCTCGAACGGCTGCTCAATGAGGTGCGGCAATGGACCGGCGGCGTCGACATCTTGTTGAATTGTCCGGGCGTGAACAGCGCGACGCCGTTCTTCGACATAAGCGAAGAAGAATGGGACCGGATTCTCGAGGTCAACGCCAAGAGCGTCATGCTGGCTTGCCAGGTGTTCGGCCGGCATATGGTCGAGCGCGGCGGCGGCAGCATCATCAACCTGTCTTCGGCGTCGTCTTCGACGCCTTTGTCGAAGGTGTTCGCGTATTCCGCGTCGAAAGCGGCGGTCAACAATATGACGCAATTTCTCGCGCGCGAATTCGCTCCGGCCGGCGTCCGGGTCAACGCCATCGTGCCGGGGTTCTTTCCGGCGGCGCAGAACCGGGCGATCCTGTCGGACGAACGGGTCGCGTCGATCATGGGCCACACGCCGATGAAGCGGTTCGGGGACCCGGCGGAGCTGCAGGGCGCGGTCGTCTATTTGGCCTCCGACAAGGCTTCCGGATTCGTGACGGGCTCGCTGCTGCGGGTCGACGGCGGCTTCGGGGCGATGACCATTTAAATTTAGATGACGAAGGAGAGGAACGAAAAGCGATGAAAATGACGTTTCGCTGGTACGGGGACGACGATCCCGTAACGTTGGCTTATATTCGCCAGATTCCGGGCGTAACCGGCATCGTGAGCGCGATCTACGATGTTCCGGTCGGGGAAGAATGGCCATACGATAAAATCGTCGCGTTGAAGGAAAAGATCGAATCGGCGGGCCTCGAGCTCAGCGTCATCGAGAGCGTGCCGGTTCATGAGCACATCAAGCTCGGCTTGCCCGATCGCGATCGGCTGATCGACAACTACGGACGCACGCTGCGCAATCTCGGGAAGGCCGGCATCGGCGTCGTGTGCTATAATTTCATGCCGGTGTTCGATTGGACGCGCTCCCAGCTCGATTACGAACTGGAGGATGGCTCCAACGCGCTCATCTACGAGGAGGAGGTCGTGCTGCGGATGAATCCGCTGAGCGGGGATCTGCAGCTGCCGGGCTGGGACAGCAGCTACCGGAAAGAGGATCTGAAGCGGCTGTTCGAGCAATACGCGTCGGTCGACGAAGAGAAGCTGTGGGACAACCTGGCCTACTTCGTCCGAGCGATCATGCCGGTCGCGGAGGAAGCCGGCGTCCTTATGGCGATCCATCCGGACGATCCGCCGTGGCCGATCTTCGGTTTGCCGCGGATCATGACGGACGGCGCCGCGCTGGAAAGATTCGTCCGGCTGTACGACCGTCCGGTCAACGGGCTGTGCCTGTGCAGCGGCTCGCTCGGAGCGAATCCGGACAACGACATTCCGGCGCTCATCCGCCGATTCGGCGGGGAAGGCAGAGTCAACTTCATGCATGCGCGCAACATCAAACACACCGGGGAGCGGTCGTTCCAGGAATCGGCGCACCTGTCGTCGGCGGGCTCCCTCGACATGGCGGAGATCGTTCGCGCGCTGCGGGACGTCGGCTACGAAGGGCCGATTCGTCCGGACCACGGGCGGATGATCTGGGGCGAGACCGGCAAGCCGGGGTACGGCCTGTACGATCGCGCGCTCGGCGCCGTCTACTTGAACGGCATGTGGGAAGCGATCGGCAAGGAGCGGGCGGCTTCGGGCCGATAATGGAGAGGAGCGGGCGGGTTGCCCGCTCTTTTCGCTTTTCGGCAGGGTTGGCGCCCCTCGCAAATGCGGCATGCGTCCGCGGCGGGCGCCGACTACGGACACAGAAGCCCTTATTTTGCCGAAACCCCTCATTTTGCTGGCGGTTCGGACAGACGATCCGTTATTTCGATGATGAATGGCCGAAATCGCCATCTCGGAGTCAAATAACGGATCCTCTGTCCGCGAAGGTGCGTAAAACCCGGTTTTGTTCACAATTAGCGGATCCTCTGTCCGAACGGCCCGGGGCGATGGAGCCAGGCGGGGTGATGGGCGAAGGAGCGAGACGAGGCGGTAGGCGATTGGCGGGGTGAACGGCTCGGGGGCGATGGAGCGAGGCGAGGCGGTGGACGGGGAGGAAGATCTGTAGAAAACCGAAGAACGGGAAAAGGAACGGATCCGTGCAAAAAGGGCCGTTAGGCGATCCTGACCCGATCCTGACGGTTTTTATTGGATGGGAATTTATCCTATTCATCGTCGGAGCGGAAGACGCTTTTGCGCTAAAGGTAATTGTCTCCTTATTCCAATGCCCTCCATTTCATTGTGATCCATTGCAGTAAGCGATATAATATAAGAGAAGGACCGATTGGAGTGTATACGATTGAATTCCGATGAACGCCAGGAATCCATATACCAGCGTCACGATACGTCGTATCGTTTCCTGCTTTCCAGCAAGAAACTGTTTGTGGAATTGCTCCGTTCTTTTGTTCATAAAGGATGGGTACAAAGTATAGACGAAACCAATGTACAAGAAATTCCGCATTCATTCGTACTACAAGACTTCAAGCGCAAGGAAGCGGATCTGGTTTATCGCGTCCAGTTAAATGGGCAGGAAGTCGTGTTTTATTTGCTGCTGGAAATGCAGTCGAAAGTGGACTTCCAGATGCCGTATCGCCTGTTGTTATACCAGGTGGAGATTTGGCGATACTTGTTGGAAAACAAGAAGAAGACCGGAACCGATCGCAAAGCATTCCGGCTTCCGCCCATTGTGCCGATCGTGTTGTACAATGGGAAACGACGCTGGACCGCTGAGCGCCAATTCCGAAAGCTGTTAGGAAATGAAGAACTGTTTGGGTCGGAATTGCTGAATTTTGAATATTTGCTCATTGATGTGGCTCGTTATACTGAAGAAGAGCTGCTCTCTTTATCCAATACCATTGGTTCCGTCTTTTTGCTTGATCAAACGGAAGACCAAGAACAGTTATTAGATCGACTCGGCAAACTGATACAGACGATTCAGCAATTGCCGGAAGACAGACAGCAGAAGTTTGTGGCTTGGATGGCCAACATTCTCCTGCAAAAATTACCGGAGAATGAGCCGCATGTGCAAACGTTTATTCGAAATGTGAAAGGAGATGCGTCGATGATGGGCTTCGAAAAAGTGCTAGATGATATTAAGCGGGAAGGCAAACGGGAAGGCAAACGGGAAGGCAAACGGGAAGGTAAAGAAGAAGTCGCCAAACGTATGATTGACTTGGGACTGGACGCTTCGGTCATCGCAGCTGCCACTGGCTTCACTCCTGACAAGATCGATCAGTTGCGGGAAAAATCTCATTGATTAATGACGACCGTTCATCATCGAACGGTCTTTTTATATCGCAAGGAAGATCACTTGACAGGCTTAGTTTGAAATCCTCTTGACTTTGAGGTGTTCAGGTTTGCCGCCGGCTCCGGTTTCTCCTTTCCTCCGATGGTGGTACAATGGGAACAACAACACGGCCCATTGACCGAGATAGGAGAGTTTCGAATGGCTTCCGAACTTTTGAACGCATTAGTACGAGAGAAAATCGTCGCGATTGCGCGCGGTTTGACAATGGACGAGGTGAAGGCGTCTGCCCGGGCATTGTCCGAGGGGGGAATTGCCTTCCTGGAAGTGACGCTGAACACGGAGGGCGCGCTGGGCATGATCGCCAAGCTGCGCGAGGAATACGGGGACCGCATGCGCATCGGGGCGGGAACCGTGCTCGATATCGGACAAGCGAAGGAAGCGATCGCTGCGGGGGCCGAGTATTTGATCTCGCCCAACGTCGACGTGGAAGTGATCTATCACGGCGCGGAGCAGGGACTCGACGTATGGCCGGGCGCGATGACGCCGACGGAGATCGTGCAGGCGTACAAGGCCGGCGCGTCCGCGATCAAGCTGTTCCCGATGGGTACGCTCGGCATCGGATACTTGAAGGAGGTCCGCGCTCCGCTCGACGACATCCCGTTCATCGCGACGGGCGGCGTGAACTTGCAGAACATCCGCGACGTGCTGGACGCGGGCGCCGTCGCCGTCGGCATGGGCGGCAAGCTGCTCGATCCCGCGCTCGTCAAGGCGGGCAAGTACGACCAACTACGCGAGCTGGCGCGGGCCTTCGCGAACAAGGCGCATGGCGCGAGCGCGGTATAATCCGGCCAAGAGCGCCTTTAACCGGTTACGGACGCGTACAGCTTTCCGCAACCGGTTTTCTTTTCCCGCGCGATCTCGGCTATACGGACGGGAATTCCAGCACGCCTAACTTCGCCAAATGCCGTTCGAAATCCTCCCGTAGTTCCGCCTTCTCGCCGGGCTCCAGAAACGACGCTTCGATGCCGTTGCGAAGCAGCGCGACGATCTCGTCCAGGGTGAACCCGAATTTCTCCGCGATTGCGACGTATTCCTTCGTAATGTCGGTGCCGGAGACGCCGGGATTGTCCGTGTTCACGGTCAGCGTAAGGCCTCGCTCGAAGTATTCGCGGATCGGGTACGCTTCCCAGCCGGCCACGGCCTTCGTCTGAATGTTGCTCGTCGGGCACAGTTCGAGCGGGATTTTTCTCTCCCGCACGATGTTCAGCAAGCGCTCGTTCTCCTTCAGCCGGACGCCGTGCCCGATGCGCTGGGCGCCGAGCCGCAGCACCGCTTCCTCGATGCTGTCCGCTCCGGCGGCTTCCCCGGCGTGGATCGTATAAGGGATTCCGCGTTCGCGCGCCCGCTCGAACACTTCCCGGAACAGGGATGCGGGATAAGCGGCTTCGTCGCCGGCCAGGTCGATCGCGACCAAGCCTTTGCCATAGTATCGGGCGGCCGCCTCCACGACTTCCAGATTGTCGCCGGGCGAATGATTGCGCATGCATATGGCGATCGCCCGGGCTTTGACGTCATATCGCGATTCGCCCCGATTCAGGCCGCGAATGACGTGCCCGATCGCCAGGTCGGCCGATAATCCGGCCTGCGCGTGCAGCCGCGGCGCGAACCTCACTTCGAGATATCGCACCCGGTGCGCCGAAGCCTGTTCCACCGCTTCGCATGCGACGCGCTCCAGCGCTTCCTCCGTTTGCAGGAAGGGCAGCACGATTTCGAACCGCTCCAAGTATTCGGTCAAGCTCGAACAATCCCCGCCGACCTGCACGAATTTTAGAAGTCCCGCCTCGTCGGCCGCGGGCAAGCTTACGCCCTGCCACTCGGCCAGATCGAGCAGGGTGGACGGTTTGACGCAGCCGTCCAGATGGACGTGCAAATCCACTTTAGGCAATTCGGGAATCAACCGCAACAGGTCCATAACGATCACATCCTGTTTTTAGAGGTTGTTCAAAAAGTCCAATTTTGATCACGAAGCGATACAGGAAGCGGATTCGACGTCGAATCTTGAATTCAGCCGGTTCTTCCGGTACTCACGTAGTTTTGACTACGCTCCGTTCCTCATCGCCGGTCTTCATCCAACCTTCCTGGATGCATGGGCGAGCAGTTCGCCGTCAGGCGAACGACCAGCCTCGGTGCTGAAAATCGGACTTTTTGAACTTGCACTTTTAATGATTAGTTTCCTTTCCTATTGCCAAGCGATCTCCATATTGCTTCTTCAAACGTCAATGGACGCCGAAGGACCTTACTCCGCATGATGATCTTGTGCTAAACGGACACAGAAGCCCTTATTTTGCTGAAACCCCCTCATTTTGAAGGCGATTCGGACAGACGATCCGTTATTTCGATGATCCATGGCCGAAATCGCCACCTCGGAGCCAAATAACGGATTCTCTGTCCGCAAAGGTGCGCAAAACCCGGTTTTGTTCACAATTAGCGGATCCTCTGTCCGAACGGCTTTGGGGCGATGGTGCAGAGGGAGCGATGGACGGCGAAATGTTGGGCGATGGTGCCAAGAGAACGATGGACGGCGTAACGTTGGGCGAAGGCGCAAAAAGAGAGATGGACGGCGGAACGATGGGCGATGGTGCCAAGAGAACGATGGACGGCGGAACGTTGGGCGAAGGCGCAAAAAGAGAGATGGACGGCGGAACGATGGGCAATGGCGCAAAGAGAACGACGGGCGGCGGAACGACGGGAGACACGACGACAAGGCGGCAAGACGGCGGCATAGAGCAATCGCGCTGCGACGTTAATGTCAACTAATATACCATGAACCGCGACGAAAATGAACATCGACGCTTCAGCGCTGGAATGCGCCGTTCCGGGAAAATCGCAACAGGATGTCGGAATGAAAAAATAAACGATAAATGTTGTGTCACATATCCATTTATGATATACCATTAATCAGATCAGGTTTCGTTGACTTGGAGGAGCGTGGCAGCTATCGAACTTACGGCAAGGCAAATTTCGATCATCGACCTCGTAAAGAAGCAAGCTCCCGTTACCGGGGAGCAGATCGCCGAATTTCTGGGCATCAGCCGCCCGACTATCCGTTCCGATTTGTCCGTATTGGTCATGCTGGGCTATCTCGACGCGAAGCCCAAAGTCGGGTATTTCCTGGGCAAAACGATGACGACGGCAGGTCGCCAGAGCGAGAAAGTCATGAATTTGAAAGTCAAAGACGTCATGAATCGGCCGGTCGTCATCTCGGAAAGCGCGACGGTCAACGACGCGGTCATCGCCCTGTTCGTGGAGAATACCGGCTTCCTGACCGTCACCGACGATCAGGGCGCGCTGGCCGGCATGGTCTCCTTGAAGGATTTGCTCAAGGTGACGCTCGGCAATCCGAATGCGGCCGCCATCCCGATCAGCATGGCGATGACCCGAATGCCTCGCCTGGCCTACGCGACGCCCGACGATTCCTTGCTGGACGCTGCCAGGAAAATGCTGGACCGCCAGGTCGGCGGACTGCCGGTCGTGCACGCGCATCCCGACGTTTCGAGGCTCGAGGTCGTCGGACGGATCACGAAAACGAACATGACGCAAGCCTTGGTGGATTTGACTTCCGGGTTCATCGTGGAGTAGGGGGAGAAGGAATGTCGGAGATTAGCCGGAAAACGATTTTCGTCTGTTCGGACGCCGTCGGCGAGACCGCGGAAGCCGTCGCCAGGGCGACCGCCCGCCAATTCAAGACCGAGCAGGTCAGGATCAAGCGGTACGGCAACATCAAGCATGAAGACGAGATTAAAGCGATTATCGCGGAAGCCCAGCATGCGGGCGGGTTTATCGCGTATACGCTCGTGCAGCCCGAGCTGCGCGACACGATGCGGGAGGAATCGATCCGGGGCGGCGTCCGGGCGGTTGACGTGATGGGACCGATGATGCAAGCCTTTATCGATACGTTCAACGATTCTCCGAAGTACAAGCCCGGCTTGCTGCACGAAATGGACGAAAATTACTATCGGAAAATCGAAGCGATCGAATTCGCGGTCAAATACGACGACGGCAAGGACGCCCGCGGCTTGCTTCAGGCGCAGGTCGTGCTCGTCGGCGTGTCGCGCACGTCGAAAACGCCGTTAAGCATCTATTTGGCCCACAAAGGCATCAAGACGGCCAACTACCCGCTGACGATCGAGGTCAAGCCGCCGGATGAATTGTTCGCGGCATCCAACCGGCTGCTTGTCGGATTGACGATGCAGCCGGAACGGCTGCTGAAGATCCGGACCGAGAGGCTGAAGGCGCTCGGATTGCCCAGTCAAGCCAACTACGCGTCGTTGGAGCGGATCGAGAGGGAGCTGCGTTTCGCCGCCGGCATCATGGATCGATTGCAATGCCCCGTTATCGACGTATCCGAAAAGGCGATCGAAGAGACGGCGGGTATGATTATGGAATGGCTGATCCCATAGAGGGATTAAGCCGTCTTTTTCGTGCGGACTTTGCTCTTGCGCCGACCGGGGCGGACGATCCGCTGTGACAGCCGGTCCAGGACGATGGCGAGAATGACGACGGACAAGCCGGCTTCGAAGCCTCTGCCGATGTTGAGCTGGGTAACCGCGCGCAATACGTCCGCTCCGACGCCTTGCGCCCCGATCATCGAGGCAATGACGATCATCGACAGCGACAGCATGATCGTCTGGTTGATGCCCGCCATGATGTTCGGCAAGGCGAGCGGAAGCTGAACTTGGAAGAGCTTCTGGCCCGGCGTCGATCCGAACGCGTCGGATGCTTCGATCAGATCCGCGGGAACTTGCCGGATGCCCAGATTCGTCAAACGGATCGTCGGCGCGATCGAGAAAATGACGGACGCAATGACGCCCGGCACGACGCCCAGCCCGAAGAAGGTCACGGCCGGAATCAAATAGACGAACGCGGGCATCGTCTGCATGAAGTCGAGAATCGGCGTAACGACGTTCTGAACGGAGCGCGCGCCGGCGCAGGCGATGCCCAGCGGCAACCCTAGCACGATGGAGATGACGGAAGAAGTCAGCACGAGCGCCGTCGTGTCCATCGTGGCGTTCCAATAGCCGAGATTCCAGATCAGCAGCAGGCCTAACAGCGTAAACGCGGCCAGCGGCCAGCGTCCTAGCCGGAAAGCGAGCGCGGAGACCAGCGCGATGACGGCCCATTCCGGCAGCGCGTGAAAAAACGAAGAGAAGGCGTTCACGGCGCCGCCGATGACGGTCGAGAGGAAGTCGAACAGGAAGCCGAGATTGTCCCCGACCCAAGCGACGAGCGTCTCGACCCAGCGGGCGAGCGGAAGCTTGGTCATGTCGTAAAGTCGCCTCCCTCGGGCTGATCATGGCCGCCGGACAGCGCCGCCAGCACCGCCCCGCGCAAAATGATGCCGAGCAGCTTGCCGTCGTCCCCGACGACCGCGGCGGGAATACGCGTGTTGCTGACGACGTCGAACAATTCGTTCAAATGCTGGTCCGGGCGGAAGACGGGAACGTCGCGTACGGCGATCTCGACGAGCGACTTGCCCGTCTTGACGGCCTCCGAAGCGTCCTCGGCGGAGATCGCCCCGATCAGCCTGCGCGTCTTGTCGACGAGGTACAGGTTGGATACGCCGCTATCCCGCATCAATTGCAGCGCGACGCGCGGTCCGCGATCCGGTCCGATCGTTTCCGGCCTTCGCATGACATGGGAGGCGGTCAACACCTTCGAGAGATCGACGTCTTCGACGAATCGGGCGACGAATTTGTTGGCCGGATTGATCATGATTTCCTCGGGGGTGCCGATCTGCACGATCGAACCGTCGCGCATGAGCGCCACGCGGTCCCCGATCCGAAGCGCCTCATCGAGGTCGTGCGTAATGAAGATGATCGTTTTTTTCATATTTTGCTGCAGCTCGAGCAGCTCGTCCTGCATATCCTTGCGGATGAGCGGGTCGAGCGCGCTGAACGCCTCGTCCATCAGCAGGATGTCGGGCTCGTTGGCCAGCGCCCGGGCCAAGCCGACGCGCTGCTGCATGCCGCCGCTCAATTGGTCGGGATAGCTCGTTTCCATCCCTTTCAGGCCGACCATTTCAAGATTGCGCAAAGCCTTCTCGCGGCGCGAGCTGCGGGCCTCGCCTTTAATCCCCAATCCGAACTCCACGTTCTCGATGACGGTGCGATGGGGGAAAAGCGCGAATTTCTGGAACACCATCGCCATCGATTTCCGTCTCGTTTCCCGCAGCTGCTGCACGCTCATGGCGACAATGTTTTTGCCATTGACCAGCACGCTGCCGCTCGTCGGCTCGATCAGCCGGTTCAGCATGCGGACGAGCGTCGACTTGCCGCTTCCGGACAGTCCCATGATGACGAAGATTTCGCCTTCTTCGATAGCGAGACTGACGCGGTTCACGCCGACGGTGTGCCGGGTTTTCTCGTAAATTTCCTTTTTGGACGCGCCTTTGGCGAGCATGGCCAAGGCTTTATCGGGCTCCGGCCCGAAAATTTTCGTCAGCTCCTTGACTTCGACGATGGACATAAGACCCTCCGCGGTTCATGGATGGAATCGATTAGCAATTAGAATAAGCAGTTCCCGGACGTTTTACGCATCGCGAAACGGCCGAAGCCCGGGTTCGACCGAAGGAGGCGTCTCCTAAGGCGCGAACCCGGGCTTCGACCGTTGGCCGGCGAATGCGGACGTTCAGCGGTCCAGCAGTTGGCGAATCAATTGTTGCTTGCGGTGGGAGCAAGGCAGCCGCTTGGAGGTGTCGTCGAAAAACAGGTAGTGATCCCCCATGACCGAAATGTTGCGAACGTTGACGTAGCAATCCGACGAGATGCGAAAAAACGTGGAGGAGTCCGACAAGAGCCGGTTTCTTTCTTCGGCGGACAGTCTTTTTTTGATATTGTAGTTCCGTCCGTGAAAGCTGATCAAGCCGTGCGCTCCGACTTTGAAGTACAAAATGTCTTGACGCGGTTCGAAGTCCTCGTAGACGTTCTTCTCCTGCAGCGCTACATTCATCGTTCCAATTCCCCCTTAGAATGATGTTTCGGTGGTAGCGCTTTCAGTATACCACATCGCATTGCTTTTTGGGAGACTTTCCTATAAAAATTATAATATTTCACAACGTAAAAATCGCGGGGGAAGCAGCCGACCTGTTCCGCATCCCCCGCGAATGCAAGCTTTAGACAAGACGAACGCGCACGACGTTCCAGGAAGCCGGCTTCAGCGTCGCGCGAATGCCGGCGCCGTCTGCGGTCGCGTCGCCTCCGGCATGGGGCGCGACGCGGTCAGGATCGACCGCCGTGTTGGTCGCCTTCAGATCGTCGTGCGCCAGCACGAGGTGCTCGACGACCTCGCAGGCGCCGAAGCTGCGCAAGTCGATGTCGAGCGGAAGCTCGTGGTCGAGATCGCGGTTGACGGCGAACACGGTCACTTCGCCGGAGACGTCGTTATGGACGGCGATCGATTCGAGATAGGGGACGTCCGACAATTGTTTCGTATCGTATTTCGGCGATTGCACGAGCGGCACGAGCGCTTGGCCGCGGCCGTAGACCGATGCGTGCAGATACGGGTAATAGATCGTCTGGGCCCAAGCCCGGCCGCCGTTCTCGGTCATGATCGGGGCGATGACGTTGACGAGCTGCGCGAGGCAAGCCATCCGAACCCGGTCGGAATGCTTCATCAAGGCGATCAGCAAGCAGCCGACGACGAGCGCGTCTTCCATCGTGTAGATGTCTTCCAACTGCGGGGGCGCGATCTGCCAGGGCTCGATTTTTTTGTCGGCTTCGTTCGAATGGAACCAGACGTTCCACTCGTCGAAGCTCAGCATCATCGTTTTTTTGCTTCTTTTTTTCGCTTTGACGTAATCGCACGTCGCGGCGACGCTGCGGATAAAGTCCTCCATCTCGAGCGAACGGCCGAGGAACGTCGGCGTGTCGTTGTCAGCGTTGCCGTAGTAGCTGTGCAAGGACAGGAATTCGACGTGCTCGTAGGTATGGTCGAGAACGGTCGCTTCCCATTCGGGGTAGGTCGCCATCTGTTTGCCGGAGCTGCCGCAGGCGACGAGCTCGATCGACGGATCGACCCATTTCATGACCTTCGCCGATTCGGCGGCGATGCGACCGTACTCGACGGCCGTCTTGGCGCCGATCTGCCAGGGGCCGTCCATCTCGTTGCCGAGGCACCAGGTTTTGAATTTATGGGGTTGCTTATAACCATGGCTGACGCGCAGGTCGCTCCAATAAGACCCGGAGGGATGGTTCGCGTATTCGACGATGGCGCGGGCGTCGTCGACGCCTTGCGTGCCGAGATTGATCGCCCACATCGCTTCCGTGCCGGCGGCGCGGCTCCATTCCGCGAATTCGTTCATGCCGAACGCGTTCGGCTCGACCGTGCGCCAAGCCAGCTCCAGGCGCTTCGGCCGAAGCTCCCGCGGGCCGACGCCGTCCTTCCAATCGTAGCCCGACACGAAGTTGCCGCCGGGATAACGGACGATCGGCACCCGCAGCCGGCGGATGAGCGCGAGCACATCCTTGCGGAATCCCCTTTCGTCCGCATCGGGATGGCCCGGTTCGTAAATGCCGCCGTACACCGCGCGGCCGAGATGCTCGATGAACGAGCCGTACAATCGGTCATCGATCCGGGAGATGACGAAATCCTTGTCGACGATCATGGAAGCTTTTCGGGAACACATACTTTTTTCTCTCCTTCGCTTATAATGATTAATGAAAATATGAATCGATAAATATAAATGTCATTTCTTTTTCTATTTAACCGGATAGAGCGGCGAAAAGCAACGATAATTTTCGAGTCTCGATTTGATCTTTACAGAATTTATATTTATATTAATCAAAGATAGACGTCTCGCCGGGCGAGCGGGAACGGCGAAGACGGAGCGGAAGGAGCGGGACGGAATGATCAAAGCGAATACGGAGCGCAAATGGCTGCCTCTGTACGAAGCGTTGGCGAGCGATGTGCGGCTGCGCGTGCTCGAGCTGCTCGCAGAGAAGCCGATGAACCTGAAGGAAATCGCCGAACGCCTCGAATTGAGCGGCGCCATCGTGACGATGCACGTCCGCAAGCTGGAGCAGGGCGGATTGATCGCGACGAAGATGGTGCGCAAGCAAGGCGGCACGCACAAAATCTGCTCGCTCGCGGAGTCGGAAATCCGGATCGCCTTGCCGGAGGCGGGCGCGGAGGAGAGGTTGTATCACGAGCAGACGATTCCCGTCGGCCACTATACGACGATCGAAGCGTTGCCGACCTGCGGGCTCGCGACCCGGGAGAAGCTTGTCGGGCAATTCGACGATCCCCGTTACTTCCTCGATCCCGAGCGGGTGAACGCGGCGATCCTTTGGTTCGGCCAAGGCTTCGTCGAATATCGCATCCCCAATTACGTCCGGCCGAGCCAGCGGCTCGAAGAAGTGGAAATTTCTTTCGAGATCGCCTCGGAAGCGCCCGGCGCGAACGAACAGTGGCCTTCGGACATCCGGTTTTATTTGAACGGGACGCGTCTCGGCGAATGGACGAGCCCGGGAGATTACGGCACGAACGCCCGCGGCCGGTATACGCCGGATTGGTGGGGCATCCGCATGAACCAATACGGCTTGCTGAAGGTGCTGCGCGTCGGTGCGGACGGCACTTACATGGACGGGCAGCGCCTGTCCGACGTCACGATCGCGGATTTCCGCCAGGACGGACAATTCTGGACGCTGCGCTTCGCCGTCGAGGAGGACGCGGCCCACGTCGGAGGCATGACATTGTACGGCGCCGGCTTCGGCAACTATAATCAAGACATCGTATTTCGCGCGTATTACAGCCAGAGGAGATAAATTCGATGATCAACCGCAAGATCACCGCTTCGGAAAGCGGCAAAAGGCTGCACCGTTACTTGAGAAACCTGATGCCGAACTTGCCGCTAGGGCAAATCTACAAGATGATCGACAACGGCAAGGCGAAAGTGAACGGCAAGCGGAAAAACCAAAATTACGAGCTGACGGTGGGGGACGAATTGATGCTGTACGTCGAGGAATCCGTCTTCAAGGAGGCGAGCATCGGCCAAAAGAAGGCGAAGTACGTCGGCGTGAACGCGAAGATCGACGTGCTGCACGAGGACGAGGAGCTGCTTGTCGTCGTTAAGCCGGCCGGGATGCTAACCCATCCCGACCGGTCGGACCAGAAGGGCACGCTGATCAATCGCGTCCATGCGTACCTGTACCGCAATGGGGAGCTGGACAGTCCGCTGTTCATGCCGGCCACGGCGAACCGGCTCGACCGCAACACGAGCGGCATCGTGCTCGTCGGGAAGACGGCGGGCATGCTTCACCGGCTGAACGAATGGATTCGGAAGCACGAGCTGCAAAAGTATTACTTGACGATCGTGGAAGGCCGCCTGACGGGGGAAGGAGAGATGAAGGGAGAGCTCGTGCGGGACGAGAGGAACAACCGAACTCGCGTCCTGGACCCGCGTGCCGGGCGACCGGACGACGTGCTGGCGAAGTCCGCCGAAACCCGCTATCGCGCGCTGCAGACCGGGGACGCCTATTCCCTCGTCGAAATCGAGCTGATCAGCGGGCGGACGCACCAGATCCGAACCCATTTCCAGCATATCGGGCATTCGCTGCTCGGCGACATCAAATACGGAGGCAAGCGGTTCGGCGACGTCAACCATCAGCTCCTCCACGCCTGGAGAATCGTCCTGCCGGACGGCCGGGAGTTCAAGGCGCCGCTTCCGGCGAAAATGCGTTCGGTCGCCGACAAGCTCGGCTTGGAATTGAGCTGACCGCGCGGGTCCGTAGACCGCAACATTCGTTGTTCGTTCTCATCGCGCGTTCGATAGGCGCCCTCCGGGGCGCTATTTGTTTTTCGTTCATACTCCGTTCATAATGACATCATATGATCTTGTTGACATAGGATGGTCATTTGCTAGAGATTTCGAGGATCCGGAGTTGATAAGACGTGTTGAAGCTTTTCCGATTTTTGCAGCCGTATCGGTGGTTGGTCGCGGCGGTCATGATTCTGATTCTTCTTCAATCGTTGAGCGAGCTCTACCTTCCGACGTTGATGGCGGACACCGTGAACGAAGGCGTCGTGAAAGGTAACATTCCTTACATTTGGAAGGTCGGCGGATTCATGCTGGCCGTAACCGCGGTCGGCACGCTCGTCTCGGTTGCGGCCAGTTACTTGTCCGCGCGGATCGCCGCAGGCTTCGGCAGGGACGTCCGCAGCAAGACGTTCCGCAAGGTCGAGAATTTCTCGCTGCCGGAGTTCGACAAGCTGGGCACGGCGTCGCTGATTACCCGCACGACCAACGATATTACGCAAGTTCAGCAAGTATTGATCATGATCATGCGCATGATGGTCGCCGCGCCGATGATGTGCGTCGGAGGGCTGATCATGGCCGTCTCGATGGACGCGCGGCTGTCTCTCGTATTCGTCGGCGCTCTTCCCGTGCTCGCGCTGACGATCTATTTGATCGCGAGCAAAGGGCTGCCGTATTTTCGGGCGATCCAGAAGAAAATCGACAAGCTGAACCTCGTGCTCAGGGAAGGCTTGACGGGCATTCGGGTCATCCGCTCGTTCAACCGCGTCGGCCACGAGGAGCGGCGGTTCGAGGAAGCGAATCGGGATTTGACGCAGACGGCGATCCGCGTGAACCAGATCATGGCGTTCATGATGCCGATGATGATGCTGATTCTGAACTTCTCTTCGCTTGCGATTATTTGGTTCGGAGGCATTCGCATCAGCAACGGCTATATGCAGGTCGGGGACTTGATGGCGTTTCTGCAATACGCGATGCAAATTCTGTTTTCGCTGCTGATGGTATCGATGATGTTCGTCATGCTGCCGCGGGCCGCGGTGTCCGCGGGGCGGATCAACGAGGTGCTGGAGCTGGGCCGGGATTCGCGCGAGCATGGCCGGGAATCCGTTCCGGCTGCGAAACCGGCGGGGAACGCGGGAGGCCGTCCGGGCGCGACGGCGGTTCCGCGCGGTACGGTCGAGTTCGAGAACGTCTCCTTCCGGTATCCCGGCGCGGAGAATGCGGCGATCTCCGGCATCAGCTTCCGCGGCTTGCCGGGCGAAGTGACCGCCATTATCGGCGGAACCGGCTCGGGCAAGTCGACGTTGATCAGCATGATACCGCGATTTTACGACGCCGAGGAAGGAACGGTGCGCGTCGACGGGATCGACGTCCGGGAGCATTCGGTCGAGGCGCTTCGCGCGATGATCGGTCTGGTGCCGCAGAAGGCGCAGCTGTTTACGGGGACGGTCGCGGACAACATCCGTTACGGCAAAGAAGACGCGACCGACGAGGAGGTTCGGCACGCGGCGAATACGGCGCAGGCCGGGGATTTTATCGAGGCGATGCCGGAAGGCTACGCGTCGCCGGTCTCGCAGGGCGGCGCCAATCTGTCCGGGGGACAGAAGCAGCGCTTGTCCATCGCGAGGGCGCTCGTGCGGAAACCGGCGATCTACGTGTTCGACGACAGCTTCTCGGCGCTCGATTACAAGACCGATGCCAAGCTGCGGGCGGCGCTCAGGAACGAGACGTCGGAATCGACGGTCATCATCGTCGCCCAACGCGTCGCCACGGTCATGGACGCCGACCGGATCGTCGTGCTGGATGAAGGGCGAGTCGCGGGCATCGGCACGCACAAGGAGCTTATGAAAAGCTGCGACGTCTACCGCGAGATCGTCTCTTCGCAGCTGTCCGAGGAGGAGATCGCATGAGCAGGCAAGGCGGCAATCCGGGCGGGCCGGGAAGAGGTCCGGGCATCGGTCCCGGCATGGGTCCCGGAGGCGGAATGGGCATGCCGATACAGAAGGCGAAGAACTTCAAGGGAACGCTTCGCCGGCTGTTGGGCTACCTGCGCCCGCAGCGGATGAAGCTTCTGGTCGTGCTGCTTGCCGCGATCGCGAGCGCGGCGTTCGGGATCTACAGCCCGAAAGTGCTGGGAGAAGCGACCACGAAGCTGTTCGAAGGCATGATGGGGAAGATCAACGGCGATCCGAACGCGCATTTCGACATGGCGGGCATCTGGCAAATCGTCGTGTTCTTGGCCGGACTGTACGTGGTCAGCTCGATTTTCAGCTACATCCAGCAGTTTCTGATGGCGGGCGTCGCGCAGAAGACGGTATACGGCCTGCGCAACGAGTTGAACGCCAAGCTGGGCAAGCTTCCGCTCAAATATTTCGACAGCCGCTCCCACGGGGACATTCTCAGCCGCGCGGTGAACGACGTCGACAACATCAGCAACACCTTGCAGCAGAGCATGACCCAGCTCATCAATTCGCTCATTACGATCGTCGGCGTCATCGTGATGATGCTGATCATCAGTCCGTGGCTGACGCTGATCCTGCTGCTTACGCTGCCTTTGTCTATGATCGTCATTCGGGGAGCGGCGACTAGGTCGCAAAAGTATTTCAAATCGCAGCAGGCGGAGCTCGGCATGCTGAACGGACACGTCGAGGAAATGTATTCGGGCCATCGGATCGTCAAAGCGTACGGGCAAGAGGACAAGTCCGTCGCCAAGTTCGACGAAATTAACGACCGGCTGTACGAATCGGGCATGAAGGCGCAGTTCGTCTCCGGCAACATCATGCCGCTGATGAACATGGTCAGCAATATCGGCTACGTCTTCATCAGCGTGGTCGGGGGGATCATGGTCACGAGGGGCTCGATATCCATCGGCGATATTCAGGCGTTCATTCAGTACGCGAGACAATTTTCGATGCCGCTCGTGCAGACGGCGAATATCGCGAACCTGATCCAGTCGACGATCGCTTCGGCGGAACGCGTCTTCGAGCTGCTCGACGAAGAGGAAGAAACGCCGGAAGCGGAAGGCCGGGAAGCGGTGCGGCTGACCTCTCCGAAAGGCGACGTGGCGATGCGCGGCGTAAGCTTCGGTTATACGAATGAGGCGATGCTGATCGAGAACATGGATATCGACGTCCGCAGCGGGCAGACGGTGGCCATCGTGGGACCGACGGGCGCGGGCAAGACGACGCTCGTTAACCTGCTCATGCGATTCTACGAGGTGAACGGCGGCAGCATTACGATCGACGGGCAGAACATCGCGCAGATGAGACGGAGCCATCTCCGCAGCCTGTACGGGATGGTGCTGCAGGATACGTGGCTGTTCAACGGCACGATCCGGGACAACATCGCGTACGGCAGGGCGGGCGCGACGGAGGAGGAAGTCGTCGAGGCCGCCAAGGCCGCCCATGCGGATCATTTTATCCGTACCTTGCCAGAGGGCTACGATACGGTGTTAAATGAAGAGGCGACCAATTTGTCGCAAGGACAGAAACAACTGCTGACGATCGCGAGGGCGATCTTGGCGGATCCCGCCATCCTGATTCTGGACGAGGCGACGAGCAGCGTCGATACGCGGACGGAGGTTCATATCCAGAAGGCGATGAATGAGCTGATGAAGGGAAGAACGAGCTTCGTCATCGCGCACCGGCTGTCGACGATCCGCGACGCGGACCTTATCCTCGTCATGAACCGCGGCAGCATCGTCGAAAAGGGCTCGCACGCCGAGCTGCTGGCGCAAGATGGCTTCTATGCCGACTTGTACAACAGCCAGTTCGCGGGCGGCGGCGTCGCGGCGCACGCGGGGTGAACATCGGCGGCCGCGCGGGCTGCCTTTGCACGGGCGGGATGGCGACGAAGGCGCCGGTCGGATGCGTTATTCCGATATCCCGTTCGGTCAGGAGCGGTCGGAGGTAAGGCGCCATGGGATGCGTGTTATCCATATCCCTTTCAATCAGGAGTGGCGGACTTTTTACAATTTATGGTTTGTGAAAATCGAGGGGAGAGGGAGCATTGGCAAGCTTTGAGGAAATCGTAAAGGGCAGACGCAGCATCGGCAAAGTCAAAAAGGACCCTGTGCCTAGGGAGCTCGTGGAAAAATTGATCGAAGCGGCCATCTGGGCGCCGAACCATCATCGCACCGAACCGTGGCGGTTTATCGTCATGACCGGGGAAGGACGCAAAGTGTTGGGAAATGCGTACGCGGACGTTAATGCCGATTCCTATCGCGATTTGGTCGGGGAGGAACGAGAGCAGCGGATCGAAAAAGAGCTGGCCAAAGCTTATCGTTCCCCCGTCGTCATCGCGGTCGTGTGTTCGCCGTCGGACGACCCGCGCGTCGAGGAGAGAGAGGAGTTGGCAGCGGTTCATGCCGCCGTGCAAAACCTGCTGCTCTCGGCTCACGCGAACGGACTCGGCGCGGTATGGCGCACGGGCAATCCGGCCTACCATCCGAAAATGAAAATAGCTTTCGGTCTCGCGGAGCGGGAGCAGCTTGTCGGACTCGTATTCGTCGGCTATCCCGATATGCCGCAGCCCGCGGTTACGCGCACTCCCGCCGCGGAAAAGACGGTTTGGTTGGAAAGTTAACTGTTGCGAATGCCGCGAAGCCGATCCCAGGATCGGCTTTTTTGATGTGTTCGAATACGCCGCTCGGACTTTGGCTAACGGACTCAGATGACGTTATTTTGTCGAACCCCCCACTTTTTGAAGGCGATCCGGACAGACGATCCGTTATTTCCATTTTTGGTGGCCGAAATGGCCGTCATCGAAGCAAATAAGGGATTCTCAGTCCGCATAGGCACGCAAAACCCGTTTTTTTCGCAAATAGCGGATTCTCTGTCCGAACGGCCTGGGCGGCGGGGCAAAGAGGCGGACGGAACGGGGAAAAGGGAACGAAGGTTGGTAGAGGAACGGGCAGAAGGCGGGCGGAACGGGAAAAGGGAACGAGGCAGTGGGGTAACGGGGCAACAGGAGGATGGGAGGAACGGGATGACGAGGCAAGCGGAACGAATTAGGCGGCGGGATGACGAGGGCAAAGAGAGCGATGACGGTGGAAGATAGGACGATAGGACGGAATAGCAATCTCCCGGCGGCGTTCGGAAGGCTTGAATCTGAAGATAGTTTCCGAGAGTCGACGGGTTGAGGTACAATATGGGGGTGTCGATTGATGTCAGCTTGGAGGAGAACATGTTGAACTGGAAAGCAATCTTTAAGGGAATGGCCATGGGGATGGTCGAGACGGTTCCCGGCGTAAGCAGCAGCACGATCGCCATGTTAATGGGAATCTACGAGAAGCTGATCGAAGCGATTGGTAACTTGACGTCCAGGCGGTGGAAGGAAGGCGTCTCGTATTTGATCCCGATCGGAATCGGAATGGTCGGCGGTTTTATCGTTTCCGTTCTAGTCATTAGCTACTTATTGGAGCATTATCGGCAGCCTACCCACTTCCTGTTTATGGGATTGGTCATCGGCATATTGCCTTCGCTGTGGAAGTCGTCCCTTCAGGAAGGTCGCGGATCGTTCCGGTTCGTGCATTATTTGGTTATGCTGCTCGCGATCTTCGCGGTAGCGGCGACCCGGTTTCTGGACGATTCCGGAACCGCTGCGATGACGGAGCTGACCGCCGGCGATTATCTGTTTTTGTTCGTTTCGGGGTGGCTGGCGAGTACGGCCTTGGTCTTGCCGGGGATAAGCGGCGCGCTTGTCCTGACCATTCTGGGCGTTTATTACACGGCGATCACGGCGATATCCGAACTGGATATTCCCGTCGTGCTTACGATCGGCTCCGGCATCGCGGCAGGCGTGCTGATCACAAGCAAGCTCATTCGATTTCTGCTGAACCGGTACAAATTGTTCATGTATGCGATCATGATCGGACTCGTCGCGGGCTCGACCGTCGTGCTGTTTCCGGGCTTTTCCGGCGGAGCGCTGAACGTATTGATTTATGCAGCGGCTTTAATCGCCGGTTTCTTGATTGCCCTGTACGCGGGCCGCGTAAGCCGGCGGGGATGAGGGGCGAGGCGCGAATTTCGCAGGTGTGGCTTGCACATGGCAAACGACAAAATGAACGACACTATCGCCGCTCAATCTACAAAATGATCGTTGCGATACTGTCCTTTAAACGCAAATAGACCGCCCTCCACCAAAGGAATCGGTCTATTTACCGGATTGCCTGAGAAGCCTTCCGCCCTTAAAAGCGGCTGTTGTGGGGAGTCGTGTTAGCAGCACGGCTCCTTCACATATACTATCGCGAGTATATCACAAAAAGATTTTTTTTGCATGTAGTTAATTGTAGTTGAAGCATGAAATTGACAACTCTACATTAGCGTTTTTCAACTTCCACTCCGCCGCGTAACCGCCCCTCCCTAAGGCACAATCCTCAAATTAACTTCCTTACCGAGCGGCGCTCGATCAGGTCGGCCGGGAGCACGATTTTTTTCCATGGCAGGCCGTCGATTTCGCGTTCCTGGATGCGGTCGACGAGCATCTGCGTGCCGAGATAGCCGAACTGGTATGCCTGCTGGGCGATGACGGTCAGGAACGGGTCGATGTCGGAGTAAGGGCCGAGATCGTCGAAGCAGACGACCGACACCTGCTCCGGAACCCCGACGCCGCGCGCGCGCAACGTGCGGATGACCTCGACGGCGAGCACGTTGTTCCCCGCGACGATGCCGGTCGGGAAAGGGGCCATCCGGTCGAGCCAGCTCTCGATCTCGGACAGATCGCTTTGAGGCTCGAACGCCGTTTCCAGCACGAGCTCCTGATCGAAAGGGATATCGTTCAGCTTCAGCGCCTCGCGATAGCCTTCCAGCCGAAGCCGCGCGCTGGAGATGAGCGGCGAGCCGTTGATAAGGGCGATCCGCCGATGCCCCCGCGAAGTCAGATGGTCGACGAGCTTGCGCGCGCCTTCCTTGCTGTCTCCGAGCACGACGTCGCTGTCCATGCCCGGCACTTCCCGGTCGAGCAGCACGAACGGAACGCGGTGCCGGCGCAGCGTCTCCAGGTGGGGCAGCGACAGGTCCCCGGCCGGAGCGACGAGCACGCCGTCCGCTCTCGTGGCGAGAATGGTGTCGATGTAGTCCTTTTCTTTCTCGAGGCTTTCGTCGGAGTTGCCGAACAGCAGGCGGTAGCCGTGCTTCTTCGCGGCATCCTCCGCGCCCCGGGCGACCGTCGTATAGAAAGGGTTCGTAATGTCCGTAATGAGCAGGAACAGCACTTTGCTCTGCTGCAGCACAAGGCTGCGCGCCATATGGTTCGGCACGTAATTCAGCTCTTCCATCACGCGGCGCACTTTCGCCCGCGTTTTATCGCTGATTTTGCCGGTGTTATTGATAACTCTCGATACCGTCATTGCGGACACGCCCGCTTTCGCGGCAATATCGTAGATCGTGACCATGCAGTGAAGCTCCTCGTCGTCAATTTGTGATTCTATCTTACAAAATTAAAGAATTGACAGCAAGCGTTTTCCTTGTTACTTTAGGGTTATCGGTAACATTAATTCAATTTGTGGAGGGTACCCCATGGCAGATCAACAGTTCAGATGGAAAGGCGAGTTTCCGAAGATCGGCATTCGTCCGACGATCGACGGTCGCCGCAGAGGCGTCCGGGAATCCCTGGAAGATCAGACGATGAACATGGCGAGAGGCGTTGCCAAGCTGCTTTCCGACAACCTCCGTTACCCGGACGGATCGCCCGTCCAATGCGTCATCGCCGATTCGACGATCGGCGGGGTGGCAGAATCCGCGGAAGCGGCCGCCAAATTCGCCAAGGAAAACGTCGGCGTGTCGATCACGGTAACGCCTTGCTGGTGCTACGGCACGGAGACGATGGACATGGATCCGGCCATTCCGAAAGCGATCTGGGGCTTTAACGGAACGGAACGTCCGGGAGCCGTCTACCTTGCGGCCGTCTTGTCCGCTCACGCGCAGAAGGGCCTGCCGGCATTCGGCATTTACGGCCATGACGTCCAGGACGCCGGTTCCACGGAAGTTCCCGAAGACGTCAAAGACAAGCTGCTCGGCTTCGCGCGCGCGGGTCTCGCGGTTGCGCTGATGAAAGGAAAATCCTACCTGGCGATGGGATCCGTCTCGATGGGGATCGCCGGCTCGATCGTGAACGACGGCTTCTTCCAAGAGTATCTAGGCATGCGCACGGAATATATCGACATGAGCGAATTCGTGCGCCGCATGAACGAAAGCATTTACGATCCGACGGAGTACGAGAAAGCGCTCGCATGGGTCAAGCAAAACTGCATCGAAGGACCGGACAACAATGCGGAGGACATTCAATTAAGCCGTGCCAAGAAAGACCGGGATTGGGAGACTGTCGTCAAGATGACGATCATCGCCCGCGATCTGATGATCGGCAATCCGCGTCTCGCCGAGCTCGGCTTCGGCGAAGAAGCGAACGGGCATAACGCGATCGCTTCCGGCTTCCAGGGCCAGCGCCAATGGACGGACCATTTCCCGAACGGCGATTTCATGGAGACGATTCTGAACTCCTCGTTCGACTGGAACGGCATTCGCGCGCCTTACATCGTCGCGACGGAGAACGACAGTCTGAACGGAGCGGTCATGCTGTTCGGCTACCTTCTGACCAATACGGCGCAAATCTTCGCCGACGTCCGCACGTACTGGAGTCCCGAATCCGTCGAACGCGTCACGGGCCACAAGCTGTCGGGCGAAGCCGCGAACGGCATTCTGCACCTGATCAATTCCGGATCCGCGACGATGGACGGAACGGGCGAGCAGTCGAAGGACGGCAAGCCGGTCATGAAGCCTTACTGGGAAATTACCGAAGAGGAAGCCCGGAAGTGTCTGGACGCGACTTCCTGGCGCCCGGCGAACGTGGAGTACTTCCGCGGGGGCGGCTATTCTTCCGACTTCCTGACGCGCGGCGGCATGCCGCTGACGATGTCCCGCCTGAACTTGGTCAAAGGCATCGGACCCGTGCTGCAAATCGCGGAAGGCTATTCCGTCGATCTGCCGCCCGAAGTCCACGATACGCTGGATAAGCGGACGGATCCGACGTGGCCGACGACTTGGTTCGCGCCGATTCTGACGGGCAAAGGCTCGTTCAAGAACGTGTACGACGTCATGGACAATTGGGGCGCGAACCACGGCTCGCTCAGCTACGGGCATATCGGCGCGGACTTAATTACGCTCGCTTCGATGCTGCGCATTCCGGTCAGCATGCACAACGTGCCGGAAGAGAAAATTTTCCGCCCGCGCGCATGGGGACTGTTCGGAACGGACAATCCGGAGAGCGCGGACTATCGCGCCTGCGCCAACTTCGGACCGCTGTACAAATAAGATCCCGACGGGGCTGTCGTCCGTTTCGCGCGCGAGGCGGGCGGCAGTCGTCTGTCCATAGATTGGAGCAAACAAACGATGAGCAGCCAAGAGATCCGGCAAGAATTATGCAAGTACGCCAGAAAGACGGTCGCGAACAAGCTGGTCGTCGGACCGGGCGGCAACCTGAGCGCGCGGCACGAAGGCAAAATGTATTTATCCCCGAGCGGCTTCGCCCTGGACGAGATCGAGCCCGAGCAATGGGTGGAGGTCGACATCGCCACTGGGCAAATCGCGGATATCGGCTTGCGGCCATCTTCCGAGGTGCTGATGCACTTGTACGCCTACCGGCAAAATCCGGACATCGGCGCCATGGTGCATACGCATCCGCCTTATTGCATCGCTTTTACGCTGGTGGAGAAGGATCTGCCGATCATGTTCCCGGACCAGGCCGCGCTCGTCGGCAAAACCGTCTACGTCGATTACGTGCTGCCGACGACCGACAAGCTGGCCGACGCGGTCGCGGAGAAGATCGAGTACTCGTCGATTCTGCTGGGCAACCACGGCTTGGTCACGACCGGACGCAATTTGCGCGAAGCCTACTACCGGACGGAAGTCGTCGAGGAGAGCGCGAAAATTTTCCTGATCGCCAAGGCGATCAAGGAGCCTAAAGTTCTGACGAAGGAAGAGTTCGAGGAGATCGCGTCCTTGGAGAGCGAAGCCTACCGGATTCAATTGCTGCAAAAAATGAAATAATCGGCTCCGCCGGAGGGAGGGAACAAAAACGATGACGACAACGACGGTGTTGGCGTTCGATATGGGCGCGAGCAGCGGCCGCGCGCTTGTCGGGAAGCTGGCGCCCGTCCGGGACGGACGCCGCAAGCTCGAAGTGGCGGAAGTCCACCGTTTCCCCAACCATGCGATCCAGGTCGGCAAGCGCCTGCATTGGGATACGCTGAGATTGCTTCACGAGATGAAGAAGGGGATCCGTCTCGCGTTCCAGCAAGGCTACGAGCCCGCAACGTTCGGCATCGACACTTGGGGCGTCGATTTCGGCCTGCTCGACGCGAACGGCGAGCTGATCGGCAACCCTTACCATTATCGCGACCCTCATACGGAAGGCATGATCGAGGAAGTCGGCAATTTGATCGGGCCGCAAGCGCTGTTCGAGCAGAGCGGCTTGCAGTTCATGCCGTTCAATACGTTGTATCAGCTATACGCGATGAAGAAAGCTGCCTCGCCCAAGCTTGAGATCGCCAAGACGCTGCTCTTGACCCCGGATTTGCTCGTCTACTTGCTGACGGGCATCCGGTCGTGCGAATTCACGATGGCGACGACGACGCAGCTGTTCCATCCCGCGAAGCAAGCATGGAACGCGGAGCTGATGGAGAGGTTAGGCATTCCTGCGGATTTGTTCCTCGAGCCGGTCTCCCCGGGCACGATCCTCGGGCCGCTCTCGCCGGAAGTCGCGGACGAGCTCGGGGTTCCGGCGATCCGGGCGGTATCCGTCGGCACCCACGACACGGAATCGGCGATCGCCGCAGTTCCGGCCGGCGACGAGCCGTTCGCTTACCTCGTGTGCGGCACGTGGTCGCTGCTCGGGACCGAGATGAGCGGTCCTCTGCTCAGCCCGGAGACGATGGAGCTGGAATTTTCCAACGAAGGCGGCGTCGGCGGCACGTATCAGCTGCTGAAAAACATCATGGGGCTCTGGCTGCTGCAGGAATGCAAAAGGGAATGGGACGAGGAAGGCAACGAGATCGGCTTCCCCGAGCTCGTTCGCCTGGCGGGGCAAGCGGAGCCGTTCCGCAGCCTCGTTCATCCGGACAACCCGAGGTTTTTCTCCCCTGGCGGCATGGCCGGCAAAATCCGTTCGTTCTGCGCGGAGACGAACCAGCCGATTCCGCAAAGCGAGGGAGAGATCGCGCGCTGTATTCTCGAAAGTCTGGCGCTTCGCTACCGCCAGGCGCTGGAGCAAGCGGAGAAGCTGACCGGACGCGTCTACGGCGGACTTCACATGGTCGGGGGCGGCATTCGGAACGAGCTGCTCTGCCGTTGGACCGCGGAAGCGATCGGCAAGCCGGTATGGGCCGGGCCGGTCGAAGCCAGCGCGATCGGCAATATGCTCATGCAACTGGTGGCGCTCGGCGAGTGCAAGGATTTGCGGGAGGCGCGCGAGCTTGTCGCGGCATCGTTCCCCATAGACGTATACGAGCCCAAAGCGAATGCCGGGTGGACGGAAGCCTACGAGAAGTTCCTGGGCTTCGGACGGGTGTGATCCGGGTATGATCGAGTCGAAAGGGGTTAGCTTCGGATGTTAAAGGGGATATCGAGCCTGATTTCGCCGGAACTGCTGAAAATATTGATGGAGATGGGGCATAGCGACGAGATCGTGCTGGCCGACGGCAACTTTCCGGCAGCCAGCCACGCGCGGCGTCTCGTTCGCGCGGACGGCCACGGCGCGCCGGAGCTGCTCGATGCGATCTTGCGGCTTTTTCCGCTCGACCAGTACGTGGACAAACCGGTTGCGCTCATGAAGGTAATGCCGGGCGACACGGTCGAGACGCCGATCTGGAGCGTATACGCCGAGATCATCGAGGCGCGGACGGGCCTTGCCGCTCCGTTCGAGGAAGTCGAGCGCTTCGCCTTCTACGAACGGGCCAAACAAGCCTACGCGATCGTCGCCACGGGCGAACGCGCCTTGTACGCGAATCTGATCTTGAAGAAAGGCGTCATATCGGAACCGTCCGAATAATCGTCCATTCGAAATCCCCCGCTCTTATCGAGAAGCGGGGGATTTCGCGCGCCGGCGAACTTTCCGCTTGCCATTCGGCGCGGTTCCCGTTAGAATACTGAATAATCGTTCGGTAATGCACACGGCCGGACTTGCGAACATTCGGGTGGAGGGAGCGCGTTGAACAAGAAAAAGCTGCAAAGCGAACGGACCAAAAAACGCGTCGCCGAAGCGGCCAAAGCTTTGTTCGCGCAGAAAGGCTACAAGGCCACGTCCATCGAGGACATCGTGAGCGCGACGGGAAGCAGCGCGGGCAACATTTACTACCATTTCAAAAGCAAGGAAGGCTTGTTTCTATACTTGCTCGACGAATGGGATCGGGAATGGGAGCAGCGTTGGCTGGAGAAAGAGCCGCTCTATCCGACGACGAAGGACAAGCTGTTCGGCATGGCGGAGCAGCTCGTGCTCGACAATCTCAATCATCCGCTGACGAAAGCGGCGGACGAATTCTATAACAACGCCGAGAAAGCGAGCGACGTCGAGGAGCGAATGGCGGAAATGCTGGCGGGGTACGTTAGCTTTAACCGAAAGCTGCTGCAGGAAGGCGTGGACCGGAACGAGTTCGCCCGGCGCGACGCGGATAACATGGCCGTCATTCTGGACAGCCTGATCATCGGACTAAGCCAGCATTCGCGGAAGCTGAAGCAGCAAGACGCGCTCGCCCTCTACAAGTCGGCGGTCGAAGTGTTTCTGTACGGGATCGTCGAGCCTCCGGATTAGCCGCGTTCTTTTTTATGCAATTTTATCGAATGAATATTCAGTATCGCTAGACAGGAGATCATCATGAAATTACTTCTTAGAAACAGAGGAGCGATCCTGCTCCTCATGTTGAACATTTTCCTCATTTTTATGGGAATCGGGCTCGTCATTCCGGTCATGCCGAGTTATATGACGGAGCTTGGCATCAGCGGAAGCCTGGTCGGACTGCTCGTCGCCGCCTTCTCGCTGACGCAGCTGTTGTTCTCGCCGCTGGCGGGCAGGCTGTCCGATTCGATGGGGCGCAAAAAAATGATCGTCGCCGGCATGATCGTGTTCGCCTTGTCCGAATGGCTGTTCGGCGTCGCGAATTCGGCCCCCGTTCTCTTCGCGGCCAGGATGCTTGGCGGCGTCGGCGCGGCGCTGATCATGCCGGCGGTCATGGCTTATACGGCGGACGTGACGAAGAACGAGGAACGGGCGAAAGGGATGGGCTTCATTAACGCGGCGATCACGACCGGCTTTATTATCGGTCCAGGCATCGGCGGGTATTTGGCCGAATTCGGCCTGCGGGTTCCGTTCTACGCGGCGGCGGCGGCCGGCTTGATCGCGGCAGCCTTAACCGCGATTATGCTTCCGGAGTCGCTGCCTGCCGCCAACGACGCATCGAAAACCGTCCCGGCTGTCCGGGAAAGTCTGCTCAAGCAGCTGCGGTATTCCTATCGCGAACCTTACTTTCTCAGCCTCGTCATCGTGTTCGTCATGTCGTTCGGGCTGGCCAACTACGAGACGATCTTCGGCTTGTTCGTCGACCATAAATTCGGCTTCACGCCGAAAGACATCGCCTTCATCCTGACGTTCGGCTCGATCTCGGGGGCCGTCGTCCAAGCGACCGTCTTCGGCTGGATTCTCAATCGATTCGGCGAAAGAAGGGTCATCACGGTCTGTCTGTTCATGTCGGGCTTGTTCATCCTGCTCACGTTGTTCGTCGACGGCTTCTGGATGATTTTCGCGGTGACGTTCATCGTCTTCCTGTCCATCGATATTTTGCGCCCGGCGGTCAGCACGCAGATGTCCATGATGGCCGAAGAGCGCCAAGGCTACGTTCACGGCTTGAACTCGGCCTTCACGAGCCTCGGGAATATCGCCGGACCGGCAGCGGCGGGCTTCCTGTTCGACGTGGACGTCAATTACCCGTACATGCTTGCCGCGGCCGTGCTCGCGATCAGCTTTCTGCTGTCCGCAAGGGCCGGCGCGCGGGAGAAGAAGGCCGGGGCGGCGGGATAATCACGACGAAGGAGAGATGGTATTGAGCAGAAAGGTAGATTATAGAAAAGATTTCAAGACGCTATACGTGCCGAAAACGGCGCCGGAAATTGTGGAAGTGCCGAGGATGCCGTTTTTTATGGTTGACGGTTCCGGCGACCCGAACGGCGAGGCGTTCGCCAAGGCGACGGAAGCATTGTACAGCTTAAGCTATGCGGTGAAAATGTCGTACAAAAGCGATGACGTGCCGGCGGGCTACTACGATTATACGGTTTTCCCGCTTGAGGGCGTATGGGACTTGCTTGATCGCTCCAAGCCCGCGACGGACAAAACCAATTTGAAGTATACGATCATGATCCGCCAGCCCGATTTTTTGACCGAACAAGGATTTGAGCGATTTCTGGAACAGACGAAGAGAAAGAAACCGAATCTGTTCCTTGAGAAGGTCAGATTCGAGCAAGCGTCGGATGGACGATGCTGTCAGATGATGCATATCGGGAGCTTTGACGACGAGCCGGCAAGCTTTGCGCGAATGGAAGCGTTCTGTACGGAACATGGATTTATTCGCGCAAGCAAGATCCATCGGGAAATCTATTTGTCGGATCCCCGCAAGACCGAACCGGCCAGGCTGAAGACGGTACTCAGATTCCCTGTAAGAAAACTCTGATCATAGACGAGAGCGAATCGGTCATCTAAGCGTTGCAAATTCGCTCTCGTTTTTTTACGATGTAAGCGTTGTTAGGTAGGTATTTCCACCCGAGTGTCGAATTAACATGGTGAACCTATCCTCGGGAGGAAGCAAGATGGAAAACCAACCGATCTACAAGGACAACAATTTCACGATTACGAGAGAGCTGTTCATCAGCGGCAATACCCGGTTTGCCATCCAACACCTGTGCTCGATCAAGCTCGTCAAGACGAAGAAGCGGATCCCCTACACGCTGCTCGTCATCGAGCTGTTGCTGATCGCGACCGGCTTTATATGGGATTTCCGATTCCATGAGCTCGTATCCGCGCTCGGCTTTGCCGGGCTCATCGCCAACGTCCTGATCTACATTTTGGTGAAACCGGTCCATAAGCTGACGCTCGTCTTTACCTCGGGGGAGAAGGAGATCATCGGCGTCACCGACTATATGTATCTCGAAGGACTCGCCAACGCGTTCAGCCGTTCGATCGTGGAAACCAGACACAAAAACCAGATGGTCGTGTAGGCCGAGCGGGACTGTAGTGCGAGCCCGCATAGGCGAAGGCAAGACCTCCGAGCTTTCCCGAGCGGGACAGCCGGAGGTCTTGCGTTTGCGATTATTTCGATTCGCCCTGCAAATAGTTGTAGAACGGTTCGTCGACCCAGAAGTCGTAGTTGACGACCTCCAGTTCAGAGTCGATCTTCTTGAATCCTTCGGTTACGGCCGCGGATTGCTCCTTCAGCGAGAAGGATTGCGCATAGTAGCCGCCCGCGGAGATTTTGTTGTTGGAAATCTGTTTATAGTTGGCGAGCTCGGTAAGCGAATAGTAGAGCGGCTGCCACCACGAGCCGTAGATCAGGCCCGATTGGTTGTCTTCGTTCTTCTTCGCGTACGTCAGAATGATCCGGTCGAAACGGGCTTTGTCGGCGGCAGAGGCGAATTCGAACGCCAGATCGTATTCCTTGGCGTATTGGATATAGTTGCCGTTCTCGATCTGGACGACCTCGTACAAATCGGATTCGCCCGGCTCTCCCCATTCCTTCAGGTAGATGAAGGCGGACGTCTTCGGCTCGAACTGGACTTTCGCTTTGATTTTCTCGCTGCGGAGAAGACCGATTAGTTGCAGCGCGTGCTTGAAATCCGAGTGGCCGTACACGACCGACAAGGAATCGAGGAAATTGGCGTCGTAGCGGCTGTCCTTCAGGTTGTAGCCGGTAACGAGGTCTTGCTTAAGCGCCTCGTCGACGACTTGGCGCAGCTCGGGAGCCTGAATAATGTCCGAAGTCCGGTACGCGTCGCCGAGCCTGGCGAGAATGTCGGCATCCGTCGTATAGCCGAGATAGCTTTTGTACTGGCCTTTGGCTTCCAGCACTTTGCCGAGAAGGATTGCGATCAGGGAAGCGGACGCGGTGTCGTCGTTCCGGATTTCCGCATAGAAGCTGGAGGAGAGCAAGCCGGCGTCGACGGCCGCCGCGAGAATCTTCGCCTGATCGGCGGCGTAGTCTTCGGATTTCCAGCCGAGCTTGAGCCACGCCAGGGCGGATTTGGCTTTGGCCGCCGAATAAGTATAAGCGAGCTCTTCCAGATCGGCTGCCTTCAGGGCAAGCGATACGGCCTCGATCGCCTTCAGGGGCTCGGACGCGTTGCCCGTCAGGACGACGGTTTTCTCCGACTCCGAACCCGCGATGGCATTCAGGGCCTTCGCGAATTGTCCGCGAGTCCAGGAATCTGCGACGGCGATGCCGTACTTCTCCTGCAAATAGGCTGCGTACTCTTGGGCCTGCGGCGACGAGAAGACGTTTGCGGACGTCGCGACAGCCGCCGCATGCTGCGGCAGTACGGCAGCCGGAGCGGTCCAGATTAGAGCCGTGGCGAGAGACAAGGCGACGATCGATTTCGAACGGATTTTCATCAACATAAAACCTCCTATGCAGATCGGATTACTAGAAAGTTAGAGTCGATCATATCACCCGGTTCTAAAGCTGTCAATCCATTGACAGCCGTTTTGGATATGATATAGTTAAAATAAATCCAATCGGATAACTATGATATTGTGATGAGATCATCTACCGGACAAACCGGAGAACTTCAGCGCCCGACCGCGCCTGGTTCTTCGGTTTTTTTGCGTGTTGTTGAATCGTCGGAAGCCGTCGTCTTCGGCCGGAAGGGCGGAGGCTCGTTAGGTACAAAGGGGGGATTTCGGCAGCAGTACCATTCCGGCGGCATTGCCTGCTAAATACACTAACCCGGAGGGATCGGCATGAATCAACGAACTCAGATTATCGCTTTAGGCGCGCTGGCCGTCGCGATCAACGTCATCGCGGGCACCGTGGTCGGAAATTTGAACATCCCCTTTCTGTTCCTGGACGTCGTCGGGACGATTTTTATCGCGGCGCTGTACGGCCCGTATTGGGGGGCGCTGGTCGGTCTGCTAACCAATCTCGTGCTCGGCGTCACTTCAGGCTACACCTCGATTCCGTTTGCGCTCGTGAACATTATCGTCGGTTTGGTCGTCGGGTTTGCCGCCGTCAGATTCGGATACACGCTAAAGACGGCGATCGTGTCGGGCGTCGTGCTCGGCGTCGTCTGCCCTGCGGTCGGCACGGCGATCGCGGTGGCGGTATTCGGCGGCTTGACGGGAGGTGTGACCGACGTGTTCGTCCTGTGGCTGAAGAATGCGGGTTCCAGCCTGTTCGCGGCCGCGTTTCTTCCAAGGCTGTGGGGCAATCTCATAGACAAGATTTTATCCGCGGTATTAATCTACTACGTGTTGAAAGGAATCCCTCAGTCGCTGCTGAAGCGCCCGCAGCTGCGCCGTTCGGAGAAAACGTATGCGGCGTAGCAAGCGGCTCGTCGTCGTCTCCCACTGCGTGCTGAACCAGAATGCCGTCGTGGCCGGGGAAGCGAGAAGTCCCGGCGTAATGGCTTCCGCGGTGCAATGGGCAAACGAGCGGGAGTACGGCATTTTCCAGCTGCCTTGTCCCGAATTTACGTTTCTCGGACCGGAAAGGCCGCCCATGACGACGGAGCAATACGACACGCCGGAGTTTCACGCGCATAACCGCAAAATTTTGCTGCCCTACCTAGAGCAACTGAGGGTGTATCAGGATCACGGGTACGAGATCGCGGGGGGCATCGGCATCTCCGACAGTCCGTCCTGCGATCCGGGCAAAGGCGTTTTCATGCGGGATTTTCTCGACTTGGCGCAGGAGCTCGGCGTACGCATCGATTATTTCTGGCAAATTCCGAACACGTCCGAAGGGTTGTTCGATCCGGACGACTCCCGAAGCGTGTATGGAAGCGTCTCGCGCGAATAGAAAGGAAGCATCTGGGATGATACGCATAAATGGAGTTTCTTTTAGCTACAACGCCTGCTCTGGCGAGGAGCAGGGCGTTTCATACGCGCTGCGCAGAGTAAACCTGGACATCCGAGACAACGAATTCATCGCATTCCTCGGGCCCAACGGCTCGGGGAAATCTTCTTTGTCCAGGCTGCTCAACGGGATCGAGACGCCGACAGAGGGGACGATCGAGATCGACGGGCTGCGCACGGACGACGCGGCGGCCTTGGTCGACATCCGCAGGAAGGTGCAGATCGTGTTCCAGAACCCGGAAAACCAGCAGGTCGGCATTACCGTCGGCGAGGACATCGCCTTCGGCTTGTCCAACCGCGGATGGCCGCGGGAAACGATGCCGGAACGAATCCGTTGGGCGCTTGAAGCGGTCGGGCTGGACGCCGACGAAGACCGCCCGGTCGCGCGGCTGTCCGGCGGAGAAAAGCAGAAGCTCGCGCTGGCCGCCGTCATGGCCATCGATCCGGAGGTGCTCATTCTGGACGAAGCGACTTCGATGCTGGACCCCGGCGGACGAAGGGATTTTCTGAACGCGCTGGCGCAAACCCGCGAGCGAAAGCCGTTCTCTCTCATTTACATTACGCATCATCTGGAGGAAGTGCTGGCTGCGGACCGCTGGGCGCTGTTCTCGCGCGGCGAGCTTGCGGCTGTCGGACAGCCGGAGGAATTGTGGACGAGAAGGGAGCTGCTCGGGGAGTGCGGCCTCGAGCTGCCGTACTTGCGGCGGCTGGCGCTTGAATTCGGCGGCAGGGGATTTCCGGTCGCCGATCCCGACAACCTGGAGAGCTGGAGGAAGCGGATATGCGAATCGAATTAAGCGGGATCAAGTACCGCTACGGGAAGCGCGGGAGGAGGGGGAAGCAGGCGGCGCCCTGCGTGCTGGACGGCATCGGCTTCGCGATCGAGCCCGGCGAGAGGGTCGCCCTGTGCGGGAAGTCGGGCAGCGGGAAAACGACGCTGCTGCAGCTGTTGAAAGGCTTCGCGCGCCCGACCGAAGGGGAGCTTCTGCTCGGAGGCGTCGATCCCCATCGGACTCGCCGTCCCGAGCTGTTCGACCGGATCGGCTATGTCTTCCAGTATCCGGAGCATCAACTGTTCGCCGCCACCGTCGCCGAAGACGTCGGATTCGGCCTTCGGCAATCGGGAGCGTCTCCGTCGGAGCGGGAGCGCAAAATCGCGCGGGCGCTGGAAGACGCAGCCCTTCCGCCGGCCGTATACGGCGGTCGGAGCCCGCTTGAGCTGAGCGGAGGGGAGAAGAGACGGGCCGCCATCGCGGGAGTGCTCGCGCTGGAACCGGAAGTGCTTATTCTGGACGAGCCGACGGCGGGGCTCGATCTGCCTTCCCGAACGGCTCTCTTTGAACTGCTGGAGGCGCTGCGGGAGAGCCGCGGCACGACGATCGTTTGGGTGAGCCACCGGCTGGAGGAAATGCTGGCCCATGCTTCGCGCATGCTGGCGCTTCATCGCGGCGTTATCGTCGCCGACGGCAAGCCCGCCGAACTGATCGCCAATCCGGACGTTCGCGCGACGTTCGGCTGGGAGGAGCCGCCGGCGCTGGCGATCGCCCGATGGTTCAAGGAACGGCACGGATTGGAGCTCGCCGAGCCTTGGAACGAACGGGAGGTCGCCGATGCGTTCGCGGCAGTCGAAGGGAGGGAGTCCCTATGGCTTCGGGAGGCTACCTGATCTACGAGAAGCGCGATTCCTGGCTGGAGCGGTGGGACCCGCGAATCAAAATTTCGGCGTTCTTCTTGTTCGGCCTAAGCTTGATCGTCCACCAATCCCCTGCGCTCAAGACGGGACAGCTGCTGACGCTGATCGTCCTCTGGGGAGTCGCCCGGCTGAGATGGAGCACTTTCGCATGGACCGTTCTGTCCCTGAGTCTCTTTTTCCTGTCGACGATGATCTTCCGGGCGGCGATCGACGCGCGCCCGGAAGATACGTTCGTCCGATGGGCCGGGATGACGCTGTCCCGCGAGGGAATCGTGTCCGGTCTGCTGATGTGCGAGCAGATTCTCGGCATCGTCGTTGTGCTGTCCCTGCTCGTGAGAACGACGTCGCCGATCGTGTTGGCCGAAGGGTTGGAGAAGCTCTGCTCCCCGTTGAAAAGATGGAAGGTTCCGGTGCACGACGCGGTGACGATGTTCTCGATCGCGCTCCGGTTCGTGCCGCTGCTGCTGGAGGAGTTCGATACGGTGCGCAAAGCGCAGACCGCTCGCGGCGGCGGTTTCCATCGCGGCGGCTTCCTGACGCGCTTCAAGGGCGTCCTGCCCATGCTGATTCCGCTGTTCTTCCTGTCGATCCAGCGGGCGAAGGAGCTGGTGGTCGCGATGGAATCCCGCGGCTACAGAGGAGAAGAAGGACGCACGCCGATACGCGAGTACCGGGTGCGCCCTTCGGATGCGGCCGTATTGGCGGTCAGCGCGGCGCTGCTGGTCGCCGCCTTGCTCGTCTGAGCGGTCGCCGCAACGGCTCGCCGCTTACGCTTGAAGCTCGCGCCCGACTTCGGCGACGATCTCGTAGGAGCGAAGCCGCGCGTCATGGTCGTAGATTTGCGAAGCGATGATCAATTCGTCGGCGCCGGTGGATTCGATTATGCCGCTGAGCCGCTTCTTGACCTGCTCCTTGTCGCCGACGACGGCGAAGCCGAACTGCCGGTTGAGGGCCGCTTCCTCGTAGGGAGACCACAGACCGTCCATGCTGTCGACCGGAGGCGGAAGCTGGGCGAAGCGCCCGCGGATCATATTCAGGAAGGCTTGCTGCTGCGAAGTGGCAAGCCTTCTCGCTTCCCGCTCCGTATCGGCGGCGGTCACGCCGACCCCGACCATCGCGCAAGGCTTGTCGAGAACCGCGGACGGCCGGAAGTTCGAGCGGTATAGCTCGAGGGCGGGCATCAAATAGTCCGGCGCGAAATGGCTGGCGAACGCAAACGGAAGGCCGAGCTGGGCGGCAAGCTGGGCGCTGAACCCGCTGGAGCCGAGCAGCCAGATCGGCACGTTCAGCCCCTCGCCGGGGATAGCGCGCACGATGCCGTTCGCCGCGGCGCCGTCCGGCTGAAAATAAGCCCGCAGCTCGGCGAGCAACGCGGGAAAATCCTCGCCCCCGGCGTCCAGACCGCGTCGCAGCACCCGCGACACCGCCTGGTCGGAGCCCGGAGCTCTGCCGAGCCCGAGGTCGATCCGGCCCGGATAGAGCGATTCGAGCGTGCCGAACTGCTCGGCGATGACGAGCGGGGCGTGGTTGGGCAGCATGATGCCTCCCGATCCTACGCGAATCGTGGACGTGCCTCCGGCGACATGGCCGATGAGCACGGAGGTGGCCGAGCTGGCGATGCCGGGCATGCCGTGGTGCTCGGCCAGCCAGAAGCGGCGATAGCCCCACTTCTCGGCATGCCTGGCGAGATCGAGCGTATTGCGGAAGGCCTCGGCGGCCGAGCCGCCTTGGACGATCGAAGCGAGATCGAGGACGGAGAAAGCGGTCAATGTCTGTTGAGCCATTATGGATAAGCCTCCAAGCCGACGGAATCACCCGTCGTTCATATTGTCGATCAGCCGCTGCAAGCAGCGGTTCAAGGAAGTAAGGTCTTCCGCGCACAGATGTCTGAGGTTTGTTTCCTGGCCGAAGGCGTCGAACGAATCGAGCCGGGCCAGCACTTGCTTGCCCTTATCGGTCAGACGGACCATCGTGACGCGGCGATCTTCCCGGTCTTCGTACGTCGCGACAAGCTCTCCCTGCTTCAGCCGTTCGATCATGCCGGTCATGTTCTGCTTCGTGACGTGAGCGTTCTGTCCCAACTGCTTCAGCGACAAGTCGCCGTCCGACAGCGCGGATAGAATGAACCATTGGTGAACGCTCGTCAAGCCGGCTTCGGCGACGAGCTTGCGGCCGATGCGTTCGAGCAGGTTGGAGCAGCGGAAAAGGTTGACGACGATTTTGCCGTGCAGCTGTTCGTCTTGTTTCAAGGCGGACGCTCCATTAGTCAATTTATTGACTATATCCTAATCGATACGGAATCCGATGTCAAACCTGCGGCCGACCCGCCCCCTGAAAAATTGAAATAGGAATAGGGGGAAAACGAAACTATAATACGAATATAGTTATATTACTTCGGTTAAACCGCCGACGGCGGAACGCCGGAAACAAAGGAGAGACGCAAGCCGCATGGGAATCCGGTATCGCGAAGAGGATCGCTCCTTCCATCTGCAAGGGCCTAACATGAGCTACATCATTCAACTGAACGACAAAGGCGTGCCGATACACGCGTATTGGGGACGGAAAATCGGCGATGCGAGCCTGAAGGGAATGCTCGTCTACGTCGAAAGGTCTTCGTTCTCGCCGAATCCTTATCCCGAAGACCGGACCGTATCGTTCGATACGCTTCCGCAAGAGTACCCCGCCTACGGGGGGAGCGATTTTCGCCATCCCGCTTATCAGGTTCAACTGGCCGACGGTTCGACGGTGACGGAGTTCGCCTGCACGGGGCATCGGATCGTCGCTGGGAAGCCGGGGCTGGAAGGGCTGCCGTTTACCTATGCCGAATCGGACGAGGAGGCGCAGACGCTCGAGCTGACGCTGAAGGACGTCCAATCCGGCCTGGAGGCGGTCCTGAGCTATACGGCGTTCGCAGAGCATGACGCGATCGCGCGCTCCGTCAGGCTGACGAACGGAGGTCCGTCGGCGCTGCGCCTGCTCCGGGCGATGAGCGCGAGCGTCGACTTCAACCGCGATTCGTTCCGGATGCTGCAGCTTTCCGGGTCTTGGGCCAGGGAGAGGGATCTGTACGGGAGAGCGCTTGCGCCCGGGATGCAGTCCGTCGAGAGCCGGAGAGGCTCGAGCAGCCACCAGCACAATCCGTTCATCGCGCTGATCTCCCCGGACGCTTCCGAGGATCACGGCGACGCTTACGGATTCAGCCTCGTCTACAGCGGCAGCTTCGTCGCCCAGGCGGAGGTCGACCAGTTCAAGACGACGAGAGTGTCGATCGGCATCAATCCGTTCGATTTCGAATGGCGGCTTGAGCCGGGGGAAAGCTTTCAGACGCCCGAGGCGGTCATGGTGTATTCGCCGGAAGGACTCGGCGGAATGTCGAGAACGTACCATCGGCTGTACCGAAGCCGGCTGTGCCGGGGCGCGCATCGCGACCGGACGAGACCGGTGCTCGTGAACAACTGGGAGGCGACGTATTTCCGGTTCGACGCGGACAAAATCGAGAGCATCGCCAAGGTCGGGCGAGAATTGGGCATCGAGCTGTTCGTGCTGGACGACGGGTGGTTCGGTCGCCGGGACAGCGACAATTCCTCATTGGGGGATTGGAAGGTCGACAATCGCAAGCTCCCCGGAGGACTGGAGGATTTGGCCCGGCGCGTCAACCGGCTGGACATGCGGTTCGGCCTCTGGTTCGAACCGGAGATGGTGTCGCCGGACAGCGATCTGTACAGGGCGCATCCGGATTGGTGCCTCCATATTCCGGGGCGCCGCAGAACGGAGGCTCGCCAGCAGCTCGTGCTCGACCTGTCCCGCCGGGACGTGTGCGATTACCTGATCGATTCGATCGGAGCGGTGCTTCGTTCGGCGCCGATCGCTTACGTGAAGTGGGACATGAACCGCAACATGACCGAGATCGGGTCGACGCTGCTGCCGCCGCAACGTCAGCGCGAAACCGCCCATCGGTACATGCTGGGGCTTTACCGGGTGCTAGAGGAGATCACCTCGCAATTTCCCGACATTTTGTTCGAGAGCTGCTCGGGCGGCGGGGGGCGCTTCGATCCCGGCATGCTCCATTATATGCCCCAGACGTGGACGAGCGACAATACGGACGGAATTCACCGTCTGCGCATCCAGTACGGAACGAGTCTCGTCTATCCGGTCAGCGCGATGGGCGCCCACGTGTCCGCGGTGCCGAACCACCAGACAGGACGCGTCACGCCGCTCAGAACGCGGGGAGACGTCGCGATGTCCGGCAACTTCGGCTACGAGCTGGATCTGACCCGGATGACGGAAGAAGAGAAGGAAGAAGTGAAGGAACAGGTCAAGCTGTACAAGGAAATCCGCCATGTGGTCCAGTTCGGGGAGTTATATCGGCTGCGCAACCCGTTCGAGGGCAACGACGCCGCCTGGATGTCGGTGGCGGAGGACGGGTCCGAGGCGTTCGCGGTGCACGTCGGCAAATTAGCCGAGCCTAACGCGCCGCTGGACTGGCTCAGATTCAAGGGGCTCGATCCGTCGGCCCGCTACCGCGTAGCGGGCAGCGACGACGTCTACGGCGGGGACCAGCTGATGTACGCCGGTCTGCCGATTCCCCGCGCGCGCAGAGATTTCGACAGCCGCATCTGGCGGCTCGTTCGCCTGTAAACCGGCAATGCTTGCATCATTTTCCCACTTCCTGCAAAGACTATTTCACGGAGGTGGTCTTTATGGAGCAACAGCAAAACGGCAAGCCGCACGTGACGGCCGTTCGCAAGAACGGAGACGGCGACATCGTGGAACTGCAGCTTTCTTCCGGACAGGTCGTCGGTTACGAGGAAGCCCAGCAGATGGCCAAAAACGATCAAATCGCCAATGTCAACGTGTTCAAGGGCCGCGACGGGGACGAGCATCTGCGCTCCGATCCCGACGGCCGCGAGGACAACAATCTGGACAACCTGCCGACGTTCTGACCGGCCCGCACGAAACCGCTCGCGAGAGCGGTTTTTTTCTGCCAGTATTAATGAAATATTCGACGGGTGAGGGGTCTTCATTCCGCTTGATCTTTTGCTATCGGACACAGAAGCCCTTATTTTGCCGAAACCCCCTCATTTTGACACTAGCTTTGCATCAAACCTGACATGAAAATTTTGTTTCAAAATGTTCCTATAAATGTATTTTATTGATGTTTTTTATCTGGAAGAAAACAAAAAAATCTCCTATTGTAAACGTAGAGGGCGTGTTACCCACCCCGTTTACAAAGGAGACAACCCATGGGTAACAATATCTCAAAAACCGTCATCAGTCAATGTCTTGAATGGTTGGATATTCCTGAATTTGTGAGTGATTTTCTCGATTATCGCACGAATAAGCTCACTCTCGCTGCTTCCATCCGTTTGTTCGTCGAAGCCCAGTTGTCCGACCGCCAAGACCCAGAGTGTATTGTCGAAAATCTTCGTGACAGTGAGGAATTACAAGCACTCACGGGACTTACGTCGCTTAGCGCTTCCCGGTTTTCCCGCAAACTATCCGAACTGCCAACCTGGTTTCTCCAGTATCTGTTTGAAGACCTTACTCGCCGCATACACACTGCGCTGCAACAAACGTGTGAGGACAGGGGGCTAAAAAAGGAACTCATCCCCTTATCCATTATTGATTCATCATCGATCACTCTCCCTGATTATCATGGCAAGTGGGCGTACTTCAGCAAAGGAAAGAATCAGGTAAAGCTGCACATGCGACTGAGCACGCAGTGGCCGGATCTGGCGATTCCAAGTAAGGTCGTATTATCAACAGGAGCCGTTGCGGATACAGAAGTTGCGATTGAGCTCGTCACAGAGCAAGGAACGACTTACGTGATGGATCGCGGGTACATCAATTACGCTCACTTCAAGAAGTGGCTCAAAGCAGGCATCCGCTTTGTCGTTCGCGTTCAGAAGCGCAGTAAAACACAGATCTTGGAGAAACGCGTGCTCCCATCAGAGGAACCCGATTTGCTACTGGATGCGGATGTCCTCATGGCTGTTCCGGAGCGGCCTAATGAAACCATGAGGCTGCGTTTGGTGGAATTCAAGGACGACAAAGAGCGTACGTACCGCCTGATCACAAGCCGCTGGGATTTAAGTGCACGGGAGATCGCGGATATTTATCGTGCCCGCTGGGACATCGAATTGTTCTTCAAATGGATGAAGCAGTACTTGCGTTTGGCTAAACTGTACAGCAACAAGCCTACTGCTGTATGGAACCAAATTTACATGGCACTGATCGCCCACGCATTGTGTGTTCTGGTGAAGCTTGAAACGGGGACGAAGCATGGACTGTGCAAAGTGCTGAAGCTGATGCGTCAGTACATGGCCAAGAGTTGGGAGAAGTTACTTGACGCCTTGTTCCGGAAACCGACGAAGACTTCAAAAGGCCGCCAGAAAAAGCGAAAACGAGGACCTCCAAAGAAACACCCGAAGAAGTACGTGGCGCAAAAATTGGTGTTAGAGAACGAATTCAACCAATAAAAAAGATATTGACTTTAAATGGTAACCGCTTCTCGCTCTATGAGGCCGCCAACTTTTTAGCCCATTCATCAGAATAGGCATATGGTAAATTAAGTTTCAGTTTGCTTAAGAAGTAATTCTGACGCATTTATCCATCTTATGTCAGCTTCTTTGCAAAGCTAGTGCCGAAATCGCCGTCTCGGAGCCAAATAACGGATTCTCTGTCCGCACAGATGCAAAAAAACCGGTTTTGTTCACAATTAACGGATTCTCTGTCCGATCGGTTCGAGGCGACAGGGCAAAGAGGATGATACGGTTGGACGTTGGGACGACGGGGGTAAGAGGCGGACGACGGCGAACCGGACGGTGCGGAAAGACTGCGGCAAGCGAAAGCGCGGGGGAACGAATCAAATGCGAAAGGACCGTCAGGGCTCCCCTGACTGTTATTCTTAAACCTATCGGAATGTATAACATTTTGGGGGTGAAGAGCTTCACTCCTGTTCTTTTTCCGTTATAGCAGAAACGATGTCCTCGCCGCTTCACCTTCGCACTCGCGCCCCACCATAGACCTCACACTAGTTGTATGAAGTACACTTATTTGCCCGGAAATTTTGCGGATTTTTTACATAATTGCACGAAGTACAACTAATGTGTCCAGACGGGGCGAGAATGAAGGGTAAGAGGCTGAATACGCCGATCTCCGTAAGCTTCCTCAGCATCAGAAGATGCAGAAGGCGTTTTTCTTATGGCGCCTGCCCGTTGTACTCGTATGTACAACATGGCCGGCTCCTTTTTGCGCTTTAGACGTACGGAATCGATTTTTTTAGTTGTGATCCCGGTCTTGAAGCGGTAAAATAGGGTTGCAACCTGTACGTACAAGTTTATGCCCAAATTCGCCTGTTAGGGGGATTCGCGAAATGTTAAAGCTGCAATCTTATGAATTTTGGTTCGTTACCGGCAGTCAGCACTTGTACGGACCGGAGACGCTTGAAGAGGTGGCCGTTCATTCCCGGGAAATCGCGGAGGCGCTGACCGGCGATGCGGGCATTCCGTATCCGATCGTATTCAAGCCGGTCGTCAAAACGCCGGAGGAAATCCGCCAGCTGTGCGCGGATGCGAATGCCGACGGCTCCTGCGCGGGCGTGATCGCCTGGATGCACACGTTCTCTCCGGCGAAGATGTGGATTGCCGGGCTGTCCGAGCTGCGCAAGCCGCTGCTCCATCTGCACACGCAGTACAACCGGGACATCCCGTGGGAAACGATCGATATGGATTTCATGAACACGAACCAGGCCGCTCACGGCGACCGCGAGTTCGGCTTCATCGGCGCCAGGATGGGCGTCGCCCGCAAGGTGGTCGTCGGCCATTGGCAGGATGCGCAGGTCCGGAAGCGGATCGGCGGTTGGGAGCGGACGGCGGTCGCAAGCGCGGAGAGCCGGAAGCTCAAGGTCGCCCGCTTCGGGGACAACATGCGCCAGGTCGCGGTCACGGAAGGCGACAAAGTCGAGGCGCAGATCAAGTTCGGCTGGTCCGTCAACGGCTACGGCGTCGGCGATCTCGCGGTTCGAGTCAAGGCGGTGTCGGCCGAAGCGGTCGAGAAGCTGATGGCCGAGTACGAGGCGAAATACGAAATTGCCGAGGAAGGCCGCAAGCCGGGCGCGATCCGCGACGCGATCGCCTATCAGGCGCGTCTTGAGATCGCGATCAAGGATTTCTTGGATGAAGGAGGCTATACCGCGTTCACGACGACGTTCGAGGACTTGCACGGCCTCGAGCAGCTGCCGGGCCTCGCCGTACAGCGGCTGATGGAACAGGGCTATGGCTTCGCCGGAGAAGGGGACTGGAAGACGGCCGCGCTGACGAGACTGATGAAAATCGTCGCGGGGGGCGTCGGCACTTCGTTCATGGAAGACTACACGTATCATTTCGAGCCCGGCAACGAGCTCGTGCTCGGCGCCCATATGCTCGAAGTTTGCCCGACGCTGGCCGCTTCGAAGCCGCGCATCGAGGTTCACCCGCTCGGCATCGGCGGCAAAGCCGATCCGGCGCGGATCGTGTTCGACGGCAAAGGCGGCTCCGCGATCAACGTATCGGTCGTCGATCTGGGCAACCGCTTCCGCATGATCGTAAACGAGGTGGAAGGGGTAGCGGTCGATCGGCCGATGCCGAAGCTGCCCGTTGCCCGCGTCCTGTGGAAGCCGCAGCCGTCTCTCCAAATCGGGGCGGAAGCGTGGATATTGGCCGGAGGGGCGCACCATACCGTGTACTCTTTCGAGGTGACGACGGAGCAGGTGCTGGATTTCGCCGACCTGTTCGGAGTCGAGTGCGTCGTGATCGACGGCGATACGAAGCCCGCTCAGTTCCGCAACGAGCTTCGCTGGAGCCAAGCGGCTTGGCGGTAGATGCCGCTTGCATGCATAAGGGCAGGGAAAACACGGCTCAGATTGGCCTGCCTCCGCCCCCGCGCCGAAGAGTGCGATATTGGGTCGGCGACAGACGGTGGTAGTCGGCAAATTGCTTGGAAAAATAGTGTACGGTGCCGTAGCCGAGCTGCTCGGAGATCCGGGTGACCGATTGGTCGCTCTCGAGCAGCAGGGCCGCGGCTTTTTTCATCTTCAGCCTGAGCTGGTAGGCCTTCGGCGCCATCCCCGTGACGCTCTTGAACAGCGAGTAGAAATGCGACTTCTCCAAGCCGCAGTTCCGGCTCATCTCCTCATAGGAGAAGCGGGCTTCCGGTTCCCGCTCCATCCGCTGGAGAATGCGGGCGATGCGACGGTCGTACGGCGCTTCCGAACGGAGCTCGTTGTGGGCGTGCAGCAGCCATGCCTTCATGAGGCTGGATACGAGCGCTTCGGCATTCCCGTCCGGCGAACCGTGCCACCCGAAGATGCGGACGAACCAATCCGTAAGAGGCGAATGGACGGGGACCCGGGCATGGGTCGGCAACGCATCGAGCTCGGGGCACGACGCCGCCGGAGGCATGAACTGCGGGTCGGGACGGCTCGTCTGGAAAGCGAAGTGGGAGAACGACCGCTCCGGTTTGCCCCACAGGTCGCAATAGATATTGTAAGCCTCAAGCGAAGAAGCAGAAGTCAGGCGGAACGAGTGGGCTTTTCCCGGCCGGATGAAGACGAGCGACCCTTTTAACCACCTTCGCTCCTCTTTCACGTGAACGTGGCCGAATTCGAAGGCAATGGGGGCGGTATACACTTGAAGCAGCTTTTGCACGGCTTCCCAAGCATTATCGAGCGGATATGGAGAATCCTCCCACACGCAGTCCGGAGGAAGCTGCCTTAAGTCGGCCTCGGTAAGACCGTAAGTACGGGGCTCGATCATCTCCGTGCTTGCTTTAGGGCTCAGCTCCAGGGCTTCAATTTCTTCAGTCGCGAGGATCAACAGTTGTTCCGTATCCTCTCCCGAGGCGAGTTCGGCATTCACGGCTTTCATTTCTCCCCGCTATCCGTCGCTTCCGGCTTTCCTCGCGTACTCGCCAGGGGTCAAACCAGTCTTCTTCTTGAACGTCTGGAAGAAGTAGTTGTAGCCGTTGAACCCGCACAGCGCGGCGATTTCCTTCATGTCCTTGTCGCCTTCCTCCAGGTACATTTTGGCCTTGGCGAGGCGAAGGTCCGTCACGTATTCGGAGAAGCCCGTCCCCAGCTCGTTGCGAAACAGCGTGCTCAGATAAGCGCCGCTGATCCCGATCCGCTCGGCCACCTCGGTCAGCGAGAGATTGTCCGCGTAGCGGTCGCGGATATACCGCAGCGCCTGAGTCATATGCTCCGAATGCGGCTCGCGGTCCTCGCTGCGGGACAGCAGCGAGGTGCGGCGAAACAGCGCGGCGAACCAGGAGGCGGCTTCGCCCAGCGTCTCGAACCGGCTGAGCGCTTCATGCGGAGGCGAAGCGTCGGCATACAGCGGGGCCAGATCGTGCCCGGCTTCCTTGACGGTCCGGTGCAGCAGGCCGAGCAGATCGTTGAAGATCAGCTGCGAGCCGGCCGGGCTGAGCGCCTTCGCCTTCATTCCGGCGAATACGTCGCCTAGGGACGCCAGGCACGAGGCTTCGTCTCCGGCGCGAAGCTGGGCGGTTAGCCTTTTCTCGACGGCGATGTCCAGCCCGGTCATCGGCTCGTCTCTCGGGACGACGGCCAAGCTGCGCAGCACGACGTTCTTGCCGAGGTGAAAGCGGGCCTGAAGCTGTTCCTCCGCCCGCGCGTAGCCGGCCGGAAGCTCGCGGACGGTCGGGCACATCGGCCCGATGCTGAAGCTGGCGGACAGATTCAGGAACGTCTTGAGGCAATTGGCGATCCGCGCCACCGCGTCGTTCACGGCTCGCTCGATCGCGGCCTCGCTTCTCAGATGGGGGAACGAGAACAGCAGCACGTATTTCCCGTCCGCGACGTGGCTGACGGCGCCGCCGTCCAACTCGCCGAGAATTTCCTCCGCAACGTTCACGACGGAGAACTGCTCCAGCTCCGCGGCCTTCAGCGTCGCCGCGGAGGAGCGGCGGCTGCCGTAATCGTCCAGCGACAGGACGACGGGAATCAGATTGCGGGCGGCCAGCTTCAGGTCGAGCATACGGAGATGGTGCGAGATTTCTTCGGGACTGTAGGCGAAGCCGGCGACGAGCTGAACGAGAAATTTCTTCTTCAGGGCGAGCAGGTGGTTGGCGTTCGGTTTGTCTTCGGCAGCGTCGCCGGAGGCGGCGAAATCCAGCTTCGACCTGACGAGGTCGAGCGCGGAGGCGAGCTCGTCCGGATTCAGCTTGTGCTTGAGCAAATAATCCAAAGCTCCGTTGCGAAGCGCGCCCTTGACGTAATCGAAATCGTCGAAATTGCTTAGCACGACCAGCTTCGTCCGCGGGTACAGCCTGGCGACCTCTCCGGACAGCTCCAAGCCGTCCATGCCCGGCATGCGGATGTCCGACAGAATCAGGTCCGGCCGCTCCCGTTCCGCCAGCCGCAGCGCCTCGATCCCGTTGCCGGCCTCGCCGCAAATCTCGAATCCGCGGGCGTTCCAGTCGATCATCACCTTCAGATTGGCGCGGACGAGCAGCTCGTCGTCCACGATCAGCACTTTATGCATAAGGCTTCGCCTCCTCTTCCGTCAGCGCCGGAATCTCGATCTGCACGGCCGTGAACCGATGCTCCTCGCTCCATGCGATCAAGCCGAACGACTCTCCGAAAATCCCTTTGATCCTCGCTTGTACGTTGCGCAGTCCGATAGAGTTTTTTGTCCCGTCGGCGGCGCTGCTCTTGCCGCTGCCGTCCGCCAGCAGCTCTTCGAGCCGTCCGGGAGCCATGCCGACCCCGTTGTCCTGGACCCTCATCACGAGCCGCCCGTCGGCGGCATAAATTTTGATCTGAACGGCGCCCTGCGTCTTCAGGGGAGCGATGCCGTGCAGCAAGGCGTTCTCGACGATCGGCTGAAGCAGCATTTTCGGGGTCATGAGCTGTCCGACGCCGTCCTCCACATGAAAAACGGCCTGAAACTTGTCGTTGTACCGATACTTTTGAATGCTTAAGTAGCTTTCCAGGTACCGAACCTCCTCGTCGACGGAGACGAACGGACGAGCGTCCATCTGCCCGTGCATCAGGGTGGACAGCGATTCGGCCACGAGCTTGATATTGTCCGCCCCCTGCAGCAGGGACAGGAACTTGATCGTATTAAGCGTATTGTGCAGAAAGTGCGGATTGATCTGCGCTTGCAGCGCGCGAAGCTCGGCTTTGCCGCGTTCGCGTTCGGTCGTGCGCACCTCGGCGACGAGATTGCGGATACGACGCGACATCGCGTTAAACTGGCGAGAGAGCTGTCCGATCTCGTCCTTGGAGTCGATGCGGAGAGAGACGTCCAGATTGTCCCTGTCGATGTCCATCATCGCCCGTCGCAGCTTCATCAGATTGCGGGTCATGAGCGACGCGGCGAACAAAATCAGGATGACGGCGGCCGCGCTGAACAGCAGCGAGACGACGAGCATTTTGTCCCTGGCGGCGGAGGAGGCGGCGAGCAGGCTTTCCCTTGGAATCAGCACAAGCGTCGTCCACTTCGTAAACGCCGAATCGCGGTGGACGACGAACGTATCGGTTCCCGCCAGACGCGCGTTAAAGCTGCCTTCCTCGGCCGCCAGACCTTCCTTCAGCCGGGCGAGATCCTCGGAGGACAGACGTTGCCCGGACGTATCGAGGATAAAAGAATCGGCCGCCTCGTCCAGAATGAGCAGCTCGCCGGTGTTGCGGACGTTCGTCTCGAACAGGTCCTCCAGCACCTCGTAGTGAACGTCGGCGGCGACGAAGCCGACCGGAGCTCCGCCGCTGACGATCGGCCGGACGATCGAGATGACCCTGCCCTTGTCCGGGTCGGAGCTGCTTCTAAGCAGCGGAGTATAATGCGGAGGGACGACGATCGCTTCGTCCTCGCGCCGGGAAAGCCCGCCGAACCAGCTCTGGCTCCGGCGGTCCGCGAACGGGGTCGTAATGCCGTAATCGATCGTGCGGCCCGCCAGATCGGACACGGTCAGCCCGGCCAAATAATGCTTAAACGTCGACACGTTCACCAGATAATCCTGGATCTCCCGCTGAATCCGGATCAGCTCGGCGGACTCGAAGCGATCGTATTCCGCGGCGTATTTGACGACGAGGGAATTGATATAATTTTCGGTATTGACCGAAATAAGAGCGACGATCTTGTCGATGTCCTTGAGCGTGTTTTCAAGATTGTCGTTGGAGACGTTGATCATGGCGGCGCTCGATTTTCCGGCCTCCCGTTCGGCTTCCGCCGCCGAGCTCGAGTACCACAGGTATACGGTGACCGACATGAAGGAGAGGAACAGAAGCAGGAGCACCGCGGATAGCTTGACCTTGATGCTGTTCAACCTGGAACGAAACGGCTGCCTCATGGGAGCGTCTCCTTTTGCGTTTCCGCGCTGATTTTTTTTCGACAGGGATCGACGTATTTAAATAAATTATAGTCTTTTTAAAGAAAACACAATCCCCGGGGCGAACGATATTCGTTAAAGTGAGATTGTGAGATCATACTTCGATAAGGGGCGAACACCGCATGAGACACAACAGAAAACCGATATTGCTGACTTTGCTTGCCGCCGTTATGGCTTTGACGCTGGCGGCGTGCGGAGGCAAGAACGAGAACGCCGCGGAGACGGGCGCGGCATCGCCTTCGGCCTCCTCGCAGGCTCCTTCGGAGGCCGCTTCGGAGCAGCCGAAGGAAGTCAAGACGCTGACGCTGCTTATGTTCACGGACTGGTACACGCCGGGCTGGCAAGCGCTGGAGAAGCATATCAACGACAAGAGCGCCGAGCTTGGCTTTAAGCTCGACATTCAGAAGATCGTCGGAGGCAGCCAGGGCGAACAGATTCTGAAGACGAAGATCGCGACGAACGATCTGCCCGATCTGCTGCAAAACTACGGCCCGAAATGGATGGACCAGAACGCCAACGCGCTCGACAAGCTGGTCGACTTGACGGGGCTGTCCAGCATCGCCGAATACGACGAGAAGTCGCTGGACGGCGTGTACAAGTACAAGGGCAAATATTACTCGATGCCGATGGACGCGACGACGCTGATGGGCGTGTTCTACAACAAGAAAATTTTCGCCGATCTCGGACTGCAAATTCCGACGACGTGGGACGAGTTCCTCGCGGTCGCCGAGCGGATCAAGGCGGCGGGCACTACGCCGGTCTACTACTCGGGCAAGGACATCTGGACGCTGCAGACGGTTCCGCACTTCGGCTTCTCGCAGGACATCGCGGCCAGCGGCCTGTCGTTCCCGGATTTCTGGGAGCAGATGAACACGAACAAGAAGCATTACGCGGAATTGACCGGCTTCATCGACACGATCAAGAAATCCAAGGAACTGATCGACAAAGGCTACGTGAACAAGTCGTATCTGTCCGACACGTACGACTCGGCCCAGCAGGCAATCGCGGAAGGCACGGCGGCGATGCACGTCAACGGCAGCTGGTTCGTCGGCGAGATCATCAAGAAGTTCCCGGATAAGGTGGACGGCATCGGGGCGTTCCCGTTCCCGCTGAACGGGGACAACTACGTCAACATCTCCCCTCCGGGCTCGTTGTCGGTCACGACGTCGGCCAAGGACGCGGAGCTGGCCAAGAAAGCGGTCGATTACATCGCCTCCGCCGAAGCCCAGCAAGTGTATGCGGACGCGCAGCCCGGCATCTACCTGAACACGAAGGTGCAGGCCGAACTGGCTCCGGCGATCGCCGACCTGAACGCGGCGCTGCAGGCGGGCAAAGGCGTTCTGCACTGGCAGGGCAACGGAGAGCTGTATCCGTACGGCACCTTCGACAAGTATATGCAGGATTTCTACGTAGGCGGCAAGACGGCCGATCAGGTCGCCGAGGCGCTGGACGCAGAAACGGCCAAAAACGCCAAAGCGAAAAACGACCCGAACTGGAAGTAAGCGCGGAAGCCGACCGTTAACCGATCGCCCCTTTCCCTGGCCGCCGGCTTAGGCGAGGGGCGATTCCTTCAAAAAAAGATGGAGTGGAAGACCATGAAAAGCATGAAGAGGATCGCTGACCGTCCTTACACCTATGCGCTGGTGCTGCCGGGCTTTCTCCTGTACGGGGCGTTTTTCCTCGTGCCGTCCCTGTTCGGAGGCGTTCTGTCGTTCGCGAACGTCGGCGGCTTTTCCTTCGAGGCGATCCGCTTCGCCGGCTGGACCAACTACGTCAACGTGCTGACGGACGAATACCTCAGCATCGCGATTCGCAATTCCTTTATTTTCGCCTTCGCAACCACCGTGCTTAAAGTCGGCATCGGCATGGCGCTGGCCGTGTTTCTCAACCAGCAGCTCCGGACGAGAAACTATTTGCGCACCGTGTTTTTTCTTCCCGCGGTGCTCAGCACGGTAGCCGTCGGCGTCTTTTTCACCTCGGCCATGCACCCGACCACGGGGATGATCAACACGTTTCTCGAATCGATCGGCCTGCACGAGCTGGCTCAGGACTGGCTGACCAACCCGCATCTGGCGATCTACTCTCTCGTCTTCATTGAGACGTGGAAGTGGGCCGGCTTTACGATGGCGATTCTGCTTGCGGGCTTGCAATCGATCTCGAAGGACTACTACGAGAGCGCGGACATCGAGGGAGCGACCGCCTTTCAGAAGTTCAAGTCGATTACGTTCCCGCTGGTGCTGCCGTATTTCAACAACGCGCTCATCGTGAACCTGATCGGCGGCCTTAAAGTGTTCGATCTCGTGCAGGCGGTAACGCAAGGCGGGCCGGGAGCGGCGACGGAAGTGTTCGGCACGCTCGTCTTCAAGTCGTTCGGCAGCGGGCGGCTCGGCGAAGGGGCGGCTGCGAGCATTCTGCTGTCGCTCATCGTCATCGCGATCGCGCTGCCGACCTGGAAGCTGATCAACCGGAAGGAGGTCGAGCTGTGATGAAGCCGAAAGCCTCGCGCTACGCGCTGGAAGCGCTGGCCGTGCTGCTGAGCCTGCTCGTCGTCGTTCCCCTGCTTTTTATCCTCGTCAATTCGTTCAAGGACAAAGCCGGGGCCGCCCGCATGACGCTCGCTCTGCCGGACAAGTGGTTCGTCATGGAAAACTACGCGGAGATGATCCGCGTCGGCGGCGTCATGACGGGGCTTCAGAACAGCGCGATCGTCACCTTCCTCAGCGTAGCGCTTATCGTCGTGCTCAGCGCGATGATGGCATTCACGCTGCAGCGCAAGGGCACGCGGACGTCCGGCCTGCTCTACCTGCTGCTGCTGCTCGGTCTGATGATTCCTCTGCAGATCATTCCGGCTTATTTTCTGACGTTCTATCTCAACATCAAGACGTATTCGGCCGCGATCCTCATGCTAACGGTGACGAATCTTTCCTTCGGGACGTTTCTGTACAGCGGCTTTTACAAGAGCATTCCGCGAGAGATCGACGAATCGGCCATTATGGACGGGGTCGGCCCGTTCCGGCTGTTCTTCCGGATTATTTTCCCGCTTATCAAGCCCGTGACGGTGACGCTCGTCATTATTTCCTTCATGGGGGTGTGGAACGACTTCGGCATCACGATCTACTTCTTGAACAGTCCGAGCAACTATACGGTAACGCTGACGATCTTCAACTTCCTTGGCACGTACAGCTCGGAATGGCATTTGATCTTCGCTAACGTCGTGCTCGTATCGGCGCCGGTCGTGCTCCTGTATCTCGTGCTGCAGCGGTACATTATCGACGGGATGACCGCCGGCTCGGTCAAAGGCTAACGCGGAAGGGGAAAAAGGAAAGATGCGCAGAGAGGACATTCAAATTCGCGATCCGTTCGTCGTACCGGTGCCCGAGGAGGGGCTGTATTACTTGTACGGGACGACGGACAGGAACGCTTGGCGCGGCAAGGCGACCGGCTTCGACGCCTACCGCAGCCGGGATCTGGAGGAATGGGAGGGACCGTTCCCGGTATTCCGGCCGGAGCCCGGCTTCTGGGCCGACGAGAACTTCTGGGCGCCGGAGGTGCACAGAGTCGGCGAGCGCTATTATATGTTCGCGAGCTTCAAGGCGGAGGGCCGGCGGAGGGCGACGCAGATTCTGGGCGCGGACGGGCCTTTGGGACCGTTCGTTCCCGTCTCCGCGGAGCCGGCGACGCCCGGCGATTGGGAATGTCTCGACGGCACGCTGTACCGGGACGGCGACGGAACGCCTTGGATCGTGTTCTGCCGGGAATGGCTTCAGGCGGTGGACGGCGAGATGCACGCGCTAAGGCTGAAGCCCGATCTGACGGGGACGATCGGAGCGCCGATCCGGCTGTTCTCGGCGACGGAGGCCCCATGGTCGCGGGAGACCGTGTACGGCGAGGAGGCAAATCGTCGCGGATACGTGACGGACGGCCCGTTCCTGTTCCGTCCGGCCGCAGGCGAGCTGTGGATGCTGTGGTCGAGTCACGGCCCGGAAGGCTACGCGATGGGCATCGCCCGGTCGGAGACCGGCGAGCTTCAGGGGCCGTGGAGGCAGTCGGAAGAGCCGTTCTTCCGCAAGGACGGAGGACACGGCATGCTGTTCGAGACGTTCGAAGGCCGGCTCATGCTGACGCTGCATTGTCCGAACGAGACGCCGAACGAACGTCCCGTTTTTTTCCGGGCGAAGGCCGAGAACGGGCGGCTAAGCTTGTCCGACAGCGAATAAGACAAGGTCGTCCGCGATTCCCGCAATCGAGCTTCCTTTATAAGGGGAGGGCATTGCGGGCTATCGCCGCCGATAGATGACAGCGCTTTCTACAACACTTGCGGGAGGAAGACTAATGAACAAGAGATTTGCAAGCAGGCTGTTCCGATGGATGCTGGCCGTACTGATCGTTCTGACGGCGGTTCCGTTATCCGGCGGGACGACTCACGCCGCGGGCACGGTGACCGCCTATCCGGCGCCGTCCGGCGCGCCCGTGGCCGCCGACTTTACCGTCGTCGCGGAGGGGCAGGGCATCGACCTGTACGGAGACGACAACTCTTGGGGCAACCGCGTCTCGTTCGGCACGTTCGATATGACCGGCTCGATCACGGTGTCGGTTACGGTGAATTTTCCTTTTGCCTCGTACAAGCTTGCGCCCGCCTCGCTCGGGATCGCTTCGACGCGAAGCGGGAACACGATTCAATTTACGCTGAACGGCCCGGCGAACGTGTCGCTCATTCTGGACGGCAACTACCAGGGCAAGGTGCTGCACCTGTTCGCGAACGCGCCGGAGACGAGCGTTCCGAGCCCGTCCGATCCGAACGTGATCTACATCGGTCCGGGCTATCACGATTACTCCTCGACGCCCAACTCGACGATCGTCGTCGGCTCGGGCCAGACGCTGTATTTGGCCGGCGGCGCGTTTGTGAACGGGCATATCGAGGTTCGCGGAGCGAGCAACGTCACCATTCGGGGGCGGGGCGTGCTGAGCATGGGCTATACGGCGACCTACTTGAACCAGCCGATCAGCATTCTGTCCAGCTCGAACGTGCAGCTCGGCGGCATTGTCGTCAACCGCAGAATCGGAGCGTGGTCGGGCGTCGTCGACAACAGCCATCACGTGACCGTGACCGATTACAAGGTCGTCAGCCCGACGTATGCGAGCAGCGACGGCCTGAACTTCGTCAATTCGCACGACGTAACGGTCGACCGCTCCTTCTTCCATACGGCGGACGACAGCATCGCGATCAAGGGCGTTGTCACTCCTGGCTATAGCGCGAGCGACAATCCGGCGGCCGGAGCGCCGAATTACAACTATGTCATTCAGAACAGCCAGTTCTGGAGCGAGGCCAACAACGTCTGGTCGCTCGGGGCCGAGACGCAGGCGGCGCATTACGACAACATCCGTTACCTGAACAACGACGTGCTGTACAGCTACGACGACCGGGACAATCACGGCGTGCTGCACGATCGGGCGGTCATGGATATTACGGCTCTGAACGGCACGCAATTCCGCAATATTCTCTATGAGGACATTCGGGTGGAGCAGTCCGTGCGGCTGATCAACCTGTCGTTCGCGGACAGCTTCTGGTTCGGCTCGCTGCCGGGCAACCAATCGTTCCCGGGCTACATCAGCGGAGTTACGTTCAGGAACATTACCGCCGGCGGAACGGGCGGCAAGGAAATTCGCCTCTGGGGCTGGGACCAGGGCAAGCCGGTAAGCGACGTGCTGTTCGAGAATGTCGTCATCGACGGGCAGCCGCTGAGCGGTCTCGGAGACAAGCGGTTCAACCTGAACGGCTTCGTCAAAAACGTCGTCGTCCGCTCCTCCGCCGCATCGCCGGCAGACGCCTACGTCGCGGGCCTGGGCTATTCCTCCGTGCAGGGCGCGAATCAGTGGTACTATCGGGAAGGCAGCGGTTCGGGCTATACGAACATGACATGGAGCGCGGCCGACAACAAGTGGAAGGGCACGGGGACTTACAGCGGCATGTGGGACAAAAACTTCATGCACCCGGAGACGAACGACGCCGTGAAAACATGGAGGGCGCCAAAGAGCGGCACCGTGCAAATCAAAGGCACCGTCGCGAAGTGGGACTTGGGCGGGGGAGACGGCGTGCTCGTGAAAATCATGCACAACGGCGAGCAGCTCTGGCCGGGCACCGGCTGGCAGCACGTCGCCGCGACCGACAGGCTCGGCGCCCAGTTCGGCGTATTCGCCAGCGTGGCCGCGGGAGACGAAATTCATTTCGTCGTCAACAAGAACGGCACGACCGCTTACGATACGACGGTGCTTGACGCGATGGTGACCTATAAGCCCGTCTACCAGGCTTCGACCGATTTTCTGTCCTATCAGGGCGGCTGGAACTGGAGCTACATGGGGTGGAACGGCTCGTCCTACGCGAATATGGCCTGGAACGCCGCCGACAAGACGTGGAGAGGCTCGAACGCATGGAATCTGATCCATGACGGAGGGCTGATGCATCCGGACGCCAGCGATACGGTGCGCGCATGGAAGGCCCCGATATCCGGGACGGTCTCGATCACGGGCAACGTCCGGAAGGAAGATCCGAACGGCGGCGACGGCGTCCGGGTCAGAATCCTCAAGAACACTACGCAAATTTGGCCGTCCGGCGGCTATCAATCGATCGCCTACAACGACACGACCGGGGTCGGCCATGCGATGTCCGTCAGCGTGGCGGCGGGCGACACGATCTATTTCGTCGTGAACAAGAACGGAACCAACGCGTTCGATACGACGTATTGGAGTCCGGCGATCGTATACGAATAATGCGAAGACGCTGTCCCCCGGGCACGCCGTTTCTGCTACAATGATGGGCGACAAGCGGAATTTGACGGGAGGAGCGGAATGCGGACGATGACGGGGAACGGCGCGGCCAAGATCGATCCGGGCAAATGCCCGCTGTGCGGCAAAGGCAATTCGTGCGGACAGCTTGCGGGAAAGCCGCATGGCTCGTGCTGGTGCGCGGAAGCGGAGTTTCCGCGCGAAATTTTCGACGCGATTCCCGCCGAATCGCGGAACAAAGCCTGCATTTGCGAACGATGCTTGGCGAAGAACAAGACGCTCAACGGGGGCGAACGGGAAGTACAGCGATAGCTCCCCTCCCCCAGTCGTATCCCGGCCGGAACGGAACGGTGTCCTGGCAGAGCGTGCAGGGCCAATCGAGCTCCGGCTACGTCAACGTCGGCGAGCTGCCGGGCGGGTACGCGGAGCGGAGCCAAGCGCTCGCCGTCGCGCAAATCTGGTCGCCGGCCGCCGCGACGCGCCAGCTCAGCTTCGGGTCCGACTACTGGGCTAAAGTAGACGTGAACGGCGAGTTGGCGCTCGATCGCAGCAACCGGGGCGGCCCGCCGTCGCGGGATGAAGTTCGCGTGCCGATCCAGCTTCGGGGCGGATGGAACGATATCGCCGTGCGGTTGTCCTCCGGATCGAGAGGAAGCGGCTTCTGGTTCGGACTGGACAGCGGGGGCTATTGGGAAGCGTTCGCTTCGGCGAAGGAGCCAAGCTTCGCGCCGAATCCGCCTGCCCGGCTGACGCTTCCTGCTAACGGCGGCACATACGTGGACGGAGAAGCGAGTCTGCAGGGGACGAACTTCGCTCACTCCAGACTGCTTCGCGTTTCCGCTGAAGCCGGCGGAGAGCAGCTCTCTTACGCGCAATGGGATTTGTCGGGGCTATCTCCCAATCTGCAAGTCGTCGACGCCGAGATCGTGCTGAAGCGCGCTCACGCCGACGGACAGCCGGCGATTCGGTTGTTCGAGCCGACACAGGCGTGGGAGGCGGGCAGCGCGACGTACGGGAACCGGCCGACGTTGCCCGCGTCGGCGCTGGCCTCGGCGACCGAGGACGGACAAGCCGCGCTTCGCTTCGGAGGTCCCGCGATTGCGGAGCTGGCCGAGGGCTGGCTGCGGAACCCGGCCGCGAACCGCGGCATCGCCCTCGCGACGGGCGACGTCGGCTTCGCCGGCCTTCACAGCGACGATCACGACTCCTTGCAGCCGAAGCTGATCGTTCATTACGCGCCGTCGCCGGCGGACCTTTCGCTGAGCGCGTCGGAAGCGACCTATTCGAACTCGTACGAAGCGCTGCAGCATGAAAATTTCGGCTCAGCGGATGTCGTCGAATTGAGCGAGACCGCTTCGGCCAGAAGAATCGCTTACGTGAAATGGGATTTGGGCGCTTTGCCGCCCGGGAAGAGCATCGCAAACGCGGAGCTGGTGTTTAACGTGAGCTATGCGGTCAACGTGAACAGCGTCAAGCTGCACGCGCCGGCCGCGGCCTGACAGGAGGACGCCCTTACGCACGCCAATCGGCCCGAATTGTCGGAGCCGCTCGGCGTCGGACAGGTCGCGTCGGACGCGATTCGCTTCTCCGGTCTGCAAGTCGATGCGCTCGTGCGGAGCTGGGCTGCCGATCCGGCAGCGAACCGGGGCGTCGCCTTGACCGCCGACAATGACGGCTACATGGGGCTCTTCAGCGACGACACGCCGCAGGGTCAGCTGCTGCTGCTGCTCCGCTTCGCGGACTCGTAGCCCAACATCGCGATGGTTGACCGACCGCAGTCATGCAGCGAAACACGGCGCTATGGGAGCTGTGCTTGGTGCCAAAGGACCGTCAGGGCAAGCCTCCCCTGACGGTTTTCGATGGTGCGCTCATTGTCGCAAAAAGCGACGATGAGCCTCGCCTCATCCACCCTGCAGCCCCTCATTGTCGCAAAAAGCGACGATGAGCCTCGCCTCATCCACCCTGCAGCCCCTCATTGTCGCAAAAAGCGACGATGAGCCTCGCCGCATCCATCCCGCAGCCCCTCATTGTCGCAAAAAGCGACGATGAGCCTCGCCGCATCCATCCCGCAGCCCCTCATTGTCGCAAAAAGCGACGATCAAAGACCGAAGCGGCGGAAGCGACGCAGCTTACTCCCGCGGATGCGGCTGGAGCAAGTCCGAATCCGGGCGAATGCGATTGTTCGCGTTGAACGTATAGATTCGGACGACGATAATTTTCAAGATGGCGTAAGCCGGGACGACGATGATCATGCCGAGCGGGCCGAGCACGGCGCCGACGCCGATCAGCAGCAGCATGATCGTGAGCGGGTGGACGTTGAGCTGCCTGCCCATAATTTTCGGCGCCACGAGATTGGACTCGATCTGGTTCGAGACAATGACGACGACGCATGCCCACAAGGCGGCGACCGGCGAAATCGTCAGCCCGACGATGACCGCCGGAATGCCCGCGAGCAGCGGGCCCAGGTACGGGATGACGTTCGTGACGGCCGCGATCAGTCCGAGCAGCAGCGGATAGGGGAGATCGATGATCAGGTACCCGAGGAACACGAGCGAGCCCATCGCGAGCGAAGTAATCATCTTGCCAAGAATGAAGGAGCCGATCGAGGCGTCGATTTCCTTCATGACGGCTCGCGCTTCCGCATGCAGCCGGGCCGGGAGGAAGCGGGTGACAAGCCCCGGGAATTTGTGATCCTCCTTGAGCATGTAGTAGATCATGAGCGGCACGAGCCCGAGCAGCAGGAAGAAGTTCATGACGATGCCGAACGCGCTGCGCACGCTGCCGACGACGGAGTTGAGCAGATCGCCGAGCACCGTGGCGAGCTGAGTCGCCACGTTTTCCGTCGAGAACGTCTCCTCCCGGCTGATGTCCCGAATCCAGGGGTGCTCCTGCAACGAGAGCAGCCACTTCCTCACCGACTCCACGATTTCCGGAAAATTGTGCACGAGCGTATACGATTGCTGCCGGATCGGCGGCCATACGAGCCACGAGAAAAGAAACAGCAGACCGAGAAAAGCCGCATAGACGATCAGGATCGACAGGGTGAGCGGAATTTTTCTTGCCAGCAACCGGACCGGAGGCCGAAACAAGTAATAGAACATGCCCGCGACGACGACGGGGACGAACAAGGCGGCCAGAACGGCCCCGAGCGGATCGAACAAGTAATCGACCTTCTTGGCCAAGTAGGCGATGAGCAGGATAACGATGATTCCGTATCCGATTCTGAACCATTTTCCTTGCGGCATTCGGGCGCATCTCTCCCTCGACGGACGTGAGTCGGCAATTGCCTGCTTATATCAAATGTAACCTTCGGAGAGAAAAGTAAACGGGAGCAGGAAAATCCAGTGCGGAATACGAATAATTGGATAGGCATACAAATAGTCATCGTGGTGAAGGCCCACGAAATTTCTTTCGACTTTTATGAAAATGGGGTGAAAATTTTCATGACTTTCGCTATAATGGATGTAAGTTTTGTGTAATCTGTAAGGTAATTTAACATTCAGTTAACAAAATTCCGCAACGAACACCGCTTATCCGCAAGCCCTATCCGCAAGGAGGTGGCATCCATGCAGGTTACGCCCTCTTACGTGTCTTCGGACGATCTGTACTTGTTCAACACCGGGCAATTGTTTCGCGCCTATCGCACATTCGGGGCCCATCCGGCGGAGATCGGCGGCGTGCCGGGCGTGCGCTTCGCCGTCTGGGCGCCGAACGCCAGGGAAATCTCCGTCGTCGGCGATTTCTGCGATTGGCGCGGCCGCGACCGCTCGCGCGCCGTTCCGCTGGAACGGATCGGAACGACCGGCGTATGGGCCGGGTTCGCTCCGGGGTTGGGCGAAGGCGCCCGCTATAAGTACGAGATCGTCGACGCCGCGGGAGAAATCCGCCTCAAAGCCGACCCGTTCGCCTTCCGGAGCGAGCTCAGGCCGAATACCGCCTCCGTCGTGACTTCGCTCGGCGGGTACGACTGGCAGGACCGCGAATGGCTGGACCGCAAAAAAAGCACCCCGCCCTACGACAAGCCGATGCTCGTCTACGAGGTTCATCTCGGCTCGTGGCGGATGGACGCTCCGGAGCAATTCCGCGACTACGCCGGCCTGGCCGACGAGCTGGTCGATTACGTCAGCGAGATGGGCTACACCCACATCGAAGTGCTTCCGCTCGCCGAGCATCCGCTCGACCGCTCGTGGGGATACCAGGCGACCGGCTACTACGCGCCGACAAGCCGCTACGGTCCGCCGGAAGGCTTGCGACGGCTCGTCGATCGCGCCCATCAACGCGGGATCGGGGTCATATTGGATTGGGTGTGCGGCCATTTCTGCAAGGACGATCACGGATTAAGGCGATTCGACGGCGCCCCGCAATACGAGCACGCCGATGACCGCCGGGCCGAGAAGCCCTTGTGGGGGACGCTCGCGTTCGACTTCGGCAAGCCGCAAGTCCAGAGCTTCCTGATCTCCAACGCGCTGTACTGGCTGGACGTCTTCCATATCGACGGACTGCGCGTGGACGCGGTCGCCAGCATGCTCGACCTGAATTTCGACAAGCCCGAATCGATGCATACGACGAACCGCTACGGCGGCACGGAAGACGTCGAGGCGCTTCGTTTTCTGCGCAAGCTGAACGAAACCGTCTTTCTCTACTACCCCGAGAGCCTCATGATGGCGGAAGATTCATCCTCCTACCCGGCCGTCACCTCGCCGACCTATCTCGGAGGCCTCGGATTCAACTACAAATGGAACATGGGCTGGATGAACGACATGCTCCGCTACATGGAGACCGATCCCGCCCGCCGCTCGGCCCGCCATTCGCTCGTTACGTTTTCGCTTCACTACGCCTATTCCGAAAATTACGTTTTACCCCTTTCGCACGACGAAGTCGTGCACGGCAAGCGTTCGATGCTGAACAAAATGCCGGGAGCCTATGAGGAGAAATTCGCGAATCTGCGCTTGTTTTACGGCTATTGGATGACCCATCCCGGGAAAAAGCTGCTCTTCATGGGCGGCGAGTTCGGGCAATTCGACGAATGGAAGGATGACGCCGGTCTCGATTGGGACCTGCTGCGATATCCGCTGCACGACAGCTTGCGCCGTTACGTGCGGGACTTGAATCGCATCTATGCGTATTGCCCGGCCTTATGGGAGAAGGACCATGCGCCGGACGGCTTCGAATGGATCGACGTGAACAACGCCGAGCAATGCATGCTCAGCTTCCAGCGCAACGGAGGCGCGGGATCGCGCGCCATCGTCGCGGTTTGCAACTTTTCCAGGGTGCGGTATCCCGCTTACCGGATCGGCGTCGGCCGACCGGGATCGTACAGGCTGCTTCTGAACAGCGATCAAGCCGACTACGGCGGCAGCGGTACGGAAATGCCCGAGCGCGCGACGGCCCGGGCGATCCCTATGCACGGCAAATCCTGCAGCATCGAAATTCCCGTCCCCGCCTTGACCGTTCTGCTCTGGGAGGCGGAGGAGGCGGGGAAAGCGGATGACCGGGATTGATCCAGCTTCTTGAATACGACTTGGGGAGGAAAGACGGATGCGCAAAAACGAATGCATCGCCATGCTGCTCGCGGGCGGCGAAGGGCGCAGATTGGGCGTTCTCACGAAAGATTTGGCGAAACCGGCCGTGCCTTTCGGCGGCAAATACCGCATCATCGATTTCACGCTGAGCAATTGCGCGCACTCCGGCATCGAGACGGTCGGCGTGCTGACGCAATATCAGCCGCTCGTCCTGACGCAGCACCTCGGCATCGGGTCGCCTTGGGGACTCGACCGCCGCGAGGGCGGCATGCACGTCCTGCCGCCTTACGTCCGGCAGAAGGGCGGAACGTGGTACAAAGGGACGGCGAACGCGATCTACCAAAATCTCGGCTTCATCGAGAGATACGATCCGGAATACGTGCTCATCATCTCCGGCGACCACATCTACAAAATGAATTACGACCTGCTGCTCGAAGCCCATAAGCGCAACGGCGCGGACGCGACGATCGCCGTCATCAGCGTGCCGTGGGCGGACGCGAGCCGGTTCGGCATCCTGCGGGTGGACGAGGACGGGCGGGTCGTCGAATTCGCGGAGAAGCCGAAGAAGCCGACGAGCAATCTCGCGTCGATGGGCGTCTACATGTTCTCGTGGCCGGTGCTCCGCGACGCGCTCGTGCGGGACGAAGAGAACCGGCACTCCTCCAACGACTTCGGCAAGGACGTCATCCCCGCGCTGCTCGCGGACGACGCCCGACTGTTTTCTTACCAATTCGACGGTTATTGGAAAGACGTGGGTACGATCGACAGCTTGTGGGAAGCGAACATGGATCTGCTGGAGGAGCGGCCGTCGCTGCGGTTGAACGACCGTTCCTGGCGCATTTTCTCGGCCAGTCCGAACCAGCCCGCGCAGTACGTATCGCCGTCCGCGAGAGTGCAGGGCTCCCTCGTTAACGAAGGCTGCGTCGTCGAAGGCCGCGTCAATCGCTCGGTGCTGTTCCATGGCGCCCGCGTCGGCGAAGGCAGTCTCGTCGAAGATTCGATCCTGATGCCCGGCGCGGCAGTCGGCCGGAACGCCCGGATCGTAAGGGCGATCGTGGGCGAAGGCGCGGTCGTCGGGGACGGCTGCGAGGTCGGCGCCGCGGACGCCGAGGAGATCGCGGTCGTAGGAAGCGGCGCGACGATCCGCCTCGAGTCCGAGCTGAAGGAGGCGGAGCCGGTATGAAGCTGCCGATGATGGGAGTCATCAACCTGATTCACGAAGCGGACGAGATGGAGGCGCTCACGGCCAATCGCTGCCTGGCGACCGTGCCGTTCGGCGGCCGGTACAGGCTGATCGATTTCGCGCTGTCGTCGATGGTCAATTCCGGCATCCCGAAGGTCGCGGTGTTCGCCCACCGCAAGTTCCGCTCCCTGATGGACCACTTGGGGTCGGGGACGAACTGGGATTTGCATCGCAAGCAAAGCGGGCTGTTCGTGCTGCCGCCTTCGATGGAGGATCAGACGGATTTCGGCAAGGGCGATCTGTATCATTTCTACCGTCACCGGGATTACTTCGCCCGCAGCGCGCTCGATTACGTCGTGATCTCGCGCAGCCACATGGTGTGCAACGTCGATTTCGCCGCCGTGCTCGCCGAGCACCGCGGGTCGGGGGCGGACATTACCGTCGTCTGCAAGCGGAGCGGAGAGGACGCCGTGCCGGGTCTCGCGCGCAAGGCGAAGGTGGACGGCGACGGCCGGATCGTCGAAATGCAGGACCATTTCGGCAGGCTGGAGAGCGACGTCGTCTCGATGGAGATGTACGTGCTCGGCAAGGAGCTGCTGCTCGATCTGGTGGAAACGTCGCTCGCGCAAGGGCGCGACCATTTCGTGCGGCACGCGATTTTGTCCCGGCTCGCTCAACTGAACGTTCGGGCCTATATGCACGACGGCGTGCTCGGCATCGTCAACAACATCGCGGCTTACTATCGGCACAGCATGGATTTATTGAAGCCGCATGTGTGGCGGGAGCTGTTTTTCAAGCCGGGCGCGATCTATACGAAGGTGAAGGACGAGCCGCCTACTCATTACCGGAGCGGGGCCGACGTCTCGCATTCCTTGATCGCCAACGGCTGCGATATCGAAGGAACGGTGACGGGCAGCATTTTGTTCCGGGGGGTGAAAGTGGCCAAGGGCGCGGTCGTGCGCAACAGCATCGTGATGCAGAACGGCGTCGTCGGAGAGAACGGGACGCTGGACCATTGCATTCTGGACAAAGAGGTGCAAATTCGGCCGGATCAGCGCCTGAGGGGCTCGGCGGAATCGCCGTTCATCGCGCTCAAGCGCAAAGTCATCTAACGGGAGGCGAAGCCATGCGCGTCATGTTCGCGGCATCCGAAGCGATGCCGCTCGTCAAGACCGGGGGGCTGGCCGACGTCGTCGGCGCGCTCCCCAAGGCGCTCGCCAAGCTGGGCGTCGAGGTTACCGTCGTCCTGCCGAAATACGGCGAGATTCCGCGGGCGATCGCGGAAAGAGTAAAGACGGTCGCCGTCATGGAGGTCCAGCTCGGCTGGCGCAGGCAATATTGCGGCATTCAGGAGGTGGAGGCGGACGGCGTGCGGTTCGTGCTCATCGACAACGAATTTTATTTCAAGCGCGGCTACCTGTACGGGTACGGCGACGAAGCGGAGCGGTTCGCGTTTTTCAGCTTCGCCGTGCTCGAGATGATGGACAAGCTGGAGCAGCTGCCGGACGTGCTGCATTGCCACGATTGGCAGACGGGGCTGATTCCGTTCCTGCTGCGCACGCGGTACGCCCATCGGCCGGGATACCGGGACATCCGCACCGTGTTCACGATCCACAATCTGCAATACCAGGGCGTATTCTCGCGCGAGCTGCTGCAGGATCTGCTCTCGACCGGCGACGACGCATTCACGCAGGACAGTCTCGAATTTTATGGCGCGGCCAGCTGCATGAAGGCGGGATTGCGCTTCGCGGACAAACTGTCCACCGTGAGCTATACGTACGCCTACGAGATTCAGTCCGAGCAATACGGAGAGAGGCTTGACGGCGTCATTCGGCAGCGGGCGGGCGATTTGTGGGGCATTCTGAACGGAATCGACACCGAAGAGTACGACCCGATGAACGATCCGCACCTGGCGGTGAACTACCGGAATTCCCTCGACAAGAAAAGGCAGAACAAGCTCGCGCTGCAGCAAGAGCTGGGGCTGCCGGAGGACGCCGGCGTCCCGATGATCGGCATCGTCTCGAGGCTCACGCATCAGAAGGGCTTCGATCTGATCGGCGAGGCGCTGCCGGAATTGCTGAAGGAGAACGTCCAGCTGGCCGTGCTCGGCTCGGGAGAACCGGGCATCGAGGAGATGCTGCGCTCGGCCCTCGCGGCGAACCGGGACAAGGTCGCGCTCTGGTTCGGCTTCAACGAAAGCTTGGCGCGAAGAATCTATGCGGCCTCGGACTTGTACCTAATGCCGTCCAGGTTCGAGCCGTGCGGCTTGAGCCAGCTTATCGCCTTGCGTTACCGGACGGTGCCGGTCGTCCGCGAAACGGGCGGCCTGAAAGACACGGTAGAGCCTTACAACGAATATACCGGTACGGGCAACGGCTTCACGTTCGGCCCGCCGACGGCGCACGACCTGCTGTACACGGTTCGGCGGGCGCTATCGTTCTATAGAGAAGCGGAGCACTGGCCTCGCATCGTGGCCAATGGCGCCAAGAAGGATTACGGATGGGAGTCTTCGGCTAAGTTATATTGCAAATTGTATCGCGAACTCGTCAGCTAAGAAGGGGAGGATCCGCATGGCGCGTCATCTGGTCATCGGCAATGGGAAAATGCTCGTTAATCTGGACGGCAATTGCTTTATCCGCGACGTTTACTTTCCGTACGTAGGGCAGCTCAATCACGTGGGGGGACACGCTTGCCGCTTCGGCGTCTGGTGCGACGGCGCCTTCGCCTGGCTGGACGATCCGGAATGGGCGATCGAGCTCGGCTATATCGAGGATTCGCTCGTGACGAACGTCACGGCCCGGCACGAACGGCTCGGCCTGGAGCTGCAGCTCAACGACGGCATCCATCAGCGCGAGAGCATTTACTTAAAGCGGGTCGTCGTGCGGAACTTGCGCGATATCGAGCGGGACGTGCGGGTGTTTTTCCATCACGATCTCATGATCGACGGCAACGAGGTCGGGGACACGGCCGCGTTCTACCCGAGCAATCGAACGGTTTTCCACTACAAGCGTTCGTCGTACTTCATGTTCAACGGAAGATCGGACCAGGGCGGCATGCATCAATTCTCGACGGGAATCAAAAGATTTCATTCCGCGGAGGGCACTTGGCGGGACGCCGAGGACGGGGAACTGATGGGCAACGCGATCTCCCAAGGGTCGGTCGACAGCACGATCAGCTTCCGAACCGTCGTGCCTCCGGGGAGCGAGCGGACGATCTATTACTGGATGTCGATCGGGCAAAATATGGAGGACGTCAAACGGCTGGACCAGTACGTTCAGGAGAGCCATCCGGAGAAGCTGCTTAGCCGAATCGTCATCTACTGGAACCATTGGCTCTCCAGGGTCGGCAGCAGCTTCGGGGATTTGCCGGCCTCCGTCGTGCGGCAGTTCAAGCATAGCTTGCTGATCGTCAAGACGCAGATCGACGAGCGCGGCGCAATTATCGCCGCGAACGACACGGACATTTTGCAATACAACCGGGACCACTACAGCTACATGTGGCCGAGGGACGGCGCGCTCATCGCGGACGCGATGTCGCTGGCGGGCTATCACGGGACGATCGCTTCGTTCTTCCATTTCTGCGGGCGCAATCTGTCCCCGGAAGGCTACTTGCACCACAAGTACAATCCGGACGGCACCGTCGGCTCGAGCTGGCACCCGTACGTCGTGAACGGCGTCCCGCGCCTGCCGATCCAGGAGGACGAGACGGCCCTCGTGCTCTACGCGCTCTGGAAGGATTACGCCCGGCACGGGGAGATCGAGCTGGCGCAATCGCTCTACGGCACCCTCATTCGCAAGGCTTCCGCGTTCCTCTGCGACTACATGGAACCGGAGCTGGGTCTGCCGAAGCCGAGCTACGACCTGTGGGAGGAGCGTTACGGCATCTGGACGTACACGGTCGCTTCCGTATACGGCGGCTTGATGGCGGCCGCCTATTTCGCCGACTTGTTCGGGGACTACGACCGCAGCGACCATTATCGCGAGACGGCGGAGAAAATCAAGCAAGGCCTCGTCGACCGGATGTGGGACGAAGAAGCCGGACGTTATGCGCGGGGTCTCGTGCCTCAGGACGGTCAATGGGTGAAAGACATGACGGTGGAGAGCAGTTTGTTCGGCTTGTTCGAATTCGGCGTCTTCCCGGCGGACGACGAGCGGGTGGCGCGAACGATGGGGGCGATCTCGGAAAAGCTGCGCATCAAGACGGAGATCGGCGGCATCGCCCGGTACACGAACGACTACTATTTCCAGCAGTCCGACGACATCGAGCGCATACCGGGCAATCCGTGGATCATCTGCACGCTGTGGGTGGCGGCGTTCCGGATCGAAACCGCGCGCGAGGCGGCCGACCTGGAGGAGCCGCGGCGGACGCTCGAGAAGGTCGCGGGCTTCGCGCTCGCCGGGGGCAATTTGCCCGAGCAGCTTCACCCCGAGACCGGCGAGCCGCTGTCGGTCGCCCCGCTCACCTGGTCGCACGCGACGTACGTGTCCACGGTATGCAAGTACGTGAAGAAGCTGGAGCAGCTCGCGGCCGGCGGTTCGGCCAACGGGTGAGACATGGAGAGGAAGAGGAAGAGGAAGAGGAGGAGCGGGGCTCCTCCTCTTCCTTCGTCTCCTTGCCCGCCGAAGCGCCTGAGGCAAGTGGAGATAGGCGGAAAAACCGTCTATCTTCGCGCTGGAGCGCCTGAGGCAAGTGGATATAGGCGGAAAAACCGTCTATCTCCGGGCCGAAGCGCCTGAGGCAAGTGCAGATAGGCGGAAAAACCGTCTATCTTCGTGCTGGAGCGCCTGAGGCAAGTGGAGATAGGCGGAAAAACCGTCTATCTCCGGGCCGAAGCGCCTGAGGCAAGTGCAGATAGCCGGAAAAACCGTCTATCTTCGTGCTGGAGCGCCTGAGGCAAGTGGAGATAGGCGGAAAAACCGTCTATCTTCGCGCTGGAGCGCCTGAGGCAAGTGGATATAGGCGGAAAAACCGTCTATCTTCGTGCTGGAGCGCCAGAGTTACTCGAAATAATCGAACAATTGTGTGCGGATGCGGTCAAACGGTTCGCGTCACTATTGAGGTGGAAGAGCGATTCGTATGAGCGAAACGGCGTAAGCATGACGATAACGAGAAAGTGCGGCGGGACAATGTCGGCTACGAATGAAGCGATTCGATTCGCGAACGGGAACGTCCAAGGAGTATCCGCAGGTCGAAATGAGGGGCTGATTTTCGGATACGGCTGCTTGTGAACAGGAATAGCGTTACGCCATCGTCTTATGTCATGCTGGTGAGCCGACTTTTCCTGAAATAACGATACGCCATCGTCTTAACTGGATGACAGACCGCAAATGCGGCTGTCGTAATTACTTTATCGTCGGCTTTGACGGCGTCTGGGAGCGCTCGCCGCGTCGCTTTACAACATTTTCATGTTACAGTATACTGTTAATTGAACAGCAAGCTGTAAAATCTAACGAAACGAGGCGGAAGGGCATGACTTCTTCATCCGCTTACACCGCTCAGCAGATTGCGGAGCTGCTGAAGCGCGAAGATCCGCAGATGAATCTGAGGACGGTCCGGTACTACACGCAGCTTGGCGTCGTGCCCCCGCTGGAGCTCGTCGGCAACAAGCGGGCATACACCGAGCGACATCTCCATTATTTCCGGGCGATTCTGACACTGGCCAAAAGCGGCGAAACGTTGGCCGAAATCCAGGATCGATTGACGGGGATGCCGATCGAAGAGATCGCCAAGCTCGGCGAGAAGCTGCCCCTTTACCGGGCCGACCGTATGCTGCGGCAAGAGACGCGCGTCGTGAACGAAGACGTCGTCGTATCCGCGAGCGACCGAGTGCCTCCGGGAACGCTGGACCGGATCGTCTCGGCCGTAAGCCGAATATTGAAGGAGGATTCGCGATGATCGCAAAGCTGGCGAAAAACAAGATCGAGAACGAAGAGGGGCTCAACCATTTGTGGATCCGTTGGAATGCGTTCGGCCCGGCGCGCGACGGGAAGCTGCGGATCGGGCTGCCGAAGGGCGTCCTCCGCAAGCCGAACTTATCCGGATTCGCGGAAGACGAGCGCGGACGCATCGTCATCTACGAAACTTGCGTATCCGACGGCGTGCTGCTGGAATTGTACACTGAAGGGCCGACCCCGGCAGGGAAGACGGCGATCGACGTTGAACTGGCCTATCTAGACGCCGCGGGTCAATCATGCAGCGCAATACGGAAAGTTCCTCTCGAAATCGTCGAAGAAACGGAGATGCTGGACGTCGCGATCGACCAAGAAGTCGCGAACCTCGTCAAGCTAATCCGCGAGAACGGCCGCAAGCTCGCCGACGCGGACGCGCTTGCTCATCCGCTGGCGAACCGGCGCTGGATCGCCAGATCGGATTGCTCGGACTTGGAGAAGAAATATCGGATCGAAGGGAGGGCGGCGCGTTGAAGCGTGCCGCGTTCGCTTGCGCGGCGGCGGCCCTGTTCCTACTCTTGGCCGCTTGCCAGAGCCCGCGCAACGAGCTTGACACATATTCGCGGCTCGTATTGAGCGAGCGATAAACCGCTGGTCGCACAGAAGAGCCCGGGGCGAAACGGCCTCGGGCTCTTCTCCGTCATTCGGCCGCCGATGCGGTCCGAAAGAGGAGATTCGAACCGATTCGAAGAATGAAATAACGGGTGATCCGTATTGTATGGCAATTATCGCATGCCCCGTTGAAGGAGGTTGATCCGCTTGAGAAGATCCGGCGCCCCGAAGCTCCCGATGCCGATCGTCGAACCGTTGTTTTTCGTGCTGGCCGCGACGTCCGTCCTGTGCGCGGCGCTGATCGCCGTTCGGGAATTCCGTCTCGATACGATCCATTACCGATTTCTGTTATGGAACTTGTTTCTCGCTTGGCTGCCTCTATTCGCGTCGATGGCCGCGCTTGCCCTGGTCCGGTACGCGAGCGGAAGCGTCAAGCTTGTCGGACTTCCGCTGCTCGCCGTCGCGTGGCTGCTTCTTTTTCCGAACGCTCCCTATTTAACGACCGATTTCATCCACCTGGTCCAAGATACGTTCGATCTCTCCTACGACAAGGACGGATTGCTCGTCTGGTACGATCTCGTCCTGTTATTTCTGTTCGCTTGGTGCGGGCTGCTGCTGGGCTATCTTTCCATGCGGCATTTTCATGCGATCGCGAGCCGTTATCTCGGAACCGCGGCCGGGTGGATTTTCGTGCCGGTCGTATCTTACCTGGGCGGATTCGGCGTCTACTTGGGCCGTGTCGTCCGATTGAACAGCTGGGACGTCCTGTTCGGTCCGTTTCGGCTCATCGGGGCCGCGCTGGAAGCCGTCGACGCCCGCGCGGCCGGATTTGCCGCGCTGTTCGGCACGCTGATCCTGATCGTCTACGTCTCGCTCTTTGCGCTCGCCGGGAAGCGCTCCGGCTCGTCGCCGCGGGGGGCGGCCATGCCGTGAAGCGCCCGGTATTGCTCCGGCGTCAAGCCTTCCTTCCTTCGGAAGGTGGCGACGAAATGGCTGGCGTCCCGGAATCCGACGGCTTCGCCGATTCGCCTCACGGTCCAATCCGGTCGCAACGGCAGCCATTCCTTCGCCTTGCGCAGCCGCAGCTGGATCAAATAGGAATAAGCGGTCTGTCCGAAAAGGAGCTTGAAGCGCTCGTTCAATTGCCGTTCGCCGATCCGCAGCTTCGCCGCCATAGCGGTCAGACCCAGATCAGGGTCGGCGAATTCCTTCTCCAGCCAGTCCAGCAGCGTCTGCAGCTTCTCCAAACGGCTGGCGAACGAGGGCAGGCGGTTCCGCCTTCCGTTCGTTCGCAGCAACGTCAGAAACCGGTACAATTCGGCGGAGCTCCGCCAGCCCGAAGCGTCCGTTCCCGATTCGGCGAGCGACAGCAGACTTTCCGCCTGCCGGGAAATCTCGTCGTCTTGCAGATCCCAGTGGATACGGTCGGGCACTGACCCGGCCAGCTCTGCGGCCAGTTGAGCGGCGAGCGTGCCGTCGAACGTGACGTAACAGGTTTTCCATACGGGGCTCTTGGCCGCGTATTCGTGCGCCATGCGGGGCGGCAGCAGGATGCCCGATCTCTCGATCAGCCTGTAGCTATCGCCGTTCGCGCGAAGCTCTCCTTCGCCTTCGAGCGTCTGCAGCCAATGAAAACACGGGTATCCGTCCGGACGGTGGATCGGTTCTTGCTCGGGATTAAGGCCGATCGTTTCAAGCTGCAAGGGAAGGGCTTCCGGCGGCACCGGGCAAACGACTCGACGAAGCATTTTCCGAACCTCCATATTCTTATATCGTTTGGCCCTTATATTATATAGGACGCGCATCGCAATGCCTATATAATCGAAGTAGAATCGTCATTTTACAATAGGGGAAGAACGGAGTGATCCTGTGATCAACGCGAAAAAGCCAAAAATCTGGTATGGCGGCGACTACAATCCGGACCAGTGGGACAAGCCGGTATGGGATGAGGACTTAAGAATGTTCAAGCTGGCCGGCATCGACGTCGCGACATTGAACGTCTTCGCCTGGGCGCGCAACCAGCCCTCCGAAGAAGCGTACGATTTCGGCTGGCTCGACGAGATGATGGACAAGCTGCATGCCGACGGGGTCGGCGTCTGTCTGGCGACGAGCACGGCCGCCCATCCCGCCTGGATGGCGAAGAAATACCCGGACGTCCTCCGCGTCGACTTCGAAGGGCGCAAGAGAAAGTTCGGAGGACGGCACAACTCGTGCCCCAATAGCCCGACGTACCGCAAGTTCGCCGCGATAATGGCCGAGAAGCTGGCCGAACGTTACAAGGATCATCCGGCGCTGCTCGTCTGGCACGTCTCTAACGAGTACGGCGGCTACTGTTATTGCGACAATTGCGCGGAAGCTTTCCGCGCGTGGCTGAAGGCGCGATACGGCTCGATCGAAGCGGTCAACAAGGCGTGGAACGCGGCGTTCTGGGGCCATACGTTCTATGATTGGGACGAAATCGTGCCCCCGAGCAGTTTGAGCGAGGAGTGGAGGGGACCAAACGGGCGTACGGCCTCGAATTTCCAAGGCATCTCGCTCGATTATTGCCGTTTCCAATCCGACAGCCTGCTGGAATGCTACAAGCTCGAATACGACGCGTTGAAAAAGCATACGCCGGACGTCCCCGTGACGACGAACCTGATGGGCGCGTTCAAGGAGCTGGATTACCACAAGTGGGCAAAAGAGCTCGACATCGTGTCGTGGGACAATTATCCCTCGCTCGATACGCCGCACAGCTACACGGCGATGATGCACGATCTGATGCGCGGCCTCAAGGACGGCCAGCCGTTCATGCTGATGGAGCAGACGCCGAGCCAGCAGAACTGGCAGCCGTACAATTCCTTGAAGCGTCCCGGCGTCATGCGCCTGTGGAGCTATCAGGCGGTGGCGAGGGGCGCCGACACGGTAATGTTCTTCCAGCTGCGCCGTTCGATCGGGGCGTGCGAGAAATATCACGGCGCGGTCATCGAGCATGTCGGGCACGAGCATACGCGCGTGTTCCGCGAGTGCGCGGAATTGGGGCGCGAGCTGTTCGAGCTCGGCGACGCCTTGCTGGACGCGAGAGTCGAGGCAAAGGTCGCCTTGCTGTTCGATTGGGACAACTGGTGGGCGGTCGAGCTGTCCAGCGGCCCGACGATCGCGCTGAAATACGTGGAGGAGCTGCACAAGTATTACGAGGCGTTGTATCGGGCGAACATCGCGGTCGACGTCGTGTCCGTCGAAGCCGACCTTAGCGGCTACGATCTCGTTCTCGCTCCGGTTCTCTATATGGTTAAGCCCGGGGTGGCCGACCGGATCGAAGCGTATGTGCGGTCCGGCGGTACGTTCGTGACGACGTATTTCAGCGGCATCGTCGGCGAAAGCGACCTCGTGACGCTCGGCGGCTATCCGGGAGAGCTGCGGAAGCTGCTCGGCATCTGGGCGGAAGAAATCGATGCGCTGCTGCCGACGCAGAGCAACCGGATCGTGCTGAAGTCGCCGGCCGGCGGATTGCAGGAAACGTACGAATGCGGCATGCTGTGCGATCTGGTTCATTCCGAAGGCGCGGAAGTCGTCGCCGAGTACGGCGAAGATTTCTACCGGGGCATGCCGGCGCTGACCGTGAACAAATTCGGGGCCGGAGAAGCCTGGTACGTGGCGACGAGCCCGGAAGCCGCATTCCTGCGGGATTGGCTGCCGCGGCTTTGCGCCGATCGCGGCATCGAGCCTCTCGTCGCCGCGGAACAAGACGGGATCGAATCTTCATTGCGCGAGAAAGACGGCGAGCGCTACCTGTTCGTGCTGAATCATCGCGCGGATGCCGCCGCCGTCTCCTTGGGCGCGCATGCTGGCGTCGATCTGCTGACCGGGAAGCGGCTGGAGGTCAAGGGAGAGCTCCCCGGCCGGGATTTGTGGATCGTCAAGCTGGACCGTTAATCCGTAATCGCCGAAATTCGCCTCCTGAGCCCGAAGATCCGGGCCGCGGGGGGCTTTTTTCCCTTGTTCGGCGGGAGACAGAACCCGAGTAAGGCGTCTGGAACCATGCGCGAATCGCCGACGTATGAGATAATAACGGAGAAAGGAGAATGGAACATGAGCTTCTTCAAAAAAATTACGGATTCCGTCAGCAAAGGCGTGTCGTCGGCGACCGAGAAGGCGCAGCAAACGGTGGAAATCACGAAACTAAACTCGCAAATTTCCGGAAAACGCAAAGAAATCGAGAAATTGTTCGGGGCGATCGGACAGTCCGCATACGAATGCTATTCGGTGCAGGAGATGGCTGATATCGAGGAGAGGATCAAGCCCCATTGCGATCAAATTACCGCTATTCACGAGGAGATCGCGTTGTTGGACGCCCGCATCAAGGCGTTAAGGAATGAAAAAGATTGCATATGCGGCAAAAGAGTGTCGGAAGACACCCGGTTCTGCCCGTCTTGCGGACACCCGTTCCCGGTCGTGGTCGAGAAGACGCCGATCCAGGTGGAAGCCTACGTTCCCGAGGAGGAGGAGGACGGTGCGGCCGAAGAGGGAGCTCCCGAAGCGGCGGAAGCCGTCGCGGAAGAAGCAGTTCGCCAGGACGGCCGTCAGGTTTGCCAGAATTGCGGCACCCCGTTGTATGCGGACAGCCATTATTGTCCGGCATGCGGCCAACCGACGAAAAAGGAAACGCAATAAGTTCGGCTCCCGAAAGTCCGTGCGACTTGTCGGGAGTTTTTTTTTGTTCGCTTTATTGTGCTTGAACGACATACGGACACAGAAGACGCTATTTTGCCGAAAACCCCTCATTTTGCTGACGATTCGGACAGAGGATCCGTTATTTCGATGATCAATGGCCGAAATCGCACTCTCGGAGCCAAATAACGGATCCTCTGTCCGCGAAGGTGCGCAAAACCTGGTTTTGTTCACAGATAGCGGATCCTCTGTCCGAACGGCTGGCGCGACAGGGCGGGGAGGGCGATGAGGCGACAGGAACGCAGGGCGAGGTGTGACGGGGCAAGGAGGAAGATGAGGCGACAGGGACGGCAGGGCGAGGGGCGACGGGGCGAGAAGGGTGATGAGGCGGCAGGAACGCAGGGCGAGGGACAGCGGGGTGGCGAGGCAATAGGGCAACCGTCCGGCGACGACGGCTTTGCGTGCAGAATGAGGCTTTGCCTATCTTAACTGTGAGGTATCATTACATATTCGGTGCTGAATGAGCTGGAAACAACTCGAAACCATTCGTTTTAACGAAAGATTCACGAATTCGGCTAAAGACATTTCTGAAATTGTGTTATAATATATAACATGAAATGAGCGATAAATGGTTGTGTTCTCTACCGATTGATGTAATCTGACGAAAATATCGATCTGATGACAGCCGTCATACAGGATATGGGAATCGATGAAGGAGGCAATCGATATGGCAATGATGCCGCGCAAAGATGATGACCTTGAACCCGTGGCGGAAGAACCCCGGTTTACGGTCAATGAGGTGTTGACCATTCCGCTGATGCAGGAGGCGCGGTTCATCGCGGGCGGGCGCGGCGCATGGCGGCCGATCGCGAATGTGAGCTTTGCTGCCGTTGACGAGGCTTTCGAGACGGCCGGTCCGGGCGATTTGCTGATCGTTCCGGGCCACCCGTCCCTGAACGAGCCGGCCTGGCTGCGGTCCTTTCTGGCCGAGCTTGCGAGAAGAGGCGTGGCCGCCGTCGGCGTCAAGACTGGCCTCGGCTTCGAACGAATGAAGCCGGAAGCCGCCGCCGAGGCGGAGAAGGCCGGCATGCCGCTGCTGGCGCTGCCGGGGGGGATCGACATCGCGGAGTTGTCCGCGTTCGTGGCGGAGCGGATATCGTCGCCGGGCAAATCCCTGCTCGGCGAATTGAACGCCCGCGTCCGGCGCATGACCCGGCTGCTGTTGGAAGGAAGCGGATTGCAGGCGTTCCTCGACGAGCTCGAAGCGGTGCTGGGCAACCCGGTAGCGGTCGTCCGCGAGGGCGACGAGACGTGGCTGTCCAGAACCCTCAGGGAGGTCGAGCCGGCCGAATCGTGGGCGCTGCTCCAGTCGCTCACATATCGCCTGGTCGGTCGCGCCGCGAACGGCGGATCCGTACCGCTCACGAACGGCTGCCGCATTTATGCCAGGCCGGTTCCCGCCCGGAAATTCAAGCAAGCGGCACTAGCGGTCGTTCAAACGAAACGCGAGTTGAAGCTGCTGGATAAGCTCAGCATCGACCGGTTGGCGGCGCTAGTCGGCATGGAGCTGGCGAACGTCGAAGCGGTGCGGGAAGTCGAAGGCAAGTATTTGGACCGTTTTCTTCAAGACTGGTTATCCGGGAAGATCGTCTCGGAAGCCGATTGGAAGCTGAGAGCCGAAGTATGCGGCTGCGCGGTTCCCGAGAACTCGCCGATGTGCGCGTTGCTCGTCGGTTTGCAGGACGGAAACGCGCCGGAGAAGCTGCGCGAGCTGTCGCGCCGACTGCGCTCCGAGAAGCTCCGTTCCGCCGAGGGATTGCTGGCCTCGCCCGTGGGCGAGGATTTGGCGCTCCTCGTGCCGCTTCCGCCCGAGGCCGCCGCAGATTCGGGAGGCGGACCGGCGCTCTTCCGCCTCCTCGAGCCACTGCTCGCGGAGCTCCGAACGGTGCTTGGAGAACCGGACTTGCGGCTGTACGCCGGCCGCGTCGTCCATCGTCCGGACGGTTTGCAGGGGAGCTGGGCGCAGGCGAGACGCGCGCGCCAAGTCGCCGATATTTGCGGTTTGAACGGCGATATCGTCCCGTACGACAAGCTGGGCGTGTATTCCCTGCTCTACTTGATTCCTGCGGGAGAAGAGAGGGAACAGTTCCTGAACCGCTACTCGCTGCCGATCCAGTTGGCCGATCGGAAGGGAGGAGGACGGCTCATGGAGACGCTGGAGATGTTTTTCCGCTGCAACGGCAACATCAAGCTGACGTCGGAGAAGCTGTACGCCCACTACAATACGATCGTCTACCGGCTGGACAAGATCCAGAACATCCTGGGCGTTTCGCTGGACGATCCCGAGGATCGGCTGCAGCTTCATCTGGCGCTCAAGCTAGGTCGGATCACGCCGGGTTCTTCCGTCTGATCGAATCCGGTCCCGGCCTCGACCGGAACCGAATCCGTCGGCGCGCCGACATTGAAATTCCGGATATGCTTGATTCTGGATTCGGCGCGTACCGGCCCGCCGCATCCGGCGCGCAGCAAGGCCGAATCGGATACGCCCAAAGCGTAGATCGATCCGATGTTGATCGTCGGCCAGGAGGATGCGCTGTTCATGACGACGGCCTGGCTCGGCAGCAGTCTGAGGGCGGGTTTATAGAATAACGGGTAGGAAGCGAAGCGAAACTCGTCGTCAAAATTATTCGGGATCGCACGCTGCACGGCCAGCGCTTTCGATTTCAGATCGGTCTTCCCGCCGTCGCCGAGCTGCATGGTGCCCGACGAGCCGATGCTATTAACGTAAATCCAGCCAACGATCGACGTTCTGCATGAAAGGCTCATTCGGTTTCCGTACCCGGAAGCACGGGCAACGGCGCCAGCGGAGAGACGAGGACCGACTCCGGCGGGGTGTCGAAATACGAATAAAGCGAGAACGATTCGGTATCGCCGATCAAGAGGGCGGAAGAACTCGATACGCCAATCAGTCGGATGGAGCCTACGGATACGGGGCCGTTGTCGACGTGCAAATAAATCGGGAAGTTCATCATCCGGGAAAATCTCCTTTCGCGGGCTTCTTCGTCATTTGTTTGCTCAGGTAGGCCGAGAAAGCGCCTTGAATATCCCTTTTCGTTCTTCCGACGATGTCGTCGCGCCAATGCCGCCGTTCGTCATCGGTTCCTTGGGCCGGATACGGGGTCGTGCGGGCATAATAATGGACGCGTTCTCCCAGCTGTCTCTTCACGTCCGCGACGATCTCCGCGCGATGGTTCTGACCCAGCGCGATTCCGAATTGGCCCTCCAGAGCGATCAGCGAACGAAGCCCCTCCCGGTCCATGTACCCCGTCATTTCTTCCTGCAGCTCCCGAATCGGCAGCGCCGGCCCTTCCCCGGTTTCGGCTGCGACCTTCCAATCCGAAGGGTTCGGCGTCTCGAGCGATTCGATGTCTTGAATGCCCTGAGGGGATAAACCGACATTCAGCGTACCTTCCAGCCGATTGATTTTCAACTGGTCGAAATGGTATTCAACGTGCAACGGCGGTTTATTCTTCATCTCGTCCAATTGGCTTTGCACTCCGTCCAGACGCTCCGAAAGCTGCTTGACCCGCGCTTCGGCCTGACATAGCCGCTGCACGAGGGCGTTCCAGCCGTTCGGAGCGTTCGGGTCGAGTCCCGGAAACGAAGGCTGCGGCGGTTGGATCGCCCCGTTCCAGGGAAAAGGCTGCTGCATCGCGATTCTCCTTTCTCTAGCTCGGATTCGGGAGCGGCACGAGCGATATGGTCGACAACCCTTCGAGGACCTGGCCGATTTCGGGAGCCGGCTCCGCAAAGCCTCCGGTATTGCTAAGCTGCGACAAGGCTTGGATGCTCCCGGCGCTTCCGATCTGCAGCACGGACGAGTTGGTGATGCCTTCTATACGTAATTGTCCGATCGTGATCGTCTGATGGATATTCCATATCATTAGAGCACCCCTGAGTTCCCGGCATCCCCTTCGGAATTATCTACGACATCCGGGTCGTTCGTGTTCGTCGCGCTGATCGCGTTATTGGTTCGGGACAAATCTCCGGTCAGGAAAGATCCTGAACCCGCGTAGGTTTTCGATGTGCTCGAAGGGGTAATCTGAATCGCGTCCCCGAATTGCACGACGCCGCTGCCGTCAACGCTGAGGATTTTGACATTGCCGACGATGCATGGCATGGGCTACGACTCCTTCTCTGTAAGCTCTCCGTACAGTGTATGAAGGCGATTGCCCAGAGGTTCGCTGGGCGACTTGACGCGGATCGGGGAAGCACATGAAGGCCTACGGGAACATAAGCTGACAGATGGGAGTGCGTACGCATGAAAGGGGGAGTTGCCATGAGTTCTTTTTTCGAGAGCGGGCCCCTGCCGGACTGGAAGGAGCTTCGGACTTGGCTGGGCAAGGACTTGCCTTGGGAGCTCGCGGAAAAATGGGATGGCAGAGGAGACGCGAATTGGCTGAACGATTACGTCAAACAGATCCTGTCGAACGAGAAAACAGCCTCGCGGCCGCAAACACAAAATTTGCTTCAATTCGAGACGAAACAAACGAAAAAATCGGTGAGCATCTCGGTGAAATTCGTCTCGGACGTCGATATTCGCAAGTTGCAGCTGTTCGCGACTTCCGATCGGCTTAAAATCGAAGGGCTCCCGGGGGACAAGAAACGCGCCATCCCCTTGCCTTGCCTCGTCTATCCCCGGTCCGGCATCGCCGCGATGAAAAAAGACCGGCTCGTCGTTCGCTTTAAGCGCAAGCCGCTCGAAAAAACGGAATACGAATTGTTTATCCAGCCCTAAAGCATTATAATGGGGAATAGCGGCAACGAACCGAACTACGGTCTAATATCGAGGGGGCAATACGGTGGATTTAGTCAACGTATCGTACGTGTCGCCCGGATTATTCATCTCCGGGGTCATTTTCATTATGCTGGTCGGTTGTTTCTTGAGCATGGGCGTGCTGCGCTTCTTTCAATCGAAAAAACGCCAAGGCGGCATCTACTTGGGTCTATCCGCGATCTCCTTCGTGACGATGGTCGTTGCCGTCGACGCATGGTTCGCCTAAGCCGGCTTTGAGTTTTTCCGGTGCCCGAGCCGGGCCCGCCGGGGAAACTCTTTTTTCGAGCTGATTATGTAAGCGCATCCAATTCTGGACGTCAAACTGCCCGCCCGCGATAACGGTTCGCGAGCGGGCAGTCGTCGGTCGGCCGATTATCTGCGTTTGCCTCTCCAATTCGCGGTGCGTACGTTCGGCCCGCCTTCGAAGTCCCCGCAGAAGACGTCTTTGACGGACACGGCCGTTTTATGATGAAAGACCGGTACGCAATGGTGGCGCCTGATGACTTCCACCTGATGGATGACGTTGACGTGCTGGGGATGATAGTAATCTTCGAAGACGGCTTGCGGCGGATCGTATACCGACTGGCTTTTGCACTGAGGACAATCGGACATGGATGCTCTCGCTCCTTCCCTCGGGTTGTCGTACATTATACGTTGCTTCCGCACAGATGAACTGTTCGAAGGCCTACGGGCTCGCCTACATTCGGGGCGGGTTTGACGGGAATCGCGAATTCCTGCATAGTAGAGGGATAATGGCTTCGCGGGAGGTTATCCATGGGAACGACGGAAGAGATCATGAGCCGAATGTCCCGGAAAGGACTGCGCATTACCGAGCAGCGGAAAACGTTGGTCAAGCTGTTCGAAGAAGCGCCGGGCTATTTGACGCCCAAGGATGTCTACGAGCATATGCAGAAAGTGTATCCCGGCCTTAGCTTCGATACCGTGTATCGCAACCTAAGGCTGTTGCTGGACATGGACGTCGTGGAGCAGATCGCGTTCGAGGACGGCGTGAAGTTCAAGCTGAGCTGCGAAGAGCAGCACCATCACCATCACATGATCTGCTTGCAATGCCAGAAAACGCTGCCGATCCGCTTCTGTCCGATGTCCGGAACGGACATTCCGGGAGATTTCGAGGTCGTCCAGCATAAATTCGAAGTGTTCGGCTACTGCGGGGATTGCAAGGAAGCTTCGGCGGAAGTTGCCGCAGCGCCCGCCCGGGATCGCTAGAATGCGGATCGCCCGGCTGACGCTGCAAGCGCCGATCCGCTTCTATCGCAAGTTCATCTCGCCGCTGAAGCCGCCGACTTGCCGCTTCCTGCCCACTTGCTCCGCTTACGCGCTGGAAGCGATCGAGGTGCACGGCGCGGCGAAGGGAGCTTACTTGGCCGCGCGGCGCATCTGCAAGTGCCATCCGTTTCATCCCGGAGGCTTCGATCCCGTTCCGCCGAAGAAGGCCGGCGACGATGCTCGTCAAGACCGCTCGGGGCATGCGCGGACTTGACATCGGCCAGGGAGTCGGGTATATTTTGGCGAAAGACGATATCAACGTTTTCCGATGAAAGGATAAGTACGGAGATGCGCGCTATTCCAGAGAGCCGGGGGAGCTGAAAACCGGCATAGGGCGGCTTCGGAACATGGTCCCGGAGGAACCGTTTTCGAGCATGCGGGGGGGTTGCCCCGCCCGCCGGCAAGGGAACGGCGCGAGTCCGGCGTTACGGACGTTTCTTAATGAGCCTGTGCGGCTTCGGCGTCGCATGGGGAAATTGGGTGGTACCGCGTGAGCAACGACTCTCGTCCCATACGGACGGGAGTTTTTTGTCTTTAAATTTCCGAAGGAGCGGTGAACGAGATGCCGAAAAACAACAAATCGTTTTACATGACGACGCCGATCTATTACCCGAGCGACAAGCTGCACATCGGCCATGCCTACACGACCGTGGCGGGCGACGCGATGGCCCGCTACAAGCGGCTGCGCGGCTATGACGTGCGGTATTTGACCGGCACGGACGAGCACGGGCAGAAGATCGAGAGGAAGGCGCAGGAAGCGGGCAAGACGCCGCAGCAGTTCGTCGACGACATCGTCGTCGGCATCCAGGAGCTGTGGCGGAAGCTGGAAATTACGAACGACGACTTCATCCGTACGACGGAGCCGAGGCATACGAAGGTCGTTCAGGACATTTTCGCGAAGCTGCTCGAGCAAGGGGATATCTACAAAGGCGAATACGAAGGCTGGTACAGCATTCCGGACGAAACGTATTACACGGAATCGCAGCTGGTCGACGTCGAACGGAACGAGCAGGGAGAGGTCGTCGGAGGCAAAAGCCCGGACAGCGGCCATCCGGTGGAGCTCGTCAAGGAAGAGTCTTATTTCTTCCGCATGAGCAAGTACGCCGACCGGCTGCTTGCTTATTACGAGGCGCATCCGGACTTCATCCAGCCCGAGTCGCGCAAGGCGGAGATGATCAACAACTTCATCAAGCCGGGGCTCGAGGATTTGGCCGTCTCCCGCACGACGTTCAACTGGGGCGTTCCGGTGCCCGGCGATCCGAAGCACGTGATCTACGTCTGGATCGACGCCTTGTCCAACTACATTACGGCGCTCGGTTACGGGACGGACGCGGACGAAGCTTACCGGAAATATTGGCCCGCGGACGTGCACCTGGTCGGGAAGGAAATCGTCCGGTTCCATACGATCTACTGGCCGATCATGCTGATGGCGCTCGACCTGCCGCTTCCGAAAAAAGTGTTCGCCCACGGCTGGCTGCTCATGAAGGACGGCAAAATGTCGAAGTCCAAAGGCAATGTCGTCGATCCCGTGAAGCTGATCGAGCATTTCGGCCTGGACGCGGTGCGGTATTACTTGCTGCGCGAGGTGCCGTTCGGCGCGGACGGCGCGTTCACGCCGGAAAACTTCGTCGAACGGATCAACTTCGACCTGGCCAACGACCTCGGCAACCTGCTGAACCGAACGGTCGCGATGATCGACAAGTATTTCGGGGGCGCGCTCCCCGCATTCGCAACCGGCAAGACGTCGTTCGACGCCGATCTGGAGAAGCTCGCCTTGGCGACAGTCGAGAAAGCAGAAGCCGCGCTCGAGAACATGGAGTTCTCCGTCGCGCTTTCCTCGATCTGGGCGCTCGTCGGTCGCACGAACAAGTATATCGACGAAACGAAGCCGTGGACGCTCGCCAAGGAAGACGGAGACCGGGACGCGCTGGCGTCGGTCATGGGACACCTTGCGGAGAGTCTGCGGTTCGTCTCGATTCTCGTGCAGCCGTTCCTGACCCGCGCGCCGAAGCGCATCTGGGAGCAGCTCGGCATCGCCGAAGGCGAGTTGACGGCTTGGGACAGCCTTCGCGCGTTCGGAACGAAGCTCGCGGGGACGAAGATCGCCAAGGGCGAGCCGATCTTCCCGCGGCTCGAGGTCGCCGACGAAGTCGCCTGGATCTCCGGTTCGATGGACGGCGCGGGGAAGTCGGACGCTTCTGGGGATGCGAAGAGCGAGACGCCTTCCGCGACGGCCGAACCGGCTGTCGAGCTGGCGCCGGAAATCTCGATCGACGATTTCATGAAGGTCGAGCTGCGCGTGGCCCAGGTCGTCGCCTGCGAGCCGGTGCCGAAAGCCGACAAGCTGCTGAAGCTGCAGCTCGACCTCGGCTTCGAGAAGCGGCAGGTCGTCTCCGGCATCGCCAAGTTCTACAAGCCGGAGGAGCTGGTCGGCCGCAAGGTCATCTGCGTGACGAACCTGAAGCCCGTCAAGCTGCGCGGCGAGCTGTCGCAGGGGATGATCCTCGCCGCCTCGCAAGGCGACCAGCTGACGCTGGCGACCGTCGCCAACGGGATGCCGAACGGCGCGATCGTGAAGTAACGAATAACGCCCCCTCGCGCGGCCTTGGTCCTGTCTTTCACCGGACCAAGGCCGTTAATGTGATGCCCAACGGACACAGAAGCCCTTATTTTGTCGAAACCCCCTCATTTTGAAGGCGATTCGGACAGAGAATCCGTTATTTCGATGATAGGTGGCCGAAATCGCCCTCTCGGAGCCAAATAACGGATCCTCTGTCCGCGAAGGTGCGCAAAACGCGGTTTTGTTCACAATTAGCGGATTCTCTGTCCGTACGGCCTGGATGGAGCATGGTCTGGATCATAGCAAAGTAAGGCTATTCATCGTCCATGACAATAAGCTCATGGATATGAATGTCTAGTGCTTTGCAAATCTGCTCTAAAGTGGCGATATAAATTCGGTCTGTTGTTTCCCTGCACAGTGCATTAATTGTACCGGGCCGCATATTGACCATTGCAGCCAACTTACGTTGAGAAATATCACGTTCGTCCAAAATTTCCTGCAGTCGGATTCTGACTTTCATTCCGATCTTCCCTTACTATCATTTTCATCACTATATCACGATAAGAGAGAAAATTCATTGAATGATACGCTGTAACGTTATATAATAAAAATGTGACGTTGTAACGTAACGATAATAATTTTTAAAACTTTGGGGGAGGAAACGACATGAATGTTATCGGTTCTGTCACAGCCAGAGTTCAACAAGAGGACAAGTCCAGAATGAATACAGGTTGTTCTGTCCATAGCGGTGAGGGGCGGTGGGGCGAATGAACGAGCGAATGGAAACTTATAATCGCTATGTCGAACAGGAAGATTCGTTTTATGTACGATTAGAAACGTTGGAACAGTGCCAATGTGCGATTCTTGATTACATATTTCGTTATGGCGAACGATTTGACAAGCCTATCGTCGAAGAAGTTTTACTGAATGTCCATCAGTTGGAAGAGAGTGTGCGTCTGGATTTATTGCGTCTGCGCCTGGCTAAAGCTTTTCTGGCGTACGAACTTAAACATCACTGAAATGATGTGTATCCGTTCGAGCAGGCACCATCTGGAAGGAAGCGCGGTCGCGTCTCCGTTCGTCAGCCTTAGAGAGTCGGCGCCCTCCATGCTGGAGCAACTCCGCGCCAAGCGCGAGGGCAACTTGAAGGAGCCGGTCGAGGAGGCCAAAGTTCAAGCAGATGACGAAGGAAACGTTCGTGCAATACCGGACGAAGCGGCGGATGGAAAGGGCGAAGAAGCTGCTCTCGATGCCCCATCATAAAATTACGGACGTCTCCGCGGAGGTTTTTGTTCTCTTTGTCCATGGTCGGAGCATTCGCCGGCATGCAGACCTTCGTCTGATGGGGTCAGCCAGAATATTCTGGTTGGCCTGTTTTTGCTTCGCCGTTGCCGGACGGTATGCGGGAGGTCGGCTGATTCAACTGCTCAGCTTATTGACCGAATCGAAAAACAGCGAAAAATGACCGTTTTGCTCAAAAACGATTCAAAAACAAATAAAAGTATAGTTATTATCTCGGCTTCTCTTGAAATTGCTTAATAGGAAGCGATTTTTTGCCGATACGAATCAGGCTTTAACCGGAAGGATTTGGGAGGATAAAGCCGGATAGGTCCGCTGAGCTCTCCTCAGCAGGGTTCAGGGGAACTCAGCCTTGCTGAGCGCCGGATATGAAGGGTGTGCCGTCAGGCGATCCATGTTACCATAACAACCGTGTTTGACAAAAAGAGGGAAGAAAGGAGTTCAAGGAATGAAGAAGCGGGTTCACGTTGGGCTTGGCATGGCATTGTTGGTTTCGTTAGGGATTATGGCGGGATGCGGGAGCGGAGACGAAGGAGCAAACGGCTCCGAGACTCCGGGCGCTTCCGCATCCGGAAGCCCGGCGGAAACGACGCTGGAGAAAGCTCAACGGGAAGGCTATATTACGGTCGGATTCGCCAACGAGAGACCCTATGCCTATGCGACGCCGGACGGGAAGCTGACCGGAGAAGCCGTGGAAATCTCCCGGAAAATTTTGTCCAGACTGGGGATCGAGCAGATGGACGGCGTGTTGACCGAATTCGGATCTCTCATTCCCGGACTGAAAGCGAAACGCTTCGACATGATTACCGCAGGGATGTTCATCACGCCGGAAAGGGCGCAAGAGGTCGATTTCGCCAATCCGGAATATAGCATTGGCGAAGCGATTGCGGTGAAGAAGGGGAATCCTCTGAATCTGCGCAGCTACGAGGACATAAAGGCCAATGCCGAAGCTAAAGTAGCGGTCATGGCCGGCGCGATCGAAGCCGAGTACTTAAAGAAGGTGGGCGTGGCGGATTCGCAGATTGTGACCGTACCCGATCAGCCTTCGGCCATCTCCGCCCTGCAATCCGGACGCGCGGACGCGATTACAATGACCGGGCCTTCGCTGCAAGCGATGCTGGACTCCGCCAAGGACGACGGAATCGAACGGGTGATGGATTTCGAGCAGCCCGTCATCGACGGCAAGAGCGTAAGGGGCTACGGCGCGGCCGTATTTCGGAAGGAAGACGGCGAGTTCCGCGAAGCGTTCAACGCCGAGCTCCAGAAGCTCAAGGATTCCGGAGAACTGCTTGAAATCCTGGAGGAATTCGGATTTACCGAGCAGGAGCTGCCGGGCGACGTTACCGCGGAGGAGCTCGTCAAGTAATGGATTGGCTCTCCCTGGATTTACTGCCGCCGCTGCTTAAAGGGTTCAGGATCACGCTTATTTTGACCGTCTGCAGCATTGCCGCGGCGCTCGTCTGCGCGTTCCTCGCCGGACTGGCGAGAATATCGAAATACGCTTGGCTTCGCTGGCTTGCGACGGCTTACGTCGAGCTGTTCCGCGGAACTTCGCTGCTCGTTCAGCTGTTCTGGATCTATTTCGCGTTGCCGATGCTGCTGGATATCCAGCTGTCGGCTATGGCGGTAGCCGTTCTGGCGCTCGCCCTCAACTACGGAGCGTACGGCTCGGAAGTGGTCAGAAGCTCGATAGCGGCCGTTCCCGCAGGGCAGACCGAAGCGGCGATCGCGTTGAATATGACGGCCGGCCTGCGACTCAGAAGAGTGATTCTGCCTCAGGCTTGGCGGATGATGCTCCCCGGCTTCGGAAATCTGCAGATCGAACTGCTGAAAGGAACGTCGCTCGTGTACCTGATTACGCTAGCCGACGTCACCTATCAGGCGATGATGCTGCGTTCGTACGATTTGTCTCGCACGGCCTCCATCTTTGCTTGGCTGCTCGTTTTATATTTCGCGGCCGCCTGCGCGTTAAGCTTGCTGATTAAATTCGCGGAACGCAAAGCAGCGGCAGGGAGGGGGTAGCCGATGTGGAATTGGGAGTATGCCGAACAAGTGCTGCCGAAGCTGCTTGAAGCGATTCCGGTTGCCCTATCGGCCGCAGTAGCGGGATTTGCGGTCGCCGCCTTGCTCGGACTGCCGATTGCGCTGGCCAGAAGGTCCCGCAGCAGATGGATCTCCGTTCCCGTGGCGGCGATGGCGGAATTCGTGCGAAGCACGCCGCTGATTGTTCAGCTTTTCGTGTTGGTATTCGTATTGCCGCAATCGTTCGGCATTACGCTGCCGCCTTTCTGGGCCGGAGTTATCGGTTTGGGGATTCATTACAGCACCTATCTGGCGGAAGTGTACCGCTCCGGGATCGAAGCCGTCCCGAAAGGACAGTGGGAAGCCGGGATCGCCCTGAATTTCGGCAAGCGGCATACGTGGACCCGAATCGTGCTTCCTCAATCGGTTCCGCCGACGATTCCCGTCATGGGCAACTACTTGATCACGATGTTCAAAGAAACGCCCACGCTGTCGGCCATCACGGTGGTGGAGCTGCTCATGACCGCAAAGATCGAAGGCTCCGCATCCTTCAGGTATGTAGAGGTTTTCACCTTGGTCGGCGTCATTTTCCTTCTGCTCAGCTACCCTTCGGCATTGCTCGTACGCATGCTGGAAAGAAGGACGCAGCGAAGAGAAAGGAGAGCCTTGCCCAAATGAGTCAGAATAATCAGAATTTAGAGGAAAAGAATCCGATTGTCCGTTATCGCGGCATTACGAAGCGTTACGGAGACCGCATCGTCCTGAACGAGCTCGACCTGGACATTTATCCGGGAGAGAAGCTCGCGCTGATCGGCCCGAGCGGATCGGGCAAGACGACGATCGCCAGACTGCTGATGACTCTGGAGAAGCCGACGTCCGGCACGATCGAGGTCGGCGGCGAGATGCTGTGGCATATGCCGGTCAGAGGCAAGCTGGTTCCGGCGACCGAGAAACACCTGCATCGCGTACGGGGCAAAATCGGCATGGTATTCCAGCATTTCAATCTGTTTCCCCACATGACGATTATACGGAACGTCGCGGAAGCGCTCGTGCATGTTCGGGGAATGCCGAAAGAAGAGGCGAACCGGCGCGCCATGCAAATGCTTGAACGGGTCGGCCTGCAGGAGCATACGGGTCATTATCCATCGCAATTGTCCGGGGGACAGAAGCAGCGCGTGGCCATCGCCAGGGCGCTCGTCATGGAGCCGGAAATCATGCTGTTCGACGAGGTCACCTCGGCGCTCGACCCCGAGCTCGTCGGCGAAGTGCTTGACGTCATTAAAGGAATCGCCTCGCAAGGAGACATGGCCATGATTCTCATTACCCATGAAATGGATTTCGCCCGCGACGTGGCCGACCGCGTTCTGTTCACGGACGGAGGCAGCATCGTGGAGCAAGGAACGCCCGAGCAAATTTTCGAACAGCCGCAAAGTCCGAGACTGCAAGCTTTTCTTTCGCGCTTCCTGAAGGGGGAGCCCGATCGCAAGGCGAGCGGCCGCGTGGCGGCGGGAGCGGAACAATGATCGGAGGGCAGCGGCGGCCGTCCGTCATCTGCAGGGAACCCGGCCAAGCCGACGGAGCGCGCATATGGGAGCTGGCTCGGGATAGCGGAAAGCTTGACGTGAACTCCGCGTACTTCTACCTGGCTATGAGCCGCTGGTTCTCGGCGAGCTGCAGGGTGGCGATAAACGTCTCGGACGATTCTGTGGCCGGTTTCGCGATCGGATTTCGTCAGCCCGAGCGGCAGGATACGCTGTTCGTTTGGCAGATTGCCGTCGCAGAGCGCTTAAGGGGACAAGGAATCGCTCAAAAGCTGCTGGATGAAGTGACGGAGCCAGAGGATATTCGGTACGTCGAAGCGACGGTGTCGCCTTCGAACGTTCCCTCGCGAACGATGTTCATGAAATGGGCGAGCTCGCGAGGCTTGACCCCCGGCGTCTCCCCGGGCTTCGACGAGCGCTGTTTTCCCGGAGAACGGCACGAACGCGAGGACTTATATCGAATCGGACCGTTAAGATGAACGTTAAAAAAGGAAGGGGACGGCAGCAGATGAGTCAACCGCAGAACGACAGCAAGGACATGCGCGTATTCGAGCGCTATGAATCGGAGGTGAGAAGCTACTGCCGATCGTTCCCGACGAAATTTCGGCGGGCGTCCGGCTACACGATGTGGGATACCGAAGGCAAATCTTATATCGATTTTTTCGCCGGAGCCGGAGCGCTGAATTACGGGCATAACCCGCCGGAAATGAAACGGAAGCTGATGCGTTACTTGACCGAAGACGGAATCACGCATACGTTGGACATGGCGTCCGAAGCGAAGGAGGCTTTTCTGTCTGCCTTTAACGACATCATTATGCGGCCGAGGGGGCTAACCTACAAGGTGATGTTTCCCGGGCCGACGGGAACCAACTCGGTGGAAAGCGCGCTGAAGCTGGCGCGAAAGGTGACCGGCCGTCAGACGGTCATGAGCTTTACGAACGCGTTCCACGGCATGACGCTGGGAGCGCTCGCCGTTACCGGCAACAAGTTCAAGCGCGGAGGTGCGGGAGTTCCGCTCAATCATGCCGTTTCGATGCCCTACGACGGCTACATGGGGCCGGACGTCAACACGCTGGACTACATCGAGAGCTATCTGAAGGACAGCGGAAGCGGAATAGCTCTTCCGGCGGCGGCGATCGTCGAGACGCTTCAAGGCGAAGGCGGCATTCACGCCGCTTCCGACAAGTGGCTTGCCGGACTTGCCGAAATATGCAAGCGTTACGGCATGCTGCTGATCGTCGACGACGTTCAGATGGGTTGCGGCAGGACAGGCCCGTTCTTCAGCTTCGAGCGCTGCGGCATCGTCCCGGACATCGTCTGTCTGTCCAAGTCGATCGGCGGCTACGGCCTGCCGATGGCGTTGACGCTGATCAAGCCCGAGCTGGATCAATGGAAGCCGGGGGAGCACAACGGAACGTTCCGCGGAAACAATCTGGCTTTCGTTACCGCGACGGAAGCGCTGGAATTCTGGAAAACGAAGCGGTTCGAGGACGAAATCTCCGACAAATCCCGATATGTGCGCCGGGAACTGGAGAAGATGCTGAGCGAGCTCCCAGGCTTGCAGGGAGAGACGAGAGGACTCGGCTTGATGCAGGGAATCGCCTTCGAGCCGGGAATTGCCGAGCGGGTCTCGCAGGCGGCTTTCGAGCGCGGATTAATTATGGAAACTTCGGGAACCGACAGCGAGGTTATTAAAATCATGCCTCCGCTGACGATAGACGCCCCCGGTCTGAAGAAGGGGTTGAACGTTCTGAAAGAGTGCCTCGTCGAGCTTGCCGAAGAGACTCGAGCGGTGCTGACCCATTAAATGAAGGAAGAGGTGACGAAGAAACATGATCGTGAGGTATTTGGAGGACCGGCTGGGCACCGATTACGATGTCGCCGCCGGCGCGTGGAACAGCCGAAGATTGCTGCTGAAGGAAGACGAGGTCGGCTTTTCGCTGCATGATACCCTCATTAAGGCAGGCTCGGAAACGTTGATCTGGTATAAGCATCACGTGGAAGCCGTCTATTGCATCGAGGGGGAAGGGGAGATCGAGCTGGCCGATTCCGGGGAAACGTATGCGATTCGGCCGGGAATGCTGTACGTGCTGAACGGGAATGAGAAGCACCGGCTCAGAGGCAAGTCCGATATGAGAATGATCTGCGTGTTTAACCCCCCGTGCACGGGGCGGGAAGTTCATGACGAAGAGGGCGCCTACGCCGCCCCCAATTCATAAACCGATAAGGAGCGTGAAGCGCTATGTCCGTCGCTATCGATCACTATCCGACCCGCAAGGAAGCCAACCCATCGTTTCTGGATCGGGTAGATCCCGTCGTCTATGATCGCGAGATTCGACAGAACGAAATTGACAAGTCGCAGCTCGCGTTTTACGAAGAAAACGGCTATTTGTTTTTAGACAATTTTTTCAGCGAAGAGGAGGTGAACGTCTTCAAGTCGGAGACTCGCGAATTGCTGCTCTCCAGCAGAGCGTCGTCCCGTCCGGAGGTTATACTCGAACCGGGCGGAGACGAGGTGCGGTCCGTATTCGCGGTGCACGAGAGCCATCCGTTCTTCAAGGCGCTTGCCGAACATCCCAGACTCGAAGCGATATGCCGTCAAATTTTGGGCAGTCCGGTCTACATCCATCAATCGCGGATCAACTTCAAGCCCGGATTTACGGGCAAGGAGTTTTACTGGCACTCCGACTTCGAAACCTGGCACGCCGAGGACGGCATGCCCCGAATGCGGGCGCTCAGCTGCTCCATTGCGCTGGAAGACAACAATAACTATAATGGGGCGCTCATGGTCATCCCGGGCTCGCACCGGACGTTTGTCACCTGCGTCGGCCGGACGCCCGACGATCATTACAAGCAATCGCTGCGCCGTCAGGAATACGGAGTGCCGGACCAGATAAGCTTGTCCCGGTTGGTCGAGCAGGGCGGAATCGAAATGCCGGTAGGGAAGGCGGGGTCCGTGCTGCTGTTCGATTGCAATCTCATGCACGGTTCCGGCAGCAACATTTCTCCTTACCCGCGCAGCAATGCATTCTTTGTGTTCAACAGCGCGGAGAACCGCCTGCAGGCTCCGTTTTCCGCCGGCAAGCCTCGTCCGACGTTCATAGCTTCCCGCTAGTCTCTGATGACCGGCAATCTATAACTACGCGCCGGTGCACGATTGATCGGGAGTGGCAAGTACGTCGGCGAACGATCGGACTCAGAATACCTTATTTTGTCGAATACCGTTATTTTTGCGGGTGAACCGGACAGAGGATCCGTTATTTCGCTTCCGGACAGGCAAATTAAGCTCGATTGACGCAAATAAGCGCATCTGAGTCCGAACGCTGCCCAAAACCGCCAAAAAAGCAAAAATAACGGATCTGCAGTCCGAACCATTTCGGAACCGGTCGCTCCAAGCGCTCTACTTGGCACTTCTCTGCCCGACGTTCCATGGTTCGGCACGCGCCTCACTAAGCACGTCTTTACGCGATGGGCTCGGCTCAGCACATCTATCCGCGCAATGCACCTCTGCCTCACGCCTATGCGCGAGCGCCGCTCAAGTCCCATGGGGATATCCCGCAGGTCGATCTCGGACCTTGCGGGGTATCCCCTTTTCTTGACATATAATGTATAAAATTTTTCGATGAGTGAGGGGTCTTCATTCCACTTGATCTTTAGCGATCGGACACAGAAGACGTTATTTTGCCGAAACCCCCTCATTTTGATAGTGATTCGGACAGACGATCCGTTATTTCGATGATCAAGGGCCGAAATCGCCATCTCGGAGCCAAATAACGGATCCTCTGTCCGCAAAGGTGCGAAAAACCCGGGTTTGTTCACAATTAGCGGATCCTCTGTCCGAACGGTTCGGGGCATTGGAGCAAGGCGGCGAGGCTGTGGAGCAATAAGGGGCGATGGCGATGGGCGGGGTGAATGTGTTGTGGAAAACGGAAGAACGGGAAGTGGAACGAAACGGCGCGATGGCGCGAAAAAGAACCGTCAGGCGAACTGTCGGTTTTTCTTAGCGCTCGTACTTTTCGCGGATTAACGATATAATTTGATCGAGGGCGAGATTTACTCTAGCGATGCGAAAGGAACGGGATCAAGATGAATATAGAATCGGTTATGCAGGAGCTTGAAGCGCTCGGCAAAGAACGGCTGAAGAAAATGTACCAATCCAACGGCGCTCGCGAACCGCTTTTCGGCGTGGCCACGGGCCAGATGAAGCCCCTCGCCAAAACAATCAAAAAAGATCAACAGCTTGCCGACCAGCTATACGACACGGGGAATTACGACGCCATGTACTTCGCCGGCATCATTGCGGATCCGGAAGCCATGACGGAAGCGGACTTCGAGCGTTGGATGGATGCGGCTTATTTTTATATGCTGTCCGATTACGTGGTGGCCGTGACGTTGTCGGAGACGGAAATCGCGCAAGAAGTCGCCGATAAGTGGATCGCAAGCGGCGAAGAGCTGCGAATGTCGGGGGGCTGGAGCTGTTACTGCTGGCTGCTGGGCAATCGTCCGGACGTCGAATTTTCCGAAAGCAAAATCGCCGATATGCTCGAAAGGGCGAAAAATACGATTCACGATTCTCCCGAACGGACGAAGTACGCGATGAGCAATTTTATTTACACCGTCGGCGTATCCTATTTGCCGCTCCATGATAAGGCAGTCGAGACCGCACAGGCAATAGGTACGGTAGAGGTCAAACGAGACAAGAAAAAAAGCAGCTTCCTTCACGCTTACGAAAATATTCAAAAAGCAATAAATAAAGGGCAGCTCGGTTTCAAGCGCAAATACGTCAGGTGCTGAACGGTCGTTCCCGCCGCCAATCCGGCGACGCCGATACAGCGCAAGATCATCTTCCTCGGAATGGAAAGGGGAAGATTTTTTCTTTTCGTCGCTAGCCGATCGATAAGACTGAATGCCCTCATTTATTCAAATGCAACTAACCCTTTGGTTTATCGCTTTAATCATAGTCGTCTACCGAGACGATGAGTTGATCTACGGTAATATCTAAGGCTTCGCATACTTGCTCCAATGTACGAATGTAGACTCTGTCTACGGAATCCGAGCAGAGATGGTTGATTGTAGGATGACGAATCCCCATCATTCGTGCGAGTTCTCTTTGAGAAATACCTTTCTCGGCAAGGATTTCCTTTAAGCGTATTCTTATCTTCATGACCGTTTCCTCCGACCAAAAACTTATGACTACTATACCACGGATCTTGATAAAAGACATTGACTGGTAGTCTTAACCGTACTAAAATATGAATATGGTAGTCATAAGCGTAACGATTTTCTAATTTTGTGTAAAGGTAAGGGAGGAAACGGCATGAAATTCATCGGTTATGTCGGAGTTCAACAAGCGTGCCAGTCAAGGATGAATACAGCTTGCTCTAACGGCAGCGTCGATAGGCGGTGGGGCAGATGAGCGAACGAATGAATACCTATAATAACTACGTCGAACAGGAAGATTCGTTTTACAGGCAGTTAGAAACCTTGGAGCAATGCCAATGTGCAATGTTCGAATACATATATCGTTATGGCGAACAGTTTGACAAACAGATGGTCGAAGAGGTCATGCTGAATGTCCATCAACTGGAAGTGAATGTGCGAGTGGAATTATTGCATCTACGCTTAGCGAAAGCCTTCCTGGCATATGAAATGAAACCTCACTAAATTTAAGAGTAAGACCCTTGAACGAATATAATGAACTTGACTCTAAGCAGGCAGAGGGCTACCATAGCATTAAGTTTCATCCTTTATATGGAAATTACAGTGTCATACGATCGGGCTGGAAAGGGCGAGCCGCGAATGAAAAGCGAAATAGCGAACGATGTTTTTTTCATACGAACGTACGTTCCTCAAGAGCCGCTGTCGGCCTTTGTCGATTATTTCTGGTATCTTCACGGCTACAATCCGTCCCATCAGAAGGAGCTGGCTATTCCCGACGGATCAGCGGAGCTGATTATCGATCTTCGAGCCGAGAACATTCGATTGTTCGATCAGCGACATACGACTTTGAATTTGGACAGTTCTATCGTATGCGGTCCGCATTCCGAGCATTTTATTATTGATACGGCTCAGGAAGCGACCGTGCTCGGAATTCATTTTAAGCCGGGCGGGGCAGCCCGTTTTTTGCGTACTCCTTTGAACGAGCTGCACAATTCGCACGTATCGTTGGATGCGCTGTGGGGACTCCGGGCCAGAGATTTGCGCGATCGACTATTGCATGCAGCGACACCGGAACGCCGCTTTCGCATCCTGGAACAATTTCTTGAGACTCAAAATAAATCGTTGTGGCATCCGGAACCCGCTATTCAATTTGCGCTGGCGGAACTTCAAAGCTTGCCCCATACCGGAATCCTCTCCGATACCATCGAACGAACGGGCTTAAGCGCCAAAAAATTCATCCAGCTATTCAAAGAAGAAGTCGGGATGACGCCGAAACGGTTTTGCCGGGTCATGCGCTTTCAAGAAGCATTAATCGCCCTGGGGCAAGGAAAACCAATCGATTGGGTCCATCTCGCCATCGCTTGCGGTTATTATGATCAGGCTCATTTTATTAGAGAATTTCGCGCCTTCTCCGGCTTGACTCCGACCGAATACGAACCGGTTGCGGGAAGGCATCGCAATCATGCCCGGTTGACTTAAATAAATGCGGGAAAAAATATACAATACGGCATCCCTGGTTAGCCGTTACAATACGAGCTATAACTTGATCGTAATAGGAGGAATTGTCGATGACTCGCGAACATGTACCCGATGGCTTTCATACCGTAACGCCCTATCTGCATGTAAAAGGAGCGGACCAGTTGATCGATTTCCTTAAGGAAGCTTTCGAAGCGGAGGAATTGAATCGAACGACGGACGACGACGGGCGCATCCGGCATGCCGAAATTCGACTGGAAGGCTCGATCCTTGAATGTTCGGAAAGCGGAGGTCCGTATTCCCCGATGCCGTGCGCGATTCACTTGTTCGTAAGAGACGCGGACAAATGTTATGAACGGGCGATGGCCGCCGGAGCCGCATCCTTGTACGGGCCAGAGGATATGCCTTATGGCGAGCGGAGCGCGGGCGTGAAGGATCCGTTCGGCAACCACTGGTACATTGCTACTTATTTGGGTACGAGCAGGTAACGGGGAGGCTTCGTTCGGCTTTCGAGGGCGGGAAGATCTTTCTAAACGAGGTGAGAGATGTTGGGATCAATGAGATTTTGGCGAGAAATCTGAGGAAGCCGGCGGGTTTCGCCGGCAGGCTGGTCGGAATGATGATGAACAAAAGCAACGATCCTATGAATCGGTTTACGATTCGCTTGCTTGATCCTCAACGGAATGATTCGGTGCTCGAGATCGGTTTCGGCAACGGCAAGTATATTCGCGAGATCGCCCGGACTGCCGGCGACGGTCTGGTTGCGGGGGTCGATTATTCTCAAACGATGGTTTCGCAAGCCCGAAAACGGAATCGAAAATGGATTCGACAGGGGAAAGTGGAAATTCATTGCGGATCGGCGGATCGATTGCCGTTTGAAAGCGACACGTTTCACAAGGTTTTTACGGTAAACACCATTTATTTTTGGCCCCGTCCCGATAAGGAGATCGCGGAAATATACCGGGTATTGAAACCGGGAGGAAGCTGCGTCATTTCATTTCGCTCGAAAGAAAAAATGGAACGATTGCCATTCGCCGGCAACGGATTCCGACTATTCGAGCCCGACGAAGTGGTGCGGCTCGTCATGGAGGCCGGCTTTAAGGAAGTTTCTCTGGAAAGCACGCAAGATCGGCAGCTGGATGTAAACTGCGTGATAGCAAAAAAGTAGCCGAAGGGCGCGAATGTTCATGGCATGTCAACCTTGATCGGGCGTTAAGCGCTCGATCAAGGTTTTTCGTCGTATGCGAGCGGACACAGAAGACGTTATTTTGTCGAATCCCCCTTATTTTGAAGGCGTTTCGGACTGACGATCCGTTATTCCATTCGTAGCGGTCGAAATGGCCATCTTCGAAGCAAATAAGGGATTCTCAGTCCGTATAGGTGCGCAAAACCCGGTTTTGTTCACAATTAGCGGATCCTCTGTCCGTACGGACTGAGAACGATGGGGCGAAGGCGCGGTAGGACGATGTGATGGGGGAAAAATGGGCGATGGGGCAATAGGACGATGTGGCGAGGGGAAAAGTAGACGATGGGGCGATGCAGCGACAGGACGATGTGATAGAGGGAAAGCGGACGATGGGACGCTCACAAGATGCGGTCCGAACATAAATTTTGAGTTTAAGGTTGACACGCGCCGAGTGGGGGTCCTATAATCGAATTTGTTAATAATAATGATTACGATTAAGGAGTCGGGCATGAAAAAATACGGAAGCAAATGGGTAGCGGTGGCGTTGATTGCCGCGATGTTGGCGCTCGCGGCTTGCGGCAAGAGCGACGAAACGGGGCAAACGGACGATAAGGTGAGCGTCGTGACGACGCTGTACCCGATCTATTATTTCGCGAAGGAAATCGGGGGAGACCGGGCGAACGTCGTCAATCTGATCGCCGCCGGCGTGGAGCCGCACGATTGGACGCCGAAGAGCAAGGATCTGGAAGCGGCCTCCAAGGCGCAGCTCTTCCTCTATAACGGGGCGGGACTCGAAGGCTGGGTCGACACGTTCCTGAACGGACTCGGTTCGGAAGGCCCGGCGCTTACGGTGGAAACGAGCAAAGGCATCGAACTGATACAAGGCGGGCACTCGCACGGGCATGATCACGATCATGGCCACGCCCACGAAGGGGAAGCGGCGGACGATCACGACCATGCGCACGAAGGGGAATCGACGGACGACCACGATCATACGCACGAAGGGGAAGCGGCAGACGACCACGATCACGCGCACGAAGGAGAAGCGGCGGACGATCACGGCCACGCCCACGAAGGGGAAGCGGCCGACGATCACGGCCACGCGCACGAAGGGGAAGCAGCCGACGACCATGATCATGCGCACGAAGAGGATGCGGCGGGCGATCACGGCCACGATCACAGCGGACTCGGCGTCGATCCGCATACGTGGACGAGTCCGCGCTCGGCGCTTGTCATGGCGCAAAACATCCGCGACGCTTACGTGGAGGTGGATCCGGACAACAAAGCCGTATACGACGCGAATTACGCCGATCTCGAAGCGCGTCTCAAGGAGCTGGACGCCAAGTTCGAGCAAGGGCTGTCGGGCTTGGAGCGGCGCGACATCGTCGTATCCCACCAAGCTTTCGGATACCTGTGCCGCGATTACGGGCTCAACCAGATCGCGATCATGGGCTTGTCCCCCGACGCGGAGCCGCGCGCCCAGGACATTCTGGAAATCGCCAACTTCGTGAAAGAGAACGGAGTCAAGTATATTTTCTTCGAAGAGCTCGTCTCCGAGCAGCTCGCGAGCATGCTGGCCGCGGAAGCCCGGGTCGACACGCTCGTGCTGAACCCGGTCGAAGGCTTGACGCCGGAGCAGGAGAAAGCCGGGGAAAACTACTTCACGCTGATGGAACGCAATTTGCAAAACTTGCAAAAGGCGCTCGAATAAAGGATATTGGAGATTAAGGGTGAATGCAACGGACTTCGATATTCATTGGTTCAACCTATATAGAAGTAAGCGCGAAAGGGATGGAAGCTCATGGATGCCGCGGCAAGCGCGCCCCAAGCGGGGTGTCATCAGGAAATCGTCAAGCTCGAAGGCGTGTCGTTCTCGTACGATGCGCAGCCGATTCTGTCGAACGTCTCCTTCCGGATTATGGAACGGGACTTCGTCGGACTGATCGGTCCGAACGGCGCGGGCAAGACGACGCTGATGCGGATGATCGTCGGGCTGACCCGCCCGCTGGCGGGGAAGGTGACGCTGTTCGGGACGCCGGCCGGACAATTCAAGGATTGGAATTTGATCGGTTACGTGCCGCAGCGCAGCCATTTCAATCCGCTGTTCCCGGCGACAGTCAAGGAAGTCGTGCTCTCGGGCTTGTACGGGCGCAAGAAATTGTTCCGGCGCGTCTCCAGGGAGGACGTCGCCCGAAGCGAGGACGCCCTTCGCGCGCTGCGGATTGAAGAGCTCGGCGACAAGCGGATCGGCGCGTTGTCCGGCGGGCAGCAGCAGCGCGTGTTTCTCGCCCGCGCGCTGATCAACAATCCGAAGCTGCTCATATTGGACGAACCGCTCACGGGCATCGACGTCGAGACGCAGCAAAATTTTTTCCAAATGATCAAGCATATGCACCAGCGGCATAACATTACATTTTTAATGGTATCCCACGACATGGACATGGTGCGTTCCTACTTGGGAGAGGAGCCGAAGGAGAAGAGCGGCAAGCTGAGCTTCTACGTCAGGCATTCGCACGATTTGGACAACTGCCAGGGGACGGATTTGCTGCATTCCTTGCGGAAAGAAGGTTAACGGGTTGGAACTGCTATCGGCTGAATTTTTCCAGAGGGCGCTGATCGGCGGCGCCCTTATCGCCATTACCGCCCCGCTGCTGGGCTTGTTTCTCGTGCTTCGCCGCCTGTCCATGATCGGCGATACGCTGGCGCACGTCAGCATTGCCGGGGTCGCGCTCGGCTTCCTGATGAACGTGTATCCGGTGGCGGTCGGGCTCGTCTTCGCCATCCTCGCGTCGTTCGCGATCGAAATGCTGCGCAGAACGTACCGCACGTACGCGGAGCTGTCCATCGCGATCATCATGTCGGGCGGCATCGCGCTCGCTTCGCTGCTGTTCACGATGGGCAAAGGCTTCAATCTGAACGTCAATTCTTACTTGTTCGGCAGCATCTACACGCTCACGTATACCGACATCGGCGTCATCGCCGCGGTGACGGTCGTCGTGCTCGCGACGGTGCTCGTCCACAAGAAAGAACTGTTCCTGCTGACGTTCGACGAGGACGCTGCCGCGGTCAGCGGTTTGCCTGTTCGCTATTTTAATATTATGCTTAGTATATTAACCGCACTTGTGATCAGCGCCGCGATCAAGATCGTCGGCGCGCTCCTCGTCTCGGCGCTGCTCACGATACCGGCCGCTTGCAGTCTGGCGCTGTCCCGCAGCTTCAAGCAGGCCGTCATTCTCGTCGTCGTCATCGGCGAAGCGGCGGTGCTGGCCGGCCTGTGGATCGCGGGCGTCGGCAATCTCGCGCCGGGGGGGACGATCGTGATGCTGCTGATCGGCGTTCTCGGCATATCGATCGCGACGAAGAAGCTCGTGCGGACCTAGCATGGCTTGATGGGAGGTTGACAGAATGGCGGATCTAAACGTGGGCATCGCATTCGCGGCGGGGCTGGCTTCTTTTATTTCTCCTTGCTGCCTGCCGCTCTATCCCGCGTATCTCTCGTACATAACGGGGGTTTCCGTTAATCAGATCAAGACGGACAAGAGCGTCAGCATGCGGCTGAAGACGATGAGCCATACGTTTTTTTTCATTCTCGGCTTTTCCGCCGTGTTTTTCGCGCTTGCCTACGGAGCCAACGTGTTTACCGATTTTTTCCGGGATTATCAAGACACGATTCGCAAAATTTCCGCCATCTTCATCGTTCTGATGGGGCTGTTCCTGATGGGCATTTTCCAGCCCCAACTGCTGATGAAAGAACGCAAGCTGAATCTGAAATGGAAGCCCGCGGGCTACTTGGGGTCGTTCGTCTTCGGCATCGGCTTCTCCGCGGGCTGGTCGCCTTGCGTCGGACCGATCCTCGGTTCGATACTGCTGCTGGCGGCCAGCAATCCGGGAACGTGGATCGGCTTGACGACCGCCTATTCGCTCGGCTTCGCGGTGCCTTTCTTCGTGCTCGCGTTTTTCCTAGGCTCCACGAGGTGGATCCTGAAATATTCGAACCTGCTCATGAAAATCGGCGGCGCGATGATGATCCTGATGGGCATTCTGCTATTTACGGACAAAATGACGAGTATTACGATCTGGCTGCAATCCATTACCCCCAAATGGTTGTTCGACATGATGTAAAAACCGGTGTATGATGAGAGGATAGGAAAGGGGGACTTGCGTTGCCGACCCCAAGCATGGAAGATTACTTGGAGCGGATTTACCGGCTGATCGACGAGAAGGGGTATGCCCGGGTCTCCGATATCGCGGAAGGTTTGGAAGTTCATCCGTCGTCCGTCACGAAGATGATCCAGAAGCTGGACAAGGATCAATATTTGATCTACGAGAAATACCGCGGCCTCGTCTTGACGAACAAAGGCAAGAAGATGGGCAAGCGGCTCGTGGACAGGCATCGCCTTCTGGAGACGTTTCTGACCCAGATCGGCGTGCGGGAGGACAAGATCTACGAGGACGTGGAAGGGATCGAGCATCATCTGAGCTGGGATTCCATCACGTGCATCGAAGCGTTGGTCGAATATTTCAACCGCGAGCCGTCGCGTCTCGAAGAGCTCGGCCGAATCCGCGCCGAGATGGACGAGTGACCGTCCCGCGGCCCGATAAAGACAAGAGAAGCCGCTTCCCCGATCGCCGGGGGAGCGGCTTTATCGTATAATGAGCCGCGCTCGCGCATAGGGATGTGTAAATGGGCCGTTCCGAGGTCCGGGACGGACACGGAGGCGATGCGGGTGCAGACGACGGCCGTTCACGCGGTGTTCGAAGGCGGGGGGGTCAAAGGCATTTCGCTCGTCGGCGCGGTGAAAGCGGCCGAACATTACGGCATCCGATTCGAACGGGTCGCGGGCACCTCTTCGGGGAGCCTCGTTGCCGCTCTGCTGGCCGCCGGCTATAACGCCGACGAGATGAAGCGGGAGCTCGAGCGCACGCCGCTGCGGTCCGTGCTGAAACGGAGCAGGCTGTTCGACGTGAAGCTCGTCGGACCGGCTCTTCGGCTGCTCTGGAAAAAGGGGCTGTATTCCGGGGACGCGCTGGAGGCGTGGGTCGATCGGCTGTTAAGGGCGAAAGGGATCGCGACGTTCGGCGATCTGCCGGACGGCAAGCTGCGGATCGTCGCCTCCGACATCTCGAACGGACGGCTGCTCGTTCTGCCGAACGACATCGCGGCATACGGGATCGCGCCCGGACGGCTGGCGGTGGCCAGAGCGGTGCGGATGAGCACGAGCATTCCGTATTTTTTCGACCCCGTCGTTCTGAGGCAATCCTACAAGCGGAGAAGAAAAGGCGAGATTCAAGCAAAAGCCGCCTATATCGTGGACGGGGGATTGCTGAGCAACTTTCCGCTCTGGCTCTTCCAAGGCGGCGATCCGTCCGCGGACGCCGTGCCGGTCGTCGGCTTCCAGATGGTCGGCAGATCCGACAGCCAGCCCCGCCCGATATCCGGTCCGGTCACGATGTTCCAGGCGATGTTCGAGACGATGCTGAGCGCGCACGACGAACGATACATCGAGAAGAACAAGCTTGCCCGCACGATCAAAATTCCGACGCTCGGGGTCGGCACGACGCAATTTCATCTGTCGGAAGAGCAGAGCGAGCAATTGTACCGCTCCGGACTCGAAGCGGGCGAACGCTTTTTTCGCAATTGGGACCGCAAGACGGGCGTGCTGAGAGTCGTCTTCGCCCGCCGCAACGAATAAAACCGCTCCCTGCGCAGGCTGTTCGGGCCCGGAAGGGAAGCGGTTTTATTCATGGGGCAAGGCCCGCGCTCAATGGTAGCGCGGCGGCTCGTCGTCCTTGTCCTTGCGGCCTTCGATGACCGTGAACGTGGAAGCCCGGCGGCGGTCCGTCTTGGGGCCGGAACGGCGGAAATCGGGTCTCGGGCCCTTATCCCGCTGCCGGGGCTTCGGCCGGCTCGTCTTCCACCTGTTGGGCGGAAATTTGTAAAGCAGAAACACGATCGCGACCAATGCGACGGGAATGAGCCAAGACTGGACCGACCCTTGCAGCAGTCGGGCTGCCAAGCCGATCGCCATGAACACGAGCACTACGGCGAACCAAGGCTGGATTCGCTTTCTCATCGACACCCTCCTCCGTAAGCGAAGTTACGTCTTTCGGTCCAACGGGTCCGGCGGCCGGGAACCGGCTACGCTTCCTGCGCAAGGCGCGCCGACGACGGGGAGATCTCGCGATCGAGCTCGCGCATCCGGTTGAACGAGGCGATGGATACGGCGACTTGATCGTCGCTCGGCTCCTTCGTCGTCAAGAGCTGCAGCCACAGTCCCGGAGCTCCGAGCCATTTCAACACCGGCACGTCGCGCAGCGCGTTCGTCCATCTCAGCACCTCGTACGAAACGCCAAGCACGACGGGCAGCAGCAGAATGCGCAGAATGATTCTTTCGGCCATCGTGTCCCAAGTGAAAAAGGAATAAATAACGACGCCTACGAGGACGGTGAAAACGATAAAGCTGCTGCCGCACCGGTAATGCAGCCGGCTGAATTTCTGAACCTTCTCGACGGTCAGCTCGGAGCCGGCTTCGTAGGCGCTAATGACTTTATGTTCCGCGCCGTGGTATTGAAACAGCCGTTTGATCATCGGCGTCTGGGAGACGATCCAGAGGTAGGCGAGCAGGAATACGATCTTGATCGCGCCTTCCAATAGATTATGCACGACGATGTTGCCGAACGCCTGATTGAAGATCAAATCTTCCAAGAAAGCCGGAACGACGGTAAAAATCAGCTTGCCGACGATAAAGGAAAGGACGCCCACGACCGCCACGCCCAGAATCATCGTCAAGTTCCAGCCGTCCTTCTCTTTCTCTTTTTGCTTCGCCGCTTCTTCCGGGCCGGCCTCGTCCTCGGCGTACGCTTCGGCAGAGTAGGTCAAATGCTGGGAGCCTTTGGCCGCGGATTCGACGATGCCGACGATTCCCCGGATGAAAGGGATTTTCTTTATCGCGTTAAGAACGGGCGTCGGTTTCTTGGGCACCTCGAGAAACGTGATCTGTTGGTCTTTGCGGCGCACCGCGGTCACGTGCACGTGCTTGCCCGCGAACATGACGCCTTCGATCACGGCCTGTCCGCCGTAGATCGAGGGAGTGGAATTGGACATTAAGGGTCACCTGCTTCTAACGAAACTCTGGGTGCGAACGAATCATCCGCCCAAGTACTTCTATTTTACAGGATCGGGGGGGAGAAAGCCACAGGCAGCGATCGCCCTTGCGGGTTGGCGGCGGATCCGGGATGATTTTGGCGGAAAAGGGGATAATTTAGGACGACTTTCTCGAAAGGGGGGAGCGCGATGTCTCGCGCCCACACCGGCCACAGCGGCCGCGATCGCGGCAATAACGATCCCGCGCCGACCCGTCCCGTCGCGTTCAGCCTGAAAATCGGCTTTTTCGCGGGCTTGATCTGGGGGCTCGTCCGTTGGCTCGCCGCCGGCCTTAATTTTACCGACGTCAACGCCGCCTTCCTCCTGGACCCGTTCGTTCCGAACCGGATACTTGGCGGGGCGCTCTGGCAATTCGCGGGCTGGGCCGCCTTTATCGGCATGTCGATGATCGCCGCCCTCGTCTATCTCGGCCTGTTCCGGAAAATCAGCGGCCCATGGCCGGGCCTCGCGTTCGGCGCGGCATGGTGGGGACTCGTCTATGCTTGGGCCGGTCCCTTGGTCGGCGCGGTGCCTCCGCTTCGGCGGATCGGCTGGCACAGCATCGCGACCGACTTCTGCCTTTTCCTCCTCTGGGGGCTGTTCATCGGTTACAGCATCGCTTTCGAGCTCCACAACGAGAGCGAGCGGGAGCCGGCGGGGAAGTCCGACCAGGGCGCTCCGCAGCCGTCGGCCTAGTCGGGGCCGCGCACGGCCCTTCCCTTTCCGGGCGAATCGGCGCCCGCCGACGCGGAAAACAAACCGTTTTCCTCGGTCCCCGCGGTATGGTACAATGTCTGATGAACTTTCGCCCGCCGCGGCAGGCGGGCCGACACCGTCCGGAAAACGGGAGGAGAAGGCAGAGATGGCAAGCATATTGGTATTGAACGGTCCGAATTTGAACATGCTCGGCATTCGCGAGCCCGGCGTCTACGGAGCGGCGACGCTGGCGGAGATCGAAGCGAATTTGACGGAGCTCGGCCGGACGCTCGGCGCGGAGCTGCACTTTTATCAATCCAATCACGAAGGCGCTTTATTGGACGAAATCCACGCGGCTTACGGGAAACGGGACGGCATCCTGATCAATCCGGGCGCGTTGACGCACACGAGCTACGCGCTCCGGGACGGCCTGGCTGCGGTGGGGCTTCCCGTCGTCGAGGTGCACCTGTCGAATATTCACAAACGGGAGGCGTTCCGGCATCATTCGGTCATCGCCGCCGTCGCCGTCGGGCAGATCGCCGGCTTCGGACCGCTCGGCTACGAATTGGGCCTGCGGGCGCTAGCCCGCTATTTGGAGGAAGAGAGGTAGAGGAGAATGCCGAATCGGAGAGTCGCCAAGCTGCGGGAGGCGATCGCGGGAACGGAAGGGCAGGCGCTGCTCGTCACCAACCCCTTCAACCGAAGATATTTGACCGGATTCACGGGGTCGTCGGGCGTCGCGCTGATCGCGGCGGACCAGGCGGCGTTCCTGACGGATTTCCGGTACACGGAGCAGGCCGCGGAGCAGGCGCGGGGCTTCCGGATCGAGAAGCACGGCCAGGACGTCAATGAGACGGTCGCGAAGCTGCTCGAAGAATGGAATGTACGAACGCTGCTCTTCGAAGAGCGGCACGTCACGTACGCGGCTTACAAAGCGATGGAGAAAGCGTTCGGCTCCGTGCGCTTGCTTCCGGCGGAAGACATCGTGGAGCAGCTGAGGGCCTTCAAGGACGATGCGGAGCTGTCGATCATCCGCGATGCCGCCAAGCTGGCGGATCGGGCTTTCGCGCATATTCTCGGCTTCATCAAGCCCGGCGTTCGCGAGAGGGCTGTCGCGCTGGAACTGGAAATGTTCATGCGCTCGCAGGGGGCGGCCGGCTCCTCGTTCGACACGATTGTGGCGTCGGGCGTCCGGTCGGCGCTGCCGCACGGCGTCGCCAGCGACAAGCCGATCGAATCGGGGGATTTCGTAACGCTCGATTTCGGCGCTTATTACAACGGCTATTGCTCGGATTTGACGCGGACCGTCGTCGTCGGCAAGGCGAACGAGAAGCAGAAAGAAATTTACGGAATCGTCCTCGAAGCCCAGCTGCACGCGCTGGAACGTATCCGGCCCGGAATGACCGGGAAAGAAGCGGACGCCTTGACGAGAGATATCATCACACGGTATGGTTATGGTGAATATTTCGGTCACGGGACGGGACACGGAATCGGTCTGGAAATCCACGAAGCCCCGAGACTGTCGCTCGCGGCCGATCGCGTGCTGTCGCCGGGAATGGTCGTGACGGTCGAGCCCGGCATTTACTTGCCCGGTTTCGGCGGGGTCCGGATCGAGGACGACGTCGCGATCGCCGATCGCGGCATCGATGTTTTGACGGGCTCGCCCAAGCAGTTGATCGAGCTGGACTAATCAGGAGCGAAGGTCTCCACAGGAGGAGTAATTGAAGTGATTTCGGTAAACGACTTTAAGACAGGCTTGACGATCGAGTTGGACGGAGCGCCTTGCACCGTCATCGATTTCCAACACGTAAAACCGGGCAAAGGCGCCGCTTTCGTACGCTCGAAGTTGAAAAACCTGCGCAACGGCAACGTCGTCGAGAAGACGTTCCGCGCCGGCGAGACGGTCGTCCGCGCGCACGTCGAGAACCGCGCGGTGCAATACTTGTACAACTCGGGCAGCGAGTATACGTTCATGGACAACGAGACGTTCGATCAGTTCGAGCTGTCGAAGGCCCAACTGGAATGGGAAATCAACTTCCTGACGGAGAACATGACCGTGAACATCTCCAGCTACCAGGGCGAGATGATCGGCATTACGCTGCCGAACAGCGTCGATCTCAAGGTCGTCGAGACGGAGCCGGGCATCAAGGGCAACACCGCGACCGGCGCGACGAAGAACGCGAAGCTGGAGACGGGCTTCAACGTTCAAGTGCCGCTGTTCATCAACGAAGGCGACGTGCTGACGATCGACACCCGCGATGGGAAGTACGTCTCCCGCGCGTAACGCTCCGAATCGCCGCGCATCCCCGATTTCGCAAAGTCGTGCGATTTCGGGGATTTTTTTTATTTTTGGGCCAATGGTCTTATGCTATAATATAATGCTGTATGCACATGTGCGCATCGAGGCGTAGAATGATGGACTGGGGAGTGACTGCCGGTGTCTTTGATAGTCATGAAATTCGGCGGAAGTTCCGTCGGCACGACGGAACGGATGAGCCGGGTAGCGCAGCGGATCGTCGACAAAAAGCTGCAGGGCGACCGGGTCGTCGTCGTCGTGTCGGCGATGGGGGATACGACCGACGATCTGATCGACAAAGCGAACGAGATTAACGACCGTCCGCCCGCCCGCGAGATGGATATGCTGTTGACGACGGGGGAGCAAATATCGGTCGCCCTGCTGTCCATGGCGATCCATAAGCTCGGGCACGAAGCGAAATCGTATACGGGCTGGCAGGCCGGCATCGTCACCGAAGCCGTTCACGCCAAGGCGCGGATTACCGATATATCGCCGGAACGGATATTCGCCTCGCTGGACGAAGGCAATATCGTCATCGTGGCCGGATTCCAGGGCATGACCGAAGCCGGCGAGATTACGACGCTCGGGCGCGGCGGGTCGGATACGACCGCGGTGGCGCTCGCCGCGGCGATCAAGGCCGACGTATGCGAAATCTATACGGACGTCGACGGCATTTATTCTACCGATCCGAGGGTCGTCAAATGCGCGCGGAAGCTGGACCAAATCTCGTATGACGAAATGCTCGAGCTGGCGCATCTCGGCGCGGCCGTGCTGCATCCGCGCGCGGTCGAATACGCGAAGCATTACAAGGTCAATCTGGTCGTACGCTCGAGCTTTACGAATCATGAAGGCACGTTGGTAAGGGAGGACGCGCAAATGGAACAGGGAATCGTCGTAAGGGGAATCGCATCGGATAAAAACGTGGCCCGCATCAGCGTGCTCGGCGTCGAGGACGTGCCGGGCGTGCTGGCCAAAATGTTCGGCGCCTTGGCCGAGCAGGGCATCGACGTCGATATTATCGTGCAGAGCGGCGTGCAGGACGGGAAAGCGGACTTCTCGTTCACGGTGTCCCTCGCCGACCGCCAACGCGCGCTGGACGTTCTGTCCGGCATCCAATCCGCCGTGCCGTACCGCGAGGCGACTTACGAGGAAGGACTGGTCAAAGTGTCCATCGTCGGGGCAGGCATGGTGTCCAATCCCGGCGTAGCCGCGAAAATGTTCGAGGCGATCTCGAGCGTCGGCGTCAGCATCAAGATGGTCAGCACGTCGGAGATCAAAGTGTCGTGCGTCATCGCAGCGGAGCCGGTGCAGGAGGTCATTCGCGCGCTGCACACCGCTTACGGCCTGGACACGGCGGAAACCGCGTTCGTCGGCGGACCCGCGGAGCGGCGTTAACAATCGGCATCATGCTTACGAGTCGGGGATGTTCCGTAAGGTCGTACGTTGGACCTGGGGGACATCCTCTTTATTTGCGATCACTTGCCGATAAAAACCTGGACGAGCTTGATCAGCACGGCGGTAATGCCCGCGGCCATCAGCGGTCCGACGGGGATCCCTCTCAGGAAGACGACGCCTGCGATCGAGCCGACGACGATGCCGACGATCAGCTGGGGCTCCAGCTTGAGCGTATCCAGACCTTTGCTGTTCAGGTAAGCGCCGATCGCGCCGCCGATCAGCGCCACCCAGCCGACCCACCCCGCGAAGGCGTCGACGATGTCCTTCGGCTGAACGCGGCCGGACGCGAACGGGACGAGGACGGCGAGCGTCAGGAAGAGCAGGCCGAGTTCGATTCCCCTTCGTTCGATGGCGGGCAGAAAGCGATCCAGGTGCGTCAGCTTGACGATCAGCAGGATGCAAGCGGCGGTCGTAATGATCGAAGACCGCCCGGCCAGGCCGACGATGATGAGCGCGACCAGCACCAGCTCTCCGTACAACACTCGCGTCACACTCCCGTAAGAAGACATGCTACACGATATGGAACAAGCCCCGCGTTTAGAACGCGGGGCTCTTCTTTTCGCGGGAGAGCAGCCTCTTTTAGATCATGTAGTCGATGTAAGGTACCTGCTGCAGCTCGAACGTGTCGGAACGAAGTCCCCGGCGCATCGATTCCAGCGTAATCGCGTCCGGCAAGGCGACGTTGCCGAGATGAACGTCGGGACCGAACGCCTTGATCAAAGCGACTTGCTGCTCCTTGAGCGGCGCTTCCCACAGCACCCGGTCCACGTTCGGAATCTTATCGCGGATGAGCGCGAGATCGTCCTTCCGGCATGCCCCTTGCTCGTCGAACAGTCCGACCCCTTTGCCGGATTCCCTCGCTTCGACCGTCACCAGCTCCGCGCCGCATTCGAGGTCCCGCTCGAACGTCGCGGCGAAATCGTCCGCGTCGATGCGCGAGCCGAACAGCTTTTTGCCATATTCCGTGAACACTCGCAGCCCCAAGCTTCTGGCGTCCTTGATCAGCTCGTCGCGCATGTCGCGGTTCAAGGCGATCGTCCCGTCCGATACTTCGATGCCCGTAAAGCCGAGCGACAGGATTTGGCGGAAAAATCCGGGCACGATGTCGAGGCGCACGGCCGTTTCCAGCAGGGTGCCTCCGGGAATGACGGCGATTCCCTTCTCCGCGGCCAGCTCGATTTTCCGGCGAATGACCGGGATCGGATACAGCGGCGACGTGCCGAATCCGAACTTCACGATGTCGACGTATTCTCCGCAGATCGCCAGTTGATCCTCGAAGGCTTGCAAACCGATGCCTCTGTCCAAAATCATCGTCCGGCCTTTGGAGCGGGGCTTCGATTGTCTGCGCCCGCTAGGATCGGCCAGCAGTTCCGGCCAATCGGATTTTAAGGTCGTAGGTTGCATGCTCAACTCTCCTCGTTCGTTTACAAGGTGGATTTACCTGACCAATATATGCATTCGCCCATCGTTCGGTGAACCTCGCATCGGCTCTGAACGAAATCCGCGGGACAAGCGAGACAAGTTATGCCTCGTATCGGCATAGAGATAATAGAGCAACGCATCATGCGCAGAAGAGTTGTTCTTCGCATACGAGGAGGAATGAACGTGGATAAATCGGCATTCGGCATGGCGATGCTGCGGTTGCTGTCCGGCAGCATCGAATTGACCGCCGCGATCGTCATGCTGCGCTTGAACGACGTGCAGAAGGCGTTGGCCGTCAACTCGATGCTCGCCTTGGTCGGCCCGCTCGTGCTGATCTCGACGACGGCGATCGGGCTCGTCGGCCTGGCGGACAAGCTGTCGCCCGCCAAATTCGTCTGGATCGTCGCGGGCGTCGGCTGTCTGCTGATCGGCATATTAAGGAAATGATCCGCTCCCGCAGCGTCGGCCAAGCAGGCATAATCCGACTGTCCAAGCATACATATGAAAAAGCATAGATTTAGATTTTCCAGGCGAAAGGGGGAGTCTAGTTGCCGCAGTCGATCATAGAGTTGTTCCCCGCTTCCCTGCGCCAGGTGCTGGAGAGGCTGCCCGCGGTCGCCGGAGAGGCTCTGGAAGAAATCCGCGTCCGGGAGAACCGGCCGCTCGAGATCGCGTACGGCGGCCGTCACGCGTTCGTGCGGATAGACGGAACGCTTGCGGACGACGGCCGGGAGGCGTTCGTTCCCGGAAGGGAGCCGTGCCGGGCGCTGCTGGAACGCATCACGAACCATTCTCTATACGCGGTGGAAGAAGAATTGAGAAGAGGGTACGTCACGGTGGCCGGAGGACATCGGATCGGACTGGCGGGGCGAACCGTGCTCGACAAAGGCGCCGTGTCGCATCTGAGGGATATCGCCGGCTTCAACGTGCGGATCGCCCGCGCCCGCGTCGGCGTCGGCGCGCATGTGTTGCCGGGGCTGCTGGATATCCAGTCCGGCACGATTCGCCATACGCTGATCGTCTCGCCGCCCCAGCAAGGCAAAACGACGCTCATCCGCGATTTGGCGAGATGCATCAGCTCGGGTGAGTGGCATCACCCTCTGGCGGCCAAATGGCGCGGCCGGAAGGTCGCGATCGTGGACGAGCGCTCGGAAATCGCGGCAAGCGAGCGGGGCGTGCCGACGTTCGACCTCGGCCCCCGATGCGACGTCCTCGACGCGTGTCCGAAAGCCGAAGGCATCATGATGATGCTTCGGTCGATGTCGCCCGAAGTGATCGTCGTCGACGAGATCGGCCGGCCGGAAGACGCGGAAGCGATCAACGAGGCCATTCACGCGGGCGTGCGCGTGCTGGCGACCGCCCATGCCGCCGACCTCCGGGACGTCTTCGCCCGGCCTGCGCTGGCGAAGCTGGCGGCGGACGGCGTGTTCGAGGCTTACGTGCTGCTGTCGCGTTCCGGCAATCGGGTGACGCACCGGATCGTCGCCGCCGCGGAGGCCGCGGCCGAGGCGGCGCGAAGCTTGCCTCGCGCGGTCTCGGCGATGCCGCGGGACGCCCCGCGCCCGCCCGATCCCGAAGAGTCGGATGCGGCCGGCCGGTCGACGGGCAAGCCGCGAACGTTGCCGGTTATCCGTTCGCCTAACGTTCGCTCGCAAGGAGGGGAGCTTCGATGATGAAATTCCTCGGCGTGCTGCTCGTGCTGTTCGCGGGCACGATGATCGGGCTCGTGCAATCCGCCCGCTACGCCGCGCGCCCCAGGCAAATCCGGGAGCTGCTTCACGCCTTGCAGAGGCTGGAGACGGAGATCGGATACGGCCAGACCCATCTGCCGGAGGCGCTGAAACGGATCTCCGCGCAGCTGTCGTCTCCTCTGTCGGCCGTCTTCGCTTCGATCTCCGATTCGCTGGCAAACGAAGCCGCGAGCTCCGGGGAGACCGTCCGCGAGATCTGGGAAAAGTCGATCGTCGCCGGCTGGCCGTCGACGGCAATGAAGACGCCGGAGAAGGAGGCGATGCTGCGGCTCGGCGAAACGCTTGGCGGAAGCGGGCGCGAAGATCAGCTCAAGCACCTTCGGCTTGCGGCGATCCAGCTGCAGGCGGAGGAGGCGGCAGCCAGGGAAGACCAGCGCCGTTACGAGAAATTGAGCCGCAGCCTGGGCATGTTGGGCGCCGCGCTGGTCGTGATCCTGATGATCTAGGACGAAGCCCGGTTTCGGGGATTTAGGAGGCCATAGCGATGAACATCGACATCAGCACCATATTCCAGATCGCCGGCATCGGCATTATCGTGGCGATGATTCATACGGTGTTGAAGCAGATGGGCAAAGAAGATATGGCGCATTGGGTGACGCTGATCGGCTTCGTGGTCGTCCTGTTCATGGTGGTTCGCATGCTGAACGACTTATTCCAGGAAATCAAGACGATCTTCCTGTTCCAGTAGGTGAGACGAGTGGATATTCTCCAGATCGTCGGAATCGGATTTATGGCGACCGTGCTTATTCTGGTCCTCCGGGAACAGAAGCCGATGTTCGCTTATCTGCTCGCCGCGTTCGTCGGCGTCGCGATTTTCCTCGCGTTCGTGGGCAAGATCGACGACGTGATTTCCGTGTTGGAGGAGCTCGCCGACCGCTCCGGAATTCCCTCGGTCTATCTCAAGACGATGCTGAAAATCATCGGAATCGCTTATATCGCCGAGTTCGGCGCGCAGATCGTCAGGGACGCCGGACTCGAAAGCATCGCGACGAAAATCGAGTTCGCCGGCAAAATGCTCATTCTGGTCATGGCGGTGCCCATTATCAGCGTCATCGTCGAGACGGTGCTGAATTTACTGCCGGCTTGACGGGTCGCGAGATGGGAGGGAGGGGACGTGATTCGACGGACGGGAACGGATGGCAGGCTCGTTCTTCTGCTCTTTCTCTTCATGTTCTTCTCGCTCCTGATCGAGACGGCCGTCCGCGCAAGCGCTTCTCCGGGCGAAGCCGGCCAGCCGCAAGCCGTGCAAGCGGGCCCGGGGCAAGAGCGCGTGGCCGACGAGCTGGCGAAGCGGCAAAGCGAGGATGTCGAGCTGGGCCGGATCCAGCAGTATTGGAACGATCTGAAGAAGGAGTACGGGGGCTATTTCCCGGAAGGCAAGCTCCCGGAGCTGCGCCAGCTCATGTTTCCCGAAGGGGAAGCATGGAGCGTCGGCCAGGCGCTGTCCGGCATCGCTAGGTTTGCTCTGCACGAAGTGCTGTACAGCGGCCGGCTGCTCGTGACGATCGTGCTGCTGACCGTGTTCACGATGCTGCTGGAAACGATGCAGAGCGCCTTCGAGCGGAACGCCGTCAGCAAGGTCGCGTACGGCATCGCCTACATGGTGCTGATCATCCTCGCGGTCAACAGCTTCCGCACGGCGACCTCTTACGCGGGAGAGGCGATCGGCAACATGATTCAGTTCATGCTGGCGATGGTTCCGCTGCTCCTGACGCTGCTCGCGGGCACGGGCGGCGTGGCGACCGTCGCGGTGCTGCATCCGCTGATCGTATTCATGATCCATACGGTCGGAACGCTGATTCACTTCGTCGTGTTTCCGCTGTTGTTTTTTTCCGCGGTGCTGCATCTCGTCAGCGCGATTACCGAACGCTACAAGGCGACGCAGCTGGCGAACTTGCTCCGCAACCTGGGCGTCGGATTGCTGGGCATTCTGCTGACCGTATTCTTGGGCGTACTGTCGGTCCAAGGCGCGACGGGGGCGGTGGCGGACGGCGTGGCGCTCCGCACGGCGAAGTTCGTGACCGGCAATTTCGTTCCCGTCGTCGGCAAAATGTTCTCGGACGCGACCGATACGGTCATGTCGGCCAGCCTGCTCGTGAAGAACGCGATCGGTCTGGCGGGCGTCATCGTTCTGCTGTTCCTGTGCGCGTTTCCCGCGCTGAAAATATTGGTGCTCGCGCTGATCTACAACGTGGCCGGCGCGGTCATGCAGCCGCTCGGGGACACGCCGATCGTCCATTGCCTGCAGACGATCGGAAAGACGCTGATCTACGTGTTCGCCGCGCTGGCCTCGGTCGGCTTGATGTTCTTCCTGGCGATTACGGTCATTCTGACGGCGGGCAACGCCGCGCTCATGATCCGCTGAACGGAGGTGCGCCGCATGGGCTTAATGGAGGGATTGACCGGCTGGCTGCGGCAGATCGTCGCCGTCATCCTGCTCGCTTCGCTGATCGATCTGCTGCTGCCCAACCGAACGATGCAGCGTTACGTTCGGCTTGTCGCCGGCCTGTTCATCCTGACGACGGTCGCGATGCCGATCATGCAGTGGATCAAGGGGGACGTCGACGGCAAGCTCGCGGCGGGTCTGCAAGCGGTCGAGCGCGCGCCCGGCGACGCGGACGCGCAGTTGGCCAGGATCGAAGCGGAAGGAGCGAAGCTGCGCGAAGGCCATCTCGCGCAAGCCGAACGGCTCGTCTCCGCCAAGCTGGAAGCGGAAATCCGCGGCGAGCTGGAGCGAAGCGGGCATGAAGGCGTGCGGGACGTCGCCGTATCGCTCGGCCGCGGGAAGGACGGGGAGTGGGCGGCTGCGAAGGTCGTCGTCGAGCTCGCGCCCGCGGGATCCGGCCAAGACCCGGGAGGGGGCGAGTCCTCGCGAATCCGTGAGGTGGAGGACGTGAACGTTGTCGTTCGCGTCGGCGAGCTGTCGATCGCGAATCCGCGGGCGATTCCGGCCGCGGCCGGCGGGGAGCCGCCCGAATCCGCGGATCGGGAAACGGCTGCGCGGATCTCCGCATTGCTGGCCGGACGGTTCGGCATTTCGGCAGAGGTCGTCGAAGTGGTCCTGGCCGCGCCGGAAGACGAGGCGTTCGAAAATTAACCCGGGAGGTGGATCATGGCGAACTGGCTGGAGCGGCTGGAATCGTATATCGGCGGCGGATCGGGCGGGCCGCGCAGAGTCAAGGCGTTCCGCTGGCTCGTGCTGATCGGGCTCATCGGCGCGGCGATGATGCTGGCCGCTTCCCTGCTGAACGTCAAAACCGTCGATCCGTCGGGAACGCCGGATATTTCTCCCCCCCGCGACGAGGACGTTCCGCAGCAAGAAACGTTTCTCGGAAGCGACGGCAAGGACGGATCGGACTTCGCCGGGATCGAAGCCGAGATCGAAGGCCGATTGAAAGAGATGCTGGAGAGAATGGTCGGCGTCGGCACGGTGGACGTCATGGCGACGATCGAATCCACCGAGGAGACGGTCGTGCAGCTCAACGAGAAGATGATGCAGACGATTACGGACGAGACGGACCGCAACGGAGCCAAGCGGCACATCACCGACGTCTCGAGGGACGGTCAAGTCGTGCTGTACGAAGTATCGGGCAGCCAATCGCCGATCGTCGTCAAGAAAGTCAAACCGAAAATCCGTGGCATTCTGATCGTCGCCAAGGGCGCGGACAACGCGACCGTGCGGCGGATGATCGCGGAAGCCGTGTCGGGCGGTCTGGACGTGCCGATCCATCGCGTCTCCGTCACGCCTCGCAAATCCTGACCGCAAAACCCATTACGATATTCCGGGAGGAATGGAACGATGAACAACAAACGCCAAACGATCTGGTTGGTCTCCATGCTGAGCTTGATGGTTATCCTGTCGGCCTACTATCTCTTTACGGAAGACGCGCCTTCCACGAATCCGGCCGGCGGGGGTTCCGGGCATCTGCTGGAAAGCTCCGGGGCGAATCCGGACGGCGTCGAAATTACGCAGATCGACACGTTGACCGACGACGAGACGTCCGGCGTCTCCGCCGAAGGCATCACGGAAGAGGGCGACGCGGTCGAAGATCAGGAAGTGCTCAAGGGAATCGCGAACGCCGCGGGCAACGAAAGGATCGATCAGCTCGCCCTTGAGCAGAGGGTCAAGATCAGCCAGCGGGCGGAGGAGCTCGAGACGATCATTGGAGACACGAAGGCCACCCAGGAGGAAGCGACCGCGGCCGCGGAGGAATATCACCGGCTGCAGGATTTGGATTCCCGCATCACGAGCCTGCAAGACAAATTGCTTCTGGACTTCGACAACGCCGTCGTCTCCGAAGAGGAGAACAACAGCTTCAAGGTCATCGTGCTGAGCGACAAGCTGGAGAAGAAACAGGCGATCGGCATCGTCGATCTGGCGACGAAGGAGCTCGAGGTCGGCCCGGATCGCATCACGGTGCAATACGTGCAGTAAGCCGGCCGAACGAAACGCGAATACGGGAAGAACGGGGCTTCCCCGGGACAGACATCCGCGCTGTTCCCGGGAGAGCCCTTTCGTCCGTTCTGCGGTCGATCCGAACGATCCCTTTCCATTTCAAGCGATTATGGTATAATAATTCCGTTGCGGGTTCGTACCGGCCTTATGGCGGCAATCGATCGCCGCAGGCGCGATTTGCGAACGCGCTTTCTTCAGACGGGGAAATCCCGAATCAAGGAGTGACCTACCGATGTTCAAGCTCAGCGAAATCAAAGAATTGATCAAATTGGTCGACCAGACGAGCGTCAGCGAAGTGGAAATCGAGAACGACGGCGCGCGCTTGTCGATCCGCAAGCCGGGCCGGACCGAAGTCGTCAACGTTCAAACGCCTTCTTTTGCTCCTACATATCTGCCGCCCGCTCAGCCGGCTTCGCAGCCGGCGCCGCAGCCGACGACTCCCGCCGCAGCCGCGACCGGCGCCGCGACTGACGCGTCCAATTATCACAGCATCGTATCGCCCATGGTGGGCACGTTCTATCGCGCGCCGTCCCCGGATGCGTCTCCGTTCGTCAACGTCGGCGACAGGGTGTCCGACAAAACCGTCGTGTGCATCCTGGAAGCGATGAAGCTGATGAACCCTCTGGAAGCGGAAGTCAAAGGAGAAATCGTGGACATTCTCGTGGAGAACGGCCAGCTCGTCGAGTTCGGCCAACCGCTGTTCCTAGTCAAGCCGGATTAATCCCGAGGAGGACTTCGCTTTGAAATTCAATAAGATATTGGTCGCCAACCGAGGCGAAATCGCGGTGCGCATCATCCGCGCCTGCCGGGAGCTCGGCATTACCGCGGTCGCGGTCTATTCCGAGGCCGACAAGGAATCGCTGCACGTCCGTCTGGCCGACGAGGCTTATTGCATCGGCCCGACCGCGACGAAAGACAGCTATCTCAATATGACGAATATCATGAGCGTCGCGACGCTGACGGAATGCGACGCCATTCATCCGGGCTACGGATTTCTTTCCGAAAATGCCGATTTCGCGGAGATCTGCGAATCTTGCAATATCGCCTTCATCGGCCCGTCGGCGGACGCGATCAGCCGAATGGGAGACAAATCGGTCGCCAAGATGACGATGAAGGCGGCCGACGTGCCGGTCATTCCGGGCTCGGACGGCTTGGTGACCGATCTGGAAGATGCCGTTCGCGTCGCCCGGACGATCGGTTACCCGGTCATCATCAAGGCGACCGCGGGCGGCGGAGGCCGGGGAATCCGGATCGCCGGCGATGAAGAGGCGCTGATCAGTGAGATCGCGACGGCGCAGCAGGAGGCGGAGAAAGCGTTCGGCAACGCCGGCGTGTACCTGGAGAAATATTTGACCGGGATGAAGCACGTCGAAATTCAGATTATCGCCGACAAGCACGGCAACGTCGTCCATCTCGGCGAACGCGACTGCTCCGTGCAGCGCCGCCGCCAGAAGCTGGTCGAGGAAGCGCCTTGCCCGGTCATGACGCCGGAGCTGCGGGAGCGCATGGGACAGGCGTCGGTGCGCGCGGCCCGCGCGGTGAATTATTCCGGGGCGGGGACGATCGAATATTTGCTCGGTCCGGACGGCAGCTTTTATTTCATGGAGATGAACACCCGGATTCAAGTCGAGCACCCCGTTACGGAGATGATTACGGGAGTCGATCTGATCAAGGAAATGATTTCCGTCGCCGAAGGGGCGCCTCTGTCCTTCTCGCAAGACGACGTCCGACTCGACGGCTGGGCGATCGAATGCCGGATCAACGCGGAAGATTCCGAGCGGAACTTCATGCCTTCGCCGGGCAGAATCGGCTTTTATCTCCCGCCGGGAGGTCCCGGCGTTCGCGTGGACAGCTCGGTGTATCCGCAATACGTCATCTCTCCGCACTACGATTCGATGATCGCCAAGCTGATCGTGTGGGCGCCTACGCGGGAGGAAGCGATCGCGAGGACCCGCAGGGCGCTCGGGGAGTTCGTCGTGGAAGGCGTCAAGACGACGATTCCGTTCCATTTGAAGCTGATGAATCATCCGATCTTCAACAAAGGCACTTTCGATATCAAATTTCTCGAAGAGCACGACGTGAACGGATAACGCCAGGTTTGTCATAATAATCCGGGAATGCTATATTTATAAATAGTGAAGCGAACGCTAGGACTTGCCGACAATGGGTTCGAGAGATGGAGGTGGAACAGCGCATGGAAATGATCGCCCCGGATTACGAGAAAACGGATTTGGGCACGATCGAAATCGCGCCGGAAGTGATCGAAGTGATCGCCGGACTCGCGACGATCGAAGTCGAGGGCGTGGCGGGCATGAGCGGAGGAATTTCCTCCGGGATCGCCGAGCTGCTCGGCCGCAAAAATCTGGCCAAAGGCGTGAAGGTGGACGTCGGCCAGCGCGAAGCCGCTGTCGACGTGTCGATCATCGTGCAATACGGTCGCCGCATTCCGGAAATTTCAAACGAAATTCAACGCAACGTCAAACGCTCGATCGAATCGATGACCGGACTGAACGTCGTCGAAGTCAACGTACATATTCACGACGTTCACTTCAAGACGGGCGAGAAGCCTGAAGAAGAAGAATCCCAAGCGAGAGTCCGATAAGACGTGACCGCACCTGAATTCCGCGGTACACGGCAACCTCCGGTCTGCGGATGACGGCCTTCTGACGGAAGGCTCCACAGGGAGCTTTCCGCAGAGGCCTTTTCGCGAATATGGAGGATCTTTCCCATCAGCAGAACAGGGAGGTTCAAACGTGATTAAAGTGTTGGACAGGCTGCTCCTGTTTTTGTACAGCTTGGTGATCGGGATCGTCTCGATCGTCGCGATCGTCGTGGCTTTCGGGGGCTTCTCCCAGAGGTGGCTGAACGCCGTCGTCGCCGATTTCACGGGCGAAGCGCCGATCGTTCAAGGCGTCGTCATCGGCGTTTCCGCCGTTCTTTTGTTGATCAGCGTCAGGTTGTTCTTCCTGTCCTTTCGCAGCGATGGCCATTCCGCGCCATCGATCAATCAGCGTACCGATCACGGCGATATTCGGATCTCGGTCGAAACCGTCGAGAACATCGCGCTCAAAGCCGCTTCCAAGACGCGCGGCGTCAAGGATCTGCGGGCTCGCGTGCGGGTGTCCGAAGCCGGCCTCGGCATTATGATCCGCGCGTTCGTCGACGGCGAAGGCTCGATTCCGGCCTTGTCGGAAGAGATGCAGCGAACGGTATCCCAGCATATCGAAGAGGCGACGGGCATTCCGGTCGCCGAAGTGTCCGTATTTATCGCGAACGTCACCCAAGCGCCCACGACCTTTAAGAGCCGAGTAGAATAGGGGGGTGGACTTTTCGATGTGGAAAGTCTGGTTGGAATCCTATGGCGGCAGAATCGCCGGGGTTGCGGCGGGTCTCTTGTTCGGCATCATTTATTTGCTAAGCGGCTTCTGGGACATGCTGTTCTGCGCTTTGCTCGTCGGCATCGGTTATTGGATAGGCAAACAGAAGGACGAACGGCGGGGCCCGCTCATTCCGTGGGACAAACTGACGGATTGGATGACGGACCGCTGGCCTCGGTCTCGATAATCCGTGTGAATGTTCTTGCCCGGGAGCGACGGCGGAGCCCCTAGCTCCGCGGTTCGCGAAGGGGCGGGAAGATGTCCATGGGTTTTTTGCTTTTGGCGAGCGTTTCGGGGCGGCGGATCGGTGTCGAACGGGCGAAAATTGAACATCCTTTTTCATAGGGGCAAGAAACTAGTGACTTTCGGGAGGACTCATGAAGCGCAGACTGGCAAGGGAAATCGCGGTACAGAGCTTGTACCTGGTCGAAATGAACGGCGTATCCGGCACGGAAGCCGTCAATACGGTAATGGAAGAGGCGCGCCAAGACAACGAGATCGGAACGGACGTGGCGGAGCTGGCCCATATCGAAGGCTTCACCCGGGAATTGGTCGAGGGCGTTCAAGAGAAGCGGGAGTTGATCGACCAGCGGCTCGTCGCGTACTTGACGGGATGGCAGGTGGACCGGCTGTCCAGAGTCGATCGTCAAATTCTGCGGCTGGCCGCGTACGAGATGATGTACCGCCAAGAGGTTCCTCCGAAGGTTGTCATTAACGAAGCGATCGAATTGGCCAAGCATTTCGGCCAGGACGAGAACGGCAAATTCGTTAACGGCGTGCTGGGACGAATGCTAAAGGAGAGAGAAACAAACGAATCGGGGGAGAGTGGCCGTACATGAGCGCGCAACGGATCGAAGGTAAGATCGTATCGGATTCCATCCGGGAAGAAATCAAGGCGGAGGTCGAGAAGCTGAAGGCGGAGGGCGTAACGCCCGGGCTCGTCGTCATTCTCGTCGGCGAAGACCCGGCCTCCCAAGTGTACGTGCGCAACAAGGCCAAAGCTTGCGAGCAATTGGGCTATTATTCCGAGGTCGTCAGATTGCCCGCGGAGACGACGCAGGAACAGCTGCTGGAATTGATCGGCCGATACAACCGGCAAGACAACGTGCACGGCATTCTCGTGCAGCTGCCTCTGCCCGAGCATATCGAAGAGAAGCCGGTCATCGACGCGATCGCGGTCGAGAAGGATGTCGACGGCTTTCATCCGCAGAGCGTCGGCAACTTGATCATCGGCGACGACGCTCTGCTCCCTTGCACGCCCGCCGGCGTTATCGAGCTGCTGAAGCGGTCCGGCAACGACCCGGCCGGCAAGCACGCCGTCGTCATCGGCCGCAGCAATATCGTCGGCAAGCCGGTCGCGATGCTTCTCCTGCGGGAAAACGCGACGGTGACGATCTGTCATTCCCGTACTCCGAATTTGCCCGAAGTGGCGAGACAAGCCGATATTCTCGTCGCGGCGGTCGGGGTGCCGAGGCTCGTGAAGAAGGAGTGGGTGAAGCCGGGAGCCGTCGTCATCGACGTCGGCGTCAATCGCCTGCCGGACGGCAAGCTGTGCGGCGACGTCGATTACGACGACGCAGCGGAAGTCGCCGGCTGGATCACGCCGGTCCCGGGCGGGGTCGGTCCGATGACGATCACGATGCTGATGGCGAATACGTTGAAGTCGGCCAAACGGTCGCGGCGTTAGGAAGGAGCTTGGCGATGGAACCGGCGCGCGCGTTAAGCGTACGCGAGATGACCCGGCTGATCAAGTCGAAGCTCGAAGGGGAGTCCGGACTCCAGGACGTCTGGTTAAGAGGCGAAATTTCCAATTTTACTTTTCATTCGAGCGGTCATATGTATTTCACGTTGAAGGACGATAGCGCGAGAATGAAATGCATCATGTTCGCGTCGTACAATCAGCGGCTGCCGTTCGCGCCGAAGAACGGCATGAAGGTGTTGGCGCGCGGAGGCGTCTCCGTGTACGAGCGGGACGGGCAGTATCAATTTTACGCCACGGCGATGCAGCCGGACGGCATCGGCAGTCTCTATCTCGCTTTCGAGCAACTGAAACGCAAGCTGGAAGCGGAAGGGCTGTTCCGTCCGGACGTCAAGCGGCCGCTTCCGGTATATCCGCGGACGGTCGGGGTGATCACTTCCCCGACCGGCGCCGCGGTGCGCGATATTCTCATCACGCTGGAGCGCCGCAATCCCGGCGTTCACGTGCTGCTGTATCCGGTATCCGTGCAGGGCGCGGGCGCGGCTCCTTCGATCGTGCGGGCGATTCGGGCGATGAACGAGCTCGGCGAAGCGGACGTGCTGATCGTCGGCCGCGGAGGCGGCTCGCTGGAAGAGCTGTGGGCGTTTAACGAAGAAGACGTCGCCAGGGCGATCCGGTCATCGGTTATTCCGATCATCTCCGCCGTCGGCCACGAGACCGATTTCACGATCTCCGATTTCGCCGCGGATTTGCGCGCGCCGACGCCGACGGCGGCGGCCGAGCTCGCCGTCCGGCATGTCGGCGAAATGAAGCAGGAGCTCGCTTACTACGAACGCAGAATGAGAAATTCCCTCGAAGGGTTGCTGGGCAGGGCGAAGGATAGGCTGCGGCACGCGGTTCGCTCGCCCTATCTTGCGCAGCCCCGCCGCAGCCTGCTCGTTCAGGCGGAACGATTGGACCGGCTGGAAGAATCGCTTCGCTACGCCATGCAAAGCGTGCGGGCGAACGCGCGGGACCGGCTCGCGAGGCTGAACGGCCGGCTGTCCGCCGTCAATCCGGGACAGCAGGCGGCGTTCGCCCGCAAGCGCGTGACGTCGGCCGCCCGCGGGCTCGAGTTGGCCATGAACGGCATCCTGCGCGACGGCCGCGGCCGATTCGGCGCGATCGTGCGCCAGCTCGACGCCCTGAGCCCGCTGAAGGTGATGGCGCGCGGTTACAGCCTGGCCTACGACGAACAAGAGCGGAAGCTGATCCGCTCGATCGGGGACGTTCAGCCGGGCGACTTGATTCGCGTCCGCCTGACGGACGGTAAGCTGGATTGTCAAGTCTGGGGAATGAGTGAGGAGGATGGGACGAATGACTGACGAAGGTCAAGCGAACGATATCGCCTCGGCGAACGAACCGGCGATGACTTTCGAGCAAGCGATGGAGAAGCTGGAGACGATCGTCTCCAAGCTGGAGAGCGGGGACGTGCCGCTCGAGACCGCGATCGAGCTGTTCCAGGAAGGCATGTCGCTCTCCAGGCTGTGCGGGCAGAAGCTGGAGCAGGTCGAACGCCGCATCGAGATGCTGTCGGAAGGCGAGAACGGCATGTCGCGCAAGCCGTTTTCCTCCGGGAAGGAAGAAGCGTAACGGCTTAAAGTGCGAGTTCAAAAAGTCCAATTTTCAGCACCGAGGCTGGTCGTTCGCCTGACGGCGAACTGCTCGCCCATGCATCCGGGAAGGTTGGATGAAGACCGGGGACTTTTTGAACAACCTCCTAAACGAAGGGGTATCCATGGTGACGACATCGGTGGGACTGCATACCTATTTGAACAATCAAAAAGACCGCGTGGAGACGGCGCTTCGGTCGGTCTTTCCGGACGGCTGGCCGATCCCGGACAAGCTGAAGGAAGCGATGGATTATTCGCTGCTGGCCGGCGGCAAGCGCTTGCGTCCGATACTCGTGCTCGCGGCGGCGGAGGCGGTAACGGGCCGGGAAGAAACGGGCGAGAAGGCCGTTCCCTTCGCGTGCGCCGTCGAGATGGTGCATACGTATTCGCTGATCCATGACGACCTGCCGGCGATGGATAACGACGATTATCGGCGCGGCCGCCCGACGAACCATAAAGCGTTCGGCGAGGCGATGGCGATTCTGGCCGGAGACGGCCTGCTGACGCACGCCTTTCACGTCGCGACCGGGGCCGCCGGCCGAGGCGTCACGCCGGAGCGCGTATTGGCCGTTGTACGGGAGCTGGCGGGCTTGGCCGGGCTGGCCGGGATGGTCAGCGGACAAGCGCTCGACATGCTCGGAGAGCAAGGGGTCACTTCGCTGGAGCAGCTCGAGACGATCCATCTGCGCAAGACGAGCGATCTGATCGCGTTCTCGCTCAGGGCCGGCGGGCACGCGGCCGAAGCGGACGAGCGCCAATTGACCGCGCTCGGCCTGTTCGGGCGCAACGTCGGACTCGCCTTCCAGATCCAGGACGACATCCTCGATCTGACTGGCTCCGTCGACAAGCTGGGCAAGCCAGTACGCAGCGACGAGAAGCAGGAGAAGGTGACTTATCCGTATTTGATCGGCTTGGACGAGAGCCGCGCCCGCGTCGCCGAACTGACGAAGGAAGCGGGAGAGGCGCTGCGCGCCGCGGGCTTGCGGTATCCCGACCGGCTGCTCGACATCGCGGCGTATTTGCTGAACAGGGATCATTAGAGCTTCGGGCGTCGTACCCGAACCGGACGAGCCGGGAATCCGAACGTTGATGCGGATTCCCGGCTTTGTTTTGGGATTGGAATGGCGAAGGTCATTGGGCATTGTTTTGGGGATATGATATAATGGCGGTATTATCTAACGTGAGGAAAGCGGGGAACATCACTTGTTGCTCGAGCGAATCGACAATCCCACTGATTTAAAAAGGTTAACGCTGCCCGAGCTTCCTCAGCTGGCTGAAGAAATTCGACACTTTCTCATTCAAAAATTGTCCTTGACCGGAGGCCATCTGGCGCCGAATCTCGGCGTCGTGGAGCTGACGCTGGCTTTGCACTATCTCTATAACAGTCCGGAGGACAAATTCATCTTCGACGTCGGTCATCAGGCTTACGTGCACAAAATGCTGACGGGCCGCCAAAGCAGGTTCGACACGCTGCGCCAGAAGGGCGGCTTGTGCGGCTTCGTCAAGCGCAGCGAGAGCGAGCACGACGTATGGGAAGCCGGCCACAGCAGCACGTCGCTGTCGGCTGCGATCGGCATGGCCCTGGCGCGCGATCTGAAAGGCGCGGACCACAAGGTGATCGCCGTGATCGGGGACGGGGCGCTTACCGGCGGCATGGCGTTGGAGGCGCTTAACCATATCGGCCACGAGAAACGGAAGCTGATGGTCATCCTGAACGACAACGAGATGTCCATCGCGCCCAACGTCGGAGCGATTCACAATTATTTGGGGAAAGTGCGGTCGGAGAAAATCTACCGCAAAGCGAAGGACGAGTTAGAATGGCTGCTGCGCAAGGTGCCGGCGATCGGCGGCAAGCTGGCGCGAACCGCCAACCGCGTCAAAGACAGCCTGAAGTATCTACTCGCGCCGGACGGCATGCTGTTCGAGGAATTCGGACTGAAATACTTCGGACCGGTAGACGGTCACGATATCGGCAAATTGCTCGAAGCGTTCAAGCAGGCCGACAGCGTCGACGGGCCGGTTCTCGTTCATGTGTTGACCGTCAAAGGCAAGGGCTACTCGCCCGCGGAAGCCGATTCGCACAAGTGGCACGGCGTCACCGGCTCGTACAAGATCGAATCCGGCCAGGTGGTGAAGCCGGTCGGTCCGCCGATGTATACGGAAGTGTTCGGCAGCACGCTGATCGAGCTCGCCGAGCGAGACCCCCGTATCGTGGCGATTACGCCGGCGATGCCGGGCGGGTCGGGCCTGCTCAAATTCGCCGAGAAGTTCCCGGACCGGATGTTCGACGTCGGCATCGCCGAACAGCATGCCGCCACGATGTCGGCGGCGCTTGCCATGGAGGGCATGAAGCCGGTATTCGCCGTCTATTCCACGTTCCTGCAGCGCGCTTACGACCAGGTCGTTCACGACATCTGCCGGCAGAACCTGAACGTCGTCTTCGCCATCGATCGGGCCGGCTTCGTCGGCGCGGACGGGGAAACGCACCAAGGCGTGTACGACCTGGCCTTCCTGCGGCATATTCCGAACATGACGATCATGATGCCGAAGGACGAGAACGAGCTTCGCCGCATGCTGCGCACCGCGATCGATTACGACCGGGGGCCGATCGCCGTCCGGTATCCGCGCATCGCGGGACTCGGCGTCGAGATCGACGAGGAGATGACGCCGATCGAGATCGGCGCGTGGGAGACGGTCCGGGAGGGAGATTACGCCGCGCTGCTCGCGATCGGGCCGATGGTGCAGGTCGCGGAGGAGGCGGCGGAGCTGCTCAAGCGGGAAGGCATGAACGTGCGCGTCGTCAACGCGCGATTCGTCAAGCCGCTCGACCAGAAGATGCTGCTCGCGCTGGCGAAGGAGCGCATGCCGGTCATGGTCGTCGAGGAAGGCGCCGTGCAAGGTGGACTGGGCAGCGCGATTCTGGAATTTTATTCGTTGCACGGCGTTCAGCCGCCGTCCGTTCATCTGGCGGGCATCCCCGATCTGTTCGTGGAGCACGCGACGATCAAGGAGCAGCGGGCAGAGGTCGGCTTGACCGGAGAAGAAATCGCCAAGCAGCTGTCCTCGCTGTCCGTCCGCAAGAGGCAAAGGGCGACCTGATGGACAAAACGGCGGCGACGAAAGAGAGATTGGACGTTCTGCTGCTGGAGCTCGGCTACTTCGACAGCCGGGAGAAGGCGAAGGCCGCGATTATGGCCGGGCTCGTCTGCATCGGAACGGAGAGGGTGGACAAAGCGGGGACGAAAGTGGCCCGCGACGCGGACATTCGCGTGAAAGGCGCGGTTCACCCCTACGTAAGCCGCGGGGGCCTGAAGCTGCGGAAGGCGATCGAGTCATTCGGCCTGAACTTAAACGAAGCGATCGTGCTCGACATCGGGGCGTCGACGGGAGGTTTTACCGATTGCGCGCTGCAGCACGGAGCGTCCTTCGTCTATGCCGTCGACGTCGGATACAATCAGCTCGATTGGTCGTTGCGGCGGGACGAGCGGGTCAAGGTCATGGAGAGAACGAACTTCCGACATATGACGCCGGATCAGCTTGAAGGCCCGGCTCCCGCGTTCGCCACGATCGACGTATCGTTTATTTCGCTGAAGCTGATCCTGCCGGCGCTGGCGAACATCCTCGTTTCCGGGGGAGAGACGGTCGCGCTGATCAAGCCGCAATTCGAAGCCGGCAGGGAGCTGGTCGGCAAGTCGGGCGTCGTCCGCGACCCGGCGGTTCACGCGCAGGTGCTGCGGGACGTGCTGGGAGCCGCTTGCGGGCTCGGCTTCGAATTGGCCGGCTTAACGTATTCCCCGATCACGGGCGGCGAAGGCAATATCGAATTTTTGGCCTATTGGCGATTGACCGGCGAGGACCGGGCGCGGCAAAACTTCCGCGAGGCGGAAACCGAGGAGCTCGTCCGCATGACGGTCGAGGAGGCCGGCAGCGCCTTCCGCCGCGGATCCGCCTGACATACGATGTGACCGGGTCGACCCGGAGCAGCCGAAGCACGGCCGGCACAACGAGCGCCGGACGCGCGTGCCGCTTCGGGTTTTCGTGTACGACAACTATGACCAACTCGCGTCAGATGCCTAACGTTCGGGAGGTCGGCGATGGATCGCGCTGGAGATTGGATCATCATGTTGATCGCGGCCGGCATCATGGGCTGGTGGGCGATCAGACGGTTCGACCGGTGGCTTCACGAGCCCCCGGGCTCGCGGCTGCGCAAGCTGGCGCTGGCCGGGGGCGTCGAGGAAGACGATACGGTGCAACTGCTGCGGGAACACGGCTACGAGGCGCTGTCGGGCAAGCATCGCGTGCCGCTCGGCGTCGCCGTCGACGACGGTCCCGTCATGCCGACGCGCTTGTATTTCGATTATTTGGCGGTAAAGGACAACAAGTATTACTTGGTCAAGCTCGAGCGCTCGAGACAGCCGATCGAATGGACGGCGAGCGGGCTGCGCGAGCGGCTTCTCGTATACGCGCTCTTGTTCCCGGATTGCGAAGGCATCGTCGTCGCGATTCCCCAGGAACGGCAAATCAAAACTGTACGATTCAAAGTGGAGGCTGGCGAGGAATGAAAGGACAACGTCAACGCAAAATTCGCGAATTGATCGGCGCGAGGGAGATCGAAACCCAGGAGGAGCTCGTGGAAGCGTTAAGCCAGGAAGGCATGCAGGTGACGCAAGCGACGGTTTCCCGCGATATCAAGGAAATGCAGTTGATCAAAGTCCCGCTGGAGGATGGGCGTTATAAATATTCTATGCCGCAAGACCAGCGTTACAACCCGGCCCATAAGCTAAAGCGGGCGCTGCTCGACCATTATATCGGCGCGGATTCGGCGGACAATCTCGTCGTGCTGAAATGCTTGCCGGGAACCGCGGGCACGATCGCGGCGCTGATCGACGGCATGGACTGGCCCGAAATCATCGGCACGATCGGCGGCGACGACACGACGCTGATCATCAGCAAAACGAAGAGCCACGGGGAAGACGTGCTTCGTCGCATCAACGAGATGATGAAATAACGACAAAGGACGAGTCCAAGGAGGAACCGCAGATGCTTCGGGAACTATCCATTCACAATTTGGCCGTGATCGAGAAAGTGTCCGTCGCTTTTCACCAAGGCTTTCATGTGCTGACGGGGGAGACCGGCGCGGGCAAATCGATCGTGATCGACGCGCTGACGCTGGCCGCCGGAGGCCGCGGCTCGGCCGAGATGATCCGTCACGGCTGCGCCAAGGCGGACATCGAAGCGGTATTCGACCTGCCGGCTCTTCATCCCGTCTGGGATACGCTGCGCCGCCTCGGCATCGAAGCCGATCCGGAGGAAACGCTGCTGATTCGCCGCGAACTGCATGCTCACGGCAAATCGACCGCGAAAATCAACGGCCAGAACGTGACGCTTACGATGCTGAAGGAAGCCGGGGAGCACCTCGTCAACATCCACGGCCAGCACGAGCATCAATCGCTTCTCCGGACGGACAAGCACTTGGAGTGGCTCGATCTGTTTGCCGGAGAAGCGATCCGCGAAGAAAAAGCCGATTATCGGCGGCTGTATCAAGATTATCAGCAAGTCAGCCGCGAGCGCCGGGAGCTTGAGGAAAAATCGAGGCAGGGCATGCAGATGCTCGACCTGTACCGCTTTCAGCTGGAGGAGATCGCGGCAGCCCGGCTGAAGCCGGGAGAAGATGAATCGCTGGCGGACGAACGGCGCAAACTAACGCATGTCGAGAAATTGGCGGAATCGGTAACCGAAGCCTATGATCTGCTCTACGGCTCCAAAGGCTTGCCCGCGTTGTCCCGCGCGCTCGCCCGTCTCCAGGACGTCGCGAAGTTCGATCCGGCGACGCTGCAGCCGTTGGTGGATCAGCTGCAATCGGCTTATTACAGCATTGAAGACGGCGCGTACCAGCTTCGCGATTATAAAGATCATATCGAATACGATCCGGAGAGGCTTGCCGAGATCGAACGGCGCCTGGACGTGCTGCATGCGCTCAAACGCAAATACGGCGAATCGGTCGAAGAAGTTTTGCGCCATCAGGCGCGGATTCAAGCCGAAACCGAGCAATTGGACAATCGCGACGGCCTGCTCCGCGAGTTGTCCGATCGGGAAGAGCATTTGCTCTCCGAGCTGCGGTCGCGGGCGGAGAGGCTGTCCGGGATCCGCAGAGGGGCGTCCAGGCAGCTCGCCCGGCAGATCGAGAAGGAGCTTGCCGAATTGCAGATGGAACGGTCGGTGTTCGAAGTGAAGCTGGGCGCGGCGGAGCTCGGCGGCACGGGCATGGATACGGCCGAATTCGTATTGTCGACGAATCCGGGCGAGCCGCCCAAGCCGCTGGCGAAAATCGCCTCCGGCGGCGAGATGTCGCGAGTCATGCTGGCGCTCAAAGCGATTTTCGCCCGCATCGACGAAATTCCCGTGCTCGTCTTCGACGAAGTCGATACCGGAGTCAGCGGCCGGGCCGCGCAAGCGATCGCCGACAAGCTGAGCTTGCTGTCGCGGCATTGCCAAGTGTTCGCGATCACGCACCTTCCGCAGGTGGCCTGCATGGCGGACCACCAGTACGAAATCCGCAAGCAGGTATCCGAAGACGCGCGGACGCAGACGTCCGTAACGGAACTAACGCCGGAACAGCGGGTCGAAGAGCTGGCGAGAATGCTGGGCGGAGTGGAAGTAACGGAAAAAACCCGGCATCACGCGCAAGAAATGCTTAGTTTGGCCGAGAGCAGAAAAAACGCGTAACGACGCGAAAAATCGATCGAGAAGGAAGCTTTTCGGGAACATAAAAGAGGCATGGCACGGTTACCTTATAGGTACGTTATCGGCGGCAATACGATGCGCCGATTCAGACTGTAAGGGAGCGTGAGGACTTGAACCAGCCACACACCAAGAAACGCCGCATAGGTCTCGCAGTCGTTCTTATGCTGATCATCGTTGTAAGCTCCGCGCCATTCCAGCACTTCGCGGAATTTCCCGATCGCGTCCGATTGTTTCAGGGGCAGGCGGTCTCCCTCCATTACGCGATGCCAGTGCATGCCCAGATCAGCTTGAATCCGCATGTCGCGGCGGTTAACGGAAGCGACGACGCCTCGGTTCAGGTCGATCTGCGTGAACCGTTGTCCATTCAACCGAAGACAAGCGGCGTTACCGATTTGAAAATGAAGCTGTTCGGCAAAATTCCGTTCAAGACGGTGCGCCTGCAAGTCATTCCCGATCTGAAGGTCGTTCCCGGCGGGCAGACGATCGGGGTCAAAGTGAAGTCCGCCGGGATTATGATCGTCGGCCATCACCTGGTTCAGACGAAGGACAACGCCAAGCTATCTCCGGGCGAAGCGGCAAGATTGAGGCTCGGCGACCTGATCGTCGAAATCAACGGCAAGCCGTGCGACGATATTAGCAAAATCGCGACATACTCGGAAACCGCCGGAAGAAACGGGGAATCTCTTAAACTGTTGGTGCAAAGAGGGAAGGAAAGGTTCAAGACGTCGATTACGCCCGCTTACGATGAAGAAGACAAGGCGTGGAGACTGGGCTTGTACATTCGCGATTCGGCCGCGGGCGTCGGCACGTTGACGTTCTACGCGCCGGATCAAGGCGTCTACGGGGCGCTCGGCCACGTCATTACCGATATGGATACGCAGACGCCGATCGTCGTCGGAAGCGGGGAAATTCTTCAATCCAGCGTATCCTCCATCAATAAGAGCCAGAACGGTGAGCCCGGGGAAAAGCGCGCGCACATCCTGCGCGAGGGCCGAACGCTCGGCAGCGTCGAACGAAATACGGCATTCGGCATTTTCGGCAAAATGAAGCAGCTCCCGGAGCATTCCTATCATCCCGAGCCGATATCCGTCGCGTTCGCGGAGGAAGTAAAGGAAGGACCCGCGGAAATCTTGACCGTCGTCGACAAGCAGAAGGTCGAGCGATTCAACATCGAGATCGTTCACGTAACGAAGCAGTCGTCTCCGGCCACGAAAGGCATGGTCATCAAGATTACCGATCCGAAGCTGCTCGAACGCACGGGCGGAATCGTGCAAGGCATGAGCGGCAGCCCGATCATTCAGAACGGCAAGCTGGTCGGCGCCGTCACGCACGTGTTCGTGAACGACCCCTCCTCGGGCTACGGTTGCTTCATCGAATGGATGCTGCAGGATGCCGGAATTATGCTCGATCCGGAACAAACGATGTCTAAGGCGGTTTAATCGCCTTAGATTTTGTTTATTCCATGATTAGACGAACGATTGTCGAAATTGTACGAAATGAATCATCATTTGACGCGAAATGACGTAAATTATTAATTATATTCGATTTACATAAATAAATAAAGAAAAATTTTTTAATCGAGAAGGAATACGCCGGGGGCATGTCGAAATCGGATTATCAGAGAAACGGTGAGCGTTTTTCGTCCAAATAATAAATTCTCGCACAGAGAAAGGGAGGACCAGACATTGCCACGTATTGAAGTGTTCTTAGCAGACGACAACCGAGAATTCACGAATTTATTATCGGAGTACATCCAGGAGCAGGATGACATGACGGTCATCGGCGTCGCGTACAACGGAGAAGAGGTCATCCGTCAGCTTGAAGAAACACGCAGAGTACCGGATGTCATGATCCTTGATATTATTATGCCGCATTTGGACGGACTAGGCGTCCTGGAGAAATTGCGGGATATGAACTTATCTCCGATGCCCAAGATCATCATGCTCACGGCTTTTGGCCAAGAAAACATTACGCAGCGCGCGGTGCAGCTCGGAGCTTCCTACTATATCCTTAAACCGTTCGACATGGATGTTCTGGCCAATCGGATTCGTCAGCTCGCGGGCAATCCCTCCGCAGTCTCGGTAACGTCTTCGACGCCTTCGATCGGCGCCCGTTCGAACGTCGTGCAGATCGGCAAGCCGAAAAACCTGGACGCCAATATCACGAGCATCATCCACGAGATCGGCGTACCGGCGCATATCAAAGGTTATCAATATTTGCGCGAAGCGATCACGATGGTGTACAACAACATCGAAATTCTCGGCGCGATCACGAAGACGCTGTATCCGGCTATCGCCGAGAAATTCAAGACGACGCCTTCCCGCGTCGAACGCGCCATTCGGCACGCCATCGAGGTCGCCTGGACGCGCGGCAACATCGACAGCATCAGCCACCTGTTCGGCTACACGATCAACATCGCCAAGTCGAAGCCGACGAACAGCGAATTCATCGCGATGGTCGCCGACAAGCTGCGGATCGAGCATAAGGTGAGCTGAGGAGGCGTAATGACGCGGTTTCTCGGACTCGATTACGCTAACGAACCATTCCGGCAAGTTTTCGGATGCTTGGCGAAATCGTTCCGAGAAAGAAATTTTGTTGCACAACGGACACTCAACGCTCATGCCGGGCGGAGGGTGTCCGTTTTGCTATCGGACACAGAAGACGTTATTTTGCCAAAACCCCCTCAATTTGCGGCGGTGCGGACACACGATCCGTTATTTCGATGAAAAATGGCCGAAATCGCCGCTGCGGAGCCAAATAACGGATCCTCTGTCCGCGAAGGCGCGCAAAACCCGGTTTTGTTCACACATAGCGGATCGTCTGTCCGTACGGTAACGTGTGAATCGAAATAGCGTTACGTCATCGTCTTATGTCGCTCTGGAGCGCCGACTTTTCCTGAAATAACGATACACTATCGTCTAATGCGCTACATTACTCCTCTCGATCTACAAAATATGGTATAGTTTATTTACAACAGTATAGGCTTGAGGGCGGTCGGCTAGTCTCCCGGAAGGGAGGTGATGCCATGGAGGTTAAGGACGCTTTGACGCTGATGATTTCATTTGCGACACTTGTCGTACTTATACTCTCATTCCATAAAAGGAAATAAACCGCCCTCACCCAAGGTCGCGGTTTATTTCTGATCGCTTATCCTTAAAGCCTACCGCCAGTAAAAGCGGCTGTTGTGGGGAGTCGTGCGCCAACACGACTCCTTCTTACTTAGTCTTATTATAACACATTTGTTGCACGCTGTTATACATTGTGTTATATGTTTTAGACGTCTGATTGTGTCTTGCTACGAATTCGCCGTCAAGGTCAGTAGTAATCGTTTCTTATGAGGTGAGCCGGATGGATCGTGTACAAGTTCGAGAAAATGGAAACAATAACGCTCCGCTGATCTTATTTTTGCATGGCGGAGGCGTGAGCGGCTGGATGTGGGAGCAGCAAATGCGCGATTTCGCCGCGTACCGCTGCCTTGCGCCGGATTTGCCCGGTCACGGGAGCAAGCATGCCGATGTCGGCTTTTCCATCCAGCGGAGCGCCGAAGAGTACATTCGCCTGCTAGAAGAAAACGCGAACGGGCAAAAAATCATCGTCGTCGGATTTTCTTTAGGCGCTCAAGTATTGATCCAGATGTTAAGCATGAAACCAAATCTTATCGATTGCGCCATCATTAATAGCGCCTTGGTCAAGCCGATGAAGATCGCCAAACGATGGATCGGGCCCACAATAAAAATGTCGCATCCCCTCGTCAAGATCAGATGGTTTTCCAAACTGCAAGCGAGAACGCTCTACATCCCCGAAAAGGATTTCGAACGGTATTATGAAGAGAGCTGCCGAATGAAACAGGAGACGCTCGCCCGCGTGATGGAAGAAAACATGTCGTTCGAAATCCCTCCAGGATTCAGGGAAGCGACCGGAAGCATTCTGGTCACCGTCGGCGCAAAAGAAAAAGCGGTCATGAAAAAATCCGCCGCCGAGATCGTACAAGCGAACCCCAATTGCAGAGGCGCGATTATCCCGAATATCGGACACGGGGCATCGCTGGCGATGCCCGATTTTTTCAACCGAATGGCTGAGGATTGGATTCGCGAAGGGGCATTTCCGGAAAGATGCAAAGAAATCGGCTGAGGGAGTACGGGATAGGTAGTTAGGGAGGGGGCGAATTTAATGGGTTTTACGGTAGAATACGTCGACAAAGACGACAAAGAGGCCAGGCGTTCGAAATCGTTTTTTATTCGCGCCGATGCCGAAGAGCTGGCGGAAAGCTTGAGAAGTCAAGGGCATGGGAACGTAAACGTGATTTCGAGCGCGACCGGCGGGTACAAGGGAAACTTCGTGGCATTGGCGCTGACCGTGATCGGTATCGCGATTTACGCGATCGGTCTTGTTGGCGGGATTTTGTTGAGCAGAAACGAGGCTAACGAAATCGTCTGGAGAGCGGTCTGGATCAGTTGGTTTTGGACGTTCGTCGCCGGAACGTTTTTTATCGGCATCGCGGAAATGATCAAGCTGCTGGACAAGATTCTTAAGAAGCTTTCTTCCTGATCTTGGGCGAGGCTTAACGTATTAAGCTTCTGACTGGTTGAATGACGAGCTCTGGTTTATGGATTTGTATCGCATGCCAGCTGTCCTTCGCGATAGCTGCTTGGTTTTCAGTCGGGGAGCGTCTACGAGAATCAGTCCCGCAATTTCATCGGGATGCTCGGCCGCGAACAATCTCATGTTCATTCCGCCGTAGGAAGCGATCAATCCCTTTCCCCTACCTCTGATTGGTGATATCAATAATAATTATCCGACAGCGACGAGAAGGGCGCCGGGTTGTTGGAAAGGTTGGAAAAGTACAACTTGTTGGAAAAGTATGACGTTACCTAATAAGCTGTGCTATAATGTATTTAGAAGGAGCCGTGCTGGTAACACGACTCCCCACAACAGCCGCTTCTAAGGGCGGTAGGCTTCAGAAATAGGCTGGAAATAGACCGATTCCTTTGGCTAGGGCGGTCTATTTCCGTTTAAAGGACAGTATCGCAACGACCAGCGAACTGAACGTTAGCATAAGTATTAGTGCTTCGAATACTGTCACAGGCATCACCTCCCTTCCGGGAGATTAGCCGACCGCCCTTGCAAGCCTATACTGTTGTATGTCCAATTATAATATAATTTGTTAATTTTGTGACATAATTTTATTGGCCCTAAATCCGATCATCGACTAAAACGGTCGCGCCGCAAGGCTTACGGGCAAAGAGCCGCTCGTCATGGACAAAACGCTCGAACAGAAGAACAAATTGATCGGCACCGTCATTCAGCAATATTCCCGGAAAATGGTTTTCGCGAAAAAGCCTTGCGCCAAGTCGATGCGTCGACTCGCGCAAGGCTTGTCTTTCCGTGAACGCCAGTCTATTCCGTCAACGCGATCCGAATGCGAGCCGCTGCTCCGTCCGGCACGAGCCGGAGCCCTTGCTCTGTCGGCTCGTTGCGGGCGCCGGAGACGGATTCGACGGCCTGGATGCTGCGCAACAGCACGCTCCAGCCGTTCGCGGAGCCGTTCGGCGTAAGCGTGATTTCGTTGCCCGAGCGGCTCGCCGTCAAGGCGAAAGCGAAGTCGCCGCGCACGTCGGGCACGGAAGCCGTCGTGGCCGCCCCGTCCCGCAGCGAGAACAGATGGAACGCAACGCCGTCCGCGTAATCGTAATCCGGCCGTCTCTCCTCATTGCCGACGGGGATCAGGCTATTTTCGCGCGCGAACAACGGAAGGCTGAAGTAGTCGTAGGTTTCGCGTCTCCAGACGCCGCCTTGCACCCGTTCGCCGCTGAGAAAATGCGTCCATTCGCCCTGGGGCAAGTAATACGAGGCCGTTCCTTCGGGATTGAAGATCGGCGCGACGAGCAGCGAATCGCCGAGCATGTATTGCCGGTCGAGGTAATCGCACGTCGGATCGTCGCCGAACTCCAGCAGCATCGCCCGCATGAGCGGGACCCCCATCTTCGAGGTCGCGACCGATTGGCCGTACAAATACGGCATGAGCCGCAGCTTCAGCTTCGTAAAGAAACGGACGACGTCGACGGCTTCTTCGTCGTACAGCCACGGCACGCGATAGGACGTGCTGCCGTGCAGGCGGCTGTGGCTGGACAGGAGGCCGAATTGCACCCATCGCTTGTACAAGTCCGGCGGCGAACTCTGCTCGAAGCCGCCGATGTCGTGGCTCCAGTAGCCGAATCCGGACAAGCCGAGCGACAAGCCGCCGCGCAAGCTCTCCGCCATCGATTCGTATGTTGCCTCGCAATCCCCGCCCCAATGGACGGGGAAGCGTTGGCCGCCCGCCGTCGCCGATCTCGCGAACAGCGCGGCCTCGCCTTTGCCCCGCTTCTCCTCCAGCAATTCGAATACGGCCTGATTGTAGAGCTGCGTGTAATAATTGTGCATTTGCTGCGGATCGGAGCCGTCGAAGTAGACGACGTCGGTCGGAATGCGCTCGCCGAAATCCGTCTTGAAGCTGTCCACGCCCATGTCGAGAAGCGCGCCCAATTTGGATTGGAACCAACGGCAGGCGTCGGGGTTCGTGAAATCGACGATGCCCATGCCGTATTGCCACATATCCCATTGCCAGACGCTGCCGTCCGGCCGTTTCAGCAAGTAGCCGCGCGCCATCCCCTCGTCGAACAAGGCGGAACGCTGCGCGATGTAAGGGTTGATCCAGACGCAGATTTTCAAGCCTTTCGCCTTCAATCTGCGCAGCATGCCTTCCGGGTCGGGGAACACCCGCTCGTCCCACTCGAAATTGCACCATTCGTATTCTTTCATCCAGAAGCAATCGAAATGGAATACCGCGAGCGGGAGGTCGCGCTCGGCCATGCCCTCGACGAAGCTCGTGACGGTTGCCTCGTCGTAGTCGGTCGTGAACGACGTCGTCAGCCACAATCCGTACGACCATGCGGGAGGAAGCGCCGGCTTGCCCGTCAGGGACGTATAGTTGCGGAGCACGTCCTTAAGCGATTCCCCGCCGATCACGAAATAATCGAGACTTTCTCCCTGCACGCTGAATTGGGTTTTCGAGACGGTTTCCGATCCGACCTCGAACGAGACAAGCTCCGGGTGGTTGACGAACACGCCGTATCCGCGGTTTGTCACATAGAACGGAACGTTTTTGTATGCTTGTTCGGAGGCGGTTCCCCCGTCTTGATTCCAGATGTCCACGGACTGGCCGTTTTTCGCGAATGCCGTAAATCTTTCGCCGAGGCCGTATACGGTTTCCCCGACGCCAAGCGAGAGCTGCTCGCGGAAATAATGCACGCCGTCGTCCGCTTGCACGTAAGCGGTAGACCGGGAACCGCTGCCGGTCAGCTTTTTGTCCTTATACATGTACGTGATTTGCACCGGATGCCGCTTCGTGATCGTCACACTCGTATGGCCGCTCGTCAACCGGACGAAATCGGCGTTATTCTCGATGCCGACCTCGACGTTTTCCTGTCGCAGCAGATCGAACGAAGAGGGGCCTTTGCGCGCGGTTCCTTTGTGGTGGTAAAATTTGGCCCGGATGACGTCCCGCATCGGGGAGGAGAACTCCATCGTCATCAGCGGCTCGTTCAACGTATGCCCGCGATGCTCCAGATGCCGATGCGTCGCGTATACCGTAAGCGACGACGGGCCGATCCTCACGTCGTGAACCTCGTAGGGGCTGAGCAGCTTGTAACCTTTACGCGTCATCCAATAGCCGTCCGAGAACTTCATCCTATCAGCTCCTTGAAAATTGATCTTTTCCGCGAACGGAGATCGCCGCAAGACTAGCCGCAATCCTTGAATAACAGTATAATGATCTATAAATCATAAATCTTGCATTATATTGCTTATTAATGACAATATTATGATTGTGCGGTGATGAAATGATGGAAACGAAACCGTTGCGCGAGGAACGCCGTCACGGCACGCCGCAATTCCCGTTCGCGGCCTACGGCATGGACAGAGTGCGGGGAGAAACAATCCTGGACAACCATTGGCATGACGAAGCGGAGTTTCTCTGGGTGGAAAGCGGCTCGGCGACGTTCCAAATCGGCTTGGCGACATACGAGCTTCGCGCGGGCGCGGGGATATTCGTCCCGTGCGGTGAAGTGCACGGCGGGTATTCGCCGACGGGCTCGGCTTGCTCGTACAAAGCGGTCGTCTTTCACCTGGATTGGCTCGCGGACGGGCAGGACGAAATATCGGCGCGCTTCTTCAGGCCGCTGCAGCGGGGGGATGCCGCGATCCCTGCCGTGTACGACCGGAAGACGGATTGGGGAGCGCGCGCGCTTCGGCGGCTGGACAAGGCGTACGGAATATTCGAATCCGCCTCGCAAGCGAGGCAATTGCGAATCAAAGCCGAATTAATGTCGCTGTTCGCGGATTTGATCGAGGAGGGAAGGTGGACGCGCAAAGATCCGGCCGCCGGGGTCGACAATCACACGATGGATCGGCTGAAAGCCGTCGTTGCTTACATGGAGCGAAATTGCGGACAGCCGCTTACAGTCGCGAAGCTGGCGGATATCGCCGGCATGAGCGCCGGACATTTCAGCCGCGTCTTCAAAGCTTTTATGCGCAAATCGCCGATGGACTACGCAAACCAGTATCGGATCCGGCATGCCGCCTACTTGCTGCAGAACACCGATCTGTCCGTGGCGGAAACGGCGTTGGAGGTCGGTATGGGCAATTTTAGCTATTTCAGCAAAAAGTTCAGGTCGGTGTATCTATGCACGCCCTCGCAATTTCGCAAAAAATTTAGGAGTCTTTAAGGTTTCATTTCGAAATTCTGTTATAGTGAATGAATAGTTGCTTATTATTGAAGGGGGATATTAGAGAATGACCGATCGCAAGGAGAACGATCTGCCGGATAAGGAACCGCTTATGGATAAGGATGACCGGCAAGAAAACGAAGAGCTCGGGACCGAGGTCGCGGCGGGAGAAGCGGCGACGGCCGACGGCGGCATGAGCGCCGGCCCGAATGCCGAGGCAGCGGCAGGCGTTGCCGACGAGGGTACGGCCGCGGGCGGCTCAGTTTCCGCTCCGGCGAACGGAGATGCAGGGACCCCTGCCCGCGCGCCTTCCTCGGTCGTCGCCCCGTGGCTTATCGCCGTCATCGCGGTCGTGGCGTTCATCTTCGTGCTCGTTCGCAACCCGTCCGGCGGCGGCGCCAACGAGAACGTCGCGACGATGGACGGGCTGACGCTGACGAAAGCCGACATCTATAACGAGATGGCGCGGCAATTCGGCGACGAGCAGATGATCGGATTTATCGATACGGTCGCCCAGAACAAAATCGTCGATCTCGAATCGGAGAAAGCCGGCGTATCCGTCACGGATGCCGACATTCAGCAGGAGCTGGAAGCCGTCATGAAGCTGTACAACTTCGATACCGAAGACGAGCTGAGCATGGCGCTCATGCAATCCGGCGCGACGCTGGACGATTTCAAGGAACAGCAGATCCTTCCGAATCTGAAGGTCAAGCTGCTGTTCAAGCACCAGAATCCGGCGTCCGAAGACGATTTGAAGGCGTACTTCGAACAATACAAGGAATCGACTTTCGCTACCACCCCGAAGGAGGTTGAAGCCTCGCATATTCTCGTCTACACGCAAGAGGAGGCGGACGAGGCGCTGAAGCAGCTGAAGGAAGGCAAAGACTTCGCGGAGCTGGCGGGGGAAATTTCGGAAGATCCGGGTTCCAAAGACAGCGGAGGAGAACTTGGCTTTTTCGGGCCCGGCGTGATGAACAGTCGATTCGAAACCGCCGCGTTCGCGCTCGCCAAAGGCGAGATGAGCGAAGTCGTCGAAGCGGATAATGGCTATCATATCATTAAAGTCACCGACGTGAAGGAAGCGGTCGTTCCCGAATACGACGAAGTTAAGGACGACGTCGTCAACGCTTATTACGACGAGAAAATGGGAACGGAAGCGATGACTTGGCTGGATACCCTGAAAGAAGCCAGAAGTTATGAAAATTTGATGAAAAACGCGCCGGCGCCGTCTCCAAGCGCGAGTCCTTCGCCGTCCGCCGCCGCGGAATAAAGCTTCGCTCGAATCCGATCGGCAGCTTGTCCGGTTTCTCTTGGAGATCGGGCAAGCTGTTTTTTTTGTCGAGCCGATCGCTTGCAATTTAAAATAAACCTTAAGCCTTTCTTAAGATGTGTAAAACGTTGCACGATATGCGTACAGAATGCAATCCGATGCGCTATAGTGGGAATGATAGACTGACGGTCTTTCGGCAACGCTTGAAGCAAAGGAGTCGCTGTTCGATGTCCAAATCCATTCTGATCGTCGACGACGATCGCGAAATCGCGAATCTGATCGAAATTTATCTACGCAACGAAGGCTTCGATACGGCCCAGGCCCACGACGGGGAAGAGGCCTTGGACAAACTGAAGGACGGCGGTTTCCATCTTCTCGTGCTCGACGTCATGATGCCGCGGCTGGACGGGATGGAAGTGTGCCGGCGCGTCCGGGAGACAGCGTCGATTCCGATCCTGATGGTAAGCGCCAAGGCGGAAGATATGGACAAAATTCTCGGTCTGATGACGGGAGCGGACGATTACGTCGTCAAGCCGTTCAATCCGCTCGAGCTCGTCGTCCGCGTGAAGACGCTGCTGAGAAGGGCCTATCAATATGGCGCGCCGTCTGCAGCCGCCGAGGAGGCGGGCGTGATCAAGATCAACGAGCTGACGATCAGCAAATCGACGCATTCTGTCGAGGTGAACGGGAGATCCGTGCATCTGACCTCGACGGAGTTCGGAATTCTGTACTTGCTGGCCAGCAATCCTGGGCGCGTCTTCAGCGCGGAAGACATCTTCCAGCAGGTGTGGAAGGAGAAATATTTCGAATCCAACAATACCGTTATGGTGCATATAAGCAAGCTAAGGGATAAGCTGGAGCAGGAGATGGGACGGAAGCTCATTACGACCGTCTGGGGGGTTGGCTACAAAATTGAGAACTAGCGTCGCGATGAGAATGGCCTGGCGTCTCGCCTGGCAAATTATGCTCAGCGCCTTCCTTGCCGTCGTTTCCTGCTATCTGTCGATTATTGTAGTGGAACGTATGACCCAGGGCATCTATCCCGGGCGCTCGATTCTGATCAACATTTACTATTTGTTCGGGGAATCGTTTGTTCTCATATTCGGCTGTTTCGTGTTTTTTGTTTTTTATATGATTGCCTTGAACTGGAGAAGGTTCCGTTATTACGAAAAACTGAGCCGATCGGTCGAGGATATCGCGCTGAAAGGCAATTTCGACGACCCCGTGCCCGTGCTTCAGAATAACGAAGCGACGCTGCTCGCGGCCAATATGAACCTGCTCGTGATGGAGCTCAAGCGCTCTCTCGACGAGGAACGAAAAGCGGAGCAAACGAAAAACGAGCTGATCACCAACGTATCGCACGATCTGCGAACGCCGCTGACGTCGATCATCGGCTATTTGGGCTTGATCGAGCAAGACCGCTATCGCGACGAAGTGGAGCTGCGCCATTACGTGCAGGTCGCGTATGCCAAAGCGGAGAGGCTGAACGTGCTGATTCAGGATCTGTTCGAGTATACGCGCATGCGGCACGACGTCGTGCCATTGAACCAGAAGCCGTTCAATCTCGTCGAAATGATGAACCAGCTTCTCGTTCATTACCGGCTTTCGCTGGAAAATGCCAAGATGACGGGCCATCTGCATACGAGCGTGAGCGAGCTGCGGATCGAGGGCGATCCCGACAAGCTCGTTCGCGTGTTCGAGAATTTGTTGTCGAACGCGATTCATTACGGAGCGGCGGGAAGGAAGGTGGATATCTATTTGAAGGCGGAGGGGGAGTCAGCCGTCGTAGAAATCGTCAATTACGGGGACGCCATTCCGGCCGCGGACATCCCGCATTTATTCGATCGATTTTATCGCGTGGATAAGTCCAGAACCGAACACCAGGGCGGCTCCGGGCTTGGACTAGCGATCGCCAAAGGGCTCGTGGAGAAGCATGGGGGCGCGATCGCTGTTTCCAGCGACGGAGACTGTACGAGCTTTCGCGTTCAGTTGCCGCGTTCGGGCCATGGAGCGTCTCGGACCGGGGAACGTTAATCGCCGGCAGTTTTGCCGTCTTCCGCGGCAGGCGTTTCCGCCTGGCGGACCGGACGGGGCGGTCGGGGAATTTTCGGACGGAACCTTGGAGCGAGATAATTGCGCTTGCGGTCGCGGTAAAAGGTCCATCCGCCGATGAACGCGATGCCGAGCAGGAAAAGGACCGCTCCGCCGATAAACATGCCCCAGGCGAAATTCGGGGCGACGATGTTATCATTGCCGAAGCCGGCGAAATAGTCGAACAAAGCGTCCTTCATCAGTAAAAATCCGTAGGCGGCGGCGATGCCCGGAATTACGAGCAGCAGGATGGCGATCAGCCTTTGGATGAGCAGTTTCATGGGGATTCGAAGCCCTCCTTTTTATGAACTTAATCATACCGATTATCTGAAGGAATGTCCACGCGTGCCAACAATCGCCTGTTGAATTCACTATGATCCGACAGCATCCTATGTTATTATGACACAAGATCAATAGAGGGAAGAGAGGGATACGGGAAAGTGGTTTTCTCCAGCTTGTTCTTTTTATACTTGTTCTTGCCTGTATTGCTGATCTTATATTTTATATTCAAGAACGCATCCTATCGCAACTGGGTGATGATTCTCTTTTCCTTCGGATTCTACGCTTGGGGAGAGCCCGTATGGATCGTATTGCTGCTCGTCGCCTCGATCATCGGGTTCTTTTTTGCGCTTGGAATAGAAAAGTATAGAGATACTTGGCTGGCGAAAGTTCTATTCGTCATCGCGATATCTATCAATATCGCGATTTTGGGCTTTTTTAAGTATGCGGGATTTCTTGTCGATAACGTCAACGCGGTATTGCCGTTCGACATTCCTCGTCCCGAGATCAGTTTGCCGATCGGGATATCGTTTTTTACGTTTGAAATCATCTGTTATTTGACGGATGTTTACAAAGGCGGCATCAAGGCGCCGCGATCGCCGAAGAAGCTGCTGCTCTACGTTTCGTTTTTCCCGCACCTCGTCGCCGGACCGATTATCCGCTACTCGGATATCGAGCATCAGATCGACAATCCGCGCGTCACGCTCGCCGGGTTCAGCGAGGGGATTACGCGGTTTATGATCGGTCTGGGCAAAAAGGTCATCATCGCCAATTTGCTGGGGGAAAGCGTCGAGCATGTTTTGAATCCGAGCGCCGATTCCGCGACCGTATTAGGCATATGGTTCGGCGTAACGCTATTCGCCTTGCAAATCTATTTCGATTTCTCGGGTTATTCGGATATGGCGATCGGACTCGGGAAGATGTTCGGGTTCACGTTGCGAGAAAACTTCAACTATCCGTATATATCCAGGTCCGCGGGAGATTTCTGGCGACGATGGAACATGTCGCTTGGCGGGTTTTTCCGGGATTACGTGTATATCCCGCTAGGAGGCAACAGGCGCTTCTACTTGCGCAACTTGTTCGTCGTCTGGTTCTTGACCGGCTTCTGGCACGGGGCGAGCTGGAACTTCATCATTTGGGGGCTGTACTTCGGACTGCTTATCTATATGGAGCGGGTGTTCCTCGGCAAGCTGCTGGACAAAGCGGGGGCGGTCGTCTCCCACCTGTACGGCGTGTTCATGATGCTGATCGGCTGGGTCTGGTTCTATTTCACGGATCTTTCCGAAGCGATCAACGCGTTGAAGACGATGTTCGGCTTGCAAGGCCGAGAGCTGCTGAACTTGGAGCTGCAAATCTACTTCCAGGAAAATCTGCTGCTCTACGTGATCGCCATTATCGGGTCCACGCCGCTCATGAAATGGCTCTTTACGAAGCTCGCCGATTCGAGCCCGGCGTTGAACGTCGGATTGAGAGGCGTCGGCGTTCCCGTGCTCAACGCTTCGATATTGATCGTGGCCACGATTCTGCTGATCGGCAGCACGTATAATCCGTTCCTGTACTACCGGTTCTAACGAGGAGGGAGAAAATGAAACTGCGAGACAAGCTGAATCTCATCCTGTTCCTGGTCTTGATTTTCGGGATAGCGGCCGTCAACTTGCTCAAGCCTCCTTCCGAATCCACGTCGGATCTGGAGCAGCGCGAATTGATGGCGATGCCCGAATTTTCGACGGAGAAGCTGTTCGAAGGATCTTATACCCGCGACTTCGACAACTATTTCGCGGATAATTTCGCATTTCGGTCGTCTCTCGTTCAAGTCGGATCTTCCATGAAGGATTTAAAAGGATTCCAGGACGAAAACAGAATCCATATCGTCGTTCAGGGCGGCGACAACATGGGAGGCAATAACGTTAGCGCGAGTCAATATTTGATTTTGCGAGATCGCGCCTTCATCGCGTTCAAGTCTTCCGCGGAGGCGATCGAGCGGTATGCGGATACGCTGAATCAAATCGCGGATCGCGTCGGACCGGACGTCAACGTCTATTCGCTGCTCGCGCCGTCTTCCGTCGAATTCTCCGGCCACTCGGGCATCGAACAGTTGACCGAATCCCAAAAGGAAGCGATCGATCAGATCAATTTGCGGCTGGACGCTTCGATCGTGCAAGTCGACGCTTATGCAGGACTCGCCGCCCATCAGGACGAGTATATATATTTCCGCACGGACCATCACTGGTCGGCTTTGGGCGCCTACTACGCGTACGTCCAATTCATGGAGGCGATCGGCGAACAGCCGATACCGCTCGAGCAATATCAGAAAGAACAAATTCCGGAATTCCTGGGCACCGCCTATAAGCAAACGCTGAACGACAGGCTCGAAAGGCATCCGGATACGATCGAGTACTACCTCCCATTTACGGAGTATCAATATATGATGCACACTTCTCCGACGAGGTCCGTCGACAGAAATCTGGTCGATCCGAATTTCGCCAAGTACAGCAGTACCGATTATGCCGTCTTTTTGGGCGGAGACTATCCGTGGGGAGAAATCGTAACCGACAATAAAAACGGCAAGCGCGTCGTCGTCGTCAAGGATTCGTACGCCAATGCGTTCGTTCCGTTCTTGTTGCCGCATTTCGAAAAAGTCTATTATTTGGATCCGCGGCACTATCACGCCAACTTGCTTGACTTCATCCAGGAGCAGGAAATTACCGACGTCCTTTTCCTTAACAACACTTCGGTCGCTCGAAATACGGGTCTTACTCAACAAATTATCGATAAGATGAACAAATAGCGCTTGCGGAGCGGCAGCCGATCGGGGTTGCCGCTCTTCGCTTATTCGCCGTTGTCCCGTCCGCTCAGAAACTTGGCATAATACGCCGCCGTCTCGCAACGTATCGTTCTCAGCCTTCTCTTCGTCCATATTCCGTCGGCTCAGAAACAAAAGCAAATTTGCGGCTAGTCCCTCCACGTACCGTTCGTACCCCGTAACCTCTCTTCGTCCATATCCCGTCGGCTCAGAAACGCAAGCATAACATACGACTTGTTCCTCGACCTATCGTGCAACGTATTCTCTTCGCCCATATCCCGTCCGCTCAGAAGCTACAATGTGAATCGTCGCTACGCCGCGACTTAGTTCATCGTTTTCCGTCCGGACAGTACAACCTTTAATTCAACTTCCCCTTCTAGAATCACAAATTAAGCCGGCACGGAAGTGGTGCGTACGGATATTCGCGTGCTATCCTTCGAACGATTTTGGCGAAAGTCGGGTTTCGTCAGTTCGGAATACGTGATTCGAGGGGAAGAAATACAGTCTGATAAGAGTTCGGAATAGCACCTGGAGGAAGGCTTGTTGTGGTAGTAACTGAACTGATTTAAATACTTTTGCAGATGTTTAGGACCGATGCCTCGAAATAACCTGCCCATCCACCATGTAATGCTGTAGCCCATCCACGCCAATTTTTTGAACATTTTCGGGCCGTATCGTCTCGTAATTATCGTGCTGGAAACATGATCGGGATGAACGCAGCTGCGAATAAATGGAGCAGGGTCCGGCATGTCGTATTTGTCTTTCAGCTTAATCTTGGATTGTTGCTGAATGACGATGAAGTCAGGTTCGCCTTGGTCGTCGATGGACGAAGCGATGAGGAGCGGCTGTTCTTGGTCATGCCAGTCAAAGGACGGGGTCAATCGCTTGCAGTAAACCGTATCGGATACGCGAACGATTCCCGAGAGCAGTCTGTCTGATTCCGTGCATGACATGGCTTGGCGGATTTTGTGGCAGATCAGCCAAGCGGTTTTATAGGTAACGTCGATTGCTTTCGAAAGTTGGACGGCATTAACCGATTGGGGCCGGGAATGCAAGAAAATCGCTTGAAACCATAAATGCAAAGGCGTGCGGCTGCCCTCCATGTCGAGCCGGTGAGCAACGAGGATTGGTGGCGGCAGGATTTGCACTCGTAGAGAGGCAAACGTCGGGTATTGATCAAATAATAGCAGGTATGTCCGCAACGAGAGCATCGAAATCCATCAGGCCATTTCAGGCGAAAAAGATCGGGAATGCAGTCTTCTTCCTTCGCATATTGCTTGCAATATTCGGCAAATTGTTCGGCTGCGACCTTCAGGCTCATCTGACCGTTCACCTCTAATTTGATAGGAACATGTGTTCTGTTTTAATTATACCAAACATTTGTTCTTATTTAAAGCGATTTTTGAACAATCCACCCGTTTTTTTATTTTTCGGGTCGTCACTGAGCGATAGGGATACCGGCGAAAATGAAGCGCATGCGCATTGTTCTGAGCGGAGGGGATACCGAGGTTTGTAATTGTGCAGGAACGATCGGTCATTAAGGGGCGGTCTGAGTCATGGGGATATCGACGAAAGCGAAGCAAATGAACAGCAGCGATCGGGTTTGGGAAAGGGGCTTGATCTGAGCGGAGGGGATGACGACGAACAATGAAGCGATTGTGCCGAGGCAGCCAATGATAGTAAGAAAAGGGGTTAGACCTGAGCGAACGGGATACCGACGAAGAGAAGCGAATGCGAGGGGCGGCCGATAGGGGAGGGCAAAGTGAATAGTTCTGAGCAAAGGGGATAGCGGCAGGTGCCAGCAGGCGTCTAACAGGTGATGGGCAATTTTGTCCCGAGGGTTAAAAAGATGTACAATGGATGCGAGAGCCATACAGACGGAGGGGAAACTATGCCTATCGAAGTCGATGTCGCCGTGCTCGGAGGAGGGCCGGGGGGCTATACGGCGGCGATCAAGGCGGCGCAGGCCGGCAAGAGCGTCGTTGTCATCGAACGGGACAAGCTCGGGGGGACGTGTCTGCACAGAGGATGCATTCCGAGCAAATCGATGCTTAGAAGCGCGGAAGTGTACGCGACGATCCGGGAGGCGGGCGCATACGGCATCCGCATGCCGGAAGGAGCGGCCGTGCCGGACTGGCAAGCGGTGCACGCCCGGAAAAACGGCATCGTCGAGCAATTACATAAAGGGTTGCAAGCATTGATGAGGCAGCACAAGATCGAAGTCATTGTCGGCAGCGGCCGCGTTATCGGTCCTTCGATCTTCTCCCCGCGAAGCGGGGCGATCGCCGTGGAGCTGGCCGACGGGGAGTCGGAGACGGTCGTGCCGAGAAACGTCGTCATCGCCACCGGATCCCGTCCGCACCGATTGGAAGGGCTCGATTACGACGGAGAGACGATCTCGACGAGCGACGAAGCGCTGGCGTGGGGCAAGCTGCCCGCTTCGATTGTAATCGTCGGAGGCGGCGTGATCGGCGTGGAGTGGGCGTCGATGCTGAGCGATTTCGGCACGGAAGTGACGATCGTCGAAGCCGCGGATCGTTTGCTGCCGACGGAGGACCGGGACATCGGCGCGGAGCTCTCGAAGGCGTTGAAGAAGAGAGGCGTGACTATTTATACCGGCGCCGAGCTGCTCGCCGAATCGTGCCGTCGGACGGATGCGGGGATTCAAGCGGAAGTCGCGGTCAAAGGCGAGACGATCGCGCTTGCTGCGGAGAAGATGCTCGTCTCCGTGGGCCGCATCGGCAATACCGAAAATCTAGGACTCGAGAACACGGATATTAAAACGGATAAAGGCTTCATTCAAATCAATCCGAGCACGATGCAGACCGGCGAATCCCACATTTACGCAGTCGGAGACTGCGTGGGCGGCGTTCAGCTCGCGCACGCGGCGATGCATGAAGCCGCGGTCGCCGTCGCTCATCTGACCGGCGACCAAATGACCCGCGCGGCCGACCGGGACGTTCCGAGGTGCATTTATTCCCGGCCGGAAGCGGCGTCGATCGGCTGGACGGAAGCGGACGCCAAAGCGGCCGGATACGACGTGAAAACGGCGAAGCTGCCGCTGCGCGTGCTCGGCAAAGCGCTTGTATACGGAGAAAGCGACGGTTTCGTCAAGGTCGTGGCGGACAAGGCGACGGGGGATCTTCTCGGCGTCCATCTGGCCGGCGTGCATGCGACGGAATTGATCGCGGAAGCTTCGCTCGCGAAGCTTCTGGACGCGATTCCGTGGGAGATCGGCAGAACGATCCACCCTCATCCGACGCTGTCCGAGGCGATGCAAGAAGCGATGCTCGCACTCGACGGCGCGCCGAACCACGTTTAGATCGGCACAATACGGCCCAGCCCCGAGGCATGCTCCTCAAGGCGCGGACGAGATGCCCGTATTACGGGAAAATCGGTTCGCGCGCGGGTTGGGCGTTTCTTTTTGGCGGAGAGAGGAGTATAATAAGGATTAAGTTCAAGTATTAAGACCAGGTTATAAAACTAAACGATAGCAGGAGGACGCGTCCATGAAGCATGCAGGTTCCGTCCAACATACGAGAAAGCATATTCTGCTCGGATTGTCCGACGAACGCGCGGTCGAGATGTACAAGACGATGCTCCTCGCGCGTCGCTTCGACGAGCGGGGGCAAATGCTGCAGCGCGCAGGCAAAGTCAATTTTCATATTTCCGGGATTACGCAAGAGCCGTCGCAGGTCGCGATGGGATTCGCGATGGATCGGGAGAACGACTGGTTTCTTCCGTATTACCGCGATTACGGCTTCGTCCTGTCTCTCGGAATGACGGTCAAGGAGCTGATGCTGTCGCTGTTCGCGAAAGCGGAAGACCCGAACAGCGCCGGACGGCAGATGCCCGGCCATTTCGGCAGCAAGCGGCTGCGCATCGTCACGGGGTCGAGCCCGGTGACGACGCAGGTGCCGCACGCGACCGGATTCGCGCTGGCCGCGAAGATGCGGGGCGAGCCTTCCGTCGCGATCGTGACGTTCGGCGACGGCTCCAGCAATCAGGGCGATTTTCACGAAGGCTGCAACTTCGCCGGCGTTCATCAGCTTCCGGTTATTTTCGTCTGCGAGAACAATCAGTACGCGATTTCGATGCCTCTGTCCAAGCAGACGAGGGGCCGGATCGCCGACCGCGCGCTCGGGTACGGATTCCCGGGCGTGCGCGTCGACGGGAACGATCCGCTTGAGGTGTACCGCGTCGTGAAAGAAGCGAGAGAGCGGGCGATCGCCGGAGAAGGTCCGACTCTGATCGAGATCGTCACTTATCGCGTGACGGCGCATTCCACTTCGGACAACGATCTGGCGTACCGGACGAAGGAAGAGGTCGAGCTCCACAAGAGCAAAGACGCGTTGCCGGCGTTTAAACAATATTTGATCGAATCGGAAATTTGGACGGAGGAACAGGATAAGGAGTATCAGGCGCAACTGCGCGCTCTTATCGACGAAGCGACCGACTACGCCGAGAAAGCGCCGTTCCAAGCGACGGAGGACGCGTTCAGGTACGTCTACGCGGAGCAAGACGGGGAGGGGAACTAATGCCGGTTATCGAATATATCGAGGCCATTCGGCTGGCAATGAAGGAAGAGATGGAACGGGACGGCGACGTCTTCGTCCTGGGAGAGGACGTCGGCTTGAAGGGCGGCGTGTTCGGAACGACGAAAGGCTTGCAGCAGCAATTCGGGGAACTGCGCGCGCTGGACGCTCCGCTCGCGGAGTCGGCGATCGCCGGCGTGGCGATCGGGGCGGCGATGGCCGGCATGAAGCCGATCGCCGAAATGCAGTATTCGGACTTCATGTTTCCCGCGACGAACCAGATTATCAGCGAAGCCGCGAAAATCCGCTACCGTTCGAACAATGATTGGACCTGTCCGGTCGTCATCCGCGCTCCGATCGGCGGCGGCGTATTCGGCGGACTGTATCATTCCCAATGTCCGGAATCGGTGTTCTTCGGAACGCCCGGGCTGAAGATCGTCGCCCCTTCGACCGCCTATGACGCCAAGGGACTGCTCGTCTCGGCGATCCGCGATCCGGATCCGGTCATTTACTTCGAGAACAAGAAATGCTACCGGCTCATCTCCGACGAAGTGCCGGAAGGGGACTACGCCGTGCCGATCGGCAAAGCGAAGGTGATGCGGGAAGGCGAAGACCTGACGGTCATCGGCTACAGCATGCCGCTCCATTTCGCGATGCAAGCCGCCGAAGAGCTGTCCCGGGAGCACGGCATCGAAGCGCATATTCTCGATCTTCGCACGATTCAGCCGCTCGACCGCGAAGCGATTCTCGAAGCCGCGGCGAAGACCGGCAAAGTGCTGATCGTTCACGAAGACAACAAGACGGGCGGCGTCGGCGCGGAAGTCGCGGCGATGATCGCCGAAGAGCTGCTGTACGATTTGGACGCTCCTATCCGACGGCTGTGCGGCCCGGACGTGCCGGCGATGCCGATCAACCCTCCGGGCGAAAAGCATTTTCTGCTGAACAAAGAGAAGCTGAAGTCGGCGATGCTGGAGCTGGCGAAGTATTAATGCCGTTCGGCTATGGAAAGGAGAACGAGAGATCATGGCGAAGAAAATCGTGGAAATTACGATGCCGCAATTGGCCGAGTCGCTGGTGTCCGCGACGATCGAACGGTGGCTTAAGGAGCCGGGCGATACGATGGACAAGTACGAGCCGATCTGCGAGCTGATTACCGATAAAGTAAACGCGGAGCTTCCGTCGACCGTCAGCGGCAAGCTCGTCAAGCATTTGGCCGGCAACGGAGAGACGGTCGAAGTCGGCACGGCGATCTGCCTGGTCGAAGTCGAGGCCGAAGGCGACGGCGAACCGTCCGGCGGCGCGGACTCGTCCGAACCCGCCGCGTCCGGCGCGGCATCGGGCGAAGCCGCCTCGTCTCGTCCCGCGGTTGCCGTCCAGTCGCCGGGAAGTTACGACGCGGACGCGCCGATGCGCCATCGCTACTCCCCGGCCGTGCAGAAGCTGGCGGCTGAGCGGGGCATCGATCTGGGCCGCGTCGCCGGAACGGGCGAGGGCGGCAGAATCACCCGCAAGGACGTGCTTGCGGCGGCCGCCTCGGGCGCAGGGGGCAGCGGCGGGGACGCGGCGCAAGGGAATGCCTCCCCAGCCTCCGCGCCTTCCCATCGCGCGCCGATCGAGCCGATGGACCCGAAAATACCCGTACGTTCTTCGGGCATTCACCTGTCCCAGTCCCCGCGCATTCCTTCCGTGGAAGTTGAAGGGCAGGAAGTGCCCGGCCGCGGGGAGTATTTTATCGACGTGACGCCCGTCCGCAATACGATCGCGACCCGGATGCGCCAGAGCGTCAGCGAAATTCCGCACGGCTGGATGATGATCGAGGTCGACGTGACGAATCTCGTTCTTCTGCGCAACAAGCTGAAGGACGAGTTCCGCCGGCGGGAAGGGATCAACCTGACGTATATGCCGTTCCTGATCAAGGCGGCGGTGAACGCGATCAAGGATTATCCGATCATGAACTCCGTCTGGGCGGTCGACAAGATTATCGTGAAGCGCGACATCAATATTTCCCTCTCCGTCGGAACGGAGGATTCGGTCGTCACACCCGTTATCCGCAACGCCGATCAAAAAAACATATCCGGTCTCGCCCACGAGATCGACGATTTGGCGCGCCGCACGAGAGAGAAGAAGCTGAAGCTGGACGATATGCAGGGGGGAACGTTCACGGTCAACAACACCGGCTCGTTCGGTTCGATTCTGACGCAGCCGATCATCAACTATCCGCAAGCGGCGATTTTGACGTTCGAATCGATCGTGAAGCGGCCGGTCGTCATTAACGACATGATCGGCGTCCGCTCCATGGTGAACCTGTGCCTGTCGCTCGATCACCGGATTCTGGACGGCGTCATCTGCGGACGGTTCCTGCAGCGGGTGAAGGAGAATCTGGAGAGCTACGGCCTGGACACGAAGGTCTATTAAGCCCCGAAAGCCCGGTACGCCGCGCGAACCCGCGCGGGACCGGGTTTTGTCAATCGCTTGGAATGAGCTACAATGGGAGAAGACTTGCGGGAAGGAGGTTCGTCCATGAACAAGCTGGCAACCGAATGGCTGGACAGAACGGATTACGGCGAAGCCTGGGAGCTTCAGAAGAAGCTCGTCGGGGAGATCGATCGCGGAGAGCGTCCGGAGACGCTGCTGCTGCTGGAGCATTCCCCCACGTACACGGTCGGCACCGATCGCCATCCCGAGCATCTGCTGTACGGCAAGGAAGAGTTGGCCCGCCGGGGAATCGCGGTGTACGAGATCGATCGCGGAGGAGACATCACGTACCACGGGCCCGGACAGCTCGTGGGCTATCCGCTGCTGTACCTGGACGCCGCTGGACTCGATCTGCACAAATACTTAAGGGACCTGGAAGAAGCGATCATCGTCTTGCTTGCCGGGTTCGGCATCGAGGGCGGAAGGAAGCCGGGCTATACCGGCGTATGGGTCGGAGACGTCAAAATCGCCGCCATCGGCGTTAAATTCAATAAAGCCCGAACCCGCCGCGGATTCGTGACGAGCCACGGCTTCGCGTTCAACGTCAAGCGGAACGTCGAGCTGGACGGGTTCCAAGGCATCGTCCCGTGCGGCATCTCGGAATACGGGGTGACCTCCCTGGAGACGCTGACCGGCGCGGAATGGGCCGTGGAAGAGATCGGCAGGCGGATCGTGCCGATATTCGCCGAAGTGTTCGGCTATCGCCCCGCTATTCCATCATCGCTCCAACGCCCATGAGCAAAGTCGTGACGACCATCGCCAGCAAAGTGGCGTAAACGACGATTTTGAACACGCGTCTGTTCATCGGGAAACATCCTTTCCTAGTGAGCTTTGTCCACTTTGAATCTATTGTATACGAAAGTTTCGTCGGGAGGAAAGCGAAATGGTGAACAAAGAACGATTATTGGCGGAATTCATGGAATTGGTCAGCATCGACAGCGAAACGAAACACGAAGCGGAAATCTCCAAGACGCTCAAGGAGAAGTTCGGATCGTTCGGACTCGAGGTTACGGAGGACGACGTGGCGGACAAAATCGGCCACGGAGCGGGAAATCTGTTCGCTTGGCTCCCCCCGTCGCCCGGAAAGGAGGACGTCCCGGCGATCTTGTTCACGTCGCATATGGATACCGTTGCCCCGGGCAAAGGAATCAAGCCTCGCCTGGACGACGACGGCTACATTCGCAGCGACGGCACGACGATTCTCGGCGCGGACGATAAGGCCGGGCTCGCGGCGATATTCGAGGCGCTCCGCGTCATTCGCGAGCGGGAGCTGCCGCACGGAGGCATTCAATTCGTCATCACGACGGGCGAAGAATCGGGGCTTCTCGGTTCCCGCGCGATGGACGGTTCCCGCCTGCGCGCGAAATTCGGCTATGCGCTCGATTCCAACGGCGAGATCGGCGCGATCGCGGTGGCGGCGCCGACGAATTCCCGTCAATTCATCACGATCAAAGGCAAAGCCGCCCATGCGGGCGTCAATCCGGAAGACGGCATCAGCGCGATCCAGGTCGCCTCCAAGGCGGTATCCCGGATGAGGCTGGGACGGATCGACAGCGAGACGACCGCCAATATCGGACGATTCGAAGGCGGCGGCGAAGTGAACATCGTGACCGATACGATCAAAATTTTCGCGGAAGCGCGCAGTCAGGTTCAGGAAAAGATGGACCGCCAAGTCGAATCGATGCGGGAAGCGGTGGAAAGCGCGGCGAAGGAGTACGGGGCGGAGTTCGAATTCGTCTCGACGACGATCTATCCGGCGTATGCCTACGGCGACGGCGACGAGGTAGTGCAGGTGGCGAAGGCGGCGATCGAAGCGATCGGCTTGACGCCCCGCACCTTCTCCTCCGGCGGAGGAAGCGACGCCAACATGTTTAACGGCAACGGCATTCCGACCGTCAACCTGGCCGTCGGCTACGAGCACATCCATACGACGCAAGAGCAGATCAAAGCCGACGATCTCGTCAAAGCGACGGAGCTCGTTCTGGCCATCGTCGGCGAAACGCTGAAGCGATAATTCGCAATCGGGAGCAAGGAGTTCAGGGTAGCGCCGCGGCTTCGTCCCGGCCGGCTGCCTTTGTTGCGAAGGGCGGCGGACGGGCGCTCACGGGCGGGAGACGCCGGCCCGTTCGACCGCGGCGAGCAGCTCGGCGAGCTTCGTTCGTCCGCCGCGGCGTTTCGCCTCCTGGCGAAGCGCGTGCCGAATCTCCCATGCCTTGCCGACGTATTGCAGCTTGTTCGGAGAGTGGTATTTTTTCAGCATTTCGTCGTCAACCTCCTCTAGAACTCCCGAATGTCTCCCGCGGGATCTCTCCGATCCGGCGACGGGACAAGCCGGGTTCCTAAGATGAGGATATGAGCATTTTCATCCATTCATGACTGGAGGCGTAAGCGCATGACCGAACCGGTCGAGCAACGACCGCATCCGCTGCGGGAAGAAACGTTGGAAAGCAAATCTATATTCCAGGGCAGGATCATCTCCTTGCAGGTCGACACCGTGCGGCTCCCGAACGGGGGAACGGCGACGCGGGAGATCGTCCGCCATCCGGGCGCGGTGGCGGTGCTTGCGCTGCTGGACGGCCAAATGCTCGTCGTCGAGCAGTTCCGCAAGCCGCTGGACAAGGCGCAAGCGGAAATTCCGGCCGGCAAGCTGGACGAGGGAGAAGAGCCCGAGACGGCCGCGCTGCGCGAGCTGGAGGAGGAGACGGGGTACCGGGCGGGAACGATCCGCCATCTGCACACGTTCTCCACTTCGCCCGGCTTCGCGGACGAAGTGCTGCACTTGTACGTTGCCGAAGACCTGGAGCCGGGAAGCGCGCAACCGGACGAAGACGAGTTTCTGACGTGCGAAGCGATCACGCTCGAACAGGCCGAGGCTTACATCCGCGAAGGCCGGATCTGCGATGCGAAAACGCTGCTGGCCGTCTACGCCTGGCGCTTGCGCGGGCTGACCGGATCGTTCTGACGATGGCCGGCGGCAAGAAGAAGCCGGCCGTCCGCCTGCGCGGATGCTTCGCCGATTTGCACGTGCACATCGGGCGCAGCGAGGACGGACGGCCGGTCAAGATCAGCGGCAGCAGAAATTTGACTTTTCGCAATATCGCCAAGGAAGCCTCGGAACGCAAAGGCATCGAATTGATCGGCGTGATCGATTGCCACTCGCCGGCGGTGCAGGCCGATATCGCGGAGTGCCTGCGATCCGGAGAAATGGAAGAGCTGCCCGACGGCGGCATCCGCTACCGGGGCACGACGCTGCTCTTGGGCGCGGAGATGGAAGTGAAGGAGGAGGGCGGGGGCCCGTTTCATTTGCTCGGCTATTTGCCGAATCTGGAAGCGATGCGGGATTGGACCGCGTGGATGACCCCGCGCGTCACGAACGTCGTCCTTAGCTCGCAGCGCGTCCGTGCGACGGCGCGAGAGCTTCAGGACGAACTGACCGCAAGGGGAGGCATTCTCGTCCCCGCCCACGTGTTCACGCCGCATCGCGGCTTGCTCGGATGCTCGGCCGACCGGGTAGCGGACCGGCTGGATCCGGAGCGCGTCGCGGCGATCGAGCTCGGGCTCAGCGCCGATACGGAGATGGCCGGGCGCCTGTCCGAAATGGATCGCTACGCTTTCCTGACGAACTCGGACGCGCATTCCCCCGGCATGATCGGACGCGAATGCAACGAGCTGCTGCTCGCGGAGCCTTCGTTCCGGGAGTTCGCGAAGGCGCTCGCGAACGAAGAGGGCCGCCGCATTCTCGCCAATTACGGGCTTCATCCCCAATTGGGCAAGTATCACGAAACCTCCTGCGCGCGCTGCCGCCGGGCGGTGCCGGAAGCTCGAGCGGAGGAGCTCGGCGCATGTCCGCATTGCGGCAGCGCCAGGCTGACGCGCGGCGTGTCCGGACGCGTGCGGCAATTGGCCGACCGGAAGCGATCGAAGCAGCCCGCGCACCGCCCGCCGTATCGGCCGCAAGTGCCGCTGTCGTTCTTCCCGGGCCTCGGTCCGGCCAAGCGGGACAGATTGTTCGCGGAAGTCGGCACAGAGATGGACGTGCTGCATCGCGTGCCGAAGGAGGCGATCGCGTCCGTGACGGGGGAGAAAATCGCCGAGCTGATCGTCCGGGCCCGGGACGGCAAAGCCGCCTTCGCATCGGGGAGCGGGGGAACGTACGGGCGCATCATACATTCATAATCGACGCTTGTCCGTCATACACTTAGGCACGAGACTCGCCGTCCGCCAGGACAAGGGGGTAGCCTTCGTGCTCTATCGGTTATGGAACGTATCGACTCGCGACAATTTGAATCTGTATATTTTCGTCGGCGTGCTCGTGCTCGTCGGGGCGATCTTCGGCGCCATGCTCGTTAACGCGCTTACGCTGCAGCAGCAGCAGGAGCTGGCGGATACGCTCGGGGTTTACATGGCCTTCGTGAAAAATCCGGACGCGCTGTCGCCCGCTTCGACGCTGTGGGAAAGCTTTCGTTTCTACGCCAAGTGGCTCATTTTGATTTGGTTTCTCGGAATCACCGTCATCGGCGTGCCGTTCGTGCTCGTGCTGGATTTTCTGAAAGGCGTGCTGATCGGCTTCGCGGTGGCGGTGCTGGCGCAGCAGTTCGCCTGGAACGGCGTGTTCTTCTTCTTCGCGGCAACCGCCCCGCAGAACGCCATCGTCGTGCCGGCCTTAATGATGGCCAGCGTCTCCTCGGCCAGATTCGCCTATTTCGTCGTCAAGGAGCGGCTGTTTCGGCGCAACGGCCGGCTGCTTCCGCCGTTTCTCGCCCATACGGCAATCACGGGGCTCCTGCTTGTCGTGCTGGCCTTGGCTTCCCTTTTCGAAGCCTACGTGACCCCTCATCTGTTGGAACGCTTTACGGTTGCCGGGATCGGGCTGGACTTTTCCTCCCTATCCGCCAAATAACGCCAGCGCGTTTGACGAATGGAAGGTGGTCATCCTATAATGAAAGGAGTGCACCAGCGACCGGAGGGGAAACGATGGAAGCCCGCATTGAAAAAATCAAGCAGCAGCTTCAGTCCCAGGGCTACAAGCTGACCCCGCAGCGGGAAGCGACGGTCCGGGTACTTCTGGAAAACGAAGAAGACCACTTGAGCGCGGAAGACGTGTTCATGCTCGTCAAGGACAAAGCGCCGGAGATCGGTCTCGCCACCGTCTACCGGACGCTAGAGCTGCTTAGCGAAATGCACGTCGTCGAGAAAATGAATTTCGGGGACGGCGTGGCGCGGTACGATCTTCGCACCGACAGCAACAAGCACCATCACCATCACCTGATCTGCGTGAAGTGCGGCTCGATGACGGAGATTATGGAGGATTGGCTGGGGCCGCTGGAAGAACGGTTGGAAAGGGAGTTTCAGTTCAGCGTGCTCGATCACCGTCTGGATTTCCAAGGCATATGCGCCAAGTGCCAGGCGAGCGAGCCGGACGATGCGGGCCGTACGCCCGCGGGACATTGCGGGGATTCATAGACCGATCGGTCATGTTCATAAAGGCGATCCTTGAACGCGCGTTCGGGGATCGCCTTTCATCATGAAATCCGATGCGGCAAGCCGCCGGCTAGAGAAGCCGGCGAACGTGAGCTTCGATTTTCTCCGGCGCGGCGGTCGGAGGGAAGCGTTTGACGACTTTGCCTTCGCGGTCCACGAGAAACTTCGTGAAGTTCCACTTGATCTTTCTTGAGCCCAGCAGTCCCGGCGCCGAACGCGTCAAGTGGGCGTAGAGCGGATGGATGTTCGCCCCCTTCACGTCGACCTTGGCGTACAGCGGGAACGTCACGCCATGGTTGATCTGGCAATGCTGGGCGAGCGCATCGCCTTCCAGAGGCTCCTGGCCGGCGAACTGGTTGCATGGGAAGCCCAGCACGGCGAGGCCTTGCTCGCCGTACGTCTCGTGCAGCCTCTGCAAGCCTTTGAACTGCGGGGCGAAGCCGCACTTGCTGGCCGTGTTGACGATCAGCATGACGCGGCCTTGATAGTCGGAGAGATCCGATTTCTCTCCCGTGGACGAAGCGACCGGTATCGCGTAGATCGACATGCGAATCCCCTTTCCCGTTCCGATTTTCACTGCTTGCGATGATCGTTTAATTCGATTGTAGGGCAAGCGGTGCGGCAGCGTCAACGGTGTGCTATACTTACGAAAGAGCGGCATGGCCGCACGATCACCAGTTCACGAATCGGAGGTAACCGGAGGATGACGATTCATCGATTTACGACCCGAGCGGCGAACGGCGAAGCCGTCAAGCTAAGCGATTACGCAGGCAAGGCGCTCCTGATCGTCAATACGGCGAGCCAATGCGGCTTCACGCCGCAGTATGCGGATTTGCAAGCGTTGCACGAAACGTACGAAGCCCGCGGCCTCGTCGTCATGGGCTTCCCTTGCAACCAATTCGGCGGCCAGGAGCCCGGCACGGCGGAGGAAGTCCAGACGTTCTGCAGCGTGAACTACGGCGTCACGTTCCCGATCTTCGAGAAAGTCGAAGCGATCGGGCCGAACGCGGATCCGATTTTCCGTTATTTGACTGACGCGACGGGCGCGGAAATCAAGTGGAATTTCACGAAATTTCTCGTCGACAAGGAAGGCAAAGCCGTCAAAGCGTACGAATCGGCGGCGAAGCCGCTTGAGCTTGGGCCGGATATCGAGGCGGTATTGGGAGAATAGGAGAAGGAGGCCGCCAGGGCCTCCTTCATTGCGTTTGACGGAACAGCGTTTGCGCCCATTGCCGGACGGCCGGAGAGGGCTCCAGCGAATATTCCTCCCGCAGCATGACGCATAGCTGGTCGTACTTCGCCTTCGCGGAGCCGAGCTCCCGGTTCTCGGCGTGAAGCTTCATCGTCAGGAAATACACTTCTTCCGCGTAAGGATACGTTTGCTCCATATACTCGTACAGCTCGAGCGCTTCTTTCCGGAATCCGCAACGCGTCCACATGTCGCCCAGTTCGAGCGCGTGCTTGTACCAGAGATCGCGAAGCCTCTTGCGTTCGTTCTCCGCCCACAGGTACTCGTGCTCGGCCAGGAAGTCCCCCGCGTAAGCTTGCAGCCATTCCAGGTGCTTGTCCGCCGTTTCCGGCGACATGGGCGGCAGCTTCGGCCGGGCGTTCTCCCACTCTTGCACGTCGCAACGGTTAATCCCGAGGTCGAGAAAATAATCGTTCCCGCTATTGTTGAGCCGGATCGTCAGGCCGGCCGCCTCCAGCGTCTTGCGGATTTGATAGACGGTCGTATACAGCTGGGTGTACGCTTTTTTGTAATCGACGTCGGGCCATAGCAGCTCCAGCAAGACGTCCTTGCGCACGGGAGCGTTCCGCTTGTACGTCAAGTAGGCGAACAGTTCCTGGGCGCGGGCCGTTCGCCAGGCGATCGGCTCCGACTGGCCGTATTCGATCGTCAGCCTGCGGAAACAGCCGACCGTCGCGACGACGGGCTCCGGCTCCCGCGCAGGGGCTCGGACTTCCGCGCGGGATTTCAGCCGCTCCAGCGTCCGGCTTAGCCGTTGTTCATTGATCGGCTTCAGCACGTAATCCAGCGCGGACAGTTCGAACGCTTTGACCGCGTAATGCTCGTAAGCGGTCACGAACACGACTGCGATTCCGGGCTTCCGTGCGTACAGCAGCTCGGCGGCTTCGATTCCGGAAATTTCGGGCATGTCGATATCGAGGAAAGCGACGTCCGGATTCAACCGGTCGACTTCCCGAAGCGCTTCTCCGGCGCTGCGATAAGTGCCCGCGATCTCGATGCCGCCGATGTTCGTCAATTGTCTTTCCAGATAATGCAGGGCCAATCCCTCATCGTCAACCAATATCGCTCTCATACGACTCGTTCTCTCCTTGCGCGGTTCGATCGTGCCTCGGCTTGCTCGTTACCCTCAATATCGGCATTCGCGGGCGAGAAAATAAACGCTTCTTGCTCTGCGACCCCGACCTCTCGATCATATCGGAGTTCGCGGCGATTGACAATTACGTCGCTAGCACGGAAGCTTGGCCAATGCATTCATCCGTTGTCCTCTCGCGCGTTCTTGGCGTATTCTTATAGTAAGGTATGGAAATGGTAAAAAGGATTGCGAGACACCCGACCAATGACGGGAGGAATCGAACATGATCGTCGGATTGCCCAAGGAAGTCAAGAAGCAGGAATACCGCGTCGCGCTGACGCCCGCGGGATGCGAGATGCTCGCCCGGCAGGGCGGACAGGTGATCGTGCAGCGCGGCGCGGGCGAGGGGAGCGGATTCGCGGACGCGGAATACGCGGCGGCCGGGGCGACGCTGCTCGAGCGGGCTGCGGACGTATGGTCGGCGGCGGACCTGATCGTGAAGGTGAAGGAGCCGATCGCCGAAGAATTCGATTTTTTTCGGGAAGATCAGATTCTGTTCACCTATTTGCATTTGGCCGCCGCGCCCGAGCTGGCGCGCGCCCTGACCGATCGCAAGGTAACGGCGATCGCCTACGAAACGATTCAGGCGCCGAACGGAGCTCTGCCCCTGCTGACGCCGATGAGCGAAGTGGCCGGCAGAATGTCCGTTCAGGAAGGGGCGAAATACCTGGAGGCTTTCCAGGGCGGGAGAGGCGTCCTGCTCGGCGGCGTTCCGGGCGTTCCGCCCGCCGAAGTCGTCATCATCGGCGGAGGGATCGTCGGCACGAACGCGGCCAAGATGGCGCTCGGGCTCGGGGCCGAGGTCGTCGTGCTGGAGAAGAACGGGGACCGGATGCGCTACCTGGACGACGTGTTTCAAGGCCGCTTGCGGACGTTGACGAGCAATCCGTACAATATCGCCAACGCGGTGCGCAGAGCGGATCTGCTGATCGGCGCCGTGCTCGTTCCGGGCGCGCGGGCGCCCAGGCTCGTCACCGAGGAGATGGTCAAGACGATGAAGAAGGGCTCCGTCATCGTCGACGTCGCCGTCGACCAGGGCGGTTCGATCGCGACGATCGACCGGGCGACGACGCACGAAAATCCGATTTACGAGAAGCACGGGGTTATCCACTACGCCGTCGCCAACATGCCGGGAGCGGTTCCCCGCACGTCCACGCTGGCGCTTACGAACGTGACGATCGACTATATTTTGCAGCTTGCCTCCAAGGGCTTTCGGGAAACGGTCCGCTCGAATCCGATGCTTGCGCTCGGGGTGAACGCCTATCGCGGAGCGATCACTTATCCGCACGTCGCCGAAGCCGTCGGGATTCCCTATACCGAATTGGAAAGTCTCTGGTGGAACGAATAACGACATGATTTCTGCTCCTCTTTCATACGGATAAATGGACGAGACCGAACGGAGGGGGAGGGCAAGATGAAAGGACCGTTGGAAAAATGGTGGGAGCGTCTGCAGTTTACGCTCCTTTTTCTCGCGCTCGCGGTGTTCGTTCACGGCCTGTTCGGGTGGTTCCACAGCTGGCTGCGGCCGGCGGATCCGTACAAAGTGCCCGAAGGAAAGGCGTCGAAGGTGTTCCGGACCGGCGAGGGAAGCGATCCGAACGCATCGCCGGGCGATCGCCTGCGTCTGTTTTACTGGCTGGGCGAATGACGCCGGCCGGAAGGAATCGGCCGGCGCCGCGTGGAATTAATGAAGCTAGGCCGAAGGGCGAACGCCAGGGCGGGACAAGGAAAGGAAACGGCAATGGAGCTCAGAAACGGGTTGACGGCTTATATGGCCTACTTAACCGATGAACGCGGGGTTTCCCGCAATACGGAGCAAGGGTATCGCGGCGATCTGACGGATTTCCTCGCTTACTTGGATAAATACGGGGTCGCCCGAACGGATCAGCTGAAGTCGCATCATATCGCCGCCTACTTGAACGCGCTTCGCGCGGAAGGAAGAACGTCTGCGACGGTCACGCGGAGATTCGCTTCAATCCGGTCGTTCTGCAAGTTTCTGACGATCCGGCGGGCGGTCGACTTCGATCCCGCGCTGCAGCTGGAGTCGCCCAAGACGGAGAAGAAGCCGCCCAAGACGGTGAATGCCGCCGAGCTGGACAAGCTGCTCGAGCTGCCCGACGTCGGCGACGCGATCGGACTGAGGGACCGGGCGATGCTGGAGCTGCTCTACGCGACCGGCTTGCGCGCCTCCGAATTGATCTCGCTCGACGTCGATCATGTTAGACTGGATATGGGATTTTTGTTATGCTTGGGATTGGGGGGGCGGGAAAGAATGGTGCCCGTCGGCGCGCAGGCGATCGCCTGGACGTCGAGATACGTGCAGGAGTCGAGACCCAAGCTTGTCCGCGAAGGCAAGCCGGACAAGGCGCTGTTCTTGAACCATCTCGGCGTTCGCATGACAAGGCAAGGCTTCTGGAAGCTTCTGAAGAAATATGCGACGAAGCTGGGCATGGAGGTCACGCCCCAGACGTTAAGGCATTCATTCGCCGCGCACCTGCTGGAGAACGGGGCGGATCTGCGCGCGGTACAGGAAATGCTCGGCCACGCGGATCCGGCGACGACGCAAGCTTACGTCCCGTTCGCCAAGCCGAAGCTTACCGAAGCTTACGAGCGCAGCCATCCGCGGGCGGGCGCGGCCCGTCTCGATCGAGAGCGGACATAAGAGAAACCGAAATGAGGAACGATGAATGAGGTTTGAAAGAATCGCGGTAATCGTGCTCGACAGCGTCGGCATCGGCGAGCTGCCGGACGCCGGGCAATACGGGGACGAAGGCGCTCACACGCTCGGACATATCGTGGAACGAGTGGACGGTCTTGCCTTGCCCAACATGCGCCGCATGGGACTCGGCAATATCGCCAGGCTCGGGGATTGGGAGCCGGCGACGGACGTCGTCGGCTATTATGGCAAAATGGCGGAAGCGTCCGTCGGCAAGGATACGATGACCGGCCATTGGGAGCTGGCCGGCTTGCGGATCGACAAGCCGTTCCGGACGTTCCCGGACGGCTTCCCGGCGGAATTGATCCGGGAGTTCGAGGAGCAGACGGGCCGGTCCGTGGTCGGCAACAAGCCCGCTTCCGGAACGGAGATTCTGGACGAGCTCGGCGCCGAGCAGATGAGAAGCGGTTCCTGGATCGTCTATACGTCGGCGGACAGCGTGTTTCAGCTCGCCGCCCATGAAGACGTGATCCCGCTGGAGGAGCTGTACAACGCCTGCCGGGTCGCGCGCCGGCTGACGATGAAGGACGAGTTTTCCGTCGGCCGGGTTATCGCAAGACCGTTCGTCGGGAAGCCGGGGGCGTTCCAACGGACGCCGAACCGGCACGATTACGCCGTGAAGCCGCCTCAGCCGACCGTGCTTAACGCGCTCAAGGCGCAAGGCTTCGACGTCGTGTCGGTCGGCAAGATCAACGATATTTTTAGCGGCGAAGGCATTACGCGCTCGACCCCGACGAAGAGCAACGCGGACGGCGTCGCCGTCGTGCTGAAGGAGATGGCGGCCGGCTTCCGCGGGCTGCTCTTCGCGAATTTGGTCGATTTCGATTCCTTGTACGGCCATCGGCGCGATCCCGAGGGGTACGGCAAGGCGCTGGAGGAGTTCGACCGCGCCCTGCCCGAGCTGATGGCGGCGACGAAGGAGACGGATCTGCTGATCGTCACGGCCGACCACGGCAACGATCCGGTACATGCGGGTACGGACCATACCCGCGAGTATGTGCCTCTCCTCGCCTGGAGCCCGAGCTTCTCGGGATCGGGCGGCTTGGCGGATCGAGCGACCTTCGCCGATCTGGCGGCGACGATCGCGGACAATTTCGGCGTAACGTTCGCCACGCACGGCAGAAGCTTCCTGCCGTTATTGAAATAAGCGGGAATTCGGAATAGACGAGGGAGAGGATCATATGGCGCAAGCGATATCGAAAACGACGATCGAAGAGGCGGCGGCGTTCATCCGCCGAACGACCGACGTGCGGCCGGATATCGGGCTTATTCTCGGTTCGGGACTGGGCGTGCTGGGCGACGAGCTCGAGGACGCGGTGACGATTCCGTACGAGGATATCCCGCATTTTCCGGTTTCGACCGTCGAGGGGCATGCCGGAGAGCTGCTGATCGGCAAGCTGCAAGGGCGAAGCGTGATGCTGATGCGCGGGCGCTTCCACATGTACGAAGGCTACGAGCCGGAGCGCACGGCGCTTCCCGTTCGCGTCATGAAAGCGCTCGGCGTGAAGACGCTGCTCGTCACGAACGCCGCCGGCGGCGTCAACCTGGACTACAAGCCCGGCAATCTGATGCTCATCTCCGATCATATCAACCTGACCGGCCGCAACCCGCTCATCGGCCCGAACGATAACGCGCTGGGAGTCCGCTTCCCGGATATGTCCGAAGCTTACAGCGCGCGTCTTCGCGCCATCGCGAAGGAAACGGCCGCGAGCTTGGGCTTCTCCGTGCGGGAAGGCGTGTACGCCGGCCTGCTCGGGCCGAATTACGAGACGCCGGCCGAGATTCGCATGCTGCGCGCCGTCGGCGCGGATGCCGTCGGGATGTCGACCGTATCCGAGGTGATCGTCGCCCGCCATTCGGGCATCGAAGTGCTCGGCATTTCCTGCATCAGCAACATGGCCGCGGGCATCCTGGACCAGCCGCTGTCCCACGAAGAAGTGATGGAAACGACCGAGCTCGTCAAGGAGCAATTCCTGTCGCTCGTGCTGGGCTTGATTCCGAAAATGTAAGCCGCAATATAGGAAAAGGAGCTTGCGCTTCATCGTGCAGGCTCCTTTTTATTCGTATCATCATGGAAAATTTAGTTGTCGGAGGGGCTGTCATCCGCTTGTTCGTGTCCGATCGGACACAGAAGCCCTTATTTTGTCGAAACCCCCGCATTTTGCCGGCGATCCGGACACACGATCCGTTATTTCCATTTGCAGCGGCCGAAATGGCCATCAACGAAGCAAATAAGGGATTCTCTGTCCGCGAAGGCGCGCAAAACCCGGTTTTGTTCACAGATAGCGGATCTCCTGTCCGTACGCGGGGGCAGATCATTTCAGAATATGTTTTTTCACCACATGGATATCGTGATCGTGCTGCGAGGACTTGTCCAATAAGTAGGCGATCGAGTCGTTAAAGCGGGTTTGCTCGGTTTCGACTCTCTCTAGTCTTCCTTCTACTCTCTCCAACCTGTCTTCCACTCTCTCCAACCTGTCCTCCACTCTCTCAAGTCGGGCGTTCATCGTGTCCATCGTATGCTTCATACTCTGCATATCCTGTCTCATCTCATGCTGCTCGCTAATGACTTTCCCCACCATGCCGATCAGTTGCCCCATCATATCCTCCAGCCTTTCCAGACGATCCTCGGACATCGATAGACTCCTCTCGTGTATGATTCCCTGATTTTAGCAAACAAACGTTCGTTTGTCAATTTTGAAAAGGTCGTCGGGAACCGTCGAAGTTTCAGATTCTGTTCATTTTCCAATGGTATATTCATTTCGCAATATTTCCATTCTCGCAACATGTTCGTACTTGGAGTCCTTAGATGGAGGAGGCAAGGCCGGGAAGAGAAAATGAGGCAATAACAGATAGAGTCAGTCAGAAACAAGTGAAAAATTCAGATATTAAGGGTGATGAGTCGCGGTATGAAAAAGCTATCGTTTTTGTTGATTGCGCTCGTGTTGCTGTTGAACGTCGTTTCTCCTTCATCGCTCGTTCGCGGCGAAGGCGCCAGCGTGACGGAGAGCGTGTATGGGGATCCAGTGGCGGGGTTGCTAAACGTTGCAGGAAACGAGATCACGGAAAATTTGATCACAGGCGTCAAAATGTACGACGCGGAGCCGGTAGAATTAAGCGACGGAACGGTTCAGCCGCAAGGGAATGAAATTCAGGACATTCGGCCGAACATCGGCAACCGGGTGGCGGTGGTGTACCAGTGGTCGCTTCCTGACGACAGCCATCCGTATGATAATGGCTCGACGTATACTTTCCATCTTCCGGACGAGCTCGATATTCCCCACGAGATGGACGGCAATCTGACCGGAGGGGTCGGTCAGTATGTCGTTAAGATGGACAAGTCTGTCGTCTTTACGTTCAACGAAAGCATTCTTGGCACGCAATTAAACGGCAGCTTCTATGTGTGGGTTCATTTCGACCAATCCGAGTTCGGCGACGGGTTGGAACATGTAATTGATTTCAGCTATTACGGACAAGGCGTTATTCCTGTTCACTTTGCCAATACAGCCGAAGACGGTCTGGAGAAATCCGGCTCGGCCAACAGAAACAATTTCAACTCCGATGAGATTGTGTGGACCGTCGATTTTAACCAGGGGGAAAACTTGATCGAAAACCCGGTGTTTTCGGATACGTTTTTGAATGGGCAGGAGCTGAAAGGCGATGTGACGATCTGCAAGCTTGTCGTTCAAGTGGACGGTTCGGTGAAAGCTCTAGAAGATACATGCGAGACCGCCGTCATCACTTCTACAGCCAACGGTTTCGAACTGCCTCTGGGCAGTAGCATTTCCGAAGCTTATCGGCTGATTTACAAGACCAGCGTTGCGGCTCCTACAACAGGTACGACGCCGGAAGATTTTCAAAATGTTCTCTTCGAAAACGAAGCGAAGTTGATTGGCACAAATAATGTCGATCAATCAGACATCGGTTCGGTTAGAATCAGCTTCAACGAGCCTCTGAACAAGAGCTCCACCGACTACACGGCTTCCGAACAGACGATTGCCTGGAAGGTCGAATTCAACTACAATCAGCAGACGATACCGGCTGAGAAAGCTTGGATCCAAGACAGGTTTGACGTAGAAAAGTGGGAACTGCTTCACGACTCTGTCAGAGTCTCTAGTGTCGCCATCGACGACAATGGCAATGCCGGAGCCCGGACGCCAGTCGATTCAGACAAATACGAGGTCATCGATACGGCTACCGGCTTCCAACTCAAATTTGCCGACGAAATTAGCGGAGCGTACGATATTCTTTACGAAACGAAAGCAAAAAATCGCGTTTATGAAGACGCAAGGATTATAAATGAAGTGACGATCGAAAGCGGGATGAAGAAGGGGAGCCATCAAGACATATCCGAAGTCATATTCGACAAAAGAGTCAAGCGAAACGGAGAGAACTTCCAGGACAAGACGATTACTTGGGAGCTTGTCCTAAACGAAGACGAGAAGGATATGTGGGACATCGTCATTACGGAGAACTACGCCGGGCGGCATATGACGCTGATTCCCGACTCGTTCGAAGTTGACGGGCCTCATGCGGAGGAATTTGAAATCGAGGCTCTACCGGGAGATTCGGAATATGAAAGCGGGTTTCTCATCAAATTGGCTGCGGGCGTGACGATCGAAAAGAAACACGTCATTACGTTTACGACCGAGTTTAATCCGAGGGCAGGAATACCGCCAGGCAATCAATACTTAAATACGGCGATACTGGAATGGACCGATGACAACGGGGAGCATGATGATCTTGAGAAAACCGCGTCCGTCACGGCGCAAGATTATACGATAAAAAACGGGCGCAAGGAAGGCAAATATAACGCCCAAGACAAAACGATCACTTGGACAATTGACGTAAACTACAATCTTCACAAAATCGACGATGCAATCATTCGGGATAGTTATACGGGAAATCAGGAGTTTGTGGAAAATTCCTTGAAAGTGTACCATTTGGTGCTGAATACAGGAAACAACTCCGTTTCCGAGGGTGAGCCTGTTGACTCTTCAGAATATGATTTCAAACCGAACGAGGATGGCAAAGGCTTCGAATTGAAGCTTGGAGAAATCGGCTCGGCGGCTTACCGGGTTGAGTACAAAACGCGTCTGGGCGTGAACTCCCCGATAACACGCGCTTATTCTAACCAAGCAACGCTGCATGATGGAGGTCAGCAAAGGTTCAGCGATTCGGTTGAAGTCACCCCTGTACACGGAGGGGAATACGTCTACAAGACCGGTCAGCAAGTCGACAGGAGCGATAAGGCCACCTGGAGAGTCACGCTGAATCCGAGCCAATCGTATATCGCCGCAGGCTCCGTCGTTACGGATACGCTGTCGGACAATCAGAACTTGATGCCGGACACGATTAAGCTTTATGAAACGAATATTCCTGCGGATAACTCCAGAAATATTTACAGAGGCCACGAGTTGGATGAATCCAAATACAATCTGGTCGTTAATGGAAATACGTACACGATTACGTTCCATATCGAGCTGACAACAGCCTACATTTTGGAGTACGAATCGTTCATTATCGCGAACAGCGGGGACAGAATCGAAAATAAAGTTGAGTTTGCGGGACATTCCGTTGCCGTGATCGGAGAAGACAATCAAGCCGGTATCGTCGTTTCCTTGGCCGGCGCAGGCGGAGGAGCTTCGACCGGCGTTGGCAAGCTGAAGATCGTCAAGAAGGACGATCTGAATCAACCGCTGGAAGGCGTCGTATTCGAACTGCGCAACGCTTCCGGAACAACGCTCCTGGAAACGCTGGTTACAGACGAGAACGGAGAAGCGACGACTTCGAGAAATTACAAGTACAATGATCAAACCGATGGCTTCCCATATAAGCTCAAGGAAGTGTCCGCGCCGGACGGGTATTTGATCGATCCGGAATACGCAATCGGAACAGGCAAGGATATCTTTTTCAAGGATCCCGAAATTTCGATCGAGATTACTAACAAGATCATCCGTCAAGGCTTCGAGTTGACGAAGGTCGATTCGGCCAATTCGACGAAGAAGCTGGAAGGCGCGGTATTCGAACTTAGAGATTCCAATGGACGACCCGTAGGCGACTTGTTGACGACGAGCGCCGAGGGCAGAATCGGCGCGAGTGATCTGGACCCGGGGACCTATACGTTGGTTGAAATAACGCCTCCGCTGTATTACGAGTTGGATGATACACCGATTCCGATCACGATCGAGGCAAATCAGACGGAAATCGTTAGGATTACCCAACCGAATGTTTTGGGCTCCGGCGCTACGCTGACGGTGATCAAGGTCGATTTTGCGGATCATGACAAGCCCTTGCAGGGCGTCGAATTCGAACTTCTCGATAGTAACCGCAATTCCGTTGACTTGGATACAACCGACATCAATGGCATGATCAAGTTTGAAGGTTTGCCGTACGGAAAGTACACGTTGGTAGAGCATAAGGCGGAAGGCTACGTCATTGAGCAGGCGGAGAGAGAAGTGTCCGTCGACCGTCCGAATCAGGAAGTTTTCATCGAAAACAAAAAGAACGACCGCTCCGTCAAACTGACGAAGTATAACGCGAACAAAACGTATCTGCTTCGCGGCGCCATCTTCGAATTGCGTGAGAAGACTTTGGCGACGGATCTGCAAGGCAATCCGATCTTCGAAGTCGTTCCGGGAATCGACGTTTCGTTGCTGACAACCAATGAGGACGGCGAAATATATCTGGAGGATCTGCCGCCTAATACGTATCAATTGGTCGAAACGAAAGCACCTTCCGGCTACCGGCTGGACCGGACGCCGATCGAGTTCGAGATAACGAACGTGCAGACGGAAACGGTGCTTGTAGAAAAGACCAATGCTAGACTCTCCGGAGGCGGTGGAGGCGGTGGAGACGGCGGAGGCGGCGTCGAGAAGCCGGTCGAGCCGGAAGAGCCCGTAAATCCGGATGAAACCGAGGAGCCCGAGCAACCGGAAGAGCCGGTAGAACCGGGCGAAACCGAAGAGCCTGGTAATCCGGTCGAGCCGGAAGAGCCGGGTGAAACGGAGCAACCGAATAATCCGGACAAGAAAATCGAAGAAGAGACGACGGTAGACAAGCCGGTTGACGGCAAAGTCGAAGTGCCGGAAGGCGGCAAGGTCGAAGTGATCGAAGGGCCGGAGCACGGCACGGTCGAGATCACGCCGGACGGCAAGTGGAAGTATACGCCGAACGAAGGCTATGAAGGCAAGGATTCCTTCAAGCTCAAGATTACGGATCCGAACGGCATCGTGGAAGAGGTGCTCGTCGAGATCGATATCGACGGCGTGCCGCGCGGCGGAGTCGATGCCGTTAAGACGCCGGGCAAGACGCTGCCGAAAACCGGGGAGAGCAGTTCGCTGCCGATGCAGCTTGCGGGCTTGGCGCTCATCGGCGCGGGCTTGGCCTTCTTGATTCGCCAAAGATTACATCGTTCGAAAGCATAGAGAAAAATAGAGAGAAAAATAAATAATTCCTTACAAACCTGTCGATAATAGGCAGGTTTTTCCTTGTTTTTCGGCGCGTTTTCGGGTAATATTTTCATAGAAAAGCAAGCTCGATAACGGCAAACCTGTCGAAAGACAGCGACGCAAAGCTAGAGGGCCTTCCCTTCCCCGAAGGATGGCAGCCAGCTACCGAAGGACTGGGCTTTTTTTGTTGTTATGCAGATGATCTTCTCGATAACGGCAAACCTGCCGAAAGGCAGGGACGCAAAGCTAGAGGGCCTACTCTTCCCGAAGAACGGCAGCCAGCTACCGAAAGGAGTTTCGTCCGATGAGAAAAAGATTAGCTATAGGCTTCCTTGTTGCCGTTTTAGTTGTCGTTGCCGCAATACCGGCGGCCGCTTCCGCGAACGCAGCCGCTCTGCGCGCCGCGCTCGATACGAGCGAGATTCGCCAAGGAACGATCGGCATACGCATTGACCAAGGGACGACGCGCCTCGTTCGGGCGACGATCGCCCGGGGAGAAGAGAAGTACACGTACGCGATCGACGCGAAGGAAAAAAGCACCGTCTGGCTGCCGCTCCAGTTAGGGAACGGGAATTACGAGGTTTCCTTGTTCGAGAACGTGACCGGCAACAAGTACCGGGTCGCGCTCGCTCAGAAGGTTCGGGTCCATGTGGCGAAAGCTCAAGACGTCTATCTGAATTCGGTGCAACTGATCGATTGGCGCGAAGCGGACAAGGCCGCGGAGAAGGCGAAGAAGCTGACGCGCGAGGCCAAGACCGACGAGCAGAAGGCGAAGGCGATCTACGATTACATCGTCGGCAACGTGCAATACGACAAGAAGCTTGCCGCTTCCGTCACGTCCGATTACGTTCCCGACATTGACGGCACGCTGGAGAGCGGCAAGGCGATCTGCTACGGATACGCGACTTTGTACGCGGCGATGCTGCGCAGCGTCGGAATTCCGGCCAAGCTGGCGATGGGGTCGACGAAGCTCGTCGACGAATATCATGCATGGAACGAAGTTTATTTGAACGGGAAATGGGTAATCGTCGATACGACGGTAGACGCCGGGCTGTCCAAAGGGGACAAAAAGCCATCGTTCGCGAAGAAGCCGGGCGACTATGAGGCGGTCAAATATTATTAAAAGTGAAATGAACAACGGCCAAGATCGAGCATTCGATCTTGGCCGTTCGTTATCCCGCCGCAACCGCCGGCTAAGCGTCCTCGAGCGTCGCCTGCACAATCAGACGGTGCGTCGGATTCACGAGCGGATCGCAGGTGATCAGCGTAAGCATTGAAGCGTCCCCTTCCGCTTCGAGTACGGAGAGGTCGGTCGGTTCGACGACTTTAATCCGGGTTACGCGGTAGGCGAGGGCTTTGTCCCGCGTGAGAATATCGATCCGATCGCCGACCTCGACTTCGTCCAGCCGATTGAACATTCTCCCCTTCGTTCTCGCCCGATGGGCGGCGATCGCCGCGTTGCCGGGTTCGCCGAGCGCAGCCGTTTCCTTCATATGCCCGGCGCCGACCTTTAAGTTCTGCGCCGTGGCGCCTTCCAATACCGGCAACTTCAGGTCGATCTTCCCGATCTCGATGATCGCGATCGTTCGATCGCCCGCGTCCCGGAAATCCTCCTCTTCCGCTTGCAAAGCGGTCGCCTTGCGCACCGCGCGCGCCTCGCCGAACGGATCCTCGTCGAAGACGACGGCCAGGCGCTCGTATTCCGACCGGACCCGGGCGGCTTGGCCGTCGGTCTCGAATGCAGAGCTTTCAAGCTCCTTCAGCAATTTTCGCTGCTCATGGTCGTATAGAGCTTCCCGAGCGATGGGGAAGACGAGCAAGGCAAGTCCGGCGATGATCAACAGGTAAGGCCACTTTTTCAAAGCGCTCCCTCCGAACGTTCGTAGCATTTCTACAGAATAGCACTTCAATCTGAACAAAAACTGGACGAATGATCGAAGATCGGCACCTTGAACGACACGGTCGTCCCTTCTTCCGCCTTGCTCTCGATCGAAAGGCCATGGCCGTACAGCTGGCGCAATCTCCGGTTCGTATTCGACAATCCCACGCCTCTTCCGCTAGCAGTCGGATTCAGCAGCTGTTCGACCTTGTCCGGCGCCATTCCCTTGCCGTTATCCTGGACTTCGATTCGCGCCCAGCCGTCCTCGCGAATGACCTGAAGACGGACGACGCCGCCGATGTTCCGGCTGAGGAGGCCGTGTTTCACGGCGTTCTCCACGAGCGGCTGAATCGAAAGCGGAGGCAGCCGCAGGTTCAAGCCCGGTTCGACCTCCCATTCGACGGTCAGCCGATCCTCGAACCGTTCTTTTTCAATATACAAGTAGGCTTTCACCAGCTGCAATTCATGGAAGAGATCGACCAATTCGCCCGTGTTGAGGTAATCGAAGCTGATCCGCAGGAAAGAGGCGAACGCATCGCCCAGCTTCCTCATTCTCGTCGCGTCGATATCGCTTAGCGCCATCAGCGAATTGAGCGTGTTGAACAAAAAATGAGGCTGGATTTGCGCTTGCAAATAGGCCGCCTCCATACGCAGCCGTTCCCGGAACGATTGCCTGAGCTCGATCAATGCGCGGATTCTGTACTTGAGCTCCAGAGCGTCTACGGGCTTGGCCACATAATCGTTGGCGCCCGCCGCGAAGCCCGCGTAGATGTCCGCGGGCTGGCTGCGCGCGGTCAGCAGCAGCACCGGAAGCTCGGATAACGAAAAGCGTTCGCGAACGCTTTTCGTCAGCTCGTAGCCGGATATCCGCGGCATCATGACGTCGGCGATGAGCAGATCCCATTGCCGCTGATCGAGCAAGCTCAGCGCTTCGCCGGCCGACTTCGCCGTTTCGACGTGATAGGATTCGGGCGGAAGCATGCCGACGAGCACGTTCAGATTGACCGGATCGTCATCGACCGCAAGGATATTTGCCTTTCCGATATTCGGGAACGCCGCCGCCGTTGCGGCAATTTCGGAAGACGAGGCTTCCGGGTATCGCAATCCGGCCGCGTCGGCATCCGGCTGTCCGAATTCGCCTTCGAACGGAGCGGAAGGAAGCGGCGAAGGCGAATGCGTTTCGCTCGCCAGCGGAAGGCCGAAACGAAAGACGGAACCGTTCCCCGGTTCGGAACGAACGGTCAACTCGCCTCCGTGCAGCTCCACCAGCTGTTTGCAGATGCTTAGCCCGAGGCCGAAGCCTCCTCCGACGCTAATTCCATAAGTCCCTTGCTCATAAGGGAGGAAGATTCGCGCCTGCGTTTCCTCCGACATGCCGACCCCGGTATCGGAGACGGCGACGACGATCTGGCCGTCGCGGATTTCCGCGAAGACGGAGATCGTTCCCCGTTCCGTGTATTTGATCGCGTTATGCAGCAGATTGTACAAAATTTGCACGAGCCTTTTCTCGTCGGCTAGCGCCGGAGGCAAGGTTTCCGCAAGATCCGAATGCATGCGAACGGGTTTGCCTTCCGCCATGTAAGAGAGCATGGAGATGACGCCGGGAACGATCGCCTGGATCTTCAGCGGTTCAAGACGAAGCGCGATCCGGTGCTCCCGCAGTCTCGCGACGTCCAGCAGGTCGCCGAGCAAGTGCGACATGCGGCGGCTTATCGTAATCAGAAGCTCCATATCCTTAAGGCTGCTTGCTCTCATGCTGCCCTTTTCTTTAGCGGCGATGTTTCGGGCGATGTTCATGATTCCGTGCAGCGGCGTCCGCAATTCGTGCGACGTATGGGCCAGAAACTGGTCCTTCAGCTTGTCGGCCTCTTTCAACTGCTCGTTCAGCCTGGCGTTCTCCATCGAATGCCGAAAATATTTCTTGAACCAATAAGTCGAAAACCCGATGATCGCGACGATGATATCGACGGGATAATAAACGACCGAAATTTGCAGGGGATCGTTCAATGCGCCCCATATCACGCTGGACGCGATGCCTGCCCCGGACATCAGGAAGAAGATTGCGTCGTCATCGAGCTTGGAGAAAAGCATTCTAAGCAGCAAATAGACGAACCAAGCGATCGGAAACAGATAAAAAAACGAAAACAGCCTAAGCTCCATCGTGTCATACACGAGCGGGACAGGCGCCGCGATCAGGAAAGCCGAGTAAGCGGCAAAGGCGACCGTGTAGATTCGCAGCCAGACGCTGTTCGGAGGGACGGAAGCGACTCTTCTGAACAGCAGCAAGATGAAAAACGATAACCACATATAGGAGAGCAGTCTGATTTTCACCGCCCAGGCATAGTTGACAGGCAGCCACAGCGTAAGCAGATTGTCGTGATCGCTCACGATCGACAGGCCGACCATGAGCGCCATCAAAGCGAAGAGGATCAACGCCTTCTCCCGGGGATTGAACAGGTACAGGATGCAAGCGTACAGTCCGTGCAGGAGCAGAACGACGAACGCCACGAGCTGAAAACCGATGGAATACCAACGGATCGTATCGATCGCGGCTTGAGAGCCGAAAAGAACGGCTCGTCCGATCCCGCCCTTATGGGCGTCGTCGAAGTTCGCGGCTCGCACGAGCAGCTCGATCTCCGTCGCGCCCTCCGCCGCGTAGGCGGCCGTATAGGAGATGCGTTTGGGCGTATAATCTTCGCGGTTGTCGGCGACCTTTCCGTCGACGCTCGTAATTTCGCCGTTGATTTCGAGTTCGGACGAGGCCTGAATTCGTTGGGCCCAGAAGGTGACAGGCTGGTCCGGCGGATCGATCAGAATGCGCAGCCGGTACGTTCCATAACCGTGCGAGGTGCCGGTATCTTCCCGAAAAGCGCCGCCCCAGTCGCCCGGAACTTGCAGGTTAACGAAGCGGGCTTCTTCACGCCCGATGTCGCCGCTGGTCAGAAGCTGTCCAGGATAGAAATGCCAATTGCCGTTTAGAGCGATCGCAGGAGATTGGTCCAAATCCACTCCTCGCAAATCAAGCACGCCGTCGATCGGGCGGTGCTCCTTCGACACATGGAAGATCTCGGTCCATGCCCACCTCAATCCGATCAGCAAACCGCAGATCAAAACAAGTATCGCGATATATTTTCCTGTCGTTTTGGTCGTTGTTCTTTTCATAGTTCCTATTCTTTCGACATTGGGCCTGTTGTTTCCTGCGAAGTGCGGATTCAATCGAAATTATAGAATTTGTTCAGAAATCATTGGTATAATCGTTACTGTTTGAAAAAATATAGTAAAATAGTAATGTAGTTTGACGATGACATAGGTCCATTTGCCGATTAACTTATTCGGAAGTAGATCTTAAATCCCATTCGAGTCGTTCGAGGGGCATGCAAAATATGAAAAACCGTTTGAAAAACGCCGCGACGGGCGCGAACTTCATCATTGCAGCATTTACGGCCGTCGCGGCATTGATCGCGATCGCGGCCTTATTCGTGAAACCTTATATCGGGATGGCCGACAACGGAGATTATTACCGGGAGATTCATAATCTCGGCTTATATTACTTAACGGATAACTTCGACGACCGGCACTTCGGCTATTTCAACCGCCATTTCGGATATCGGAAATATCCGTTCGAGCAAACGGCCGTATTCGTCTCGTCCTTGTCTCTACTGATCCGGGCGGCGTTGTCGCTGGACTTGTGGTTGACGGGGGACGACATCTTCGATTTGAGAACGATGGGCTGGCTGTATACGGCCGCGTTTATCGGCGCTTTTTATTTGATGCTGAAGCAATTCGGGACGAACATGAAGATTCCGGTTCTCTTGGCGGCAGGAGCGTTGTCCGTCTGGATCTTCGCCGATATCGGGTACTTGGCTTATTTTAATTCTTTTTACGGCGAGCCTGCTTCTCTCATCCTCATGTTTCTATGCTTGGGCTGCGGATTTAGGCTGCTGCGCGAACGAGATCCGTCGATCATGGCCTTCGCGGCATTTTTCGTCTTCTCGGCGCTGTTCGTCGCGGCCAAACAGCAAAACGCGCCGATCGGCCTTTTGCTCGCGATCGTTAACGTCAGAATGTTGTTTTTGAGAACGGACAGGCGCTGGCGAGTCGTCGTAGGCGGTCTGACGATCGCTCTGCTGGCGATTTCCGCGTTCGTATACGGCGCGATCAAGGACGGGATCAGCCACATCAATCAGTACCATACCGTAACGCGAGGGATTCTCGAAAGTTCGCAGAATCCGGAGCGGGACCTGGAAGAGCTCGGATTGGATCGGAAATTTTCCGTGCTGGCCGGCACGACGTATTACGACAAATACAGCATGGAACATTCGGAATCGGAGCTCATGAACGAACGGTTTTACCCGAACGCCGGTTACGGCGCGGTGCTCAAATATTACTTGCTTCATCCGGATCGGGCGATCGAGAAGCTGGAACTGGCTTCCAAGCACGCCTATACGATCCGACCGCTCGTTATCGGCAATTACGAGAAATCGGAGGGCAAAGGCTACGGCGCCCAGGCCGGCTTTTTCTCGACGTGGAGCGGCTTTAAAGAGGCGTTTTTTCCGAAAGGCTTTCGATTCCTCGCGCTTTTCTATGCCCTCTACTACGGATTTCTCGCGAAGTTATACTGGGATCGCTACAAGAGCGGCAACGTCAGGGGCATGATTCGGCTGGAGCTGTTCGCCGTCGTCGGATTGATCGGACTCCTCCAGCTTTCCGTTTCGTTCCTCGGCGCCGGAGACGCGGACCTGGCCAAGCATCTTTTCCTGTTTAACGTCACGTTCGATTTTATGTTTCTCGCGATGGTCGTGTATGCGATAAGCTTCTTGTTTTCCAAATATTCGATGAAAGTGGGGCGGGGTTCCCGAGATGGAAACGAAAAAAATTGATTTATGGGTGATCGGGCTGGCGATCCTGACATACGGAATCGTAAATGTGTTCCACCTGATGCCGGAAGAGTTTTATTTCGAAAACACGATCATGCTCAGTCTCTTGTTCGCGTTAGGTCTCGTCTCGTATTTTTCGGGCTTGCTCGTTTCTTTGGGGTTGGCCGCGCTTACGATTTTTTTCTACGGAAGCTACGTCATCTACGGCAACGTCGTGCACGGACAAGCCGTTCAGTCCCACGTGTATTACTGGCTCGTTTTTCTGCCTCTAGTCGCTGTCGTGGCGGCTGCGATCGGCGGCCATATCCGCCGGATTCAAGAAGAAAACGTCAAAATGAACCGGCAATTCGAAGATTACGTGACCGTGGATCAAAGCACGGGGCTGGATAACGCCAAAGCGTTTGTCGGCGTGCTGAATCAGCATATGGGATTGTCGCGCAGGTTTCAATTGCCGCTCAGCCTTATGCTCGTTAAATTGACGTATTACGACGACATTCGCGGAATCGCGGGTCCGGAAAAAATGCGGGATATCCAGAAAAACATCGGGGAGCGGATGGTGCAGTTTACCCGAACCGAAGATTGCAGCTATATGCTTGAAGACGGTCGGACGTTCGCGCTGCTGCTGTTTACGAACAAGGAAGGCGCGCTCGTCGTGAAGGAAAGGATCAAGGACAGCATCCGGAATTTCAGTCTGGATATTTCCGCGAAGCAGGTCAACATCAAGACGGAATTGAAGATCGGCATCGCTGAATACTTGGACCACGAAGAGGACGTGATCGGGTTCCGCAAATCCGCGGAGAAAGACATGGAATATGACGTATAGACGAACGAGGCGACACGGGAGCATGATCTTTATCGTGTTAATCGCCATCTTCTTGCCTTCGGGGGCTTATGAATTCGCCCATTCGGCCGCGACAGCCGGAGCAACGACTACGGGCATGATCGTCTACGGCAATGTCGACCGGGAAATCGGCCGTCGGGACGACGCGCAAGCCCGGTTAATGCGGTTGTACGAAATTCTAAGAGCGCGTTGCGACCGCGTGTCGCTCGTCCGGGCGGACGAATACGAAGCGGGCCGGCTCGTCGGCGTTTCCTATGTATTGATGTACGGTTTGTCGGAGGGGCCGGCGAACGGAGAGTTGGACCGGGACCTGCGGAAGTTCGAAGGGACGATCGGCTGGATCGGCGGCGGGATCGAGCATTATTCGTCTTTGCTCGCGCGAACGAACGTCACGGTGGACGGCTATTCCGATCAATTTGCGGAGCTGGTCGGCGATCCTGGCGCAACGGAACCGGCGTTCGTCGGAGAGACGAGAAACGTGCCTCGTTTCGCCGTTCAGGACGACAGCGATACGGAAACGTTCGGCTGGCTGTCGGACGGCAGGAATCGCTTTCCTTACGCGCTGCGCGACGGCAACTCGTGGATGATCGCGGCCGACGGCGAGGCGTTCGCGCCTGCTCTCGAACGCGTCATCGACCGGATGCTCGGGTTGCCGCACAACGCATGGCCGCAAGTGTACGTCAAGCTGATTAACGTCAGCCCGTTTATCGACTTGGAGCGTTTGGCGTCGACCGCGGAATGGCTGCATGGGCAAGGCGTGCCGTTTATCGTCGAGCTTAGGCCCGTATTCGCCAATACGGAGTTTCAAGAGATGCAAGCCTATTTCGAGACGATTCGGGACGTTCAGCGGCTGGGCGGAACGGCGGTGCTGGGCAATCTGCAAGGCTGGCGCCCTCCGGACGCCTGGCATACGGATATCGAACGCTTTTCGGAGACGAAGGTGACGAGTCCGGAGAGCGCGGAATCGTTAATAGGCATTTCCTTGAACGCGTATGCGGACGCGAACATCTATCCGCTCGGATTCTCGGGACCGCCGGATTTGCTGTTCGATCCCGAATTCGAACGGACGCTGGCTTATTTCTCCACTTTCATGCCGAGCCGAGATTGGCAAGGCTTCATTAGGGATCAATGGCCCGATGAAGCCTGGACCGGATTATATGTGCCGGAAAGCTCGATCCTCCCATTCGACAGCTTGAATGATTGGGAAGGATTGCAGGAAACCGTCGAGGACATGAAGCGTAACGGCGCTACGTTCGCGGATGCAAGAAATTTGGAGCATCGCGTCATGTTCGGAGATCGGGCGATATCGACGGAGCGGGGCGAAATCCGGATGAACGGTCAACGGGTCGTCTACGAGGAGGCGCTTCCGGATCCGGTCGAGGAGCCGCTTCCGGCCGAATTGTCGGACGTCAATCAAGCGATCCGGCTAGCGATGTCCGTCCTGTTCGTAATTGCAGGCGCGATCGTGCTGCTCTTTGCTTCGGCATACGCGGCCGGCAAGAGAATCGATCGCAAGAAGCATATGAGGTGAGCGGAATGTCCAACGATCTCGGCATCGTCGATTATTTGTTTCTTTATTGCATGATTTCCATCTGGGTCATGCTGTTCGTCAACATCGTTCTGATGATCGGCGGTTACGTTTATTATTTGAAAACCTTGAAGATGAATCTGGACGAGCCGCTCGCGCATTATCCGACCGTATCGGTGCTCGTCCCGGCGCATAATGAAGAAAAGGTGATCGGACAAACCGTCAATGCGCTGATCGCCTTAGATTATCCGAAGGATAAATTGGAAATTATCGTCATCAACGACAATTCCTCCGATCGTACGGGCGATATTCTGGCGGACATTCAACGGAAAAATCCCGGTATCAATCTGATCGTGCTGACGACGGATAAAATCACGGGAGGAAAGGGGAAATCCGGCGCGTTAAACAACGGCTACCTGGCCAGCAAGGGCGAGTTGCTGGCCGTCTACGACGCCGACAACACGCCCGAGAAAAACGCGTTGAAATACTTGGTTCACGCGTTAAGCAGAGACGACCGTCTCGGCGCCGTCATCGGCAAGTTCCGAACGCGGAACAAAAACAAAAACTGGTTGACCCGGTTCATCAATATCGAAACGCTGGGCTTTCAGTGGATGGTTCAAGCCGGCAGATGGCAGCTGTTCAACCTGTGCACGATTCCGGGGACGAATTTCGTCGTTCGCAGAGCGCTGATCGAGCAAATGGGCGGATGGGACACGAAAGCGATCGCGGAGGACACGGAGATCAGCTTCCGACTGTACAGGCTCGGCTACAAAATCATGTTCATGCCGCTGTCCGTAACGTGGGAACAGGAGCCGGAAACGGTCAAAGTATGGATGAAGCAGCGAAGCAGATGGGTGAAAGGCAACGTCTACGTGCTCCTGAAAAATTTCAAGCTGATGTTTTCCAAGGAGTTCAAGCACGTGCGGTTCGATCTGCTCTATTTCTCTTCCGTCTATTTCTTTTTCCTGAGCTCCGCCTTGATCTCGGACGCGATATTCATACTCGGCGCCTTGAACTTGATCACCTACAACATCGCCGGGAATACCGTGCTGCTATGGTTGATGGCCTACTTGGTCTTTATCCTGGAAATGGCGATCGCGCTCAGCATGGAAAAAGGGGAGAGCAACCCCAGAAATATCGCCTTGGTCGCCCTCATGTATTTTACGTATTGCCAAATGTGGATACTCGTTGCCCTGAAGGGCGTCTGGCAATACGTTCGGGACAGCGTCTTGGGCTTGGAAGCGAAATGGTACAAAACAGAAAGGTTCTAGGAGGTTACCCATGAATTCCAGAACATCCGCCATGGGCGCGTTCGCGCTCGCGGTTCTGCTGCTTCTGTCGGTTCCGGCGGCCGCGTATGCCGAGCGCGAGGGCGAAGCTCGCCCGGAGCAAGCGCAATGGATCGAAAGCTCCGGAGCCGAAACGTCTTTCAAAAATTTTTTTCTCAACCGCAACATCGAATTTAAGGGGTTTTACAGCTCTGATCGCACTTATATCCACGTTGACGAACATTGGATGTTGAGCGGCGCCGCGCTGAATTTGTCGGTGTCTGTAAGCGATTTGATGCAGGATGCGGCATTAACGGTATACGTGAACGATACGCCGGTCAATTCCGAACCGCTCCCGGCGACCGAACAGATTTCGACGCTGCGCATCCCTCTGCCGTTATCGGCGCTTAAGGAAGGCGGCAACGAAATCCGATTGGAAGTGTCCGGGAACTCGATGGGCGACGAAGCGGCTTGCGTGGAAGTCGCGGATACGGGCAGATGGGTGCTCGTCCGGGGTTCCTCGTATGTTCACCTGACCTTTCGGGAAGCGGCTCCGTCCGCAATGATCAGCGAATATCCGTATCCGTTCTTGCGGACGAGCGAAAGCCCGGAAATGCGTTCGACGCTCATCCTCTTGCCGGACGAAGCCGAAGCCGAGGAAGCGGCGGCGGCCTTGCGGATTGCCGCCGGCTTGGGCGGGATGGCGCTGGAAGAGCGAACGGATCTGAATATGGCCGAGTATTCGCAAGTCGGCCGAAACGAGCTGGGCAAATACGACATCATTTATGTCGGTCGATACGACCGCGCGCCCGAAGAAATTCGCGGCGCGTTGCAGACGAGCGACCGAACCGGCTTATCCGAAGGCTCCGTCATCTTCAGAACGCCGTCTCCCTATCATCGCGAGAAAATGTTGATGGGCATCGTAACGCAGCGAGACGGAGAAGCGTTGGTCCAAGCGGCCGATCTGCTGCACAACCGGGATCTGGTCTCCCAGATCGACTCGAGCGTCTTCGCGCTGCGCAGCGGAATCGACGTAAGCATGCGCCCGTCCGCGCCCGCGGATCAATATACGTTGCGGGAGATCGGCTTCGGCAACGGCATTTCGCTGAACGGACCGTACCGCCAGCAAGCGACGGTCGGCATCAAGCTGGCGTCCAATCGGCTGGTCGTACCCGGGGCCAAGGCCGTCATCCGGTTCAAATACGCGCAAAATCTGGATTTCGACAGATCCATGGTCACGGTCTATGTCAACGGCGTGCCGACGGGGAGCAAGACGCTAGACGCGGAACGGGCAGGGGAAGACGTCTTGGAGGTGTCGATTCCCGAACGTCTGGTCGACTCCAATTATGTCGAGGTCCGTCTGGCGTTCGATTTGCTGTTGAAAAGCATGAGCTGCGACCGCTTGAACAAGGAGACGCCATGGGCGTTCGTGGAAGGCGATTCTACGGTTTATTTGCCTACGCAAGACGAACGCGCGATGCTGCTCGACAACTTCCCATGGCCGTTCGTCAAGGACGGCCGGTTCAACGATACGGTCGTCGTCGTGCCCGATCGGCCTGAGAGGCGGGATTGGGATTTCGCGGCGGACTTGTTCGGTTATCTGGGAAGAGAAGTGAAAGACACTACGGGATCGCTCGCCGTTGTGGCAGATTCGGACCTGACGGAATGGGACGAGCGGCATCATTACATCCTGATCGGAACGCCCGGACAATCTCAGGCGATCCGCAAGGCGAACGACGTCCTATGGTTCAAGTACGACGAGCGGTTCGATTATTTCCTGTCCAACGAAAAAAGAAGATTGCTGGAAAACTTCTCGCGGGAGCTGGCTTCCGTACAGCTCGTTCCGTCTCCGGGGAATCCCGATCGCGGCTTGCTTGTCGTCACCGCTTCCAAGCAGGACAATCTTCTTCGCGCCAAGAAGTTTTTAACGGAGCCGCGTTTCGCCGACAATCTGATCGGCAATGCGCTGCTCGTCGATCGTTGGGGGAAAGAGACCAGCCATTATTTCGCGGAAGACGACGAATTCACGCTGGTTGAGCGGGTCCGATTCGCCGGCTCCCAATTGAAAAGCTTCGTGGTCGTATTCGGAACGATGCTGCTGCTGCTCGTGATGGGCGCGGTATGGTACCGGCGGGGCCGCAGAAGGAGGTAAGCTTATTGCCGCGAGCGAACGTCCGGCGTTCTGCCGGCCTGATCGCCGCCGTCGTTTTCCTGATAACCGGAGCGATCTGGGTCTCGTTGCGCAACGGGGGCCCTTCGGAAAACCGGGAGACGGGCGCTATCGAGACCATAGTGAAATCCGGCAATTTATCCGTCGATTATACGATCTCGCAAGCTTTGGCGGACGTAGACCGCCTGGGTCTGAATATGGTGAATGTGCCGATCATGGTGACGGTCGAACATTTGAGCTCAAGTTCGATGGCGCTGGATCCGGAGAGCGTATCGAAGGCGATCGCGATGATTCGCGAGCTGCGCGGGCAGAAGGTTAAAGTGCTATTAGAGCCTTACCCTTGGATCGGGGGCGGCGAATATTACGAAACCGAGTGGAAGCCCGACGACGCGGATGCGTTTTTTCGCGAATGGGGACGGATCGTCGAAGAGGTCGTCGACAAGGTCGCGATACCGGAATCGGCAGATGCGGTCTGCGTCGCTTCCAATCTCGTTTATTTGGAACAATACGAAGACAGGTGGGTCGATTTGATCGACCGGGTCAAAGCCCGGTATGACGGATCGGTTACGTACCGGACGAATTGGTGGTATACGGCGGAATGGGACGAGCAGAGCCGGGATGCCTATGAACGCAAGTTGAACAACGGCATATTCGGCAAAGTCGATTTCATTTCCATCGCCGCTTATTTCGAATTGACGGATCGTCCGCGCAATACGGTGAAGCAATTAAGGGAAGCTTTGCGCGCCAGCACGATATACGGCAGAAATCAAAATATCGTCGGCGAAATCGAACGGCTGCATGAGAAATGGAACAAGCCGATCTTTTTCGGAGAGCTCGGTTTTCCGAAAAGGGAGTATGCCGCGATGCAGCCATGGAATCCCGCGCCTTCGGATCGATACAGCGCCGAAGAGCAAGCGCGCGCTTTCGAAGCCTACAGGCTTACGTTCGACCAAGCCTGGTTTATGGGATTCTCGGTATTCGCAATCGGATTGGACGCCGAAGACAAATCCTACTATCCGTCGGAAGAGAGCGCCGCGGTCATCCGCGACTGGTAATGCCCCCCATGGAATAACTTCCATCCCAAACGGACAAACTAGGGAGAAGACGATCCATACGGCCGCCATCGGCCTCAGGAGGGGGAGCCACTCTTGGCCTTAACACAGACTAGCAGACGCTGGCGCTGGCCGCTCGCGGGATTGCTCGCGTTGACGCTGGCGGCGGTCGCCGTGCCCGCGGCCGCTTCGGCGAAAGAGCCGGCGGCGGGCAAACCGGCGACGGATTTGGCCGCGAACGCGCGATCCGCGATCTTGATGGACGCGGACAGCGGCACGGTGATCTACGAGAAGAACAGCACGCTCGCGCTTCCGCCGGCTTCCATCACGAAGATCATGACGATGCTACTCGTCATGGAAGCGATCGACGAAGGCCGACTGAAGTTGACGGACATGGTGCGCGCCAGCGAACACGCCGCATCGATGGGCGGCTCGCAAATTTTTCTCGAGGCGGGCGAAGAGATGACCGTCGAAGACATGCTGAAGGGCGTGGCGCTCGCATCCGGCAACGACGCTTCCGTCGCCCTCGCCGAGAAGCTCGGCGGCAGCGAAGAGCAATTCGTCGCGATGATGAACGAGAAAGCCGCGGAGCTGGGGATGACGAACACCAAGTTCGTGAACTGCAACGGCTTGCCGGCCGAGCAGCATCTCTCGTCGGCGCGCGACATCGCCATTATGTCCCGGGAGCTGCTGAAATACGAAGACATTACGAAATATACGGGGCTGTACCAGGATTATTTGCGCAAAGGCAGTCCCAAGCCGTTCTGGCTCGTGAACACGAACAAGCTCGTCCGATTCTACAGCGGAGCCGACGGCTTGAAGACGGGCTATACGAGCGAAGCGAAGTTTTGCTTGTCCGCGACGGCGCGGAGAGACAACATGAGATTGATCGCCGTTGTCATGGGCGAGCCGAATACGAAGATCCGGAACGCCGAAGTGACGCATCTGTTCGATTACGCGTTCGCGCAATTCACGAACGTTCCGATCTATAAGAAAGGCGACCCGATCGGCACGCTGACCGTCCAGAAGGGCAAGACGGCGCGCGTTCCGCTGACGGCGAAGCGTTCCTACAGCGTGCTGCTCAAGAAAGGCGACGCCGGCAAAGGCATCCGTCACGAGCTGGCCCTCGATCCGAACGTCAAGGCTCCCGTGGAGATCGGCCAGCCGATCGGCAAGCTGATCGTCTACCGGGGCGACGAGGTGCTCGCGGAGTTCCCCGTGGAATCCCCGATGGCGGTCGATCGGGCCGGATGGTGGACGATGCTGCGCAGGGCGACGGGCCAGTTGTTTTTCTCCGGACAATCATCCAGATGATTTCGAACACCTGAAGGGGAGGGCGCAGCCCATCCTCTTCAGCGCGTTCTGTCGAAATTCGCAACGTTGCTTCTAGTTTTGTCGCCCGGCAGGAATGGGAGAGCCGACCGTAGAAATGGTGACAGGCAAGCAGATGGGGAAGGGGAAATGTAGATGAGCTTACAGGTCGAGCTGGAGCAGCAACGCAACGTATTGATCGTCCGCTTGAGGGGAGAACTGGATCATCACACGGCGGATATCGTGCGGTTCAAGATGGAAGACGCGATCTTGCGGGGCCGATGCGACCACGTCGTCCTAAGCCTGAAAGATTTGCAGTTCATGGACAGCTCGGGGCTCGGAGTCATCCTCGGCCGGTACAAGCTGCTGAAGAGCCGCGGCGGCCGCATGGTCGTCTGCGACGTGCAGCCCGGCGTGAGGAGGCTGTTCGAATTGTCCGGTTTGTTCAAGATTCTATCGTTCTACGATACCGAACGCTTGGCCGTCGCCAGTCTGGAGGTCGTTTCATGAGCGGGCATAACCATATGAAGCTCTCATTCGCCAGCCGATCCGAGAACGAGGGATTCGCGAGAGTCGCGGTCGCCGCTTTCGTCTCCCAGATGGATCCGACGATGGAGCAATTGGACGAGATTAAGACGGCCGTATCCGAAGCGGTCACGAACGCGATCATCCACGGCTACGACGGCAGTCCGGAGGGCATCGTCGACGTCGAGGCCGAGATTGACGGAGACAAGGTGTCGATTACGGTCATCGACCGGGGAAGAGGGATCGAGGATCTGGACCTCGCCCGCCAGCCGTTATACACATCGAGACCGGAGCTCGAGCGTTCCGGCATGGGCTTCACGATCATGGAAAATTTCATGGACGAATTCGACGTCGTCAGCTCGGAGACGGGCGGCACGACGCTGCGGATGAAGAAACGGATCGAATCGAAAAAAGCGTTGTTCAACTAAAATCGACGCGGCAGGGGTTGGAGGCATGGAAGCGGAATGGAAACGATCGTCTCCGCCGGCTTACTTGGATGACGGCGAAGTGAAGCGCTTGATCGCGCTCAGCCAATCCGGCGATACGACCGCGCGCGATACGCTCGTCAACAGCAACATTCGCCTGGTATGGTCGGTCGTGCAGCGATTCGCGAATCGCGGCTACGATACCGACGACTTGTTTCAGATCGGCTGCATCGGCCTGCTCAAATCGGTCGATAAGTTCGATCTGTCGTACGACGTGAAGTTTTCGACGTACGCGGTCCCGATGATCATCGGCGAAATCCAGCGTTTTCTGCGGGACGACGGCACGCTGAAGGTAAGCCGTTCGCTGAAGGAGATGGCCAATCGGGTACGCAAGGTCAAGGACGAGCTGTCCAAGAGACTCGGACGGGGACCGACGATCGGAGAAGTGGCCGAGGAGCTCGGCGTGACGCCGGAAGAGATCGTGTTCGCGCAAGAGGCGAACAAGCCCCCGACTTCGATCCACGAAACCGTATTCGAGAACGACGGCGATCCGATCACGCTCATGGACCAGATCGCGGACGAGTCGCAGGAACGCTGGTTCGACAAGCTCGCGCTTTCCGAAGCGATACAGAGCTTGAACGACCGGGAAAGGTTGATCATCTATCTTCGCTACTTCCGCGACCAGACGCAATCCGAAGTCGCCGGAAGGCTCGGAATCTCCCAGGTGCAAGTGAGCCGGTTGGAAAAAAAGATTTTGCAGAACATTAAAGATCAAATCGCGCAATAGCGGTTTTCGCCAGCAGGTTCCCCGGAGCAGGACGCTCCGGCGGAGCCTGCTTTTTTCGCGGTTGCGGCAATCGGCTTTCCTCATCCTGCCAAGCGACTACAATGAAGGCTTTTTTCTCATAATAAGGCATATGCCGATGGGAGGGAGTCGCCGTGGATCGATCGCCGGAACCGTCCAAAGTCGTATACGTCCGCATGCGCCGAAGAGCCGTCGTCCGTCCGCATTCTGTCGTCACGTTGGGCGACGTCGCCCGATTGGTTGCGGAAGAGCGGCTGCAGGAGAAGCTGAGGAAGCTGCCGCTGCATACGATTACCCGGCAAGACGGCAATCTGCTGCTTATCGACATGCTGCAAGTGGTTCAAGCGATCCGCGAGGCGGAGCCCGGCACGACGATCGAGACGTTCGGGGAGCCCCACGTGTTGCTCGAGGTTTCGCCTTCCGGCCAAGTCAAGCCCCGCAAGTTCGTGCTCGTGCTGGCATGGCTGCTGCTTTTCTTCGGTTCCGGCATGGCGATGATGAATTTTCACGCGGACGTGAACATGCCCGCGGTGCAGCGCAGAATTACCGAACTGATTACGGGCCGCGCGGAGTGGCATCCTTGGTTGTTCCAAATTCCGTATTCGATCGGCGTCGGAATGGGCATGCTGTTGTTTTTCAACCGGTTGCTGCGCAAGCGGCTGAACGACGAGCCGAATCCGTTGGAGGTCGAAATGTTTATGTACCAGGAAAACGTCAACCATTACGTCATTACGGAAGAATACCGCAAAAAACACGAAGACGCGGGCGCGGATAAGCGTTGAGCGGCGCGCTTCAAGGCTTGCTGCTCGGCTTCGTCGGCCTGGCGGGCGGCTTCGCGGTCGGGAGCGCGTTCGTTGCCCTGCTCATCGTGCTCGATCTCATTCCCCGGCTCGTGCAGCTGACGAGGGCGTACCGGCGTTCGGCCATATTCGAATCCGGCATCCTGCTGGGCGCTTTGTATTGGAGCAGCGCTGATTTCTTCGGCTGGGGATTTCGGCTTTCGGCCGAATGGCTGCTCGTCCCGGCCGCGTTCCAAGGCTTGTTCGTGGGCATGTTCGCGGCCGCCCTGACGGAGGTGCTGAACGTCATTCCGATCGTCGCCAAGCGGTTGAAGCTGAAGCCGTATTTGCTGCCGTTGCTTATGGCGCTCGTGTTCGGCAAAGTGGCGGGATCTCTTGTCGATTGGTTATTGCTGCAACCCTAAGGAGTGAATCGTTATGGATACGACGGAACACGGAAGCATGGATTTGAACCCGGTGAGGCGTCACCGGCCATTCTCCGAAGGGAGCGGGGAAGACGAGCCGCGCGAAGCCGCTAGGGGCAAACCCGGCCGCGGCCGGGACAACGGGCAAGACGACTCTTCGCCGACGGATTCGGAGCAAGCGCGCAGGGGGCCGCAGCGCATTCCCGAGGAGCTGGACGCTTGGCGGAAGCAGCTCGTCGATTCGATGGGGCTCGACAAGAGCTTCGAGGTTCAAGTTCGCGAGATGACGTTCGGCGGCAACCGGGCCGCGCTGCTGTTTCTCAGCGTCTTCTCCAAAGATATCGCGCTGACGGAAATCATCAAGCGGCTGACCTATCTGGATCCCGGCAGCGCGGTCGACCACGACGCGCTGCAGACGTTCCTGGAATGCTACGTGCCGGCCGCCCAGATCAAGCGAACGGAATCGTTTCCGGAAATGGTCGACGAGGTGCTGATGGGGAATACGGCGCTGTATCTGGACGGCATTCCCGCTGCGCTTATTATCGACGCCAAAGTATTTCCCGGGCGCAATCCGGAGCAGCCGTCGCTGGAGAAGGTCGTCCGGGGCAGCCAGGACGGCTTCACGGAGACGCTGCTCATGAACGTGGCGCTCGTTCGCAGGCGCCTGCGCGATCCGAATGCCCGCTTTGAAATTATGAAGGTCGGCAGACGAACGCAGACGGAAGTGTGCATCGGGTATATCGACGATATCGCCAACACCGAGCTCGTCGAATCGATCCGCGACAAAATCCGCGCCATCGATATCGACGGCTTGCCGCTCGCCGACAAGCAGCTCGAGGAAATGACGGTCAGCTCCAGCTGGAGCCCGTTCCCGCTCGTCCGCTATACGGAGAGGCCCGACGTCGTCGCCGCCCAGCTGCTCGACGGAAGCGTGACCGTGCTCGTCGATACGTCGCCCAGCGCGATCTTGCTGCCGACAACCTACTTCGACCTGGTCCAGCATGCGGAGGAAAACCGCCAAAATCCGTTCATGGGCACGTACATGCGGTGGACGAGGTATTTGGGCATTCTGGCGTCGTTGTTCCTGCTCCCGATCTGGTTTCTGTTTAACGAGAACCAGGCCATGCGGCCGGATTGGCTCTGGTTCGTCGGAGCCAACAAGACGGGGGAAATCCCGCTGATCCTGCAATTTCTGATCGCGGAGATCGGCGTTGATCTGCTCCGGCTCGCGTCGGTGCACACGCCCGCGCCGCTCGTCACCGCCATGACGCTGCTGGCGGCGATCCTGATCGGGGATATCGCAGTCCAGACGGGGCTATTTATCAACGAGGTGATTCTCTACATTTCGGTCGCGGCGATCGGCATGTTCGCGACCCCGAGCTACGAGCTCGGCTTGGCGAACCGGGTCATCCGGATCAGCCTGCTGCTGGCGGTCTATTTCTTCGGGGTGATCGGATTCGTCGTCGTCGCCACCGCGTTCCTCCTGTACCTGGCATTCACCCGTTCGTTCAACTCGCCTTACCTGTGGCCGTTTATCCCGTTTAACGCGGCGGCCCTGCGCAACATTTTATTCCGGCTGCCCCTGTCCGCGAACGTCAAGCGGCTGTCCATCTACCGGACGAAGAAAAACCGCAAACAACCTGTCGGCTAGTGCAAATGATGCGGCATTTCCTCCATTTCCCCGGAGGTCGATTTCCGTTATACTGAGATTCAAGCGCAATCACCGGATAGAGGTCCGCACGCGGCCGTTGCCGGAAAATCTGCCAAAGGGGAAATTCGATTATGTTCTTGCACGGTACGAGCAAAATAAACGGCAAAGGCCATCTGGAAATCGGAGGCTGCGACGTCGCGGACTTGGCGAAGGAATTCGGAACGCCGCTGTACATCGTCGACGAGGCGCTCGTTCGCCAGCGCGCCCGGGAATTCATGGACGCGTTCCGCGCGACGGGCTTGCGCCATCAAGTCGCATACGCGTCCAAGGCGTTCTGCGTGATGGCGATGTGCCGCGTCGCGGAAGAGGAAGGCATGAGCCTCGACGTCGTGTCCGACGGCGAGCTGTATACGGCGCTGCAGGCGGGCTTCCCCGCCGAACGCATCCATTTCCACGGCAACAACAAGACGCCGGAGGAAATCTTGATGGCGCTCGACGCGGGCATCGGCTGCTTCGTCGTCGACAACTTCGACGAATTGCAGCTGCTTAACGCGCTCGCCGGAGACAAGGGCAAGCAGGTAAACGTACTGCTGCGCATTACGCCGGGCGTCGAAGCGCATACCCACGATTACATTTCGACGGGCCAGCAGGATTCGAAGTTCGGCTTCGATCTGGGCAACGGCACGGCGTTCAAGGCGATCGAATCGGCGATCGGCTTGCCGAACCTGAACGTGCTCGGCGTCCATTCGCATATCGGCTCGCAGATATTCGAAGTCGAAGGCTTTCGCATGGCGGTCGAGAAAGTGTCCGCGTTCGCGGTCGACATCCGCGACAAGCTGAACCATACGTTCACCGTGCTCAATCTCGGGGGCGGCTTCGGCATCCGCTACGTGGAAGGAGATCAACCGCTTCCGGTCGGCGTCTACGTGCAGGCGATCGCCGATGCCGTCCGATCGACTTGCGAGAGCGCCGGGTTCCCGCTGCCGGAAGTCTGGATCGAGCCGGGCCGGAGCATCGTCGGAGACGCGGGCACGACGCTGTACACGATCGGGACAAGCAAAGACATCCCCGGCGTGCGGAAATATATCGCCGTCGACGGCGGCATGACCGACAACCCCCGCCCGGCGCTGTACGAGTCGAAATACGAGGCGGTGCTCGCCAACCGCGCGAACGATCGCCCAGAGGAAGTCGTTTCGGTCGCGGGCAAGTGCTGCGAGAGCGGCGACATGCTGATCTGGGATCTGAACTTGCCTTCCGTCCGGTCCGGCGACCTGCTGGCCGTTTTCTGCACGGGCGCGTACAACTACGCGATGGCAAGCAACTATAACCGCATTCGCCGCCCGGCCGTCGTGTTCGTCAAGGACGGGCAAGCCGATCTGGTCGTCGCCCGGGAATCCTACGACGATATCGTCGGCAACGACGTCATCCCGGCGCGTCTGCGCAAGCAGGCCGTCGCGAAGTAACGGGATTGCTATCTGCATCGCGTAAAAATCGCGCCGAGCGGCTTCGGCGCGATTTTTGGTGCGCTTGCGCTTTTACTACCGGACTCAGATGACCTTATTTTGTCGAAACCCCCTTATTTTGAGGTGCGTTCGGACACACGATCCGTTATTTCCGTTCGTAGCCGCCGAAATGACTATCATCGAAGCAAATAACGGATCCTCAGTCCGCGAAGCGGCGCAAAATCGGGATTTGTTCACAGATAGCGGATCCTCTGTCCGAACGGCCTGAGGCGACGGGGGCATTGGCGCGGCGGCCGGCTGCCTAACAATTCCAAGCGTAACGCTTGCAATTTGCGAAGCGGAGTGGTACACTTTCATACAATAAGTTGCTTATCCTTCGGGGCGGGGTGCAATTCCCCACCGACGGTGATCGGCAGCGGAATACGCGTTCCCGATATTGGGGCTGCGAAGTCCGCCGCCGTCAGTCCGTGACCCGTCATCGCGCTACCGGCTCTTGCCGGCGATAGCGGTGCGGTGGACCCGGTGCAAGTCCGGGACCGACAGTAACAGTCTGGATGGGAGAAGGAAGCGCAGCGGCCATGCCGTAACTTGGAAGCGACGACGGAAGCAGGGACATTGACCGATTGCAGAACGGAAATGTTAGTGCATTTTTTCACAACCTGCGGCCGCGACGGGCTGCTTCAGCATGCTTCGACATCAGGAATGCCGTTTTATGCTGCTGCGATTTGCCCTTGCTTTTCAAGCGAAGGCTTGAGGCTTGTTTGCTGTGCCGATTACGCCCCCGGGATCGACGATCCTCGGGGGTTTTTTGCTTGCGGACCGAGCGAAAGGAGGAAAAAGCGCGTGGAGCTTCTGAATGACGAGTATTACATGCGATTAGCCTTGCATATGGCGGAAGCCGCAACCGGACAAACCGGCGCGAATCCCGTCGTCGGCTGCGTCCTCGTTCGGGACGGGCGGATCGTCGGCATGGGCGCGCATCTGAAGCAGGGCGAAGGCCATGCTGAAGTGCTGGCGCTGGACATGGCCGGGGAGCGCGCGCGCGGGGCGACCGCCTACGTGACGCTGGAGCCGTGCAGCCATCACGGGCGAACGCCGCCCTGCTGCGACCGGCTCGTTCGCGAAGGCGTCTCGCGCGTCGTCGTCGCGGCGACGGATCCGAATCCGCTCGTCTCCGGCAGGGGGCTCGCGCGCCTGCGGGAAGCGGGAATTGAGGTTCGGCTCGGGGTGCTGGAAGAGGAGGCGGTCGCGTTGAACGAGGCTTTCAATCGGTTCATCTCGACGGGCAAGCCTTTCGTCACGCTGAAGACGGCGGTGACGCTGGACGGGCGCATCGCGACGCGCGCCGGGCACAGCCGTTGGATTACCGGCGCGGAAGCGCGGAAGGCGGTTCATACGCTGCGCCACCGTCACGCCGGCATTATGGTTGGCTCGGGAACGGCGATCGCCGACGATCCCGAGCTGACCACGCGGCTCGACGTTCCGGGGCTCCATCCGACGAGAATCGTCGTCGATTCCCGCTTGCGCGTTCCGGAGGCGGCTCGCGCCCTGAACGACGCCGCGCCGACGATCGTACTGACGACCGAACGCGCCGACGGAGTCAAAGCCGAACAGCTAAGGGCGCTCGGCGTTGAAGTGCTCCGTTGCGGCTCGGGCGATCGCGTCGATCTGGAGCAAGGGCTGCGCGCGCTCGGGGAACGCGGAATCGGCTCGATTTTGCTCGAAGGGGGCGGCAAGCTCAACGGCGCCATGCTCCAAGCCGGACTCGTCGATAAAATGATGTTGTTCTACGCGCCGCTCGTCGTCGGCGGCTCGGGCGCTCCTTCCGCTTTCGAATTCGAGGGACCGGTCGCGATGTCTGCCGCATTGCGCCTGAATCGCGTAAAGCTGGAGCGCTTCGGGGACGATTGGTGCGTCTCGGGATATCCGCCGTCCGCGCCGACGTCCGAAACCGCGGTTATACGGGAGGGAAGTTGAATGTTTACCGGATTGATCGAAGAGATCGGCGTGCTGCGTTCGGCTCAGCGCAGAGGGGAAGCGATGATCCTTAAGGTGGCTGCGAACAAGGTGCTGTCCGACGTTAAATTAGGCGACAGCATCGCCGTCAACGGCGTCTGTCTGACGGTGGTCGACTACGACCGGGACGGCTTTGCCGTCGACGTCACGCCGGAAACGTACCGCAAATCGAATTTGCATGCGATCGCGCCCGGTTCGGCCTTGAACCTGGAGCGGGCGATGACGGTCGGAGGACGGTTCGGAGGCCACATCGTGCAGGGGCATGCGGACGGGGTCGGTACGATTCGCGCCCGCGCGGCGGAAGCGAACGCGATCGTCTTCGAGGTCGAGCCGAACGATCCGGACTTGCTCCGTTACGTCGTCCGCCATGGCTCGGTAACGCTCGACGGCATCAGCCTGACGGTCGCTTCGGTGGACCGAGGGAAAGGCCGCTTCGCCGTCTCGATCATTCCCCATACGTTGCGGGAAACGGCGCTTCAGTACAAGCACCCGGGAGACACGCTCAACATCGAATGCGACATTCTCGGGAAATACGTCGATCATCTGCTCGGCATGCGGCAGAACGAACCGAAGCAAGCGGGCGGGCTAACCGAATCTTTCTTGCGGGATAACGGATTTATGTGAAAGGGGCGATTGCCATGACAAACTATCGTTTCGATACGATCGAGGAAGCGATCGAAGACTTGACGGAAGGCAAGGTCGTCATCGTCGTCGACGACGAAGACCGGGAGAACGAAGGCGATCTCGTCGCATTGGCCGACAAAGCGACGCCCGACGTTATCAACTTCATGATCAAGGAAGCGCGGGGCTTGCTCTGCGTTCCCGTCACGCAGGAACGGGCAGAGGCGCTCGACCTGCCGCCGATGGTCAGCCACAACACCGATTACCACGGCACCGCTTTTACCGTGTCCGTCGACCACGTCACGACGACGACCGGCATATCGGCGCATGAACGTTCGCATACCGTGCAGGCGCTCATCGATCCGGCGGCGCGGCCGAGCGACTTCCGCAGGCCGGGCCACGTTTTTCCGCTGATCGCGAAAAACGGCGGCGTGCTCAGACGGGCAGGCCATACCGAAGCAGCCGTCGATCTTGCCCGCTTGTGCGGCTCGTCCCCTGCGGCCGTAATCTGCGAAGTGATCAAGGAGGACGGCACGATGGCCCGGCTGCCCGATCTTCAGGAGTTCGCCGGGACGCACGGATTGAAGCTGATCACGATCCGGGATTTGATTCGTTACCGCAATCGGAAGGAGAAGCTCGTCAAACGCGAAGTCGAAGTCCGCATGCCGACCGATTTCGGCACGTTCCATGCGATCGCCTACACGAACGAGGTCGACAGCAAGGAGCATGTCGCCTTCGTCAAGGGAGAGATCGACGGCGATCGGCCCGTGCTCGTGAGGGTGCATTCGGAATGCCTTACGGGCGACGTGTTCCACTCCCACCGCTGCGATTGCGGGCCTCAGCTCGAGGCTGCCCTCAGGCAGATCGACGAAGCCGGCAGCGGCGTGCTGCTCTACATGCGCCAAGAAGGGCGGGGCATCGGCCTGATCAACAAATTGCGCGCTTACCAGCTGCAAGAGCAGGGATTGGACACCGTCGACGCGAATATACAATTGGGATTCGCTCCCGATCTTCGCGATTACGGCATCGGGGCGCAAATCTTGAAAGACCTGGGCGTCCGCGACATCCGGCTGCTGACGAACAATCCGCGGAAGATCAAAGGTCTGGAAGGCTACGGGCTGAACGTCGTCGAGCGCGTGCCGATCCAAATGCAGGAAAACGAAGACAACTCGGGCTACCTGCACGCGAAGAAGGCGAAGCTGGGCCATTTGCTCTCCTTCCAGGGCGAGCCGGACTACAAAATCTAACATTGCCCGCATTCGGGAAAAAGAGAGGATGAACGATATGTCGATCGTATACGAAGGTCAGTTAGTTTCCAAAGGGTTAAAATACGGGATCGTCGTCGGGAGATTCAACGAATTCATTTCGACCCGGCTCTTGAGCGGCGCGCTGGACGCGCTGAAGCGCCACGGCGCCGAAGAGAACGAGATCGAGATCGCCTGGGTGCCGGGCGCGTTCGAAATTCCGCTGATCGCGCAGAAGCTGGCGGAGAGCGGCAAGTACGACGCGGTCATTACGCTCGGCGCGGTCATCCGCGGCTCGACGCCGCACTTCGATTACGTCTGCAGCGAAGTCGCCAAGGGCATCGCCGCGATCTCGCTGAAGTCGGGCGTGCCGACGATCTTCGGCGTACTGACGACGGACAGCATCGAGCAAGCGGTCGAACGCGCGGGCACGAAGGCCGGCAACAAAGGCTGGGAAGCCGCTGCGACGGCGATCGAAATGGCGAATTTGACGCGCGCGATCTCCGGCTAATACAATAGGAAGATCAGAAGGGGAACCGTCCGAGGCGGGAGGAGAACATTCGCGTGGCGATGCTGTACAAGCTGGAGACATTCGAAGGGCCGCTCGATTTGCTGCTTCATTTGATCGACAAAGCGGAGATCGACATTCAGGATATTTCCATTAGCGAAATTACCGATCAATATATGGAATACCTAGCGGCGATGCAAGAGCTCGAGCTTGACATTACCAGCGAATTTCTCGTCATGGCCGCGACGCTGCTGTCCATGAAGAGCAGGCAGCTGCTGCCCAAGCCGCCGGTTACGGAGGAGCCGTGGCTGACGGTCGACGAAGACGAGGACCTGGATCCGCGCGAGGAACTGATCCGCAAGCTGATCGAATACCGCAAGTTCAAGGCGGCCGCAAATCAGCTCCGCGAGAAGGAATGGGACCGCAGCCAAGTGTACACGCGCGAACCGGCGGACCTGACCCCTTACGAGAAGGCCGCGCACGCGAATCCGGTGGAAGGCCTGCATGTGGACGATCTCGTCCGCGCCTTCCGGAAAGCGATGAGAAGGCTCGCCGGAAGACAGCGTGTGTCGTCGATCCGCAAGGACGAAATTTCCGTGAAGGACCGCATTCAGGACATCGTCGATACGTTGAAGCGCCGCGGCGACGGCGGCAAGCTTCTCTTCTCCCAGCTCATGCGGGAAGAAGCCGACCGGGTCGAAATCGTCGTCACGTTTCTGGCCGTTCTCGAGCTGATGAAGCGCAAATGGATTTCGTGCCATCAAAGCGCCTTGTTCGACGAAATCGTGCTGACGTGGACGGGGAGAGAGGATAACGATGAATTACTCGACATTGAAATCGGTTCTTGAAGGCTTGCTGTTCGTCGCGGGAGACGAAGGCATTACCGCCAAGACGGCCGCGGAAGTCGTGGAGACCGACGTGGAGGTCGTCAAGGACGTGCTGAAAGACTTGCAGAAAGAGCTCGTCAAAAAAAACCGGGGCATTCGCATCGCGGAAGTCGCCGGAGGCTATCGCCTGACGACGGCGGCCGAGCATGCCCCCTATTTCGAGAAGCTGGCCTATTCTCCGAGCCGCGCCGCGCTGTCGCAGGCCGCGCTGGAGACGCTGGCCATCGTCGCCTACAAACAGCCGATCACCCGCGTCGAAATCGAAGAAATCCGCGGCGTCAAAGCGGATCGTCCGATTCATCATCTCGTCGCCAAAGATCTGATCGAGGAGAAAGGACGGGCGGAAGCGCTCGGCCGGCCGATTCTGTACGGCACGACCAAAGCGTTCCTCGATTATTTCGGATTGCCGAGCCTGTCCAGCTTGCCGGAGCCGACAGCCCTGGACGCGGACGAGGAGCTGGAGGAACGCACGAAAATGCTGTTTGACCGCATCGAAGGCAGGCAACTGTCGCTGGAGGATCTCGATCGCGAACTGGTAACGGATTGAAGCGATGCGTAGAAGGCCATACTACCCCTAGGAAAGGCGGGGGAAGTATGGCCTTCTGGCTGTGGATCGCGCTCGCGATCGTCGTCTTGTTCGCGATTATCGGAGCCTTGCTCTCGCGCATTCGCGTTCGCGTTCGTTATTCCCGGAGCGGACGGCTCGATCAGCTCGTCGTCATCGTCCATGCGTTGTACGGTCTGTTCCAATACGAAGCGATTACGCCGTCCATTATCGTACGCGGCTGGAACGTCGTCTATCGCGAGAAGACGGAAGGCGGCTGGGGCAACGATCGGTACGGCAAAGAGCGCAAGCGCAAAATCGGTTGGCGCGCCGTGCGCAGGAATGCCCGTTCGTATCGTTTAATGCTCCGTTCCGCGCGAAATTTCAAGCGCTGGGCAAGACGCGCGATGAGGAAGGTGGAATGCACGCGCTGGCGGCTCGACTTTCGCGTCGGAACCGGGGACGCGGCGTCGACCGCGACCGTCGCGGGATTGCTCTGGGCGGTATCCGGCTGCGCTTCCGGAATCGCCGGGCAATACGTCACATTCCGGACTTCTCCTCACGGCGAGGTGGCGCCGAACTATGCTTCGCCGGAATTTTCCGTCGTCTGGGAAGCCGACTTCCGCATTCGGCTCGGAACGGCGATCGCCGCGATGATTCGGCTCGCCGCGAGCGGCGTTCGAATCGGCCAGGCGATGAAAATTTGGCGCGGCTGGATGGCGCCGCCTAAAGAGAGCATGAATTAATTCGGGCGAAAGCGGACAAAACGCGGCAATCGGCGCATAAAGCGGACCGCGTTTCGGGCAAATTAGGTACACGAAAGGAGGAAATCACGATGTCGCAACATCCGATCAACGGCCTTATGCAAACCGCGATGGAAAATATCAAAGATATGGTCGACGTGAACACGATCGTCGGCGAACCCGTTCAGACGCCGGACGGCAGCGTCATTCTGCCGATTTCCAGAGTCGGCTTCGGTTTCGCAGCGGGGGGCAGCGAATTTAACGCGACGGACGAAGCGCACGCTTCGCATAAGCATGGGCACGAAGGCCATAACGCTGAGGTTGCTCTGCCGTTCGGCGGCGGGAGCGGCGGCGGAGTGTCGATTACGCCGATCGCTTTTCTCGTCGTTGGCACGCAAGGCGTAAAGATCGTGCCGCTCGATACGCAAACCCATATTCTGGAGAAGCTCATCGATGCGGCGCCCGAATGGGTCGACAAGCTGAAGCACGCGTTCCAACGGACCGGTACGACCGAGACGGTGCGAACGGTCAGCACGTCCGACGGCAACCTGATGTAACAAACGCTTGTACGAGCCGACCCGAAGGGTCGGCTTTTTCGGTATCTTTTTCCGATTCACATACTTTGGGACAGGCCGACATAAAATGGTGTCAAAGATTAAATGCGCCGGACGCGCCGTTGCCGGCAAGCGCAATCGACGTCCGAGGAGGAACCGCATGCGTCAAGCCAATCGAAATCGTTTCGTTCTCGCCCTCGCGGTCATCGTGCTTTTCACCGCTCTTGCGAACGCTGTGCCAGGCCCGACCGCAGCGGCAACGCCGGCAGCGCCGGGAGACGGCCGGAAGCTGCCGGAGCCGCCGGTCAACCAAGCGAAAGCCGCCGCGCTCGCGGACGTCGCTTCGGGACGGATCCTGTTCAGCCAGCGCGGCGACGAGCCGATGAAAATCGCCAGCCTGACGAAGATCATGACCGCGATCGTCGCGATCGAGAACGGCGACTTGGACGGCAAGATCAAAGTCAGCCGAACGGCCGCGGGCAAAGAAGGGTCTTCCCTATATTTGAAAGTCGGGGAGGAGATCACGCTCCGCAACGCCCTCTACGGTTTGATGCTGCGTTCCGGCAACGACGCCGCCACGGCGATCGCCGAGCACGTCGGAGGCTCGGTCGAAGGGTTCGCTTATCTGATGAACCGGAAAGCGGAAGAGCTCGGACTCGCCAACAGCCAATTCAAAAACCCGCACGGCTTGGACGAGGAAGGCCACTATTCCTCCGCCAACGACTTGGCCAGGCTTACCGTCTACGCCCTGCGCAACCGGGATTTCAAGGAAATCGTCGGCACGCGGGTCAAGACGGCCCCGAATCCGCACGATTCCTGGGATTACAAATGGGTGAACAAAAATAAAATGCTGACGATGTACGAGGGAGCGGACGGCGTAAAGACGGGATACACGAAGCAAGCTTTGCGCACGCTCGTCAGCTCTGCGACGAGGGACGGCCAGCAGCTCGTGGCGGTGACGCTGAACGACCGGGACGACTGGAACGACCATCGCAAGCTGCTCGATTACGGATTCGCACATTACCCGCTTGGCGTCGTCGCGGAAGCGGGGGAAGCCGTCAGAGGCTACCCGTACAAGCTGACCGGCGGCTTCGCCTATCCTTTCGCGCAAGGGGAGCGCGAAAGACTGGAGACGCGTCTCGTTCCGCTTCAGGAAGATTCGGCCGATTACAGGCTCGGTTATCGCGGACAGCTTCGTTTCGTTCTGGACGGGCGGACGATCGGCAACGTTCGGCTGGTCGCGGATCCCGCTCATGCCGACGCGCGGCCTCCGGATTGGCCGTCCTTGGCGACGGATGCCGCGCCGCCTGCATTTTTCGCTGCCGTGAAGGCGGCGATCCGGGCATTGCTATTGCAAGGAGGGGATTAAGAGATGGTCAACTGGATCTGGATGGGCATGATCGTCGTCAGCGTTCTGTTCGGCGCCGCCAACGGGAGGATGGAGAAAGTCGCGGAGGCGGCTTTCGGAGGCGCCCAGACGGGCGTTACTGTCTGTCTGGGCCTGATCAGCATTCTCGTCTTCTGGATGGGGCTGATGCGCATCGCCGAGGACGCGGGGTTGGTGCGCAAGCTGTCATCGATATTGGCGCCGGCCGTCCGCAGACTGTTTCCGGACGTACCGAGGGATCATCCCGCCATGGGCTACATCCTGTCCAATATGAGCGCCAATCTGCTCGGGCTGGGCAACGCCGCGACGCCAATGGGCATCAAGGCGATGCAGGAGCTGCAGAAGCTGAACCCGGAGCCGGCCGTCGCCACGCCGGCCATGTGCACGTTGCTGGCGCTGAACACGGCCAGCATTACGCTCGTGCCGACGACGATGATCGCGATTCGAATGAATTTCGGATCCGCGCATCCGGCCGATATCGTGGGGACGACGCTGCTCGCCACGATCGTGGCCACGGGAGCGGCGATCGTCGCTGACCGATGGTATCGCAGGCGCAACCGGATTCCGCCGGCGACGACTTCCCCGGGCAAGCGCAAAACGCCGATTGCCGATCCGCAGGCCGTCACCCCCGGGGGAGGCCGGTCCCTTTGATCTCGTTCATTCAGCTCGTATCGACGTGGACGATTCCCGTGCTGATCGCTTTCATTCCCTTGTATGCTTCCTTCCGCAAAATTCCCGTCTACGAAGCGTTTACCGACGGAGCCAAGGACGGCTTCCAGACGGCGATTGGCATCATTCCGCATCTGGTCGGCATGATGACGGCGATCAGCATGTTCCGGGCTTCCGGGGCGATGGACGCCATACTCGGCCTTATCCGGCCGTTCATGGAAAGCATCGGCATCCCCGGCGACGTCCTGCCGCTCGCCCTGCTTCGCCCGATTACCGGCGCGGGCTCGCTGGCGTACGTAACCGACCTGGTCAAGGAGCAAGGACCGGACTCGTTTGTCGCCAGAATCGCTTCGACGATCCAGGGCAGCACCGACACGACGCTCTATGTGCTGACCGTTTATTTCGGCGCCGTCGGCATCCGCAATTCCCGGTACGCCCTGAAAGTCGGCCTCTTCTCGGATATGGTCGGATTTTTCGCCGCGGTCGCCGCTTGCTGGTTATTGTTCGGCTTGGTATGATGAGGGATGAGGTGAAAGGATCGTGGAGGAAAGATTGCAGAAGGTGCTCGCGAACGCCGGCGTCGCTTCAAGACGCAAATGCGAGGAGCTGATCGCCGCCGGCAAAGTGACGGTCAACGGCAAAGTCGTGACCGAGCTTGGCGCGAAAGCGGATCCCGCCGTTGACGAGATCGCCGTCTCCGGCAAGAAGATCAAGAAAGAAGCGAAAATATACGTCGTCTTCAACAAGCCGAAAGGCGTGATCACGAGCGTCTCGGATCCGAAGGGCCGCAGCGTCGTGACCGATTATCTCAAGGACGTGAAGGAAAGGCTGTACCCGGTCGGGAGACTCGATTACGATTCGGAAGGGCTGCTGCTGCTGACCAACGACGGAGATCTCGCGCATAAGCTGACCCACCCGAGCCGCCACGTGCCGAAGACGTACTTGGCGACCGTCGAGCGCGTTCCGCACGGGACGGCGCTGGAGAAGCTGCAGAAGGGCATCAAGCTCGAAGACGGCATGACCGCGCCCGCGGAGGTCGAATATCACGATATCGATCCCGAAGGCAAATTCGCGACGATCGCCATCACGATTCACGAAGGCCGCAATCGCCAGGTCCGCCGCATGTTCGAGGCGATCCGGCATCCCGTGACGAGGCTGAAGCGGGTGTCGTTCGGAGGGCTTCAGCTGAACAATCTGCAGCGGGGCAAGCATCGCAGACTTACGCGCGAAGAGCTGGAATCGCTTCGCGAGATGGCCGGGATGGAGGAGCCGTCGTAAACGAGCCATTGCCGCATCCTTGGAAGGAAGCCGATTTGGTTGGCTTCTTTTTTTCTATCGACCAGAAGGAGCACGCATCATGGACATCGGCGCCCCGCAACGGGCGCGTACAAGAGCAACATATTGGAGGCACGTCTGAACCCGCTCGAGACGGAACGCAAGGCCGGCTCCATCCGGACGAAGGTGCCGGTCGGCGCATGCGAGATCGTCACGCTCGGGCTTCGGTTCAGATAGAGGCGCCAGCCACTTGACCTTTTGCGATCGGACACAGAAGACCCTATTTTGCCGAACCCCCCTCATTTTGATGGCGTTTCGGACAGAGGATCCGTTATCTCGATGAAAAATGGCTGAAATCGCCGTCATCGTGTCAAATAACGGATTCTCTGTCCGTATTGTCGCGCAAAACCCGGATTTGTACACAATTAGCGGATCCTCTGTCCGAACGGCCCGAGGGATTGGAGCAAGGCGGGGCGGCGGGCGGTCGAGCAAGGCGAGGCTGTGGGCGATGAAGCATCCGCGCCTCCACCATATGCCTCACACTAGTTGTATGAAGTACAATAATTTGCCCGGAAATTTTGCGGATTTTTTACTTAATTGCACGAAGTACAACTAATAGGTCCGTACTGGGCGAGAATGAAGGGTAAGTGGCCAAATTAGCTGTATTTTGTGCAATTATCGAATGGGAAGGGTCGAATGGGACCTGAAATAGTCGTACGAAATACAATTCGTCCTCCGATCTTCGCAAGCTTCCTCAGCATCAGAAGACGCCGAGGGCGTTTTTTTATGCCGCAAGGAGGATACGGCGTCCTTTTCCCGTAAAAGCGTGCATGGATTCCTCCCGTATTCTCCCCCGCAAACGGGCAAATTTACCTTAGATTTACCTGGATCCAATTGTGCTAATTTAGACAAACAATTTCGTGAAATCCCTGTCAAATCAACGTATACTGGACTTGGTTGTTTGATGCTGGACGAACAATCCAGTAAAATGGAATTATCGGAAATACAGGTGGTGTGTGATCGATTATGGGACGTTATCGCAAGCCGATACAATACGTCATACTCGCTTTCGTCCTGATCGTCGGAGGATACGCGGTAGGCTCGTCGTTTTCTTCGAAGAGCGTCGTGCTCGCGAAGGGCGACGCTCCTCCGGATTTTCGCCTGGCCGACCTTTCGAACCGGGTTCACGAAATGAAGGATTACGAGGGCAAGCCGCTGATCATCAATTTCTGGGGCACGTTCTGCCCGCCTTGCCGCGACGAGATGCCGGCGCTGCAAGCGCAATACGAGAAGTGGAAGGACCGGGGGCTCGAACTGATCGGGATCAATCTCAGCGAAGGCAAGCTGACGGTGGAAAGCTTTGTCCGCCAAGTCGGCGTCGATTTCCCCATCCTGCTCGATATCGACAAGCAAACGGAGCGCAAATACGGTCTCAAGCAATATCCGACGACCTTCTTCATTTCGCCCTCCGGGAAGATCGACGAAGTCGTCGTCGGCAGCGTGCTGACCGAAGAAGAGATCGAGAAGCGAATTGAACGGCTCATGTCGTAACGCGCTGACGTCAACAAGGAGGCCGAACCGTTGTTTCAGAACACCAAGTGCGAATGCGGGCATCAAAACCCCGTCGGCACGGTACTATGCGAATCTTGCGGCAAGCCTCTCGACGAGAAGCTGCTGAAGGACAAGGACGCTCCTCTTGAGATGAGATACGACGGCGTGGCGAGAAGATCGCAGAAAGCGAATCCTCACTTCATCGACCGAATATGGAACTTCTTCTCCTCCGTCAAGATTGCGGTTTACTTAATCGTCATTACGTTGATCGGAGCTTCCCTGGGGACGATCTTCCAGCAGGAGAGCACGATCATCAATCTGACCGAGCGCTCCGAATTCGCCGCCTTCTACAAGGAGAAGTACGGCACGATCGGGGTCGTTTACCATGCCCTCGGACTATCGAGAACGTACGAATCGTGGTGGTTTATCGCGCTGCTTGTCATGATCGGCACCTCGCTCGTCGTCTGCAGCCTGGACCGGGTGCTGCCGCTCTACCGGGCGCTGTCCAAGCAGCAGGTTCGCAAGCATCAGCAATTCATTACGCGTCAGCAGGTCGTGTACGCCGCCGATCTGCAAGGCGATCGCGAGCGATGGATCGAAGGCTTCGGCCAGGCGCTGAGGCGCAAGCGTTATCGCGTATGGCGCGAGCCGGGCGCGCTGCTGGCGGAGAAAAACCGGTTCAGCCGTTGGGGGCCGTACATCAACCACATCGGGCTGATCGTGTTCCTGCTGGCGGTGCTCGGGCGCAGCGTTCCCGCATGGCATATGGATCAATACTTGGCGCTCTACGAAGGGGAAACCCGGAATATTCCGGGGACGAACTATTATTTGAAGAGCGACAAGTTCGAGGTCGAATACTATGCGCAAGAAGAGTTGGCCGACCATCAGCAAGGCCAGCGAGTCGCCAAGCTGTACGAGACGAAGGCGCGGCTCTACGAATGCGTCGACGCCTGCGACGACCCGGCGAGAAGCCCGGTGCTGGAGGAAGTCAAGCAGCACGACATTCGCGTGAACAGCGCGTTGTCGTACAAGGGGCTTAAGGTTTATCAGAACAGCTTCCAGGAACGCGTCAGGTTCATCTCTGTCCATCCGACGCTGTTCGACGCGAATACGGGCGAAGCGCTCGGCGAATTCGACCTGGCGATGGACGGGCCCGCCGAGAGGTACGAAATCGGCGAATACGCGATGAGATTGACCGATTATTACCCGGACTTCGGCCTGGACGAGCAGAGCCGGCCGATGACGAAGACGCGGGAACCGAACAATCCGGCGTTCGTCTTCCGGATCGAGGGTCCCGGCACCCAAGCCGGGGGAGAGCTGTACGTCTACTTCCCGATGCCGAACGAGAAGAGCAAATATTACGAGCAGATCTTGAACGACAGCTTTGTCCAAAGAGGCGACAGCGCGGGGCGTTTCGCCATCCAGGTGGAAAATCCGCTCGTCGATGGTAAAATGAATAATATCAAATATTCCGAGTATACGACCTTCCTGAACATTCGGGTGGACAAGGCGATGCCGTACGTCTGGGTCGGAGCTGCGATCTCCATGATCGGACTCGTCATGGGATTCTATTGGCAGCACAGAAGGATTTGGCTGCGGATCGACGGAGACAAGCTGTCGCTCGGGGGGCACACGAACAAGAACAGTTACGGATTGCGCGCGGACGTCGCTTGGGCGCTCGGAAAAACGGGCATCGAGGTCGACCCCAAGTCGCTCGATAACAGGAGGAATACACGGTGAAATGGTGGATCGATTTCAGCAGCGACGCGTTCATGGTCGCATTCGCTTTGTACTGCTTGTCATTCATCGGCTACGCGATCGCGATCGGCGGCAAGCGCTGGAGCAACCGCAACCCGGATGACCATGTCGCCCGCTGGGGCAAAATCGCGTTCTGGCTCGGCATCGCCGGCTGGGCAGCTCATTTGACCTTCTTCTTTACCAGGTGGTACGGGGCGGGTCATATTCCGACGAGCAACATGTACGAATTCATGACGTTTCTTGGCATGGCCATCATGTTCGCTTTTATCGTCGTCCATATCATTTATCGCAAGGTCGTTTTGGGAGCGTTCGCGCTCCCGCTGGTCATCATTATTATCGCGTACGCTTCCGTATTCCCGTCCGAGGTTCAACCGCTCATCCCCGCTCTTCAGAGCGTATGGTTGAAAATCCACGTCACGATGGCCGCCGGGGGCGAGGCGTTTTTCGCGGTCGGCTTCGCGGCGGCGCTCGTGCAGCTGATCCGCGTCGTCGATTATTCGCGGACGGACAAGGCGGGCAGACGCGCGCAGTTTTGGACGGAATTTTCGCTTTACGTCATCATCGTGCTGGTCGGGTTTATCATCGCCGTATTCGCTTTCCGCGGCGCGGGCTACGAAGCCGTCTATACGCAAGAGAAAGTCGAGGTCGACGAGGCCGGAACGGTCCATACCTCTGTCTCGGAAGTCAAATACTCGCTGCCGCCGATCGTCGCGCCGTACAACAGCGAACCTGTGCACGTGCAATCGTTCCTCGGCATGAAGGGCGAATTGTTCGAAGCGCCGTCCTGGATGAACGGCGTCAACGCGGGCCGCAAGTTCAACACGGTCATCTGGTCGATCATCGCCGGCACGCTGCTGTACGGCTTGCTGCGGCTTATCGCCCGCAAGAAGCTGGCGGCGGCCATCAATCCCCATCTGTCGGACATCGATCCGGACGACCTGGAGGAGATCAGCTACCGCGCGATCGCGATCGGGTTCCCGATCTTCACGCTCGGCGCGTTGATCTTCGCGATGATCTGGGCGGAGATCGCCTGGTCGAGATTTTGGGGCTGGGATCCGAAAGAGGTGTGGGCGCTCATTACCTGGCTCTTCTACAGCGCCTATCTGCATCTCCGGCTGTCCCGAGGCTGGCAGGGCACGAAGTCGGCATGGCTGGCCGTCATCGGGTTTCTCATCGTGATGTTCACCCTTGTCGGGGTAAATCTCATCATCGCCGGATTGCATTCGTACGCAGGGGTATAATGTGGCACATAGAAGGTTGATCAACCGAGGGGAGTGCTGAAGCATGAACACGAACAGCCGGATTCTGGTCGTCGACGACGAGGAGCGAATTCGCCGGTTGCTCCGCATGTATCTGGAGAAGGAAGGCTACGCGATCGAGGAGGCGGAGGACGGGGAGAGCGCCCTGCGCAAAGCCCAAGAGGAGGATTTCGACCTGATCGTGCTCGACTTGATGCTGCCGGGCATCGACGGCATCGAGGTGTGCGCGCGGCTGCGCCAGCAGAAGGCGACGCCCGTGCTTATGCTGACGGCCAAGGGCGAAGAGGTCAATCGCGTTCAAGGCTTCGAAGTCGGCGCCGACGATTACGTCGTCAAGCCGTTCAGCCCGCGCGAGGTGATCTTCCGCATCAAGGCGATCTTGCGCCGCTCGTCGGCGACGGCGTTTCTGTCCAAGGACCCGGGCGCGAGCAACAATATCGTGTTCCCGCATCTCGTCATCGAGCACGACGCGCATCGCGTGACCGCAAGCGGCCAGGAAGTGAACTTGACCCCCAAGGAATACGAACTGCTCCATTATTTGGCCAGTTCGCCGGATAAGGTTTTTTCCAGGGAAGAGCTGCTCAAGGACGTCTGGAACTACGACTTTTTCGGAGATTTGCGCACGGTGGACACCCATGTGAAAAGATTGCGGGAGAAGCTTAACCGCGTCTCGACGGAAGCGGCTTCGATGATTACGACGGTGTGGGGCGTCGGCTACAAGCTCGAGGCGGCGAAGTAAGCGATGGCGATCTGGAGGACGGTCGTCGGCAAGCTCTGGCTTACGATCATCGGATTGGTCGCGGTCGTCATTTCGGCGCTCGGCTTGTTCTTGCTCGGGTATATCGACCAATCGTTCGCGGACCCGGTAGAGATCAAGCATCTGTTCGCGTATACGGGGATTATCGGCTTTCTGCTCACGACGTTTTTCGCGTTTTTCCTGCTGACCAAGATTACCCAGCCGTTGAGGGAAATGAAGGACGCGGCGAACCGGTTCGCGCAGGGGGAATATACGACGAGAGTCGCGATCCGTTCCTCCGACGAAATCGGGGAGCTCGCCAACACGTTCAACCAGATGGCTTCCGATCTTCATACGCTCATCCTGGATATTCAGCACGAACGGGATCATCTGAGCAGCGTGCTCAAGAGCATGACCGATTCCGTCATTTCGTTCGATGCCGAAGGCGAAGTCATCTTGACCAATCCGCAAGGCCAGCATCTGCTGGAAGAATGGAACGCGGTCGAATGGGACGAAGAGCTGGAGGAGAAGCCGGCCAAGGACGCTCTCGTGCCCGGGCCGCTGCGCGAGACGTTTCGCAAGGTCGTCTCAGAAGGCAGGGAGACGACGACCAAAATCCACGTCAAGAGCGGCGTATGGTCGGTCGTCATGACCCCGTTGTCGTCCGCGGACGGCGTAAGGGGCGCGGTCGCGGTGCTGCGGGACGTCACCGAGGAATTCCGCGTGGACAAAATGCGCAAGGACTTCGTCGCGAACGTGTCCCACGAAATCCGCACGCCGCTATCGATGGTCCAAGGCTACAGCGAAGCGCTGATGGACGATATCGCCGCGACGCCGGAGGAGCGCAAGGAATTGGCGCAAGTCATCCACGACGAATCGCTGCGCATGGGACGGCTCGTGAAGGATTTGCTGGATCTGGCCCGGATGGAAGCCGGGTATATGGAAATGAACTTTCAGCGCTTGGACGTGAACGCGCTGATCTCCCGCGTCTTCCGCAAATTCGCCGCGTTGGCGAAGGAGCGGCATATCGCGCTGACGCGCGTCGAAGAAGATTCGGCGTTAACGCTTGAAGCGGCGGACGGGGATCGCTTGGAGCAAGTGCTTACGAACTTGCTGGACAACGCGCTTCGGCATACGCCGTCCGGCGCGGCGATCGAACTGCGGGCGAGAAGGCTGACCGGCGTCGTCGGCAAATGGCTTGAAATTCAAGTCGCCGACGAAGGCAAAGGCATCCCGAGGGAAGATCTGCCTTATATATTCGAACGATTCTACAAGGCGGACAAGGCGAGGAAAAGGGATTCGACGGGCGGCACCGGGCTAGGTCTCGCCATCGTCAAAAACTTGATTGTCGCCCACGGCGGGACGATCACAGCGACGAGCGAACCGGGGCAAGGAACGACGTTCACGATCGTTCTGCCCGTCGAAGGACGGCGGGTAGGCGCCGTTAACGTGACATAACGACAAATGGACGATCCCGGGCTTGGCGGCCGAGGATCGTCCATTTTGCGTTCTAATCAGTACAGATGCACTTCTTTGGCCGTATTCAAGTCGGGCAGCGCCGCGACTTCGGCCAACACTTGCTTCGTGACGCCTTTATCGACGCCAAGCACCATGATCGCGGCGCCGCCGACGATTTTCCGGCCGACCTGCATCGTCGCGATATTGATGTCTCTTTCGCCGAGCAGCGTGCCGACGCGGCCGATAATGCCCGGCTTATCGTCATGCGAAATAAGCAGGATGTGGCCGTTCGGCTCGACATCGACCGGGAACTTGTCGATTTGCGTAATTCTCGGACCGAAGCCGTTAAGCAGCGTGCCCGTAACCAGCCGTTCTTCTTTGTCCGTGCGAAGCAAGACGCCGACTTGGTTGGTGAACCCTTTGGAAGCTTGGGATTTCGTAATGACGACGTTCACGCCGCGGTTTTTGGCCAAGTGCATCGCGTTGACGACGTTCACCTGGTCGGAACCGAGATGGAAAGCGAGCACGCCTTCGACGATCCGCCGGGTCAGCGGCTGCGTGTCGACGTTCGCGAGCTCTCCCGCATACGTGACGGCGATCTCCATGACCGGCCCTTCCGCGATTTGCGCCGCGAAGTTGCCGAGCTTCTTGCCGAGCTGGAAGTAGGGCTCGAGCTTGTTCAGCACGTCCGCCGCGACCGGAGGCATGTTTACCGCGTTTTTGAACGGTTCGTTGCGCAAAATGTGCAGCAATTGCTCCGAGACGTCGATCGCGACGTTTTCTTGGGCTTCTACGGTGGAAGCGCCCAAGTGGGGCGTAACGATAATTTTCGGATGCGAGAGGAACGGATGATCGGGCGCCGGCGGTTCTTCCTCGAACACGTCGAATGCGGCTCCGGCGACGCTGCCCGCGTCGATCGCCGCGACCAGCGCCTGCTCGTCGATGATGCCGCCGCGGGCGCAATTGACGATGCGGACGCCCGGTTTGATCTTGGCAAACTGCTCGGCTCCGATCATGTGCCGGGTTTCCGGGGTGAGCGGCGTATGAACCGTAATAAAGTCGGCCTCCGCGACGATCTCGTCCACGGACGCCTTGCGCACGCCGATTTTCTCCGCGCGCTCTTCGGTCAGGAACGGATCGTAGCCGAGCACGTTCATGCCGAACGCTTTCGCCCGGGCGGCGACTTCGCTGCCGATGCGGCCCATTCCGAGGACGCCGAGCACTTTGTTGCGCAGCTCGACGCCGACGAAAGATTTGCGGTCCCATACGCCGCCGACCGTCTTCGCGTACGCTTGCGGAATATGGCGGGCGACGGCCATCATCATCGCGAACGTATGCTCGCAAGTCGTAATCGTATTGCCGTCCGGGGCGTTGATGACGATAATGCCGCGTTTGGTCGCGGCGTCGAGGTCGATGTTGTCGACGCCGACCCCCGCGCGTCCGATCACCTTCAGCCGCTTGCCCGCGTTCATGATGGCTTCCGTCACGCGTGTCTGGCTGCGCACGAGCAACGCGTCGTAATCGCCGATGATGGCGACGAGCTCGTCTTCGCTCAGTCCGGTCTTCTTGTCGATAGAGATGTCGGACGCCTCAACGAGAAGAGAAATGCCCAAATCGCTGATCGGATCCGATACCAGAACTTTAAACATGTGAAACCCCCTCCTTCAAAATAGAGAAACACCCCCAACCGCCGATCCGCCGCCGAAGCGGGCAAACGGTGCGTAGAGGGTGACTTCGCAAGGTCACTGTCGTTTCCAGAAAAATGCCGTACGCACGAACGTGATTCCAATTGCCTTACCTATTTTATAGCAACGAGACGGGCAATTCAATGGCTAATGTTCGACAATTGCCGCTGTATAGCGCTAAAGAGGCACTTAAAGGGCTAATTCGCCCTACGAGAAAAACGGAAGCTGGGGCAAATGCTCGTTCGCGTAAAATCTGGATTTGACTTCGTTGAAGTAACCGGCCCCGACCGCCTCCGTGCTCGTCAGCAGCTCGGCGACCGCGTTGACGCTCTTGACCTTTCTTTTGTCCGCTTGTCCGGATTGGATAAATTGGTCGATCTTCGCCGTCAGGTCGTGCGGCAAATAGTCGGTCAATTCGCCTTGCTCCGACATGTAGTCGGACGCGACCTTGAGCTTGACGATAAGCGGGAGCGTATTCCACTCCGCGATCGCGAGCACGTCCGGGCTGTCGTAGTCGACCGGAACGTCCATATCGACGGAACCGGCCCATCTGAGCATCGAGTCGTAATACTCCTTCTGGGCGTTGAGCGAATGCAGCTTGCCTTCCTTAAAGAACGAGTCGCTTTCGATCTTCTCCAGCGTCTTCGCCGCCGTGCTTTCGTTCGCGGACGAGGCGAGAGAGGCGAAGCTCTCCTCGAACAGCTTCAAGCTTTTCAAGTAATCGGTCTGGGCGTTGATCAATTGCGGAGAGATCGGCGCGATATAGACGCTTTGGACCTCTTCGTATTTGCGCTTGGCGATTTTGGCCAATTCCTTCATGGAGGAAGAACGGTCGGCGGACGGATCGGACAGCCATTTGTTCCTGGCGTCGAGCCAATCGTCGTGAAATTCACGATACGACAAAAATACGGTATGATAGAAGGAAACGAGGTCTTGCTGTTGGTACGCGCTAGGCGGCGCTTCGGCGTCCGCGACGCGGGGCTGCAAGGCGGCATGCTTCGCCTCGGCGCGGTCGGTGCCGACCTTCACCCCGTAGAAAAAAGCACCAATCGCGATAACGAGCATAAGCAGAAAAGCCAGCGAAAACATAAGATCAGATCGGTTCAGACGCTTGTCCATCGGTTACTCCTCTATTCAGTCATGGATTATCGTTGCCGCAGTAGGTCTAGTATAGAAAAAAACGCCGGGCTTGAACATACAAAAACGAACAGCTTACGAGGGAACATGAGAAAATTCGACTTTCGCAAGATCAAGATTCGGCAAGTATCCGTCGACGAGCTGAGCGACCGGATGCTGCTGGTTAATCTATACGCAACGCAGGCGCTTACTCTTATTATCGGAATCGTATGGGTTTTATTTCAGCGCAGAAACCCATTGGATTTGTTTGCCATTCCTGCAGGCTACGAGTTCGCCCTATGGGGAGCTGGATTGGCCGTCGTCGTCCTTGCGGTCGACCTCGCCATCTCCAGATTCGTTCCGGAGGAAGCCGCGGACGACGGGGGCGTGAACGAGAAATTGTTCAAAGCGCGGCCCGTGTGGCATATCGCGCTCATTTCGTTCGTCGTGGCGATCTGCGAAGAGCTGCTGTTTCGCGGCGCGATCCAGCATGCGATCGGACCGTATTGGACCAGCATCGCGTTCGCGGCGATCCATGTCCGTTATTTGCGGCATTGGGTGCCGACGGGCCTGGTGTTCTCGATCAGCTACGGGCTCGGCTGGATCATGGAGGCGACGGGGACGCTGTGGGCGCCGATCGTCGCCCATTTCCTGATCGATATGATCATGGGCTGCATTATTCGGTTTCGGAGGGAAGAGAAATGAAGGAGGATCGGGATCAATCCACGGTCTGGGACCGGTACGTTTCGGCGAAGGAGGCCGCTTTCGGGCGTACCGACGGCGACGACGAACCGTTGACGCTGGAGGAGCTGGAGGCCGAGATCGCCAAGGCGGCGGCGATCGCGGGCTTGCCCGAGACCGGGATGCCGCCGCGGTCGGAGGTGCACCCGGTCAAACGGAGACCATTATCGAAATGGTTTTACCTGGCGTTAGTCCTTCTGTTCGCGGCACTGGTCGCCGGCTTGTTCTGGTGGGGCCGGCAGCAATACGCCGTTAACGAGCCGTACGAAGAAGGGGCTGTCCGAAAAGTCATTTTAATGACTGAGGGATAGCTTTTTTTATCGACTGAAATTGTACGGGGGTGTATCTCTTTCCGGCCGTTTTGCTTCGCCTCGCCGACCCGGATCGCTCACAGTTTATGGATGAAGCGCCTTGCGTCCGCTTCATTGCAGCTCCGTATCGATCGCGTCCGGGTCGACGAACGAATAGCCTTTCTCTTCGAGCCGGGAGAGCAGGTCGTCGAGCGCCGCCGCCGTCCACGGCAGCTCGTGCATCAGAATGTTGCTTCCGGAATGCAGCTGTTCGAGCACGTTGTCGACGACCGCCCGCGGACGTTCGCCCTCCGGTATTTTGCCCATGCTCCAGTCGAGGGAACCGTTGGACCAAGTCATGAACAGCAGCCCGTTCTCCCGGGCGATCTTGCGTACCGCTTCGTTGGACGAGCCGTGGGGCGGACGGAAGAAAACCGGCGATTTGCCCGTAATTTCCCGAACGATCGACTGGACGCTTTCGATCTGTTCCTTGATTTCGGGCACTTGCTCCTTCTTCAGATCGATATGGTCCCAAGAATGGTTGCCGATCGTCTGTCCCCGCTCGTCGATTTTCCTCAGCAGGTCCGGCTTCGCTTCGACCCGGTAGCCGTTGACGAAGAAAATCGCTTTGGCCCGATGCTTGTCCAACGTGTCGAGAATCGGATCGAGCGTTTCCGGCGCCTTCGGCCCGTCGTCGAAGGTGAGCAGAACGACTTTGCCGTCGGTCGCTTCCTTGTCGATCGGGACGATGACATAATTGTCGTTCATGCGATAGGCTTTTTCGGCCGGCGACGGTTCCGCGGTTTGTTCCGGTTCGGCGGAAGGCGTCGCCTCTTGAACTTCCTTCCGGGGAGACGGCGGCGACGCTTCCGGGCCTTCTAGCGCGGAAGAGGAAGGCGAGTCTGGGGATGGCCGGGAGGCTTCGTTCCCGGGACCGCCGCCGCAAGCGGCAAGGGATGCGGACAGCAACAGGATGGCAATGAGCGCGGCAAGCGGACGATATTTCATAGCGGGAAGTTCCTCCGATCGATTTTGCAGGCGGCGGAAGCGCATGCATTTCCGTACGATTGTAACATAACTTGTCCGCGTTTCGACAGACGTCTTCCTTAATTTGATGGAGCATGTCCAGACCCGGTGCGGCTAAAAATAATACCCAAGGAGGTGTCAAATGAAACTCGGATCTTTCGTCATCGGCGGATTGGCGGGTGCGGCCGTCGTCATGATGATTCGGCGCAACGAACGAATGTCTGCGGTCGCCGCGGCCGTCGGCCAAGAGCTGAGATCGCGCGTGAACGGCATGAAGGACGATGCCATCGGCAAGGCGATCAACATGAAGTTCGCGAGCAGCGTGCGCCGGACGGACGGCGACGGCCGCGCGAAATCGTCCTCTTCCAAGGAAGAGGATCTGGAAACGGTGAAGCATTTGATTTCCCAAGACCCGGAAGCGAGCAAGGAAATCGATTCCATTCTGGAAGAGAACGGACATCGTCGTTTATAACGGAATACCGGTCGAACGTTGGCGGCATTGTTCCCCGCAAGGGGAACGGTGCCGTTTTTTTGTGTTTCGAGGGTTTTCCCTAGTGCATTTCCGCGGGAGAAGTGATAACATGTTGTCAAGAAAGTTTCATTCACGCATTATATGCATAAACATAAGCTGTTATCACCGGCAGAAGGAGGATCCTGTCATGAGGATGGAGCGGCTCAGCCAAGACAAGATTAGGATATTCCTCACGTTCGACGATCTGACGGAGCGCGGGATCCAGAAGGAAGACATGTGGCGCGAGATTCCGAAGGTGCACGAGCTGTTCAGCGAAATGATGGATCAGGCATACAACGAACTGGGTTTCGACGCTTCCGGACCGCTGGCCGTCGAAGTGTTCGCGATGCCTGCGCAAGGCATGGTCGTCATCGTAACCCGCGGGAAGATCGAGAGAGAAACGGAATCCGCGGCGGACGACGAAGAGGAAGTCTACGAGCTCGAAGTAACGCTTGAGCAAAGCGAAGCCATCATATATCGGTTCCGAGACATCGAAGACGCGATCGGCGCGGCGAAGACGCTCGCGGGCCGCTTGACGAACGAAGGAAGAATGTACCGCTACCAGGACCAGTGGGTATTGTGCTTCGATCCGGCCGGCATGGAAAGCTCCGGCTACCACGCGCTCATCGCCGTGCTGGCGGAATACGGCGAAGCGACGACGATTACGCCCGCGGTGCTGGAGGAATACGGCCAAGTCGTCATTAGCTCGCAAGCGGTTCAGGTATTGGCCGAACACTTCGCGAATTAATCCGGAGCAAGCTCCAAGGGGATGTCCTTAAGGTCGCGAGACGACCTGGGGGCATCCCAGTTTGTTTAAGGGGAGTGCACTGTCGTCATTCACTTGATTGTGGGCAAGCGCCGTAAGGAGTGAGGCTTAATCGCTCATAGGGGGTCTGCCTCGGGTGAAATGCACTTTTTTCCAGTCTTCACGAAATGTTCTTTACTCCGGTCCTTCGTTTTCCTGTTATAATTAAAAGGAAAGGAGGAACGAAATCATGCTGCTCCTGTCGGTGTTGGCTGCCGCGATCATTCCGGGCATCGCGCTTCTGGCTTATTTTTACTGGAAAGATCGCTACGATTCCGAGCCGATATCCGTCGTGCTGAAGATGTTCCTCACCGGAGTGTTGATCGTTCTGCCGATTATGATCGTGCAACGAAGCTTCGTCCTATGGTGGGGCGAGTCGCCGTTCGTCTACGCCTTCATCATCTCCGCGGCGGTGGAGGAATTTTTCAAGTGGTTCGTCCTTTACCATATCATTTATAATCATACCGAATTCGACGAGCCGTACGACGGCATCGTTTACGCCGTTGCCGTCTCGCTCGGCTTTGCCACGCTGGAGAACGTGCTGTACGCGATATTGCAGCCCGCGACGATCGGGTCGCTGCTGATGAGGGCGCTTCTTCCCGTATCCGCGCACGCCTTGTTCGGCGTGTTCATGGGGTACTCGATGGGGAAAGCGAAATTCATGACCGGCAAGAACGCCAGATTGCACGTGAGGCTGGCCTTGCTTATTCCGCTCGTCTGGCACGGCGTGTACGACTTCCTGCTGCTTACCGTTCCGGCCGCTTGGATGTGGCTGGCCGTGCCGTTCATGTTCGCGCTCTGGTTCATCGGCATGCGCCTCGTCAACAACGCGGTGGCCATCTCGCCTTTCCGGTTTTTGAAACGGGAAGAAGAGATTAAATTTTGACCGATCTGTCGATACTGGGTTGTGGGCACATTCGGGAAAGTTTTTTGAACAACCGCTTTAAGGGAGAGAGGTCCGTTGAATCATCGGTACAAGGTGACGATCAGGTGCAATCGCTGCAACGAGAAATTTATTTTGCGGGGCCGCAAGGACAAGGGCCGGGTGGATACCGGCTTCAAGCAATGCCTGTGCAGCAACGCCCACGATTTCGATATCGAGGAAGAGGCGCTCTTCTAGATCGGCAAGTCCGATCGGGACGGCGCCTTTTTTGCGAACGACATTCGACTCCGGGCGGCGCATAAAGTCGATTCCTTCATCCCACAATAAGGGCATACCGTATGGGAATGAAAGGGGTCGGTTTTCATGTACGCTCGATTAAGCTCCATTATGTTTCCGATTGCCACCTTGCTGTTTATCGGCGCGCTCGTCTGGGGGTACCAGGAGCACCAGGAGAAAAACGCTGTTTTGATCAAGGCGGAGAACCAGTATCAACGCGCGTTTCACGATCTTAGCCATCATCTGGGGCGCTTGCACGACCAATTGGGGCAAACGCTGGCGGTATCTTCCGCCTCCCATGGCATGCAGCGGAAAGGCCTAGTCAACGTGTGGAGGCTCACGAGCGAAGCGCAGAACGAAATCAACCAGCTGCCGCTGGCGATGCTCCCGTTCAACAAGGCCGAGCAATTTCTGTCGCGCATTTCCAATTTCGCCTATCGAACCGCCGTGCGCGACCTGACGAAGCAGCCTCTGACGCCGGAAGAGCTCAAAACGATGAAATCGCTCTACAAGACGTCCGAGTCGATCAACAAGGAGCTTGACAAGGTCCAGCAGTCCGTCATTAAAGACCGCCTGCGCTGGATGGACGTCGAAGTGGCGATCGCCAGCGCGCAGAACAGCCCGCACGGCAATACGATCATCGACGGATTCAAGGCGGTGGACAAGCAGATGGGCGCCTACCCCGAGAACGAATGGGGACCGTCGGCGATGTCGACCGACCGCAAGCTGTCTTCCGCCGGTCTGCAAGGCAAGGATATGGGCCCGCAGGAAATCGCGCACAAGGCGCGCGAATTTCTCGGGAATCAAGCCGATGGCGATTTGAACGTCGTCGAGGACGGCAGCAACACCGACTTGCCGGCTTATACCGTTACCGCGAAGGGGCGCGACGGTTCCGACATCCAGATGGACTACACCCGGAAGGGCGGCCATATGCTCTGGTTCATGAACACGCGCAACGTCAAGAGCCGGAAAATCGATTTCGACACGGCCAGGAACAAGGGCTCGCAATTTCTGCTTCGGCACGGCTATAAGAACATGACTCCGATCACGTACGACGAATACGATCATGTGGCCGTATTTACGTACGCCAGAACGGACAACGGCGTGAAGATCTATCCGGACAAGCTGACGGTCCGGGTCGCGCTGGATAACGGGGAAGTCGTCGGCATGCAGGCGACGGATCACGTATTCGCCCAGCAAACGCTCATTCCCGGCAAGCCGAAGATCGCCAAGGAGAAAGCCCAGAAGGGGCTGAATCCGGATTTCAAGGTCGATAACTATTCGCTGGCGTTGATCGAGAACGAGATGCGGGAGCCGACGTTGTGCCATGAATTCAGAGGCAGGATCAACGGCCACGCCTACAAAATATTCATGAACGCCGACACCGGCCTGGAAGAGACGATCGAAGAAATTCCGGGGGCGAACAAGGCGCTCTTCAAATAAGATCGCGGCGGAGCGCCGCCTCCCGAGCGGGTAGCCCGGGGGCGGCGCTTTGTCGTTCCCTTATTCTCCCATGCCTGCTATAATGAAAACGACGAATCGTCGGCCTTGGCCAAGGCTCGACATGGAGGGTTATGGGTGCTGCCGAAAATCAACCAGATGATGTATATCCAGACGGAATCGGAATCCGACGCCGAGCCCGTTACGCTGCGTTCGCGCGTCGCGGATATGGACGAACAGAACCTCTACATCGAACGTCCATTGAATGAGAAAACCCGCGGCTTATACCGGGCGCAGCTGGGGGAGCCGATGTTGCTTTATTATTTCACCCAGGATGGGGTCAAGCATCTGTTCTCCAGCTCCGTGTCCGGATTCCGCTCGGAGAAAGTGCCGCTCGTCGCGATTCGCATGCCCGAGCCCGAACAAATATCTAAAGAGCAGAGAAGGAGCTTTCTTCGCGTCGACGCGAATCTGGAGCTCGCCGTCAATTGCGGGGACAAGTTCAAGCTCGTGGCGGTGACCGAAGACATCGGCGGCGGAGGAGCTTCTTTCTTGTGCGAGCGCCGGTGGCCGATCGCGCCGAATGCGATTCTCTCGTGTTGGCTATTATTAAGCTATAGGGGCGGATCGATCGCGCATGCCAAATTCGAAGGAGAGGTCGTCCGGATCATTCCGGTCGAACCGGACAAGCATTTGATCATGATGCGCTTCGTGGACATTTCCGATTCCGACCGCCAAAAAATCGTTCGCTATTGCTTCGAACGCCAATTGGACATGCGCAAGGATTGATTCCGATGCGGCTGGCCCGGCTTCGTCGCGGCGAACCCGGAGGACGAAGCGAATGGTTACGCGCGAGGACGGCAACGGGCCGGACGATTTTCCGGCTTGGTCGGATCGCATCGAGAAGCGGCTGCGCGCGGCGGCGAAGTGGCTCGCCGTATTGTTGATCGCAGCCCAGCTTGCATTGCAAGTTCCGGCTATCCGGCATTGGATTACGGCGACGGACGACTCGAAGGGAATTCCCCTCCGGGAATCCGGCCGTTAGCGGTTGTTCAAAAAGTCCAATTTTGATCACGAAGTGATTCAGGAAGCGGATTCGACATCGAATCTTGAATTCAGCCGGTTCTTCCGGTACTCACGTAGATTTGACTACGCTCCGTTCCTCATCACCGGTCTTCATCCAACCTTCTCGGTGCTGAAAATCGGACTTTTTGAACACGCATCGTTAGCGTCCGATGTCGTTTTTTTTGCATCCTCGGATGCCCTGTGGTATAATTTTCTCGATCCTTGCAGGCTTCGCCTGCCTTATTTTTTGAAGTATTGCGGCAACGATCCGTTTCTTGTCGTCGGCTTGTAGGAGGCTCATCTTGCTCACATGAACGCAACTCATACGCACCGGATCAATATCGCGATCGACGGACCCGCCGGCGCCGGCAAGAGCACGGTCGCCCGGAAGGTCGCCAGCGCTCTTCGATATATCTACATAGATACGGGCGCGATGTACCGGGCGGTGACGCTCCGGGCGCTCGAGGCCGGACTGGATCCCGGGGACGAAGACCGCGTAGGCCGGTTGGCGGACGGCTTGAACATCGAGCTGCTGCCTGGACCGGAAGCCCAACGGGTCATCGTGGACGGGAAGGACGTCAGCGCCGAATTGAGAACCCTCGATATCAATCGCAACGTATCCTATGTCGCTCGCCTGTCGAGCGTACGAAAGCGTATGTCCGAGCTTCAGAGGCGCATGGCCGCGGACAAGGGCGTCGTCATGGACGGCCGGGATATCGGCACGCACGTCCTCCCGGACGCCGAATTGAAGGTGTTTCTCACGGCATCGCCGATGGAGCGGGCGAAGCGCCGGCATCTCGAGATGGGATCCGATTCCGGGATCGCGCTCGAGCAGTTGGAACGGGAGATCGCCGAACGCGACCGGATGGACCGGGAACGGGAGATCGCGCCGCTCGTGCAGGCTGCGGACGCCCGGCTGCTCGATTCGACCGGCAAGACGGCGGACGAGGTCGCGCAGATCATCGTGCAATGGGGACTTGCCGCGGCAAGCACCATTTCGGCGGAGGAGAAGTAGATTATGTTATACCGTTTCGCAAGGATCATTCTCCGCGTCGCTTACATCCTGCTCTACCGGTTGGAACCGAGAGGCGTCGACAACATTCCCCGCGAAGGGCCGGTCGTGTTATGCAGCAATCATAAAAGTCTGCAGGATCCGATCACGCTGGGGGTTTGGGTTCCACGCAAAGTGCATTACATGGCCAAGGAAGAGCTGTTCCGCATTCCGGTGTTCGGATCGCTGATCCGGGCCGTCGGAGCTTTTCCCGTCAAACGGGGAGGCGTGAGTAAGGAAGCGATCCGCACCGCGATCGCGCTTTTGCAAAGCGGCAAGGTGATGGGCATCTTTCCGGAAGGAACCCGCAACCAAGCGGTCGGCATGGGCAAGCGAGGAGCGGTGTCGATGGCGATTCGCGCCAAAGCCGTGATCGTCCCGGTCGCTCTGATCGGAGAGTATCGTCCCTTCCGCAAAATGCTCGCGGTTTACGGGGCGCCGATCGATTTGACGCCATACGCGGAACAAGGAACGACCGAAAGCATGGAGGAAGCGACCGAGCTCGTCATGTCCCGAATCCGGGAAATGCTTGAATCGGGCCGACCGGCTTCGTGAGGGATGCATGTTTCCGCGAAGAAACCATCATACTAAAGGCATTATTTGGTTCTCGTACGCTCGTGCAAGCCAGATTTAAGCGCCGCAAGAAGCGGGTTTAAATAAAGTTGGGGTAGAACTGAGGAGGTAATTTTCATGTCTGAAGAAATCAACGTTCAGGAAACCGCGGCAACAGAGCCGGCAACGGAGCCGGCAGCAGAGGCGGTGGCAGAGGCGGCGGAAAACGTCAGCCAGGATGAACTGGAGAACGTCGTAACCTTGAAGAAAGGGGACACCGTGAAAGGCACGGTGGTCAAAATCGACGACAACCAAGCGTACATTAGCCTTGGATATAAATACGACGGCGTCATTCCGTTGCGCGAGCTTTCCTCCGTCAACCTGGAGAATGCCGCCGATGCCGTCCAAATCGGTCAAGAAGTCGAAGCGAAAATCGTCAGCATCAACGATGCGAAGGAATCGCTCGTGCTCTCCAAGCGCCAAGCGGACGCTCCCCGCGCTTGGGACGACCTGCAGGCGAAGTTCGATAACGGCGAAGCGTTCGAAGTCGTCGTGACCGACGTCGTCAAAGGCGGCCTGGTCGCGGACGTCGGCGTTCGCGGTTTCATTCCGGCTTCTATGGTCGAGCGTCATTTCGTCGAAGATTTCAGCGGTTACAAGGGCCGCACGATCAAGGTCAAAGTCAAAGAACTCGACCGCGAGAACAACAAGGTCATCCTGTCGGCGAAAGAAGTTCTCGAAGCCGAATACGAAGAGAAAAAGCAACAGATCATGAGCGGCCTCGAGCCGGGTCAAGTGCTGGAAGGCAAAGTCCAACGCCTGACGCCGTTCGGCGCGTTCGTGGACATCGGCGGAATCGACGGGCTCGTGCACGTCTCCGAGATGGCTTGGCAGCATGTTGCCCATCCGGCGGACGTCGTCTCCGAAGGCGATTCCGTTACGGTGAAGGTTTTGAAGGTCGATCCTTCGATCGGCAAAATCTCGCTGAGCATCAAGGCCGCTCAACCGGGCCCTTGGGAATCGGCCGTCGGCAAGTTCAACGCTGGCGACATCGTTACGGGCGTCGTCAAGCGTCTCGTCAGCTTCGGAGCATTCGTGGAAATCGCTCCCGGCGTCGAGGGTCTCGTGCACATTTCGCAGATCGCGCACCGCCATATCGCCACGCCGCACGAAGTGCTGAAGGAAGGCCAGGAAGTGCAAGCGAAAGTGCTGGACTTCAATCCGGCGGAAAAGCGCGTATCCTTGTCCATCAAGGAGACGGAAGAGGCGCCTGCCCGTCCGGAGCGCGAATCGCGTTCGCCGCGCGGCTCGAGAGAAGAGGCGAACCTTCCTCCCGCGGAAAGCATGAGCTTCAATCTCGGCGAGCGTTTCGGCGACAAGCTGAGCAAATTCAAGTAAGACGATCGAAGAGACCCGCCCTCCGTGGCGGGTTTTCTTGTCTATCGGAAGGAGTGACGATGTCCTCCGCCACGGAACCTTCGCACTCCGCCCTTTTCCGTAACCCCGAACTCCGTCACTGCCTTTGAACATCGTTACTCCGCACTCTGGCGTCTCATGCCCCCGCCACATTCCTAACACTAGTTGTACTGCGTACAACTAATTGTCCGGAAATTTTACGATATTTTTAACTAATTGCACGAAATACAACTAATATCTCCGAACTGGGCGAGAATGAAGGGAAAGAGGCTGAATTAGTTGTAGTTATGCAATTATCAAACCGGAATGCTCGAGTTGGACCTAATTTAGTTGTACGAAATACAATTATACTCCGAGCTTCGTAAGCTTACTAAGCATCGGAAGAAGCCGAAGGTGCAAAATGACCGTCATGTGACGTTTTTGCTGTGTTGAGTGACCTATCGTTTCGAACAAAGACATTCGGCGGCGATCCGGGAGAAGGTTCCCGAATCGCCGTTTTTTGTTCGTCGTCACCGAACCGATGGCATGTTTACCGACCTTACAGGCGCATACTAGCGACATGGAGGTGAGCGGATGTCTCCCATATTCGGAGCCGCGTTTTTGTGGCTCGTCGCGACGATTCTATGGTGGAGCGGTTGGAGGGAGGAACCGGCCGGAGAGCTGCCCCATTGGACCGTCGGCGTCTTCCTGTCGGTATGGCCGATCGCCTTGTTCGGGAACATTCGGCTGACTCCCGCTTATTCCGTGAACGGGGCCTGGGCCTGGACAGTACTGGCCGTATTGTTCGTGGCCTTGCGATTGCCGCCCGCAAGCCGCTGGAAGGCGATATCGGCCGGCTTGCTCGTCGGAGCCGTCGCGCTGTTGCTGGAACGGCTGGCTTTCGCCGCATACGGATTCGTGCACGGCTTCCTGCCGTGGGGGATCGCGTTGATTGTCGGCTTGCTGGCGGCGCTGTCGTTCCGCTCGTTGAACGAGCAGGCGCTGGCGATTACGGCAAGCGAGCTCTTCGCGGGAGGGACCGCCGCGCTCCTCGCATCGCAAGCCGGCCCGTTCTCCTCCGAATGGACGGCGCAATGGCTATGCGCCTGGTGGATCGCCGTCTTGTTCGCCCGAGCGTGGACGGAACTCGCGGCCGCGTTCGGGAAGCTGGCGGCGAAAGGATTGCTCGGAAGCGGAGAGAAAGGCGGCGAACAACGATCATGATGCTCGATTGGCTTCATTCGCATAAGGAATTGACTGCGGTCATCGCCGGGACGGCGTTCGGCATGGCGGCCCGGGTGTCCATGCTCCGAACCGATTATCGCCAATATCCGGCGTATCCGCACGGGAAGATCATTCATCTCGCCTTGGGCTTGATTGCCGGCGCGCTCGGGGCGGTCGCCGTCCCCGCGCTGTATCACGAGGATTATACGGCGATCACGTTTCTGGCGCTTGCCGCTCAGCAGTTCCGCGAGGTGCGGACGATGGAACGCAATACGCTGAGCGCGATCGACGAGTTGGAGCTCGTGCCGAGGGGAGCGGCTTATATCGAAGGAATCGCCGTCGTTTTCGAGGGGCGCAATTACTTGTCGATTTTCACCGCTTTCGCGACCAGTCTGTTCGCGCTTTGGCTGAATTGGTGGGCGGGGGCGATCGCGGGTTTGGCATCGATGGCGTTCGCCCGTTATTTCATGAAGGGCAAAAAAATAGCCCATATCGCCGATATCGAAATGGCGCCCGTTCGCCTGGACGGCCCGAATTTGTACGTCGGGGACGTCTACATGATGAACGTCGGCTTAGAGGAGAACCGGGACATTATCGCTCGTCAAGGCATCGGCTTCCTGCTTAAGCCGAAGAACGACGACGGGAAAGTGACGATCGCCAACATGGGGCAGCGGCAGGCGATATTGTACGATGTGTCGACCCGGCTCGGCGTCTATCGGGACGACGGGGATCCCGCCCTGCTGCCGATCGGCAAGCTGGAGCTTCGCACCGGAACGTTGGCTCTTCTCGTATTGCCGCGCGAGAAAGACGACGATAAAGCGTTCCTGGCCGTGAGCAACGTGCCCTTGCTCGAAGCGGCCGTCCGCACGCCGACGTCGGCCAACCGCAAGAGCGCGGAGGCGAAGCAGGATGGCTAGAATCGTGGGCATCGTGACGACGATCCGCGAATACGTCGGGGGCGGCGCCCCGATCGTATTCGCGAAGGACCGGGAGCACCTGCAGACAGTCGCCCAATTGCTGGAGAAAATCCTGGATTGCGCGGCTCATGCGATCGACGAAGATCTGATGATTATCGTCGCTCGCGATTGACGGGGCAATCCCGGTTAAGATGAAGGCGGATGGCAATATTCGTTAGCCAAGCGGGCCGATTTTTGATATGATGAGATTCGTGATTGCAACTGATTCCGGCCGGCATCGGCCGACGATTCGGTTGACCTGTTGAGGAGTGAAAACATGGCACGACCCGTAATCGCCATCGTCGGACGGCCTAACGTAGGCAAGTCCACGATATTTAACCGGATCATCGGCGATCGGCTCGCGATCGTCGAAGACAAGCCGGGCGTAACCCGCGACCGTATCTACGGAACGGGAGAATGGAACGGCCGTTCGTTCCACGTCATCGATACCGGCGGCATCGAGATCGACGGGGAAGACGGCTTGCTGCGATCGGTGCGGATGCAGGCGGAGCTAGCGATCGAAGAAGCCGACGTCATCCTGTTCATGGTCGACGCCAAGGCGGGCGTGACGACCGCGGACGAAGAAGTGGCCCAACTGTTGTTTCGTTCGCGCAAGCCGATCGTTCTCGGCGTCAACAAAGTGGACAATTTGCAACGAATGGACGATATTTACGAATTTTATTCGCTCGGCTTCGGAGATCCTTTGCCGCTATCCGGTTCCCACGGCACGGGCATCGGCGACTTGCTGGACGAAGCGGTTCGCAAGCTTCCGGTCAAGGAAGATAAAGAGTACAATGAAGACGTCATCAAGGTCGCGCTCATCGGACGGCCCAACGTCGGCAAATCCTCGCTCGTGAACGCGATTCTCGGCGAAGAGCGCGTCATCGTCAGCAATGTCGCGGGCACGACCCGGGACGCGATCGATACGCCGTTCGAGAAGGACGGCCAGAAATACGTGCTCATCGATACGGCCGGCATGCGCAAGCGAGGCAAGGTGTACGAGACGACCGAAAAGTACAGCGTCATGCGGGCGATGCAGGCGATCGAACGCGCGGACGTCGTACTCGTCGTGATCAACGGCGAAGAGGGCATTATCGAGCAAGACAAGCATATCGCCGGCTATGCGCACGAGAACGGCAAAGCCGCGATCTTCGTCGTCAACAAATGGGATATCGTCGAGAAGGACGACAAGACGATGCAGCGTTTTACGAACGCGATCCGCGAGCAATTCCTGTTCATGACGTACGCGCCCGTCACGTTCTTGTCCGCGAAGACGAAGCAGCGGCTGAACAAGCTGTTCCCCCTCATCGACAGAGTCGCGGAGCAGCATGCGCTGCGCGTACCAACGAACGTGCTGAACGACATCATTTCGGATGCGATCGCGATGAATCCGCCCCCGACGGACAAGGGGCGCAGGCTGAGGATCAACTACGCGACGCAGATCGCCGTAAAGCCGCCGACGATGCTCATTTTCGTCAACGACCCCGAGCTGATGCATTTTTCTTATGAGCGTTACTTGGAGAACAAAATCCGGGCGGCTTTCGCGTTCGAAGGAACCCCGCTTCGATTGTTCACCCGTAAGAAGTCCGATCAAGAATAGGGGAGAACGGCGTGTTGGATACGATTATCGCAGTTATCGCAAGTTATTTGCTAGGTTCGATCTCGTTCAGTATTTTGTTCTCGCGCTGGCTGAAAAAAATCGACATTCGGGAGCATGGCAGCGGCAACGCCGGCGCGACGAACACGCTTAGGGTGCTCGGCAAAGGGCCGGCGATCGCCGTCTTCGCGTTGGATATCGCCAAAGGGGTAATCGGGGCGCTTGTCGGCGGATGGCTCGGCGACGGAAGCGCCTGGGGGCCCGTCGCGGGCGGCCTGGCGGCGATCGCCGGACATAATTGGCCGATTTTCTTCCGCTTCAAAGGCGGCAAAGGCATCGCGACGACGATCGGGGCATTGATCGTGTGGGCGTTTTACCCCGCGCTGATCGCCGGAATCATCGCCATTCTCACGATTGTTTTTACGCGTTACGTCTCTTTGGGATCGATGATATTCGCCGTGCTCCTTCCGGTCGCGATCTTCTTGTTCGGCATGGAGGCGGCCTATGTGTGGGGAAGTCTCGTCGTCGCCGTGCTGGCGGTATACAGGCATCGCAAAAATATCGTCAAGCTGATCAACGGAACGGAAAACAAACTCGGCAGCGGAAAAAAGGGTGAGCCTCATGGCGCGTAAAAAAATCGCCGTCCTCGTGGCGGGCAGCTGGGGAACGGCGCTCTCTCGCGTATTGGCCGACAACGGCCACCGCGTGAAGCTGTGGACCCGCAATTCGGCGCAGGCGGAGGAGATCAACCGCACGCGCCGGAACGAACGATTCCTTCCCGGCGCGGAGCTGCCGAAGGATATTACGGCTACGACGGATATGGCCGAAGCGGCCGAAGGAGCCGAAGCGGTGCTGTTCGTCGCGCCGTCTTCGGCGATGCGGGACGTCGCCCGCCAGGCGGCGCAAGCGATACACAACGACGCGCTGGTCATTCACGCGACGAAGGGCTACGAGTCCGATTCCTTGAAGCGAATGTCCGTCGTCCTGTCGGAGGAGCTCGGAAGATCGGAGCATTCGATCGTCGTTTTGTCCGGGCCGAGCCATGCCGAGGAGGTCGTGCTGCAGCATCCGACGACGATCGTCGTCGCGGCGAAGGAGCTGGCATGCGCGGAGGCGGCCCAGGATTTGTTCATGAACCATTCCTATTTCCGGGTGTATACGAATCCGGATCTGGTCGGCGTCGAGACGGCCGGGGCGATCAAGAACATTATCGCGCTGGGAGCCGGCTTGTCGGACGGCCTCGGCTTCGGGGATAACGCCAAGGCCGCGCTGATTACGCGCGGATTGGCGGAGATCGCCCGCCTCGGCGAGGCGCTCGGCGCGAATCCGCTGACGTTCGCCGGATTGGCCGGCGTCGGAGATCTGATCGGCACGTGCACGAGCCGCCACAGCCGCAATTGGCGGGCCGGTTCGATGCTGGCGCAAGGCATGCCGCTGTCCGAAGTGCTGGACCGCATGGGCATGGTCGTCGAAGGGGTTCGCACGACGAAAGCGGCGTATACGCTGGCCCGGCGGCACAACGTCGAAATGCCGATCACGGATCAGCTGCACGCGGTGCTCTTCGAAGGCTTGTCGCCGAACAGCGCTGTCGGCGCGCTCATGGGCAGGGTTCGCACCCACGAGATCGAAGAAGTCGCCACGGAATCCGCGAACCGCTGGATTCAAGGCGACTGACGGCTTCCCGGGACGGCGATTCGCCCACACGCTTCTCCGACGCTCCTCATAGGATGCAGTGCAACTACCCGGAGGAGGAGAAGCATGGACAAATTTCCGAAGGATCTGCTCGGCGCCGTCAATAAGAAAACGGGGAAGAAAATAACGGAAAACTCGATCAAAAAAATCGCCAGCGGCGTCACGCCGAGCACGGTTCATAACGAAGCGCAGCTCAGGCAGCTGATCAAGCAAGTGTCGGCGATGGCGAACGTTCCCGTAACCGAGGATACGATCAAGGAAATCGTCGGCGCCGTCAAGAAGAGCGGCATGAACTTGAACAGCCTGGAGTCGTTGATCAAGATGATGGTCAAGAAATGAGCGATCCCGCGTGCGCCCGCTTACCGAATAAGCCGGCATCACGCGGGATTTCGCATTGTGCCGACGGACGCGAAAGCGCTGCCGAATCTAGCGTCTCCTTTGTCTTCCAACCGTTCGAATGGTATAATATATAGCATTTGAGCTTGTTGGGAGGCGGAGAGAATATGGCATGGCTGGCGCAGACGTTAATGGCCGCCCAGTTGGACGCCATGAGCAAGATGTGGCTGTCCTTGATCGGAATCGGCTTGATGGTGATCGCCGCGCTCGTCATTACGTTCGCGCGAATGAAAACGAAAGGCTGGATCCGAATCGCCTTGTCGCTCGTCGCGGTCATCATGCTGATCTACGGCGTACTGTGCGGACTTATTTCCATCCTATAGCTTAACAAACGCGGAGGGTATCCTACATGATTACGTTGACCGGACGAACCCTTAAGAAAACCGTGCCGACGCGGATCGGCGAGACGCTGCTGAAGATCGCGCAATCCGAAGGAGTGGATTGGCAATACAATTGCTCGCGGGGGACGTGCGCGAGATGCCGGTGCATCGTGCGGGAAGGGGCCGAGCTGCTGTCCGAAGCGAACGACGCCGAATGGGATCGTCTGGGCCCCGAAGAATTGGACGCGGGATACCGGTTGGGCTGCCAGGCGATCGTCGAACGGGAAGGCGTCATCGTCGCCATGAACAAATTTTACTTTTAACAACCTTTTATGACGAGAAACGGAAGTGGCCGACATGCGGAACGAAGTGCCCGCGGCGGCGCTGGCGAAGCTGGCGGCGCTGCTCGATCGCGAAATCCGGTACGTCGTCGGGGGCAGCACCGGACTTGCCTTGCGCGGTGCGGCGCTCGAGCGCCCTCCCCGCGATTTGGACCTGTACGTCGACGAAACGGAAATCGGACTCGCGCACGCCAAGCTGCGGGAATATGCGTTGGACGGGCCCGAGGAGAGCACGACGGACAAATACCGTTCGATCCTGTCGCATTACCGGATCGGCGGAACGACGGTCGAATTGGTCGGACGTTTTCGCGTAAGCGCGGGGCAATCGGTCTATGCGACGGAAGTGAACGAAGTGTTGTACCCGGCTTCCGATTGGCTTGGGCCGCCGGGCGGCGAGATTCCGGTCGTGCCGCTCGGCCATGAGCTGCTGTTCAACGTGCTGCGGGATCGCCCGGACAGGGCCGCGCTCGCCGGCCGGCTGATCGCCGACCGTCCGGAGCAGCATATGCCCTTGCTTCAGGAGCTCGTGCGCCGGAACCGGCTTTCGGACGAAACGGCCGCCGTGGTTATGCGGTATGCGGGCGCGTGGGGAGACGAACGGTGAGCGGGCGCGATTCGGTAACATTTCTTCCGGACGGCAAATCCGTCTCCGTCCGTCCGGGAACGACGCTGCTGGAAGCTTCCCGGCGCGCTGGAGTCGCCATACGCACCCGCTGCGGGGGCGTGGCCGGCTGCCTGATGTGCAAAGTGAGCGTGGCGGAAGACCAAGCCGCTTCTCTTCGGCCGCCTACGCAAGCCGAGTCGAGAAAGCTTGGCGGGTTGCTGGCGGAAGGCGTGCGTCTGTCCTGTCAAGCGCGGACGAACGGGAACGTGACCGTCCGCGTGCCGGAGGATCCGCTCAAGGCGGCCGTGCGCAAAAGGCTGCAAGAGCTGCAAGACGGGGACGACCGGGAAAGCTAACTAGAGTTGAGAGGATTGAAATGATGTTTGCAAAATTGTTCCGCAAGACGCTCGCCGCGGCAGGCGCGGCCGGTCTGCTGCTGGCGTCGGCCGGCTGTCTGTATCCGGACGGCAACTCGCCGGGAAGCGACGCATCGGCCAGGGAATCCGTCATGCTCGTCCAGGACGCCATCGATCGGTATCGGGAGCAAACCGGTCTGCTCCCGATCCAGAACGCCGACGAAAGCACGCCGCAATACGAGAAATACAAGATCGATTTCGGCAAGCTGCAACGCTCGGGCTATCTCGCGAACGTGCCGAAGGCGGCTTTCGAGAACGGCGGCAATTATCAGTTTCTGATCATCGACGAGATCGCCGACCCGACCGTGAAGCTGCTCGATCTGAACGTATTCCAGACGATCGCCGACGTGCAGAAAAAAGCGGCCGCTTACGCTTCTGCTAACGCGAACCGCGTCCCGGCCGGCGACGAGAGGTATCCGGGCTTTTACGCGCTGGACTACGCCAAGCTCGGGATGAAAGCTCCGGCGATCCGGAGCATGTATTCGCAGCAGACGCTCGAGCTGCTTGTGGACGGGGAAGGCATCGTGTACGCGGACTACGGCATCGATATCGCCACCGCGCTGCGCAAGGAGAACGCCGCGCCGCTGCCGGAGGAAGATTTGCGCCGCGCGCTGACCGAAGCTTCCTATTTCGTGCCTGTGCGATCCCCGGTCTACCATTGGACCGACGGCGAGCCGCAGGCGATCCTTCCATAGAAGAGACGGCCCATCGTAATTCAATCGAAATTTCATTTCCACTTAAAGTGCTTGTTCAAAAAGTCCGATTTTCAGCACCGAGGCTGGTCGTTCGCCTGACGGCGAACTGCTCGCCCATGCATCCGGGAAGGTTGGATGAAGACCGGTGATGAGGAACGGAGCGTAGTCAGACCTACGTGAGTACCGAAAGAACCGGCTGAATTCAAGATTCGATGTCGAATCCGCTTCCTGGATCCCTTCGTGATCAAAATTGGACTTTTTGAACTACCTCTTAAAGAGATGACATACGTGTCTCTCTTTTTTCATATGCTCATGGGGGAAACGACAGAGCACCGGCGGACGGCGAGCGCGGGGGACGAACATTTTGTGCGGACGGCGTCATAATCGGGACATTCGCACATACAATGTTACAAGTCCAAGTTCGTGTACGAGTTCCGCCCTGAAGGCGGGTCACGAAAGCTTCGCGATTACGATGGGAGGGAATCTCAGTGGAAAAAGTGGACATTTTCAAAGATATCGCCGAACGCACCGGCGGCGACATCTACCTCGGGGTCGTGGGTGCCGTCCGCACGGGCAAATCGACCTTTATCAAACGGTTCATGGAAACCGTTGTTTTACCTAATATCGCGCATGAGGCGGATCGGGTCAGAGCGATTGACGAGCTGCCGCAGAGCGCCGCGGGAAGAACGATTATGACGACGGAACCGAAGTTCGTGCCGAACAACGCGGTACAGCTCAAGGTTGCGGAAGGTCTTGAAGTGAACGTCCGGCTCGTCGATTGCGTCGGTTATACCGTCGAAGGAGCGAAAGGCTTCGAGGACGAGAGCGGTCCGCGCATGATTACGACGCCTTGGTTCGAGGATCCGATTCCATTCCAGGAAGCGGCCGAGATCGGCACGCGCAAGGTCATCCAGGAGCACTCCACGCTCGGCGTCGTCGTGACGACCGACGGAACGATCGCGGAAATTCCCCGCAGCGCTTACGTCGACGCGGAGGAGCGGGTCGTCGGGGAGCTGAAGGAGGTCGGCAAGCCGTTCGTGCTCGTCGTGAACTCCGCCCGGCCGAAGAGCGAGGAAGCGCAAGCGCTTCGCGGCGAATTGGCGGCGAAATACGATATCCCCGTCATGACCGTCAGCGCCGCGACGATGGGCGAAGATGAAGTGATGGGCGTGCTGCGCGAGGTGCTGTACGAATTCCCGGTTCACGAAGTGAACGTCAACCTCCCGAGCTGGGTCATGGTGCTGAACGAGAATCATTGGCTTCGTTCGAGCTACGAGAATTCGGTTCGCGAGACGGTCAAGGACATTCGCCGGCTGCGCGACGTCGAGCGGGTCGTCGGCCAGTTCATGGAGTACGATTTCGTCGCCAGGGCCGGCCTCAGCGGCATGAACATGGGCCAGGGCGTCGCCGAGATCGATTTGTACGCGCCCGACGAGCTGTACGATAAAATCTTGATGGAAGTCGTCGGCACCGAAATTCGCGGCAAGGACCACCTGCTGCAGCTGATGCAGGAATTCTCGCACGCCAAGCGGGAATACGATCGTTTCTCGGAAGCGCTCGAGATGGTCAAGACGACGGGATACGGCATCGCCGCGCCTTCGCTAGCCGAGATGGTGCTCGACGAGCCGGAGCTGATCCGCCAGGGCTCGCGCTTCGGCGTCCGGCTGAAAGCGACCGCGCCTTCGATCCACATGATCCGCGTGGACGTCGAATCCGAGTTCGCGCCGATCATCGGCACGGAAAAGCAAAGCGAAGAGCTCGTGCGGTATCTGATGCAGGATTTCGAGAAGGATCCGATCAAGATTTGGGAGTCCGACATTTTCGGCCGGTCGCTCCATTCGATCGTCCGGGAAGGCATCCAGGGCAAAATCGCGATGATGCCGGACAACGCCCGCTACAAGCTGCAGGAGACGCTGGGACGGATCATCAACGAAGGCTCCGGCGGATTGATCGCGATCATCCTCTGACCGCGATCGTGACGAATACGAACGGTAGGGAAGCGTTTGCCGCGCGAGTGCGGACGAACGCTTCTTTGTTTTAGTGAGGGGTCTTCATTCCACTTGATTTTTTGCGATCGGACACAGAAGCCCTTATTTTGCCGAAACCCTCTCATTTTGAAGATGAATCGGACAGACGATCCGTTATTTCGATGATTTATGGCCGAAATCGCCGTCTCGGAGCCAAGTAACGGATCCTGTGTCCGCACAGATGCAAAAAAACCGGTTTTGTTCACAATTAGCGGATCCTCTGTCCGAACGGTTCGGGGCGACAGGAGAAGAGGATGAAAATACGATTGGACGTTGGGGCGACGGGGCAAGGAGGCGAACGACGGCGAACCGGACGGTGCGGAAAGACTGCGGCAAGCGAAAGCGCGGGGAACGAATCAAATGCGAAAGGATCGTCAGGGCTCCCCTGAAGGTTTTTCTTGACAACGGGATCCGGTTTTCGAACCGCTCGAGTTGTTTGTACGATAAATCGTATAAACATCCGCGCTTTTGTTGGCGATATAACCAATTTGTATGATTTATTGCACACAATGTGGCGTAAGAAAGGTTGGGTTGAGGAAGTTGTATGAATAATCGTACAAATCGAATCGGTCCCGCGAAGCTGGGGGAGTCTTGTGCGAAAATTCATCCAAAGCCGAATGACCCTTAATCCTCCGAATTAAGGGAATGAAAGCGTATTCCTGCGAACGAATCGTCGAATGATGTCGAAAGGTTATTGTCAACGAATCGGAAATCTCCTAGAATGGTTGAGGACAACCTTATCCCCGCGTCAATGTTGCCGATTTATTTTCACAAAACCGATTGACATACTAGGAATAAGAGTTTATAGTAAATTTTATCTTAAACTAGCAGCATTGATTTTGGGAGGCAAACAGAGATGAATCATCGGAAGTTCAAGGGGTCTTGGGTCGCGCTGGCGCTCGTGCTCGTGCTCGTGCTGGCCGCATGCGGCAACAAGGAAGACGGCAACGCGGGAGCATCGTCGCCCGCCGCGGAATCGCCGAGCGCGTCGCCTTCCGCGTCCGCGGAAGCGTCGGGCAATCCGGAGCTGGAAGCGTTGAAAGGGAAACGGATCGCGCTCGTTATGCGCTTGAACACCGGAACGTTCTCCGCGCAATATTTGGACGGCGTCACGAAGCAAGTGGCGAAATACGGCGGCGAATTGCAAGTGTTCGCTTCCGACAACGATCTGTCCAAGATGGCCGCGAATCTGGATTCCGCCGTCACTCAGAAGTTCGACGGCATCCTCGTCGACCACGGCAACGCGGAGGCGCTCACGGGCGGGCTCGACAAGGCGAAAGCGGCCGGCATTCCGATCGTCGCATTCGATTCCGGGCTCGAAGCTTACGAGGGCATCACGAACATCGCACAGAACGACCAGTTGATGGCTGAATATACGCTCGAAAAGCTGGCCGAAGAAACGGGCGGGAAGGCGAATATCGTCAAGGTGTGGGTCCCCGGATTCCCGCCGATGGAAAGCCGCGAAATCGCATACCGGGCCTTTATGGAGAAATATCCGGACATTAAAGAGGTCGCGGCATTCGGAGACGCTTCGAATCCGCAGCTGGATACGCAAACGCGCATGGAAGCCACTTTGAAGCAAAATCCGAACGAAGGCGACATCACGGCGGTATGGGCGGCCTGGAGCGAATTCGCCAAAGGCGCGGCGAACGCGATCAAGCAAGCCGGACGCGACGAGATCAAAGTATACGGCATCGACCTGAGCGACGAGGACTTGAAAATGATTCAAGACCCGACCAGTCCGTGGATCGCGTCCGCGGCAGTCGATCCGTCCTCGATCGGCACGGTGCAAGTCCGTTATCTGTACCAGAAGTTTTATGGCGAAGAGACGGAAGCGGTCGTTCAGCTGGAGCCCGTATTCGTCCACCGCGACGATCTTCCGACGGACAAAATCATTACGACGGCGGAACTTTCGGAATACGTCGAAGGCTGGGGCGCAAGCGAGCTCGGCAATACCGACTACCTGAAAGAACTGGAAGCGAACGTCGGCGCGCAATAAGCAGCCGGCGGTCGAACGATTCGAACAGAGAGATAAAGCAAGGTTGGAACGGGGTACGGCGCGGGACACATCCGCGCCGTTTCCTGCTGTCATCGACGACGTTAACGCAGCTACGGAAAGGATGGACAAGCGATGCCGGATGACGATCGGGCGAACGCCCTGCACATGCGCGAAATATCGAAATCGTTCGCAGGCGTGCCCGCGCTGAAGAACGTCGATTTCTCCGTTCGCGGAGGCGAAATCCATGCGCTTCTCGGCGCCAACGGCGCGGGGAAGAGCACGCTGATGAAAATTTTGTCGGGCGCTTACGAGACCGACGAAGGCCGGATCGAGATCGGAGGCGAATCGCGCGTCTTCCGCTCTCCGGCCGACGCCAAACGCGCGGGCATCCATTGCGTGTACCAGGAGGTAGACACGTCGCTCGTGCCGCACTTGACCGTATCCGAGAACATTTTCCTCGACCGGATGGCTTCGTCGAAGACGAACGCATGGCTAAGCTGGGGCAAGCTTCACGAAGAGGCGGCTGAGGTGCTGGGCCGATTCGGGCTGACGATATCGCCCAAGGCGCTCGTGCGCGATTTGACGCTGTCGGAGAAGCAGCTCGTGCTGATCGCGAGGCTGCTCGCCGAGAACGCCAAGTTTGTCGTGCTCGACGAGCCGACCGCTCCGCTCAGCCTCGAGGAAGCCGAGAAGCTGTTCGACATCATGCAGAGCTTGAAACGTTCGGGAATCGGGGTCATCTTCATTTCGCATCGTCTTCCCGAAGTGTTCCGCGTCTGCGATCGGATCACGGTCATGCGCGACGGGGAACGGGTATGGACCGAGGAGAAGGAAAAGGTGCAAATGTCCGACGTCGTGAAGGCGATGCTGGGGCGCAGCTTCGAGGAAGAATATCCGAAGCTGGAAGCCGCGATCGGCGCTCCCGTGCTTCAGGTCGAGAATTTGGCCGCAGGATCGCGCGTTCGCGGCGTCGATCTGGAGGTGCGCAGCGGGGAAATCGTCGCCGTCGTCGGCCTGGTCGGCGCGGGCAAGACGGAATTGTCCCGGGCGCTGTTCGGCGCCGACCGCGTGGACGGCGGGCGGATCGTCGTCGCAGGGCGGGAAGCGAAGCTGAAGGAGCCGGCCGACGGCGTGCGCGCGGGCATCGCGCTCGTGCCGGAGGAGCGGCGCAAGGAAGGCATTCTGGTGCGGGAGTCGGTGCTGCGCAATCTGAGCCTGCCGTTGCTCGAATCGATCAGCCGGCTCGGCTTTCTGTCCGGCAAGTCGGAGCGAGCCTATGCCGGCGACAAGATCGGCGAGCTGGGCATCAAGACGCCTTCGGATGCCCAACTCGTCGCTTATTTGAGCGGAGGCAATCAGCAGAAGGTCGCGATCGGCAAGTGGCTCGGTACGGGCGCGGACGTCTTCCTGTTCGACGAGCCGACGAAGGGCGTCGATATCGGCGCGAAAAGCGACATTTTCCGTATTATCGGCAAGCTCGCGCAAGCGGGCAAGGGCATCTTGTACTTGACGTGCGAATTCGCCGAGGCGCTCGGGCTTGCCGACCGCATTCTCGTCATGTGCGACGGGCAAATCGTCAAATCGTTCGCTCGCGGCGAAGCGACCCAGGAAGACCTGTTATTCTACGCCAGCGCGGGCCGGGAGGAATTAGCGTGAAACAACGATTGCTGCCGTTTACGTTCAAGTACGGCGCCTTGATCTTCATCGGATTGGTTATCTTGTTTTTTTCGTTCCAGAGCGAGTATTTCTTTACGTACAGCAACATCACCGACATCCTGCGGTCGATCTCGATCGTGACGTTCGTGGCGATCGGCGTCACGATCTCGCTGACGGTCGACGGCTTCGATCTGTCGGTCGGGGCGACGGTGTCGCTCGCGACCGTTCTTACCGCCACGTTGATGGTCTGGTGGGAGCTGCCGCTCGTATGGGTGCTCGTCATTCCGCTGCTCGTCGGCGCCGCCGTCGGCCTGCTCAACTCCTTGCTGATCGTCGTCATCCGGATTCCCGACCTGCTGGCGACGCTCGCCGTCATGTACATCGTGACCGGGATTCACAAGTATTGGACGAAAGGGTATTCGATCTACAACAACATGCCGTTGACGGACGGCTCGACAGCTCCTGGCGTCATGGACGAACGGTTTCTATGGATCGGCCAGGGCAAGCTGTTCGGCGTTCCGTTTCCGGTCATTCTGATGCTGCTGGCAGTCGTCGCGGCCCACGTGTTCTTTAAATATACCCGGTGGGGACGGCAGATGATCATGACCGGCGGCAACGAGGAAGCGGCCAGGCTGTCCGGCCTGAAGGTCAAGAAAGTGCGCGTGCTGGCGTACGTCGCTTCGGGCGTCTTCGCCGCGATCGGCGGCATGCTGTTCGCCGCCCGGATCGGATCGGGACAGATCGACGCCGGCGCCCCGATGCTGATGGAATCGGTCGCCGCCGTATTCGTCGGCTATTCGGTGTTCGCGGCCGGCCGGCCGAACGTGATCGGCACGTTTTTCGGAGCGGTGCTCATGGGCGTGCTCGTGAACGGCTTGACGATGATGAACGTGCCCTATTATATGAACGATATTATCAAAGGGACCGTTCTCGTGCTCGCCCTTGCGGTCACCTTTATCCATCTCAAGCGCCGGAAGACGGGGTAGAATCGGCGGAAAATCGCGCCCCGCTTGAAACTTCGCGATTCGCGAGTGTATAATTTCTGATGAAACGGATAAACAGATAACATGCCATCGTATCGTACGGGGGAGGTGAAACCCATGAACAAAACCGAACTGATCGCCAAAGTGGCCGAATTGGCCGACCTGTCCAAGAAGGATGCGACCCAAGCGGTCGACGCTGTCTTCGACGTCATTTCCGAAGCGCTCCAGAACGGGGATAAAGTTCAGCTCGTCGGCTTCGGCAACTTCGAAGTGCGCGAACGTTCCGCCCGCAAGGGCCGCAACCCGCAGACAGGCGTCGAAATCGAAATCCCGGCCGGGAAAATTCCGGCGTTTAAACCGGGCAAAGCGCTGAAAGAAGGAATCAAGTAATCCGGCGCAACAATATGCGTTATTTACATAGGGCGCGCTTCTGACATCGTCAGGGGCGCGCCCTATTTTGCGAATCAAGCTGTCCCCTTCACCTCCCGCAGCTGCTTTAGCTCTTCGTCGTACTTCATGTATAAAAGTTTGGGCCGAGGGCAATCTAGAGCACAAGCTCGCTTCCCAATCCCATAGAAGAACGGAGAATATGCCGATGAGAACATTAAATATCGTCGCGCTCTGCTTGTTGATCGTCGGAGGCTTGAACTGGTTGCTGGTCGGATTGTTCGAATACGATTTGGTCGCAGGCCTCTTCGGCGGACAAACTTCGGCTTTGTCGCGGATCGTGTACGTCCTGGTCGGGATTAGCGCGTTATATTGCATTAAATTACTCGTGGACATCGGGACGGAAGAACCGGCGAAATAAACCGCGTCGGCGGATGATGGTTCGGCGAGTAACGAAATGGCGCATAATTGCAAATATTCATACTAAACAAGGGTGAGCTGCGAACACTTGCGGGGGTCATCGGCTGTGTGCTATAATTGCGTCTGTACCGAGCAGGAATCGGCTAGAATAGCGGACTCTTAGCGTAAAACCCCCATCAGATCAACGTGGTACATAACGTCGGATATCGGGACGTGGCGCAGCCTGGTAGCGCGCACCCTTGGGGTGGGTGAGGTCGAGAGTTCGAATCTCTCCGTTCCGACCATGACATAACCGTAAGACTGCTTTCCCGACGTCGGCGACGCGGGAAGGCAGTTTTTGTTTGACACCGTTCCGCCGTTGCTTCATCATGGAATTCATATAGAAGGGAGGTCCATTGCCATGGATTCGGCGCAACAGGAATTCGTCGTCGTCAAGGCGAAGGATAACGGCGTTCAAGTGATCGGGCTCACGCGCGGCCAAGACACGAAGTTCCATCATACGGAGAAGCTCGACAAGGGCGAAGTGTTGATCGTCCAATTCACGGACCACACGTCGGCGATGAAAATCAGGGGCAAGGCGACGATCGTGACGAAGCACGGAACGATCGATACGGACGCCTAGCGCAACGACCGAAGCGATACATGCAGGCATAGCCTGCCCTTTTTATTTGTACAATGGGGATGAAGGATTCTCTCAAGGAAGAGGAGATCGCCATGCCCGGTAACCGGTTGCTGCCCTGGGGAATGCTCGCATTGTCCGGCATCGTCGTCGTCCTGCTGCTCGGCCGCTTGCCGGAAGCCGACCGGCAGCTTCAGCATCGCAAGGCGGCGGTGGAAGCGTTCCGCGCCAATCAGGCCAAGTGGCTGACGGACGAGAATTTGGTAGGCGCGGTCGTCGGTCTGGAGCTGCGCGGCCGCGTGCTGAAAATCGGCTGGGATCACGGAATCCTGACCGTCGATATGAACGGATACGACCCGGACGGGGCGTGGGACGACATCGGCAAATTGATCGTCTACGCCTATGCCGAGACGATCAACGTCAAGCAGCTGCTCGTACGCGTGTACGGCGATCGGGGAGGCTCCCGCACGCTGCTGCTCGCGGCGGATACCCGCAAGGAAGACTGGCCGCCGCAGGATTTGGAGGCGCTTAAGCGGGCGGAAGGCCGAACGGAGAGCGCGATCGGAGCCCGAATCCGGCTGACCGTCAGTCCCTCCGGCAGAAGATGGCTCGAAAATTTTGCAAATTCTTGAACAAAACCGAAGGCTTATGCGGGGTCCGCGGGGATATGTTATAATAGTCGGGATAAACGTCGTTAGAGGTGCCTGGCAGCTAGTTCGGAGGCGGGAGCAATGAGTTCAGCGCGTATACATCAGTTGGCGAGCAAGTACATGAACCACGATATGATCAGCAAGCACACCGACCTGCCGGAGTTCCCGGAAGGCCGAATTTCTTTGTTATATACCGTGTTAAGCCACCAGCCTAGAGCGGCGTCCCACAAGGACGTGCTGTCGGTCGTCACTTCGCTCGTCCAGATGGGTCTGGATACGCACGATCTGGTCGAGAACGCCGATCGGACGGCGAAAGGCGGCACGATCGGCATGCGCGCCCAGCAGCTCCGGGTGCTTGCCGGAGATTATTTCAGCAGCCGATTTTACCATTTGCTGTCCCAAGGCGGGCACATCGATATGATCCGACTTCTGAGCGAGGCCGTCTGCGACATCAACCGGTTGAAAATGGTGTTCTACGGCAAGGTGAAGCAAATGAAGGTGAACGCGGAGGAATACTTGCACTTCGGAGTCGAATTGAAATCCGGACTGTTTCTTTCTTTCGGCGGCTTGATGAGCGGGTTGTACGAGCGGCTGTGGCCGGAGCTCGTAAAGCGCTTCAGCCGGTGCGAGATTCTCTTGCAGGAAATGACGAGAATCGAAAATCGATCATCGCTGGCCGGAAGCTGGGGCGTCTGGCACATTCTTCACGAGGGATCGGACGAAGATCGCAAGCTGATCGCCGATCGCGGCGAGGATGCGGGCATGATCCATGCCTTGCTGAACAAATACGAAGTCGCGGACAAACTGGGCGCGATGCTCCGCCAATCGATCGCCCAACTGCAGACGCTGCTGCAGAAGCTGCAGTCGGACAAGCTGCTGCGCGAGCTGCAGCCCTTGCTCGAGCCGTTCTTGCAAGCGACGGGGCAACGACGGGCGACCGCCTTGAAGGAGCTGGGATAACAGAGGATGAAGGACGCGGAATCGAAGCAAGCGCACGTCCACGCCGTTTTCGAGAGCATCGCTCCGAAATACGACTTGATGAATAATATTATCAGTTTCAGAAGACATAAGGCTTGGCGCCGGTTTACGATGCGCAAGATGGACGTGAAGCCGGGCGACACTTCCCTCGATTTATGCTGCGGAACTTGCGACTGGACGATCACGCTCGCGAAAGCGAGCGGCGCGCGCACCGTCGGACTCGATTTCAGCCGCAACATGCTGGATGTCGGACAAGCGAAAGTCGAGAAAAAAGGGTTGGGAGACCGGATCACGCTCGTTCAAGGCAATGCGATGGAGCTTCCGTTCGAAGACGACTCGTTCGATTTCGTCACGATCGGATTCGGCTTGCGCAACGTTCCCGACGTCGTCAAGACGCTTAAAGAGATGAAACGGGTCGTCAAGCCCGGCGGCAAAATCGTATGCCTGGAAATGTCCAAGCCGACTTGGCAGCCTTTCAAAGGCATCTATTATTTTTATTTCGAGAAAATTATGCCCTTGCTGGGCAAATACGTCGCGAAGCGGCACGAGCAGTACCAGTGGCTGCCCGAGTCTCTCGCGACTTTCCCCGATCTGCAGGAGCTCGCGGAAATGTTTCGCCGGGTCGGCATGCGCAACGTGAAGGCGTATCCGCTGACGGGCGGCGTTGCCGCGCTGCATATCGGCACGAAGGGAAATGACACGCTATGATCTCCAAAATCCGAATTTTTCTGGAAATGATCAAGTTCGAACATACGCTATTCGCGCTGCCGTTCGCGTTCGTCGGGGCGATTCTGGGCGCCGTCACGGTCGAGCAGCGTTTGCCCGAGTGGGGCGAATGCGGATGGATTCTGCTCGCGATGGTCGGCGCCCGCACGGCGGCCATGGGGCTCAACCGGCTCATCGACCGGGCGATCGACGCCCGCAATCCGCGGACGGCCAATCGGGCCATTCCGGCAGGCTTGCTTCGGTCCAAGGACGTCATCGCCTACGTCATCGTATCGTTCGTCCTGCTGTTCTGGGCCGCCGCCCAATTGAACAGCCTGGCCGTGAAGCTGCTGCCGCTTGCCGTTTTCTTTCTCGTATTCTATTCGTATACGAAACGTTTTACGTGGGCCTGCCATTTGATTCTGGGCTTGACGATCGGCCTCGCTCCGCTTGGCGGCTGGGTGGCGGTGACGGGCGGAATGACGTGGACGGCTATTATTCTATATCTTACCGTTGCGCTCTGGACGGCCGGATTCGATATCATCTACGCATGCCAAGACGTCGAGTTCGACCGCAAGGATGGGCTTCATTCGATTCCCGCGGCGTTCGGCATCGCGCGCGGACTCGGCATCGCGAGGACGCTGCACGCGCTCACCGCCGCCGGCTTCGCGCTGCTGCTCGTGCTGACGGATTTGAGCTGGTGGTACTTCGCCGGCACGGTCGTCGCGGCGGCGATCTTGCTCTACGAGCACCGTCTCGTCAAGCCGAACGATCTCAGCAAGCTGAACGCGGCCTTCTTCACGATGAACGGCGTGCTTAGCGCCGTTATTTTCTTCTTTACCTTTATCGATCTCGTGGTGGTGAGAGCATGGTGACGATTCAAGAGAACGCGGAGCGCGCGGCTTCCCCGAAGCGTTGGGTCGTCGGCATCACCGGCGCCAGCGGCGCGATCTACGGAATTCGCCTGTGCGAATTTCTGCTCTCTGCCGGCTATCACGCGCATCTCGTCGTCTCGGATGCGGGCTGGCGGGTGCTGAAAGAAGAACTAGGTTGGAACGCGGCGAAAAGGTTAGACTGTTTAAATGAAGCGTTCGACTCCGCAGTGGACGAGGGCAAGATGACCTATCACCCGCTGAACGACGTCGGCGCGAGCATCGCCAGCGGATCGTTCCGCTGCGAGGGCATGGTCATCGTGCCGTGCTCGATGGGCTCCTTGGCTGCGATCGCCGCCGGGGCTTCTACCAATCTGCTGACCCGCGCCGCGGACGTCGCGATGAAAGAAGGCCGTCCGCTGCTTATCGTCCCCCGGGAGACGCCGCTGAACGCGATTCATCTGGAGAACATGCTGAAGCTGGCCCGCCTCGGCGTGCGGATCATCCCGGCGATGCCGGCATTCTATCAAGGGCCGCAGACGCTCGACGACGCCGTGAATTTTATCGTCGGCAAAACGCTGGACAATATGGGAATCGCGCACAATCTATATCGAAGATGGGGTCAGCCCGATGAATAATCCGTTGTCGCGGCCGATTCGGCTCGGCCGCATTTCCTATACGAACGCATGGCCCGTCTTCCATCATTTCGATCCGTCTGCGCTGCCGTTTGCGACGGAAGTCCATTCGGACTTGCCCGCGACGCTTAACCGCAAGCTCAGCACGGGCGAGATCGATCTGGCGGCCGTCTCGTCTTACGCTTACGGCGTGTCGTCGGACGCGTACTATTTGTTGCCGAATTTGTCCGTCAGCTCTTTCGGAAGAGTGCAATCGATCCTGCTCTTTCTCAAATCTCCCCTGGAGCGGGTTCTCTACGGCAAAATCGCGCTCACGACCGCATCCGCGACGTCCGTCAACCTCCTCAAGATCATTATGGAGAAATTTTACGGCGGGAAGCCGACCTACGAAGATGCCGAGCCGTCTCTCGACCACATGCTTCGGAGCGCCGACGCCGCGCTGTTGATCGGCGACCACGCGATCAAAGCTTCGTGGAGCAATCACGGCTACCGGGTGCTGGATCTCGGGGAAGTATGGAACTTGTGGACCGGCCATTGGATGACCTACGCGCTCTGGGCGGTGCACAAGGAAACGGCGCATCGTCGCCCCGAAGCGATTCGGGCCATCTACGAAGGCTTGACGGCGAGCAAAAACGAATCCTACGCCGACATGACGTCCGTCTTGAACAAAGCGGTGCGGCAGATCGGGGGAACGGAAGACTATTGGCATCAGTACTTCCGACGCTTGTGCCACGACTTCGGACCGGAGCAGCAAGCCGGTCTTCGCCTTTACTTTCAGTACGCGGAAGAGCTCGGCCTGATTCAAGGCGGCGTCGATCTGCTGGAATTGCCGGAGCTTCGCGCGACAGACTACCTTCCGAATCGCAGGTGAACTTATGAAATTAATGCAGCTGTACGCTTCCTTGAAATCCGATTTGCAGGCGATCGAAGATCAGATGGCGGCGTCCGTGTCCTCCGATCTGCCGATTCTCAGCGAGACGTCGCTTCATCTGCTCAAGGCGGGAGGCAAGCGAATCCGTCCCGTATTCGTGCTGCTGTCCGGCAAGTTCGGAGACTATTCGCTCGACACGCTGAAGAAAGTCGCGGCCCCGCTCGAGTTGATCCATATGGCCACCCTCGTTCACGACGACGTAATCGACGACGCGGATACCCGCAGGGGCCAGCTGACCGTCAAGTCGAAATGGGACAACCGGATCGCGATGTTCACCGGCGATTACATCTATGCCAAAGCCTTGACGCTCATCACCGAGCTCGAGAAACCTCGGATCCACCAAATTTTGTCCGGTTCCATCGTCCAGGTGTGCATCGGGGAGATGGAGCAGATTCGCGATTTCTTCAACGTCGATCAGAGCGTCCGCAATTACTTGCGAAGAATCCGGAGGAAGACGGCGCTGCTGATCGCGATCAGCTGCCAGCTCGGCGCGATCGCCACGGACGCTCCCGCGCAAATCGGCAACGCGCTGTACAGATTCGGCTACAATGTCGGCATGGCATTCCAGATTACGGACGACTTGCTCGATCTGTGCGGCACGGAGAAGGCGATCGGCAAGCCGCCGGGGAGCGATCTCCGGCAAGGCAACATTACGCTGCCGGTGCTCTGCGCCCTGCGGGAAGAGGGAATCCGGGACAAGCTGCTCGGGGAAATCGACCGCATCAAGGCCAGCGACGGAACGGGAAGCTCCGCGGAAGCGGTGCGCCTCGTGCGGTCAAGCGGCGGAATCGCGGAAGCCGAACGAATGGCCGATCGCTATATCGCCAAAGCGTTGAAAGCGCTGGAACCGCTGCCCGACATTCAAGCGAAAAGAAGCTTGGCCGACATCGCCCGGTTCATCGCGAAACGAAGTTATTAAGCGGTCCTATATATATGGTAAAATAGGAGGACGGTCGCGGCCTGCGATCGGGAAGGAGAGAGGGTCATGGAAAGAACGTACTTAATGGTCAAGCCGGACGGCGTACAGCGGGGCCTGATCGGCGAAATCGTCGGCCGCTTCGAACGCAAAGGCTTGAAGCTCGTCGGCGCCAAGCTGATGAACGTGACGACCGAGCTCGCGGAGAAGCATTACGCGGAGCACAAGGGCAAAGATTTCTACGAGAAGCTGCTGCAATTCATTACGTCGGGACCCGTCTTCGCGATGGTTTGGGAAGGAGACCAGGCCATTGGCTTGTGCCGGGCGATGATCGGTAAGACGAACGCGCTCGAGGCGGCGCCCGGAACGATTCGCAGCGACTTCGCGATACATACGAATTTCAACCTGATCCACGGTTCGGATTCGCCGGAGAGCGCGGCGCGGGAAATCGCCATTTTCTTCGCCGACGACGAGCTGCTGGCGTACGACAAGGCGATTCAAGCGTGGATTTAAGCCGACACGATCGATAGGGGAGAACCGAACGTCATGGGAGACATTCGTTCCAATCCGGTTACGGACTTGAAGTCGTCCGAGGATGAAGATTTCGCGAGGTTTATCGCGAACGTCAAGAAGCTGACGGCTATCGATTTGTCCCAGTATAAGGAAAACCAGATGAGGCGCAGATTGACGACGCTGCGCATGAAATACGGATACGGAACGTTCGACGCGTACTTCGCGGCGTTGTCCCGCGAGGCCAGACTGCGCAACGAGTTTCTCGACCGGATGACGATCAACGTGTCGGAATTCTGGCGCAATCCGAATCGTTGGGAAGTGCTGATGGACAAGTTCCTTCCCGCCTTGCTGCAGAGCAGCCCGAGATTGCAAATCTGGAGCGCCGCGTGCTCCACGGGGGAAGAACCGTACACCCTCGCCATGATTCTGGATTCGTTGGGGGCGCTCGACAAAGCCTCCATTCTCGCGACGGATATCGACGAAGGCGTGCTGGCGAAGGCCAAGGAAGGCGTCTATTTGGAACGTTCGCTCCGGGACGTGCCCGAAGCTTACAAGAGCCGATATTTCGTCCCCGCGGAAGGCGCCTTCCTTATCGCGGACAAGCTGAAGAAGGCGGTCAAGCTGCAGCGCCAGAATCTGCTGCTCGACGAATTCGGAGGCAAGTACGAATTGATCGTCTGCCGCAACGTCATGATCTACTTTACGGAAGAAGCCAAGCATGACCTGTACGGCAAGTTCGCCCGCGCTCTCAAGCCCGGAGGCCTGCTGTTCGTCGGAAGCACGGAGCAGATCTTCTCGCCGGCGCAATACGGCCTGGAAACGGCCGATACTTTTTTTTACAGGAAAATCGTTTAAGTGCGAGTTCAAAAAGTCCGATTTTCAGCACCGAGGCTGGTCGTTCGCCTGACGGCGAACTGCTCGCCCATGCATCCGGGAAGGTTGGATGAAGACCGGTGATGAGGAACGGAGCGTAGTCAAATCTACGTGAGTACCTACAAGGTTTCCAACGGAAACCTACATCGGAAGCATACGCTTGAACCGGCTGAATTCAAGATTCGACGTCGAATCCGCTTCCTGAATCCCTTCGTGATCAAAATTGGACTTTTTGAACTACCTCTTTAAACGTATGTTAGTTTGACTTCCAACCGATAATAAGGCTATTCGGGCCACGCGGAGGGAACTATGGACAAACGCAAAGTCATCGCGGCTTACAGGCGGGGATTGATCACCGTACAGGAATGCGCGCAAATCTTGGGATTAGACAACGTCGAACTTCTCGGGCATATGAGGGATGCGAAACCTTCGCGCAAGAAAACCGTTAAGAATTAGTCCGTCCGTTCGTGACGGGCTCTTTTCTTGTCAAACGCTTTAACGCTGTACTATAATGATACAGAGAGTGGCGCGGCTTTCGCGCCTAAGGGGAGGAACCGGAATTGAGTCTACGTTATTTAACCGCGGGCGAGACGCACGGCCCGCAGCTTACCGCCATTATCGAGGGGTTGCCGAGCAATCTCGAGCTGGATTTCGAAGCTTTGAACTTCCAGCTGCAACGCCGTCAGAAAGGGCACGGCCGCGGCCGCAGAATGCAGATCGAGACGGACACGGCCCGGATCGTGGGGGGCGTGCGGCACGGCCGCACGACTGGCGCACCCGTAGCCGTCGTCGTCGAGAACAAGGACTGGAAGCACTGGACTTCCGTTATGAATATCGAACCGGTCGAGGGGAGCGACGAGACGAAGCGACGCGTCTTCCGTCCGCGTCCCGGACATGCCGACTTGAACGGCGGATTGAAATATAATTTGCGCGACCTGCGCAACGTTCTTGAGCGCTCGAGCGCCCGGGAGACGGCGGCGCGCGTCGCCGTCGGCGCGATCGCGCGCCAGCTGCTGGGCAAATTCGGGATCAAGGTCGCCGGCCATGTCGTCTCGATCGGCGAAGTCGTCGCCCAGGCGCCGAATCTGCCGATCGACGAGCTGATCGAAGTGACGGAGCAATCTCCGGTCCGCGTCGCGGACAAAGAAGCCGAACGGAAGATGACCGAGCTGATCGACCGCATGAAGGCGGAAGGGGATACGATCGGCGGAGTCGTCGAATGCATCGTCACCGGTCTCCCGGTCGGTCTCGGCAGCCACGTGCAGTGGGACCGCAAGCTGGACGGGCGCATCGCGCAAGCGGTCGTGTCCATCAACGCCTTCAAGGGCGTCGAGGTCGGCATCGGCTTCGAGGCCGCGCGCATTCCGGGCTCCAAAGTGCATGACGAAATCTTGTATTCCGAGGAGAAGGGATTTCATAGAGGCTCCAACCGCGCCGGCGGATTCGAAGGCGGCATGACGACCGGCGAGCCGATCGTCGTCCGCGGCGTGATGAAGCCGATTCCGACGTTATACAAGCCTCTGGCGAGCGTCGACATCGATACGAAGGAAGCGTTCACCGCCCAGGTGGAGCGCTCCGACGCCTGCGCCGTTCCGGCGGCCAGCGTCGTCATGGAGCACGTCGTCGCCTGGGAGGTCGCGAGAGCGTTCCTCGAGAAATTCGGCGGGGATTCCGTCGAGGAAATCCAAGCGAATCTGGACCACTATTTGAGCCAGGTCGAGGCATACTGATGGCCGGGGAGACGAGAGAGCTGATCGTCGATCTCGGAGAGCGATCGTATCCGATCTATATCGGGTCCGGCCTGATCGGCGGAGTCGGCGCCAAGTTCGCCAAGCACGGCGTGCCCGTCAAGTCGCCGGTTCTGCTCGTAACCGACGCCGCCGTCGAGAGCTTGTACGCATCGGCGGTCGTAGACAGCCTGAGCGGATCCGGCTATTCGGTGAAGCGGGCCGTCGTGCCATCCGGCGAAACGTCCAAATCTCTCGAGATGCTGGACCATCTGGTAGAGAAGGCGCTGGAGGCCGGGCTGGACCGCAGGTCCACCGTCGTCGCGCTGGGCGGAGGAGTCGTCGGAGACTTGGCCGGCTTCGTCGCCGCGTCTTACATGAGAGGCGTTCGCTTCGTGCAGATTCCGACGACGATTCTCGCGCACGACAGCAGCGTGGGGGGCAAGGTCGCGGTAAACCACCGCCTGGCCAAAAACATTATCGGGGCGTTCCACCAGCCGGAATTCGTACTGTACGACACGGATACGCTCGCCAGCCTTCCCGCCCGCGAAGTGAGGGCAGGCTTGTCCGAGGTGATCAAGCACGGGCTGATCCGCAACGAGCGGTTCGTGGCGTATTGCGACGAGAACGCGGAACGGCTGCTGGCATTGGATCCGGAGGCGTTAGGGTACGCGCTGTACGAAGGGTGCAAGGTCAAGGCGGACGTCGTCTCGAAGGACGAGCGGGAGAGCGGCTTGCGGGCGATCCTCAATCTCGGCCACACGATCGGGCACGCGCTGGAGGCGGTCGCGGGATACGGCGAATTGCTGCACGGCGAAGCGATCGCCATCGGCATGGTCGGCTCGGCGAGACTGGCCGCCAAGTTCGGGTACGACGCCGGCATCGCCGAGACGACGGAACGGATTTTCCGGAAATTCGGGCTTCCCGTCCGCATTCCGGACAGCTGTTCGACCGAAGCGATCATGAGCGCCATGCTTCATGACAAGAAATTCGCCGAAGGGCGGATGGTGTTCGTCGTTCCGACGTCGATCGGCAGCGTGGAAATCCGCAACGACGTGCCTTCTTCATGGGTCAAGGAAATCGTGGACGGTTTAAGAGAGGGGAATTCGCGAACATGAGCGTAAGAGGCATCCGAGGAGCCATTACTGTCGAACACAACGAAGAACAGCCGATTCTGGATGCGACGATCGAGCTGCTGAACGGAATCGTCGAAGTCAACCGATTCGAGCCGGAGGAGATCGCCAGCGTATTCGTGACCGTCACGCAAGACTTGGACGCGACCTTCCCCGCCCGCGCTATCCGTCAGATGGCCGGCTGGGAGTTGGTCCCGCTCATGTGCTCCGTGGAAGTGCCGGTCAAGGGCAGTCTCGAGAAATGCATCCGTCTCATGGTGCTCGTCAATACCGACGTCGCCCAGAAGGATATTCGCCACGTCTATCTGAATCGCGCGCAAGCGCTTCGTCCGGATTTGGCGGCCCGGAACTCATAATCGAACGGAAAGAAATCCTCTTCGCCGCGTGTGCGAGGAGGATTTTTGCGTTGATCCCGCTCAATAAGAAACCGCCCGCAATCGGACCTGCACGTCGAATTTGACGATGCCGGGTTCCTTGAGGTCGAGGCAAATCGTCCCTTTGTATTTGTTGACGAGTTGTTTTACGATCGGCAGCCCGAGACCGGAATGCTTGTCTTTCGTGGAATACCCGGGTTTGAAAATCGCATTCGCTTCGTCTTGGCTTAATTTCCCGGAATTGGCGACGACGATATGCAGGCAGTCGTCGTGCACCCCGACGCGAAGATGGACGTGCCGCCGGTCGAGAGGAGAGTCGGCGACAGCGTCGAAGGCGTTGTCCAGCAAGTTCCCGATCAGCCGCACGATGTCCAGCGATCGGACTCCGGACGGAAGACGGGACAGGTTCTCGCATTGATAAGCGAAGGGAATGTTGCTCTGCTGGGCCAGAATCAACTTGCTATGCATCAAGGCCGAGATGGAGGGATGGCCGATCAGAATGAGGTCGTTCGTGATCGTCACGTCGTCGACCAGTTCCTTGGTGTATTTGCGGAGCTCGTCGTATTGCCCGAGCATGACGAGAGCGTGAACGGTATTCAGATGTTTGAGCAGGTCGTGACGTTCCCCTTTGATCGAAGTCATCAATTGGCCGATTTCGTCCATATGCTTCATCTGCATGGCGCTCAGATGGCGGTCGCGCGTCTTCAAGACGAGATGAATCAGAATAATGACGGTCGCGATCGTCGCAATCGTAACGAGACTATTCGTGAAATGCAGAATCGAGAAATCGACGGGCAGCGTTCGGCGAACGGAAAAATAGAAGTAGACGTTGTTCAAAATGACGAGAAGGATCACGACCGCGAGGGTGGACAGAATAAACGATTTTCTCATGGAATCCTCCCTGAAAATCGCGCCGGCTATTCGCGACTTTTGAACCGGTTGAATTGTTCGATAAACGTTTTCTCTTGGTACCTGCCCAAAGGAGCGGTAAGCGACGTTCCCTTGAAGTAAACGGTAAACCTGCGCTGGGCGTTGTCGTGCGGGGATACTTCCTTCGTCACGCCGCTGACATGCCGGATGTTGACGAGAAATCCCCGGATCGATTCGAAAATCAGGTCCGAGGTTTGGCTTTTGATCTGGTGGATCGTCGAGTTGCTCGCGAGCACGTCGCCGTTCGTTAAGTAGATTTTCACGTTTTTTTTGCTGTTTTCTTTCTCTACCATGAGGATCGATTCTTCGGTGATGGGGTAAACCTTACGGGAGGCTTGCACGTGAATGAGGGGTCTGGATGTCGATACCGGCCCGTTCGGACGTTCTTGTCGGCCGTAGGATTCGAGAATTTTGTCCACCGCCAGCTTCCATCGCTCGAACTGCAAGGGCTTCACGATATAGTAGGCGTTAATCTCGTTGACGGCGGTCATAATGTTCGTAGGGTCCGTAGACCCGGTAACGAATATGATATGCGGCTCGTAATCCAACTGCTGTCTGATTTGCTGGGCGACCTCCACCCCCGATAGGTCTTCAAGCTCGATATCGAGCGTAATCAGATCCGGTTTGTGCTGCTTCGCGAGCGCCAGCACCTCCGAGCCCAAGCCCGTCTCGGCGACGACCTCGATACCGCTTTCCACGCAATAAGCCCGGAGCAATTGCCTCACATAAGCCATATCTTCCGCCAGAATCGCACGCAATGTTGTTCTCATTTCGAATCCTTTCGAGAGAGTCCTATATCCGTTAATACATATTACTATACTAAATTTCACGACCGTTTTCACCATGGAATGCATAAATCTTACAATGTTCGCACCTAAAAATAAACTAAAATGGCATTTCGCGTCGAATTATCGGCGTTTCGCGGCAACCCTATTCAGGTTGTCACATCATTTCCATATAATAGTCGGTAAATAGGTACATGGATGTAGTTTCCGAGTCGGAAAACATGGGGGGGGTCAAATGACTAAGACGGTTGCGGCCATACTGTTGCTGATCGCATTGCTCTTGGGCGGTTACTGGTGGTCCCACAATCACAAGTCCCGGATCGATCCCGCTCTGATCGGCATCGCAAGCAATTACGGCGTAGGGGCAGACGGGCTGATCGAAGATCCTACCGGCGCGTTGGGAATCGCGAGCAAGGACGACGTGTTTTATACGCGAAGCCGTAATGCGCTGACGATTACGTACGGCAAGCAGCAATTCAACATCGAAATCGACCGTTATGGGGAAGAAGTCGCAGAGCACCTGAAGAAGCTGGGAATTTCGATTCATTCCGACCGGCAAGGACGACTCGTCGTCCTGTTCAAAGGCGAAGCGGTGACGGAATATGAATAGCGGCCCCGTAATCGCAGGCGGATTGCTGTTGTTGCTGTTGATCCCTGGCTGCATGTACGCGGATCCGGGAAACGATGAGGCAGGCGCGTTGCCGTTCGCGCAGACCGCTTTCGATTCCGGGAAGACGGATCCGATTGTCGTACGGGAGGCGATAGCCGCAGGCGAGCATTATCGGAAAGTCGTGTACGGGGACGTCGTCTACGTGGAAAACGTCGTCGACGACACGAGCGACTTGCTGCGCCGCACATCCGGCAAGGCGATGTCGGCGATGGAACGAAGGAACGCATCGGCGGCCCCGGCATTCGAACGATGGGAAGAAAGCGGGCTTGTCGATCCGGTCAGCCTGAATACAGGCATACGGCCGTCGATTCCCTATACGTACGACGCCGCTCCGGATCAAGCGTTCGGGTATTTGGAAACGTTGATCTTCGACGGATGGGACATCGTCGCCTCGTACAGAGACGCGGCATTTATCGATTATTACGTGCGGAAAAACGACGCGATAGCCCGGGTTATCATCCTGGAGAGCAGCTTGAAGGTGCACTATCCGATTAAAGGAGAACTCCCCGACGCGCGGACGTTTGTAAGCGATAGATGACGATTTGGAGGTTGCTGTATGAATATCGAATGGAACTGGAAATCGATTCTTGTTCTGTCTCTGGCCGCGATTCTGTTCGTAGGAACGAATGTCGGTCAGTATTATGCGATATGGAAGCCGAAGCAGGAGAAGATGAGGACGGCTTACGAGGGACAAATCGCCGAGCTGCAAGCCGCGCTCGACGCGATCGGCCCTATGGTGCCGATCTGGACCGTCGCTCAGGACGCGCCCGAGCTGTTCCCGGGCAAGGCGGTCGAGCACAGCGACTTGTCCTATCAGGAAATTCCCGAGTCGCTGCTGAATCAGAGCTTCATTCTGGAGCCGGACACGATCGTCGGGAAATATTACAAAATCGCGTTAAAGGGCGGCACGCCGCTGAGCATGGATCTCGTCATGGAGGATCCGCTCGACGATACGACGCGGGAGTTCGACGTCGTGGCCAGCATGCTGCCCATCGGGCTGAAGGTCGGCGACTACGTGGATTACCGGATCGTATACCCGCTTGGCGAAGATTATATCGTGCTGAAGCACAAAAGAGTCGAAGCGATCAACGACAAGACGATCAAGTTCAAGCTGAACGAAACGGAAATTCATTATTACCAGGCCGCATTGATCGATTATTTCCTGAACAAGGATAAAGGCGCCATTCTGTACATGACCAAATACTTGGAGCCGGGCTTGCAGAAGCCGGCGACCGAATACTACGCCATCCCGGCGAACATCGAGGCGATCATGCTCGCGGATCCGAACGTGGTGGAGAAGATCGACGGAGAGCTGAACGGCACGACGAGAAAAATGATCGACGCCGGAACGGACAGCGTATCGAACGAAGACGGCGCGAAAATCTCGTCCGGGCGCAGCGAAATCGCGGGGAAAATCGACAGCGGGGACAAGGACGCCAGGGATCAGGAGAAAGCCCGGCTGGAAGAAGAGCAGAAACAGCAGCAGCAACAACAGATGCAGCAGCCATCCGCCTCGTCCGGGGCTTCCCCGAACGTCGAGAGGGGGATCGTCGAATAATGCAGATCGGCGTATACGGTTATACCGACAAGCGTCCCGTCATCTATGCCTTGATCAAGCTGCTTCAGGCGACGGGAGACGTGGCGTTGCTGACGAACAACAGGCATTACAAGCGGCTGCTTCAGCCGGGCGAATCGCAAGGCCATCTGGCCAACATTATGATCGCCGTATCGGATGCGTCTCCGGACGAAATTTTCGAAGAAATCGGCTATACGGCGGACGATTTCGAACACGTCGTCTTCGACATTCAGGATACGATTCCGGACCGGCTATCGCTGATCCTGCATGTCAAAAGCTACGCGCCGAACGAGGACGAGCAATCGTTTCTGGAATTGCTCGGCGACTACCGGACGATCAAGCTTACCTACGACGGAAAGCGGGAGAAGGACGCGATCAATGTCGCTCCGCTCACGACGCTGTGGAGAAGCGTGGAGCAAATCGAGACGTACCGCCTGCTGCTCGCGTCTCCGTCCAAGGAGCTGAACAAAGGGCTGGCGCAGGTCATGGCGCCCTATCTGAATCTTGGCGCGAGAAGCGCGTATTCGATGCTCACGCGGAGGTGGGGCAAATGAAAATCGCGGTCATCTCTCCCGATCGCAAGCAGGGTGGAACGACGGTCAGCGTTCTGCTCGCGGTAGCGCTGGCCCAGACGCAGAACGTCTCGACTTGCCTGACTTATACGGGCAACAGCAACAGTTCGATGGCCGGCTTCCTTGGCTTGCAGCCGACCGAGGACAAGACGCGCAATTTGACGCAGGTCATTAAGCTGCTGGAAGCAAGCGCGATCTCGGGGGAAGAAATCCAGGACTATTGCATGAAAATTCCGGGCGTTCCGAATCTGCAATTGATGGATACCGCCTCCGAGACGATTTCCGACGCCGATAACAGCAAGCTGCTGAAGTTCGTGATCGGCAACATGAACCACGACATGGTCGTTACGGACGTGGCGACGGAAATTTACGACGACATTTCCCGGGCCGTTATCGACCAATCGGATTTGGTCGTCATGGTGCTGACCCAATCGAAGGAAATCGGCGAGAAGCTGAAATATTGGGAGGGGGCCGGCGTCATGGACTATCTGAACGAGAAAGGGCTTGTCTATATCGTCAATCAATACGACCCTTACGTCGAAGCTTTCCGCGACACGACGAAGCGGATGGGCTTGCGGCATCGACGCTGCGCCAAGCTCGGCTATAACGCTTTTATCAGACGGACGAGCAACATGGGGAAGCTGCCGACGATTCTTCCGTACGTTCTGGGCAGGGATCCTCGCGTCATCGAGCTCAACAACGACTTGAAGGAATGCCTGCTCGTCGTACTGGCGAACTTGGGCCGCAGGACGGCTTGGCCGCAATCGTGACGCCGGACGCCGCTTGAGGCTGGCGCGGGATGGGAGGGATTTCGCGAGTGAAGTTAAATACGCTGCTCATGCTGATCACGATCGTCGGCATCCTGATCCTGCTCGCGGTTTTATATTGGCGGGCAAGGCGGGAGAAGCCGGATGTCGAGCAGTCGGACAAGCTGACGATGGAACGGCTGCTGGAAATCGTAAAATACAGCCTGGCGGACCTGATCAAGGACGAGAATCTGGCGGGGCTGGCGGACGAGGAATTCGAAGCGATGTACAAGCGCAAGGCGCGCATCCAGGAAGCGATGCAGAACTGCGTGCACGGCATCGATTCCGCGAAGCTGATCGTCCAGGACCTCATTCGCAGCGTGATCGCCGATTTGCTTAAAACCGAGGAAGAGCTGGCGGAAGTGTTCGACTTCCACGGCAGCTACCTGGAGCCTCGGGTCAAGTTCGAAATTCTGATGTACTTCTACAAGAAGGAATTCGGCAAGGACGCGCTGGCGGAAATGATTAACGAGTATCGCCTGGCGAGGGAACGCTACGAGATCGAGGACAAGAGCCAGCCGTCCTACCTGATCTCCGAGGAAGACATCGACCGGATTTACGCGGAGAAAAACTACGAGCTCACGTATCCGGTCAAGCTCGATTTGCTGTCGATTCTCGTTTACCAGAAATATAAAGGGTTCGGCGTCATCGATACGCTGCGGGAAATGAACATCAACGGATTCAACTGCGGCACGTCGGGGTCCATTCTGAGCGCGCTGTTGAATAAAGACAAGAAGGTGGCGAAGGCGCCGGCTTCCGTCTGGCTTTATTTTAACGGCAAGTATATTCACTTACGGTTTTTGTCGTTCCATACGGAGGAGGAGCTGCGGCGCGTCGTGCAGCTGCTGTGCCGGTACAACAATCCGGGCCCGCTGACCGAGAAGCGCGGGTACCTGGTCAATACGATGTACGACAAATCGCGCGTTCTGGCGCTTCGGCCGCCCGCAGCCGAATATTGGGCCGTCTTCGTGCGCAAGTTCACGCTCAGCGACTCCTCCTTGCCGGCGCTGATCGACAAGCCCTACGTAAACAAGGCGTTTCTGGCCATCAATCTGGTCGCTTACTTGATGATGGGGCAGGTGACTTGCGGCTTTACCGGAAGGCAGGGCGCGGGCAAGACGGTCATGATGACGGCGGCGGTCCGGTATATCGATCCGCGATATACGGTGCGGGTGCTGGAGATGGCGCCGGAAATGTACTTGCGGGAGCTGTATCCGGAAAGGAACATTTTGTCCGTGCAGGAAACCGAATTCGTATCGGCGTCGGAGCTGCAGGACGCGCTCAAGAAGTCGGACGCGGCCGTGTCGATCGTCGGGGAAGTGGCGACGGACGCGATCGCCGCCCGGATGATCCAGATGGGACAGGTAGCTTCGATCTTCACGATTTTCTCGCACCATGCGAATCTGGCGGAGCAGTTGGTATACGCGATCCGGAATTCGCTCGTCAACGCGGGCGGCTTCACCGGCAACATGATTACCGCCGAGCAGCAAGTCATCGACGTCATTCGGGTCGACATTCATCTGAACTATACGACGGACGGGCGCCGCTACATCGAGCGCATCTCCGAAATCGTCAAGCTCGACGTGAGCGTTCCCTACCCGGATTACGATTCGAACAACCCGGTTCATTCGATGAACCGCATCACGAAGGAGTATTACACCCGGGAGACGGACCGCAAGTCGTTTACGACGCGGGATATTCTGAAGTACAACCTCGATACGGACACGTACGAGACGTACGACTGGTTTACGACCGAGCTGACGCAAAAAATGCTCGAAGCGATGCCGCAAGACAAAATCCAAGAGTTCAAGTCGTTCATTCTCGACAACTGGAGGCTCTAATGATTTTCCTCCTGATTGCGATCCTGTTGACGGCGGCATTGGGCATCGTGTTGATCGTTCTGTCGGATCGGAAGAAGGCGAGGGCGAGACAGGCGGGCGGCGTCCGCAAGCCGCAGCGGCTCGTTTCTCTATCGACCTATTATCGAATCGGCAAAGGGCTGGACGAGTTTTTCCTGACGCGCGGCAGCTATCGGAAAGTGAAGGCGAGAGTCGCGGATCTCTCGATCTACACGGCTCAAGAAATTCAAATCTACGCAGTGAGAGTGTTCGCGATCTCGTCCTTGTCTTCGATCGCGCTCGTCGTCGCCGGCGCCTGGATCTTCAAAGACTTGTTCTCCACGCTGCTCGTCGTGCTGTACGCCCTGGTCATGAACAACGTGCTCATCGGCAAGCAAGTCGACAGTGTGCACTTCAAGCTGCTTCAGCAGCTGTCGATGTCGCTGTCCTCGCTTCGGCAGAACTACTTAAGAACGAATTCGATCTCGCAGGCGATCGCGGAGACGGAAGTCGGGTCCGAATTGCATCGCGCGTTCGAAGATATTTACAACATCCTGACCGACGTGGACGGGAAGAAGAAGCTGGACGAATTTTACGCGAAGACGCCGTTCCGGCTGCTGTGCACGCTCGCGGGCGTCTGCTACATCCTCAACAACTCGGGAGATACGAAGCTGCGGGACGGCTCGTCCAACTTCCTGCAGGCGATGGGAATGATGGCGGACGAGGTCAATCTGGAAATTCGCCGCATTTCGTTGCAGAAGGCCAGATTCGGCATGCTCGAATACTTGCCGATCGCGCCGCTGCTGGCGATCGGGGTGATCGAAAGCTTCTTTACGTCCATCATCCCGGGAACTTCGGTCATGTACAACGGCGTGCTCGGATACGTCTCCCGAACGGTCATTCTGCTCGTTTCCATTGTCGGATACACAGTGATCGTCCGGATCAACAGCGCGGTTACCGTCAGGAAGGACGATCGCAACGCCATCGTGATGCGGCTGCTGAGGGCGGAATGGTTCGCCCGGATCGTGTCCGACGTCATGCCCAAGAAACAGGCCGGGAAGGCGCGCAAGCAGCGCATGATCAAGGGCGCGCTCAGCTTGACCGACTTGCGTCACCTGTACGCGAGCAAGCTGCTGTTCGGGTTTACGGCGTTCGCCGTCGCGATCGTCTGCTTCTTCTTCTCGGTCAACCTGGGCAAGCAATTCATCTACGACAACGTGCGCGAGGTGTCGCTCGTCAGCGGAGAGAAGCTGACCGCTGCGGATATCCGCATCCGGCACGAGATGGACGAATATTATTTGTCTCTGCCCGAGCGGATGACCGAGAGTCAGACGAAGGAATTCGTGAAGAGCAGATTGCCCAAGCTGCCGCCTTACGATCAAGAAGCGCAAATCAAACGGCTCATGGAGAAGTATGACAGCTACTACGGCACGTATTTCAAATGGTGGATGGTGCTTGCGTCGTTCCTGATCGCCGCGGCCGCAACGCAGCTGCCGGAGCTGATGCTTCGGGCAAGGGCGTGGCTGCTCAAGACGGAGAGCGAGGAGGACGTGCTGCAGCTGCAGACGATGATCTCGATCCTGATGAATACGTCCACCGACACGCTCGACACGCTGTATTGGCTCGAGAGGCAAAGCCGCGTGCACAAAAACGCGCTGCTGGACGCCTATCACGAATATCCGTCCAATCCGGATTTGGCGCTCAACCGGTTGAAGGCGAAGGCCGTGCTGCCGGGCTTCAAGAGGATGGTTGACAAGCTGCTGCTGACGATCCACCAAATCAAGCTTTCAGAAGCGTTCAGCGATCTCGTTACCGAGCGGGAGCACGTCATGCGCATTCGGGAAATCTCGCAGAATACGGCGCTCAACAAGAAGCGCTCGATGGTCAGTCCGCTGGCGATGGCCCCGCTCGTCTTGACCGCCGTGCTCTACATTTTGCTTCCGCTCGGCATCCTGGGGTTCAAGGAGTTCGTCGCGGCGCTCGGCCACATTAACGGATAAGAGGCCGAAAGAGGCGATTCGAATTACGTTAAGGAGGTGATGGAGAGCCTTGGAAAACGTGCCTTGGATTCCGCTGGTTATCTTGGCCGTATTGCTCGTCGCCGGAGCGCTCGTATTCGTATTCGGACGTACAAGGAGGTGAATCGGGCGTTGGGAACGGGATCTCCGGAGCCTCGTTCAAGGTTGGCGATATTCGCAACACAAAAACACGAACTCGGGGAGTGAGTAAACAATGGAAGGCGAACTGGGATCGGGAGCGCGAATAGCGATAGCGCTCATCGTAATCGGCGTCATCATTTCGGTCATTTTCGTGATTTTGGGCTTTACGCGCGGCACGACGAACCAGGGCATTACGACCGTGCAAAACTCGATGGACTCGATGTCGCTCGCGCAATTCGAGGATTACGATCAGAAAATTTTGTCCGGCACGCAGGTCATCTCGGCGATCAAGCTGTTCGAAGGCCGCCCGGTGGCCGCGATTGTTCGGACGACTTCATCTATGGGCATTACCGATGGCTCAGCTCCTTCTGATGATAGGGCTGGTCATAATTATGGAGCATTACTTGACGAAGTTTCGAGAAATGGCAATAGCGCACCGATTACCGGAATGGAAAGAGAGAATAACAACTCGTTTTATACGCACGATCTTAAAGTTGACGACAACGGCAACATGGAATTCAATTCGGTCTATCTTCCGCTCACCCGTTCGGGTACGCCGACATTCGTCCGTCCGACGGCCAAGTTCCTTGCGGAACTAATCAAAGATACGACAGGCACGATTGTCGGCGTCTGCTTCACGCAGCAGCTATAAATCATCTGCCGATTTTCATTCTGTTAAGCTCCATGAGCCCTCCGCCCGAGGGTTCGTGGACGCTGCTAGAGCGTGAAAAAGAAAGGAGGGGCGGCCGGATGAACGAATGGTCGGCCACCGTCTGGGCCAGCATCAGCGCGATGATGGCGGCGCTCGTGCTGACGTTGATCGTCGTGCTCGGTTCGATGGCGAGAGAAAGCGCGAATGTGCAGCATCAGGAGGATCTCGCCGTCGCGCTCGTGCAGGAGCAGCGCAAATACGTCCACTACAACGAAGACGCCCGGCTGATGGCGCAAGACATTATTTCGGCGATCGCGGAGTCGCGGGGCTTCCCGGAAACGAGAGTGTTTCTGACGACGCCGAGCGAGGACGGAAGCAATTACGCGTGGAGATGGTATTCGCCCTCGAATCCTTGGCCGAGCCCGTTGCCGGAGCCGGCGGCCGGCAGGGATTTCACGGATTTGTCCGTGACCGGCGTCACCCGGACGTTCGAAGCGATTTCCAACGCCGACCGCTTCTCGGCGGAAATCCGGAGAGACGCGAACGGGGCGGTCGTCGGCATCTGGTTCAGGAGGGTGTGACATGGACAACGAAGTGAGCACGAGCATGGCCGTCACGATCCAGATTATGGTCGTCGGCGTCGTCGTCGGCATGCTGACGATCTTCATGGCGCTCGGCCAAGGCTTCGGCAGAGACGCGACGACGAAGGTCGCGGATACGCAAGCGCTCGGCCACGTCTCCGAATTGCGCGCGATGGCCGAGCACGGGCCGGTGCCCGCGGCCGCCTTGCTCGCCGTCCTGCAGAAGAGCGAACACGGGGTCAGGCATGTCGGCGGCTTCGCCTACGGCATCTCGATTACGAAGGCGGGCGATTTGGCGACGATCGATTTGCTGTCGAAGAAGGTGAGAATCGCGCTGACGCCGGTCGGCGACCAATACGATGTCGCGATTACGCCGGAATAGGAGGAGGAACGACGCATGGATGAAGCGGATGACGCGTTCGACTTGATTAGTCTCATCTTGGTGCTGGCGCTGTTTACCCCCATTTTGATCGCTTGCGCGGTACCTCTGATGCGGGGAGAGGTCGGGGGCTTCGGCGTCCAGATCGAGAAGACGGCCCGAACAACGGAAGACGTGATCGTGCCGCGCACGCCCCGGGCGACGAGCGCGGACGATTTCCTGCTCATGCTCGTCGTCGCCGACCGCAATTCACCGGCGCCCAAGAGACTGGACATCAACGGCTTGCCGTTCGAGCTGGACGAATCGTTTTACGTCAATAAGGCTTATCGCGTGGAGCAGGCGAGAGAAGCTTTGCCCCGGGACGAGGAAATCGACCTTCGCCTGTTCGGCAACGCGGACGGATTGGCGCATTGGCAAGTGCGCTACGTATCGCCGTAGATCGAGGAGGGAATCGCATGAAGCTATTCGGTTGGCACATTCCCGTCTATCGCAAGGGCGCGACCGTCATCTTGGCGGATGGGGCTTGCGCCCGGGGCCGAACGGCCGAGCGGCTGTTCGCCTGCCTGGACCCGGGAAGCCAGTTCAAACGAAATTTGTACGGCTCGCCGAAACGCGGGGCGAAGGGCAGGATCGTGTCGCTGATGAAAGTCAAGGACGCGGCCGGAGCGTCGTACATCTATTACGGCGTGCTCGTGAAGGACGTGCTGTACGCGGTCGAGGAAAGCCGCCTGGCGAGAGCGTAGCGACGGAGGACGAACGATGACCGATCTTATCAACAAAATATTGGGCGTTCTGCTCGCCTTTGTCCTGCTGGCCGGAGCGCCGCTGATCATCAATACGATGAACCGGGATTTGACCGTAAATCGCAGCGTGCTGAACGAAATGACGAACTTCATCGACAAGGTCACGGACAACGGCCGCATCACGGAGACCGATCTGGCCGATTTTCACCTCGGAATCTCCTCCTATGGCATGGCAATGGACGCGACGATCTCCCGCTACATGAAGATCGTCAATCCCGACGGCCAAGGCGGCACGTATACCTCCTACGTATTCAACGACGATATCACGACGTGGAACACCGGGGACATCATTAAAGTGCAGGTGCAGGCGATCGATTATACGGGCGCGCAACGGATTCAGAACCGGATCTTGCGGCTCCATCCCGCGAAGTTCGATCAGACGCTGGCCGGGATGATCAGAAAGTAGGGGCGATATGGGCAGACACTTCGGGATCGTCAATCTGGTCGCCGTCATTTACTTCGCGGCTCTGCTAATCGGCTATGCGAGCTACGTCCAGAAGGAGAAAAACGAGATCGAGCGGCTCAAGCTTTCGTACGCCATCGATTACGCGGCCGACGCCGGCGCGCAGGAGCTGCTCAGCACGAGCAGCCTGGATATGGACTATACGGACGACAAGGCATTCAACGCGGACCCGCGGTTTGCGCTGGACACGTTTATCGACGTCTTCTGCTTCAACTACGATATGCCGCCGACCGAAGCGAACCGGGCGATCGTGCGGGATTTTATTCCGGTGGCGACCGTCGCGACGTTCGATGGCTATTACTTGGCCGCGCACCGTCCCGTCGAGTACTTCCGGGCGGGGGCGACGGAGCTCGAACGGAGTCGATTCGGCGAAGATTGGCGGCTCGCGTTCGGCATAAAGCAGCCCTACCGTTATCGGACGACTGCGGCCCGTTATGCGCTGAACATGGGAATGGACTATTCCTATCGCCTATCGAACGAAGGGTTCGTCAAGTACGACGGCTTGCCTCCCAACGAGCACGGAATAACGATGACGGCCGAATATGCGATGAGATGGATCAACGATCTCGTGTCTGGCGACATGGCGGAGGCGATCGACCGGATGAACGAAACGAATTACAACTGGAAAAACCGCTTCTACATTCCGAGTCAACTGTCCGCCATGAACGGCGTCAATTCGATCGAGGGTCCGAGCTTTCTCGTTCTTGTGCAAGGGGTAAATTTGACGACGTCCCGGCCGATCGACGGCTTCAGCGTGTCCGGCGCGAAAATCGACCGGGCGCGGATGCTGATCGGATATACGCGGAATTCCGTACGGTATTATGCTTACGCGGACAAGGTTCCAGAGGGTCGCGAGACGCCGGAAAGCCTGTTCTCCACGATGAAGGAGGCGGCTGCGGCGGGCTATTCCTTCGACTGGGCGTATATGTGATTTCAGAAGATGAATCGAGGGGGAGAGAGAGGATGCGAAAAGCCATTCGGACCGCGCTGCTGCTGTTGCTGCTGCTCATCCCGGCGACTGCCGTTCATGCGGAAGACGCCTCCCACTTGCTCCGCAAATACGGATTGTCCGTCAGCGACCCGCTCGTCGAGGGCGAGAAGCTGGCGGTGCTGGAGAGCGAGTACAGCGCAACCGCGCGGCAGGTGAACAACCAGACGATGCTGTCCGCCGCTTCCGAGCTGGCCGAACGCTATTACGAGCGCGGGTTGATCGAGCGGGACTCCGCGATCTACGCGTTGGCCGATTCGCTCCAGGCGGTTCAACTGAAAATGGACGCGAACCTGGAAGCCGACGTCGCGACAATCCTGAAGCTGGATGCCGAGTATCGTTCGATCGCCGGCGAATTGCAGCGGCAACGCGAAGCCAGACGCAAGTGGCTCGATCAAGCGAAAGCCGAATACGAGCCGCCTTCCGCCGAACTCGAGCAGAACCGGATTAAGCTCGACCGGTTGGGCCGGGAGGTGGACAAGCAGAGGGAGAAATACGAGCGCGCGCTGTCGTACCCGGAGCTGGGCACGGTAAACGACTTCCGTTCGCCGCTGGAAATCCCGGCCGCAGTCACTTCTCCCTTCGGCGAAAGACTGGACCCGATTACGCGAGACGCGATCACGTTTCACCGCGGCGCAGATTTGAGCGCGCCGATCGGCACGGCCGTATTGGCCGCCTTTCACGGCGAGGTGGAGGAAGCCTCGGAGACGGAAGAGCTCGGCTACTATATTGTTCTGAATCACGGCTACGGCATCAAGACGCTGTACGGACATCTGGACCGCATTCTGGTCGAGAAGGGCCAACGGGTCGAACAGTACGAAGCGATCGCGAAGTCCGGAAACACCGGAGCCCGCACGACGGGGCCCCATTTGCACTTCGGCTTGTATATAAACGGCAAGGCGGTCGATCCCGCGATTCTACTATTTTAGCTAGGGGAGTGTAAGCCTATGATCGTCGCATCGAAGGAGCGGTTTTTGCCGGTCGTCGTCAATACGCTGGTGTTGGCCAAGGACGATTGGTACTTCTATCTTCACCGGGACGTGTACGACCAGGCGGTCGTCTTGACCGATCGGTACGATCAAGCGTTCGAGGAGTTGAACGAGCTGATCGGCAGCCGGCACGGGAACGAGGCGACGGTTCGTTGGTTTTACGAGCAAGCCCCTAAACCGCTGCATATTCTCGCCCCCTATATCCACCTGATCGACGGGGAGATCGGACAGGACATGGAATTGTGCTGCGGCGTGCTGCATGTCATAACGGCGATGATTCATGCCAGGCAGTTTATTTTGAAGCCGCTGGAAATCCGCAAGAGCGTATCGTTCTCGCTTACGATCAAAGAAGAATACGAGATGGCGTGGGAGCGGTTTTTCGTCTCTTCGATCCCGTACGACCAGCGAGGCCTGCTGATCCAGGCTGGCGCAGGACGACCGACGGAGCCGGTCGCGACCGCGCCGCTGCTCGATACCGTCCCGCTTTTTCCGGAACAAGTCGATCGTCTCGATCCGTTGACTCGTCCGGAACCGGCACGTATCGGCGCTACCGACGAGGAGCGAACCGCGACGCGAAATTTGCTGTTGAAGTAATCGCCTTTACGAACGAGGAGGTGCAGCACGGATGAACGAGGAGCAAGCGAAAGGAACGATTAGACGGCCGGACGAGGAAGCGATCGCGGATCCGGTCGAGCTGGGGATGACGACGATCCAAGGCGAACTGGCCGAATTGCGCGCCGGGGCGCATCATCTGATGAAGCGATACGGAGACGCGGCGGAGACGAGCGACTTGACGTTCATCAAAATTCTCGAGGAAAGATATGCCCGTCTTCACCGCGAGATCCAGGCCATCAACGAGGAAATCGAAGCTTGGACGAAGGAAGAAAAGGCGCAGGAGGAGGCGATCGAGGTTGGGGGGTAAAACAAAGCTTCTGGATTTGCGGCTGCTCGAAACGTTGTACGCGGAAAGCCGCAGCTACGAGCATCGGGCAAGCGCGGGCGTGCAAGTCATCCAAAGAGAGCTGGCCAAGCTGAATGAGCTGGCGATTCGACAAGCCATTGCGGGAAAGCGGGACAACGATCTGAAAAAAGCCGTCTCCCGCGCGGACGGCGCAATCGCGGCGTTAAAGGAAAATTTCGAGCAAACGAAAAGATTCATGGAAGTCAAGCTGGCGGGCGCCGTGAATCTGTCTCCGATCCGCAGAAACGCTTCGGGCCCTGTTCATCCGGCCAGCTCTTCAGAGGCTTTCCCGTTCGACGCGAGGTTGAAAAAATGAGGCCGGTCGACATGTTCAATATCGCGGCGGCGATCGCGGCTTCGGCGGCAGCGGCGGCGGGCGCGGCGATCTATGCGGGCAGGAAACGTTCGGCCCGGGCGGCGCCCGGCAGATGCGGACTCATCTCCGACGAACTGCTCGATTTTCTGGAGAAAGCCGACGATGCTTACATTTTAGCGCATGAATCGACTCATATCGGCAAATTCGGCAAATATGCAACCGAAGAAGTCTGTCACGAAATGATGGAATCGATCTTCAAAAATCCGTCGAGAATGTTCGGCACGCGGAAGTCTCGCCGGAGAAGCTGGAACGTCGTCGCGCACGATCCGGAATGGGTCGTTGTGCGCAAGCAGCTCGCGCATGCGCCCGTGAAAATCGGCAGAGGCGTCTACATCGCGCTGGGCGACGACATGGAAGAGATCTGGACGATCGCCTGTTCGGCAGACGGATATCGGATCGTCGACGTGAACGATCGTTAGCGTGGAAGGAACACCGCGCGATTGGAGGATGGCGGCATGCAATTGTCCTTGTTGAAAGATAACGAGCTGTTTACTTGCGTGCTCCCCGAGAAGAAGAAGGGGCAGTATTGGATTTCCCACGTGAACGAGCAAGGTCTGGAAGAGCAGCTGATCGGCGTAGAAGGCATCGACGGCGAATGGGTGCTCAAATCGAACAGAAACGCATTTGTGCAAGGCGCGGACAATCGCCGAATCAAGGAAGCAAAGCTGGACGCGCCGGGATTTTACGGCATATTCCTGAAGAAGACGCATCAGGCGGCCTGGCTGTACGCCGAACCGGTGACAGAAGACCGCAAGACGTTCCGGAAGCTGACGCTGCCCGTCCAAGGGAAGTATACGGTCGGCCGGGCGGAAGCGTGCGACATTCGTTATGCCAATCCGCACGTCTCCTCGAAGCATGCCGAGCTGATCGTTACGCGATCGGAAGTGTCGATTCGGGATTTGGACAGCGCGAACGGGACGTTCGTCAACGGCAAACGGATCCGGACGAGGGTGCTCTACCCGGGCGACGTCGTCTATATCATCGGTCTGAAGCTTGTGTTCGGGCAAGGCATCGTCGGCATGAACGATCCCGACGGGCTCGTCTCGTACGATCGAACGGCGTTGACTCCTTATCGGAAGCAAGAGGCAACGCGCAACGAGGACGAAGAGGAAGCGGACGAAGACAACGCCGTCGGTTACTCGTTCTATCGTTCCCCGCGCTTCAAGCGGGATATCGAGCGGGCGGAATTCAAGATCGATCCCCCGCCGGCGAGAGCCGACCCGCAGCAGACGCCGTTGATGCTCATGCTCGGCCCGTCGATGACGATGGGCATGTCCGCCGCGTTCATGGGCATCTTCACGCTGCAGAACGCTCTGAGCTCCGGAGGCAGCGTCAGGAACGCCCTTCCGACGCTCGTCATGTCCTCGAGCATGCTGATCGGCACGATTCTATGGCCGATCTTGACGAGAAGGCACGAGAAGAAGAAGGCGAAGCGGCGAGAGAAGCAAAGGCAAGAGAAATACGTCGCTTATCTGCATGAAGTCGGAAGAGAGATCGAGAACGAGAGCGAACGGCAAAGCCGGATACTGCACGAAAATCATGTGACGATCGACGACTGCGTATCGAGAATCCGGCTTCGGCAGCGCAACTTGTGGGAAAGAACGAGCAGCCAGAACGATTTCCTGAAGGTTCGGCTCGGCATCGGGGCGTTGCCGCTGGACGCCGAGGTGAAATTCCCGGAAAAGCGGTTTACGCTGGACGACGACAATTTGCAGGACGAGCTCTACAAGCTGGCGGAGAAGCCGAAGGTGCTGGAGCAGGTTCCGATTACGCTGAGCTTGACCGAGGATTGGTTTTGCGGCTTGATCGGCAACCGCTCCAGCGTGGCCGATCTGGTCAAAGGCATCGTGTGGCAATTGACCGCCCTGCACAGCTACGACGAATTGAAGCTCGTATTTCTGTACGACAACAGCGAGCGGGAAACGTGGGAATTCGTCAGATGGCTGCCTCACGCGTGGAATCGGGAGCAAGGCATCCGTTTCCTCGCGACGAATCCGAACGAAGCGAAGGAGCTGTCCGCTTATCTGGAGAAGGAGCTCGCCAAGCGGGAGGGACTGGACGGGGAGGAGCTTAAGCATACGAGCCCGTACTACCTGATTTTCGCGATAAACAAGAGCTTGGCCGCGAAAGCGGACGTGTTCCATTCCTTGTACGGACGGAAAGAAAACATCGGCGTCAGCGTCGTGCATCTCTACGACGAGCTGAAGCACCTTCCGAAGGAATGCTCGATGGTCGTAGAGTTCGGCGGGCAAGCATCCAAAATTTACGACAAAGACGACATTTCGGGGCAGCATATCCTTTTTCAACCGGATTTCTATCTGAAGCAGGACGAGCACGAGCTGGCCGTCAATCTCGCGAATACGCATCTGGAATCGGCCGCTTCCGCCTATATCCTGCCGACGATGCTGACCTTTCTCGAGATGTTCGGCGTCGGCAAGATCGAGCATTTGAACGCCTTGCAGCGTTGGAAGGAGAACGATCCGACCCAGTCGCTCGAGACGCCGATCGGCGTAGACCCGACAGGAGAGCTGTTCAAGCTCGATCTGCACGAAAAATACCACGGCCCGCACGGCCTGATCGCGGGGATGACAGGCTCGGGAAAAAGCGAATTCATCATGACGTTCATTCTCTCTCTGGCCGTGAACTATCATCCGCACGAGGTGGCCTTTATTCTGATCGACTACAAGGGCGGCGGCATGGCGAACGCCTTCGAGCGTTTGCCGCATTTGGCGGGAACGATCACGAATTTGGACGGCGCCGCCGTCAAGCGGTCGCTGATCTCGATCCAGAGCGAATTGAAGCGCCGCCAATCGATCTTCAGCGAGACGGGCAAGCAGGTCGGCATCAGCAATATCGATATTTACAAGTATCAGAAGCTGTATCGCGAAGGCCGCGTCAAGGAGCCGCTGCAGCATTTGTATATGATTTCCGACGAATTCGCGGAATTGAAGACGCAGCAGCCGGAATTTATGGAGCAGCTCGTCAGCGCGGCGAGAATCGGGCGAAGTCTGGGCGTGCATCTCATTCTGGCCACGCAGAAGCCTTCGGGGGTCGTCGACGACCAAATCTGGAGCAACAGCAAGTTCAGAATATGCCTGAAGGTTCAGGAGAAGGCGGACAGCATGGACGTCATCAAGCGGCCGGACGCGGCGGAGCTGTCCGTTACGGGGCGCTATTACGTACAGGTCGGCTTCAACGAATTGTTTGATCTCGGTCAGTCCGCATGGGCCGGCGCGCCTTATTATCCCGCCGATCGGCTGGAGAAGCGGAAGGACGACAGCGTAGCCGTGATCGACAATCTGGGCCGGGTCGCGAAGCAGGTCGGTATCGACAAGCGCAAAGCCGCGACGGCTAATCCGCCCAAGCAAATCGATGAAATCAACAAGTATTTGGCGGCAATCGCGGCCGAAGAGCGAATTCGCATCAAGCCGCTGTGGCTGGATCCGATTCCGCCGCTCATCGTCCTGGACGAATTGAAAACGAAATATCGCACGCCGGATGCGGCGACGCTAGCGCTCGAACCGGTCATCGGCGAAGTCGACGATCCCGCGAATCAGCGGCAGTTCGCGATGACCTTCCCATTAACGCGGGAAGGGAATGCGATCGTATACGGCTCGGCCGGCAACGGCAAGACGACGTTTCTGACGACGCTGATTTATTCCTTCATCGACGCGTATACGCCGTCCGAGGTTCAATTCTACTTGCTCGATTTCGGCTCGGAGACGCTGCGCGCCTTTGCGAGAGCGCCTCATGTCGGGGACGTGCTGCTGTCTCATGAAGCGGAGAAAATCAACAACCTGTTCAAAATGCTGTACCGCGAGGTAGAGCAGCGGAAGAAGCTTTTTGCCGATTACGGCGGCGATTATCAGTCTTATCTGAAGGCGAGCGGGGATTCGTTGCCGTCGCTCGTCGTCGCCATTCATAATTACGCGGCTTTCGCCGAGACGTACGACGACAAGGAAGAGGCGATCTCCTACTTAACGCGAGAGGGATTGAAGTACGGCATTTACTTTGTTCTGACCGCCGCCAATACCGGCGCGGTGCGCTACCGCATCCTGCAAAACTTCAAGCAGATTTACGTGCTTCAATTGAACGACCCGACGGATTATTCCGGCGTGCTGGGCAACGTGGACGGCATTTACCCTTCGAAATTCAAGGGCAGGGGCATTTACAAAACCGATCGCGTATACGAATTCCAAATCGCTCACGTCCATCGCGATACCGATCGCATCTTCGAATATGTGCGCCAAGCTTGCATGGAACACGCTCAGCGCTGGACACAAGCGGCGGCGCCGAAAATTCCGATTCTGCCGGAGCGGATCGATCTCGATTATTTGGCGGACGAGCTGCAATACGGCCGTCAGCAGGGAGTGCCGATCGGCGTCGAGAAGCACAGTCTCGCACTCGCGTATTACAGCTTTGAGCAGGCCGTCGTTCACCTGGTTCTGTCCCAGAGCAACGACAAGGCGGACTTCCTGCAAGGCGTCGCCGAAGTGCTGGCCGCCAGGCCCGGGGCGAACGTGCTCGTGCTCGATCCTCATGAACAATTCCGCAACCAGGCGAACAGGAAGTACGCCCTGGAGACATCGGGGCTGGAGGAGCGCGTCAACGAATGGTTCCGGACGCTTGTCTCCCGCAACAACAGCTACAAAGACGCGCAGGAGCGGGGAGAAGCGCCGCCGGAATTCGACGAGCTCGTATGCGTCGTCCATTCGTTGTCTGGCCTGATGTCAAGACTGTCCGAGGACGCGCAGGACAAGCTCAAGGTGATGCTGGAGAAGGCCGAAGCCGCGTATCGGGTCAGCTTTATTGTAAGCGAGGCCGTCGGCAACCTCTCTACAATGGCTTACGATAGCTGGTTCAAAGCGAAAGTATCGCTCAGCGACGGCATCTGGCTCGGCAACGGCATCGCGGATCAGTATCAACTGAAAATCGGGAAGCTGACGAACGACTTATATCAGGAAATCGGCGACGAATTCGGCTATCGCTTAACGAAAGGAAAACCGACGTTGATCAAGCTATTGACTTCCGTGACGACGGAGCCGGAGGCGATATCGGTTGGATAAAATTTTGGTGGAAATTTACATTCCCGTCGTCAACCGAAGCTTCGATACGTATCTCCCGGTCTCTCTCAAGCTGCATGAAATCGAAGCTCTGCTGGCGGGAGCGTTCAAGGAGCTGTGCGACGGCCAGTTCGTCGCCTCGCCGGACACCGTCCTATGCGACAGGCTGACCGGCCAAGCGCTCGATATTAACAAATCGGTTCTGGAGCTCGGCTTAATGAACGGCTCCAGGCTGATGTTAATATAAAAAATTCGAAGGGAGCAATTGAAAATGGCAAGAAAAATCATGGTAGACCCGCCGAAGCTCGAGGCGGCGGCGCAGAAGATGGACGCGATGGCGGCCGATTACGAGAAGCAGTACCAGCAGCTGTTCAACGAGGTTGACGGCATGGGAGCGGCGTGGCAAGGCGCCGACAACGTCGCGTTCGTCACGCAGATCAAAGGCTTTATGGACGATTTTCAGAAGATGAAGGCGCTCATGGTCCAATACTCCGAATTTCTGAAGCTGAGCGCCAAAGCCTACAAGGATACCCAGACGGAAACGATCAATCAGGCGAAGCGTTTGGCCAACTAATCCAAATCGAATAGGGAGGCATCTACAATGGCGGAAGGAATTAACATCTCATTAGGCGAAGTATCGAAAACGGCGAATACGATTCGAACGTTGAATACGGCGTTGACCTCGAAGCTGGAGGAAATCAAGAAGGAGATGAACGGTCTGGCTACGACGTGGCAGAGCGACGCCTCGAATACGATTCGCAACAATTTCAACGCGCTGGCGCCGCGCTTCGAGGAATATCGGGAGGTCGTCGATTCGTACGCGAAATTCCTCGATATTACCGTGACGAATTACGACACGACGGAATCGAATATCAACAACAACGCCAGCTTGTTCAAGTAATCGGATAGTCGATCCCTATCGGGAGCGCACCGTTTCCCGATAGGGATTGCCTCGATTCCGAAAGGAGGGTGAGGAACAATGGGAATCAACGTCGGAGCGGCCGTGTCTCAAGCAAGCTCGTTAAGCGGCTATGCGTCCGCGCTCTCGGGCATCGTGAACAGCCTGGGCCATAACAAGGCGCTGCTGGCTCAAGCCTGGAACGCGGAGGAAATGCGTTACGTGCAGCTCGCTCTCGATCGCATCGCCAACGAATTGGCGCTGGCGAGCTCGGAACTGCAATCGCTGAGCGGCGACATCGTCAGCGTCGCGAACGAAATCCGGCAAGAAGAGCTGGCAAGAGAAGCGGCCGCGAGAGCGGCGGCGGAAGCGGCGGCCCGGGCCGCAGCGGCGCAATCGTCCTCTTCGCCGTCCCGACGGTGATCGGCGGCAGGGATACAGGGACCGGCGATTTCGAGAAAGGAGCGTGAACGGGTGGCTCCCCTATATATTCATATCGATGCGGTCCGGATGGTCCGGTTCGATACAGGCCGGCTCGCTGTGGCGCTGATGAACGCGAAGCTGGGAACGGCCGCGACGGGCGCCGGCGTCGATGGCCAGATCAGGGCGAGGAGAGGCATCGATTCCAGATTGGCGGGCGTCAATCGCAGACTGAATACGGCCGATCGCTGGATGAAGGAGCTGGATGCGTTTCTCGAGAACGCATCGCTCGGGTACAACCGGACCGAGGAGCGGCTGATTGAGGATGCCCGCAATGTCAAGGCGCCTTGGAGAGACTCTCCTTGGTGGCAGGAATGGATCTTGAATCCGCTTGAAACAGTGCATCGTTTTTCCGGCGATTTGTTGGAATTATTCAAGGATTACAACAATCATAAAGGCTTGAAAATCCGGATATACAGAGAAAACGGCAAGATGATGATCAAGATTTTGCAAGGAAACATGACCTACAATCAGTTCAAAGCATTGCTGACGGATCGTCTTGGAACCGTATCGGCCTGGAGCCGGGGCTTCACCAATCGATTGAATACGACCGGTGTAAGCTTGTATGATTTCACAACCGATCGTCCCAATACGAGGTATACGCGATTTTTCGGAAATACGAATCTCGACGATTTGAACCGTTATGTGAACAATCTCGGAAAGTCGGGATGGACTGTTTTTGGTACAACGTTTAGAGATACCGCCTTGGAAGAATTGAAAGTTTGGAACAATTACAGAGGCTGGGCAGACACGACCAAGTTCGACAAAGCTCTTAAAGGAATGGGAATCGCGGGAGACCTCTTGGCCGTTGGCGGCAATTTCGCGGACAGCTTCTATAATCCTCGAACCGGAAAGCTGGAATATTCGGGAAAGGCGATGCAATCGTTCGTCGTGGATACCGTAGTCGATGTTGGTACATCGGCGGCGGCAGTGGCTACAGGGGCAGCCTTAGGCTCGTTTATCGTCCCGCCGGTTGGCACATTCGTCGGTGCGGGGTTAGGGTTTGGGATCGATTTTTTGATCAATGACAAATTCGGCGGACCACCCCCGAAAAGCGTCGTCGATCATACGAAGGACGCCGTCAACCGCGTGGTGGACAACGCGGGCAAATGGGCGCGCAACGGGCTCAATCAAATCGGGAAAAGATTATCATTCGTGTTTGGGTAGGAGGATTAAGGATGCTTCGTGACTGCAAGGAGGAACAATTCGAAGAGTTAAAGGCAGTTGCTTACACTCGGCTATCGCCGAATCGAATAATCTTAGCTTTCATAAGCGCATTTGTATACAGCGGTGTCACTACCGCGGTCATGGCATTTGCGTTGTCCTATAGTACGACGATTACAAGCGCATATTGGCCGCTTATTCAAAAATTCGATCTCGTGCTGTTAATTGTGCAATCTCTATTTGTTCTCTTCTTTGCCCTCCCCCGTCACGATTATCGGTTTCAAAAACTGCAGAGCATCGTCCTATGTTTGGTTTTCTTTAAACTATCGGTCGACGGATACAAGATTTATTTCCTTACGCTCGAGGATCGGAATTCGCCAAACGAGTTGTTCGCTACAGGCATAACAATCCTCGTCGGAGGCCTCCTGCTATTGGTCTTGGCCACTTTTCGGGCGATTCGGCTGGTTGAACAGGGCAAGCTGACTCAGGACGGAAGTTATTTGTACCCGGTAAGCAAGGAAACGGCGACAAGAATTACGGTCATCTTAATCGTGATTATGGTGATTGCCCATATTGTGGGACGGCTTCTCGGCAATCTGAATCCCGACGTACTTGGACCTGTCTCTCTCTTGGTCATTATTTCAATCCTCCAATACGGAATGGCCATAGCTTGGCCGGAATTTTTCTTGATCGCATATGCCAAATTGAAATTTCCAGGCTTTATCCTGAAGATGCCGGTCACGCGAACGAGGAAAAAGCGTGACTAAAGGATGAAGCAGAAACAATCGGGAGCCTCATTTGGCGCGACGCTCTCCTACTGGTGGCGCAAACCGATCGGCGTCATCAGATCGCGTTCTGGGTCTGCTGATTGCTCTAATCTTGATGATCGCTATCCGCATCGGTTTCGCAATCGCTAGAGCAATCACAAAAAATAAAGATAGCGGAAGAGAGGGACTGCCGTGAAAATCAAGCGAAGCTCTCTGATGTTCAATAACGTGATCCAGTTGACGACCCCTTGCAAGCTGAACGAATGGGACTGGGCCGCCAGGGAGTTTAGAAACGTCATTATCAAAAACAATTTGTACGCGACGGGGCCGACGATCTATCAAGTGGCCGATCTGAACCTGGAGACGAACGAAGCGGTATTTACGTTTTGCATGCCCGTGAACGAACCGCTTCAAATGCCGAACAACGACAAATTCGGCTTCGAGGAAGTATGGCATATTCCCGACGGTCTCCTGATGCGACATGCAGATTTGGATGACGACTTGGAACAAAGCTACGAGATCGTTCGAGCCTGCGCCGAGGCGAACGATATCCGCCTTCAGGAGCCGTTCTACAACATCTATCTGGACGTCTACGGCGACGGCGTGATTGATATCTACGCCCCTATTCTGCCGGAGGAGCCTAAGCCCAGTGATCAATTCAAATGACGCGATCCGGTATACGAATGTCGTTTCGAAGAAATATCGCTTTCATTATCTGGAGATGAAAGCTGTGCTCAAGGACTTCCTTGAAGCGATCGTCCGACAGCGGGCTACCATCAAAGGTCCTTTGTTTTATTCGATCAACAACGTACCGACGGACGAATGGATTGCCGGCGAATTTTTCATGCCGATTATGGAAGACGAGATCGAACTGGCCGACGAGCTTAGCTTTCACAGTTATTTCTATATCGAGTCGATGATCTCTCACCGATTGTTTACCCGGTTCGAAGCCCTAACGGAGGTGTCTTACCGGATGCTGCTGGATTTCATCGAACTTCAGAATTTGATTCAAGCGACGCCGATTTTTCACGTGCTTTCGGGCGACGAATCGTTGATGTACGTCACGATTAAAATCGGCGTTGCCGTAAACGGGGAGAAATCCAGGCAGGAGGAGACCGTTCATGATCTACGGAGTTAAATTGCTGCAATACGTTTGTCTGCTCTTGGTCGCGCTTGTCCTTGGAGTCGCGCTCTCAGAAGACGCGAATGCGATTCTCATCGCGATAGCCTTCATCCTCTTTGTATTGAATTTGAAATGGATCAGCCGATATCCGGTGTCTTTTATTGGAATGAGGTGTATTAACGGCTTATTAACGATGCTTAGCTTCGTGATCATCATTAAGATCGCCGTAGCGATTGCCGGAACGACCTCCTTCGATCTCGTTCCCGGGCTCCTGATTGGGGCGGTTGCAATCTCGCCCGTCTTTCTCTGGTGGAACGTGAACGTACTTGATCTGTTCCGAAGACGGTCGAAGAAGTGACCGCGGCGGAAAGTTGCCAGTCTGTCGTCAGGCAGTACGGATACCCGAAGGAGGGAACCGAGGATGAATTCGAGAGCGAGCATGGAAAGGCTCGAAATCATTAACGAATTGTATGCCATTATCAGAGAATTGGAACAAGTATCTCAACAATTGCAGCCGATCAAGGGGATCGGAATGGAACATTGCGCTTCTAAGCTGATGCAGCTCGCAGACAAATATAAGCGGATCAGAAATCAATTGTAAATCTCAAGCAAAGGTTCGGTGATGAACGTTGCTGCACGCGGGAACGAAAGTCGGAGACCGGTACGAGATCGAGACGCTGCTCGCCGAAGGAGGGATGGGCAGCGTCTATCGGGCGAAAGATACGAAGCTTGGCGACAAGCCGATCGTCGTCAAGGAAATCCAAACTGCGAATCACAAAGCTTTTCTGGAAGAAGCCCGGATCTTAACCGGTTTATCGCATCCCTTGATTCCGCCAATCATCGATTATTTCGAACCGGATGCCGACGGTCGTTGCTACTTGGTCATGGAATACGTACGCGGAGCGACGTTGCAGCGGAAATTCGAACAAGCCGGCTTTTCGCTCCCGGTCGTTGCCGCTTTGAAATATATGCAGCAGCTTTGCGACATTTTGGATTATTTGCATCATCTGCCAAAGCCGATTATTTATCGCGATCTAAAGCCGGCCAATATCATGATCGACGAGCACGACAACGTGCGATTGATCGATTTCGGCATCGCGCGAAGCTTCAGCCGGGAGAAAATGACGGATACGGTGCAGATGGGCACGATCGCATTCGCGGCGCCGGAGCAGTTCGAGTCGCGACAAACCGACCAGCGAACGGACATCTACGCGGTCGGCGCGGTACTCTATTACTTGTTGACCGGCGGCAAGTTCGTGTACCAGAGTCGCGCTTCCGCGGTCGATACCCTCGGACACTTGCCCGGCGGGCTGAGCACGTTAGTGCAACGGCTGATCGACCCGGATCCGGACATCCGTTATCAGAATATTCGGGAAGTTAAGGAGGAACTGGAGGCGATGCGGTTGCAATCCCGGCCGCTATCCGGGTCGGCCGCCAACGGACAAACGCTCGAGCAGGCGCAGACCCTCCATACAGTTATGCTGAAGTCCGAAGACCGGCCGACCGTTCCGACGTCTCATGAAATGACCGCGCATCTCGGAGGAGGATTGCCGATCGGCGCTTCCGCCGCTTATTCGACCAAGGCGACGCAAGCCCATCCCGCGCTCGTCATTTATTTGCTCGATGTCAGCGGTTCGATGGGGCTTGCGCTCGGCGGGCGCAAAAGAATCGACGTCGTGACAGAGTCGCTCAACGTGGCCTTAAGACAAATGGTGTTCCGTTCGACGAAGGGCAGCCGCATATCGTCGCGTTATCGGGTCGCGATTATCGCCTACAGCGACGAGGTCCAAGATCTGCTCGGCGGGATCAAGCGAATCGACGAGGTGATGAACGGCGGCATGCTTCCGGTCTTGAACCCTTACCGGTTTACGGATACGGCCAAGGCTTTTCTTCATGCGGAGCGGCTGCTGAAAGCGGAGCTTCCCATGCTCCAGGACGGTCCGGCGCCGCTTGTGTGCCACATGACCGACGGCGCATACACCGGCGAGGATCCCGAGCCGATCGCCCGCCGCATCATGAACATGTCCGTGAAGGACGGCAACGTGCTGATCGAAAACATTTTTATATCCGACGAGGTGTTGGAGAAGGACATCGAGCAGCCCAAGCGATGGCCGGGCGTTCGGGAGAACACCGCATTCAAGGACGATTACGGCGTTAAGCTGAGAAAAATGTCGTCGGTGATGCCGGAAAGCTACAGGGGGATGATACGGGAAGCGAATTACAATTTGGCGATGGGGTCCTTCCTGATGTTTCCCGGGACGAATCCCGATCTGGTGTCGCTCGGCTTTCAGATGTCGGCCGCGACCCCGATCTACTGACGATGGAGCGGCGTTACGCGCTGTCGCAGACGTCCGATACGTCTGTACGGGAGCGGTCATCCTCGACGTGCCCCTATCGTTACGGCTACTTCAGATCGAGCGAATGCCGAGAAGCGGGCGAGCCGGGGCAGGACTACCTGACGATCGCGGAGCGCGACAACAGCCTGTCGTTCGTACTATGCGACGGGATCAGCCAATCCTATTACGGCGAGTTCGCCGCCAAATTCGTCGGGGATCGGCTGCTGGATTGGCTGTCGTCCGTCGAAGCGCATCCGGCTGACCCGATGCTCGAATGGCAGCGGGAATTGGACCGCTATATGCGCGAGCTGACGGTCGAAGCCGGCGTGCGGCTGCAGGATCATCTCGTGCCGCCAGACATTCAAGGCTGGCTGCGTGACGTTTTGACGGAGAAGAAGAAGCGGGGAAGCGCAACGATGTATTGCGGCGGGCGGATCGATTTTCCGGGAAAGCCGTATCCGGACGGGCGTCTGCTGCTCGCCTGGCAAGGAGATATCCGCTGCCGCATATGGCGGGATCGGGAAGAACGGACAGAGGAGCTGTTCGGGGATCGCTTCCATACCCGCCATCAATGGAACAGCGTTGCCGGGCCGGTCGGCGGCATGCCGAATTTGTTCTGCTCGAGCCTGCTGCAAGGCGGAAATACGGGAGAGTTGCTCGTGTATTCGGACGGCTTTCAGGCGTTGGATCGTTTTCCATTCCTATCGGATTTGCCCTTGGCGGAGCTCATGGCGAATGAAGCGAGTCGTCCTTCGAGCGACGACATCTGCTTTTATCAGGTGAACTGGAATTTTACTTCAGCTTAAGGAGAAGTCGGAATGGCATTTCAACCGGAAGTCAATTCACAGCTTGCGATCAACGGACAGAGGTTCACGATCGGGGCGCATCCGAACGCGCCGGCGATTCCTTACGGGCAAGAGGGCCGTCAAGGAACGGTCTACTTGCTGCACAGCGAGGATCGGCGCAAGAAAAAGGCTTTGAAGGTGTTTCGCAGCAAATTCGTAAATCCCTCGCTCGTCTATCATACGCAGCAAATTGCCAAATTCAGCGGTGTGGAAGGTTTGCTTGCGTGCGAACGGTCCATCGTAACGCCTCAGAACAACTCGGAGCTGCTTAGAGCGGAGCCCGATCTGCTGTACGCCGTCATGATGGCTTGGATCGAAGGGCCGACGTGGATGGATATGCTGCTGAACAAGCGGAAGCTGACGAGGAGGCAAAGCCATTCCGCCGCTTACGCGCTGGCGCAAGCGCTTGTGGCGATGGAGCAGCGCGGACTGTCGCATGGGGATCTCTCCGCGCCCAACGTCATGCTGCCGATGTTCGGCGATCGCGGCGCGAGCGTCAGACCCGTCGATTACGTGCAGCTCATCGATCTGGAGCAAATGTACGCGTCGCATTTGGAACGTCCCGAGCATCTGCCCGTCGGTTCGCCGGGTTACGCCTCGCAGCGGCATCCGTTGACGCAAATGTGGGGTCCGCAATCGGACAGATTCGCGGGCGCGGTGCTGTTGACGGAGATGCTGGGCGCGTGTTCGGACTTCTTTTTCGATTCGGCTTGGGGGGAGAGCTATTTCGCGCCGGAAGAGACGCAAAATTACGGCGATCGGTACGCGAAGTTAGTGGAATTCGTCCGTTCGGAGTGGGGGGAGCCGATCGTATCCCTGTTCATTCGGGCATGGGAAAGCGGCGATCTGTCCCAATGTCCGACGTTCGGCGAATGGTTGATCGAGCTGGCGAAGACCGAGTCCGGCATGAAGACGCCCTCGGTCTCCGTAGCCGCGCTGCCGGGGCGAACGACAACGCCGGACGCGAATGCCGAAACGGTCGCGAATGCGCACGAGGGACTGCTGAAGCGGGCGAGACAATATGAGGCGAAGGGCAAATTCATCGAAGCGATGGATGTGTACCGCTCCATTCTTCAGCGCGACCCGAACGCGAACCTGGCGAAGGAAATCGCGATCGCGCTCGAGAGTTTGGAAGCCCAGCAAGAGGCCAAACAACAGGAAAACCGCGAACGCGGCAAGCGCAGGCTGACCTCGATGCGAAGGATCGCGACCGTATCGCTGATCGTCGGAAGTTTAAGCATGGGCAGCTTTTACGGTTACGATTTCGTGAAGGAGTTCATCAACCGGACGAAATCGCCTTCAGCAGCCGTATCCGTCGACGAATGGAAGACGAAGGTCGCAAGTCTGGAGGCGGACATTGCCGACAAAAATGCCCGGATCAAGGAGATGGCGAAGCAGATCGACCATCTCAGCAAGCCGCTCGAGCAGAAGCAGGAGGAGATGCGGATGCAGCTGGCGCAGGATTACGATCGGATTCGGCAGGCGGCCGCGACGACGGCCGATTCCAGGACGAATCCCTCGCAGCTTACATTCGATGCCGCCGAGACGTATATGGACCATCTGTACGAGTACTTGACCGGCACGTACCAATGGGATCCGATTTTCGTGGATCAGCTCAAGACCGTGGAGGCCTATTACTATCCCTTCTTATACAACCATAACCGGAACGCGCAGTTGAACATCCGATTTTTTAACGATTACAAGGAACAATTCATCGGGGAGGGTTCCAAATGATATTCGGGGCATCTTTAGGACCGTTCGTCAAGAAAGCGCTCGAAGACAAGGCGTTCCAAACGAATGTCGGCAAAATCGTCGAAACGATGCCGCTCGCTCCGGAAGCGACGAACATGGACGCCGTCGTTCTCGGGCCGAAGGATATGCGCGGCGCAGCCGGCGCCGCGATCACGGAAGCGATGCGGGGAAAGCATCCGTCCGTGCGCATTATTTATCTGTATATGAAGGACAAGGAGCGCGACCTGATCAGTGAAGACGCGACGAAAATCAAGGTGGACAAGCTGACGCCCCAAGCGATTAAGGAGGCCGTCGCCACGGTGTTCGACCTCAATGAAATCGGCTCCGACGGTCGCATTCTGGAATCTGCCGACGCGAAAGCGCGGGCTAGAGAAGCGTTGGAGCTGCGCGCCGCGCCGCCTGCGGCAGCGGAACCAGTCGAAGCGGAGGTCGCTGCGGCGGCGGAAGAGGCGTTGCCAGTCGAGGCGGACGAGTCGAACGAGCCGGAACGGGAGCTGCCCAAATCGCTGGAGCAGAAGCTGCTGGAAATGGGGCAGTTCGCCGATTTTCACTTTTTCAAGCAGGCGCTCTCCAGAGACGAGGTGTTAAGCGATCTGCTTCGGCAGAACACGCAATACGCCGAACTGGTGAAGGTGCTGGAAGCGCTGGATTTGCGGATCGCGCACATTTTCAAGGATACGACGCTCACCGTGGAAGAACGCTTCGAGTTCGTCAAGCAGGTCGGCATGGAACGGGCGACCTATAGCGGCTTGGAAAACCAGATGCTCGCCGATAAGTTCGGCTCGGTCATGGATGCGATCGTCCAGTCGGCGGAGGCGACGGTCGATGCGCGCATCGAACGAATTCGGGAGGCGCTCGGCGTCGTGTCCAGCGTGAAGCTGCTGTATCACGATCAGGCCCGCCTCGATGAATTGATCGAGAAACGGCTCGGTATGCAAGCCGAGCTGATGGAGCTGTCGAAGGACATCATCGAAGTGTACATGGCCATGGACCGCAGCATTACCGACCTTGTTACCCAGATGGATGACGAGCTCCCGTACAACAACGAATATCTCAATGAAGCGATGAAGCCGATTCGGGCGATGTTCATTCCGCAGAATATCGCGACCGTAACGAGCCGGCTTCTTGGCGACTTGCAGCGCAATCGCGTCACGCTCTCGATCATGGAAGAAAAGATCAAAAAGCTGATCACGCTCGTCTTCCGTCTATGCGAGGAAGACGCGACGATCATCGACTATCAGCAGCGGCTGATCAAGCTGCTGCGGGCTCAGCGGATCGAGGAAGTCGTCGTCGTCGACAATCTGATCAAGCATTCTCTTCGCCTGTTCGTCGGCGCGCCTGAAACCGGAAGAACGGCGACCGCGCTTACCTGGTCCGGGGCGCTGGCGCGCAGACAGAACGTGCTGCTGCTGGATCTGACGGGCAAGTCGAAGTTCGGCCAATACGGGATGGAGACCGTCTCGTTGGACAACCTGCTGGCCAACCGGCTCGAACGTCCGCTCTTGTGCGCGGAAGGCTGTCTGGACGACGATCCGGAGCGAGTCGACGACGTTGTAGCCGAGCTGAAGACAAGGCTGAACTACTACGCCTATTTGAACGTGTTGATCGACTCGTCGCAGACGGAGCTGCTGGAGAGGCTGGCCGCCTCGGCGCTTTCCGTTCATTTCGTTGCCGACTGTTCGCCGCGAGGCACCGAAATGATGAAACGGACGATGGAAGCTTTCCGCGAACCGAACATCGCGCGGAAGGTCGTTCTCATCGATCCACCGATCGAACCGCTCCGGATGTTGGACGAATTAGGAGCCGACCCTCTGCTGACGAAGCTGATCGTCCTGCCTCGCATGCAGCATATTCGGGTCTGTTCGCTCCGCCGCCAACGTCCTTTCGACAGCCGCGAAGTCGTGGAAGTGTTCGAAGAGGCTTTTCGATGATTTTTCGGCAAATGCAGACATTTTACGAACTTTTTAGGGAAAAAGGATTTATGGGATATATTTCTAAGTTTATAATGAGATGTGAACTGGGTGGAAATTACCATTCCAATAAGGCTAAGGTCTTATGTCCATTTATTGGCGAAGGAGTCGCAAGTCGGGGATAAGAGGAGGCGTTCCGATGAGGATTGGCTTGAAGCCGATCGCTTTGCTGCTCGTAATGACAACTTTAGCGCTAGGAGGGACGGGTTGCATGTTCACAAGCGAAAAACAAATGACCAAACGAATGATGAGCTACCTGGAAGAGAAATACGGAGGCAGCTTCGAAAAAGAGTACTTTGAAAAAGGAAGCACGCTGTTTCCGGAAATGTATGGCGGAGCGAAGATGAGGGTTCATCCGGCAGGGCAGCCCGATCTGCCCTTCAATGTGCATAAGAACACCAAGTCTGATGGATATAACGACAACTATCCGATTAGTTTTTTCAGTTATCAGTACACGGAAAAATATAAACACGAAATCGAAGAACTAGACGATAGGGACTTGATTGTCAAATTTGCGCTAGGCTTCGTAGAACGACCGCAGAAACCGGAAATGATGACGATTTCGGTTGATGAGTTCGTAGCGGACAAAGAAAGGGAGGGATTAATTTTCTTATATGTGGGAGTTCCGGTAGAGGGAGATCGTATTCCGGAAGATGACAAGGTTCTATGGGAAAAAGTGCATGAAAAAATAAAGAGCATGACCGACCGGGATTTTTTAGTTTCGATCGGATATATCAAGCAGGAGAATTATGAGGATGCTCTTGAGCTAGCCAGAATTGCCTATACGATCAATTTTAGCTGGAAGTATATCAGAGAAGGATACATTCAAGATGTCTATTTCGAAAGGGACCTCCTAATATCAGACCCCTCTTATTTTGAAAAGAAAAACCAGAAGATGAATAAGGGGGTTCAAAGAGATGTCGATACAGAATAAAGATTTGACTGATGAAGAGAAATATTTCCTATTGCAGTTATCCTATGTGGACTTGGTAAGTGCCGTTGACTATCAGGATAATAATTTGACTATAATTCAAGCGTTAAATCGGGCCCGGATCGAATTAGCGGAAGATAAAGATCAAATCGAAAGAATCGAAGCGCTAATTAAAAGTTATCCCGAGATTACCCGCAAGCACGAGGGACTTAAAGATATTCGAATCATCGGCTATGAGAACCATAACCGGAACGGAGATACGACCCACGATACGCGATCGGGATTTGTCGGCTATGCGCTGGAGGACAGCAACGGGAACCGGGGATTTCTGTTCAGGGGAAGTGAGACGGAATCGTGGGTGGATTGGACGGATAATGCGGAATCCGGGATCAAGGGGGAATCGACGCAAGTCCGTCAGGCGAACGCGTTTTTCGAGAAGTATTCGACAGATGAGCACGGCCGCCGGATGGAGGACATCTCCTACTCGTTGTATGGTCACTCCAAAGGAAACAACCTGGCAACCGAAGTATTCGTGAATCACTTGGATCTGGACGTTAACGCCTACAGCGTGAACGGCCAGCCGATCTATTGGTTCGACTTGACGGATGAGCAGAAGGCTGCGATCCGAGGGGATCGTTATCAATTCATCGTTCACGAAGGGGATTTTGTTAGCGGACTCGGCTACGTGGATTATGTCGATACGGTCGTGAACTTGAAGGACAGTTTTTTTGAGCGCATCCGTTCATCCGGGTGGGGTGGGTTTATGGATCCGCATGCATTGACCGTGATCGAATTCGATGAGTCAGGCGGCTTTGCTTCCACGCAAAATCCGGATACCGTGAGACGGCAGATTGCGAATGCGGGCGTAACGGCAGCCATTATGGCGATTCGAAATATACCGAAATTGTTTACAGATGAAGCGGATTTCGAAATGTGGCGGGAGCTCGGCAAAACAGGCTACGATTTTGTCATTGATTCGGCCAAGGTGCTCTGGAAGGCGGTCTGGAATAGCGAACCGGTCGAAGGAATCAAATCCTTTGTAAGAAATACGCTTAAGGATATCGGCACATGGTTCGATCGGCATTGGAACCGATTCAGCGAGTGGTTCGATTCGTTTACGAACAATGTCAGAAGCTTCTTCTCCGGCTTTTTCGGAGGATCGTCCGGAACGGCGCTGCCGCAAACGATGGTCGTCGACACGGGGATGCTAAGAATGCTGGCGGGCCGATTGCAAACCGTTCAAGCGAAGATCGATTCAGTTGATCGGAGACTGGATCGACTGGCCGCTCTTGCCGATCTGGAGGATAAATTCTCCTATTACTGGCTTGGGTTAAAAGTAGGGTACGATTACGAACTGAAACGATGCGTCGACTATTTGCATCAATCGGCGGATCGTATAGACGACTGCGAGCGGATGATCGTTCAACGGGCTTATTCCTGATTATGCGTCAACCAAAGGAGCCGATAACGTGTTTAAGAAAACAATCGCAACGGTAATTGCAGCTTCCATAGTTTGCAGCGGAGTATGGACAAGCCAAGCTGCCGCAGCCCCCGGTAATGATCTTCAGATCATCCCGATTATCGTGAACGGTCAGAAGGTCAGGTTCCCGGACACAGAGCCTTATGTGAACACGGACGGTCGAACGATGGTTCCCGTACGCTTCGTCAGCGAGAAGCTAGGCGCAGAAGTGACGTGGGACAACAGCACAGAAACAGCCACCATTAAATACGAGGGCAAAACGATTCAAATGCCGATCGGCTCCAAGACTGTAACAGTTGACGGAGTGCAGCAAGAGCTGGATACGGCTGCTGAAATGTACGAAGGCCGAACGATGGTCCCCCTGCGCTTCGTAAGCGAAGTGCTCGATTCTACCGTCGAGTGGGATTCCGGCGCTCATGCCGTTAAGGTTACGGACGCCAACTATCAGGCAAAGATCGATTCAGGTGAAGTCAAGCTCGATCCTTGGGGGCGCGAGTATAGCAAAACTAAAGATGCTCACTGGATGAGACTTACCGATCTCGAGAATACTGGATTCTACGATGTGACATACAAATCTCCCAACAGAACGTTCTTCGAATCAAAATTAATGACTCCTAACGGTAAAGAATATGTTGATGGTTGGGCTAATCACATTCGCGAGTATTATGCTGCTCAACTGAACGTCGATTATAGAACGATTGATGAAAAGAAGTTTGCCGATACGTTGATTAAAAATATGAAAGGCATGAGCAAGCATCAAGAATCACAATCGCGACTGGTCATCTCTGACTATGTGAAATGGGTCAAGCAAAAAGTAATTGCTAAAGGATACGCGGATCCCGAAAACTCTCAAGTTGAGGGGAACGAAAATGGCGTCTCAATGAGAGTGTATTTCAAGTTTATGGTTATTTCAGCTACCGATACTGCACAAACGTTCTTGGATAATTGGGATGTATCTGATTACTCAGATTCCTTTAAGCTTGAGAAAGGAGTATGGTACGGTGGGTATTCTACAGTAGTCTTGGGTACAAACTGGGCTAATCAGAAATTTTCTGGTTATGCAGTAAACATGTTTGAAAATATGTTTGGTAAATTGACATACAAATACGAAAAGCTGAAGTAACAACAACATAAAAGGAGTCGATGAATAATGTTTAAGAAAACAATCGCAACGGTAATTGCAGCTTCTGTCGTTTGTAGCGGCGTATGGACAAGCCAAGCCTCTGCAGCACCCGGTAATGATCTTAAGATCATCCCGATTATCGTGAACGGTCAGAAGGTCAGGTTCCCGGACACGGAGCCTTATGTAAACACGGACGGTCGAACGATGGTTCCCGTACGCTTCGTCAGCGAGAAGCTAGGCGCAGAAGTGACGTGGGACAACAGCACGGAAACGGCCACCATTAAATACGAGGGCAAAACAATTCAAATGCCGATCGGTTCCAAAACCGTAATGGTCGACGGAGTGCAGCAAGAACTGGATACGGCTGCCGAAATGTACGAAGGCCGAACGATGGTCCCCCTTCGCTTCGTGAGTGAAGTGCTCGATTCTACCGTCGAGTGGGATTCCGGCGCTCACGCCGTTAAGGTTACGGACGCCAACTATCAGGCAAAAGTCGATTCGGGCGAAGTTAATCTCGATCCTTGGGGGCGCGAGTATAGCAAAACTAAAGATGCTTATTGGATGAGACTTACCGATCTCGAGGATACTGGATTCTACGATGTGACATATAAATCCCCCAACAGAACGTTCTTCGAATCAAAATTAATGACTCCTAACGGTAAAGAATATGTTGATGGTTGGGCTAATCACATTCGCGAGTACTATGCCGCTCAACTGAACGTCGATTATAGAACGATCGACGAAAAGAAGTTTGCCGATACGTTGATTAAAAATATGAAAGGTATGAGCAAGCATCAAGAATCACAATCGCGACTGGTCATCTCTGACTATGTGGAATGGGTCAAGCAAAATAAAGTAATTGCTAAAGGATACGCGGATCCTGAGAACTCTCAAGTTGAGGGAGATGAGAATGGTGTCTCAATGAGAGTGTACTTCAAGTTTATGATTATCTCCGCTACCGATACTGCACAAACGTTCTTGGATAATTGGGATGTATCTGATTACTCAGATTCCTTTAAGCTTGAGAAAGGAGTATGGTACGGTGGGTACTCTCGGGTTGTCTTGGGTACAAACTGGGCTAATCAGAAATTTTCTGGTTATGCGGTGAACATGTTTGAAAATATGTTTGGAAAGGCAACGTACAAGTATGAAAAGCTGAATAAATAAAAACAACAAAGGGCTGACAAGCTTCCACAGTTCTCGATACTAATAATAGCAGAGGAGGGGAGTTATGACTAAGAGTTTGACTGATCAGCTTATCAAATCATCTGTATCAGGCATGTCTGTGAAGAAGATAAGAACAATTATTCTTGCATTATTAATATTGATTTCAGGATTTCAATTTGATTCGAATCAGATAGCAGAGGCAGCTAACACACCGACCAATAATGAAGAAAAACCGTACCAAACTGGAGCATGGTTCGAAGATGGGAAATTAGTATTTGTCTCTCCTAATAAGAAAGCTAGCTCAAGTACGCGTTATGGTACAAAGGCTTTTGTTGTACGGACTGATCAGACATGCACAGATAAGAACGCTCCAGTAACAGATCCGTTAAATGCGGAGTGTACACCAACAAGAGGAGATTCTAAACAAGATTATCTCAGGATCGATCTTTACGAGAACAGTCAACACAAAAAAATTTGGGATGTCGATGACATAGGGGAATGCGACTACCTTAGTAAGTACAGTACTAAGCAAGAATACAAAGGAGTAAAGGCCGACAAGCTTCAAGCGATGGGTGCATGTCAGCAAGCAGAGTATGGAGCATCAGCGGATAAAGCAGTATTAGTAGCAAGATTTGTAACAGACAAAGAAATGTTTGCAGATGAGCTATCCGCCCATCCTAAATTCGAAAAGTTGAAGGATGGTATGACCGTATATCTGAATTCCATTTTTTTGATCAAAGAAGGGAATACAACGCTTTTCAATCCTGAATACACATCTTTGTCTGGAATCAGGAACGCCAGGGGTTGGGCCAATAAAACATATTTCAGAAACTATTATGATGTTCCAGTTGAATTTAAAGGCTCTTATCCTCTTACCGTTCAGTATTTGAAAACATCAGACAGAACAGATGTTCAATCTTCGCAAGAGATATTAAGTACTTACGGTCCAGAAGATGTGGATGGGTATAAGGAGGGATTATGGCCAGCTTGGAAGTATAGTAAGGATAAATCAATAGACGGAAAAGGGATCTTCTTACCCGAAACCATCATTGGATCTGACGGTAAAACTTACGCTTTACAATGCTCTTATATAACGAGGGTGAAAGCGCCTGAGGAATTAAATTGTGAAGAGAAGAACAGGGAAAAGGGTAATGAACCTTATTTTTGGCGAGATCATCAATTAAAAGAACGAAATCCTCCTGTATACGTTAAAGGTACGATTGTTGTAGCTCTATACACAGACAACATAGATTGCAATTGCCGAGCAACCGCCACCATTCCGGGCAAAAAAGATCTCGAAGGAGAAGTTCCCGCAGACAATACGAAGATCGGGCAGAAAGTGACGATGCAAGTCGATTTGACGCAGGATAAAGACTCGCTGGAAGATTGGAAAAAGTGGATGTCGGACAAGACGGACTTTACAATCCGCATTAGAACGTATCGATCCGATCAGACCGATAAGCTGCCTAACTTGGCCAATACCGGAGCGAAGCCGATATGGTCCAAAGCTGGCAAGCTGGAGCCCGATGACGGTTCGACGCCGACTACCATCAACTCCGTCTCGAAGGATGAACTCATCAATTACTTAAAAGGCGGACAACAGAGCCTTGTCAAGTTCGTCGACGATCTGATGAATTATCCGATACCGGAAGGCGGAACGGTAAGCTTCAGGTATAACGCAGGCGTGTACATCTCGGCGAAGGACAAATCCGGGAAAGTGATTGAAAAGCAATGTACGCAGGCGCCTTCAACGGAGATGACCTGGTATCGTCCGAAGAAAGACCCGCCTGAAATCGGACAATTTTTCAGCGTACCTAAGTATTATTCCGAAATCAAAGAAGGCTCGCCGCAACTGTCCGGAACAAGCGCTAACGAAACCTTCGATGCCATGTCCGGCACGCCGACGACTCGCAGCTTGTATTTCGCGTCGGGCGGTTCCGAGTTTATCGTCGATATCGAGGTTCAATACGTTCCTCAAGTGACGCAGACACGGAACTACAAATCCGAATTTACGTCCGTCGTCAACGGATGGGCGATGTCTTCGATTACGGGAGGCGCTTCTACGGATTCAATCCCGTCCAGACCCGCAGCTCGGAAGATGACGGACGCTTGTGGAGCTTCGTATACCGAGAATGTAACCTTACAGTCCAGATCGTATACAGTAGGCTCGCCCCCCGGACCAGTGACAAGCCATACGGACTATTGGTGGGTTCAGGAAGGTCATGATTCTCGTAAAGTCGGCGGATATGAGGACACGTGGACGCAAACCGTAACATTTGACTACATGAAGATCAACAAAGCAGTCGTCTGGAAGCTTGACAAGTCCAAAGTGGATGGAATGACAACGCTCATTAGAACCAATGAAGTCACGGCTTCGATCACGCAGGGCGACCCGAATATTTTCTACAATATCGCACAAGACAAGACGACGAGCGCTGCCGGGCGATTGCGTTATTCCGTCGAGACGAACCAACACGACAACGTCTATTGGAATGAAGGCCCGTCCGACAACTGCTTGACCAACTCCAAGGATAGCGGCCCTGTGAAAGAACAGGACAAGTTTACTCAGCGTCGGAATACAACCGGCAACGTGACGGTCATTTCCGACTTTCTAATTCTTCAGACTTCGTCCGGCGATCAATCCGTCATGTACTTCGACAAGAAATCGAATACGGCTAAGGTTACGGATCAACTGGATGTCCCGATCACGGACTTCGATACGATGTGGACGAACAATCCCTTATCGGCGGCGAAGTGGAGCAAGACGGATACGATCAAGGTCGGATCGTATAACGGCAACTTTGGGGTTCCGACAAGTAAATATTCCGGAGCTTCCACAGGTACCGTGTCAACGGTCTTCGACGCCATGCCCGCGGGACTGAATCGACCGTCGCGTCCAGCGCCGTACCTACGATTAATGGCAACGGGACTTAACCCTGTTGTCACCCTGCCGAATGGACTGTACTTCACAGGTTCGTCTACGGTATTTTATAAGAATATTTTGAATAATAACGTTGATCATTTGCCTTCGCCCTACCCCGTGATCAACAACGGTAGGTATAACGATATCGGACTTGAGTTTGCATCGGCTTATTCTCCGACTCATTCGAAGGTTAACGATGTCGTCCTGCATAATCCCGTATCTGTCGAACATGCATTGGTCATATCGCTACCGAACAGTCTCGATCAGCGAACGCCAGCGTCCAAAGCGATAGGCGGGAACAAGCAGGAAGGCGTAGCCGAATACGAACGGGTGCTTGATCCTAACTATAGACAAAATATCATTTCCAATCCGGATGCGGAAATCGTCAACGTCGACAAGACGGTTGCCGGGTGGAACAAATGGGTCGCGTCCGGAAGCGCCTCGAATATTACTTTTACCAGTCGAACCGGCGATAGCTGGGTGATCGGCGGAACGCACTCCTTCGAGGTCAATTCCTTAGGCAGCTCGGGAGCGACCGGCGGATATTGGAAGGATGTTCCCGTTAAGCCGAACACGCAGTACCGGTTCGAGGGAGATCTAAGCTGTCATCGATGTGTAGGCTATTTCGCCCTGGATGCCTATACGGCGAATATGACTTATGCAGGGTTGAGCATCGGAGCAACGGATACGGTCGCCAACACGGGCACTGTGCAGCATAAGACTTTCACGTTTACGACGCCGGCGAATGCCGCTTATGTTCGCATTCACATGATCAAGGGGAACAATGTGGATTCGACTTCCAATCCGAGAGATCATCTCTTTGCGGATAACTTGTCCTTGAAGAACATGAGTGCGCAAGAATTTATCGCCGTAGATCCCGTGTATGTCACTGAGCAGGTTCCTAACCCGGATTACCAGCCTCCGACGACAGGGGCGAACGTCGCATTCGAGTACACGGGCAGCGTTCAGACCTTCACGGCTCCCGACGATGGCGTGTATACGATCGAGGCGTGGGGAGCGCAAGGCGGAACGGGCTGTCAGAAGGGATGCAGCGGATCAGGCGGCAGAGGCGGCTACTCTAAAGGAGATATTACGCTTAAGAAAGGCGAAATCTTAAATATCTATGTCGGAGGACAAGGCGGAAATACCGGAGCCGGGGGATGGAACGGAGGCGGCAATGCCGCTTCCTCCAATGGCGGCGGCGGCGGAGGTACGGATGTACGCAAAGGCGGCACGGCGCTCAGCCATAGAATCATCGTTGCGGGCGGCGGAGGCGGAGGCGGATCCGGAGCAACCGGAGGAGCTGGAGGCGGTCTAACCGGAGGAGCGGGAACGTCCACGAGCGAAGTGCGCGGAGGATCCGGAGGCTCGCAAACTGGCGGTTACTCTCTAGGCTCTGGAGGATCGGTAAGCAGTGATGCCAGTGCCGGGGGCGGAGGGTATTACGGAGGATACGGGGCGGAAACTCATGCCTGTAGTAATCCGAACGCCGGCGGAGGCGGCGGTTCGGGCTACATCGGCGGCGTTTCTAACGGGACCATGTCGACCGGAGTGAATTCGGGACATGGCAAGGTGGTCATTAAGTCCCCGCCCAGAGAGGCTGTAGGTCTCCCGACGATTATCGTAACGACGCTGGCAGGCGGATCGGAATCCTCTCCTCCATCGGATGCGTACATCTTGGTACCCAGGACGGTCGATCCGAATGCTCCAGCCGGTGGATATTCCCCGGGGAACTTCGTTCTGCTCGACTACGGCTTCCAGCTCTATTATCCGAATACAGGCGATTTCTTCGGCAACGGACAGTGGGGCTGGGCCCAGACGACGGCGACTCGCGGCAAAGGATTCGTCAACGGCATGGATACGACCGAATGGACGAAAGAGAAGTACGTGAAGTTTGACTTCAATGTGATTTACGATAACGCCATGTACCTGGCTCATGAGTGGATTCAGCTTCCGCTCAATAGCCCGTCCGGAGATTGGAAGTACGACTTTTACGTGCCGTTGGCCAACAGGGAAAAGATCAGCGCGATGGTGGAATGGAAGAGCATTGCGATCAATGCGCCGTCGGAGGACAATGATACGCCTACGAACAAGATCAGATACGGTTGGAACCTTGCGGCAAAACATAGCACGTTGAAGAAATACCAAGTGGATGTCGTTGGACGGATCGGCAATATGGTCATTGAAGATACCGGAGACTTCAGATTTTCTAACCTGTTCAAACAAGCTCTGGTACCTACGGAGTGGCTGATCCCTAATGTCGTCAAGAAGGTAAATCCGAATCTTCAAAATAAAATCATTGGCGATACGATCAACATTCGCGGCCACACGGTTACAGCCGGAACGAAATATTTGAATACGTGGGGATTGCTGGATCATCTGGAGCAGAGCCCGATTCCGTTCCCGTTGTCTCCGGAGAAAAACAATATTGACGCCTTGAAAAATCAACCGCTGCGAATTGGATACGATGTGCTTTCCGATATTCAAACGATGGGCAACTACTATAGCCATCTGCAAATCATTCCGTACTACTATCACTTGAATTTGCAGAACGGCGCGATTACTCCGGTCGATATCTATATGGATGTGAACGGGGAGTACAAAGTTATCAACAGGTTCGGAGCGGCAGCGCCAGGATGGGATCCTTCTTCCGTCTACGCCCATTCCTTAAGATTGGATTGGGACAACCAGGCAGGCAGACGGAATGTAACCGCAATCGAAGGGGAATTGACATCCCGAATCGCCGGCTTGTTCGCGCAATCCGGGGGTGACAGCGAATCAGGCAAAGCCGCCGAACCATTCGGCAGCTTCCCCTACGGCACTTCTCAGCTGATGACGCTGACAGGAAAAAACAGAACCTACATCGGTCAAGATCGGACCTATGGAAGCAATAAAAATCCCGGAACGAGGTTGTCTATGCTCGAGTATGCGATGCAGGCTCAAAGATGGCATTACTCCTATGTCTTGCCTTCGTCTGCGGTAGCGGTCAAGCAGGGTCTGCCCGCAACGCAAGCCAACATCAATGCGTTAAGAACAAATACCGGAGTTCTTCTCTTGGCGGCGGATATCAAGGCTGCAGGCGATACGTATACGCTGCAGTACAACGCTCCTGACGGAAACGGCCGGCTTCATGTTGCTGGTACGTCATGGCCATTGACAAGCATCCCTTATCCGGTCGTAGCCGTGTATTCCGCGAACAAGTCGTCTGCCGACGATTTGGCGATCTCCGGCACGCACTGAAGCAATGATCATGAGGGGAGTTCGTTCGCAACTCCCCTCGATCTTTTTTCAATCGAAGGAAGGGTGATTAGTAATGAGGTTTCCCAAACACGTATCCTTCTTGGGCATACTCGTTGTGATTTTATCTGTAACTGCTACATACGTATACGCCGCTCAAACGAAGACAGAAATCAAACAGCCGCAAACGAGCTCCAATAATGCGGACGAGAAGCTGACGGAGGAAAAGAAAAAGGCCGAAGAAGGCGGGCCTGAACCGGATCCGGTCGTGAAGGAAGCGGACAGGTCCGATCAGTCGGTTTCCGCTTGGGCCGCAGCAGACGTGGATTGGATGGTGTCCAACAAGGTTGTCCCGCCACGACTGCAATACAACTACAAGCAGTTGATCACGAGAGAAGAGTTCGCTGCTCTGGCTGTTTCTGTTCTGGACTTCATGAGCGAGAGCCGGGTCAATCTCGTGTATCCGATACTCGAAAGCCAATTCAAAGATACAGAGAGCTTAGATGTCCAACAAGCCTATAGCTTCGGGATCGTTAACGGCGTGAGCGATACGGAGTTCAAGCCCGAACAAAATATTAGCAGACAAGAAGCGGCTATGATGATGGCGAACTTGCTCCAGAGCATTCAAGCGAAAAATTTGTCTACAGCGGAATTCGATTATTTGGACAAAAGTTCAATCGCCGGTTGGGCGCGGGATGCGGTCAACATTGTAAGCAACTTGAAGTTGTTCCAAGGAACGGGTCAGGGGTTTAGCCCTCAGGGTCATTACACGCGGGAACAAGCGATTGCGGTCATGAAACGACTGCTCGAATATGAAGGGGCCGCCCGGATGATTTCTCTCAGAGGACGCGTAGTTATGCATCTCGACGATCTAGGGACGGTTGAATCCGCTAAAGCAAATCAAGCAAGACCTATTGTGGCGCTAATTGGCAAATCGAGCGTCAAGTTTACTTGGACCGAAGCGACAACAGAAACCTCCGCCATTCTGGACAAGTTCAAAGAAGAAGAGGGTCACGATCATCCTGGCGCGGTTCAGTTCAAAGCGGAGACGATCAAAGCTTTAGAGTCCGGCACTGCTCCGGTGAAAGATGGAGAATATACTTTGCAAGCCGGTACATCTTCCAAGCCTGGAGAAGGATATCTGCTTAAGATCACTTGGTAATGAGGAGGCGTTCCGATGAGGATTGGCTTGAAGCCGATCGCTTTGCTGCTCATAATGACTACTTTAGCGCTAGGAGGGACAGGTTGCATGTTCACAAGCGAAAAACAAATGACCAAACGAATGATGAGCTACCTGGAAGAGAAATACGGAGGCAGTTTCGAAAAAGAGTACTTTGAAAAAGGAAGCACGCTGTTTCCGGAAATGTATGGCGGAGCGAAGATGAGGGTTCATCCGGCAGGGCAACCGGACATTCCCTTTTTTGTATTTAAGGGTACGTCTTCAGAAGGATTTAATGACGACTATCCGTTGTGTTACTTCAGTTATCACTATACGGAGAAATACAAGCATGAAATTGAACAACTGGATGATCGCGATTTGATCGTCAGGTTTGCGCTAGGCTTCACGGAACGGCCGCAAAATGCAGAGATCTTGCGTACGCCGGTCGACGAATTCGTGTCGGAGAAAAACAGGGAGGGCTTAATTTTCGTATATGTGGGGGTTCCCGTAGAGGGAGATCGCATACCGGAAGATGACACGGCGCTTTGGAAAAATGTGTATGAAAGACTGAAGACATTGACCGACCGGGATTTTATAGTTTCGATCGGATATTTCAAGCAGGAGAATTATGAGGATGCTCTTGAGCTAGCCAGAATCGCGCATACGCTCAATTTTAATTGGAAGTATATCCGCGAAGGATACATTCAAGATGTCTATTTCGACAGGGACCTCCTGCTATCAGACCCCTCTTATTTTGAAAAGAAAAACCAGAAGATGAATAAGGGGGTTCAAAGAGATGTCGATACAGAATAAAGATCTGACTGATGAAGAGAAATATTTCCTATTGCAGTTATCCTATGTGGACTTGGTAAGTGCCGTTGACTATCAGGATAATAATTCGACTATAATTCAAGCGTTAAATCGGGCAAAAGCCGCTCGATCAGAAGATAAAGACCAAGTTAAAAGAATCGAAGCGTTAATTAAGAGTTATCCCGAGATTACCGCCAAGTTTGATGGACTTAAAGATATTCGAATCATCGGCTATGAGAACCATAACCGGAACGGAGATACGACCCACGATACGCGATCGGGCTTTGTCGGGTATGCGCTGGAAGACAGCAACGGGAACCGGGGATTCCTGTTCAGGGGAAGCGAGACGGAATCGTGGGTGGATTGGACGGATAATGCGGAATCCGGGATCAAGGGGGAATCGACGCAAGTCCGTCAGGCGAACTCGTTTTTCGAGAAGTACTCGACAGATGAGCACGGCCGCCGGCTGGAGGACATCTCCTACTCGTTATACGGTCACTCCAAAGGAAATAACCTGGCAACCGAAGTATTCGTGAATCACTTGGATCTGGACATTAACGCCTACAGCGTGAACGGCCAGCCCATCTATTGGTTCGACTTGACGGATGAGCAGAAAGCCGCACTTCGTGGAGACCGTTATCAATTCAACGTTCACGAAGGGGATTTTGTCAGCGGACTTGGCTACGTGGATTATGTCGATACCGTCGTGAACTTGAGGGACAGTTTTTTTGAGCGCATCCGTTCATCCGGGTGGGGTGTTTTTATGGATCCGCATGCATTGACCGTGATCGAATTCGATGCGTCAGGCGGCTTTGCTTCCACGCAAAATCCGGATACCGTGAGACGGCAGATTGTGAATGCAGGCGTAACGGCAGCCATTATGGCGATTCGAAATATACCGAAATTGTTTACCGATGAAGCGGATTTCGAAATGTGGCGGGAGCTTGGCAAAGCAGCCTACGACTTTGTCATAGATTCGGCCAAGGTGCTCTGGAAGGCGATCTGGAACAGCGAACCGGTCGAGAGGATCAAATCCTTTGTAAGAAATACGCTAAAGGATATCGGCACATGGTTTGATCGCCATTGGAACCGATTCAGCGAGTGGTTCGATTCGTTTGCGAACAATGTCAGAAGCTTCTTCTCCGGCTTTTTCGGAGGATCGTCCGGAACGGCGCTGCCGCAAACGATGGTCGTCGACACGGGGATGCTAAGAATGCTGGCGAACCGGCTGCAAGCCGTGCAGGCGAAAATCGATTCGGTTGATCGGAGATTGGATCGGTTAGCCGCTCTTGCCGATCTGGAGGATAAATTCGCCTATTTTTGGCTCGGGTTAAGAGTAGGCTACGATTACGAGTTGAAACGATGCGTCGACTATTTGCATCAATCGGCAAATCGCATAGACGACTGCGAGCGGATGATCGTCCAGCGGGCTTATTCTTGATGTCAATGAAGACCTTCGGTCCGGATTACTTACTAGAGTTCAAGTTCAAAGATATTTCTGGATATTCGAACTACATCGGGGGATATACGTATGGATTTCCTGAGGTTGAGGTGACGTGGAAGGATATTGATTGATTTGATTCAGAAAGCAAGAAAATAACAAAATTTGTGGGGTGTATGAGGGATGAAAAAATTCATTGTAATTGTGATGGCGCTGGGAATGCTGATGTCTATCTTGCCGTTATCTTCTGTTGCAGCGGCGAGTGAACCGTCCAAGTGGGCGAAAGCGCCAGTGGAGAAAGCCATAAAACTAGGACTCGTGCCAGAACGGCTTCAGTCGAACTATCAACAGCCGATTACTCGCGGCGAGTTTGCGGAATTGCTCGTTCAGACGATGTTCGCCAACTATAAGTATAGTTCGACTGTCTTTTCACCTTGGACAACGAAGGAATTTCTAGAAAAAGTAAAAGTGGATGCGGAATTTATCGATGCTCCCGAAGACTATATTAAAATTGCTTATGCATTAGGGGGCATCAATGGCAAGACAGAGACGATTTTCGCGCCAAACGATCGAATTACAAGACAGGAAGCGGCGACGATTATTGCCAATACCGTGCATACGCAAGTCGGATTTGTTTATAAAGACCCAGAATATCTGGAAATGTCTGATTACAAAAAAATTGCAGAATGGGCCAAACCAGCTGTTCATGTTGTAAGCTCTGCAGATATCATGTCCGGGATAGGTGGGAAATTCGACTACTCCGGCCACTTTACACGCGAGCAATCCATAGCGACAATGCTTCGAATATATGATAAAAGAAGAGTCATGTATCCAGCGTTAAGAGGGAATATCATTGTAAGCTCCTATTGGGACGAGTACACGTACACGGTCGGAAAAGATTACGTCAGAGTGCATTATGAGCCTGAATCAATTGGAAATAATTTATTCAATCCTCATCTGTGGTCCTTGTGGACTTCTAGGCCACTTACTAAAGAGCGTGATTACGACAGGGTTCAGGCAGCGATATTGTATACGTTTAGTGGAATGTATACGGCAATCGATATCGTTGCTCAACCAACGTTCCGAAACGAACCGGTGCATATTGACTACGATTACTTGACGATGAAGACCTTCGGTCCGGATTACTTACTTGAGTTCAAGTTCAAAGATATTCCAGGCTATTCAAATTATATTGGGGGATATACGTACGGATTTCCTGAGAAAAAAGTGACGTGGAAGGTTATTGAATAAATCTCAAACAGGAGGGAGATGTATGAGAAAGAAAAGTGGAATAGTATACCTCTTAATAATAATTATGGTGTTTATGACAATATATACACCCGTAATCAACGAAGTAAGCGGGTCGGTTATCGGTACAGGCAGTCCAATTCCGACAGGTGGGGTTTCAGGCGAAAACGGCGGAGTGAATTTGACGCCTGCTTTTCGCGTAGGATTGGCAAAAGAGACATTAAGTGATAGCAATAAGTTAGAAGATGACATGCTTAACGACGATGTCGAATTGCAGCTAAGAAAGCACTTTAAAAACCACTTTCCGAAGATGGAGTATTCGATTATTTTTTCGCCTGCTGCAAATTACAATTTAAATTCACAAATTTCCTGGTACTCGGCGAGTGAAGGAAACTTAATTTCAATTCATTATGAATCTACTTATTATGCTAGAAAGTTAAGAAAACTAGAAACGGATACTAGAGACAAGCCTTTGTTTTTTGACAGTTTGAAGAAATACGCTCCATATAGTCCAACAGAGAACAAACTGGAAAAAGCTTTAGGCAATGGGAAATGGAAAAACGTGATTGACTGGAATTCAGGTTGCAAGGACAATAACTGTGCGACTCTTGCAGTAAAAGTGTGGAATTGGATTTTAGGAGACTCTAACAGGATACATGAGCGGTTGAAACAATATACGTATGATGAACTTAACGATAGAACAAAACCCGAGAGACATGATGCCCGGCTCCACTATCTCGATCTCCTCATGACATTGTGGATCCTAATGCCTGGGGAAGCAGAAAAAAGCTATGTCGCCGGAGAGATCGACCGTTTTATTGCGATGAGAGAATTGGATACGAGACCGGTACTAATCGCAATCGATACCGTTTCCAGATTTTATGCACCGAAGCACAGCAGCAAGTATTTATACATCCCCAGCATCGATTTCGTGTTGTGGGCTCACGGAGCGACGCCGAATGCGGATATGAGGTTGGCTAGCTTTTCTTGGAACGAGCCAGCGGGTAATACGAAAAACATGATCACTGCTTCGGCGACAAAATCGATAGCCGAGCAACCTAATCGCAAACGGACGACAAGCTTGTCGACCAAGGGAGATGCGTTCAAATACGGGTATAACGGCGTAGCCGGATGGACGTTCAACACTTACAATAATACGCCTTCATGGGGATCACGCGGTTCCGTCAGTAAAGGAATTATGGAAGTACTGAAGTTTAGCGAAGACGGAAACTATTATGGATTCATCGTAGCTGGTGGATCGCCCAACAAGCCGGATAAGGGAATCAGCTGTAGTTGCAAGCAGCAGCTTTCCTTGCCTAACAAGAAAGAAGTTGAAGACAAACTTGAAGGAAATATTGTCGGTAAATACGTCGAATTAAAAATTAATATGAAAGAAACAGGCACGACGGAATCACAAGGTTGGAAGGATCTCCTAAATAGCTCCACTAATCTCAGAATGAAAGTTGAGTTGACCCGAAGCGAGGCGCCTGGCGAGCCGATTTGGCTTAAGCAAGAGGGGCCTGAGGCTGCAACGGGTAACGATGCCGTAGATTACCAAGCCATGACTGCTGATCAAATTCTCGGATATCTATCAGGGAAAGAGTTGCTCTATTACGACGATTTAAGAGCTTATGAGATTCCGGAAGAAACGACGGTCGAATTTATGTACAATTCAAAGGTTTCTATCCGCGGTGTCAACCCGAGCGGCGAAGAATTTACGATCGTCTGCTCGGATGGAAATTCGTTATCCGTTCTGATCACCGGGCCGCCGGAGCAGACGAAAATTACGGAAACCGGCTCCTATTCCTCCTACCCGGAATTCTGGTCGGAGATCAAGCAAGGAAGGCCGGGAGCCGAGGAGTTCGAGGCGATGGCCGGAACGCCGACAACGAGACATCTCTATTTTGCGACCGGCGGCTCGGAGTTTATCGTGGACATCGTTGTCGAGTACGTTCCGGATATGACCTCGACGCGAACGTATCGCTCTTATTTTTCCGGAGGGGTTCCTAGCGAATTCAAAATCGGAGATCAAGCGAAGGATTATACCGTGCCGTCTCCAAGCGGCGCTTCCTCGTCCAGCTTGACCGTCAACGGACATCGGGGAGGGACCGTTACCGCGACTTGGACGGGCGTGACGCCGTATACCGGCTCCGTTACCTGGTCGGATCATACCGTTAGCGTAAATAATACGTGGGATGACGGCCCTTACCAGGCTGCCAAAGCTCAAGCGCAAGCCTGGGCCGCCGCGGTGAACGGCTTTACGATCAGGCACACGGCCGCCAGCGACGGGATTACGCGACCGTTCAATGACTGGGGAGCCAGTATAACGTCCGACAGCAATACGCACCCGGCAGGATGGGCGAATCCCGGTCAGCCGGAAATCAGGGGCTCGTGCGGAGACCCGCCTTCGCCATGCGTCATTCAGCCGTACGTGCCTTCCTCCGGGCAGAACGGTCAAGACGGAGCCTATAGCATTACCGTGACCGGAACGTTGCCGGCCAGAATTATCGACGGACCTTCGTCGATCTACGATTTGCCCCTCGTAGAAGATACGTGGACGCAAAAGGTTACGTACGATTACACGAAAATTACGAAAGCCAAAGTGTGGAAGATCGATCGGTCCAAAGTGAACGGCATGGCGGTGCTGACCGACGATTTCGAGAACGACGAGCTCACCGCGACCATTAAGCAGGGCGACCCGACGATCTTCATGAATATCGCCGACGAAAGCAAGCTGGCCACCGAAGCGAGCAGGCAAAATCGGCTCCGGTATTCCTTAGAGCCCGATCAGCATGATATCGTGACCTGGTACGAAGGCCCGCGAACGAACAAGGACGACGGCCGCGGCAACAATGGCTGGATCAGCGGACCGGGACAGACTGCGAGCTGGGCGACGGGGACGATCTATACGAACAATTCTTACTCGGACGAAGTCAATTACCACGCGGCCAATTCCACTGCCAAAGACAAAAACACGGTGGAATACAAGAAGTTCGACGAGAGAAGAAAGACGATCATGGACGTGACCGCGATCTCCGATTTTCTGATCCTGCAAACTTCGAGCGGCGATCAATCCGTCATGTATTTCGAGAAAACTTCTCCCAAGGTACAGTCTCAGCAGCAAGCGGATATTCCGAAGACGTCCTTCGACGAGCAATGGACGAATAATTCGCTTTCCGCCGCGAAGTGGGAGAAGGATCATATCCACATCGGCTCGTACAACGGCAAATATAGGACGCCGAACGCCAAATACAGCGCCTACGGCACGAGCAGGGTGGATACGATATTCGATGCGAACAGACTGCCGGCCGGCAAGAACAGGACGGCTCGTCCCGCCGCGCCGCTCCGGCTGGTGCTGGAAAACATCGACGTCGTCGACACGAAGCCGAACGGCCAGTACATTACGGGCTCATCGGACGTGTTCTACAAGCTGATCGTAAACGAGCTCGACAAGAACGAGCCGACGACGTTCGATATTGGCTACGACGAGCGCTACGGCGACAACGGGGCCGTATTCGTCACGACGTATTCGAACGATCACGGGAAAGTGAACGACATCGTCATTCACAATCCGGTGTCGACGGAGGACGCGATCATCATTCCGTTGGATGCTTCAAGAGACCAAAGGACTCCGGCTTCCAAGCTGGTCGGGGGAAATTTGCAGCAGCCGACGATCGATTACGAGCGCAGGCTTAAGCCGGGCTATGTATTTACGCCCACCCCTCCGGTGTACGAGGAGCAAACGGTCCCGAATCCGAATTACGTCCCGGCGAGAAGCGCCGTTGCCCAAGAATTTGCGTATACGGGCGCCGCGCAAACGTTCAGATCGACGAGCAACAGGTCGTATCTGGTCGAAGCATGGGGGGCGCAAGGCGGCAGCGTGGCGACGGGCATGGAATATGAATGGTACAACGATTATCACGATCTTTATTTGTGGTACCCGAGCGACGCCGGATACCGGGATTCGTATTGCGTCAACCATCCTTCCGTGCCTACGGGACGAACACGAGGCGGAAACATGGCGAGCGGGGGATTGGGCGGTTATGCCAAAGGCAACGCGACTTTGCGGGCGAACGAGGAGCTTCACGTTCACGTCGGAGGCCAAGGGGGCCTAGGCCACAGCGGCACGGCTGCCGGGGGATGGAACGGCGGAGGAACGGGAAGCTACTATTCCGGCGGAGGAGGCGGCGCTTCCGACGTACGGAAGGGCGGAACGGCCCTTTCGAATCGGATTCTCGTCGCCGGCGGCGGGGGCGGCGCGCAATCGGTTCTCAATCTGCCCTATAATGCTGCGGGCGGCGCGGGAGGCGGCCTGAACGGCGGCAACGGAACGACCCACGGGTATTGGACGACCCAATACGCGTCCTACGGCGGATCGCAGACGGCCGGCGGGGCGGCAACGGGCGCCATCCAGTATCAATGGTACAACGAAGCCCATCAAGTCTATCTCTGGTACGACAGGCCAACGGGGTACGAGGACGTCTATTGCGGGCCTCATCATCCGTCGCGATTTACGGGCCGCACGAGCTCGGCCAGCCCGCAAGGCAATTCCGGCTCGTTAGGGTTCGGAGGCAACCATACGACGACTTCGCAAGGCGGAGGCGGCGGGGGCTATTACGGCGGCGCATCCGGCGCGTATCACGGATACTCCGGCGCGGGAGGATCGGGCTACGTCGGAGGCGTCGGGGACGGCGTCATGCAGACAGGGGTCCGGTCGGGCCACGGGGCGGTTCGAATCAGTTCGCCCGCGCAGCCCGAGATCGGATCGCCGACGATGGTCGTGAGGAGGATGATCAGTCCCGGCATCAGCGAGCCGCCCGATGACGCTTACGAATACGTGCCCATCGTGCACAACCCTGGCAGCTCGGTTACGACGCCGAACGGACCGGCGACCCCGGGAGAATTTATCAACATCGACGACGAGTTTACCGTGTATTTTCCGAACGTCGGGGACTTCTACGGCAACGGCGCGCACGGCATTCCGACGACGAGTCCCATTCCCGGCAAAGGCTTCACGGACAACATGAGCACGACGGAATGGACGCAGAGCAAGCAGGTGAAGTTCAATTTCTACGCGACGTACAACGGTGTTACCTACGCCCCCGGCGAGTGGATCGAGCTGGAAGTTCAACGGGAGCTGTTCGATTTCTATTTGCCGCTGGCGAACCGGGAAGCGATCAGCGGGCTTGTCGAATTCCGGGCGATCGCGATCAATGCCCAGTATCCGGACCATGACAGCGTCAGAAACAAGGTTCGTTACGGCAATCTCGGAGCGAGACACAGCGCCATCAAGAGCTGGAATATCGATCTGGTCGGACGAATCGGCGCGCTTGTCCTCGAGGATACCGGCGATTTTAGATTCTCGAATCTGTTCAAGCAAGAACGAACCCCTCGGGAATGGCTGATTCCGAACGTCGTCCCGAAAGTCGATCCCAACCGGCAAAGAAATATTGTCGCGGATACGATCGACGTCAGGGGAGAGCCGCTGTCGGCGGCGAGAAATTATTTGGATACGTACGGACTGTTGCCGCACTTGCGTCGGGCTCCGATCCCGTTGCCGCTGTCTCCGGCCGTCAACAATATCGAGGCGCTCCGAAATCAACCGATGCGGCTGGGCTACAACGTTTTCGCCGACGTTCAGACGATCGGCAATTATTACGACAGGCTGCAGATCATTCCTTACTACTATCATCTGGATCTGAGCGACGCAGCCGATCATTCGGTCAGCCGTCAGATCACGCCAGTCGACATCTACATGAGCGTCAACGGCGAATGGAAGCCGATCAATCTGTTCGACGCGGTGTCGCCTGGCTGGAATTCGTCACAGGTCTATCCGTACAATTACTCGCTAGACTGGAACGCGGAATCCGGCCGCCGCAATTATACGGAAGCGGCGAACACGGACGCGGTCGTGGCGGATCAGAGCTACGTCGACGACGGAACGACATTCAGCATTGGCAAGCCGTTCGGCAGCTATCATCCGTTCGGTACGGCCCAATTGATGAACGGGATAGACGCACGAAACCGGACGTTCATCGGCACGGAATACACGAACGGCGTCAATCGCAATCCCGGCGGCGTCATTCCGCCGCTGTTGTTCGGGCTGCAAGGCCAGCGTTGGCACTTCACGTACGGACTTCCTTCTTCGGCCGTGGCGGTCGAATCCGGAAAGCCGCCGACCGAAGAGAACATTCAGAAGCTTCGGAACAATTCGTCCGTATTGGTGTTGGCGCTGGATATCAAGTCGGCTGGCGATACGTTCGCGCTGCAATACAGCAAGAGCAACGGCACGATTCAAATCGCAGGCAAGACGCGTTCCCTCGCCAGCATTCCGTATCCGGTCGTATCGGTCTATTCGGGGAATAAGACGTCGGGCGACGATCTTTCGATTACCGGCACTCATTAAGAGATGAGGTAGAGGCCCATGAAGCATCTGAAACGATCTGCATGTCTGTTGACGTTTTTCCTATTGTTCGGAGCGGCGTCCGCCCAAGCGGCCGAGCACGTTCCTTCCGAATGGGCGAAAAAAGCGGTGAACGAGGCCAATGCGCTTGGCCTCGTTCCCGATCGGCTCCGATCGAACTATCAAGCCCCCATTACCCGTGAAGAGTTCGCGGAGCTGATCGTACAGACGATATTCGCCAAGCTCGAACATGAAGCCGAAAGCAAGAGCGAGACGGTATACTGGACGCCGGAGAAGGTATTGCGCAAGATCGACGTGGATATTGCGTTCGAGGACGCCAAGCAGGAGCATGTGAAGCTTGCCTTTATCCTGGGCAGCGTCAACGGAGTATCGGAGACGGCATTTGCGCCCGATCGCCGGATTACCCGGCAGGAAGCGGCGACAATGCTGATGAATACGTCGCATCTCGCGGATGATGTGATTTACCGGACGAAGGAACAGCTCCGTTACGCCGACTTCGACAAGATCGCGGACTGGGCGAAGCCCGCAGTGCAGGCTTCGGCGTCCAGCGGCTTGATGGAAGGCGCGGGGGGCAGGTTTGATTATGCGGGGAAATTCACGAGAGAGCAATCGATCGCGACAATGTTAAGATTATACCGATCTCCGTACGCGTTCGCGATAAGAGGCAATCTCGAGGCGAATCCCGCCTACGAGGAGCTGCGCTATAATGTCGGCAGCAATTATGTGCAGGTCGTTTACCATCGAGGCCACGGCGCTCCTTCTGCGCTGGCGTCGAGCATGTACGAGCAATGGCATCGCCATCCTTCGACCGCGGAGGCCAAAGATCAATTCAGCATGGAAAAGGCGATCGCGCTGTTCGCTTTCCGGAATCAACTGAAGCCGAACGATTACCCGGAGCTGATCGAGCAGACGATACTCGGCCGCGGCTCCAAGTGGGATTACGGCTGGATGAAGTTGTCCGTCTTCAACAGAAATAGCGTGCTGAGATTCGAGTTCGCGCCTTCCAAAGGCTATATGATCAATTTTCCCGCCTATTCGCACGGGTACCCGCCCGTTCCGGTCAAGGTGAAAAGGATCGAGGAATGACCGGCGGCGCCAAGTCGTCGTTGACGCTCATCCGTGCAGGGTGTTATAGTATAGATATTGAAGCGACGCGGAACGGCCGGCCACAGGGACGGCAACTTACGCGGGCGCGAGAGAAGCAGAGATGAGACGAGATCGGTTGAGCGGAGCAATCGGGCATTCGTGCGCATTGTTTATACGACGCACGGGCGGCGCGTTGTTTCTAACCTGATCGAATGAACGCATCTCTGCGAAGCAGGGATGCTTTTTTAATTTCTGCGAGAGCGATGCCGCACAGGACGGAGACGGCCGCGGCAGGGGGAGAGAGAACGATGGATGAGAAGGAGCTTCAAGGGATCAAGGCGATGGCCGGGACGTATAACGTCATTCCGGTCGTGCGCAAGCTGCTTGCGGACACGGAGACGCCGATCCGGGTGTTCCAGCATTTAAGCCGGGACAAGCGGGCATTTCTGCTCGAAAGCGTGGAGGGCGGCGCGAAGTGGGCGCGGTACTCCTTTATCGGGACGGATCCGTTTCTCGTGCTGAAGCTGAAAAAAAACCGGCTGACGCTGGAGCGCAAAGGCAAGCTCGAGACGCTCCGGACGAACGAACCGCTTCAAGTGCTGCGCGAGAAGCTGCGTTCCTACCGCAGTCCTTCGCTGCCGGAGCTTCCTCCGTTCACGGGCGGCGCGATCGGATTTTTCGGTTACGACCTGCTCCAATACTATGAGCGCAAGCTGCCGCCGCACAAGACGGACGACCTGAATATGGACGACATGCAATTCATGTTCTGCGACCTGGTTATCGTCTTCGATCATTTCAAGCATCACGTACTCGTCATCGGCAACGTGCATATTGGCGAAGAGGCGAGCGATACGGACATCGAGGCGGCCTATCGGGAGACGCTCAACGCGATCGACGATACGATTCGCCGCATTCAGCAGCCGCTTCCGGTGCAGCCGTCGCCGGTGACGCCCCCGCAAGATCCGGAATTGGGAGACGTTCGGTCGAACGTCACGAAGCAGCAGTTTCTGGACAACGTGAACCAGGCGAAGGAGTACATTCGGGCGGGAGACATTTTTCAAGTCGTGCTGTCGCAACGGTTCCACATCGAGACGGAAGTCGATCCGCTGCACGTGTATCGCGTGCTGAGAACGATGAATCCGTCGCCGTACATGTACGTGCTGAAGCTCGACGACGAAGTGATCGTCGGCACGTCGCCGGAGCTGCTCGTCAAAGTCGACGACGGCCAAGTCGAGACCCGCCCGATCGCCGGAACCCGGCCCAGAGGGAAGACCCCCGAAGAGGATTTGCAGTTCGAACGCGACCTGCTGGCGGATGAGAAGGAGCGCGCCGAACACGTCATGCTCGTCGATCTCGGACGCAACGACTTGGGCAGGGTATCGACGTTCGGGACGGTGAAATGCGACAGCTACATGGAGATCGAACGGTATTCCCACGTCATGCACATCGTATCGAACGTCGTCGGCGAGCTTCGTCCGGACAAGGATTTCTACGATGCATTCCTGTCCTGCCTTCCGGCGGGCACGGTGTCCGGGGCGCCGAAGCTGCGGGCGATGGAGATTATCGCCGAATTGGAGAACGAAGCGCGGGGCGCGTACGCAGGCGCGATCGGCTATCTCGGTTTTTCCGGCAATTTGAACACCTGCATCACCATTCGGACGATCATCTTCAAGCATGGCAAAGCTTACGTGCAAGCCGGAGCCGGAATCGTCTGGGATTCCGTTCCGGACAACGAATACGAGGAAACGCTGAACAAAGCGAAAGGCATGCTCAAGGCGATCCGCGCGGCGGAAGCGGCGTTTCCTCCGGCCGGAGGCCTCAAGCGCGCGCCGCGCGAGTTCTCGGCCGTGCTGGCGGGAGACCGGCGCACGAATCTGGATTACGATTAAGGAAGGGGAGCGACAGAGATGAGCGACAGCGTAACGAACAGCCTGCCGCAGGCGCTGGCCAGACTGACGAACGGCGACGATCTGACCCGGGAACAAGCGTTCGCGGTCATGACGACGATCATGAAGGGAGAAGCGACGCCTTCGCAGATCAGCGGCATCGTGATCGCCTTGAGAATGAAGGGAGAGACGGTCGACGAGATCGTCGGCTTCGCCGAGGCGATGCGGAGCTTCTCCGACCGCGTGTCCACGAGCCGCGAGAATTTGCTCGATACGTGCGGGACGGGCGGCTCCGGCATTCACAAGTTCAACATTTCGACGGCGTCGGCGATCATTTCCTCCGCCGCGGGCGTCCGGGTCGCCAAGCACGGCAACCGGGCCATGTCCGGCAAGGCGGGCAGCGCCGACGTGCTGGAAGCGCTCGGCGTCAACATCAATCTGACCGCCGAGCAGGCGGCGGCTTGCTTGGAGGATACGGGCATATGCTTCATGTTCGCGCAGCTGTATCATCCGGCTCTGAAGCACGCTGCTGCGCCGAGGCGGGAGCTGGGCGTGCGGACGATCTTCAACATGCTCGGGCCGCTGGCGAATCCGGCGAACGCGGACCGCCAGCTCATCGGCCTGTACGATCGGTCGCGCACGGCCACGGTCGCGGAAGTACTGATGCGTCTCGGACTGAAGCGGGCGATGGTCGTCGGCAGCCACGACGGGCTGGACGAGATCAGCATCTCCGCCCCGACGCAGGTGTCGGAATTGCGGGACGGGGAAGTGCTGACCTATGACGTTACGCCGGAGGAGCTCGGGCTCGCGACGGCCAACTTGAAGGCGGTTCAAGGGGGCACGGCGATGGAAAACGCCCAGATCATCCGCCGCGTGCTCGGCGGAGAGAAGAGTGCGTACCGGGATATCGTTCTTGCGAACGCGGGAGCTTGCATCTACGTGGCCGGAGAGGCCGAATCGCTGGCTGAGGGCGTGCGGATCGCGGCGGCCACGATCGATTCCGGCTCGGCCGCGGACAAACTGCAGCAATGGATTGCTACGACGGGAGAATTGAGCCATGTTTCTTGAGCGCATCGTCGCGACGAAAAGGAAGGAAGTCGAGACGCTTAAACAAAGCTTGAACTTATCCGAGGCGGAGAAAATTATATCGGTTATGCCGCCTTGCCGCGGCTTCGAGCGGGCGCTGGTCCGGCGCAACCGCCCGGTCGGCCTCATCGCCGAAGTCAAGAAAGCGAGTCCGTCCAAAGGGCTCATCCGGCCGGACTTCCATCCGGTCGAATTGGCCGCGGATTACGAGCGCGCCGGCGCGGATTGCTTGTCGGTGCTGACGGACGTCGACTATTTCCAGGGCAGCAACGCTTACTTGACGAACATTCGCGAACAAGTTAAAGTGCCTTTATTGCGCAAGGATTTTACGATCGACGAACGGCAGATTTACGAGGCGCGCCTGATCGGCGCAGACGCGATTTTGCTGATCGCTGCGATCTTGACGCCGGCCGAGCTGGCTTCGTTCCACCGGCTCGCCCGCGACATCGGGCTCGACGTGCTGGTCGAGGTGCACGACCGGTCGGAGCTGGAGACCGTATTGGATTTCGGGGAGGCGACGCTGATCGGCGTCAACAACCGCGACCTGAAGACGTTCGAGACCGATTTGCGCGTGACGGAGCAGCTGATTGGCCTGATGCCGTCAGGCGTCGTCGCCGTCAGCGAGAGCGCGATCGCGACGCCGGACGATATCGCCTTCGTTCGCCGGGCAGGCGCTCAGGCGGTGCTTGTCGGCGAGCATTTCATGCGTCAGGATAACGTCCGGAACGCGGTGAACGAGCTGCTCGGCCCGGTCGAGGCGGAAGAGGCTTCGAGATGAACGGCGCGCATTCGCAAAATCGGACGTTCGTGAAAATATGCGGCATTCAGGAAGAAACGACATTGCGCGAGATGACCGGACTCGAAGTCGACTGCATCGGGCTCGTCTTCGCGCCGAGCCGCAGGCAAGTGACGACGGAACGAGCCGCCGAGCTGGCGAAAGCGGCGCGGCTCGTGCCGATGGCGGGGGGACGGCCGCCGCTGGTCGCCGGCGTGTTCGTCGACCCTTCCCTGGATCGGTTGGAAGAAGTGATGTCCGCCATTCGGCTGGACGTCGTCCAATTGCATGGCGAGGAAACGCCGGCGTTCTGCCGCGAGGTCGGACGGCGATTCGGCGTGGAAGTTTGGCGCGCGCTGCCGGCTGACGAAGTGACTGGAGAAACCGCCAGGCTGGCGGAATACGAGGGCGTCGTAACGACGATTCTGCTCGACACGGCCGGCGGAGGCACGGGCCGAACGTTTCGTTGGGACGTCATTCCCGCCTATCAAGCGGAAGCCGCGAAGCGGGGGCTGCGCCTGTTCGTCGCCGGCGGACTTCGTCCCGACAACGCCGGCGAGCTGATCTCGTCGTACCGTCCGGCGGGCGTAGACGTTTCCAGCGGGGTCGAGACGGACGGCGCGAAGGACGGCGCGAAGATCGCCGCATTCGTAGAAAGGGTGAGAAACGCATGAAGCAAGTGCCGGATCAACACGGCCGTTACGGGCCTTTCGGGGGCAAGTACGTGCCGGAAACGTTGATGAACGCGCTGTTCGAATTGGAAGAAGCGTATGCCAAGTATAAAGACGATCCCGAATTTCTGGCGGAGATCCGCTATTTATTGAAGCAATATTCAGGACGTCCGACGCCGCTCTATTACGCGGAAAGACTAACGGAGCATCTGGGCGGCGCCAAAATTTATCTCAAGCGGGAAGACCTGAACCATACCGGCGCGCACAAAATCAACAACGCGATCGGACAAGCGGTGCTCGCCAAACGGATGGGCAAAAAGAAAGTGATCGCCGAAACGGGCGCGGGGCAGCACGGGGTGGCGACCGCGACGGTCGCCGCGCTTCTGGGCCTCGAATGCAAAGTGTTCATGGGCGAAGAGGACACGAAGCGGCAGCAGCTCAACGTGTTCCGAATGAAGCTGCTCGGCTCCGAAGTCGTTCCCGTTACGTCCGGCACGCGAACGCTGAAGGACGCGTGCAACGAAACGCTGCGCTACTGGGTCAGCCACGTGGACGACACGTATTACATTCTCGGTTCAGTGACGGGACCGCACCCGTACCCGATGATGGTCCGGGACTTCCAGCGCGTCATCGGCCTCGAAGCGCGGGAGCAAATTCTGGAAACCGAAGGCCGCCTGCCCGACGCCGTCGTGGCCGCGGTCGGCGGCGGGAGCAACGCCATCGGCATCTTCCATCCGTTCGTGGCGGATGAAGGCGTGCGGCTCATCGGCGTGGAAGCCGCCGGTCGCGGCGTCGACACGGACGAGCATGCGGCGACGATGACCAAGGGCCGTCCGGGCGTGTTCCAGGGCTCCATGAGCTACGTTCTTCAGGACGAAGGCGGACAAGTGCTGCCGGCCCATTCGATCTCCGCCGGTCTCGACTATCCGGGGATCGGTCCGGAGCATGCGTACTTGAAGGACATCAAGCGCGCCGAATACGTGCCGATTACCGACAAGGAAGCGTTGGACGCGCTCGGCTTGCTCTCGCGGCTGGAGGGCATCATTCCGGCGCTGGAATCGGCGCACGCGATCGCGCAGACGTTGAAAATCGCTCCGAAGATGGGCAAGGAAGACATTCTCGTCGTCAACTTGTCCGGACGGGGGGACAAAGACGTGGAATCGATCATGTCTTATATGGCTGCAGAGGAGGGGGCCTTGTCATGAGCACGCAGACAGGCGCGAATGCAATCGACGCCGTGTTCGGGGAATTGCGGGCGCGCGGCGAAACGGCGCTCATCCCGTTCCTGACGATGGGCGATCCCGATCTCGAGACGTCGGTCGCCTTGCTTCAGGCCGCGGAACAAGCGGGCGCCCATATGGTCGAGCTCGGCGTTCCGTATTCGGATCCGCTGGCCGACGGTCCGGTCATTCAGAGGGCTTCCGAGAGGGCGCTCCGCAACCGGATCGGCTTGCTGGACTGCATGGCCGTCGCTTCCATAGCGAGAGCGCGCGGGGTGAAGCTGCCCTTTATTTTGTTTTCTTATTTCAACCCCGTGCTTCAGCTCGGACTCGACCGCTATTTCGCCTTGCTGAAGGAGCACGGCTTCAGCGGGATGATCATTCCCGACTTGCCGCTCGAGGAGGATTCGGAGGTGCGTGCGCTTGCGGAAGCTAGCGGCATTCATCTCATTCCGCTCGTGGCTCCGACGTCTGAGGCGCGCGTCGAGCGGATCGCCGCCGGCGCCCAAGGCTTCGTCTATTGCGTCTCGTCGCTCGGCGTGACGGGCGTCCGCTCGTCCTTCCACGAAGGCATCGACGCTTTCCTCGATACGGTTCGCCGGGCGGCTTCCGTGCCGATCTGCGTCGGCTTCGGCATCTCGTCCCGCGAGCAAGCGGAGCGCTTCGCCGACCGGTGCGACGGCGTCATCGTCGGCAGCGCGATCGTGCGCCAGGTGGAAGAGGCGCTGCCGCTGCTCGCATCGAAGGATGCCGCGGAGCGCGAGCGGGGCGTTCGCGCGGTCGGCTCGTTTATCGCCGGACTGAAGCCGCGCAAGCCGCAGGCATAAGCGGCAATTTATCGCGGGAAATCGGCAAAGCCATCTGTACACCACCGCGTCGATGTGTCACAATAGAATAATCATTTCCATACGGAGCGATCGCGTTTCCCGCCGGGCGGCGGGACGCCTGCGCTCCGTTTGCCGTATCTCAGGAGGGAATCATGCCATGCAACCGAAACCGAACATCGTTCATTTGCCCGTATACCAGCCCGGCAAGCCCGTCGAAGACGTGAAGCGCGAGCTCGGCTTGACGGAAGTCGTCAAGCTTGCGTCCAACGAGAACCCGTTCGGATGCTCGCCCAAGGCGAAGGAAGCGATCGTCCGCGAGCTGGAGAACGTCAGCATCTATCCGGACGGCGCGGCCGTGGAATTGACGAACGCGCTTGCCGAACGCCACGGCGTGAAGCCCGATCAGATCATATTCGGCGCCGGATCCGACGAAGTGATTCTCATGATCGCCCGAGCCTTCCTGCTGCCCGGGGACGAGACGATCATGGCGGATCAGACGTTTCCGCAATATAAGCACAACGTGCAGATCGAGAACGCGACGATCGTCGAAGTGCCGTTGAAGGAAGGCACGCACGATCTGTTCGCCATGCTGGGGAAGGTGACGGACAAGACGAAGGTCGTCTGGGTGTGCAACCCGAACAATCCGACGGGCACGATCAACACGGCGGATGAAGTGGAATGGTTCTTGTCCAAGGTGCCGGCGCACGTGCTCGTCGTGCTGGACGAAGCTTACTGCGAATATATCGACGATCCGTCTTATCCGGACGGATTGAGCCTGCTGGAGAAGTATCCGAACGTGATCCTGCTGAGGACGTTTTCGAAAATATACGGACTCGCTTCCCTGCGCATCGGTTACGGCATCGGCAGGCCGGACGTCGTCCGCAGCATCAACCAGGTCCGCGAGCCGTTCAACACGTCGCGGTTCGGTCAAGCCGCCGCGCTGGCCGCACTGCAGGACGAGGATTTCATCGCGTACTGCCGCGAAGAGAACAAGAAGGGGCTCGCTTATTTGAACGAAGCGTTCGAAACGCTCGGGCTGAAAGCCTTCCCTGCTTACGGCAACTTCGTGATGGTCGACGTGAAGCGTCCGGCCCAGCAAGTGTTCGACGCTTTGCTGCGCAAGGGGATCATCGTCAGGGCCGGGCATGTCAAATATCCGACCTGCATTCGCATTACGGTCGGCAGCCGGGAGCAGAACGGGAAGGTCGTTGAAGCGTTGACCGCCGTCCTGCAAGAAATCGAGGCAAAGGTGTGAAGGGATGAGCGGAGAGTTTAGCGATTTTACGGGCGCGGGAGAAACGACGAAAATCGCGATATTCGGCGTCGGCTTGATCGGCGGCTCGTTAGCCTTATGCTTTAAAGGCAAACCGGGCGTGCGGGTCGTCGGACATTCCGTCAACGCCGCATCCACGGTCAAATACGTCGAACGAGGCGTCGTCGATGCCGCGACGACGTCGTTGGAGGAGGCGGCGGAAGGCGCCGACTTTATCTTCCTGTGCGTGCCGGTCGGGCGGCTGGAGGATTACGTAGACCGGCTGTCGCGCCTGCCGCTGAAGCCGGGCTGCATTATTACCGACGTGGGGAGCACGAAAGCGTCCGTCGTTCGCCATGCCGACAAGCTCGGCTTGGGGGGCGCCGTCTTCATCGGGGGACATCCGATGGCCGGCTCGGAACGGTCCGGCGTCGAGGCCGCGAGCCTGCATTTGCTGGAGAACGCCTATTACGTGCTGACGCCGACGGCCGGCACGCCGCCGGAAGCCGTCGCGAAGCTGGAAAACCTGTTGAAATGGACGAAGGCGCATATCGTCAAGACGGATGCGGAGCAGCACGACGACATCGTCGGCGCGATCAGCCACTTGCCGCATATGATCGCCGTCGCGCTCGTCAACCAGATCGCCGGCTACAATGAAACGAACGAGCTTTACATGCGCCTGGCCGCGGGCGGCTTCCGCGACATTACGCGCATCGCCTCGAGCGATCCCGTCATCTGGAGAGACATTTTGCTCAGCAACCGCGACGTGCTGCTGAAGCTCGTGCGCGATTGGCAGGACGGGATGGACCGGTTTGCGGAGCTGCTGGAGCGGAAAGACGGCGAGGGGATCGCGGAGCAGTTCGGCGCGGCGGGGCGGTTTCGCGGACAGCTGCCGGAGAGGCGCAAGGGGATGATCACCTCCCTCTACGAATGTTATGTCGACGTTCCCGATCACCCGGGCATCATCGGCAAGATCGCGACGGAGCTCGGACATGCCAAGATCAACTTGAGCAATCTGCGGATTATCGAGAGCCGGGAAGACGTGCCGGGCATCCTGCGTCTGTCGTTCCAGCAAGAGGAAGACTTGGACCGGGCGATAGCCTTGTTGAAGCGTTTGAATTACGACGTTCATATGTAGCGCGAAGGGGACGTCCGTAAGGTCGCTAAGTCGACCTATGGGACGTCTCTTTGCGTTCGTTTGGACGATTGCCGGGAGGTCGGAGCTGGAGAGTGTCTCGTAGAGGGGATTCCAGCTGATGAATGGGCTGGGAGTGGTGCAAGGGGGCTGCAGATTTTTGATGGGCTAGAATGTCGCATAGAGGGTTGTCGGGAGGGGAGCGATAGGCTAGTGCTGGAATGTCGCGTAGAGGGTTGTGGGAAGGGGAGCGATAGGCTAGTGCTGGAATGTCGCGTAGAGGAGTATCGGGAGGGGAGCGATAAGGCTGGGGCTGGAGTATCGCGAAGAAGAGGGTCCCTAGCGTAGCTTGCCTCTAGTTGGATCGGACCACAGATCCGTTATTTGTGAAAATAATGCGGTTTTGGATACCTTTGCGGACACAGATGCGCTTATTTGCGGTAAACTTGCTTGATTTCCTTCTTCATCGGCGAGATAACGGAATCTCTGTCCGGTTCACCCTCAAAAATAGGCGTTTTCGACAAAATAGCGTCCGCTGTGTCCGTTCGATCGCTGACGTCCTCGCGTATTCCATCAATTGCTGACGTACCCGCTGTGTCCGATCAATCGCTGACGTCCTCGCGTATTCCATCAATCGCTAACGTACCCGCTCTGTCCAAATCAATCGACTTCGCTTGCCAAGATATCCACGAAGAACGGTGAAAACGGTTAAAAATAAAATGTAAACGCTTATTGACAAAATGAAAACGGATACATATAATAAAAGTACAGTATGGTTTCTCTCCACTCCTATCCAATCCTTGCACTCTGTGCGGCCACCCTTCGGGGTGGATTTTTTTTGATTGTTCAGAATTTATAAATTTCACCTATCGGACACACGAGACGTTATTTTGCCGAAACCCCCTCATTTTGAAGGTGATTCGGACAGACGATCCGCTATTTCGATGATCAATGGCCGAAATCGCCATCTCGGAGCCGAATAACGGATTCTGTGTCCGCCAAGGTGCGCAAAACCCGGTTTTGTTCACAATTAGCGGATCCTCTGTCCGAACGGTCTAAGGGGATAGGGCACAGAGGATGAAAGACGGTTGAACTCGGGGCGACATGCCGGGTGGAGCGGGAGGTCTGAGGTAAATCGTCTCCGACATAAACGTTCTCCCGCCATCCTCAAGGACTTCGGGAGCCGTTTATGCTTGTTCGAGAGGCTTCCGGGAAACCGGCGCAAGCGATTCAAAATCTGTCGCGATTTTGAGAAATTTTTAAGTTCAAACCTCACTTGGTTGTGTTACAATAGCATATATTATTTGTAAAATACTGGCTTGCCATTAAATACATGCGCGGATCGGCGCAACTTTTTCGTTTTTGGCCGGTACAATTAGGTAACCCGCCGGCTGCGAACGTTCACCCTGGAAAGGGGGAGGACTCGCGGAAATGATGACCGATTCCCAATTAATTCGGGAAATCAAGGACGGTAACGTAGAATTGTATTCTACGCTAATGGGAAGATATCAGAAGAAAATCCTGTCCTTCGTCTACCACATGCTGAAAAGCGCCAAGCTCGAAATGCTGGCGGAGGATTTATGTTCGGAAACGTTCTATAAAGCCTATCGGAGTTTACATTCCTTCCGGGAAGTAGACGCCTCTTTTTCGACATGGCTGTATACGATCGCGCGAAATACGGTTCTTAGCGAACTGCGCAAGCAGAAGGCGGCATACTTGTCGCTGGACGATACCGCATACATACCCGCGGCCCCTCCGGAGGAGGCGCCCGAGCAGCGCTTGCTGCGCAACGAGAAGGTTTCCATGGTCCGGGACGCCATCAACAGCTTGCCCGAGAAACAGCGCTCCGCGCTCATTCTCAGGGAATACGACGGCATGGACTATCAAGAAATCGCCAACATTCTGGGTCAGACGGTCAGTTCCGTCAAATCGTTGCTATTCCGGGCCAGGGCCAGCGTGAAGACGCAATTGGAATCCTATTTTGCCGAACCGGCCATAGTGAAGGAATACGAGGAGATGAAACTGCGATGAGATGCGAAGATGCCGCGGAATGGTTCGGGGTATACCGGGATTTGCCCGAGCATTCCGACGAGAAGCTCGCCGTTGACTTGCATGTGCAAGGATGCCGGGAGTGCGCGGAAGAGTTCCGCATCTGGGAAGAGAGCGCGATGCTTATTCAGGAGCTTCCCCTGAACGAAGAAACGGTGGACGCCCCGGTCTCGCCCGCGCGCGTGAACGAGGCCGTCATGAGCCGCATTTACGCGGAACAGAGCTGGTTCATGCCCGCGACCCGCCGCACCTACGCCTTCTCGCTCGCGTTTCGGAAACGCGTCGCCAGCGTTCTGGCCGCATTGTTGGCTTTGTTCATCACCGGCTTTCTCTACGCGGCTCTCGGAGGCGGCGACGCCGGCTCGAACGGCAAGAGAGAGACCGCGAACGCCCTTGCCGCCAGCCACCAGTACGGCGACAGCATCCGCCTCGACGTTCCCGTCGCCAGTCTCAGCGATCCGCTCATGCTCAACGTCTCGCCGGCCGTGCCCGAATACTGGATCGCCTTTTCGATCGTCGGCCTGATCATGACGCTGTTGATCATGAACTGGTTTTCGCGGGTGCGCGCATGACGAAGCCCTTACGGATCGGCTGGGTGCGCCACGGCGTCACGGAATGGAATCAGCGCGGCATCATACAAGGCGTGACCGATATCCCGCTGAGCCAAGAAGGATTGCGGCAGGCCCGCTTGTTGGCCGACAGGCTCGCCCGTGAAGGGGAGCGGTGGAACGGCGTATATTGCAGCGATCTGGTTCGGGCCGTTCAGACGGGAGAGACGCTTGCTTCGCGGCTGCGGATTCCGTTGATTCCGGACGCCAGGCTAAGGGAGCGGTCGTTCGGATCCGCGGAAGGAACGACGGAAGCCGAGCGGCTAGCCCGATGGGGGGCGGAATGGCGGAGCGCCGTTCCCGATCAGGAGAACGACGAATCGGTGCGGGCGAGAGGGCACGAATTCGTCCGGGAAATCGCCGACAAACACGCGGGAGAAGCGTGGCTCGTCGTCACGCACGGCAGTTTTCTCGCGAGAATGCTGCAGTCGATGTGCGAAGGACTGGACGACGCCCATCTGCTGAATATGTCGCTGACGGTGCTCGAGCGCGAACGGGAAGGGGAACGGTGGAAGCCGCTGCTCCACAATTGCACGAAGCACTTGTCCGAAGCGGAATCCAAAGCATAGTCGAATAGGGATGTCTCTAAGGTCGCGACTTGACCTTAGGGGCATCCCTTTTTCTCATCTCCTGTCCGAACGGCCTCGGACCCCCGAGGCAACGACGCAAAGAGCGTCAAGTAGAAGCACGTTTAAGAGGGTGTTCCCGCGCCCATACTGAAAAGTAAATCCACGAACCGGAAGCGGGGGACGCCGTTGAATTTAGCCGAAATGCTCTGTTACGCGGACATTGCCGACTTGACGAGAATCGCCGACGCGTACGGCTGCGATTGCAGCAGCCACTCCAAGAACGAGCTGATTCAATCGATTCTGGCGACCGTGCAAAGACGAGACGTGGTGGAGTCGACGATCGGCGAAATTTCGGGAGACGATCTGCGGTTCCTCAACTCCTTGCTGTTCGAGAGTCGAACGGCATACAGCCTGGAAGAGCTCAAGGCCCGCGCGGCCTCGGGCGAAGCGGGCAAATCCGCAGCCGGCTCCTCAGCCGTCGCCGAAACGGCATCGGGAGCCGGAAAAGCGGAGAAGCCGAAGCCTCGATCGAAGAAAGCCGCGGCCGCGCTCCGGAGCCAGCCGGCCGAGCCCGTAGATTCCGCGCGCGCGGCGATTATGAAATTCAAAAAATACGGCTGGCTGTTCAACGGCTTCTCCCAGCAGACGAGGATGATGTTCCAGGTTCCGGAGGACGTGAAGACCCGTTTGCGCGAGGCGTTGGAAAAACGCTACAGAGCTTCGCTCGTCTCTTCGGACGAGCCGATGGTCTACCGCGACGAACGAAGTCTGTTCTCCGAAGACGTCGCTCATTTTCTCCGCTTCGTTCGCGACCACGAGCCTCCGCTGACCGCCGAAGGCGTCATGTACAAACGGCATATCGGCCAGGCGCTCGAGCTGATGTCCGTCAGGGAGACGGCGCCGTCCCGCGGAGGATGGCGTTTCGGGTACGGCCGGCATTTCCGGGATTATCCGGACCGGTTCTCGCTGGTGTACGATTTCGCCTACTTCGAAGGCTATGTGGCGGAGGTTCCGGATCGGCTCGTGCTGACGGCGGAAGGCCGGGACGCCGCGGACCGTTTCGCGAAGCCCGAGCCCTTGCGGCCGTACCGTTTCTGGCTCAGGCTGTACAGGGGGCCGATTCCGAACTTGGCGGCGCTCGTCCAGTGGATCGTGCGCCTGTCCGCGGATTGGGTGACGGTCGACTCCTTATTCGGCATTTTGCAGCCGCTCGTCAGGCCGTATTATTACGATACGCCTCGGGACGTGCTGGAGCGGAGAATTTTGACGATGCTCGTGCATTTGGGCGTATTGCGGTGGGGGCAGACGCCGGAAGGCAGCCAGGTCGTCAAGACGACGCCGCAAGGGCCGACGCTCGCTGCGGGGCAGGCTTTGGAGCTCGACGAACCGATCGACATCGGTTGATCGCGATTCGTTGAGCGGCGTTCGGAGCTAGGCAAAGATACATTGATCGGCATGGGGGCGATCGTCCTGAACGGGGCGGACATCGGTGAATATGCTTTAGAGGGAGCCGATTCGCTCGTGTCGGGCGGCAGCCCTTATCGCCGGATTTCGGAGGTGCAACGAATGGACAACATGAAAGTCGCCTACGAGACGATGCTGGGATTGGCGGCGGAAATGGTCCTGGACGAAGCGCTGCGCAATTACCGGACGGAAAAAATATACGATGCGATCGATGATGCGCTTGCGCAAGGGGACGTGGAATCGTTTCGGCGGCTGACCGACGAATTGAAAGCGATCCAGCAATAATTCCGCGTTTCGTCGTCTCGCACGGTTTAACGGCTGCAAATGGACCCGGTTCGGCGACGAACCGGGCTTTTGCCGTGTGCGTCGCCCTGAAGCCGGTTGCTCCGGAGACGCTTTAATTATGCGCGATTTTGCAGTACGATAAAGTAGGATCGCTTAATGCAATGCCAAAGTATGCTGGCGACGCCGCGATAAGAAGGGAGCACGTGGAAACGATGAAATTCAGCGAAATCGATCCCGCCAGCTGGCCGGAGCTGCAGCCCTACCTCGACACTTGTTTGCTGCCGCTGTCTGGCCTTACGGGCGAGGAGTCGCCTTCGGAGGCCGCGGACATCGTCGCCCGGACCGGGCAATGGCTCTACCCGATCGAGAAAGCGTTCAAAGGGCGCACGGTGACGATGCCCGCTTATCACTACGAGACCGGAGACGGAAGCGAGGCGGAACGGATCAATCGGCTGATCGCCGCTTGGAGAAGGAACGGCTTCCGTTACGTCGTTCTCGTCAGCGGACAGCCGCAAGAGATGTTCGGCGCGACCGACGCCGATCTGTTCGTTTCCCCGGAGGCGGGAGAAACCGAGCCGGACGAGCCCGCGGTCGCGAAGAAGGTCGCCGATCTATGGCGCCGGCCCGACGGGTTTCCGGGATAAGGACGGAAAGGCGCGAATAGGTTGCTTGCGGGGAGTTAACAATAGAAAGGCGGCTTTCCCCGGGGAAATGTGACAATTTGAGAACATTTTAGTTCCGCGAATCCCGCTTGCCCAAGGAAACGACCGCCCCGATTCTTGACGCTCCATAGCGCGTGGGCTATTATAGTTATGTCCTTGTGAACAAAGTGATTAAAGTCCGTATCGGACGCGAGATTGGTGTGGCAAAGGGGGTAGAACGAATGGACCACAACGAACAGCAAGAATCCACCCACAAACCGGTCAAGCGCAAAGAGATGACAAGACGGCAATTCTTGTCTTACACGCTTGGCGGAGCGGGAGCCTTCATGGTCGGCGGAGCGGCCTTGCCGATGATTCGCTTTGCCGTAGATCCTATATTGCAAAAGAAAGAAAAAGGCGGTTTTGTCAGAGTCATCGAGGAAAGCCAGGTGACGAGCGAACCGACGGAAGTGAAATTCAAGATCCATCAAGTGGACGGCTGGTACGAAAGCGAGCCGATGCTGTCGGCGTGGATCACGAAAGGCGAGGACGGCACGATTTTCGCGCTATCTCCCGTCTGCAAGCACTTGGGATGCATGGTCACCTGGGGTACGGAACACGGCCGAAACGAGTACTATTGCCCTTGCCATGGGGCGATGTATACGAAGGACGGAGAAGCGCTCAAGGTTGCGCCCAGGCCGCTCGACCAATATGAAGTCAGAACCGAAAACGGCTGGGTATATCTAGGACCGATTATACCGAACAGCCGCGTTTAGAAGGAGGGCGTTTCGTCCCATGTTCAAAAACATGTACAACTGGATCGACGAACGTCTCGATATTACGCCGATGTGGAGGGACATCGCCGATCATGAAGTGCCGGAGCACGTCAATCCGGCGCACCATTTCTCCGCGTTTGTTTATTGCTTCGGCGGATTGACGTTCTTCATCACCGTCATTCAGATCCTTTCGGGGATGTTTTTGACGATGTATTACGTCCCGGACATCATTAACGCTTACTACAGCGTTGACTACCTGCAGCACCAGGTCGCCTTCGGTGCGATCGTGCGGGGGATGCACCACTGGGGCGCGAGTCTCGTTATCGTCATGATGTTCCTACATACTCTTCGCGTTTTCTTCACAGGCTCCTACAAGGCGCCTCGCGAAATGAACTGGGTTGTCGGAATGTTGATTTTCTTCGTCATGCTGGGTCTCGGTTTCACGGGCTACCTGCTTCCATGGGACAACAAAGCCTACTACGCGACGAAGGTCGGACTGGAAATCGCGGGTTCCGTGCCCTTCCTGGGCGATTACATTAAGGAACTCTTGAACGGCGGAACGATCGTCGGCGCCCAGACGTTGACCCGATTCTTCGCGATTCACGTGTTCTTCTTGCCTGGCGCGCTGTTGGCGTTGCTCGCCGGCCACTTCATTATGATTCGGAGACAGGGCATCTCCGGTCCGCTGTAAGAAGGGAGTGACTAGCGATGGCACATAAACATGATCCTAACGAAAAGGTCGTCTACGTCGGAGATTCGCGCGTGCGCAAGAAAGACAACAAGAACGTCGTGCCTCCCGACTACTCCGCGTTTCCGGGCAAGTCGGAAGCGTTCATTCCGAACTTCCTGCTTAAGGAATGGATGGTCGGCGTCGTCGTGCTCGTCGGCTTCCTGACGCTCGTAATCGCGCATCCGGCGCCGCTCGGCTATCCGGCGGACCCGCTGAACGGCTCGTTCATTCCGATGCCGGACTGGTACTTTCTGTTCATGTACCAATTGCTGAAATATCCATACGCTTCGGGCGACTATGTCGTGCTTGGGGTTCTCGGGCTCTCCGGCATCCCGTTCATCGCGCTGCTGCTCGCTCCGTTCCTGGATACGGGCAAGGAGCGCCGCTTCTATCGCCGTCCGATCGCTTCATCCTTGATGCTCGTATCCTTGGCCGCCATCGTCTATCTGACGTGGGTATCCTGGGATCACTATCAACACGAGCTCGAAGCGAACGGCATCGTTCCGGAGCATATCGAACGGAAGATCAAGGCGGAGGAAGCCGTCGCCGCGGGCAAGCCGCGCCCGATTCCGGGCAAGGAAAATATCCCGGCGATGGTCGCGGCCGACGATCCGGCGTTTACCGACATTATGACGCAGGCGGCGTGCATTTCCTGTCACGGCGCGGAGCTGGAAGGCGCTAACGGCCCGGCGCTCCGCGGCATCGGCGACGTGATGACCAAGGAAGAGCTCGTCGACGTCATCACGAACGGCAAAGGCGATGGGATGCCTGCTTATCAGGGGCAATTGACGGAAGAGCAGATCGATCAAGTCGCCACTTGGCTGAGCCTGCAAAAAGCGGAATCGGAATAACGATCGCCGCGAACTTAAGACCTGACCGACAACGGTCAGGTCTTTTTACGAAGGAGAACCGTTAAGCCGATGAATATGCTGAAATGGCTGATCTCGCGCGGCGTGCTGCTTCACCCGACGACGCTGACGATGCTGATGCTATTCTACTTGCCGGGTACGATTTACGGCTATTATTGGTATAAAGGGCAACTGGAATGGACGTGGGTTCATCATCCGTTATGGCAGCTTCCGTTCGTGCCCGACAGCCCGACCGCTTCCTTGTTTTTCGCGCTGGCCGTCCTGTGGCTATGGATTTCCCCGAAACGTTCCTCCCGCGGCTGGGCGAACGCGGTTCGGGGCGTCGTCGAGGCGCTCGGCGTCGTAACGTCGGTTAAGTACGGTATATGGGCGACGGCGATCATTTTCGCGGGAGTCGCGCAAGGGGCCGATCTGCGTTGGGAAGACTGGATGCTGATCGTCGGACATACCGCGATGGCCGTCATGGCGCTGCTGTACGCGAGGTTTTTTGCCTTCGGGGGAATTGCTTTGCTGACGGCGGCGGCGTGGACGTTCTTGAACGATGCGGTCGATTATGCGTTCGGCGTATATCCGTATTTGCCTTCCCAGCTCGAAGACGACGTATTCTACGTCGGCCTGTTCACGTTCGTTCTGACGGCGCTTAGCGTGTTGTCCGCCGCGGTCGCGAGATTCGCGTTCGCCGCTCGGGAGGAAAGGCTGGACAAGTCGTTCTAAACGCGGACGTCCGCTCATATCCATGGGGGTAGGAGGGGATGTCCGTGTACGCTTATTCGATCGCGCCGAGACGGCGCAGGAGGCTTCGCATGATCGGGGCTTGTCTGCTGATTGCGCTGATTTGGCTAACCGTCGCCGCTTCGGTCGCCCGCGGAAGCGCTCCGGAGCCGTCGACCGTCGAAGCCGCCGCGTCCCGCGAGGCGTATCAGCGGTTTCTGCGGACGGCGGAGGCGCTGTATGACGCCGCGAACCGAGGCGATCCGGAACTTGCGCGCAAGCGCAGCCTCGAACTCGAAATCGAGCTTCGCCGCTTGCCGCTGGACGGCATCGCCAGCGCGGACGGCGTTCACGCGCTGTCTCAAGCGGTGACGGAGATGAAGCGGGCGACCGCGGCCGTCCGGCCGGACGAACGGGCGTGGAAGTCGAAAGCCGCCGCCTTGAGGTTGGCCGCGGATGCCCTGGCGCATCCGGACAAGCCGATCTGGCACCGGTACCGTTCGGTGATGGAAGAGGACTTGCACGGGCTGGAGAAGGCTTTGCCGTCCCGATCGGCCGCTGCCGAGCCGGCGCCGAAGGCGGCTTTGGACGCCTTGGAAGCGTTGAAGAGGCACTACGAGCTGATTCGCGCCGCGGCGCTCATCCGGACGGAGCCTTGGAAGGTCGAGCGGACGGACGCGGCGATCCGATACGCCAATCGCGTCTATCGCGCGGATTCGCCTGCGGAACAATTGGTGCAAAGCACGATCCCCGCTTTGCGGGAAGCGATCGGCGGCTTGTTCCCGGAAGACGCGGCGACCGAAGAGGCGCTCGTTCCCCCGCTCGGACCCGTTCCGCCTTCGTGGGCGTGGTCGGCGACGATAGGCTCGTTTATCGTCACGGTTCTCACTTGGGTCGGCTGGCGGCGGTACAGGAACGAAGCGTTTTCGGGCGTCGGAGCGGGTCGCGGCCGGCCGGACGAGGCGGACGACGCCGCGCGCAAGCTGCTCGGCGGATGGAAGCGAAAGCGCTAAGGCCCGATCGTTATTCTTCGCGGAAGCCCTCCCCGAGCACGTCGTGAACTTCGCTGATGACGATAAAAGCCCTCCGGTCATGCTGACGGACGAGGCTTTTTAATTTGCCGATTTCGAATCGGCTGACGACGCAATAGACGATCGTCTTGCGGTCGCCCGAGAACGCGCCGACGGCCGGCATCAGCGTGACGCCGCGATCGAGCGCCTTCGTGATGTTTTTGGCCAGCTTCTCCGGTTCCCGGCACAAAATCGTAAACGCTTTGGCGGCGTACGCGCCTTCCTGGATGTAATCGATCAGCTTCGACGCGATGAAGACGCTGACGATCGTGTAGAGCACTTTTTCCTTCGGGATGAAGATGAGGGATACGCTCAGCACGATGACGTCCATCGTGAGAATAATTTGCCCCATGCTCCAGCCCCGCAGCCGGTGCAAAATTCTCGCGACGATATCGACGCCGCCTGTCGTTCCGCCGGCCCGGAAGACGAGCCCGAGGCCGATGCCAAGCGTTACGCCGGCGTACAAGACGACGAGAATGAAATCGTTCTCGGATTGGAACGGGATCAGCCAGCCGCGGTCGATCATCGTCTCGATGATCCAGAGGAAAACGGACAGCAGAATCGTCCCCGCGAACGTGTACACCATCGCGCCCTTACCTAGCTGACGCCAGCCGAGCACGAAGAGCGGAAGGTTGATGAGCAGCGAAGTCATCGACACGGGGAGGTCGAGCGCGTAATTGAGCAGCACGGCGATGCCCGTGACGCCGCCTTCCATGAGCAGATTGGGAAGGATGAAGTACTGGATGCCGAACGCGTACAAGGCCGTCCCGGCGATGAGCAGGGACCAGATTTTCAATTGTTGCCAGAGCATGAAACGGTTCATCGGACGGATTCCTCCAAATTTGCATTTGTCTTCGAATTCGTCTTGCGATAACATAGGGTAGAAACCTTCAAGAGAGGAAGCATAGGATGGCTGAATCCCGAATTGCCGACAAGGCGCTGCAGGAGCGCTATTTGTCCGATATCCAGCGCGAAGTCGACGCTTACATTTCGCAGTTCAAGGAAGGCTATTTCTCCCCCCTCGCCATGCTCGCCCGGATGTCGGAGGAAGTCGGGGAGTTGGCCCGGGAGGTCAATCACCGTTACGGCGAGAAGCCGAAAAAGAAAGACGAAGCCGACAATTCCATCGAGATGGAATTGGGGGATATTCTTTTTATCGTCACTTGCTTCGCGAACGCTTTGGGCATCGATTTGACCGAAGCCCACCGCAAAGTGATGCACAAGTTCAACACGCGCGACGCGGACCGCTGGACGAAGAAGCACACCGTTGCCGATTGATCCTCATATGCTGTACTATCCCCTGCCAGAAGGGAGGATGGTCGGCATGGACGGGGAAACGTGCCTCCGGCAGGCTTACGAGGCCATCTATCAGGGGGATTTCGAAGCGGCGATCGATTGGTTCGGCCAGGCGATCGCGCTTGAACCCGACAACGCCTCTCACTATTATAGCGGTTCGATTACGTGCGCGAGAAGCGGCAAACTCGCGCTCGCGATGACTTACGCGTTGAAAGCCGTCGAATTGAATCCGGATGAGCCCTCTTACCGCTTGAATTTGAAGACGATCCAGGCGAAGCATCGGATCGCGGAAGCCCGGCAGCTGCTGGCCGCCCCGAATCCCGATGTGGATCGGAGCGTACAATTGCTCAGGGACGCCGCGCGGCACGATCCGCTGTCGGCGGAAGCCCGGCTGCTGCTCGGCATCCTGTACCGGATGCGCGGCGAGCACGCGCTCGCGCTCGAGTCGCTGCGCGACGCCTTGCTGCTCGACCCCGGACTGGAAGAGGCCAAGCGTCAGCTCCGCGAAGCGCGGGCCGAAAGACGCCGTCTTCTGAAGCAACAATATTCGCATTCCCAATCGAAAAGGAACAGGTGATTCCCATGTCGCAGAAAATCAACGTAGCCGTAGCCGGAGCAGGCGGCCGAATGGGCCGCGAGGTCGTCCGCATGGTGCTCGAAGACGCCGAGCTGAACCTGGTCGCCGCGATCGATCGATCCGCGGGTCCCGTCGACGCCGGAGCGTTGGCCGGCAAGCCCGATACCGGCGTCGTCGTGACCGCGAATCTGGCCGAAGCGCTGGCCGCCGTCCGGGCGGACGTGCTCGTCGATTTCACGAATCCGAAGTCGGCGATGCCGAACACGGAAACGGCGCTCTCCTTCGGAGTTCGTCCGGTCGTCGGCACGACCGGATTTACGCCGGAGCAGATCGCCGAATTGGACAAGCAGTGCCGGGAGAAGGGCATCGGCGGGTTGATCGCCCCCAACTTCTCCATCGGGGCTATTCTGATGATGAAATTTTCGGCGATGGCTGCCAAATATTTTCCCCATGTGGAAATCATTGAATACCACGGCGATCAAAAATTGGACGCGCCTTCCGGGACGTCGATCAAAACCGCGGAATGGATATCCGAGGCGCGGCAGGAGCTGCGGCAAGGGAACCCGAACGAGGAGGAAGTGCTCGAGGGGGCGAGAGGCGGCTATTACAACGGCTTCCGCATTCATAGCGTCCGGCTGCCCGGCGTGTTCGCCCAGCAGGAGGTCGTGTTCGGCGCCTTCGGCCAAACGCTGAAAATCCGCCACGACTCGTACGATCGCGCCGGCTATATGCCGGGCGTGAATACGGCGATCAAGAAAGTGATGACCGCGACCGGCATGGTGTACGGCTTCGAGCATTTCCTGGACTAAGCGGCGAGACGCGCTTCGCCCGTTCCATAAAGCCTCTGGAGAGGAGATTACTTCGATGATCGATATTGCTCTGATCGCCCACGACCGCAAAAAAGAAGAAATGGTGAATTTCGCCATCGCCTACGAACACGTCTTGAAGCGCCATCGGCTGTACGCGACCGGAACGACGGGCGCCCGCATCATGGAGAGCACCGGATTGAACGTGCATCGCTTCATGTCGGGGCCTCTCGGCGGGGATCAGCAGATCGGCGCGAGAGTGGCCGAGAATACGATGGATTTGATTTTGTTTTTCCGGGATCCGCTCATGGCGCAGCCTCACGAACCGGACATTATCGCGTTGCTGCGCCTGTGCGACGTGCAGGGCATCCCCGTCGCGACGAACGTGGCGACCGGCGAACTGCTGATCAAGGCGCTCGAACGGGGAGATTTCGCGTGGCGGGAGCTCGTGCACAAATACAAGCCGGGAATCGAGGATTGAGCGCGGATATGACGGACGAACATCGGACACCGCTCGACATGCTCGTATTCGCCGCGCATCCGGACGACGCGGAGATCGGCATGGGTGGCGCGATCGCGAAGCATGTCCGGGCTGGCCTGACTGTCGGAATCGTCGACCTGACGAAGGCGGAGATGTCCTCCAACGGCGATCCGGAGACGAGGCAGAGAGAAGCGGCCGAAGCGGGGAGAACGCTCGGCCTCTCGCTGCGCCTGAATCTCGGCTTGCCGGATCGCGGGCTCGCGATCGTACCCGAACAGATCGGACCGATGGTGGCGGCTATCCGGCGTTATCAGCCGAGGGTCGTCTTCGCGCCCTACGTCGTCGATCGCCATCCGGACCATATCGCTTGCGGCCGCATGGCCGAGGAAGCGGTATTCAACGCGAAGCTGCGGAAATACATGCCGGAGCTGCCCGCATGGACGGTCGATCAGCTTTATTTTTATTTCATCAACGATACCCATGCGCCCCAAGTCGTCGTCGACGTCAGCGACGTTCACGGGACGAAGATGGAAGCGCTAAGCGCTTACCGTTCCCAATTCATGCCTTCGGGCGGAGAGACGGACTGGGTGGAAACGCCGCTGACGCGCGCTTATTTGGAACATGTCGCCGCGAGGGACGGGCTGCTCGGACAGACGAAGAGGTTCCGGTACGCCGAAGGCTTTATCGCCAAAGGCCCTGTCACTCTTAATTGCTTCTAACGGCGAAGATTAGGGGAATATAATGGATAACGAACATATAATGGCGATTCCGCATGCTTGCTCGACGGTTCGCGACCGGACTGGGGGAACGACATGGATCGACCGCTGAAAATCGGCATCACGTGTTATCCGTCTCTCGGGGGCTCCGGCGTCGTGGCGACCGAGCTCGGAAAGCTGCTGGCCGAGAAAGGCCATGAAATTCATTTCATTACGCACAGCATGCCGTTCCGGTTAGGCAAATTTCAACGCAACGTCTTTTATCACGAAGTGGAAGTGTCGGATTATTACGTCTTTCGGTTCCCGCCGTACGATCTGTCGCTGGCCAGCAAAATGAATCAGGTCGCGAAGCTGCAGAAGCTCGATCTGCTGCACGTCCATTACGCGGTTCCGCACGCGATCTGCGCGCTGCTCGCCAAGCAGATGGCGGGCGACGGCTTGAAGGTCGTGACGACGCTGCACGGCACGGATATCACGGTGCTCGCCCAGGACGAGTCGCTCAAGGACATCATCCGGCTCGGCATCCGCGGCAGCGACGCCGTCACCGCGGTGAGCCGGGATCTGATCCGGGAAACGCGGGAGCTGCTGGACATTCAAGAGCCGATCGACTTGACTTATAATTTCGTCGACAAAAGAATTTATTACCCGCGGGAATGCAAGGATTTGCGCCGCGATTACGCCGAGCCGTACGAAAAAGTGCTGATGCATATTTCCAATTTCCGGCCGGTCAAACGCACGGGAGACGTCGTCGACATTTTCGCCAAAGTAAGCGCCAAGCAGCCTGCCCGGCTCGTTCTCGTCGGGGAAGGACCGGATTTGCCGAAAATCCAGTCGAAGATCCAAGCGCTGGGCCTGTCGGACCGCGTCCATTTCCTGGGCAAGCAAGACGATGTGGCGCAAGTCATCTCGATCGCCGATTTGATGCTGCTGCCCTCGGAGAAAGAAAGCTTCGGGCTGGTCGCGCTCGAAGCGATGGCTTGCGGCGTGCCGACGATCGGCTCGCTGGCCGGAGGCATTCCGGAGCTCGTCACGCACGGGAAGACGGGCTTCCTGTCGCCGATCGGCGACACGGACGACATGGCGAACAATGCCGTGAGGCTGCTTGCGGACGAGAAGCTGTACGCGGATTTCCGGGAAGCCTGCATCGAACGGGCCCGGCGCGAATTTTGCGACGAGCGGATCACGGAGCGCTACGAGGAAATTTATTATCGCGTGCTCGGCATGCGGGCGGACGCCCCCGTTCCCGTCTGCGAAAGCTGATCGCCTGCGGCCGCGGCCCGAGCGGGAAGGAAGTCGAATCGATGCAAGACGAGGATCGGAAGTTATGGGAGGAAGGTCTATCCGTCGCGCGCAAGCTCGAAAGCGCCGGCCATCGGGCGTATCTCGTCGGCGGCTGCGTTCGGGACAAGCTGCTCGGACGGCCGCTGGGCGATATCGATATCGCGACTTCCGCGAAGCCCGGGGAAGTCGTCGCCTTGTTCCCGCGCACGCTGCCGACGGGGCTGCGGCACGGCACCGTCACGGTGAGGGAAGCGGGACGCTCGTTCGAGGTGACGACGTTTCGCACGGAAGCCGGCTATTCGGACGCGCGAAGACCGGATGAAGTCGCGTTCGTGGACGATGTCCGGGAGGATCTCGCGCGCCGCGATTTCACGTTCAACGCGATGGCTTGGGGCTCGGACGGGGAGCTCGTCGATCCGTTCGGCGGCCGGGACGCCTTGCGCGCGGGCGTCGTCGCATGCGTCGGGGACGCCTCCGAGCGGTTCGGAGAGGACGCGCTGCGGATGCTCCGGGCGATCCGTTTCGCGGCGGAATTCGATTTCGAACTTTTGCCCGACGTGTGGGAAGCGATCGTCGAGCATCGCGCGAAGCTGCGCCGCGTGTCGATCGAGCGGGTCGGCGCGGAATGGGATAAGATGATGGCCGGCAGCGGTCCGGAGCAGGCTTGCCACTATTTATTCAAGAGCGGGCTGCTCGCCTATGCGAAGGAGCCGCTGCCCGAGCCGGTCTTGGGCGGAGCCGAAAGGTACAGGCTCAACGGACTGCCCCGCGAATGGGCGAGATGGGGCGGAACCGGCTTTGCGGACCGTCTGCACGGCCATTTGTTGGCATTGCCTTGGCTGGCCGATCCCGACTTGCGTTGGGCCGCCCTACTCTACGGCATGGGCGCGAGCGAAGCGGAAGGACGCGCGTCGTTGCTGACGCTGCGGCTCGGCGGCCGCCGAGCTTCTCGCGTCGCCGACATCGTCGGCGTTCTATCGCGTGTCGTTACGTCCGACGGAGCTCCGGCGGAGAAGGAAAGCTGGATCGCGTCCGCCGTCGCTTTCGGCCTTGACGCCGCCTGGGACGCGCTGGCGATTCTCGAAGCGGCGGAGGGAGATTCAGGCGTCGCCGATCGGCAGCGGCAGTGGATCGCGGAGATGCCGGTGTCCGCGCTCGCCGAACTGAACGTCGCGGGAGACGAGCTGGTTCATGCGACGGGCTTGCCGCCGGGCCCGTGGATCGCGCGGACGCTGCGGCGGTTGTTGGAGGCGGCGGCGCTCGGAAACTTGCCGAACGAGAAATCGGCGCTGCTCGCCGCGGCGAAAACGGTAATCGAAAGCGAGGTGCGGGAGCGATGACGACGTCGAAATTGCTGGCGCTGCTGGAGGAAAGCGGCGAAGATTACCTATCCGGGGAAGAAATCAGCCGGCAGCTGAACGTGAGCCGCACCGCCGTATGGAAGCAAGTGCGCAAGCTGGAGGCGGAAGGCTACACCGTCGAAGCGGTGCCCCGGCTCGGTTACCGGCTCAGAGGGAAGCCTTCGCGGCTGTCCTCCTCCGAGCTGCTGGCCAAGCTCCGTACGGAGCGGTTCGGCCGGCGGCTGCATCTGCTCGACGTCGCGACGTCGACCCAGGACGAATTGAAGAAGCTGGCCGAGGAAGGGGCCGAGGAAGGGACGCTCGTCATCGCCGAAAGCCAGACGAACGGCAGAGGAAGAATGGGACGCAGCTGGGTGTCGCCGGGAGGCAAAGGCGTCTGGATGAGTCTGCTGCTGCGTCCCCCGATTCCGCTGCAGCTGACGCCGCAGCTGACGCTGCTCGCGGCCGTGGCGCTAAGCCGGGCGATCGCCAGGCAAATGCCCGAGCTGCAAATCGGCATCAAATGGCCGAACGATCTGCTCGTCGAGGGCAAGAAAATCAGCGGCATCCTGCTGGAGTCGGCCGCCGAGGACGAGCGGCTGAAATACGTCATCGCCGGTCTCGCCATCTCGGCGAATCTCGACCCCGACGATTTCCCGCCCGAAGTGCGGGAGAAGGCGGTCTCGCTCAAGACGGCTTCCGGTCGGCCCGTCGACCGCGCCGAGCTCGTCGTGGCCGCGCTCGCCGAGTTCGAACGGCTGTACGAACTTTATCTGGAGCAAGGCTTCGCGCCGATCCGCTCCCTCTGGGAGGCGCGTTCGGTCACTTTGGGCGTGCGGACCGAGCTTCGTACCCCGCAGGAAACGATTGTCGGCGTGCCCAGAAGCCTCGACGAAACGGGCGGACTCCGCGTCGAATTGTCCGACGGAAGCGTACGGACGATCTATTCGGGGGAGGTCGCCGATCGCCGCGATTCGAAGTGAACGCGGTTTGCGGGATTCCGGTTCATAGACGTTGGAACCGGAATCTGCTATAATCGCAGTGCGAGGAGGTATCGCTTCTAGCGAACCCCACTCCGCGTTGGAATAAGATCGGACGAAAGTTGCAATCGTAATCGAATACCGTCATCGATTCGCGGCGGATTCTGCTCTGAGCCGGAAGGACCGAGACAGAAGGACGTGAAGGACGTTCTATGTTGATGGGAACCCTTTTTTGCGCTTGGGCAAAAAGGGTTTTTTATGATTGACGGCAAGCGGATGCCGGGCGAGCCGGACGCCAGCTTGCTCCATTCCGTTATCCCGAGGAGAGGATGACCCCGATGAAACAAGCATTGACCGTGCCGCGCCTGAAGACGATGAAAAATGAAGAGAAGCCGATCGCGATGCTGACGGCTTACGATTATCCTTCGGCGATGCTCGCCGAAGAAGCCGGCGTCGACGCGATACTGGTCGGCGACTCGCTCGGCAACGTCGTGCTCGGCTACGATACGACGGTACCCGTCAGGCTTGAAGATATGATCTACCATACCCGTGCGGTCGTCCGCGGGGCGCCGGGGACGTTGATCGTCACCGACATGCCGTTCGCGACGTACCGGTTGGGACCGGAGACGACGCTGCGCAACGCGGCGAGATTGATGCAAGAAGGCGGCGCGCACGCGGTGAAGCTCGAAGGAGGAGAGGAGCTCGCCGACGAGATCCGTCGGCTGACGTCCGCGGGCATCCCCGTGCTCGGACATATCGGACTGACGCCGCAAGCGGTGCATCAGATCGGCGGTTATAAGGTGCAGGGCAAGACGAACGAAGAAGCGGAGAATATGCTGCGGGACGCCAAGGCGCTCGAAGAAGCCGGCGCGTTCGGCGTCGTGCTGGAGCTCGTGCCGGAGGAGCTCGCCGCTGCCGTCACCCGCTCGCTTCGCATCCCGACGATCGGCATCGGCGCAGGGCGCGGCTGCGACGGACAAGTGCTCGTCTACCACGACATTTTGCGTTACGGTTCGGGCGTTCGGGACAAAAAAATGGTGAAGAGCTACGCCAACGTCGGCGACACGGTCCGCGACGCCATCGCCCGATACGTGGACGAGGTGAAGACTCGCGCGTTTCCGGAGGAAAAGCACGCGTTCGCGCTTCGTCAATCCGGCGAGCAGGCCGCTCCCGTCAAGCTCTACGGAGGAGAAGGAAAATGACCCCGACAATCGTTCGCACGATCGCCGATCTCAGACGGGAAATCGCGGTTTATCGGCGAGGGAATCCGGCGGGCTCCGTCGGTTTCGTCCCGACGATGGGCTATTTGCACGAAGGACATGCGAGCTTGCTTCGCCGTTCCGCAGCGGACAACGGGCTGACCGTGCTGAGCGTATTCGTGAACCCGATCCAGTTCGGACCGAACGAGGATTTGGACAAATACCCCCGCGACGAAGCGAGGGATTTGCGGATCGCCGCGGAAGCCGGGGCGAACCTCGCGTTCCTCCCCGACGTGAAGGAGATGTATCCGACCCGGCGGGAGACGACGGTGTCCGTAACCGGAATCACCGACCGCCTGTGCGGCGCCAGCCGGCCCGGCCACTTCGACGGCGTGGCGACGGTCGTCGCGAAGCTGTTGAATATCGTGCAGCCGGATCGGGCGTATTTCGGACTGAAGGATGCCCAACAAGTCGCCGTCATCGAGAAGATGACGCGGGATTTGAACATGCCGGTCGAGATCGTGCCCTGCCCGATCGTGCGCGAGCCGGACGGCCTCGCGCTCAGCTCGCGCAACGTCTATCTCGGCGAAGAGGAGCGGGCTAGCGCGCTCGTCCTGTCGCGGACGTTGGAGCTTGTAGCGGACTGGATTCTTGAAGGCGCCTCGGCTTCCGAAATTTCCGCGCGCTTGAAGGACGCGATCGGCGGCGTTCCCGCGGCCGACCTCGAATACGCGGAAATTCTCGCCTATCCCGAACTGGTACCGCTCGATCCCGGTCGACCGCTTCGGGATACGGACGAAACCGTATTAATCGCACTGGCCGCGCGATTCGGCGCAACCCGCCTGATCGACAATCGGCTGCTCAATCCATCGAAGGCAGGTGCAGATCCATGTTTCGCCAAATGATGAAAGCCAAAATCCATCGCGCCACCGTGACCGAAGCCAACCTGAATTACGTCGGCAGCGTGACCATCGATCAGGATCTGATGGAATTGGTCGATATTTTGCCCGACGAGAAAGTCCAGATCGTGAACAACAACAACGGCGCGCGATTCGAAACCTACGCCATACCCGGTCCGAGAGGCTCCGGCGTCATCTGTCTGAACGGCGCGGCGGCGAGACTCGTGCAGCCCGGCGACACGGTCATCATTATCAATTACGGACTGCTGTCCGACGAAGAGGCGCGCAACCATCGTCCGCGCGTCGCGATCATGGACGAACGCAACCGCGTTGTCAAATTGCTGGCGGAAGAGCCGCATTCGACCGTTTTGTAACGCGTATGAAACGTCCCCTCGAAACGCAGAATGAGCAGTACGGTTCACTTGCGCAGAAGGGGGAACGATCATGATCCAACAATGGTTCGCGATGTTGAACGAAGTGCTGGACGAACTCATCATCCGTTATCCGCAGGCGACGAACGAGGAGCGGACGGCTCTGAGGCAACAATGGGATATGCTCAAAGCGCTAAGCGATGATATGATTGAATTATGGCTGCAATTCGAAGACCGCATGGGCGTATTCCGGGATATGCAGGCGAAATCGGCCGCGACGGCCGCTTCCGAGCCGAAGAGGCTGCTGGCGTCGTTTGTCAAAGGGCACGGTTATTTCCAGCTGCAGATGTTTCGGCAAGCCGCTGCCCAGCTGCAGGAAGCGGTTCGCGCCAATCCGGATTTCCTTGGCGCGCGAATGTTTCTTGCCATGGCCCTTATGCATATGAAACAATGGAATGAAGCGTTCAAGCATTTTCAATTGATCGCGGCCATGGCCGAAGACCGGAAGCTGCAAGCGATCGCGCTTAACGCGCTCGGCTGCATTCAGGCCGTATACTCGCATTTGGACCAAGCCTGCCATTATTTCTCCAAGGCGCTGGAAGCCGATCCGGATTTCGCCGATCCGAAGTGCAACCTCAAGTCATTGCGCGAAGGCAAAGATCAAGTTCAGCTGCAATTCGGCAGCGCGGAGCTGCAATCCTTGGTTCGAGTTTGACGTCAGGAAAGGAAGTCTGGAATGAAATTTGCCGTGCTCGATTTCGAAACGACGGGCATGTCGTCCGATAAAGACGAAATCATCCAAGCGGGACTCGCCTTCGTCGACGAGACGGGCGCCGTCAGCTCCACATACGCCAGCTTCGTTCGCCCTTCCCGGCCGATTCCGGACGACGTGACGCGCTTGACGGGCATTCGCGACGAAGATGTCGCGGGCGCTCCCGAGCTCGACGACGTGCTGCGGGAGATCGTTCCTCGCCTGCAGGACGTCGTTCTGGTCGGGCACAACGTATATTTCGACGCTCACTTCTTGCAAGCCGCCCTCGACAGGTGCGGCTATTTGCCGTACGCCGGACGCATGCTGGATACGGTCGAGCTCGCCCGCGTCGTCTATCCGACCCAATCTTCTTACGCTTTATCCTCGCTGACCGATGCGTTCGGCATCTCCCACGATCGGCCGCATCAGGCCGACAGCGACGCGGTCGCGACCGCGGAATTGTTCATCCGATGCAGAGACAAGCTTAGGCAGCTGCCCTTGTTTACCCTGCAGCGCCTTCGCGCGATGTTCGACCCCGACCGCCACGATCTCGGATGGTTGATCGCGGACGCTTTGGCATGGCGGGAAACACGTGCTCCCGTTCAAGAGGACGGGGTCTATCACTTTCGGCAGTTCGCCATGGCCGTCGGAGATTGGAGCGAAGAGCAAGAGGGCCGGCGCGACGACGGACGGAAGGCCTTTCCGGAAGACATGGATTTCGAGCGGTTTATGACCGCCGTCCAAAGCAATCTGCGAGCGAACTTTCCGGCCTATGAGACGAGGGAAGGCCAGGAAATCATGTTCCGCGAAGTTCACGAAGCGCTTCGCGACGATTCCCATCTGCTCGTCGAAGCGGGCACGGGAACCGGCAAATCGCTCGGTTACTTGCTCCCTTCCCTCTATTATGGACTGAAGGAAGACAAAAAAATCGTCGTCAGCACCCATACGATTCAATTGCAGGAGCAGCTCCGGGAACGCGATCTGCCGCTGCTGCAGCAGGTGCTTCCGGCGCCGTTCCGCGCGTCTGTCTTCAAAGGCCGCAACAACTATTTGTGCTTGCGCAAATTCGAGAGCCGGCAGAACGTGCCCGATCACGCGCTCGGCCGTGAAGACGCCGTCGTGCGCGGCGGCATGACCGTATGGCTCGGGGAGACGAAGCGAGGCGAATCCGAGGAGCTGAACGTAAGCGGCGCGAGCCGGGAGGAATGGGCGGCGGTCGCCAGCGACGCCGCTTCTTGCCTGAACCGGGCCTGTCCTTGGTTCCGGCGCTGCTTCTACCATCGGGCCCGGCAGGAGGCGGGCAGGGCGGATTTAATCATCACGAATCACGCGCTGCTATTCACCGACATGAGAGCCGAGAATCGTCTGCTCCCAGGCTACGACAGGCTGATCGTGGACGAGGCCCATCATTTGGAGGAAGCGGCGAGCCAGCATCTCGGCCAGAAGACGTCGCATTCCTCGCTTGCGATTCCTCTGCAGCGAGTCTGGAAGGATGCGAGAAACGGCTTGCTTCCGCAATTGATCGGCGCGCTCGCGGCGCTGGGAGACGAGAACGCGACGGCCTGGAGCGAGAAGCTGGACGCCGCCGTTCCGAAGCTTCACGAAATCCGGGAAGCTTGGGAACGATGGACGGAAGCGTTATATCAGCTATTGGCGAGCCAGGCGGCCGCGGACGAATCGGGCAATTTCGCGCTGAGGCTCAAGCCGAACGATCTCCCCCCGCAATGGGAAAGCGTCGGCGTGGACGGCAACAACGTCGTGCAATTGCTCTCGGATTTCATCCGCCCGGTCGAGAAGCTGGTCTCCGAAATTCGCGAATCGACCGAAGAGACGGCGCTGCAAGGCTTGTTGACCGATCTGTCGGGCGTACTGAAGGACTTGGCGACGGTCCGCGCGGATACGCAGTCGTTCGTTACGCTCGGCAAGCCCGAATTCGTCTACTGGATCGAAGGCCATTCGCAATACCGCAGCCGTTCCGTGCAACTGTACGGCGTGCCCGCGGACGTAAGCGGACTGCTCCGGGACGGAGTATTCGAGCGCAAAGGGAGCGTCGTCATGACCTCGGCGACGCTGACGGTCGACAAATCGTTCCATTTCGTGACGGAGCAGTTGGGCCTGGCCGAAGCAGAGAAAGGCGGCCGGTTGAAAACGGCGATTTTGCCGTCGCCGTTCCGTTACCGGGAGCAAGCGCTGGTGCTCATTCCGCGCGACTTTCCGGCCATCAAGGGCCGGAACGGCGAGGACGAATTCGTTCGGGCCCTGACCGATTCGCTGGAAGAAACGGCGAAGACGGTCGGCGGCAGAACGCTTGTCCTTTTTACATCCTACCGGATGCTGAGAAGCGTGTACGGCCCGCTGAAAACGAGACTGGAAACGGAAGGCATTCAGGTGCTCGGCCAAGGGATGGACGACGGGAGCAGAAGCAGGCTCACGCGACGATTTATGAACCAGCCGGCCTCGGTTCTGCTCGGGACGAGCAGCTTCTGGGAGGGCATCGACCTTCCCGGGGACGCGCTTACCTGCCTCGCAATCGTGCGGCTTCCTTTTCAACCGCCTAACCATCCTGTCGCGGAAGCGAAATCCGAGAAACTGCAAGCGGAGAACAAAAATCCGTTCATGAAGCTGTCGCTGCCGCAAGCGGTCATCCGCTTCAAGCAGGGCTTCGGACGGCTCGTGCGGACAAGCAAGGACAAAGGCATCGTCATTCTGTACGATACGAGAGTCATCGAGACGAACTACGGCAAATATTTTCTCTATTCGCTTCCGGGGCCGAAGATGGAGCATTTGCCCACCGCGACGATGGCGTCGCGCATCCGCTCCTGGTTCGAACCGATCGCCGCTCAAGAGGGAGGAAGGACGTCATGAGGCCGAACAAAATTTCCGAAGCCGTCGTCAGAAGGCTTCCGATCTATTTGCGTTTTCTTAACGAACTCAGCTTAAGCAACGTACAGACGGTATCCTCCCAGGATCTCGGCGAGAAGCTCGACCTCAATCCGGCGCAAATTCGCAAGGATTTGGCCTATTTCGGAGAGTTCGGCCGCAAAGGGGTCGGTTACAACGTCGATTATCTGATCGAAAAAATCCGCCAGATTCTGAAGCTGGACAAGACGCTTAACGTCGCGCTCGTCGGCACCGGGAATTTGGGCAGGGCTTTATGCAATTACAATACGTATATTAAAGACAACATGAAGATCGTCGCCGTATTCGACGCCGATCCGACGAAATCGGGGACGCAAATCAACCATCTGACCGTCCAGCCGATGGCCGAGCTGTCGGAATCGGTGCGGAAGCTGGATATCTCTGTCGGCATTATAACGGTTCCCGCCGGCGAAGCCCAGAACGTGGCCGACCGGTTCGTCGCCGCCGGCGTTCAGGGAATTCTCAATTTCGCCCCCGTCGTGCTGAAGGCTTCGCCCGGCGTGCGTATTCACAATGCCGATTTTACGGCGGACTTGCTTAGTCTCGCGTATTACATGGACGCCCAAAACGAAGAAGGCTAAGCGCGAATTAACCACGAGAAGAAGGAGACGGATGGGATGAGTCGCCTGTTAATTACAAACGGGACGTTCGCGACGATGGACGAACGCAGCCCCGTCGTCCGCGGCTGGATGGCCGTGGACGGAAGAGAGATCGCCGGGATCGGGGAAGGCGACGCGCCGCCGGAAGTTCGCGAGCGCGCAACTGAAACGCTGGACGGAAGCGGCTTGCTGTTCATGCCCGGCCTCGTCAATACGCACGGACACGCCGCGATGTCCCTTCTGCGCGGCATGGCCGACGACCTGGTGTTGCAGGATTGGCTGCAAAACCACATGTGGCCGACCGAAGCGAAATATACGGGGGACGACGTCTATTGGGGCGCGTCGCTCGCCGCCGCGGAGATGATCAAAAGCGGGACGACGACTTTCGTCGACATGTACGACCATATGGATCGCGTCGCCGAAGTCGTCGAGCTGTCCGGCATGCGCGCCGCATTGACGCGGGGAGTGATCGGGCTATGTCCGGAGGACGTGCAGCGGGCGAAGCTCGAAGACGCCATCGGATTCGCCAGGAATTGGCATGGCGCAGCCGACGGACGCATTGCCGCGATGATCTCGCCCCACGCGCCGTATACGTGTCCGCCGGATTATATCGCGAAATTCGTGGAGGCCGCCCACGAGCTCGATTTGCCGATGCATACGCACATGTCCGAGACGCTCGCGGAAGTCGAGCAGAACGTGCGGGACTACGGCTGCCGCCCGGTCGAGCATCTCGACAGGCTGGGCATGTTCTCCCGTCCGACCCTCGTCGCGCACGCGGTGCATCTGAACGACGACGAAATCGCGCTGCTCGCCGAACGGGGCGTCGCCGTCTCTCATAATCCGGTCAGCAATCTGAAGCTGGCCAGCGGGGTCGCCCGCGTTCCGGAGCTGCTGCAAGCCGGCGTTACGGTATCTCTGGGGACGGACAGCGCCGCCAGCAACAACAATCTCGACTTGTTCCAGGAAATTTCGATGGCGGCCTTGCTGCACAAGGGAGTCAGCGGCGATCCGACGGTCGTGCCGGCCGCGGAGGCGCTGCGGATGGGCACGCTGTACGGCGCCCGTTCGATCGGGCTGGAAGGCGTCGCCGGGCAGCTCAAGCCCGGCCTGCGGGCGGATTTCATCGCGCTGGACGCCAGCCAACCCCATTTCGCGCCGCGCACCGACTTCCTCTCGCACTTGGCTTATTCCGCCCGCGGCTCCGACGTCGTTCACGTCTGGGTGGACGGCAAGCAGCTGCTGCGAGACGGCGTTCTGCTGACCCTCGACGAAGAGAAGATCGTCGTCGAAGCCGAGCGATGCTACCGGAGGCTGCGCGCATGAGCTTGAGCCGGGGGGATGAACGCCGCCGCGCTCCGGCGCTTACGTTCGGCAAATGGATGATTCTCGTCGGCGGATTTATTTTGTTCGTACTCGTGTCTTTCGTATTATATATCCGCACCGTCGACGCCGATTACCGGCAAGCCGAGAAGCAAGCGATCCGGATCGCCAAGGAGCAAGGCGGCTTAACGGAAATCATGGAAGCGTCCACCCATACGTGGGACGAAACGGTATGGGTCGTGACCGGCAAGGACGGGGACGGGGAGGAATGGATCTTCTACGAACGGGAGAGCGAACTCGTCAAGCTTCGGGCCGCCGAACACGTGTCTCGCGACCGGATGCTGGCCCTGTTCAAGGAGAGCCGCGGCGAGGAGCCGATCCGCATGATGCCCGGCTGGTTCAGGGGACAGCCGGCATGGGAAGTCCGGTATTGGAGCGCGCAAGAGGAAGATCTGCAATCCATCGATTTCTATTCGCTGAAAGACGGCTCGTTGCTCAGACAGTACGTGTTGTCCGGACAATAACGCATCATCGCCAATCGGGCTGGCCGCTTCCGTGCATCGGGAAGCAGGCGAGCCCTTTTTTCGACGCCAGAAAAATAGGGGAGGGCCTGTCATCCACTTGATCTTTTGCTATCGGACACAGAAGACGTTATTTTGCCGAAACCCCCGCATTTTGATGGCGATTCGGACTGAGGATCCGTTATTTCGATGATCAATGGCCGAAATCGCACTCTCGGAGCCAAATAACGTATTCTCTGTCCGCGAAGGTGCGCAAAACCAAGTTTTGTTCACAATTAGCGGATCCTCTGTCCGAACGGCCTAGAGCAGTGGAGCGGGCGATAGAGGAAGGCGGTGCGGCGGGCGGTAGAGCAAGGCGAGATGGTGGCGATGGACGAGGCGAAGGTCTGCGGAAACGGAAGAACGGAAAAGTAACGAAACGGCGCGAAGGCGCGAAAAAGAACCGTCAGGGCTAGCACCTTGACGGTTTTTCTTAGCCGGTTTACGGCGATTATTTGCTGGATTCCCAATCATCCTCTAAAGACCCGTATATACGAACCTGATATACTATTTGTTGTACGGTTTGAAAGGGATGGTTAAGGTTTGACCTTATCTGACGTATAAAGGGGGATCGACGCATGAAAAACATTCGAATCCTGCCGATTGCGATTACGGCGACGATTATGGCCGCGATTTTGTTCGGAGGCTGGTTCGCGTATCGCCATTACGGCGTCGAGAAGCCGCTCGATCGGGTCGCGGGCGCGGCAGCCGGCGTCGAATCGGCCAACGTGGAAATGACGAAAGATACCGTCAAGATCGACGTCCGCCTGAACCCGGACGCGAACTTGGGAGAAGTCTACCGCCAGATCAAGCAGGGCGCGGCGGGGCAAATCGGCAACCGCCAATTGGAGCTGAAGGCTTCGGCGCAGGCGAACGAGCGCCTGGAAGAAGCCTGGAGCCGCTCGCTGTTCGACGTGGCGGAAGCGATGGAGAACCGCAAGTATTCCGACATCCGCAAGGCGATGTCGAAGCTCAGCGATCAGTTTCCGGGCGTAACGGTGCGGACGGATATCGACGAAACTAACGTCTATATCTCCTTGAAAGACGGAGAGGCGGCGAAATTCGTCGTGCTTCCGCGTCAGCCCGTCAAGTTGGGGGTGTGGCCGAATGCGTAAAATCGGCTCGTACGGCAAAGAAATGGCGATAGGCACGCTGGCCGCATCGCTCGTCTTCCTTCTGTATGTCGGAATGCCGCCGGCCTTCCTCGTCATGGCGCTTGTCGCGGCCGGCGTTCTCTTCTTGTTCACGCGATCGAAAGGCGGCCTCGCGATGGGCGCCGCAGGCGGCAAGAAGGCGTTATCCCGCAAGCCGGAATATTTGACGTTCGACGATATCGGCGGCCAGGACCAGCCGAAGCGGGAATTGAAGGAGGCGCTCGACTTCCTCGTCTACCGCGACAAGATCCGCAAGCTCGGCATTCGCCCTCTGAAGGGCATTCTGCTCACGGGACCTCCGGGAACGGGGAAAACGCTGCTCGCGAAAGCGGCGGCGCAATACACCCATTCCGCGTTCATCGCCGCTTCCGGGAGCGAGTTCGTGGAGATGTACGTCGGCGTCGGCGCCGGAAGAATCCGCGATCTGTTCAAGGAAGCGCGCCAGCAGGCCGCGAAGCTGAAGCGGGACAGCGCGATTATCTTCATCGACGAGATCGACGGCATCGGCGGGAAGCGGGACGGCGGACAGCATCGCGAATACGACCAGACGCTGAACCAATTGCTGACGGAGATGGACGGCGTCCAGGGAGACGAGGACGTTCGCGTGCTGCTCATCGCCGCGACGAACCGGAAGGAGCTGCTCGATTCCGCCTTGCTCCGCCCGGGAAGGTTCGACCGGCATATCCAAGTCGACTTGCCGGACAGAAAGGGCCGGGAGCATATTCTGAAGCTGCATGCCCGCAACAAGCCGATCGATCCCGAAGCGTCGCTCGGGAAAGTCGCGGAGGAGACGTTCGGTTTCTCCGGCGCCCAGCTCGAGAGCGTCATGAACGAAGCCGCGATCTACGCGATGCGGGAGGAAGCGGAGACGATCCGGACCGCGCATCTGACGCAAGCGATCGACAAGGTCATGATGGGCGAGCGAATGGACCGCGAGACGACGCGCGAGGAGCGCGAACGGGTGGCGATTCACGAATTGGGACACGCAATCGTCGCGGAGAACGTAAGGCCGGAGAGCGTCGCCCAAGTGTCGTTGACTCCGAGAGGACAGGCGCTCGGCTACGTGCGCCATCATCCCCGGCAGGACAGTTACCTGTATGCGAAGACGGCGCTCGAAGATCAGATCATGGTGGCGCTCGGCGGCGCGGTCGCGGAAGAAATATTCTATGGCGGCCGCAGCACCGGTTCGCGGGGAGACTTCGAGCAGGCGACCGACATCGTCCGGACGATGATCGAAGCCGGCATGTCCGGGCTTGGCATCGTGCATCCGCAAGCGTTAACGCGGGAGCAATGGTCGGAAGAGAACGCGAAGATATTGGCCGAGCTTACCGACCGGACGCGCGAGCTCCTCGGCCGGCACGAAGCTTCGTTCGGTCCGCTGCTGGAGCGCCTGATTCGCGACGAGACGCTGTCGGGCAAGCAATTGCGGGACATGCTGGCCGGCAAAGCCGCTTGACCTGCGATTGTAACGCGCATGCCGCATTGTCGAATCCTTCGGGATTTGGTCATGCGGCATTTTCTGTTGCTTACGGACTCAGATGACCTTATTTTTCCGGTTTGTTTACAGATAGCGGATCCTCTGTCCGTACGGTCTGGGGAGACGGGGCAAGACGTTTTCGGAACGCCTTTCCCCGGATCGGCATTCCGGGATCGGAAGGCGAAGCGACCGGTCGGATCGCGAGGCCCGAACGGATGCTGCTTCCCGATGCGAAGCCGATTTACTTCATAGATATTTTAAGTTTTATTAAGGGATTTCGGACAAAAAGTATGGTAGCATTGAACCTGATATGATCATGAATCGTCTATACGATTAGAGGTGGCAAGATTGGAGTCCCAGCGCAATTTCGATTTCCTTAAATATATGGTAGAGAGCGACGATAACAAAGGCTTGTTGAACGAGCTGATGACCGAATACGGCAAGGAAGTGTGGAATTACGCCTACAGCATTACCCGGAAGTGGGACCTCGCCGACGACATCACGCAGGAGGTATTCATTAAAGTATACCGCAACATGCACGCCTTTCGCAGGGACGCTTCGGTCAAGACCTGGCTCTTGACGATTACCCGCAACACCGCCATCGATTTTCAACGTTCCGCTTTTTTCCGCAAGGTGACGCTGTCGGACTTCGTGGAAGATTACGGGGAAGGACGCTCCGTCGAGCAAGACGTGATGGAGAAAGCGGCCGTGAACGACATGTGGAAGATGGTGCTGGAATTGCCGAAGAAATATCGCGAAGTCCTTATTCTATATGCGCATCATCAATTGTCGTTGAAAGAAATCGCCCAAGTATTGGATGTAACGGAGGGAACAGTGAAATCGAGAATGTTTCATGCCCGGCAGAAATTAGCGAAGCAGAAGGAGGGAAGCCGCCATGGATGACAAGGAGCTGTTCGAGCAGCTAAAAAGCGGACCTCTGCCCGAGAACGGCTTCAACGATGCTCTTCGCCGGAGAATCAACGAGAATCTGGATCGTCCGCGTCGCAGCGCCGGACGGCCCGCGTGGATGCGATGGACCGGGGCGGTCGCTATCGCCCTCGTTCTGGTCGTCTTGATCTCGGGAATCTGGGCTTGGAGGAGCTCGCCCGAGGATCTTGCCGAGAACTTGCCGGTCCCGTCGCCGGATACGTCGGCCAGCGAGCCCGCGACGAACAAGCCCGAGATCAATCCGATCCCGCATTCCGCCGTCGTCATCGGCCTGAGGAAGGACGAGGCGCAAGGCGACCGCAGCAGCTACCGGACGATCATGGTCGCGCCCGAGAACGAGAGGCTGAAGCTGATCGGCTCGGGCTCCGGCATCTGGATGCCGTTCAAATCGCATTTCTGGCAGCTCGTAGCCGAAGAGCAAGGCGACGGAAGCCAGCAATTTTACGCGTACAGGTCGGGCGTTAGGCCCAAAAATCTGGAAAGCGCCAAGAGCGAAGCGCCGGACAACGGCACGGAGATGCTCTTGTACGCCGGCGATCGCTACGTCTCGATCTTGGAAACGACGACGGTCGAGATGAAAAACGATCAAGCCGAACAAAGCCGCGTCGTCGTGAAGACGATCGAGCCGGAAAACCGCACGGCCGGCCTCAACGCGCTAGTGGAGGAGAACGTCCCTCTCGCCCGGGCGCTCGAATTGGACGATCCCCGGCTGCTTATCGACAATTGGGCGATCGCGAGGGAGAACAACGAATGGGTCGCCAAGGAAGCGGCACAGGTGTACAACGGCCGGATCGACGCGGACGAAATCCGGGATTGGCCGACCGTCGCGGTGAATCTGAACAATACGAAGATCGCCAAGGACGACCCGCTCGCGCTTAGCTGGGAAGAGGTCCAACGGCTCGAGCCGGCGGCGATCGACGCCTATACGTCCCAGGACGAGGACGTCGCCTTGATCGTGACGAGAGACAGGCTGAAGCTGGTTCCCTACCAATTGCCAGAGGCCGAGAGGGAAGAGCTGACGGTCGATATCTCGCCGGACGAATCGATCGTCATGGTGCAATGGGCGATCCAGGAAAGCTACGTCCAGAACTGGAAAGCCTGGTTCACCAAGTGGTTCGCGCCTTCGGCACGATAGCTGCGAATATGATAAGATGAGAATGTCCGTAATCCGCCGCAATGTGAGAAATCTCAATGCGGCGGCGGACCGGCTCATCTTATTCTATTTATAGGGAGACCATAAATCGCAGCAAGGGTTGGAGGGAAACCGCATGATCAGAACCGTCGGCGTCGTCGGCGCGGGCACGATGGGGCAAAGCATTGCCGAAATGCTCGCGGTGAAAGGACTGGACGTTCATTTAGTAGAGAAAACGCCGGAGAAGCTCCGGCAGGCGCAGGAAGCGCTGGAAATGAGCCTGGATCGCCAGATGGAGAGATGGGCGATCACGGCCGCGGAAAAAAAGCTGACTTTGAACCGAATTCACATGGATACGGCCCTGCAATACCTGGCCGATTGCGATCTGGTGATCGAGACGATCTCCGAAGACCTCGAGAGCAAGCTGGAAGTGTTTCGGGAGCTCGACGGCATCGTCTCGAGCCGCACGGTGATCGCCAGCAACACGTCGACGCTGAGCTTGACCGAGCTGGCCGGCGCGACCCGGCACCCGGAACGCGTGATCGGCATGCACTTCGTCTATCCCGCCTTTCGCATCGACGTCGTGGAAATCATTCGCGGCCTGCAGACGTCGGATGAGACATTCGACCGGACGAAGGCGTTTATCGACGAAGTGCTCTCGAAGAAAGGGGTCATGGTATACGAATCGCCCGGCTTCGTGACGACGCGGCTCATCTGCCTGCTGATCAACGAGGCGCTTCATCTGCTGGAGGAAGGCGTCGCCTCGTCCGAAGATATCGACACGGCGATGCGTCTCGGCTATCAATTCGAGCACGGTCCGCTGGAGATGGCCGATCGCTTCGGGCTCGATTCCGTGCTGGCGGCGCTGGAGCGGATGTTCCGGGAATACGGAGAGCTGAAGTACAGGCCGTCGATTTTGTTGAAAAAGAAAGTCCGCGCGGGGCACCTCGGTATCAAGACGGGCATTGGCTTTTTCAAGTACGATAAGGACGGTGACCGGCTCTCATGAACATTCTCGTCATTAACGCGGGCAGCTCCTCGCTCAAATATCAGCTGTACGACATGGAAACGGAAGACGCGCTGGCAAAAGGCTGCGTGGAGCGGATCGGCATGGACTCTTCCATCCTGACCCACGAGGTCGAGCATCAGCCCGAGGTGCGGGAAGTGAGCGAGATTCTTGACCATACGACGGCGATCAAAAAAGTGCTCGACATGCTGACGCACCGGAAGTTCGGCGTCTTGCGCAATATACAGGACATTCAGGCGGTCGGCCATCGGGTCGTGCACGGCGGCGAATCGTTCAGCGAGTCGGTGCTCGTCGACGCGGACGTCAAGCTGGAAATCCGCAAGCTGTTCGACCTTGCGCCGCTGCACAATCCGGCCCACATGATGGGCATTCTTGCAGTGGAGGCCAATCTGCCGGACATCCCGCAAGCGGTCGTATTCGATACGGCGTTCCATCAGACGATGCCGCCCAGCTCCTATCTGTACGCGATTCCGACGGTGCTCTATCGGAAGCATCAAATTCGCCGCTACGGCTTTCACGGCACGTCCTACGACTACGTGAGCAAGCGTACCGCGGAGTTTCTCGGGCGGCCGCTCGAGGAATTGAAGCTGGTCATCTGCCATATCGGCAACGGGGCGAGCTGCTGCGCCGTGCTGCACGGGAAGTCGTACGATACGAGCATGGGCATGACGCCGCTCGAAGGCTTGATGATGGGCACCCGCAGCGGGGACCTGGATCCGGCCGTCGTTCCTTTTACGATCAACAAAGAGGACTTGACGTTGAACGAGGTCAATTCTATGCTGAATAAGCATAGCGGTTTGCTGGCGGTCTCCGGCAGCAGCAGCGACATGCGGGAGATCATCGAGGCGATGAACGAAGGCAACGACAAGGCGAAGCTTGCGTTCGAGATGTACGCTTACCGCATACGCAAGTATATCGGCGCGTACGTCGCGGCGATGGACGGGGTGGACGCGATCGTCTTCACGGCGGGCGTCGGGGAAAATTCGGACGCGGTCCGCAAGCAAGTGTGCGAGGGCTTGACCTTCTTCGGCATAAAGCTGGACGAGGCACGGAACGCGGCCCGGTCGACGGAGCCGAGGCGCATTACGACGGACGATTCCCCGGTCAGCGCGCTCGTCGTGCCGACGAACGAGGAGCTGCTGATCGCCAGAGATACGTACAGGCTCGTCGCGAACCGCGCGGCGGCAGGCGAAACAATCGATCGATAAAAAGGAGAACGAAACGTATGGGACGCGTCAATTTGGCAACGATCGGCGACTACGTCGGTCAGACGGTGACGTTCGGGGGCTGGTTGACCCGGAAGCGTTCGAGCGGCAAAATCCAATTCCTGCAAATCCGGGACGGAACGGGCTTCATTCAGGGAGTGCTCGCCAAGGCGGACGTCGATGAGGCCGTATGGGAGCGCGCGGGACAATTGACGCAAGAGAGCTCCTTGTACGTCACGGGAATCGTGCGGGAGGAGCCTCGCAGTCCGTCCGGCTTCGAATTGGCCGTCGCGGATATCGAGATCATCCAGATCGCCAAGGACTATCCGATCACGCCTAAGGAGCACGGCATCGATTTCCTGATGGACCATCGCCACTTGTGGCTGCGCACGCCCCGGCAACGCGCGATTCTTCGCGTGCGCGCGGAGATCGTCTCGGCGATTCAGCAATTTTTCGACGAACGGGGCTTTACGCTCGTCGATCCGCCGATCTTGACGCCTTCTTCCTGCGAGGGCACGACAAACCTGTTCCATACCAAATATTTCGACGAAGACGCGTACTTGACGCAGAGCGGGCAGCTGTACATGGAAGCGGCCGCGATGGCGTTGGGCAAGGTGTATTCCTTCGGGCCGACGTTCCGCGCCGAGAAATCGAAAACGCGCCGGCACCTGATCGAGTTCTGGATGATCGAACCCGAGATGGCTTTCGTCGACCACGAAGAAAATTTAAACGTGCAAGAACAATTTATCGGCTACATCGTAGAGCGCGTCTTGAACAATCGCCGGGCGGAGCTTGCCGTGCTGGAGCGGGACGTCGCGGCGCTCGAGCGCGTGAAGCCGCCGTTCCCGCGCATCACGTACGACGAGGCGCTCGAATTGCTGAAGGAAGAGGGCATGGAGCTGCCTTGGGGAGAAGATTTCGGCGCGCCGCACGAAACCGCGATTGCGGAGAAATTCGACCGTCCGGTGTTCATCACCCATTACCCGGCCAGCTTCAAGGCGTTTTATATGAAGCCTGATCCGACGCGGCCCGAAGTCGTCCTGTGCGCCGACATGATCGCTCCGGAAGGCTACGGGGAAATTATCGGCGGCTCCCAGCGAATCGACGACCCGGAGCTGCTGGCGCAGCGGTTCGACGAGCACGAGCTGACCGAGGAAGCTTACGGCTGGTACATGGACCTCCGAAAGTACGGCACCGTTCCGCACTCGGGCTTCGGACTAGGTTTGGAGAGGGTCGTGGCTTGGCTATGCGGCTTGGATCACGTCCGGGAGACGATCGCCTTTCCGCGCACGCTGTACCGGCTCTATCCGTAAGCGCGGGCGGTTCGCAGCAACGGCAAATTCCGCGGGAACGCCGCGGCAGTCAGGTGGTGATTAACGACGATGAACGATCGCGGTTCGCTGGCGCGGGGAATGGCGGAAGCTTTCATGGACGGCTCCGTCAGCGTCCCTTACGCGCTGCTTCGGACCTACAGGGCGCTAGGGCTTAACGATACGGAATGCATGCTGCTGCTGCATTTGCTTGCGTTCCGCCAGCTGGAGCAGAACGACTTTCCGACGATCGAGCAGCTGCAGGAGCGATTGGGCGGCTCTCCCTCGCTCGTGGGTCAAGCGATGCAGAAGCTGATCAAGACGGGGTTCGTGGCGATCGACGAAGCGTTCGATTCGGTGACGGGCGTCCAGTCGGAGAAATATAATCTATCCGGGCTCTTCTTGCAGATCGGACAATTGCTGGCCGCCGAAGCCGATCCGGTCCGGAGCGTACATACGGAAAGCGCGGCCGCCGCTCAAGCCGGACCCGTGAAGGCAGGGGCCGGTTCTGTCGTGCCGAACAACCTGTTCGCGCTATTCGAACAGGAATTCGCACGGCCGCTGACGCCGACCGAATACGAGATCATGAACGGATGGCTCGACCAGGATCGGTATCCGGAAGAGCTGATCCGCTTTGCATTGAAGGAATCCGTGTTCGCGGGCAAGCTTCACTTCCGCTACATCGACCGCATTCTGCTCGAATGGAGCCGGAACCGGGTGACGAACGCCGAGGAGGCCCGGCACCATTCGCAGAAGTTTCGCGCCGGCCGATGAGCGAGGGGGCTACATTCCACTTGATCTTTAGCGATCGGACACAGAAGCCCTTATTTTGTCGAAACCCCCTCATTTTGAAGATGAATCGGACAGAGGATCCGTTATTTTGATGATTTATGGCCGAAACCGCCGTCTCGGAGCCAAATAACGGATCCTCTGTCCGCACAGATGCAAAAAAACCGGTTTTGTTCACAATTAGCGGATCCTCTGTCCGAACGGTTCGGGGCGACAGGGCAAAGAGGATGAAAATACGGTTGGACGGTGGGGCGACGGGACAAAGAGGCGGACGAAGGCTAACCGGACAGTAGGAAAGACTGCGGCAAGCGAAAGCACGGGGGAACGAATCAAATGCGAAAGGACCGTCAGGGTGATTTTCCCTGACGGTTTTTCTTATGTTCGGGACGAGAGGACAAAAAGGCTAAGACAACTGATGGCCGTACAAAAGAACATTTGTGCGTTTAATGGGGCATCGGCATCAGAACCGTATTTTACCGGGTCTCATAAACATGCATTATAGACAACCTCTCATGATAACTGATCCGGGAGGCTTGCAGGGAAGGAGGGACCATTCGAATGTTGCTTCTGTTACTGCTCGTCATCGTTCCGTCGGCGGTCGGCGTCTACTATCTGCTCAAGCCTCCGATCGAGCGCCAATCGGAAGCCCCGGCGGGCAACCGGCCGCTCGCTCCCGTCCTCGTCCATCGCACGGCATTCGACGATATCAAACACGCGCCGGCGACGAACGCGAGCGCCGTCATTCGCCAACAGACCGTTAACGAATAAGCCGCAACGCCTATTCATTTGTTCATCATAGGGGTGACAAAAGTGCATGGACCCGTTGTCGAAAGCTTAACGGTCGTTACCTTTCTGTTCGCGACGATCCTCATCTTATGGCGTCCGGGGGGACTTAAAGAATACATTCCAGCCATCGGCGGGGCCGCGCTCGTCCTGCTGATCGGCAGCGTAACCTTCGCCGACCTGTCCACGATTCTTCAGACGGTCAGCGGGGCGGCGATCACGATCATCGCCACGATCGTCATCGCCATGGTGCTCGAGAGCATCGGATTTTTCGAATGGGCGGCGGAAGGCTTGGCCGCCAAGGCGAAGGGCTCCGGCTACAGGTTGTTCATCTACGTCAACCTGCTCTGTTTTCTGATGACGCTGTTTTTCAACAACGACGGGAGCATCCTGATCACGACGCCGATTCTGATCATCGTCCTGCACAATCTCGGGCTCAAAAACCGACAGAAAATTCCGTACCTGCTATCCGGCGCCTTGATCGCGACGGCGTCAAGCGCGCCGATCGGCGTCAGCAACATCGTCAACCTGATCGCGCTGAAAATCGTCGAGATAGATCTTTACCTGCATACGATGATGATGTTCGTTCCTTCGACGCTGGGGCTGCTCGTGCTGTTCGGCTTGCTGTTTCTCGTGACGAAAAAAGACATTCCCCGGAAGCTGCCGATCGTCGCCAGCGGCTACGGCTTAAGCCATCCGAGGAACCATCCTCTGCGCGGGAAGCTGTCCAAGGAAGAGCAGATCGGCCGCAACAGGCTGATGAGAAACATTTTTATATTCGTGTTCTGCGTCAGGGTGAGCCTGTTCGTCGCTTCGTACGTTCACGTCCCGGTAGAGTGGGTGGCCGTCGCCGGATCGCTGGCGCTCCTCGCCTGGAGATGGCTGTCGATGAAAATTCCGCCGACGGACATGCTGCGCAAGTCGCCCTGGTCGATATTCGGGTTCGCCTTCGGCATGTACGTCATCATCTACAGCCTGCACAATATCGGCTTGACGAACCGGCTAGTCGAATGGTTCGAGCCGATCGTGTCCGGCAGCCTGCTGAACGCGAGCCTGCTCATGGGCGGTCTCATGTCGCTGTTATCGGTCATTTTCAACAACCATCCCGCGCTGATGGTCGGCACGCTGACGCTGACGAACATGGAGCTCGATCCGCTCACGCTGAAAGTCGCGTATTTGGCGAACGTCATCGGCAGCGACGTCGGCTCGCTGCTGCTGCCGATCGGCACGTTGGCTTCGCTCATCTGGCTGCATATTTTGCGCACGTATAAAATCAAGGTCGGCTGGAAGGATTACGTTCGGGTCACCTTCCTGGTCATTCCGCCCGCGGTCGCGTTAACGCTCGTCGCCTTGTATTACTGGGTCGTCTGGCTCGCGAAGCACGTTCCGCTTTAAACCGCAAAATCCGCTCGGTCGCCGCTGTGGGGACAGCTTCCGGGCGGATTTTGCGTCGCCTGGGCGGATGCTCAGGCGCGGCTTTTCAGCAATTCCAGGCGGTAGACGTATTCGAACAGGAATTCGAACGCTTCAAGGTGGCGCTTCGCTTCGAAAGCGTCTTTGCCCCAGGCGTATATTCCGTGCTTGCGGAGCAGGATGCCGGGGATGCGGTCCGCGATCCGCTCGGAAATTTCCGGCACGATGCGGGGAACGTCCGCGAAATTGGACAGGATCGGAACGTCGATAACGGCTTCCTCTTCCCAGATGTTCAAGCCTTTGATCAGCTCGACGCCTTCGACGGGAACGGCGCGCCGCTCCCAGAACAGCTCCGAGACGAGACTGTTGAAGACGGAATGAATGTGGAAAATGGCGCCGCAGCCGGTCAAGCGGTAAATTTCCTGATGAATGACCGTTTCCGCGGACGGCTTCAGCGCAGTCGCTTCGCAGGGGCGTCCGTCCCGGTCGACGAACAGGAAATCGTCCGGCGTCGACTTCGATTTATCCTTGCCGCTGGCCGTAACGGCGAAATAAAATTCGTCCGGCGCGTACGGCCCGACGCGCATCGACAGGTTGCCGCTCGTCCCGGGAAAGAAGCCTTTGGCGGCGAATTCAGCCTTGATCGAGGTCAATTCGCCCAGAACGCGCTGCTTCTCCTCGGTCGTAATCGTCGCAAAGCTCATGGCTGCATGCCTCCTTGCTCGAGATGGCGAATGACGTCATGGAACGTCTCGAACGGAATGTGCGGGAGATCGAGCTCCCGGCATTTGTCCGTCAGGTGGGAACGGGAAAAAACGAGATCGACGATTTTCGCGCCGGGAAAATCGGTGACGCTGTCGCCGATCAGAATCCGGAAATGCCGGTCTTGCGGGAACCGGCGAATGACGGCGGTCTTGCACATGCCGCAGCCGCCGTGCTCGCATTGTTCGTCGCAGGCGTGAGGCCACGTGATCCGAATGCGCTCTCCGTTGAAATCGCTGCCGTTGCAATAAATATGATCGGCTGGAATGCCGAACGGCGCGAGCAGCGGGTAGACGAAGAAGTCGATGCCTCCGCTCGTGACGTAGAAGGGTACGCCGTTCGTCTTGCACCATGCCAGCAAATCGGCGAACCCCTCCCGGATGCGCGCGTTCGACACGATGAAGCGGGCGACGTCGTCCTTCATTGCGGAAGGGAGCAGGGCGAACATTTCGCCGACGCCCCGCTGCACCGTTTTTTTCTCGTCCAGGATGTCTTGCACGATCGCGCTCCAGCCCGGCGGATCGAAATGCTTCATTGCGGCGATAATGTTGTCGCTCATCGTGATCGTGCCGTCGAAGTCGCAGAACAGCACGGGCGGCCTCGGGAACTTGGATGTCGTATTGCTCAAGCTGTGCGTACCCCCCAGCGTTCGATAGCCAGGCGCAATTCCTCCCGGCTTTCGGCGTAAGCTTCGAGCGCGCTTCCGGCCTTCACGGCGTCGACCGCCTGGCGGAAGGCGCGTCCGCCCGCCGCCGCCCCGAGCGGGTGTCCGTGTACGCCCCCGCCGGCGTTGACGACGACCTCGGGGCCGAAATCCCCGAGAATGAGCGGCACGAGTCCCGGATGGATGCCCGCGGAAGGCACCGGTAACGACGGCTTCTGCGGGAGCTCCGGCGAGAGCAGCGCTTCCTTGACCGCCAGGTTTTCGGCTTTCGGCATGACGACCGAGCCGTACGGGGAAGGGAAGAGCGTCAAGTCAGCTCCCGCGATGCGCATCAGCTTGCCGAGCAATACCGGCGCGGCGATGCCGTAATGCGGCGACGGGTAATACGCGCCGGCCATCGCGGGATGGGCGGCGATCGGCACGTCGATGTCCGGGTCGTTCGCCAGCTCGGCGAGCGCGTCGAAGCCGTATGCGAGCACGTTGAACAACAGGCCGTTCGCGCCGGCCGCAATCGCTCGCTTGGCGTTCGTCTTCAGCTCGAATGTCGGACCCGTCAAGTTCGTGAAGTAAATCAGCTTCTGGCCGGTCTCGCGCTCGGCTTCCCGCGCCGCCGCGATGCACGTCTCCACTCGCTTCTCGAGCGGCGTAAGCGGGTTGTCGAACAAAATTTCGTCGTCCTTGATCAGGTCGACGCCGCCAAGCGCCTGCTGCAGAAACTGCTCGCGCAGATTGTCGATGTCGTGGCCGATGACCGACTTGAAAATGCTCATGACGAGCGGGCGGTCGTGGACGCCCAGCAAGCCGCGAACGCCCGGCGCGCCGAATTTCGGACCCGGGAACGCCTTCAGGAAGTCGTCGGACGGGGCGATGTCGATCAGCTTGATCTTGCCGTCCATGGACAGCTTGCCGAACGCGGTTACGAGAAAGGCGGGAATGTCCCGGCTGAAATTGGCGTCCGGGTAGGCGATCGTAATGTCGGCGTAACGCTGCCCGGGCTCCGCGCCTTCGGGCTCGTGAACGTCGACGGAGACGACTTGTCCCAAGTGGGGCTGCATGCGCGCCTTGGCCGCTTCCGGGAGCTCCGTCCAGCTGCCGACGGTCAGTCCGACCGCGATAGCTTGCGCTTTTTTCTCGAAATCCGCCTTGTCGTCGTACAGCCTGTACGTCGCGCGGCTATAAGCTTTATCGTTCATCGGGAATCTCCTTTCGCCGCTTCTTCGCGGATCGCTTCGCCCATCTCGCGCGCCCTCTCCGCGCAGCGGCGGATGGCGCGATTCATGCCTTCCTGGAACGCGTGGCGATCGAGCGTCTCGATCGCCGCTTGCGTCGTGCCGTTCGGGGACGTCACCTTGCGGCGCAGCTCGCCGGGATCCTCACCGGTCGCGACGACCATCTCGGCGGCTCCGCGCACCGTCTGCACGGTCAGCGCCTTGGCCGCCTCGGGGGAGAGCCCGAGCTCGACGCCGGCCCGGATCATCGCTTCCATCAAGTAATAGACGTAAGCTGGGCCGCTGCCGGACACGCCGTTGACGGCTTCGATGAGCGGTTCTTCGACGACGGCGGCTAAGCCCACGGCGCTGAACATGGCGAGCGCCAGCTCGCGCTGCTTAACCTCGACTGACCCGGAGTAGCTGATCCCCGTCGCGCCCAGGCCGATCGTGCTGGACGTGTTCGGCATCGTGCGGACGATCGGCTGCGGGCGTCCGAGCAATTGTTCGATCGTGGAGATGGACAGCCCGGCGATGACCGAGACGAGCAATTGGTTCGGTCTCAAGACCGGTTTCAGGCCGCGAATGGCTGCGGCGGCGTCCTTCGGCTTCATGCCGAGCACGATGACGTCCGCGGCGGCCAGCGCGGCGGTCTTCTTGTCGTCCGAAGCGGCGGGGACGACGCCGTAGCGGTCTTCGAGCTCGCGAAGCCGCTGCGCGTTGCTCCGGTTCATGACCGTAACGGCCTTCGGATCGGTCAGGCCGGCGTCGACGATGCCGCGCAGAATCGCTTCCGCCATCGAGCCGGCGCCGAAGAAGCATAAGGAAACTCCCGCCAGCGGAGAGGTGGGATTGGATGTGGACATGGCGACCTCCTAAGCTCTGATTTGTCCGTTGCCGACGATCCGGTATTTCGTCGAGGTCAGCGCGGGCAAGCCCATCGGCCCGCGCGCGTGCAGCTTCTGCGTGCTGATGCCGATCTCCGCGCCGAAGCCGAATTCGAAGCCGTCGGTGAAGCGGGTGGACGCGTTATGGTAGACGGCCGCGGCGTCGACTTCCCGCAGGAAACGTTCGGCATTCCGCTCGTCGGCCGTGACGATGCATTCGGAGTGGCGCGTCCCGAACCGGTCGATGTGGCGCAGGGCCTCGTCTACATTTTGGACGATTTTGACGTTCAGGATGTAATCGCTGTATTCCGTCGCGAAGTCGTCGTCCGTCGCCGCATCGACCGACGGCACGAGCTTCCGCGCGGCTTCGCAGCCTTTAAGGGCCACGCCGGCGCTGCGGAATTGGTCCGCGAGGGAGGCCAGGTGCTTCCGTGCGAACGCTTCGTGCACGAGCAGCGTCTCCATCGCGTTGCAGACGGAAGGGCGCTGCGCCTTCGCGTTGAGCGCGATCGCTTCCGCCATCGCGTAATCCGCGGATTCGTCGACGAACGTGTGGCAGATGCCCGCGCCGGTCTCGATGACCGGCACCGTCGCGTTTTGCACGACGTTCTGAATGAGCGACGCGCCGCCGCGCGGGATGATGACGTCGAGCAAGCCGTTCAGCTTCAGCATTTCGTCGACGGATTTGCGGTCGGAGTCCTCGATAAGCTGAAGGGCGTCTCCGGGAATCGACGTCCGCGCCAATGCTTCGCGCATGACGCCGACGATCGCCCGGTTCGAGGACAGCGCGGCCGATCCGCCGCGCAGGACGACGGCGTTGCCGGTTTTCAGGCAGAGCGACGCGGCGTCGACGGTGACGTTCGGACGGGCTTCGTAGATCATCCCGATGACGCCGAGCGGCACGCGGCGCTGCTCGATGGAGAGGCCGTTCGGACGCTCGAACCGCGCCAGCGTCTCGCCGACCGGATCGGCCAGGCCGACGACTTGCCGGACGCCCTCGGCGATCGCTTGCAGCCGTTCCGGCGTCAGCTTGAGCCGGTCGAGCAGCGATTCGGACGTGCCTTGCTCGCGTCCGCGCGCGAGGTCCTCCGCGTTGGCGGCGATCAGCCGCTCCCGGGCGGCCAGCAGCGCTTCGGCGATCGCCAGCAGCGCTTCATTTTTCTCCTCCGTCGACAGGCGATTCAGGACGGCGGCGGCTTCCCGCGCCGCCCGAGACTTGCGGATCACTTCACTCATGGGCAGTTGCCTCCTTCACGATAGTTGACGCGACCCATTCGTCGCGATGGATGACTTCCACGCGGGATACTTCGACCCGCTTCGACGCTTCTTCGCTCGATAGGCCGGCGACGGCGGTAAGCTGCCAGGAGGCGTAATTCGATACGCCTCGGCCGAGCGCCCTTCCGTCCGCGGAGACCACCTCGACGACGTCGCCGGGATGGAAGTCGCCTTCCGAAGCGGTCACGCCCGCGGGCAGCAGGCTGCGCCCGCGGCGGAGCAGCGCGTCTTCGGCGCCGGCGTCGATGACGACTCGCCCCTGCGCGTCGGACAGGAAGCCGACCCAATGCTTCTTGGCCGACAGCGAATGCGGGGAGGAAGCGAAATAGGTGCCTTTGCCCGCGCCGTCCGCGGCCGCCTGCAAGTCCCCGGGCTCGGAGACGCGGCCGACGAAGAGCGGCACGCCGCCGCTCTTCGCGATGCGCGCCGCCTCGAGCTTGGAGCGCATGCCCCCCGTGCCGACGGCGGAGCCGGCGCCGCCGGCCGCGCGGAACAGCTGTTCCGACAGCTCGTCGACGCGCGCGATGCGTACGGCCTCCGGCGATTTGCGCGGATCGTCCGTGTACAGCCCGTCCATGTCGGTCAGAATATAGAGGCCGTCCGCTTTGACGAGATTGGCGACGAGCGCGGAGAGGGAATCGTTCTCCCCGAACTTGATTTCGTCGACGGCGACGGTATCGTTCTCGTTGATGATCGGAATCGCCCGTTGCATGAGCAATTCCTCGATCGTTCTCGTCGCGTTCCGCGCCCGCCCGCGGTTGCTGAAGTCCGGCCGGGTGAGCAGAATTTGGGCCGCGGTGACGCCGCTCGCCGCGAGCGCTTCCTGGTAGGCTTGCATAAGCAGCGCTTGGCCGACGGCGGCCGCGGCCTGCTTCTCGTGCACGAGCTTCGGCCGCGTCGCGTAGCCCAGCCTCCGGAACCCGGCCGCGATCGCGCCGGACGTGACGAGCAGCACCTGATGCCCGGAGGCGTGCAGCGAGGCGAGCTCGCCCGCGAAGAAGCTTACCCGTTCGCGGTTCAGCCCGCCTTCCTCCGAAGCGAGCGAGCTGCTGCCGATTTTGACGACGATTCTTTTGCGCAATGCGATCAACCCCTTAGCCATAAAAAAAACTCCCGTCCCTCGTTAAAAAGGACGAAAGTCGTTGTCGAACCTTCCGCGTTACCACCTTCGTTGACAGCGCCGCATCGGGCGTCCGTCCGCTCATGTTCCCGTTAACAGCGGGCGCTGTCCGGCTCATCGCCGTCCGCTCGGGGATGGGGGAGACAGGGGACAAGGTAAATTCTTGCAGCCGGGGAATTTACTCTCTGGTCGTGTCCGGGTCCGTCTCGTTTCCCGTCAATGCGTTTCGTATGGAAGCATCGACCGAGGCCGACGCTGGATTATTCTAAGAATACCATGCGGGATAAGGCTTGTAAAGGAAAGGAAGGCGGGGAACCCAGGGGACCCGCTTACGAATGACCAGATGCCATCCGGCGGGAGCAAGGTACTTGCACTTTGTACACTTAATTGCATCGAGATTCCGGTTCAAATCCTTAATACTTGCATTTTCTGCACTTAAATGAGGCCGATTCGCGCCGTGAAGCCTCATTTTGCTTGAATTAGTTGCACTTATGCAACTAGGCTTCGGAAAATCGTATCGTTCTCGATAAATAGTTGCACTTTTGCAATTCGCGTCGGCAACCGAGTCGTCGCGTCCAGCGACAAAACCGGATCCCCGCGAAGCGACGGCCCCGCGGTGACCCGGCTGCGGATCACTTGATCGACCTTTTTGTATCTCAATTATCGCTTCACATTCATCAGCTTCCGTCATCTGACTAATTCCGTAAGCGATTGCCCTCAGCGGGGAACCAGGACACTGTTAAGGCCGAGGAGATCGCGCATCGCTATTTCCGTACAGATCTGCTCTTCAGCGCCGCTTAAGACGACAGCGTAACGTTATTCCAGGAAAAGTCGGCTCTCCAGCGCGACATAAGACGATGGCGTAACGCTATTCCGTTCGCACCGTTGCCTCAGAACAGCCCGAGCCGTCCGATCCGCTCTGCGACCTCGCGCAGCCGTTCCTCGTCCGTGAGCAGGCCGAGCCGGACGTAGCCTTCTCCGTGAGCGCCGAAGCCCGATCCCGGGGCGACGACGACGTCGGCCCGTTCGAGCAGCAGGTCCGCGAACGACATGGACGTGTGCCCGCGCGCCACGGGGAGCCAGCAGAAGAAGGAGCCCGCGGGCTTGGCGGCCCTCCAGCCAATTCCGTCAAGCGCGCCGTACAGGAAGTCGCGCCTGCGCTCGTAGGTCGCCACGAGCTCCCGTACGGAATGCTGGGAGCCGGTCAGCGCTTCCGCCGCCGCTTCCTGAATGCCGCCGAACAGGCTGCAGTACATATGATCCTGCAGCAGATTGATCAGCTCGACGATTCGCGGGTTGCCGATCGCGAAGCCGACGCGCCAGCCGGCCATGTTGTACGTCTTGGACAGCGTGTAAAATTCGACTCCGACTTCCTTCGCGCCGGGCGTCTCCAGGAAGCTGACCGGACGCTTGCCGTCGAAACCGATCGCGCCGTAGGCGAAATCGCTGGCGACGACGATGCCGTTCCGCCTCGCGTAAGCGACGGTGCGCTCGTAAAATTCCGGCGTCGCCGTCGCGGCGGTCGGATTGTTCGGGTAGTTCAGGAACATCAGCTTGGCGCGCCGCGCCGCTTCGGCCGGAATCGCTTCGTAGTCCGGGAGGAAGCCGTTTGCTTCCTTCAGCGGCATGAAAGCCATCTCCGCTCCGGCGAGCGCCACGCCCGACCAATAATCGGGATAGCCCGGATCCGGCACGAGGCAGACGTCGCCTTGGTCGAGGAGAATCTGGCTGATCTCGATCAGGCCCGTCTTGCCCCCGAACAGGACGGCGACCTCGGCGTCGGGATCCAGATCGACGCCGTAATCCGCCTTGTACCGCTCCGCGACGGCTTGCTTCAGAAACGGAAAGCCGCGGAACGGCGGATATTTGTGGTATTTGGGATTGTCGGCGGCTTGCTTCAGCCGCTCGACGATCGGCTGCGGCGTCGGCAGATCGGGATTGCCTTGGCCAAGGTTGATGACGTCGCGGCCGGTCGCCGCCCGGGCGTTCGCCTTGGCGACCAGCGCCGCGAAAAATTGCTCGGGAAGCGTCCGCATCCGCTTCGCCGGGGTGATCGTGTAAGACATCGTTCAGCTTCACGCTCCGTCATGAGGAAAATATCGTTCGAATTTATGGACAGGATAGGATGAATGTAGCATAACGCGACCCGCGCGGCAACGCGTTCGGAGCGTTAGACGTGAAAATATCGGAAAAACGGTTGGAATAGTGAAGATTCGATTAGACGATAGTTGCCGGATTCGCGAGGATACAGTAGGATGGAGAACATAAATCGCGCTTGCGCGACAATTCAGGACCGGGAGTGGATCGACGAATGACGAACCGATTGCGCGTGGCGATCGTGCAGATGAATATCGCGGCCGGAGAGGCGGAGACGAATTTCGCGAACATGTTGAACCGGCTGGAAGAAGCGGCGGCGCTCGACCCGAAGCCGGATCTGATCGTCCTGCCGGAAATGTGGAATACCGGTTACGCGCTCGACGACATTCGCTCGCTGGCCGACCCGGATGGAACGCGGACGAGAAGCATCGTCTCCGATTTCTGCCGCCGCCGCGGCGTAGGCGTCCTCGCCGGCTCGATCGCCGAGCTGCGGGAAGGGGACGCGGTGACCAACACCGCTCGCGTCTTCGACCGCACGGGGAAGGAAACGGCGGAATACAGCAAAATCCATTTGTTTCAGCTGATGAACGAGCATTTGCATCTGGCGGCCGGCGCAACGCCGGGCTTGTTCGAGCTCGGCGGCGTGCCGGCGGCGGTTATGATCTGCTACGATATCCGGTTCCCGGAGCTGGCCCGCAAGCTGGCCTTGAACGGGGCGAAAATCCTGTTCGTCCCGGCCGAGTGGCCTCATCCGCGTCTCCATCACTGGCGGACGCTGCTGCAGGCGCGGGCGATCGAGAACCAGATGTACGTCGTGGCCTGCAACACCGTCGGCGAAAGCGGCGGCGCGAATTTTTTCGGACATTCGATGGTCGTCGATCCGTGGGGCGAAATCGTCGCGGAGGCGGAGGAAAGGGAGACGATTCTCGTCGCCGAGCTCGATCTCGGCCTCGTCGACGAAGTGCGCGGGCGCATCCCCGTGTTCGCCGACCGGCGGCCGGAGCTGTATTCGTAAGCGCCGGCGAGCCGTGTCAGATTGCGTGCCGCTTGCCGAGTCCGATCTTGGCGATCGTGTCGCTGAAGACGGAGATGAACGCTTCCGCCGCGTTGGACAAATACCGGCCTTTGCGGTAAGCGATGACGAGCGTGCGCGTCGGGCGGCCCTCCAGGTTCAAGTAGCAAGGCGCCCGGCCCTGCCAGTCGCTGCGTTTGACCATCTCCGGCAGGAACGCGATGCCCATTCCCGCGGCGACGAGCGATTGCACGGTATCGATATTGCCGCTCTCGAACACGACGCGCGGACCGAAGCCCGCGGCGGCGCACAGGTCGTGCGCGATCGCGCGGAATCCTTGGCCTTTCTTGAGAAGCACGAACGGCTCGTCCCGCAATTCCGCGACGGAGACGCTCGCTCCGCGGCGATTCGGCTCCGCGAGCGGGTGTTCGGGCGGCACGGCCAGACAGATGCCTTCTTCCAGCACCGGAACGCAGGCGAGCGTGGGCTCGACGAGCGGCAGCGACAGCAGGCTGACGTCGGTGCTTCCGCTGGCGGTCAGCTCTTCCAGTCGTTTGGTCGATTCCTCGATCAGCACGATTTCGATGTTCGGGTACGCTTCCCGGAAGACGGGCAGGACGTGGGGCAGCACGTGGGAGCCGGTCATCGGCAGGCTGCCGACGACGAGCCGGCCTTTGCGCATGTCCGCGATGTCTTCCATTTCCCTGCGCAGCTGGTCGGCCATATCGACGATCCGCTGCGCCTTTTCCACGAACACGGCTCCCGCATGCGTCAGCTCCACCGAATTGGTGCTTCTCTTAAACAGCAGCACGCCGAGCTCTTTCTCCAGCTTGGACAGCTGCTGGCTGAGCGAAGGCTGGGCGATGTGCAGCTTCTCCGCGGCGCGGGAGAAATTGCGTTCGCTGGCGATTTGTATCGCATATTGCAATTGCCTGAATTCCATTCGGCATCGAGCTCCTTTGCTTTTTGAATAACCTCTTATAGGTTGGAACAATTAACCTTATAGCTATTATATCTTGGAACAATGAAGAGCGAAATGGTAAGATAAAGGCAAGCATCGCGCCGGACCGCCCGCCATCGGGCGGACGAGCGCACGGCGCGGCGGAAGCGGAGGCGACGCCGCCGCGCCAAAAGAGTCCTTATTTGGGGTGAATTTTACGTATGAGCAAATTAACGATGTTCGAGAAAATTTGGAACAACCACGAGATCGTCGCGGAGGCCGGCAAGCCGAGCATCCTCTACATCGATCTCCACCTCGTTCACGAGGTCACTTCGCCGCAGGCGTTCGAAGGCTTGCGGATGTCCGGGCGCAAGGTGAGGCGTCCCGACCTGACGTTCGCGACGATGGACCATAACGTCCCGACCAAAGACCGGTTCAATATCGCGGACCCGATCTCCAAGCAGCAGGTCGATACGCTGACGGCCAACTGCCGGGAGTTCGGCGTGAAGCTGTACGACTTGAACACGATCGACCAAGGCGTCGTGCACGTCATGGGACCCGAGCTCGGGCTGACCCATCCGGGCAAGACGATCGTCTGCGGCGACAGCCATACGTCCACGCACGGCGCGTTCGGCGCCCTCGCCTTCGGCATCGGCACGAGCGAGGTCGAGCACGTGCTCGCGACGCAATGCTTGCAGCAGGCGAAGGCGAAGACGATGGCGGTTCGCTTTAAGGGCAACCGCAAGCCCGGCATCACGGCCAAAGACATGATTCTCGGCCTGATCGCCAAATACGGCACCGACTTCGGCACTGGCTACGTCATGGAATACACGGGCGAAGCGATTCGCGCGCTGTCGATGGAAGAGCGGATGACCGTCTGCAACATGTCGATCGAGGCAGGCGCCCGCGCGGGCCTGATCGCGCCGGACGAGACAACGTTCGAATATCTCCGCGGCCGCGAATACGCGCCGCAGGGCGAGGCGTTCGACAAAGCCGTCGAGCAGTGGAAGGCGCTGTGCACGGACGAAGGCGCGACGTACGACGCGGTCGTCGAATTCGACGTCGAATCGCTTATTCCGCAAGTGACCTGGGGCACGAGCCCGGGCATGGGCACCGGCATCACGTCGTCGGTTCCGATTCCGGAAAAGTTGCCGACCGAGAACGAGCGCAAAGCCGCCGCGAGCGCGCTCGAATACATGGGACTCAAGCCGGGCACGCCGATGACCGATATCGCGATCGATTACGTCTTCATCGGCTCCTGCACGAACGGACGGATCGAGGATTTGCGAGCGGCGGCTTCCGTCGCCCGCGGACACAAAGTCAGCCCGAACGTGACGGCGATCGTCGTGCCGGGCTCGGGGCGGGTCAAGCTGCAGGCCGAAAAAGAAGGCCTCGACAAAATCTTCACCGAAGCGGGCTTCGAATGGCGCGACGCGGGCTGCAGCATGTGTCTCGCGATGAACCCGGACGTCCTGAAGCCGGGCCAACGCTGCGCTTCGACTTCCAACCGCAACTTCGAAGGCCGTCAGGGCCGCGGCGGACGCACGCATCTCGTGTCCCCGGAAATGGCCGCGGCAGCCGCCGTGAAGGGCCGTTTCGTCGACGTTCGCGAGTGGGAATTCAAAGCCGAAGTGAAGGCGTAAGGGAGGATTAAGAACTATGGAAGCATTCGTTAAATTGAACGGCCTCGTCGCGCCGGTCGACCGGGTCAACGTCGATACGGACGCCATCATACCGAAGCAATTTTTGAAAAGAATCGAAAGAAGCGGGTTCGGCCAATTTCTGTTTTTCGAATGGAGATGGGACGAACAGGGCAACGTCATTCCCGACTTCAACCTGAACAAACCGCGCTACCAAGGGGCTTCGATTCTGCTGTCCCGCGCCAACTTCGGCTGCGGTTCGTCCCGGGAGCACGCGCCGTGGGCGATTCTCGATTACGGGTTCCGCTGCGTCATCGCGCCGTCCTTCGCGGACATTTTCTATAACAACTGCTTCAAAAACGGCATTCTGCCGATCAAGCTGACCGAGGAGCAGGTCGACGACCTGTTCAAGCGCACGGAAGCGAAAGAAGGCTACAAGCTGAATGTCGACCTGGAAAATAAAGTCATTACCGACGAAGACGGCTTGCGCATTCCGTTCGATCTCGACGAGCACCGCCGCCAATTCCTGCTCCAAGGGCTCGACGATATCGGCCTGACGCTGCAGCACGAAGCGGCGATTACCGCTTACGAGGCGAAGCGCGCCGCCAACGCGATCGGTTAATCCGCCGCCGCAGCCCCACTTTCGCGAGCGGAAGGGGTGGACCCATCGCCGCCGATTCGGCAAGATTCGGGACGATGGGTCTTTTTTTCCTCCTTTACGCAACTTTTCATGCTTCCCGACGTCTATAGAAACGTGGACATGCCGCTTGAAACGTACATATCCCGGCATCGTTCGCCAAATCTATTCGACATCGAGGTGAAGCATGAAGAAGTGGTTTTCCCTGTTGTTCGTCGTCACCGGCTTGCTGCTTCTCGGAGCGGGCGTCGCGAACGCCGCGAAGACGGAACCGCTGACGCCTAAGCTGATTCTGGACGGAGAGGCTTTGGAGCCCAAAGTTCCTCCGGTCGTCATCGGCCAATCGGTGATGGTTCCCGTCAGAATCGCAACCGAGAGTCTCGGCTACAGGGTGGATTACGACCATAACCAGAAACAGGTCACGGTATCGGGCAACAAGAAGCAGCTTGTCATGACATTGGACAAGCCTACCGCGTATCTCGACGGCGAGCCGAAGGAAATGACCGTGCCGCCGACGGTAAAATCCAACAATACACTTATCCCTTTGAGATTTCTGGGCGAATCGCTCGGCGTTCAAGTGTTCTGGGATAATCAAATTAAAGCCGCGTTCCTCTACACGCCAAGCGATGCGGGGAACGGCGGCGGTTCGGAAGGCGGCCTCATCGGGGTCGTGGACGAGGAGGAGGAAGGGCAAGACGGCGGCTCGGGTTCCCCGGGGACCGATCCGTCGGGCGAACCGGTCGTAACGGGCAGCTTGCTGGAAGTTCGCTACGAGCCGGATGCGGTCGTCCTGAAGTACGACGGCAGCATCGCGCCCAACGTATTCAAGCTGGACAATCCGAAGCGGATCGTCGTCGACGTGCCGAACGCGCTTTACGCGGAAGGCTTCGCGCCGTCGGCCGATTTCTCGGGTGCGAACGAAGCGCGGATTCCGGTCGACGGCCATGCCGCGCTGCAATCGATCCGGTATTCGATGTTCGGCGACCAGACGAAAGCGCCCCGGTTCGTGCTCGATTTGAGCCGGGCCTGGGATTACGAGACGACGAATGATTCGGCCGCGGGCGAGTTCCGGATCGCGCTGAAGCAGCCGTTCCCGGACAAGTCGCAGTACACGGTCGTGCTCGACGCCGGCCACGGCGGTTCGGATCCGGGGGCGATCAGCATCACCAAGAAGCCGGAGAAGGACTTCAATCTGGCGGTCGTGCTGAAGGTGCAAGCGTTGCTGGCCGGAGACGAACGGATCAACCTCGTGCTGACCCGCGCCGACGATTCCTTCCCGACGCTCATCTCCAGGTCGCAGCTGGCGAATTCGCTGAACGCCGACTTGTTCGTCTCCGTTCACGCGAACAGCTTCACGCCCGCGACGAACGGAACGGAAACGTATTACACTCGGGAGGACAGCAAGGACTTCGCGGATTTGATGCACGGCCTGCTCGTCCAAGCGACCGGGCTCAAGGATAATGGAGTCCGGCAGAAAAGCTTCAGCGTCACCAGGGAAACGACGATGCCGGCGGTCTTGCTGGAGGCGGGTTATCTTTCGAGCACGATCGACGAGCCCCAGCTGTGGACCGAGGACTTTCAGAATCGGGTCGCCGAGGCGATCGCGACCGGCATCAAAATGCAATTGAACTTATCTTAAAGCCGTTCCGGCCCCTCTTGGGGGCCGGTATGCGCGTATATTGGGAGAGGGGACATGTGACGATGAACAAAGGATTGTCGAAAGGCGTTGCCGGTCTGCTTGCCGCATCGCTCGTATTTTCCGGAATCGCGTACACGGATTCCAAAGCTTCGGCCGCTTCGCCGTTCCCGGACGTCCGGGCGGGAGGATGGGCGGAGAAGCATATCACGAAGCTTGCGCTGCAAGGCATTCTGAAAGGCAGCCCCAACGGGCAGTTTAATCCGGCCAACCAGATTACCCGCGAGGAAGCGGTCATTATCGCGCTCCGGTTCATGGGAGTGGCGGATCAGATCCAAACGGGCGGCACGCTCGTATTCCCGAGCGATCTCGTCATTAAAGAAGATTACAAGCCTTACATAAAATTAGCCGTGCAGAAAAACATTTTGCAATTGGACGAAGAAGTCGCGCTCGTCGCCAAGGAGAACGGCAAAGCCTGGGGCAGCAGTCCCGCGTCGCGAGAGTGGATCGCCAAGCTGCTCGTCCGCGCGATCGGCAAAGATGACAGCGCTAGAGCGGTCGCCGGGCAGGCGACTTCGTTCGCCGACGACGCGCAGATCGACGCGCAGTTCAAAGGCTATGTCAATTACGCCGTCTCTTCGGAGCTCGTGACCGGCGTCACCGGCAACCGGTTCGATCCGCAAGGCGCCGTCACCCGCGAGATGGCTTCGACGCTGTTCAGCCGCGCGGGCGTTCACTTGCCGGTCGCCTATGCCGGACAAGTCACCGGGGCGCTGATTACGGCGGAAGGCAATCAGCTGACGATTCTCCGTTCCGACGGAACGACCCAAGCGTATGCGCTGTCGCCTTCGGCGTCCGTCTACGGCTACAAGTCCGATGTGACGACCGACGTCGCTTCCTTGAAGGAATACGGCGAAGTGTTGCTGATCGCCGGCGTGGACGGCACGATCGACTACGTGGAGCAAACGAGCGAAACGCCGAAGGTGAAAAACATCGAGGGCACGCTTATCCTCGTATCGGACGCGCAAAACAAGCTGACCGTATCGGTCGACGGCGACCTGTTGACCGTCGCTTACGATCCTCAGTCACTGTCGATCAAAGACATCAACGGCCAAGTGCTGAAGCTTGAAGATCTGTCGGCCAACCTGCCGGTCAGACTGGGCGTAGACATCGCCACCGAAAGCGTGCTGCTGTCCCTGACGGTGACCAAAGCGGTGACGAACAAATCGGGCGACGGCACGGTCGAAGGCTGGAACGCGAACGATCGGACGCTTCAGGTCAAGGATGCCGCGGGCCAGACCGAGACGTACCCCGTCGACGCAAGCGCGACGATCAAACATGCGAACGGAACGAGCTACACGTTCGACCAGCTTACCGTCGGAGACGTCGTGTCCTACGAAGTGAAGATGGGCTCGGTGACGAGCGTCACGATCACGAAAAAGGTTCTGCCGCCGATCGAAGCGAAGATCGAATATATCAATACGGATCGAAAAACGATTCAGTACACGTCCAAAGGCGAGCTCGGCGTCAAATATTTGGCCAACAACGTCGCCGTCAAGCTGGAAGGGCTGACGAGCGTGGGGCTCGACGATCTGTTCGAAGGCGACGACGTATCGTTGACGTTGGACGACGACGGCAGAGTCGCGGTCATCACGATTACCGGCAGAGCGCTCCAGTTCGTCAACAGCGCGACGATCACGACGTATCTTGGCGCGCAGAACGTGTTGATCGTCGAAAATCCGAGCAAGAAAAACGAGCCGCTTCCGCTCGTACTCAATGACAAAACCCGGTTCGACCTGAACGGAACGACCATTACGCGCGCGGAAGCCGAGAAATATATGACCGTCGGCAAGAAGCTTAACGTCGGCTATACGAACGCCACCGCCGCGTACGTTTCGTTCGTGTCGCAATATTCGGGCACCGTCGTCGAGAACAACGTGACGGCGCGGACGCTGAAGCTGGCGCTCGATACGGGAAATACCGTCACGCTGAATTTCCCGATCCACTATCCGTCCGTGGACATTTACGGCCAGAACTACGGCTCTTACCTGGACATCAAAATCGGCGATCGCGTCACCGCGATTCTGGATTACGTGACTCAGGAGACGGTAATCGCCGTGCAAGTGCAGAAGACGGTGCAGTTCGAGCTGGAGCAGGTGAACCTGTCGACGAACCGGCTGAAAGCGAAAAAGCCGGACGGCACGTTCGAGGAATGGAGCCTGAACGGCTCGATTATCGCGCTCGTCGACGAGAACGATGCGCCGATCAGCCTGAACGCGCTCAATCAATCGAACGCGACGCTGCTGAACGTAACGTTCAGAGGCAAAACGGCGGTCAAGATCAAGGCGGTCTCGGCAACGTACGGCCAAGTGGTGTCCGTCAACGCTTCGGCCAACTCGATCGAACTCGTCACGAATGCCGGCGTCAACGTGACGAAGGCGTTCACGGCGGCTCCGACGGTGCTGCGGAACGGCGTATCGCTCGGCTCGATCTCGACCGTGCAGCGCGACGACCGCGTGGAAATCCGCGTGGACGAGAACGACCGCGTCGTCGTCGAGATCATCCCGGCCGTTAACAAAAAGTACAACAACAATAACGCGACGACGCTGTACGTGCAGAGATCTTCGTTGAACGAGAACAATACGTACCCGCTGCATCCGCAAGTGTACTTGCATCAAGGCACGAAGAGGCTGACGTTCTCCGACTTCAAAAACAACGACGATATCGCGCTTTACATCGTCCGCGGCAAAGTCGTGGAAATCGTGAAGAAATAACGGCTCCGACGAGCGGCGCGCTCAGCTACCCAAGCTGGCGCGCCGCTTTGTCATGCCAGGCCTTCTATTGCCGGAAATTCGAACATCCGGTACACTTGGTTATGAAATTCTTTGAAACAAAAAGGAGCCGCTATGACCGCCGCAACGATCAGGCATATTCTGAATACGATAGCAGAGATGTTTCCCGACGCGCGATGCGAGCTGAACCATCGCAATCCGTTCGAGCTGACGATCGCCGTCCTCCTGTCGGCCCAATGCACGGACGAGACCGTCAACAAGGTGACCGCGACTTTGTTCGAGAAATACAAGACGCCTCAAGATTATTTGAACGTTCCGCTCGAAGAGTTGGAGAACGACATTCGCCGCATCGGCCTGTTTCGCAACAAAGCGGCCAACATCCAGAAGCTGTGCCGGATCGTCATCGACCGGCACGGCGGGGACGTTCCCCGCACGCACGAGGAGCTGACCGAGCTGCCCGGCGTCGGGAGGAAGACGGCCAACGTCGTCATGTCCAACGCGTTCGACGTGCCGGCGATCGCCGTCGATACGCACGTGGAGCGGGTGTCCAAACGGCTCGGAATCGCCAAGCCCGACGATTCGGTGCTCGAGGTCGAGAAGAAGCTGATGCGCAAGGTGCCCCGCGACGAGTGGACGATCACGCATCATCGGCTGATTTTTTTCGGCAGATACCATTGCAAAGCGCAAAATCCGCAATGCGAGATTTGCCCGCTGCTCGAACATTGCAAGGAGGGCAAAGCCCGCATGAAGGCCGCCTTGAAGAAAAGGAGCGTTACGAAGTGAATTCCACCGGCATACAAGCTCCAACCGTCATCGACGAGAGATCCGCGGATCTGGATTCTTATATTGAAGCGTTGCGGCGGATGTCCGCCGCGGCCGCTGGCCGCGATCCCGGCCAAGCCGGCAAGCTGGCCGAGTTGGCCGACAAGCTGCGCGCGGACCGCTTGACCGTCGCCTTCTGCGGCCATTTCTCGGCGGGCAAATCGACGCTCGTGAATACGCTGTGCGGGGCTTCCCTGCTGCCGTCCTCGCCGATCCCGACAAGCGCGAACGTCGTCACCGTCGTCAACGGAGAGCCGCTGGCGGAGACGTCGTTCCGGGACGCGAACGGGACCGTCCATCCTTCACGCGCCGTTCCGGTCGAGCGGCTGCACGATTACGCGGCGGACGGAGAAGGCGTCACCTCGATCCGCGTGTCCTACCCGATACCGCTGCTCGGCGACCGCATGGCGGTCGTGGACACGCCGGGCGTGGATTCGACGGACGGGGCCCATCGCGCGGCGACGGAGTCCGCGTTGCATCTGGCCGACGTCGTGTTTTACGTCACCGATTACAACCACGTTCAATCCGAAGTGAACTTCCGGTTTCTTCGCTCGCTGGCGCGATGGGGCAAACCGACGTACTTGCTCGTCAACCAGATCGACAAGCACCGCGAAGACCAGATCGCTTTCGCGGATTTTCGGGAGAGCCTGGCGCAGTCGCTTCGCGGCTGGGACATCGAGCCGGCGGGGACGCTGTTCCTGTCGCTGCGGGTGCCGGAGCATCCGCTCTCGCAATGGGAGCAACTGCTCGGACTAATCCGGGACCTGCAGCCGCTGGCAACGCCGCTGATGCTGAGGAGCGCGCGCAGGTCGGCGGTTTACTTGGCCGAGCAATTCCGCGAGACGCTGCATGCGCTGAACGAAGAGCGGAGAACACCACTGCTGGAGCGTCTCGGGGAGGATGCCGACGAACATAAGTTAGCGGAACGCAGAGTCGAGCTGGAGCGGCGGTTGGCCGAATGCCGCGCTGAAGCGGACGTTCGCAAGGACCGGGTCCGCGCGGAGTGCGACAAGCTGCTGCACAACGCGAGCCTGACGCCGGCCGAGACGCGGGAGAAGGCGCGCGATGCGCTCGCCGCCCTGCAGCCGGGGTTCAAGGCCGGCTGGCTCGCAAGCGCGGCGAAGACGGAAGCGGAGCGGCAAGCCCGTCTCGAGCGGCTCGCCGACGATTTCAACCGGCAAGCGTCCGCCAATGCGGCGGGCCACGTGAAGGAGCTGCTGCGCAAGGAAGCCCGAGAATCGGGCTACGACGGCGAAGAGATGGAAGCGGAGCTGGCCTCGCGCTTTCGGCCGGTGACGCCCGAGTGGCTGAAGGAACGGGTCAAGCCGGGCGCCGGGGCGGACGGGCAAGCCGTGCTGAACTACGCGGCGGAGATCGCCGCCGAACTGAAATCGGCTTACCGCAAAATCGCGGTTCAATGGGTCGAAGAGCTGCTGGATAGAAGCCGCCCTGCACGGGAAGAGCAGGTCGGGCGGATCCTGCAGGAGCTGGAACGGCTGGCTGGAAAAGAAAGCGACTGGAGCGAGCTCGGCCGGCTGGAGGCCGAGGAGCGCGAGGAGGAGCGGGCGCTGCTGGCGTTGCTGCCGGCTCTCGGCGAGAGCGCGGACGTCGAGCTGCCGTCGCTTTCGCCGGTTGACGGCGACCGGATGCGGCTCGCGCTCGAACGTCTCGAGGCGCGGCAAGCGGAAACGGCGCCCCGGACGGAGAACGTCGCGACGAGGCGGCATGACGAAGCGCAGAACGCGGACGGCCCGCTCCCCCGCGAAGCCGTTGCGCGTCTGGGCGCCCCGCAGGGAGCGGCGGAGATGCTGGAGCGGGCCGCCGAGACGCTGTCCCCGATCGCGGGGCTGCGCGGCGTGGCCGACGGCTTGCTGGCCAAAGCGGAGCGCTTCCGCAGCAAGAGCTTTACGATCGCGCTGTTCGGCGCGTTCAGCGCGGGCAAATCCTCGTTCGCGAACGCGCTCGTCGGCAAGCCCGCGCTGCCGGTGTCGCCGAATCCGACGACGGCGACGATCAACCGCATCGTGGCGCCTGCGGACGCGCATCCGGACGGCACGGCGCTCGTCACGATGAAGACGGCGGAGCAGTTCGTCGAAGATCTGAAGCATTCGTTGCGCCGAATCGGGATCGGCCAAGATAAGCTGGAGCAAGCGGGAACGGACGTGCCGGGTTTGCTGGCGCTTAAGGACCCGATCGCCGCAGCCGACTTGCATCCGCGAGGAAGGCCGCATCTGGCGTTTCTGGCCGCCGCGGCGGCCGGCTGGAGCGAATACGGTCCGCTTCTCGGCCGGAGGCTGACGACGAACGAAGCGGAATACCGGAAGTTCGCGGCGGAAGAGCGCGCGTCCTGCTTCGTCGCGGAGATCGATCTGTTCGTCGATTCGCCGATCACCCGCAGCGGCGCCGTGCTCGTCGACACGCCGGGCGCGGATTCGATCAACGCCCGGCATACGGGCGTCGCCTTCCAATATATCAAGAACGCGGACGCGGTATTGTTCGTGACGTATTACAATCACGCGTTTACCGAAGCGGACCGCGAGTTTCTGAACCAGCTCGGGAGCGTCAAGGATGTCTTCGAGCTGGACAAAATGTTTTTCGTCATCAACGCCGCCGACCTCGCGTCGTCGGCAGAGGAGTTGGAAGCGGTCAAGGAGCACGTCGGCGCGCAATTGCTCAAGCACGGCATCCGCAAGCCTAGGCTGTTCGCCGTTTCGAGCCTGGCGGGCCTGCGGGCGAAGGAAACGAACGACGATGCCGGCATGTCGGCTTCGGGACTGGCCGATTTCGAGACGAGCTTCCGGGCGTTCTCCGAAGAGGAATTGGGAGGGCTCGCGCTCGCTTCGGCGAACAGGGAGCTGGAACGGGTCGGGAAGCTGCTCGACGGCTGGCTGGAATCGGCGAACGCCGATGCGGCGACGAGGGAAGCGAAAGCCGCCAAGCTGGAAGAGCAGGCGCGGTATTGGCGCGCCGAAGGCGCGGACAACGTGCCTTCCGCGGCCGTTCAGCCGCTCCAGCAGGAAATCGGCGAGCAGCTGTATCATTTGCGTCAGCGCCTGAAATACCGCTTCCGGGAGCACTTTCAGGCGGCGTTTCATCCGTCCGTCCTTCAGGACGAAGGCAGGGATTTGAAGAAGCTCTTATACTCGTGCGGCGAGGACTTGAAGCGTTCGCTCGGCGAGGATTTGCTGCAGGAGCTTCGGGCCGCGGGACTGCGCCTGGAGCAAGAGGTCGGCAAAATGGCGGAACGGACCCTCGGATCGCTCCCCGGCCTCGCCGAGATGGAGAAGGAAGGCTTCGTTCCCGAGCCGGCCGAGCGCGCCCGGTTGGAATTGCCGCTTCCCGAAGCGTTCGCGAACGGACCGGTGTTCGAAGCGAAGCGGTTATGGAGCGCGTTTCGTTCGCCCAAGCATTTCTTCGAGAAGGAAGGCGCCGCCAAGCTGCGCGGCGAATTGGAGGACGAATTGTTCCGGGCGATCGACGAGATGCTGGCCCCGCTGCGGCAACGGTGGGAGACGACCGCTGAGGAAGCGCTTCGCCAGGCGGTCCGCGAAGGGGCGTTGGCCTGGTCGGCGCAGCTGTCGGAGTTCGCGACAGGCATGAGCCGGTCGTTGCTGGAGCCCGGCGAAGAGCGCGTGTTGGCGGATTTGCTGGAGCGTTGGCGCATAATCGGGCAATAACTTCGAAATCGGGCCTTCTTCCATCTTTACGAAGACGGAAGAAGGCCTTTTCTTCGTTTGGCGAAGTTTTACGGACCGAAGCGAGTCAACTTGGGGATGTCGGGTACGAATCGCGACGATATCGAAGAGAATCGTTGCTTACGCTTGAAAGTTGGCGTTAGTTTCGGTTGCAGCGGCGAATAGGACCGTTAACCGCTGTTGCCGAGGCTTATCGATTCGGCTACACTGCCGTAGAAAGCAGCGAGGGGAGGACCCATTTTTGGATATTTTTCGCGCATTGAAATCCTATTTTTGGCAAGACAAAGGCTTTCTATGGGGGTCGATTGTCGGGCTCGCGATCGCTACCGCGCTTGGATTCGTCTACCCTCTACTGCTCAGAACGCTGATCGACGACATGATCCAGCCGGGACGTTTCGAAGGCGTGCTCGGACTGACGCTGACGGCCGTGAGCGTTATCTTCGTCAAAGCCGGCTTCCAGTACGTTCACGGCTTCTGCGGGAGCAGATTGGGAAATCGCCTCGCCTATCGGCTGCGCAACGGCTGCTACGCGAAGCTGCAGCAATTGTCTTTTTCCTTCTATGATAAGGCCAGAACGGGCGATCTGATGTCGCGGCTTACGGCCGATATCGAAGGAATCCGCATGTTTATCGGTTTTGGGTTCGCCCAGCTGCTGAACACCGGCTTGCTGCTCGTTTTCGGCTTCACGATCATGTTTGTCCTCGATTGGCCGCTGGCGGTCATGACGATGGTCATCGTCCCGTTGCTCGGCTTCGTGGCGATCCGTTTCGAGCAGAGCATCCACCCGGTGTTCCGGTCGATCCGCTCCGCGGTGGGACGCCTTACGACGCGCGTGCAAGAAAACGTCACAGGCGTCCGCACGGTCAAGTCGTTCGCCCGCGAGCCGTTCGAAATCCGCAAATTCGTCAAAGAAAACGAAGATTACAAGGAAAATCATTTGGCGCTCGCCCGGATGTGGGCGAAGTACTTTCCGGTCATCGAGCTGATCGCCAGCGTGAGCGTCGCGACCTTGCTGCTCGTCGGAGGCTGGCGCGTTATCGCCGGCTCGCTGTCGATGGGAGATCTGGTCGCCTTAACCTTCGTGCTTGGCCTGATCGTCGCTCCTCTCTGGACGCTCGGTTTCCAGATCAACGGCTATACGCAATCGAAGGCTTCCGGAGAACGGCTGCTGGAGCTGCTCAACCAGCCGATCGCGGTGAAAAACGATCCGAAGCGGCTCGTATTGGACGAAGGCGCCGTGCAAGGCCACATCCGCTTCGATGACGTCAGCTACCGTTACGCGGACCGGGACGATATCCCTTCCGCGTTGCTCGGATTCAAGCTGGATGCCCCTGCGGGCTCAGTTATCGGGTTGCTGGGCGGCACGGGCTCCGGCAAGTCGACGGCAGTCGGCCTGCTGCTCAGAGCCTATGACGTCGGCGAAGGCGCGATCACCCTGGACGGAGTCGACATTCGCCATATCGAACTGGAAAGCCTGCGCAGGCAAATCGGAATCGTCTTCCAGGAATCGTTCCTCTTCTCGACGACGATCAAGGAGAACATCTGCTACGGCAGGCCGGACGCGACGATGGAGGAAATCGAGGAGGCGGCCAAGCTCGCCCAGGCGGACGGGTTCATCCGCGAGCTTCCGCTCGGATACGAGACGGTCGTCGGCGAACGCGGCATGGGGCTGTCCGGCGGGCAGAAGCAACGGATCGCTATCGCCCGCGCTTTGCTGATTAAGCCGAAAGTATTGATCATGGACGACGCGACGAGCGCCTTGGACATGGAGACCGAGCAAGCGATCCAGACGTCGATCCGGCAAGTGATGGCAGGCCGCACGGTGTTCCTGATCGCTCATCGGATCTCGACGCTCCGGGCGGCGGACGAGATCGTCGTGCTCGACCGGGGACGCACGATTCAACGGGGAACGCACGATAAGCTCGTACGGCAGCCGGGATTGTATCGCGAAACGTACCGCATTCAATACGCCGATCGTCCGGACGAACTCGATCGGGTGTCGCCGATCGACGAGCATGCCGACGAAAGGCGGGTGTCGGGATGAGCCGCCAATTCGTATACCAAGACGACGAGCTGATCGAAAAGCCGTTCAACTGGAAACAGCTTGCCAGATTGCTAATCTTCGTCAAGCCGTACAAGAGCGAAGTCGTCAAAGTCGTATCCGTCACGATGTTAGGCATGTTGGCCCGCCTTGCCATCCCTTTCCTGACGGCCGTTGCCATTGACGATGCCATCAATCCGAAGGACGGCGAGGGAAGCTACGGACTGCTCGTAACGATCTTCTGCGTCATGCTGGGCCTGTACGTGCTTAGATGGTGGTCGCAACGCTATACGATACGGGAGACGAACGGGATCGGTCAGAAAGTGATCTACGATTTAAGGGCCGCCTTGTTTCGCCACATTCAGACGCTGTCGTTCCGGTTTTTCGACAAGCGTCCGGCAGGCTCGGTGCTCGTACGCGTCACGAACGACGTCAACTCCTTGCAGGATATGTTCACCAACGGCGTCGTCAACACCGCGATCGATATCGTGCAATTGATCGGCATTACGATCATTTTGCTCGTTCTTGAGCCCAAGCTGGGACTCGCCGTGATGATTACGGTTCCGCTCATGTTTATCGTTTCGACTTCGTTGCGCAAAAAAATCCGCATGGCCTGGCAGATCGTTCGCATCAAGCAATCCCGGATCAACGCGCATTTGAACGAGAGCATTCAAGGCATCCGGGTGACGCAGGCGTTCGCGCAAGAAAAAGAAAACATCGGCTATTTCGACGGCATGAATTCGAGCAACATCCGTTCCTGGAACAGGGCTTCCGCGCTCAACCAGCTGTTTGGTCCTCTCATCGAGGTCACGTCCGCCGTCGGCACGCTCATCCTGCTGCTGTACGGAACGTACCTCATTCAGTCGGAGACGATGACGATCGGTACGCTCGTCGCGTTTATGACCTACGTGGGAAGCTTCTGGGAGCCGATTACGCGGCTGGGCAACATGTACTCCCAGATGCTTATCTCGATGTCGTCCGCGGAACGGATCTTTGAGTTCATGGACGAGCAGCCCGCGGTGCCGGAAAAGAAAGACGCCAAACCGATCCCTCAGCTGCGCGGGGACGTTCGGCTCGCGAACGTCACCTTCGGTTACGAGACGGATCGCCCGGCGCTGAAGAACATCGACCTCGACGTCAAGGCGGGCACGTCGATCGCGCTCGTCGGCCATACCGGCTCGGGGAAAAGCACGATCGTCAACTTGATTTGCCGGTTTTACGATACGGTGGACGGACGCGTGCTCATCGACGGCGTGGACGTCAGGGACGTGAAGATCGACAGCTTGCGCTCGCAGATCGGCATCGTCCTCCAGGATACGTTCATCTTCTCCGGAACGATCCGCGAAAATATCCGCTACGGCCGCCCGGACGCGACGAACGCGGAGGTGGAGGCGGCCGCGCGCTCGGTGCGGGCGCACGACTTTATCGCGGATTTGCCGAACGGCTACGATACCGAGGTCGAGGAGAGAGGGAACGCGCTGTCCGTCGGCCAACGGCAATTGATCAGCTTCGCCAGGGCGCTTCTCGCCGATCCGCGCATTCTCGTGCTCGACGAAGCGACCGCCAGCATCGATACGGAAACGGAGCTGCGCATTCAGGAAGCGCTCGCGACGCTGCTGCAAGGCCGCACGTCCTTCATCGTCGCCCACCGGCTGTCGACGATCCGCAACGCCGATTGCATCGTCGTGCTGGATCACGGCGAGATTATGGAGATGGGCACTCACGAGGAACTCATGAAGCGGCCGGGCCACTATCGAGGGCTGGTCGACGCTCAGTACCGATTCTTATCTGCATAGATTCGCAAAAAACCGCTTGCCGGCCGATTCGCGCCGACCAAGCGGTTTTTCCGTTTCCCCGCTATCCCAGCCGCTCAGTAGTGAGATGTCACATCAGGCGCTCTTTTGCCACTATCCCCGTCGCTCAGCTCTGAGACGTCACGTTTGGAACCCTTTGGCCATTATCCCCGTCGCTCAGCAGCAGGACGTTACTTTGTGGCCCCTTTGCCACTATCCCCATCGCTCAGAGGCAGATGATCAAGATTAGTTTTTTCCCCATGGTCACTGACCGGAAGGGATAGCGACGAAAGGGAACGGACGCGACCTGATCGAAGGGGATAACGACGAAAGGGAGCGGAATGCGACCTGACCGAAGGGGATAACGACGAAACGCGACCTGATTTGAAAAATGAGGCAAGAACCGTTATCGTGGAGACGAGTAGGAGAGAACAGGAAATGCGGAGCGAGAAAACGATCAAGGGAGGGATCGCATGAAATCGTCATCATCCTGGCAATGGCGCGCGTTGGGCGTGACGACACTGGTCTGTCTGGCGGTTATGCTGACCGGATTCGGCTGGGCGCTGAAGGATCATTGGTTTCCGCAGAGCGGTCTCGCGGTGTCGGGAACGGAGCGTCCCGACACGGCGACGGGCGGCGATTGGAACGATAAACCCGAACTGTATGTCGCGGCGGTCGGCGATTCTTTGACGAAGGGAACGGGAGACGCGACAGGAGAAGGCTATGTGTCCAGAGTCGTGAATCGACTGTCCCAAGAATTGGACAAGCCCGTCCGGCTCGTGAACAATATGGCCGTCAATGGCATGAGAGCGGATCAACTCGTCGAAGCGATGGACGGCACCGGATTCGTCAATGCGATCGCGAGGGCGGACATCGTCCTGATGACGATCGGAGGCAACGATTTGTTTCAGGCGGCCCAAGACGGCGGCTCCATCGCGCAAGGCGGGGACATTTCCCCGGAAGCGTTGCGGGAGCGGCTTCCCGAAGTGGAGCCCAGGCTGAAGGAAGCTTTCGAGAAGATTCGATCGTTGAATCCGCACGCCAGAATCGTCTACATCGGTTTGTATAATGCGTTTTACGACATGCCGGCGATTAGAAGGGAAGCCGGGGAGATCGTCGCCAGATGGAACGAGCATGCGCTAAGCCTCGCCATGGCGGACGGCAACGCGACGGTCGTGCCCACCTACGATTTGTTCGAAATCCATCTGGGCAAATATTTGTCATCGGACCATTTCCATCCGAACGAGGACGGTTATGCGCGCATGGCCGAACGGGTTGTCCAAGCGCTAAGATAACGATCGGCGAAAGGAGTATCCGCTTATGAGCGCGAAAGGACAAAAGATCGTGCTGTCCGTGGAAGGCTTGACCAAAAAAATCGGGCGCAAGCCGATTATTCGCGGCGTGTCGTTCGACGTCCGAGAGGGCGAAATCTTCGGCTTCCTCGGGCCGAACGGCTCGGGCAAGACGACGACGATCCGCATGCTTGTCGGCCTGATCAAGCCGACGACGGGCAAGATACTCGTGTGCGGAGAAGATGTCGTCCGTCATCCGGAACGCGCGCTTGCCCATGTCGGCTGCATCGTCGAAAATCCGGAAATGTACGGGTATATGACCGGCTGGGAAAATCTCGAGCACTTCGCCCGTATGCAGGGGGACGTCACGGAAAGCCGGATCGTCGAGGTCGTGGAAATCGTAGGGCTGGATCATCGGATTCACGATAAGGTGAAGACGTATTCGCTCGGCATGCGTCAACGTTTGGGCATCGCGCAGGCGTTGCTCGGCAAGCCGAAGCTGCTCATTCTCGACGAACCGACGAACGGCTTGGATCCGAAAGGCATCAAAGAACTGAGGGAATTCATTCGCATGCTCGCGGACGGCGGCATGAGCCTGTTCATCTCCAGCCATCTGCTGAGCGAGATTCAGCTGATGTGCGACCGGGTGGCGATCATTGCCCGGGGAGAAGCGATCGCCGTCGGCGAAGTCGACGATTTGGTGTCCCAAGCCGGGACTTATACGGTTTGGCAGATCGATCGTCCGTCCGACGCGAAGGCGATGCTGCGCGACGGGGATGACGTCCGGCTCATGAGGGAAGGAGAATATCGGATCGACGAATCGCTGATCGCGACGCTTCGCGATCCGATCGTAACGGTGATGGACGAGCATCGCGTCTCCGAATGGGTCGACCGTTTCGTCGCGGCCGGACTCGGCGTCCGTTCCGTGCAGCGCGTCGCCCCATCGCTCGAGGATTTGTTCCTGAAGCTGACGGAGGGGGAGAAAATTGGCTAATCTGCTCGCGTTAATTCAGAACGAGACGCTGAAGGTTTGGAAGAAAAAGCGGTTCGCGGTCATCGTGCTCATTCTGCTTATTCTGATTCCCGTTTTCGTCTATGCGCAGATGAAGATCGCCCAGAATAGCGCCGACAAATTCGATCGAGACTGGCGGGCCGAGCTGCAAAGCCGTATTACGGACAATACGAACGCGCTCGGCAGCGATCGCATTCCCGAGGAATGGAAGCAATGGCGCCGGGCGCTCGTGCAGCAGCTCCAATATTATTTGGATCACGATATCAACCCGCAGACGCCGAACGCGGTGACGTTTACGCGGACGTTCATGGACAACGCCGTTACGATGCTGATTCCGCTTCTGGTGCTGGCGATCGCGTCCGATCTCGTTTCGTCGGAGCGTGCGACGGGGACGATCAAGATGCTGCTGACCCGACCCGTGAGACGTTGGCGCATTTTATTCGCGAAGCTGGCTACCCTGACATTATACGTCTCGTTGATTATCGTCTCGACGGCGCTGCTCAGCTATCTCGTTTCCGGGCTCGCGTTCGGCTATGCGGGATGGAAGGAACCGGTGTTCGTCGGGTTCCGGGTGCAGGGGGCCGACGTGGACACGTCGGGCGTGCACGCGATCCCGCAAGGCTTATATTTGCTTATGCAGACCGGCTTGATCTGGTTTTCCGCCATGGTCGTCGCGCTCATCGCGCTTATGGTGTCCGTTCTCGTTCGCAGCACGGCTGCCAGCTTCGTCACGATGATGGCGGCGGTCATCTCGGGCGCGATTCTGGCCAATATGGCGTCGTCTTGGAACAGCGCGAAATATTTGTTCAACGTGAATCTCGAGCTGTCCGGCTATTTGCGGGGAACGCCGCCGCCCGTCGAGGGCATGTCGCTCGGCTTTTCCCTCGCGGTGCTCGGCATTTGGGGCGCTGCCGCCTTGATCGTTTCTTTCGCCGTCTTTACGAAGCAAGACATCTTGAATTAGAATAAACAAAGCGCGTTTTGTTCACGATTCGGAAGGATGCTTCGCTATGCGATGCCGAATCGTCCCCGACATAACGCAAGAGATCAAGCAAGGAGGTCCGTTCGTGACCGATCAGTTGGATTTATTCACGGAAAGCGCGGCGATCGCGGGAAGCGAGTACGGCGCGGACGATATTCAAATTCTTGAAGGCTTGACCGCCGTGCGCAAAAGGCCGGGCATGTACATCGGCAGCACGACGACTTCCGGTTTGCACCATCTGTTATGGGAGATCGTCGACAACGCGGTCGACGAGCACCTGGCCAAGCATTGTTCGCGAATCGACGTCATCGTCCACTCGGACAATTCCATTACCGTCATCGACAACGGCCGCGGCATCCCGACGGGCATGCACAAAAGCGGCATCCCGACGCCTCAGGTCGTCTTTACGATTTTGCACGCGGGCGGCAAGTTCGGCGGAGGCGGATACAAAAAATCGGGCGGTTTGCACGGCGTCGGCGCGTCGGTAACGAATGCGTTGTCGGAATGGCTGGAAGTCGAGATTTACAAGGACGGCAAAATACATAAGATGAGATTCGAGACGTGGATCGACGACAAAGGCGTCGAACGCGTCGGCGAACCCGTCACGGGGCTCGAAACGACCGGGAACACGAACCGCACCGGCACGAAGGTCACGTTCAAGCCCGACCCGAAAGTGTTCCACGGCAACGTCAGCATGAACTACGATACGCTGTCGGAGCGATTGCAGGAAATCGCCTTTTTGAACTCGGGCCTTAAGGTCAGCATCAAGGACGAGCGCAGCGGCAAATCCGACACGTTCCATTACGAAGGAGGCGCGCGGCAATTCGTGCAATTCCTGAACGAAGAGAAAAGCGTGCTGCACGACGTCATACATTTTGCCGCGGAGAAGGACGAGATCGAGGTCGAGATCGCCCTGCAATACAACGACGGTTACACGGAAACGCTCGCGTCGTTCGTCAACGCCATTCCGACGAGGGGCGGCGGTACGCACGAGACGGGCTTTAAGACGGCGTACACCCGGGTGATGAACGAATACGCCCGCAAGACGGGACAATTAAAGGAAAAGGAAAAAAACCTCGAAGGCAACGACCTTCGTGAAGGCATGATGGCCGTTATCAATATTAAGATGTCCGAGGTGGAATTCGTCGGCCAGACGAAGGATCAGCTGGGAAGCGCCGCCGCCCGGAGCGCGGTCGACGCCGTCGTCACCGACAAGATGACCGTGTTCCTCGAGGAAAATCCGCAGGTCGGCCAGCTCCTTATCCGCAAGTCGATCCAAGCTTCCAAGGCGCGCGAAGCGGCCCGCAAAGCGCGCGAGGAAATCCGCAGCGGGAAGAAACGGAGCGAGAGCGCCAGCCTCGGCGGCAAGCTGTCGCCGGCGCAATCGAAGGACAGCTCGCGCAACGAGCTGTTCATCGTGGAAGGGGACTCGGCGGGCGGATCCGCCAAGCAGGGGCGCGATTCGAAATATCAGGCGATTCTGCCGCTGAAGGGCAAGCCGATGAATCCGGAGAAATCGAAGCTCGTCGACATCTTGAAGAACGACGAGTACAAGGCGATCATATCGGCGATCGGCGCGGGCATCGGCTCGGAGTTCGACGTCGAGGAGTGCAACTATTCCAAGATCATCATCATGACCGACGCGGATACGGACGGCGCGCACATCCAAGTGCTGCTGCTGACGTTTTTCTATCGATACATGAAGCCGCTCATCGACGCGGGCAAGGTGTACATCGCCCAGCCGCCGTTGTACAAGATCACGAGAAAGTCCGGCAAGCTGGAGACGGTCCGCTACGCATGGACGGACGAGCAGTTGAACAACTATATGAAGGAGCTCGGCAAGGGCGCGGAGCTGCAGCGGTACAAAGGTCTCGGGGAGATGAACCCGGACCAGCTGTGGGAGACAACGATGAACTACGAGACGCGAACGTTCCTGCAGGTACAGATCGAAGACGCCGCCAAGGCAGAACGCCGCGTGTCCACGCTGATGGGGGACAAGGTCGATCCCCGTAAGCGCTGGATCATCGAAAACGTGGATTTCACGGAATACGAGGAGTAATTGGGCTTGGATCGCGCCAGGTATGGAGAAAAAGGATTGCCCCTGGAAAGTTTACGTCCGCCTTTAAAATCGAGTTGCTACCGCATAATCCGATATTAGGCAATCTCGATTTTAACCAGCGGTGGAAGGGGCAACCTTTTTCGTAATACCTATTCAAGCGATATCTAGATTTTAGGAGGAACGAAGTTGAGCCTACTTGAGAATTTCCTGCCGGCATTCCTGGAGGAGGTCGTCGGGGACCGCTTCGGACGTTATTCGAAATATATCATTCAAGACCGCGCGATTCCCGACGTGCGCGACGGCCTGAAGCCGGTGCAGCGGCGAATTCTGTACGCGATGTACGAGTCCGGGAACACGCCGGACAAGCCATACCGCAAGTCGGCCAAAACCGTCGGCGACGTTATGGGCAATTACCATCCGCACGGCGACTCGTCCATCTACGAAGGCATGGTGAGGATGGCGCAGCCGTGGAAAATGGCGCACATGCTCGTCGATGGGCACGGGAACTGGGGCTCAATGGACGACGATCCGCCGGCCGCGATGCGGTACACCGAAGCGCGGCTGTCGCCGATCTCGATGGAGCTGTTGCGCGACATCGAGAAGAGAACGGTGCTGTTCAAGGATAATTTCGACAACACGGCCAAGGAGCCGGTCGTGCTGCCGTCGCGCTACCCAAATCTCCTCGTCAACGGCGTATCGGGCATCTCCGCAGGCTTCGCGACGGAAATCCCGACGCATAACCTGCGGGAAATCATCGATGCGTGCGTCGCCGTCATGAACAAGCCGGATATTACCGTGCACGAGCTGATGGAAATCGTCAAGGGTCCGGACTTCCCGACAGGCGGCCTGATCATGGGCGGGGACGGCATCCGCGAGGCGTACGAGACGGGCAAGGGCAAAATCCACATCCGTTCGCAAACCGAGATCGAAACCGTGAAGGGCGGCAAGCAGCAGATCGTCGTCACGGAAATCCCGTACCAGGTCGTAAAATCGAAGCTCGTCGGGGCCATCGACAACATCCGTATGGAGAAGAAGGTCGAAGGGATCGCCGAGGTGCGCGACGAAAGCGGCCGGAACGGACTCCGCATCGTCATCGAGCTGAAGAAGGACGCCGACGCCGAAGGCATCCTCGCCTATTTGCTGAAGAAGACCGACCTGCAGACGACGTACAGCTTCAACATGGTCGCGATCGTGAACAAGGCGCCGCGCCAGCTCGGCCTGAAGCAAATCCTCGAAGCGTACGTCGAGCACCAGAAGGAAGTCGTGACTTATCGCACCCGCTACGACCTGGAGAAGGCGGAGGACCGGGCGCACGTCCTGGAAGGGCTCGTCAAGGCGCTCAATCTGCTCGATCAGGTCATCGAGACGATCAAAGCGTCCAAAAACCGCCAGGACGCGCAGAACAACCTGGTCGCGAAATTCGGCTTCTCCGAGAGACAGGCGGACGCGATCTTGACGCTTCAGCTGTATCGCCTGACCAATCTGGAAATTACGCAGCTTGAGAAGGAGCATGCCGACACGCTCAAGAAGATCGCCCAGCTGCGGGCGATTCTGGACAGTCCGCGCAAGCTGCTCGGCGTCATCAAGGACGAGCTCGGGGAAATCCGCGGCAAGTACGGCATCGACCGCCGCTCCGTCATTCAGGGCGAAGTGGAGGAAATCAAGGTCAATCTCGAGGTGATGGTGCCGGCCGAGGACGTGCTCGTCACGTTCAGCCGCGACGGATACATCAAGCGCACGAGCTTGCTTTCCTTCACCCGCTCGGGCGGCGAGCTGGACAGCGCCGGCGTGAAGGAAGGCGACGTGATCCGCTGGAGCATGGGCGTCAGCACGCTGGATCCGCTCCTGCTGTTCACGCAGAAAGGTTATTATTACTTGCTGCCGGTGCACCAAATCCCGGAGTTCAAGTGGAAGGACACGGGGACGGCGATCGTCAACGTCCTGCCGATGGCGAAGGACGACCGGATCGTCGGCGTCGTTCCGGCGAAGAGCGCGGAGCTCTCGACCGCGCAAGACGGCGAGGGGGACGCGGCGGGACCGATGCTCGTCTTCGTGACGAAGCGCGGACAGGTGAAACGAACGGCGCTCGCCGATTACGCGACGACCCGAAGCATGGCGATCGCGGCTTGCAAAGTCGCCGACGGAGACGAAATCGCGCGCGTCCTGCGTTCCGACCGGCAGGAGGACTTGCTCCTCGTTACCGAGCAAGGCATGAGCATCCGCTTCAACCGGGAAGAGGTCAGCGCGCAAGGCCGGGTAGCCGGCGGGGTGAGAGGCATCGCCCTGAAGGAAGGAGATCAGCTCGTCGACGCGCTGGCGATCCCCGAGGATGAAGGGGAAGTGCTCGTGCTCTCCGATTACGGCTATGCGAAGCGCACGCTCGTGCTCGATTATCCGCAGCAAGGCAGAGGCGGGAAAGGCATTCAGACGTTCGAATTCAAGGAAGGCAAGCGCGTGCGTCCGAACGGCACGAAGCTCATCGCCGCGTTCCACGTCAAAGAAGCCGTCCGGTTGCTCGCGCTGACGGCCGGCGGCGCCGTATCCGAGTTTTCCTCCGAGAACGCGCCGCTCGAGGACAGAAGGGGCCACGGGAAGCTGATGACGGCCGTGGACCGGAGCGATACGCTGTCGGAGGCGTTCGTTAAACCGCTGTCCGGCTAAAATAAACTTGATGCCGCGACAGGATCAATCGTAAGGGCCGTTTATCGGCTCGGGCCGGTCGATCCAGCGCAGCAGAACGTCCAGGACGACCCACAGCGGCGCCGGCTCGGTCAGCCGGTCCAGCCACTGTGGGTCTTCTATTAGGCCGGCTTCCTGCGCCATCTTACCGATCATTTTAATTTTTTGCTGTTCCGCCGAAGTCATCGAATGGCCTCCTCGACTGCCGTTTCTCCGCGTTTACCCATATTTCGTAACCAGTATATGTCGCCCGATGTCGCCGCGTTCGTTATCGTGCGGATTCATGTCGTAAATATTTAATTGCGTTAAACTATCTTTCGACATCGGCGCTAAGTATAATAAAAGAGAAGGCAATGTTCGGGAGGAAAGGAGCGACCGTATGGATAATGCGGCGGAATTTGTGAAAAGCTGGACGAAACTCACGAAGGATTGGAACGCGCGGATGGAAGCGGAGCTTGCTCCGCAATTGACCGCTGGCCAATTGGAGGTGCTCGAGCTGCTGCAAGTCCACGAGCCGATGAAACCGTCGGATCTGCTGCCCCATCTGGAGACGACGCCCGCGGCGATTACGACGCTGCTCGACCGGATGGAACGGGCCGGCCTGGTCGAGAGGAATCGCGACGAAGAGGACCGCAGAATCGTGTGGGTGACGATGACCGAGCTCGGGCGTTCGGAGGTCGATAGGGGAATCTCCGTGCGCAGGGAGATCGTCAGCCATTCGCTCAATCGCATTTCCAGCCACAATCGCCAGCTGCTCGTCTATTTGATGGGCAAAGTATCGGGAACGCGGGAGGCGGCCGCGACGGGAGCGGACCGGAAGAACGGAGACGACGGAACGGGAGAGGGAACGTCCGATAACGAGCCGCAGGCGAACGAGGAACGGGAAACCCGGAATATCGGATGAATCAGCGGGCGACGGGCACGGGTCGGATGGGCAGCGGAAACGGATGAACGGGATGTGGAACGAAACGGCGCGAAGGCGCGAAAAAAACCGTCAGGGAAGAGCGCTCCCCTGACGGTTTTCTTATTTTGGTTGAAGAGATCGCAAGTGCTTATCCAATCCGTTCAGCATTTTTTCCATGCGTGCGTATTCTTGCGGGGTGAAGTCCGCTTCGAGCTTGCGTTCCACGGCATCCCGCAACGGGATGATCGTATAATGGCGTTTGTCTTTTTTTCGCTGAATGCGGACCCATGTCGGCTCGGCGGAGACTTCGAGCAATTCGATGTCCGCCGTGCCGTCCGGATGCGCCGTTTTCTGCACGCGAACGCCGAAGATGACGCCGACGTCTTTCCAATCCCCGGTTTGATTGGAGATGAAATTGCCGAGCGAGTAGATCGCGACGCCTTGCCGGGGGCGGCCGTCCGCGCTCTCGGTTGCGGGGACGTCGATCGTCTCGTACGGCTGCACGACGTGGGCGTGGGACCCGAGGATCAGATCGGCGCCGGCCGCCACCAGCTCCCTCGCCAGCCCGGTCTGCTGCGCGTTCGGCTGCCGTTGGTACTCGACCCCATAATGCAAAGAGACGGTTACGGCATCGGCGCCGGCTTGGCGAAGCTTGGCGATATCCCGCTTGATCGCTTCCGGTTCGATCAGGTTGACGGCGTAGCTGCGGTCCGCGGGAAGCGGGATGCCGTTCGTCCCGTATGAATAAGCCAGAAACCCCATGCGGATGCCGTTTCGTTCTTCGATCACCGCGCGCTTGCTGTCCGTCAGGCTGACGGAAGTGCCGACGGGCACGAGCCCCGCTTTCCTGACCGTGCCCAGCGTGCGCTGGACGCCCGGCACGCCCCGGTCCAACGAGTGGTTGTTGGCGGTGGAGACGATCCGGATGCCGGCGTCGGCGATCGCTTCCGCGAGCTCGTCGGGAGCGTTGAAGCGGGGATAGCCCGTGTATTTCAAATCGCGGCCGGCGATCGGCGTCTCGAGATTGCCGATGACCCAATCTCCTTGCGCGAAAATCGGTTTGACTTGCGCGAACCACGGCGTAAGATCGTATCTCCCGGTCGCCGGATCGTAATAAGCGGGCAGTTGGGGCATGTGTACCATGATGTCTCCTACGGCAAACAGGACGGCTTCGGTGACGATCGGTTCCGGCGGGACGGGGGATGGAGTATCCGGGATCGCCGATGCGGAAGGCGTCGCCGTGCTTCCCGGACCGGGAGAGGAAGACGCGCCGGCCGAGGGAGGCGGAGCGGCCGGGGAGCCGTTCGCGCAGGCGGCGAGCAGCGCCGAGACCAGGCCGATCGCGATCAAGCGTGCGGCCGCATGCGCGATTGAGGATCGGCTTCCCCGATGAAGCGGTCTTCCGCTCAACGCTCGCTCTCCCACCTTCCGTAGATGCCGCAGGGCAGCGTCATGCCGCTCCGCGTGATCGGCAGCCCGACTTCCCCGCAGTCCAGCTTGCCTCCGAATTTTCGTTGAAAGGAGAGTTGCAGAAGATTGCTCAATACGGTCGGAGAAAATCCGGTCGTGTACGAATTGACGAGGACGAACAGCGGCTTCTCCGACAGGATCGACACGCACGATTCCAGGAAGGGAAACAAATTTTCCTCCAGCTTCCACATCTCCCCGTTCGGACCCCGGCCATAGGAAGGAGGATCCATAATAATCGCTTCATATTGTCTTTCCCTGCGCTGCTCTCGTTGCACGAATTTGAAGACGTCGTCCGTAATGTAACGAATCGGAGCGGAACCGAGTCCCGACAGCTCCGCGTTCTCCTTCGCCCATTGGACCATCCCCTTGGCGGCGTCGACGTGCACGACCTCCGCTCCGGCGGAAGCCGCGGCGACCGTCGCCCCGCCCGTATAGGCGAACAAGTTCAACACCCGGATCGGGCGGTTCGCTTCGCGGATTTTGTCCATCATCCAACGCCAGTTGACCGCCTGTTCGGGAAACAGCCCGGTATGCTTGAAATTGGTCGGCTTGATATGGAATTTCAGCGGTCCGTAAGAGAGGCTCCATCGCTCCGGCAGCGGACGCTTGTACGTCCATTGTCCGCCGCCGCTGCTGCTGCGATGATAGTGTCCGTCGGCTTGCTTCCATTCGGCGCTCTCGGAGCGGATCGGCCAGATGATCTGCGGGTCGGGCCGTCGCAAGACGACGTCGCCCCAACGTTCCAGTTTCTCTCCGCCCCCGGTATCCAGCAATTCGTAATCATGCCAATCGCGTGCCATTCGCATCATTGTCGCAACTTCCTTTGTCGTATTATCGGATTTCTCAAGAGGAGGAGGGCGCTTGCTCGTCGCCGTTGCGGCTCGGGCAGAAGCGGTAGCCGAATCCGCGGACCGTTTGGATCCAACGGGGGCGAGCGGGATCCTCCTCCATTTTTTTGCGCAGGTTGCTAATATGGACCATGAGCGTCCGCGTATCTCCCATGCTGTCCGAGTGCCACACTCTCCGATAAAGCTCTTCGAGCGGGAACACCCGGTTCGGCTGCCGGGCCAAGACGCTGAGCAGCTCGAATTCTTTGGCGGACAGCGGCAGCGCGGCGCCGTCCAGACGAACCTCCCTGCTGCGGAAATCGATCTCCAGGCTGTCGAAGACGAGTACCGCCCCTTGTTCGTCCGCGCCGCGCTCTCTCGTCCGCCGCCGGCGAATATGGGCGTGAATTCTCGCGACGAGCTGCCGCGGACTGAACGGCTTCGTAATATAATCGTCCCCGCCTTCGGACAAGCCGCGGACGATGTCCTGGTCTTCGGATTTGCAGCTCAGGAACAGGATGGGAACTTCCGCGCAGGCTCCGCGGCGCAGCGCTCGGCAGATTTCCACGCCGTCCATTCGGCCAAGGGAGACGTCCAGGACGATCAAGTCCGGGACGAGCGACTCCGCTAGGCGGAGCGCTTCCGCGCCGTTATGGGAAGTATGGACTTCGAAGCCCTCCTTCTCCAGATAGAGCGCGATCAGTTCGGTAATTTCCCGTTCGTCGTCGACGACGAGCACCGAAGCTTCGTACGTCTTCATTTTTATCCTCCGCCATGAAGGTCTTAATGATTTATTATAACGAAAGCGTTGACGCGGAATCAATGCGTCGGTACAATGACGTTCGAAACGTCTTTTGGCATCGTCTGGTACAAAGGAGAGAAATTGGTGGAAACCGGAAACGCGAGAATGCCGATCGTGCGATGGAGCGCTGCGGTGCTGGCCGGGATGCTGCTGCTGATCGCCGCGATCGGCGGTTGCGCCGCGAACGTCGGGCGAAGCGGCGATACTCCCCGCGCCGAAGGGGGGCTGATCGACCTGCGGGAATGGTCTTGGCACGAGGACGGCATTCTCCCGCTGAACGGCGAATGGACGTTCGAATGGTTGATGACGGTCGGCGAAGACGGCGTCGAGCCCCGATTCGACGTCTCCACGATGGAAGTGCCCGCGATCTGGGATCAAGCGGAGACGGGCGACGGGAAGCCGATCGACGTCACCGGGTACGCGGTCTACCGGCTGTCGATTCTCCATCAGGCGCAGCGCGAAATGATGGCGCTGAAACTTCCGAACATCGCCACGGCGTACGAACTATACGTCAACGGCGAGCTCGTCGCTTCCCGGGGCAAGGTCGGGTATCGCGCGGAGCAGACGATCCCCTATCAATTGCCCGCGAGCGTCTTCTTCGGCGCCCCTGGAGAGCGTACGGAATTGAAGCTCGTTATCGCGAATTTCGATCATCGGTACGGCGGCATCCGGACGCCGATCGTGATGGGCGGCGCACAGCAAATCCAGAAGCTGCAGACCCGTCACACGGCGCAAGAGCTCCTCATTCTCGGCAGCCTGATCATGATCGGCTTTTATCATATCGGCCTCTATCTGCTAAGGCGCAAAAATCCGGCGAACTTCTATTTCGCGCTCCTCTGCCTGTTCGTCGGTTTGCGGATGGGGCTGATCGGGGAGGGCTTCCTCGTGCAGTCGATTCCCGCGCTGAACTGGGAATCGTCGATCCGTCTCGAATACGCGGCCTTCGTCCTTGCGGGCTGGTCGGGATTCGCGTACTTCCAATCGATGTTTCCGCGGGAAATCGGACGAGCCTGGTTCCGGATATCGGCCGCCGGCGCGGCGCTGCTGCTGTTGATCGTCGTTGCCGCGCACCCGGCCGGGTTTACTTCATGGATCCTCCTCTACCAGATTTACGTGTTGGCGAACTGCGCCCGCGCGCTGGCCGGGCTGATCGTTTCCGCGCGTCGCCGCAGGGAAGGGGCCACGCTGGCGCTGATCGGCGTCGCGGGTCTCGCGATCGCGATCGTGAACGACATTTTCTTCTATAACGGCTGGTGGCGCTCGATCGACCTGCTTCCGTTCGGCTTGCTGTTCTTGATCGCGATGAATTCGTTTATCATTTCCCTCCGATTCTCTCGCACTTACGAGCGGGCGGAGGAGCTTTCGGCGCAGCTCAAGGAATGGAACAACTCGCTGGAGGATCGAATCGCGGAAAGAACGGAAGAACTCAAGAGGATGGAACAGTCGCGCGCCCGATTGATCAGCGATATCTCGCACGATTTGAGGACGCCGATCACGCTGCTGCAAGGCTATTTGGAGGCGCTGAGGGACGGCGTGATCGCCGAGCCGGCGAAAAGGGACGCGACGATCCGCTCGATGCTCGCGAAAGTGGAAAGCCTGAACGCCTTGATCCGGGATTTGTTCGATCTGTCGGTTCTCGAAGCGCGCAGAGTCGAACTGGCGCCGGAGAAAATCACGTTGAGGGATTGGCGGGACCGGCTCGTGGAACAATACGAATTGGAAATGCAAAGCAAAGGCATCTTTTTCCGCTGCCAGCTCGCCGAAGCTTCCGATCGCGACTCGGCCGTGGCGATCGACATACGGCGCATGGATCGCGTATTCGCGAACTTGCTGTACAACGCGATCAGGCATACGCCGGAAGGGGGAGAGATCCGGATCGAAATGGGAACGGACGAGGAAGAGGGGACGGTCGACATCCGGATCACGGACAGCGGAAGCGGGATCGAGCCGTCGGACTTGCCGTATCTATTCGACCGGTTTTTCAAAAAGGACAGTTCCCGAAGTTCCGAATCGGGGGGGAGCGGTCTCGGCCTCTCGATCGCGAAGGAAATCGTAGAACTGCACGGCGGCGGGATCAGCGCGTACAATTCGGAAGCGGGGGGCAGCGTATTCCGCATCCGGTTGCCCGTCGCGGGTTGACGCGCATCATCCGCCGTCTCGCTAGCCGCTGCCGTCCGCGCGATGCTCCTGCCGGATCAGGTCGGACATTAAGGATAACGACTTCTTCCGTTGTTCCTGGTTCATGTGCTGGAACAGGCTCAGCATTTCGCGGGCGTCCGGGGCGACCGAATGATCGCTTGGAGCCGCGTGCTGGGCGCCCCCGATGATATAGTCCAACGAAACGTCGAAAAAAGCGGCGAGCTTGATCAACGTATCATATACCGGCTGTCTGTTGTTGATCTCGTAATGACTGTACGCGGAACGGGTAATTCCGATATGCTTGGCCACTTCCTCCTGCGATATTTTGCGGCGCAGACGCAGCTCGCGCAACCTTTCGCCCATGTTCATTATTCATAGCTCCTTGCTCCGAAATAGATGATCCTTATCCTAATTTATGATACATAATGTATCGTGTCAAGCGATTCGTAACCGTTTTCCAAGATTTTGTGGATGTTTTTCCGCACATATTGAATTTTTCCAAGGGATCATGCTAAATAAAGATAATGTCAGATTTGTGATTGATACAAAATGTATCTTAGGAGGAGATTCGTTGAACATTCGAATTAAACGCGCGGACATGACGAAGACGGAGGAAGACGGGTACGTCGGCCGGATTGAATTCGAAGTCGAAGATCATAAGCAAGGTTACGAGGTGACGATTCAGAGCGACAACGGCAAAAACAATTGGAGCTATGCGCTCAATTTCAGCGAAGGAGCCGGCAGCGAAGAGGAGATTCAAGCGGTGGACGAAAGGCTGGAGGAGGACGATGCGTTCTTCGAGCGTTTCGTCGAAGCGGCCAGAGCGAGCATGAAGCATCGCGAGTAAGGAGAAGAAGGGGATGTCCCATCGGTCGCGAATGGATCCGAGGGGCGTCCCCTTCGTGCTCGCCGGACTTACTTCAGTTGCCGGTAGTCGATTTCCAGGAAACGCTCGACTTCCGTCCGCCAGCGTTCGTTAACGAATTCGACATGCAGGGGGTGGTCGTTGTACGCCTGAAAGTCTTCTTCGCTGGCGAACGCCATGGAGAATCCGAACGAATAATCGTTCTTGGGACTAACTTGCCGGAAAACGTTGAAATCGCGCACGACCGGAATCGAGGACAGGATGCGCCGGCCGTCTTCCAGAAAGCGGCCCTCCGCTTCGGATCCGCTCTCGTGCCGGCAACGTCAGATTTTACTTTTATAGGGGATGGGAGTATATTATTAAGTAAAGGGGGGCGATTCGCATGAGCGCGAACGCGAATACGGAGTTGCGGGAAGACGGAGCGGCGCACGAAGAAGCTTGTTGCGCGGACGAAGGAGCGGTGCGCAAAAGTCACCATTCCGATAAAGTAAAAAACAGCCTGATCAGTCGCCTCAACCGGATCGAAGGCCAAGTCCGAGGCCTGAAGGGATTGATCGATAGGGATACGTACTGCGACGACGTCCTGAATCAAATCGCTTCCGTCCAGTCCGCGCTCAACGGCGTCGGGAAACTGCTGTTCGAGCATCACTTGAAAAGCTGCGTCATCGAACGAATCCAGGACGGCGATACGGATGTGTTGGACGAATTAATGACGACGATGAACAAAATGATGAAATAATTCGGCGAATCGCCCGGGCGATAAACCGCGCCGTATCAAGGCATAGGGACGAATACCCATGCCGCAAGGCGGATCGGTTGACGCCAAAAATTTATCTTTCATCTAAGCCCTTTTATTGTCAGAACAACTAAGATTTCTTATAGTGTTTTCAGAAATCCCCTTCTATGATAGCAATAGCGAGTGCATATTTTTGCCATTGCATCTAGAACAGGGGGAGCATCATGAAGTCGGTAAGGGCAAAGCTGCTCGGGGCGTTCGGAATCGTATTGGTATTCGTCGTCGTTCTGGCTTACAACGGATTGTCGCAGACCAAGAAAATCAGCGATTTCACGAACGACGTGACGACGAACTGGTTGTTCGGCATCGAAACGATTTACAAGGTGAACCTGAACATCGAGCAATATCAATCGAACTATTACCAGACGCTAATGACGGAGGATGCCGCAGAAATCCAGCAGTTGGAGGAGGCGAGCAACGATCTCGTACGAGCGATCGACGAAGGGATAACTTCATACGGGGGCTCGGTCGCGGACGAAACGGACAGGCAATATTACGAGCAATTAATCGACGGCTGGCTGCGTTTTCAGACCGCGCTGGAGCTGACGTCCTCGGGGAATGCCGGCCAAGCGGAGATCGCCCAGGCGAACGAAGAAGCCGTCATCGCTTTCGCAGATTTGCGGCAAGCGGTTGACAACTTGATCGATTACAACCACGACGGAGCCGTTCAGAGCCAGGAGGAAAGCGAAGCGATCTACGACCGGACTTCCAGGGTCATCTTCTTCATCGGCATCGTGATATTGGTTCTCGTCGTCGCGCTGGCATTTTTGCTGACCGTTAATTTGACCAAACCGCTGAAGGCGACGACCGTCGTCATGAACCGGCTCGCCGCCGGAGATTTGCGCGCCGAGCCGCTGAGCGTCGACCGCAAGGACGAGTTCGGCGTCATGATGGAGTCCGTCAACAAGACGCTGTCCGCGCTGAAGCTGTCCGTCAGACAGATGCAGGATTCGTCGACGTCGGTGGCGGCGGCTTCCGCGCAATTGTTCGCGAGCTCCGAGCAAAATTCCGAAGCGGCCAGGCACGTGTCGGAATCGATCGGTCAGGTCGCGGCCGGCTCGGAGGAGCAGGCGAATACCGCGACGGAATGCGGCCGGGTTATCGACGAGATGGCCGACGGCGTGCAGCGGATCGCCGGAACGACGGGAGAAGTGTCCGAGATGTCGCAGCAAGCCGCAAGTCTGGCGAACGCCGGTTCCGGCAAGATCGGAGAAGTGACCGAACGGATCGGACGGCTGTCCGCTACCGTTGAGCAAGCGAGCTTGACGATCGCGAAGCTGGAAGAACAGTCGGCCAGAATCGGCGAGATTTCCGGCTTGATCGGCGACATCGCATACCAGACGAATCTCCTTGCCCTTAACGCCGCGATCGAAGCGGCGCGGGCCGGAGAGCACGGCAAAGGCTTCGCCGTCGTCGCGGGCGAAGTCCGCAAGCTGGCTGCCCAGAGCGACGAGTCTTCCAAAGGCATCATCGAGCTGATTACGGAAATCCAGCAGGACACGTCGGCCGCCGCGGAAGCGATGAAGCTAAGCTTGTCCGAGGTTCAAGAGGGGGTGCAGGCGGTGAACGAAGCGGAGCAAGCGTTCCGGGAAATCGCCGCTTCCACGGACGACGTCTCTTCCCGGGTGCAGGAAGTCGCCGCCGCCGCAGAGGAACTGGCCGCCAGCTCCGAAGAAGTCGCCGCTTCGATCGCGAACATGGGACATATCGCAAGGCAGACCGCAGGCATGTCGCAGCAAGTCGCGGCGACGACGGAAGAGCAGTTGGCCTCCAGCGAGGAGATGACGAAATCGTCGCAGACGCTGTCGGGCATCTCGAAGGATTTGCAGGATCTCGTCCGGAAATTTTCGATTTGACTTCGGATTGCCAAGAAGGCGCTGTTCCCGCATGTCGGGGCGGCGCCTTCTTCGTTGACGAAAGACATGCGATTTAACATTTTTGTAACCTCTTGACGCCGCCGAAACGTTATAATCGAAGTGTACGCTTCTCGCCCCGGTCGAACCGTCCGGACGAACGAGGGCGGAACTTTGCATAATATCGAGGTCAGGCATGTTGATTATCCGCAAGTTGCGCAAGTTGGATGGGACGTTGCTCGTCCTGATGCTCGGCTTGGTCGCCATCGGGACTTACGCCGTTTACGAAGCGACGCAAGGCACCAAATTGGACGGACTGCATGTGAAGAACGCCGTCTATTTCGCCGCATTTCTCGCGCCGATGCTTGTCGTCGCCCTGTTCGATTACCGATGGCTTGCGGGAAAGCTCGCTTACGTACTGTATGGCATCGGGATCTTCATGCTGGTGCTCGTCGAGCTGTTTGGGGAAAACCTGAACGGCGCGGTCCGTTGGATCAGCATCGGATCCTTTCAATTCCAGCCGTCGGAAATGGCGAAGCTGTCCACGATTTTGCTGATCGCTCATTGGCTGCGTCGACGCAACGGAGAGAAGCTGCGCTTGGGGAAGGATCTCCTTCCGATCTTCGTCCTGTTTCTGGTGCCGTTTCTGTTCGTATTTAAACAGCCGGATCTGGGCACCGCACTCGTGTTCGTCGGCATCCTTCTCGGAATGCTATGGATGGGAAACATCGGCTACGGGGTCATGCTCGCGTTAGCGGGGAGCGCGGTCCTGGTCGTAGCCGGCATCCTGTGGCTGTTCGATTCCAATGCCGAGCTGCTGGCCAAGTTCGTGCAGCCGCACCAGTTGGCCAGAATCCAGTCGTTTCTGGATCCCTCCAGCGATGCCGACAAGTCCTGGCACGTCACGAACGCGATAACGGCGATCGGCGCCGGCGGCATGTTCGGCGGCACGGGCTTTTTCACGCGGCAAGGCTTCATCCCGTACGTCTATTCCGATTCCATCTACGTCATCGTCGGGGAGAGATTCGGCTTCGCGGGCTCCGCGGTGCTGTTGATGCTTTTCTTCCTCCTGATCTACAGAATGGTGCTCATCTCGTTCGAAAGCCGGGACAAGGCCGGATCCTACATCGTTGTCGGGATCGTCAGCATGTTTACGTTCCAGATATTCGTGAACGTCGGCATGCATATCGGCCTGCTTCCGTTGACGGGAATTTCGTTGCCGTTCATCAGCTTCGGAGGCAGCTCCCTGCTGATCAGCATGATCGCGATCGGCCTCGTCATGAGCGTAAAAATCCATCAACCGGACAACCCTACTGAAAGATAGCCACGTACCTAAGCCTCGCGCGGCGCGCGGGGGCGGTCCGAAGGAGCCATTCCGCATGATATCGATCGATCAATTGAAAAAGGCGTTATCGGATGCCGATCCGGCCGATCTGCTGCACCTCGCCGAATCGCATCCGTACGATATGGCCGAATGCTTGAAGCGGCTCGAGCTGTCCGAACAGCTCGCGCTCGTCGGCGGAATTCCGCCGGAGCAGTCGGCGGAAGTGCTGGAATATCTCGAGCCGGCGCTGCAATACCGGATCTTGAACCGCCTGGACGAGCCGACGACGTCGAAGGTGCTGAACGAGATGTCCAGCGACGTCGTAGCCGACATGATGCTGGCCATTCATCGCTATCAAGGGGCCAAGCTGCTCGATCTTCTCCCGGAAGATTACCGTGCCAAAATCACGACGCTGATGACGTTTCCGGAGGAAACCGCCGGAAGCTTGGCGACGGTCGACTACATCGCGGCCCGCAGCTCCTGGACGGCGGAACAGACGCTGAGGCATTTCAGGAAGATCGGCCGGGAGGCGGAAATTACGTCCTACGTCTACGTTACCGGAGCCAAGGGCGAGCTGCTTGGCGTCGTTTCCCTGAAGGAATTGATCTTGTCCGACCCGCACGTAGAGGTCTCGGCGTTCATGACCGAAGGCGCAGTATCGGTGCCCGCGTCGATGGGGCAGGAGGAAGCCGCCGAACTGCTGTCGCGGTACGATCTCATGGCGCTGCCGGTCATCGACGGGCAAAACCGGCTCATCGGCGTCGTCACGGTCGACGATCTGATCGACGTCATCCACGAGGAAGCGACGGAAGACATCCAGAAGCTGGGCGGCAGCCAGCCTCTCGAGGACGAGTACTTCAAGACGTCGTTTTTTCAACTGTACAAAAAAAGAATCATTTGGCTGCTGGTGCTGTTCCTCGCGGCCGCCTATACGGGCACGGTATTGCAGTATTTCGAGGACACGCTCAGCGAAGCGATCGCCTTGTCGTTTTTTATTCCGCTCCTGATCGGAACGGCCGGCAATACGGGAACCCAGACGGTGGCGACGCTCGTTCGCGCGCTCGCGGTCGGGGAGGTGCGCTTCCGCGATATATTCAAGGTCATCCGCAAGGAAGTCGCCACCGGGCTGCTGATCGGCGCTTCGATCTCGGTCGTCGCGTACGTGCGCGCTTACCTGCTCGGCGTGGATTCGAACGTAGGGCTCGTCGTCGGCGTAACGGCGCTGACCGTCGTCATCTGGACTTCGATCGTGGCGGCCGTGCTGCCGCTCATTCTGCATAAGCTGAAGGCGGATCCGGCCGTCATCTCCGGGCCGCTCATTACGACGTTGGTGGACGGCACGGGCTTGATCATCTACTTCTCAATCGCCAGAATCGTTCTCGGCTTGTAACGCGCCGTTTCTTCGCGAAAAGAGGAAGAGCCGCGACGGGCGTCGAAAATAATAAGCGCTAAGGTTTGCGTCGAACCGGAGAATAACGAACGATTCGGCGAACCGAGCCGAGAGAAAAGCGGGTGAACATCATGGGCATGCGGGAACGGAAAAAAGAAGAGACGAGAAGGGCGCTGCTCGACAAGTCGCGCGTATTGTTCGGCGAGAAGGGCTACCGCAGCGTCACGACGGCGGAAATCGCGCGCGCCGCGGGGATCGCCGAAGGCACGCTCTTTAATTATTTTCGCAATAAAGGCGAATTGTTCATTGCGGCGGCCATGCCGGAACCGCCCGCGGAGCCGGTCCGGCACCCGGTGCTGGAGCGGCCGAGCGCGAGCCGCCTGGCAGCGGAGATCGCCGCGATGCTGGACCGGGAGCTGTTTCGTCTCGAGCATGCCGACAAGCGCTTGCTGCGGGATTATTTCGCGATCGTGTACGGCGGCGCGGCATCGGACGGCGCGGATGCCCGTTCGGGCTTGTTCGCCGCGGACGAGCGTTTGACGAAGCGGATCGCCGACTTCCTGAACGTGCAGATCGCCGCTCATCCTTCCGAGATGGCTTCGCTGGACGCGGAGATCGCGTCCGCATGCATCGCCGGCTGCGCGATCGCTTTGATCTCGCAATACATCTTGATCGACGAATGGCCGTACAGCCGATTCCGGAACGACGTCCGCGATCAAATCCGCTTTATCTTGGCCGGCCACGTTCAGGATCGCGAATAAGGCAAGCTGATCGAAGCGCATGGAAAAAAAGGGTGATTTTCTTTGCGTTTTCTTTTATAATCAAAATATGAGTGCACTCATATTTTGAAAAAAGGAATTCGATGGAGGTTGAAGCCGATGCGCGAACGCGTTCGCATCGAATGGAAGTACGCCGGAAAAAACGATTTTTCCTCCGGCACCGGAGCTTACGCTTCGGAGAAGGCGCTGGCATGGCTGGCGGCGCTCGCCGCGCCGGGATTTCTCGTCCTTCTCGCCTGGAGGCAAGCTGTCGATTGGAACGCGGTCCAATACGCCGTCGCCTTGCTGCTGGCGCTCGACGTCGGCGGCGGTCTCGTCTCCAACGCGCTCAATTCGTGCAAAAGATTCTATCATACGCCGCCCAAGAAGCAGGAAGGGCCGCTCGGCGCCGTGCTTAAAAACCCGGCGATCTTCGCCGCGCTGCACGTGCATCCGATCGTCGTCGGCTGGCTGCACGGGCAGGGGAATTGGACGTTCGGACTCGCATGGTACGGCTTGTATCTCGGATCGGTCGCGCTCGTGCTGTTGACGCCGTTGTATTTGAAGCGGCCCGTCTCCATGCTGCTGATCATGGCGGCGTTCCTGGTCAATTCGTATGCGATCGCGCCGGTGGCCGGCTTCGAATGGCTCATGCCGCTGCTCTGGATCAAAATCGTCTACGGGCACCTGGTCAGGGAGGAACCTTACCGGAAACCGGCAAAAAAAGGGGAGGAACGGGTTGAAAACGATTCTGCGCATGATGGACCACCTGTATTGGGCCAATAAACGGATGCATGCCGCGCTTCTCGCCGAGCCGGCCGTCATTCCGGAAATCGTCACGCTGCTGCGCCATATCGTCGCGTCCGAGCGCGTATGGCTGACTAGGCTCGAAGGGAAGAGCAGCGCGGGATATTCGTTATGGGAAGAGGCCGAGCTCGCTCCGTTGATCGACGAGATGACCGACAACGAGCGGGGGTATCGGCGTTACGCGGCGGGATTGACGGAGCGGCGGCTGGACGAGTTGGTTCGTTACGCGAATCAAAGCGGGCAAAGCTACGAGACGTCGATCCGGGATATTTTGACCCACGTGGCCCTGCACGGGCAATACCATCGGGGGCAAATCAACGTCAAGCTCAGGGCGACGGAGGGGCATCCGGTCGGGATGGATTTTATCCTTTTCGCAAGAGAAGGAGGAGCGGCGAAATGAACTTCAAGCTGCAAGAAGCGCTCGAGCTGCTGGAGCGTACGCCGCGGACGCTGGCGCAGTTATTGACCGGGCTGTCCGAGGGCTGGCTGCATCGCGACGAAGGCGAAGGAACCTGGACCGTCGCCGAAGTGATCGACCATCTGATCGACGCGGAACGGACGAACTGGGTGCCCCGGCTCGAATGGATTTTGCGCGAAGGGGACGGCAAGCCGTTTCCCCCGTTCGACCGGTTCTCCCATCTGAACGCGGAGCGCGCGGAAAACGCGATCGAACAACGGCTTCAAACGTTTCAGACGCTCCGAGCCGGCAATACGGCCAAGCTCCGATCGCTCGTCGCGTCCGAAGAGGATCTGGAACGGACGGGCTCGCATCCCGCGTTCGGCTCGGTCAAGATCCGGGAATTGCTGTCCGCCTGGGTCGTCCACGACTTGACCCACATCGTGCAGATCGCGCGAGTCATGGCCGACCGTTACCGATCGGATGTCGGTCCTTGGGTTGCCTACTTGGGCGTATTGAACGGGAAAACCGTCGAATAGTCCCCCGAACGTTCGATTTACAATGGATTTTGCCCTCCGCTATAATGAATAGGACAATCATTATTCCCTATTCAGGTGGAGGGCCTTTTATTGCATCAGGTTGCGAAGATCGGATCGGGCCTGGTTCTGCTGGCCGCCTTGAGCTTCGGCTTGTTCGCTTGCGATTCGCGGCCGGGAACGGATTCGGGGCAACGAATCGGGCTTACCGTTTCCGCGGCCGCGAGCCTGACCGATGTCCTGAACGAGCTTCGGCCGGCGTTCGAAGCCGCGCACCCCGACATCGGGCTGGCGTTCAATTTCGGCGCTTCCGGCGCGCTGCAGCGGCAAATCGAACAAGGCGCCCCGGCGGACGTGTTCCTGTCCGCGTCGACCCGATCCATGCGGACTCTCGCGGACAAAGGGCTCGTCGACACAGGCCGTCTGGTCGATCTGCTCGTCAACGAATTGGTCCTCGTCGTCCCGTCGGGCGGCGAGCTCGGCTTAGCAAGCGTATCGGATCTGGCGAATACGGACATGAAACGAATCGCGATCGGCATTCCCGATACCGTTCCCGCGGGCAGCTACGCCAAGGAAGCGTTAACCCGGGCTGGATTATGGGAGAAGCTGCAGCCGCAGCTCGTGCAGGCGAAAGACGTCCGGCAAGTGCTGCAATACGTAGAGACGGGGAATGCGGACGCGGGCTTCGTGTACAGAACGGACGCGCTGACGTCCGATCGGGTCGAGATCGCGTTCGCCGCCGATCCGGATTCCTATTCGCCCGCGGTCTATCCGATGGGCATCGTCAGTTCGACGAAACGCGAACGGGAAGCCGTCATGCTGTTCGACTTCTTGCAGTCGAAGGAAGCTGCCGCCGTGTTCGAGAAATTCGGTTTTGCCGCGCGGGAGGCGATGCGGGAATGAACGGCTTCGATTGGCAAGCGTTCTGGCCTCCCCTTCTGTTGTCGCTGCGGGTCGCGCTCCTGTCGAGCATTGCGGCGACCGCGCTCGGCGTGGCGGCCGCTTGGTTGCTTTCCCGTCGCGCATTCAAGGGCAAGACGCTCGTCGAGACCGTCTTCCTGCTGCCGCTCGTGCTCCCGCCGACGGTCGTCGGGTTCGTGCTGCTCGTCAGTCTCGGCAGACGCAGCTGGCTCGGCCGGCTCGCGGAAGCGGTGTTCGATTCGCCGATCGTGTTCTCCTGGTGGGCGGCGGCGATCGCGTCGACGGTCGTCGCGTTCCCGCTCGTCTACCAGACGATGAAGACGGGCTTCTCGTCCGTGGACAGGAGCTTGGAGGAAGCCGCGCGTTCGTCGGGGGCCAACGAACGGCAGGTGTTCGCTTACATCACGCTTCCGCTGGCCTCCCGATCTTTCGTCGCAGCATACGTGCTTGGCTTCGCGCGGGGGTTCGGCGAATTCGGCGCCACGCTGATGATCGCGGGAAATATCCCGGGAAGAACGCAAACGGCGCCGACCGCGATCTATCTGGCCGTCGACGCCGGCCATACGGCGATGGCGTGGGCCTGGACGATCGCGATGATCGCGGTTTCCTTTCTGTTGCTCCTGATGGCCAGACAAGGGAGAGGCTGAGTACTTCCGTAGCTCTCGATCTCATGCAATTGTTGCGGGATTCTCAGTCCGCAAGGATGCGCAAAACCCGGTTTTGTTCACAGATAGCGGATTCTATGTCCGAATGTGAGCAAAGGAACAACCAAAGATGGATCGCTTTCGCGAAACCGCTCGTTCCTTAACGAGCGGTTTCGTCCGCGTAGTCGGAAGCCGATGGTTTGCGGATCGGCAGACCGAGCAGCTCCGGCACGGTGACGAATTCGTAGCCTTCTTCTTTCAGCCGGGGGATCAGCGCGTCCACCGCTTGAACCATGCCCGTCAAATCTTGCGTCCAATCTCCGGCGCTGTGCATCAAAATGATCGCGCCGGGATGCAATTGATCGAGCACGTTGCCCTGAACGGCGGCCGAATCGAGCTGCTTCCAATCATAGGAGTCGACGGACCACCCGACGACGCTGTAATTCATCTTGCCCAATTCGGTCACGAGTTCATCGTCGAGTCCGCCGTACGGCGGACGAAACAGCTTCGGAGAGTACCCCGTGATTTTCTCGATCGCCTTGTCCGTTTCGTTCGCTTCCCATCTGATCCGATCGAAGCTTTCGACCCACAGCCGAGGATGCCAATACGTGTGGTTCCCGAGGACATGGCCTTCCTCGTGCATTCTTCGCGCGATCGCGGGGTGGCCGTCGACTCTCGCGCCCATGACGAAAAAAGTCGCTTTAACGCCATGCTTCTTCAGAATATCCAGCAACTGCGGCGTAAACCGGCTGTCCGGACCGTCGTCGAAGGTCAACGCCAACCGGCGGCTTGCGGACGAGCCCCGAAGGACGACGATATTCGGAAATCGGCGTTGGAGCGCATAGTTATCCTTCGACCGGACGGCCCGCCGGATGCTTTCGGGCCCGCCGGCCAGCATACCGAGCTTGCCGTCCGGATTGGCGGGGGAATCCGAATACGTACGGGCTTGGAACGGGGAAGCCTGCGGAGCGGGACGGTCGGCCGCGCATGATCCGAGAATGAAGCCGACGAAGAATAGGACGATGATCGGCGTAAGGGGCTTATTCAATGCATGTTCCTCCTGCTTTCGTCATGAATGGAGAATATTGTTCCCCGCGCCGCATCGGGACATGCATCGGGAATGGAATAACGATTGGCCTCCCGGCGTTTGCCAATACAAAAAAAGATGCCCCTGGTCAACGACCTTATGGGACATCCTTGATTTTATTGCGCTTTAATGTCCGCCCACATCTCGTCTTCGACATCGAGCTCGATTTGGGACGGAAATACCCGCTGGCCGTATTCGTTCAGCACGTAACGCATGATCGCTTCCTTGAGATTGGCTTCGATCAGAAACCGGCTGCGGCCCTGCACCCAGACTTCGGCGCTGAAGCCGTTGTCTTCGTCGTACAGCAGCTCGACCTGAACGGACTCCACGGGAACTTCATGGCGTTCGGCCATATTCAGGCATACGGCGTTAACGATTTCGTCCATCGTAATGCGCATGGCCGATTACCACCTGCGTTGCTGCGGATGTTGATTCCGGCCGTTGTCCTGCCGGCGGCGCATGAACGCGTTGAACACGGCGCGGACGATCATGAACAAGACGACGAGCGCGAGCACATTCACGAGCAAGCCCATCATGTTGGCGAAGAAGCCGGTTCCGAACATGCCGCCGAACAGCATGCCGGCCAGGCCGCCGATCATCATGCCTTTCAGGAAGCCGCCGCCGCCGAAAAATCCGCCTCCCCTATTCGTGGAAGCGCCCGCGGCCGGGGTCGTGTTGGTGCGATTCGTCGTGCTGTTGCTGACGTTGTCCTGCGCTTTCGTCGGCGTTTTGTTGAACGATTTCGTTCCCGAGCTGAACGAACGCGGTCTTGCGTCGGCGTCCGCAGGCGCCGTTACGACGACGGTAAAGGCGAGCAAGCTGAGCGCGAGCAGTGCTTTTTTCCACATGGTGTTTCTTTCCTCCTGCAATATAGTGAGATCTGTCCACTTAATGAATACGTGCCCGAATCGAATCGGTTTCAACGAATAAGGATGAATCTCCGGCTCAAATGCGGTATTCTTAAGAGACGGATGACGGAAAAATGGGGAGCATGACCATGTCGACGATCGAATATCCGAAGGCATACGTGGCTTATCTTGCGGAATATTACGGATCGCGAGACTATTTCGAATGCCATGAAATCATGGAAGAATATTGGAAGGAAAATCCCCGGTCCGAATGGCGGACGTGCTGGCTCGTGCTCATTCGGATCGCGGTCGGACTCTATCATGCGAGAAGAGGCAATTGGAAGGGGGCGGCCAAGCTGATGGGCAAGGCGGCGGGAGAAGCCGAAGCCCGCAGTTTCGACCGGCTCGGGCTCGACGGGAGCCGATTGAAGGAGCAGCTGGAGCGGACGGCGCGGGAGTGGACCGGGCCCGGCGCGGCTTATGCAGATATGGACTTGCCGATCGTCGACGCCCGTTTGCTGGACGAGGCCAGGAAGCTGAGCGCCGAACGGGGGTATGCGTGGGGGATCGGCGGGCTGCAAGCGGACTCCGACGTGATTCACCGCCATCTGACGAGGGACCGCTCCGAAGTCGTGCAAGCCCGGGCCGAAGCGGCCGCGCGCAAGGCGGCTACATCCCTGCGTCCAGATAAGCGTAACCGTTCGTGACGAGCTCCAGTTCCCCCGTGTCGGGGTGAATGATCAGGCCGTGCACCGGCGTCCCGGGGGGAAGCAAGGGATGGTTCCGGACGATGTCGACGCTGTTCTCGACGCTCTCGCGCACGTTGTCGAAGCCGGTCAGCCAGCGGTAAAGGTCGATGCCGCTATGGCGAAGCGTGCGGATGATCGGCTCGGCGATTCCTCTTTCCTTCATGTGACCGACGACTTTGTCCGGGTCGATCCCCGTCATGCCGCAATCGTGGTGACCGATAATGAACACTTCGTCGGCGTTGAGTTCGTACAAGGAGACGAGGACGCTTCGCATAATATTCCCGAATGGGGAAGTGATGATGGCGCCGGCGTTTTTGATGATTTTGGCGTCGCCGTTTCTGAGATTCAACGCTTTCGGCAGCAGCGCGGTGAGCCGCGCGTCCATGCAAGCGACGATGACGATCCGCTTCTCGGGCGGACGGTTCGTCGTCAAGTATTTCTCGTATTTTTTGTTTTGGACGAATTGCGCGTTGTGGGCCAGAATTTCATCCAACTTGGGCATCGCGGGATTCCTCCTTCGCGGGTCGGGCGGACGCGCCGCCGACGCGCCGGTCTTCGATCCTGAGCCGATTGCTGTAGATTTGTCCGTCGCTGGCCAGCTTGAAGGCGCGCGCGGACGGATCGTACGAGATACGCATCGACTCGTCGAAAAATACCTCGTGGCGCTTCTCGTAATAGACGTCGACCGCGTCGCTGTCCGCCTTCAAGTCGTCTTCTTCGGGGGCGTCGATCGCCCAGATCGCCGGGACGCCGTTCATCGCGCAGCCGCAGCCCTCCGCGTCGAATGCGAGCTTCCATACGGCCGCGTCTTCGCCGAACCTTCCGCGCAGCTCCCGCGCGGCTTGATCGCTCCATTGAAGAATCATCGTTTTCGCTCCTTATTATTCGTGAATTCCGGCTATACTCAAGCATGTTGATTATAAAATTTGCCGGGAGTATGATCAAGAAGACAATATTTCTGTAAAGGTTGTGTCTATATGAGCCTGTCGGCGCAAACGGATTCGCCGCTGCGGCGATTCCGCGATTTAATCGGCCGCATCAAGCAATACGAGGAAATCCTCGGCGTCGTCTATTGGGATATGAGAACGGGAGCCCCGCGCAAAGGCGTCGAGCTTCGTTCGGAAGCGGTCGGCGCCTTGTCGTCGGAAACGTTCAAGCTGTCCACCTCGGACGAAATGGGCGAATTGCTGGAACGGTTGAAAGAGCCTGCGGCACTGGCCGGATTAGGCGAGATCGATCGCAGGCTCGTCGAAGAGACGGCCAAGGAATACGAGCGCAACCGCCGCATCCCGCCGGACATGTACCGCGAATACGTCGTGTTGACCTCGCAGGCGGAGTCGGCTTGGGAGGAAGCGAAGGCGAACAACGATTTTCCGGGCTTCGTTCCTTATCTCGAGCAAATCGTCGCCTTCAATCGCAAGTTCATCGAGCTGTGGGGCGTCAAGTCCACGCCTTACGACACGCTGCTCGATATTTACGAGCCGGGTCTGACGACGAAGGAGTTGGATCGGCTGTTCGGGGAACTGCGCGCGCGTCTTGTGCCGCTGGCCGAGCGGATCGCGAAATCCGCAAGCAAGCCGGATACCTCTTTCCTGCAAGGAACGTTCGACAAGGAAGCGCAGAAGAAGTTCAGCAGGCACATCCTGAACGAAATGGGCTACGATTTCGAAGCCGGCCGGCTGGACGAGAGCGTGCATCCGTTCGCGACGGGGCTTAGCCCCGGGGACGTGCGAATCACGACCCGCTATTTGCCCCACGATCTGACGAGCGCCCTGTTCGGCACGATTCACGAAGGCGGGCACGCCCTGTACGAGCAGAACATCGCTCCCGAATTGTCCGGAACGACGCTGTGCGCGGGAACGTCGATGGGCATTCACGAATCGCAGTCCCGGCTTTGGGAAAACATGGTCGGCCGCAGTCTCGGGTTCTGGCAGCGCTACTTGCCGGATTTGAAGACGTTTTTTCCGGGCTTGCTGGACGGCGTGTCGGCCGAGGCCTTTTACCGCGGCATCAACGTCGTCGAGCCGTCGCTGATCCGCATCGAAGCGGATGAATTGACCTATAACCTGCATATCATGATCCGCTACGAGATCGAGCGGATGCTGTTCAACGAAAATCTCGATCCCCGCGAGCTTCCCGAAGTCTGGAACCGCAAATACGAGGAGGCGCTCGGCATCTTGCCCCCGGACGACGCGAGCGGCGTGCTTCAGGACGTGCACTGGTCCGGCGGCGCGTTCGGCTATTTTCCTTCGTACTCGCTCGGGAATATGTACGCGGCTCAGATCATGGATACGGCCCGCCGCGAGCTTCCGGAACTGGACGAACGGATCGCGTCGGGCGAGCTGCTGCCGCTGAAGGCCTGGCTGACGGAGCGAGTGTATCGGCACGGGAAGCTGCTTCGCCCGTCCGAGATCATCGAGCGGATCAGCGGCAAGCCGCTGCAATCGGCTTATCTGTGCGATTACTTGGAGCAAAAATACGCGGACATCTATCGATTGCAATAAGTCCGGCGGCGACGGGCGAAGAGGGGCGACCCTTCTTCGCCCTTGTCGTCATGCTGGACGCCGGAGGGAATGACAGATGGGATTTCGGGTCATCAAGACGGCCGCGGCCACGCTGGCCGCGATCTACACCGCTTATCTGCTCGGGGTGGACAACCCGCTCGCGGCCGGATTGCTGGCGATTCTCGGCGTGGAGACGACGATCTGGCGGGGGATCCGGGTCGTGGCCGCCCGTTTCGCGGCCTCGGTGCTGGGCTTGCTGCTCGCTTCGCTGCTGTTCGGGTCGATCGGGTTTCACGTATGGGTGCTTGCGCTTTATATTTTGCTCGCGTTTCCGATTCTCGGCAGAACCGGGCTGAAGGACGGCATCGTGACCGGCGCGGTCATCGTCTTTCATCTGTTCGCGGGCGGCGAGGTGACGTTGCGGGCGATCTCGACCGAGCTGCAGCTGCTTGCGATCGGCTTGGGATGGGCGACGGTCGTCAACATGGCCTACATGCCGAAGGAGCACACGCTGCTCGCCGCGCTCAGGGATCGCGCGGAGGACGGATTCGCGGAAATTTTTCGGCGCTTGGCCGAGCATCTTCGGCAGCCCGAAACGGTGTGGGACGGCGACGAGCTGCTGCAGGCCGAATCGGCGATCGAGCAGGGGATCGAGGTGGCGAGGCGGTCGCGCGAAAACCGGCTCATCCCGCAGGACGAGCCGTGGCAGCTGTATTTTCAAATGCGCCGGCAGCAATTCGAATCCTTACAATTAATGATGGAGTCCGTCGCGCTCGTCTCCCGGCACGTCCCCCAAGCGGAGATGCTCGCCGTCCTGTTCGACCGGCTGCGGGTGGATGTGAAATCTGAATATTACGAGGGCGAGACGGAGCGGATGCTGACCGAATTGGAAAAGGGGTTTCGCGGGATGAAGCTGCCGGAGTCGAGGGAAGAATTCGAAATTCGCTCTTCTCTCTTTCATTTGTCGCGAGAGTTGAGGCGTTTTCTAGGCATCGCCGGCAGAATGAAAAAACGAAAGTCAACTTCCGCCCACGCGATCATACAATGAAACGAAAGAGCCTATGCTTAGATACATTTTTGTCACTCTAGACGAATGTCCTGCATAGACTTTAAGTGACTTGATCGTATGGAGGAGGTCTACCGAAATGGCTATTGCGGATAAACGGCTGCAGCGCAGGGAAATCATCACGAAGGCGGTTTGCGGCAAAGGCCGTAAGTTCTCGACGATTACCCACACCGTAACGCCGCCGCATCACCCGACCAGCATCCTGGGTGCGTGGATCATCAATCATCAGTACGAGGCGGTGAAATCGGGTAACGGTATCGAAGTCATCGGGTCTTACGATATTAACATCTGGTATTCTTACAGCAAAAACTCGCAAACCGACGTCGCCAAAGAAACGATCTCTTACGTGGAGCTCGTTCCCTTGTCGTACGTAGACCCGAAACATCGCTCTTCCACGGAAGAGGTCTCCGCGGACGCGACCCAGGAGCCCAATTGCGTGGAAGCGACGATCAGCTCGAACGGCGCATCCGTCCTCATCCGCGTCGAACGGGAATTCGCGGTGGAGATGGTGGCGGAGACGAAAGTCTGCGTCGTCGTAGATCCGAACGGGAGCGAAGACGATGGGAAAGACATCGATTTTGACCTTGCCGAAGACGGGGATTATGAAGATCTCGATTCCGATTTACTGGAAGACGATTTGTGATCGGTGCGGTCATCGACCGGTACTTAAGTCTATGCAGAAGCGGAGCGAAAGTCGAGGGCGGATGCCCTGTCGGATCAACGGGATAAGCCTGATTGCAGCAGGGGTTGGCATGGGGAAGGGTCATTCGGCTTCGGCGTTCACGCGCCGCCTGCGGGACGGCCCTTCCCGCATTTGGCGGAGGGGATCTCATGACGGGCGGGTGCGGAGCATTGAAGCTTTACGCCGGGTCCAATGCGGACCGGTTAAGCGGAATCTGGCTGACGCTGCAGCGTTCGGGCATACCGCTGCTGACCGGGCCGGAACGGGCGCGGCCGAACGATTGCGTCCTCTTGGCCGGACGAGCGGGACTCTCCGGGCTCAGGGCTTCGGGAACCGCCGTCGGCGGCGGCAGAGCGGGCGAATCCAAGCTCGAGCTTGAGGACGGGGCGCGGGGGGAATATGAGCCGGCCGGACGTTCTCCGGTATCCCCATGGCTCATGAACGCGGCCGCGCGCGGGATGGCGGGGCTGTCCGCGAAGGAGCTGGAAAGGCGTCTGCGCAGGGAAGGCTTGCCCGCGCGAATCGGCGAGGAGCCGGGAGGAACGCCGGTCTCGGTGTCGGTGTGGTGCTTCGAAGCCGTGGAAATGAGACGCGAATTCGTCAAGGATCGCTTCGTCGGCAAAGACGCGATCAAGGCCGGCCATCCGATCTGGAAGCCGGCGGAAAGGCTGGCCGTCAGAGCGGTGTATTCGTCGGGGCTCGATTTCGGACAAGTCCGGCTCAGGTTAAGCGACGATGGCAAATTGCGCGTTACGGGCGTATCGCCGGAGCTGGACGTTCGATCCTCGGAAGGAGAGGCGAAGCTGCTCGCGGCGGTTCGCGCTTTCGCGGCGGAATGGGAGAAGGAATCTTCGGGGCCGGGAGCCGAGGCGGTGCTGGGCGCCGATCCGGAATTCGTGATGGTGTCGGCGGCGGGCCGGGTCGTGCCGGCTTCGCGCTATTTCGCGCCCGGAGACGCGACGGGCTGCGATTCGATCCGGCTGCGCGGCGAGAAAGTCTGGCCGCTCGTGGAATTGAGGCCGCGCCCGAGCCGGGATCCGGCGCGGCTGACCGCGGAGCTGCGCCGCCTGCTCGGCGCGGCGGCGGAACGGACGAACGGAGCCGCGCTGTCGTGGCGGGCCGGGGCTCTCCCCGTCAGAGGGATTCCGCTCGGCGGGCATATTCACCTGAGCGGCGCAGCGCTGCACGCCGAGCGGGTGCGGGCGCTGGATAACGCCGTCGCCTTGCCCTTGCGGCTGCTCGAACCGCCCGGAGCCGCTCGGAGGCGGCCTCGTTACGGCGCCTTGGGCGACGTGCGCCGCCAGCCGCACGGCGGGTTCGAATACCGTACGCCGCCGAGCTGGCTCGTCTCTCCCCGGCTGACGCTGGGAGTGCTTGCGCTCGCGAAGATCGCGGCGGAGCATGCGCGCGAATTGGCGCCGGACCGGCCGCTCGACACGGAAGGGACGCGGGAAGCGTTCTACGCGGGCGATCGGCCCGCGCTGGCGGATGCCGCGGAGCGGGTATACCGGACGGTGAAGCGGACGCCGGGCTACGCGGAATACCGGGACGCGATCGATTTCGTGTTCGACGCGATCGCCCGGGGGCGCAGCTGGGACGAAAGCGAGGATATCCGGCGCAAGTGGCGCATTCCCGTTCGGTGACGGTACGTTAATCGCGTCGTCCGACAGATGGGTGCAATTCCCATGGGCGAATCAGAGGCGAAAAAAGAACGCAGGCGGGCAACCTATCCGTGCGGGATGGCCGCGATCGGAATGCGCGGGAGGCGACGAGCATGAACGAACGAATCGACGGAGCGAAATTTGAATCGGGACCGGAAACCGAAACGGGAAGGGACGCGACAGCGGTGACGGACATCGGGAAGAGAAAGCGGGAACACATTGAAATCTGTCTCCGCGAAGACGTGAGCGGGCGGGGCGGAGGCACGGGTCTGGAGGACTACCGTTTTCGCCATGCGGCGCTGCCGGAGCTTGACTTCGCCGGCGTCGATCCGTCTTGCTCCTTTTTGAATCGAAAATTGAAAGCGCCGTTGCTCGTCAGCTCGATGACCGGAGGCACCGACGAAGCGAGCCGCATCAACGTCCGGCTGGCGGAGGCCGCGGAGCGCAGAGGCTGGGCGATGGGCCTCGGCTCGCTGCGGGCGGCGATCGAGCGGCCGGAGACCGTTCGATCTTATAAGGTGCGCCCTTATGCGCCGAACGTTCCGCTGCTCGCCAACCTTGGGGCCGTTCAATTGAACTGCGGTTACGGCGTCGACGAATGCCGGCGCGCGGTCGAGCTGACGGAGGCGGACGGGCTCGTGCTCCACTTGAACGGCTTGCAGGAGCTGTTTCAGACCGGCGGCGACACGAATTTCGGCGGCTTGCTGCGCCGGATCGAGCGGCTGTGCCGGGCGGCCGAGTTCCCCGTCGGCGTCAAGGAGGTCGGCTGGGGCATCGACGGCGGCACGGCGAAGGCGCTCGCGGAAGCGGGCGTCGCGTTCGTCGACGTCGCGGGGGCCGGCGGCACCTCGTGGAGCGAGGTGGAGAAGCGCCGGTCCGCGGATCCGCTGCGGCGGGCGGCTGCGGACGCGTTCGCCGACTGGGGCATCCCGACGGCCGAGTGCGTCGTCGAGGTCCGGGCGGCCGTCCCCAGTGCGACGGTGATCGCCAGCGGCGGAATCGCCGGCGGCGTGGAGGCCGCCAAGGCGCTGGCGCTCGGCGCCGATCTCGTCGGCCTGGGCCGCGCGCTGCTCGCGCCGGCGCTCGCTTCGGAGGACGCGATCGATGCGGCGTTCGCGCGGGTCGAATTCGAGCTGAAGGCCGCCATGTTCGGCATCGGCGCGGCGAACGTCGGACAGCTGAAAGGTACGCGGCGGCTGGAGAAACGGCGGCGTTCGTAAGCGGGAAAACCGTCTATCGGCGCGTCCGGAGGGACAATCGAGAGGGAGATGTGCGGAAAAACCGTCTATCGGCGCATCCGGAGGGACAATCGTGAGGGAGATGTGCGGAAAAACCGTCTAACAGCGCGTCCGGAGGGGCAATCGAGAAGGAGATGTGCGGTTTTCTTGCAATCTGTCACGGGGCGGCTTGTTTTGCTATAATAGAGCTTATGCAGCGTTAATGGAGCAGGAGGAAGACGATGGCCGGATACACCCCCATGATGGAGCAATATCTAGCCGTCAAGGCGACGGCGAAGGACGCCTTGCTGTTTTTTCGCTTAGGCGATTTCTATGAAATGTTTTTCGAAGACGCGATCACCGCGTCGAGAGAGTTGGAAATTACGCTGACGGGGCGCGGTGCGGGTCAGGAGGAACGCGTGCCGATGTGCGGCGTGCCGCACCACGCCGCCGAAGGTTACATAGCCAGATTGATCGATAAAGGATACAAAGTCGCCGTCTGCGAGCAAGTCGAGGATCCGGGCAGTTCCAAAGGCGTCGTCAAGCGGGAAATCGTCCGCATCGTGACGCCGGGAACGGTCATGGACGCCAAGCTGGTCGGCGACGCTTCGAACAATTTTATCGTCGGCGCGGCCAGGCGCGGCGGCAGAATGGGCATCGCGGCATGCGATCTGACGACGGGCGAGCTGTATCTTACCTCGTTCGCCGATTCGCTCGAATCGCTGCTTAACGTGCTGAACGTCTACAGGCCCGCGGAAGCGGTCGGGGACGAGGAGTCGATTGCCGCGATCAGGCAGACGGCGAATCCGGCTTCCCGCTCCGTCTCCACAACGGTGCGCGAAGGAGCTGACGTCTCCAAGCTGGCCGCGCAATTCCCGGACGAGCGATGGAGCGGCCACGAAGAAGTGCGCCGCGAGGCGGTCGCCCGCCTGATCGCCTATCTCGAAGAAACGCAGAAGCGTTCGCTTGCCCATCTTCGCGCGATTAACGCGTACGAGTCCGAGGCGTACATGTCGCTCGACGCGTTTACGAGAAGGAACCTCGAGCTGACCGAGACGGTGCGCGACCGTTCCCGCAAGGGCTCGCTGCTCGCGCTGCTCGACCGGACGCGGACGGCGATGGGGGCCCGCTTGCTGAAGCGCTGGATCGACCAGCCGCTGCTGGACCGCCGGGAAGCGGAGCGCAGGCTCGACGCGGTGGAGGCCCTCCACGGCGATTGGATCAAGCGCAGCGAGCTGAGGGACGAGCTGGGGGAAGTGTACGATCTGGAGCGGCTTGCGGGCAGAATCGCGTACGGGACGGCGAACGCCCGCGACTTGAACGCGCTGAAGGCTTCGCTCCGGCGCATCCCCGAGATCCAGCGCCTGTGCGAGAGTCTGGGCTCTCCGCCTCTCGCCGAGCTCGCCGCCGGCATGGACGCTTGCGCGGATATCGCCGACGAGATCGAAGCGGCGATCGCCGACGATCCGCCGGTCGCGTTGAAGGAAGGCGGCATTATCCGGCCGGGATTCGACGCCAAGCTGGACGAGCTGAGGGAGGCGAGCCAGAACGGCAAGCGCTGGATCGCGGAGCTCGAACGCAAGGAACGCGAGGAAACGGGCATCAAATCGCTGAAGATCGGCTTCAACAAAGTATTCGGCTATTATCTCGAAGTGACGCGGGCCAACCTGTCGAGCCTGCCGGAAGGCCGCTACGAGCGAAAACAGACGCTGGCCAACGCGGAGCGATTCGTGACGCCGGAATTGAAAGAGAAGGAAGCGCTCATTCTCGAAGCGGAAGACCGGATGTTCGATCTGGAATACGAGCGTTTCGTCGCCTTGCGCGACGCGATCGCCGCCCGCATGGCCCAGCTGCAGCAGCTGGCCGGGAACGTCGCCTCGCTCGACGTGCTGCAGGCGTTCGCCGAGGCGAGCGCGGAGCGGCGTTACGCCCGGCCGACCTGGGCGGAAGGCGACGGCTACGATCTGGTCATCGAGGAAGGCCGCCATCCGGTCGTCGAGGCGGTCAACGAGAACGGCGCGTTCATCGCCAACGATACGTCGCTGACTTCGGCGGACGGCTCGATTCTGCTCATTACGGGGCCGAATATGGCGGGCAAGAGCACGTATATGCGCCAAGTGGCGATGATCTGCCTGATGGCCCAGATCGGCTGCTTCGTTCCCGCCCGGCGCGCGGTGCTGCCGTTCGTGGACCGGATTTTCACGCGGATCGGCGCGGCGGACGACCTGGTCGGCGGACAGAGCACGTTCATGGTCGAAATGAAGGATATTCAGGTCATGACGGAGCAGGCGACGTCCCGCAGCCTGATCATCATCGACGAATTGGGCCGGGGCACGTCGACGGACGAAGGGATGGCGATCGCCCAGGCGGTGATCGAATACGTGCACGACCGGATCGGCTGCAAGGCGCTCGTCTCGACCCATTTTCACGAATTGGCGCATCTCGAAAGCTCGCTTCCCGGTCTGCGCAACGGCTGCATGGCCGTTCGCGAGAGCGCGGACGGCGTCACGTTCCTGCGCAAGCTGGTGCCCGGGGCGGCGGACTCGAGCTACGGCATCTATTGCGCCCAATTGGCCGGGCTGCCGGAGACGATCGTGTCGCGAGCGTACTCGCTCCTTAACGACAGGGGGGCGCTCGGAGCGGACCGCCCTCCGATGGGACAGACGATTCGGGAAGCGGCGGCCGCGGGAGGAGACGAGAGCTCCCCGTCCCGGACGACGGAGCCGGAAGCACTCGCTCCGGCGGAGCCTGCCGGCCAGCCGGATAGAGCGGCCGGACCGGTCGTACAGCTCAGCCTGTTTCCGGATGCCGTTCCGCAGGCGAAGCCGGCTCGCTCGTCGGCGCAAGACAAAGTGCTGGACAAGCTGCGCAAGCTCGACGTCATGAGAATGACGCCGATCCAAGCGCTGGAATGGCTCAACGATGCAAGAAACCAACTTACGGAAAGCGGGGAACACGCATGAAGGGGTTCCGGAAGCTCAAATCGTCGATCGCCGTTCTGATCGTCGCCGCGATGCTGGTCCTGGCCGCGCCGGCCGCATTGGCGGCAAGCGCTTCGCAGATCGACGAAGTGCGCGGACTGCTCGAGCAATACCATCTGAGCAAGCCCGACGACGCGGCGCTGGCCGACAAGGAAATCGAGGAAATGGTCGAGTCTCTGGAAGATCCGTATACAGAGTATTACGACAGCAACGAATGGCAGGCGTACAATGCCGAGCTGGAGCAGAAGTTCGTCGGCGTCGGCATCGTCATGAGAGAGGACAAGACGGGCATTTACGTGGAAGACGTCCTGTCCGGAGGACCGGCGGAGGCGGCGGGCGTACAGCCGGGAGACTTGCTCGTCAGCGCCGACGGCACGTCGTTCAAGGGCAAGACGATGGAGGAGGTCCAGGAGACGATTCGCGGGGAGGAAGGAACGATCGTTTCTCTCCGGGTATCCCGCGACGGCAAACCCCTTTCTTTCAAAATCGCGAGAAAATCGATCCAAATTCCGGTCGTCACGACGCGGATGCTCGAGAACGGCATCGGCTACGCGGCGCTCTCCAGCTTTACGAGCGCTTCGGGAGGAGAATTCAAGCGGGAGCTGGGGAAGCTGGAGAAAAACAAGCTGAGCGCGCTGATCTTCGATCTTCGCGATAACGGCGGCGGCTACATCGACGCGGCTCGGGAAGTCGCCGAGCTGTTCATCGAGAAGGGCGTGCTGACCCATATGCGGAATCGCGACGGCGCCAACGAGAATATCGAGCTGAACGGCGCGTCCAAGCCTTACCCGGTATACATTCTCGTGAACGGCAATTCGGCCAGCGCGTCGGAGCTGCTCTCCGCGGCCATGCGCGATTACGGCGTCGCCGAGCTGGTCGGCTCGAAGACGTACGGCAAGGGCGTCGTGCAATCGCTCCTACCGGTTACCGGAGGGGGCATGCTCAAAGTAACCGTGCAGGAGTATTACACGCCCGCCGGCAAAAAAGTCGAGAAGGTCGGCCTGACGCCGAATGTCGCGGTGAACGGGGCGGCGCAGCAATTTATCTCGGCGTTCCGCCTGGCCGGCGGCAAGAGCTTGTCCGTCGAAGCGGCGGGCGGCATCGTGACGGTGAACGGCGTGCGCATGGCGCAACCAGGCGCGGTCCGGCAGGAGAAAGGCGTCTGGCAGGTCGAAATGAAGCTGGCGGCCGAGCTCGTCGGGGCGAAGCTTGCATTTAAAGCGGGTGAATATTCGCTTGCATTGGGAAATACGGTCCGCAAGATCAAGACAAGCGACGCCCAGCTGACCGTCAAGGACGGCTCGTCTTACGTGGACGTGAAGTGGCTGAACAAGCAATTCGCCGGCTTTTCGTATTCCGCTTCCGCAGAGGCATTGAAATTAAAGGTTCAATAACATCGGAGCGTCCGGGAAGGGGGAGATCCGCATGGGAATCATTCGTCCGCTCGACGAGCATCTGGCTAACCAGATCGCGGCCGGGGAAGTCGTCGAGAGACCGGCGTCGGTACTGAAGGAACTGATCGAAAACGCCGTAGACGCCGGGGCGGCCCGCATCGACGTCGCCGCGGAGGAAGGCGGCCTGGGCAGCCTGCGGGTGACCGACAACGGCGGAGGCATCCAGCCCGACGATATGCTCGTCGCCTTTCAGCGGCACGCGACGAGCAAAATTTCCAGCGGCAAGGATTTGTTCCAGATCGCGACGCTCGGCTTTCGCGGCGAGGCGCTGCCGAGCATCGCGGCCGTCGCCAAAGTCAAATGCGTCAGCGCGGCCGACGGCAGCGGGCTCGGCAGGCTGCTCGAGATCGAAGGCGGGACGGTCGTCGCGGACCGGGAGACGAACGCGCCGCAAGGGACGGAGATGATCGTCCGGGATCTGTTCTACAATACGCCCGCGCGGCTGAAGTACATGAAGACGATCCAGACGGAACTCGGCCATCTGTCGGACATCGTCTACCGCCAGGCGCTGGCCAGGCCGGACATCGCGTTCACGTTCGCCCATAACGGAAATACGCTGCTGCGGACGCCGGGCAACGGCGATTTGCGCCAGGTCGTCGCGGCGATCTACGGCACCGCCTCGGCGAAGGCGATGATCGAGGTGTCCGGCGACGATCCGGATTACGCGATCGCCGGTCTGACCGCGCTGCCGACGGAGACGAGAGCGAACCGCAACGCGCTGACGGTGCTCGTCAACGGGCGGTACGTGCGCAGCCAGGCGATCGTTCAGCCTCTCCTGCAAGCTTATCATACGTTGTTGCCGCTTCATCGCTATCCGCTTGCGGTGCTGAACGTGAACATGCACCCGTCGCTCGTCGACGTGAACGTGCACCCCGCCAAGCTGGAGGTCCGATTCAGCAAAGAGCCCGAGCTGCGCGCGTTCGTGGAAGCCGCGATCAAGAACGCGCTCGGCAAGCAGGCTTACATTCCGTCCGGCACGTCCGTCCGGTCCCCGAAAACAAGCGCCTGGGTACAGGATCAAATCCGCTTTCAGGTCCCGCCGACCGCCGCCCGGGAGGAGTCTGCCGCGGCGGCGGCCCCCGTCGCGAATTCGCCGCCGGTTCCCCCCTACACGGACAAGCCTGCCGTCGCCGAAAGCCGCCCGGCTTACGGCCAACCGCTCCGCGATGCGCCCGAAGCGCCCGCTGCGAGCGGGGGATCTTTCGGGCGCACGGGCCCGGCGCCGACCGGCGGAGCCCCCCGCTTCGACCGCGCTCCCTTCCGGGCGGAGTCCGAGCCGGTCGCGGACAAGACGCCTTCGCAAGCGTGGGAGGCGGCCTTCGCGGAGCCGGAGAAGAAGCCCCGCGCGCCCGACTTCCCGGAGCTCGGCTGGATCGGCCAGCTGCACGGCACGTATATCGTCGCCCAGAACGAGAACGGCCTGTATTTGATCGACCAGCATGCCGCCCACGAGCGGATTCATTACGAGTATTATTACGACAAGTTCGGCCGGCCGGAGGAAGCGAGCCAGGAGCTGCTGCTGCCGATGACGCTCGAATTCGCGCCGGACGAATGCGCGGCGCTCCGCGGACGTCTCTCGGCGTTCGAAAGCGCGGGCGTATATTTAGAGGATTTCGGGGGAAATACCTTTATCATACGCGCGGTGCCCCATTGGTTCCCGGCCGGGGAGGAAGCGGAGATCGTCCGCGAAATGGCGGATTGGATCGTGCGGGAACGGAGCGTCGATCTGCGCGTGCTGCGCGAGAAAGCGGCGATCCTCTGCTCGTGCAAGGCGTCCATCAAAGCGAACCAGGCGCTGACGCGGGAAGCGGGCGAGAAGCTGCTGGAGCGGCTCGGCGCCTGCAAGCAGCCGTATACGTGTCCGCACGGCAGGCCGATCGTCGTCAGCTTCAGCGCGTACGAGCTCGAAAAAATGTTTAAGCGGGTGACGTCTTGATCGTAACGACCGCGGACCGTCCGAACCCGGAAGCCGTCCGCAGAGCCGAACGGCTGGCGGCCGAGCTGAAGGCGGCCGTCGCGCCGCGGGCCGGCCGCACGCTGCGCCAGCTTCGCGCGGCGACCGGCGAACGGGAAATTCTCGTCGTCGGCGAGAAGGATTTGAAGCTCGACGCCGAAGGCGAACCGCCTTTTTTCTTTCACCCGAGCATGGCGCTCGTCCGGCTGAAAGGCTTGCTCAAGGGCGGGCAGGACGCGCTGCTGTCGGCGACGGGCGCCGCGCCCGGAGACACGGTGCTCGACTGCACGGCCGGCCTGTGCGCGGACGCTATCGTGCTTAGCTACGCGGCTGGCGAACGCGGCCGGGTCGTCGCGCTGGAAGCGTCCCGAACGATTCATCTGATCGTGCGGGAAGGCTTGCGGACGTACGAGACGGGCTTGCCGGAAGCCGACGCGGCGATGCGCGCCGTCGAAGCCGCCCACGGCCGCTACGAGGAGCGGCTTCCGCGCATGCCGGACAAAAGCGTCGACATCGTCTACTTCGATCCGATGTTCGAGAAGCCCGTCCGCTCGTCCAGCGCGCTCGCTCCATTGCGCGCCAGAGCGCTCGGCGAGCCTTTGACCGAGGAAGCGGTGCGGGAAGCGACGCGGGTCGCCCGCAAGAAAGTCGTGCTTAAAGACCACCGCGAGAGCGGGCGCTTCGAGCGGCTGGGCTTCCGGCCGGCGAGGAAGTCCTCCTCCGCGGTCGCATACGGAGTGATCGACATTGATTAGCGAGACGGAAGACAAGCGGCCGCCGCTGCTGGCGCTCGTCGGGCCGACGGCCGTCGGCAAGACGGCGCTCAGCCTGCGGCTGGCCAAGGCGCTGGACGCGGAGATCATCAGCGGAGACTCGATGCAGGTGTATCGCCGGATGGATATCGGGACGGCCAAGCTGATGCCCGGGGAGAGAGAGGGCGTTCCTCATCACCTGATCGACATTCGCGAGCCCGACTACCCGTTCTCCGCCTCGGAGTTTCAGAAGCTGTGCGAAGACAAAATCAACGAGATCCACACTCGCGGCAAGCTGCCGTTTATCGTTGGGGGGACGGGATTATACGTGGAATCCGTCTGTTACGGCTTCCGCTTCCAGAGCATCGGGGCGGACGAGCCGTTCAGGGCGGAGATGAGGGCATTCGCGCGCGAGCACGGCGCGCAGGCGCTGCACGGCAAGCTGAGAGCGGTCGATCCGGCTTCGGCGGACAAGCTTCATCCGAACGACGAAGGGCGGATCATCCGCGCGCTGGAGGTGCACAGGCTGACCGGCCGTCCGCTCTCGGAGGCGCAGGAGCAGTCGCGCGGCGACGAGAAGCGATCTCCGTATAGGCTATGCTTGATCGGGCTGACGATGGAGCGGGCCGAGCTGTACGCGAGAATCGACCGGCGCGTCGACGAGATGCTGGAAGCGGGCCTCGTCGAAGAGGTGCGGAGGCTGCTGGACGAGGGCGTCCCGCGCGAAGCGGTCGCGATGCGCGGGCTCGGCTACAAGGAGATCGCGGCCTACTTGGCCGGGGAGACGAATTACGCCGAAGCGGTCGACATCCTCAAGCGGGATACGCGCCATTTCGCCAAGCGGCAGCTGAGCTGGTTTCGCCATATGAAGGGGCTGGAATGGATCGAAGTCGGCGAAGGCGCAAAAAACAACGAACTTTTCCGCCGGATCTGTGCTATAATAGCAGGAAAGTTTCAGATTGATATTGAATATATTTGTTCATAAATATTTGTGGCGATGGGGGTTTACGGCCAATGAACAAGTCCATTAACATCCAGGATACGTTTCTCAATCAACTTCGCAAAGACAGCATTCCGGTCACGGTTTATTTGACCAACGGCTTCCAGATTCGCGGCATCGTCCGCGCCTTCGACAACTTCACCATCGTGATCGACAGCGAAGGACGCCAGCAAATGGTCTATAAACACGCGATCAGCACGTTCATGCCCCAGCGCAACGTTTCGCTCATGCAGCAGGACAACGCAGCGGACAATTGATCCGCCGCCAGCTTCGGCGTGAAACTTTTCACCACCCATTCGCGTCTAAAAGAATAGGCCGGCACCTGAGCAACCCGCATCCGGGTTGTTCTTTCTTTATCGGGGACCGCCCGGGTTCCGGCTCGAAGCGTGAACGGTTCGGTTATCGGTTAGATTAGAGACAAGAGAGAAAGAGAGCACTTGGATAAAGGGGAGAACGCAATGAAACATCCTGAGTTTCCGGTCCGATCGGACAGCACGGCAAACGGCAAGAAGAACGCAAAGGGCAGGAGCAAGGGAAACGGGAAAGGCAAAGGTCCCCGCAAGGGAAGAAAACGCGCCGCGATCGTCTGGCTGTTTTTCGTCGCGCTGTTCGCCATCGTCATCGCGGTCGTCGGCTATTTGCTCGTCATTCTGAACGGGCAGCGCATCCTTGCCGCTAACATCAATAAACTCGAATTAGATGAAGCCTTGGTTATCGTGGACAGGAGCGGCATTGAAGTGGCGAAAATGTCGGTAGATGCAGGGAACCGCGAATACGTGCCTTTCGCGGAAATTCCGGAGCTCGTACAGGACGCGTTCATCGCGACCGAGGACAAGCGCTTTTACGAACACGCCGGCATCGACTTGTTCGGCATCGGCCGCGCGCTCGTGAAAGACGTCATCGCCAGGAGCGCCGTCGAGGGCGCGAGCACGATTACGCAGCAGCTTGCCAAAAACCTGTTCCTGAACGCGGACAAGACGCTGTTCCGCAAAGGCACGGAAGCGTCGATCGCGCTGGCGCTGGAGCAGCAGAGGAGCAAGCAGGAGATTTTGGAGCTGTACTTGAACCGCATCTATTTCGGCAAAGGGCAATACGGGTTGAAAACGGCGGCGAAGTATTACTTCGACGTGACCGATCTGAACGATCTGGAGCTTTGGCAGATCGCGACGCTCGCGGCCATGCCCAAGGCGCCGAACACGTACAATCCGATCAACAACCCGGAGAAGTCGCTGGAGCGCCGCAAGGTCGTGCTGAAGCTGATGTACGATCAAGGGCTGATCACGGAGAAGGAGAAGGACGAGGCCGGAGCGGTCGTATACGAACCGTCGAAGACCAGCGCGCAGGCGAACGAGAAAAAGTCGAAGTACTTGACCTTCGTGGATTACGTGCTCGACGAAGCGCTCGAGAAAACCGGGCTGACCGAGGAGGAATTGCGGAGGAAGGGCTACACGATCACGTCCACGATCGATACGAAAGCGCAGTCGGCGATGGAGAAGGAGTTCGCCAACGACGACCGGTTCGAGAAAAGCGTGGACGAGCGCAAGGTGCAGGGCGCGATGGTCATCATGAACCAGCACGACGGCTCGCTGGTCGCGATGGTCGGCGGCCGGGATTACGTTGCCCAAGGCTGGAACCGCGTCACGAAGCAGCGCCAGCCGGGGTCGTCCTTCAAGCCGATCATCGATTACGGGCCCGCGCTCGAGACGGGGCAATACTTCCCGTGGTCGACCGTGAAGGACGTGAAGCAATGCTTCGGGGATTACTGTCCGTCGAATTCGAACGGCAACTATCTGGGCGACATTTCGATGGAGCGCGCGGTCAAGGAGTCGCGCAACCTGTCGGCCGTATGGCTGCTCAACGAGATCGGCATCGGCACGGGACTCGGCTTCGCGGAGAAGCTCGGCATCAAGCTGGATTCGGAGGACCGCAATCTGTCCATCGCGCTCGGAGGCTTGACGCGCGGGGTGACGCCGCTGCAGATGGCGAGGGCGTATTCCGCGTTCGCGAACGGCGGCATCCTGCATGAGCCGCACAGCATTTTGAAAATCGTGGACAGCAGAGGCAAGACGATCTATGAATTCGACGATGCTTCCGGCGAAAGGGTCATGAACGAATATACGTCCTACTACATGACGGATTTGCTGAAGGGCGTCGTCCAGAAGGGCGGCACGGGCACGAGGGCGGCCGTCAGCGGCCGCACGGTCGTCGGGAAGACCGGCACGACGCAAGCGGGCATCCCGAATTTCCGCACGAGCTACAACCGCGACGTCTGGTTCGTCGGCTATACGCCGGAGCTGACGGCGGCCGTCTGGTTCGGGTACGACGAGACGGACAAGGACCACTTGCTGAAGCAGAGCAGCGGACAGGCGGCGGCGATGTTCTCGGCCGTCATGTCCGAAGCGCTGAAGGGATATGAGAAGCGAAGCTTCCCCGAGCCTTCGGGCGTCAAGGAGCCGGAGGAGACGCCGACGCTGGACGCCGTCACCGGCTTCGCGGCGACGTACGCGCCGGAGACCGTCAGCGTCGAGCTGCGGTGGACGCCCGTCGAGGGAGAAGGGCTCACGTACAGGGTATACCGGAAAGGCGACGACGAAGGAGAGTTCCGTATGTTGGCCGAATCGGCCTTTCCGGAAGTCGACGACTTCTCGATCCTCCCTGACCGCACCTACACGTATTACGTGACGGCTTACTCGGCCTCCGACAAGCTGGAGAGCGAGCCATCGGCGCAAGCGACAGTGGTGATCGATTCCGGACTCGAGACGACGCCGCCTTCCGGTGACGACGGCGAAATTACGCCGCCCGGCACCGAGTTTCCCGGCGGCACCGAAGAGCCTCCGACCGAAATCGTCATTCCGGGGGAAACGCCGACGCCGCCTCCGACGGACACCCAGGAGCCTCCGGTCCAGACGGAAACTCCCCCGGAGGGCGAGACGCCGGACGAACCCCCGGTTCAGTCGTCGGAAGCGCCGCTGGGGGAAGAGGCGAACATTACTCCGGACAATGAGGTTCCGCCCCCGGCTTAATGCTTGAACGATAGGAAGGGACGAATCCGGGAGCCGGGCTGAACGCAGCCCGGCTCCCGCGCGTCGTTGCGGCCGATCTGGGCCAAACTGGTTCGGCGAGGCAACTTGTGGTAAGCTTTGTTTATATGGAGTTGCCCCGCCGCCATGCCGTCGATGCCGACGGCCAGACGCGGCTCCGACAGGCCTACTGACGTTGTGCGGGCGGAAAGGAAAGTCAGAATGAAGCGTAAATTTTCGGATCGGGCCAATTGGCGGAGAATCTTGAAGAAGAGCTATGCCTGCGTGCCGATGGATGAGCCGCAGTTCAAAGGTTTCGTAACGCTGTACCGGATACACGAGCTTCGCGATCCGCTGTGGAAAGAATATAACGGGAGAAGAATGTGCCTGGCGGATCGCGGCTACTTGTGGATGCAGCATTTTCCCCGGGGCGAGCATTTCGTGGTGACGACGATGTTCGACGACAAAGGCCGGGTCGTTCAGTGGTATATCGATATATGCAAGGTGCAAGGCTTGACGGATCAGCAGGTACCGTGGTTCGACGATCTGTTCCTGGACATCGTCGTGCTGCCGACGGGGGAGAAGCTGCTGCTCGACGAGGACGAGCTCGAGGAGGCGCTGGACGAGGGACAAATTACGCAACGGGATTCGGCGATGGCCCAGAGGACCGCAAAGCGGCTGCTCGACCTGATTCATCAGAACAAGTTCCCGTACTTCGAGATGAGCGTCAAGCATCGGCGGCAGCTTCTCGATAAGCTCGGCTGGGAGAAAGGATCCGGATAAACGATGGCCGAATTGACGAACATGAAGGCGCAGCTCCCTCGTCCGCGCCGTTCCCGGATTAAATGGCTATGGCGGCTCGCGGCCGCCGGAGCCGCCGCGCTGGCGATCTGGTGCGCGTCGGTCTATGCGGCGATCGTCCGCTTCGACCCCGATGAGGGGGAGCTGGCGCCGGCGGACGTCGGCATCGTGCTCGGAGCCAGGCTGTGGAACGACGAGCCGAGCCCTGGACTTCGGGAGCGGCTCGATCTCGCGCTTAAGCTCTATCGCGAGGGGCTGTACGACAGCTTTATCGTCACGGGGGGCTTGGATGCCGGAGGGGCGACGATCACCGAAGCGGAAGGGATGCGCAACTACTTGGTGGCGCAGGGGGTGCCCGAAGCTTCCATCGCCATGGATACGCTGTCCACGAGCACGTACGAAAACCTGATTTTCGCCCAGGACCTGATGGAGCAGAACGATTGGCATACGGCGATCGTCGTCACGCACAGCTATCACGGCTCGAGAGCGGCGAACATCGCGAAGAAGGTCGGACTCGAGCCCGTGCAGGTGGCGGTGACGGAGTCCCGCGTGCTGAACGTGCCGTACCACGAGTCCCGCGAAGTGCTGGCATATACGAAATGGCTGGTCACGAAAGCTTTCCTCTGACGATGACGTCCCGGGCCGGGCGGACAGGCTTGCAATCATTTCGGCGTCAGGAACGATCTCCTCTAGACTAGCGAGCCGACGAACGGAATACATTGGTATTGCGGCAATTTCGTCGACACAAGCCAGGTGGGGTGAAGCCGGATGAACGTCAAAGCGGGCCATTCGGGCGCTAAAGAAGCTTCGGCCTCGCACAAGAGGCCTTCTCGCCAGATCAACATTGTGCTCAGGAACGTCGAACAGGATGCGGGAAGCGGATCCGCTGCGGCAGGTTCGGCCGACGGCGCGAAATCGTTGCCTTCGTCCGGCCCTTGGGCCGAATGGCAGAAGGAGCTGGATCGGCTCGTCGGACTGGACGACGTCAAAGAGCTCGTCTACGAAATATACGCCCTGCTGCGGATCATGCAGTACCGCGGAGAAGCCAGCCTGCAAGCCCAGGCGCATGTCTACCACATGATTTTCAAAGGCAATCCCGGAACGGGGAAAACGACGGTCGCGCGCCTGCTCGCCAAGCTGTTTCAGAGCATGGGGCTGCTCGCCAAGGGCCATCTCGTCGAAGTGGAGCGGGCCGATCTCGTCGGCGAATATATCGGACATACGGCGCAGAAGACGCGCGATTTGGTCAAAAAGGCGCTCGGCGGGGTGCTGTTCGTCGACGAGGCTTACAGCTTGGCCAGAGGCGGCGAGAAGGATTTCGGGAAAGAAGCGATCGATACGCTCGTCAAGGCGATGGAAGATTACAAAAATCAGTTCGTACTCATTCTGGCGGGCTACACGCTCGAGATCGAGACGTTCCTGCTCACGAATCCGGGGCTGCCTTCGCGCTTTCCGATCCAGATCGCGTTCCCGGATTACAGCGTCGACCAGCTCGTGCAGATCGCCGAAGGCATGGTGAAGGAGCGGGATTATACGCTGCTGCCGCAGACGGTCTACAAGCTCAGGCAGCTGCTCGTTCAGGAGAAGACCGAGGCGGTCTACGATTTCAGCAACGCCAGGTTCGTCAGAAACGTGCTGGAGAAGGCGATCCGCCACCAAGCGGTGCGCCTGCTGTCCCAGCACCCCGCGTCTTCGCCGGGGAGGCAGGAGCTCATGGCGCTGCGCCCGGAGGACGTGCGCGGCTTGCATACCTAAGCGGAAAGAGGGTTTCGATGAAACAAGGCACCTACGAAACGGGGTCCGGCGAACGGGAGAAAGCGGTGCTCGTCAGCTTGGTGACGGACGCAGCTAGACGATCCGGGGCCGACCCCGTTCACTCCATGGAGGAATTGGCATCATTGGCGGAGACGGCCGGCGTCGACGTGCTCGATGCCGTGATGCAGAACCTGGACGTTCCCGACAACCGCTATTTGGTCGGCAAGGGCAAGGCGCGAGAAGTCCGTTTGCTGGCGGAGGAGAAGGGCGCGACGACGGCGATTTTCGACCAGGAGCTTTCCGGCGCGCAAGTGCGGAATCTCGAGGAGCTGCTGGACATGAAAATCATCGACCGCACGCAGCTCATTCTCGACATTTTCGCCGGGAGGGCGAAAACCCGGGAAGGGATCCTGCAGGTGGAGCTCGCGCAGCTCAGCTATTTGCTTCCGAGGCTGTCCGGCCACGGCAAAAACTTGTCCAGACTCGGCGGGGGAATCGGCACGCGGGGACCCGGCGAGACGAAGCTGGAGACCGACCGGCGTCACATCCGGCGCAGAATTACGGAGCTGAAGCGGCAGCTGGAAGCCGTTGCCGCCCACCGCGGCCTGCACCGCGAACGTAGACGCAAGGTCGGCGCCTTGCAGGTCGCGCTCGTCGGTTACACGAACGCGGGCAAGTCGACGTTGCTTCGCCGGCTGACGGACGCCGACGTCCTGGCCGAAGACAAGCTGTTCGCGACGCTCGACCCGACTTCCCGCGGTTTGGCGTTGCCGAGCGGCAAGGAAATCGTCCTGACGGACACGGTCGGATTCATCCAGAACCTCCCCCACGACCTGGTCGCCGCTTTCCGCGCGACGCTGGAAGAAGCGGCGCACGCCGATTTGCTGCTGCACGTCGTAGACTCTTCCTCGCCGATGCGGGACAGGCAGATGCAGGTCGTCGACGAGGTGCTGCGCGAGCTGGGGGCTGGCGGGAAGCCGACGCTGCTCGTCTATAACAAAGCGGATTTGGCAACGCCCGAAGGCGCGATCGCGCCGGCGGACGGCGCGGATTCGATCCGCGTCAACGCGTATGACGAACGGGATCTGGCCAGGCTCGTTCAGGCGATCGAGGACCGGGTTCTCGGGGAGATCGCGCGTTTCCGCATTCCCGCGGCGCGCGGGGATCTGGCGGCGCTGGCTTATCGCGTAGGGGAAGTGACGGACCGGAAGGCGGAAGACGACTGGCTCGTCCTGTCGGTCCGGCTCCACCCGGCGGACATGGAGAAGTCGGGGCGGGTTTTAGAGGCGTATCGGTTAGGCGAATCGGATTGATTCGGGAGAACGTTTAAGAGGAGAAGCAAGATGCAAGCAAGGGAAGTAACGGAATTCGACCGGCGTTGGGCCGAATGGGAAGAAGCGGCGGAAGAGCGTATCTCGCCGCGATTTCGCCAGTTGGACCGCATCGCCGAGAGAAATCAAGAAAAAATCATTAAAGCCTTCCAGAAGCACCGGGTCAGCGATTTTCATTTCGCGGCATCGACGGGCTACGGCTACAACGACAGCGGGAGGGAGACGCTCGACGCGGTGTACGCGGAGGCGTTCGGGGCGGAGGCTGCGATCGTCCGCCCGCATCTCGTCTCCGGAACGCACACGATATCGGCCGCGCTGTTCGGCTGCTTGCGCCCGGGAGACGAACTGTTATACGTAACCGGGCGGCCGTACGATACGCTTCATAAAGTGATCGGCAAGCCCGGGGACGGCCTGGGCTCGCTTGCCGATTGGGGCGTCCGCACGAGGTTCGTGCCGCTGCTCGCGAACGGAAGCGTCGATTGGAACGGGGTGGCGGCCGCGGTCTCGGATCGCACGAAAGTGTTCGCCGTCCAACGTTCCCGGGGGTACGACTGGAGACCGTCGTTTACGGTGGACCAGATCGGCGACATCGTATCGCGGGTCCGCGCGATCCGTCCGGACGGCATCGTCTTCGTCGACAATTGCTACGGCGAATTTACCGAGGAGCGGGAGCCGACCGAAGTCGGCGCGGACCTGATCGCGGGCTCGCTGATCAAAAATCCGGGAGGCGGCCTGGCGGCGAGCGGAGGCTATATCGCCGGCACCCGGCGCTTGGTCGACCTCGCAGCCTATCGGATGACGGCCCCGGGGATCGGCGGAGAAGTCGGAGCGATGCTCGGCACGACCCGTTCGATTTTCCAAGGCTTGTTCCTGGCCCCTTTGTTGGTCGGACAAGCAGTTCGCGGAAGCGTCTTCGCTTCGGCGGTGTTCGGGCAGCTCGGCTTCGAGACGCGTCCGGCCTGGGACGATCCGCGGACGGATTTGATTCAAGCGATCCGGTTCCCCGGGGAGGAGCCGCTCATCCGTTTCGTGCAAGCGATTCAGAAGGCGGCCGCCGTCGACGCCCACGTCGTGCCGGAGCCGTGGGACATGCCGGGTTACGAGCATCCCGTCATCATGGCGGCCGGCACGTTCATCCAAGGCGGCAGCTTGGAGCTGTCGGCGGACGCGCCCGTGCGGGAGCCGTTCATCGCTTACATGCAGGGCGGGCTGACGTACGCGCATGTTAAGTATGCCGTAAAGCTGGCGCTCAAGGAGCTGTGGACGCGCGGTTTTCTGTAGGCTTTTGCGTTAAAAACCTTACACGCCTTGACATGTTTTGGCGGCAAGGTTACAATGAAAGTGATTTCAACAACAAGTCATGTTTGGAAGGTTGGTATGAGATGGGCGACGAGATTCGCAGGAATATGGCGTTATTTCCGATTGGCATCGTGATGAAGCTGACCGACCTGACCGCCCGCCAAATCCGCTATTACGAGCAGCATGAATTGATTCAGCCCGCCCGCACGGACGGGAATCAACGCTTGTTTTCGTTCAACGACGTCGAACGGCTGATGGAGATCAAATCGTTGATCGAGAAGGGCGTTAATATCGCGGGCATCAAGCAAGTGATGAACCCGGTCGGTCAAGACGAGAACGACGGCACGATCATGACCGAAGTGTCCGAGGTCAAGCGGCGCGAGATGAGCGATTCGCAATTGCACCGCATGCTCAAGCAGCAGCTGATGCAGGGCAAGCGTCCGGGTCAGGTCAGCTTGATCCAAGGGGAATTGTCCCGGTTTTTCAAAAACAAATAATGACAATGAAAATCGCATAGGAGGCTGTCATGAGCTATACTCGCGAAGATATTACACGGATCGCCAAAGAACAGAACGTACGGTTTATTCGCCTGCAGTTCACGGACTTGCTCGGATCGATCAAAAACGTCGAAATCCCGGTCAGCCAATTGGAGAAGGCGCTCGACAACAAAATGATGTTCGACGGCTCCTCGATCGAAGGCTACGTCCGCATCGAAGAGTCCGATATGTATTTGTACCCGGATCTGAGCACGTGGGTCGTCTTCCCGTGGGTGACGGAGAACAAGGTCGCGCGTCTTATCTGCGACGTCTATATGCCGGACGGCACTCCGTTCGCTGGCGACCCGCGCGGCATCCTGAAGCGCGCGCTCGAAGAAGCCGCGCAGAGGGGCTTCACGACGATGAACGTCGGCCCGGAACCGGAATTTTTCCTATTTCAAACCGACGACAAGGGCCACCCGACGATGGAGCTCAACGATCAGGGCGGTTATTTCGACCTGGCGCCGACCGATCTGGGCGAGAATTGCCGCCGGGATATCGTGCTGATGCTCGAAGAGATGGGCTTCGAGATCGAAGCTTCCCATCATGAAGTCGCGCCGGGACAGCACGAGATCGATTTCAAATACGCGTCGGCGGTCAAGGCGGCCGACCAGATCCAGACGTTCAAGCTCGTCGTGAAGACGATCGCTCGCCAACACGGCCTGCACGCGACGTTCATGCCCAAGCCGCTGTTCGGCATGAACGGCTCCGGGATGCATTGCCACCAGTCGCTGTTCCGCGGCAACGAAAACGCGTTTTACGACCCGAGCGACAAGCTAGGCCTCAGCAATATCGCGCGGCACTTTATGGCCGGCATTCTGAAGCACGCTCGCGGGATCGCGGCGATCACGAACCCGACGGTCAATTCCTACAAACGGCTCGTGCCCGGCTACGAAGCGCCTTGCTACGTCGCATGGTCGGCCAGCAACCGCAGCCCGATGATCCGCATTCCGGCTTCCCGCGGACTGAGCACGCGCGTGGAAGTCCGCAACCCGGACCCGACGGCGAACCCGTATTTGGCGCTGGCGGTCATGCTGAAAGCGGGTTTGGACGGAATCGACAACAAGCTGTCGATTCCGGCGCCCGTCGATCGCAACATCTACGTGATGAGCGAAGAAGAACGGATCGACGCGGGCATTCCGAGCTTGCCGATCAACCTGAAGGAGGCGCTGACCGAGCTGCTTCGCGACGACGTCATCTGCGACGCCCTCGGCGATCACGCGCTTAGCCACTTTTTCGAGTTGAAAGAGATCGAATGGGATATGTACCGCACGCAAGTGCATCAATGGGAACGCGATCAATATTTGACGATGTATTAATGGGGAAAACCTTGTAAGATCAAGGGTTTTCGGGGAGTCATTTTGGGGCAATCGTTGGGGAATTCGTCTTTTCGGAGGCTGTCCCCGCGTTGCCCCTTTTTTTTGCGCGATGGCTAACTTTTCGTAAACAGCCGCACGACGTAAACAATCAGCGACAGCAGCACGCTAAGCAAGATGCACGTGACGACGGGGAAGTAAAATTTAAAGTTGCCTCTTTCAACGGAAATGTCGCCGGGAAGCCGGCCGAGGTTAAGATATTTTCCTCCGACCATCCATAAGAGGCCGACGACGATCAGAACGATCCCCGCGCCGATGAGCAGTTTCGGAAATTGATTCATCGTGATCACCCGTTACCATTATAGATCAAAGTTACGGGTCGTATCCAAATTAATGTTACTGGAGTCAGAAACTTTTTGTGATCGGGTTGGGGGCAGCGGAGATATGGAAGCCGATCCTGACATTGGTCGTCGCGGTTACGGGAATTTTTGCCCTGTTGGCGATGATCGGGATCGTTCAATTTATCAGTTGATAAGTCAACAATTATGCCGCGTTGTGCCGATAAGCGGAAAAACCGCCTATCTCCTCGCAAGAGCGCCTGAAATATGTGCCGATAGCCGGAAAAACCGCCTATCTCCTCGCAAGAGCGCCTGAAATATGTGCCGATAGCCGGAAAAACCGTCTATCTCCTCGCAAATGCGCCTGAAATATGTGCCGATAGCCGGAAAAACCGTCTATCTCCTTGCAAGACGCCTGAAATATGTGCCGATAAGCGGAAAAACCGCCTATCTCCTCGCAAGAGTACCTGAAGCAAATGCCAATAGCCGGTTAACGTTGATCACCCCGCGAAAGCCCTTCCGAGGAAGTGTTCCGGAAAACGCATCCAGACGAATAGCGCAATACAATTGAGCAGCTCTGCCAGGCGCAGGCCACTCGAAACGAATTGCTCGAATATTTCGAGTAAATCGAGTTCCGCAAGCCGTTTCCGAATGGATTGTACGAGAAAATCGAACAACTCTACCCGATTTCGAGCTCACATGGTTGAGTTGTGCGAAAAATTCGATTAACGTTTTTAATTTAGCGAATTGTTCGACGCAAGCGGATGAAGAAACTTATTCCGATGACCCGGAACGGGGGGGGGGGGGGGGGGAGGGGGAGGAGGAGTCGGCGGCACGGGGGGGGGGGGGGAATAAACGGAGGCGGCGCAGGCCACGGCCAAGGCGGAAAGGGAGGAAAAAAGACATCGGAGCCACCCTCCAATGAACGAATTTGGCCTATCGTATGCTATTCGCCGCACTGCGGAGAAGGTGATCGCCCTGCTGGTCGCAAAAACGTAAAAGGCGGCCGCCCGAACATGAAGATTCGGGCGGCCGCCTTGCTGCGCAGCAAACGCTAAATGACGGATCGGATCAAGCCGATGACTTTGCCAAGAATGCTGACGTTCGGCAGCCGGATCGGGTCCATGCTTGCATTCTCGGGCTGGAGTCGGATGTGGTCCTTCTCCTTGAAAAACGTCTTGACCGTCGCTTCGTTCTCTTCCGTCATAGCGACGACGATGTCGCCGTTCACGGCGGTCGGCTGTTGCCGGACGATGACGTAGTCGCCGTTGTGAATGCCGGCTTCGATCATGCTGTCGCCGCTGACGGAGAGCATGAACACCGGCTGATCGCCGACCATGCTTAGCGGGAGCGGGTAATATTCTTCGATATTCTCCGTTGCGGTGATCGGCACACCCGCCGTAACTTTCCCGACGAGAGGCACGGGTCTCACGGAAGCCGAAATTTTGTAGACCGAATCGTCTTCGTCCCCTAGAATCTCGATCGCGCGGGGCTTGGTTGGGTCCCTGCGGATCAGGCCTTTCTTCTCCAAGCGGTCCAGATGGCCGTGGACGGTCGAGCTGGAGGCGAGACCGACGGCCTCTCCGATCTCCCTGACCGAAGGGGGTAACCCTTCTCCCTGACTTCGTTCTTGATGAACTCAAGTATGGAATTCTGGCGATTCGACATTTTGGACACGCCAAACCCTCCCTATGTAATCGCTCATGATGACAAATTATAACACAGAACTCCGGTTCGCACAAACATTCGTTCTAGAGAACAAACGTTCCAAAAATCGTTGACATGAACATACGTTCGTGTTAGGATGAAACCAGAACAAATGTTTGGAGTGATCTTCGTGGTGCATTCTTGGATAACGGTAGGAACTGCATCTTCATCGACGATACATCGCAAGTGCCGGCCTGTCGCCGCGCCCGGGGCGGGACGCGCAGATCGGCGCGCTTTGAAATCGGGACAGGCTGTGCGCAGTTTGTTCATGCTGCTCGCGTTTCTGATTCTGTTCAGCGGTTTCAGCATGATGCGTACGGCCGCCTCCCCGCAAGCCGTATCCCCGGCTGCGAAGGGTGAGCTCGTCATCTCCGTCGACAGCGGCGATACGCTATGGGAGATCGCAAGAACGCACACGGTCGTTTCTATGGATACCCGCCAAGCCGTTCATGCCATCATGGAGAGAAACGCTCTTCGTTCGGCGAGCTTGAAGCCCGGACAGGAGCTCATTCTTCCTGCTTCTTTGCTGACTTGAAGTCATCCGATTTTGCACGTTGGAGGATTGGCTGCTGCCGGTCTTTTTTGGAGCATCAGAATCTATGACATTTCGGGGTGAAGAGCTTCACTCCTGTTCTTTTTTCGTTTGAGCTGAAAGCGATGTCCTCCGCCACTGTACCTTCGCGCTTCGTTTCCTCGCACACTTGCACCTCCCGCATGAACCGTCGTTCTCTGCGCTTCGCCATTGAACCTTCATACTCTGCGCCTCCGCGACCTCGCACCTTCATCACTGAACAGTCGTACTCTACGCCGCCGCAACCTCGCACCTCGCAACTGTACTTTCACACTTCGTTTCTCCGTACTCTCGCACCTTCGCTCCTCACGCCTCGCCACGTTCCTTGCACTAGTTGTATGCAGTACAATTAATGGTCCGGAAATTTTACGGATTTTTTATATAATTGCACAAAGTACAACTAATCTGTCCAAACTGGGCGTGAATGAAGGGAAATAGCCTGAATTAGTTGTATTTATGCAATTATCGAATTGGCAGGGGCGAATTGGACCTGAATTAGTTGCACGAAATACAATAGCGATCGGACACAGAAGACGTTATATTGTCGAAAACGCCTCATTTTGAAGGCGAATCGGACAGAGGATCCGTTATATCGACGATCAATGGCCGAAATCGCACTCTCGGAGCCAAATAACGGATTTTCTGTCCGCAAAGGCGCGCAAAACTCGGTTTTGTTCACAATTAGCGGATCCTCTGTCCGAACGGCCGCGGGCGGCGGGAAGGAAGAGGTGGAACGACTGGGTTGTGGGAGGAAGAGGTGGAACGACTGGGTTGTTGGAAGGAAGAGATGGAATGACGGGGCTGGTGGGAAGGAAGAGGTGGAGTGACGGGCGGGTGGGAAGGGAGAAGTGGAATGACGGCGGTGGGAAGAGAGAGGTGGAACGACGGGGCGGTGGGGCAAAGAGAAGATGAGGCGGCAGGACGTTCGTTTTCTTGACAAGCTATCCGCGATAATGGCAAAGTAGAAGAGATGCAGAAAGGGGAGAATGCACCTTGGATATGGACAGCTTGATCCGGCGGATTAACGAATTATCGCGTAAAAATAAATCCGAAGGATTGAACGAGAGCGAACTCGCGGAGCGGGACAAGCTGCGCAAGCAATATTTGGCGATCTTCAAGCAAAATTTCCGGCAAGAGCTGGACCGGATCGAGGTCGTCGACGCGCCTGCCGTCAAGCATTGACCGACGGATGCCGATCTCCGATCTATTGGAGGATTACAGAAAGAGAACGACGCTTGACGAAGCATGACGAGGAGGAAGTCTCATGTCCCGCTCTTGGGAACGGATGGTCGAGAAAAATCAGAAGCAAATCAATAAACGCCGCAAAAAAGAAGGCAAGCAACGGGTCGGCGGCAGCTCGCCGCAAGTCGACCGGTTCCAAGGCCGCAACTATATCGTGCCCGCCCTTCTTATCTTGCTGATCCTCTTTTATTTGATGTTGTCCCAGCCTTGGTCCGGAAACTTCATGCAGGATCCCACCTTGTTCTGGGTCACGGTCATCTGTTACATTTTGCTGGCCGTATTCTATTACTTCCGCCGTCCGTACTTGGCGGTCACCCGCGACACGCTCGAGACGCGCAAGTTTACCGGATACAAGACGCTGCGTCCGGCCGAAGTCCGTAAAATCGTCGTTCAGCCCGGCTACGTCATCATCGAGTCCGTGAAGGGAACGAACTGGGTATTCTCCAAGTGGATGAACCGTTTCCCGATCGACCGTATGGCGGAGAGGTTGCAGAAGTACGCGGAGCTTCATCGCGTCGAGATGGAAGTCAAAGCAAAGTGAGGGACGGCAGCATGGCAATTAAGGCAGTGCTTTTCGATTTGGACGATACGCTGTTATGGGACGACCGAAGCGTGAAGGAAGCGTTCAAGGCGACTTGCAGATACGGCGCGGAAGCGACCGGCTTGGACGAGGACGAGCTCGAGGCCGCCGTTCGCAAGGAAGCCAGGGCGTTGTACGAATCCTACGAAACCTACGGCTTCGCGCAAATGATCGGCATCAATCCGTTCGAGGCGTTATGGGGCAAGTTCGAGCGGGGAGATCACCCGATGTTCCGCAAGCTTCGGGAGCTCGCTCCGGGCTACCGGGTGAGCGCCTGGACGAGAGGCTTGTCGGCGCTTGGGGCGGACAAGCCCGAGCTCGGCTTGCAGCTCGCGGAGATGTTTCCCGCGCAGAGACGCAAGCTCAAGTACGTCTACGACGAAACGTTCGCCGTATTGGACGAACTGAAGCCGGGGTACAAGCTGCTGCTGCTGACGAACGGATCTCCGGATCTGCAGCAGGAGAAGCTGGACGGCATGCCGGATTTGATTCCCTATTTCGACGAGATTATCGTCTCGGGCGACTTCGGCGAAGGCAAGCCGTCTTCCAGGCTATTCGCGCACGCCATGGAACGGATCGGCATCTCGCCAGCGGAAGGCGTCATGGTCGGCGACAAGCTGACGACCGACATTCTCGGAGCGAACCGGGTCGGGATGACGTCCATATGGATCAACCGCCATGGGATTGTTCGAAACGACGAAATTATTCCCGCTTATGAAATAACAAGCTTGGAGGAGCTTCCGCAATTGTTGCGGAAGCTTGCGAAATAGACGAACAAAGGAGCCGTCCCCGATCGATTGGGACGGCTCCTTAAGTCGTTGCCGGGCGCTGCTTGCCGTTTATTTCACGAAAGCCGGATCCTCGAACGGCTGGGCGACCCAGCCGGCCGGTTCGATGAAGAGGCGAACGGCGACGATCGCCTTGTTCTCCATGAGCGTGAAGAAGTGGGGCTGGCCTTCGGGCACCGAGATGACGTCACCGGCGCTCAGCTCGACGTCGAAATAACCGGTTTCATCGTCGCCTTTAATAATGAAGATGCCTTTACCGGCTGTAATGGCGCGCACTTCGTCCTCCGTATGGGTGTGCACCTGCTCGAACTTCTTCAGCAGCGCGGGCAGATCCGGCGTCGCTTCGGACAGGGCGATCAAATCCCACGTCTTGTAGCCGCGACGTCCTGCAAGGTCGCGAATCTCCTTGTCGTACGTAGACAGAATCTTCTCCTTGTCCTCGTCGGTCAACGTGAATTTGTCGACCAGTTCTGACGGCAGCTTGCTCGTGTCCCAGTGCTCGTACAGGACGTTCTGCTTCGCGAGGAAGGCGCCGACCTCGGCCTCGCCGGAAATTCTTTCGTTCGTATTGCGGATGCGAATTTCTGCCATCGTTAATCCCTCTTTTCCCAATGTGAATTCATGCCTTTATTATAGTCCAATTCCGCGAAGCTGTCGACGTGCATCTTTTCGTGCCGAAAGGATTCTGATACTATAGAGTTTAACGATTTGACAGACAGGGGAAGAGACCTAATTATGACTTTAACGCAAAGCAAACCGTCTCTGCAAGAGGCTTTGAAATCCAAAATCCTCATCCTTGACGGCGCGATGGGCACGATGATCCAGCAAGCGGACCTGACGGCAGCCGATTTCGGCGGCGAAGAGCTCGAAGGCTGCAACGAGATGCTCGTGCTGACTCGTCCCGACGTCATCTCCGCCATTCATGAAGCCTATTTGGCGGCAGGTTCCGATATTATCGAAACGAACACGTTCGGTGCGACCGCGGTCGTGCTGTCGGAATACGACATCCCGGACAAAGCCCGCGAGATCAATCTCGCTGCGGCGAAGCTCGCGCGGGAAGCCTGCGATAAATATTCAACCCCCGACAAGCCGCGCTACGTCGCGGGAGCGCTTGGCCCGACGACGAAGACGCTGTCCGTCACCGGCGGCGTCACGTTCGATCAGCTGATCGACGACTACCGGGAGCAGACGCTCGCGCTGATCGAAGGCGGCGCGGATTGCCTCTTGGTCGAGACGTGCCAGGATACATTGAACGTCAAGGCGGCCAGCATCGGCATCCGTCAGGCGTTCGCGGAGGCGGGAAGGGAACTCCCGATCATGATCAGCGGCACGATCGAGCCGATGGGGACGACGCTGGCCGGCCAGAACATCGAATCGTTCTACGTCTCGCTCGAGCATCTGAACCCGGTCTCGATGGGCCTCAACTGCGCGACCGGGCCGGAGTTCATGCGCGACCATATCCGGACGCTGGCTTCTATCGCGAAAACGGCGGTCAGCTGCTACCCGAACGCCGGACTGCCGGACGAGAACGGCAACTATCACGAGTCTCCCGATTCGCTTGCGAAGAAGCTGAGGGCTTTCGCCGAGCAAGGTTGGCTGAACGTCGCCGGGGGGTGCTGCGGCACGACGCCGGCGCATATCGCCGCGATCGCGGAAGCGATGAAGGACGTCGCCCCGAGGAAGATTGAAGGCGAGCATCCGCCGGCGGTCTCCGGCATCGAGACGGTCTATATCGAGCAGGACAACCGGCCTTACATGGTCGGCGAGCGCACGAACGTGCTCGGCTCGCGCAAGTTCAAGCGGCTGATCGCCGAAGGAAAGTACGAGGAAGCGTCCGAAATCGCCAGAGCCCAAGTCAAGACGGGCGCCCACGTCATCGATATTTGCCTTCAGGATCCGGACCGGGACGAGACGTCCGATATGCGGCAATTTTTGGAGTTCGCCACGAAGAAGGTCAAAGTGCCGTTCATGGTCGATACGACGGACGCCGCCGTCATCGAGATGTCGCTGAAGCATATTCAAGGCAAATCGATCATCAATTCGATCAACCTGGAAGACGGCGAAGAGAAATTCGAGAAGGTCGTGCCGCTGCTGCACCGCTACGGCGCGGCCGTCGTCGTCGGCACGATCGACGAACGCGGGCAGGCGATCTCGCGGGAGGACAAACGGGACGTGGCGATTCGTTCGCACGATCTGCTCGTGAACAAGTACGGACTTCGAGCCGAGGATATCATTTTCGATCCGCTCGTCTTTCCGGTCGGCACGGGCGACGAGCAATATATCGGCTCGGCGAAGGAGACGATCGAAGGCATCCGGCTGATCAAAGCCGCCTTGCCGGCTTGCCAGACGATTCTCGGCATCAGCAACATTTCTTTCGGCTTGCCGGAGGCGGGACGCGAGGTGCTCAATTCCGTCTTCCTCTACGAGTGCACGAAGGCGGGGCTTGATTACGCGATCGTGAACACCGAGAAGCTGGAGCGGTACGCTTCCATCCCGGAGCACGAGCGCAAGCTGTCCGAAGCTTTGCTGTACGACACGAACGACGACACGCTCGCCGCGTTCGTGTCCGCCTTCCGCGACAAGAAAGTGGAGAAAAAAGAGAAGGCGCAAAATCTCACCCTGGAAGAGCGGCTGGCCAACTACGTCGTCGAAGGCAGCAAGGACGGGCTCGCGGCCGACATCGACGAAGCGTTGACCAAGTATGGGCCGCTCGACATCATCAACGGCCCGCTGATGGAGGGGATGTCCGAGGTCGGACGGCTGTTCAACAACAACGAATTGATCGTGGCGGAGGTGCTGCAAAGCGCCGAGGTCATGAAGGCGTCCGTCGCCCGGCTCGAGCCGCATATGGAGAAGACGGAGTCCGCCGTCAAGGGCAAAATCATGCTCGCGACGGTCAAAGGCGACGTCCACGATATCGGCAAGAACCTGGTGGAGATTATCCTATCGAATAATGGCTACCAGATCGTGAACCTCGGCATCAAGGTGCCGCCGGATCAAATCATCGAAGCTGTGCGCAAGGAAAATCCCGACGCGATCGGATTGTCCGGCCTGCTCGTCAAGTCGGCCCAGCAGATGGTCGTGACGGCGCAGGACTTGCGCAACGCCGGCATCGACGCCCCGATCCTCGTCGGCGGGGCGGCGCTGACGCGCAAGTTCACGAAAAGCCGGATCGCGCCGGAATACGACGGCGTCGTCCTGTACGCGAAGGACGCGATGGAAGGGCTCGAGCTCGCCAACAAGCTCAGCGATCCGGGACAGCGCGCGCGCATCGTGGAGGAGCATCGGGCCGCCCAGGCGAAGCTCGCGGAGGAAGCCGGCAAACCAGCCAAGGCGCTGCCCGAGGCGACCAGGGCTCGCCGTTCCGGCATTTCGCAGGACGCCCCGGTGTTCGCTCCGCCGGATTACGAGCGGCACGTCCTGCGGGACTACCCGATCTCGCACGTCATGCCGTACGTCAACATGCAGATGCTGCTTGGTCACCATTTGGGCTTGAAAGGCAATGTCGACGATCTGCTGGCTGCCGGGGACGAAAGAACCGCAAGCCTGAAAGCGACGGTCGACGACATTCTGAAGCAGTCGCAAGCGCAAGGGTGGTTGAATCCTCAGGCGATGTACCGGTTTTTCCCGGCCCAGTCGGACGGCAACGATATCTTGATCTACGATCCAGCGGATCTCACCCGCGTGCTGAAGCGGTTTTCGTTTCCGCGCCAGCAGGTGGAGCCGTACCTGTGCCTGGCGGATTTCCTTAAGACGGTCGACAGCGGCGTCATGGACGCCGTCGGCTTCCTCGTCGTCACCGCGGGCCAAGGCGCACGCGAGCAGGGGGAGAAATGGAAGGAAAGCGGCGATTATCTTCGTTCCCATGCGCTGCTCGCGACCGCGCTGGAAGTCGCGGAAGGGCTCGCGGAACGCGTGCATCATATGATGCGGGACATTTGGGGCTTCCCGGATCCGGCGAACATGACGATGAAGCAGCGGTTCGGCGCGCGCTATCAAGGCATTCGCGTTTCGTTCGGATACCCGGCATGCCCTGATCTTGAAGACCAGGTCCCGCTGTTCGAGCTGATGAAGCCCGAAGATATCGGCGTCGAATTGACCGAAGGCTTCATGATGGAACCGGAGGCGAGCGTGTCGGCGATGGTGTTCGCCCATCCGGAAGCGCAGTACTTCAATGTAGACAAAGCTTAACTGGGTCCGGCAGACGGATTCGCGCGAAGAAGAACCCCGAAGCGAATTCGCCCAATCGGCGATTCGTCTCGGGGTTCTTACCGCTATTCATCCTCTTGCCGCTTGTTCCGTTATTCCTGGAATTCGGCTTCGTCCCGAATTTCGCTGCGAAGGCCGGATATCGCCTCGCGGCGATTTTCGTTCTTGGCGTTCAAAGCGTCTGATTCGTCGGGGGACAGCTCTTCGGAATGTTCTTCGAGATAGTTCTCCGATTCTTCCAGATTGTCGATCGTGTTCTGGACGGCTTCTTGAAGCTTCTCTACGTTATCCGAACGGTCGTCGGGTTTGGCCATGGGCGATTCACTTCTCCTTCATCGTGACTTGGGCAGATGCCCGCGAATAGTATGGGCAACGGGAAGGGCGGATATTCCGCTCCGATCTTTTCCCGGGAAAGCGCAGGAGCCGACACGGAATGTCGCATGAAGCCCGATCGCTGCGAAAACGGGGGAACCCGAGCGCAATCCGGGCTCGAATTTGTCGAAACGCCGCCGCAAACGACCGTTGCCGGGCGAACATGTATTCTGTACAATGGAGAGCATAGGGAAATGACATAGACTGAAAAAGCCGAACGGGAGAACTGTCATGAATCCATATACGCAAAAGGCGGAATCGGTGGAGGAATGGCTCGGCCTGCTGCGAAGCCGGCCGGAGCTGATGGAGAACGTCACGTTCTGGCACACCGAGCCGGCCAAGCCGGCCCGGACGGCGCCGTTGCCGGATACCGTCCACCCGAAGCTGGCCGAGGCGCTGCGCGCGAAAGGGATCGCGAGCTTGTATACGCATCAAGAGGCTTCTTTCCGAGCGGCGAAGGCGGGACGCCACGTCGTGACGGTCACGCCGACCGCCTCCGGCAAGACGCTATGCTACAATCTGCCCGTCCTTCAGCGGCTGCTCGAGGACGACAGCGCGAGAGCGCTCTATCTGTTCCCGACGAAGGCGCTGGCGCAAGACCAGGTCGCGGAGCTGCAGGAAATGGCGGATCGGATGGAAGCCGACATCAAGACGCATACCTACGACGGCGATACGCCTCCGACCGTTCGCCAAGCGATCCGCAACGCGGGCCATATCGTCGTCACGAACCCGGATATGCTGCACTCCGCGATTTTGCCCCATCATACGAAATGGGTCAAGCTGTTCGAAAACGTCAAATACGTCATCATCGACGAGCTGCATGCTTATCGGGGCGTCTTCGGAAGCCACGTGGCCAACGTCATCCGCCGGCTGAAGCGGATATGCCGCTTCTATGGCAGCGAGCCGCAATTTCTGTGCGCATCCGCGACGATCCGCAATCCGCGGGAGCATGCCGAGCGGCTGCTCGGGGAACCGGTCGCGCTCGTGGACGACAACGGGGCGCCGGCGGGCGAGAAGCATATGGTGTTCTACAATCCGCCGGTCGTCAACCAGCAGCTCGGCATTCGCCGCAGCAGCGTGCTTGAATCGCAGAAGCTGGCCGCGCTGCTGCTGAAGAGCGGCATTCAGACGATCGTGTTCGCCCGCAGCCGCGTGCGGGTGGAAATTTTGCTGACATATTTGCAGGAGAACATCAAGCGCGAGCTCGGGCCCAAGACGATCCGCGGCTATCGCGGCGGCTACTTGCCGAAGCTGCGCCGGGAGATCGAGCGGGGATTGCGGAGCGGCGAGATTCGCGGCGTCGTCAGCACGAACGCGCTCGAGCTCGGCATCGATATCGGCCAGCTGCAGGCGTGCGTTCTCAACGGCTATCCGGGCACGATCGCCAGCACGTGGCAGCAGTCCGGCCGCGCCGGGCGCCGGCAAGGCTGCTCCGTCACGTTTCTCGTCGCCAGCAGCAATCCGCTCGATCAATATTTGATCCAAAATCCGGACTATTTTCTGGGACGCCCGCCGGAAGAGGCGCGCATCCATCCCGATAACCTGCTCATTTTGCTCGATCATTTGAAATGCGCGGCCTACGAGCTTCCGTTCGAGGAAGGAGACGCGTTCGGCGGGGAGAAGCTGAGCGACCTGCTCGAATTTCTCGCCGAGGAGAAAGTGCTGCACAAGGTCGGCAGCCGCTGGTACTGGATGGAGCAGGCGTTTCCCGCCCACAACATCTCGCTGCGCTCGGCCGCGCAGGAAAATTTCGTGATCATCGATCAGACGGAAGGGCATCGGGTGATCGGCGAAGTCGACCGTTTCAGCGCCCCGACGCTCATCCACGAAGAAGCGATCTATTTGCACGAAGGCGTGCAATATCAGGTGGAGAAGCTCGACTATCCGGAAAAGAAAGCGTACGTGCGCGAAGTGAACGTCGACTACTTCACCGATGCGAGCCTCGCGGTGGAGCTGAAGGTGCTGCACGTCGACATGGAGACGCTCGGCGGACCGCTGGAACGCCAATACGGCGAAGTGACCGTCATGGCCAAGCCGACGATTTTCAAGAAAATCCGGCTCAGAACGCATGAGAACATCGGCTCCGGTCCGATTCATCTGCCGGAAGAAGTGCTGCATACGAGCGGTTACTGGTTTTCCTTCTCGGAGGAGGAATCGGCGAAGCGAAGCGCCAACGACATGCAGATGGCGCTGCTCGGGCTCGCGAACGTCCTGATCCATCTCGCGCCGCTTCATCTGATGTGCGATCCGCTCGACATCCGCGTCGTGCCGCAGGTCAAGGCGACGCACACGAAGCGGCCGACGATCTACTTCTACGACCGTTATCCGGGAGGGATCGGCTTGAGCCGCAGACTGTACGAGATGCACGACGAGCTGCTGGCGGAGGCGCGGCGGCTCATTACCGGATGCGGCTGCCTGAGCGGCTGTCCGGCTTGTGTCGGACCGATCGAGGAAGTCGGCTTGCTCGGCAAGGAGCTGGCGTTGTCGCTGCTGCAAGGAACGGAGAGCGGGGCATGAGCTCGCTCAGGGAACGCTTGAACCGGCTGAGGACGTCCGAGGCCGGTTTGGCCGAAACGGCGCGCGGAGAAGGAAGCGGGGAGGCGGCAAGCGGGAAGCCCGAAGTCCGCGCCCGCGATGCGATCGGCGATGCCGGGCTTCCGGAAGCGTTTCGCCGGCTCGGGGTCGAACAGCTCGCCAACGAAGACGGGCCGTTTCTCCTCCGTCGGGTCGAGTACCCGCTGGCGTACCGGCACGGCCGGCATGAGCTGGGGGATTTGCACGCCTGCGCGCCGCACCTCAGGCCGATCGCCGTCCGCCAGAACAAGACGAGCGAGCCGATCGACCCCCGCCGCCTGTTGTTCCTCGATACGGAGACGACGGGGCTCGGCGTCGGGACCGGCAACGTGCCGTTCATGATCGGCTTCGGTTACTTGACCGATTCGGCCTTCGTCGTCGAGCAGACGCTGATCCGCCATCCCGGCGAAGAGCGGGCTATGTTGACTTATTTGCTCGGCCGCTTGCAAGACAAGACGCATCTGGCGACCTACAACGGACGCACCTTCGATTGGCCGGTGCTCGCCAACCGGTTCATTCTGAACGGCTGGCGCCGGAACGGCAAGGAGCCGAGCCATCTCGACTTCCTGCATCCGTCGCGGGCGCTCTGGCGCAACACGCTGCCTTCGTGCCGGCTGGGCATCGTGGAGGAGGCGAGGCTGGGCATCCGGAGAGGCGAAGACGTTCCCGGCTCGCTCGCGCCTTCCTTGTATTTTCAATTTTTGAGCGACGGCGATCCCGCGCATCTTCGCGGCGTGTACGCGCACAACGAGAAGGACATCTTGACGCTGGCCTCGCTGGCCGTCCATTTCGGCAAGCTTCTCGGCGGGGAAGACCGTTCGTCCGGAGAGGCGTTGCCGGAAGGCGAAGAGCTGTACCGCACGGCGGTGTGGCTGGACCAGCACGGGAAATCGGACGACGCGGAGCGGCTGTTCGTACAACTGCTCGGACTCGGCGATCGCGCGGACGCGTCCTGGCTGCTCCCCCTGGCGGCCCGTTACAAGAAAGCGGGAAAATACGAGACGTCGATCGCCTTATGGCGCAGGCTCGCCGAACACGCGGAAGCGGCCGCGATTCCGAGATGGGAAGCGCACGTCGAGTTGGCCATGCACTACGAACATCGGGACAAGAAATTATTAACGGCATTAACTTATGCGGAAAAAGCGTTGGAGCTGGCCGGCAAGCGCGCCAGCCTGATCCGGGACGCCGCCGTTCGCGCGGAGGCAAGCCGCGAGCTGAAGCGACGCGTGGACAGATTGAGGGAGAAAGTCGCGAGAGAAAGGAAGCAAGGGCAGCTTGATCTACTTACTTAACGATATTAAACGGTTGCCTCCGCCGCAGGCGCTGCTGTTCGACTTGGACGGCACGCTCTACCGGGGAGACGAGCCGATTCCGGGCGCCGGCGATTTGATCGCTGGATTGCAAGCGCGGGGCATGCTAAGCTTGTTCGTAACGAACAACTCCACGAGAACGCCGTCCGAAGTCGCGGGCCACTTGCGCAAGCTGGGCATTCCCGCCGAGAAGGAGCGGGTCGCGACCTCGGCGCTGGCGGCCGCCGATTACGTGCGGTCGGTTTATCCCGGCGCCGTTACATACGCCATCGGAGAAGGCGGACTCGTCGAAGCTCTGCGCGAGGCCGGCGTTCGATTGTGGCGGCGCGAGGGCGACGGCGAAGCGTCCGTCGTCGTGCAAGGGCTCGACCGCGGGCTGACTTACGATCGCCTGGCCGCAGGCGTCCGCCATCTGCTGAACGGCGCCGCGTTCGTGCAGACGAATCCGGACCGGCTGCTGCCCGTGAACGGGGGATTCATCCCGGGGGCCGGCAGCGTCGGCGCCGTCCTGCAAGCGGCGACCGGCATCGAGCCGGTCGTCATCGGCAAGCCGTCCCGCGTCCTGATGGATTACGCGTTGCGTTTGGCCGGGACGGAGCCGGAAAGAACGTGGGTCATCGGCGACAATCCGCATACGGACTTGGCCGCGGCCCGCGACGCGGGCTGTCCGTCGATCCTGGTCCTGACGGGACTGTGCAATGCCGCCGACTGGGAGGAACGCTGCGCCGCGGCCGGCGTATCGCCGGATGCCGTGTGCGAAGGCCCGGCTCAATTGGAGGAGCTGTTATTCGGGAAATAGACATCGGTTCGGACAAATCCGGTGCAGCCATCACGAGCAGAAAGGGAGTCAAGTTTATGCCGGAATACCCGGAAATGGAACATTACCGCGAGCGATTGTCCACGCTGCTCGGCGGTCAACGAATCGCGGGAGCGACCGTCAATCGCGCCGCGTCGGTCAACGAACCCGCGGATCGCTTCGAAAGCGCCCTCGTCGGGCGCGCCGTTCTGTACGTGGAGCGCAGGGGCAAGCACCTGCTCTTCCACCTGGACGACGGCCGCCGGCTCGTCTTGCATTTAATGCTGGGGGGCTGGCTGTTCTACGGGGAACACGGACCGAGGCCGGACAGCTATTTTCAAGTCATTCTCGCGTTCGGCAACGGCCATTCCCTCTACTTCGGCGGACTGCGGCTCGGCTATCTTCATCTGCTGACGGCCAAAGCCGCGCTCGAGCGGATGAAGGAGCTCGGACCGGAGCCCTTCGATCCGAGATTGACGCCGGAAGCTTTCCGCGAGCTGCTCCGGAAGAAGAGAAGCAAGCTGAAGACGGCGTTGACCGACCAACGCTTCCTGGCCGGCATCGGCAATTGCTACAGCGACGAAATCTGCTTCGACGCCAAGCTCCATCCGGCGCTGCAAGCGAATTCGCTGGACGAGGAGCAAGCCGGCCGGCTCTATCGTTCGATTCGCAAGGTGCTGACCGAAGCGAAGGAGGCCGGCGGCTACATGGATCGTCCGCTCACCGAAGGAGACGGAACGACGGGCGGCTACGACGAGCGGTGCAAGGTGTACGACCGGGAAGGCGAGCCGTGCGAAGCGTGCGGCACGCCGATCCGGTTCGAGTCGACGGCGGGGCGCAAAATGTTTTATTGCCCGCTGTGCCAGCCGCCGGCATGACGATTCGCACGGGCAGCCATGTCAGCACGCGGCACGGCTATCGCAAGGCGGCGGAATACGCGGTCGCCCTCGGCGGCTCCGCGTTTCAGTACTTTCCGAAAAATCCGCGCACGCTGCAGCCGAAAGCTTTCGACGGAGGCGACGCCGGGAGATGCGCCGAATGGTGCCGGGAACGCGACGTCCGGTCGATCGCGCACGGCCCGTATCCGGTCAATCCGGCGAGCGAGGGCGAGGCGGCCCGGCGAATGGCGCTGTGCACGCTGAACGATCTGCAGATCGCGGAGGCGTGCGGCTCGATCGGGGTCGTCGTTCATTTCGGCGCGTACAAAGGCAAGGATCCGCTGGAAGGGTACCGCAATGTCGTACGCTGGATCAACGGGGTTACGGCGGCCTGGAACGGCAAAGCGCTCGTCCTGCTGGAGAATCAGGCTGGCGACCACGGCCCGATGGGGACGACGCCGGAGGAGCTGGCGCAAATTCGCGGCTTGGTCGATCGTCCCGGCCAGGTCGGCTTCGTTCTCGACACGTGCCATCTGTTCGCGAGCGGCGAATGGCGGCCGGGACGATGGGCCGAATTCGCCGAACGGGCGGGGAAGCTCGGATTCTGGGAGCACGTCAAGGCGATCCACCTGAACGATTCCCGGTATCCGTCGGGCTCCCGCAAGGACCGGCATGCGGCGATCGGCGAAGGCTGGATCGGCAAGGAAGGAATGACGGCGCTGCTCGGCACGCCGGAGCTGCGGGATGTCCCGTTCGTGCTGGAAACGCCCGCGGGCGCGGACGGAACGCACCGCGCGCAGCTTGCGCTCGTGAAAGAATGGTCGGGGGAGGCATTCGGATGATCAACGTATATTTGGACGACGTGCGGCCATGCCCGCGCGGATTCGCCGCCGCGAGGTCGGCGGAGGAGTGCTTGCTTTTGCTTGCGGAATGCGAGGTCGACATTTTGTCGCTCGACTTCGAGCTCGGCTACGGACAGCCGAACGGGATGGCGGTCGTGCGCGGCATCGTCGAGAGCGGCAAATATCCGCGGAGAATATTCGTTCATTCCTCGAGCCCTTCGGGCAGAGCCCGCATGGTGAAGGAGCTGAGGGCGGCGGACCCGGCCGGCGTCGAAATCCACGACGGTCCGATGCCGCCCGGCGTGCTGGAAGCCGCGGCGGCGGGCAGCGGCCATGCTTGAGTGGCGGCCGGCGGATTGGAAAAAGGCGTGGACGTTCACGCCCGCTCCGTTCGCCGTCTTCGTCCATACGCCGCTGTGCGGCACTTGCCAAGCCGCGAGAAAGATGCTCGAAGTCGCGACGAAGCTCGTTCCCGAGCTGCCCGTGTCTTCCGCGAATTTGAACGTCATGCCCGAGCTTGCCCAGCGCTTCCGGATCGAGAGCGTGCCTTGCCTGCTCTTCAAGCGCCGGGACGGCTCGTGGAGCGCGACGTACCGGTTTCCGTCCGTCGTGGAGCTGGTAGACCGATTAAGGATCGAGAGGAATAAACCATGATACATTTGCAAGGTTTGAAATACCGCCAAGGGGATCGCGACATTTTGCGCGGCGTCGACTTGCGCGTCCGGGCCGGCGAGCATTGGACGTTGCTCGGACGCAACGGCTGCGGCAAATCGACGGTGCTCGAGATGGCCACCGGCTATTTGTTCCCGACGTCGGGGACGATCGACGTGCTCGGCAACCGTTACGGTACGGTCGACGTGCGGGAGGTCCGGAAGGAGATCGGCTATATCAGCCCCGCGCTGATCGAGAAAATGACGCTGAGCGACCCGCTATGGGAGATCGTCGCCAGCGGGGCTTTCGCCTTTCTGCGCTTTTACGAGGAGATTCCGCGGGAGGTCCGGGAGCGGGCTTACGCGCAGCTGGAACGCGTCGGCCTCGGCCATATGGCGGAGCAGCCGTTCGGCGCGCTGTCCCAGGGGGAGCGCAAGAAGGCGCTGCTCGCCCGGACGATGATGGCTTCGCCGCGGCTGCTCATACTGGACGAGCCTTGCGCCGGCCTGGATCTGTTCGAACGGGAGAAGTTCCTGCAGTCGTTGTCCGATTTCGCCGAGCAGGATTTGTCGATCTTGTACGTTACCCATCATATCGAAGAAATCGTTCCGCTATTCACGCACGTGGCGCTGATGTCCGAAGGACGCATTATCGCTTCGGGAGAGAAGCGGGAGGCGCTGACGCCGGCGCTGCTGAGGGAAGCCTACGATCTTCCGATCGAGGTTCGCTGGAGCGGCGAGCGCCCGTGGATCGAAGTCGGAACGGGGAGCGGCCAATGAACGTATACGTCGGCACCGCCAATCCGGGCTTCGCGCCCTACGCGATGGAAGAGATTCGCCGTCGCATTCCCGGCGCCCGGCTGTCCGGTCTTGCCCCCGGCGAGACATTCACGTTCACGAACGGCGACGCCGAGCCCGAGCCGCTGCTCAAGGACTTGCGGCGCAACGAACCGATATTCCTGAGGCACCTGTTCCCGGCGGAAGCCGAATACGAAGCGTCGGGGGACGCCGAGCGGGTCGCCGAACAGCTCCGAGCCTACGCGAGCGGTCTTGGGGACAAGGTCAACGGTCGCAAAGTCGCGATTCAAGTGCGCAAGGAGCAGAACAGTCCGTTTCCGTTCTCTTCCGCCGAGGGCCGGGACAAGATCGCGCCGGTCGTCGCCGAGTTGGGCGGAGAGACGGTCGTGCGGGACGCCGATTGGATCGTCTCCGTCTACGCCGCCAAGAAGAAGCTGCTGCTGGGCTGCTCCTTGCCCCGCGACAATCTGTCCGACTGGCCGGGCGGTGCGGTGCGCTTCCGCCGGGACGACAATTTGATTTCCCGGGCGGCGTTCAAGCTGCTGGAGGCGGAGCGGGCGTTCGGCCTGCCGCTGGACCGCTTCTCCAACGCGCTCGATCTCGGCGCCGCGCCGGGAGGCTGGACGTCTGTGCTGCTGGATCGCGGCTTGAAAGTGACGGCGGTCGATCCGGCCGAGATGGATCCGTCGCTCGCGCTGCACCCGAATTTGCAGCACATTCGCCGGAATGCGGCGGACGTCTCGTTCGCGCCCGGCACGTTCGATCTGTTCGTGTGCGACATGAGTTGGGATCCGCATCACACGTGCCGCATCGTCTCCGAGCTGGCGCCGGCGATTTCCGCCGGAGGCTCGGGCGTCATCACCTTGAAGCTGATGCACCGCAAGCCGTTCCAGAGCATACAGGAGCTGGCGGAGGCGTATGGAAGACACTTCGACGTGCGGAAGATCAAGCAGTTGTTTCATAATCGCGAAGAAGTTACAATATGGGTGAAAAGAAAATAAAGCGGCCGCGACGGGAAAGCATCCCGCATTCGGACGAAATCTTGCGCGTCAAGACTTCGTTCGCATGCGGGATTTATTTATACGCGGGGAGAGGAGCGAACGATGAGCGGACGACGACAAGGCGGGATGGAACTGGCGGAGGGACAGCTGTACGGGGAACGGTATCGGATCGTCATGCCGATCGGCAAGGGCGGCATGGGAAGGGTGTATTTGGCGGAGGATACGCGGCTGGGCGGAAAGAAGAGGGCGCTGAAGCTGACGCGCCCGCTTCCCGAAGAGCGGCGCGCGTTTCTGCCGGAAGCCCAGTTGCTGAGCGAACTGGATCATCCGCATTTGCCGGCGATCGTCGATTATTATCCGCCGGACGACGACGGCGTCGCCTGCATCGTCATGGAATACGTCGCGGGCGACACGCTTGCGGAACGTTTCGAACGCTGCGGCCTGCGGCTGCCGTTTCCGTTCGTGCTCGACGCGCTGATCGATTTGTGCGAAGTGCTCACGTATTTGCACGCCCGTCGTCCGTCCGTCGTCTTCCGGGACTTGAAGCCGGCCAACGTGCTGCTGGATGCGCACGACCGGGCGATCCTCGTCGATTTCGGCATCGCCCGGAGGTATCGCGAGAATCGGCTCAGCGACACTCTTCAGCTAGGCACGCCCGGTTTCGCGGCGCCCGAACAGCTGCGAGGGGAGCAGTCGGACGGCCGCACCGATCTGTACGGTCTCGGCGCGCTCGCTTATTTCCTGCTGTCCGGGGGCGGCTTCGCGATGAGGCATCGCGGTCCGCTGAACGATGCGCTGCAAGAAGACGCGACAGCGGATTTCCTGCGCTTGCTCGAACGCTTGCTGGCGGACGATCCGCGAAACCGGCCGCAATCGGCGGAAGAGCTGCTGGAGGAGCTGCGCGCGATCAAGCTCGACGTATCGGGCGAAGACGGCCGTTCCCGTCGATCGTCCGCCGGCGGCCGCGCTTACGGGAACGTCTGGGTCGTCGCGATCGCCTCCGCCTACCCGGGAGCCGGCGCGACCTTCGCGGCGTTGGCGCTGTCCGGGGCGTTGTCCCGAGCAGGCGTTTCCCACGCGCTCGTCGAATGTCCGGGGGGAGACGCGGAGCTCCACGGCCTGCTGAACGGAGCGAGGCGGATGCCGCGAGGCGCCGCCTTCGCGAGCCCGAACGGACGCGGTCCGGCGGCGCCCGCGTGGCGCGAAGGCGCTGCGGCCTATTACCCGCTCGATCCGGATCCGTCCGCCGCGGCCCATCGCGCTCCGGACCGGGATTTCGCGAAATGGCTGCGGAGACTGGGCGTGCCGCTCGTGCTATTGGACGTGTCGAGCCGCTGGGACCGGACGGAAATGTCCGCATGGCTGCTGCGATCGGCAGACGAGATCGCGATGGTGGCGGATTGCTATCCGGCGAAATGGTCGCTGCGCCGCCAGGCGGCATGCCTGGAATTGAACCGCGAGGCGAACCGGCGAACAATCCGCAGCTTCTGGCTCGCGAACCGGGATCACGCCTTTGCGGACCGGACTGCATGGCTGAGCCTGCTGCCCGAACGCGCGCGAGCGCTTCTGCCGATGCTGTCGGCATCGTCGGTGCGCGAGGCGCTATGGCGGGGAGAGGGGCTGCCCCGGGACGCGAAAACTTCCCGGCTGTTCGACGAAGCTTTGCGGAGCTGGACGTTTGAGCTGCGAAGCGGCCTCGAAGCCGAACGAATTCGGACGACGGATTTTCCCCCGCTTTGACAGCCATGTTACAATAAGAGGGGAGATAATGGGCGAACGGCGGGGTGAACATCGGAGATGTCGCAACAGAAAAAGCGTTGGATCGAAGTCGGCTTGTCCGCGTTAAAGCTCGGATTGACCTCCTTCGGAGGTCCGGTCGCCCATATCGGCTACTTCCGCCAATTTTACGTATCCCGTAAAAAATGGCTCAGCGAAGAGGCGTTCGCGGACTTGACGGCGCTATGCCAATTTTTGCCAGGTCCGGCCAGCAGCCAGCTCGGCATCGCGATCGGGATGCAGCGGGCGGGCATGGCGGGAGGCATCGCCGCATGGCTCGGATTTACGCTGCCGTCCGCCGCGCTGCTCGTCGCCTTCGCGTTCGGCTTGCAAGCTTCGGGCTTCGGGGATTCCGGCTGGCTTCACGGGCTCAAGCTCGCGGCGGCGGCCGTCGTCGCCCAGGCTGTGTGGAGCATGGCCCGAACGCTGACTCCCGACCGTCCGCGCATCGCCATGGCGGCGCTGACGGCAAGCTTCGCGATCTTGACGCCCGGAATCGCCGGCCAGCTCGTGCCGATCCTGGCATGCGGGGCCGCCGGCGCGCTCTTCCTGGGTTCGAATCCGCCGGCCGCCGCGGACGATCGCGGGCCCGGCGGGAAGAAGACCGCGACCGTCGCTTGCCTGGCGTTGTTCTTCGCGCTGCTCGCGGTATTGCCGCTGGCCGCGGCGAAGCATGACGCGCCTTGGCTGCAATTCGCCGATATCGGCTACCGCGCGGGAGCGCTCGTGTTCGGCGGCGGCCACGTCGTTCTGCCGCTGCTGCACGAGCAGGTCGCGGCGACGGGGCTCGTCGGCGAGGAGCAATTTCTGGCCGGCTACGGCGCCGCTCAGGCGATTCCCGGACCGCTGTTCACCTTTGCGGCATATTTGGGCGCGGTGTCCGCGCCGGGACTCGAAGGCTTGCTAAGGGCCGCCGTCGCGCTCGCTTTCATCTTTCTCCCGTCGTTCCTGCTCGTCGCGGGCGTTATGCCTTACTGGTCGCGATTGAGACAATGGAAGGCGGCCCGGTCGGCGTTAAGCGGGGTGAACGCATCGGTCGTCGGTTTGCTGTTCGCCGCACTGTACGATCCGGTATGGACGAGCTCGGTCCGCACCCCCGTCGACTTGATTTTCGCGGGCGCCGCATTGCTGGCGCTCGCGGTATGGAAATGTCCGCCTTGGCTGCTGGTGCTTGCCGCCGCGGGAGCCGGATGGCTCATATTTGTGTGAGGTGATCGAGAAATGAATGCAAACCAACATGAAAATATATTGATTATCGAAGACGAGGATTCCATCGCGCGCATTCTGCAATTGGAATTGGAGCACGAAGGCTATGCCGTCGGCAGAGCGGCGGACGGCCGCAAAGGGCTGGAGATGGCCGTCTCGGGAGAATGGGATCTGGTGCTGCTGGACGTCATGCTGCCCGAGCTGAACGGCATCGAGGTGCTGCGGCGCCTCCGGCAGAACGACGCGGCCGTGCCGGTCATCCTGCTGACGGCCCGGGACACTGTGCCGGATAAAGTCAGCGGCTTCGAGCACGGCGCCAACGATTATATCACGAAGCCGTTCGCGATGGAGGAGCTGCTCGCGCGCGTGTGCAACCTGCTGCGGATTTTCAAGGCGTCCAGAGACGGGGAAAGCGAAGACGTCCTGAAAATCGGGGATTTGTCCATCGAGCTGCTGACGCGCAAAGTGTACCGCAAAGACCACTCGATCGACCTGACGCCGCGCGAATTCGAGCTGCTGCTCTACCTGGCCCGGCATAAGAACGAGGAGAAGACGCGCGACGAGATTTTGTCGGACGTATGGGGATACGAATACATCGGGGATACGAACGTCGTGGACGTGTATATCCGATATTTGCGCCAGAAGATGGACAAGGGCTACCGCCACAAGCTGCTGCATACGGTGCGCGGAGTCGGTTACATGCTGAAGGAGCCCGATGCATGACCTTAAGATCGAGATTTACCCTGTTTACGGTATTTTGGTTGATCTTCATCTTGATTTTGTACAATATTTTCGTTTACTTCTTCGTGATCCGGGTCGCGACCCGCGGGGAACAGCAGCTGCTGACGAACAAAGCGGATCTCGTCATCGATTCGCTGCGGAAGCGGGGCATGCAGGGCCTGGACGACCAGCAGCTGCTGCGGGATTTGTACAATTACAACGAGATGATGAGAATCGTCGTCGAGGATTCCCGTGTCGTGAACTATGTCGGGACCGACGAGGAGCTTCTGTCCATTCCGCCGCAAATTCATGGGTATCATTACTCGGAGTCGTTGCAGATCAACGGTCAGCGGGTTCTTTATTTGTCGATGCCGATTTTCGATCAAGGCCGGCTCGTGGGCACGGTCGAGGCGGCGCGCCGCCTGACCGTGCTCGACGGCTACCTGCAGATTCTTCTCGGCGCGCTCAGCGTGACGAGCGTCGGGGCGATCGTGTTCGCGATCTTCGGCACGTATTGGTTTACGACCCGTCTGACCGGGCCGATCGGACAGATGGTCCAAACGATGAGGGAGATCGACCGCAGCGGCAAGCTATACCGCGTGAAGCTTAACGGCAAGGAGGAATCCGTCGAGCTGCAGCAGATGGTCCGCGCGTTCAACCAGATGATCGACCGGCTCGATCGGACGATCGAGAGCCAGAAGCATTTCGTCGCCGACGCCTCGCACGAGCTCAAGACGCCTTTGACCGTCATTTCGAGCTATGCGGACATGCTGAAGCGATGGGGAAGGGACAACGCCGAAGTTCGGGACGAAGCGATCGAAGCGATCGCCAAGGAAACGGCCAGGCTGCAAAACCTGATCCGCTCGATGCTGACGCTCGCGGAGGCGGAACAGGACGATTGGTTGGACATCTCCAGATTCGACGTGACGAGCGTCGTCCGGGAATTGTCCGAAGTGTTGGGCAAGACGTTCCAAAGGGAAATCCGCGTCCATTCCGACAATCACTCGCTGTATATGAAAGGCGACAAGGAAAAAATCCGCCAGCTGCTGCTCATCCTGATCGACAACGCCATCAAATACAGCAAAGAGCCGATCGACGTCCGCATCCGCAACCAGAAAAACGGCGTCAAGCTCGAAGTGACCGATTACGGCATCGGCGTGCCCGAGAACGAAATTCCGAACATGTTCCAACGGTTTTACCGCGTCGACGAAGCGCGCCACCGTTCCACGGGAGGCAGCGGTTTGGGATTGGCCATCGCCAAGAAGATCATCGACGTGCACGAAGGCAACGTGGAAGTGTACAGCAAGACGGGCAACGGCACGACGATCTCCATCCACCTGCCGCGCAAAATCGGCTGATGGCGAGAGGCGGGGTGAAAGGTGTCGCGGATAACGGAAGAAATGGGGGAAGCGGAACGAAACCGTACGAAAAGAGCCGTCAGGGCAATCTTCCCCGACGGCTCTTTTCATGCAAAATATTTGTTGGCAAGATTTGGCCGAGAGGCCTCTGCAACTCTATTCGTGCGAGTTTCGTTAATATTTATCGAAAAGGCACACGCGTTACAGCACGCGGCGTGCCGTCACGTAGGTCTTTTTCCAGTGGGACGAGTTCAAGCTGGAGTACGTGACTCCCGGAGAGCCGTACGTGTGCAGAATTTTGCCGTTCCCTACATAGACGGCGACGTGGCCGATGCCGCTGCCGCGGCTCGCGACGTTAAAGAAGACGAGGTCGCCCTTCTTCAGGTTGCTCTTGGCGACTTTTACGCCTTTCGTCGCTTGAGCCTTGGACGTTCTAGGCAGCTTGACGCCGTATTTGCCGTAAATATATTGCGTGAAGCTGGAGCAGTCGAACGCCGACGTGGAACCGGAAGGTGCTCCGAAACGGTATTTGACGCCCATGTACTTCTTGCCGAGCGCGATGATCTTGTCCGCTTTCGTCGCCGCGGAAGCTTGCTGGGCTTGTCCGAAAGCGAGGCCCGTGAAGCCGATGACCGCGCTGAGGCATACGATGGCGAATTTCCGCATGAAGCTGTTCTTGATGGCGATTGCTGTCATTGATGTTCCCTCCATGTTGTTGGTTTTCCTCTTGCCCACGAGACGAGTATAGCAAACCGCGAATGCCCTAACTTTTCCCAAGGAGAGGCGGAAATCTGGCATTCGAACGATTTGAAGCGCTTTCTTAGAAATCGATGAGAAATCTCTCATACCCGGAAAATTCGATCCGAAGTCCCGCTTATTTGCTCATAATCGGCTTGCCCCTTGCCATTCTCATCCTATAGTATAGGAGATGGGTACGGGGTAAAACGTCACGCAAGTCCGGAAACGCCCGTCCCGCGGAGGTGAAACCGTGCGAAAGAAATTGCAGGCAGGCGATGGCCGGACGATGCGGCCGTTGACGATCCGAAATTATGAAAGGAGGGATTTCGCGAAGCTGGTCGAGCTGCAGAGGCGCTGCTTTCCGCCGCCGTTTCCTTCCGAGCTGTGGTGGAACGAGGAGCAGCTGAACGAGCACGTGTCCAGGTTCCCCGACGGGGCGCTCTGCGCCGAAGCGGAAGGGCGTATCGTCGGATCGATGACCGGGCTGCGGACCGTGCTGGACGACGGCAAGCCGCATACGTGGTCCGCCGTAACCGACGAAGGCTACATTCGCACTCATCTTCCGAACGGCGATACGATCTACGTCGTCGACTTGTGCGTAGATCCGGAATTCCGCCAGCTCGGAATCGGAAAGTGGCTTATGCAGTCGATGTACGAAACGGTCGTTTATTTGGGCTGCAGAAGATTGCTCGGAGGGGGAAGAATGCCCGGATACGCCGCGCATGCGGACAAGCTGTCGCCGGAAGAGTACGTGGCGCGGGTCGTTTCCGGCGAGCTGCGCGACCCGGTCCTGACATTCATGCTGCGCTGCGGCCGTATGCCGATCGGCGTCGTTCCCGGATATTTGGAGGACGAGCAGTCGGCGGGCTACGCGGCCTTAATGGAATGGAAAAATCCTTTCATGGTGGAGGTATAGAGATGGAATACTTGCGCGTGCGATCGGTCGAAGATCCGCGGTTCGCGGAGATGCACCGAATGATGAGTTCGATCTTTCCGCCGGAGGAAGTGCTGGCGTTCGAATTATGGAAGGAGCCGCTCGAAGATCCGGACATTCACGTATACGTCGCGGTTCACGACGATGTCGTCGTCGGTGCGACGGAATACCGCTATTACCCCGATATGAGGGTGGCGATGACCGATTTTACGCTGATCGGCGCCATGGGGGAGGGCATCGGACGTTTCCTGTACATGCAAAGAACGAAGGATTTGGCGCGGCTGCAGCGGGAGAGCGGCGCCGAATCGATCGGCATGTTCGCGGAAGTATACCGTCCCCACGCCGTCTCGGCGCTCAAGTTCGGCAACGTGCTGGCGATGCATCCCGCCGTCCGGCGGGAGGTGCTGTCTCATCTCGGATACAAAAAGCTCGATTTGGCTTACGTGCACCCGTCCTGGGATCACGAGGGGAAAGCGGTGACCGAGCTGGATTTGGCCTTCCTTCCGGCCGACGACGCGGCGGAAGCGTTGCCGGCGGATTTGGTCGTTCGTTTCCTCAGGCGATATTACGCCGCGTTGCCGAACAAACCGGCGGAGTGGACGGAGATGATCGGCAAGCTGGAGGCTGGGGCCGAGGTCCGGCTGCTGCCTCTCTAAGCACGGCAGACGGGATTGCAAGCCGGCACGGTTCGTTGACGGTATCCGGAGCGCGTTCGTGCTTCCGGTGCCGTTTTCTGTTTCGGCTGGAGCGAAAGGAGACGAAATGAGAATTACTTTTCTGGGCAACGGGGATTCGATGGGAACGCCGAGAACGTATTGCGATTGCGACGTATGCGATGAGGCCCGGGCCGGAGGAAGGAATCGCCGCCTGCGGTCTTCCGTTCTGCTGGAGGAGAACGGAGAAGCGCCGTTGCTGCTCGATTGCGGTCCGGATTGGCGAACGCAGATGGAGACGGTCGCCATTCGGCATACGGCCCAAGCGCTGGTGACGCACGCCCACTTCGATCATATCGGGGGATTGCCGGAATGGGCGGACGCCTGCCGCTGGCTGAGGAAGACAGGCGCTCTGTACGCCCCCCGCGAAGTGCTCGGGGAGGTGCGGTCGCGGTTCCCGTGGATCGGACGGCAGCTGGACATGCGCGAGAACGACGCCGGCATCGCTTACGGGCCGTGGCGCATCAAGCCTTGGCGGGTCAATCACGGCAAGAACGGCTATTCTTACGCCTATTTGTTCGAGCATTCGGTCAGCCGAAAGAAATGGGCGTATTGTTCGGACGCGATTCGCTTGACGGACGAACAGAAAGCGCCGCTGCACGGGCTCGATATGCTCGTGCTCGGCACGAGCTTCGCCGCGGAGCCGTATCCGGTGGAAACGCGTTCCGTGTACGATGTGAAGGAAGGGCTCGCGCTCGTCGAAGAAACGAAACCAAGACGCGCCATATTTACGCATCTGTCCCACGATATCGACGTTCGCCGCGATTACGGTCTTCCCGTCGGCGCGGCATTCGCGTCGGCGGGAATGCAGCTGGACGTCTAGTCGCGGCTGCGGATGACGAGAAGCAGGCCGTTCCGGACGGAGATTCGCCCGGATTCGGCAGCGAGCTCGTTGCTGATGCCGAGCGACCAGCCCAGCTTCAAGGTCGCGTCGCGCAGCGGATACCGGAAGCCCTCCAGCGTGATCCCCGTCGCTTCGAGACCGAGCGGCAGCAAGGAAACGTAGGGGAATCGGGGATCCGCAGCGAGCTCGAGCTCGTCCGCGCACAACCGAATCTCGTTATGCTCGTCCGCGAGGACGAGCCTTCCGCCCCGCTCGTAGGCTTGCCGGAGCAGGTGAACGTTGGCCAAGCCGTGATCGAAGCGGGTGCCGAGGGCCCCGGCGAGAACAATGTCCGTGTAGCCTCGTTCAAGCGCTTCCCGCAAGGCGAGCTCGGAATCTGTCCAATCTTTGTCGACCGCGTCGCAAGCGACGAGAGCGGCGGAGCGGGCGGCGATCTCGTGCAGTTGCCGCTCCGTGACGGAATCGAAATCCCCGAGCGCCAGATCGGGCGCAAGCCCGTGGCGAACGAGAAATGCCGCGCCGCGGTCCGCGCCGATCAAATAATCGCCTTCCTTCGCGATTTCAAGCGCCCACGTCCCGAGACGGCCCCCCGCATAGATAACCGCTCGCCCGGACGGGGAAAGGGTTGTAGACATGAATCAGCAGCCTCCTCTTCGGCCGATGCGCCGAATGTTCCTTCAGTATACCGGAAAAAGACCGTTGCGGAACAGCGAAGCTTGCCGCTACAATTGAGGGACGATGCGACAAAAATCGCGGGGATCGATCGAAGACAAACCGGAACGTACGGAGGAGAACGAACTTGGGTTGGGAGTTTCAAGTCTTTAGCCTGATCGGGACGATCGCGTTCGCGATCAGCGGCGCCATCGTCGCCATGGAGGAAGAATACGATATTCTCGGCGTATTCGTGCTCGGACTCGTCACCGCCTTCGGAGGCGGGATCATCCGGAATTTGCTGATCGGCGTGCCGGTCACGACGCTGTGGAACCAAGGCTTGTTCTTGAAAGCGGCGGGCATCGCCATCTTGATCGTATTCTTGCTGCCGGTCAAGTGGATCCAGCATTGGAAGAGGGGGGAAGCCTTCTTCGACGCGATCGGCTTGTCCGCCTTCGCCATCCAGGGCGCGATGTTCGCGGTCAACGCGAATTTGCCGCTGAGCGCCGTCATGTGCGCGGCGATGCTGACGGGCATCGGAGGCGGGATGGTCCGGGATATCATGGCCGGACGGAAGCCGCTCGTGCTGCGGGACGAGATCTACGCCGTATGGGCGATCGCGGCCGGCCTGGCGATCGATCTCGGCGGATTGCAGAAATCGTGGCAGCTGTTCGCCTTGTTCTCGCTCGTCGTGCTATTCCGCATGCTGTCGGTTCATTATAAGTGGAGGCTGCCGCGCCGTTCGTTGCGCAGCGCGAATGGAGGTTCGTCATGAGTTATTCGGTGTTGTTCGTCTGTCTGGGCAATATATGCCGTTCTCCGATGGCGGAGGCGGTATTTCGCGATCGGGTCGCCAAAGCGGGCCTCAGCGACGCGGTAACGGTCGACTCGGCCGGCACCGGGGATTGGCATCTGGGCAAGCCGCCCCACCAAGGCACCCGGGAGCTTCTGGATCGCTACGACATTTCTTGCGACGGCATGAGGGCGAGGCAATTGACCGCCGGAGACGGCCGGGAGTTCGATCTGATCGTGGCGATGGACGCGCAGAACGAGAGGGACATCCGGAGCAGGCTCGGCCTGTCGCCGCGCGCGGAAATCATCCGGTTTCTCTCGCTGCTGCCGGAGCGGAACATGGAGGACGTTCCCGATCCTTATTATACGGGGAATTTCGAAGAGGTGTACGAGCTTGTCGAAGCGGGCTGTGAGAAGCTGCTCGCGCGGATTCGGGCGAGGCTGGACGAGGATCTGTAGTCGCGCAAACAAGGATGTCCCTCGGGTCGATCTTACGACCTTGCGGACATCCTTTTCTGTGGCAACAAACGCGTCAATCCCGCTTCCGGGACGCTGGGCCAAGGAACTCGGCCAGCGCGGCCGGGAGCTCGTTTTGCCAGAAGCCCCATTTGTGTTCCCCGTCTTTTTCCTCGTAACGGACCGATGCTCCTTTTTCCTTCAATAGACGGACCGCATCCCGGTTCAATTGCACGAAATCGAACGTGCCCCGGTCGGTGGCGAATTCCTTTTCCTGCAGCCCGACGATCATCCACAGCTTCCTGTCGGCCAAGGAGTCCGCTTGCCGGATCTGATCGAGATAGACGTCGTAGAAAGCGCCCGACAGCGAGATGACGTTCCGGAACAGCTCGGGGTAGGCGAGCGCGAGAGAAACCGATACCGCCCCTCCCAGGGAATCGCCGGCCAGCACCCGATGCTCGGGAACGTCGCGGACGGAATACCGGGATTCGATCCAGGAGATGAGTTCCTCGGCGAAAAATCGGGTATAGGAAAGGTAGCGTTCCCCGTCCGGCGTATATTCGGAAGTGCGCTGCGCGTTATCCACGTCGACCCCGACGACGACGAACGGTTCCCAGCCGTCTTCAAGAATGAGTCTCTGGGCATGGGTGGCGATGCGCCCGAAATTGAAAAATTGTTCGCCGTCCTGGCAATAAACGACGGGATAGCTCCTCCAAGCCTGGTAATCGGGGGGCAAATAGACTCTGACCGAGCGGACGCCTTCGGCAAGATGCCGGCTCTCGACCTCGTGCTTGTGAATCGTTCTTTTGTACATCGGATTGTCGCTCATCTCGATCTCGAACCTCCTTGCAACGTATGGGAATTCGCGGGCATGGGCAAACCAAATGATGATTTGCAATCTCATGGTGTACTACACTGTTACATAAATAAACGATTCCTGTTATACAAACATGATTGGCGAAAAAGCGTTATAAGATAAGGATTTTTCGAGTTTTTCTTTGACCAAATCACTTAAACAGGGATATAATAATTCTATAACAGATAGCCCTCTTCCACAATCAAAGATGAGGTGAACCCAATGAGCAAAGTAACTACGGATGCACCGGAGCTCAAGACCGGCGCGAAGTCTCACGAAGTCAAGTCGGAAGATGTCACGCCATTGCAAGTATTGTCGCCGGAAGGCGAGATCGTTAACCCGGCGTATATGCCCGACCTGTCGGACGAGCAATTGAAAGAGATTATGTACCGTATGGTATTTACACGTACTTGGGACGATCGTGCGGTCAACTTGGGCCGCCAGGGGCGGCTCGGCTTCTACGCGCCGGTATCCGGACAGGAAGCGACGATGGTCGGCAGCGAATACGCGCTGACGAAGGAAGATTTCGTCTGCCCGGGCTATCGCGACATGCCTCAGCTCGTATGGCACGGGCTGCCGCTGTACCAGGCGTTCCTGTATTCCCGCGGCCACCAGCACGGCGGGCAAATTCCGGAAGGCGTCAACGTGCTGATGCCGCAGATCATTATCGGCGCCCAAATTCTGCACGCGACCGGCATCGGCATGGGCTTCAAGCTGAAGGGCGAGAAGCGCGTCGCGATCACGTACACCGGCGACGGCGGTTCCTCCGAGGGCGATTTCTACGAAGGCTTGAATTTCGCGGGCGTCTACAAGCTCCCCGTCATTTATTTCGTGCAGAACAACGGCTACGCCATCACGACGCCATACGCAAAGCAAACCGCTGCTCAATCGATCGCACATAAAGCGCTTGCCGCGGGCATTCGCGGCATTCAGGTCGACGGGATGGACGTGCTGGCTGTCATTTCCGCCGTCCGCGAAGCGGCGGAAATCGGACGCAGCGGCGGCGGCGCGACGTTGATCGAGGGCTTGACTTACCGTTTCCGCCCGCACTCGATGGCCGACGACGCCACGAAGTACCGCACGAAGGAAGAGGAGCAAGAGTGGGGCGAGAAGGATCCGCTCGTTCGCTTCGGCAAGTTCCTGGCGAAGAAAGGCCTGTGGTCCGATGAGGACACGGCTCGCGTGAAGGAAGAAGCGAAAGCTGCGGTCAACGAGCATATCAAAAAAGCGGAGCAGACGGAGAAAATGACCGTTCCCGGCTTGATCGATTCGATGTTCGAGCAGACGCCGCCGCACCTGGAAGAGCAAAAGACGGATTTCCAATAATACGATTCACAGGCGAGCGGTCCGAGGAGGATCGTAATTATACATGACGGGGGAGTAAACAGCATGGCGCAAATGACAATGATTGACGCGATCCGGGACGCGATGCGGGTAGAGCTCGCGCGCGACCCGAACGTGCTTGTTTTCGGGGAAGACGTCGGCAAGGTGGGCGGCGTGTTCCGCGCGACGGAAGGACTTCAGGGCGATTTCGGCGAACAGCGCGTGTTCGACACGCCGCTGGCGGAATCCGCCATCGCCGGCATGGCGGTCGGTCTCGGCATTCAAGGCTTCCGTCCGGTCGCGGAAATTCAATTCGTAGGCTTCATCTACGAAGCGCTCGACCAAATGTTCGTGCAAGCGGCCCGGATGCGCTACCGCTCCGGCGGGCGCTACAATGCTCCGATCGTCTTCCGCACGCCGTTCGGCGGCGGCGTCAAGGCGGCGGAGCTGCACACGGATTCGCTCGAAGGCCTCGCGTTGCAGACGCCTGGCATCAAGGTCGTCGTTCCTTCGAATCCTTACGATGCGAAGGGGCTGCTCATCTCGGCGATCCGCGACAACGATCCGGTCTTTTTCATGGAGCATTTGAACTTGTACCGCGCGTTCCGCGCGGAGGTGCCGGAAGGCGAATACACGGTGCCGATCGGCAAGGCGAACGTCGTTCGCGAAGGCAAGGACATTACGATCATCGCTTACGGCCTGATGGTGCATACCGCAGTGAAAGCGGCCGAAGAGCTGGAGAAAAACGGCGTGTCCGCCGAAGTCATCGACCTGCGGACGCTGCTGCCGCTCGACATCGAGACGATCGTCGCGTCCATTCAGAAGACGAACCGCGCGATCGTCGTGCAGGAAGCGCAGAAAACTTCCGGCGCGGCCGCGGAGATTATCGCGCAAATCAACGAGAAGGCGATTCTCCATCTGGAAGCGCCCGTGCTTCGCTGCGCGGGACCGGATACGGTGTATCCGTTCGCCCAAATCGAAGACGTATGGCTGCCGACTCCGGCGCGCATCGTAAAAACGGCCAATCAAGTGCTACAGTTCTAATCGGGAGGGATCCAGATGACCAGATTCGAATACCGGTTCCCGGAGCTCGGCGAAGGGATGCACGAAGGCGAAATCGTCAAAGTGCTCATCTCGCCGGGACAGACGGTGACGGACGAAGATATCATTATGGAAGTTCAGAACGACAAGGCGGTCGTCGAAGTCCCTTGTCCGGTAAACGGCAAAGTGCTTGAAGTGCTGGCCAAAGACGGACAAGTCATGCACATCGGCGAAGTCGTCGCGATTATCGAAGCGGAAGGCGACGTGCCGGATCAAGGCCCTGCCGCGGACAGCCATGCGCAGCCTGCGGGCGACAACAGCGCGACCGGCGGCGCCGACACGAAGGGCGAGCCGGCCCAGCAGCCGGCGGCCGAAGCCGCTCCTGCCGCGCCGGCTCCCGCAGCGCAGCCTGCGTCCAATGCGCTCGTGCTGGCGACGCCTAGCGTGCGCAAGCTGGCCCGCGAGAAGGGCGTCGCGATCTCCGAAGTGTCCGGCAGCGGCAAGAACGGCCGCATTACGCGGGACGACGTGCTCGCGTACGCGTCGGGCGGCGCGCCGAAGGCGGCCGAAGCCGCCGCTGCTCCCGCAGCCGCCGCGCCGAAGACGACGGCGGTCCCAGGCGGACCCGGCGTCGAAGAGCGCGTGCCGTTCAAGGGCATTCGCAAGGCGATCTCGAACGCGATGGTCAAGTCGGTCTATACGGCGCCTCACGTGACGCTGATGGACGAGATCGACGTCTCCGCGCTCGTCGCGCTGCGCGCGAAAGCGAAGCCGGTCGCCGAGAAGAAGGGCGTCAAGCTGACGTACCTGCCGTTCATCGTGAAGGCGCTCGTCGCCGCGTGCCGCGAGTTCCCGGCGCTCAACGCGATGATCGACGAAGAAGCGAACGAAATCGTGTACAAGAAGTACTACAATATCGGCATCGCGACCGATACCGACAACGGCTTGCTCGTGCCGGTCATCGAAGGCGCCGACCGCAAGAACATTTGGACGATCGCGAACGAGATTCGCGACCTCGCGACCCGCGGGCGCGAAGGCAAGCTGGCTCCGAACGAAATGAAGGGCGGCACGATCTCGATCACGAACATCGGCTCCGTCGGCGGCATGTTCTTCACGCCGGTCATCAATTTCCCGGAAGTCGCCATCCTGGGCGCGGGCCGCATCTCCGAGAAGGCGGTCGTCAAAAACGGCGAAATCGTCGCCGCGCCGGTCATGGCGCTGTCGCTCAGCTTCGACCACCGCATCGTCGACGGCGCGACGGCGCAAAATTTCTTAAATTACATCAAGCAGCTGCTTAACGATCCGGAACTGCTTGTCATGGAGGTGTAATCATGGTCGTAGGAGACGCTTCTCTGGACATTGATTTGCTCGTTATCGGCGCGGGACCCGGCGGCTATGTCGCCGCGATCCGGGCCGCGCAATTGGGACAAAAGGTCATTATCGCGGATAAAGGGAAATTCGGCGGCGTCTGCCTGAACGTCGGATGCATTCCTTCCAAGGCGCTGATCAATTCCGCCCACCATTACGAATCGATGCAGCACGCTTCCGCCTACGGCTTGTCGGCCGAAAATGTAAGCGTCGATTTCGGCAAGGTGCAGGAATATAAAAATTCCGTCGTGAACAAAATGACCGGCGGCGTGGAAATGCTGCTGAAAGCGAACAAGGTGCAAATGTTCAACGGCGAGGTCATGTTCATCAACGAGAACGAAGCGCGCCTGTTCAACGACCAGGAAGCGCCGCGCTACCGCTTCAAAAACTGCATCATCGCGACCGGCTCCCGTCCGATCGAGCTGAAGCCGTTCCCGTTCGGCGGACGCATCCTGTCTTCGACGGAAGCTCTGTCGCTGCCGGAACTGCCGAAGAGCCTCGTTGTCATCGGCGGCGGCTACATCGGCATCGAGCTCGGCCAAATGTACGCGAAATTCGGCACGAAGGTGACCGTGCTCGAAGGCGCGGACACGATTCTGCCGGGCTTCGACAAGGACATGAGCCAGCTCGTCGTCAAGAAGCTGAAAAAATCCGGCGTCGAGATCGTGAACGGCGCGCTCGCCAAAGGCGCGGAGCAAACCGATAAGGACGTGACGGTAACGTACGAAGTCGGCGGAGAGCAGAAGACGGTGACGGCCGACTACTTGCTCGTGACCGTCGGCCGCCGCCCGAACACGGACGGGGAGCTCGGCCTCGATCTGATCGGCGTGAAGGTGAACGAGCGCGGCCTGATCGAAGTCGACGACCAATGCCGCACGAACATCAAGCACATCTACGCGATCGGGGATATCGTGCCGGGCGCGGCGCTGGCGCACAAAGCTTCCTACGAAGCGAAGGTGGCCGCGGAAGCGATCGCGGGCTTGCCGTCGAAGGTCGACTACAAGTGCATTCCAGCCGTCGCGTTCTCCGATCCCGAATGTGCGAGCGTCGGCTATACGGAGAAGGAAGCGAAGGAAAAAGGCCATAACGCGAAGGCCAGCAAGTTCCCGTTCGGCGGCAACGGCCGGGCGGTGACGCTGAACGGCGCGGACGGCTTCATGAAGCTCGTCCACGACGTCGACACCGGCCTCGTGCTCGGCGCGCAAATCGCCGGCGTCGAAGCGTCCAACATGATCGCCGAGCTCGGTCTTGCGATCGAGATGGGCGCAACGATCGAGGATATCGCGCTGACGATCCACGCGCACCCGACGCTCGGGGAAATTACGATGGATACGGCGGAGCTCGCGATGGGTCATCCGATCCACACGATCGCGCCGAAAGCTTAATCGGTCAATCGCAAAAAACCTTTACGAAGGCCCCGCCGCGCGCGGCTTTCGTAAAGGTTTCTTTATTATCGGAACGAACCTATTCGGACAATTCGGGCATGTTCTCGACCAGCTCGTTCATCGTGAAGGAGACGCAGGCGAGCTTGTCGGAACGGATGCGGTCGTCGCCGGAATACATGTCGGCGAGTTCATACCCGTGTTCGCGCAGAATATATTGCTCTAAATGGTAATTCGTCAGATCGATAATCCAATATTCCGGAACGCCGTACTTGGCGTAAGCTTTCGTTTTCTGCACCTTGTCCCGTCTGAGCGAATGCTCGGAGCTGATCTCCACGACGAGGTCGGGCGCTCCGACGACGGCGTGGCGTTTAATGATCGACAGTCGGCTGCGATGAATCAGGATCATATCGGGTTGGCGGACTTCGATATCGGATAAAATGACGTCGAGGGGCGCGCTAAGAACGATGTAATCCTGTCTGCAATCATCGTCCAGCTTGCGCTGAAGCTCGTAAGAAACGATTTGATGAACCGGGTACGGCCCCGGACTCATCAATTCCAGCACGCCGTCCGCGACCTCGTACCGGTTGCCGTCGTCGGGCAGATTGGCGTAAATGTCGTAAGTGACGGGAGATTCCTTGATCAGCGGAAGTTCGGGCTTTTTCTTCTGACCGTCGTTCATTGCGAATGACCTCCTGTCCGAGAGGGATTTACACCCAGTATAGCATAAAATAGTGAAAAGATGCGGAAGGAGCGAATCGTATGAACGAGGAGGCAAGACCGGTCGGACGGTCCCGTTCCGTCATGACGGAGCTTGCGTTTCCGACCGATGCGAACCATCACGGCACGATGTTCGGCGGCACGCTGATGAAATATATCGACAAAATTTCCGCGATTGCCGCGATGCGCCATTGCAACAAGTCGGTCGTGACCGCTTCGACGGACAGTCTCGACTTTCTGTCTCCGATCCGCATGGGGGAGGCGGTCGAGCTTGAAGCGTTCGTCACCTGGACGCATCGCAGCTCGATGGAGGTGTACGTCGTCGTGCGGGCCGAAAACCTGTTCACCGGCGAGCGCCGGGTGACGTGCACCGCGTTTTCCACGTTCGTCGCGATCGGAGAGAACGGCAAGCCGGTGCGCGTTCCGTCGGTCCGGCCGGAGAACGAAGCCGAGCGAAAGCTGCACGACAGCGCTCCCGAACGGCACGCGATGCGCATGAAACGGCGCTCGCAGCGGTACTCATCGACAGAGTGACAAGCCGGATGGTACAATAGAACGATAAATACGTTGTGTCGAGGTGTGTTTGTTGTGCGTAATTATTTGGACTTATTACAAGATGTGCTCGATAATGGAACGGCGAAAGGCGACCGCACCGGCACCGGAACGCTGTCCGTATTCGGCCGGCAGCTGCGCTTCGATCTGGCGCAAGGGTTCCCGCTCGTCACGACGAAGCGGATTCACTTGAAATCCGTCGTTCACGAGCTGCTTTGGTTTCTGCGCGGGGATACGAATATCCGGTATTTGCAAGAGAACGGCGTCAGCATCTGGAACGAGTGGGCGGACGAGAACGGGGACCTGGGACCGGTGTACGGCTCGCAATGGCGGGCCTGGGAAGCCGCCGACGGCCGTTCGATCGATCAGATCCGCCAGGTCGTGGAGGCGATCAAGCGCAATCCCGACTCGCGCAGGCATCTCGTCAGCGCCTGGAACGTCGCCGTCATCGACGAGATGAAGCTGCCTCCGTGCCACTTCGTCTTTCAATTTTACGTGGCCGACGGCAAGCTCAGCTGCATGCTGACGATGCGGTCCGTCGACACGTTTCTCGGCTTGCCTTTCAATATCGCATCCTATGCGCTTCTGACCCATATGGTTGCCCAGCAGTGCGACCTGGAGGTCGGCGAATTCGTCTGGTCGGGCGGGGACGTGCACATATACAGCAATCATCTCGAGCAGGTCAAGCTGCAATTGTCCCGGGAACCGCTGCCGTTGCCGAAGCTCAATATCCTGCGCAAGCCGGATTCCATCTTCGACTACAAGTTCGAGGATTTCGAATTCGTCGGGTACGAGCATCATCCCGGCATCAAGGCGCCGGTGGCCGTATGACGGTCACTTTGATCGCCGCGGTCGCCGCGAACGGCGTGATCGGCCGGGACAACGAATTGCTCTGGCGGCTGCCCGCGGACATGCGCTACTTCAGGCGGCACACGCTCGGCAAGACGGTGATGATGGGGCGCAAGACGTTCGAATCGCTGGGCCGTCCGCTGAAGGACCGGAAGAACGTCGTCCTGTCCCGCACGCTGGCGGAAGCGCCGGACGGCTGCGAGCTGGTCCGGTCGATCCCCGAAGCGCTCGAGCGCTTCGGCAACGACGGCGAGCTGATGGTAATCGGCGGAGCGGAAATTTATCGGCAGGCGTTGCCGTTCGCCGACCGGCTGCGCTTGACGGAGCTCGGGCGCGCCTACGAAGGGGACGCTTGCTTTCCCGAGTTCGACCGGAACGAATGGCGGCTCGCGTCCCGGGAAGAGGGCGCGCTGGACGAGAAAAACGTCATTCCCCACGTTTACTGCGTCTACGAGCGGCAAATCGTCGAATAATACAAACAATGCAACGGATAGTCCATTCTGCCGCAAGGGCGTTTTTGCTAGGATGATCTATTATCGATAGCAAACGATGCAAAGGCAAACCTGCGGCAACCGACCCGATCGCCTTCGGCTGACGGTACAGTTGCGCGACGGCACGAAGATTTAGACAGATGGAGGAATAACGATGTCGACACCTACGGGATTCATGGAATATAAACGCGAACTGCCGGGCGATCGCGATCCGCTCGAACGGATCAAGGACTGGAACGAATTCCACCGCGAATTCTCCGAAGACCAGCTTCGCACGCAAGGCGCGCGCTGCATGGATTGCGGAACTCCATACTGCCATACCGGCATCGAGCTGGCCGGCAACGCTTCGGGCTGTCCGATCAACAATCTGATTCCGGAATGGAACAGCCTCGTCTATCGGGGATTATGGAAGGAAGCGTACGAGCGGCTGGCCAAGACGAACAACTTTCCGGAGTTCACGGGACGCGTCTGCCCCGCGCCGTGCGAGGGCTCTTGTACGGTCGGCCTGATCGGCGATCCGGTGACGATCAAGACGATCGAACAGGCGATTATCGATCGCGCCTTCGAGGAAGGGTGGGTCGTTCCGCAGCCGCCGAAAAACCGCACGGGCAAGAAGGTCGCCGTCGTCGGCTCCGGGCCCGCGGGTCTCGCGACGGCCGCGCAATTGAACAAGGCCGGACATACCGTGACGGTGTACGAGAGAGCGGACCGCGTCGGCGGCTTGCTGACGTACGGCATTCCGACGATGAAGCTCGAGAAAGACATCGTTCAGCGTCGGGTCGACCTGCTGGCCGAGGAAGGCGTGAAGTTCGTCGTTAATACCGAGATCGGGAAGGATATCTCTTCCGAGGAGCTGCTGGCGCAATACGACGCCGTCGTCCTGTGCGGCGGAGCGACGAAAGCCCGCCCGATCGGCAACGTCGAAGGCCACGAGCTGAAAGGCATCTACCCGGCGATGGATTACTTGAACAGCACGATCAAGAGCTACCTGGACAACGGCCTGCAAGAGGGCACGTATTTGTCCGCCAAAGGCTTGAACGTCATCGTCATCGGTGGCGGGGACACCGGCACGGACTGCGTCGCGACCGCCTTGCGCCACGGCTGCGCGAGCGTCACCCAGTTCGGCACGCATGCGAAGGCGCCGCTCGAACGCGATACGGTCAACAATCCTTGGCCGGAGTACCCGAACGTGTACACGCTCGATTACGCGCACGAGGAAGCGAAAGCCCTGTACGGCGAAGATCCCCGCGCCTTCTCCGTGCTGACGAAGAAATTCGTCGGCGACGAGAACGGCAACGTGAAGGAGCTTCATACGGTGCAAATCCGCCGTTACGTGGACGAGCAAGGGCGCAAAATTTACGAGGAAATCCCCGGCACGGAGAAAGTGTGGCCGGCCGATCTCGTACTCGTCGCCGTCGGCTTCGAAGGCCCGGAACGCACGATCATCGACCAGCTCGGCCTGGAGACGGATCGCCGTTCGAACGTCAAAGCCGCGTACGGCAAGTATACGACGAACGTGGACAAAGTGTTCGCCGCCGGCGACATGAGGCGCGGACAAAGCTTGATCGTCTGGGCGATCAACGAAGGCCGCGAAGCGGCTCGCGAAGTCGACAAGTATTTGATGGGAAGCACGCAGCTTCCTTGACGATAACGGATATTTTGCGGCGGAGAGGCCGTTTCCGGTTGCGGCCGGGACGGCCTCTTTCGTCGCTTCGAGGAGGAACGGGCAGATGATCCGATACGGCGACGAAAAATGGACGGAACTGAAATTCGCGGGTTTTCGCTGCGAGGCCGAACGGCGGGACGGGCAATGGGTGGACGTGACGCTCGCGCCGGTCATGGCCGCCGAGACGCCTTTGCCGGAAGATTTGATCGACTTTGCGATTCTCGCGGTGTGCACGCACGGCGGTCACCCGATCCAGCTTGCGACGCTGGACGAGGGCTGCGACTGCGAATATCAGCTGACCGAGGGGGAGAAGGCGCAGATCGAAGCGTTTATCCGCACCGATGAGGTGCAGCGGGCGATCGCCGCCGCTTCCCGGAAAGCGGATTAAGGTGAACCGGGCCGAGGGGGCTCCCCCAAATCTTTCCGCTATGGTACACTGAATGGACAAGACTCGGGGGCGGAGGAGAGCGGAATGGAACGGGCGGCGTTATTATCTCCGACGGATATTCATACGATCCGCAGATACGTCAATACGAAGTATGCGCCTCTGCCGAACGGCCGTCGGGCGGAGATCGTGGCCGATGCCATCCGTCGCGCTCTGCAGCAACGGCTGCCGAACGTTCCCGAGCCGATGAAGGATCGGATGGTCGATCGCTTGATCGCCAGATGCGTAGTCGGCGAGAGAAGGAACGTGACCCCGGACGACGTGCTGGACCTGGTCGCGGAGCTGGACGTCGACGAGCCGATGCCGCGCGAGCAGCTTCTCGGTCCGATCGTGAAGTGGGCGAACGAGCGCTCCCCGGGACGGTGGAGCCCGGAGCAGATCGCTTCCCGGCTGAACAGAAGGATGGCCGGCGTTCCTCTTCATGCGGAAGAGTCGAGCGCCGCCGTGGAGCGAAGCGTTGTTGCGGAAGAGGTCAGGGACGCCGGCAAGCCGTTTTTTCGCGCGCTCGCGAAGCCGGCGCCGCTGCTTGCGTTGGCGCTTGCGATCGCGTTGGGCGCCGGCGGGGCGCTTCTTGCGCCGAACGCGGGGAATCCGGCCGCCGAGGATGTTCCGGCCGTCCCGAGCTCGCCGGCCGCGCCGACGACTTCGCAGGGGTTGCCGGACGTCGGCATGCCGGCTTCGCTCAAGTTCGCGGAATTCGACGAGGCTGCGGTGAAAGCGTACATGGCGAGCCGGGATTCGCTGCTGGTCGAAGAGCCTTATTTCGGCGCGATCGTCGACGCCGCCCGCACGTACGATATCCATCCGCTGCTGTTGTTCGCGATTACCGGACAGGAGCAAGGCTTCGTTCCGCGGTCTTCCAAGGATGCGCATATTATCGCGAACAACCCGTTCAACGTCGGCCATAGCTGGATGGATTACAACACCGATATCGAGGATTCGGTCGGCATCGCTTCCAGATTGCTCGTCAGACTCGCGGAGAGCCGCCCGAACGGCCACGATCCGTTCGTCTGGTTCAATCGCACGTATGCGGAAGATCCGCTATGGTCGGAGGGCGTTCGCAAATTATTTCATAAATTAACGACGTTAAACGAAAATTAGTTCAAAACGAAGCGGAAGCCGAGAAGCTGCTCATGCGGGCAGCTCTCGGCTTCCGTCGTTGCCGGATGTCAACTCGTTTCCCTCATCCCGCCGCCAAGCAAGTATTGCTCGATCGCCGGCGGCACCTGCGGCAGCTTCGTCAGGGTGAAAAACGCCCCCGTCGGTTCGGCGTCGATCGGAACGACGTTGTAGGTCCATTCCGCTTCCTGCTTCAAATAGACCGCATGCAGGCCGCATTGCAGAGCGGGAACGACGTCGGTGCGGATCGAATTGCCGATCATCCAGGTGTTCGAGCGGTCGAACCGCCCGTCGGTCAAAATCCGGTCGAGCGCTTCGGCGTTCTTGTGCTGACGCACGTAAATGCGATTGTCGAAGTAGCGCTCCAGACGCATGCTTTCGATTTTGCGCAGCTGGATCGCGTAATCCCCGCCGGTGTACAGATGCAGCTCGTGTCCGCGGCCGGCGAGCGTCTCGAGCGTTTCCTCCATCGCGGGGTAGGGCTCGATCTCCAGCTCGTACAAGCTGTTGCCGAGCTTGCGAATGCTTTCTTCTTCGAACGGCGAAGACGCCCTTCCGGTCAGATCGCGGAAATAGCGATACGTATCGACTAACGATTGCGGAAAATGCTCGCTCATGAAACCGTGGATTCGGATGCCGGCAACGTCGATTTCGATTTGCTTGGCCGCGACGTCCGCCGCCTTAACGCCGGCGCCGCCGAACCAGATTTCCATTTGCCGCGCGAAGCGATCGAGAACGGCGTGAAAATATTTATTGCAATAGACCAACGTATCGTCGAGGTCGAACAATATTGTCTGCTTCATGTTCTGTAATACTCCTAACTTTAGTGCTTTAACCATTATCGCGCGGACGTTCGGGTTTGTAAATGCGTTGAAAAAGGAAAAACTAGAAACAACCCTTCGGACGCCGAAGGGCAGGGGGTGAAAGCGAATGCCGAACAATAAGGAGCGGTATCCGGACGCGAAGGCGCCGGTAAAACGCAAAGAGCGGGAAGACGAGATCCAGGTCAAAAAAATGACGAGATATCCGCCCAGCCTGAACGGGATCAACAAAAACTTGCCCTGATCAAGCCAGGCGGATGCTCGGTCCGATGCCGCTCGGAAGCGGCGTTCCGTCACGCGTATTTCATAATCTTCTCCGCCAAGTCGCGTTTGATCAACCGGATGCGTTGACGGACATAGAAGTCGTAGCTGCCCCCGCTTAAATCGCGGGGGCTCATCGTATTGCCCGTGTCGTTATCGATGATGACGAGTTTACCGTCGGCGTAAAATTTGAAGGTCAGGTCTCGAGACGGTCTGGCGCCTCTGGGAGGCTCCAAATAACGGAGATGTTCGCAATTCACCATCCATTATCCCACCTTGGAAACAAAATTAGAGGTCGATACGGAAAGCTTGACTCCGAATGTGAACCTTCCAGGTGCCGCTTCCAAGCTCGACGCAACGCGATTATAAGAACATTTGTTCTTGTTTTGATTATAGCAAACGTTTGTTCGTATGGCAAGGGGTGGCATAATGCCTTAAACTAAAAATATATCGGACGGAAGGGATAGGAATTTATGATCGTAATTTCAGGCTTGACCCGCAAAATCCCCGACGGGAAAACGATATTGGACGACGTCAGCGTGCGGCTGGAACCCGGCACCTTTATCTCTGTCGTCGGCTCGAGCGGAAGCGGCAAAACCGCATTGTTAAAAGCGCTTGCTTTGAAGGAAATATGGACCTCGGGCGAGTATCGGGTGGATGGCAAAGACCTGATGACGGCGGGCTTCGCGGCGAGAATGAAATTCCGCAGGCAAATCGCTTACCTGGAGCAGAAGCCGTTGCTCTACGAGAGAAAATCGGCGCTGAAAAACGTGCTCATCGGCGCGGCCGAGCAGACGCCGATCTGGCGCAGAATCACGGGCATGGTGCGAAGCGACGACCATATGGGCGCGATGGACATGCTGGAGCACGTCGGCCTCATGGACAGGGCGCAGCAGCCGGTGGAGAAGATGAGCGGCGGAGAACGCCAACGGATCGCGATCGCCCGGGCGCTCGTGCACGGCGCTCGCCTCGTATTGGCGGACGAGCCCGTATCGGGACTCGATCCGCATACCGCGGAAGACATGATGGGAACGCTCAAGCAATTGTGCCGCGACAAGGGAACGACGATCGTCGCCGCGCTGCACCGCACGGAGCTGGCGGAGAAGTTCGCCGACCAAATCTGGGGCATGCAGGACGGCCGCTTGATTATCGACATCCGGGGCCGCAGGCTGACCGCGGCGGAGAGGCTTCGCGTCACTTAATCGAACGCCGCGAGGGGACCGGAGAACGCGCTTTTCCTTAAAGAAGCGACGTTTCTCCGGTTTCGTTCCGCGCTGCCGCGAAGCTATCCGTCGGACTCGGTCGGGCCGTCCGGCTTGGTTTCGTTCGCAAGCTCGCGAAGGGAAGAGATTTTGCCGTGCGGCTGCCGGTTTTGCTTGCGGCTTTTCCAGGCGCTTTCTCTCCTGCGTTGGGACGTGGACATCGCTTTCCCGCCTTTCGTCGAAGGGTTGATTTGCGATCCCGATTAGCGTGACGCCGGACGCGGAGCCTTATACGCCGAGCTCGACGGACGATTTATCCAAGGAGGCAACCCATGGCATATGAGCACGATGACGCCGGATTTCCGCTGTTGTCTCTGAATATCGGCAAGGTCCGATCCGACGTGTACAAAGGCAAGGAAGCCAGGTCCGGCATCCGCAAGACCGGCGTGGACCGGGCGCTTCGCTTGACGGAGCTGGGGCTGGCGGGCGATGAACAGGCGGATCTCGTCAATCACGGGGGCCCGGACAAGGCCGTATGCGTCTACAGCCTCGATCATTATCCGCACTGGGAGGACGTGCTGAAGCGAGCGCTCCCGAACGGGGCGTTCGGCGAAAATTTCTCGGTGCGCGGCATGCTTGAAGACGAGGTGCGGATCGGCGACGTCTTCCGGGTCGGGACGGCGACGGTGCAGATCAGCCAACCGAGGCAGCCATGCTGGAAGCTGGCGATGCGCTGGGGGCTGAACGAGCTTCCGCTGCTCGTGACGGAAAGTGGGGCGACGGGGTTTTATTTCCGCGTGCTGCTAGCAGGGCAAGTAAAGGCCGGCGACGTATTGCGGCTGGAACGGCCGCATGCCGCGGGGATCACGGTCGCCGAAGCGAACCGGGTCATGCACCGGGACAAAGGGGACGCTGCCGGCATCCGACGGTTGCTGGCTCTCGGCGAGCTGGCGGCGAATTGGAGGGAAACGTTCGCGAAACGATTGGCCCGATTGGAAAACGGCGATTGATCGGAACGGCTCAGGCCGTTCTTTTTTGCTACCGGACACAGATGACCTTATTTTGCGAAAACCCCGGCATTTTGCTGACGATCCGGACAGACGATCCGTTATTCCCCTTCGCAGTGGCCGAAATGGCCATCATCGGAGCAAATAAGGGATCCTCTGTCCGCGAAGACGCGAAAACCCCGGTTTTGTTCACAATTAACGGATCGTCTGTCCGAATGGTCTGGGCGACGGGCGGGGAGGAGGAGGAAGAAACAGGTACGAAAAAGGAACGAATCGGGTCGGATGTGCATTCGCGGAATTCAGATTCATCTGTGCGTATGTACTGGCATTATAAACATTCATACATACCCTGTTAAGGTGATCAACAATCACAATAAAAAAAACGGTGGTGATTGTATGGGTTATCCAGTTGGTGGCGTAGGAGCCGGCTCGTGCGCAGGATACGGCGGCATGGGAGCGGCCGCTTTCGCTTTGGTTCTGTTCATCCTGTTGGTCATCATCCTGAAGGCCGGCCACGGCACTTTTTACTGAGCCGATAGCCGCAATATGTTGGCAAGCGAAGCAAGTACGGATAGCCCCGAAGGCCATTGGCCCTCGGGGCGTTTTTTTCACGAACTTCACTCCACTTGTTCTTATTCTATCGGACACAGAAGACGTTATTTTGCCGAAACCCCCGCATTTTGAAGGCGATTCGGACAGAGGATCCGTTATTTCGATGATCAGCGGCCGAAATCGCCATCTCGGAGCCAAATAACGGATCCTCTGTCCGCGAAGGCGCGAAAAACCCGGTTTTGTTCACAATTAGCGGATCCTCTGTCCGAACGGCCCAGGGCATTGGAGCAAGGCGAGACGGTGGGCGAAGGAGTAAGGCCGGGCGGTGAGTGATGGAGCAAGGCGAGACGTGGGCGAAGGAGTAAGGCCGGGCGGTGAGTGATGGAGCAAGGCGAGACGGTGGGCGAAGGAGTAAGGCCGGGCGGTGAGTGATGGAGCAAGGCGGGGCGGTGGGCGAAGGAGTAAGGCGAGGCGGTGGCGGAGTACGGGTGTGAGGTAACGGAAGAACGGGAAGAGGAACGAAATAGCGCAAAAAAGGACCGTCAAGCGAACTGACGGTTTTTCTTAATCGACGGAAATGTCTTGCTTTTTCGTTAAGCCTTATGGTAGCATTTTGTTTGAGCGATCACTCAATAACCAGGGTGACCGCACATGACTTCAATCGGAATTGCGGGAGACCATGATGACGGATAACGATAAGCAAGGGATGATCGTCGAAGCCGCCTATCAAGTGCTGGCCGAGAAGGGCTACGACCAGGCTTCGACCAAAGAAATCGCCCGGGTCGCGGGCGTCGCCCAAGGTTTGATCTATTATTATTTTCCGAACAAGGATCTGCTGTACGCGGAAGTGTTCCGCAGAGACGCCGAGCGTTATTGCGAATCCTTGAATTTCATTAAGCAAATCGGCGATCGGCCGCTGACTTCCGAAGCGATCCGTTCGGCGCTAAGCGTGCCCAAACAGAGAGCGTTGGAGCAGCGGACCCGGGTAAAGCTCCGTTACGAGCTGTACGCGTTGGGACTGCGGAATCCGTCGGTGTCCGAGAGCATCAAGAAGACGCTGGCGATCAAGCGCAAGCATCTTCAAGATCTTGTCGCTTCCGTGACGAAGCTGCCGGAGGAGCATGCCCGGCCGTTAAGCGCCATTCTTCTGGCGACGTTCGACGGGTTGGGCTTGCAGCGGCTGAGCGACGATTCGTTCGAATATGACGAAGCGTACGATACGCTTGCCACGATGATCGAGTCCTACATCAAGCAGGCATTTTCTTGATGCGGGACGCTTTTTCGCCGCGCTTAGTTGAGCAACCAACCAACTGCGACTAGACTTGGTTGAGTAACCAAACAAGATTTTGCATCGGGAATTGGTTGATCAATCAAACAATACATACCTGCCTTCTGATTGGTTGATTGCTCAATTCATTCATAAAAAAAGAAAACGCCTAGGAGGAAGTAACATGGAGAAATCATCAACGGATCGTTCGAAAGCAACGCTTGATCGCAAGCCGTCCTTGCTCCGTCGATTAGGTTCATTCGTCGTTCGCGCCAGACGGCTAATCATGATCGCGGGCGCGATCATGATGCTGGTCGCGGGCGTCGTCGGGGCCGGAACCGTCGGCCAGCTCTCGTTAAGCAGATGGGAGGTGCCGGGATCCGAGTCGTACGTCGCGGGCCGAACGATCGAACAGACTTTCGCCTCCGGGAGCACGAATATCGTCTTGCTCGTAACGATGAAGAACGGAACCGTCGACAGCGCGGAGAATGCGGCCGCCGGCCAAGCCTTGACGCTCGAATTGGCTTCGGATCCGGCCGTCGCGCACGCCGAGTCGTACTGGACCCGCGGCAGCACGGCTACGCTTCGCAGCGAGGACGGAAGCCAGGCATTGGTCCTGGCGCACCTGAAAGGCAATGTCACGGAAGCAAGAACGGCGTTGATCGAGTTGAGCCCCAAATTCACCCGGGATACGGAATCGTTCACGGTAAGCGTCGGGGGGCAAGACGAGATTTTCAGGCAAGCGGCGGAGTTTGCGCGTCAGGATTTCGTGCGCGCGGAGCTCATTATTTTGCCGGGAGCGTTGCTGTTCCTGCTGCTCTTGTACCGAAGATTCAGAGCGGCGGCATTGACGCTCGGGGTAGGCTTGTTCTCGATGGTGGGAACGTTAGCCGGACTTGGTGCGGTCGTGGCCGTGACGGAAGTGTCTACGTTCGCGCTGAACCTCGCATTGGTCATGGGATTGGGACTCGGCATCGATTACAGTCTGTTTGTCATCGCGCGTTACCGGGAAGAGCTGGCAGCGGGCAGAGCAAGCGACGATGCCGCCGTCCGAACGGTGGAAACGGCAGGACGCACCGTCTTATTCAGCGGGATAACGGTTGCTGCCGCCTGCGCCGTGCTGTTCGTATTCCCGTTTCCGTTCCTGCAATCGTTCGCCTATACGGGCATACTGGTCGTACTTTCAGGCTTGATCGGCGCGGTGGTCGTGCTTCCGGCGGCATTGGCCGCGCTGGGAACGAAAATCGCCAGGCGAGAGAGCAAGGGGAAGTTATCGTCCGGAGCATCGCCTTCGCCAGACGTGCGGTCGGGATGGTGGTACAGAAGCGCGAAGCGCGTCATGAAGCGTCCCGCTTTATTCGGCGGAGCGGCTGCGCTTGCGCTGCTCGTGCTCGGTTCGCCGATTATGAATCTCCAGTTCGGTCTGCCGGATGACAGGGTATTGCCGGCGAACGCAACGAGCCGTCTCGTGGAAGATGCGAAACGCGCGAGCTTCCCGGCGGAGGAAACGGATGCGATCCGGATCGTCGCGCCGGATGTTCGGGAGCCGGGAACGGCGTTTGCGACGATCGGTCAATACGCGGCCCAGCTCTCGCAAGTTCCGGGCATCGCCCAAGTCGATTCGCTCGCGGGTTCCTATACCGACGGACGGCTGATTGCGGCCCCGGACGGGACTCATGAACGATTCGCTTCCTCCGGCGCGGGGACATGGCTATCGGCCGTCCCGTACGCGGATAGCATCCAAGCGGACGCGCCCGGATTGGTCGCGTCGATCCGAGGGCTCGACGCGCCATTCAACGTGCTGGTCGGCGGGTATCCGGCGGACTTGACCGATTTCCGGGAGCAGCTGCTGGACAGAATCCCTCTGGCGTTGGTCCTCATTCTGGCGATTACATTCGTCATCTTGTTCTTGATGACCGGAAGCGTCCTTCTGCCGCTGAAAGCGACGATTCTGAACTTTCTGAGCCTGTCGATCATGTTCGGCGCCCTGGTCTGGGTGTTCCAGGAAGGCAACTTGTCCGGGTTGTTGAATTTCACCGCGACGGGAACGATCGAACCGAGCATCCCGATTCTGATGTTCTGCATCGCGTACGGCCTGTCCATGGATTACGAGGTGTTCATCCTGTCGCGAATCAAGGAAGAATACGACCGGGGCGGAGATCTAGAGGAATCTGTGGCGCTGGGGCTGCAGAAGAGCGGATCGCTCGTTTCTTCGGCGGCGGCCATTTTGGCCTTTTCTTTCGCCGCTTACGCGCTCGGCGACGTCGTGTTCTTGAAAATGCTAGGCGTAGGGATGGCGCTGGCGGTGATCGTCGACGCGACGTTGATCCGGTTCGTCCTGATTCCCGCCTTCATGAAGTTGGCCGGCAAGGCGAACTGGTGGGCGCCTGCGCCGCTGCGCGGAATCTACCGGCGATTCGGCATTTCGGAAAGCGCCGCGCCTTCGCCGTGACCACGGAAAAGTACCCGGTCTTCGCGCGAGCGAGATCGGGTACCGATTACGGCATAACGTTCGAAGCGTCTAGTTCAGTTTCACCATGGAAGATGCCCAGGCGGAGGGACGGACGATTTTTATTTCTTTGCCCAATTCATCGCTTGCTGCTCCGGCTGAGCCGCCGCGTGCATCTCCGAATACGTCTTCTGGCACATCATGTTGGAGATGCGGGGGATGTATACGACTTCTCCCGCCGTCAATTGGTGCGGGTTCGACAGATGCGGATTCGCTTCCTCGAGAATGGCGTGGGGAATGTTGTAGTGGTGTCCGACCATCGCCAGCGTGTCGCCCGCCCGAGCCTGATGCTGCGCGTATAACTGATCGTTCGATTCTCCGTCCCTGAAGAAGGGGAAGAAGAAGGGCGAGAAGAAGAAAAACGGGAACAAAAAGCGATTCGGGAAAAAGGGATGAGGGAAGGGCCGGAAAAAGGGGCGACCGAAGCCGGCGCCGGGGAAAAAACCTCTCTGCATGGATCGTAACCTCCACGTTTCGTATAGTCATTCGTCTATATACAGTATTACGCCCATTTCAAATGGTGACAATTTTTGGAGGGGGAAAGCCGAAAAACGCCGATCCGCGCTGGACGAGCGCAAATCGACTTGGATACAATGGAAGGGGACGGCGAGCGCCGATCCGCCGAACTCGCTTACCTTCGAGAGAAAGGCACGTTTCTTCCATGTCTAAAAAAATCGTATTTTTCGGTTTCTACGCGGTTTCCGCGATCTTATTGATTTTGTACAGGGGGCCGCTCGTCCGTTGGATGGAATCGGACGCATACGGCTTCCAAGATCTTTACGTGCTTCTCGCCGCGCTGCTGATCGCGACCGTTCCAGCCCTTCCCTACGGCATCGTCGCCGCCGCGATCGGGGCAAAATACGGGACGCTCGCCGGCGCGGCCATCAATATCGCGATCTCTTCGGCCGCGGCTCTCCTGCTGTTCGCGGCGATTCGCATCGCCTTCTCCGAGCGGGGCAGGGAGCGGATCGCGAATGTCAAAGGGATCGCCTTCCTGACCCGGCTCGCGGAGCGCGACGCGTTCATGGCGATCTTGTTCGCGCGGCTGCTCCCGATCGTTCCCGCCCAGGCGATCAATATTTTCGCCGCGGTGACGAAGATGTCGTGGAAGCCGTACGCGATCGCGACGGTCGTCGGCAAGCTCCCGTTCACGCTGACGGCAACCCTGCTGGGCGACCGGATCTTCCGGGCTTCCGACCCGAAGGGAATCGCCGTCGCGCTTGCCGTGTACGCCGCTTTTCTGGCCGCGGCGTACGGCGCTTACCGCCTCTACGGAGCCCGCAAGCCTTCCGCGTGACGGTTGCGCGCCGGGAGGCCATGCGATATGATGGGCGTATTGCTTTTCTGGAGGGGAATCGCGCATAAGCAATCGTACGTGGAGCTCGCGGAGAGCTTGAAGCCGGAGCTGATCGAGAGCCGGTCCGAGCCGACGCGCCAACCCCGCCATTCGAGCTCACTTAGTTCGACCAAACCGAACTACGACGCGCCAATCCCACCGTCTGAGCACATTTAGTTCGACTAAACCGAACTACGACGCGCGAACCCCGCCGTCCGAGCGCATTTAGTTCGACCAAATCGAACGACGACGCGCCAACCCCGCCGTCCGAGCGCAATTAGTTCGACTAAACCGAACGACGACGCGCGAACCCCGCCATTCGAGCTCACTTAGTTCGGCCAAACCGAACGACGACGCGCCAACCTTGATTTTCAGCCTCCGGGGGTACTCCTTGAATGCGTTTTTTAATGGGCAGCGCAACTCTCCTCGCCAACTACGTTTTTGCGGGATGTCGAAGGACGTTTTTCATTTTATCTTGACACGGAAATAAACGATCAGGTATATTCTAAATGGGGAATATTCGTATTATAGAATATTATTGAAGTTGACCACCGTGATGAAGGAGATGAGATGACTCGAGCGACCATCTTTGGACGAGGTGAGCGACATGTCAGGGAAAAATCCGGGCATGGGCATGACGATGCTGAGCGCCTTGGCCGAGCCGAATCGGAGAGATATCGTCGAGCTTCTGCGCGGCGGTCCCCTGACCGTGGGTGAAATCGCGAACCGTATCGGGCTTCGCCAGCCTCAAGCCTCGAAGCATTTGAAGGTGCTAAGCGACAACGGGATCGTGGAAGCGAAGGCCGAGGCCAACCGCCGGATTTATAAGCTCCGGTCTGAACCTTTCCAAGCGCTGGATGCTTGGCTGAAATCCTTCCGGTACTTCATGGAAGGCAGATTCGTCAATCTGGAAGACTACTTGCGGGCGCTGCAATACCAAAAAAAATCGTAGGAGAGATGACAATGACGAACAACGCAATGGTTTCTTGGGTAGATCGCGATCGAATTCTCGTGCTGGAGCGCGTTTTCGATGCGCCGCGCGAGCTTGTGTTCACGATGTTCAAAGAGCCTGAGCATCTCAAACATTGGTGGGGACCGGAAGGCTGGGATCTTCCGGTCTGCAAGATGGATTTCCGGCCGGGCGGCGTATGGCACTACTGCATGAAATGCGTCGATCGGGACCAAGGCGAATTTTACGGCATGGAATCTTGGGGCAAAGGCGTGTACAAGGAAATCGTCGAGCCGGAGAAAATCATCTACACCGATTACTTCTCGGACGCCGAAGGGAATGAGGACGACACCATGCCGTCGACGGAGATTACGATGGAGTTCATCGATTTGGGCGGAAAGACGAAGTTGATCAGCCGTTCCGAATACGTGTCCGCAGAAACTCTCCAGCGCGTGATGGACATGGGTGCGCTCGAAGGCATCACGCAAACTTGGGATCGGCTGGAAGAGCGCCTGAACGCGGTCAAATAAAATACGAATACGTGTGTGCGGCGCCGGAACATGTCCGAGCGCCGTCTTTGCGCTCAATCGCAGTAAGGAGCGCTCGCAGTTCCCCCTATAACGCGCGTACGAGTCTCTTGACAATACATGAGTTATCCGATAGGATTTAATCATCAACTGACTGACTAGTCAATCGGGAGGGATCAGTCATTACCAGTACGCGCGAAGAGCCGGAAATCGGCAGCGAACGCAGAAGAACGCTCATGGAAATCGCCTTGAGACGTTTCGCGAAGCACGGGTTCCATGCGACGAAAATATCGGACATCGTCGGCGAAGCCGGCGTTGCGCAAGGGACGTTCTATTGGCACTTCAAGAGCAAGGAAGCGGTCGCCCTCGAGATCGTGGAGGACGGACGGAAGCAGCTCCTCGAGGTCATCTCCGGCGGGTATCGGCGCGAAGCCGGCTCCGTCCAGGACATGGTGCAGGCGTCGGAGCAATTGCTGCTGCGCCTGTTCCGGTTCGCCGAATCGAATCGTCACTTTATGGAAATGCTGCTGGGGAACTTCTCGGCGAGCGACGACGTCCAACGGGCGATCGGCGATACCCGCGTCGCGATGGAAGAGGCGTTCGTGCACAACATTCGCCGGGCGATCGAGCTGGGGATGCTGCCCGCGACGATCGACAGCCGGCTCAGAGCCGTCTTCGTGATGAGCCTGATCGAAGGCGTCGTCTCCCGTTGGCTGTTCGCCGCCCATGCGCCGGGGAACGGAGCGGAGACGAAGACGGCGGAGCAGCTCGCTGCGGAAACGGCAAGGTTCGAGTTTTTCGGGTTATTAGGCATTTAATCTTTTTAATCATTAGAGACTACAGGAGTGTTGGAAACGATGCTGAAGATGAACAGGAAATTCCGGTTTGCAACGATCGCGTTCGTAATGGCCATAGCCCTTGTGGGCTGCGGCGCGAAAGGCAATAACGGCGAAGCGTCGAACGGCGCGGACGGAGGAGCGGCAAGCGGCGAGCAGACGGCGGCTCCGGGCAATCTGCTCGAGCAAGTGAAGCAATCCGGCGTCTTGAAGGTTGGGTTGATGGGGACGTATGCGCCGTACAACTTCATGAACGAAAACAAGGAAATCGACGGCTACGACGCGGATATCGCGAAAGAGGTCGGGAAACGGATCGGCGTCGAAATCGAATTCGTGGCGCAGGAATTTTCCGGCATGATCGCCGGCTTGCAAGCCGAGAAATTCGACGCCGTCGTCAGCCAGATGACGATTACGGACGAACGCAAGGAACAGATGGATTTCAGCCAGCCGTACATCACGAATCAGGTCAAAATCATCGTCGGCGAGAGCAACGACGAGATTACGAAGCTTGAAGATTTCAAAGGCAAGAATATCGGCGTCGGGCTCGGAACGAACGACGAAACGTACTTGCGTACGCAAGTGCTGCCGGAGGTCGGCGACTTCACGATCCGAACGTACGACGACGTCATTACGACGCTGAAGGATCTGGATGTCGGCCGGGTCGACGCGACGATCAACAACCTGTACGCCTTGAAGCCGGTCGTGGAGAAAAACGGCTACAGGATCAAGGCGGTCGGGGAGCCGATCAAGTCGGATCGGGCAGGCATCGCCATCCGGAAGGGCAATCCCGAGCTGCTCGAGGCGATCGATCAAGCTTTGACGGACATGAAGGCGGACGGCACGCATGCCGAAATCTTCATGAAGTGGTTCGGGGAAGAGCCTGTAGAATAAGCATGAACATTCGGAAAGGAACGCCCCGATTATGAGCTTGGTATGGGAGAATATAGACTTCTTATTGACGGGCGCTTACTATACGCTGCTGATTACGGTCGTGTCGATGTTTTTCGGCTTGATCATCGGACTCGTCGTCGCGCTGGCGAGAATCAAGGGCAACCGGCCGATTCGCTGGCTGGCGAAAGCTTACGTTTCGGTCATTCGGGGCACGCCGTTGCTCGTCCAGATCGTCATTATCTATTATGGACTGGTGGACTACGGAATTAAGCTGGAGCCTCTGACGGCCGCTTTCGTCGCCTTGAGCATCAATGCCGGCGCTTACTTGTCCGAGACGTTCCGGGGGGCGTTGCTGTCCGTGCCGAAAGGCCAGCTCGAGGCCGCTCACGCGACGGGGATGACGACCGGGCAAGCGATGAGAAGAATCGTCTTCCCCCAGGCGCTGCGCGTAGCGGTTCCTCCGATGGGCAATACGTTTATCGGCATGTTGAAGGAAACGTCGCTCGTTTCCGTCATCACCGTAGCGGAATTGCTGAGATCGGCCAATTTGCTGATCGCCCAGTATTACGTGTACATGCCGTTCTACCTGGGCATCGCTGTCATGTATTGGATCATGAGCGTCGGCTTTTCGTCGGCGCTTGGCATGGTTGAGAAAAAGCTGTCGAAAGCCTATTAGAGGCTGAAATAAGCAAGCAGGTGAAACGAGCATGATTCAAACGCAAGGTCTTGCGAAGAGCTTCCAGGGCGTCGAAATTTTGAAAAATATCGAGCTTCGCGTGGGCGAAGGCGAAATCGTCGTGCTTCTCGGGCCGAGCGGCTCCGGGAAAAGCACGCTGCTGCGCTGTCTGAACGGACTGGAGGAGCTGGACGGCGGCTCGATCGAGCTGGACGGGATCCGCGTCGACGCCGCCATGACGAAGCGAGAGCGGCAACGCGCGTTCGGGGAAATCCGGCTACAGACAGGCATGGTTTTTCAGCAATTCAACCTGTATCCGCACAAGACGGCGCTGGAAAACGTCATCGAATCGCTGCTCGTCGTCAAGAAGCTGACGAAACCGAAAGCGATCGACATCGGCGAAAGGCTGCTTGAGCGGGTCGGGCTCAGCGAGAAGAGGGACGCCTATCCTTCCAGACTGTCCGGCGGTCAGCAGCAGCGGGTCGCGATCGCCCGCGCGCTTGCGATGGAGCCGACCGTCATGCTGTTCGACGAGCCGACTTCGGCGCTTGATCCGGAGCTGGTGGGGGAAGTGCTCGACGTGATGCGAGGCTTGGCCAAGGAGGGGATGACGATGGTCATCGTCACCCACGAGATGAAATTCGCCTCTCAGGTGGCGAACCGGGTCGTCTTCATGGACGGCGGCTCGATCGTCGAGGAAGCGTCTCCAGAGCATTTTTTCCGCGAGCCGCGCACGGATCGGGCGAAAAAGTTCATTCGCCAGCTCGCCGACCATTAAAGGCAATCTGACTGATCTCACGAGAGAAAGCGGGTAATACGAATGAAAGTGACGACGACATGGGAAGGCAAGAGAAGATTCACGTCCATTGGGCCTTCTGGCTACGCCGTCGAGATGGACGCGACGCCGACGTACGGAGGCGAAGGCCAAGGCGCGACGCCGATGGAGCTGCTGCTGGCCGGCTTGGCCGGATGCATCGGCATCGACGTGACGATGATTCTGAACCAATTCCTCGCTTCGATCCGTTCGATCGAGATCGAAGCGAACGGCGCCCGCAAGGAGCAGGCGCCGACCGGATTCACCTCGATCGAACTGATTTTCCGCGTGGAAGGGAACATTCCGGATTACCGGATCTGGAAAGCGATCGAAATCGGCAGCAAAAAGTATTGCGCCGTATCCGATTCGCTCAAGGCCGATATCCGATACAGGCTCGTATTGAACGGCACGGAAGTGACGGGAACGTCATAAACGATCGGCCGTCGACAGGATTGTCCATGCCGATCATACGCCCGCACGGAGCGACCGGATGACTTCCCGGGCCCGATCGTTCATCGCGGCCGGAGTCCATTTAGGCTCCCAGACGAGCTCGACTTCCGCCTCGTCGATGCCTTCCAGCTGCTCGGCCGCCGACTTCACGTTGCGGACGATGACGTCGGCGAGCGGACATTCCGGTATCGTCAGCGTCATCCGGATGCGCGCTTGATTTCCGTTTTGGATCGCGACATCGTATACCAATCCGAGGTCGGTGATGCTCGCTCCCAGCTCGGGGTCGATCACTTCTTCCAGTGCGGACCATATGCGATCTTCGTTCGTCATATCGACAGCTCCTTATTTTTGCGTGATAAACATCGCGACCTTAGCGTTCCTTGCCGCAGGAAGAATATGCGCCTCCCTAATGAAGATAAGGCTTCCGATCATCCGGAACGACCTTATTTTATAGTCTGGAGTAACTGGCATAGCGCAGGTCGAGCCCTGCGGCATCGGCGGGCTGGTAAAGCAACATTTTCTTCAAGGGAATACAAGAATCGCCAGGGAAAAAAAGCGCGGGAACCGATCCCGCGCCTTTCAATGCTTATAGATGAGCATATTTGGCGTATCTCTTGCCGTACAGCTTCTCTAGCCCGCTCGATACCAGGTGGAAGCCCAATATAAGAACGACGTACGCGGCGAGAGGGATAAACAGCATCCAGTGGTAGATGTACAGGAAGTTTCTCGCCTGGCCGATCAAGCCGCCCCATTCGTTCGTGCGGCTGTAGTACTCCACAGGATCGAAGTACATCGTCGTTCCGCCGACGAATATATTGAACAACGCCAGTTGGCCGAACAAGCCGAGCACGAGGACGATTTCCTGCACGATCATGATTAGAAAGCTTTCCTTCATATGCGGAACCAAATGGGATCGGACGATTTTCCAAGGACTGGCGCCAAGAGACTGGGCAGCCAGCACGAAGGCCTTGTCGCGGATGACCTGCGTTTTTTCCTTGGTAGCGGATACGATCGAAGGCAATCCGATGACCGTAAGCACGATTCCCATCAGCAGGGCAATCGATAACGGGGAGAGGCTCGGATTGATAAAAATGTCGACCAGCACCAACCAGACGATCAAAAAGATCGGGAACCCGTTCAGAAAGCTCCAATAGGACGGCGCCCGGCCTTTCGACCGGCTTCCGAAATAGCCGAGCAGCAAGCCCAAGCCTCCGCCTATTACGACCCGCGCCAGCGCAATCGCGACGGAGAGGAAAATCGTGTATTTCGCGCCGTCGACCAATTTGGCCATCATGTCGTAGCCGTGCTTGTCCGTTCCGAACGGATAATGCTCGCCCGGCGCGACGGGCGGCGCGAGCAGAACGCCTTTGCCGTCGTCCTGGACGATGTATTCGATTTTCGCCTGGTGGGCCAGATCGTGCGGGGCGAATAGGTGCCCAAACAAGGTAAACGCGATCATCGTCGCCGTGATCAAGAGTCCCGCGAGCAACGTTCTGTTCATCGGACGAACACCTTCTTCCATCCCCATAGATAAAGTCTTAATACGAAGTAGACGACGACGTACAGGAGCAGCAGCGTGAACAGCCCGTTGACGACGAGCGGATACTGATAGCCTTCATAGGCGTAAGCGTCGGCGAACAAAAGCTTCGTTACGCCGTGCAAATTGTACAAATACTCTACGATAAACAAATTGCCCATCAAAATGCCGAGAAGCTTGTGCAAGTCGGCCTTAATATATGGCAGAACGTTCGGCAGCGCGTGAAAAAACACGATATACGATTTGCCGAGTCCGCGCGCCTTCGCATAATTGATATAATCTTCCGTCAACGTCAGCTTCATCTGCATCGCGACGTTGCGAAGCAAGAAATTGGCCGGAATAATGACGGCCGAGACGAGCGGCAGCACGATCGCGGGTTCGTCGGTATTCAGGCTGGCCACCTGGAAGACGAGAACACCCGTCTTCTGGAACACAAACACGAACAGCATTTGCAGCAGCAGAATCAGCACGAAATCGGGCAGCGCGCCGATGAGATCGACGAGCCGCTTCAGCCATTCGGCGCGGGACAGGGAAAAATAAATGCCGACAAGAATGCCAATCGTCATGCCGATCAGGGCGCCCGCCGTGATGTAAAACAAGGAAACCGAAAAGTAGCTGCCGATCGTGTCCCAGAAGGAATGCTCGGTTCGTCCCGATAAGAAGCGGAACGTCTCGCCGGTTCCGAGTCCGGCGAAATAAGCCTTCACGCTGGAGAAGCTGTCCGCCCAGTTCAACCTGAGCGCGCCGCTGCTTTCGTCGATTTGCAGCAGGCGGGGCAGTACGGCGAGCAGAAAAACGAATGCGAACGTAATCGGTACGGCGATCGAGGCTTTCACGACCTTGGTCATTCCGAGGATTCCTCTCTTCCAATTCGATACAGCTATTATAGCTTCTGCCTTCGAACTCGACTAGTGACTTAATAGGAAAAATATTTGTCGAATTTTAACTTATTATGTTGTATGATCTCGGCAGCCGTCTTGACCTTGTCCCATCAGCAGACTGTTCGGACAGTGGATCCGCTATCTGTGAACAAAAGCGGGTTCTGCGCGCCTTTGTGGACTGAGAAGCCCTTATTTGCTTCGGTGATGGCGATTTTCGCTATTCTATAGGGAAATAGCGGAACGTCTGTCCGGAATACTTCCGAAATAAGGGGTTTTCGACAAATAAGGTCATCTGAGTCCGGTAGCAACATTGCCCCTTTCTTCGGCGGTGCATGAAGAGTCGTCCTGACATTCCCGAGATTCGATGATACAATTTTCGGTATCACGCTAGATAGGGGAGACGGCCATTGACGCTTCAGCAACTGAAATACGTCATCGAAGTCGCGAGCCGCGGTTCGATCAACGAGGCGGCCAAAAGGTTGTTCATTACGCAGCCCAGCCTTTCGAATGCGATCAAGGATTTGGAGGAGGAATTGGGCTTCTCCATCTTCGACCGGTCGAACAAGGGCATCGCGTTGTCGAAGGAAGGCGTCGAATTTCTGCGATACGCCCGGCAAGTCGTCGAGCAGGCGGAATTGCTCGAAAGCCGGTACTTCGACGCGAAGCCTTCCCCGCAGCATTTCTCGGTGTCGACCCAGCATTACGCGTTCGCGGTGAACGCGTTCGTCAGCCTCGTGCGGGAATACGGTCACGACGAATACGAGCTGACGCTGCGGGAGACGAAGACGCACGAGATCATCGAGGACGTGAAGAGCATGCGCAGCGAGATCGGCATCCTCTATTTGAACGAGTTCAACGAGAAAGTGATCAATAAGCTGCTCAAGGCGTCGAACCTGCGATTTACGAGTCTTTTTACGGCGAAGCCGCACATTTTCATCAGCATCCGCAACCCGCTCGCCAAGCAATCGATCGTCACGATCGATCAACTGGACGAATATCCGTATTTGTCGTTCGATCAGGGAGAGTACAACTCGTTTCACTTCGCGGAAGAAATTCTGAGCACGCTGTCCCGCAAAAAGAGCATCCGGGTGAACGACCGGGCGACGCTGTTCAATCTGCTGATCGGGCTGAACGGCTATACGATCTCGACCGGCGTGCTGAGCGCCGATCTCAACGGCAACGAGATCATCCCCGTGCCGCTCGATTGCGACGAGACGATCAACGTTGGCTGGATCGCCCATCGCAGCGCTTCGCTGTCGATTCTCGGAAGTGCTTATATCGAAGCGTTGAAAAAGGCGATAGGCGCCCAATAGGCGGCTAGGTATAGCTTCCGGCTATAGCTGGATATAGAATAAGCGAGTTACGCGCCGCTCGGCCAGACGTGCTATCTTTCTTGTAACAAGTCGTATAGGAGTGTTACGAGATGGCAAAGAGCAGCATATTGGGATACCCTCGCATCGGCGAGGACCGGGAGTGGAAAAAGGCGCTTGAGGCGTATTGGGCCGGCAAAATCGAGGAATCGGAGTTTCACGCTCAGCTGAAGGCCATTCGCCTGAACCACCTTCGCAAGCAGAAAGAGAAGGGCATCGATCTCATCCCCGTCAACGACTTCAGCTATTACGATCAAGTGCTCGATACGGCGGCGATGTTCGGCATCGTGCCGAAGAGATTCGCTTACGCGGGCGGTCCCGTGCCTTTGTCGGTCTATTACGGGATCGCGAGAGGGACGAAGGAAGCGACCGCCGGCGAGATGACGAAATGGTTCAACACCAACTACCATTACATCGTGCCGGAGCTGGACGGCGCGACGCCCGCGGTCACCGAGAACAAGCCGCTGCTCGCTTACCGCGAAGCGAAGGAAGAGCTCGGCATCGAAGGCAAGCCGGTCCTGCTCGGCCCGCTCACGTTCTTGAAGCTGTCCAAGGGCTACGGGAAATCGGACATCGACGGCTGGCTGGTGCGGTTGCTGCCATTGTACGTTCAGATTCTTCAGGAGCTGGCGAAAGAAGGCGCAAGATGGGTGCAGATCGACGAGCCTGTCGCGGTCGCCAAGCTGAACGAGGGCGATCTGAAACGGCTGAAGACGATATACGGCACGTTCGCTTCCGCAGTGCCGCAGCTCAAGATCATGTTCCAGACGTATTTCGAGTCCGTCGATCGTTACGAGGAGATCGTCGCGCTGCCCGTTCACGGGATCGGCCTCGACTTCGCGCACGGCGCGGCTGCCAATCTCGCCGCAATCAAGAAGTTCGGCTTCCCGCGGGAGAAGGTGCTGGGCGTCGGCGTCATCGACGGCCGCGGCATCTGGAAGGCGTCGCTTCGCGAGAAGCTGGATCTGATCGGAGAGCTCGCTCCGTTCGTGTCGGTCGATCGCTTGTTCGTCCAATCGTCGTGCAGCCTGCTTCACGTGCCGGTGTCGCTGAACAAAGAAACGAAGCTTCCGGCGGAATTGCGGGGCGCGCTCGCTTACGCGGACGAGAAGCTGGAGGAGCTCGTTCATCTGACCCGCGCGCTCAACGAAGGGGATTCGGCGATCGCCGCAGCGCTCGAGACGAGCGAACGCGCCGTGCGGGCGCTTCGGCAGTCGGGCTCGCGCAATCGCGCGGACGTTCAAAGCGCGGTCGCGGAAGCGAGCTTGAAGGAGCCGAACCGCCAGCGGCCGTTCGAACAGCGTCGCGTCGCGCAGGCGAACAAGTGGAAGCTGCCGGCGCTGCCGACGACGACGATCGGAAGCTTCCCGCAATCGGCCGAAGTGCGCAAGGCGCGCCAGCTTTGGCGCAAGGGCGAATGGGATCATGGGCGGTACGCGGACTTCATCCGCGAGCAGATCGACGCGTGGATCGGCCTTCAGGAGGAGATCGGCCTCGACGTGCTCGTGCACGGCGAGTTCGAACGGACGGATATGGTCGAGTTTTTCGGCGAGAAGCTCGCGGGCTTCGCGTTCACGCAGAACGGTTGGGTGCAGTCCTACGGCTCCCGCTGCGTGAAGCCGCCGGTCATCTACGGAGACGTCGCTTTCGAAAAGCCGATGACGGTCGAAGAAACGAAATACGCGCAATCGAAGACCGATCGACCGGTCAAGGGCATGCTCACCGGGCCGATCACGATCATGAACTGGTCGTTCGTCCGCGACGATCTGCCGCGCGAGCAGATCGCCTATCAATTGGCCTGCGCGCTCCGGCAGGAGGTCGAAGCGCTGGAGAAGGCGGGCATCGGCATGATTCAAGTGGATGAGCCGGCCGTTCGCGAAGGCTTGCCGCTTAAGGAAGAGGACCAGGCGGAATACTTGGCGTGGGCGGTCAGAGCGTTCCGCATGACGACGTGCACGGTCAAGGACGAGACGCAAATCCATACGCATATGTGCTATTGCGAATTCCACGATATGATCGATTCCATCGAAGCGATGGACGCGGACGTCATCTCGATCGAGACGTCCCGCAGCCACGGCGAGCTGATCGAAAGCTTCGAGGAGAACACGTATAAGCTCGGCATCGGCCTCGGCGTCTACGATATTCACAGCCCGCGCGTGCCGGAGGTGGAAGAGATGACGGCGATGATCGATCGGGCGCTCCGCGTGCTCGATCCGGGACTCTTCTGGATCAACCCGGACTGCGGCTTGAAAACGCGCGGTCGGGAGGAAACGGTCGCATCGCTGCGCAACATGGTCGAAGCGACCCGGATCGCACGCGAGAAGTATGCATAAAGTCGAAGTTGAGGGATGCCTGACGGCATCCCTTTTTGGTATGCTGGAGGAAAGCGGCAAGGAGGAATGGCGGAATGGACGAGACGAAAAAGGGAGCGTCAAAGGTCAAAGAGACCGGAGGTTCCTATGATATCCCCGAGCGTTACGAGATCATCGGCGGCATTCGTTATGATTTCCCGTCTTCTCCGAAGTACGCGCATCAAAAAGTGCTGCAAAATTTATATTTAGCGTTCCACGGGGCATGCAGCATGGATGGAGAAATCATGATCGCGCCCCTGGACGTGCACTTCGATGAGGAAAACATTTTGCAGCCCGACCTGATTTACATTGCGCATAACAACCTGGACATCATTCGGAACGGATTCATTTTCGGCGTGCCGGATCTCGTCGTGGAAATCCTGTCCGAGAGTACGGAGAGTCGGGACAAGACGATCAAGAAATCCGTCTACAAGCGATATGGAGTCAAGGAATATTGGCTCATCGAGCCAATCTACCGCACGGTGGATCAATTCGTTCTCGATGAGAGCGGCTACCGGCTCGCGGCCACGATGACGGAAGCGGATCAACTCGCCTCTTCGACGGTGCCTTGCCTTCGCATCGACCTCTCCGGAATTTTTCCCGACGACAACAGGCAATAACGGATACGTTCGATTTAACGAGATTCGCGAATGGAATTCATCTCCCGTATACATTCTTGCTACAAGATATAGATAGTTAATATTGCTAATCAATCGGATTCCCGGTCTAAGCCTCATATTGCGTTTCGGGCAACAAGTTCGTTATGATTGGACGTAACGCGAAAAAAACTTGGCACTTAACCAATCAAAAAAATGAGGAAGGTATGGATGCGAAAACCGATCATTGCCATCGATATGGACGATACGATCTGCCATCTCGTCAAGAGAGCGATCTACCACAACAACAACGAATTTCCGACGCATCCGCTGCGGTACGAGGAAATGTTCGAATGGAATACGGATCACTTGCGGCATCCGGAGAGTACGCAGGACGTGTTTTTTTGCAGGCCGGGGTTGTACGAGGAGCTGGAGCTGTTCGACGAGCACGTCGTCGAAGAAGTGGAGAAGCTTCACGCCGCATACGATGTCATTATCGTGACGGCGGCGGTGCCCAAGACGGTCGCCGAGAAGTGGAATTGGCTGCAGAAGCATATGCCGTTCATCCCCGCAGAAAATTTCATTTCGTGCAAACGCAAATATTTGATTGATTTCGATCTGCTGATCGACGACGGCGCTCATAATCTCGTTCCGGCGTTGGAACGCGGCAAAAAAGTGCTCTGCATTCCGCATCCGTGGAACTTGAAAGCCCGGGAGCAATATCGCTTCCCGCTCATGGATTCCTGGCAAGGCGCGAAAGAACGCGTCGACGCGCTTATCGGGCGAATGTGATCCGTGTTACAATGGGAGAAAAGATGACAGGCAGGCGATTCCATGACGGACAAAGGGGAGCTCGTTCGGTTCGGCGTTTCGTTCCCCGAAACGCTGATCGACCAATTCGACAACTATATCGCGGAGCAAGGATATACGAACCGTTCGGAAGCGTTCCGGGATCTTGCCAGAAAGGCGCTGCTGGAGCCTTCCCGCTTGTCTCCGGAATCGGTGTTCGCCGGAACGATCGTGCTTGTCTACGACCATCACGTTCAGGAGCTTCCGACGTCGCTGACCGAGATCCAGCACCGGTTCCATCATGAGGTGATCTCGACGATGCATGTCCATCTGAACCATGCGCAATGTCTGGAAGTCGTCGTCGTCCGCGGCCGGCTGGCCGAGCTTCGCGCCCTGCATCAGCGAATCCAGGTCCAGAAGGGCGTGCTTTACGCGGAGCTGTCCGTGACGCACGCGGACGAAAGACCGGATGCGGCACATGCCCACGATTAATCGGAACAGCCAGGCGATCTTCTTCGAGCCGAAGAGGATCGTTTTTTATTTTCAGCATTTCTGCAAATTTCGTACGAAACCTCCCACATATGTGTTACAATTAATATCATTCGTGCTACGAATACTTTGATAGATGGAAAATATGGGGTGGAGTGTGTGAAGAAACTTGCAGCGATCTTCGCCGTTGCGATCGTCGGTTCGAGTCTTGTTCTGTCCGCCTGTTCGTCGGACGGCGGAGATAGGGCGAATCGGAATGCGGACGAACTGATTTTGGCCGTGGGCGCGGAACCGGAAGCCGGCTTTGACCCGACGACCGGATGGGGCCGATACGGGTCTCCGTTATTTCAGAGCACGCTGCTGAAGAGAGACGACGATTTGCGGATCGCGGGAGATCTGGCGGAAAGCTACGAGATCAGCGCCGACGGGCTGCGCTGGACGGTGAAGCTGAGGTCCGACGCCCAGTTTTCCGACGGAATGCCGCTTACTGCCGAAGACGTTAAGTTTACGTTCGACACGGCTGCCGGCAACGGCTCCGCGATCGACTTGACCAACCTGGAGAAGGTTGAGAAGAACGGAGAGCATACGGTCGTGTTCGCGTTAAAGGAACCGGATTCCGCCTTTATCGGCCATCTGATCGCGCTCGGCATCGTGCCCAAGCACGCTTACGGCGAACGCTATGCGGAGCAGCCGATCGGATCCGGACCTTATAAGTTCGTGCAGTGGGACAAGGGCCAGCAGCTCATCGCGGAGGCGAATCCGGATTATTACGGCGCCAAGCCCTTTTTCCGCAAGCTGGTGTTCCTGTTCCTGAGCGAGGACGCCGCGTTCGCGGCCGCCAAAGCGGGCGAAGCGGATGTCGCTTATATTCCTTCCGCGTACAGCAAACGTCAGGTGGACGGCATGCGGCTCGAAGCCGTCAAGAGCGTCGACAACCGGGGAATCCAGTTTCCGTTCGTGCCCTCCGGAAGCGCGACGGCCGACGGCCGGCCGATCGGCAACGACGTGACGTCCGACATCGCGATCCGCAAGGCGATCAACACCGCCGTCGATCGTCAGGCGTTGGTCGAAGGGGTGCTCGAAGGCTACGGCACGCCGGCCTATTCCGCGAGCGACGGGCTGCCGTGGTGGAACGAACAGACGGTCGTTCCGGACGCCGATCTTGACGAAGCGAGGCGGATTCTGAACGAAGCCGGCTGGCAAGACGCGAACGGGGACGGGATCGTCGAGAAGGACGGCGTCGAAGCTGAATTCGCGCTGCTGTATCCGTCCGGCGACGTGCTGCGGCAATCGCTTGCGCTCGCGGCAGCGGATATGCTCCAGCCAGCCGGCATTCGCGTCCGGGTGGAAGGCAAGAGCTGGCCCGACATCGAGCAAAGAATGCACGCCGATGCCGTCATGTTCGGATGGGGAAGCCACGACCCGCTTGAAATGTACAACTTGTACAGCAGCGCGTATCGCGGCGTCGATTACTACAACGCCGGATACTATTCGAATCCGGCCGCCGACGAATGGATGGATAAAGCGCTGCGGGCGACGAGCGAAGAGGAAGCGAACGGCTATTGGAAAAAGGCGCAGTGGGACGGAACGACCGGATTCAGCGCGCTCGGCGACGCGCCTTGGGCTTGGCTGGTCAACGTCGATCACCTGTATTTGGTCCGTGACGGGCTGGATATCGGGAAGCAGCGCATTCAGCCGCACGGACACGGCTGGCCGATTACCGACAATATCGTCGACTGGAAACGGAGCGCGTAGCGGGGAAAGGAGTTCGCGATGGGGGCACTTCGTTATATCGGGTTGAAGACGATTCGGCTGGCGACGCTGCTGGCCGCGGTCAGCGCCGTGTCTTTCGCGCTCGTCAGCGCTTCGCCGATCGATCCCGTGCAAGCCTATATCGGATCGGACTTGATGCGCGTAGGCCCGGAGCAGCGGGAGGCGATCTCCGCTTACTGGGGGCTCGACAAGCCGCCCTTGGAGCGCTTTTTCAGCTGGGGGCAAGCTTTGCTTCGCGGCGATTTGGGCACCTCGATGATTTACCGCGAGTCGGTCGATCGAATAATCGGGGAGAGATTCGCGAGCTCCGCAGCGCTGATGGCTGCCGCCTGGCTGATCTCCGGGATCGTCGGCTTCGCGGCAGGCGTCGTCGCCGCGGCGAAAAAAAACACGTGGATCGACAGGACGATCCAGTGGTATTGCTATACGCTGGCCGCAACGCCGGCGTTCTGGCTGGGGCTCGTGCTGCTGACGGTATTCTCCGTTGGGCTGGGGTGGTTTCCGGTCGGCATGGGCGTGCCGGCGGGGGTGCTGGCGGATCAGGTTACGCTTATGGATCGCATCCGGCACATGATCCTGCCGGCGTTGACGCTCAGCATCGTCGGCATCGCTCCGATCGCGCTGCATACGAGGCGGAAGCTGATCGACGCGCTCGACAGCGACTACGTGCTATATGCGAGAGCGCGGGGGGAACGCGGGTTGCGGCTCATTCGCAGACACGGCTTGCGCAATATCGCGCTGCCGGCCGTTACGCTCCAATTCGCCTCCTTCAGCGAGCTGTTCGGGGGCGCCGTACTGGCCGAGCAAGTGTTCTCGTATCCGGGACTCGGACAGGCGACCGTCGAAGCCGGCCTGCAAGGCGACGTTCCGTTGCTGCTGGGGCTCGTGCTATTCAGCGCCGTCTTCGTGTTCGTCGGCAACACGATCGCCGATCTTCTCTATCGCGCGATCGATCCGCGCGTGCGCAAGGGAGGGGAGATCGAATGATCCGTACGGATTTTTCCGCCGCCGAGACGATGGTTTCTTTCCGCCGCAACAGGAGGAAGCGCGCGCTCGCGACGACCGCGTTCCTCTCCGCGGCGCTTCTTCTCATTGCGATCGGCGCGATGGTCATGGGGGAAGAACGGTTGGCCACGAATTTGGGCAGCCGCAATTTGCCGCCGTCGCTCTCCTACTTGTTCGGAACGGATTGGCTCGGACGGGACATGTTCGCCCGGACGGTTCAAGGGCTCGCGCTCAGCATCGGAGTCGGCATGATCTCAGCCCTCTGCAGCGCGATCATCGCCGCTGCCGTAGGCGTCGCCTCCGCGATGCTGGGGAAAACCGCGGATCGCTCGCTCTCGTGGCTCATCGATTTGTTCCTGAGCGTTCCTCATCTGGTGACGCTTATCCTGATCGCCTTCGTCTGCGGAGGCGGCGCGAAAGGCGTCATCATCGGCGTCGCCTTGACGCATTGGCCGAGCCTGGCACGCATCGTGCGTGCGGAAGTCATTCAACTGAAAACCGCTGACTACATCCAGGTTGCCAGACGGCTGGGCAAATCGAACCGGTGGATCGCTTTCCGCCATCTGCTGCCGCATCTCGTTCCGCAGCTGCTTGTCGGCGCGCTGCTGCTGTTTCCGCACGCGATTTTGCACGAAGCGGCCATTACGTTCGTCGGGTTGGGGCTGTCGCCGCATCAGCCGGCGATCGGCGTCATCTTGTCGGAATCGATGCGCTACTTGTCGACCGGCATGTGGTGGTTGGCCGTCTTCCCGGGGATCGGCCTGCTGATCGTGGTCCGCATGTTCGATCGGCTGGGCGAGCAGCTGCGAACGCTGACCGACCCTCGGCATATGCAGGAATAAACACAAGCGATACGAAAGGCGGAATCGACCGTGGCGTTGTTGGAAGTGGAAAATCTATCAATCGCGTTCGAGCAATATGCGAACGGTCTGCGCAAGACGAACGTGCGGACGATCGCCGACTTGAGCTTGACGGCGAAAGCCGGCGAAATCGTCGCGGTGTTCGGATCGAGCGGCTCGGGCAAAAGCTTGCTCGCGCACGCCATTCTGGGTCTTCTCCCCGATAACGCCAGTATGACGGGGACGATCCGGTACGACGGAGGTCCGCTGGACGAAAACAGATTGAAGCAGCTGCGGGGCTCGGAAATCGCGTTCGTGCCGCAGTCGGTCAATTTTCTCGATCCGCTGATGCGTGTCGGCGCCCAGGTGCGGGGAGCGGCTGGCAGCGGACGGACGGAGGCGCAGCGGGCGATCTTCAGGCGCTACGGGCTGAACCCGTCGGTCGAACGAATGTATCCCTTTCAATTATCGGGCGGGATGGCCCGTCGGGTCCTGGTCGCCGCGGCCGCGATCAGCGGCGCCCGGCTCATCGTCGCCGACGAACCGACGCCGGGCATGCATGAACGGGATTTGGCGGAAGCGCTCGATTCGTTCAAGGAATTGGCGGTAGGCGGAAGCGCCGTGTTGTTCATTACGCACGACATCGAAGCGGCGCTGCGGATCGCCGACCGCGTGGCCGTGTTTTACGCCGGGACGACGGTGGAGATCGCGCCCGCCGCGGATTTCGCCGGCGACGGCGAAAGGCTGCGGCACCCCTACAGCCGCGCGTTGTGGCGGGCGCTGCCGCAAAACGCCTTCGTTCCCATTCCCGGCCAGCAGCCCCGTCCGCACGATCTGCCGCCAGGCTGCCTGTTCGCCCCCCGGTGCGCGATCGCGACGGACGCCTGCATGGAGAAGCGGCCGGAAATGCGAGAAATCCGCGGCGGAGAGGCAAGGTGCTGGCATGCTTCTTGAGGGGACCGGGCTCGGCTTCCGCTACGGGAAGGCAAGCTGGCTGTTTCGAAACCTGAACATTGCCGTCGCGGCAGGCGAAGCCGTCGGCTTGTCGGGGCCGAGCGGCTGCGGCAAATCGACGTTGGGCCGCATTCTATCCGGATACTTGACGCCTGTAGAAGGAACGGTTGCGTTGAACGGCCAAGCGCCCCCGGCGCGCGGCCGTCATCCCGTTCAATTGGCGTTCCAGCACCCGGAGAGGTCGGTGAACCCGCGCTGGCGGATGAAGCGCGTACTGGAAGAAGGGGGCGGGGCAGATCCGGCGCTGCTCGACGCCCTCGGCATTCAAGACAGCTGGCTGGGCAGGACGCCCAACGAATGCTCCGGCGGGGAATTGCAGCGCGTCTGCATCGCCAGAGCGCTGGCCGGGCCGACGCGGTTCCTGATCGCCGACGAGATGACGACGATGCTCGACGCCGTCACGCAGGCGCAAATCTGGCAAGCCGTGCTCGCGATCGCGCGGGACCGGGGCTTGGGGCTGCTCGTCATCAGCCATGACGAGCCGCTTATTCGGCGGCTGTGCGACAGACGGCTCCGCTTGGAAGCTCCTATCGGTTAATCGTCTTGTTGCGGACGTCTCGCCTCCCTGTGAATAAAGTAACCGTATGGTTACATGGTGAATGAACTTGTTCCGCCCGACGTCCTCGGCGTTTACAAACGCAGAGGCGTTTTTCTTTTCGCCGAATTTTTTTGCGTTTTCGCGTAGCGGAATCGGAAGCCGGGCCGTCTATAGGGTATGGAGGTGTTCAACAGATGGCGAGGCCGGCCGGCCCCAATGACAAATCCGCGTATCCTGCGGAACCTTCATTAGCGCTCGAGCGAATGATGACCGAATTCGGAACTTCCGTGCTGCGAACGGCTTATTTCTACTTGGGCGACCGCCATCTGGCGGAAGACGTCAGCCAGGAAGCGTTTCTTCGCGCTTATCGGAAATGGAGCTCCTTCCGGGGGGACAGCAGCGTCAAGACGTGGTTGACGAAAATCGCGGTCAACGCGTGCCGGGATAGATTGGGCTTGAAAATGAATCAAGAGCAACCGACGGATCCGGGCATGCTGCCGCATGCCGCGTTCCGCAACGCGGAGGAAGACGCGATGAGGCGATTGGATCAGACGACGATTTTGAGGTCGATCTTCGAGCTTCCCCCGCATTATCGCGAGGTTATTTATTTGTACTATTACCTTGACTTGGGGACCCGCGAAATCTCCGAAGCCATCGGTGCTCCGGAAGGCACCGTTCGCGGGAGGCTCCACCGGGCAAGGGAGCTTCTTGGCGAAAACTTGGCAAAGGAGGGACTCGCGCAATGACACTTTGCGACGACGAGATCCGCAAGCAATTCAAGAGCGAAGCCGACGATCTCCTTTTTCGCGACCTTCATTTCGGCGCCGAGCTGCAAGAGAAAATAAAGCGGCTGGCCGAGCAAGAAGGCGACGGCCGGAGACTCGCCGTTCGCCGCCGGCGCCGATGGATCGCCGGATTCGCGGCCGCGGCCGCGATCCTCGGCCTTGTGCTCATCGTCGATCCGGCTGCGGTCAGCAAGCCGGGCGGTCCGAACACGCTGTTCGTGGATCGCCCGGGCACGATCGACGGGAATCCGATCGACGGAACCCCGTTCGCGGAACCCGACGACGGACCTCGCGTGCTAAGCACTTATGAGGAGGCTCGGGCTGCATACGGGGACGATCTGCACACGCCGACCTTCGTGCCGGAAGGCTTTTCCCTGAACCAGATCAGCGTGACCGGACCGCGGAACGGGGAAGCGACGGGCGCGGTATTCAGCTACGTATCGCCCGAGCGATCCTTCGGCATCTTCGCGGAAAAAGGGGAGGCGAGCCTGCCTGATCGTTATACGCAAGAGGTAGACGTCAACGGGGCCGTCGGGTACTTGATCGGCGGCGAACCGAGTCCGGATCCGGAGGCGTTGGCGGCGAACGTCGAGCTGCATTGGCGCTCGGCAGGCGTTACCTATATGATCTCGGGACTCGTCACCGAAAACGAAGCCGTCGCGATCGCAAGATCGATGAAGCCTTACGCGAATTATGATAATTAATATCATTAAATAAAATCGAGAACCTTGCAGGAGGCGACTTAAAATGAAAAAGAAAACGAAAATCCGTGCGAACCGCCAACCTTGGAACAAAATGCTGCTTACGGGAAGCTGCTTGCTGATGCTGTCCGCCGGGTCGGCGCTGGCCGCGCCGGTTGATGCGCCGCCGACAGCCCCACTGCTCATCTCCGAGAACGAAGCCGGGGGACCGCTTGCAGCCAAGCATGCCGAGATTGACGAGTTTCTGTTCGGCTCCGGCCAAGACGAGATCGCAGAGCTCGGCATTCACGTGACGAACACGGGCGTCATCGGCGACAAGGTCGAAATCGGCATCTCGCCTTACGACGAGGCGCATGCCGAATTCCTGTACGAAAAATTCGGGCGCGAGGAAGTTCAAGTCGTGGAAGGACAGCAAGCGGTCTTGTTCGCGACCGGTCTCGACGCGGGACTCGACGCAGAGGACGGTCGATCGGAGAAGCAACGCGAAATCGACGATTACGTCGCTGGCCCGGGGCAATCCGAGCTGGCGGAGCAAGGCTTCTCGGTGACGCATACGGGCGTCGTCGGCGACAAGGTCGAAGTCGGCATCGCGCCGTACGAGGAAGGGCATGCGGAATTCCTGTACGAGAAGTTCGGGCGCGACGAAGTTCAGGTCGTGGAAGGAGAGCAAGCGATGCTCTTCGGCGCGGCGGACGCGGAACCGATCTCGGCGGCAGCGGAACCCGTTGCAGCCGAAACCGTCGCCGCGGCGTCTTCCTCGGGCAACGCGATCTGGATCGCGATCGCGGCTGCGATCGCCGTCGTAGCCGGCATTGCGATCGCGGCGCGCAAAAAGCTGTTCTCCAAAGCTTGATCGCCGAGCGACAAGCTAGCAGCCCGAACCGAACGAGCAATAGAGGGACAGTCTCGAAGGCGGCGGCCTTACGGGGAGGGACGGACACAGAAGACGTTATTTTGCCGAAACCCCCGCATTTTGACAGCGATGCGGACAGACGATCCGTTATTTCGATGGTCCATGGCCGATTTCGCCATCTCGGAGCCATATAATGGAACCTGAGTCCGCAAAGATGCGCAAAACTTGGTTTTGTTCACAGATAGCGGATGCTCTGTCCGAACGGATGAGGACATTGGCGCATGGCGAGGCTGCGGAGATGGAGCCGGGCAAGCGGTGGCGAGGGGCGGGGTGAAAGGGCTGTGGAGCCGAAGGGACGGGAAGCGGAAAGAAGCGGCGCGAAAAAGGGCTGTCAGGGAGATCTTCCTTTTACGATGTCCTCGCCGCTGCATCTTCGCACTCGCGCCTCCGTAACCTCGAACCTCCCCTCCTTTGCCTTCGCAGTCCTCGCCTCCGCAACTTCGAACTTCCTCTTTGCCTTCGACTCCTCACCTCCGTAACCTCGAACCCCCGTCATTGCACCTTCGGACCTCCGCAACTTCAAGCTCCTGCCACTTCGAACTCCCGCCACTTTGAACCCCCGCAACCTCGAACCCCCGTTACTGCACCTTCGGATTTCGTTTCTTCATACACTCGCACAGCGCCGCCCCGACATTCCTTTCACTAGTTGTATGCAGTACACTTATTTTTCCGAAAATATTGTGGATTTTTAAAATAATTGCACAAAATACAACTATTAAATCCGAATCGGGTGCGAATGAAGCGAAAGAGGCTGAATTAGTTGTATTTTTGCAATAATCGAATTGAAAGGGGCAATTTGGGCCTGAGTTAGTTGTACGAAATACAATTATACTCCGATCCCCGTTAGCTTCTTCAGCAACTAAAGACGCCGAAGGCGTTTTTTCTAATTAGGTCGGTGAATCCGGGATGGCGTCGCCACCGAAAGGCTTTTCTGTTATGATCGTGCTATTCGGACGTTCAATATGCCGATAGGATTCCACTCACCGGAGGATCGAATGGCGACCTTTTTTCTGCTCATCATTTATTTGGCTTTCATCAGTTTAGGTTTGCCCGACTCCTTGCTGGGGGCGGCATGGCCCGTAATGCAACCGGATCTCGGGGCGCCGCTGGAGACGGCGGGCATGCTGTTCATGGTCGTCGCCGGCGGCACGATCGTATCCAGTCTGGCCAGCGGCGCGGTGATCAAGCGGTTCGGCACCGGCAAGGTTGCGCTCGTCAGTTGCGCGATGACGGCGGGAGCCCTGCTCGGCTTCTCGTTCGCGCCTTCCGTCTCCTGGCTCGTCGTCTGCGCCGTTCCGCTCGGACTGGGCGCGGGTTCGGTCGACGCGGGGCTCAACAATTACGTCGCCGCGCATTACAAAGCGCATCATATGAGCTGGCTGCATTGCTTCTGGGGCGTCGGGGCGACGATCGGTCCGATCATCATGGCCGGAGCGATGTCGCGCGGCTCCTGGAGCGACGGCTACTTGACGGTGGCCGCGATCCAATTCGCGCTCGTGCTCGTCTTGTTCGCGACGCTGCCCTTATGGGAGAGGGCGGCCGATAAAGCGAAGACGGATTCCGAGGCCAAAAGGGGCGACGATTCCGATGTCACGAATCCGGGTTCGGCTGAACCATATGCCAAGCCGCCGCGCCGCAAAGGCGTGCCGTTCGCGCTCGGCGCCTTTCTGTTTTACTGCGGGCTTGAAGCGGCGGCGGGGCTGTGGGGGAGCAGCTATCTGGTCGAGGCGAAAAACCTGCCGGCTTCGACGGCAGCGCAATGGGTATCCCTCTACTACGCAGGCATTACCGTCGGAAGATTCGCGACCGGATTCGTGACGTTCAAGCTCGGGAACAAGCTGCTCATTCGCGGCGGTCAGGCGATCGCGTTGGCCGGAACGGCGCTTCTGCTCCTGCCTTTGCCGTCCGGCGCGGCGTTGGCCGGGTTGATCCTGCTCGGACTGGGCCTGGCGCCAATCTTCCCTTGCATGCTGCACGAAACGCCGGCCCGTTTCGGTAAAGCGCAATCGCAGAAGATCATGGGCTTTCAGATGGCCGCGGCGTATACGGGAAGCACGTTTCTGCCGCCGTTGTTCGGATTGCTGGCTTCTTCGGCTGGCGTCGGCGTTTTGCCGCTATGCCTGTTCGCTTTCGCCGCCGCGATGCTGCTGCTGACAGAGCGGTTAAACGCGATCGACCGGCCGGTCGTGTTCAAGCGCAAACATGCAGCGGCGCTTGATGGCGTTCCGCCGAACAAATAGCGAACCGGTTCGGGTGACGGGGAGCGACATTTGGTGCATACTACAATAAGAGTGAATATGGCAAAGAGAGGGGAGTCACGATGACGGACAACGAACGCACGAAAGCGGCGGGCTGGCGGTTCGACAACAGCTACGCCCGGCTCCCGGAAACGCTGTATACCCGGCTCGATCCGACGCCCGTGCGCAAGCCGCAGCTGGCCGTCTTGAATCGTCCGTTGGCGGAAAAGCTCGGTTTGGACGCAGCGGCGCTCGCGGAAGAAGAAGGAGTCGGAACGCTCGCCGGCAACCGGATTCCCGCTGGCGCTCTGCCGCTCGCCCAGGCTTACGCGGGCCATCAATTCGGCCATTTCAACGTGCTCGGCGACGGGCGAGCGCATTTGCTCGGCGAGCAGATTACGCCAGACGGGGAGCGGTTCGACATCCAGCTGAAAGGGTCGGGACCGACGCCGTATTCCCGCCGGGGAGACGGCCGGGCGGCGCTCGGGCCGATGCTGCGCGAATATATCGTCAGCGAGGCGATGCACGCGCTCGGCATTCCGACGACCCGCAGTCTCGCCGTCGTCGCGACCGGGGAGCCGATCTATCGCGAAACCGAGCTGCCCGGCGCCGTGCTGACCCGCGTCGCGGCCAGCCATCTGCGGGTCGGGACGTTCCAATACGCGGCCTACTTGGGCTCCGGGACGGAGCTGCGGACGTTGGCCGATTATGCTTTGCGGCGGCATTATCCGGACATCCGCGAAGACGGCGACCGGTATTTGAACTTGCTGAAGGAGATGAGCAAGCGCCAGGCCGCGCTGATCGCCAAGTGGCAGCTCGTCGGCTTCGTTCACGGGGTGATGAATACCGACAACATGGCCGTCAGCGGCGAAACGATCGATTACGGGCCTTGCGCGTTCATGGACGCGTACGATCCGGCCACGGTATTCAGCTCGATCGACACGCACGGCCGTTATGCGTACGGCAACCAGCCGGGCATCGGGGCGTGGAACGTCGCGCGATTCGCCGAGACGCTCTTGCCTTTGCTGCATGACGACCGCGAAGAGGCGGTTCGGCTGGCCGAGGAAGCGATCGCCGAGTATGGCGCCGCATACCGCTCGAACTGGCTGGCGGGCATGAGGGCCAAGCTGGGCATGACCGGCGAGGAGCCGGAGGACGAAGCGCTGGCCGAAGACCTGCTCGGCCTGATGGCGAAATATCGGGCGGACTACACGAATACGTTCCGCGCTTTGATCGACGGCAAGCCGGACGATCCGACGTTCGCCGAGTCGGAAGAGTTCGCCGCGTGGGCGGAGCGATGGCGGGTCAGACTCGGCCGCGGGCCCGATTCCGACGAGGAGCGGCGTATGCGGATGCAAGCCGCTAATCCCGCGGTCATTCCCCGCAACCATCGCGTGGAGGAAGCGCTGGATGCGGCGTCGGCACACGGCGATTACGGCAAGCTGGAACGGCTGCTCGGCGTATTGTCCCGTCCGTTCGAGTATACGCCCGCGCCGGACGACGATTATGCGGCGCCTTCCTGTTCGACGCGCCCTTATCGGACCTTCTGCGGCACGTAAGTCAGCCGATCCGTTCCACGAACCGGGTGGCCGCGCTCGACAGCGGCATGTTGCGCATCGTCATGATTCCGACGCGGGAAGGAGGAAGCGGCACGTCAAGGCGGATTTCGAACAGCGACCCTTCCTCAAGCTCCTTCGAGACGAATTCCCGGGTGACGTACGAGATGCCGAGCCCCCTGCGCGCGAATTCGATCAGCAGGTCGACGCTGCCGACTTCGATTTCGGGCTTGAGCGCGTAGCCGTAGCTTTGGAAAATTTCCGTGATCGCCATCCGGGCCCGGCTGTTCCGGGAGAACAGAATGACCGGATGGCGAAGCAGCGCGTCGAGCGACAGAACCCGGTCCTTAAGCTCCTCGTAACGCGCGCCGGCCACGAAGCAATCCTGCAGCTGGAAGCTTTCCTTGACCTCGAGCTGCCGATCTTCGATCGGCATGCGAACGACGCCCAGATCGATTCTTCCTTCTTTGAGAAAAGCGATCACCTCCGGCGTCGTGCCGTGATGCAAGTGCAGCTTGACGTCGGGATGCAGACGATGGAAATCTTCCAGATGCGGAAGCAAGTAGTGCTTGAACAGCGAATCGCTCCCGCCGATCCGAAGCTCGCCGCTCTCCAGATTCCGGAGCGCGGCCATTTTTTCCTCGGCGAGCGAAATGAAAATTTGCGCCTGTTCGATATAAGAATAGAGGACGGTTCCTTCTTGCGTTAACGAGACGCCCTTGGAGTTCCGGTAGAACAACGTCATGCCGAAGCGTTCCTCCAGCTGCTTGATGGCGTGGCTGACGCTCGGCTGCGTCAGGAACAACGCCTTGGCGGCCTGGGACAAGCTTCCCGTTTTCGCGGCCCAATAGAACACTTTGTACAGCTCGTAATTGTTCGCTATAGACACCATCTATGTCTCCTGTCAAATAGATTGATTACTTGTATGACTGATATTCGTATTATAGTGAACTTACGAATAAGAAACCAGAGCTTGCATGATCGCGGCTGCTCCGCGAGGTCCGGCGGGCCGCAGCTCTGCGGGAAGGAGAAGGGAAAATGGAGCCGGCTACGATCGTGCTGTTCGGAGCGACGGGAGATCTAGCGAAAAGAAAAATCTACCCCGCCCTATACAATTTGTTTATCGACGGCAAGCTGCCGCGGCCGTTCACCGTGTTCGGCCTCGGCCGCAGGGCGTGGACCGACGAATCGTTTCAAGCGAACGTCGAGCAATCGATCGCCCGATTTTCCAGGCGCAAAGCGGAGGATGCCGGGCAGTTGGCCGAGTTCGTCGGCGCTTTCCGCTTCTGTGTGCTCGACATCGGGCGCAAGGAAGACTATCTGGAGCTGCTCGATCGGATCGAGGAGAGGGAAGCGGAGCTGCAAGCGCCGCCGAACCGGCTGTTCTACCTCTCTGTCGGTCCGGATCACTTCGAACCGATCGCCGCGCGCATTCAGGAGAGCGGACTCGGCTCCGCGAACGGCTGGAAACGCCTCGTCATCGAGAAGCCCTTCGGCCACGACCTGAGATCGGCTCGGGAACTCAATCGCAAGCTGAGCCAAGCTTTCGCGGAAGAAGAGATCTTCCGCATCGACCATTATCTCGGCAAGCCGATGGTTCAGCAGCTCGGCGCGCTGCAGCAAGCCAACCCGGTCATCCAGTCGCTATGGAGCAACCGCCACATCGCCAACGTGCAGATTACGGCCAGCGAGACGGTCGGCGTCGAAGAACGGGCCGGGTACTACGACCATGTCGGCGCCATTCGCGACATGTTCCAGAATCATATGCTGCAATTGCTGATGATGGCCGCGATCCAGCTTCCGCGCGAGAGCACCTCGGAGAACGTGCGTTTCAAGAAAACGAAAATCATGCAAGCGGTCGAACCGGTGCAAAAGCGCGAAGCGGGCGCTAGCGTCGTCCGCGGGCAGTACGCGGCGGGCAGCGTCGGCGGGCAGCCCGTTCCCGGATACCGGTCCGAGCCGGGCATCGCCCCGGACTCGACGAACGATACGTTCGTGGCCGCGCGGCTGCGGATCGACAATTCGTATTGGCGGGGCGTTCCTTTCTATATTCGCACCGGCAAGAGAATGAGAGAGAAGACGACGCGCATCGTGTTCGAATTCAAGGACCCGATCTTGTCGGGCTCCGCCGCGCCGGACGAGCGCCACGCGCCGAATCTGCTCGTGTTCGACATCGGACCGGAGGAAGGCATCACGCTGCATCTGAACACGAAGGAAGAAGGAAAGTTCAAGCCGCTGCCGCTGGAGCTGTACGACCATGCGGGCGACGCGCCGGAGGCCTACGAGAATCTGATCGGCGACGCGTTGCGCGGCGACGCCACTTTCTTCGCCCACTGGGACGAGGTCGAGTTGTCTTGGGAGTGGGTGCAGCCGCTGCTCGACGCGTTCGCGGAAAATCTCGTTCCGCTTCATCTGTACGAGGCCGGTTCCTACGGCCCCGCCGCGTCCGACGCGCTGCTCGCGGAGGACGGCTATCATTGGTGGTTCGATGCCGAGCCCGAGCCGCAACATCATTCCGACAAAGGAGAATCCGCTTATGCCAGTCACGCAAACTCTTGAGCAATTATCGATCGATACGATCCGCACGCTGTCCATCGACGCGATCAACGCCGCCAATTCCGGCCACCCGGGACTTCCGATGGGAGCCGCGCCGATGGCGTACGCCCTCTGGTCCCGACATCTGAACCATCACCCCGGCAACGCCAAGTGGTTCAACCGCGACCGGTTCGTTCTGTCCGCGGGCCACGGTTCGGCCTTGCTTTACAGCCTGCTGCACTTGTCCGAATACCGCGTCTCGATCGACGACCTGAAGCAATTCCGCAAGCTGAACAGCAGAACGCCCGGACACCCCGAATACGGGCATACGGACGGCGTGGAAGCGACGACGGGTCCGCTCGGGCAAGGGATCGCGAACGCCGTCGGCATGGCGATGGCCGAAGCGCATCTCGCCGCGAAGTTCAATCGCGAAGGCTTCCCGGTCGTCGACCACTATACTTACGCGCTCGTTGGGGACGGCTGCCTGATGGAAGGCGTGTCGTACGAAGCGATGTCCATGGCGGGACATATGAAGCTGGGCAAGCTGATCGTCCTGTACGATTCCAACGACATTTCCTTGGACGGAGATTTGAACCTCAGCTTCGGCGAGGACGTCCGGAAGAGAGCGGAATCGGCGAATTGGCAATACTTGCGGGTAGACGACGGCAACGACGTCGCGGCGATTTCCGAAGCGATCGCGGCCGCGAAGCGCCATGACGCGCAGCCGACCCTCATCGAGATTCGCACGATTATCGGCTACGGCAGCAAGGCGGCCGGCACAAACAAGGTGCACGGCAATCCGCTCGGCAAGGAAGAAGCGAAGGCGACCAAAGCCGTCTACGGCTGGACGTACGAGGAAGAGTTCGCCGTTCCGGACGAAGTCAAGGCCCATTTCGGGCAATTGAAGCAAGCGGGAGCCGCCAAGGAAGAAGAGTGGAACCGCCTGTTCGACGCCTATTCCGCGCAGCATCCCGAGCTGGGCCGGGAGCTCGCGAGCGCGATCGACGGCTCCGTCGCGATCGCTCCCGCCGACATTCCGGCGTTCGACGCCTCCAAAGCGGTATCGACCCGCGTCGCGAGCGGGGAAGCGATCAATCATTTCGTGAAAATCGTGCCTTCCCTCTTCGGAGGCAGCGCGGACTTGTCCCATTCGACGATGACAGACATCAAGGGGGAGGGCAAGTTCGCCGTCGATTCCTACGCGGGACGAAACGTCTACTTCGGCGTCCGCGAGCATGCGATGGGCGCGGCCGGCAACGGCATGGCGCTGCACGGCGGCGTCAAGCCGTTCGTCAGCACGTTCTTCGTCTTCTGCGACTACTTGCGTCCGGCGATCCGTCTGGCCGCGCTGCAGAAGCTTCCGGTCGTTTATGTGTTCACGCACGATTCGATCGCCGTCGGGGAAGACGGGCCAACGCACGAGCCGGTCGAGCATTTGGCCGCGCTGCGCACGATACCGGGCCTTACGGTCATCCGTCCGTCCGACGCCAACGAGACGGCCAGCGCGTGGGCTTACGCGCTCGAGCAGCGGGACGGACCGGTCGCGCTCGTCTTAAGCCGTCAAAACTTGCCGATCTTCGAAGCGACGAAGGCGAACAAATCGGATGTGGCCAAGGGCGGTTACGTGCTGGCGGAAACGAACGGCAAGCCGGATCTCGCGCTCGTCGCCACCGGCTCCGAAGTGTCTCTGGCGATCAGCGCCAAAGCGGAACTCGAGAAGGAGAACATCTCCGTTCGCGTCGTGGCCATGCCGAGCCGGGAGCTGTTCGAGCGTCAGCCGGACGCCTACAAGCAGCGCGTTCTTCCCGACGCCCTGACGAAGCGGATCACGCTGGAAGCCGGCATTTCGTTAGGCTGGGAGAAGTACGCGGGGCCAAGCGGCAAGGTGCTGTCGATCGATACGTTCGGCGCTTCCGGACCGGGCGGAGAGGTCATGGCTTACTTCGGATTCTCGGTCGACAACGTCGTTCGTCTGGCGAAGGAATTGTTGGGATAAGCAATTAATTAATCACATTAAATAAATGGAGGGATTCCACCATGAAAATTTTCATCGATTCCGCAAACGTGGAAGACATCAAGAAAGCGAATAAAATCGGCGTATTGTCCGGCGTGACGACGAATCCTTCGCTGGTCGCGAAGGAAGGCGTGAAATTCGAAGACCGGATCGCGGAGATTCTTCGCGAAGTGCCCGAGGTCGAGTCCGTGTCCGCCGAGGTGACGCCGGACGCGTTGACGGCCGAGGAAATGATCGCCCAAGCGAATGAACTGATCAAGATCAACGATTACGACAAAAACATTACGATCAAGCTGCCGATGACGCTCGCGGGCCTCGAAGCTTGCCGCTATCTGAGCAAGAAAGGCGTCAAGACGAACGTCACGCTCATTTTCACCGTGAACCAGGCGCTGCTCGCCGCCCGCGCCGGCGCGACTTACGTCTCTCCGTTCCTCGGCCGGCTGGACGACATCTCCGAAGACGGCGTCCAGCTGATCGTCAAGGTGGCGGAATTGATCCGCGTGCACAATCTGGATACGCAGATCATCGCCGCTTCCGTGCGCCATCCGGATCATGTCACGCGGGTCGCGCTCGCCGGCGCGCACATCGCCACGATTCCTTTTTCGGTCATTGAACAAATCTCCAAGCATCCGCTCACGGAGCAAGGGCTGGAGAAGTTCGCCGCGGATTGGAAAAAAGCGGTCCAGTAATCGGCGCGCAAGACGATAACAGGGGAGGCAAAACGTGTTGAGCAAGCAGCAAATCGGCGTGGTCGGCTTGGCCGTCATGGGGAAGAACCTCGCCTTGAACATCGAAAGCAAAGGATTCTCGGTCGCGTTATATAATCGTTCGCCGGAGAAGACGAAGGAGCTGCTCGCGGAAGCGGCAGGCCGCAATTTCGTCGGCGCTTACAGCGTCGAGGAATTCGTCGCTTCGCTCGAGACGCCGCGCAAGATCTTGATCATGGTTAAGGCGGGCAAGGCGACGGACGATACGATCGCCCAGCTCGTGCCGCATCTGAGCGAAGGGGATATTCTGATCGACGGCGGGAACGCCTATTTCCCCGATACCCAGAGAAGGAACAAGGAGCTGCAGGCGCAAGGCCTGCGCTTTATCGGGGCGGGCGTCTCCGGCGGGGAAGAAGGCGCGCTGCGCGGCCCCGCGATCATGCCGGGCGGACAGCGAAGCGCGTACGAGCTCGTCGAGCCGATTCTGACCGCCATCTCGGCCAAGGTGAACGGCGATCCATGCTCGACCTATATCGGTGAAGACGGCGCCGGCCATTACGTTAAAATGGTGCACAACGGCATCGAATACGGCGACATGCAGCTGATCGGAGAAGCGTACCATTTGCTCAAGGACGTGCTGGGCATGTCGACGGGCGAGCTTCACGAAACGTTCTCCGAATGGAACAACGGCGAGCTGGACAGCTATTTGATCGAAATTACGGCGGACATCTTCTCGAAGACCGATCCGGAGACGGGCCGGCCGATGGTCGACGTCATTCTCGATTCGGCCGGCCAGAAGGGCACGGGAAAATGGACGAGCCAAAGCTCTCTCGACCTGGGCGTTCCGCTGTCCATCATTACCGAATCCGTGTTCGCGCGGTTCATCTCCGCCTTGAAGGACGAGCGAGCGGCCGCGAGCAAGAAGCTGGACGGACCGGCGGCATCGGCATACGACGGCGATCGCGGCGAATTCGTCGAAGCCGTCCGGCAAGCGCTGTACGCGAGCAAGATCGCGTCGTACGCGCAAGGCTTCGCGCAGATGAGAGCCGCATCCGACGAATACGGCTGGAACCTCGATTACGGAGCCATCGCCATGATCTTCCGGGGCGGTTGCATCATCCGGGCAAGGTTTCTGCAAAATATCAAGGACGCCTACGATCGCGATCCGGCGCTGAGAAACCTGCTGCTCGACGACTACTTCGGCGGCGTCGTGAAGAACTACCAGGCCGCTTGGCGCAAGGTGGTGGCCGTCGCCGTCGCCCGAGGCATCCCGGTTCCGGCGTTCGCGTCCGCGCTGGCTTATTACGACAGCTACCGGACGGAGCGTCTGCCGGCGAACCTGCTGCAAGCCCAGCGGGATTACTTCGGCGCGCACACGTTCGAACGCGTCGATCGGCAAGGCAGCTTCCATTTCCAATGGACGGGCGGGAGCGAATAAGCACGATTTGAACAAGAAACGACGGCATGGAGGCGCTCGCCTTTGTGCCGTCATTTTTTTCACCTTTGCACTCTTCGCTTCGCACACTCGAGCCTCCGCTACAGTATCTTCGCACTCCGCACTCTCGCTCGTCCGCCACTTGTACCTTCGCACTCCGCGCCTCAGCCACCTCGCACCCCATACCATCAGATTTCTTGCATTAGTTGTATGCAGTACAATTAATTGACCGGAAATTTTGCGGATTTTTTAGTTAATTGCACGAAGTACAACTAATCTGTCCAAATTGGGCGCGAATGAAGTGAAACAGGCTGAATTAGTTGTATTTATGCAATTATCGGATGGGAAGGGGCGAATTGGGCCTGAATTCGTTGTACGAAATACAATTCGTATTCCGATTACCGCAGGCTTCTTCGGCATCTGAAGACGCCGAAGGCGCAAAAAACCGTCAGGGCGAACTCCTGACGGTTTTCTTTCGCTTCGCCTGCTGCGAGCCGCCCCGGCCGAAAGCCGGTTACAGGTTCAACGCTTTGGCGGCGATCTTCTGATCGTTGGCCAGCAGGCGATTCAGGTCGTAAGCCGGATAGAGGCCTCTCTCCAGCATAAAGGCAAACACTTTGGCGTGCAGCTGAATCGCATCGTTCAATTGTTTCCGGAACGTCTCCCGTAACGCAGGCGTGGCCACCTCCGTAATGCCCACGGCCAAATTGCGCACGGCCGTCTTCGCGAACAGGAGAAGATGCCCCGCGTAGAAAGCGGTCAGATCCTCGTCGGACAAGGCTCTGACCGACGGCATCGGCGCCATTTTGTAATAAGGCACCAGCTCCTTCAGGTTTTTCTCAAGCGAGTGTATCGCTTCCGCGTATAGCTTGTGAAGAACCGGATCCTTTACGCGGGGCAAATTCATCTTGAACCCCATCAGGTGATTCGCTTGGAACACGACCGATTCGTGCAATTCCATCGTTTCGTGCCATGCCAGGTGGCCGGGTTGCCTTTGTTCTTCGTTCAACTCGTTATCCCTCCGATTAGGTCATCGTCCAATACTCTATGCCTGATCGGGCCGATGCGGAAATTGTCCGAAGAACCGGAAGACGTTAGCCTTGCGGGACGGCCGGCGTTATTGCATCGATTTGAACGGAGCCGTTCCGGAGGCGAATTGTTGCGGCTGGTTCGATTGCGCGTACCCTGGATTGGCATACGGATTCTGGTTCATATGCGATGCCGAAGCTTGAACCTGCTGTTGTGCCGAATGTTCGATTTGCCGGCACAGCTGGGAAACCTGATGCAATTGCTGAATGGCTGTTTGGTGTCCTTGCAGCGCCGTCTGAATCATTTGCGCCGCTCTTTGCTCCCGATGGGCGAGCTCTTCCAGACGCTGCGCGTTCTGCTGTTCTTGCTGCAGCAGCATTTGGTAATTGTGGCTGGCTTGCTGGGTTTGCTGAACCAATTGCTGAATCATTTGCTCGCATTGCTGTAAGGCTTGGTTGGCTTGATGCACGATGCTAAATCCTCCTTTTGGTTGAATAACGGAACTTATCATTCCTTGCTTGGCGATGATCCATACATCGTTCGTCGAATGGATTGAAAGCCCGATGGCGGCGCATAATAGCGGCAGTATGGCGAATATTGCCGAAGGAGGGACGTAAGCCATCGATACGGAAATGTCTTACGGGGCGGATTATCATCGGCTGCCGATGACTTCGCTGGAGAGCGGCGCCGGCCATGAGCTGCTGCCCGATTTATACGGATTAACCGTGCAAATCGTCAACGTCTACTATGTCGGTTCTCCACAGGAAGGGAGCTGGATTCTCGTCGACGCGGGGCTGCCGGGGGCTGCCGATCGCATTATACGGGAGGCCGAGGAACGCTTCGGTCGTGAAGCGCCCAAGGCGATCGTGCTGACGCACGGGCACTTCGACCACGTCGGATCGATCATCGAGCTCATTCGCTATTGGGACGTGCCCGTGTACGCGCATACTGAGGAGTTCCCGTTCTTGACGGGCAAACAGGCGTATTCGCCCGCAGATCCTTCCGTCGGGGGAATGGTATCGCGAATGTCGCCGTGGTTTCCGAACGAACCGATCGATCTCGGCGACCGGCTGCGCCCGCTGCCCGAGGACGGCAAGGTGCCGGAATTGTCCGAATGGAGATGGCTCCATACGAGCGGACATACGCCGGGTCACGTCTCCGTCTTTCGCGACAGAGACCGCGCCCTGATCGCGGGGGACGCTTTCGTCGCCGTGAAGCAGGAATCGGTCTACAAGGTTTTTACCCAAGAGCTCGAAATCAGCGGTCCGCCGAAATATTTCACGACGGATTGGGCGGCCGCCCGGGAATCCGTGGCGAAGCTGGAAGCGCTCAAGCCGGCGATCGCCGCGACGGGGCACGGCATGCCGATGACCGGGGAATTGCTGGCGTCGAGCCTGAGGCGGCTCGTCGACGACTTCGAGCGGATCGCCGTCCCGGACGAAGGGAAGTACGTATAAGCGGCAACCGTTCGCGCGACCGCGCTGTACCGACAATTGCCGGTTATTCCGGTCGACGACCCGGATTCCGGCGATTTTTTGCCGGCGATTGTCCGGCCGTCGACGGTACGCATACGATAAAGCAGAGGGAAACGGGCAGCGTCACGAGCGCGAATCCCGACAACTGGGCAAGGGCGGGCGAACCGGCGAACAATTGCTTTTGCGGCAACGGCGCGATTTTCGTCTTTACCTTGGAACGGAAATCTGCTAAAATCGAATAACAAATGCGTTGACGAGAAGAGTAAATAAACGAATTCTTTCGCAGAGAGCTCCGGTCGGCTGAGAAGGAGTAAAGAATTCTTTATTGAAGAAAGCCTCCGAGCAGCGCGCCGGAACCCGGACGACGGGGGGTGGCGCGACAGGCGCTCCTGTTACAGAGCTAGAGTATAAGCATGGCTTAGCCTGTCGTACTCGAAGAGGCTGACCGGGCGACCGGGCGGCGAATCCAGGGTGGTACCGCGAGCAACGATCTCGTCCCTTAGACAGCAGTCTTGGGGGTGGGATTTTTTTATTGCCGCCATCACCGGGCCGAATGCGCGGGGGGCTGGCGGTAAATTCGTTCTTATCGTCATTTATCATACTCGATCGAAAGGATGGCATGAGCATGTCGCAAAAATTAAGAGCGGGAATCGTCGGGGGTACGGGAATGGTCGGCCAGCGGTTCGTTCAGCTGCTGGACGGCCATCCGTGGTTCGAGGTCGCGGCAATCGCGGCCAGCGCGGGTTCCGCGGGCAAAACGTACGAACAGTCCGTGCAAGGAAGATGGAAGCTGGAAAGCCCGATTCCGGAAGCCGTAAAAAATATCGTCGTGCAGGACGCCTCGAAAGTGGAGGAAGTCGCCGCCGGAGTCGATTTTATTTTCTGCGCGGTCGATATGAAGAAGGCCGAAATCCAAGCGTTGGAAGAAGCGTACGCGAAGACGGGCACGCCCGTCGTATCCAACAACTCCGCGCATCGCTGGACGCCGGACGTCCCGATGGTCATTCCGGAGATCAATCCGGGCCATCTGGAAGTGATCGCGGCGCAGCGGAAACGGCTCGGCACGCCGACCGGATTCATCGCGGTGAAGCCGAACTGTTCCATTCAAAGCTACGTGCCGATGCTTCACGCGCTTCGCGAGTTCAATCCGACGAAAGTCGTCGCCTCCACGTACCAAGCGATCTCCGGGGCGGGCAAAAACTTCTCCGATTGGCCGGAAATGATCGATAACGTCATCCCGTACATCGGCGGCGAAGAAGAGAAAAGCGAGCATGAGCCGCTGCGCATCTGGGGCAGCGTGTCCGACGGCGAAATCGCGAAGGCGAGCGCGCCGCTCATTACGACGCAGTGCATCCGGGTGCCGGTGCTGGACGGCCATCTCGCCGCCGTGTTCGTATCGTTCGAGAACAAGCCGTCGAAGGACGAGATTCTGGCTCGCTGGAATCAGTTCCGGGGCCGACCGCAAGAGCTCGCGCTGCCTAGCGCGCCGAAACGGTTCATCACTTATTTCGAGGAAGAGAACCGGCCGCAGACGAAGCTGGACCGCGACATCGAAGGCGGGATGGGCGTGTCGGCAGGCCGCCTGCGCGAGGATACGCTGTACGACTACAAATTCGTCGGCTTGTCCCACAATACGGTTCGCGGAGCCGCGGGCGGCGCGGTGCTCATCGCCGAGCTGCTGAAAGCGGAGGGCTACATTCAGGCCAAATCCTAATATCCGGACTTCCTTCATGATTGTTGAAAGGCTCTCATCGCTGCTCGGTGGGGGCTTTTTCTTTTGCGATCGGACACAGAAGCCCTTATTTTGCCCAAACCCCGCATTTTGAAGGCGATTCGGACAGAGGATCCGTTATATCGATGATCAGTGGCCGAAATCGCCATCTTGGAGCCAAGTAACGGATCCTGTGTCCGCGAAGGTGCGCAAACCCCGGTTTTGTTCACAGATAGCGGATCCTCTGTCCGAGCGGACTGGGGCTTGGAGCAAGAGGTGGGGCTGTGGGCGATGGAGCAAGGGCGATGGGCGGGGCGAAAGGTAAAAGCGGTCTGGAGTTTTGTACGAAATTATTCCGATCAGGCAAATCTACGAGACGTATATCGAACAAAATCAACTCGACGTGATGTTGATGACGCCCGATCATCAGTGGCTGGCCAGGGCAGGGAAGCTGCTCGACCTGGATCCGTTGATCGAGCGGTCCAAGATCGATCTGGACAGCTATTTTCCGGCGGTCGTGTCTATGCTTCGCCATGAAGGAGACGGCAAGCTGTACGGCCTGTCTCCGAATTTCAGCAGTTACGGGCTCTATTACAATCTCGATCTGTTCAAGGAGCACGGCATCGAGCCGCCCGGGGATTCGATGACCTGGGAGGAGGTTTTCGAGCTCGTGAAGCGTTTTCCGTCCGGCGGGGACGAGAGCGAAAGAATTTACGGCTTTACGATCGACGGATTCTCTACGCCGTTAAGGGAAATTCTATTCGGCATAGCCGCCCAGAACCGCAAAATGCTCGATGCGGACGGGACTGAAGTTCGGCTCGACACCGAGTCCTGGAGAAAAACGTTCGAAGAGCTCGTCGGCGTCATGCGGTCGGGCGCCGTCTATCGGCCGACGCCGGAGGAGCAAGCCCAGAAGATTCGGGCGCGGGAAGATCAGCGTTTTCTTAACGGCAAGGCCGCGATGACTTACGAGCTCGAATATTTCATCCATTACTTAAATCACTCGTCCGTCAATTGGGGGGTCGCAACCGCTCCGGTAGATCCGCTTAAATCGGACGCAGAGCAGCGCTTACGCGCTCGGCCATACTTTCGTAATCAGCAAGAACGCCCAAAACGCCAGAGCGGCGCGGGAATTCGTGAGATACGTGAATTCGGACGAGTTCGCGCAAATCAAATCGAAAGCAAGCCCGAGCGTTCTGTTCAGCAGAACCGAGTTTATTCGTCCGCAAGGAGAACGGGACATCTCCGCTTTGCACAAGCTGGAGCCGACCGGCGACTACGGAGACGAATTTTCCTCGTACGATCCGCGGGTCAAGATGAAAGTGGCGCAAGTCATCGAGAACGAGCTGATGGCGGTCGTCGACAACGCCAAGACGTTGGAACAAGCGGTCGGGGCGATGCAGAAGGAAGGCACCGCGGCGCTCGTTCAGGCCCGCTCCGCTTCCGCGACCCCGCCGCCCCTCATAGTCGCAAAAACCGACGATGAGCTTCGCTTCATCACGATTTTCATTCGGCTGTCATTGTTCTGCTATTGAACCGAATGGTCTGCCGTTCTATCATAGCTTTGAATCCTTGGGGGGAGGTTGTTGCGATGGCCTATCGTTTGAAGTGGATGGTCGGCGGGCTGCTCGTCCTGGCGCTATGCGGGTGCCGGCTGACGAACGAGAAGCCGGAAACGTCGCCCGAACCGAGCCCGACGCCGCTCGATCCCGTCCAAGCGTATTTAGCCAAATGGCAGCAACAGGATTTCGCCGGCATGTACGAGATGTTGATGCCAAGAAACAAGGAAAGCATGACCGAGGAACAATTTGTCGAACGTTATACGAATATTTACGAGGGGATCGAAGCCGTTCGGTTGACCGTTTCCGAAATCGCCGGGGGGCCGCAGGCCGAACCGGGCGGGGAACAAGCGACGAACGGCGAAGAAACGGAACGGATTTTCGAATACAGGGTCAGCATGGATACGATCGCCGGACCGCTCGAATTCCGGCACCGGGGAAAGCTTGCAAAGACGGTCGAGGAAGACGGGGAACGGTGGCGGGTCGACTGGAACCCTTCGCTGATTTTTCCGTCGATGCAAGAAGGGGACAAGGTCCGGGTACAGACGATCGCCGGGGAACGGGGAGAGATCGTGGACCGGAACGGCGTCGGCCTGGCCGTCAACGGAACCGCGCCGCAATTAGGGCTTGTCCCCGGTCAGATGGGCGAATCGCCGGATACCGCCAAGGCCGAATTGGCGAAGAAGCTCGGCATTGAAGTCAAAGAGATCGAAGCGAAGCTCAACGCGTCTTGGGTCAAGCCCGACTTGTTCGTCCCGATCGCCGTCGTCTCCGAGGGCGACATGGCGGACTATCGGGAGCTTCCGGGCGTCGCGTTTCAAGACAAGGCGCTGCGCGCGTATCCGCTCGGCGAGGCCGCGGCGCATCTTATCGGTTACATCGGACCGATCAGCGCGGAGGAACTGGAGCGCAAGCGGAATAAAGGGTACTCCGGCGCCGACTTGATCGGGAAGGCCGGACTCGAGCAGGTGCTGGAAGACCGGCTCAGAGGCCGCAACGGCGTTCGGATCGCGATCTCGGACGCAAGCGGCGTCCGGAAAGAGATTCTCGCCGAGACGGACGCGGTCGCCGGAGAGACGGTTCGCTTGGCGATCGATGCCGGGCTGCAAGAGCGAATCTATCAAGAAGTCAAAGCGGACCAGTCGTCGGTAGCGGCAATCCGGCCGGAGACGGGCGAGATCGTGGCGCTGCTCGGCAGTCCGGCTTACGATCCGAACGCGTTCGTCCGAGGGATAAGCGGCGAGCGTTACGAGGCGTTGGAACAGCGACCCTCGTCTTCCGTTCCTCAACCGCTTCTCCAAGGGCTATTCGCCCGGATCTTCCTTCAAGATCGTCACGGCCGCGATCGGTCTAGATATCGGGACGCTAGATCCCGGCAAGGCCGAACCGATCTCGGGATTGACATGGGCGAAGGACGCTTCCTGGGGCAATTATTACGTCAAGCGGGTGAACGCTGTCGACCAGGTCGATCTGACGAAGGCGCTTGTCTATTCGGACAATATTTACTTCGCCCAGGCGGCGTTAAGCATCGGAAGGGAGAACTTCGCCGCCGAAGCGGCCAGGAAGTTCGGCATCGGGGAAGCGCTCCCGATCGAATATCCGCTCGCCAAGTCGCAGATCGCGAGCGGCGATATCGGCAGCGACATTTTGCTGGCGGATACCGGGTACGGGCAAGGTCAAGTGACCATGACGACGCTTCACGTCGCGCTCGCGTTCTCCGCGATCGCGAACGGAGGCAACATTCCCTATCCGCAGCTCGTCTTCGATTCGCAGTCGCAGCCTCCGCGAATCTGGAAGGAACAAGCGATGGAGCCGGAGACGGCCGCGATTCTCGAGAAAGCGCTCGTGGAAGCCGTCCGCAAGCCGGGTGGCGTCGGACACGGGGCCTATATCCCCGGATCCTCCATCGCGGGCAAGACGGGAACCGCGGAGCTGAAGGCGAGCAAAAGCGAAGAAGGCAGGGAGAACGGCTGGTTCGTCGGATACGACGCGGACGATCCGGAGCTGTTGATCGCGGTCATGATCGAAGACGTGAAAGGACGAGGAGGCAGCGGGTACGTCGCGCCGATCGTCAAACGAATTTTTCTGCAAGCCGCGAAAGAGTAAGAATATAGCCCTTGCCCCGGATGTTCTCGATCGAGAGAATGGGGGTCGTTTTCTTGCGGATCCGGTACAGCAGCGAGTTGAGCTCTTCGGAAGAGGCGGCGGGAAGATCGTCGCTTGCGGTTCTTTCCGGCCAGACGTAACGAATGATTTCGTCTTTGGCGACGAATTGCCTTTCCTTCTGCAGGAGCAGCTCCAAGCATCGGTATTCTTTATCGGAAAAAGAATAGTTCATATCCTCCAGCCACAGCGTCTGGCGGACCGGGTCCAACCGGTATTCGTCCGTGACGGCCGAAGGCTGCTGCACGGGAAAGAAATCCATCGTCTCCTCCCACATTTTCGTAGAGAAAGCCAGACAGATCATCCCTCTGGCAAACGTGATGATGTCGGAGGACCTAAGGGGGGAAGACGTGAACGGAAGGATTTTAATGCCGTTGACTTCCGTGCCGTGCTTGCTGTCGAAATCGGTGATGAAGTACTGGCCGTCCTCGCATCGTATGCCGGCTTGCTTGCGAGAGACGTAGACGTTCTCGAAGCCGATATCCGGCTCCCATTCCCCGTCCTTGCGGCCGAGAATGACGTCCCGATGCCGAAGACGCAGCGTCGAACCTTCGTCGTAGGGGAAGCCCCGGACGACGACCAGACAGGGTGTGGAGGAAGATTTTTTCAAGAGATCACCTCGATCCGAATTCAATGTCGAGAATAAACGCGCAACTACCGCATATAACGAATGATTATGGGCCAAGGTTGCGAATTTTGCAACCGGTCGGCCGTTCATTCGAGATCAACCGCTAGGAGTGAAACCGATGAAACAACTTATCGTTCAACCGTTGCAAACGTTGTCCGGAGAGGTTGCCGTCCCCGGATCCAAGAACAGTTCGTTGGCTCTGACGGCCGCAGCTTGCTTGGCGGACGAGCCCGTCATCTTGAAAGGCATCCCGCGCATCGCCGATATGGACGTGTTCTATCGGATCGGGCAAGAGATCGGCCTGGAAATTCACCGCGACGAGGAGAACACCTTGCTGATCGATCCCCGGGGCATTCGGTCGACGGTCGTCGATCCGGTCCATGCTTCTTCCTTTCGGACCGCGTACTACTTCGTCGGGGCCTTGCTGACGAAATTCGGCAAAGTCAGCGTAGGCTATCCGGGCGGGGACGACTTCGCGGGCCGGCCGATCGACCAGCACATTAAGGCGCTGATGGCGATGGGCGCGCGATTTCGGTTTCATTCCGACTATTACGAGGTCGAATGCGCCCAGCTGAAGGGAGCCGATATTTATTTCGACACGATCTCTTCCGGAGCGACGATCAACACGATGCTGGCGGCGGCGAGGGCAAACGGGAAGACGACGCTTCGTCAAGCGGCTCGCGACCCGGAAGTGGTCGATACCGCCCAATTGCTGATCCGGATGGGCGCCAAGATCAGGGGAGCCGGAACCGATACGATCTCGATTACGGGCGTGACGCAGCTGCGCGGTTGCAGCTATACGGCCATTCCCGATCGGCTGATTGCCGGTTCGTTCCTGATCGCCGCCGGGGCGACGGGCGGGATCGTCACGGTCAAGGATGCGATTCCCGAGCATCTCGGATCGTGCCTCGCGAAGCTGAAGGAAATCGGCATGCACGTGGAAGCGGATGAGAGCGCGATAACGGCGTTCTCCGCAGGCAGGTTAAGGGCGACGCGCGTGCGAACGGCGATGTATCCCGGATTCCCGACGGATCTCCAGCAGCCGCTGACGGCGCTGCTGACGACGGTGCCCGGAACGAGCCTCGTCGCCGACCGGATCTATCCGAAGCGGTATCAGCACGTTCCGCAGCTGAATCGGATGGGAGCGAACATCGACGTGAGGTTCGGGGTCGCGAGAATCAAGGGAGGCGCGCCGCTAAGAGGAGGCTACGTTCACGCGACGGACGTGCGTGCCGGCATCTGCCTGCTTATCGCCGCGCTGGCCGCCGAAGGCGTCACGACGATTACGGGAATCCGCCACATCGAACGCGGCTACGAGAATATCGTCGGTTCATTCCGGTCGCTCGGCGCCGAGCTGGAGATGCGCGATATCGGCGCGGAGCGGAGCGGCGTTCTCCCGCATTCGGGCTGACTGGCGGAAGATGGGGATGTCCCGACAGCACCCGAAGCAAAAGAAACCGTCCTTGAGGAACGGTTTCTTTTTATGGGGCCCGTCATCCATTTTGATCCTATCGGACACAGATGACCTTATTTAGCCGAAAACCCTGCATTTTTCCGGCGATTCGGACAGAGGATCCGTTATTCCGATGATCGATGGCCGAAATCGCCATCTCGGAGCCAAATAACGGATCCTCTGTCCGCGAAGGTGCGCAAAACCGGGTTTTGTTCACAATTAGCGGATCCTCTGTCCGAACGACCTGGGACATTGAAGCACGGCGTGGCGGTGGGCGATGGAAAAGGCGAGACGGCGGGCGATGGAGCAAGGCGTGATGGTGTCGGTGGGGCGGGGGGAATGTGTCTGCGGGGAACGGAAGAACGGGAAGAGGAACGAAACATCGCGAAGAAAAACCGTCAGGGCGGACTCCCCTGACGGTTTTTCTTACCTTACAAGAAGATCAGCAGCAAAATGCCGGCGGCGAAGCAATAATAGGCGAAGTACTTCAAATTCCCTCTGGCCATGATTCCCATGAACCAGCGCATGGCGAAATATGTGACGACGAGCGAAGCCAGGAAGGCGATGAGATACGGCACGGCGAGCTGCGCGCGGTTCGGATCGCTCGCGATATCGGACGCGCCCAGGACGATTCCGCCAACGCTGACCGGAATGTAGAGCATAAACGAGAATTTCAGCGCCGTTTCCTGCTTCATTCCGACGGCGATCGAAGCGATGACGGTCGCGCCGGAACGGCTGATGCCGGGAATGAGCGCGACGGCCTGGGCCAGGCCGACCAGGATCGCGTCCTTCGTCGACAAGTCTCCGTCTCTCTTCTTGCCTCGCAAATTGCGGATCAGCCACAACGCGACTCCGGTAACGAGCAGGGAGACGGCTACGGTATGCACCGACGAGAAAATCTCTTCGATCCGATCCTTGAACAAGGCGGCGACGACGACGGCCGGCAAAGTTCCGAGAACGATATACAAGCAGAACATAAAATCGGCCTTGAATTCCGGTTTGCGGGTAAGCGAAAACCGGAAGAAACCGTTGATCAGCTTGCCGATGTCCCGACGAAAGATCAAACAGATCGCGATCAACGACGCCGTGTTCGTCAATATTTCGAAGGACAAGCCGTTCTGCTCCATGCCCAGCAATCTCTGCGCGATAATCAGATGGCCGCTCGAGGAGACCGGGATCGGCTCCGTCGCGCCCTGAACGACGCCCAGAAACAAATACTTCAGCCACAATACGATTTCTTCCATAATGCCTCCATCGCAAGTTCTGCTCTCTATTTCTCTCTTGATTTCCCTATCATATCGCATTCGGAGCGTAAAAGAAATAAATCGGACAGCCTAATACGGCTAACAAGCTTCGAATGCTGCGTGACGTCTGCGGAATAAAAAGGGCGGACGCGGAAAATGATAACAGGACTTCAAAATCGAGTCGTTCATTGTCGAAAATTATTCAAAAGGTGGTTCTATTTCCTCGCAATTATCTGCAATAATAGATAAGGTTAATGTTATGCGGAAAATCATCAATAAAGTTCGCAGTAGGGGGCGTGGAACGTGGATTGGCAGGACTTTATCTTTAAATTCGCCGGCGGGTTGGGCATCTTTTTGTTCGGGATCAAATATATGTCGGACGGATTGCAAAAATCGGCAGGCGACAAAATGAGAGACCTGCTCGCGAAATATACGTCGAATCCTTTTTTGGGCGTGCTATTCGGCATCGTGGTGACGATCTTGATTCAATCGTCGACGGGAACGACCGTCATGGCGATCGGTCTGATCAACGCCGGGCTGATGACGCTGAGGCAGGCGATCGGCGTCATTATGGGCGCCAATATCGGAACGACGATGACGGCGTTCATCGTCGGCATCAAGATCGAATCTTACGCGCTGCCTATTATCGGCCTGGGCGCGATCCTGCTGTTTTTCGTCGGCCGGAAAAAAATCCAATACGTCGGCCAGGTCGTGTTCGGGTTCGGCATGCTGTTTCTCGGGCTGTCGACGATGGGCAGCGGCTTGAAGCCGCTGAGCCAGCTGCCGGCGTTCTCCGAATTCATCGTCAACATGTCCGAATATCCGGTTCTGGGGCTTCTGGCGGGCACGATATTTACGGTCGTCATACAGAGCTCTACGGCGGCCATCGGCATTCTGCAGACGCTGGCCGACGAAGGCATGATCAGCTTCAGGCACTCCTTGCCCGTGCTGTTCGGAGATAACGTCGGCACGACGATCACGGCCGTGCTCGCTTCCATCGGGGCTTCGATCGCGGCGAGAAGGGCCGCGCTGGTGCACGTCATGTTCAACGTGTTCGGGGTTATCATTTTTATGATCGCGCTTGATCTCGTCTACAACATCGTCATGTGGATGGGCGGCGACTTGAACGTGCGAATGCAGATCGCTTACGCGCACGGCTTCTTCAACGTGGCGAACACGATCATCTTCTTCCCGCTCATCCCGCTCCTGGCATGGGTCGTGACGAAGCTTGTTCCGAGCAAAATGGACGAACTGGAGTTTAAGCCGAAATTCCTCGACAACAGGCTGCTGGCCACGCCGTCGATGGCGCTCGGTCAAGCCCAGCACGAGATCGTGCGGATGGGCCGTTTCGCCAAGGATGCGCTCGCAGACGCATCCGCGTATTTCTTCCGCAGAGACCCCAAATCGGCCAATATGGCGCTTCAGAAGGAGCAGCTGATCAACGAGCTGGAGCGGAAGATCACCGATTATATGGTGAAGATCCATCAGAAAGGCTTGCCGGAAGACGAGTCGGAGAAAGCGACCGGCTTCATGCATGCCGTCAACGATATCGAAAGAATCGGCGACCATGCCGAAAACATCGTGGAGCTGTCCCAATATTGCATCGAAAACAAGGTGGAATTCTCCGCCGATGCCGAACGGGAATTGCAAGGCATGCTGGAGCTTGCCGATCTTACGGTAGAGCGGGCGATCTCGGCGCTCGAGCACGACGACCGCGAGGCCGCCGCCCAGGTGTTGAAGGACGAAGCCGAGCTCGACCGGATGGAAAGGGAATACAGGCTGGCGCACATCCAGCGGCTGAACCAAAATCTGTGCACGGGCAATTCCGGGGCGATCTTTCTCGACATCTTGAGCAACCTGGAGCGCGTCGGCGACCATAGCAAAAACATCGCCCAATTCGTCATGAAAGTCGAAAGCCGATAACGTCAGCGGATCGTTGTGTGTCGGCGATCATTGTTGAAATGAACGAACGGTTATGTTAAGATACCCCTAATCACGATAACGGGAGTTGAAGCGGATAATGTGATCTTTCTTGACGGGAATAAAACAAGTTCAGCGAGGCGATCGCTTGTTTTATTGCGCAAGAAAGTTACGTTATCCTCCGAACTCCGACGATTCGTTCCGAATTTTCCCCGTATTCCGGGGAGGATTGGCCGTGCCGATACGGAGCTGCGAGAGAGGTGACTTTCTTGCAGCTCTTCTTTTATGCGCGGAGGGATGATTAAATGTCATTAATACATGTCCGGAATTTGACGTTTGCCTACGAGGGCAGCTACGACAACCTGTTCGAAAACGCGAGCTTCCAGCTCGATACCGATTGGAAGCTGGGCTTTACGGGAAGAAACGGCCGCGGGAAGACGACCTTTCTCCAGCTGCTGATGGGCAAATACGAATACGAAGGGACGATCGCCGCAACGGTCGATTTCGAGTATTTTCCGTTTCCGGTCGAAGACAAAGCGCGGCTGACGATGGACGTCATCGACGAGCTGTTGCCGGATTACGAGCATTGGCGGCTGATGAGAGAGTTTGCGCTGTTGAACGTGCCGGAAGACGCCCTGTATCGGCCTTTCGAGACGCTGTCGGGCGGGGAACGGACGAAGGCGCTGCTCGCGGCGTTGTTTCTGAAGGAAAACCGGTTTCTGCTCATCGACGAGCCGACCAACCATCTGGATCTCGAAGGGAGGAAGCTGGTCAGCGATTATTTGCGCGCGAAAAGCGGATTCATTCTCGTGTCTCATGACCGGGCGTTTCTGGACAACTGCGTCGATCACATTCTGTCGATCAATAAGACGAATATCGAAGTTCAAAAAGGGAATTTCTCCACCTGGTGGGAGAACAAGCAGCGGCAAGACCGCTACGAGGTGGCGGAGAACGATAAGCTGAAGAAGGACATTCACCGGTTGACCGAGGCGGCCAAGCGGACGAGCCGCTGGTCGGACGCCGTCGAGAAGACGAAAACCGGCATTACCAAGACCGGCTCCAAAGTTGCCGACAGAGGGTTCGTCAGCCATAAAGCGGCGAAAATGATGAAACGGTCGAAAGGGATGGAGCACCGGCAGCAGACGGCGATCGAGGAGAAGTCGCAGCTGCTGAAAAACATCGAAAGCGCCGAAGCGCTCAAAATATCGCAGCTCGTCTATCCGAAAAGCCGGCTGGCCGAGTTGGACCGCGTCTCGATCCGTTACGGGGAGAAGACGATATGCAAGGAGATCGGCTTTACGATCGAACGAGGCGACCGCATCGCGCTCTCGGGGCCGAACGGCTCGGGGAAATCGAGCCTTCTCAAGCTGATCGGCGGCGAGGAGCTCGATTATTCCGGCACGCTCAGAATCGGAAGCCAGCTGAAAATCTCGTACGTGCCGCAGGATACTTCGCATTTGCGCGGGGATCTGACGGACTACGCCCGGGAGCGCGGGATCGACGAAAGCTTGTTCAAAGCGATCCTGAGAAAGCTGGACTTCGCCAGAGTCCAATTCGAAAAGGACATTTCGGCCTACAGCGCCGGTCAGAAAAAGAAGGTGCTGATCGCCGGGAGCTTGTGCGAGAAAGCTCATTTGCACGTCTGGGACGAACCGTTGAATTACATCGATGTTCTCTCGCGCATGCAGATCGAGGAGCTGCTGCTCGGCTATTCGCCGACGATGCTGTTCGTGGAGCACGACCGCGAATTCGTCCGGAATATCGCGACGAAGACGGTCGAGCTGTAACTTGACACAAGTTGCGGGAGCAGTCGCCGAACCGATTCAGTCATTGTTGCCGCATCGATCGATGAACTGTAGAATGAGCCCGTTCAATTGATCCGCCGCTTTCGTAGGGATCTGGTGACGGGTTTTCGGGACAATGACAAGCTCGCTGCTCGGCAATCGTTGATGCAACAGCTTGGCGTACGGATGAAACGATTTGTCTTTTTCTCCGTAGACCAATAATACGGGCTGCTTGATCTGTTCCAATCGATCCGTACAGTTGTAACGCAGACTGTATTGATAATATTGTTCGGCATTTTCGGCATTTCCTTTCCTGGCGTCGTTAAACAGGATCCGGATCAGGGGAAAATTGACGTTCGCTTGCGCCCAAGCAACGGAGAGGGCGATCGTGCCGACCGCGCCGGTGCGGGAGAACAAACGCCCGAGCGATATTTTATTTCTTAACTTGCGATCGGTCGCTTCGGACATTCCTCCGATTACAATGCCTCCGAGCGCCCGGTCGGGACAACGAAGCAGAAATTCCAGCGCGACCGATCCGCCGGTCGAGTAGCCGCACAAATAAGCTTTATCGATGTTCAACCGATCCATCAGTTGCTTGATATCCTCGACGATTAACGGGTACGTAATCGCTTCCTTGGACGTCTCGCTTCGGCCATGGCCTCTAATATCGAATGCGACCGTCCGCATACGGGCCGACAATTGCCGAATTTGATAAATGAAATTCATGCTTGTCAGAACAGGCGGATGGATGAACACAATCGCCGTTCCTTGGCCATGATCCGCATAATGCATGCGGTATCCGTTAATGAGCGATATCGGCATTGTCACGCGCACCGCCTTTCATTCGTTCGCGACCGAGCGCCGAAGCCGTCCGGTGTGACAGCGGGTCGCCTATTCCTATGGTTTTTGTACGGAGTCGCCAAATTATACGTCGATGGGAAGGAACTTCCTTATGCTGAACGAGAAAGGGGCGGAAGCGCGATAATGAGAAGCGAAAAACAAATGATGGATTTGATTCTCGGATACGCAAGAGGCGACGAGCGGGTACGCGCAGTCGCGATGAACGGCTCCCGCACGAATCCGAACGTCCCGAAGGATCGGTTTCAGGATTTCGATATCGTCTACCTCGTGACCGAGATGGATTCTTTCATTCGCGATTCGAACTGGATCGACGTATTCGGGGAGCGCATCATCATGCAGAAGCCCGAAGACATGAGCCTGTTTCCGGCGGAATTGGGCGGATGGTTTTCCTACCTGATGCTGTTCGCCGACGGCAACCGAATCGACCTGATTCTCGTTCCGTTGGAAGACGCGCAGAAGTATGCGCAAGACGATAAGTTGACAGTCGTGCTTCTGGACAAGGACGGTCTGCTGCCACCGATCGCTCCGCCGACCGATATCGATTACCATGTCAAGCGTCCGTCCGCCGAATTTTACGCCGATTGCTGCAACGAATTTTGGTGGGTATCCACCTACGTCGCGAAAGGGCTATGGAGAAAAGAGATTTTGTATGCGATCGACCATCTCGAGCTCATGAGGAAGATGCTTCTGAAGATGCTGGAATGGAAGGTCGGCATCGATACCGATTATGCGCTCAGCATCGGCAAAAACGGCAAATACTTGGATAAGCATCTGCCGGAGCGAAGCTGGAACGAGCTGTTGTCGACGTATCCGGGAGGGACGTACGACGGCGTATGGAATGCGTTGTTCGGCATGGTCGAGCTGTTTCGCCGCGCGTCGAAGGAAGTGGCGGACTGCTTGGAATTCGCGTACCCGGAAGAAGACGACCGGCGCGTGACCGCCTATCTGGAGCATGTTCGGCGATTGCCGCCGGACGCTAATCGCGCATAGTGAAAAAACAATGAGCGGGCACGCACAGCCCGCTCATTGTCGCAATCTGCGACGAACATCTATTTATGGCGGCTGTATTCCAACGTCTTGCGGAAGGCGGCTTCGATCCAGCGCCACGGGAGAAGCTTCCCGGCCATCAGGAGCGATCGCGCGCCGCGGCCGATCGGATACCGCAGCCTTCGGGCTGTCCGTTGACCGGCGAGGCGGGCGACAAGCTCGGCGACCTCGCGGGGGTCGGGGGCGTTATCCGCCGTTCTTCGCGATAACGCGAGCACGGCGTTAAACATCCGCTCATACGGCGAATTCGGCTGCGCATGGATCGTCTCGAAGCCTTTGCTCCAGATCGCCGTGCGGTATGCGCCAGGCTCCACGACGTATACCCGAATGCCGAACGGCGCCGCTTCGTGGCGCAGGCTTTCGCTGAAGCCTTCGATCGCGAACTTGGAGGCGGCGTAAGCGCCGTATCCCGGCAGGCCGATTCTGCCGCTTACGCTGCCGATCTGAATAATTGCGCCTTCGCCTTGCCGCCGCATCGCCGGAAGAACGGCGCGGGTCATGGCGACGACGCCCAGAAAATTCGTCTCCATCTGCGCCCGCCAGGCTTCCATCGGCACTTCCTCGACGACTCCTCCCGCGGCGTATCCCGCATTGTTGACGAGCGCGTCGATCCGGCCATGCTCGCTCAGCGTGCGCGACACGGCCGCTTTGATCGACAACGCGTCGGTAACGTCCAGTTGGACGATGTCCAGCCGGTCGCGGACGCCGGATCGCTCGGCTTCCCGCACCAGCTCCGCTTGCCGGTCCGGATCGCGCATCGTGGCCACGACAAGATAGCCCTTGCGCGCCAGGGCGAGCGAAATCAGCAGGCCGAAGCCGCTGGAGGCTCCGGTTACGAGCGCGATTTTGTCTAAGGTCGGCATGCTCAGACCTCCGAATTAAAGTTTATGGACAGCGCATTTCTCCAAGTATAGCATACGGTACAGCTGCGCAATTCGCGGAACATCGGCGTCGAACGGTTCAGCTCGAGGGCTCACGGCCGATACTTCCTCTCCACGCGCCGAAGCTTGCGGACGCCGGCCGGAGGGGCGTAAGCGGAAAACTCGAGCTCGGGTATCCGGCAGCGCAGCCGTTCGCATAACGCTTGAATCGCCCGACGAACGCGCGCCTCGGTCTCGTCGCGAAGCTCCTCCGGAAGCTCGAGTTCGATCGTCCAGCGGTCAGCCGCCGTCTGAATCGCTCTGTATTGCGCAATAGCCGGAGAGGCGCCGATGATCGCGCGCGTCACGAAGTCGGGATAGACGAGCACAGGCTCTTCGATGCCATCGTCGCCGGTCGCAAGGAAAATATCGTCGCATCGCCCTTCGATCCGTTCGATGGCGGTAAACGGAGAGCCGCAGGGGCACGGGTCGGCGCGCTCCGTCAGCAGATCGTTCAGGCGGTAGCGGACGATCGGCTGCGTCGTGCGGGAGAAGTCCGTGACGATCGGCACGAACGTGCCGGCTCTGCCTTCCACGTATTCCTTCTCGACGTAGACCAGATCCTCGTTCAGATGGAGCGTGCCGTGCGGACAGGTGCAGCCCAGGAAGCCTTCCGTGCATTGATAGATTTGATGGACGATCAGACCGAAGCTTTGCCCGATATACGCCCGATCCAGCGGATCGAGCACCTCGGCGACGGAGATGATGCGGCGGGGCCGAACGTTCAGCCTGCCGGCTGCGAGCGCTTCGGCGAGCAGACGCAGCACCGAGGGAGGCGCGGCGATGATGTCGGGCTGCTGGCGTCCGAGCCGTTCAAGATGATCCGCCATCGGGACGATCAGATCGTAGAATTCAAACGAAAGCCGCTTGCCGCCCACGGATTCGTACAGATTGCTGTTCGCCCGGAGGAAGAAGGCGATCGACGTCCGGGAGAGGAGCGAGCCGGGCAGCATCTTGCCGAGCATCGCGCCGGCCCAGCCCGCCCGCTCGCGCCCGCCGACGAGGAACAGTCCGCGGTTGCCGGACGTGCCGGAGGATAAGCCGACCGTCACGTCGCCGATGGCGGGCTTGAAGTCGCGCGAAGCTTCGGCCGCGTCCGCCACGGCGAATGCTTCGTCCTTGGCGATGCCGACCGTGTTCAGGCGGTCGAAGTTCGCCATCATGACCGACTTGTCGATCGTCGGGAATTCCCGCCATTGCGTATCGGGGACCGAGCCCCACCATTCCCGGTAAAACGCGGAATGTCTGCGCACGTAGGCGACGTGCTTGACGACCCGGCGCTCGCGCTTCCGGTCGAACGAGGCGCGGTCCGCCGTTCCACCGCGTCTCCTGCCGCTCCAGTAGTGCTTGATAAAGGCGATGGCGTCTCTCATAAACGGCGAACCTCCTTGCTCTCGATATCGAAATATTCCCGGCAATGGCTGGGCACGATGATCAACCCCGGATCGGCCTGCTGCCAGCTTCGCAGACGATCGAACGTGTCGCGATACGCCGAGCGGTCGGACATGACGAGTCCCGCGACGGGGTGAGGCAGCCGATTGTCGCGCAGCGCCCGGCTCGACCAGGCGGCGTCGGCGCAGAGCAGCGCTCTCGCGCTCGGCGTGGACAGCAGCAGACCGATCTGTCCCGCTGCATGTCCCGGAAGCGATATCGCGATCAGGCTGCCGTCTCCGAACAAATCGCGGCCTTCGGGAAAAGGGATGCCTTCCGGGAGGGGGACGCGGGCCGCCTCCCGTTCGATCGGCGCCGCGACTTCGGCGAAAGCGTCCGGCAGCAGTCCCGCGACGAAGCCCGCGCGCGCCGCGCGTATTGAGCCGAGCTTCCGGACGGCGTCATAGGCCTCCTGCGGGTACAGGAACCGAGCGGCGGGGAAGTCCCGCGCGCCGCCGATATGATCGGCATGAAAGTGGGAGAGGATGACGTACCGGACGTCTCCCGCGTCAATGCCGAGCCCGGCGAGCTGCCGAACGGCGGTGTCCTCTTCGCGAAGCCGGACGGGCGTAAGCATGCGATAGAGCGAAAGCGGGAGCGACTGCGTCAATTCCAGAAACCGGAAGGAGTAGCCGGTATCGAACAGCACCCAGCCCTGCGCCGGATGGCGAATGCATGCGAAGCCGGCCGGAAAGGCCGCCGAGCGCAACGAACCGCCGCGAAGCGTCACGAATTCGGGATGAAGGCAATAGCCGGCGGACATAAGCAGCAATTCAACCGGAACGCGAGAGCGAGCGTTCATGCTTGTTCGTTCCTCCACCAGTCCGCGAATCGGCGCAATCCTTCCTCCAGGCCGACTCGCGGCTCATAGCCGAGCGCCTGCCGCGCTTTTGCAATATCGAGCGTCTGACTGAAGGCGAGCAGACCGACCGTATATCGGGTGAACGGCGGCTCGCCGCCGAGCGCGGGGAATGTCCGGTACGCCCACTCCATGCCGCGTCCGGCGGCCAATGCGACCGGACGAGAGACGCGCACGGTGCGAAGCGGCAATTGCAGACGGTCGAACAACCGCCTCAGCAAGTCGCTCAGCTTGACGGGTTCGCCGTTCGAGAGATTGTAGATTTCGTCTGCCGCGCTGTCCGGCGCGTTGCAGGCGAGCACAAGCCCGTCGACGACGTTGTCGATGTAGGTGAGATCGAGGAGCGCTTCGCCGCCGCCGATCATCGGAATGCCGCGGGCTTCGTTCGCGCGCAGAAGCCGGGGGAACAACGAGGTGTCCCCGGGGCCGAATATGCCTCGGGGCCGCAAGATGACCGAAGGTAGTCCCCGGGCGCCGGCGCCCATGACGATGCGCTCCGATAAGAGCTTCGTGGCGGCGTAATCGTTCGCGGGCTTGCGCGGCAGCTTTTCTCGCTCGGATATGTTCAGACGGTCGGCGTAATCGAAATAGACGCTTGGCGTCGAGACGTGGACGAGCCTTCGCGCGCCATGCCGGAGACAGCCGGATACGACATGCTCCGTCCCCGTCGCGTTCGTCTCGTAGAAGTCCCGGTATCGCCCCCACGGAGAAGACAGCGCGGCGCAATGGACGACGATCTCTTGTCCGGCGCAAGCGTCCTCGATCCTTTGCTTGTCGCGCAAGTCCGCCTGAACGAAGGCGATGCCTTGCGCGGAGAGCCGGCGTCCGGCTTGCGGATCGCGACCGATTCCGGTCACGTTCCACCCCGAATCGCGCAGGCGCAGGGCCGCCGCCCGGCCCAGAAACCCCGTCGCTCCCGTTACCAATACGTTTGTCATCGTTCACCATTCCATTCGATATCGGAGGTCGACGCCTCCTGCATTGTGATGCCCCTGCGGCGGGCGACCCGCCATGTCCAGGCCAGAAGCCGCAGCTGTTCCGCGAACGGCCCCGGATCGTCCCTCCGGTACACGGCGTCGCGCCCGTTCCGGTACGCGCGCAGCCATTCGCGCAGCATCCGCCGCCTGACGGCCTGGCCCAGTCCGTAAGACAGCATGGCCAGGCTCAGCATGGCTCCGCGACCGGTTTCCCCCGATGTCGCGGATGGCGCAACGATCGTCCCTTCCGCGAGAATTCGCGCCGGGGACAACATCGCCTCCGCAAGCCGATCTTCCGCGCCGAACAGAAGAATGCCGCTCGTCGCCCGGGGGTTGCATTCGATCGGCATGGCAATCCCTTCCGGCGAGATCATAAAATCGAACGCAATCTGGCCGGTGAAGCCGCTCTGTTGCACGAATCGGCTCACCCAGGCCAGCAGCCGGGGCTGATCGGCTGGTTCGTAATGGATGCTCGCGCCCCTTCCGGCGCGAAAGCGGCTGCGGTACGCGGCATGAGCGACGAGCGTTCCGCCGTGAGCCACGCTGTAGGTGCACCATTCTTCGCCGCGAAGCAGCTCTTGCGCAATCCAGGGAGAGCCTGGCGAAGCATGGGCTTCCGCAAGCTTGCGGATCGTCTCGCGCCGATCCTTCTCCGACAGGGAACGGCGTCTTAAATCGAACGCGAGCGTCCGGGAAGCGAACCGGGAATAGGCCGGTTTAAGCACGATTCCCTGGGCGAATCGGGGATCGTCGAGCAGCCGCAGCCAGCTGTCGGGGGACTCGACGAGTTCGGTGGCCGGTACCCGCAAGCCCGCACGTTCCGCTTCCCGTATGAATTTTCCTTTGTGATGCAAGCGTTCAAGCTGATCGAGCGGCGGCGCGAGCACCCGACATACGCCTTCGAACCGCTGCAGCTCCCGCGATACGTGGAAAATCTCTTCGCAGGTCGGAATCAGCGCATCGATCGCGTATTCGGACGCAATCTCGCGCAACGTCCGGGAGAAGCCGTCAAGATCGTCGATCGGCGACGGCAGGGCAAAACTTCTCTCGATCGCGCTTGATACGCGGCACAGGTGATACGGAGCGGATTCGGCGGCGTAGACCAGATGTCCGGCAGCTCTCAGCAGGCGCGCAAGCTCCAGCGCGACCGGGGATCTCCCTCCGGTAAGGAGAATGCGGAGCGGGCCGGAGCCCGCGTCAATAATCAAGAACCAGCCCTCCCAGCGTAAGTCCCGCGGCCGTGCCGATCAACAGCACGCGGTCGCCCCGCTCGATCCGTCCCGCCCGGATCGCCTCGTGCAGGCCCATCGGGATGGAAGCGGCGATCGTGTTGCCATGATCGGGCGTAATATAGACCAATTGGCGCTCCGCGATGCCCAGCTTCTTGCGCATGAGCCGGACGGCCATCGCGCTGCCCTGATGGGGAACGACCGCCTTGAATTCCGTCATCCTCGTGCCGGTCGAGCGCAGCAATTCATCCGTAAACCCCGGCAGCAGACGCGATGCCATCTTGTAGATCGCGGGACCGTCCATCCGGAACAAGTAGTCGTCGGCGCTTGCGGGACGGGGCCCGCGCGGATGGCGCTTCGTGCCGCCGGCGCGAATCTCGGAATGCGCCGCTCCCGCGCCGTACGTGCGCAAGGAAGCCCCGACGATCCGGGACGGCTCGCCGTCTTCGGCGCGGCCGATCACGACGGCGGCGGCGCCGTCGCCGAACAGGGCCGCGCTTTCCTTATGCCGCCAATCCAGGCCGACGGAAGCGATCTCGGACGATACGATGAGAACGTTCCGGTAACGTCCGGCCGCGATCATGCAGGACATCGCGTCGAGCGCGACGAGGAAGCTTAAGCAAGTCGAATCGATATCGAAAGCGGGGACGCCCGATTGCTCTTCGCCCAACTCCCGCTGAATGAACACGGCGGAGCAGGGGAGCGCCTGCTCCTTGGTGCCGCTTGCGCCGACGAGGCAATCCAGATCCGAGAAGCGCAGCTTCGCGGCTTCGAGCGCTTGCCGGGCGGCCTTGGCTCCCATCGCGGCAGCCGTGTCCGCGGCGCCCGCGTAATGGCGGGAGACGACATCCGTCATTCGGCGCGTCCACCCGGGAGCGGTTCCGAGACGCGCGTCCATGTCGGCGTCCGTGATCGGCTTGCCCGGCATATATTTGCCGGTGCCGAGTATTTTAACTTGGCGGTTGTTCATGGATCAATCCCCTCTCTGGCGAGATCGTGCTGCTACGTTCATTGTGCAGGAAAGCGCGGCGATCGGATAGTACCAAATCCGAATAGTACCGTAACGCGCGCATAAGGTAAAGTTTGTTTATAGCCGTTTTGACGCTTTTGCGCGAGGAAGAACGATCGTACAATAAAGATGTCGGGCCCGACGAATCTTCGGGAAAGGAGTTGATCGCGTTGATCTACCATCCTGAGGTGATTTCCTCTTAATCGGGGAGCCGCCATTAAAGGGGGGAGGCCGCAAGGCCTCCTTTTTTAACTCTCGCGCAACGGCGTTCGGAAGACGCTTGCGTTCATCTTGCGACATTCTTGCGAAAGAATGTTGTCGTCGGAGCGGGCTTTATCTATACTGAAACCAGACGCTAACCGAATACTCGTCCATGCCGGGAGTCCGCGCGGGGAATCGGATGCGGGAAGCACGAGCCTAGCGTTCGTGTTTTTGTTTTTATCTTAAGCTTTGACTACGCGAAAGGAGGAATTCGAGAATGGCTAAAGCAAGCGCATTTCATCGGAAAACGATCGTGAATTCGACGGAATATAAGGAGGGCCAACTTGAACTACAAAAATGGGAGAGATGTGCTTCCCCCTAGCCTATTGAGGGAGCTTCAGAAATACTTGGACGGCGAGCTGCTCTACGTGCCGAAATCGAACGAGCGGCGGGCCCGTTGGGGAGAAGTCAGCGGAACGAGAAGACTGCTGGCCGAACGCAACAAGGAGATTTGCCGGATGCACGCGGACGGGTCGAGCATCGAGGAGCTGGAGCTGAAATACCATTTGTCGAGCGAGAGTATACGCAAAATCATTGTCAAGTCCCGGGCAAGGCCGGTCATGGGCGGAAGTACGGATGCCGAAGCCAAACAAGCGTCCGGAATTTATTCGTCTTCGACCGTGCGATGAATCCCGGGGACAGATCCATAAGCGCGCAACGGCCTTAATTCGGAATACGACGGACTAAGGCCGTTTCGTCGTTGCGGCGGGTACGGGAAGTTGGGCTGGAGCCGTCGGCAACGATCATAAAAGAACTTCCGACTCATACAATAAGTTCGTGTTCAAAAAGTCCGATTTTCAGCACCGAGAAGGTTGGATGAAGCCCGGTGATGAGGAACGGAGCGTAGTCAAACCTACGTGAGTACCGGAAGAACCGGCTGAATTCAAGATTCGACGTCGAATCCGCTTCCTGTTATCACTTCGTGATCAAAATTGGACTTTTTGAACAACCTCAATAAGAAATCCGAGACGGGAGGGATGAGATTGAACTACAGAAGACTGGGAGCGTCCGGCATCCGGGTCAGCGAAATCAGCTTGGGCAGTTGGCTCACTTACGGGGGATACGTTAGCGACGGCCAAGCGGAGGCGACGATCGATCGGGCGTACGAATCAGGCATCAACTTTTTCGATACGGCCGACGTGTACGGAAGAGGGGAAGCCGAGAAGGTTGTGGGTCGGGCGCTAAAGAAATACCCTCGTTCATCGTACGTTCTGGCGACGAAAGTGAGAGGGCCGATGGGAGAACTCCCGAACCAGGAAGGCCTTTCGCGCAAGCATATCATGGAAGCCTGCGAGGCATCGCTGCGGAGATTGGGAACGGATTACATCGACGTCTATTACTGTCATTACCCGGATGCCGATACGCCGTTGGAAGAAACGCTGCGCGCGATGCACGATCTGGTTCAGCAGGGCAAGGCGCTATATATCGGAATCAGCAATATGCCGGCCGACCATATCGAAGAAGCGATCCGTATAACGGATAAAAGAGGCTGGCATCCCATCGCAGCCAATCAGCCGCTGTACAATCTATTCGCGAACGAAATCGAAGAGAAAGTGATTCCGTTGTGCGAGCGGCACGGCATCGGCCAGGTCGTCTATTCGCCTCTCGCCCAGGGGGTGCTCGCGGGCAACGACGGCCAGGCAACCCGTTCGAACGACAAGGAAGGAAACCGGGCCGTACAGCATTGGCTAAAAGAGGAATACGTGTCGAAAGCGAGAAGGCTTCGGCGTCTGGCCGAAGAGTTCGGGTTTACGCTGTCGCAATTGGCGCTCGCCTGGACGCTGCGGCAGCCGAACGTATCCAGCGCCCTCATCGGGGCAAGCCGACCCGATCAAGTAGAAGAAAACTGTCGAGCCTCCGGCGTGCGTTTGGATGCGGAACAATGGGCTCTCGTTCAATCCAGCCTGCGCGAAACCTCCGAAGTCACTTAATCCGCAAGGCTGAAGAAACCGCGATTGCCGCGGCTTCTTCAGCCTTGCGTCGGCTTATTGCAATCGGACCAAATTCCACTTCTGGGCGCCGGTGCCGTTGTCCGTCCAGATTTGCACGTTCGTGCCGTTGGCTGTGCCCGAAGAGGCAACGTCCAGCGCTTTGCCGCTGTTCGGGTTAACGAGCTTGTAAGTGCCGTCCGCGTTCCGGACGATATTCCATGTCTGCGCGGCGTTGCCCAGATCGGTCCACACTTGCACGTTCGTGCCGTTGGCCGTTCCGGATCCCGCCACGTCGAGCGCGAGGGCGCTGTTCGCGTTAATCAATTTGTAGGTGCCGTTCGCGTTGCGGTAGATCGTCCATTTCTGCGCGCCGGTGCCGTTATCCGTCCAGATTTGCACGTTCGTTCCGGGCGCCGTTCCGGATGCCGAGACATCCAAGGCTTTGCCGCTGTTCGGATTGATCAATTTGTACGTGCCGCCGGATACGATGTCGCCGGGCGGATTCGCGACATCTTGGTAAACCCTGACGTAATCGACATACATTTTCGCCGGGAACGGGGTCGAGGCGTTCGGAGAGCCCGGCCAGTTTCCTCCGACGGCCACGTTGAGCAGCAAAAAATGCTCCTTATGGAACTCTTCCGTCGAATTGATGTTGTTCGCGATATTGGCTTCCCAGAACTGAACGCCGTCGACGAACCATTTGATCGCGCTTGGCGTCCACTCGATGGAATAGACGTGGTACTGGGTCACGTCGAACGAATGGCTGGGGCCGCCGTACGAGGCGTGTCCGTTAGCGTCCCAATGGATATATCCGTACGTGTGGTTCTCGTTGTTGACGTGTTCCATAATGTCGATCTCGCCGCTTCTGGGCCAGCCTACCGTTCCGATGTCCGCGCCGAGCATCCAGAAAGCCGGCCATATGCCCTGACCCTTCGGCAGCTTGATTCGGGCTTCGATTTTCCCGTATTTAAAGCTTTTTTTCCCTTGGGTTTTCAGGCGGGCCGAAGTGTAATTCATGCCCCCGTAGGATTCCCGCTTCGCCTCGATCACGAGATTGCCGTTCTCGATCCGGGCGTTATCCGCGCGGCTCGTGTAATACTGCAGTTCGTTGTTGCCCCAGCCGCCGCTGCCGGTGCCGATATCGAATACCCAGTTGTTGGCGTTGATCCCAGGACCGTTGAATTCGTCGCTCCACACGAGCGTATAGGCCGCGTTAGCGTTGGGGGCGGGGAACAATGCCGCCGCGAGCGCCGCGATCAGAAGAATAACGTACGACTGTTTGCTTTTGAACAATCGAATCATCATAATCCCTCCTCGGAAATTTGGAATGCGGGTTGCTCTGGCCGGTCATGCGCAAATCGATTTTTTGATCGCCTCCTTCGGAACGATAAATAATAAAGCGCTTTCAATAATAGTTTATCACGAACGCCCGCGTGCTAAAAATAGTGATTAATTCCTGTTTTAAACAGTTCTCGCGGGCTGTAAGATGCTGCGGATTGTCGAAAGGGCGCGAGGGGCGGCGAAACAAATGAAAACGATCCGGAAACGGGTGCGTTCCGGATCGTCGTCGGTCGGTTGCTTCATCGACAGGTGGCCTCGCGTTAAAAAGAATGCCCGCGGGCATTCGGGATGACGGTTCGGATAGGGTTAACGAGCGGGGGGCTGCGGAATCATGAGAGAAGCGAACAATCGCGTCTTCCGATCGGCCGAAGGCGGGTTGGAGGCGACCTTGTCCAGCAGCTCGTTGATGCCTTTCGCGAATTCGGCAAATTCCGCATCCGTCAGATGCAGCGGCGCATTCCAGTACCCGAACCCGTCGGTCTTGTATTGCTCCGGCGGCACAGCGGACAGATAGGCTGTAGCCTGCTGGAGCAAGTTCGCGTGAAATACCGAAAAGTAGCGCAAATGATCTTCCCGGGTGGCGGGAATCCGCTTCGCTCTGCGAAATCGACAGCCGATCTTTCGCGGCGGCGTAGACGCGTTCTTCCTGTCCGTGAACTTTGTTGACTTGCACGACGGTAACCAGATCGGCTTCCAACAGCAGCTTCATGTGTCGGTAAAGCGTCGCCTGAGACACGTCTCCCAGTCGCTGCGCCAGCTGCAGAATCGTCTGCGGATCCCCGGCGATCAATTGCTGAACGATCCGCATGCGCACGGGGTGAAGCAATAAATCCGCTTTATTCATCTCTCGATCACCTCAAATGGCGGTTTCAGTCATGCTCCTAAGCTCATCTTGCAAAAGATTTAACGTCTCCGCCCGCTCTTCGGCGTCTTGCTCGTCAAACAGCAGCTGTTCGGCAAATTCCCAAATATCCTCCAGCTTGCGCCGGAGGCGGTAAAACCGCAGCGCGTCCGTATCGATCGTAAAGCCGGGATGCCTGCGGCGATACAGGTCAAGAAATTCGTCGGCGTACGGCCGATCTGCGACGAACATCCAGTCCGCTTCGGCGGGGGCCAGCTTCATGCCTTCCCAATCGATCAAAATCAAATGATCGCCGGAGGTCATCAGGTTCCAGTTGTGCAGGTCGGTATGGCAAAGCCCGTAGCGCAGGGGCCGATCCTTCAACGAGAGTCCGAGCTTCAGGGCGTGTTCCATATGCGAACGCAACGGCCGGACGTAAGGAGCGATCGCGCCGCGGATGTCCGCTTCCAGCAACGGGAGCCGATCCAAGACCGATCGTTCCAGCGCGGACAGGAAGGGCAGGGAGAAGTCTTCCGTGAACCGTTGGGCGAGGGCCGTTCCCGACTCCGCCAACGTCGCACGGTCGCAGGCGTGAAGCTCCGCGACGATCTCCGCCAATTGCCCGACTTGCCGCTTGGTCAACGGCCGCGAGCCGATCGTATCCCCGTCAATGTGCTCGTACAGCAGATAGATCCCCTCGTCGTTCTCGCATTTGCACCGTCCGTCCAGCGTCGGCACCGGCACGGGAAGCTTGCCTTGCAAGACGCTTCGTTGCCCGAGCCGAAGCAGAAGGGGGACATAGTGATCGATCAGCGCCGTCCATTTCGGCGTGGAAGCCCGGTTTTTCTCGTACATTTTCAGAAAGAAAATTCGTTCGTCCGTCTCGACACGATAGGCTAAGGCGGACCAGCCGCCTGAACTCGGAACGATCTGCCTGGCGTTGAGTCCGTAATGGCGGAACAGCAGCGTTTTCAACTGAATCATGAAACTGTCCACTCCCGCAGTTTTGTGTTTCTATTCCTATTGTATATAATGGTAACTTTCGCCATGCCCCCCCTGCAACCCACAATCCTCGGCGAAGAAGAGCAGCCGGTTTTTTATTTTTTCGCGAAAAACCGCCGCGCGGTCAAGTTTGTCGGGGACGATCGTGGGATATGATGATAATGTACGAGGGAGTTCACAAAAATATCAAAACCTCTTCATCATTTCTTCATGTTAGAAGACAAGATTGATGATAAGATTGTAACGAGCAGTAAATAAGAATGATTATAGACTGCTAACGATTCTCAACGGGGCAGTACAACACAAACCATACACAGTAGGAGGAATTTCAAGCATGTCTCTAATTGGCACCGAAGTCAAACCGTTCAAAGCGTCCGCGTATCACAACGGCAAGTTCATCGAAGTTTCCGAAGCCGACTTCAAGGGCAAATGGAGCGTCGTATGCTTCTATCCCGCAGACTTTACCTTCGTATGCCCGACCGAGCTGGGCGACCTGCAAGACCAGTACGAAACGCTGAAATCCCTGGGTGTCGAAGTGTACTCCGTCTCGACGGACACGCACTTTACGCATAAAGCCTGGCATGACAGCTCCGAGACGATCGGCAAGATCACTTATATCATGATCGGCGATCCTTCTCATACGATTTCCCGCAACTTCGACGTGCTGATCGAAGCGGACGGCTTGGCCGACCGCGGCACGTTCATCATCGATCCGGACGGCGTCATCCAGACGGTCGAGATCAACGCAGGCGGCATCGGCCGCGACGCAAGCTCGCTTGTCAACAAGATCAAAGCCGCGCAATACGTGCGCAACAATCCGGGCGAAGTGTGCCCCGCGAAATGGCAAGAAGGCTCCGAAACGTTGAAGCCAAGTCTTGATCTTGTCGGCAAGATCTAAGGGGGCGTTAAGCGGTGTTGGATGCGGAGATCAAGCAGCAATTAAACCAATACCTCCAGCTCCTTGAAGGCGATGTCCGCATCAAGGCAAGCGTGGGCTCCGACGCTGTATCGGGCGACATGCTGGCTTTCCTGGACGAGCTGGCCGGCATGTCTTCCCGGATTACGGTCGAGAAAGCCGAGCTGGCCCGAACGCCGAGCTTCAGCGTGAATCGCGCCGGCGAGGAAGATTCCGGCGTCGTATTCGCCGGCATTCCGCTCGGGCATGAATTCACGTCGCTCGTGCTGGCGCTGCTGCAAGTGAGCGGACGCGCTCCGAAGGTCGACCAGAGCGCGATCGACCAGATCAAGAGCATCAGCGGCAATTATGCGTTCGAATCGTATGTCAGCTTGAGCTGCCACAACTGCCCGGACGTCGTACAAGCGTTGAACCTGATGAGCGTGCTCAATCCGGGCGTTTCGCATACGATGATCGACGGCGCCGCGTTCAAGGACGAAGTCGAGAGCAAGGACATTATGGCCGTTCCGTCCGTCTTCCTGAACGGCGAATTTTTCGGCAGCGGACGCATGACGCTCGAAGAGATCGTCGCCAAGCTCGTCGATGCGCCGGACGCTTCGGCTTTCGCCGATAAGGAGCCGTTCGACGTGCTGGTCGTCGGCGGAGGTCCGGCCGGCGCGAGCTCGGCGATCTATGCGGCGCGCAAGGGGATCCGGACGGGCATCGTCGCCGAGCGTTTCGGCGGTCAGGTGATGGATACCGTCGGCATCGAGAATTTCATCAGCGTGAAGTATACCGAAGGCGCCAAGCTCGCGGCCAGTCTGGAAGAGCACGTCAAGGAGTACAACGTGGACGTCATGAAGCTTCAGCGCGCCAAGCGGCTCGAGAAGAAAGATTTCATCGAAGTCGAGCTCGAGAACGGCGCCGTGCTGAAGAGCAAGACGGTCATTCTGTCCACCGGCGCTCGCTGGCGCAACGTCGGCGTTCCGGGCGAAGCGGAGTTCAAAAATAAAGGCGTCGCGTACTGCCCGCATTGCGACGGTCCGCTGTTCGCCGGCAAGCACGTCGCGGTTATCGGAGGCGGCAATTCCGGCATCGAGGCGGCGATCGACCTCGCGGGCATCGTCAGCCACGTCACGGTTCTGGAGTTCATGCCCGAGCTGAAGGCGGATTCCGTCTTGCAGGATCGACTCTACAGCCTGCCGAACGTCACGGTTCTGAAAAACGTTCAGACGAAGGAAATTACCGGAACCGACAAGGTGAACGGGATTTCCTACATTGAACGCGATTCGGGCGAAGTGAAGCATGTCGAATTGCAAGGGGTATTCGTTCAGATCGGTCTTGTCCCGAATACCGATTGGCTCGGAGACGCGGTCGAGCGCACGCGCATGGGAGAGATCGTCGTCGATCGTCACGGCGCGACGAGCTTGCCCGGCGTGTTCGCCGCGGGCGACTGCACGAATAGTCCGTACAAGCAAATCATTATTTCGATGGGATCGGGCGCGACCGCCGCGCTCGGCGCATTCGACTATCTCATTCGCAATTAAAATTGACGGCACGGGGACTTGTTCCTGTGCCGTCTTTTTTTGCTGCGGACACAGAAGCCCTTATTTTGCCGAAACCCCCTCATTTTGAAGATGAATCGGACAGAGGATCCGTTATTTCGATGATTTATGACCGAGATCGCCGTCTCGGAGTCAAATAACGGATCCTCTGTCCGAACGGTTCGGGGCGACAGGGGAAAGAGGATGAAAATACGATTGGGTTGGGGCGACGGGTCAAGGAGGCGAACGACAGCGAACCGGACGGTGCGGAAAGACTGCGGCAAGCGAAAAGCACGGGGGAACAAATCAAATGCGAAAGGACCGTCAAGGTGATTTTTCCTGACGGTTTTTCTTACGCAGGCCCTGCCATCCACTTGATCTTTTGCGATCGGAGGGATCCTCTGTCCGCGAAGGCGCGCAAAACCCGGTTTTGTTCACAATTAGCGGATTCTCTGGTTTTCTGACTATACAATTCGGAAAGGACATACTATAATACCTTCGTATTGAGGGTTATGAAAAGACGGGAACGGGTTCGTTCATTAAAGGAATGATGCTGTATCCATGAATGAAAATGATCTGAGAGTCGTCCAAACAAAAAAAGCGTTGCACGGCGCGCTCTTGTCGTTGTTGAAATCGAAACCGCTCGAAGGGATCTCCGTGTCGGCTTTATGTCGCGAGGCCGGGGTCAACCGCGGCACGTTCTATTTGCACTACAAAGATATCGGAGCGTTGTTCGACGAGCACCTCCAATCGCTGCTGCGGGATTTGGAAGAATCGTATTACGAACCGTACCGCCTGGTGCCCCGCTTGGATGTTCGACGTCTCGATCCTTCGACGATCCGCATTTTCCATCATGTGAAAAAATACCGCCGGTTTTACGAGATCGTATTCGACCGGAAATCGTCGCTCTCCTACTATTACTCGTTGTTCGAGAAAATCAAATCGTTAATGCGGGAGAGCGCTTCGGACTTTCCGCTGGGCGACAAGGATCGCGACTTGCTGATCGCCTATCAAGCCAATGCGATGATGGGCTTGCTCATCCAATGGAGCGAGGAGGGCTTCGCGCGAAGTCCAGAATCGATGAACGAGCAGCTGATCGATTTCGTGCGATTGAAATGGCCGGAAGACGAACCTGAATCGGCTCAATAAGGAAACGGATGCAGCTTGCAATGGAAATCGCCGTGCAATAATTTTCACGTCGTTATAAGAGTCGTCCTCCGGTCGGACAATCGGCCGGAGGACTTTTCGCGCTCACGCAAAGCCTTTCTGCCTGCGGACAAAAGCCAGCTTGTCCGGATTGGCCGTCGCGTAGATCGCTTGAATGCGATCGTCCCGCAAATCGAAGGCGAACACGTATAAAATATCCGTTCCCAGAGACAGGACAAGGCCCCATTGGCCGTTGACCTTCTCGATCGCGGTTGCCATGCCCGGCGGCACCAATCCGGATGTTTTCATCAGGAAATGGGCGGCACGCCGGGCCGTGCGCACCGGAACCAAAGATCCGGGCACCTGCCCGCCGCTGTCCGCGGCAAACACGACATCGTCGGCGAGCACTTCCAGCAATCGGGCCATATCTCCGTTTTGCAAGGCGTATACGAATTGTTCGATCAGCGGCTTCAAGTACGACGCGTCCGGCATCGGGCGCTGTTCGCGCCCTCCGATCGCCTGCTTGGCCCGGCGATGGATTTGCCTGCAATTCGCTTCGGTTTTTTCCGTAATATAAGCGATCTCGGCGTAGTTGAAGCCGCCCGCTTCCCTGAGGACAAACACCGTTCTTTCCGTCTCGGACAGCTGCTGCAGCAGCAGGAGGTAGGCCGTTGCCAGCGACTCCCGATGAAGGAATCGCTCGGCGGGATCGTCGGTCAACACTGGCTCCGGCAGCCAAGGCCCGCGATATGCGGCACGCTCTTTCGCCGCCGCGCGCAAATCGTCCTTGCACTTGTTGTACACGATTTTACATAAGTAGGCTTTCGCGTCTTTCACGTCCGGTCGCATGCCCGCTCGCTGTACGTCGGCAAAGGCGTCCTGGACGATATCTTCCGCATCGTTGGCCGTGCCGAGCAAGCGATAGGCGATCCCGAACAGCAGATTTTTGTAAGAAAGGAATAGAGAGGTCGAGTCAATGGCGATCATGCCCCCTGGTTGTCGTTTCCTCCTCCATTATAAATTTTCCGCGCGATCGTGTCACATTTTTCCGGCAAACGAGGACTTCTATTTATCAAGCAGAGAAAAGAGGAGAGGCGCATGAGCGAAACAAAACCGATCAACCAAGTGCTGCGTTACCCGGACGGCCAAACCGTCGCCTGCGTGGCATGGGATACAGACAGCGATGGGGAGTATTTGCTCGTCGAACACCGCATGTTCCGGAAGGGCGCGATTAACGGACCGCATTGGCACCCGGTATTGAAGGAGAAGTTCACCATCGAGCAGGGCACGATGCGCTTCCGGGTAGACGGAGAGGATACGCTGGCCGGTCCGGGTTCGACCGTGGTCGTAGCGCCCAATCAAATGCATCAATTCTGGAAGGAGAACGACGGACCGCTCGTGATGCTGCACGAAATTCGTCCCCCCGGACGCCACTGGGAAATGTTCGCGCTCATTCACAAGCTCGAAGTCGAAGGGAAGATGAATCCGCAGGGCATCCCCCGGAATCCGCTCTGGATCGGCGCGGCTTGGGGGGCGATGGACGGCTATATCGCGGGGCCGCCGAAGCTCGCGCAAAAAATCGTTCTGGGCGGTTTGGCGCGGTTAGCGCGCGTATTCGGTTATAAAGTCTAGGCGGACGGCGGATGCTCTGTCCGAACGGCGGGGCAAAGAAGGCGATGCGACAGGATTTATAACCGCAGCCGCTTTAACATTTTTTCAACTCGGCCGAAGGCTCTTGCGCCAGCAAGGGCTTTCGTTCGTTTGACGGGCACGACGGCGTTGCGCTTTTCGATCCGTTTGATCCCTTCCGAACCGATCACGCTTCCTACGGTCGCGATCGTGACGCTTGCTGCGATGATTTTGACGATATAATAGATACCCGTTCCGATGACCAAATCGATGATCAAGATATACTTGATCGGTTTGCCGTTAATCGCGTAAAAAAACACTTGCTGTTTGTTTCCTCGTCTCATTTCCACACCCGCCCCGTAATCCCTATCTTCATGAGTATTGCGATATAAGGTCGTCTCATTCCCGCTTCGACTCAGCACAAGCTGGGAAACGACACACGAAAATCGAACCATTACTAAGCGTGGTTGTAAAATTCGGAGGACTCGATTGGCTGGATTAGGGTTACCGAGCGGCAGGCACGAAGCTGCGTGATTCAGTTGGAGTTTGACTAAAGGGGCGGGAGAGGACAATGAAATTAACGAATTTTTGATTTGCGTTGGAGTGACAATAAGGTGATCCTTGTTAAGTCCAAAAGACCAGTGTATAATCTAGGATCAAATGTTCTTAAGTGGAGAGAGACCGTTCAAGTTCACAATACGATACTATTTTCGTATTTGAACATGTAATATATTATTTATATTGTAGATTTGATGGAGGTTGCCAAAAATGCTGACCTATGTCCGTACCAACATTTTTGAAAGTCCTGCACAGGTAATTGTAAATACGGTTAATACCGTCGGTGTAATGGGCAAGGGAATTGCAAAAGATTTTAAAGAAATTTATCCTGATATGTTTGATGAATATAGAAATTTATGCGAACAAAGAATTCTTGAAGTTGGAAAGCTATGGATATATAAGACATCTAATAAGTGGGTGCTAAATTTTCCAACCAAGAAGCATTGGAAGTCACCTTCCAAATTGGAGTACATCGAGTCGGGATTGATTAAGTTCGTGAATAGTTACGCTGAAAAGGGGATAACTTCAATTTCTTTTCCACTCCTCGGGTGCGGCAATGGAGGTCTCAACTGGGAAAAAGAAGTTCAACCCCTGATGGAGAAGTATTTACGACCATTACCAATAGATATTTTTATTCATTTAGCGTTTGATAAAAATCAGGTGAAAGAGCACCTTAATATTGAGGGTACTAGGAAGTGGTTAAGATCACACCCAAACTTACTTAGTTTTAATGAATTTTGGGATGATATTTTCGAGTTAGTCAGTAAAGGTATTTCATTACCTGATGGTACCTTTGTTGATTTTATGCAAATCGAAGGCGAAAAAGTCGCAGTATTCCGCAAAGATGAAAATAGTGTCATTGTAACTGAAGAACAAATGATGGATTTGTGGAAATACGTTAGAACGGTCGGCTATTGTTCTAAACAAGGATTGCCTTCCGGGCTATTTGAACTTGGCTCAGCGATATTTAACCTCCTGTCGGAATTACCCTATATCGAACCAGTAATCTTAGGATCTAATGAAAATGAATTGCAAAAAGGGATTAGATTAATACCTTACTTGGCAAATGAAGAAAAACGTATGACGGAGGACTTGGTAAATGTCCCAAAAGAGTGATGCTAATATTTTTGAACAAGTGATTGAAGACTTAAAAACTCAGCCTTGGTTAAATACATCCAGAAAGTGGTGGCCCGACTACCTATTTCATTTTACTGACATATGTAATGCTGCTGAGATTTTGAAAAGTGGTTGCTTACTTTCACGAAAAAGAGTGGGTGAAAAAGGAAGCATGGCCAGTGAAAATGCTAGTACTGCCGTAATAGAACAAACAGATGAAAAATGGAAGGATTATGTTCGTTTTTACTTTCGTCCAAAAACGCCAACACAATATAATAACGAAGGGTTTAGACCTAAAGATCAGATTAACTATCTAGGTGCTCACTGCCCGGTTCCCGTTTTTTTTCTATTTAAATCAAAGCCATTGCTCACTCGAAAAGATTCCGTTTTCTCTTTAGGAAGTCTAGCTGTAAATGGAGCAGAAGCTTTCAATAGTGGAGAAATGTTTCAAAAGATGCCTTTCCAGGACATTTATCATGTTGGACCATATGATAAGTTGCTGAATTTCAATATAAAATACAATCGACATGCTGAAGTGGCCATCCCGGAGATGTGTTCACTTGAGCATCTACACAGGATCGTTTGCCGAAGCAATGCGGAAAGGAATACTTTGTGCAACTTACTACCATCTGATTGCATCCAATGGTTGGATAAAATCATTGTTGATACCCGTCTTAATTTATTTCATCATGAATGGGCTTACATTGAACGGGTAGAATTTGACAAGAAAAAAATCAATTTATACTTTCATAAAGGTTCAAAAGTGAATGGGACATTTAAGGCTTTATTAAGGATTATCGAGCATCATACCGGAATTCATTATTCATGGTCGAATGATTCATATATGATAACAGGTATTGAAACTTTTGCTTTGACAAACATTAAGTATCCAGATCATTACACAGTTGAATTCTACTTAGACCATCAATTGGCTTTTAGAGGGACATACATGGACAAAGATGAATTGCTGCCATTTTGATTTTGAATTCATTTTTTTGTTCATTGGATTGTGAGCTTTTGTAAGTCTTATATTCCGTTTAGAAGCGCGTGATCTGTTCAGGATGACGCGTTTTTTGGTGTTTATGGATACAAATTTCTTAGTCAAGTTGACCCGGAAGTCGGAATTATGCTAAGCAACTGGTCGGAAATCTGATAGAGCCCGTCTGCGGGAGCCGTTACACTATCCCTGTGGGAATCAGCTAAATATCGAGTCGGTACAACAATGAAGGAGGTTGTTCGATTGAATCGCGACATCGAAGCGCTTATCGCGCAAATGACGCTGGAAGAGAAAGCGGGGCTGTGCTCGGGGCGGGATTTCTGGCATCTTAAAGGGATTGAACGGTTAGGCATTCCATCGATCATGGTCACGGACGGTCCGCATGGGCTTCGCAAGCAGAAGGGCTCGTCCGACCATCTGGGCATCATGGACAGCGTGCCCGCCACATGCTTTCCGTCCGCGGCCGGGTTGGCGAGCTCATGGGACCGCGACTTGATTCGCCAAGTCGGCGCCGCTCTGGGCGAGGAATGCCAGGCGGAGGAAGTCGCGATCTTGCTCGGGCCCGGCGCGAATATCAAGCGATCGCCGCTATGCGGAAGAAACTTCGAATACTTCTCGGAGGACCCTTATCTTTCGTCGGAAATGGCGGCAAGCCATATTCAAGGCGTTCAGAGCCAAGGCGTCGGCACGTCGCTTAAGCATTTTGCCGCGAACAACCAGGAGCATCGCCGAATGTCCGTGGATGCGGTCGTAGACGAGCGCACGCTCCGGGAAATCTACTTGGCCAGCTTCGAAGGGGCGGTCAAGAAAGGTCGGCCGTGGACGGTAATGAGCGCCTACAATAAGGTCAACGGGACTTACGCGTCGGAGAATCGTCGGCTGCTGACCGATATTTTGAAGGAAGAGTGGGGGCATGAAGGCTTCGTCGTCTCCGATTGGGGCGCCGTCGACCTGCGGGATCAAGCGCTGTCGGCGGGACTTGAATTGGAAATGCCGTCAAGCGGCGGCAACGGAGAGCAGCGGATTATCGACGCGGTACGGGACGGCCGACTGTCCGAGGAATCGCTCGACAATGCCGTTGCCCGGATTCTGCGCATTATTCGGATGAGCGTCGACCGGAAGAAGACGAATGCCGCCTACGATCCGGACGCTCATCACCGTTTCGCGCGCAAGGCGGCAAGCGAAAGCATGGTGCTGCTCAAGAACGATCGCGGCTTGCTTCCGCTCCGTCGCGGAAGCAAAATCGCGGTCATCGGCGAGTTCGCGAAGACGCCCAGATATCAAGGCGGAGGCAGCTCGCATATCGTTCCGACGCGGCTGGACGAGCCGTTGTCGGAAATCGGGAAGCTGGGCGGGAATTCGACTTCCGTTCGATATGCCCAAGGCTATCGGCTCGACGAAGACCGTTCGGACGGGAACCTGCTTCAAGAGGCGCTCCAAACGGCGGAATGGGCGGATATCGCCGTCGTCTTCGCCGGCTTGCCTGATCGATACGAGTCCGAAGGTTATGACCGGGCGCATCTGAGCTTGCCGGCCAACCAGAACGAGCTGATCGAAGCGTTAATCGGGCGGCAGCGCAACGTCGCCGTCGTGCTCATGAACGGCTCCGCCGTCGAGATGCCGTGGGCGGACCGCGTCCCGGCGATATTGGAGGCCTACCTGGGCGGGCAAGCGGCAGGCGGGGCGATCGCCGATCTGTTGTTCGGCGACGCGAACCCGTGCGGCAAGCTGGCGGAGACGTTCCCGCGGAAGCTGAGCGACAACCCGTCCTATCTGGTCTTCCCGGGCGAACGCGACCGCGCGGAGTACCGGGAAGGGATATTCGTAGGTTACCGATATTACGATACGAAGCAAGTGAAGCCGTTGTTCCCGTTCGGCCACGGCTTGAGCTATACGCAGTTCCGATATTCCGATTTGACGGTCGATCGCAAGGAAATGCTCGATACGGACGTCCTTCATGCGACGTTCAAAGTGACGAACACGGGCACGCGCGCGGGCAAGGAAACGGTGCAGGTGTATGTCGCGGATCGGGAAAGCGCCGTAATCCGCCCGGCGAAAGAGCTCAAGCAATTCGCGAAGGTCGATCTGCAGCCAGGGGAGCAGCGAGTCGTATCGTTTCGGCTCGATAAGCGCGCTTTCGCCTATTACAACGCCGATATCGGCGATTGGCACGTCGAGTCCGGGGAATTCGACATTCTGGTCGGAAGCTCCTCCGTAAATATACTGCTCAGGGATACCGTATACGTGCTTTCTACTGTAACGTTGCCCACAACGGTTCACCGGAACACGCTGGTCGGCGATGTGATGCAAGATCCGGCGAAAGCTCCGCTTATTCAAGGGCTACTGCAGAAGTTTCAGGAAGGCATGGGGGCGTCCGCGTCTGACGGCAGCCGCGGGGAGGAGATGATGGCGGCGATCGTGAAATATTTGCCGCTGCGCAGCTTGGTATCGTTCAGCCGGGGAGCCTTCACGAATGAAATGCTGGAAGGGCTGCTGAACGCTTTGAACGATTCCGGACGTCAATCGAAAGGATGATTGGAATGGCGCAAACGGCGACCGGCCGCGCGGCGACCGTCCCGGCGACGAGAAAGAGGGGGAAATGGCGGAAATACATGCCCCTTACCCTGATGGTGCTGCCCGGCATGCTGTACTTATTGTTCAACAATTATCTCCCGATGTTCGGCTTGGTCATCGCGTTCAAGGATGTCAACTTTGCCAAAGGGATACTGGCCAGCGACTGGGTCGGATTCAAGAACTTCGAATATCTGTTCATGACATCGGATGCGTACGTCATTACCCGCAACACGATTGTCTATAATGCGGCATGGATCGTGTTGGGGACGACATTGGCGATCCTGCTCGCGATTCTGTTGAACGAAGTGCGCCGCAAGATGTTCGCGCGGTTTTACCAAAGCGTTATCGTGCTGCCGCACCTGATCTCGATCGTAATCGTCGCTTATTTGTGTTATGCGGTGCTCAGCCTGGATACGGGATTCCTGAATAAATCCGTTCTGCCGGCATTGGGACTGGAAGAGGTGATGTTTTATTTCGAGCCGAAGGTGTGGCCGTATATCCTGACGATCGTCCACTTGTGGAAAGGGCTTGGATTTTCGGTCGTGATCTATTTCGCGGCGATTATCGGCATCGACGAAGAATATTACGAAGCGGCACGGCTGGACGGCGCTTCGAAATGGCAGCAGATCCGGAGCATTACGATTCCGCTGATTAGCCCGGTGATCATTATGCTGACGCTTCTCTCCATCGGCAGAATTTTTTACTCCGATTTCGGCTTGTTCTATCAAGTGCCGATGAATTCGGGCGCGATCTATGAGACGACGAACGTGATCGACACCTACGTATACCGCGGTCTGCTCGGTCTGGGAGATATCGGCATGTCGGCCGCGGCGGGATTCTACCAATCGATCGTCGGATTCGCGCTTGTCCTTACGGCGAATTTCATCGTACGCAAAATCAGCAAGGACAATGCGTTGTTCTAAGGGAGGAACGAACATGGCAAATGAAAATCGCGCTTGGCAATGGTTCGCGCATGTTACGTACTTCCTGTTGACGGTTGCCTGCGTCGCGCCGTTCGTGTTGTTGATTTCATCGTCGTTCACGGACGAAGCGGAGATCTTGAACGGCGGCTACGCGTTCTTTCCGCAACAATTCAGCGCGGCGGCTTACGAATACTTGCTGTCCGGCGGATCCAACATCGTCAGGGCGTACGGCATCACCGCATTCGTAACGGTATTCGGCACGGCGACCGGACTGATGATGACGGCGCTGCTCGCCTATCCGTTGTCGCGAAGAGATTACCCCGCAAGGACCGTGCTTGCGTTTATCGTCTTTTTTACGTTATTGTTCAACGGCGGTCTGGTCCCGACTTACCTCGTGTACACGCAATTGTTCGACGTGAAAAATACGATCTGGTCGCTGATCGTCCCGGGTCTGATGATGAACGGCTTTAACGTGCTGCTGATGCAAACGTTCTTCCGGACTTCGATCCCGATGGCGATCATCGAGTCTGCGAATATCGACGGGGCGGGAGAGTTCCGGATTTTCCGGTCGATCGTGTTGCGGCTGTCGACGCCGGTGCTGGCCACGGTCGGTTTGTTTCAGACTTTGATCTACTGGAACGATTGGATGAACGGAACGATCTATTTAACCGATTCGAAGCTGTACGGAATTCAAAATATGCTGAATCGGATCTTGTCGGATGCCCAATTCCTTGCTAGCGGGAGCTTCGGCGGCAATTCGAGCGTGCTTGCCTCTGCGGCGCCGCTTGAAACGGTGAAGATGGCCATCGCGGTCATCGGCGTTCTGCCCATTCTGATTGCTTATCCTTTTTTCCAGAAATATTTCGTCAAGGGGATTGCGCTCGGCGCGGTAAAAGGATAGACAAGCCCGGGGAGTCGAATAGATAATCTTACGTAGGCGTCGGGTTCGCATCGCCCCATCGTTGCAGCGGCAATGGTGGGGTTTTCCACATCTTGCGTAAGGGGAGTGAAGGCATTGCGTCGATTTCGTCCTGGATGGTCCTCCGGCTCGCTTCAAGCGAAGCTCGTCGGGGGCGTGCTTGTTCTGACGATCCCCCTCATCCTCGTGATGATCGTCGGAAGCTATTATGCGATCAACGTCGTCCGCACGCAGGTAAGCGTCTCGTATCAAAACCTGACCACGTTGTACATGAGGCAGATCGATGCCGAGCTCGATAAAGTCGACAAGTACTTGAACGGGCTCGTCGGCAGCGGCATGGAGCTGTTCGCCCTTAATCAGGCGAAGAATGACGACGAGTATTATCGTGCCAAGATATCGTTCTACAATTCCTTAAGGGAAAATCTGATGCTGCATTCGTCGATCCACGCGTTTTTTATGTATTCGCCCGATCGGCAAGACTTCATGCCGGTTCAATCGGTCGTCGAAGATTACCGCCGTTCCGCGAGCATTCACGATTCTATTGCGGAATGGATCGCAGCCTCTCCCGACTTGAACGGTTATCATCCCAATAGCTGGACGGCGCATGAGATCGACGGGGAATATTATATTTTCCATATCATGAAGGCGGACAGCATTTATTTCGGCGCATGGCAGAAGGCGAATTCGCTCATGGTCCCGCTCAACTTCATCCGCTTCGGCGACAAGGGCGGATCGCTGTTCGCCACTTCGGACGGCATCGCGATGACCAATCGGGAGCTGGTTCGCGATTCGTCCATCGCGCTTCTCCCCCTCGCGGAAGGCTATCAGCTGTCCGGGGAAGACCGCAAGTTCCTCATCGTCGGCGAAGCTTCGCGGAAAGGCGACATCAGCTTGATCGCGATCATTCCGGACGATCAAATTCTCGAGAATTTGCCTTACTTGCGCAATTTCGCGACGTTCGCGCCGCTCGCTTCCTTGCTGATAATCCCGCTCGGGCTGTTTTTCCTGCGCAAAATCGTGCTTCTTCCGATCAATCGGCTGCTGCTCGCGATGAAGCGGATCCGGGAAGGAAATTTGTCTGTGCGAATAGAAGAGGATGCCGCTTCGAACGAGTTTCAGGTTGTCAACCAAACGTTCAACGGCATGATGGGACGAATCCAGGGCTTGACCGTAAACGTATACGAAGAGCAGCTGAACAAGCAAAGAGAGGAGCTGCAGCGCCTCCAGCTGCAGCTCAACCCGCATTTTTTCTTGAATTCGCTGAACATTATTTATCACTTGGCCAAGGTCAAGGACTACGAATTGATTAAAGAAATGTCGCAATGTCTCGTTCGCTATTTCCGGTTTATGTTCCGCAGCAATCTCTCGTTCGTCCATATGAAGGACGAGCTTGAGCATACGGCGAACTATCTCCGGATTCAGGAGCTTCGATTTCCCGGGCAGCTCGTCAGCAGGATCGAGGTGTCCGAATATTTGCTAGGGGAGCTCGTTCCCCCGTTGATCGTCCATACTTTCGTCGAAAACACGATCAAGCACGCCGTCACGCTGGATCAACCGATCGAGCTGGATATTCGCGCGGACATCGTGGAGATTGACGAAGCCCCCTTCCTGAAGCTCGCGATCGAGGATACGGGGGAAGGCTTTCCCGAAGAGATCCTTGCGCGGATTCAAGCGAATCAATCGCTTGAATCCGCGCGAGGCGAGCATACCGGCATCTGGAACGTACAGCGCCGATTGAAGCTTCTGTACGGCGACGAAGCGCGGATTGCGTTTGCGAACCGAAATCCCCGCGGCGCGGCGGTGCGCATACTGCTGCCCGTGCAAAAAGTTGAAATGGGCCGGGAGCGGGAGGAGGACGAAGATGTACAATTTGCTGATCGTCGATGACGAGCTTCACGTCGTGCAAGGCTTGATGGCGGACCTGGACGTCGCGAAGCTGGAAATCGCGAAGGTGTTCAAGGCGTATAACGTTCGGCAGGCCAAGGAAATCTTGTCGCGGCACGACATCGATATCGTGCTCTGCGACATTGAAATGCCGCAGGGGACCGGGCTGGAGCTGCTAGAGTGGGCCAACTCGCATGCGCCGGACGCGCAAACGATCTTCTTGACCAGCCACGCGGACTTTCGCTACGTCAAGCAAGCGTTGAAGCTTGGCGGGCTCGATTACTTGCTGAAGCCGGTTCCCGACGAAGAGCTGGAGCAGGCGATCGAGAAAGCGAAGACGAGATTGAACGAGACGTACAAGAACAATCGGCTCGAGCGGCTGTGGAGCGCCAACCATCCTTCGATCGTCGAGCACTTCTGGACGGAATTGCTGCAGCAGAAAATCGCTTCGACCCCTGCCGCGATTCAGGCGGCGTTGGAGGAACGCAACGTTCCTTTCTCCGAAGGGATGGTCTTCCTGCCGATTCTGATCAGCGTCCGGCGCTGGCTTAAGCCTCTCTCCGTCCGGGACGAGAAAATTATGGAATACGCGTTGAAAAAATCGGGCTCGGAGCTCATCGCGGGCGAAAGGACAGGAGGACCGATCATTACGGTGGATCGCGGCTGCTTGCTCCTGATTTTGCCCTTCGATTCTCCATCCGTCGAAGAGGGCGTCCTCGAGGGACTGTTCGATCAATGCAACGTTTACGTCAAGTCCTGCCATCGTTACTTCTATTGCGACCTGTCTTGCTATATCGGCAATCTCGTCGCCATGCACGAGATGGTCCCGGCTTTGTCGCAGCTCCGCGCATTCGAAAGCAACAACGTCGTGTACGATAATACGGTTTTCTCGCTTACCGGGTCGTCTCCGTTGCCGGAGACGAAGGCGCCGATGCCGGATATGAGTCCTTGGGCGGCGATGCTGAAGAACGGAATGAAGGATCAGGTCGTCGCGGAGATCGGCAATTACTTGGAGGAACGGATTGCCCGTTCGGAGGTTCACGCGCACATGCTGCAGCAATTCCATCAAAACTTCCTGCAAACGGTCTATTTCGTCCTGCTGGCCAAAGGGAGAAAGGCGAACGAGCTGCTCGGCGATTCCGTATCGATGGAGCTGTCGCGGAACGCCTTGAAATCGGTGGCCGACTTGAAGCGATGGGTCGAACACTGCGCGCATATGGCGATGTCCCCGGATCCGTCGGAGCGGCATCCGCGCGACATCGTGGAAAACGTCAAACGGTTCATGGCCGCGCACCTGGATCAGAGCGATCTGTCCAGAGAAGAAATCGCGAAGCACGCTTTCCTCAATCCGGACTACTTGGCCCGGATTTTCAAGAAGGAGACGGGACAATCGATGATGGAGTATTTCCTTCAGGAACGGATCGGACTGGCGAAGGAATTGCTGCTTCATTCGGAGATGTCCGTCGGCGAAATCGCGTCGGCCGTCGGCTATTCCCATTTCTCCCACTTTTCCAAAATGTTCAGGAAGCTGACGGGACGCAATCCGAACGAATTCAGGCAGTCGCACAGGTAACGGCTGCTTCGTTCATCGCGAACAAGTCGATAAAGTGCTAAACAACTGGTCGGAAATCTGTTAGAGAAGATCGGATGACAACGCTATCATGAATGGCGTAACCCATAACGAAAAGGTGGTCGAAAGATGAAGAAGAAAAGAGTGCTCATCGCCGGGTTGATCGCGGCGGTTGCGGTTCTGTCCGCTTGTTCCTCCGGCGGAAACGGCAACGCTTCCGGCAATGGCGGTTCGGCGAACGGAAACGGGGCGGCCCAAACGCCGGGAACCGGAACGGCCAAAGAGGCGGAAACCTATCGCGCGGTCATGGCCATTCCTTCGTTCCAGACGGAACCGAGAGATATGCAGCTTGTGGAAGACGAGATCAATAAGATTATGAAAGAAAAAATCAATGCGACGGTCGACATCGTCCCGATCGCATTCGGGAATTGGGTCCAGCAGACGAACTTAATGCTCAGCTCCGGCGAGAAGCTGGACTTGTTCGTGACGGCCAACTCGATGGGTTACGCGTCGCAGGCCGTTACCGGGAAGATCGCGCCGCTGGACGAGCTGCTGGCCGGTCCCGGTCGGGGCATCGCCGATCAATTGGGCGAGAAGTACTTGAACGCCGCGAAGATCGAAGGCCAAGTCTACGGCGTTCCTTCGTTACGCGATCTTGCCGCCAGCTACGATTATGTGATGCGCAAGGATCTGGTCGACAAATATCAAATCGATCTGTCCTCGGTCCGTACGCTGGACGATGTCGAGAAGGTGCTGCAAACGATCAAAGAAAACGAGCCGGGCATTACGCCGATCGTGCCGGGCGGATCCGGAAGCGGCGGCATGTTGATTGGCTACAACAAGCACGACCAGCTCGGCGACAGCTACGGCGTCCTGATGGATCCCGACGTTCTGACCGTAACGAACTATTACGAATCGCCGGAATACGAAGCTTTGCTGAAGAAGATGCACGACTGGTACAAGAAAGGCTATATTCTTCGGGACGCGGCGACCAATCAAGTGGTGGCCAACCAGCTCGTGAAGGCGGGCAAAGCGTTCAGTTACTTGGGGAACAGCAAGCCGGGGTTCGCGGTGCAGGAGAGCCGGGCGGCGGGCATGGAGATGGTCGCGGTCGAGCTCGCCGGGCCGGTCGCGACGACGGGCAACGTGACCAGCCTGATGTGGTCGATCGCCCAAAGCTCCGAAAACAAGGAAAAAGCGATGGAAATCCTGAACCTGTTCTATACGGATAAAGATATCGTGAACCTGATCAACTGGGGAATCGAAGGCAAGCATTACCAGAAAGTCGAAGGCGATATCATCGACTTCGCCCCGGGCGTGGACGCGACCAACTCCGACTATCTGCCGAACTGGGAGTGGATGACCGGCAACGCGTATTTAAGCTATATCTACAAAGGCGGCGATCCGGAAGTCTGGAACAAGACGAAAGCGTTTAACGAAAGCGCAGTGGCGTCCAAAGCCCTGGGCTTCACCTTCAACGTCGAACCGGTAAAAACCGAATATACGGCGATTACCAACGTCGTCAATCAATTCAAGGTCGGACTGGAATCTGGAACGCTCGACCCCGACAAAGTGTTGCCCGAATTCAACGACAAGCTGAAGGCGGCCGGAATCGACAAGGTCATCGCGGAGAAGCAGCGGCAGCTGGACGAATGGGCGCAGCTGAATAACATCCAGTAGCATACTTGGGAGGTTTCCTTGGCGAACGATCAAGGGAACCTTCTCTCCTGGGAGGGAAACCGCAGCATGAAACGATTGAAAGAGGTATTAGGCGGAAGGGAAGACAATTACATTCTGCCGTTCTTCTGGCAGCGCGGAGAAGAGGAAGGGATCCTTCGCGAGGAGATGGCGCGGATCCGCGAGTCCGGCATCCGTGCCGTATGCGTCGAGGCGAGGCCTCATCCGGATTTTCTCGGACCGAAGTGGTGGCGGGACATGGACGTCGTCATGGACGAAGCCCGCAAGCGCGGGATGCGGGTCTGGGTGCTGGACGACGATCATTTTCCGACGGGCAGGGCGGCCGGGAAGCTGAAGGACGCGCCGAAGGAGCTGCGCCGGGCGTTCTTGTCCGAACGGCATATCGATGCGCTGGGACCTGCTCCTCATGCGTCGTTTATTATCGATCTGCCGTACATTCCCGGCTACGCCGAACATGGGGGCGGGGAGCTTGTTGCCGTGATCGCGCGCAAGCGGGATGCGGAATCCGGAGAGCTGACGGGAGAGGCCGTCGATTTGACGGCATTCGTAAAGGGCGGAATCGTGCATTGGAGCGTGCCGGAAGGTTATTGGCGGATTTTCATCTTGACGGTATCCGACAAGGGCGGCAGCAAAAGGCAGGAGGATTATCTCAATCCGCTGGCGGCCGAATCGACCCGCGTGCTGATCGACACCGTATACGAAGCTTTCTATGCGCGTTACCGCGCCGATTTCGGCACAACGTTGGCCGGATTTTTCTCGGACGAACCCGGGTTCTACAATGACAGCAATCCGTACGAATTCGAATCCGGCCCGGGCAAGAAAAACGTCACGCTGCCGTGGAGCAAAGACGTGCCGACGAAGCTGAAGGAGGCGCTTGGCGAGGAATACCTCCTGCAGCTGCCCCTGCTATGGCATGATCAAGGAACGGCTCCGCCGCCGATCCGCTATCATTACATGGATATCGTCAGCCGACTATACGCGGACAATTTTACGTCGCAGATCGGGGACTGGTGCCGGGAACGCGGCGTCGAGTACATCGGCCACGTCATCGAAGACAATAACGTCCATGCCAGGCTTGGCGCGGGAGCGGGACACTTCTTCCGGGCCTTGGGAGGGCAGGATATGTCCGGCATCGACGTCGTCCTCTGGCAGCTTGCGCCCGGCTTCGACGAGGTTCCGCTGAAGTGGGTCGCGGGCGAAACCGACAGCGAGTTTTTTAATTACGGGCTGGGAAAAATGGCTTCGTCTCTTGCGCATCTTGATCCGAAGAAGAAGGGGCGGACGATGGCCGAAGTGTTCGGCGCGTACGGCTGGGCCGAAGGCTTGAAGCTGATGAAGTGGCTGACGGACCATATGCTCGCGCGCGGCGTGAACCATTTCGTGCCGCACGCCTTCTCCGCGAAGACGTTTCCGGATCCGGACTGCCCGCCGCATCTGTACGCGCGGGGAAAAAATCCGCAATACCGCTATTATCGCTACTTGAACGATTATACGAATCGGCTGAGCCACCTGCTGTCCGGCGGAACGCATGTCGCTTCCGCGGCGGTGCTGTATCACGCGGAGGCTGAGTGGTCCGGCAAGGCGATGTACTTCCATCAGCCGGTCAAAGCCTTGTCGAGGCGGCAGATCGATTGCGACGTATTGCCTGTCGATGCGATCCTGGCATCCGTAACACTTGAAGGGAACAAGCTGCGCTCCCGCGACGAGACGTTCGACTGTCTGGTGATCCCGTACAGCGAAGCGCTTCCGGCAAGGTGCATCGAGAGAGTCGGACAATTGGCCGAGTCGGGACTGCCGGTCATCTTCGTGGACGTGCTCCCGTCACGGGCCAGCGAGGGCGTTGACGCTGCCGGAATGCTGGAACGGCTCGCCGCATCCGGCAACGTGGCCGTCGTGCCGCTGGCCGAGCTTGCGGATCATCTTGCGTCGCGTCGCTTTTATGACATCCGGACAGACGGAGAGCATCCCTACTTGCGCCATTATCATATTCGACACGCGGATGCCGAAGTTTACTTTTTCTTCAACGAACATCCGCAACTCGGCGTCGATACGATTGTGGAGCTGCCGGCAGCCGATCGGGCGTACCTCTACGACGCTTACGAGAATCGAGTCGCGGACGGCTTCGATTTCGCGCAGGACGAGGCCGCGCGAATTCCGTTGCGGTTGGCGCCTTGCGAGACGATTGTCGTCATAGCCGGAGCTCTGGAGCCGAGCTTCGCCGCTTGCGACGCGGCGTTGCCGGCGAACGGCGAGCTTGCCGTCGCCGGATGTTGGGCCTTATCGACGGCAACCTCCGAGCAGTATCCGGATTTCGAGCCGTACGGCCGGTTGGACGGCTTGGCGGATCTTAGCCGCCCGGAATATTTGCCGAGATTCTCCGGCACGTTCCGGTACGAGACGAAGGTGGAGTGGAAGAAAGAGCCGCCAAGCAAGGCGTGGTTGGATTTGGGCGAGGCGTACGAGACGGCGGAGGCGTTCGTTAACGGTCGCTCGGCGGGGGTCAAAATCAGCTTCCCCTATCGCTTCGACATCTCCGGCTTGCTGGAGCAAGGCGAGAATACGTTGGCGGTTGAGGTTACGAATACGCTGGTGAAAGACCAGCGAGACCTGTTTTCGCTGAATGCCCAGCAAGAGCCGAGCGGCTTGCTCGGCCCGGTTCGGGTGTTATATGAAGGATAAGGAAAGGAGGATGCTCATGAGAGTTCAGGTCTGTTCGCTTCGGGATGACGATCCGCAGGTCAAGCTTCAAGCGTACATTCTCGACGACTCCCCGGAATTCTGGAAAATCAAGCCGCGGCCGGCCGTCGTCATCTGTCCGGGGGGCGCCTATCTCGGCACCTCGGATCGCGAAGCGGAGCCGGTCGCCTTGCGCTTCGCGGCGCTCGGCTTCCATGCGTTCGTGCTCCGGTACACGACGTTCTTCGCGGAGTGGCCTTCCGATTGGGCCAACCTGCCGGAGCCAAGAGCCGGTTCCGCCTACCCGCGCCCGCTCTATGATTTGGCCAAAGCGATGTCTACGGTGCGGGAGCATGCGTCCGAATGGGATGTGGACCCGGACCGAATCGCTGTGGTCGGCTTTTCCGCCGGCGGCCATCTAGCCGGGTCGCTCGGCGTCGGCTGGCATGAGCGCTTCCTGAGCGACGCGCTCGGCGAAGCGAACGAACGATTTCGGCCCAACGCCTTGATCCTGGGCTATCCGCTGCTGGATTATTCGGCCACGAAGCTGGAATTGGAAAGTAGGGGAGACGATACGAAGCTCGGATTATGGCAACTGTTCAACCAGGCGGCGTTCGGGCAGCCGAACCCCACGGACGAACAGCTCGAACGATTCAGCCCCGTACACGGCGTATCGGAGCGAACGCCGCCCGCCTTTATCTGGCATACGGCTGACGACGATCTGGTCTTTGCGGTCAACGCCTTGAACTTCGCGTCCGCGTTGGCCGCGCGCCAAGTCCCGTTCGAGCTGCACGTGTTCGAGAGCGGCGTGCACGGGCTATCGCTCGCCGATGCCGCGTCCGCCGGCGAACCGGCTCACGTCAATCCGGACGTCGCCGCGTGGTTCGATCTGGCCGCCCGCTGGTTGAACAAACGTTTCGGCTAAGCCGCTGACGAGGTCAAGCCGCGACAGGCAAGCTCAAGCTCGGCACGGTTTAGCTCTACGCACAAAACAGGGATGTCCCTCAGGTCGATCTCACGACCCAGGTGACATCCCTATTTTTTAAGTCACAGGTTCGTCACAACTTTGCCCAAAAGGAATTTATGCACTTTGAGCATTATTGCACATTGGGCAACATATTGATATTTTATACGTATAACTAATCGGAAAAGAGGTGCACGCAGAGGCGTAATCATGTACAAACCAAGCTTGCGTGAGATCAAGAAGGAGGCGACCGCGCACGCGATAGCGGACGCGGCGTTCGAGCTGGCTCTTGAACGGGGGCTCGACGGATTCGTCGTCGAGGACGTGGTGCAGCGCGCCGGTTATTCTCGAAGAACGTTCGCGAATCATTTCTCCTGCAAGGAGGAGGCCGTGGCGATGGCGGCTTTCAATTTCAAGGCAACGATCGAGGATGAAGCTCTGTTCGAAAATTTGCCGGAAAGCACCCCTCCGCTTGAAGTGCTTCACCAATGGTTGAAGATGCAATTGACAGTCGGACTGCTGCGGAGATTGCATGAGCTCGTATCGCTTTCCAAACGGCACCCGACGCTGGAGCCGTATATTCTCAGCGTTTTCCACAAGCTGCAAGCGGCGGCTCAAGAGGCGTTGAATAGCGTGCTCCATGGCCGTTACCCCGAAGGATACAGCCATCTTCTCATCGGAGCCGTCTTCGGAGCGATCCTGCCGATCCTCGACGGAAGCTTGAATGTGCTGCTTCCGGATGAGCAAGAGGCGGAAACGCCGGGGGCGACCACATTCGATCAATATTTGGATATGGCATTCGGTTACTTGCGTGACGGCTTATAGTTGTCGGTATACATTTTATTTTAAATAAAGGAGAACCATTACTGATATGTCTAAATTTTTGTACAAATTAGGGAAAACCGCTTACGACAAGCCGTGGGCATTCATTATTAGCTGGATTTTGCTCCTGGGCATCGTTATCGCGATGCTCGGCATGAACGGCATAAACGTGAGCTCCGAGATGAAGATCGAGGGGACAGAGTCGCAGAAGGTGTTGGACAAACTGGAGAAAGAGCTGCCTCAGGCGTCCGGCGGGCAAGCGAGCGTCGTATTCACCGCGCCCGATCAAGAGCGTCTGGACACGCCGGAACGCTTGACCGCGATGATTCAAGCGGTTAACAAGGTGTACGGCCTCGATTACGTCATCAATCCGGCCGAGCTGGCCGCCGCGGCCGGCGGAGCGTCTCCAGCTGATCTGATGCAGCAAGCCGGCGGCATGCCGGGCGCGGATCCGTCCGGCGCGGGAAGCGCCGCCCCGATCGAAATGCCGCCGTATGGGCCGCTTATGGTTGACGGACTGCCTATACCCGGCGTGTTGATGTCGGCCGACGGCAGCGTTGCCCTGTTCCAGTTCCAATTCACCGTACAGCAAACCTCGTTGCCCGTCGAAGTCGCGGATTCGGTCGTCGAGGCCGTCATTGAGGCGGAGAAGGGCACAGGTATTACGGCATTGCCGAGCGACTCGCTAAAAACGGTGGATATCCCGATCGGCACCCAAGAAATTTACGGCTTGATCGTCGCCGTGATCGTCCTGATCTTGACGCTCGGCTCCGTCGTTGCCGCCGGTTTGCCGGTTCTGATCGCGCTTTTCGGCGTAGGGATCGGCGTAGGCGGGGCCTTCGCGATCTCCAGCTTCGTCACGATGAGCTCCATCACCCCGATCCTGGCGCTTATGGTTGGTTTGGCGGTAGGCATCGACTACGCGCTCTTTATCGTAAACCGCCAACGCCGCCTGATCTTCGACCAAGGTCTGACTGCGCGGGAAGCGGCAAGCAGAGCGGTCGGCACCGCGGGAAGCGCGGTGTTCTTCGCGGGGCTGACGGTCATCATCGCCCTGTGCGGGCTGCTCGTCATCGGCATTTCTTTCCTCAGCATGATGGCGCTCGTCGCCTCGATAACCGTGTTCCTCAACGTGCTGACCGCTCTTACGCTGCTGCCTGCGCTGCTTGGCCTCGTAGGCGAGCGCATCTGCTCCCGCAGAGCGCGCGAGAAGAGCCGCTCCAAACCGGCCGACAAGCAGCACGGCATCGCGGACAGATGGGTGAAGGGAATCGTCAAGTTCCGCTGGCCCGTCATTATAAGCATTGTTGTCCTTCTCGGTGTCGCGGCGATTCCGGCGGCCAAGATGGAACTGGGCATCCCTTCCGGCGCAACCGCGAATCTGGATACGTCCGAAAGGCAGAGTTATGACGCGATTTCCAAAGGCTTCGGGGAAGGGTTCAACGGTCCGCTTCTTATCGTCGCCGAACCGAACGACCCGTCAGGGACGATCGCGCCGCAGCTTCTTCTCCAACTCGTGCAGAACCTTCAGCAAACGGAAGGGATCTCGGTCGTATCCCCTCTCGGCGTGAACGAGGGCGGCGACATCGCCATCTTGAGCGTCATCCCGAGTACAGGACCGACGGATGCCGCGACCAAAAGCCTTGTAGAGAAGCTCCGGGCGGCCGATTCGACAATCGCGCAAACCTATGACGTGACGCTCGGGGTAACGGGATTCACCGCGATCAACATCGATATGTCGACGAAGCTGGCAGAGGTTTTTCCGGTCTACATCGGAATTATCGTCATCCTCTCGCTGATCATCCTGCTCCTGGTCTTCCGGTCCATTCTTGTCCCGATCAAGGCAACGGTCGGCTTCCTGCTCAGCGTGCTTGCGACGTTCGGCATTACGACGGCCGTGTTTCAATGGGGCTGGCTCCATTCCTTCTTCGGCTTCGACACCGGCGGCCCGCTCTTGAGCTTTATCCCGATATTGGCCACGGGGATCCTCTACGGGTTGGCGATGGACTACCAAGTGTTCCTCGTGTCTTCCATGCGCGAGTCCTACGTCCATGGACACCGCGGCAGGGATAGCGTAATTCACGGGTACGATCAAGCCAGCCGCGTCGTTGTCGCCGCAGCCTTGATCATGGTTTCCGTCTTCGCGGGATTCATCTTCACGCACGACATCATGATCAAGCAAATCGGCTTCGCTTTGGCGATCGGCATCCTGATCGACGCGTTCGTCATCCGTATGGCGCTTGTTCCGGCAGTGATGGCCATCTTCGGGGAAAAGGCGTGGCACTTGCCGAAATGGCTGGATCGCATTCTGCCCAACCTTGACGTCGAAGGCGACAAGCTGATCGCCGAGCTGAAAGCGAATGAAGGCTTGGATGGCGCGCCGAACCGTCGCTAGTCGCAGTCTGTGAAATTTCCTGGTACGCTTGAAGTTATATATCGCCCCTTTACTTTAGTAAGTATATTAACTATAATAAGCAACGTAACAACTATTCTACTCACTTCAGGAGGTACTGGGAATGGCAAGCGATAAGCTTAAAATCGGGATTATTCTGGGCAGCACGCGTCAAGGGAGAGTGAGCCCTCAAGTCGGGGAATGGATAAAGAAAATCGCGGACGAACGCGGAGACGCGGATTACGAAATCGTTGACATCGCAGAATACCAACTGCCGTTCCTCGGCGAAGGTACGGGCCAAGAGCCTGGTCTGGCGGCTTGGAATGCGAAGATCGACAGCTTGGACGGATTCGTATTCGTCGTTCAAGAGTACAATCACAGCATTACCGGCGCGTTGAAGAATGCGCTGGACTCCGCGCGCGAGCCTTGGAACAACAAAGCGGCCGGTATCGTAAGCTACGGTTCGACGGGCGGGGCGCGCGCCGCCGAGCACCTTCGGGGCATTCTGGGCGAGCTCTTGGTCGCGGACGTTCGCGTCCATCCGACGTTGTCGTTGTTTACCGATTTCGAGAATTTCTCGACGTTCAAGCCTGCCGATCTTCACCAGGCCAACGTCAATGAGATGCTGGATCAAACGATCGCCTGGAGCGGGGCGCTCAAGACGCTAAGATAAGCTTGCAAATGACGGCATGAAGGAGGGAAGACCTCCTTGTGCCGTCATTTTTTTATTGCGGACACAGCAGACGGACAGAGACTATCGCCGTCACGTTCGGGAATCGTTCCGTTCGGCGAGAAGGGCGGTCAGATCGTCCATGACTTCCTCGTTGTCCATTTCTTCTCCCATGCTGTACACTTTGCGCACCCTTTGTTCGGCGTCGATCAGTTGCAGCGATGTGACGCTATGCACAAACTGTCCGTCTCCCATATTCACGACATCTATCCCGTATTGGGCGGCGATATCCCGCGTAGCCGCTTCCTCTCCCCGCAGTATCTGCCACCCGCTCAAATCGAGCCCCATTCTGTCGGCGTATTTCCGAAGCGCTTCCTGCGTATCGTTCTCCGGATCGAACGTTACGGCCACGAACCGGACTTCGCTGCCGAACCGATCCTGCTCCTTTAGCCGCTCTTGCAATTGGACCATTTTATAGGTCGTTAACGGACAGATGTCGGGACAGCTCGTAAACATGAATTCCATCAGCACGACTCTGCCCGCGTTGTCGCTGGCCTTCACCGGTTTGCCGTTCAGGTCAGTCAACGTGAAGTCGGCGGCCGGCCCGACGACGGGCAAGCCGGGAGCGCCGCCGGACGAACGATAAAGGAAAAAGGCGCCGATCAGCAAAAGCGCCGTTAACAGCGTAACGGGAAACAAGTAGCTTTTGAGCCTGGGACTCACGAAGACACCTCCCTAAATATGTATCCTGCCCCGCGAACGGAATAACCTCAAGCTGATGTGCGTTTGGCCAAGGCGTTCAAGACGTCCTCCACAAGCTACACGGAATAAAATGCAAATATTCGCTTAAATAAAGACTTCCGATCGTGGCGACGACGGATACCGCCCATGCATTGAACAGCCAAGCATTCGTTTTTCGAGCTTCCATGACCGTCCTCCCGGCAGCGATTATTACAAACGGAACAACCAACCGGGACGACTGCTGCAGTTGTCCCGGTCCGTTGCCGTTCGGGCATGTTCGTCGATCCCGCCGTTCACTTGAGAGAGGCGAGCCAGGTCGTAACGGTAATGATCTCGTCCTCCGTCAGCCTCTTCTCGAAAGCCGGCATCCCTCTGCGGCCCTCGGAGATCATTTTGAACAACTGCTCCTTGGTCATCGTCGAACCGACGCTGGCGAGCGCGGGACCGATCCCGCCTTGCATCTGATCGCCGTGGCAAGAAATACACATGCTCTGGTAAATTTGCTGCGACGCAGCCGCATCGACGGCCCGTTCGGGAACCGTGAACGCGGGCCCGCGATCGGCCGTTTTCTCTTTTTCGGGCAAGCCCGTCAGCAAGAGATATACCCCGAACACGCACGCCAGACCGACGATGCCGGCCATAAGCCGCTTATGCATGTTGTTCCTCCTTTCATCCGGTTTGCTATCATCTTAGCAAGCTTTCGCCGGCGGCCGCTATAGCTCGAAAGGGTCAAGGAGCCGTCAGGCGGCTTCTCCGGGGTTGGCATGCGGTCGGCATCGGGATCCCGAAAATCGCCGGAATCCGGCGCCGTGTCGGCGATTTTCGGGGATATGACGTGCAATGTGACGTTTTCGTGAAAACCGCGATTTTCAGGCATTATTATTCCTTTCGCCGATCGGTCGGACTCGCCGCAGCAGCCGGCTAACAGCAGTGCGTGGCGGTTACTCGGGCAACAGGAACGGTGCCGTGTAAAGCGGTTATGCTCGTCTTTTTCGCAACTTTCGATTTGTCGGAACCGTATTTTCATCGTACAATCCACTGTAGGAAGCGTAGAGGGGAAGATCGAAATGGAAACCTATTGGAACCATAATACCGCCTTTCACGATCGATTGGTCGCCGACGCGAAGGTTCGCGGGGGACGGGTCCTCGATATCGGATGCGGAGACGGATTGCTTCTCCAACGCCTCGCGGCGATCGCCGATCAGGTCGTCGGAATCGACCCCGACGTGCAGGCGATCGAACGAGCCCGACAGCGTCTCGGGGAATCGCCGACGGCTTGGCTCCTGCACGGAGACTTCCTTGAGATTCCCGTTCCCGTTCGGGAGGAGCGTTATCATACTGTTACATGCGTCGCGACTTTGCACCACATGGAACTGCGGCCCGCCTTGTCGAAGATGCGCCGCTTCCTCGCCCCCGGAGGCAAACTGCTCATCGTTGGCTTGGCGGCGAACAAGTCGATTGCGGATTACGTCATCTCCGGTCTGCTCGTTCTTCCGATTCGAATGATGGATCGACTTCGCGGAGGGGTGCAAGAGATCGGCGTCCGGATTGCGGCGCCGAACGAATCCCTGGGCGAAATTCGCCAAGCCGCGCGCGAGGTGCTGCCAGGGGCGATCGTTCGACGTTGTTTCTATTACCGTTATCTGCTTTCTTGGGAAAAGCCGATCGGAGAGCAGTACGATTGAGTCGCGGTACAGCCTGAAGACGGACGGGAGAAGATAACGGTGAAGGGAAAGGTATTCGGCAAATTAAAGAACAATGCCCGGAAGTTGAAGCAGGAACTGTACGTTCTGTATCTTGCTTATCGCGACAGCCGCGTCCCGCGTTATGCCAAACTCGTCGCGGCTTGCGTCGTGGCCTACGCATTCAGTCCGATCGATCTCATTCCCGATTTCATACCGATTCTCGGGTACGTTGACGATCTTCTCCTGGTTCCGCTAGGGATTATATTGGCGATCAAATTGATCCCCAGCCGCGTATTGGAAGATTGCCGCGAGCGGGCGGAGGAAATCATGGAGCGCGGGAATCCGCCAAACTACGTCATGGCGGGAATTATTATGGTGATCTGGATCGCCGTTGCGGCATGGATCGGCTCGGTTGTTTGGCGATTGCTCCTGCCGTGATTTTCCGCCGCTCGTTATGTATTTTATATCCGGACGAGAGGAGGGCATCCGCAATTGAATGAAAGATCGGAAACCCAGTATGATAAGTTTCTCGTTCCCGATCGACGAACGTCGATAGGGGAGCCGAATGCTCTCGCGGCGAAGGTTCATATCGCGTTCGGCGATTCTTTCGCCGGAAGTTTGAAAGTGGCCTTGAATCGGTTGGGCTGCTCGGATACGAACGAAATGATCGCATTTCGCGACCGATTTTCTATCGGTCCGCTATGGCAGCTTCATGAAGAAGCCGGTCAGACATGCAGGACCGGGTGGTTCAGAGACCGCATTAACCACAAGGACGACGAGGACGATCGGGTTGCCCAATATCAAACAATTGCCGAGCAAATGACTCGTATCCCGGCCGAAGCCTCCATTGTCATATGGAGCGGACATAACGCCCATGAACAGGCGGGCTTGCGCTACGCGATTTATTTGCTGAGAAGCCGTCCGAATAACGTCTTCGTATTTAACGTTACGGCTGCATGCGAGAGAAGGTTCAATACTCCCGACCAACAAATCGAATATTCGCACTCAGGAGAAATCCCCCCGGACAAGCTTCAGGCGATAATTGGCGAATCCGAAGACAACGGGCCTGTACCAAGCGAAACAAAACGGTTGCTGGAACAAGAATGGCTATCGCTGGCGAGCCGGCATGAGGCGTTGCGCATATGGGACGGGGAACGGATCGTTAACGTCGATGAAAGTTATTTCGATTCTTATCTGCTCGAGACCGTAAAGAATTTGCATGCCGTCAGGGGCAATCGCGATTTTATTAAGGCCGCAAGGGTGATCGGGCAAGCTATCGGATACTGCGAGCAGTACATCGGCGACGATTATTTCGATTACCGCTTGCGGGAGCTCGTCTGCAACGGAGCCTTGGAAATCAAAGGCGTACCGCGGGCGATAAGCGACTATAGCGTCAGGCTTAAGAGGAGAGGGGGACCGTCTATCGGACCCAGGGGACCTTATTTTGTCGAAACCCCCTCATTTTGATGATGATTCGGACAGACGATCCGTTATTTCGATGATCAATGGCCAAAATCGTCATCTCGGAGCCAAATAACGGATCCTGAGTCCGCATAGGTGCGCAATACCGGGTTTTGTTCACAATTAGCGGATCCTCTGTCCGAACGGCCTGGTGTGCGTCGCTATCCTGCCAGGTCGACGGGGACGTCATTCGGCGCCTCCGGTCCGCAGATGATTGTCGGGTCCGTATTTGCTACAATAGGATACGCTACGGGCAGGATGAGAGGCGGAAAGCGGATCATGACGAGAAGGTTGCATCTATTTCGTTATCCTTGCGGATTGGCGTTGCTTATTGGCATATTGATCGCGTTAACTTCCTGCGCGGAGGGCAAGGCGCATCTGACGATCCATCGAAACGGCATGGCGGATCTATCCATGACGATGGCGCTAAGCGACCGGGCGCTCGGCTTGATCGGGCAGCCCGATCTGATGCGGGAGCTGGCTGCGCGTCTCCAGTCCGGCGGAATGGATGCCGAGTCATTCAACACTGACGGAAAAGCGGGAATATCCGCGACAAGGCAAATCGACTTGAAGGATTTGGACAGGGCGCTCGTCGACCTTCCGGAAGGCATCGAAGTCGAACGTTCGGAAGAGCCGCATTTCTTTTATACGAAACAACGGGTGGCCGTCACCTTCGATATGGCGAGGATGATCGGCGCCGGCGACGAAGCATGGGCCGCAAAGCTGGATCGTCTTCCGACGCTTACCAAGAAGCTGATCCAGAGCCAGCTCGACTTCGACTTCCTGCTTACCGCTCCAATCAAGCTGGGAGGCGGCAGCGCGGACGAGATACGGGACGGCGGCAAGACGCAGCTGTGGCGTCTGAAGCTGTTCGAGCCGAATCGCATCGAATCGAGCGTCGACGTTCCGAACGTTCGTCGGATCGCTTATACGGCGGGAATCGGATCGCTCGTCGTTCTGATCGGCGCCGGATTCGGCGTCCGGGCCTTCATGAGACGAAGACGCGGGGCGGATTGAGGCTGCGATCGGCCGCCGGCCCGAGGGCGATAGCGCATCGCTCACTTCTCCCCCCGATTGGCCAGTTCGCTGCTCAAATCGTCCCGAACGCTGATGTCGGCAAGCCGGACGTCTGATCGGTGCGCGGAACGGATAATGAGATGTCCCGCCACCGGGGCCGTCAAGAAAACGAAGACGATGCCGAGCAAGATGCGAATGCTGGATACCGCATGCGAGAAGAAGAAATATAAAAACGCGCCGAGCAGGATGCAGAGAATGCCGAGCGTCGCGCTTTTCGTCGAGGCGTGCGCCCGATTATACACATCCGGAAGCCGGATAATGCCGAACGAGCTGATCAGACTCATCAAGGTGCCGACGACGACGAAAAACCCGACGACGATTTCAATCCCCGTTTTTGGTTCCACTAACGACTCCGCCTTCCATGTATTTGCTTAAAGCGACCGTGCTGAGAAACGCCAATATTCCGATGAGCAGTATCGTTTCCAGATAAGCGCGGGAATCGAGCATGATGGAGTGGACCGCGACGATGCCGATCACGAGATAGCCGATCGAATCGAGCGCCAGGATCCGGTCGTGAACGGTCGGTCCTTTCATGATGCGGTACAGCGCTATCCCGATGGACACCGCGAGCAGAAGCATCGCCAGCAGCATGACCCGATCGAACATTAGCGCATCACCTCCATAATCGCTTTTTCGTATTTGCGCTGCGTACGGGTAATTCCGTTGCAGTATTCCGTAATATCCATCGCGTGAATGAACAGGACGCCCGCTTTGGGGTCGATCTCCATCACGACGGAGCCGGGGGTAAGATTCAACAATGCGGACAACATCGTAATTTCCATCTCGGATTTCAGCACCGTCTCGGAACGGAAAATTCCCGGTTGAATCGCAAGCTTGGGCCGCGTCACCTGCCGGATGACCACGAGGCTTGATTTGACCAGCTCCGCGATGAAGAGCACGATCAATTGAAAAATAAAACGGATTTTCCTGCCGTAAAACGGAATGGGAAAAAAACGCCTCATCGACAAAATAATGAAAAAGCCGATGATGTAGCCCATGCCGAAGACGGCGACGTTCCACGACTCGTTGAGCAGCATCCAGACGAGCGCGATCAACAGATTCAACAGGATTTGCGGTGTCATGCCGATCCCCCTTTTGCTTCGGTTCGTTATCTTGCTTGATTAAAGACGGCGTCGATGTACATGGACGGATTGGCCATGACCTCGGCGGCTTGCTTGACATAGGCGAGCACCCATTCCGCTCCCAGGCCCATCGCCAGAATCAGGCTGACCAGCAAGAATCCGGGCAGGACGGCGCTGCCGCCCGTCGCTTTCTGATCTCCCTCGCCCAACAGCGTCTCTCCCCAGAAGCTATGGATAAACACCTTCATGACCGAATAGAGCACCATCAAGCTCGTAATAATCCCGATGGACGACAGAACGAAGCGGCCTTCGGCGATGCCGCCCCCGAGAATGATGACCTTGCCTACGAAGCCGCTGAGCGGAGGAACCCCGGCAAGGGCAAGCGCGGCGATAAAAAACAACCACCCTAACGCGGGGCTGTAGAGCAGCAAGCCGCTGAACTTGCGTAGCCTGTCCGAGCCGAAGATCGAGATGATCGCTCCGCCCAATATATAGATCAGCGCCTTCGCCAGCATGTCGTGGAGCAAATAAAACAGCGCCCCGGCGTAGCCTTCGTATGTCGCCATCCCGACGCCGAACAGGATGAAGCCGACCGCGACGACGACGTTGTAGGCCAGTATTTTTTTGATGCTCCAATTCGAGACCGCGCCCAGCGCGCCGAACAGCATCGTAAGCGCCGCCATGACGAGAATGACGGTATGCGTGATTTGGGGCTCGTGGTAGAAGATCAACGTAAAGGTGCGGATGATCGCATAGATGCCGACTTTGGTCAGCAGGGCGGCGAACAGCGCGGCGATCGCGGGAGGAGGAGCGCTGTAGGTGTTCGGCAGCCAGAAAAACAGAAACAACCCCGATTTCAGACCGAACACGGTCAGAAACAAGAAGCTGACGGTCGTGAGCAGTCCGTCCTGGCCGATCGCGGCGATGCGCTCGGAGAGATGGGCCATATTCAGCGTGCCGGCAATCGAATACAAATAAGTAATCGCGACGACGAACAGCGTCGAGGCGATGACGTTGATGACGACGTATTGAATCGCTTCGCGGAGCTGCAGCTTCTTGCCGCCCAGGGCCAGCAAGACATAGGACGAGATCAGCATCACTTCGAAGAAGACGAATAGATTGAAGATGTCGCCCGTCAGGAAGGAGCCGTTCACTCCGCATAGCAGCAATTGCGCGAAAGCATAGACAAAGTGAAGCTTGTGCTCGGGATCCGTCGTCCCGAAGGCGAAGAGGGTGCACACCAGCGTCGTGACCGTCGCGGTCAGCACGAGCAGCGCGGACAGCATATCGCCGACCAACGAAATGCCGAAGGGCGCCGGCCAGCCGCCGATGTCGAGCGCCAGTATGCCTTCCGCGGAAATGCGCTTCAGAATGTAGACGGCGACGCCGGCGGTGACCAGCATCCCGACGACCGACAGCCCTTGCTGCAATCTTACCCGACGTCGAAGGAGGATCATGAACATTCCCGTGAGCAGGGGGATAACGATCGGCAAGCTCAGCACGTTATTCATCCGGTTTCCCTCTCCGCTTCTTCAAAATATCGCCTCCTAATTCCACGTATGTCCGATAGCCGAGAACGAGAAGAAAAGCGGTCAGCGCAAAGCTGATGACGATCGACGTCAAAATCAACGCTTGCGGCAACGGGTCGGTATAGCTCTTGGCCTTCTCTCCGAGCAGGGGCGCCGCGCCTCTTTTGACCCCGTTAACGGCCATCAGCATCAGATGGGTCGCATGGGAGAACAAGCTGATGCCGAGAATGAGCCGCAGCAGGTTTTTGTTCAGGATGAGATAAGTTCCGACCGTGAACAGGATGCCGGACAGAATCGTGAGGAAGGTTTCCATTATTTTTGGTCCTCGCTTATCGTCGTGATGATCGTCATCGTCGTTCCGATGACCGCCATATAGACGCCCAGATCGAAGATGACGGCCGTCGCCAGCTCCGTCGTCCCGAGCACGGGGAGGTCGAAGTAGTCGAACGCCTGCGTCAGGAACGGCGCGTCGAACAGGAAGGAAGCCGCTCCCGTGAGCACGGACACGATGACGCCCAGCGCGGCCAGCCGGTTGAAGTCGACCGGAACGATATCGCGCACCGATTGAAGATCGAACGCGATATACAGGAGAACGAGGGCGGAGGCCGTGATCAGCCCGCCGATAAAGCCGCCTCCGGGATTGTGGTGGCCCGCGAACAAAATGTATACCGAGAAGGTCATAATGATGAACACTAATATTTTGGTCGCGGACTGCAGGAAGACGTCGGTGAATTTCATCGGTTATTCCTCTCCGGATGGCGAAGTTTGATCATCGTGTAGATGCCGATGCCGGCCGCGCTGAGGACGACGATCTCCAGCATCGTGTCGAAGCCGCGGAAGTCGACGAGAATCGCGTTGACCATGTTTTTGGCTCCGGCCAGCGCGTAGGAATCGCGGTAGTATTCCGATATGGAAGCGAACAGATGATGCTCCTGCGTCGCGAGCCCGATGACGGTCAGCGTCGTTCCGACGCCGAGGGCGATGACCGAATTGCGCAGGCGAACCGACAATGGCGTCACGAATTTGCTGACCTTCGGCAGGAAGTAAAAGCAAAGCAGGAACAACGTCGTGGAAATCGTCTCGACGACAAGCTGCGTAAGCGCCAGATCCGGCGCGCGCAGAATGACGAAATACAAGGAAACGATATAACCGATAACGCTAACGGCAATAATCGAGACCAATTTGGATTTCGTGAACAGGATGAACATGGCCGCCGCGACCATGGCAAGTCCCAGCATGGCTTCGTACAGCTCGATCGGGGCGTTCGCCGCCAAATTCAGCGCGATCGTATGCTGCAGGACAAGCGAGCCGCCGACGACGGCAATCAAGAAGACGAACAAATAAGACAAGTAATGGGACATCGAACCGGTCATATAGAGCCTTAACGCCTTGCCGGAATAACGCTCCATCGCTTCCAATCCGCGATCGTACGCGTGGTTGACGCTGAATCTGAAGGGCACGCTGTCGTACAGGTTGCGGAACGTCGTTAAATATCTGTACAGCAGCGTGCCTAGAACGACAATGCCGATCGTCATCAACAGCTCCGTATTAAAGCCATGCCAAGCGGAAATATGGGCGTGCCACTCCGGGTTGTCCGCGAACAGCTGCGGCAGGACCGTTTTGACGGTCGGCTCGAGCAGGGAAGGCGCGATGCTGTTCGGGAAGAAAAACAGAAGGACGACGAGGGCGGCCAAGATCGCCGGCGAGACGAGCATGCCCGGCGGCGCTTCGTGCGGCTCGCGTATGGACGCCTTCGGTTCGTATCGGCCGATGAACACCTGGAAGATCAGAATCATGCAGTATACGAAGGTGAATACGCTGGCTGCCCATGCGACGATCGGAATCAAGACGAACAAGCCGTCCATCGTCCGCCAGGTCGACAGCACGCCGGTGAAAAACATTTCCTTGCTGAGAAATCCGCCGAACGGCGGAAGGCCCGCCATGGAGAAAGCGCCGATCGTCGTTATGACGAACGTAACGGGCATGACGCGGATTAAGCCGGATAAGCGGCGTATATCTCGCGTGCCCGTCTCGTGATCGAGAATTCCGATCATCATGAAGAGGCAGCCTTTGAAGATCGAATGGTTGATCAGATGAAAGATCGCGGCCAGCGTCGCGCCGATGAACAGCGTGGAATTGTCGCGGTTCGCCTCGTGAAGCGCCAACGAGCCGATGCCGAGGAGACACATGATCAGCCCGATTTGGCTGATGGTCGAGAACGCCAGCAGCGCTTTGAGATCGCTTTGACGAATCGCTTGCAGGGAGCCCATTAACAAGGTGAGGAGCCCGATGATCGTAATCGTCCAGAACCATTCCGAATGCCCGCCGAAGATCGGAGTCAGGCGAGCCACGAGGTAGACGCCCGCTTTCACCATCGTCGCCGAATGGAGATAGGCGCTGATCGGCGTCGGGGCTTCCATCGCGTCCGGCAGCCAGATATGGAAAGGGAACTGCGCGGACTTCGTGAACGCCCCGAGCAAGACGAGGAACATGGCCGGAACGACCAGCGGGTGCTGCGACGCTTGTCCGCCCAGCGCGATCAGCTCGCGGATGCTGAACGTGCCGGACGCGGCATAGAGCATAAGGAAGCCGAGCAGCATCGAGAAGCCGCCGCTCATCGTGATGAGCATCGACTTCTGGGCGCCGTAGCGGGATCTCTTGCGATGATACCAGAATGCGATCAACAGGAAGGAGGATACGCTCGTGAGCTCCCAGAACGCATACAGGACCAGAAGATTGTCGGCGAGAACGGAGCCCAGCATCGCGCCCATGAACAGCATCAAATACGCGTAGAAGAGATGCAGCTTTTCCCGCTCTTTGGACATATAGAAGATGGAGTAAAAGACGACCAGCGTGCCTATGCCGCTGATCAGCAAGGCGAAGAGGAGCGATAGTCCGTCCAGATAGATCGCGAAGTCGATATGCAACGACGGAATCCATGGCACGGAATAGCGGACGGGCTCTAGCGGCTGACGAAACGAGATATAACGCGCAAAGCAAACGAGCAGCAAGACGGGGATTGCGAGCACGAACCAGCCGGGATGCACGCGGCGGAACAAACGGGTCAGGACGGGGATCAGCGGCACGGAGAAAAAAGGCAGCAGGATCGCGAAGTGCAATGAGTTCAATCGGTCCACTCCTTGTCTCAAGGAAAAGGTGGTAAGCGCAGTGGAAGCCAAAAGTATGGATGAAAGCATCTCGTCTGTGTGTATTATGGACCGAACGGGGAGAGGCTTATTCGCAGAGGCGGCAAGATTGCCAAAATGTTGAAATGCCCGCTGTAAGTCTTGACCCTTTGACGCAGTTTACGGGAAGCCGAAAGAGCGCTTTGGCATGCATTTAACCTCCGGGTCCTTTTGCCGCGGAGGTTAAAATGCTATGCAAGTGAATTCTCTCATTTTTAAAGCTCATAGTGGGATAACCAGACGTTGCGATCGATTCAGTCATATCTTATCCCAACACATGGATAGGAGGCGAGTTAGGATTGACCATGACAATGCCCAGCCCGTTGTGTCAAGAGTTTGCCCGTATTCTAGGCGGAACGGCGGAAGTCGCAAACGGAGTTTGTACGGTCACGCGAGTTCGAAACAATCTTCGCCCGCTCATTCAGAATAGGCCAGCCCGCTCCATTCTGGCGATTGCCGCGTTTTTTTCGTTCGAAGACTTGGACCGCCGCGGCAACGCCTTGAATCTAGGCGAAACCGTCATTCTCCAGGAAGAGATTAATCCCTTTATTTCCGCATTGCGCGCTAGGGGAATCGAAGTTACGGCTTTTCATAATCACTGGCTCTTCGACAACCCCAGACTGATGTATATCCATTTCAAATCGGTCGAACCCCCGATCTCCTTTGCGACAAAAGTTGCCGAGGCTTTCCGGGTATTGACCACCCGAACGGTTAACCCAAGCCATTCCTCCGGCAGCCATCGCTCTTCAGGTTCTGCAAAATCGTGGGGAAAATGCGGTTGCTCAAAAGGAAATCGGACAAGCGGCCAGTCGCAAGCATGGACGTTGAGCGTAAAAAGATCAACCGGCAAAAGAACGGCAACGGTCGGAAGAAGCCTTAAGCCTATGAAAAAAAGGCGATAAACGGAAAAGACGTTGGGAGGGCCTCGTTCGTATCGGGGGGGTCCTCTTGCCGTTACATATTTCCGTGCGCTGCAGTTACGGCTTCTTGATCGAATTCCAACCGCATAGCCCCAAAGAGTCATGTTGAAGGAATGAATATATGTTAATGTATAATACTAGCGCATTATAGGGGGGACTCGAAAATGAAATCTTGCAGATCGGCAGTGCTTGCTGTCTTCGTACTGGCGCTATTTGCTTTTCCGGGCTACTCGTTTGCCCATTCCGCTCTCGTCTCGGCCGTGCCTCACGAATTTTCGGAATCGGAAGTGACCGAGCTCCAATTGACCTTTAATGAAGCGATAGAACCGGCCAGCAGAGTAGAAGTCGCAAACGCGGACGGCGAAGAGCAAGCGATAAGCGAGACTATGGTGAATGGAGAAGTTTTGACGGCGGTATTCGAGACCCCTTTGCGGGACGGCGTCTATACCGTGAATTGGCGCATCATTAGCGCTGACGGGCACCCCGTTAGAGGGAGCTATTCCATTCAAGTGCAAATTCCGGAAAAGCTCTTGACACCGTCGCCCGATCCGGAGTCCGACGATCAGTTGCCGGAGAATTCCGCGTCTCCTTCCACGGAGCCTGAACAAAGCTCTGCGCCAGTCCCGTCGGAATCACCGGCCGACGCTTCCGAACCGGAAGCTCCGGCAAGCGAATCCGGCAAAATCGACGCGACCACCTGGATTCTCATTGCGGCGGCAGTCCTGCTAGGTTATGCCATCATTAGTACGGTTCTTAAAAAGAAGAAAAAATAAAGAAAGCATGAAACGGATGGCCGGTTTCCTCATGGAAATCGGTTTTTTTCATGGGTGAGAGGTCTTCATTCCGCCTTTATCCCGCCATATTGGAGCTGTTTCGTTTGGCGTATTGGTCAAGCTTCGCCAAGAAAGGACCGATTCTCCTTTCGGATTTCAGCGCCCATTGCAACCGGCTTGCGGTAAACGGAATTCTCTTGAAGGGCGTAACCACCAAATAGGTGGAATGCGGAAACCGCAGCCAAGCCCGAATAAGCTTGTAATCGGATCTGTTCAAGCCGGCAACTCGACGATATCCGTCCAGAATCGCTTTAGCGATCGAAAATTTCCATTGGTGGTCTTTGCACGAATTGTAAATGACCCGGTATAAATCGTATGCCCGCAAATCCACATGCAACGTTTCGAAGTCGATCAGGTGAGTGCCTTTGCCGTTGAGAATAAAATTGCTCGGTCCGCCGTCCCCATGGCTCAATACCCCGTTTTTACGCGGATTAGCGCGGAGCGAATGATAGCCGCTGCTTCGAAACAACGATTTGGCCTGTCGGATATAACCGACAATCTCCGGTCCGTTTTGCTTGATCATCCGATTCAGCGGCTCGCGAAGGCCGTGTCGATTGGCTTGTGCGATTTTGTTGCGGATATAAAGTTCTCTGGCGCGCAATTTGGAGTGCCAATTGCCCATTTCGTTATACGCGAAATTCGATGCAAGACCGGTGCGACCTGCCCGATGAAACCGCGCTAAGGCCATACCGCATGCTCGCATATCTTTTAAGGAACGCGGCGACGGATGTCTCCCTGAGAGCCAAGGCGTGAGTACGAATAGCTTTCCTTCGGGCGAAATCGCGTAAGGCTTTTGTCCCGCGGGCTTCCGCGGGTCGCGCCATGCCACAAGGGATCCGCTTTGCCGGACTTTCAGCAGCATGCGGTCGACCCACTTCAATCGAGCTATTTGTTTGGGCATTCGCTTTAAGCTATACGCGCTGCCGCCGGCGGCAACAATTCGATAGATGCCGCCTCGAACTTTTTTATGCTTGGTTGCTTTCACCCCGAATTGTCTGGCAATTGCTGGCACTTTCATCGAATGGCCTCCTTCTAAAGGCTCGTAAACAACGACCGATAACGGCGGGCAATTGCGGGCCATTTGTATTTAGCGGCAGTAGCGCGGGCTGCGGAGACCCGCTTTCTCGATAGGGAGGGATTTTGCCGGAACCTTCTGATCGCCCCCGCGATGCTTGGGCCGTTGACGGATGGAATAATGTGCGCATTGCTCGAGTTGACGAATTCCTTTAGACCTCCCGATAAGGTCGAAATAAGCGGCACGCCGTTCGCCATCGCTTCTAATGCAACCAGGCAGAACGATTCCTTGCGGCTTGGGACGATAACGGCACCGTAAGAGGAATACATTTTTTGCATCGCATGATGAGGTTTGTGATTGATCCAGCGGATTCGATCGGCGATCCCCAATTTCTTGGCAAGGGTTCGTAATTTCCGCTGATAACTTTTCAAACCGCTTCCTACAATTGTCAGATGAACACGATGGCGATCTCGCGATAAGATGGAAATGGCTGTAAGTAAAGACGCAATCCCCTTTGAAGGAATCAATCTTCCCGCATATAGCAGCCGTGTCGGAGAGCCGATCGATTTTTTCGACGCCGTTGTCACGCCGTGCGGGATAACGGAAATCTGACGGTTGACGAGATTAGGGTAAATCCTCTTGATTGCGGCTGCCTGCCACTTGCTCGGAACGACGATTCGTCTCGCGATGCGGATCAGCTTTGTTTGATTTTTCCCTATCGGGGAAGAGAGGCCTTGAGACGCAAGGGAGTGACAAGTGTAGACGACGGGAACGCGATATGCATTCCTGGCTTTGATAGCGGTATCGCCAAAATCCGTACTATGCACATGGATAATATTCGGTTTGGCGTAAGCCATTCGAGATGCGACACGCATGACGGAAGCGCCCTTAAAGGATTTCTTGGCATGATTGAAGTATTGCGAATTTCTCGGAAATCTTAATATTCGCAAGCTGTTGTTGAAGTTCGTTGCCGTCAGCCGCTTGGCGTTATTCGCGCACAGCACCGTCACCCTCGTTCCGGTCATGCTCAGCGCTCTCGTCAAGCGGGTGGCGACGATTCCTAGCCCGCCGACGATTTTGGGTTGATATTCATTGGACAGCACCCAGACGTTTAATTTTCGATTTCCGCTCATCTATTCACCTCCCAAATTCCGGATCCGCCAATCGGTGACGATAGCGTTATTCGTTGGCTTAATTTCCGGGATCAAGCAATTGTCTTGCCATAAATTATTCTCTATTCATTTACTAGGTAACAACTCACGCCTAGATCAAGGCTTGCCAGCTTATGAACTTTAGGTTGCGCCGGGGAGAGCGAGCGGGGAAGTTAATAACATAATTGTATTTATGTTAACTTTACGGCTTGCGATGAATTGTCGAGGTCGCTTCCTGGGCGTTCGAAGAGTTCGCCGAAGTCATACAGGGAGTTCTATTGCAAATCGAAGTTCAATCGTATATTATAGATATTTAAGATCCACATTAAGAGCAAATGGCGAAGGGAGGAGGCGAAAATTCAGTTCTCCAAAAGTACGGATTACGCTCTGCACGCCTTGCTTCATCTAGGCCATTCGGAGAGTCGCAACAACATCGGAATCAAGGAGTTGTCCGCGACGCTTGGCGTTTCCGAAAGCTATTTGTCCAAAATCATGTCCAAGCTGAGACAGGATGGCATCGTGCGGGCCGTGCCGGGAGTGAACGGCGGTTACGAGCTGGCCCGGCCGGCCGAACAGATTACTTTTCTTGACGTGATTCAAGTGATCGAAGGAAGGCAGCAGCTGTTCGAATGCTCGAATTCGAAATCGCGGCAGCATCGACTGTTAGCCGATGGGGAGGCTGCGCATCGGGACCGGGAAGATTCAGGCCCATGCGAATGTTTGGTTGAGAAGGTGATGGTCGGCGCGGAACGGCACCTGCACCAATATTTGCGGGAACGCACGATTCAGACGGTACTGGATGAAGCTTTCCAACGCTGCAACCATGAGGCAAACAAGAAGTGATCCGCTTCTTGCGCTTTAATTATGGATATAATGGATCCGAGGAGGATGATTATGAAGATGACAAAACAGCAACTCGATGTGGCGATTATCGGCGGCGGCCCGGCAGGGTTGAACGCAGCTCTCGTGCTTGGACGGGCGAGGAAACACGTGGCGGTGATCGATGAGGGACGTCCCCGCAATGCCGTGACCCGCGAGACTCACGGGTTTCTGACCCGTGACGGAATAAGTCCCGGCGAATTTCGGCGAATTGCGAAGGATCAGATCGGCGCCTATCCTTCCGTGTCCTTCGTGGCGGATACGGCCGTGACGATTGCGGGAGCGGACGGTCGCTTCCGAATCGAGACCGCGCAAGGAAACGCGTTTGCCAGCAAAAAGGTGTTGTTCGCCGTCGGCATGAAGGATCGGCCGCTGAACATTCCCGGGCTGGCGGAGGTTTACGGGAAAAGCGCCTTCGTCTGCCCGTATTGCGACGGCTGGGAATTAAGAGACGAGCCGCTTGTCGTCATCAACAAGGGGGCCGAGCTCATGCACTTCGCTCCATTGATATCCGGATGGACGAACCGGTTTACCCTCTGCACGAACGGCCCCGATGAGCTGACGGACGATCAGCGCGAGGAGCTCCGGCGGCATCAAGTCCCTCTGTTCGACTCGCCGATTCGGCACATCGACTCCGACGACGGGATCGCGAGGGAGGTCGTTCTTGAAGACGGAACGACGATTCCATGCAGAGGGATCTTTTTTAAACCGGATCTGGTTCCGGGATCGGATTTGCCGCGAGCCATCGGCTGCCGCATCGCGGAAACGGGAGCGGTCGTCGTCGATGAACTCGGGAAAACGAACGTTCCAGGCGTCTTCAGCGCCGGGGATTCGGCATCGCGGATGCATCAGGCGATTGCCGCCGCCTCGATGGGCGCGATTGCCGCCGCTGCCATGAACGGTGAGCTGAACTCGGAATCTTGGCGCCGAAACGGATGAACATCCCCCTTACATTTCCTCGTCGCCGGTTCGTCCTTCGTAGGCATGGGTATGCGGAGTTCTTCCGTTCACTGTCGTGACGCCTTCGAAGAAATGATAATGACCGCCGCTGGGCAGAGGGATGGCGCCGCCGGTTCTCCCGCGAATGAGATGCGTATGCCCGTCGTCGAAGGAGGTTTCGGTAAAATACTCATGCACGTGTTCGACTCCGGTAGGCGCCGGTGCGGTTACCCCTGCGTAACGATGCGAATGTCCGACATTGAATGAAGTGACTCCGGAGAATGCGTGAACATGAACCGGCCGTCCATCCCAAGAGGTGATATAAAGCTTGTGCGAATGTTGCCCATCCGAATGATCAGAGCATAATACAAAACCCGAAATTGGAATTTCCATCGGCGGCATCACCTATTTTCTCAAAGTTAATTTAGATTATGTACGGGGGACATCGGTGTAACAGACATTAGCCTAAACGGCATTCAATCTTTACGGAGCGACGATTAGAGGCAGGCGTTTCGTAAAAGTTTGTTTTCATTTGAAAAGAAATATGTTACATTAAAATGGTTTAATTCGATAGCATACGTGGTGATCATGATGATCTTGGACCCGAATCGTTATTTTAAAAAAAAGATGAATTTACCCTCGACCTCCGGTCGAGGGTTTTTGTTTCCTTGAGGCAATAGAGATGGCAGCGAGCATCTTTCGTGGCCCGGGCTAAGAAGGGAAGGGGACCGAACGGGTGGAACGGTACGAAAATTTGCAAAAAGGAGAAAAGGGAGCCTGGCTAAGCATCGCAGCTTATTTGTGCTTGTCCGCTCTTAAATTGAGCGTCGGCTATTTCTCGGAATCGGAAGCGTTAAAGGCGGACGGACTTAACAATTTCACCGATATCATCGTATCCGTAGCCGTACTGATCGGCCTGCGCGTATCGAGGAAGCCGCCGGATCATAACCACAGGTACGGGCATTTCCGCGCGGAAACGATTGCGACGATGGTCGCCAGCATGATCATGATCGCCGTCGGCATTCAAGTGACGATCGCGGCCGTTCAATCCTTTTTCAAACCGGAAATCGGGGCTCCTGAGCCGATTGCCGCATGGACGGCAGTCCTGTGCGGCGCGGCCATGTATTCGGTCTATCTCTATAACCATCGGCTAGCCAAGCAGACGAAGAGCAGCGCGCTCATGGCCGCTGCGCAAGATAACCGCGCGGACGCGTTCGTAAGCTTGGGCGCGTTCCTGGGCATTATCGGGTCGCAATTCGGATTGGCTTGGTTAGACCCTTTGACTGCCGTAATCGTAGGATTCATCATCTTGAAAACCGGGGCCAATATTTTCCGCGAAGCGACGCACTCTCTTTCGGACGGGTTTCCCGAAAAAGAACTTAAAGTGTTGAAATCGACGGTCAAAAACACGCCGGGAGTGACGAGGGTAAGCGATATTCGCGCCCGCGCGCACGGCAATTTCATTTTGCTGGATGTGACGATATTGGTGGATAAGCGGCTGAGCGTCGAAGAAAGCCATTCCATCACGGAGGAAATCGAATCGCGAATGAAATCGATCCATCGCATCGAGCACGTTCATATTCATATCGAACCCGCATAGTTCGTCGGGTTTCCGCCGCCGGAGGCTGACCAAACAAATCGCGCAAGCGGATCTTGCTCACATTAGCAATCGATAAGAATTGCAATGGCCAATTTGCTGTTATAATAGTCGTAGGTTAGGACAACCATCAAGGAGGACTCATTCATGACAAATAAAAATCCGGCAACGATAACCGTAGAAGCGATCGTTTATTCCCCCGTCGAAAGCGTGTGGGAATATTGGACGGATCCGAAGCATATCACGCAATGGAATTCGGCTTCCGAAGACTGGCACACGCCATACGCCGAGAACGATCTTCAGGTTGGCGGTAAATTTGTCTCGAGAATGGAAGCTAAGGACGGCAGCGTGGGATTTGATTTCAACGGCGTATACGATGAGGTAAAAATGAAAGAAAGACTCGTTTATACAATCGCCGACGGCAGGAAAGTGAAAATCGACTTTCTTCCTCAAGACAACGGCACGAAAATCGTCGAATCGTTCGAAGCGGAAGAGACCCACCCGATCGAGATGCAGCAAGCCGGATGGCAGGCGATATTGGACAATTTCAAAAAATATGCAGAAGCGGCTAAAGAAAAATAATGGCCGATATCAGGTCTGCTAGCGGACATCCGTATCCGAGCATCGGATGTCTGCTTTTTATTGTTCATTATAGGGATGGGGGGTATAGTAAATTTATCGTTGACAATTATAGTGTAGGGGGGTATACTTCATTACAAGAGCGATTCAGTCGTTCTCGGGACCGGGGCATCGGTTGCCGAATTCGTTGACCGTCCGCTGTGAATGATAACAAAAAAAGCGAAAAAGGAGAAATGAACAGATGAAAAACATCACATTGAATGTCAAAGGAATGTCTTGCGGGCATTGCGTCAATTCTGTGGAAGGCGCCCTGAAGGTTATCGGAGCAAGCGGAAAGGTCAATCTTGCCGACGGGACGGTCGCCGTTGCGTACGACGAAAGCAAGCTTACGCTGGAAGCGATCAAGGAAGCCATTGAAGAGCAAGGATACGACGTGGCTTAAGGCCCGTCCGTAAGGAAACGAGGTGTTCGCGTTGGAACAGGTTAAGGCGGTAAAGGAGCAGGCTTCTCTGCAACTCACCGGAATGACGTGCGCCGCTTGCGCAAACCGGATTGAAAAGGGCTTGCGCAAGCTCGAAGGCGTGGCGGAAGCGAACGTGAATTTTGCCCTGGAACGGGCTACGATCACATACGACCCGAATACGGTCAATATCGCGCAAATGGAACAAAGCATTCAAAAGCTCGGCTACGGAACGTCCAAGGAAGTCGCCGATCTGGAGCCGTCCGAGCGCCGGGAGCAGGCAATTGCCCGGCAGCAAAGAAAGCTGCTCGTCTCGGCGATCCTTTCCTTGCCGCTGCTCTGGTCCATGGTCGGCCACTTTTCGTTCTTGTCCTGGATCTGGATGCCGGATCTCTTCATGAATCCATGGTTTCAATTGGCGCTGGCGACGCCGGTCCAATTCTATATCGGCAAGCAGTTTTACGTCGGCGCTTATAAAGCTCTTCGGAACAAAAGCGCCAACATGGACGTGCTTATTGCGCTCGGCACATCGGCCGCATATTTCTATAGCTTATACCTTACGATCGAATGGGCAACGTCGGGAAGCATGGCTCATCACGGTCCCGATATGTATTACGAAACGAGCGCCGTCCTGATCACCCTCGTCATCCTTGGCAAATTGTTCGAGTCGTTGGCCAAAGGGCGCACGTCCGAAGCCATCAAGACGTTGATGGGCCTTCAGGCCAAATCGGCAATGGTCGTGCGCGACGGGCGGGAAATGACGATCCCTGTCGAACAAGTGCTTGTCGGCGATCTTGTCGTGGTGAAGCCTGGCGAGAAGATCCCGGTAGACGGAGAAGTGCTGGAAGGCCACTCTTCCGTCGACGAATCGATGCTGACGGGCGAAAGCATTCCGGTCGGGAAGAAAGCCGGCGATGTCGTCATAGGCGCAACGATCAACAAGCACGGAAGCTTAAGGCTGAAAGCGACGAAAGTCGGCAAGGAAACGGCGCTTGCGCAAATCATCAAGGTCGTCGAAGAGGCGCAAGGCTCCAAAGCGCCGATTCAGCGGATCGCGGATGTCATATCCGGCGTCTTCGTGCCGATCGTCGTCGGCATTGCGATCGTCGCGTTCCTGATCTGGTACTTCTGGGTGACGCCCGGAGATTTCGCGAACGCATTGGAGAAGCTGATCGCGATTCTCGTCATCGCCTGTCCTTGCGCGCTCGGTCTCGCTACGCCTACGTCGATCATGGCGGGATCCGGCCGCGCCGCGGAGCTTGGCGTTCTGTTCAAGGGCGGCGAGCATTTGGAGTCCACCCACAAGATCGATGCCGTTATCCTGGACAAGACCGGCACGATAACGAAAGGCAAACCGGAGCTGACCGACGTCGTGACTTCTTATCAGGATGAACCTGCTTTCCTTCGGCTGGTCGGCGCCGCGGAGAAGGATTCCGAACATCCGCTGGCAGAAGCGATCGTCGCCGGCATTGCGGCCAGAGGCATTGAGCTCCCGGGAACGGAACAATTCGAGGCAATTCCGGGGTTTGGCATCCGCGCCGTCGTTGAGGGCAAAGAAATTCTGGCCGGCACGCGCAAGCTGATGGCCAAGCACGAGGTTGAGGTCGAGAAGGCTCTGGACCGCATGGCTCGCCTAGAGGAAGACGGGAAGACGGCCATGCTGGTCGCGATCGACCGCGAATATGCGGGAATCGTCGCGGTGGCCGACACGATCAAGGAAACGTCGAAGGAAGCCGTCGCGCGGCTTCAACGAATGGGCGTTGAAGTCGTCATGATCACGGGAGATAACGAACGGACCGCGCAAGCGATCGCCAAGCAAGTCGGAATCGACCGAGTGCTCGCGGAAGTGCTTCCGGAAGGCAAGGCGGAAGAAGTGAAGAAGCTCCAGGCTCAAGGCAAGCAAGTCGCGATGGTGGGAGACGGCATCAACGACGCGCCGGCGCTTGCGATGGCGGATATCGGCATGGCGATCGGAACGGGAACGGACGTCGCGATGGAAGCCGCCGACGTCACGCTCATGCGGGGCGATCTGAACAGCATTCCCGATGCGATCTATATGAGCCGCCAAACGATGAGAAACATCCGGCAGAACTTTTTTTGGGCGCTCGGCTACAACTCGCTCGGAATCCCGATTGCGGCCATCGGTCTGTTGGCGCCTTGGGTGGCCGGGGCGGCGATGGCGCTGAGCTCCGTCTCCGTCGTCCTTAACGCGCTCCGTCTTCAGCGGATGAAAGTATAGGCGCATATTCCAACCCGCGTAACTCGCGGGTTTTTCTTTTGATCTGCTGATGAATGCTGTTGACACGACACCAAATGGTGGCCTATAATCTAAACGTCACTAAATGGTGTCCCATGAAGTGAAATGAACGGCCGTCCCTTGGAAATCCTAATAAGGAGAGGGTGTTGTGGGCGAGAACAGTCCGTTGCGGGATGTATTTGACGCGGTTGCGGATCCGACTAGGCGGCAACTGATTCGGCTGTTATCGGAGGCAGAGGAGAAACCGCTTCATGAATTAACGGTACAGTTTCCAATGGGCCGTACGGCGGTATCCAAGCATTTGACGATTCTTAAAGAGGCCGGACTGGTGCGCGACCGAAAAGTCGGCAGAGAAACGCGATTTAGGCTAGACCCGACCCCGCTCAGAGAAATTCAAATCTGGGTGGCTTTCTACAGCAAGTTTTGGAGTGCGAATATGTTGCGTTTGAACCAACTGCTTGAGGAGGAAGAAGAATGAGTTTATCCTTATCCCTGGATTTTGAGTACAAGACATCGATCGAGAAGCTGTGGTCCGCCTTAACCGATTCAAGCAAGCTTGCCAAGTGGGTCTTGGAAAATGATTTCAAGCCCGTCGTAGGCCACCGTTTTCAGTTTCGCGCTCAGCCGAACGAGTATTGGGACGGAATTATTGACGGCGAAGTGCTGATCGTGGATCCGCCAAGCCGGTTGTCCTATACTTGGGCGGTCGGAGAGGAGAAGCACACGGTCAATTGGACGCTGCAGGAACTGGGGGACGGAAAGGTTAATCTTCATCTTGAACAGACCGGATTCTCCAATATTCATGGACGCGAAGGCGCCAAGCATGGCTGGAGCGAATGGTGCGGCAAGCTTGGAACGGTCTTGGAGCAATAATCGCATTCGGTTAATCGTTGAACCCCGCACGACCCGAATCAACATATAACCGGCTGCAAACGACGCGCAGCCGGTTTATGTTGATTCGACAAATGCCGTGCAAGCAGAAATTAACGCAATCGGAAGGATGTTATCATGAGCGAATCCAATCTGGAGCATATCGTCATATCGGGTGCGAGAGAAAACAATCTCAAGAACGTATCCTTGCGCATTCCCAAGAAAAAGATCACGATTTTCACCGGCGTATCCGGATCCGGCAAGTCCTCTATCGTCTTCGATACGATCGCCGCGGAATCGACGCGATTGCTGAACGAGAACTTCAGCATGTTCGTGCGCACATTCCTGCCCCGCGTTCCGCAGCCGGATACGGACGCGATCGAGAACCTGAGCATGGCTGTTATTGTCGATCAGAAGAGGCTGGGCGGCGGTTCCCATTCCACGATGGGCACGATTACCGATATCTCGCCCATTCTCCGTCTGCTCTTCTCCCGAGCGGGACAGCCCTATGTCGGACAAGCGCACATGTTTTCGTTTAACGATCCGCAAGGCATGTGTCCCGAGTGCAACGGCATCGGCCGCAAGCTGGGCGTCGACATGAGCAAGGCGGTGGACATGTCGAAGTCGTTAAACGAAGGGGCCATCATGCTGCCGGACTATTCGGCGGGCGGCTGGGAATGGAACATGATCGTGCAGTCGGGGAACTTCGATCTCGACAAGAAGCTGAGCGATTATTCGGATGAAGAACTGGAGCAGCTGCTGTACGCCAAGGCAAGGAAAGTTCAGATGGATTTCGCCGGCAAGGCCATGAATATTACCGTGGAAGGCGTTATCGAGAAGTTCGCCAACAAATACGTCAAGCAGGATTTGAAGACGAAGTCCGAGCGCACGCAGCGAGCGGTTGCGCCGTTCATTACCGAGGGTCCCTGCTCCGGCTGCGGCGGCGCGAGACTCAGTCAGGCCGCGCTCAGCTGCAAAATCAAGGGATTCAACATCGCGGAGATGTCGGCCATGGAGGTCGGACATCTTATCCGCGTCGTTCGGGAGATCGACGATCCGGTCGCCGCGCCGATCGTCAAATCGCTGACGGAGCGGCTGCAGCATCTGGTCGATATCGGACTGGACTACTTGACGCTGGACCGCGAGACGGATACGTTGTCCGGCGGCGAATCGCAGCGCGTCAAAATGGTGAAGCACCTGAGCGGCAGCCTGGTCGATGTCACTTACATCTTCGACGAGCCCAGCGTCGGCCTGCACCCCCGGGATGTCCACCGGTTAAATGAATTGCTTCAGAAGCTGCGCGACAAGGGCAATACCGTCATTGTCGTCGAGCATGATCCCGACGTGATCAAGGTGGCGGATCATATCGTCGACGTCGGACCTCACGCCGGCAGCCGCGGCGGTACGATCGTCTACGAAGGAAGCTTCCAAGGCCTGCTGGAGTCGGGTACGCTTACGGGAACCCATATGAAACGGCCGCTCCGGCTGAAGCGCGATTGCAGGCAGCCATCCGGCAAGCTATCCGTCAAGGATGCCACGTTGCACAACCTGCGCAACGTGAGCGTAGATCTTCCGACGGGAGTGTTGACCGTCGTTACGGGCGTCGCCGGCTCCGGCAAGAGTACGCTGATTAACGAAGTCTTCCTCAGCCGGCATCCGGATGCGATCGTCATCGACCAATCGGCGGTAGGCGTGTCGACGCGCTCGAATCCTGCGACCTATACGGGCATTATGGATGATGTGCGCAAGGCGTTCGCTTCCGCGAACAAGGTCAATCAAGGCTTGTTCAGCTTCAACTCCAAGGGGGCTTGCGAGAACTGCCAAGGTCAGGGCGTCGTGTCCATCGATCTTTCCTTCCTCGACAGCGTTGACCTGCCGTGCGAAATATGCGGAGGCAGAAGGTTCAAGGAAGAGGTGCTCGCGTACAAGCTGAACGGCAAGTCGATCGCGGATGTGCTGGAAATGACGGTGGAGCAGGCATTGGCGTTTTTCGAGCTGAAAGAGGTCGTGCGCAAGCTGCAGGCGATGAGCGATGTGGGGCTGAACTATATTACGCTCGGCCAGCCGCTCAGCACGCTCTCGGGCGGGGAATGCCAGCGCATCAAGCTGGCTAGCGAGCTGCATAAGAAGGGCAGCGTCTACGTGATGGACGAGCCGACGACCGGTCTGCATATGTCGGATATCGGTCATCTTCTGGAGATCATGAACCGCCTCGTGGATGCAGGCAATACGGTGATCGTTATCGAGCACAATCTCGATGTGATCAGCCAGGCCGATTGGATCATCGATATGGGACCGGACGGAGGGAGCAAGGGCGGCCAGGTCGTGTTCGAGGGCACGCCTCCGCAGATCGTCCATGCGGAACAATCGATCACGGGAAGATACTTGACGGAATAAAGGGAGATGGTGAAATGAGTTTTTTCAAAGACGCGATTGCCGTATTCAAAAAGAGAGAATTGTTATTTGTAGAACGCCGCAAAGAATCGGACGAGGTATATTCGTTTCATTTTGAGAAAGAGAAAGATTTAACCTGGAAAGCAGGGCAATATGGTTTGTTCAGCATTGCTCACAAGAAAATAAAAAATCCGACAAAACCTTTCAGTATAGCATCCGCCCCCGCTGAAAATGTAATCAAAATAACAACGCGTATCAGCCACAACCCGAGCGATTTCAAGAAGGCGATGTTAGACTTGGAACCGGGAATGAAAATGAAAATGAGCGGGCCCATCGGGTCTTTTTACCTTCAGGATAACAGCCCTTCGCTCCTGATCGCAGGCGGAATCGGAATTACGCCGATAAGGTCGATCTTCAAACAAATCGAAGCGGAAGGGAACGGAGACGGGAAACTAATAAAGCTGCTCTACATGGATAGCCGAAAGTCGTATCTATTTAAGGATGAGCTGGACGGAATCGCTAACCGTACTTCGATTCACGTAACTTATCTTGATTCAAAGGATGATTTGAATCGGGAGATCGACAAGTTTACCGCCTTGCACAAGGACAAGGGGAAGTACTTTATTGCCGGAGCGAAGTCCATGGTCGAACCGATTTCCGCTTATTTGCAAAACCATGATATTTCAAAACGGAATATCAAGAAGGATGTCTTTTTCGGGTATTAGTCAAGGATTCGATTAACTTGATCCTGTACGATCGGACACAGGAGCCCTTATTTTGCCGAAAACCCCGCATTTTGCTGGCGATTCGGACAGACGATCCGTTATTTCGATGATCAAAGGCCGAAATCGTCATCTCGGAGACGAATAACGGATCCTCTGTCCGCAAAGGTGCGCAAAACCCGGTTTTGTTCACAATTAGCGGATCCTCTGTCCGTATGGGCTAGGGCGATAGAGCATGGCGAGGCTATGGGCTGTAGAGCAAGGAGAGGCGGTGGGCGATGGGCGATGGGCGGGGTGGAAGGTGCGCGGAAACGGACGAAGGGAAAACGCAACAAAACGGCGCGAAGGCGCGAAGAAAACCGCCAAGGAGATCTTCCCTGACGGTTTTTCTTATTTTCGCCAAAAAGTTGAACAGTCTGCCTTATCCATAATATTAAACTCGATCATTTTCTCAAGTAATGAATAATCGACCGGACGATCCCACCGGATACGTACCAACTCCTTGGTATGATCGTAGCCGGCCTGCGCGATATCCTCCGAAAAACGACTAATCCCCGCTCTTTCCGGGGCAACAGCCAAATGAGGCTTGGCTGCACTAAAGCCAATAATAAATGTGCTGTGATCGGTAAACATAGGCTGGTTCCACGCAACTTGCGGAGCATCTGGCAAGTATTTCTTTACGATAACGCGCGCTCACAAACCAGCGGCACTCCGCAATCCGGGATTGCCGTTGGCCGTTATTCCAGCAGCCCCAGTACTTCATATACCCGGTTTGATACCACGCCATCTTGAGGCAATAGATGATCACGCTGGAAATGCCGCAAGGCTGCGGTCGTGCCCGAACGGAATTTTCCATCGCAATCCCCGTTAAAGTAGCCGGCGCTTTTCAATCGGGATTGGATGAGCTGCACGTCTCCGCCAACGTCTCCTTCCGCCAAGCTTCTCGGGAGATGATCCGGGTCGCCTAATACATGTCCATAGATGGTCACTTTCGTGCCGACCGGAATGATGTCGAAAAGTTCCGTCACATGCTGGTTTAACATCCGAATACATCCATGGCTTTTGTGCTGACCGATGGAATACGGTTTATTTGTCCCGTGAATGCCATACGTCCCCCAGGGCACGTTTAACCCAAGCCATCGCGGACCGAATGACCGTCCCCAGTTTTTTCCTTTGTACACGATTAAATACTCTCCGACAGGGGTGGGGGTAGAAGGATTGCCCACCGAAACGGGATACGACTTCAATTTAATGCCTTGCTTCCAAACGATGAGTTTATGTTGTTGGGGAAACACTTCAATCGCATATTCTCCATGACCCGCGACAATGGGCAGGAGAGGGGCAGCGTAGACAGCTTCTGGCCGTAAGCACATTAGCATGACCAGGAAGCACAATGCAATGAAGTGAACTCGAGGGGAACTTATTCGCCGATCGCTCATGGGCCATCCCTTAAGGTGTTATTTCTGTCACATGAAGTAGTTTTCGACAGGAGCTCATGTTTTATCCCAGGCCGGTGGAGCAATTTTTTTAACATGCTGGACCCGCCCGCAGATAACATATGACCAAGCGCTCCTTACATACGGTTAGGTAGAGAAGTGATTTCAAGGGAGGTGATGTCCGGTGGCGGATGAATTTGTATCCCGATCATTGGAAGAAGTAAGGTTTTGGTCAAGGATCATGAAAGAACATTCATTGTTTCTTAGATTGGGATTTCGATGTGAAGATACGCAATTAATTAATGAGGCTAATCAATTTTATTCTATATTTGAAGCAATCGAGAATAGAGCGAATGCCTATACAGTTGGAACAGACCCTAACATAATTAGAAGGTTTAATGAAGAGGTTTATCATGCAGTTTCTTATATTTGGGCATTTAAGAGAAAAGTACTTGGATTGATCCTTACGTGCCAGCTTCCCGGGGCCAACAATTTTCCCTTATTGGTGGATCATGTAAGCAGGGAAGCAAACTATTTCAGGAATCGGTTGGCGGAACTCAATCAGGGCAGACTCGAACCGCTGCCCGATGCGATAATTGATGAGAATGTATTTTTCCTCCGAATTATGGCCGATCATGCCAAGTTTATTAGCCATTTACTCGACCCATCCGAAAGAAAACTCGTTGACCAAGCGAATCACTTTAGTCAAGAATTCGACCAATTATTATTTCAGGCAAGGGACTTGGAATCGATGCGTCCTCAATCGCAAACACGACCTCTTCTTGATCAATTTCTGGATCAGAATCGCGTATCTGTAAAATCGCTTCGCGATTTTAAGAAAACAGCTCGCGATTTAATTGAAGCTTGCCGGATCAAGAGCATCATCCATCCGCTATTAGCGGATCATGTATTCCGCGAAGCAGAACATTTCTTGGTTATTATCGATATGTTTGAGAACAGTCTCACAGGAAAACCTGTACAGACGCTACCTCACATGTAAAGGCTGTCAAATCCGATGCGTCCTTGCCTGTTCGATGATATAGTTCGCGGAGCGTGCCGCAAGCGCCATAACCGTATTCGTCGGGTTTCCGCCGCCGGAGGTCACGAAGAGGCTGGCGCGGCGATGAAGAGCATCGCGGTTTCCGATTATCCTCGATTTTCATTCGCTTCGTTCAATCTTCGCAATCGATAGGCGTTCGTTGCGGTTTGGCCAAGTTCCTCGAGAATGGTGTAATTCGCCCAAGCTCCCGCGGCGGCGCCTATCCCCGGCACCATCTGAAGCATCTTTCGAAAGTCGATTGCGTCGCGGTATTCCTTCTGGAACGTCTCCCAGTCCATATTTTTGGAGTAATCGGCATCCGAGGACCACAGCTCCTTTTCACAATCCCAACTCTTGATCGAATGCAACAGCTGGGCTCGTTGTTCCGGCCCGCAGTAAGCCATTTGGAAGACCTTAAGAATGAAAACCCGTTCGGAAAAATGCTTCGTGTCATACCCGTAGTTATGAGCCAGCTCGAACAAAAATTTCATCTTGATCGCGATTAACGCAGGGAAGTCCACGACGTTAAGGAAAATGCCGCCCGCTCCGGTGCCTGCGCCTTCGGCAACGGCGATCTTCTGGTATAAGGAAAACAAGCGTTTCGCCTCTTGATCGTTCAGTTCCAGATCGAGAGTCCGCTGTACGGGTCGCTGAGGCGTATATTCCGCGCCGAACAGCGCCGTGCGTACAACCGACTTGATCGTGGTTGTAATGATATTCTGTACCTTGGAAGGGATCATTCTGTTGATTCGATTGCCGAACGTCTTCGAGGTTCTCTCCAGCCATCCGGGCGGCTTGAACAACTGACGCTCCCAAGCGGCGATTTCCTCGCGCGCTTTCCGTTCGTAATTCATGGTCGATCGCTCCTCTAAAAAACTTGGCTATAGTATACCGGAAAACGCCGCGATGCAGAACGGACCGAGGGAGGTGGCGGAACCCGACCAAAGTCGCGGAACCGACGGGAGTCAAACGACAAGGGGTGTCCGATAATGGGGATATCCCTTCTTAATCTAGATATTGAGCCTTTTCGGCGGTAAAGGCGTCTATACATACTGTATCTTGGAATATCGAAACGCGTGTGCTACAATTGGCTTATTCAATTTCATATCTGTTTCGGCGAGGTACTACTTCGGTAGTTTAATAGGGAAGCTAGTGAGAGACTAGCGCTGTCCCCGCAACTGTAACGCTGACGAACGTTCGAATCCACTGTGCAATCGGCATGGGAAGGGAACGGGAGGACGAAGCGAAGCCAGGAGACCTGCCTGACCGGAACGCGGCTTGCATTTCTCCGGGGGCTGAGAAATGAACGAATATCGCGTTTTTTTTCGGCAATGCTTCGTCGTATGACGGATGCGTATTTCGGTTGCCGGAATCGAAGCATGCGATTTCGGTAGAACACCCCCGGAGACGAGGGTGTTCTTTTTGATTTGCGCAGATGAATGGAGGAGACGAGAAAATGAAGCTTTATACGAGAACGGTATGTCCGAAATGCATGTGGATCAAGTCCGAATTGCAGCGCGCGGGACTGGAAGTGGAGACGATCAACGTCGATCATGACGCGGAGGCGTTCGACAGGCTCGCGGCGGCAGGAGCGATGAGCGTGCCGGTGATGGAGATCGAGGGAGAATTCATTTTCGATACGAACGAAATGGTCAAGCAGTTGGAGCGTCTGAGCGTATGATCGCCTATGCGAGCCGCACGGGAAACGTGCGGTATATCGTTTCGCGGCTGCACTTGCCCGCCGTCGAAATCGACGATGACGTTAAGCTGACGAAGCCGTTTTTGCTGTTCACCTATACGGACGGGTTAGGCGACGTGCCGCGAATGGTGGCGGGATTTATGGAGCGGAACGGCGCGTTTTGCCGGGGCGTGATCGCAAGCGGAAACAGCAATTTCGGCCATCGCGTGTTCGGGGCGGCCGGCGATGCCATTGCGCGGCAATGGCAGGTGCCGCTCGTCCGCAAAATCGACTTGCGAGGCTTCGCCGAAGATTACGAGGCGATCCGCCGGTATTACGAGCAATGTTTCCGGGAGGAGAGAGTCGGATGAAGTCCTATTTGAAGTTGAACAATGAAGTGCTCAATCAATACAGCCGCACGGGAAAGCTCGATCTTGTCAAGGACAAAGAAGCGACGCGCCGGTACTTCCTGGAACACGTCAACGTCAAATTGCGCTACTTTATCGATACGAAGGAAAAAATCCGCTATCTCGTGGACGAAGGGTACTACGAACCGGACTTCCTGCAGCAATATCGGATAGAGTTCATCGAGCGGCTTTACGAGAAAGCGTACGCGTACCAATTTCGTTTCCCGTCGTTTATGAGCGCCAGCAAATTTTACGAGAGCTACGCGATGAAGAGCCGCAACGGCGAAGAAATTCTCGAGAAGTACGAGGATCGCATCGTGATCATCGCTTTGTATTTGGCCCAAGGAGAAGAGCGGCTGGCCGAGCGGGCGGTGGAAGCGATGATGTCGGCTTACCAGCCGGCAACGCCGACTGCGCTCAACAGCGGCAAGATGGCGCGCGGGGAGCTCGTCAGCTGCTTCAAATTGACGATGGACGATTCGATGAACAGCATCTCCCAAAATATCGGCTACTGCCTGGAGCTGTCTCGCTTGGGCGGGGGAGTCGGGGTGAACGTGACCGACCTGCGGCCGCTCGGCGATCCGATCAAAGGCATTCTTAACCGTGCAAGCGGAGTGATGCCGGTGGCCAAGCTTCTGGAAAACTCCTTCTCCTATTCGAATCAGCTCGGTCAGCGCAACGGCTCCGGCGTCATCTACCTGAACGTTTTCCACGCCGACATCGAGAACTTTATTTCGGCCAAGAAGCCTAACGCCGACGACAAGATCCGGCTGGCCACGCTTTCGACCGGCATCATCGTGCCGAATATTTTCTTCGAGCTGATGAAGCGCGATAAGGATATGGTGCTGTTCAGTCCGTACGACATCTTCAAGGAATACGGCAGACGGATGTCCGAGATCAGCATGACCGAGATGTACTACGAGCTGCTGGACAACCCGAATATTCGGAAAATCAAGCGGATCAACGCCCGCAAGCTGTATACGGAAATCAAGAAGGCCCAATTCGAGTCGGGCTATCCTTTCGAAGTGTTCGACGACCGCGTAAACGAAAAACACGCGTTGCGCAATATCGGCCGGGTGAAGATGTCGAACCTGTGCACGGAAATTCTTCAGGTGCAGGAAACGAGCGTCATTCACGATTACGGGACCGAAAACGAATACGGAATGGACGTGTCCTGCAATCTCGGGTCCATTGACATTCATAACGCAACGCGAGAGGAATCCTTCGAGCAACTGATCGACACGGCGATGCGTCTGTTGACGAACGTGTCGCTCATGACCGACATCCGCAACGTGCCGTCGGTGACGAAAGCGAACCGCTGCATGCATTCCGTCGGTCTCGGGGTCATGAACCTGCACGGACATTTGATCTCGCAAGGGTTGGCCTACGGGTCGAAGGAGTCCGTTCTCTTCATCGACGCGTTCATGGAGGCGCTCAATTATTACTCGCTGCTCTCCTCGATGCAGATCGCCAAAGAAAGAAAAGAGACGTTTTACGGTTTTCAGCAAAGTGACTACGCGAATGGGAGTTATTTTGACCCTTATATCGCCAAATCCGCCGAGACGCTGCCGGATGAAGTGGTCGCGGCGTTGGGCAACGTCCCGTTGATTACGCCGGAGATGTGGGCGGAGCTCAAGGAGCAGGTCATGGCGCATGGACTGTTCAACGCGTACCGGCTGGCCATCGCGCCTACCGGAAGCATTTCCTATATTCGCAACAGTACGGCTTCGATCGCGCCCTGCACGGAGAAGGTCGAAATCCGGGACTATGCCGACAGCCGCACCATTTATCCGATGCCGTTCTTGACGAACGAGAACATCGCGCTTTACAAGGAAGCCTATGAGATCGATCAATTCCGAATGGTCGAGCTGTATGCGGCCGCGCAGCGCCACATCGACCAGGGGATTTCGATGACGTTGTACGTGACGGACCAATGGACGACCGAGCAGTTGGCGCGTCTGTACATTTACGCATGGATGAAAGGGATCAAGACGGTGTACTACGTGCGCCAACGTCTGCAGACCATCGAGGAGTGTGTATCGTGTTCGATCTAAAAGTGTTCGAGGCCGTCAACTGGAACCGGAGCCAGCAGGAGCTGACGAAGGTGTTCTGGGATCAGCAGTGGAAGCAAATCTGGTTTCCCGAAGAAATCGCGGTCAGCAAGGACGTGAAGCAGTGGCAGGATTTCGCGCATCAGGATACGTACAAGAAGGTGTTCGGCGGCTTGACGCTGCTCGATACGATCCAGACGAATATCGGAATGAACGAAATCGCCCGCCACGCTCCGGACCTGCAAGAAAAGGCGCTGTATACGGTGTTCGCCTCGTTCGAAGCGATTCACGCGAAGTCGTACTCGTATATTTTCACGACCTTATGCACGAACAGCGAGATCGACGCGATCTTCGAATGGGTGAAGCATAACGAATACTTGCAATACAAAGCCAAACGGATCAGCGACGTCTACCTCGCGATCGAAGAGGGCGATGAGGTTTCCTTATGGAAAGCGATGTTCGCCTCCGTCATGCTGGAGTCGTTCCTGTTCTATTCGGGCTTCTTCTTTCCGCTTTACTTGGGCGGTCAAGGCGTGCTTCGCAACAGCGCGGAAGTCATCTCGCTCATCTTGCGGGACGAATCGATTCACGGCGTCGCGGTCGGTTATTTCGCGCAGCAGCGGTTTAAACCATTTTCGGCCGAACAGAAGGAACGGCTGACGATTTGGGCTTACGAGTTTTTGCTGGATTTGTACCATAACGAGCTGGACTACACGAACGACTTGTATGCGGAAACCGGCTTAAGCCCGGACGTGAAAAGCTATGTTCGTTACAATGCGAACAAAGCGCTGATGAACGTCGGCTTCGACACGATGTTTCCGGACGAGGAAGTCAATCCGATCGTCATGAACGGGATCCGCAACGAGGGATCGACTTACGATTTCTTCTCGCAAAAAGGCTCGACGTACGCGGTAGCGAAGGTCGCCCCGATTACGGACGATACGTTCCGGTTTTAAATGAATCTCTTTGAATCAATATCGTCAAGCTGACCAACGTAACGAAAATCGTCGCTCCCATATCGGACAGGATCGCGACCCACAACGTCAACCACCCCGGTATCGTTAGGAGGAGGGCAAGCAGCTTTAATCCCAATGAAACGCCGATATTGAATTTGATAATCCGATTCACACGGCGGCCGATTCTGATCGCCGTTGGAAGCTTTCCAAGATGATCTTGCATCAATACGACGTCTGCGGTCTCGATCGCGCTGTCCGTGCCTTTGCCCATAGCGATTCCGATTTGCGCGGAGGCGAGAGCGGGCGCGTCGTTAATCCCGTCTCCGATCATGCCGACCGTACCTTGGTCGGCTAAGCGTTTGATTTTATCCACCTTGTCTTCGGGAAGCAAGTTTCCGAAGTATTCGGTAACCCCGACGGCTTTCGCCACTTTTTCTGCCGTTCGCTGGTGATCACCGGTGAGCATTACGGTACGGCGAATGCCGCTTCGATGCAGTTCCGCAATGACGGACTTGCTTTCTTCGCGGATTTCGTCGGATATTCCGAACATTCCAAGAATTTGGTTTTCGTCGGCCACCAGGACCAATGTGAGTCCACTTTCTTTGAGTTCTTCGATGGCGGATCGAACGTCGCTCGGAATGGAGAGATGCTCCATGCTTTTTTCATTGCCTAACCAGTATTTGTGTCCTTCGTAAGCGGCGAAGATGCCGCGTCCCGATACGGCCTGAATATCTTCTGCATCCTTAACCTCGATCCCCGAAGACGATACAACCTTCATAATCGCTTTGGCGAGAGGGTGAGAAGAAGACTTTTCGATGGCGCCTGCAACCTTGAGGAATCGGGTGCGATCGTATACGATCGTTTTCTCGACATAAGGCTGTCCCTTCGTCAAGGTGCCGGTTTTATCAAAGGCGAGCGTATCTAATTTTCCCAGTTGTTCGAGGAAAACGCCGCCTTTGATCAAGATGCCGTTTCTTGCGTTTCTCGCGATGCCCGACACGATCGCAATCGGCGAGGACAAGATCAGCGCGCATGGACAGCCGACAATCAGCACCGCAAGACCTTGATACAGCCACGGTATCCAATCTCCTCCCGCAATCAGCGGAGGCACAACCATCACGAATGCGGCAACGACCATAATGATAGGCGTGTAGTATTTTGCGAATTTGTTAATAAACAGTTCTGTCGGCGTCTTCGTTTCTTGCGCCTCTTCGACCAAATGCAAGATTTTGGCTAGCGAAGAATCTTCATACGCCTTATCGATGCGAATATGCATAACGCCTTCATTGTTGATGCTTCCGCCGAATACGGGTTCTCCTTCCGCTTTCTCGACAGGGAGGGATTCACCCGTAATCGCGGCTTCGTTAACGGAGCTTCGACCCGTCAGCACGGAGCCGTCCGAAGGAATTTTCGCGCCCGGTTTGACGACGACGGTATCTCCAACACGAAGCGATGCGATCGGCACGACGAATTCTTTGCCATTCTCGAGCTTAATCGCTTCTTTTGGAGCGACTTTAAGCAAGGCTTCCATGGAGCGTCTAGCCTTCTCCATGCCAAGTCCTTCAAGCAGCTCGTTGAGTCCGAACAAGATGGCGACAAGCGTAGCTTCTTTCCATTCGCCAATTGAAATCGCGCCGATCAACGCAATCGTCATTAACGTATCGATGTTGAATTTCAGCTTCGTTAAATTTTTGAGGCCTTTCCAGAAAGTCGTATATCCGCTCATTGCGGTTGCGATGAAGTACATGAGGATCACAACCGAACGCGCCGCTTGGCCGTCCATGAATATGGCGCCTAGAAAGATGACCGTAGAAGCAACGAGCAGCCCGAGCATTCTTTTGTTGCCCTGACCGTGATCATGGGCGCGTTCATGCTCTTGACGAGAATCCGCGTTCTGCGTCTCGAGATATGCCCGGTCGGACTTCAGAATTTCCTTGACTCTATCCAAGGGCACGCGTTCGTCCAGAATCAATTTTCCGCTGTTGAAGCTTAGCGTGGCCGACTCTCCGTATTCCAGCTGTCGAATTTCATGCTCTAAGGTTTGAGCGCAATTTCCGCAAGATATTCCTTTGACCCGATATTCAATCAAGGCAATCATCCTCCATAAGCATAACAATTGAATATATGTTCATATGTTATTCCTATTTTTCGACGTTGTCAATCGATTCGATGGACCGATCTTATCAAGCCTTTCCGCTCGCCCGGGTTTATAGTATGCTAGCCACAAATAAGGGGAGAGTGGAACCTGCCGGAAGGAGAATAACGGGATACAAATGGGGAAGAGGTACGTAAATGTAGATGGCTCGTCCAATCTCAAGTCGTTCGCGGATTTGCGAAAATGGCAAAAGGAGCGGCGTTCCAAAAAGAAGGATTTAACCTATGCGGTTCCGCGCGTCGAGCCGGATTTGGCGCTGATTTCAAGCAATCGGGAGCAACCGTCCGTAACGTTCGTCGGACATTCGACGTTTCTTGTTCAACTCGGCGGGCTGAATATCGTAACGGATCCGGTATGGGCGAAGAGAATGGGGTTCGCTCCGAGACATTCGGCGCCGGGCGTCCCTGTGGAGGCGCTGCCGCCGATCGACGTTGTCGTTCTGTCCCATGCGCACTACGACCACTTGCATTTAGGCAGCCTGCGCCGTCTGCCGGGCGACTACGTATTGCTCGTGCCGGAGGGGCTCGGCGGCTGGCTTCGCCGCAAAGGCTTCCCTCGCGTCGAGGAGCTTTCCTGGTGGTCCGAAAAACGAATCGGCGGCGTAACGTTCGGCTTCGTGCCCGCCAAGCATTGGACGCGTCGAACGCCGTGGGACACGAATACGTCCCACTGGGGCGGCTGGGTTATGCATCATGGCGCGGATTGCCTGTATTTCGCCGGCGACAGCGGCTATGACGGCATCTTTCGGGAAATCGGCGCAAGGTATCGCCATATCCGCGTCGCTTTGATCCCGATCGGAGCGTATGAGCCGGAGTGGTTCATGCGCGACTCGCACATGACGCCGGAGGAGGCGGTGCAGACATTCGTCGACGTTGGGGCAAGCCTGTTCGTGCCGATGCATTACGACGCCTTCCGCCTTGCGGACGATACCCCGAAGGAAGCGTTGGACCGGCTGCTTGCCGAATGGAAACGACGCGGACTCCCGCAAGAGCGGCTGTGGACGATGGAGCTCGGTAAAACCAGGCTGTGGTCCGCAGAGTCCGCTCTAACGGACAGCAATCGATAAGAAATGCATTCAAGATCCCGCCGGCGGTCCGCCGTAACCTAGCTTTTGCGAAATTCGGTAGGCCGCCCGCTTGACCTTGCGAACGAGCTCGGGCAGCCGGCTTTCCCCGAATCGTCCCTCGGGTCCCGCGATGCTGAGGCCGGCCAGCATGTTCCCGGTGTGATCGAAGATGGGCGCGCTTAATTCCGCCGTATTGTTTTCCAGCTCGGAAATGCTGAAGCTGTATCCGGTTTCTCTGGACAAGGCCAACGCCTCGCGTAGCTTCGGCTTGCTGACGATCGTGCCGAGACCGATCGCCGCCGGCTCGATCTCGCTCAGATAACGCTCCCGTTCCTCGTCCGGCATAAACGCGAGCAAGATCCGGGACGACGCCCCGGCGTAGAGCGGAGCTCGTCGGCCGATCTTCGTGAACAACCGAACGGGGTGATCGGTGTCCAGCTTCTCGATGTACATGGACGAGTCTCCGTCCCGCACCGCGAGATGCACGGCTTCTCCGATTTCATCCCGCAGCCGCTGCATCTCCGCGGCGGCGACATGCCGAATATCGAGCCTTTCGGCAACCAGATTCCCGAATTGCAGGAACAGCAAGCCGAGCGTATATTGGCCATCCGGATCCTTGCTCAGCAGTCCCATGTCCGTAAGCGATCCGATCATCCGATGAACGGACGATTTGGGCATGCCCGACAGCCGGACCATCTCGTTCATACTCAGCTTCGTGTGGGCAAGAAATAAGTTTAAGAGGTCCATGGATTTAATGACGGTTTTGTTTTTACTCATGATTCGCGCGACTTCCTCCTGATTCCGAGCTCCCTATCAATGCTCGTAGTTGCGAGCATTCCTCGATAAGTATACTCCGAAAGCCGACAAGATTGAATACGCGGCTCTTTTTTGACATATAAGCGTATAAATTTTTCGATGGTGAGGGGTCTTCATTCCGCTTTATTTTTTGCGATCGGACACAGAAGCGCTTATTTTGCCGAAACCCCCTCATTTTGAAGATGAATCGGACAGAGGATCCGTTATTTCGATGATTTTGGGCCGAAATCGTCGTCTCGAAGCCAAATAACGGATCCTGTGTCCGCACAGATGCAAAAAAACCGGTTTTGTTCACAATTAGCGGATCCTCTGTCCGAACGGTTCGGGGCGACAGAGCAAGAGGATGAAGATACGGTTGGACTTGGAGCGACGGGGCAAAGAGGCGGACGACGGCGAACCGGACGGCGCGGAAAGACTGCGGCAAGCGAAAGCATGGGGGAACGAATCAAATGAAAAAAGACCGTCAGAGTGATTTTCCCTGACGGTTTTTCTTAAAAAACCACTTGATTTTTATTCAATCCCAACTATAATGATCGTATATATTGGGTTTGATATTCGGGATTAATGTCCCGAATTTCGGGACTGCATTGATGGAAAAGAAACAAATAATCGATGAGGCGTTGAGAGAGATTTGACAGAGGCCAAAATCTATCCTTTGGGCGACGCGGCCGTCACCGTTCAGTTAGGCGAGCGCATCTGCACGGAGACGCACGATCGCGTGAGACAGCTGGCGGAGCACCTGGAACGGCATCCTTTTGCAGGCATGATCGAATATGTGCCGTCCTTTCTGTCGGTTGCCGTCTACTACGATCCGTTCGAGCTGCTTGCCGCGCATGGAGAACGGAGCGATTCGGCGGAACAACCGGAGCCTTATGCCCTGGCGGTCGAACTGCTGAAGCGAATCGTGACCGAACTGAAGGATGCGGATCGCAACGAAACCCGAATTGTCGAAATTCCCATTTGCTACGGCGGGGAGCTCGGACCCGATTTGCCGGAGGTTGCCGCTTATCATGGCCTGACAGAGCAGGAGGTCATCGACATTCATGCTTCCGCCGACTATCTCGTCTACATGCTCGGCTTCGCGCCCGGATTCGCCTATCTGGGCGGATTGCCGGAACGAATCGCCACGCCGCGCCGGTCGACTCCGCGCCTGTCCATTCCCGCCGGCACGGTCGGCATCGCGGGAGACCAGACGGGCGTTTATCCGATCGCCACGCCGGGCGGCTGGCAGCTGATCGGCAAGACGCCGGTGCCGCTGTTCCTGCCTTCGGAAAATCCGCCGACGCTGCTGCGAGCGGGAGATATCGTCAGGTTCCGTTCCATTACCCGGGACGAATTCGACAGGCGCGAAGGGGTGAGCGGATGAACGCGGTCATTCTCAAGCCGGGGCTGCTGACGACGGTTCAGGATTCGGGAAGGTACGGCTCCCAGAAGTACGGCGTGATCGTCGGCGGAGCGATGGACGCCTTCGCCCTCCGCATCGCCAATGCGCTCGTCGGCAACGCGGACAACGAAGCCGCTTTGGAAATCACGATGATCGGCCCGGAGATTTATTTCCCGGAGCCTGCGCTGATCTCGATATGCGGCGGCGATCTGTCGCCCGTACTGAACGGACGCGAAGCGCCCTTGTGGAGAACCGTATACGTTCCTGAAGGGGGCAGACTCGGCTTCGGACCGATCAAGCGGGGCTGCCGCGCTTACTTGGCGGTGGCCGGAGGGGTGGACGTTCCCGTTCGCATGGGCAGCCGGTCGACGTACTTGCGCGCCGGAATCGGCGGCATGGAGGGGCGCGCCTTGCAGGCGGGAGACCGGCTGCCGATCGGGCGTCCTTCCGAGGGGAGCCGGAGATTGGCCGACCTGCTCGCGGAGGATGCCCGGGAGGAGCCGGCGTTCAGCGGCTGGTCGGTCGCTCCGGAACTGCTGCCGTCCTATTCGGCCAACCCGACGGTACGCGCCATTGCCGGCCAGGAGCTGGAGCTGTTCGACGAAGCCGACGCGGAACGCTTTTTCCAAGAGGCGTATACGGTGCGGAGCGAATCCGACCGCATGGGCTACCGGTTATCCGGCGCCGAGCTGGGCCTGCGGGAGAAACGCGAGCTGGTTTCTTCGGCGGTCACGTTCGGCACGGTCCAGGTGCCGCCCGACGGGCAGCCGATCGTGCTGATGGCGGATCGCCAGACGACGGGGGGCTATCCGAAGATCGCTCAGGTCGCCTCCGTGGATTTGCCGTTGCTGGCGCAGACGAATCTGGGCGGCAAGATCAGGTTCCAAGCCGTTTCCCTCAAGGAAGCCCAGCGGCAAGCGTTGCTTCGCGAGAACGGAATCCGCACGCTGCGCCGCGGAATGGAACGCATACAGACTAGCAGAAACGGGAAGGTGAACGCGGATGTCGAAAGATAGTCAACCGAAGCTGTCGGTACGGGACCTGGCGGTAGAGTATAGAGCCAAAGGACGGACGACCCTCGCGCTGGAAAACGTCCATCTGGACGTCCGGGACGGCGAATTCGTCTCGGTCGTCGGCCCGAGCGGCTGCGGGAAGTCCACGCTGCTCAAAGTGGCTGCCGGCTTGCTGGAGCCCGCGGCGGGAACGGCGTGCATCGACGGAGAGCCGATCGAAGGGGTTCCCGATCAGATCGGCATGGTGTTCCAGAACGACGCGCTGCTCCCCTGGAAAACGGTGACCGACAACATCCGGTTGCCGCTCGCGATCAAAGGGGTGCCGGAGAAGGAGCAGCTTCGGGAAACGGAACGGCTGCTGGCCATGGTCGGCCTTGAAGGGTTCGGCAGCTTCTTCCCGAAGCAGCTGTCCGGGGGAATGAAGAAGAGAGTGGCGCTGGCCCGCACGTTCGCCTACGATCCCGAAATCTATTTGATGGACGAGCCGTTCGGCCCGTTGGACGCGCAGACGCGCGTCAAGATCGGCGAACAGTTCCTGCGCATGTGGGAATCGGTCGGCAAGAGCGTGCTGTTTATCACGCACGACATCGAGGAGGCGATCGCGATGTCGGACCGGGTGATCGTCATGTCGGCGCGTCCGGGCCGGATCAAGGCCGAGTTCGACGTTCGGCTGGAGCGTCCGCGCCCTTTTTACGAAATTCGTTTCGACCCGGTGTTCAAAGAACTGCAGAGAGAAATTTGGGCGCAAATGGCCGACGATAATTCAGGAGGGGATCGCTGATGACGACGAAATCGAAAAAAGGCGCGCCCCGCTCCAGGTCGTTCCGCGATCGCGAATATTCCAAAACGTCCGTCTGGCTGGGACGAATCGCCGTGTTCGTCGTATTGGTCGGGCTATGGGAGCTGCTTTCCGGCAGAGCGTTCAATTCGTTCTGGCTCAGCAAGCCCTCGCTGATCGGCGAACGGATCGTCGAGATGATCGCGGACGGAGATTTGTGGTTCCATATGAGCGCGACTCTCCAGGAAACGATCGGCGGCTTGGCTATCGGGATGTTCGCGGGAACGCTGCTTGGCGTCGGACTCGCGTTCAGCGGCATTTTCGAACGATGGATCTATCCGTTCATGATGGCGCTCTACAGTCTGCCTCGCGTATCGTTGGCTCCGCTCTTCATCGTCTGGTTCGGCATCGGGCTGACGTCCAAAATCCTGATGGTCGTGGCCATGGTCATTTTTGTCGCCTTCTATAATGCTTTCGAGGGGATACGCAACATCGACAAAGATCTGATGGACATGATGAGCACTTACAAGGCGAAATGGAAGCACAAGCTCCGCTGGGTCGTGCTTCCGTCGATCACCGTCTGGCTTCTGACCAGCATGCGGCTCAACATCGGCATGGCGTTGATCGGCTCGGTCATCGCCCAGCTGGTCGGTTCCAATCGCGGGCTTGGCTATTATATTACGTACTCTTCGAACATGCTCGACACGACGGGGATTTTTACCGGCCTCGTCCTGATCATGGCGATCGCGGTCGCCATGGAGCAACTCGTGCTGCTGGTCGAGCGGCGTCTGCTCCGATATCGATAAAATCCCAAGGAGGATCATTCCTAATGAAATCGGCTAAAACAGTTGTGTACGCGCTTCTCGTGCTTATGGTTGCCCTGCTGGCCGCATGCGGCAATTCGACGTCGGAGCCTTCGCCAAGCGGCGGAGCCGCCGGGCCTGACGAGGCCGGAACGATCCGGCTCGGCTTGGTCGGCGGCGGCATGACCCCGATGATCGCGCAGATCGGGCTGAGCGACGGTTCTTACGAGCAAGCGGGCATCCGCATCGAGCAAAACGACTTTACCGCCGGAGCGGATATGATTCAGGCGCTCGTGGGCGGAAGTCTCGATATCGCGCTCGGCTCTTACGAGCATGTGCTCAGACAGCAGCAGAACGGTCTTGGCGTCAAGGCCTACGGGGAAATCTTCAACGGCGTCGGCTATTCGCTGGTCGTCAAGAAGGACGCGCCGTACGAATCGCTTCAGGATTTGAAAGGAACGACGCTGGCCGTTACCAAGGTGGGCAGCCTGTCCGATACGGGACTGCGCGAAGGGCTTGCGGAGGCGGGAATCGATCCCGAGAAAGACGTTCAGCTTATTAACGGCGGCAGCGGCGCGACGATGCTCGCAGCGATCGAGAGCGGTTCGGCGGCCGGCGGCATGGTGTCGGAGCCGACGATTTCGCAGATGCTGGCGAGCGGCAACTACCGCATTCTGTACGATCCGCCGTTCGACTACGCGGGCATCGTCATTATGGCCAAGACCGATTGGGTCGCGAAAAACGAAGAGCTGATGAAGCTGTTCCTGAAGACGACCGCGGAGATCAACGAGCGCTCGCAGCAAGACGCGTCCGGCGCGGTCGACGCGATGGCAAAGACGTTCAACCAAATTCCGCGCGACGTGCTGGAATCGGCTGTTGCCAACCAGCTGGCGAAAGTGCCGGAAGGGCTGGAAGTCACGAAGGACGGCGCCGATTACGTACAGAAGACGCAGCTTGACCATGGCGTTTTGAAGCAGGAAATTCCTTTCGAGGAAACGGTGGATCTGTCTTTACTACCTTAAATGGAACAGGAGTTGGCAACATGGCCCAGGATTTGAGAACGTATCTCCGTCAACTGGCGGAACTCGACGAGCGCAGCGTCCGGCTGGTGGACAAGGAGGTCGATCCGAAGTTCGGGATTACCGCCTATGCCGCCGCGCTGGCGGAGAAGGGAGACTATCCGGCTCTGCTGTTCGAACGCGTGAAGGGCTCGGAATTCGCTTGCGTCTCCAACCTGCTGACCTCCTACGAGCGCATCGCCCTGTACTTAGGCTGCGAGGTGTCGGATATTCCCCGCGTGTACGGGGAAAAGCTGAAGAAGCCGATCGCTCCGGTCGTTGTGGAGCGCTCGCGCGCGAAGGTGAAGGAAAACGTCGTATCCGAACAGGACGTCGAACTGGGCAAGCTGCCGATTCCCGTTCACAACGAGCTGGACGGCGGACCTTATCTGTCCGCCGGCGTCATGATCATTCGCGATCCCGACTCCGGTCTGATCAATGCGGGCATTTATCGCCATCAAATCTTCAACGAACGCGACATGGGCGTCTGGTTTCTCGGCGCCCATCACGGCGGACTGATCTACAAGAAGTACAAGAAAATGGGCAAGCCGGCGCCGATCGCGATCGCGCTCGGCCACCATCCCGGCTTCGTGATGGGCACGGTCTCCCGGATTCAAGGCATCGGAGGCGAATACGAAGCGGCGGGGGCGCTCATGGGCGAGGCGTTGGAGCTCGTGGAAGCGGAAACGTCGGATCTACTCGTGCCGGCCCATGCCGAGATGATTCTCGAGGGCGAAATTCTTCCCGACGAGGATCATGCGGAAGGCCCGTTCGGGGAATGGCCGGGCCACTATCTGGGCGGAGGCTCCGTGCCGACGATTCGCATCAAGCGCATCACCTACCGCAATCATGCGATTTTCCAGGATATCGTCGCTTCCGGGCGGGAGCATCTCGTCGTCGGCGGCGTGCCGCGCTCCGGCAGCATTTATCAGACGGTCAAGCAGGCGGTGCCGAGCCTGAAAACCGTTCACGTGCCGTTCTACGCCAGGATGCACTGCTACATCTCGCTTCACAAGGAGCGGGAGGCCGACGTGAAGAAAGCGGCGTTCGCCGCGCTTAACACCGAGCAGGAGAATCTTCGGCACATCGTCGTCGTGGACGACGACATCGACGTGTTCAACGGCGAAGAAGTGGCGTGGGCGATCGGTACGCGCTTCGACGCGGAACGGGACTTGCTGGTCATTCCGAAGTGGAACGGACCGGGCGGCCTGCTCCCGACGAACTGGGAATACAACGCGGAAGGCAAGAACACGCCGCGAATGTCCAGCGCCGCGATCGTCGATGCGACCAAGCCGGCTCCGCCCGTCGTATTCCCGAAACGCGCGGCCGTGCCGCGGGAATTCATCGAGCTGGCCGATCTTCAGGCATTGCGCGAGCCGGGAGGGGCAGCGCGCGACAAGTGGTTCTAAGCGGTTCCGAGCCGCGCTGCAGCGTCCGGACGACCCTTCGGGGCCGCGGCGCCGCAGCGCCGCTTGCCGTCCGCCGTCGAATACGGGACCGATGTCCCGCAACAAGCAACGGGAGGTAGATCGACATGAAAGTTGTGGATTTGAACTGCGATTTGGGAGAAAGCTTCGGCGCATACAAGCTTGGGCGAGACGAGGAGATCCTGAAGCACGTGACGTCGGCCAACATCGCCTGCGGATTTCACGCCGGCGATCCCGCGACGATGCGCCGGACGGTCAAGCTGGCGCTCGATAACGGCGTCGCGATCGGCGCCCATCCGGGCCTTCAGGACTTGATCGGCTTCGGCCGCAGGGATATGGACATCAGCCCCCAGGAAGCCTACGATCTGGTCGTGTACCAGCTCGGCTCGCTATGGGGCTTCGTGCGCGCCGAAGGGGCTGCGCTTCAGCACGTGAAGGCGCACGGCTCCCTGTATAATATGGCCGCTCGCAATGCCGGCCTGGCGCAAGCGATCGCTGAAGCGGTGTACCGGGTCGACCCGTCGCTCGTGCTGTTCGGCCTGGCGGGCAGCGAGCTGATCAAAGCGGGGGAGCAAATCGGATTGCGCACGGCGAGCGAGGTGTTCTCGGACCGGACGTATCAGGCCGACGGTTCGCTCACCTCGAGGCGGCTGCCGGATTCGGTCATTACGGATGACGAGCGGGCGCTTGAGCAGGTGATCCGGATGGTGGCGGAGGGCAAAGTCCGCACGCAGCAGCAGACGGATATCGAGATCAAGGCCGATACGATCTGCGTTCACGGGGACGGCGTACGCGCCGTCGAGTTCGCCGGGAAAATCGGCAGCGCCTTGAGAGAAGCCGGTATCGCCGTACAAGCGGTCGGCGCGACGCCGGCAGGCAAGAATTAACCGAAAGAGAGGGGTTGGGGTCGTGAATGCGGTACAGTTGCAAACCGATGTGTTGATCGTCGGATCGGGCGCGGCCGGGATGATGGCGGCCAGAGCCGCGGCGGACGAAGGAGCCGACGTCATTCTGGCGGACAAAAGCCTGATCGGCCGGGGCGGCGCCACGATTATCGCCCAGATGACCGTCGCGGTGGCGCTGGGAGAAGCCGAGGAGGACAGCGCGGACATTCACTTCGAGGATACGATGAAGGGAAGCCGCGGCCTGGCCGACCCGGGTATCGTTCGGGCGATCGTCGATCGCGGTCCCGAAGTCATTCTCGAAGCGGAGGGGTACGGCGTGAAGTGGGCCAGAACCCCGGACGGCAAACGTTCGCAAGCGTTCGCTCCGGGCCATTCCCGCGCTCGCTGCGTCTACGTGGATATTCTCAATACGGGCGGGGCGACCGCGAACGGCCTGAAGCGGGCCATCTGGAAAGACGCGCGGATTCGCCGCCTGAAAAATATCATGATCACGAAGATCGTCGTCGAGGAAGGCCGCGCGGTCGGCGCGGTCGGCTTCGAGATGGAGGAGCTGCGTCCGGTCGCGATCGCCGCCGGATCGGTCATTCTGGCGACGGGCGGACTGACGGAAGTGTACGAGCGCAACAGCGCTTCGACCAATATGACCGGCGACGGATTCGTCCTGGCGGCGGAGGCGGGAGCGGAGCTGAGGGATATGGAAATGGTGCAGTTTTTCCCGATCGCTCACCTGTTCCCGCCGCTCGTCGGCATCGATCCGATCATGTGGGACCCGTTCCGCTACAAGCTCGGGGGGCGGCTGCTGAACGGCGAGGGCGAGGAGTTCATGCATCGCTACAACGGCGAAGTGGCGGGCAAATATACGGCGGCGCGCGATCAGACGACGCTGGCGATTTTCCGCGAGGTCGAGGCGGGGCGCGGCAGTCCGCACGGCGGCGCCTATCTCGACTTCCGGATGGTGCCGGAGCGCAAGCTGAAGGAGGCGTTCGGCCCGGTCATCGACATTCTGGCCAATCAGGGCGTCGACTTGACGCGGGACATGGTGGAGGTGGCGCCGATGGCGCACTTCATGCTGGGCGGCGTGCGGGTGGACGAGCGGATGCGCACCCGGGTTCCGGGGCTGCTGGCCGCCGGCGAATTGATCTACGGCATGCACGGAGCCAATCGGCTGTCCGGCAACGCCATTACCGAAGCGCTGGCGACGGGTCGGATCGCCGGGGAGACCGCCGCGCGCGCGAAGTCGGCAAGCTCTGCCGATTCCGCGCGGAGCGAAGCCGCCGCGCTGCGGACGCTGGAGTCGGAGCTGAAGCGGCTGGAGGCGTTCTGGCATCCGGCTCCGGTAGAGCGCGACGACGCTTCTCTGCTGACGTTCAAGCGCAAGCTGCAGCGGATCATGTGGAAGGGCGCCGGCCCGCTGCGGACGGAGGAGGCCTTGAAGGAAGCGTTGGCCGATGTCCGGGCGCTTCGCGGCGAGCTGGAGGGAATCGCCTTGGCCAAGCCGGGCAAGTACGCCCTGCCTTTGATCGAGAAGCTGGAGGCCGCGAACATGATCAAGGTCGGGGAAGCGATTATACTGAGCGCGATCGAGCGCCGGGAGACGCGCGGCGCGCACGTTCGGCTCGACTACGAGGAGACGCTGGAGACGCCGCGAGGCTCGAGCCTGTCGCTGGACGACGAGCACGGCGGCTGGCAGCTGACGACGACGGCGCTGCCGGGCGCGACAGAGGAAGGAGGCAAGCCGCATGTCCACCGTTAAATTGCAGCTGACCCGCGGGGAGAACGGCTCGGAGCCGTCCGCGGAGACGTACGAAGTGCCTTACCGGGACGGAATGAGCCTGCTTGACGCGATCCTCTGGATTCGCGAGCACGAGGACCCTTCGCTTGCCGTGCGCTATTCGTGCCGTTCGGCCAACGCGTGCAAGGAATGCTCCGCGATCGTCGACGGCAAGGCCGGGTTTCTGTGCAGCATTCGCGCCAAATCCGGGAGCGAGGTTCGAATCGAGCCGCTGACGGGAAGAGCATGGATTAAAGATCTGGCGACTTCGCTCGATTGACAGCGAAGCGGCCGCACATCACGGAGGAGCCGATAACGATGACGGAACCTAAGCTGACGATCGCCATGTCGGAAAGCGACCGGACGCTCAAGCTGCTGTCCGGCGCCCGCCGCCTGCCGGGCTTCGAGCTCGATGTCCGGCGGGAAACGGTGGAGCAAATGTTTATCAATCAAATCTCGCAGGCGGCTTACGATATTTCGGAGCTGTCGCTCGCTTCTTACCTGATCGCCAGAGGAGGCGGAGACGCCCGCCTGACGGCGATTCCCGTGTTTCTGTCCCGTTCCTTCCGTCACAACGCGATTTACGTGCGCGCGGACAGCCCTTGGCGCCACCCTTCCGAACTGAAGGGGCGTCGCTTCGGCTTTCCGGAATTCCAAATGACGGCAGCCGTATGGGTCAGGGGCATGTTCAGGGAAGAGTGGGGCATCGGCCCGAACGACATCGAGTGGTTCACGTTCCGTCCGGAGCGGGTGCCGGTGGACATTCCGGCTACGTTGTCCGATGGCGATTTGTTCGAAACGCTGATCGAAGGCCGGGTGGATGCCGTCATGTCGGCGCGCCGTCCGCCGGAACGATGGTTCCCGGCATCCGGCGGAGGAGGCGCGTTGCGCCGGCTCATTCCCGACGTATGGGACGAGGAGCGGGCTTATTACGGACGCACGGGCATTTTTCCGATCATGCATCTCGTATCCCTGAAGGCGGATACGGTCGAACGCTATCCCGAATTGCCCCGACAGCTGTACGAGCTGATGCTCGGCATCAAGAACGAGGGAATCGCCGGACTGCTGGAGACGATCAAGAATAACACCTCGGACCCGTGGGTCTGGGAGTCGGTCGAGCGTTCGTCGCGGCTGATGGACGGCGATATATGGCCATACGGGACGGCCGCCAACTGGGAACAGATCGTCAAGTTCATGTCCTACTTGCGCCAGGACGGTCTGCTGAAGCGGGAGCTGTCGCCGGAGGAAGTGTTTCACGCTTCGGTGCTGAACGCCTGACACGCGCGATTATCGAGGCGGACGGCGCGCAGCTTCATGCGCGCCGGCGTTCGCCATCATCCATAAGAAGTAAGGAGCAGATAGACGATGAGCGCATCCCAACAACCGGACACGTTGCTCTGGACAACCGAGGAGCCGCAAAACCATCCTGAAAGTCCGTTGTCCCGAGCGTTCGCCCAACCGCTGATGCTCGGCCTGTTTTTGCCGCTGCAGACGGGCGGGTGGTCGCAATCCACCTTGCCGAGAGGAACCGACTGGACGTTCGAATACAACGCGAGGCTGACGCAGCAAGCGGAAAATTTGGGCTTCGACGTCGCTTTCGGCCTTTCCCAATGGCTGCCGAAAGGCGGCTTCGGAGGGGAAACGGGCTACAGGGAAAACTTCCTCGACCCGTTCGTATCGGCGATCGGGCTCGCTTCGGTCACGCGCCGCATCTTGCTGATGGGAACGATCCATATTCTGTACGGACCGTGGCATCCGATGCATCTGGCGAAGTTTCTGGCGACGGCCGATCATATCTCCGGGGGTCGGTTCGGCGCGAATATCGTCACCGGCTATGCCGAGAACGAGCCGCGCATGTTCGGCATGACCCGGGCCGAGCACGATTTGCGCTATGCGCAATCGGACGAATTTACGCGGATTTGCAACGCCTTGTGGTCGGGCGTCGACAACCTGACCTATCAGGGCCGTTTTTATTCTCTCGAGAATGCCTACGTCTCGCCGCGTCCGCTCTACGGACGTCCCGTGCTGGCCACGGCTTCGGGTTCGCCGGCCGGCTTCGACTATGCGGCCAAATACTCCGATATCGTATTCGTGTCGAGCCCGGCCGGAGAGAAATTAGCCGATGCGCTGCCCAAGCTGCCCGCGCATGTCGCGACGGTCAAGAACGCGGCGGCTGCCCGCAATCGCAGCGTGCGCGTCATCATCAACCCGACGATCATCGTCAGGCCGACCCGCGAGGAGGCTTTCGCCTATTACCAGTCGATCATGGATCATGCCGATCTCGGCGCGATCCGCAATTTCACCTCGCGTCATGCGGCCGGCGACAGCCAGTCCTGGCTGGAGCATACCGCCAGAGGCCGCGCCGTCGGCGGACATCTGCACATCGTAGGCTCTCCGGAAGACGTTGCGGAGCAGCTCCGGCAGCTTCACGCGACCGGAATCGACGGCATTCAGATTACGTTCTACGACTACGAACCGGAGCTTGCGTACTTCGGGGAAAGCGTCATTCCGCTGCTGGAGCAAGCCGGACTGAGGCGCCCCGTTGAAACCTTGTGATCGTGCGGGTCTGCGGCAAGCGAAAAGCATGGATGGCAGGGGAGCGCCCTGTCGTCTGCGCTGATCTTTGGCTATCGGACACAGAAGCCCTTATTTTGCCGAAACTCCCTCATTTGGAAGGCATTTCGGACAGAGGATCCGTTATTTCGATGATCCATGGCCGAAATGGCCATCTCGGAGCCGAATAACGGATCCTCTGTCCGCGAAGGCGCGCAAAACCCGGTTTTGTTCACAATTAGCGGATCCTGTGTCCGAACGGTTCGGGGCGACAGGGGAAAGAGGATGAAAATACGATTGGAAGTTGGGGCGGCAGGGCAAGGAGGCGAACGACGGCGAACCGTTGCGGAAAGACTGCGGCAAGCGAAAGCGCGGGGAACGAATCAAATACAAAAGGACCGTCAGGGTGATTTTCCCTGACGGTTTTTCTTTTAAACAAAAAAAACGCCATTTGATTGACAAGAATGCGATCGCAGTCTAGAATATTAATGTAAAATTTAATCAAAAAATTATATCACAAAACTTAACAAATGTCAAGGGTTAAATAAACGTTTTTTTGAACATGGAGGTGCGTATGTGTTTTTGAGTCGCTTTTTCGATTCTTTTAACGCTGCCGTGCAGGAACAGGCGATGACCGAATTGCTTGCAATGAACGAAAAGACCAGTAAATACGGCGTGGTCCTGTCGGCGGAGGACGTTAAATCCATGATGGAAGCGAGAAGCCGGGCCCTGTATGCCTACGGGCGAGTCGAATTGAGCATCGAAGCGACCAAAGCGCTTATCGAGGAATTCTCGTCGTCTTCGTTCATTCATCTGGAGAACTATGCAGAAACTTTGAACGAGCTGCATGAAATCTTTTACGATCTCAAAAACGAAACGGAAGACAGAATCGGAGATCTCGCGCTCCTCCATAAGCTGAAAGAAGCGTTCGAAGAGGAGTGCGAAGGCTCATTGGACTTATTGAAGGGCAGAATTGAAGAGTATGCGGAAGCGTTCAGGAGAGAATTGCAAAAGACGGAGTCTTTGCGCGAAGGCGAGGGTGACGATTGGAATCCGAAAATCTAAAGGTCCAGCGCGAGTTGACCGTTCGGGGCAGCATTCGCAAATGCCGGTTGAACCGAAATCAATACACGATCGCCTTAATGAACGATGGCTTGAGATCGGGGATGCTCTCGGGCACGGAAATCATGCGCCTTCAGAACGATTTCCTGCGAATCCTCCAGGACCTGATCTGGAAATACACCCAGGGCGAAAGTACCTCGGTCGCCACGGATACGGCGGCAAGCCTCATGTCCTCCATGATGTACGCGGCAGATGCGTATCTTTTCAGCTTGGAGGAGCCGGAGACGGCGATCGCGCATCTTCAAACGATAGATGTTCGAGTGATTTATGACAGAGGCGTGGAAATCGTCCGTCGAAGCTTGGAAGAGACCAGACGGCTATATAGGGAGATCTTGGCGATCAAGCTTGAAGTTCCCGTAGAGGCCTACAATTTGACCATAGAAGATTCGATACCGGCTTTTATCAAAAATTACGGTATCCTTTTCGGTGCGCACAATACGATGGCCAGCATCGACTATCCTCTGGCCGTTGACGACATGCGGCTTCAAGGCGTTTTCTATATCAAACAGTACCTGGAAAGGCTGAAGCTGGAAACGGAATTTTGCGCGTTGTTCGATCGTCGGGAGTTGTTGGATCTGTTGGCTCGCTTCGGGAGGGTATGCAGATTCAACTATCGAATCGAATTGTTCAATATTTTCGAGTTAGTGCTGGATCATGCGATTTTTTCGGTTTTATCAGGAGGGGATGCCGACGAGATCCGGATATCCGAAAGTCAATTCGAACGGTTGAAACAGCGATTCGCGGATCTCTCCGACGAGCGGATCCACGCCGAACTTTCCGATGCGACGGGAAAGCTGCAGCAACAATTGCCGCTTCATTCGCAATTGAAAGAGTATATGAACAGCTGCCTAGAAAACCTTGCGCAGCGAGTGACGAATGCCGCCAGGCACGGCAGCTTGAGCGCTGTCATTCTTGCAGATAAAGAGGAGAAATCGAATTCCGTTGCTTATATTTTCAACGATAAGATGAGCATGAGCGATGTTCGGTTCAGAGGACTGCTGAACGAAATCCAGTCCTGCGAGACCAAAGAAAAGAAGGTCCAATTGATTTTGCTAAGCGTTCAATCTTTCCACGATCTCTTGGATTTGCTGGAATCGGATTGTTTATACGGGGATGAGTACGAGGCATTATTTCATGAGTTCGGGGACGCAGAATTGGCGATTTTGGCGAAAATCGTGTTCAATGAGGAGTTGCGAAACGGAACTCTGAATTTGACCTCTATGTTGTCGCTGAAAAAGGCGTATTCGATGGAATGGCAGATTCAATTCGTCCAGGGCCTAAAGGGAATGAGCCGTGAGCGGTTGGAGGCCGTCGATAAGCATATGGATGCGAGCTCTCCTTACGTCTGATCCCCCGAAAGAGACAAGCGAATAAGTGTTTGTGGAAAATAGAAAAAAATTCGCGAGTACGGCGCACTACCTGGATTCGGATAGCTTCTTCGGGAAACGGCGCCAAGATCAAGGTGGAGCCGAACGTATCGAACGTCAAGGTGGACACTTTTCTCGAAGCCGCCGGTCGTCACGGTAACTTGAGTTGGATATTCCACATCGAAAAGTACCATACTACAGTCGAGTCAAATACATTCAGAAATGAGGATGGCCTTTGGGAATTTTAAGCGGCAACCCGAAAGATGAACCGATGCACTACGGTGAGATATTTAGCGTGTGGGGCTCTTCCGCAGCGGCTAAAGGAGCAGTATCGTGTTATCAGCTGTATCTCAACCATGCGGGAGATCAAGATTTGAAAGAGTTGATTAACGATTACATCGACCAAGCCAAATCTGAAATCAAGGAATTGGATCGTCTTTTGATCGATAATGGCATTACCCCGGCACCCAAATTGGCAGAGAAGCCAAGCGTAAAGCAGGAGGACATTCCGGCAGGGGCTCGCTTTGCAGACCAGGAGATAGCAGCAGCTCTTAGCGTGGATGTAGCTGGCGGACTCGTGGCTTGCAGTGCGGCGATGAGTAAGTGCATTAGAGAAGATGTTGCAGCATTATATGCCAAGTACCATGCAGAAAAGGCAGTGCTTGCGGGGAGAATCCTTAGACTACAAAAGGAAAAGGGATGGCTGATCCCGCCTCCGTTGCAAGTAAAAAGACCGGAGCACGAATAGAAATACGAAAGAAGAGCCCCATCTCCGAGCTCTTCTTTCGACGGTATAAAATAAGAAATTTAAGGCACGATAAATCCAAACAGAAGGGAGATAGGCGATCATGATCATGAAATTTGTGCTGAAGTGGCTCATTAACGGGGCAATTGTCGTTTTGTTACTCATGTATTATGCGGACGTTAGCTTTATCGGGGCAGCAGCAACCGCAACGGTACTATCGTTACTGGCTTACTTTATCGGCGATCAATTCATTTTACGTTCGACCAACAATATCGTTGCCACAATCTCGGATGCTGTGTTAGCGTTTGTTTTCTTGTGGCTAGTCGCCTATGCCTGGAATTGGCCCCTTTCTATGGGGGAGATCTTGGTGATCACGGCAATGTTGGGAGTAGCCGAATGGTTTATTCACCGATATGTATTTCAAACAAAACCTAAGGTTCAGGCTGCCTAAGGGTGGAAGGAGCTAATTAGGGAACGAATGACGAAAGCGACCCAGCGAATTTCGCCGGGTCGCTTTTCACTTAATTTCCGATTTGAACAAACCGCTCAATACGGGCTTTGATCGCATCTCGAACTGTACGGAACTGAGCCATGACGTCGGCTTCGGTTCCGGTCGCTTTCGCGGGATCATCGAAGCCCCAATGCCATTTGATCACATTGGGATTGGAGATCACCGGACAATGTTCGTCGGCATGGCCGCACAACGTAATGACGTACGTCGCCCGATTCAATATTTCGGGATCAATGACGTCGGAGGTGTTCGAAGAGATATCGACATCGGCTTCCGCCATCGCTTTAACGGCTCGCGGGTTAAGTCCGTGCGCTTCAAGGCCTGCACTCCTCACTTCGTAAAGATGACCTCCGAGTGCTTTCAGAAAACCGTCCGCCATTTGGCTTCTGCATGAATTGCCGGTGCAAAGAAAGTAAACCAAGGGTTTTGTCATGATCATCCGCTCCTTCATTTATGATGTTAATTCATGATCTTCAGCCAGAAATATAGGCTTGTCAGCGTGATAAAGAGGACAGGGACAGTCAATATAATGCCAACCTTGAAGTAGTATCCCCAGCCGATTTTAACCCCTTTAGCGGAAAGCACGTGCAGCCACAGCAGGGTGGCCAACGAACCGATCGGCGTAATTTTGGGCCCTAAATCCGAACCGATCACATTGGCGTAAATAAAGGCTTCCCGAACGACCCCGGTTGCTCCGGTCCCCTGAATTGCAAGCGTATCGATCATCACCGTCGGCATATTGTTCATGACGGAAGATAGGATGGCCGCAATAAATCCGGCAACCAGGGTGGCCGAGAAGAGTCCATGATCGCCGGCCCATTCATACAGTTTGCCGAGTTCATCCGTAAGTCCGACGTTTCGCAAGCCGTACACCACGACATACATCCCGATTGAAAAGACGACTACGGCCCAAGGCGCGCCTTTCAGAAGTTTCCAGGTATGAATGCCTTCGCTTTGTCGGGCGAGCAGAAGGAAGAGAATCGCGGCAACTCCCGCTATGATCGAAACCGGAACTTGCAGGATTTCGCTGCTCAAGTAAGCGACCAACAATACGGCTAAGATCACCCAAGATATCCGGAATAGCCGCATGTCCTTGATGGCTTCTTTCGGTTGTTTCAGTTGAGCGAGGTCATATTGCTTCGGAATCCTTTTTCTGAACATGAGATACAGCACCAACAAACTCGATCCGATGGCGAATAGCGTAGGGACGATCATGCGCCCGGCATATTCGACGAATCCGATCCCGAAGAAATCCGCAGACACGATGTTGACCAAATTGCTGACCACAAGCGGAAGTGACGCCGTATCGGAAATAAATCCGCTGGCCATGATATAAGGCAATATCATTCGTTCATCGAATTTCAACGCGCGAACCATAGCCAAGACGATCGGAGTCAGGATAAGCGCAGCGCCATCGTTTGCGAAAAATGCCGCTACTGCAGCGCCTAACAAAATGACGTATACGAACATCAGATTGCCGTTGCCTTTGGCAATTCGGGCCATATGAAGCGCAGCCCATTCGAAAAAGCCGATTGCGTCCAGGATTAACGAGATCAGAATGACCGCTACGAATGCAAGCGTCGCATTCCATACGATCTGCGTCACATCCCAAACATCATTCATACTGACGACCCCGAAGATCAATGCTAGGATAGCGCCCGCACATGCAGACCATCCAATGTTAAGTCCGCGAGGCTGCCAAATCACAAAAATTAAAGTAACGATGAAAATGCCTAATGCCGTGATCATAAATCCTCCCCTAAGTTGTCCCAAGCTGCTGGATATTGTATGCTGGGAAAAAGCATATCACTTCAAGTTAACTTGAAGTCAAGGGGGATTCCCATGCTATCCATCGGCGAAGTCGCTGAAAAGAGCGGCACAACGACATCGGCTTTACGTTATTATGAACAAATCGGATTGCTTCAGCCGCCGCAGCGCGTAAACGGAAAACGGATGTATGAAGAAGAGATTTTAGGACGAATAGATACGATAAAGCTGGCCCAGAGCGCGGGGTTTCAGATCCAAGAAATCAAACAGTTGCTGGATGGTTTTGATTCACAAGTGGCGCCTTCCGAAAGGTGGAGGCGGATGGCCTTGAAAAAACAGGACGAACTCGAAGCGAAGATTCAACAAATGACCCGCATGAAAACCATTTTGGCGAACAGCGTGAATTGCGATTGCTTGTCTTGGGAGGAATGCTTTCAGGATAACATCAAGAAAAATTGATTTCAGGCTGGTCACCGAAGTAGGCGGACTGATAACTCATGGAGCCGTTATCACACCTGCAGGATTAACGACAATTCAATTTGCTCCATTGAGATGGTATCGTTTTTCTGATATAATAATGATATTTCACGATTTGGAGTGATGGAGATGCCTACGATTAGACCGAGTTCAGACTTACGGAACAAATACAATGAGATTTCCGAATTTTGCCACAAGTATGCGGAGCCCGTTTACATCACGAAGAACGGTCAAGGCGATTTGGCGGTTATGAGTATTGAGACGTATGAGAAGCTTATTGGAAAATTTGAGTTGTACAAGTTGCTTGATGAAGGCATAGAGTCCATGAAAGAAAATAAAGTCAGGACCTTTCGCAATGCCCTGCATGACATTCAAAAGGAAATCACGAAGTGAAAATCTACGCTATCGTCATTACTGAACCTGCCGAGGACGATTTGCGCGGAATTACTGAATATATTGCTCTTGAACTGAAGGAGCCATTGACCGCACAAAACTTGCTAACCAGAATCGGAGAAGCGATTTTTGAACTGGAGAAAATGCCATATAGAAATACATTAGTACGCGATGAACGATTAGCATCTCAAGGCATAAGAATGCTTGTCGTCGAAAACTATATTGTTTTCTATGTAGTATCAGAGATGAACGATTCCGTTACGATCATTAGGATCCTTTATGGTAAACGGGAATGGAATAGGTTATTGTAAGTACGCCATTACAACGTTCAACATCCCCAGCGGGGATAGCCATGGAACCGAAAGCCAGCGTCTTCCGGCGAACAATTGTTTGCCGGAGCTTTTTTATGCGACAAGATTCTTGACATTTGTCTTAGTGCACAAAATTGGCTTTGTGCTAAATGCCGCCGCCGTCGACCAGGAATCTAAACGTTTAGATTTTCTTCTGCAAGTCTCCGCGGAGCTGCCCCTACCGTTTCATAGCGAATTTTCTGCGAAATCCTGTCGGTGAGAGGCCTTCTTTCTTGGAAAAAATGGCGGAATAATACGAGACATGCTGGAAGCCCACCTCTTCGGCTATCCGGGCAATCGACCAGGGAGTTTGCAACAGCAGCCGCTTGGACTGTTCGAGACGGTAATATTGAAGATAAGAGATGGGGGTCATTCCATAGACCTTTAGCATCGCCTTAGCCAAATAATTAGGGTGATAGTTCATCTTTTGTTGCAGTACCGAATTCGTGATCGGACTAGCATAGTTCTGACGGATAAACAGCTCGATCCGATCCGCGAGTCTAATCGCAGTGTCGTTCATGGGTGAAGAAAAGTCACGATCCAGATGCTGAAGGAACAATTGGAAGGAGGCTTGTCGCTTCCAGTTCCGAAGCGATTGCGGCTCGTGCTCTTGCTGAAAGAAGGTTTCCAGCACCTCCATCGCTTTCGGCGACAGCTTCATGTGCTTGGGAATGAAGATGGAGGAAACAGCAGCGTGGTGGAGATACGCCAGCTTTTTGTGTTCCTCGATTAATTCCATCTGCTTCCCCATGCATTCGTTCATATCGCGGCATACTTGCCAGCTGCCGAAGGTTTGAAAATGAATCCAAATGATTTCCGTATCCGTCTTGCAGGGGGCGTCGCCGTAATGGTGTCCATTCGGGAGAAGAATGAATCCTTCTCCCTCCTTGATGTCCCAGGAATAACCGTTCTCGCCGATTGAGAGCATCCCTTTGCGGACAACAATCAGATCGAATACTTCGATGCAGCTTCGGTCGATATGGGAATCTCCGACTTCGTAATAAGCATAACCGCAGTCTACGAAATAGGGGATTGGCGGAGAGATGAAGTGTAAAATCGCCGAATCCATACTCGTTCCTCCCGATGTTGAATTCTTTAGTGATAATTGTACTTTATACTCCATGTTATAAAAAGAGCTTCTTACAGTCGGCGGCATGACATAGGCGAGACTTTTGTGATCCTTGGTCGGACTAGCCGAATTTTCAGACGATGATGGAAAAGGTTGAAATAATTAAAAAAAAGGTTGGAATAAGATGTTTTTTTAAAAGAAAACCCATGTCAAAATACAATTAAAGCGCTTTCCCGAATCACATCGCGTTCAGTCGACCAAGCTTGGGGGCTGTCAGAGTTCCGGTTCTAAACGTTTAACTCGGGATTCGGGTCAAACGGATAGACATATAAACTGAGGTAAATTTTGAAGGGAGAGCGGGGCAATGAACAAAGGAAAGAAAATCGGGGCAGGTCTTCTCTCGGCTGCATTGGTACTTAGCGCGATCGGCTGCGGGAGCAACGGAAACACCGAGCCGAACTCGGCATCGTCGCCGGCAGCACCTGGAACGTCGTCCTCCAAGACAGAGAAGGTCAAGATTACCTATTCGATGTGGGGAAGCGCGGAAGAAGGGAAAACCGTCCAGGCAACGGCGGATAAATTCAATGCTTCCCAAGACAGAATCGAAGTGGAAGTGGTTGCGATTCCGTGGGAAAGCTACATGACGAAGTTGAATACGCAGGCAACGGGAGGTCAATTGCCGGATACGGGGATGTTGAAAGAGGATGGCGTCATCCAGTGGTCAACCGAGGGCATGCTGAACGACGTAAGCTCCATGTACGAAGGAAGCGACAGCAAACCGTTGGATAGCCTGGCCTACAAATATCAGGGCAAAACTGTAGCTTATGCGGCTGCCAATGAAGTCCTCCTTCTCTATTACAACAAAGACATGTTCGACAAAGCGGAAGTGCCTTATCCGCCATCCGCATTGGATCAAGCCTGGACATGGGACGAATTCGTAGCGGCGGCCAAGAAGCTTACGATCGACAAGAACGGCAAGCATCCCGGCGAAGACGGCTTCGATCCGGACGGTATCGTTCAATATGGCGCATCCGTCGAAAACTTGCCGTGGCAGCTGGAAACCTGGGCTCTCAGCAATGGCGGAGGTTATTATTCCGCCGACGGTACGGAAGTGAGAATCGGGGAAGACGCCAGCATCGAGGCGATTCAGAAGGTCGCGGATCTATACTTGAAAGATCACGTCGCACCGTTGTCCGTCGGCCAAACCGATGATGGCATTCAACGCACCATCATCGCCGGAACGGTCGCCATGGCCACGAACGGCCAATGGAACGTAGGAACGAGCTTGAATGTCGCCAAGGAAGAAGGCCTGAACTACGGGGTTGCAGTGCTGCCATACATGAAGGATAAAGTGACCCTCAGCACGGGCGGCGCGAACGTCGTCTTCTCCCAGACCAAGCATCCGCAAGAAGCGATGGAATGGCTCAAATGGTATAACTCCGAAGAAAACAACTGGGGACTCATTAGTTCGGGAATCTGGATGCCGACGCTGGAAAAGTGGTATACGGACGAAACCCTCACCCGCAAATGGGTCGAAAATCCGAACTTCCCGGATTATGACGAGTACAAGTCCGCGGTAGTCGATTATGCGCTATCTTCCGCCGCAAAGCCTGCTGCCTGGTTCTACACAAACCATACGACAGAATTTAACACCTTGCTCGGCTCGATTCTTGGGGATGTTTGGACCGGGAAAACAACCGCCAAGGACGCGATCTCCAAAAATCTCGAAGCTTTGAAAGCGGCTCATAAAGGCAACTAATGAAAGGATAGGAAGGATGACCGCCGAGATCGCGCAAGCGGCGGTCATCCTTTAAACATGAGGCGGGGAGCGAGATATGGAAACCTTTAATAAACCTCTGAAACGCCGTTCCCGCATTTCTTTAAGCGAGGCGCGCGTGGCTTATATCTGTTTGATTCCTGCCTTTCTCGGGCTGATCTTTTTGACGTATCTGCCTCTGGTTGGGGTGCTTGGAATCAGCTTGACGAATTGGACCGGGCTGAAAAATCCCGAATTCGTCGGCTTCGCTAATTATATCACGCTGTTTACCACCGATCCTTATCTTAAAGACTCCATCCTGGCGACGATCTATTTTGCCGTCTTATCCGTCGTTGGAAGCATGATTTATTCGCTTTTTATCGCGATGCTGCTGAACCGTAAAATTCCGGCTAGAGGTTTTTTCAGAGCTGTATTTTATGTGCCGTTTGTTTTGCCGGCCGTAGCGATCTATGTCGGATGGTCATGGTTGTACGAGGCGAATTTCGGATTCTTCAACTTTCTTCTCTCCGAAGTCGGCTTGCGCAAAGTTCTCTTTATTGCCGATTCCAGTTATGTTGTCCCGTCTCTTTCCTTGATTTCGGTTTGGTTGGCGGGGAATTTGATCGTGATTTTTTTGGCCGGGCTTCAGAACGTTCCGAGCGTCTACCATGAGGCAGCCGAAATGGATGGGGCGAACGGGTGGAAACGCTTCTGGCATATTACCGTGCCCTGCATGACGCCGATCATCTTTTACAACTTGTTGCTAAGCTTAATCGCCAATCTTCAGGTCGTCACGCCGGCCCTTTCTCTGACCAATGGCGGACCGGGCAATTCTTCCCGATTCATGACTTATCTCATGTACGATCAAGCATTCGTGAATTACAAGCTGGGCTATGCCAGCGCGACGACCTTTATTATTTTTGCTATTCTTGCGGCCTTTACCGCTGTATTGTTCAAGACGTCCAATCGATGGATCTTTAATGAAGGAGGCGACGACAAATGAGCGCAGCGGCATACGGCCGACTAAGGAGCAAGAAACGCAAGGATCTAACGGCGAACATCATCACGTTTGCCGTCGTCGTGCTTTTTGCCATTCTCGTGCTTTTCCCGATCTGGTGGATCTTCCGCACGTCTCTGATGTCGAATGCCGAGATCTACAAATATCCGCCATCCCTATTGCCGGCAAATTGGCTGTTTTCCAACTATGAAAAAACATTAGAGGTATTTAAGTTTTGGAAATATCTATGGAACACGATGTTGATTATCGTTCCTTCTTGTTTGGCGGGAACGTTTACGGCCACGTTGTGCGGATACGCATTTGCGAGACTGCGGTTTCGGGGGAAAAGTTTGATCTGGGCTCTTTGTATCGGTTCGATGCTTTTACCTACCATGGTTACGCTTATTCCGCTGTACATTGGGTGGACGCGGGGGCTGGGGCTCCATGACAGCTATCTGCCATTGATTCTGCCTTATTTCTGCGGCGGCGGCGCCTTTAATATCTTTTTGATCCGACAGTTTATCCTCTCCATACCGAGAGAACTCGACCAAGCGGCAACGATCGACGGCGCCGGATACTTCCGCATCTTGTTCAGCATTATTATCCCGGCGATCAAGTCGGCCATGATCGTCGTCGCGTTGTTTATTTTCATCGGCTTATGGAACGATTTGCTTCAACAGATGATTTACATTAATTCGAGCGATAAATACACCATCGCATTAGGGCTTACCAATTTTAGAGGTCAGTTAAAGTCGGACTGGTCGCTAACGATGGCAGCCACGTGTCTGTCCTTTGCTCCGGGGGTCATTTTCTACCTGATCGGTCAAAGGTATTTCGTAGAGGGGATCACGCTGACCGGATTGAAAAATTAGTCCCAGCAAGAAAGCAGTAAAAGATAGAAAGCGGGAGAAAATATGAGCAGAAACATTGAGGCGCCAAACACAGCGGGGCAATCGCGTTCCTTGCCGTTAAACCAAGTGCGAATCGAAGATCCGTACTGGTCCGAATACATTCGACTCGTTCGGGAAGTCATTGTGCCTTATCAATGGGAAGCGCTGAACGATCGCGTTCCCGGCGCCGAACCCAGTCACGCCGTGCGAAACTTCAAAATTGCAGCGGGCGAAGAACATGGCGAGTTTGGGGGCATGGTGTTTCAAGACAGCGACGTGGCGAAATGGCTTGAAGCGGTCGGGTACTTGCTCGCGACGCAGCCGGATCCGGAGCTTGAGCGAATCGCCGACGAAGTCGTCGATATGATCGCGAAAGCCCAACAAGACGACGGTTACCTGAACACTTACTTTACCTTGAAAGAACCGGATCGCCGCTGGACCAATCTGGCAGAATGCCATGAACTCTATTGTGCGGGTCATATGATCGAAGCGGCAGTTTCCTACTATAACGCGACTGGTAAGCGTAAAATTCTTGATGTCGTCTGCAAATTTGCGGATTATATCGATACCGTATTCGGGTCGGAGCCTGGCAAATTGCATGGGTATGACGGCCATCAAGAAATCGAGCTTGCGCTGGTAAAGCTATATCGAGCGACTGGCCATGGAAAGTACCTGAAGCTTAGCCAATATTTCCTCGATCAACGCGGCGCGCAACCCCATTTTTATTTGGAGGAATTCGAGAAGAGAAATGGGGCCGTCCATTTCCCGCAGCTGGACATGGCTCACGACCATGCCTACAGTCAATCGCATCGGCCGGTACGGCAGCAAGAGAAAGCGGAGGGACATGCCGTTCGCGTCGTCTACATGACGACGGCGATGGCACATGTCGCAGCCCAAACAGGGGATACGGAGCTGCTGCAGGCTTGCCGCAAGCTATGGCGCAATATTGTCTCCAAACGGATGTACATTACGGGCGGCATCGGATCGATGGCACACGGAGAGTCGTTCTCGCTCGATTACGACTTGCCGGGCGATACGGCCTACGCGGAAACGTGCGCCTCGATCGGGCTAATCTTCTTTGCTCGGCGAATGCTCGAGATCGAGCCGATCGGAGAATACGCCGATGTGCTGGAGCGAGCGCTGTACAACACGGTCGTCAGCGGGATGTCGCGGGACGGCAAGAAGTTCTTCTACGTAAATCCGTTGGAAGTTCGTCCGGACGCATGCGGTAAAAACCGCATCTATGATCACGTGAAGCCGCAGCGCCAAGGCTGGTTCGGATGCGCATGCTGTCCGCCGAACATCGCGAGATTGCTCGCTTCGTTGGGCGAATACATCTACACGGTGCGCGATCGAACGGTGTACACGCATTTGTACATTGGCGGGCAAGCCGCACTCGAGCTGAACGGGCAGACGATACGTCTCGAGCAGCAATCGGCGTATGCCTGGGACGGGATGACGCGGATGACAGTCAGAACGGACGAACCGACGCCGTTCGCGCTGGCGCTTCGCATGCCGTCCTGGTCTGACGGCAAAGCAACCCTGCTGTTGAATGGGCAAACCTACACGTATGACGATGCGGATCTCGAGGCGGGTTACTTAAAGATTGACCGTGTCTGGTCGAACGAAGATACGGTGGAGGTCATTTTCGACATGCGAGTGCGGCGGATGAAAGGTCATCCTCAAGTGCGGGATACATTTGGAAAGGTCGCTTTGCAGCACGGTCCGTTCGTCTATTGCATGGAGGAGGCGGATAACGGTCGGAACTTGCATCAATTATATCTGCCGAGCGAGAATACGTTTTCCGCACGCTTCATTCCCGATCTGCTCGGCGGCGTGAAGGTCATCGAGACGACCGTACATCGAGTCGCCTCCGATGACTGGCATGAAGATTTGTACCGCGAGGATGCTTGCGCAGGACTGAAAACCGAGCCGTTTACGGGACGGTTCATTCCGTATTTCGCCTGGGCCAATCGAGACGTCGGCGAGATGGCGGTGTGGGTTCGCGATTATTAACCGGAAAATGACCGCCGACGCCAACTCGGCGGTTTCTCTATTGCGGTCTTGATCAACGTTTGTGTTAAACATCGAAATGATGTATATTCATTTTATATTGACATTACTGCAGGTCTAAAAAAGGAGGAGCCATGTCACCACGGACCAAAGAACAGAATGACGCGATCCGGGAAATGCGGATGAACCAAATTATGCAAGCGGCTGCGGAAGTCTATTTGGAGAAGGGCATTCAATTGGAAATACGCGATGTCGCGGTCAAGGCAGAGCTCGGCTACGGTACCGTGTATCATTACTACAAAAATAAGCACATGCTTTTGGAAGATTTACTGTGGGATGCCCTGAATCGGACGGAGTCGGCAGTACTGCCCGCTTTGACGGGGGACGGCGGCGGCTTGCTTAAAGCGGAGTCGTTTTCCAGGCTGCTCCTGCGGAAGTGCATCCAGGATCCTTCCGTGTTTATTTTGCTTAAAACGGTTGCGGATAATTTTCATCACTTCCCGGGAAACCGATTCGGCAAGCTGTTTGCCGTTTTTCAGGAACGGATCTACTTGCCGTTTGTGGACATGATTCGTGAAGGCGCCGGTTCCAAATCAGCGGAGAAAACAGCCAATCTGATATTTGGCTCGCTTGTCGGCTGCACCGCATTGAACGTCCACCACAATATGCGGAACGAGATGGATGCGGATGGGATCGTCGATCTGATTTTTTCAGGCCTACAGCCCAAGGAGAGATGAATGGAATGGTCATCCTGAAATCGAGAACAGAAATTGAAGAAATGAGAAAAGCCGGCCGCATTGTCGCCGCTTTTCATCAAGCCGTCGCAGGTATGATCCGGCCGGGCGTCACGACGTTCGATATCGAGTCGTTCGCGGTGCGGTTCCTGAAGGAGAATGGCGCCAACGCTTATTTGATCGGCTACAAAGGCTATCCCTTTGCGACATGTGCGTCTGTCAACGACGTCATTGCGCATGGTTTTCCGAACAGGAAGCCGCTCAAGGAAGGCGACATCGTCACAATCGACATCGCCGCGGAGGCGGAAGGCTGGATCGGCGATTCAGCCTGGTGCTATGCGGTCGGCGAGGTGTCGGAAGAAGCCCGTAATCTGATGCGGGTCACGAAGGAATGCTTATATATCGGGATCGAAAAAGCTGTCGTCGGCAACCGGATCGGCGATGTAATGCACGCGGTTCAAACCCATGCCGAGCGAAACGGATTTTCGGTGGTGCGCGATCTGCTCGGTCATGGCGTAGGGAGGAAGATGCACGAGGAACCTAACTATCCCCACGTCGGGAATCCGGGCAAAGGGTTCCGCTTGAAGGAAGGGATGGTTTTTACGATCGAGCCGATGCTCAATGCCGGAAAAGCGTTCATGACGATTGATGCCGACGGATGGACCGCCAGAACCGCCGACGGCTCGCTTTCCGCGCAGTACGAGCATACGATCGCCATTACCGCGGATGGCCCGATGATATTGACCGGTGTTTTCAAGGACGCAAAAGGATCAATATCGGCGCATTGATCGAAGGCGAGCCGGTGTATTAGCGTGAAGAAGGGACTCGTATGTAAGCGAGCCTGCTTCACGGCCAAAAGGTCTGTTGCACATTCGCAATCCGTGAGAAACCGGGTATGCTCCTGGATGATAGAATGTAGACATAAAGGGCTGCATACGGGACATGTAATCCTGATGCCATGGAGGAGAGTCAGTTATATGGCAAAGATCGTTTTCGCATTGAACCAGTCTCTGGACGGTTTCGTCGACCACATGGCATTCCAGCCCGATCCCGTGCTATTCCGTCATTTCATCGACGACGTGCGCGGCTTGGCGGGTAGCCTGTACGGGCGCCGCATGTACGAGACCATGCGGTATTGGGACGGCGATCATTCTGAATGGGATGCGTCGGAACGGGAATACGCAGCGGCATGGCAACGCAAACCGAAGTGGGTGGTGTCGAGGACGTTAAAGTCCGTCGGTCCGAACGCTTCTCTGATCGAGGGCGACCTCGCAGCGGCCATTCGTGGGCTGAAGGCTCAGCATGAAGGGGAAATTGAAGTTTCCGGGCCTGAGTTGGCGCACAGTCTAACGGAGCTCGGTCTCGTTGACGAGTACCGACTCTATCTCCATCCAGTCGTGCTGGGTCACGGGAAGCCGTTCTTCGCCGGCCCGCGGCCGCCGCTGCGCCTCGTGGCAAGCGATCGAATTGGCGAGCAGGTGATCAGGTTAACCTACGTTCCGGCTTAGTTGTGCGGTTGATTAACAGAGAATGCGATATACTGAGGGGTCTTCATTCCGCTTGATGTTTTGCGATCGGACACAGGAGCCCTTATTTTGCCGAAACCCCCTCATTTTGAAGATGAATCGGACTGAGGATCCGTTATTTCGATGATTGAGGGCCGAAATCGCCGTCTCGGAGCCAAATAACGGATCCTGTGTCCGCATAGATGCAAAAAAGCGGTTTTGTTCACAATTAGCGGATTCTCTGTCCGAACGGTTCGGGGCGACAGGGCAAGAGGATGAAAATACGGTTGGACGTTGAGGCGACGGGGCAAAGAGGCGAACGACCGCGAACCGGACTGTGCGGAAAGATTGCGGCAAGCGAAAGCGCGGGGGAACGAATCAAATGCGAAAGGACCGTCAGGGCGATTTTCCCTGACGGTTTTCTTGCGTTGTTTGCACACATATTAGCTTTTGCTAACTTATGATCATATTAGTGAAATCTAATATGAATGCAGAGCGGATTATAGCATGCAATCTGTCCATATAAGTCCAACATCTCGCAGCATTTAGCTTTGTCTTAAGGGCAGCGGCACATCGTCGGCAGACAAGAAGGTAAATATATGCATTACAGCTTAAGAAACGAACAAATCGTCAAGTTGTTGATCGTCATGGATGCCGTCTTTAACCAGGTTGAACAAAAAGTGGCGGCTTGCGGGAAAAACGACGAATTAGGGATTTGAGATCTTTCGAATGACCCATTATGACATCATCGTGATCGGTGCAGGACAAGCAGGACTTGCAGCAGGATACTATTTACAGAAAACGGGGAAATCTTTCGTGCTGCTAGACAAAGGTTCCGGGGTCGGACACATTTGGAAGAGCCGTTATGATAGTTTGGTTCTGTTTACTCCCCGATTTTATAGCTCCTTACCCGGAAAGCCGATAGATGGAGATCCGAACGGGTACCGGGGCCGGCGAACTCCTTCATGGCGTCATTGCAGGATACGAAATATGTGTTGTTCATCGTAAGCGTGCTGAAAGTTCTAGTTGGTTTATCTATGTTGACGAAGCGATTTGTTCCTCTTGCGTTGCTTGTTTTCTTTCCCATTACTGTAAACATGATATTATTTCATGCTTTTTTGGACTTCAAGGGAATTGCTCCTTCTTTGGTGATCGGTGCAATCCATGTATTTCTTCTATTTAGCTATCGGGACGCTTACAGCCCTTTTTTGAAACCCGAATATATCAGAGCCAAGGGATAATTGTTAACGGTTAGGGCATCCTTAATCTACCTGGGAACGATAGTGAGAATAGTACAGCGGCTTTCTGGGCAGTTGTGTCCAAGGATGCCGCTGTTTCTTTTCAGAAATCTTTAAGTCCCTATATACTATGGTCAGTCCGTTTTCTGAAAATTTTTTTAATTGAAGAAAATATTTTTTCTATTATTTTATCAAAGAAGCCACTTAGATATTTTTTGACTAGAAAACCTATCAAAGCAAAGAATAGTGAAATAAATATTATAAACACAAATAGTTTTAGTCCTGTTTCTATAGATTCCAAGATACAGCGCCTCCATTTCATTTTTCATTATAATATACTAAACATCCACTTCTAAAGGATACGCTCCCCGAACAATAGCAATAATTCGATGTATGATTCCCTTCCGCTTGCTATTATGAACGATTATCAGTACAGTTGATATTATAATAATAAAACTTGTTATAAAGGAAGATGCTTATGAGAACTTTAGAGCTTACCTTGCAGGAAGCATTGGAAATATGCAAAGCATTATCCCATGAGCACCGGATGGAAATTGTGAGGATTCTGAGTGAAGGGCCGCTGAATGTCAATGAAATCGCCGACCGAATGGAGCTTCCTTTCTCAACAGCCGCAGTTAACATTAAGAAACTGGAAGATGCGGGCATCATCTCGACGGAGATTGTACCGGGACGGGGCAGCCAGAAAGTCAATTCCAAGAAGTATGACCGGATTATTATCAATTTGACGGACGGGGGGAAGCAGGAGGAGAATTCCTTGATCGTTGAGCTTCCAATCGGCGATTTTGTCCATTGCGATATACAGCCTACTTGCGGCTTGTTGAGCGAAGAGGGCATCCTGTTGGTTCAGGACGATCCGCGCTCTTTTTATGAGCCGGAGCGCAAGCGCGCACAGCTGCTATGGTTCCGTTCGGGTTATGTGGAATACCATTTTCCCAACCGCATCCCGTATGGAACGCAAGTAGAGGAGCTTGAGCTTTCGCTTGAGCTGTGCTCGGAAGCGCCATATCATAAGCTGGATTGGCCGTCCGATATTACTTGCTGGGTGAATGGTATTGAGATCGGGACGTGGACATCGCCGGGCGATTTCGGCGGAGAACGCGGGTTCCTAACACCTTCGTGGTGGAGGACGATGAATACGCAATACGGCTTGCTGAAGAGCTGGAGAATTAACGGCGAGGGCAGCTTTATTGACGGGGTGCCGATCTCACCAGTAACTGTCGATGAGCTTGCTATGCTGGACAAACCTTATATTTCCGTGCGATTAGGCGTGAAGAAGAACGCGGCGAACGTTGGGGGAATCAATATTTTTGGACGCAAGTTCGGCAATTATGAGCAGGATTTTGTAATGAAAATAAAATACAGTCCGAGGCCAAGGAGCTAATACTCCTTGGCCAATTTTATTGTTATAATAATACTTGAAATAAAACGATAAATCATGTAATAATCAAGATACAGATTTCATACTGCACATCTGAGAGGGGATCGTTATGAAAAAGTTATGCGCTTTGGTTTTGAGTTCGGTTTTGACAGCGGGAACATTGGCGGGTTGCGGCAAAGAGGCTGAGAAAGCCCCGAATGAAGGCGGTTCCACTTCGACACCGGCAGTACAGCTTAAATATTGGGCGCCATTCAGCGGCGGAGACGGCGACTTTATGAAGGAGCTTGTTACGAAATTCAATAGCAGCCACGAAGACATTCAAGTGGAAATATTGAACTTGAAAGCGGAAGAATATTATACCAAGCTTCAAACGAGCATCGTCTCGAATCAGGCTCCTGATATCGCGATCGCACATGCTTCCAAGCTATCGGAGTTGACAGAAGGCGATTTGATCCATGAGATCGGCGATGTTGCCAATGAAGCGGGCATTGACTGGAGCACCTATAGCCAGAACATCCTGAACGCGACTGTGCTTGACGGCAAGAATTATGCCGTGCCGCTGGATACGCACGCATTGATCCTGTATGCCAACGAAACATTGGTGCAGGATGTGGGCCTTGTCAACGCTGAAGGCAAGCTGGAGCTTGAAGGCGGACAAGAAGGATTCATGAAGACGTTGCAAGATCTGAAGGGCAAGCTGCCGGAAGGCGTATTCCCGGTAGCTGCAACATCGAACGGCGACTCCCCGCTGCGTATCTGGTGGACGTTGTATTCCCAGATGAATGGCAAGCTCTTGAGCGATGATGCCAAGACAGCTGCATTCAACAATGAACAAGGGAAACAAGCGCTTGTCTACATGAACCAAATGGTAAATGAAGATCTGTGGCCTAAAAACACGAAAAATGGGGGCGAAATCTTCACGGCCAACAAGGGCGCGCTCATGTTTAACGGCGGCTGGATGACAGGATCGATGGAGCAGAACGAGAACCTCAAGTTTATCGCCCTGCCGATTCCACAACTATTCGAACGGAAAGCGACATGGGGTGATTCGCATACCTTTGTCCTTCCTAAGCAAAAGAGCCAAGATGCTGCGAAACAGGCAGCAGCACTGAAATTTGCGGATTGGGTCGCTTCCAACGCAGGTGTCTGGGCGCAAGCCGGTCATGTGCCAAGTAAACCTTCTGTAGTGAACTCGGATGAATTCAAGGCACTGAAATACAGAAGCGATTATGTGGAAATTGCCGATTATGTCAGCTATATGCCGAACTCGCCTAAGATTACGGCTGTACAAGATATCTTCAAGAAACACTTGAATGTCATGATGAACGGACAGGCGACGCCGGAAGAGACACTCGAGCGCGCCGAGAAGGAAATCAACGAACTGCTTGCGAAATAATTCAAGGTTGACTAGCAGGGTGTCTGGGTGATGACCCAGGCACTCTGCTTTTAAGAGGAGGTCTCGCCGAAATGAAATTACGACTAGGGTCGAAGGGCGAAAACATTGCGGGTTACTTGTTTCTACTCCCCTTTTTGATAATCTATTCGATGTTTATGCTTTATCCGATTGTGAGAGGATTTGTGACCAGCTTTCATAAGGTCTCAATCTCGATGGAATCCACCTTTATAGGCCTATCCAATTACACGCAGATGTTACGTGACAAGTATTTCTGGGAAGCGCTCTGGAATACGTTCTACTTTGTTTTGATTTCGACCCCGACGCTCATTATTGTCGGACTAAGCCTTGCCTTGATCGTGAATGCGAGCCTGAAGGGCACGACTTTCCTCAGATCGGTATATTTCTTGCCTTTTGTATTATCCATTTCGGTTATTTCGAGTATTTGGGTGTTCATTTTACAGCCGTATACGGGGTTGCTGAATACCTTTCTTCACAATATGGGTGTGGTGTCGGAGATCTTCTGGCTGGATGAACCGACGCTTGCCTGGATATCCATTCTTATCGCTACGGTATGGTGGACGGTAGGTTTTAATATGGTTTTGTTCCTCGCCGGCCTTCAGGAAATTCCGGAGGATCTGTACGAGGCGGCAAGACTCGACGGTGCGGGAACCTGGAGACAATTAGTGTCCATCACATTTCCGTCGCTGAAAAATGTTATGCTGCTTACCGTGGTTTTACAGACGATATCTTCATTTAAGCTCTTCGGACAGACGTATCTGATGACCAAGGGTGGGCCCGGAACATCGACGAGAACGCTCGTGCAATATATCTATGAAAAAGGTTTTATCGAACGCGATATGGGCACAGCCTCCGCCATGTCCTACGTTCTCTTCGTGGTCACCATCATATTTGCTGTTATTCAGTTCAAGTTTTTTACAAATAAAGATTAATCGTAGATGAACGAAGAAGGAAGGATACCTGATGACGAACAGCTTGCGCAGAATGAGCATCGGCCGTCTGATCCTCTATGTGCTCGGCTTCGGACTAGCCGTCTTATGGCTGGCCCCCCTGGTGTGGATGATTGTTACGGCTGTTAAACCTGCCGGCAGTGCGGTTACGGTAATGAGTGAATTGTTCAAGGCGCCGTTTACACTGGCCAACTACAAATATGTATTAGGGAATGCATCTGTCTGGAGCTGGACCTTGAACAGCTCGCTGGTCGCTATTGTCGTAACCGTGCTTACGCTGCTGATCAATTCCCTGGCGGCCTTTGCGTTGTCACGGATACGTTTTGTAGGCAAACAACTGATTTTCTGGCTAGTTCTAATGGGACTTATGGTTCCGATAGAAGCGAAAATCATACCGTTATTTCAAATTATGGTAGATCTGAATCTTATTAATTCCTATCCTGCGTTAATTTTGCCCAGCTTGGCGGCACCATTGGGCGTATTTATTCTTAAACAGTTCTATGACGGGATTCCGAAGGACCTGGTGGAAGCGGCGAAAATCGATGGAGCGGGACTGCTGCGGATCTACTGGAGCTTATTCCTCCCGCTGTCCCGATCCTCCATGGCGGCTTTGGCCATATTCACCTTTGTTACCTCCTGGAACAATTACTTGTGGCCTTTCCTGGCTGTAACGGAAGAGAAGATGATGACGCTGCCTGTTGGAATTCCTACATTCCAAAGCGCTTATACGGCAGAATTAATAATACCGATGGCAGCCAATGTGCTTGCTAGCCTGCCGGCTATCCTTGCGTTTATTCTATTCCAGAAGCACATCATTAAGGGCATCACGATGACCGGAATTAAGTAAGGCGAGGAGAGAGAGAAAAATGAGACAAAGTTGGAGTTTGGATGGAGAATGGCAATTCCTGATCGATCCGCTTCAAGCGGGAGAGAGAGAAACCTGGTACAAGAATGAGCAGCCATGGAACGAGGCGAGGAAGGTAACCGTTCCTCATATCTGGCAGCGAGAAGGGGGAGAACTGGTCGGTTACCACGGTGTGGCCTGGTACCGCAAGATAATCCGCTTGCCCGGCCGCGACAGCGGTATGCAGCATTGCATATGCTTCGATGCGGTAGACTACCGCTGCACTGTGTGGTGGAACGGAGCTTATATTGGGGAGCATGAGGGCGGCTTCACGCCGTTCGAGATCTCCATTCCTCCTGAGTTGATGCAAGAGGAGAATCAGGTCGTTCTGAGTGTGTTCGATCCGAAGGATAATGCGGAGATTCCGATTGGCAAGCAAGGCAGCTGGTATACCCGGGTGAGCGGAATATGGCAGTCGGTGAAGGTGGAAGAACGCGCATCGTCCTATGTAGGAAGCGTGTTGGTCACGCCTGACCCGGATGACATGAAGCTGGGGCTGCGGGCAGAGCTGCTTATAGGCGACCAGCATGACTTGAAGCTTGACTATACGATTCGCCCCCATGCGCTGGGCGAAGAGAACACATTTGAGGCGGTCAGCTACAGTGGCGAGCTGGGCGTGATCCGCTCCGAGGGACTGAACCGGACGATTCAAGTCGATTGGAACAAGCAGGTTCCCGGGATGCGCCTCTGGTCGACAGAAGCGCCGTATTTATACGAGATCGAAGTTTGCTTATCGGATACGTGCGGCGTCATTGACCGGTTTGTGACGATTTTCGGCATGCGCAAGGTAGAACAAAGAGACGGCCGCATTTATGTGAATAACCGGCCTGTATATATTCGGGGAGCGCTGGATCAAGCCTTCTATCCCGATTCCATCTACACGGCAGGTTCCGTTGATGAGATACGCAAGGAGATTGGGCTGGCCAAGCAGATGGGCTTCAATCTGTTGCGTAAACATATCAAAGTAGAGGTCCCGGAGTACTTGTATTGGGCAGATCGATTAGGCATGCTGATCTGGGCGGAGCCGCCGAACTTTGTGAAGTGGACCGAAGCGGCGAGAACCCGATTCGTATCGGAGCTTGAAGCGATGCTGAAGCGGGATTACAATCATCCTTCTATTATTATTTGGTCCATTTATAACGAAGAATGGGGCCTTGAATGGGATTTGGAATTTGATCCCGAGAAGCAGCAGCATGTCGCGGAACTTTATGATTGGCTTAAGGAATGGGATCCTACTCGCCTGATCTGCGATAACAGCGGCTGGACGCATATCAAGACGGACATCAATGATCATCACCGCTATTTTGTCTGCCCCGAGCAGTTGGATGCGTGGAGAGATGATCTGGATGAGCTGTTGATCGGTAATCCGGATCAAAACTTTGTAGCGCCGTATCGATCTCGGGGAGAACCAATCCTTGTATCCGAATTCGGCGTCTGGGGACTTCCGAGCGTGGAGCGGTTGAAAGAATTCTATGACGGGAACGAACCTTGGTGGTTCATCAATCAGGGAGAAGAGACCCATCAGGACGACTATAAGAAACCTACGACGGCTCTGGACAATATGAACAAGTTCGGCCTTGCTAGAGCTTTCGGCGATTTCGAAGCATTGGCCGTTCATTCGCAGCGCCGCATGTTCCGCGCGGTGAAGTCGTTAATCGAGGAGATGCGGAAGCGTCCTGCAATCGGCGGCTACGTCGTCACCGAATTTACCGACATTGAGTGGGAAACGAACGGATGGCTGGATTTCCTGCGTCAGCCTAAGGAAGGTTTCGATCGTCTGATCGATTTCAATGGCGCCTGCTGCGTATTCGCCGAGGTGGAGCGTGCGAATCTATGGTCGGGCGAACAAGTCTCCTGGGAGCTGGTGCTGACCAATGACGACGGCAAGCGGATGTCCGGCGAGGTCAAGTGGTCCTTGTCGAACAGCGCTATGCATGGAACGGTTCAAGTAGAGGTCGACGACGTATGGAAGCAGCTTCCCGGCGCGATTACGTTCACCGTGCCCGAGCGCAACGAGGTACTGGCGGAGCGTCTGGTGTTGGAATGGATCGTTGAAGGAGCCTGCGTGGCTCGCAACGAATACGAGCTGACATTCACTTCGAAGCAGCTAGTGAACGCCGATCGGGAATCCGTCGTGGCGATTCACGGGTTGAATGCGGGCTTCCAGGCAGCGTTGGAAGCCAACCGTTGGCATACGGCTGGCACCATGAAGGACGAGGCTGTTATGGTGACGGACTGCCTGGACAAGGACGCGGAGAGCTTTGCGCGACAAGGCGGAAGCGTGCTGTTCCTTGCCGAGAAGGGAGACGGCCTTCAGGCGTCGGGCCCATTCACCTTCAGACAGCTCGCTCCCGGCGAGAGCTGGCCGAGAGCATCCTCCATGAATTATGTGGATCCCCGTTGCTTCGATGGACTGCCGTTGCTGCCCGAGATGGGCTGGGAGCTGGAAGGACTGTATCCGGACTATGTGCTGCCGTTCAGCGATTACAAGAAGTTAGGCGTGAAACGGACGGTGAATATGTATGGCAACCCGGGCATCGCGGAAGCTGGGGAAGTGATATCCGGCTACTTCCAAGGATGGCTCGGACAGAACGGAGGTTCGATCGTACGCCATCCGCTTGGCAAAGGTTATGTGACGGTCGTGACATGGAAGTTGATCGAACGTTATGGACATGAGCCGATGGCTACAATGATTGTCAATCGTCTAATTCATATTGCAAAGGATGGGACTCCTTATGAAAATTAAATCGATCGAATTATTCAAAGTTCCTCCCCGTTGGCTCTTCCTCAAGATGACAACGGATGACGGACTCGTCGGTTGGGGCGAGCCGGTCGTCGAAGGTCGTGCGGATACGGTTCGCTCTGCCGTCGAAGAACTTAGCGCCTATCTGGTCGGACAGGATCCCATGCGGATTGAAGATCTGTGGCAAGTCATGTACCGAGGCGGCTTCTATCGCGGAGGACCTATCCTGACGAGCGCCATTTCGGGCATCGAGCAGGCCTTGTGGGATATCAAGGGCAAATTCTACAATGCTCCGGTGTATGATCTGCTCGGCGGTTCCTGTCGGGACAGCATCCGCGTCTACAACTGGATAGGGGGAGACCGCCCAAGCGACGTTAGAGAAGCGGCCCAGAAGCAGATTGATGCAGGTTTCACCGCTGTGAAGATGAACGGCACGGAAGAATTGCATTATATCGATTCCTTCGACAAAGTGCAGGCGGTTCTGGATCGATTATATACGGTTCGAGAAGTAGGCGGCCCGCAATTCGGCATAGGCATCGACTTCCATGGACGCGTGCACAAAGCGATGGCGAAAATTCTCGCCAAGGAACTGGAACCTCTGCGTCCGATGTTTATCGAGGAGCCGGTGTTGCCGGAGAACAACGAAGCGCTGAAGGAAATTGCCAGATACACCTCCGCTCCCATTGCGACAGGCGAGCGCATGTATACGCGTTGGGGCTTCAAGGAGTTGCTGCAGCAGGGGATCGTCGATATTATCCAACCGGATGTTTCCCACGCCGGAGGAATCCTGGAGACTCGCAAAATTGCAGCGATGGCTGAAGCCTACGACGTCGCTCTCGCACCGCATTGTCCGCTCGGACCGATTGCTTTGGCTGCTTGCCTGCATGTCGACGCATGTTCCCCGAATGCCTTTATCCAGGAACAGAGCCTGGGTATTCATTATAATCAGGGAAGCGACCTGCTCGACTATCTGAAAGACCCGAAAGTGTTCGGATACGAGAACGGTTTTGTTCAGATACCGCAAGGCCCAGGCCTCGGAATTGAAGTGAATGAAGAGAAGGTTAGGGAGATGGCTCAGATAGGTCATGACTGGAAAAATCCGATATGGCGCAATGCGGACGGCACTGTAGCAGAGTGGTAAGCTGTCCGCCGGCAGAGCTGTGCAGGCATGTACATCTCGTTATGTTCTTCGAATAACGTTGCAGCAATCGCACGAACGGAAGCGTTCGCTACTGATTTTATCAGTAAGCGGACGCTTTTTTGCATATTGGGATTACGATGCCAAGCTTCGCGTGTAACGGGTGTTCGAGGCATGAGCTCCCTAAAATCATACATTTATTCTGGGAACTGTTGACGATATATACTTTTCCATGTATGGTAAATCTAGTTCTTTCGATCTATAGTATATTAGCCAATATTCGTTTGCGGCATATTTTGACACTATGTTACTAACCAACAGGGGGAGAACGATGAAGGGGTTAAAAAAGTATGTGGCGGTTGTGCTCAGCTTATCTCTAGTATTTTGCTATTCTAGTACAGCTACGATTTTCGCAACCGATGTAGGAGTTCAGTTATTAGACCAGACAAGCGAAGATCTTGCAGAAGAAATTATTCTTACTCAGCGGGAAACTGATCAAGAGGCTATGCCGCGACCTGCTGATGCGACAATGGATGCGATTCATATTGCCGACAAAAGCTTGGAACTCGCTATTCGTGAGAAATTGAATAAGTTGGACGGTACAGAGCTTACGGCTGAAGAGCTTTTGACGATTACGGACCTTCAAGTTATCAATGCGGAAATTAGTAGTTTGGATAGCATACAGTATTTAACAAATTTGCGCAAGTTAATATTGAATGAAAATAATATTACGGATATTTCCTTGTTATCTTCGCTGCAATCGTTGACCCACCTGGAACTTAAAAATAATCAGATTCACAATGTTGCCCCATTAAGCGGGCTAAGCCCGTTGAAAGAGTTATATCTTGGAGGCAACCCCATTACAGATTATTCGCCCCTTGCAGGGATTTTTGGGCAATTGACTGGGAAAGATTTTGCTTTGCCCGGAAATAATGGGGATCAGGTGATTAGTTTTCCCGATCCGTTCGTTGAGCAGGCAGTGAGGAGTAAGATCCAAAAACCCGAGGGAGAAATTAGAGTTCGAGATGTAAATGGGATAACGGATTTAAGTCTTGTTTTTAATGATAATCTATCCAATCTAGAAGGTATTCAGTATTTTACGGACTTAAAATCTTTAACCATATGGGGAACAGGCGTTAAAGATATTAGTCATTTGGAACAGTTGAAAAAAATAGAAACACTCAAGTTGGATGATAATCAAATAGAAGATATAAGTGTATTAGGGAAGCTTACGAATATAAAAAGACTCGACTTAGCAGACAATCAGATTCAGCATATCGATGGGCTAAGTCAACTGCAACAACTGGAATCATTAACGTTGAGTGGCAATCAGATTCAACAGATCACTGCGCTAAGTCAACTCAGCCAATTGCGATTTCTAATATTGAGTAATAATCAGATCGAAGATATTACGCCGTTGGCAAATTTGACGGGGTTGTGGACTGCAGAGTTAAAACAGAACCGCATTACAGATATTGGGGCATTAAGTAATTTGAAAAATCTTTATACCCTATATTTATCGGGCAATCTCATTACTGATTTTACGCCAACTGCAGCCTATTACAACAACTTAACAAACAAGGATTTCTCGCTAGAAGGTTTAAACGAAGAGGAGAATATTGTTATTTCCTTTCCCGATCCGTTCGTTGAGCAGGCAGTGAGGAGTAAGATCCAAAAACCCGAGGGAGAAATTAGGGTTCGAGATGTAAATGGGATAACGGATTTAAGTCTTGTTTTTAATGATAATCTATCCAATCTAGAAGGTATTCAGTATTTTACGGACTTAAAGTCTTTAACCATATGGGGAACAGGCGTTAAAGATATTAGTCATTTGGAACAGTTGAAAAAAATAGAAACACTCAAGTTGGATGATAATCAAATAGAAGATATAAGTGTATTAGGGAAGCTTACGAATATAAAAAGACTCGACTTAGCAGACAATCAGATTCAGCATATCGATGGGCTAAGTCAACTGCAACAACTGGAATCATTAACGTTGAGTGGCAATCAGATTCAACAGATCACTGCGCTAAGTCAACTCAGCCAATTGCGATTTCTAATATTGAGTAATAATCAGATCGAAGATATTACGCCGTTGGCAAATTTGACGGGGTTGTGGACTGCAGAGTTAAAACAGAACCGCATTACAGATATTGGGGCATTAAGTAATTTGAAAAATCTTTATACCCTATATTTATCGGGCAATCTCATTACTGATTTTACGCCAACTGCAGCCTATTACAACAACTTAACAAACAAGGATTTCTCGCTAGAAGGTTTAAACGAAGAGGAGAATATTGTTATTTCCTTTCCCGATCCGTTCGTTGAGCAGGCAGTGAGGAGTAAGATCCAAAAACCCGAGGGAGAAATTAGGGTTCGAGATGTAAATGGGATAACGGATTTAAGTCTTGTTTTTAATGATAATCTATCCAATCTAGAAGGTATTCAGTATTTTACGGACTTAAAGTCTTTAACCATATGGGGAACAGGCGTTAAAGATATTAGTCATTTGGAACAGTTGAAAAAAATAGAAACACTCAAGTTGGATGATAATCAAATAGAAGATATAAGTGTATTAGGGAAGCTTACGAATATAAAAAGACTCGACTTAGCAGACAATCAGATTCAGCATATCGATGGGCTAAGTCAACTGCAACAACTGGAATCATTAACGTTGAGCGGCAATCAGATTCAACAGATCACTGCGCTAAGTCAACTCAGCCAATTGCGATATCTAATATTGAGTAATAATCAGATTGAAGATATTACGCCGTTGGCAAGTTTGACGGGGTTGTGGTCTGTAGAGTTAAAACAGAACCGAATTACGGATATTCAAGCCTTAAGTAATCTAACAAATCTTAGATCGCTGCACCTATCAGGCAACCTCATTACCGATTTCACGCCAACGGCAGCCTATTACAACAACTTATCAAGCAAGGATTTTACGCTTACAAAAATCGACTTCATACCGATTATCTCTATAACCGTGAATCCGGAAAAGCTCGTTCTTACGGTTGGCGATCAGCCTGCCAAACTGCGACCAACCATTATACCGACGAACGCTACTTTTAATACATTGCTCTGGTCGAGCTCCGATGAAAAAGTAGCAGAGGTTAGCCGGGAAGGTGATGTCAGGGCAGTAGGGGTAGGTACGGCGGCGATTACCGTCCACTCACTTGACCAAAAAGAGTGGGCACAAATACCAGTCACAGTGCATGATAAAAAAGTAGAAGTTAACAATCCGAATCAAACGATTCCGGTTGGGGAACATGGATTTACCGTAACTGTAACAAAACAAGCGGACAATACCAAGTTGCAATATGATGCTCAACAAGTGAATGAGAGTTTAAAGGTGGCAATTTCGCCACTAATAAAGGCGGAAATGCAGACGTCTGCCGGTCAAGTTGAGATGTTAGTTCCCCATGGAACTCTAATCAGTGGGGCAGCTAATTGGGATGGAAGCATTATGCTGCCTGCAGTCAGACCGAACAATAGTGTATCGGTTGCCGGTGCAACATCTATTCTTACTGTTATCGAAGTTGGACTTAGCGATCAGGAGCTGCTTTTTGATCAGCCGGTAAGACTTGTCATTCCGGGGCAAGCAGGCCGAAAAACGGGCTACATTAAGCAAGGGAAATTTCACCCAATAGATCAGGAACTTAGTGCGGATACGTTGGAGGTAGCTAGTCGAGAGATTATTGTTAACGGAGAGGCAAAAATCAATGTCGGCAAAGATCTCATTATTTGGACGAAGCATTTTACCACTTTTGTAGCCTATGATGACCAGAAAGTAAATCCCCCAGGTCCAGGTCCAGGACCGGGCGGTCCAGTTTTTGGTGGCGGCGGAGGAATTCCAACAACTACAGATAAAGCAGCTGCTAAACAAAAGATATCAAAAGCGAATGGTGGAGTAGTGTCGTCTGGAGCGATTACGGTAAAAGTGCTACCGAATTCAGTCTCCGAAGATGTCACATTGACTGTTGAACAAATAACTGGAACTGATTTTCCTGCCTATCCTTCCAGCTTGCAATTTATGAAGGAAGCGTATAAGCTGAGCACAGATAAGGTCGTTACATGGAACAAAGCGCAACGGATTACGATAAAGGTGGACTCTACCTTAACTACCCAAGAATGGTCGCAGCTTATCCTTTACCAGTGGTCATCTAAAGAAGGCAAGTGGAAGGAACTGAGCAACCAGGCAGTCAACCAAGCCGAAAAAACAATTTCGGGCGAGCTTGCAGATCCCACAATTGTCGGGCTTTTCCTAGATACAAGCCGCGCTGCCTCTGAGCAAGGAGAGGAAGTTTCGAAAGTTAAGCAACCCTCGGACATTAAAGGGCACTGGGCGGAGAGCGCTATAATCCAATTGGTGGATCAGGGGATCGTTCAAGGCTTGCCGGATGGCACATTTGCTCCGAATCAAAAGGTGACTCGGGCAGAATTTACAACCTTTCTTGTACGTGCACTCGGATTGGAGCCGCTCGAAGGTGGTAAAGGATTTGACGATATAGCTAACCATTGGGCCCGTGATGCTATTGCTGCGGCGTACGCCAAAGGGATCGTAAGTGGTTATTCGGATAAGCATTTTGGAGCAAACGATCGCATTTCACGCGAGCAAATGGCCGTGATGCTTGTGAAGGCATTGGAATTAAAACCTGCTACTGCAAAAATGACGTTCAAAGATGCAGATTCCATTTCAAAATGGGCACAAGAAGATATAATCACGGCCATTGCTAACGGAATTTTGGCAGGGATCACGGCCGATAGGCTTCAGCCACAGGGAGAAGCAACACGAGCAGAAGCTGCCGCGATGATTGTAAGAGCATTTGCAAAGACACGGCTCTAATTCCACAAAAATACTTGCTCAGCACAACAAGGATTTGTGCAAGCCTCCCGATAACGGGGGGCTTTTCTCTGGTTGGTTTACATATGTACAAAATACGAGTTTTGTGAAATTGTAATAACTGAAGAACCTATGTTATTGCCGTACCACCGTCCCGTCGTCGATACAGAAGCAGAAAGTTATTCTGCTCTCCTGCCCGTAAGCTGAACATCTTAGTAAGCTGAACATCTTAACTTAACAAAAGGGCTTTAGAGACTGCTTTCTCGTTACCTGGTGTTTTGTTAACCCTTTGGAATCGAAGTATGCGGACCCGTATGTACGGTGGTGTGAGAGGTCGAGAGGTCGAGGGCTCGCGCCCTCACCTACTCGATTCAAAAAAACCTCAATCCCAAACGAATACCGCTTTCTCGGTCTTGCGTTCATCGAACAGCCGGAACGCCGTCTCCGCTTCTTCCAGCCGGAACGTATGCGTGATGAGCTTGTCGACGGGAATGTTTTTCCTGACAATGAATTCAGTGATTTCCTCGAACTCCTGAATCGGAAAATACCAGGAACCGATCAACGGTTCCCACCAGTCAGTCTTTTGATTTCTTCCACGACGTTCATTTCGCGGCCGTTCAGGACGTGATCCGCTCCCAATTCCTTGGCGAGCTCAAGTCGTTCATCGATCATGTCGACGGCGATGACGGTGGCGCCAAGCGCCTTGGCTACCAGGATGCCCGCTCCTCCCATAGGGCCGAGACCGAAAATCGAAACGGTATCCCTGCCGCTGACGGCCAGACTCTTCTGGGCATGATACAGCGTTCCGACCGCATCCGTCGAAACCGCCGCGGTCCGGAAACTCATCTCGTCGGGCAATTTCATGCAATTGATCTCGGGCACGATCATATAGTCGGCGTCGCCGCCATGCTGGTCAAAACCGACACATTGCCAGGTCGGACAGAACATCATGTAGCCGCTTTTGCAGTGATCGCACTGCCCGCAGCCGACCGCCAAATAAACGGCCACACGGTCGCCCGGTTTGACGTGCTTCACGTTTTCGCCCACGCTTTCCACCACGCCGGCCGGCTCATGCCCGGGAATGATGGCTCCCGTCTTTGCGGCCTCCCCTCCTACCACCGGATTTCCGTAGTAGAGGCTCATATCGCTTCGGCAGATCGCCGACGCTTTCAGCTTCACCCGTACCTCGCCCGCTCCCGGAACTGGAACTGGAAATTCCCTAACCTCGACTTTCTTATCACCAGGAAATATGACGCCTTTCATGATCGTCAAGACAAATCCCTCCTTTGCTTATCACTGAGGAAGCTCGACACGGGTTTCCTCTTTTGCAGACTGCAAACACGCGTCGATGACCTTCATGTTGGCAACGGCATCTTTCGGATCAAAGGCAAGCGGCTCTGCGTTCAGAATGCTTCGGGCAAACCTGTCGACCTGCAGGCAATAGGTGTTCAAGGCTTCCGCCTGTTCTTCCCTCCGTTCGCCCTTCACCGTAACCGAATAATTCGCGGTCAAGCCCGGCCATGGAAGGAAGGCATCCGGGATGCCGATGCGTCCGTCCGTGCCGATGATTTCCACCGTGTCGCGGAATTCGGCCCTCATCCCGCACTGGAAGGTCATGTTCAGCCCGTCGCCGAACTCCAGCAGCCCGGCCGCCATCAAGTCGACATCGCCATATTCCGGAGAAACCAGCGAACGAACGGTTGCAGCCCTGGGCTCCCGGCCGAGCAGCAGCCTGCCGGCGCTGATTAAATAGCATCCGACGTCGTACAGGGCCCCTCCCCCCATGTCGGCTTTCAAACGGATGTTATCCGAAGCGGGTCCCATATTGAACGTGAAAGTACCTTGCAAACCCCGCAGCTCGCCGATTTCGCCGGAACGGATGATCTCGAGTATCCGTTCATAGCGCGGATGATAACGGTACATGAACGCTTCGGCAAGCTTGACGCCGTGCTTCCCGCAGGCCTCGACCATTTGCTCCGCTTCGCGGGCGTTCAAACTGAGCGGCTTTTCGCAGAGAATATGCTTGCCCGTTTCCGCCGCGCGGATTGTCCATTCGTAGTGCATGTGGTTGGGCAGCGGGATATACACCGCGTCGATGCTGTCGTCCGCCAGCAGCGCTTCGTAACTGCCGTAAGCCTGCGGAATGCCCAGAGACTCCGCAGTCCGCCCGGCTTTGGACTCATCCCGGCTGGCAATGGCCGCAACCTCTCCAAGCTCGGATGGCCGGATGGCCGGAATGATGTCGTTTACCGCGATTTGAGCGCATCCCAAAATGCCCCAGCGAAGCTTCTTCATGCGTTCTCCCCCTGAATGTTCCGGACGGAATGTTATCGTTTGATCAGGCGACGCTGAATACGATCACGCCGATCCCCTCCATCTCCGTCAGACCGGTTTACTGTTGAATGGCATGCTGCAGGATTTCCTCGGACGGGATGTCTTCTCCGTTCAGTTCTCCCGTGATCCGGCCGTCCTTGAGCACGATGATGCGGTCGCAAATCGCCATGAGTTCGCTGAGTTCCGAAGAGATCAGAATAAAGCTGTTCCCTTGATCGGCCAGCCGCCGGATCATGTCGATGATCTCGCCTTTGGCGCCGATATCGATGCCCGCGGTCGGCTCGTCCATCATCAGCACTTTCGGCCCAGTTTCCAGCCATTTGGCGATGACGACTTTCTGCTGGTTTCCTCCGGATAAGAGGGAGATGACTTTGTTGCTGTTGTCTGTTTTTATGGCAAGTTCACCGATTTTGGATTGAACAATGTTTTCCACGCGTTTTTTGTCCAAGCCCAGACCCTTCTTCAACTTGTCCACGACGGGCAAAATCATGTTGTCCTTCACCGTGTGGATCAAGACAAGGCCTTGTCTTCTCCGGTCTTCGGGGATCAAGGCGATGCCGGCATCGATGGCGTCTTTCACGTTTCGGATTTTTACGGGCTTCTGATCCACGATGATATCTCCGCTTTTCGCGGGGTTGATGCCGAAGATCGCTTCGGCGATTTCCGTTCTTCCCGAACCCATCAATCCGGCGAAGCCGAGTACCTCGCCTTTCTTCAATTCAAAACTGACATCCTTCAGTTTGGCGTTAATGTGCAGGCGTTTGACTTCCAAAATGTTGGCGTTTGACGGTTTTCTCTCCCGGTGCATCCTTTTGAACGCTTTTTCGACCGTCGTGCTGCCGAGCATGTGATGGATGATGGAGTCCATGCTGAAGTTCTTGGTGTCGTCCGTGATGATATGCTGACCGTCTCTCATGATGGTGATGGAGTCCGTGATCTGGAAAATCTCATGCATCCGGTGGGAAATGTAGACCATCGTGACGCCTCTGGCCTTGAGTTTCCTGACGATGCCGAACAGGATTTGGGTCTCCGCTTCCGTAAGCGATGCCGTCGGTTCGTCCAGGACCAGAATCTTGGCGTCCCGGGATAAAGCTTTCGCGATTTCGACCAGCTGGCAATACCCTACGCCAAGCGTGTTGACGACCCGGGAAGGATCGAGGTCGATTTCGAATTCGCGCAGCAGCTCTGCGGCTTTTTTCTCCATTTGGCGGTTGTTGATGATGGGTAAGCCTTTGGCTTTCGGCTTTTGGTTCAGGAAGATGTTCTCCGCCACCGTCATCGTGGGGACCAAGCTGAGTTCCTGGAAGATCATGCGGATCCCGTAACGGCTGGAATCCTGCGCGGATTCGAACTTCACCGGCTCGCCGCCGATCCGGATCTTTCCCGAGTCCGCCGTATATACTCCGGTCAGGATTTTCATCATAGTGGACTTCCCGGCGCCATTTCCGCCCACCAGCGCATGCACTTCGCCCTTCTTGATTTTCAGGCCCACGTTCTTCAAAACCTTGACGCCGTTGAACGATTTGTTGATGCCGTCCATCTCGAGAATACACTCGCTCATATCGTTCACCTCTTAAATGCGCTACCCCGAGTGGCAAGCATGCTCAGCGTAACGAACAGAATGATGATCCCGCCGCGCACCATCATTTGCTGGCTGACGCTCAGGCCGCCGATGATCAGCCCGTTGTTGATCACGCCCATCAGCAAGGAACCGACCACGGAACCGATAACCGTGCCTACGCCGCCGGCCATGCTGGTGCCGCCGAGAATGACGGCCGCGATAACGGAAAGTTCGTCGCCTTCCCCGAACGTGTACCGTGCGGTCTGCACCCGTCCTGCATAAAGCATGCCCGCGAAAGCGGCCGCAATGCCGGAAAGCATGAATACCGCCATCGTCGTACGGGCTACGTTAATACCGGTGTATTTCGCCGAGGTTTCATTGCCCCCGGTCGCGAGCACTTTTTTGCCGAATGGCAGCTTGGTCAAAGCAAAATAGCCGATGGCCGCCACGATCAACGTCCAGACGAACAGAATCGGAATCGGGCCGATCGTTCCCAGGCCGAATATTTGCGTATACGTTTCGTTCGTAATCGGTACGGCCGAAGTGTTCGTTGCCCACATCGCCGCGCCCTTGACGAGACTAAGCGTTCCGAGGGTGACCAGAAACGCGGGGATCCTGATTTTGGCCACGAAGAACCCGTTGAACAAACCGATTACCGCGCCCGTCACCAGGCCGGATCCGATGGCCAGGAACAGGTTGTCCGTGCTCTGTAGGACGAGAGCGGTGACAAGCGATGACAATGCCACGATGGAACCGATGGAAAGGTCGATTTGTCCGGCTGCAATGACGAAGGTGCTGGCCACGGCCATAATGGAAATCATGGCGGTTTGCCGGGTGATGTTGAGAATGTTGTTGGCGGAGAAAAATTTCTCGCCGTGCCACAGGGCGAAAATCAGCAGAACGATCACGAAAATGATGTAAACCATGTAATTGCTGAAGTTGAATTTCACTTTCGCCCCCTGCGGAATGCCAAGCAGCGATCGGTTGTTTTGCATGTGTCACACCCCGTGTATGGTTCGATTTCCAATCTTTTAAGCAGAGCCCCCGTTAAGCGGCTTACGCCGCTTAACGAGGCCGGAAGCTTATCGTTTACTTGTTTTTGCTGACGACATCCACGATTTCCTTAGGAGCATCTTTGTGGTACGCCGTCTCGAACGCTTCAAGCACGTTCGATTTCACGACCGGAAGGGCCGGCGGGCAAATATAGGACGGAGCTTCTTTGCCAAGCAGGGCATAAGCGGCTGCCATCGCTTCCGCAACGCCTTGGTCGTAGGAACGGGCGGTCGTCGTGCCGCGGATGAATCCGTCTTCCGCGATCATGCGGGCCGTATTGAGACCCAAATCGACCGTCGTGAGAATGACGTCGTTCTTGCCGATGGACTTCGCCGAAGCGATGATGCTCTCAGCCGGCACGTCCCAGCTGGCATAGACGCCTTTAAGATCCGGATAACGTGCGAACAGACCATCCGCCACTTCGCCGACTTTGTTCGGGTCCGCGAATCCGGACTCGGCAACCAGCTTGATGTCCGGGTACTTCTGGATCGTTTCTTTGAAGCCCCGGTCGCGTTCGTTGGTAACGAAGAAAACCGCATCGTAGTACACCATGGCGACTTCGCCTTTGTAACCGATTTGCTGGGCCATGATTTCGGCTGCCGCTTTGCCGTTGCCGTAGCTGTCCGAGTTGATCAGGCTCGTATATTCGCCCGGTTTGAAACCGGCCGGAACGTTTTCCATGAACACCAGCTTGGTTCCCGCTTTTTGCACTTCGCGGAATGCGGAAGAGGTCGCATCCGGGTCGACGGGCATCGCGATCATGACACTCGGCTTCAGTGCCATCGTGCTTTCGATCTGGCCGATCATCGTTTGGGCATTAAAGTTGGCGTCCGTGGTGGAAACCACTTTTACCCCAAGATCTTGCAAGGTCTTCTTCGCTGCTGCGAGCTTGATCTGGTTATGATCATTGCTTTGCATGTGGTAGACGAAAGCAGCCGTGAAATTGCCTTCTTTCAGTTTTTGTATCTCTTCGTCCGTCAGGGTGAGGACGGAAGGCAGCTCCGCTTTCTCGCCGTTAGGCCCAACGCCTTCAACCGAAGTGGGGTTGAGGTTGACTTCCTGCCCGGCAGGCGCGCTGCCGGTGGCAGCGGCAGACGGTGAGGATACCCCGCCGTCGCCCGATTTGCTGGATCCGCATGCAGCGAGCACAAACACGAGTGATGCCGTCAAACATACTGCCGACAATTTCCTGAACATGGTTCTTTCCCCCAATAAATATTTGAATTTTTGTGAAGCCGCCGCCAATAGAGCGCTTACATCAGGTCATGAATGGTTTGCCCGGCCGGGCCCCTTCCCTTCATTACAGCGAAGCCAGTTTGGAACGCAGGAAGTCGATGGACGTTTGCGCATACCAGTCGGGATCCGCTTTTCTCGTATGGAATCCGACCTCCATGGTGAGGTAGCCTTGATAGTCGATTTCTTTAAGAGCTTTCAGAACGGTGTCGAAGTTGCCGTAGCCCTGGCCTGGAGGCAAACGATCGTTATCGGAAATGTGGACGTGGTGCAACTTGTCTTTCATCCGGTAAACATAGTCGCTCGGCACTTCGTTCCGGTACAGCGCATGGATCGTATCGAACATCACTTTGACGTTGGATTCGCGGGTTTCTTCGGCCAGTTGGAGCGCATCGTCCGCGGTTTCGATCAGATTGCTGTCCACCGGAGTGGGCTCGACAACCATCGTGATGCCGAGTTCTTTCGCATAACGCGCGACTTCGGCCAGGCCTTCCCGGCTGTAGTTCCAGGCGTCCTTCTGCGGCATTCCGAACGAGGCCCACCCGGCAACCCAGATGACCGTGGGACATTCCCACTCATGAGCCAGGCGTACGACGTCCTTGTAATGCTTCACCGCGAATTCGCGCTCTTCTTTGATCAACGAGCTCGGGTTGTTGCCCGGTCCGCCGCCCGGAGCCGGAAGCATGGACGAAACGGCCAGGTTGTTGTTTTTCAAATGCTGGAGAATGAATTTGCGCCGTTCCGGCGAGACATGGTCCGGCCAAGCGTGCGGATTCGCGCAGCCGATCTCGATTCCGTCGTAGCCCATGGAGGCGAGCCGTTCGATCACGACTTCCAGCGGATAAGAAGGCACCCAAACCGGAAAACTGCTGTATGCCCAAGTATTGAATGAGATTTTCATGCGTGGCCCCCCTATTTAGCCGTTTTTTTGAATGTTGGACTGGAAAAACTCGTTCAGGTCGATGCGCTCTCCTCCCCTTTTGGTCGACTCGACGGCGGCCAGCACCAGGTTCAAGCTGCGCATGTTGTCCTCGCCGTACGTTTCCGGCTGCCGGCCTTCCTTGATTGATGACGTGAATTCCTTAAGCGTGCCGTATCTTTCTTCCGCTTCCACGTTGTCGAGCGGAACTTCGAGAATATCGTTCGCTCTCTCGATGGCTCCTTGGTAGAATACGGTGTCGCCGATCACGTTCTCGTGCGGATAAATCAAGACGCGGTTGTCATCCCAATAAAGCGATGCGTAAGTACCGTGAACTTCCCAGGATCCGTCCCATTGCGTATGCGGGCGGCGGGCCACCCAAGAACCCGTGTAAGAAACCATCGTGCCATCCTTAGATTCGAACTCGACGAAGGCCGAAGCATTGCCCTTGAAGTACGACCAGCTTGGGTTGAAGCTCCGGGCGCGGACATAATCCGGTTCCAGGCCGAAAATGCCGCGGATATAGTCGAAATGGTGGATGGATTGGTCCACGATCAGCGGCTCATCCATTTCCGCACGGAACCCCGTGAACATCGGCGCTTTTCTGTAACGGCCGTACAGGGCTTCAATCTTGCCGACCGCGCCTTGCTGGATCAAACGACGAACGGTGCGAGGCCCTCTCTTGAACCGGTGGCTTTGCGTGATCATGACGTACAAGCCTTTTTCCTTCGCTTTGCGGACGATCCGGTCCGCGCCGGCAAGCGTATCCGCGATCGGTTTCTCGACCATGCAGTGGAGACCGGCTTCGAGCGCTTCAAGCGCCACGGATTCGTGGAAAGGGGGAGGCGTAACCACCAGGGCGGCGTCGGCTTCCACGTTTTTCAGCGCTTCCTGGAAATTCGTGAATCTGCGCTCTTTCGGAAGTCCGACTTCGTCGCCAACTCTATGCAAGGTTTGTTCATTCAGGTCTACAAGCGCCACCAATTCCGTATAAGGAGATTCTTTGAGGACACTTGTCCATCCGCCGCCCCAGAATCCGGCTCCGATTTGAATCACTCTCATCATGTTCAACACTCCGTTTCCGATTTTATTTGTTTTTTTAATGAACTGCAGGTTGTCATTGAAATGAATATGAGAACGTTCTCATTTTGGTTTAAAGTCAACCCCCGTTTGGGGTCGTCTCCACGGTTCTCACATCATGACCACCGCCTTTCAATCGGCTGACCGCATGACCCCCGGACGACCAACTGCGTGGAAAGCACGATTTCCGAACCGTCCTGCATTCCGACACCGTTGATCAAATCCAGTAGCCAATTCGCCGTAATGCTGGCAATGTTGAACGGGTTTTGCCTGACCACGGTCAAAGGAGGCTCCAGCAGCGGCGCCAGGTCGAAATCGTCCCACCCGATGATCGCCACGTCCTTCGGGATTTCCAGACCCAAGTCCTTGATCGCGAGCAACGCGCCGAACGTCAATAAGTTGTTCAAGGCCAGGATCGCGGTCGGCTTCTTCCTGTTTTTCGTCAGCATCGTGATCGTTTTGTTATAACCTTCCTTCACCTCTCCAACCTGGATATCCGTAAGGTCTTGATCCAAGATGAACGATTCCGTAAAGGGGAGGTTATGATGGTCCAACGCTTTCTTGTACCCCTCCACGCGCTTGCTCAGCGTGCTGATCGTCGTACCGATAATCCCGATCCTGGTGTGCCCCAGCCGGATCAAATGGCTGGTCGCTTCATACGCGCCTCCGAAATTGTCCGACGTGACCGTCGGCAGCTCCAAACCGGGCACCTCGCGGTCCAGAATAATCGTAGGGATGCTCCCGTTATAAACCCGGTGGATTTCCTCTTTCGACATCTCGGTGCCTTTCAGGACACTGGCGATGATGAGGCCGTCGATCCGTTTCTCGTACAACGTTTTGAGATAGGTGATTTCCCTGTCCAGATCTTCATCCGTATTACAGATGATCATGTTATAGCCTTGCTTCATCAAATGCTCTTCCAAAGCTCTCGCGATGGTGCTGTAAAACGGGTTGGCGATATTCGCGATCAGCAAGCCGACCGTATAGGTGTTTTTCTTTTTCATGCTTTGCGCGATTGCATTGGGAATGTAATTCAGTTTTTCAGCGGCTTCCAGAACAGCTTTCATCGTCTTCTGGGATGCGCTGCCGTATCCCCCGAGCACTCTCCCCGCTGTTGCGGTAGAAACTCCTGCCAAGTTGGCGACATCCCGGATGGTATGTTCCTTGTTTGATGCTCCTTCCACACTTTCAACTCCTATGCCCCAACACCATTCGAACGGACAAGCCGAAACCGCGAACTTTAGCAGCGTTTTCAAAATGGCTTTCAAAATTGATAACGTTCTCTTTTTTTGAGTAAAAAAATGATTTGAAACTTGGATATTAATGCAACTAAACGGGCAATTATTGCTGACTGGTATGACGTGTGCGCTTTCATGAGAATTGAGAACGTTCTCTTTCTAATGCCTATGATATTTCGTGAAGTATGCAAAGTCAAGTGATTTTTGAAAAATGAATTGAAGGAAATATCTGGAATCCGTTCAGGCGCCGCAAGATCCCCGGACAATCAGCTGCGTGGCGAGCACGACTTTTCGATTTCTGTCGGCCTCATCCTGAGCCGGTTCATCCATCATTTGAAGCAACCGGCTGGAAGCGATGGCGGCGATGTCTCCGGTCGATTGATTAACCACCGTAACCGGGGGATTCATGACAGTGGCCAGCTCAAAATCATCCCAGCCGATAAATGCGACATCGTCCGGGATTTTCAAACCCAACTCGCGGATGGCTTGCAAGGCGCCGAAGGTTAACAAATTATTTAATGCCAGGATGGCCGTCACTTTCGTTTTCGAGGAGGTCAGCATGTGGATCGCGATTTCTTTGCCTTCCCTCACGTCCCCTGCCTGGAGGTTCGGAACACCCTTGTTCGCGATCAGATCCTGATCTAGCGGAATTCCGTTATCCGTCAAAGCCTTCTTATAGCCGTCGACCCTTTGGTACAAAGTGCTGATTGTCGTTCCAATGACTCCGATTCGTTTGTGACCCAGCCGGATCAAGTGGCTCGTCGCGTCGTAAGCGCCTCTGAAATTATCGGAAGTGACCGTCGGGAGGGATAACCCCGCTATTTCACGGTCTATGATCAGGGTCGGGATTTTACCGTCATACATCCGGCCGATTTCTTCGGAAATCTTCTCATTTCCTTTGAAAGCGGTGGCGATCATCAATCCGTCTATTCGCTTCTCATAGAGGGTTTTGATATAGGAAATTTCTTTGTCCAGATCTTCATCCGTATTGCAGATAATGACATGGTATCCATGTTTGGCCAAATGCTCCTCGGTGGCTTTGGCGATCGTGCTGAAATAAGGATTGCAAATGTTCGCCACGATCAAGCCGACTGTATTCGTATTTCTTTTCTTCATGCTTTGCGCGATCGCGTTGGGAATGTAGTTCAGCTTTTGAGCCGCTTCCATCACGGACCTGGCGGTTTTGTTAGAAACGCTCCCATAACCGCCGAGCACGCGTCCGGCCGTGGCAGTCGATACTCCAGCGAGGATCGCGACATCTTTGATGGTGTATTCCTTCTTGTCGTTATTAACCATGAAAATCCTCCGGTCTGCCGAGTCATCTATTCTAGTATTATAACGTATTTCATCTTAAAAATATCAAGAGACCGGGCAAACCGGCCTCATGCTGCCGTTCCTATCGATACATTTTCTCACTTTACCGAAATGCGAATTTGCCTAAACGGTCCGTTTTGAATTCAACCGTTCCGGAGGCGGAGTTATATCCGTCCTTTCCATCTCCCTTCTCATTTCCCACTCAAAATACCCCGCTGTATCAGTGAAAATACAGCGAGGTGTGGAAGGTTCAGGAAGGGAGATTAAGGGCCGTCTGAGCATTCATCCGGTTCAATTGGACTTGCTCTTTCATGTTGCAAAGGTGGTAAAACCCTCGCTGCATCAAATACGCCGTAATTTTTTCCTGCAAATCAATCGATTCGTTAAGGTGCCGGATCAACGTGGATTTCACCTCAGGCGTCGACGACTCTGTCGCCGCCACGGCATACATATGGTTGCCGGATTTGGCGGCTATATTGAAATCCAAAAATCACGACTTTCATTGAGATTGAGTATGTGTTCTTGACGAATTTATTTTGTAGTTCTTCAGGAATGACGTATTCCGTGTTCTTATTATGAATGTGAGAAAGCTCCATGGCTATCTTGAGCCGCTGGCATTCTCCGCCCGATAGACTGTCCAGCGTCTGACCTAGCGCGATATAATCAAGCCCCAGTTGCCTGTCAATAGTCGCTTGTTAATATTACTTTCCCCCTGCCACTTCCCGAAGATTCTGCAACGATAACTGCTTCTTTCACTTCCGACAAGTCGTAACAGTATGCCGGCTCCTTTAATTTTAATTGACCCGCAGTAATTAATGCCATTAATCGATTGAACGTTTCTTGCCATGTACCGGTAGAAACTCTTCGATTCCAATGCCGCAAATGAAAGATTTTAGCGTTCACCTTGGCTTGATGAATTTTTGTCCAGTTCAATTGGATTCCCGATAAGAGCCCTAAGGATACAAATGAACCGTTCGGACGAACGCACAACGCTAATTCATGGCCGGCCGGACCCCCAACGGAATCGACCGCAGCAACCGCGCCGAAACCCTGTGTTAAATCCATAACGGTTTCATATAAGAGGTTTTCCGATGTGTTGATAATATTAGAAGCTCCGAGACGAAGCAATTCATTCGTCGGTTCCTGGTTTCTAGTCACTGCGATTAACCGAAAACCGATGACTCGTGATAATTGGGCAAAAATACGACCGATTGCGGAATTGCAGGCATTGACCAGTAACGTATCGCTTGGTCTCAAACCTAACTCCTCCGTACAAATAACCCAAGCTGTGACGGGATTAATGTACAACTGTGAGGCTGCATAGTCATCGATCGAGTCAGGGACTGCAACCGCAAATTGGGCGGACGTCTTTACGAATTCCTGCCAGGTCCCCTCGCCTCGCAAAGGCAATACGCGCTTTCCGATCAGGCTTCGATCTCCCTCAGCGCCTACGTCTTCAACAATGCCGATCCCTTCATAGCCAGGAATACCCGGCAAGGAAATTCGATGCGAATAATTTCCTCTTATCGGGATGATGTCGGAGGGATTGATAGGCCGCGCAAGCATACGTACAAGTATTTCATTCTTTTGAAGGGGTTGAATACGCTTATACTCCGCTTTTAAGACTTCTTCGGGATTGCCGAATTCATGGAACCTAATGCATTTTGCAAGCAAATTAATCATTCTCCTACCAACTACTGTCCGTTCTTTTCCATCATAACCGACCTGACTGCGATTTACATCCGCGAAAGTTCGCAAACTCGGGTTTGCCGAGACAACCCGAGTTTGCTTAAGCCACCCCCGCCCGTAACCGACTCGAGCCGGAATCGCGGGTACCGAGCCGTTAGCGGTCCGGCAGCGCCGCCATGACGTCGCTTTCGAATTCGCGAGCTGTCTCGGCGTCTGCGCCGCCGGCGTTGGCCAGGTTGATCATGAGCGCAGCGACGATCTCATGCTTGGGGTCTATCCAGAAATGAGTCCCCCACGCCCCGCTCCATCCGAAGCTTCCTTTCGTCAATGAAGTATTGGCCGCATGATCGCGGGTGACGACGCGCATGCCGAGCCCCCATGTCTGTCCGCTCGGGAAACCCTCTATAGACTCCGGAAGCTGCGGAGACGCCATCGCCTGCACCGTATGCGGATTGAGAATGCGACGGCCTTCGAATTCACCGCCGTTCGCAAGCATTCGCGCGAACCGGACGTAATCCTCTAATGTCGAGAATAAACCGGCAGCGCCGGAAAAGTAGGTGGGATGAAAAAACGGCTTCTGGTCCGCCGATCTCGACAGCCCCCGTTCCGTGCTTTGGTACATCGTGACGACTCTTTCCCACTGCTCCTTCGAAGGCGCGAACGTGGTATCCTTCATTCCTAACGGTTCAAACAGCATTTGCCGCAAATAACGGTCCAGCGGCATGTCCGAGACGATCTCGACAATTCTCCCGAGAAGGTCGAAGGCCGCGACAGGACTGTAGCCCGTTCTCGTGCCGGGCTGAAAATCGAGAGGCGCGCCCACCCACGACGGAACATGGTCGGCCAGCGTCGCGCCTGGCGGCGGAAGCGTAATTTGGCGAAACCCGATCGGCCCCTGTCCCAATCCGCTGCTGTGCGTCAACAGATCGCGAATCGTCGCTTCGCGGACGGCCGGCGTCAATGCGTATGCCACGGCTTGTTCGGCGATATGGCCGGCAGGCGAATCCGGATTCGGCGCGTAAGGCGAAACGGACGATTCGCCGTGCGGCACCGCGACTTGCGGAGCGCCGAATGCGGGGATGAACCTGGAGAGCGGGTCCTCCAGCGCCAAGCCGCCCTGCTCGGCCAGCTTCATGACGGCAACGGCGACGATCGGCTTTGTCATGGAGGCCAGGCGGAAGATGGAATTCGCTAGCAAGGCTTTGCCGCTCTCCACGTCGGCGTATCCCTGAATCTCGCAAAGGGCGACCCGTCCCTTCTTCGAAACGCAGGCAGCGGCCCCGGCCAGCTTCCCCTCCCTGATGCGCTCCCCGAGCCGCTCGCGAATTCGACCGAGCCTATTCCCATCGAAGCCCGCTTCCGCCGGGTCGGTCGGCAACTCCCAACAACCGGTCATAACCGGCCTCCGAGCCATGTCAACGCCAGATCGAACCAGGCTTGACACTCCGCGTTGACGTGCGAGCTTTCCGCCGCCGACGTTTCGTCCGCGAGCGACAATCCGTGAACGCCGCTCTCGAAGATGTGAAGCTCATACGGAATGCCGATTTCCGCCAGCGCGGACGCCCACAGCAAGGCGTTGCGGGCGCTGACGAGATCGTCGTCTGCCGTATGCCACAGAAAAGTCGGCGGCGTGCCGGCGTTGACGTACCGAACCGGACTTCTGGCCTGCAGCTCTTCGGCGGAAGGATCGGACCGCCCGAACATCGCTTGATAGACAAGCGACTTGTACGGCGCCTGATGCTCCCGTTCCAGGGCATGCGCCTGGTCGACAAGCGAATAGCCGAGAACAAGCGCGTCGGGACGCAACAGCTCCTTGTCGTCAGCCCTCAGCTTCTCTTCGAGCAAGCCGTCGGCCCAATGTACGCCCAGACTTGCGGCGAGATGTCCGCCCGCGGAAAAGCCGATGATGGCGATTCGGTTCGGATCGATACGCCATTCCCGGGCGTTCCTCCGCACGGTCAACAACGCCTCGGCCAATTCGACTAGCGGCTGCGGGAAAGCGGAGCGCGCGTCGCCCGGCGGTTCGCTGTACGGATCGGGAACGTGCCGTCCGAACCAAGTCGTATATCGCAACACGAACGCGTGATATCCCCGCGATGCGAACCGCAGCGCGACCGGCTCCGCTTCCCTGTCCGAGGTGCTTAGATATCCTCCGCCGGGACATATGATGACGGCCGGCCGCCGGCGATCCGTCTGGAATTCCAGGGAATGATGGAGCAAATATTTCTGCAGCTGGGCGCTCCCGTTCCCCGCGACGAGCGGTATCGTATCCGTGATCATTTCCCCTGCCACCTCCTACGCTTCTATATACTGTCAACCTTTGACCGCGCCGGACGTCAGTCCCTGAACGAAGTATTTTTGCAGCATGACGAACAGAACGAACAACGGAATCAGGATCATGCAGATCGCCGCCGTCATCAATCCCCAATTCGTAGAGTACTGCCCCTGGAAATTAATGAGCCCGACGGTCAGAGGGAGACCTCTCTCCGTCGTAAGCGTCGAGATTTGCGCCCACAGCAGCTCGCCCCAAACGAAGCAGAAATTGAGAACGGTGCAAGTCGCGATCGCTCCTCCCGTCAGCGGGAACGCGATGCGGAACATCGTGCTGATCTCCCCGCTGCCGTCGATTCTGGCCGACTCCAGCAGCTCGGACGGAATCGAGAGGAAGAAATTGCGCAGAATGACGATCGTTCCGGGAAGCAGCCATCCGATGTATGCGGACGTGATGGGAACGTACGTTACGCCGAGCAGCTTCAGCTTCGACATCATCATATACAAAGGCAGGACCATCGATTCCGTCGGCAAAATTTGAATGACGAGCAGCAGACCGACGATGGCGCCCGCGAACGGAACTTGCAATCTGGCCAGCGCATAGGCCGCGAAAGCGGCCACGACCGTCACCATCGTCAGCGAGACCAGGGCGATCACGACGCTGTTGTAGAAATATTCGCCCAACCGTCCGACCTCGAACGCCTGCTTATAGTTGTCGATCAGAAAACTGCGGGGAAACGCCCAGATGTCGGAGAAAAATTCGTCCGACGTCTTCAGGGACGTCATGATCGTAAATAAAAGCGGGTATAGATTGACGATCGTCAGGCAGACGAGCACGGAGCGCATCCATACGCCCGAGTTCCAAACTCTAATATTCATATACGCTTCCTTTCGTCAGCTTCCTGGACAACGCGATCACCAACGAGACGACAATCGTCAGCATGACGGATATGGCCGCCGCGTATCCGAATTCGTTGTACCGGAAAGCGACATCCAGCATCCGCACGGGCACCGTTCTCGAAAAATCGCCCGGTCCCCCCTGGGTCATCGCCCATACGATATCGTAGGTTTTGAAGGAAATAATGAGCATCAGCATCGTGACCAGGCGGATCGTCGGCATAATGAGAGGCAGGATTATCATGCGTACCTGTCTGAAATAGCCCATTCCTTCGAACTTGGCCGCTTCGAACATCGAAGCCGGCAGCGTCACGATCGCCGTATACGTCAGCATCATGACGAAGCCCGAGAAGCGCCAGCCGCCGATTGCGGCGATCGTCCATAGTACGGTTCCCGGTTCCGCGAGCCAGGCGCGCTCCAGGCTCTGCAGCCCGATCGCCCGCAGCGCATGGTTCACCAAGCCCGTATCGGGACTGAGAATGAACGTGAACAGCAAGCCGATGACAACAAGCGGCATCATCGCCGGCGCGAAAAACACCAATCGGTAAAAAGCGCCTTCCTTCCGTCCGGCCCGGTGAATCATCAGAGCGAGCAGCAAGCCCGTCAGCACCGCGATCGTTGAAGAGACGACGGCAATAAAAATCGAATAATAGAAACCTTTCAGCGTAACCGGATCCTGAAAAAAGACGGCATAATTGCTCCAGCCGACCGGCTTCATCTCTCCGATTCCGTTCCAGGTCGTGAAGGACATGACCGCATTCCACCCGATCGGAACGACCATCGTCGAACCGATGAGCAGCAATGCCGGAATTAAGAAGGCCGCACCCAGCAGCTTTGTTCTCCTCGTTAAATCGTTCTTGCCGAATATCACTTCGTTTGCTCCTCCCGCCGGGCGAAACAGGCATTCGCCGAAGCGATCCCTGCCTGTTTCGCCGTATCTCATCCGCGCTTATCTCGTCGCTTCCAGTCTCAGCTTCTCCAGTTCGTCCAGCGACGACTTGCCGTTGAAGATATAGTTTGCGGGCATCTTCGTATTGAGAATATCGGTGAGCTTCGTCGACAGGTGAATGACTTCCTCGGCTTGAATATTCGCAATGTCCTTGGCGTACAGCGCGAAGTTGGGATCGTCGGAGACGACGCCGTCGACCGTGACGGGAGCCCCCGTATCGACGCGTTTCTGAAGCACCTCCGCGCTAGTCAAATATTTAATGATTTCCACGGACGCTTCGGGATGGGGAACGTTGACCGGAACCATGTAGCCGTTCGAGCCTCCGAGCACGTAATTCAATCCCATGTTCGGCCAGCTTACGATCTGGACGTTGGGCAGACCGGATTCCTTGACCGACTGGGCGGCGAGAATGTTGACGTTCGCCTTGACCGCGATTTTACCCGCCTTGAAAGCGACGTTGACCTGCTCCAGCGTCGTGGACAACGCGCCTTTTCCCGGATATACGTACTTGTCGTACAGCTCCTTCGAAGCCTCGAACGCTTCGACGACCAACGGATCGGTAAACGGGATTTTGCCGGCGGCAAAGTCGCTCCGCGATGAATCGTCCGGCCAGATCGTCATCAGATTATTGCGCGGAACCCAGGTGCCCCAATCCTTGCTCAGTCCGAACGGAACGATTCCCGTCTTCTCTTTAATCGTCTCCAGCTTCTGCATAAAGTCGTCCCAGTTCAGTTCGCCGTCCGGGAACGTTACTCCGGCCTGGTCGGCGATGTCCTTGTTGACTTCGAGCAGCGGGTAGACAGCGGCGTAAGGCACCGCGTATACTTTGCCGTCATAGGTTCCCGCGTCCAGCGAATTGCCGACGAACGTCTTCCGCCACGCCCCCTCGTCCTCATCCAGATAAGGAGTCAGATCCAACGCCATGCCTGAATCGACGAACGTTTCCATCGCCCCCGGCCAATACATGGCAACATCGATCGGCTGGCTGGCGGCAATCGTCGTTTTCAACGTTTTTTCCACGTTCGAATCCCAAGGCTTGAACGTGATGTCGTATTTGTCCTTGAAGTGCTCGGCGACCATTTGCTCCTCGATTTTGCTGCTGGGATCGTCCACCGGGGCGATCATGAGCGTCAGCTTGATCTTCTCTCCGGCTTTGCTTCCGTTTGGCGCCGAAGCCGAAGCGGATGGCGATTCCGCGGCATTCCCGTTGCCCGGAGCGCCGGATTCCGACTTCCCGCAAGCCGCAATAAGCAGCGTCAAGACAAGCGTTGCCGAAATAAGCTTGGCCGATTTTCGGACTTGTAACATGCGGTGACCTCCTCTTATTGTCTATCCGGATGTGTGGCAAGCTTCCAGTAAAAAAAACCGTATTGCGAGATTCTAACGAGCGCGCTTCGTCAGATCCCATTATACGGTTCATCCGATTCCCTCACTATTTCAAAAAACTACGATAAATTTAGCTTATCTTCGATGATTCCGGAATGCCGTCGGCGGGCGGCCTTCCAGCTTCTTGAATACTTGCGTGAAATAGGCGTAATCGGAAAACCCCACTTTCTCGCCGATTTCGTAGATCCGGTCCGACGATTTGCCGATCAGCTCCTTCGCCTTCGCGATTCGCAGGCGATTGACATATTCCCGGAACGGAACGCCCGTCTCCTTCTTGAACAGATGACTGAAATAGTTGGGCGTCTTGCCGACGTATTCGGCGACCCGCTCGACGTTCAGCTCTTCCGCGTAATGCTTTCGGATGAACTCGTCGGCCATCTGGACAACCGCGCTCAAGCGGGGCAAGCCGGCATGCAGGTAGTCATCGCACGCTTGTTCGTACGCGGAACGAACGAAATCGGCGTAATCTTCGATGCTGCAAAGCGATTTGCGGTCCAGCAAGTCCGATTGCCGCCTAACGAAATCGGCCAGTTCGCCCGACGAAGCGTGCACGGCGACAGCGAGCAAGTGAATCAAGGATTTACAGTAGGCGACAAGACTCTCCGCGCTGTATTTCCGCTCATCCCGCAGCTTGGAGAATTCGGCCCCGATCATCTCGATCACGCGGTCCTTGGCTGCGGAACGGATACAAGCTTTGAATTCTTCCTCGTCGGCCGGCCCTCTGATCGTCTCGTTCCTAAGCTTGTTCGATTCTTCGTACGCATGGACCGAGCCTTCGCTGTCATATAGCCTTAACGCACGCGCCTCCTTCGCCTGCGAGAGCAATTCGTTGAATTCGGAGACGTTACCCGCTTGACTGATGCCCGCGGACAATGAAATTCCTCTCGACGAAGCCGCTTCGCGGATACCGTGCGCCAATCGGTTCTTCAACGAAGCGACGGCATGACGGGCATAGAGATAAGAGGCCGTCTCCAGCTTCAGCAGTCCGACCCTTAACCCGTTCTTCGTTCTCAGCCACAGTTCGGCGGCTTCGGCTTCGCGCTCCCCTGTTCCGTATCGAAGCGCCTCCGCAACGACGTCTTCTTCGGGCGGCTCTCCGCCGTCCCGATCGGGTCCGATGCAGACGCATAACAACATCCCCTTGCCGTCGAACTGGAAATATTGCATCAAGCCGTCCAACCGAATCAGCCGGTCGTGAATTCGTCCCGCCAGCAGCTCTTCGACGAAAAGCTCTTTATGCGATTCCAAATATTTATGAAATGACTCCTCCGACACCTTCTCCCGAATGATGTCCTCGCGCACTTTTTTGATGAGCCGTATCAGGCTCCTGGCGCGGATCGGCTTCATTTCGTAATCGGCCGCATCCCATTGGATCGCTTTTTTGAGATATTTGAAATCGTTGTACCCGCTAAGAATGATGACTTTCGTCGCCGGGCGGACTTCCTTCACCCGTTTAAGCAATTCCAGGCCGTCCATCCCCGGCATTCTGACATCGGTTACGATTATTTCGGGAGAATACTCGGTAAATAGATCAAAAGCCTCCGTGCCGTTCGATGCAGTCAGTACTTCCTCTATGCCCAGCGAAGACCAGTCTATGCCGTCCTTGATGCCTTCCCGGATTTGTCCGTCGTCATCCGCGATCAACAGCCTCATCTTTCCGCTCCTTCTCGGGTTTATCGACGATCGGGACCAGCATCTCGACGACCGTCCCCTCGTTTTCCTTGCTGCTGAACGTCAGCCCGTACTCCCTTCCGTACTGCAGCTTGATCCGTTCGTCGATATTCCTTAATGCGAACACGTTCTGGCATTCTCCTTCACCGTGCAGCATCCGGTTGATGCGATCCTGATCGACGCCGAGACCGTCGTCCGCGACGACCATTCGGATGTTGCCGTCGACGCGCTCGATTCTCACTTCGATGGCGCCGCCTTCCAGCTTTTCTTCAAGCCCGTGCAGGATGGCGTTCTCCACGAGCGGCTGCAAAATGAGCTTGGGCACTTGATGCCCCAGCAGCGCGGGATCCGCATCGATCCGCAGCTTGATTCTCTGTCCGTACTTCGCCTGCTGAATGAACATGTAATGGTCCAGAAACTCCAGCTCGTGGCTGATCGCCACTAGCGGCTGGCCTTTACTCAGCACATGCTTGAAAATTTCGGATAGCGCTTCGATCTGCTCGCTGACGTCGTAATTTCGATGCTTCATGGCCAGCCAATGGATGGAATCGAGCGTATTGTACAGAAAGTGCGGGTTGATCTGCGCTTGCAAAGCAGTCAGTTCCGCCTCCCTGCGCCTGATCCTGCCGACATACTCTTCTTCGATTGTCCGTTTGAGCTGTCCGGCCATGCGCATGAACCCCTGATGAATCTCTCCGATCTCATCCTTGGACGGATCGTTCAGCGATATATTGAAGTTCCCCGTTCGCAGCTTGGCCATTTCCGCCCGCAGCCTGCCCAGCGGCTTGATCCAGTATTGATGTTGGACGAGAGAGAACAGGAAGCCGAAGAGCGCGCACAGTGCGATCGCAATCAGGAGCACGGTGTTAAGCGTCGTCTTGAGCAACGTAAAGGAGCTTTCCGGAATCGTCTGGACCACATGCCAGTTCGGGCCGCTTATTCGATAAAATAGGACGATGTTGTTCTTGCTCCCGACGGTCATCCCGAAGTATCCCTCGTTCCGATCGGCGATCCGCTGCTTGAGGTCTTCATGCTGGCCGTATGTACGGCCGATCTCGTTCTTATCCGTCGAGGAAAGCACTTTGCCCGATGCGTCGATCAAATAAGTCTGCGAGCCGTCGTACGTGTTGATATCTTTGTAGAAATGGTAAATCGCCTCTTCGGAGACGTTCATCTTGATGACGCCCAGGTCGTTCCCGTATTTCGCAAAATCCATGATCCGCCGATAAGCATAGATCCGTTCGTTTTCCGAGGTCCAATACAACCGCCCTTTCAAATCCTCCGCGGTTCGGATATGGTCCTCGTTAACGCCGGAATCGAGCGTGCCCATCTGGTAGACCACCCGGCCTCCGCTAATGATGCCGAGCGTATCGTAATGCGCTTTCGATCCGATCAGATCGGTCAGCCATGCGAAAATCTCCTTGTAATGCAGCTCGTATTCCGGCGTATTCTCGTATTCTTCCTTCAAAAAACGTTGAATTTGCAAGTTGGACATCATTCGCAAGGAAAGATCGTCCGTATCCGCGATCAAGGCGTCGAAATTTTGCTTCGTTTGCTTCAGCGTCTGAAGGGCGATGTCGCTCGAATTGCTCAGCGTCAGCCGCGTGAAATGCCTATTCAAATACAACCCGGCTAGCAATAACGGCATGATGACCAGCAAGATAATACATAGATACAGCTTCTGCTTGAGCGGCATATCTCTGAACTTGATTCGGATAAGCATTACCGTCCCTTCGGCCAATCCTTATTACCGTTACTGTACACGATGTTCCAAAGGATGGACAATACCCGGGCAAACGCATTCTTTTTCAACGCCCTCAGACACCACTCCGGGAATAAATTTACGATTTCCAGCAAATGCTATGCGAACACCCGCGAAGAAGAAAAAACGGCAAGGATGGGCAACGGACTATGTTCGAGAAAACGATCGTCGTTCTGATCGGCTTGGCGGCCGTGTTCCTGGGCGATATGGATCGATATCGGCAGATGAGGCCGAAAGCCGGCATCGGCTACGGATTGCTTCTCGCTTCCGCCTTGTATCTGTCGCTTATTTTCATGTTCGATTTGCCGTGGCCCAATCTGACCGATGTGTTGCGAACGGCTTACGGGTGGGCGGCGATGAGATGGGTCGATTGGTTGAAGAACTGATGCACGGTGCAGATTGCGAGGAAAAGGCATGGATAAGACGTTGACGATTACGTCGGCTCAGCTGGCGAACTTGCTTATCGCGTTTACGGTCGGCTCGGCCATCGTCTATATTCCGAATCCGTTGTCGGAGGCGGCCGACAACGATGCGTGGCTGGCTCTGATTCCCGCTTGGGCATTCGGAATTCTCGTGATGGCCTCGATTCTGTATCTGTACCGCAGGCACGACGGCGCCAGCCTGATCGAATACAGCCGACGCCTGATCGGCCGCTTCGGCACTCTCCTGTTCGCCGTTCCGTTGACGGGCATGTTCTTGTTCGCCATTCCGGCCATCGTCACGGGAATCGGAGATTTTTTTACGAGCATCATGATGAAAGAGACGCCGGCTTACGTCTTTAACGGCCTGAGCCTTTTTACCGCCGCGTTGACCGTTCGCGCCGGACTGAAGGTCATGGCGCGCATGTTCATGCTGTTGACGATCGTGATGATCGGATTCTCGATCGTCGTCATCGTGCTGGCCATTCCGACTTACCAGCCGGCCTTCCTCCTTCCGGTAATGCCCGACGGAATCAAGCCGCTCATTCACGGCGCCTTTATCGTGGCGGGCTTTCCTTTCGGCGAAGTTTTATTTTTCTCCATGCTGCTGCCCTTCGTCCAGAAGGAGGACAAGGGAATCGTGGGCAGGCGCATGTTCGCCGCCGTTACCGTCAGCGGAGCGCTTCTGACGTTGTCCACGCTGGCTACGCTGATGACTTTCGGTCCGGCTGCCGGTTACGTGAAATACTCGTTGTTTCGGCTGGCGGGAGAAATCCAAATCGCGGATATATTCCAGAGACTCGAAATGATCATCGGCATCGCCCTGATCCTCGGCTCTTTCATGAAAGCCTCGGTATTTCTGCTCATCTTCAATCGGACGCTTGTCCAGCTCGTCGGTCTGCGCGACGAGCGCATTCTGATCTACCCGACGGCGCTCGTATGTCTGCTGCTGTCGTTGACCATGTTCGAGAGTCCCGCCGAATTCAACGCTCATGTATACGCCATTTGGCCTTTCACCGTTATTGGAGTCGGCTGCTTGTTCGTGTTTTTGCTTGCGTCCATCACGATGATTAAAGGCGGCACACGTCCGGCCGCCGAAGGAAGTGCTGCGAGATGAAGCGAGGATCGGCCTCCCGTCCCCCCGAGGAAGCGATATCCGCCGATCTGCGCGACAATATGGCGCGGATCGCGGAAGCTTTCGCGGATTGCGACGATATCGCGATCGAATCGTGGAATTACGGGCCGCAGCAGCAATTCTCCGCTTGTTCCGTATATTGCCGTTCCTTTATCGAGGATTCCGCCAATCATTATATGAAGTCGACGCTGCAGGACATGGTCGATCATGAGGTGGGCATGGCGGAGACGGTTACGCCGGAGCTGATATTCGATTTTATCAATCGGCGAAGCGCGGCCTCTCAGCCGACGATGCGGCTGGAGCGGATGGATGAGGCGATCGGCCGCGTGCTTGAAGGCTGCGTCGTCCTCTTCGTCGACCGTCTGGCGCAAGCGATCGCTTACGAAGCCGGCAACATTCCGAAACGGCAAGTGACGGAACCGGTCAACGAGCCGGGCGTTCAGGGACCGCGCGAGGGCACGATCGAAAATCTAAGCATCAATCTGGGGATGCTGAGACTACGCGTCAAATCTCCCCGCTTCAAGATCCGTATGTTCACGGCCGGAACCGAGATGCGAACCAAGATCGCCTATGCTTACTTGGACCAGGTCGTCGATCCCGACACCCTGGCGCGGTTTCAATCCCGCTTGCGGGGCATCGAACGCTACGAGGTGCCGGAAACCTCGTACGTTGAAGAATGGATCGAGGACTCCGTCTATTCTCCGTTCCCCCAGTATCGATATACCGAGCGTACGGACAGCGCGGCCGCCGCCTTGCTGGACGGCAAAATCCTCGTTCTCGTCGACAATTCGCCGATGATTCTAATTTGTCCCGCATTGTTCGTCGACTTCTTCGGGGCAAGCGAGGATTACTATATTCGGACGGTCATCGCAACGTTGATCCGCTTCCTGCGCCTGCTCGCCTTTTTCATTGCGCTTACTTTGCCAAGCATCTATATCGCGCTGTCGACGTTTCATCCGGAGCTCGTGCCGACCGTCCTGCTGCTGGCGATTTTGGACACCCGGGAAGGCATTCCGTTTCCGGCCTTCTTCGAAGCGCTCGTGATGGAAATTTCGTTCGAGCTGCTCCGGGAGGCCGGCATCCGCTTGCCGCGTCCCGTCGGCTCGGCCGTCAGCATCGTCGGGGCGCTCGTCATTGGTCAGGCGGCTATCTCGGCGAAGATCGCTTCTCCGATCATGGTCATCGTCGTCGCTTTAACGGGTATTGCTTCGTTCGCCATTCCCCATTATGAAATGGGCATCGCGTTGCGCATTATCCGGTTTCCGCTCATGATCGCCGCCGCGCTGCTCGGCGGATTCGGCATCATGATCGTATCGCTGCTGACGCTGCTGCATCTGACCAGTCTGCACACGCTGGGACAGCCCTATCTAACCTCCCTCGCCCCTCTCAAGGCGAGAGATTTGCGCGACGTATTCGTCCGCATTCCTTTGAAATCGATGCTGCGATCGCCGCGCAATCGGCGCTTGCACGGACAGAAGAGAACGAATCCCTAGAACGAGGAGCGCAGCATGAGAACCTTCGGCTCGATATTACTTCTGGTTATCGTCCTTGCCGGCCTTACCCGTTGCTGGAGTCAGATGGAGCTCGTCGACCGGGCCTTCGTGCAAGCGGCCGCCCTCGACCGGACTCCCGACGGAGGCATTCAGCTTACCGCGCAAATCTATAAACCCGGCAGCGACCAGCAAAGCTCCGAGCATGGGAAGCTCGGAGCGTCTACTTACGTATCCATCATAACCAGAAACCTCACCGTTCTGGGAGCGGTCAGAGACGCCAACAACGAGCTGGGACGGAAGCTGCAGCTCAGCCACATGTCCTCGCTCCTGATCAGCGAGGATATCGCCAAGTCCAGAATTCTCGGACATCTTCTCGATTTCTTCTCCCGCGACCACGAGCCGAGAGGAACGCTCTCCGTCATCATTACGAAAGGCCAGGCAAAAAAATACTTGCAAATTCAACCGATGATCGAGACCACCATGGGACAGCAATTGAAGGAAATCGAGATCAAATCGTTCGCATTCGCCGGCAAAACGTTGGAAACGACGGTGACCGATCTGGATATTATCGCCAAGAGTCCGGTGCCGATCGCTCCCGTCCCCTACTTTATACTCCGTCAGGAAGCCCGGAAAGTGGCGTCGGCGAGCGGCCTGGCCATCGTCAACTATTTGGACGGCAAAATGTCGGGACTCATTCCTGCCAGACATACGCCTTACGCGCTTATGCTGATGAACCGATACAAGGGCGGCGTCATTAATTTGCCGTGCGAGGAGGCGGCCAATCGGAGCTATAAGATCGGCGATTCGTTCGAAGTCCGCAGCTTGCATACCCGCATCCGGCCGGTCGTCAGGCAGGACGCGCTCGAAATGAAGGTCAGCGTATCCATTGAAGGTTCGATCGGAGAGTTGAGCTGTCGCCGGGTCATCACGGAACAGGAGACCCGAACCTTCCTCAGCCGCATTTCGACACACATGCACGATCGATTGCGGGAGACGCTGCTGCTGCTTCAGCGGGAGAAGGCCGACATCATCGGCGTCGGCAATTCGCTTTACCGCACCCGCAACCGGCTGTGGAAAGTCTGGGAGCCCGATTGGCCCAACCGTTTTGCGGAAAGCGATTTTTCCATCGACGTGAAAGCGAAGCTGCTCAACACCGGCATTCAAGCCGGCAAGTCCGACGCCTCCGACGGCTGACAAGCGAGGGGGCGTCGACTCCCGGCAGTCCGCGATCTACGACGAGTAGTCCAGAATGCATTGAATAATGTTCTCGGGATGACGGTCGACCGTGGCGAACGCTTCGTTGATTTGCGCGAACGGAAACGTCGTGGTCAGGATGTTGTCCAGCTTCAGCTTCGGCAGCAGCTGGAGACACCATTCCCGCTTCCGTTCGATCGGCCAGATCTGGGCGAACTCGGGAGCGGTGTAGTTCGTCTGCGAGCATTTGATCGTCACTCGGTTGTGATGGAATTCTTCCGACAACGCAAGGCGGCTCTCGTTCGGGTACCAGGACATGGCGATAATCGTCCGTTCGGGAGCGATGATGCGAATCGCCTCGTTCAGGGCGTGGTAGGAGCCGGTCACGTCGATGACGACATCCGCGCCGCGGTTGGATGACATGGCGCGGACTTCCTTGGCAACGTCGGTGTCGAGCGGACTGAAAACGGCATCCGCGCCGTTGTCCAGCGCCGCCTGACGCCGCTTGTCAATCGTATCTACGCCGACGACGATGCCTCCCGACAGCTTGGCCATCTGCGCGACAAGCTGGCCGACGACGCCCAGACCCATGACGACCACGATGTCGCCAAGCTTGATTCGGGCGTCCAGAATGCCGTTGAAGGCGGTAATCAGGTTCGTGAACACGATCGCGTTTTTCGGATGGACGCCCTGCGGAACTTTAAAGGCTTGTTCGGGCTTGCGGATCACCTGGCTTTGATGCGGACCGTCCGTATAGACGATGTCGCCGATGTCGACTCCTTCCGCCAACGGTCCCTTTTCGACGACTTTGCCGACGGAGGAATAGCCGAGATACCAGACGCCCTCGTCGCAGCTGCGAATCGGATATTGCCACGTTTTCTCCTCCCGGGGCTCCACGAACAGACGCGTGGACGGATCGTATTCTTTTTTGAAAAAGGGCGCATATCCCCGATATACGTTCATTTCGGTGCCGTGGCTGATGCCGGAGTACATCGTTTCAATGCGAATTTCGTCCGGAGCGAGCGGCAAGTCGGGCACCTCGGCGACGGTCAGCGTCTTTGGGGCTTCGTATACGGATACTTTCATCTGGATTGCTCCTTCTCGTATAATAATGACTCGTAGCTGTTCATCAGCTCTCCCAGACTTTCCTTGACGGATTTTACGGGGAAATACTCCAGTCCGACCGCTCCCCCGTAGCCCCGTTTCTTCAGCAGCTCCAACAAGTACCTGTAGTTGATTTCGCCCGTTCCCGGCTCGTTGCGGCCCGGATTGTCGGCGATATGAATATGCCCGATATAGGGCAGATACGTCTGAAGCCGATAGGCCAGGTGCCCTTCGGTAATCTGTTGATGATAAATATCGAACAGCATTTTGACTTGCGGATGTCCGACCTCCTTAATGATTTGGGCGGCTTCGTCCGAAGAGGTCAAATAATACCCGGGGTGATCGACCAGGTGGTTCAGCGGTTCTACGACAAGCGTAATTCCGCTTTCCTCCAGATAAGGAATGCAGGCCCTCAGCCCGCCGATCAGGCTGGCGTACTGCTTCTCCCGGGCCGCGTCCGTCTCGTTGCCGGTCTGGGTAATGAGCATCTCGACGCCCAGACGCCGGGCCGCGGCAATACTCTCCTGCAGGCCGGCCAAATATTCGTCTCGTTTGCCGTCCTCGGTAAGCGTAACGAATTTCGTGCACATCGTCGTCGCCCGCAGCCCATAACGCCGCATAGCCGCCTCTACGGCGTCCAGATCCTTGTCCCACCAGCTCCACATTTCGAAATGCGAGTAGCCGGCTTCTTTGACCGTGCGAAGCTGTTCGTCCAACCTGGCGCCGCTCTTCATAAACAATGCGTCGATACAAGGAGATAAATACATAGTTCACCGCCGTTCTTATTCTTTGACGCCTCCGGCGCTAAGTCCGGCGACCAGATGCTTTTGCGCGAAAGCGAAAATGACGAGCACCGGGATCGTCGCCAGGATGCCGATGGCCATCGTGTTGTTCACGTATACATTGCCGTACTGCGATTGGAAATCCTGAATGCCGTTGGAAATAAGCCGATATTCCTGTTTCGTGTTGATAATGCTCGCCCAGATAAAATCGTTCCAGGCCAGCAGAAAGGCGAAAATCGCCGTGGCGATAATGCCGGGACGGGCCAACGGCAGCGCGATGCGAAAAAATACGCCCCAGCGGTTGCAGCCGTCGATCCGCGCGCTCTCCTCGATTTCCGTGCTGTATGCCGTCCTGAAGTAGCTCTGGAGCATCATCGTGCAAAATGCGATCGCCCAGGTCGAATACGAAAGAATAATGCCCGTATAGCTGTTCGTCAAATTCATGCCGTGCAGAATAAAGTAAAACGGCACGAGCGGCAGCACCCCGGGAACGAGCTGGGTCACGATAAACAGACCGAACACATTGCGTCTTCCCTTAAACGAAAATCGCGAAATGCTGTACCCGCTGAAAGCCGCAACCATAATGGCGATGACCGTCGTGAGCGTGGCGACGATCAGGCTGTTGCTTAAATACTCGAAAAACGGAATTCGCGAGATCACTTCGCTGAACGCCGTAAATGTCGGATCCGACGGCCAGAAGCGCGGCGGCAACACAAACAGGTCCTCCTTCGGCTTCAGCGCCGTGTTCAGCATCCAGTAGAACGGAAACATCACAAACAGGAAAATGAACAGCAGGCATAAATAATGGAACGCCAAGCCCCTGACCGTAAACCTCGAGCTCATATTGCCCCTCCCATCCGAACGCCTTGAGAATCGCTCAAAGCGATTTCATTGTTTTGCGAATATAGAATACGGCAGGAATCATCACGCACAGAAGCATGACGCCGCTGATGGCTCCGGCCGCGCCGTGGTCGAACTTCACGAACGCTTCCTGGTAGATGGATACCGCCAATGTTTTCGTCGTGCCGAGCGGCCCTCCTTGCGCGACCAGGAAATTCAGGTTGAAGCTGTTGAACTGCCAGATGCCCTGAAGCAGCAGCGACACCGAAAGCACGGGCAGAATGCCCGGAATCGTAATGTTGAAAAACTGGCGAACCTTGCCGGCGCCGTCCATCTGCGCCGCTTCGTACAATCCGGCGGGAATATTTTGCAGCGCGGCGAGGATCATGACCATCATGAACGGAAACGTCGCCCATACGTTAATGACCAGCAGCGCCAGCATCGGCAGCGTCACCGGTCCGAATGACCATTGGGGATTGCCCAGGAACGCGATGTTGTCCTGAATCAGTCCGACGCTTTTGAGGATCGAATTAAACGGCGACAGCGTATCGTCGTACAAGTATTTCCATACCATGGCCGCAACGACGGGCGGCGTTACCCACGGGACGATAAAGATCGTCCGGAAAAAGCCTTTGCCGGGCAGATTGCGGTTCAGCAGAACGGCGGCAAACAGGCCGAGCAACGAAGCGAAGACCAGCGTCGCCGCCGCCCAGAAGAAGGTATTCCACAACGTCTGCCAAAACTCCGGCGAAGCCGTGACGCGGGAATAGTTGGCCAACCACACCCAAGCGCCGTTTTGTGAAAATCCCATGAGTACGGCTCTGACGCTCGGATAGATGTTCGTCAGCAGAATGCCGAGAATTCCCGGCAGGATCATTAAATAAGGCACCCAGGAGTCTGTCAGCAGACTTCGCTTTTTGACCTGATCCATGCTCACCATCCTTTCGGTACAAATGCGGTTAGATTAGGCGGCTGCAAGCTGCCTTCCGCGAGGAGGGCGACTTGCAGCCGCTGCTTAGCATTCGCTTATTGGTTTGCGGTAACGATTTTCTCGATGGACGCCGCCGACTCGTCGGCAGCGGCTTGGACGTCATTGCCGAAGAGCACTTTGCTCACCATGCTGGACACCGGTCCGTCCGGGAAAGCCGACACCGTGCTCCAGTAAGGCACCGGCAAGTCGCCGTTGACGGCTCTTTCCGCCTGGGCGGCTAATGCGGCGTACCATTCTGTGCCGTACATCTCGTCCTGCATGACTTCCTTGTTGGCGTTGATCAGTCCGGTCGCCTTCATCAGCTTGACCTGATTGTCGGCGCGCAGGAAATATTTCAGGAATTGCTTCGCCTCTTCCGGATGCTTCGTGCTGTTGAACACGGATACCGGAGCCGCGAACAGGACGCTGGAGTTGCCCGTTACCGATTTGGAAGGCAGCTCGGCAAAGCCGACCTTGTCGAGCAATTGCGGCGCTTGCGCTTCAAGCGTTTTCAAGAAGTCGGGATTGACGCCGAGCAGCATGGACACTTCGCCCGTGAAAAACTTCGTGGAGGAATCCGTCGTCGGCGTAGCAAGCGATTCGGAAGTCACCTTATGCTTCTTCACCAGATCCTGCATGAATTGCAGCGCTTCGACCGCGTTAGGCTCGTTGATCGTCACTTTCTCGTCGGTGAAATCCAGCACGGCGCCGTCGTTCTGCGCCATCGTCGCCATGGCGGATTGCGTGAAGTCGCCGCGGGTGACGAAATAGCCGACCCCGCTGCGCGTAATGGCGTCTCCGTTTCTGACGGTCAGTTTTTCCGCGGTCTCGACGAGCTCGTCCCACGTTTTCGGCGCTTGCTCGATGCCGTTTTCTTCAAAGTGGTCCTTGCGATAGATCATAATCCGCGTATCCATCCGCCAAGGCAAGCCGTAGTAGTCGTCGCCGATCTTCGTTTCGTTCAGCGCGGACGGGTAGTACGTATTCTCGGCGTCCAGCTCGGCGGCGATGTCGTTGATTTGCATCGGGCCGAAATTTTCCCCGCCCATCTTGGCGAAGCTGGACAGGAAGAAGTATTCCGCAACGTCCGGCGATTCGCCGCCGTTCATCGCCAGGCTGTACTTCTGGTTGGCGCTGTTCCAGTCGATAATATCGTAGCTGACTTCAATGCCGGTTTCCTGCTTGAAGCCGGCGGTAATCTCGTCCATGGCGGCCGCTTGCTGGGCGCGATCGCCGTAGCTTTGCAGCCAGAAGTTCAGCTTGACGTCCGAGCTCGGCGCCGCGCCGCTCGGCTGCGGGCTTCCGGATTCGTTGCCGCCGCCGCAAGCGCTAAGAACAAGAGAAGCAATCATGACCGACGAAAGCGCAAACATCGACTTCCTCAATTGAATTCCCCCTAAGTGTATACTGTGTCGCTGAATGCAAGTTCATTGTAACAGGGGATGACAGCCCTTTCATTAGTAAATAATGATAAACGCTATATATGTTTTACTAAATTCAAGCTTGAACCGGACCCGTGCTCTCGCGAACGACAATGGAGCCCGCTACCGTTTCGTTTTTGACGCGGATTCTTCCTTCCCGCTGCTCCTGAAGCAGAGCGAAGGCCTTTTCGGTAATCTCTCCGAATTCGACGCGGTACGTCGTCAGCGCCGGAATCAAATACTTCGACACCGGAAAATCGCTATATCCGATGACGCTGATATCGTCCGGGATCCGCAGGCCGGCTTCCCGGATAGCCCTGTAGGCTCCGATGGCCAGCTTGTCGTCGATCAGAAACAGAGCGGTCGGATGCTCGTCCCGTTCCAGCAGCTCCTTCGTCAGCCGATAGCCGGAATGCACGTCGAATTTACCGATTTTAATGAATTGCGGGTTCCAGCATTTTTTGACTTTGAGAAATTCGTGGACGTACCGTTCCCTGATTTCCGGTTCATCCGTATCCGATTCGTCCCTGGCGCCGAGAAACGCGATTTTGCGGTGTCCCAGCGAATACAAATGGCCCAAAATATCGGCGACTGCCCGTTCGGATTCCAGGTTGACGGTGTCGTCGTTTTTCAAATGCGCATCGATAAAGACAAGGGAAGCGGCCAAAGAACGAATCATCTCCATCTCCTGGTCGCCGAAATTGCCGAGCGCGATCAAGCCGTCCGCGTGAACCATATCGCGCTTGCGGATTTGCTCCAGATTGTTAATGCTATAAATATCGTATCCGCGTTTGTTGCCTTCATCTTCCAAACCGGATTTGATTTCGACGTAGAAGGTGTCTCCCGCCGATTCCTTGCCGGACGGACGGTGCACCAGATAGACGGTCGCCTTCGATTCGCGGGCGCCGCTTTTTTTGCGAGGGACGTAATTCAACTGGGCCGCTGCCTGAATGATCGCCTTGCGGGTCTCGTACGAAACGGCGAACGACTGATCCTGACTCAACACGCGGGAGACGGTCGCTTCGCTGACCCCTGCTCTCAGGGCGATTTCTCGTATACTGGACATTGACCTCATCCTTTGCTTGCAAGATTTACGGAACGGCTGCTCTCCCGGATCACGAGCTCCGTCGGCAGCACGACCCGCTTGGCGATCGGCCGTCCGGATTCCATTCTTTCCAGCAGCAGGCTGACCGCCTCCTGTCCCATGAATTCGGCATGCACCTTCACGGTCGTCAGCGACGGGATCAGGTAGCGGGACGATTCGTTGTCGTTGAAGCCGGCCAGACTGATATCCTCCGGCACGGAGACGCCGTGCTCGTACAAGGCCCTCATAACCCCGATCGCCAGAGAATCGTTGGCGATAAACACGGCCGTCGGCAGCTTTTTTCGCTCCAGCATCGCCTTGGCCAGCGCGTATCCGTCATCCGGCGTATAACGTCCGAGATACAGATCGCTTAATCTGTATTGCCCTTTCCGTTTCATGTAATGAATATAAGCCAGCTCGCGAAAATCCTGCTGGAACAGCTCGTTGTTTACGGTAAAATCGCGCCCCCCGATATAGCCGATTCTTCGGTGTCCCGCCTGGTACAAATAATCGAGCACTTCGCATACGGCTTTCTCGAAGTCGGTGACGACCGAGTCGTATCGCCGATCGTTCGGCGCATCGTCAACGCAGACGATATTCGTCGTAATGTCGGAAAAGCCGGCCAGCTCCTCCTCGTTGAATTTGCCGATGGCGATAATGCCGTCCAGCGAAGAGCTGTCGAACTGAAATCGCCCGTTTTTGCGAAAAAACCGATTTAACCGGATATTTCTCGCGAAAGCCGTCTTCTCCACGCCGAGCCGGATCGTCAAATAATAAGGGTCGAGCAGCTCTTCCCTTTCGTTGTACCACGTAACCAGCCCGAAGCTGGGCGTCGTCTTTTTTTCGTCCTTCGCCGCGCGAACGTAACCGAGCTCCTCGGCCGTCCGGAATATGTTTTCCCTCGTTTGCTCCGCCACCGAAAATCGCTTGTCGCGATTAAGCACCCGGGAAACCGTCGCCACGGACAAGCCCAGACGCGCCGCAATGTCTTTGAGCGTGCTCAAGCGATCCCTCCTTCTCCTGCTGCGAAAGTGTTCATCCGACAATTCTAGTATAGCATGTCGAACGCCGCCCAATTTTTGGACCTGCCGCGATGTTGAGCGCCTCGTGCGGCTAGCCCCGTAAGTGATCGGACTTTATCCCGTGCTTTCCGCTTGCCGCAGACGTTCCGCCCCGTTCGCCCCGTCTCCCCGAACCGTTCGGACAGAGGATCCGCTAATTGTGAACAAAACCGGGTTTTGCGCATCTTCGCGGACAGAGGATCCGTTTACGCAAATAACAATTAGCATAACAGTTCAAATTTCTTTAATTTTTTAACGATGATCTTATTTATAATTGTTCCAATGTTTGGATGAAAATAATATTATTGTGCTATTATTGGTATTTTCTCTGGAAGTGCATCTTAATTCAAAGATAAGGAGTTCCGGGAATCGGACACGAGTCAGATTGGGAGATGGTCAAGCACGCCAAAGACTTTTAGTCAAGCAGTTGGTATAGATCCAAATTTCACCAATACTCAGGTTCATGCTCTAGGTTGGCTCGGCCATACGAGTGGCAGTTCTTAAATTATAGTGGGAGGATAAACGATTGTGAATTCGATTAGAAGAAACCCGTTAATCGTCATATTGTCCGTTCTTCTCATTGTTCTTATTTGTATTACTTCTATAAAATTGAATCAATCTAATCGTACAAATAATACCGAAACAACCGTAAGCCCATATATTGGAGATGCATTAAGAGCGTTTGAGTTTACAAGTTTGGACCATTATATTGGTTACGCGGATCACATTGTGTATGGGAAATTTGTCGGAAGCTCCAATTTCGATAACACGACCATAGAATACATTTTTTCCGTCGAACGCCAATTAAAAGGTGACACTCAGTCGAAGGAAATCCATGTATACTCAAAGGACACGGGGGTGGAACGAGGCGGGACGTATTTATTGTTTTTAGAACATTTTGAAGGAGGGTTGTACCCCTCGCCTGTATATAAAATTCTGGATGTAGATGGTTTGATTAAAGTAGATATTAAGCAAATCAAACATCAAAATCGATTTTTAGCCGATGACCTCGATCTGGAACAGTTGGTGGCAGTCATTCAATCGTCTCCGTCCATCTCGAAAAATAGAGCGAAGGATCCAGCAGAATCTTTATTGTTGATCCCTGATGAAGCAACAACGGAGAGCTTGATAACCAACTCGGAAGTGATCGCGCATATCCGCCCCGAATACATCCATTTGCGAAACAAATATTCGGCGCTCACGACTATTCATACTGTAAAAGCCTATAAAGGCGAGATTATCAAAGAAGACGGCACGGTGATTTTGCCGTCAACGATCGAAGAAGGAAAGGACTACTTGGTCTTCCTGCAACTGAAAGGCGGTATGTATATCGTTACCGCAAAGTCTGGAAGCGTCATTCCGATGAGCGATGAGAAGGCTTGGAATGAAGCGCTTGAAATGATTAACGAATAATTTCTCCTCGTGAAAATGAGAAGGGGCCGCCCCGCCCTTCGTCCCCGGCCATTCGGACAGGAGATCCGTTAATTGTGAACAAAACCGGGTTTTGCGCGCCTTTGCGGACCCTGGATCCGTTATTTGGCTCCGAGATGGCGTTTTCGGCCATGGATCATCGGAATAGCGGATCGTCTGTCCGAATCGCCAGCAAAATGAGGGGGATTCGGCAAAATAACGTCTTCTGTGTCCGATAGCGGAAGATCAAGCGGAGCAACATTACTTTTGTGACAGCTCCCGGCAAATCTTATTCACTTACCCAAGGACATATAATAATCCTTCGTATCCTTGTCCAGCTTCTCAATGGCATACCTCAACGTCACTCTGGGCATCGTGGCCGCATGTTCGTCCAAAAAACGTTTTAAGGCATGTTCATCGTATTTACCGGCTTCGCGAATCCAGCTGCCTACGGCTTTCTGGATCAACTCTTCCTGGTCGTCGATCAGAATTTCGGCGACGTTAAACGTATCCGCGTACTGTCCGTTTTTAATAAACGCATACGTGCAGACAATTGCCGTTCTGCGTTCCCATGCGTTATCGGAGCGCGCCAAATCGTACACAATATCTCTCGGTTTATCGAGAAGATACGTGCCCACCACCGAAGGGGCGGAGCGATCCACCAAATCCCAGTTGTTAATTCGATCGTGTCTGCGAATATACAGATCGAACAACGCTTCCCGTTGATCGCCGGAAAGCTTTTTTTGCTTCGCCTGATAATCCATAATGCTGACAGCCCCCATCCTCACCTCATAGTAAGGACTTTCCAGCACCTTCTCGATCTCCGTCAAGGACATGCCGATATACTTCTTCGCAATTTCAAACACCGTGCGCATGTTAAGACCCATAGCTAACGTATCCGGATCGGAGCTTTTGAAAAACCGCTTCATCTTCTCCACATCCTGCTCGTTCCGATGCTTCTCCAACTCTTCGATAAAGTCCTGCGCCGTATAATCGCTCAATGTTGGTCCTCCCCTTTGTTCAGCGTATTCTAAAATTATAGACGATCTTTGTCCCCGATATTTATTTTAGATTGCGGTTTTGATGGTTTCGGAAATCTAGGTTACATCATATTTATTATGTCAACTAATCCGTGTATTCTCGTATTTGTTCCCATAATTCGCGTCAAACGAAAAAAAAGCCGCAGTTACGCGACTTTGTTAAAAGATGCCCGTTCCCGTTATTGCGCCCAAGCCGCGGCTTCTTCTCTCCGCTTCGCGATGGCGTTGAACCATTCCTTGCCGGTTCGCCCTTCCTGCTTCGCCTGGTGAAAGTACTCGGCGTAATCCGAAGCCATCGGATAAGCGCCGATCAAGCCGATCACCGCCCGATACTCCTCGAGTACGGCCTTCGCCTCCGCAGGCTTGTAGCCGTAGCGCAACTGCAACTGCTCGGCAATCGCCTTCTCATATGCGTTCATTTTCTTCCCCGATGCCATAATAACGCCACCTTCTTCCTTGAAAAAGATACGCGCCCGACAGCCGCAGCATCGGTGCTAGCCGTTCGTCGCAGAACGCGATCTGATTGCCGAGCTCCAAGCCGTCAAGTCTGCGATTGGCGGAATTCCGGGTAATCTTATCCATGAACCAGCTCGCGTCCTTCTTTAATCTTACCCCATCCTGCACAATCTTGCCAGTGTCCGCGTCCGCCATCGGTCCGATGACGATATGGGCGTGTCTCGTGCAAGGATCCACGGTATCCTTCTTTAGCGGGACTACGCGGTGATCATAGATATATTTGGCCCATTCTTTCGAAATGCCAGTGCCATGGTAGACCACGGCCGGCAACACGACATCTACGCGCATACTTAGCACCTCCCGCGAGAACGACGATAAATACGATTCGATGTCGTCCAATTCTTCGACAAAAGGCGCGGAAAATTCCTGCTTTACATGCGGATTCCGGTTTCCTCCCGCTGCCGCGTATCCCGCCTCGCCCATAAGACGACCGGGAGAAGCAGCAGCGCCAGCGCGCCTCCGATTAACGATAGCGCGCCGTAACTGGAGTGAGCGACGACGACGCCGGAGAGCGCACCCCCGCCGGCTCCCGTCAATGCGATGAGCACGTCAAGGTTGCCCTGCATTTTGGCGCGGGTGTGTATCGTCGTGGCGTCGACGACTTGCGCGGTTCCGCTGATCAATCCGAAATTCCAACCCAGCCCGAGCAACGCCAGCGCTACGACGAGCCACGGCATCGAGCTTCCGGGCGCCCAGGCGGCGAGCAAGCCGGCCAATAGCAGCGTGACGCCCGCGGCGTAGGCCATCGCGTTCCGGCCGAACCGATCGACGAGAATGCCGGTAACGAGCGAAGGCAAATACATGGCGGCGACGTGAATGCCGATCACGAGCCCGACCGCGTTCAATCCGTGGCCGTGGTGCTGCATATGGATCGGCGTCATCGTCATGATGGCGACCATGACGACTTGGGTCAGCACCATGACTGTCGCACCGACGATCAAGCCCCGATTAACCGGGGGACGCGCCCCGCGATGCGCGGAACTTTCCTCGACCGGACGCGTCTCCGCTCGTTCCTCGGCGGCAATCGCTTTGGCGAGAAGAAACGGGTCAGGCCGAAGAAAGACGAGAAGCACCAGTCCGGCCAAGAGAAACGCCGTTCCCGCCAGCAGAAACGGTCCCGTGAGCGCCGGGAGTCCGAAGGATGCCGCGAAGCGTCCCATCGGCTCGACGAGATTGGGACCGGCCACCGCTCCGAGCGTCGTGGACACCATGGAGATGCTGATCGATCTTGCCCGTTGCTCCGGTCTCGCCAGATCCGTCCCTGCATAACGGGCTTGCAGATTGGTCGACGTCCCCGCGCCGTAGACGAGCAACGACGCGAACAGCAGCGCGAGTTCGTTCGTCGCTCCCGCCCAGACGACGCCGAGGGCGCCGATCCCGCCTGCCAGGAATCCCGCCGTCAGGCCGAATCTCCGTCCCCGCCGCTGCGTGATTCGCCCGATTAGAAAGGCGGCCGCCGCCGACCCCAGCGTGATCAGCGCGACCGGAATGCCCGCGTAGCCGTCCGTTCCGAGCATCTCCCGCGCCAGCAGCGCTCCGACGGTCACGCCGGCGGCAAGGCCCGCTCCTCCGAATATTTGAGCGATCGTGACGATCCATAACGTTTTGCGATAAATCGTATTCCGTTGTTCCTTCGAATTGTCCATCTAAGCATGATCATCCCATTCTTTGCGCGCTTTCCGCAGAATGATTGAATTGTAGATAGACGCGCCGGATCTGTCAATACAGGAAACAATGAACCTCAGACGCAACGACTCGATTGTCGACGTGACGTCGATCAAGCTCTGACCTCCCTGACGTAACGGAACCGAATAAGCAGGAAGTAAACCAGTTGAATGAGCATGAACGTCCCTAGAACCGTCATCGACGTCCCGGTGAGCGAGTAACCGAACATATTCTGCATCGCCGTCAAGGCGACCGCGCCGTGCACGAACGCGACGACGATCGGCACGAAGAACAGAATCATCAGCTGCTTCGACACGATGCCGGACAGCTCTCGCTCGGTTAAGCCCAGCTTTGTGATCGACTTGAACTTTTCCTTGTCGTCCGGCATATCCGCGTAGAGCCGGAAGTACAGGAAGCTGCCCGAAGCGACGAAAAAGACCGCGCCGATGAACAATCCGATGAACAAGACGATTCCGTAATCCTGGTTGATCTTCGCAAGCTCGTGGGCGACGGCCATAAACCGATAGTCGTTGCCGCCCAGCTGATCGCTCAACGTTCTGCCAAGCTCTTCCGTCTGCTTCCAGTCCGCGACATCGAAAGCGTAGATCGTCTGAAGCCCGCGATGTTCCAAACGATCGTACGTCTCGTCGGGAATGACGTAGTATGGCGCGAACAGCAAGGTTACGGAAGATTGCGAGCGGATCGGATCGAGCGTAACGCCTGCTTCGAGCTCGACGGATTTCGGCTCGGCCGTATAGCCGCCCATGATCGCATTCGTATAATAGATCATCATCGCTTCGCCCGCTTTCAAATCCACCGGCCGCTCTCCCGACGCCTCCGCGAAGGCGTTGAATTCGGAAGCTTTTGCCACGTACACCTGATCCTCCGCCCCTTTGATCGACTGAATCGACAACGTCGCCTCGAGCTTGCGGTAAGCGAAGCCTTCTTCCTGCAACGCCGATTCGATCCGCGCAACATCCGCTTGCGCCTTCTCGGTCGGCCCCTCGTATGCCGTATATTCGAATGCGAACGGATTTTCGTCTACGACGATGTTGTTCGTCATCGTCCGGAAGCCGACCAGCGATCCGATCGCCGAGAACGCCACCGTCGACAAGATCGCCACCATGAAAAACGTCCTCGCGTTGTCCTTCATCCGGTAGGCGAGATCGGACAGGAACAGCATGTTCGTCTTGCGCCAGAAGAGCGTGCGGTTGCCGCGGCTCTTGCGGATGACGTAGACGCTCAGCTGCGTGAACAGGAAATACGTCCCGACGATCACGACCAGCGTGACCGGGATCATAACTGCGAACACGACCATTCCCTTGGCCAGCAGCGCGGTCGTATAGCCCGCTCCGAGCAGCAGAACGGCAAGCAGCGACAGCAGGACCGACGATTTCGGCTCCTTCTTCGGCTTGCTGCTTCCCTTGATCAATTCGAGAACAGGGTTGCCTCTCAAGATCGCCACGGTGAACATCGAGATGACGACGAACAGCACGATGAAGGCAGCGAACGTGAGCGCCAGCGCTTCGAGCGGCAAGTAAAACCGCAGCGTTTCCTCCAGGCCGAGCAGATTTTCCGCGGAGAGCAGCATCAGCTTCGACAGAACGAGACCCATCCCGATCCCGAACGCCGTCGCGAAGAAGCCGATCAGGACGTTCTCGAGAAAAATCATCCACCGAAGCTGACCGTTCGTCATGCCGAGCATAACCATCAGGCCGAACTCCTTTTTCCTCGTCTTCAGAAACGCGCCCATCGAATACAGCACGAAGAAGAACGCGAACGCGTAGATCAGCACTTCGGCGAAATGCATCGCGGACGCGACGTTCTTGTGGACTTTGCCGCTCGTCATGTCCGGGTGGAAGGCGAAGACGGCGTAGACGAAAAAAGCCATGACCGAAAACGCGCTGCTCAGGAAATAGGCGGCGTACGTGCGCTTGTTGCGGAAGACGTTGTTAAACGCGAATCGTCGAAAGGTCATGCGCGTTCCCTCCCAACAGCGACAGCACGTCGATGATTTTCTGGAAGAACGCCTGCCGGCTCTCTCCACGATGGATTTCGTTGAACAGCCGGCCGTCTTTAATGAAAATGACCCGATGGCAATAGCTCGCCGCCACCGCGTCGTGCGTCACGAGCATCATGGCTGTGCGCTCGGAACGGTTGATCGCGGACAGAATTTCCATGACGTCCTTCGCCGATTTGGAGTCGAGATTGCCCGTCGGCTCGTCCGCGAACAGAAACTTCGGCGAATGGATCATCGCCCGCGCGATCGCGGTCCGCTGCGCCTGGCCGCCGGAAATCTCGTACGTGCGCTTGTTCAGGATCGACGCGATGCCGAGCTTGCCGGCAATCTCGGCGACCTTCGCTTCCATGACCGACACCCGTTCGCCTTCCAGCGTGAGCGGGAGCACGATATTCTCCTCCACCGTCAACGTGCTCAGCAAGTTGAAATCCTGGAAGACGAATCCGAGCTCCTTCCGGCGAAAGCGCGCAAGCTGGGCCTTCTTCAGCTTGTGCGGATTTTTCCCGTCGATAAATACTTCGCCCGTCGTAGGCGCGTCGATGGCGGCGACGAGGTTGAGCAGCGTCGTTTTCCCGCTGCCGGACGGGCCCATGATGCCGACGAACTCCCCTTCGTCGATCGTCAGGTTGATGTCGGTCAAAGCGCGGGAAGGCACTTTGCCGCCGTAGATTTTGTTCAGTTGGCTTACGCGCAGTATGGTCATGACTGTCTCTGTCTCTCTCCTCTCCTCGCGCGGGTCCGTGTGACCCGCTGTCCGAATTCATTGTAACGGGAGAGTGGGGAATCGCCCTATCGATTGTTCTTTCATTTTCCTTACATCTTCGTAAGGTACGAGACGAACGCAACGCGAACGCGGGTGCCCTTCCCGACTTCCGATTCCAGCTCGATCCGATGTCCGAGCCGGCCGGCGATTTCCTGCACGAAGTACAGCCCCATGCCGGTCGATTCCCGGAACTTGCGGCCGTTGTCTCCGGTGTAGAAAGGCTGGAACACGCGCTTGCGATCCTCGGGCGGAATGCCGATGCCGCGATCGCGGATGTCGAGCGCGGCTTCCCGCCCGCGAATCGACGCTTCGAACGTCACCTTCTGTTCGGAGCCCGCCGAATACTTGATCGCGTTCGTGACGAGCTGTCCGATCAGGAAGCCGAGCCACTTCGCGTCGCTTTCGACGTACAGCGAAGCGTCGACGTTCAGCTCCGGATACACCTTGCTCGAAATGAAGTAGCGCCTGTTTTCCCGTATCGCGCGTTCGACGATCGCCCTGAGCTGCACGGACTCGACCTGGAAGTCCCGTTCGAACGTCTCGAGCCGGGCGGCGTAGAGCACCGTTTCGAGCCCCCTTTCCATTCGGTCGGCTTCCTCCCGCACGCTGGCGGCGCCCGCGTCGTCCCGATTCTCCATCGTCAGGCGAATGACGGAGAGCGGCGTTTTCATCTGATGGACCCATTGATGGATGAACGTCAGATGATCGTCGCGCGCCTTCTCCGCCGCCTTCAGCTTGCGCTGATAATGGCCGTATTGGGTTTCCAGCAGCCGGTCGACCGCCGCGGGCAGCGGCGCCGCGCTCCCGCCTTGCAGCGAATCGTCCAGCGATTCCAGCGGCTCGGCCAGCTTGCGGTACAACGAGCGATGAGCGGCGTATCGATAGGCCAAATAGCCGCCTAAACCTACGATGCCCAAAAAAACCGAATATAGCGCGGTCAACGCGTCGCGGTAGCCGTCCAGCCAGTAGACGAGCAGCACGAGAAACAATACGACGATCTGAACGGCGATCAGCGGCAGATGCTCGCGCAGGAACAGTCTCATCGCGCCTCTTGCTCCCCCCATACCGGCAGCAGCCGATAGCCCGCGCCGCGCAGCGTCTCCAATCCGCCGTCGATGCCGAGCTCCTGCAGCTTCTTGCGCAATCTGGCGATGTTCACGTTCAGCGTGTTTTCGTCCACAAACGTCTGATCGTCCCACAGCTTGTCCAGGAGCGCGTCGCGGCCGACGACCCGCGGAGAATGGCGCATCAGCATTTCCAGCAGATCGGCTTCCTTTCTCGTCAGCGCGCCGCTCGTCCCGTTCAGCTCCAATTCCAGTCTTTCCGGATACAAGACCAAGCCCGACAGCTTCACGACTCGTTCCTCCGACGACTCCGCGTATTCGCCGTATGCCCGGCGCAACTGGCTGCGGATTTTCGCCAGCACGACTTCCAGATGAAACGGCTTCGTCACGTAATCGTCCGCGCCGTATTCGAGCGCCATCACTTGGTCCATCTCCCCGTCGCGCGCGGAAATGAACAAAATCCGGCATTTGGAAATCGCGCGAATCTGCCTGCACCAATAGAAGCCGTCGTACTTCGGCAGATTGACGTCCAGCAGGACGAGATGAGGATCGAAAGCTTTGAATTCGTCGAGCACCCCATCGAAGCGTTCGACGACCCCCGTCTCGTAGCCGTATTTCTCCAGATTCTCTTTCAAGAGGAACGATAGCTTCGGATCGTCCTCGCAAATCATGATGCGATACATCGCGGTCTCCTTTCGGTAAGGTGAGGGCTTCTCCGACGAAAGTCGGGGATCGGGCTTGGACCAACGTCTTGCCGATATCCTCAACCTTGGTGCGTTATGCGGAGGGCGCATCATCTCTTACGATATCGGTATAAGATTTCGCTCGGAAGGAGTTATCCCCTATGCAACAAAACGACATCTATATCGTCCTGACCGCGACCGGCACGCTGTTCAGCCAGACGATCAAATGGTTCACGAAAGCGCCGCTTAACCATGCTTCCATTTCTTTCGACAGCGAGTTAAAGGAAGTTTACAGCTTCGGGAGGAAAAAGATCACGAACCCGTTCATCGCCGGCTTCATCCAGGAGGACTTCAAAGATCCGTTCTATCGCTCCGCCTCGTGCGCGGTGTACCGGATCCCGGTCGACCATGAAGCGTACGAGAAGATGCGGCACCACATCGCCGAGATGAAACGCCGCCCCGAGCGCTACAAATATCATCTGCTCGGCCTGATCGGTGTCTTGATCCGCAAGCGGATTCCGCGCGAGAATGCGTACTTCTGCTCCCACTTCGTGGCGTCGGTCATGGAGCAGAACGGATGCCGCCCGGTCGACAAGCCGGCGCATTTCGTTACGCCTGGAGACTTCGAGCAATCGTTGACCGCCCATCAAGTGTATCGGGGCACGATCTCGGAGTACTTCAGCCGCCTGGGGCGCGGCTTGACGGCTTGAGCGGGCCGGCCGCTCGCAGCTTCTGCGCCATCGTTATTCCCCCTTCGAACGGCTCAGTAAGGCCGTTCCTGCGCGACGTAATCCGGCCGGATCCGCCGTTCCTGCAGTTCGCTTCGATGCCAGATCGGCGTCGCAGAGGGCGACATCGGGGGGATCAGCCACGACCATCGCGCGTTCACTTCTCGTCCTTGCGCTTGCTCCCGCCGCATGAACCGCATGAATTGATCGGCCGCCGTATGATGGTCGACGATGCTGACGCCGCTCGCCTTGTACGAATGGATGACGGCCGCGTTCAGCTCGAGCAGCGCGCGGTCCTTCCATAGCGTCGCGTTCGACGAGCGGTCGATCCCGAGCTTGTCCGCGATGCCGGGCAGCTCGTCGTAACGCTCGGCATCCGCGAGATTTCGCGCCCCGATCTCCGTCCCCATGTACCAGCCGTTGAAAGGCGCCGCAGTATAGCGGATGCCGCCGATTTCCAGGGCCATGTCCGAGAGGATCGGCACCGCGTACCATTTCAAGCCAAGCTCCGCGAACGCGGGATGATCCGGATGCTCGAGCGCGACTTCGGCGACGGCCGCTTCCGGTATCGGAAGCCATTGCGGCGTTCGGCCCTCAAGCTGGACGACGAGCGGCAGGACGTCGTATTTCCCGCCTTCCCCCCGCCACCCTAGCCGCTGAACCGCTTCGGTCAACGCGAGCGATGCCGGATCTCCAATGATTCCGTTTCTTGTCCGGTAACCGGCATAGCGGATCAATTGATGGTTCCAGATCCGAATGGTTCGTCCGTCCTGCGTCCGCGGCGCGAACGCCGTCAACGTCGGCCGGATGCGGCCTCCGTTCGTCGCGCGGACGATATGCCGGAGCAACGCATCGAGGATCGCCTCCTCGCTGTCCGCTTCCCGCTCGTCGATCACCTCGAGCGACTCCCAGAACAATCTGCCGATGCATTTGGCGTTATTGCGCCATGCCGCGCGGGCCCCGTAAGTCAGCTCTTCAAGCGTATGCGCGTACGTGCCGGTCTCCCGGACGGAACGCGCGATGTCGGCCATTCTCGCTTCCCGCTCTGCCACGGAACGGCCGGTCTCTTCGCCGAGCATGCGAACGAACGCTTCGGCTTCTTGCAAGATCGCTGAATGATTAATGGCATTAATCATACTGACAGCTCCAATTGGTTTACATAATCAAAATTATGTTTATTTTGTCGCCGATCCGAAATTCTCGGTCGATCTGGCCGATCGCCAATCGGAATCGCGCTCTCGCCCTCCATTGTATCAAACTCCGCCAAGCCGAAGAAATGAACTTCTGGTGAACGCCGTTCACCTCCGTACCGCCTCGTACCGCCTCCGGCGTTCGCGCCATTCGAGCCCCGCTTCCCTTGAATAACTTCCCGGTTAAGATTAAAGTTAAATTATCCCTAGCGAGGTGAAGACATGAACCTGCAGAAGCGCAAAGACCGCGAAGAGCTCGACCGCCGCGTCCCGGCGATGCCGTGGTATATCGAGAAATTCATCAACTACAAGCTGCCGGACCTCTCGCCGTCCTCCCTGCTCGAATACGTCAGAGATTACGAGACGTTCCTGTCGTGGTTGATGGCGGAGGGCTTGACGTCGGCGGCGCGAATGTCGGACGTCCCGCTAACCGACCTGGAGAGGCTGCACATGGACAGCGTCGACCATTATCGGATGTTTCTCGCGACGAAGAAGGACCAGGCGAACACGAAGACGACGATCTCCCGCAAGCTGTCTTCCCTTCGTTCGCTGTTCCACTATTTAAGCCAGATCGCCGAAGACGACGACTTCTACCCGCTCCTGAAGCGCAACGTCATGGCCAAGGTGTCGGTGAAACGAACCCATAAGCCGAAGGACACCGCCGCCAAGCTGGAAGGCAAGCTGCTTCAGGAGCAAGAAATTATCGAATTCATTAACTACATTAAACAAGATTACGCGTTTGATGTCGCGACCAACAAGCAAGCGACGTACGCCCACGAGCTGAATAAGATCCGCGACTGCTGCATCGTCAGCCTCATTCTCAATTCCGGATTGCGGGTATCCGAATTGGTCAATCTGAACCTGGAAGACATCGATCTGAAGAAGCGTCTCGTCTACGTTTACCGCAAAGGGAAAAACGACGATACGTTCAAGACGCCCGTCTATTTCCGCCAAGACGCGCTCGCCGATCTCGAAGCTTACTTCGCGCAGCGCGAGACGCGATACAAAGCGCCGAAGCGGGAGAAAGCGATGTTCCTGGCGCTGGCCAACGGCAAGAAAGAAGGCTCGCGCATGACGAAACGGGCCATTCAGGAGATGGTCATCAAATACGCCAAGCGGTTCGGCAAGCCCTATCTCTCGGTACATAAGCTCAGGCACTCGTTCGCGACCGATTACTACTTGAGCAACGACCTGTACAAAACCCAGGAGCAGCTCGGCCACGCTTCGCCGGAAACGACCCAGATATACGCGCACTTGACCGACAAGACGATGGCCGAAGCGATCGACCGGCGCAAGGAGGATGCTTGACGCGGACGGCCGGACCGGGTGACTTGCCCATGATCGTCCTTCTCTTCCCTCCCGAATCCGCCGCCCTTGCCGACGTTTAATTTTACAAAGCAAGATCCATCCTATATCGGAGGTGATTCCGTGGAATACCGCATCGAGAAAGACTCTCTGGGAGAAGTCCGGGTCCCCGCGGATAAGCTGTGGGCCGCGCAAACCGAGCGAAGCCTGGCGAATTTCCGGATCGGCGAGGAGAAAATGCCGCTCGAGCTCATCCGCGTGTTCGCGCTGCTCAAGAAGAGCGCCGCCCTCGTCAACGCGGAGCTCGGCAAGCTAAGCGAAGACGCGGCGAACGCGATCGTGGAAGCCGCGGACGAAGTGCTGCAGGGCAAATGGGACGGCCATTTCCCGCTCTCCGTCTGGCAGACGGGCAGCGGCACGCAATCGAACATGAACGTGAACGAAGTGCTCGCGAACCGGGCGAATCAGCTGCTGGCCGCCAAGGGCAGCGAGATCCGCGTCCATCCGAACGACGACGTCAACAAGTCGCAAAGCTCCAACGATACGTTTCCGACCGCCATGCACGTTGCCGCCCTGATCGAAGTCGAGGATCGCGTACTGCCCGCCGTCCGCATGCTCAGGTCCACGCTGGAGGACAAGAGCCGGCAATTCGCGGACGTGATCAAAATCGGCCGAACCCACCTGCAGGACGCCACGCCGCTGACGCTCGGACAGGAGATCGGCGGCTGGGCGCGGATGCTCGTGAAATCCGAGCGCATGATTCGGGAAGCGGCCGAACATCTGCGCGAGCTCGCGATTGGGGGAACCGCGGTCGGCACCGGCATTAACGCCCACCCCCTCTTCGGCGACAAGGTCGCGGCGAAGATCGGCGAATTGAGCGGACGGGCGTTCCGTTCCGCCGAGAACAAATTCCACGCGCTCACGAGCCACGACGAGCTCGCGCACGCCCACGGGGCGTTCAAGGCGCTGGCCGCCGATCTGATGAAGATCGCCAACGACGTCCGGTGGCTGGCGAGCGGCCCGCGCAGCGGCATCGGCGAAATCTCGATTCCCGCCAACGAGCCCGGAAGCTCGATCATGCCGGGCAAAGTCAATCCGACCCAGTCGGAAGCGCTCACGATGGTCGTCGCCCAAGTGTTCGGCAATGACGTGACGATCGGATTCGCCGCCAGTCAAGGCAACTTCGAGCTGAACGTGTTCAAGCCGGTGATCATCTACAACTTTCTGCAATCGGCGAGACTGCTGTCCGACGCCATCCGCTCGTTCAACGACCATTGCGCCGTCGGGATCGAAGCGAACGAAGCCGCGATCCGGGATCATCTGGCCCGTTCGCTCATGCTCGTCACCGCCCTCAATCCGCATATCGGCTACGAGAACGCGGCGGCGATCGCCAAGACGGCCCACGCCGAAGGCCTGACGTTGAAGGAAGCCGCCCTGCGAAGCGGCCTCCTCACCGAAGAGCAGTTCGATGCGATCGTTCGCCCCGAACATATGATTCATCCTCGATAACGACAAGACGAGGGGCGCTGAGGCGCCCCTCGTTTCATGCCGATATTGCCGGGATTTCAGAGCGGCGGACCGCGCCCTGCCGATTACCCGTTCTCCTTGGCTTGCTCGTAGAACACGATCCGGTTGCCGAAAGGATCGACGACGCGAATCTCGTAGCCTCCGAACGCGCGCTCCAGACCCGGCCTCGCATACGCATAATCGCGAGATGCCAGCAGGTCGTAATAGCCGCGAATGTTCGCCGCCTCGATGCGAACCGCCGATCCGGGCGTGCAATCTCCGTGATGCTCGCTCAGATGAAGCTTGCAGCTTCCGGACGATATTTGCATGTACAGCGGCATCCCCGGTTCGTAGCGATGCTCCCAGTCGACGCGAAAGCCCAAGTAATCGAGATAAAACGCCTTCGCTTTCGCGACGTCGAACATGCGCAACAACGGCGTCGCCGAACCCAATTCGTAGTTCTCTCCGCTCATGGTCTCTCCTCCCTTCCGGATTTTTCGCATGCCCTGCGGTAGCTTCCGTTTTCATAGATCAAGGCGTTCAGCTGCATGCCGTAAGCGCAGCCGCCGTCGATGCCGATCGCTGATCATTATCGTTCTCGTCATCGTTTTCGTATCTCGATCGGCGTATATTCCAGCCCACTCCTTCCGCGATTCATCGCCCTCCTCTCCTATTCGCGATCGATGCCGCTAATCCTTCCGTCTTATCGAGAGGGAGCAGCAGACGAAACCGCCTTGCTTCTCTTCGCGAGAGAGACCGAGAGCACTACCAGCGTCAAGCTGATCGCGGCGGCTGCGCTTGCCGCCCATGGATTGTACAACGGCGTCTCGGCCGCATTCACCGCGAAGCCCCCGATTCCTGCGCCGACGGCGACCCCGAGATGGAGCAAGGAGGCGTTGAGGCTAATCGCCAAATTCGCGACCTCGGGCGCTTGCTGGACGAAATAAGTTTGAATGGCTGGAATCGTGGCGGCCATGGCGAACATCCAGATCGATAAGAGCGCGAGATTCGCGGCCGGCCATGCCGCGAGCGGAGGCAACATTGCCAGCGTCAGCACAAGCGCGGCGATTCCGGCATAAATCGTGCGCGACGTTCCCCAGCGATCCGTCCATTGGCCTCCCATGCGCGAACCGACGACGCTGAACGCCCCAAGGACGAACATCATATAACCGACCTGCGCGGTTTCCATGCTGAGAACAGAGTTCAAGTACGGCGTCACATAGCTGTTCATGACCGAACTGCTCGTGCTGAAAAAAAACGAAAAACAGAATCCCGTCAAGAGGATCGGATTTCTCACGATCGCGAGCTGCCTCATTAAGGGGATGGCGGCGTCCCCTTCGACACGAGGAAAGCCGCGCGCGATCAATAGGAGGACGGCCAAGGAAAGGACGGCTAACCCGGCGAAGATCATTCTCCAGCCGAACCAATCGGCGAGGGCGATGCCGAGCGGAATGCCGACGACCATGGCGCAGCTGATCCCCAGCGCGATCGTCCCGATCGCCTTTCCGACCCGCTCCGCCGGAACCAGCTTCGCAGCCGCGCCGAACGCCACGACCGTGAAGACGCCGGCGCTGAGACCGACGAGAACTCTCGATAGAAAAAGCGTCAAAATCTGTTCGCTTAGGAGAGGAATCGCGCTTCCGGCCGAGAATAAAACAAGCGAGCCGATCAGCATCGTTTTGCGTGCGATTCGCGAGGTCAGGGCGATAACGATCGGCGTTCCGATGGCAAAGGCCAAGGAAAAAACGGTGATCAGTTGGCCGGCCAATGCGATCGAGATGCCCAAGTCTTCCGAGATCGCCTTCAGGATACCTCCGACGATCAGTTCGGCTGCCCCGACGACGAAGGCGCCCAAGGCAAGCAAAGCAACATAATATCGATTCATAAGGAAGATTCCTTTCTTGTGCGTTGTTGAAGTCTTCACGGATCCGTGTAATTGACATTATAGTCACTCTGCTTACATAATGTAAGAAGACAAAATGTTTGGATATAGTCAGTATAGATTGACTAACTATATATAAGTTAGTAAAGGGGGATTCAGTCATGGCCACTTCGAACGACACTTCTCCGACTCCGTCCGCATATCCCCATATTTGCAACGCGCTCACCATCCTCGGTTCCAAATGGGCCTTCCCCATACTTGCCGAGCTGACGGCCGGTCCGATGAGGTTCAAGCAGCTTCAACGGGCGACGAAGCGGATTAACACGCAATCGCTGACCGATACGCTGCGCTTGCTGGAACAAGCCGGCGTCGTGAGCCGGAAAGTGTACCCCACCGTACCCGTCACGGTGGAATACGCGCTGACTGAGAGCGGCGACGACTTCCAGGCTGTCCTTCGGGAGATGGACGCCTGGGCGACAAAATGGGGCCATCCGGATTACGGCGGGAAGGGCAGTTAGCTCGAGACAAGCCTAACGTTTAATAGGGATGTCCTCTAGGTCAATCTCATGACCTGAAGGACATCCCTTTTTCGCAATTATCCGCGCCTTTGCCGGCAATGCAACCATCTTGTGTGAGTTATTCCCGGATCGCGATCGAAGGTTAAGCTTCGGTTATCATCGGCTTGCCCGTCTCCAGCAGCGTTTTCAAATTGGACAGCACCGCGGGCCATCCGTTGCCGACGAAGCGATACGTATTCGGAGCCCCCTCGAACCGGTCGTGCGTGACCGTAAGCGCGCTTACGCCCGGATGATCCGGTCTTTCCGAGATTTCGTAGGTAATGCGGGAGGGCTCGTCCTCGGCCGTTTCCGGAACCGACAGCAGCTTCCAGGTGTGCGAAAGCTTGCGGGGCGGATCGAATGCCTCCAGGATGCCGATCGCGGTCAAGTTGCCTTTCTCGTCGACGAACTTGATCTCATTCCCGACTTTCCAGTCGGAAGCGATGCGGGATTGATAGAGATATTGAATCGTCATCTCTGGATCGGTTAACGCTTGCCACAATCGTTCGGGACTCGTTTGAATCAAAATTTGATAGACGTGTTTGTTCACCTTGTGTTCACTCTCCAATTCGATTTTCAACCGGTTTAATCCGCTTGTCCACGGCCTGGCAAATTTGCTTACCCACCGATCGTGAATTCGCGTGATCGGCACGGCGTTCAAGTAATGGAACTTCTCCCTGCCGCTCTTCTGCGTCGTGATCAATCCGGCTTCTTCCAAAATGCCGAGATGCTTCATCACGCCGTGACGCGTCATGTTCAAGTAATCGCACAGCTCCGTAAGCGTGCGTCCGTCGTTGTCGAAGAGCACGTCAAGCAGCAGTCTTCTGCTGGGGTCGGCCAACGCTTTGAATACGAGGTTGTCCGATTGATCTTCGGGCATTCCGCAACCCTCCCTGCGCGAGCCTTTCGCGCGCGATCGTTCGCATTTCGGCTCCTGGCTTGACAGGTAACCGAATAGTAACTTATTATTTAAGTGACCATATGGTTACATTATAGCAAATTCCGTTGCGATTGTCATGCCGGCGACAGCGAACGGACCACGACCGAACCTTGAAGGAGCTGAGCTATTCGACATGAACCACCTCATCATTTATGCGCACGCCAACGGGAACAGCTTCAATGCAGCCGTGCGGGATACGATCGCGAATGCGCTTCGCGAACGCGATCAGGAAGTCGCCATCCGGGACTTGTACGCGCTCAACTTTAATCCCGTCCTGACGGACGGCGAATTGAACGGCTTTTACGAACGAAAATACGCCGCGGATCTCGAGGAAGAGCATCGGCATATCCGGTGGGCGGACGCGTTGTACTTCGTTTTTCCGACTTGGTGGTACGGCAGGCCCGCGATCTTGAAAGGCTATATCGACCGGGTGTTCTCGACCGGCTTCGCCTTTCGTTATTCCAAGCAAGGGCCGATCGGACTGTTGACGGATAAAAAAGCGTTCGTCTTCCAAACCGCCGCCGATCCCGAACAAACGTTAACGGATAGAGATCTTTTGACCGCGATGCGAAATTCGATCGACGTCGGAATCTTGAATTATTGCGGCCTTGAAGTGCTCGGGCACAAATTCATGACGGGCATCCACCACGTTTCCGACGAGACGAGACAACAATATTTGCAGGAAGTCGAGGATACGATTCTCGCTTCTCCATTGGACGTGGGGGCCCCCGTTAAGAAGTAGCGTCCCGAGTCGGATTATCCGACCATATAATCAAATCTTTTCTCACTTGATTGTAGATCTCTTTCCGTCTATAATTCGGGGTGAACACGATGTGGTATTTGCACATCCACTTCGTGTGCGCTAGACTGTAATTCTTGTTTGCCATCTAAGACCATTCCTTTCATTGAGCCTGAACATCTCAATTTTATCGGAATGGTCTTGGTGGTCAAACCCTCGATCCCTGCACCCGCATAGCGGGTGGTTTTTTGTTTCGCGCGCTTCACGCACTCAACCGGCTAAAGCCTTAAGAAAAACCGTCAAGGAAAATCACCCTGACGGTCCTTTCTCATTTGATTCGTTCCCCCGTGCTTTCGCTTGCCCCCGTCTTTCCGCACTTTGTCCCGTCGCCCCAACGTCCAACCGTATTTTCATCCTCTTTGCCCTATCGCTCCGAACCGTTCGGACAGAGGATCCGCTATCTGTGAACAAAACCGGTTTTTTTGCATCTGTGCGGACACAGGATCCGTTATTTGGCTCCGAGACGGCGATTTCGGCCATAAATCATCGAAATAACGGATCCTCTGTCCGATTCATCTTCAAAATGAGGGGGTTTCGGCAAAATAAGGGCTTCTGTGTCCGATCGCTAAAGATCAAGTGGAAATTTTATACTTTCTTTAACGTAGAAAAAGCCGCTTAGGCGGCTTTTTCGGCTTTACTTGTTTTGCAGCTCCGCGAACAAGGCGTCCAGCTAGCTAACGGAAGCAGGCCTATCGCGAGTTTTATACCGTCAAGTGAAATGGTTGCCTTCGCCTTCCGCTCCCGACGTCCTACGCTTCAGGGAACAAGCCGACCGACAAGTACCTCTCCCCCGTATCCGGAAGAACGACGACGATCTTCTTGCCCTTGTTCTCGGGTTTCCTGGACAGCTGGAGCGCGGCGAATACGGAGGCTCCGGAGGAAATGCCGACGAGCAGCCCTTCGGTTCTGGCCAGCTCTCTCGCCGTTTCGAACGCGTCTTCGTTTTTGACCGGATAGATCTCATCGACGACCGACGCGTCGTAATTGTCCGGGACGAAGCCCGCGCCGATGCCCTGGATTTTATGCATGCCTTTGCTCCCCCCGGAGAGTACGGGTGAATCATGCGGCTCGACCGCCACGACGCGCACGGCGCTTTTCCGTTCCTTAAGCAGCTTGCCGACGCCGGAGATCGTGCCGCCCGTGCCGACTCCCGCAACGAAAATGTCGACTTGGCCGTCCGTATCGCGCCATACCTCTTCCGCTGTCGTCGAACGATGTACGGCCGGATTCGCCGGATTCGAAAATTGCTGGGGCACGAACGCCTTCGGGTAAGCTTTCGCGATTTCGTCCGCTTTTTTGATCGCGCCCGCCATGCCTTCCGTCGCCGGCGTCAGCACCAACTCCGCGCCTAACGCGATCAACAGCTTCCGGCGCTCAACGCTGAAGCTCTCCGGCAGCGTAATGATCAGCTTGTATCCGAGCGCGGCGGCGGCGAACGCGAGCCCTACGCCCGTATTGCCGCTCGTCGGCTCGACGATGACGGAGTCCTTGTCCAGCAGTCCCTTTTCCTCCGCGTCCTTGATCATGGCGAAGCCGATCCGATCCTTCACGCTGCCGGCCGGATTGAAATATTCGAGCTTGCCGATCAACGACGCCCCCGCCCCGTGCAGCCGGGCGAAATTGTTCAGCTCCAACAGCGGCGTATTCCCGATTAATTCCGTTAAGTTTTTGGCGATTTTCATTGGCGTGCTCCCCGTTCATGTATTTCCCACTGACGCGCTGGGTAATCACGTTAACTCTAACATGGTTGGGGTGCCAATGCAATTTGCCGCGTGTCGGTAACGTTCGAGCTCAGGACTTGAGCTCGAATGAAGGTGTAACGAACGAGATGTGGCGCGCCGAGGTCCAAGCGCTGCTTGCCCGAGAATGGATCGGACTACAGATCCGTTATTTGTTGAAAAACGACGTTTTTTTAGCTCTTTCGGACACAGATGCGCTTATTTTCGTCTATATTGCTTGATTTGTTCGTCCAAAAGCGCAATAGCGGATTCTCTGTCCGATTCACTCGAAAAAATACGGGTTTTCGACATAATAAGGTCATCTGTGTCCGATCCGTCGCCGCCGAAGCAACCCCGATGCCCTCGTCGTTCGCTCTTAATACAACGTATTCAGAGCCTCCGGCCGGAACGGAATCAGCTCGTCGAACTTGCCGTCGCGGATTTTGGCGGCCCAGGCCGGATCGTTCAGCAACGCCCGTCCGATTGCGACCAGGTCGAATTCCCCGTGCTCCAGACGGTCGAGCAAACCGCGAATGCCGGATGCGTCCGAATCCGGGCCGCGGACAGCGTCGTCGTGGAACGCCGAATCGAGCCCGATCGAGCCGACCGTGATCGTCGGCTTGCCGGTCAGCTTGCGGACCCAGCCCGCAAAGTTCAGCTCCGATCCGGCGAATTCCGGCTCCCAGAACCGGCGCGTCGAGCAATGGAAGACGTCGACGCCGGCTTCGGTCAACGGACGCAATAGACGCTCGAGCGAATCCGGATCCGGAGCGAGCTTGCTGTCGTACAGGTCGTACTTCCATTGCGACAGACGGAGAATAATCGGGAAATCGGGACCGACCGCCTCCCGGCAAGCCCGGACGACGTCCGCCGCGAAGCGCGTGCGACCGACCGCGTCTCCGCCGTATTCGTCCGTTCGCCGGTTTGTCCGCTCCCATAGGAACTGATCGATCAAATACCCGTGCGCCCCGTGGATTTCGATGCCGTCGAAGCCGACTTTTTTCGCGTTCGCCGCCGCTTGGCCGAACGCTTGCACGATCGCTTCGATCTCCGCGGCCGTCAACGGCTCGCCTGCCTTCTCTCCGTTCAGCTTCAATCCGGAAGGACCGACTGACGGCGCTTCGGGATGAGGAAGCGAGCCGTTTTCGCGCGTCATGCCGACATGCCACAGCTGCGGCACGATTTTTCCGCCGGCCTCGTGGACGGCTTCGACGACGCGGGACCAGCCTGCGAGCGCCTTCTCCTCATGAAGATTCGGCACGTTCGGATCTCCGGTCGCCGCCGGGTGGTTGATAACCGTGCCTTCCGTAACGATCAGGCCTACGCCGTTTTCCGCGCGCCGCTTGTAATAGACGGCGACATCGGGACCGGGCACTCCTCCGGGCGAAAAGCTCCGCGTCATTGGCGCCATCACGACGCGATTGTCCAATCGCAGGCTTCCCGCGGCGAAAGGCTTGAACAACGTATTCGCGATTTGATCCTGCAACGCCTCGATCTGTTTCTCCATCTGTAATCCACTCCTTTTTAGCTGTATCTATATATTTATAAATATAGATATATGAAATCAAATAAAACCCATTTTCCCCGGCTTCTACAATCGTTCCCGGAGTTGCTCGATAAACCTGCGGATTCCTTCTTCGTCGCGCCGATAATACGTCCACTGCCCTTGTCTTCTGGATTCGAGCAAGCCCGCCTTTTGCATTTTGACCAGATAGCCGGAAATGACCGATTGCGCCAGCCCGGCTTTGTCCGCGATCGATCCGACGCAGACGCCTCCGGGGAAGCCGCTGTCCGGAGGCATGACGTCGCGAGAGCCGAACTGGGCTTCCGGCTCCTTCAGCCACTCCAGAATGTTCATTCTCGTCTCGTTGGACAAGGCTTTTACGATCGATAAAGTATCCATAGCCCCAGTATATCTATTTTTATCGAAATGTAAATACTCCCCGCTCTCTCGTTTTTGCAATCTCTTCACTCTGCCCATTGCCCAACCATGCGGACAGAGAGAGGCTGTCGATTAACTGTACATCACTTCGAAAGTCAGCGGGAGACCAAGAAATGTATGCGAAAAATCATACACCATGAGCCGTGCTGCCATGGAATCCATGGATTCTATTTGAAATTTCATACACAAAACGCAATTTGCGCCCTGATTCGTGTAAATGTGTTCGAAAAATCATATACATTTTCTGCATACGTCCGTTCTCGTCAACACTGTCCACAATTAATCGACAGCCTCAGAGAATCCGTTACATGGCTCGATGACGGGGATTTCGACGAAATAAGGTTCTCCAAGTCCGAACCAAAAGATCAGGCGGCGAGTGGGCGATCTCACCTATTATTTATGCCATTAAATATTTATGCACTAAAGTACGAATCGTCTCTTCCTTCGCGGCCAGCTCACCCAGCCCGCGATAGACCGATGAAATCTGTGCGCGGACGACTTCGGCGTCATCGACGCCGTCCCAGTGCCGGCCCAGGAAGTGCAGGAAAACGTCCAGCATTCTCAGCTTCATCAAAGCGGGAACGGCGTCGGCCTCCGCGGGCTCCAGCTTAAGCCCGCCGCCCGCTCCCTGAAGAAATCGGCCGATCATCTCTTCCGCCTTGTCGCCCATCTCCATATAGCCGGAAAGGGCGACGGCGATTTCCATCGCCCGGAGATCCCTCGTACAGAACTCGAAGTCGAGAATCGCGGCAATCCGCGTATCTCCTTCCTCGACGCCCGTCAGCAGGTTGGACGCGTTCAGGTCGCCGTGAACGAGCTGGTGCGGCAGCGAACGATAGGCGGGCAACGTCGCGCGAACGCGATGAAGCTTGTCGCCGATGGCGGCAAGCTCGTCTGCCAGCTCGCGGAATTCGGATGGCGGCGACGCGCAGAACGCCGCAACCTGTTCCGGCTCACAGCGCGGATGCGCCGAATCGAGCTCGTAGTATGGCGCGTATATCGGCGCGAGGGCAACCGGCGCTTCCGCCAGCGCGGCCATCAGGCGTCCTGTCGCAAGGCCGAACGCTTCCGCGGCTTCCGCGTCGTCCGTCCGCGGCCTCCGGCCTTCGATATATTCGAACAGACAGGCCAGACGGCCGGTGCCGTCCTCCGCCCGCACAACCGTATCGCCGCGGAGACAACGTACCGGCTTCGGCACCTGGAACGGCAACGCCATCGCGTTTAACGCCGATAGAATTTCGTACTCGAAGCGGATTTTGCCGGCGTCCTTATGGGTTTCATAGATGCGCAGCACCCAGTCGCGGCCGCCCGAGCGCACGAACCGCGTCGTATTGTTCCATCCCGATAAGCCTTCGGAAAGCTCCCATGCTCCGTCCCCGAAGTATCGGCTCAACAGGCGGTCGAACGGCAAGCTACTCTCCCGCCTTCCGGACGGTTTGGTCGATCGCGGCCGCGAACTCGTCCCCGTAGAACGTCAGCCGCCAGAACGAAGCGCCTTTCAAGCCGTAGCGCTTGGCCAAGCCCAGCTTGTCGTCGACCGTCGTCGGCGATTCGCTCCACAGGTTGATGCCGAGAACGAGCCGATCGGCGGGCACGCCCGCCGCCAGCATTCCCTCGATCGCTTCGGCCACTTTGCCGTTCGGCTCCGGCGTGCGTTCCGGCGTCCCCTTCGGATGGTAATCGTAGGCCATCAGCACGAGATCTTCCGCATGCGCGGCCAATGTCCGATAATCGTAGCCTTTATAATAACCGTTCGGCGGAGGCACGGCCAGCGACAGCTTCACGCCGAGCGGCTTCAGCCTGGGAACGAGCTCGGCGACGTAATCGTTCAGCAATTTCTGTTGACCGGCCGGGTCGAGATGCAAGCCAAGGCCTTCGAAATCGAGCAGGACGCCCGCAAACCCCTTCTCCGCGACGGTCTTCGCGATGCCGTCGATCGAGGCGGCGCGCAGCGCGTCGTCGCTTAACATTTTCGTCAATTCGCCCTTGCCGTCCACCGCGTAGACCATCAAATACGGATCGATCCCTTGCTCCGCGGCGTTGCGCACCAGCTCTTCCGGCGTCGCTTCGGCCGCCGGCGCGGGCCAGTAATAGTCCGCTCCGCTGAACGTCAGCTCTCCCTTGTCGTCGATGCGGGCCCAGCCGAACGCGACCGAATTCATCGCGGAAATTCTGTCCCTCTGAGCGAAAGACCCTAGCGCGTAGAAGGCCCGCAAGTGCATGTCCTTGACCGGAGAAACGACCGTTACGGTCCGGGTCTGGGCGTTCCATCCGACCCGCGCTCCGAATTGGGTGCCGAAAAATTTAAGCGGAATCAACACCTGATTGTTCACGATCAAGGGAGCGGCCAGCATTTCTACCGGCTGCCCGTCGACTTCCGCGATCCTTTGCCCGAGCCGCAGCACGACGTTCCGCTCCTCGCCGTCCACGATCCCGCGCGCGTGCACGGATTTCGCTTCGCCGTTCCACGTCACGCGAATGCCGAGCGCTTGCGCCAGCGCGCGGAACGGCACCATCGTCGAATTGTTCGCGATAACCGGCGCCAGGCCCAACGATATCGGAACGTCGTCCAAGATCACCCGTATGTCTCCCGCCGCCGTCGCCCCGGCATGGCCGGCGCCCGCGCCTCCGGCGACGGTCAGCCCCAGCAAGGCGGCCGCCGCCGCTTTTCCCCATTTGTTCAACGAAATAATCCTCCTAATCTATCATTCATAGATTAGGAGGATTATAGCAGAACGTTCCGCGATGCGGAACCGTCCCTGGCCCTATTTCCGCGCCAATGCCGCCAATTCCGCCTTCCAGTCGGCTTTCAGAATCGCCATGCAGATCACATCGTGATAGCGGCCGTTGCGATAGATTCGTTCCCGGAGCCGCCCTTCTTCGCGGAAGCCGCAGGCGGCATAGCAGCGCACGGCCCGCTCGTTGAAATCGTACACCTCCAGCTCGAGCCGGTTCAGGTTCAGCTCGCGGAACGAGAAGTCGATCAGCAGCTTCATCGCTTCCTTCCCGAAGCCTCGTCCCGTATGCTCGGTCGATCCGATGACGATGCCGATTCGGCCGACGCGGTTTTTCCAGTCGATCGCATCCAGATTCACCTGGCCGATATACGCCTCCGTCGCCGCGTCGGCGATGACGAAGCCCCGGCTGTCGTCGTTTCCGGCCAGCATCGTCTCCAAGTACGATTCGGTCGATTCGGCGGCGTGCGGATACAAAAAAATATCGGACAAATAACCGACGATGTCCGGGTCGTTCACCCATTGGCGCATCCAGGGCAGGTCGTCCCGGCGGTATTCCCTCAGCATAATTCGCGTTCCCGTCAATCTGGGCACGTTAACCTCTCCCCTCTTCAGGATCGTCGAACAGGATGCCTTGCTCGATCGAACGTCTTACGATTTCGAGCGCGAAGCGCCAGAGCGTATCCGACGTCTCGCGAACGGGCTCCAGCCGCTTCAGCACCTGCGAGCGGACGATGCCGTTCTTCCGCCAGCTGTAGCCGCCCGTGTAATGATTATGGATGACCGGCTGCAGCCGGTCCAAGGCGCCCGCGAATTTCGCTTCCGGCGTCCGCCCTTCCTCGAATTCCCGCCACAACGCCATCCATTGCCCGCGCTGATCCTCCGGCAGCATGCCGAACAATCTGCGCGCGGCGGCGATTTCGCGTTCCGCCTTGTCTTCATAGCCGGTCGCGTCGTAAGCGAACGTATCGCCCGCGTCGATCTCGACCAGGTCGTGCAGCAGCAGCATTCGCATCACCCGCCCGGCGTCCAGCGCCGGATCGTCGGCGTGCTCCAGCAGCAGCATCGCCATCAGCGAGACGTGCCAGCTGTGCTCCGCCGTATTTTCCAGACGGCTGTTGTCGATCAGGAACGTTTTGCGCAGCACCGTTTTCAGCTTGTCGATCTCGACGAGAAACGCGATCTGCCCGGACAGTCTGTCGTTGCCAAGCCATTGGTCGGCCATGTCGTCTTCCCTCCGTTTTCCGTTCCTTCATTGTATCACGGAAGCGTTCCGGGCGCAGGCCGCCCGTCCCGTTCATCTTCCGTTCATAATTGACGGGCATAATGGAAGGACGGACGGCCGTTCCGACGCATGGCGCCCGGACTCGTCCGGTCGTTCGGAAGCGGCGGTTGTCATCCCCTTCCGATAACGTCCATAATGAAGCAAGAGCCTGCCGCGATGCGATGTTTCCATAGAGGAGTGAAAGCTTGTGACGAACATTCTCGTCGTCGACGACGATCCGCACATCCGGGAGCTCGTCGAACTGTTTCTTGCCAGGGAAGGCTTCGACGTGCTCTCCGCGAGCAACGGCAGCGAAGCGCTGCGCTTGCTGGAACGGACGCATGCGGATCTCGCCGTTCTCGACGTCATGATGCCTCAGATGGACGGCTGGGAGCTGTGCCGGGAGCTGCGCGAGCATTACGACATGCCGTTGCTGATGCTGACCGCCAAAGGGGAAACGGCTCAGAAGCTGAAAGGCTTCCGGCTCGGCGCGGACGATTATATGGTCAAGCCGTTCGAGCCCGCAGAGCTCGTCGCCAGGGTCAAGGCGCTGCTGAAGCGGTACCGGATCTCCGTTTCCCAGAACGTGACGATCGGAACGGTCACGCTTAGCCGCGAGAATTATGCCCTTCAAGCCGGAGACCGGGTAATCAAGCTGCCGCTCAAGGAGTTCGAGCTGCTGTTCAAGCTCGCCGGCTACCCGGGCAAGACGTTCTCCCGCGAACAGTTGATCGAGCAAATCTGGGGCTTCGACTACGAAGGCGATGAGCGGACCGTGGACGTCCATATCAAACGGCTGCGCGACAAATTTCCCGATGCCCGCTACGGCTTCAGGATCGAAACGGTCAGAGGGCTCGGATACCGGCTGGAGGCTTGCCATGAAGGAAAGTAACCGCCGAAATCGCGACTCCGGCAGGAGACGTTTCCGCCCGCTCGATCTCTATCGCGAGAACAAGGAGCACCATCGACGCATGAAGGAGCTTCGCAAGCCTTTTCCTCATGCGCGGCTATGGGGGCTCGCCTTCATCATGTTGGTGCTTGTCGGCATTTCGGCGTGCTGGGGCATCGCTTACGGCTTGATAGACGTCATCTTTCGGTACGCGTATCCGGAATACGGGCATTCCTTGCTCCGCCAATATCTCACCGTCTTGCTGGCGTTCTGGATCTTCGCGTTAGGGATCGCTTTCATTCGGATCGTCGCGTCGCCCCTCCGCCGGCAGATGGAATGGTTTCTGCAGATGATGAACGCCATGAAGCAATTGGCCAAAGGAAATTTCAACGTGAATGTGGAGACGAACCCTCGCTACATGGGCCAATTCGCTCCGCTCGCGGCGAGCCTGAACGAATTGGCGAGCGAATTGAACCAGATGGAGCAAATGCGCCAAGAGTTCATCTCGAACGTGTCCCATGAAATTCAATCGCCGCTCACCTCGATCGCCGGCTTCGCCCGCGCGCTCAAGAGCGACGATCTGTCCCCCGAACGGCGCCGCCGCTATCTCGAGATCATCGAGACCGAATCGAAGCGGCTGTCGCGCATGAGCGATAATTTGCTGAAGCTGACTTCGCTGGAATCGAACCGCCACCCGTTCGACCAACGTCACTATCGGCTCGACCGGCAAATTCGCGGCATTATTTTGTCCTGCGAGCCGCTCTGGCGGGAGAAGCGGATCGAGATGGACGTCGAGCTTCCCGTATGCTCCGTCTACGCCGACGAGGACTTGATGAGCCAAGTGTGGATCAATCTGCTGCACAACGCGATCAAGTTCGCGCCCGAAGGCGGCCAGATTCGCGTCGTTCTCGCAAGGAAGAACGACCTGCTCCGCGTCACCGTCGCCAATAACGGCCCGGCTATCTCCGAATCGGCATTGCCCCATTTATTCGAACGGTTTTATAAAGAAGACAAATCGCGGGAACGCGCGGCCGGCGGCAGCGGCCTCGGCCTGTCGATCGTCAAGAAGATCGTCGACATGCACGGCGGCGAAGCTTACGCGGCCAATCAGATCGGGTCCGGCGCAATGATGACGGTCGATTTGCCTGCCGGCAGCCGTTAGCCGGCGCCCTGCGTCCGCTCCGATCGATCGCCGGAACTTCCTGCCGGGAACAACCTTGCCGGGGCTTCCCGGGAACGGTTCTCCCGGCAGCTCCGCGCCTTCCCGGGCGCGGCTCCCGCCGCTCTCCCCCCCCTTCTTCCTTCCGATTCGCGAGCCCCGACGCCATTCCGAACCCCTTTTCCGTACCGCAAGTTAGGCCTGTCGAATTTTGCAAACTTTCGTTATGATAGATACAAAGGACTAGAAGATTCAGGCAGGCCCGATTCGCTTGATTCGCAAATTCTTCGCACTCATTTCTTGCCGGGGGTGCTTCGCCGGAATGTTCCGATCCCTTCGATTCAAGATCGCGATGGCCATCATTCTGATCAATACGCTGTCGTTCGTCCTGATGAGCGCCATCAACTTCGAAACTTCGAATAAGCAAATGAACGACCAATTGATCCATCATAGTCTCGCCAGCCTGAGAAGCACCGCCGCGAACCTGGATTCGATGATCGCCTTGCGGGTGAAAGAAGCCGAATGGATTGCCCAATCGTCGCTACCGGAGACGGCGAACGTTCAGGAGAAGCTGGGAGTTTTGGCGCATACGGCCATTCGCATGAACTTGCCCGTTCGGCGGATCGGAATCGCCGGCTCGGCGGGCGACATGGCTTTGCGGGACGGGTCCTCCCTCGACGTAAGCGGCTATTCGGCGTTCCGGAAGGCGTTGAACGACGGCGTCACGGCGTCCGAAATGAAGCTCGAGGAGGACGGATATCCGGTCCTCTGGCTGATGATTCCCGAGCCTCGAACGGAGGGCAGTTCTCCGCGGATCATCGGATTCGCGCTCGATTCCCCGCTGCTCTTCCGCAATCAATTGACCGAACGGATGGACGAATTCGAAGACAGCGCGATTCTGGTGATCGACCGGGATACGAATCTGCTCTACCACGACGACACGTCTCTTATATTAAGAAGGAACTACGTTCGCGACGAACCGGCTTTAAGCGATTTCGCGGCGCGAATGAGGACGAGCGAGGAAGGGTTCGGAGCGTCGCTCGCGTTCGGACGCGTGCTGAAATTGTTCTACGCCAAAATTCCCGGGCAAGATTGGTACGCCGTCTACTACATAGCCGAAAGCGAATTCGCGGCGCCGATGAAGCGCTCCTTGTGGATCAACATGAGCTTGATCGCGTTGACGGAGCTCGTGCTCGGCCTGTTTCTGTACTTCGTTACCCATCATTCGATTCTCCGGCGGCTCAAGCAAGTCGTCGAAGTGACCAGAAACGTGGCCGCCGGCAATTTCTATCCGCGCCCGCTTCAGATCCGCAGCGGGGACGAAATGGGCATGCTGGCCGATTCGGTCAACGGCATGATCGATAATTTGCAGGAGCTGTTCGAACCTTTTCAAGCCTTCATCCGGCACAATCAGTACGCGATGATCGTGACGGATTCCCGGTTCGCGATCACTTCCTTCAACAAGCGCGCCGAGGAAATGCTCGGATACAAGGAGAGCGAGACGGTGGGCCGCAACTGCTTGCTTCTCTGGCACGACGAGGATCAATTGCGGGAACGGGCGCGCTACTATTCGGACAAGCTGAACCGCGAGATCGTTCCGGACGAGTCCCTCCTGTTCCTTCCGTCCGCCAAGGGCTTTCTGCCGGATTGGGAATGGACGTGGATCGACCGCGCGGGCGCCCGCTTGCTCGTCTCCTTGAACACGAGCGTTATCCGCAATCCCGACGGCTCGACCAAAGGCTACGTCCTGATCGCGCGGGATATTAGCGAGATCAAGCAAGCCGTCGCGACCAACGCCCGCTTGCACGAAATTTTGGAACGCGCGCACGATATGATCGCCTCCTTCGATACGCGCGGCCGGATTTTCTACCTGAACCAGGCCGGGCACGCCTTCCTCGGCATCGAGGAGCTGAACGCGGAGAACAACAAGCTTAACCGCTACATGCCCGTTCCGACGACCGTAACCTTCGCCGACGGCCTGGCGAAGGCCCAGCAAGAGGGCTATTGGCAGAGCGAGATCGACTTCATCGGGCAAGGCGGCTCGGTCCGCATGGCCTCGATCACCGTCGTCGCCCATCGGACGAATGACGGACGGGACGTCTTTTACTCAACGATCGTCAGGGACATTTCCCATCTCAAGGAGATTCAGAGCCAGCTGCTGAGCGCCAAGGTAGAAGCCGATCTGGCCAGCGAAGCGAAGAGCTCGTTCCTGGCCAGAATGAGCCACGAGATTCGCACGCCGCTTAACGGAATCATCGGCTTAACCCATCTCCTGCAGAAATCCGAGCTCACGGACATACAAGCCGACTATTTGCGCCAAGTTGCCGATTCCTCGCACAATTTGCTCCGGATTCTGAACGATATTTTGGATTTCTCGAAGCTCGAAGCCGATATGCTCACGCTGGAGCAAGCGCCGTTCCGGTTGGAGGAAGTTCTTCAACGGCTTAGCGGCATGTTCTCGGTGCTGCTTGGGCCCAAGCCCGTCGACTTCAACCTGTACGCGGATCCGGCGATTCCGGATTGGTTGATCGGCGATCCGACCCGTCTGCAGCAAATTTTGCTGAATCTGGGCAGCAATGCGATTAAATTCACGAACTTCGGGCTCATCGAGCTGACGATTATGCTTGCGGAGCTCGACGACCGCTCGGCCCGGCTCGCTTTCCTCGTCAAGGATACGGGCATCGGCATGACGGAAGCGCAGAAAGCCCGCTTGTTCGAGCCGTTCGTCCAGGCGGACGAGAAAACAAGCCGCAAATACGGGGGCACGGGACTCGGACTCGTCATCTCCCATACGCTCGTCGAACGGATGGGCGGAACGATCGAGGTCGACAGCGACTACGGCGCCGGAAGCGCGTTCCGCTTCGAGCTGTCGTTTGCCGTCGGAGCGAACAAGCCGGGCGCGGACTTGCCGGTTTTCCCCGGACTCAAGGTGCTCGTGCTGGAGGATCAGCCCAAAGTCGCCGAGCACTGGCGGCGGCTGCTCACCTCCTTCGGGTGCGAAGCCGTCGCGCTGTCCTCCTGGCGGCAAGCCGAACTGCTGCTGAAGGAGTCCGATTGGGACTTGATGATCGTCGATATGGAAACGGGCGACATGCACGGAGAGGAAACGTGGAAAGCGTGGCGAACGAAGCTGGAGGACGCGGGCGTCCGGGTTATCGCGTCCACGACGCTGCTCGGAAGAGACGCCCTGTACCAGCTTGCCGACGAACACAAGCCGCACGCCGTGCTCGTCAAGCCCTCGTCTTCCCTGCAAGTCAGGCAGGTGCTGCATTCGATCGTCGACGCGTCGAAGAAGCCGCCCCGGCCGGAGCCCCCTCTCTCCGAGAGCCGGTCCGCGACGCGTCCCGACCCGGGCCGCTCGAAAATATGGGTCGTAGACGATCAAATCATCAATCGGCTGGTCGTCAAGCAGATGCTCGGCGCGCAAGGCTACGAGGTGGAATTGCTGGAGAGCGGAGCGGAAGCGGTGGAACGAAGCGCTTCCGGGCCGGCGGACGTCGATCTGATTCTGATGGATGTGCACATGCCCGACATGGACGGCATCGAGGCGACGATCCGGATTCGTCGCGCGTTCGATGCCGAGCGGCTCCCGATCGTCGCGCTGACGGCGGACGTCACCGAGTCGATACACCGCAAGTGCAGGGAAGCCGGCATGAACGACATCCTGACGAAGCCCGTCAATCCCGAATTGCTGTTCGGCGTGCTGGACGTCTGGCTGCACGATCTTCCGCTCTCGCGTTTGGTGCGCCGCCCCGAGCCGCGCGGAGAGGCCGAATCCGACGCGGCGTGGACGGATTTGCCGGGTCTGTCGGCGCCGGCCGCGCTGCAGCGGCTCGGCGGCAAGAGCGGCCTCTACCTGCTGCTCTTGGACAAGTTCCGGCAGCAATACGCCTCGGTCCCCGAGCAGCTGCCGGCCATCGTGCGCGAAGGCCGTCTTGAAGAAGCCGCCCGTCTTGTCCATTCGTTGGGAGGCGCGGCGGGGCATCTGGGCGCCGAAACGATTCGGGAAACCGCAGTCGCCATGGAAGCGGCGCTTCGCGGCGAAGCGGGCATCCGGGAAGCGGAAGAGAAATTGCTCGAAGCGCTGGAAGAGGCGATGGAAAATATTGCAATCCTATTGGAGCGAAAAAGGAGTTAGACGAAGTTGCATCCGCATTATATAATAGATTTGCCACGGCAAATGTTAGCAAATTATGAGCATTCCTAACAATTCTAAAAGGGTGTGACATGACGTTGACGAGAGTGCTTGTAATAGAAGATGATCCGATTATCGGAGAGATGCTCACCCTCTACCTTACCGAAGAGCAATTCGACGTTCGGCGCGTGGAGACCGCGCGCGAGGGCAAATTATCTCTTGAAGCTTACAATCCGGACATTCTGCTGCTGGATCTGATGCTCCCGGATGCCGACGGAACCGAGCTGTGCGCCGAATTCCGGCAGTTGACCGCGATCCCGATCATCGTCATTTCCATGAAACCGTCCGTGACCGTCCGGATCCAGGCGATCAGTTCCGGAGCGGACGATTATCTGGTCAAGCCTTTCAGCATGCAGGAACTGAAGGTCCGGATGGAAGCCGTTCTCAGGCGCACGACGGGCTTAAGTCCCGCCTCTCCGCAGGCCGGGAACGCCGGCGGAGAGGCGGCCGCAGCCGCGGAATCCGCCCAAGGCCTTACGCTCGACCTGGAGCGCCGGACGATCGTGCTGGACGGCAGGCATATCGAAACGACGTTTTCCGAGTACGAGATCATGAAGCTGTTTTATCAATATCCGAACCGCGTGTTCAGCCGCGAAGAATTGATCAATGCCGTCAGGGGCATCGATTCCTTCATCAACGACCGGGCGATCGACGTGCACGTCACGAACTTAAGGCGCAAGCTCGAGAAAAACCCGAAAGAACCTCAGTTTATTAAGACCGTATGGGGCGTCGGCTACAAATTCATCAATCCCTGACCGCTCTCTTGTACATATGGATTCCGACAACTGCGGGCTCGCTTCGAGCCCTTTTGTTATGCGGATGTTAGCTTTTTTCGATTAACACTTAACCTGCAATTTGCTTAACAAATATTTCGCATAATTAAATTTCTTATTTACATCCCGGGGAGTGGGAGCGCTTGTTCGATTGGGAGAACTTCGTCAATCTTGCGGAAAATATGGCGATCGTGATCTTGTTCATCTTGGTTGGCAACCGGCTGAATCTCGCCTGGACGCATCCGAATCGTCATCTGCGAAGGGCGATCATTGGCCTTCTGTTCGGCATGGCGGGCATCCTGTCGATGCTGCTGCCGTTTCCGGGCGGGTACGGGTCGCTCGCTCCGATGTATCCTATCGTCGCCGCGCTTTCCGCCTGGGTCGGCGGGCCTCTCTCGGGACTCGTCACGGCCGGAAGCTTGATCGGTTTCCGCCTCGGATTGGGGGGCGTCGGCATAGAAGCGGGTATCGCCTCGATCGCCGCGGCCGCTTCGATCGGCGCGCTCTATCGCGTCTTGAAGCCTGCGGACGGCAAGCATGCAATGCCAATCGTACACCCGCTGCTCATCGGACTATGCGTCGCCGCCTCAAGCTCGGCATTGTCGTTCCTGCTGCCGGAGGCGATGCGCGCGGCATGGCTGTCGCGCAGCGCGCCGAGCGTCTTTTTGATTTTCCCCCTCTCTTTCTTGCTGTTTCATTTCTTCATGACTGCGGAACGGCCGGGAAAACGGCGCTCCGCCATCGACGAAACGACCGGACTGATGCATTCAGGTCTATTTATGAAGCAGCTCCGCAAACGCATTCAAGCTCGGCAGCCGTTCGATTTGGCGATCCTTGATCTGAGCGGGTACAAGAAGACGAACGCCATGAATGGAGAGTCGGCGAGAGCCGAATTGCTGCGTCAAGTCGGACAGCGTCTCGCAAGCTGGCTGCCGGAGCGCGGAAGCGTATGCCGATTGGAGGGCGAAGACTTCCTCGTCTGCCTCGCCGGCGGCGGCCCGGCGGCGAATGCCGAGGCGTCTCCCGACACTTGGAACGAACTGTCGAAGCATTTGTCGACGCCCTATTGGGTGAACGGCCGGCAATATTTTCTTTCGATCCCGATCGGGACGACCGCGTATTCCGGCGATATCGCGTCGGCGGAACAGCTTCTTCCCCGCGCTTACGCCGCGCTGCAGCATGCCAAAGATTCGGCCGGTTTGCGGTCCGTGCAATACCACGAGAAGCTGACGGAACGCATCCGGCAGCGGTCTCTCATCGAAGCGCATATCGACAACGCGCTGCCGAACGGCCAGCTCTCGTTGCGGTATCAGCCTCAATACGAGATCGCCACGGGAAGATTAAGGGGATTCGAGGCGCTGCTTCGCTGGGAGCATCCGGAGCTGGGCGCGGTCGAACCGGATTCGTTCTTGCCGGTCGCCGAGAGGACGCACGCGATCGTGCCGATCGGAGAATGGGCGATCCGCGAAGCCTGCCGGACGCTGAATCAAGTCGCGCCGGTGCCGTCCGAACTGACGATGTCCGTCAATCTTTCCCGCGAACAGCTTCTCGAGCCCGGCTTTCCCGAAGCGGTGAACGCGATCTTGTCCGACACCGGCGTCGCTCCGAACCGGCTGGAATTCGAATTGAAGGAGTCGGAGCTGTCGGCCTCGATCGAAGCGGCCGAGAAGCCGATCAAGAAGCTGCGGGCGCTCGGCGTCCGGCTCGCCCTCGACGACTTCGGCTTCGGATCTTCTTCGATCTCCTGCATTCGCAAATTGCCGATTCAGCTCGTCAAGATCGATAACGGCCGGATGCCGGACATCGAAAGTCTCTCCGACCGGGAAGTCAACGGATCGTTGATTCGGCTCGTCAAGCGGCTCGACTACGGCATCGTGGCGAAAAGACTGGAAACGTACGAGCAGCTTGCCTTTCTGAAAGCGTATCAATGCGATTACGCCCAGGGCAACCTGCTCGGGCACCCGCTGACGAACGATCAGCTTCCTTCGGTCATCCAGCCCTCCTTTTAACGAGAAGAAGCTTCCCTGCAATCGATGCACGGAAAGCTTCTTTTCGTTCCGGCACGGCCGGCTCCCCCCTCACTCTCTGGCGACCAATGCCCGAATGGCGGCGATGAAGGCGTCCATTTCTTCGTCCGTGCCGATGCTGACCCGCAGATGACGGTCGATTCGCGGCTTGTCGAAATAACGGACGAGAATGCCCTTCTCCTTCAGCCCCGCGAACAGGACTTTCGCGTCTTGGCCCGGGTGCGCAACGAACAGAAAATTCGCTTTCGAGTCGGCGACGTCGAACCCGAGCGTCCGCAGCTCCGCCGCTGTTCTTTCCCTTGTTGCGATCACCTTGCCGGTCGTCTCCCTGAAATACGCGTCGTCCTCGATCGCCGCGGCCGCGCCCGCGAGCGCCAGGCGATCCAACGTATAGGAGTTGAACGAGTTTTTGACCCGGTTGAGCCCTTCGATCAAATCGGGATGTCCCATCGCCGCACCGACGCGAAGACCGGCCAGCGACCGCGATTTGGACAGCGTTTGGACGACGAGCAGGTTCGGATGCGAACGGACGAGCGGCACGACGGATTCCGCTCCGAAATCGACGTACGCTTCGTCGATGACGACGACGCTGTCCGGGTTGGCTTCGAGGATCGAGCGGATTCGTTCGGCCGGCGCAGCCAAGGTCGTCGGCGCGTTCGGATTCGGAAGGACGATGCCTCCGTTCGGAATCGCATATGCGGCGGGATCGATCGCGAACCGCTCGTCCGTCGGCACGGTCTCGTATGGAATTCCGTACAGCTTCGCGTAGACGGGGTAGAACGAATACGTAATATCAGGGAACAATATCGGGCGCTCGGCGGAGAAAAAAGCCGGAAAAGCGAACGCCAGCACCTCGTCCGAGCCGTTGCCGACAAAAATCTGCTCCTTGTCCAGGCCGCAATATTCGGCCAGCTTGCTTCGCAGCGCGCCGCAGTCCGGGTCCGGATACAGCCTCAGCTCGGCCCCCGCCGCCTGGCGAATCGCTTCGACGACCCGAGGGGACGGCGGATACGGATTTTCGTTCGTGTTCAACTTGATGTACGTTTTGTCTTGCGGCTGTTCGCCCGGCACGTAAGGCACGAGCGATGCCGTCAATCCGCTCCAATAGCGACTCAAGGCTCTTTCCCCCTGCTCTCTGTGGCAATTCATCCACGGCCGCGAAGGCCGCGTTCGCTTCGTTATTCTCCGATTATACCTTTCCTTCGCTCTTTTGGCGAACCCCGCCCATCTCCCGGACCATTCGGACAGAGGATCCGCTATTTGTAAAGAAAACCGGGATTTGCGCATCTTCGCGGACAGAGGATCCGTTAATTGGCTCGATTTTGGCGAAATCGGCCCTTCTTCATCGAGATAACGGATCGTGTGTCCGAATGACTTTCTAAATGGCGGGTTTTTGACAAAATAACGTCTTCTGTGTCCGATAGCGCGCTCGGCATACGACGATTACGCCGTCCTGAGAAGAAACTTGGTCGAATACGGATGGATGGATCGGCTGCCGGACGGCAGCCAATATTGGCTGAAACCCTAAGAAAAGGAGAGGATCGATCAGGACGAATGGAACGCGTACGGCGCCGACGCATTCAAGCTGGAAGTGCTGGATGTGCTCGAGCCCGACGACAACCCATTCGTCGACGTTAAAGACGAATTGAAGAAGCTTGAGGCGCGATGGATCGACAAGCTGCAGCCGTACGGGGAACGCGGGTATCACCGGCTCAAGTAGGCGACAGGTAGCGGCTGGCCCGGATATTCATTTCCGCGAGCCGGTCGCCCGACTGCTTCAGAATCGACAGGTTTTCCCCTTCCGAGCCGATCCATTTCACCCCGAGAACGATGCCGTCGAACGATCTGGCGGCGAACAGGAATGAGAACATGCCCGGCGAGACGGTCCCCCCGTCGTCGACCCGCCAAGTCGAATTTTCGTTATAGACGGCCGGGTAGTCCATGAACGCCATTTTTCCGTTTTCGTATAGCACCAGGCTGGCCAACATTTGCTCTCCGATCCGTTCGAATTGAACGAGGAGAATTTGTTGGCCTTTTTCCGTGCTGGCGAGCTGCCAGCCCTGGACGACTTTGCGGTTTTTTTGTTTCGCGATCGCTTCGCTTATATCGGCGGGCAGATCCTTCACTTCCGATTGATCCAGCTTGATTAACGCTTCTATATTGAACAATTCGTTATTGATCAGATAATAGCTTTCGTTCGGCTTCGCGCCTTCTCCGACGACTTCGTAGACGTCCCCTTCGAGATAATTGAAATTGTGGGCGGATTGTCTGCCGTTATCCTGCTTGTCGCGGGACTGGCGCTTCGAGAACTGGATGCTGAGCACTTGGCCGTTGTTGCCGATGGCCGTATTGTAAGACGCGGCGACGGCCGCTTCTTCTTCCGTTCGTTCGCGGCCGATCTCCTCCCCGCTTTCGATGGCGATGATCCGCTTCCCTTCCCCGTCCGCAAATCCGAATGCGGGGGACAGGCCCTTCAAGTCGAGCCTCGCGGTTTTGGGCGCTTGCAAAGTTTCCGCGGACACGGGCAGCGTATTGATCGCGGGATCGGCGTTCCGATTTTCGGAAATGCCTCCGCACCCCGTCAGCCCTATCGCTAGGACAAGCAAGCCAGTCCATTTTTTCATTATTGCCCCTCCAAGAAATGGCGATGTTCGTTCGTTATTCCCCTTTTTATCTCTATTATAACATTATATTGCCCAATATTTGAAAGCGTTGAGTTATTCGCGAGAGTCCGCTTATAATAGACATAGTTTGTCGAAATAACCGATGCGGAAAAAAGGTGCGGGAACATGAGTATACTAACGGTTAAAAATTTGTCTCACGGCTTCGGCGACAGGGCGATATTCAACGACGTTTCCTTCCGGCTGCTCAAAGGGGAGCACGTCGGTCTCGTCGGCGCCAACGGCGAAGGAAAGTCGACGTTCATGAATATTATTACGGGCAAGCTGGAGCCGGACGCCGGCAAAGTCGAATGGGCCAAAAAAGTCCGCGTCGGCTACCTCGATCAGCATTCCGCCTTGCAGAAGGGCATGACGATCCGGGACGCGCTGCGCGCCGCTTTCCAATATCTCGTCGATCTGGAGACGGAAATGAACGCCATGTACGAGCGGATGGGCTCCGCGACCCCCGAGGAGCTGGAAGCGTTGCTTGAAGAAGTCGGCACGATCCAGGACATTCTGACGAACAACGATTTTTACTTGATCGATGCCAAGGTCGAGGAGGTCGCCCGCGGACTCGGCCTAGGGGACATCGGTCTCGACCGCGACGTTTACGACTTGAGCGGCGGCCAACGCACGAAGGTGCTGCTCGCCAAGCTGCTTCTGGAGAAACCGGATATCCTGCTGCTTGACGAGCCGACGAACTACTTGGACGAACAGCATATCGAATGGTTAAGGCGGTTCCTGCAAAATTACGAAAACGCGTTTATTCTCGTGTCCCACGACATTCCGTTTCTGAACAGCGTCATCAATTTGATCTATCATATGGGCAACCAGGAGCTTAACCGTTACGTGGGCGACTACGACAACTTCGTTCAGCAGTACGAGGCGAAAAAACAGCAGCTGGAATCCGCGTATAAGCGCCAGCAGCAGGAGATCGAAGACCTGAAAGACTTCGTCGCCCGCAACAAGGCCCGCGTATCGACGCGCAACATGGCCATGTCGCGCCAGAAGAAGCTGGACAACATGGAGCTGATCGAGCTGGCGAAGGAAAAGCCGAAGCCCGAATTTCGCTTCAAGGAAGCGCGCGCGCCGGGCCGAACGATCTTCGAGGCCAAGGGACTCGTGATCGGCTACGACGAGCCGCTAAGCAGCGGCATCGATCTGCTCATGGAAAGAAATCGGAAAATCGCCATCGTCGGCGCCAACGGGATCGGCAAGACGACGCTGCTCAGAAGCTTGCTCGGCGAGCTCCCTCCGCTCTCCGGGACGGTTAAGCAAGGCGATCACCTGCATATCGGCTACTTCGAACAAGAAATCAAAGACGAGGCGGACGAGACGTGCATCGAGGCCGTATGGAAAAACTTCCCCCACATGACGCAATTCGAAGTTCGCGCCGCGCTCGCCAAATGCGGGCTGACGACCAAGCATATCGAGAGCAAGGTCGCCGTGCTGAGCGGCGGCGAGAAAGCGAAAGTCCGCTTGTGCAACTTGATCAACAAGGAAACGAATTTGCTCGTGCTCGACGAGCCGACGAACCATCTGGACGTCGACGCCAAAGAAGAGCTGCTGCGCGCGCTTAAAGCTTACAAGGGCAGCATTCTGCTCATTAGCCACGAGCCCGAATTTTATCGCGAGGTCGCCACGGACGTCTGGAACGCCGAACATTGGACGACCAAAGTATTTTAATCGACGAAGGGACCGCCGTCAAGCCTTTTTCCTTGACGGCGGTCCCTTCGTCGAGCTTATTTCGTCTGTTGGCGCTCGAGCGCTTCCTTAATCTCATCCAACGTTTTCTGCATCCGGCCCATTCTTTGCAAGCCCGAATACTGGTTGCCGATGATGCCGGCAAGCCCGATAATGATCACGATCGCGATCAGCAGGTCCATGCGATTATTGCCTCCTCCTCAGCTTCCTTGTTTACGCTTCCCTGCCCATAATCACGACGTCGACGTCGTTGCCGTCCATCCGGGCGACCTCCGGCAAGTACCCCCATTGCTCGAAGCCGAATTTCCGCAGCAGCGCCAGGCTGGGCTCGTTATGGGCGAAGACGAGCGCGACAATGCGGCGGATGCCAAGGCGCGGGCATTCCTCGATCGCCTTCTGCAAGAACAGCGAGCCGATGCCTCTGGCCCGGCATTCCGGCGACAGATAGATGCTGATTTCCACGGTCGAATCGTAAGCGGCCCGCGAATGGAAATCGGAAAAACTCAGCCATGCGATGATCCGCCCGTTCTCTTTCATGACCCAAAGGGGTCTCCTACGCTCGTTATGCGCCTCGAACCAGGCTTCCCGGCTCTCGACGGACACGGGCTCCAAATCGGCCGTTACCATTCGGCTGGCGATCGTCGTGTTGTAGATTTCCACGATTCTGTCCAGATCGGCTCTCTCCGCATGGACGATCTCATAAGGCAGCTGCATGTCGGGACACCTCCTAGACCGGTTTGATGGCCCGGATCGAGTCTACGATCCAATCCGCCGCCGAGAGATCCTGGTTGCCCGAGTTCGGGTTGACGAAGCCGTAGCATTTCATTCCCGCCGCTTTGGCGGCCGCAACGCCATTTCTGGAATCTTCGACGACGATGCAGCTTTCGGGAGGGACGCCGAGCATAGAAGCGGCCTCCAGGAACACGTCGGGAGCCGGCTTGCCTCTGGCGACCTCTTCGCCGCTGACGACGCAATCGAAATAAGCGGCGATTCCGAATTTATTCAGAACGGCCATAATAAAACTTCGCGGGGAGGACGAAGCGAGACCGATCGGGACTTTGTTCGCCTTCAGCCCGTCGAGCAGCTCGCGGATCCCGTCGATCGGTTCCATCGCCCGTTGTTCGAGCAGCCGGATTTTGGCCGCCAGCTGAACGTCGATTATCTCCTCTACGGAATGCCCCAGCTTGTACTCGTCCTTGATCAGCTTCCACATTTCCGGGTTCGTCATCCCGACGAACCTCTCGAGCTCTTCATGCGTGATTCGTGCGCCGAAACGGTTAACCGTCTCGATGTCCACCTCGAAATGAATCGGTTCGCTGTCGATGATCAAGCCGTCCATATCGAAGATAACCGCCGTTGTCATGATTGCTCCTCCATCCGCCCGCTCTGAGGCGATCATTCTTCAATATTGGATTTGCTCGTCTTCCGCGACACGATAGCCGACGGTCAAGCTTCTGACGCGCGTGTCGTCTTCCTCCAGCTCTAGACCCGCCCTCTCCAGCCACGCGATGTCGCGGTCTTCCTTGATCTTCACGTAATAGTTCCCTTTCTCGAACCGCTCGCCCGATGCCGACAGGCGGAAACCGCGCTTTGTCAATTTCCGGTCGGCTTCCGCGAAAGGATCCCCGACGCGAACGCCGAACGCGGCGAACGCCGGATCCGCGGTCGTCATCGTTTTCACCATTGGACCGCGATCGGTTCGGCCGCTGGACCCTGCCCCCATGCCGAGCGTTTCCGAATAGCGTCCGGCAAGCTTCAGCCGCGGGTAAATGAAATTCATCTCGCAGCCGAAGCAGCCTGCCGTCTTGTCCCTGCCGGCCCCGTGAAGCTTGCCGACTTCTTCCCGGGTCATGAACAGGCGGACGCCGTGAAATTCGATCGCCGTCATCTCTCGCTTCAACTGTCCGCCCTGCCAGACGAGCCAGCCGGTCAACGCTCCGGCGGCGACGACCGCCGCGAGAACGGATATCCGGAACGCCGGTCTCCCCAGAAATGCAAGTCGGGACGGCAAGACGTACCGTTTGCGTTTCTTCTTCAGCTCGCCGTTCGAATAATCCAAGCCGCAGCTCCAGCAATAATCGGGAAACTCCCGATGAACGCAATCTTCGCAAAGCGATTTCCCGCAATAGCGGCATACGGTCGACGAAATTGTCGCCTCGTGGTAATAGCACGGGTTCATTCGCCCGCCGCGTCCAGTCTGCGCCGCGCTTCTTCGTAGACGTCCGGAGGCAGCGCTCCCTTCTCCGCCATTCTCGCGTTCTCCTTCAGATGGGCCGGATTGCTCGTGCCGACGATCGTCGTCGACAGCTGCGGATGGCTAAGCGCGAAGCGCAGAAGGAAGCCGGTCGGGCTCTCTCCCTCTGCCCGCAATTCGTCGAGCCTCGCCCGTTCCCATGCCGCCCAGCGGTCGACCGAACCCCGCCCCTTGCCGGGCTCGCCCTGGCCGACTCCGCCGCGAACGATGACGCCGCGGCCGCTCTCTCCCGCCTCGCGGATCAACTGCTCGTGCTCCCGTTCGAGCGCGGAATACGGAATTTGGAACGCGTCGTATTCCCCGTATTCCATATGCCCCGGAAGCTGCGGCAAATACGACGAAATTCCGATGAAGCGAACCTTGCCGGCCGCCTGGATTTCTTGAAGCGCGTCGATCAGCCGGCCTTCCTCGACCTGGCGGACGGTCGGGCCGTGGAGCTGAAGCAGGTCGATATAATCGGTTTTCATGCGGCGCAAGCTCGTATCGACGTTATGGAGCAAATTTTCCCTCGTCCATACGTGGGGTGTCTCGTCGTGGTCTCCGCGATCGACCAGCGTGCACCCGCACTTGGTCGCAAGGACGAACTCGTGCCGGCGATGGCTGACGAACCGCCCGATCAGATCCTCGCTTCGGCCGTAATCATAGGAAGTATCGATGAAATTAATGCCGCTGTCCAAGACGGCGTTCAGCATCCGCTCCGCTTCCTCGTCGGAGACGGGCCGGCCGTTCCATACCCGCGGGCCGCGAAGCTCCATCGCCCCGAACCCGAGTCTCGTTACCCGCAGCCCCGTCCTGCCCAATTCCGTTTGCTCCAACATGGCTTTCATGCCCTCCTTCGGACTGAACGTCCGTTCCCTATATTGTAACGGGCTCCTCCCGCTTTGCATAGATTCGTCCCCGCTTTTGCATGCTAATCCGGAGTAGGCCCAAGGAGCGATGAACGTATGGCGACCCCTCCGAAACCGTGCGACTTTTCCCCGATGAAGACGACGATTAAGGAAGACATCCAGGCGGTAATCGGCAAGCTCGGGCAAGTGCTTCGGACGCTTGACGACGAACGGGACTGCCTGCTCTGCGAGCTCGAAAACATCAAGAAGAGCTTCCTGCAGATCGAATCGGGAGCGGCGACTTTTTACTTGAACTGTTATTTGTCTCCCTTCATCGATCGCCATGAGGACGTGTCCTTGACGATACAGAACTTGTCCGACAGACGCCACGGCGCCTTGATCGCCGTCGAAAGAAGCGAACCGCTCGGCCCTTTCCTTCAACCCGGCATTCCGGTCGGCGCGCCCGTCACCCATTCGTTGCTCGAATCGATTTTTTATCCGGGCAACCCGCTGCACGACGGCGCCGTCTGGATCCGGGCGAACCAGATCGTCTCCGCGAAGAACGTTCTTCCCCTCTCGTCGGTGCAAGGATATGACCGGATTACCGGCACGCGTCACCGGGCCGCGGTCGGCTTGTCCGAAAGATGCGACGCCATCGTGCTCGTCGTATCCGAAGAGACCGGCAAAGCTTCGTTCGCCAGCAATGGCCTGCTGTACCCCGTCATCACGCCTTAGACGGCGGTATACCGGGGTTAGCCCGGCCTGCGGACGGCCATACTACGATTATATACGACTTAACCAACCGGAATTAACAGATATTCAGCTCGCAATCGTCCAGCCCTTACACGAAACCAAGCAGGAGGAACGGAAATGGAAGCCCGGAAAAAATGGGATCTTCTCTCCATCGCATCGATTCCGCTCGCAATGACGCTCGCCAACTCGATGCTCATCCCCGTCCTGCCTGCGATGCAGCGCGCGCTCGGCATCTCGTCGTTCCAAGCGAGTCTCATTATTACCGTCTACGCCGCCGTCGGCATCCTCTTCATTCCGATCGCCGGATACTTGTCGGACCGGTTCAGCCGCAAGGCCGTCATTCTTCCGTCGCTCCTGCTCGTGTCGGCGGCCGGTGCCGGCGCCGGTCTCGTGGCATGCTCCGGCATGAAGCACGCCTATGCCCTCATTCTGGCGGCGAGAGTCGTCCAAGGTCTCGGCTCGGCGGGATGCTTTCCCGTCGTTCTGCCGCTGGTCGGAGATTTGTTCAGACGGGAAGAAGACGTCAGCTCCGGCTTAGGGCTCGTCGAAACCGCGAACACGTTCGGCAAGGTGCTCAGCCCGATTCTCGGCGCGGCGCTCGCGATCTGGGCCTGGTACATCCCCTTTTTCGCGATTCCCGTATTCAGCCTGATTTCGTTCGGGCTCGTGTTGATCCTGGTCAAAACGCCCAAAAAAAAGAGCAAGGACGCACGCCGCCCATTGGGCTTGGGCGAGTTCGCCAAAGGGATCGCGGCCGTCCTTCGTCTGAAAGGCCGCTGGCTCTACGGCATATTCGCAATCGGCGGCATCAGCATGTTCCTCGTCTTCGGAAGCCTGTTCTTTCTGTCCGAGACATTCGAGAACCGCGGCATGAAGCCGATCGTGAAGGGGCTGATGCTCGCGATCCCGCTTGGCGCGCTTTGTCTGGTCTCTTATTTCAGCGGCAAGTGGATCGGCCGAAGCAAGCCGACGATGAAATGGACGAGCTTCGCGGGACTCGCGGTCGCCGCCGCCGCGCTGTTCGCGCTGGGGCTCGTCAAATGGGAGCAGACATGGTGGATCATGACGATGCTGTCCGTCGCGTCGGCCGGCATCGGAGCCGCGCTTCCGAGCTTGGACGCCCTGATCACCGAAGGCATCGGCGAGAAGCAGCGGGGAACGGTGACGTCCCTCTACAGCAGCATGCGCTTCATCGGGGTCGCGGCGGGCCCGCCGGTCAGCGCGCTGCTCATGCGCGGCACGATGTCCGCGCTGTTCCTCGTCGCCGCCGCGGCCGGGCTGGCCGCGGCGCTGATCAACGCCTTCGCGATTCGTCCGGAGAAGCGGCTCGGATGAGCGGCGCGCGCTAGATCGCCGGCATGACGTTGCCTCCGCTCACCGGGATGTACGCGCCGGTAATAAAGCTCGCCAAGTCCGACGCGAGGAAAGCGACCGCGTTCGCGATCTCTTGGTCTGTGCCTCTGCGCTTCAAAGGAACGTCCCGCTCGTACGCTTCGCTCCGCTCCGTCCGGTTGACGCGGTCCCGCTCGCTGATCGTCCATCCCGGCGCGACTTGGTTGACGGTGATCCCGTGCTCGCCGATCTCCCTGGCCAGCACGCGGTAGACGCCGTCCATCCCTCTCTTCCCGGCAACGTAAGCGGATTGGGTCGGGAAATTTTGCATCGCGCATTCCGTATTGATGCCGACGAACCTTCCCCATTTTCTCTCGATCATATCGGGCGCGAACGCCTTGGCCAGAAAGACGCTCTGCATGACGCAAGAATCGAATTGGCTCGCATAATCTTCGGGAGCTTGCTCCAGAACGCTCGTCCATGCGTACTGAACGACCGCGTTCGCCACGACGATGTCGACCTTGCCGAGCCGCTCTTCGATCCCGGCTCTCATATTGAGAACGGAATCCAACTCCGTCACGTCCGCCTTCGCGATCGCCGCCCGGACGCCATAGCCGCGAATTTCGTCTTGCAGTTCCAGCGCCAGCGCTTCGTTGCTCCGATAGTGGACGGCGACGTTCGCCCCGCAACGAGCCAGCGTCCTCGCCATCACGCGTCCCAGTTCCCCCGTCGCTCCGGTGACGAGCGCCGTCTTGCCTGTCAGATCGATTTTCATTTCGTCTGTCCCCCTTCGCATTGCTCCTTCCATCATAGAAAACATTTTCCTTTCTGACAACCCGGACGCTGGAACGGTCGGCGCGCCTTCCAGGCATGAAAAAAGATGTCCCTCAAGGCCGCATGCCGACCTGAGAGTCATCCTTGTTCGCGCACATTTGCTTTTTAATCTCTCTCGTAGATCGATCCGGAACGGCTGGCGTAGAACTCGGCGTACACCTTCTCGGCGTACGCGTCCGTCATGCCGGAGATGTAATCGGCGGCAAGCCGTTCCCACGACCAATTGCCCTTCTGGGCCTCGAAGCTCGCGAGCCAGTCCGGCGGAATGATCAGCTTGCCGGATTCGTATGTCTTGAAGCTGCCCCATAGCCGTTCGATCATCACTTCGCTGCGCTTGTGCAGGCGTTGCACGCGAAAGTCCTTGATCAGCGTCACCCATGCCAGCTTCTTGAGCACTTCCATCGTGCGCAGCAGCTCCCGGTCCTGCACGGCGTCGCGAACGAGCGTCACCTTCTTCCAGCCGGTCGCGGGATCGTCGATGATGCCGACCTCGCTCGCGAATCTGCGGACCCAGCGGGCCTTCATCTCGCGGCGGGTTCGCGACGGCTCGCGGTCGCATTCCGCGTAGATCGCCTCCCATTGCTCGTAGAAGTCGGCGAGCACTTGCTTCACCATCGCCCTTTGATCGACGCCTTCCCAATTCGCCGGCGAATAGCTCGGGTCTTCCGTAATTTCCTGCAGCACGTGGGCAATAACCCGGTCGTCCTCGAAAAACCCCCGGTCCAACAAGATTTTGCCCGCCCGTATGCCGTCCTCCAGGTCGTGCGTGGAATACGCGATATCGTCGCACAGGTCCATCAGCTGGGCTTCGAGCGTTGCGCACCCGGCCGGAACGCCCCACGTTTGCCGCAGGAATTCGATGCTTTCCCATTCTCGCCGGTATACGCCCTTCCGTCTGCCGGGCTCGTCGATGCAGAACGGATATTTATTGACGGCCAGCAGGACGGACGCCGTCAGATCGAGCCCGCTGTCGCTGCCCGCCCGCTTCTCCAGAAACATCAGGATGCGGAAGTTTTGGGCGTTGCCCTCGTATTTCAGGCCGTGCTCCGCCTGGAGCAGCCGGTCGAGCACTTCCTCTCCTTTGTGCCCGAACGGAGGGTGGCCGAGGTCGTGCGCAAGCGCAGCGCACTCCACCACTTCGGGATCGATCATCAGTCCGGGATGCTCCCGGCGCGACAGGAAGGCATATTGCTTGCCCAGCCGCCTCGCCACCTCCCGGGCGATCTGGGACACTTCCAGGGAATGCGTGAGCCTCGTCCGGTAGTAGTCCCCGGAGCCCGCACCGAACACTTGAGACTTCCCCTGCAGCCGGCGAAAAGCCGGCGATTGGATCAGCCTCGCGTAATCTTTCTCGTATTCTTCGCGGTCGTCGCCGGAATGGACGTTTTCCGTATCGTACAGCCTCATTTTTCGCACGTTCATGTTCGTTCCTCTTTTCGCGCGCTGGCCTATAAGCCGAAAATGTTCGATTTTTTCTCCATAAACTGGTCTTGGATCAAATAAGTCCACGTGCGCGCCGGCGCTTTCAGCCCTTCCTTGTCCCAGTCGATCTCGCCCTCGGGGCCCGAATTTTTCAGCCTGCTCAACGCCTTGGCCGTATCCTTCTCTATCCTGTCCGGAAGCTGCTCGAAAGCGTGAATGATCCGGTGATGGAATTCGTCCAGCGGATTGCGGTTCGCCAAGCTTTCCAAGTGAATGCCTTCCCGAATGTAAGAGACGTACGCCAAGTGATCGGACCAGGCGCGGTCCATATAATACAGCCGGACGTGCTTCTCGGCCGCGCTCATCGAATCCCGATCGGCCAGAACGGCTGCCCGCCTTTCCTGGTGAATTCGACGCTGCTCCTCCACCATGTCCGAGTATTTGTTCAAATCCTTGCGGATTTCGAAATTTTGGCCCATGACGACTCTTTGGATATGTTCCATTTTTTTCGGGAATACCGAAGCCGACAGCTCCTCGTCCTGCCGGCCTGTCCGATAGGAAGCGGGGATCGCCTTCTCGATGCCGAACCGCTGGATCAGCTCGTCCTCCAGGCAGACGTAAAAGCGCGACGAGCCGGGATCACCCTGCCTTCCCGCGCGCCCCCTCAGCTGGTTGTCCAGCCTGGCGCTTTCGTTCATGTGCGTTCCGATGACGTACAGCCCGCCCAGCGCCGCCATCTGCCCGGCTTGCTCGGGATCCCCGCCGCCGAGCTTGATGTCGACGCCCCGGCCCGCCATGTTCGTCGACACCGTCACCGCGCCGAGCTCGCCCGCGCGAGCGATGATCTCCGCTTCCTTTTCATCGTTTTTCGCGTTCAGCACGTGGCACGATACGCCCGCCAGCTTCAACGCTTCCGCGAGCTGGTCGGACTCCTCGACGCTGCTCGTCCCGATCAGAATCGGGCGGCCCGTCGCATGAACGCCGGCGATTTCCTTGACGAGCGCCTTGAGCTTCGCTTCCTTGTGCGTGAAGATGCGGCTGTCGTGATCGACGCGGATCCGCGGACGGATGGGCGGAATCTCGACGACGGACAAATTGTACGTCTCCTCGAACTCCTCTGCGGAATCTTGCGCCGTCGCGGTCATCCCGCCGATCTTCGGATACAGGCTCAGGAAATGCTGCAGCGTAATCGTCCCGAGAATTTTGCCGGACGTCTTCGTCTCGATGCCTTCCTTCGCTTCGACCGCCGCCTGCAAGCCGTCCGGCCAGTGACGGTTTTCCGCGACCCGGCCGGTATAGGCGTCGACGATCTCCAGCTTGCCGTCCCGGATGACGTAATCGACGTCCTTCTTCAACAAATATTCCGCGTGCAACGCACAATTTAATGACGTTAACAAATGGCCGTTGCTCGCCTCGTACAAGTTGCCCGTCCGCAGAACGCTCTCCGCCTTCTCCGCTCCGGCTTCCGTCAAGAACACGTTCCGCTTGTTCTCGTCGAAGTCGAAATGCTCGCCGAGCGCCAGCTCGCGCGCCAGCTTCGCCATCCGGGCTCCGTTGTAGCCGGACGTCGCTACCTCCCCGGCGATGACGAGCGGGACGCGGGCTTCGTCGATCAGCAGCGAATCCGCTTCGTCCACGATCGCGTAACGGAACGGTCGGTGAACAATGTCGCTTGCCTTCATCGCGATCGTGTCCCGCAAATAATCGAAGCCGGCTTGCCTCGCCGTCACGTAGGTAATATCCGCGGCGTAAGCCCGCTGCTTCTCCTCCGTCGTCATCCCTTCTTTGACGGCGTCGACCGTTAAGCCCAGAAACCGATAGGCGGGGCCCATCCATTGCGCGTCCCGTCCGGCCAAGTAATCGTTAAACGTCAGCACGTGCACTCCGTTGCCTTGCAGCGCGTTCAAATACGCGGGCATGACCGCGGCCAGCGTCTTGCCTTCTCCCGTCTGCATTTCGACCATATGGCCTTCGTGAAGCGCGATGCCCGCCATGTACTGCGCGTCGAAGGGGCGCAGCCCGAGCGCGCGGCTCGCGGCCTCCCCCGCGAGCGCGAACGCTTCCGGAAGCAATTCGTCGAGGGGCTCGCCGTTTCGCGCGCGCCCGATCAGCTTTGCGGACGCCTCGCGGACTTGCTCGTCGTCCCAGCTCCGCAAGTCGAAGCCGGCAATATCCTTGAGCCTTTCCGTATAATTTTTGAGCTTATGTTGGACGAAACGGTCTTTAACCTTCTGCAAGAGCTTGCTGGCGAAATTCATCGGAGGATGCCCCTTTATCGTGAGAATTCGACTATTGTTCTTATTATAGGGATAACGCGCGGGAATTCATAGCGTTGCGGCCGGGACTTCCGGATCGTCTTCGGCGGTTTCGGTCTCAGCCGGCAGCCGGTTTTCCAACCAAATCTCCTTGAAATCGATAAAGCCGAACGAGTTCAGGCCGACGCCTTTGACGGACGGATGCACGTATGTGTTCAGCTTCTTATGGAGGACGAACGTGACGTGCGACTCCTCGCGCAGACGGTGTTCGATCCGCTCCAGCGCAGCCCGCCGCGCAAGCGGGTCGTCGTAAGTGAGCAGTTCGTCGATGCGCTCCGACACCCAGCGGCGAATGTCCGGATGAAGATGCTCCCGCATAAAATTGCCCTCCTGCTCGTAATTTTCGATCTCGCACACGTCTTCGACGGCGAAAACGAGACAGAACAGCATGGCGTCGACGTTCGCAAGCACTTCCGCATTGTGCGCGGCTCCATGCGTTTCGAGCACGACTCTGACGTTGACTCCGAACTCCGCGCACCTCTTTTCGATCCATCGGGCATCCGACAGATGCGTCGAATACGTGCACAGCACCAATTCTTCCCCGTTATAGCCCGATCTGGCCAGCAAACGCCTCGCTTCCTTCTCGTTCAATTCTTCGTTCAGGTAAGGCGTCTGAACGGTCGGGCGGAAGGCCCGAGAAGGATAAGCGCGGTCCTCTCCGAGCTCGCGAATCATTTTTTTCCGGTTCAGGAACAGCCCGAACGCCCGCCTGAAATCCTCGGAGCGCTGAGGGCCGTCCTTGACCCGGTTCCAGGTCATGAGCATGCTCCCCCGGCACAGCGCCTCCAGCTTGTTCCAGCCCGTCTTCTCGTTCCGGTCGGGCGCTTTCCGCGTGAGCAGCAATTGCCGCCATTGCGCGCTTTCCGACAGCTTGGCGGTCTCTTCGGGCATGACCGCGACCAGCACGCGATCCAGATGGGCGCGCCCCTGAAAATAATCGGGATTGGCAACCAATTCGCAGCCGTCCCCGGACCATTGCGCCGCGCGGAATGGCCCCGTTCCGACCGGCTTCGTCCAGAAGCGGGCTTCGTCCTCCTGCAGCAAATCGCGCGGCAGAATCGACATGCCGGACGAGCTCGCGAACAGCGGAAAAATCGCGTTCGGCCGTTCCAGCGAGACTCGCAAGGCGCGCGCTCCGACGCCTTCCACGCGCTTCACATTCCGGACCAGCCAGCTGGACGGCAATCCTTTCCCGCGCAATCTCTCGAACGTATAGCGAACGTCTTCCGGCTGCAGCTCCCTCCCGTGATGGAAGCGAATGCCTTTGCGCAAGTAGAAGGTCCACTCCGTCCGCTCCGCGTTAGCTTCCCAATAATGCGCCAGTCCCGGCGTGATTTTCCCGGCATCGGCGTCGTACTCCACGAGCCGGTCGAACACTTGCCGCGCCAAGTGGGCGTCGAACGCATAGTACACATGCGCGGGATCGATCGTCCTCATCGGACAAAAAACGGGAAATCTGAGCGTGTCCGTCGGCTCGCGATCGCCCGTCGCTTCGGAATCGTAGCCGAAATGATCGTTCAGCCAGTGCACGAATCGCTCGATCGTCGCAGCTTCGGCGCCGTATTCCCGCAGCAGCTCGAACGCCTGCTTGTATTCCCCTTTGCCCGACAGCTCCCGAGCTTTGCCGACCAGAAAAGGCTCCTTCTCGGCGAGGAAGACGATCCGCGACAAATTGCCTCTTCCCCTTCCGGCATGCCAACGGATCAGAGACTCCTCCACGAGTCTCCTTACGATCAGCTTCGCGTTTCGGTCGGTGCAGTATAACGCCTGGGACACTTCTTCCGTCGTCGTCTCAATTTCCTCTCCGACGACCGCCCGGCTTCCGTAGTAATTTAATAGCATTAAATACTTTTCGCTCGCCGCCGACATTCGCTTCCTCCTCCGTCCGAATCATCCCTTCGCTTAAAAGGGGAAATGGAAACCGAAAACAATTCACTTTTATTCCTCTTTTAATACTAGCATAATGAAAACCAGATCAGATCGCAAGGAGTGGAAAACATGATGAATCATTATAACGACTTAAGAAGCGCAATGTTCGCTCAAAGGGATCAGGAAGCGTTCGAGCGGATGATCCGCGAGTCGGCGCAGCGGGATTTGGATTCGTCCGCGGATCGGCCGCGGAGCGGGTTCTCGCTGAAACACATCCTCCGCATCCGGAGAAAGCGGGACGAAGACGCAGTGAAATACAGGCACATGCGCTCTACGTTTGATAATACGGCCGGGACGTAACATATGTTCTTAGGTTCTTCCGAATGCCGCCATTGTTTTCGATTAGCGCCTGTCGCGACGTCGCCTCTCCTTTTCGTGGGATTTCAGCCGATGCGAGCCGTCCGGCCTTTCGTTACCCGTGCAATCGCCTCCCCGATCAGCCCGTTGCGCGAAATCAGTCGGCGGCTCGTCGGCACGTAGTTCGACCCATCCCTCCGCCCCTTTTCGCCCTCGCTCCTTTCGCTCCTATCGTCTCTATCCGCAATTTGCTTTCCCTGAGTCAACTGCCTATATTCGGCTGTGGTCCGAAGCTATTTCTTTCCGACCCTTGGCAAAATTTCTCCGTCTGAGTCAGCCCATATTCGGCTGGTGATCCGGAACTCTCGTTTATTCCTTAATCCGTACTTGCGATAATTCCCGTTGCTCAAACTTAGAAATCTATGCATTTTACTCAGGGAATCGGAATTCGAGGAGGATTGAAGGAAAAAAAGCTTGAAACGGGAACGAATGTTCGATATAATTAATATATAGGAACAAGGGTTCCCATTTGGATTACGGGAGGTTAATGACGATGGCGTTGATCTCGGTCGAAAAATTCATGCGGCGGTTTCCCGATGAACAAACCTGCCGGGATTTTTTGTTTCAGGTTCGTTGGCCGCGCGGGTTCATTTGCACGAAGTGCGGAGAAAGCAAGCATAGCGTCATCCGCACCCGGAACTTGTACGAATGCGCCCATTGCGGCACGCAAACCTCTTCGACCTCGGGCACGGTGATGCATCGTACGAAGCTTCCTCTTCGTTACTGGCTGCTGACGTTCTATTGGATCGCTTCGGGAGAACGCTGTTCCGCCCGGCTTCTGGCCAGGACGCTGCAAGTGCAATACCGAACCGCTCTCCGCCTGCTCCACCAAGTCAGACAAGCGATCTCCCGTTCGGAATTCGAGGGCATCTTTCACTTCGGATCCATCCATTTAGCCGATAAGCCTCCCGTCGTTCATCAGGCTTACGCGCTCCTTCGGCAAAGAATGGACCGTTTCATCCGAGCGAATTACCGGCGCGTTTCGGCTCGATATCGGGAACACTATAAGAGCGAATTCCGCTTTCGCAACAATCATCGGCATCATCCCGCCGTCGCCGTTGAGAAGCTGATCGCCAGCGTTTTTGCGACCGTCTACGAAATTAACGAATACCGCACATGCCATTACCGAGAGTCGGTCGATACGGGGTAACGATGGGGGCGTTTGGACTGGCTTGAGCCGATTCGGAGCATTTGTTTGCCGTGAACGAATTCGTGCGCAGCGCAACGCGCCTGACGAATAAAAAAACGAGCCCGGCACAGCCGGACTCGTCGTTCATGATGCGGTTCAATGGGCGCGGACTATATATACTTCGTCAAAATATTCTCCACATGCTCCAAATGCTGCTTCATTCTCCGGGACGCGAGTTCGGGCTTCCGCTGCTTAACGGCTTCGTAGATCGCGGAGTGCTCCTTGTACAATCGCTCGGCCACCCGTTTATTCGCATAGATTTCGACTCTGCGGATTTCGCGGATCGCCGTTTCCAGCTGGTTCGCGATCGATTCGAACAATCGAACCATGATCGAATTGTGGGTCGCTCTCGCCAACGTGAGATGGAACAAGAGATCCGTTCGTTCGCCCTCCAGATCGTCTCCGATCGAGCTTGCCATTTCTTCGATCAGTCGCGCGAATTCCGCCAAGTCTTCGTCCGTTCGTTTCGCGGCGGCGATCGCCGCGTTCGAAACCTCGAGCGACTGCCGGGCTTCGAGCAGCTCCAATAACGTATTTCTGTTTAGGCGTAACGAATCCAATTCGGGCACCTTGATCTCCGCCGGAACGTTATGGATCACCCGGCACCCGCCGCCTTGGCGGATTTCGATGAGCCCCATCGCCTTCAATGCGCTGAGCGCTTCCCGGGTCGTGGAGCGGCCAACGCCGAAACGCTCGGACATTTCCTTCGTCGAGGGCAGCTTGTCGCCGACTTTCAGCTTGCCGTCCAAGATCATTCTCAGGAGCTGATCCTTGATTTCCTCGTAATGATTCCGTTTCTTCAAAGGCGTCCAATCCATCTGCGAGAGAGCCTCCCCGTCATCCGACGATCAGCGCGTAGACGATTCCCGGGCCGTGCACGCCGATCGTCAGATCGTTTTCGATATCCGACGAGCGGCTCGGACCGGAGATAAAATGAATGCCGGCAGGCAAGCTTTCCCGTCCCGCTTCGTCGAACGTCGCCATTACTTCTCCGAGACGCGTCTTGATTCTGTCGACCGGCAGGATCCCCATGAGAACCGTCGGCAGCAGACTGACGGAACGTCCCTTCTCCTTCGCCGAAAGGACGACCATCGAGCTCGTGTAAGCCGCCGCAAGGTCGACGAGCACGACGCCGATGTCGGCTTCCGCGGCCCGCGCTTTCCAATTTTCAGCCGCATCGGTGTTCCATACGGATACCCGGGCTTCCGGCAATTGTTCCTCCAGCTTCAACGCGTCAAGCTCCGGCTGGTCTTGGCGGACAACGTACTTGGCGCCGAGCTCCTTGGCTTTATCCGCAATAAACCGTTGCGCTTCCGCCATCGTCGAGAATCTCTCGACGTGACCTCCGACGCTGCGGAAGTTATCGGCGAACCGCTCGATCCGCTCTTGTTCGTCCCACTCGTACGCGTTCCAGAAGTCCGGCGAACCGCGGAACGGATGCCGAGGAGCTTCCTTCACTCTCGGACGCTTGAGCTTGCCGGCGATGCCGTCGATAAATTGCCGCTGCTTGGCGCGCGATTTCGCTTCCATCTCCTTCAGCCATTGTTCGTGCGAATTAGTGGCTCCCATGTCCATCCCCCTTTCCGTCCGCCCGGTTCCGAATCGCCTGCTCCATATTCGCCTTGATGTCCGGAGACATTTCCTTCAATCCGCTGCGGATTTCCGCATCGAGCGTCTTCCATTGATCGCGGAACGATTTTTTGGGCAGCGTCGGCGTGACGCGATACGTATTCCAGCCTTTAAGCGGTCCGACTTTCAGCCGGATGCCGCCGTCGCGCGCGACGAACTTCTGGCCGATCTTGCCCAGCTTGAGCACGGAGTTGAACCTTCCGGACTTCGAAAACAGCGTCGCGAACCCTTTCATGCCCGCGTCTTCCAGCTTGTTGCCGTATCCGGCTTCGACTTTGCGTCTGCGCAAGTAGACGAGCATGTCGTGGAGCGGAATTTTGACCGGACAAGCCTCGTAACAAGCTCCGCACAAGCTGGAGGCGTTGGCGATATCGTCCCATTCCGCGACGTTTTTCTGCAGGGACGGGGTCAGCACGGCGCCGATCGGACCGCTGTAAGTTCCGCCGTACGCATGACCGCCGATATGGCGGTATACCGGGCATGCGTTCAGACAAGCCCCGCAGCGGATGCAATTGAGCAGCTCCTGGAACTCGGGATCGCCGAGCTGGAGGGAACGTCCGTTGTCCACGATGATGATATGCATTTCGTCCGGACCGTCCGCGTCTTCCGCCCGGCGCGGGCCGGTAATCCCCGACATGTACATCGTCAGCTTCTGCCCGGTCGCGGACCTGGGAAGCAGCGTTGCCATGACCTCCAGATCCGCCCAAGAGGGAATGATGCGCTCCATGCCCATCAGCGTGATCTGCGTTTTCGGCAGCGTCGTGACCATCCGCGCGTTGCCTTCGTTTTCGAACAGCACCATCGAGCCCGTCTCGGCGATCGCGAAATTGCAGCCGGTCATGCCGATGTCTGCTTCCAGAAATTTCGCCCGCAGCCTTCTGCGCACGTAGCCGGCGAGAATCTTCGTATCCGCTTCAAGCGGCTCTCCCGCGTCCTTCGACAACAATTCCGCGATTTGATGGCGGTTTTTGTGAATCGCAGGGATGATAATATGCGATGGCGCTTCGCCGGCGAGCTGGATAATATATTCCCCGAGGTCAGTTTCGATCGCTTCCACGCCGATCGATTCGAGCGCGTGGTTCAAGTGGAGCTCCTCGGAAACCATCGATTTCGATTTCACGACGGAGCTGGCGCTTTTCCGTTCCGCGATCGCCAGCGAAATGTCTACCGCTTCTTGCGCGTTCTCGGCGATATGGACGTGAACGCCGTTCGCGCGCGCGTTTTCGATAAACAGATTCAAGTAATAGTCCAAATGCGCGATCGTATGCAGGCGGATTTGCCGTCCCCGCTCTCGCCATTCCTCCCAATTGCCGTGCTCCTCCATCGCCTTCAGCTTGCCGTTCTTCAATCGTTCCGTCGTAAACTTGACGGCGTTGCGAAGAAACTCGTTGTTCAGAGCGAGGTCCGCCCGTTCCTTGACCGTAGCTCCCCCTTTAGGCGCCGGATGGCTCATGCTCCCTTCACTCCTTCGTACAGCAGTTCCGCCAAGTGCATGACGCGCACGGGCTCGTTGCGGTAATGCAAATTGCCGCCGATGTTCATCAAGCAAGCCATATCGAGCCCGACCAGCACTTCGGCTTCGGTTTCTTTGACATGATCGGACTTCTCGTTGACCATCGCTCCGGAAATATGCGACATTTTCACCGCGAACGTGCCGCCGAACCCGCAGCAATCCTCGGCATGAGGCAATGGAACGAGCTCCAAGCCCCTGACGTTGCTCATGAGCGTCATCGGTTCGTCTTTGACGCCGAGCAGGCGCGTTCCGTGGCAGGACGGATGATAAGTCACCTTGTGCGGAAAAGTGGCCCCGACGTCGGTTACGCCGAGCACGTTAACGAGAAATTGCGTAAATTCGTACGACTTGGTTTGGAGCGCCTTGGCCCTCTCCAGCATGACGGAATCGTTCTCGAACAGCTTCGGATAATGGTGGAGCATCCCGGTGCAGGAGCCGGACGGAGACACGACGAAATCGCTGTCCTCGAACGCGTCGATGATCGTTTTCGCCGTCGCTCTCGCTTCGTTCCAGTATCCGCTGTTGAACGCCGGCTGCCCGCAGCACGTTTGCACGGACGGAAATTCCAACGTCACGCCGTATCTGGCCAGCAGACGCGCCATCGCTTCCCCGACCCGCGGATAGATCGCGTCGCTAAGGCACGTAATAAACATAGAAACTTTCATGATGCCGCACTCCTTTCGTTCACGTCTATTTTATCAGGTTATCAGACAAGTTGATAGAGGTTAATGCATCCCCGCCGAAAAAACGCTCCTGAGCGAAATGCCGATATCCGGCAGCTTTGCTTCCTCCCGAGTAACCTATGCACTTCGCTCAGGTACGACAAACGATCATATGTGTCCAAACAACCAGCGAAGATACATCTATGTGCACTTCACTCAGGAACGAAAAGCGCGATAACGTTGCCGTGGACACTTCCGCTGCACGACCTATGCACTTCGCTCAGGAACACGAAATTCCGGCACAGTTCGCGCACTTGGTTCGTTCGGCGCGCACGGCGGTCGCCCGCCCCTAGACAGTGACGACCGCGATTCCGCGGCTTTCCAATTGCTCGATCGTCTCCTTGGACGTGCGCTTATCGGTGATGATCACATCCACCTCGGACAAATCCGCGACGTGGGTGAACGCTTGAACGCCGAATTTGCTGGAATCGGCCAGCAAAATAACCTCGTCCGCCATCCCGATCATCCGCTCTTTGATTCTCGCCTGCAGCTCGTTGGACTCGCTGATCCCCCGCTCCAGATGCACCCCTTTGCACGACAGGAATACTTTGTCGACATAGTAGGCGTCCAAAGACCGTTCGGCGAGAGGGCCGACGAACGACAGCGAACGCTGGGCGAGAATGCCGCCGGTCGAGATGACTTCGATCTTCTCCTTGCTGCTCAGTTCCGTCGCGACCTTGATCGAATTGGTAAGCACGGTCAGATCGATGTCGGGCACGTCGGACGCCATATACCAAGCGGTCGAGCTGGCGTCCAGCAGAATGCGATCCTTCGGCGAGATTCGTTTGATCGCTTCGAGGGCGATCCTCTTCTTCTCGTCCGCGTTCGTAATCTCGCGCACGGCATACGGAATTTCCGGGTGGAGCGTCGTTTCCTTGACGCTGACGGCCCCTCCGTGGGAGCGGCGCAAGCGGCCGGCGGATTCGAGCCGGTCCAGGTCTCTGCGGATCGTCTCTTCCGTCACTTGGCAGAGCTCGCTCAGCTCCGACACCCGGATGCTTCCTCTTTCGTTCACCAGGCTTACGATTTTCTCATAGCGCTCGGCAACTAGCATGTGGTCCCTCTTTTCGCAATACCGAATTTAATTCGCAAGCCCCGCGACCGACACGAAGCGCTCATAGGCGCGCTTCCACGCCTCTCGTTTTTCCGGCTCGTACGTCAAGACCGGAAACGAGTCGCGGATCGCTTTGCGGGCTTCCCATATATCCGCAAACTGCCCACGCGCGATCCATTGCACGGCTAGATTGCCGATCGCGCTGCCTTCGGAAGGCCCCGCCCACACGGGTTTGCCGATCGCGTTCGATGTCCATTGGCAGAGCAGCGTATTCTGAATGCCGCCGCCGACCATATGGAGGCCGCCGAAGCTTTGGCCGGACAGCCGTTCCGTCAGCTCGAACACGTAGCGATATTTCAGCGCCAAGCTTTCGAGGATGCAGCGCGCGATTTGGCCGGCCGTTTCCGGCGCCTTCTGCCCCGTTCGCCCGCAATATTGCGCGACGCGCGCGGGCATGTCGCCCGGAGGCATGAACAGCGCGTCGTCCGGATCGATCAACGCGGCGAACGGCTCGGCTTCTCCGGCCATCCGGACTAATTCGGGGAAGGAGTACGCTTTTCCTTCTCGTTCCCATTCCCGTCTGCATTCTTGCAGTATCCACAAGCCCATGATGTTTTTCAAGAGCCGGTACGTGTTCGCGACGCCGCCTTCGTTCGTGAAGTTCAGCTTCTGCGCCAGGTCGTGAAGAACGGGCTTGTCGACCTCCGTCCCCATCAGCGACCAAGTGCCGCAGCTCAAATACGCGAACGACTTCTCCGCGGCGGGCACGGCGGCGACGGCGGAGCCGGTATCGTGCTCCGCGACCGCGTACACGGGAATAGAGGCGATGCCGAGCTCCTCGCACACCGACGTTCGAATCGATCCCGCGAACTGGCCGGGCTTCAACACGTCCCCGAACAAGCTCTCCGGCAATTCGAGCATGCGCAGCAGCTCCGAATCCCATTTGTCCTCGACCGGATTGTACAATTGCGTCGTCGTCGCGTTCGTGAATTCGTTATGCATTTGGCCGGTCAAGAAATACCGGAGCAGGTCCGGAATCATCAGCAAGCGATGGCCCTCCGCCAGCAGCGGGGACTTCGTTTCCTTCAAGGCGTAAAGCTGATAAATCGTATTGAAGGGCAGGAATTGAATCCCGGTCCGGGCGAAAATGACGGACGGCGGAATTTCCGCGAACAGTCTTTCCATCGCGCCATCCGTATGGCTGTCCCGGTAATGATAAGGATTGCCCGCCAGCTCGCCGTTTTTGCCGATGATGCCGAAATCGACCGCCCAGGAGTCGATCCCCATGCTCTGCAGCTCGATGCCCTGGTGCTTCGCCTTCAATAAACTTTGCTTGATCTCGTGATAGAGCCGCAATATGTCCCAATACAGGCGGTCTCCCGCCTGTACCGGATCATTGGGAAAGCGATGCAGCTCCTCGACTTCGATCTTGCCGTCCTTCAGCCGGCCGAGCAGCGCCCTTCCGCCGCTCGCGCCGAGATCAATCGCGAGAATGCTCGACACCTTAATCCCCCTTTGAATATCGTTATGCCAAAATTAAACGCCGCGCTTCAACAGGACGTCCTTCTCGTACGCTTGAACTTCGGCGAGCCATTCTTCGCGCACCGGGACGCCCATTTTCTCGCAATAATAGTCCCATACGGCGCCGAACGGATAAGACTTGAACTCCTCGGTGAGCGCGAGGCGCGTCGTGTAGTCGCCTTCCAGCTCGGCCTTCTTCAGCGTCTCGACCGGCTCGAGCATCGCGCGCAGGAGCGATTTGATCGTATTGCGCGTCCCGATGACCCAAGCGGCGACGCGATTGATGCTCGCGTCGAAGAAATCGAGCCCGATATGCGTCTTGTCCAGCAGATTGCCCCGCACGAGCTCGCGGCCAATCTCGATCAGCTCGTCGTCGAGCGTCACGACGTGATCGCTGTCCCAGCGCATCGGACGGCTGACATGCAGCAGAATGCCGTTCGCGAACAGCGACAGCGAGCTGAGCTTGTTCGAGATGACCTCCGTCGGATGGAAATGGCCGGCGTCCAGACAGATCAGCTTATCGTTCTGCAAGCCGTAGCCCATATAAAATTCGTGGGAACCGACGACGTACGCTTCCGAGCCGAGGCCGAACAGCTTGCTCTCGACGGCGTCGAGGTTGTGCGCCGGATTGAGCGGCTCCGCGAACACTTCGTCAAGCGAATCCTTCAGCCTCTGCCGCGGCGTCAGGCGATCGACCGGCACGTCCTTGAAGCCGTCCGGAACCCAGACGTTCGTGACACACGTCTGGCCGAGCTGCTCGCCGAAGTAAGCGCCGATCTTGCGGGAAGCTTTGCAATGGTCGATCCAGAACCGGCGAATGTCCGGATCCGGATGGCTCAGCGTGAAGCCGTCGCTCGACTTCTCGTGGGAGAAGCAGGTCGGATTGAAGTCCATGCCGAGCCCTTGCTCCTTGGCCCAATCGACCCACTTCTGAAAATGCTTCGGCTCCAGCCGGTCCAATTCGACCTTCTCGTCCGTGTCCGCGTAGATCGCGTGGAGATTGACTTTATGCTTGCCGGGAATCAGAGCGAACGCCTTTTCCAGATCGGCGCGCAGTTCCTCGGGCGTCGTCGCGGCGCCCGGATAGTTCCCCGTCACGGAGATGCCGCCGGTCAAATCCTGATCCTTGTTCAAAAATCCCCGGACGTCGTCGCCCTGCCAGCAGTGCATCGAAATTTTGATTTGCGCCAGCCGCTCCAACGCCCGGTCGACGTCGATGCCGTGCTTGGCGTACAGGGCTTTGGCCGCTTCGTATTGGGATACGGTAGATGGTTGCATGCGCGTTCCTCCTCGGAAGGTCGTTATTTAATCGGATAGGCGATGACGGACATGAGCGCGTTCTCGGACTGCGTCGAATCGAGCCTGCTGTACTGCACGACGACCGGGATATCGCTTTCAACCTCGATCGCGTAAGGAACGCCGACCGGTATCGGCGTCCCGTCCTTGTGCAGCGAGCTCGTTCGGATATGCTTCGTCCTTCTCGCCCCGACGACGACCATGATCTCCTCGAGCGGCTCGCGATCTTCGAAGAAGATCGTGAGCTTGAGCAGCGCGTCCTCGGACGCGGTATTCAGCACGCAGATCGATTCGTGGCTCGTCAATTCGCCGGAGCTGGTCTCGGGGATGTAGCCGTCCGGAATGTACCACAGCTTCTCCCCTCTAGGCCTGTGCATGGAACGATCCCTCCCGGATTATCGAGTGAATGCCGCCGGCACGCCGCCGTCGATCGTCAGCATGCAGCCCGTCGTCTTGGCGGACTTGGACGATGCGAAAAACGCGACGCCTTCCGCGATGTCCCGCGGATAGATGTTGACGAGCAGCGTCGTGCGCTTGCGGTAGTATTCTTCCAATTGGTCCGGCTCGATGCCGTAAGCGGCGGCGCGTTCGTTGCGCCAGTTGCCGTTCCAGATCGCGGACCCTTGCAGAATCGCGTCAGGCAAAATCGTGTTGACGCGGATGCCGAACTCTCCGCCTTCCGCGGCGATGCAGCGCGCCAGATGCGCTTCGAGCGCCTTGGCCGCGCTGTAAGCCGTTGCGTTCTTGCCTGCATAGACCGAGTTTTTGGAGGCGATGAATACCATATTGCCGCCGATGCCTTGCGTTTTCATGACCTTGAACGCTTCGCGCGCCACGAGGAAATACCCGGTGCCGAGCACGTTCATGTTCAAATTCCATTCCTTCAGCGAAGTTTCGTCGAACGGGCTGGAGGTCGCAAGGCCGGCGTTGTTGACGATAATGTCCACGCCGCCGTAAGCCAGCGCCGTTGCATCGTACGCCGCTTGCACCAATTCCTCGCTCGTCACGTCGACCTTGACGGCCAGCGCGCGATTGTCGCCCCAATTGGCGTTGATCTCGTCGGCGACCTTCTGCGCGCCCTCCAGGTTCAGGTCGGCCAGCACGACGTGGGCGCCTTCCGAGACGAGCCGGCGCGCCGTTTCGCTGCCGATGCCGCCCGCACCGCCCGTAATGAACGCGACTTGCCGGGAAAATTCGGCCTCCGGCGGAGCGAGGGACAGCTTGTAAAGCTCCAGCGGCCAGTATTCGACGTTGTAGGATTCGTTCTCGGAAAGAGAGACGAAGTTGCCCAGGGCGGTCGCGCCTCTCATGACGGCGATCGCGCGATGGTACAGCGCGCCGCTCACTTGCGACATCGCCCAGCTCTTGCCGGTGTTGATCATGCCGACGCCGGGAATGAGGATGACGCGGGGAGCCGCCTCGAACATGACGTCTCCTTCGTTCTTGTTGCGCTCGAAATAAGCCGTATACTGGTCTTTGTAGGCGGCGACGCCTTCCTTCAGCTTGGCGATCAAGCCGTCGACGTCGTCCGCGTTCGGCGTCCAGTCGATGAACAGCGGCACGACTTTCGTGTGCACGAGATGGTCCGGGCAAGCCGCGCCGACCTGGGACAGCTTCGCCGAATCGCGGCCGGCGACGAATTGCAGCACGTCGTCCGCGTCGTCGAAGCTTAAAATCATTTTTTTGCTGTCGCTGACCGCGCCGCGAATCGTCGGCATCGCCTTGGCCGCGATGTTTCGGCGGACATCTGCGGGCAGCGTCTCGTATTTCGCGCCGCCGAACACTTTCGCCTCGTCGATGCGGGCTTCGATGAACGCCTCCGCTTCGGAAATGATCTTGATCGTCTGCGCGTAGCACGCTTCGGACGTGTCGCCCCAAGTGACCAGGCCGTGCTTCTCCATCAGCACCAGCTCGGCTTGCGGATTGTTCCGCACCCCTTCCGCGATCATCTTCGACAGCGTGAAGCCGGGACGGATGTACGGGACCCAGACGAACCGGTCGCCGAAAATCTCCTTCGCCAGCTCCTTGCCGTTATCCGCGCAGCACAGGCTGATAATGGAATCCGGATGGGTATGATCGACGTGCTTGAACGGCAGGAATGCGTGCAGCAGCGTTTCGATCGAAGCCCGCGGATGCTTCGGATCGATCATGCAGTTCGCCAAGTAAGCGACCATGTCTTCGTCGGACATTTCCGATTTCTCGTACAGCGGAACAATGTCGTCCATGCGAAGGCCCGTGAAATTGCCCGCCTTCATCGTCGCGAGGTCGGAGCCGCTTCCTTTTACATACATCACTTCGACGTCGCGGCCGCGGAAATCCTGCACGGTCGTCTTGGACGACGTGTTGCCTCCGCCGTAGTTGCAGACGCGGCGATCCGCCCCGATAATGTTGGAACGGTAGACGAGTTCGTCCAGGCCGGACTGCAGCTCTGCCGCTTTGGATGATTGCCACAAGCTTTGTACCATGGAAATACCTCCGGTTGTATGTTTGTTTAGGTTTGAATTCATCATAACATACCCGTTTATTTTTGAATACTTTAAAATCAAACATAAACAAAAAGAAAACCATCAAGGGAGCTCGCCCTTGACGGTCTTTTCGTACAGCTTCGTTCCGCTTCCCGTTCTTCCGTTTTCCGCGCGCCTTTCACCCCGCCTATCGCCACCGCCCCCTTGTTCCATCGCCCCCCCACCTCGGCTTGCTCCATTGCCCAACGCTCCGCCTTGCTCCATCGCCCACAGCCTCGCATACTCAATGCCCTAGGCCGTTCGGACAGAGGATCCGCTATCTGTGAACAAAACCGCATTTTGCGCGCCTTCGCGGACTCAGGATCCGTTATTTGGCCCCGAGATGACAATTTCGGCCATCGATCATCGAAATAGCGGATCGTCTGTCCGAAACGTCAGCAAAATGAGGGGGTTTCGGCAAAATAAGGTCATCTGTGTCCGTAAGCATCGCGTCAGCGGAGATATTTCGGATCCTCGTCATGCTTATACGTTGATGAACTTTTTATGCGGCAAGTAGTGCAGCGCCCGGATAAACCGGATCGTTCTCGTCTTCGCGCGCATCACGATCGAATGCGTCTCCGCCCGCTCGTCCGGCAAATAGCGTACGCCTCCAAGAAACTCACCCGGAGTGACGCCGGTTGCCGCGAAGATAACGTCCTCCGTGCCGATCATATCTTCCATCGTCAGCACCTTGTAAGGGTCGTCCATGCCCATCTGAACGCAGCGCGAATACTCGTTGGCGTCGGACGGCATTAAGCGCCCTTGAATCTCCCCGCCGAGACATTTCAACGCCGCCGCGGCCAGCACCCCTTCCGGCGCGCCGCCGGAGCCGACGTACAGATCGATGCCAGCCTCAGGGAACGCCGGAGCCATCGCTCCCGCAACATCCCCATCGGTCAGAAACTTAATGCGAACGCCGACCTTGCGCAGCGTCTTGATCGTCGATTCGTGACGAACGCGGTCGAGAATCATGACGGTCAGCTCGGATACGTTCCTGTTCAGCGCCTCGGCCGCCTTCTTAAGCGTCAACTCCAGCGGGTCCGTCAGTCTCAACTTGCCGACAAGCTGCGGACCGACCGCCAGCTTCTCCATATACATATCTGGCGCATGCAGCAGATTTCCTTTGTTGGCAATCGCAATAACGGACATCGCGTTATTCAGCCCTTTGGCCACGATCTCCGTTCCTTCGAGCGGGTCGACGGCTACGTCCACCTCCGGCCCGTTCATGCTGCCCACCTGTTCTCCGATATAGAGCATCGGCGCCTCGTCCATTTCCCCTTCTCCGATGACAACCGTGCCACTAACCGAGATCGAATCGAACATCGCCCTCATCGCCGAAGTCGCGGCCCCGTCCGCATTGATTTTGTCTCCCCGGCCCATCCACGGAGCGGAAGCCAAAGCCGCCAATTCCGTTACCCGTACGATCTCCAGTGCCAATTCCCTCTCCATGATGACCCCTCCACATCAATAACACTCGCATTTAATATATATCATATTATTATATATGACACCATATATACAAGATTGTTTTTTGAATTAATATGTCACAAATGATAAAAAGCCCGCATATAGCTTCATTTATCACACGGAGTATTACGCCGACTGTTCTGTGCCGCATCTAATCTGCAAGAAATAAAAGCCTATCTGAACAGCGGTCTGAAATTCAAAGTGGACGGCAAGCCGGTTCAACTAAGAGACGGCAACGGCAGCAACGTTCTTCCGATTACTTACAAGGGGACAACGTATGACCTGGGTTTCGTTTTGCTTGGCTCCTCCCGCGAGCTTTCGGCACGGCGTTAGTACTTGCGCAGCAGCATGTTCACTACGCTGGCCGCCACCTCATCCATCAGATAGAACTTCGTTTCGGAATCGATCGTTCTTGGTTAGGTCAATACAAGCTTCAACCGAATAATCTCGCTGCGGCTGCCCAGACGAACCGGAGGCCCCCAGGAGCCGAAGCCGGACGATACGATAACATGCATCGCGCCCTTGCGCATATAGCCCCAATCCAGCTCGAACAGCCTCTTCGTGAACAAATGGTTCGGCCAAAACTGTCCCCGATGCGTATGCCCGCTAAGCAGCACGTCCGCTCCGGCCTCAGCCGCTTTGGCGAACTGCGTCGGCTGATGGTCCATTAGCAGCACCGGCTTGCGAAGATCCGCAGCCTGAAGCAACTCGCGAACTGCAAGCCTGCCTTCAGGCCCCGACGCCTCCGCGGTTTTGTCCTTGCGGCCGGCGACATAAAGCTTGCCGTCGATCTCGACCGTTTCGTCCTGCAGCACCCGGATGTCGAGCGCCTTCATTTCCTCTGCGTATTGGTCGATATGTCCGCCATAATATTCATGATTTCCCAACACCGCGTAGATGCCATGCTTCGCTTGCAGTTGCCCCAGAACCTCGCTCATCCGGTTGCGCAAATAAGGCTCGATCGAATCGTCGATCACGTCGCCCGGCAGCAGAATCAAGTCGGGCTTCATCGCGTTGATCCGCTCTACAAGGCGTCGAAGATGCTTGCGCCCGACCAAATTGCCGAGATGAATGTCCGAGGCCACCGCAATCGTCCACTCCGCCTTCCCTCCGTCCGCAGACTTGTCAATTTGCAGCTCATGCGAACGGACGACAGGACTCCAGGCGTTCCGGGAACCGACGAGCAGCAGCACGACGATCAATCCGAGCACGACGCTGCTCGAGCCGATAATAAAGGTATCGGACACGCCAGCCGTCAGCCACAGCGCCAGTCGGACCGCATCAGCAAGAAGAAAGAGCAGCAGGCCGATTTCCATGACGAAAATATAAATCGAGCCCGCCACCTTCAGCAGCCGGCCGATTGGCTTGAGCGGACTCGGAAGCGGGACTCTTCCCAGCACGAAGCCGTAAGCGAGCAATGCGAACGGAATCCAAAATGCGAACGGCGAATACCCGATCCCGACCGCTGCGGACCATTCCGCGATATGCCAGCCGATATAAAAGTTAAGAGCCGCATACACGGTAAGCAGCAATGAAACGAGGACGATAAACCGAGGTTGAACTTTCATCTGTAATCAGGCTCCCACTTTCCCTATCAAGTTATGAGGAAAATTATATCATGTTCGCATCCGCCGGAAGCGGCGGCAGCATCGCGAACAGGAACAGCGCCAGAACGGGCCATTGTCTAACTATATCATATGACGGAATAGGCTGGAATTTGATTGACCAGATACCAGTCCAAAGAAGGCAAATAGCTGTAATTGACGAGCGCGTCGTTCCCGTTGTCGGTTGCGCGGCGATCTGAACAAAAATCAGCTCGCAGAGGCTTTTCATATGAGCCGAACGACGTTTTATCGACATTCGCGGCATGCCATGAACCATCTGGCGCAAGCGCTGAATAGCAATCTGAAAGAAACGTATACCGATTCCTTATGATAGAATTAAGATCAAATACGCCTGAAGGAGGAAAATAACATGCAGCCGATCACCCCGCATTTGTGGTTTGACAAAGAGGCGAAAGAAGCCGCGGAGTTCATCTGCTCCGTATTTCCGGATTCCCGAATCACTAGCTCGACGGTGCTGTACGATACGCCGTCCGGCGAATGCGATCTCGTATCGTTCCGCGTATGGGGACAACCGTTTATGGCCATTTCCGCCGGCCCTCGCTTCAAGATCAACCCTTCCATCTCGTTCACCGTGAATTTCGACCCTTCCCGGGAGGCGAACGCGAGAGAGATGATCGACGAAGCGTGGAGCAAGCTTGCCGAAGGCGGCACGCCGCTTATGCCGCTGGACAAATACCCGTTCAGCGAACGGTATGGCTGGATACAGGACAAGTACGGCGTCTCTTGGCAGCTCATTCTGACGAATCCCGACGGAGAGCCGCGCCCCGCGATTATCCCTTCCCTTATGTTCGTCGGCGACAATTGCGGCAAGGCGGAAGAGGCACGGGAGTTCTATCTGTCGTTCTTCCGGAATGCCAGGCCCGGCTCGCTGTTTCGTTACGGCCCTGGCATGGAGCCGGACAAGGAAGGCACGGTCATGTTCAGCGACCTCATGCTGGAGAATACCTGGCTTACGGCGATGGACAGCGCGCATGTCCATCAATTCCAATTCAACGAGGCGGTTTCCCTGCTGCTCAATTGCGACACGCAGGAGCAAATCGATTACTACTGGGATCGGCTTTCCGCCGTTCCCCAAGCCGAGCAGTGCGGCTGGTTGAAGGACAAATACGGCGTCTCCTGGCAGATCTCCTCTCCCATGCTGGACGATATGATGTTCAAGGGTACGGCGGAACAGCGGGAACGCGTTACTCGGGCGTTTCTGAAGATGAAGAAGTTCGACCTTGCGGAGCTGGAAAAAGCGTATTCAGGAAACTGAGCCTGTCTGGTTCGAGCGTTAGCAATCATCGGGGGATCGACAAATCCGCCATTACGCAAGCAAAGATTGAGCTACGTCATCGACAATACGATTAATCCCTATAGGACCGTAGGATCCGATCCAATTCGAAGCATCCACCGTGTACACATGCTTTTTCTTTACTGCGCTTAATGAATTCCATACTGGGCTGCACTGCATGTCGGTTACCCGTTCCTTGAACATGTCGTTGCATAGCAGGAAATAATGGTTGGCGTTCACTTCAGTCAGCGACTCAAGCGAGATGTGGTACGCGGTATCGGAGACGAAGTCCCCTGCGATAAAAAACGGCGCGGGCAATCCCAAATCCTCGTACAATATCGCACCTGTCCGATGAATGGCCGTATGCACGCGAATAAACGTATCGCGCGGACGAATTAAAGCCACGCGCTGGCCCCGCAGCTTCTCCGCAAGCTTATCTGATAATTTTGCCGCCTTGTCGCGGTACTCCAGCAGCTTTTTATCCGCCTCCGGCCGCTTGCCTGTAATTTCGCCGAAAATACTTAGCATCGTACGCCAATCCTCATTCCGATGAAACATAAGGGTTGGAGCAAGCCGGTTTAACCCCGCGTAAATGCCCTCGTGCATCTGCGTACATACGATGAGATCGGGATGCAGCGAGGCGATGGCATCGAAATCGGGTTGCTCGCACGTTCCAAGCGCCTTGAATTGCCCCAGCCTATTCTGCAAATAATCGGGAAAGCAGCAGATCGCAGAGGCTCCAATCCCTACGCTGCCGGCCGGCAGTTCATCTAACGTGATCAGTTGATCCGCATATTGAACGTCAAGCACGGCAATGCGCTTCGGCGGCTGCCGCAAGCGAAGCTCCCCTCTGGCATGCTTAATGACCAAACCGTCATTTGCCCTGTGGCTGGATACGCCTCCGCCGATCGATGTCGATGCCGGCATAGCAGAAACGGCGGCGCGGCGGAAATCCAGCGGAGCGTTCCCGTAATATTTCTTAAAGGCATTGCTAAAATAATACATGTCGCGATATCCGATGCTTTGAGCGATTTCTTGAATGGTTGCCGCAGTGTGCTGCAGCAGGTGCGCCGCATGGCTCATTCTGACCTTGATCACGTATTCCATCGGTCCCTGCTGATTCTGTTGTTTAAACCACCTCTGCAGCTGTCTCGGGCTGCAATGGACAAGCTCCGCCATCGAATCCAGTTTTAACGGCTTATTATAATGGGCGTCAATGTGCTTCGTAACGATGCTTACCGCCTCCGAAGGCGTTCGATAGCCGTCCGTCTGCAGCTGCTTCAGCAACTCATAGAGCAAGCCCTGCAGAAGCGCGTTGGCATGAAAGCTTTCAAGTCCTTGCCTCGCGCTCCACTTCTGCTCGATTTGCTCCACGATCTGGTGGAGCGACAACCGCTTGGCCGGACTGAACCCGAACGGAATCTGCAAAAGACGGTGCTCGTCATCGGGAAAGACGGGTTCTCTTCCGGCGGAGCGCATCAGCTCGGCCCTGTAATAAATGGCGATATATTCAATCGGCTCCGTAACCGCCGCAAGATCGATAGCGGCATCCTTGCCCGCATGGCAAACGAAAAAGGGGGCGATCGTATACGGCATCCCGTCTATGACCAGCCTGCCGTGACCGCTTCTTGCCAAAAACAGCAGGTTTGCCTGCAAGCGATAATTGCGCAGATCGTGGCCCGGAAGCACGCTTAAGCGCTGAACGTCAAGCAGTCTGATCGCCGTATCGTTCCATAGCGATAATTGTTTCTGCAGCGCCATCTCACACATCTCCAAACCTATTTTTCATCATCATAGAGCTATGCGCTCGATAAGACTCATTCCTCTTCATTCATTTTAATTGATAACGATTCTCACAGTCAATTTCAGGGCTGCAAAAAGCAGCCTGGCTGTTGTGTAGGGCACAACGCCGGACTGCTTTGGATAGATTATGGTTTGGGGCACTTCAAGCAATACTCGGGCGCCATTTGATAATAGAGACAGCAAGTCAGACGCCTGGTTCGCCCCGTAACGCGCAGGCTTTCGTCCAGCTCCGTTAAGGAACCGAGCGGATTTTTCCTCATGCCGAACAGCTCGCCCGAACAACCCTTTGTCATGAACAAAAAATCGTCCTGTATACGCTGGCCCAGTTCCCCGTCTTGATTCTCATTAGCAACGTACACGGGAACGATGCGCGCCATTACATTTTCCCACAGAATCGCCATCGACAGCGAGCCCGCCGTGGCTATCGTCTTCATCAGCGGGGTCAGGCGCTCGGCGAACAATTGTCTCACAACCACCGCTCGCCACTCCTCTCGATTCCCGGTTTCGGGAGTCGTAACCCTTGCATCGGACAAGGACATAAACGGAAAAGCGGTACCGACGGCCGAAGCATCCGGATGAAATAGCCGACAATGCTCCAACTCAATCCCAATCCCTCTATTGTAATAGGTCATAGCGCTGAGCACGGGAGCGACGAGCAGGCTGGCCACCCTTTTCACCAGCATGGAAGATGCCACGCTAACGTTCGGCGAGCCAATGTGTTCCATCAGCCACTCCATATACGCTCTGCAAGTCCCCTCCTTAAGCAGCTCGCTTAAGGCCAGCGACTTGATGCTTGGCGCGGATACCTCTCCAGTAGCCAGGCCGTAATCTCCGGAAAGCTCCTTCCAAGCGTCGGACGTCAAGAAGGAATCCATTCCTTATGGCTGCCCCAGCAATGCCGCAACGGCTTGATCGACGATAAGGCTGTTCGCGATCGGCCCGTAATAGGCAATCCACAAAGTCGTGTCGACAGGATAAACCCGATTGTTCTTCACGGGCTCCATGGAGCTCCAAATCTTCGTACTCTCCAGCTCTTTGACCGATTCCGCGAACATCGCGTCCGACAATAAGAAATAATGGTCGGCGCCGATTTCGGGGATGGCTTCCAGCGAAATCTCGTACGCGGTATCGTCCACCGCTGCAACCGATACGGGAACGTTCAAGCCCAAATCCGTATAAAGGATCGAACCTGTACGGTGCTGAGGAGTGTGAATGCGTATTCCTTCCGTTCTTGGGCGAATCAGCGCTACCGTACCGTCCCCCAGTTTTTCGGCAAGCTGCTGCTTCAGTTTGGAGGTTTTATCTTCATAGGCTTGCCGAACAGCCTGCGCTTCCGCTTGCTTGCCGGTTATTTTCCCCATCGTCTCCAAAGTCGCGCGCCAATCCTCGTAGAAATCAAGCACGAGTGTCGGCGCGATTTTGCTGATGCTGTCGTAAGCCTTCTCTTGAAAGTCCGTCATGAGAATCAAATCCGGGTTCAGCGCCAGCACCGCTTCTATATTAGGCTCGTCGCGCGTGCCCAATACTTTGACGTCCCCTAACCGATCGCTCAAATACTCCGGAAAATCGGTATCGGAACCGGCCGCCGTTACGCTTCCCGCCGGCTGCTCGTTAAGCGCGATCAGTTGATCGACGAATTTCGTATCCAGCACCGCGATCGTCTCGGGCTTTTTCTCCAGCGTATATTCGCCTTTCATATGCGTAATGGTTACCGGAAAGGAGCCTTTATCTTCTGACTCCGGAGAGGCGCTCTGAGTCTCGGTTGACGGAGATTCCGCTGGCGTGCCGCTTGGCGCATTCGCGTCGTTGCCTCCCGAACCGCATGCCGCCAGCAAAAGCGCAAAACAAACGAACCATATTGCGAGTTGAGCCGATTTATGAAGTCTTTTCACTTTCAAATCCCCTTTTGTTAGTGTATGATAATGATTCTCATTGTCGTGTTTAATTCTACTTATTTTTCTCCTCTATTCGAATGAAAGTTCGCGACAGACCGCTTGTAATTTTGCGACAATCGACGATGGCGGTTTTTTGCCGCGATTAGATTGCGCTTGCGAGGGCAGAAAAATCCCGCCGTCAGGGAACATGCTCCCCTGCGGCGGGACTATTATGCCTATGCTTAGTCGATCCATCCAAGCGACTGCAGCGTTCTTATAAGCGCCGCGGTCGCTTGGGCGCGAGTCACCTCGCCTTTCGGACTGAACCTGCGATCTGTCGTTCCCGTCATGATTTTAAGCTGGACCATTCTCTGAAAGCGATTTTAGTGAATGGCGGGGATAATAATATGGGAAGGCGCCTCGTCGGCCAATTGGATGATGTATTCGCCTATGCACGTAAACGAATCAGTTCCACGATATCCGGATCGTCGTCGACAATCAGGATGTTAACCGCCATAAATAAAAGCCTCCCGTATCCGAGTTTCCTCTTTCTAATACGGGAGATTCGACAATCGGTTCCCAACCGTCAACGCTCCCGACAAAATCGCTTGCGGCCGTTCCTGCATCACGGCCCGCGACCAACGCTCGATATCGCGGCGGACAAACGCTCTCCGCTCGGACCGCTCGCTGCGGACACGCAATGTTTCGCGAGTACGGTGAAGCAGCGATTTAACCGCGGATACGGAAATATCCGTTGCGTGGGCGATGTCCTGCATCGAGTAACCGAAGTAATAAAAAAGCAGCCAAATTTCGATATTGCGCTGAGGAAGACGCTCGGCCAGCCATTCGAGCATCCCCCTCACCTCGGCGTAGTCGCTGTCCTCGAACACGCCGCTCGTTTGACCAAGCGCCGCGAAGCGTCTCCTTCGCTGTCGCTTGCGACAATCGTCGATCCACAGATTTCTCGCCACGCGGATCAAGAACGGCTTAACGTCCACGTAGGGCTCCGTATGTAGGAAAAAAACGAAAGCTTTCAGCAACGTCTCTTGCAGCAAATCCTCGGCATCCCACTTCGACTTCGTCAAATAAGAGCAGTAATTTTGCAGCTCGCGAAGATGCGGGAGCACCTTGATTTCATATTCGGAGTACGCGCCCATGTTCGTTCCCTCCTTTCCTCCGCGCGGAGCAACCATTATTCGAACCTGAGCGCGTCGATCGGCTTCAGCTTGGCCGCCTTGTTCGCCGGGAACATCCCGAATACGACGCCGATGGCGACGGAAAAGGCGAATGCGATGGCGATCACGTTCGGGGAGAACACGATGTCCATGTTCAGCGCCTTCGATACGCCGTTCGCGACGCCGACGCCGATGCCGATGCCGAGCAGACCGCCCAAGCCGCTGAGCGCCATCGATTCGATGAGGAACTGCACGAGGATGTCCCGCTTTTTGGCGCCGATCGCCTTGCGTATCCCGATCTCTCTCGTCCTCTCCGTTACGGAGACGAGCATGATGTTCATGATGCCGATGCCGCCGACGAGCAAGGAAATGCCCGCGATGCCGGCAAGCGCCAGAGACAGCGTGTCGGTGACGGACGTGAGCGCCGACAGCGCGTCGCTCTGGTTGAACACCCGGTAGCTGTCCGTATTGCCGCGGAAATGGGCGGCGAGCTCGTTCTCCAGTCCCGATACCACCTCGTCGATCCGCTCCGGCGTCTCGACCTGAACGTAGATCGTTCGAACCCCTTTCGTGCGGAACAGCCGTTCGGACGACGTCTCCGGAATCATGACGACCTCGTCGTTGGAGCCGGCCGTCGAGCTTCCTTTCTCCTCGAGAACGCCGACGACCTTGTATCTCGTCCCCTGGATCAGCACGTATTCGCCGAGCGGATCGGCGAACCCGAACAGGTCGGCCGCCGTCGCCGCGCCGAGCACGGCGACTTTCTGATAGACGTCGAGATCAATCTGGGCGAGGAACCTACCGCTTGCGAGCTCGTAATCCCGAACGCTCATGTAATCGGCGTTCGTCCCGACGACGCCGACGTCCACGCTCTTCGTGCCGTATTTCACCGAGGCGTTCTGCGAATTGACCGGCGCGAGATAGCGAATGCCGTCGACCCGATCCGAGATGGCGTCCGCGTCCGCCGCGTTCAACGTCGTGGCCGAACCCCGACCCACGATGTTGACGGTCAGCAGGTTCGTGCCCAAGCTCTCGACCTGCTCCGTCACGGACTTGGTCGCCCCCTGTCCCAGCGCGACGAGCGCGATAACCGCCGTTACCCCGATAATGATGCCGAGCATAGTCAGGAGGGAGCGCAACTTATTCGCCAGAATGCTCTTGAACGCCATCTTGATCGCCTGCAGGAAGTTCAAGCCATGCCCCCTCCTCTTCGCTCAATTTTCCGTCCATGATCTTGACGATCCGCTTCGCTTGCCTGGACACTTCCGGGTCGTGCGTGATCAGCACGATCGTATGGCCGAGGCCGTTCAGCTCCCGGATGAAGCCCATCACTTCCTTGCCCGTTCTCGTATCGAGCGCGCCCGTCGGCTCGTCCGCCAGCAGGATCGGCGGATTGCCCGCGAGCGCGCGGGCGATCGCCACCCGCTGCTGCTGGCCGCCGGACAATTCCGCCGGGCGATGATGGATCCGTTCCTCCAGCCCGACCTTGCGCAGCGCCGCGATCGCTTGCTCCCTGCGCGGCTTGGCGGGCATGCCCCGATAGACGAGCGGCAATTCCACGTTCTCGATCGCGGTCAATTTCGACAACAGGTTGAAGCCTTGGAAAATAAAGCCGATCTTGCGGTTGCGGATTTCCGCCAGCTTGTTCTCGCGCAGCCGGCTCACTTCGGCGCCGTCCAGCCAATATTCGCCGGAGGTAGGCGCGTCGAGGCAGCCGATCACGTTCATGAGCGTCGATTTGCCGGAGCCCGACGGGCCGACGATCGCCAGAAAATCGCCTTGGCGCACGGTCAGCGTCACGTCGTCCAGCGCTTTCAGCGTTTCCCCGCCCATGCGGTAGATTTTGCTTAAGCCTCGGATGCGGATAAGCGGCTCAGCCGCCGATTTCGCTGCCATCAGCGTCCACCGCCCGCCGCGCCTCCGCCGAATTGGCGAACTCCGCCGCCGCCGAAGCTTGCGCCTCCCGTGATGCCGCTGACCGAGAACGCGCCTCCGCCCATGCCCGGGAAGCCGCCCATTGCGTTCCCCGCCGAGCTGCTCCGCGACGCCGTGGGAAGAACGACGACGTCGCCCTCCCGAAGACCCGACAAAATTTCAATAAAGTCTTCGTTGTTGATGCCGACTTCCACTTCGACCCTGCGCGTCGCCGTCGCGGCGGATCGCGATTCGCCGTCCGGACCGGCGCCGACGCCCGCACCTTCGCGCCCCGCCATAAATTGCTCGCGCAGCGCCTCCCGCTCTTCATCGCTCATATTCTGAATTCGCTCGGCCATGCCGCCTCCTTCCCCGCCGGATCGGCGTTGCGGAGGCATCCCTCCCGTCTCGCCGTCGCTTCCCGCCGGCGCTTGTCCGGCATCCGAATCGCCGCTTCCGTCCGCGGCACCTGCTTCTTCCCCGCCGCCGCCCGGCACCATGACGAAATATCTCCCTTGCGATGATTGCACCGCCTCGACGGGCACGTACAGCGCGTCGGACTTGCTCGCCGTAAGAATGCTCGCTTCCGCGGACATCCCGACCTTGAGGCCGGTCGCTTCCGCAAGCTCAATCGTCACGTCGAAAAACGCGACGCCGTTGCTCGAAGTTCCCTCGTCGGCGATCGCGACGACTTTGCCCTCATAGGTGCGATCGGGCAATGCTTCGACGCGAATTTCCGCCCGCTGATCCACGCTTACCTTCGGGATATCGAGCTCGTCGACGCCGACGACCATCTGCAGCGTGGCGTAGTTCACGATCTCTCCCAGCTCGGCGTTGGGGTTGACCGAATCGCCCGTCTGCAAGTCGAACGCGGCCAACACGCCGTCGATCGGCGCGGCGAGCGGCGGGATTCCCTTGCTCTCCTTCAACGCCTCGATATCTGCTTGCGCGATTTCGATGTCCAGCTGCTGCTTCTGAATGCTTAAGGCGATCGAATCCCGCGTCTCGTCGTCCGGTGCTTGCTTGAACTTCGTCTGCAGGTCGGCAAGCTCGAGATTTTTTTTCTTCAGGTCGATTTCCTTGCTGCGGACTTGGCTTGAGACGTCGTCTTCCTCGTACGTCGCGAGCACGTCGCCCGCCTTGACCGCATCCCCTTCCGCGTAGTGAACCTTGAGCACCGTCGCCGCTGCGCCCGCCTTCAACGATTTGCGCGCTGAAGGCTGAATGCTGCCCGTTCCGCTCACCTTGACGTCGATCGTCCCTTTGCCGACCGTCGCCGTCGCGAAACTCGGCGCGAGCTGCGCGTCCTCCTGCTTGAAGTATCGAAGTCCAGCCCACGTTCCCGCCGCAATCAGGACGGCCAGAATGGCCGTCCACGCGATTTTTTTCTTCATCCGACTTGCTCCCCTTCGCCAAAATGAAGTGCTCCTGCACCGATAGATGACCATCGTCTGGGCTCATTATGCCGGGGAAACCTTAGCCAAAGATGAGTATCCGCTGAATGTTTGCTGAGAGATTGTTCAAGAAGTTCGCTTTTGATCACGATGCGGTTCGGAGATGCAGATTCGACATCGAATCGCCCCCCCCCCCTTCAGCATTCTTTCAGTTTTTTCTCAGCCAAACTTAAGCAAGATCGCTCATAATGGTTGTAAAAAGATTGTCGTTGCAGTCGGAGGTGGATGTCGAATGTCCCTACAAGGCAAAGGAATCAAAGTGCTGATCGTCGACGACGAACCGAATATCGTGCAATTTCTCGAGCTCGGCCTCTTGAACGAAGGCTTCCGGGTCGAATGCGCCTCGGACGGCGAAGAAGCGGTCGTCAAGGCGCAAAACTTCGTCCCCCACGTCGTCGTTCTGGACGTGATGATGCCGGGCATGGACGGCTTCGAGGTGTGTCGCGCCCTGAAAGAGACGATACCGGTCGCCGTCATTATGCTGACGGCCAGGGAGGAGGTCGAGGATCGGGTGAAGGGCTTGACCTTGGGCGCGGACGATTATATGTCCAAGCCTTTCAGCTTCGGGGAGCTGCTCGCGAGAATACGGGCCAGAGTCCGCAATCAGTTCCCCTACCTGCTGGAGGAAGTGACGATCGGCCCGTTCGCCATCGATGCGGCACGCAAGGAGCTCCGTTACCGCGGGCGCCTGCTCGAGTTGTCCCCGACGGAATACGAGCTGCTTAAGCATCTCGTGCTGCACCACGGTCACGTGCTGAGCAAAAGCGCGATTCTCGATCAAGTATGGGGGTATGATTTCGGCGGAGAAGAAAATATCGTCGAAGTGTATATCCGTTCCCTGCGGGAAAAGCTGCAGGATCGCGAGCACCGCGTCATCCGAACGATCCGCGGAGCCGGCTACCGGGTGGATCCCGCATGACTCTCTTCCGGCGGTTAACGGGCGGCGTGAAGGCCGTCCTGTTCCCCCGTTCCCTGCGCGATCAATTGCTGACCCGGATCTTGCTCCTTCTGGCCGTCCTGCTGCTCGTCATCGGGATTTTCCAATACGTCTTCATGGAGCGATTCCTCTACCAGAACCGCGCAGCCAGCATTCAAAGGCAAATTCTCTCGGTTCCCGGGGAAATCTGGGAGAGAATGAATCCGGGCATGCGCAGAGGACCGGCGGAAGCGTTTATTTTCTTCCCGTTCTCGTCCGTCGCTTACTTGAACAAGCAAGGACATTTTACGGTGCTGTCGACGCCGGGCGGGGAAGCCGAACCGTCCGTGCCCCGGTTGGACCCCGAGTCTTACGATCGCGCAAGGGAGCGGCCCCGGAGGGACAAGCCGCTATATGTCATCGTGAACGAAGACGGCAAGGGCGAGCAGCTCGTCGTCCTGCAGGCGGTCCGCTCCCTGCAAGGTCCGGGCGGCGGAGTCGTGCAAGTGAGCGCGGCGACGAAGCCGATGAAAGCCGAGCTCAACCGGCAGCTCCTGCTTTATCTCGCGCTTGCCTTCTCCGCGCTCGTCTGCGCCTTGCTGACGTTCCTTCCGGCGATCAAGCGCACCCTCACGCCGCTCTCCCGGATGGTCGACACCGTCGAGCGAATCGATTCCGGCAAGCTCAGCGAACGGCTTCCCGCGCCGGCCGAACCGATGGAAATCGACCGCCTGTCGAATTCGTTCAATCGCATGCTCGAGCGGCTCGAGACGTCCTTCGCGGCCGAACAAGCGGCGAACGAACGGATGCGCCGGTTCGTCTCGGACGCGTCCCACGAGCTGCGGACGCCGTTAACGTCGATCCACGGCTTCCTCGAAGTGCTGCTGCGCGGAGCGGCGTCCGACCCGGCCCGTCTCGAGCGTGCGCTGAAGAGCATGCTCGGCGAATCCGAACGGATCAACAAGCTGGTGAACGACCTGCTGCTGCTGGCCAAGCTCGACAGGCAGCCCGAAGCGCGTCTCGAGCCGTGCGATCTCGCTCGTCTGATCGGAGACATGGAGCCGCAATTGCGGCTGCTCGCCGGAAATCGGATCGTCGAATTCGACCTGCGTCCGGCGAAATCTCTGCTCCTGGACGCCGACAAGATCAAGCAGGTCGCGCTCAATCTGTTCCAGAACGCGGTCCAGCATACGGACGCGGCCGAAGGCGCGATCGCCGTCGCCGTTCGCGATGCCGGCGACGGCGCGGAGCTTGCCGTACGCGACAACGGCACGGGCATCGCGGCCGAGCATCTCTCCCGGCTGTTCGAACGCTTCTATCGGATCGATACCTCCCGCGCCCGCACATCCGGAGGCGCCGGGCTCGGCTTGTCCATTACGCTATCGCTCGTCGAGCTCCACGGCGGTACGATCGACGTGTCCAGCAAGCCGGGCTCGGGCAGCGCGTTCCGCGTATTCCTCCCGTACGATGCAAAAAGCCGTTAAACGCATAGTCGCGCTTAACGGCTTCTTCGTGCTCTATGATTTTAGAGGCTGAACTCGCACTTCTAGTGAGTCGGCATCGGCATAAATAGAAGATTGATCGGCAGCATGCTGCCGTTGGCCGGCGTAAACGTAATCGTGACCGCTTCGACCGAATCGCCCGACTTGTAAATGACGCCGACTTCGTTCGGGTTTCTCAGGATGCTCGAGTTGGTCGTGTAGACGACGTTCCCGTTCACCGTGAAGGCCCCTGCATAATGACCGCCGCGCGGATTGACGACGATCGCCGTATGCGGCTGCACGTTGGAGAGCTGGATCGTATAGACAACGCCGTAGTTGCCGGCGTTCAGCACCGGCGTGCCCGTCGTCATGTCCACGCCCGACAACCGGGTATCCTCGAAATTGTCGGCCAGAATCATCCGGCTCTTCTCGTGTCCGATCGTCTGGTTCACGTACATGACCCGGTTCGCGTTCTCGAACGTGCCGCGAATATGGCCGTCATCGCTCGGCAGCATTTTCAGCGTAGGCAGCGCCGTCTCCAGATCGCGGTCGGCGTCGATGACGACGACTTTGAAATCGAGCTCCGCGAACATCTGCACGTCGCCGAACATCGAATAGACGTCTCCCGGCTTTACGATTTTGTCGCTGTAATCGGTGAAGATCAGGCGGCTTTCTCCGGGAGGAATTTGCACATACGAAAACTTCGGATCGAGCAGGGATTCCAGGAACCTTCCCGTCACGGCGCGGCCGACCGTGGAGACAATTTTGTTCGGACCGGCCATGCCGACCGCGCCCATGCGTACCGTCGCCGGTTCCGCATTATTGTTCGTCAGCATCACATAGATCCGCATCGACTTGCCGCTGCCGTTATAGTTGTGCAACAGGAAACGAACGTTGCCGGATACGTTGTCCTCGTAATAAATGCCTTCTTCGACAATCGTCTCCGGACTGTTCGCCCGAATCAGCGTCTGCGGACGATCGTTGATCCGGTACGGCACCTTCGGCAGCTGAAGCACCGACGGACCGTCGATCTCGAATCGCTCGCCGATCTCCGTATACTTCAGGTTGAATTCTTCTTTCGTGTACAGCGTCTCGTCCAGGATCGTAATCTTCCGGACGAATTCGTCCGTTTCGCCGTGAGCGTCGGTAACCTTCAATTTCACTTCCTGTTCGCCCGGCTCGAAAAATCCGTTTTCATCGTTCGTCCAGACGCGGCTGACGATCCGATTTTCGTCGTCGGTGCTGAGGTCGTTGTACGTAATGTACTCGCCCATCCGATACGTATTCTTGTCGGTGCTGAAATAAGCGACCGGCGGCTGGTTCGGCGGCTTGACCGTGACGACGACCGAATACGGCTCGCTCCAATTGCCGGCGGAATCGCGCACCCAGCGGGTAACCATATAGGTGCCGGGCTGTTCGAAAATCTCGTAATTGTTCTCCCAACGCTCTTCGACGATCGCGAGACCTCTCGGATGGTACGCTTCGTCTTTGTAAGAAACCTTCGTCTGCTCCGCGTAAGGATTCGAATCGGACACGGAGAACTTGGCGACGGGAGCCGTCGACCAGGTCAGTTCGATTTGCTTCTGCTGCGGGATCGATCTCATCGCCAATCCGAACTCGCTGGCCGCGACCCGGACGGGAATCATCAGCGTGCCTTTCGTGACGTACGGCGCTCCGGACATTCTCTTCGCAGAGCCGTTCGCCGAATACGACGAACTCCCCGCCGTCATGCGGAGCGTCTTGTCGCCGCTTACGAGCGTATACGCTTTGCTCTTCGCGTCGTACGCGATCGTTCCGTAGATTTCGTTCATCAACGTTCTTGCCGCTGCGTAGGTGACACCCTTCACAGCGGTGACCGGCTGAGGGGCCATAACGGTTCTCTCGTTATGTATCATCTGCGCGGAGTCTTGAACGAGCACAAGCTTGTCGAGTCCGCCCGAACTTCCCTGAGCGTAGACGGGATACTGAAACGATAACAACATCAGAACGGATAGAAACGATAGCATCAACCTTTTCTTCATAGCGTGCTCCTTCGAAATCTTGTTGACCAATCCATACGATCGTTCACATAGTAATGTACGCCGAAAAACCTCAAAGGTTGCTAGATTCGTAGATATTCGACAAAATTAAAATCCCGAATCCCCTCGCCCCGTCTACAGGTTTTTGCGCATGCGCACGTGCGGAATGCCAGCGTCCAGAAAAGGCTCCAGCGATTCCGTCGCGTAGCCCTGCTTGGCGTAGAAAGCTTCCGCGTCGCACTGGGCGTCCAGCACGGCAACGCGGTACCCCGCCCGCTTCGCCTCCTCTTCCATCGCCAGCAGCAAGAACTTGCCGACCCCCTGGCCGCGGTAAGTGCGGCGAACGGCGATCCGCTGCATCTTCGCCTCGCCCGGCCCGAACGGTTTGAACCGGCCCGCGGCGATCGCTTCGCCTTCTTCCGTTTCCACGAGATAGTGGTTGCAGGCGGCCGGGGATTCGTCGTATTCATCCAGCTCGATAGCCCTGGGGACGCCCTGCTCCTTCACGAACACTTCCATGCGGATGCCGAACGCCCGGGACAATTGCTCCGAATTTTCCACGCGCGCGCATTTCATTCGATTTGCTCCTTTCCGGCAAGCCCCCGGCAATCCCTTGTCTGTCCCGCCTCATTCAGAATACCGGAGGAGACCGGTTCCATCAACGGCGATTCAATTCCATAATTGGCAAAAAAAGAGACATCAACTGCTGGATCTGGAGCATGCGCTGTGCCGCAAAAAATTCGCCGAATGGAACAAGCCTATTTAGTGGCTTATCTTAATCGCCTTTTCCTGTCGCCGTCGCAAGAGCGCTCAGCCGCTCCCGCAGTTCGCGCCTCGGGAACCCTTCCCCGATGAGCACGACGACGTCATGCGTCTCGCCCTGCGGCTGAATGCGCATGTAATCGCTGGCTCCGTACGCGTATTGAAACAAAAACCGGCTGTTCGTCTCGCGGAAAGTAACGATCCCTTTAGCCCGGTAGACGCCTTCCGGCAGGCGCTCGACGAACGCCTCGAACGCGCGGCTGTCAACCGGACCGGGCAAATAGACGGTTAACGCGCTCACATGCTCGTGGGCGCCATGCTCGAGATGGTGCGATTCGAGATCCGTCGCGATCGCTACCTCGTTGCCGGCCGTTAAGAAATCGGAAGCATCGTCGCAGATCGCGTCGAGATCCGTCTCCGCCCTTACGGCGACCGACAATCTCGCTCCCGGATTCCATTCGCGCAGCAGCCGCTCCAGCTCCTTTCGTTCCTCCAAACCGAGCAAATCGCTCTTGTTCAGCAGGACATGGCTCGCCGCCGCAAGCTGTTCCTTCATCAGCCTTAACGTTTTGCCCGCTCCGACCCGGACGCGATCGAGCAGTTGCGGACCGTCCGCCACGGCGACGACGCCGCATAGCGCCAGCTTCTCGCTCATGGAAGCTTCCGCGACGGCGTCCATGATTTCGAGCGGCCGGGCGACGCCGGTCGACTCGATCCAGATCGCGTCCGGGCGATGCTCGCGGGCGAGCTTCGTCAGTTCGAAACCGAGATCGGCGCGAACCGTGCAGCAGATGCAGCCTCCGAGCATCTCGGCCATCGGCACTTCGGGGCCGAGCAGCCTGCCCTCTACGTTCGCTTCCCCGAGTTCGTTCAGCAGCACCGCGACTTTGCGGTCTTCTCCGGCCGCGTGATCCAATACGCGATTGAGCAGCGTCGTCTTGCCGCTGCCGAGATAGCCGATCAGCACATAGACGGGAATGACTTTTTCCATCGATAATTCATGCTCCTTTGGCGCGATTCGATCAGGAGAGATACCGGCTGCTGCCGTATACGCGCAGAAATTGCTCCTTGGCCCGCTCGCGCATCTCGTCGTCGAAGCCTCTGATCTCGTTCAGCAATTCGAAGCGGTCGCCGCCGCGGGCTTCGCTTTCGGCGTACAGCAGCCACTGGGCCAAGTCGTCCGCCGCGCGGATCCGATCGAAGGAATGCCGGTACCAGAGGCCGGCTCTTTCGTAATACGCCTGACCGTCGAACGGGTTCAGCTCGATGACCTTGGTGAAGCAGCCGATCGCATCGTCGGGCTGATCCATTTGCTTATAGATCAACCCGAGGTTGTAATAGGCCTGGGCATCGTCCGGCTCCAGTTCCGCATAGGCCGACAGGTCCATTCTCGCGCCTTCCAGGTCGTCCATCCGATAATGGATGAGCCCCCGAAGCCAGATGAGCTTCGCATTCGCGCCCGTCAATTGCAGCCCGCGCTTGCAATCCTCCAGCGCTTCCTCGAACCGGTCGGCCGCATAACGGCAGCGGGCTCTGCGTTCGTAGATTTGCGGATTGTCCGGCTCCAGGGCCAATGCCTTCGAATATTCCCCGTCCGCCAACTCCGCGTTCCCGATGCCCATATAGAGCTCTCCCAGCGCGTAAGCCGTCTTGCTGCTTTTCAGCACGCCCGGGTCGATTTTACCCGCGCTTTGAATATCCATCATCGCTTCTTCGTAACGGTTGTCCCGATATCTGGCGAAGCTGCGCCGCATGTAAGTTTCCGCCGCTTGCTCCCGTTCCAGCGCCCGCGTATACGCCTCCTCGGCTTCGCGGAACCGCTCCGCCTCGAGGAGCATTTCGGCGCGCTGCTTCCAATTGAGCGGATCCTCCGGTTCCAGCTTCAGCAATTCCCCGTTTTCCTCCAGCGCCGCTTCGGCTCGGCCCGCATCCCGCAGCGCGTCCGTCAGCCAGAAGCGCACGACCGGATGCTTGGGCGCCTGCTTCTTCGCCTCCTCCAGCACCAGGACCGCTTCCTCGAGCTTGCCTTGGGCGCGCCGCACCGCGCTGAGCTCCAAATGCGCCGCGAGAGCCTGCGGGTGCGTTGCGAGCAGCTCGAGCAGCGATCGCGCCGCTTCATCGGCGCGATCCGCTTCTCTCAGCAGACGCGCCTTGCGCAGCTGCAGCGCGATCGCGGACGGATAGCGGCGAATTGCCGTATCGAGCGCTTCGCAGGCGGCATCGATTTGCCCTTTCGCCTCCAGAAGCGTCGCTTGATAGGCGCGAAAGCCGAATTCCTCCTCCGCGCCTTGGATGAATGAAGCGATCGCGGACGGCGAATACCGCGTCCGCGCCCGGAAGAACGCCGCGCCCCGATCCTGCGCCCGGCGCCACTCGTCGTGAAGGCGAATCCCCTCGGACAGCGCGGACAGCGCTTCGTCCCGGCGGTTCAACCTGTCCAACGCCTGGGCATGGCGATAATAATAATGCGGAATCGCATGCTCGGGTTCGGACGCCGCGAGCCGGTAGCTCTCCTCCGCTTCCGCGTCGCGTCCCATCTTCATATAGACGTTGCCCAATTCATAATAGGTCGAAGCCTTGGAGTCTCCCCTTCTGCGGGCGGCTTCCCGGAAATCTCTCGCGGCCGACTCGTATTCGCCGCGGTTGTTGTGCGAGATCGCCCGCGTATACCAGACCAAGTAAGGCTCCGGGTCCAAGCGGATCGCCGCGTCCAGATCCGCGATCGCATCCTCTTCGCGTCCGGTTTCGTTGTAGATGTGCGCTCTTCTTTCATAGGCTTGAGCGACCTCGTGCTTGCCCAGCAGATCGGTCAACGTCGCGACCGCCCGCTCGGAGCTTCCGTTCTCGTGCAGCATTCCGGCATAGGCGATCTTCTCTTCCGCGGACAAGCGCTGCAGCCCTTTTAATTCGTACCATCGGATCGCGAGCCGCAGCTTCTGCCGCTTGCTCAACCGATCGGCCAGCCAGCGCGCAAGCGAACGGACAATTGGCATGGACATCCCCTCCGGCTGACGCGAAAGCTGCCGAGCATTCCCGGCAGCTTCCGATTATTCCATGCGTTCTCCCGTCGTTTCCGCCCCTTCTTCGATCGCGTATTCGAAATCGTCGATATCGAACAATTGAACGGGCACGGCGTTCTGCACGGCTTTGTCTTGAAATTCGATTTGATCGGTCAGGATTGGGCATTGCAAACGGATCGACATCAAGATGATCTCGGTCTCGATCGGATCGAACGTTTCTCCGTACTGCATGTTCTCCGTCGCGTTCACGATCACCAGGGAAACGTTCTCGTTGATCGGCAGCGGCGGGCTTTCCCGCCAAGGGGCCATCAGCGCCCGCTCGATTTTTTTCTTGTTGAACGCGTCTTCGAAAAAGCTGATCATCTCGCCGATCTTCGCTTTCACGTGCGCGTCTTCCTCGGGCACCGGAATGACCGGCTCCGGACTTTCTTTCATATCGTAGAGCTCCATCACCGACGTATAAGGAATCCTGTACTCGACAGGCCGTTTCGGCACGAGCAGTTGTCCGTAGATGGCGATCATCACGGCTTCGATGACAAAACGCCGACTCATCTTCGCATTTCCCTCCCATAAAGCTTCCGCGTCTTGCGCATTGTTTTTCATTATAACACAAGCGTTCACGGCTGTCGCCGTCGGAAGCCGAACGAAATCCGAATGAAAAACATCATCTTCATATAAGACGATTCATGATCGGGTGAGGTATAATATGGCATGTAGAGTTTCTATACGATTACGGTTAAGGGGCTGTCGGGATGGCGGATTCGACTTTTTACCAGTATATGCGAATCGAAGGGGACGAGGCTGAGCGAACGTTGAGAGCGGAGATCGAATCGGGGGGATATTTCGCGTTTTTCGCCTTCATCGAAGCGTTCCGCGACGGCTTGAAGCAATATGCCGACGGCGAGATCGAGACGTATCGGCGCAAGCTGGCCCGCGTCCGGGCGCTCTTCCCTTCCCCGGAAAAGTTCAGTCCGTCCTGGAGCGCGATCTGGGAGGAATTCGACACGATTTTCCGGGGCAAGAACGAAGCGCTGTCCGCGATCCCGGAATCCCGCCGCGACGGCGAGTGGCAAATTCTGCTCGACAATCCGTATTCCCATCAGCAGGTCGTCTGTTACCCCGGCTTGCCGTTCCTCGAAGCCGCTTATATGTACGGCTATTTTCAACGTGAATTGAAGCCGAACGAATTATTGCGCATGCAGAAAGTGACCGAACTGCTCTCCGTTAACGGAAATAAGGAAGCTTCGTTGCTTCCGGATTGAGCGCGATCCTTGGGTTCTTTCCCAGCAGACACTTAATTTGACCAATCCAACTTACGACGCTCCGAACCGACTCCCAGCAGACTCATAATTTGACTAATCCAACTTACGATGCTCCGAACCGACTCCCAGCAGACTCATAATTTGACTAATCCAACTTACGACGCTCCAATTCGACTTCAAGCATGCACTTAATTTGACTAATCCAACTTATGCTCCGAACCAATTCTCACTCCCAGCTACCCTCGCATATGGCGTGTACTTTGCAATCCATCTCATAAGCGATTATGATGATCACATTGCTTGAGACCCCTAACCTTACATACGACAAAGGAGCCCAAAAATGCCCGACGCCCCGCTGTTCAGACAACCTTTGGATCTCGACTGGCTGGCCCGGGAGACGGCCGCGACGCGTATCGATTATTGCGAAGTCGTCTCGGGAGGGAAGTCCGTCTTCGTCCATGCCCGCGACGCCCGCGTGCGGGACAAGCTGCACAAGGTCAATTCCATTACGAAAAGCGTGCTGAGCTTGACGATCGGCATCGCGCTCGAACGCGGCGATTTTCCGGCGCTCGCGACGCCGATCGGCGACTTTTTTCCCGAGGCGCGAACCGGGGATAAGGCCAACGTCGCGATCGAGCACCTGCTGACGATGACGCCCGGCTGGGACTGGCCGGAGATGGGCGATTGGGGCGGACTGCCTTCCCCGATGATCGACAGCCCGGACTGGGTCCGCTACGTGCTGTCCCGCCCGATGAAATACAAGCCCGGGTCCCGCATGTTTTACGATTCCGGCAGCTCCCATTTGCTGAGCGCCATCCTGCAGAAGACGAGCGGCGTATCAACGTCGGCCTACGCGGGCGAACATCTCTTTGCGCCGCTTGGCATCGACAAGTACCGCTGGCCCGCGGACGCCCATGGCATCGACATCGGCGGGTTCGGCCTGGAGCTTCGAGCGCCCGATCTGACGAAGCTCGCCCGGCTCATGCTCGCGCAAGGCCGCGTCGACGACCGGCAAATTGTGCCTGCCGCGTGGATCGAAGCCGGCACGCTCGCTTATCGGCATACGTACGACCACATCGGCTCTTACGGGTACCATTGGTGGGTCATGGCCGAGAACGACCGGCCGATCTCGCCCGCGATCTATTTCGCGATGGGCTACGGCGGGCAATATGTGTTCGTCGCGCCCGAGCTGGAGCTCGCCGTCGTCTTCGCCAGCACGCTGTACAAGCATACGTTCCACCCGTATCGTCTGTTCAAGCGCCTGCTCCGTCTCGACTCGCCGGAATGAGCGCGGTTGAACGTGCCGCCGGATAAGTAAAACCGTCAGGGAAAATCACCCTGACGGTCCTTTCGCATTTGATTCGTTCCCCGCGATTTCGCTTGCCGCAATCTTTCCGCACCGTCCGGTTCGCCGCTGTCCGCCTCTTCCCCCCGTCGCCCCAACGTCCAATCGTATTTTCATCCTCTTGCCCTGTCGCCCCGAACCGTTCGGACAGAGGATCCGCTAATTGTGAACAAAACCCGGTTTTGCGCGTCTCTGCGGACACAGGATCCGTTATTCGGCTCCGAGATGGCGATTTCGGGCATGGATCATCGAAATAACGGATCGTCTGTCCGAATCGCCTTTAAAATGTGGATTTTCGACAATATAAGGTCATCTGAGTCCGTTTAGGCATCCCATCAAGTGGAATGAAGACCGCTCGCCCCGATCGCGCCGTCCCGATAGAAGGCGACTCTGCGAGGGTCGTTGCGCAGCTTGACGTTGGCCATCTTCGCCTCGTGCTCCGTCAGCTCGAGCGCCTCCCAATCGGCGATCCGTCCCGCGGGATCGTCTGGCGCAATCCTCGCCTCCGCCAGCGCTTCCGCGATCTGCGCGGGCTCGGGCGGGCTTTCCCAGAAGATCAAGCCGTAATACGCCAGCTTGTAACCGTTCCGCTGCACGCCCGAGAGCAGCGTGCCCGTGGCCGTATGCCTGAGCGCGTAGGGCATCTTCCCAGCTCTCCTCGCTTACAAGTACGGGTTCTCGTGCTTCGCTTTCAGCATGTTCCAGCGGCGTTCGATTTCCCCTTCGAATTCGCGCAGCGTCTCGGCGTATTCCGGCTTGTTCAGATGCTTCGTCTTGCCCATCATTTTCAGCCAGTCGCCGACCGGCACCCGCTTGCCCTTTTCCTCCGGATTGTACGTGATCGTCGTAATGCCTCTTTCCACCTCGTACAGCGGGAAGAAGCAGCTGTTCACCGCCTGGTCGATAATGTCGGAGCCGTCCTTGTCCTCGGACAGCCAGTTCAGCGGACAAGTGATCAGAATTTTGCCGTACACCATGCCGACGTTCTGCGCGTACCATTGGGCTTTGGCCCCTTTGCGCACGAGATCCTGCGGATTCGCTTCGCTGCCGGTGAAGACGTAAGGGATGTTCGTCGCCGCCATAATTTGCGCGGTGTCTTTATGGTGGAACACTTTGCCTCCCTGGAACTTGCCGACGTTGGACGTCGACGTCCGATGGCCCATCGGCGTCGAATACGAGAGCTGCGCCCCCGTGTTCATATAGCCTTCGTTGTCGTATTCGAGAATGATCATCTTATGATTGCGAAGCGCGGCGCCGATCGCCGGTCCCATCCCGATGTCCATGCCGCCGTCGCCGGTAATCATGACGAACGTGAAGTCGTCCTTCAATCCGAGATGATCGAGCTCCCCCCTCCGCTTGCGCTCGTAAAACATCTCCACGACGCCCGACAGCGTCGCCGCGCCGTTCTGGAACAGGTTGTGAATGTACGTCGCCTTATGCGCGGAATACGGGTAGCCGGTCGTGACGACCATTGCGCAGCCCGTATGGAATAAGGCGACCATGTCCCCTTCGATCCCTTTGAAGAACAGCTCCAGCCCCGAGAAAATGCCGCAGCCCGGACAAGCTCCGTGTCCCGGCGCGATCCGCTTCGGCTTCTTCGTCAACGAACGGAGCGGCGGGATCCGGACGTTCACCTTGCCCGTCGCTTCGTCCGGCGTCACTGTGATCAGGCCGGTTTTCAAGTCCTCGTATTTCATCGGCTCAAGCACGCGCTTCGGCGCTTTCGCCGGGTCTCCCGGCGTCGCGCCGTGGTAATCGAACGGCTTCTCGACGACGCCCTTGTTCATCGCGTCGATCGCGACATCGAACAGCGCAAGGCCGTCCTCGGCGTAGAAATCCTTGCCTCCGAGCCCGTAGATCCGGCTGACGACGAGCGTCGACGAATTGCCGTACTGCTGAAGCGCCGCCCGCACCTCCAGCACCATGTTGCCGCCGTGTCCGCCGTAGGAATCGGCGCGGTCGCCGACGGTGAGCGCCTTGACGTTTTTCAGCGCTTCCGCGATCGCCTTCGCCGGGAACGGCCGGATGATGTTCGGCGAGATCGCGCCCGCCTTGACGCCTTGGGAGCGCAGCTGGTCGACGACGTCCTTGATGATTTCCGCTGACGAATTGAGCAGGAACACGGCGACGTCCGCATCTTCCATCCGGTACAGCTCTAGGATCGGGTATTCCCTGCCCGTCAGCTCGGCGTATTCTTTCTGAATCCGGTCGAAAACCGCCTCGGCGCGGTACATCGCCATGCTTTGCTGGTAGCAGTTGTTGATGTAGTCCGGCTCGTTCATATACGGCCCGACCGTAATCGGATTGTTCCGGTCCAGCACGTGCCGGAACCCTTCGGGCGGATTCTCCCCGACGAACTTCTGCACGTCCTCCCGATGGGTGAACGTCATGACCCGGCGCTTCTGATGGCTCGTGAAGTAGCCGTCGGAGGCGACGATGACGGGCAGCCGGACCTCGGGGTCTTCCGCCAGCTTGAGCGCCATGATGTTCATATCGTATACGGCTTGCGGATCCCGGCACAGCAGGATCGGCCAGCCCGTATTCAAGGCGAAATACAGATCCGAATGGTCCCCGTGAATGTCGAGCGGGCCCGAGACGGACCGGCAGACAAGGTTCATCACCATCGGAAAGCGCGTGCCCGACTGAACGGGCATCTGTTCGAGCATATACAAGTATCCGTTCGCGGACGTCGCGTTGAACACGCGCCCTCCCGCCGTCGAAGCGCCGTAGCAGACGCCCGCCGAGCCGTGCTCGCCGTCGGCCGGGATGAGGACGATGTCGTGCTGGCCGTTCGCTTTCATCAGATCGAGAAATTGCGCAACCTCCGTCGACGGAGAGATCGGGAAGTAGCCCATGATGTGATAGTTAATCTGGTGCGCGGCGTATGCGGCCATCTCGTTGCCCGATTCATAGACGATCCGTTGCTCGACGGTGCCTTTTTTGACCGTTTCCTTGCGAATGTCGATCGACATGTCAGACTCCACCTTTCCTATCGGTTTCTCGTTGAACGAACGCGCGGCGTTTTCTCTCTTGCGAACCTTCGGCTTGCGAACGGCTTTTATACGGCTAAAGTGAACTTATGCGCCACGCGATGTTCGTCCGCGTAGCCGTCCTCCTCCAGTTCGGACGACAGCGCGTCCGTCGGACAGGCTTGGACGCACTTCAGACAGCCTTTGCAATATTGATAATCGATGCCCTGCAAGAACATTTGCGGCCGGCCTTTCTTGTCCGGCTGCTCCTCCCAGACGAAGCAGAAATCGGGACAGACGTTGTCGCAGGCGGCGCAGTGAATGCACTTGTCGTCGGCGAAATGCGGCATCTTGCCGGCGCGCGAAATGCTGAGATCCTTCAGGACGCTGTTGCCGGGATTCGTGATCAAGCCGCCGAGCGGCTGCGTCTCGTAGCCGAGCACCGGCGTGTCCATGCGGACGAAATCCGGCATCGCGTCGCCTTCGGCGAGCGCGAACGATTGGAACTGAACCTCTTCGTAGCCCCGCTGGAACGTGTTCAACGCCGGCTGCACCGCCGCGGGGTACTTTTTCTCGAGCGACTTGCGGATGACGCCCTTCATGAATTCCGCGTCGAGAAAGCCGCACAGGCGGAACAAGCCGCCGAGCATGGCCATATTGACGCGGTTGTTCTCCTGCATGGCGATGCCGGTGGCGTCGACGACCGCGATGACGCCGCCTTTCAGCTTGAGCTGGTTCTTGAGTTGGTCGGGCGACTTCTTGGAGTTGACCAGCACGATGCTGTCTTCGTACATGCCGGAAATGACGTTGATCGTCTTCGACAAATTCTCATGGAAGATGCCGATGACGTGAGGCCTTTCGACCGGCGACGTATCCCGGATCCGCGTGTCGATGTCGCAGAACCGGATGTGGGCTTTGACCGGAGAACCTTTCTTCTCGGAGCCGTAGGAGCTGAAGCTGACGCCGTTCAAGCCGACGCCCATGACGCCCGCCTCTGCCAGCATTTTGCCGGCCAGATTGGCCCCCAGCCCGCCGATGGACTCCAGACGGATTTCAAAAAAACCGAGCTCGTTTACCTTGGGCAGCATAACCATGTCGTTCCGCAATCCCCTTTCGCGCTCATGTGGAAGAACATTCTGAAAAATAAGAATATACAAACATGAATAATTTCGCGTTTAAAAGAAAAATTCCTTCCGATGTTGTGAAAATACGGCAAAAAACGCTTCAATTTCTTGCCGGATAACGGCTTCGCGCCGTCGCGGCAGCTTCCCCTTCCCGTGGCGGGCCGTGTTCCGTGTACGCGATCCCTTTCCTCCCTTGCTACTAATATATGATGGCCGCGCCGCGCTTTGCCTCCCTTTCCGTCAATCGGGTGCGATCGGGGCGAATCGTTCGAACGGACCGGGCATTTCGCTCCGGTTCAAGAATCCGCATCACGGCGAGTTGTCCGATTTTTTACCCCCCGCCCCTGTCCGTTCGGACCGAGAATCCGCTATCTGTGAACAAAACAGGGGTTTGCGCACCTTTGCGGACAGGGAATCCGTTATTTGCTTCGTGGATGGCCAATTCGGCCAAGAAGAGTGGAAATAACGGATCGCCTGTCCGAAACGCCAGTAAAATGAGGGTTATTCGACGAAATAAGGTCATCTGTGTCCGTTGCGAAAAAGATCGAGCGGCCGAATGGCTTCTCGCTCGTCGAAATTCACGCAAACAAAACCCTTCCGGCTTCGTCGGAGAAGCCGAAAGGGCTGCAAGATCGGCGATGCCGCCATTTATCGTCTCGGTGTTTCGTCATTCCTGCCTGTATTCCGAGGCGTGAATAACACGGGAGGCCGGATGCCCCTGCGGCTCGGATTAGTAGCCGGCCCGCAGGATGATGACCAGCAGAATGAAAAGCACAAGTACGAACGCAGCAGCTTGAAGTCCGCCATAACCTGCGCAAGATCCACCGTAACCCATCGTTTTCACCACCCCAATCGCATTATCCGTGATTGTTCATCACACTCATAAGGTATGCAGGGGGAAATATAAGGTCAGTGCATTCGCACAGCTTGGCGAATATCCGCTTCTGTCACGAGCCCGTCACAGAAAGGGATGCGGGTCGACATTCAGCCGTTCCGGCAACAGCGGTTCCGGCGAATACCCAAGCCGGCGGGGAACGTCCACCACTCTCCTCAATCCGGACAAGCGCTCGAGACGATAGCCGTAAGACATCGGCACGAGGCCCGGAATCAACGCTTTCGCGCAATGCAAGCCGAGACGGCTCGCTTCCGGAGCTGTCTGATCGATCGCGATGACGTCCAGGCCCGAAACGAGAATGCGGCGCAACAACCCGATCAGATCCTGCGTCAGATTGCGATGCGGCTCGACGGGCGCGAACGCGTCCTCGAAGGATACGGCCGGGCGATCGGACCGCCGCAGAAAGTCCAATCGGCTCTCGGCTTCGGGAAGCCCGTACAGCAGCGCATGGTCTTCCATCCGCGAGACGAAGCGCGGATCGCGCAGCATGCGGCGGATCGCCCTTCTGTCGCGGGCGATTCGCTCCCCGAGGTAGACGATATTTCCGGCAATCTCGTGAATCGCGCTCTTGGCCGCTTTGACCGGATCCGGATGCGCGGCGCCCGCACAGACGAGATTGGGCCCTTGGCCGCTCCCGCTCTTGGCCATCGCCCATATGCTGGGAATGCCGATATCCGTCGTCGCGTCGTACAGGCGAATTTCGTAGCCGTACGCGCATTCGAGATAGTCGATCATCCATCGCAGCTCCTTGTCGCGGGACGATAGAGGGTCGAGCGCGGGCAGCGCGAGTCTCGCGTGCCAGGCGATCAGGCACGAGTCCCGCTCGACCGCTTCGAGAATGCCGTGCAGGACCGCCTCTTCCCTGCTGGCCCCGAGCGCGCAACCGTTCGAGCCTTCCATAACGAACGCTTCGTCGGAACCCGCGCTGTAATACGCAAGCTGTTCGGGGACGAGAATCGGCCTGCGCCGCGCGAACGAATAGCCCCACACCCAGCGGATCGCCGCGTCGGGATCGAAGGGCGCGAACGGGAAACCGGGCAATGCGTATTGTTCCGGAGCGTACAGTCCCGTGTCGGCGGGATGGAGCGCCTCGTTCGATAGATTCCGATAGCTGTCGCGGACGACGGTGCGTCTGGCCCGGGGAAGCATGCCGCAATATCGCTCCAGTCCTTCGAGCAAGGCCGCATGGGCGCTTCGCGAGTAACGATGGGTGCGGCCGGCCGCGTATTCGAGGCCGAACGCGGACGGCACGCCCGCGTAGGCGGCGGCGAACGGCGCTCGCGAATCGGTCTCGATCCGCGTAAACAGCCCCGTCCGTTCGTCTAAGCAATCCCGAATCAGCCGTTGTCCGAATCCGTCCGGAGAACGGAGCCGGTAATCTTGCGGATCCGGTTTCGGATTCGGTCGGAGCGGCGCGTTCGCCCCCGCCGCCGAATCTTCCGGAAGACGACCGCAATAGGGGCATAAAGGATCGGGAACGACAATATGGCGCGAGCTGCGCAACGAATGAAGCTCGATGATCAGGAGCGCGGATTCCGTTCGCATCGGCCGTCCTGACATATAATTGCCGGCCTCCGCGGCGATGACGCTTCCCGTGTGCGCGTAGCCGATTCGAGTGATCGCCGGATCGGCCGCGACGCCGCCTTGCATCAGCAGCTCCAGCTGGTCGGCCAGCCGGTCCGGACGCTCATTCTCGGCCGTCGCCCTCCTCGATTCCCCGCACCGGAAGCAGCCGCTTTTTCCCGGCTCGGTCAGCGGACCCACGACGGCTTCGCGCCGCGACAAACAGCCTTTTAGCCAAGGAAGGCCCACGTCCCGCAAGCATCGCTCCGTATTGTCGTCGTCCTCGGGCCGCCAACGGTCCGCAAGCACGAGCGCCAGCCTGGCGCCTTCGAGATCGCTTCGGTTCGACGCCTTCGTCCGAACGACCGGATAATGGGCGGACAGCCGCTCGATGACGGTTTCCGCCAGCTGCCCGTCGCCGATTACCGCCAGGAAGTCACGCATGCCGTTCTTCCTTCCCTCCGAGCGCGACGCCGACCGCGCAGCCGGCCAATTCGTTCAAGCCATTCTCGGCCCGGATGACGAAGACGGACAAGTCGACCCGGCTTCGCTTCAGCGCCGCGACGAGGCGGGCGACGGTTTTCGCCGGCGGCCGAGCTTCCTCCGCATCGCGGCTTTCTCCATCGCCAACGAGGCTTACGGAACGGGCCTCAACGCCCGGCAATCGGATCGCTTCCGCGGGATCGAGCAGGCGATGAAGCGCCTGCTCGAGCGCCGATCGGCGCGCCTCCGTCCGGTTCCAGCCCGCGCAGCCGTGCCATGCGCCGCCCGCGCCGACCCATGCGACCGGAAACCCCAGCAAGCTCTCGCCATATCCGAGCTTCGGTTCCTCTCCCATGGCGGCGATCGCTTGCGCGTAATAGCGGGAGGCCGGATCCGCGACAACGGCTTCCCTCTCGGCGAATACGAGCGGATGACGAGCGGCCGATCGCTCGCGCAATTCCCGCCGCAAGCATTTGCCCAATCCTCGGAGGACGGCTTCCGCGAACGTCGCGCCGACGCCCGTTTCCAAGCTCGGCGCTTGGTCGTTTCCACGCGTGAAATCCGCTTTTATTAATGCCATTAAGTAATCTTCCAACCCGGATAATCCGGCTTCCTTGCGGGCTTCGTCATGCGTCAGCCCCGAACAGACGAGCGGCGGAAGCGAGCGCGCCGGTCCCTCCGATAGCGGATCGGCCGCTTGGATGCGGCATCGGGGCAGCGGCAGCTGGCTCAGGTCGCCTTCTTCGAGCAGATGCAAGATGCCCGTCGCCGGAGAGACCAGCCTGCCGAGCGACTGCGCAGCGGCAGCCGCTTCCGCGCGCCAGCGTTCGCCCTTCCGCAGCTCCCCTGTCCAGTCCGGGATCCGCTCGACCGACAGCGCGCCCGTCGCGATCGGGTGAGGCTCGAACGCATGATAGCCGCCTTCCAGCGTTTGCGAATCGAGCAAATACAAGCTCCCCTCCAGCTCCGTCGGCGGACCGTCCGCGATCGATCGCAGCATCCCGTGCGCGATCACGTTCGACAGCATCTCTTCGACCGTGTCGCGCTCGGCGGGATGCATCGCGCCGGAGCGCAAGGCCGACTGCCTGAGCCGCCGCCACGCCGATTCCCAATCCGCTTCGGCGCCGGGCAGCGCCAGCGGACCTGCGAGGCCGGTGCGGCCGGCGCAGACGGCCGCGGCGCAAATTTTGCGCTCCTCGCGGCACGCCCGGTAAATCCTTCGTATCGCTTCCGGGTTCAACGATTGACCGACAACGAGAACGCCGTCCGCCGCACGTACCCGAACGCGCCAATCCTCGACGGAACTCGTCCGGTCCCAACGCAGCCGCTCGACGTTCCGAATTCCGGAATCGGCCAGCGTCCGCGCAAGACGATCCAGAAACGTTCCCTCCCCGATCGCCATTACGCGAACGTCCCGAACGTCGACGATATTTTTATATAGGCGGGTCATCGCAGCACTCCGTTCCCGATGAGAATTGGACTTTCGCCCATTTGCCAATCAATATATGCCGACCGGGAGAAGTTGTGCAGCAACGAGAGCGCGGCCCGTCGGGCCGCGCGCGCTTGCGAATATGCGATTTCATCGTTAGCCGATCGTCCGGAAGTCTCTCCGGGCTACGCGAACAGAAACGCGCCCGCTTCGAAACCGGCGTACGCGAGCAGGATACCCAAGAGATAGCTCGTTCCCAGGTAGACGGCCAGCGTTTTCCACTTCTTGTTTTGCGCCAATTGGACGTTCTCGGCGTTAAACGTCGAGAACGTCGTGTAGGCGCCCATGAATCCCGCGCCGAGCCACAGCAGAATTGTCTCGCCGGCATCCGCTCCGTACAGGAGGCCGAGCGCGAACGAGCCGGACAAATTAATGAAAAGCGTCGCGTGAGGAAATACGGCGGGAAACCGTCGATTCATCCACGCGCTCCATCCGTACCGCGCGCACGCCCCGAGGAACCCGCCAGCGGCAACGCCGACCAAGCTCCCGATCGTCATGACCGCCCCCCGCTCGCGCTTTGCCGATTTTGCGTCAGCCAAATCCGGCGCCCGAGCCAGGCAAACGCCAGACCGCCGAAGAGACTCGCGATGACGTATAGCAGCGCCAAGCCCGCCAGCCGCTGCTGCAGGAGCGATACCGTCTCCATGCTGAACGTGGAGAACGTCGTGTAAGCCCCGATCAGCCCCGTGCCGACGCCGACGCGCAGCCAGGAAGGCAGAGCGTGCCGGGATTCGGCCCAGGACGCGAACCACCCCAGCGCCAGGCAGCCGGATAAATTCACGAGCAACGTGCCGAGCGGAAACGGCGCGCTCCACCACCCGTGCGTCCAATGGCCGACCGAGAAGCGCATGACGGCTCCCGCCATGCCGAACGCGCCTGTCGATAGCGCGGCTTTCATGGCTTCTCCTTGCCCGGAAGCGCAGCCCGCATCTTCTCGTCCAAGCGGCGCAACGCTTCGTCAAGCTTGTCCTTGGGCACCGCCGCGTATCGGTCGCCCAGACTGATTTCGAACCGGCAGCTGTCGGGCCCATTCGCTTGCAAGCCGGCGGCAAACCCGACGCCCGTCTCTTCGCAGACATCGGCCAGCGCAAGCGCGAACGCGTCGGCCGGCATGGCCGCATGGACATGAAACATGTTCGAGACCGGCGTCAAGGGCCGGGTCGCCAATCCCCGGCACGCATTGATCTTGTCGGCCAGCTCGATCGCTTCCCGGTAGTATCGGTCCATCTTCCCGCGCCGCAGCTCGTAATAATAATCCGCGCTCAGGTAATACGGATACAGGCTGATCAGATCCCCTCCGTGCCGCCTTTTCCATATTTTCGATTCCGCGGCGAACGTCTCGTCTCCAGCCAGAATAGCGCCGGCGACGCCCCCGATCCCTTTGTAGAAAGACACGTAGACGCTGTCGAAAAGGGCGCACACCTCGGCCGCGGGCTTCCGGTAATACGGCAAAATTTCGAACAGCCTCGCCCCGTCGAGATGAAGCTTGATCCCTTTGTCCCGGCAGAACGCCGAGATGGCTTCGAGCTCTTCGTAAGGCGGGAGTTGCCCGCCGATCTCGCGTTGCGGCAGCTCGAGCAGCAGACAGGCGATCTCTTCCTTCAGCCCCAGAACGTCGGCCAGTCCGATCGTCCTTTCCTCGTTGGCCAGCAGAACGGCTTCGATTCCGTGCAGCTCCCTGAGCCCATTCTCCTCGTGGATTTCCAAATGGCATAGCGGATGGTACGCCACCTTCTTCACCCGTCGTCGGTCGCACCAAATTCGCAGCGCGATCTGCTGCGCCATCGTCCCGCTGGGGAAAAACACCGCCGCCGGCTTGCCCAGAATTCCCGCCATTTTCGCCTGAAAATCTTCGATCGGCTTGCCTTTGCCGTACATTTCGCTTTCCGTATGCTCGCCCGCGTGCGTTAAGGCGTCCAGCAGCACCTTCACCGTTCTCCGGCCGTGCCCGGAAATCGGATGCGCGCATCGGCCGTACGCTTCCGCAAGTTTTGCTTTATCGTTCATAGGACCGAAACTTCCCCTCGGATGGAGTGTTGCGCAAGTGGGCAATCCATCCGACGATCAAGGAAGCACGTTGCCTGCCGCGCGGTAAATCTCGTACCATTCCTGACGGGTCAATTCGATCTCGCTCGCCTTGCAGCATTCGAGCAAGCGGCTCGCGTTCATCGTTCCGGTCACCGGCTGCATGCGCGCCGGATGCCGCAGCAGCCACGCGATGGCGATCGTCGTGTTGCTGACGCCGTGCTTGGCAGCCACCTCGTCGATCGTGCGATTCAGCTCCGGAAACTTGTCGCTTCCGAGAAAAACGCCTTCGAAAAATCCGTATTGGAACGGCGACCAAGGCTGGATCGTAATGTCGTTCAAGCGGCAATAATCGAGAATGCCGCCGTCGCGGTTAACCGCGGCTTCGTTCTCCATATTCACGTTGAAGCCGCTGGAGATCATCGTGGCGTTCGTGATGCTCAATTGCAATTGATTGGCGACGATCGGCTGCTTGACGAACCTTCTCAGCAATTCGATCTGCATCGGATGCTGGTTGGACACGCCGAAATGCCGCACTTTGCCCGCGCTTTCCAGCAAATCGAACGCCTCCGCGACTTCTTCCGGCTCGACGAGCGTATCCGGGCGGTGCAAGAGCAGAATGTCCAGGTAGTCGGTCTTCAGCCGCTTCAGAATGCCGTCCACCGACGCCAGAATATGCGCTTTGGAGAAATCGAACATGCCTTGACGAATGCCGCATTTCGATTGCAGGATCAGCCTCTCGCGAACGTCGTCGTTCATCCGCACGGCTTCGGCGAAGATTTCCTCGCAAGAGCCTCCGCCGTAAATATCGGCATGATCGAAAAAATTCGCCCCGGATTCGAGCGCCGTGCGGACGAACCGTTCGGCTTCGTTCTTGTCAAGCGAGTTGATCCTCATGCATCCGACCGCGACGACGGGAACTTCCAAATTGCTGGTGCCCAGCCTGATTTTTCTCATCTCGATTCTCCCCTATCGCAACATTTGAAGTAGACGCGTCCATTGTCCCACATCCGATCGGGAGGGAGCAAGACGATGCGCGTTATTTCAGAGGGTACGTCCAGAATCGCTCCGTTCCGAACCGGTCCCGGATTTCTTTGTCCGTCAGCTTGTTCGGTCCGAGCAGCTCCGCGGCCTGGAATTGCGAGCGGTGAGCCGTGATCGAGGCGATTTTGCGCGGCAGAAATTCCCGCACGTTGATAACGGTATCCGGGGCGCCGATCGCCTGCTCGTGATTGTTGGCGAAGGCGATGCAGCGCACGGTCGGCCGCTCGTCCTTCGGCAGCCTCTCGATCGTACGGATGACCGCCGCGCCGGTGGCGTCGTGATCGGGATGAACGCTGTACCCGGGATAAAACGTGTACACCGTTTCGGGCTTCAATTCGCGGAGCAACGCTTCGATATCGCCTTCCAGCTTCGCCTGGTCTTCGAATTCGATCGTCTTGTCGTGATAGCCGAGCAAACGCAAATCTTGGATGCCGATCGCCTCGCAAGACGCTTCGAGCTCGCGGCGGCGAATGGCAGGCAGCGTTACCCGATTGGCGAACGGCGGAACGCCCATATTGCGGCCCATTTCGCCCAAGGTGAGACATGCGTACGTAATCCGCGCGCCTTGGCTGGCGTATTTCGCGAGCGTGCCGGACAAACCGAAAGCTTCGTCGTCGGGATGCGGCAGCACGACTAGAATTCGCTTTTCCATCTGATTCTCTCCTCTCCCGTTAGAACGGCTCCCGGCTTAGCTGCAAGGCGACGACCAGCTTGCCCTGGCTGTCGTGGCCGGCCAGAATGAGCCGGTCGCTTTCCTGCTCTTCGAAATGGGTAAGTCCCTCGGAATAGACCCACCCGCGATCGGTTTTCAGGCCGACCCGATAAGGACCGTCTCCGGAGATCGAACCGAGCGTATATCGAATCGCCGCGTTCGATACGAAGGTCGCGGCCGGATGCTTGGAGCTGTCGTAATGCGCGGCGTAAGCTCCCGTCGTCATCTCGAGATGAAGATAGAGGTCTTGTCCCCGAAGACGATCGATTCTGTTCTGGATTTCCGATTTATCGATGAGTTGCATGCAAGATGGCCTCCCCAATCCGATTGTCTGCGGGCATTCACAGTCGAAACTATTTTAACACAATTCGCCGCACAGTCTCACGTCAGTCGAACGGACCCTGCCGATTCATCCTCAAGATCGAATCCAAGAAAGCGGGGTTTTTGGATAAAAAGGGCGGGTTCAACGAAAGGTTGTATATGAAACGGGCCGGGGGCAAGCGGCAATAGCCGCCGCCCGCTTCGCCGAACGCAAACCAGGGTGTCCCTCGAGCCGACTCGCGACCCAAGGGGACACCCCTCCCCGAATGCAATATGGCCGATCGGCTTAAGAAGACTCCGGCGAGACGCTGCGCAGCGGCCGCTTCGCCGGACCTTCGACGACGTCGCCGGTATAGGAAAACCGCGAACCGTGGCACGGGCAATCCCAGGTGCGGTCCCCGTCGTTCCATTTCGTCTCGCACCCCATGTGCGTGCAGGTCGTATCGACCAGATGGAGCTTGCCGTCGCCGTCCCGGTACGCGCCGGCCCTTTTGCCGTTCACGCTCACGACCGCGCCTTCCCCGACGGCAACGTCTTCGGGATCGCGGTAGACCGCTTCGAGCTTGCCCGCGACCAGATTTTTCGCCACATCCGCGTTATCCTTCACGAACGTGGCGATATCCGGGTCGGCATGCAATCGCGTCGGGTCGTACAGCTCTTCGTAAGGATCGCTCTCGTCCATAGCCAGCTTCGCGAGCAGCCGCGCGGCCGCGGTGCCGTTCGTCATCCCCCATTTGCGATAGCCCGTCCCGATCAAGATGCGGTCGTTGCCCGGCGTGATTCTGCCGACGTACGGCACTTTGTCCAGCGTAACGAGATCCTGGGTCGACCAACGGTAAGCGATCTCCTTGACGTCGAACAAGGAGTCGGCAAAAGCCTGCAGCGCCTCGTAATGCTTGATCGTGCATTCGCTCTGGCCCGCCTTATGGCCCTCGCCTCCGATGAGGATGAGCGGTTCGTCCTTATAGCGGATTTCGCGAACGGATCGCGACGGCTTGCCCGCGTCCAAATACATGCCCCCCGGATACGTCTCCCCGATGCGAACGGCCAGCACGTAAGACCTCTCGGCGTGCATTCGGGCAAAGTAGAAGCCTTTCCAATCCAGGAACGGGAAATGGGACGCGGAGATTACCCGATCGCACCGGATTCGCGCCCCTTCTCTCGTCACGACGACCGGCGAGTCGCCGTCTTCGACTTTCACCACGGTCGTATTCTCGTATACGCGGGATCCGGAACGGACGATCCGGTCGATCAACGCGTTCAAATAAGCGGCCGGGTGGAACCGGGCCTGTCCCTTCATGCCCAGCGCGCCGGCAATCTTCAGCGGCAAGTCCACCCGATCGCTCCATACGTTGGGAATGTTCAGCTTGTCGTAGGCTCTGAGCTCGCGCTCGAGCTTCGCGGCCGTTTCGTTCGTCGTCGCATAGAGATACGCCGATTCCTCCGCAAGATCGCAGGAGATCCCCTCCTCCTCGACCGTCTTCCGAATGAATGCCAGGGCGTCCCGGTTCGCTTCGTAGTACAGACGTGCCTTGTCCAGGCCGAAATGCGCGATCAGCTCGTCGTAGATCAGATCGTGCTGCGCCGTAATCTTGGCCGTCGTATGGCCCGTCGTCCCGTGCGCGACGCGTCCCGCGTCCACCAGGACGACCTTGCGTCCCGCCTTGGACAGCAAGTACGCCGACGTAATGCCGGTAATGCCCGCGCCGACGATCGCCACGTCGGCGTTCGCGTCTTCGGACAGCGCCGCAAATTCCGGGAGCGAGACCGATGTCGTCCAATAAGATTCCGGCAATTGGGGAAGCTGTGTCATAATGCAATCTCCTTCTTCCTGGAAACTATAAGCTTTCCCCTAGCTTGTCACAACGAGACATCCTCCATACTCCGTCCTTATCCTTTCAATCGCGTCGCCCGCACCATCCTGGCGGCCATGCCCGGCGCGAACGCGCCGAGGCGAAGCAGTCCGTCGGCGAGACGAGGCTTCGCAAGCGCGTATTCGAGCAGACTCCCCCAGCGGAGAGCGCCGCCGAATTGCCGCCGAATTTGGCGGGAATAGCGGACCTTCCACTCCGCCAGCGTGCAATCCCCCCGCAAATAGGCGTCCGCAAGCACGGCGCCGAGCTCCGCCGAACGCAGCGCCATCGCCATGCCGTCGCCGCAGAAGGGCGGAATGGCAGCAGCCGCGTCTCCGACCAGCGGCAGCCCGTCCCATGCGAGCGGCTTCCAGCGAACGCCGACCGGAGAGGCGGCCGCTTGCGTGCCCGGGACGGGCGTCATGCCGGACAGCCGCTCCGCGAGCGCCGGAACGCGACGGGCGGCTTCGCGCAAGATTCGCTCGATCGCGTCCGTCCCCCCGGCATTCCGGAATTCGGATCGCATAATCAAGCCGGCGACGTTGGTCCGCCCGTCCTCGATCGGACTGATGCCGATGTAACCTCCGCGGAAAAAATACAGATCGACGATCGGCGCATCGCCTGCGCCGATGAAGTGCGATTTGATCCCGACGTACGATCGAGCGAGCGACGCGGCGGACAATGGAACGACTCCGCCGAACGGCCGCCGTCCCCAAGCTCCGATCGCGATGCGAGCCGTCAGCCGAATATCGCCGCTCTTCGAACGGACGTCGACCCGATAGCCCGCGTCCGTCTTGGCGACGGCGGTCGCCGGACTCGCCGCCCGCCATTCGGCGCCTCTCTCCGCCGCCGCGTCCTGCAGGACGGCATCTAGCGCATGCCTGCTGAGCCCGATCGCCGGACCGGGCAGCGGAAGTTCGAGGGAAATGCCCCGTTCCGTATGCAAGCGCGCGAGCGTAACGGTCGCGGGTTGCCGCGAGCGGACGAGGCTGTCCAGCTTCAGCGCCCGGAGCGACGAGACCGACTCCGGCGACAGGAATTCCCCGCAAGCCTTGTGCCTGAGGGATGCTCCCTTGTCCAGCAGAACGACGCGCCAGCCTTTCTCCGCCAAGCCGCAGGCGATCGCGCCGCCGGCGACGCCCGCGCCGATGACGATCGCGTCCACTTCCTCGTGCATATTATTCTCCTTCTTTTTTGATCAGGATGACCGAATATCGGAACAAGGGTCTCCAACGCCAGCGGATCGTCGCTTGATCGAGCTCCTTCCGCAGCTGCCGGAAATCTCCGGCCTTGAAGCCTTTGGCGACGGACAGCGGCCCGTCGTGCCGGATATAGCGGTTGCCGGAAATCAGGCGCGTGGCGATCCACACCGCCGTCCATGGCAGCCAGTGCCGATGAATGTCGTTCACGACGACCCCCGATTTCGCGATGTCGAGCAGCCGTTCGACGACGGCGGGCAGCCTCTCTGTCGGGAAATGGTGAACGAACTGGGACGCCGTGACGATGTCCGCGGATCCCGAAGGAAGGTCGAATAAATCGCGCTTGGCGAACGACACTCGCGAGTCCTGCCGATACAGTCGTTCCGCCTCGGCTCGCGCTTCCTCGGTTATGTCGGCCAGCACGATAATCAGATCGACCCGGTTGCGTTCCGCCCACCTCAGCAGCGCCCGGTTGAGCTCCCCCGATCCGGAGCCGACGTCGAGCAGCGTCAACCGCCGCGGCTTGCCGAGCTGCCGCCACAATTGACCGACTCCGTACAACAGCGGACCGGAAGCGCCGAATATCCGATTCAGCGCGCCCAGATGGCGAAGCGCTTCGCGCAGCTCCTCCCCGCCTTGGGTCGCATCGTCCATCAGCTCCGGCTTCGTCGCCCGGCTCGCGAATGCGCCGCGCGTCATGGCCGATAGGAGAAACGCAGCATTTCGGCGGCCATCCCGGGACCGAAAGCCAGCGCGACGCCCGGACGGGCGTCACTGGCCGACCGCCGTTCTCTTTCCCTTAGTCTTTCCAGGACGAACAAAATCGTTGCGGACGACATGTTCCCGTAGTCGCGCAAGACGGAACGGCTGGTCTCCGTCTGCGATTCCTCGAGCCGGAACGCGGTCTGAAGCGCGTCGACGATGCCTTTGCCTCCGGGATGGATCGCCCATAGCTCCGGCATGGAGCCGCCGCCCCAGAAGCGCTCGAACGCCGGGGGGACGACTTGCCCGATCAGGCGCGGAATTTGCGACGACAAGCGGAGCAGGAATCCATGGTTCCCGACCGTCCACCCCATCATGTCGGCGGTTCCCGGAATGATTGCGGACGACGCGCCGCGAATTTCGAAGACGCCTTCTCCGCGGCGATCCGGCATGCCGACGACGCAAGCCGACGCGCCGTCGCCGAAAAACGAGGCCGAATACAATTCCTCCTTCTCGAAGGAAGGCTGGATATGCAGCGTGCACAGTTCCACCGTCGCGACGAGCACTTTCGCCTGCGGTTCGTGGCGGACGATTCGATCGGCCATCCGTATGGCGGTCAATCCGGCCGCGCAGCCCAGAAAGGTCAGTGGGATGCGATTCACGTCGGTCGAGAGCTCCAAGCGCGTCGTCAGCTCGGCGTCGAGACCGGGCAAATAAATGCCCGTGCAGCTGACCGCGATCAGATGGGTCACGTCGCCCGCTCTCAACCGGGCGTCGTCGAGCGCCAGCCTGGCCGCCCGCTCCGCGATCGCGACCGATTCCCGGCGATAGACGTCCATCCGCTCCCGCGTCGTCGGGACGCCCGCACGGTCGAACGAAGCGGGGAAATAGCGGGATCGTTCGCCCCCTTCCAATAGATTCGGTTCGCACGTATACCGGCGATCGACGCCGCTTCTCGCGAAGATGCGCTGCGCCCACCTCGCGGCATCGGGATAATCTGACAGATTGTCCTTCAAGCGCTGCGCGGTTTCGCGCTGATCCAGGACGTGCGGGGGAACGGCCGTCCCGATGCCCATCATAATCGGTTGTTCCATTAGGCGAATCCTCCTCGAACGGACATGCGACACTTCGGCGCGATCGTGACGGTCGCGGCGGACATGCCCGGATTTCTTCCAGTATATGAGGGTTGCGCCATTCCTTGAACCAAATCTATATTGCGGCCTCCCGTCAGCTACGCGATTCCAATCTCGCTTCCAACGCGGCGATTCGACCTTCCAATGCCGCAACGTCTTCTCTCGTCGCGCAGCCGGCTTCTTCGATCGTTTCCCGCACGCGTTTTTTGACGAACGCTTCCATGCGTTCGCGCGCTTCTTCTCCCTTGCGAACGAGCTCTTCCGACAGCGAACCGGATTCCGCCCGGCTCATCTCGCCCTTCCTTACCAGCTCATCAATCGTCTTCTCGATCTGCTCCTTGCCCGCGACGGCCAAGCCGAGTCCGAGCGAGAGCGCTCTGCCGATCGTGTCCTTCATCATCACTCATCTCCTGTCTATACGCTTGTTCGTTATTCATGATGCGACAATCTCTTCCTTTTCATCCGCATGGACGGCAGCCCCCGGATCGGCGGGTCGGGGATAAACGTACAAGCAGGACGATCGTTGCGGAATAGCATATCTCACGGGAACTTTAGGAAAGGAGATGACGCCCATGCGCGCAAGCCGCATAGCGTTAAAAGAAAAGGCCGGCCGGATGGTCGGGCAGCCCGTCTGCGTCGAGCTGGTGGACGGAAGCCTTTACGTCGGCCGGATCGCCGGCGTGCGGAAAGGCGAATTGTTATTGGCCGGACGGGAAATCCCGTCCAAGCCGCGAAGTCGCAAACGCAAAGGAAAAAGAAAAGCAAGAGTCTCGGGTTTCTTCCCCGGCGAGACCGGTTCCTTGTTCGGCGGATTCCCGGCCGCGGAAGCAGGCGCCGCGGGAGCTGGGGTCGCCCAAGCCGAAGCCGGCGGAGGGCTGCTGGGCGGATTGGGAGGATTGGGAGGATTGGCGGGGATCATGGGCTTTATCGGCAAGGCGATGCCGATCATTCGCATGGGCATGAGCGTGGTGAAGACGATCATGCCGCTCTTCAAAGGTTCCAGCGGCAGCTGAGCTGTCGCGCCGCTAGAAAGGGAGCGGTCCCTTTTTCGCCTTCGGAACCGCTCCCTTAGGATTTTAATGATTCGTTTTTATCGCACGTTCTCGATCGCCACCGCATGCGCAATGCCGGGGACGCTCTCTCCTTGCTGATAGGAAAGCGGCGACAGCAAGGCGCCGGTGGCGACGACGAGGATGCGGTTCAATTCTCCGCTTCGCAGCTTCTTGAACAGATGACCGTACGTGACGACGGCCGAGCAAGCGCAGCCGCTCGCTCCGGCTTGAACCATCTGCTTCTCGTAATCGTAGATCATCGTACCGCAATCGACGAACTTGTTCAGGTCGATCGGGATTTTATGCTTTTCGAACAAATCTGCCGCGATCGCGTGCCCGATTTTGGCCAAGTCGCCGGTAACGATCAGGTCGTAATAGTCCGGATCCCTGCGCAAGTCGCGGAAATGGGCCTCGATCGTATCGACGGCGGCCGGCGCCATCGCGGCGCCCATGTTGAACGGGTCGGTCAGCCCCATATCGACGACGCGGCCGATCGTGGCGGACGTGACCGCCAACCCCTTGTCGGCCAGCCCGACGACGGAAGCGCCCGCTCCGGTAACCGTGAACTGGGCGGTCGGCGGCTTCTGCGAGCCGTATTCCGTCGGATAGCGGAACTGCTTCTCCACCGACGCGTTATGGCTGCACGCCGAGGCCAATACGAATTTCGCCGAACGGGAATTGACCAGATTGGCGGCCAAGGCCAGCGTCTCCATCGAAGTCGAGCAAGCGCCGAACACGCCGATGTAAGGAATCGACAGCGTTCGGGCCGCGAAGCTGCTGCTGATGATTTGATTCATCAAGTCCCCGCCGATGAAGAAATTGACTTGCTCCTTGGTCAACCCCGCGTTCTCGATCGCCAGCTTGGCGGCTTCTTCGAGGAGCGTCTTCTCCGCTTTCTCCCAGCTTTCCTGTCCGATCATCAAGTCGCCGTGCACGATGTCGAAGTCGTCCGCCAAGGGGCCTTCGCCTTCGAAGGGACCCACGACCGTCGCCTCCCCGCGAATTCTCGGGCGATTCTCGAATACCCAGCTCTGATGGCCCAGTTGCATGTCAGTGCCTCCCCGCCAAGCTCGGATCGAAGATCGCGACGATGATGCCGATGATGAACGCCGCCACCGTGCCGAACACGATGACCGAACCGGCAAGCTCGAACATTTTCGCCCCGACGCCGAGCACGAGACCTTCGCTGCGATGCTCGATCGCCGACGAAGCCATCGCGTTGGCGAAGCCGGTGACCGGCACGGCGGAGCCCGCCCCCGCCCATTGCGCGATTTTGTCGTAGACGCCGAGGCTCGTCAATAGGACGGAAAGAATGATCAGGACGGCGACGGTCGGATTGCTTGCCTTCTTCTCGTCGAATCCGCCCCAATGCACGAACATCGCTTGGATCGCTTGGCCGATCAGGCAGATCGTCCCCCCGGAGACGAACGCGCGCAGGCAGTTCGCCAGCACCGGCCGGGGCGTCTCTCTCCGCTTCGCGAGCTCTTGATATTCCTGTTGCACCGGAGTCAGTTTCTTTTTCTTGTTGTTGGCCATGGGATCATCTCTCCTTTATCGATGCAAGATCGGAGTCAGCTCATCGATCGTTCGTTGCAGCTGCTTCGCGCAGCGCTCGTACATCGCCTTTGCCTGCTTATTTCTCGTGGACAAGCCGAACAACGTAATATCCGCCTCGATTTTTTTCAGATTCGCGAACAACGTCGCTTTTTTCTGCGGCGCCGGAACGGCGATTTGGTCGTCGTACAAATCCACGAACAATTGGCCGTAAGAATCGACTTGACCGACGAAGACGTTTTCAATCGCGATACCCAGCTTCTCCAGTTCCGTATTTAGCCATTGCCGGCTTAAGCCGAGCGTCGCGAGCGGCTCGTCCATGACTTTCCCGTCCATGACGACGATTTGAGGCTCCTGTTCGGGGCCGACCTTGATGCCGAGATGTCTCGGCGTAAGCGGCTGATTCTCTCTGGCAAGCATTACGTTGATGTCGCCGCCCGGCTCCATAATCGCGAATTCGACGTCCGCCACCTTGAATGCCGATTTCTTGCGAAGCTGTTCCATCAGTTCATCGATCGATAGCCGCTCTTTTTTCAAATTGTCTTCCATGACTTTGCCGTCCTTAATGAGCACACTGCCTTTGCCATCGATAAAATCCCGGGCCCGTTTGCTTTTGATTTGCAGAAATTGAATGCCCAAGGACACGAGCGCCCACACAGCGATCGCCGCCAAGCCTACGTACCATGCCGAATCCGTATCCAAGGAGATATAGCCGATCATGTTGCCGATCGTGATGCCGGTAATGTATTCAAACATCGACATCTGCGTCAACTGTCTTTTGCCGAGAAGTTTGGTAAAGATGAACAATGCGAATACCGCGATCAGCGTTCGATATACGATGTCATACCACTGCATCTCGTGATTCTCTCCTCTTCCTCGTCGTCGGTAGGCCCTAACGCTTTAATTGTTTGTACGAAGCCTCCGATTTATGAAACGGCGCTTATGGAAGGTTATGCCATGTCATGAAACATTAACGCGCCGCGCCGCGCTCATATTTCGCCCCCGTCCGCTCATAATAGGGGTTGTCGTTCATCCTGCACGATCGGAGGAGGTGAGCCCGATGACCGTCGCTTCTCAAGTCAAAACCTGCGTCGCCTCGCTGAAGAGCGCCCAGGCGAGCCTGGAGCAATTCGCCCTGGAGACCCAAAACCAGGAAGCCAAGACACTGTACACGAACGCCGCCGGCCAAGCGAATCAAATCCTGCAGCAATTGGAATCCCGCGTCCAGCAATTGGAGAACGAAGAACCGCAGTACAAGGGCTTCTAGTCGGCGCCCGCCCCGAACGCGAAGAGCCCGGCATTCCCTCCTAGAGGGATGCCGGGCTCTTCCGGTACGGCGCTTACGCTTCGGCTGTTTCGGGGCTGTCTTCCGCCGCGTTAAGCTTCAGCGACGCTTTCAAAATCTGGTGATTGTCGATTTCCATGACCGTCCATTTATGTCGGCCGAGATAGATCGGCTCGTAATCGTCGTCTCTTTCGATCAATTGCACCTGCAGCCATCCGCCGATCGTATCGACCTGGAACGAATTGTCGAACTTGATGCCTACTTGTTCCTCGATCTCTTCAAGCAGCACTCTGCCGTTAAATACGTATTCCGTATCGGAAATTTTCATGATTTCCGGCACTTCGTCGAGATCGAATTCGTCGCGGATATCGCCGACGATCTCCTCCAGAATGTCCTCCATCGTAATGATGCCGGCCGTTCCGCCGTATTCGTCGATGACGAGCGAGATGTGCACGCCTTTCTTCTGCATGCGGAGCAGCACGTCCTGCAGATGCGCCGATTCGTGAATCGCTTCGATCTCGTGGATGAAGTCTTTTATTTGCAACGAGCGGTTCAGCGCCAAGTCGGTCACCAGTTCCTTGGCGTTGAGGAAGCCGATGATTTTATCTTTATCGCCGTCCTGGGTGACGGGATAGCGGGTATACCGATTCTCGTCGATGACGGCCAACACTTCGTCTTTCGTCATTTTCTCGTCGATTGCGACGATCTGCAGACGAGTCACCATAACGTCCTTGGCCACCCGCTCGTCGAAAGCGAAAATGTTCTGCATATAGGAAAGCTCGGTTTGATTGATTTCGCCGCTCTTGAAGCTTTGCCTCATGATGATTTTCAATTCCTCTTCGGAGTGGGCTTGTTCATGCCCGGCCGGTTGAACGCCGAAAAGCCGCAAGAACAGGCGGGCGGAACCGTTCAGCGTCCAGATGAGCGGGAACAACAGCTTGCCGAACAGGACGAGCGGTCCCGAAAGCATCAGAGTCATGCGCTCCGCGTACTGGATCGCAAGCGTCTTCGGCGCCAGTTCGCCGAACACGACGTGCAGGAAAGTCATCAACGACAATGCGAGCGCGTACGAAATCGGTGTTGCCCATGCATCCGAAATTCCCCATTCGTGGAACAGAGGATGAAGAATCTTCTCGATTGTGGGTTCGCCGAGGGCGCCGAGCCCCAGCGCTGTAACGGTAATGCCGAGCTGGCAGGCGGACAAGTAATAGTCCAGGTCCGTTACGAGTCTTTTGGCGGCTACCGCTCTCTTGTTCCCTTCCGCGATCAATTGATCGATTCGGGACAATCTGACCTTGACGACGGCGAATTCCGACCCGACGAAGAAAGCGGTTAATAGAATTAATACAAGTACCAAAAGCAGATTGATCACAATCGCTAAGTCCAATTCGTTCCCTCTTAAGAGGGATTCACCTCCGTGTTTTTGTCATCCTTCGAGCAACAATAATACATACGTCGAATCGAACTTTGCGTTTCATATTTGTCCGAAAACAACTCCTAATTTTTCTATTTTGCTTGATTAAGTTACTTTTATGCATCTATTCTTCGCTTCTGCTCGTCCGCGGCGGCGCGGGCGCTCCGATCGCGAACGTTGCCGGACGTTCCGAACGCCAGGGCGCGACGATGAGCAGGACCGCCGTTAAGGCGACGATCGCGATTCCCGCCGCGGCGGCTTTCCGTCCGGTCTTCGGCATCCCGCTCATGCGAGCGCCTCGCGGAACGCCGCGTGCAGCGGATGCTCGCCGAACCTTGCCCGGTAGGCCTCCACGCGGCCTTCTCCGCACTTCTTGCCCTCGTTCAGGAACACGACGGCATCGGCGACTTCCTCGGCGACCGTCAATTGGTGCGTGGAGAGGATGATCGCATGGCCCTTGCGCTTCAATTCGCGGATTTGGACCGCGAATTCGTCCATCCAATACGGGTCGAGACCGTTCGTCGGCTCGTCGAGCAGCAGCAGCGGGGGCTTGGCCAGGATCGCTTGGGCGAACAGCAGCCGCTGCCGCATGCCCTTCGAGAACGTCTGCACGTTGTCGTTCCGCTTCTCCTTCAACCCGACGACGTCCAGCGCTTCCAGCGCTCTCTCCTTGCCTTCTCCCCGCAGCGCGGCCCAGAACGACAAAGCTTCCATGGCGGTCATGACCTGCGAGAACGAATAATCGTCCGGCATATACCCGATCTGCTTCGCGAACGCGCGCCGATTGCCGGACCACGTCCATCCGCCAACGCGGAGCGTGCCGGAGCTCGGCCGCGCGATGCCCGAGATCATGCGCAAAATCGTGCTCTTGCCCGCGCCGTTGCCGCCGCACAGCGCCAATGCTTCTCCCTTGGCGATCCGCAGGTCGATCGGCTCGACGAGCGTCCGGGCGCCGATTTTTTTGCCGATGCCTTCCGCGAGCAGCAGCGGTTCACCCACGGGAACGCCCCCTTTCCCAAATCCAGCCGACGATTCCGCCGAAGACGGCGATCCAGCCCGCGCACGCCGCGAGGAACACCGCTGTGCCTCCGGCGCCCTGCATCCAGCCGACCCACTCGTAATATTCGGGTCCCAATACGGAACCGCCTCCCAGCTTGACGACGACGAACAGGCGCACGAGCTCGGCCGGGTTGCAGAACGTCAGGAAGACGAGCGCGGGCTTGATCCACGGATAGGGCAGACTGCCCAGACCGGCGATGAGAATCGTGGACCACCCGATCACGAGGAAAAACCACAGGGCGACGCCGATCGTCAGCGCTTGCCAGCGATTTCTCGACAAGGAGCCGACGATCATCGCGACGGACAGAAAGAGCAGCACGAGCCCCGCCGAGAAGGCGACGAACAGCAGGTACGTATCCGCGCGGATGGCCGTCCCGACCGCCGCGCCGACGACGCCCATCAAGCCGTAGCCGAAGGCGACGATCGCAAGCAAGACGACGGACAGTCCGGCGTACTTGCCCGCCACGAAAGAGAACGTGCTCAGCGGATAAGTCGACAAGAGCTGCCAGCTTCCGTCCTCCTTCTCGGAGGTCAGGGAGAACGCGCCCAGAAACAGCGTCATCAGCGGCAGCAAATAGAGGATCAAGCTGAGCATGCCGCCGGTCGCCGCCGAATAACCTTCGACGGCGTCCCGCGATTGGATGAGCAGCAAGCTGAGGCTGAAGACGGCGAACAACGCGAGGAAGGAGTACGACCAAGGATTCCGGAAGCCGATCTTGATCTCCCTTCCCGCGACCTGCAGCAGATCGGCCATCATCGATCAAGACTCCGCGCGCGCGTTCGCTTCATGGCCATCGTTTGATTCCTCAGACCCGCCGTGTTCCATGCCGCCCTCGGATCCGCCGTGCGGCTCGTCGCTCCCGTGATCGTGATCGTGGTCCATGCCCATGCCGTTGGCGTTGCGCTCCCAACCGTGGCTTGCCAAATCTTCGGCGCTCATCAGCTTGCCGGCGCCGTGCTCCGCGATGAAAGCTTCCGCGTCCGCCTTGTCCTTGAAGCTGACGATGCCGTACGCCATCGGGGTACGGATCGACGCGTCGTACACGTACGTCGCTTTCGCGAACTCGATCCATTCCATGTCGTTATAGTCCCGGACGTAATCCATCCCGATTTCCGTTGCCGCGTTTTTCCGCTTCCATTCGTTCATGCAGCCGAGATCGTCGAATTTGTACGTCTTGCCTTCCTTGGTCGTCAATTGCGTCGCGAAGGCGTCGTCCTTCACCTGCATGTTGCAAATCTCGCATTTGTCGACGTCTTCGTTGATCGGCACCGCCTCGTATTTTTGCCCGCCGCAGGCGGCCAGCAGCGCGATCGCGCCGGTCAGCATCAGGGCCAGAATCCGTTTTTTCATGTTCGTTGCACTCCTTTGCGTATGATGAATAGCGACCCCCCGAGCAGCGCGAGGCCGATGAGCCCTGCAGCGGCGTTCCTCGTCCCCGAGGCGGGCCGTTCCGTTCCGGCATTCCGCGGCATGTCCATGAGCGGCGCGGCGTCGCGGGCCCAATCGTCCGCTTCCGCCGCGAATAAACCGCTCAGAAACGTCATTCCGGGCGATTGGAAGAACAGCTGGAACGATGGCGTCCGCTCGACCAATCGCGAATAGAACGGATTGATCGGGTACGAGAGGTCGCTGAAGCCGTCTCCGTCCAGATCGAGGCCCTGCGCCGAATCCCAATAATTGGCCTCCAGCCGGTTGCCCGCGCTGTCCGTCGCTTCCGCTTCGATCACGTTGGCGACGAATCGGTTGCCGCTGAACAAATTGTCGGACGATTCGATCAGCTGCACGCCGACGAAGTTGCGCTCCACGGCGTTGTCCGCCAGCCGATTGCCCGACGAAAGCTCGACATAGATTCCGACGCGGTTGCCTTCGACGAGATTGCCCTCGATCCGGGAATCGTGCACGTCGAACAGCAGCAGTCCTTGCGAATGGACGCTCTCGCTCTGCTTGCGAAACGAATTGCCGGCTACGACGGCATCCCGCACGCCCATGACCATCGCGCCGGTCACGTTGGATTCCCCGTGATTGCCGACGATGCGCATGCCGTTCGTGTACATGCCATGAATGCCGTAACGGGACCGATACACCCGATTGTCCGCGACGGCCGCGCCGTTGCTGTTCTCCAGATAGATGCCGTCCAGCATATCATAGACCGTATTTCTTTCGATGACGGCATCGTGCGAGGCGAACAGATCGATGCCGTTGCTCGTTCGGCCGGAGCCGCTCTTCGCGCCGCCGCCTCCCGTCCAAGCGATCCGGTTGTCTCGGATTTCCGCCCGGTTCGCGTCGCGCACGAGAATTCCGTAGCTTCGCGTCTCCAGTTCGAGTCCGGCGAGCTTCGCGTCGGCGGCGGACACCCGGACCGCCGACGCCTCGCCGGTCCGGGTCTGCACGATCGACAATCGTTCGACCGCGACGCCGTTCGCCCGAATGTCGACGACGGCGTCCCCGCCGCCGTCATGCACGGTCGTTCCGGGTACGCCGCGCAGCGTCAGCCGCTTGCCGATCGTCGCGGGACCGGCGTAATCGCGCGCTTCGAGCGCGACGACGCTGCCCGGTTCGGCCGCGTCGAGAATCGGCTGGAGCGGAATCGCGTCGGCGGGCGCCGCAGTGATCTCCGCGCGGACGTCCGCCGCCCCAAGCGAGCATGCCGCGGCGATCGCCGCAATTGCCGTCCAAGCCGCGAGCCTTTTGCCGTATCGGACGATCGGATTCATGGCTCCACTTCCACCGGCCTCTTCTTCGTCACGTGAAGCTCGCCTTTGTAGATATGGACGTAAACGTCGTACGTCATGCCGTCGTTAAACGCGTAAGGAGCCGAGTAAAGACCGTCTCCTTCGTATTCGACCTCCTCGATCAGCTCGGGCAAGCCGCTATGGTCCGGCCTGCGGATCTCGAGCTGAACGATCGTGTTTTTCTCGTCCAGCAAGCCCTCGACGACCGCCGTCAGCTTCGTCGGCTCGCCCGCCCGCGCGGGCGCCGGATCGGTCCGCAGATCGACCTTGATGTCTCTCGGATCCTGTTCTCCCGCCTGCGGAGACGAAGCGCAAGCCGTCAAGGCCATCGCCGTCAGCAGCGCCAGAAGAAGCGCTGCGCTCGTTTTTTTTCTCATCCTCTCACTCCAATCCTTTCGGCTCTCCCTCCTATTATTCTAGCCCGACTAACCTCTTCGGACATAACCCGATAGGGCTAATAGCGATGGCATTCTTGTGACAATTTCGCCGTCGCGGCCGTCGGTTGCCGGCATCGGACCGGCTTGCCGCGTATATACATCAACAAGATGAACGAAGTCGGAAGAAGGGATCGAATGTCCAAACAAACCGCGTTTTCGGCCGGATTTGTCGTATTGCTGGCGGTTGCGGTCTTCGCCGCGAAGGATATGGCGGGCGGAGGGGAAAGCCGGTCCGGAACGACGGCGGCGGCCGGCGCGATCCGGCTGAACGTCGCAGCGGAACGGACGGTGGCGGCCGTCATGGAGGAGAACGCGTTCCGGCTATCGCTGACGGACGCGAGCGGCAACGCGATCGAAGGAGCGGAGGTCGAGGCGTCGTTCGTCATGCCCGGCATGTTCTGCGGCCGTATTCCCGTCGAGGTCGCGGAGACGGCCCCGGGGGAGTTCCGCATGACGGGTATCCCCGTCATGCCGGGCAAATGGAGCGCGGAGTTGGACGTGCGGGTCGGCGGTCAAACCGTTCGCGCGGATCATGCTTTCAAAGCTGCGTGACCGACGCGGCATTCGCTACCATAGCCACGGGTGCACGCTCGGAATCCAGCCGTTGGCGGAGGCGCCTTTCAGCATCGCCAGCACGCCCATCGCATAGGCCAACGCGGCGCCGGCCGCGCGCATGCCGCGGCGTTGCGCTTTGCCCAGCTTTCCGGCGAACAGGGCAAGCGCCGCGAATACCGGCAGCGTCGACAGCCCGAATACGAGCAGGATGAGCGCCCCGCGAGCCCCGGAGCCCGAAGCCGCCGCGTTCATCTGCATCGCGTACGTCAAGCCGCAAGGCAGCAAGCCGAGCAGCAAGCCCGTCGCGTACGTGCCCGCCCATTCGTGCTTGTTCCGGAACGCCGCGGCCGCGGCGAGAGGCTTGGCGCCGAGCCGCGAAAACCGGTGCTGATAGGGCATGGCGTATCGCCAATACGTCCACGCGAGGATCAACGCTCCGCCGACGATGCTCGCCGCGCCTTGCAGGCCGACGAACCGGCCCGCCGCGTTCAGAAACGAGCCGGCGAACCCCATCGTTCCGCCGACAAGCGCGTACGTCGTAATTCTTCCGCTATGGTAGGCGGCGGCGATGCGAAACGGATTCCGTCTCGCGTTCAGCATCATCGACGAGGAAATGCCACCGCACATGATCAGGCAATGCGGCGCGCCCGCCAAACCGGCCAACGCGACGAGCAGCAGATCGGCGGGCGCCGTCACGGGTTCGTTCCCCGCGCGAGGGCAGAGGCGCGAAGCCGAAGCGCGTTGGCGACGACGATAAGGCTGCTCGCGGCCATGCCCATGCAGGCGACGCGCGGATCCAGCGCGCCCGTCGCGGCAAGCGGCACGGCGACCAAGTTATAGGCGATGGCGAAGCCGATATTTTGCTTGATGTTGCGAAGCGCGAGCCGACTGATCTCGATCGCTTCGGCGATCGCGGTCAACCGATTGCGCGTCAGCACGATATCCCCGGTCTGCATCGCGGACCCGGCGCCGCCGCTCATGGCGATGCCCACGTCGGCGGCGGCCAGGGCGGCGGCGTCGTTGTTGCCGTCGCCGACGAAGGCGACGACGTGCCCGGCGCGGCGCGACTCGTCTACGATCTCCGCCTTCCTCTCCGGCGAACAGGCCGCGCGCACATCGTTGATGCCCGCTTGCCGGGCGATCGCTTCCGCCGGCACCGGTTGATCGCCGGTGACCATGACGAGACCGGCCGTCCGCCGCAATGCGCCCGCGGCTGCGACGGCGTCGGGCCGCAGCGAATCCGCGAGCAGAAACGTCCCTTCCAGCCGGCGATCGATCGAGATGCAGAGCAGCGTTTCGCCGGGCTCGACGCGCCCGAACGCCGACGCGTCTCCTCTCTTTCCGGCCCCGCCCAGCACCCATTCCGGATGGCCGACACGCACGCGCTTGCCGTCGACGACCCCTTCCATCCCGCCGCCGGGCACTTCCTTCAATTGCCCCGTCGCGGGCATGACGATGCCCCGCTTCTCGGCCGCTTCGACGAGCGCCAAGCCGAGCGGATGAACGGAATGACGTTCGACCGCGGCCGCCATCTTGAGCAAGTAAGCGCCCGGATACCGGTCGGGGCGGATCGCTTTCAGCTGCGGCTTGCCTTCGGTCAGCGTGCCGGTCTTGTCGAACAGGACGCGATCGGTTTTCGCCAACGTTTCCATCGCGTTGCCGTGCTTGAACAGAATCCCCTTCCTTGCGGCAAGCGAGGTGGCGATCAGGATCGATACCGGCGCGGCCAGGCCGAGCGCGCACGGACAAGCGATCAAGAGCACGGCGAGCCCGTAGCGAATCGCGTTCCCCGCATCCGCGCCGTACGACCATGCCGCGAACGTAAGCGCCGCGCAAGCGACCATGACCGGCACGAACGCCGCCGCGGCCCGGTCGACCTTTCGCGCGATCGAAGGCTTCAGCCTCTGCGCTTCTTCGACCGTCGCGATCATGCGCGACAGCCGGGTATGCCCCGCGTCGCATCCGGCGCGAATGCGCAGCGATCCGTTCAAGCAGCGGGTGCCGCTGTAGGCGTCATCCCCCGGAGCCTTCAGCACGGGCAGGCTCTCGCCGGTCAGCAGCGATTCGTCGGCTTCGGCGGCGCCCGAGACGATCGTGCCGTCGGCAGAGATCCATTCTCCGGCATGCACGACGACTTCGTCGCCCTTGCGAAGCTCCTCCACGGGGATCCAGTCTTCCCCTTGTCCGCGATTCACTCTGACGAAACGGATTTGCAGTCCGTACAGCTCGTTCAGATCCTTCAGCGCGCGGCCTTTGGCCTTCGCTTCGAGCAGCTTGCCGAGCAGGATGACCGTCAGGATCATGGCGATCGTATCGAAGTAGAGCTGATCGTGGCCGATCTGAAACGACGACCGGAACAATCGCCCGTGACTGTAAAAATAAGCGACGGAGGTGCTGAGCGCGACGAGCGTGTCCATGTTCGCGCTTCTCTGCTTCAACGCCTGGAAGGCGCCGAGATAGAACGGATAACCGACGTAAAATTGCAGCGCCGTCGCCAACCCCAATTGCACCCAGGGAGAAAAGAAAACCGGAGGAATCCAAAGGAAAGCCAGCGCCGGAACGTGCGACAGCATCGCCCAAAATAACGGCAGCGACAAGACGATCGCGACGGCAAGCTTGAATCCGAGCGCGCGGATTTCGGCATCGTGCGCTTCATGCGGGGAGCGGATCTCGGCGGAAGCCCCGTATCCGAGCCGCTCGATGCGGAGACGAATGTCGCTCTCCCTCGCGATGCGAGGGTCGAATTCCACGATCGCTTGCGCGGTGGCCATGCTGACGTCGGCCCGCACCACGCCGTCCATCCGGCGCAGGCCTTTCTCGATGCGGGCGGAGCATGCGGCGCAGGTCATCCCGGTGATCTGCAGGCGCAACGTATCCATGCGGCATCCCATCCTGTCGGTAGATTCGGGTTAGCCCGTCCTCCTCTACCCTATGATCGCCGCGCCCGGAACAGAATCGGAGCGCTGCGAATCGACGGGTGAAGCGTCTTCATGCCACTTGATCTTATTCTATCGGACACAGAAGACGTTATTTTGCCGAAATCCCCTCATTTTGCTGGCGATTCGGACAGACGATCCGCTATTTCGTTGATTAATAGCCGAAATCGCGATCTTGGAGCCCAATAACGGATCCTCTGTCCGCGAAGGCGCGAAAAACCCTGTTTGTTCACAGATAACGGCTCCTCTGTCCGAACGGCCTAGGGTTGGAGCAAGGAATGACGGCAGGCGATGGAGCAGGCGGGACGATGCCGATGGGACGGGGTGGATATGTCTGCGGAAATCGGAAGAACGGAAAGTGGAACGAAACAGCGCAAAAAAAGGACCGTCAGGGGAACTGAAGGATTTCTTATTTTATCGAATCGTCTCCCTTTCTAGACAAATTTATCCTTTCACTTCGATATTTTCAGGTTTATTTTAGTGGTAAGCGCTATCAATTCCTCTCAAAATTCCAGCCTATTCTCTTTCATTCGCCGCCGCTCTTCTTCTATCGGACAAAATCGCCGTTCCCGTTCATTTTCGCTACGCAAGCTTGATTGTACGTCCGCAAAGGAGGTGATGATCTTCATTCGCTCCGCTTAGTTTCTTGTCGTCCGTCGTCGGTTGTTCGCGTTTCCATCGTCTTGTCGTCCTTATTCCGCAATGTTCAGGAGGCGAAAGGCAACGTAACAGTCCGCAAGGCCCGAAATCAACCTAAAATCGAGGAGGAATCATTCATGTTGCGGCAATATCCGATCGTTCAATCGAAATGGTTCAAGCTGTTGATCGCCACCGGCGCGATGCTGATGGTATTCGCGTTCGCGAAATGGTTCGCGGACACGGCGTCCGCCCACGGTTACGTGGACGCCCCTTTTAGTCGCGCGATTCTCTGCAAGAACAACGTGAATACCGATTGCGGCGCCATCGTCTACGAGCCTCAAAGCTTGGAAGCGCCCAAGGGCTGGCCGAACGCAGGTCCGGCCGACGGCAAAATCGCGAGCGCGGGCGGCATCTTTCCGAAGCTGGACGAGCAGTCCGCGACCCGTTGGGCCAAGGTGAACGTCACGCCCGGAACGACGACGTTCACGTGGAAATTTACGGCCCCGCATTCTACCGCCAACTGGAAGTATTATATTACGAAGCCCGACTGGAATCCGAACGCGCCGCTGGCCAGAGCGTCTTTCGACTTGACGCCGTTCTGCAGCCTGCCGTACAGCGGCCAGCCGCCGTACACGTTCTCCCATACTTGCGACATTCCGGTCCGCACCGGCTATCACATCATCCTGGCGGTATGGGAAATCGCCGACACGGCCAACGCGTTCTATAACGTCATCGACGTCAACTTCACCGGACCGGGCGATACGGTTCCGCCGACGGCTCCGGGCAATCTGACGGTCGCGAACACGACTTCGTCTACCGTATCGCTTTCCTGGACGGCTTCAACCGATAACGTCGGAGTGGCCGAGTACAGAATCTATCGGAACGGCGCGCAGATCGGCACCGTGAACGGGACGACGACGTCCTACCTGGATACCGGTCTCGCGGCCAGCACGTCCTATTTGTACAAGGTTGTCGCGCGGGATCTCGCGGGCAATTCCTCCCCGGACAGCAACACGGTGACCGCGACGACGGCAGCGCCCACGCCCGACACCGAACCGCCTACCGCTCCCATCGGCTTGCATAACATGGGCGTAACGGCGACAAGCGTCTCGTTGATGTGGGGCGCCTCGACGGACAACGTCGGCGTTGCGGAATACCGCATCTACCGCGGCTCGACATTGATCGGAACGGTTAACGGCTCGACATTTACGTACAATGCGACGGGACTGTCGCCGAATACGACCTATTCGTTCACGGTCTACGCGGCGGATGCCGCGGGGAACGTCTCGCCGTCCAGCAACGTGCATACCGCCACGACTTCCGGCGCCAATGCGTGCCCGGCGCCGTGGAGCGCGACGCAAGTTTATTTGAACGGCGACCAAGTGACCTACGACGGCAAAAAGTACCAAGCCAAGTGGTGGACTCAGAACGAGCGTCCCGACTTGAGAAGCGGCCAATGGGACGTCTGGCAGCTGCTCGGCGATTGTCCTTAATCTGCAGCAGGTGCAGTGCGGCCGCTTCGTAAGCGGGAGCCTTGCGGATTCAATGCCTTGATCGAACAAAATAACGGCGCCGGGCGTTATGCCCTGCGCCGTTATTTCATTTGTCGGTCATCGCTATTCGCCTCGCCGCCGCATCGTCCCCATTGTTTCATCCCCCTCGACCGTTCGGACAGAGGATCCGCTATCTGTGAACAAAGCCGGATTTTGCGCACCTGTGCGGACAGAGAATCCGTTATTTGCTTCGTTAATCGCCATTTCGGCCACTAAAAATGGAAATAACGGATCGTCCGTCCGGATCGCCATCAAAAAGTGGGTGTTTCGACAAAATAAGGGCTTTGGTGTCCGATAGTAAAAAGTCAAGGCAGCCCGAGTAAGGCTGCCCCTGTCGACTGTCGAAATGCTCGGAAACGTTTTACTCGTAAATCTCGTCGGCGTTCTCGTACCGGATTTGCTCCGACTTCACTCGCGGTCGCTCGTTCTCCCGCCGGTTCTTCGCCTGTTCGAATCGTTCCTCGTTCGCCGGAGCCGTGTTGCTCGCTTCGTTTTTATCGTCCATTGGTCGATTTCCCGTTCCTTTCCTTCGCAGGTTCGTTCTCCCGACTCATCGTTTGCAACAAGCCCGAAAATTATTCCTCGCCAATTGCAAGTCCGCTTCTTCCATTCGAACGCCGGATATGATAGGAGCGATACCCGTACATGACGTCGGAAAGGAGCAGGCCATGATCGTTGACCCCAGAAGCTACGAAGTCAAGGACATCCGCTATATTGTCAGATCGGCGAGCGAGAAGGATGCGGCCGAGCTGAGCGGGCTAAGATGCCGCATCGACGGAGAGACCGATCATATGGACCGCGAACCCGGCGAAGCGTTCCTCGATGCGTGGGCTTTCGCCAAGTTGATCCGCGAGGACTCGCAACGGCCCAGAAACTTGATTTTGGTCGCTGCGGTCCGGGAGCGCCTCGTCGGCTACTCTCGCTGCGAGGGCGTCTACTTGAAAAGGTTCGCGCACAAAGCCGAATTCGGCGTCGGCGTCCTGCGGCAATATTGGGGATACGGGATCGGCAGACGGCTCCTTGAGCGCTCGATCGAATGGGCCCAAGCCGCGGGCATTCGGAAAATGACGTTAAACGTCACGGAAACGAACGAGTCGGCCATTCGATTGTACCGGAGTCTCGGATTTGAAGTCGAAGGCAAGTTGATCGACGACAAAAGGCTCGGCGATGGAAGCTACCGCAACACGTTGATTATGGGCAGACTGTCGAGCGGCTAGCTCGCGAAGATTTCCCCGAGCCGTTCGGCGTCGATTGACTGCAAGCGCCAGCCCGCCCCTCCCGCGTTCTCTTCGGCTTGGGCGGCGGTCTTCGCGCCCGCGATCGCGGTCGTCACGCCGGGTTGATCGAGCAGCCAAGCGAGCGCGAGCTGGGCCGGCGTCTTCCCGTAATCGGCCGCGATCCGTTTCAGACGATCGACTCGGTCCAACGCGTCGGCGAACGCTTCCGGCTGGAACAACGGGTTCAATTGGCTTCTTACGTCGTCCGCGGGCAGGCGCGTTCCGGGACCGAACTTGCCGGTCAGCAGCCCCTGCGCCAGCGGGCTGTAAGCGATGAAGCCGACGCCGCGTTCGGCCGCGTAAGGCAGCTCGCTCCGCTCGACTTGCCTCTGCAACAGGTTATAAGGCGATTGCAAGGCAACGACGGGGGCGACGAGCAGCGCTTCCTCAAGCTGCGAAGCGGAGAAATTGGAAACGCCGATCCGCTTGATCTTGCCTTCCCGGACGAGCTCCGCCAGCGTTCCGAGCGTCTCCTCGATCGGCGTCTCGCCCGTCGGATCCGGCCAGTGCACCTGATAAAGATCGATCGCCTCGATCCCGAGCCTCCGCAAGCTTTCTTCGACTTCCCGGCGGGCGTTCGCGGCCGTCAGGTCGTTGCGCAGCCCTTGCTCGTTCCAGACGAGACCGAATTTCGTCGCGATGACGACCTCGTCGCGGATCGGCTTGAGCGCCCGACCGATCAAGCGTTCCGATTCGCCGAACCCGTAGACGGGCGCCGTGTCGAAGAAATTGACGCCGAGCTCGTGCGCGCGCCGGACGGCGCCTTCCAGCTCGCGATCGTTCGCGTCCCCCCATCCCGCCTTGCCTGCGGCCCAAGCGCCGAAGCCGATAACGGAAACTTCGAGATCGCTTGCGCCCAACTTTCTTTTTTCCATGTTCCCATCTCTCCCATTCGTTCAATGTTCGCGGGGATCCTTCCGCAGAAAGGAAAACGCGAGCGCCAGCACCAGAATGCCGCCTTTGACGATGTCTTGCGCGAAATAAGGCACGTTCATCATCGTCAGCCCGTTCAGCAAGACGCCGATCAGAATGCAGCCGAGCAGAGTGCCGACGACGCTCGGCCGCTTGTCTCCGAACAGCGCGTATCCGATATATGCCGCGGCGACCGCGTCCATGAGCAGCGGCGCGCCCGCCGACACTTGCCCGGTGCCGATGCGGCTGGCCAGGACGATGCCGCCGATCGCCGCGAACAAGCCGCTGGCGACGTAAGCGAAAGTACGGTAGGCGCCGACGGGAATGCCGAACAGCTTGGCTGCGACCGGATTGCCGCCGACCATGTACATTTTCCGCCCGAACGTCGTAAATTCGAGGAACAAGTACGCAATGCCGACGAAAGCGAACATGAGGATGACCGGTATCGGGACGCCGAGCCATTCTCCCTGCCCGATGAATTTGAACGACGGAATGAACTTGCCGGTTTGGGCGCCGATCGCGGAAGGCATGCCTTCGTAGATCGAATACCCCTTCGAATAAGTCAATTGCACGCCGTTCACGATGTACATGACCGCCAGCGTCGCCAGCAGGTCCGGGAGCCTCAGCTTGACCGCGAGCAAGGCGTTCAGCAGCCCGACGAGCGCGCCGCAGAGCAGCGGGACGAGGATCGCGATCAACAGCTCCTGCCGGTGAAGCACGAGCATGGACGCGGCGGCGATCGTCGCCAGGCTCGTCGTCGACCCGACCGAGACGTCGAAGCCGTCAACGACGAGGCTGAACGTCACGCCGAGGGCGAGAAAAGTGACGATCGAGATCGATCGCAAAATATCGGTTAAATTGCCGTAAGTGAAAAAATGCTCGTTCGCGACCGAGAAAAACGCGACGACAGCGGCGATCGTAAGCGCCGCGCCGTACCGGAACAGCCAATCCGGCAACGCGATGCGCTCCCGCAGGCCTCGCGCAAGCCGGAGCTCAGCCGTCTTCATCGTCCCAACCTCCCCGTTCCGCGGCGGACAGCAATCGTTCCGCCGTACTTTCGTCCGCGTTCAGCGTCTCGACGATCCGCCCTCTGCGCATCACATAAATCCGGTCCGCGACGCGCAGCGCGTCGTCCGGCTCGGCCGTCAGCAGCAGCACCGACGTGCCCTGCTCCGCCAGCTCCTCGATCGTATTGAAAATCGTTTCCTTCGCCGAGACGTCGATGCCTTTCATCGGTTCGTCGAGAATGGCAAGCCGCGGCGTTCCCCCGAACCACTTGGCGATCGCCACCTTCTGTTGGTTGCCGCCGCTCAGCGCGCCGACAAGATAACCCGGCTCGGCCGGGCGAATTCGGAACGCGTCCATCGCTTGGATCGCGGACGCGAGCTCCCTCTTCCTCGAGATCCATCCGCGATTGGCGAGCGACAGATGCGCCCGAATGTCGAACTTGGTCCATATGCCTTGCGTTCGTCGTTCCTCGGGAACGAATGCGAGCCCGAGCCTGACGGCGTCCCGGCTGCCGCGGATTCGCTCCTCCTTGCCGTCCAGCTCGGCCCGATAGCCGCCGAGCAACCCGAACAGCGCTTTGGCCAGCCGCGTCTTGCCGCTTCCGAGCAAGCCGAAGAAAACGGCGATTTCTCCCCGTTTCAGCCCGAACGAAACCGGGTGTCCGCCCGGCACGGCCGTCAGCCCGCGCACCGCGAAACGATCGACGCCGTTCAGACGTCTCGCCGGCTTCCGGCGAATCGAGCGCTCGCCTCCCGTCATCGCTTCGACGGCTTCGCTCAGCGTCGTCTCCGCCGCGCTTTTCCGCAGGACGATCTTTCCGTCGCGCAGAACGCTGATCCGGTCGGACAAGCGGAACACCTCATGCATCCGGTGCGAGACGATCACGATGCCGATGCTTTGCTGCTTGAGGAAGCGAATCAACCGCTCGAACCGGGCGGCTTCCTTCCGGTCGAAGGAAGCGGTCGGCTCGTCGAGAATCAAGTACCGGGCTTGGCCCTCCGCGGCCCGAATGATCGAGAGCATCTGCTTCTCGAAGATCGACAGCCGGCCGGCGGCGAGATCCGGATCGATCTCCGTCTCATACCGCGCGAGCAAACGCCGGGCGAGCTCCCGGCTGTCCCGCTTGCGGAACAGCAGCTTCCGCTTGCCGCCGGACAGCGGAAGCGACAAATTCTCGTGCACCGTCAAACCGGGTACGAGCCCCCGGTCGACCTCCTGCGTCAAGAACGCGATGCCGCGGGCGGCGGCATCGGCCGGAGAACGGAAGACGACCGGCGCTCCCGCGATGGAAATCGACCCTTGCCGCAGCCGATAGACGCCCGCGGCGAGATGAAGCAGCGTGCTCTTCCCCGCGCCGTTCATGCCGAGCAGCGCGTGCGCTTCGCCGGGACGGACGTCGAACGAGACGCCGTTCAAGACGTTCCCCGACCCGAAATCGTGGCTGACGTCCGCGAGCGACAGCGTCACTTGCCCGCTCCGGAGGCCAGCGCGTCCATCCACGCGGATTTCGCCGCGTCCGAGCTTCCCCACCCCGGCACGTACTTGCCGAGATCGGAGAACGCGATCGGCTCAGCCGGCAAATACGACTTCAAGATCAGCTTCGGTTCGATGGAGATCCCCGCCGGCACCGTCTCGCCCGCGGCCTTCTGATAGACGAGCCGGGTCTGGACTTGCCCGATATCCGTCGGATTCGTCGCGGACGCCGCGACCCAAGGGCTATCCTCGGCTTGGAAAAGCGGCAAGTCCTCTTCGGTCAAATCGATGCCGTAGATCGGGATGTCTTGGCGGGAAGCTTGCTTCAGCGCCTGATAGGCCCCGCGGGTAAATTCGTTCCAGGTCGTGTAAATGGCGTTCAGTTGCCCGGGCTCCGGATATTTCTTCAGCCACGCCTCGACTTGCGCCTGCGTGTCGAGCGCCGTATTGGCCGTTACCGTGCCCGCTCTCGCGACTTCCTTAATGTTCGGATAGCGCTTCTGGAAAGCCTCGATCATCACCTGACGGCGTTCCATCGGCAAGTAGCCGGCCACCCATAGTACGCCAATGTTGCCCGAGCCGTTCAGATCGGTCGCGAGCTGCTTGAGCGATTGCCAGCCAAGCAGGTAATCGTCCTGGTCGATCGACGTGACGCCCGGCAGCGTCAAATCGCTGTCGTAGGAGACGACCGGGATGCCTGCCTCCAGAGCCTTCTTCACAACTGGGTCCAGCGCCTGCGCCGTTCCGTTGTTGATCAGAATCGCATCTGCCTTTTCGTTGATCGCCGCTTCGACGTTGGAAGCCATTTTCGCGAGGTCGTTGCCCGAATCGAAAATTTTGAGCTTGCCGCCGAACGCTTCGACCTGGTCTTTGATCCCTTGGCTGTATTGCGCGAAAAAAGACCCCGTCGTGATGCGGGTCACGAGCGCGATATTCAGCGGCTGGCGAAGCTTGTCCGGAACGTCCGCCGACGGGAGGCCGCCGGATGCGTCGGATGGCTGCCGCGCCGGCGGAGAAGCCTCCGGCCCGGACTGCGACGGCGCTTCCGCGGACGGGGTTGCGACGGTCGGCGGCTCGACCCGGTTTTGTTCGTTCGTGCAGGCGGCGAGCAGGAGTATCGCCGCGAAGACGATCATATAGATGGTCTTTTTCAATTTCGTCCTCTCCTCTTGTCTGGTTCCCGGAAAACAAGAAACTCCATGCCGGTCGCGGATATTCGCGATCGGCATGGAGCTGCTGGCGGTCCAGTAAGCTTTTCTCTCCGGTATATCCGACTCAATTGGTCGGGATGCACCTACATTGTAAGAGAGCCTGTCGAATCTTGTCAATGCAAAAATTTGATTAATCCTACTTGACTACTAAGAATTAATTCGATAGGATAAGATCATTTCCACAACGGAGGTTAGAGCAATGGCAACGAAAAGAATCGATCATGTAGGGGTTATCGTTAAAGATCTGGATGCGACGATTCGATTTTACACGGAGGTCGTAGGGCTCGAAGTGAAGAGCCGGTTCACGCATACGAACGGCGTGCTTCAATTGGCCTTTCTCGGTTCCGCGGGCTCAGAGGAAACTGAAATCGAACTGATCCAGGGCTACAACGATCAATTGCCCGTCGAAGGCAAAGTTCATCATTTCGCGGTTACCGTCGACGACGTGGAAGCGGAATACGCGCGCGTCAAAGGGTTGAACGTCGAGTTCGTCTCCGGATTCGACGAGATTACGACGCTTCCGAACGGTCACCGGTACTTCTTCATTCATGGTCCCGAGCGGGAATGGATCGAATTTTTCCAAAGATAGGCCGATTAGCGATTGCTATCCCAGCTTCCCCTCGCGTCCTGCCCGCTCAACCGGTTCAAGAAGGTGTTCATCAGAAGCGGAAGGGAAATCAAGATCGGGGGGTCGTCCGGCAATGGCGGATGAAGCGTCACCCGCTGTTCGGGCGCCGGCTCGAACGGCCGAACGACGATCGGCTCCCTCGTCCGGGCACGCAACGTACGATGGGGAAGCAGCACGTCGATCGCCTGCATCCCCCACGATACCGACGTCGCCATCAAATAGTAAACGCCGGGCTTCACGTCCTCGAACGCGAACCTCGAGGAGGACGGAACCAGCGTTCCGTACAGCGGCATGCCCTCCGGTATCGGCTTCGCGAACAAGCCGATCAGCACGACGCCATCGAAAGGTTCCGCGGATTCGACGCTTCCTTCGATCCGGGCGTACCTCCCTGTCGCGAGCCGAGGTTCCGTCCAATTCCGCAGTTGCTGCAACGAGTGCAGATGGTTGACCGCTTCCTTCGTCGAGGCGCGGAATTGGGACGGTGACATGCCGACCTTCTCGGTAAACCGGGTCGTGAACGTGCCGAGGCTCATCTGGCCGATCTCGAGGCCGACGTCGCGGACGGTCAAGTTCGTTCGGAGCAGCAAATCCTTGGCCTTCTGCAATCTCATCGAGGACACGTAGTACAGGGGCGGAATGCCGATCTTATCCTTGAAAATCCGCGAGAAATGAAACGGGCTGTATCCGATGTGCTTGGCCAATCGGGATAACGGCAGCGGATCGTAGAGATTCCGTTGAATATATGCGATCGCCTCGTCGATTTCCGGATATCGATTCACATCCACCATGACGAGCTCCTTCCGGGAAGAACAGTTGTTCGCGTATAGAATAGCACAACGAGCCGAGCATTCCAATATAAAAAATTATTGAACGCCGTTGGCGCCTTCCGACAGCTGACAATCGGGAATAGGCGATCGCTCGCGGAACCGACATTCGACATTCGCGGTTCCCGCTCATTGTCGGAGAAAACCGGCAATGAGCTCTCGCGGCGGCGGCTTGCGCATGCCTTGAAACCGGCATCGACGACACCGAGTCGTGGAAAATTTACACTTGTCGCGTTAACGTAGTCATTTTTCCGACAAAAAAAAGCGTCCGCACGCGGCGAACGCCCGAAAGCTTGCAAGGTTACTTTACGATCAATACCGGCACTTGCGCTTGCTGGACAACGTGATGGCTGACGCTGCCGAGCATCCATTCCCGGATCGGCCCCAAACCGCGATTGCCGATGACGATCAAGTCGCAGCAATTGTCCTTTGCGTATTGCAGGATGGCCGCAGACGGCGTCCCGTTCAGCACGACGACCTTCGAGTAGGGGAGATCGCCGATCCGATCGGTAGCCTGGCGGGCGACTGCCTGCTGATGCTCCTCGAACTGCGTTTCGTACGTGTCCGGCAAGATCAGCCCGTATCCGGCGAAAGCGAAGGAGGGTCGCGTCGCGACGTGAGCGACCGTAAGCCTGCTGCCCGGCTTGGTCTCCACAAGCTTGATCGCGTACGAAAGCGCTTTTTCGGAGGCCTTCGAACCGTCGTAGGCTGCTAGCACGTGATGATAGGTCATGCGGAATCCCCCCATCCTTCTGACTTGTTCTCTTCCAGTATATGCGATTTTCGTCCGTTGGCCGATATCGAATGGATAAATAAGTCAAGAGCCGATATATTCGATTTCTTCCATCAAGCGTTCCGCGGCGGGAACGAGCGTCTCGTTCTCCGTCCGGAAATGCTCCGCGATAATCATCAGCACCTGAAGCAATCTCGACAAGCATTCCTCCGGCCCTTCCTCGTTCTCGACCGCTTGCATGTAATCGTTGAAAAATTGCTCCGCGATCAGGTCTTCCTGCTCCAGTACGGCAACCGGCCCCATTCTGCCGCCGCAAATGGCGGACTTCGCGATCGGATACAAAATGCGGCGCTCATGCGCGACGTGGGATTGCCAGTCGGCCATAAAGGCGACGAATTTCTCGTGAACGGCGCGATGATGCGTACCCCAGTACGGAAAATCGAAATTGCCCGGATTCCACCTCATCAGGTTGCACAGCTCGCGCAACCGCTCCTGAAGCGCATCGTGCTCTTCCTTCCACCGGTCGTAGCCCATGTACAGCTCGAGCAGCGTCGAAGCTTCCCTATGCGGCATGCTTTACTCCCCTCCTCCGTTAATCCGAATGAAGAATAGGCCGACGATCGTTAGGATCGGGACGAGCGCAGGCCACCGGCCAAATCCGCCATCATCTCGTCCTCTTCGCGAAACCGATTGTTCAACACGGCGTAAGCCTGAATCAGATAAGCGGACATTCGGCGCGCCTCCTCTTTGCCGATCGGGTATGCCGCGCGATCGAGCGCCTGAAGGAAAATGCGGATGTTCTGCTCCGCAAGCTCGTACTCCCGTTCCATCAGGACGAACGTGTCCGGTTCCGCTCCCAGGTAATAGGCCGCCTGGGGAAACAGCTCGTGATCCTCCCACTCCGTATGTTCGTTCCAATGCTTGAGAAACCTTTTGACGCCTTCGCGCAATTGCCGCATTTTCCGGTCGAGTCCCCCTGCGTCGGACTCGCGGCGTACGCCGCATGCTTGATCGTATATGCTTCTGAGCTCCTCTTTCAGCCATTCGTGTTCCTGTTTCGCGCGCATGACGGAGCTTTCGAGCAGCCATTCCCGCAGTTCCCCTCCGGGGACGACGGTATCGATAGGGACGTGTAGCTTCACCGACGGACCACATCCTCTCTTCTTTATGCCTCTAGTATAGCTCCGGATCGGCCGAATTCTTGTGAATTAAATCACATTGTAACAAACTGTTCTCATGTTTCGTTCGTGCATTCCGGATAAATCACGAAAAACCGCAGCGCATCCTCCGACCGGACATCAGTAAAACGGTTTCGCCGCTCTGCGCAAGAACGCATACGCGTCGCTCATCCTCTGAGTCCGAAGCAAAAATCCTATCGGATTATTGGCCCGGGATACGAATTGTATTTTGTACAACTAACTTAGGTCCAACTCGACCCTTCCCATTCGATAATTGCATAACTACAACTAACTCCGCCTCTTTTCCTTCATTCCCGCCCGGTTTAGACATATTAGTTGTACTTCGTGCAATTATATAAAAAATCCGCAAAATTTCCGGTCTATTAATTGCACTGCATACAACTAGTGTAGGGAATGTGTCGGGGCGCGAGGTGCGTAGGGACGAGGGTACGAAGGCGAGAGTGTGCGTTGTGCTGGTTTGCGGGTGAACGGATGTCCGGGTACGGGTGTACGGGTACGGGTGTACGGGTACGGGTGTACGGGTACGGGTGTACGGGTGTACGAGTGTGCGGTTGTGCGGGTACGGATATGCGATTGCGCGGAGAAACGAAGTGCGAAGGTACTGTGACGGAGATTCGAGGTTGCGGCGGAGGAGGTGCGAGTGCGAAGGACATTGGCGGAGACATCTGTTCCGTTTCCGTATGCTTCCCGCCCCACCCGGCCCGCCGCCACGAACCGTGCGGACAGAGGATCCGCTAATTGTGAACAAAACCGGGTTTTGCGCACCTTCGCGGACAGAGGATCCGTTATTTGGCTCCGAGATGGCGATTTCGGTCATTGATCATCGAAATAACGGATCGTCTGTCCGGATCGCCAGCAAAATGAGGGGTTTCGGAAAAATAAGGTCATCTGTGTCCGATAGCTATTCCCGTTCCAACCGCACGAGCGCGCTCTCCGGAACGGACGGGAGCTCGCTGCCGCCCTTCGGCTCGATCGTGAGCCGCAGCGCGCGCAGCAGCGCGACCTCCCGGAGCCGGGAATACAGATGTCCTTGATTGCTGTGGAATTCAAGCAGCCCGAGGCTGGTCAGCGCGTCCGGGGCGTCTCCCCATAGCTGCACGTCGTTCCCTTCCGAAGCGGTCAATCCCTCCAGCAGCACGAACAGCTCCTCGGTGTCGGCGTTCACCCAGACCGTGACGTTCGTCCCCGTTCCCCGCGCCGCCGTTGAATCGCTCCAGCCGCCGGAAGAATTTTGCGAATAGACTTGCGTGCCCGGGCGCGACATCAACAGCGCTCCGTCCGGCTCGTGAAGCTCTGCGTAAGCCTGCGGCTGAAGCGCGGACGGAAATGGCCCGCCCATGGGCAGGCGGTGCAAGCCGATGAGGACGGCGACGAGCATCGCCGCGCCCACAGCGATCGCGGCCGAACGGGCCGGCCGGCGCGTCGCCGCCATGGCGGCGGCCCGGATCGCCATCCTGCGGCGAAGGGACCGGCGCACCTTCCGCCCCGGCAGACGCGCATCCGCGCAGTCCGGCGCGTCGGACGGGGGCGAGTCGGGCCGCTCGCCGGTCCCGGCAGCTTCGACGCCGAGCCAACGGGCCCATTGGAGACAGGCTTGACGACAAACGGCGCAGCCTTCGGCATGTCTGCGAAGGGCGTCGGAAGCATCGGGACGCAGCTTCCCGAGATGATAATCGACCCAACGTTCGTCCGGCACGTTGCATTCGCGTCCGATCATGTCAGCCTCCTCCTTTCGCGTCGTTCGTCCAACCGAGCCGTTTCATCGCCTTATTCAGGTGTTGCAGGCCGTATCGGACGCGAGATTTGACCGTTCCGACGGGCACCTGCCACGCTTCGGCCAGTTCCCTGCGGCTGCGGTGCCCGTAATAAACCTCGGACAACGCGCGCCTCTGCGCGCCGTCCAGCTCCGACATCGCCTGCCGAAGCGCCTCGCCCTGCAGCTTGGCGACGACCTGCTGTTCCGGCAACGCGTATTCGCCGGCAAACGCGAACGTTTGCTCGAATGCCGCCGTCTGCCGTTCCAGCACGACCCGGCTGCGTTTGCGCAGCCGGTCCGCGCATCGGCTCTTCGTCAATACCGCCAGCCACGCTTCCACCGAACCCCGCTCGGGAGAGTACCGTTCCGGCCGGGAAATGACCTCGAGCAGGACGTCGTGGCAGACGTCCTCCGCTTCCATCCGGTCCCCGCCGAGCATTTTGCCCGCGATGCCCGTCACGAACGGGGCGGCCGATTCGTAAAAACGATCGAACGCCTCCATCGACCCTTCCCTCACTTGCGCGAACAGCTCCGACATCTCCTCGCGGCCCGCGCGTTTAGAGACGAGACCCATCCTTTGCCGCACCTCCGCAATAGAACTCTCGATGACCTTAAAGTAGCAGAAAGCGCGGCCGCGGAAAACGGCCAGAACGTTTTTTTATCTTCCTTTAAGCTTCCGTTAAGCCAATTTTTAACTTTCGACTAAATCCGCGGAGCGTTCCCGGGCGTAATATTGGTGAAATCAAATTCCAAAGGGGGAACCGCAGTTGTTGAAAAGATTGGCCAAACCATTGTCCGGGACGCTCGCGCTGGCCCTGCTGCTGGGCTTGTTCGGCGGAGCTTCGCCGGCCGCCGCCGCACCGGCGCTGAAGCTGTTTACGCCCTATACGAGCTTGTCGGTCGCGCCCGGAGAGACGATCCAATATTCCATCGACTTGATCAACGATTCCGACGAGATTCGAACGGCCGAGCTCAACTTGAACGCGGGAGGTTCGGATTGGGACTCCGAGTTGACCGCGGGGGGCAACCGGATCAGGCAAATTTCCGTCAAGCCAGGCGATTCGCAATCGCTGAACTTGAGCCTGACGGTACCGCTGGAGGTCGACAAAGGCGATTACGATTTCCGTCTGGATGCGGGCGATTTCGGCTCCCTGGCGCTGGTCGTGAACGTCTCCGAGCAAGGCTCGTACAAGTCCGAATTGCAAGTCGATCAGCCCAACATGCAAGGCCACGCCGACACCGCCTTCTCGTACAGCATGACGCTCGGCAACCGCACCGCCTCCGCCCAGCAATACGCCTTGAGCGCCGATGCGCCGGCCGGCTGGGACGTTCGCTTCTCCGTCGGAGGCGCGAACGTCACCTCGGTCGAGGTGGAAGCCGGCGGCTCGAAGACGATTACGCTTAATGTCACGCCATCCGACAGCGCTGCCGCCGGCACTTATCCGATCGCCGTGCAGGCGGCCAGCGGTTCGTCTTCGGCGGAAGCGCAAGTCGAAGCGGCGATTACCGGCACGTACGGCCTGTCTCTAAGCACGGCGGACGATCGTCTCAGCGCCGACATTACGGCGGGCAAGACACGCAATCTCGAGCTCGTCGTCCGGAATACCGGCTCCGCCGAGCTGTCCGACGTCAATCTGAGCGGCCGGATGCCGGCCAATTGGGAAGTGACGTTCGAGCCGAAGACGATCCGCGCCCTGGCCGCCGGCCAGTCCGTCCCGGTAACGGCGACGATCAAAGCCTCGGACAAGGCGCTCGCGGGCGACTATGTCGCGAATCTGTCCGCGAGCTCCGCGGAGAAAACCGCGGACGCCGCTTTGCGGATGACCGTGAAAACCTCCGTGCTATGGGGCTGGGTCGGCGTCCTCATCATCGTCGCCGTCCTGGCCGGCATCTACGGCTTGTTCCGGAAATACGGGAGGCGGTAATCGTGACGATCGAAGCGGCGGAACCCGTCATCCAGCTTAAAAACCTGTCGAAAGCTTACGGAACGTTTACCGCTGTCGACCGACTGAACCTGAACATCTATCCGGGCGAAATCTTCGGCCTGCTCGGTCCGAACGGCGCCGGCAAAACGACGACGATTCTGATGATGCTCGGTCTTGCCGAACCGTCTTCCGGCGAAGCGATCGTATGCGGTCTCGACGCGACGCGCAACCCGATGCAGGTCAAGCGGAAGGTCGGCTATATGCCGGACGATGTCGGCTTCTACGAAGACCGGTCCGCGCTCGACAATCTGCTCTATACGGCGGGGCTGAACCGGATCCCGGCGGACGAGGCGCGCGACCGCGCCTTGCTCCTGCTCGACAAGGTCGGGCTCGGGGACGTCGCCCGCAAGCGCGCCGGCACGTTCTCGCGGGGGATGAGGCAACGGCTCGGCCTGGCGGACGTGCTGATCAAAAACCCGCAGGTCGTCATTCTCGACGAGCCGACGCTCGGCATCGATCCCGAAGGCGTGCGCGAGCTGCTGGCGCTCATTCGCGACCTTAGCCGTAACGAAGGGCTGACCGTGCTCCTGTCGTCCCACCACCTGCATCAAGTCCAGCAAATATGCGACCGGGTAGGCTTGTTCGTTAAAGGCAGGCTGATCGCAGCCGGGGACATCGACTCGTTATCCCGCCAATTGGACGGGGCGGCAACGCACCGCATCGAGCTGGACGTCCTTCCCTGGAACGACGAAGTGGAGCAAGCGCTGAGGGCGGTCGACGGCGTAACCGACGTTCTGGCGAAGACGCAAGCGCCCGACAGCTTGCGGGAATCCCGGTCCGCGACGACGGTCGTCGCGACGGGAACGTCGGACGTCACGGCGGAGCTGGCCAAAGCCGCGATCGGCTGCGGAGCGTCGTTGTTCGGCCTCCGTCCGCTGCAGTACGGGTTGGACGACATTTACCATCGCTACTTCGAAGGAGGCGAGACGCATGAGCGAAAGAGCGGCTAAGCTTCGCGCCAAATGGCTCGGCATCGCGGGCATGCGCCCGCGCGCGGCGGACGGCCGCGCGGAACTCCGAAGCCCGAGGGCTCCAAGCCCGTTCTGGGTCATGGTCCGGAAGGAGTTCGGCGACCATATCCGCAGCTGGCGGTTCGTCATTCTGCTCGGCATCGTCACCTTGGCGTGCGTCGGTTCGCTCTATGCGGCGATCACGGCCCTGAAAGACGGCGGCGCGGCCTCTTCGGGCGCGAACTCGGGCTTTCTGTTTTTGAGCATGTTTACCGTCTCCGACGGCACGCTGCCGAATTTTCTGACGTTCCTATCCTTCCTGGCCCCGCTGATCGGCATCGCCATCGGCTTCGATTCGGTCAATTCGGAGCGGAACAAAGGAACGCTAAGCCGGGTGCTGTCACAGCCCGTCCATCGCGACGATTTTCTCGTCGCCAAGTTCGTCTCCGGGCTGCTGCTCATCGCCGTCGTCGTCTTCTCGCTCGGATTCCTCGTCATGGGGGCCGGCCTGTTGACGATCGGCTACCCGCCCACGCCGGAGGAATTCGGCCGCGTGTTCGTCGTGCTGCTCATTACGGTCGCGTACGTCGGACTCTGGTTGAACCTGTCCCTGCTCTTCTCGGTCCGCTTCAAGCAAGCGGCCACGTCGGCCCTCGGCGGCATCGCGGTCTGGATTTTCTTCCTGTTTTTCTACGGCATGATCGTCAACCTGATCGGCAACGCGCTCATGCCGGCCAACCCGAACGACGCGGCGGCGTTCATCGACGCGCAGCAGACGTTGAATCTGCTGTCCCGGCTCTCTCCGGCTTACCTGTTCCAGGAAGCGGCTTCCACGCTGATGCTGCCGGACGTGCGCACGCTTAATCCATTCGTGACGCAGGAGCAGGCGTATCTGGCCATCTCCGCCCCGCTCTCTTTCGGACAGAGCGTCCTGCTCGTCTGGCCGCATATCGTCGCGCTGATCGCGGAAACCTCGCTGTCGTTCGCGGCAGCCTATCTGCTGTTCATGCGGCAGGAAGTTCGTTCGAGATCGTAAATTGTCCGCGCCCGCGCGGCGGAGCAACGCAAACCGCCCGGCCAGTCGTCACGCGACTGCCGGGCGGTTTGTTCGTTGGGCGTCAGCCTCTCACTTCGACTTCCGTCTTCTCGCCGAGCACCTCGATTCGCCATCTGCCCGGCGCGTCGAACGTCAGCGATCCCTGATAGCTCGTGATCGGAACGATCCCTCGCTCCCCTTGCCCCTGCCGGTATTCGGCGAACTTGACGAACGTCAATCTTCGCGCCTCTCCGTCGCGTTCTAGCGGCTGGACGATGACGTCGACCGTCTCGGGAAGATCGTGACCGTCGAGCGTCAGGGACGTGTCGATGCCGCCGACGATCGCGTCGTCCCGGGATAGATCGAAATAAGCGGATTCCGTCGCGATGCGCTCATCCTTGACGGCGACGACGATCGACTCGAAATACCGTCCGTTCAGTTCGATATCGATTCGCCACGCGCCTTTGCTCGGAAACGGATTAAAAGAAGTGACGACCGACGCGTCCGCGCCGTAGATCGCTCCTCCGAGCTTCGTCTCGTTGACCGTTATCGTCTCTCCGGTGGCCAGGTGCGTTCCGGTCGCCCGCAGGTCGGCGTGAAGCAGCTCTTCGCGGTCTCCCCAGACGTACCAGAACGTTTTGCCGACCGGCACTTTGGCGACGATGCCCCAAGGCTGATCCAGAAACGCGATTTTCCCTTCGACGCCCCTGACGACGTACGACATCTTCTCGCCGTTCTCGTCGCGAAGATGGAATACCGGGGTTTGTTTCAGCTGATCCGACCCGATCCCGGCCCCTGTCCGCCAGCGCTCCTGGTCGAGCAGCCCGGGCGCGAACGAGACGACGCCCACCAGCGCCGCGATCGATGCGGCGGCGATAGAAAGACCGATTTTCATCCGTCGATCGTTCCTCCTTTTCGATTGACTGCCCAGCGCCCTTAACCGTTGCAAAATGTCCTGCTCCGCGCCCGGATCGAGCGATCTCCTCGGCAGCTCCCGCAGCAGCCGGATCGCGTTATCCCCGTTCTCTTCCCGCTTCAAGCCTAACGCCTCCTTCCAAGGTTCCGTGGACGATACGCGCTTTACGAATGGCGCGATGCAGCGTGACGTCGACTCTCGCCGTCGTCCAGCCGAGCACCTCTGCCGTTTCCGCCGAAGACAGCTGCTCCATGACGCGCAGGAACAGGACGTCGCGATAAGAGCGCTTCAGCTTCATCACGGCCCGATAGACGTCGGCAACGTCCTGCCGGTAAACGGCGATCTCCTCCGGCGTCGCATCCGGCTGACGCTCGTCCCGGCCGATTTTCCGCGCGAGCAGGCTGAATCGCTTGCGCTTGCGCTGCTCGTCGATCGCGACGCGGCGGGCGATCGAGAATAGCCATGTCTTCGGATTGGCTCTGCCTTCGAATCGCCGCACGCCCAGCAGCGCCTTGGCGAAAACCTCCTGGACGAGATCCTCGACCTGGCTTCGTCCTGTGTAATACGCAAGAAAATGATGCACGTCCGAGCCGTACGCGAGAAACCATTGTTCGATTTTCCCGTAATCGTCCATAATCCTCCCCTCTCAACCTTTTTCATCGCATTAGACGTCCGTCGACCGCATATCTTACACTTTATCGGAAAATCGGGCACGGCGCAGCCTTAGGGTTCCCTAATCGCCCAGCAGGCGGCCATTGTCGTGCCATTGACCGTACATTTTGTTTTCTCTAGTGTTCGTTATGAATTTGTCTAACCTGCTCTTATATAATTCGGGCTGATTTCTGCAGCTTTGGATCGTATCGATCCGAATTCTTCGATAAAGATCCGGAAATGCCATAAAATTCTCGTACACTTGCCGTTCTTCTTGCAGCCTTTGTGCGATAACCGCGTCGATTTTAAAAGCATTCTTGTCCATATCGGGAAGAACCTTTCTTCCTTCGTCGCTCATCAACCCCAGCTTTTCGAGGCGGCGAACGCGTTCTTTATTCAACTCGGTCCATGAGCTTCTTTTGCTTCTGGGAGACAGTCTCTGCGCCGCTTGGGCGTCGGATATTTTCTTTTTAATTCCATCGATCCATCCGAAGCACAACGCTTCTTCGACCGCGTCCAAATACAGCAGCGTTTCCGGCTGTGGCTTCATGCTTACGACGACCCAACAACACTTTTCGGTCTTGCCGTTTTCCTGCAGCCAACCCCTCAAATCTTCTCTCGATTTTGCGGGAATCAGATTATCGATTTCCATTGCTCAAATGATATCTCCTTTCATGGATTTGATTCGGTATTCGTTATTATAAAAAAAGAAGTATGACAATAGTCTGTCATACTCCTTCGTAAAGTTTGAGCGAACCGGAGACCTTTCGAACCGCCTTGCGATGCTAAGATGATTTCTCCGAGAACGCCGCGAAATTGTGTTCGCGATACAGCTCGACGAAAGCGTCGACGATACGCGGGTCGAAGTGGGCGCCTCGCTGCCTCGCGATTTCCCCGAGCGTCTCTTCCGGCATCCAGGCCTTCTTGTACGGCCGCTCGTGCGTCAAGGCGTCGTAGAAGTCGGCGAGCGCCACGATGCGCGCTTCGATCGGGATGTCTTCGCCGGCCAAGCCTTCCGGATAGCCGGTGCCGTCCCATTTCTCGTGATGGGAGCGCGCGATTACGCCTGCCAGCTGCAGCAGAGGGAAGTAGCTGTCTCCGAGCATGTTCGCGCCGATCAAAGTATGGGCTTTCATCTTTTCGAATTCGTGCGGTTCGAATCGGCCCGGCTTAAGCAGGATGTCGTCCGGGATGCCGATCTTGCCGATGTCGTGCAGCGGAGCGGCTTGGCGGATCATGTCGACCCGGTGCGGCTCGAGGCCGAGCCGTTCGGCGATAAGCCCCGACAGCCAGCCGACGCGCTGCGTATGAAGGCCGGTCATGTCGTCGCGATATTCGGCGGCGCGCCCGAGCAGCTTCATGATTTCGTCCTTGGCCACTTGCAATTCGTGCGTGCGCTTGCGGACGTTCTCCTCCAAAGTGCTGCTGTACATCTTAAGCTGCCGATGCAGATCCCGCGTTTTTAGCAAATTGCGGATGCGGAGCAGCACTTCCGTCCGGTCGAACGGCTTTGTCAGGAAGTCGTTGACGCCCGCTTGCAAGCCTTGCTGCTTGACCTCGGGCGTCGTGTCCGCGGTCAGCATCAGCACCGGCAAATAGTGATCCTCCCCGGCGATCTCCCGAATATGCTCAAGCACCTGCAAGCCGTCCAAACCGGGCATATGGAGATCGAGCAGCACGATATCGGGATCCTCGCCCGCGACCAATTCGCGGACGCGGTACGGATCCGTCGTGCACGCGACGTTGCCGTAGCCCGCTCTTCCGAGAATCCGTTCCAGCAAGCTTACGTTATACTCTTGATCGTCGACGATCAGTATTTTGGCATCCAAGTATGCGTCCATAGCGCTTTCTCCCATTCTATCGGCGTTTCTCCAACGCCCTGTCGATCTTGCCCAGCAATCGTGTGAACTCGATCGGCTTCGTGTCGAAATCGTCGCAACCGGCTTCGTACGCGGATCGTTCGTCGTCCGACATGGCATGGGCCGTCAGCGCGATGACCGGAATGCCGCCCGTTGCGGGTCCGGCTTTCAGCCTGCGGATCGCCTCCCAGCCGTCCATCACCGGCAAGCTCAGATCCATGAGCACGAGATCCGGCTGGCGTTCCGTCGCGAGCCGCATCCCCTCGAGTCCGTCCCCGGCCGTCAAGACTTCATAGCCTTTGCGCGCGAGCCGCCGCGACAGCATGTCCCGATTCATCTCATTGTCCTCGACGAGCAGAAGCGTGATCACGGAATCGCCTCCTTTCCTTGCTCGAGCGCGTAGCGGCGCACCTCGTCGAGCAGGCGCTTCGGATTGAATTCGCCTTTCTGAAGGACGCCTTGAACGTAGCCGTTCAGCTTCAGGCGATCTTCGGCCGTGATCGTCTTCGCCGTGACGACGACGACCGGGATTCGGCTCCACTCTTCGCGCTTGCGCAGTTCCGCGATCATCTGGAAGCCGTCCATTTCCGGCATCATCAGGTCGAGCAGGATCAGTCCCGGAACTTCTTCGGCGACCCGTTCAAGCGCGATTCTTCCGTTCGCCGCCTGGGTCACGGAATAGCCTTCCTTCCGCAGCAGCCGCGACAACAATTCGCTCGTGTCCGCGTCGTCTTCGACGACGAGAAGGCTTCGGCCGCCCTCCGCCGGCAAGTACTTGTCGATCGCGGCGATCAGGCTTTCCCGCTGAACCGGCTTCGACAGAAATTCCGAAGCGCCCAGCGTGAAGCCGAGCTGCCGGTCGTCCGTCATCGACACGATGACGACGGGAATGTCGCTCAGCTCCGGATCGCCCTTGAGCGCCGCAAGCACGCTCCACCCGTCCATCCCCGGCATGAGGATGTCGAGAATGATTACTTTCGGACGCAGCTTTCTGGACAGCTCCAAGCCTTCCCGTCCGCTTTTCGCGAAAGCGAGCTTCCAGCCTTCCTTCTCCAGAAACTTGCGTATCAGCTGCCTGTCGTACGGTTCGTCGTCGATCAGCAGCACGCTTGCTTCCTCCGGCGCCGCGCTCTCCCCCGAGACGGCCGCCTCGACCCGCCCCTCATCGACGAAGCCTTCGGACGAAGCCGGGAGCCAGCACGTGAACGCGCTGCCGACTCCCGTCTCGCTCCGAACGGTCAACTCGCCCCCGAGCATCCCGCAGAAGCGATGGCTGATCGTTAGCCCGAGCCCGGTTCCGCCGTATTTGCGCGTCGTCGTAGAATCCGCTTGGGTAAACGGCTCGAACAGCCTCCTGATTTGCTCCGGCGTCATGCCGATGCCGGAGTCCTCCACGACGAACGCATAACCCGCCCGATCTCCGCGGACTTCGGCGCGCGCTTCGCAGCGGATCGTGCCCTCCTTCGTGAACTTGCCGGCGTTGCCGAGAAGATTGATAAAGATCTGTCTAAGCTTCGTTACGTCGGTCGTCATCGAGCCGTCGGTCCAGTTCGTCTCCAGCCGATTGCCGTTGCGTTCGATCAGCGGCCTGACGGTCGTCAGCACGTCCCGCATGACGGCGCCGACGTCGCAGGCTTCCAGGTAGACGTCCATCTTGCCCGCTTCGATCTTCGAAATATCGAGAATGTCGTTGATCAGGGCGAGAAGATGCTTGCCGGACGTGCCGATCTTCTCCAGATCGGCCGCGAACGCCGGCTCGCCGAGCTCTTCCGCCTCCTCGACGAGCATCTCGCTGTAGCCGATGATCGCGTTCAGCGGCGTTCGCAGCTCGTGGCTCATATTGGCGAGAAATTGGTTTTTGATCAAATTGGCCCGGATCGCTTCGTCATGCGCTTTTTCCAACTGCGCTGTTCGTTCCTTGACCAATTCCTCGAGATGGTCGTTCAACAGCTGCAGCTCTTTGTTCTTCTGGACGATTTCCTGCGACTGCTGCTCGATTTCGGAATCCTTGCGCGAAAATTTCCTGGAAATAAAAATGCCGAGCAACGACAAGCCGAGCGTGAACAGCGTTCCGCCGGAAATGAAGTACGCCAGCCACTTCTGATCGAGGATCATGCCGCCCGCCAGCTCCGACCGGCCTCCCAAGCGAAAGTCGGCCGCCACCATGCCCGTGTAATGCATGCCGACGATCGCCGCTCCCATGATCAAGCCGCTGCCGAGCTTCTTCGCGATCCCGCCCCGCTCCGCGTCTCTCTTGAAATAAAACGCCAGCCACAAGGCGGCAAAGGAAGCCGCGACGGCGATCGCGATCGACAGCGCGAACAGCAAAGGATCGTAGACGATATCGATCATCATCGCGGCCATTCCGATGTAATGCATCAAGACGATCCCGACTGCTAGCAGCAGCGCCCCCGCGGCGAGTCTCGCCGGGGTAAGCCGATCGCCGGCGACCGTCTTCAGCGCGCCGTATGAAGCCGCCACGGCCGCCAGCACGGAGATGAAAACGAGCGTCATATCGTATGCGACGGGCACGGGCAAGCTCATCGCCAGCATCCCGACGAAATGCATCGACCATATACCCATTCCCATCGCGACCGCGCCGAAAGCGAGCCACAAGCTGCGGCTGCGCCCCGAGGTTTCGCTGACTCTTCCCGCCAAATCCAATACCGTGTAAGAGGCGACGACCGCCACAACGTAGGAAAATGCGACGAGCGCCGTATCGTACGTCCCGTGAACGTGCTCCATATCCAACCCGCTCTCCGTCATTGAAATGGACCCGAATATGAACGCGATTCGGATCCTATCTACATTATTCGGCATTATTCGATAAAGATTGAAGGGATTGATCGTCTCAGGCTGACAAGAAAAACCGTCCGTTCGCCTGACGGTCCTTTTTTCCGCTGTTTCGTTCCTCTTCCCGTTCCTCCGTCACCTCAGACCTCCCGCTCCACTCGACATGTTGCCCCGACGTCCAACCGTCTTTCATCCTCTTTGCCCGATCCCTCCAAGACCGTTCGGACAGAGGATCCGCTAATTGTGAACAAAACCGGGTTTTGCGCACCTTCGCGGACAGAGGATCCGTTATTTGGCTCCGAGATGGCGATTTCGGCCCTTGATCATTGAAATAACGGATCGTCTGTCCGAATCGACTTCAAAATGAAGGGGTTTCGGCATAATAACGTCTTCTGTGTCCGATAGAATAAGATCAAGTGGAATGAAGACCCTTGAGCAGAAAAAAACCCCCGAGTCCGCTCCCCGCCTAGCGGAGGAGCGGCCTCGGGGCATCTGACATTCGCCGTTAATTCTTTCCCTTGTCCAATTCGATGACGGCCGGCTTGTCGGACGTCTCGTCGTCGGCCAATCCCTTCGTCGAATTGCGGAATTCCCGCAGCGTGTCGCCGAAAGCTCTGCCGAGCTGCGGCAGCTTGGCCGGTCCGAAGACGATCAGGGCGATGACCAGAATAATGATCAGCCCGGATACGCCGATGTTGTTGAACATAACTGCACCTCCCTCCTGATGCGGCTGCGGTTGCCTTACGTCTGACCAACGGGGGCGAACGCCCTCCTGCGATAAAATCGCGTCGAGAAAAACGCGCTGATCTCGAACAGCAGGATCAGCGGCACGGTTACCGCTAGATGGGACGCGAAATCCGGGGGCGAGATGAGCGACCCGACGACGGCGAGCGCGACGTATGCGTACTTGCGCACCGGCTTAAGCTTGTTCGGGGTCAATACGCCGATCCGCGTCAGGAACAGCATCGCGAGCGGCATCTCGAAGGCGATGCCCATCGGCAGCAGGAAACCGAACAGAAACGAAATGTAGTGGTGAATGCCGTACACTTCAATCGCTCCGATTCCTTGGTTAAGCTTAACCATGAACCGGATCATCATCGGGATCGCGACCGCATACCCGAAGCCGATTCCGGTGAGGAACAGGAGGAAAGAGGCGGGCACGTAGAGCAGCGTATTTCTCGCTTCCTCGTCCGTCATTCCCGGGCGGGCGAACGCCCACAGGTGATACAGCAGCACCGGCAACGTCAGCGCGCAGCCGACGAGCAGCGCGCATTTCATATAGACCACCAAGCCGTCGGCAAGCGAGAAGACGCTCCATTCGATCTTCACCATGCCGGCGTGACTCTTCGCGAAGCCGAGCACTTTCGGGGATGCGTACAGGCCGAAGGCGAGCGAGGCGACGAACCAGACGGCGACGCGTATGAGTCTGCTGCGAAGCTCCGTCAAATGGGACAGCCATTCGCGCTCGAGCATCTCCTGGAACCGCTCCCGGTCGCTCACGCGAGCGAGCCTCCCTGACGCAAATATCGCTCGACGCCTTCCGCCGCTCGGTACGCAAGCGCGCCGACCGTCGCAGTCGGATTATACCCGCTGTTGTGCGGAAAGTTGGACGCTCCGCATATAAAGACGTTCTCCGCGTCCCACATTTGCAAATAGTTGTTCACGACGGACGTCTGCGGATCGTCGCCCATGATCGTGCCGCCCGTATTGTGCGTCGACTGGTACGGCACGATGCTGTATTGCTCGATCGCGTCTTTCACTTCCGTCCTCGCCGGCCCCATCTCGTCGGCGATCTCCTTCGTCTTGGCCGCGATGTATTTCACCAGTTCGCGGTCCTGATCGAGGAAATCGTACGTGATCCGAATCAAGGGAAGGCCGAGACTGTCCTTGTATTCCGGATCGAGATCGAGATAGTGGTAACGATGAGGCAAGCTCGCCCCTTGCGCGGCGATGGAGAGGACCCGGTTCGCGTAATGCAGGGTCGCTTCCTTGAACGGCTTCCCCCAGGAAGGCGTCCCCGTCGGCTTCGGTTGAAACGCGATCGGACGAAACCCTGCCTGGGTATAGCGAATGTTCGCTCCGTGCAGGAAATTAAGATCGCTATGGTCGAAGTTGTCGCCGTTGAAGTCGTCCAGGCTGCTGCCGAGCGCTCCCGCCCCCATCGCCAAATTGAATTCCCGATCCTCGAAATATGCTGCGGAGCTTGCTCCGTTCACTTGATAGCAATAGTTGCGGCCAACCGCGCCCGTATCGCTCTTCGGATCGTAAGGCTTGCCGAGCTTCGACAGCAGCAGCAGCCGAACGTTGGTGAACACGTAACCGGCCAGAATGACGACGTCCGCCGGCTGGACCGATTCCTGACCGGTCAGCGAATCGACGTATTTGACGCCGGTCGCTTTGGCGCCGTCGTGCAAAATTGCGGTGACGTTCGCATACATTCGCAGGTCGAGCTTGCCGGTCTGCTGGGCGACGGGAAGCACGGTCACGACTGGATCCGCCTTCGCGCCGTACTCGCAGCCGAACCGTTCGCAGAACCCGCAATACTGGCAAGCCGCGCGCGCGATCCCATCGGGATTCGTGTAACCATCCGACAGATTCGCGGAGGGGATAATGTACGGATGGTAGCCGAGCGTGGTCGCGGCGTCCGCGAACAGCTTCATCGTCGGCGTGAGCTTCATCGGTCCCGTGGCGAACGGAACCGACATCTTGCCCACGTGGTCCGGCAGCTCGCTCGGCCCCGAGATGCCGGCCATCTGCTCGTACTTAACGAAATACGGCTCAAGCTCGTCGTACGTGATGCCCCAATCGCGCAACGGCATGTCTTTCGGGATTTTGTTCTTGCCGTAACGCTCGATCGTCTTCGTACGGATCTCGAAATCGTAGGGCAGGAACCGGTAATATTGCCCGTTCCAGTGGACTCCCGCGCCGCCGAGCCCCTCTCCCATCAGGAACGAGCCGTAGGAGCGCATCGGCAGCGCCCGGATCTTCTCGTCGTTGCGGAACGTGATCGTCTCCTTCGACAGATCCTGCATCAGCTCGTAGCGCAGCGCATACCTTAATTCGTCGTGAACGTGATAATAATCCTGGATCGACCGGCTTTTCCCCCGTTCAAGCCCGACCACGTTGTGTCCGGCTTTCGTCAATTCGGCGGCGATAATGCCGCCGACCCAGCCCATGCCGACGATAACGACGGAGACCTTCGGATGTTCGTTTGCCATTCGGTGCGCCTCCTTTCACCCTTGCGCCAGATGATCGTGAAGGCTGAGCGGCTCTATGACGACGAACTCTTCCTTCTCGATTTCGTTGTAATAGCTCATTTGGTTGCCCGGATAGTTGCGCATCCGCCAGCCTTCCATGTTCCGGTTGCCGCCGTATAACGGATCCGCATAGACGCCTTCGATCGTCATATTTCTCAGCAGAGAGAAGAACGTGGAAGCCGGTACGCCTTGGAGGTCGACTTCATCTTTCTCGAAAGCGGTCAATACCGCGTCCTGCTCCTCCGGGGAGAGCTCCGCGAACTTCCGCTCGTGCCGGCCGACGCTGTATTGGTTCAGGGCGTCGAGCCCGAGAGCCATCAATTCCCTTCTTCGGTAGGTGAGCTGATAGCCCTGCGTCGCCTCCGCCTTGTAGAACGGAGGGGACATATATTCCCGCGCGTTAAACCCGTACGCTCCTGCCATCTCATGGTCGATGAAGTAAGCGGCCCCTAGTTCTGCCGCGCCGGGACCCGCTTCGTCCCGCGGATAGATTCGTTCGGCGGCTGCCTCCGCCGTGCGGAACTGCTCCTGGTTAAAAAACATCAACGCCCGGTTGTAATCCCGATCCGGCGGGGCCGAAGACGGTCCCGGAGCTTCGGCGTCGCCGGGCGATGCGGGCGGGTTCGGTCCTTCCGCCTTCTCCTTGTTCGCGTTGACGCCGATGATTCCGCCGATCACGCCGCCGACGACGACGCCTCCGAGCGCCGTTCCCGAATACTTCAGAAATTTTCTTCGAGACTCGTCCTTCGGCCGGGATTGCTCGTTCTCCATTGTCGCCATCCTTTCTTCCAAATTCTCGGGATAGAGTATAGGTGAAGGATTCCCTGAATCGGAAATTTCATCCATAGGCGACTTCGGACGTCGTTTATCGGCATGAACCGACGAAGCGCGCATAAGATGTATCAAGATGACGCCCAGGGAGGAGTTGGCCGATTGGATCAAGAAGCGATTGCCGAGCATCGGTTCTGGCTGCAGGTGCTCGGGGACCATTCCAGATTCATCCTGAACGCATTGTCCCCGTCGGAGACCGGAGACGTCGAGCAAGCCCGCCGGTTCATCCAACTGTTCGACCGATTGTTGGCGCAGTCCAGAGCCCCGCTCTCGCCCGAACAGCTGACGGAGCTGAACCGGGCGGCGCTGCAGGCGACGCTCGCGCTGCGCAAATTCAAGCTGGAGCTGCTCGACCGGTCGTTGACGGGAAGAGTCGTGATTGGTCTGCCTCCGACGTTCATAAACCATATGGTAAACGAACTGGAGGAATACGTCCGAATCTTGAACGACCTCGTTCAAGGCCGGCCGGTGCCCCATTTCCCTTCCCTGCACCACGATCTGCTCTGGCTCTCCGACGCCGTCGGCCATGCCGCGAGCCTGGCGGCCGATCTGGACTTCACGGAGAAGCGATACATCGAGTTGAGCGAAAAGTTCGAAAAGCATTTCCAGGCTTTCTATATGAAAGCGATCGAATTCACCGGCTACTTGAGGACGCTCCGCATGCATTACCCGGCCATCGGCAAGTTTCACAAGGACGTTAACGTGGAAATGCTCGTATTCATGAATTTCCTCGAGGAACTGGAGGAGATGGGCTTGAACTCGGAGCTGCTCAGCCGGCTCGATCCGCTCGTTCCCGACCATATGTACAGGGAGGAATGCTATTACTTGACGAAGCTCGCCAAGTGCGGGCAAGTTCCGCAGCCGAATTGCGATCCGGGCAAGCCGCGGGTCGAACGGACGGCGAACTGACGCGATTAGGCGGCTTGACGAATGGATAAGGGATGTGCCGTAAGGTCGCGAACTCGACCTGAAGCACATCCCTTCTACATAATAAACCACAATGTTGACTAAGTCGCGGGCAACCGTTACGATTAGTTCATAACTACGCGCGGCCGATCGGCTCGCGCACGAAAGGTGCAGCATCGACATGAATTCCGAATACCGCATTTTGCTTTACTATAAATACGTTCCGATCCCGGATCCCGAGGCGTTGACCGCCGAACATTTGCAATTTTGCAAAGAGCTCGGCCTCCGGGGCAGAATCCTGATCGCCGAACAAGGGATCAACGGCACGGTGTCCGGCACGGTCGAACAGACCGACGCCTACATGGCGGCGATGCACGCGAATCCGCTCTTCGCCGACCTGCTGTTTAAGATCGACGAAGCGGACGGCCATGCATTCAAGAAAATGTTCGTCCGTCATAAGAAAGAACTCGTGACCTTGCGCTACGATGCGCAACTCGACCCGAACACGGACGGAGGCGCGCGACTGACGCCGAAGCAGTTCTACGAGAAAATGCAGCAGGACGACGTGCTGATTCTGGACGGAAGAAGCAATTACGAATACGACCTCGGCCATTTCCGCGGCGCGATCAAGCCCGACCTGAAGACGTTCCGGGAGTTCCCGGAATGGATTCGCGGCAATCTTGCCGAGCACAAGGATCGCCCGATTCTAACCTATTGCACCGGAGGCATCCGCTGCGAGATGCTGACCGCCGTGCTGAAAAACGAAGGGTTCAAAGACGTCTATCAGCTGGACGGCGGAATCGTCACTTACGGGAAGGACCCCGAAGTTCAAGGACGCGGCTTCGACGGCAATTGCTATGTGTTCGACGAACGCGTCTCGGTGCGGATCAACCGGACGGACGAGCATATGCTCGTCGGCGAATGCCGCCACTGCGGGGAGAAAACGGACCGTTACGTCAATTGCGCGGACGATACTTGCCATCTTCAGCATCTATGCTGCGAGACGTGCGAAGAGGCGCACCGCCGCTACTGCTCCGCGGAGTGCGCGTCCCGCGATCTGGCCGCCGCCGGATCGGGGACGCGCTGAATCTAAGGCCATTGCCGGGAGGTAACGCGTTGAAAGAGGAACCGGATCTGTCCAGCCGCAACCGAATTCTGCAACTGCTGAAGACGTCGGGCGAGCTGACGGCCAAGGAGCTGACCGACCGGCTCGGCATTACCGGCATGGCCGTCAGAAGGCATATTGCCAACCTGGAGAGCGACAACCTGATCGAATCGACGACGGTGCGCCTGCCGATGGGCCGCCCGGCCGCGGTCTACCGGTTAACCGCCAAAGCGGACGACCATTTCCCGAAAAAATACCATGCGGTCGCACTCGACTTGCTCGCCGAACTCGAAGACGAGGCCGGCCAAGCGATGGTGAACGTGCTGTTCGAGCGGCGCAAATCGACGCTCCAGCGCAGATACGAAGCGCGAATGGATTCGCTCGCGCTCGAACAGAAAGTCGCCGCCCTCGCGGAGATCCAGAACGACAACGGTTATATGGCGACGTGGGAGCGAACGGGCGAGGCCGAATTCGTGCTCACCGAGTACAATTGTCCGATCTCCCAAGTCGCGAACAAATACAAGCAAGCGTGCGCTTGCGAGCTGAAGCTGTTCGAATCGCTGCTCGGCGCCGAAGTGAGCCGCTCCGATTGCTTGGCCTCCGGCGATCTGAAATGCGTCTATCGCATTCGGTCTTCGGGATGACGGAAGTCGTTACGGACCGAGGGATAACCTCCAGAAAAGACCGTCAGGATCGCCCTGACGGTCTTTTCGCATTTGATTTGTTTCCCCGTGCTTTTCGCTTGCCGCAGTCTTTCCGCACCGTCCGGTTCGCTGTCGTTCGCCTCCTTGACCTGTCGCCCCGAACCGTTCGGACAGAGGATCCGCTAATTGTGAACAAAACCGGTTTTTTGGCATCTGTGCGGACAAAGGATCCGTTATTTGGCTCCGAGACGGCGATTGCGGCCATGGATCATCGAAATAGCGGATCCTCTGTCCGAATCGTCTCCAAAATGAGGGTTTTTCAGCAAAATAAGGGCTGCTGTGTCCGATAGCAAGGGATCAAGCGAAAGACTTCTCCCCTGTCGAGGCCCCGTCAGCGTTCAGGCTTCCCTGCGGAGCTGCGCGCGCTTGACCGAGATCGCTTGCCGGATCGCCAATTTGCCGAAGCGCGCTTTCCGCTCGCCTTCGGGCGCGGCCATCAGCGAACGGTCCATGCTCGCCTCGAGCAGCGCGGCTCTCGTGGCGACGAGCGCGAGCCGTTCGTCTTGCAGCAAATAGTAGGCGATCGAGTATCCGTAGTCTTCGAGCAGGCGAAGCGACGCCGCGAGCCGGTCCATTCGGCTGCAGCCTGCCGGCGACGCGTCAATCCCGAACATAGAGCCCTCTGATCCACAGCTCGTTCATGGCGGTCGCCGCTTCCGCCTCGGGTCCGACGAATTCGGCCCGGCCTTTGTACAGCACATCGCCGTTAGCCGCGTTCAAGACGACTGCGGCAACGTCCGCGCTTTGCCTCGTTTCCCGCCCGATGAAAACGTAAATCCGATCGTTCTCGATAACGGCCGAGTGGATCGTTTCCCAGCCAAGCTGATCTGCGGTCCATTCGACGACGCCCTGCTCCGTCTGTCCGGTCGAGAGGCGATAAGCCGAAACCGTTAATTGCTTTTTATCGCGGATGACATGGACGATCCGGTCTCCGTCCAGGTCGTATTGGCTATTGTTCAGCGCTTCTCCCGATAAGGAATGCAGCTCGGGAACCGGCGCGATTTCCCCTGTCCGATAATGATAGACGAAAAGTTGTTCCGACACCGGCAGTTCGGCATAGCTTCCGTTCCTGTTTTCGGTCCTCTGGTATGAGGTCGCGCGCAGCAGGATAACGTCAGACGGCGCAGAACGAGTCATGGCCGGGACCGTGGACAAGCGAAGCGCCGTCCCCCGCTCCCTTTCAAGCTGCAGGTTAATCTTCCCGCCGCGAACCCGTTCGCCGCTCTTCACATCGAAGACATCGACATGAAAATCTTCGAAGCTCCCCAATTCGTCCTGCGAAGCCCGATTTTGCCCGTGTCTCTGGGACAAGATATGAATTTCATCGTCTACGCGCTGCACGTCGTGAACGACGATCCAATGGTTGTCGGCCGATCCTTCGGCGACGTGCCGGTATTTCTCCGTTTTGCCCGCCGATTTGTCGAGCGCTTCGAGCGTCGTGACGATCTCCCATTGGCGCTTGTCGTTGCGGTAGATCTTAACATCGGCATAGACGAGCCATTCCTCGTCCTGGTAAAAACCGTTTTCGATGCTCTTCCCTCTCATGAAGCCCCGATGCTCCCGCTTCAGCTCGGCGAACTCCGCGTATCGATTCGTTAAATAACGATTGTTGTTAAAGTGCTTCTTGTACACGGACGATTGCAGGTTGTACGACGTTCCTTCGCCCGTAATGCTCAACGCTTTTGATCCGACCCCGCCGACGTACGAACCGTCGAGTCTGATAGACGCGCCTTCGGCGGCGTCTCCTTCGACGGTCGCAAGCCGATATTGCGGCATTCCCGCCGACGAGCCGAGCGAATAGTAAGCTCCGATCGCGAGTACGGCGAACGCGCCCAGGACGATGGATAACAGATAACGTTTCATCGTTTGCCGCCCCCCTTTATACCGTAATTTTTTTGTTCAGCAGCCGGAAGCCGAGCCACACCGATACCCCGGCGATCAAGCCGCACGCCGCCAGTTGGAGTCCGAACACTTCTTCGGGATACCAGTAAGGCCCCGAATAATTGATATCGAATAATATCGGCAGGACGAAGACGAACAGACAAGCCGCGACGTAGAGAATCGCATAGAAAATGCCTTTCCAGCGATAGCTTCGCTCTAGCAGCACGGCGGTGAAGGCGACGAGCACGCCCAGGATGCCGAGTCCGTAAGATACGGCGAATTGGTCGAAGGTGCGCGGCAGCAGCACGCTCAAGATCTGATTGGCTTCGATCGCCTCGGCAAGATACGACGGTTCGAACATGCTCGCGGGAACTCTCAGCTTGAACAGCCACCGAAGCAAGACGAGCATCGCCAGTTGATAGGCGACAAGTCCGAACACGAACCCGAGCAAGGCCGTCAGCTTGGCGAGATAGAGGTGTCGCCTCGCCGTCGGCAGCATTAGTTGACGGATCATAAACGTCGATCTGCCGAACCAATCGCGATACCAGATCAGGAAGACGTACAACAGCAACGCCGCGATGGCGACGGCGATCGGCAGCGCGAACAACGGCTGCGTGCCGGCCAGCATCCCTGCGAACGAAAGACGAAGTTCGTATTGTTGTCCGGATTGCAAAATATTTTGCTCGAAGGCGTTCAATTGAACGTTTACGTAATAGTAGATGAGCGAAATTTGGCAAATCGCCGTAAGTCCCATCAAGGCGCCGAGCGCGTAACGGAATCTGTGCACTTCCATATGCGCGAGCTTCAGGAATCTGTTCACCCGATATACACCTCTCTCATGACGTCCACGAGCGACTTGCCTTCCTCGCTGCGAACTTGCTCGCAATCGAATTCCCGCTCGACGACGCCGTTGTGCAGAATGACCGCCCTGTCGATCAGATGCTCCATTTCCCCGATTTCGTGCGTCGTCAGCAGGACGCCCCGATCCTCGATCAGATGACTGCTGAACACCTCGGCGATCGCCTCCCGGCTGAACAGGTCGATGCCCGAGAACGGTTCGTCCATGAGCACATAGTCCGCGTTTTGCGCCAGCCCGATCGCCAGATTGAATTTCGCCGCGGTTCCCTTGGACAGGTTGCCGATCCTCTCGGAGCGTTCCAGCTTGAAAAACTTGAGGAGCTCTTCCGCCCGTTCCGGGCTCCAGCTCTCGTAGAAATCGGCCATAAAACGAAGCGCTTCGGTTATTCTCATCCCCAGCGGCATCGTCAGATGGTCGGGAATGAACGCGACTTTCTCGTACGTGCGCTTGTCGATCGGTCGACCGTCGATCAGAATCCGCCCGTCCTTCACCGGCGTCAGCCCCATGATCGCCTTGAGCAGCGTCGATTTGCCGGCGCCGTTCAAGCCGATCAAACAGGTGATCTGTCCCTTGTCCGCCGTGAAGGAGACGCCGTTCAATACGTAGCGGAAGCGGTAGCGCTTGCGGACGTTTTGCACTTCGATCACGACTGCTCCTCCTCCGTCCCGTGCCGGCGAGCGGCGGGTTCGCCGTCTACGGCTTCCGTATATTTGATTTTGACGAGCTCCAGCAGCTCCTCCACCGGTACGTCGATTTTGCGAACCGACGCGACGAACGCGTCGACGGCCTCTGCCAGCAGCCCGGACCGAATTTTCCGCAACACGGACTCGTCCGTCGTAATTCGGCTCGGCGAATTCCCCTCGGTTACGATCAATTGCCGTTCCTCCATCTCTTTGTAAGCTCTCTGCGCCGTATTCGGATTGATTTTCAGCCTGGCTCCGAGCTCCCTGCGCGAAGGGATGACTTGCCCGCCTTCCAATCTCCCCGTCACGATCATCTCTTCGAAATGCCGCACGACCTGCAGATAGACCGGATCCCGGCTATTGAAAGCGACGTCCTCCCAGCCTCCGCTCGTTTTCATTGCGTAACCTCGCAATCGTGTTAAGTGTGTGTATTAATTAGTTCATACACTATGAGTGTATTATGCCCTTGGTACGCTCGACTTGTCAAGCCCTGTATTGAAGCCCGCGTTACCGGGCTGGTCTTCCGCGGCTTTTCGACTTCGCTGCAGCAGGCGTTTCGGCCCTTGAAACGCGAAAGAAGCCGCTTGAAAGCGGCTCCCCTTCGTTTGGTCGGGCGAACCTTTACGTCGAATGTCGAACGCTGCATACGATCCGTCCGGGCATCCGTCGTCCCGGTCCGCGAGCTTAGCGGATGCCGGTATAGATGCGCACGGCATCCCGCAGAAACTCGGCGACTCCCGGCTGGTCCTTATCGTAATACGCCTTGAATCTCTCGTCGTCGACGTACATCTGGGCGACTCCGGCATGGGCCTCCTTCGTGTAGCTGGGCCAGTGAAAGCTCAGCCATCGGCGATGCAGGTCCGCGGCTTTCTGGGCGAGCTCCCCCGCGGGGTCTCCCGTGGCGAACGCCTCGGCCAACGTCCGATGCACCTCCTCCGTGAGCCGTTCGAGCTCCGCGTATTGTTCCTCCGACATGTTCAACAATTTCGCGTTCGATCGGTCGACTTGTTCGTCGCCGTATTTCGCGCGAATCTCCGCGCCGTACTTGGCTTCGTTATCCTCGATCAGCTTCCGCTTGAAGCCTGCGAATTTTTGCTTGTCGCTCATCGTTGCGTTCCTCTCTTTATGAGCTAAGGTATGATCGATATTGGCGATCAGCGCGTCGAGCTGCCGCCGCTTCGCCAACAGGCTGTCCCGGTGCTGCCGCAGCGCAAGTTCCGTATCGAACGAGGGCGAATCGACGATCGATTTGATCTCTTCGAGGCCGACCCCGAGCTCGCGGTAAAACATAATTTGCTGCAGCCGGTCGACTTCCGCGCTCCCGTAGATCCGATACCCCGACGAATTGATTCTTGCCGGCTTAAGAAGATCAATCTCGTCGTAGTATCGAAGCGTTCTCGTGCTCACGCCCGCCAATTTTCCCAACTTCTGCACCGTGTATTCCATGATCGATCCTCCTTGCCCTTAGAGCGTACACCTTTACGTAACGTAAAGGTCAAGCGATATCGCGAATTTCTTTCTTTACGCTTTGCGCAGGGACGGCCGAGGCGGGCGACAGGCCCATGCCGCAGCGGCATGGGCCTCTTCTCGGAATTCCGCGATACGGATTATTTGATCGTAATTTTCGAAGGGTTGTTCACTTTATACAGGATTTCCTTGTTGAACTTCTTGTCGACGATTTTCCCGTCGAATTCGAGCTCGTTGCCGACCTCCAGTCCAAGCGCCTTCAACGTATTGCTGTAGCCGCACCATGCCTCTCCGACTGCGAGCGGCGAATCGCCGACGATCTCGACGTTTTCGAGCAGCAGCACTTCGTCGTCCCGGTCCGCGAACGGATTCGGCTTCGTCGCGAATTCCTTCACCTTCGCTTTGAACTTCACCTTGTCGGCGGGAAGATCCAGCTTCGGCTTTTTCTCCGCTTGCTTCTTCTTGGCTTTTACCGCTTTCGCCGGCTTCTCCGCCCCGTCTTCGTCAAGCTCGTCGGCGTTCGCGGCGGCAGCGGAGGCAATTTCGGCCGCATCGGTCTCGTCGACGGCGATTTCCTTGCCGAACGTGCCGCTCTGCATCTCTTTCAAATACGAAGGATGGATGCAGCTGAGCTGCCCGCCGTCGAATTCCACGACGAGAACGCTCATGTTTCTGAATTCCTGGTAGCCCTTGATTTCCACCTGAACTTGGGTGTGGGCGTTCTTGTACCAGAACCGGGTTTTCGGCGTTTTGCCGAACATGCCCCAGGCCCGTCCCATTTCCGCGTAATCCTCGTCGTCGTCGAAGGCGAGATAATCTTCTTGCGGCGGATAAAATTTAATGCCGTTAAATTTGTTCGCTTCCATCGTTCCGCACCCCTTCCAGGTCGGCTTGACCTCATTCCGGATTCGACGTCGAATCCGCTTCTTGAAACGCTTCGTGATCAAAATCGGACGATTTGAACAACCTCTTATAGAGGCTAGTATATCATTTTCCGCGCTGCGAGGCACTTTCGGATCGACTCTCCCATCCTCGCCGGTCTGCCACGCCTAGAGTCTGTTCAGAAACTTGCGCATCCGCTCCAGCGCTTCATCCAATTGCGATTGCGAGGAGGCGTAGGAACAACGAATATAGCCTTCCCCTCCCGCGCCGAATACGTGCCCGGGAACGGTAACGACCTTCTCTTCCTGCAGCAGACGGTGCGCGAAAGATTCGGATCCGAGCCCGGTTTCGCGAATCGACGGGAAAGCGTAGAACGAGCCGTTCGGCTCGTGGCACTTCAGGCCGATTTCCCTGAGGCCTCGAACGAACGCCCTGCGCCGCTGATTGTACGATTCGACCATTCGGTCCTTCTCATCCATGCCGATCTTGAGCGAAGCGATAGCCGCCACTTGCCCGATAATCGGCGCGCACATGACGGTGTACTGATGGATTTTGAGCATCGCCGCGATCAACTCCCGGTGGCCGCAGACGTAGCCGACTCTCCAGCCGGTCATGGCGAACGCCTTGGAGAACCCGCTCACGACGAGCGTCCGATCCTTCATGCCCGGCAGCGAAGCGAAGCTGGCATGCTTCTGCCCGTAGGTCAATTCGGCGTAGATTTCGTCCGCGATGACGACGAGGTTATGCTCTTCGACCAGCTTGGCGATCGGCAGCCAGTCTTCGCGCGTCATGATTCCGCCCGTCGGGTTGTTCGGATAGCAGAGCACGAGAACTTTGGAACGATCGGTCAGCTTGGCGCGAAGCGCATCCGCCGTCAATTTAAACTCGTCCGCGGCGCGCGTCTCGACGCCTACCGGCTTCCCTCCGCCGAGAAACACGATCGGCGAATAGGAGATATAACACGGCTCGGGGATCAGAATCTCGTCTCCTTCCGCAATCAGCGCGCGGAGCGCGAGGTCGATCGCTTCGCTGCTGCCGACGGTCACCAACACCTCCTCGCCGGCTTCGTAGGGGACGCCGAAGCTTTCGAGCATGTACTCCGCGATCGCGTCCTTCAGCTCCGGCATGCCCGAATTCGACGTATACGTCGTCCGCCCCTTCTCCAGCGCGGAGACGCAGGCGTCGCGCACGATCTGCGGCGTGACGAAGTCCGGCTCTCCGACGCCCAGCGAGATGACGTCCTTTATCCCCGAGGCATAGTCGAAAAACTTCCGGATGCCGGACGGCGGCATCGCCCTGACCTGAGGAGAGAGCCAGCCGCGGACGGATTCGGCCTGCGGGGTCGGCATGAGCGTCGGTTGCGCCGCCTGCGAGCGCTGCGTCGCTGAAGGACGCTCGCGCCGGGCTAGCGTCGGCGACGTGTCTTTCGTCTGAAATGGTTCGCGGTTCATTGGAAGTCCTCCTTCGATTGGGTAGGATGCGATGGATCCGTCGAGGGGACGGGCAGCGGATGCTTAAATGTATGTTCAAAAAGTCCGGTTTTCAGCACCGAGGCTGGTCGTTCGCCTGACGGCGAACTGCTCGCCCATGCATCCGGGAAGGTTGGATGAATTGGACTTTTTGAACTTCCTCTTAAAACGCAAAAAACCCGTCCGCAAGGGACGAGTCTTAACCCGTGTTACCACCCTAGTTCCGTCCCGACAGCCGGAACGGCGCTTCGCAACGCATCCATCAATGCGTGTTCCCGTTAACGCTGGACATGCGGCAGAGCCTACTCGAATTTCGGTCTGCGTCTCGGAGACGGCTTTCCGTTATCGTCCGAACGTTGGCTTTCACCCGACCCAACTCTCTGCGGAACCGACGAATAACGTACTTTTTCTCTTCTTCGACTTTGTGCGGCGCTGTATTCGATTGAAGCCATTATACGCCCGGCCATCGCGAATTGCAACAGCGAATTTGGCTGGATGAACGGGAGCTTACCGGGCAATACTGCACATATTCCTATTGCGAACGGAGGAGGATGCTCCCTTGAGCCATGAGGAGAACGTTCTGTCCATCGTCGCCCTGGGCGGCGTGAACGAGATCGGCAAAAATATGTACGTCATTCAATACGCGGAAGACATGATCGTCATCGATTGCGGTTCCAAGTTCCCCGACGAAAGCTTGCTCGGCATCGACGTCATCGTACCGGATATCGCCTATTTGCTGGATAACAAAAATAAAATCAAGGCGCTGATCGTCACGCACGGGCACGAAGACCACATCGGCGGCATTCCTTACATACTCAAGCAGATCAATCTGCCGATTTACGCGACGCGGCTGACGATCGGCCTGATCGAAGCGAAGCTCAAAGAACACGGGCTGCTCGGCAGCGCCAAGCTGAAAACGATTCGCTCCGATACTGTATTGCGCCTCGGCGCCTTCAAAATCGGTTTTTTCCGCACCAATCACAGCATCCCCGACTGTCTCGGCATCGCCTTCCATACGCCGGAAGGAACCGTCGTGCACACCGGGGACTTCAAGTTCGACCTGACGCCGGTCAACGCCCATTACCCGGACGTTCACAAGATGGCGGAGCTGGGCCGCAGAGGCGTGCTCGCGCTGCTCTCCGAGAGCACGAACGCGGAGCGTCCCGGCTATACGCCGTCCGAGCGGATCGTCGGCGAGCATATCGAAGAAGCATTCGCCCGCGCGACGCAAAAGATATTCATCTCCACGTTCGCGTCGAACGTGAACAGGCTGCAACAAATCGTCGACGCCGCGGCGAAAATGAACCGCAAAATCGCGCTGCTTGGCCGAAGCATGATTAACGTCGTTAATGTTTCTTCCGAGCTCGGCTATTTGCGGCTGCCGGACGATATGCTCATCGAGCCGACCGACGTCGGACGGTTGCCCCCGCATAAAGTCGTCGTGCTCTGCACCGGCTCGCAGGGGGAACCGATGGCCGCGCTATCGCGTCTCGCCAGCTCGAATCACCGCCAAGTCGAAGTGCTGCGCGGGGACACGGTCATTCTCGCGGCCACGCCGATTCCGGGCAACGAGCGGAACGTTGCCCGCATCGTCGACAATCTGTACGAGCTTGGCGCCAAGGTCATCTACGGCTCGGGCGCGGTGACCGGCATGCACGTATCGGGCCATGCGAGCCAAGAGGAGCTGAAATGGATGCTGACGCTGATGAAGCCGAAGTACTTCATTCCGATACACGGCGAATATCGGATGCTCTGCCAGCATAAAGCGCTCGCGGAGGCGGTCGGCGTCGAAGGCGACAACGTGTTTATCGTCAAGAACGGGGACGTCGTCGACATTAGCGGCGGCGTCGCGAGACAGCACCGGAAGGTGCCGGTCGGCAACACGCTTGTCGACGGTCTCGGCATCGGCGACGTCGGCCAGGTCGTACTGCGCGACCGCAAGCATATGTCCGAGGACGGCATCCTTATCGTCGTCGTCACGCTGAGCCGCACGGAAGGCAAGATTCTATCCGGTCCGGACACGATATCCCGCGGCTTCGTCTACGTGCGCGAATCCGAAGGCTTGCTCGAGGAAGTCAACCGGCTGTCGGCCGCAGCGGTCAACAAGCTGCTCGAAGACAACGTCAACCAGTGGAGCGAGTATAAGCAAGCGATCAAGGAGACCGTCGGCAAGTTCCTCTGGATGCAGACGAAACGCCGGCCGATGATTCTGCCGATTATCATTCAAATTTAATTCAAGGCGAGCAGCTTCCGGACGATTTCGTCCTTGAACAGCTCGCTCACCGGGAAGGAGACGCAAGGCAGCTTGTCCGTGCTCACGCGATCCTCGTTCTCGTACAGATTGCGGATCTCGTATTGGCCATCGCCGGTTAACTCAAGCTGCTCCAAAGTCTGCGTCTCGGGGTCGATGATCCAATATTCCGGAACGCCGTGTTTCGCGTAAATTTTCAGTTTGCGCACGCGATCCCGCTTGCGGGAGCCCGGCGACAACACTTCGACGACCAGATCCGGTATGCCTTCGACTCCGCGTTTCGTCACAATGTCCGATCGGCTGCGGTGTATCATAATCAAGTCCGGCTGCACGACGTTCGTCCGGCTTAGAATGACGTCCAAAGGAGCGATCAGAATCACATACTCGGAGCTGCAGGTCTGAACAATGAGGTGCAAAGCAGATCCGATGACCTGATGAACGGTAGACGGCCCGGGAGACATCATCTCCAATTCCCCGTCGAGAACCTCGTAACGCTGGCCGTCGTCCGGCATTTCCGCATAAATCTCGTAGGTTACCGGCTGTTCCTTGATCCGATCCCGATCGCTTTTTTTCGATGCCATATGCCTCGCCCTCTCCGTTTCAAAAATTCAAAAGCACCCCGACAAAGCAACACGTCTTGTGTCCGGCTTTGGCGAGGTGCTTCCTCGGAAACTCCATATATTCACAGCATACTTGATTTGACCGGACTTGTCAAAGCATCGCGAATTCGCATCATGGAGCGTTTCGATTGACGTTGCGGTCTGCCGACACTTCTTCGGGCAGCTTCTTCGACGCGCTGGGCACTTCCCGCGGCTTGAAATCGATCTCCTCGGCCGAATAGATCAAGATCGTGGCGGTGCCGTGATGGGCGAACGAACGGATCAGAATAGGACGGTCATACGGATTTTTGAACACGAAATCCGGCCCGTACCAGCTCACCGTCGCGTCGCGTCCCGGAGGAACGTAAGGCACGTGGCGGCTGTGCGTATAGCGTTGCACGATCTCCATGCCCGCCCGGTCCGCCGCGTTGAACAGCGTCGACGAGATTTGGCAGATGCCGCCGCCGATGCCTTCGGACACTTCGCCCCTCACGATGACTTTGGCTCGCTGATAGCCTCTCTGCGACGTGCGCTCCCCGACCGTTTCGTTGAACGAGAACGTTTCGCCCGGGAAGACGTATCGGTTGTTGATCGCTTCCGACGCGAGGCTGATATTGTGGGAGCGATTTTTGTTGTTCGGGTTGTAATAGGTCGTGTACCGGCCGATCATTTTTTCCTTGATGGAAATGAGCAGCTCGCTGTCCACGCGCGGATAGACGACGCGTCTCGGCAGCTCCATCGCCGCGGGCTCGCCTTCGATCACGTAGCCGTAAAACCGTTCCATAAATTTCTTCCGGTCGAGCTTATAGCCTCTGGCTTCGGGCACGACGGCGCCTCTTACGTCCAAATAAGCGTTTTGGGGCGGCTGGAATGCCGCCTTGTCCATCCGATCCGCCAGCGCCTCCGCCTTACCGTCATGAACGGCCGGCGTGCCCGGCGAAGGAAAAGCATATTCGGACCGATTCGCTTCCGCCACGACCCGTCCGTCGAGGGTCATGACCAACGCGTCGGCAGCCGGGACGAAATTCGCCGCAATTGCGGCGCATATTAACCATTGCAGAATCACGATGAAGCCTCCACTTCCGAGCGTTCGGCCTTACCCTTGAGCCGACTCCGTCGACGGACATGCCACAGGCGCCTCCATCGATCCGAACGCTGAAGAATCTTCTTCCAGCTGACGGATCGGGACGTCCCATTCTTCCTCGGGCCGGTCCAGCGCATATATTCTCGCCGTTCCCGCCGCCTCGTCGACATGTTGGATGTACACCGGCCGGTTGTCGTAAGTGACTCGAGCCATGACCGGCGAACCGGCGATTTCCGCCGCCCTCTGGGCATTCATATCCGATCAACTCCTTCGCTTATTGTGCGCTGCACCGCATGGACGAACACACTTCCATACGATGCGCCGATCGCGCCGACGTTATGCCTCATAATTACGGCCGTTTTAGATGACAATAGATACCGATTGAAATTCGGAAGGTGCGGAGATGAATCGTTCCATCATGAAAATCGTTCTCGCGTTTATTCGCTCGCTGCTCGCGATTTGTGTCGCCGTCGCCGTCTCCTCCCCCGCCCATGCGGAGCGTCCCCGCCCTTCCGCGGCGAAGGCGCGGCCGCAGGGGGAGGGAGAAATCGTCATGACCGTGCGCGCTAGTCCGCAAGCGGAGCTGGTCAGCAGCCTTGAAATTTCCAATTCCGCTCTTCTCGATCAATTGTCTCAAGCACAAGAAGAGGCGGCTTCCGCCGCCCCCTTGATCTCCGATATCGAGGTGGAAATTCGCGGCCGCGGAGCTCCGCGCGCGTATCGTCTCGATCGGACGGGAGCGCTGCGAGACGCCGCGAGCGCGCGCGTCTATCGTCCTGCCCCCGACGCTGCCCGACGTTTGCTCGCCTACGCCGAGGCGCTGCGCGGCCGGCATTACGGACGCTTGATTCCGTGGAGCGCCGCCCGAACGATCGTAAAACGCAAAAGCGTATTTACGATCGTCGATCTGGAAAGCGGGCTTTCCTTCCGCGTGCAGCGCCGCGCCGGCAGCCGCCATGCAGACGTTCAGCCGCTGACGAGGCAGGATTCGAAAATCATGAAAGAGATTTACGGAGGCAAGTGGAGCTGGGATCGCAGAGCCATCCTCGTGCGTACGGAACAAACGACGATCGCCGCGTCCATGAACGGCATGCCCCATGGCGGGGACGGCATTCCGGGCAACGGCTTCAAAGGTCACTTCTGCGTGCATTTCCTGGACAGCACGTCCCATCGCTCCGATTCGCCGGATCCCGAGCATCAGCTTATGGTGTACAAGGCGACCGGCAATCTGCGCGGTTATTTCGACGCCGCTTCTCCGCTCGTTCAGGCGCGCGGCTTCGTCGGCGCCTTGAACGGCAAGGACGAGCAGATGCTGCGGCAGCTCTGGCTCGACGCCCCTCCGGAACGGATGGCGGCTTACGCGGAATGGATGGCGTCGCTCCGATCGATCGCGGTGAAAAGCGCGCGAACCGACGGGCGCATACGCCGAGCGCGCGAGCAGGAGCCTCCGGATAGCCTCGCCGCCGAAATACGGCTTCCGATATCGTTGCGGATGAAAGGCGAACGTACGCGCAACGTCGAGCTGACGTTCGTCTTCAAGCGGGATTCCCCTCATGAACCATGGCGCCTCGTCGACGTCGCGGCCGACCCGTCTAATTTAATGCCGTAAATTTTCCCGCCGCGCGAGGCGACGACCGCGAAATCACCGAAAACCGCCGGCGTCGCCTCGATATTCGCTCCGAGCGCGAGGCTGCCGAGCGCGCGGCCGTCGGAGGCGGAGACGACCGTCAGCCGCCCCGCGGAATCGGCCTGGACGAGATAGGCTTTGCCGTCGCGGTCGTAAACGTCGACCGGAGAAGACCAGGCGTAGTTTTTCATCGGCAGGCGCCATATTTCCTTGCCTGTCTTTTTGTCCAAAGCAACCATCAGTCCGGCGCCGAACGAACCGTAGCGGGCCAGCGTAAACACGACGAGGTTCGCGATTTCCGCCTTGCCGACGACCGGGGTCGCGAGCAGTCCCCCGTTGACCGGGTGGGCGCCTACTTGTGAGAAGCATTCGTACTTCGCCTGCCAGACGACTTTGCCGGTCGCTCCGTCGATCTTGCGCAAGACGGCGAAGCCTTTGCTTCCTTGCTTGTCGACTTCGGTGCCCGTGTATAAATAGGGCTTGCCGTTCTCGGCTTCAAGCGCGATCGTAGCATCGGTATCGTCCGTCGCCGGAAGCGCCCATATCGGCTTGAGCGTCTTGAGGCTCAGCGCCTGTACGCTGCCGCCGTTATCGGCGAAATAGACCGTATCGCGGAAGACGGACGGGGAATTTTCGATGCCCTGATAAGCGTTGCCCTTGATTTTGTACCGGTACTTGGCGACCTTGGGAGCGATCCGGATCGTTCCGCGAGCCGCATCGAAGGCCGTGTTAAGCTTGACGTAGTAAAAAATCCCGTTCTCCCCGCCGACGAGAAGCGAGTCGTCCAGCCGGTTGAACAACGCCGAACCGTCGAAGGCCCCCCACCGCCGATAAGCGAACGAATCGATGCCGTTCACCCGGAGCAACCTTTTGTAATCCGTCAGACTGTATACTCCGAAGCCGATCGCGCCGTTCTCGGGAACGCCTTCGCCGACGTACAGCAGCGGATAACCGCGCGCGTCCACCGATACGCTCCCCTTGATCGGATTGCCGATATTGAGCGGCGGCCTCGTCTCCTCGCCCGTCTCCAGGTCCAGGAAATAGACGCGACCGTCGAGCGATCCGTAGATCACTTCCGCGAAATCCCGCTTGTCGCGGAACTTCTCCTTCACGTTCATCGTCTTCAGCACGTCCGAACGCCAACGGACGATCGCTGGCTGGCCGGTCCATCCCGCGCCCCCGCCCCACGAGCTCGATTTCGTCCTTTTCTCCCAGGCGACCGCGGGCTTGAACGTGCGTAGCTCCGCCGTACCGAAGGAAGGCGCGGTTCGGGCGCCCGAGCCGCGGAAGGTCAAGATACCGTCCTCCGTCGTATAGAGGTCCGGAAACGCCGCGATCGCGGCAGCCGGTTTGCCGCTCCATTCGTAGGCGATCGAACCCGCCGCCAGAGCGATTTCGTGCGCGGCATAAAGAATAGCGATCGCGAACACGCGTCTTGCTGAAGCCATTTCGGTTGCCCCTCCGCCCTCAGGATACTCCGATTGTACCTGCGGGCTTCCGAGAAGCTTGTCAAACGCTCGGCGAGAATCGCGGGATCGTTTGTCGCTTTCGCGGAGAAACGTCCGGCCGGAATCAAACGATCGGCCGCCTGTCGCCATGACGCGACAGTGCGGCCGATTTCAAGTCGAATTATGGATGATGCAAGACGGCTTCTTAGCGGAGCGCAGGCGCCTTGCGCACCGGCTTCTCCGTTCTGCGGGGAAGATCGGGCATTTCGTTGACGGAGGCGACTTCGTTCGTTTTCTTGACCGGCTTGCTCCAGTAACGTTCGTTGCCGGGAAGATCGTCGAACCAGGCCGCGTCTTCCGGACAGTCCAGAATCATGAATTGCCCGTAGCGACCTTCCCGCGACTGATGATATTTCAAATAGGCCTTGCCGTCCTGAATCGCGAGAATTTCGATTTTGCCCGACGTATGGCTCATGGACAAGCGCACGCGCTTGCCGAGGCCCGACGTTCTGGCTTTCGCCTGTTCGACGATGTCGTACACGCGGGCAAGCGGAAGAACGAATTCCTTGTTGCCGGCGACGGGACGGTTCACGAAGAAATAATACGGCGTTACGCCAGCCCAGCTCAGCTTGTCGAGCAATTCCCCGAGGACGGCGGGATCGTCGTTGATTCCTCTGAGGACGGGCGTCTGATTGACGACGATCGCGCCCGCGTCGTGCAACGCTTCGAAGCCGCGAACCGCTTCGGCGGTAATTTCCCGCGGATGGTTAATATGCGCCATGACGTAGATCCGTTTGTTGGCGTCGGAAAATTCCCGAATCGTCTCGAGCAGGTGCTCGTCTTCGTAGATGCGCATCGGATTGAATACCGGAATCTTCGATCCGAGGCGGATAATCTGCACGTGCTCGATCTCCCGCAATCTATGCAGAATCGCGCGCAGTTTCGAGGTGGCGAGGATGAGGCTGTCGCCCCCGGTCAGCAGTACGTTGCTGATCTCCGGATGCTCCGCGATGTAGCGCAAGCCCGGCTCGACGTCGGCGGTCGCTTCCTTGACGTCGTTGCGGAACAGCCGCTTGCGGAAGCAGTAGCGGCAATACGCTCCGCACACTTCGGAGACGATGAGCAGCGCCGTCGAGCGGTACTTGTGCTGGCAGCCCTTGACGACGTAGTTCGTATCCTCGTCGGAGGCGTCCCAGCGGCCGTATTCCTCCAACTCTCCCTCTCCGGGAATGACAAGCTTGCGGATCGGATCGTTCGGGTCGTTCCAATCGATTAAGTTCAAATAATAATCGTTGACGCGAAAAACGAACTTGTCGGTGATCGGTTTCAGCTTATCGCGTTGTTCCTCGGGGATGTGAGAGATTTTTCCGATATCGGTGATATACTTTGGCTGCGGCATTGCGTTTTCCTCCTCCAGGTATATTCAATCGAATTCGTGAACGAATCCGTTCCAAGCCCCGCCAGTCCCCCCTTCCGGTCAAAATAAACGGCCCTTGCGCGCCGACAGACCATCCCTGCCGCGTACAAGGGCCCATGAAGATAAAAAAGACCCTCAACGGGTCACAAGAATGAGCAGATAAACTGCGCATGACGTTCCGACCCATCCAACGCAGACGAGGTTAGCTGACGGGCTCGGGATAGATGGTTCCCTACATTCGCGAAGAATGATTCGCCCCTGAAAATTGGTTCCCCCGCTTTCCGGATAATACCGGAAACTAAGCTTACCCTCAATAATAGAGGAATGCGCCTGTTATGTCAACCTGAAGACGAGCCTGAAATCGCGTCCGGACCGGCTGCACATGCCGCAAGTAAGAGCGTCGTAAGTTGGATTTGTCAAATTAGATGTCTGCCGGGAGTTGCGTAGGAGCGTCGTAGGTTGGATTGGTCAATTTATTGGCCTGCTGGGAGTTGCGTAGGAGCGTCGTAGGTTGGATTGGTCAATTTATTGGCCTGCTGGGAGTTGCCTAGGAGCGTCGTAGGTTGGATTGGTCAATTTATTGGCCTGCTGGGAGTTGCGTAAGAGCGTCGTAGGTTGGATTGGTCAAATTATTGGCCTGCTGGGAGTTGCGTAAGAGCGTCGTAGGTTGGATTGGTCAAATTAGATGTCTGCCGGGAGTTGCGTAGAAGCGTCGTAGGTTGGATTGGTCAATTTATTGGCCTGCCGGGAGTTGGGTAAGAGCGTCGTAGGTTGGATTGGTCAAATTATATGTCTGCCAGGAATTGGGTAGGAGCGTCGTAGGTTGGATTGGTCAATTTATTGGCCTGCTGGGAGTTGGGTAGGAGCGTCGTAGGTTGGATTGGTCAAATTATTGGCCTGCTGGGAGCTGGACTGGAGCATGACGTTGTCCTGCGGCCTTCAACTCGCTAAAATAGAGGAAGAAGGAGGAAGCCGCATGCAAAGCGCCCGCAAGTTGTCGGAAGTCGCGCAACGATTACTGAATCGCAAGCTTATCCTGTTCCTCGTCGTCGTTCTTCTTCTTAGCCTGAACATTCTCGTCCTGGAGAAAATCTCTTACATTTTCCGCCCGTTCGTCGTCATTCTCGAAACGGTGTTTCTTCCTTTTCTTCTGACCGGGGTCGCCTATTACTTGCTTAATCCGCTCGTCGACTATATGGAGAAGAGAAACGTGAAGCGCGCTTACTCCATCATGGCGCTATATTTGCTGATCATTTCTATCCTGACGCTCATCGTCATGAAGGTCATCCCGCTGCTGAGCGCGCAAATCACGAGCCTGATCGTGCAATTCCCGACTTACAGCCAAGACGCCAAGCTGCAATTCGAATCGTGGGTCGGCAACGAATATTTCAACCAAATTCAAGGCTTGCTCGGCATCGATACGTCCAAGCTCGTGGACGAATTCGCGGGGTGGGTGTCGTCCGTCATGGGCAACGTCTGGTCCGGCATCGGCAGTCTGGTCGGCCGCATTACCGAAACCGTGATCGCGATCATTACCGTGCCGTTCATCCTGTTCTACTTGCTGAAGGATCGGAAGAAGCTGACGCCGTTCGTGCTCGGCTTCCTGCCGACCTCGCTGCGCGGCCGCTCCTTCCGCGTGCTGCTGGAAATGAACCATCAGATCAGCTCGTACATCCGCGGGCAGATCATCGTCAGCTTCTGCATCGGGCTATTGCTGTATGTCGGCTATTTGATCATCGGTCTCGACTACTCTCTCGTGCTCGCCGTCATCGCCGCCTGCACGAGCATCGTTCCGTACCTCGGACCGGCCATCGCCATTACGCCGGCCCTGATCGTCGCTATGATGACTTCGCCGATCATGCTCGTCAAGATGATCGTCGTCTGGACGGTCGTGCAGCTCGTCGAGGGCAAGTTCATTTCCCCGCAAATCATGGGCAAGACGATGCGCGTCCATCCGATCACGATCATCTTCGTCATCATCGTCGCGGGCAATCTGTTCGGCATTATCGGCATCATTCTGGCCGTGCCCGGCTACGCGATCCTCAAAGTGATCGCCACCCACCTGTTCCGTTGGTTCAAGCAGCGGACGGGGCTGTACGAAGAGCCGAAGGCCGAAACGTCGGATTAACCGGACAAGAGGCCGTCCCGAAAGTCGTAATTGTCGACTAAGGGACGGCCTCTTGCTTATCGATGAATGTTGGACTGTTCGGACAGAGGATCCGCTATCTGTGGATATCGCGAATTTATCTGTTCCGGGCGTCCCGGCGAAGCGCGACGGGAACCCAGATCTCGCTGCGGAACGTCGACGAATCCGTCTCCTTGCTCTCGTTCCAGAGTATTTCCGGACCTTCGGCGAGCTCGTAGGTCGAAGACGGAAACCATTCCGAATAGATGCGTCCCCAGACGTTCTGCAGCGTTTCCGGGAAAGGACCGACGGCCTCGAACACGGCCCAAGTCGAAGCGTGGACTTCAAGGCTCGCGAACGGCTCCGGACATGCCAAGGTCGTCGCGACCCCGATGTAGTGGTCTAAATCCCCCTGTTCCTCCATCCTTCCTTCGGAAAAATTCGCCGACGCGCTAACGAGACCGGACGGCTCAACGTTGGACTTTCCTTTTAACGTGTGAATCGTCTCGGCGTCGAGCCGCTTCCACATCTCGGCGATATGAGGGTTGACCCCGTTAAAAATAATCGGCACTCTTTTGTGAAGACCGACGATGCGGAACGCGGCCTTCTCTTCGATGCGATACTCCATTTCCGTTCCTCCCTTGATCGTTATCTGGAAGGCCATTCGCGGATAAGCTTTCAGCCGATGGCCGTTATTCCGGGCTTCCGATGGCGTGACGCCGTGCATCGCCTGGAAAGCTCTGGCGAACGAATCCGGCGAGCCGTACCCGTACTTCACGGCGATGTCGATGACCTTCGCGTCTCCGGACGCGAGCTCGAGCGCTGCGAGCGTAAGGCGCCTGCGACGAATGTATTCCGTCACAGTCACGCCCGCAAGGAACGCGAACATTCTCGTAAAATGATATTCGGAGCAGCAAGCCAGCCTGGCGGCTTCCTTGAACCGGATATCTTCGAGGAGGTGATCCTCGACATACGCGATCGCTTCGTTCATCTTCTTCAGCGAATCCATCGAATGACCTCCTTCGACTTCAGATTAACAGGGATTCGAGCAGGGCATCCGACATTTCCCGTGCGTTCCGCGCAGGGTCGAGAGACGGCTCCTTCGCGGTAATCTCCGGGCCAGTCTTACGAATGCTGATATTGGGCTTGGTGCAGCCGGCTGTACACGCCGCCGGCGGCGACGAGCTCGCGGTGATCGCCCTGTTCGGCGATGCCGTTCTCGTCGACGACGACGATTCGATCGGCATTGCGGATCGTCGCGAGCCGATGCGCGATGACGAGCGTCGTCCGGCCGACGGCCAGCTCGGACAGCGATTGCTGAATCGCCGCCTCCGTCTCGGTATCGAGCGCCGAGGTCGCCTCGTCCAGTATAAGGATCGGCGGATTTTTCAGGAACATTCGCGCGATCGCCATCCGTTGCTTCTGGCCGCCGGACAGCTTGACGCCGCGCTCGCCGATGACCGTATCCATTCCGTCCGGCAGCTGCCGGATCATCTCGCCCAGCGACGCTCTCTCCGCGGCTTCCCAGATTTGCTCGTCGGTCGCCTTCAGATCCCCGTACGCGATATTCTCGCGGATCGTGCCGGAGAAAAGAAATACGTCCTGCTGGACGATGCCGATATTCTTGCGCAGCGATTGCAGCTTCAAGCCGCGGATATCCATCCCGTCCACCGTAATGCGGCCGCCGGTTACGTCGTAAAATCTCGGCAGCAGGCTGCAGATCGTCGTCTTGCCGGCGCCGGACGGCCCGACGAACGCGACCGTTTCCCCGGCCCGGATCGACAGGTCGATGCCTTTCAGCACGGGACGGTCCTCCTCATAGCCGAACGACACGTTCTCGAAGCGAATGTCGCCCCGCAGCGAGTCGACCGCGACCGCATCCTTGGCGTCGGCGATTTCCGGCTCCGTATCGAGAATTTCCACGTATCTCTTGAAGCCCGCGATCCCTTTCGGATAGCTCTCGATAACGGCGTTGATCTTCTCGATCGGGCGGAAGAAAATGTTGGACAGCAGTATGAACGCCAAGAAATCGCCGAGCGCGATCCTTTCGTCGATGAAAAACCAGGCCCCGCAGATCATGACGAACACGGTAATGAGCCGCATCAGCATGTAGTTGACCGACAAGCTCTTCGCCATCGTCTTGTACGCGAGCAGCTTCGTCTCGCGGAAATTGGCGTTGTCCTTCGCGAACAGCCGCTTCTCGTGCTCTTCGTTCGCGAACGACTGCACGACCCGGATGCCGCCGACGTTCTCTTCGATGCGGGCGTTGAAGCTGCCGACGTTGCCGAACAGGCGGCGATACGTATTCGTCATCTTGCCGCCGAACACGATGATCAGCCAGGCCATGATCGGGATGATGACGAACGTGAGCAAGGCCAGCTCGAGATTGATATAAGCCATCAGCCCGAAGGAGCCGGCCAGTGTCATGACCGCGATGAACACGTCCTCCGGTCCGTGATGGGCCATTTCCCCGATTTCGTTCAGGTCGTTCGTGACGCGGCCGACCAAATGGCCGGTCTTCTGGTTGTCGTAATATCGAAAGCTCAGCTTCTGCAGGTGCTCGAACATCTTGCTCCGCATATCCGTCTCGATATTAATGCCGAGCATATGCCCCCAGTAGGTGACGATATAATTCAGCACGGTGTTCAGCGCGTAGACGCCGAGCAAGCCCAAGCCGGCGAGCACGATCATGTTCCAGTCGCCGCTCGGCATCAGATCTTCAACGAACGCCCTGACGGCCAGCGGGAAGCCGAGCTCCATCAAACCCGCGACGACCGCGCACGTAAAGTCCAAAATAAACAAACCCTTATAAGGCCGGTAATAAGAAAAAAATCTGCGCAGCATCCTTACCCTTGCTCCTCTCCATCTTCGGGGGAAACGTTCTTCTCCGCCCCGTTCTCCGGCTCGCGGAGCTCGAAGACGTGAACAAATGTATACGAATCGAGGCAATCTGTCAATCCCTTCCGGTCAGGCCGGAAAAAGAAAGAAGCTTCCGACCGAGCGAAAGCTTCTTTCCGCGCAAGGGGAGGCGGTTAACGCCCGGACTTCCCTTCCCTGACTTTCAGAACTTCGTACATGTTCACCGTCGAGCTGATGACGTACTCCGGAGGCGTCTTGCCTTTGTTGTCGCGATGACCCTGGATATGCTCTGGGCTTTTCTCCCAGTTTTTCCACGCTTCCTCCGACTCCCACCGGATGAATACGACGACTTCCTCCGTGTCTTTGCTTCTTTTGTTCTTCATGACGGAGATGTCGATCAAGCCTTCGCGTTCGTCGAGAATGCCCGGCTTGCCGAATCGCTCGACGACTTGGTCCGCGTAGCCTTTCTCCACGACGATCGTTCTCGTTTGGATCAGCATCGGTCGAAGCTCCCTTCTCTATCGCTTATTGAACCGCTTGAGCCGCGTGCTTCACCATTTCGATCTCGGCGTTCAGGCCGCCGTTCGTCAAATACCAGAAGTTCGGATCGAGATAGACGATCTTGCCGTTCTTGTACGCGTTCGTTTTCTTGACGAGATCGTTCTCGATCACTTCCTTCGCCGGGGACGCGCCCTCGCCGCTGACGACCGCGTCGCGGTCGACGACGAACAGGATGTCCGGATTTTTCTCGACGATATATTCGTTGGAGATGCTGCTGCCGTGCGTTTCGATTTTGAGCGTCGTATCGACCGGCTCGAAGCCGAACACGTCATGGATGCTGCCGAAGCGGGAGCCCGGACCGTACGCGCTGATCTTGCCGCCGGTGGTCAGGACGATCAGCGCCTTGCCCGCGCCGGTCGCCTTCTCCTTCAGCTCGGCCACGCTCGCGTTGTAAGCCTCGAGCTCCGCCGCGACTTCGGCTTCCTTGCCGAACACTTGACCGATGACGTTGACGTTGTGCGCGAACGATTCGGCGAAGTTGCTCGTGTCGAGCGACATTTGGATCGTCGGCGCGATCTTGGACAGCTCGTCGTAAGCTTCCGACGTTCTTCCGCCGATGAAGATGACGTCCGGCTTCAGCTTGTTCAGCTTCTCGAAGTCCGGCTCGAACAATGTGCCCGCGTCTTCGTATTTCGCGTCTTCGTATTGGGACAGGTTGCCCGGGATGTTCGATTTCGGCAGCGCGATGACGTCGATGCCCAGCTTCGTGAGCGTATCGAGCGTGCCGAAATCGAAGACGACGACTTTCTCCGGATTGATCTTCACCGGCGTCTCTCCGAGCGCGTGCTTGATCGTCACTTCGGACGGAGCGGCAGGCGCGGAAGCGCTAGGGCTCGCGGATTCGGACGGAGAAGCGCTCGGCGATGCCGAAGGGCTGGCCGCGCCTCCATTGTTATTGTTCGATCCGCATGCGGATAATACCGCCGCCAGCATGACGGACATCAAAATCAGAGATAAAGACTTCTTCACGTTTGACCACTCCTAAATATAATAATATCTATTTAGTTCATCGACGCTCGAGTTCGCCGAGTAAACTCACGAGAAATAAACGCATACCTTCTTGCAGTCGAACACATGGATCGGAATGTCCATGTCGTACACCTCTTTCAGCGCCTTGGACTCGATCATCTCTTCCGTCGGCCCTTCGCGAACGATTCGGCCGTTACGCATCGCCACGATGTAATCGGAGTACGCGGAGGCGAAATTGATGTCGTGAAGCACGAGGACGACGGTTTTGCCGAGCTCGTCGGCCAATCGCCGCAGCACCTTCATGATCTGGACGGAATGCTTCATGTCCAGATTGTTCAGCGGCTCGTCGAGCAGCACGTATTCGGTATCCTGGGCGAGCACCATGGCGATAAAAGCTCTCTGCTTCTGCCCCCCGCTCAGTTGGTCCAAATACTTGCCCTGCAAGTCTTCAAGCTCCATATAGCGGATCGCTTCCTCGACGTGACGGTGGTCTTCGGCGTTCAATCTGCCCTTGCTGTAAGGGAATCTGCCGAACTGCACCAAGTCCAGCACCGTCAGACGGACGTTGATCGTATTCGATTGCTTCAGAATCGAGATTTTTTGGGACAACTCGCCGCTGTCCGTCTTCCGGACGTTCAAGCCGTCGATCATCACTTCCCCTTCGTCCGCCTGGAGGAGGCGGCTGATCACGGAGAGCAAGGTGCTCTTCCCGGCCCCGTTCGGGCCGATGAACGACGTGATCTTGCCCTTGGCGATCCTGGTCGACACTTCGTGAATGCCGTGCTTGTCTCCGTAACGTTTCGTAATGTTTATGGCTTCAATCACGTCGATTTGCTCTCCTTCAACAGTAAGTATAGGAAGTAAATGCCGCCGACAAAGTTCAGAATGACGCTTAGCGTCGTGGAGAAGGTGAACACCCGTTCTACGATCAGTTGACCGCCGACGAGCGCGACGAAGCTGATCAGCACTGCACCTGCGATCACGACGCCATGCCTGAACGTATTCAGCATGCGGTACGCGATGTTCGACACGAGCAAGCCGAGGAACGTGATCGGCCCGACGAGCGCCGTCGATACGGAGACGAGCAGCGCGACCAGAATGAGCAGCCGCTTCGTGATCCGGTCGTACGGGACGCCGAGATTGACCGCATGCTCTTTTCCCAGGGATAGAACGTTCAAGTATTTATAGTCGCGATAGAAATAGACGATCGCGACAACGACGATCGAGATCGCCATGATCAGGACGTCGGTGTTCATGTTGTTGAAGCTGGCGAACATCTTGTCCTGCACGACGAGAAAGTCGTTCGGGTCGAGCAGCATCTGCATGAAGCTGGAGATGCTGGAGAAGAACGTTCCGCAGATGATGCCGACGAGCAGCAGGAAGTAAATGTGATTGCCTTCCTTCCGGAAGAGCAGCTTGTAGAGCAGCCCAGCGAAGACGATCATCAGGCCGACCGCCAACAGGAATTGCACGTTCTTGTCCATCGAAGTCAGCTTCGTGGAGCCGAAGACGAACACGATCGCCGTGTTCAGCAGCAGGTACAGCGAATCGAGACCGATCAGCGTCGGCGTCAAAATCTTATTGTTCGTCAGCGTCTGGAAGATGACCGTCGAGATCGAGATCGCCGCGCCGGTCAGCAGAATGGCCAATATCTTCTTGGCCCTGCGCGGTAAAATATAGTCCCAGTTGCCGCTGCCGTCGATCGTCATGAAGACGATGATCAAGACAATTGTGATCCCGGCGAGCAGCGTCAGTTTCCACTTGTCAAGCATAGTTCTTCCTCCTTAGCAGCAAGTAGAGGAAGATTCCGCTTCCGATGACGCCGACCATCAGCCCGATCGAAATCTCGTACGGATAGATGATGAGCCTTCCCAAGATGTCGCAGGCCAGCACGAACACGGCGCCGAGCAATGCCGTATGGGGCAAGCTGCTGCGCAAATTGTCGCCCTTGTAGATCGAGACCAGATTCGGAATGATCAGTCCGAGGAACGGCAGCGAGCCGACCGTCAGCAGGATGACCGCGGAGACGAGCGCCACGATCCCGAGGCCGAGATTGACGACCTGGCGGTACTTCAGCCCGAGATTGACCGCAAACTCTTCGCCCATGCCCGCGATCGTAAACCGGTTCGCGTACAAGTAGGCGATCAGGATAAGCGGCAGGCTGACGTAGAGCATCTCGTAATTGCCCTTCAGAATGCTCGAGAAGCTTCCGAACAGCCAGCTGTTCACGCTCTGCAGCAAATTGTATTTGAGCGCCAGGAACGTCGTCGCCGAACCGACGATGCCGCCGAACATCAAGCCGACGAGCGCGATGAGAATCGGATCGCGAAACTGGATTTTGGTCAAAATCCGCATGAACAGCAGCGTCCCGGCCAAGGCGAAGACGAACGCGATGGCGACCTTCACGAGCGGCGAAGCTCCGGGGAAAAGCAGGATCGAGACGAGCACGCCCAAGCTCGCGGAATCCGTCGTGCCCGCCGTAGAAGGCGAGACGAATTTGTTGCGGGCCAGCTGCTGCATGATGAGTCCGACGACGCTCATGCCCACGCCGGCGATCACGATGCTGATCAGGCGGGGAATCCGGCTGATCTTCATGATCTCCCACTGATACTCGGTCATGCTGAACAAGTGCCGCGGCGAAATATCCGACACCCCGACGAACAACGATGTACAAGAAAGAACGATTAGCGCAAACCACAGGTATCCGATTTTCATTTCCGATTCTCTTTCTTCATGATAATGATTCTCATTCGCACTTGCTTTTCTCATTTTACATGAAAAAAGAGAAATCGGAATGGACATTTCGATTTCTCCATGGACATTTCTATTTCGACCGATATTCGGCGTTCATATGCAGGACGATGCAGTCGATCAGACGTTCATGCATCTCAGCGTTATAGTTGAACGGTTCGTCGAGACGAATGAGGACGCACGGCTTCTCCGCCGACTCCCTCCACCTTCGTTCCAATTCCGCGCAGAACGCCGCTTCCGCGGGGAATTCGACAATAAACAGCGCGAAGTCTTCCCCGAGCTTCGGCAATCGTTCCACTTGATCGTAATCCGCGAAGCCGAACTCTTCGGCGGCCGGAGGGGCTTTGAACGAGAGCTCGCCGTACAGCACGCCGGCCAGCTTCTGGCCCCGCTTGCCGTATACGCGGAAGTTCCCCGCCCGCACGCCGACGATCAGGCAGGATCGGTCGGGCCACCGTTCTGCGACCAATTCCCGCGCGTTGGCGGTTTTCCGGTCGAATTCCGAGAGCCAGCGCTCCGCCACGGTTTCCAATCTCAGCAAGCCGGCAATCCGGATCAGTCGCGATTTCCAAGGCTGCCGCTTCCAATCGATCGCCTCGACCGGCCCGATCGCCTCCAGCCTCCCCCTCAGGGTGTCCGGCACGGGTCCCGTCAGAATAAGCTCGGGACGGGCCTGTCCGATCTCCGCTAAATACGCGTCCAGACGATCGGCGTCCTCATGCCAGCCCCTTCTCAACGAGACGGCCGGACTGATGCCGAACACCGCCAAATCCCCCAGGAAAATCGGGCTGAGCACGGCTAACGAGATTTGGGCCCGCGAAGCGTATTCTGTCGGCGCGATGCCCATCTGCTTCTTGAACAGCCGACTGAAATAATATTCGTCGGGATAGCCGACCGAGTGGGCGGCCTCCGCGACGCCGACGCTCGGATCCGCGAGCAGGCGCAGCGAAGCGCCCAGCCGCGTGCCGATCAAATATTGCAGCGGGCTGATGCCGGTAATTTTGCGGAAAGACCGGTAAAATCGGCTTGGCCCCGCGCCGGAGCCTCTCGCGAGCTCTTCCATGTCGAGGGGCGCTTCGTAATGCTCGAGAATGCGCCTGCGGACTTGCTCGACGTAAGCGATCATTTCGGTGTCTTCCGGCTTGGGCTGCGGCCGGATTTCGAAAAAAGCCGAGGCAAGCGCGTACAGCCGGGATTGCAGCTGGTAATATTCCGGCAACGGCGATTCGCCGTCGCGGCTGCGGAACTCGTCGAGCCAATTTTTCATCTGCGGCATGCGGAAGACGGCGATATCGCGTTCCGATCGCCGGCTTGCCCAATCCTCGTTATGGTCCGCGAGAAAAACGACGAACGCAACGATCGCGTCGCTCGTCGAGAGCGAGCGGGCGAACATCGCTCTTCCGGCCGGCAGGAAGAACAGCTCGCCCGCGGCGAGCTTGACCGGCTTGCGCGTCGAGCCGTCCAGCCGCGCGGCAATGCCTGCCGTCTTCACGAATCCGAAGCGTTCCAGCGGACGCGGCGCAATCTGCGCCTCGTTGCTTCCGCCGATCTTCATTTCGTTCGTCTCGATATAATAAAGCCCCGAGCTTGTCGATGGGACGCCTTTCATCGTTCGATCCCTCCGGTCGATGCTAAATAAAAAAGGCCGGCCGATCCATCCGGCCAACCTTGAAGTACGCGCGGAAGGTTGCATCCGCTAGCCGACGTCGTAGCCTTGATCCTCGATCGCATCTTTGATCGCCTGCAGCGATACTTTGGACTCGTCGTAAGTGACCGAGACCGCGCCCTTGGCCAGATCGACGCGCGCTTGCGCGCCGAGCTCGCGGACCGCGCCTTCGACCGAAGCGACGCAATGATTGCAGGACATGCCTTGCACGCTTATCGTGGCGGTAGACATTTTCTCCATCCCCCTCATCCGAATTTCAAGCAAACGTATGCCCGGTATCGGCTATATTGTATCCGAACGCCCGCCCCTAGCGCAATAAGGCCGTCAGGGCCGGATCGGAAGCCGGATTTCCACGCAAGTGCCTTCCCCGACCTTGCTGCGGATGCTCATCGTCCCCCGATGGTTCGCGATAATCCGCTGGCTGACCATGATCCCGAGTCCGGTGCCCGAGGATTTGCTCGTAAAGAACGGTTCCCCGACCCGTTTCAAATCTTCTTCGGAGATGCCTCTTCCCTTGTCGATCACCCGGATCGCGACCGCTGCTTCGAACACGTCGGTTCCGGATTCGGCCGCCGCCTCGACGACGATCGTCCCGCTCGTCTCCTGCATCGATTCGATGCTGTTTTTGAGCAAATTGATGAACACCTGCTTGAGCTGATTCGGATCGCCGAGCAGCGAGGGCAATCCGTCCTCGCAGCGCGTCTCGATCTTGAGATTAAGCAATCCCGCCTGCGGATCCATCAGCGTGGCGATGTCGTTCAGCAGCTCGCGAACGTCGACCTGCCGGAACCGGCTTGCCTGCGGCTTCGACAAGACGAGCAGCTCGCCGACGATCAGATTGATCCGGTCGAGCTCCGACAGCATGACCTCCAGATAAGCGGGCGTCAGCGTGCCCTTCCGGCCCAGCTGCACGAAGCCGCGCAGCGTCGTGAGCGGATTGCGGATCTCGTGCGCGACCCCCGCGGCCAATTGCCCGATGACCGCCAGCTTCTCGGAGCGGCGGATGACTTCGTCGGTCTGCTTGCGCGCGGAGATGTTCCGCGCGATCTCGGCGATCGCGACGACGGTCTGATCCTCGTCGCGGATCGGGGATACGGTAATGCTCGCGTCGATCGTCTTGCCGTCCTTCCGCAGCCGCACCGTTTCGTAATCGGCGACCGCTTCGCCGCTCTCCACGCGCCGCCGGATCGCCTCGTATTGCGCGGCGTATTCCGCCGGCACGTTGGGAAGCCGCTGCCCGATCACCTCTGCCCCGCTCCAGCCGAACATCTTCTCGAACGCTTGATTGATCCGCATCGTCTTGCCGTCCAAGTCCGTGACGTAGATCGCGTCCGACGTATGATTCACGAACGATTCCAAATATTCCTTCATGCTTCGGAGCTCTTCCGCCGAATCGCGCAGCTTGCCCGTATAATCCTGGAGGTGCCTGGCCATCGCGTTGACGCGGTTCGACAGGAAGCCGAGCTCGTCCCGGCTGCGGACGTCGATCCTTCTCCCGAATCTGCCCTCCGCGATCTCGTTGACGTTGTCGAGAACGTGACGGAGCGGACGGATGAGCCAGCCGGCGACGATATAGCTGGCGATCCAGGCCAGCACGATCAGTCCGAGCGCGATCGCCGAGTGCAGCGCCAACTGGCGGTTCAGCGCGCCGGTAATCGCTTCGTAGTCGAATACGACGCTGATGACGAACGGAGCGGTCTCGCTCAGCGGAATAAAGCTCTTGATGACGTCCTTGCCTTGCAGCCGCATCTTCGCCGCGACGACGCCTCCGGTCGCTTCGGCTTCCTTCACGAAGGCGGCGTCGGCTGGAGGATTCGCGTATTCGTAGCTGCCGAACGGAATGTCCCTGACGTCCAAATTGCGCACGATCCGGCCCTTTTTTACTTTGACGATCTGCGGTTTGCCGAAAAACTTCGGATCGAAGCCGGTAATTTCGAGAATGTCGGGATTGTCCTGCTTTAAGCTCTGGATAAGCGAAGCGGTCCCGATCTGATCGTCGAACGCCAGAAACGCGCGCGCGTCGATATACGGGTTGATGATGTAATCGGTCGATCCGTCGAAGTAATAGCCCCATTTGTTCACCGAATCCGGATCCGATGTGGAAAATTGGGTCGGCCCCGACCAGTAATGCCGCAACTTTTGCCCTTGCTCGATCGTCACTTCGCGTTTATCCAGGAGTTCGTTGAATGCTTCGTACCAGTAATCCCACGTTTTCGATCCGATGCCGAGCTCGTCCGGGTTCGAAGACTTGACGACGACAATGTCGTCGTCCGTTCGACTCCATAAGGATATATGATCGATCCCGAGCTCCCGGCTGAGCTCAGCGAGCCGTTCATTCGTCACCCGGTCGCTGCGCGGGTCGAGCGCGCTCTTGGCGGCGATCGCGGCCGCCCGCAGCTTCTCGCCGATCGACTCCTCCATGAACCGCTTGGCCTTCTCCGCCGCGTCGAGACTCGACCCGACCTGCTTGGCGATCGTGATCATCTCCTGGCGGAGTTCGCTTTCGAGCTCGTTCTTGGAGCCGAAGTAATAAATCGATATATTCAACGCCAAGATGATCGTGACGGTCGCCGCAATGAATAACGAAAGCTTGGCTTTAATGGACACGTCCATGCCTCCGGATCTATTGTTCGATACTCCATTGTAGATGTTCGACACTCTTCGACAAAACCCTTTCTTGTTGCGCATATCGCTTCGGCATGACAAATGTCATGCCCGATTGCTGACACTTATGACTAACCCGATCCGGCGGATTTTTTTACAATGGCTATAGCAGAGCCGGAAGCCGAAGGCTTCGCGAGGAGGAACCCGATGTCGAACAAGGAACAACTGAAAAAAGGAGTGGCTCCTTACGAGCACTCCGATACGCGCGCGAGCGTCAAACAACTGCTGAACACGCTGGTCCCCTATTTTCTATTGTGGGCGGCCGCTTATTGGAGCTTGTCCTTATCCTATGCCTTGACGCTGCTGTTCGCCGTATTCGCCGCGGGCTTCGTCATCCGCACGTTCATCATTTTCCACGATTGCTGCCATCAGTCGTTCTTCAAAAACCGCAAGGCCAACGAAATCGTCGGCACGGTGACCGGGATCCTGACCTTGTTCCCCTATCGGCAATGGCGGCGCAGCCATTCGATCCATCATTCTACGAGCGGCAACCTCGACAAGAGGGGCATCGGCGACATGTGGGTGCTCACGGTGGACGAGTACATCGCGGCTTCCGCCTGGACGAAGCTCCGGTACAGAATCTACCGCAACCCGTTCGTGCTGTTCGTCATCGGCCCGTTCGCGATCTTCCTGATCGAGTACCGCTTCAATCGCAGAGGCGCCCGGCGCGAAGAACGCGTCAATACGTGGATCACGAACGCCGGCATCGTCGCGCTGTACGGCCTCGTCTTCTGGGCGCTCGGCTGGCAGAACGCGCTGCTCGTGCACGCGCCGATCTTCATGCTGTCCGGCATGGCGGGCATCTGGCTGTTCTACGTGCAGCACCAGTTCGAGGATTCTTATTTCGAGCACGAAGACCAATGGAGCTATGTCAAAGCGGCCGTCGAAGGCAGCTCCTATTACAAGCTTCCCCGGCTGCTGCAATGGATGACCGGCAATATCGGCTTCCACCATGTTCACCATCTCAGCCCGCGAGTGCCGAATTACCGTCTGGAGCAAGCGCACAACGCCGTCCCTCCGCTGCAGCACGCCACGACGATCACGCTGGCGACGAGCCTGAAGGCGATTCGCTTCAAGCTGTGGGACGAGCAGGCCAAAACGTTCGTCACGTTCCGCGAGATCAAGCCTCGACTCGAGGCGGCCAAGCGTTCTTCCGCGAATGCCGCGCATGCGGAACCCGCGGACAAGGGCGAAGTGGCGTAACATTCGTCGTAACGGGGCTTCCTATGTTAGAATGAGAAAAACCGGGCATTTCGATGGGGAGCGGCAACGGATGATCAAACGGCTGAAAAAAATCGAGCTATTCCCGAAGACGACCGGAGTCAGCCCCTACGTATGGCTCATGTTTTTCATCTTGCCGTTTTATTTTATTTTCCGTTCCTCTTCCGAGCTCGAGATCGCCGCCGGCATTCTCATGATCCTCGCTTTTTTCTTCTGCTACAGGCTGACGATGAAGGCGAGAGGTTGGCCCGTATACGTCGGAACGAGCGTCCAGATCGCCATCTCCATCGCCATGACGCTGCTGTTCAATTATGCTTATTTCGCGTTCTTCCTCGCGTTCTTCATCGGCAACATCCAGAACAAGGCCGGGTTCATCACGTTGTACACGGTTCATCTCGTCACCAGCTTCCTCGCGGTCAATCTCGGCTTCGTGCTGCAGGACAAATTTTTTATCACCCAAACGCCCTTTATCCTGATCAGCCTGATCGCCGTCGTTCTGCTTCCGCTCGGCAGCTATAACCGCAATAAGCAAGGCGAGCTGCAGGAACAGCTCAAGGATGCCAACCAGCGCATCTCCGAGCTGGTGAAGCTGGCGGAGCGCCAGCGCATCGCCCGCGATCTGCACGATACGCTCGGGCAGAAGCTGTCGCTCATCGGCCTCAAGAGCGATCTCGCGCACAAGCTCGTCGCCAGCAATCCGGTGCGGGCGCGCTCCGAGATCAAGGACGTGCAGCGAACGGCAAGAACGGCGCTGCAGGAAGTGCGGCTGCTCGTCTCCGAGATGCGGGGGATCAAGCTGGAAGACGAAATCGAACGCATCAAGCAAATCTTGAAGGCGGCGCAGATCGAGTTCCGCATGGAAGACGGAACGGTCCCCAAGAACGTCTCCCTGCTCGCGGAGAACGTCCTGAGCATGTGTCTCAAGGAAGCCGTCAACAATGTCGTCAAGCATAGCAACGCCGCCGTCTGCACGCTGATGTTCCGCCAATCCGCGACCGAGACGGTCATGATCGTGCACGACGACGGGACGAGCCGCAAGGACCAGCTCAATTTCCGTCAGGGCCACGGGCTGCAAGGGATGAAGGAACGGTTGGAGTTCGTCAACGGCACGCTGCACATCGATACGAGAGACGGAACGGCGATCGCCGCCAAAATCCCGCTCCTCCCGAACCGTCAAGACAAGGAGGCCACGATATGATTCGAATCGTCATCGCCGAAGACCAGCGCATGCTTCTCGGCGCGTTAGGCTCGCTGCTCGACCTCGAAGATGACATGGAAGTCGTCGGCAAAGCCTCGGACGGCGAACGAGCGGTCGAGCTCGTGCGCCTGCGCAAGCCGGACGTCTGCATCATGGACATCGAAATGCCGGGCCTAAGCGGACTGGAAGCGGCCGAACGCTTGAAAGACCAGCCTTGCAAGATCATTATCCTGACGACGTTCGCCCGCAGCGGCTACTTCGAACGGGCGATCAAAGCCGGCGTAGGCGGCTACTTGCTCAAGGACAGCCCGAGCGAGGAGCTCGCGAGCACGATTCGCAGCGTGCTCGCGGGACGCCGCGTCTATGCCCCGGAGCTGGTCGACGAAGCCTACGGCGACGACGGCGGCAATCCGCTGACCGAGCGCGAGAAGGAAGTGCTCGGCCTGATCGCCGACGGCAAGAACACGAAGGAAATCGCGAAAGAGCTGTTCTTGACGACGGGCACGATCCGCAATTACATCTCCGCCATTCTCGACAAGCTGAACGTCAGCAACCGCGTGGAAGCGATCAAACGGTTCAACGAGAAAGGCTGGTTCAAGTAGCGTTCAATTTCTTGAAATCCCGATTCATGATGTTTTTCACCAGCGACGGCCACTTGGCGTTGGCCGGACAGTATTTGCGGGCGATCTTCTCGATCGTCGTCAGCCCTTTGTCCACGTAGTTGTCGGCAAGCAGCTGCCCGAATTTCCGCACGCTGTCCCCCTTCGTTTCGAAGCTGAAAGCTTTGCTGTGCGGATCCGGCCCGGTCGCGTTCAACCCGAACAAATTGTTCTTTTTCTTGGCGATGTTGCTGCTGCCGTTGCCGCTCTCGAGCTTCATGACCGCGATCGTGAACAGCGCGTTGATGCCGTACTGCTCTTCGACTTCGAGAATCGTGCTTTCCAGGTCGTGGCCGGCCAAGGCCGTGCCTTCGAACATGAGCGCGATATCCTCTTCCGTCAACCCGGACTCCGTCTCGACCGCGGACGTCGGCTTCAGCGGACTGCCCGCCTTGTCCGATGCTTGCCCGCTTTCCGGCTCCCGTGCGGCCGTCTCCCCCCTCGTCGCGGACGGCTCCGCCGTCGCCAGCCGAAACGCTCCCGGAACGGTTAACCGCGATTCCTTCGCCCCGTTCGAACCCGCGTTCGCGGGCGCCGGTTCCGTATACGCCCCGTGAACGTAACCTCCCCCTTTGACTCTCAGCCAGCCTTTTTCGTTTTCGGAGACGATCTCCAGCCGCGTCCCCTTCTCCACGACGTCGATAATCTTCGAACCGGTGTAGCCGTTCGCTCTGACGTTTAAGTAATAGGCCGTCACTTCCACGACGCGCGACGGCGCCGGCAAAGCGGATATATGTACTTCGTTTTCGTTTTTGGCGATGACTGGGGCGGTCTCGGAGCCGCGGGCGATCGCCGCGGAATCGGCGGCATCCGGATTGCCCGCCGGCCCGGCTGCCGCGCCGGACGGAATGCCGTTCGGCCCGGAACCGATCTGGGACGCTTCGATTGACGAACCTTCGCCGGGCGCGCTTTCGGCAGGCGATGCCTCCGGGATCGTTCCGCCCGCTAGCGTCTCAAACGGCTTTGCCGGCCATCCCGACGGATGGGCCGCGAAGCTTCGTTCGCCGGCAAAGTCGGCCGATTCCGGCCCCCCTGCGGATGAAGACGCATCGACGATCGCGACGATCATGGCCGCCCCCGCCAGGCCAATCAACCATTTACGGATGAAATTTCCACGCATTCGACTGCACCTCTTTCCTCGGATTGGTGAAGGCTGCTCGCAATTCGTGTATTGATTGTACCTATATGCGACTGAAAAGCTTGTCATTCTTTATGCGAATAAAAAAAGTAAATTTGTCGATCTCGGACGGACTCCCCAAACTCTTGAAAAACCTTGAGCTGCTTCGGTTCTCATTCTGTCGGATGAAAGATTAAAATTTTTTCATGCAAGCCCGCGAACGGAGCCGAGTCGCCTGCAGCCCCCGCCGCCGTACATAGTTCGTCCGCCGTTCGAGCATAGTATGGAAGAACCATCCATTCCTAATTCACCGGGTGATCTCGTCTTGTCGGACTCGAAAGCGAAAATCAGTTTTTTCCAGGCTGGCACGATTCTTATGCTCTCGAACGGGATGACCAACCACGTGATCGTCAATCCGATGCTGCTCGACGCCGGCGGCCGCGATTCGTGGATCTCCGTGCTAGTCGCGGGAGCTCTAACACGGGCAAATACAAGGGGCGGGTTCAATAAGCCCCCGTATATAGTCGTTAGGTCGGATTCCCCTTCCTTCATTCCGCGCGTATAATGGATGGGCAAACATATGTTTGCCCATCCAGTCAGTCAGCGGAGGTTAACGAATGAAAGGAAAGACCCATCTGGGCATCGGCCTCGCCATAGGAGGAGTGGCCTGCCTGTACTATCCGGCCGGCATGGACCATGCCGCGCTGTATCTGTCGGTTGCCGGCTTATCGGCGCTGAGCGCCGATCTGGACGGACCGAGCATCCTCAGCGGCAAGATCTCGAAGCTGTCCAAGCTGCTCCGCCAATTGGCGCTATGGACCGGATTGGCTCTGGCGGCCGGTCTCGCCTATCTTCATTTCGCGATGGACCGGTTCGATTCCGGATACGCCGCATGCGCGATCGCGGCTCTCCTGATCGGGTTCGTCGCCAAGCAAGGCGCCGTCCGCAACGCGCTCGTCAGCGCGGTCGGCGGCGGATTGCTGGCGTATGGGGCGCGCACGGGCCAAAGCTGGCTCGTCGGTTTCGGCGCGTTCGTCGTCGTCGCCCCGTGGCTGAAGCATCGGGGATTGACGCATTCGCTCTGGGCGCTGATCGCCTGGGGCGCGATCGGACGAGGCTTGGAAAACGAGCTCGGCATCCCGGGCATCGCGGCCGTCGCGACGGCCGGCTACGCTTCTCACCTGCTGGCGGATACGTTAACGCCGAGCGGCGTCAAGTGGCTGTATCCTCTCTACAAGAAAGCGATACGAATCCGCTAGTTCCGCAGAGCTTGCCGGACATGAATGTCAGCAAGCTCCATGCATAACGATTAAAGGCCCGGGGCATATTAGTCACCGTTACTTTGATCAGGTGGTGACTACCGAATCATGCCCCTCTCTCCGCGACTGTATCACTGGTTTATCCGTCCGCGATGGTTCACGAAAAAATATATCCACAACCATATCAACGGTCATTTCGATCTCGAGAACAAAATGGTTCTCGATTTCGGATGCGGAACCGGCGCGAATTGCCGCATGTGCAAGCCCGAGTTTTATTTTGGCGTCGAACCCGATGCCAGAAGGGTCGGGCTTGCCAAACGCTTGTATCCGAGTCATCGTTTTGCATTGTTCGACGAGAAACGGATTCCGGTCGAAAACGACTCGATGGACTACATTGTTGTCATAGCGGTGTTCCATCACCTGCATGACGGGCAAATCAAGGATTACTTGTCGGAGTTTGAAAGAATTCTGAAGCCCGATGGGAGAATTATTGCCCTGGAGCCTTGCCTTTTCGACCATACGCCGTTTCATAACCGTTTTATGAACTGGTTCGATGACGGGAAGTACATCCGAACGGAAGCAGACTACTTGAACTTTTTTCATGGCGGGCAGTATCAATGCCAGGTGTTGAAAAAATTTACGAAAGGTTTTGTTTATAACGAAATCCTTTTCTCCGCTCAACGTAACGGATCGTAAAAGATTAAGGTTCTGGTTGAAGCCAAAAGCCGCCCCTTCTAAGGGCGGCTTAGGCTTTTAGGGAAACTAATGGGCCGCCACCGGCTGCTGAACCGGCTGATACATGCGGCCAAACGTATCGAGAGTCGCTGTCGCGGCGGCTTCCAATGGATAGTATCCCTTCTTGACCATCCATTGCCAGACTTCATAAGCATGGCGCGAGCTCATCCGGAACGCATCCTCCAGGAAGGTTCGCAGCTGCGGATTGCTCATCTCCATCGCTGCCCATGCGTATTCCCTGCCTGCTCTTTTCAGCGTAAGCAAATATGCGGTCGCGATTTCCCGATCGTTAAACTGCTGGAGTGCCGTTCTGGGAGCGGCTGGCGACGGACTGACCGGAGCCTGGGTAAAGGACTGCAGGGTCGGTTGCAAATCGGGGACCTGCAGCTTCGCAGTCGTCCCTTCCGCTTTGCTCAGAAATTCCGCTTTCATGTTGTAATCTTGAATATGAAGCGGGAAGTGCTTCTGCAGGATGGACTTTAAATCGGTATCCTGGACCAGGCTTAGAAAACAAGCCATATTCGTGATGGAATTGACGCAGCTCATTGCCAACTCATGCAGGTCTTGTGCCTCGTGTACCGCTAACTGCATTGTTATTTTTCCTCCTCCAGATATGGAATTCAAACAATAGGATTTACCTTTTCGACCAGTCTTATTTGCCGGAATCCCGATCCTTGCCCATTTCTTTCGCGACTTGAAGCTTTCCGACTTCCAGCAAGCCGATCGCTTCCGTATGGGCCAAGTCGGTCCACCCTGTCGAGATCGATCCGTCGTTCATCCGGGCGACGTAAATGACCGATTCGATGTGATCCTCCTTATGGATATAGGAAAGGAGATGCTCCATCAGGTACGCCGGGGAGACCGATTGCTCCCGTTCCGTTCCCTCCGCGTTCGACATTCCCTTGAGCCGAAAGGCAGTATGGATCAAAGTGTCCAGCGGATCCCTGTCCCCATCCTCGGCCAGCACCGTTTTTTGCAAGGCCAGGCCGAGCTGGGCGCAGCCCCATCGCCACAATGCTTCCACGTCTTCGAGGTTGGCCGGTTGCTCTCTCGCGCGCAATACCATATCCGCCAGCACCGCCTCGAAAGCGCGCTTATCGAATTCTAACTGCCCCATGGAATCGCTATCGGATATCATCCGCACGATAAACCCTTCGTTATATTGAATTTCGTATATCGTTTTCTCCATGTGCCTGACCCCGATTCTTGTTCTTGAATTTAACGGTATTCAACCCATCGGGACTTGCGGAAGGATCCGGCCGTCGATCCGATCGAAAATATCATCCAAATCGGGTCCCGTAATCGTAAGACCGTGGTTTTTCAATCCGATAATCGTTCTTGCCGGTTCGTCTTGTTCGTCGATCAATTTGGCGACCGCTTGAGCGAGTTGGATCGTGCCGCAGGGATAGTTGATTTCCGTTGCCTTCACTCCGTCGACCCAGGCATGAATATGAACGACGGCGCCGATCTCCGGATGCGCGGAATAAACCATCCAATGTTCGATCGCGTCGACGGATACCCGGTTGGGCGTAACGTTTGAAGGTACGCTTATTTGCATCGACTTGGATGACGGATCGTAGCCTTTGACATAAAGAATGTCTTTGCCGATCGTTTTCATATCCGCTTTGTTGCAGCCGGCGGCGCTCATCCAAAACGCGTGCCGATCTTTCCGGCTGCTGAGATTTCCATAGCTTAGCCCTCCGATGCCGTACAGCCTCTTTAAATGCTTCATATCCCGCTCGTTTAAATAGTCTTGAATCGGAAAAGGAGCCGGCAGCAAATTCAATTGATCCAGCTGCTGCCCGGCTGCTCTCAGCTTGATCGTAATTTCGTCGCCGTCCCACAATTCCTCGGGCAAATCATCGTGGAACTCGTTGTCGATTACGAGCTGGGAAGAAGCGAGCGGCTCGAGTCTTTCGTAAAGCGTCCGGTAAAACGAATGTTCGTCTTGCGGGTCAAAAGCGGTTTTGTAGCACCCCTGCTCGGGAGTGATAAAATAGACGTCGGTGGCATCTTCGCAATGGCAGATGTAGATCAGATGGTTGGACAGCGAACGGATTAGATAAGGATAAGCCGTCTTCAGCACCGGCTCTTCTTTCCGATGTACGGCTTCCATAACGGAAACGACAAAAGTCGCCTGCGCTTTTCGGCGAAACGGTCTTGGATGATCCGGATGGATGAAATTGAACACGACCCGGATATGATCCTGCCGGTCCGCTTCGTATCGATACCCTTCCGATTTGAATTTCTCCGTTAACCTCTCTGCAAACCGGGACAGAAAAGGACTTGCGCATGTTCCCGAAAGCGTAAAAACCTCCATCATCCATCCTCCTAGTTGCTTCTTAAAGTTCGAGTTCAAAAAGTCCGATTTTCAGCACCGAGAAGGTTGGATGAAGACCGGTGATGAGGAACGGAGCGTAGTCAAATCTACGTGAGTACCGGAAGAACCGGCTGAATTCAAGATTCGACGTCGAATCCGCTTCCTGAATCACTTCGTGATCAAAATTGGACTTTTTGAACTTCCTCTTAAAGTTCGAATACCGCTTTCATGCAAGCTCCTCTTCCTTTATTGGCGACAGTGGTAAAGGCGGCTTTATAATTCGCGAGGGGAAAACGATGGGTGATCAAGGGGGCTAGATCGACCTTTCCGAGCTTCATCAGTTCGATCGCAATCTGCAATGTCCTCATCCGTCTTCCCTGATAATTCTCGGTGCTGTAAGCGAAGCTTCCCCTCACATCCAGCTCGTTCAGCCAGACCGTCGTCCAATCGATTCGATCCAATATGCCGGCCAGCCCGAGAAGAACGACCTTTCCTCCGCTTCGGGCGAACCGAAGCGCATCATGGATGCTCCTGCCGTTGCCGACGCATTCGAAGACGAGATCGGCGCCTCCCTGCACGACAGCGGGACCCATTATCGGTTTCATCACTTTTGCCTTCAAAGCCGCGGCAATCTCGCCTATCGTTTCATGCCGGCGCGACAGCCTGACCACCTCGTCGGCGCCGTAGCGGAGCGCCAACTTCGTCTGGAGCTCGTATTTGGATAAAACGACGATCTTGCACGGGATATCCAAGGCTCGAATGGCAGCGACCACGCAGATCCCGATCGTTCCCGCGCCGATCACTAGAACCGTATCCTCATTCCCCGGCGGGTTGCGCATTACAGCGTGCAGCGCGCAGCTGAAAGGTTCAACCATCACGCCGTTCAAATCGTCCACTTCTTCCGGCAGCTTCAACACTTGACTCCGATGCGCGACAAGATAAGGCCCCCAGCTTCCCCCGGTGTCTCTGCACGCCCCGATCAACAAGCCGGCGGCAATATCGCCATCGGTGATATGGCTGCAAAGACTGTAATCTCCGCGCCGGCAAGCATGGCAAGGACTGGGCATTCCTCTGGCCGCACATGACAAAACCGGATCCACCACCACCCGGTCTCCTGCTCCGAAGCCCGCGACTTTCGATCCGACTTCGCTGACCGTACCCACCGCTTCGTGACCGATCGTAAAAGGAAACGAAGTGAAAGGAGAGATCGAAGGACTGTCATGCAAATAAATCAGATTCATGTCGCTGCCGCAAATGCCGCCGTAGGCCACTTTGATCTTCAACCATTCTTCGTTCGGCAGAACGGGATCCGGCATGTTTTGATATCTTAAACAGGATAGCCCCGAATTCCACAGAAGAGACGGGATCAATTTACGAATCGTTCGGCCGAATAGATATCGGGGAATGGAAAATTGAAATCGCAAGGAACTCATCGGAACCACCCTTCGAAAATAAATACCCCTTTGTTGTTCCCAGATTCTTCAAAATAGTATGGGATGGGATGGTTCCGTTTATGCATCCCTCAAAAAGCATGTCGCGATGACTTTGAATAATTCGCCGAGCTTGCGGAAAAAATGACGGGTGGCACGAAAGGGGACCCGGCATGTTTTACTTTATTGTGAACCGTCTTTCCGGAAACGGACATGGATTAAAGGCGTGGAAACGAATTCAACCATTGCTCCGGGAAAAAGAAATCGATTATCGCGTCGAGTTTCCGGAAAGCCCGGATCAAGCCGCTTATTTGTTGCGGAAATTCGTGAAAGAAACCGAACGGGTCGACGTTGTGGCGGTTGTAGGAGGCGACGGCACGGTCCAAAGCGTTGCCGGCGAGTTGGCAGGGAGCGGCATCCCGTTAGGCGTTATTCCTGCGGGATCCGGCAACGATTTGGCCAGGGCGTTAGGAATCCCGTTGATCCCCGTAAAAGCGCTGGACCATATGCTAACCGGAACGATCAAAAAAATGGACATGGCGCAAAGCGGAAACAAAGCCTGCGTCACCGTAGTCGGGATCGGGATTGATGGACAAATCGCGCAAACCGTTAATCATTCGCGCTATAAAAAATGGTTTAACGCGTTAAGCTTGGGACGATTGACTTATGTATTAAGCTTGCTTCAGGTCTTGTTCCGTTACCGCCCTCTCACGGTGAACATCAAAGTGGACGAAACGGAAATGAGCTTTTCGGACGTATGGCTCATTGCCGTGGCCAATATCCCGAATTACGGCGGAGGAATGCACATTTGCCCCGATGCTTCTTATACGGACGGGGTATTTGATATTTGCATCGTGCACGGGATTTCCCGTTTTGGAGTCATCCGAATATTTCCGCGGGTAATTGCCGGAAAACATATTTATCGTCCCGGAATTTCGATGCTTCGGGGGCAAGAAATAAAAATATTCTCTAGCAACCCGATGCTGGCGCACGGGGACGGGGAAGTCATCGGCGAAACGCCGATCGATATTTCGATTCGCAGAGAAGCGATCCATGTCATCTGCCAAGAGAAAAGCCGAGATCCATCTCGCGAATTTCGTGAACTCAGCCGACAACAGCGACAATAATAAGAATAACCGTCAGTTCGCCCTGACGGTCCTTATCGCGTTTCGTTATCTGTTTTTCGTATTCCGCTCACCTTTCACCCCGTCCATCGCCACGGCCCCGCCTTGCTCCATCGCCTACAGCCTCGCCTTGCTCCAACCCTACGCCGTTCGGACAGAGGATCCGTCTGCCTCCGAGATTGCGATTTCGGCCTTTTATCATCGACGGATCGTCTGTCCGAATTGCCATCAAAATGATGGGGTTTCGGCAAAATAAGGTCTTCTGTGTCCGATAGCAAAAGATCAAGTGAATGACAAAGTTAATTCGACCAGATCACGAGAGAACGTTGATCGCGCTCGGCGCCGAGCTTCCTGAAGCGGGCGCCCAGGTCGGTCTCGGTCGCCGGAACGCCGTCCACGCTGTCGATCTTGATCTTCACGAGCCGGCTGCGGCCGATGACCGTGCGCAGCGCCCGAAGCAGCAGCTCCGCCGCCCGGTCCGGGGGCAGCCCGCCTGCAACGGTCTCGTCCGGTTCGGCCGGAGCCGCGACGGCGCAAATTTTCCTGCCGTTATTCTCGACCCAGTAACGCCAGAGATCGCCTTGAAGGATCAGGTAATTGCCCGGTTTGCGGGAATAGGTGGCGCCCGAGGGGTTCCCCGGCCAGTCGATCGACAAGCCGAACGGATTCGCCGGATCCGCCGCCGACAGTACGGCGAACGCCGGTTCTTCCGGGGAGGGCAACGGTTGGCGCAGCGCTTCGCTCCCCTCGCGGGTCGCGAATTGCAAGGCCGGACTGCCCCGGATAAATGCCCCCCTCGCCAGAACGCCCCATTCTTCGAGCTTCCGGAGCGTCGGGTACGCTTCGTCCCAAGTAAACGGCGCCGCCTTGGATAGAAGATCCTTATGGAGAACCCCATAAGCATTCAACAGATGCTGCGTCCACGCGAGCAACGGGGACGAATCCGCGGAGCCGTCGTGCGGCTCCCCTCCCCCCTTCTCGCCGGCTTCGCGCTCGCGCTCTTCAATTTCGTCGTCCGACAACGTCTCCGTCGCGTACCATCGCCCGAGCCCCGAACCGGTCTTCGCCCAGTCTCCGGACTTCCCGGCCTGCAAGCGGAGCGGCGCGAACCGATCGTTGGAGACGCGGCCTTCCCAGACCAGCGCCATTAAATCCGCTTGAACTTCCGACGGCGGCCGGCCTTCATCCCGGCTAAGCCGGGTCAAGAAGCTGGCTCCGCCCGCGACGAGACGCTTCAGCAGCTCCGGCCGCCCGGAAGGCTTGGCGTTCGCTTCCTTCAGAATAGGCGCGTACAACGGTTTCGAAGACGTCAGGAAAAACGCGACTTTCCCTTCCTTGTCCCCCTCTTCCTTGCGGCCGATCCACAGCGCTTCCCCGGATGCGCATAGCGAGTCCAAATCCTCCCGGCGATACGGAACGATGCGCGACGGCAGAACGATCGACTCCCAATGCGACCAAGGCAAGAACAGCCCCTGAAGCTTCTCCAGCACGATCCGCAGTCCGTCGATTCCCTGCAGTTGGGTGCCGGGCCAGGCATGCTGAAGGGCCGCGATCGTGCCGCACCATTTCGCCGCTTCGATCGGCTCCGCGCGGCTCCTTGCGCGTTGGATCGTCAAGCGAACAAGCCTCGAAGCGACTTTGGCGCTCGACCATAGCCTTTCGTCGTCGCTGGCGGCATGGGGGGCCCGCTCGATGAGCCCCGCGTCGAGCAGCCGGTCCACCGCGAGCCGGGCGGCGTCCAAGGTTAACGCCGGGTATCGCTCGCTCAGCTCGCGTTCGGTGAACGACAGCACGCGATCGGCATACCGCCCGAGGACGAAGATCAGCGACTCGTGCGAGTGCGGAAAACCGGCGTACAGCTCGCGCTCGTCGGCGGAAATCCAGCGGGGCTCGCCGTCTCCGGATAAGCCTTCGACGACGACGGCCTTCCCCTGCTCCTCCAGCCGGCGCAGCCAGCCGGGCGCTGCGTCGCCGGCGAGCCGGACGATTTCCCGTGCCGTCATGTCGCCTTGCCGCTTGAGCGCGGCGGCCAATTCGTCCGCGCTGCCGGGAGGCCGATCCGCCCCGCTCAGTCTCCGCTCCTCGCTCTCGGCGACTTCCGGACTGACGGCGTCCCGCAGCGCGTTCGCGCCGAACACTTGCCCCGCAAGCTCCTTGCTGACGTTCAGCAATTGGAGCCGGATCGAGTCGTCCAGGCCGTCTCCCTCGTACACTTGCGTATTCACGTAATCCGCGAGAAATTGGGCCGCGAACGGGGACGGATAAGGCGTTTCCTTCGCGACGACGGCGATCTCCCCGGCCGCCATGCGCGCCAGCAGCCGTCTCAGCTCGTCGATGCCGAGCGTATCGCGCATCGCTTCGCGCATCGCCTCCCGCAAGAACGGAAAGCTTTCGGCATAAGGGAGCGCCTCGCGCAGCAGCTCCTCGCTGCGCAGCCTCTTCTGCCAGAGCGGCGTTCGCGTAAAGCTGCGGGACAGCAGCAGGCCGTTCTCCGCGAGCCGGCGAAAGGCGATGCCGAGCAGCGGCGATCCCGTCACCGCTTCGGTCAGCAGCCGTTCGACGTTGTCCGGCGTAACCTGGCCGAACAGGCGGAGCCAGGACGAATCCCATTCGGGCAGCACGAATTCGATGCCGTTGTCCTTGGCGTTTCCGTACAGCTTGTAAGGCAGCGACTGCTCGACCTGCCGCTCGATCGCCAGCAGCCAAGCCCGGTTCACGTTTCTCCCGCACAGATTATGAACGATGACGTGGGTCCGGTTCATGACGTCTTTGTAGTGCTCGACGACGATACGCCCGTCCGTCGGCAAGGCGCATGCCCGATGCTGCGAGCGGACGAAGCCGATCAGCTCCTCGGCGGCGGTCCGCTCCATGGCATAAGATTCCTGAAGCCATGCGGAAGCCGCTTCATCCGACGCTTCGCCGTCCGGCAAGTCTTTCTCGTCTTCCTTCAGCCCCAGGCGCTCGGACAATTCGCGCAGGAACTCGCCGATCCGCCCTCCGAGCTCGAACGGCCGGCTGGGAGTTTCGTTGCGCCAGAACGGAATCTCGCTGAACCGGTTGCCCGCTTCGGAGACGTATACCCGATCCTGGCGGATTTCGCGGATCATCCAGGAACTCGTCCCGAGCCGGAAGACGTCGCCGACCCGGCTCTCTTGAATGAACTCCTCGTCGAGCTCCCCGAGATGGGCGCGGCTGTCCAGATGATGCACGGGGTAATTGCCGCTCTGCGGAATCGTTCCCGCTCCCGTAATGGCGGCCATCGCGGTATTGCTCCGCTTCGTCAGCCGGTCCGCCGCCCGGTCCCAATCGAGCAGCGGCTTGGCGAACGGATACAAACCGGCGAGCACCTGCAGCAGACGATCCAGCTCCTCCCGCGGATAGCCCCGATAGCTGTCGCTGCGGACGACGAGCCGCAGCAATTCGCCGACGTCCCAATCCTCCGCCGCCGTCATGGCGACGATCTGCTGGGACAGCACGTCGAGCGGCGCGCGGGGAATGCGGATCTCCTCGATCTCGCGCCGGGCGATCAGCCGGCCGAGCACCGCCAGTTCCGGCAGCGCCGCCTTGTTTCGGGCGATCAAGACGCCGCGGCTCGCTTCTCCGACGGCGTGCCCGGCCCTGCCGACCCGCTGAACGCCGCGCGAAGCCTCCTGTGGGGAATCGAGCTGAATGACGAGGTCGATATGGCCGACGTCGATGCCGAGCTCCAGCGAAGACGTCGCGACGATGCAGCGGAGACTGCCGTCCTTGAGCAGCCGCTCGACCTCCAGCCGGCGCTCCCGAGCGACGCTGCCGTGATGGGACTTGGCCATCTCGTAGCCGACGTGATCGTTGAGCCGCAACGTCAGCCGCTCGCACAATCTTCTGCTGTTCACGAAGATCAGCGCCGAACGGCAGCCCTCCAGCTCTTTCAGAATCAGCTCGAGAAGCGGCTGCCAGACCGCTTCGCGCGTGGCCGCGGGCTTGCTCTGGTCCGGCATCGCGATCCGGATGCTCATCCGCTTGCTCATCGCGCTTTCCACGATCGCGACGGGACGCGGGCGAAGCCCGTCTCCGCCCAGCGTTCCGACGGGCGCCATGGCGGCTTCGTCCGCCTCTTCCCACCCGCCAAGAAACGCGGCTACCCGTTCCAACGGGTTTTGCGTCGCCGATACGCCGATGCGTTGCACCCGGTTCGGGCATAGACGCGCGAGCCGTTCCATGGAGAGCGACAGATGCGCGCCGCGCTTGTCCGCGGCCAGATCGTGAATCTCGTCCACGATGACGTGTCCGGTCGTGCGCAGGATCGCCCTGCCCTTGTCGGAGGTAAGCAGCAAGTAGAGCGATTCCGGCGTCGTGACCAGCACCTCCGGCGGGTTGCGCAGCATCGAAGCGCGCTTGTTCGGACTCGTGTCGCCCGTCCGAACCTCGCAACGAATGCCGGGCCAATCCGCGCCGGTCGACTCCGCGAGGGCGTCGAGCTCGTCCGCGAAGCCGAGCACGTGGCGATGAATGTCGTTGTTCAGCGCCTTCAGCGGCGTCACGTATACGACGCGCACGCCCCGCGTCATGCCGCCGCCCGCTTTGTCCCGTGCGACCCGATCGAGGCAAGGCAGCAGCGCCGCCAGCGTCTTGCCGGAACCCGTCGGAGCCGCGATCAGCGTATGCTCGCCGCCGCCGATCGCTCGCCATGCGCGGCGCTGAACGTCGGTCGGCTCGCCGAACGCTGCGGCGAACCAGGCGGAAATGACGGGATGGAACGGCAACGGCGCGTTGCGCTTGTTCGGCATGTCGGTATACCCTCCTCGCTACGATAAGTTCTGAACGTTGTACAATCTGGCGTAGCTGCCGCCGAGCGCCATCAGCTCGACGTGCGTGCCGCGTTCGACGATCTGTCCGCCCTCCACGACGAAAATCTGGTCCGCGTGCGTAATCGTCGATAGCCGATGCGCGACGACGAGCGTCGTCCGGTTATCCGCCAGCGCCTGCAGCGACTCTTGAATCAGATGCTCGGACTCGAGATCGAGGGCAGACGTCGCTTCGTCGAGCACGAGAATTTCCGGATCCTTCAGGAATACGCGGGCGATCGCGATCCGCTGCTTCTGCCCGCCGGACAGCTTGACGCCGCGCTCGCCGATTTCCGTGTCGTAGCCTTGCGGCAGCTTCAGGATGAAGTCGTGGGCGTTCGCCTTCTTGGCCGCATCGATCATGTCCGCTTCCGTAGCCTCGGGATGGCCGAGCATAATGTTCTCACGGATGCTGCCGCTGAACAGGATGTTGTCCTGCAGCACCATCCCGATCCGGGAACGCAGACTGTCCTGGGTGACGGTCGCGATATTGCGCCCGTCGATGCGGATCTCCCCTTCCCGAATATCGTAGAAGCGCGGCAGCAAGCCGATCAGCGACGATTTGCCGCCGCCGCTCGGGCCGACGAACGCGACCGTCTGACCGGGCTCGATCGTCAGATCGACGCGGCGCAGCACGTCGTCCCCGTTGTCGCGATAGCGGAAGCTGACGTTGTCGTATTCGATTTTGCCCGCGACGCGCCTTAGCGGCTGCGCGCCCTGCGCGTCCTTGACGTCGGGCGCTTCCTCGAACAAATCCATGACCCGCTCGAGCGATGCGGACGCTTGCGTCAGCACCGTCGAGGCGTTCACCAGACGGCGAAGCGGCGCGTACAGCCTGTCCATATAGCCGTAGAACGCGACGAATTCCCCGACGCTCAAGCTCTTCGTAATGACCAGGTAGCCCCCGCCAAGCAGGTGAAGCAGCGGCGCGATCTCGGTCAACGTATTGATGATGGCGTTCGTGAGCGCGTTCCACCGGGTCAAGGCGAGCGCCCGTTCGAGAAATTTGCCGTTCTTCTTGCCGAATTGCCGCCGCTCGTGCTCTTCCAGCGTAAAGCTCTTCACGACGGAAATGCCGACGACATGCTCGTTCAGGTACCCTTGCATTTCGGCCAGGGCGGCCGAACGGGAGCGGGCATAGGAGCGCAGCCGCTTGTACAGCTTGACGACGGCGATGCCGTAAAACGGAAGAAGAATCAAAGAAAACAGCGTCAACGTCGCGTTCATGTAGAACATAATGCCGAGGGCGATCGTGAGCGTGAACATGTCGAGCCAGACGTTCATCATCCCCGTCTCGACGATCGCTTTCGTCTGTTCCGCGTCGTTGATCAAACGCGAGATGATCTCTCCCGATTTGCGTTCCTGGTAGAACCGCAGCGAAAGGCGCTGCAAATGCGAATAGAGCTTGTTGCGCAAATCGTACAGGATGCGGCTCGTCGCGAGCTGGGCGAAGTATTGGCGATAATATTCGATCGGATAGCGAACGACGACGAACAGGACGAAGCCGATCCCGATCAGCTTCGCCAGGCGGTCGATCTTCTCCGCTTGAGGAAGCTCCGCAAGCAGTATATGGTCGACCGCGTATTGCAGAAATAAAGGAACGGCCAGCGGAATCGCGAATTTCGCCATGCCGATCAGCAGCGTGACCGCCACCAGCCCGCGATACGGCTTGACGAAGCGAATGTACATGCGCATGGATTTCATCTGTTTTCCCCTTTAGGTGCGTGTTCAAAAAGTCCGATTTTAAGCACCGAGAAGGTTGGATGAAGACCGGTGATGAGGAACGGAGCGTAGTCGGACCTACGTGAGTACCGGAAGAACCGGCTGAATTCAAGATTCGACGTCGAATCCGCTTCCTGAATCACTTCGTGATCAAAATTGGGCTTTTTGAACAACCTCTTTAGGACAAAAAAACAACCCGACCGCCAAGCTCGGCCAAATCTCGGTCGGGGGTTGATCTTTATACTTTTTTCTCGTATTTGCTGAACGAGCCGGACTCGTTGGCGCTTTCCCCGACGTAACGGTAACCGAGACCGCTGTAGAAATCGTTGAGCTTCCGAATGCCGGCGAGACAGTCCAGCCGGATGAGGCGTTTGCCCAGCCGGGTCGGCACCGCGTCCTCCGCCCAGGTCATGATTTGCTTGCCGACGTTCCGCCCGGCGAACTTGCGGTCGATCGCCAGCCGATGCAAATAAACCGCCGTCCCGTCCAGGCCTTGCTCGCCCCACAGCTCCCGGTCCCAAGCGCTCGGTTCGGTCAGCAGCATCACCATGCCGGCGATGCGCCGGTCTTGCTTGAAGATATACACGTCTCCGCGGCTGATCGCCTCCGGCGTGTTATGCGAGTCCTCGCCCCGCAGCAATCCGTTCCATTGGGTCGAACCTTTGCTCAGCAGCCATTCCGCCGTATTCACGAGAAGACGCATAATCTCCGTCGTGTCTTCCGGCTCCGCTCGTACTACGCTCGTAAATGAGGACATCTCGCGCCTCCCGTACCGATTCACAGATTTGACATTATCATTCCCGCGCCGACGACGGATCTATCCCGCCCGGGCGCTATTCCACGTCGAAATCGAAATAGCGCTTCGGGAAGGGCTCGTCCTTCAGCGTATAATGCCACCATTCTTTATTATAAGGGTTAAATCCATATTTCACCATAACGTTCTTGAGCCGTTCCCGGTTGGCCTTCTGCTCGGGTCCGATCAACTCCGTGCCGTGACCCGAGACGTCTCCGAAGAAATCGAACGGGCTGCCCATGTCCAGCGGTTCTCCCGTATCTGCCCGCGCGATCGTCAGGTCGATCGTGCTGCCCCGGGAATGCCCCGAGCGCGAAGCGACGTAGCCGAGCTTGAACACTTTCGTCTTGTCGACTTCCGGGTAGTAGGTTTCTTTCATCTTCGTATCTTCGGGGTCTGCGGCCCAGCGAATGAAATGCTCGACCGCCTTCTGCGGCCGGTAAGCGTCGTAGATCAACAGGACGTAGCCGTCTTGGGCCAGCTCGTCGTTGACGCGCTTCAACGCCTTGGCGGCCGCTTTCGACGCGATCGGAACCGGCGCCTTGTACCCGTCGATCTTCTCGCCTACGAAATTGTCGTCGGTGAAATAGCGAATGTCGAACAACGCGCCGGGAACCGCTTCGTCCAAATAGACGAAGCCGTCGGGCAAGCCGCCTTTCTTCGGGACGGCATCCCGCTCCCGGTCGACCGCCTCTTCCGCCGGGGCTTTCCCGCCATGCGTCCCGTTCGCCCGGGTCCCGTCCGGAAGCGCCGTCTCCTCCGGTTCGGGACTTGCTTCCCGAACCGTTTCCTTGCCCGGCGGTTCCGGATGAGCTTCCGGCGACGCGACGATCCCCGGGCGGTGGTCGGCGGGCTCGCCGACCGGCAAAGCCGCATTCCCGCAGGAGACGATCGCGAGCAACGCGACGATCCATGCCGCAATCGGCGCGAATCTCCTCGCCAATGGCCACTCCTCCTTCCCGTCGGCTTCCCTTCCGATTCCGATCGGGTATAATAATAGTACAAATGCGTGACTCGGAGGGACAAGATGACGGAGAGCAAGCGAATCAATTGCCTGAAGTGCCGCCACTATTATGTCACCTGGGACCCGAACTTTCCGAAAGGCTGCCGCGCGTTCGGCTTCAAATCGGTCGCGATGCCCAGCCTCGAGGTGCTGGCGTCGTCCGGCAAGCCGTGCATGGGCTTCGAGCCGAAGCCGCCCCGAACGTCCGGCGCCGCCTCCCCGAGCCGGTCGCGCTTTATTTGAATTTGGTCCAGTCCATATCGCTTTGCTCAAGCAAATATCCGAAATCCTGCTCCTTGCGCTTCCGTTCGGCTTCTCGCGCGGCTTCGGCCGCCAGTCGCTTCTCTTCCGCCCGGGCCGCCTCCTCCAGCTTCAACGCCTCCGCCTTCCGCTTCAGCTTCTCCAACGTATCCGCGCTCAGCCGGTCCTTCAACGTCGCGGGCTTGTCGTCCGGCCTCGCCGCGTTGCCCGTCCGGGGACGGGGCAACGAGCCTCGTTTGCCCATCGGGATTCCCTCCGTTCAACTTATATAGATCCTACCACGAATGCCGAAAAGGGGCCAACTTCGCGAGAAGTTGGGCCCCTGCATCCGTTCCTGTCGGCTCGTTGTCTTATTGCGCCTGCTTGCGCAGCTGCGCGGCGACGGCGAGCGATTCCTCGTGCGGCTTGACCTTCTTGATGAAGAAGGCGAGCGCGAGCGCCGCCACGGTCATCCAGGTCGCGATGACGAAGGAAAAGTTGATCCCGTGGATCGTCGCCTGCTGCGTCACTGCTGCCATAGCCGCCTGATCGGCAGGGTCGATGCCGCCCGCGGCGATCAGTTCCTTGGCCTTGCCCGAAGCGGAGTTGCTCATGATCGTCACCAGAAAGGCCGTGCCGAGCGCCCCCGCGACGTTCCGCAGCGTCTGGGACATCGCGGAGCCGTGAGCGTTCAGGCGCGGCGGCAGCTGGTTCAAGCCGGCGGTCTGGATCGGCATCATCAGCATCGACATTCCGAACATGCGAAGCGTGTACATGAGAAGCATATGCATGTAGGTCGTGTCCGCCGTCAGGCGGCTGAATTCGAAAGTGGTGACGGCCGTGATGGCCAAGCCGACGACGGCGAGCCAACGGGCGCCGATTTTATCGAAGATGATGCCGGCAATCGGGGACATGACGCCCATCAGAATCGCGCCGGGCAGCAGGAGCAGACCGGCATCCATTGGCGAGAAGCCGCGAATATTTTGCAAATAAATCGGAAGCAGGATCATGCCGGAGAACATCGCCATCGTAATGATGACGTTGATGACCGTCGTCAGCGAGAACATGTTGTACTTGAAGACGCGGAATTCCAGAATCGGCTTTTCGATCTTTATTTCCCGCAGGAAGAACAAGGCAAGGGCGATGCAGCCGACGATCAAGCTGACGACGACGCGCGTGCTTCCCCAGCCATCGTGCCCCGCATCGCTGAAGCCGTACAGCAGGCCGCCGAAGCCGAGGGTGGATAACGCGATGCCGAGCACATCCAGGCCCGGCTTGGTATTTTTCGTGACGTTCTTCATGTTGAATGCGCCGAAGATCAAGGCGAACACCGAGATCGGCAAAATGATGTAGAACAGCACCCGCCAATCGTAATGCTCGACGATCCAGCCGGACAGCGTCGGACCGACGGCGGGGGCGAAAATCATCGCGAGCCCCATCATTCCCATCGCTTTCCCGCGTTCCTGGATCGGGAAGATCGTCAGGAAAATAACGGTCATGAGCGGCATCAGAATGCCCGCTCCCGCGGCTTGAATGAGCCGTCCGGACAGCAAAACCTCGAAATTGGGCGCCAGCGCGCATATGAGCGTGCCGACGGTAAACAAACCGACCGATACGATAAAGAGCTGTCGGGTCGTAAAACGGTCGATCAAAAAGGCGCTGACGGGAATCAATACCCCGTTTACGAGCAAATATCCAGTAGCAAGCCATTGAATCGTATTCGGACCGATGCCGAGATCCTCCATCATAATCGGGAGGGCCACGTTAAGCACCGTTTGGGACAAAATCGCGACGAACGCGCCGATCAGCAGCGCGGCGACGATCGGTCCTCTCTTCAAAGGCGTGTTCGAGTCGCTCATATTCTCTTCCTCTCTTCTCTCTCTATCCTTTCGCCAATCCGTTCGTTCGATACTTGTAAAAAAGCGTTGTTGTGCCGTTGACGGGCTTGCGGTCGTCCCCCTCTCCTCCGCTCGTCTGACTCCGCGGAATCATTTTGCATAAGAAATAAAATACTCCCATTTCGCTTCTATGTCAATGTTTACATATATATTTATTCGCCGACCATTCTCAAAAAAAAGAAACCGCCGGCTTCGTCTGCCGGCAGCGGGAGCGGCCATGACGATTGAGGCGGTTTGTCGTCCATATTAACGCGCGAATTCGATGAAATTGTCCACGACGCGGTCGATAAAACGGAGCGTCGTTTCGTCGACGAGGCGATGCGTCGTTTCGTCGAATTTCAAGGCGGCCGAGCTGATATAGATCTCGTTGCCCGCCGGGGGCAGAAGCTTCGCTTGCAGGCCGGGGCTGGACAAGATTTCGCGCAGATGAAGCTGCGCCCGGATCGTTCCCATCATGCCCGGGGAAGCGCCCGCCGTCATGACCGGTTTGCCGATCAGCACCTTGTCGACTCGCGACAGCCAATCGATCGCGTTCTTGAGAACCCCGGGAATCGACCAATTGTATTCGGGCGTCAAGATGAGCACGCCGTCGGCGGCCGCGATTTTGTTCAGGAAAGCTTTAACGGCCGGAGGCGGATTCAGTTCGATGTCCTGATCGAAGAAAGGCAGGGATCGAATGTCCGCGATTTCCAGATCTATTTTGTTAATATAACGTTCCTTCATCGTGAGTGCCAGCTGCAAGTTATAGGAACCTTGTCGAAGACTTCCGATAAGCACGGCGATTTTCAACATTCGATCACACCCCTTTAGTTGGATTTGCTCCCTATCTTTCCCTATATTAGCACCGTCTCCGGGAAAGAAACAATCGCTTTTCTCTTTCGGGCGCCAGCCGGTCGGCGGCTTGACGTTCGCAAGCTATCGCTTCTGTCCGTAACCGGTCTTTCGCTTCCGGAGGGTCTATGCCTATAATAGTTAAATCATGTTATGGGGGTGAAGGACGTGCCGATCAACGGAGAACGAATCGCCAAATGGATTTCGATCCTGTTCCATCCGTTCCTCGTCGCCGCCCCGGTGTTCTTGATCGTTTCCTTGAGCTGCGCCCCCCGCGTCGCGGACGGCTTGCTCTGGTGGGCCATTATTGCGATCGGCGTCTCCGCGGGGCCGTTCGCGTTCATATCGCGGGGCGTTCGACGGGGCAAATGGACCGATAGCGATCTGAGCGTCCGGGAGCAGCGGCTCGTTCCTTTCCTCGTCACGATCGGCTGCATGGCCGCCGTTTGGCTCGTCTTGCTCGCGCTGAACGCAGCCGGCGAATTGCTCGCAGCGTTCGCCGGCATGACGTTCGCCGTCGTCTCCGCGCTCCTGATTACCCATCTGGCCAAATGGAAAATCAGCCTTCACTTGATCGGGATTACCGGCGCGGTGCTTGCGATCGGATTGCTCGCGTCGCCGATCGGGTATGCGTTGGCCCCGCTCATCCCTCTCGTCGGCTGGGCGAGATGGAAAGTCCGGGCCCATACGCCGGCGCAGGCGGCGGCGGGAGCGGCGCTCGCCGCATTCGCGACGCTTGCCGCGATGGCTCTGTTCGGGGTCGGGGCTGCTTGAGTCAGGTTCTCATAAAGAGAAAGAATACGGCCAACACCGCGACAATCGCGAGGATGTAGAAGACGAGGAGCCTTCCCCATCTCCGGCGATTGCTGGAAGCATAAGCCCCTTGATCCTCCTTATTGCCGATCGTAGCGCCGACTTGCAGCGTCAAGATCGCGGCCGCGGCCATGATGATCAAAGTAACGATTAACAACGTCGTCGTATTCATCGGGTTTTCACCATCCTATGTGCCCATTGTACCCTTTTTCCGCCCGATTGGACGCCTCTGAATCTTACAAATTCCAATCTTTTTCGATCGCGCGGGAACGTTGGGGACATATGGGGATTGATCTTCGCGCTGATCGGCATTACAATAACGGAATTGCGCTCGAGAATGAACTGAACAGGAAGGGATTCGACTTGAACCGGAAATCGCCGCCCATCGCCCCGCTTATCCCGCTTATCGTCGGCATGATCGCCATCTCCTTCGCCCCGATTCTCGTCCGGTATTCCGACGCGCCCGTGTCCGTGCAAGGCATGTACCGGATGCTGTTTACGGTGCTGCTGATGCTGCCGTTCGGCGCTCGTCAGCTGCGAACCGCGCGCTCGATCGGCCGGAAGGATTGGCTGCTGCTGGGGTTGGCCGGCTTCTTTCTTGCGCTTCATTTCTTGCTCTGGATGGAGTCGCTGAATTACACGTCGATCGCCAGTTCGACGATCATTCTGACGCTGGAGCCCGTGTTCGTCATGATCGGCGCCTATTTCGCCTTCAAGGACAAAATCGGCAAGCTCCCGCTGCTCGGCCTCGCTCTCGGGCTGGCGGGCGCTTTCGTCGTCGGATCCGGCGATTTCCGCATATCGGGCGACGCGTTCCAAGGGGACGTGCTCAGCTTCCTCGGCATGCTCGCGATCGTCGCGAACATGCTGCTGGCCAAAGTGATCTTAAGGCGCGTATCGGCTTATTTGTACAGCCTGATCGTATTCGCGATCGCGTTCGTCTGCTTCGCCGTTTACAATGGAATCGCGGAATTTAACGTCATTAACTATATGCCGAGAGAATGGCTTATTTTCGTATTGCTTGCCATCGTTCCGACCGTGCTCGGACATATGATCTTTAACTGGCTGCTCCAATACGTGAAGCCGACGACGGTCTCCATGACCGTTCTCGCGGAGCCTGTCGGCGCCAGCCTGCTCGGCCTCGTCCTGTTCCAGGAAATGCTGTCGGGGTTTCAATTGATCGGAGGCGGATTGATCATCGTCGGCCTGCTGCTCTACTTGAAGACGGACTCCCCCGCTTCCCCCTCGGCCCGAACGGCCGCCGAAGCGGCATAAACGAAGAAAGAAGCCGCCCTTCGCCCTCCGGCAGCTTCTTCCTTGCTTGATGGAATTCCGCTGAACGCTCGCTGTACCTTTCGGCTACTGCAGTCCGTTGATCGCCCGTTGCCCCTTGCGGACACAGAAGCCGTTATTTGCTCGAAATCCCCGCTTTTTGCGCATGTCGCGGACACAGAATCCGTTATTTGCGATTTTATTGGTCGAATAACCCGTCTTACGAGCAAATAAGGGCCTCTCAGTCCGAAACCCCCTCGAAAACCCGGTTTTGTTCACAAATAAGGGCTCTACGGTCCGTTACGACGACGGACGACGGTGTTCGGGGGAATGCTGCTGCGGTCCGATACGACGACAGACAACGGTTGTTCGGGGGAGTGCTGCTGCGGTCCGTTACGACGACGTCCGTAAAAAACGGCGCAGGGTGTTGTCACCCTGCGCCGTTTACGCGCGCTAGAGACCGGTGCCGACGCCGCGTGAGGCAGGCGTTTCGGACGGCTTGACGTCTTTCAAGAATAGCTTCAGAAGCGGCGGCGTCACGAGGGTCGTCATAATGACGACGATGACGACCGCGGTGAAATATTCGGGCACCAGCAGCCCGGACTGCAAGCCCATCGCCGCGATAATGAGCGCCACCTCTCCCCGTGAGATCATGCCCGAGCCGATCGCCAGCGAAGATCTCGAATCGAACCCGGTCGCGCGCGCGCCGATCCATCCGCCCAAAAGCTTCGTCAAGGCCGCCACGACCGTCAACGCGATGACGAATCCCCATTGGTCGCCCAAGCCCGCGAAGCTGACGTTCAGCCCGATGCTGACGAAAAACACAGGCACGAACAACGCATACGCGATCGGTTCGATCTTCTTCTCCACCGCGTGCTTGAAGTCGGTCTGCGCGATCGCGATGCCGGCCGCGAACGCGCCGATAATGCCGGCCATCTGCAGCATCTCCGCGAAATACGCGAAGGCGAAGCATATCAGGATCCGTCTCGAGCCCCGCGATGAACATCAGCAGCAATAAGAATTCGTTATTCGGATCAATCAAAAAATTTAACGCGAACCTACAACTCGACTATCGCTTTGATTACTTTGGATTCCGGTTTCAGCCAGGTTTCGAATTGGCCGATCATATCCTCGAAGGACGAACGATGCGTGATGAAGCTGTCGACGTCCACGCCCCCGCTCTCGATCGCGGCGTATACGGTGTCGAAGTCCTCCCTTGTCGCGTTGCGGCTGCCCATCAAAGTCAGCTCGCGGCTGTGGAAGGCCGGATCGTGGAAACGGATATCCGTCTTGACCAGCCCGACGTACACGAGCGTTCCGCCGTGGGCGACGAGCTCGAACGCGCCCTCCATCGATTTGGCGTTGCCCGTCGCGTCGAAGACGACGGACGGCATGTCGCCTCCGGTCCATTCCGCCAGCTTGCCCCGGGCGTCCCGAAGCGCGTTGACGGTCTCGTCGACCTTCGCCCAGGAACGGCAGAACGCCAGCCGCTCGTCTTGGACATCCATCGCGATGACGCGCGCGCCCGCGTATTTGGCGAACGTCATGACGCCCAGCCCGATCGGGCCGCCTCCGATAACGAGCGCCGTATCCCCCTTCCGCAGTCCGGATCTGCGAACCGCATGCGCCCCGATGGCGAGCGGTTCCATGATCGCGGTCTGATCCAGGGTCAGCCCGTTCGTGCGGACGAGGTGCGTGACGGGAACAGAGATGCGTTCCCGCATGCCGCCGTCGACGTGCACGCCGAGCACTTGCATGGACGAGCAGCAATTCGTCTTGCCGTTGCGGCAAGCGATGCACGTTCCGCAATGCAAATACGGAACGACGCTCACTTGATCCCCTGCCTTCAACCCCATGTCGTTGTCTCCGATCCGTTCGATGATCCCGGCCAGCTCGTGCCCGAGCACCCGAGGATACGTAAAGAACGGCTGATTTCCTTTGAACGCGTGCAGGTCCGTGCCGCAAATGCCGATTCGCTTGACGCCGACGATCGCTTCCCCTTCCCGATACGCCGGTTCGGGCAGCTCGGCAAGCCGGAAGCGTTCGATTCGTTCGCAGACGATGCCTCTCATGATGCCTTCCTCCTTATTCCATTCCGCCGTTGCCCAGCCATTGCGCCAGCCGCCGCTCAATCTCCTCCGCGAGGCCGGGCCATACGGAGAGATCCCGTCCCCACAAGCTCCGTTCCGCGAGCAAGCGGACGACCGTGCTCCGCAACGGCGCTTGCTCCGCGTTCTCCCAGATCGAGGCCATCGTATCCAGCACGCGGGCGTCGTCGCGAACCTCGTATTCGTCGCCCGCAAGCGTCTTGCCGACGAACCGCTCGCCGCTTCTCACGACGCGGTAGTAGCGCAGCAAGCCCGCGAGTCCTTCGGCAAGCCCGCCCGGAACCGGCTCTCCGCGTTCGGCGTAATACTCGAGCGATGGCAGCAGTCGCGTCCCGAATTTGCTGACGCTGTTCATCGCGATGTCCGCCAGCCGATGGCGGATGAACGGATTCGCGTAACGCTCGAATACCGTGTCCGCATAAGCTTTCATTTCGTCCCGATCGTAGGGCAGCGACGGGACGATCTCGCCGATGACGGCGCTGCGGACGAATTCGCCCATCTCCGCGTCTTCCATCAGTCCTCTGACGTGCTCGAAGCCGCGCACGATGCCCAGCGGCGCCATGAGCGTATGCGCTCCGTTCAGAATGCGCACTTTGCGCTGCTGGTAAGGCTTCAAATCGTCGACCCAATGCACGTTCAAGCCCGCCTGCCGGAACGGCAGCAGCGCTTCCAGTTCCGACTCTGCCTCGATCGCCCATAAGTGGTAAGGCTCGGCCACGCACAGCAAGTCGTCGCGGTATCCCCACTCCGCGAACCAGGCTTCGGCCTGTTCCCGCTCGGGATAGCCGGTGACGATTCGGTCGACAAGCGAATTCAGGAAGCGATTATGCGCCCGGACCCATTCCTTGAACGGCTCGGGCAAGCCCCAGTCCTCGGCGTACCGCAAGACGGCGTCCCTCAGCGCGTCGCCGTTGCGCTCCAGCAGCTCGCAAGGCAGGAATACGAGACCGCGATCGGCAGCGCCCTCGCAAGCCACGTACCGACGGTACAGCAGATAGGCGATCTTGCCGGGAAAGGACAGAATCGGCTCCCCTTCCTTTAACGTTTCCTGACGATAGACGAGACCCGCTTCCGTCGTATTCGACACGACGACGCGCAGAGCCGGGCTGACCCCGGTCCGGATGAAGCGCTCCCAATCGGAGTAAGGGTCGAACGCTTCGGCAAACGCCGTCACCGTGATTTTGCGTTCCACCCGCTCGCCGCCTTCGAGCCCTCGGACGACGAGCGTATACAACCGGTCCTGCTCGTTGAGGGCATCGATCTTCGGCTTGCCCGAAGGCCGGGGCTGCGTGACGGCGATCGCCCCTTCGTACAAGCCTTGTTCGCGGCATTCGTGTATCATCCAATCGACGAATCCGCGCAGGAAGTTGCCTTCCCCGATTTGCAGCACCGATGCGGGAGCGACGGTACGCTTGTCCGCTTGAAGCATGGAGCGGTTCAGCTTGTTCATGCGCATGCGACTCCTTCGGAAAATGATCCGTTTTCTACTTATTTTATCAATTGCGGACAGGATAAAAAGACGGAAACCTTGCGAATATGTACCCGATTTTGATATTTTGAAAAGAACGACAATCCGATCGCAGGGAGTTTAAGCGCCATGAAGCCGATACGCAAGCCATTCTTCAACGAACCGCTATTCCCTTTCGAGCTGGTCTACAAAGACACCAAAAGCCCGGAGCGCGAGCTGCCGGACCATCTGCACGACCGTTATGAAATCGTCTACGTCCACGGCGGGCAAGGTACGTTCTTCATCGATCGCCACCTGTACGAGATGAAAAGCGGCAACGTGTTTCTGATTCCGGGCAATACGATCCACCGGGCATTTCCCGATTCGAACGATCCGGTCACTTCGAGCGCGATCTTCTTCGCGCCGGGTCTGCTTCCTTATGATGGCGGCGCGGACGAGAGCTACGGCGGACTGCGCTGCTTCGAGCAAGCCAAAAAACGCAAAAAATACAAACTCGACATCGACGCCGGGCTGCAGGCTTACACGGAGGACATGCTGCAAGACATTCGCCGCGAACTCGCGGATAAAGCGTACGGCTACCGCCATGCGGTCTCCCTGTGCGTGCAGCAATGGCTGCTTCGCGTCAATCGGCACGTCGCGGCGGAGCGCGGCAGCGCGTCCGACGAACCGGGCATCGGTCCGCAATGGATGCGGGATGTGCTGCGGCATATCGCGTCGCGTCCCGACGCGGACCTCGGTCTGGCGACGCTGGCCAAGCGAGCGTCCGTCACCGGCGCGCATTTCTCCCGCGTGTTCAAGCAATCGACCGGCTTGAACTTGACCGAATACGTCAACGCCAAACGGATCTCGCTCGCCAAGGAAATGCTGCTCGAAACCGACGACAGCGTCGGCTTGATCGCCGAGCGCTGCGGCTTCGACAGCCTGCCCCATTTTCACCGCACGTTCAAGCGATTGACCGGGAAAACGCCCGGCGAGTATAAAAGAAATCCAATCGATGCCTCGGCGAAATCGTGCAAACCAATCCGGTCTACATCAGCATTTGAAATCCGGTCAGCGCCAAGCCGATCAGAAATCCGCACAACGCGCCGTTGACCCGAATCCATTGCAGGTCTCCGCCGATTTTCTCCTCCAGCATGCGCACGAGCTCCTTGTCGTTCATCCGATCGATGTTGTCCCGGATCAGCAGGCCGATCCGATAGTGGTTGGCTTCGACCGCATCTACGATGAGCGACAGCATTTTGCTTTCCGCGCGATCCATGAGCGCCTTCTCGGCCTGGAGCTTGCGGATGCAGAAACGAACGACGGGGACGACCTTCCTGCCCCCTCCCGCAATCTCCTTGTCCAGCGCCGCAAGCCAGGAGGCGCGCAAACGCTCCAAGCTATCCAGGATGAGCTTCCCGCTGTCGGGGCGGCCGGCCTTGTCCGCGAGCCACGCCTGCCCCGTGCCGATCAGCCCCTCGTCCCGGGCAAGCTCCACGAGCTTGGCCCTCAGCTCCTCCAGCAATTTTTCGCGGCTCTCGCTGCCCGGCAGCAGCAGGTCGTGGATCGCCGACAGCAACAGCTGCTGGATCATCGTCCCGAGCTTCTCCTCGTTCATGAACCCGGCAAACGCTTGAACCGCGAAGCCCATCAGCCCTCCGACCTTCGCTTCGGATACTTTCCGCAAGGCGAGCTCGCCGAGCATTCGGCCGGTCTCCGGCTTCGCCGCCCACACGCCGCCTTCGCGGAGCGCGTAATCGAGCGCCCGCTCGTCCAGCCGGCCGTCGATCGCGGCGCGAATCGCTTTCTCCGTCAGCGGACGGGCGTCCGCGCCGCGGACGATCGCGACGAGCGCCGATTGCAGATGAGGCGCGAGCGTCTCCAGCGGCAGCTTCTCGACGAGGGCGCGCGCGAATTTCACGGCGGCGACCCGATTGTCCCGCTTCGCGATCATCTTCGTCGCGGCCGAGCCGGCCAGCTTCAGCAGTTGAAATTGCTTCAGCTTGCCGGTAATGCTCTCCTTCTTCAGCAGCTCGTTCTCCAGCGCGGAGACGAGCGCTTTGGCGATTTTGTCCCGGTTCTTGAGCAGCAAGGACGTATGGGGAATCGGAATGCCGAGCGGATGGCGAAACAGCGCGGTTACCGCGAACCAGTCGGCGAAGCCGCCGACGAGCCCCGCTTCGAATCCGCCCTTCAGCAGCTCTACGGTCGGCGTGTCCGGCAGGAACAGCGTCGTCGCGAACCCGGCGCCCATTCCGATCAAGGACAGCCCTGCCGCATATCTCGTTTTCATGGATGATGACCTCGCGTGGCAAGTTTTGACTTTTCCAACAGTATAACCGATTGCGCCGTTCAAGCCTAACCGGCTTCGTCTCCTTCGGCGTCTTCCGATGCTGAAGAAACGTGCGGAGATCGAAGGATAATTGCATTTCGTACAACTAACACAAGTCCAATTCCACCCTTCCTATTCGACAATTGCACAAAATACAACTAATTCTGCCTCTTACCCTTCATTCTCGCCCAGTTCGGACCTATTAGCTGTACTTCGTGCAATTATTTTAGTAATCCGCAAAATTTCCGGGCAAATAATTGTACTTTATACAACTAGCGTAAGGCCTGTGGCGGAGATTCCCTTTCACACCCCCATCGCCCCGTCCGTTCGGACTGTACATCCGTTAATTGTGAACAAAACCGGGTTTGGTGCACTCTCGCGGACAGAGGATCCGTTATTTGGCTCAATGATGGCGAATTTGGCCTTTCTTCATCGACATAACGGATCCTCTGTCCGGATGACCATCAAAATGAGAGGTTTTCGACAATATAAGGTCATCTGAGTCCGTTAGCGATATTAACAAAACCGCGCCGATGCGGCGCGGTTTCGTTCGAAAATATGTCGGCGATTACGCCCGAGTCGGCTGAGATTCCCGCACTTCCTGTGGCGCTTGCTCCGGCGCTTTCGACTTCTTGATGAAGAGCGCAAGCACGAGCGCGACGATCGCGAACATCATGCCGATGCGGAAAGAATCGTGCACGCCGGCGTTCATCGCCAGCGCCATCGCTTGCTCGGGAGAAACCGAAGCGTCTACCGACGACTCCAAATACCGCTTGGACCCGTTCGACATGATGCTGATGAAAAACGCCACGCCGAGCGCGCCGGCGACTTGCTGAAGCGTATTGAGAATCGCCGTTCCGTGCGGGTAATAGTTGCGCGACAGTTGATTCAGCCCGTTCGTCTGCGTCGGCATCATGATCATGGAGATCGCGACCATCATGATGCAGTGCAGCAAGATCACTTCGCCTCGAGTCGTCTCCAGATCGATCTGCGTAAAGAGATACATGACGCCGATAAGAACCGCCGCTCCCGGGATAACGAGAACGCGAGGACCGAACTTATCGAACAGCTTGCCGGTCACCGGAGACAGGATTCCGTTCAGAACGCCGCCCGGAAGCATGATCAAGCCCGTCGCGAACGCGGTCAACATCAAGCCTTGCTGCAAGTAAATCGGCAGCAGCATCAGCGTGGAGAACAACGACATCATGACGATAAGAATCATGACAGTGCTCAAGGAAAACATCGGCGACTTGAACGCGCGCAAGTCCATCATCGGCTGCTTCGATACGAGCTGGCGCCAGATGAACAGGATGAGCGCGATGCCGCCCGCGATTAACGTCCAATAAACCTTGGGCTCGGACCATCCGCCGCCTTCGCCCGCGCTGCTGAAGCCGAAAACGATGCCCCCGAAGCCGATCGAAGACAGAATGATCGACAGAATGTCGACTTTCGGCTTCGTAACGTCGGATACGTTTTTCAAGTAAATCGCGGCGATGATGACGGACAGTACGGCGAAAGGCAGCACGAGGTAGAACAGCCAGCGCCATTCCAATTGCTCGAGAATGAGGCCGGACAGCGTCGGGCCGATCGCCGGCGCGAACATGATGACGAGCCCGATGCTCCCCATCGCCGCTCCGCGCTTCTCCGGTGGATACAAGACGAGAACGGTGTTCATCATGACCGGAAGCATAAGCCCGGTTCCGAACGCTTGAATGATGCGACCGATCAACAGCACCGAGAAATCCGGCGCGATGGCGCAGATGAGCGTGCCGATCGTAAACATGATCATCGCGCCCATGAACATCTGACGGGTAGTGAACCATTGCACGAGCAAGGCGGAGATCGGCACGAGAATACCTACTACGAGCATGTAGCTGGTCGACAGCCATTGAATGGTCGTATAGGGAACGCCTAAATCTTTCACCAGATCGACGAACGCGATATTAAGCAGCGTTTCGTTCAGGATCGAGAAGAAGGCGCCGATAATAAGCGTGACGAGAATCGGCAAGCGCTTGACGTTTCCCAAGTCCTTTACTTGCGAGTGTGCAGTTGTATCTGTTTGCACTTCTTTTTCCTCCACATCCAAATGGGTTATGATTGCTTCAGCTTATACACTATAACACTCGGCTTTCGGGAATTCAATTCGACTTAAGTCTGAGTCGTTGCCTGATTATGGAAATCAAAAAGAGGGTTGACAAGAAAAAAATGGCTCCCTATAATTGACGACATACTCACCGAAGGAGGCTGATCGATATGGCATACTTTACGATCGCGAGTGCTGCTCTGTCGTCGCAAGTTCATATGCCCAGGTCTCCGCGGAACGATAGGACGATTCGGCTCGCCTAGAGCGACAAGCCGATATTGGACCCGACTTCTTCCGACCGCCGGAGACCGACAGGTTTCCGAGCGGTTTTTTTGCGCGCTTAAGCGCGCCGTCGTGACGGGCAAATTCGAATTCCATGCCGCGAAACGGAGCGATTATCCGACTGTCTGCGATTGAACGGCGGCGCGCTCGTGATGGATACGCCGGGCATGCGGGAGCCCGCAAGGAGCGCGTCGCAGCCGGCAAGGCGGGCAAAAAAAACGGCCCGGCCGAATCGCGCGCGGGCGCATTCGAGGCCGGGCAGGCAGGAATACGAAAATGAAGATTAGCCGAGATACTTTTCCTTCACGATGCGAAGATGATGCAGCTCGTGGCCGGCAATGACGTAGGCCAGCGCTTTGACGCTCATGCCGACGCCGCTGACCGTTCCCCTCTTCGTCCAGGCGTCTTCCGGCAAACCGCGCAAGAGCGACAGCGTCGCCTTGCGAACGGAAATATAGTCTTCGATCAGCTCCGCCAGCGATTGCCCGGCGAATGGGGAGTTCTCCATGTATGCGTCTTGGTCGAAGCCCGGCAGCGGGGTTGCGTCGCCTCTGGCGATGCGAAGCAAGCGATAGCTCATTATGCGTTCGGTATCGCTGATATGGCCAATTGCTTCCTTCAAGCTCCATTTGCCGGAAGCGTACCGGAATTCCGCCTTCTCCTCGGGAAGGTCGGACAGAAATTCAGCCGTTGATTTCAGGCTGGCCGACAGCGTGTCCGCGACATACCCTTCCGGAACGAGCTCGATGTAGGTCGCGAAATGTCCGCCGTATTCTTCCTTCGCCGGGCGTTGGGCCGAATGGCTTGCAGAACTCATAATGCCACCTCTCCTTGATCCATGATATAAGCAATGAGCAGCTTAGCCGTGTTCTCGATCGCATCGGCATGCGTCCGTTCCATTCCGTGCGAGGCATGCACGCCGGGGCCGATCAGCGCGGCCCGGATATTGCTGCCCCCTCGCAGGGCCGCGGACGCGTCGGAGCCGTAATGCGGGTAGACGTCGACGGCGTGCGGCAGATTCTCCCGGCGGGCCAGCTCGACCAGCCTGGATGTCATCCCGTAATCGTAAGGACCGGTCGAGTCCTTCGCGCAGATGGAGACGTCCCGTTCCGTCGCCGACAGATCGTCGCCGAGCGCGCCCATGTCGACGGCGATCATCTCGGTAATGTCAGCCGGGATATAGGCGCTCCCGTGGCCGACCTCCTCGTAGGTCGAGACGATGATCTTCACGGGCCTGGCCGGCATTCGCCCTTCCCGCTTCAGCCATTCCATGACGCCGAACAAGGCGGCTACGCTGGCCTTGTCGTCGAGATGGCGGGACTTGATCCAGCCGCTCGGGAGCACCCGGGTGCGCGGATCCCAGGAGATGTAGTCCCCCGGCGCGATGCCCAGCTTCTCCGTCTCTTCCTTCGTCGCTGTCGTTTCGTCCAGGCGGATTTCCATGTTCGCCTCTTCGCGATTGAAATCCTTCATGTCGGCGTAGACGTGAACCGACGGACGGGCGATCAGCACGGTGCCTTCATACGTCCTGCCGTCGCGGGTATGTACGAGACAATACTCGTTCTCGACCGATTGCATCGCATAGCCGCCGATCGGCGTGAACCGCAGCATGCCGTTCGGCTTCACCGAGCGTACCATCGCGCCCAGCGTATCGACGTGCGCGGTCAATGCGAGCGTTCCTCCGGGATGGCCGTCTCTCCCGGGCAAAGCGATGATCGCGTTGCCCTTGGGCGTCATTTCGAGCGCGAAGCCGAGCCGAGCCGTCTCCTCGCGGATGAGCTTCATAATGCTCATGCAGTAGCCGCTCGGACTCGGCGTCGCCAGCAAAGCTTCCAGTAAGCCTATTATATACGGTCGATCTAACCGGGGCTGTAGTGCGTTTGTCATGTTTTCCCATTCCTCCGTGTCTAAAGGCCTACACGCTAAACCGTTGGCGGTAGCCGCATTTGCGGCACAGCTCCTCGACGACCTGTCTCCGGGAGAAGCCGTCATACAGCTTCGTCGCCCGCTCCCCTTCGATGATCTCGGAGAAAGGCGTGCGGTGGATATTGCCCAGATTGATCGCGCCTTCGCCGTCCAGGCAGCAAGGAATGACGGTTCCGTCGACCAGAACGCCGGCCTGGTTGCGCAGCGCGTGGCAGAAGCCGCGGGACTCGTCCTCCTTCTCCTTCAGGTCGGGCCACTTGAATTCTTCTTCGTGATTCAAATAAATCCGCTCCGCGAGCTTGACCCCCTGGCCTCGAACGAATACCTCCTCGATCCGGGATTCCAGCTCGAATGCGTTCTCGATCAGCCGCAAAATTTCGCGGTTGCGGTCCTTCTTGACGTTCGTCTCGTTGTCCGGCGTCAAATTCCATAGCCTCAGCGAGATGAGCACGCCAGCGGCGGCAGCCTCCTTCGCGAAGGCGAGCACGCCCGACACGTAGCCTTCCTTGTCCGTCGAGCCTTCATGCCCGTCGAAGCTGTGCAGCGAGAAATTGATCTGGCGCAACGCGGGCTTGCCGAGCAGCTTGTGCCGGTTTTTCCGCAGCAGCGTGCCGTTCGTCGTCAAATTGACTTTGAACCCTTTCTCGTGGCTGATGTCCAGGAGCGCGTCGATTTTCGGATGCAGCAGCGGTTCGCCCTTGACGTGGAAATAAATATGGTCGGCATATCCCCGGATCTGATCCAGCGTGCGGGAGAACGCCTCCACTTGAATGAAGCTCGCTTGGCGCTTTGTCGGCGGACAGAAGCTGCAAGCCAAATTGCAGACGCTCGTGATCTCGATGTAAAATTTCTTGAATTTCCTCAACGTTCGGCGCTCCATTCCCAGGGCAATCGCTATCGTCTTTCGCTTATTATAGCACAAGCCGCGCCGGAAGCCCTTAGGATTTGTCGGGGAATCGTACGTGGCGGGCCTTCAGCTTGCCGCCGTCGACGACGAAGATGCCGAACGAATACAGCGGTTGCCTGCGTTTGTCCGTCGGGGAACCGGGATTGAATACGAGCGTCCCGTCGTATCGCTTGGCCGTCGGGACGTGGGAATGGCCGTAGACGAGGGCATCCAGTTCCGTCCCCCGGAACGCTTCGATCGCGTGCGCTTCGGTCGAGGAACGTCTGACCGCTCCGTGCCCGTGTACGATCCCGATCTTGCATTCCCCGAGCTCGAGCAGCTTTTTCCGACCGAATTTCGCTTGCAGCTCCTCGCCGTCGTTGTTGCCCGCGACGCCGTAGACGGGAGCGAAGGCGGCGAACTGCTCGTAGACGGACAAGCTCGTCCAGTCTCCCGCATGAAGAATCGCGTCGGCTTGCTCGAGCTCCCGGAGCAGTCTCTTCGGCAGCTTCTTGCCCATTCTCGGCATATGCGTATCGGATACGACGACGATTTTCATTCGGAAGCCTCCTTTTGACTGGAGCGGCTAGCAGCCCCGGCTGCCGTCAAATCCACTTCACGACGACGCCGATCAGGTAAGCCGCCGGGATCAAGATCAACTGTGCGAGCATCGTTCCGAAAAACCGGGTCGTCATCATAAGCACGTAGATCTTCCCGAGCTGGTGACGGTGGCCGGCATCGTTCAACGCTTTGTCCGTAATCAGGCCCAATTGGGGATCGATGAATACCGTCAACAGCACCGTCGCGATTCCGTTGATGATGCCCGAAGCTTGGGATGCGGTCGTGCTGAATTCGGGAAAAAGATGAGCCGCGTACAGCGACGAGATGACGCCGACCGTGTAGAACGATGTAACGATCAGTTGAAGCAAAATAAATTTCTTGGAGATGCCGAGGTAGCGATACTGGCTGATGCGGAGCTTGGGGAACCGGAAGTAACGTTTCGTATTTCTGAGCTGGGCCAGCGATACGCCCGAAAGCAATCTCGGAAGCGAGCCGGCGATCTCGAGCCGGGCGATGACCCGGCCGAAAAGACCGACGAAGGTTGGAAACAGGACAATCGCGATCAGCGTGCCCACCGACGAGGCCAAGAGGATGATCCTGAGGTGGCGAAGCAGCTCGAACGAGACGTCTCTCTTCGCGAAGTCGACGAATTTGGCGGTCAGCGGGGCTTGGATCAGGTTCGCCGTTCTGGAGACGAGCACGACGATTCCCGTCAGCGACAAAGCGACGGCGATCTTATTCAATCGGACGCCCGCCAACCGGATCGAATACGACAGCGTCTCGGCGGCGTGAATAATGACGGTCATCGCGAACGCGACGATCAATTGTTGTTCCATCTTCTCGTCCTCTCCGCTTGAAACGTTACGTTCGCGGGTTGTCTAATCGAAGAGGCGCGTTCCGTCCGCTCGTAACATCCATATTCATTCGACGCCGAAATATTGCTTCAGCCCGTCCACGATCGCCCGAGCGGCAACCGACTGGCTTTGTTCGTTCAGCATGGCGGCTTCGTCGTTCGGATTCGAGAGATACCCCGTCTCGATCAGGATCGCGGGCATGTCGCTGAGCGCGAGCACCTGCAGTCTCTGCTCCCGGACGCCGCGGTCTTCCAGTCTGGTCGCTTGAACGAGCCGGTCATGAATCGTCCGCGCCAACGCCATGCCGTCGGGGCGGCTGTAATACGTCTCCGTTCCGGACACGCTGGGGTCCTCGTAGGAATTGCCGTGGATCGAGATGAAGGCGTCGGCTCCCCAGGCGTTCGCGACCAGCGCCCGTTCGTCGAGATCGACGAACGAATCGTCCGTCCGGGACAACCGCGGCTCGAACGACGGCTCCTCCGACAACAATTCGTATACTTTGGCCGCGAGCGCCAGGTTGCTGATCTTCTCTTCGACGCCGCTCACGCCGGTCGTGCCGGGGTCCTTGCCGCCGTGCCCCGGATCGATAAAGATTTTGAACGCGTCGTCGGCAAACTTCTCCATCGCTTGCAACGCTTCATCTTCCGCTTCGCCGGCAGGCGCGGCGAACGATTGCGCCCCGTCCGTGTTACGGTCGGACAAGACGAATAAGGCGCCCCCGATCAAGACGAGCAAGAGAACCGGCAAAATAACGGAACCGGGCATTCTACTTTTTCTACCATATCGCAAATTCATGTGAACCTCCAAGCCTATGACGGAAAATAATAGATCGATTCAGTTATACCGTACGGAGGTATCGGTCGCGTTAACGACTTGTCTCCATTTTGTAACGAATTCGCGCTTGTTGAACGAGATCCGATCTCTTCGCCGTCATGCTAAAAAATCGAGATCGTTTCAACGCTCACGGTCCTCATCCTTTCTTGCCATAACGATAAACCGGTGACAAGATACTTCGAAATACCCGTCGTTCAGGATCCGACGATAAATGCTCTCCAGGCGGTCCCGGTACCCTTCGATCGTAAAATTCGGAATTTGCCATTCGATGTTTTTCAAGTAGTAGAGCACCGCGCCCAAGTCGTAAAATCGCGTGCGGGTTACGCTTTCGTTCGAGTAAATTACGTTTAATCCCGCATCCTGCAACGCCGGAGCCGCGCTCGACAGGTTCCAGTCGGCATATTCGCTCGGGGGCGCGCCTAGCGCTTCGTTGAATTCGCGGTCGTTGAGCCCGCCGACCTGCTGCGTGATGAAGCAGCCGCCCGGCTCCAGAACGCGCTTGATCTCCGCGGGATCGTACGATTCGTGGCGGTTCAGGACGAGCTGGAACGAGGCCGGCTCGAACGGCAGGCGGTTGTCGTCTCCGACCGGGACAACCTTAACCCCGAGCGGGGCCAAGTTTCTCGTCGCGACGGCGATGTTAGGTTCGTATCCTTCCGTTGCGCACGCAATCGGCGGCAACGGACGAAGCCGGGACAGAAATTCGCCTCCGCCCGTGCCCATGTCCAGCAGCGAATTCGCTTCTCTTAAGTAAGGCTCAAGGACATTGTAATAGTTCCAGGGCAGCGGAAATTCTTGCATTCGGGACGTTCCCGTCAAATAGCCGAAATCCCATCCCGAGAAATTCGCTTCGAAATCGCTTACGTAATGCTCGAAGGGCAGTTGCTTCATCTTCGTCCATCATCCTTTGCCGGAATTATACTTTAAATTCGATCGACAGTTCGGAGAGCCGGACGGTCCAGATCTTATGGTCGCCGCCTTCCCCCCAATAGTTGCGCAGGACGAAGTCCGGTTCGCCGAATTTCTTCGTCCAGGTCCGCTGCGCGCTTGCATAGCCGCTGTCCAGGCAGAAACGCTCGAACCCTTTGGTCCGCAAGGTCAGCGCCATGACGTTCACGAGCAGCGATCCGATGCCCCGGCCTTGTTCGCCGGGATGCACGAACACGGTGCCGACCTCCGTGTCGTTCTTCAACGCGCCCCCAGAGCCTTCGCGGATGAGCGCGTTCGCGGGTCCGTGTTCGATCGTGCCGACGATACGCCCCTCCTTCTCGGCGATATAGAAGAAACGGGCTTGGCCGTTGCTGTTCAGATCCGTGTCGAGGAACGCAATCTTGTCGGAGATTTCATTCTCCCGATCTTCCCGCAAGTGACCGATGCCCTCCTTCTCGAACGTATCGGTGACGACGACTCTGAAAAAACGGCTTAACGCTTCTCGATCTTCGAACGTCGGACGTTTGATTTTGATTGTATGCATGACTGATCCTCCATGCGAAACGTATCCTTGCGCCAATCCAAACGGAATCCCTCGGCTGACGGCTTTGATTGGCCGTGATTGTTTCCCCGCTTCCTGCGCGATAACCGGAAAAACCGTCTATCCCATAGTAGAACGCACCGTTGCGAGGGGAGTTAGACGGAAAAACCGTCTATCTCATCGTAAAATGCATCGTTGCGAGGGGAGATAGTCGGAAAAACCGTCTATCTCATCGTAGAACGCACCGTTGCGAGAGGAGATAGACAGAAAAACCGTCTATCTCATCGTAAAATGCACCGCTGCGGGACGAGATAGTCGGTAAAAACCGTCTTAATCCCGACCAGCGATATCTTTGCAATCCTTCTCCTGGTCCAGCGTCATTTGCACCGCGTAAGGGTCAAACCCGGCCCTGCGCCAAAATTTCGTCGCTGCATCGTTAGCGTAGAGTACATCGAGCTCGATCCTGTCGACCCCCGCAAACCTCAGCTTGCGCAAAAGCTCGATCCCTTTCAACCCGTAGCCCTGCCTTCTATGCTCTCTCCGAATAAAATACTGTCTTAGATAGACCGTCTTCATTTCGGGGAAATAGGAATGCTTCCGGAATTGATACAGCGCATATCCGATGACGGCTTCTTGTTCGTCCAACAGAAGGTCCGCTTGCCAATCCGAGACGAGCCACTCCCGCATTCTTTCCGTTAATTGGGCCGCGTTCATCGGGTTAAGATTTCCTTCATCGTCGATAAGCTCCTTGTTCATGGCCGCCAACAGGTCTAAATCCGGTAGCTGCGCGCTTCTCAATTGAAGTTCCATCCTTTTCCCCCAGCTAGCCGTTCGGCTGTCGTCTCATGAACCTTTCTGATTCGCTCAGTAGCTGCCGGCCAGAAAATCCAATACGACGTTCCGATCGATTCGGTCCTTGTCGTCGCTAATGAGATAGCCTTCGTACACAAATTCCATTGGCATCCTGCCTCCCGAAGTTACCGAGCGAAGCGTTCCGGAAAAGAAATCGATAAGATTTCGCGTTCGTCAACGTCGCTGCCGCAATCCGAAGCGAGAAAATGAACATGGCCGTTCGCTCTCGTTTTGTTTAACTCCCGGCAGACGTACGTCCTTTTCGTATTTTTCGCGCTATAAGCGTCTCGGGTGAAATCGACATTCCAATTAAGCTCTTGTCCCAAGGCATGAATATCGAATATAATCGGTCCGCTGTCGATCGTCGGCAGAATCAACATTAGTGTGTCGCCCTTGCCAGCTTGAAACCGTTCGTAGAACAAGTTCATTCTTTCGTAATCGACGCGATCGGCGTTCGTCAAAATCCCTCTGTCCCAATAAGCATCGCGGTCAAGCTGGTTCATGCGGATCTGATAAACAAGACCGGCTGCGGTCAGCAGAAATGCGATAGAAAGAATCCATATCGTTCGCTTCATCCGTTCTGCTCCTCCCGATCGTTGGCCGATAAGCGGTACGCTGCTTAATCTTTTCGATTCTCGGATAATATAACTACGGCTCCAACGACCAAAGTGCAAACGATCAAGGTGATTCGAAAAATAACATCGCCTGAGTCGTGTACGCGATGATTCAATCCGTATAACGAAAAAAGCTCGATGACGATCAAAAAAATCCAAATCGCAATCATCGCATTTCGCTTGTTGAATGGCTTATTGGATTGCATGACTGTATCTTCACCTCCAAAACAAAACCCAGCCGTAGAACCATCGAGTCTTAGCTGGGCGCGAAAGGATTTTTCCCTTGATTATACAGCGAAACTTCGCAATGGGATAGATCTCGCTTACCATCCGATGCTGTCGAACCACATCCGCGCGTGATTTTTCTCGACGGCCTTGCGAACGTAAGGGATCATGTCGTCCGGCAATTCGCCCAGCTTGAACCAAGCCAGACGTTCGCACTTATGGGGCTCGGCATTGACGATCTCTCCCTGCCATTCGTCCACCTGCAAGTAAAAATCGATCCATTCGCTGCTTCCGTTGCGGCGATGGCTGACGCCGACGACGTGAAGCCGTTCGGGATCGATATCGACGCCCGCTTCTTCCTTCGCTTCCCGGATTGCCGCGAACGTCACTTCTTCGCCGCCGTCGATTTGACCTGCGACAACGCTCCATAACCCGTCGGCGAATCCGGTATTCCGTCTCTTCAGCAGCAGCACTTCGTCCTTCCGATAGAAAAGCAGGTGAACCGCACCGTAAAACAGCGGAGATCTCATATCGTTCTACATCCTTATCTTAGCTCTCGTTCGAGAGGATTCGTTCCAATACCTTCGCGACGCCGTCCCGATCGTTGGTGTCCGCGATCACCTTCGCCGACGCCTTAAGCTCGTCAATTGCGTTCCCCATCGCAACCGGCCAGCCGCATGCCCGAAACAAGCCGATATCGTTCGCATCGTCTCCGAATGCCATGACTTCTTGCATGGAAATCCCCATGGCCTCGCACAGCTTGGCGACGGCGCTTTCTTTGCTTGCGTTTTTCGAAGAGATTTGCGCCAACGTCCCTCGATCCGTAACGACGATGTTGACTTCATGTTCGAACTTCCGAAATCGCTCTCCCGCAGCCGAGTTGCCGGATAATAAGATTTTGGTTGCCGCCAGCCGCTTCATCTCTTCCAAAGGAACGACGACGGGGGCACCCTTAACGTTCATGAGCGTCTCGGCGTCATACGGCTTATGGCTGAACCAGATATCGTCGACTTCCAGACTCATATCCGCATCCGGATGGTGTTGATAGACTTCGTCCAAGATCGCGGAGGCGAGCGCCGGAGGAATCGTCTCATGAGCTTCGATTCCGGTATGAATGCATCGGATCAGAGCCCCGTTATAGAACACCATCGATCCAATCTGCCGCAGCGAAGTCGGCAGCAGCTCGGCTACGGCTCTCGGCGGACGCGCCGTCGCGTAGACGATCTTGATCCCGCTTGCGTGGCATTTTCGTATCGCTTCTTGATTGCGCGCCGACACTTGCTTGCGCGAATCGAGCAACGTGCCGTCCAGATCGAATACGATTAAGGAAATGTTCAGCGAATTTCTGTGTTGGATTTCATCCACATCCTCTATTCGAAATATAGAACATGTGGTCCTATTAGGGAATAGGACGTTCATGACTGGGCAAGCAGAATGATGCCGACCGTAATCGCAACTGAAGCCATGAGCCTAAGCCGGCCTTGCGTTTCTCTAAGAACCAGGATCCCCAGCAACGTGCCGAACACCGTTCCGATTTCCCGCATCGGAGCGAGCTGGGAGACCGGCATGATTTCCAACGCTTTCAGGAATAAGAGATACCCGCCGGGAGCGAGTACCCCGCCTAGCAGAATCGTTTTCCAATTGGCTTGCCGCTCCCGACGCAACTCTCCCGATCCTATCGCCACGAACGAGAGGGCAACGAGATTCCCGACGTTCGACGCCATATTCAGCGTAAAGGCCGGAATATGCTGCAAGGCGAGCTTGTCGACGATCGTATAAGAAGAAATGAGCAGGCCGACCGCGAACGCAACCGCCATCGCCCGATTGATGCGCCAACTTCGCCTGCCGTGCCGATCGCCGAGCAGGAAGATGCCGAGCAAGATCAGGGCGACGCCTATCCAGCCATACGCGTTCAAAGACTCGCCCAGCACGAGTACGCCGACGATCGGAACAAGAAGCGGGCTCGTCCCTCTCATGATCGGATACACTTGGGACAAGTCGCCGATCGCATAGGCTTTCGCCAGCAGCAACATGTACGCGCCGTGCAAGACCATGCTTGCGGCAACGAGCAGGAAGCCGTTCAACGGAATCGCTTCGATCGTCTTCGCTTCCATCCATACGAAGGGGAGGAACACGAGGATGGCCGCCCACTGGCAATACCATAGAAACACGTTTTTGTTCAGGCTTTGCTTCGCAAACAAATTCCAAATCGAGTGAACAAGTCCGGATAAAACAACGAGCAGTATGGCAATGGAATCCATGCCGATCACCTTCGTTCATGGCGAAAGTACGTGCTGCCGCTACTCGATCGACTTGACGAAAAACACTTCCCCCACTTTTCCCTCGTTGATGTCGTTCAATATCCCGCATTCCCGAAAGCCCATTTTCCGATGCCATTCTTGCGGACGACTTTCGTTCGCTTGCGAAGAGCTGTACAAATCGCGCAAGCCTTTGCGTTTAAGGTGGTCTTGGGCGAATGCCAGCAAATTCGCGCCGATGCCCCGTCCCCGGTAATCGGGCTGCACGACGATCAAGCCGATATACGGGTATTTGGACCAGAGATATTCGAGGCGAAGGTAGCCGATCAACCCGGCCTTTTCGTCTATCGCGAGGATAATCTCTTGATTTTGCAATTTCCATATTAATAGATGGGCGGATATTTGCGGATCTCTTGCAAAAACGGCGATCGAGTCTTTCAGGTTTCCATATCTGTATGTGACGGACATCTCTGCATGATTCTCCTTAATCCGATAAAGTCGCAATTTTAAGTATAGCAATCCTCGGATAAAGTGACTACTAGGCGAGCCCCGGATCGTTTTCAAGCGGTAGTTTCTTCACCATATACAGAACGAGATCGTCGTCGACCGTCACGGCTGCGCCGGGCCGCACGTATTCGTTCCGGTAAGTTACGCCTTGTCCGTCCAGGATGTACCCTCTCTTGCCGTACAAGCGCTGGGCATTCCCGTAATCCCCGTAGAGTCCGACGCCTAAACCGACCGCAGCCGATACGCGGAAAGCCCGCTTTTCCAGCTCGTCGAGCATGGCGGTTGCGACGTTTCGCCGTCTGAATGGCGGAAACACGTTCAAATCGTTGATCTCCGGATGCCGTTCTCCCGAAAATACGGATAGTCGGATTCGAGCAGCAAGTGGCAGCAGCCCGCTAATTCGCCGTCATAAAAAGCTATCAATGTCACTCTGCCGCCCGAGCGGTTTTCATCCAAACATTTATCGTAGTAGACGCCCGTCCGATACCAGGGAAAATGCGCGGCAAAGCGTTCATCCAATAGACGCGCTTCCTCATTCGAAGCGAGCCGCTGCAACCGAATCGCTGCGCTCATTGCGTCTTCCTCCTGAATTAGACTTCGACGATGCCGATCATGCCGATCTTCATCCCGGCTCCTCCCCTGTTTGCGTGATGGATTAAAAGAATGCCTGCGGATAACGAAGCTCGCCTTGGAATTCGTTGAGGGCGCCTTCCCGCAATTCGCACGCCATGAACACGTCATCGGACACATCGAATTGCCTCAATTCCAATCCGTATGTCCTGGCCGGTTTGAAGCCGAACTTCGGATAATATTCCGGATGTCCGACCAGCAGAACGAGGTCGTACCCGAGTATCCTGCACCGGTCCAAGCCTTCCGAGATCAATCGGCTGCCGATTCCCCGCCGCTGCTCTTCGGGCTTGACCGCGATCGGGGCGAGAACGATCACGTCGCGGCTGCCGCCCTCTTCCGTTACGACCGCTTTGCTGAGCAGCAGGTGGCCAACAATTTCTCCGTCCCGTTCGGCAACAAGCGACAATTCCGGGATAAACCCTTCGGACGATCTGATTTTCTCAACTAGCTTCGCTTCGTCGTCCCGGTTGCCGAATGCGCGGACGTTCAAGCGATATACGGCTTCATGATCCAGTGTCGTTTCCGTGCGTATGATCATCGTGCGCCTCCTGCAAATCCTTATAGACGAACTCCCGGTTTACCCGGTAACCTCTCCTGGCGTAAAATTGCTTGGCGATGTCGTTGTCCGTCCAATAATCGAGTTCGATTGTACGGATTCCCTTCTCGCCGGCCATCGTTTCGATTCGATTCATAAGCATCGCGCCCAAACCTCGCCCCCGCTCGCTTTCGTTGACCGAAAGCTGGTGGACGTAGACGGAGCGGCTCGCTGTCTCGTCGTTACGATTTCCATATTGCCTCCCCTTACGGCTCATCCAGCACGCCGACGACTTTGCCGATGATTGCGTCGATCGGGATCGGTCCAAGCATGACGCTGTCCATTGCTCTGCCCCGATTATCCCCCATCAGGAAAACGGAATCTTGCGGAATAAGGATTTCGTCCATATTCTCGTTCTCGACGAAGCGAATGACGTTCTGAATGTTTTCGATTTCGTAGGCCATCAAGTCGGATTGCTTCAGCTGTTTCCCCAATGCTCGGAGGTCATTCAAGTTCTTGCCGTAGAACGCGTCCAGGCGTTTGTCGTCGATATACACTTGCCCTTGCTTCATCCGAATGCGTTCCCCGCCTAGCCCGACGATTCGCAATATGCGGTTGTCTTCGGTCTCCGGATGGGAGAAATAAACGATATCTCCTCTTTGCATGTTGTTGTTTGCGTAGAAGCGCGGATCGACGACAAGCGGTTGAAAAGTATAAGGAACGAAACCGAGCATCCAATCATCGTGAATCTGAACGACGATATCGGTGTCCAGACGTTCGGCGATCGGATGTTCTCGCGGCGTGCGAGGGTCGTCGAGAGTCGCCTCTTGGCAGCCGATCAACGCTAACGCCATAACTAACACGAGGAAAATAACTGCCGGATATCGCATCGGGATCCCTCCGTTTAGCGGTCAACCCTACGTCCGTTCACCGAAATTATCCGATTCATCCCGATCCAGTCACTGCTCTCATATCTCCAATTACGAATGAATCTAAGCGTTCGCTTGGCGAGTCGACAAAATAGAAATGCAAAATGTATAGTTCATCTAGGTATTCATTGAGCGTCCAACTCGGTTCATCAAAGTCGATCGGGTCTACTTTACCGTCAACCAGTCTCAATCTATAGGTAAAATGTTTACTGCTTAACGATTTCCCTGAAATCAGAAATTTATCTCCGTATCTTTGCTGCACCTCGCTTAGTGCATCTCCAAGTCCGACACCGCGAGAGGTTGTATATCGATTGATCAAATTATTATATGTCGCGACCCAGAAGCTTACGGCAATGTCATCTCGATAATAGACCTGCAAGCCTCCATACACTTCGTAATCAAATATGGTCTTCTCGGACGATTTGCCGTACAATGCCTCGATTTCATCTCTAGACATTCCAACCTTCAATACATGCCCCTTGATTGTATCGGTTATCGTGAAGTCAGCGGGAGAAAAACGATCGGGTTCGTAGTGATACTCTATATCTTGTAATTTGGAAGCTTCTCCTATTGTCGCTGCAAGCAACATAATCAAGAGCATCAGTTCGCCGAAAGAATGCAGCTTCGTTTTCACCTTCGTACTCCCCCCAATGATAATAATGATTTAGTATACCATAATCTGGTATGGGAGTGTGCGGAACTGAGCTTCCATGCACCTTTACGCCGTCCATCGCCATCGCCTCGCCTTACTTCATCGCCCACCGCCTAGCCTGCTCCATCGCTAACGCCTCGCCATGCTCCATCGCCCACTGCTCACCGCTCACCGCCTCCCCTTGCTCCAACCCTAGGCCGTTACGGACAGAGGATCCGCTAATTGTGAACAAAACCGTTTTTTGCGCGCTTTCGCGGACAGAGGATCCGTTATTTGGCTCCGAGATTGCGATTTCGGCAACAAATCATCGAAATAACGGATCCTCTGTCCGAAACTCCCTCAAAATGAGGGGGTTTCGGCAAAATAAGGGCTTCTGTGTCCGAAAGCGGAAAGATCAAGCGGAGGATCGCCAAAAAAAACCGACCCGCACGGACGGAAGTCCGAGAGGGTCGGCCGAAGAAACCGCCTATATGCCGAACGCTTCGGCGATGTACCGGTACGAGCGAATCCGTTTGTCGTAATCGTGGATGTGCGAGACGATCATCAGCTCGTCGAGATGCATGCGGTCGGCGTAGCGCTTGAGCGCTTCCTTCACCTGGCCCGGCGTGCCGATGAACCGCCGCGTTCGCATCTGCTCGATCGCCTGCAGCTCCGCGGCGGTGTACGAATAGGCCGTCGCCGTCCGCACGGACGGCAAATGACCGAGCTCCTGGCCGGTCAGCAGCTTCAGGAAAAACAGTTCGTTGCTGCTGGCCAGCTCGCGCGCTTCTTCTTCCGTGTCGGCGCAGATGGCCATGACGGCGGCCAGCGCCTTCGGCTCGCCGCAGTACGACGACGGCTTGAAGTAGCCGAAATAGTGCTGCAGCGCTTCGTCCCCCGCCGCGCCGAAAAACTGCGCGAACGCGTAGGGCGTGCCGAGCTGCGCCGCGATTCTTGCGGTGCCTTCGCTCGAGCCGAGCAGCCACAGCTCCGGCATGCTTTCCGTCACGGGGAACGCGCGCAAGCCGGGAAACCGGTGCTTGGCGGGATCGTCGTCGCGCAAATAGTGGTACAGATCGACGATCTGCTGCGGGTAATCGTCGTAGTCCCGACGCTTATGTTCCTGCAAGGCGCGCGTCGAGATCGGCATGCCGCCGGGCGCGCGCCCCAGGCCGACGTCGATGCGCCCCGGATGAAGCGCCTCGAGCAGCTTGAAATTTTCGGCGACTTTATAAGCGCTGTAATGCGGCAGCATGACGCCGCCGGAACCGACCCGGATCGTCTTCGTATGGGCGGCGACGTGGGCGATCAGGATTTCCGGGCTGGAAGACGCCAACGCCTCGGAGCCGTGGTGCTCGGACACCCAGAAGCGGCGATACCCCAACTTCTCGGTTTCCCGCGCCAGCGCGACCGTCTCGTCCAGCGCGTCCTTGACGCTCCTGCCTTCGTTAACGTGCGAATGTTCGAGAACGCTGAGTTTCATCGGATCGAAGCCTCCATGCTTCACGTTGTGCGTCCATGCACGAAGAGCCCGCGTCCCGCAGGCTCCTTATCTAATCTTAACCCTTGTTGAAAATATCGGTAAGTACGGGAACGATCTGCGATTTCCGCGACACGACGCCTTTCATCAGCGCGCGGTTGTTCTCGAGCTTGACGTTGTACGCCGCTTCGACCGCATCTGCGGCGCGGCCGATCGCCAGGCCGACCGAATCGTTGTTCAGAATGTCGGTCACGACGAACAGGAACAGGTCCAAGCCCTTCTCGTTCACGATGTTCGTCAGCGCGTCTTCCAGCTCGGCTTGCTTGGACAGCACGTCGTTCACGTCCACCGCGTTCACTTGCGCGATCTCGACTTTGGCGCCGCCCATCTGGAATTCCTTGGCGTCCAGGGAGATCAATTGGGCGATCGTCTTGTCGCTCAGGTCGGCTCCGGCCTTCAGCATCTCGAGGCCGTAAGCTTCGGCGTCGACGCCCGCAATCGCGGCCAATTCCTTCGCCGCTGCGACGTCCTGGGCCGTGCACGTCGGAGATTTGAACAGCAAGGAATCGGAAATGATGGCGGACAACATCAGCCCGGCGACGTTCTTCGGAACGGACTTGCCGTTCTCCTTGTACAGCTTGTTCAGAATCGTCGCGGTGCAGCCTACGGGCTCGGCTCGATAATAGAGCGGAGCGCTCGTCTCGAAGTTGGCGATCCGGTGGTGGTCGACGACTTCGAGCACCGTCGCTTGCGCGATATCGGCCGCGCTTTGCTGACGTTCGTTGTGATCGACGAGAATGACGCCCTTCGCTTCGTTCGCGACCGTCTCGACGAGGCGCGGCGCGGCGAAGCCGAACTTGTCCAGCGCGAACTGCGTTTCGCCGTTAACCGCGCCGAGACGAACCGCTTCGACTTCTTCTCCGAGTTGCGTTTTCAAATCCGCGTAAGCAATTGCAGAACAAATCGTATCCGTATCCGGATTCTTGTGACCGAAAATCAGTACTTTGCTCATTTTCTTGCTCCTCATTTATGATATTGGCGAGAAAAGTATACCGCAAAAAGGCAGCGTCAGGCAACAACCCCGCCGGCAATTCCGATCGGCTTACCGATATATCCGGCTTCAATAAAAACGCAAGATCGCCAAAGCGCAGCCTCCGGAAATGTGGTACAACTAGTTCATAGCTTTTCATAGGGAGGTTATCTCACATGCACGAAACGCCAACGATTGCCGTTCCCGTACCCGAGGAGTTCGACTTCGGCGTCAACCTTGACTATCTCGCCCGTTCGCCGGACGAAAGTCTGTTCCGAATACAAGAAGGCAAATTATATAAAACGATTCGCGCCGGCTCCCGATCGCCCCTGTTCGAAGTCAGCCCGGCTCAGGGCGCGCTGCTGATCCGATCTCTGGACGAGGAGCCTTGGGATGACGAGACGGCGGCCGAGGTCGTCCGTTACGTTCGCGATTGGTTCGACCTCGATCTCGATCTGGCCCCGTTTTACGAAATGTCCCGGAAGGACCCGATTCTGCGCGGCGTCGTCGACCGGCTATTCGGCCTGCGAAATATGGGCATTCCCGATCTGTTCGAAGCGCTCTGCTGGGGCATTATCGGCCAGCAGATCAGCCTGGCGTTCGCGTATACGCTCAAACGTCGCTTCGTCGAGACGTTCGGCGAGCGAATCGCGGGCGATGGCGTCGACGTCTGGCTGTTCCCCGATCCCGCGGACATCGCGAAGCTGGAAGTCGAAACGCTCGCCGCACTGAAGATGACGACGAAAAAGGCGGAGTACTTGATCGAGGTCGCGAGGCGGATGACGAACGGCGAATTAAGCAAGGAGCGGCTGCTAGCCCTAGACGGGTTTCAAGCCGCCGAAAAGCGGCTCGTGGCGATCCGGGGAATCGGTCCATGGACGGCCAATTACGTGTTGATGCGCTGCCTCCGGTATCCGAACGCGTTTCCGATCGACGACGTCGGCTTGCATAACGCGCTCAAGTCGGTGCTGGGCACGGACGATAAGCCGCACGTCGCCCGGATCCGCGAGCTCGCCGTCGGCTGGCAGGGCTGGGAAGCGTACGCGACGTTTTATTTGTGGCGGGTGTTGTATTAGCGATCTGCGGCGAGGAGGCATCGACACCTTCTCGCTCGCCAACCCGGGCAATTGCGGCGCCGATCGGTTGACAAAATTCGCAAGCGGATCTAAATTAGTAAGTAAACAACCACTTACTAATAAAGGAGAATGACAAGGTGGCTCGACCGCGCGAATATTCCGATCGCGAGATCTATCAAGCTATTTATTCCGCGCTTGGCAAGTACGGTTACGCGAGCTTAACGCTGGACAACATCGCCCGGGAAATCGGAATTTCCCCCGCGGCCCTGTCCAAAAGATTCGGCTCCAAAAAAAACCTGCTGCTCTGCTACATGGATATGGTGATCGAGTCGACGCGACTCGCGTTCGCCGAACGGCTCGTTCTCCCCGGCCCCAAGCTCGAGACGTTGAAATCGCTGCTTGTCCGATCGCTCGGTCAAGTCGGCGACGCGAAGTCGCTCGCGAACATCACCTCTCTGTTCATCGAAAGCGTCTCCGACCCGGACTTGCTCGAACGGTCTCGAATTCGTCTGCAGGTCATCGGCGACGGGGTGCTGCTTTTCATCCGGGAAGCGATCGAAAACGGCGAACTGCCGAACCTCGGCTCGGATGATGCGGCAACGACGGCCCGAGTGCTGCAAGCCGCGATCGCGGGCTCGCTGTTGATCTGGCTCAACGACCCGGCAACTTCGCTGGAGAGCTGGCTGGACGATTGTTTTTCCGTCGTGCTGGGACCGGTCAATAACTTAAAGGAGTGAATCGCGATGCCGACATTCGAAGCGAATGGCGTCAAGCTTTATTACGAAGTTCACGGAGATGGTGAACCGATCGTATTTACCCACGGACACTCGATGTTCCACAAGCAATGGGAACCGCAAGTCGAAGCGCTGTCCCGAAGCTACCGTACCGTCGTCTGGGACGTGCGCGGACACGGGCATTCGAGTCTGCCTCCCGGCAAAGTCGACCCCGAGCGATTTTCCCAAGACCTGGTTGCCCTGCTTGACCATCTGAACCTGCCGTCCGCGGCACTGTGCGGATCGTCCATGGGAGGCCATATTTCGATTCAGACCGCGGTTCGTTATCCCGACAGGGTACGGGCTCTCATCCTAATCGGAACGCCGTTCACGAACTCCTTTAACCGGTACGAAAAATACGCCGTCCCGTTCAGCAAGCTCAGCGTGCGGCTGCTCCCGTACAATCTGACCGCGAAATGGACGGCGAAAGCGTTGTCCGGCATCCGGCCCGGCAATTACGCCTTCGTCGTCGAAGCCTTCTCCAAGATGAGCAAAGATCGTTTTCTTCGCCATTGGAGCGGCAATCTGCGCATGGAAAGCAAGCGCGATTTAGGCAAAATCGACTGCCCGACGCTCATCTTGCACGGCGATCGGGACACGATGGTCGGACGGCAGCAGCGGCAGCTCGCCGCCGGCATTCGGGGATCCGAATTTTATTCCGTATCCCGGGCGCACCACTTGACCAATCTGGACAACCCCGAGGAAGTCAATGCGCGCATCGAGCGGTTTATGGAAAAGCTCGGTAACCGAACGACCGACCGCGGCCCCGGAGCGGGAGCCTGACGGCCGGCCGGAGTTCGGCGCTCTCGCGTTACAGCTCGGATAAATACTTGCCGTAGCCTTCCTTCTCCATCTCGTCCTTCGGAATGAACCGCAGCGCCGCGGAATTGATGCAATAGCGCAGTCCTCCCGGCAGCGGGCCGTCGTCGAAGACGTGGCCGAGGTGGGAGTCGGCTTCCCGGCTGCGAACTTCGGTCCGGATCATGCCGTGCGAGAAGTCCTGATGCTCCTGAATGCTGCCGCCGTGCAGCGGCTTCGAGAAGCTCGGCCAGCCGCAGCCGGCGTCGAACTTGTCCCGCGAGCTGAACAACGGCTCTCCCGATACGATATCGACGTAGATGCCTTCCTCTTCGTGATCGTAAAATTCGTTGCGGAACGGGGGCTCGGTCGCATTGTTCTGCGTCACCTCGTATTGCATCGGCGTCAGCCGCTTGCGAAGCGAATCCTTGTCCTTCGGCGTGTTCCAATGCCGGCTAATAAAGGCGTCCCTGCCCGAGCCGTGGCGGTAATACTTATATCTGAGCGGATTTTTCTTGTGGTAGTCCTGGTGGTAGTCCTCCGCCGGATAGAACGTCGACGCCGGCACGATCTCGACCGCGATCGGCTTGTCGAATCTGCCGCTGCGCTCCAGCTCCTCCTTCGAAGCCAGCGCTTCCTCGCGCTGGCTCTCGTCGTGATAGAAGATCGCGGGCCGATAGGACGAGCCCCTGTCGTGAAACTGTCCGCCGGCGTCGGTCGGATCGATCGAACGCCAGAAAATGTCGAGCAGCTTCCGGTAAGGGAACGTATCCGGATCGAACGTAATTTGCACCGCTTCGGCATGGCCGGTCGTCTCCGAGCACACCTCTTCGTAGGTCGGATTGACGGTATGCCCGCCCGTGTAGCCGGACACGATGCCGTGAATGCCCGGCAGCTCTTCGAACGGCGTCACCATGCACCAGAAGCAGCCTCCGGCGAAAGTCGCCAGCTGCGCTGAATCGGATCGACTCATATGGATTCCTCCCGAATTTGTCTCAATGATTCTATTGTAATCCATCCGGCCGCGCGTTTCCAATCTCTCTCGATCGCCCTACGCCAATTCGCCATCCGGCCGCGTTTTGGGATATGATAAAGGTATCAAAAACTTGAACGGAGGCTGCACGCATGGGCTTCAGCGAGCTCGGATGGAGAAGCGCGGACGGGACGAAAATGTACGCAGGCGTATGGGCGCCGGAGGAGCGGCCGACGGTCAAGGCGGTCGTCGGACTCGTGCACGGCATGGGCGAGCATATCGGGCGGTACGGGCACGTCGCCGACAGGCTCAACAGGGAAGGGTACGCCGTGATCGGGTTCGATCAGCGCGGTCACGGGAGGACGGTCGGCCAACGCGGCCATACCCCGACTTACGACGCGCTGCTGGAAGGCGTGGACTTCCTGCTCGACGAAGCCGATCGCCGCTACCCTGGCGCCCCCCGCTTCCTGTTCGGTCACAGCATGGGCGGCAACGTGACGCTCAATTACTTGCTTCGCAAGCAGCCCGAAATACGCGGGGCGGTCGTCACGGGACCGTGGCTGATGCTCGCGTTCAAACCTCCGTCGCTCCAATCGATCGTCGGCAAGCTCGTCGAAAAATTTTATCCCGGCTATTCGAACAACCGGCCGATCGTGGCGACCAATCTGACGTCGGATCCGGAGATGATCGACAAGTACGTATCCGATCCGCTCGGCCACGGGCTCATTACGGCCCGCTTTTTCTTCGGCGTGCAGGGCGCCGGGGTATGGGCGCTGGAGCATGCAGACCGGTTGCGCGTCCCGCTGCTGCTGATGCACGGAGGCGACGACAAAGTCACTTCCATTCATGCGAGCCGGCAGTTCGCCAAACAAGCCGGACCGCTCGTCGAATGGCGGGAATGGCCGGACTTCAAGCACGAGCTGCACAACGAAACGGGCCGCGAGGAAGTGTTCGCCGTCATCCTCGATTGGCTGAACGAACGGCTGACATCGGACCGATAAAGAGAAAGGCCGCAGTCCCCGGCAACAAATCGGGAGGCTGCGGCCTTTCTATTCGCATATGACGCAAACTTCTAAGGACGATTGACCTGATAATAATCCTGCAATAATGGCACGAGTCCGAGCGGATTTCTGCGCAAGTCCTTGGCGCTGAAGAAGATGTCTCCCTTTACCTCGGGCACGTTCTTGTTGTACTCCAGCTGGTCGATGATCTCCTGCGCGGTGTTCCAGCCCGCCTCGGCCGTTCCCAACTTGTAAGGCGCGTGACCGATCAGGAGGTCGACGTTCGTGCCCCGGACCTCGTTCGCCCACCAATCGACCAGCGTGTCGTATTGGGCGACCTTGAACGACAGGCTCCAGTAAATTTGCGGCGCGACGTAATCGATCCACTCCTGCTTGATCCACGTCCGCACGTCGGCGTACATATGATCGTAAGCGGATACCCCCGCTCTCGTGTCCGATCCGGTCGGATCGACGGCGTTGTTGCGCCAGACGCCGAACGGACTGATGCCGAACGAAACGAGGGGCTTCGCCGCGCGGATCGCGCGTCCCAAATCTTCGACGAAACGGTTGATGTTATCGCGCCGCCAATCGCCCTTGTCGGAAATGCGATTCGGATTGTGCGCCGCGAACGCCGCATCGTCCGCGAATACGGAGTTGGACGGATAGAAGTAGTCGTCTAGATGCACGCCGTCGATGTCGTAGCCTCTCACGACTTCCATAATCGCGTCGATAATGTGCTGCCGCGCTTCCGGAATGCCGGGGTTGATGTATCTTAATCCTCCCGATTCCACGATCCATTCCGGGCGCGCGATCGCCACGTGGTTCGGAGCCAGGCTGTCCAGCTTCGCGCCCGCGACGGTCGCTCGGAACGGATTGAACCAGGCATGGAATTCCATGCCGCGACGATGCGTCTCCCCGATCATGAAAGCGAGCGGGTCGTAGCCGGGGTCGGTCCCCTGCTTTCCTTGCAAGTATGCGGACCACGGAACGAGCTGGGACGGATAGAGACTGTCCGAGGACGGGCGAACCTGCACGAATACCGTGTTCATTCCCATGCCTTGCAGTTCGTCCAGCAGCTGTATGTATTCCTGCTTCTGCTTCTCGGCTTGCCCGTAAGAGTCCTTCGAAGGCCAGTCCAAGTTGAATACGGTCGAGATCCAGGCGCCCTTGATGGCAAAATTCACGTTCGCGTCTCCTTCCTTTGACTTCAATTCGATGGTGCGCGTCGCTTGGTGCCAGGTGACTTGCAATTTCAACTGGTTGCTGACGAAGCGGATCGGCACCATGATTCGACCGTTGATCGCCTGCACGCTCGTCTCCAGATCCACCCGCCGGCCGTCGACGAGCGCGAACTTCTGCCCGAGCTTCATGCTAAGGGCGACGCCTTCGTGGCGAATCGTCGCGGTTTTCTCGCTCTGCGACCACGAGACGTTGGCTCCCATGCTTTTGCTGATGACGCTCAGGGGCACCATCGTCACGTTCACCTTGGGCATAATGTACGGCGGCACGTCGGAGTTGATTTTCTTCCCGTCCAAATAGATGCGGATCGGCTGCTGTACGGCGGCCGATACGGCCGAGGATTGGCCAAGCAACGAGAAAAGCACGGCGCAGACGAGCGCGAACGACGTCATTCGGACGACTTGAGATAACGAAAAACGCATGAACAACCTCCGGATATCGTCTTTTGGCGAAATCTAGCGATCCGCCTCTCTTTATTAGACGAGAAAAAGTTCCCAGGGTTGCTCCGTCGGCGCACAATATTTTCATCGAATCGCCGCGATCCCCAACGACGCAAAAAGACGCCCCCGTCCGGGAAGCGCCTGATTCGTTCGATCAAGGAATATATTGCTGCGTAATTCTCGTGACGACGCCGTTCTCGATCGTCAGATGATAGGGATATTCTCTCATGTTCATCGCCGCGCCGTCCGCGAACAGAGAGACGAATTTCCTCACGCCGATCCGCTCGTTCCATACGATGTCCGCTTCCACGATGTTGCCCGTGCGATCGTAGAGCTGCATGTACACCTCGGCATCCGGAGCGACCGTCAACCGCTGTACGTCGATTTCGTCGTTGACGATATAATAACCGTCCGGCGGACCGTCCAGCCCGGAGTCCGCTTCCCTCTCGAGAAATATCCGATCGGCATCCTCCCCTTCGTACCATTCGATGAAGTCGGCGTCCAATGCGAACGTCCCGTTTCCCCGATCGTAGATCTCCCCGATGAACGCGACGCGGGTATCGGGACTCGAGGGAACCGGAGAATAATCGTTCGTATTCGCCGCAAGATAACCGATGGACATGAATCCGAACAACACGGCGACGAAGCTGGCGAGCGTTTTGTTGAACATGACCGCATTCTCTCCTTCGAAGGCTCGTCACGGCAGCCTTCACTTTCCTTATACCCATTAGACGAATCCATGAACAGGAAAGTTACATGTCCGCGGAGAAAAAATTAAAATTTTCTCATTTCCCGGAAGCCCTCTACGTCAGCGTATGCGATCATTCGGATTTTAGTCTGCGACTGCCCGTACGCTCGGAAATTTTTCTCTGCGGGGCTGTACGGAATTACTCGTACGAACGGCGGGACGGCCATGAGCCTTGAAGCTTGCGCAAAAAGATCATTTGTCCGACGTGGTTTGCATCGTGCAATGCCAGGTTCAGGAACCAGACGCCGATCGGCGTATCCGGGATGCGTTCGTCCAAGCTCTGCTCCTCCAAGCCCGCGAGACGTTCGCCCAGCGCGAGATGAACGTTCTTCAACCGGGCCTGCGCCTCGATCCACCTCTCTTCGGTCGCATCCCCGATCGCGAACGTGTCGTCGTTGGTTAAGCCCGGCGGATGCTCGCTCTCCTCTCCCGTCAACCTTCTCAGCAGCCTTGTTTTGTAGAAAATCAAATGCTCGACCGTCTCCCAGATCGAATTCACGGGCTCGCCTTGCGGCTTCCATACGGCTTGCTCGAGCGTGACGCCCCGTAAGGCTTCGGCAAGCGGCGCGTACCATTCTTCCTTCGAATAAGCGCAATCCCATGCATGCTGCAGCAGTTGTTTCGCGTTCATTAACGTTTCCTCCTCGCGAATGAAATGTAACACTCTAAATAGTCTTTAGTAGTTACCAAATCACATTAGCACGTAAGAACGGATGCAGTCAAGTAACTAGCTTCACGTATTTTAAACTGTTACAATCTACGAATAGAAGGGAGCTGTCGAAAGAAGATGCTTTGGGAACAATTGCTCAATAGCGTGCATCGCGATTGGCGCGGGGACGGGCGCGCGGACGATCGTCTGGACGATCCGGCGTGGGTGCGGAAATGGATGGACGAGCTTCGGCTCGGCGATCGGCCGTTGCCCGAAGAGGAAGAGCTCTTCGGCTTAAAGCGGCTTCGGGAACGGATCCGTCGGATGGCGCAAGCGTTCGTCGAAGGCCGCCGTCCGGAGGAGGGCGATGTCGAAGCGCTCAATCGAACGATGGCGGGAAGCAAGGTCGTCCGCCGGCTGGCCGTACGAGACGATAGCCGATACGAAGTGGAGCTGCTGCCGCTGGATCGCAGATGGGCCGACGTCGAAGCGGAGATCGCGGCCTCCTTCGCCGACTTGCTCGCGCGCGGCGATCCGAGCCGGATTCGTTTCTGCGACAATCCCAACTGCCTCTGGGTTTACTACGACGAAACGCGGAACCGTTCCAAACGATATTGCGACGATAAATTATGCGGCAATCTGATGAAGGTGCGCCGTTTCCGCGCGCGCCAAAAAGCCGAGGCCGCGGAATCGCGCGGAACCTCGGACGAGCATGGCGGGACAACCTCTTGAACGCGCGGACGATCGCCCGCCACGCATGCGGTTCGGCCTATTCCCGACCTATGGCGGCGAGTTTGTTGACGGTCGCCCAATTTCTCGTCGTGGCTGCCACCTTCAGCTTTTTTTCCAAAAAGTTGTTGGAAAACAGGCTTTTTCCGTCGTTTTTGCGAATAAGCACGTAAGCTTCCCGATCGCCTATGATCAGCTCGTCGACGTCGTTGCCGATCTCCATGCAGGAAGCTGCCGCTTCCTTGGACGGCTTCTCCTTCAAGAAGCTGACATATACCGAGATCGCCTCCGAATCAACGGCCTCCTTGAACGGGTTTCGGCGAATCACTTCCTCCAGCTCGTCCGCGGTTCGAAGCACGACCGGCACCGGGAAGCCGAACTCCTCTTCGATCGCCCGCTCGATTCGGGACGCCAGCCGCTCTTCCTCTTCTGCCGCCGCTTCAAACACGACGTTCCCGCTCTGGATGTACGTGCGAACGCGAAGAAGATCGGCTTGCTCGAACACGGTTTTCAGCCGCTTCATCTCGACCTTCCTCTGCCCGGCGACATTGATTCCCCTGAGCCACGCAATATAGACGGTCATGGTTCGTCCTCCTTAATCCCGTTCGGTCCACAGCGCCTTCACGTAGCCGACGCCCATGCCCGCGCGCGCCATATTCCGATGGCTCCCGGAAGCGAAGGCACATTGGCCGTACAGCCACCGACACCCGCCGCCCAACGCGTCCTCGATCCGCTTGCGCAGCAAAGCCGCGTGAACGCCTCGGCCCCGGTAATCCGGCAGCGTGGCCGCGAACGTCAGCGATGCGGCCTCGTCTCGCTTGAAGACGACGCCGACGCCAGCGGGCCGATCATCGATGAGCGCCAAGTAAAACGTCCAGCCGGGTCGGCCGTACAGCACCCGATTGTTTTCGGCTACGGGGCCGATTCCGTCTTCAGGCAGTCCGAATGCCCGGCAATGAATTTTCGCGTACGTCTCAAACTCGTCTTCCCGCAATTCCCGAACGATCGGCTTGTCCGGCTGCGCATCGGCCGGCAAAGGTTCGACCGAGCGGAACAACGAAGCGTGAAAGCCCGATTGATAGAAGCCCAGCTCATCCAGCCGCTTCATGACGCTCCGGTCCGCCAGCGAGGGCACGAACTCGAATTGCGGCTTTCTTCCCCGCGAACGATAATATTCGACGATCTGCCCGAGCGAGTCCGCGGCTTCGCTGCGCAAGCCTCTGACGGCATTGAATTGCGGCCAGGGCATCGTGCGGCTATAGAGGCATACCGCTCCGCCGATCCGCGCGATCTCGACGCCCTCCGGGTTGCCCGCCCTGTCCCGGATCGCTTGCATCCGATCCGTCGCGTATTCGATCTCCGCTTGCTCGATCGTCTCGATCCGGTTCCGCTCCCGCTCGTCCATCAGCTATCTCCCTCCGCTTCCACGATATATCTGTCGTTGCCCCTGATGTCCAGAACGACGGCATCGACGGCGAGCGCGCTCGTGTTCAGCACGTGTCTCTCCTTCGGCCGGGAGGCGACGATTTCCTTCATGCCTTCGATGCACCGCCGGCCCATACGGTATCGCGACTCCCGTTGGGCGTCTCTTCTCAGCAGCTCGTCTTCGTCCGTCACGAGGAGAACGACGTATTTCACCGTCACGTCTTGTCCGCGGAAAGCCTCGGCGAACGCCTCCGCGTTCCGCGGAAACGCGACGTAATCGACCACGACGTCGTGTCCGTGCTCGACGTAATTGCGGGCGAGCGCAAGCAGATTGCGCCAGATGAGATCGCTATGGAATCGGCTCAACCAGGGCTTCTCATGCCCTCCGATGACCATATGATCGATCAAGTCGCCTTCGATATGGGCGCTTCTCTCGAGCCGCGATGCGATTCGTCTGGACGTCGTCGACTTCCCCGCTCCTGCGGAGCCGGATACGAGATAGATCGTTCTATGAGCCATGGTCCCCTCCGCTTGCGAATGAATTCCGAATCATCTCCAACAACTGTCCTAATGTGCGAATTTTGCGAAGCGGGCGCGCCCGAATCCCTTCTCTCCAGGGTTGGTTGACCTCAAGCCAGACCGTTGCCATACCCGCTCTTGCAGCTCCTTCGATGTCGTTCACGGGGTGATCGCCAATAAAGACGCACTGCCCGGCCGGAATGCCTAGGCGCTCCGCAGCGAGCCGAAAGATGGCCGGGTCCGGCTTCCGCAACCCGACTTCTTCGGATACGAGAATCGTGTCGAAGACGTTCCGCAATCCAAGCCGAGCGATCTTCCCGTGCTGAATCCGGGTTCTGCCGTTCGTAATCATGCCGAGCTTGCAGCCCGAATTTCGGGCATACTCCAGCACCTCGAGCGCTTGATCCATCAATACCGCGCTTCGGACGTAATGATCGTCGTAATAGGCCATGAGCTCCGCCGACTCGGGTTTTATTCGCCAAGGCAACCGCTCGAGCAACTCGGCGAAAAAAGCCGTTTTATTTTTGTAGCCGTCTTCGTCCAACTCGATCATGATCTCGATCCATTCGGCCGCATTTCCGTCGGTATCGACGAAACGTTCGACGAACGCGCGAGCGAATGCCGCAAACGCGCTCGTTCTGTCCAGCAGCGTGTTATCGAGATCGAATAGAATCGCTCGGATGCGCGGCAGGGATGAGCTTGCATCGGAAGGAGCGGCTTCCGCTTGCGAACCGTTTTTCATCGCCGTTCCTCCTATGACCGGCACGACAGGCCGACAGTTTGCTCTTCATGTATTATATACCAAAACAGACACAGAGGACGTTATTTTGCAGAAGCCGCCTCATTTTGAAGGCGATTCGGACAGTGGATCCGTCCCTCTGATTGAAGCAAATAGCTGCATTCTGCGACAATGAGCTCCTGGTCGGGCACGCGCCTCCTCTCATTGTTGCATTCTGCGACAATGAGCTCCTGGTTGGGCACGCGTCACCTCTCATTGTTGCATTCTGCGACAATGAGCCCCTAATCGGGCACGCGCCATCCTCTCATTGCTGCATTCTGCGACAATGAGCCCCTGATCGGGCACGCGCCTCCTCTCATTGTTGCATTCTGCGACAATGAGCCCCTAATCGGGCACGCGCCATCCTCTCATTGTTGCATTCTGCGACAATGAGCCCCTAATCGGGCACGCGCCTCCTCTCATTGTTGCATTCTGCGACAATGAGCCCCTAATCGGGCACGCGCCACCTCTCATTGTTGTAGTTGTGTCGCCTAAAACCTCTATTTGCGTACGGATAACGGACCTTTAGTCCGATCATCGCTCGGAAATATTCAATCAACACAAACAGGGATATCCCCCAGGTCGGTCTTATGACCTGATGGGACATCCCTGTTTTCCGTTCTCCCGCCTGCGATTGTCGGATTGCTATTCCCGTGCGTCCGCGGTACGTACCGGTCTTGCCACGGAATAAGGGCGACGGGCGTCGGCGGCAGCGGCGATTGTCCGCGCGCGAGCTTTCCGGTCGTGATCGATCGCCATGAACAAGCAGAAGGCGCCGGCCGCGATAAGAACGACCGTCGTAATCGGAAGCAGCATCTCCATGATTCAAATCTCCCCGTATCGATAATAACGATAATCATTATCATCATTATACCGCATTTACGCCGACAATCAATCGGAAATTGCAAATTGCCCCGAAAACAGCGGAAGAGGCATCGATCCGGATCGAAGTCGATGCTCTCGATCGCGGATGACGCCTCTTTCACTCATTCTTGTTATACGGCCGCCTTGTGCCTAAGCAGACGGAGCCCGTTTAAAATGACGAGAATCGTGCTGCCCTCGTGCCCGATGACGCCCAGCGGCAAAGCGATGCCCTGGATGAAGTTGCCGGCCAAAAGAAGAACGATGACGGACAGCGCGAAGACGATATTCTGGTTGATAATCGATTTCGTCCGCTTGCCGAGAACGATCGCGTCCGCGATTCTGCCCGTGTCGTCGTTCATCAGGACGAGATCGGCCGTCTCCAGCGCCGCGTCGCTGCCCGCGGCGCCCATCGCGATCCCGACGTTGGCCGTCGCGAGCGCGGGCGCGTCGTTCACCCCGTCACCCACCATGACGACCGATCCGAACCGTTGCCTCAATTCTTTCACGCGGTTCACTTTGTCTTCCGGCAACAAGTCCGCGTGAACGCTGTCGATGTCGAGTTCCTTCCCGATCGCTTCCGCGGTCCGGGATTGATCCCCGGTCAGCATCGCGACGTGAAGGCCCAGCCTCCGCAGCTTCGCGACGGCCAGCTTCGCTTCCGCGCGAATTTCGTCTCGCAGGGCGAAGATGGCAGCGGCGCCTTGCGAATGCAGCAGCAGCGAGACCGTCTTCCCTTCGCTCTCCAGCCGCTCGATCAAACCGTTCAGCTCCTCGCTGCGATCGCCTTCGTCCAGCAATGCCGGCTTGCCGATTCGCCACAGCTCGCCGTTCATTTTGGCTTGGATCCCCCAGCCCGTCAGGGCGGTGAAATCGGTCGGCCGCTCCGCCTCTATCCCGCTCTCCTTCGCCTTCGCGACGATCGCTTTGGCCAGCGGATGGCCGGACAGGCTCTCGAGCGAAGCCGCGATTCGCAGGGCTTCGTCTTCCCGATAGCCCGACAGCGGAATCAGATCGGTCACGACCGGCTTGCCTTGGGTTAACGTGCCGGTCTTGTCGAAGGCGACCGCTTTCGCGCCGGCGAGATTCTCCAGATGCGCGCCCCCTTTGAACAGGACGCCCTTCCGGGCGCTGTTGGAGATGGCCGACAGCATCGCCGGCATGATGGACGCGACCAGGGCGCAGGGCGAAGCGACGACGAGGAACACCATCGCCTTATAGAGGGCGCTCTCCCAAGTTACGTCAAACAGCAAGGGGGGAACGAATATCAGCAGCAAGGAAACGAGAATGATGAGCCTTGCGTAGACGCGCTCGAACCGCTCCATGAACAGCTGCGATGCAGGCTTCTCGCTCTGCGCCTCCTGCACGAGCTTGATGATCTTGGCGAACAGCGTCGATTCGCTCGCCTGCGTCACGCGAACGATCAGCGCGCCTTCCCCGTTCAACGTGCCGGCATACACTTCATCCCCGACAGCCTTGTCCGCGGGAACGGACTCGCCCGTAATCGAGGCTTGATTGACCGAAGAGAGGCCTTCCGTGACGATGCCGTCCGAAGGGATCTTCTCTCCGGGCTTCACGATGACAAGATCTCCGGGCTTCAGCGCCTCGATCGGCACGACCTTCTCCGCGCCGTCCAAGAGCAATACGCCCGTCTCCGGCTTCTGATCCATCAGGGAAGAGATGTCCCGGCTGCTTCGATCCATCGTGTACGATTCAAGCGCCCCGCTCAGCGAGAAAATAAAAATCAGCACGGCGCCTTCCGTCCAGTACCCGATGCTGGCCGCGCCGATCGCCGCAACGAGCATCAACAGGTTCACGTCCAGATCCCGCTCCGCGATCAGCGTCGTCAAGCCTTCCTTCGCCTTGACGAAGCCGCCGACGGCGAATGCCGTCAAATAAAACGCGACGGCCCAAGCGTGCGATACGTTCTCCATCAGGTAAGCGATCGCGATCAGCAGTCCGCTAGCAAGCGCTGCGATCCCTTCCGCGTACCGCTTCAACAGCTCGAGGCGCATCCCGGCGTTCAGCGCGCCCGACGATTGAAGCTCTTGTTGTTTCGCATATTCGTTCATGGATGGTATGAGTTGGCTCATAAGTTAAGATGCGCCTCCTTGATGAGAATGAGTCCCATTCTTATTTGTTTCCTTAAAACGGCACATGCTGCTCCGCGTAGGAGCAGCATGACAAGCGCGGGGTTACCCGCAAGGATTTTGCATTTCGTAAAATCCTCTTGTTTAGAATTATTATAAATTAAGAATAAATAAAAATAAAGGGGTGTCGAAAAAAGATTCGTGATTTCTTGTCCCCTGATTATACCACATAAATGCATTGAAATCTTTCCACGCCGGGATAACGTTCTCCGAGACTTTCGACTTCGAAGCCGATGTTGCGGTAGAAATCGACCGCATCCTCGTCGGTCTCCGCGACGATTCGCGACGGCCCCTTCAGCTCGATCGCTTCCAGAATCAGTCCGCGTCCGTATCCGAGTCCCCGGTGCTCCGGCAAGACGGCCAGATGCTGGACGATTAACCGAAGTTCGGAGTCGAGCCGGAAACCGATGATCCCGATCAGTTCTCCTTCCTTCTCGTAACCGTACAATTCCTGCGAAGGATCCTCGCGATAGCTCTCGAGGGTTTGTTCGAGCCGATCCGGATCGGGAAAGACGCTATATTCCAAAGCCTCTCTCACGCGTCGGTCGTTCAACTTCGTTCTGGCGTCTACCAGCATTTTTTATTCACTTCCGTTTCCGCGGCGCGCCGCTTATCTTGACCGCTTCTTGAACACGACGATGATATCCCTGGACGTGCCCTGCCCCATGCTCGTATCGAAGCAGGAAACCAGTTCCCAGCCTTGCCTACCGAATTCGTTCAATTGCTCTTCGAATTCCTCTTCGTCCACTTTCCCGCCCAGAAAGCCGCCCGTCTTATATTTCAACGTTTTGTATTCCCATTGTTCCATTATCATCGCTCCTTATTCTCTTGACGATGTGTGATCGCGGTCAACCAAGCCCGCCCGTCTTGCCAGCGAACTTCCACCGGGATTTGAAAAAACGCCGTCAGCTCGCCGCTCGTCAACATCTCCTTGGAATGGCCCTGCGCGAAAGAACGACCGCCGCGAATCAACAGCGTCTTATTGAAAATCGGCATGATCTCCTCGACGTGGTGGGTGACGAACAAAAGCGTCGGCGCATCGGGTTCGGCGGCGAGCTCGCTGATGCTTTGGAGGAGATTTTCCCTGGACAGAAAGTCTAAGCCGTTCGTCGCCTCGTCCAGGATCAACAATCGCGGCGAAGCCATGAGCGCTCGGGCGATTAAAATTTTCTGCTTCTCGCCTTGCGAGCACGACTGGTAGGCGCGATCGTAGAGGTGCGAACAAGACAAGCGCTCCATCCAATAACGGGCTTGCTCGTCGTCCGCCTCGTCCGGCTTTTCGTAAAGGCCGATCGAAGCATGCTTGCCGCTGATGACGATGTTCTGCGCTTTGTCTGTCGGATAGAGCCGTTCCTGGAACGACGAACTGACCCAGCCGATCGATTTCCGCAATTCCCGCAAATCCACCTCGCCGAAACGATGCCCGAGCACGGACACTTGTCCCTTCGTCGGCCAAATGTATCCGTTGAGAATGTTGAGCAGCGTCGTTTTGCCGGATCCGTTCAATCCGAGAATCGCCCAATGCTCCCCTTTGGCGACCTGCCAATCGATTCGGTCGAGAATCGTTTTCTGTTCCCTGATCCAGGTGACTTGGTTCATATTTACGATGTTCACGATGACGTCCTCCGTTACGGTTGATCCTCTTTCTTCTGCCAACGGCTCTCGACCTTCTCGTTCAAATGATCGAACAGATAGATCAGCGATTCCCCGTCTTCGGCCAATTGGAGCTTGCTCTCGTAGGGCTCCGCCTCTCCGCTCTCTTGCAGATCCCGCCGCATGCCGCGAACGACGATCGCGCGATCGTCTTCGTTCGCTTCGACGATCTCGAATTCCGCTTCCGACAGCTGCTCCGAATGGTCGATCCCAATGATCTCGACGCCGTCCTTTAATTCCAGAATAAACTGTGGATCTTCCTCGTTCACCCATGTCCCCCGAAAGCGTTCGAATAAAGCCGTCTCGTCCGCAGCGATCGAGGGTTGTACATCATCGACGCGTTCCCCGCTCTCGGGCGTCCCGCCCCCGGCGCAGGCGGTCAGCGCGAGCAGAAACGCGAGCGCCGCAGCTGCCGCCAAAACCTTCCTTTTCATCATTTGCCTCCTTGTTCGTTACTCGGGCTTGTTAAGCTCCATTCATCGCAAATTCAGCCCGCAATCGGAACAGATCGATGCGTTGGGAGGCACCCTGCTTCCGCATCCCGGACACGTCTCGGTCCAGCCTTCCTGCTCGGGCACATATTCTACCCGAGACCTTTCGGGAGAACCCGACATTTGATTCTTCAAGAGCTCTTTGATCTCTTGCACGTTCTTGGCCAGATCGGATTGATTAATGGCGTACTGGATTACATTATAAAGAAGAAAGAAAAAGACGAACAGCCCGAATAACCAAATGATAATGGAAATCGCTAACATTGCCGTCAGCCTCCTGACATCTTCCCCGCGCTCAATTCGCGACCCCTTCCACTACCGTTCGTTCTCTAGCGATGCCGGCCTCAGATCCATAAGAAAACGGGACACGCTGGAATACCGGTAATCCGGCGTGCGGATAAACGGCTTGCCATGCGAACGGGGCAGCCAGTCGACGCCGACGGTTCGCACGTTCGCCCGTCTCCCCGCTTTCGATGTCGGCCTCGCTGTCCCCGACGTAGAGCGTGCTGTCCGCCGAAACGCCGAGCCGCTTCATCTCCCGCAAAATGCCTTCCGGATCGGGCTTCGGATTCTCGACGTCGTCGCCGGTAACCGAAACGTCGAACAGGCCTTTGTCGAACAACTGCCGGACGGAAAGCTCGTAGCTCCTCCTGGCCTTGCCGGTAACGATGCCGAATCGGATCCCCTTCTTCCCAGTTCGTCCAGCATTCGCCGAATCTCTTCGTTGACGGGCGCAAGATCGGCATGAACGCGTTCGTACTCCCGGTAGTAGTCCTCTATCGCTTCGTCGAGTCGCGTCCTGTTGCGTAGATTCATTTCCAGAATGCCGATCTCGGACGGGCCGAACATGTCCAGAAAGTCCTCATCCGCCAATTCTCTGTCATCATGCTTCCGGAACACGAAGCGAAAAGCATGAAAGCAAACCGGCAGCGTATCGGCCAGCGTGCCGTCGAAATCGAACAAAATCGTACTTACATTCATGCGACACTCTCCTAGCTGTTTAATCCGATAACGCTCGTCAGCTCTTGCAGCTCGCGGATGACGTAATCCGGAGCGACGCCGCCGGGCATCGCTGCATTCCGATTATTGTAGAAGCAGAAGTCGATGCCGGCATTCCTTGCTCCCGCATAATCGTCAGTCAAGGAATCGCCGACGAACACCACTTCCCGTCGGTCCAAGCGCATCTCTTGAAGCGCGATATCGAAAATTTCTTTGCGGGGCTTTCTTACTCCGGCTTCGTCGGACACGACAACGGTTTGAAAAATCTCGCGCACGTTGCCCGCCGCCAGTCTTTTCCCCTGCGCCTCGCCGATTCCATTGGAGATGATCCCTAGTTTGAAACGCGGACGCAGCCGAAGCAAAATCTCCTCGGCCCCGCTCTCGAAATGGCAGGTATGGCAGAAATAATCCCAATACGTCGCGGAAAGCCGCTCGCAGTCGTCCGAAGAAAGCTGAAGCGTATCCTGAAAAGAACGGAACAAAACGTCGCGGATGGACCGATGCGGTCCCCGCTTCTCCACGAAGTCGAACCAGTGCTTGGCATTGTGCCGCGAGAAAGCTTCCCAGAACGCGTTCCAGCCGTCTTGCTCCTCATATAGAAGACGATGATCGCGCAACGTCCTTCTCATGCAGTCGATCTCGCTGTACGAGTAATTCAACAACGTATTATCCAGATCGAACAGAACGGCTTGATACACGGCTTCATCTCCTCAGAATAAAAACTTCAAATGATCGAACGCTTCCTTGACCATTAAGACTAAGAACAAACCGACATTGACGATGATCGCCCATTTGACGATCCACCTGATCTCCTTGGGAATCTGGCTCATCTGTTTCGGATTCTGAAAGCCGTTCACGGCGTCGTAATGGCGGATCACGTCGTTGAAGGCTTGCCGGTCGAACCGGTCGCGGATCGGTTCCGGCTGCGTCGTATGAATCGTGCGATCTTCGTAGGGGTTGTATTTCGTGTCCATGCTCGCACCTCCCGAACGGCGGATGTTTCGGTTTATTGCGGCTTATCGCCTGCGCTGGCGGATTTTCCAGCGGATCGTCAGGATGAGAATCGCGCCGACGAGAAGCCCCGCGGAAATTCCCCCAACCAACAAGATCGTCGACTTGTTCGCCTGATCCGGCATCGGCTTTATATCCCGGCCAATACCGAGCTGGGCGAGTTCGTCTCCGGCTTCCGCGATCGGCCGGTTGCCGTGGCACAGGCCCGTCTGCAACCGATCGTTCTCCTGATGGGCATAGACGAGATAAGTTTCGCCTTGGACGAACGAATAGCCGCACGAAGCCGAAGCTCCGTCATTGCTGTAGACCGTAACGCGCTTCTCCTCGACGCCTTTCCAAGCTTGATCGACTTCGAACGTATAAGGTCTTAGCGGCCCGAACTTCCCTTGAACGGCTTTTCCTACGCCTACGACCTTCCCGACGAAGACGGCCGCGGAGATGTCGAGCTTCGCCGCCGCATCGCGGCTGGCGCAGCTGCATGCGGATGCCCGGTTCTCCGGAACGAGCAACCCTCCCGCGACAATTGCTAGAATCAGCGTTATTGCAAGAATACGGTTCATCGGATCGCCCTTTCCGTTCGAAGCGTTCTATTTGCCGTTGCTTAATTATGACAAATTTTCCTCTTCATTTGAAGCATTTCGCATAAAATCGTACGGGCCTTCGCAACGATTTCGCGAATATCGTCCATTCCAACCTGTACGATCGCACATAAGCTATTAGCACGATTATCGGAGGTGTTGCAGTTGGCCTTATCCTTGTTACTCGTCGGAAGTCGACTGCGGAGAATAAAAAGGAGGAAGAAGGCGCGCAGGAAGAGGACATCCGTACGCCATCGCGCCGCAAAGGGGAAATATTCGTCAACTCGAAAAAGAAGCAAGCCGTTCGTTGGCAAGCGGCGCAAATGCCCGAATCGGAGAAGGGCAGGCGCTCGCCGACCCGGTCGTGGCGCCGTCCGAGGCCGCGCGCGCGATCCGGGCGTTCGGGGCGCTCAAGGCTTGCCCGGACTGCATGGCCCCCGAGGCGAACCAGGGCCTATGGGGCCGGCTGGCAATGAGGGACTTTCGGGCGTGCAAGGGATGCGCGGCATTCCCGGGGCGCCCGGGGTGCAGGGGCCTCCTGGCATACCTGGCATTCCCGGCGTACCGGGCGTGCAAGGTCCCCTTGGCGCTCAAGGGCTTGCCGGTCCGGACGGGGCCGCGGGAGCGCCGGGTCCTGCAGGCCATGCCGGACCGCAAGGCTCTGCCGGACCTCAGGGACCTGCAGGAGCGGAAGGCCCTCCCGGTCCCGAGGGGCCGCAAGGGCCTCCGGGACCGACAGGCTCGCTGCCTCCGATCGCGGTCCTGCCCAGCTCATTCCGTTATTTTTATTTTCCGCCGACGGATTTAACCTCTACCGTGACTGTGCCTGCCTTGCAATTCAGCGACGATAGCGGGGGGAGCGCGGCGTTGTTCGAAGGGGTCGGCGCGAACGGTTATACGAACGTTTATATTAACGGAATTTTGCAAGAAGGCAGTTTGTACGACATCAACGAACAGTCGCTGACGTTGTACTTGAACGGCGCCGTCGTGCGAGCCAGTACGCCGATCATCGTGGAAAACGTCGCGTTCGACGTTCAAATCGGGGAAGGATTGGCGGGATAAGCTCCTAAATCCGCTCCACAGCGTAGAAAAGCCGTTGCATCGCCAAGCCTCGCGCATTAACTGAGAATAAGCCAAGCATCGCTTGGCCATTTCTAAGCGAAAGCGAGGTGCACTTATGCCCGTCATCAAGCCCTTCATCACGGCGACGGCGTCGGCTCCCGTCGCTACGGGGGGAACGATCACGACATCCGTCAACCCCGTCGTGACGAGATACTTCGCGACGTTGACCGCGGATATGATCGGCGCAACGGAAACGACCATCTTGGCCGCCAGCTTCGTGAACGATGCCGACGCCCCCGTTACGGTCTTGCCGACGTTGACGGCAGACGATTATTTCAACGTCTACATCAACGGCGTGCTTCAACAGCAATCGTTATCGGCGCTGACTGCCGCCAGTCTGGTGCTGGATACGATCGATTTGCTCGCGGGAACGCCCGTGTCCCTGGAGGTGGCGAGCTTCGCCAATGCCTCCTCGGTGCTGACGGATCCGCCCGCGATTTCCGCGCCGACCATCACCATTCTCATGTGACCGCCCGAACCGTGGACTCTCCGCGGTTCTTTTCACGAGAAAAATGAGCCGAAGCGCCTTCGGAGCGGCCAATGACGACAGCCGTTTTTGCCCTAACGCCCCGCCGCTCGTCGTCCTCGTCAGTTCGGACAGAGGATCCGCTATGTGTGAACAAAACCTGGTTTTGCGCGCCTTTGCGGACTGAGGAGCCCTTATTTGGTTCGATGATGGCAAATCTGGCCTACCTTAATGGATATAACGGATCGTGTGTCCGCATCGCCATCAAAATGAGGGGGTTTCGACAATATAAGGTCATCTGAGTCCGATAGCGTTTGTCCTTCCGTTCAAATCGGGACACTCCTGCTCAGATTAGTTCGAATCCCCGATATATCGAGGCGTCGATATCCCGTTCGTCAAATAATCGCCCAATCGGCCAGGATAGATGCGGATGTGTGGCAAGCGATCGATCTCGACCCATTCGACTCCGATTTGGTTGTCATCTGGATTAGAGCCGCAGAACTCTTCCGGGGAATCGATCAGCGAGCATTCGAAATAAAACTCGACTTGATGAACGTCATAATCCCAATCCGCGAATTGGTGATTTTTGCCGATGTATTCTCGAATATACGCGATGTCTCCGACCCTCACCTCGCAGCCGATTTCCTCCATGCATTCCCGCGCGACCGCAGACCGAAGCTCCTCTCCTTTCTCTTGCCCCCCTCCGGGAAACAAATAGAAGATGCCTTGATCGTCCCGGTTTTTCGTTAACAGGATTTTGCCATGCTCCATAATGATCGCTTTCGCGGAATTTCGGATCGGTTTCATGTGTCGACTCCTTCTGTTGCGAAATTTCATTCAGGGAAACAATCGCTTGCCTAATCGATGCCCGAAATAGACGATCGGGACGATCGTGAATCCGACGGGAACGCTAAGAAAAATTTGCCCCCAGGTAACGACTTCCTCCTTCGTCAAGCGATAGAACAAATATAAGGTATACGGCAACGCGATCAATACCGCTGTGGCGACGCCGATCGTGTATTTTCTTATTAAAATTGTCTGTCCCACGTGCGTGAAAACGTGAAGCAGAAGTACGGAATTGAAAGCGGTGAACAGAAAATAAGCGCCGCGCTCCGCCGCGAAGAACGTCACCGGAATGAATAGAATAAACTCGAGCAGCACCGCCACGGCAAATTGGTAGCTCTTGATGTTTAGAAAATCGGCGAAAAAGGCGCGATAAGCGGAAGGGATCCGATCGATCGTCGCGGCATAGTGCTTCTTCATCCACGGCTCCACGCCGATGATCTCTTCGAAATCGTGCAGCATGAATACGATCATAAATAACCATATTAGCGTATTAAGACTGATCGTCTGATCCAAAAATGCAATCAAAAGTTCGCTCCTCCTTGTTGCGTTGTTTGTTGGGGTTCGCAAGGTTCATATTCGACCAACACGGTGCTGTTTCCTTTTTCAAAATAAGTTCAAATCATCCGAATTTTGATTTGAATCATGGTGATATTTCAATTTGATTTTAATAAAATTAAATTGTATGCTTAATTATATTAAAATGTTGGCGAAATGAACTTTAAATAAAACCCAAGGTGGGGAAATTAAAATGTCAATCGAGGTCGTCCCTGACTGGCTAGCGTCGTTAGATGATGAAGACTTAAATTTTATCAAAAAGTTTATTTTATCTTCCGGATCACTAAAAGAAGTTGCAGGCATTTACGGGGTGACATATCCGACGGTAAGACTTAGACTGGATCGTTTAATTCAAAAAATACAAATCGCAGAGGATACGACGAACGACCCCTATGTGTCCCTTATAAAGAAATTAGCGGTCAATGAGAAATTGGATTTAGACACGGCGAAAATTTTAATTTCAGCTTACAAAAAGCAAAAAAAGGAGTGAAAATTAATGAGGATAATTCTAATTACAGTAGCGGCAATTATCTTGCAAATCTATTTGTGTAAAAGAGATAATAAGCGGCTTGGTTTAATATTGCCTGCCATCAGCCTGCTAATATCCATTATCTTCACTTTGTTTTTGTACAGTGTGCCCGATGGATCAACTGCTTCCATTGTTATGCAGCTTGTTTCCATATTTTTAATATCCAATATTCCAACCGTTATTTTACTTGCCATCTACATTGCTTTTCGTAAAACCCATAAAAGGAAAAAGCAGATAGACATCATGCGTATTCAGGATTTGGAATAGCTTATGCCAAAAAAAGGGATGCTCCCAGGCCAACTCGGACCTTGCGGAACATCCCGTTGCGCGGAAGAAGCGGGCGGCTACCCTCCCTTAACCTTTAAGCCAACTCTCTCCGCAGAAACCGCCCGGTATGGGAGGCGGCGACCGCGGCGACCGCTTCCGGCGTGCCTTCGGCCACGACTTGGCCTCCCTCCACCCCGCCTTCCGGACCGATATCGACGATCCAGTCGCATTCGCGGATGACGTCGAGGTTATGCTCGACGACGATGACGGTATTGCCCGCATCGACGAGCTTGTTCAGCAGCAGCACCAATTGGCGGGTGTCGCGGGGATGCAGGCCGGTCGACGGCTCGTCCAGCAGATAGAGCGTGTGGCGTTTCGTTTTCCCGCTTAACTCCTTCGCCAGTTGGATCCGTTGACCTTCTCCTCCCGACAGCGTCGGAATCGACTGCCCCCAATACAAGTAGCCAAGCCCGACCTCGTTCAGCAGCGCGATCTGCCTGTCCATCTTGCCCAGCCCGTCGAGAAGCGGCAGGCTCTCTTGAACGGTCATATCGAGAATATCGGATATCGACTTCCCCTTGTAAGCGACGCGAAGCACTTCCTCCTTGAACCGTTTGCCTCGGCAGACCGGGCACCGCACTTCGAGACCCGGCAGGAAAAACATATCCATCGGCACGACCCCGAGCCCTTGGCAATGCTCGCAGCGTCCGCCGGGCGTGTTGAACGAGAAATGCTTCGAGGTCAGCCCGGCTTGCTTCGCCTCGGGCAGTCCCGCATACAGGTTGCGAATGGCGGTGAATACGTCAGTGTACGTCGCGACGTTGGAACGGCTCATTCTCCCGATCGGCGACTGGTCGACCGTGACGATGTTGTCGATATTGCCGAAGCCGGCAATGCTCTCGCAGCCGCTTCGCTTCTGATCGTCCGGACCTCCCGCGGCCAACAAATCGAACAGAAGCGTCGATTTGCCGGAGCCGGATACGCCGGTCAACGCGATGAGACAGCCGAGCGGGAACGAGACGTCGATATGCTTCAAGTTGCGATGGCAGGCATCCCGGATCGTCAATCGCTGCCCGTTGCCCGGTCGTCTGTACCGAGGTTGGTTCGCCTGGGCGGATTCCCGCAAAAATGCGCCGGTCACCGATCGATCGTTCTCCATTAATTGCTCAAGGGTCCCTTCTCCGACGACGCGCCCGCCGAAGCTTCCCGCTCCGGGACCCATGTCGATTACATGGTCAGCCGCACGCATCATCTCGACGTCGTGCTCGATAACGAGCACCGTATTGCCCAGATCCCGCAGCTGCTTCAATACCTCGATCAAACCCGCCGTATCCCGGGGATGAAGCCCCGCAGTCGGCTCATCTAGAATATAGAGCACGCCGGTCAGCCCGGAGCCGAGAATAGAGGCGAGCCTGAGACGCTGCGCTTCTCCGCCGGAGAGCGTCACCGACTGGCGATTCAGCGAAAGGTAGCTCAGCCCGACGTCCACGATCCGTTTCATCCGAACCGTCAAGTCGTGCAGCAGCGTCTCGACCTGCTCCTTCTCGTCCGCGCGCAGTTCGCCCATCAACCGCTCCAGCCATTCGTGCGCATCCTGCAGCGATCTTCCGGACAATTCGTTAATCGGCATGCCCCCGACCGTCACTTGACGGATTTCTTCCTTCAATCTAGCGCCCCGGCACGATTCGCAGGGCGTCTCTTGGAATAACGCCGCTTCTCCCGATTCTCCGCCCTTTTCTTTGTACCTTCGCCAAATTCCCGTGACGACCCCTTCGAATTTGCCTCCGTTGACCGATTTGGGCGGCTTGATATCCGGAAAATGCTTGCCGAACGCTTCGCTCTCGACGCCGTAGTACAACAAATCGCGCTCGACCTCACCGTATGCCTTGAGCGGCTTGTCCGGATCGAATTCAAAGCCGTAATGCTTCGCAGCGGCTTGCAGTACAGATGCCTGATATTGGTTATACATCGCATACCAGAAGGTGACGCATCCTTCCATCAAGCTCTTCTCTTCGTCGAATACGGCTTCCATATTCAGGCTGACAGTATGTCCGAGTCCGCTGCACTTTTCGCAAGCGCCTTCGGGCGTGTTGTATGAGAAATGCCTGCGCGTCCATCGTGTCATCCCTTGACGGCAATGAGGACAGCGCACGACGGCTCCCCCCGAATCCTCCTCGTCTCCGAACTCGGCATCCTCTCCGGTCAGCGGTCCGGGCACGAAACGGGTTCCGCAATGCGGGCAAGGACGTTCGCCCAGCTTCTCGTAAATCACCCGCAAATACGTGTGGATGTCCGTAACGGTGCCGACCGTCGATCTCGGATTGCGGTTCGTCACGTGCTGTCCGACACTGATCGAAGGGGAAAGGCCGACGATCGCGTCGACCTTCGGCTTCGGTAGCGCCTCCGACGTCATCCCCATCGATTCCATGTATTGCCGCTGGCACTCGCGCTGCAGCGTATCCATGGCAAGCGTCGATTTCCCCGAACCGGAAGGGCCGGTCAGCACGACGAGCTTATGCTTGGGGATGCGGAGGGTAATGTTCTGCAAATTGTTTTCCCGGGCGCCCCGGATCTCGATATAATCGTTCAATGGCTACCTCCATGAAAATGGGTTTTATTGGGCGGTCTTCCGCCGGTACAGATAGAAGGCGAGTGGAGCGAATATGACGCCGATCAAGATCATTCCCGCTAGCGCCGCAAGGAGATCTTGGAACGATCCGGTGCCGTGCATCAGTCCGCGGGCGGCCGCGGACGCGAGGCTGATTGGATTGTACGCGACGATTCGTCCGAGCCAATCCGGCATCGTCGACGTATCGGCGAACACGTTGCTCGTGAACATGAGCGGATACAGCACGATATAGGTCATGCTCGTGATCGATTCGGTTTTCTTGGCGACGATGCCGATGCAGGCGAAAATCCAACTGACGCTGAATGCGTAAAGCATGACGAACAGCAACGCCAGCAACGAGCCGATCCATCCGGCTTCCGGCCGAAAGCCGAGCAAGAGGCCGATGGCGATCGTCGTCGCCAGCGCCGCCGCATAGGACAGCAGATTAATCAGCATCGATCCGATGATTGCGGCGGGCTGCCAGAACGGCAGCGTCCGGAACCGGTTGAATACGCCTCGGTCCATATCGGTCTTGATCGTGACGCCGATGTAGACCGTCATTGTCGTCACCGTATAGACGAGCATGCCCGGCAGCAGGAATTGCAAGTAATTGCCGGTTGAACCGGAAATGGCTCCGCCGAACATGAACGTGAAGATCAGCAAGAAAATGACCGGAAAGATCACCACGTCGATCGCCATGTACGGGAGCTGGCTGACTGTCCTTCGCATCGACCGCCATGTAAACGTTCGAACGGCTTGGAGCGCGTTCGGCCTGTCCGGCCGGTTGCCCATCGACAGCGCATGCAACAGCTTCGAATTCGTGCTGGCATTCATCGCTCGATCTCCCCCTCATTTCCCTCTTCTGCCGGATGACCGGTCAAGGCCAGGAACACTTCGTCCAAGCTCGGCTGGCCCAGCGAGAATTGCACCGTCGCAATTCCCGCTTGGTTAAGTCCGGTCAACGCGTTCGCCGCCAGCTCCGGGTTGGAGATCGGAACCGATAAGGCTGCCGGATCCGCATGAAGTCGAACAGTGCCGGAGACCGTACGATGAAGCACTTGTTCCGCCTCTGTGCGCTGATCGGGACGTGCGAGCCGAATGTGAATCGTGCCGGAGCCTACCGATGCCTTCAATTCGCCCGCGGTCCCTTCGGCGATGACCTTCCCGCCGTCGATGACGGCGAGACGATCGGCTAATTGATCCGCTTCTTCCAGATACTGCGTCGTGAGCAGGACGGTCGTTCCCCGGGACGCCAACGTCCGGACAATATCCCATACGCCGTTCCGGCTTCGGGGATCGAGGCCCGTCGTAGGCTCGTCCAGGAACAGCAGATCCGGCGTCGTCAGCATGGCCGAAGCGATGTCCAATCTTCTTCGCATGCCGCCGGAATATTTGCCTGCAGGCCGATCGCCCGCTTCCGTTAAGTCGAAGGCGTCCAGCAGCTCGGACGCTCTTGCTCTGGCTTGCTTAAACGAATAACCCGACAAGCGTCCAAACAGAATAAGATTGTCGCGTCCGCTCAACTCCTCGTCCACCGAAGCAAACTGACCGGTCAAGCCGACGCGGCTGCGAACGGCGTCCGCATCGTCGACGACGTCGAGCCCGAACACCCGAGCGCAGCCCGCATCGGGGCGAAGCAAAGTGGACAAGATGTTGACCAGCGTCGTCTTGCCTGCACCGTTAGGCCCCAGTATTGCATAAACGGCCCCTCGTTCGACTTGCAGATCGATTCCTTTCAACACTTCCACCTTTCCGAACGATTTTTTCAAACCTTTCACTTCAATGGCATAACCGGCTTGTGGCATTGCCCCACCTCCAATAGAGATAACTCCATCTTATTACATTGATGCAAATGAGAAGGTTGGGGAATATACGGCCTTTAATTTCGCTATTCTAAGAGCTCAAAGTTTCCACGTGAAGTTTAAAGAATCTTCTCAAAGTTTCCGTCTTCGTCTACAATAGGCTAGCGTGATCTTATCCTTTTTTTGCGGAGGTGTCCCGTCTGGCCCTGAGACCGATCGATATCGCCAAGAAACTGAACATCAGCACGAGCGCTTTAAGACACTACGAAGACTGGGGAATCATCCCGCGTGTGGAGCGAGGCGCGAACGGTTATCGGATCTATACCGAGCTCCATGTCGCGTATTTCGAATGCATTCGTGCGATGAGTCCCGGCTTCGGCATGGACTTAACGAGCAACGTGCTGCGCAAGATCATCAACGACGAAATCGACGAAGCTTTATGGACGGTTAACGAAGCGCAGGCTTCGCTCCAGAAGGATAAGCTCATGGCCGAGAAAACGATCAGCGTCCTGGACACGAAGCAATTGGAAAACTTGGACGCCAGGGGGAGGCGGAGATGGATGTCGATCGGAGAAGTATCGAAGGAGACTTCGATTCCGGCGTCCGCGATTCGACATTGGGAGAAAATGGGGATGATTACGGTTCGCCGGAACGCGGACAACGGCTACCGGACGTTCAGTCCGACGCAAATCCGGCAAATTCTGATTATCCGGACGTTGAGATCGGCGATCTGGTCTTTGGATATCGTTAAAAAGGTCATCGAGGAGCTCGACCACAATAATCTCGATCAGGCGCGCCGGGTCGCGAAAGATTCGCTGTCGTACCTCAACGGGATCAACCGGCTTCGGATGCGCGGGATCGGCTATCTCTATCGCCTGATCGAGCTTTCGGAGAAATCGTAGCCCATTCCCTTATTTTTACAATTTCTATTCAATCAGCTTGTACATGAAAATGTCGTCGACGTATCGGTTATCGATCAGAAACTCGTCAACCAATCTGCCTTGAATCGTAAAGCCGCATTTTAAGTAAAATTGAATGCCCGCTTCATTCGTCGATAACACTCTTAACGAGATCTTTCTTTTGCCGTTCCGTTTACCCCAACCATAAGCCGCGTCTAGCAGCATTTTGCCGATCCCCATTTGTCTATAGTCGGGACTCACCGCGATGGCAATCTCCATCACGTGTCGGTTCGAAGGCAGCTTCGTAGGTTGATTAAGACTGATATAGCCGCAAATCTTTCCTTCGCATTCCGCCACGATCTGACTGCCTGGAGGGCTATGTCTCTCGTATTGCTCTTCGCTTTCCCAGTCGATTAACCCGGGCGAGTTGTCGGCGTTCCATACCGTGTTGTTCAAAGCGACAAGGCTCGGGAGATCTTTCTTTTCCGATAATCTAGTCTTGATGTTCACTATAGGTTTCTCCTCTTGGCCATCTTCTCGTTGCCGTGCTTAAAATTCCCCGTTGCTTTAGCCATCACTAACTGACTTTCAAGATGATCCTTATCTGCGATATTTTTCAGAAACCTTTCACTCGCTTTGCCGATCAGAATGGTGACCTGCTTGCCCTTGTAATAAATAATGATTTTATGATCTTTCGTCGACCGGTAAGTAAACACTTCTTCTTCGCTGAGTCGATTTCTCTTGTCGATGTTCCCCATCGTAGACACTCCCAATTCTGAAAGAGTTTATTGCTTACATCATCAACAATCTGTCGATGCCGATCCCGCTAATCAAACAGCGTTCCTTTTTGTTGCCGAGCATTTTCTGCGTCCAGTCGACGAATCCGCCATCGCCGATTTCAATCTTTTCGTTCCCGGCGGTCATGAAAATTTTGAAGTTCATTCCTTTATAATATACATTGTCAAAATCGGGTTCCTCTACGGTAATCGGAATATCCGGCAATCGCTCTCGCATGAACGCCAGCATTCTCGAGAAAAATCCATCCGAATCGCTATACCCGCCGCGTTGGCGTATCGCGATGGACAAGCCGGCGTCGTAACGAGAGTGGAATAACGTTTCGTAGAAGGACAATTGCTTGGCGAGCAGTTCGTATTCACATTGATAAGAACCGCGATCCTTGCCTGATGACACGATGCCGTACACGCCGAAATGGGCAAAGAAGTTCGCTCCGGAGAAAAATTGTGCGCGCGTCACCCGGCTGGTCGCGCAGCAATGGACGCCCTTGCGATTGTCGAATTCTTCGCGTTTGATTTTGTCGGCGATAATCGTTGCCAGCATATTCGTCGGATCGGATAAGACCTCCGTCCCCCTCGTTGCGGACACGACTTTCTTCTGATCGACGGTACCGTACACTGAACAATTGCCTAAAGGCGCAACCGGGGATAAGAGAACTGGAGTAATCTCTTGTTGCTTGGCCAGAGCCAGAATATCCGCTTCGAATCGATGATACGTAACGGGATCGATCTCGCTCGGAGCCGCAAACCGATTGTTCGCGAAATTGCTAAGCATCTCCGACGGCTGCATGCGATCGACTTTCGATTGATACACTTCAAGCATAAAGGAATTGAAATCGGAAGGCGATAGCGCCTGCAATTTGTCAATCAGTCCGTGTCCGTCGCTGTCCAGCTCGGACAATATCCGTTGCAAGATTTTGCTCATTCTATCCACACCTTTCAAAATATCGTATATTAAGATCTCGTCCTGCTCCATCGCTTGTATAGTCCGCTCACCAGAATGGATACTGCAACGAGTTGCAAGATAGGATGGATGTAGGATAGCAGGGCCATAATCTGGCCGAGCGATAAATCCGCAGGCGCGGGATTCACAACGTAATTATCGAGGATCCGCTTCGTATATTGCGGCGCAAGGAATAATGAATGAATCTGAGATACGATCATGATCAGGAAGAAGTAGAATCCTTCCATAAACGATTTCTTCTTACAAATGATCATTCCCATGATGAAAGTCATGAGAAGCGAGACCTGCAGGATAACAAAGATTATACTCATCCAGTCGATCGTCATTTGATGCGCTCCGTTCCATTAGAGAATTTCTTCATTCATGATTGCCATTGCAGTCGTCTCTTGATGGATATGACCTTCGCGGGAAAATGACAAACCCAGCCCTAGATCGCTCGCTGCCTAGGCTGGGCCTTGTTACCGTTGTCATAAATAAAGCACCATAAGGGCTTCGTCGTCATATCGACCGTTCAACTTCAATGCGTTGCGCTCCACTCCGTACAGCTCGAATCCTAACGACTCGTATAGCTTCCTCGCGGCTTCGTTGCGGGATACGACGGTCAATTGGATGTGCTCCAAACCTTCGCATTCCCTGGCCATGCGGATGCATGCCTGCATGAGCGATCTGCCGAGCCCTTGCCCTCGGCTTTCCTCCGCGACATACATGCCGTACAGATGAGCTTTATGGGCGGTCTTGATTCCGGTGTCCCGGACAAAAGCGACGATTCCGGACAGCGAGCCGGACTCCGAGAACGCGCCTAACACGAATTTATCTTTGCTCGGTCTGATTCGCTCGATGACGGTTTCCGCCGCAAATTGCGCTTCCCGCTCATAAGTCGATCCGAACGCTTCCGGATTCGTTCGCAACCCGGTCAATCGCAATTCGTGATAATTGTGCGCATCCGATTCCTGCAAGATTCGTATGACCATGACATCACCCTCTATTTTCCATCATACCAACGATCATCAGGCATTGTCTACGCGAACCTTCCGCCTTCATCGTTCCTGCCGAACCTGTAAACGGCGATTAAAGCAAACGTCAACGCGAAAGCGAGCAGAATGCCCAGGTTCAGCGCCACGTTCGACAACGATTCGCCGATTTGCAGCCGATCGACCGAATCCAGCAACCAGTATTGCGGCATAAATCGCGACAAGGCTTGAATGCCTTCGGGCATCACGTTGGCCGGAAAGAAGCAACCGGCCAGCAGGGAAGTCGGGATGATCAACAAGTTTTGCATTCCCCTGGCCGACATGGAGCTGCCGGCAAAGGCAACGATCATAAGCGAAAAGCAAACGGCGACCAACGCAAAGAAGAGAAGAACGACAAGCAGCGGCCAGACGGAAAAACCCGGAGCCGCTTGAAGCAAACTGCTCATCACGGCGAGCGCAAATGCGATCTGCATAAACATCAGGATCACGTTGACGGCGACGTTGGCTAGAACGTACGAATTTGCCTTGATCGGCGCAGCGATTAACCGATAATAAGTGCGATTTTCCTTATCCTTAATGATCTGCATGGACAAATTCACGGCAGAGAACAGCATGAGCACGACCAGGTAACCGATGATTCGATGGGTGCGGTCATGTTCCGCCGAGCGGTCTCCCAACCATTCCTCCGTAAATCGAACATCGGATTCGGCTACGTTGCGATATAGATGCTCGAACGTCTGCTCATGGCCTTGCGCGGTCAGACCGATCGCCTTTAAGTTGTAAATATGCCGTTCCAGAGAGGACTTCACGTATCCCGTCGCGGAAGCGCCTTTGATCGATACGATCCGAACCGCCTCGGCTTGACCCGATCGAATGCTTTGGGAATACCCTGCCGGGACGATAATCGCCGCATCCAGATCCCCGGACAATACGCGATCCCTCGCCTCCTGCTCCTCCATCTCGCTTGCGCTCACGGCTTCGAGGTCGCCGACGAAACGAAGCGTCTCTTCCGCGATCGCCGCATCGAGATCCTGATTCACGAGACCGATCCGAACGGACGGATTGTCCGTACTGTTGAAGATCAGCATGGCTACGATAATGCCTACGACGGGATAACCGAAGACAAGCAGCAACTGATTCACGCTCTTCAGCGATCTGGACAGCGATCTGCGGATCAGCCACAGCGACATTCGCATGCTACAATCCCTCCCTCTTCCGCATCATCACGCCTGCCAAGAGCAGCATGAATATGGCCGTGCCGCCGTTAAGCAGCATCGCTTGGAGCGCCGCTGCCCCATCATCGGAATAAATGATGCGCAGAATGGCGTCGTTGGACCATTGCAACGGCGAGTATGAGGCAACCGCGCTCATGAAACCGCCGTCTTGTTCGACAGGGAAATACGATCCTCCGAAAAAAGCCGCGAATTGGATGATGATCATCAAGACGACGTTCGACGCTTCTCCCTTCAATACGTAGCTGAGCCCGAGTCCGAGACTCAGCGCGAAGGCGATCTCGCTGATCAGCACCAGGAAGACAAGTCCCGGTCGATCTCCCCAGTTGACCCCGAACATCATCTTGCTGATCAGAACAATGATCCCGATAAAAAGGACGTTCAACGCCATCGTCCCGATGATTTTGCCGGCAAAAATCTCGGCTTTCGTCACCGGAGCGGCCAGCAGGCGAACGGACGTCTTCCCTTTCCTCTCTTTATCCATTAACAGACCGGCCGACAGCGAGCTGTACAGGATGATCATCGTCGTGACGGCGACCGCATAATAATCCATCGCTCCCGGCTGACTCGCCCCGTCAAGCGAAGTTTCGATCACCGCCATATCCTGGTCGGAAGCCGCAGGCTCCGTCACGGACAGCGCCATCCCGGCGGCTCCCTTCTCCAGCTTGTACCGGTCCGCGAAGGTGGCGAGCAGCCGATTCGCCAGATATCCCTCCGCCGGATCGCGGCTGTTGCCGTGGAAGGCAATGCGATCATCCGCGATTTCAACCAGCCCCGCATATTGCCCGCGGCTTACCGCCAGCTTGCCGGAAGCGGAATCTTCGGTCTCTTCCAACGATACGCCTGTCTGCTTCATCTCCTGTACGAAGCGACTCCAAGACTCGTTCAGCCCCGCATCGCGGCTCTCATTCACGAACAAGACGCGAATCTCCCCGACCTTGGCGCTTCCGCCGAACGCATTCGTAAACACGGTCCCCAAAATCAGGATGAACAGCAACGGGGTCCCTACCATGAAGACCAGCATCCGGATATCTCGAAAGCTTTTGATTTCCTTGACCGCTATCCGCCAAACGTTCAATCGTCGCCACCTGCCTTCCGTATCTCCCGTCAATCTCGTAAGCTTCGGCCCGTCAAGGCCAAAAACACGTTTTCCAAATCGGGCGCCGCCTCTTCCACCGAGCGGATCTCCACGCCCATCGCGAGCAGCTGCCGAATGATCGGATTCAAGTTGTTCACGCTGACATCGGAGCTTACGGTCACGGATTCCTCGTCCGCTTCCGCTTCGAGTACGCCCCCGATTTCCCTGATCCGCTCAATGACGAGTCCTTGCGCCGATCTGACGCCGATTCGGGTGCGCTTCCGATCGGTAACGAGATTCGCCAGCTGCTCCTTCGTGCCTTCCGCGATGATCTTCCCGTGATCGATAATCGCGATTCTCGTGCAGATTTCCTCGACTTCTTCCATGTAATGGCTAGAGTAGACAATCGTGCTTCCCAGGGCGTTGAGCCTCTGGATCGACTTGAGGATATAATGGCGCGAATGCGGATCGATACCGACCGTCGGCTCGTCCATCAGGATCAGCTTCGGCCTGTGGGCGATGGCGCAAGCAATGTTCAGCCTTCTCTTCATGCCGCCGGAGAACGTCTTCGGATGATCGCCCCGTTTGTCGGCCAATCCCACGAATTCCAGGCTTTCCAACGCTCTGTCTTTCAGTTCAGCGCCTCTCAAGCCATACAATCCGGCAAAAAAGGCGACGTTCTCGTAAGCCGACAAGTCCTCGTAGATCGCCAGGTCTTGCGGGACGATCCCGAGCTGAGCTTTGGCGAAATGGGGGTGCTTCGCCACGCTCTTCCCTAATATCGCGATCTCGCCTTGCGTGATCCGCAGCAAGGAAGCGATCATATGGATCGTCGTGCTCTTGCCGGCGCCGTTCGGGCCGATAAAGCCGAAGATCTCTCCTTCCTTGACCGTTAGAGAAATCCGATCTACCGCGACGATCTCGTCGAACGTTCGGGTCACATCCTTCAATTCGAGCACGTGCATCAGCTTCACGTCCTTTCCTTCCGAAACCTTGCTACCATCATAATCGTTGGCGAATCGGGAAAATAGTGCAATTGTTCATTGTTTAAGCATGAATGATTTCCCGACTTTTTAACCTCTTCGGACGGTCGTTTCGGAAGAATCCGAGATCGGCAGCAACGTCGTGACGGAAAAGCCGCGGGAGCCGTCGACGATGATCGTGCCGTTCGCCTCGGCCGCCCGCTCCTCCATGCCGAGGATTCCCAGCCCTTTGACGACCTTGCTCGCGCCTTTGCCGTTGTCTGCGACGACGGCTTTCACAAGCGCGTGCAACACCTCGATTTCGACGCTGACCGCGGTCGCTTCGGCATATTTCAGCGAGTTCGTCAACGCTTCCTGCACGTTCTCATGGATGATCCGCCACTGCATGGCCGTAATCGCATCCATGTTTCCTTTTCCGGTAAGGACCGCCCGAATCCCGTGGCGAACGGCAAATTCGTCGATGAACAATTTCATTCGATTGAAGCCGAGTTGTTCGGTAAGCGGCTTGATGTTCTGCAGGACGCTGCGGGTCCGTTCAATCCCGTCCTTGGAAATATGAATCGCGTTCTGCAGCAGCTCCTCGGCGCGTTCCGGTTCGGAATAAAGGAATCGCTTGGCGGCTTCCATCTGGAACAAAGCGCCGGTCATCGAATGTCCGATCTGATCGTGCATCTCTTGCGACAGGCGATTGCGTTCTTCCAGCTTGTGCGTGTATTCGGCTTGCCGCCTCCACTCCCGATTTTCGTTCAGCCTCAGGGTCAAACGGTCGATCTCGGTCCGTTGCCGGTCGATCTCATTTCTCAACTTCTCGACCAGTCCGGCATAACGATAGAGACTTTTGTAGAAAATAAAGGTCAGCGCGGCAACTAGACCGAAGAGAAATTGCGCTGGCGGCTCAAGAAAAACGATGGGCAGGAGCATGGATAACAGGAGCAGGCCTTTGTTCAGCCGGTAGAGGGAGCCAATTTCGTAGATATGGGCGGGGACGAGCAACAGGTAGAAGGGATGAAGCAAGCAAGCCGACGCCCCGGCAACGAGCAAGGCGCCCGTGGAATAGATCGCTTTCCATCGTGGACGTCGTGCAATGTAAAAGGAGAAGTGGGCCGAAATATAAAGCAAGGTCGCCAATGTCGATTCCGGGCCGGGCACGAAGGATGTCCGGATGATCGAGAAGATGGCGTATACGAGCAATGCCGCTTTGAAACCGGACGCGGTCGCCTCTACTGATGTTCTGCGCAGCTTCATTTCATCCGCTTCCCTGTCCAGTAATAAATCGCGATTTGCGTGCGGTGCTGCAATCCCGTCTTGCCGAGAATCGAGGTAATATGATTGGCGACCGTGCCCTCGGAAATATGCATCTGCCCGGCAATCTCCTTGTTCGTATACCCTTCCGCGATGAGGGTCATGATGCCCCACTCCCGTTCGGTAAACGGACCTTTGTCGATCCGGCCGTCGGCTTGCTTGCCGGAATGGGGGACCCATTGATTTTTCAGCTTGTCGGCCACGGCGTCTTGAAGCACGAGATGCCCGTTGCTGACCGTCCTGATCGCGTCCCGGATATACTCGGGATCGTTGTTCTTCAGCAAATACCCTTTCGCACCGAACCGAACGGCATCCTGGACGTACTCGTCTTCGTTGAACGTCGTCAGGATCAGTGGCTTCGTCGTCGTCGTTTCGACGAGCAATCTTGTCGCCTCCACCCCGTTCATGATCGGCATGCGCACGTCGAGCAACGCGACGTCCACGGCATGCTGCCGGCAGTACGTCACCGCTTCTTGTCCGTTGCCGACCGTCGTCAACACCTCAAATTCGGGAAAGGAGCTTAAGATGATTTTGAGGCCTTCTCTCACGAACGAATTGTCGTCCGCCACGATGACTTTGATTTTCACCCGGATCACGCTCCAGCTGCGAAGTCTGTAATCATTATAGGACACCCGGATACGGACCATACAGTGAAAATGGTGCTTATTCCTTTTGCCGTACCTTTCTGGCATACCTCCATATGAAGTAAATGACTGCAGCGGCAATTATTCCGACTAACAAGTATCCTCCAATTCGGCTCGGAGTTAGAAGATGATCATTATCGTAATGACCTTGATTTACGGCTTTGACATAAGTGCCCTCTTGAACCTTGATCGCAATGACATCATTCGGACTGGCCTCTTTAATCGAATAGTAGCCCGTGCCTTTCGGGAACGCATTCGAGAAGTTTCCCGCGTATGTTCCCTCTATGTCCGAATAACGAGTGACTTGCCCGATCTTCTTCTCGATTTCGTATGGTTGGACCGGTTCATCCGTTACTTTGTAGATATCGCCCGAATAGACGACGAATCGATACGCCCAGCTTGCGAAAGCCGGTTGTAACGAAAAGAAAATCGTGATCGCAAAAATGACCAACAGGATTTTTTTCATTATTCGAGATCGTCTCCCTGCGTAAGCCTTTCTTAAATCGAAAACATAGACCCTGAGACCGGGTCTTTCGTTGTCCATTCAATATTACCACAATTATCGGGGTATTCGACAAAATAAGGTCATCTGTGTCCGATCGCAACCGAACAACCGATCAAAGCAAAATAAAGTCCCCTCCCACGCCGATTTCGCAACAAAGCAAGCGGATGACAGGCCCCCTCCGCTCAGAGGCCCGATTCCCTTGCCATAATGATCGCCTTGGAACGGTCCGTCACCTGCAGCTTGTTCAAAATATTCGAGATATGGTTCCGGACGGTCTTCGGGCGCAGGCCGAGCAACGTCCCGATCTCGGAATTGTTGTTTCCTCTGGAGAGAAGTCCGAGCACCTCTCTTTCCCTTGAAGTCAGCTCGGGAAAGATGTTTGATCGGGGATCCTGTTTCTGCGCGTCGAAATAAAACATCATCCGCTGGGCGATCGCGGAGCTGAAGATCGACCAGCCGTCGGCGACGGCGAATACGGCTCTGACGATCTCTTTTCTCCGCGCCCCTTTCAACAGGTAACCCCGGGCTCCGGCGCCCATAGCCGAGAAAATCGAGGCATCGTCGTCGATCATGCTCAGCATGATCACTCGGATATGTGGACTCGCCCGCAAAATCTCGCGCGTCGAGTCGATGCCGCTGCGGTCCGGAAGATCGATATCCATCAGCACGATGTCCGGTTGATGCTCTTCGGCCATCGCGATCGCCTCGCCGCCGGTCGCCGCTTCGCCGATGACTTCGAACTTTTCCACGCCGGACAGTATGGCCAGCATCCCCTCCCGGAATACGGGATGATCGTCGACGACCAATATTCTTGTCGGCTCTTCATGTTCCATGTTTTCCAATGGCCGCATCCCTCCTTCCAATCGGGATCATGACGTTGACCGTCGTTCCTTCTTTCGTGCTGACCCACTCGCAGGAGCCTCCGAGCTCCCCCGCTCTCTCTTTCATGGATCGGATGCCGACGCCGGACTGAGCGGCGTCAACCTTGAAACCCGTGCCGTCGTCCGCGATGACAAGGTGCAAGCTCCGCCCTTCCCGAACGCTCAGCTCTACCCGGCAGCGGGCTGCCTCCCCGTGACGAAAGGAATTGGTCAGCGCTTCCTGAACGATCCGGTATACCGCTAATTCGATAACTTCGTCCAGGGCTAGCGATTCCGGAAGCGCCAGCTGCACTTCCTTGCCCCCGGCGGAGAATCTTGCCGCCAATTCCTTCAAGGCAAACGGCAGTCCGAACTCGTCCAGCACGGGAGGCCTGAGCGCGTACACCAGCGTCCGAATATCCTTGATCGCCTCTTCGATGCCTTCCTGAATGCCGGCGATCTGACGATGCAAGGACGCGTCTTTTTCCGCAAGATCGGCAATGACGTCCGATTTCAGCAGGACGCTCGCCAACTGGGCTCCGAGTCCGTCATGAAGATCCCGCCGAAGCCGTCGGCGTTCCTCTTCCCGCGCATATACGAGCCGCTCCTTCGATTCCTTCAGCTGTTCTGCCAGCCGCGCCGAATGCAACGCAAAGCTGATCTGAGAAATCAGCAAGCGAAGGAGCTCGGCGTTCTCCCTTGACAGTCGATCGAGAGATTCCCGGCCGGGAAGCGCCAGGCTGCCCACCTTTTCTCCTTCCCAGCTTAACGGGATTCGAGTGACGGTACGCGGCGCGTTTCCGTACTCGGCCGCCTTCTCTTCCGAAGCGTTCCCGACGAATAGCGCCGCATAGGGGAAGGATAACGCTTGAGCGGTCCCTTGAACGACATCTGCCCAGATCGAACGCTTCCGTCCGATCGCTTCCATCTGGGCGAGCAAACGCGCCAGCGGATCGTAAGGATTAGCCGGATCTCCGAATACAAGACGATTTACCCCCCGTTGCAGACGAATGTGAATCGGATGGAACAGGATGGCGACCACGCCGCAGGAAAGCAACGAGACAAGAACATCGTCCTTGCGCAGGATCAGGGTGAACCCGCTTACGGTGAAGGCATACAGCAGAATCGTCAGGAAGCTCATGATCATGTAGATGATCGTACGACGAAGCACAAGAGAGGCATGCCTCTGTCGATGCTCCAGCACGCCGATTCCGATCGCGATGGGCCAGAACAGCAAACCGGCGTAAAAGACGACCTGAACCGCGAGCTGTACGAGTCCGTCCTGGAGAAGATAGGGCAGAACCTGCAGCGCGCCTGCCGCAACGTAGGCCAGCAAGCTTAGGCCGAACCAGCGAAGGTGCCTGCGTTCTTTGGGCGTTTCCGCCCGATTCATGCGATATCGAAGAGAATAAAGAAACGGGCCGTGCGTGGCCAGCAGAAGGACGGTCATAAAAGCGGGATTCCAGTTCAAGTGCTCCCATTGGTCAGGGAAAATGAACCGGTAAGATTGGGCTGCGACCCATGCGGCGGAAGGAATGATCGTCCACCTTGGCGCGAAGCGCCCGTCCGGGAACAAATAGAGGAACGGCAAATAAAACGAACCTATGGCATCCAGTCCCAGAAATAACGAAAGCGACAGAGGAGACTCTCCGAGCGAGGCTGCGTCCGTGCAGAAAATCGTTCCCGTGATCATCAGAAACAAGGACGCGCCAAGGCAGATCGGGTCTCGTCTGCCATAGCGGTATAACAGCGCCGCAATAGCGAAGTACGCGAGATTGGCAATGCTCATGAATATCGTGAGCAGCGCGCTGTACAGCGAGGTACTGATCCCATAGAAGGCCAAATCGTCCGCTGCGTCCGCGGTCAAGCGCATCGGCGATTCGCAGTGCATCGTTTGCTCGCAAGGGGTCTGCAAGGTCTCGTAGCCGTTCCATTTGGATACGGCGAATACCGTGCACGCGATGCACAGGATCAACCACCATATTACGTTCAGCATGAGGAAGGACGCGCGTCTGCTCACTTTTCGAAACCCCGTTTTCCTGTGGCATATTCTTCTGTCTATCCTATCGGGGCGGAACCCCGCCGTCTTTAGCTTTGACTGAAATACGCGGGATTTCGCGCCGTTTTGTTCGCGAACGCATAATAGCCGAATCCGATGTAGCTAATCCCCCAGGCAACCGCTGCCCAATTCGCCGCGACCGGAATGAAGGATAGGATCGGGAAGAGCAAGAAAAGAACGGCGGTCCAGATCGGATAGATGCGCGACCGGATGGACTGCACGCAGAATCCGATCATCCCGATGAGCATGATCAACGAATTCACGCTTTGCATGTTCGGGATGTAATTATGGTCTTCTCCCGCGATCCCCAGCATCGACGACCAGACCAATGCAGCCGTTAGCGTGCTGCTCAATGAGATCAGAATGACCGACAGAAAGCCTACGATCCCCAGTTTGTCGGCCCCGCGCAGAAATACGCCGAAAATGCCGATGCCCATGAGCAAACAGGCGATTAATCCGAAGATCAGCTCCTGAATGCTGTCCGTTCCCCATATAGCCCCGCTTGGCGCCATCCCGATGCGCGCCACCCCGCCGATTAGCGCCGTAAGCGCTAATCCTTTTACCGCTGTTTCCATTTTCATCGCATGATTCCTCCCAATATTCTTATCCGGGCGTGAAGGCGCAGCCTTCCCCGCGCAGCGGACTAGGAAGATCATAACGATGTCGCCGTCCCGGCGTCATGGTGACCGTGTCCTTTAGGACCGGGAAATCGGTTGTGAGATCAATAGTTGTTTGACCGTAGCAAGCTTATGCTGCAAACGATTAATTTCTTCGGGTTCGATTTCAAACGTGCCTTGCAGTTGGGTATGTAAAAGTACATTTCCGGAATACCGTATCGTCTTGATCGCATACGCGACAACAAATCGATCTCCGGTGCGTTCGACATTGAAGTCGAATTCGTCCGGGCTCATGGATCGCAAAGAAGCTTTGCCCTCCATTGTCCGAACAAGGGTCTTGATCTGCAGCAAAAAGCTTCGGATTTCATCTTGAGCGAACCATAGATCTTTATTCGCGCCGCTGAAGGAATGATCGACCGCTTCGACTGCAAAAGCAATGGAGGGGTACCTTTCGCTTACGGCATCGATGAAGGTAAAACGCACGCAGGACTGAAGATCGCTCCCGCTTATGATAAAATCGTAATCCATAAGCAATTTGTCCCCCATTTCATCCTCATCCTTTGGTTACGAATATGGCTCGATCCAGCCTCATTGCTTCGTCCGGGCGGGCCGCTTTTCGATTGATTCGGATAACCATAATTATACAAGTACTCTATTCTCTTGTATATGGCAGGTCTATCGTATCGGATGCGAGAAAATTATCCCCGCCAAGAGAATTTTCCTCTTTATGAGCGGCGAATCTTCCTGCAAGATAGAAATATATCCCTATTATTGTCCTCCTATACGCCCTCTCAATCTTCCATTCTATCAACCGTCGTCAATTCCAGCTTCTATTTGAGATAGGATTTCCGAATGTCCGCTTGTCCGCTTGCAGAACTCCTTCGAAGGTGGTGATGCAAATCCGTAACGGGCTTTTTTGGCATTTCGGTTGGATCCCAAATGAGGAGAGGTGGATTTAAGATGACGACCAACGTTGGATTTTTCCGCAGAATGAACGTTTTCGCTCTGATTTTCTTGCTCGTATTGACCCTCATGCCCGGGCTTCTCGCGCCTAGTAAAGCCGAAGCGGCTCCGCCCTACAAGATCATCGGGTATTATCCGTCTTGGGGAGCTTACGGCCGCAACTACCAAGTGTCCAGTATCGATCCGACGAAAGTGACGCATATCAATTACGCGTTCGCGGACATCTGCTGGAACGGCATTCACGGCAATCCCGACCCGACCGGCCCCAATCCGCAGACGTGGAGCTGTCAGGACGAGAACGGCGTCATTAACGTACCCAACGGCTCCATCGTCATGGGCGACCCCTGGATCGACGCGCAGAAGAGCAATCCCGGCGATGTCTGGAGCGATCCGATCAAGGGGAATTTCAAGCAGCTGCAGAAGCTGAAGCAAACGAACCCGAATCTCAAAACGATCATCTCGGTCGGCGGCTGGTCCTGGTCCAACCGATTCTCGGACGTCGCCGCAGATCCCGTTCTGCGGGACAACTTCGCGAACTCGGCGGTTAACTTCCTCCGCAAGTATCAGTTCGACGGCGTCGATCTGGACTGGGAGTATCCCGTCGCCGGAGGCTTGCCGGGCAACAGCGCGAGGGCGGCTGACAAGCAAAACTACACGCTCCTGCTTCAAGCGGTCCGCGCCAAGCTCAACGCGGCGGGAGCTGCCGACGGCAAGCACTACCTGCTGACGATCGCTTCCGGGGCGAGCCCTTCCTTCGTACAGAACACGGAACTGAGCCATATCGCTGCGATCGTCGACTGGATCAACATCATGACGTACGACTTCAATGGCGGCTGGCAGACGATCAGCGCGCACAATGCGCCGCTCTACTACGATCCTGCCGCAGCCTCTGCCGGCGTGCCGAGCGCCTCCGTCTTCAACGGGGACGCCGCCGTGCAAGGCCATCTGAACGCTGGCGTTCCGGCAAGCAAGCTCGTCATGGGCGTGCCGTTCTACGGACGGGGCTGGACGGGATGCAACACGGCGGGCAACGGTCAATACCAGAGTTGTTCGGGACCCTCCCCGGGAACTTGGGAAGCGGGCGTTCTCGATTATACGGACATCGAGAACAACTACGTGAACAAAAACGGCTATACCCGTTACTGGAACAACACGGCCAAAGTTCCGTACCTGTACAACTCGTCCAGCAGAACGTATATCAGCTATGACGACGTTCAATCGATCGGCGAGAAAACCTCGTTCATCAAGACGAAGGGTCTGGCCGGCGCCATGTTCTGGGAGTTCAGCGGAGATCGCAACAAGACGCTCCTGAACAAGCTGGCCGCCGACTTGCCGATTAGCGGTACGGGCGATACGACGCCGCCGAGCGTGCCGACCAATCTGACGTCGCCGTCCAAAACTTCGTCCAGCGTATCGCTGAGCTGGACCGCGTCCACCGACAACGTCGGCGTTACCGGCTATACGGTGACCTACGGCTCCAATACGGTGAACGTATCCGGAACGTCGGCCAACATTACCGGTTTGTCGGCAAATACGACCTATACGTTCTCGGTTCGCGCCAGAGACGCGGCCGGCAATCAGTCCGCCGCGGCCACGATCACCGTGACGACTAACGCTTCGACCATTCCCTCCTGGGCCCCCTATACGGCTTACAGCGTGAATCAACAGGTGACCTATGGCGGCGTTACGTACTATTGCATCCAGGCGCACACCTCCCTGCCCGGCTGGGAGCCGCCGATCGTTCCGGCATTGTGGGGAATCGTATAGACGTTTGTGAAAAATTCGAAAGTATGATAAGGATGCTGCCAAGACGGACGATCGTCTTGGCAGCTGTTATTAACAGATCGGAATTGATAACATTTTGGGGCATGTGTCGCCTGTCATTCGCTCGACCAGTTGCGATCGGACTCAGATGACCTTACTTTGTCGAATTCCCCTCATTTTGGAGTTGTTCCGGACTGACGATCCGTTATTCCATTCGAAAACTGTCCGTACGGTTTGGGGCGATGGGCTGTTGAGGCGATGGGGTCGGATGAGACGGATGGTTTATGGACACTGAGGAGCGGGAAGACGGCACACAGAAGGGACAGTCAAGGTGAATTGCCCAGATGTTTCTTATGGATCCTTTTCGTTGCGTAATTCGGATATGATGATATCCAATCTCTGGATTATTCTTTCATCGTTCTTTGCTTTCATCTTTAATTCGTAATGGATGACTCCCAGTCCAACGATGACTAGAACCATGAAAAGACCGATTAAAAACACAGCCTCACCCCTCCTTTTGTTATGAACGCGCGGAACCGACTAAACCTGGTCGCGATTTTTCTATTTCGCCTGTGCGACATTCAGAATCCCCTGCCAAACTGAACTTGGTAGAATACCTTAATGACTTCTTAAAAATTCGAGTATCGGCGTTCGGGGTATAATTGTATTTTGTACAACTAATAAAGTCAAATTAACCCTTCCCATTTCGATAATTGCATCAAATACAACTAATTCAGCTCTTTCCCATCATTCTCGCCCGGATTGGACAGATTAGTTGTACTTCGTGCAATTATATAAAAAATCCGCAAAATTTCCGGGAAAGTAATTGTACTTTATACAACTAGTATTATTCATGGGAGGGGGCGTGATGTTCGGGTGTGCGGAGAGTGGCGAAGGTGTAGATGCGTTTTCGCAGACTTATTCACTCTGCCCACCACCATTGCCCCGTCTTGCTCCATTTCTAGCGAGCGGTTGCGGCTTTCCTGTACATATGCAAAAGAACGGCAGGTTACCCTGCCGTTAGAAGGAGCTGTTGCGCTGGCGCAGGAAGTAGACGGAAATGCACCCGTCATAGTTGCAGCATCCGAAGAAGCATCGCCGTCGCTTCTGCGCGAGTCGCCGTTTCGTTGGGCGCGAACCGATTGCCGCCTCGGCCATTGACAATGCCAAGCTCGCGAATCGCTTCCACTGCGCCTCTCGCCCACCGGGGAATCGTGTCGTCGTCGGCATAGCCGGTTAACGCGCCGGCATCCGTCTGCAGCTTAAGCGCCCGGGCGATCATGACCGCCATCTCCGCGCGGATGATCTGCGCGTTCGGCCGGAAACTGCCATCGCTATTGCCGATAACGATGCCGGCTTGTACCGCGTGGGCAACGGCCTGCTTCGCCCATGCGCCGATTAGAGCTTCGTCGGTAAAGGCGAGTTCGACGCCTTTCTCCTCCAGCTTCAAAGCGCCTGCAAGCATCACCGTAAACTCGGCGCGAGTGACGGGATCGTTCGGCTTGAACGTGCCGTCCGGGTAACCGTTGACGATGCCTGCCGCCGCGGCTCGCTTGATATCGCCCTCCGCCCAGTGTCCGGCGATGTCGGCGAAGGAGATTGTCGGCTTATCGGGCTCGGCAGGTTCTATCGGTTCTGCCGGTTGAGTCGTTACCCGTTCAATGGTAAGCGTATATGTCTTCCGAGAACCGTCTTCTGCCTGAACGGTTAGCGGTATGACATTATCCCCTTCACTCAGATCGATCAGGATGCCGTCGCCCAATGTCTGATCCTTCCATGTCACTTTGGCTGCCGGGTGCTCGGCGGCGGCTTTGATTTCAATTTGTTTCGCATCCGTTCTGACCATATAGGCATAAGTGTCCGCCGCGAACGAAGGCGTTAACGCAACGAGAGTGCCGTCCGCCCATGCTTCCAGTATCTTCAGGCTGGCGTTGCCGGATAATGACCAGCCTCCCCCGCCAGAGCCGCTACTTCCTCCGGCAGCTCTCGGGATCGCTGTCGCTGCATTGGAGAAGTCGCTGGTACCTTCCGTATGAATCGTCTTTACCGCAAACGAATAGGCTTGACCGTTCGTCAATCCGGTGACGGTATAGACGTTCGCCGCAACCGATTGAACGAGGCTCCATTCTGCCGGATCGACGGGAGCAGACGAGCCTCCCGTTTGATAAACCGCGTATGTTACGCTTCCGATGCCCGTGACGGCATTCCAAGTCAGAGTGACCGAACGATCGCCCGCCAAAGCGGTTAGATTGGCCGGCGCCGGTATCGCTGCAATCGTATAGCTTTCGCTCATCACTTCGCTGTCCAGCAGACCATCCTTAGCGGCGATCGCTTGAATCGTCATTTCCCCGGTTACTTCGATCGGCGCCAAGTATTCGGTACTGCCGCTCGTCGGCGCGCTGCCATCCGTCGTGTAATAGATCGTCGCGCCTTCGGTCAGCGTCTCCAAGATTACCTTTGTGCCCGCCGGAACGGCACGCCCTGCCGGATTGGCCGTCGGCTTGGCGACCTGCTCGGGCGGCGCTGAATTTTTCACCAGAGCGATCGTATACGTTTTATTTTCTTTCAAATACGGGGAAACTTCCACGTTAACGATCGTTTGCTCGTCGGTGACTTGGATCTTGACTCCTTCCGCCGGATCGGATGGTCGCTCGCCATTCACATACACATCGGCATACTCCGCGAATTCCAGAACAGCTTGCACATTCATCTCGTTGACACCATCGTCAATCTGAACGGTGTACTCCTGCTGATCTACATCAAATGGAAGCTCCACCTCTTCCCCGCTTTGATCGGTCAGTTCGATCCAAGCCAGATCGCTGGTCGGAACGTCGAGTTTGCCGGATCCCTCAGAACCCCAGCCGACAACGGTTCCATCCGCTCGCAACGCTAAGGTGTGATTATCCCCTGCCGAAATCGCGACGACGTTGCGCAAGTTTAACGGAACCTCGAGCTGCCGATAAGTATTGCTTCCCCACGCAACGACCGTGCCGTCCGACTTTAAGGCGACGGAATGATGGCGGCCTGCGCTGACGGCGACGACATCTTGCAGTCGATCAGGCAAGTTTAACTGGTTATAAGTATGATCTCCCCATGCGACGATCGTGCCGTCCGTTTTCAAAGCCAAGGAATGATAGCCGCCAGCGCTGATCGCTTTCACATCCCGCAAGTCGCTGGGGATATTCAGTTGGTTAAAGCGATTGCCTCCCCATACCGCTACCGTACCGTCGGCCTTCAGTGCAAGGGAGTGAAACAGTCCCGCGCCGACCGCGATCGCATCCGCCAAATCGCCCGGCACCTCGAGCCGTTTATCTTCCTCATCCCCATAAACTCTCCCCCAAGCCACGACTGTACCGTCATCTTGCAACGCTAATGTATGGTAGTCTCCTGAGTCGATAGCGACAACCTTGCGCAAATTCGTCGGAATGTCCAACTGATTGTACACATCGTCTCCCCAGCCGCTAATCGTGCCATCTGTTTTTAATGCCAAGGAATGAGAAACGCCCGAGCTAATCGATTGGACCTCATGCAAGTTTTCGGGGACCGGAAGCTGGTTGAAGCTGTCGCTTCCCCAGCCGATCACGCGACCGGCGGATGTCAGAGCCAGGGAATGGCTGACTCCCGCAGCGACCTGCCGTGGTTTCACGGGAGCAGCGAGACGCGCCGGCGCTTCGATCTGTCCCCATCTGTTATCTCCCCAGGCAACGATCGTTCCATCCGCTTTCAAGGCAAGAGAATAGTTGTACCCCGCAGCAATCGCAATCACGCCGCTTCGCGCTGCTTCGGGGATAACCGTTTGCCCGTAGTCGTCAAACCTGGAATCGTCGGAAATGCCCCAGGCAATGACGGAGCCGTCAGATTTCAAGGCAAGAGAATGCGCAAGCCCTGCGGCAATTGCGACAACACCGCTTTCCGCCTCTGTCGGCACAGACGATTGTCCGTAATCGTTGCTCCCCCAAGCAACCACCTTACCCGATGCAGTTAAGGCCAAAGAATGATGCGTTCCTGCGCTAATGGCCACTGCTTGACCTTGCACTTCATCGGGGATATTCAGCAATCCCCATCCGTACGGGTCTCCTCCCCAAGCAACCACTTCACCGGCAGCAGTTAAAGCTAAGGAATGCCAATACCCCGCCGCTATAGCCACAACGCCGCGTTCCGCTTCATCCGGTACATCCGATACACCATGAGTATTATCGCCCCATGCAATCACTTTTCCCGATGATGTGAGGGCTAACGAATGGAAGGCGGTGGTACCTGATGCAATCGCGACGATGTCGCTTTTCGCTTCCAACGGTACATCGGCTTGGCCAAATCTTCCCCCTCCCCAGGCAATGACCTCTCCGGCGGATGTGAGAGCGAGAGAGTGGTCTTGTCCTGCGCTGACCGAAACAATATTGGACTGTGCTGCAATGGGAACCGTAGCTTTGCCATCTTGATTCGATCCCCAAGCGAGCACTTCGCCATCCGGGGTTAAGGCGAGGGTATGAGTTCTCCCGCCTGAGATTTGCTGGATGCCGCCCCAACGCTCCCCGAGGGATGGATGAGCGCTCCCTTGAGCCGATGCTTTGCCGGGGGATATTTCCAGCATGAACGTCTGCATAAGCAGGAAAACGACACAGATTAGCGCTGCCCCTCTGCCCGTTTTTCTGTTGCACAGGTCCATCTCGCATGATCCTCCTCTTGTTTGATCTCTTAAATCCATCGTCCAATAGATTATACCTAGCTTGGGACGGGTTTGTGATCAACCCTCTCTGCAACGTTAAGCCTAAAGGTTGAGGAAGGGGGTGGAGAAAATTCGGCCAAAAAAAAGGAACGGATCAGAACAACCGGAGCGTTTTGGCGCGTTCCAAGGCTTGCAAACGATTGGACGTCTGTAATTTGCCATAAATATTATTGATATGAGTTTTGATGGTGGATAAGGAAACATTCAAATGAAAAGCGATTTCTTTGTTTAACATCCCGGCATCCATCAATCGAAGCACATCTTGTTCTTTCGCGGTTAAGTCAGGCTTATTTCCTTGCTGAAGAAACGAACCGTCTCTCTTTCTAACCGCCGGAAACAGACGCAGCAGCCGTTTCACGTAGGGTAACGGAACCTGATGGCGAGGGCAGCGGTGTTGATCCTGACGCAATCGGATGTATTGAACCAATAGCCGCGCCGTCGGCGCGCCGCCGTCCACGAAGGTCCGGATGTACCCTTCCTCCCATGCCAGCGCAAGCGCCTCTTCCAAGACGTCCATACTTTGCGCAACCTGATCTTGCAAGATAAGGATTCTGCTCTGAAGCACGAGCGAACGGATGCGGTCGCTTTGCCGACCGGTCTCGCTCGCGATGAAGAGAAGACGCTCCGTTAACGCAGCGGCCTCTTCGATTTTCCCTTCATCCGCCAGCGAGCAAGCGAGCAAATCATACTCCTTGACCATCGATAGCGGAATTTCGTCGCGGAAACGCAAGCCGCTTCTCCTCAGCCATTGTTTCACCGGCTTTGGATCTCCTTGCATCCTGTGGAACACCGCTCGAAGCGACGAGATTTTCCAGGATAAATGAGCACTCGCCTGCGAATCCGTTCGTTGGGCCAGTTCCTCCAGCATGGCGTCTGCGGTTTCCGTGTCCTCTCGCGCCATGGAGACGCGGGCAAGCCAGAGCGCCGCGATGGTCGCAAGGCTGGCATGACGATGCGATTTTCCGATTTCGCGCGCCTGGCGAAAATACGTTTCCGCTTCATCCAGACGATTGCGTTCGTAATGCAACTTTCCAATGTCTATGGATAGGTGGGCGACAAAATAGACGTTCCGGGTGGCGGACCAAATGGACAGCAATGCCGTTAACACCTGCTCCGCCAGCCGAGGACTGTCATCCGATACATAAATGTCCCACACCGGGTGATAGCCGTCAGCGTCGCTGCCGAATCCGATGAAAAAATCCCCTTCCGGACGCATGTCGACATACTCCTGCGAATATTGAACAGCATATGCGAAATCCCGGTCCAGGAACGTGCGGAATGCGGCCAGAAAAGCCAGCCCGGCGCGCAAGGTTTCGCCATCCTCCGGACGAAGGGCGGCCCGATCCTCTTCCAGCTTGCGAACCGTCCGCCAATATCCCTCCGTGGCGGCCTCCGTCTGTCCGGACAAATACTGGGATGCGAGCTTGGTCAGAAGCATCATCGGCTTGGCCAATAATAGCGAATCGGGTATCGCGCCAAGCCACGCGCATAGCGTCGTCCATTCCTTGACCATCAGCTCCGGCGCGATCTTCTCCAGCAAAGTCAGCGCTTTTTCGTACCCCGTGCCTGCCAAGTAATGCTCCACCGCTTCATAGGGATAGCCGTTCTCCTCCAGCCATCTTCCCGCTTCCAGGTGAAGCGTCTTCCATTGCCGCGGTTCGCGTATTTTCAGCTGCGCCGCCAAAAATTGCTGAAACAGATGATGGTACCTGTACCATAACCGCCGCTCGTCCAGCGGAACAAGAAACAAGCTCATCTGCTCCAATTGCTGCAAATACGCGGCGCTCTCGGCCATTCCGGTCACCGCTTCGCACAGCTCGCCGGTCATCCGCTCCAAAATCGACGTCCGCAGCAGAAAATGCTTCATCGTATCGGATTGCAGAGACAACACTTCTTCGAAAAAATAATCCGAAACATCGCGTTCCGTTCCCGCCATCTTCCGGACCAGAGACGCCGGGTCCGCATGTTCGCGCAGCGACAAGACCGCCAATCGCATTGCGGCTGCCCATCCTTCGGTCAATTGCTGGATTGTCGCCGTTTGTTCGGCGGATAATTTCACGTCGCCGCACTTTACGAAAAATTCGGACGTTTCTTCCGGCTTAAAGCGCAGGTCGCTCGCTTCCAATCGGTTCAGTCCATTATCGACCCATATTCGGGAAAGCGGAAGCGACGGCGGAGTACGGCTGGCGATATAAAGATGAACGTGAGCAGGCAGACGTTCGATCATATAGAGGACTCCCTTTAGAATCGCCGGTTCTTCAATATGGTGAAAATCATCCCATATGAGCGCCGTCGCCTGCGAAATACGGTGCAGCCCGTTGACGAGCGCGGCAATCAACGAGTCTCCCGACGCATCTTCCGTGGCATGACGAAGCACGCTCTTCTCGTCGAAAGCGGGACAGGCCTGCTTCAGCGCCGCGAGCGTATGCGCCCAGAAGCGAACGCGATCGTTGTCTCCTGCATCCAGCGACACCCAAGCCGAGCAACGATCCGCCGCCATCGCCCATTCGCTGAGCAATGTCGTTTTCCCGTATCCTGCGGGCGCTGTGATCAAGGTAAGCGTACGGTCCATTCCTTCATCCAACCGATGAATGAGTCGTTGACGCGAGACAAACTCGCTTCGCGGCCGAGGAATGTGTAATTTGGTAGCGACGATCATCGTACGGATTCCCTTCGAATCTATTATAAATGGAGATTGGCTTCAATCGCTTTTAATAGCTTTTCAGGCGTTTTGCTGGCGATGACAATAACCTGCCCGGATTTCAATACAATCTCCACTCCTTCGTCACCTTCAAGGATGAGTCCCCACTTCTTCCCGTTCCATCTAATCCCCCATCCCCCAAATTGTTCAATAGGTTTAACCTTCGTTAGAGTCACGCTTTGAATTTGTTGAAAATCAATCACTTTTTTATAGATTGGAGTTAAACGAATGACGACTGAACAAGTATCGATCATTACTTGACCCTTCATCGATAAAAGCAACAACGGAAAGAAAACCCCAAAAATCAGGGTGAATACAATCATTCCTGTATCCGACACCGGCTGATTGCCTACCGGGATGCCGGTTATGAATTGGGTAAGCGCAATCCCCCAGATGAATAAGGCAAAAATGAGAATAATAACGAGTGTCCACTTAGGTAGAGATTGTTTTTCTTTGTAAACAATCGTTTTGTTTCCGGTCATGATCTCACCTTCATCATCCATTCTACGGCCTTAGATAGCCTCTAGGGCGGGTTATGAGGGTCGTCATTCAAGAATCAGCTTTATTAGGGCCTCATCTTCAAATAACTTTAATACCCGTTCGCGGTTCCTTTCGTTCTGAAACTTATACCATTGTTCCAATAAAACACGGTCATTTGAAAGCGTATCCTTAAACCTCCTGAATACGCCTTTGCCTCCGCTTAATGCCCTTTCAAGCGACGTTTGCATCCTTTTATCCCGAACGTTCTCTGTGAACTCTACCATGTCCTCAAAAGATTGCCAGGATTCTATTCTAGGAACCCTTATGTACCGCTCCCCAAATTCTTCCTCGATTCTTTCTTTAAGCTCGGGGTCCACTTCGATGTATTTTCCTAGCAGTTCAACATCTCCGGTGTGTTTATCAAAATAATACGACATTTCATAGCTCGTATGTTCACTTGCGAAAACTAATTCCTCGAGTTGATCAGCAGTGATCTTAATGTTTTCTAGTTCCAATTCCATTTATTTCACCTTCTAATTGTCAAATAGGTTAATACATATAGTCTTAAATGATTTTATGAACTTTATACGTCTAATCGCTTATGAATTCGTCAGGAACCGACTTGACTTAACTCTTCTCCAATCTCACTGATGATTTCAGAGATCGGAAGTTGTTTCTTCATCGCGTCGTGTAACCTGTTTGTTTCAAACCATTTTCGGCCCAATTCAACTGCTCTAGCATAATCTATGCGATATGGATTCAAAAATCGGTCTATTCTGTCTTCGTTCATTGTCCTTAGCACATAGTCCGTTCTCAATTTTTCTGAACAATTAAGATTCGTTCCGCCGGCAACCGGATCGGAGGCTGCGTATCTGACCGCCCTTACTCCACTCATCGTAATTGCTCCGAAGCAAAGAACGCATGGTTCAGTCGTCGTATATAAAATGTAATCCTTTAGCCGGTCCGATTGAGCATTATCTACTTGCAATAATACATTGATCTCAGCGTGCGCAATAGGCTTCCCAAGCCTCCTCGAAACAAACTTTCCACGGCTTTGTAAGACGATCCCACACCAGTAACACCACCAAAGTATTTGAGTCGGTTTTACGGATAACGCCTTCTACGATTATACATCCGGCAGCTTAGGAGCGATAGCCCCTAAGCGCGAATAGGTTGTTAAGCCAGAAGTTCGCTGACGGTGACAAAGCGATACCCTTCCGCCGTCAGCTCGGCTACAAGCATGCGCACCGCCTCAACCGTCTGGGACCTGTCGCCGTAGCCGTCGTGGAACAGCAGCACGCTGCCGTCGGCAATCGTGTTACGCGTGTGCGTAAGTATATAATCAACGCCCGGCATTTCCCAGTCGCGCGTCTCTGGATTCACAGCACCTATACAGAGATAGCCTTTCTCCCGCGCGATTGACAAGACGGAATCATCCATATCAAAAAATGGCGGGCGAAACACACGAACAGACTGTCCTGTAATCCCGTGAATGCGTTCTTCCGCTCTCTCCAACTCCGTACACGCTTCCTCCGGCCGCAACTTCGTCAAGTAAGGATGCGTGTCCGTGTGATTGCCGATCTCGTGCCCTTCGGCATGGACGGCAGCCGCAATGTGCGGATTCGCTTCGATCTGCATGCCGATCATAAAGAAAGTGGCCTTACCGCCGACTGCCCGGAAAATATCCAGAAGCTGCGGCGTATACGTCGGATTCGGCCCGTCGTCGAACGTAAAAGCGATCAGGCGCTCGTTTGTCGGAATTTTAGTGATCATGTCGGCTGTTTGCATTGGATGTCCCCCCGATATAAAAAATGTAACAAGGCAGCCTGGGAATCGTTCTCCCGTACTCATTGGCTCAAAACGATATACGCTAACCAACCAATGACGAGATATACCGGAAAGCTTAATAGAATTGCAATGAGCGCCTTGCGCTTTCTTAAATAAAAGGCAGACCCGACATAAAACAAAGGTAAAATTAGCCCGACGCCTAGAATCTTCGGCCACATCGACAGATATAAAGACAACGGTAGGATCAGAATCGCGGCGATATACAAGCTTCGATAATGATAATGACGAAATCCAACGATGGAGATAACGATCGATAAGATCATACATGGCCAGAACAATAACGTGATCACGAATTGAATATGTGTCACCTCCCGGATGAATTTCGTTCGATGTGATATTCCTCACATTAATCGTTTGTTTAGCGTTTTAATATAGAAGTCAGAAGGATATGTGCTGAATGGAGGAAACATCGATGAACATTGGACTGTTGACGAATAAGCCCCCGATCGGCGAAAGCGTTGCAAAGGTTGCCTCGGACGGCGGTCAGTTGGTTGCCGATATCGTAAGCGTTGGCGGGTTCTTCGCCTTCTGTCTAGTATTCGTAGGCTTCTGCCTAATGGCCCCGCCTCATATTTACGAGAAATATTACAAAATCGAGGATGAGGAACCCACTCCCGAAGTCAATCTCGATCAACGAAACGATCGTTCGGAATTGACCGCCTAGAGCGGTTTTTCTTTTTGGCTTTTGTTGAATCAATTTATTGTTCGTATTCCTTCAATAACTTTTTGGGAGCAAGCGATTTCCATAGGCTACGGACATGCCCGGCAAGTTCCTCCATATCAACGCTGCTCATTCTTACTAATACGTAGGGGTAGTTTTTGTAATGATCCGTAATGTAGTACGTATTTGAGTCAACGCTCATGAGGAAATCCCGCGTTTCAAAATCCGTCTTCAGTACCAACGTCTCCCCGTCTTCATGAAAACGAGCCAATAGCTTGTCCTTTAGTTTAAATGACGGCGTACCATAGGAGACGCTTTCTGCCATACCCGGCAAGGATAGTATCATTTTTCGGAAAGCTTCGAATCCATCCTGTCCCATTGCTCATTCCTCCTTTGGTTTGCCTATCTCAGTAGGGGTCGAATGCTCGATGCTTGAATCTTTCAATAACCAACCAATCCAAATGAAGAATGAAGGAACGAAATTAATAACTAGAATAACGACAGATACTGCATACTTATTGTCCCAACCTTGAAAGTAACCAATCCAACTAACAAATATACCTATATATAGAAGAAAAGAATTGAAGAGTCCATAAAAGATCCATACCATTTCTGACGGTAGAGCAATAAAGGCATTTTCAGCTCTTGCATGAAAATCATCCGTAATATAATTATAAAAACAAAGCAACCAAACAATAAATCCAATTATACTAATATTGAAAAAACAAAGAATATTCCCCTTGAAGCCTACACGACCGTCCGTATACCTATATCCTAAGTAAATGTAAAATAAAGGGACAAAAAGGACAAAGATTAATTGCAATAGAAGTCTTATCGTCCCGCTGATTTCATTCAAGAAAAAGATATAAAAATGCAACAGAGTGATATGCAGCAGAATATGAAATAATAAGATTTTAAAGGAGTTCATTTCTTTACCGCTTTCCAGATCTGACGATCATATCGTACCATTCTATGAAAATGAGAACCCCGATGGGTTTTATTCATATATCGTTCTCCCCTATTTTTACGAAATGCCACCGCTTGGTCTCTTCATATAGACATTCAAAGCATTAATGATTACGTCTGTACTCAAACCGCTGATATGAGCAATTCGTTCAGCCCACTCTTCTGCTGTTCCAAGTCGGCTCTCCGGTTGCTTCCCCGCCATTGAACTATAAAAACTAACAAAGTCGTCAAATTCCCAGTGAATGACCTCATCGGCCGTAAAAATTCTCTTTTCAACAAGCGGGTGCCTCAACGTTTTTTGCGTTTTTTCGCCTTCAGCGATTAGTTTTTCATTCGAAATGGGGTCTAACCTATACGTCTGTCTACTTTCTTTGCCGTTTGGTCTTCGGTAAGTGACAAAAAGTTGATTCCCCCGAGATTCCACTTTGACCAGCGCGCCTGGAAAGAAGCTTTCCAAAAATTCTTCCGTGTAATCTTCGCTTTCGGGTTCTATTAGTATAGGCTCTATCCATTGATCGCCTAGATCACATAAGTACCGGTGACCGTGTTCGTTCAGTACAACTACAGCAACATGGGCGTCGGGTGTTAGTATGGCATAACTGTATAGTTTCTCTTTATTGAATTCATGATTTAACCATATTGCCAAGTCAAAACAGTTGCCCGCGGTTCCATATTGCTCCCTGTGGAGTTTCATTTGTTCAACTGTTCGTTGTTTTGCACCGGCCGTTTTCTGAAAATGCCACGCCTTGGTGAGGGTTTCCATTGGAAAATTGTCAAACCTTCTCCAAATGTCAAGAATGTCCTCTGTAGCTCTCAGTTTTGCTTCCTCCTCAAGTCATTATCGCATCTTATTTACTCTAAGCTTTAAGGTCTCATGCTCCATGGCGTTAAAGTGCCGACAACACTTTGCTTCATTTTCAATTTTATGGCGTTGATTACGCCAGTTGAAATTTCATCATGAGTCAACCATCTGGATCGGTTGTGTTCGATCATAAAGCCGAGTTGAATTTGATGAAAAAGGCTCCACCTGTTGCGAGCGTGTTGATTGTTTTCGCTGCTGATTGTATGAATAATTTGCTTCTCATTGCTATGAATCCAGGCCACGATCACATCAAATGGACCTGATGATAGAATGGATTTTTGAAGACGGTTACACAAAAGCTCTTGATGATTGTAGTCGACGGAGATAGGCAAAATGTTCTGATTCTTATCCGCAAGTTTACCCAGTTTTTGAGGGTTCCTGCCAATGACGGACACGGTATATCCATGCTCAGCCAACCATAATGAAGTCTGTGCAAGCATCCCCGAACCCCCTACAACTAACGCGTTCATCGGAACCCTCCCGATTGGCCATTTTACTCAAACGTTATGCCGTGTTCGTCACACCAATCTATCGCAACCTGTTTGTACTGTTCATCCCGGAAGGCAAACCAATCCTTTTCTATTCCCAATTGATATACTTTATCCTTAAACCTTCGAAAGGCGCCTCGTCCGTTAATTGCATCTAATAACAGGTCCCTTTGGTCGTGGTTCTTGAGCTCATAACAAAAATTCTCCATCATACTGTATTCATTGATGTCAAACTTCGTTGGAAGTTCTTTGTAGTTCTCATAGTTTTCGATCACGTCAATGGCTGCTTCGATATTGTCTTGCTGCCAGTCCGGCAAGTCATCAATGGGTTTATCCTCCTCCGCAATCCGAATGTCATCACCGGATACGGAGATGACTTCTCCGTTCGTCAAATTTAAATACGTACTCATCCCATCGAATTGGAAATCCATTCCATCGATAATATCTTGCAGCTTTACTCGTACTGGATTATGCATGTTGTTCTCTCCTTCTAAACTTAAAAATGCAATGAAACACCGATTACCTTATCATAGTTGCCAAAATCCTATCTGTATTATACCAGTTTGTTATATTCACCCTTCAGAATGGAATAAAGTTTGACATCTTGAAGCTCATCTTTCGCCCAATCTTCATTCTAACCAGATCGATTAATCATATACGACTTTCGTTCCGGCAATGTAATCATGAATTGCTCGTTTGTCTTCGCTAAGCCCAACCATAAATGCACTGATGATTAATCCGACTCCCAAGGTTAGTGCATATACGAAACCTGCGACTACGTTACGCAATAACATAGTCCCGAGCCCTGGCGGAGAATGATCATAGACTTTTCTAAGCAAAAATAATACCTAACGGTATGCCGGCAATGATTGTATCTAATAGCAATGCTCCAAATCTAGTCCAAAAGCCTGCCTCCATGTCTTTGCTCACCTCAGTTCAGCTTCGATCTCGTTGACAATTATATTGACGGCGGATTGAGCTCTTTGGTTTTTAGATTTCTGCAATAAATCTCGCCGTTTAAGTATTCAATCTCGACCAAGACTAATTTTTCGACTCGACCAATCTGTGGAGCAAACTGTTCAATAATGTAACTAGCTGTCTTTTTCAAATCTGCTAAATTGTTATTTTTGGAAATGGTTACATGTGGAAACCAGCGATCCGGTCGATAAAACATGTTGCATTGTTCCGAAAATTCCTTAAAGTGCTCATGAATAGTTGTCATGAGTTCATTGAATTCTCGCTTTACGTTAGGCTGCAGAAAAGTTGCGTTTGAAGTCGGAAACACTGCGACTGCATCAAATATTAATTCAATTTCATACAAGTGTATTGCTGCAAGTTCATTAAATTTTGTTTCTAATTGAGCGGAATCTACATTCTCATATACGGAAAGCGCAATATGCGGTTCAGTTCCTCTGACCCGACTCATAAAAGATGAAAGGTGATTGGAATCGCATTGTCTCCATAAATCACGAACATATTGATCAAATTGCTGATTGAAAAAGACTTCGATTGCATAGTTTTTCATGACTTCTTCTCCTTGTTTAACGGATAAAGGGGTCTTCTACTTTCTCATTCAATAATTCACGATAAGCTTTTACTTTGCGGAAAGTATTTCCCATCATTTCTCTTTTCCGATAGTGTCGGATTTCGTCAAGATCAAACTTTGCAATAAAAATCCCTTCCGAAAGATTATCCGCTAACATGATTGTATTGTTTAACGATTTCCCATTCTTGTCCCAGACCACTGGACTATACGCGCATGAATTCCCCGCATTTTCTCCAGGCGGATTGGCCATGACAATCCCAACCATATTCTCATATGCTCTTGTTGATAGAGCTTGTATCCGATGTTCCATGGTTTCACAATCATTGGGTACCAGTATGATTTCAGCACCCTTTAACATCAATACTCTAGCGCTTTCGGGGTACTCCCTGTCGTAACAAATCATAATGCCAAGCTTCACCCCATCAAAATCACATACCTTAAATTCGCTCCCGCTTTCTAACATGCGTTCCGAACCAAAATCGCAAGTATGGACTTTACTATACTTCAATATCAAGTTTCCATTCCGATCAATAACAAAGGCCGAATTCTGAGGCCGCTTTACCCCTTTCGTAAAGCTCGTGATAACAATGCCAATTGATAGTTCTTTGGCAGTACCTTGAAATGATTTCAGGAAAGGGCTGTTTTCGTCGATTGCCGCTTCATACCAAGCTCTATAATCAGAGTGTTTCTCGATTTCTGTCGATGGCAAGTCTGATTCAACAACATCAGGAAAGGCATATGCAGTGATCCAACATTCCGGAAATAGAATAATGTCAGCCCCAAGCGCTTTCGCCTCTTTAACGTAGCCCAGCCCGATTTCTGTATTTAAGGCTGGATCAGGAATACGACAATTATATTGAACCGTCGCGACAGTAAAATTACGCATAAGACCTCCCTTTCATCCTTTACGCAGTCTTTTGGCAAAAATCACTGAAAAACTATTGAACACAATATGTAATAGGAGACCGTACAAGATGGATTGTGTCATTTCGGTCATCGCTCCCAATACGATCCCGCCGGAAAAAGCGACAACCATATATCTCATACTTAACGCTGACAACTTATAATACTGCAAATGACAGATTGCGAATAGAAACGCAGAAACGATAACTGGCAGGGTTACCGGCATCCACAATATTTGCAGAATTTCGGATGAGCCGAGGAACGGCTTTAAATTCGGTAGAATCAAACCTCGAAAAATGATCTCCTCTATGATGGGATATGTCACGATAAAATTGACGATGTAATAGTTGCCTATAGGGTTGTAACCGGAATAACGAGCGATAATGATATTGATAACCGCAATAATTCCGAATATCGGCAGCGCCTTATCATGATGAATAGGCATCTTAAAAATATAGTTGTCACGAAATAGCGGCACGATGATCAATATCGCGAAAGCCCAATATAACACCGTATATTTCTGTGGATTTCTTATCGTGCTCATCGTAAGTAGAATTTCCACTAGCTTGTATGAAACGGTTAGCAACGCTAAGCACAACAGGATGAACATTGTTGTCTCCTCTATTTTCCCACATTCAAAAATGACCCAGCCTTAGATAGCTCTTCTTAGGCGGGGTCGTGGTGTTGGTTGAGTCATCTTCCCATGATTATACAGGCTACAACAACGGGACGAAAGTCCCAAATCGTATAATCTAATCGCAGGCTGATCACGAATGATGATGTTCGTCTTTTTCCTTTCTTATCCTGTCTCTCTCCATTGCTTCATTCAACAATCCGATAATGATGATTTGGGACAACATTTTATTCGCGCTCCTTCCAGTATTCCAAATCCCCTGTTTCATAAAGCATCTTGCCGTCTTTATTAAATGTTTGAAGAGTGACTGGAGTATGAATCGTTTCATCGGTTAATAAATACCAAAATGAAAGTGAATTTGTCCGGATGATATTGGCGTTTTGGCTTCTTTCGCTCACTACAATGATCTGAGAAGTATCATGGTTCCGAACGATTCCAAATAGCAAATGAATGTCTTCTTGAGGATTGCCTATTCCTTGCCAACTTACATCCTTATCTGTTATTAATGATTTGAGGTTGTATAAAAAGATAGGGTATGATTCTCATCGACATGAACATGTAACAACTCATTGAAGCTGGAATCAATGCCTTTCATTGACGATTGTATTTGGTTAAATATCGATCTCTTACTCTGCATCCATACATCATAAAAAATCAAACTGAAAATGATCGCTATAAAAATTATGAGAAGCTGAGGTTTATAGTTCTTCATCTTTACCTCCGCAATAGGCGATTACACGGATGTCGTTTTATATTCTTCTTCTTTGCACTGCTTAGCAATATAAAAAATTTGCCCCATGTGCTCCGAATAGTGGGCAGCGCATTGGTGCAACATATCCAAGTTTGATCGTTCTTTTCCTCTTACGATCTGTTTCTCGCCGAACTTATCGTCTGGCAAGCGCGTTATTGTTTCAATCACGAATTCCATATTCTCATTGATCAACAGCTCAGCTTCTGATTTCGGCATGAATGCTTTTGCAAATTCCTTTTCACGATCTCTATCGATCTCTTCTTTGCAAATCCCCTTCCTGATTCTTTCTTTGATATTTCCTTCGATATGTCGCAGTAAAGTCGGAATGTTATGACTTATGTGATCAGGCGCCCAGTTCAATTGCTCTTCGTCAAGCTGATCAATCGCCTTTATCGTTCGCCTTTGGATTTCTTCAAATTTCTTTACGAGCCACTCCCGATTGAAATCATTCATGATCGATGCGCTCCTCCCGAAAAGCTTAAACGATTCCTTCATTGAAGTATGTAATCTCAATATTGCTTCTGCTAAGATTTTTTAATCCGTCTTTGTAATAGGGCATCCGTTCATCAGCCTGATCGATCTCCACCCATTGTATATCTGTAATTTCATCAGGTCGTAACAATTCCTGGTGCCCTCCCGATATTTCGCCCCTAAAAGTAAAAAATATTGCATGCTCTTCATGTTTCATCAACTTGGCTTCATTAATTGCTACAATTCCAAAGACTCTAATATCGAAGCCTGTTTCTTCCTTCGCTTCCCGAACAGCTGCTTCTTCAAGCGTTTCAAGATCCTCAACCGCCCCACCCGGAAGTGACCAGGAGCTATTATCTTTATTCTTGACCATGAGGATTTTTGACTTTGTCTCGTCTGTAATCAATGTGTACACAACGTTTATTCTTTTCATGGATTTTACCTTCTTTCAGCTTATTTTCTCCATAACCTATTTTTTCGGAACAGGAAAATGATATAACAGATCATAGCGATAAGTATCGCAACATGGATTGGGGTTGAAACTATAGATTCCAAAGAGTTGTTAAGTTGCACGATGCAAAATAATACTGAAAAAACGATTAACGACATTAATAGATCGTTGATTTTATCTTCGATTGCAACAAGTATTGCAATGAGTGTGATTATCAAACCAATTAAAAGCGCGATGTATATTAGCATTCTAATCTCCTTCATAGGCAGTTTTCTTCGGCTTTGAACAATTCGAAATCTTGATTGCTTAATGCATGCTTGGCTAGTAAAGCCAGGTATTCGGGGCTATCCGGAGTCACCTTTTTATCTGAGATACATCCACTGCATAGTGCGAAAATTGTTCTGTATCTCGTATGGTCTTTTCATACGGTGTATTATTCAGATTGCCATAATTGAAAAATCCATGTTCGTAAAATGAACGATGTCTACAATTGGAATGTTCTTATCTTCTGTACCATGGAAAAACGGCAGACTTCACATTCTTAAGACAATCAATCGGGGAAAATAATCCTTTACGAAAAGTTTAAGATCCTGCTGCGGAACTGACTTCTTATACGAATGAATTAATGGTTCGTCCATGTGTAATCCGTCCTTCAGATCAATTAAACAATTCACTTATGTAATCTTTATTCAAATAATCTCTGAACTCAGGATCTATTAATCCGTGTTCCTCTTTCCCCAGCCATTTGTACTTAAAGACAAGTCCGTCATCCCCGCCGCCACCAGTTCCTGTATGCTCCCAACGCTCAGGCAACTTTACTGTCGGCATCAACAAGTAATCATGTCTTTGAACGTTCGCATCAATAAATTCCTTATAATAATGCTGAATGCCCAATTTTCTTACGATTCTTAATCCCTTTAAGCCGGACTCCTCTTCGATTTCCCGGTACAAAGCTTCTTCAATTGCCTCGCCAGGATCGATGTTCCCGCCAACGAAACGATAAGGCACACCGGGCACGCTCAAAAATCCAAGTATCTCATTTTCTGCTTTTTCATTCGGTTGAATAATAAAACCGACAACCTTGATCACTAGCTTTTTTCCAGGCTTCATCTTATTACCTCCTGCCGGACTGAGATTCAATTTTTTATTCAAGTTCGATTTTGTTATAATGCTCTACGATCGGAAATGGGTCATAGAAATAATGCAATAAGGCTTTCCACTCCTGATATTCTTTCGATTCCCTAAATCCAATCGTGTGATCCTCTAGACTCTCCCATCTCACAAGCAGTATATATTTATCTGCCTCCTCTATGCACTTCTGTAATTCATGTTCGATATATCCCTTCATACTTGATATGATTTTGGATGCATGTTTAAAGCTTCTTTCAAATTCCACACTCTGGCCCGGAATTACTCTTAATATTGCGACTTCAAGTATTATGATGTTGTCCCCCTTTTCAACCTTGTAGATATCGGCTTCCATTATCTTCATATATATTCGACTGCGAAGTTTTATCAGAAAAATACGTTGTGGCGGCAAATCATTGTAACTTAGGGCGGATCTTCCGTATTTTATTTTTTGCCTGTATGTGATATCATACTTTGTAAAGAAGCCGAGTGCTGTGAACACTCGGCTGTACAATTGGCTTGGATGGGTTTCCCTTCCGAGTATTAAGCCTTAAAACCCACCTTCGGCCGTGAACCTTGGGGTGGGTTTTTACTTTCTCTTGTAGTTATTTCCGATGTATGTTAAAAGAGCAACGACAAATGAAGCAAATAGGATCATGATGGTAATTGCATCTTTCAACTCCATGGTTTCACCTCCTTACGAAGGGAAACCATGCCCATTAAATTGTACTCGTCAATTATACCATCAAATCCCAGTCCAAAAAAAGAACATTTGTTTGGATTTAAAGAATTAACTACGTATAGCCGTCGATTTTTTTATATCGTTCAGAAACTGTTAGTCTCAATCACACTAATTCTTTAATCATCTCTTGATGCTGACTGTTTAACTGACCTTGGAGTTTTGAATCAGATCCATTGAACGGCCTCCGCTCTTTGTATTTCTGGTGTTCACAGCTCGACTAAAAAACATTCGGTTCCTTCAATTCAGACCATTGAACCGCCGGTTCTTATGCCTTTAATTTCTTCATCATGAGAACCTTATTTTCATTAAATAAATAGGCAGTAGCCATCTGCCGCACTCCCATTGAAATCAATCCTTTGAGGGTCTTCTTAGAATCCGTCTAACAACCAAGGGCAATACGACACGACAAGACACGACCCGACCTTAGATCGTTCTTTATCTTAGATCGGGTCGTGTCTTGTCGTGAATAATTTTCTTTTGTGTATTAGGTGCTTTGATCCTTCATTCGTTCAGGAATATGCTCCAATAAATCGCCAGGCTGACAATTTAGTGCTGAACATATTTTATCAATGACTTCTAATGAAACATATTCATTAGTATTTAATTTTGCCATTGTTGCAGAAGAAATACCTGTCATTTTTAATAAATCCTGCTTCTTTATCTCCCTATCAATCAGTAGTTTCTGCAATGGTTTATAACTGATCATCGCGAACTCCTCGCAGTATATTATTAAAAGCTATCTTAGATTAGTTCTCAAATATTCCTTAATTTTATCTACAATTTCTCTCTTGTTTTTTACGATATGCGACTCTTTACCGTACTGTTTAATTATTTTGATTACGGTTTTAACCTCATATTGATGGTTCCATTTAATTAGCATCTTACATAAATTGCTGAATGACTGCTTATAATTCCAAGGCCGTATTCCAATTCGGGACAAAATAAATCTCTTGATAATCCAATAGTCTCTTAAAAACACATTTGGGTTAAGTAAAAAAACAATATCCGCTTTCCTAATCGAATCTAGCGTCCAATCTTTATACTGTACTCCCTCTATAATCCAAGAATCGGAATTTATGATTAATCGAAAGGTTGAATCTCTTACTTCTTCTGGGAATTTCAAGTTTTCTGAACTTCTATCCCAAATCAGATTGTCAATTTCATAGTAAGGGATTTTGTATTTTTCAGATAATTCCTTTGCCGCTGTTGATTTTCCGCTTCCGCAAGATCCAATGATTCGGATTTTCATTTGGGAACTCCCGGATTGGTTTAGCATATTATAGACCGCTGAAAAGATGCTTTGTGCAGTTATGCAATTGACAAACCCATTGATTGTTCGTTCTTTGCAATATCGTTATAGATGTATTGTCCAGGTGCTTTGAGGGCGGGGAGTCTGGAAATAATCTCGCAAAATTATACTGGATTAGCGCTCCGTGGGAAACGACAAGCACTTTTTCTCCTTGATGTTTCGAGTTGATTTCCTCCAAAAAATCGCTTCCTCTTTTCTGGACGTCTTCAATGGATTCAATACCAAGTTCTAAATCTCTCCAGTTTCTCCCCCATTTTCTGAGCCTTTCTTGTTCCGTAGTCCCCTCGATAAGTCCTCCTGACCTTTCCCGAAGCCGATCGTCAAGACGAATTTCTAAACCGATTGCGTTTCCGATAATTTGCGCAGTTTGCTTCGCTCTAGTTAACGAACTCGAATAGATATGATTCCACGCTTCAGAACGTAATCTGTCCGCTAGGAGCTCCGCTTGACGAATGCCGTCCTGATCCAGCGAAATATCGGAGCTGCCTTGCGCTCTGCCTTCTTTATTCCAACTCGTGCTGCCGTGTCTAATGAATGCAATTGTCGCCATAGGTATCCGAATCACTCCCACAGTTTTTTAATTTGCTTTTTATGATGTTCATCATGATGCACGAAGATTTTGATATACCGTTCAAGCGAATAGGGTCTTTTATCCGTGCCGATCCTAAATCTCATCTCCGGATTGTCGATCTTTCGAAATTGATCTGCCAGATTCGTGCGAGTTTCCGTAAAAGCCCTGACCAAGTCGTCCCTGTCCTTAAATTGTTTAGCTCTTTCATTTGCTATGAGATTGTTAGTATCATATGGTCGATGAACTCGGACAGCTCTGCATTGTTTTTCATGCGGGGAAGCATAACATCTAACGTATATACATCCCAATTCCATAAGTGTGCAATCACATCTTTTACTGTCCATTTTCCCGGTGCAATAGGTTTCGACCATGTTATATCATCAATTGATTTGACAAACTCAATAAAACTCTCAAAATTATTCAATAATTTATTGTTCATCTTCTTTTGAATCCTTCCTGTCCATGGATTTTGCTTACACGCTGCGAAAAATCCCTCACCGACATCCATGCTACCATATATCGACATAAACGCCCAGATTATCTAGAGATTTCTTTTGCTTATCCTCGCCCCCTCCGGCCCCAAACCGTTCGGACAGAGGATCCGCTAATTGTGAACAAAACCGGGGTTTGCGCACCTTTGCGGACACAGGATCTCTTATTTGCTTCGATGACGGTCATTTCGGCCAGTTCGAATGGAAATAAGGGATCGTCTGTCCGAATCGCCTTCAAATTGAGGGGGTTTCGTCAAAATAAGGTTTTCTGTGTCCGATAGCAAAAGGGGAACAATATCCACAGTTTCTTTAATCCCGATACTTCTTGCTCTGCCGGTGTATGAACGCCGTTGTCCACCTTGCCCGAAAGCTTCGTGGATTCGCCGAGCTTCAACTCAATTCCTTGATTCGTGTCAATGAGCCGCGACTCTCCGTAAAAATCGTCCCCCCGCACATTTCCAGCATTCTTTCTCGAGCAATGAAGAAAGCAATTCACGAAACGACCCAGCCGCAGATATCGCATTTTAGGCTGGGCCAATGTCTATTTTCAAATTTTACTATAATTTCTCTTTATATTTTTTAGGCGCTCGATTGAGATAGGCATCGCTAACGACGCTTGAGATTTCATCCCATTTGGCGTTGCCGTCAAGTCTCATTCCGATCCATCCGAGGTGTCCGACATAAGGGGGTCTGAAGTAAATTTCAGGGGCTGAATCAACTAACATGGCTTGAACCCCCTGAGGAGCGGAACACCACAACGCGATTCTTCCGTCCCCGTGATGATTCACTCGGTATTGAACAAAAGATAATTTATTATCGATGAAAAAGGTCGGCGCGCCGTGACTGATCCTTTCATTCGTTCCAGGAAACGAAAGGCACAAGGATTGGATCTTGTCGAAAAGCTCCTTATGAGTCGTTGATTCTTGAAATAACGTTTCCATGTCCATATGTCGTCCTCCGTACCGTCTATTGATCCGGCTGATACATGTCTAGTTCATTGCCATACAAATCCTTGAAACCCGCCCCTTTGCCTCCGGGCACGGGCCGAGGCTCGCTATGGAACTGCACGCCGCGCGCCTTTAATACCTCATAATCGTGCATAATGTTGTTCGTATGGAACATGAACAGTACCTGCCCTGCGCCTTGTTTTCCGATTAGCGCCTTCTGCTCCGGAGTCTCGGCTTTGGCAAGCTCAATCACGGTTGTGTTGTTATGCTGTGGTGCTACTGTCACGTAACGCCAGTCCGGGCCGAAGCTCTGATCGGCTCGCACTACGAATCCGAGTTTCTCCGTATAGAAGGCCTTCGCCTCATCCTGATCCTCGACTAACAAGGTGAACTGCAGTGTGTTCGTAATCATTGATTTGATCCTCCTCCATATCATTTCCACACTACCTCTATTATTGCACTTTGAAGGGATCAAAATTTCTTCTTATTTGCGACATTGCGATAGAATGAAATGACTGTTTTTTTGTCTAAGATCAAAACATCTTTCTGGCAACCCGTGGTTATGAGTTCAAAGTCCCGATAAGACAGCTCTGAAAGTTCAGCTTTCATAAGGCTCAGCTTGTGTTCAAACACTTGGTCATTCATTTTGAAGTCCCCCCACATCTTGTGACCGATCCCAAGCTTAATTCGCCAGCCCCTCCGATCACAGGAAAAACCGTCAGTTCGCCCTGACGGTCCTTTTGATACGTTTCGTTCCTCTTCTCGTTGTTCCGTTTTCCGCAGACACATTCCCCCGCCCACCGTCACCGCCACGCCTTGCTCCACCGCCCTGGGACGTTCGGACAGAGGATCCGCTAATTGTGAACAAAACCGGGTTTTGCGCACCTTTGTGGACAGAGGATCCGCTATTTGGCTCCGAGATGGCGATTTTGGCCATCGATCATCGAAATAACGGATCCTCTGTCCGAATCGCCTTCAAAATGTGGGGGTTTCAGCAAAATAAGGTCTTCTGTGTCCGATAGCAAAAGCTCGAGCGAATGACAGGTCAGTCATTCCAGCAGCCTGAGCAGCAGAACCGCCGCTTCCGCGCGAGTCGACGGGGCATCCGGTACGAACCGATTGCCTCCGCGCCCTTGCATCAGCCCCTGCTCGCGGACCGCTTCGACTCCGCTTTTCGCCCATTGCGGGATGTCCTCATCGTCGGTGAATCCGGTGACGGGATTCAGCGCGGCACGATCCGTCGGTGACGGGCTTAGCGTCCGGGCGATCATGACAGCCATCTCCGCGCGTACAATATAAGTGTTAGGGCGGAACGTCCCGTCTTCGTAGCCTGTTATGATTCCGGCCCGCGTGGACAGGGCGACCGCTCTCCTTGCCCATATCCCGATCGCTTCCGCGTCGCTATAGGTTAGCGACGGCGGCGCTTCGCCTTCATCCAGCGACAATGCATTGGCCAGCATAACGATGAATTCGGCGCGCGTCACCGGGTTGTTCGGCCGGAATGAGCCGTCCGGATAACCGCTGACGATTCCCAACGCCGCTGCCCGCCCGATTTGCTTCTCCGCCCAATGCCCAGCAGTATCGGTGAAAGCATAAGTCGGTTCCTCCCGCGGCGGTTGCGGCTCTTCTTGTCCGTCGTCTTCATCCGGCGGGGTCTCCTCCTTCCCATTGCCGGATGGGTTCGACGGGGCGCCGGGTTGGACCCCGGGATGCGGATTGGAGGCCGTCCTGACAAGCAGGCTGAGACTGCTCTCGACCCCCGCCTCGGCAATTGCCGTTACCGTCACTCTCCCGGTAGAGGCAGGGGCTGTGTAGACAAACGTTGCCCTTCCTGCCGCATCGGTCTCCCGAGACGAGGGGTTGACGCTTCCCGCCGGGGCGGACCATAACACCCATGCGCCTTCAACCGGTTCGCCCGAATTGTCCCGCACGATCGCAACCAGCTCCGTACTGCCTCCCGGACTGAGCGAAGCGGCCCCGACGCTCAATGCAAGCGAAGCCGGCGCACCGGCCGTACCGAAGGCAATGCCCGAAGTCGGATAGGCCGCAATCGTATCGACGCTCGTCGCAACGGCGAATCGCTGCGGAGAGTAGTAGGCGGAAGGCGGGTTGCGATCGACGGGCGCATCTACCTTAACATTCGCAGCATCCCCCACCGAGATCGGCACCGAGATCACAACGGTATTCCCGCTCGAAGCATTAACCCGGCTGACGGAGGCGCCATTCACGCGATAGTCCGCGGCCTCGCCGCGGAACACCGTTCCCGCGGGGGCGGTCAGCGTAATCGTATCCGCCAGCTGCCGGAGCGCCCCGGCCGGGCTGGTTGTGAATTCCGCCGTCCAGACAGCCGGCTCTCCTGGAGCAGTGCTGTCAGGAACGAATACAGGCCCGCTCACCGCAGATGGAGGCGAATTGGATAAGACGAGCGGGGTTTCAGCGCTTGCGTATAATCCGTCCGCATCCGTCCGTACCCGCAACTCTTCTTGATAGGCGCCGGCCGCCGGATTGGCAACGCCCTGAACGACGACCGTCACCGCAGTGCCCGGTGCGGCAAACGCGTCGTCCGGGTCGGCCTGGGAAGCCGGTACGGTAAGCTTCATCCGATTCGGACCGCCATCCTGAGCCGTGACCGCCGAAGGCGTCTGCCCGTTCACCGAATATGCCGCTGCATCGGCAGGGAAGCTCGTGCCCTCGGGTGCGGTAATCGTGATGCCGTCTCCTGCGGATAATCCTCCAGTAGCGATGAAGGATATGCGCCATTCGCCGACTGCCCGCGCATGCGCCGGCTCAGCCGCGAACCCGAGGTTTCCGACGCTCGACAGGAATGCGATCGCCGTCTCCGGGTGCGCCGGAATCGCATCCAGGCTCGTGATCACGGTAAAGTCCTCCGGCATTCCCGGCGCGGACGGGTTGATCGTATGCCGCGCCATAAGGGACATTTCCCGGTCGGTCACAGGCGCAGCGTTCGCTGGTATGGTCACCTGAACGATGTGCTCCGCAATTTTATGCGCCTGCAAGGCGGTTACGCCGTTGACCTCATAATCCGCAACGCGATCCGAGAATCGCGTGCCTGCCGGCCCGGATACGGTGATTGTCTCCAATCCCGTGAGAAGCTCGCTGCCGGGGCTTGCCCGGAATCCGATCAGCCAGTCCGCTTCGGCTCCCAGGCGCGGCGGCAACGCCGTGAAGGTCACGTTGTCGACCGCGGTAGGGTTTGCTTTTGCGATCGTCACATTCGCGTCCGGATGCGCGGGACTTTCATCCGCATCCGTAGTAACAGCGAAAGAAGCTGCCGGATAGGTGCCGGCGGGAGCCGCCGTCTGCGAGCGGATGACGACCTCGACCTCGGTCGAAGCGCCGATTGCAAAATGCGGATTGGGAAATGATGCCGTGCCGCCGCTGTATCGAATCGCGCCCGCGGCGACGGGAAGGCTGATCCCGTCCGCGCTGACCTGAAAATCCCGTCCGAACAGCATCGCGTTCGGCGTCGTCACGTTGATCGTATCATAAACGCTCAGCGCCCCCGTTGCGCTCGTCGTAAAACGGATCGTCCACAGCATCGTGCCGTCAGCGCCCGACGGATCGGCGGTGAAGCTGACATTGCCCACGCTTCCGTTCCCCGCGTATACGACTCCGCCCGCCCCGCCGCCGAACGGCCGCCCCAGCGGCCACCAGACTATGGCGAGAAGCGTTAAAAACAGCAGCCCTTTTCTAATTCTACCGGTATTCATTCTATTCTCCTTCTGTCCGTTATACGTACAGTATCTAATTTCGACTGGAGAATAGAATACCAGCTTGGGCGGAATTTATCGTATATCGAAAGTTATAGATTTCGGAATTGGACGTGAACGTTCAGATGCCTATCGACACGATTGCATAGAAAGCGCGCCTGGCAGACGCTTACAAAAAGCCGCGCTTCCTCGCCTGTTCGATCGCTTGCGTGCGTCGCTTCACGCCCAGCTTGTCATAAATCCGATTCAGATGAATCTTTACCGTTCCTTCCGACAGTCCGAGACGGCGCGCCAGTTCCCGGTTCGATTCTCCTTCCGCGAGCAGCGCCAGCACCTCGCGCTCGCGGTCCGTAAGCGGGTCGGGCTCGCTCTGCGGCTCCGGCTCCGCAGGGCCGCCCCCAAGCCATGCCCGGATCGCCTGGGCAGCCAGCAAATTCCACCATTCCCGCGGCCCTTCGGAGAAAGCGCCCGAACGCGAGGCATTCTCCAAATACAAGTAACCGATCGCGCTGCCCAAATCGACAACCGGCATGACGCATACCGAGCGTATGTGATGTGATGCAATATAGGAGTCCGCGCCGAACAGGCCGTCCGACGCCGCATCGTCAAGAAGCACGATTTGAAGCGTCCGCGAGGCGAGCAGGACGAGACGCGCGCACAGCGCATCGCTTGCCTCCACCGGCTGCTGCGGCTCCGTGCACCGCTGCGCGGAGAAGGCAGCCGCGATGGACAGCTGCTTGGCACGACGCACGATGAGCATTGCCTTATCCGCATCCGCTTGTTCCGCGATCGCTTGCAGCAGCTTCGGCCACAGGCTCCCGCGCGCAGCCTCGGGCTCAGCATTCATTGCCGCCAGCTGCTTCAGCAGTTCCGCATACGCGCTGCTCCCCGGCGGCATCGTCGGAACCGCCAACGCGCCGTATTCTGCCTCAGCGGTCGCCGCTGCCTCCGCTTCCGTTGCAGCTGCAGCCGTCAGCGCAGCCTGCTGCCGCTCCGTCCTCAGCCCGCGGACAGCGGCGGCACCTAACCCTTCCTGCGCCCACAGCTCCGCATACCGTCTCTCGATCCGACCGGCCGGGACCGCTGCGCCGGCACGCCAATAATCCTCGCGGGCTCCCCACGCGAACAACGCCGCCGCAGACTCCCAGCCGCAAGCATCGTGGAAGGCCGCGGCTCGCTCGCCGGCCAGCCCTGCCGCCAAGAACGCCCGTCGCTGTCTGCTCCCGCGCACCGCCCGGGCATACAGCTCGCCAGCCCTTCGCTCCTTCCCTTGAAGCCGCAGCTGTTCGGCCTGCAACAGATCGTGCTTGTGCTCATAATTATCCGGCGCGACAGCCGCCCACCCGCGGATCTGCGCGAGCGCCTTGCGGAATAAGCTCCGCACTCCGCTCTCCGCCTCGGGGGAAGCTGCCGCAGCGGCTACGCCTGCGTAGAACCAAAACTCCGTATGATGCGGGAGGAACGGCGCCGCCTCGATCAGCTCGCAGTTCGCGGCGGCCAGCTCCGCCGCTTCTTCCGTTCGCCCGGACAGACAGCAAAACTGCACTCTCATCGCCCAATACTGTCCCAGCAGCAGCGCACTCGCCTCATTCTCGCCTAGCGCCGCCATAACCGCCGGCTCCGCCTCCGCCCGGCCGAAGCTGCCGAACAACCGTCCTCCTTCGTTCTCCTGAACCCGCAGTCCCCGCACAAAATCACGATACATGCGGAACACGAGCGCCAGGAACGGGTCCTCCTCGATGACGGTTGCGTAGCGATCGCGCAGCTGCACATAGCGGGCCAACGCCCGCAGCCTTCCCGCCATATAATAGGTGCAGGCCCGCATGCCGGATAGCGCGCCGCCTGCATGCAGCAGTCCGGTAAACGCCGTGTACTCGGCGGCTCTGCGAATGAACCGCCCCGCCTCCCGGGGCGCAAGCGTGCGTGCATACAACGGAAACACTGCTCCGTATACGTTCATTCTTATCCGCATATCGTCATGCGATTCGGCGATCCTTACCGCGGCTGCCGCCAGTCGGCTTGCGCCATCGGCATCCCCCTGCACCCACATCATCATGCCGGCGAACGCCGCGAACGCCTCTGCCGCTGCCGTGTCCGCGCTATACGTCAAGGATAAGCGGACCGCCCGGGACAGCAGCACGGCGAGCAGCCCCCGGTCTGCATAACCCGCCGCGGAAGCCGTCGCCATCAGAACATCCAATACGGCTCGGCCTTCCGGCTCGCGCGATGGCTCGACGGATTCAATGCGTTTCCGTTGTTCAAACTGCTCCAGATGGGCGTTAACCGCTTGGCGCGCCAGAAGCAACTCTTGCTGCACGGCACGCCGTCCAGGGCGGGCCGGGATGCGGATGCCAAAATCGCCTAGCAGCTTTAGACCTTTCGTAATGGCATCTCCGGGTCTGTCATAATAGACGTGTAGATTCATCTGCACAATGAAAATACGCGCGCGATCTCGCACATTCCGCGCGCCGGCCGTCAGCGAGGCCGCAAGCTCTGCGGCCGCCCCGATGTCGCCGCATAAATGCTCAAGCGCCATCCTCTCCAGCTTCACGGTGAAAGGAAGCTCCTCATCCCGCACGACGAATTCCGAATCCAGCAGCCGATCGGCCGTCCTCAGATAACGAAGAGCCATCTCATAATTAAACGCTTGCCTTGCTTTCAGTCCCGCTTCTCTATTGAGTTCAACAAGCTTTTCGCGATCGTCTGCAGTTAAATCGCCGCCAACTTGGTTAAGATGAAAGACGATTTCATAAAGCCTGTCGACCCTTTCCTGCTCGTCCGCGCCATGCTGCAGCAGCATCCCCGCTCGTTGATGGAGCGCGCTTCTGTCAGCGGCGTCAAGGAGCGCGTACGCGGATTGTCTGACGCAATCATGCGCGAACCGGTAGGTTGGTACGGCTTCTGCGGCATCAGCCGCACCTTCTGAAGCAAATAAAGCATCGTCTGCCTCGCGGCTGTCTTCCCGTGAGGGAAAACGCGTCCCGCTTGCCGGGTCAATTCGATGCAGCATCCCCGCTTGAACCGCATCGTCCAGCGCCTCGACGACCGCTTCAATTCGCTCTCCCTTCCCCTCGTCGCCCACCGACGCAAGAAAAGACGGCTTAACGTCGTTCCCCAGCACGGAGGCCGCCTTCAACAGCTCCAGCGCGAGAGGCGGCAGTTTGTTCATCCTGCTCTTCATCAGCGATTGGAGCGATGCATGCTCGGCCAGCGCCTCGATGCCTTCCGCATTCCAATTCCAACGGCGGGAAGTCCCGGCGCGCCAGAGCAGCCCTTCATCGCTTGCCGTCCGCAGCAACTGCCGGAATCGATACGGATTGCCGTCCGATTTGCGCAGCAAGAGCGCGGTCAGCTCCGTCGTCCGTTGCTCGTCTTCATGCAGCACAGCAGCCACCAGACCATTCAGATGTGCAGGCGACAATGGCGGCAGCTCGATCAGAACCGTATCGGGGGTAAGACGCATCGCGTTAGATTCGTCATCGTCCGATCTGTTGTCCTGCTCCTCCTGCCTCCAGGCGGCAATGATCAGCAGTCCGCGCCCTCTCGGGTCCGCTGCAACGGCGGCGAGCAGCTCCCGCATGGCTGCATCCGCCCGATGAATATCGTCGAAGAATAGAATCAGGGGCTGCTTGCCGCTGCAGCAGATGCGGGTCAGCTGGAGGAAAGCAGCCTTGAACTGCCGCGCCCCTTCGGCATCGGATGAGGCCGTACCGGCCGCAGACGGCCTGGCTTGGCCAAGGAGCACGCGCAGCTCCGGAATACGCTGCAGCAGCCAGGAGCTGCCTGCCCCTAGCGTCCTTCGCAGCTGGCGCCTCCATCGGTTCAACTGCCGCTCGCTTTCTCCAAGCATCCGCTGAACCAACTGCCGGAGCGCCCGCACGAGCGGCTCATACGGTTCATCCGACCGATGCGGGCCGAACCCGCTGGAGATGAATACGCCCTCCCCGCGGATGAGCTGCCTGAAGCGACGGACAAGCGCCGTCTTGCCTATGCCTGCTTGTCCGTGAATAACAACGGAAGCCGATTGCCCTTGCCGGCAGCGCCGCCAAGCCTGTTCAATAACCGCAATCTCTCGTTCCCGGCCGAAAATATGCTTTTCATTAAATACATCGTAATCGTCCATTTACACCTTTCACCTCATGGACTTGATTCCGTATCAACTTATTCCGTACATATTAATTATCATATACGACTTCCGTTCCAGCAATATAATCATGAATCGCTCTCTTGTTTTCGCTAAGCCCAACCATAAATGCACTGATAATTAGACCGATCCCCAAGGTTAGAGCATAAACCAAACCCGCAACTACGTTACGTAATAACATTGTTCCAATCCCCGGTGGAGAATGATCATGCACCCTTCTAATTTTGATTCCACAAATACGCTTTCCGATGGTATACCCGCCCCAAACGACAGGCAACAGCAATGAATACAAAAAGGAAATAAAATTCCTTAAGTCATATTCTCCGCCAGTCAAGATCGCAGAGATAATCGCTGAAGGAATGCCGATAATAATTGCATCTAATAGCAAAGCTCCAAATCTAATCCAAAAACCAGCCTCCATAATTGCTCACACCTCTATGGTTAAATGGTTCATTTTAGAACATGTATATGGCGAATTTTTAGGCTATAGCCCCTCTTTCTTTAAAGCATGGGATGGGGATTGGAAAAGGTTATGCCCTGTGGCTATTCGTCATTGAGGGGTTAATCGCTTTACAATTAGGCCTCAAGCTTGGCATCTTCCAACCACTTCTTGAACTCTTCAAAGGTATATGCCTTACCGTCCCCTTGGATTTCGACCCATCTTGCCCATCCGATAATGCCACTTCGCGTAAACGCTTTTGTCAGAGGCCTAAGCAATAACATGAAACATACAACGACGCTTCCAGCGGCAGACATGGCGAGCAAATTAGTCATCTTGATCACCCGATTGCTCTGAAAACCAGCGCCTGAGCTCGCTCAATTCTTCCTTTTTCGGTTTAGCGCCGTCATACAACGCGGCAAGAAAGTTTTTAATCGAACCTTCATACCGATCATCCAGCACATTCTTTGCTTCCAGACGCTTATATTCCTTCGGTGAAATGCGGGGCATGTACGTATTTGCGCGCCCCTGTTTTGATGAAGTCAGAACTCCTTTTTCAACAAGCCTGGCCAGAAATGTGGCAATCGTTTGCCCTTTCCACTCTTTCCCTTTCTTCCGCGCAAAAAAGTCAAGCAATTCGCCGGATGAAATCGGGCGGTCCGAAGCCCAAATCAGCTGCATCACTTCCATCGTGTAGTGGTAGTCAAGCTCAAGGGCAGAGCCAGTCCCCATGTAATAATAAACCGTACGAATCATACTCTATAAAAGAAAAACATAAAAGGAGAGTTAAGCGAGTGGCAAAAGTTAAAGTTCGTTTGCGGCCCATTGTTAACAAGCTAAATTTGCCTACCGTATTGAAAACAACGATTCTTCCGGGGGACTCGAGCGAAAGATTGTTTATCGCAACCCAGGTAGGAGAAATCTTCTACATAGGAAACGGAGTTATCGAGACTTTTTTGGACATTCGCCCGCGAATCCTAAAGCTTGGCGTTTCTAGCGGCGGATACGATGAACGAGGATTGCTAGGGTTAGCGTTTCATCCCCAATTTTATAATAATCGTCTGTTTTATCTTCATTATTCCGTAGCCGGAACCCAAGGTCCCGGAGCTCTTCCGGGTGCGCCTCTTGAATCTTTTAAGCCTAACCCGTGCGATTCCGGAACCTTAAACCTAAAGTGGACGAACAGAGGAAATCGATACGATCATATCGATACCGTCGAAGAATGGATTGTGCAATCGAACGGCCAACCTCAAAGACAGCGCACATTGCTCAATCTAAGAAGACCGTTCTTCAACCATAATGGCGTCAATAGCTTGAACTTTTCGCCTGAAACGGGAAAGCTTGTACTGACGACCGGCGATGGCGGATCAGCCTACGATCCGTTTAATTTAAGCCAAGACGACATGGAAATTGCAGGTAAAATCATCGAAATCGATGTCGGTAAACCTACGTTTATCGATCATCCGCCCGTCGTTACGCGTTTTGATGAGCTGCCCGTACCGATTCAGGAAACGCTTACGGTCATAGCCAAAGGCGTTCGCAATATACCGGGCATTTCATTTCAAAGGTTTTATCATCAGTATATCAAATACGCGGGAAATGTCGGACAGGATCTCGTAGAGTCGATTTTTTCGTTCATACATTACAAACCGATACCAGTGACCCGGCTTGTTCAAGCTTCTTCCATGAATGCAGAACCAGACCAGGAAGGTTTCATTAACTTTGGCTGGCGAGGGTGGGAAGGCGCTTTTCCGACTTCGACGATCGCCGGCTGCTCTGCGAATCCGGCGATGAATCAGAAGACGATTGCTTATTACGACGAAGCCGTCAAAACTTCAGCGCGGCGTCTTCAGCCTCTAACGAGTTATTTTCATGAAGATTCCCGTACCGATAAGTTCAGAGCAACAGCGCTTACAGGCGTTCAGCCTTATATGGGCCATGAAATCCCCTCTTTAACGGGACACGTGGTGTTTACCGATCTGGCTCGGGCTAAAGAAGCTCAACTTCCGGTTAGAGGGGCTTTAGCTTATACCGGGATAAGAACAGATTGTAAATTAAACGATTTTAGCGTGATAGAAACCGATGATCCTTTTGGTTCCCAATCCGCTTATTATGTTAGTTTAGGTACGAATCTGAATCAAACCAAGCTCTATTTAGGGGTTTACGGCTCGATGAAAGTGGCTGATCCCAACCAAGGCGCCGTTTATGAAATCGTTCCATGAATAACGTTATTTCGTTCAAAAACGTAGGGTTGCGGTACGATTCGCGGGTACAATGAATATCGTCCCGTCAGTTTAATTGAGGCGCCTTCGCAAACATGGTAACATCGTGTTTATAACGCCTAATCGAGGGGTTCTCATGAAAAAATCGGTCTTGATCGTGGAAGACCAGCAAGTACTACGGGAAATCATGAAGGAATATTTGCTGGATGAAGGATACCGGGTGCTGGAGGCGAGCGACGGGAGCCAGGCGTTGGAGTTGTTTCGGGAGCATGAAATCGACCTGATCATCCTGGACATTATGCTGCCGGAATTGGACGGATGGTCCGTCTGCCGGCGGATTCGCAAGTCATCGAACGTTCCGATTCTGATGTTGACGTCCCGGTCGGACGAGGACGACACGCTGCTAGGATTTGAGCTGGGCGCGGACGATTACGTTGTCAAACCTTGCAGCCCTCCCATCCTGCTGGCACGGGCGAAGCGGCTGCTGGAAAGCCGGCACATCCGTGAATCGGGGGACACGCTGTCCGGCGGGGCGATCGTGCTCCATCTCCCTTCCCGCACTGTAACGCTGGGCGGCAAGCCTTGCAGCTTGACGCATACGGAATTCGAAATTTTGGCCTGCCTGCTGAACAACAAAGGCAACATTATCACAAGAGAGCAGCTCATTACGAAAATCTGGGGCTACGATTTCGCCGGCGACGATCGCACGCTCAGCAGCCATATTCGGAATCTGCGCTCCAAGCTGGGCGAGTACGCGAACAGGATCGTCACCGTCGTTCGATCAGGCTACAAATTCGAGGATCAGCCATGAGCAAGAGCATCGTCATCAAGCTATTTCTGCTGACGGCAGGCTTATGTGCGACCGTGATCGCAGGCCTCTTTGTCGGACAAGCCGTGTTTTTCAAGCAATTTTACGTGCATCAGAAAGTAAACGACGTCCAAACCGCCCTCCGTACCGCTTCCCAAGAAGACTGGAAGGATGCCGGGGACGCCCGAACCGCGTTTCGGAACGAACAGCAGTTTAATCAAAAACATAACACCTGGATCGCCCAGCTGGACGCCGCGGGCAACCTGAAATATACGGACAACTTCGAAGCGGAGGTGCGATTGGAGAACGCGGCGAACGCTCCCGCCCTTTCCGGCCAATCGATCACCATTCCCTTGTATACGGTGATGAATGTAGAAGAACTGAGAGACGACAATCCGCTTCGGCCCGACTTCATCGTCCGTCCAGGGGAGCGCCTCGCCATCGAGGGCATCCTGATCAACAATCGGTTGTTCCCCCAGCGGATCGGAAGGAGCGCCTCCAATCTGCGGGAGGAAAACCGTCTGGAAAACGGGCAGCTCGTCCGCAAGGAATACGAAGTCGTCCTGAGATTCGGCAATACAATCGAATATCGCGAGCGTTACCCGAGCGTGCTGGTATACGGTACCGTTGAGCAGGTCCGGACGCCGGAGGGAGCGGACGAATCGCGGTATACGAACCATTTGTTTTTGGAGCGGGTGAAGGCGTTTCAAGCCGATCTGCTCTACGGAGATATCGGCGAAAACGCCGATACCGTCATCGATTACGAGGAAAACAACGTTCCTTACAAAATTTTCGTGAAACGCTTGACGGATCCGACGGGAGAGGCCGAGTACCTGTTAGCCATGACGTCGCTCCAGCCCGTGAGCGAAGCTGCGGGAGTGATGCGCCATTATTACGGCTATATCGCGTTAGGGGCTTTGCTGCTCGTCCTGCTGGCCTCCTTTTATTACGCCCGCCGCATTGCTCGTCCGCTGCTCCGCATGAACGAGGCGACGCAAGCAATGGCCAACCTGGACTTTACCGCCCGAATTCCGGTGACGACCGACGACGAGATCGGCAACTTGTCCCGCAGCATCAACGAGCTTTCGAGCTTGCTGCATGCCCATATCGTCCGGCTGGAGCAGGATATTCAGCAGGAAAAGCGGCTGGAGCAGACGCGCAAAGAGTTCATTGCCGGCGTATCTCACGAATTGAAAACCCCCCTCAGCGTCATTGAGAGCTGCCTGTATATTCTAAAAGACAAGCCCGAAAGCCGGAAGCGAGAGTATTACTTCGCTGCCATGGAAGACGAAGTGAAGAAGATGAACCTGCTGATTGCGGACATGCTGGAGCTGGCGAAATACGAGTCCGGCACTTACCAAATGGAGATGACTGCGTTCCGTATCGACGCTGTCCTGGAGCGAGTATGTGCGAAGCTGGCTCCGGAGATGAACGGCAAACGGCTGCGACTGCACGCCCGCTTCGTCCCAGTCGAAGTCGTCGCCAACCCGCTGCGCATCGAACAGGTCGTCGTGAACTTCCTGACGAACGCGATTCGCTATACGCCGGAAGGCGAAAGCATCTTCGTTACGACAGTCGAAGAACGGGAGACGGTCAAGGTATGCATGGAAAACAAAGGCGCCCGCATACCAGACGATCAGATGGCGAAAATATGGGACCGCTTCTACCGCGGCGAACGCTCCCGTCATCGTTCGACCGGCGGCACCGGGCTCGGTCTTGCGATCTCCAAGCAGATTTTGGAGCTGCACGAGGCACGATATGGAGCAACCAATACCGAAGACGGCGTCCTGTTCTATTTTGAATTGAACAAGAAGAGGAAAGCGTAGAACTTCACGTTCTGCGTTTTTTTATTTGATCTGCATTTCGTCTGCATAGGATCTTTATTTCCGTAGCGTATCATTCCCCTGGAGCACACGAAAGGGGAAATGAATCATGCAAAAAAAATGGACGCGATTGCTGCTCATCGGAATCGTCGCCTTATCGGTTGCGGCGTGCGGGAATCCGGACAACAATGGACAGGCTCCGGCTTCCGCGGCTTCGGAGTCGGCCGAGAATTCGCAGCCGTCTTCATACGAAGAGTTGTATCGGACAAGCGTGTTTCTCGGGGATTCGATTACGGAAGGATTGTCTTATCACGATGTGCTGAACGAGGACAACGTGCTGGCCGACGCGGGGAAGACGGCCGAATTCGCGCTGGAGAACGTCGAAGATCTGGCCGGACGAAAGCCCGAGCGCGTGTTCATCCATTTGGGATCGACCGATATTCTGTGGCCGACGGACGATCCGAAGGAATACTCGCTGACGCGCTACGGCCAATTGATCGACAGGATCGAAGCCGAGCTTCCGAAGGCGAAGATTACGCTGCTGTCGGTAACCCCGGTTACGGCCGACGCGGAGAAAAAGGAGCCGCGCTACAGAAATATCGGAGATTACAATGAAGGGCTCAAAGCGCTCGCCGCGAAAGCCCAAGTCGAATACGTCGATCTGACTCCGCTCGTTACCGAACATTCGGATCTGTACGACACGGACGGCATTCATTTCCAAGCGGCGTTTTATCCGCTCCTGCTCGATTATTTGAAAGATCAGCTGGAATGACGGATGAGCTAAGCGTCCACAACTGCCCGGGAGGTCGCGAGCGTTGGTATTCAGCAGTCTGATCTTTCTGTTTCAATTTTTGCCCGCCGCCCTGCTCGTTTATTACGTCTCGCCCAAGAAGCTGCGGAACGCCGTTCTGCTCGCCGCGAGTCTCGTCTTCTATGCCTGGGGCGAGCCGGTGTACATCTTCCTGATGCTCTTCTCCACCGTCTTCGATTATGTCAACGGGCTCCTGATCGACAAGTTCAGGCGCCGGAAGGCGGCGGCCAAGGCGGTCTTCATCGGCTCCCTCATCGGCAATTTGGCGATTCTTTGCTTCTACAAATATGCCGGGTTCGTCGCCGAGAATCTGAATCAGCTGTTCGGTATTCAGCTGCAGGCTGCCGATCTTCCGCTGCCGATCGGCCTTTCCTTCTATACGTTCCAGACGATGTCCTATGTCGCGGACGTCTATCTCGGCAAGGCAGCGGCACAGCGAAATATCGTCGCTTTCGGTACCTATGTGTCGATGTTTCCGCAGCTCGTTGCCGGTCCGATCGTCAAATACGGCGACATCGCCCGGCAACTGGTCTCGCGTAACGTTACGCTGGACCGGTTCGGCAAAGGCGCGGAATTGTTCATCCGGGGCTTGGCCAAGAAGGTGCTGCTCGCCAACCCTATCGGAATGCTGTGGACGAGCGTGAAAACAGCGCCTGCGGAGGACGTGACCGCGCTGTCCGCCTGGCTCGGCATCGTGGCGTTCACGTTCCAGATTTATTTCGACTTCAGCGGCTATTCGGACATGGCGCGGGGGCTCGCCAGGATGTTCGGGTTCGAATTCAAGGCAAACTTCAATTACCCGTACATTTCCCGCAGCGTGACGGAGTTTTGGCGGCGGTGGCATATTTCGCTCGGCTCCTGGTTCCGGGAATATGTGTATATTCCGCTTGGCGGCAACCGGCTGGGCCTCGGCAAGCAGTTACGGAATCTGCTCATCGTCTGGTTCCTGACCGGATTGTGGCACGGGGCCAGTTGGAACTTCGTCGTCTGGGGCTTGTATTTCGGACTGCTCGTGACGATCGAGAAGCTGTTTCTTCTGAAATGGCTGGAACGCTGGCCGCGCCCGGCAACCCATCTCTACTTGCTTCTGGCCGTTATCGTCGGTTGGGTGTGGTTCGAATTCGACCGCCTGACTTCCGCATGGCTGTTTATCGAAACGCTGTTCGGCTTCTCCGCGTACGGGTGGGCGGACCAACAGGCGCTATACGACCTGTCGACGAACAAACTCCTGCTCTTACTGTGTGCGCTGTGCGCGACGCCGCTTCCGCACAGATTGGTCTTGCGCTTGAAGTACAAATGGCGCTTGGGAGGCGCGATAGCCGTTCCGGCACTTTACTTCGCCGCGTTGATGCTGTCGACGGCTTACCTTGTCGACGAGACGTACAATCCGTTCTTATATTTTCGGTTTTAGAGGGAGGGGATCGGCCCTGATGAGATACGCTTCAAAAAGCAGGTCCCTTACTGCCCTGCTCTTGCTGTTGTTTGTCGGCGCGATGGCCGCGGCAAACTTTCTGACGCCCGACAAGCCGTTCTCGGAATCGGAAAACCGGGTGTTGGATGAGCGGCCTGACTTCTCGCTGCACTCGCTTCTATCGGGACAATTCACATCCGATTACGAAAGCTATACGTCGGACCAGTTCGCCTTCCGGGACGCCTGGGTCGGCGCGAAGACCGGTGCGGACCGCGCCTTAGGCAAAAAGGACAGCAACGGCGTCTTCCTCGGCAAGGACGGTTACCTTCTGGAGCAGTACGATTCGCCGTCGGATGCGGACCTGGAGGACAGAGTCCGGGCCATTCAGACGTTCGACCATGCCACGCCCGGTCTTCGCAAGTATGTCATGCTGGCGCCGACCGCCGCGTCGCTGCTTTCGAACAAGCTGCCGGCGTATGCTCCCGTCGGCGACGGACGGGCCGATCTGGACCGGATTCGCCGGTTGTTGCCGCAACCTATTCGCTTCGTCGATGTCTATTCCGCGCTTTATGCCGAACGGGAACAACCGATTTTCTATAAAACCGATCATCATTGGACAACAGAAGGCGCTTATTACGCCTATCGGGAGCTATGCAGGCAGATGGGGATCGTTCCGCAAGACCAAGATTCGTTCGACGTCCGCCAGGTGACGGACGAGTTCTACGGATCGCTCTATTCGAAAAGCGGATTTCGCCGCTTGCAGCCCGACCGGATCGACCTTTATCTGCCGAAGACGGACAGCAAGATCAAGGTGTCGTACGCGGATGAAGGCCTCATCTCGGATTCCCTGTACGAGCCGGACCATCTCCGCAAGAAGGACAAGTACGCAGTCTTTCTGAACGGCAATCATGCCCTGATCCGAATCGCGACGGACGGTCCGGCGGACAAGAAGCTGCTAGTGGTCAAGGATTCGTATGCCAACAGTCTGATTCCCTTTCTGACGAAGCACTTCGGCGAGATCGACGTCGTCGATCTTCGGTATTACGACGAGCCGCTCCTGAAGCTCGTGCAAGAGCGTCAATTCCAGGACATGTTGATCCTGTACAATCTCAAAACCTTTTTCGAAGATCCATCCATTCTGAACGTAACGGAGGGAATGCCATGAAACAACGAGGGATTGTCGTGCTTGCGCTTGCTCTCGCGATCGGAATCATGACCGGATGTTCCGATCGCGACGCGATTAACGAAACGCTGACGGCCGCCGAAGTGGGCGAACGCATTCAGCAAGCGGCAAACTTTAACGAGATGCAACGAGGGGATGCCGAGAAGCTGCGAAAGACCTACCGGATCGAGGCGAGCGACGTGGCGGATTTCGTTCTGTATACGGCTGTATCGAACGTCAAAGCGGATGAACTCGCCGTCGTCAAAGTCAAGGATGCGAGCGAGATCGAAAGCATGATGGATCAAATACGGCAAAGGATCGAGGCGCAAACGGTCAAATTCAAAGACTATCGCCCCGAAGAGTACGATCTGATCGAAAAGCATGTGCTGAAATCGAAGGGCCCCTTCGTCTTCTTCGCGGTTTCGAAGGACGCAGGCCGCATGGAACGCGCATTTGACGATGCTTTCAAGCAAGCTGAATGAAGGTTGCAAGCCTGGTTCGACGAATCCGGCTTGCTCTTGTTCCATTTCGGACGTTTTTCCGTTTTCCGGGACCTTCATCCCGCCCGTGCCACCGCCCCGCCCTGCTCCATCGCCCACCTCCTCGCCTTGCACCAACCCTGGGCCGTTCGGACAGAGGATCCGCTAATTGTGAACAAAACAGGGTTTTGCACACCTTCGCGGACAGAGGATCCTTTATTTGCTTCGTTGATGGCTATTTCGGCCACCTATCATCGAAATAACGGATCCTCTGTCCGAATCACCGGAAAATCAGGGGTTTTCGACAAAATCCTTCATGGTCTATCGTCCACCACCGGGGATGAAAATACCAGTTGTCGCCGTTCTGGCGCTACGTTTACAATCTTGTCAACAGATCAAAAGTCGTCCTTATTTTGGTGCCTTGAGCCCGTGACAAAATCCGACTTACTGCAACTGCGTGCACCGCCGTGTGACACCCTTGGTTGCTTTAACCATTGGTTCGCGTACAAATATACTTTTCTTTTACCAGTTGCATGATCTGTTAGAAAGGAGATTGTGTTTATGGAACCTATTTTGGAACGTTGCGCAGGTCTGGATGTTCATCAGGAGACGGTCGTCGCTTGTGTGATGTATGGTCCGCTCGATCAGAGACCCAAGAAGGAGATCCAAACCTTCTCCACGACGACGAAGGGACTACTGGAGCTTGCCGACTGGCTCACAGAGCGCGGGTGCATGGATGTCGCCATGGAAAGCACCGGCGTCTACTGGAAACCGGTTTGGAACGTCCTGGAGCAGGAGTTTCGTATCACGCTCGGCAACGCGCAGCGGATCAAGAATATTCCGGGCCGCAAAACCGATGTGAAGGATGCGGAATGGATCTGTCGGCTGATGCGTTGCGGCATGATTCCTGCCAGCTTCGTCCCCCCGCGCGATATTCGTGAAGCTCGGGATTTAACGCGGCGCCGGCGGAAGCTGGTTCAGATGCTATCTTCTGAAAAAAATCGGGTCCACAAGGTGCTGCAAGATGCTAATATCAAGCTAACGACCTATGTGACGGACCTATTCGGCGTTTCCGGACGCGCATTGCTTGAAAAGCTGATCAACGGTGAGGTACTGACCGAAGCGCAGATCCGAGAGATCGTAAAAGGGAAATTAAAGAAAAAAGTGCCTCAGCTCGTAGAAGCGATGAACGGTCGGGTGAACAAGCATCATCGCAAGATGCTGGCTCGGATTATGAAGCATTACGATTTTCTTGAAGAAGAGATCGCAGAGTTGGAGCAGGAAATCCAACTCATCTTACAACCGTATCAACATGAACTCGATTTGTTGGACACGATCCCCGGCATCGATCGGGATGGCTCGGCGGACATCCTGGCGGAGATCGGTCCTGACATGTCGGCGTTCGGAACCGAACATCATTTAGCCTCTTGGGCGACGGTCAGCCCGGGGCAAAACGAAAGTGCGGGGAAAAAAAAGAAGACCGGGACAGGTAAGGGCAATAAATACTTGAAGTCAGCCTTAAATCAAGCCGCCAATGCATCGATTCGAAGCAAAGATACGCGATTAAGCAATTTCTATCGCAGCGTGCTTAAACGACAGGGACACACAAAAGCCGTAGGTGCGCTCTGCCATTTGATTATCCGAATCGCTTACCACGTGCTGCAAACGGGTACCCCTTACCAAGAGATGGGCGACAGATTTGTACGCAAGAAAAAGGAACCCAATGTGAACACCCTGATCAAACGAATCGAGCAATTAGGCTACAAAGTTCAACTCACACAATAACTGACCAAACTTAGCGGATAATTTTAACAAAAAGAAATTATCTGGATTAGGGGGGCCTTTTTGCGCCTTCTTTCGTGCTAGGAGTGGTATTTTCGTACAAATAAGGGCTTCTGTGTCCGTCAAAATCGTTAGTCGCAATCTATTTCTGATACGTCCGTATCCTCTTCTATCGATTGCACACATGTCTCGCATAATTGTTCAACTGAATCACCTTCAAAATAGTAAACATTGTATTTAGCGAGTTGTTTCTTCCCTTCCAACTTACATCTTTCGCAATATATTTTCCTGGGTTTATTCTTTGCAACTACTCTAGGATACGTCAATTCCGCATGTTCTTCATGAATATCTATCAGTTCAATTTGACTAATCAGACTATCGCCAAAGTCAAATACGTATTCCATTTTGTCGCCTGGCTGCAGTTTTAAATTTTTGATCCTCTTCTTAGATCCGCTGCCTCCCCCGCCAGGTTCAATTTCACCGTATCCAGATGCCGACTAAACCTTACGTTTCATACATAGATATCATGCTTTCGTAGAATGGGCCGCCGATTTCTCCATGGGAATTTGAAAAATCTCGCCCATTTGATTTTTTGCTAGTAAGTTTGTCATTTACCCCTTATGAAGACGAATCCCCCGACGTGTGAATACTCTGAACTACCTACAATGGCTCTGCATTCATTATCCATCTGTATGTTATAATGTATTAAAATTAAGATTCTTGACGATATCCTTAATAAGGAGTTGATCTCACATGGCTATTAGTAAAAAAGAACTTAATGAGTTAATCGATAAGCTTTCCGATAATGACATTTCTCTTGTTGCTGATCTTGTTAAAAGACTTATTCACCCTGCTGATTATCATATCCCTTATGATGACGAACCGCTAACTGACGATGATATTCAAGCCATTAATGATGCCCGTAAAGAATTCCTTGAAGGAAACACAATAAAATTCGAGGATATTAAGCATGAATTACAAAATTGAGTTATCAAGAGAGCCTTCAAGTATCTCAATAAACTTGATCTAAATGCTAAACAACGACTATCCTCTCACCTAGAGTTACTCTCGGAGAATCCTCGAAACCCTGAACTTGATATTAAAAAGTTAAAAAGCGAATCTTCGGTATACAGGCTTCGTGTTGGAAATTATAGAATTCTCTACACAATTGAAGATAACCGATTAATAATTATTGTAATCAACATCGGCCCTCGAGGGGATGTGTATAAAGATCTGTAGCTTTATTGCACTTGATAATTACATCAAACGTTATTGTAATGTGTCCGGCTTCGTCCTCTTCCCGCTCTTCCGTATCCATACACCATCCGGTCCCATCCGGTCCTTCGCCCCAAACCGTTCGGACAGAGGATCCTCTAATTGTGAACAAATCCGGGTTTTGCGCACCTTCGCGGACAGAGGATCCGTTATTTGCTTCGATGATGGCTATTTCGGCCACCTATCATCGAAATAACGGATCCTCTGTCCGAAATGCCTTCCAAATGGGGGAGTTTCGGCAAAATAAGGGCTTCTGTGTCCGATCGCCGAAGATCGAGCGAATGACAGGTCACTCAAACCCCAAAATGTTATCCGTTCCGAAAGGTCAAAAAGATCCTATCGGACTCAACCCTCTCAGAGTGGACCATTCGCTCCCCATCGCAAAAAATCATCCATCCCTTGCCCATTCGATAGTTCGTGCCATCGCGATCGAAAACAAGCGTAATCGATCTCCCGCGATACGGAATATCCTGAAGCGCGAAGTAATGCCATTCCGGCGGCAGCAGCGGGCGCACATCCAGCGCGCCGTCTGCCCTCGGGCGCAGTCCGGCCAGGCCGGTAATGACCAGATCGGCATAGGTGGAATGATGGTAATTGGCCGCGGGAGCGAGCCAGCGCCGTTCGTCCGGATGATGATTCTCTCTCGCCATCAGCGCGGAGCGGCTCCCGGTATCATAATGAAGTGCCGTGTAGCTCGCCAATTGTTCCCGATAATGCGCTGGCGTCAGATCATGGCGCTTATAATCGTGAAGCATATTGGCCATCGCCGTCAGCGTCTGGCTTACGGCAAACGGCCACACCGGTCCGTTCCAAAGGCAGGCATGGTTAAACGGCTGCATGTAATGGGGATTGCGCCGTTCAAGCGTCGTCAGCCCCATGCTTGCCTGGAATCCTCGGTCGTCTCCAAGCTGATCCCAAGCGCGGGCGTACTTTCGTTCGTCGGGCACCAATCGGAAATACCACGGAATGTATCCGACAAGCTCGCGAGCGTACGCGACTGAAAATGCCGGCCTCGTTCGCTGGACGAAAAATTCAGCGGCTTCATCCCATAACTCGCGCACAATCGCCCTTTGAAGGCGAATGCCCCGTTGCCGGTAAGCCGCTTCCGTCTCCGCGTCTCCGGCCAATGACGCAAGCTTGGCTATCGCCAAGCTATTGCCGGCCATGTAGCTGTTCAAGGACGGACGATAAGCCGAACGGCCAAAAACGACGTTCTCCCAGTCCTCGCCTTCCCCGAATACTTCGGGAATCAGCTCCGTTACGCCTGTGCCGCCTTCGTCGCGATTCTTGAAGAGCACGCGAACACGGGACGTAGAAGCCTCGGAGATCGCGATGTTAAATGGATAAACGCCGGCATCGGGAGCGTGCCCATCTTGAGCAAGGAGTGGGAATTCGTCATCATAGCCCGCTTCCCGCCAACGGCCTTCTCTCCAGACGTACACCTGAACGGAATCCGGCAGGCGGTGGTTCTTGTTGGCAAGCAACCATAGCCTGATCCCGATGAGCCGCACGGGACGCGGAAAATCGACCTCGATCCAATCCTGCTTCTTGCCAGAACCCGCGCTGCTCCAGCTCGCAACCGCATCGCTCTCTCCTCTTTGGCCCCTGTCCGCTCCGGTCTCGTTATCGCGCACCGCATCCAGCGTACTGCCCGGAGCCGTGAATGACGCACGGTAAACGCAGCTGCGTTCCAGTTCGTCGAATCCGGCAACGGTCGCCTCCATGCCTTCCCGATCCGAAATCCAATAGAATAGCTCCCTTTCTTCGTCATAACCGCCTTCCCTGCCGTAATGACGGTAAGTTTCCCGTTCCCAACGCTCGTAATAAGCCTTTTGCAGCCATGGCAATTGGCGAATGGCAAAATCGGCGTCGCCGTCCGCCAAATATTTGGCGTAAATGGCGTCCGCTTGCCAATTCGCATATCCGGGAAATACACATTCGCGCAAAACTTCAATATAATCGGCGATATATTCGCTGTTCCTCAGCCAGCGTCCTTCATAAATATGATGTCCGCTGGGCGCGTTAATAACGGAATGGTAGTTTTCGCCGGGGGCTCCCTCCGTAATTTCATACCTGCCGCTCGCATTGCGGCGAATCGTATTCTCGAACAATCGCCAGCGATAATAATACACTTCATTCATTTGGTCATCCGGCGTATCCAAGATCGGAATATGGTCGGCGAACCAAGTCAGCTTCGCTTCGTCATAAAGCGTTTTGCCCGCTTGCTGCCGCAGGATGGCCCGTGCATCTAAGACGCTCATCGCTTACAGCTCCTTCTAGTCGTTCGTCCGCCGCTCGGCCTTGAATATCAGATCGAAGCACCGCGCTGCTTGCGGCACGCGGTGCTTCGCCAATGCTCGTCCATATCCCGAATGGCAGGAGGCTCAGGTTGATTCGGGCAGGTATCCGGATTTATTCAGAGCGTTGACTCAGGGTCGCCCGTTTCCGTTTCCGTTGCCATGTCCTTGTCCGTTTCCGTTTCCGTTGCCATGTCCTTGTCCGTTTCCGTTTCCGTTCCCGTTCCCATTTCCATTTCCATTTCCGTTTCCGTTTCCATTTCCATGCCCGTGTCCGTGACCATGTCCCGGGTTTGTGCCGGGATTCTCTTCTTCCCCGGGCAAGATCAGCTCCAGAAGAACCGGTTCATGCGGCGGCAGGACAAGCGTTCCTGACGTATGAGTCTCTCCGCTGATCAGATTCGTCCAGTTCGACTGCGCCTGACCGTCGACCACGACTTGAACTTCCTTCGCGTCCCAGGTATAGTTGGCCGCATTGATCAACAGCCGGTCTCCCTCTCTCGCCGATCGCCATTCGACGTCAAAAACCCGATCATCAGCTGCCGTATCCACCAATTGCACGTTCAGCAAGCCGAGATCCTCGAAAATTCCGGCCGACGCATCGCGGAGCGCTTGCGGCGACAAGTTGCCCCCCAGCAGCGTCGTATTGGCATGCGTCAGAACGGCCGAACGCTCGGCCGCGTCAAGCGGACGGTTATAGTCATCGTAGGATAAAGAACCGTTCCCGATGACGACCAGCTTGCCGCCCTGCTCCACGAATTGCCGGATATACGGCAGCGTATCCGCCTTCACGTGCGTTGCTTGCGGAATAAAGAGCACCTTAAAGTCGTTCAGCTTGTCGTGCGCAATCTGCTTCTCGGAGACGAACCCGACCTTCAGCCCGTTATAGCTGATCGCTTCGTAAGCGGACTCGACCGTCTTCGGATACTGCGCGCTATAGATCATGCCGGGCGCGGAATACAGAATGGCCGCTTGCGCTTGATCCAGTTGGAAAGCCGTCACTTCGCCCGACAGCCGGTTCAGGTCAAGGCTCGTTCTGCCGATCGCGGCCGCTACGTCCGGACGATGCATAATGCTGCCATGGAAATCGCTGAGCTTATCGTGCGTGCGTTCCCACACCCAGAACGTGGTCGCGCCCATCCCGTGCATCGCATCCTGCCAGAGCACCGTTCGCGCGTGCTTGGCGAATTCGGGCAAATACCGTTCCTCTCGGTCCAGAATAATATGATTCTCGGAGTTGAAAACCGGCATTTCCTTCAGCGATGTCTGCAAATCGTAGAACTTCATTTCATGCGTGAAGTCGCGGTGCTCATCCAAATAGTAGTTCATATGATCGTTGCCGTTAATTTGACTCAGCTCCGCGAACTGCTCGGGATCGACGCCATAGGTCCATCTTCCGACATCGTCCAACGGAAATCCCATAATTTTGGCGTGCACCGGCACGTCCGGCGCGATTTCGTGAACGATATCCGCCATCCATTGATGCCACTGGGCGAACAGGGCATTGTTAAACATGGACCAGTCATAGAAGGCGGGCGTTCGGCTGACGCCGGAAGGCAGCGGAATATCGGCAAACGTTGCATAACCGGTGCCATGCGCCGCGTTCAATTCGCCTATCGTCGCATACCGCTCCTGCAAGTATTGCTGCCATAGCGGCGTGTTCGACGCATCCCTGAAAGATTCATAGACGCCCTCGTTGCTAAGCGTGATGCTGTGCAAGGAATCGTAATCCTTCACGAACGGGACGACAAGGCGCAAGTAATCCTCCAGCACTTGCTTGGCCCGCTCGTCGTAAATCTTGTGCTTGAGGAACATCCCCCCGTTGCTGCTGCGAAGGTCCGGCCAGACGTCATACAGGAACTCCGGAAAATAGTGCGGCGACAGCAGCAGATTGACGGCGATGTTATGGTCGGCGGCGTCCTGCAGCGTCTTCTGAATGTCGTTCACCACTGCCGACGTGTCGCCAATATAATGTTGGCGGCCCAGGTCGACCACGTTGGCGTTGTCGAAGGTTCCATTGACAAGCAGGTTGTTCGTCGGCGCCGAAGCGGCGTACATCCGGACGTCGTCGATCCAGATGTTGTCCGTGATTCCTTCCGACAAAAGGGTCAGTTCAAATTCGGTCTCCGCCGGCCCGCTCGTATACGTATAGCCGACTTCCTGCCAGTCGTACGTCCCGTTCGGAAACTGCTGCCTGTAATTCCAGCCCGGACCGCCCGGGAACCAGACATGGCTGACGTTGTCTCCCTTGACCCAGGCCTTGATTTCGTAGGTCGTGTTCGGCTCGATCCGTACCTTCTGCAAGACGCTCAAGTAAGTGTTCGGAGCCAGCGGCGACTGGTTGCTGATGCGCAGCGACCCGCCCTCCGGGCCGCGCTTGACCGCGGTATCCCTGACCGCGCTGGCCGCAGCGCCGCCTCTTCTCAGCAGTTCCCAGCCGACGAAGGACTGAGGCTGCTTGATGACCGAGCTGGGCCCGATCTCGATCTGGATGAGATTCGTTCCGTATCCGGTAAAGTTCGGAATGTCTTTTCTGACTTGTCCGAAGTGCCCGTACCCGGTAAAAAACACTTCCTTGCGTTCAATCGTGTTGGAGTAGGGAGCTTTCGTATCGGCGATAAAGGACATCCGGTCGATGTCGATCGGGCTCGTTACGTAACGATTCACTTGCTGCGGCTGCTTGCTGCCGGCCAGATAGGCCTGCACGTCGCCAAGAGCTTCCGCGTACAGTTGTTCCATTTCGCCAAGCATGTAGAGCGCCCGCTCGAACCAGCCCGCGTCGATATCCTCTTCCACATAAGCAAGGAATTGCTGCAGCACCGTCAAGTTGACCTTTTCGTAGTCGACCGCGATTTGCCGGGTCTCGGCCTGATCAATGGCCTGCTCCAGAAGGGGCAACCGGTCCGTCAAATCTTGAAGCGCCAGTTCCAGCTCGGTCGCGCTGCTGGTCACCCGATACGCCAGCTTATCTTGTATTGTTAGGCCGCCTTCCTCCGCAGCCGTGACGACCGCCTCGAACTCGCCTCTCTCCTGAGCGGTAAACGCAAACGTCCTGCTAAGCGCTTGCCCGGGAGGAACGGTTACCCATTCCTCGGCCAGGCCCAAGGCGGCCGAACTGACCTGTACGCGAATGGACGCCTCTCCGAAATTGGGAATCGTGATCGTGCCCGTCTGCGGATCGCCGGCTTGAAATTCGCCCGGACCGTCGATCAGCACCGTCCATTCGCCGGACTCCGGCATCAGGTTCAGGATCGCCATATTGACGGGCTGCTTGGCGATGCCGATGGACGCCGTCCATTCGATCCATCCCTTTCTGTCGGAGCCGTCGTTGTCATTCACCAGGAAAGCGAAAAACACATGCTGCTCGGGCCGTTGCGGATAGATCGTTTCCCAGGGCAGCTTGACTTCGTAATACGTGACATTGCCGCTGCGGCTGACCTCGTACTCGACTTCTTCCGCCCCTTGCACGGCTTGTCCGTCCGACCAGCGGAAGATGTCCTTATTGCCGGCGGCGTCCACATGGAGCCCATATTCCGGTCCATAATCTTGACCATTCGTACTAAAGGCGAATTGCACGCTGTCTCCGCGCCACATGTCGCCTCCGGCTACCGCATGGTGGATATTGTCCTGCACTCGGAAGGCCAAGTACATCGCCTCGTCATCATAAGCGAGCTTCGCCTCGGCGGACAGGTCGGCCGGGCCTCCCCACGTCCCTTTTTCAATTATCACCTGCTGCGCTTTATTCAGCGTAACGCCGGTATAATCCTTCCAGTTGTCGAAATCCCCTTCGAGCGGTACGGGAGTTTCCGCATAAAACACCGGAATCCGGCGCAGCGAATCGAACGTGCTCGCATAGTCGTCGAGGTAGGTCGCTTCCCATACGGACGTTCCCGGATCGGTCGGCCCCGCCTTTTCAAAGCCGCCGTTTTTCACCAGGTTGCCGCCCGTGTCTCCTTTCTTCATCATGACAACATCGTCAACCCATAAGCTTGCCGTCGTTCCCTCCGTCAGAATAACGAGATCGAATGTCGTTTCGCCGGGTCCTGTCGTGTAATCCTGCTCGAACTTGCGCCACTCGTAAGTGCCCGACGAGTAGGCAGAAAGCTCCGTATTGCGCAGCGTCCAGCCCGAATTGCCGCCGAACCAGCTCCCCGTCACCCCGTCCCCTTTGGCCCACAGGCTGATCGTATATTCGGTATTCGGCTCGACCGGGACGAGCTGCACGGCCGCATAGTACTTGCCGGAACCGGGCGTGTCGCCGTAGTGCAGGCGCAAGGCATGGCCGCCGGCGTGCTTGACGGTTCCGTCCTGTTCGTATCCGGCATCCGCTCCGCCCCCATGAATCATATTCCATTCCGGGATCGCCGGCGGGGCCGCCTCCTTGGCCATGACTCCCAGGCCTGGAAAGCAGGTTGCGAGCATCGCCGCAATCAGACAACTGGAGAGCCATTTACGCATTGCTTTTGGGTACATCTTCTTTCCTCCATTCTGGTTTTGATGGGTTGTGAAGCGCTTTCACCTCTCATATTAAGAAATGGACGACTTTTCTCCCATGCAGAATATTAACGGGTCGCTGTTGCTTTTTTAACTTTCATGAATCCGCTCAAACGGAAAGCGTAATCTCCCGATGCCAGCGCAAGCACGAGCTGGTCATCCCGAACCTTTGCCCCGAACCCGTCATCGGCATCCGATACAAACGCCATTTCGTTGCCCTCCTTCCATGCAATCCTCTTCGCATCTCCCTCCTCGATCAGCCTCCAAGCAAATTCGCCGGACAGGGGGATAAACACGTCTGCGGAGCAATTGGGGGGAATGCCGATCGTCAGACGGGCTTCCACGTCCCCCGTCTCCTGCAGATCATGCTCCCAATCCAGTCGATACATCCCGCGAATCGTAGCTAGTCCGGCGCTGATCCGACGAATTCGCCCGCTGCAGCATGGACGAAGGATCGCTTTGCGATAAGCCGTCGCTTCGGGATGGGTCGAGATGCCGGCCACGGATTGATAAAGCCAGGAGACGACGCTGGCAAACATCGGATGATTGTGCGATTCCCGGCCGTCCCAATGCTCCCACAGCGTGGTGGCCCCCCGTTCCAGCCAATAGCCGTAGCCGGGATATTCCGGCCTCAGCACCAGATCAAGGGCGGTGTTCAGCTCTCCGGATCGGCCGAGAAACTTCCAGAGCAGGTCCGTCCCGAATATGCCCGTGTCCACATGGCCGGCGCTCCGGTAATGCGCGATGACCTTCCGGCCGAGCGATGCCTCCAAGTGTTCCGGCACGCAGCCCAAGGCCAGCGGAAACAGCTCGGCGCCCTGCTTTCCGCCGCAATAGCGCAGCTCGTTGCGATCCAGAAACGCTTCATTCAGGGCATCCCCAATTTCCCGATATAAGCCGCGATACCTTTCCCCGTCTTCCGGCTCTCCCAATAGATCCGCGATATGAGCAAGCAGCCGGGCACACAGGCCGTAAAAATACGTGCTGACAAACTCCGGCGGCAATTCGTTCTCTCCCGGCACGCACCAATCTCCCAGAAACCAGCTGCCCGGCTCTTCATATCGCACGATGGCGCTGTCCCCGTCATTTCTGCCGGCCAGATAAGCCAGCCAGCGCTTCATCGCGGCATAGTGCCGGCGAAGCGCGCGGACATCGCCATACATCCGGTACATCAGCCAGGGCATAATGACGATCGCGCTTCCCCAGCCTACGCCGCCGCCCCCTCCGTTGTAAGGTGCCGTATGCGGAACAAATCCGCTTAAGGGGTTTTGCGCATCCGCCACATCCTGCATCCATTTCGTGTAGAAGGCGGGCAGATCGAACAGATGAGCGGCAGCCTCGGCCGCCACATGGCCGTCTCCGGTATAGCCGAGACGTTCCCGATGGGGACAATCGCTCGGAAATCCGAGATGCAAATTGCCGGCGATCGACCATCGACTGGCTGTGAACAAGCGGTTTAACCGCGGTTCCGAGCAGCGAAAATAAGAAGCGCCGGATACGTCCGCATGCACGACGGCCGCTTGCGCGTCCAGCACGGCGCATGCCCCTTCCAGCACGGCAACCTCCGCATAGCGGAAGCCGTGCCAGACGAAGCGCGGCTCATACGTCTCCTGTCCGTTGCCGCTCAGAATGTACAGGTCCTGTTGAATCTGCTCCTCGCCGCCGCAGCTTGTAAAGTCAAGTTCGCCATGAGCATCGCGGTTCTCCGCGAATCTCATCCGAATGACGCTGCCGCGCTCCCCCTCCGCAACGATGCGCAGCCAGCCGGTCAAATTTTGACCGAAATCGCAAATGAAGCGTTGCTTGTCCATGGCGAAGGCTTCCTTCGGGGCGCGCCGGTCAACGACTCGGTCAGGCGGACACAATTGCCCCGACAGATTTCCTGTCGGGGGCCGGGCGGGCAACGCCCGTTTCCAATCCGCAGCGGAGAAGGAAGGGCGGCTCCACCCCGGCTGTTCCTTTCTGGCATCGTACTGCTCGCCGTAGAACAGATTGTTGTAACGAATCGGTCCGGGAGCATATTGCCAGTCGCAGCTGGAGCCGACGATCTCTCGCCTATTGTCGTCATAATCCACGACGAGCTGAACCCGCAGTTTGGGAATCCCATAGGTCATGCGCCCTTCCACGGTCCGCTCGGTCTGGCGGTAGAAGCCGTTGCCGAGCATGACCCCGATCGCGTTGTCGCCGCGCAAGAGCAGGTGACGGACGTCAAATCCCATGTAATACGCGCGTTTTTGCGTTTGATTATCGAACGGATACAGGGTATCCCTAATCGAACGGTCGTCGCAATCGCTCCAGACCGGGGACAGCACCTGATCCCCTACTCGCCTTCCATTCAGATACAGCTCATAGAACCCAAGGCTGGCAATGTAGAGCGCAGCATGCCGGATCGTCTGCGCCCGGCCGTCAGCCGGCAGGCGGAAGGCATGCCTGAAGAGCGGCGCCGACAATTCGGCAGGCGCCTCGATCCAGCTCGCTTGCCAATCCGCCGCCTCCAGTATGCCGGTCGTCCATCTTGCCGTCTCGCGGCTTTCCCCGACGAAGCCCGCAGCGCTCCAGCTCCATACTTTCCAATAATACGTCGTGAAGCTTTGCAGCGGTTTCCCTTCATAGACGATTTGGATCGTATGATCCGACTCGACCTCCCCGGTGTCCCAGCAATCCCCGATTCCTTGATTCGCCAGCGACTCCGTCGAGGCTACGATAATCCGATAGGCCGATTGACGCTGCCCCCGGAGACTCGATTGCAGCTCCCAGCTCAACCGCGGCTCTTTCTCATCCATCGCGACCGGATTGACGACATATTCGCATCTCAAGTTCACCGGCAGCCACGTGACGGTTTCTTCGCCTTCTTTTCTCATGCCTATCCCTTCACTCCCGTCCAGGAGACGCCCTTTTCAATCAGCTTTTGACAGAACAGGAAGACAAGCAACAAAGGAACCGTAGAGATCACCAATGTCGCCATCACCATATTGGCGTCCTTCGTTGTCTGGAAATTGTTCAGCGCTACCGTAAAGGTCCAGACCGACTCGCTTCGCGCCACGACAAGCGGCCACAAAAATTCGTTCCACACCGCGAGGAACGTCATGACGCCCACGACCGTGAAGATCGGCAAGGACATCGGGATGATGATACGGGCGAACAAGCGCAATTCGCCGGCCCCGTCCATGCGCGCCGCCTGGATCAGCTCGCCGGGCAACTGATCGAAGAAGCCCTTGAACAAATAGACGATGATGCCCCATGCCGCATGAGGCAAAATAATTCCCCATAGACTGTTCACCAAATTCAGCTTTTCAATGGTCAGGTAGAGCGGCACCAGAATGGCCACCTCGGGTATCATAATCGTCGCCACGAAAAACAACGTCAGCACGCCCGCCCATACGGCAGGAATCAAGCGCGACAACGCATAGCCGGCCAGCGCGCCGACCGCCAGCTGAAGCGCCACGGAAACTGCGGCTACGAACAAGCTGTTCCCTAGATAATGATGGAACGCATAGCCGTTGCCCGCCTGCTGCAACTTCCAGAGCGCCGCGTAATTGTCGAACAGCCACAGCCAATTCCCTTTCTCGGCGATGCGAACAACCTTCCCCTGAAGATAGGTCGCTTCTGCGGTTACAAAAGACTGAATTTTGCCGCCCAATTCGCTCAGCGGCTGACTGTTTTCCGGGTGATAATCGGCGCCATCGTCTCCGTACCATGCAAAGGAGCTAAGCTTCTGGGCGTCAATCCGCTGAAGCTTGGACTTCATCAAGTTATCGGTAAAGTTCTGCGAAGGAACGATCGAGGATCGGCCGGCCGAAAATTGATAGTTGCGCGCGTTCGCCTTAAACAGCAGCTTGTCATCCCGAATGCCGATCGCCGTTATTTCTCCGATGCTTTCCAATTGGAATTTCTTCCAGGTGTACCAAATCGCCTTCATCGCTTCCAATTTGGCTTCTTCCTCGGACATGAGGCCGGATGCGCCGTAATCGATATAGAAAGTAAACCCCTTCGGTTGCTTCGGCGCCCATTCGGGCGGAAACTTGTAAACGGAATTATTGTCCTTGAGCGAGGAAGTCGCCATCCAGAGAAACGGAAAAAAGGAAAGCGCAATAAAACCGAACGTGATGAAATAGGCCACAATCGTCAACGATTTCTGACCGGGTTCTTTGATCTTATTTATTTTCATGCCGCACTCCTTTCCGCAAGTCTCTAGTTCGCTCCGCCGCGCGACATCCGGATTTGAATCGCCGTGATGACGGAAATGATCGCGAACATCACCATCGAGATCGCGCCGGCCATCCCGAACCTGTATTCGACGAATGCGCTGTCGTACACCAGCATGGACAGCACGCGCGTGGAATCAACCGGTCCTCCGCCGGTCATGACATACATGGAATCGAAGGAAAGGAAAATGCCCGCCGTGAAGTTGACGAATTGAATGGCGATAATAAACCGAAGGCCCGGCAGCACGATTCGGAACATGCGCTGCAGCGGAGAGGCGCCGTCCATGCGCGCGGCTTCCAGCACTTCCTTCGGAATGCCCTGAAGCGCCGAGTAATAGAGCAGCAGAGCAATCCCCCCGCCCATAATCCCCGGCAGCACGATCGCCAGCTTGGCCATAGCCGGATCGTTGAGCCAGCCGTAAGGTCCAAGCCCCAGCTTGCCCAGCCAGGAATTGAGCAGTCCGTAATCCGGATTGTAGATCCACTTCCACAAAATAAAACCCGCCACGGCCGGAACGGCAGTCGGCGCCAAATACAAAAAACGGAACAACATATTGGCCCGTTTGATTTCGTTCAAAAAAAGAGCTTGTACGATCGGCACCCAAAAGGTCAACGCCAAATACAAGACGTAAAAAACAAAAGTATTGGAAAACGCATTCCAAAAATAGGAGGAATTCATCAGCGCTTTGTAGTTGCCCAGTCCTACCCATTTGCCCGGCGGATCCATGATTTTGTAATCGTACAAGCTCATATATACGGCTTGCGCCAACGGATAATATTTGAATAACAGGAAAGACGCCAAGGCGGGCAACAAAAACCAAATTCCCGTCCAATAGGTGAATCTTTTCCTTCCGGCCGACCGTTTCAAGACCCACGCCTGCACGCCGTCCGTCTCCTTTCTTGACGCTTGGTTTCCCTCCCCGACGGGAGGGAAACCAAGCCTCTCTATGTGCGGCATTGCTTGCTAGCTCTTGATTTCCGCATTAAACGCATCGACGATTTCCTTCTGCGCGGCCTGTTCCGCTTCCTGCAGAGCCGTCAGCGGATCCGCGTTGGCATCCGTCAATACCTTCTGAATGGCCTTCACGACATAAGGAGACAAACGCTCCTTCAAATAATATTCCAGCTGCGTATTCTCGGCCGCCTTTCTAACTCCTTCAATAATGCTCTGCGGAACGCCCTCTACGAATTGCGACGGATCCACGTCGAGCCGGACGGACAGCAGGTTCGGAACCGCTCCGTTCTCCTGCTGGAAGGCCAGCAGCTTCTCCATCGTTTCCTTGGAGTTCATAAAGGCAATGTATTCCCAAGCCGCATCCTGCTTGGCCTTGTCGGAGGTCGGATTGATAATCCAGTAGGCTCCGCCGGTTTGCGACGGCGCAACGCCGGCCGGTCCGACAGGCATCGGGCCGTAGCCGATGTTGTTAACGTCCACTCCCTTATCCGTCAAGCTGCCGAAGGTGTCGGAAGGATAGATAATCATCGCCGCTCTGTTTTGGAAGAAATCGTTTTGGTTCGCGTCGAAATCCTGCAAGACGTTTTGCTGCGTGATTTGATGCGTCCACTTCAAATCCTTATAGAACTGCAAAGCCGTAACCGCAGGCTCCTTCGTAAAGTCCAATGTGACGCTGCCGTCCTCGTGGCGGGTCGTTAAATCCCCGCCCGCTTGCCAGACGTAATATTCAAAAAACCAGTCCGCCCAGTCCATGCCCAGAAGCGAATAGCCGTATTGCTGTTTGTCGCTCTTCGTAAGCGCCTTGCCGTATTCCACGAATTGATCCCAGTCCGCGGGCGGCGCGTCCGGATCAAGCCCGGCTTCTTCAAACATGCTTTTGTTGTACAGCAAGCCCATGACATACATCGAGCCGGGCGCGCCGTAAATTTTGCCGTCAATCGTCGATTGCATCAGCGAGGAAGGAATAAACTGATCCTTATCCTCGTAATTGTTCCAATATTCCGTCAAATCGGCGACCAACCCTTGCTTGACCCAATCCCCGATAATCGGGAAATACGCATTTTGATACACGTCGGGGCCTTGTCCGCCGGCCATGGCCGTCACGAACACCTGACGGTCGCTCGTCCCGGTCGGAGGATGTTCATGCTTAACGGTAATGTGCGGATACCGTTTTTCAAATTCGGCAAAAAGCTCCTCTCGGACGGGCAACATATAATCGTCCGCCATCGGTTTGTCCCACACGAGGATTTCCACCGGCTCCGGCGCTCCTCCCTCGCCCTGAGGAGTTGCCGCGGCAGACGACGGCTCGCCCCCTCCTGTACCGTTATTGCCGCCTGCGTCCTTGTTGCCGCCGCATGCCGAGAGCGCAAGCAGGACCGCCAGCAAGACGAGAAAAGCGGTTCCGCGCTTGCCATTCCGAATCCCTTTCATCTGATCGACCTCTCCTTGTCTGATATAGTTGCGACTTAAGCATAACGAAGCCGTCAGACAACCGGAATGCGATATCTTAACCTGATCGTGTTTGTATTTTAACTTGATGCATCAGGAGCGACCATGCAGCTCCCGAATTTCGAGCTTCCGGTCTTCTCTGAATTGGCTGGGGGACACGCCGCAGCGTTTGCGAAAAACGCTGCTGAAATAGGAGGGAGTCTCGTAACCGATCAGGTAGCCGATCTGTTGTATGGGAATGGAAGGATCCTGCAAGAGCCGCTTGGCATGTTCCATGCGGACTTCAGTCAAATAATCGCTAAAGCTTATGCCGCACAACTCCTTGAACAAGCGCGAAAAGTAGTTGGCATGGATGAAAAAGGTGTCGGCAATCCAGGACAAGGTAATGTTGCGGGAATAGAATCGATCGATGTACCTTTTGACTTCATGGACGACCCATTCCCCGCCCTTGTCCTGACCCCGGCTCGCCAGGGCCATCATTTCATCGGCAACCTTCTGGATAAGCCGCACCGCTTCATCCAGGCCATTGCTCCATGTCTCGTAGCGGCCAAGCAGCCATCGGTCTACATTCATTCCGGACGTATCCAGATCATGCTGCAAACCGTAGCGGATCAGCAGCGAGTTCAGCTCGATCAACAAGTAATCCAGATGCATATATCCGCTTGCGGGCTGCCGCGTCAATGCGCGAATGGTCTGGTCCAGCCATTTATGCACGGCTTCCCGGTTTTTCAGCTCCAGCATCCGGTACAAGTAGCGCACGGACTCGTCGTCAGGCATCAGCACGCTGCCCACCCGAAGTATATCGTCGGAGGGATATGCATACACCTTGCCTGTGCCATGAATGACGTGGGCCCGCGCCGCTTCCGAGGCGGACGCATAGGCACTGACAAAATCGTCCTGCCGGCAAGCCGCGAGTCCGATCCCCGCTGCCGCCTCCAGCTTCAAATATTTGCGAAGGGCTTGCAAGGCCGACAACAGCCATTCGCGAATGACTGCCTCCGGCGAATCGGCTTGCCAGCAAATGACCGCCTCCCGCGATCGGTACGCATGATGGAACACCATCACCCGACAGCCGTTCTGCTCCAGGCATTCCTCCACAATGTTGCGAACGCCGTACCAAAGCAGCCCCTCATCGTTCACCCCAAAGCTGTAGTGCGGCAAGCTGTAGGGTTCGATGGCCATCACGGCAACCCGAATCGGCCAATCGGGCTGAAATTGCGGCCACCACTCCCGAATCGCATGGTCGGACGGCCAAAGCTCTCCGCCGGTCATACGGGTGAGCGCCAGATTGCGCATTTCTTCCTTTGCTTGTTCAAAGCCCTGCTCGACAGCATGCTGATGCAAAGAGCGACGCTCCCGCTCCGTAATATCGGCAAGACGCTGCCTCAATACCCGGTTCAGCTCGTCCCCGTCAACCGGTTTCAACACGTAATCGAGAACGCCGTAACGCATCGCTTCACGCGCGTATTCGAATTCGCCGTAGCCGCTGATGACGACACAGACTAGCTCCGGCATGCGGGACTTGGCTTCCCGAATCAGCTCAAGGCCGTCCATGCCCGGCATGCGAATATCGGTAATCAGAAGATGCGGATTGGCCTCCTCCAATTGTTGCAGCGCCTCCAGGCCATGCTCGGCTTGACAGACCAGTCGGCTGCTCAGCCCGGACCAATCGATTTTTTGGATGATTCCTTCCCGGACATAGATCTCATCTTCCACCACCATCAGACGATTCATGCTGTTCCTCCTCTTTGGCTGCATCTATAGGCAAGGTAATGACAATCGCAGTCCCCCGGCCAAATTCGCTTTCAATCCACATTTCCGCCCGCTTTTCAAAGTGAATGCGCAGCCGCTGGTACACATTTTTGAGTCCGATCGATGTTTTCCGGCCAGTCGTCAAGCGCACCGGTTCCTGCTGATCGGCCTCCAGGACCGGGTCTGCAAGCAACGAACACACTTCTTGCAGCCGTGCCTGCTCCATCCCCGATCCGTTGTCCGCAATCCGGACTTCCACTTGCCCATCCGCGAGACGACAAGCTGCAATTGCAATCTTTCCTCCGCTCAGCTTTCGTTCCACCCCGTGAATAATCGCGTTTTCCACAAGGGGCTGAAGAACCAGCTTGGGGATAATGACCGATTCGACATCCGGGTCGATCCGGACTTCGCTTCGGATACGATCGCCATAGCGCAACTGCTGGATCTTCAGATAAATCTCGAGATGCTTGATTTCATCCCGCAGCGTGGCGGTCACTCCCTCGCTGATGCTGTAACGAAACATGGCCGCGAGACCCCTGCTGATCGTACTGATTCGTCGCTCCCGATGCAGTTCGGCGATTCCGTCTATCGCGCTTAGCGCGTTATACAAGAAGTGCGGATTGATTCTCGCCTGCAAGGACAGAAATTCAGCTTCTCTTCGCAGCAGTTCTTTCTCATATACCTTGGTAATCAAGCGATGAATTTCGCTGGCCATGGCATTGAAGCTGCGGCCAAGATAGCCGATCTCATGCTTGGCATCGACGGCAACCTGTACCTGATAGTTTCCTCGTCCGACTTGCTGCATGCCTGCCCGCAATCGCTTGAGCGGTCTGGTAATTTTTCTGGCAATCACAATGCCTACGATCATGGCGGCAATCAAGCTGACGATGCTAAGCATAGCCGAATCTTTTCTGGCTTTGTCCAGACCTTGCGTGGCATAGTGACGGGGTACCGCGGCGACGAGCCGCCACTCGTTTTTATGAAACGGCACTTGAATGGTCAAATGATCTTCTCCGTTAATCGCCACGATGCTCCCTGCGTCCTTGTCCGCGATCCGGTTCACCCATTCCTGCAAGGCCGGCTGGCGAGCTTGCTGGCGGTCGTATCCTTCTCCGATTAACACTCGTCCTTCCTCGTCGATAAGGGCAAATAAGCCTTCTTCGTTCACTTTAAGGCCTCGCAGCACATTTCGAACCCATTCTTCTCTGATCTCCAACTGGATCCATCCGATTGCAAAATGGGAAAAATTCGTTATTTTCTTCAGCTGCTTAATATGACCGATCGTGGTCACCTCTGGGGTAGGACGTTCCATCAGCGAGATCATCGACGTCCAGACGCCTTTGCCGCCATGCTCGGCGGCCAAATTTTGCAAGCGCTTTCTATCGTTGTCGCGTCTTCGCACCTCATCCGGCACGCGGGCCAGCGTCGCTCTTCCCACCAGCCGGGTCCCGTTGTTATCGTAAATGTATATCCCCCCAATGGCCGAATCATTGTTCAAGGAGGTTTCAATCATCCGCAGATAATCGTCCATATTGACGTTGACTCCTTGCTCCCCCGCCCTCAGAACCATGTCCTGCAGCTCTGTATTGCTGAAATATCCCCAGGTCTGCTTTTCCACGCTTTCCATCTGGGCTTCGATGCTGCTCACCAGTTGCATGCCAAGCCGGTTCAAGCCATCCATGGCCTGCTTCTGCAATTCGCGCGACATATTGTAATAGTAACCGCTTACGACTACGAGCAGCGTTAAGCTGACAACGCCAAAGAAAGCCGCTATCAAGCTGCTTTGAAGGCTGCGGAAAGCGCCTTTCCTGAAGATGACCCTCATCTCAACCACCCTGCCGGACTTCTTTGATCGTAGTCACTCGTTAATAATTAAATGCTATTATCGTATAGTACCTGATAGAAAGCAACGAAATCATCCGCTTTATCGTTCTTTTAGATTCACGATCTCTCCGGCTGGTTTAAATAATTTTAATTCGTTATTTATCGTTTTTTTCATTTTGATTCCGCACTTATCACTGCAAAGGGTGAATATTCCATCTTGTCCCTCTCTTTTCGCTTCTGAATCCTCAGTTACAACAATCATGGGTACGCTTGTCTTTCTACTCAAGAGGAAAACAGAAGTTATCGTTCCTTCTTTTTCTTTAAAATCAACGCCATCAACGAACTTGACGCCTAGACCGAAACATTCTTTGTCTTCCCCTATTTTCTTCATACACCATGAGCATCGAAGCATACGATATCCCTCTCTCATTATTGAATTTATATCTCATAGTTTAATTATAGGCTGTTTTATTCAATTTAACCTAACGTTATTGTATTTTAATAATGTCACAGTTTTTTTATCATATGTATATCTTGAGGTTCCATATCATATAGCTCTTGATCAACTTCATTTGTTATTTGGCTGCCTTGGCTTTTATAGAAAGAAACTGCAGACCTTGTTTCGGTCGAAGATATGTACAAATATTTAGCCCCACGACTTCGGGCTTCTTCTCCTAACTGAGTCAAAATGCGTGTTCCGATGCCTTGTCTCCTGTATTCTCTCGATACGTACATTAGGTCGACTTGAAGTCTATCACGGTCAATCCCGCGAAACTTGTGAGCCAGAACGCCAAACCCTGCCAATTTGCTGCCTGAAAAAGCTCCAACAGCTAATCCGCCGTTTTGGATTTCATACAAATATCTAGTCTTGATCGCTTCTAAAAGGTCTTCATTCCAATTTGGACATTCATGATTTTGTTCAAGCTCAAGTAATTGATCCTGATCCATCACGTATATAAGATCGATATGTTCCGACCGGTCTATTTCACCTAATTGATTTACATGTTCTTGACTCATTATTTGATAAGTAATCATAGGTCTCTCCTGTTTAGTGTTCTTGAGGTGTGTCACATAACAATTCTGTTAATTCTTGTTGTCTCCTTCTTTTTTATTCTGGATACTTAGTTCTTTAATGATTAAATCCAATCGATTAATTATTCTTTCATCATTCTTTACCTGTACCTTAAGTGTATAGTGAATCGTTCCTAGTCCTATAATGACGAGTAAGAAAAATATTATAAAAATGAAAATCAAGATTTCACTCTCCTTGTAACTTCTTAATATGAGCATCCACGTCTCGCTTCGAACTGATTAACATATGGATTATAAAACCAACCGTAAACGCCAATAACATCGAAAGATATGAAATGATCGTTATGGTTGTACCATGAATAACATCCGTAAACAATAATGATAATTTAGTGCCAGACCAAATAAATGCTAGCATGTAGTATTGACTAATAAGTGCTAATTCCGACCCAGAACCAAAAAACCGCAAAACAAGTTGGCTCAAAAGTGGAGGTATGATTAGCATAAAGGTGTTGGATAAAAATCCATATATAAATGGCAACGCTATAAATATGATCATTTTATTTTTTTCTGTCACTTTTTCATCCCCCTGTCTTTTTTATTTCACTAACCTCCCATCAGTTTCCCCCCGAGAATCCACTTCCTCAAAATGCCTTCTTAGTCCATTAACGTATATATCCAATTACTTCATTTAATTCTTCTAAGTTCTTTGGTGAAATCTTCAAAGTCGCATTGGACACACCTGTTCCTCCGTAAACATATGCAAATCTGAATAATTCCCGATCTATAATTGTCGGTATGCCCGGATTTATTAGCGATACACTACCGATCTTACTTCCCGTAACTTGTTCAACTTCTTGGGGTTTGGCTAATCTAATCTCTTCTACCTGTAATAATTCCTTTAACGAATCAAGGTCAACACGTGCGTAGTCGCCTGAAATAATTAATGAGAAATGTCCTTTGTTCGTCTTTAGAATCAAGGTTGGAGCAGTTTGTCCAATATGAATCCCAAAATATTCAGCACCTTCTTGAGCAGTTTTAAGTTGTTTACTATGTTCGATGATCTCAAAATCAATGTGCTGATTTTTTAGCTTCGCAATTAATTTATCCATGATCTTCCGCCTTCTTTCCGATTTCTTGTTACATTCTATGATACATTACCAATTCTATCAAAAAAATAACCACTTGACATTGGAGTCAACTCCAATGATGTTCGAAATGTACCAAAGAATTAGAAGCCTGCGTGAAGATAAAGATTTAACTCAGTCACAAATTGCTGCATATCTAAACTGTAGTCAACCAAATTACAGTAATTATGAACGTGGTGAAGTTGACATTCCAACGACAATACTGATTAGACTTGCAGACTTCCACCAAACCAGTACCGACTATCTTCTAAACAGAACTAACATCAAGAAAGCTTATCCTATGGATTGAAATTTCCGCCAGTCTCCCCGACGTTCAACCGTCTTTCATCCTCTGTGCCCTATCCCCCCAGACCGTTCGGACAGAGGATCCGCTAATTGTGAACAAAACCGTGTTTTGTGCACCTTCGCGGACAGAGGATCCGTTATTTACTTCGATGAAGGCTAATTCGGCCAATTTTTATCGAGATAACGGATCCTCTGTCCGAATCGACTTCAAAATGCGGGGGTTTCGGAAAAATAAGGTCTTCTGTGTCCGATAGAATAAGATCAAGTGGAATGAAGACCGTTCACCCGTCGAAAATTTTATAATTCTCGCTAAAAAAGGAGAGAATTTCTTCTCTCCTTGCCTGCTTTAGAAAGATAACCATCCATTTGTTCGATAGTCATGTGTTCCTAAGTTGACTGGTTCTATCTTACAACAAATAAACGTATTTGATAATGTTCCCGATTCTCGGGCAATTGGCTTTGCCCACACTCAGATTTCTCTCGTATACATGCTCTGATCCTGCAGTCGAATCAGGACTTTGCCAAAGCGGCCGCCCTCTTGAACGACGACTTTGCCCGACGGGTAGGCTTGTTCCAAATAGTCGGCAATGATGTTTTGACTCCGCTCATCAACAGGCAGGCGGTGATTGCGAAGCCAGATCATCGCCTCTTGCAACGCTTCGGCTGTGGACACCTCTTTCGTTTTCATTTCGCGTGTAATTAGCGATTCGTACGCATAACCTTTCAGGTACAAAAGGTGCAGCAAATATCCCCATTCCATATGTTTGGGATGGAAGGGCTGTCCGGCGACCAGCGGCCAGACTTCGTTCACCAGGCTGTGTTCCGCGGGACTTGCCGGCATACTAAGGTAACAAAACCGTTTAGCGCATTGCATGATTTTCTCGAGACTATCCCAATTGTGAACGACTGGGCACATCGAGACGAAGACAAGATCGAAGGCTTGACTCCATCCTCTAGCCTGCACGTCAATATCTTCGAACTTCTCGGATACGATCTTAACCCGTTCTCCGTCAAACTTTGAGACGTTTTCTTCCAACAATTCGATCAGCGGAGGAGAGGTCTCTACGGCCGTTACCCGGGCCCCTCGCTCTGCAAACGGTACAGAGAATATGCCAGAAGCGGCGCCAATATCCAGTATAGAAGCGTCTTCGAAGCGAACGCCTTGTCCTTCAAGCCAGTTCATGATTCGTTTGGTTCGTTTTTTTCCCTCTTCGCTAAACGACTGTTCGTCAAAAGTCTTGGCTTTAGCGTCAAACGATCGGGAAGGATCGATTCCGGCTTTTCTCATCTTGCTTGCGATCGTATCCGAATCCTCTTTCCACGCTTTTTCCCATATGGCGGCATTAAAAAAATCGTTCATCAATACTCCTCACTTTCCTACTTTTGCTGGTTGGATTCCCTGGTCAATGGCCGGTCATGCCGTCTCCTGCTCTGGCGCTTTTCCTTTTCGGAGGAATAGACCGAGCACAAGTGCAACGAATGCAACGGTCACGCCGAACCAGAATGCATCGTTAATACCAACTGCCAGCCCCTTGGTCATTTCGACTGATGACGCTGGATCGCTCACGCTGCTCAAATACTGCTTCTGCCCTCTCGACATGTACCGATGTACAGGGCAATACCGGGAACGACAAGCACGCGGGGCCCGAATTTAGAAGGTCTACAATATCCATAATTAAAGCACAAGGAGTGGATCACTTCTTGTTTGCCCCTTGGTTACAACGCTTGAAGGCTTCATGCAGTACGGACTGGATCGTGTGTTCCCGCAAGTATTGGTGCAGATGCTGTTCCGCGCCGTTCATCACCTTCCCAACCGAACATTCCTTTTTTTCCGCCGTCGTTCACCCCTGGCACAGCACGTACGATTCCATCCTGCCTCAGCTTTGGAGAACTGCAAACTCCCCTCCTCCCTGCTCAAGAATACAGCCAATATAGACCTTTGATATCCATAATAAACGATTCAGTTTCTAATTGCAATGACTTCCTTGATCCGAAAGTTAGATGCGGATAACTCCTAAGGAGGATTGTCGCCTACCTGATTGAGTCAACAGCAGAATCAAAGGTGTTTAAAAAACTTCCCGCTAATTAGGATCGTCCATCTCTGGAACAAACTCGTCCTCTGTGCGGGAAGTCTATTCAATTCCTTGCTTTATTCATCGTGCATTGTACAGAAATCAATTCATGTCATTCTCCATTTGTTCGAGCATTCTTAGCAGCATGACTGTCGCTTCCCCTCGCGTTGCGGTTTCATTCGGCACAAAACGGTTCGAAATACGACCGTCAACAATTCCAAGCGTACGTATCGCCTCTATCGCTCCTTTTGCCCATTGTGGTATCGCTTCATCATCGGCAAAATCGGTAGACGCATGAGCGCTATGTTCCTGCTTGAGCGCCCGCGCAATCATGACCGCCATTTCTGCACGGGAAATGTCGACATTTGGACGAAAACTGCCATCCTCATATCCGTTGACGATCCCTGCTTGCATCACCTGCGCAACTACCGTTTTTGCCCATCTCCCGATTTGATCGTGATCAGCGAACGTCAAGGGGGGTCCTTCCCCTTCCAGCTTCAGAGCACCTGCCAGCATAACTGTAAACTCGGCGCGGGTGACGGGATTGTTCGGTTTGAATGCGCCGTCCGGATATCCATTGACGATCCCTTTCGCCGCGGCTCGCTTAATGTCATTTTCCGCCCAGTGTCCCTCGATGTCGGTTAATGAGGCCGCCGGTGATTTAGGTTCTTGCGGATCGGGAGCTACCTTCTCTATAACAAGCGTATAGGTTTTCCGGGAGCCATCTTCCGCTTGAACAATGATCGGAATGATGTTCTCTCCCTCTTGCAGCTCGATTTGAATGCCACCGCCAAGCTCCTGCTCTTGCCATGTCACTTTGGCCGCCGCATGATCTGCAGTTGCCCTCACCTCTATTTGTTTTGCTTCCGTTCTGGCCCTATAAGAGAATGTATCTACCGCAAACGATGGTGTTAAGGAAAGGCGTTTTCCGTCCGTCCATATTTCGAACGTTTTCAAGCTGGCCTTACTGGATAAGTACCAGCCGCCCCCCGGGCCAGAGGAAGAACGTGAAAGCGTCGTAGCCGTTCGACTTAATCCAACTTCACTCTCATTCCCCGCTGCATCATAAGCCGTGACTCTGAATGTATACGTGGTGTCTGCGCTCAAGCCGACAATAATCGTTTCGTAGACGCTTCCGCTTACCGTCATGCGCTCCGTACCATTCATGTATATCCGGTAGCCGGTTACCCCGACATGATCTGTCGCCATTGGCCACGACAGCTTTATGCTCGTTTGCGTGATGTCTGACGCCGTCAACTTGCTCCCATCCGGCCATTGCGGAGCTTCAGTGTCCTGTTCTTGCCGCGTCGTATCGACGATCGGAATGTCCAATGTTTGTGGCGAGCCTGCGCTGAACGTAAACGTCAAGCTGAGGGATCCGACTGTCTGCTGCGCCAGATATTCCTTCCGGATCGTCAACACATTGCCCACCAGCGTATAATCCTCATCCACTGTCAGCTCATCCGCGCCATTGTTGATGCTGACCAGCGTATGGCCATTCAGCGTAACGGCCGTCGTTATATCCGCCTGGTTCGCTGGATTCTTATCGAAGATTCCGCTTATCGGATCGACGATGCTATCTGGAGGAGCCTCCCAGGGCAATGTTACAGTCGTACTTTCAATTGGCGGCAAGCCATCCGCTTCAAAACTAAGCTGCGCTCCCGTTACCACTGCTCTATTCGTTGCGCCAAGATCGGTAAAAGCTACGATGCCTGAGCTTGCTGTTGCCGTTGTTGTTCCCAATAGCGCCCATGCCCCCGTGTCCTTCTTCGATGCCGTCACAATGGTGCTGTTATCTCCCACACTCGTATTGTCGTAAGCATCGAGTAGCGTGATGACAGGCTGCTGAGAGAATGTGTCCCCGTTGCTGGCCGGAGCCTTAATATCCGTGATTAGCGCCATCGAGGCCGGACTTCCTGCTATGGGCATAATGATCAACGAATTCGCCGCTGGCGATGCCACGTCCGCTACACTGATGTTGATCGTCTGTGCCCCCGCTTTGTTCAGCTTGAGATTTGCCGTAGCAACGCCGCTCGCAAACGTGACGCTGATCGTGTTCGGAGATTCGCTTAAGGCCGTCCCGTTAAAGCTGCCATAGGAGTGATCCGGCGCTTGAGAATACCCGGATATCGTCACATCATGCACGCCGTTAAACGACGTATCCGTGTTCCCCAGCGAGTTCTTCACCGTTAACGTAATGATATTGTCATCACCGGTCATGGGAGTGGAAGTTGAGGCGAACGAGCTGACGGTTTGCGCTTGTATGCTTAGCTTTCGTATCCGCTGGCTATGCACATCCGCAATATACAGATCCTCATTGCTTGCTGCCGCTAATCCATACGGATTGGCCAATTGAGCTGACGTTGCCGCTCCTCCATCTCCCGAATCGCCAAAACTGCCTGTGCCGGCAATCGTACGAATAATGCCCGACTCATCTACTTTCCTTATCCTGTAATTTCCTGTATCCGCTATATACAGATTTCCGTAGCGGTCTACCGCTACTCCCGCAGGACTGTTCAATTGGGCTGACGTTGCCAGTTCTCCGTCTCCAGAATAGCCGCTGCCCCCTATACCCGCTACCGTACTGATCGTCCCTAGGGCATCTACTTTTCGAATTCGATTATTATAAAAATCTGCGATATACAGATTGCCGCTACTGTCTACCGCTATGCTATTCGGACCGTTCAACTCGGCTGATGCTGCAGCTCCTCCATCTCCCGAATAGCCGCGCGTACCCGTTCCGGCTATCGTACTGATCGTTCCAGACCCATCGACCTTACGAATCCGATGATTAGAGTGGTCCGCAATATACAGATTGCCATCGCTGTCTGTCGCCACTCCATTAGGGGAGCTCAACTGAGCTGACGTTGCTGGTCCTCCATCTCCTGAATAACCATACTCCCCCGTACCGGCGACCGTACTGATCGTCCCGGATGCATCCACTTTTCGGATCCGGCCGTTGGCCGTATCTGAAATATAGAGATTTCCGCTGTCGTCCACTGCCACTCCCATTGGGTTGCTCAATGTGGCGGAAGTCGCCTGTCCTCCATCTCCCGAATATCCAGGAATCCCCGTACCCGCTACCGTACTGATCGTCCCGGACGCATCGACTTTCCGAATCCGATTATTCTGGTAATCGGCAATGTACAGATTTCCGCTGCTGTCTATCGCCACTCCAAATGGGTGATTCAACTGCGCAGATGTCGCATTTCCCCCATCTCCCGAATAGCCGTAGCTGCCTGTGCCGGCGACCGTACTAATGATATAGTTGGTTGCAGCGTAGGCTTTTACTCCGAATAGCTCAAGCAGCAGTGACGTGATCAACAGTAGAGCCAACACACTGGCCATCCACTTTTTTAGTTGCTTACAAATTTTTTTCCCCTCCCAAGGCAAGTTTCTATGGTTCTGCAATTCCGTATAAAAAAAGACGTACAACCTCATCCGCCATAATCTCCGGTTTTTTATAAATGCGAGTTTTTTGTGTCGCGATAAAGCGCTCCATCAAGCCCACGATACTGTCCGCAACGATCCCCATGTCCAGATCTTCACGGAAATAGCCTGCTTGTTGCTCCGAAATCAAGTTCGCACGGATTTGATCGGCCAATTGGTCTTTAATCTCAACAGCCTGGGGAGCAACCATAAAACCGATACTGGCCAGATGGGGTTCTTCAACAAAAAACCGGAAGAACGGCGTAAGCCCCTCTACAATTCTTTGGCGGATGAATGGTTTTGCAATACCCGGTTCAAGTCGGCTTTTCTGAGTATAATCGCTTAACCGGGAACGAAATAAATCGACCAATTCCTGAAACAGCGCTTCTTTATTCTTGAAGTAAAGATAGAAGGTTGGTTGGGTAACCCCGGCCTTCTCGACGATGCTGCTTATTTTGGTCTTGTGATATCCCCGCAAGGCGAATTCTTCTGTGGCGATGCTTAGCAATAATCCTCGACTTTGTTCGCCGCTCGCTCCTTTCTTCCTTCCTCTCTGTCCCATATATCGATCTCCCTCAATCAAAAATATATTACTATAAAGTATTATGTCATGCTTCCCCTTGATTTTGTCAAGGAATTGATTACGCGCGGGCGGTGTCGGGTGTGATCTGGTCCTGCTTGGCTTGGAGGCTCACCTTTCGGACAAGCTTTTGATCGCTCCGCTGGACACGCCCTATTGGTCTCCGACGAAGGCAAGGCTTTCATGATCGGTGCCAGTGAGGACTGGGGACGTGCGGCGGTTGCAGCGGGAGAGAATCCGGCTTAGGCAGAAGCTGCCGCGAAACGAACGACTTACAAATACAAGAAAAACCGTCAGTTCGCCTGACGCTCCTTTTTTCCGCTGTTTCGTTCCTCTTCCCGTTCTTCCGTCACCTCAGACCTCCCGCTCCACCCGACCTGTTGCCCCGACGTCCAAACCGTCTTTCATCCTCTGTGCCCGATCCCTCCAAGACCGTTCGGACAGAGGATCCGCTAATTGTGAACAATTCCGGGTTTTTCGCGTAAAATCTTGTCCGATTCCAGACGAATACCAATCCAACACTCTCAAGGCGCGAAGTGTGTTCCAGCGGCTAGCCTCGCCTGCCCGGCCTTCCATCTCGAAGGGGATACGATCGGAGTGCGGGTTTTGCAGTGGCCATCGTCCGTCTTGGTGTTGTTTCTTGGCCACCAAATCTACGGCTTCGGCGATTCTTTCATCGGGATTCACACCGGCGTCGCGCAAGTAGTCAAGACCGCGAAGGATGTCGTAATGGTAGGTAGTCGGAAATGAAATACGTGTCCAATTGTGATCGATCACCTTGCCGGACGACCGAGATCGGAACATGCCGCGGTCCATAAGATACTCCTGCGCCCGGATGCGGGCTTCGGTTATAAGAGCGTCGGCCCCCTTGGCCTTCTCGTACTCCAATAGTCCTTCCAGAACGCAGATGGTGCTGTGGAATGAGGAACGTCGGCTTGGCGGGGCCTTGCAGTTCCACCCTCCATCATCGAGTTGTTCTCCGAGGAGGCGGTCGACCAGCCGGTCGCTCGTTTCACCGAAGTAGGCGCCAACAGCCAAAATCCTCCCGTTGATGCAAGGCTCGACCTCGCCTTCGAAAAAAGGCCTGTTGTCATGATACAACCATTTTATGCGGTCTCGTACCAGACCGATCGATCTGCGAGCTTCCTCGCTTGACGGATCCAAACCCAAGTCTTTCAACAGTACCACCGTGAAGAGGGTATTCTTCCAAGGCCACGGATCGATGTCAGCCCACCAGTGGCCCTCGGGTGATTGCAAGGAAAGGAGACGGGCTCCCCAACCCTCTGTCGCAATCCGCGAGCGCTCTGCTCCAACAATCTTATCGGGTTCTTTCGTCAAGTCGTGCATAACTTGCCATCGGATCGAAGGATCTGAATCCAGCAACCACTTGAGGACTAAGCTTTTTGGTTTTCGAGATTTCCAATCAGGTTTTTGGTCATCCATCCGAGATTCCTCTAATCATTAATAATTTTTGGTCTCCAAGATATCTCCTTAGAATTACTTTGCCTATATATTTACGAATATTTGTCCCCGAGAACCTTAGCGCCAACGGGGCGATCGCGATCGACTAGCTAGCAGGGTTGTCCGCCAGATTAAGCTTTGATATAATCAATTATAACTTCCATTGGTGGTGAATGGACTTGGATAAACTTGATTTAATTCTGGAACAAATCAAAGAACTTAACCTAATATCTTCTGCTATACTTAATCGGATCGATGAATCTGATGCGAAAATTAATGCCCTTGCTTTGGATATACATAAAGTCATTGGTCAAGTTACTTCAATTCAAGAAAACCAGGAGAGACATGAGCGTCTACTTGAAAAATTGGCATTACGATCTATTGATCAAGAATCTTGGATTGAAAAATACGAAAAGGTAAAGCCCTAATAACCAGCACTTGTTGCTGGTTATTTTACGCCTTTCCCAGCTACAGTGTTATCTGATGCCGGTGACTTTAATGCCATAAAGGTCGCACATGAGGAGATTTATAACGATCTTAAAGGCACTTGAACTTCAAGTGCCTTTTTATAATCCCGTCCGCAAAACACGCAGTCGCGCTTCATTGTCCTTGATGAGCCAGCATATTCAGCAGCAAGGTAACGGCTTCGGCTCTCGCAGCGTGATCTTGAGGCATAAATCTGTTAGCGCCGTCTCCCTGCACAATACTCGATTGCTTCATATAGGCAATGGCTGTTTTCGCCCAGACCGGTATATCGCGATCGTCCGCAAAGCCGGTCGGTTCGTTGCCCTCATTGGGCAAACCGATCGCGGCAGCGACCATCACAGCCATTTCTGCGCGGGTAATTTCCGCCGTCGGGTTGACTCTGCCATCGGTGTAACCTCTAATAATTCCGGCCTTCACCGCTTGCGCTAATGACTGGCGCGCCCAAGCGGGAATTTTCGACGAATCGACAAAAGCAAGCTCATCTTCTTCTCCTTGCCATTTCAACGCTCGCATCAGCATGACCACAAATTCTGCGCGCGTCACCGTCCGATTCGGGCGGAAGGAGCCGTCAGGATAGCCGGCAACAATTCCTTTTTCCACTGCCTGCCGTATGCCGGCTTCCGCCCAATGACCGGCGATATCGTTCAGACGAACATCAGGCTGCGGGTTTTGTTGCTCTTCTTCCGTTTCCTCTATCGGGCGGGAGATAGCCGCAATTGCGGCAAATCGGTCGATCGTACCGCTAATGACGCCTTCGTCCCGGTTAACGGTAATGTTGTTCATCTCTGTCCAATCCGATGTTTCATCGTTGAACCCATACAGACTGAGATGATATCGCTCCTGTTCGATCGTCCCGTTATGAAGAAACAAGCTTACGTTGATCTGTTTCAGAAGCTCCGCTTCCCGATCCGCCACGAGCCGAATGGCCCGGCTGACCAGCCTCTCCCGATCCTGCAAAGAACCATCCCCGATGTCGTCCACACTGCTAATTGTAAGATAAAGGGAAGTGTTCAACGCGCCTTGCGGGATGACGATTTGACCTCCGTCAAAGCGGATGCTTCTCCCGGCCGGCCCCACCAGATAAACATTGGATGGCGGCGACGCCACTCCGCCGCCAGACGATCTTCTCGTCACTGTGACAATATAGGAGCGTTGCGCGCCGTTCAGCGATGTCACCTGGACGGCAATTGTATTGGCGCCAATGCGCAATGCCAACGGTTCGCTCTGCTGACCGCTGTCTACCGCCACGGGCATTCCGTTGTTGATGCTTACGGTGACCGTATCCGTCATCTTGGCGGTTACAGGCGTAACCGTCACGTTTGAAACGTTGCTGTTCACCTGCGCCTCGTAGGCCGTAATTCCCGATGCAAATACGGGCTGCAGCGATCCGGACGATATAGACAATGCGCTTAGCTCGGCAGTCGAGGTGTCCAACAGAAAACGGTGTGTTACCGCGTTTGCGCCATTGCCTGCTTGATCGAGCGCCCGGATGTGCAGATACCATTCCCCGTCCTTCCCGTCCAGCGTCAGCGTATCCCCGTTACGGAACACCGACCAACCCTCATCTGGGGTGTCTGTGCTCGTCGTCCAGGCATAGAACAACGAAGCGTCGTCCGGGCCGCTGAGCTCGTCGTCGACCGTTACTGTTGTTGACGCCGCGGTCGCCCAGCTTTCGTTGCCGTCAGTTCCGAAGCTGACGGAAGGCGTGGTGCGGTCTAGGTTTACGGCAAGCGTTGCATCGCGCGCATTGCCGGCAGAATCGTTAATCTCGAAGAAGACCGTATGCGCCCCTTCCTGATCAAACAAGATCGGCGTCTCGCTCGTATAAGGCTGCGCCGCTCCTCCGTTTAACGAATAAGTGAGACTATTGATTCCGCTTGTGCCCGCATCGGCGTAGACGCTCACCGTAACGCTCGCGTTCGTCCACGCCCCGCTCGAATAGGCGCTGTTGTCCTCGTGCAGCAGTGTCGGGGTCAATACGAGCCCGCTCGTGCTGATCTTCACCGTGCGCCGCTCACTCGTTTCCAGACCTACGGCATTTACGGCCCTGAATGTCAGCGTGTGTATGTCTTCCTCTGTCAACGTTACCTCTGTGCTCGGCGTGTAGCTGTCCCATGTCGCGCCGTCATTGCGCGAATATTCGAATGATGTGATACCGCTGTCGTCCAATGCGTTCGCGCTCACGTTGACGTGCTGGTTGGTCCATGTATTGTCGATGTACGCGCTCTGATCGGCCTTGGTCATCGTCACTTCGATCGACGGCGGCGTATTGTCCAGCCTGAAGCGGGCAGTCGTTTCATTCGCCGTGTTGCCGACCCGGTCCCGCGCCCGGATGTGCAAGTACCAGTCCCCGTCCGTTTCGTCCAAGGATAGCGTATCGCCGCTCTCGAATGGCGTCCAGCCGGTATTGGGCGTCTCGGAACTTCTCGACCATGCGTATGTGAGCGAATCATCGTCTAAGCCGCTTTCCGTATCGGCTACCGTAACTGTGGTCGACGCCGCAGTCGCCCAACTCTCATTGCCGTCCGTTCCAAAGCTGACCGATGGCGGCGTCGTGTCCCGGAGCACAGTTACAGAATACGTTGCGCCTGCAAGCAAATACGGTTCCGTCTGAACAGAAATCGCCGTCGATTCCCCGGTCAGCGGAACCGTAAGCGCCGTTCCGCTAGGCTGCTGCTCTCCGTTGATCAGCAGCGCGCCGTAAGCCGGGGCGGAGAGTACGGCCGTCACATCGACGCTTGTGGCGGCTGCGCCGACATAGTGCGTATAGTTTGTGACGTCAGATTGAAAAGACGAAGTTGTTACGCCCTCAGTGATCGCCAATCCGCTTAAATCGGCGTTCCCCGGCACAGTAGATTGACCGTGCAAATTATTTCCCCAGGCTACAACGGTACCGTCCGTTTTCAAAGCAAGGGAATGGGCGTCGCCTGCCGCAACTGCGATGACTCCGCTTTGCGCGGCGACCGGAACGCTGGTTTTTCCGCCGGAACTGCTGCCCCAAGCGATGACGCCGCCGTCTTTTACAGCCACAACATGGCTGGAGGCCAAACTGACGGAGGTTACTCCGCTCTGCGCGGCCTCAGGAATAGTCCCCATGCCGGCGTGATCCAATCCCCAAAAAAGAACACGTCCATCGGATGCCACGGCGGCGGAAGAGTGCCAGTTTGTTGCAGCGAGGCTAACGATTCCGCTCTGCGCCGCGACAGGCACGGTGACCGCTTCTTCGTCGTTTCTCCCCCAGGCGATGACGCCGCCGTTCCTTAAAGCCAGCGAATGCTTCCGGCCTGCCGCGATAGCGGTAACCCCGGCCCGCGCCTCTGACGGAATGATCGTTTGCCCCGAATCGTTCAATCCCCACGCAAGTACGCTTCCGTCATCCTTCAGAGCCAGAGAGTGAGCCTCTCCGGCAGCAATGGCGATGACGCCGTTTTGCGCTTCGATAGGCACGGTCGATTGCCCGGACGTGTTGGCTCCCCAAGCGACAACTCTGCCGGTGGATAGCAAAGCCAACGCATGATTGGCGCCTGCGGCAATATCGATGACTCCGCTCTGGGCCATATGCGGAACATTTAATTGAAGATAAGTGTTTACGCCCCAGCCGACTACGCTGCCGTCCGACTTCAGCGCCAGCGAGAAGTTGTCGCCTGCGGCGATTTTGACCGCTTTGACAGGCGGGGCGGCATGCACGGAGCCCGTATAGCCCGGCAACAGCCCCGCGAGCAGGATTATACATAGCAAAACCGCATACATTCTCTGTTTTCTTGTGCGCATAGGCAACCGTCATCCCTCTCACTATAGATTATTGTCTTCTTCCGTTTTGTCCCCAGAGGCGAATCCCCATTATATAGATTTCGTGTTGGGAAATAGAGAATCCTCTATTACTACACATAAAGACGGGTTCACATCCAGCTTCTTTGCAGCAAGTAAATATATTTCCGGGTCCGGCTTGGATACCCTTACTTCATCATCACACATACTGATCAAAATAGCCGCTTAGCTCAAATATATCAACAACCGCATTCATACGTTTTGACGTTCCTCCGTATTCGACCCGACTTTAAATCGCTCATATCTTTGGCCGATTCGCGTCTTGCTTGGTACAACCGTCATAGAAAAAACCAACCTTCGCCGCCAGCGTAGGGGCGATGAAGGTCGGGCTTGTTCATCCGTTAATAAATTCCAAGTATTGGAGCATTCTCTTCAGCATAACCACGCTTTCTACCCGCGAGACGCTTGCTCCCGGTGCGAAAGTCGTGTCGGTGCCGCCCCGAACAATGCCCGCCTGGACGAGCTGCCCCGCTGCCTCTGCGGCCCAATCGGCAATGTCGCTCCCGTCGGCGAACGCTTCCAGCGCGGCCTCCTCCGCCTGCGGCGATTTTCCGGCGTAGGCCAGCGCTCTGGCGATCATCGTCGCGATTTGTTCGCGGGTAATTGTCGTATCCGGACGAAAAGAGCCGTCTTCGTAACCCCTGATCAGGCCCGCCTGATGCGCCGTGCCGACCGCTTCGGCGTACCAGTCGTCCGCGGATACATCCGTGAACGTCCGATGGACACGTTCTTCCCGGAGGCTGAGCGCACGGACAAGCAGTGATGCGAATTCAGCGCGGGTGATCGGTGCATCCGGCATAAACCTGCCGTCCGGCCGGCCCGCGACAATCCGCTTGTTCGCCAGCAGCTCAATATCCGCGCGAGCCCAATGCGCCTGCACATCCGTGAACGTTTCGTTCGATTGAATGACAGTGTACGTCCCGTCATGCAGCGAGTTCATATTCACCGTGTCTCCTGCGAACATCGCGGGTACGAAATGAATCGCGCCGCTGGCATCGATTCGAACGACCGTTGCCCTGTCCGGACGGACGGCCGACGGCAACGCGATTGTTCGCAGCATGTAACGGTTGTGCCAGCCTTCCACTGCTCGACCGTTGGCATCCAGCGCGAAGACGATCGGCTTCTCCAGTACCTGAGCCGCTCCCACGCTGTCGAGGCCGTTCCTCGCCGCGATGCTAGCTGCGTCGGACGCCTGCGCGATCGTCGCCGTAATCATGGCTTCCTGCGACAGCTTCCCGACGGCGTCGAACGGAATCAGCATCCCGTGGCCGTTCACGGCGAGTTGCAGCCTGGCATCCGATCGATCGCGTCTCGCTTCAAGAAACGGTGCGACCGGGAAGTCCACCTTGACCGCCGACCCCAGCCCATCCACCGCAATCGTGATTTCCGCTACATCGGATGCCAACGCTTCCGACAACTGTTCGCGAGTGAACGTCAGACGAACAAACCGTTGCCCTTCGGCAGAAATTTCTTCGGTGAGGCGCACCTTGATCGTCACACCGTTCAGAGTGATACTTGCTACAGTCTCGGCGTCCTTCGCCGGAGGATTCGATGCGCTGCCGGAGTGGCCCGAATCCGTCGATTTATGGGCGGCCCAGTGCGCGTACAGCGTTATATCCGCGATGACGATATTATCGAAATCCCATTCTGTCGCTCTGTCGTTCGGATTAGTGAACCAGCCGACGAACGTATAGCCGGTGCGCCTCGGCTTGGTCGGTTCGTTTAGCAGATCGCCATGCTCCACCGTAACCGGACTCGTCGGTCCGCTGCCGCCATTCGGGTCGAACGTCACGGTGTAGCTGTTGATCGTCCAGTGCGCGTACAGCGTCATATCGCTGCTGACGGTTTCTGCGTCAAAATCCCATGAGCTCGTCGCGTCCACAGGATCGGTGAACCAGCCAACAAATGTGTAGCCAGTGCGCGTTGGCTCGGTCGGTTCGTTTAGCAGACCGCCATGCTCCACCTTAACCAGACTCGTCGGTCCGCTGCCGCCATTTGGGACGAACGTCACCGTGTAACTGTTGATCGTCCAATGCGCATACAGCGTCACGTTCCCGCTGACGGTGTCCGTATCGAAATCCCATTCGCTCGTCGTATCCAACGGATCGGTGAACCAGCCAACGAACGTATAGCCGGTGCGCGTCGGCTCGGTCGGTTCGTTTAGCAGACCGCCATGTTCCACCGTAACCGGACTCGTCGGTCCGCTGCCGCCATTTGAATCGAACGTCACCGTGTAACTGTTGATCGTCCAATGCGCATACAGCGTCACGTTCCCGCTGACGGTGTCCGTATCGAAATCCCATTCGCTCGTCGTATCCGACGGATCAGTGAACCAGCCGACGAACGTATAGCCGGTGCGCGTTGGCTCGGTTGGTTCGTTTAGCTGACCGCCATGCTCCACCGTAACCGGACTCGTCGGTCCGCCTCCGCCATTCGGGTCGAACGTCACGGTGTAGCTGTTGATCGTCCAATGCGCATACAACGTCATGTTCCCGTTGACGGTGTCCTCATCGAAATCCCATTCGCTCATCGCATCCGCAGGATCGGTGAACCAGCCAACGAATGTAAAGCCGGTGCGCGTTGGCTCGGTCGGTTCGGTTAGCAGACCGCCATGCTCCACCGTAACCGGACTCGTCGGTCCGCTGCCGCCATTCGGGTCGAACGTCACCGTGTAGCTGTTGATCGTCCAGTGCGCATACAGCGTCATATCGCCGCTGATAGTATCCGTCTCCGTCACTTTCGTCCCGCCGGAAGCCGCCGTATACCAGCCGACGAATGCGTATCCGGTTCGGATCGGCTCAGGCAGCGTCTCTCCAGCGTCCGACAAGGTCGGCGCGTAAAGCGTGATATCGGACGGTGCCGTACCGCCGGCGCCGTTCAAATCGAAGCTCAACACATAGATATGGCCGCTCCGATGATCCGTGTTGATCGTACCCGTGTTGATGACTGCGCCATCGATCTCGATCGCGCCCGCTCCGTTCACCGTGCCGGAATTGGTAAACGTCTCTCCGGGCGGAATCCATAGCTTGCCTCCTTCCGAAACCGTAATCGTGCCAGCGTTGGACAAAGAACCGAAATCTCCGGGCTCGTAAGTCAGCGCCGTTCCCGCTCCGATCAGCGTGCCTTTATTCCCGCCGGGGCCGCTCAGGATGATGGTGCCCCCATGAATATTCACGACTGCACCGCCGGCATCCGTACCGCCGCCAATGGCAGCCGCGTTGACAGCCCCGGTTGCCCGTACCGTACCGCCGGTAATGGTCACCGAGCCGACGTCGTTGCCGAAGCCGCCGCCGCCGATCCCCGCTCCGCCGTATGTGCCATACTCAATATCCATTGCCCTCCCTGTTGTCGTCACATCCCCGCCGTTGATCGTGATCATGCCTCCGAAATCGTACGCACCTCCGCCAATGCCCGCCCCCATGGCGCCTCCGGCCACTGTCAATGTTCCGCCGTTGATTGTGATGTTGCCCCAGCCTTCCGTGGATCCGCCGCCGATGCCGGATGCGTAGTCTCCCCCGGTCACATTAAGAAGTCCGTCATGAATGACGATGGTGCCTCCAGCACCCATACTCCCGCCGCCAATACCTGCCGCCTCATAGCCGCCATTGGCCGTGATGCTGCCGCCGTTGATCGTGATTGTTCCGCCGGCGCCTTCCAATCCGCCGCCAATGCCCGCACCGTTCAAGCCCCCCGTTGCCTCCACGATTCCTCCACCAATCGTTATCGGCCCAGTGGGAACGGCGCAAATAAAAGTGCACGACCCCGACCCAATTCCCGCTCCATCTGCCCCTCCTTTTGCGATTACAGTTCCGCTTAGGATGGTGATGGCGCCTCCGTTCTTCTCGCTGGCTCCCCCGATGCCCGCGGCTCCGTTAGACCCGGAAGCGTCCGCGATCAGCGTTCCGCCCCCAACCGAGTCGACGATGGCGAGCGACGAACTGTCCGGCACCTCGATCGCAGCGCCTGTCGATGTGACAATATTCAACAGGTGACCGGCGAGATCCAGCGTATAGCTTGTCCCCGCAGGAACAGAAAGCGAGCCGCCGAAAGAGTCGTGAATATCCGCGCCGAGCTTGAATATCGTATTGTTGGGACTGCTCTGGAATTTCGTTTCCAAATCCCACCAATCGCTGACCACGACTTCCGCCGCCTCCGCCTGTCGACCATCAGCGGAAAACACAGCTGCAAATACGAAGAGGCAGCAGATCGCCCTCAGCCTCATCTTCCAGAAGTCCCCGGCAGCAAAATGGCGCAATCGTTGCATCATATCATTTCAAGTCTCCTCGTATAATCGTATTTGTAAGATCATTTCGCTATTTTTCCAGTTGATCCGGACAGCTGAAAAGGAACGAAGTGAATTTCCAGTAGGTGCCGGGGTGAAGAGCGTAGCCGAACCCGTACCGCAGCCCGAAAGGCGAGGAACGGAAGTCGGGGCGAGACTTTAATCGCTTGTGCGCCACCGTCTTGCCGCCAGTGACCGGACGCTGGCAGCAGCGCCACTGGGAACAGCGTCGTCTCCCTCATTCTGCTTCGCCCGCTTTACCCGCTTGGCCCGTTTCGCCTCGAATGAGGGAGCCGGCGTGAATAACGTTATTTCGGTTTGTAGGCCATGGTTCGTCTGCACTTCTTTGTCGTGCGCTCTTTGATAACTCGATAAACGTAGCCCGCTTTGACGGACTTTGTCCGCCGCTGTGGCGAGGCTGCTCTGGACTTCTCAGACCTGCCTGTGGAACAATGGGATCAACAAGCACCTCTCAGGAAATTTCTTTCTCTCCTTGCAGGCCGCAAGGCACTGCTGTGAAAAGCCTGCTACCCGGGATCCATCACTCATGTTCTAACCGCTGGTTGCGCCGTCGCTTGCGTCCGGGGCGTAGCACCCATCAATTGTCGGACGTTTACGGATGAGTGCTGATGACGAGGCTGAAGTCGGTGGTTTCCACGGGCACCCAGGTCTGAGTTGCGCTTGATTCGCTTTACAACGGGAGGTGATTCTATGTCACCAATGCTGATTGGTATTGACGTGAGCTTGCGGTCCCACCATGTACAATTCATGGATGGGGCCGGTGCTTCGCTGGCTTCCTTCGCCGTGCCCAACGATCAAACGGGGGCGGACACCCTCATTCAGAAGATGTTGGACACGGCGGCCAAAGTCGGCACCCAGGAGCTTCGCATCGGGATGGAGGCTACCTCCAATCTCGGCTGGCACCTGGCTCACTATCTGAAGACCGAATTGCAGGGCTACGAGCCTCGCATCCAGTCTCAGATTTACGTCTTGAATGCAAGGAAGGTGGCTCGTTTCAAGAAGGGGTATGAAGCCCTGCCCAAGAACGACCGCGTGGATGCCTGGGTGATTGCAGACCATTTGCGATTTGGACGACTGCCCCATGAGATGAAAGAAATCATCCAATACGAAGCCTTGCAGCGTCTCACCCGTACACGCTTCTTCCTGATGAACAACATCAAACGCGACAAGACCTATTTTCTGAACCAGGTCTTTTTGAAGTTCAGTGGCATGCGCCTGGATAACCCCTTCTCCGACACGTTCGGCAGCACCTCGCTCGCGGTTATTCAGCAACTCGAGCCCGAGCAGATCATGAACATGTCCATGGAGGAGCTTGTCGCTTTCTTGCAGGACAAGGGCAAAAACCGTTTCGACAAGCCTGAGGAGATTGCGACGTTTCTCAAGAAGCTCGCACGCTCTTCCTACCGGCTCGACAAGGCCATGGCCGATCCCGTCAATATTTCGCTGGCGACCACGCTCAGCGTCATCCAGCACCTCGAATCGGAGGTCAAGAAGCTGGACAAGGAGATCGCCAAGATCATGAAGGGCATCCCGCAAACGCTTTTCAGTCCTTAACGCAATTATAAAAAGCGCAGATATAAAAAAACTACCACCCCCCTGTATACAGAGAGTGGCAGTTTCTCAGACGATTTCAGGTCACGTTGCCCGGTGATCCGGATACGGCTTGCCAAGCTTCATCGCCTCCGCTCTGCCGTTCACCTTCAGCTTCGCGTAAATGCGATGCAGATGCGAGCGTACGGTGCCATAGCCGATTCCGAGCTCTTGCGCGATTTCCCTGTTCGTCTTCTGCCTGATCAGAAGCTCAAGGATCTCCCGCTCCTTCAGTGTCAGAATCAGCGCCAGATCGGCAGACCATTCGATGTCCGACATGCTTCTTCCGAATCCGGCCAACAGGCTGCGCACATAATTCAGCGTCGGCTTTCCTCCTTCTCCCTGACGGTTCCAGGAATCGATCAGCCTCGCCAGCAGCTCGGCCATCGGCTCGCCCGCATCCAGAAACAGCCGAACATACCCGCGCGGCTCGGCTGCGAGCAGAACCGGTCTCAGCAAGGCCAGCGCTTCGTCTTCCCGGTTCATTCGGAACCGCATGATCGCTTGCAAGACGTTAAGCTCTAGCGTCATATAAAACCGATCGGCTCGCTTCGTCACCTCCAACAGGCTGCCGGTCAATCGAATGGCTTCAGAAAACCGCTCCAGCGCCGCATAGATGCGAGCCAGATACTGATATTCGTACAGCTGTTGAACCGTAATCTCGTCGTCGGCGTTCAATCGATAGGTACGAATCCATGCCTCCGCCGCCGCTCGATCGCCTTGCTCCAACGCGTATAACGCCAGCTCCGCATCGCAATACATCAGCGTTCCCGCCAGCCCCAGCTCGATCGCGTCCTGACGGGTCTTGCGAAGCGTCTCCTCCGCCTCTCGTCTCCTTCCGTATGCGCGCCGTGTGCGAAACAGCACGAGCCGGGCCGCCAGCAATATTTCCGGAAGAACGTTCGGGTCGTGGTGCAGCGCCGAGTTCAAGGCGTCCTCGGCCGTACGTTCCGCTTCCGTCAGCTCATTGTAACCGTACAACCCTTCCGCCAGGCAAGTTTGCATGGAGCTGCCCAAGGCTCCCAACGTCCGAACCATATCGTTCAACATGGCGATGTTCGTCGCTTTGTCTGCAAACCGATCCGATGTGACGAATTTTTGGGCGATCGACGGCAGCCCCGGTATGCCGGATTTTGCGAAGATCAACCGCGTCCCTTCCGGACAATATTGCCTGGACAGCTGCATATAACGCAGCGTCCGCTCCTGATCGCCGTTTACGATCGATGTGTGGATCATTTTCAGATAGTAGAAGCTGCCCCAAAAATCCTGTTTCTCCTCTTCCGTCCACTCCTTCTCATTCTCCGCAAATTGCTGTTCCGCATCGCTCAGCATCTGTTGCGCACGGTTATAGCGAGTATCGACCATCATCATATGGACATAGGAGAAGTACAGAATCGGATGCTTCATCAGCAGATGGGCAGGAATACGGGAAAACTGCGCGCCCAGCCACACCGGACTGACACGCATCCGCTTCGCCGTCATTGCTTGCAGCAGCCGCAGCCCCCGGTCGTAATGCTTGCCGGTCAAATAATAGTCCAGCGCCTCCTCATGCAGTCCTTCCCGCTCGCACCATTGACCCGCCTGCCCGAGCAGACGCGGAATGCGTCCCGGCTCGCTGCGCTCCATGCGGCGGTACAGAAAATCGGCGAACAATTGGTGAAATCTGTACCACCTCCTCCGGTCGTCAAGAGGGATCGTGAACAACTGCTTGCTCTCCAGCCGCTCCAGCATTTCCTGACTTCGTTCATACCCCGAAACGGCGCTGCATAATCCGGCGCTCAACCGTGTCAGCACGGAGCAGTCCATCAAGAACCGACGGGTCTCTTCGCTTTGCTGAAGGAACACCTCGTCCAGCAAATACCGCTCCAGCCGATGCGTATTGCCGGGCAGACTTCGAGGCTGCAACGCCGCCGGATCGGCGGAGCCTTGCAGCGACAAGGCGGCCAGCTTCATTGCCGTAATCCAGCCTTCCGTACGCCGCACCCACTCGCCCGACGCTTCCTCCGGCAGATCCAACGCCATACATTCGGCATAGAAGGCGCTCCCTTCTTGCGGAGTAAAGCGAAGCTCCGCCGCATCGAGGCGCGTCATCCACTGCTGAACGACCAGCCTTGCGGTCGGAAAAGCGGGCTCGCTCCTGCTGGCTGCAATCATATGCAGATTTGCCGGTAAATACTCAATGAAATAGGAAAATGAGGACAACACGCTTTCGTTCGTGATCGCATGAAAATCGTCGAGTACCAGCACGAGAGGCGGGTGGATCGATTGCAGCTCGCTGAGCAGCATCGATAAGGCCGCTTCGTATTGCGAGGGCTGAATCAGCTCAAGCACATAGGCGGTTTTATCGGCGAAGCCGGGATGAACCGCATCAACGGCTGCGATCATATATTGCCAGAATCTCGCCGGATCGTTGTCTCCCGAGTCGACGGAGAACCAAGCCGGAGTCGCCTCCGCTTGATGCGCCCAATGGGCCAGCAGCGTGGACTTGCCGAAACCGGCGGGCGCACAAATATACGTGATTTTACTCTCGATACTTTGCTGCACGCGATCGATCAATCGCTTTCGGAGCACCGTCAACGCAGTCGGCCGGGGGATATGCAGCTTCGTTGTCAAGATCGCGCCCAAGTTCGACCATTCGACTGAATTCATCCTTATTTTCTCCTTCCAGTTCCGATTGCCGTCCGCTGTCCACGAATTCAAATTCCCAACTGCTCGCCCTTGCGAATCGCTTCCGACCGGCTCCCTACATAAAGCTTGCTGTACAGGTTGTTGATATAAGACTTGACCGTACCGATGCTGATGCCGAGCCGATCCGCGATTTCCCGGTTCGTCCGTCGACGGACGAGCAGCCGAAAGACCTCCAGCTCCTTCCGGGTCAGCGTCGACTTCAGCTCGGCGAGCGCGTCGTCCGGCGGAACGATCCTCCCGAAGGCGATCAACAATCTGCGCACGTACTCGGTCGACGGGGCATCGCCCCCCGCTTCCAGCGCCTCGGATCGAAGCAGGAGCGACAGCAAGTCGGCCAACCGCTCTCCGCAATCCAGGTAACTGCGGATGTACCCGCCGGACTCCGTCATGGATAAAGCATGCTTGAGCCGAACAATCGCCTCTTCCGTCCGTCCCTTGTAGCAGAAGAGCAACAACGACTGCATCAGCTCGATGTCCAACCGCATGTACAAGCGGCGATCCCGGTCGGCAGCGTCGCGCAGCCGGCTCGTCAAGCGCCATGCCCGTTCATATTCCTCTTGCTTCAACAGCAGCTTGGCCAAATACATGTGCTCGTACAGCCGACTGCTTCGAATTTCGTCTGCCTCGTTCAGATAATACCCCTTCATCCACGCTGCGGCAGGGGCTGATGCTCCTTCTTCCAGCATGAACAAGGCAAATTCGGCGTCGCAAACCATCAGCGCTTCGGTCATGCCCCGTTCGATCATATCGCTTCTCGCCGCCAACAGCGTCTTGCGGGCTCCGTCTCGCAAGCCCTGCATGCGCTGCACGCGGGACAGCACGAGCCGGGCCGGAAGCAGCGCTTCGGCGGCGGGGGATCTGCTCAATTCCGCCGCCTTGATCGCTCTCGCCGCGGCCCGATTCGCTTCATCGAGCTCATTGAGCTCGTAATGCCATTCCGCCAAACAAGCGATGACAGAGGCTTCCAGCCCTGTCCCCTCCAACAACTCGCTCAAGGAATGCAGAAACGGGAGCAGCATTTCCTTCGGCATGACCCGCTCCGGGAACGTGTGCTCTCTCAACACCGACGGCAGACCGGAGCCGTCAGACTGCGCCAGGACTAGCTTCACTCCCGAGGGGCCGTACCGTTGCGCCAAGCGCAAACATTCCCTCCCATTCTCCGGATTCCCTCGTACGACCAGCTCGCAGAGCATTTTCACGAAATAATAGCTTGCTCCGAAATCATGGCTTCCCGCTTCCGCCCGTTCCGCCAACGCGGGCTCGAAATTCCGTTCCGCCCAGCGCATCAACCGATCCGCCCGGACGTACTCCTTCTCCTCCTGCAGCAACGCGTAAATGCTGGAAACGTAAAGAATCGGATGCTGCTGCAAGATCGTTTCCGGTATAAGCGCAAATTTCGAGCGCAGCCACCGCAAGTTCTCGCGAAACGTTTCCGACGCCATCCCTTCGAGCAAGCGAATCGCCCGATCGTCATGCTTGCCGGTCAAATAATAGTCCAGCGCCTCTTCCTTCCAGCCTTCCTGTTCGCACCACCGGCCGGCGGCTTCAAGCAGTTTGGAGGCCCGTTCCGGTTCCAGCCGTTCCAGCCGTTGACGCAAAAACTCCGCGAACAAATGGCCGAAACGAAACCATTCCTTCCGCTTATCCAACGCTATGATAAAAAGCTGTTCCCCCTCCAACCGCTCCAGAATTGCCCCGCTGGCCGCATTTCCGCTCACCGCCTCGCATAACGACGCATTCATTCGCTTCAGGATGGAACAGTCCAGTAGAAATCGTTGGATCGGCTCGCTATGCTGGCCAAGCACTTCCTCCAGGATATATTGCTCCAGCAGATGGGAACCGCCGAAGAACGGATGAACCGGCGGAGCGGCGGTCGGCGATTCCCGCCGCACGGGCAGCGCCGCCAGCATCATGGCTGCCGCCCAACCCTCCGTGCGCCGAACCCACCGGTCCTTCTCTTCCCGTGACAGATGAATCGCCATAACTTTCGATAAGAAGTCGGCGCTCTCCCGCTCGGTGAACCGGAGTTCCTCGGCGCCGATCCGTTCGATTGTTCCGCCGTGGGGCGGGCAAGGTATGGCAGGCCACGTCCTGCCGGAGAGAATGAGATGCACCCGATCGGGCAAATGTTCAAGAAAATAAGAGAAGGAGGTCAACAGCGCGGAATTCGTGATCGCGTGGAAATCGTCCAGCACGACTACGAGCGGGCGTTGCAGCTGCCGAAGCTCGCTCAGCAGCGGCGATAATGCCGCTTTCGGCCGGGAAGGATGAAGCCGAAAGAGCCGAGCGACGTCGCCGGCTCTTTCTTTAAAGCCTGGACGAACGAAATCGATCGCGCGGATCGTATGATGCCAGAACCGAGCGATATCGTTATCCGATCGGTCGACGGAGAACCAGGCCGGCTGCTCCGCGGCTTGTTCCGCCCACTGCTGCAGCAAGACGGACTTGCCGAAGCCGGCGGGAGCGCATAGCAAAACTGCCTTGTTCCGAAGGCTTTCTTGGATCCGATCGATCAGCCGGTTTCTTGCCAAGGTTAGAGCAGCCGTACGGGAAACGGTGAGCTTGGCCGCTGCTACCGGTGTTTGTGCTAAAGCATTGTCGGCAAGTTCTTCTCTAATCATTCGCTCTTTCTCCCCTGATTCGAAAGGAACGCCAATGGTGCCCAGCCGCCGATGAGCTGCCTTTAGTAGGGGCTCTCCAGGCGCTGAGTGGAATTTTCCGTTTATCGTTCTACACGATCGTCCATAAGTCCCCTTCATTATAGAGCGAAATATACACCTTAATCAATTCCAAATGCAATTTGCATAGAACCTTACCTTCCATTTCATGTAACAGCTATTTGTCATACAATGTGATCTGATATGATTAATTCTGATCGAGGAATATTAATTATCATTTTTCATGCTTGACCGGATGAAGGAAGCCTATCGCCTGCAAGGACGTTTTGCCGCCGATGCTTCACATGAACTGCGTACGCCGCTTGCCATTTTGATGACATTGACACAATTGCCGAAAGGGTCGCTTCAATTTATCCTTGTCCAATCTACAAAGCTTTCGCATCATCGAACATCGCAAAATCCTCAACAACGTTGTTGTTTTTCATCTGCTCCTCTTTGTCGATAAAATGGCAGAGAAACGAGGGATTGCGTGTTCTAGAGTGGGGTTTCACGGAAACATTTCCTTTGCTCGATCCGTCTATTCAAGTAACAGCAATAAATGAAGGGGGATCGTAATGCGCAAAGCTCTAGTTGCAGGAACTATATCGGCACTCTTATTGTTCACGGCTTGCGAAACAAAACCGGAGTCCGGACCGTCGACTGCGTCGGAGACGACGGTAGATACGATTACCGTCCTCGCCCAATCGGACATCGATTATGATCGCGACGGCAGCATGGAGAAGCTTGAGGTGCGGATGCTGTCGGGAGGGCTGAAGGAGGAGCAAGACCCCGGACCGTACACGGGTCAGTATTGGGAAGGGACATTCCAATTGTTACTGTCCGCGGAAGACGGGACACCGTTACATATGCTGGACTTGAATTCGACATTCGGAAACGAAACGCTGATTTTTGACAAAAACCGTGCTTTCGACATCGCTTTCGCCGATTACAACAATGACGGGTATTCGGATTTCGCGATCGGTCAATATTTTTCTTCGAACGGGTTTACCTATAATATCTACTCGCTTCAACCGGAAGGCATCATTGTCCTGCATCGCGATTTGTTCACGGCTGCCGGCGAATACTCGATCCTCTACGATAAAGCAGGCAATACTTCGTTTAGAAACCGCTATTACGACATGGACAAAGGGGTAATGAAGGAGACGCTATTTACGTGGCAAGGCGACAAGTTCGTCCGGACGGAATGCGAAGGCTGCGACATGAGCCAGCCCGCTGAAAAGGAGCAGTGGCTGCTTTCGGAAGAGACAGAAGTGGGGTACGACCGGTTTGTGGAGAAAAAGGAGGATGAGTTGCTTCGCGGGCTTTCGCCGCTTGACGTTTTCAAATTTTATGTGAAGGCCTCCGAAGAGGGAGACTACGAGACGCAATATGCGCTCTACATCAAGGATCCCGATTACGATGTACCCTCCTATAAGGCGTACGTCAACGAGATCTCGCGAGATCAGGAAGCGCTTGACCGTGCCAAGCAAATGTGGGCGGAGATTAAAGGAAGCTACGGGCTCACGGAAGAGATTGAAGGAGATCAGGCGCTCATTCGCATCTCCAATGTCAACGACAAAGAGGGGGAGAAAGGGTTTCAGCTTATCAAAAGCAAGGGCGGAATATGGAAAGTCGCGTGGCTGCCGATGCAATGAGCAACATGGCCTTCAAAGACGGGGCTGGACGATGCTGAGATGTCGAGCCACAGGGACAGCGGAGAGAAAGAATCCGGGTGAAAATTGAGTTGAAAGCGGAATTCCGCAAACCGACCGCGCCCACCACCGCTACCGCCGCTCCGGCCAGAATCAGCACAATAATTGCGCCTGCCAGCTTCACCAGATGGGTGCGCTGCCCCAGCCCCCTGGCAATGTCCTCGCCAAGACTTAGCATCGTAATGGAGCGAGACAAAGCAATCGCTCCCGCAATCGCAGCCCCGATCCAGGGCAGCATGATTTTCAACTGCAGCCACTTCGTTCCCGCCACGCCTCCGGCATACCAGAAGGCCAAATCCTGCCCGATCCGGAAGTACAGCGCAATTCCTTCGCTCAAGGCAGACAATAGTGCGCTCAGCGCCGCACCGGCCAATACGAGGCGAACCGGAGTTAACCCTCCCTTGGCGAGAGAGCCGATGCCGTATACCAGCGCTGCGCCAACACCTGCGCCGAGAAAGGCATACAGGATGAGATACATAAACGGAAGACCGGGAAAGAAGGCGAAGCAGAGCGCCAGCATAAATCCTGCTCCTGCATTGAGTCCGAGCAATCCGGAATCCGCTAACGGATTGCGCGTCATGCCTTGCATAATCGCGCCCGCCACCGCGAACGAAGCGCCTACCATCGCGCCGCCAAATACACGCGGCAGACGAAGCTCCCGGATAATCTGATGCTGGGTCAAGTCCGGATCAAAAGCAAAGATAGCTTCCCACACGACCGAAAAGCGGATATCCGCCGCGCCGAAAGACACGGAGAGACCTACTCCCAATACGAGGGCGGCGATCCCGCCGACTAAAATCAGAGTAGCCGCCCACGGTCGACTGTGAACAGGCGCAGGCGTTGTTGATTTACGTTTCGTTTTCATCGTTCCCTTCTCTGTTGCCTATGCGCCGAACTGCGCACGATGCAACCGGCTGTACACCCCGCCAGCAGCAAGCAACTTCTCATGGCTGCCCTGCTCCGTGATGCCTTCTTCTGTCACCACAACAATACGATCCGCATCCTTGATCGTCGCCAGACGGTGAGCGATCACCAGCGTCGTCCGCCCTGCGGCCAGTTCGGCCAGCGATTGCTGGATCGCCAGCTCCGTTTCCGTATCCAGCGCCGAAGTCGCTTCATCCAAAATCAAAATCGGGGGATTTTTCAAAAACATCCGCGCAATCGCCAGCCGCTGCTTCTGCCCGCCGGACAGCTTGACGCCGCGTTCGCCGATGATCGTTTCGAGGCCCTGCTCCTGTGAACGAATAAAATCATCCAACCGGGCGCGCCGCGCCGCCTCCCAGACCTCCGCATCGCTAGCCTCCAGCTTGCCGTACAAAATATTGTCGCGAATCGTTCCGGAAAACAGGAACACATCCTGCTGCACGATTCCGATCTGCTTGCGTAGAGATTGCTGCGTCACCTGCCGGATATCCACGCCATCGATCCGGATCGCTCCGGAATCGACTTCATAAAAGCGCGGCAGCAGGCTGCATAGCGTCGTCTTCCCCGCCCCGGACGGACCGACGAAGGCAATCGTTTCTCCCTTGCGGATCGTCAGATCGACCTCGCGCAGCACTTGTTTTTCTCCCTCATAGCCGAAGCTGACTCGCTCGTAGCGAATCTCAAACTGGAAAGGCGCTAGCTGCCGCGCATTCGGCGCGTCCGCCACATCCGGCTCGGTATCCATCAGTTCCACATAGCGCCGGAATCCGGCAAAGCCCTGCGGATACATTTCCACAATCGCGTTGATCTTTTCGATGGGGCGGAAGAATACGTTGGTCAGCAGCAGGAAGCCGACAAATTCGCCGTAGGACAACTCCTGCCGAATGACGAACCAGGTGCCGCACACCATCACGAACAACGAAACAAAACGCATCATCATATAGCTGATCGAACCGTTGCTGGCAATCAGCTTATAGGAGCGCAGCTTCGTCAGGCGAAAGCGGCCGTTATTGACCGCAAACTGCGCCTCCTCATGCGCTTCATTGGAGAATGCCTTCACCACGCGAATGCCGCCGACGTTATCTTCAATACGCGCATTGAAATCGCCGATATCCTGAAACAGTTGGCGAACGGCTTTGGTCATCTTGCCATTGAAGTACACAACAACCCATATGATGGCAGGTACGACAATAAAGGTGAGTATCGCCAGTTTCCAATTTATGGACAACATGAGCGCAAAGGAGCCGACTAATGTCATCACGGCAATAAACAAATCCTCCGGACCATGGTGCGCCATCTCGCCGATCATATTCATATCGTTGGTCAAACGTCCGATCAAATGCCCGGTCTTGGTGTTGTCGAAGAAACGAAAAGAAAGCTTCTGAATATGGGAGAACAGTTTACGCCGCATATCCGTTTCAATATTAATGCCGAGCATATGCCCCCAATAATTAACGATATACATCAACCCGGTATTGAGCACATACAGGGCGACAAGCCCCACAGAAGCCCAGATGATCAAGTCCCACTTACTCCCAGGCAGCAGGTCGTCTATAAACACATTCACCGCCATTGGGAACGCCAGTTCCAGCAGCCCGGCAATAATGGCACAACCAAAATCGAGCAGAAACAAGCCTTTATACGGTCCATAGTAATTGAAAAAACGTCGAATCATGGAAAACTTATCAGACTTATTCATAGATACGTATTTCCTCCTTGACGATCTCGCCAGACAGTCGCCACTGCTCGCCCGATTTTCCTGGACTCGACCGCAAAAACTGGTTAGCACGGGAAAATGGCCTGCTGCCAAAAAAGCCCCGATGGGCCGACAGCGGGCCTGAATGCTGCGGCTGCGCGGGCGGATCTATTTTTTCTCCATCCGCTCCTGCCGCTATTTTACTTTTGACGCTCGACCAGCATCTCGGCTACCAGATCGACTTGCGCCTTTACCGCAATCGGATCGTACGGCCAGAAATAATCGGTGTCCAATATAAACACCCGGTCATTTTTGATAGGCTTCAGTTCCTTCCACAGGGGATCGCCCGGATTAAAGCCGGCGTTTTCTCCCGCTTCCAAGAACAAATAGTCGCCCATGTAATCCGCGACGCTTTCCAGCGAGATGACCTTCGACGGCTCGTCAGCTTCTTTCATTTCCTGCACAAGCGGCGGACGCCGCAAGCCGAGATGCTCATAAATCGCTTGCGCTCCTCGCCAGCTTTCATGCGAATATACATACAGATCCTTGTTGAAGCCGCCCATCAAAGAAACCGTTTCGCCTTCTTTGACAACGCCTTTGATTTTTTCCTTGGCCTGGGCCACAGCCTCGTCGAAGGAAGCGACCCATGCTTCCGCCTCCTTTTCTTTGCCAAGAATTTCTCCGAACGCGCGAACTTCCTCCCGTGCTTCTTCAAACGTGCCGTAAGGATACACAAGAGTTGGAGCGATTTTGTTCAAATGCTCGTAAATCACCGGATCATTACTTAACGTCACAATTAAATCGGGATCAAGCTCCAAGATTTTTTCCACGTTGCTGGCCTCAATCGTGCCAATATCGGCGATGCCGTCCGTCAGCGATTTAATATGCGGCGACTCGATGTCCCAGAACGGCGCTCCGATCGGCTTGATATCCAGCGCAAGCATGGTCGCCAGATAGCCTTGCGCCACAATACGTTTCGGCTCCGCCGGAATCTCTACCTTGCCCATCACCGTTTCGATGATGCGCGTTTTGGGCTTGTCCGCTTCCGAATTGCCGTCCGTGTCGGCCTTATTTTCTCCGCCGCATGCGGCCAGAACGGTCATGACCAGCATACATGCCAGCGCCGCGGCGATATAACGCGATAAACCTTTGTGCCTGTTCACTGCCTCATTGCTCCTTTAAACTTGGATTTGAAGGATCGATTCAATAATGATAATGATAATCATTATCTGTAAATCCTTGTTCATCATATCAAGTTTGTCTTTGGGGCGTCTATTCTATTTTGTTGCCACTTCTTATGGACTAATGTTTGTTTGATTCGCCTGACAGCAGCCATTCAACCTGAATTTCGAGCTGGCGCTCCAGCGCAAGTCCGTCGCTGCACCAAAACTCCTCCAGCTTGAGCGGATACAGCCGGCTGTCCCGCTCCTCAAGCAGCGACTTCCACACGCCGTCCGCCGTCAGCGCCTCCCATTGTTTGTCGTAGCCGCCGCTTTGGGCCAGCACAATAAACATATGATCCGCCGCATAATCAGGCAATTCCGCTTCGTCAATCCATTGATGCCGGCCTTGCTCCAGCACCCGTTTCCGCACAAGCTCCGGCGGACGCAGGTTTAGCGCATCGTAGATGTTAAACGCGCCTCGCGCCGTCCGATCCCACACGTAGATGCCGTCATCGCGCACTTCATAGACGGCCGCGGTTTCCTCGCGTGCGATCAGCCCTTGCAGCCTAATCTTCGCCTCGGCGGCCAGCTCCATATAGCGGGCAATCCACTGCTCCGCTTCCCGCTCCTTATGCAGCAGCTTGCCGATAAACCGCAGCTCCGACAGCGGATCCAGCTTGTCCCATTGCAGCGCCAGGACAGGAGCGATCATCTCCAGCCGCTTCATTCTTCCGGGCATATGGTAGAAATAAGTTGGCGCTATCACCAGATCGGTCTCCAGCCTGTCAAACTGCTCATCGTCATAAGCGCCGTTCACGATGACCACGTCCTTCAGCTCATCCCGGAGCAGCAGCGCGCAGCGGGCCAAATCCGCATCGGTGGCGACCGGCGTCACGCCAATCGCCAGCAAATCGCCTACAAACTGGAATGCCGCTATCCGCTTCGGCGCGGGACTGTTACGAAATTGCCCGGGCGACATGCCGGTCAATTGCTTGAACTTGCGGCTTAAATACGCGCCGTTTGCATAGCCTACCTTAACCGCGATTTCGTGGACGGTCAAATCGGAAGCGAGCAGATGCTCTTTTGCCCGATCCACCCGCACCCTGTTGACGTACTCCGAATACCCCCAGCCCATCCGCTTCGTAAACAAAGTCGAAAAATAGCTTGTATTAAAACCCGCCAGCTTCGCAATCTCCGAACGGGTTATGGTTTCCTTATAGTGCTCCTCGATATAGCCGATAGCCGCCTGAATGGACGATTCCCAATTCAACTCCGGGTTCGGGCCGCTGCCCAGCACAAGCTGAACCAGCTCTTGAAACAGCTTGTTCTTCCGGTTTTGATCCTGCACGGGATCGGCATGAGGCTTCCGCTCGCGAAGCAGCTCCTCCAGCAATAGGGTTGCCCGGTACGGAAGCTTGTCCGTCGTCCATCCGCTCACGGGCAGACTGCTGCGGTCGTTGCGGTACACCAGCTTTTCATCATCCATCTCGGCAAGCCGGTAACAATCAAAAGCGAGCCAGCAAACAAACGGCTCCCGCTTGTCGCCGCCATGTACCGCAACCGCATCGCCCGGACGCAGAAACGCCATCTCGCCTTCGTTCAGCTTGATGGTTCTTTTGCCCGCCTCCAGCCTGACGTCCCCCATCATCGGGACAAGCAAGGTCGGCAGCTCGATCCTGAACTCAAGCGGCAGCCGCCCCCTCTGCTCCCATGCCAAAACGCCGCATTTCCGCAGAGCGTACATCTCCTGGTTCATGACGGGGCCTCCCTTCCTTTGGTCAAGGCTTCGGCCGCTCCTTTGGCCGTTCCCTTTTCCGTCGCCCATTCAATCATGGAAGCCTCATCATGCAAATACGATTGCCGCTCGGATGCCATACACGAGGCTCGTTAATCATGTTTCCGCAAGGGATTACTGTACAATTATCTCGGTCAGCAGTTCAATCTGGTGCTCGATCGCAATCGGATCATCGAAGAACAGATCGTAGTAATCGATCTTGTACACGCGGTTATTTTTTACAGCATCCAAACTTCTCCAAATTTTGCTGGCTTCAAGTTGCTCCAATGTTTCGCGTCCGCTCTCTTCCGGATCGTATGCCGTCAAAATAATGTGCGTCCCGGCAATCTCCGGCAACACTTCGAAGGACACGTTATAGTTCCAGGCATCGGATTCGTCAAACATTTCCTGCACACGCTGCGGCGGATTGACTTGCAGCAGATTGTACAGCACATCGCCGCCCATGTTGCGATAGCCGTTCACTTTCAAATCTTTGCGAAAAACATTGAGAATGGTGACCGTCGTGTCCGGCGCCGCTTCTGTGGCGATCCGCTGTCTGGCCGCCTCCAGTTTCTGCTCAAACGATGCAATCCACGTTTCCGCCTCCTGCTTGCGGTTCACCAAATCCCCCAGCACCCGCAATCTGGCGAACAGTCCGTCATTTTGCTTCAGCAATACGGCAGGCGCGATCCGGGCATAGTTCTGGTAACTGTCATCAAAAGTGGAGATGATCAGATCCGGCTCCATCTCCACGATCTGTTCCACAGCATCGCCGAAGCCTTCGGTTTCCTGCGGCTCCACATACGGATATTCACTAAGCAAATATTCCGGATAGCCGATTGGCCGCACGCCAAGAGTCAGCAGTTCCCCATAGTACCAATCGGCGACAATGCGCTGCGGCGCTTCCGGGACTTCTGTCGTTCCGCCCAGATGTTCAAAGGTTCGCATGGCTCCTGTCGACTGCGCTTCCTCCTGCGGGGTCTGTTGAACGGCAGCCTGTTGTCCGTTCCCCCGATCTGCTGCCGATGAGTTCGAGCTTGAGTTCGCCGGTGCTGCACAAGCCGACAGCAGCAGCATGGCGCTGAGCGTTGCGGCCAGCAACATATTGGCGCGTGCGCCTCTTGATGATCCAAACATAGTAGACTCCCCTTCTTCAGATGAATAATCCAGCCAGGCTGGTCCTCTTCCAGCATAGGGAATAATCCGGCGGAAGCCCATGGCATAATCGGGCATGTGAATTGAACTCATTTTCCGGTAGTCGCCGGGAGTCATGCCGCAGATCGTCTTGAACGATTTGATCAGGCTGAATTCGTCGGAGAAACCGCAATCCAAGGCGATCTCACGCAGCGTGGCCTCGCTGTATGTCAGCCGCTCCTGCACCTGTACAATCCGGGTGCGAATCAGGTATTCCTGCGGGCTCATCCGCTCCTGTTTCTTGAACAAGCGGCTGAGATGCCCGGGACTGATATGGAACATCTCAGCAATCGCCTGCAACGACACTCTCTCTCGGAAATGCCGGAAGATATGTTGCTTGAGCAGCGCGACCGGGTCCGGCTGTAGCGCCTCGATATCGCCCCGTTTCAACTCCTCATAGATTTCATAGATCAGGCGATACAAGACGCTCTTTGCGTACAAATGATCAAGCGCAGTCGCCGAATTCCAACGCTGGTGCAATCGGCTCAACTGCTCAACGAAAAACAGCGGTTGACGCGGTGCGAATCCATACACTTGCCGAAACGGATTGATCGTGCGCAGTCGCCGCTTCAACTGCGGACGATAAAACGGCGGTTCCTCTGCCCGATAGTACAAGAAGAAACATTCTGTGCGCTGTTCGGGCGCCGCCAGTGACAGTTTGGTACCCTGACCGCCATGGAACAAGCCAAACCGCTCAACATGAAACAGTCGGTCGTTCAGCCAAACATCGGCCGCGCCGCCGAACGAACAGAGGAACATGCTGCTGGGCATCCGGTAATCCTCCAACGGCTGCGCAGCTTCAATCGTCCGCCGGCGAATATCGAGCAGCGAAATCGCCGAACGGGTCCATATTTGCATCGCCTCCTCCAGATGCAGGCGTTCTGATGACCGCTCCAGTTCCGGCCGCTTGCTCTCAGTCACTTGTCATTACTCCCCCTGGTTTGCATTTGCTTTTCTTTGATTCTAATTGAAAATGATTATCAATGTCAAAAGATATGAACGAACATGCCGCACTGGCGACTGTCATCGCCGTCCTCCCGCACCGTACCGCCAACAATACTTTGGTCGCACGACATCTGCCGCGAGCAACAAGCCAATCACTTGTGTTACGATACATTGACTGAATCCGTGTCCACCAACGGACAGATGGATGGAACCCTTTGACCAGGCTCCAATTCAAACATCGAATATCTCCTCCCCGGGGTATTCTCAACGTAACTCTTGCAAGAGTTCACATGTTCAACGGAGTGTAAAGTCAATGTGAAACTTCTGTAAATCTTGTTCCTGCTAGTTTGCCAGAACAAAAAAACCGAACGCTGCATCTTGACAGCATCCGGCTCTTGAGGGACTCACACCAAGCACTTATTCATGAAGTACTCCAGCATGCACAAATGTTGATGTCGTTTTCCCTATCCTTGGGGCAGGCGGGCGGCATTGTAGTGGTCATCAGCGGGCTTGCCGACTATTCGTTGGCCAGCTCCCAGCGGATCGTGTTCAGGAGGGCGGTTTCCAAGGGTACGATTTCGGTGAAGCCCAGCTCCTTTCGTATTTTGCTGGAATCTAGGACGAGCTGCTGCTCCAGGTTAACCGCCTTGCCAAGCTCAAAGTCTTGATCATCGGAAGTGACGACAAGCTCGCCCTCCCACTTCATCAGATCGGCTATCCTCCGGTGCCATTCCAGTTCGGAGAGAACCCGCTGATCCGCCAAATTGTAGATCTCGCCAACGGCGCCTTTTTGGGCAGCCAGGACAACGCCGTGCGCCACATTCCCGACGTAGCATTTACACATTTGCAATTGCGCGATTTTCTCATGGAGGCTGATCGTTTTCCCGCCGCGATGCATGGCTTGAATCGCTTCTTTAAAACGGCGGTTAGGATCGCCTTCCCCGTAAACCATGCCAAGCCGTACGACAGTCGTATCCAGCACCGGGCTCTGCAAGGCCGCTTGCTCGACTAGGATTTTGTCGTAATCATGCCACATGTCCATGCCGGGCTTTCCCCGGTACGGAAAAGGAATATCCCGCAACGCAGATTGCTCCGTGAACGGAATCGCCTCAATCGGCGCATCGCTTAATCGATTGAACACTTCAAAGCCTCTGTACACATCCGCACTGGAAATCAGCAGCAGCTTCATTTTCCGGCAGGCCAGCGCTTTCTCCAAGGCTTCCATATGGCTTTGATCCATTGCGACCATGTGAATGATCAGATCAGGATCGAGAGTTTCGATCGCTGCTTTCAGCGCTTCCGAAGAACGGCAATCGCCTTGGATTTCCGCAAACCGCGGTCGATGGGACTTCGTTCGATGAAACAGCGTGATGTGATGCCCCTGTTTTTCTAGATGGTTAGCAACAACCGGCCCGATAAAGGCGGTACCGCCAATCATTAGAATGTTCATCTTCACTCCTCCTCCTGCACGCCAAATCTGAGTCCCCAGCGATTTCTACCTTCATAACATGCATGATACCATTCCTATTCGTGATAGGCCTCATCTTATCCTGCTCCGCCAGCTTTTAGGCGACAACCTCTACTGTGCTTTTGGCGGCATGAGCGCCCAAAATAACATGCTCTACAAATTCTTTAGTCGCTTCCAGCGGATAAACATCTAAAGAGGGGTTGGTGAAATGCATCACTTCCACATCGTTTCTCCACTTGTGGTAGAGTGCTGTATCTTCCTTTGTCATCTTTCTGAATCTCACTCTTGAGGATTCAAACAACATAACGATCACTCCTTATTTTACGGATGTTGGATTCATTAATTTTTCTAAAGAGAGAAGGAATACGGATAATTGATCCTTTACTTGGGTTTGTTCATGTCCAAGTTGGAACGTGTCCAGCATTAAACCGTTTATGAACGAGAGGATATACCGCGCTATAGAACGAGTAGATTGTTGAGGACTAAATTCTCCTGTGCGCATCCCTTCATTTAATACTTCTTCTATAGCTTCAGCAGTTCGATTGTAGCGTTCAGAGATATAAGGGAAATTGTCTTTATGGTTTGCGTAATTGGACGATAAAAAAAATTCCGCCTTGGCGTAGAGCAAGGTTTGATCAATGGACTCTATATCATGCTGCTGCTCTTCAATCCAGGTTTTTAATTGCGGCCATAACGGACCTTCACCCGATGACACGACGATGTCTTTTTGGTCATCATATTTTAAGACTTCGATAAAAACATGTTCAATGTTATCGAAATAACTGTACAAGGCCCCTCTGGATATACCGCCCGGATACCGCTAATGGGCAGGTCCGGACGGATGGGGTCCGAAGAAAATAAAGTGTTAGACTGAAAATTAACGTGTTAGACTAGAAATTAAAGTTGTAGACTGACGGGACAGTCAAAATTTCTGCAGCGAAGCACATCGTCAGACCGACAAATGATGAAAACGAACCACTCGAAGGCAAAATTTGTATTCAGGAGCGTGAAAAATAGATGACCTATGAAGAAGTCATGCAAGCATTGGCTAGCATGGGCAGTGAGCAGACGAAAAGCACTTATATTCGCCATGGCGCGAAAGAACCGTTCTTTGGCGTCAAGATCGGAGACATGAAGAAGCTTGTTAAGCATGTGAAAAAAGACCAGGCTCTCGCTCTGCAGTTGTATGAATCCGGCAACTACGATGCGATGTACCTGGCAGGGCTTAGCATAAACCCAAAGACGATCACCAAAGAACAGATGCAGCATTGGGTGGCGGGAGCCAATTGGCATGCGCCCGCCGAGTATACGGTAGCGAGAGTGGCTGCGGAAAGTCCGTATGCGCATGAGCTGGCGGTGGAGTGGATTGAATCGCCGGAGGAACTGGTCGCTGTAAGCGGATGGAGCACGTATGCCAATTATGTATCGGTTGCGCCAGACGAAGCGCTCGACATGGAGGAGATACGGGGATATTTGACAAGAGTGCGCGACACCATCCACGGCGAGCGCAACTGGGTCCGCTATGTTATGAATACTTTCGTTATTTCGGTGGGCGCATATGTTGAGGCATTAACGGAGGAAGCGAAGGCAGTCGCCGAGGCGGTCGGCAAAGTGCATGTGGATGTCGGCAATACGGCATGCAAAGTGCCGCTTGCAACGGAATATATCGGCAAGATCGAGGCGATGGACCGAATCGGCCGCAAGAAAAAGACCTGCATTTGTTAACCGCCGGATGGGTCAAATGGCACAGGCTTCCCCATAGTATACCATTGTGCCAGAACGGCTTATGCCGATGGCGGTTGTTATTCAAAACGTGCTAGCCAAACTAGGCGTTGGCTTAATGCTGCAAGATCATGTCGTTTGGGGCATGAACTGCATGGAGCTGGCCATTCGGATGCCACGCTTTTTGTCTGACTTCCTGATTACGACTTGCGGAAACAGCGGTGTCTTCCACTTCAGTAAATTGCATGGAACACCTGTCGGGAGCAGACAAGAAGCGCCAAGTATTACTCAGATTTTTCGTATGTTCGTCAATCATTAAGCAAAGTGGGAATGACGCTCATTAATGCATGTACATTTTGATCAGAGTCATAGAAGAAAGTCATCCACGTTTCCGTTTGTCCTGTCTCGACAACTTTATGAGGCTTGTCCAAAAACTGCACTTGCTTTCTCGTTAACGTTTCATAAGCTGAATGAATATGATCGACATTGAAATAAAACACAGAGCTAGGATGATCAAATTGGGCATTCTCTGCAATGCTCAATACAATTTGTACCCCATTGCATTCAAAAAAAGTCATGTTGGGCACTTGAAACAAGAGTTGGAGCCCTAAAATATCCCGATAAAATTGAGTAGCGGCTTCCATATTATGTACACGGATCGATACTTGTCCTATACCCTTTATTTGAAATTCTGGACGCATGTTTGTTCCTCCTTCACATGCTTAATTGTTGCACTACATCATTCTACATTATTAATATAGCATAAGTCATTCACACTTTTGTTGACAGTCCATATTTTGTGAATGCACTATTAATGCCGACGATTTTAGTAGGTTTTATTAAATATATCGTTTGAAATTATTGATCCATGGTATAATGATCACAATTTTAGGTTGTTTCGAATTAATGAGAGGTGTGCCTTATGAATTTAGGAGAGCCAATCGCAATAGGCAATACTGCAAAGATTTATCTGCATGATGGAAAAATCATAAAAGTATTTAATGATCATTTGCCGGATACAGAAGCAGAGTATGAAACGAACAAGCAAAAGCTCGCACACGCTTATGGTTTACCTGTACCCCATATTTATGAAGTGACAAAAGTAAATGGCAAACAAGCCATTGTCATGGAGCATATTAAAGGAGACACAATCGGAAGTTTACTTTTTGCCGATAGGTCAAAAGCGAAGCAGTACACGGACTTATCCGTTGATATTCAACTAAAAATCCATGCCGTCAAGGCTCCTGGTCTGGAATGGATGAGCGATAAATTGAGCCGTCAGATCACCTCCGCACATCAGCTTGATGATAAACAGAAAAATGCGTTATTGGAACGGCTTGACGCCATAAAATACGACCCTTATCTTTGTCACGGCGACTATCATGTATTTAACCTCATTTTAAATGAAAATCAGGTTGTCATTATTGATTGGGTTGATGCAAGTTCCGGCGACGTACGGGCTGATGTTTGTCGAACTTATTTGTTGTATGCGCAGTTTTCGGCTGATTTGGCAGATTTATATTTACGGCTTTACTGCGATAAAAGCGGCATCCGGCAAGATGAAATATTCTTGTGGGCTCCTGTTATTGCCGGAGCAAGGCTATCGGAGCATGTATCCTCCGAAAAGGCAAGCCGTCTAATTGAAATCGTCAATAAGTATTGTCCGAAAATGGTGTGATTTTAGGAACTGCCGAACGCAGGATTTCCAACTGCTAAACTCCACAACCTATGCTTGGTCGCACCGAAAGTTGAGTTTCTTAACAACCGGTTTTATAACAATAAAAATAAGATAGCCTATTAAACCTCCAAGTGTGTTCGTAATCAAATCTGTCACATCAAAAGTTCTCGCATGTAAACCGCCCCACCACGAGCTAAGTAACTGGGAGAATTCTATAATAAGACTAAAGAAAAAAGTTAACGCAACTGTAGTCAAGACTCCCTTTCTTGAAACGATTGGATATAGGATTCCAAAAGGCGTCATCATTCCTATATTCAATAATAGTTCTCTAATCGCTCCCTTGTGGCTCAGCATTAAATCTCTAAAAGGAATTAAGTTTGCTGTTTTCATAAATAACTGATTCGTTCCGCCAAAGGGAATTGTAAATGGCATTAATGTTACAAACAATACCATTGCCACATAAACATACATCAGTGTATGGATGACTAGTTCCCTTTTCGATTTCTTCCTCCATTTTCTATAGAAGAACAAAAAATAAACGATGGTCAGAAAGAAAAAATCAATAAAATAGTCCAATTCTTTTCCCTTCCCCGCTCTAATAGACTAAAGCCTATATGAAGGCTATACCAATTGCGTTCGGATCGGCAAAAACGTTCACCATTTGATAGCAATAAAGTTCATGTGTCTCAAAGCTGCGTTTGCTTACCCCATATTTTATTTGACCAGTTTGTACAAACTGCCAGTTATCAAGCCTTGATCATCCTTATGGAACTGAAAGGCCGAGTAGGACTTATCATCCTCCATCATGATGTAGGACTCCGAATAACCGCTCTGGCCTTCAGCAAACATCTCATTGGGGCCAAATGAAGCTTTGATATCCTCGAATATATAGTGACGAATGCCGTCTTCGTCCGTTGTCAATGGCAGAACCGACTCCGGGACCAGTGTACCCTCGTTGATGATGCGGCTGAACAATATCCGTTGGTTAGCTAGCTACTCCGCCGCTTGCTCCTCCGTTGCATCCGACTCTGTTGCACCTGCGGCCCCGGAATTGTTCGAGTTGTTGTCAAACAGCTGCTGCAAATATCGATCGGCCGCCTCGGGATCAGCCTTGGACGGATCAATGCTTGGCGGGGATTCCAATACAGACCGATCAGAACAGTTTGTTGTACTGCCAACGGAGCACTGCTACTCTTGTTCTACAATAATGTCTGCGCAGCGAATAATAAGCTCAGGCATCCCTTTGCCCGAAAACAGGATATGGACCTCATAGCCGCCATCCGCGCGATACAGTTCATCATAAATCCCCAGCGCAAATACTCGCATATCCGCAATACGCGAGGACAGATCTTCCGGTAATTTGTGATGCGCTTCCTTGCATCGCCATTCCTGGCTTGCACAGAATTCTTCCTTGCACTTTCCTTCATCAAAAGGCGGCCTGACGTCGTATTCGACAATAGCTTGCTGGATGCGAGCCTTCTCTTCAGGAGACATGTGATAAACGATTACATCCTCTTCGCCAATCTCGTCCAAGTTAGAAAACACTTTATCAAGCGCCACGTAATTCGAACCGTCCTGCTCCAGCATAAATCGGGGGTCGGTATCGTAAACCTCGCGCTGCAAATTAACAAATTCCTTTCTCTTAGTAACCCGGACATCCTCCACTGTGGTGGAGGATGCTCCCCAGCCGATCGTCATGCTCGATCAGCCAACCCATCCCATAATGGAATGTCTCGCCATTATTCATCTTCACTGGCGAAAACATCAGCTGACGCAGCATTGGACTAACGAACTTGTCATTATACAAGGCCCGATTCAGTCGTAATAAATCCCCGGCTGTACTGTTGACCATCCCGTCTCCCTGCAAGCCATCTAAATAGTTTACGTAATTCAGTTCAGGCACTTCATCAGGCAGCACATATCCGCCATGTCCAATTCCAGCGTCGAGTTGGACCTCGACGAAACAATTGACCGCGTTAACAAAATCGAAAGCCATTAAGCCCGCCGCCTGGCGGCTTTTTGGCTCTATCACCTTTTCCTCCCCTACACGGCTGCCTGTATTCTTGTACCGTCATGCAGTTGTATCGTTTGAAAATCGTGGCAAATTGCTTCGGTATCCAACAGGTTGCTTAACACCTTTGTCAGCGTTTCGGCTTTTAATCTTCACTTTGGCGAATGGAGATTGCCCCCGCAAATAACGTTGTTCCGAACCTCACCTCAGGATAATCGCCGGCTGGTCCCTCAATCAACCTCCCGCCTTCGTTCTTCAAATATTTGTTGAAGAAATCCAGCGTATAAGCGTTCACGATGGAAGTGGCGCGTGCTGGAGAGATTGAGCCTGTTAAATTTATGAACCGAAAAAGAGGGCTAAGCAGCTGCAAATCGGTAAAGTTATAGTGCTCGGTGTTCTCGATGTATACAACTTGCCCGCCAAGCTTGGCCGTGTTAGCGAAATGCTGAACCTCATCTTTAACTTCCTGAAGCGCCTCCTCAAACTCTTCCCGGTCATTTGCACCCATCTCTTCTAGCTCTTCATCGCTATAAACGTAATTCTGCCGGGCCTTGTTGTACAGGTCGAAGGTTCGCTCTGCCAGCATATACATAAATGGCTTTGACGAGCCGGCTTGATCGGTCCGATATAACGAGCCGTCGAGATTAATACCCGCTTTGATCCGGGGATCGTAGGTAGCGTCGTACGACGCGGCTCCACCGAAGGAATGCCCGAAGACACCGATATGATCAAGGTCCATCTTGCCTTCAAGCTTGCTTGGGATTTCGCCCGCATTCATTCGCTCAAGCTGATCAAGCGTGAAGAGAACATCGTCCGTCCAAGCTTTGCCTACCAGGTCACGATACTCCTTGTCGTTGAACTGTTCTTCGTAGGTTCGAATCGAAGTCAGAGTACCGTCTGGAAATACGGTACCGAAGGTGCTGTATGTATGGTCGATGGAAGCAACGATGTATCCGTGGCTGACCAGATTTTCGGCTTGGGAGGTCTGGTATATCTTCGACGTGCCGAAACCATGATTTAGCAGTACCAATGGGTAAACCTCACTCGAGTTAGCAACCTCGGCGTTTGCGTAGGAATGGGTTGGGATTTGCTTCAGATAACTCATGAACTTCCCAGGGAGACCGATCGCGGACGATAGAGGCTCCACCTTCAATAATTGATCTGCATCGGGCATAAAAGGATAAGGCTTTCCGCTTGTATTTTGCGCAGGGTACCAGATTTGGACCATTAGTTCCCGCTTTCCACCCGGAGCTTCAGCGAATAGCTCTTCCCGCTTATCATCGATAAAATGGAAGGTTTGTGTACCAATCTTGAGGTTTCCCGTTGGCTCAGGCAGCTTGAATAGAGGGAATAGGTACAGTAGTGCCCCCGTCGAAGCGAGCATGAGCGCGATCAAGCTGTACCCGGCAGCAGCCCATGCTTTATGCCTAGAACGAGGAGGCGTTTGCTTAAAAAATCGGTAGATCGAAATCGTGAACATAACGAGCGTATAGCCATACGGAAAAAGAAGCTGGACGCGCAAGCCTTCTACTAACAGATGGATGATTAGTAGCAAGGCGCTTGTACCGCTTATGGAGAGTAGCAGCTTGTATTTGCTTCTCCCCAAGATCGACAGCGCAAGCAATCCGACGTTTGATAATAGCAGCAGCAGTTCAAACAGCCTCACGGTTCTTCCCTCATTTCAGCATATAATCTGTGGCTAACAGATCGGGATACCCGACTATCTTTATGATGCCAGCTGACTCGCAGGAGCCTCAGCATGTGGGCCGCCCAGCGCTGCTGGTCATTCTGTACCGGAACCAAGCGCTTCGGCAGCCGTCTGCCGGAAAGCCGTATCCGTTAAATAGCGGCGCAGGAACAAATCCAGCTTTTTCTCTAGCCAGAGCATATCCGCACGGTTAGCGCCGTGCATAAACAACGCGAGTTGGAGCCGGTTCTTTGACTTGTCCTCGCTGTAGAGCGCCTCGTTAAGAATATTCAGGCTGGAGCCTCCTTTGTGGGCCAGCGTGCTGAAATGCGATTCGGGCTTAACGGGCGTTTCCATGATATCCCGAACGATCGCTGCCGCTTCGGGGGACAAACGGTTACCCGATTGAATGTCTCGCAGCAGATCGGCGTATTCCCGGGCGGTTGCGGCGGGCAGCCGGTCGGACCAAATGCGTTGCATGCTCAGCGGCCTCGGTTTCGCTTGGAGAGCGGACAACAAACTTGCGTCGGCACGATGCTTATCGAAAAGCTCGACAGACTTGGCCGCGTATTGTTCGGCCGACATTTCCCGCATCGCCGCTTCGGCTTCTCCCGCGCGGAGTCCATCTTCTTGCAAATGCGCATGCATAAGCATGGCTGAGGACAGCGGATAGATCGGATCATGAGCGGAGAGGTCAAGGGTTTGTATCCGCTTATTGATCGCTTCGAGGCCAAGCCTCTCTATCAGAAAATCCGTGTTGGCGTTGGAACTGTAACGCATCATGCCCTTGGCCGCTTCGATCAAGGCAACATCTTTGGTCGCGTCGGCGCCCAAGCTCTTTCGCCACGCCTCATGCGCGCCGCCGTCCGAGCCAGGGATGTAAAAGCGTTGGAGCGAATCCAGCGCGACGCTTTCTTCCGGATTCACCGTTCCGTCGGCGACCCGCTCGGCAAACTCAACCGCGACGACGATCTTCAGCACACTCGCTAGCGGACGCTTCACCTCCGACTTGTAATCGATCAAGGCGTGGCCGTTTTCGGCCGCATACATCGAGCATTGCTCGGGATGAGCGGCTATGTATTGCAGCACATCGTGCTCGTTTTTTCGCTCCACGTCGCGTTTGGCCCACCACACAAGCAGACCGAAACCGGCGACGCCCAGCATGAGGAGGATACCCAATATCCATAACGCTAATTTCACATCAAATCCCCCTTCTCTTAAAAAAGTTATTGAGTAATTCTCGTGAGTAGACAGAGCTTTAGTCGCGCGACATTATCTGCGCTCGAAATTGCTTGTACTGGAAGTAGAGGATGCAGCCGTCGCAATAACCGAGGAGCGCGGCCAGCGCCGCAATGCCTATCATACCCGTGAAGACGTTGACGGCAACGTTCCAGCCAAATAGCAAGCTGATCAGGGCGAATCCCGTACTGCCAGAAAAGATAGCCGCATATGATCGAAACCCATAAATTCCTGAGCACCATCGAAGCAATTAAGAACGGTGAGGGGACGCAGCCTTTTGCTACATTTCCAGGCAAATGAGCTAGGCCAAACAATACGCCAGTTGTGATAATGGAAATCCAGAATGCAACCGCATGGGAAGGCGTCAACCATAGAACCGCCCACATCGTCAAGCTAAGCAAGCCCCAACTGTGGTCTGGCTTGCTCGGAAGCCAGCACGGAGGGCGTATCTATTCTAGGTCGAATGAAAGATTAATAGCTTACAATCCATACCAAAGCGCAAATGATTCCAGCGGCTGTACCGATCCCCACTTGTTGAATCAGATTCGTCAGATCGAATCTACCGCGACTCAAGCCTTCCAGAAAAGGGTCTGTCAGTCCAACCTTGCCGCCAAAATAAATTCCTGATGCAACGGACAAACTGACGATGACAATGGTTTGCAAGGCCAACATGATAAATAAGGTTTGTTTGGACAACTGGTTATCTGGCTTATCAAACAGATCGCCGGCTGTATATTGGCTCATGAGCCAGATGCCCGGCATGCAAAGGGCAATTAAGATCAGCGCTACAATGTAATGATGCATAACATCGCTCCCGGTCAAGTATTTTACGCTAACCACTATTTCCTGCTTAATCCATCAAGCAGCAATTGAACGGCCTGTCTGTATATACGCTTGTTTTCTTGCTTGTTGTTTGTATAGTAGATCTTCCCAAGACCTTCCAAGGTGCTGCTGACAATGAGGAGTGTATCTTCGAGGCTTCCGTTTTGAAACTCCCCCAGCTCCATACCTTTCTTTATAATGGAACGGCAAGCCTGTACGGTTATTGCATTAATGGATGTGATCCTGGCCAGCATCTCCTCCGTGATGACCTGGCTTCTTGCAAATTCCTCCAGCGCAATGGAAAGGGGATTCTGGAAATCCTCTGCATAATGCTCTGCCAGCAAATACAACTGTTCCTTAGCCGATTGTTCGGATTTCGTTAATTCTTCCCAGCTTTTCTGCCATTGCCTAGCATCTTCCTCGATTACATCCAAAAGCAGTGTCTCTTTGCTTTGAAAATGATGGTACAAGCTTCCCTTGCTAACACTTGCAGCCTTGCAGATTTCATTTACACTTACCGCATTGTAACCCTTGGCCATAAATAGAGTAGCGGCTTTTTCCATGATTATTTGTTTGGTTTCTGCACGTTTGCTGTTCATCATTCACTCCCTCTTCCATCCCGACCGGTCGGTCTAATCATAACATAACTAACTCAACTTTCGCAGCTTGAAATTTGAATCAGGGACGAAAGTTTTTTGCCCGCTTTCGAAGCGACTTCGTGGATCAAATCGAGCAACTGTTGCAATGCGAGCTTCCAGTCGAGTGTGCCGACTTCGTCGCACAGCAAATAGAACAAACCGCCAAACGAGCGCGCATCCGGTAGATCCGGATGATCTCCTGGGCCGTCAGCGTCAGGTCGGTCGAAAGCAGGGCCAGCCATTCGTTTTTCTTGGAACGATGACGAACAAACACGATCATCACTGGAATTCCCGGCGCGAGCTCCGTTCGGATCAGGCGAAGGATGTTGCGGTTCTTCCCCTCCACCCGGGGTGCAACGTCGTACAGTTCCTTGAGGCTGAGTCGTTTTTCGTTATCTCCACATACGTTTCGCCATTCGATGTCCAAGTTCTACCTGTTGAATGGTGGAGATGCTTTCACGCTTCAACAAATCTTGGGCCATCGCTGTCTGGATAAAGGGATTATAAAGTCTTCCTAGTAGTAGAGTTAACAATAAATAGAGCTATCGTCCTCACTCTGGATTAAGCTGGATTGAAATGGCCCTTTCGTGGGTGAATTGGAAAGGAACTGCGTGCACTTTCCTTTAGAACTCGGATTCCTCTGTCTCTTCAGTACGCTTATCCTGACTCTCCAAGAAGTTGTGAAACTCATTTTCGATGGTTCCAATAAAACGTTTTTTAGCATCAGTTACTCCACGCTCTACCGGTATGAAAGGGATCTTGTCGTCAGGGATAACGTATTTGTTTTTCATCCACAAGCTTGACACGTTACCTAATAGTAACGTATTATATACGTGACAAATAAGTCACATATATAATACCGCTTCTACAAGGAGTTGAATCTCAAGGATGAATCACCTGATTATTTATGCCCATGATTATGAAGGAAGCTACAACTCGGCTGTTCGGGGCGCCATCTTGCACGAGCTGCGTGAGCACAACCAGACTGTAGCTGTACGCGATTTGTATCAGCTTTCATTCAATCCGATCCTCACCACACAGGAACTTTACGGATTCTATGAACAACAGTACCCCGATGATGTGTCCATCGAACAAGAACATATCCGCCAGGCGGATATTCTCTACTTCGTGTTCCCGACATGGTGGTATTCCGTGCCCGCCATTTTAAAGGGATACTTCGATCGCGTCTTTGCCACCGGCTTTGCCTTCCGCTACTCGAAGGCAGGTCCGATCGGCTTGTTAACCGGCAAAAAGGCGTTTGTGTTTCAAACCGCCGCCGACCCGGTCGAAGCTTTGCAGGCCCGCCATCTTGATTCCGCGATGCAGGCTGCCATCGGCGTCGGCATTTTACATTATTGCGGGCTGGATGTCATGGAACACAAAATCATGCCGAGCATCCACCATGCCTCGGATGACAATCGGCGAGAATACTTGTCGGAAATCAGCAAATCCGTTGCACGCACGATTCAAGAATAGGAGCAAAATTGAAATTAGTGACAGACCGTCTTCTCAAAGAAAAGGGAATCTTTCATCGAGCTTGAAAGATTCCCTTTCTTGTTCCTCTTTATGATGCCGGATAACCGAAGCCTTTGCCGGTCTCCAGATACGATTTCAGGCTGGAGAACATCCACGGCGTGCTGTCTTTCACCCGGTGGTATGTCGTTGTTTCTCCTTCAAACGTATCATGCGTAACCCGCAGCTTGCAAATCTCTCCGGCCGGTTCGATTTCCCAAATCTCCCGTGAAGGCTTGTCCTTGGCCACTTCTTCACTGGATAACATGCGATAATCCATGGTCACACGCTTTCCCGGATCGATCTCCAATACGTTTCCCGCGATGACCTTGATCGTCTTGTCCGGCGTCATATAGGCATATTTGCTTCCTGGCATCCAATCGGAAACAATCGGCGAACCGTAACACCAATGAACAGTCTCTTCCCCGTTCGTCAGCGCATTCCAAATTTGATCCGCTGTCGCCCGAATGTGAATTTCATACACCACTTGCAAATTACTCATCTCATCCTCCATTCCAGCTATCCTTGCCGCCGGCGTGACAAGTGAAAGCTGTTTCGTTATAATGTTACCATATGGTCACTTTAATAATACGTTACTATAAAGTAACGTGTCAAGGTATTTAATGACATGACTACGCAAGCAAGGAGTTGACGCGCATGCTGTTTAAAAAGGATATCCTGGAAGGAATCGCAAACGGAACGGTTACTCTCGCCTTTCGGCGCTGGCGTCGGGCAAGCGTGAAGCCGGGCAGCAGGCTCCATACCCCTGTCGGATTGCTGGAGATTCAATCGATGACGGAAATTACCGAAGCCGATATCACCGAAACGGATGCAGCTCAAGCGGGATACGACTCTTTATCTCGCTTGCATAAAGAATTGAATGCGTTCAGCGAAGTGGGCGTCGTGTATCGCATTGAATTTGACCGCATCGGGGACGATCCGCGCGAAGCGCTAAGGGAGGACGATCACTTGGATGAAGAGCAGCTTTCCGAGTTGCGTAAACGTCTTGATCGTTTGGATAAAGCCAGTCCCCAAGGTCCCTGGACGACGGAGTTTCTTCGAATCATCGACAAGCACCCCGGTGTTCGCGCTGCAGAGCTGGCCGCGGCGATGGGGTGGGAAACGGAAAAACTGAAGCTGAACGTCCGCAAGCTGAAAAATTTGGGGCTCACGATCAGTCTCGGCACGGGTTACCGCATTTCCCCCCGAGGACAAGCCTATATGAACAAAATGGGCTTCCACCAAGGTGACTTATGACGATACGCGAACAGGAAGAGGACAATGTCATTTTTAAAGCGCTGGCCGACCCGAGCCGCAGATTTCTGCTGGATCTTCTGCAAGCATCGGACGGACGCTCCTTGTCCGAATTATGCGAGCACCTGGACATGTCGCGGTTCGGCGTCATGAAGCATCTGAACATCCTGGAAGAGGCCGGTTTAATTACGACGCAAAAGGCCGGGAGAGAAAAATTACATTATTTGAATCCCGCCCCGATCACGCGCATTTATAACCGGTGGGTGAGCAAATACGCCGAACCGTGGGCCATGCATCTGAATCATTTAAAAACGGACTTGGAGCGTGAGAGCATGCAAGAAAAACATGTGTACCAAATTTGGATTCGGACGAGCCCGGAACGATTGTGGCAAGCGATTACCGATCCGGAGAAAACCGTTCAATTTCTGTATCAATCCCGCGTCCTCTCCGACTGGCAGATCGGCGGCGAAGTCCGGTATATGAATGAGCAGGGAGAGACAACGGCGATTGGGGAACTAGAGGCTTTCGATCCGCCTCGCAAGCTTTCGTATACATGGAAGCTGCTCGCTGTTCCGGAGACAGCAGCAGAACCGCCTTCACGGATAACGTATGACATCGCGGCAAAGGACAACAAGCCCGGCGTCTGCACGCTTACGGTTACGCACGACCGGCTCGAACAGTCTCCCGAGACGTACCGGTTTGTCGGGAACGGCTGGCCCGGCGTCATGTCCAATCTGAAAACGTTCCTCGAAACCGGAACTCCGCTTCTGTAAAGCGAGAAGGAGATATGATGAATAGGGAACTAACCAATATCGTTATCCCGATTCTTCCTTGCCGATCGATCGACGAGCAATTGGCCTTCTACAAAGCGCTCGGCTTTGCAGTGATGGAGAGGCAAACGCGTCCGAATCCGTACGCAAGTGTTCGATATGCGTTTATCGAGATTCATTTTTACGGGCGTAGAAACCACGATCCGGCAGCGGCGGGCATGTGCTACATCCGGGTTGCGGATATTGATTCGCTATACCAGCACATGACTGAAAATTTGCGTCGCGCCTATGGCAAAATCCCGATCAAGGGGCTTCCCCGGATCGGCAAGCTGAATGACCTGAAGGAAGACCGCAGATTCACCGTGACCGATCCCGGCGGGAACACATTGTACATCGGCCGGAAGCATGACGCTTCTGAATCCGAGGAGGTGAATGCACCCGAATCGAATACAAAATCGCTGTCCGGCCTGGCGAGAGCGTATGAAACGGCTTACGCGCTGGCCTATTCCAAGGAGGATGCGTCCGCGGCGGCCAAGGTGCTCGATGCGGCATTCGCCAAACATACGGAGGCCCCTTCTATCCTCCGCTTCAAAGCGCTCGTCCTTCGGGCAGATGTTGCCACAGCCCTGGACGATCATAACACGGCTACGAAAGTCTTGCATGAAGCGAAACAAGTGCCGTTAACGGATAGCGAACAAGAGGCCGTAGAGGAAACACGAAAGCGAATGCTAGAAATTGAAATCGCGATGCCATGAAAGATGCAACAAACGATTAACCAATATCCGATCTGCAGGGCTGCAGGCGCGAATGTCGGAGAAACGGTATCTCTCCTTGGCTGCCCATACCTTCATACTGTAATAATCAGCAATTTGGCGAACAATCGCAAGTCCGAGGCCAAATTGACCGTCTCCGCCTGTTTGGAACGGGTCGAATGCATTTTTGATCATCTCAGATAATTTTCAATCATTCAAATGAAATGCTTCCTTATAATACTCCCTTAACTCAGTTGAATTATCTTTCCATTCAACTAGATGCCCGTTGATGATCTCGCGAAGTACATCCAGGCATCTGTGCCACCCAGCAGCGGTCATGACTGCCATAGATCGATCATCGAACGTGTGCGTAAAAAGCATCCTACAACCTTCGCCTTCCAATTGCAATTCAATGTTCAGCAAATCATCATACTCACGGAAAGCAAAGGCTAAAGGCGGTTCAAACTTAATAATGATTCCTTCGTAGGCCGAACCTTCACCATCATCAAAAGCAATCTTACCACCCAGTTTGAGTTCCATTTTTCCTGTCGCAAACGGGTACCATTGAGAGAAGTAGTCAGGATTCGTAATGTCACGGAAAACACGTTCAGGATGCTGCGTGAAAAAACGCTCAAACTTTAATGCATATCGGCCGTCAATTTCATGTAAAGTTCCATATTCATTCATCATTATTCTCTCCTAGTTTCATGTCCAGTTTCCCAAAGGACGATCGCTACAATAATCTGTACATCGATTCCATTCCCTGCGCCAAGTCTCTTCGTAAAGGGAAGTAGCGATTCAGGAAGAGAAACCATAAACCGCTTTTGTTTTTCTGCCATAAATACGCCCTCCTTTTCCATCATACAACAAAAGCTCTCAAGATTGCAGTAAACGCATCTCAAGAGCTGGTTACGTGTAGTGGTACCGGCGAGAGGACTCGAACCTCCACCCTTTCGGAAACGATTTTGAGTCCGCCGTAACCCATCATTTCCTTCACACCAATTGTTTAGCCAGAATTATCGCATGCTCCCGAAACGATGCAAGGAAATCAATTTTTTAATCGACTTGGCTGACTTTTTTGGACTTCATTTCGGGTCGCCACAGATTCACATATTTCTTCACCATATCCTGTGATGTATAGCCCAATATGTCCTGCAAGCTATACGGATCGCCATCATTCAAAATATACTCACTCGTACATCCGTAGACATTCGATAAAGCTTCTAAAATCCTGGCATTAACTTAGTTTTGTCGACAACAAGATTTTTGCAACAATCAAGTTATTAAGATTCCACCAGCGCTTGAAACTTTTCTGCAGCCAATCGCACAGACAGCACGCTCATCGAATTCAGCGAACCATCGAAAATGAGCACTTGGTCGTTCTTAACGGCTTTCAGGGATTTCCATACCTCCAACGATTCATTTTCCTTAATCGCTGCCTCCGCCAAGGATGGCGTGTGCTGAATGATAATATAATCGGGATCCATCTCCACCAAGCCTTCCAATGAAATAGCATCATTGTTCTCCGGGTAACCATTCGGAATCTTCAAACCAAATCCGGTATCCGGATTGTAATAATTTGTATTTATCGTTCCCTGCGCTACAAACCCGCCTTTACTGCTTACACGCAATAAAGCAAAATCTTTATCCGCAATCGCTTGCAGCTTGTCCTTGGTCTCAGCAATCAATTCCCATGTTTCAGTGATTAATTTCTCTGCCAATTCTTCTTTTCCAACGATTAACCCGCAGAGTCTTGTCGCATTTTCCCATGTGTCTGTATAGTTGATTTGAACAACTGGAGCGATTTTTACCAAGTCATCGTACAGGTTATCCACGGAACCTGCAAAAGTTACAATCACATCCGGATTTGCTTGAACAACACTTTCAACATTGACTCCGGAGCCTCCGCCCAGATCAATGATTTCTGCCGTCCCGACAAATGGCTGCAGCGTTTCAAATTCGGCCATCGCGGAGGTAGCGCCGCCCGATGCGACTGGCGGGGATTCCAAAGCAAAGAAATATTCAAGGTACATCGGATGAAGAACCACTACTCGCTCCGCAGCCTTCTCCAACTTCACTTCCTTGCCGGCTCCATCAACGAATGTCTTTGGCCATGCTGCTTCTTCTGATGGACTCGCTTCCGAGTCCTTGGCAGCAGCAGGCTGAGTGCCAGTCTCACCCCCCGAATTCGTATTTGTTTGTGCCTCGTTATTCGAACTTGTACAACCTGCAAGGACACCCAGAACGAGCGCAGCTGCTAGAATTAACTGTATTGTTCTATACATAAGGCTATCCCCATCTCCCTTTATCTTCTACGATCGAGTATATAAATGCTTGAGCAGTTCGCGGTTTTTCTGTTGGAACAGATCGTTGTGCGAAGACACCAAACCATACAAACTGGCATCTGGTGTAATGCACGTCTCCGGCGGCATAGAGTCCCGGAATCAAGGTCTCACTCATCGGCGTCCCGGCAATCTGATTACGTTTAGCTGCTGCCGCTCTATGCTTCACTTGCTTCTTCAATTCTGAGGTGTTCTCGCAAACTGCTGCCAGTGTATTCGCTACGATACAACCCTCGCTCCACAAGTTTCGGTACCAACTGCTCAAAAAACAGTTCCATCGAGCGAACCGAGCCTCCAGGCAATGCAATAAAACCATCCATCGCTCCGGCCTCAAACCAGGTTATAATATCTTGCAGGACATCATCCACAGTGCCGACCGATACCCAGTGCGCAGACCCGACTACTTCCGGTCTTCGCAACAGTTCTGACACTTGCGGTTTATGCTCGCAAATATATCGGCGCAATAAATTGGCGTGCGTTCGGCTTCGCACCGCCTTTTGCGGATCGGGAAGCATCTCTTCCGTTACGATCTGATTATCTGATAAATGACTCAGGTCAACCCCCAGAATCATCTCAATTGAGGCGAACCGCCGTTCTCTGCTAAGATGGGCATGTGCTTGTTCATATAATTGTTGGGCTTGTTCTCCGGTCTCGGCCAAAAAAAAGTACAATCCAGGCAGAACACGTACAGCCTGCTCAGATCGCCCCTGAGCTATCGCCCTTCTTCGCAAGTCGCTGCACAATTCCACGCCTGCTTCCATATCCGGAATGGATGCAAAAATCGCATCGGCAACGGATGCCGCAAAATTCCTTCCCGTATCTGAAGCCCCCGCTTGAAAAAACGGCGGTGTCCCTTTGGGATGGCCAGGCGTATTAAGCGGGCCTTTTACGCTAAAATATTCGCCTCGATGATCGATCACTTTAATCTGCGGCCGTTCCGCCCCGCTGTCAACAGCTGCGTCTGCCGCAAGAGATTCGTACGGATAGCTAGCCCACAGTTTACGCACCACATCGGTAAATTCACGCGCTTTTGCATAACGCTGCTCAGCCGATGGCATGGCTTCGCTTGTGAAATTCTCGGCTCCATCCAGCGAGGTAACAATATTCCAGCCGGCTCGGCCGCCGCTAATCCAATGCAAAGACTGCAACTGCCTCGCTACAACATAGGGAGGATTAAACGTGGTGGAGATGGTCGTAACCAAACCAATACGCTCCGTTTTTGTTGCAATTAATGTCAGCAGCAATGTTGGATCCAGACTCAAAAAACCAGGCGATCGTCCCCCCCAAGCGCGCATCACCAAAGCATCTGGCTGAAATACAAAATCCAGTTTCGCTCGCTCCGCTATCCGAGCAAGCTCAATGTACATGTCAAACGAATTCGCTTGAGTGCCCTTAGCAGCTTCACGGCCAGCTTCTTTCCCTTTCAACCAAGTTGCCGTTAAAGAGAGCCCGATGCAAAGTTGTCTTTGTTTAACGTTCGCCATTCCTTATCATCTCTGCCTTTCTGATGATCTAAACCACCTTTTATACATACCGTCACATCAAATTATTGATAATGATTATCATTATCAATGAATATAATAACAGAAAGGGACTCTAAATACAACACGCCAAATAAGCCGCCCTGGCGGCGGCTTATTGATCTTCCCAAACCGATAGTTTCCAGGATGAAAACAACGCCTCGCTGCCATTAAAATAGATCGGTCATAACTCTTGGTTTGTTCCTGAATTTTGACTGTGAGGCAGTTGAACGGTAACCGAAGTGCCATAACCTGCTTTACTTTTGACATCGATGGTTCCTTGATGTGCGGTGACGATCTGCTTCACAATCGCCATTCCCAGTCCGGTACCGCCTGAGGGAGTATCCGTCGAAGTCCCCCGATAATACCTGTCAAACAGGCGGGCGACGCTCTGTTCATCCATTCCATTTCCATTGTCCGTAATCTGTACTTGGATATGAGAGCCATTGCCTTGTACGTGTACAGTAATGGATGTCCCTGCCGGATTATGAACAACCGCATTGACTAACAGGTTTGAAAAAGCTCTCTTTAGCAACCCGGCATCCCCCGTTATATACAGGGGGTCTTCCTCTCCCCGTATTTCAAAGCGGTTTGCCTTATCCAGAGGCATATTCGCCGCTTCCGCAACCGTTCTGCGAATGAACTCCGTCAACTCGATTGTTTGCGAGGACAACTTGAACCCAATCGACTGGTCCATCCGGAAAGCAATTCCAAGATCATGGATAAGCTCTTCCATATGAGCGGACTTATCCCGAATCAATTGCAAAAACTCTTTTTTCTCGTCCGCGCTCCATTCATGTTCATCCGATAAAAGCATGTCCGCATAACCGGAGATATAAGACAAAGGGGTTTTCAGGTCATGGGCTACGCCTGCCGCCCAATCCTGCCTCAACTGTTCAAACTCTTGCCGGTTACGCTCATTTTCCTGCAAGGTCCAGGATAGAGATTCCAGATTGGCGTAGACTTCCCGGTACAGGCGGCTGGAAAAGGAGCGGAAGCGTTTGTTGTTGACGGGAATCAGATACTCGCCACTTGATAACTTTTGGATTTTCATCAAAATATCCGCCATCGGCCGCGCCACATAATAGCCATAAAACAAACAATACAGAAAGTAAGCCGCAATAATGGTTCCTGATGTCAAGTTCACGAAAAAGAGTTTTTCCGGCTGCTTCAGCACGACAATATAGAAAACCGCCGGCAACGAGACGGCTAAGAACAGCAAGAGCTGATGCAGGATAAAATTCAATGTAAAACGGACGACCAATTTACCATTTGTAAAGTTTACTTTCATATCCGGTCACCCTCTTTGGGAGGGACAAACTTGTAGCCGATCCCTCTTAGCGTAATGATCAGAGAGGGCTGTTTTGCGTCTTGCTCGATTTTTTTGCGCAAGCGCATGATGTGAATGGCAACCGTTTTCTCGTCTCCCATGCTATCATAGCCCCATACATGCTCGTACAACTGCCCTGCGGTAAATACCTGATTGGGATGGTCGACGAGGAACAGCAGAAGCTCAAATTCTTTAGCCGGACAAGAAATTTGCTCTCCATTCACCCATAATTGAGCAGCCTTTTTATCGATGACGACGGGACCGAAACAATACGTCTCCGTTGCTTGCGAAGCGGATTGATATTGTTCCAGTCTTCGAAACTGCACATGAATGCGCGCGGCGACTTCCAAGGGATTAAAGGGCTTCGTAATATAATCGTCCCCTCCGATCCCGAGTCCGGTCAATTTATCCAAATCGCTTGAACGGGCGGTAAGAAACAGGATGGGCACGGCGGTATACTGACGGATTTTTTGGCATAGTTGGAATCCGTCCGCATCGGGCAGCATGACATCCAATACAATCAAGTCATACGAATGATGGTTTATTTTTTCCATGGCTTCCTGGCCTGTGAAGGCACTGCCGATGGAAGTATAACCTTCCTTGCGCAGAATGGTTTCCAGCATCTTAACAATGCCAGGTTCGTCGTCAATGATCAGTATTTTGTGTGAACGCATTCTTCCTTCCTCCTTTCTTGCCAGGGTAATCTCTATTTTTCCATTATCTAATGAAATGTATAACATGACCACTAGATCGATACGTCGCGTTTCTTGAATACGATCCAGCTTAGAAGGGTCAGTGCGAAGATGTATACAAGCAACACGGTGATGGAAAAGTTCAGCGTCATTTCAGGTCTGGCCGGGAGATGAAAAATGTACAGGCTGATGTCGCTGTTGGCAAAAGGAAGATATTTTAACCACTCCATCTTCGCTGTCGCTTCAATCATGGAATTGCCCACGATCATCACAAACAACGAGATTCCGAGCGCTAAGGCGCTGTTGCGCAGAACCGTCGATACCGCGAAAGCAAGTGTGACATAGCCCATGACCGGAAAAATACTTAAACCGTACATTTTGATGACCTGCATCAAAACATTCAGCTGTACAACTTGTCCCTGCTGGTTCAAAAATAAATCCGTCGTGTGGATGTTGCCCAGTCCATAAAACAAAGCGTTCGCAGCATAACCGCATACCACCAAAAGCGCCAGCATAACGACAGCAAACAAAGAGACCGTGATATACTTGGAAAATAGTATTTTTGTGCGGTTATGCGGGCGGATCAGCAAAAGCTTCATCGTTCCGGCGGTATATTCTCCGGCTACCATATCCGCAGCAATGATGATTGCGAAAACGATGACCATTTCGATTAAGCCGGAAAAAGTGAGCAAAGCCGACCATGGATTATTGGAGGGTCCAGGGAAGTCGTTTTCTAAGCGATACTTCGCAATCTTCAGCTTGTTTTCAGCATCGGCACGCAGCGTAGGAGACAGCTCCGTAATTTTTAAACGTTCTTCATACTGCTGGACAAGCTGTGCTGTTTCAGCCCGCCAATCTGTGGAATTCGTGTTGTTGATTTTACCTAAGGTCGAGGAGCCTATAGTGATGGCAAACAGCAGCGACAGCAGAATCCACGTCAATTTTCGGCTGTATATTTTCATGCTTTCGTTGGCAACCAATCCGATCATTTTTTCTCCTCCGTGATCTCCAGAAATTTATCCTCCAAGGTCATCTCTTGCACTTGAATGCTGTATACCTGAATGCCCGCTTCCATTAAGAGCTTATTTATTGTTGGTATTTCATCTTTGTTCAACGGAATCAACAACTGCCCCGGCTGTTTTGCGGGCAAGGCTGCCTTGTTCAAAGTAGCAATCAACCTTTGGGCTTGTTCGATTTGAGAAGGTTCAACGGTGACACACACATGAGAACTTCCGCCGTTATGGACAAAGTCTTGTATGCTTTGAATACGGACCAGCTTTCCATTTTGCAGAACCCCCACTCGATCACACATCAATTCCATTTCGGAAAGCAAATGGCTTGAAACGAAAACGGCAACGCCTTCTTCGTGAGCAAGTCTTTTCAAGTCGTTGCGCAATTCGTGAATCCCCGCGGGATCAAGCCCGTTGGTCGGTTCATCCAAAATGAGAAGCGAAGGGCGGTGCAGAAGGGCCTGGGCAATCCCCAGCCGTTGCCTCATGCCAAGGGAATAGGTTTTCACTTTGTCATGAATCCTGTCCTTAAGGCCAACGATTTCTACAATTTCTCCAATGCGGGCTTTGGCAACGCCAGGAACCATCCGCGCGTAGTGCTTTAAATTTTGATACCCTGTCAAATATTTGTATAAGTCCGGATTCTCAACAATAGCGCCTACATGCCGAATCGCCTTGTTGAAATCTTTGGTAATACTGTGTCCCATAATGAAAATATCGCCCCGACTGATCTTGATCAGTCCTACCATCATGCGAATGGTGGTCGTCTTTCCCGCTCCGTTGGGGCCTAAGAAGCCAAATATCTCTCCGGCCGGAATATCGAACGACAGATCGTCCACAATCGTCTTTCTTCCGATTTTTTTCGATGCGTGTTGAAACTGTACAACTGGTAATTGGTTCATAAGTTCCTTTCCTTTCTATCGGGCTTTCCGGCAATTTCAAGCCGATTATAGAAAGCGAAAGTAAACGGAAGGTAAACGGGGAACAAACATGCCGCAAACTTTGCAAAATTGGCCAGGAATACCGCATTACGCCCCTCCCCCTCCGCATAAGCCGCTCCCTTGGACTCCGACGGGATGAAGTGCGCCGCTTCTTGTCTAAAAAGGTTCGCTTCCTCACCATATTAGAATAATTCGGAGTAAGCGCTGATATCGTTGACACGTATAAAAATATCATTTATGTTGATTCCAACTGCACCCGCTCTTAACAATGCGTACCAAATGTATAATGGCGCTTGATTTTTCAGAGAAGGGACTGTGAGCATGAACAAGGTCATGATTATGACTAAAATGGAAGTGCCCGGCATCTCTCACGATCATATAACGCGTCCGCGTCTGCTTTCGCAGTTGAACCAAGCATTCTTCAAAAAAGCAACGCTTTTGTGCGCGCCTGCCGGATACGGTAAAACCTCGCTGTCTGTCTCCTGGGTCCGCGAGCAGCGCCAACCGATTGCTTGGCTGTCGCTGGATGCCAGGGACAATGACCTGATGCGTTTCTGGGGTTATGTCGCTTCAAGCCTGATTGATTGCTACTCGTTATTGGACAGTCAACTTCCGTTGTTATTCATCAATAAAGAACCCGGTTCTTGCGAGCAGGGGCTTGCGATTATGCTGAACGAATTGAATCGCAAGTCCGCTGCCGACGACATGGTCATCCTGCTCGATGATTATCATGTCATCACAATGCCTGACATTCACGAAACACTTGCCTATTTCATCCAGCAAATGCCTGCTCACACGCACTTGATCCTGCTCTCGCGCACAGAACCCCCGCTGCATCTGTCAAGGCTGCTGGCGACGGATCAACTGAATCGGCTGAGCCGTGAGGATCTGCGTTTTTCTGACGAGGAGGCCGCGGCGTTTTTTCGCACCAGGCTGAACATGGAAGCGGACAACGGAAAGATCGCCGGTTGGGTGAACAAAACGGAAGGTTGGATTGTCGGGATGCAGCTTGCCGCCCTTTCCTTTCAGCAGAAGGAGCTGAATAGCACGCCTAGAGGAGAAGAGTGGCCGATCACCGATTATTTGTGGGAAGAAGTGTTTGAGCAGCAGCCGGAAGACGTACGGGCCTTTCTGCTCAAAACCTCCTTCCTGCCTCGTATTTGCGCCTCGCTGTGCGACAGGGTGACCGGATTGCGGAATAGTCAGTCGATGATGGAATATATCGACAAGAACCAGTTGTTTCTCATCTCGCTGGATCGGCGCAAGGAATGGTTTCGCTATCATCATCTGTTCAGTGATTTTCTGCAAGACCGCTTAAGTAAACGGGAAGGCGATGAGCTGTCTAATTTGCATGCCTCTGCGGCTGCCTGGTTTGAAGAGCATGGGTACGATGAGGAAGCGATTGAACAATATTTTGCGGCCAACCAGTTGGACAGCGCGGCCACGATCATCTTGCGCTTGTTGCCCTCAAAATTAAAACAAGAGTGGTCCACGCTGGCGGTTTGGCTGGAGAAGCTGCCGGATGACCGGTTGCGGCAATACCCGAGGCTTTATTTGACGCACATATTCCTGATTTGTCTGCATGGGAAGATTGAGGAAGCGGAGCAGCTGTTGTCCATTTGGGAGGAGCTGCGCGCCGAATCGGTCGGACGATGGTCGGCGGAGGAAGCGGAGCAATTGTATGCGGATTCGCTCGTGATCCGTATTTACATCGCGACTGACCGGTCGGAAGTCGCCGCGACAACCGGTTATATCCTGCAATATTTTCAGGAAATCCGCGAGGACGGGCTGTTCTTGTTCGTCAATCACAAGTTCAATTCCATCTCAACCATGCGTCATGATCCTAAGGTTGAGGGTAAACCGAGCCAGGCCGAGGTGTTTTTCGGGCAACTGCTTCAGCATGCCGCGGATAGTCAGACCATCGGGAAGGCGCTATGCGCACATGGTTATGCGGAAGCGATCTATGAATGGAACCGTCTTGAGGAAGCGCAAAGCTATGCCGACGTAAGCTTGGCCATCGGATTAAAGTGCGGTCATGAAGGGATAATCGTACTGGCGGCTATCTTGCTGTCGCGTATCCACCTGGCGAAGGGGGACGTATCGGCGCACCTGAGGATTATTGCGGAAGTTGAACAACATTCGGCAGTCGCCGCGAATCCGTATTGGATGAACTGCCTCATGCTGCACCGGTTGAGCGTGGACCTGAAGGGGGCGGAATCGCAGGCGATTGCCGTCAGGTGGCTGAACGATCATCCGCAGTCCATTGCCAGGAAGGAAGCTGATCATCTACCGGGATGGAGCGTGCTGGAGTCGATCACACGCGCGCGGGCGATGATCGGGGCGAAACAGTACGATGAGGCGCAAGCATGGCTGGAACGCTTGGCGGAACACATTCAGAGAGACGGATTCCTGCTGGATCAGATCGAAGTGTTGCTGTTACAAAGCTTCATTTCCTTTTATCGGCACGATTTGAAAGCTGCAGTACATCTGTTTTCCAAAGCGTTGCAGCTGGCAGCACCAGAAAAGCTAATCCGTCTGTTTGTCGATGAAGGGGAAGCGGCTGCACTTATTCTCGCGGAGTATATCCGCTTAAGGCAACTGAAGCATATGCGGGTTCCAGACGGCGTTCCCATGCAGTATGTGAAGCGACTTGCCATCGAATTTCAACTTTCCAGTCCTAAACCGACTGAGACACACAACCTGCATAAAGACCTGGCGCCGAAGTTAACGACTCCGATCACGAGGAAAGAAGCGATGGTGCTGGAGTTGATCTGCCTTGGACTGCCCAATACCCGCATTGCCGAAGAACTCGGCATCGGGGTTGGCACAGTGAAAACGCACATTCACCGTATTTACGGAAAGTTAGGTGTGAGCAGCCGCTTCGAGGCGATACGCAAAAGCAAAGAACTGCAACTTATTCAAGAATGATCCCAAAAGCGAATGAGAATATTCGATCTGAATGGTCTGTCCTATTTTTCCGGGGCAGATTTTTTTGTTTATATACCTTGTTTTGTGTACCGGGTTCCCGGATCTTGTATACCGATCTGGTATACCCAAGGTTAGACGCTTTTTCTAGCAAACGGCTTTAAAATGATAGTTATTGTATGTGCAAACTGTAATACAAAATATGTTGAATGGAGTGACGAAATGAAATTAGGAAAAAATCTAATCATGATCACATTGGCCGGCTTGCTCGGCATCCTGTTTCCGCTGACGAGCGTGGCGGCGGTTCCGAGTTATACATGGACATCCGCCATTCCTGCGGAGGCGGACAACAGTCACGTCACCAAACCGAAAGACATTGCGGTCGACGCTGCGGGCCATCGCTATGTGGTCGATGAACGGCTGGGCATCGTCAAATTCGATGCCAATGGCGACTATGTGGAGACTTGGCCGATGAACAACGCGGTGGCCATCGCGGCGGGAGCAAACAACAGATTGTATGTGCTTGAGGGGCAGGGGTATGTGCGCATTCTCAACGAGAACGGGGGAGTGCTGGGCAATATCGGCAAGGGAGCGGGATCGACTCTGCCCGGATATTTCCTGTTTCCCGAGGATGTTGCGGTCGATAGCGACGGCAGTGTTTATGTGGCGGACACGGGCAATAACCGGATTCAGAAGTTCGATCCCAGCGGCAATCATGTCCTGACACTCGGCACTGGCGTGGTTGGCGTGAACGTTGGCGAGTTCGACAAGCCGACAGGGATTGCAGTTGATGTGGACAAAAATATGTATGTCGTCGACCAGAACAACCACCGGGTGCAAAAGTTCGATGCGAACGGCGTTTATCAGATGGTATGGGGCTCGCAAGGCAGCAATCCCAATCAGTTGGAGTTTCCGTCCCAACTCTACGTGGTTGACAGCGGAGCGCATGAAGGCTTGTATATTACCGACTCTAACGGCCGCGTGCAGAAGATCAATCTGGAACTTACAATGATTGATGCAGATGCATTCGGGAGCGCTGGAGGCGGGGAAGGGTTCTTGAACGCCCCCAAGGGCATAGCGGTAGACGGCAGCGGAAATCTGTATGTGACCGATCGATATCGTGCGCAAGTGTTCGACGCCACCGGCAGCTATATCGCCTCGCTGGGCGGCTCCAAGGACGGACAGTTTCTGGAGGCGTTGCATGTCGCTGCGGACGGCGTCGGCAACCTCTATGTGGCGGATCGGATGAATCACCGGATTCTGAAATACGATTCGACGGGACAGTTTGTGCAGAAATGGGGCAGCTATGGATCGGGTCAGGGACAGTTCGACGAGCCTATGGCCATCGCGCTCGATAAGGCCGGCGCCGTGTATGTCGCGGATCACGGTAATGACCGGGTGCAGAAGTTTGGGGCTGACGGAAGCTTTATCACGGAATGGGACGGAGACGGCACTGTTGCCGGGAAATTTCAATTTATCACCGGCATAGCAACGGATTCGCTGGATAACGTATATGTAGCCGATGGGCATAATCATACTATTCAAAAGTTTTCTTCGACCGGCATTGTGAAAGCGAAGTGGGGCGCCCAAGGCGCCGGGGATGATCAGTTTAACAACCCGCAAGGCATTGCGATCGATGCCAGCGACAATCTATATATTGCGGATTTCAATAATCATCGGATCGTCAAATATACGGCGAACGGCAGCTTATTGACGAAATGGGGAGCTTCCGGGAATGCGGACGGGCAATTTTCCGGACCTTTCGGGGTAGCGGTAGATGCAGCCGGCACCGTTTATGTGGTGGATTCCGGCTGGGGTCGGGTGCAGACTTTTACGACAGAAGGCGAGTTTATTACGAAGTGGAGCGAATTTTTGTCGTATCCGCGAGGGATCGCCGTCACCGGCTCCGGCGATATTGCGGTCATGAATCTCGTCCCGAATCAGGTTGTGATTTACACGGAAGTGAAGCCGTTGTCGGATTTGAGCGCTGTTGCAGGTGACGGCACGGTGACGCTGTCGTTCAGCCCGCCGACGGGAGCGACATCGATCAATGTCGAGTATTCCGAAGATGGCGGAGCGACATGGGAATGGGGAGAAACTGCCGCTCCGCTCACTGCCGCTTCAACCAGCGCTATCGTAACGGGGCTGAGGAACGGCGCGACCTATCAGTTCCGGCTGAACGTCCTGGGAGGCAAGCATCAGGGCACGTCCAATATTGCGAGTGCCGCACCGCAATCGAGCAGCGGCGGCGGCAATGGTGGCGGCGGCGGTGGCGGCGGCGGCGGAGCGCCAGTTTTAAGCAACAACGCTGATCTAGCATCATTATCGCTTAATACCGGCACGCTGAGTCCGCAGTTTAATCGAAGCACGACGAACTACCAAGTGAAAGTCGAACATGAGATCAGTACGATTGAAGTGACAGCGAAACTCGATGATGCCAACGCTGTCTTGCATATCGGCGAAACCAAGCAGACGAGCGGGGAAGCGCTGTTGATCCCGCTTCAAGTTGGCAGCAATACGATAGAAATCGAAGTCACGGCGCAAAACGGTACCAAGAAACGGTATGTCCTTGAGGTGGAACGCGCCGCTTCTCCTGTTCAGCCGGACCCGGACCCCGTTACTGAAACACCGCAAGTGAGTTTTTCGGATTTGGCGGGACATTGGGCGAAGGAAGTCATCATACAAGCTGTCGGCAAGGGAATAGCGAAAGGATACCCAGATCAAACCTTCCGCCCGGATCAACCTGTTACGCGCGCTGAATTCGTCGCTTTCATTGCCCAATTCAAGGGCTGGACAAATCCAGGCGACTTCGCGCTTCCTTTCACAGATCAGGAAGACATCCCGTCGTGGGCGCAGGGACATGTGGCCATAGCAGCGAAGGAAGGCATTCTGACGGGATATGAGGATGGTTCGTTCCGAGCGCAGAAGCCCATTACACGCACGGAAGCGGTATCCATCATGATGCGCCTGATGAAACAACCACCGTCCACGGACGCCGAAACTGATTTTGTAGACGATCGGGACATCCCGACTTGGGGCAAAGGATACGTTAGCAAAGCCGTTGAACTTGGCATCGTGGCAGGACGCAGCGGCAATCGATTCGCGCCGGGAGAGAGCGTTACTCGCGCCGAGACAGTGGTAATGCTGACGAGATTACCTCAGCAGTAGCCTATTGCGACGGCAAACTGCGAACGGTCAGCAGTCGATCAATCACAGCCTAACCTTCTGCCATTCAAGGGGGTAGGCTGTGATTCCTTAAGTAATGCTTACGCCTGAATCTGCGACCGGACGCAGCCATAGGTCTTCTGCATACGTGCAATGATCGCCGTGTTACCCTCTCTAGCTTGCTGCCAAAGCAAGACAAGACACGACCGCCCGAGGGAGATCACTGAAAAACGCCGATTGTTTCATTTTATTTATGTCCTTCGATTTTGCTTTCACTTTGCCTTTAAGGGGCTTTCGTATAACGTTGTCATATTCACGATGTCGTCCTACCTAGATAGCTCCTATCTTTAGGAGTACCTGATATCATTGAAACACCTAATTGTCTAATGTTCTATCTCCCTTTGTTGTTGGGTGAGATATTACTAAAAATTCAATATCACTAGATGATCTATTAAAAATTTGATGAGTTATTTGGGGTGGGATTTCAATGCCTTCATGTTGAGTTAATTCGTGAACTATACCATTAATTTCGATAGATGCTTTCCCTTTAAGAATAAAAAAGAATTGTCTAGATTTATTATGAAAGTGTCTAACCTCATTTGTGTCCGGAGGCATTCTTTCATGAATAATACTTAGATCCTCTCGTTTCAATAAATGCCATCCATCACAATTCGTTCCTCAAATATAATGCTCTGAAGTTTCTTTGCTGATTTTATTCATTTTTGTATTCCCTTCCAGATGTATTATTTATGTTTAATAAAGAATCAGGTATTTCGGCTAACGTTCCTCATATTCACGAACGCGAGGATGTCGCCTGAGCCCGTTCCTTGCGAAATGCCTCTCGGCGACCGCGCAGACGTAAGGCTGAGCTTGAACGCGGTGTTAGCTGAAGTCTCCTTCTTCGTTGAGATCCTTTAGAGGCTGCAATTCACAAATCTTAATATAGTTACTCGGTATTATAATCCCTTCTTCATTATTAATTACTTGAATAATTGGTGCATGATGATGTCTTAAATAGTTCTGAATCGGAATATATGAATTCACATAGGCTTGAGTACTCTCCCTACCATTACTACAATCATAACCAATTGCAAGACCATAGCCTTTTCCATGTTCAAGAGCTTTGCATTCTAGTATATGGGAATATTCTGAAACATAAATAGTATACTGACTAATTGGTATTGTAACTTCAAGTAACAGCTTGCCGATATATTTCTTTGTTAATTCATAACCAAGATCACTATAGTATGTGCTTTTAATCAGCCAATCAGGCAATGGACTTAGAAATCCTTCAATTAGAAATGAGTTAATAAGTTCTTCCGGGGGAGATGGACATGCTACCCTTCTCCATGCCCTTAATCCGCCTCCATCATTAAGAATAAGTGATAATCTATCAACACGAGTATAGTGGTAAAAAGTAATATTTCCTGCATTTATTATAGGTAGATCTATACCTGTGTGAAGGCCTAAATCTTTAAAAGACAGATACCGTCGCTTTAAAAATAGCTCTTTTTGTATCAAAACATTTGCTCCTTATGGTTAAGCTTTAGGGAATTAGCTAACGTTTTGTTTCACGTCGTCCAACTCCCTTAAGTCAAATATTCTTTTTATCATTAAACTCAATACAAAAAGGTTGTATTTCAGGTCTTAAGCAGTACTCTATTCTTTGCCTGAAATCTTTCCATTCCACTTTTTCTAGTGCTTCTTTTATCGGGAAAAATCCAGACTCCAAGCTTTCTGCTGTTTGAATTAATTCTCCACCAATAATTTCGATGTCAATTCCTGATTCTTCCTTAGTCTCTCTAATTGCAGCATTACTTAATGATTCCCCTTCTTCTACTTGTCCCCCAGGCATCTCCCAGCCTCTCCTTGGACCTTTGATAAGCAGTATTTCATTTTTATCATTTAAAACTATCGCAGCTGCCGAAACGATATGCTTTGGTGGATTCATCGCTTTACTCCTTAAAGATTATCTGAAGCAATAATCAAAATTATTTAAATGCTCTTCGTAGGTTTCTTGAATGTGTCCGGCTGAAGTTGACCTTAATATACTTATACGTTTACTTCATCCCAGTTATAAATAACATAACCCAACTGAATTATGGTAAGAACTAAGTAACTGATATTTATAGCCAATCCATAGTAATTTCTTTTTGACTTATCTTTATATTCCTCTCTACTAAGTCTACCTATTTGCAAATTATTTTTGATATTCTTGTTCGACTTCAACAATATACGTAATTCAATTAAACCCATTACACTCCATAACATTGTGAACACTAACATTAACGCATTAGCTAGAGAAAGCAGCATCGCCAGTCCAACATCAGATGTTCTTGTATATCTAAAACATAAATGGGTTACTAATGTCATGATGAATAAAACTAACCCTATCAAACTTAATATTGGTTTTGAATATCCAATCATGTTTTCCCCGTCTTTCGGCAATTTTAGCTACGTTCCCGCATTCACGAACCCCGCCTTAAGTGACCGAAGGGAACGGCCGCGATGCGGTAGGCGATTAATCTAAAAGTGAAGTGAATTGATATATCTACAGCCTGATAAGAATCATCTGATGGATGCGTGATATGGTGTTATGTGAAATCTCTGCCTTCCTGGGTTTCCTTCCCCAATTCGTCAACCCACAGAACGGAGCGATCTTACTCCAGTTGGTCATCCTTGGAATCATCTTTGTCATCCTGGGACTGCTCAGCACGCTCGTATTTGCGATCGGCGCAGGGCGCTTGGGTGCCTTTCTGCGGCGCAATCCAACCGTGCTCAAATGGCAGGGCAAGGTCGTCGGGAGCATCTATTGCGCGCTCGGAATTCGACTTGCACTTCAAGAACGATGACGACGGTTGTGTTGTAACCTCCGTAACGCGGCACCTATAGCATTGCTGCCAGACCGGTCTGAGTCCCAACTGACCAGATATTCCCCGAGAAGTCTTTAAAGGTTCCTCTTCTATCAGGGTCTCCTTCTCTTTCCTTTGGCTCCTCGATTACGTTACAACCTAATTCAATGGCAGTATCTGAGTTACTCCAATCGAATCCTCTTCAACTTCTGCCGGACCGAGGGCGAATGCCCTGAATATGCAGCTCATTTTACTTAAGTCTATCTATAATTTCATTTATTTGTTTAATATGTCTTTGTTCATGCAAGTACAGTGATTTAACCCATTCAATTAATAACATCTTTTTAAAGACTGGGTGTATAAAATGTCTTTTTCCCAGCACCGATGGGTCTACTGTATTTAATAGTTCATGTAACTTCTGTCTTGAATTGTTTAGTTTCTCAATGATCTCTTGATACTCTAAAAATTCATCCGTTGGTTTAGCAATGTCAGGAGCTTCTAACTTTTTACTTCGATCAAGTAGAAATTCTACTGGTTTATTTTCAATAATTGAATCTTCGTTGCTCTTTAAAATGTAATTATAATTTTTAAGTATATCTAATCCCAGTAGTCCCTTATGGTCCTTGGGAAGCAATCCAACATCAATTTCTATGTCCTTTATTTCAAAATGATCAATAACAATTCCATCGAATCGACCGAAGCTGTAATTAATTGTCCATCATACTCGCATTATCGTCTCACCCTCACCGGGGGATCTCTGCGAATATATACAACGCATTCCTCTTTGGACGTGTGATATACAATGTTCCCAGGTGCAGCTTTAAAAAATTCTTTGTTCGCTTCCTCGTCAGATATAGTACGAATAGGTGCTACTTCATCAATAATTTTTCTGTCTTGATCTTCATGTGATTTAATAATAGATACTAAAACAAATTGGTTCGGAAACAGTTCTCTTACTTCTTGCCATTTCATATCTGTTTCCACCTTCTGTGAATTTATTACATTTATTTTAGCACAGTCTACTCAACAATTTGAGATTAAAAAGTTGCATTGCACTGATTTCCTATAACGTTCCCGTATTCACGACCCCCCACCACTTTAAGGTCCCGGAGGGACCGGCCGCGATGCGGTTAGGTGGTGAAAGCATTGTTATATGACGTACACCGCTTCTTCGATCAACCATCTCATCTCTTTGCTTGATAAACGTAAAACACACCATATTCACGCATCGGGGCATTCGCTCCTCTAACTGTAACTCAGTCAGGCAGTGTTATAGTGGGTAGCAATTCAAAGATTAAAATGATGGATAAAACCGATTTACGTGGTGAAATTGACACACAGGGGACTGAAAAAGTCAAAGAGAAGGCATCTTCACGGTGCCTTCTCCTACTCTTATTACTACTTTTTCTCCAGAAGTCTCTCCTTGTTTAAACGCCGTACTGGTGACGATTTTGCATGCATCAGACAAAGGAGCAAGAAAACGTGCCAGAAACACAATTGGAAATTCCGGTCCGACTGCCTGACGGCAAGCTTCGATAACCTCCGTCGCGAAGCGGGTGCGGGCCAACATGTCGCCGCCGTAACTGTCGGTGCGGGGGTTCGTTTTCTCCCAGAAAATATACTCGTCAACCTGGCCTCGCGCTCCCATATGCCAAATCTGCGGTATAATCCGCCCACCCGCTTGGCGCACCTCATTCACGACAGCTGCCCAACCGCTTAGCGCCGCTTCGCCATAGAAATGAGGGACATTGGACAAATTGAAGGAGTCCGTCCGGATAATCAATCACCGTCCCTTCAGTCACGATAAGTCCAACTCCGTTTTCGGCCCTTGACTGTGTTGATCCTCTATCAGGTCAATGTTCCGTCCTGTTCTGCGTAGAAACTGCACGGGCCACCAGCTTGCGCGGCAACAACCGCGGGAGAAACGTTATGAAGCGGTTGCGAGCCCCTGGCATGATGAATGTCTTGCCACCGATGAATCCTCGGTATGCTTCATCAGCCACCTGTCCGACTTCCATGATGCCTCCCCTCTGAAACAGCTTCGAAGCGCCCATACCTGAACGATCAACGAAGCCGGTTGCCGTCAATCCCGGACACAGTGCCGTTACCGTCACGCCCGTGCCGCTCAACTCGTTCCCCAGCGCCTCGGTGAACGACAGCACATACGCCTTTGTCGCGTAGTAAACCGACATCAGAGGTCCCGGAAAAAAAGCAACCACCGAAGCCACATTCATCACGCCGCCTTGACCTCGTTTGACCATGTCCGGCAAGAACAGCTTCGTCATCACCGTCAGCGCCTTGATATTGACATCGATCATATTCGTCTCTTGCTCCAACGGCGTCTCCAAAAAAGCCCCATACAAACCGAAGCCTGCATTGTTAACGAGATAGTCGACGGCAATCCCTTTTCCCTTGAGCTCCGCGTAAATCTTCTCCGCCACTCCGGGCAATGCAACATCCTCGGTGAAGACCGTCGCGTGTACGCGATACTTTTCCCGATAGTCCTTCGCAAGCTCCGCAAGCTTGTCCCCGCTGCGTGCTACCAGCACCAAATTGTAACCATCCTTGGCAAAACGATCCGCCAACGCTTTGCCAATTCCGCCTGACGCTCCGGTGATAAGTACCGTTTTGCTCATCCAGCAGCCCACCTTTGCCATTTCTCCAAACTTGTAATCCATTTCATGCATTCTGCCTACAGATAAGGACAGGAAAAATCGACGACCCAACGTATCAGGAGAGCTGAGGGTAGATGGCAGCTACACCACCTGCGAGACCCCTTTGGACTTGGCGGCTCGCATCATCGGCGAGAATTTCAAAACTGCCCGATTCTATTCCGTCAATCGCGATTTTGGCAATATCTGCGGGGTTGGACTTGGGAGCTTCAATGCCTGACGTCATGTCTGTGTCCATATAACCCACATGCAAGCCAGCCACTCTTACTTGTTGAGGGTATAGATTCAAGCGCAACACGTTTGTTAATCCCCATTCGGCCGCCTTGGCAGCTGTATATGCGCCTGCGCCTCCCATACTAAACCAGGACAATACGGAAAGAATATTCAGAATGGTCCCTCCGCCATTATTGGAAATAACAGGCGCGAAAGCACGAACCATTGATAAGGTGCCAAAAACGTGCGTATTAAACTCCGCATGTATGCGATCGAGATCATCGTCAAGCAAAGAAGCGCCTGTCGAAGAACCTGCATTGTTGATCAGAAGCGTAACATCCTTGGCGGTCAAAGCGGCTGCAGCTACCTCTTGAGGATTGGTAATGTCAAGCTTTACAGGTATTGCGCCGGGGATATCGACGGAGTCCGGATTTCTTGCCCCCGCATAAACCTTGGCCCCTCTGGATAGAAGTTCAAGCGTAAGATGGCGGCCGAGCCCCCGGTTCGCTCCGGTAACAAATGCGACTTGTTCAGAAATATTCATTTTGACGGCTCCTTTTATATGGTTTTTGTTTACTTCCCGAATCCTTCCAACACGATTTTGCCGATTGTACGGCCTGACATGCTTTTTTCAAAGGCTTGTCTCAGATTAGCAGCATTAATAGGCGTGATACGTTCTCTGATCGTGGTGCGTATTTTCCCGGAATCAATGAGATTTGAGACTTCGTTAAGCAACCGATGCTGCTCAATCATATCATCCGTCTGAAACAACGAACGGGTATACATCAACTCCCAAACGAAGGTCACGCTTTTTACAAACAATTCACCTAGATCGGCAGGCTGTTCAAACGGCAAAATGGAGCAAATTTTTCCTTGCGGCAAAATCACTTTTTTCATTTCTTTCAAATGCTGGTCCGGGTTATTCAAAACAAAAATATACGGAACCCCACTCAGCCCAAGCTCCTTTAACTGCGGTTCAAACGGTTGATGATGATCGAAAATATGATCGGCGCCATTTTCTTTCGTCCATTGAATCGATTCAGGACGAGACGCTGTAGCGATAACGGTAAGACCGGCAAGCTTGGCCAACTGTGTTGCAATCGATCCGACGCCCCCCGCTGCTCCAATAATTAAAATGCTTTTCCCCTTATTGTCCACCGGATTTCGAGAAATACCCAAGCGATCATAAAAAGCTTCCCACGCTGTAATGGTTGTTAACGGCAATGCCGCTGCCTCTGCGAAATCCAAACTTTTCGGCTTTTTGCCGACGATTCGTTCATCGACCAGGTGAAACTCGCTGAATCCCCCTGGACGAATGTTGCTGCCCGCATAATACACTTCGTCACCGGCTTTGAACAAATGACAATCCGGCCCTGTTTGGACTACCACGCCGGCAACATCCTGGCCCGCTATCGTGAGCGATGAATCGTCTGGCTTCTTGGCCTTGTAGGTGCGCCAATCCGTTGGATTCACGGAAACCGCCTTTACTTGTATGAGCAAATCCCGTCCTGTCGGTATTGGTTTTTTAATTTTAACTTCCTCAAACGGCGGTACTCCCTTTTCTGGCTTATAGTAGCCAATCGCTCGCATCATTTCTTGATTTGACATGGTTTTTCAATCCTCTCTTCTCGATAAATATTTATATTTTCTCAGCCTAAAATGCTAAGTGTGGTATGAATTATCCCCGATAATTTCTCTTGATTTGTTGCTGTTTTAACCATTGTACGCAACCCTAACCAAGCATTCATGAAGTAATGAGAAAGGGCCTCAGGATCAAGTTTGGATTCGATTTCCCCTGTTTGTTGACCAACAAGAATGAGATTATATAATAACTTCTCCGTTTTTAAATAGCTATCTTCAACAAAGGAAGAAACTTCTTGATCTAATATTCCTAGTTCTACACCAGAATTAACGATGAAACAGCCTTGAGGGTCATCTCCTTTCTCTAAAGTAGTCTCTAAAAAAAGACGTAATAATTCTTTAACCGGCTCTTGCTTCTCGACGAGCAACCTCATTTTTTTATTTTGGATAGCCTCATATCGTTGAAGTGCCCTCATAAATAAGGCATGCTTATCCCCAAAAGTATCATAGATACTTCTTCTGTGAATGCCCATATACTCAACCAATTCTTGCATCGAAGTTTTTTCATACCCTTGCATCCAAAAAAGATGTATTGCTTTATCCAATACTTCATTTACTTCAAATTCTTTGTGTCTTGCCATGATCATCACCTCGCGCTTTCATTAGAAATTTATAATCACCTTCCCTTTTGGACGTCCATTTGCGACTAATTCTAACGCTTCATTTATTTCGCTAATCGTAAACTGTTTTGGATGCAGCGGTGGAACGATATTATTTTTTTCAATCATTTCTGTGATTTTTTTTAGCTGTGCTCCATCGGAACGAACAAAAATAAAGCGATATTCTACATTTTGCTTCTTGGCCTTGTTATCATATTTGGCGCCAGCAAGAGAAAAAAGCTTCTTTTTCCACCATGGAAAATTATTATCTTCAGCAAACCGCTTATTTGGCCCTGTACGGAGAGAAAGTAATCTTCCACCTGGTTTAATGATTTTCAATTCATTATCGAATTCCCCTGGGCCCAAGGTATCTATTACATAATCAATATTTGACAACAAATCAACATAGTTTTCCTTGGTGTAATCTAAATATTGGTCTGCACCAATTTCTAAAGTACGCTCGCGTGCTTGTGAGTTGCCGCTAACAATAACCTTAAGCCCCATAGCCTTTGCAATCGGGACAGCCATTTGGCCAAAACTACCCGATCCACCTGGGATAAATACAGACTTGCCTGACTGTGCCTCAAGTTCTTCATGCAAGCCCTGATACGCCGTAAGCCCCGTTAATGCTGCGGCAGAGGCTTCTGCAAAGGACAAGTTTTTAGGCATAGGCGCAATTGCGTTAGCATCAATCGCAGCATATTCCGCAAAAGCGCCAATTTTATTTAGTGGTAGTCGTGTATAGACTTCATCACCTATATAAAATCCTTTTACATTTCTCCCTACTTTTTCAACAATTCCTGCCAATTCATTACCAAGTGTCAGCGGGAATTTATAATCTTGAATCAGTTTCACGCTACCTGTAATCACTAACATTTCGAGTGGATTGACAGCAGCAGCTTTGACCTTTACCAAAACTTCGTTATCAGCAATTTCCGGAATAGGAATATCATTGACTTGAGCATGGAGTTCTTTTGAATACTTGGGAATTTGAGCTGCTTTCATAAGTGTTTTCATTATTCATTCACATCCTTCCGTTTGTTTCCTTGTAGAGGTGCAGATGGATCAAAGGAAGCCAATTACTTACTTTCCTGGCGCTCTAATTCTTTCAATGTAGGATAATCCGTATACCCCTTGCTCCCGCCGCTATAAAATGTTGCAGGATCTGCTTCATTTAATGGAGCGCCTGCTTTAAGCCGTTCCACAAAATCCGGATTAGCTAATGCCCATACTCCAACAGGAGCTAAATCAGCAAGGCCGCTATCAATATCAACACTGATATTGTCTATTGTCCGCCCAGCCCGATTGACTAATAGCGGATTCGTCCATAAGGAACGAATGTCTTGGAGTAATTCATCATTTCCAAGGTGCATGACGTGAAGATATGCTAAATTCAATTTAGCTAATTCTTTCGTCAAGTAACGGTAAAGCTCTGGCCCTTGTTCACCATCTTGAATTCCGCCAAGAGGCGTCCCTGGAGAAATGCGAAAGCCCGTTCTCTCTGGGCCAATCTCATCAACGACGGCTTTGGCTACTTCAATCCCAAAGCGAGCGCGATTTTCTATAGAACCGCCATACTCATCCGTCCGCGTGTTTGAATTTTCTCCAATAAATTGGTTAATTAAATATCCGTTTGCTCCATGAATTTCAACACCGTCAGCGCCTGCTGCAATAGCTGCAGCCGCGGCTTTTCGATAATCTTGAATGGTGGTTTGAATTTCTTCTTTACTTAGTTCGCGTGGTACCGGGATCTCCTGTTTACCTGTAGCTGTAAACGTTTCTATCCCCGGAGCAATTGCAGATGGCGCTACCGGCTGCCGATGATGCGGTGTATTGTCAGGGTGCGATACACGACCGGCATGCATTAATTGGATATAGATGTATCCGCCTGCTTCATGCACGGCACTGGTCACCTTTTTCCATCCTTCAATATGCTTTTCTGTATAGATCCCAGGTGTCATTAAGTATCCTTGACCATCGTCTGATGGTTGTGCGCCTTCCGTAATTAGAAGTCCCAAGGAGGCGCGTTGAGCATAATAAAGTGCAGCCAACTCTCCAGGTGTACCATCTTCTTGCGCTCTATTGCGTGTCATTGGCGCCATCGCTAGTCGATGAGGCAATTCCATATTTCCAATTTTTATTTTACTCCATAATTTTTCCATCTTTATTCCTCCTATTTAAGTGAGATTACTTGAGTTAGAATTCTGAAATCACTGGATAAATTTGTCTTCTTAAATTGAAAGTATAATTTTGATCTACAATTCCTACCACTTCGTTGCTATCATACAGCTCTACCATGAAGCCTGCCATTTCCTTAGCGGTGTGATACTTAGGCTTATTAGCTTTGTAATCATAATCTTCAACATCAATTGATTTTTTCGCAAATTCTGTTTCTGTGAAAGCTGGTGCCAGGATTTTCGCCTTTAACTTTGCGCCTTTCAGTTCAAGCTCTTTGGCAAGCCCTTCTGTGAAGGCACTAACGAAATATTTTGATGCGGAATAAGTAACACTGCCAACAGCGATCGCATATCCAAGTGCTGAAGATACATTAATCAGTTGAGTATCTTCTACATCGGCATAATCTCTCACATATAGCGTAGAAAGAATGGTTAAGGATTCGATGTTAACACGCAGCATCGTCTCCACTTTTTCCAGCTTCTTATCAACAACAAGAGAACCTTCTCCAAGTCCTGCATTATTGATCCATGTCTCGATTTGATATTTTTTCAAATCGTTATATAGGCTGTAAGCCTGATCAGTAACCGAAAGGTCACTTGGAATAATAATAACGTCTAAATCAGAATTTACTTCCTGGATTTTTGATTGAAGCTCTTCAGCTTGTCCAACCTTCTGGCAACAATGATCAGGTTTTTTCCCCGAGCAGCAAACGCTAACGCAGTCTCATAACCGATTCCTGAACTTGCTCCTGTAATTACTGTATACTTCATGCGATTCTCCTTTTTAATTAGAACGACCATTAGAGAATGATCGTTCTAATTAGATGATAATTAAGATTAATCTGAACCTGGAGTAATCTTATCATTTTTAGAACGATCGGTAAAGTATTTTTATCAAGGGACATGTTCTTTAACTTTTAAGCTGGTTTATATTTCTTAAGACAACTTACATCCTTCCCACGACAAAGTACAATTATTCTTCATACTTGAAAAAAAAGCTTTTTGTTGACCGTATGTAGACCTCGTTGTATTTCAGACTGCGCCAGAAGCGCTCAATGACGATGTTGTCATTGGCGCGGCCCTTACCGTCCATGCTGATTCGCACGTCGTTTCCCTTCATCAGCTCGATATACTGCGGACTGGTAAAATGGCTCCCTTGATCGCTGTTGAGGAAGGTGGGATTACGCCGCGCCAGCGCCCGTGTCGTCGCTTCCACGACGAATACGATCTCCAGCCAGCTTATTTCCCAAATGGTATAAACGGCACCCCTACCAAGTCAACTTCACGGTTGCCGTTCACGTTTGCAGACATACATTTCCTGCGCTCACGGAACATTTTTTTAAGCGGATTTTCCCTCCGCTTTGTTTGCTGTACGCATTTTCCTTGATTGCAACCAAAAAACAAACGGCACAGGGCTTTTTCCCATGCCGTTTCGGACTCCATTTTTGTTCTCGGTCTTGTCTTTGAGCTTAACTTAATGACATTGAGCAATTGCTTCCCTTTCTTTATTTCGTTGGCTTCAGCGTTCGAGTGCGTGAATCGTGATTACTGCTCCCCACATTGCAAGGAGCAACAAGGAGAGGTGGAGACAGAAGCCGAGAACGCTTGACCAAGAGAATACCGCCCCTCCAACAAACATCCACCAAAAAAGAGGTGGGAGTTGCGCTGCTATTAACAAAAAGGTAGATATAAGGCAAAGCGCTAAAATAAAGCGTTTGAATCCAATGGAACGACTCATGTTCAGTAAGAAGGAGCCAACGAAAATACAAGCACCTCCAAACATCGCATACATTGCCCAATGCACTGCTAATTGTTGTCCTCCGGCCAATTCAGGGCCAAGTCCGATAATGGGAAGCGAATGGTTAGACGGTAAATACAATAGACCTAATAGCACCGATAAGATAGCCGATGCCCGAATTAGCGCATTGCTGCTGAATCTTGTTAGAATCATACACAATCTCCTTTCGGTAGCGGTTGACTTATATTATAGACGACATATTGGAGGGTTTTGTTACCCTCAATTTTTAGCTTTTTCCATAAACGACGCAAGGTATGCAACACGTTAGAACGGCCCGATGACGTGTAACTTATTGTTTCAAAAAGCATAGAAAAACCAATACAATTCGGCGCTTATTTAACATAGAATATCTAAACTAACCACTTCTCGATTTTGATCTACTACTAATACAAGTTCATCGCACCTGTGGCAGATATAAGCTATAGCAATTGAATTAGACAATTCATGAGAATACTTCCAGCCAATTGGAGTTAGACTGAATCCACCATTCAATTTGTAACATGATGAAATAAATTCCCAGGCTAAATCAAATCCCGATTTATATTAGCAACAACATTTTTATTTACTCAATAATACACTGTTCCATATTCTCTTTGTTTATCTGATGGCTCCTGGAATGAGAATAGAGCCTGTGTACAACAACTCCTCTTCTTTAGTATCGCCGAACTGTGAATCATCCACGAACGTACAGGTAAATGCGGTCCATGCGCCTTCCTCGCTGCGAACGGCAATGCGGCCGCCCGCCTGATCAATAATACTTTTGGCAATCGCCAAACCAAGACCAAAACTGCCGTTTTCATGCTTGCGAGAAGCGTCCGCCCGATAGAAGCGATCAAAAACATGCGGTAAATCCCCCGCGGGAGATCCTTAAGGGATCTTGGTGACCACACTAATTCATCCATGACCTGATTTTCTCCATAGCTTCAGTGTGGCTAATCCCTTTGCCTGCATCCAATTCATGGATTCCTTCTTCGATTTTTGCTCGTGCGTATAGTTTATATAGAATTTCTTCGACGGTTACATTATCCGGAAGGTCCTGGATGATTTTTATTACTTCATCTTTCACGCTCATGAGATCACCTCATTGATATCCCTATGTTATTATAATACACATCTTCAAAACACGTTAGTCCATTTCTTGATTGTGATCTTGCTTCGTGTTTCGTATAACGTTCCCGCATTCACGACGTCCCACCGACTTAGGTCTCGAAGTGACCCGGCGCGATGCGCTTAGTCGGTGCGGATGTTTCCGGCTGATTCTGCTTCCTCGCTACTGAGTTTCCTCTCCGAATCCTCTTCTAACTTCTGCCGGACCGAGGGCCGAACGGCCCGATGCGTGAATACGGTGTTAAATGATGTCATCGCCTTCTTCGAATTCACAACATATTCCTTACTCTAATTATTCAATTTAGTTATTGGAATTAGTATTTCGACTGGCTCCTCATCTGCTTCATCATTTATGTAAAAGATCTAGATTTGACAAGCACCATAAAATTTATGTTCATATTGATTTTCTTTCATCCATTCAAAAAGCTTATTGTAACCTTCTCCAATTGTTTTATTGGTACATGATACTTTTACATACTCTATACTGGGCAATGTAAAAGCAATCATTCCTTCTGGAGTTTTATCGAAAAATTCTGTAACCTCAATGCACGCAAAATAAGTGGCAAGAATGCCATTACACATTCCGGGACTGAACAAAATCTCATAATCTTTTGAGTTTTTTATTTCATTTCTTCTTTCCCAAAATTCTCTTTGAATAGTGATAGCCGCCTCGGGGAAAGACTCTGGGAAGTTTGCAGTGATACTCATTCCAACAAGCTTGTATTCTCTGTTAACGACTTCAATTTCAAATGATGCGGCCAATTGATTACTCATAATTGTTCATCTCCTAAAAATATGTTTATATTGGTTTTGCTATTGCGATGATTTCGTCTAATTAAATATCCACGAACCGAGAACCTTAAGCCCCAACGAGGTGGCCACGATGCGGTTAGGTTCGCAGGGTTGTCGACTGAATCTGCTCCCCGAAATGCCTCTGGCGACCCAGGTCCGTATCAAGTAACGAAGGTGCTCCAAGAAAAAGCCATGAAGAAGTAATGGAAAATCTGCGGAGACAAATCCATGGAAAAGAAATATAAAATCGAATATCTGCCAATTGCTGAAGAAGACTTATCCAATATCATCCATTATATCATGCTTGACAATCCGGATGCGGCTTTATCAGTGGCAAATAAGTTAGATCGATCTATCTCTGTTTCTTGATTCATCTAAAGATCGTTATGTATATTTCGCATTGACACAAGATTTATAGTTTTCTTGCCTTAATCACGAAAGTTACAGGAAATATCATTGCTCTCTTTGCCAAATCACTTTTATCTTCCTTCGATTGCATAATTTCATCGTCAGTCTGCTCAATCATTTGCTCAACTACAAATCCCGCTTTCGCCAATGCGTTCACATAGGTCGATAGCTTACGGTCCGCTAGTAATAGTTCACCTTCAACAGCTACCGGATACCATGCTTCATCGAAATAATTCTTCTTAAAAACAAACTTGTCATTTTCTTCAGTAACACATCTGTGTATAGGATGAGACCAACTGAAAATAAATACACCGTCTTTTTTAAGGTAGGAAGCGATCCGGCAAAAAGTACCCTCAAGATCGGTTGTCCAACCGATGGCATAAATCGAATAAACATAGTCAAAATAATCCTCCGGAATGCCGCATTCTTCTTCCATGGCAGAACAGATCAACTTTGCCGAAACACCGAATGACTCCAAATGCTGTGCTGCCTTTTCGATTTGTCTTTCTGATATATCAACAGCCCATAGTTCAGATGCATTCCGCTCCGCTTGATATTGCAAGGATTGACCGTTGCCGCAGCCTATCTCCAATAACTTTTTCCCTGAAATATCACCAAAGAGCTGGTATTTTTCTTCTGAGACAAACGCTCCATAATAAGGAAGAACGATTGCTCTTAAGAAGTCATTGCCTTTTGTATCCCAATAGAAACTGTTTGTCTTATGAATAACATTCTTATCCATGTCTTCCGAAATAGCGACGCCAACTTCGCCAGCGCCAATAAAACTTGATCTATTTTTAGACTTCTTTTCCATGAATGCACCTTCTCCAGATATCGTTTTTAATTCCGATTTGCATTGATTTCCGATAATCTCTCGTATTCACGAACCCAAAAACCTTAAGCCCCACCGGGGCGGCCGCGACGCGGTCAGGTTCGCAGGGTTGTCCGCCTGAATGCGCTTCCGGGAAACTGCATCTGGCGGACCGGCAGCCACCAGGCTGCGACGCGTGTCCCTACCTTCCATCGAATAACAATAAAACGGCAGTTGAACTTCATATCCAACACGATTCTAAATTTGTCCGTTGCTCATGCTCAATTAATCGTTGCCTGTTAATTATTCATCTGAATATTCTTTTAAGCTCCCTGAGCCTATCTTCTGGATGAGATCTTCTAATTCTTCAATTTTTCCTTTATTCTTACTTCTAACATCTCTCAAAATACTTTTTCTTTTCTTCAGTTCGGATAATCTCTTTTCTAAGTAATCAAGAATTTCATCTTTATTCATTTAGTTTTTATCATTCCTTATTAGGTTTTGTGGATGCTTTCCTCATCATTGTCGATTTTTCAGGGATTGCATCTAATATCCTATACCAAAACTTTGGGTTCTCGTTGAAAAAGCTTACAAACTCTTTAATGTTCAACCGCTCTAAATTCTTATTGATTTCCATTAATATCTCTAAAATATATTCTCCAATAAGTTGGCTTATATATGGCACTACCCATGATTCTTTACACACTAATATCTTCTTCAAAAAATGTTCTCTTATATATCCGTTATGATGATTGGAGGAGGGTCAAAATAAACTCGATATGGGATCTCAAGTCTACTCTTGTTTTAGTATCACATCAAAATAGTATGAGTTTGGTAATAAACTAGTTAATTCCAGGAATCTATTCGGTTGTGAAATATCTTTAGATAAATAATGAGGAAATGCATTAGGGTTGACTCGGTAGTTCAGTTACCTCACCAACTTTCATATCTCTAATACTTTAGGCAATTACACCTAGCGTTCCTCGCATTCACGAACCCGAGAACCTTAAGACCCCAACGGGGGCGGCCGCTGCGCGGTTATTCGCAGGGTTGTCGCCTGAATCCGCTTCCTCGAATTGCCTCTGGCGACCAGGGCCGTAAGGCCCGCCGCATGAATACGGTGTTATATGACGTACCCGACTTCCTGATTTACATACAAACTCTTGTTCTCTATTCTTTCCAATAATTCCTGCTCTGTGTTAAAATATATGTATTCATCAAAGTATCAATTGAATTCATTTCGCGTACACTTATCCTAACTGGAGGTGTACGTTATGAATCAGGAGGAAAAGGATATGAGTATTATTGAAAAAAATCTTAATGCTCATTTACAGAAAATCAAAAAACTTGCTCAATCAAATACAGTAAAAAATGAAGAAGGTCTTACTGTTATTACTAAAGATGATCCTATTCGTGAAGAGTCCGATTGGAAAAAATAGCCATTCTGTCGAGTACAAAGTGCAATTTTTTGGAATCTCCTCCTGATTCGGACAATGGTACGCCAGAGGGCACTTGCCGGATAGCGATTCCTTTAAGGTATTTCGCTGCGATAAAATTACTGCGCTTCATCCTGTTCACGACTCGTCCGCGCGATCGGTCGATGATTTGAACCGCCATTACTTGAGCATGTATCAAGGCGTCCATGCCATTGAATTTGAAGTGGAGATTGACGAAAAAGGCATCGATTTGTTCTACAAAGAATCCTATCCTTCCATGAATCTGGCGCTTGGCGCACGCGCGGTCATTCAAGGCGCTTATCCGCCGGAAGACGAGGCATTTATGGCCCAGTATTTCATCTCATACGGCACATGGATCCGTTCCGTAAAGCCCCGGTCCCTTCAACAAGCGATGGAACAGTATATCCATGCTCTATCTCGCCACTTCAAAACATTAGAACAAGATCCATAATGCAGAAGTCGTAAAGTGCGTTCTCCATGTCTTTTCTGCTAACGAATATCCCTTCATGAGGACCAAATGTCGAGATTTCTTGAATTTTTTGATCTGTTGTACATTTTAGAAAAATTCCGCTACCTTCCAATTCTCTTCTCCCACTGATCAATTTACCGATATGAACATCATAACTCATCCTGAAATGCATTCCCCTCAAATTTGTGTTAATTGAATAGATATTAGTCCGGACCGAGGAGCGAATGCCCCGAAGCGTGTACATGGTGTTAGGCGACGCCACGGCTTCCTCGAAACAGTTTCAATTAGTCAAAAATAATAACGCTTGCACCACAGAGTAATAAGGGCTTTGTTCCAATTATTTTCTCATGTCTTTGACATATTGGGTCATTGATATCATCCCTTCTGATGAAATTATCATCTTGTCTGTGATTTCGCCTAACGTTACCGTGTTCACGACGTCCATTTCACCCTAAGCTGCTCGAAACGTGCGATAAGCACGATCTCGGCCGGCCGCGACCGCGGTTGGGGAATGGATGTGTCGCCTGATTCCACTTCCCCGTATTTTCTCCTAGCAACCCAGAGACGGCGGAGCCGGCCCGATGCGTGAACACATTGTTAGGCGAAGTCATTGTCTTTCATGATTAGTCTTACATATCTATTCCAATCTTTATCATCTGTATTTACTTCTATTGTTGGCACTTTTGAGTTCTTTGCTTGAACTCTGAGTTCTTCTTGAGTACTTAGGAGATCATTAACTGATGATTTCATTTCTTCATCTGTTTTGGTAATCCATTCTTCTGGGTTTCGACTTTTTATTCTTTCTTCTACTACTCCGGGTGAGATTGTTAGCAATACACACCTTGCGCCTAGTGACACAAGTTGTTCTTCGATTTCAGCTAACTCTACTGAATATGGAAATGCAACTCTATGATTTAAATGAAATCTCTCAAATATATAAAAAAGTCCCCTAGCCTTCCTAGATGCAGGACCTAAACTAATCGCCCACTCATTGAGCTGCCTAATCAACTGAACCCGTTCATTAAGTACCTTTATATGCTCTTCTCTAGTAAGTCTAGTATATTCTCCGTGCTTCTTATTCAATACTTGAGAATAATGTTCTCCAAGAATAACAACGCTACGTTCTGCAGATTCATCTTGAGATTGATATTGTTTAATTGCCCTGAGAAGCGACGTCTTTCCGGCATTTGAGTAACCTTCTAGTATTACTCCTCTGATATGCATTTCATTCTCCTTCAATTACAATGATTTCGCCTAACGTTCCTGTATTCACGACGTCTCACCACCTTAAAGGCCGAAGGCCCGGCCGCGACGCGGTTAGGTGGTGCAGATGTGTCCCGGCTATTGCTTCTTCGCTCGCTGCTTCCGGGACCAAGGGACAGCGGAGCTGGCCCGCGCGTGAATGTAGTGTTATAGGATGTCAGCGCCTTCTTCGAATTTCTTTCAAAAACTTCTTGCCATCTTAAGCTATCGTACCCGTTAGCGCAAAGCTGCCTGAGTCAAAAGACACTCCAAAACCCTATTTCCAAAAGTTTGTATATCCTTTAAATAATCATAACCTGTTGGATTTCGTTCGGTCTGATTTAACATTCGCACTGCCACTACGTTATGTTCAGGTATAACCAACAGTGCAGTCCCAAATATCCCGAGAGATTGAATAGACCCTTTAGGAAGTCGTCCTCCGAGTTCCGACATCGGGCGGGGCTTATCCTGTACCCACCAAAAGAAACCATTTCGCGGCAAAGCATTGTCAAGTGCGGAGGGAGTTATGATCCTCACCGCTTGTTCAAAAACGGGCTTGGGAACTATTTGTTCCCCTTTATATTTCCCTTTAGTAAGATGCAAGTAACCCCAAAAAGCGAGCTCTCGCGTACTAACAAAGAGATTCGCTTCTCCTCCTTGTTCTCCCGCATAGCTTTCGTTAACCCAAACGAGGTTCTCACTGTTTTCCTTTCTCCAACCTGTTTCAGAGAGACCATATGGTTTCAAAACCTCGTCTTCAATGACCCGAGCTAAAGGGCGGTCGAACACTTTTTGAACAATCCTGATAAGAAGGTTGACTCCTGCGTTATTATATTTCCAATCAGTCCCGGCTGGGAAAACTCTCTTCCATGGTCCATTCAAACCATGTGTATGCGTTAAAAGATGACGAATGGTTGTTCCAGCAATCACGTCTTCGTCTAGATCATCAAGATAATCAAAAATAAAATCATTAAGGCTTTTTATTTTACCTTCATAAAGCGCCAGACTGATTGCGAACCCTAAATATGTCTTTCGAATCGATGCAATATTAAACTGTGATTTTTCGTCCACTTTCCGACTATGTTCAGTGTGTTCATGACTTCCATAGTACCACTCGTTGACAATAACGCCATCTTGAATTATCAATACAGATGCTGCTGATGCAGAAACAAGATTTTGTATTTCGAAAATGTATTGGTTAAGGCTATTGAATAGATTTTCCTTTATTGCCACATTGAAATACATATTCATCCTCCAAAAGAATGCGCTTTCTCTCGCTAATTATAACATTTACTATTCGCTCTACTGCCCGTTAGTTGAGTCTTTATAGTTTAAAAGGTTTTTAATGTTTTGCGCTGATTTCCTATAACGTTCTTCGCATTCACGAACCCCCACCACCTTAAGGTCCCGGAGGGACCGGCCGCGATGCGGTTAGGTGGTGCGGGGTTGTCGCCTGAATCCTCTCCCCTGAAATGCCTCTGGCGACCAAGGATCGGCTTGCCGATCCGCCGCGTGAATGCGATGATAGACGATGTTCATGCCCTCTTCGAATTTCTTACGAAATTATACTTAGCAAGCATCTCTCCCCAGGATGCTATTCCCATTTCTTCAAATCCTAATTGTGAATATAGCTTTCGAGCGAATTCATTGTCTGTCTTGTAACCAAGCATTATTACATCTGTCCGATCATCTTTACTTTCAATATCATGGATAATCAGTTGCATAGCAGCCTTACCATATCCGCGTCCTTGGAATCGTTCATCAATCATAAACCTGTAAATCCAATAGTTGCCGTCATCAGAATCAAGTCCATACATTGAGAAGCCAATAAGTATTTCATCGCAATAGATAGCTCGCATTATAAGGCCAGGTAAAAACTGAAATTCCGCGATGGAATATAGATTCGATGCTATAAACTTCTGCTGTTCTTGCTTCGGCTTCAGTTGAATACAATCTTCCCAGTTGCTCTGGTCAACAGATCTTAAACTAATCAAATTTGGATTCCTCCCAATGTTGTAGAGAAATCCATCATCGGATCCTCTACAAATTATTCAGACCTCACCAACAAGACGATTATGATTTTTGATTTCATACCACATCACTCCCTAAAGATTTAAAAAAATGATTTTATGAATTGCATGAATTTCGTCTAACGTCTCCCGTATTCACGAACCCGAGAACCTTAAGGCTCCGAAGGAGCCGACCGCGACGCGGTTAGGTTCACAGGGTTGTCCGCTGAGTCCACTTCCTCGAAATGCTTCATGCGGACCGAGCAGCCAAAAAGTCTGCGATGCGTGAACACATTGTTATCTGATGCCGGTGTCTTCGTTGAGTTACTTTAATAGGTCCTTCGTTACTTCTTGCACTATTGGTTCAGAAATTGATACGACATCAACAATATGATCTAAACAAGATACTCCGTAGTGCTTAAATGGACCTGGATGGTCTTCAAATGCGATTGTACCATTGGAGATAAAATCCAAATATCTTGATTTCGTGTATATCCTAAAAATCTTTCCGGTAAATTCTTCATAATCATCCCATACGGTGAATGATTCATTTAATATTGAGTAACCTATGTAACTTTTAAAATCAATTTGTAATAACGGTGAGGCCTCATCAATGTTAATCGAATAAGAATCACCAAAGTTTTTATCACCGATTAAAAGTGGTTCAGGAATATCACTTGTCTTGCTTCTACTAAAAAATAGTCTTAGTGAATTAACCGTAGGTTCAGTATGTCCTACAAAAAATATATCTTTGAGATCCATCAATTCTTCGTACTTCATGAAACCACCTCATTTCTAAAAATATATTACTCCGGTTTCAGATAACGTTCTTGTATTCACGACGTCGATCTCCCTTAGATAGCTCCTATTTAGGGAGATCGATGTGTCCGGCTGAACTGTTTCCCTGCCAATTGCATCTGCCGGACCGAGGGCGTATGCCCGATGCGTGAACACATTGTTATACGAAGTCCTTGTCTTCTAGAATTGCCACCAAATTTCATTATCTTTCTTCCCGCTATATAATATTCTTCCATCTTCACTTGATTTAATATCAAATATTATTTCGTGGGTCTTATAGAATTTTTCTTTGTCCGTTAATTGGTTTTCAAAAGATTGGATAAATTCCTCTACTAATTGCTTTGCCTTTTCTTTTGATGTATTACTTGCTGCCATAATTCTGAATTTGGCATATTCGTTTGGTTGATAACTACTTGCTGTTATTATATCTTTGTCCCTCATCACTTTTTCAGCATAACCTAATGCATCAGCCGCATTATTTATTGTGATGTTTGAGTTACTGCAACCAGAAGAAAAAACAAATAATGAAATAATCAATAAATTCAAGACAATATATTTCATGAGAACTCCTTTTTTATTTATTCTATTGCTCTTCAAGGATTTCGTATAACGTCCCTCGTATCACGAACCCGAGAACCTTATAATCAATCGGTTTATAAATCAATTTATTAAGCCATTTCATTCGTTCGATATTATCATTAAATTCTAAGTGAGTATCTGTTGTATACATTGTCACTTCTTTCATTGTTCCCAATACACTTCTATTATTGGTTTTTGAAATAATCATTTCAGACCCATCTTCTAAATATGCATTAATTATACTTTGAGTAACGCCTTCGCTTAATAAATAGGCATTTAAAGTAGACAAAAACTTTTCTTTCAAGACTTTTATCTGGGTGCTTTTAACTCCATCGATGATCACACATAATCTGCTTAAATCATTAATAAAAATGATATGTTTTCGATTATTCAATTTGTAGATATTCACATGCCAACTATAAAATAGCGGTATATCTTCATCATTCTCAATTGAAGTAACTTTCATGTCCTTTAATAAAGATTGGGTAAATCTTAAAACCATCATATGATTTCATTCCTCTCTACGCTGTTGCACTGGTTTCACATAACTTTCTTGTATTCACGACGTCCCACCGACTTAAGGCGACGAAGTCGCCGGCCGCGATGCGGTTAGTCGGTGCGGATGTGTCCGGCTGATCCCGCTTCACCGAAACTGAAATTCCTCATCGAATTCTTCTTCTAACTTCTGCCGGACCGAGGGCGAATGCCCGATGCGTGAATATGGTGTTATAGGATGTCAGCGTCATCTTCGAAATACTTACAGCAATCTACTTATTCTTTATACCATTTTCTAAGTAGATTTATATGGGCTTGATGATAACGACTATGGTCAGCTATATGCCATAACCCCCAACGAATGGTCGCTTGCTTTTCATTTTGATGTCCGAAATTGACTACTTGATTAAGCTCTGAATCTGTTAATTGTTTACATGTATCTTCTAGCATTCGAATTACATTTTGATAGTTTGAAAGTAACGTATGTATTGACTTCCCCATAATCATCGGCAGCTTATTATTCTCATCAATCATGGGCCCAAATTGATCCTTTAATGTGTCAGGTAGCGGCTCTCTCTTTAGCCTGTAAACCCAATTAAGGTCTACATACAACAAATGTCTGATTAACTGAGCGGTACTATTATAGTTGCCGTTAGGACCTTTATAATCTACTTCTTCTTGTGACATGCCCTCAGTGATAAGCTTTAGACGTTGGTTATTTTCTTTTACAGCCGAAAATAACAACCCCACAATTGGTGACATACTTGCTTCACCTTGCAGATCATATAGCATTCTGGCTTCCTCCCTTTTCTTGTATATCATTTCTCTACTGTGTTTTATATTTTATGGGGTTGAAAAGGTTTGTACTTATGCTCTTACGCTAATTTCTTATAACTTAATATTCACGAACTTCGCAAACACCGCATCATCCGGAACTTCGTGAATCGCTCAAAAATCGGAGGATTCCCGAAGCCGCCTCCCTCCTCACTACAGCCCACTCCGTCATCACAACCAGAACACATCAACCTCCCAGACCTCGCTGTCTTCTCTCAACCTACCGCACCTCCCCCGCACGCCACCCCCACCTCAAATCTCCCGCTTCCCCAAAATCAGGTCGAGGGGGCTGGCGATGTTGAGGGCGTCTTTGACGGCGACGTGGGTGTAGATTTCGGTCGTTTGCAGGCTGCGGTGGCCGAGCAGCTCTTGGATATAGCGGATGTCGATGCCGTCCTCGAGGAGGTGGGTGGCGAAGGAGTGGCGGAGGGCGTGCACGCTGACGTCTTTGGCGATGTGGGCCGCTTTGAGCGCCTGTTCGAAAACCTTTTGGACGGTCCGCTCCGTCAAGTGGCGGCGCGGATCCTGCCCGGGAAACAGCCAGACGCTCGGCGAATATTCGCGCAAGTAGAGATCGAGCACCTCCAAAGCCGCGTCGGAGAGCAGGGTGATGCGGTCCTTGCGGCCTTTGCTTTGGCGGACGCGCAGCGTTTTGCGGGCGCGGTCGATGTCGGAGAGGCGGAGCCGGACGACTTCGCCGACGCGCAAGCCCGAGGAATAGGCGAGATAGAGGATCGCCCGGTGCTTGCGGTTGCCGGTCGCGGACAGCAGCCTCGTCACTTCGCTCGGAGCGAGCACGTTGGGGAGCTTGTTTTCCTTCTTCGGTCGAATGTATGGGATGTGACCCGACATCATGCCGCACACCTGCTCCAAATAAAACTTGATCTCGCTAATCGCCTGATTGACGTAAGAATGGGAGCGCCCGTCGCCGAGCAGCTTATGGCTGTACAGCCGAAGCAGATCCATCGCCGGGGCTGTTCCCCTCGCCGCCTCGCAATAATCGTAAAACCGCGCCGCATGCCCGCAATAAGCCCGGATCGTTTTCGAACTGTAGCCTTTCAGCTTCAGCTCGAACTTCAGCCGGCTTTCCGTTTCGACGCCCCAGCTCGACTTCTCGAACTCGATGCGCCTGGAGCCCGAAGTTCGCTCCTCGTTCCCTCCGTATCCATACCCGCCATGCTTTTCCTCTCGCTTCCTCTGCCGCTCCCAGCGCCTTTTTTCCACTTTCTCCCGATGCCGATCCAACTCGTCCCCAGCCCAGCTCCCGATCCCGATCCCATCCTCCGCCATCAACCCGCATTCCGCGCGGATCGCCGGATCGACGCGCAGCCTCGCGTCCCGGAACAGTTCGAGAAACCGCTCGACATTCCGCGAAGTATACGGGAACGCCCACGTCCGCCCGGCGGATTCCCATCGGCTCTCCGGAAACCGCCTCATCCTCCCCCACCACTCCGCGTGATACGGGAACCCGACCGCCAGCTCTTTTTCGTTTCTTTTGCGAAGCCACAGCTCCATTTCGACATTCTCCTCCTATTCTACCAAATCCCCCTATTTCTTGGAAAACAAAAAAGAGGCCGCCACCGCCCGGGTGGTTGAGCCTCTCGATTCTTTCGGAGTTCGATCTGTCCTATTTTTCCCATCATAACACAAAGCGCCGCCGACTGTCTATTTCCCTCGCCCCTCGTCTTCCCAACGCCCGCCGATTCCGGTACAGTAGAGAGAAATGCTAATTTCCCCGCAGGGGAAAGAAACCGTCAACAGGAGGAAGTCACCGAAGATGCGTCCGAGCGCCGAACTGCTGCAAGCCCCTACGAGAACAACCCCGGCATCCCCCTTGCGAATTCACCTGATCTTCGCGGCCGCGACGATCCTGTATTGGACGACGCTTTACATTTACGTGCCGATCCTAAGCCCCTATCTGCAAGACCGCGGACTGTCCATGGGCTGGATCGGCTTTATTCTGGGGAGCTACGGCATTACCCAGGCGCTCATCCGCCTGCCGCTCGGCATGTACTCCGACGTCATGTCCCAGCGTAAGCCGTTTTTGATCGCGGGCATGCTCGCCGGACTGATCAGCTGCGCCCTCTTCCTACTGCCCGGGGCCTGGGGCGGTCCCCTCGCCGGCCGGCTGATGGCCGGCGTCTGCGCCTCGGCTTGGGTGCCGTTCACCGTGCTGTACGCCTCCTACTATCCGGCGGACCGCACGCATCAGGCGATGGGCACGCTCAGCTTCCTTACCGTGTTCGGCCAGCTCGCCGGCATGGGCGCGAGCGGCTGGCTCGTCTCCCTCGGCGGCTGGAACGCCGCGTTCGTCGCCGGCATCGCCGTCGCCGGCGTCGGCGTCCTCGCCGCCATGTTCGTGCACGAGCCGCGCCCGGCCTCCCAAGCAGCCGTCCCCGCGCGATTCGACCGCTCGATCCCCGCGCGCGTCCTGCGCTCGAGAATGCTCTGGAAAGTGTCGACGCTCTCCGTTCTGGCCCACGGCATTCTGTTCATCACGATGTTCGGCTTCACCCCGCTTCAAGCGGTGGAGCTCGGCGCGAGCGATGCCGAACTAACCGGCATCGTCGTCGCCTTCATGGTGCCGCACGCTCTCGTCTCCATCTGGTCGGGCCGCTATCTGGCGCCGCGCCTCGGCACGCGTTACGTCGTCGTCGCCGGCTTCCTGCTCGCCGCCGTCTTCACCGCCGCAATACCGTACAGCGCGACGCTCGGCTGGCTCGCGTTCACCCAATCTCTGAACGGCATCGCCCAAGCGCTCTACTTCCCGCTTCTGCTCAGCCTGGCCATCCGCGGCTTCGCGCCTGCGGAACGGGCGACCGCGATGGGGCTCTACCAGTCGGTGTACGCCTTCGGCATGTTCCTCGGTCCGTACATCGCGGGAGGCTTGAACAACCTCGGCGGACTGAAAGCCGGGTTTCTGTTCGGTTCCGCACTCGGCATCATCGCCGCCGTTCTTTCATGGAGTCGCGACCTGGACGATTAACTCAGCGGCCCGCGATCCCCCATAAGCCGATCGCCAACGCCAGCGCTCCGGCGGCCAGCCCGTAATCCCGCCCGCGCCAGCGCATCGTTCGCGAGCGGGTCGGCGCGACGGGGCCGCCCACGCCTCGGCTTTCCAATGCAAGCGCCACTTCGTCCCCAAGCCGGAACAGCGCCAGCAGAAACGGAATCGACACGTCCCGCAGCCTGCGCAGCAGAGCCGCCGGCCGACGAGAGACCGACTTGCCGCGCGCCCGGATAATTTTCGTAAACCTTTCCCACAGCTCCAGCAGCACCGGCACGAAGCGCATGATCAGCGTCACCGTCAGAATCGCCCGCTGCGCCCAGGCCGGCGTTTTCCCTTTGCGGGAGACGAGCTGCTCCAGCGAGCTTCGCAGCGACAGGGGCGACATCACGAGCGGAATCGCCAAGCCGAGCAGCAGGATGAGCATCGTCCTCCCGAACATCGACAACGCCTCCAGGAAAGCCGCGCCGTCGATCCAGGCCGATTCCCCGGCTCCCCAGGCGAAAATCGCCGACGTGCCGACCGAGAAAATCCCGTAGTTCAGCAGCAGCCCCCGCCACCTCCGCAGCGATACTCGCGCGGCCCCTAACAATACCGCCACGATCCCCGCTCCGACGAGCAGCCCGCTCCAATCCTTCAACAAATACAATCCCGCCGACACGAGCACGTACGCAAGCCAGACCGAACGCGGATCGAACCCGGCCAACCGATGCTTGACCGGCTTAGGCCGCTCCCGATGCCTTGCCGTAAGCTTCGGCGCAGCCGTCTTCTCCTCCGACGCAGCCGCCCTAGCAGCCGCAGGCCAAGCAGCCGCCGCCCCTTCCGGCTTCCATAACGCGTCTGCCGGCACGCCGTGCTTCCATAGCCGATGCGCCGCCCCGAGCCAGTCGGGCACGCTCATTCCCGCGCCCGCCAGCAGGCCCGGATCGCGGATGAGCGCTTCCGGATCAAGCAGCGTCGCCGAGCCGTCCATCGCGAGCAGCAGCACGCGGTCCGCCAGCGGCAGCGCCCAGTCGGCATCGTGCGAGACGAGCAGGATGCCCCTGCCTTCGTCGCGCAAGCGCCGCAGCTCCAGCGCGATCCTCTCGTGGCCCGCCCCGTCCAGCCCGGCCGTCGGCTCGTCCAGGAGCAGCCACGGAGCCGGCGTCGCGAACGCCGCCGCGAGCGCCGTTCTGCGCCGCTCCCCGCCGCTCAGCCGATAAGGATCGCGGTCCAGCCATTCGGCGTCCCAGCCGACGGAATCCGCCGCGACCGCATCCGCGCCGATGCCATACGGCCGAGCGGAATAGGCCAACTCCTCGCGCACCGTTCGCGCGAACAGCCCGTCCTCCGGCGATTGCGGCGCGTAACCGTAATGCAGCAGCGCCCCACCGCTCAGCCGCGGCTTCCCGCGGCGCGAACGCGGCCACATCTCCTCCGCGCCGAAGGCGACGCGGAGCCGCTCCGGCGGACGCAAGCCCGCGATTTTTTCCAGCAACGTCGTTTTCCCCGCGCCGTTCGGGCCCATAAGCAGCGTAATCTTCCCGGCGTCCAGCGTTAAACCGTTCTCGCGCTCTTCCGTATCCCCGCCAGCCCCGCTCCATCGCCGCCAGCGAATGCCGTCCAGCGCGAGCGGCATCGGCGCCGGATTAGCCGACTTCGACTCGCGGCTCTGCAGCTGTCTCTTCAACGCTCCCCCACACCTTTCGCCATTCCTCCGCCGTCATCGGCAGCGGATCGCTCAGCTTGCCGAGCCGTCTGAGCTCCATCGCCAACGCCGCCATATACGGCAATCTCAACCCGGCCCTGAGGCAAGGGGATAATGGCGAAAGCGATCCCGGCACGGAGTTCGACGCTGGCCCAGTCCCAGGGCCCGCCGGGTCAGCCGGAGCCCCCAGGCTCCCATCGCCCAATGCCTCCTCCCGTCCGGCAGCTTCTGCCGAAACCGAATCCGCCCCGCCCGGCGCGTTCGCCGCATAACGCGGTTCGGCCTGCGCCCCGTCTGCCTGCCCGCGCCCGCGGGCCGGCGGCCCGTACAGAAACGCCCGGCCCGGACCGTCGAACACGACGCGGCCATCCCGGACCGCGACGATCCGCGCGTCCGGCTCCAGCTCGTCGAGCCGCTGCGTCACCCAGACGATCGCCGTCCCCCGCTTATGTAAGTCCCGGGCGACTCGTACGAGCGCCTCCCGATTGGCCTCGTCCAGCATCGAGCTCGCTTCGTCGAGCGCGACGAGCGGCGCGTCGCCCGCCGCGGTCGCCGCCGCAATCGCCGCCAGCTGCTGCTGGCCGCCCGACAGCCGCTCCCACGGCTCGTCCGCGAGCGCCTCCAGACCGACCCGGCGCAACGCCCGTTCGGCCAGCTCCGGGATGCGCTCCGCAGCCGCGCCGCGCCATTCGAGCGCGAACATCGCTTCCTCTCGCGGCGTCTCCCCGAACAGCTGCGAACGCGGCTGCTGCAGCACGATCGGGCTCGCGCCCTCCCCGGCAAACCCGCGCCGCAGGGCGCCGTCCATGCGCTCCGGCTGCAGGCCGGCCAACAGCCTCGCGAGCGTCGACTTGCCGCTGCCGTTGGCGCCGACGACGTAGATCCATTCTCCCGGATGAACGGCGATCGTCACATCCGCCAAGCGGACGGAGGAAGCTTCCGATTCCTCGTCTCCGTATACGGTCACCCGCTCCAACGCGATCGGTTCCACGCCTCTTCGCGATTCGCTCATGCAAATCTCCTCTTTTCAACCAAGCATTCCCATGCTACAATCTCAATTGTTAACCAACGTCATGAATACAGGTTAACATTTAGGAGGCCTTTTGACAATGACCCATCCAACCTTGCCGAATACGCCGCCCGTGCAGGGCGCAAACGCGCGCAGCACCGCTTCGTGGATCCGCGGGATCGTCTTTACCGCCCTCTTCGGCGCGCTGTTCATCGCTTGCAGCTTTATGAAAGTCCATCTCGGCTTCACGCCGGTCCCGATTTCGCTGCAAGGCTTCGGCATCATGCTCGCCGGCGGGCTGCTCGGCGCCGTCTACGGCTTTTGGAGCATTTTCCTCGTCGTCGGCTTGACCGCCCTCGGCCTTCCCCTTATGAACGGCTCCGGCGGCATCGCCCAGATGACCGGCCCGACGGGCGGCTTCATCTGGATGTTCCCCGTGTCCGCGTTCCTCGTCGGCTGGATCGCCGACCGCCTGTACGCCGGAAAGAAGAAGCTTGCCCGGCCGCGCCAGCTCGTCCTGCTGCTGTCCGTATTCGCGTTCGGCTCGCTGCTGCTCTACGTATCCGGCGTCCCCTGGATGGCCCACGTCCTCGACAGCGACAAATACGATACGTGGTCCGGCGCGATCAAGGCGGGCATGCTCCCGTACCTTCCCGGAGACGTCATTAAAGCGGTCGCCGCCACGGCGGTCATCCTGGCGCTTAGACCCGTTCTGCCGACCGTCCGTCCGAAACGCAAATAGCCATGAGCGGTCCATAGGAACGACAGCACCGTCCCGCTCATCTTACACCGAAGAAACCGCCCGGTTGCCGGAGCGGTTTCTTCGGTTGATTGCACTGCACGACCGCGCATGGCCCGGGCGCCAGCTATACCTCCACGGTTGCCAAGCCGTCCTCGATCTTGCTTTCGCTATGCGGAACGTTCTTCGTTAACGTCTTTTCGACGCCCGGGACGAAGGTACAAACAAGCATGGCGCGCTTCGCATACAATGGAAAGGTTCAATAGTTTTTTCGTTTGTAAGGAGAGTGTCCCCACCGATGCCAACCGGTCGATTGGATCTGTTTATCGCGAAGCTGCCCGTCAATACCGTCGTCTTGACCTTGAATTGTTCCGAAGGCTCGTCCGAGCTGCTGAGCCTCCCTCGCGGCGGCGCCAAGCTGACGCTGGTGCGGGGAAGCGAGAAGCAGCCGATCCAGCTGGAAATCCTCGAAGGACGCGAGTGCTTCGCCGATTTTATGGAGATGAACTATGCGCTTGCCAAACGCTTTCAACTGCGGGCGCTGCGCAGATATTCGTTAAAGTACGATCCCGACGAGCGGACGCTGACGATCAGCCCGTCCCCGCTCAGCGAGACGATCGCGCCGGTCACGCCGGGCGCGGTCGGCGCGAATACGGTTTCCGTCGGATTCGAGCTGCTGTCGCGTCTCGGCATCCCCGAACGGCAAGGCATGCTGCTGAACGTTCGCGCGGGCAGAAACAGCGCCAAATTCCGCCTGCACGTCCCGTCCAACCTTTCCGACGACCGTCTCAGGCTGTCCGCCCCATGGCTGCAGAAATGGAAGCTTGCCGCCAATCGCCCGCATAAGCTTCAATACGACCAGCGCAACGGCACGTTAAGCCTGGCGCCCGCCCAACGATAACGGAATCGCATCCGTCCCGATAGAACTTCCCGCAACGAACCGGTCCAGACAACGCGCCGAAGGACCGCGCGTCATCGCGCGGTCCTTCGTTTTCGTCGATCGCAAGTGGCAAGTCGCCGGCCGCGTCCGATCGCGCTTTCCCGCGCGCGGGGCCCCGGCTTTTCCGTTCGTTTATTTCTTCGCGCGCTCCTGCCGAATGCGGCCGCTCAGTCGCACTCCTCCGGCGCTTCCGCAGGCTTGGCCGCTTCCACGTCGACCTTCTCCGCGATCGTGTCGCGAATGACGGAGAGAATCGATTGCAGCATATAATTCACGTCCACCTGGCTTTGCTGGAACTGCCGCACGATCGGAATCTCGTCCAGTTCCCCTTGCAGCGCGTCGATCTCCGCTTCGATTTTCTCGACCATCGCCGCATTTTTGAACGTATTCTGGAACGCGACGAGCTCCTTCTGCTTCTTCTTGATCGTCGCGATCAGCCCTTGCACCCGCTCGTGCCCTTGAATCCGTTTCTCCGCCTGTTGGAACAACGCCACTTCCTCGGTCGTCGTAACGAGCCGCGCCAGTTCCTTGGCCTGGTTTAAAATATCGTCGCGAACGATCAGCTCGCGGTTATCGAACGACGGCATTTCGTAGCCGCCTTCATGATGATGATCATGCCCATGCGCATGTGCAGACATTGCCCTTATCCTCCCGATTCGGTCCTACCGCCGTATTCGTCCTAACCGTCAGCCCGCCTGGCTCGGCATGGCCGGCTCGCGGGCGACCTCGCCCTTGAGATACCACGATTGCGCCGCGGTCACGCGCACTTGCACGAATTGCCCAATCCATTCCCGCTTCCCTTCGAAATGAATCAGCTTGTTCGAGCGGCTGCGTCCCGACAGCACGTTCGCGTTGCTCTTGCTCTCGCCTTCGACGAGCACCTCAACCACTTCGCCGACGAGCGACTTGTGGTGCGCCAGAGACAGCTCGCCGATCGCTTCGTTCAGGCGGACGAGCCGCTTCTGCTTCACCTCGTAAGGCACGTTGTCCGCCATCTCGAACGCCGGCGTTCCTTCCCGCGGCGAATAAATATACGTATACGCGGACGTAATGCCCGCCTCGCGCACGAGCGACAGCGTTTCCTCGAACTGCTCCTCCGTCTCTCCGGGGAAGCCCACAATAATGTCCGTCGTCAGCACCGCATTCGGAATTTCCCGGCGGATCCGCAGCGCCAGCTCCAGGAACCGTTCCCGCGTATACTTCCGGCTCATCCGCTTGAGCACCTCCGTGCTGCCGGACTGCATCGGCAGATGAATATGCTCGACCAGGTTGCCGCCTTTCGCCAGCACCTCGATCAGACGGTCGTCGAAATCCCGCGGATGGGACGTCGTGAAGCGGACGCGCGGAATGTCGATCTTGCGGATGTCGTCCATCAGATCCCCGAAGCGGTAATCGCGATCGGCGAAATCCTTGCCGTAGGCGTTCACGTTCTGCCCGAGCAGCGTAATCTCCTTATAGCCTTGACGCGCGAGCCCGCGCACCTCCGCGATGACGTCCTCCGGCAGCCGGCTTCGCTCCTTGCCCCGCGTATACGGCACGATGCAGTACGTACAGAACTTGTCGCAGCCGTACATGATGTTCACCCAGGCGCGCAGCCCTTCCGTGCGCTTCTTCGGCAAATTTTCGATGATGTCGCCTTCCTTGGACCAGACGTCGATCACCATCTCCTTGCCGAAATGCGCTTCCTGCAGCAGATGCGGCAGGCGATGAATGTTGTGCGTGCCGAAAATCAAATCGACGTGCGCGTGCTTCTGCATGATCCGGTTGACGACCGATGCCTCCTGCGACATGCAGCCGCACACGCCGAGAATGAGCTCCGGCCGCTCCAGCTTCAGCCCTTTCAAGTGGCCCAGCTCGCCGAACACCTTATCCTCCGCGTTTTCCCGCACCGCGCACGTATTCAGCAGAATGACGTCCGCTTCCGTCCGCTCCTCCGTCGGCTCGTAGCCCATCTCCTCGAACAAGCCGCGCATCACTTCCGTGTCGTGCTCGTTCATCTGGCATCCATAAGTCAATATCTTATAAAAACGCCCTTTTCCGAACTGCTTCATTTCTTCTGGAATTTCAAAATCGTAGTGGACCTGAACATTTTCCTTACCGCGCTTTTTCTCATCCTTATAGCTGGGGGCAGAATTGATTTGAATATTTCGCCCTTTTATCCTGTACGTACTTTTTCCGTCTTCTTCGCTTAACAACTTTGCGTCACTGAAATCAAAATACTTGCTGTAATCCTTTTCAGGTTTAGCATTAGTCTCCTTCATTCATTTATCACTTCCTCAATTTCAATATCCGTAAACAGTAATTTTTATTCTTCTCATGAGTATAAAGCATCAATCAAAAATTATACCATAAGTCTCTGCACTAATCCATCTGAACGATAGTCAGATTAGCCAGCAACAGTAGTTAAATTTAAAGATTCAGTTTATAATTATTCAATATTAATTAATTCGAAAAGGTGATAATACTGAACAAGAATTTAAGGATAAAACGCGCCATAGAAGCAATAGATGTATTTATTGAGAAAACTCAATCAAATAATTTCAATTACTCTGGTTTAAGGGATGGAATTTACCACGCTTTCTATTCAAATAGACAAATTTACGAGGATTTTAAAGAAGTATTTCCTTCAACCAGAATTGGCGAGATTGATGGCTTCTTACGTAACTTTACAAGTCAGAGTGGATATGCTTTAAGTGACCTCCCAAAGATGCGAGAGTCTTTAACAAATATTAAGCACCATTTATTAACTGAAAAGGTTTCATCATTAAAAATCTTTTACTCATGGCAGTCAGATTCAGCCAATAATACCAATAGAGGATTCATTGAAAAAACACTTGATTCATCAATCAAAGAAATAAACATAAAATATAACTTAAATATTGAATTAGACAGTGATACAAGAGGTGAACCTGGTTCACCTGATATTTCGAATACAATTTTAGAGAAAATAAGAAACTCATTTATTTTTGTAGGTGATGTTTCATATGTAGCTCATCTAGGTAACAAAGGTATGCCAAATTCAAACGTGATGTTTGAACTTGGATATGCCATGAGTGTTCTGACTGATAAGAATGTCATTATGGTATTTAATGAAAGCTCAGGCGAGCTAAATAAAATGCCTTTTGACTTAGGATTAAAACGACAACTAGTTTTTTCATGCAGTGAAACTGATAACCAAAAAGCTACTGAGCGAAAAAAGCTTACAAATCAATTGACTTCAAGAATAGAAGCTATTCTTAAAAGTAATGATTTGATTTGAACGTAACAAGAACCCTCCCGCTTTAAATTGTGGGAGGGTTGCATTCATGAATAAGTTATAAGCACTCGGTGCGCACTTCAAAATTCCTATCAACTACATATTATATAGTAAAAATAAATTCAAACCAATTCTGCGTAATGTCTTCCATTTAATTGTCCAAACTCCACTTTTGTTGGAAACAGCTTAATACCTTGCATTGCGAAACTCATACTATGCTGACACCATCCAACAAGGTCATTAGGAAGTCTAAACGCTACTGGTAAATCACCAATTTTAACAGTCGCAAACGGAGTACCAGACATAACCCCAACACTCAATACCTCATACACTTTTCCATTCTCAGATTGATTATTTAATGAAGGAATTTCTAGAACATTATGTTTGGTCAAATCCTTATAGACTTTTGCTCCAGCTTTGTTAATAACAAAATCAGCGTTTGGGTCAGCGTTCACTACATCAAGACCGCCAACCTTGCCCTTTACATTTTTATTGTACTGTTCTTTTCTTTTCATCTATTCAGCCCCCTAATTACTTCTTATTCTTAGCTTCTGCTAGGGTTCTTATTTCGACAATGATTGTAAAATTCCCTTTAATTTACTGCATAAACATGTCGGGTATAAGCGCCAAAGAGACCTTTTCATTAAAGGTCTCTTTGGCGCTAAAATAACTTTATTTACGTTTACGGCGTCGACTCATTAACTTTCGCCATATATCCCTAAACATATCAATCGTCTTTTTATTTATGTTCAAATATTCTACCAATACTTTTTGGTCAACCTCGTCTAAGATTGGTTCAATATCGGATTTGTTTCTTACTGCCTGATTAATTTTTTCAAGTAAATCAGTTGTCGTCGCCTCATCCAAATTCTGCAAATTAGGCAACATAATTTTCTCAACTTCTCCTGGCAGTATCTCTAAAACCCCACCGCCATAGCTTCTACCTTCAATTTCTGTGAAGGCTAGTGAGATACTATTATAATAGGAAAGTAGTATTTTATTTTTGTTTAACCCTTCTTTAAACCTTAAACGATGCATTGTATCTGTACTAACAGCACCGATTTCGTTTAGAACAAATTTCGGGAAATTATCATTTCTTCTTAGGAAAAAAGCATCTGGAGAATAAACGGATGGTATACGGTACCAATGTTTTCTAATACCAAGCTTATAACCGATATTTTGTTCTGTTTGCTCTCCCCACTTGATATACTCCTGTTGTTTTTCAGTAAAATTTTCGTATGGTTCGTCAGGAAAATTAATAAGTTGGGCTAGCAAACCTTTATCTACGTTTTCAAGCCAATCCTCTTGATTGAAATAGATTCCAGTTGCATGTGCGCTCCGACCAATCAATGGTAAAGCAACACTAGATAAATCATATTTCTCTACTGTATCTTTGTTAACAGAAAAATACTTATTGTTACCAGTAGTTATTCCAATATCAATTTGAGCAACATCTTCAAAACTCACAAAGTTACTATTATTTTTTATTTCTTTAATTACATTAATTTCGTTATTTGTTAAAAAATATTTAGTCCATTTATCCGAATTATGGTCAACTTCTTTATATTCTAATGGAGTGTTTAATAGATTATCGTTTAAATCATCTAAATTTTGTACTTCAATTATTGATATTTTATTCTCATCTAAACTATTAGTTTCCGTTTTTTCACCGAGTAATACAACAACTTCTTGTTGAACATCTGGAAAAACCAATTCTTTAAATGTTATTACTGTGATTTTCGCAAGAGTATTCGATAAGAATTGTCTCAAATCTTCTGCATAAGCAACTTGAAGCAACTCAGCGGGTATAACTAATCCAATTTTACCATTGCTTTTTAATAACTGCACACAAGCAACGACGAATGAAACCCACGCATTAATTAATTTATTGGACTTCATTCCATTTCTAATAAGTATCTGAGACTGAACATCTCGTTGTTCTGGGGTCAAGTATTGATATCTAATGTAAGGTGGATTACCTACAATCAAGTCAAATTCCAAATTAATTAATTCACCGTGAAATGCTTTAAAAAAGTCTGTGTTCCTTACATTTATATTGGTACAATCTTTTGTTAACATTTTCGACTTTTCAGCTTCATCACTTTCAAGTTCAATAGCTATACACTTACTATCCGTGGATTTGATTTTTTTTATTAAACTCTCTAAAAATGCCCCATCACCACAGCTAGGTTCCAAAATGGTTTGCTTTTTTCCATCTTCAAATGCCCAATCTATAATATAGTCTGTCAAGGCTTTGGGGGTATAGTATCCGCCTCGCAATTTTTGAGCGGAGTTCTGTTCCATCAACTTCATTTTATCACCCTATCTATATCATTCAACTTACTCTAATTATAGTTTAACATCTGATTATAACCTGACATCTACAAATATACAAATGCTATTAATACTAATTAAAAGCCATTGAATCATTTGTATCCAATGGCTTTTAATTGATTATTATGAAAACGCAATTACAAATTCATTTGTACCTGTTAGACGATACATCTCCAAATTAAAGCCCATAAGATTTGTTCTTCTAATCGTAGGCAACGCAGAACCCCAATGAATTATCGTGGGTACATTTCCCTGTCCCGCTACCCTATCTAGGTCATGACTAATTTGCAAATCAAAAACACCCTGAGATATTCCACTTATTTCAATATGAAATAACGTGTTTGCAACTTCAAGTGGTGAATTCCCTACCCGTTGTCTAGTGGACCAGTTTAATGAACCGAATACGTCATGTCTAAAATATGTAGTTTGGTCTATGATGCTTCCATATACTTTAAATCCCGCTTGCGCAAGTCGTAAGTTTCCTGTGGGATTAGTATTATATCCAGTTGGAACATATTGCGCATCGGTTCTTTTTAAATCATTTTTTCTCCATACCAATGTTCTAGTTAGTGCTGCTGTTGTTGGTTCTGTTGTTGTTGGTTCTGTTGTTGGTTCTGTTGTTTGCTCTTCATCTAATGAATCGTCTTCTTCAATATCCATGTATCTATCGGGCATTTCATAGTCAGTTCTGGGAGGTATTCTTCTTGCAGTTGTACTTGGAAAATACTCTTTTTTCAAACTTTCTCTGATTTCCAATGTTTCTGGTGTTCTTTCAGCAGTTAATTTAGTTTTTTTATAATTGATTCTCGTCCGAGGGACTATCTTCGCCTCAACAAGCCTGTCGATTAATTCCCTTGATAAGGGCTGAAGATTCGGATTAGTCGGAGGGGCAGACAAAAATCCGTCAAAGTAACTTTCAATATTAGATATAATATGATGTTCATTTTCTTCTTCATCTGTAAAATCAATCATCAATGAAGCCTCTACACTAGTAAATAACCCTGTACCTGTCAGATTAGACGAACCAATTATTACTCGATTATAAGTCTCACTTTTAAATATGTAAATTTTAGGATGGTATATTACAGAAGGATTTAAGTTATGATATACATAAACTGGGAATCCCAAATGCAATAATAATTCTAATGCTGATTGTGGCGTACTTTCTTGGTCAACTCCAATATACAATGTTGACCTGTTTTCCGGTTTATTTGAAAAATCTTCATATTCTTTTATAAAACGATTGACTCCACCCTCTGTTACAAAAGCTATAAAACCCAAAAACTCATTATATTTTTCATCAAGAAAAGATTGTTTTAATGTCTCACCTAATTGTTCGTCTTCTTGTCCTTTAAGCCCTTGACCTAAAAAAGTTATATTCACAGATTTTCACCCCAAATTAATGAACTTGTCACAATAGATATGTATCATGTCAGTATTTCGACACGGTAAGACAAATTACCTCTATTTTGTATTTTTATAATAAGGGAACGTTCGTTCCCTATATGATATCACATTGCCCAATTAACTGTCTAATCATGATACTGGATTAAAATTCGTGAAGCCCCTACATATCGTAAGGGCTTCTCTTTTTTAAAGTTATTTGTCTTTATAAATCCACAAATGACGAGGAGTTTCTTCAAAAGTAATAACTTCATCCTTATTTGTAAGAGGTTTAGTGAAATAAAGCTGATGAATTTTATAAGTGCTAACTAGCATATTCATACCGGATTTCGACAATGAGACTGATTCAATAAAAGCTCCATCTGAAAATTTTGTTGCAATTTTATAATTTTCGGTTCCCTCTTTTGTTTCACATTTCCCCTTAGAGCAGGTTGTAGTTTTTGAATTAACCTTCCAACCTTCATCTATTTGTTTTTTCCAACTATCTTGGATTTCCACATCTGCAGGTTCAAATGTTAATGGCAAGGACCTGTCATTCAATCTGCCCCAGTACCCATCAGTGAATAGCCACATCATATTTTGTTTATTTCCATCTACTAATGCAGCTCTATTCTTTTCAAAAGATATTCCTTCCGTAAAACCTTTACTTGAAAATGAAAAATCCTTCATCTCTGAAAATGGATACTCCATTGCCTCAGTCCATTTACCATTACTGTATTTATAAACGCCCTTTGAGTAGCCGCCTACATAAGCAGTACCATTTAGTTCAAACAATCCATCGGTCGGAATATTATTTTGTAGGGTCGATTTTCCGCCTTCAAAGACCCATATTTCATCATTGGTGTTCTTTAATACCCACTTATCATTCAAAAATATAATTTCATTAGCGATATTAATTTGATTTGAATTCTCTAGTCGAACCCATTCCCCATTAATATATTGCCATATGCCCTCATAGCCAGAAAGACCGAACGATGCCGTCAAAATATTATCAGGAGACCACCCCAAATACCATAAATGACCTATTCCAAGCGGGAATTTCACACTATTATCTGGTTCATCAATTTTAGGTAAAAGAATTTTATCCCATCTTCCTCTTTCATAGACCCGAACAAAGTCTGCATTTTTAAGCTCAGTTGTTGAAGCAACTACAAGTTTTCCATCATTTGACCATTTTATTCTTCTTACTTCTTCATTTTTAATAGGTGAATTATTAGCATCAAACTGTTCCCATTTTCCTGAAATGTATTGCATAACACCATTCTTAGTTCCAACCGTTAGTACATCATCAGGACTCCAATCAGTTGCAATAATTTCCTTCAGTCCTTTTAGACTTACCTGTTCCCATTTACTTTTTAATTCAATAACAACTGTATTCTCGGCACTAAACCATTTCACGTTCGCTCCTAATGCCTCACCTACAAAACGTAAAGGAACCATCGTATTGCCGTTAATTATTTGAGGAACTACATTTAACTCAGCATTCTTATTATTAATTGTTGCATTTTTGGAACCAACTGTAAGGACTATGGTTGTAAAATCTTTTCGCGCAACAATTTGTTGGTTTTCTTGATGCCACTCTACTGAGGCATCCAGTTTTTCGAAAACTGCTCTCATTGGAACTAATACACTTCCGTTTATCATTTGAGTAGGAGCATTAAACTTTTGAACATCTCCATTGATAATGACACTAATTTTATCATCCTTAGAAGCCGCTGCTACGCTATAAGGAATCATTAAGCATAACGCTATAAGGAACAAGTACATTCTTTTCATCAATTATCTGAACCTCCCTTTTATTATTCAATTGTTTCAGTAACAATTTTGTACTTACCATCATCATCTTTATCTATATTATTTGTTAGCTTATATGTTGTTGTTTCGATGGTTCCATCATTTTTATATCCACTTTCAATTGCGTCAGCCGTAAAAACAAATCCGGTTTTCCCGAAATGCTCTACTTTTTCATTTTCGAGTTTAACTCCTCCCTTTTTATATATGCCTAAGTTTTCCTTGTACGATTTTTCAAAAGTATCATGACGACTTTTGTTATTGTCCAAGTAATACTCAGCAAGGTATTCTTCTAAATCATCGTCATTTGTAATTTGGTAAAAATCGATAACCGAATTTTGCTGAATACCTCTTCCTATTCTCAGCATCTCTTCCTCTGTTAGTTTATTATCTTTACTGATTTCCTCTTTTGCTTTATTTACTTCTTCCACTAACCCTGCAATTTCTTTATTATCCCCAACTATCTTACTTGAAGAAGGCGTTACTGTTGGACTCATTGTTTGCGTGTCGGTAGCGTTCGATGGTGTTGTTGGTTGGGTCTCTCGTTGGGATGAACAAGCCCCAAGGATGAGAGTTAAAGCAGTACACATTATGACAATGTTTATTGTAGTTAGTTTCACGTACTATACCTCCAGATACAAGATTGCGATTTAATCAATTGTCTCGGTATTAATTTTATATTTGCCATCCGTATCTTTATGAATGGTCATTGTAATTTTGTAAGTTGCAGTTTCAATTGTATTGTCTTTTTTAGTTGCTGTTTCTTTACCTTTTGCCTTATAAACAAATCCTTTTTCGTCGTACAGCTCAACTGATTCATCTGACAAAATAATGATTCCACTCGTGTAAAGTTCTAAATTCTCTTTATAAGATTTTTTGAAAGTATCAAACCTTACTTGATTATCTTCAAGATAAAATTTATCCAGAAACGATTTTAATTGCTCATCGTTTTTAATGTTGTAGAACTCTTTCACTTTACTTTCTCTTAATTCTTTACCGATTTTCATCATCTCTTCTTCTGTTAAACTATCATCTTCCTTAACATCAATTCCATTCTTAGAAGTTGAATCTACATTAATTGAAATATGAGTATCAGCTTTATTAGGGGTCTCATCACTTTTAGTACAAGCTGCAAGAACAACTACAATGCTCAATAAAAGTAAAACAATTATTTTCTTCATTTTTCTATACTCCCGTAAGTTTACACTAAGATTCTCGGTGGGGATCCGCCGAGAATCTTTGCTTAGTATTAGATTTGTTCTGGTTTTGCATTAATGTTTTTCATGTATAACTCATATTATTGTTTCGCTTTCATTAACCAAGTTCTATAAATGCTACGATTAAAGCAATTTTACTTTTCATTACGAAAGTGACCTTCTCGACTGTAAATTATATTTTTTCTTCATGTTGAACCGTAATATTTCGTACTTTCCACAGACCATCAACTTTAACAAAGCTTATTTTTAAATATTGTTTATAGCTATCCCCGACAAATCGTGTATTTCCTTTTCGACTGAGAATAACCGTTTTGTTTCTCTCTACATCAGCAGAAGCCTCATTACCATTGATTTGTACATTCGATGTAGAAAGAATTGAATAACTAAAATCCTGCTCAGGTGACGCACTTACACTAGTTGGATTTTCGAATGTATTGATATATGCCTCTGTGTTTTTTTCGTCCAAGTAAGCATTGTTTCTTAAAATAAGACTTTCGATAATTTGCTTTTCTGCATTAAGATTCTGCTGAAACACATCAGATGACACAGGCGTATAGTCAATACTGTCACCGATAGTAACTCTACTCAATTTCCAAGTGCCATTCACATTTGAAATGACTGCGCTTCCTGTTCTCTTGGTAAACCTATATTCTTCTAAGTGGGCATTCGATAGAGTTTTTACTAATACAGCGAATTTGGCACCGAAAGTATCCTGTTCTGCTCGATTAAAGAAATCGACATCTTTAACTATGAAACTTGAATTCCCGTAATTGTCCATTAATGAATTCATTTTTTCAAATGTAGACGAGTCACTTGCCGAGTCCACTACGGATTTAACTCGTTCGATTTTCTGTTCTTCTATGCCCTTAAAATAAGTAGTCAACAATTCTCGTGCAATATCATTCTTATTAAGGGTAGAGTCGTTTTGATTTATTGTTTCAAAATCGTAACGTGCCTTTATGAACTTTTCTAAACTCAGAACAACCGCAACACCCTCAGCGCGTGTAAGAGCTTTTCTTGGGTTGAACTTGTTCCCAGAACCGTTAAGCAATCCTGCATCAGATACCGCTAAAATAATGCCTCTATTCGTTAAATGGAGAATCGAGTTATTAGTCGAGGATTCAGAAGCGTTAGCAGGCTTAATCCTTTCAGGTCTATAAGTGTAGTAACTGTTTATTTCATATGGCACCTCATGCTTTCCATACCCCATCGAATCCACCTGGAAATATTGGGCTATATCAACATAGTTCGATTTAAATGATTTGTACTTGATATCTTGATATTTCCAAGGATTATTGTCATCACTATAATCCCCGTAATAATAATAGTCTTGCTTATACTCAACAAGCTTTTGTTCTTCATAATTTAAAAATGAATATAAAATTAAAGCCATATCCTCTCGAAGTAAAGGCGTGTTCGTATTGCTCATAAACTCATTAGAATGGGTGTATCGTTGGTTCAACTTATTATATAAGTCACGAATACGCTTAAAAAAATACTTGTTGGCATAATGGAAGGTTATATCCTTTTCAGTGATGCCTTGTTTATATGCTACATAATCAAAATCTTTGATGTTGCTCTCTTTAATTACAAAATCATAATAAGCAAGAAAACCAGCGACATATGGAACCGAAGTAATTGATGGTTTTGCCCAATTTGCAACTTTTGATATATCAATATAATCCGCTGGATAATATGGTCTGCTTGGTTTCTCAGCAATAGTGAAATATGTATCGTAATTATAATCATTCCAACTTCTCAGATTACACAAACCATTTTTGTTGTACGAACTTATGTGAGAAGAGCTATACTCAACAATTTTATCTTTTAAATAAATATTGTTATCTGCATAGTTCTCTCTATACTCTTTCAGTTTGACTAAGTCGCCACTTGTTGCTTTATATTCGTCATCGTAATTTGTAATCAAAAGCTTACAGCCACTTGTTTTATCAACAATGAAGTCGCTTTGAGTAAGCATTCTCGCAAGCATTGTCATAAACTGCTCATAAGTCAATTCTTGGTTCGGAGCAAACTTATCCGCTGATATCCCCGCTACAAATTCCTTGCTCACAGCTTCATCAATAAGTCTTTCTGCCCAATGCCCTTTGATATCAGAAAACTTAGTATTTGACTCCATAGCTTCGACGTTTGATACACCTGAAAACGTTGAAAAAAATAAACCAATTCCCAAAAACACTGATATCCACTTTTTCAATTCATAACCCCTCCGATTTGTATTCTTCTTCAATTATATACACGATGTAGCTTATAGGCTACATATAAATACAATGGAATACTTCGCTTCATACCTGAATATTTCCAAACTCATCCTATAAACACATTGTTACTCCTAGCCTAGCAGACCCACGCTACATTTTCGTTACACTTTTCATCATGATTACTAAAAAAGCACAATTTGTCGATATATATGAATAGGTAGTAATAAAGAATCAGTTTGGAGGGTATAATGCCTTATATTTTAAGAGAAAATGTTCAAATTTATTATGAATATGAACAAGCAAAAAGCGCCACGAATGACGCTGAAACAATTATTCTTATACATGGCTTGGCTTTTGATATGAGAACCTGGGATTATATGATTCCTTTTATGGGGGATTATCATATTCTGAGATATGATTACAGAGGTCATGGACAATCAGATAATGGAGAGGAACCTTTAAATGATATTGTATTCACTAATGATTTGGCTATCATTATGGATAGCTTAAATATAAAAAAAGCCCATCTCATTGCTCATGGCGCTGGGGCAATAATCGCATTATTTTTTTCTAAATACTATTCCGATAAAGTTCAGTCAACCATATTGCTTTCTCTACCTCTTTTCCACACTGAGGAGACTGCAATTAAATATACGAACTATCGGAAAGTCTTTGATTCCATTGAGGCACTTGCAGACCACGTATTATCAAATGTAACCCTATTCCAGCAAGGCACGCCTGAGATGAACAAATTGTATCAATCCTATTTGAATACAACAATTAACGTTTATTTAGAGTTATTAGATTTTTTCTTGAACCACCATCATGAAGTCAAAACGATTTTTAAAGAACATAGGAAACCTACACTCTTTTTGACTGGGGAACAAGATATGATGTATCCTACTTATCTTTCTAGTCTAATTGCGTCAGTTAATCCTATTTGTCGCTACATGACTATCTATAATGCATCGAATATGGTTTTCTATGACCAACCAGAAGAAACATTCAAGCAAATCAGAACATTCTGGGCGACTAATTCGAATATATCAAGCAAGCCTATTGACCCACTATTGTTAGATTTACACTCTGATTTTTCGAAATTAATAAATAGCCATCATGTTATTAAGGAACCCGTTCTGACGGTAAATTTAATTAATAAATTTGAAGTCTTTGTAAATCACAATCCAATTGTAAATGGATGGAGCAGAAGAAGCGCCAAGGAAATTCTTATTTATTTAATCTTTAACCCGAAGGTAACACGGGACCAGCTCTGTGAAGATGTTTGGCGAGATATAGAGATAAGAAAAGCCAGAAATCAATTAAGAGTCTGTTTAAACCATTTGAAACAGTTACTAAGTAACCATGAAACGAACCTCTTACATATCGATAAAAAACAAATTATACTAACCGATAACATCCAATCTGATTTACTTTCTCTGCTAAAAAAAGTTAAAGATGCACTTCAAGAAAGAGAAATAAAATTAAAAGAAAAGATAATTTCAGAAATTTTTATCGAAATTAATACCAACATATTTAACAATCTAAATGATGATTGGAGTTTACACATAAGGACGAAAACTGAAATACAATTGATAATCTTAGCAAGAGAACAAGTAACCTATTTGAAAAGCGAAGAGAAATTTATTGAAGCAATCGCATTTTTGAAAATTATACTCATGTTTAATGAAGATGAACCCAACATTTTTGAAGAGATTGCAGACTTGTATGAACGTAGTAACTATCTAACGGAAGCAAAGAAGTGGAAAGACATGGCATTGGAATTACATACATGCTAACTATGCGGAAATCAAAAGACTCATGCCCCCTCAGTTTCTGAGGGGGCTACTTGTACGTGAATTTTAATGTCTGGATTCCAAACTTTGTAGCCCATAGGCTATAATTTATATTAAAACTGTTGGACTCATTAGAATACTTGCATTCGTTTTTTACAGATTTATCTCTTCTATTTTCTGTTGTTCTAACATTGGTCTCGTTTTATAAAGTTTATTTCAACTAGTTATACTCATTAGTTGACTATTTTCTGCAAAATAAAACTCTTGTTATAATTAAAAAATATTGTAAGGAGAGATTAAGTTGGCAATTAAAATAAACGAAATTATGAACTCACTTTACGATTCAATCGAACATTTAGAAGAAGATTTTGAATTAAATAATATTACACCATTTGGCATTGAATCAGGAGATTATTTTAATTGTGGTTATCGAATTGAATACAACGATAATGTTTATTTGGCACAACTTAGATATAAGAAAGTAAGTGCTTATGAATGCGAAGAGCTAAGTAGTTTTGTTTGGGAACTTAGCGACAATAATGAAATAACCCAACACGAAACCATTGGCTCCTTTATGGATAAGGTATTAGGTTTGAATAAATAGGAGGAGCATTAGTTCTAATCATGTTTTTACAGCTTTTACTTTGTCTTATTGATGCAGAAGGGAAGTGTAATTGTGGGTATTTGTTCTATGTAATGGCTTTGTTGGCACTGGGGATTATTTGTATTTGCTATCTGACGTTTGAGGAAATTAAATTTCGTAAGAAACTGAAAAAAGAGCAGAACCGTTCCTATTAACGTTTAAGCTCCTTTTCCACTTCTGCTATTAAATCACTAGGAGACAAATCCAAACCTTTTGCAAACTGAAATACACTTATCAAACTGGGTAGTTTATGGGCATTTTCAACGTAACTTATAAAGGTTCTATCCAGTTCTGCACGATAAGCTAATTCTTCTTGGGTTATTTTTAAATTCTGTCTTCGCTTTTTAATCGTCTTACCAAACGCAACTAATATTTCATTATCCATTTATTTTACCTCTTATTTGTAGCTTATAGGCTAATTTTCTGTTATTTTCACCTCTAAGCCCATAGCCCTTAGGCTACAAACGCTAAATAAAGAAAAGGTAACATTACATCATCGGAATACGAAAAATTCAATCCAACTTTTAATCGCACTTTATCTGGAAGTTTTAAAAATTCAATATATTGAGCCTTCATTCATTCAATATCTAACAGATGAATTCAAACGAAGAAAATTGCAATTACCAGAGCAATATAAATAACCCTCCAATTATTTTGGAGGGTATTAATTCGTTAGATGGAGCGCTACTTATTACAGCTAAGGCATATACCTTTGTTATATGGGCTTACCACACTTATTTTAGTATCAAGGTATATTTGCTTTCCACAACATTTACATTGGAATAGAACTCTTCCCGGTTTATATTCATTTACTGGTTTCTTCAAAATCATATATCCATCTCCGTTTATATTAAAGTGCGATTAGGTGTTCATTCGTTTCACCAATTAATAAATCCCTAAGACCATCTTTTAATTGGTTGAGTTTTTGTTCTTCGATTATTCCAACCAAGGATATTAGACGTTTTTTGTCTATTGTATTCATACTGTAAAGGTCAACCGCTCCATCATTAATGAGAAGAACAATCGTTGTCGGTGAATGGAAATTTCCTTTATCGTTCTGGATAATAAGAACTTTCTGAAAACTATTCCCATAAGTTCCATCAGATTTATATGTAAAGCTCATGTTAGCTGTATAAATCTGTCCCCTTTTAACACTTCTTTTATTTATCGTTTGTTTATGGTTTAACTCTACTTTATTCATTATTTTCACTCACTTTTCTTAAAGGTATTTAAGTATATCTTCGTTTAACATATCGCCAAAATGTGACCACTTACCGTTTTTACTATTTGATTTTCAAGGTACAAAAAAAAGAACCTTTCCACTGGCTTCAAGGGCATAATACTCCCTTAGAGTCAGCAAAAAGGTTCTCATAAATCCGTTTCTTTTTATATTGGACTTTAACAATAACAAATTTTCTTTCCTTTTTCAAGCTCAAATTTTTAACGACATATCTTACATCAGACGGGTATCAAACCTTTGCTTCATTATAAAATCTAATCTTATGGAATCAATCTTTTATAAAGTTAATTTCTTTATTTACTTCTTTTTATATATTATTTATTTAATTAAAAGTCTAGTTTTACTTTTATATTTAACTAGTGTTATACTGTCGATAAATAAAATTCAATGGTATTATAGAAAAGGAGATGTTCATTTTGTCATGGGAGTCATTTAAACCAACTCCTCAACCTCGGGGGGCTTCTCACACTGAACCTAAGGTTAGCATTAACAAAGGAAAGCTTAGTTTTAACGGTAAAGCTCGTAAAGATTTTTTAGATGAAAAGTTAGCAAATCCACCAAAGGGCGCAAAAGAGAAAGATACCTATAAATATAGGTTTGCTAGTTTATTGTTCAATGAACAAGAAAATAAAATTGCTCTGCTTCTAAAACAAAAGGAAGATGAAACAACTCTTACTATTACACGCTCCAGTGCAGGCAATAGCGCCTTTGTTAACGCTGTTCAATTTTTCAAGGCAAAAGGAAAGGAAAATGAAGCAACCAGAAGATATCCCGTAACTAAAGAAACCATAACTATAAAAGATGATAAAGACAAAGATGTACAAACAAACGTTCTAATTATAGACCTCAACAAGCCAGAAGAAGTAAAGTACACTCCACGTTCTAATTCTAAACAAGAAGGTCAACCAACTGCATAACTCCCAGGAACGGCGTATAAAGCCCCTACAATGTGTAAGGGGCTTTATTGTATTGAACAGTTACTCCCAACTATTAATAACCGACCTTAAACATTGCCATTTTGTCAAATATTCATTTGAACTTAGGTTTCTCATAATCAATTTTCAACGCAAACCCTGCTTCTGGGTCAACATACCATTGGGAACAGTCTATTTCACCACTCACAGTTTCTTTAAAAGCTTCGATTTTGCCAGCTGCTATAAAAAAATCTTCGTAACTCAAAATTCCCTTTAAAATTATGTAATCATATTTTTCCATGTCGTTTATTAAATCGGTTGGGATACCATAACCGAAAAAATAGTCTAATTCAACAGCAAATTCGTCTTCATTTAAGTTTATCATTTTATCACCTTCATAATGTTACAGGCGGGCGTGAACCTGCCGTTTAGAAATTAATCAAACTTTAAAGCGTAACCTTCTTCAAAATCAATTTCCCATGCTCCATCGTGACATTCTTTGCCTAACTCATCAAAACTTTCAACACCATATTTTTTTATATCTTCAATTTCATCATACTGAGCAATTGCACGACCAAAATCTTCATAGTTCCAAATCCCTGTAAAAAGTACATGACTTTCTACACACATTTTTTCAGCCAATTTTCTTGGAATGCCTACACCAAATGTATAATCAATTTCTATTTCATTTGTGCTTGTCTTTGTAATTTCCATTTATATGACCACCTTAAATATAATTTTATTCTGGACTGAAATCTCTTAATGTTGTTTCTAGTGCTACGTATAAGCGTTCAAAGTCAATGTTTTCGACTTGAAGTAAGTTTACATATAGCTTCATGATATTCTGCTGCACACTATCCAACTGTTCCTTTATTTCAGGAACTTGGTCTTTGCTTTCGTCCGCTAGATATACGCCTAGAAGCTCGTAGTTTTGTTCTATCTCCGGTTCTTCCAATTCAGGCACATAGCGAACTTGTAAGTTAGCTACGTATGGTTCTGCATGACCTTCAATTATAACTTCGACATCAATCAACCATCTACTACCTATTTGAAGGTCTTGAACGTCACCTGAATATTTATCTTTACTTTCTAATTTAATTATCTTTGCACTCGTAATTTTCATGTTATCTACCCTTTCATCTTTTCAACTAATCTATCGTAAATAGTATAATCAAGCGCCTTATGGAATTTGCCCTCATATGCTCCATTGACTTTGTTTATCATTTTATTTAGGTCATGATTATTATAAATATCATAACAACCATTCATATTCTTTAATAGTAAGGCAAATTCTGATTCATTAAACTCATGAATTATCGATTCAATTAATCTCCATATTCTAGAAGCACCATTAAAGGTACAACTTCCACCAAAATACTCAATAATATATTTTTTGACTGTCCCTTCATCACCTCTCTCCTTAGATTGCTGATAAAGTAGAACCAAATCCTCATGGTGTAAAGAATCATAGCTATTCACATCAACCCAACTACTTGATGTTGAAGTATAAAACAATAAATGAACTTTTCTTAGTGCATCCAGCTGAGCCTCAATGTTTTCAAAAGCATAGCAAGCCACGGTAATAAATCGAAAATTCTTAGTTGCTAATCTCCTTATTATTTGTTTTCCATCCTCAGTCAGATGATTAAAGAAACTATTGTATTGCGCCAAAAAGAAAATTAGCGCTGAATTAGTGTTTTCATACTCATAGATGTACTCTTTCAAGCCACCTTTTGTTTCCTTAATTTCTATCTGACTATATCGAGAAGGGTTTTCTTTAACAACTTCGTAGTATAGTTTCTCATCATATTTGACTAAATAAAACAGAGTATAATAATTAAAACTTCTATCTGAATGGCAATCACCGTTTTCAAGTTTAAACACAAATTTCCACAACGAATCGAAAATATATTTTTTCACTTTGTCATTAATTTTACTGAAATATCTTGCTTTCAAAAATGGTTCTAAACCATCTTCTCCAAGTTTTTGTTGATAGTTTTTGGAATCTTTTATTAAATCCTCTAATATTTTTTTGCTTAATAGAGGTTCTTTTTTAAAAACTATTTCAAAGCAATTTCTTATTAATGCTCTCGTTTCTTCTTTCGTTGGGTTATTAAGCTTATACTCATTGTTATAAATTGGATGCGCAGAATAATTTCTACACAACTTTAAGTAATCTATTTTTTCCTTTTCCATGTCATCAATTAATTGAGTGTTTTTATTAACCAATTCAACTAAAACTCTTTCCCAATCTGAACTTTTCTTTTCTTCTTTTTGTTTCTTCTCAATCTCTTCTAATATTTCCCTTGCTTTTTCATCATTGTAAATTTCACTTAGTGTCTTCATCTTTTCAATCAAATCAAAAATAACAACGGTATACAATACAACAATTGCAGAGCGATAGTTACCATGATTATATGAGGATACTACTTCTTTAAGATACTCTTTTGTTTGCGAACTGACCACGTTTTCCATTTCATCTTCCAAAATAAATGTAGCCACAATTTCCCCTCCATTACATTGAATACTCTTCTATTATACCAGAAATCCAATTTTAGGAATTGAAAAAGAGCAATCACTAGCTTGCCCTTAATTTATTCCTTTTATATTATCTGCAGGTGCAAATTCATACTTCTTAAAATCCATTAGCATTTTATGCTCGATGTATGTTTTTAAGCGGTAAAGCGTTCTTTGGAGTGGAAAACCACGTAAATAAATGCTTATGGTGTCAATGGGTTTTCCTATCGGGGAATAACCACCATCAGGACTTTTTTTCCCCGGACATTTCTGAATGCTTATGGTGAGACAATCTTCTTTCAGTTCAAAGCTGGTGATACGACATATAGTCTGTTTTTCTTCGATTCCACCACCATAAAATTTCTCGACTTGAAATTGCTTACGCTGTATGAGGTCAGTAACGGTTACAAGGTCTAGGGCGTTGATATAGCTCTCCAAATGCTTTATACGCTTATTGGTCTTCATATCGGCTGCCACTATACTGAGCTTTATCTTGTATCGCCTAGAATGGTAATCTGTAAGCATTGGGTCGAACTGTATCTTGTAGTTCTCGTTCCTGCTGGTAACTTTCACGTATTCGCTATGGATTTCATTCAATCTGGCTGATGTAACGTTTATTAATTCTCCTCTCATTTGCATAAAAAAATTCACTCCTTCTTAATTGAAGATAGTGAATTATAGTTGATTTTACCGTTTTATCAAAATTAGATGCTTAGTAAAGTTTCATCAAATGTTGTTTCAAAATCATAATTATGTCCAAAATCACTAGGACTAATAAAAACAGTAGTTTCTTGTGAATCTGAAGGTATTAACCCGCCCTCTTTCCATTCATCAATTGAGTGGTCGTAATCGGGGTACTTTGTAGCAACATTTAGAACATCAAAGTAAATTTCATCTATGAACTTTAAATACAATTCATTTGTTTCTTTATTATTCGTCTTAGTCAATGCGATTTCTTTTTCTTTATCTAAGATTTGTAGTGCCATAATATTCGTAACGCCTGTAATCTTTGCTTTTAAAGTAAGAATCAGTTTGGTTGACTTTCTAACATCATTCTTATTTTTAATATATAAAACATTGGATTCATCTTCGAAAAAATCTTTTGATTTTTTAATTTTAAAGTACATACGATTTATAACTACTTTGAAAAGTGAAGTGGAATCATATGGTTTTTCATTCAAATAATAATATTCCATTATGTATTGGACTTTCAAAAGGTCAATAAAGTCACTGTATTTTGTGGCATAAGATACAAGCTCATTAGCTTGCTTTATATGTTCTTCATTTGGTTCAATTCCTTTTTTAGTCAACAAAAAGAAATAATATTTTCTAACTTTTGATTCTTTAAATTCATCACTGTCAGAATCTATAATCAGATAATTCTTTCTGTTTTCCTTTTTATAATCAATTTCAAATAAACCAAACAACTTACCTTTATTACGAGCTTTTTCATTCAGCATTAGAATATGTTGTATTGTTTCTTCCTTTCCATAGCAATTTTTATGGAAAGCATCTACTATAATATCTTTTTTCTCAATAATAATGTTAGAGAATAGTGGTATGTAGACATTTCCCTTTTTAGCGAATTGTTTAATTATTCTTCCTGTTCTATCTTGTTCGATTATTTTTTCACCCTGCTCAAAGATGAAGCCTATTTTTTCAAGTTCTTGTGTAGGTGTAAGTCCAGTGGTTCTTGATTTTTGTCTGAATGTACTACCTGAAACTCCAATAGCTTCATAAATCTCTTCAAGCGTACAAGTAAACTTGAAATGATGACTCTCAAATTTTGAATCAGTTCCTACAAGTCTACTTGCACACATGAATAAATAATTTCCGAATAAGAAAGACGGTTTAGGTAACTTAGATTGATAAACCATTGTGAAAAGTTCCCAAGCAATTGCGATTCGTTCGTTTTTAACGCTATATAATAAATTCATTTTGTAACTACCCCCGTAGTGCATTTTTCTATTTATATTGGATTAAGAAAGAGACCGGGGAAACCAGTCTCGGCTCTTCTCATCTATTCTCATCTAACCTAATCTATTATGTACTAATCAACAATTATATTGTTTCTAAATCTAACTCATCAAATTCCCATTCAAGCTGTTCTTCTTCAGGGTCATTAAAACTCTTCTGGTTATTGTATTTTTTATATAACCATTCACTGTACTCAACTAAGAACACTAAATCATTTATACTTATCTCATCTGTGCTAATTTTATTTCTATTTGTTTTAAAATTTATATTGTAATCCTTTTTTAAGGTGCGAAAGATACTTATCCAGCTCATTCCTCTGTACAAGCCAGTGTTCACTTTATTATCTTGGTCTTCATTTATTAATTCAAGAATCCTATGTAAATGCTCAGAAAATTTAAATCCTGTATTATTTTCTAAGTGAGCCATAAGAGCGCCTTTTCTAATATTTTTACTGTTTGCAAACTTTTCAGTAAGGTTTAAAATTTTATAATCACCTCTCCAAACTGCATATACATTACATTTTTCATTTATATTTTTATTACTTATGTAAATCATCAATAACACCACCTTATTTTTAATCCATAATTTAATTATACTTATTTTTATGTTTTGTCAACTTCACCGACCCAATTACATGTTCGTCAAATTCTAACAACTTATAAGAAGAATTTAATAAATTAAATAAGAGATTTATTTACTTACTAAATCTTATTTTCAATTGCTGAAGAGTCTTTTATACCTGTTTGTCAAAATCTAACTCCTTATAAGAGGAATTACTTACGTAATAAGTATTAACTCAGGCTCTTTAAAATTTCCGGCGTTTTTACCTCTTTCTTTCGGGAATTACGGCTTTCAGAAGATTTATATAAATTCCAGGGCGATTGTAAGCTTATAATGCTTTTTCTCGCTATTAATAGTAAATGTTTCATGGTGTTGCACATTTTTTATTGTTTTAACAAAACCTTTCTGTTTTTATCCATATCGTCAAAATCTGACAGAGTGGCTATTGCACCAAAAGTACGCACCCGAGCCGTTAAAAACCCTTGCTTTTAATAAAAACATGGGTAAACATGTGTCACAAACCCTTTCTTATTGTTTTTATCGAGCAATGTTTTAAAAAGGTCTTGTAAAAACACTGGCAAAGCCATTAAAACATGTTGTACTCATCCAAAACAATAATCATCAAACTTTTAACTGGAATATATTTACTAAAGAGTCCTACTAACTTATAATAAGTTTAACAGTTAAAAATAAGATTAAACCTTTGGAGGTAATTAAAATGACGAATGAAACACTTGTAAATATTTTATACGTAATTGTTGGAGTAGGAACAGTATTATCATTGACGCTTTTAGTCCTAAATAACAAACTGGCAGAAATACACGGTTCCAATAAGTATAAATTTAGTCCTAAAATTAAAAAACAATATAAATAAGCATTAAAACCTAGGTCGAATAAAGCATCTAGGTTTTTTTTCGATTTTATATAGTTTTTTATCTAATTACTTACCAAATTCTCTATTATCTTTTTGATATACAAACATTATTACTACAAATCGAGTTTGTTTTGATAATCATTGAATATACTTATCAACTTACTGTCTTTAAAGTATCAACTAGCTTTAACGTTCTCTCAATTTTCATACAAAACAAAATCAATAAATTTATTCGATATATCAATAAGATATATCATATACAACATTTGTTTGTATTCTATACTTCTTTCATGTCACATCTAAACGAACAATATATTCTATATACTATTCATTTGACTAAAATAAATTTTAATATATAATCATTTTTGTATACCACCCCCTTTCATTTTATTAATAAAAATTCGTTTCATCAAACTAAATTTATATCTTTCCTTCAAAAACCGACTTAATTATCAAGTCGGTTTTTTTTGTTTTTAACCGTAAAATATATTATATACTTTTACCTTTACTTTTAACTTATGGTGTTGTAATATATTTTCAATAATCACGGAGGTGTTATTTTATGGAATTACAGAACAAACGAGTACGATTCTATATCAGGGCTATAAGCCACACAAACCAACATAGGCAATATAGTGACCTTTCCCTTTTCGCCCAACGCCATATGCTTGAATTTGAAGGGAACATTTTCTTTGATAAGTGTGAAAGCAATTTTCCCCGAATAGAGCTGAATAAGGCTCTCCAAGAAGCAAAAGAGTTTGATGTATTGGTAGTCCTAAACAACTCGGTACTTCATATTGATAGCTTGTTCGCTGAATTATACGAGAACGTCTTTAATGATAAAGGAGTTAAAATTCTAAAATTAAGCGAAGAACAAAAGAAATTGGAGGCTTCCATTTGATGAGCGTCTACAATGGCAATGTGAAATTTATAAATAACAAGCTGCATCTCTTATTAGCCTTTGCAGTAACAAAAATTGGATTATTAAGCTATATGGTTATAACGTATAGTTTTAGCCTGTGGCGGCTTCTAATCGTCTCCGGTGTCATTGGACTAATTATGTACTTGGAGCTACTACACGCCGAATACCGAAGTCGTAGCCAGCTCCATAACGATGAGCTAGTTGTAATGATGGTTAGATTCTTTGGAGCAGTAAAGTTGATAAAGAGCTATACAGTGGATACAAGGCTGTATGAGTTAATAGAAAACGAAGTAAAAGACAATACACTTTTCACACTTACAGAAATCCACAAAAACTTGAATGTACACTTAGTATTTCTAAAAGAAAATAAGGCGGGTTAGCACCCGCCCTAGGAGGTAAATATGAGACAGTTAGGATTAAATCTACGTGAAGACCGAGCATACCTTCTATGCCTGTCTAAAGAAGAATACGTAAAAGTTATGCAAGTCAACTTTGGTCAAAGAATATTTACTGGTACTGATGGTCAACTACGACATGTTACATTTCAAATATCAAGCGAAGAATTTGTGAAAATGTACAACAGGCTACATGGAATTAATCCTTGATTACTATATGACCAAACAACTGATTAAACTTTTCTGTAAGCTCGTCCAGTTCTAAATCTTGACTAATAAATAGTTCATTCGCTTGAATGGTCTTTTTAATTAACTTCCATGTTTGAGTATTTACCTCTTTACCAGTATCCCTATCAATTAATCTAACTTGTTCTTTTTCATTTATTTCAACAATGGTGTCGATAATATTTTTTAAAATATCCAACGAATAGAAATCCGTAAGTCGTGTTTCAATCGCAAATGCTTTATCCAGTATTCTTGGATTACTCTGTTCAAGTTCAATGATGGAGGTTAACTCTTCTCCTTTTGGAGGTCTGACTTCTTGTGTATTAACAAAGAATTCTAACCTCTTAATTGAGTTTTTACCTTGTTTGCCTTCAAATTTTTCATATTCGATTTTATTAAATATTCTCTTAAAGTAGTCTATTTTTGTTTGAATCGGCAGTTGTTCAAAGTATTCTTCAATATTATTAAATTTATTAATTTCATCTATAATATTCTCAATATCATATTGAGCTACATTAATACTAATTAGCTCTTTTTCAATGCTAATAATCTCTTCTTCAATTTGTTTTACTTCATCTGTTCTATTTTTCATAATAACCTTAAATGTACTTTCAGGCATATCACGTTCATTTTCAAGTGTGCGATAATACCTGTCATAGTCACGTGCAATTTGGTCATTTAAATGAACCAATTTAGCTTTAAGTTCATTAACATACTTCTCTTTATCATTGTTTACTCTTGAATCATATTTTGATTTATCAATTAGCATTTTTGGAATACTCAGATAAATCATTAATTTATAGTATGGATAGAATACACTTTTTACCCTTCCAATAATGTACTCTTCTTTTATTGTGTTGTATTTACATGTACCAGGACTAGCTAATGCCTTTCTGCACTTATAACACATCCCATGAGCTTCATTAGAGGCTATTACAGGCGTTTTACAGTCGGGACATATCAGAATACCTGTAAGTAAATATGAAGGCAATCTCCCCTTATTTTTGCGTGTGGCTGGTTTTTTCGTAGCTCTCATTTCTTTAACCCTTTGGCGCATTTCTTCACTTATAATTGCCTGATGATTACCTTTTGCAATGATATAGTCGGGATTAGGTACTCTCTGTATAATTGGTTTTCCTTTATTTTTCCCAACTGTGCTGTACTCGTACTCCCAACGTTTTGTTTCTTTATTGTAAAATTGCTTATATTGTGTTTTGTATCTATCCCAAGCAATATATCCTGCATAGAGGTCAACATTATCTAATACAGATGCTACACGTCTTGTAGTCCAATCTGAACCATCTCGATATTTATAACCTTTTTTTATTAGAGCTGCAGTAATCTTATGTTGACCCAATTTGTCATCTTTTTCTAAACCACTTGTATATTGGTCAAAAATCTCATAAACCTGTTCTGATTCATTTTCAATTGGAGTCAATATTTTTTTAATCCTCCCATTCGGACTTTTTTCTTGACCCGGTACAGGAAGATTTTCAAAACCATAAGGAACATGTCTTGCTCCATTCCATCCACCAGTTTCAGCTTTATATCGCATGGCAGGAATAACACGTTCTTTAATTTGATTGGATTCCAATTCACTTAGACTTGCAAGCAACTGAATTGCAAATTTACCTTGCAATGTCGAATAGTCAATATCGTCTTTTACGCTAACAAGATTTATATTTAGCCTTGTCAGATTTTCAACTGTAAACAATACATCTAATGCTTTACGTCCCAGACGAGTTATCTGATAAAAGATTACACAATCAATGGATGATGGATTCGTATTTATCTCCTCCATCATTTGCATAAAGGCATCCCTAAATTCTGAGCGCCCACTTACCCCTGCATCCTTGTAAATCCGTACAATATTCATATTTTTATTTCTGGCTAACTGAACACATTCTTTTTCTTGAAGTTCCAATGATACACCATCACGAACTTGCTTAGGGTCTGAGACACGACAATAAATAATGGCATTTTGTTGAGCTGGTGGTTGATTTAAATTAAATGAGAGTTTTCGTCCAAACATAAAAAAGCACCTACCCCTCTTGTTGCTGGAATAGGTACATTATAGCTTGAGAATTATTAACTTGTCCTGTGGATAACTGGTTTTTCATAAGTAATTAACTTACGGACAGCCGTACGTGTAGATCAAATATTTTCTTCCGGCTCCGAGGGCTTTCAGCTCGTCCGGAACGGCGTTCTCGTACAGGACCCGGACTTCCTCCTTGCCCCGCTGCTTCTCCTGCCGGTAGTTCGGCTCGGAGACGATATGGATATCCCGTCCGTTCAGACGGATCGTTTTGCCGTTTGCATCCTCGGAAATGACTTTGGCCCCGGAGAAATCGAAGTATTTGCTGTAATCTTTGGCTTGGCCCGCCGGCTTCGACATGTTGGAGGCCTCCTTCGTGCAAATATCATTAAAAAATTATACCACAACAGTCCGATCTAATCCATTAGAGACCGAACGGAGTCTGGGCGAAATGTGTCAGTCCGGAAAGGATTTTTAACGCGGATGGCGAGCGATGCGGAGCTTCCGATGAAGTCCAGGCTTGGAGAAGACGAAAAGGCGCCGGATAATTGAGGCGCCGTTCCGTTGTTATTTGATTCCGGTCGTCGAGATGCCTTCGACGAAATAACGCTGCAGGGAAAAGAACAGCAGCAGGCTCGGCACGAGCGAGAGCGCGGACATGGCGAACAGAGGTCCCCAGTTGGAGTCGCCCGTGGAGTCGATAAACAGCCGCAAGCCCAGCGGAACCGTGTACCATTTGGCGGAATTCAGATACAGCAGCTGGGTAAAGAAATCGTCCCACGTCCAGATAAACGTGAACAGCGTCGTGGTGATCAGCGCCGGAAACGCCAGCGGCATAATAATGCTCCAGAAGTTCCGGAAGTGGCCGCATCCGTCGATTCGGGCGGATTCGTCCAGCTCGCGCGGCAAGCCGCGGATGAATTGAACCATCAAAAAAATAAAGAAAGCTTCGGTCGCCAGAAATTTAGGCAGAATCAGCGGCCAATACGTATCGACCAGGTTCATTTTATTGAACACGACGTATTGCGGGATGATCGTGACATGATGCGGCAGCATAATCGTCAGCATCATGACGCCGAACCACAGCTTTTTGAGCTTGAACTCCATGCGCCCGAAGGCGTAGGCCGTAAGCGAGCAGGAGATCAGATTGCCGACGATCGATAACGCGCATACGATCAAGGAGTTCCTGACGAAGAGAAAAAACGAATTGCCGGCGATCCCCCGGATTCCGTCCCCGTAATTTTGCACCGTTACTTCGGCAGGCCACAGCCTCAAGTCGGAAAAAATCAAGGTGCCGGGTTTGAAGGAACTGGAGATTAACCAGGCGATCGGATAAAGCATGATCAGGCCCAGTCCGATGATGACGAGATGCAGCAGCCAATTTTGTCCCCGAACGGCGCTTGTCATCTTATTTCCCTCCATCCGCATAGTTCACCCAATATTTCGACGTGCCGAATACGAGGGCGGTGAACACGCCGATAATGATCAGCAGCACCCACGCCATGGCCGACGCATACCCCATCTCGAACTGCGAGAACCCTTTAATGTAAAGGTACAGCGTATAAAACAAGGTCGAGTCGATTGGACCGCCGCGGCCGTTGCTGATGATGAAGGCCGGAGTGAACGCTTGAAAAGAGCTGATCAGCTGAATGACCAGATTAAACAAAATAACGGGACTGAGCATCGGGACGGTAATCCGTAGAAAACGGCTCATTTTCCCCGCTCCGTCCACCTGGGCCGCCTCGTACAGATCCGCGGGAATCTGCTTCAGCCCGGCCAGGAAAATAATCATCGTAGAGCCGAATTGCCAGACGGACAGAAGCACGATCGAATAGATCGAATACTGCGGGTTGGCGATCCAGTCCGGGGGCTGAATGCCGAACATGCTGTTGAGAATCTGGTTGAACGCGCCGTCCCCTCCGAACATTTTCCGCCATAGCACGGCGATGGCCACGCTGCCTCCCAGCAACGTAGGAATATAATAGATGGTCCGGTACAAGCTTAGCCCCCGCATTCCGCGGTTTAGCAGCATCGCGACGCACAGCGCGAACAGAAGCTTGAGAGGTACCGAAGCGAACACGTAAGTGAACGTCACCTCAAGCGATTTTCTGTATTTTTCGTCTTCCATAAACATCTTTTCATAGTTCGCGAATCCGACCCATTTGGCCGGCTGCAAAATATCGTAGGACGTCAGCGACAAATACAGCGAGCTGGCCATCGGGCCGATCGTCAGCAGAATGAGTCCTATAAACCAAGGGAGCAGAAACAAATAAGCGGTTCTCGTGCTGTTCATATGCAGGCTGGCTCCTTCCGGCCGCCAAACATGCCGTTGCCGGAGAACTCACGGCAACGGCATGCAGCGGCGCGCTTTTCTTAAAGCTTGCTCTTGTCTACTGCCGCCTGCGCGGCTTTGACGACGGCTTCGGCCGCTTCTTCGTGGCTGGCGGCGCCGAAGAACACTTTCTCGGCGGCGACGATAAATTCTCTTTCGAAGTCTCCGATGTTCGGCAGATCCGGAGATTTCGGTCCCGCTTTGCTGAGCACTTCCGCATAATAAGCGTTCATTTTGGCGTCGACCGGCGTCGCGGCGGCGTTCAATCGTTCCAGCACGGCGGGCGAGCCGGGAATGCCGCGGTCGGTGCCCATCGCTTCCGTCGCCTCCGGATCGGAGATCAGGAAGCCGATGAACAGCGCGGCTTCTTTCGGATGCTTCGAATTCGCGCTGACGGTCATGAATTGTCCGGCATGCAGCCAGTGGCCGTTCTCCGAGCCGGGGCCGCCGGACGGCAGCGGGAACAGGTCCACTTCCGCTTCCATGCCGTTGTCGTAGCCGGCCAGCAGGTTCATCCAGCTCATGGTCATGACCGTTTTTCCTTTGGTCAGCACCGAATTATCGACGTTCAGCTCGGCGTGGGCAGCGGTCACTTCGGGGCCCGGAGTCAGCTTCGCTTCGCGGAAGCGCTCCCACATTTGGTACCATTTGACGACATCCTCTTGATCGAAACCGACCTGATCGTTCTGATAAAGCGCTTTTCCGGATTGTCTCAAATAATAGTTGAAGTAGTTGGCGTATTTCGATTGATCCGCGAAAGCCGTATATTCGCTCCCCAGGTTGGCGACCAGCTGCTTGCCGTAATCCTCCATATCGTCCCACGTCCAATCGGGGGAAGGAAGCTCCATATTGGCTTGCTTGATCAGATCCAAGTTCATGATCATGCCTACGCCTCCGCCGCCCATATTGATGCCGTACAGCTTGCCGTCCAACTTTCCGGGCGAAATAAAAGCGTCCTCGTATCCGTCGAGATTGATTTCGCTTCCAATGTAAGGAGCGAGGTCCAGCAGCGACCCTTTCCGGGCATAATCCACGTAATTGTTGGCGAATTGAATAATGTCGGGCTCGCCCGCGCCCGCGAATTGCGTGCTGAGCTTGTCCCAGTAGGTGTCCTGTCCGGAATATTCGGCTTTGATCTTGATGTTCGGGTATTTTTTCTCGAACAGCTCGATCGCCTTCAACGTGCGCTCATGGCGCTGGGTCGATCCCCACCAGGTCATTCTGAGTTCGACGACGTCGCCGTTCCCGCTATTGGCGCCGGACGCCGCCGCATTCGAAGCGGGCGACGGCTTCTCGTTATTGCCGCAAGCAGAGGCAACGATGGCCGTGCCGAGAAGCGTCAGAATCGAAAGCTTAGTCTTTTTCATAGCGAATCCCCCTCGTGTACTTTTCGTGAATGGATTGTTCCAGCTTTTTTTCGTTTTCCTGAATGCGCAGCGCCGCATGCAGCACTTCTTCCGCCAAGCTGGCGGAGATCGCGATGACGCCCGAATCGTCGGCCACGATCAGATCTCCCGGCTTTACCTGTACGCCGCCGATCAGCACGGGGACGTTCACGCCGACCGTTTCCATGTCGGGAGCGCTTCTTACCGGAGAAGCGCCGCGCACATGAGCCGGAAAGCCCAGATCGATGATGTCCTTCAAATCTCTCAAGCATCCGTCGACGACGAAGCCGCGCAGCCCCCGTTTTTGGGCGATAGAGGCCAGCAGGGCGCCGCCCGTGCAGACATCCATGTTGCCGCCGGTATCGATCACGACGACGTCCCCCGGCGCGGCCAGCGAATCGATCACCTCGCTGTGCCGGGTTAAATTGTATCCCTCCGCCGTTTGATGCCGGGGCAATTGCTTGACCGTATACGCCCACCCCGCGATGCGGGGCTGCGAATAGGAGAGCGGATTGAGCCCTTGTATGACCGCTCTGCACACGCCCAGTTGGTCCATCGCGTCGGAAATGTTGCCCGTGGAGATTGCCGCGAAGGCATCGGCGAGATTTTCTCTGCTCCTCTCGGACATAGAATCAAAATCCTTCCCCGGCATGAGATTCGCCCAATATTTCGTCGATGGCCGCGAGCTCGCCCTCCGTAAAGACGAGATTGTCCAATGCGCTAACGGCATCTTCGATCTGGTACGGCTTGCTCGCGCCGATCAAAGCGGAAGTGATCGTCGGACGGCGAAGCACCCAGGCCAGCGCCATCTGCGACAGCTTTTGATGGCGGGAGGCCGCCAGCTTATTCAACCGTTTGACTTTGGACATCACCTCGGGCGTAAGCTCGTCCGGCGTCAGGAACACGCTTGGCCCCGCCGCCCGCGTATCGGCCGGTATGCCGTTCAAGTAACGATCCGTCAAAATTCCTTTGGCCAGCGGCGAAAATACGATGCAGCCGATTCCTTCCTTGTCCAGCGTTCCCATTAATTCCGTTTCGATATCGCGTTCCAGCATGGAATACCTGGGCTGATGGATGAGGCAAGGCGTTCCCAGCGATTTGAGAATGGCCGCGGCCTTTTCCGTATCCTGCGCGCTGTAATTGGAAAGGCCGATATAGAGCGCTTTTCCTTGCACGACCGTTTGATGCAGCGCGTACATCGTCTCTTCCAGCGGCGTGCTAGGATCGGGACGATGGTGATAATAAATGTCCACGTAATCCAGCTTCATTCTCGACAGGCTTTGATCCAGGCTGGAGAGGAGGTGCTTTCGCGACCCCCATTCCCCGTACGGTCCGGGCCACATCAAATAGCCGGATTTGGTGGAGATTAACAGCTCGTCCCGGTAAGGCCGCAAATCCAGATCCAGAGCTTTGCGCAGCGTTTCTTCCGCGGAGCCCGGGGGAGGGCCGTAATTGTTCGCCAGGTCAAAATGCGTAATGCCTTTCTCGAACGCGGTTCTCAGCAAATTGCGCGCATTCTCGAAATCGTCCTCCCTGCCGAAGTTATGCCATAATCCCAGCGAGATCGCGGGCAGCTTCAGCCCGCTGTTGCCGGTTCGCTTGTAACGCATCGTTTCGTATCGCTTGTTGGTTTCGTCTAGTTGCAAAACGCGGTCCTCCTTGCTGTTTGCTTGCTTGATGCCCTCGCTTACACAGTCGATTCGTTCGTCGGCAAGGTTTGCCGGAACAGTCGGCCCAGCTCCAGAAATTGCCGCACTTCCAACCGATGGACCGGTTTGAGCTCTTCGCTGCGTCTGGCCCTGGAATGCAAGGCGAGCTTGAGACCTTCTTGCTGCAATAAATATTTGGCGTTCACCGGATAATGACGTCCCTCGAACAGATGAAGCGGTCCCAGCAAATTTTGCAATCTTTCGGCGTGATCGGGATACCGGCGCCAGTTGTCGGCGACCCAGACGTACAGATCCGGATGGAAATTGGTCAGAATGCCGCTGTAGCCGTTTGCTCCCGCCTGAAGCGAGCCTAGATAAGAGGTGCCGTTGGCATTGTAGATTTTAAGCGGCGTCCCTTGCACGGCTGCGACTTTTTCCTTGATCTGCTCCAGATCGCAGCTCGTTTCCTTAAGGAAGAAAAACCGCCCGCTTTGCGCGCACCACTTCAGCAATTCGGGAGACAGAAGACGATGGTACGGAATCGGACATTCGTACAGCCCCAGCTTCACGCCCGGCAGCCGTTCCATAATGACGCTCAGATTGCGTTTCCATACTTCGTCGCTGTCATCGGGGCCGGCTATGCGGCTTGTCACAAGCACGACCGCGTCGACTCCGGATTCGGATACCGCCGTCAATTCGCGAATTTGCTCCTCCAGATCGTCCGAATTGTGTCCCGAAGCTACGACCGGAACGCGTCCGTTGACCTTGTCCTTCACGAACCGGGCCAAATCCTGTCTCTCCTGTAGCGACAGCTCGAGCATTTCGCTCGACAAGCAGACGGCAAACAAGCCATGAACGCCGTTGCCCAAATACCACTCGATCAGCTGCTCCAGAGCCGGATAGTCGATCCGGTTGTCCTCCGTGAACGGGGTAAGCATGACCGGCCATACGCCGTCCGGGAATAAAGTGTCGTTCAACTCGAACCCCCCTTTTATGAATGGATCGAACTATATCGCCGCCCCCATGCACGTTCGCAACGGATGTGACATCTTGATATAATTCTTGTAACATGTCATCATTATAAAGTTGAAAGCGCTATATAAACATGGCACAATAACGCCTCTTCATGGCATAATGTCACCTTACATGACGATACGGAAAAGAGCTGGAGTTTTTTATGGACATTCATCAGTATCAATTCGAGAAGTTTTCGAAGATTCAAAACGTGGATTTGAAATTGTATTATTGCGGCACGGAACGTTGCGCCCCCGGGCATGCGGTAGGTCCGATGGTGCGCGATTATTACAAAATTCATTACATTCACAGCGGCCAAGGCATGTTTCGAACCGGCGGCAAATCTTATGCGCTCGGCAAGGGCCAGGGATTTCTCATCAGCCCGGAGAAGCTCTCCTACTACCGCGCCGACGAGACGGATCCGTGGACCTACTCGTGGGTCGCCTTTAACGGCATTCAGGTAGAGTATTATCTCAAGAAATCGCACCTGTCCGACGATCAGCCTATCTTCGCGACGGATCAGGACGAATACATCCAAGATTGCTTCCTGGAGATGTTCAAAGCGACGGAACACAATCTGACGAACGAGCTTCGTCTGTTGGGCGCGCTGTATTCCTTTTTGTCCATTATTTTGGATCCGGCCTCCATGCCTGTCGCTTCGCAGAATGCCAAAGGCCAATACGTCGAGCAGGCGATTGAATTCATCGAGCAAAATTACGCGACGGACCTGAAAATCGAGGGGCTGGCGGAGCGCTTGCGAATCAACCGCAAATATTTGTCGAAAATTTTCAAAGATACGACAGGGCTTACGCCCCAGCAATATTTCCTGCAGTCCCGAATGAACCGCGCGAGCGAGCTCATCCAGAAATCCACGCTTTCGATGAGCGAGATCGCTTCCAGCGTCGGCTACAAAGATCCTTTTTTGTTCTCGCGCATGTACAAGAAAATCACGGGCGTATCCCCTCGGGATTACCGCAAAAAAATCGAAGACGCGGAAGCGTAAAAAAAATGACGGCATGGAGGGCCTCCTATGCCGTCACTTTAACGCTATTCCACGATTTCCCCATAGTCGCCGGTGTTCACGCCCGCCGCGTTGCCCTCGTCCGTGTCGATGTGCATGTCGAGCGCGAAGTCGTCGGAGACGCGGGCGATTACCCGCTCGAACACGATGCCCCGCTCCCCGCCTACGCGCACCTTCAGCAGCTGCTTGTCCCGGATGCCCCAGCGTTCCGCGTCGGACGTATGGAAATGGATGTGACGGGCCGCCACGATAACGCCCTGCTCCACGGTCACCTCGCCGGCGGGGCCGACGATGCGGATGCCTGGCGTTCCTTCGATGCTGCCCGACTCCCTGACCGGGGGCTGCAAGCCGAGCGCGAACGCGTCCGTGCGCGACACCTCAAGCTGCGTCGCCTTGCGGGCCGGTCCGAGAATGCGGACTTTCGGAAAAGAACCTTTCGGGCCGTGCACGGCGACCGTTTCGTTCGCGGCGAATTGACCCGGCTGCGACAACGGCTTCAGCTCGGTCAGCTTCGCTCCCGCTCCGAACAAGATCTCCACGTGCTCCTGAGCCAGATGGATGTGACGGGCCGATACGCCGACAGGCACCTTTTTGCTCTCCGGCACACTCATGGACAACCCAACCTTTCGTTGCGATTCTTCTTATCCTCCCCAGTATAACGCAAGAGGCGCGCGGGACAAACCCGCGCGCCTCCTCGAAACGGCCCGTAACCGGCCTTATTTGAATTCCGTCAACAGTTTGTCAAAGTCTTCGCGCGACAGCGTCAAGTCCTGCTTCGCCAGCGCTTCCGGCTTGAAGCCGACGGCCATGTCCTCGTACGACTTGCGCTCCTTGTTCCGATAGATCAGACCGGTCAGCATCCCGCCGGTTTCCATGATTTTGTTCATCGCGGCGACGCGGTTGGACGGATCGTAATCCGGGAACTGGTCCAGATTGACGATATGCTCCTTAAACCAGTCGTACGTATTGATCTTGTTGAACGTGACGCACGGGCTGAACACGTTGATGAGCGAAAAGCCCTTGTGAGCGAGACCTTGCTCGATCAGCGAAGTAAGCTGCTTCAGATCGCTCGAGAACGATTGGGCGACGAACGTCGCGCCCGCCGACAGCGCGATTTCCAGCGGCGACAGCGTCGATTCGATCGACCCTTCCGGCGTCGACTTCGTCTTGAAGCCTTCGGCGCTCCGCGGCGACGTCTGGCCCTTCGTCAAGCCGTAGATTTGGTTGTCCATGACGATATACGTAATGTCCAGGTTGCGGCGAATCGCATGCACCGTATGGCCCATGCCGATCGCGAAGCCGTCGCCGTCGCCGCCGGACGCGATGACGGTCAGCTCGCGGTTCGCCAGCTTCACGCCCTGCGCGATCGGCAGCGCGCGGCCGTGAATGCCGTGCAAGCCGTACGCGTTGATGTAACCGGAAATCCGCCCCGAGCAGCCGATGCCCGAGATAACCGCAAGCTGCTCCGGCTCCAGGCCGACGTTCGCCGCCGCGCGCTGGATCGCCGCCTGAACGGAGAAATCTCCGCAGCCGGGACACCAGTTCGGCTTGACGTTGTTGCGAAACTCTTTGAAAGTCGCCATCTTAGATCAGCTCCTTGCAGGCTTGGTGGATTTCCGCGGGCAGGAACGGCGTGCCGTCGTACTTCAGGACGTTGCGGATTTTATCGTGATACCCGATGTTCAGCTTGATCAGGTTGGCGAGCTGGCCGGTCGCGTTGTTTTCCAGCACGACGACTTGCTTCGCCGTCTCGAGATGCGGCTGCAGCTGCTCGCTCGGGAACGGATGCAACTGACGCACCATGATCTGGTTCGTCGCGATCCCTTCCTGCGCCAGGCGCCCGCGCGCCTCCTCGATCGTGCCGCCGGTCGACCCCATCGAGACGATGAGCAGGTCCGGCTTCGCGTTCGGCGCGTCGGCTTTGATCGCGTCCGTAATGCGCAGGCCGTTGATCTTGCCTAAGCGTTTGTCCATCATTTTCTCGCGGTTCAAGGCGTTTTCCGAAGGGCGGCCTTCCTCGTCGTGCTCGACGCCCGTCACGTGGTGGATGCCATTCTTCGCGCCCGGCAGGACGCGCGGAGATACGCCGTCTTCGGTGAACTCGTAACGCTTGAACAAGCGGTGAGGCTCGTTCGGCGGCAGCTCCTCGGTGACGAGCTTGCCCCGCCTGATCGTAATTTTATCGTAATCGAGCGCCTCCGACGTCTGCTTGCCGAGCGACAATTGCAGATCGGTAGCGACGATGACCGGAATTTGATACTCCTCGGACAGGTTGAACGCCTCGATCATATCGTAGAAGCATTCCTCGATCGTGCTCGGCGCGACGACCAGCTTCGGGATTTCACCGTGCGTGCCGTTGATCAGCGCGTTGATGTCGGATTGCTCCTGCTTCGTCGGCAGCCCCGTCGACGGGCCGCCGCGCTGCGTGTCGACGATGACGAGCGGGGTTTCCGTCATGCCGGACAGGCCGATCGCCTCCATCATGAGCGACAGGCCGGGGCCGGCCGAAGCCGTCATCGTGCGGACGCCCGCGTAGTTGGCGCCGATCGCCATCGTCACCGCGGCGATTTCGTCCTCCGTCTGCACGACCGTGCCGCCGAACTTCGGCAGCTTCTTGATGAGATATTCCATAATTTCCGAAGCGGGGGTAATCGGGTAAGCGGACATGAGCCGGCAGCCCGCCGCGATCGAACCGAGCGCCAGCGCCTCGTTGCCGATCATGAACAGCTTTTGCTTACCGTCCGCGTCCTCGAGCTTGAACTCGTCGAGCGGACCTCCCGCCTGCTCCAGAATAAATTCCGCGCCACGGCGGACCGCTTCCACGTTTTTCTCGACGATCGCCGGTCCTTTGCGTCCGAATTCCTCCTCGACCGCTTTATAGAACACGTCCATAGGCAAGCCGAGAAGCCCCCAGGATGCCCCGGAGGCGACCATATTTTTCATGAGGGAAGTGCCTAGTTCTTCTGCGATGGCCGTAATCGGCACCGCGAACAGCCGCGCTTGCACGCCTTCGGGAATCGTCGGCGAGAACTTCGCGTCGGCGACCACGACTCCGCCCGGCCGAAGCTCGCCCGCGTTGAGATCGATGCTTTCCTGGTCAAACGCGACAAGGATGTCCAGGTCATCGGAAATCGCTCGAATCGGCTTCGTGCTGATGCGGATTTTGTTGTTCGTGTGTCCGCCTTTAATCCGCGAGGAAAAATGTCGGTACCCATACAGGTAGTAACCCAGACGGTTCAGGGCAGTGGAGAAGATCCGGTCCGTGCTTTCCACGCCTTCCCCTTGCTGGCCGCCAATTTTCCATGACAGTTGACTGATCACAGTGCCCATCTCCTCTTAATCTCTGGTTCGTCAATTTTCGACAGATTTATCCTATAATATTTTTATTACCCGTATAAATATTATGTTTTACCAACGTAAAATGCAAGACATAATCGCGTACGGGACGCATAACAGTTTGCGATGGAAACGTTGCCAATCCGAGAACGATTTTCCAACAACAGATCAGTTAGAGAGATTCTTTGCCAGAAAACGGACGGCGTTTCTTCCCGCGAGATCCTCCACGAACGGTTCGGGATACCGTTTCAACAGCGCCTCGATCAGCGCCGGATAACGTCCCGGATGCTCCAAGCCCCGAACGTGGCGATCGATTCCGTCGAAATCCGAGCCGAAGGCCAGATGCTTGGCCGCTCCGAGCGCGCCCATATGCTCAACGTGGCGAAGCACGTCGTCGATCGCGGCTGGTTCCGCCGCCGTCGCGAACCACGGCACGAACGTGACGCCGATCAGGCCGTCGGCCGCGACGATCGCCCGAATCTGCTCGTCCGCAAGATTGCGGGGATGGTTCGCGACGGCGCGCGCGTTGGAATGCGACGCGAAATAAGGCCTTCGGGCATGCTCCGCCAGCTCCCAGAATCCGCGATCCGAGAGATGGGACACATCTACTAGGATGCCCAAACTCTCGCATTCTTTAACAAGCTGCCGGCCCGCCTTCGTGAATCCCGCGCCGCGAGGCTCCATCGCCCCGTCGCAAGCCCAATTGGCATGATTCCACGTCGGTCCGAGGAGCCGCAGGCCGAGCCGGTGCAGCAATCGCAGCGCCCACGTCTGCCCTTGCAGTCCCGTCGCGCTTTCCAGCGACAAGATCGCTCCGATCGCCCCTTCCCGCTTCGCGGCTTCGAGCTCTTCGGCGCGGCGCACAAGCTTTATTCCCGGGACGGTCAGCACCTTGCTCCAGAACAGCTCCGCGGCCCGGAACAACGACTCCGGCGTTTGCGGCAACCGGTCCGGCACGAAGATCGGGAACGCCTGCAAGACGACGCCCCCTTGCCGCAGCCGCTCCGGCGTCGCGTCGAATACGCCTTCCTCTCCCGAACCGCGCCAATCCGCTTCCGGGTGCTCGAGCATCTTGCTCAGCACGTCGGCGTGCAAATCGACGATTCTCATCCGCATCTCCTCCCGATCTTCTCGCTGTCGTCTCCCGGCCTATTCCGCGCAACCGTTCCCCGAACGTTTTCGGCCCCCTTCGCCGTTATCCCCGAGACTCAGATGCCGCTCTCGCGCCTTAGGCACAAAAAAACCTGTCGCATCGATCATGCCGCCGAAGCTTTCGCTTCGGACGCGTCATCATCAAGCTCAGGTCGACATTCATACGCGCGGCGGCTCTATCTCGGCTCGACGATCAGCTTGATCGCCGTCCGGTCTTCTCCGTCGATCACAATATCCGTAAAAGCCGGGATGCAGATCAGATCTACTCCGCTCGGCGCCACGAATCCCCGGGCGATCGCGACCGCTTTGACGGCCTGATTGAGCGCCCCGGCTCCAATCGCTTGCAATTCGGCGGCGCCGCGCTCGCGGAGCACGCCTGCCAGTGCGCCTGCTACGGAATTTGGGTTGGACTTTGCGGATACCTTTAATACTTCCATGACCAGTACCTCCTCTTATGACAACCTGTCTGGCACATCGGTTGCATCGGGATTCATCGGAAATCAAAGGATGGGCCCACTAAGGCATACTTATTCGGTAACCCGCTTGATAATTCCTTCTTTTCCCGAGGGTCAGGCCATGGCGATCTCGTTTCTATACGGCGATCCAGGAATCCTCGTCCACGGCTATCGTCTGAACCTTGGAAGCTCTCCCCGTCGCTTCGTCGATTTCGACGAACGCCCCGTTCAGCGTCCACTTGCCTTCGGCCACCGTGAACCGCGCGGGCATTCCCGTAACGAAGCGGCGCAGCACCGTCTCCTTCTCCATGCCGAGCACGCCGTCCCGCGGACCCGTCATCCCCGCGTCCGTCAAGTAAGCCGTGCCTCCCGGCAAAATTCTCGCGTCGTTCGTCTGCACGTGCGTATGCGTTCCGACCACGAGCGACGCGCGGCCGTCCAGATGCCAGCCCATCGCGATCTTCTCGCTCGTCGCTTCCGCGTGGAAATCGACGAGCACGCATTTCGTGCGCCGGCGCAGCTCCTCGATCTCCTCTTCGGCTTTCCGGAACGGACAATCCGATGGCGGCAAGAACGTCCGGCCGATCAGGTTGACGACGCCCAGTTCCCTGCTCCCGACCTTGACGACCATGCTCCCCCGCCCGGGCGTGCCCGGCGCCAGGTTCGCGGGGCGAACCATTCGCGGCTCCTCGTCGATGAACTCGAAGATCTCCCGGTTGTCCCACGTATGGTTGCCCATCGTAATCCCGTGCACGCCCCACTCGAACAGCTCGCGCGTAATCGCCGCGTTAATGCCGCGTCCTCCGGCCGCGTTCTCCCCGTTCGCGATGATGATGTGCGGCTGATACTTGTCCTTGATCCACGGCAGCAGCCGCTTGACCGTCTCCCGTCCGACGTTGCCCACGATATCTCCGATAAACACGACCTTCACTTTCCGTCACGCTCTCTTTCCTCTTGTTCCCCCGTCTCCGGAGTTTCCTGTCCGATGCCCTTCCCGTCCGAAAAGGGAAAAAGTGGCTGCTCTGCGCAGCCACTTCTCACCCTTCCCTGCATTCCGTTCCTTATTTGGCGTATTCGACCGCGCGGGTCTCGCGAATGACTGTGACCTTGATGTGGCCCGGATAATCCAGCTCGCCTTCGATCTTCTTCGTAATGTCCCGAGCGAGACGGAACGCTTCCGTATCGTCGATTTTCTCCGGCTGCACCATGACGCGCACTTCGCGTCCGGCCTGGATCGCGTACGACTTCTCGACGCCGTCGAACGACTCGGAGATCGCCTCCAGCTTCTCGAGCCGGCGGATGTACGTCTCCAGCGTTTCCCGGCGGGCGCCGGGACGAGCCGCGCTCAGCGCGTCCGCCGCGCCTACGAGCATCGCGATCACCGACGTCGCTTCCACGTCTCCGTGATGGGACGCGATACTGTTAATGACGACGGGATGTTCCTTGTACTTTTTGCCCAACTCCACGCCGATCTCGACATGCGAGCCTTCCACTTCATGGTCGAGCGCCTTGCCGATGTCATGAAGCAATCCGGCGCGTTTCGCAAGCGTGATGTCTTCTCCCAATTCCCCCGCCATCAGGCCGGTCAAATAGGCGACTTCCATCGAATGCTTCAACACGTTCTGGCCATAGCTCGTCCGGAACTTCAAGCGGCCGAGAATTTTGATCAGATCCGGATGCAGCCCGTGCACGCCGACTTCGAACGTCGCCTGCTCGCCGTACTCGCGAATCCGCTCGTCGACTTCCCTTCGCGACTTCTCCACCATTTCTTCGATCCGGGCCGGGTGAATCCGTCCGTCCGCGACCAGTTTTTCCAGCGCCGTACGGGCAATTTCCCGACGAATCGGATCGAAGCCCGACAGGATGACGGCTTCCGGCGTATCGTCGATAATCAGGTCGATCCCGGTCAACGTCTCCAGGGCGCGGATGTTGCGGCCTTCGCGACCGATAATGCGTCCCTTCATCTCTTCGTTCGGCAACGCCACGACGGATACCGTCGTCTCCGCCACGTGATCCGCGGCGCAACGCTGAATCGCGAGCGAGATGATGTCGCGCGCTTTCTTGTCGCCTTCTTCCTTCGCTTGATGCTCGATTTCCTTGATCATTTGCGCCGTTTCGTGACGCACTTCCTGCTCCACGCTCGTGAGGATCAATTGCTTCGCGTCCTCCGTCGTCAGGTTGGAAATGCGTTCCAATTCGGAGATTTGCTGCTTGTGCAGCGTTTCGATCTGTTCCTGAACCTCTTCGATTCGTTTCTCCTTGTTGGCGACTTGCTCCTCTTTGCGTTCCAACGCTTCGAGCTTGCGATCCAGCGACTCTTCCTTCTGCAACAGCCGCCTTTCCAGGCGTTGAACTTCATTCCGGCGTTCGCGAATGTCGCGTTCCGCCTCGTTACGGAGTTTATGCACCTCGTCTTTGGCTTCCAGCACCGTTTCCTTGCGGACGGCTTCCGCTTCCTTCTTCGCCGCTTCGACGATCTGCACGGCCGCCGCTTCGGCGCTGGAGATTTTGGCTTCCGCAATGGATTTGCGTACGACATAACCGATCCCAAAGCAAAGGGCGCCAACAACGAGAACGATCAAGATCCAGATCCATGTTTCCATCATGGTCTTTCACCTCCTCGTTGCATCACCAAGGCAACCGCTTGGGGATACCTATTCAATTACATGTTCCGGTTTCCAAACCGTTTAATTACGTGTGGACAAAGCATTGAAATGTGTCGAAAAAACACGCTCCGAATCGCTTTTTGGAAGGAAAAAGCACCCGGAGAGGGAAGATGGAATACAAAATCATTTTATCTTTTGCCAAATTGGATTGTCAAGCAAGGTTCGCCGACCCGCCGACTCCCATCGTCCGCAATCTCCCTTATTCATCCATATCGTAAGAGCCGTAATCGTCGCCGCCGTCGTAAAATTCCTCGCCATCCGCTTCCCCGGCCTCCGACGCGGCTTGCCATGTCGCCGATCTGGCCAGTTGGGGCGGGAACCCGCGGCGGAGCAGCATCGCCAGCACCTTCAGCTTCCGTTCCCTGTCATTCCCTTTCGCCTGCGGCCATTTTTTGCGCGCCAGCGCCAGCGCCGCATCCCGCTCCGCGTCTCCGTCCAGCTCCTCGAGCGCCCGCTCCGCTTCCTTCCGGTCGATGCCTCGTTGCAGCAGCTCCTGACGGATCAGCATCCGCCCTTTGCGCTGCCCCGTCGCCCGTTGCTCCGCGAACCGCCGGGCGAACGCCGCGTCGTCCACCATCCGGTGCGCCTTCAACCGCTCCACGCACGCCTCTACGACCTCCCGGCCGTAGCCTTTGCGCTTCAGCGCGGCCGCCAGCTCCGCCGTCGTCCGCGCTCTCCTCTCCAGTATATAGAGCGCCACGCGGTACGCCTCTTCCTTCAGCTCGTCCTGCCTGAGCGTCTCCACCTCGTCCCCGGTCAGCCTACGCCCCGTCAGCAGCCGCCATCCGACCAGCGTGTCTTCATGGACCGTAATGACATCCTCGTTCTCGGCCGAGATCGATTGCCCCTCAAGTCCCGGAGCGCCGCCTCTATCGTCGGTCCGTTCGCTCCGTTCCCGATCATTCCGCTTTTGCTCGTGCTCGCGCGCCCTCTGCGCCTTCAAGATCAACGCGTCCACTTCGTCATTCCAATCGTCGTTCGGCGGCGCTGCCGCGGACTCACCGGTCGCAGGAGATCGCGTCGCATGCTCGCCGTCTCGACCTGGCCCCCGTTCAGCACTTAAACCTGGTTCCCGTTCCTTGCCCGCGCCTGGCTCCAGCTTTCCGCCGCCGCCCGTCTCCCGTTCTTCGCCGCCGCCGATCGCTGCGTCCGTCGCCGGCTCCGCATCTTCCGGATCCACCTCCAGCTTCAGCCAGATCCGGTACATATGCGGCTTCCTCATATGGGCCTCGACCCCGGTCACGATCGCTCCCAACGCCCTTCTCCGACGCTTCTCCTCGACCGCTTTCCTCTTCGCTCCGTTCTTTCGGCTTCCCCCTTCGCCGTCTCTTCTTCTGCCCGAGTCTTTCACGCGGCTCCTCCTTCCCGCATAGCACATGGAGCGGCATCGCATGCCGCTCCATGTTATTTTATCTATTAACCTCAATCTTCTTCGCCAAACTCCGCGTCGTCCTCATCGTCGTCCGAGGAGAACGAACCTGCTTGACCGGAAGCCAGAGACGACGCCAGCAGCGCTTCGCGGATTTGTTTTTCGATTTTGTCGGAAATGTCCGGATTGTCTTTCAAATATTGCTTGGCGTTCTCGCGCCCCTGTCCCAATCGTTCGTTATTGTACGAGAACCATGCGCCGCTCTTCTGAATAATGTCTTGCTCCGTACCGATGTCCACGATGCTGCCGACCTTGGAAATCCCTTCCCCGTACATGATGTCCACTTCCGCTTGCTTGAACGGGGGAGCGACTTTGTTCTTCACGACCTTGATCTTCGTCCGGTTGCCGACGACGTCGTTTCCCTGCTTGATCGCCTCCACGCGGCGAACGTCCAGGCGCACGCTGGCGTAGAACTTCAAGGCTCGTCCGCCCGGAGTGACCTCCGGATTGCCGAACATGACGCCGACCTTCTCGCGCAGCTGGTTGATGAAAATCGCCAGACACTTCGACTTGCTGATCGCCCCGGACAGCTTCCGCATCGCTTGCGACATCAGCCGAGCCTGCAGGCCGACGAAGGAATCTCCCATATCCCCTTCGATTTCCGCCTTCGGCACGAGCGCGGCCACCGAGTCCACGACGATGATGTCGACCGCGCCGCTGCGCACGAGCGCTTCCGCGATTTCGAGCGCCTGCTCGCCCGTATCCGGCTGGGACAGCAGCAATTCGTCGATGTTCACGCCGAGCTTCTTGGCGTAAATCGGATCCAGTGCGTGTTCCGCGTCGATAAACGCCGCCGTGCCGCCCGAGCGCTGCACTTCCGCTATCGCATGAAGGGAAACCGTCGTCTTACCCGAAGATTCCGGCCCGTAGACTTCGATAATCCGCCCGCGCGGGTAACCGCCGATCCCGAGCGCGATATCCAACGCCAGCACGCCGCTGGACACCGTCTCCACGGCACGCTGAGCGCTCTCTCCCAATTTCATTACCGAACCTTTGCCGAATTGCTTTTCAATCTGGCGCAGTGCCATGTCTAATGCGGCGCGACGATCCGACAACACACCCACATCCTTATCTTTTGATAGTTTTATCATACCGCTTTTCCTAACGTTTGCCAAGCATTTTGAGAACATTTGTTCGATTATTTTGCGAAAAAAGAACCGCAGCAAAGTAATCTTCGCTACGGTTCTTCCGCAACTTTCTAGTAAACTTTATCATACCGAATTTAAGTTGACAAGCATCGACAAAAATTTGTCACATTTTTATTCCGCCCCCCGCCACTCAGCCCGTTTTCCTCGCTATGTCCGTTATCCCCGCCGCTCAGTCCAGTCCTCACCCGCGCCAATATAAAAAGGAATCACATCCGAGGTGGGAAAAACTCGTCCATAAAGGTTTCCAATTGTTCGGATTCCATACGCGCCTCCTCCCCAGATAACGATTTAAGTTGTGATGCATCGGCCGATATAGGAAGAAAAATTACTGCCGGTGAATAGGGACAGCAACACACACGCACGAATTGTGCACTAAGTTCCGTTCGTTTTATAACATTTTGGGGCTGAAGATCTTCACTCCACTTGATCTTTGCTATCGGACACAGAAGACGTTATTTTGCCAAAACCCCCTCATTTTACCGGCGATCCGGACTGACGATCCGCTATTTCGATGATCAATGGCCGAAATGGCCATCTCGGAGCCAAATAACGGATCCTCTGTCCGCGAAGGTGCGCAAAACCCGGTTTTGTTCACAATTAGCGGATCCTCTGTCCGTATAGCCCAGGCAGTGGAGAAAGGCGGGGCGGTGGGCGATGGACGGAGCGAACGGCCTAGAGTGATGGAGCAAGGCTTGGCGGTGGGCGATGGAGCAAGGCGAGGGGGGGCGCGGAAACGAAAGAAGGGGAAACGCAACGAAACGGCGCGAAGACGCAAAAAAGAGGACCGTCAGGCGAACTGACGGTTTTTCTTATCAAAATTCGACGTGAGAGGGGACTTTATTTCGGTCGATCGGTTGCGATCGGATTGATGCATTCCCGTCCGTTCGCCTCTATTCTTACTGGGCCGTTAAAATCAGCGGTCCGTCCGGCGTGACGGCGATCGTATGCTCATATTGCGCCGACAACTTGCCGTCGGCCGTTCTCGCCGTCCACCGATCGTCGTCGATCGTGATACGGAACGTGCCTTCGTTGACCATCGGTTCAATCGTAAACACCATGCCTTCCTTTAACCGAATGCCTTTTCCGGCTATGCCGATATGCTCGTAGTTCGGCTCCTCGTGCAGGCTCCGCCCGATCCCGTGCGCCAGCAGATCGCGTACGACCGAAAACCCGTTCGCTTCGGCATGCTGTTGAATCGCCGACGTGATGTCGCCGAGCCGGCCCCCGGGGAGCGCCCGGGCGATCCCCAGGTCCAAGCATTCCTTGGTCACCTTCATTAATTTTTGCGCCTCCGGCCGGATATTGCCCACCGCATAGCACCAGCACGAATCGCCGAACCATCCGCCGTATTCCACGACGATGTCGAGCTTCAGCAAGTCGCCGTCCATAAGCGCCCGGTTCGAAGGAATGCCGTGGGCCACCACATCGTTGACCGAAGTGCAGGTTTCGGCGGGGAAACCGTTGTACCCTTTCGTAAACTGCTTGCCGCCCAGCTTGGTGATATGTCTGGCAACAAAGTCATTGATTTCCCGAGTGGTGATCCCAGGCTCGATCAGTTTGGCCACCTCGCGGTAGCAGTCCGCAACGATTTGGCTCGCCGGCTTCATCTCTTCGATTTCCCTAGGTGATTTTATAATGATCATCTTTTGTTTATTCGCTCCTTATCCATTCTATAATTTTAAAAACCGGGCGATATCCCTGGCCTCCTCGTGCAGCTTTCCGCGGCGAAGCGAAAGCGAGGCGCAGCCGCCCAAGGCGGCCAGCAGCATTTCCGCGCGCTGTAGCCGATACGGTGGCTCCGCCGCGTTTCCGCCGGAAACGGCAGCCCCGTCCGCCGCACGCCAGGTTTCCAGCAGCGCGGCAAGCGGCGCGAGCACCACCCGGCGAAAGGCGGCCGAGAGCGGGGCCGAGCGCGCTTCAGGCAGCGAGGCAAAGCCCTCGCCGGCCAGCTTATGCAGCAGGTACAGGGCGTTGTCCTCCGCCCAAAGCTGCAGCAGCCGGACGCCAGCGGCGGCGGCGGGGCCAAGCTCTGCGGCAGCGGCCGTTTCGCGGCTTCCGCTTCGGGAATCCGCGGCAACCGAGTTCCCGGTGTCCGCCGCAGCAGCCAAGCCGAAATGTCCGCCCGCCGGCTCCTCCCCCGAAGCCGAAGCGCGCGGGGCCTCCAGGGGGACCTTCATTTGAGCCTCCAGCGGGGCCTCCAGCCATCCCCCGGCCCGCTCCAACGCATCCCATAGCAGATCGTTGAGCAAATCGCCCTTATTGCTGTAATAATGGTATACCGTGCCATAGCCGAGTCCCGCCTGCGCGGCCACATCGCGGATTTCCAGTAAAGGCCCTTTATTCAAAAACACATCGGCAGCGGCTTTACGGATTTGCGCCAGACGCCGCAGCCGGATCTCTTCGTTTTGTTCCTTCGTGCGTGGAGTCATCTCGTCCATTCACCTCTTTTATTTTTGACCTACTATTATGTCAATATAAAACATCGGCTTGCGAATAACAAGAGATGAGCTGGCGGATTTCCGGCTCAACCTAGAAATCGGTGCTTGAACTACGGGTTAGCCTCGAACGAGCGACCTGTTTGGAACATGGCTGCGCTAACGGTTGTCATAGCGCTTAATCGGCCCAAAAAACAGTTTCTCACGGTTGTATGCGTGCTTATTTGGACGAAACAGCCCCACTGGTCAAGCACCGATTGCGTTTTAAGCCGGAATTCCAGATCATCCCCGGGCTGGGGCTTGAGCACGTTACTTCAGGATCTTTCTACTACCTGCACATTTTCTATATTTTTGAGACCAGGCTGTAAGAGACTTCCTGAACGAACGGGATAATGGCCATAGCCCCCCAAAAGAACCACCGCCAACCGCACACACGACTCCCCTGAACGAACGGGACAACGCCAAAAAGGCGCTCCGAAAAGCGCCCGACGAGGATCATTCAGCCCTATATTGCGCCACCCTGCCTGACCGAAGGGGATATCGGAGCAACCAACCACAGCAGCAGCAGCCCTTACTTCACCCGTGTCCCGCCAGCGACAACCATAGCAGATAGAGAGCCCGCTTTGTCGCGCGCAGCCGGATGCCTTCGCGGTCGCCGCTCAGCTGCAGCTTCTCGACCCGACACTCCTTGCCCCGCTCCGCCAGGCCGATGTAGACGAGCCCGACCGGCTTGTCTTCCGCCGCGGCCGGCCCGGCATTGCCGGTCACCGACAGCGCGAAGTCGGCATCTGCCGCCTTGCGCGCGCCTTCCGCCATCGCGATCGCCGTTTCCGCGCTGATCGCCCCCGGCGCGCCCGGCCCTTCCAGCAGCTCCCGAGGGACGCCGAGCTGGCTCATCTTCATTTCGTTGCTGTACGAGACGATGCCGCCGCGAAACACGACCGCGCTGCCCGGAATCGTCGTCACCAGCGCCGCAGCCATGCCTCCCGTGCAGCTCTCCGCCAGCGCCAGCGTGCGCTGCTGACGCGACAGCAGCCGCACGACGGCCGCCTCGATCGGCACGTCTTCCTCGGCGTACAGATAAGCGGACATGCGGCGGCGAATTTCCGCCAACGTGCCGGCCAGCTTGCGGGCCGCCTCTTCCCCGTTCGCGGCTTTCGTGGACACGCGAACGGTCACCTCGCCTTCGTTCGCGTACGGAGCGATCGTCGGATCCCGCTGCTCGCGAATGAGATCGATCAGCTTGTCTTCCAGCATCGACTCCCCGATGCCCGCGAACTTCAGCATGACCGAATGCAGCGCGTTCGACGAGCCGAGCCGCTCCTTCAGCCATGTCTTCGCATCATTGTCGAACATCGGCTTCATCTCTCGCGGCGGACCCGGCAGCAGCAAGTAGAGCGTGCCGCCCGCCGCCAGCGCGTTGCCGACGGCCAGCCCCGTATCGTTGCGCAGCGGCGTCGCCCCTTCGACGAGCAGCGCCTGACGGCGATTGCTCTCGATGAGCGCGCTGCCGCGGTCCGCGAACAGCTTCTCGATCTTGGCCATCGACGGCCCGTGAAGCTCGATGCCCCGGCCCAAATATTCGGCCAGCGCGTCCCGCGTCAGATCGTCGAGCGTAGGGCCGAGACCGCCCGTGAACACGAGCAGGTCGGCTCTTCCCTTCGCGATCTCGATCGCCCGGATCAAACGCTCCTTATTGTCTCCCACGACGGTCTGATAATAAACGTCAATGCCCAGCTCCGCCAAACCGCGCGACAGATACTGGGCGTTCGTGTTCACGATTTGACCGAGGAGCAGCTCCGTGCCGACGGCGATAATCTCTGCTCTCATGCAACCGCACCTCGTACGGTTCGAACCCGGCCGATCGAGCCGGCCGTCAGTTCGAGACCGGAATCAAATTTTTGTTCTTCAAGAAATAATCGACGCCCGAATAGACGGTGATGATCACGGCCGCCCATACGACGACGAGATCGATCCGCAGGTCGATGAAATTGAACGGAAAATTGTTCAGCAGAAGCACGATGATCATCGTGATCTGGATGGCCGTTTTCCATTTGCCCCACTTGCTGGCCGCGAGCACCGCGCCGTCCAGCAGCGCGATCTGGCGCAGCCCCGTCACCGCCCATTCGCGGCTGATGATGATGATCGCGACCCAGGCCCCGAGCTTTCCCATTTCCACCAGCGCGATCAAAACCGCGGCCATCAGGAGCTTATCCGCGAGCGGATCGAGCAGCTTGCCGAGATTGGTCACGATTTTGCGCTTGCGCGCGATATAGCCGTCGAGCCCGTCCGTGCTTGCCGCGACAATGAACAAAAGCAAGGCGCACAGCTGATTGTACGAGATGGAATATTCCCCGATGACGAGGTGGCCTAAATCCAGTCTCACCAATAAGAAGATGGTCACGATCGGAACGAGAAAGATTCTGACCAGCGTGATCCGGTTGGCGAGGTTCACGCGATTCCCTCCCCTGACAAATCATACTCATAAGCGTGGGTAATCCGAACCTTGCTCATCTCGCCGATTTGTACCGGACAATTCGTAATGTATACTTCGCCGTCCACTTCCGGCGCGTCGTATTGGCTGCGTCCGATGAACACGTCGCTGCGCCCGTCGTAGCGTTCGACGAGCACGTCGAGCGTGCGGCCGACGTATTTCGCCGCGTTCTCGGCCGCGACCTCGCGCTGGATTTCCATCAGCGTATTGGCCCGGTATTGCTTCACGTCGTCCGGCAAGTGATCCGGCAGGCGGTTCGCCGGCGTGTCTTCTTCCCGGGAATAGGCGAACACGCCGAGGCGGTCGAACTTGATTTCGCGAACGAAATCGCACAGCCTCGCGAAATCTTCCTCCGTCTCCCCCGGGAAGCCGACGATGATGGACGTGCGCAGCGCCGCTTCGGGAATGCGCGAACGGATTTTGCCGATCAGCTCGCGAACGTCGCGCTGCCTTCCCGGCCTGCGCATCCTTTTCAAGATCGTATCCTCGCTATGCTGCAGCGGCATATCGATATATTTGCAGATTTTCGGATTTGACGCGATCGTCTCGATCAGCTCGTCGGTAAAGAAGCCCGGATACGCGTAATGGAGACGCACCCACTCGATGCCCGGCACCTCGCTGATCCGGTCGAGCAGCTCCGGCAGCTTGAAGCCGTCGTACAGGTCGGTTCCGTAGTTCGTCGAATCCTGGGCGATCAGGCTGATTTCCTTGACGCCTTGCTCGGCCAGCGAAGCCGCTTCCGCGACGATCGATTCGATCGAGCGGCTGCGGAACTTGCCCCGCATGATCGGAATGCTGCAGAACGTGCAAGCGTTGTCGCAGCCTTCGGCGATCTTGATATAGGCCGTATGGCGCGCCGTGCTCAGCAGCCGCGGCATCGCTTCTTCGTAATTGAATACGGGGTTGCCCACGTAGACCGGCTTGCGGCCGCGCAACGCCTCGTCGATAATGTCGTTGATCCGGTGAAAATCGCCCGTGCCGACGATCCCGTCGATCTCCGGCATCTCGTCCATCAGCTCTTTTTTGTAGCGCTGGGTCAAGCATCCCGATACGATCAGCGCCTTCAATCGGGCCGTCTCCTTCAGCTCCGCCAAATTCAGGATCGTGTTCACGGATTCCTCTTTCGCCGCGTCGATGAAGCCGCACGTATTCACGATGACGACCGTCGCGTCTTCCGGCTTGTCGACGAGCGAGAATCCCCGCTTGTGTATCAGTCCCGACATAATCTCGGAATCGACCAAATTTTTCTCGCAGCCAAGCGTGACGACGCTGACTTTCTCTACCATGGATGACTTCCCCCAAACGTTCGTCCGTTGATTATCCCCAACAGTATAATCGAACCCGCCAAACCGTGTCAAAAACGTCGGGCGGTTAACGGTAGTTCGTGAATTGCAGTTCCAACGGGAGTCCCGCGCCCTTCAGCAGCGCCATGACGGCTTGCAGATCGTCCTTGCTCTTGCCCGTTACCCGCAATTGGTCTCCTTGAATCTGGCTTTTTACCTTCAGCTTCGAATCGCGAATGAGAATGTTCATCTTCTTCGCGATCTCTTGGTCGATGCCCTGCTTCAGCTTGATGACTTGCCGCACCGTTCCGCCGGAAGCCGGCTCGATCTTGCCGTAATCCAGATTGAGGATCGGCACGCCACGCTTGATCATCTTCGATTGCAAAATATCGACGACGCTTTTCAGCTTGTAATCGCTGTCCGAGACGACGACGAGCTGGTCGTTCTCCAGCTTGATGTCGCTTTTGCTCCCTTTGAAATCGAACCGCGTCTCGATTTCCTTCAGCGCCTGATTCACCGCGTTGTTCATTTCCTGCATGTCCACCTTGGACACGACGTCAAAAGAATATTCCGATGCCATTTGCGATCTCTTCCTTTCAGCTATTGCCCAACTTTTGTTTTATTATAGCACGAGACTCCACCCGGATTAAAACGAAAAGCCCTCCGAAGAAGGCTTTCCGCAGCGATTATTCGGTCATCGGCTCGTTCGCGGCGACCGGCGTGAAAATATATTTCGTCGAGCCCGAAGCGTTGCCGTCGTCGAACGTCGCGTCGTCGACGTAAAAATCGACCAGATCGGTTCGTCCGACGTTGACATACAGCGGCATGTTCAGAGGGAAAGTCAGCGTCTGAGGTTCGTTTACGTTTTGCTCGAACAACACTTTGCCGTTCCGGTCGTTTTCGCGGACTTGTATCCACGCCCTCCCCGTCACTTCCAGCTTCAGCACGTGCTCGGAGTGGCCCGGCGATACGTCGTAGTAATTGATATTGCTTCGTTTCTCCACGAACGCAAGCGTCGTCGGCTCGACCTGCCGCGGCGGCGGAACGGTCTCCGGCGGCGTCTCGACAGACGGCGGCGTTGACGGCGGCGGCGTCGACGTTTCCGTCGAAATCGGCGGATTCGGATTCAATTCCTTCGTATTCGGATCTTTGTTGTTAATCCAATAAATATAAATAACGGCGGCGATCAAGATCGGAAAAGCCCACATCAGCATCGAGACGGCGACTTTGCCCCACCGGTCGTTGTGCTGTATGCTTCTTCTTCTCGGCTTGATCATCGGCTCCGGCACGACCGTCTCGGTCGAAGGAGGCTGCGGAAGCTCCTTGTGGTACAGGCGCAGCACCTCTTCCGCGTCCAGACCGACCGTTTCGGCGTACGTTTTGACGAACGCCCGCACGTAAAAGGAGCCCGGCAACACCTTATAGTCTCCCGATTCGATCGCTTCCAAGTATCTTTTGCGGATTTTCGTGTACTCCTGGATATCGTCCAGCGTATAGCCACGCTGCTCGCGCGCCTTGCGGAGCAGTGCGCCCAAATCGGACATGCAGTTCACCTCCCGGCCTGATTCGTTCCGGTATGTATTCAACTTGCCTCAGAAATCGTCGTTCAAACCCGCCGTCGTGAAATTCTCGTAATTGATCTCTTCGTCCGGGGTATTGCGCAGCTCCACGATGCAATCGAAAACGTCGTATTCGAACTGGGACTCCCGAACGAAAATATCCGGATGCTCGATCACCTTCGTCGAAGGCATCGCCATAATCTCCTGCAGCAGCGCGTAATGCTTCTCGTTCGAACGGATCGTGCTGACGATGCCGTCGATGATGAACACGTTGTTCGGGTTCATTTCCTCGTCCGACAGCTGGCTTCTTACGGTTTGCCGCAGCAGCGTCGAAGAGACGAACGCCCAGCGCTTGTTCGAGCAGACGCTGCCCGCGATGATCGACTCGGTCTTGCCGACGCGCGGCATGCCGCGCAAGCCGATCGTCTGATTGCCTTCGCGCTTGAACAATTCCCCGAGAAAATCGACCAGCAAGCCGAGCTCGTCCCGGGTAAACCGGAACGTCTTCCGATCGTCCGAGTCCCGTTCGATATAGCGGCCGTGCCGCACGGCGAGAATATCCGTCAAACGCGGGGGACGAAGCGTATTCACCGTAATGTTCTCGACCTTGCGCAGCATTTTGCCGAGCAGCTCGATCTTTTCCTCGTCGTCCGTCTGCAGCAGCATGCCGCGGGTTCTGTCCTCCACGCCGTTGATCGTCAGAATGTTCACTTCCAGCATCCCAAGCAATGACGCGATATCGCCGAGCAGACCGGGGCGATTTTTGTGAATCTTGTACTCCATGTACCATTGTTTGGGTTCCATCTTGCACCTCATTAATATAAAGGAGACCTATTCTTTTTTTATTCTACAACGGCCCTCATTATCCTGCAAAATAAAACGGATTATTGCTCCTAAAGTCCTAATTTCTCGAAAAAAGGCGAATCGGGTAAAATCGGAAGGATGGACAGAAAGCCTCCCGTCGGAGGCTTTCCCCAAGCTATGATCGCGGCTTAATTGCTGCTATCCGCCAACTTCACCATCATTCGCGCAATCGTCTTGCGTTCCGACTCGTCGCCGACGTCCCACAGTTCCTTCAGCACGCGTTCCTCGTCGTTTTTCGGATCGACTTTCTGATCCAGAAACTCGCCGATCTCGTAGGCAAGCTTCGCAATAGCCTCTTCGTCGATGCCCATTCGCTTGGCCGCTTCCACGCGATCGCCCAAAAACTTCTTCCACGTGTCGAAATTGCTGAGTACGGTAGACATTGAATCAGCCTCCTGACGGGATTGGGGTAGAATAGCTCAACGCTAATATGTCCTTTATCGCCCGTCAATATGCGGCGGACGCCGTTGGCGAGCCGTTTGTCGGCGGCCCGTTCGCGGGCGCTTCGGCCGGGCGCCGCGTTTACATCCGCCAACCGCCGTTCAAGCCCAGCGTCTGTCCCGTCACGTAGCCGGCTTCCTCGCTCGCGAGATACCGCACGAGCTGCGCGACCTCTTCCGGCCGTCCCAGCCTGCCGACCGGAATTTCCCGGATCAGCCGACCGCGGTCCTCTTCGTCCAACCCGGAGAGCATGTCCGTGTCGATCGCGCCCGGACAGACGGCGTTCACCGTCACGGAGAACGCCGCCCACTCCTTCGCGAGCGATTTCGCGAACGCGTTCAATCCGCCCTTGGACGCGGCGTATGCCGCTTCGCCGGCGGCGCCGGCCTGGCCCCATACGCTCGAGAGCAGAATGAATCTTCCCCACCTGCGCCACGTCATCGCCGGCCCGAATAGCTGCGCCAAGTAATACGCGCCTTTCAGATTCACGTTCATCAGATCGTCCCAGACCCGCTCCTCGGTGTCCTCGAGCAAGCCGTAATGCGCCATGCCCGCGCAATGGACGACGATGTCCGGCTGCCAACCCAGCCGCTCCAGCCGCTCCTGCAGCTCCTTAGCCGAGCGCTTGGAGCGAAGGTCCGCTTGCAAGACGGCCGCTTGCCCGCCCGCTTGCCGGCATTCGCCCGCGACCGCTTCCGCCGCCTCCGCCGCCGCGTAATACTGCAGCGCGACGTCGGCGCCGTCGGCGGCCAGCCGGCGGGCGACCGCGGCCCCGATGCCGCGGGATGCGCCCGTTACGAGCGCGACCCGCTTCAAGCGGTGCCGCTCCTCACGATCGACACCGCGCGCCGTTCCGGGTTGGCGTGCTCCCGAATGCGCCGGTTCGCTTCGTCCAGCGTCAAGCTCTCGTACGTTTCGACGACCTTGAACAGATCGCCGCCCTTATGCCGGTAGCGGGTGAATTCGCCCGCGATCGCTTCCGGGCTGTTCATCATCCGCAGGAACGCGCCGATTTTTTTGCGCCTCGTCCGCTCGAACGCTTCCGGCGGAATCCCGTTCCGCGCGGCCTCGTACAGCGCCTCGCTCGCGCGCGACGCCATCTCGTCCGGATCGCGCGTCTCCCCGCCGATCATGGAGAACGCGTAGCCCGGCCCCGCATTGTATTCGTGGCCGAATCCGTCCGAGATCAAGTTTTCGTCGTACAGCCGCTGATACAGCGCCGAGCTGGAACCGACGACCGCGTCGAGCGCCAGCTTGCTCGCCAGCTCCCGGCGCACCCCGTCCGGCCCGCTGGCCGGCTCTTCCTTGAAGCCGAACAAACATTTCGGCAACGACACCGGCAGCTGCAATTCCTTGCGCGCTTGCTTCACCTCGGCGGGTTCGGCTTCGAACAGCCTCCGGATTTCGCCGCCGGGCCCGAACGTCTTCTTCGCCTGGTCGCCTCTGACCTGCTCCAGCGTCCGCTGCGGGTCGACCCCTCCGACGACGAACAGCGTCATGTTCGACGGATGGTAAAACGTGTGGTAGCAATCGTACAGCATTTCCTTCGTAATCGAACGGACGGATTCGGCCGTGCCGGCGATGTCGATATGAACCGGATGGCGGCTGTACATCGCCTCGATCAGCCCGAAGTAGACCCGCCAATCGGGATTGTCGCGATACATGTCGATTTCCTGGACGATGATGCCTTTTTCCTTCTCCACGTTCTCGTCCGTGAAATACGGATTTTGCACGAAATGCAGCAGCGTGTCGAGATTCGCTTCCACCTCTCCCGTCGCCGTGAACAAATACGCGGTGCGGTCGAAGCTCGTAAAGGCGTTGGCCGAAGCGCCCTGGTTGGCGAACCGGGTGAAAATGTCCCCCTCGGGCTCCTCGAACATTTTGTGCTCGAGGAAGTGGGCGATGCCGTCCGGCACTTTTACCGTCTCCCCGTCCGGTCGGGTAAAGTGGTTGTCGATCGACCCGTAGCGGGTCGTGAACGTCGCGTACGTCTTCGTGAAGCCGGGCTTCGGAAGCACGAACACCTCCAGGCCGTTGTCCAGCTTCTCGTGCCATAGCGTCTCCTGCAGCTTCTCGTACGTCGTGGTCGCCATGCTCAGCCCTCCTCCTTCCGGTCGCGCAGGAAGTAGATCGTGTCCAATTGAACGTCTTGGGCGACTTCGGTGGCCATCTCCGGCGTAACGGCCTGGATTTCGGCGATGAAGCTTTCTCCGGTGCGTTCGGCCCCCGACAGCACGTTGCTGAAATCGAAGGCGATCCGCTCGAAGGCCGAGTCCTGCAATTCGCGGAGCTGCCCGGCGATCATCGCTTGCGTGCGCCGCAAATCTTCGTTCGAGAAATCGCCGGCCTTCATCGCGTCGAGCTGCTCCCGCATAATGCGGACCGCCTTCTCGTAATTGGCGATCTCGATGCCGGATTGCAGCGTAAGAATGCCTTTATGCCCGTCCAGGCGCGAAGACGCGTAGTAAGCGAGACTGGCCTTCTCCCGGACGTTCACGAACAGCTTCGAATGCGGAAAGCCTCCGAGCAGGCCGTTGTAGACGAGCAGAGAGGCGTACCGGTCGCTGCCGTACGTTTCGCCGGCGCGCAAGCCCATGTTCAGCTTGCCCTGGCCGACGTCCATCCGTTCCACGACGGTCTGAACCTCCTGCCGCGCCTTGCGAAGCCGCGGCTTGGCATAGGCCGACGGCTCGCCTTCCGGAAGCTTGAACGCCCGAGCGACGAGCGCATGCACCTCTTCGAGCGAAGTGTCGCCGGAGACGTACAAGTCGAACGACGCGTCGCGCAGCCACTGCTCGTAAGCTTCGTACAGCCGACCGGCGTCCAGCTCCGCGATCCCGTCCTTGCGGCCGAGCGCGAGCAGGCGGAACGGCTCATCCTTGCACATCTCCTCGACGCAGCGTTCGGCGGCGTAACGGATTTTATCGTTGACGATCGCGTCGATCCGCTTCGCGACCGTCGTTTTCTCCGCTTCGACGTACTTGGTTTTGAACCGGCCGTTTTCCAGCGCGGGAGCGGTCAGCACCTCGCCCAGGAAAGCGACCGCTTCCCCGAGCAGCGATTGCGAGGACGACACGAAACGGTCGTTGATCATATCGAGCTTGAATTGGACGATCTGGTGGTCGCCGCGTTTGTACAAGTCGAAGCCGAAGCCCGCCCCGTACAGATCGTCCAGCCTTTCGCGGAAAGCGATCGTCTCGGAATAGGCTTGCGTCCCGCGCCTTAGCACGAACGGCGTCAAGGCGACCGAAGAGACCCGCTCCTCCGCTAGCGGCACGCCCGCGAACAAGCTCAGGGCGAACGTTTTGAAGCGTTTGGTCGGCAATACGTGAAGCCGCAGCCGGCCCCATGAGCCGCGCTGGAACTGTTCAGACATCTACTCAGTCTCCTTTGAAAGGGTCGCTTGAAACCCATTCTACCCGATTGGACGAACAGGATGCAAATGGCGCAACGACGGGCGCCTGCGGGCTTCCGCGGCCCTGTTTCCGGACGGGCGGCGAGCGTCGAAACGGCAGCAACCAACCGCGACTTCGTCAGCAGTCGCCGGTTGGTTGCGCAAGCTATCCGCAGCCGTTATCTGCAGAAAATATGTTTTCCGATCCTCTTGTATTGCGGCCGGCTCCAGATCCATTTCGACGTCGCCGTCTCCGGATTGAAATAATACGTGCAGCCGTCGCTCGGATCCCAGCCGCTGACCGCGTCCCGCACCGCTTTGGCCGCCGTTTCGTTCGGCGTCAAGTAGATTTGGCCGTCGGCGACCGCCGTGAAAGCCAGCGGTTCGAAAATGACGCCCGATACCGTATTCGGGAATTCCGACGCCCTCACCCGGTTCAGAATGACGGCGGCGACCGCGACCTGGCCCTCGTACGGTTCGCCGCGAGCTTCCCCGTATACGGCGTTCGCCATCAAGTCCAAATCCCGCTGCGTCAAACCGAGATTGTTGGACGCGGGCAGGTTGTTGCTTTCCCTGCCTTTGGCGGGAGCGGGGGCGGCCCCTTTGTTCCATCGTTCGGGCGGGTACACTTCCTCCTCGGTCGGCCTCCAATCCTTCGTCGCTTGCCACAGCTTCAGCTTCGTTTTCGGACCGACGATGCCGTCCGATTTCAGCCCGAATTTCCACTGGAACCACGTTACCGAGTTTTTCGTCTTCGGGCCGAAATCTCCGTCTACTTTGCCGTTGTAATAGCCGAGCTTCTTCAGCCGGCCCTGCAGCTCGTAAATGTCCTTGCCGGTCGACCCTTGCTTGAGGATCGCGTTGCTGAACGTTTCGCGGGTTTGATGTTCATGCTGCAATGTATATAGCCCGAGCAAGCCGAAAACGACGCATACGGTCAAAATCACGAGACGATAGCTCACGGAGGGTCACGCCTTTCTTGGTCTCTTGTTAGTCTTCGACCGTTAGTATGAGAAAGGCGTCAGGCTCTTATACCCATAATTTACGAAGGAATCCTCTGCTGGTACTGCTCCATCGTCATCAGCACCTCGCGGGGCTTGCTGCCCTCGTAGGGACCGACGATCCCTTTGGCCTCCATCGAGTCGATCAGCCTTGCCGCTCGCGTGTAGCCGACGCGCATACGCCGCTGAAGCAGCGACACCGAAGCTTGCTTCGCTTCCAGAACGATCTGCACCGCTTGATCGAACAGCTCGTCCACGATTTCGTCCTGCGCTTCCTCCTCCGTCTCGTCGACCTCCGGCACGAGCTCCTCGTTGTACTCCGCTTCGGCCTGGCCGCGGCAATAGCCGACGACCGCTTCCACCTCGGCGTCGGACAGGAACGCGCCCTGGACCCGGATCGGCTTGGACGCGCCCATCGGCAGGAAGAGCATATCCCCGCGTCCGAGCAGCTTCTCAGCCCCGACCATGTCCAGAATCGTCCGCGAATCGACTTGGGACGACACCCCGAACGCGATCCGGCTCGGAATGTTCGCCTTGATGACGCCGGTAATGACGTCCACGGAAGGACGCTGCGTCGCGATGATCAGATGGATGCCGGAAGCCCGCGCCATCTGGGCGAGTCGGCAGATCGCGTCCTCGACGTCCCCCGCGGCGACCATCATCAGGTCCGCGAGCTCGTCGACGATGACGACGATGTAAGGCAGCACCGCTTCCGGATTGTTGCCGCTCGTCATCAGGGCGTTGTAGCCTTCGATGTTTCTCGTGCCCGATTTCGAAAATTTCTCGTACCTTTTCTCCATCTCCACGACGATCTTTTTCAGCGCGAGCGATGCCCGCCGCGGATCCGTCACGACCGGCGCGAGCAGATGGGGAATGCCGTTGTAGACGTTCAGCTCGACCATCTTCGGATCGATCATCAGGAATTTGACCTCGTCCGGCTTCGCCTTGTACAAGAGACTCGTAATAATGCCGTTGATGCACACCGATTTGCCCGAACCGGTCGCCCCGGCGACGAGCAGATGGGGCATGCGCGCCAGATTGCCGACGATCGGCTGGCCCGAGATATCCCGCCCGAACGCGATCGTCAGCTTCGCCGCCGAGTCCTGGAACGGCTGGGTTTCCAGCACTTCGCGAAGCGTCACGACGCTGACCTCGTTGTTCGGCACCTCGATGCCGATGGCCGATTTGCCGGGAATCGGCGCCTCCATCCGAATATCCTTCGCCGCCAGCGCCAGCGCGATATCGTCCGTCAGGCTGACGATCCGGCTGACCTTCACGCCGACGTCCGGCTGCAGCTCGTAGCGCGTCACCGCCGGCCCGCGCGCGACGTCCAGCACCTTCGCCCGAACGCCGAAGCTTTCCAGCGTCGCCTCGAGCTTGCGCGCCGTATTCATGTAATCGGCCGGATTGCCCGCTTTGCCGCCTCCGTTGGGCTTGTCCAGCAAGTTAACGGCCGGCAGCCGGTAAGGCTTGGGCGCCTTGCGCGGCGGCCTCGCCGCCGCAGGCTGCGCCGTCCCGTTCGCCGGCGCTTCGCCCTGCTCTTCCCCTTCTCCGTCTTCATTCTCGCCCTCTCCCGGCAAGCGTTCGTCCGCCGCCTCGTCCAAGCCGTACGGGGCGGATACGGCGTCGATCGCCGCATCGTCTTCCGCTGGCGGCTCTTCGCGCCAGTCGTCTTCCGGCGAATCGTCCTCGGAGAACGCGTAGCTTTGCGCCGAGAAGTCCGTGAAGCGCGGCTCGTACGCCGGCTGAGCCGACGGCTCGTCCCGTTCTATCGCCGCATCTTCCTCAGCGGATTCCGCCGGCGGCGTCTCCCGCGCGGCCGAGCGGGGCTGCACGCGGACGTTCGGCTCTCGTTCGCGCGCCGCCCTTGGCGAATAGACGGCCGGTTCGTCGTCCCATTGCTCGGCTTGCGGATCGCCGTACTCCCGCTCCTGTTTGCCGTGGAACAGCTGGAAGAAGAGCGGCGTCTTTTTCGCGGACGGGAACGTCGCCGGCTCTTCCATTCCGTCGTCGTCGTTCAGGCCCGGCGCTGCCGCGGCCGCTGCAGGCTGCGCCTTTGCTTTGCCTTTTCCGGACGGATTCACCGGAATCGCCTTGGCGTTGAACAGTTTCCGCCCCGCCGAGAACCGGGCCGCGAGCAGCGGCATCAGCCGCATGACGAACAGCTTGACCGAGCGGCCGATATCCACGTAGGAACGGTTCGTCACGAGCATGATCGCGATCGCGATTTCGATGATCAGGACGAATTTCGCGCCGTAATAGCCGAACAGCCAATACAGCACGGAATATTGCAGCGCGCCGACGATGCCTCCGCCCACGTCCGCGGTGAACACTTTGATATTGTCCGTCGCCGGCGCTTGCCAGAGCAGCTCCCGCAATTGCCCCATCGTCTGGTTCACGATGTTGGACGGCGTGATCGCCTCCAGCACCCCGAGGCTGTTGTCGATCGCCGCCATCGCGCTCCACAGCGTGGCGACCAGCGTCACGAGCACGTAGCCCGAACGCCGCGACGTCCAGCCGCGCGGCCAGCCCCGCTTCACCATCACGTACAAGCCGGCCCAAATGCCGGCCAGCGCGAGCAAGTAATAATGCTTGCCTAACAGAAACCCGAACAGCTTCGACAGCGAACGTCCGACCGCGGCCTCACCGGAGATGGCAATGACGGATACCGTAATCAGCAAAATGCCGTAAATCTCGTATTTCAAGCTCGCCGCGAACGAAGCCCGCTTCTTCTTGCGCTTGGCCAAATTTGCCACCTCCCGGTTCAACATTATATCACAGTTGACGGGAGGTTGGCATGGCTAACCCGACCTAGTTCCCGGCCCCGCAAGGGCTCGGGAAGCGCTAGCCGAGGCCCGTCCCGGCGCCCGTTCCCGGCCAGGCCGGCAGGGCGGAGTCCGACGCGGGCGGATCCGGCTGCGGCGCGTAGCGAATCGTGCGGCCGGGCTCGTATTGCGGCATCAGGTAACGGTCGAGCGGGGCGTTCACCAGTCTGACGATCCGGCCGATGCCGGGCGCGACTGGCGCGAGCTGGACCGTCATCCCGTCGATCGTCGTTTCCAGCAGCGGCGCCGGCTCGTTCCGCGCGCCGTCGAGCACGACCTCCAGCGGCAGCACCGTATAGATCGTCATGGCTCGCCGCCTCCGTGATGTCCGCCGTCCTTCCGCTCCCGGATCCGCCGGTTCAGCTCCGCGAACGCCTCTCCGACGCCGCCGACGGCGTCGATCAGCCCGTGCCGGACGGCGTCCGGTCCGATGACCGTCGTGCCGATATCGCGCGTCAATTCGCCCGTCTTGAACATCAGCTCCCGGAACGTTTCCTCCGCGATCCGCGAGTGCCTCGTGACGAACCGGGTAACCCGCTCCTGCATTTTCTCCAAATAGTCGAACGACTGCGGCACGCCGATCACGAGGCCGGTCATGCGGATCGGGTGAATCGTCATCGTCGCCGTTTCCGCGATCAGCGAATAATCGGCCGACACCGCGATCGGCACGCCGATCGAATGGCCGCCTCCGAGCACGAGCGTTACGATCGGCTTCGTCAGCGACGAGATCATCTCCGCGATCGCGAGCCCCGCCTCCACGTCCCCTCCGACCGTGTTCAGCACGACGAGCAGCCCCTCGATCTTCGGGCTCTGCTCCGCCGCGATCAGCTGAGGAATCACGTGCTCGTACTTGGTCGTCTTGTTCTGGGGCGGAAGCACGAGATGCCCTTCGACTTGACCGATAATCGTCAAACAGAAAATATTGCTTTCCGGCGCCGGCACGGACGCTTGCCCGAGCTGCACGATATTGTCGGCCGCCGACGGCTTTTTTCCTTCCTCGGACGGGGACGGGGCCGGCTGCGGCTGCTCGGACGTCTCTTTCGACTTATCCTTCTCGCTCATGATCAGGCCTCCTTGTCTAGGTAGAGACTTGACCTAGTATGGGGCCTTTTGCCCAAAAAAAACCGCCTTCCTCCGCGGCGCGGTGGAAAACGGTTTTCGATGAGTGTGGGTTTGTTTTTTCTATACTTCCATGATGATCGGCAAGATCATCGGCCTTCTTCTCGTTTGCTCGTACAGGAAGCGCCCGAGCGCGTCCTTCACGTGCGTCTTGAGCGAAGCCCATTCGTTCACGTTGTCGCTCATCAGCTTGTGCAGCGTGTTCGTCACGATCCGGTTGGCTTCTTCCAGCAAGCCTTCCGATTCGCGGACGTAGACGAAGCCGCGGGAGATGATGTCCGGTCCCGACATAATCGTGCCGTCCTGCTTGCTCAGCGTCACGACGACGACGAGAATGCCGTCCTGCGACAGCAGCTTGCGGTCTCTCAGAACGATATTGCCCACGTCGCCGACGCCCAGGCCGTCGATCAGCACGTTGCCTGAAGGCAGCTTGCCGCCCTTGCGGCCGACGCCGTTCTGGAACTCGACCGTGTCTCCGATGTCGACCAGGAAAATATTTTCTTTCGGAATGCCGACTTGCTCTCCGAGCAAGCCGTGGTGGCGAAGCATCCGGTATTCTCCGTGAACCGGGATGAAATATTCCGGGCGCATCAGGTTGAGCATCAGCTTAAGCTCTTCCTGGCTGCCGTGGCCGGAGACGTGCACGCCGGAGACGGAGCCGGGCCCGTAGATGACGTGAGCGCCCAGTCTCATCAGTTCGTCCACCGTTCTTCCGACGTATTTCTCGTTGCCCGGAATCGGCGTCGCCGAAATGATGACCGTATCGCCCGGCAGAATGTCCACTTTGCGGTGCGTGGAACGCGCCATCCGGGTCAGCGCCGACATCGGCTCCCCTTGGCTGCCCGTCGACAGGATGACGACGCGGTCGGCCGGGAGCTTGTTCACTTCCTCCGGTTCGATCAGCATGCCTTCCGGCACGTTCAAATAGCCGAGCTCGGAAGCGATGCTCACGATATTGACCATGCTTCTGCCGATGACGGTCATTTTGCGGCGCGTTTCCGCCGCCGCGTTGATCACCTGCTGGATCCGGTGCACGTTCGAGGCGAACGTCGCGACGACGACGCGCTGCTTGGCGTTGCGGAACAGCGTTTCGAATTCTTTGCCGATATTGCTCTCCGACGGGGTGTATCCCGCCCGCTCCGCGTTGGTGCTGTCGGAGAGCAAGGCGAGCACGCCCTTGCGGCCGATTTCGGCCATTCTTTGCAAGTCGGCGAACTGGTCGTTCACCGGCGTGTGGTCGAATTTGAAGTCTCCCGTATGGACGACGACGCCTTCCGGCGTCTCCAGGCATACGCCTACCGAATCCGGAATGCTGTGGTTCGTCCGGAAGAAGCTCGCCTTGATCGTGCCGAACGTAATCTCCGAGTCCGCATGGATCAGAATGCGCTTCGTATCTCCGAGCAATCCGGCTTCCTTCAGCTTGTTCTCGACCAAGCCGAGCGTCAGCTTCGTGCCGTAGACCGGGACGTTCAATTGCTTCAACACGTATGGCAAGCCGCCGATGTGATCCTCGTGCCCGTGCGTAAGCAGAATCGCGCGCACTTTGTCGCGGTTCTCCAGCAAGTAGGCGATATCCGGGATAACGACGTCGATGCCCAGCATTTCTTCCTCCGGAAATTTCAATCCGGCGTCAACGACTACGATGTCGTTGGCATGCTGGATGCAATACATGTTTTTGCCGATTTCGCCAACGCCGCCGAGCGCGAAAATCAGTAATTTGTCTGCGTTGTTTTTCTTTGACACTACTAAGTACCTCCTAGATCATTCGACGCACCCGATCGATATGAAGTTTTCAATTTGCTAGAATCTTTTGGTAAAACCTTTGCCGCACCCAATCACTCTCAATCATTATACATGATGCAAATCGGGAAAAACAAGATCGATGCTATGTATCAAAAAACCGATGCCCTGTGGGCATCGGCGTTGCTTCTTGCGAAGCGGGCGGCCGAGGTCCGTTCAATCCTGCAGCAGGTTTTGCAAAAACTTCGCTTCCGCTTCGTTCGCCGGCACGAGCGGCAGCCTGACGCCGCCGACCGGCAACCCGCGCAGCGCCAAGGCGTGCTTGACGGCGACCGGATTCGGCACCGGATGCGGGCAATTGAACAGCCCCTTGAACACCGGGAACAGCTCGGCGTTCAGCGCGGCCGCTTCCTTGACCCGGCCTTCCAAGTACGCTTCGATCATCTCTTTCATCCCGGCGCCGACGATATGGCTCGCGACGCTGACGATGCCGTATCCGCCGACGGCCAGCGTCGGCAGCGTTACGCCGTCGTCGCCGCTGTAGACCCGAAAGCCTTCCGGCGCCCCCGCGATAATTTCCGTCATTTGCTCCAGCGAAGCGCATTCCTTCGTCGCGACGATGTTCGGAATGTTCGCCAGGCGGAGCGTCGTATCCGCGGACATGCTGACGACCGTCCGGGACGGCACGTTGTACAGAATGACCGGCAGCGACGTCGCTTCCGCAATCGTGCGGAAATGCTGATAGATGCCTTCCTGGGAAGGTTTATTGTAATAAGGGGCGACGAGCAGAATGCCGTCGACGCCCGCTTCCTCGGCTTTTTTTGTCAGTTGGACGGAATGCGCCGTCTCGTTGCTGCCCGTGCCGGCGATAATTTTGCAGCGTCCCGCGGCATGCTTGACCGCGAAGCGGAACAATTCCACCTTCTCTTCGTCGGACAGCGTCGGAGATTCGCCGGTCGTGCCGGAAACGACAAGGCTGTCGGATTTCTGCTCTTCGATCAGATAATCGATCACTTTCGCCGTCGTGTCCCAATCGATATTCAGTTGTTCGTCGAAAGGCGTGACCATTGCTGTAATCAAACGACCGAAACTCATTAGCTGTTTCCTCCTCTAATTTCCGCTCGCCGGGGCCAAGTGCAGCCCGAACGCGCAATGCAACGCTTGGAGCGCCTCCGCCAGATCGGCTTCCGGGATCAGCACCCAGATCGTCGCGTTGGAGTCGGCGGATTGCAGGATCGGGATGCCCGACGTCGTCAGCGCCTCCACGATGACGGCCATGACGCCGGGCTCTCCGTTCATCCCCCCGCCGATGACGGACACTTTGGCGCAGCCGTTGCGGGCGCGGGGCTCGAAGCCGAGCTCCCGCAGCAGCCGGATCGCGAGCGGCGCGTCTCCTCCGGCTACCGTATAGTGCACGCCCGTCGGCATCACGTTGATGAAATCGACGCTGATTCCGTGGGAAGCCATCGCGCGAAATACCCGCAATTGCAAGTCCGCGGGACCGCTCTCGTTCACGACCGCGAGTTGCGTCACGTCCCTGACGTGGGCGAGCCCGGTGACGGTTTTGTCGAACCAGACGCCCCGGCTGCGAAGCGTCGTGGCGCTCGTCACCAACGTCCCTTCTCCTTCGGAGAACGTCGACCGGACGCGGACCGGAATACCGGCTTTCATGGCGACTTCCACCGCGCGCGGGTGAATCACCTTCGCGCCGTTCTGGGCCATGTTGCAGATTTCCTCGTAGCTGACGGCCGTCAGCGGACGAGCGTTGCTTACCCAGCGGGGATCGGCGGTCAGAATGCCGTCGACGTCGGTATAGATATCGACGATGTCCGCCCGGAGCGCCGCCCCGAGCGCCGTCGCGGACGTATCGCTTCCGCCCCGGCCGAGCGTCGTGATTTCCCCGCTCCCCGTCATGCCTTGGAATCCGGCCACGACGACGACCTTGCCTTCGGCCAGATGCCGATGCAGCCGATCCGTCTTGATCTCCGCGATGCGGGCCGAACCGTAATGTTCGTCCGTCACGATGCCGGCCTGTCCTCCCGTCAGCGCGACGGCCGGGATGCCTTCGGCCGCGAGCAGGCTGCAGAGCACCGACGCGGAGATCAGCTCGCCGCACGCGAGCAGCAAATCCCGCTCCCTGGCGGGAAGCGAATTGCCGTTGGCCCTGATCAGCTCCAGCAGCGAATCCGTCGCGTACGGTTCCCCGGCTCGCCCCATCGCCGACACGACGACGACGAGCCGGGCGCCTGCATCATGCTCCCGAATAATATGACGGAGGACGTGGCCCCGACTTCGTTCGTCGGACAGCGACGTCCCGCCGAATTTTTGCACGATCAGGTCCATCCCGTTTTCCTCCGCTCCAGTCGATTCGGATTGTGAGGGCGCGATCCTTTGAATCTATTTAATTTAGGCATGCAAAAAACGTTCGATCAGCATCGGCTGCAACTGACGGCCCTGCAGCGCCGCCTCGCACGTCTCCAACACGAGATCCATCCTCGCGACGAGAGAGTTCGGCTTGGCGGCCGGATTATCCTGCCCGAACGGCACGAAATACACGTTCTTCGTAATCAGCAGCTTCGCGATGTTGGCTGCATTCAACCCCAGGCCGTCGTTCGTCGAGATCGCCAGCACGAGCGGCCTTTGGTTGCGCATCTGGGCTTTGGCGGCCATCAGCACCGGCCCGTCGGTCATCGCGTTGGCCAGCTTGCTCGTCGTGTTGCCCGTGCACGGGGCGATCGCCAGGACGTCGATCCGCTTGGAAGGGCCCAGCGGTTCGGCGTCTACGATAGAAGATATGATTTCGTTGCCCGTAATTTGACGCAAAGATTGTTGCCAGTGGCTCGAGGTTCCGAACCTCGTGTCCGTCGTCATGATCGTCGCCGAGACGATCGGCACCACGTTGGCGCCCGCATCCACGAAACGCTGGATTTGCGGCATTATCTCCTCCAACGTGCAATGAGAGCCGGACAGCGCGTATCCGACGGTAATTCCTTGCCAGTTCATGGTTGATTCCCCCGTAAGCGGCTGTCCTCCAGAATGATCTGGGACAGACTGTTCGCGATGATTCGACCCGCGGTTTTCGGCGCGACGATCCCGGGCAATCCGGGAGCGAGCATCGCCTTGATTCCTCTCTTCTCGGCGAACCGGAAATCGGTCCCTCCGGGCTTCGAGGCGAGGTCGATAATGCATGCGCGCTGGGGGAGCTGCGCGATCACTTGCGCTGTGACTATCATAGTCGGAATTGTGTTAAAAATCAAGTCGATATTCCCCGCATGACGCGCCAAATCGGCCACGTAGAAAGGCTCGAAACCCATCTCGCACGCACGCGCGAACGCGTCGTCCCGACGGACTCCGGCCTTGACTCGAGCCCCGACCGCCTGAAGCGTTCTCGCCATCGTCAAGCCTGTTCTTCCGAGCCCCAGAACGATGCAATTCGAACCGTGAATCGTAATGTCCGTATGCTGAATGGCCATCATCAAAGCGCCTTCCGCCGTCGGGATCGAATTGTAGATCGCCACATCGTCCCGTTCGAACAGCTCGACGAGCTCAAGGCGATTCTTCTCGCACAGCCTCCGCAAGTACGGCTTCGCCATCCCCGTGATCACCTTGCTCGTCTTCGGAAGCTCGGCGAGATGAGCGTCAGCTAGCTTCAGCTCCTGGTCGGCGAACAGCGTCGGTATGACGCCTTCGTCGTCGGTGCCGACCGCGGGCAAGATCAGGGCGTCCGCCTGCGTCAGGATGTCCGGCGACCAATCCGCCTTCACCGCGCCGCTAAAAGGAGTATCCAAACGGTCGAATCCCGCGATCGTCACCGCCGCGTCCAGCTCCGTCAACCGCCGGATCACTTCCAATTGCCGGGCGTCTCCACCCGCAAGCACGACATGTACTCCCGTAAGTATCGCAGCCCCCTCCTTTCGGCATAACCGCATAGCACATCGTATGCAATCGCCCAGCGCGGGGTGCCGATCCCTTCCCGGACTTTCGCAAACCCCGGCTGAACTCGCCCTGCTTCCTCCCCCCGCCTCGCATACTGCGCCCGCTATCCCCTTCGCTCAACACCCCCCGCCATTTTGCCGCCTCTATTGCCCTTCGCTCAGCACTTTCCCGCCTTCTCCCACCTCTATCCCCTTCACTCAGCACCTCCCCGCCTTCTCTCACTACTATCCCATCTACTCAGCCCGCCTTCCCGCTAATGCCCGCGCTGTCTCCCTTGAACAGTTTCATTGAATATTTCCGCACATTCTGCCGTCTTATCCCTTCTCCTTTCCCTCCAGCCACTATCCCGTTCGTTCAGTCAGTCACCTACTCCAGCAAGAACCTTCCTGCTCCATTTTGATCTACGATCCCCTTTGGTCAGTCGAAGTCCACGCTTTGATTAATAGTTCCTTCAAAACCCCCGCAAAGCAATAAATGACTTTTATCGATATATTGCTTCAAATAAGAACATACGTTTGGTATAATGAAGAAAAAGGGAACGTACGTTCCAATTGGAAGTTCCTGCGATCATGGAAAAGCTTTATGCTTTTTATCTAGAACCCTCTAACGAAGACGCCTGCATTCAATTGCTATACGATGCCAGGTGGCCGAACGGTTTCCAATGTCCATCCTGCGGCCATGATAAAGCCGGCACGATCCGGACCCGCAGACTTCCGCTTTACGAATGCAGATCATGCGGAGTCCAGACCTCGCTCATTTCGGGGACAATCATGCAAGGCGGCCGAACGCCGATCCGTCTTTGGCTTCTCGCGATCGAGCTGCATGCGATGCCCGAGGGCGTCACGGCGACTCGCCTGGCCGAGATCATCGGCACGACTTATAAAACCGCTTGGCTAATTTGTCATAAAATTCGCCACGCCATGTCTCAAGCGGACCGGAGCGAGCTGCTGTCGGGTCTTGTCCGGATCAATTTCGCCCAATACGGCCGCCCCTATAATCCGACGGTTTACCGCCACCCTCAAGAACAACCCTTGCTCATCGGCGCTAGCCTGAACCATGAAGGCCAATTTACGCATATCAAAATCAAACAGGCCATCGAAGAATGCTTCTTCCCGGAACACACCTGCCCTTTAAACAAAGAACCTTTCATCCGCAAACACGTTCACCCTGCAGCGACTGAAATCATTGCCGTCACTTTGAAATATAGCAAAGATCGCAACCGGCAATTGCTGCAAATTTGCCGCGATGCTTCCGATTGGATAAACGGCCAATTCAAAGGCATCGGCCCCAAGCATCTGCAAGCTTATCTCGATCAGTACGCGTTCGGGTACAATCAAATCTCTCGCCGTGAGACCGTATATCCTTACCTTCTTCGATTGTGCGCCAGCATACGAACAACGACTTATCCGGACCTGACCCGCAAACCGAACCTCCAGCCACGGCTCCGCGCACAGTACAACCACCTGCTTAAGCATGCTTGTTAAATACGGACGACTACAGTTGTATACGCCGAAAATACGTAAAACATTTCGTACAAGACGGAAAGTCTATTTGCGACAAAAAATGCGCTTGGTTCATTCTGGATACTTATCTGCCTGCCGACTGAGTTAGGGGGATAATGGCAATCGCAATTCCGCCTCTTGAGTCGCACCTCTCGCTGAAACAACCGTCACTGAACGAACGGGATAATGGCTATAGCGTTTCGAAAAAGACGCCCCTCGACGCCGTCGAAATTGAGCTGCTGAACGAACGGGATAGTGGATCAACAGGAAGGGGAGAAATATGCGGGATCATTTGCAATATGAAAAAAGCCCCGTTCGCGACAATCGCGCCGGGGCTTCCGATGAGTGCTGAACGTTCGTTACTTGCCGGTGTGGCCGAAGCCGCCTTCGCCGCGGGGAGTGTCGGACAGCTCCGCCACTTCCTCGAGGGAGACTTGGGGGACGCGCTGAAACACCATTTGGGCGATTCGCTCTCCCCTTTCGATCGCGAACGGCTCTTGTCCGAGGTTAATGAGCAGCACTTTGACCTCGCCCCGGTAATCGGCATCGATCGTCCCCGGCGAGTTCAAGCATGTGATTCCGTGTTTATAAGCCAAGCCGCTGCGGGGACGGATCTGGGCTTCGAGTTCCCTCGGCATCGCCATCGCGAAGCCCGTCGGAATCAGCGCCCGCTCTCCCGGCGCCAGCACGACGGGATCGGAGACGGCCGCATGCAGATCGAATCCGGCCGCCCATTCGGACATCTGGCGCGGAAGCGCCAAATCCTCATTCCCCGGCAGTCTCTTCAACTGAATTGGATACAATGAATTCCCTCCCGATTCCGGACAACGCTTTTTGGTTAGCTCCGACTAGCGCGATCGCGCAAGGCTCGGCCATCATCCTCTTCATCATCTCGTCCAGATCGGACAATTGGACTTTGTCGATACGTTCCAGCATTTGATCCAACGTATAATGCCTTCCGAGCATCAATTCGTTTTTGCCCAACCGGTTCATGCGGCTGCTCGTGCTCTCCAAGCTCAGGATCAGGTTGCCCTTAAGCTGCTCCTTCCCCCGGGCGAGCTCTGCGTCGCTTAGACCTTTGGCCGAGATCTCTTCCAGCAATTCCATCGTGACCTCGTACACTTCCTTCGTCTGCTTGGGCGCCGTGCCGGCATAGACGGTGAACAAGCCGCTGTCCGCGTACGAGGTATGATAGGAGTAGACCGAATAAGCGAGACCGCGCTTCTCGCGGATTTCCTGGAACAGGCGGGAGCTCATGCCTCCCCCGATCGTATTGTTGAGAAGGATCATCGCGTACAGGTTCGGTTCGTTGATCGAGCAGCCCGGAAACGTCAAGCAAAGATGATTCTGCTCCGTCTTCTTCCGATGGAACAGCGCTTGCGGGCGAAAGACGGGAACCTCCAACGTCCGATCGGATCCGACGACGTCGAATCGTCCGAAATGGCGCTCAAGGAGCTCCAGCGCTTCTTCCCCCACGTTGCCTGCCAGACTGACGACCGTATTGTCGATACGGTACCTTTCGTTCATGTAGCGGCGCAAATGGTCCGGGCCCATCTCTTGCAGCCGTTCGGCTGTTCCGAGAATGGAATACGCCAGCGGATGATCATGATAGGCGGCCCGGGAAGCGAGATCGTGCACCGTATCGTCCGGCGTGTCGTCATACATAGCGATCTCTTCGAGAATGACGTTTTTTTCCTTGACAAGTTCGGCTTCGGCCAGCTGGGATTCGAAAAACATATCCGACAAAATATCGACCGCGATCGGCAGATGCTGATCCAGTACTTTCGCGTAATAACATGTATATTCTTTGGAAGTAAACGCATTGACGTTGCCGCCGATTCCGTCGAAGCGGTCGGCGATATCTTTGGCGCTATGACGATTCGTTCCTTTGAACAACATGTGCTCGATAAAGTGGGAAATGCCGTTGTTGCTCGGATCTTCGTAGCGAGAACCGGTCTTGACCCAGATCCCGAACGAAACCGAACGGCTCGTCGGAATGGATTCGATCATGACGCGCAACCCGTTCTTCAGCTGGTACTTGTTCATCCGATTTCCCCCTTTTCTCCCGCGATATGAACAGTGATACCACTATATCAAATATCGACAAACGTCACAACCGGACATCCAGCCTCTCCGGGGAAAGCGTCTCCGATACGGTACCTAGCCTGTAACCTTTGGCCCGGATCGCCTCGATCATCCCTTTCAGCGCCCCTTGCGAGGCCGCGGTCGGATGCATCAAGATCAGGTTGCCCGGGCCGACGTTTCTTCCGATCTTGGAGACGACGGACGCCGGTTCGGGATTTTTCCAATCGACCGTGTCCAACGTCCACAGCACCGTGCGAAGACCGAATTCGGAAGCGATCTTGACCGTCGTCGCATTGTAATCGCCGGAAGGCGGCGCGAACCAAACGTTCCGTACGCCCAACTGCTTGAGCAGCGCTTCGGTCTTGCCGATTTCTTCCCTCTGCCGCTCCGCGCCGAGCCTGCTCATGGCGGGATGCGTATACGCGTGGTTCGAAGCCTCATGCCCCTGCGCGATAATCGTGCGGGCGACGTCCATATGCTTCGATAGCCACGTCCCGTCGAAGAAGAACGTCGCCTTGACGTCCGCTTCCCGCAAAATCTCGAGCATCGGCCCCAAGTATTCGTCTCCCCAGGCGACGTTGATCATCAGGGCGACCATCGGCTTGGCCGGATTTCCGCGATAGATCGGATGGAGCGGCAAGTCGGTCAAGGCCACTTTCGGCTTCACTGTCCGGTATACCCAAGGAAAGCCTTGTCCCGCGCCGGGAGACGTTCCGATCAGCTTCGCTTTCAGATACGTCGCCTGAACGTCGACGACTCTCCCGTCGTAGCCGGGAATCGCTTTCCATACGCGATCGATCACGGCGTTGACGGGAGGCTGATCTTGCTTGGCCGCCTCCGCGACGATCCAGTTCATCAGCCTGTCCTCCTCGGCCTGACGTTCGGACAGCGCCGTAATGATCGAATTATGGTGCGGCTTCACGGTTTGTATGAACGAACGGATCGGCCCGAACGAACCCGCCAGCAGGACGACGCCCAACAACGCCGCCATGGACGCGATCATCCCGGCCGGTCTTTTTCTAAACAATAAACTCACCCCGTCTTGTCCCGGTTCCCTGCCTTCATCCTATGCCCGGAACGTTGTCTTTATGAGTGAGCATCCCAATCGCGCGGCCGATTTATGCAAAACAAAAAGAGACTATCTTCTCGGAGTCTCTTTTGTCCGTCCTATTCGGTTCCGACGTCGCCGGTTAAACGGAAACCTGTCCGGTATTCGAATTCAACAACGCCTTGCGGGAGAGGTTGATCCGTCCAATATTGTCGATCTCGGTTACTTTCACTTCGATCTGATCGCCGATATTGACGACGTCTTCCACCTTCGCAACCCGCTCGTTCGCCAGCTGGCTGATGTGGATGAGCCCGTCCTTGTTCGGCAAAATTTCCACGAAGCATCCGAATTTCTCGATCCGCTTGACCGTCCCGGTATACACTTCCCCGACGACGACCTCTTTGACGATGCCTTCGATAATCGCGCGGGCGCGTTGGTTGGCCGCTTCGTCCGACGAAGCGATGTACACGGTGCCGTCTTGTTCGATATCGATCTTGACGCCGGTGTCTTCGATGATTTTGTTGATGATTTTGCCCCCGGAGCCGATCACGTCGCGGATTTTGTCCGGATTGATCTTGATCGTCAAAATTTTCGGCGCGTATTTGCTCAATTCCTTGCGCGGCTCTTGAATCGTTTCGAGCATCTTGCCGAGAATGAACATCCGGCCTTCTCTCGCTTGTTCCAGCGCGTCCGTCAAAATCGCGCGGTCGATTCCGTCGATCTTGATATCCATCTGAATCGCCGTTATGCCGGCCTCCGTGCCCGCGACTTTGAAATCCATATCGCCGAGGTGGTCTTCCATGCCTTGAATATCGGTCAATATCGACGTATGTTCGCCGTCCTTGATCAAGCCCATCGCAACACCCGCGACCGGAGCTTTGATCGGCACGCCCGCGTCCATCATCGCCAGCGTGCTGGCGCAGATGCTCGCCTGCGAAGTCGAACCGTTCGATTCCAGCACTTCCGACACGAGGCGGATCGTATAGGGGAATTCCGCTTCCGACGGCAGCACTTTCAGCAAGGCTCTCTCGCCCAAAGCGCCGTGGCCGATTTCCCGGCGTCCCGGAGCGCGCAGCGGACGAGCTTCCCCGACGGAAAACGGCGGGAAATTGTAATGGTGCATGAACCGTTTCGACTCTTGCGGGCTGATGCCGTCCAGAATCTGCACTTCGCCCAGCGGTCCGAGCGTACATACGCTAAGCGCCTGAGTCTGGCCGCGCGTAAACAATCCGGAGCCGTGCGTGCGGGGAAGAATGGCGACATCGGAAGTAATCGGGCGAATTTCCGCCAGCCCCCGGCCGTCCGGACGCACTTTGTCGTGCGTGATCAGGCGTCGCACTTCGTTCTTGACGATATCGTAGAGCACTTCCTTGACGTCGCCGAGCTTCTCCGGCGTCTCCGCGTAAACCTCGCCGAAATGTTCGACCGTCTCGGCGTTGATCGCGTCGATCGCGTCCTGGCGGGCATGCTTCTCCGATATCCGCACCGCTTCGACCAATCGCTCCTGCGCGTAAGCTTTAACGTCAGCTTCGACGCCGGCGTCCACGGCGTGGAGCTTGACCTCCATTTTCGGCTGTCCCGCCGCAGCGACCAGCTGCTCGATCGTGTCGACGATCTTCTTGATCTCTTCGTGGCCGAACATGATCGCTTCGAGCATGTCCGTTTCGGACACTTCGTTCGCTTCCGCCTCGACCATCATGATCGCGTCGCGCGTGCCCGCAACGACGACGTACATGTCGGTAATCTCTTCCTGCTCCTGAGTCGGATTCACGACGAACCGGCCGTCCACCCTGCCGACGATGACGCCGCCGATCGGCCCGCTGAACGGCACGCTGGAAATCGAGAGCGCGGCCGAAGTGCCGATCATCGCGGCGATTTCCGGCGAACAATTCTGATCGACGCTCAGCACCAGATTGACGATTTGCACGTCGTTGCGGAAGCCTTCCGGGAATAGCGGGCGAATCGGACGGTCCGTCAAGCGGCTGGCCAAAATCGCCTTCTCGCTCGGGCGCCCTTCCCTTTTAATGAAGCCTCCGGGAATTTTGCCGACCGCGTACAATCTTTCCTCGTAGTTGACGGTTAGCGGAAAAAAATCAAGATCCTTCGGTTCGCTCGAGGCCGTAACGGTCGACAGCACGACCGTTTCTCCATAGCGGACGACGACCGCCCCGGTCGCCTGCTTCGCCAAACGGCCCGTTTCCAGAACGAGCGGACGGCCGCCCAGCTGCATGTTGACGCTTTGTTCCAAGCTTGTTCCCTCCTCTATATTTACCTTATGTACTTTCGACGCTATTCCCATTATTTCCTGCCGGACGGCTGCTTAGGCATGAGATCTCGTCCGCGCGGCATATATAGGGAAAAAGCAACCCGACTGCCGGCTGGGGCATAAGCCCTGTTCGGCATAGCCAGGTTGCTTTCAAGCGATCGCTTCTTAACGGCGCAGACCCAATTTCGCGATCAGGGCGCTGTACCGGCTGACGTCTTTTTTCTTCAAGTACGCGAGCAGCTTACGGCGTTGACCAACCATCTTGAGCAGTCCGCGACGGGAGTGGTGATCCTTCTTGTGCTCCCTGAAGTGCTCCGTCAGATTGTTGATGTTCTGCGTAAGGATAGCGATTTGAACCTCCGGAGAACCGGTGTCCGTTGCATGCGTCTTATGCTCTTCGATCAATTCTTGCTTGCGCTCTTGCGTCAATGCCATCCTTGTTCACCTCCTTCGATATAATCGCCGTTGGCCGAGCGGGCGCCGGTGAGAACGCTTCGCCAAGCCAAGGTTCTGATGCCGCTGCGGACTGGTCGCTAGACCTGCCGATGGCAACGTTCTCTAGTATAGCACATGAACGAACGACTATACAATGTTAATCTTGAAACCGGACAGCGAGAAAATCCCGCGCCTCGGAGGCGTCAAGGGCAATTTGCGCCACCAATCGCTCGATCGATTCGAACTTCCGTTCCGCTCTAAGGAACTTGTGCAAATGGATCGCCAATCGCTTGCCGTACAAATCGCCGTCGAAATCGAACAGATGCGCCTCCAGCTTCGCCGCTCCGCCGGGGGCGTCGAACGTCGGCCGGTAGCCGACGTTGAGCACGCCGCCGAAGCTCGCTTCGCGGCTCCCGTCCGCGGCGAGCGCGTCTATGCGAATCGCGTAGACGCCGGAGCGGGGAACGACGTAAGGCTGGTCGGGCAGCAGGTTCGCGGTCGGGTATCCGAGCAGACGGCCCCTTGCGTCCCCGCGAACGACGACGCCCCGGACCGCGTACGGCCTTCCGAGCAACGATGCCGCTGCCTCGCATCGTCCTTCTTCCAGACTCGCGCGGATTCGCGTGCTGCTCACCTTCTCTCCGTCCCTGAACACCGGAGATACGACCTGAACCTCAAAGTCTCCGTTGCCGTAAGTCCGCAGCGCATCAGCGTTGCCCCGCCCCTTATGGCCGAAAGAAAAGTCGAAGCCGACGGTCGCCGCCTTGACGCCAAGTGGCGTGATCAACGTCTCGACGAAGCGCTCGGCGGTTACCTCCGAGAACGCCCGATCGAAACGAATCCGATATGCTGCCTCCACGCCCAACCCGGAGAACAACGCCAGCTTGTCCGCCAGCGGAGTAAGGACGGTCTCGTATTGCGCTCCGTGGCCCAGCACCACGCGAGGATGCGGATCGAAGGTCATGACGGCCGGCGTCAATCCCTTCCCCCGTGCCGCCGACACCGCGCGGCGAATGACTTCCTGGTGACCGAGATGAACGCCGTCGAAAAACCCGATCGCCAGAGACAAACCTTCCTTGCGAGCGCCTTCGGGAAGCCCCCCCTCGACGTTCGCGATCGATAAATCATACCGTTCCACCTGATGCCCTCCTGCTTAATCGGACTGACTGTCGTCGGCTACTCTCCCGATGGGTGAAACACTTTGACCGGACGAACCTTCTCCCGCTTCTCGTCCACCGAGAACAACCCGAGAAATACCCCGTCCGAACGGTAGAGCTTCCGCAATCCTTGACGGTCGGGCACCGGCTGCAGCCTTGACGCCTGGAGCGTTTTGCCTTGCAGCGCGTGGGACGCTTCGGGAGAAGGAACGACGGCTTCCGGTATGCCCGTCAGCAGCCGGTCGGCCCGCAACAGCTTGGCCCCGAGCAGGCCGCTCTCGAGCAAGTCCGGAATTTGCTCCAGCGTCACGCATTGCTCCCGGCGAACGCCCGCGCTTTCCGTGCGGACCAATTCCGCCATCGCCGCGGGAACGCCGAGCTTGCGTCCGACATCCACGCATAACGTTCGAATATAAGTGCCCTTGGAGCAAGTCACGGTAAATGTCAGCTCCGGCGCTTCCCCGCCCGCGCTGACCTCCGCGATCTCGATCCGGTATATCGTGACGCGGCGGGGCTGCCGTTCGACCGTCACCCCTTGCCTCGCCAATTCGTACAACCTTTTCCCGCCTACCTTGACCGCGGATACCATCGGAGGAATTTGCTCGATGTCCCCGACGAACGAGCGGGCGGCGTCGACGATCATCGCTTCCGTCAGGAAGGACGCGTCTTGCTGCTCGATGACGTTGCCGGTCAGGTCTTCGGTATCGGTCGCCAGTCCGAATCGCAATGTCGCTTGATACGTTTTGGGCGCCTCCTGCAAGTACTCGACCAGTCTCGTCGCCCGCCCGATGCAAAGCGGAAGCACGCCCGTTACGGCCGGGTCCAGCGTTCCCGTATGGCCGATCCGGCGCTCCCGCAGCAGCCTCCGGACCTTGGCGACGACGTCGTGGGACGTCCAGCCGGCAGGCTTCCAGACGGCGAGCACGCCTTCCCATTGCCGTCGATCACTGCGTTCCGTCATCCTTCGCCCAACGCCTTTCCGACTTCGGCGACGACCTTACCGATCGCTTCCGCCAGCGGGTCCGTCAGCCTGCAGCCCGCGGCGCGCACGTGACCGCCGCCGCCGAACGAGCGGGCGACTTCCGCCACGTTCACCTTGCCGGCGGAACGCATGCTGACTTTGACGGACGTCCGGCCGTTTTCCTTGAACAGCAGCCCGACCTCCACGCCGTCGACGTTGCGCGGGTAGTTCACCAGTCCCTCCAGATCCTCGTTCGCCGCGCCGGACGACTCCAGATCCTCGGACGTGACCCACAGCCAGGCGATGCGCCCGTCATCGCTGAAGGTCAATCTGGAAAGCCCCTGCTGCAGCAAGCGCAATTGCCCGGCGGACATCCGTTCGAGCAGATGCTCGGCGAGCCCCGGACCGTCGACGCCGGCCTCCAGCAGACGCGAAGCCATCGCCATGACAAGCGGCGACGTGTTCGAATACCGGAAACCCCCGGTGTCCGTCAAAAGCCCGGTATAGATCGCGGTCGCGACGTCCGCGTCGAGCGGCAGCTCCAGCTCGTCCAACAGCTCGAACAGGATTTCCGCCGTGGCGGCCGCATCGAATCTCATCAGATTCACGAGGCCGAACCCGTCGTTCGTCGGGTGGTGATCGACGTTGAGCAGCTCCGCGTCCGGCGCGAACCAACGGCTCGTTCGGCCCGTCCGCGCGTAATCCGCGCAATCGACGCAGATGACGTTGCGGTATTGCCGCGGCGGCGCCTCGTCCTCGCGGCCCTCCAGCGTCATGATCTCCGCGCTGTTCCATAGAAAGCGAAGCCGGGAGGGCACGGGTCCCTCGTTCAGCATCGCATACGTCTTGCCAAGCTTCCCCAGCAGCCAACCGGTGACCACCGTCGAACTGATCGCATCGCCGTCGGGCTGCACATGAGAGACGACCAGGAAGTCGTCTCTTTCGCGAATGAAATCGGCCGCTTCCCTAAGCTTGCTCGCCCGCATGCTTCGTTTCCCCCCAACCGCTGATCAGGACTCCAGCGCTTCCTGATTAATCTTCTCCAGCAGCGCTTCGATGCGGCTGCCGTATTCGATCGAGCTATCGAACCGGAATTCGATGGCCGGGGTGTGGCGCAGCTTGACGCGGCGCCCCAGCTCCGACCGCAGAAACCCGTTCGCGCGCCCGATCGCCTTCAACGTTTCTTCCTTCTGCTCTTCGCTGCCCAAGATGCTCAGATACACCCGGGCGAGCGACAAGTCGTTCGTAATATCGACTCCGGTCACGGTAATAAACCCGATTCTCGGATCTTTCAGCTCCGTCTGGATAATGCTGCTGATTTCTTTCTTTACCTGTTCGCCGACCCGTCCGACTCGGTATTTGGCCATACAACCCCCACCTTCGCTTGCTGCTGGGATTAGCGCTCCACGGACTCCATGACGAAGGCTTCGATAACGTCGCCCTGTTGAATGTCATTGAATTTGTCCAGCGTAATTCCGCATTCATAGCCTTCCGAAACTTCCTTCGCGTCATCCTTGAACCGCTTGAGCGAATCGATCTTGCCCGTATAGACGACGATTCCGCCGCGCGTCAGGCGAGCTTCGGCGTTCCGGGCGATCTTGCCGTCGGTGACCATGCAGCCCGCGATCGTGCCGACCTTGGTTACCTTGAACGTCTCGCGAACTTCCGCGTGGCCGATGACCTTCTCCTTGAATACCGGATCGAGCATCCCTTTCATCGCGTATTCGATCTCCTCGATCACCTTGTAGATGATCGAATGCAGGCGCACGTCCACCTTCTCGTCCTCGGCGATCGCTTGCGCGCGAGGCTCGGGACGAACGTTGAAGCCGACGACGATCGCCGACGAAGCCGACGCGAGAATGATATCGGATTCCGTAATCGCGCCTACGCCGCTGTAGATCGTCCGCACGCGCACGCCTTCGATCTCGATTTTCTCCAGCGAGCCTTTGAGGGCTTCCAGGGAACCTTGGACGTCGGCTTTCAGGATGACGTTCAGCTCCTTTATGTCGCCTTCCTTGATCTTGCTGAACAGATCCTCCAGCGTCACCGCCTGGTTCGCCTTCATCTGCGATTGGCGCGTCTTGATCGAACGCTTCTCGGAAATTTCCCGCGCTTTGCGCTCGTCCTCGAACACCATGAACGGATCGCCGGCTTGCGGCACTTCTGTCAGGCCGGTAATCTCGACCGGCGTCGACGGTCCCGCTTCCTTGATGCGGCGGCCGCGATCGTTCGTCATCGCGCGAATGCGCCCGAAAGCGTCGCCCGCGACGAAGGCGTCGCCGACCTTAAGCGTGCCGTTCTGCACGAGAATGCGGGCGACCGGACCTTTGCCCTTGTCGAGCTCGGCTTCCATGACCGTGCCGCGCGCGCGTTTGTCCGGATTCGCCTTGTAGTCGTTCACTTCGGCGACGAGCAGAATCATCTCGAGCAAGCCGTCCAGGTTCAGGCGCTGCTTGGCGGACACCTCGACGAAAATCGTGTCGCCGCCCCATTCTTCCTGAACGAGCCCGTGCTCGGTCAATTCCTGCTTCACTCTGTCCGAGTTCGCCTCCGGCTTGTCGATCTTATTGACAGCCACGATGATCGGCACGTTCGCCGCCTTGGCATGGGCGATCGCTTCGACCGTTTGCGGCATGACGCCATCGTCCGCGGCGACGACCAGAATCGTAATATCGGTTACCTGGGCGCCGCGGGCGCGCATCGTCGTGAACGCTTCGTGGCCCGGCGTATCCAGGAACGTGATTTTCTTGCCGTTGATCTCGACTTGGTAGGCGCCGATATGCTGCGTAATGCCGCCGGCTTCCCCGCTGGCGACCTTCGTCTCGCGAATCGCGTCGAGCAGCGTCGTCTTCCCGTGGTCGACGTGACCCATAATCGTCACGACCGGCGGACGGCTGACGAGCTCGCTCGGATCGTCGTTCTCTTCGATCGTCTCGAACTGGGTGTCCTCGACGACGATTTTCACCTCGGCTTCGACGCCGTATTCGGAAATGACGAGCAGGACGGTATCCAGATCCAGATCTTGATTGATCGTCGCCATCACACCCATCATCAGAAGCTTCTTGATGACTTCGGAAGCGTCCTTATGCAACAGCTTCGCCAGCTGGCCGACGGTCATGCTGCCGCGGACGATAACCTTCTTCGGCGTATTGTCGATCTTCTCGCGCGGCGGTTGATTGTTCTTGCGGGCGTTCTTGCCGCCCCTGCCTTTGCCGCCTCTGAAGTTCCCGCGGCCGTCCTCGAAGCGGCTGTTCTGCTCTCTCCGCTTGCCTCCCGGACCGCCGGAACGGTTGAAATCTTCCCGGCCTTTGCCGTCGCGACCGCCCCGAGCTCCGCCGGCTGCCGGAGCCGCGCCGCCGCGTCCCGCGCCCATGGCTTGACCCGGACGGCCAGCAGCCGCGTTGCCGCCGCTAAATCCGCCGCCTTGCGGGCGCCCTTGACCTCCGCCTTGCGGGCGGTTGAACCCGCCTTGACCGCCGCCCTGCGGACGGCCGCCCTGACCGCCGCCCTGCGGGCGGTTGAATCCGCCTTGACCTCCGCCTTGCGGACGGCCGCCCTGACCGCCGCCCTGCGGGCGGTTGAACCCGCCTTGGCCGCCTCCTTGCGGTCGGCCGCCCTGACCGCCGCCCTGCGGGCGGTTGAATCCGCCTTGGCCGCCTCCTTGCGGTCGGCCTCCGTCACGGTTAAATCCGCCTTGGCCGCCTCCCTGCGGACGGCCCCCGTCGCGGTTATACCCGCCTTGGCCGCCCTGCGGACGGCCTCCGTCCCGGCCTGCCCCGCCTTGGCCGCGATTGCCGCCGTCGCGCGATCTGGACGGCTGCTGGCCCGAAGGCGCGCCCGCCGGCGAAGCCGAGAGCGACGCGACATTGGCCGCGGACGCGGCGCCCGAAGCTTGCCCGGCTCTTGCCGAGTCCGCCGCTTGCGAGCCCGAACGGTTCTGGCCCCGGGCCTGCTGCTGCCCTTGCGCGCGGCCGTCTCCGCCCGAACCCCCTTGACCGCCCTGCTGGGCTTTTTTCTCGTTCGCCGAGCCGGCGGCCTTGGCGGACGCTTGGGCCATTTTCGCCGCGGCATTCGCCTTCACGTCGCGGAAAAACTTCTCCACCGCTTCCGTCATGCCGTCTTCCATGACGCTCATATGGTTGTTCACCGGCTTGTTCATTCTTTTCAAAATCGTGATGACTTCCTTGCTGCTCATATTGAGCTGCTTGGCGTATTCGTAAACCCTGAGTTTATCCTTGTTGTCCGTGTTGTCTTGTTTACTCAATATTCTCCACCTCCGAGTGTTGATTCCAACCGGCGGCCAGCAGGTCGGCGAACCCGCGGTCCGTTACCGCGAACAGAACCCGTTCGGGCTTGCCTACCGCCGCTCCCAGTTCGAATCGGGTAAAGCCGACTAGCAATGGAACGCGATAACTGTTGCATTTATCCTGAATCTTCTTCCTTGTATTGTCCGAAGCGTCTTCGGCGAGCAGGACAAGCTTGGCGTCGCCCGAACGGATCGCCTTCATGACGACTTCCTCGCCGCTGACGAGCTTGCCGGCCCGGGTCGCCAGACCTAGGCGGGACAACGCTTTATTCCCCATCGTCATCGTCGCCCGCCCGCTCCTTGTTCGCTTGAAACTCGTCTTCCACTTGAATGAAATCGGCTTCCAGGCGATCGTAGATTTCCGCGTCTACGGGCGCCTTCAGCGCGCGCTCGAACGCTTTGGATTTTTTCGCCAGCTTGAAGCAGGCGACCTTGCCGCACAAATAAGCGCCCCGGCCCGGCTTCTTCCCGGTCAAGTCGATATGAATCTCGCCTTGCGGGGAACGAACGATCCGAATCAGTTCCTTCTTCGGCATCATTTCCTGGCAGGCCACGCATTTGCGCTGCGGAATTTTCCTCGGTCTCACGGCGCTCCCCCTTAGTCGATGGAGACGCTGTCCTGATGCATCGTGGCGCCGGTCGACTTCGGACGGCCATACTCTTGCTCGGCCTGCGTCTCGCTTTTGATATCGATTTTCCAGCCGGTCAGCTTGGCGGCCAGACGGGCGTTCTGTCCTTTGATCCCGATCGCGAGGGACAGCTGATAGTCCGGCACGATGACGCGCGCCATCTTCTCCGCTTCGAAGACGATGACCTCCAGCACCTTGGACGGGCTGAGCGCGTTCGCGACGTATTCGTCGATCGCTTCCGACCAGCGGACGATGTCGATCTTCTCGCCCTTCAGCTCCGTCACGATCGACTGCACGCGGGTGCCGCGCTGGCCGACGCAGGAGCCGACCGGATCGACTTCCTCGTTGCGGGAATAGACGGCGATCTTGGAGCGGAAGCCGGCCTCGCGCGCCACCGAGCGGATCTCGACCGTGCCGTCGAAAATTTCGGGAACTTCGAGCTCGAACAGCCGTTTCAGCAAGCCCGGATGCGTCCGCGACAAAATGATCTGCGGACCTTTGCTCGTATTTTCGACCTTCGTAATGAAAGATTTCACCCGGTCGCCCTGCTTGAACTTGTCGGTCGGCATCAGCTCGGTCAGCGGCAGCGCCGCCTCGACCTTGCCGAGATCGACATACAGATTGCGCAGATCCATGCGTTGGATGATGCCGGTGACGATATCTTGCTCCTTATCGACGAACGCATGATAGATCAGCCCGCGCTCCGCTTCGCGGATGCGCTGCGTGACGACCTGCTTCGCCGTCTGCGCGGCGATGCGCCCGAAATCCCGCGGCGTCACCTCGATCTCCGCGATATCGTCCAGCTGGTAGTGCGGGTTGATCGCCCTCGCCGCCTCCAGCGAAATTTCGAGCCTCGGGTCGAGCACTTCTTCGACGATCGTCTTGCGGGCATACACTTTGATCAGGCCGGTCGCCCGGTTAATATCGACGCGAACGTTCTGCGCCGTATTAAAGTTACGCTTGTAGCTGGAGATAAGTGCCGCTTCGATAGCTTCGATCAGGACGTCCTTGCCGATGCCCTTCTCTCGCTCGATTTCGGACAGCGCTTCGATAAACTCCATGCTCATGACTTGATCCTTCCTCCTCGTTATGCGACGATTCCGGCGGCGTCTCCGGCGCCCCGTCGCCCTTCTCAATGGATTAGAAAACGATGGCCAGCCTGGCGGAGGCCACTTTATCGTAAGGGATGGCGTGTGTCGCGCGGCCGACGGACACGACCATCGTCGTCCCGTCGAACTGCTCCAGCCGTCCTTCGAATTCCTTGACCCCGTCGATTTTTTCGTACGTCGTCACGAATACGTGCTTGCCGACCGCCTTCGCGACGTCTCCCGGCTTTTTCAGCGGCCTTTCGGCGCCGGGCGAGCTGACTTCGAGGAAATACGCGTCTTCGATCGGATCCAGCTCATCCAGCTTCGCGCTCATGAATTCGGAGAAACGGCCGCAATCGTCGATATCGATGCCGCCTTCCTTATCCACGTAGATCCGCAAAAACCAGCTGCCGCCCTCTTTCACGTATTCCACGTCCACCAGTTCCAACCCGTGCTCCTCCATATAGGAGGCCGCGGATTTTTCCACGATGGATTTGATTTGCGGTGAATTCAATTAGGTAATACCTCCCGATGTTCCAAATGGATGGCCGCAGCCTTCGCAACCGCAAAGATCCGCAGACAAAACGGAAAGAGTGGGTTTCCCCACTCTTCTGCAGACAGTGATATCCACATGATTGCCAAAAATAATATAACATAACCTTACAGCCTCTGGCAACCACAACTTTCCTTGATATCCCGCCGCTAGAACAGCACCAATTGGTTGGATTCCGGAAGCCCTCTGAACGCGCCCAGCCCGGACAGCACTTCGACGATCGTCTTGCTCGCCCGCGAGCGCTGCTGGAAGTCTTCAATCGACAGGAAATCCCCTTCTTCTCGGGAAGCCGCGATGTTGCGGGCCGCGTTCTCGCCGACCCCCGCGATCGCCCCGAACGGCGGGATGAGGCTGTCGCCGTCGACGATGAAGCGGGTCGCCTCCGAGCGGTACAGATCGATCGTCTTGAACTTGAAGCCGCGCGCCGTCATCTCGAGCCCCATCTCGAGAATCGAAATCATGTTCTTCTCCTTCGTCGACGCCTGGAAGCCTTTCTCCTCGATTTCGAGCAGCGTCTTCAAGATCGCGTCGTAGCCCTGGCAGAACAATTCGACGTCGAAATCCCCCGCGCGCACGGTGAAATAGGTCGCATAGTATTCGATCGGATAATAGAGCTTGAAAAAGGCGGTCCGCACGGCGGAGATAACGTAGGCGGCGGCGTGCGCCTTCGGAAACATGTATTCGATGCGGAGGCACGAATCGATGTACCATTGCGGCACTTTGCACCGCTTCATCTCTTCGATCCATTCCGGCGTAAGCCCTTTCCCTTTGCGCACGCTTTCCGTGATTTTGAACGCGAGCGACGCGTCCATGCCGGCCTTATAGATCAGATACAACATAATATCGTCGCGGCAGCCGATGACCGTCTTGATCGTGCACGTGTTGTTCTTGATCAGCTCCTGCGCATTGCCGAGCCAGACGCCCGTCCCGTGCGACAGCCCGGATATTTGCAGCAGATCGGCGAACGACGACGGCTTCGTTTCCTCGAGCATCTGGCGGACGAACCGCGTGCCCATCTCCGGCACGCCGAACGTCGCCACCGGCGAACGAATCTGCTGCGGCGTGACGCCGAGCGCCTCGACGGAGTTGAACAGGCTCATGACTTTCGGGTCGTTCATCGGAATCGTCGTCGGATCGACGCCGGTCAAGTCCTGCAGCATCCGCATCATCGTCGGGTCGTCGTGTCCGAGAATGTCCAGCTTGAGCAGGTTCGCGTCGAAGGCGTGGTAATCGAAGTGGGTCGTCTTCCATTCCGCGCTCGTATCGTCGGCCGGATATTGCACCGGCGTGATGTCCTCCACTTCCATATAATCCGGCACGACGACGATGCCGCCGGGATGCTGGCCCGTGCTCCGCTTGACGCCGGTGCAGCCGGCCGCGAGCCGGCTCAGCTCCGCGCCCCGCCACGACTTCCCGTGCTCTTCCTCGTATTTCTTCGTGAAGCCGTACGCGGTTTTCTCGGCCACCGTGCCGATCGTCCCGGCGCGGAACACGCTCTTCTCGCCGAACATCACCTTCGTGTAGTTGTGCGCGTGCGGCTGGTATTCGCCCGAGAAGTTCAAATCGATATCGGGAACCTTGTCGCCCTTGAACCCGAGGAACGTCTCGAACGGGATGTCCTGCCCTTCGCCTCGCATCATCGTGCCGCATTGCGGACACGCCTTGTCCGGCAAGTCGAAGCCGCTCGGCACGCTGCCGTCGAGAAACCATTCGCTATGCTTGCACTCGGGGTTCCGGCACAAGTAGTGGGCCGGCAGCGGGTTGACCTCGGAGATGCCGAGAAACGTCGCGACGATCGACGAGCCGACCGATCCCCGCGAGCCGACCAGATAGCCGTCCTCGTTCGACTTCTTGACAAGCCGCGCCGAAATGAGGTAGTTGGCCGAAAATCCGTACTTGATAATCGGCACGAGCTCCTTCTCGAGCCGGGCCGTCACCACCTCCGGCAGCTCGTCGCCGTACATGCCGCGCGCCGTCGCGTAGCACGTATTGCGGATTTCGTCGTCCGCGCCTTCGATGATCGGCGTGAACAGTTCGTCCGGGAACAGCTTGATCTCCTCGAACCGGTCGGCCAGCTCGGACGTGTTCGTCACGACGATCTCGCGCGCCTTCTCGTCGCCGAGAAAGCGAAACGCTTCAAGCATCTCCGTCGTCGTGCGAAAATGCGCGTCCGGCTTGCGCTGATCCTTCAGCGGGCTGAAGCCGGTAATGCCGTGAATCGTAATATCGCGGAAAATTTTGTCCCGCGGCTGCAAATAGTGGACGTTGCCCGTCGCGATGACCGGCTTCGTCAGCTTCTCCCCGAGCCGGACAATGCGCCGCAGCGCCTCCTCCAGCGATGCTCTGCTGGAGACCAGCCCTTTCTCCAGCAGATGCAAATAGAAGTCGACCGGCTGAACTTCCAGCACGTCGTAGAAAGCCGCGACTTCCTCCGCTTCCTCGAGCGATTTGTTCAGCACCGTCTCGAACAGTTCGCCCTTCTCGCATCCCGAGATGACGAGCAGCCCTTCGCGGTGCTCGATCAGCTTGCTCTTCGGTATGCAGGCTACGCGATGAAAATAATCGGTATGAGACAAGGAAATCAGCTTGTATAAGTTCTTCTTGCCGACCGCGTTCAGCGCGTAGATGCCGCAATGGAACGGACGGGTCGTCTTCCAGCCGTTCTCGTTGAGTCCGTTGAGCGCATGCAGTTCGTTCACGCCGCGGGCTTGGAGATCCTTCAGCTGGCCGTTCAAAATGCCGCCGAGCGCAACCGTATCGTCGATCGCGCGGTGGTGGTTTTCGAGCGACACTTTGTAGAGCGCCGCGAGCGTATTGAGGCGGTGATTTTTCATCGTCGGGTGCAGGTACCGGGCAACTTCGAGCGTGTCCAGCACCGGATTGCCGACCGGCGGCAGGCCGAATTGCTTGCACGCGTGCTGGATGAAGCCGATGTCGAAGCCGGCGTTGTGCGCGACGAGCACCGCGTCCCCGACGAACGCGATGAATTCCTTCAGCTTCGGCTCCAGCTCCGGCGCGTCCCGGACCATATCGTCGGTAATGTTCGTCAGCTGCTGAATGTTGTACGGAATCGGCTCGTGCGGATTAATGAACGTCTCGAACCGGTCGATTTCCTGGCCGTTTTTCATTTTGACGCCCGCAAGCTCGATAATCTTGTTGTCGGTGACCGAGAGACCGGTCGTCTCGATGTCGAACACGACGTATTCCGCGTCCTCGAGCGTCTGCTCCCGCGGCTGGATGACCATGCCGACCGAGTCGTTGACGACGTTGGCTTCCACGCCGTAGATCACCTTGATGCCGTGCTTCTTGCCCGCCTTCGCGGCGTCCGGGAAGCATTGCACGTTGGCGTGGTCGGTAATCGCGATCGCCTTGTGGCCCCACTTGGCCGCCGTCTTGACGTAGACGTCGACGGGCGTCACCGCGTCCATCGTGCTCATCGTCGTATGCAGATGGAATTCGACCCGCTTCTCTTCGGCCGTGTCCTTCGGCTCCGGCGGAGCGGGAATTTCGCGAATATCGTTCGGGAACATGACGAGCTCCGGCGGGTTGAGGAAGCGGTCGTATTCGATTTTTCCCCGCATCTTCACCCACTTGCCGTTGGCCAGCAGGCCGAGCATTTTGACGTCCTCTTTGTTTTTGCCGAAAATCTTGATCGACAGCGAGTCCGTAAAATCGGTAATCGAGCAAGTGAACAGCGTGCTGCCCGTCCGCAGCTCCTTCGTCTCCAGCCCGAAGACGACGCCTTGAACGGTCGCCTTCTTCTCTTCCTCGCGAATGTCCTGGATCGGGACCGGCGGCTCCTTGATCTCGTAGCCGAGCTGCAGCGCCTGCGGCGCTTCCCCTTCCTCGACCGCCGGCGCCTCCTCGCGCGCGCTCGCCATGATCTGCTCGATCGCGGCGCGGTTTTCCTTTTCGATCTTCTGCGTGAACTCCGAATACGTCTCCGGACTCGGCTCGCCGACCGTCAGCTTCACCCGGATCGCGCGCAGAAACCGCTCTTCGAAGTAGCGGGTCAAGCGAACGTCGATTTCCTTTTTGCGGGCGAGCTCGAGATTCGTGTCGTTCAGCAAGGCGACCGTCGCGACGTCGCCGTCGACGACGACGTCCGCCTTCGCCAGCCAGCCGTTCACCGACGCGGCCTCCCGCTGCATCCGCTCGACGAACGCCAACCAATATTCCCGGACGATGCGTTCGTTCGCGACGTCCGGCGCATAATGGACGACGAGGCGCACGTCCGCGATATGCGCGAGCTTCTCCTTGACCCTTTCATTCAATCCTATGTATACCGATCCGGGAAGCAACTCGTTCTTGGCGATCGTAATCGTCCATCGCTTGCGGGAGCGGTTGACTTCCACTTTCTCGATATGCCCGTCCCGAAAATGCTGCCTCAACCATTCGGTCGGCAGCTCCGCCTGCTGCAGCAGCATTTCGAACCGCTTCCGCCCGTCATCCGCCTTGAGCATCGTTTTCCTCCCTACCGCTTAAATACAAAAGCTTCCGGGAAGAGGCCGGCCCGGCGTCGCTCGCCGAAGCCGGTCGCCGTCTTCCATCAGAAGCTGACGTTGCGCTTTGCTTTCTATTCTACCTGAAGCCCAATCTCGCATCAATAGAGTCGTGCAATACCGGTTAATAGGCTCGCGCGAAGACGACCGTATGCGCCGCCGAGTCGCCGCAGACGAGGCATTTCGTCTTCCGCTCGGCCGGCTCGAACGGAATGTTGCGGCTTGTCGCGCCGGTTTCTTCCTTGACCTGCTTCTCGCAGGCCTCGGAGCCGCACCAGCCCGCGAGCGCAAACCCTCTCTTCTCTTCGACCGCCGCCTTGTATTCGTCCAGCGTCTCGACGGAGAAGAAGTTCTCCTCGCGGAAAGCGAGCGCGCGCGCGTACATGTCGTCGTGAATTTGCGCCAGCAGCGCTTCCGCCTCGGCGACCAGATTGTCCAGCGCCACCGCTTTCTTCTCGCCGCTGACGCGGGAGACGAGCACGCATTGGCCGTTCTCGAGGTCGCGCGGGCCGAGCTCGAGGCGGATCGGAATGCCGCGCATCTCGTATTCGTTGAACTTCCAGCCCGGCGATACGTCGGCCCGGTCGTCCACCCGCACGCGGATGCCCGCCTGCTTCAATTGCGCGTACAGCTCGTCCGTCTTGGCGATCACGACTTCCCGCGTCTTCGGCGGACCGATCGGGATCATGACGATTTGCGTCGGCGCGACCTTCGGCGGCATGACGAGCCCGCGGTCGTCGCCGTGCACCATGATCAGCGCACCGATCAGGCGGGTGCTGACGCCCCAGGACGTCGTATGGCAGTATTGCTGCGTATTCTCGCGGTCGAGATACTTGATGTCGAAGGCGGCGGCGAACTTCGTGCCCAAGTAATGGGACGTCCCGGCTTGAACCGCCTTGCCGTCTTTCATCATCGCTTCGATCGAATACGTGTCCACCGCGCCCGCGAACCGCTCGGAAGGCGTCTTCTGCCCCTTGATGACGGGAATCGCCAGCACGTTCTCCACGAAATCCGTGTACACGTCCAGCATCTGCATCGTTTCCCGGCGGGCGTCCGCTTCATCCTCGTGCGCGGTATGGCCTTCCTGCCAGAGGAATTCGCTCGTTCTGAGGAACGGCAGCGTTCTTTTCTCCCAACGGACGACGTTCGCCCATTGATTGATCAAGAGCGGCAGGTCGCGATAGGAATTGATCCATTTGGCGTACATATGCCCGAACATCGTCTCCGACGTCGGCCGGATCGCCAGCTTCTCTTCCAATGGCTCGCCGCCCGCCTCGGTGACGAACGGAAGCTCGGGATTGAACCCTTCGACGTGCTCCTTTTCCTTCATGAAGAAGCTTTCCGGAATGAACAGCGGGAAATACGCGTTGCGATGCCCCGTGTCCTTGAATCGCCTGTCCAATTCCTTCTGCATGTTCTCCCACAGCTCGTAGCCGTCGGGACGGAACACGATGCAGCCGCGAACAGGCGAATAATCCATCAGCTCCGCTTTCTTGATGACGTCGATGTACCAGCGCGAGAAATCTTCTCCCTGCGGCGTAATTTCGGTGACGAATGCTTTATCCTTCGACATGACGGTCCTCCAACTCCAGCTTAGGCTTACGAAATGCCTTTCTACTTTCTGACCAATCCGACGATATCGTTATACGTAACGACGATCATGAGCAGCATGAGCATCGCGAACCCGACCAGGTGCACCATGCTTTCGCGATTCGGATCGACGGGCTTGCCCCGCACCGCCTCCAGCCCGAGGAACAACAGTCGGCTTCCGTCGAGCGCCGGAATCGGCAACAGATTGAAGATGCCCAGGTACAGGCTCAGAATGCCCGCCCATAACGTCAGCTGGGCAAGCCCTTGCTGGGCGATTTCGACGGTGACCTGCGTCGTCTTGACCGGGCCGCCCAAGTCGTCGAGCTTGAGCTCGCCGAAGATCAGCTTGCGGAACCCTTCGAAGATCACTTCCGTCATTTCGACCATATGCGCTCCCGCGAACCGAACCGTCTCGAAGGCCGTCGGGCTTCGCATTTCCCCGATCAGATAGACGCCGATCTTGCCGGTTTCCGCGTCGGGCGTCACCTTGATCGGCACTTCCGCGCCGTCGCGTTCGACGACGAGGTTGATCGGCTTGCCGGAATTCGCGCCGACCTTCTCGATGAACGCGTCGGGTTCGCCGCCGACGGCTTCCCCGTCGATCGACTTGACCCAGTCGCCCTTCTTTAGCCCGGCTTGCTCCGCCGGGGCGCCGGACATGAGGTCCGAGATGAACACCTTCGAGGAATTTTCGGCCGGAATGCCCTGCAGCAGCAGGAAGGCGGCGAACAAGACGAAGGCGAGGAAGAAGTTCATAACCGGGCCGGCGAAGATCGCCAGCGCGCGCTGTCCGACCGTCTTATGGCCGAACTGGCGGTCGATCGGCGCGATCTGCGTCTCCCTGCCCCTGGCGACGATTTCCGCTTGCGGATGAACGGAATACCGTTCGAGCTCCCCGTCCACGTCGAGCGCGATGAACAGGTCCCGCTCCAGATCGAGCCGCTTGACTTCCCCGCGCATGACGTCCGAACGCTCGTCGAGCCGGTCCAGGTAGATCCGCGTCACCTTGTCGTCCTTGATCCGGACGGCCAGCGTCTGGCCCGGCTGCACCTCGACGATCTCGGGATCCTCCCCGGCCATCCGGACGAATCCCCCGATCGGAAGCAAGCGCAGCGTGAACCGGGTTTCCCCGCGTTTGATCGAGAACAGCTTCGGACCGAATCCGATCGCGAACTCGCGAACGAGGATGCCCGCCCGCCGGGCGAAGTAATAGTGTCCCCATTCATGCAGCGAGACGAGCAAAAAGAACATCAAAACGACCAGCAGCGCGATCTGCAAATTTTCCATCCTTCCAGCCCCTTCGTGAATCGAACGACAGCCGCCGGGACGGGCCTCGGAACGGCTGATCTTAGATTAACATTATTCTCCGAACGGTTACAAGAGAATACGCCCGCGGGGGTTATCCGACCTTCGCCGCCTCCCGTCGCGCCCAGGCGTCCGCCTCCAGAATGGCCTCCAGGCCAGGCGACGGAACGGGCGCGTGCTTGCCCAGCACCCTCTCGATCGTCTCCTCGATCGCGAGGAACGGAATCTCGCGATTGAGAAACCGCGAGACGGCGATTTCGTTCGCCGCGTTGAACACGGTCGTCGCCGTGCCGCCGCCGCGGCCGGCCTCGTAGGCGAGCCGCAGGCAAGGATAGCGCGCGAAATCCATTTCGCGGAATCGCAGCGTGCCCTGCTTCAGCAGGTCGAGCGGGGAAGCCGGCGACTCGATGCGCTCGGGATACGTGAGCGCGTATTGGATCGGCACCCGCATGTCCGGATTGCCGAGCTGGGCGATCACGCTCGTATCGACGAATTCGACCATCGAGTGCACGATGCTCTCGGGATGAAGGACGACGTCGATCTGCTCGTACGGCAGATCGAACAGCCAGCGCGCCTCGATCACCTCGAGTCCTTTGTTGGCCATCGTCGCCGAGTCGATCGTCACCTTGGCGCCCATGCTCCAATTCGGATGCTTGAGCGCGTCCTCGACCGTCACGTCCGCCAGCTTATCCCGGCCGAGATCGCGGAAGCTCCCGCCCGACGCCGTCAACACGAGCCGCTTGACCGCCTTGGCGTTCTCGCCGTTCAAGCATTGGAAGATCGCCGAGTGCTCGCTGTCGACGGGCAGAATCGAGACGCCCTTCTCCTTGGCCCTTCGCATGACGAGATGGCCGGCGGTCACGAGCGTCTCCTTATTCGCGAGACCGATGTCGGCGCCGGCTTCGATCGCCGCCAGCGTCGACGTTAACCCGAGGCTGCCGACGAGCGCGCTGACGACGTAGTCGGCGCCCGATTGGCCCGCGACCTGCTTCAAGCCGTCCTCGCCGTGAACGACGCGAACGTCCGCGGGCACTTCGGCCCGAACGACGTCCGCCAGCGCCCCGTTCGCGGTCGATACCCATTTGGGCTTGAATGCCCGCGCTTGCTCGAGCAACAGCTTGACGTTGCTGCCCGCGGCCAGCCCGACGACCTCGAAGCTCTCCGGCCGCCGGGCGATCACGTCCAGCGTCTGCGTGCCGATCGAGCCCGTGCTGCCGAGTACGGCTACTTTTTTCATCGTTGTTCCTCCGCTTGTCTTCTATCTTTATGTAGCGTTCGGCGAGATTATCCTGCCAACAGGCCGAGAAGATGGACGATCGGGAAGACGATCAGCCAGCTGTCGGTCCGGTCCAGCACGCCCCCGTGCCCCGGCAGCAGCCGGCCCGAATCCTTCACGCCCCGGTAACGCTTGTAGGCGGACTGCACGAGATCGCCCAATTGGCCGGCGATCGCGGCCGTAAGCCCGATAAGCGCGGCTTGGCCGTAGCCGAGCCATTCCGGACGCGCCGCGGCGAAGATCAGCCCGGCGGCGACGGCGATCGCGACGCCGCCCAGCGCCCCCTCGACCGTCTTGTTCGGGCTGATCGCCGGCCATAGCTTCGTCCTTCCGATCGCTTTCCCGACGAAATACGCGCCGGCGTCCGACGCCCAGATGCACGCGAACGTCAGCGCCGACCAGAAGAGGCCGTTGTCCAGTTCCCTCGTCGCCGCCATATAGTGGAAGCCGGTTCCGACGTAGACGGCGCCGAGCAGGAGCACGCCTACGTGCTCCAGGTGGATCCGGTTTTTGCTGAATACCGTTCCGCTTAACAGCGCGAACATGAGCAGCCATACGATCGTCTCGAACGATGGAAGCTCCCGGCCGAGCGGCGCCTCCGGCAGCGCGAGGAGCGCGACGGCGGCGAAGCCGATCAGCGCGTCTGGCCGCTTCCAGTCGTGTCCGTTCAGCCGGACGAATTCCCCGTAGCCGATCAGCGCCATCGCGAGAAGAAGGGCGGGATAGAACCACCCTCCCGCGATCAGCAAGCCGACAAAAGCCGCTCCGGCGATCACGCCGGTTACGATCCGCTGAGCCATCCGTTACAACCCTCCGTAGCGGCGCGCGCGCCGTTGGTACTCGCGGACCGCCTCGAATAAATGACGTTCGCCGAATTCCGGCCAGTAGACGTCCGTAAACCAGAATTCGCTGTACGCGAGCTGCCAGAGCATAAAATTGCTCAGCCGCAGCTCCCCGCTCGTGCGAATGAGCAGGTCCGGGGCCGGCAATCCGGCGGACAGCAGATGCCGTTCGAAGTCCGCTTCGGTCAGCGACTCGGGGTCCGCCTTTCCTTCCGCGGCCAGCCGCGCGAGCAGCTTGGCCGCTTCCAGCATCTCGGCCCGGCTGCCGTAATTAAGCGCGAAATTCAAGATCAGTCCGGTATTGTGCCGGGTTTGGCGAACCGCTTCGTCCACGGCCCGGAGCGTATGGTCGGGAAGACCTTCCCGGTAGCCCATCATCCGCACCTGCACGTTGTTCTCGATCAGCTCGCCGAGCTCCAGCGAGAGAAATTCCTGGGGCAGCTTCAGCAGAAACTCGACCTCCGCCTTCGGACGCTTCCAGTTTTCCGTCGAGAACGCGTACAGCGTCAGCGTTTGCACGCCGAGACGGTCGGCGGCCTTCGTAATCCGCTTGACGGCTTTCATGCCGTTATGGTGGCCGGCGATCCGGGGGAGCCCTCTTTCTTTCGCCCACCGGCCGTTGCCGTCCATGATGATCGCCACGTGCTTCGGAATGTTGTCGCCGGTCGGCATTTCGTCCGCGTCGGCCGAAGCTCGCGCGATGTCGTCCGCACGGCCCTTCCCTGCGCGAAATTTGCCGAACCAATCTCCGAACAAGCCCATCGTATGCTTCCCCCCAAATGGCAACCCTGGCGCCGGCTAACCGAAAAGAGAATAAACCCCACCTTTCGGAGGGGTCCTGCCGGAGCCGATTACACTTCCATGATCTCTTTCTCTTTGGCGGCCAGAATCTTATCCACTTCCGCGACGTAACGGTCCGTCAGCTTCTGAACGTCGTCCTGATGGCGCCGGGACTCGTCCTCGGAAATTTCGCCCTTTTCCTTCTTCTTGATCTCGTCGTTGGCGTCGCGGCGAATGTTGCGGATCGCGACCTTCGCCTCTTCCCCGAACTTCTTCGTCGCCTTCGCCAGTTCCGCGCGACGCTCTTCCGTAAGCGGCGGAATGTTGAGGCGAATGATCGAGCCGTCGTTCGCCGGCGTCAGACCAAGATCGGACTTCTGGATCGCCTTCTCGATCGCGGGCAGCGCCGTCTTGTCCCACGGCGTAATGATGATCGTCCGGGAATCCGGCGTGTTGATCGCGCCCATCTGGTTGATCGGCGTCATCGCCCCGTAATATTCGGCCTGCACGCGATCGAGCATCGCGGCCGACGCCCGGCCGGCTCTTAACGTCAGCAGGTCGCGCTTCAGCGCTCCCAATGCTTTTTCCATGCGTTCTTCGGCGTCTTTTTTGATAGCTTGCGGCATTAGTCCATGCTCCCCTTTACGATCGTGCCGATTTTGTCGCCCATTACGGCACGTTTAATATTGCCTTTCTCCGTGATTGCGAATACGAGAAGCGGAATATTGTTATCCATGCACAACGAGGATGCGGTCGAATCCATCACGCCAAGATTTTTGTTGAGGACGTCCATATACGTAAGCTGCTCGTACTTCTCCGCTCCGGGATCCTTGAACGGGTCGGCGCTGTATACGCCGTCGACTTTGTTTTTCGCCATCAGAATGACTTCGGCTTCGATCTCCGCCGCGCGGAGCGCCGCCGTCGTGTCCGTGGAGAAAAACGGATTGCCCGTCCCGGCCGCGAAGATGACGACGCGGCCCTTCTCCAGATGCCGAATGGCGCGCCTGCGGATGTACGGCTCCGCGATTTGCTGCATCGCAATCGACGTCTGCACCCGGCTCGGCACGTCCAGCTGCTCCAATGCGTCCTGCAGCGCGAGAGAATTCATGACGGTAGCCAACATGCCCATATAATCCGCCGTAGCCCGGTCGATTCCTTTTTGGCTGCCCGCGATGCCGCGCCAGATGTTGCCGCCTCCGCAGACGATCGCCACCTCGACGCCTAGCTCGATCACTTCCTTGATCTGTTCCGCGATCGACAAGATCGTCGTCGCATCGATGCCGTAACCGTTGTTTCCGGACAACGACTCGCCGCTCACCTTCAATACTACGCGCTTATATACGGGACGTTCCAACGCTGCGTACCTCCAAACTGCTTTTTTCTTAAAAAAGCGGGAACACGCCGTGTTCCCGTAAGGGTGTTGCCTATTGCTCGCTTATTGGTTCACTTGCGCCATGACTTCTTCCACGAAGTTGTCCGCTTTTTTCTCCAAGCCTTCGCCCAGCTCGTAGCGAGCGAATCTGCGGATGGAGATTTTTTCGCCGATGGCGGCGATCTTCTCGTTCAGGAGCGTCGTGATCGTCTTGTCCTGGTCCTTGACGAACACTTGCTCCATCAGGCAGTTTTCCTCGTAAAATTTGTTCATGCGGCCTTCGACCATCTTGTCGACGATCTTCTCCGGCTTGCCTTCGTTAAGCGCCTGGTTGCGCAAAATTTCCTTTTCCTTGTCCAGCTCCGCCTGGGATACGTCTTCGCGGGCGAGGAACTTCGGATTGGCCGCGGCGATATGCATTGCGATGTCCTTCACGAAGGAACGGAATTGCTCCGTCTTCGCGACGAAATCCGTTTCGCAGTTGACTTCGACGAGCACGCCGATCCGGCCGCCGCCGTGAATGTAAGACTCGACGACGCCTTCCGTCGCGATGCGGTCGCCTTTCTTGGCGGCCGCGGCAAGGCCTTTTTCGCGAAGCAGCTCGGCCGCTTTCGTCAAGTCGCCGTTCGCTTCCTCCAACGCTTTTTTGCAATCCAACATGCCCGCTCCGGTTCTTTCGCGAAGCGTTTTGACGTCTGCTGCGTTCACTGCCATGGGGTATCCTCCTAAGTTATGCTCCGTTCGCTTCCGGGAAGCGAACGATGCGGATCGATTTTGGAAAAAAAGGGCGGCGAGAAGTTATCCTTCTAACCACCCTTGATCTTGTTCGTATGAGTATTCGCGAGATTAGGCGGTCGTTTCTTCGCCTTGACGGGCTTCGATGATCGCGTCGGCCATTTTCGCCGTCAGCAGCTTGACCGCGCGAATCGCGTCGTCGTTGCCCGGGATGACGTAATCGATCTCGTCCGGATCGCAGTTCGTGTCGACGATGCCGACGATCGGAATGCCCAGCTTGCGGGCTTCCGCGACCGCGATGCGCTCCTTGCGCGGGTCGATGATGAACAGCGCGTCCGGCAGCTTGCGCATGTTCTTGATGCCGCCGAGGAATTTCTCGAGACGTTCTTTTTCCTTGCGAAGGATGATGACTTCCTTCTTCGGCAGCACTTCGAAAGTGCCGTCCTGCTCCCATTTATCCAATTGGTGAAGACGATCCGTACGCTTCTGAATCGTAGAGAAGTTCGTCAGCGTTCCGCCCAACCAGCGTTGGTTGATATAGAACTGGCCGCTGCGCTCCGCTTCTTCCTTCACGGAATCTTGCGCTTGCTTTTTCGTTCCGACGAACAGCATCGTGCCGCCGTTCTCGCCGAGCTGACGCACGAAGTTGTACGCTTCGTCGACTTTTTTGACCGTTTTCTGCAGATCGATAATGTAAATGCCGTTCCGTTCAGTAAAGATGTACTTATCCATTTTCGGGTTCCAACGCCGCGTTTGGTGACCGAAATGCACGCCTGCTTCAAGCAGCTGCTTCATGGAAATAACCGCCATCTTCCTGCACCTCCTAGTGGTTTTTTGGTGAATCTCCCTCCGCCTTTCGCGCCTCCCGCCAAAACTTTCCCGGATTGCCGGCAAAGCACCCTTGACGGAATTGAAAAGCGTGTGTTTTTTACACCGAAAAATACTATACCATATCGATACGCGTCGCGCAATGAGGAAAATACGAAGCCGCAAAACGATTACTCGGCGGGCGCTTATTTTTTCTTGCCCAGCTTCAACACTTCCTCCTCCGTCAGCCCCGTCGCTTCGACGATCGTGCCGATGTCGACGCCAAGCTTCAACAGCTTGCGGGCTACAGTAGTTTTACCTTGCTGCATGCCTTGCTGCACACCTTGCTTCATGCCCTGTTGAATACCTTCTTTATGGCCTTGCTCCCTTCCCTTCTTCAACACTTCAGGGTCGATGAACGTCTTGATCATTCGGCTAACCTCCTCGGTTTGTTGATCGTCTCCGTAGCTTCTGTACAAATATTTCAAAATATGATCGAGAACCTGCAGCAGCCGGTCGATATCCCCTAGCCGCAGCAGTCGTTGCCGGCCCCCGCCGCCAGCTCCACCGCTTTCTCGAACCCGTAACGAAACATGCGGATGACCATCGACTGACCGTTCAACGTCTGAAACTCGACATGATAATGAAAGGGCGCCGCGAAACGTAACAGCGCGCGCATCATTTGATCGAGCTTGAGCTTCTCTCTTTCGTTTCGATCCGACAGCTTCATTATAGTACACTTCCTTTCCGGCTTCATGACGCTAAGAAAAACGCCTTCGGCATCTTCTGATGCTGAGGAAGCTTACGGAGATCGGCGTATAATTGTATTTCGTACAACTATTTCAGGTCCAATTCGCCCCTTCCTAATCGATAATTGCATAAATACAACTAATTCGGCCTCTTTCACTTCATTCTCGCCCAGTTTGGACAGATTAGTTGTACTTCGTGCAATTATGTAAAAAATCCGCAAAACTTCCGGGCAAATAATTGTACTTCTTTCAACTAGTGTGAGGCCTATGGTGGGGCACGGAGTGCGAAGGTGCAGCGCGAGGACATCGTTCTGCCATAACGGAAAAATAACAGGAGTGAAGCTCTTTACCCCAAAAATGTTATACATTCCGATAGGTTTAAGAAAAATCGCATATGATTCGTTCCCCGCGCTTTCGCTTGCCGCAGTCTTTCCGCCCCGTCCGGTTCGCCGTCGTCCGCCTCCTTTCCCCGTCGCCCACCGTCCAATCCTATTTTCATCCTCTTGCCCTGTCGACCCAACGTCCAATCCTATTTTCATCTTCTTGCCCTGTCGCCCGAACCGTTCGGACTGAGGATCCGCTAATTGTGAACAAAACCGGTTTTTTTGCATCTTTTCATCTTCAAAATGAGGGGGTTTCGGCAAAATAAGGGCTTCTGTGTCCGATCGCTTAAAAACTTGAAAAAGCACACCCCCGAACGCTCCAAACGCTAGTCGGGGTGTGCTTCACTCACCGATTTCCTTTTATGCAGGTTCAGTTTTTCTTGCGCGTCAGCTCCGTCATAATCTCCTCGTAAGTCGGCTTGCCCGCGAACACCGCGTTCCCGACCTTCATCCTCGTCGCGACTTCTCGCGTATGTTCGATAAATTCGCCGACGTCGTCGATCAGGCCAAGCTTCTTCAGCTCGTTGCCGACCTCGGTCAGCGTCATCCCGTATTTGACGTAGACCGAATACGTCTCCTCGCTCGCTTGCGACGCGACGCCGCGGTCCGGCGCTTGCTCCGCCGGCTCGGGGTCCTCTTCCGGTTCCGCTTCCTCTTCGTCTTCGTTCCGGACCGGATCGGCCGCCTCGTCCCTCGCCGCCATCGCCTCCGCGACCGCGGCGTCGACGCGGGCCGCCAGCTGCGCCTCCGTCATCAGCAGGAAGCCGGCCAGGCCGGCTTCCTGAGCCAGCTGTTCTTCGGTAAGCGGCGGTCTCGCCAATTTGTTCTCCTGGTCTTGGGCGAACGTGATCAATTGCAGCATCGATGCGCCGACGATCAATCCCGTTCCCAGCCCCATCAACCAAGCGCGATGTCTACGCATGTCGTTCCTCCCTGCGGGCAAGCTGCAAAATCAGCTGTACCTCCCCTTTGTTCTTTCCCGTCGCCTTGGCGATATGCTCGATCGAGCGGCCCTTGTCGTGCATGTCGAGCAGCTCCGGATATCTTCCGCGAATCGTCGTTGGCGCAGCGTCCGGTTCGATCGCAGGTTCTTCCGGGATGACGCCGGCGGCGGCTTCCCGCGCGGCCGGTTCGAGCTCGTCTTCGTGCGGCGTCGGGCGAAGGGGGGACGGGAGCGGACGTTCGGCATTCGGTGCGGCGTGCGGGGATGACGGCGAAGGCGGGGGGAGCGAAGCTTCGGCCGGAGAGGCGGCCGAGGGGAGCGGCCCGTCCGTCCATTCCTTCATTTGGCGTTCCATCTGGACGATCCGGCGTCCCAATTTCTCGACGGTGGCGTCGTTTTCCTGCTTGAACTTGGCCACGGCGTCGAACAGCTCCCGATTTTCCGCTTCCAGATCCTCGAGCAGCTGCCGGTATGCCTCTTCGCCGGCGAACGCCGCCTGTTCCGGCTTGCCGCCGTTTTTGGGCATCAGCCAGGCGAATCCCGTTATCGCGACCCCCAACATGACGATGTACAACCACGGATCCACCGCGACTCCTCCTCCTGCCTGATCTGTCCGGGCTTCAGCCCATATAATCGATATGCTTTCCTTTATACGGATGCTCCGGCGGGGCGGCCGCCTCTTCGGCATGCTCGTCGCCCGGATTGCGGGACGCTTGCCGCTGCTTGTTCCGATGGCGCTGCTCGCGGTCGGAAATCGCGTTGTTCTCGGTCGATTCCGTCTTCGTCGTCCGGGCGGCGTTCTGCGACGCGGTTTTCTCGGCTTGCTGGCCGAGCAGCGTCTGCTCAGTCGCGGCGCGCTGCTGCTGCTGATGCTGCAACGGCGTCATCTCCACCGAGCGCGGCAAGGAAACCTGTACGTCGATCGGCTTGTACATGGCGGATCACCTCGGATCGTGGAATTAATAGAAAGGAACCATCGCGATTTCCCCGTCGGCAAACCGCAGAGTGACGCGTTGGGCGCTGTCCTTGATGAATCGGGTATAGCGCCCGATCACGATTTTCGTTCCGCCCCATAGCGTATGTACCGCGTCCACCCTGGCCGTCGTCGCGTCCTCTAGCGTCTTCTCGATTTCAAGCACGCGCTCCTTGGCCTCTTTGAGCTCGTCTTGGGTCTGGCGCTTCGTCGCCGTCAGCTTCACGCGCAATGCGAGCTTGTCCCCGGTCAACTGGCCGGCAGCCGCCATCTGGTCCAGCAGAGCCAACGCTTTCCCGGTTTTGTCCAGGCTGTCCGAGAGCTGGCGCATCGACGTTCGCAGCTCCGAGAGCTCTTGCCGCAGCTCCGGCCGCACGCCGACTTCGATGACCGTCGCGGTCGACATCGAATTGCCGATCATTCTGGCCGTCACCCGTTCTCCTGCCTGGATCACGCCTCCGACGACGAGCCCTTTGGCGCCGATGCATTTGATGCTTTTGCCGGCTCTCACGTTCGAATGCATGATGCTCTGGGTGACGAGCACGTCCTCGCCGGCGACCGCATTGCCCTCCTGGATGAAGGAGCAGCGGATGTGGCGTCCGGCCTTCACCAAGCCTTTGTTGCTTCCGATTATGCCCCCGGCTATTTCGATCGATCCGTCGGATTCGACCTCCGCGCCTTCGATTCCGCCCGTAACCCGAATGTCTCCTGACGCCTTGACGCGAAAGCCGGTCAGGATGTTGCCGCGGATGACGACGGTCCCGACGAAGTCGATGTTGCCGACGTTGTAGTCGACGTCTCCGTTCACTTCGTAGACGGGAAACACGTTGAGCTTGTCCTTGTCGGTTTTCGTGACGAGACCGTCGATCGCCGCGTACATCGCGATTTTCTCGGGATTGACGACGACGTTTTTGCCGATCTTGAATTGGGCGTCCTTGCCCTCCTTCGGCGCGACGTCCTCCCCGGTAACGGCTTTGCCCGGCACGCCTGGCACGGCTGGAAACCGTTCGGCGATCAATTGCCCCGCCTTCACGTTCGCCAGCTGGGTGACCTGCCGGTAATCGACGCTTCCGTCCTCCCGTTCGACCGGGCGCTTGTCCTCGTCGTCGGCGTCGCCGTACAGCACCTTGATGTACCCGTCCTTCCCCGCGACCGGCGGCGTACCGACGGCGACGACGTTTTGCGAGAAATAGAAGTCGGACGGCTTCTGGGCGATCAAATAGATCGCGTCCTGCTGAAGGCCGGACTTCACCCCTTCGCCGAACAAATATTGCTCCAGTTCCTTGACCGTGAACTTCAGCTCCCCTTCCACGCGTCTGAAGAGCAAATAAGCTTTCATTTTATCGTCGGATATCGTCACTTGCAGACATTCGGACAATGGCAGCATCCCATTGTCGGGCATCGTCAACGCCTCCTTTAAGTGCGAGTTCAAAAAGTCCGATTTTCAGCACCGAGAAGGTTGGATGAAGACCGGTGATGAGGAACGGAGCGAAGTCAAACCTTCGTGAGTACCGGAAGAATCGGCTGAATTCAAGATTCGACGTCGATTCCGCTTCCTGTATCGCTTCGTGATCAAAATTGGACTTTTTGAACCAACCTCTTTAACCGTTTTGAAGCAGCTGCTCCTTCTGTTTCGCGAGCGCTCCTCGCAACCGCAGGATTGCCTTGGAGTGAAGCTGGGAAATGCGCGAAGGCGACAGGCTCATCACTTCCGCGATTTCGCTTAGCGACAGATCTTCGTAATAGAACAAGGAAACGACCGTTCGTTCTTTTTCCGTCAATTTCTCGATTCCGTATTTCAACGAATCTTTCAAATAAGTTTCGTGAACTTTGGACTCCGGACTGACGGCCTTTTCGTCCACGAGCATGGACAGCCTCGTCTCGGATTCTTCTTCCCGAATCGGATCTTCGAGAGAGAATACCGCGGCGACCGCGACCTCTTGAAGCATCTGCTGGAATTCCTTGTTGCTAATATTCAAATAGTCGCATATCTCATCGTCCGAGGCAGAGCGCAAGTGCTTCTGCTCCAATACGGAATAGGCATCTTCGATTTTTTTCGCTTTGTCGCGCACCGAACGGGGCACCCAATCGCCTTGCCGGAGCCCGTCGATGATCGCGCCGCGGATTCTCCAGGAAGCGTACGTTTCGAATTGCAGCCCCCGCCGATAGTCGAATTTCTCGATCGCGTCGATCAAGCCCATCGCACCGTTGCTGGCGAGGTCGTCCTTCGTCACGTTCCTCGGCAAGCCGACCGCCATGCGGCCGGAGACGTAATCCACGAGCGGCAAATAGAGTTCGATCAATTGCTTTCTCGCATCCGGCTCCCCGTCTTCTTTCCAACGCTGCCACAGCGCTTGGTGGGACAACCGGGAACGCGCGTGATCGACCATTCAATCTCACCGTCCTTATTCGTCCGTCAGGCGACGGATCGCCTGGGCCACTTCCTCCGGATTGGGGTGATCCAGGGAAACCACCCGCTTGGGCTGCAGAGGCTGGAAGTCCGCGATCGGCTCCGCCTTGCCTTCCGCCCATTGCCGTTTCAACATTTCCGATAAAGCTTCTTCCTCGTCGGGAGTCGACAGATCGAGCATCGAGCCCCGTTCTTGTTCGTCCGGATTCGGCTCCAAGGCCGCCGCGCCGCGCGCCCCGGGGTTCAGCAGCGCGCCGAGCGCGAGCTTCGCGAGCAGTCCCAGGCCGGAAAACGCCAGCAACGCGTACAAGCTGCGAAGCATCGTCGTTCCGAACGGATTGCTAGATAGGGAAAACGCCATCGTCAGCAGAGCGCCGAACGCGCCAAAGCCGATGACGAAACGCCAGGAAACCGCCATTTTATATCTCCTTTACTCCGAACTGCACGCTGCGTATGAGGAATAGGCCGGTGTGGCTGTTCAGTTCTACCGTGCGGCCGTAATTGCCGCCGGTGTCTTCGGAGATCAGCCGCACCGCGAACGCCTCCAGCGCTTGTTTCGTCGCTTCGACGTTGCGCGGGCCGATCCGCATCGTGTCCGTGCCTCCCGCGAACGCGAACATTTGCGCGCCCCCGGCCATCTTCGCCACGAGCCGGTCGACCGACGCGCCTCTGTCCCGCATTCTTCGCACGAGCTCCGGAACGGCCGTATCCGCGTACTTCGCCACGTTCAGCTGGCCTTCGCGGGCGATGTCCGAGGAGGGCAGCATAATGTGCGCCATTCCGCCGATGCGCAGGAGCGGGTCGTAGAGCGTCAAGCCGACGCACGAGCCGAGCCCGGTCGTCTTCAGCACCGCTCCGCTTTCCGCGACGTTAAGATCGGCCATTCCGACTTTGATCAATAAGCCTTCCGCCATCAGATCGGCACTCCCAACGCGCGGAACAGCTTCTCGAAAGAGTCCGGATCCGGAATGAGGAAGAACTGGCCTTCGGCTTCCCGTTGTCCTTCCAGGAACGTCGTTTCGATCAGCAAGGCGTCGTCCCCCATCGTGCCGAACTGCAGCAGCCCGTAGCTCAAGATCGCCCCCGCCATGTCCACCGCCAGCGAAGGCACGGTCGGCGACATGCGCAAGCCCGTGAAATCGGCCAGCGAGGACAAGTAGGAGCCCGCGAGGATGTTGCCGATCTCGTTCAGCGCCGACAGCTCCAATTCGCTGTATTCGCCGCCGCCCGTGGAATGCAGCCCGAGCAGATCGCAGAGAATGCGGCCGGCATGTTCCCGGTTGATGATGAAAAACATGTTCCCCGGCGCGTCTCCGTCGACGCGCAGGTAGATCGCGACGACGACCGCTTCGGAACCGCCGACGCGTTCGGCGATTTCTTCGAACGGGAGCAGGTTGACGGTCGGCACCGCCATGTCCACCGGCTTGTTCAGCAATGTCGACAGCGCGGTGGCCGCGTTGCCGGCGCCGATATTGCCGACTTCGCGAAGGACGTCCAGCTTGAAATCCGGGTCGTTCCTGAACAGGTTCACCGGATTATTCCCCGATTTGTTCCAATTGGATGATTTCGCTGCGGTTCAGCACTTCCGCCAGATTGAGCAGAATGAGCAGCCGGTTGTCGCCGAACTTGGCGACGCCGCTGATGTATTTGGCCTTCACGCCGCCGACGACCTCCGGAGGATTCTCGACGGCGTCGCTCATGACGTCGAGCACGTCGTTGGCCGAATCGACGATGAATCCGACCTCGAGCTCGTGAGCGGCGACGATGATGATTCTCGTGTTCTCGGTATATTCCGTCTCGGCCAGGCCGAACCGTCCTCTCAGATCGATCACCGGAATGACGACGCCCCTCAGATTGATGACGCCCTTCACGAAAGCCGGCGTTTTCGGCACCCTCGTGATCGGGACCATCCGTTCGATCGTGCGGACTTTATCGACTTCGATGCCGTACTCTTCGTGCGCCAGCGTAAAAACGATGACTTTGATTTCCTCTGCCATGCCCTGCATCCTCCTTTAGAGTCCGGATTTTATTTGATAATCGCGTTCGGATCGACGATCAATGCGACGTGTCCGTCCCCGAGAATCGTCGCTCCCGACACGACGCTCTGGTTGCCGGCCAGATACGCGCCCAGAGGCTTCAATACGATCTCGCTCTGGCCGATGAATTCATCCACGAGCACGGCGGCCAGCTTGTCCCCTTTGCGGACGACGAGCATTTCCGTCTCCGCTTCTTCGTCGTCCCGGTAATCCGGAGAATCCACGAGATCCGCGAGCGAGAGCACGGGAATGATCGATTGGCGATAATCGATCATCCGGTTGCCGTGCAGCGAGCGGATGTCCGAACGCTTGACCGCGCCCGTCTCCACAATCGAAGACAGCGGAAAAGCGTACTTCTCCGAGCCTTGCTTGATGAGCATTGCGGCGATGATCGACAGCGTCAGCGGCAACTGGATCGAAAATTTCGTGCCGGTGCCGAGCGTCGAATGCACGGTCACGTTGCCGCCGAGCGAAGTAATCTTCGAGCGAACGACGTCCAGTCCGACGCCGCGGCCGGAGATGTCCGACACCTTGTCCGCGGTGCTGAACCCCGGGGCGAACAGCAGCATGTTCGTTTCTTCGTCGCTCAGGCCTTTCGCCTCGTCCGGGGTGACGACGCCGCGCTTGATCGCCGTCTCCAGCACCTTCGGCCGATTGATGCCCTTGCCGTCGTCCTCGATCTCGATGAAGACGTGATTGCCGCTATGGAACGCCCGCAGCACGACGGTGCCGGTCTCCGGCTTGCCTTGCTGAACGCGTTCGGCGATCGATTCCACGCCGTGATCGACCGAATTGCGGATGAGGTGGACGAGCGGGTCGCCGATCTCGTCGATGACCGTCCGGTCCAGCTCGGTCTCCGCGCCGACGATGACCAGATCGACCTTCTTGTCGAGCGATTTGGCCAAGTCCCGCACCATGCGCGGGAAACGGTTGAAGACGCTCTCGACCGGAACCATCCGCAGCTTCAGCACAATGTTCTGCAGATCGGCGCTTACGCGCGCCATATGCTCGACCGTCTCCGTCAGATCGTTGCGGCGGATTTCGAAAGCGAGCTGCTCCAGGCGCACCCTGTCGATCAGCATTTCGCTGAACAGGTTCATCAGCGTGTCCAGCCGCTCGATGTCCACCCGGATCGTGCGCGGCGCCGCGCCTCCGCCCGTCGGCGCGGCCGGCGCTTGTCTCGGCGCGCCTTTGTCGGGGACGGCCGCCGGCTTCGCTTCCGGCTTGGCTTCGAGCGCGGGAGCCGCCGCGGCGGCCGCCTCCTGCCGCGCGGCTTCGCTTTGCCGGCGGGCCCGTTGGGCTTCGCCCATCTCGGCCAGCGAATCGCGGTCGACCGGATTCAGCTTGACCGTCTCGATCTCGGACACGCGCGACAGCTGCTCGTGGAGCGCCAGTTCCGGCGCTTGCGCGATGTAGTAGACCGAGAAGCTCCGGTCGAATTGCTCCTGTTCGATTTCTTGCACGGACGGGTACGATTTGACGATTTCCCCGTTGCGCTCGAGAATGTCGAACACCATGTAGGCGCGGGCCGCTTTCAGCAGGCAATCCTCGCGCACGCTGACTTCGATGTAATACGCCTGGTGTCCGCTTTCGAGCGACTGGGCGAGAATCGAGAGCTGATACTGGTCGAGCGAGAGCGACGCGGGCAATGCCGGCGCTTCGGCTTGAGGCTTGGAAGCTCCCGCCGCTTCGTCTCCTTTCACGATCGCCTTCAGCGCGTCGACGAGCGCTTCGACATCGCCTTTCCCGGTTCCGCCGTTCACGATGTCCTGAACCATCGCCTCGAGCGAATCCAGGCATTTGAACAACGTGTCGAAAATATGGCCGTTCATGCGAAGCTTCTCGTTGCGGACGAGGTCCAGCACGTTCTCCATCTCATGGGTCAGCGAAGCGAGATCCTCGAACCCCATCGTCGCCGACATCCCTTTCAACGTATGGGCCGAACGGAAGATGACCTGGACGATGCCGATATCCTCCGGCTGCTGCTCCAGGCGGAGCATGTTCTCGTTCAGGGCCTGCAGATGATCGTTGGACTCGTCGATAAACATGGACATGTATTGATTCATTTCCATGAGCCGACACCTCCTTGTAGGCTGCGCTTAACAGCGGCGGATTTAGGTCTTGCGCGCTTTCACTTGCTGCACGAGAACCGGGGCGATGCCTTGCAGCGGCAATTCCCGGTCGGCGGCCCCCAGCTCGACGGCGGAACGCGGCATGCCGTACACGACGCACGTTTGCTCCGCTTCGGCGATCGTCGTCCGGGCGCCGTCGTCGCGCAGGGCTTTCATGCCCCTCGCGCCGTCGCTGCCCATGCCGGTCATCAGGACGACGTGCCTGTTCAATTGCCGGTTCCCGACCAACGATTCGAACAGCACGTCGACGGAGGGCATGTGCCCGTTGCGGGGGCCTTCGTTCGACAGCCGGATCCGGTATTTCCCCGCTTCGCCCCGGTCGAGCTTCATATGCTTGCCTCCCGGGGCGATGTATGCGGTTCCCGTCTCGACGAGCTCTCCGTCCGACGCTTCGCGGACGCGGATCTCGCAGAATGTGTCCAGCCGCTGCGCCAGCGAACGGGTAAACTTCGGAGGCATATGCTGAACGACGAGCACCGGTGCGGGAAAATCGGCCGGCAAGCCGGTCAGCACTTCGTGCAGCGCTCTGGGCCCGCCGGTCGAAGTGCCGATTGCGACGATGTCGGCGAAATGCGCCTTCGGCTTCGGGCTTCGGGCTTGCGCGCGTTCCTCGGCCGGAAGAGGCGGTGGCGTTGCCGTCCTCTTCGCGCTTCTCCTCGCCGCCGGGAGCGCGGCGGCCGCGGGAGCGGCAGGCGGATCTCCTTTCTTCGGTCCTTCTTTCGCCCGCTCCCCGGAACGAGGCGCGGCGACCGTCTTGCCGTCCCGCACCGGTCTCGCGGAGGGCGGGGCCGCGCTCGCGGCGGCTTTGGCCGTCGCGGAGGATTTGGGCGGCTGCGGGACGGCCGGGGCCGGGTTGTCGGCCTCCCGGACGCGAATCCCGGCGAGGGGCGGATCGCCCTCCGGCTCCGCCGCGCCGATCCGGGCATCGCCCGGACTCGGCGCGGAAGGCGGGGCGAACGCCCTGTCGGCGTCGGGTTTGTCTTCGACCGCCGGAAGCATTCGCCAGGCGCCGCCGTTCACCGTCTCCGTCGCGACGCGCAGCTTCTCCAGCAGCATTTCCCCGACTTGGCGGATGTCCAGATTGACGGCGCCGTCCGGCTTGCGGATGAAATCGATCGCGCCGAATTGCAGCGCCCGGATCGTATCCCTCGTTCCGTTGTCCGTCACCGCCGACAGCATGATGACGGGCGTCGGACGAGCCGACATGATCTTTCGCAGCGCTTCGATGCCGTTCAACTTCGGCATCTCCAGATCCATCGTAATGATGTCCGGCTTGAGCTCCAGCGCCATGTTCACGGCTTCTTCGCCGTCGGAGGCGGTCGCCAGCACTTTGAACGCGGGGTCCGCGTCGATGACGTCGCCGAACACTTTGCGCATGAAGGGAGAATCATCGACGAGCAGCACTTTTAATTCCGTCATTCGGCGACCTCGCCCCCATTTCTTGTTGTTCTCTTTCACCTTGTCTCTCGGTCGGCTATCGCGGATTAACGCCAGAGCTTGCGGATTCTTTTCATGAAGCTTGTCAAGCCTCGGGAGGAAGACGGACGCTCCTCCATCAAGTAACGGGCTGCGATTCGATCGATGCCTTGCGCGGCATCGCTGTTCGGATAGGCTATGGATAAAGGGGTCTGCCGCTTGACCGCTTTCGGGACGCTGGCGTCGTCGGGAATAAAACCGAGAGCGGGCACGTCGATCCCCAAATATTTGCTCGCCACCTGGCGGATGTTGTCCGCCGTTTGATGCCCTTCCTTGTCGTCCATGACGCGGTTCACGACCAGCCGAAAGGCCACGCCGTGTCCCATCGAATGGATCATCTTGATGAGCGCGTAAGCGTCCGTAATGGAGGTCGGCTCCGGGGTTGTGACGACGACCGCCTCTTCCGCGGCGGCAATGAATTTCGTCGTCTCCTTGGACAGTCCCGCGCCCGTGTCGAACAGAATATAGTCGACATGGCCGTGCAGCTTGCCGATCTGTTCCGCGAAGTAATCGAGCTCTCGCTCGCTCAGCCGGACGAGATCCTGGAACCCGGAGCCTCCGGCGACGAACTGCAAGCCGGCAGGCCCGACCTGGATAATCTCCCAGATCGATTTCTCGCCTTTCAGCAGGTGAATCAGGTTATATTTGGCCGGCGTTCCCATGAGAACGTCGATGTTCGCGAAGCTGACGTCGGCATCGAACACGAGCACGCTGTACCCGCGATTTTGCAGCGCCATCGCGAAGTTCAGGCAGAAGTTCGACTTGCCGACGCCGCCCTTTCCGCTTGTAACCGTGATAACGCGGGTCAATCGCGACGAGCGGAGGTCCTGCGAATGGACGAGGTGCCTCAACGCTTGGGCTTGATCAATCATCGGCCGGCGCCCCCAGTATCCGTTCCGCCAGCTCTTCGGGCTCGAACGGCCGGATATCGTCCGGCACCGCCTGGCCGCAAGTGACGTAGGAGATGCGGAAATCGAATTCCTTGACCAGATTGACGACGGAGCCGAACGAATCGGTCTCGTCCATTTTCGTCAAGAGCAGCTGGCGCACGCCGTAGCCCGCGAATCGGGACGCGACCGCCTTCATGTCTTCGAATTTGCCGGTCATGCTTAAGACGAGGATCGTGTCCGAGCGCTCGTCGGACGACAGCAGGCTGTTCACTTCGGACACGAACAGCTCGTTCCGGTAATTGCGTCCCGCCGTGTCCATGAACAGCAGGTCGCGGTCCTCCAGCTTGCGGTAAGCGCGGGCCAGTTCTCCCGGGGAGAACACGACCTCGAGCGGAACGTTCAAAATGTCGGCGTACGTTCGCAACTGATCGACAGCCGCGATCCGGTATGTATCGGCGGTGATGAACCCGACGTTTCTTCGTTCGCCGACCGATTGGTCCGCCGCGAGCTTGGCGATCGTCGTCGTTTTGCCGACGCCCGTCGGCCCGACGAATTGCACGATCCGGGTGTCCGGGGAGATGCCGTCTCCCTTGGCGGAACGGAGCCAGGACGTCAATACGGAGCGAGCGGCCTCGTAGGCCGTCTCGCCGGACGGATCGCCGCTCTCGGCCAATCGCGCCTGGACCGCTTCCGCGAACTGTTCGACATAAGCGGGCCGAACCCCCTGCCCGGCCAACCGTTTGCTCCAGATGAGGACGCCGTCCGGCATCGACCGGTAAGTCTGCTGCTTCGTCATCCGGCCCATCAGCTCTTTCAGCGACCGCAGCTCCTGCAGCACTTGGGAAGATTGTTCCGTTACGGGAAATCCCGTTCCCGCTCCCGCCGCCGATTCGGCCGCAGCCTGCCGCGTTCCGGCCGGCGGGCCGGAAGGAAAACCGATGCGCGCCGGGACGGCGGAGGCCGGTCCGCTTGCCCGGCCCGATTCGGGAGCAGCGGCCGGCGGCCGGCCTCCGCCCGAGCTTTCCGCGTCCGGGGCTGGCCCGGCGGTCTCGGCGGATTTCCTGCCGCTGTCCGCGAACGGCGCTTGCACATACTTCTCGCGAACGGCGCTCGGGGGCAACGGCAGCGGCGTCGGCAGCGGCTCGGGCGTCGGCGCGGCAGTCCTTTCCGGCGCGCGCGCCGGCATCGCCGGCCGCGGACTCGGCTTCCCCGCCGCCTCGTCCACTGCCGCGATCACCTCCATACGCTTTTTGCGGAACATGCCAAGAAATCCGCCTACGCGGATTTCTTTCGTATTGAGAATGACGGCGTCGGAACCCAGCTCGGAGCGGATCATCTGGACCGCGTCCGGAAGATCGTCCACGACATACCTTTTTACCTTCATGCGCTCACCACCCCAACGCTCTGCACTTCAATGCTTGGTTCCAATTCGCTGTACGAGAGGACCGGAATATCCTGCAGGCTTCTCTCCAACAATTGCCGCAAATACATGCGAATGGTCGGAGAGGTCAGGATGATCGGCTGCTGACCCGTTTGCACGAGACGATTGACTTGCTCGGTCAAACGTTGATAGATCGTCTGGGAGGAGACCGGATCCAGCGCCAGGTAGCTTCCTTGTTCCGATTGCTGCACCGCGTCCGCGATTTTTTTCTCGACGGCCGGGCTGACCGTGATCACTTTAAGCGGTTCCGCGGCGGTCGCGTATTGCTGGGTGATCTGCCTGGACAGACTTTGGCGCACGTACTCGGTGAGCACGTCCGGATCCTTCGTGTACTTGCCGTAATCGGCCAGCGTCTCGAAGATCGTGACCAGATCGCGGATCGAGATTTTTTCCTTCAGCAGCTTGGCCAGCACCTTCTGCAGGTCGCCGATGCCGACGATGGAAGGAATCAGTTCCTCGACCAGCGCCGGATACGTTTCCTTGACGCTCTCGACGAGCGCCTTCGTCTCTTGGCGCCCCATCAGCTCGTGGGCGTGCTTCTTGATGACTTCCGTCAGATGGGTGGCGACGACGGACGGCGGATCGACGACCGTATAGCCGGCCATTTCCGCGCGTTCCTTCGTCGCTTCGTCGATCCAGAGCGCCGGCAAGCCGAACGCGGGCTCCTGGGTCTCGATGCCCGTTACGGAATCGTCGTCGAACCCGGGACTCATGGCCAAGTAGTGATGGATCAATAATTCGCCGCGAGCGACCGTATTTCCTTTCAATTTAATGACATATTCGTTCGGTTTTAGTTGAATATTGTCGCGAATTCGGATGACCGGGACGATCAGGCCCATTTCCAAGGCGCATTGACGTCGAATCATGATGATCCGGTCGAGCAGATCCCCGCCTTGCTGGGTGTCCGCCAGCGGAATTAGGCCGTAGCCGAACTCGAATTCGATCGGGTCGACCTGGAGCAGGCTGATGACGCTCTCCGGGCTGCGCACTTCCTCGATCTGCTGCTCTTCGACGAGCAGCTCCTCTTCCTGCTGCTTGCGCTCCAGGTTCGATTGCAGCTTGTACCCGGCGAAAGCCAAAATAATCGCGTAGGGCAGCGTGCTGATCAGCGGAATCGGCGTCGCGATGCCGAGCAGCGCGACCGTTCCCGCCACGATATAAAGCAGGTTCGGATAACGGAGCAGCTGCTTGCTGACGTCGTCCGCCATATTGCCGTCCGAAGCCGCCCGCGTCACGACGATGCCGGCCGCCACGCTGATCAGCAGCGCGGGAATTTGGCTGACGAGCCCGTCGCCGATCGACAGAATCGAATACGTTTCCAACGAAGTCATGACGTCCATGCCGTGGTACGCCATGCCGACGATGAAGCCCGCGATCACGTTTATCAGCACGATGATGATCGAGGCGATCGCGTCGCCTTTGACGAATTTGCTCGCGCCGTCCATCGCGCCGTAGAAGTCCGCTTCCTTCTCGATCTTCTCGCGGCGCTCGCGCGCCTGCTGCTCGTTGATGAGCCCCGCGTTCAAATCGGCATCGATGCTCATCTGCTTGCCGGGCATCGCGTCCAGGGTGAACCTCGCGCCGACTTCGGCGACGCGTTCGGAGCCTTTCGTAATGACGATGAACTGCACGACGACCAGAATGAGGAAGACGACGAAGCCGATCGCGACTTGACCGCCCGCGACGAATCGCCCGAACGTCTCGATGACGTGTCCCGCGTCGGCTTCCGACAAAATAAGCCGCGTCGAGGAGATATTAAGCGCGAGCCGGAAGACGGTCGTGATCAGGAGCAGCGTCGGGAAGATCGAGAAATGCAGCGCATCCTGGGTGTTCATCGCGATCAGCAGAATCATCAGGGCGATCGAGATGTTCAAAATAAGCAGAAAGTCCAGCAGTCCCGTGGGAATCGGAACGACCATCATCAGGACAATGCCGATGACGCCGACGAGTATGAATAAGTCCCGGATTTTCATGAATCGTCCCTCCCCTCTCGCAATACATCGTAAACCGTCGTGCCAATGCTCCGAATCCGGAAAGAGGTCGCCGCTCCGCCGCTGGTTAAAATCAAGTTTTTTCGATAAGACTTTCAAGGATAAAACTTGATTTTAAAGGCGGTCGTAAACTCTCCGCGGCCACCTCTTTCCTCCTTCTCCGCGCCCGACGGCGTTACTCCTAATGACTCGCCAAACCTTATGTACTACCTCCGGCCTTTGAGCCGGTATACGTATGCCAGCACTTCCGCGACGGCCTGGAACAGATCGGCGGGAACGCTCTGGCCGATGTCCGTTCTTTCGTACAGCGCGCGGGCGAGCGGCTTGTTTTCCATCGTTACGACGTCGTGCTCCTTCGCCAGCTCCCGAATGCGCAGGGCCAGATAATCCTGGCCTTTGGCGATGACCGTCGGCGCGTCCATTTTCGCCGAATCGTACTTCAGGGCGACCGCGAAGTGGGTCGGGTTCGTAATGACGACGTCCGCTTTGGGCACTTCCTGCATCATCCGCATCAAAGCCATGCGGCGTTGGCGTTCCTTGATTTTCGCCTTGATGAGCGGATCGCCTTCCACGTTTTTGAATTCGTCTTTGATGTCTTGCTTGCTCATCCGAAGCTTCTTCTCGTATTCGTAGCGTTGATAGAAAAAATCACCGATCGCGAGAATGAAAAGCAGCGCCGCGATATACAAGCCGAGCTGGACGGTCAGCGAGGTGACGAACGCGAAAATGTCTTGAATCGGCAAGTGCGCCAGCTCCAGCAAGCGCTTTTTCTCCGACCACAGCACCGCGATGACGATCACCGCGACGGTCAGCAGCTTGAGCGAGCTTTTCAGAAACTCCACGACCGATCGCATGCCGAAAATGTTTTTGGCGCCGTTGATCGGATTAAGCTTCTCGAGCTTCGGCTGGAGCGGCTTGACCGTGAACAGCCAGCCGATCTGCACGTAATTGCCCGCGAAGGCGATCACGACGACGATGACGAAGATCGGCGCGAGCAAGAGCAGCATCTGGAAAGCGTAATGCGTGAAGAGCGCCAGAACATTTTCGTCGGTCACCTGCATGTTCAGCCGGTTCAGATAGACGTCCCCGAACAAGGCGAGGATCTGGTTTTTCAAGTAAGGACCGAGCATGACCAGCAAACTGACGGAAGCGAGCAAGATGAGCGTGCTTGGAATTTCCGCGCTCTTGGCGACCTGGCCTTTGTCCCGGCTTTCCTTGCGCTTCTTGGGCGTCGCCTTTTCCGTCTTCTCGCCGGCGAACAACTGCAAATTCATCGTCAGGCGATTGCGGAACAATGGCGCCACCTCCTCTATCCCTGTCCGCGTCTACGAAGGCGTCCGAATCACGGCGAACAATCTCTCGAGCGCATCGAACATCCGATCGAAGATCATTTGGAACAACGGTCCGAAGCCCGGAATCAGCAGCACGAGCAGCGCCACGCCGATCAGGATCTTCAGCGGAAAGCCGATCACGAAGACGTTGAATTGCGGAGCGGCGCGAGCCAGCAGGGCCAAGCCGAAATCCGTCAGGAACATCGCGACGACGATCGGAGCCGCGATCTGCACGGCGAGCAGGAACGTATCCGCGAACGTACGGGCCAGAAACTGGGACACGCTGCCTCCGTAATAGATCCGGAACAACTCGTTGTCCAGCGGCAGCCACTTGTAGCTGTCCATAATGGCCGCCAGCAAGTAATGATGTCCGTTGATCGCGAAAAACACGAGAATCATGACCATGTACTTCAAATTTCCGAGCAGCGGCGCGGATATGCCGGTAACGGGATCGACGACGTTGGCAATGCCGAACCCCATCTGCATGTCCATCATGGCCCCCGCCGTCTGAACGATCGTGAAAAACAAGTATGCGACGTATCCGATCAGCAGCCCGGCGAACACTTCCCGGATGACGGCCAGAATGTAGAAGGCGTCGAGCGTCACGCTCCCGTCGAAGCCGATATTCAGAAAGACGATGAACGAGACGAAAAAGGCCAGACCGATCTTCGCCGGCGTCGGCACGTTCCGCGAAGAAAAAACCGGCGCGACTACGAAAAACGATGAGATTCGACAGAATACAAGCAGGAAAGCAGGAAAAACCTGCGCGATCAAGTCCATTCCCGTCACCCGATATAACTCGCCAGATTCCCTAACAGGCGGCTTGTGAAATCGACCATCACGTTAAGAATCCACGGGCCGAAGATGAGCACGGCGATAAACACGGCGATGATCTTCGGCACGAAAGCGAGCGTCTGCTCCTGTATCTGGGTCGTCGCCTGGAAGATGCTGACGATCAAGCCGACGGCGAGCGCGATGACGAGCATCGGCGCGCTGACCTTGAGTACGGTAAACAATGCTTGTCCGGCTAGGCCAATGATGAACTCGGAAGACATAGGCTCCCCCCTTCGCTAGCGATTTCGCGGGTTCAAGAGGTTGTTCAAGTGCCGAAGCTGGTCAACAGCGACTTCACGACAAGATACCAGCCGTCGACGAGCACGAAGAGCAAAATCTTGAAAGGCAGCGAAATCATGACCGGCGGAAGCATCATCATCCCCATCGCCATCAGCGTGCTGGCGACGATCATGTCGATGACGAGAAACGGCACGAATATCATAAAGCCCATCTGGAAGGCCGTTTTTAATTCGCTGATCGCGTAAGCCGGGACGAGCACGGAGATCGGAATATCTTGGTACGTCTCCGGCCTCTCCGCTTGGGTGTAATTCATGAACAGCAGCAGGTCTTTCTCCCGCGTATGCTTGTACATGAACTCTTTCATCGGAACGGCCGCCTGCTCGAGCGCTTCGGTCTGGCTGAGCTCGCCCGCCAAATACGGTTTAAGCGCCGTTTCGTTCACTTGCGACAGCGTCGGCGCCATAATGAACAGCGTCATGAACAGCGCCAAGCCGATCAACACTTGGTTCGGCGGCATCGTTTGCGTGCCGAGCGACGTCCGAACGAAGCCGAGCACGATGACGATCCGGGTGAAGCTGGTCATCAGGACGAGAATGGCCGGCGCCAGACTCAGCACCGTAATGATCAGCAGCAGCGACAATCCCGATGCGCCGATCTCCTCGCCTTCCCCGATCGTGACCCCGATAATCGGATCGGCATGAACGGAAGTCTGGAATATGGCCAGCAAGCCTTGAAGCATTAGAAAACTCGTTAAGATTTTTTTTCTCATCGCTCATCTGTCCGATCTTCGGAACGGTTCTCCTCCAGCATTTGCCCGACTTTCCGTCTTCTTTCGGTCAGCTGCCGGAGCCGGCTTTCCAACGTTTGCTCGAACGATTCGCCGAACTCCGCCGGCTTGCCGGCCTGTTCCCCGTCTCGCTCTTGATTTCGCTTCGTCCATTTGCGAAGCCATTCGGGCACGACCGGGCCCGCGAGCGCCGCTTGGGCGTCATGCTCGGCGAGATACGCGTCGACGACGTCCGGATCCGTGATGGCGTCCAGCAGCGTCACGTCGTCGCCGACGCCCAGCACGTAGATCCGGCCGTTCCATTCCACGATCTGCATCGACTTGTTCGTGCCGAGCGGAAATCCGCCCAGCGAACGAAGCGAACGATTCATGCCCCAGCCGCGATTGCGCCTGGCGAGAAACCGCAGGCTGAGCACGATCAGTCCGACGATGACGGCCAATACGAATACGACCCAGAGCAGATCCCAGAACGACACCGGAGAAGGTACCGGCACATCCCCCGCGAGTCTGAAGGTTTGCATGGCTCCGGGTTAACCCAGCGTTTTCTTGATCGCTTCGATGACGCGGTCCGCTTGGAACGGCTTGACGATAAAATCTTTCGCGCCCGCCTGGATGGCGTCGATGACCATCGCTTGCTGCCCCATCGCCGAGCACATGATCACTTTGGCGTTGGAATCGAGCTTGCGGATTTCCTTCAGCGCGGCGATGCCGTCCATCTCGGGCATCGTAATGTCCATCGTGATCAGATCGGGGGTCAATTCTTTGAACTTCTCGATCGCTTGGGCGCCGTCTTGCGCCTCGCCCACGACCTCGTACCCGTTTTTCGTCAAAATGTCTCGAATCATCATGCGCATGAACGCTGCGTCGTCCACGATGAGAATGCGGTTAGCCATTTTCTATTTCCTCCCGATTTGCTTATTGTCAGCCTCTTATTGGATTTTTTGGACACGGTCCCATTGACTGACGATGTCGGTCACGCGTACCCCGAAGTTCTCGTCAATAACGACGACCTCGCCTTTGGCGATCAGCTTGTTGTTTACCAGGATGTCGACGGGTTCGCCGGCCAGTTTGTCCAGCTCGATGATCGAGCCTTGGGACAGCTCCAAAATATCCTTAATCTGCTTCTGCGTCCGCCCGAGCTCTACGGTGACCTTCAGAGGAATGTCGAGCAGCAGATTAAGATTCGTCTCGTCCGGCTGCGCGAATCCGCCGCCCTGGAAATTGGCGAATTGCACCGGATTGACGTTGACGTTCCGGTTGACGCCGCCGCCCGGCGCTTGCGGATAGGACGGCGCGGGAGCGCCGTACCCCGGCGGAATGGCCGCCGCGGGCGGAGCCTGGTGAACCGGCGCGGCCGGCGGCGGCGCAGCGTTAGCCGGTTGCGCCGGAGCTGCCGGAGCGGCGGGTGCGGCAGGCGCGGCTTCCGGTTGCTCTCCGCTGCCCCCCATCAGGGAGTGGACCATTTCTTTGGCGAACGGCACCGTCAGCAGCTGCATGATCGAGGAGTCGATCAACTCTCCGATCCGCAAGCGGAAGGAAATTTTGACGAACATGCTCTCTTTCGGAAGATTGCCGACGCCCGAATTGTTTTTCACGTCCATAATGTCGATGCCCGGAGGCGAGATGTTCACCATCCGGTTGAAGATCGTCGACATCGAGGTCGCGGACGAGCCCATCATCTGGTTCATCGCTTCCTGCACGGCGCTGATATGGATTTCGTTCAGCTCGTCGGTCGTCACGTTGCCTTCTCCGCCCAGCATCAGATCGGCGATCACTTGCGCATCGTGCGACTTGATGACGAGGGAGTTGATTCCTTCGAAGCCTTCGACGTAGCTGACGTGGACCGCGACGTGGGGCTTCGGAAACTCCGCTTCGAATTCGTCTCTGGCGATCGCGGATACGGTCGGCGTCGTAATATCGACTTTCTTGCCGAGCAGCGTGGACAACGCGGTCGCCGCGCTGCCGAACGTAATATTGCCGATTTCCCCGAGCGCGTCTTGCTCCAGCGGAGTCAAGTAGTCGTCGATCGTCTGACCCGCGTCCGCCGCCGCGGCGGGTTCGTCCGCGCCGGCGGCGGATTGATTCAGCAAGGCGTCGATCTCCTCTTGGGATAAATAATCTTTACTCGTCATACGTTTCATCCACTCCTTCGCTGACGATTTCCTGAATCTGGATCGCCATTTTGTCTCGCAGCGTGCCGGGGCTGGCCACGTATTTCACCTTGTCCCCGACCTTGACCTGAAGGCCTTCGTCCGTCTTCCTGTGAAGGGCGATCACGTCGCCGACGGAGAGGTTCAAAAATTCCTGCACGGAGATGTGCGACGAGCCCAGCTCGGCGATGATCGGCAGCTTGGCCTTGTGCACCCGCTGCTCCAGCATGAGCTGTTCCTCGGGCGCCCGCGTTTTTTTCTGCGAGACGAACCAATGATGCACGGACAGTCTCGTCATGATCGGCTCGATGACCACGTGCGGAATGCACAGGTTGATCATCCCTGTCGTTTCCCCGATTTTCGTGCTTAACGAGATGAGAGCGATCGTTTCGTTCGGCGAGACGATCTGCATGAATTGCGGATTCGTCTCCAGCGCTTCGAGACGAGGCTGCGTGTCGATAATCGTCTTCCAGGCTTCCTGAAGGCTGTCCAGCGCGCGGCTGAAAATTTTCTCCATAATAATCGTCTCGATTTCCGTCAAGCTTCCGATTTTGCCCGGCGCGCTGCCGCCTCCGCCGAGCAGCCGGTCCAGCATCGCGAACGCGACGTTCGGATGAACCTCGAGCACCATTCGGCCTTCGAGCGGCTCCGCCTCGAAGATGTTCAGGATCGTCATCTTCGGAATCGAGCGGATGAATTCGTCGTAGGGCAGCTGCTCGACTTGAACGACGCTGATCTGCACGAACGTCCGCAGCTGGGCTGAGAAGTACGTCGTCAGATAGCGCGCGAAATTCTCGTGAATGCGGGTCAAGCTGCGAATGTGATCCTTTGAAAAGCGGGTGGCGCGTTTGAAGTCGTAGGCCCGCACCTTTTTCTGCGTATCCTCTTTCTTCAGCTCTTCCGCGTCCATCTCGCCCGAGGACAGCGCCGCGAGCAGCGCGTCGATCTCATTCTGCGAAAGTACGTCCACCATGTCTCTCACCCCTTTCTCGAGCTGTCGCGTTCGATCAAATCGGCGTCATGATAAAGCCTTTGATCCCGATTTTCAGCAGCTTCCCTTCGGAGATCACTTCGTTGATCGAATTGATCAATCCGGCCGTCAGCTGATCCTTGCCCTTCGTGCCATTCATATCGTCGGGGCTCATCACCCATAATGCGCGGTTAACGATCGGCTTGATCTGGTTTTCCTTGATTTTGTCGAACTCTTCCTTCGCCTTCTCGTTGTCGAACTGGAACGAGAAGCTGATCTGGACGACGTAGTTTTTGTCCGCGAGGTTCGTTCGAATATCGGTTAATTCGGATGTGACTTTCACCATTTCATCCGCAGAAATTGGCTCCAGCTGCACGCTCCCGGCCGCTTCCTTCGCCGCCAAATCCGGATCGGCTTCTTTCTTGTCCCCGAACAGATTGTTCCAGAAGTAGAAAGTGGCAACGACAATCAACGTAATCGCCAGTAATAGCGAAACGAGCCAAGGCAATAGTTTTCTCATGACGTAGCTCCCTCCGATTGCGGGTCCGCGGGACTTGGAATCGCCGCCAACGCGCCGATGCTGCGCAAGTAATGCCGGATTGCCCGGATTACATCCGAAGAATTTTCGATCACTATGAATTTCTTTCCCGTTGTAAGCGTAATGATCGTGTCCGGCGTCTCTTCGACCGTCTCGATCAACAATGCGTTAATATGTAATTTACTTCCGTTCAGGCGGGTGACGTAAATCATCGCGGGGCCTCCCCTACACCGCCGGGGGAAGCGCGGTCGCCTCCCCCGCCGGCTGATCAATTACCGTTTGAGATTTACGACTTCCTGCAAAATTTCGTCCGATGTCGTGATGATCCGCGAGTTCGCCTGGAAGCCGCGCTGGGCGACGATCATCTCGGTGAACTCGTTCGTCAGGTCGACGTTGGACATTTCAAGCTGTCCGGATATAATGGAGCCGGTTCCGAGCTCGGGATCGCCGGCCATGACGACTTCCAATTCCCCTTCCGGATTGGCGTTCGGCGTCATCCGGTACAGGTTGCCGCCGATCTTCTCGAGGCCTCCCGGATTTTGCACCCGGGCGACGCCGATGAACATGCCGGTCGGCTCCGCCAGCCCGTCCGCGCCGATCGCGATGATCTCGCCGTTCTGCGAAATCGAGAAGGCGGTAATTTCCTCGTCCAGCACGATCGGACCGCCGTCATCGGCCTGCATGACGAACAAGCCTTCCGCATTCACCAGCTGGCGGTTCGCATCGAGCGTGAAGTTGCCCGCGCGGGTCAAGTATTGCGTCTCTCCGCCGTCCGGACTGACGACGAAAAACCCGTCGCCGTCGATCCGCAGATCGGTCGCCGAGCCGGTCGTCATCGCGCTGCCGGCCAGATGCATCGTGTCGATGGCGGCGACCGTTACGCCTAAGCCGACTTGCTTGGGGTTGACCCCGCCTTGCTCTTCTTCAATCGGCGCGGTGACGCCCGACATCGTCTGGCTCAAAATATCCTGGAACATGACGCGTCCGGCCTTGAACCCGACCGTGTTGACGTTGGCGATATTGTTGCCGATCACGTCGAGCTTCGTTTGAAAGCCTCGCATGCCGGATACGCCGGAATACATGGAACGGATCATCGTTTTCCTACCTCCATTGAATGAGAGATGTCAAGCCGCTTCAATCGGTCCGCGGCCAAGGGCTTCCTTCGGCAGGACCGGCCCTGTGTCGCTCAGCTGACGACGACGGCGCTGTCGATCTGCGTGAAAATATGCTCTTTCATCGATTGGCCGTCCATCGCGGTGACGACGGTACGGTTCGGGACGCTTACGATCATCGCGATGTCCCGGAACAAGACGAGCGAATCTTTGGCGCCTTTGGCGGCGGCCTGGTCGAGCGCGTTTTCGATGCGCGCGAGCTGATCCGGCATGAGCCGAATGCCGCGCTGCTGCAGCCGCTGTTCGGCGTGGTGGCTGAACTTCAGCTGCTGCTGGCTGAGCACGTCGCGGAACGAGACCGCTCCCGCGTCCTGCTGCCGATTCCGGTCGATCGTCCGGCTCCCCTGGATCGGCCCCGTACGCCCCGTCGCTAAATGGCCGACGAGCATCGGGTCGGTCATGGCTCCTCACCTCCGGCCGGCGGCTCCTCGCCGTTCGGCGGTTCCTCTCCGGTCGGCGGCTCCTCGCCGCCAGGCTCCGAGATCGAGATGATCTGATCGATCGGTATGGCCAACTCTCCGACTTGGGCGTATTGAACGCCCTGCGTCCACAGTACGGCGTCTACCGTGCCTCGCTGCACGACGCTGTCGGTTCCGCCCTGCGATTCGCCGTACCATTCGATCTGCTTGCCGATCAAGCCCGTCGCCATGCCCGCCGATTGCTTCAATGCGGTAATTTCCTTCGTCATGTTCAGCATCTGCTCGAGCGAGGAGAACTGGGCCATCTGGGCGATGAATTCATGATTTTGCAACGGTTGCATCGGATCCTGGTTGCGGAACTGGGTTACGAGCAATTGCAGAAACTCGTCCTTGCCGAGCTCCTTCACCGGTTCCCTGGCCGCTTTCTGCACGTTCTGCGCGGCGTAGTTCGGCCAGATCGGATTCGTGCCGATCCCGTTCGGCATGCTGCTCACCTCCTTGCGCCGACGTTAGGCCTTGACGTTAAGAGAGCTTCCGTATCCGAATTCCTTCAAAGTCGTGTTTCGCTCCAATTCGGCCGCGAAATCGGCGGGATCGTCCATCTTTTCGTCTCCCCGATTGCCGCCGGAGCCGCCTTGTCCTCCGGAATTCGAATGCCGGTGCTCCTGATGCTGAAGCGTCGCGCCGGAAGAGCCGGGAGGCTGCTGCACGACCTCGAGCCTGTCCACTTGCAGGCCTTGGCCGCTAAGCGATGCTCTCAGCTGAGCCATCTGGTTCTCGAGCAAGTCTCGCGCGAGCGAATTGTCCGCGATGAATTGCGCGGTCAACTGTCCCTGTTGCAGCACGATCCGGATGTCGACCTGACCCAGATGCGCGGGCGTCAGCGTCAGCTTCGCTTCGGCCGTTCCGTTGCCTTGCGTCAATTGGAACTGCTTCACGAGATACTTGCCGATCTGTTCCGCGAATTGCTGCACCGGAACCTGCTGCGGCAATGCCGGTTTGGCGGCCGACGTCTCCGCGTTCGCGAGCGCTTCGTTCTGCACGAACGACCAGAGCGGCTGGGCGTTGGCCGAAGCCGCAGGCTGAGCGGTCGCGGGCGCAGCGGCGGGCGTTGCCGGCGCGTTCGAAGCGCCTTCTTCCGTACCCGTCGCGGCAGCGACCTGGAACCGCCATGCCGGATCTCTCGGCGGCTGCGCGGCCTTGCGCGTCTCCTGGGCAGTCTGGATCGCGTAATCCTTCGCGGCGGAAGCGGCGCCCTTGTCGAGCGGCGTCGCCGTTCTCGCGGCGGGCTGCGTCTCGTCCGCGGCGCTTGCGTCGTCCGTCGCCGTCGGCGCGGCAGCGTTCGGCTTGGCGGGCTGATTCGCTTCCAACGCGATCTTCAGCTGTCCGGCCAACGCGGCGGCCCGATCGGCCCCTTCCGCGCCGGAAGCAAGTGCAGCGGACAGTTGCTGCAACGTTTCGCGCAGCGCCGTCAGCGTCGGCTTGGCGGCTTGCGGTTCCGCGATCGTTGCCGCCCCCGGAACCGTAACGGAAGCTTCCGCATCCCCGTCGCCGGCCGCCGTGCCCGGGTTCGCCAGCGAGAGCTGTCTCAGCAAATCCTGAAACGCCGCGAGCAGCGACGCCAGTCGCTCCTCGGCTTCCGCGGCCAGCTCCCCGTTTTCTTCCTCCAGCGCGCGAAGCTGCTCCGTTAGCGCCGCCAGCAAGCTTGCCAGGTCGGCTTGGCCGTCGTTGGCTTCGCCTTCGGCTTGGCCGAACGAATCGACGAGGGCGACGGGCAAAGCCGGGACGCCGCCTTGCGCGGCAGGTTGGCCCCCGCCTTCGATCGCCTGGACCAGCGCGCCCGCGAAGCCGACGCCCCCGGAGGAGCCGGAGACGGAAACCGCGGCCGCGGATTTTCCGACATTGGTCGAAGCGGGTAAAATCGCCATGTTCATCTTTTTTCACCTCCTTTCCGGAATCGGATAGCGATAAAAAGATATCGATCGCGAACGGCTGTTTGCGGCATTTCCCTACGGATTAGCCGGCATCAGCTTGTTGACGAGGTTGGCCGTCGCATCGTTGTCTTGCGTCGACATTTCGTTCAGAATCTGGGAACGGGCGGCGTTGTCCAATACCGCCAGCGCCCGGAGCACCTTGGCCTGGTTCGTCTTGTTCATCTGCAGCAGCAATTCCGCCGCCTTCTGCGGCCTCATGCCCGACAACGTCTGGTTGAGCTCGGCCGTATCGAGCGTGGAGGAAGCTTCCGCCGCGCTGTTCTCCAACTCCTTGATCCTCGCCTGCAACGCGGCGATCTCCCGGTCTTCGACCATTTCGGCGTCCTTCAGCTTCATCGTCACGTCGGCCGCCTTCTTCGGCGTCATCCGTTCCAGCACGCGGCCGCGTTCGGTTTCCGGCATCGCCCCGAGCACGAGAGCGGATTCCTCCAACGTCAGATTCTCCAGAATCGGGGCCGCCTTGCTCGGCGTCATTTTGCCGTACATGTTCGCCAAGGACGCGATGCGCGCGCGGTAGGCGTCGCCCGTAATCGTCTTCTCTTCGCTCTCTTTCGAGAGCTGGTCGACTTGCAGCTGGAGCTCCTCGATCCGCTTCTGCTGCTCTTCGGCCTGCGCCGTCGCTTGCTGCAGCGCTGTCTCCCGGTCCGCGAGCAGCGCGTTCAGCTCTTCGAGCTTGCTCCTCGCGTTGTTGACCGTCAACGTCTCGTCGGTCAGCGGATCGGTCCCCGCCTGGCTCGCCGGATTCGGCAAGAGCGACTTGACGACCGGGATTTTGTTGCCGAACTCCAGAGCGGCGTTGCGCCAATCCGGATTGAACATCAGCAGCAGCACGCCGAGCAAGATGGCGGTGAACACGATCGGGGTCATAAAAAAGAGAAATCGTTCGAAGCCGCTGTAACTGCTCTTCTCCATATCCGCGCTAGCCACGAGATTTCCCTCCCTTCTCCTGCGAAACGTCGAGCTGTCGGCTCGCTACCTTCTTCCGGCGGAAGCCGCCCTGACGATCGCGATTTCATCCAGTTCGTTCTGTTCGATCGCGAGCCGTTCTTTTCGGAAACGGTCCCACGCCCGCTCGCGCGCGTTCAGCCATACCTTCTCGTCGACCATCTTGACCGTCAGCCGGCCTTGCCGATCGCGAACGTGGCCCTCCGCCGTCCGCACGCCTTCGTTTTGCCTGCGGATTCTTTCGTCCACGACTTCCATATAACGTTGCGTCGCGAGCAGCTCGCGGAGCGGGGTCGGCTTGTCCGAGGCGTCCTGGATTTGCCGCTCCAGTCCGTCGCGCTCCTCCCGCAGCAGCGCCAGCTTCTCTTCCTCTTTCCTCAGCTTGCCGAGCGATGCGGCGTATTCCCACTCCGCCATCGATTTCTCGCTGCCCTTCAGATCGACGATCTTCTGCAATGAATATCGGAATCCCATTAATCGATCGCTCCTATCGCTTGTAGAAATCGATGATCAAGCGCTCCTGCGCTTCCTGCAGCGTCACCTTTTCGTTCGTTTTCTGCTGCGTGTACGACCGGATCAGCTCGTAATATTGAATCGCCTTGTCGATCTCGGGATTAGAGCCGTTCTGGTAGGCCCCGATATTGATCAAATCCTCGGAATCCCGATAGACGGCGAGCAATTTCTTCAGCTGCTCGGCGGCGCCCTGCTGTTCCTCGCCGACGATGTCCTTCATCACCCGGCTGACGCTGGACAGCACGTCGATCGCGGGGAAATGGCCCTTGTTCGCCAAGCTTCGCTGCAGCACGATATGCCCGTCGAGAATGCCGCGGACGGCGTCCGCGATCGGTTCGTTCATGTCGTCTCCGTCGACCAGCACCGTATAGAAAGCGGTAATCGAGCCCGTGGGCCCGGTTCCCGCGCGTTCGAGCAGCTTGGGCAGCGCCGCGAATACGGACGGCGTATAGCCCCTCGTCGCCGGGGGCTCCCCGATCGCGAGCCCGACTTCGCGCATCGCCATCGCGTACCGCGTGACAGAGTCCATCATCAGCATGACGTTCATGCCCCGGTCCCGGAAATATTCGGCGATCGTCGTCGCGATCAGGGCGCCCTTGATCCGGATCAGCGCCGGCTGATCGGAGGTCGCCACGACGACGACGGAGCGGGCCAGCCCCTCCGGCCCGAGATCCTTCTCGACGAATTCCAGCACCTCGCGACCGCGCTCCCCGATCAACGCGATCACGTTCACGTCCGCCGACGTATTCCTCGCGATCATGCCGAGCAAGGTGCTCTTCCCGACGCCCGAACCGGCGAAGATGCCGATCCGTTGCCCTTCTCCGACGGTCAGCAAACCGTCTATCGCCCGCACGCCGACGCCGAGAGGGATCGTTACGCGCGGTCTGTCGAGGGGGTTGCCGGGCGAATTGTTCGTCGAATAATGCGGCATTCGCGCCGACAGCCGCGAACCGTCCAGCGGACGGCCCAGGCCGTCCAGCACTTTGCCGAGCAGCTCGGAGCCGACCTGCACCGTCAGCGGATTGCCCGTCGCCACGACGTCGCAGCCGGGTCCGACGGAGTGGAGCTCCCCGAGCGGCATGAGCAGCACCCGATTGTCCCGGAAGCCGACGACTTCGGCCAATACCGGCTTGCCGCCCTTCATCGGATGGATCGCGCACACGTCCCCGATGCTGGCGTCGGGGCCTTCCGATTCGACGGTCAAGCCGATAATCTGGATGACCTTCCCGTTGATCCGCAGCGACTCCATCTCGCGCAACGTGTCCGTATAGCGCCTTATGTCATGGAACGGCATCGCGTTGTCCCTCCTCGCCCCGGTAGGAAGCGACCTTGAGCAATTGCTCGCGGATCGTTTCCAGCTGGGTGTCGACGCGGGCGTCGATGCTGCCGAAGGCGGACCGGACGATGCAGCCCCCGTCCTTGATCGAAGGATCCGGCACGATCTGCAGCTCGGCCTGGGCGTCGAGTGCGAAGGACAGCTCGTCCTTCGCCGCTTGAACGAAAGCAAATTGCGAAGGCGATACGCAAAGAACGATGACGCCTTGTTCCTTCCTGCGGGCTAGCGCCTTTTCGAACAGCTTCATCGACCATTCCGGCGCTTCGGCCAGCTTTTGGTTCAAAATTTTCTCGGCGATCGAGCAGCTCAGCTCGACAAGGAACGTCTCGCCTTCCGTGACGATCGCCTCTTTCGCTTCGTAGGCTTGCAGCACGATCGTTCGGGCTTCCTGCAGCCGGGATTCCCATTCTTGCCCGAGCCGCTCTTCCGCCTCGGCGGCCCCGGCGCGGTAGCCTTCCTCGCGCCCCTCGCCGCGGGCTTCTTCCCGAATCCGTTCGTCCTCGTCCCGTCGCGTCCGCCACCACTCTTCCGCGGCCCGTTCCGCTTCGGCGCGAATTCGTTCGGCTTCTTGCCTGGCCTGTTGAAGAATCTGTTCCGCCGTATGTTCCGCATCGGCCAAAATGCGATCTCTTATCGATTGAGTTTCGACATCGATCTCCGGATTTCCTTCGCTTGCCTCATCAGATGGCGAAATATTTTGTTGAACGGGCGCGATTTTCCGGATCCACTCTAATCTCTTTAAATCTTCGAGCGATACGACATGAGAGGATTTGATGAGATTAGACAATGATATCGTCTCCTCCGCCGCGGGCGATGATGATCTCTCCCGCTTCTTCCAGTCTGCGGATCGTCGCTACGATGCGCGTCTGCGCTTCTTCGACGTCGCGCAGCCGGACCGGCCCCATGTATTCCATCTCTTCCTTGAACGTCTCGGCCATTCGCTTCGACATGTTTCGGAAGATCGATTCCCGGACTTCCTCGCTGGCGACTTTGAGCGCGAGCTGGAGATCCGCGTTCTCGATATCGCGAATGATGCGCTGAATGGAACGGTTGTCCAGATTGACGATGTCCTCGAACACGAACATCCGCTTCTTGATCTCTTCCGCCAGCTCCGGATCCTGGATTTCGAGCGAATCCAGAATCGTCCGCTCCGTGCCCCGGTCGACGCCGTTCAAGATGTGAACGATCGCTTCGATGCCCCCCGCGTTCGTGTAGTCCTGGGTCACCGTCGAGCTCAGCTTCTGTTCGAGCACTCTCTCGACTTGGGCGATGACCTCCGGGGAAGTGCTGTCCATCAGCGCTATCCGCCGGGCCACTTCGGCCTGCTTCTCCTGCGGCAGGGACGACAGAACGGCCGACGATTGCTCCGGCTGCAAGTAGGAGAGCACCAGGGCGATCGTCTGCGAGTTCTCGTTCTGGATGAAGTTGAGAATTTGCGAAGGCTCCGCCTTGCGGGCGAAGTCGAACGGGCGGACTTGAAGCGTCGCCGTGAGCCGGTTCAGAATGTCCATCGCCTTCTGCGAGCCGAGCGCCTTCTCCAAAATTTCCTTCGCGTATGTAATCCCGCCTTGCGTTATGTACTCCTGCGCGACGCAAATTTGATGAAATTCGCTCAGGATCATTTCCTTCTCTCCGGCGTCGACCTTCCGGACGTTGGCGATCTCGAGCGTCAATTGTTCGATTTCTTCGTCGCGCAAGTGCTTGAACACTTGCGCGGATACTTCCGGTCCGAGAGTAATGAGCAGAATGGCTGCTTTTTGCCTTCCGGACAATTGAATTCCTTTCGCCACCACAGCCACCTCTATTCATCCACCAGCCAAGTCCGGAGCAGATTGACGAATTCGTCCGGCTTGCGCTTGGCCAAGCTTTCCAGCTGCTTGCGCACTTGGCTTTCGCTGGTTACGTTGTCGATATCGATCGTCGGCATCTCCACGCGAGGCGCGGCTTCGATCTCTTCGTCCGCTTGCGCGGCCTTGCGGCGACGATACAGATAGTAGCCTCCGCCTCCGAGCAGCGCCAAGGCGAGCAAGCCCGCGCCGGCCAGCCAGTACATGGAGGACGTCGTGCCTCCGGTCGCCGTTTCCGTGCCTTCGAACGACTGAGCCAGTACGGATACGCGCTGCATGAGCGCCTCGTCCGACAATTCCAATCCGGATTCGGCCAGGAGCACTCTTGCGCTGCGGATCAACGCGCCGTGAATTTCGGCCAGCATCTCCGGCGTCGTGTTCGCGGCGTTTACGCCGACATTTATCGCCAAGTCCTTAACTTTATAAGGGCCGTAGTCGATATTATTAGTAATGCGATTAACTTCATAGTTGACCGTGCTGCTGACTTTTTCCGACGAAGAGGAACCCGTGCTGCCGGCCGCGGGATAATTGGCCACGTCCGTTTCTCCCGTGCCCGCCACGCCGCCTGCCTGGCCGTCCTGTCCCTCGTAGATCTCGCTGCTGTCTTGACGGCTGATCTCGACGCCCCGGTTATCGTTGTTAGGCAGCGGCTCTACCAATTGCTCCTGAGACGTCTTGCGGTCGAAGTTCAGCGACGAGACGACGCTGACGACCATATTGTCCATGCCGACGATCGGATTCAGGAAGTTTTGGATGTTTCTTTTGAGCGTGTTCTCGAATTCGTTCTGGATCGCGAACTGCGTTTCGAAGAGCGCCCCTCCGAGTCCCCCGCCGCCCAGCTGCGTCGACGGAGTCAGATCCCCGGTGCTGCTGCTGATCGTAATATCGTTGATGTCCAGGTTCGGGACCGCGGACTTCACGAGGTTGTAGTAGCTGTCGATCTCTTCTTGCCTGGGCCGGAAGCCCGGCTTGAACGTGATGACGACGGACGCGATCGCCTTGTCCTTGGAGGAATCGTTAAGGAATACGGAATCCTCCGGCAGCGTGACGAGCGCCTTGACCCTGGCGACGCCTTGCTTGGCCAGCAACAGCTGCTGCACTTCCCCGTTCAGCGCGTTGCGGAACTTGACGTTGAATTCCTGGTCCGTCGTGCCGATCGCGGAAGACGATTTGCTCAGCTCGGGGAAGCCGATCGAGCCGTTCTGCACGAGCCCCTGCGAACCGACGTCCACTTTCACCCTCGAGGCCGAAGCGCTCGGCACGTAGATGCTCGTGCCCGCGTCGCTCAGCTTGTAGCTGATGCCGTTGCCTTCCAAGTATTCGATGATGCCGGCCGCGTCCGTGCTGTCCAAGTTCTGAAAGGCGAGCTCGTATTCGGTCCTGGTGAACAAATAAGTCAATATAATGATCGCGAATAGCAATAAGGCTGCTGTTGAGGCGAGAACCCATTTTTGCGCTTTGCTGTACTGGTTCCAGAAACCGAGCAGCTTTTCTCGAACCTGTGCCCACTTCTCGTTCACGATTTCACCCCACCTGCGGTTAGAACGACGGGGAACGGGAAGGGCGGAGAGCCTCCGCCCTTTCCCGGCCGCCCGAGCGTCCGTATGTCGTTAGCTTGGCTACATCTGCATGCGCATGATCTCTTGGTACGCTTCGATGACTTTGTTGCGCACCTGCCCGGTCAGGGAGAGACTCAGTTCCGCCTGCGACGCGGCGATCATCACTTGGTTTTCGTCCACCTCTCCGATTAGGAATAGATCGTTCATTTTATGTACGTACTGTTCTTGCGCCGCTACGCTGTCCAGCGCGTTCTTCAGATAGCTCGCGAAGCTTTCCGTCGCTTCCGCGGGCGTCGCTCTCGCCTGCGTCTGGTTCAAGGATACGCCCGCGACCGGATTCGCGGGGCCGATCACCGCGTTAATCATCATGCCAACACCCCTTCTCCCATTTTCGGGCGCCTACGCGGCCCGTCGAATCGTTAACGGCATCCGTCAGCGGCCGATTTCCAACGCTTTCATGAACATCGCTTTCCGCGCGTTAAGCGCGGTGACATTGGACTCGTACGAGCGAAAAGCCGCAAGCAGATCGACCTGCTCCTTCAGCATGTCCACGTTCGGCATATAGACCATGCCGTTCGGGTCCGCGTCCGGATGGGTCGGGTTATACACTTGCTTGAACGGCGAGGCGTCCTCCCGGATCGCCTGCACTCTCACCCCTTGCGCCGAAGCCCCGTTCAGCTGCTGCGCCAGCACGTCCTGGAACTTCGGCTGCGCCGCTTCCATGACGACGACCTTGCGCCGGTACGGCACGAATTGTCCGTCGACGTAGCTCGCGCGCGTCGTCTCCGCGTTGGCGATGTTGGCGGAGATGACGTCCATTCGGAGCCGCTGCGCGGTCAAGGCGGACGCGCTAATCTCAAACCCGGTCAGCTTCATCCGTTACACGACCCCTTTTATTCCGATTCTGAGCATTTTCACCTCGTGGCTCACTTGCTGGCTCAACAAGTTGTACCTGAGATGGTTTTCGGCCAGCATCGCCATCTCCTTCTCGATGTCGACGTTGTTGCCGTTATGATTGAAAGCCGTCGACTCGTCCGTCGCGACCCGCGGAGACGGCGACGGGTAAGCCCCGTTGATCGGAATATGGCGGGCGTCTGTCAATCTGCCCGCGAGCGCTCCTCCGGCTTGCGAACCGATCGCCTGGGCCAGCAGCTCTTCGAACACGACGTCGGATCTCTTGAAATACGGCGTATCGTTGTTGGCGATATTGTTGGATATGACGCGGTGCCTCATCGCCGAAGCTTGAATCGCGTTCTCCAGACGGTGGAACGCGGCGCCCCCCAATAGTTCCATAGTCAGCCCCCTCCTTAGGTCTCGATCATGATAAAATTTTAATCCTTCGTCGCAAACCACCGCTATTAGCAACTGTAATTCCACGTTATTCCCCTAAATTCCTGCTTGTCCGACAAGACATTCGTCATTTGTCAGATAAAAATTACACGAAACGACAAATTAAAAAATTCTAAGATCAATCATCTACGACATCCGTTCCAGTGACAATAAGAAAAAAGCCCTAATCTTTTTCGCAAAAGATCGGGCTTTCCAAGGCGTCGAGTCAAGGCGTTTCAGCTTTTTCGCGCTTCCAGCTCCTGCAGCAGATAGACGTTCAGAATCCGAATATAGGTGCCTTTCATGCCGAGCGACCGCGTTTCGATGACGCCGGCGCTCTCCAGCTTGCGCAGCGCGTTGACGATGACGGATCTCGTAATTCCGGCGCGGTCGGCGATTTTGGAGGCGACGAGCAAGCCTTCTTTCCCTTCCAGCTCCTCGAAGATTTGCTCAACGGCTTCCATCTCGCTGAAGGACAGCGAATTGACCGCGACCGAGACGATCGCTTTGCTTCTCGCCTCCGCCTCGCGCTCGTCTATTCTTTCGCGCAGTATCTCCGTACCTATTATGGTAGACCCATATTCGGCCAAAATTAGATCGTCGTCCCCAAACGATTCGCGTTCGCGGGATAGGACCAAAGTCCCTAATCTGTCACCTCCGCCGATGATCGGCACGATCGTGACGATCCCGTTCGCGAACGCCGCTTCCACCGGGGTTAAAATTTCCTCATTCGACGACACGTTCGCGGCCGTCTCCGTAATGCGCAGCAAGCGTTCGTTCGTTTCCGCGGGAAATCGCAGCTCTTCCGCGCGTTCCCGGCGCAGCCACATCTCGGGGAAGCCGGCGGAATGCGCCAAGCCGAGCACCTTGCCTTTCCGGCTCAGGACGAACACGTCCCCTTGCATCGTCTCCCTCAGCCTTTCCGCCATCTCGCGGAAGTTGAGCGGCTTGCCCGCCGCCTCTTGCAGCAGCTTGTTCAGCGTGCGGGTTTTCATCAACAGCGTCATGTCTTCGTTTCCTCCTAAGCATACGACGAACGCTCTCTCTATAAAATATATTGGCTTAAATCTCGATTGCTTGCAATCGAGGACAGCTTCTCGCGGACGTATTCCGGCGTAATGACCATCTCTTCCAACTGCAGCTCGGGCGCCTCGAAGCTCAAGTCTTCCAGCAGCTTCTCCAGCAGCGTGTGAAGCCTGCGCGCCCCGATGTTCTCCATGTTGCGATTCACGTCCTGCGCCATTCTCGCCAGCTCGGAGATGGCCGCCTCCGAGAAGGACACTTGAATGCCCTCCGTCTCCAACAGCGCCGCGTATTGCTTCGTCAACGCGTTCTCCGGCTCCGTCAGAATGCGGACGAAATCTTCGTCGGTCAAGCTGCTCAGCTCGACGCGGATCGGGAAGCGGCCTTGCAGCTCGGGAATCAGGTCGGACGGCTTGGCGATATGGAAGGCGCCGGCCGCCACGAACAGCACGTAATCCGTTTTCACGGGGCCGTATTTGGTCACGACGGTCGACCCCTCGACGATCGGCAGAATGTCCCGCTGCACGCCTTCCCGCGACACGTCAGGCCCTTGCCCGCGCCCTTGGCTGGCGATTTTGTCGATCTCGTCGATGAAGATGATGCCGGACTGCTCCGCCCGCCGAACCGACTCGGATACGACGTCGTCCATGTCGATCAGTTTGTTCGCTTCTTCGACGATCAGCACCTTGCGGGCTTCCTTGACCGGGAGCCGGCGTTTCTTGCGGCGCTTCGGCAGAAATTGCCCGAGCATCTCCTGCATGTTCCCGAGCTGCTCTTGACCCGGTCCGCCGAGCATGTCGAACATGTTCGGCGCGTTGTCTTCGACCTCGATCTCGACGAGCTCGTTCTCTAGCTGGCCCGCCTCGAGCTTCGCCTTCGCGTCTCTCCGTCTGTCCTGTAAGCCGGGATCGACCGGCTCGGGTTCGTCGCTCGGGTTCGCGCCGCCTCCGAACAGCATCTCGAGCGGGTTTTTTTGCGATTTCGGCTTGGCCGGGGCGGGCACGAGCAGCGCCGCCAGGCGTTCGTTGGCCGCTTTCTCCGCTTTGTCCTTCACCTTCTCGGTCCGCTCCTCCTTCACCATGCGGATCGCCGTCTCGACGAGATCCCGCACCATCGATTCGACGTCGCGGCCGACGTAGCCGACTTCGGTGAATTTCGTCGCTTCGACCTTCACGAACGGCGCCCGGACGAGCTTGGCCAGCCTGCGCGCGATTTCGGTCTTGCCGACCCCCGTCGGTCCGATCATCAGGATGTTTTTCGGCACGACTTCGTCGCGTATGGCCTCCGGAAGCCGGCTGCGGCGATATCGGTTGCGCAGGGCGACCGCCATCGAACGCTTGGCGGACTTCTGCCCGACGATGTATTTGTCCAGCTCCGCGACGATCTGGCGGGGCGTCAGCGAATCGTTCATGGGCTCCACTCCTTTATGCTTGTCGATTCCGCTCATTGGATTTCCTCGACGATGATCTGATCGTTCGTATACACGCAGATATCCGCCGCCGTCTCGAGCGCGGCGCGCGCGATGTCCTTCGCCTCCATGGCGGGCGCGTGGCGCTTGAGCGCCCTAGCCGCGGCCAGCGCGAAGCTGCCGCCGGAGCCGATCGCGAGAATGCCGTCGTCCGGCTCGATGACTTCGCCGTTGCCCGACAGCAGCAGCATGCCCGTCGCGTCCACGACGATCATCATCGCCTCCAGCTTGCGCAGCACGCGGTCCGAACGCCAATCCTTGGCCAGCTCGACCGCGGAACGCTGCAGGTTGCCGTGATGCTCCTCCAGCTTGGCCTCGAACTTCTCGAACAGCGTGATCGCGTCCGCCACCGAACCCGCGAAGCCCGCGACCACCTGATTCCGATAGAGCCGGCGCACTTTTTTGGCGGTGTTTTTCATCACCATGCTGTTGCCGAAGGTCACTTGCCCGTCGCCCGCGATCGCGCCTTTGCCGTTATGGCGGATGGCGCAAATCGTCGTTGCGTGAAAACTCGTTTCCATGAACGATTCCTCCCCGTCCGATTGATTGATGGAAAGCCGGAAAAGCAGCGGCATAAGGGATATATGCTGCCGCTGCTTCCTCGGTTACAACGCGGGTATCCGCCGGATGTCCCGTCCGAGCGCTTCGATGCTTTCGAGCGCGCGGGCGGCAATCGCCTCGTTCTTCTCTTTCTTGCTCTTCGCCCGGTAGCCGAGCGGGGGGAAAAGTCCGAAGTTCGCGTTCATCGGCTGGAAGTGCTTGAAATCCGCCGTCGTAATGTAATGCGCCATGCTGCCGAGCGTCGTGTGGGGAGGCAGCGCGAGCGGCTCCAGCCCTTGCGCCAGCCGGCCCGCGTTCAAGCCCGCGATCAGCCCCGAGGCGGCGGATTCGACGTAACCTTCGACGCCGGTCATCTGTCCGGCGAAGAACAGCGTATCCCGCCCCCGGAACTGGTACGTGGACCGGAGCAGCTTGGGCGAGTTGATGAACGTGTTCCGGTGCATGACGCCGTAGCGGACGAATTCCGCGTTCTCCAAGCCCGGGATCAGCGAGAAAACCCGTTTCTGTTCGCCCCATTTCAAATGGGTCTGGAAGCCGACGATATTGTACAGCGTGCCGGCCGCGTTGTCCTGGCGCAGCTGGACGACCGCGTGGGACTTCTTGCCCGTGCGGGGGTCGACGAGGCCGACCGGCTTCATCGGGCCGAACAGCACCGTCTGTTTGCCGCGCTTGGCCATCGCTTCGATCGGCATGCAGCCTTCGAAATACATCTCCTTCTCGAAATCCTTCACGGCCGCCGTCTCCGCCGTGATTAGCGCTTCGTAGAAGACGTTGAATTCTTCCTCGTTCATCGGGCAATTCAAGTAGGCGGCCTCGCCCTTGTCATACCGGGACGCGAGGAACACCTTGTCGAAATCGATGGAATCCTTCTCGACGATCGGGGCCGCGGCATCGAAGAAATAGAAGTACTCCTCGCCGAGGAGCCGCTTGATGTCGTCAGATAGCTCCGGGGAGGTGAGCGGCCCGGTCGCGACGACGGCGATGCCGTCGTTCGGAATCGCCGTCACTTCCTCGTTTGCGATGGTGACGAGCGGGTGCTCCCGCAGCCTCTTCGTCACTTCCGCGGAGAAGCCTTCGCGGTCGACGGCCAGCGCGCCGCCCGCCGGCACCGCGTGCAGATCGGCGCAAGCGAGGATGAGGGAATCCAGTCGCCTCATCTCTTCTTTCAGCACGCCTACGGCGTTCGTCAGGCCGTTCGCCCGCAAGCTGTTGCTGCACACCAGCTCGGCGAAGCCGTCCGTATGGTGGGCGGGCGTCCGTCTCACCGGTCTCATCTCGTACAGCGTGACGGGGACGCCTTGCGCGGCGATCTGCCAGGCGGCTTCGCTGCCCGCCAGACCGGCGCCGATGACCGTCACGGATGTTTGTTCGTTCAAAGCGTATCCCTCCCCCGCTATTCCGCGGCTTCGTCCGTTTCTTCGGCGCTCTCCGCATGGCCGCATACGGTGCAGTTCAGCTTCGTTTCGCCTTTCGCGCGTTTTTCGACCATCAGGCCGCCGCAGCTCGGGCACGGCTTCGCCGCCGGTTTGTCCCAAGAGACGAAGTCGCACTCCGGGTACGCGTTGCACCCGTAGAACACCCGGCCCTTTTTGCTGCGGCGTTCGACGATCTGCCCTTCCGCGCATTTCGGACAGCGGACGCCCGTGTCCTTGACGATCGGCTTCGTGTTGCGGCAGTCCGGGAACCCCGAGCAGGCCAGAAACTTGCCGAAGCGGCCCATCTTGTACACCATCTGGCTGCCGCACTTGTCGCACACCTCGTCCGACGGCTCGTCCTTGATCTCGACTTCCTTCATCTCTTCCTCGGCGACGCTAAGCCGTTCCTGAAACGACTTGTAGAACTCGCCGATGACGTTCACCCAATCTTGCGTGCCTTCCTCCACGTGGTCCAGGTCGTCCTCCATGTTGGCGGTGAATTCCACGTCGAGAATTTCCGGGAAAAACTCCTCCATCAGCTGGATGACGAGTTCCCCGAGCTCGGTCGGGATGAACTTCTTCTCTTCCATCGCGACGTAATTGCGCTTCTGGATCGTCTCCAGCGTCGGCGCGTACGTGCTCGGACGGCCGATGCCGAGCTCCTCCAGCGCGCGAACGAGCCTCGCTTCCGTGAAGCGCGGCGGCGGCTGCGTGAAGTGCTGCTTCGGATCGATCGCCGTCGATTGCACCCGGTCTCCGGTCGCCAAGGCCGGCAGCAGGCGGTCCTCGTCCGTCGTGCCGTCGTCGTTGCCTTCGACGTACACCTTCATGAATCCGGGGAACTTCAGCTTCGAGCCGTTCGCGCGGAACACGACGGGACCGCTCGCCAGATCAACCGTCATCGTGTCGAGCACGGCGGAAGCCATCTGGCTCGCGACGAACCGTTCCCAGATCAGCTTGTATAGCCGGAATTGATCCTTCGACGTATACGCCTTGACCGATTCGGGATCGCGAAGCGCGGAAGTCGGACGAATCGCCTCGTGGGCGTCTTGCGCGGAAGCGTTCTTCTTCACATATACGCGCGGGGTTTCGGGCAAATACGCGTTGCCGTACTTCTCTTCGATATAGGCTTTGGCTTCTTCTTGAGCGACAGGGGAAATCCGGGTCGAATCGGTACGCATATACGTGATGAGACCGACCGTTCCTTCCTTGCCGAGGTCGACGCCCTCGTAGAGCTGCTGGGCGATCTGCATCGTCTTGGATGCGCGGAAATTGAGCTTGCGAGCGGCCTCCTGCTGCAAGGAACTCGTGATGAAGGGCGGCGACGGGTTGCGCTGCCGCTCCTTCTCCTTCACTTCGCCAACGGTAAACGCGCCCTTATCGAGCAAGGCCAGCACGGCCTTCACCTCGGCCTCGCTTTTCAGCTCCTTCTTCTCCCCGTTAACGGAGTGGAATTTCGCCTCAAAGGTCGACTTCTCCTTGCCCAAGTGGGCCGTAATGCTCCAATATTCTTCCGGAACGAAGGCGTTGATCTCGTTCTCGCGGTCGTAGATCAGCTTCACCGCGACCGATTGCACGCGGCCGGCGCTAAGCCCCTTCTTGACCTTCTTCCAGAGCAGCGGGCTGATCTTGTAGCCGACGAGCCGGTCGAGCACCCTTCTCGCTTGCTGGGCGTTGACCAGATCCATATCGATCGGTCTGGGCGTCTTGAAGGCGTCCTTGACCGCCTGCTTCGTGATTTCGTTAAAAACGACGCGGCACGCCTCGTTCTCGTCCAGTTCCAAATAATGCGCCAGATGCCAGGCGATCGCCTCGCCTTCACGGTCGGGGTCGGCCGCGAGATACACTTTTTTAACCTTTTTCCTGGCGTCGCGCAGCTCCTTCAATACGTTGCCTTTGCCGCGAATCGTAATGTACTTCGGCTGGAAGTCGTTCTCCACCTCTACGCCGATCTGGCTCTTGGGCAAGTCGCGAATGTGCCCCATGGACGCTTTGACGATAAATTTGCTTCCTAAATATTTTCCGATCGTCTTCGCCTTCGCGGGCGATTCGACGATCACGAGCGAGTCCGCCACGTCCATTCCTCCTCTCCAACGGTCGACAAGTCCTCGTGTTTATGTCCGCAAAGCTTCTTTGGCGCATGGACGCCAAGTCGTTTTGCTCTTATGCCTTCATTATTAAAGGACATGATATACGGAACCGGGTTGTTGTTGAATTTTTCGTTTTATTAGTAAAGATAGCAGAACGGAGTGTAAATGTCCAAATGTCATCCCGGTGAAATTCGCCAACTCGTCGATCGTGCGGGGGCTTTCCAGCAGCAGAAGGTAAATCCGAAGCTCGTCATCGCCGAGCGATTCCTCGGGCGCGGCGGGGTCCGAAGCGTCCCGGACCGTCGCGTCCGGGTCCGATTCCGGCGGAAGCACGTGCTTATACATCTGGAATACGTCCTCGGCCGCCAGCGCGGGATGGGCGCCCTTGCGGAAATATTCCAGCGCGCCCAGGCTCCGCGGGGAGGTGATCTGACCCGGGACGACGAACACGTCGCGGTTGTACCCGAGCGCCAGATCCGCCGTAATAAGGGCGCCGCTTCTGCGGGCCGCTTCCACGACGACGACGCCGCGCGACATGCCCGCGATGATCCGGTTGCGCAGCGGGAACAGCCCTGCCCGCAGAATCGTATCCGGAGGACTTTCGGAGACGACGAGCCCCCGTTCGGAAATTTCCCGGTGCAGCCCCTTGTTCTCGGGAGGATAGATTTGATCCACGCAACCCGCGACGACCGCGATCGTGCCGCAGGCGCCCTCCAGAGCGCCCGTATGGGCGGCGGCGTCGATCCCTCTGGCCAGGCCGCTGACGACCGCCATTCGGCTCGAGCAGCCCGCAGCGAGGTCCTCCGCGACCTTGCGGCCGTAACCGGTCGCCAATCGCGTGCCGACGATTCCGATCGCCGGCACGCGCAGCAATTCGATCCGTCCGCGGCAATAGAGCACCCATGGCGGATCCGATATTTCATAGAGCAGCTCCGGATAATCGTCGTCGAGATACGTGACGACGGCCATCCCCCCGCGCTCTCTTCTCCGTCTCCGCCGCTCCGCCGAGTCCGCTCGCATATTGGCCGCGACGGCGCCCGCTTGCTTCGCGCTCAGTCCCAAATCCCGCCAGTCGCCCTCCCGGAAGCTTCCGGCATAACGAAGGGAATCCGGTCCTCTGGACGCGCCGAGGAGCAGGACGTTCGCGACCGTAATTCGGCCTACCCCCTCCGTCTCATGCAGCGCGATCAGCACGTCCCTGGGCATGCCCGTTTCCAGCGCTTCCGCTTTCGTAACGGCTCTGACATTCTCGGATGATTTCCTTTCCCCGCCATTCGTCATTTTCCGATTCCTCCCGTCATTCTATTCCCCGGATATTCGAATGCGATTCCTCCGTCGGCGAATCCCGCAACGAAAACAGCCTTCCACACCCTCTCCAGGAGGGGGCGGAAGGCTGCTTGCCTTGCCGTGGCCGTCCGGCGATCGCGCTGCCGGACGGACGAAGCTTTATGTGAGCGTTCAAAAAGTCGGCTTCTCAGGACCGAGGCTGGTCGTTCGCCTGACGGCGAACTGCTCGCCCATGCATCCGGGAAGGTTGGTTGACTTTTTGAACATCCTCTTTAACGTTACTGTACCATTAAGATTTGCATTTTTCCAGCAGCCCATTTTCCTCGAGCACGGCGACGAGCGTCGCGCCCATGTCGGAAGGCGTCGGAGCGACGCGGATGCCATTCGCTTCGAGCACGGAGATTTTCTCGGCCGCGGTGCCCTTGCCGCCGGAAATGATCGCGCCGGCATGGCCCATCCGTTTTCCCGGAGGCGCCGTCGCGCCGCCGATGAAGCCGACGACCGGCTTCGTCATGTTCGCCTTGATCCATTCGGCCGCTTCCTCTTCCGCCGTGCCGCCGATTTCGCCGATCATAATGACGGCGTACGTGTCCGGATCTTCGTTAAACAGCTTCAGAATGTCGATGAACTCCGAGCCTTTGACCGGATCTCCGCCGATGCCGACCGCCGACGATTGGCCGATGCCGCGAGTCGTCAGCTGATGAACGGCTTCGTATGTCAGCGTTCCGCTGCGGGAAACGACGCCGACATGGCCCTTCTTGTGAATATAGCCCGGCATAATGCCGATCTTGCACTCCTCCGGCGTAATGACGCCCGGGCAGTTCGGACCGATCAGGCGCGTTTTCTTGCCTTCCATGAAACGCTTGACCTTGATCATGTCGATGACCGGAATGCCTTCCGTGATGCAGATGACGAGGTCGAGCTCCGCCTCTACCGCTTCCATGATGGAATCGGCCGCGAACGGCGGCGCGACGTAAATGACGGAAGCCGTGGCGCCCGTCGCGGCGACCGCTTCCTTCACCGTGTTGAAGATCGGCAGCGTCACCTTGGAGCCGTTCTCCAGGTCGAAATCGATCGTCTGGCCGCCCTTGCCCGGCGTGACGCCGCCGACCATTTGCGTCCCGTAATCCAAAGCACCCTTGGCGTGGAACGATCCCGTCGCGCCCGTGATGCCTTGGGTGATTACCTTGGTATTTTTATCGATTAAAATACTCATGAATATACACTCCCCGGTAAGTTCTCCCTTGTCACTTCACAAGCGAAACGATTTTTTGCGCGCCGTCGGCCATCGAATCCGCGGCAACGATGTTGAGACCGGAACCGTTCAGGATTTCTTTGCCCAGCTTCACGTTGGTTCCTTCCAGGCGCACGACGAGCGGCTTGTCGAGGCCGAGCTCGCGGGCGGCCGCCACGACGCCTTCCGCGATGACGTCGCACTTCATGATGCCGCCGAAGATGTTGACGAAAATGCCTTTGACGTTCGCGTCGGACAGGATGATCTTGAACGCCTCGGTCACTTTCTCTTTCGTCGCGCCGCCGCCCACGTCCAGGAAGTTGGCGGGAGAGCCGCCGTAATATTTGATAATGTCCATCGTCGCCATCGCGAGGCCAGCGCCGTTGACCATGCAGCCGATGTTGCCGTCGAGGGCGATGTAGCTCAGGTCGAATTTGGACGCCTGGATTTCCTTCTCGTCCTCTTCGTCCAGATCGCGCAGCTCGACGATGTCCTTGTGGCGGAACAGCGCGTTGGAATCGAAATTGAGCTTCGCGTCCAGCGCCATGACGTCTCCCGCGCCGGTCACGACGAGCGGGTTGATCTCCGCGATGGAGCAGTCCTTGTCCACGAACGCGTTATACAAAGCCAGCATGAACTTGACCGCTTTGTTCACGAGCTCGCCCGGAATGTTAATATCGTAAGCCAACTGGCGGGCTTGGAACGTTTGCAGGCCGACGGCCGGATCGACGACGACTTTGACGATTTTCTCCGGCGTGTTCGCGGCCACTTCCTCGATGTCCATGCCGCCTTCCTCGGAGCCCATCATGACGACCCGCCCGGTTCCCCGGTCGACGACGACGCCGATGTAATATTCCTTCTTGATGTCGCAGCCTTCCTCGATCAGAAGACGCTTCACTTCCTTGCCTTCCGGTCCCGTCTGGTGCGTGACGAGCACTTTGCCGAGCAGCTCTTTCGCGTAATTCGCGACGTCGTCCAAGCTCTTGGCGATTTTGACGCCGCCCGCCTTGCCGCGTCCGCCCGCGTGAATCTGGGCTTTGACGACGGTGACCGAGCTTCCGAGTTCCTTCGCGGCGCCGACGGCTTCGTCGACGGTAAACGCCACTTTGCCGCGCGGCACGTTCACGCCATACTGCCTCAAGACTTCCTTGCCTTGATACTCATGAATATTCATGACCTTGGCATCCTCCCGTTGTGCGCAATAATATCTGGTGCGGCCGATCGCCCCCGGCTCGCGCCGGACGAGGCCGTAACGGCTTGCCCGTTGTCGCGATGGCGCGCATCGCTCAAAACCTTCATCATTGTATCACTAATTGCCGCTTCGTTCCTCACTTTTTCATCAAATTATTAGTCTATTTTGGCAATGGTTTCATCGAATTTTGATATGAAAACACGAGAAATGTATCTCACATTTGTAATAGGTATAGGCCTGGTCGATAATCTTGCCTTATTTTGTCCAAAGCTGGAAAACTCATGCTCGCCGCGCGTTCCGTTACCGGACGGATATCAGGAGCTCATTGTCGCAGCATGCAATAATGAGAGGGGGGCGCGTGCCCGACCAGAGGCTCATTGTCGCAGATTGCAACAATGAGAGGGGGCGACGCGCTCGACCAGAAGCTCATTGTTGCAGAATGCAACAATGAGAGGGGGGCAAGTGCCTGACCAGAAGCTCATTGTCGCAGAATGCAACAATGAGAGGGGGCGCCTGGCCCGATCAGGAGCTCATTGTTGCAGAATGCAACAATGAGAGGGTGGAGCGTGCCCGACGAAGAGCTCATTGTCGCAGATTGCAACAATGAGAGGGTGGCACGTGTCCGACCAGGAGCTCATTGTCTCACAACCCTCCTAGTCGGTTTTCCCACAATGAACCCTCCACGTGCGGCCGCAAAAATTTTAGTATTTCTACAATGCCAAAAAAGCGATGCTCGTTCGAACGAACGAATAAGCATCGCCTTTCCTATCGAACGTCCAACAATCGCTCCGCCGATCGTCCGCCGTCCCGGCTGCCCCTGACTAGCTACGCCCGACCGGCCGAACCCCGCGGCAGCCGGACGACGGCGACGACCGGATAATGGTCCGATGGGTAAGCCCCGTCGAAGCGGCCCCGCTCGATCTCCACGGATACGAGCTCGACGTCTGGCGTCGCGAAAATATAGTCGATCGGCGGCTGCCCGCCGACGCCTCCGTTGAATTCGTGGGCGGTACAGCCGATCGCGTTCGGTCCGAGCAGCGTATAGGCGTCCCGCAAATTCGGTCTTTCCCCGTCCGAGGCCGTCTCCCCGCGAAGGAACCGGATCGGGGCGCTGTCCGGATACGCGTTGAAGTCGCCGGTCAGAATCGCGGGAAGCGACGTGCGCGCGACATGCGCCTTCATCGCCCGCCAGATCAGGGCCGCCCCCCTCTCCCTGGCGATGCGGCCGGCAAAATCGAGATGCGTGTTATAGATCAGCCCCTCCGCTCCCGGACAACGGAGACTGCGGAAATGCGCCCACGTGCAAATTCGCGGGCAATAGCCGTCCCAGCCCTTGCTGCCCGGTGCGGAAGGGTCCTCCGACAGCCAGAATTGTCCGGAATCGAGCGCTTCGAATTCGGCCTGCTTATAGAAGATGGCGTTATGCTCGCCGCGAACGCCGCCTTCCCTTCCCTCCCCGAGCCATGCGTAGCCGGGCAGCCGATCCCGCAAATCCTCCAGCATGTGCAGCAGCCCTTCCTGCGTCCCGATCAACGTCGGATCGGCCTTCCTGACGGCGTCCGCAACGCGATGCGCCCTGTTCGGCCATGCGTCGGCCCCGTCCTCCGGATTGTCGTAGCGCAAATTAAAGCTCATGACTTTCATTTCCAATTCCCGTTGCCTCCCCGTTCCCCGTCCGCTCCGCGCAAGTAAACCGGATTGCTTAACGCGGCAACGAGCTCCCTGCCGGCCTCCGGGAAATAACGCCATACTTCGACCCGGTAAAACAACCGCTCGAGCATCGGCCATGAATAGGCGCGATCGCCGTCCGTCGCCGCCGTAAATTGATGTTCAACCCCCCGCTCCGAAACGATCTTCACCGCGTCGCCCTCGCGCAGCCCGGCAAGGTTAAGCTTGAAATCGGCTTCGTCCCCCGGACGCGGCTCATAGACGTCTCCGATCATGCACGAGCCGAGCGTCAGGTCGATCGTCGGCCCGTCCGGCGCGTACGAAAGAAACACGCGTCCTGCCCGAACGCCCTCCATGATGCCCTCGACCGTGCGCGTATTCGCGTACACCCAGGTCGTCGGCCATGCGTGCCGCACGTAAGGATGCGGCCGATGCGCGTCGCTTCCGCCGACGGCGACGAGCCTCCCGCCGGCAGCCAATTGCTCCTGCCACCAAGCCAGCGCCCCGTCGTTGCGTTCCGTCCACGGACCGTTCCACACTTCCACGGCATCGGGGTCGACGTCGAAGCCCCACTCCCACGGGCACATGTCGCAATGCGGGTGGTTCAGCACGACGAAGGCCTTGTTCCGCTTCGCCGTCGCGACCAGGCGGCGAATATCTTCCGCGCCGTACGCGCGGAAGTCGTCGACCGGCGCCGGCACGCCAAGCAGGTTGGCATGCCCGCGCGTCGTCGTCAGCTCCATTCCGGGAATGAACACGAGGTTCGCATCTTGCGGATGAGCGTAATTTTGGCTGATCGCGTTATGGTCCGTCGTCGCGAGAAAATCGCAGCCGAGCGCTTCTATGATCGCCCCCGCTTCCCGCAGCGTATACGTCCCGTCGCTGTGCTCGGTATGGGCGTGCAGATCGCCCTTCAGCCAACGTGCCGTTTCCGGCTTGACGGTCACGCGAACGCTCACCCGGCAACCGCCCGTCGGGACGCGATAGGCGCCAAGCAGCACGGTCCACCTGCCGGGCGTCAGCTCGCCGGGCAAGTAGCCCGGCGTCGCCTTCTCCCGGCCGACGAAGACCGCCGTTCTCGCGCCCCCGCTCCAGCCGCGTATTCTTGCGGGATCCTTCAGCCCGAGATCGATAACCGTCCGGCCCTCCCCGAGCGGCGCGGCCTCGATCTCGATGCCGAGCTCTTCCGTTCGCTCCGGCAGCTCGAACGGAACCTCGACGTAGTATTCGCGTTCCTCTTCATGCCGGATCGTCCGTTCGATCGTCCAGCTTCGCTTCCGTTCCGGATTGTCCATCTTCCCTTTACTCCTTTACCGATCCGAGCATGATCCCGTGAATGAAATACCGTTGCAGGAACGGATACACGACGAGAATCGGGATCATCGAGACCATGATTTTCGCGGCGTTCAACGTCTTGTCGGACATCTTGTCGAGCAAGTCCATATTGGTGGAGTCCATGTACTCCGGCGGCAGCTGCACGACGAGCTGCTGAATATACGTCTGTAGCGGATAATTTTCCACGCTCCGCATGAAGATCAGCCCGTCGAAAAACGCGTTCCAATGGCCGACGACGCTGAACAGCGTGACAGTCGCGATCGCCGGCAGAGACAACGGCAAATAAATGCGGACGAGCATATACCACGGCCCCGCCCCGTCGATCAGCCCGGCTTCGCCGAGCTCCTTCGGCAGGTTCCGGAAGAAATTCATCAGCAGGACGACGTTGAATACGGGGACGGCTCCAGGCAGTACGAGCGCCCAGATCGTGTTGAACATGCCCATGTACTTCACGACGAGATAGAGCGGGATGATCCCGCCGCTGAACAGCATCGTGAAAAGGACGAACCACATATAGTAATGGCGCGCCTTGAATTCCCGCGGACTGCGGGAGAGCGGATACGCCATCGTGACGGTCAGGACAAATTGGATCGCCCCTCCGAGCAGCACCCGGTTCGTCGACACGAGGAACGCGTTGCCGAAGTGGGGATCTTCGATGATTTTCCGGTACGACTCCAGATTGAAGCCTTGCGGCCAGAACGTAATGAAGCCGCCCGCCGCCGCCGCCGAATTGCTGAACGACACGGCAACCGTATGGAGGATCGGGGCGAGCGAGCTAAAGGCGATCAGCGTCATCGCCGCGATCAGAAATCCGTTCCAGACGCGGGCCGACAACGATCGATCTTGCACCATCCGGGCTGCACCTCCTTCCCCTTAGAAGATCCGGTAATTCGCGAAGCGGTACGCGAGCCGGTACGAAAGGATAATCAAGATGAATCCGATGACCGATTTCAGCAAGCCGACGGCGGTCGCGAAGCCGTATTGCGCCTGCACGAGGCCGACCCGATACACGTATGTGTCGATGACGTCGCCCGACGCGTAGACGAGCGGATTGTACAGATTGAAAATCTGGTCGAACCCCGCGTTCAAAATGTTGCCGATCGCGAGCGTCGCCAGCAAAATGACCGTCGTGACGAGACTCGGAAGCGTAATGTAGCGCATTTTCTGCAGCCGCGTCGCCCCGTCCATCTCGGCGGCCTCGTACAACGTCGGATCGATGCCCGCGAGCGCCGCCAGGTAGACGATGGCCGCGAATCCGAAATCCTTCCACGTGTCCGAACCGATCAGAATCCAGGGAAACCAGTCGTTGCTCGCCAGAAACATGATTTTCTCCCCGCCGAGCGCATGAATGACCTGATTGACGATGCCGTTCGTCGACAGCATGTCGATCATGACGCCGGCCAGAATGACCCAGGACAGGAAGTGCGGCAAATAGACGACGGTCTGCACCCAACGCTTGAACGCGGCGGCCCGAAGCTCGTTCAGCAGCACGGCGAACGCGACGGGCACGACGATGCCCGCGACGATTTTCCCGGCGGAAATGAAAATCGTATTGTAGAAGATCACTTTGCTGTCCCGGATCTGGAACAAGTATTTGAAGTTTTCGAGACCGATCCACGGCGATTTCGCGATTCCGAGCCCGATGTTGAACTGCTGGAACGCGATCGCGACGCCGAACAGCGGAATGAGCTGAAACGCGACGAGTAACAGCATCCCCGGCAGCAGCATCAAGTGGTAATGCTTCTGGAAGCTTCTCATTCTCTCCCGTCCGTCTCCTTTCCGTAGCATGGCAAAAGCGCCACCATTACGGAAGTAAGAATGGCGCTTTCGCGATTAGCGCTGCTTCAGCTCTTCGGCGATTTCGGCCGCGATCTCGTCGCCGCCTTGCGCTTTCCAGTCGGCGACGAACCGGTCGAATTCCTCGAGCGGCTTGTTGCCCATCACGATCGAGAAAAACGTCTCGTCCTCCAGCTTTTTCAGGTTCGCCCATTTGCGCTCCATCGTCGGCGTCGTGACCGTATATTCGTTGTAGACGGCATTCATCGGCCGTTTGAGCATTTCCGCCGGCTCGGTATAGCCGTAGAATCGGCCCCATCCCGCCAAATCCGCCTTCGGGGCCGCTTCGTCCGCTTTCGCCAGATCGTACAGCACCCGCATTTCCGGAATCAGCTCGTCGGGAGCGATTTTCCCGGCCAACGCGTCCGCGAGAATGACGGATTTTCGCTCCACCGCGTCGGCATAGTCGAACGTCGGGTTGCCGATCGGCCAAAATTCCGTGCTGATCGACGTATCCAGCTTCGCCGCGTCCGGCTCCGCCTTGCGCTCCGCGCGGATGAACGTGTTCATGTAGACGATCGCGGCTTCCGGACGCTTGAAGCCTTTTTTCACGACGACGAACTTCTGACTGACCGGCATTTGCAAGTTGTTGATCCGGCCCGCTTCGTCTTCGATCATATACACTTTGAACAGCGCGTCCGGATCGTTGGCGTACGTGTCGCGAAGCACGCCGCCGGACCACCAGGGACCGAAGAACATGCCCGCTTGGCCGGAGATGACGACCTGGTCCGTATCTTTGCGAATGGCGAATTCCTTGTCGATCAGCCCGGCGGCATACATGTCGCGAAGCTTGCCCAGCGCCGCCTTCGTTTCCGGCAGGATGGAGCCGTATACGATGCCGCCGTCGGCGTCTTTCACCCAGTTGCCCGGATATGCGCCGTAAGCGGCGTAAAAGCCCTTCAAATCGTGTCTGCCCGACTTCATCGGCACGGTCAGCGTCATGTTCGGGCCCGTCAACCCGATCGTATGGTCTCCGCCCAGCTTGTTGTCGACGAACGCCTTGGCGATTCGCTCCACGTCCGCGACCGTTTTCGGTCCTTCCAGCCCGAGCTGCTCCAGCCAGTCCTGACGGACGAACAGCATGCTTGCCGCGTCCGCTTGCACGGAGATATTCGGGACGGCCATCAACCTTCCTTGAATGGTCGCCGCTTGCAACGCCCGTCCTTCGGTCGATGCGAGAATCTCCTTGGTGAGCGGCGCCGCGTACTCCGCGAACACCTCCGTCAAATCCTCGATTTGGCCCGCCTTGGCAAGCGTCCGGAACGTCTGCTCGTCGACGACGAAAATGTCCGGGATGTCGCCGCTGCCGATCGCCAGCATCGACTTCTGGTCGAAGTCGCTGCCGGACGCGTACCACAAAATTTTCGACGTGATATTCGCTTTCTCTTTCAAATACCTCGTGTACTGGTTGTTCTCCACGGTATCGCCCGACGGCAGCGTCGCGTTCGCCCCGACATGCTTGAACGTCGTGAATTCGACGGGCTCGTCGAGCCAGTAAGGATCGATTTCCTTCGGGGCCCCGTCGTTCGACGCGCCGGTCTGCGATGCCGAAGGGCTCGGGCTTGCATCCCCGCCGCTCGAAGCGCTGTCCGATTGGTTCGAGCATGCCGCGATCGCCAGCGCCGCGACGAGCAGCATGCCGAGAAGCCGTCTTCTTTTGGAACTTGCCATTGCGCAACCTCCTATGTGGTGAAATCGCTTACCTACGCTTATATGATAATTGAAAGCGCTTCATGGAAGCGGCATGATGCATCCTGAATCCGCTCACGGATCGTCTCGAGCCCGGCGGGGGAACTGTCGCCCGGAAGACGATCGCTGCGCTTGCGGGAAGATCAATTGTGACTTTTCAGATTTTTTCTCCGGTAATCGCGCGGCAGCTCGCCCGTCGCCTCGCGGAACACTTTGCTGAAATACCGCTCGTTCGGATAGCCCGATTCGGACGCGACCCAGCTGATCGGCTTGCTCGTATGGCGAAGCAGCTTGCCGGCATGCTCGATCCTGCAGTCCCGGACGTATTCCTGGAACGTCTTGCCGGTAATGTCGCGAAAGCATTTGCTGAAATAGCTCCGGCTCATGTTGACCTCCCGGGCGATGCCGGGAAGCTGAAGGTCTTCGTTCAGGCGTTGCTTGACGTAATCGGCCGCCTTGACGACGCTGTCGACGATCGCCGGCGAATACGCCTGCCGGTCCGTTTGGGCGTAGGCATTCGAACGGATGGCTTGCAGCCGCTTCACCCAGGCTTGCCACGATTGCGGCCGTTCGGCTTCGTCGAATCGCAGCAGCCGCGAATCGAGCACCTTGCCCCACTCCTCCATCGCCACGTACAGCATTTGCTCCAACTGAGCCGCCGGCAGCTTCAGGGCGGCCGTGCGCTCCAGCAAGCCGCCGAATGCGGCCGCATCCGTCAGCCAGGCCAGACCGGTCCAGCCCCGTCCAAGCTGGACGATCTCCTCGCGAGACGCCGGCTTATCGTCCTCGAGGCGGTCCGCCGGCCATTCATACTCCCGTATTCCTTCCTCCGCGCCGTAAAACAGTTCGTTTTCGCCGCGAAGCCGCAGCTTATGCAGCAGCGAAGATTTCGACATCCCCTTCACGCCCCGCCATTTGACGACGATCCCGTCCAGAGGATGGCGGGGGGCCGATGACGCTTCGCCTTCGCCAATGCCGCCCGCATCGGCTGCGTCCGCCAGTTCCCAGCGGCCCTCCGGTCCGTGAACGCGGAACACCGCGCACGCTTCGTCCGCTCCGATCGAAGCGTCCGGCCCGCCTTCGGCCCCCAAGCCGCCCGCCGGCGGCCGTTGGCGGATCCGCTCGACGATCCGTTCCAGAATCGGTCCCATCTGATCGTTCTCCAGCTCGACCTTCGTAATATAATCGAGCACGCCCAGACGAAGCGCATCCTTGACGAGCTCGAATTCGTGGTGGAACGTCAGCACGACGACGTGCATGCCCGGATAGGACGTCCTCACCTGCTTGATCAGCTCAAGGCCCGACAGGACCGGCATCGCCAGATCCGTAAGGAGCAGATCGACGTCCGTCTCCGTCATTTTCTCCAGCGCTTCCGCCCCGTTGCTCGCTTCGCAGACGACTTTCATGCCGAAGCGATCCCAGGGCATAACGCGAATGATGCCTTGCCGCACGAGGTAATCGTCATCCACGACCATCACTTTCAGCATACGTCTCCTCCTCTTCTTCTTGAACGATCGGCAGCAGCAGCGTAATCGTCGTCCCCTTGTCCGGGCCGCTCTCCGCCTGCATGTCCGCCTTCCCGCCGAATTGCAAATCCAGCATCCTCCGCACATACTGCCAGCCGATTCCCATGCCCGTTTTGCGGCTCAAGCCGCCTTCCCCGGACATCATCCGCGCCACCTCCGCCTCGGTCATCCCGTAGCCGTTGTCCCGCACCTCGATGCGGACGCGGCCGCCTTGATCCTCGATGACGGCGACCTCGATGACGCCCTGGTCCTCGCCCTTGTTTTTCAGGCCGTGCGAGATCGAGTTTTCCACGAGCGGCTGGAGAATGAACCGCGGGACGGGCAGCTCCAGCAGCTTCGGATCGGCCTGGATCCGGACCTCGAAATGAAAGTTGTAGCGAACCCCCTGCAGCAGGACGTAATGCTTCAGCGCTTCAATCTCGTCCCGGAGGCTCGCGGTGCGTCCCTTGCCAAGATTGTAATAGAGCAGCTTGTTCAACGTGGAGACGAGCCGATCCGTCTCGCGATGCCCGTTGACCCGCGCCAACCAGCGAATCGTATCGAGCGTGTTATGGATAAAGTGCGGGTTGATCTTGTACAGCAAATTTTCGATTTCGAGCTGCCGCCTGCTTCTCGCGTCCCGGTCGATATCCCGGATCAGCTCGTTGATCCGCAGGCGCATCGAGGCAAACTGCTGGTGAATTTCGGCGAACTCCAGCAGCGGCTCCCGATCGTACCCGGGCAGCTCGGACATGTGACCGTTTTTCATGCGGCGGAAATTGCGCTGCAGATGCAGCAGCGGCTTGTAGACCATGCGCCAGATCGCGATCGCGAGCAGCATGCCGATACCGACCGAGAGCACCGCGATAATCGCGAATTGCGCGGCCCAGCGGATCATCTCCTCGTGATAGGACGATTTCGGTATGGCCGCCACGACCCGCCACGACTGGTTGCTGATCTCCTCGAACAAATAATAGCCGTTGATTTCGTTCGAATCTCCGCCGGGCGGGGGCAGCGAATCCCCCATCCGAAATGCGTCCTGTCTTTCGCTGTAAGCGATTCTGCCGTCCCGGTCGACGAACAAGTGAAACGTATCCCGGATGTCGTCCGAATTCAGGATGCGGTCCGTCAGCTTGAAATCCGTCTCGATATAAAGATACACGTCGTCCCGCGAAGGGGTGTTCACCTTGCGAACGACCGACAGCACCCGGTTGCCGTCCAGCGGATTGACCGACGTATGCGGCCCGTAATAGGTCAGGCTTAATTGCTCGGCCAATACCGGAAGCTTGAACATGTCGAATCCGGGATCGAGCTGCGAATTCTGGAAGATGACTTCGTTCGTGTCCGCGAGATAGTAGAAGATCACTCCCAGCGTCGGATTCGTAAAATGAATCAGGCTCATCTCGTTCATGATTTCCGTCCCCAGATGTCTCTTCTCGTATAAATCCTCCGTCCCCAAATACGTCTCTAGCTTATTGCCCGTCTCCCCTTCATAGACCAGCTGCTGGGAAGCGCGGTTCAACTGGCTGAGCGTATTTTCGAACGACAGCCTCACCAGATGCAAATTGCTCTCGATCCCTTTGTCGGCCTTGTTCTTCAGCATCGCGTACATCGAGGAATACGAGCTGCTGCCGATAAACACGACGGGGAACAAGGAACATAGGAGCAATAGAACCAGGAGACGGTGCTTTAACGTTTTCGGCAACAACGCCTTCGACCTCCTATTCCGCGTTCGTCAAAAACATATGGAAGCGTTTGCTTCATACCGATCATAAAGAATCGGACGGCGGATCACAATCGAAGATTGAGCGGAAAAATCGTCGTTGACAACGAAATCGATGGCGTGTATGCTAACAATACATATTTTGTTCGGAAAGGAAGCACCTTTCCCGTCTGCGGCAACGATGACGGAGGAGGGTGTTTTTTCGTGTATGCCAAAATCATGAGCGCGAGCGTATTCGGCATCGAGGGACGATTGATCGAGATCGAGGTGAATATTAGCTCCGGCCTTCCGCAGGTATCCGTCGTCGGCCTGCCCGATTCGGCGGTGCGGGAGTCCGTCGAGCGGGTCAGGGCGGCGATCCGGAACGCCGGCATGAAATTTCCGCTCGACCGGATCACGATCAACCTCGCTCCCGCGGATCTCCGCAAGGAAGGCAGCGCCTTCGACCTGGCCATTGCCGCGGGCATCTTGTGCGCCAGCGGACAGATCGGGAACGAATTGCTGGAGCGTACGCTGTTCATCGGGGAATTGTCGCTGAGCGGAACGGTGCGCGGCGTGCCCGGCGTGCTGCCGATGACCGAGCTCGCCCGCCGGGTCGGCGCGTCCCGGGTCGTCGTGCCCGATGCCGCCGTCGCGGAGGCATCGCTCATCCCGGGCATCGAAGTACGCGGCGTAGCGTCGCTGTCGGAATGGTTTCGCGGGGATGAGGAATCGAGAGCCGCCGGGGGCGGCATTGCCGGATTCGGACAGGACAAGCTGCGGCGCTTCGAGCGCGCCGCCGCGTCGAAGGAGGCGAGGAACGGGGCGGAAAACGAAGTCGATCTCGCCGACGTGGTCGGCCAGGAGCAGGGAAAGCGTGCGCTGATCGTCGCGGCCAGCGGCATGCACAATTTATTGTTCGTCGGCCCTCCCGGCACCGGCAAAACGATGCTCTGCCGCAGGCTGCCGACGATCATGCCGGCGCTAGGCGACGAGGAAGCGCTCGCCGTCACGAAAATTTTCAGCGTCTGCGGCAAGCTGGGGACCGGCGGCGCCGGGCTCATTCGCGCCCGCCCGTTTCGAACGCCGCATCATACGATTTCAGCAGCGGGTCTCATCGGCGGCGGCTCGATTCCGAAGCCCGGAGAAGTAACGCTGGCCCACCACGGCATCCTGTTCCTCGACGAGTTGCCCGAGTTCTCGCGCGTCTGTCTGGAAGCGTTGCGCCAGCCGCTCGAGGACCGCGAAGTGACGATCGGGCGGGCGCGTGGAGTATGCCGTTTCCCGGCCCGTTTCATGCTGGCTGCCGCGATGAACCCGTGTCCGTGCGGCTTCGGCGACGGCGGCGGTTTGAACGGGCGATCTTGCGTCTGCACGGAGACGGCGATCGCCCGTTACCGGGCGCGCATGTCGGGACCGTTAGCGGACCGTCTGGATTTGCAGGTCGAGCTGCCCCAGCAATCTCTCCCTGCTTCCGCCGCGCGGGGAATGTCGTCCGCCGAAGCCCGGGAGGTCGTCGCCGACGCCGCGGAAAGGCAAGCAAGACGCTACGGGCGGCACGGCATTCAACGGAACAGCCAGCTGCAAGGCGCGCTGCTCCGCAAATACGCGAAGCTCTCGTCCGATGCCGAAATGCTGCTGCAGGACGTGTACGAACGGCTCGGCCTCAGCTTCCGGGCGCACGATCGCATCTTGAAAATCTCTCGCACGATCGCCGATTTGGCCGGGCGCGAAGCGATCCGCTCCGAAGACGTCGCGGAAGCGGTCAGCTACCGCTGCCTGGATCGGGAGCTCGGGCCGCGTTGAGCCGAACGAAGAATTGCCGGCCTCCTTCCATATAAGATCATCTGTGTCCGAAAGCGAATGCTCCAACAAAAAAAGGGCAAGGAAACTAGTCGTTTCCTTGCCCTGCGTCGATCATTTCCAGCAATGCCGCCGGAATTTGAATTTCCTGGTCGCGGATAATGATCCGCTTCGCCCCTTGGCCCCCGGCTTCGGTGCGCGTCTCCTTGATTTCGGAAATTTCGTGGTGCAGCCGTTCCATTTGTTTGTCCAGCGCAGCTGCGGAGTCCGCCGCTTCCTTCAGCTCCCGCAGCAGCTCCGGCGGTACGGCCTCGTTGTATTTGTAGAAAATCTTGTGCTCCAGGCTCGCCCAGAAATCCATCGCGATCGTGCGAATCTGCACTTCGACGCACACTTGCTCGCTGCGGTCGGACATGTAGACCGGAACTTGAACGATCATATGCAAGCTCTGATACCCGTTCGGCTTCGGATTTTGGATGTAATCCTTCGTCTCGACGACGGTCAGATCGCTCTGGTTGCGCAGCATGTCGCTGATGCGATAAATGTCGGAGACGAAGGAGCACGTGATCCTCAGCCCCGCGATATCCTTGATGTTCTCCCGAATGCTCGGGAAGCTGAGATCGCAGCGTTTCCGATAGATTTTGTTCAGAATGCTTTCCGCAGACTTCAACCGGGATTTCGTATGCTCGATCGGATTGTAGTCGTGCAGAAATTGGAACTCTTCCTTCAAAATTTCGATCTTCGTCTCGAGCGAGTCCAGCGCGAATTTGTACATCATCATGAAGCGGGTAATCTCTTCCTTGAAGCGCTTGAACTGCTCCATCGGTAATGGTAAATTGGTCAGAATTGCTCACCCTCGTTCCAATGGCGCTTATTTGCCAAGAAGAATGCGAGCATACGGCGAATCGATCGGCAACATGATGACCGGCTCGTTGTTCAGCGTCGTAACATAGCTTTGCAGCGTCCGATAGAAGTTATAGAACTCGGGATCCTTGCCGTACGCATCGTTGTAGATTTTCGCGGCCTCTTGCTCGCCTTCCGCCATAATCTTCTTGGCGTCAGCCTCGGCTTGCGCGAGCAGCTCGGTCGCCGTACGGTCCGCCTTCGAGGTGATTTTGCGGGATTCCTCGTCCCCTTCGGACAAATAACGCGCCGCGATCGATTGCCGGTCCGAGATCATCCGGTTATAGACGCTCTCCTTGTTGCTTTCCGGCAGATCGGTGCGCTTGATCCGGACATCGACGATCTCGATGCCGTAATTGTCTCTCGCGATCGCGGTCGCTACGTCGCTCGTGATGTCGTCGTTAATGTTGCCGCGAGCCGTATCCTCACTAATGATATTATCATAATCGACTTCGGAAAGCTTGCGGCGGACGGAGTTGTACACCGCTTCGTCGATCCGCTGGACGCCTCCGGCGACCGTCTGGACCGTTCTCAGGAAGCTTTGCGGATTGCTGATTCTCCATACCGTGTAATTGTCGACGATGATCGGCTTCTTGTCCCTTGTCAAAATCGAAGTCGCATTGCTCTCATACGTCATTTGATATTTCGGGAGCGGCGATACGCTTTCGATGAACGGAATTTTCATGTATAAGCCAGGGTCTTGCTGCACCCTCACCGCTTCGCCGAATTTGAGCACGACCTTGTATTCGCCTTCCTTGACGACGAACAGCGAGCTTGCCCCGAGGATCAGGACGACGACGGCCGCGCCGAGCAGCGTGATCAGCTTTTTGTTCATTGCGCGTTCCCTCCTTGCTGCGCGCCGGCGGAGCCGGTCGAATCGGTCGAGTTGCCCGATTTGCGAAGCAGCTCGTTAAGCGGCAAGTACTTGACGGTGTCCCCGTTCGATTCGGTGATGAAAATTTGGGCCTTCGGCAAAATTTTCTCCAGCGTCTCGATAATAAGCCGGCTCTCGGTAACGGCTCTGTTATTGGCGTATTCCGCGTAGATCGCGTTGAATTGCGCCACATCCCCTTGCGCGTTCAGGATCCGCGATTTTTTCACGGCTTCCGCGTTTTCGAGCAGCGCCTGGGCTTCGCCGCGAGCCTTCGGAATTTTGTCGTTTTCGTATTTCGCCGCGTTGTTGATTTTCGTGTTTTTCTCCTCGCGGGCGTTCGTGACTTCGCGGAACGCGTCCTCGACCGCGCCGCTCGGCGGCTCGATGTCCTGGAACTTGATGTCGATGATCTGAATGCCGGTGTTGTATTTCGCCTGCAGCTCGAGCAGCTTCTCGCGCACTTTGTCCTGAATCTCCGTCTTCCCGTCCGTAATCGCGTAATCGAGCTTCTCCGAGCCGATGACGGAGCGGATGGATGAGCTCGCGGCATTGCGCAGGAACTGCTCGGCATTGTCGATATTGTACAAATAATCGCGAATGTTGCTGATTTTCCACTGGACGACGGCGTCCGCCGAGACGATGTTCTCGTCCCCCGTGATCATCATCGCCTCTTCCTCGACCGGCGTGATCACGTCCCCGTTCTGACGATAGCCGATATGGATGCGTTGGGTCAGCTCGGCCGGAACGATGACGACCTGCTGAATCGGATACGGCCACTTGAAGTGCAGGCCCGCCGACCTTTCTTCCGTGTATTTTCCGAACGTCAGAATGGCCGCCCTTTCCTGCTCCTGAACAATGTAAAACGAAGAATAAGCGAGCAGCCCGACGATGACGACGGCGACGCCGATGCCGACTTTCTTGAAAAAGCCGGGCGGCAGCTGTTGCTGCTGCGGATTCTTCCGGTTCCCCTGAATCGTTTCGAATTCCATGCGGTTGCGTTTCCTCCCTTAAGTTCTTGAGTCTATTTCCCTACTACGTATGCATATGTGAATGGTTTCATTTTTTTATCATTTTCCACAGATTTAAGCGGGAATTCACCGAAAATACGGATAAACAACCGTTTTTCTCGCGCTTTCGAAGGTTCGTTCGAGGTTTCGGCCTTGCCCGCCGTCTCTCTTGTCCTTCCAGCGCTTCCGGTTGCGGAGAAATTGCGGGGGGTTCGGGGAGGGGCTGCCGGGGGCGCGCGCTCATTCGGCAAGACTGCGCGATCGCCGTTCAGAAGGCCCCCGGAATATGCTTAAGCTCGGCGACGGAGCCGTCGTTCCCGAACGTGACGGCCACGACGTCGAAGCGGATCGGCTCGTCCGCGGAGCCGCTTAGCTTCAGATAGACCGCGGCAAGCTCGCGGACTTGGCGAACCTTGCGGAACGTAACCGACTCCGCCGCCGTTCCGTAGCGGAGCGGATTCGTCCGCGAGCGGACTTCGACGAACACGAGCGTTCCGCCGTCGCGCGCGATCAGATCGATCTCCCCCGAACGGCAACGCCAATTGCGTTCTACCACCGTATAGCCCGCCCGCTGCAAATAGTCGGCCGCCGCCGCTTCTCCCGCTCTGCCGACTGCCGGTCTGCGGTCCTTCGGCCGCGCCGGACGGCGAACATCCCGGTCCATAGCGACGCCTCCTTACGGCATAATGACGCGCCCTCCCTTAGCGCCCAAGCCCGCGCGCCGATCCGACCGATAGACGAAGCTCAGCACTTCGGCGACGAGCTTATACAGCTCGGGAGGAATTTCCTGGTTCAGATCCAATTTGGATAACACCTCGACGAGCGAGGAGTCCTCCTGCAACGGGACCCCGTTCTCCTGGGCCCTTCTCATGATCTCGTCCGCGATCGCGCCTTGGCCTTTGGCGACGACGATCGGAGCGGCCCCGTTCTCGGGCTCGTATTTCAAGGCGACGGCCTTCTTCGGCCCGCGCTTCTTCACCGCTTGGCCTTCGTTCATGCCCGGTAGTCGACTCCTTTATAAGGTTTGGCGGCGTAAGCGCCGGCGATCGCGCCTCGATCCGAAGCGCCGGCGGATCCGGCTGCGGCGGCCGCCGCGAGGGAGCCGCCCTTCCACGCCGGAAGCGGAGCGGTCGACAGCGACAGCAGCTGGAAGCCGGCGTCCGCCATGCCCGCGGCAAGCTCTTCGCGGGCGGGCGCGATCAACGCTTCCATGCCGGGATAATCGTTCAGCAGCTTCAAGGAAACGATCCGGTCGACGACCTGCACGTCGACGAGCGTATCGCCCATATGCTTCATTCGCAGGTCGAACAGCAGATGGCAGTTGTTCGCGTCCCATTCCCCGCGCCGGCTTCGTCTCGTCTGAACGTGCACCGTAGCGGTCGTTTCGCCGTCCGGGCCTTTCATCGGCACGAACAGCGTCATATGGCTGACCGGGGCCGCGTGCCCCCGATCGGACGCGAGCAGCAGTTGCTGGCCGGTCACTTGATTGGCCAGCGTCTGCGCCGCCTCGCGCAGCGCCGGCGGCACGTCGTCGCGCGCCGCAAGGGCGAGCAGCGCGCCCTTGAGCGTCTCCGCGGCGGGCCGCGCTTCCTGCCCGGGGGCGTCCGCCCCTCCGGGCTGCTGGGCCGCTGCTGCGCCCGCGCCCGGCCCGGCGTCTCCGGCGCCGGGCAACCGCGGCTCGGCGGCGTGCAGGAGCTGACGCTCGTGCCCGACGCCGAGCCATTGCAGGAAGCGGCCGATCCACCCCGCTTCCGGCTTCTGCGCCGCCGTCCCCGGCGCGGCGGCAGCTTCGGCGCGGCTGCCTTGCGCGGCCGCGCCTTCCGGGGCGGGGCGGCTGTCCGCCAGCCCCGCCCGCGCATCCGCAGCCGGGGCCGCTCCGGCGGCCGGCGGCTGCGCAGTTCCCGCGGCCGGACGCGAAGCATCCGGCCGGGCCTCGGCGGCGCCCGCTTGCGGCGGCGCGCCCGCGATCTGCGGCGCGCCGGTCTGCGCCGCCTGCGCTGGCGAGGCGACGCGCGCTCCTTCGCCCCTTGCGAGCTGCGCTTCCGCGCCTCCTCTGGCAGTCTCGCCGCCCGCCCTTGCCGTTGCCGCGCCTTCCCTCGGCTGGCCCGGAGCATCGCTTCTGTCCGGGCCGCCCGATCGGGCCGCGGCCTTCTCGGCCGCAAGCTGCGTTTCCCCTTCGGCAAGGATGGACGCGCCCTGGGCCAGCAGGCTTTGCAGCCTCTGTCCGAGCGCGGCGGCCTCCGGCGCGGGCGGCTTCGCTCCGCCGAGCCAGCCGTCGAGCGCCGTCCGGAAATTTGCCAGTTCCTCGTGCACCGGCTGGCCGAACAGCGCTTGCCGCAGCGAAGCAAGCGTCGTCTCCGTCGGCTTCAGCCCTCTTCGGAAGGCGACGTCCGCCGCGTTCGCCCACGACTCCGCGTCGACGCCGGCCGGCTTGAGCGCCGCCGCGGAGTTAAAGAACGCCGCCGCCCCCTTACCGATCGGGTATCCGTCGTTTTTCAGCCCCCGCATCAGCTCCATCGCCCATTTTTGATCCGGCAGCCCGAACGACTTGAGCACTTCCTTCAGCCCCGCCTCGGGCAAGGCGTCCGTCGCGTCGGCCAACGGCTTGAGCGCAACCAGCCCGCCGGGTCCGCCCGGCTGAACCTGCAGCAACGTGCTCCTTCCCGGAGACATCTCCGCCTCCAGCTTCGCCCGAACGTGAACTCCGTTAATATTCACGAGCGCCTCCTGATTGTCCATCAGCTCCAAGAGCATGCCTCTGACGATTTGTCCGATTCTCAGCTCCAGCGACCGGGCGTCCCCCGGCTGCGACTCGCCCATCATCGCCCGGAGCATCGGGCCGATGTTCATGCTCATGCCGATTCCTCCCCGCGAGCATTCTTACTCTATGTATCGGCATTCCGACGACCGCAGGTAAATGAAGTTCCGACCGACCCAATCGGGTCGATCAGAACAGCTCCTGCTGCACGGCTTCGAAGCCTCTAAGGAAGCTGCGCCGGTGCATCGGCGTCGGACCGAGCGCGGATAGCGCTTCTCGGTGGACTTTCGTGGCGTAACCTTTATGTACCGCGATCCCGTACCCTGGATAAAGCGCGTCCCACACTTCCGCGCACAACCGGTCCCGGGTCACCTTGGCTACGATGGACGCTGCTGCGATTGACTGGCTTAAGCTGTCGCCTTTGATAATGGCCGTCTGCCCGACGTCCAGATCAACCGTCTCGGCGTCGACGAGCAAATGCCCGGCCTTCGTCCGCAACCCTTCCACCGCCCGCTTCATCGCTAGCCTGGACGCCTGGCGAATGTTGATCGTATCGATCACGGACGGCTCTACCCTCGCCACGGACCAGGCGACCGATTCCGCGACGATTTGTTCGTAAAGCCTGTCCCTTTTTTTCTCGCTGATTTGCTTCGAATCGTTGACCTCTTCCAGCACGAGGCCGACGGGCAGAATGACGGCCGCCGCCACGACGTCCCCGAACAGGCATCCCCTGCCGACTTCGTCCACGCCGGCTACGGCCGTAATCCCCCGCTCCCACAGCTCCGTCTCGTACGTCAAACGGTTAATCTCTTCCATGCCTTGCTTGCCTCCCGAATCCGCGCTCTCTCCATTGTCCGATATTGTCGACCGAATGCCAACCCCCTAATTTCTTCAATCGAACGGAACTGACGAGCGGATCCTGCATGCTTGCCTGCCTGCTTCCTTCCGCACCTGTCGGTCTGCTCTTCGCTATGTCCACTATCCCATTCGTTCAGGTGTTTGACTGTTCGGGCTTCTTTTACCTCCTTATGCCCTAGTCGCTCTCTATGCTCAATATCCCGTTCGTTCAGGCTGGGACAAGAAACGTTCTTACCCATTCCGCCATCTTTGCCCTATACCCAATATCCCCTTTGGTCAGGAGATTTACAGTTTTTGGTCCATTCCTCTTGCCACCTTACTGATCCCAATCGCTCTCTATGCTCAATATCCCGTTCGCTCAGGTTGGGGCGCGGAAAATGTTCGTACCCATTCCAGCTTTGGACATCGTCATCGGTTTAAATCAATCGCCGCCCCACCGCCTATCGAAAATATACAATCAACGCTAGATTCGGATGTTACATTCGTCAAAATACAGAGTCCCCTTCTGATCGACAGGGATAATGGCAAAAGGAAGGCACATAGAGGAAAAGCCTCCGCTCAAATCGCATGCGGTTCTCCCCTGATCGACGGGGATAATGGCGATAGGACGGCACACAGAGGAACAGCCTCCGCTCAAATCGCATGCGCTTCTCCCCTGATCGACGGGGATAATGGCGATAGGACGGCACACAGAGGAACAGCCTCCGCTCGAATCGCATGCGCTTCTCCCCTGATCGACGGGGATAATGGCGATAGGACGGCGCTCATGAGGAAGAGCCTCTCCGCACGAGCCGCATGCGCTCTCCCCTGATCGACGGGGATAATGACGATAGGACGGCACACGGAGAAAAGCCTTGCGTATTTAAACCGTGTTCATCGTGCAAGTAAGCAAGTATCCCCGCGTCGAAGCTCGTGAATACGCAGCGTGATTGTTAAAAACTTGTCCGCCGCCCAAGCCCCGATCTCCCGACGTTTTGTTCGATAAACGCGAAAAGGGATGTCCAAGCTAAGGTCATCTAGCGCATCTAGCGACCTTATGGGACATCCCCCGCGATTAAGCAATCATATTTCGTCTAACGTCCGCAAACGATTCAGCCGGATGTCGTCCGCATCCGTTACCGGTACGGACCATTGCCATCCTCCGTGCAATTCCAGCAAGCTTAAATAGTGCCCGTGCCCCGCTCCCGTGTCGATGCCAAGCTTGCCTTCGCCCGCCCATACCCGGCGCGGATTTAATCCGAAGCGAAAAGTCGACGTATGTCCGAACACGACCGTTCGCCCCGCAATCACGGCCGATTGGTGGAACGGCTCGCGGATTTCCGTCAAGTCCTCCGGCGTCTGCTCGCGCAGGGGGACGCCCGGCCGAAGCCCGGCATGCACGAATATGAACCGGCCGTGCTCGGCCCACAGCGGCAGCTCCGAGATGAAGCTGCAGTAACGGGCCGCGTCCCGGACGTCCGGCACCGCGTCGCCCGGAACCTGCGCAAGCCATTTCCGTTCGTTGTTGCCCTGCAACGCCACGGCGCCCGCATCGCGAAGCCTTCGAATCGTGTCCAGCGTGCCCGCGGAATCCGGTCCTTTGTTCACGTAGTCTCCCAGCAAGTACAGGCTGTCCCGGTCCGGGTCGAATCCCGCCCGTTCCAGCAGCGCTTCCAGCAAATACCCGTAGCCGTGGACGTCCGATACAGCGAACAGTCTACCCATCTGCGCCAAGAACCGGTTCGCCGTAGAGCATCGTCCGCTCCGGCGCCAGCCGCAGCGCGACGTCCGAGCCCGGTTCCACCCTCCCGTCGTGGAACAGATGAAGCGGCTGGCCGTCGGCCGTCTCGGCGACGATCCGCCATCTCGTTCCTTCGTAGATCGACTGCGCGACCTTCGCCGGCAAAACGTTCGTCCCGGCGGACTCCCGGTCCGTGTGAACGGCAATCGCTTCCGGATGAACCATCATGACGCCGTTCCCGGCGCGTCCCGGCGAAGTCATCCGATGCCCGATCACCCGGGCGCCGGCCACGTCGGCGACGGGATCGCCGCCGGACGGCAATGCCACGGACAGCCGGTTATGATACCCCATCAGCTGGGCGACCCACGGGCTCGCCGGCCGCTCGAACAGGTCGTCCGGCTTCCCGAGCTGGTCGATCGTCCCTTCGCGCAGCACGAGAATGCGATCGGCGATCGCGAACGCCTCCATCCGGTCGTGCGTGACATACAGCGCCGCGGTATTCAGATCGCCCAGCAATCTCGCCAGCTCTCCTCTCATATCCGTCCTTAGCTTGACGTCCAGATTGGACAGCGGTTCGTCGAGCAGCAGCAGCTTCGGCTCGGTCGCCAGCGCCCGGGCGATGCCGACCCGCTGCTGCTGGCCGCCGGACAATTGGGACGGCAGCCGGTCCAGCAAATCTCCCAGCTTGAGCATGTCCCGCAGGCGCTCCAGCCTCCGGCCTCTTTCGCCCGGATCGAGCTTTCTCCGCTTCATCCCGTATTCGATATTTTGCTTCACGGTCAGATGCGGCCACAGCGCGTAGTCCTGAAACACCATGTTAATCGGGCGCTTCTCCGGCGGAACGCGGATGCTCCCCCGTTCCACGACGGTTCCCGCCATTTCCACTTCCCCTCCGTCCGCGGGAACGAGGCCCGCGGCGATCTGGAGCAGCGTCGATTTGCCGCAGCCGGACGGTCCGAGGATGCAGATGCGTTCCCCTTGCTCGACCCCGAACGACAACGGCTTCAGCACTTCCCGGGAACCGTACGCTTTGGAGACGCCCGTCATTTTCAAGATCATCGGTTCGATTCTATCCTTTCGTAGCGGATTTTCGGTCCAAGCGGCGGAAGACGGCGCGACCCGTTGCCTGCAAGAGCAGCAGGATCGCGACGACGACGACGCAGCTCGCGACCGTCGCGGCCGTCGCGTAGCCGTACCGGGAAAACTCGAACGCCCGGTCGATGACGATCGGCAGCAGCGAATAATTCGCGGGCTTCAGCATCGAGGCGAGTGCCAGATCGAAGATGCTCGTCCCGAAGGCAGCCAACGTCGCGATCAGCAGCGATTGCCGGACGAGCGGCAGGACGACGGTCCTCATTCTATCGAACGTTCCCGCCCCCTGGATCGCCGCCGCCTTCAGCATCGTGCCCGACAAGTTGCCGAACGCCCCGAGCTGGACTCTGACCGCGTAAGGAATGGCCCCGGCGATGCCCGCGACGACGAGAAGGGCGGGCGTTCCGTACAGATGCAAGCCGAGCGGCTCCAGCCATTTCTGGTTCCAGATGAAAATGTACCCGATGCCGAGCACGACGCCGGGCACCGCGAGCGACAAAATCGAAAACAATTGCAGCGCCGGCTTGAGGCGGAATTCCGTGAACGACAGCACGTACGCGACGACGAAGCCGATCAGCATGCTGAAGACGGCGGCCGCCGCGGCGATCGCCAGCGAATGCGCCAGCCCTTGCGCGAAATCGATCAGCCGGTGGTCTCCCGCGGTCGCGGACAACAGCTCCCGGTAATGGCCGAGCGTCAGATTGTCCGACGTCAGTCCGCCTCCCATATTTTTCAATACGGAGACGACCGCGCTCGTGCCGATTGGAATGCCCAGGCAGACGAGCAGGAAGGCCCCGACCGTCGCATTGAGCGCCCAGATGTGCCTGGGCTTCGCGCGGACGGCTTGAACCGCTCGCGCGTTCAGGAAGTCGAATCGCGAACGGCGGACGGCGAAGAGCAGCAGCGCCATTGCGAGCGCCAGCAGCGCGACGAGGTAGAAGGCAAGCACCCCGGCCATATCGAAGCGGACCGGCGACTGGTAGATCGCCGAATAGATCGAATAGGTCAGCGTCGGAAAGCGATAAACCGTCGCGAGCGCGGCCGGCAAGCCGAAATCGCCGATCGTGTCCATGAAGACGAGCGTCCACCCCGCCAGATAGGAAGGCAGCGCCAGCGGCAGCTCGATCGTCCTCCATACGGTAAGCGGCCCCGCGCCGTTCAGCCGGGCGGCGTGGCCGAACTGGCGCACGTTCCATTCCGTCGCCGCAAGAATCGCAAAATAGGCGAGCGGAAATTTGCTTAGCGCCATCACGATGACGAGACCGGCCGGCTGGAAAATGAGCGAGGTGACCCACGTCCATCCGAGCCATTCGTGGACGAGTCCGTCCGCGCTGGCGAAGAGCACCCAGCCTTGGGCGATCATGAACGAAGGCGCGATCAGCAGCACCCATGCCGTCAGATCGATCCATTTGGCCGCGGCGAAGCTCCATCTGGCCCGGATCGTCGCGAGCGCGCCCCCGAGCGCGGTGCCAAGCGTGGCGGCGCCCAGCGCCAGCGTCACCGAATTGATCATCGATTGCCGCCATAGCGGACGGCGGAAAATTTCCCCAACCAGCCCGAATCCGTCGAAGCGCGCCTGGCCGAAAAACAAGCCGGGGAACACCGCGTTGGCCAGCACGGCAAGCAGCGGCAGGAAAATAAAAACGAGCAGGAGGAGGGTCACCCCGCCTCCCCATCGCGAATCCGCGGTTCTCATGGTCGTCTCCTACTTCACGTTTTGATCGGCGAACCAGGTTTTGATTTCCTCTTCGTGCGCGGCCGCCCACTCCGCCGACGGAAGCAGGAATTTGCCGTTCTGTTCGCGCTCGCTGCGCATCGGCACGCCCTCGGCCAGCGGGGTAAAGAAGCTGTCGGTGGAATCGAGCGACGCGAGCATCCGTTGCGTTTCCGGCTTCAGCATATATTCGACGAACGCCTTCGCCGCCGCCGGATTTTTGGTCGCCTTGCTGACGGCGACGACGCGCAAGCTACCCGGCGCGCCCTCATCCGGCCAGACGACTTCCACCGGCTCGCCGGACAGCTTGAGCTCGTACGCGTTATGCTCCTGCAGCGCCGCGACGTGGATCTCGCCGCTCAGCAGCGCCTTGCCGACAGGCCCGTTCTTCGGATATACGCGCAAGCCGGCCTTGAACCGTTCCTCGTAGAGATTTTTCGCTTCGGCGACGCCCCATTTCTCGAAGAACGCGGATACGAGCGGGTAAACTGGGGCGGCGATGGCCGGATCGGCTTGTCCGACCGGTCCCGGGTAGGCGAAAAATTGCTCCCACGTACGCGGAGCCTGCTCGGCCGTCACCAGCTTCGTATTGTACGCGATCACGGCGGAGGCGTGGATGCCGATCGGGAAATAGGCGCCATCCGCCGGAACGTGCGTACGGCCGGTTTCGGTCAAGCTGGCAAGCCCTTCCGGCTCCCAACCGGTCATCAGAAATCCGCGGTCGGCCAGGTTGCGCACGGAGCCGTGCCCGTCCATCATCAGCACGTCCCATTGCGGATTGCCCTGTTCCGCTTCGATCTTGGCCAGCGCCTCGCCGCCTCCGTAGTGGACCGCTTCGATCCGATAACCGGTTTCCTCGGAGAACTTGGGCGCAATGAAATCCACGAAATCGTTCCCGTACAAATAAATCGTCTTTCCGGTATCTTCCGCATCTTCCCCGGCCGACGGACCGGGCTCCGAAGGCTGAACCGCGGCCGAAACGCCCGGCGATTCGGACGGCGCTTGTCCCGCCCCTTGCTCCCCTTTGCTGCCGCAAGCCGTCAACAGCAACGCGATCCCGAGCAGCGAATACGCGAAGCCTTTCATTTTCTGATTCGTTTCCATGGCAACCTCCATCGTTTGAGAGTCTTATCCACCGAGTCGCTCCCGCGACCCTGAAACCAGTGTACGAAACGATGGTGCGCCCGAAATTATCGCTGCGTTAACAATCAGTTAAATCAAATCTAAAAAATGTTGGATAAGATTAAGAAAATCAATGTTTGCATCTGAAGGGAGCATGACGATGAACATGCAGCAATTGAAAGCTTTCGTCCTTGCCGTCGATTTGCAGAAGCTGAATCTGGTCGCCCTCAAGCTCGGCGTCACGCAGCCGACCGTTACCTTTCATCTGAACAAGCTTCAGGAGGAATTGGGCGTTTCCTTGTTTCACGCCCGTTCCTATCACGTGCTCAAGCTGACCGACGCCGGACAAGCCTTCTATCATTACGCCTCCCAGATCGGGGCCCTGTCCGCGGAAGCGGAGTCGCTGATGGACGTCTACCGGGGAACGGCCGCGGGCAGACTCGCGATTGGAAGCACCCACACGCCGGCCACCTACATGCTGCCTCCGCTGCTGAGCAGAACGAAGCGGGACTTCCCGCGCCTCGAGCTTTTGCTTGAGGTCTGCCCGGCGCCCGTCATTATGGCGAAAATCAAAAAATACGAGCTGGACGTCGGCATTATCTCCCAGACCGGCTTCGACGATGCGGATTTCGTCGTGACCCCGCTCGTCCGGGACGATCTCGTGCTCATCTTTTCCCCCGATCATCCGTTCGCCTCCTCCGGCGAGCTGCGCCCCGACATGCTGGCGGACATGCCCTTCGTTTCCCACGAGCAAGGTTCGATCAGCCGGCAGCTCATCGACCGGTGGGCGGAGGAACGCGGCGTCCGGTTCGACATCTCGCTCGAAGTCTCGAGCTCCGAAGCGCTCAAGGCGGCCGTCCGGCACGGCATCGGCTTCGGCATGATCGCCGAGGCTTCCTTGCGGGAGGAGCTGGCGGAAGGCAAGCTGTTGGCGCGGCCCATTCCGGCGTGGACCGCGGATCGCCGCATCTACGCGATCCGGCACCGCAACAAGCTGGTCAGCCACGCCCTGCGCACGTTCTGGAGCAGTCTGGAGTCTTCCTTCGCGACCACGGATTTGGCGTGAACGACGACAAGCAAACCTGTCCGATCGCACAAAAAAAAGAGGCCTTCGCCTCTCGTTTAATCTCCCGGCGCGAGATCGAGAAACCTCGATCTCACCTCCGGCGTCGGAAGAAGACACGCCTCTTGCTTTCCGAACCAGCGATAGCGCCTTTCGGCGACGAAGCCGTACACGCGGTCCCGGAGGAAGCGGGGAACGATCAGCCCGACGGAAGCGAGCGCCCACGGCAATCCGAGCTTCATGCAGACGCGCAGCGCTGCTGTCGATTTCGTATAAAACGTTCCGCGGTCGATCATGACGAACGTATCCATTCTATCCGCATGCAATCCGCCCTCCGCAAGCCTCCGCCGTCCGTACTCCGATTGCTGCGATGCGAACCGGAAGCGTCCGCGAGGATCACGCCGGATGACGAAACGCGCGATGCCGTGGCACATGTTGCATTCTCCGTCGATCAGCAAGACGATCGGCTCGCGGACTTTCGCGGCGTCGTTCATCGTCGGTCCCCTCCCCGAAGCATCGTTGTTAGGTTTGAAAAGTCGCCCGAATAAGCACGATCTCCGCGCGCGAGCCGATGCGGATCGGCGGTCCCCAGAAGCCGTAGCCGGAGGAGACGATCGTATGAAGCTGTTCCTTCCGCAAGTAGCCCCAATCGTTGTCGAAGAGTCGTTTCGTGATCAGATTGCCGGGCGCGATCTGCCCCCGGTGGGTATGGCCCGAGACGACAAGGTCGACGCCGAGCCGCTGCGCGACGTCGAAGCCGAGCGGCTGGTGGTCGAGCAGGAACATGGCGCGGGACGGATCGGCGCCCTCGATCAGCTCGGACAGCTCCGCGCGCTCGCTGTCGCTCTTGTCCTTGCGGCCGACGATCGTCAGCCAATCTTCCACGTCGATCGTCTCGTCGTACAGCACCCGCATGCCGCTTTCTTCGAGCAGCGCGATCAATTCCTCCATTTCGCCGTTGAACTTGTCGTGATTGCCTAACGAAGCGTACACGCCGTAAGGGGCTTCGATTCGCGACAAAATGTCGCCGATGCCTTTCTCCTTGTACGGCACGATGTCGTCGTCGATAATATCGCCCGGCAGCAGCACGATGTCCGGCGAAAGCGCGTTGATCTCCTCGATCATTCTAAGAGCGTGATTCTTGCCCGACAAGTAGCCGAAATGCGTATCGGAAGCCATCACGATCGTCAGTTCTCCGCTTTCGGGTCCCTTCTTGTCGATATGAATATCGTAAGCCCGCACGGTCGGGCTGTAGGCATTAAAGCTTCCGAAAGCGAGCAGCGTCACGAGCAGCGCGAGCGTTGCGCTTCCCGCCCACTTCTGAACGCGATGGCGTGGGAGAGACGTCAGCTTGGTCAGCCACACGATCAGATGAACGACCGGCAGAATCATCACGAGCAAGCTTAACGCCGCCAGCCAATAAGAACCGATCACGTTCAGAAACGTCGAGCCGGGAAACACCCTCGCGGTGATGAAGGACGTCGCGAGGAAAACGAGCGCGATGCCGTACAGCCAGCGAAACCGGCGCGACACGACCGGCTTCATCCAGGACCAGCCGCTCCAGCCGATATAAAATACGATCAATCCATAGAGGACGAGAAACAAGATGCCGATTGCGATAAACATGAAGGCCTCCTTCTAGCGGTTGACTCCATTATATCATTTCCGCCCCCGCATTGCTTGCCGCATCAAGAAGGACCGCGTCACGTTCGGCGCGGTCCTTCCTTCCAAATATCGTTGAGCCCGGCGAGCTTGGCGGATGCGGTCTCCGATTACAGCCCGTGCTCCTCCCGGATCTTGTACAACCCTTGCAGGAGCAGATCGGACGGATCCCGGTTCAGCAGCATATGCGTGAACAGCAGATGCAGCGGCACGGCGCATACGTTGTTGCCGTCCCGGATCGACGGGAATCCGGTTTCGAACACCGGTCCGTGATCCTTGTTCATGGCCAGTCCGGCATGAACGTTCTCCGGCGCGAATTCCTCCCGGACGGCGGATATGCACTGCGGAACAAGCACCTTGTCGATCAGCGCTTTCGCTTCTTCTTCGTTCGCGGGCGGCTTTGGAAGCGGCTTGCCTCCTTCCGTCCTCATCAGCTCGACGAAGAAGGAAGCGAGCCATTCCGCCGCCGCCTCTCCGCCCGACTGGAATTTCGCGACCAGCTCGCGCAGGAAAAAACCGCAAGCGTAAGCTTGGTCCGCTTCGTCTTTAACCGTAAAAATAAATACGGGTCCGTAAATGTCCTGGTTCAACACTTGCGCTTCGACCTGGTCGAAGCGCGATCGTAAGACGACAAGGCCGTTATGACGCACGGCCTGAACCAGTTCCGCGAATTTCTGTTGGGATTCGGCCGACGGCTTGCCGTCCGTTCCCGCGTTTTTCGTCTCGTTGCTCATCGTATGCTTCACCCGCTACCCATCATATCATTCGGCCGTTCGGCCCGTCCAGCCCGCGTCACTTGGCGGCCGACGAACGGAAGCGGGATTTTCCTTTTTGAACAACCTCTTTTACAATCCGAGAGCTTGGCCTCTCTCCAGCCTCTGGATCTGCTTCTCCCCGGAGTCGGCCAGCTCGCGGAACTGATCGATCGTATCGCGCATTTTGGGCAGCGCTTCCTGTTTGTACGTGCTGATCGAATCCAAAGCCGCGAGCACGTCGGTAAAGGCTTGCTTCAACGTCTCCACGGAGACGCTCGCCTGCAGCGCCTGCTTGTGAATCTCGGCCCCCTGATCCTTCAGCATGCGGGACGTGCTGGCGATCAGCTCGTTCGTCGTCTCGTTCAACAGCTCGATCTTTTTCAGAACGATCTTCTGATTGTACAGCGCGCTCGCGACCGTGACGGAAATTCGGAGCGCCGACACCGTGACGTTCTTGGCGCGGTCGACGCCGCGAATCAGTTCCTTGTTGTTGCGGATGACGACCTCGATCGCCATGATCCCCTGCTGGTTGACGACGAGCATCTGCTGCAGGTCCATCACGCGCTGCCGCAGAGGGAACAGCACTTCTTCGGTAATAAAGCGAATTTTATCCGGATCTTCGTTACGCATTCGAGCCATATCGACTTGCGCCGAGATCGATTCGTCCATGAGTGCGCCGAGCTCGATTTCCTTTTGCAGCTTTTTCGTCAAATCCCGCAGGGCGTGCTGCTCGATTTCGAGCGTCGTATTGTCGTTCCGGAGCGTCGTCTTCCCCCGGTCCAACGACTCGACGATATCGGCGATGACGGAATCGGCTTTCTGGAATTTCAGGAAATACGCCCTGAGCGGATTGAACAGCTTGCCGAGAAAGCCCCGCCGCGTGAAATCGACGATGCTCGGGTCGAGGTCTTTCAATTGCGTGTGCAATTCGGCCAAGCCTCTGGCCACCGGACCGCCATCGTCTCCCGACTTGGACAAGTTGCCGATCGACACTTGGAGCAAGGCGTTTTTCTCTGAAGAAGACCTCATCGATTTCAGCCCGAACCCCTCGATGGATTGCAGAATCTCTTTGCGCTTCTCGAACGAGTCGAGATCGAGAGCCATGATCGCGGCGACGTTGGCGTCCGCCGTTTCCTTCAGCTTCGCGACCTCTTCGGGAACGGGCTTGACCTCTTGCTCGATCGCAGCTTTGATCTCTTCCGGGCTGACGACTTCCATGGAAAATGATGACATCGTGATCCTCCTCCGGCTCTTGTTTACATCTGTACGTTGAACAGGTTGCCCAGCTTGTAGACGACGTCGTCCGTGTCCGCGTTGATGCTGGCCGCCTCATTGATGCTCGATATGCTTTGAAGCGCCTTGATGTCGGCGTTGTAGCCGACCGTGTAGATCGGGATGCCGTACGTTTCGATCAATCCCCGGATATCCTTCAACGAATGCCCTTCGTTCGTCTCGCCGTCGCTTAAGACGAAGATGAGCGGTTTCTGGTTCGGGTTGACCGCCATCTCGTCCTGCAGCATCTTCAGCGCCACGATGACCGCGTCGAACGTCGCCGTTCCCCCGCTCGCCTGAAGGCTGCTCACCGCGCCGACGAACATGGACTGCTGGTTCGTGTCGTATTTGCCGATCGGCAAGTTGATCGACACGTTGTTCGAATAGGAGATGAGGCCGATGCTATTGTCCCTTCCCAGATACTTCTGGCCTTGCAGCAACGATTCTTTCAGCCGATTCAGCGGTTCGCCCGCCATGCTGCCGGATACGTCGGCCACGAATACGGCGGAGATCGGCTTGCTGCCGTCCTTCTTCTCCTTCCACAGCTTCTGCGCGGCGATCAGCATGTCGCCGTCCCACACGTCCAGCTCCGGCTTGTATTCCTCCAAATTGTTGAAGCCGTTCTCCTGCCCCGAGCTCTGGTATTTGTCCTGCGCGACGAACTCGGCGAACGCGCGGATGATGTCCAGCTTCTCCTGCGGCAGATCTCCCAGCGCATACAGCGGACTGTCGTGCCGGACGCCGAAAGGCGTGAACACGTAGCCCCCCTTCAAATCCGCGGCGTTGACGAAAGTCTGATACTCCAGCACGAAGCCGTCCAACATGCCCGACTTCGCCGCGTCGCGCATCTGGATCGTCGTCGACGCGATAAACGGAACGTTCGCCTGGAACTTCTCGAAGCCCTGCACGGCTTGGTCTCCGAGCGGATTGGCGCTGTCGAACGTGTGCAGCGCCGTCACGAGAAAGTTCAAGCCCGTCGAGCTGGCGAACGGATCGGTGTAGCCCATGGAAAACTCGTTGTTCGCGATCGCTTCGGTGACCGTCTTGACGTTGACCGATCCGTACGTCTCGATCAGGGCGTCGTGCTTCGCCTTGGCGATGACGATGCCGGGGACGTTGCCGACAAGACGGTTCGTGATCAGCTCGGTTTTCACTCCGCTGGCTTTGACCATCTCGCCCCACAGCTCGTTCGAAGGCGTAAACGCGTCGGGCACGTACTTCCCGGACTTGATGTAGTCCGTCGCCGTGCCGGAAGCGATATTGCGAACTTTGACCGATACGGCATTGCCGTTAACGGCGATCTTCGCTTTATTGAATTCGTTCGCTATTTCCGTGAGCCAACCGTCGACGCCCGTCCCCGATTTTTCCGTTGAGGAGAAAATCTCGACATAGTGGCTCGTCGTATTGTCGACCGTTACCGGGAATTTGGAAATGTCGGGCAGCGACTGCGCCACGTCGACCGGGTTCAGGTCGATCTGGCCTTTGACGGGCGGCTCGACGTTGACCGTCACGTTCGAATACAGCTTATTTAATCGTTTGGCCGCATCTTCCGACGTCACTTGCGATTTCGTTTTCCCCAGGTTGGAGGTTAGGGAGACCCCGGCGTACACGAGTCCGAAGACCAAGATCAAGATGAGACCCGATAGCAGAAAAAATTTGCTTCTCTTGGTCAATCCGATCACCTCTCTCGCATTATTTGTAATATTTGGTTTGCTTGATCAGCATATCGATTTCTTTCATGCACGGCATGTTCTCGATGTCCCCGGGCTCGAAGCTGTTCAAGCGGGACACCTCGATCAGCAGCTTGTGCAGCTTGAGCAGAATTTCCTCGTTCGTCTCGAGCGAGCTTCTCACGAAATGCAGCAGCTCGCCGTACAAATTGCGTTTCTCTTGCAGAAGATCGCGGGCGAACGGCGTCGTCCGCTGGCTCATGACCCGTTCGAAATCCGCCTCGTCGAAGACGTCGAGTCGGTTCAGCACGCTCCTGACGTTCAAGTAGAACAGCTTCTCGACCTCGTAGATAGCGGAAGCGAATTTTTTGTAGCTCAACTCCCCCGGATCGAATCTCTGATTCAGCACGTTCATCAGCGTGTCTTTTTTCTTCCGGATTCGATCCAATTGATCCAGAGCCAGCCCGATCTCGTTCCCGACCGCCCGGCTCCGCCTGAAGCGCATCAAGGCGCCGACGTAATCCTCGTGCGTCTTGACCTGTTTGACCGGCAAGGTCGCCGGAGGCTTGAACAGCCAGACGTAGATGCCGTAGAGCAGCGCGAGCGCGCTGGCGACCAGCAAGGTCACGCCGGCAGCGGTCGCCAGCGGACTTTCGCCGATCCGGATTCCGATAAAACCGGGCGAGAGCACGAGAATATTCAGCAAGGCGATACCCGCCATAAGCGCCAGCAATTTCATGAAGTTGACCATTTCAAACGCCCTCCTCCCGGTCCGCGTGATGTCGTATGCCAGGACGTATTTCCGTTTATATAGATGAATACGTTCGACCGCGCAGGCCGTTTCCGTAATCCTGGAACTTTTTTGCGTATTTTGGACATTCGACATTAACGTTCATATTCCTGCATTTTCCGATCCGCGCAAAAACGGGATGTCCCCCAGGTCGATCCCGCGACCTTAAGAACATCCCCGACGGCTTCAAATGGACTGTAACGTCTTAATCGCTCTCCCGTTTTCGTTGCCAGTAATAGATCGCCAGCTGCGTTCGGTCGCGAAGCTCCAATTTGTCCAAAATGATCGTCAGCATATTGCGCACCGTTCCGTCGCTTAAATAAAGCCGTTCGCCGATTTCCTTATTCGACAAGCCTTGCGCGATCAGCTCGACGATATCCGTTTCCCGTTCGGTCAACCCTTCGATCGCTTCCCTGGAAGGCGCGATGATCGTCCTTAAGACGTCCGGATCCAGCACGGTCGTTCCGGCCGCGATCGCCCGGATCCGGTGGGCCATATGATCGATGGGAGAGGATTTCAGCAAATAGCCTTCCGCTCCCGCCTGCAAGGCAAGCCTGATGTTTTTTTCGTCCTGGAAGGTGGTTAGCATCATCACGCGAACGGAGGGGAACGCTTTTTTGATCGCCATCGTGCTTTCGATTCCGTTCATGACCGGCATTTGAATGTCCATCAAGACGACGTCCGGCTGCCGCTCCCGGCACGACTCGACGGCTTCCCGGCCGTCGCTCGCCGAGCCGATCACGTCGAATCCGGGTTCCTTCCCGAGCAGCAGCTGCAAGCTTCGGCATACGAGCGGATCGTCGTCGACGATGAGCAGCTTCATTCGCCTTCCCCCCTTCTCTCGATGGGAATCACGCATACGAGCAAGAAGCCCTGCTGCCGGCTGACGGACAGGCTTCCTCCTATGGCTCGAGCCCGCATTTGCAAGCTTCTTAACCCGCTGCCCGCCCGGTCGTTCTTGATCGCGGAGCCGTTATCCTGAATCCGCAGGCGCACGATCGAATCCGTGACGTGCAGCTCCGTCTCGACTTCGGTGGCGTCGCTATGCCTGGCGACATTCGTCAAAGCCTCCTTCAGGCAGGCTTCCAACAGCCCCCAGCCATATGCCGGAACGAGCGACATATCGCCCGATTTCCGAAACCGGATGTCGACGCGTCCGAAATTCCGGATTACGTATTCCAGGTTCTCCACGCCGATCGATGCCGTCGGCGTCAGGTTATGCACGGTATCCCGCAACCTCTGCGTGCTTCGCTCCAAGCGCTGATTGACTTCCCGGAGCAGCTGCCGGGCTTCTTCCGGATCCTGAACATACTCGTATGCTTGCAAGGCCAGCGATGCGCCGGTCAAGTCGTGCCCGAGATGATCGTGGAGCTGCCTCGATATTCGGTATCTCTCTGCGAGCTCGGCCTGAAGCGCCGCCGTGCGGTTCGCCTCGAGCAGATCGGCCTTTAATCGTTCCAGCTCGTATCTGGCTCTGCGTTGCTCGTCCGCTTCCAGCTTGTACTTCCGTTCGTTCTTTATGATTGCCCGGGAATAACAGCCGACAAAAAAAGCTTGAACGTAATGCCAGAACAACAAGCCGGGCGTCGCCGATAAAAGCAATTGAACGAAAAAAAGCAGGGAAATCGGCCATTTCCCGGCTACGGCAAGCTCGAAGATCGGCAGCGCCAATCCATATAAGCTCAACTCGGTATGCGGGATATACGCGAAGCAAATGCAAGCGTCGATCAGAACGGTCCAGGCCGGGAGGCGAAACCGCCAGCGCAAGCTGACCATGGCGAGCAGCAGCAGGATCAGGATGAAGGAACCGATCGTCGGTTCGCCGACAATCCACAGATGGACAAGCACGCCGATATTCAGGAAGCGCCATCCATGCGCGAATCGCGCCGGCTCCATGATCGTCTTCATCCGCTGCCCCCCGCCTTAATAAAGTGTTAATAATGAATTTTTCTCGTGCTTCCCATTATGACAAATATGAGCGTATATAGCCACAAGATCCCGTTAATCAGAAGGAAATCGCCGAGATTTTGTCCGTTCACGATCCAATCCAAGCCTTGATCCAGCCAATAGGTCGGGAACAAAACCGCGATTCGTTTCAGGATCTCGGGGAACATCTCGAGCGGGATCAGCATTCCGCCCAGCACGGCAACCAGAAAGATGAGCGACATATAGACGAGAAACGAGACTTCCTTGCTGCGGAAAATGGAGATCCACGCCAACGCCGCAGCCAGGGAGGCGAAACTGAAAGATACATACAGAATCAGGAGCCAGAACGGCTGAACCAGCTCTTGGCCGTACAGCACGCCGCCGTATACGACGATCGCGCATTGCGCGATCAAAATGACGGAATACGCCATCAGATTTTGGCTTAAATAGCGGAAATGGCTGATGGGCGCAACCGCGAGACGCTTGACGACGCCTTTGACCCGATCCTCGAGAATGATCGAAGTCAGCCGAATTCCGACGAACAGAACAAGAATGCCGAAATACTGATAGCCGTAAGGAAGGGTCGGCCAATACTCTCCCGCAGGCAAAAAAATGCAGGCAATCGGGAAGAGCGTAAGGAAGATCAGATTGGTCGTGTTGCCGAAGCTTCTTTTTAAAGCATAATAGAAAATCGTCACGCCAGCCTCCTCCTGCCCGCAATCACCATCACGATGAACAGGACGCAGATCGCCGCGAGCAAAATATTCGCTTGCAACCAAGCTTCCCCAGGATTGGACCGGCTCATCTCGATAATCGCCCCTGTCGATAATCCCAGCGGGTTCCCGTAGGAGCTCATAAAGTCGAAAAACGCGTTGCGGGGCAGCGGGAAAAACAGACCGGCCAGCACGATAAACCCGACGCCGTACACTTCGCTTAATCGTTCCGCCAGCTTATGGTTTTTTACGGAAAAGGTGAAAATCAAGCAAACGATGCTGGATAATACGGCCATCAAGGAAACGATGTAGATCATCCACGGCCAATTGTCCCATACGAGCCCCAATACGAACTGCGTATACGCCATCAGGATCACGCCCAGCACGATCGAGAATACGGTCCCGCACATGACGAGGGAAAATGCGTACATCGTTTTATTGAATGGCACGACGCTCATTCTCGGTTTATTGGCCGCGAGCAGATCGTTGTGGATCAGGTGCATCACAAGGGAGCCGCCGAACAGCTGAAAGCAAAGCACTTGGATAAGTCCCGTTTGGAACATGTAAGGCTCTCCCGTTTCCGTGACGGACCCGGAGAGGATGAAGGAAAAGATCGTCAGGAGGACGATCGGAACGACGAGCAGCAAAAGCAGCACGATATAGCTTCTCGCCATTCTCAGCGCGGTGTATTTCACCGTCGAAAGCACTCTCACTCTTCATCCCCCCGATCTCTTAACTGCTTGCCCGTTAACGTTAAGAAGACGTCCTCCAAATTCGGTTTTTCCGCCTGGATGCCGAGTACGCCCGCATGCTCCTTCACCAGTGACAGGATCCGGTCCAAATTGCCCGACCCCGCCGCCGAAACGACCGTGATCCGGCTTCCGGCCGTTACGACCTTGTTCACGCCGGCGATCTCTTCCAATCGATGAATCGGAATCCGGTCCGGATCGGTCACGTCGATTTGAACCTTTTCCTCATGCTGAATCGTGCGGATCAGCTCGTCCACCGTACCCTCTTTGATAATCTGGCCTTGATCCATAATGACCACTCTGGTGGCGATCGCTTGAACTTCCATCATGTAGTGGGTCGTATATAAGATCGTCGTTCCGTTCTCTCTTAACTTCCGGACCGCTTCCAGAATGTAATTTCTCGACTGCGGATCGATGCCGACCGTCGGTTCGTCCATGATTAAAAATTTGGGCCGGTGCGTCAGCGCGCAGGCGATATTCAACCGTCGCTTCATGCCTCCGGAAAATTTGGCCGACACCTTGTTCGCCCGATCCCCCAGGCCGACGAATTCCAACGCTTCCGCGACTCTCTTTTTCTTTTCCGCCCCTTTCAGTCCGTACACGCCGGCAAAAAACAGCAAATTTTCCTTCGCCGTCAATTCCTCGAACACCGTAATCTCCTGCGTAACGAGCCCCAGCTTCTCCTTATTCCGATTAGAGAACGCATTCTTGGACTGTCCGAACAGCGCGACCTCCCCTCGATCGAGAGCTTTCATTCCGGTCAGCGCCTGAATCAACGTCGTCTTGCCCGCGCCGTTGGGACCGAGCAGCCCGACGATCTCCCCTTCGTTAATGTCAAGGTCGACGTAGTCGAGCGCCACATGCGAACCGTACCTGATCACGACATTTTTCATCGATGCAATCGTCATCCCGCACACCCTTTCCTTTTTGCCTTTAGTATGCCGACTTCGGTACGTCGATCATAGTTACATTTGTCATGAACCGTTTCCGCACACCTTGCCACCGCCTCGTCTTGCTCTGTTTGCTCCGAATCGCCATCAAAATGAGGGGCTTCGGCAAAAAAAAAACGGGTTGCCAATTGTTGTAAAGTCATGCTATTTTAGAAATAAGCTTAGCATTTGGGATCGCATTCCGTGTTGGGCTTGTTTTTTACCCCAAATGTTTAAGCGCTTTAACTTTCGGGAAAGGAGGGCGTCCGCGATTATCGTTGCATCGTTTGACATCATCCATTTTTGAAAAGGAGGCAAAATGATGGATTACGCAGCTCGAAGGTCCAGTCGGAAAACGCGCAGGCTGCTCGGATGCGCCGCGCTATGCGTCGCATTGCTCGGCGTCCAGTTGTCGGGCCCTTCCGCAGGCTCGCAGAAGGCGCACGCGGCAGGAGAAATGAAACCGTTTCCGCAGCAAGCCAGCTATCCCGGCATCATCAAGCCCAATCACGTGACCCAAGCTTCGATGAACGCTTCCGTAGCCGCCTACTACGATTACTGGAAAGGCAAGTATCTGAAAAACAACCTCTCCTCGCTTCCCGGAGGTTATTACGTCAAAGGGGAGATTACGGGCAATCCGGACGGCTTCACGCCTCTCGGCTCCTCGGAAGGCCAAGGCTACGGCATGGTGATTACCGTGCTGATGGCCGGCTACGAACCGAACGCCCAAACGATCTACGACGGCTTGTTCAAGACGGCCCGGGCTTACAAAAGCTCGGGAAATCCGAATTTGATGGGCTGGGTCGTAGCGGATCACGTCAACGCCCAGGGACATTTCGGTTCGGCGACCGACGGCGATTTGGACATCGCCTATTCGCTGATTCTTGCCGACCGGCAATGGGGCTCGGGCGGCGCCGTCAACTATATGGCCGAAGCCCAGAAAATGATCACGCAAGGCATCAAAGCGAGCTACGTGACGACGAACAACCGGTTGAACCTCGGCGATTGGGACTCGAAGAGCGCCTTGAACACCCGACCATCGGATTGGATGCTGAGCCATCTCCGCGCGTTTTACGACTTTACCGGCGACCAGACCTGGCTGAACGTCATTAACAACTTGTATAGCGTATATACGTCGTTCAGCAACGCCTACTCGCCGACGACCGGGCTGATTTCCGATTTCGTCGTGAACAATCCCCCGCAACCGGCGCCCGAATGGTACTTGGGCGAGTTCAAGGAAACGAACCAATACTTCTGGAACGCCGGCCGGGTCCCGCTCCGAATCGTCATGGACTACGCCCTCTACGGGGATACGAGAGGAAAGGATATCGCGGATAAGATGGCGACCTGGATCAAGGGCAAAGCCGGAGGAAATCCGGCGAATATCAGAGACGGATACACGCTGGGCGGCACGACGCTCGGCAGCTACGCCACGGCGCTGTTCGTCTCCCCGTTCATTGCCGCAAGCACGACGAACGCCAGTCATCAGAGCTGGGTCAATGCCGGCTGGGACTGGATGAAAAACAAAAAAGAGAGCTACTTCAGCGATACGTACAACTTGCTCAACATGCTGTACATTTCCGGCAACTGGTGGAAGCCCGTGCCGGGCAGTCCGCCGGGCGGCAGCAATCTCGCGTTGGGCAAATCGGCCGTCACCAGTTCGATCGAAGGACCGGGATTCGAAGCCTCCAAAGCCTTCGACGGCAATCCCTCAACCAGATGGGCCAGCGCGGAATACGTCGATCCCCAATGGATTTACGTCAATCTCGGCTCCAGCCGAAGCATTAACCGGGTCCGGCTGAATTGGGAGGCCGCCTACGCGAAAACGTTCAAAATCCAAATTTCCAACGATAGCGGAACGCCCGTCAATTGGACGGACGTCTACTCCACCTCGAACGGAAGCGGAGGCATCGAGAACATTACGTTCGCCGCGCAGAACGCGAAATACGTTCGAATGTACGGTACGACGCGGGGAACGCCGTACGGCTATTCCCTCTATGAATTCGAAGTGTACGGACCGTAAGAGACGCGAAGAGAGGCTATCCCTAGAATACATCCCCCGCCGATCGCCGCCGCCTCGCTTCAATGCCCCTGGGCCGTTCAGACAGAGGCGAGTCCCCATGCCGTCATCTCCTTAGCTCGATGCGCCCGCGTCGTCCGGGCGCTCGAGCGTCATCCTGCCGAGCTTGCCGGAACGCAAATCCCGAAGCAGCACGGAAGCCGCCTTCTCGTAATCGACGTGTCCGCCGCCGACGATGCAGCCTCTGCGCCTGCCGATGCTCTCGAGCACTTCGACGGCGGCTTGCGTATCCGGAAGCTCCGCGGGAAGATCGGACAGCCCGTAACGCTCGGCGAGCGCGGAGCCGTACTGCTCGACCAACGCTTTCAGAACGAAACAGCCGACCTCGTCGATATGCAGCACGTCCTCCTTGATCGCGCCCGTCGCGGCGAGCCGGAAGCCGACGACCGGATCGTCGAACTTCGGCCACAGGATGCCCGGCGTGTCCAGCAGCTCCAGCTCCCCGCCGAAGCGGATCCATTGCTGCCCCTTCGTCACGCCGGGGCGGTCGCCGGTCTGGGCGATATTGCGGCCAGCCAACCGGTTGATCAGCGTCGACTTGCCGACGTTGGGAATGCCCACGATGAGCGCCCGGATCGGCCGGGGCTTCATTCCCTTGGCGATTTGCCGGTCGATCTTCTCCTTCAGCAATCCCTTCGCCTTGCCGGCGATTTCCTTGACGCCGGCTCCCGCGTTGGCGTCGATCGCGTGCGTCGTGAACCCTTGCTCGCGAAAGTAACGGCTCCATTCGGACGTCGATTCGGGGTCGGCCAGATCCGCCTTGTTCAGCAGCACGAGCCGCGGCTTCGAGCCGGTAATCTCGTCCACCATCGGGTTGCGGCTCGAGTCCGGAATACGCGCGTCGAGCAGCTCGAAGACGACGTCAATCAGCTTGAGCTTCTCTTCGATCTGCCTTCTCGCCCGCGTCATATGGCCGGGAAACCACTGGATCGTCACGATTGCTCACCTTCCTTGCCTATGCGAACGCGAGGGGAGCGCCCCTCGCGCGAATGTTCAATGCTTGACCAGCTTGAAGTCTTTGATCGGCCAGAAGATCAAATCCGCGCGGCCGACGATCTCGTCCATCGGAATATAACCGATCATGCGGCTATCCTCGCTGTTCGCGCGATTGTCTCCCAGGACGAATACGGTGCCTTCCGGCACGACGCCGTCCGGAAACGAGCTGTTCGGGAAGTTGGAACGGTCCCCGTCGTAACGGTTGTACAGCACGCCCTGCGAATGCGCCTTGTCGTAGGCTTCCTGAAGATAAGTCTCTTCCAACAGTTCCCCGTTTATGTAGATTTGGTCGCCTTCGACTTTGACCGTCTCTCCCGGCAAAGCGATGACGCGCTTAATGAAGTCGCGACCCTCGTCCGGCACGTGAAAGACGATGACCTCCCCGCGCTTCGGCTCGCGAATGTCGTACAGAATTTTGTTGACGATGATCCGTTCCCGGTTCCAGAAGTTCGGCTCCATGGACGGACCGTCGACGATAAAGGGGCTGACGAGGAACCAACGAATGACGAACACCAAGACGCCGGCGATCGCGAGCGCTTTGATCCATTCGGTCAATTCGTTGCTCGATTTCGACTTCCTCGGCGGGGTCGATCCGCCCGGAACGGAGCTTTCCGTCCGGCCCGCCCCTTGGGTCGCGACAGGCTCGTCCGTCCGCTGCAGCTGCCCGGCCGATTCGTTTGGCTGGTTCTTTCCGTTATGTTCCATTCGCAATCGCCTCTAGCTTTCTGTGGAAAATGCAAAAAGGAGGACTTGAACGTCGCCAAGCCCTCCTCTGTGTCCATTATCGAATTTCCTTGATCCGGGCTGCCTTGCCCCGCAGGTTGCGGAGGTAGTACAGTTTCGCGCGGCGAACTTTGCCGCGGCGAGCCACTTCGATCTTCTCGATGCGCGGGGAATGTACCGGGAAGGCACGTTCTACGCCGACGCCGTACGAGATTTTGCGGACCGTGAAGGTTTCGCTGATGCCGCCGCCGCGGCGCTTGATTACGACGCCTTCGAACAGCTGCACGCGCTCGCGGGAACCTTCGACGACTTTCACGTGAACTTTCAGCGTGTCGCCGGGACGGAAGCTCGGCACGTCCTTGCGCAATTGCTCTTGCGTGATTTCCTTGATCAGGTTGCTCATTGGGGTTCACTCCTTCCTAACAGACGTTCGTACCCCGCTCCCCGGGCGCTTGGCGCGCGGATCCTGGCGTGCAGAGGACCGTCCTACTCGTACCGTTCGTCTTGCCCGTCGCCGGGAAAAGACAAAACAACATTTGAAATTCTATCATACTTGCGGCCAAAATACAACTCTTTCAAAGGTTCGTTTCCGAATTTTCCCGGTCCGTTTTCGCGCTCTCCAGCCACTTGCGTTCCTCCGGCGTCAGCTCGACGTTTTCCAGCAATTCCGGCCGGCGCCGCAGCGTTCTCTCCAGCGATTGCCTCCGCCGCCACTTGTCGATCTCCGCATGATGGCCGGACAACAGCGCGTCGGGAACCTTCCAGCCTCTGAACTCGGCCGGTCTCGTATAATGCGGATACTCGAGCAGCCCGTCGCTGAACGAATCCGTTGCCGCCGATCGCTCGTTGCCCAGCGTTCCGGGCAGCAGCCGGACGACGGCGTCGACGACGACCATCGCGGGCAATTCCCCGCCGGTCAGCACGTAGTCGCCGACGGACAGCTCGTCCGTTACCAGGTGCTCCCGGATCCGTTCGTCGTAGCCTTCGTAATGGCCGCAGATGAAGATCAGATGCGATTCCCCGGCCAATTCCCGCGCGATCTCCTGCGTGAACGTCCTGCCCTGCGGGCACATGAGGAGAATTCGCGGCTTGCGGCCGTTCTCCGGCTTCGCCTCGTCTTGCCCCAGCACGTGCTCGACGGCGCCGAAGATCGGCTCCGCCTTCAGCACCATGCCTCCGCCGCCTCCGTAAGGCGTATCGTCCACCGTATTGTGCTTATTATTCGCAAAATCGCGGAAATTAACGGTATTCAGCGCGACGATTCCCTTTTCCCGCGCCTTCCCCAGGATGCTCGAGCCGAACACCCCTTCGAACATTTCGGGAAACAGCGTCAGCACGTCGATTCGCATTCCTACAGCAGTCCTTCCATGAGATGCACCTTGATCTTGCGGGCGGCCACGTCGACGTCGAGCACGACGTCGTCGATGACGGGCAGCAGCAGCTCCTTGCCATTCGCCATCTTGACGACCCATATGTCGTTGGCGCCGGGGGTCAATATTTCGGCGACCGTGCCGAGAACTTCCCCTTCCTCGGTCGCGACCTCGCAGCCGATAATATCGCGGAAGTAGTACTCCCCTTCCTCGAGCGGCGCGCGCTCCTCCTCCGGCACCTTGAGCTCCCAGCCCTTGTATTTCTCCACCTCGTTGATATTGTCGAAGCCCTTAAGACGCACGATATACATCTTCTTCTGCTCGCGCGCGCCGGCCACTTCGATCGCGATCGGCTCTCCGGCGTCCGGGGGAATCATCAGCAGCTTGCTCCCCGCCTTGAACCGGATGTCCGGAAAGTCGGTTTGCGGCCACACCTTCAACTCTCCCCGAATTCCGTGCGTATTCACGATTTTTCCTACGTTCAGCAAGCGCCCCTCCGACATGCGGCAATCTCCCTTCGCGAATCAGAAACCTCTTCCGTTCCTATCATAGCTTACCGCGGCCCGCGTCCGCAAACGCGCTAACGTCAACCCCGGCATGCATGCCAAAAAAAGACCGTACCCGCATGACGCGAAGCACGGCCCTTCCGACTATTATTCCGATACGATATCCACGATGACGCGCTTCCGCTCCTTGACCGCAGCGGAAGAAACGACCGTACGCAGCGCTTTGGCGATACGTCCCTGCTTGCCGATAACTTTGCCGACATCGTCGGGATGAACGGAAAGCTCGTACACCAGGCCTCTCGCGTCTTCCTTGACCTGAATTTGCACGTCTTCCGGATGATCCACGAGCGCTCGGGCGATAACCCGAATCAATTGTTCCATGGCTCAAACCTCCGGTTTGGTGACGATTACTTCTGGAGCTTGGATTCGTGGAATTTCTTCAATACGCCGGCTTTGCTGAGCAGGTTGCGAACGGTATCGGAAGCTTGCGCGCCGTTTTGCAGCCATTTCAACGCTTTTTCCTCGTCGATCTGTACTTGAGCCGGTTGAGCGACCGGATTGTACACGCCGATTTCTTCAATAAAACGGCCATCGCGCGGGGAACGGGAATCCGATACGACGACGCGATAGAACGGAGCCTTGTGGGCGCCGATCCGTTTCAAACGAATACGAACTGCCATTGAACTTTCACCTCCTTAAAATGGGAACCTCATGTTCTTGTTTTTGCCTTTGCCTCCGAGCATGTTCTTGAAAGCCTTCATGCCGCCCTTCGGACCTTTCGGGCCCATCATGCCGGAAAATTGCTTCATCATCTTCTTCATGTCTTCGAACTGCCGGAGCAGCCGGTTGACGTCGGCCACCGTTGTCCCGCTGCCCGCCGCGATCCGCTTGCGCCGGCTGTAGTTGATGATGTCCGGCTTCTTCTTCTCCGCCTTCGTCATCGACTTCGCGATCGCTTCCGTGCGGGCGACCTGCTTCTCGTCGATTTTGAAGTTGGGATTGCCCTTCACCTTATTCATTCCGGGCAGCATATCGAGCAATTGATCGAGCGGTCCAAGCTTGCGAACCTGATCCATCTGCTCCAGAAAATCGTCGAAGGTGAATTCCGCCGTACGCATCTTGCGCTCCAGATCGGCTGCCTTCTCCGCATCGATGTTCGACTGCGCCTTCTCGATCAGCGACAGCATGTCGCCCATGCCAAGAATCCGCGAAGCCATCCGGTCGGGGTGGAACGCCTCGAGCTGGTCGATCTTCTCCCCCGTCGACGCGAACTTGATCGGGCAGCCGGTGACCGCTTTGACCGACAGCGCGGCGCCGCCGCGCGTATCGCCGTCGAGCTTCGTCAGCACGACGCCGGTCAGTTCGAGCTGCTCGTGGAAGCTCTTGGCGACGTTGACGGCTTCCTGGCCGGTCATTGCGTCGACGACGAGCAGCACTTCGTCGGGCTTGACCGCGGCGTGGATGTCCTTGATCTCCTGCATCAAATCTTCGTCGATCTGCAGGCGGCCCGCCGTATCGATCAGCACGTAATCGTTGCCTTGCTCCCTGGCGAGCTGGACGCCCTGCTTCGCGATCTCGACGGGGCTGATCTGATCCCCGAGCGTGAACACGGGAGCGTCGATCTGGCCGCCGAGCACCTGCAGCTGCTTGATCGCGGCGGGACGGTAGATGTCGCCCGCGACGAGCAGCGGCTTATGGTTCTGGGACTGCAGCAGCTTGGCGAGCTTGCCGGTCAGCGTCGTTTTGCCCGCGCCTTGCAAGCCGGCCATGAGAATGACGGTCGGCGGCTTGTTCGCCTTGGCGAGCTTCGCCTGCGTGCCGCCCATCAGCTCGGTCAATTCCTTGTTGACGATGTCGATGATGACCATCGCGGGCGTGAAGCTCTTCTGGACCTCTTGTCCGGTCGCGCGCTCCTTCACCTTGGCGATGAAGTCCTTGACGACCTTGAAGTTGACGTCCGCCTCCAGCAAGGCGAGGCGGACTTCCCGCATCGCTTCGTTGACGTCGTCTTCGCCGACCTTGCCCCGGCCCTTCAGCTTGCCGAACACGCTTTGCAGCCGGGTAGTCAAACCTTCGAATGCCATCTTCCCATCCCTCCTTCGGAACGGCGGTTAATTCGGAACGAATCTCGTCGCTTCGGGGCTAGTCCGCGCTGCGCAGCATCGCCGCCGTATCCGCGAGCGGCTTGCGCCATTCCGGCGGCAGCCCCTCGATCTGCGATTCCAGCAGGTCGATGCCCGCTTGCAGGCGGCTGTGCCGGCCGGCCAGCCCCAGCTTGGCCTCGTAATCCTCCAGCGCCTGCTCGGCCCGTTTCAAATGCTCGTACACCGCTTGCCTGCTGATCCGGAAATCGGCCGCGATCTCCCCGAGCGTATAATCGTCGTGAAAGTAACATTTCAAGAACGTCTGCTGCTTTTCGGTTAACAAAGGTCCGTAGAAATCGTACAACACATTGATTCGGTTCGTTTTCTCCAGCGCGTTCTCCCCGTGCACAATGGCTGCTCCCTTCGTTCCCGGTGAGGCGGACGCATCGTCGACTTCTTTCGCCGCGCATCCGCGCATATGCGATGTCAAGGGATACCCCTTTACAACAATTACAAAGCCTATCTTACCGAAAACAAAAATAGATGTCAAGGAATTAACCTTAACATCTTGGGATAAATGCGATTCGGGTTGTGCCTTCCGTGAGCCGCATTCGAATCAAGCTTCCAGCAGCTCTTCCAGCCTGGCGGCGGCGATTTTGCCGACCTCGCCAATCGCGATTTCGAGCTCCGTCGCGGCGGAATTGTGGATGCGGACGTTCATCGCCGCGAAAATTTCGGATTTCGCTTTGCCCTTGACCGACAGAATGAACGGAAATCCGAACCTCTCGCGATAGTCGCGGTTATAAGCCGCAAAATGTGCAAGCTCGTTGTCCAGCAATTGAGCGAGTCCGTCATTCCGCTGTTCGGAAAGCGAGTAAGCCGTCATTTCGATCTTCGCGCCCAAATCCGGGTGCCCGTTCAGCAAGGCGGACACCTGCTCGCCCGGCGCCTGCCGGACGGCTTCCATCATCCGCTCGTGAAGCTGCTTCCACGAGAAAAACGGCCGCTGCGCCCACGCGTTCTCCGCAACCCATGGCGCCAGCTCGAACACGCCTCCCAAGACGCCGACGAATTGGTCTTTGCTCATTTTGTTAATGACGGACAACGGAATTTTGCGTTTGACCTTCATTCGGTTCTCCTCCTTGTCGGATCGTGCGGCGAACGAACGATGCCGCTGTACCCGATGCAGCGGCCAGGTCGCCCGACAGCGCTTCTGCATTTCCGCTCCCGGGCGCCGGATTCAGCGCGCAGGTCGAGACGAGCTCGCCGGCGTTCATCGTCAAGATCTTCGCGTCCCGGATGATTGTCGTAGACACTCCACCCAGCTCCTCATATGCGCCGCAGGTTCGATTTCTAAATTTTACGTTAATATACATAACATAATATTTGCTTATTTTTGATCTTGCAACAGTTATGTTTGGTTTGTGTCGGGTTAAATGAATTCTCATCGATCCAACTCGCAATAAATCCTTATATTTATGTTTCGTTATATCACATCATTAATTGAAGCTCTGAGCGGCACCGTAATCGAATGATCGTCCAACGCGCGGCGCATTCCGTCGCCCCCCAGCCACATTATCCTCTTTACCCGCCGCCTCACCAATCTCATCATCCACTTTGCCCGTCGCCCGACAGTCTCATCACCCTCCTTGCCCGTCGCTCCACCAGCCTCATCGCCCTCTTTGCCCGTCGCCCGACAGTCTCATCACCCTCCTTGCCCGTCGCCCGACAGTCTCATCACCCTCCTTGCCCGTCGCTCCACCAGCCTCATCGCCCTCTTTGCCCGTCGTCTCATGCAGGTTCGGACAGAGGATCCGCTAATTGTGAACAAAACCGGGTTTTGCGCGCTTTCGCGGACAGAGGATCCGTTATTGGGCTCGATAACGGCGATTTCGGCCATGGATCATCGAAATAACGGATCGTCTGTCCGAATCGCCTTCAAAAAGCGGGGATTTCGGCAAAATAAGGGCTTCTGTGTCCGATCGCAAAAAAAACCACCCGGACCCTTTCGGCCGGATGGTTTGTATTCGCGGACCTACTCCTCGGACTTCCGCTCCTCTTCATCGTTGCCGGCCATGCCCGCGAACAGCGCGTGCACGAACTGGTCGGCGTCGAATTCCTGCAGATCGTCCATCTTTTCTCCCAGCCCGACGAACTTGACCGGAAGCTTCAGCTCGTTGCGGATCGCAATGACGATGCCGCCCTTGGCGGTGCCGTCCAGTTTCGTCAGCACGAGGCCGGTCACGCCGCTTTTTTCCCCGAACAGCTTCGCCTGCTGAAGCGCGTTCTGCCCGGTCGTCGCGTCGAGCGCGAGCAGCGTTTCGTGCGGCGCGCCCGGAATTTCCCGCTGGATGACGCGATGAATCTTCGCCAGCTCTTCCATCAGATTGTGCTTGTTCTGCAAGCGGCCGGCGGTGTCGCAGATCAGCACGTCGACGTTCTGCCGCTTCGCTTCCCGCACGGCGTCGAACATGACCGCCGCGGGATCCGATCCGGCTTCCTGCTTGACCACGTCCACGCCGACCCGGCCGCCCCATACCTCCAGCTGCTCGATCGCACCCGCGCGGAAGGTGTCTCCCGCCGCCAGCAGCACTTTCTTCCCTTGCTGCTTGTAGCGCCAAGCGAGCTTGCCGATCGTCGTCGTCTTGCCGACGCCGTTGACGCCGACGAACAAAATGACCGTAATCCCGTTCGGATTTTCGTTCAGGCCGACCTCTTCGGACGTTCCCCGAAGCATTTCCACGAGCTTCTCGGACAAAATCGGCTGAAGCTCGGACGGCTGTTCGATTTTCCGCTTCTTCACTTCCGCGCGGAGCTCGTCGATGAGCGTCATGACCGTATTCACGCCGACGTCCGCGCCGATCAGAATCTCTTCGAGCTCCTCGAAAAATTCCTCGTCGATTTTGCTCCGGCGGCTGAACAGCTCCCCGACCTTGCCGACCAGGGCGTCGCGAGTCTTCGCCAATCCGTCGCGAAACTTGCTCGTGACCGCCTCCGTCTTCGAAGCGATCGTTTCCTTCAATCTTTTGAAAAAGCTCATTTTCGTTTCCTCCAACCTCTCGCAATCCGGCTTAAGCCGTGGCAGTCATCTCCTCCGTATCCTCCAGGCGGACGGACACGAGCTTGGACACGCCGCCTTCCTCCATCGTGACCCCGTACAGGACGTCGGCTTCCTCCATCGTGCCTTTGCGGTGCGTCACGACAATGAATTGGGTCGAATCCGAGAATTCGCGCATGTACTGCGCGTAACGGGCGACGTTCGCCTCGTCGAGCGCCGCCTCGACCTCGTCGAGCACGCAGAACGGCACCGGCTTCACGTGCAGGATCGCGAACAGCAGCGCGATCGCCGTCAGCGCCCGCTCGCCCCCGGACAGCAGCTGCAGGTTCGTCAGCTTCTTGCCCGGCGGCTGGGCGACGATGTCGATGCCCGTATCGAGCGGACGATCGGGCTCGACGAGAATGAGATCGGCCCGCCCCCCGCCGAACATCCGGGAGAACACGACGACGAAATGCTTGCGAATTTCCTCGAACGTCGTGCGGAAGCGCTTGGACATCTCTTCGTCCATCTCGCGGATGATGCCGTGCAGCTTCGTCTTCGCCTCGATCAAGTCGTTCTCCTGGGCCGAGAGGAAGTCGAAGCGCTCGGATACCCGCTTGAACTCCTCGATCGCGCCCAGGTTCACGTCGCCGAGAGAAGCGATCTTCCGCTTCATGTCGCGAACCTCGTTCTGAGCGGACGGGATATCGTCCGGAACCGGGTAGCGCTCCTTCGCCAGCTCGAAGCCGATCTCGTACTCCTCGGACAGCTTGCGAAGCAGGTTGTCGAGCTCGACGTCCATCCGGTTGACGGCGATTTCCGCCTGCCGGAGGCTGTCGTCGACGCTGCGCAGCTTGCCGCGCTGCTCCTTCGTCTCGCCTTCCTTGCGCTCCAGCTCCTTCTGCTTCTCGGCCCGATCCGCACGCTTGAATTCGATGCTCTCCGTCAGCTGCTGCTTCCGGATTTTCAACTCGTTCAAGCGTTCCCGGTGCTCCGTCGATTCCTCGGCGTTGCGGGCCGATTCGGCCTCGTTGTGCGCCAGCGACTCCTGCAGCTGCTTCCGTTCGGAAGCGAGCCGCGACAGATCGGAGCGGTAACGGCCGAGCTGCTCGTCCATCGAGCTGCGCTCCTGCTCCATTCTCGCGATCGACACCTTCAACCGCGTCAACGCGGCCTGCAGCTCCTCCTTCGCGGTCGCGCTCTTGCGGCGAAGCTCCTCCGCTTCGCGAATGCGCTCCTGGATGCGCGCCTCGTCTTCCGTCAGCCGGGCAAGCCGGGCTTCGGCCTCCTCCTTTCCGGAGGCGAGCCCGCCCGCCTCGGCGTCGAACGCCGCTTTCTCCGCCTGCAAAGCGGCCCGCTGCTCCTCCAGCTGCCTCTCTTCCTGCTCGAGCTGCGCGCCTTCGCTCGACGCTTGCTGCTCCCGCAGGCGCTCCTGCTCGCCTTGATTGCGAAGCTGCTCGATATTCTGAGCGACCTGGGCGGCTTCCTTCTTCAGGTCGTCCACTTCGGCCCGGGCCCGCTCCCGCGTCGCTTCCATCTCCGCGATCTCGCGTTCGAGCTCCTCCAGCTGCCGCTGGCGGCCGAGCAGGTTGGCCGATTTCTTCTGCAGGCTGCCGCCCGTCATCGAACCGCCGGCATTGACGACGTCGCCGTCGCGCGTCACGACGCGGTAACGGTACTGCAGCCGCGAAGCGATGCGGTTCGCCTGCTCCAGCGTTTCCGAGATCAGCACGTTGCCGAGCAGGCTGCCGACGATGGCCGAATATTTCGGCTCGAAGCCGACGAGCTCGGACGCGATGCCGACGAAGCCGTCCGCCTGCGCCAGGGCGCGGCGGTCCCCTTCGGAAATGATCCGCGGCCGGATAACGTCGAGCGGCAGGAACGTCGCGCGGCCGGATTGCCGCTGCTTCAAATAGGCGATCGCGGTCCGCGAGCATTTCTCGTCCTCCATGACGATATGCTGCAGCGCCGCGCCGAGCGCCGTCTCGATCGCCGTCTCCAGATGGCCTGGCACGCTGACCAGCTCGGCGACCGCTCCGTGCACCCCGTGCAGGCTGCCGCGCTTCGACGCCCGCAGCACTTCCCTTACGCCGTGCTGGAAGCCGTCGTAATCGTTCTGCAGCTCCTTGATCGTATCCCGGCGGGAGATCAGCGCTTCCTTCTTCTGCTCGAAGCGGCGCACGGACGCTTGCGCTTCCTCCAGCTTGCGCTGCAGCTCCGACGAACGGGCGCCTTCGGCCACGTAACGGTCGCGCACCTCGTTCAGCGACCGCGTCACCGCCTCGAGCTTCTCCTCCAGGGCAGTCCGCCGGACGCCGAGCGCCTCGACCTGCTCGCGCCATTTCGCCTCTTCTTCGGCGATCCGCGCCATGCGGCGCTCCAGCACTTCCCGCTGGCCTTCGCCGTAACGAATGTCGTTGCGCGCCTGCGCCATCGCGTTCAGCGTGTCGAATAGCTCCGCCTTCAGCCGCTCCTCGACTTCGGTGCTGCCGTCCGCAAGCGCCAGCTTCTCTTCCTCGTCGGCCTGCTTCGCCGCAAGCTGCGCCAGCTCCTCGTCCAGCCGGTCCCGCTTGGCCTTCAGCGCAAGCTCCTCTTCCGCGCCTTGCCCGATCCGTTCGTCGGCGGACGCGAGCGATTGCTGCAGTCCCTCGCGCGTTCGCTCCAGATGGCTGCGGCGCTCGTTCAGCAATTCGACGTAGCCCTCCGACTTCTCCGTCTCCTCGCTGCAGCGCAGCAGCTCGTCCTGCAGCTTCTCGAGCAGCTCTTCGAGCTGGAACAGCGCCTGACGCTCTTCCTCGAGCAATGCGTCGTGCTTGCTGACGAAAGAGGACAGCGCCAGCTGCTCTTCGCGCAACGCGGCCAGCTTCTCGTTCGTCTGCGTCCAGGAAGCGTGCACGCCTTCGATCTGGTGAACGTACAGGGCAATCTCTTTGTTCTTCAGCTCTTCCTTCAATTGCTTGTACGCCTCGGCCTTCTCGGCCTGCTCGCGCAGCGGTTCGATCTGCCCGCTCAGCTCGCTGACGAGGTCGTGGATGCGCAGCAGGTTGTTCTCGGTGTCCTCGAGCTTTTTCTGCGCTTCCTTTTTCCGGCTCTTATATTTGACGATGCCCGAGGCTTCTTCGAAAATGCCTCTGCGGTCTTCGGAACGCGTGCTGAGAATCTCCTCGATCCGGCCTTGCCCGATAATCGAATAGGCTTCCCGCCCGATGCCCGTATCCATGAACAATTCCGTAATGTCCTTGAGACGGCAGGGCTGTTTGTTGATCAAATATTCGCTCTCCCCGGTCCGGTGAACCCGGCGGGTAACGGTCACTTCGCTGAAATCGAGCGGCAGCGCCTTGTCCGCGTTGTCGAGCGTAAGCGACACTTCGCCGAAATTGACCGCCTTCCTCGAATCGCTGCCCGCGAAAATAATGTCCTGCATGTTGCCGCCGCGGAGCGACTTGGCGCTCTGTTCGCCGAGCACCCAGCGGATGCCGTCGGAGATGTTGCTCTTGCCGCTGCCGTTCGGCCCGACCACGGCGGTAATGCCGCGAACGAACTCCAGCTCGGTCCGGTCCGCGAACGACTTGAACCCGGTCAGTTCGATTCTTTTCAAAAACATAAAACGCGATCGTCCTCCTCTCGAATCGGGAGATTACCCCGGATAATGCTTCGCGAAATCGCTTAGCGCCCGGGAGGCGGCTTGCTGCTCCGCCTCTTTCTTCGAACGTCCGACGCCTTTGCCGAGACGTTGCTTGCCTACGGCGACGACGGCGACGAACTCGCGATCGTGGGCGGGGCCGCGCTCCTCCACGATCCGATAATCCAGCGCCCCCATCGAGAGCTGCTGCACCTTCTCCTGAAGCTCCGTCTTGTAATCTTTCAGCGGAGCCTGCCCGTCCCCGGGCAGCATCGGGAACATATGGCGCTCCAGGAAAGCCCGGGCGGCTTCCAGCCCCTGGTCCAGGTAAAGCGCGCCCAAAAAAGCCTCGAACGCGTCCGCCAGCAGGGAAGGACGCGTCCTTCCCCCGGTCAGCTCCTCCCCTTTGCCGAGCAGCACGACCTGCCCGAATTCGAGCGTCTCGGCAAAACGGACAAGCGACGGCTCGCAAACGATGCTCGCCCGAAGGCGGGTGAGCTCGCCTTCCGGAGAATGCGGATATCGGCGGTACAAATATTCCGACACGGTCAGCTGAAGCACCGCGTCCCCGAGAAACTCCAGCCTCTCGTTATCCGCGACCCGCGCCCCCCGCTGTTCGTTCACGTAGGAAGTATGCGTGAAAGCTTGCCTGAGCAACGCCGGATTGCGAAACGTCAGACCGATGCGCCGCCGCAATTGCTGAAATCCGTCCTTCATGTTCCTCACCTCGATCGCGCTCCATAGACAACCGACGCAGACAGCTACTGCCGTCTGCGTCGACGTTCGCGCGCTTATTCGATTTCATATGGAGGCCGTTCGGCCGCGGCCGAACCGTCGAACCCCTTGTGCAGAGATCGTCCACGCTATTTTCTTTTGTCAGGCTTCGTACTTGCGCATAATGATCGTCGCGTTATGTCCGCCGAAGCCGAAGGAGTTGGACAGCGCGACCCGAACGTCCGCCTGCCGCGCCTCGTTCGGCACGTAGTCCAAATCGCATTCCGGATCCGGCCGATCCAGGTTGATCGTCGGCGGAATGACGCCGTTCTGCAGCGTCAAGCCGAGAATGACCGCCTCCACGCCGCCCGCGGCGCCGAGCAAATGGCCCGTCATCGACTTCGTCGAGCTGACGGCCAGCCGATAAGCGTGATCGCCGAACGTCCGCTTGATCGCCGTCGTCTCGGACTTGTCCCCGGCGCCGGTGGACGTTCCGTGGGCATTGATATACTGAATCGCTTCGGGCTCGATGCCGGCGTCCTTGATCGCTTTCCTCATGCATCGCGCCGCGCCGTCCGGATCCGGATCGGTCATATGGTACGCGTCTCCGCTCATCCCGTAGCCGATCACCTCGGCGTAGATGCGGGCTCCGCGAGCCTTCGCGTGCTCCAGCGACTCGAGAATGAGGACGCCCGCGCCTTCGCCCATGACGAATCCGTCGCGGTCGACGTCGAACGGACGGCTCGCTTTCTCCGGCTCGTCGTTACGCGTGCTCATCGCCCTCATCGCGCAGAAGCCGGCCATGCCGATCGGCCGGATGGTCGCTTCGGCGCCGCCGCAGATCATGACGTCCGCGTCTCCGCGCTGGATCATCTTGAAGCTGTCCCCGATGGAGTGCGTGCCGGTGGCGCAAGCCGATACGGCGGCCGTGTTCGGGCCTTTCGCTCCCGTAAGCATCGAGATTTGGCCGCTGGCCATGTTCGCGATCATCATCGGGATGAAGAACGGACTGACGCGGCGAGGGCCTTTTTCCATCAACGTCGTGTGCTGCTCTTCCCACGTGCCCAATCCGCCGATGCCCGAGCCGACGACGACGCCTACCCGCTCCGGATCGGCGTTATCGCCGATCGACAGCTTCGCGTCCTCGAGGGCGAGCTTGCTTGCGACCGCCCCGAATTGCACGAAGCGGTCCATTTTTCTCGCTTCTTTCTTGTCGATATCATATAAAGCAGGATCGAAATTTTTGATTTCGGCCGCAATCTTGGTTGTATAGTCCGTCGTGTCGAAAGCCTCGATCAGGCTGACGCCCGACTTGCCTTCGAGCAGATTGTTCCAGAACGCAGGCAAATCCGTTCCAAGGGACGTTACGACCCCCATGCCGGTAACGACAACTCGCTGTGTCAAACCCCATTCACCTCTTCAGGCTTTTCATCCTCGCTCCAGAGTGTGAAGCGGCGTTAGATATGCGGAAGTCCCGTCGCAATAACGGGACCCGGTCGATCATTACGCATGAGATTGTATGTATTTAACGACTTCTCCCACCGTTGTGATCTTCTCTGCATCCTCGTCGGAAATCTCCAAATCGAATTCGTCCTCGAGCTCCATCACGAGTTCTACGACATCCAGAGAGTCAGCGCCCAAGTCGTCTTTGAAAGATGCTTCGGGTGTTACCTCTGCCTCTTCTACACCCAGGCGTTCGATAACGATTCGTTTTACACGATCCAGTACATCGGACATCCGGTTCACCTCCCTTAACGTATTATACGTGAATCATGGACAAAAAGCCATAGACGCCTTGTCCCCGCGGAAGCCGCGTCACATGTACATTCCGCCGTCGACATGCACCGTCTGGCCCGTCATATAGGAAGCCGCGTCGGACGCCAGATAAAGCACGGCGGACGCGATATCCTCGGGACGGCCCATCCGTCCGAGCGGGATGTCCGCGAGCAGCTTGTCGCGGTATTCCCCGGGCAGCTTGTCGGTCATGTCCGACTCGATGAAGCCCGGCGCGACGGCGTTGACCGTAATCCCTCTGGAAGCGAGCTCCCGGGCGGCCGACTTCGTCAAGCCGATGACGCCCGCCTTGGCGGCGACGTAATTGGCTTGTCCGGCGTTGCCGAGCACGCCGACCACGGAAGAAATGTTGATGATGCGGCCGGAACGCTGCTTCATCATCGGACGGGTCACGGCCTTGATGCCGTTGAACACCCCTTTCAGGTTCGTCTCGATGACTTCGTCGAACTCGGCTTCCTTCATGCGCATGATTAGATTGTCACGAGTAATGCCGGCATTATTCACGAGAATGTCCAGCTTGCCGAAAGCTTCAAGCGCGGCCGACACCATCGCGTCGAATTCTCCGGACTTGCCGACGTTCGCCTTGACGACGACCGCCTTGCGTCCGAGCGCTTCGATCGCCTTGGCGGTTTCCGCCGCGGCCGCCTCGCTGCCGGAATAATTGACGGCCACGTCCGCGCCGGCTTCCGCAAGGGCGATCGCGATCGCCTTCCCGATTCCGCGGGACGCTCCCGTAACGAGCGCGCTCTTGCCGCTTAAATCCCACATCGCCATATTTCCTTCACCCTCTCGTTCCGATCGCCGGGATCGGCGTTATTGCGCGGTCGCTTCGGCGGCCGCCGCGTTGTTGACCGACAGCACTTGCGCCGACTTGTCGATTTTTCGGACCAGGCCGGCCAGCACCGTGCCCGAGCCGATCTCCACGAACGTGTCGACGCCTTCTCCGATCAGATAAAGAATCGTGTCTTCCCATTGCACCGGGGAAACCACCTGCTTCACGAGCAAGTCGCGAATCTCCGCCCCCGACGTGACGGGCCGGGCGTGCACGTTGGCCACGACGGGCACCCGCGCGTCGCGGAACTCGGCCTTGCCGAGCTCTTCGGCCAGCTTGTCCGCGGCCGGCTGCATGAGCGAGGAATGGAACGGCCCGCTCACTTCGAGCGGAATAACCCGCTTCGCCCCCGCCGTCTTCCCCTGCTCGACGACCGCCGCGACGCCCGCCGCCGAGCCGGAGACGACGATCTGTCCCGGACAATTGACGTTCGCCAGCTCGACGAGCGCGCCGCCTGCCGTAATCTCGGCGCAGAGCGCCTGCAGCGCTTCCCGTTCCGCGCCGAGCACGGCCGCCATCGCGCCCTGCCCGCCGGGGACGGCCTGTTCCATGAATTGCCCGCGGGCTCTGACGAGCTTGACCGCGTCGCCGAAAGCGAGCACGCCGGCGGCCACGAGCGCGCTGTATTCGCCGAGGGAATGCCCCGCCACGTAATCGGGCTTCAAGCCTTTCGCCTTATACACTTCCAGCAGCGCGACGCTCGTCGCCAGCAGCGCCGGCTGCGTGTTCGCCGTCTGGCGCAATTGCTCCTCCGGTCCTTCGAACGCCAGCTTCGAGATCGAATAGCCGAGCGCTTCGTCCGCCTCGTCGAAAATCGCGCGGGCCGCCGGGCTGCTCTCGTAGGCGTCTTTGCCCATGCCGACCGCTTGCGCGCCTTGGCCGGGGAATACGAATGCGATTTTACCCAACCGGGATTCCTCCTTTGCTACCAGATCAGTACGGACGCGCCCCAGGTCAAGCCTCCGCCGAAGCCGACGAGCACGAGGCAATCCCCTTCCTTCACGCGTCCTTCTTCCACCGCTTCGGCCAGCGCCAGCGGGATCGACGCCGCCGACGCGTTGCCGTAACGGTCCAGATTGATCATCGCTTTATCTTCGGACAATTCCAGCCGTTCCAAAGCGGATTGAATGATGCGGATGTTGGCCTGATGGGGGACGAGCAGATCGATGTCCGCTTTGGAGCGTCCCGCCGCGGCCAGCGCTTCTTCCGCCGCGCTGCCCATGACGCGGACGGCGAACTTGAACACATCCCGCCCGTTCATCTCGATGTAATGATGGCGATTGCCGATCGTCTCCTGCGAGGACGGGGATCGCGACCCGCCGCCGCGAATGCGCAGCAGCTCGCCGCCCGCGCCGTCGGCGCCCAGCTTGAACGACTGGAACCCGCGGCCTTCCGGCACTTCCCCGAGCACGACCGCGCCGGCGCCGTCCCCGAACAGAATGCACGTGTTCCGGTCCTCGTAATCGGTAATCCGCGACAAGCATTCCGCGCCGACGACGAGCACCCGCTTATACATGCCGGTCTTAATGAACCCGGACGCGCTGGCCAAGCCGTAGATGAATCCGGAACAAGCCGCGGACAGGTCGAAGGCGGCCGCGTTTTTGGCGCCGAGCTTCTCCTGCAGCACGCAGGCCGTGGACGGGAAGAACATGTCGGGCGTAATCGTCGCCACGACGATCAGATCGAGCTGATCCGCGGTCGTGCCCGCCGCTTCCAAAGCCCGCAAGGAAGCTTCGTAGGCAAGATCCGACGTCGCTTGCTCCGGCGCCGCGATCCGGCGCTCGCGGATACCCGTGCGCGTGACGATCCATTCGTCGTTCGTCTCGACCATCCGTTCCAGCTCTTGATTCGTTAAGCGGCGTTCGGGAACGTATTTGCCGGTTCCCAGAATGCCTACGGAAATTCCATTCATGCTTCATTCTCTCGCTTTCCGCTGAATTCTTCGGCCAAAGACGCGATCAGCCGGTTGCCGATCGCCGTTCGGGTTTGGCGGATCGCCGTTTTCATCGCCTTCGCGTTGGACGAGCCGTGCCCCTTGACCACCAGGCCGTTAATGCCAAGCAACGGCGCGCCGTTGTATTCGTTGTAGTCCATCCGCTCCCTTACCCGGCGGAAGCTCGGCTTCAGCACCCCGGCCGCGAGCTTCGAAGTCAGGGACGAAGTCAATTCTTCCTTGAGCAGCTTGAAGATCGATTGGGCGGCGCCTTCGAGCGCTTTCAGCAAAATATTGCCGGAGAAGCCGTCGCAGACGATGACGTCGCACGCGCCGTCGAGCACGTCCCGCGCTTCCACGTTGCCGACGAAGCGAATCGGGGCGTTCTCGAGCAAGCCGAACGCGAGCTTCGTCAGCTCGTTGCCCTTGGCCGCTTCGGTGCCGACGTTCAGCAAGCCGACGCGCGGCTGCGCGATTCCGTGCACCTTGCTTCGATACAAGCTGCCCATCAGGGCGTATTGCAGCAGATGCTCGGGCTTGGCGTCCATGTTGGCGCCCATGTCGAGCGCGAGCAAGCCTTTGTTGTCCAGCGTCGGGAAGATCGCCGCCAGCCCCGGCCGGTCGATCCCTTTCATTCTTCCTACGACGAGCAAGCCGGTCGCCATGAGCGCGCCAGTATTGCCGGCGGAGATCATCGCGTCGGCCCGGCCTTCCTTCACCATCCGCCCGGCCACGACCATCGAAGCGTCCGTCTTGCGGCGCACAGCCCTGACCGGCTCGTCGTCGCTTGCGATCACCTCGGCCGCCGGCTCGATGGATACGTTGCCCGGCCCCCCGGGGCCGATCAGCGGTTCCAGCACATCGGGACGTCCGACCAGAATCAGTTGCGTGTCCGGCCATTCGGCGGCCGCCGACAAGGCGCTTTCCACGTGGGCTTGCGGCGCGTTGTCCCCGCCCATCGCGTCAATGGCAATCCGCATGAACTACACTCCTTTTGAGAAGTCCTTTTTATGTGCACGAAGCGATGCAAGGAGCGGATCGACGTCTTCGCGAGCTGATGGAAACGTCGCTAGACGATCGTTTCGCCAGCGGACCTGTAAATGATAAAGTTCCCCTGGAACACCATTTCTTCTCCTACGTATGTAAACACTTCGACTTTCGCTTTGCCCTTCTGCCCGCCGCTCGATCTGACGAACGCCTTGGCGATGCACTTCTCTCCGAGCCGCGCGGGACGGATGAAGCGGATGTCCGCGGACGCGGTCAAGGCGATCTCGTCGTTGATGACCGCGACCGCGAGCGAGTTCGCCTGCGCGAATACGTGGTGGCCCCGCGCGATCCCGGACCGGGAGAAGACGTGCTCTTCGCGAATCTCGAACAAGGAGATGCCGCTCTTGTCGAGCTGCAAGTCGACGATGTCGCCGATCACCTCGTGCAGCGGCAAGGAGCGAACGGAATCGTACGAGCGCTCCGCCATCAGCTTCAGCCGCTCCCTCAGCTCGGGAATGGCCAGCTCCAACCGGTCGAGCCGGATCGTCTGAATGCTGACCTTGAGCAGCCGGGTCAGTTCTCTGTCGGTCAGGAACGGATTTTCGTCCAATAGCTTGCTCAACTGCTGGTGGCGTTGTCTTTTGGGAAGCCGTTCCATGTTCGCCCCCGCTTTCTAGGATCTATCTTCAAATATAGATAACTTCTAATACCTGGTGCCAATATGAGTATAAAGAAAAACGCGCCGGCGTGCAACGAGCGGAAGAACGGTCGGACCGGCCGCAATTGGCCGCCGAAAACGTTTCCCGCCGTGATCCTGGCGCGTCTGGGCTTATTGCTTGATGATTTCACGGGATTTGTACGTGCCGCACACCTTGCATACGCGGTGCGAAACTTTCAACTCTCCGCATTGATCGCATTTCACCATACCGGGAACGACCAATTTGAAATGCGTCCGGCGTTTGTGCTTGCGGGCTTTCGATGTTTTCGCGAAAGGGACTGCCATTGCTGCCACCTCCTTATCAGTCCGAACGGACTCGCGGCTCGCGCGGCCTATTCTTTCTGAGATTTAAACCAATCCTGAAGCGCAGCCATCCGGGGATCGATCTTCTCCGTACGGCAACCGCACGATTGTTCATTCAGATTCGTCCCGCACTCGGGGCACAGCCCTCGGCAAGCTTCGCTGCACAGGGGCGCGTACGGCAACTGGACGACGTAATCCTCCGCCAAATACGGCGCAAGATCGATCCGTTCTTCCGTTACCGGCACGGCTTCGTCCTCTTCGTCGTTCGATGCGGCATTCTCGCCGCCGACGACGCGGAATTGCTCCCCGAAAGGGACTTCGATCGTTTCGTCGACTTCGTTCAAGCAGCGCGAGCACCGCACGCGGACTTCGCAGGAAAGCCGGCCCGATACGAGGATCCGATCGTCGGCGGCTTCCGCTTTCAGCTCGTACCGCATCGGTCCAAGCGGACGGAATTCCGGGTTGTCGCGAAAAAAGTCCGTCAAGTCGAGCGTGCCTTGCAGACTCGCCGGCTCTTGCCGGGACGCGAGCTCTTGCACTTTTAGCAACAACAATGCCATCACTCCAAACAAACAAAATTTATTATATCGAGTTCTCCGTTCTCTTGTCAACATTTTCAGCAAGATGATATATTGTGGGCAACCTACCATTACGGCCCTTTGCCGGACGAAGGAGAACCGCATGCCGACCGTCGGTGTCATCGTGGAATACAATCCGCTCCATAACGGACATCTCTATCATTTGCAGCAATCGAAAAAAATAACGGGCGCGGACGCCGTCGTCGCCGTCATGAGCGGCAATTTCCTGCAGCGGGGAGAGCCCGCGCTCGCGGACAAATGGGCGCGCACGGAAATGGCCCTGCGGGCGGGGTGCGATCTCGTGCTCGAGCTTCCCGTCGCCTACAGCTCGCAGCCCGCCCAGTGGTTCGCCTACGGCGCGGTCGCCGTCCTGAACGCGACCGGCGTCGTCGATTCCCTCTGCTTCGGCAGCGAAAGCGGGGACTTGGACGCCTTGCAGGCGACGGCCTCCCTGCTCTGCGAAGAGCCGGAAGATTTCGCGGGCTCCCTGAACGGGCTTCTGAAATCGGGTTTGCCCTACCCCGCCGCGTTCGCGGCCGCCGCGGAAGCCCGTCTGCGGAAGGAGGGCCTGGCGCGCGCCGCCATCTCGCTGTCCGAGCCGAATCATACGCTGGGGCTGCATTATTTGATCGCCTTGCGCAGGCTGGGCAGTTCCATCGCGCCCTATACCGTGCGAAGAGAAAAGGCCGGCTACGGCCAGGCCGACATCACGGACGCCAAAATCGCCAGCGCGACCGCGCTCCGCAAACTCCTGCTCGGCGACAGGGGTTCGCTGGACGAGCTGGCCGATTACGTGCCGCGCTCGACCTTGGATATCCTGCGGCGCGAGACGGAAGCCGGGCGCGCCCCGATCCGCTGGGAGAGCTTCGCGCGTCCGCTCTTCCACGAGTTGTTCCGCCACGATGCGGCGACGCTCGCCGGGTACGCGGAAGTGACCGAGGGGCTCGAGCACCGCATCCGCAAGACGCTGTCCGGACTTCCCGAGCTGTCCGTCGAAGCGCTGCTGAAGGCGCTCAAGACGAAGCGCTACACGCATACGAAGCTGCAGCGCACCTTGCTGCGCATTCTGCTCGGCCATTATAAAGATTGGCTAAGCCCGGAGCGGCTCGCCTCGGGAGTCGATTACATCCGCGTGCTCGGCTTCACCGCGCGCGGACGGCTGCTGCTGCGCGATATGCGGACGAAAGCGGCGGCGCCCGTCGCGACCTCCGCGGCCAAAGCGGACTCCCCTTATTTGGCGTTGGACGCCCGGGCCGCGGCCGTCTACGCGTTGGCGTTCCGGGACGCCGGCGCCGACGCGGCGACGCGCGAATACGCGGCGACTCCGATCCGCGTCTGACCCTGGCGGCCGAAACCGTCGGACAAGTGGTCTATCCCTTCCTCTCGGGACGTACATTTATAAATGTATCGGCGGAGCGGAAGGGGATGAACGCTAGTGACAAATCCGCAGCGGAGAGGATCGGTCCTCCTCTCCTTTCTATTGGGAACCGCAGCGTTGCTCGTGGTGGCCGGGATCGTCCATTCGCCCGGCGAAGCTTTCCGGGCGTCGCTGGCCGGCTTGCAGGTGTGGTGGCAGAACGTATTTCCGGTCCTGCTCCCGCCCTTGATGCTGGCCGAGCTGCTGGCCGCCTCGGGCTTGCTTCACGGCGTGGCGACGCTCGCCGAGCCGCTCACGCGCAGTCTGTTCCGCCTCCCCGGCGCGGCCGGCTGGGCGATCGCTTTCGGCTGGTCGGCCGGCATTCCGGCCGGGGCCAGGGAAGCGGCGCGGCTGCGCGGGAGCGGCATGATCCGCGACGAGGACGTCGACGGCGTGCTGCTCGTCTCGCACGTTCCCAATCCGTTTCTGATCGTGCTCGTCATCGGCTACGGCTTCCTGCAATCGCCCGCGCTCGGCTGGGCGATCGCGATCGGGCTATGGCTGTCGGCGATCGCGTCCGGCTTCTTATGGGCCCGCATCGCCAAGCCCCGCAAGCCGAAGGTTCCTCCGATTCCGTACACGCAGCCCCGCGCGATCCTTCGCAGAGCGATACGCGCCTCCGTCGACGCCCGCAACGAGGACGGGCGTCCGCTCGGCAGACTGCTCGCGGACTCCGTCGCCAACGGCGTCTCCGCCTTGATGACGATCGGCGGCCTCGTGCTGATGACCGCCGTCGTCGTCCGGCTCATTCAGCTGTTCGTGCCCGGCAGCGATCTCTGGCTCGCGGTGCCGGGCCTTTACGAGCTGCATCTCGGCGCTTACGAGAGCAGCCGCTCCGCGCTGTTCTCTTCCGCTCCCGCCCAAGCCGCCGCCATTCTGGCCGCCATGCTCGCCTGGAGCGGCTGGAGCGGGCTGCTGCAAGCCCGGGCGGCGTTCGGCTCGGAGACCCCTTTCCCGTGGCTGCGCGTCATTTCGAGCCGTCTGCTGCACAGCGCCTTGGCGCTGATCGTCGTCTATCCGCTGGCGAGGCTTCTGCTGTCCTCCTCGGGCGAACGCATCCTGTCCGGATTCCGGCCCGACCGCCCCGCGGTCGTGGAAGCATGGGCGACTGAAGGCGCACCGCCCAACGGCTGGTGGCACCTCTCGGACAACTTGACGATCGCGGCGGCCACCTTCGCCGTCTTCCTGCTGCTCGCTGCGCTGGCCGCGATCATCCGGCCGGGAACGCCTCCCCGGCGGGAGGATCCGGACGACAAACCGCGATAAACCGGCCGCCGAGGGCGCGCGCCGCGAAAAAAGCGCGAAAAAGAGACCGTTAGAGAGTCCTCGCGGTCTCTCTGACGGTCCCTTTTCGTACCCGTTTTCGTTACGCTTACCGTTCTTCCGTTTTCCGCAGCCCTTTCATCCCGCCGATCGCCCGCAGCCCCTCCTTGCTCTATCGCCCGCGGCCTCGTCTTGCTCCTTCGCCCGTAGTCTCGCCTTGTTCCACCGCCACTGACCCGACTTGCTCTATCGTCCGCCGCTCACCGTCTCGCCTTGCTCTATCGCCCGCAGCCTCCGCCTTGCTCCAAATGCCCCGGGCCGTTCGGACAGAGGATCCGCTATCTGTGAACAAAACCGGGTTTTGCGCACCTTCGCGGACACAGAATCCGTTATTTGGCTCCGAGATGGCGATTTCGGCCCTTGATCGTCGAAATAACGGATCGTCTGTCCGAATCGCCTTCAAAATGAGGAGTTTCAGCAAAATAAGGTCATCTGTGTCCGAACTGTCGCCGACGCTGCGTTCCTGCAGGTCTCGTCCGATCCCCGACGAACATTTATGGGCCCGAATCTCCCGCCGGACAATCGTATTTCTCGTGCAACGCTTTTTCCACCGCCGGCGGAACCAGGTCGTAGACCGGACCGTGGAATTTCGCAATTTCCTTCACGATGCTCGAGCTTAAATAAGAATATTTCGGATTCGTCATCATGAACACCGTCTCGATGCTCTCGTCCAGCTGACGGTTCGTGGACGCCATCTGCAGCTCGTATTCGAAGTCGGTTACCGACCGGATGCCCCTTACGATGACCCTCGCATGGCGCGAGCGCATATATTTGACGAGCAGATCGCGAAAGCTGTCGATCTCCACGTTCGGCAGATCTCGCGTCACCTCCGCCAGCAATTCCTTTCTCTCTTGCACGCTGAACAGAGGCGTCTTCGTCGTGTTGTTCAGCACCGCCACGATCAACCGGTCGAATTGCTTGGCCGCTCGGCGAATAATGTCCAGATGGCCGCGGGTGACGGGATCGAAGCTGCCGGGATAGACGGCGATGCGGTACTCATTCTCCGTGCCGGACGGTTGCGTCTTCATGTTCGTTCTCCCCCTCCGTGTCGGAATCGTATCTGTAGATAGATAAGGCGATTTCGCCGTATTTCGCGTAGCGGATTCTGCCGAAGGCTCCGATCGTCTCCGCGTACGCGACGTCCGGATGGTGCTCCACGACCGCGACGGCGCCCTCGGCCGCCAGCCCTCTGCCCGCGATATCGAGCAGCAGCGCGTCGCAATCCTTCACCTCGTACGGAGGATCCAGGAAAATCAAATCGAACGGCTTGCCGGCGCGCTCCAGCAGCTTCAGCGCCCTGCGCGCGTCGTTGCGATACACTTCGGCCCTGTCCGAGAGCCGCGTCGCGGCCAAGTTGCGGCGAACGACCTCGACGCTCCGGGGGCTGGCGTCGATGAACACGGCTCGCTCGGCTCCCCGGCTCAACGCCTCGATGCCGAGGCCGCCCGTTCCGGCGAACAAATCGAGCGCCCGCTCCCCGTTCCCGAAATACGGGCCGATGATGCTGAACAGCGCTTCCTTCACTTTGTCCGTCGTCGGCCGGGTGCCGCTTCCCGGCACCGCTTTCAACGGATGCCCCTTGGCTTGTCCTGAGATGACGCGCAATGGTTTCAACCCCTGCCAGTCTTGCGATGATATCGGTCCGAATGCTTAACGGTGTTATGTTACCACATTCTCCCCGGTTGCAAAAGCGCCGTTCTTTCGGCTACTTCCGACAACGGCGCCTTTAATTTTTTTCCGCCCCGACGTATATTTTCCTCGCGCAAGGCCACAATGATAGTACCGGCGCCGAGAGGCGTCGGGGACAACCGCGGAGAAGACTTACGTTTCCCCATAAGCTCTTCGTCCGGTTTCTCCTCTCCCATGAAGGCCCTCGTCGCGAGACGGGGGTCGACTTTTTGTTTTTACCCCGTCGCCCCGGTCCGTTCGGACAGAGGATCCGCTAATTGCGAACAAAACCGGGTTTTGCGCACCTTCGCGGACAGAGGATCCGTTATTTGGCCCGATGACGGCGAATTCGGCCAGTCTTCCTCGATATAACGGATCCTCAGACCGATCGCCATCAAAATGCCGTATTTTCGTACAAATAAGGTCATCTGTGTCCGATCGCCGCGGATCAAGCAAGAGGTTGACAGACCTCTCCCCCTCGGTTCATCAATGAGGCCGGCCGGAAGCCCCGGCTAACCTCGTTTAGTCGAGCGACTCGCCTTCGGACGATCCGCCGGCCTCCCGCTCCTTCTCGCGATCGGACGCCGGATGAATGATCTCCCAATACGTCCGCGACAATCGCATGCGGATTTCCGACCTCATGATTTCGCGCGTCATTCCGAACTTCTCCTCGTAGCCTCGGCAAACGTAGCGATTGTAGACGATGTCGTCGCGCGTCTCCTCGGACAACACCTTGATGCTGCGCCGCTTCAGCTCCCGTTTGACGCGGTACAGCTCGGCGCTGATCCGATCCATCACCAGCAGCATGAACCGGCCCGCCATTTGATGAAGCGTGATCTTGGAGCGATTCAACTCGTCAAGACCTTTCTGAATCATCGTCAGCAGATGAGGCAGTAGGATGCAGTCGCGAATCAAAGTCAGCTCCTCCGGCGTCGCCCGCCCTTTCGTTTCCTTGCGGCCGCGATTCTCGTATTGCTCCTGGTGCTCGGTCAGGAGCATTTTCGATTTCCACCGTTCGTTGCCTTCGAGTTTGCTCATTTATAATGGCCTCCGATCTGTCCGGCCCGCTCGCGGGCCACGCCTGCTTCCAGCAGCGACGAAGCCCGCATGAGCGCGTCGCTCCCGTAACGATCCTTGATTCCGTCCGTCGCCTTCTCCAGCTCGTACGCCGCGACCCGGTCCTCGAACAGCGCAAGCTGCTGCGCGCCGTCTGCGGAAAGCTGCGTCAGCGACACGTGAAGATGGGTAACCGCCATGCCTCTCCAAAATCGGTTGAAAAGCCGGCGGGCGGCTTCCGCGACTTCATGGGTCAGCGCAGTGGCGTGGGGCAGCGTCGTTTGCCGGTTGAATCCCGCCCTTCGCTCCCCGTCCGTTTCGGCCGCGCCCACCGAGACCACCTGGCCTTGGCAGCCGAGACGGCGCGCGCGCCGGCACACCTCCACGACCAGCTCCAGCAGAACGAGCTCGATATCGGCCCGTTTGCGGTACATGCCGTAGCGAAGCGTTTTGCCGTGGCTGACCGATTTCAGCCCGCCCCGGATCGAGGCTTCGACCGGACTCGGATCGACGCCTCTTGCGGTCTGCCAGTAGTATTCGGCCTGGATGTCGCTTTGCTTGCCCATCTCGTACCGCATCCGCCGCTTGAAATCCGCGAGCTCAAGCCGGGCGATGTCCCCGATCGTCCGCAGCCCCATGCGCATGAAATGGTACGTCATCCTCGAAGCGACCATGAACATCTGGCTGACGGGCAACGGCCACAGCTCCTGTTCGATGTTGTCGTATCCGAGCCTGAAAATGCCTTCCGGCCGCTTTTTGGCGAAATTATCGGTTGCCATTTTGGCAAGGATCTTGGTCGGCCCGATGCCGACCCTGGACCATACGCCGGTGGACAGCCTCACGCGCTCCTGGATTTGCCGGGCGATCTTCTCGGCGGAGCCGCGGCGGCATAGCGAACCGGTGATATCGACGAACTGCTCGTCGATCGAATACGGCTCCACTTGATCCGAGAATGACTCGAAAATTTCCGTAAGGAACAGCGAGATGGTAATGTACCGCTGCATGCTCGGCCGAATCACGATCAGGTCGGGACATTTCGCCCGCGCTTCCCCGACCCTTTCCGCCGTCGTGACTCCGCGCTTTTTGGCGATCGGGCAGGCGGCGAGGACGATGCCCGACTTGCGTTCGGGGTCCCCGACCGCCACGGGTCTGTCGCGGTATTCGGGATAAGCCGCCTTCTCGATCGAAGCATAGAAGGACTGGCCGTCGATCAGGAAAATGGTCCGCTCAGGAGGCACGGCGCTTCACCGGCCGGGCCGCGAGAATCCGGGCCGCTTCGAACGTCCTCGGCTGCCGCTTGGCGACGTCGAACGCGAACACCGTGCCGGATTCGATCCGCACGACCCGAATGACGCGCTGGCTGAATTGCTCCTTTTTGTCCACATACACGATCATGATCGTCCGACCCACGTACTTCTCCATGGACATGATTGTTCGCCTCCAGATTAAGCCTCTTCGCCGCTCGGGGCGGCGGATCACCGTCAAAATAAGAACATCTGTTCCCTAATATTAATACGAACAATTGTTCCCTTGCAACACTCAAATTATTCCTTCTGCGCCCAAAAAAAAATCGTGAATCCCGGCCGGCCGTTTCAAGATTCCTATCGCCATAATCCTGCATTCCCTGTAAAATTGTGTAAAATTAAGTCATAGGGTGAAAAAGCATGGTCGGATTTTTAAACGGCGTCGCATTTTTCGTCTGTTGGGCGCCGCGATTTGGGGTTATCACATCGGCAACGAGGCGAACGAAACGTTCCGCTTGTTCGGTCAATCGTCCGGCAGGTTCCAGCGGCTCATAGTCGGTTTTTGCGACAATGAGGGGCCGCGGCGCCGATGGAGCACGCTCATAGTCGGTTTTTGCGACAATGAGGGGCGGCGGCGTGGATGGAGCCCGGCTCATAGTCGGTTTTTGCGACAATGAGGAGCGGCGACGTGGATGGAGCCCAGCTCATAGTCGGTTTTTACGACAATGAGGAGCCGCGACGCGGATGGAGCCCAGCTCATAGTCGGTTTTTACGACAATGAGGGGCCGCGGCGTGGATGGAGCACGGCTCATAGTCGGTTTTTACGACAATGAGGAGCTGCGGCGTGGATGGAGCCCAGCTCATAGTCGGTTTTTGTGGATGGAGCCCAGCTCATAGAGAGCCCATGCGCAAAACGAAAGACCGTTACGGATGAGGCCCCCTCCTCTTCCGTAACGGTCCTAATTGCGCCCAGCCTTCCTTCCGTCCGCCAAATCGGCGCCGCACCCAAGCCCGGGCGCAGCCTTACCCGCGAGACGCCTTGCCCGCCTCCAGCAGCCCGAGCACTTCCCGCTTCAGGTCCACGAATGCCGGATCCGTCCAGACGTCCGGACGCCGCGGCCGCTCGAACGGCACGTCCAGCTCGCGCAGGACGGTCGCCGGGGCGGCGGACAGCACGTAGATCCGGTCGGACAGCACGAGCGCTTCCTCGATGCTGTGCGTCACGAACAGCACCGAGCGCTTGTCCGCTTCCCACAGGTCGAGCAGCCAGCGCTGCATGTCGGCCCGGGTCAAGGCGTCGAGCGCGGCGAACGGCTCGTCCAGGCACATCAGCTTTCGCCGCATCAGCAGCGCCCTCAGGAAGCTGACCCGCATCTGCATCCCGCCGGAGAGCACGCGGGGATATTCCTTCGCCACGTCCCCCAAGCGAATGCGCGCGAGCCACTCCGCCGCCTGAAGCCGCGCTTCCTTCTTCGCCGCGCCGGCCGTAATCAGCGCGAACGAGACGTTGTCCTCCACCGTCAGCCAAGGAAACAACGCCGCTTGCTGCGGCATGTAGCTGATCAGCCCGCTGCGGCCCGTCACCTCCTCGCCGTCCAGCCATACCGAGCCCCGATCCGGAAGCTCCACGCCGCCGATCAGCCGAAACAGCGTCGATTTCCCGCTGCCAGAAGGCCCGATCAAGGATACGAACTCCCCCGCTCCGACGTTCAGCGACACGCCGTTCAACACCGGCATGTTCGCCTTGCCGCGCGAATAGGCTTTGGAAATGCCGCGAAGCTCCAGCCCGCTTCCGCTCTCTTTCGGCGTCCTCACGAGACAGCCCCCTTCCCGTCGTCCCGAGGTTTCCAGCGGATGACGAGCCGCTCCGCGACGACGACCGCGTAATAGAACATGAAGCTTAACGCGACGATGCAGACGATCGAGCCGAAGACCGCTGTCTGCTCGAACCCGTTGAACTTCAGCTTAAGGTAGTAACCGATCCCTCGGTTCCCGGCCAGCCACTCGGCCACGATCGCCGACGATACGACATAAGTGGCCGCGATGCGGAGGCCCGAGAACAGATACGAGAGCGCCGCCGGGAACTCCAGCCGCTTCAGCCGCTCCCAGCGCGAGGCGCCGATCATCGCCAAATATTCGCGCAGGTGCGGCTCCGCCTGCCCGAGCCCGACGAGCACGGACAAAGCGACCGGGAAAAAACAGACGAGCACGAGCAGGATGAACTTCGGCGTCAGTCCGAAGCCGAACCAGATCATCAGGAGCGGCCCGAGCGCGATCAGGGGCACGTTCTGCGACAGGACGAGCAGCGGCGCGAACGCCAGCCGCAAAGCCGGCACGAGGTGCAGGAAAACCGCGACGGCGACGCCGACCGTCGTTCCCATCGCGAGTCCGGCGGCGGCCAGCCCAAGCGTCGCCCGGGCATGTCCCCAGAGCGCTGCGGAATCGACGTACATCTTCGCGGCGATGTCCAGAGGCGCGGGAAGCGTATAGGCTTCGATGCCGAACAGCATGCAGGCCGCCTGCCAGACGGCGGCGAACAGCAGCATCGTCGCGACCGGCAGCGCGACGTTCCGGATCCGCTTACCGCCCATCCGGATCTTTCCGCTGCGGTCCGACGCGGTACGGGACGCCGGACGCCCGGACGATCCCGATCGCTTGATCCGCGCAGGGGATCGCGTCTTCCCCGGGGTTGGTCTTACTGAGCAACGCTTGCGCCATTTCGTTCCCACTCCTCGTCGGCGGTTATTGCGGAAGGAATTCCGTTGTGAACATGTCGTCGTAATTCAAGTCTTTCTCAAGCAAACCGTTCTCTTTCATCCACTCTCCGTAGCCCGACCATACTTCCCGCTTCTGCTCGCCCCACCGCGGAGCGTCGTCCTGGTATTTCGGACTCAGCCAGCGCTGGCTCGCCTTGACCAGCTCGGCGTTGATCTCCGGCACCGCCGCGATCAGGACGTCCGCGGCTTCGTCCGGATGATCGATCGCATACCGGTAGCCTTCGGCAGCGCCCGCGAGAAACGCCCGGACGAGCTCCGGCTTGTCCTTGATCGTCTGCTCGCTCGTCATCAGCAGCGGCGTGTAGTAATCCAATCGCTCGCTATAATCGGTCAAGTAGATCATGTCGACCGGCTCGCCGCGCAATTCCGCTTCAATGCCCGTCCAGCCGTAGAAAATCCACGCGAAGTCGATCCCTCTTTGCGTCGCGGCGAAATAGTCGGCCGTCCCGATGTTGACGAAATCGACTTTCTCGACGTCCGCCTGCTGCACGTTCATGACCGATTCGATGACCGCGCGCTCCGCCGGAGAGCCCCATCCGCCGTAGGACTTCCCTTCGAAATCCTTCGGCTCCTTGATGTTCCGGTCCGCCGGGGAAGCGAAGCCGGACGTATTGTGCTGAATGATCGGGGCGATCGAGACGAGCGGCAGTCCTTCCTCCCTGGCGAGCATCATGCTCTCCTGCGCGCCGATGCCGAATTCGGCTTTCCCGCTCGCCACGAGCGAGCTCGAGCCCGCTTCCGGGGGCAAAATGATGTTTACCTTCAGCCCGTGCTTCTCCCACAGCCCCATGTCCCTCGCGACGTATAAGCCGGTATGGTTCGTGTTCGGCGTCCATTCCAGCACGAGCGTCACCTCCTGCGGCTGTCCGGAGGGCTCTCCCCCGCCCGATCCTGCCGCTGCGGGGGACGCGCTCGAAGAACCGTCGTCCCGGCTTCCGCATCCCGAGAGCAGCAGCGCCCCGGCCAGCCCGGCCGTCAACAGTCTTTTCCACTTCATGCTTTTACCCATCGTTTCTCTCTCCCTCTCTATCGCTTGGCTTGCGCGAGAAGGGACCGCACGTATCAAAAAACGCCCCCCGATCCCGGAGGGCGTCCAATCGTTGCAAAATATGGACCATGGACGCGACGAAACAGCCGTCGCGTTTCCCGCCTTCCTACGCTGGCATTAACCAGATCAGGTATAAGGGTCTGCATCTTCGCAGGGATGCACTCTCAGCCGGCCTTCGTCCAGCTCCCCCGGGGCGTATTCGATTCGTTGGCAGTACCGCTTTGCGCATCCCCTATTATACCAGATGGCCGGAGGATGTCTATCCCCGATCTCCGGGCCGATCTCCGGACCGGTCTCCGAGCGCCATGATTCTGCGCACGTTCGCCAGATATTCCTCGTAATAAGGCTCTCCTTCGTAATGCTCCGTGAAGATTGCCTCGAACCCCTCGTAGTCGAACGCCAAGCCGAGACCGATCATCATCTCCAGGCGGGGCAGGACGAACCGGTCGAGCAGCGCCTTTTTCTCCGCCTCGTACACCTGTTCCGAGAGCCCTTTTCCGACGAAATGCCGCAAAATCTCCAGGTAGCCCCGGATCGCGGCATCCCCGTAGTTGTAGCCTCGGGGCGCATTGAAGGCGTAACGGAACATCGACAGTTTGAGCAGGCCGAACCGGGGGTCGTTCCGCAGCAGGGACAGCAGCCAGTAAATATGATTCAGGCTCGTGCCGATAAACCGGTCCGGCTCGGGCAACGCGAGCAGCGCTTCCCGGTCGGCCACGATCGACGTAATGAAGCCCGAGGCGAGCGACAGCTCCCGGACGAACGTATCGATCCCTTCGAGCACCTCCACCGTTCCGTCGCTCCGCAGCACGTCGATAAACAGGAAGGCGCATTTGCAGTCGAGAAGCGCGTAGAGGATCGGCTGCACCGCTCCCGGCACGAAATAATCGTCGTCGCCGTGCAGCTTCGCGTACTTGCCCCGCGCGAACTTGACGATTTCCAGATAGTTGCGCTCGCCCCCGATATTTTCCGGTTGGCGGACGACCCGCAGCTGCGGATGCTTCGCCGCGTATCGCGCCAGAACGTCCGGCGTATCGTCGTCCGAAGCGTTGTCGGAGACGCACACCTCGATCAGGCCGTCCGCGCTCGTCTGCGGCAGCACGGCTTCGAGGCACTCCGTCAGCTCCTTGCTGCGGTTATAGGTCGGGATGCAGATCGACAGCAACGGACGCTCGCGGCGGCGGCGCAGCGCCGCGGCCGCTTCCTCGTCCGTGCCTACCGGGATCCAGTCTTCGGCCTCCGGATCGAACATTTCCGTAATGCGGGCCGGAACGCCGGAGACGACGCAATAATCCGGCACGTCGTCGCGGACGACGCTGCCCGCCGCGACGACGCTGCCCTTCCCGATCTTTACCGCGCCTTCCACGACCGCATGGGCGCCGAGATACGCGCCTTCTCCGACGACGAGCCCGTCCCGTCCCTCCGCCCGAACCCCTTGTCTCGAGACGGGCAGTCCCGTGCGGCGGTGTTCCGCGACCGCATCGGACAGCACGACGTGCGGCCCGCACCATACCGCCCGCTCCAGCTCCACGCGGCGGCCGGCCATCGCGATCAGGCCGACGTCGGCCTGGACGCCGTCCCCGATGACGAGCTTCGGTCCGTCCCCGCTATCCGGCGACGTGACGATCAGCCGGTACCCCGCGCTGATCATCGCCTCCCGCCCGATCGCGATCTGCTCCGCGCCGTGGATCAGCCCGGCAGGATCCAGCACGGCTCCTTCCCCGAAGGCGTGCCATCGCGGTCCTCCCCGCGTCATCTCCGCGTCGTCCATGTCGTTCCTCCTTCATATTCGGCAATAAGAAATCCACGGATCGAACGGAAACCTGCGCAGCTCCGCGCGTTCCAGCGGGAGCATCTCGAGCAGCGCGACCGTTTCTCCCGGGAACGCGGCGCAATTCAGCTCGTCGAAGCAGACGATCGCCCCTTTGGGCATGCGCGGAAGGAACAGCTCGAGCGCCTTGCGCGTCGGCTCGTACAGATCGAAATCCAAATAAAGCAGCGCGACGAGCAGATGGGGATGGCCGCGCAAGTATGCCTCCGCCGTTTCCAGGAAATCCCCCTCGACGATCTCGGCGTTCGGGATGTGGGACAGATGTCTCTCGGCGTCGTACTTGGCGATCGAGCGGCGGATCTCCTCCGCCGAACCCCCTCTCATGTCCCCCGGGCCGAACGTGCGGCCCGGCTCCTCGTCCTCTTCGGCCATTGCCGGGAAGCCCGCGAACGTATCGAAGCCGATGATTTTGCGGGAATGGTTGGCCGGCTCGAAAATGTTAGCGAACTGCGCCCAGGAGAAAAAGCCCGCGCCGTTGAACACCCCGCATTCCACGATGCTTCCGTTCACGCCCAGCAATTCCTTGTAAATCTCGTAACGCGCCAGAAACCGGGCGATGCTGCGCTTCGTGGCGAACCTCGGGAACGCCTCCAGCTTGTTGACGAGAGACGTCTTCGACGCCCGGAACGTCCGCTCCGCGAGCCGGTGCGCGAGGGCGTCCTGCTTCGAATGATGACGGGCAATCGCCGCCATCGGCGGCTTGCGGCTCGGCATGGCTCCGTCGCCCTCCCTTCGTTCATTTCTTGCGGCAAACCGCGATTGCATATGCGGGGCGGGCGTTTTTCATGCGGCTCAGCGAAGCGGGGCCGTATTGGCGGATCAGCTCGGGATTGAAGCCCGCCATGCCGACGTCCCCGCCGACCGCCGCGGCGATATCCGCCCACTCCGGAACGACGCGGCCGTGCGGCCCGACGAACGTCTGGCCGTACAGCCCTTCGATGTCGTAAAGCAGCGACAGCTCGCCGACGAACTCGCCCAGGCTGTACTCGAAGCAATGGTAAGGATTGCGCGTGGGCTGGCCGAACAGCCGGTCGGGATTGGTCACTTCCCGGTTCGGCGTGGAGACGATCAGCCGTCCTCCGGTCCTGAGCACGCGGGCGGCTTCGCGCAGCCATGCGAATCCGTCGGGCACGTGCTCGATCGTCTCGAACGATACGACGACGTCGAACGATGCGTCGGCGAAGCCGGTCTGCAGCACGTTGCCGACTTGAAATTGCACGCCTTCGCCCCCGTAATCGCGCCCGGCGAGCGCGATCGTGGTCGGATCGATGTCGATCCCGGTCACGCTCGCGGCTCCCCCGTCCTTCAGCATGCGCGCGCCGAAGCCCGCGCCGCAAGCGGCGTCCAGGACGACCTTCCCCGCGCAGAACGTTCTGGCGAGACGATAACGATAGACGTGCTCGGCGAGCACGTCGGGGTGGGATCCGGCAACGGCGGAGCTCAGAATCAGTCTTTCCCCCGTGAATGCCACGTCCTCTTGCGCTTTGGGCAAATAGCTCATCGCTTTCACCGTCGTTTCCGTGGAATTAGCCGAAGCTTCGATAGAGGCCGCGCTCGCGGCCAAGGCGTCCGCGACCGCGACGGCCGTTCCGGCGCGGCTTGCCCCGGCGGGTTTCGCCTGAACGTCCGGCCTGCCTTTCACCGCGCTCGCGACGTGGTAGATCGTCGAAAATTCCTCTCTTCGCGTTTCTCCCGCCAACCGGCACAGCGCGTCGATCTCCCGCGGCTCCGTCCGTTCGGACGGGACCGGGTCGAGCTCGAGCTCGCCGAAGCCCGCTTTCCGCAGCCGCTGCGCGAATTCTTCCTTGGACAGCAGAAGGTCCTTCGGGACGGGATTGACGGGCTTCAAATACGCTTTGACGTAGTCGGCGTACAGCCGGTTCGGCGCGCTGGCGACGACGACGCCCCCGGAACGCAGCCAGCCGTGGATTCGCTTCAGGATATGCGGCTGGGCCGGAGCCGAGAGCATGTCGTTGAGCACCACTGCGTCGAAGCCGCGCGTTCCCGCAGGAATCGCGACGTCCTCTCCGCCGGTCCAGACCCGTTCCGCGACCAGGGAAGCGATCCGCGCGGCGGCCTTCTCTTCCTCGTAGCCGAACAGCCGAACGTCCTTGAACCGGTTGCGCAGCTCGAGCAGCGTCGCACCGCAGCCGCAGCCGAATTCCAGCACGGACATCCCCGGCTTCAGAAATCGCAGCGGCCGGAGCAGATCTTCCCGCACGTTCACGGAAATATGCGGATGCACGCCCCATTTGGCGAAAAATTTCTTTTCGTTCTCTTGCATCGTCTTGCGAAAGGCGTCCCGGGCGTTCTTGAAAGAGGCGTGTCCTTCGTGATGAATGAACGTGTCCTTGCACAGCAGCAGCTTATAGCCGGCGAGGCGGGCGCTCATGCACCAATCGTCGTCCTCGTAATTGCCGACGCCGTAAATTTCGTCGAGCGGCCCCGCCGCTTCCCAGGCCGCCCGCTTGATCAGCAGGCAGAAGCCGATCAGCTTCATCCGCTCCTCCCAGCGTTCGGGCGAGGAGACGTTATGCCGTTCCGCGAACCGTTGCATTTCCTCCATCGTGCGATACGACGTTTCGATCATTTGGCCATACCCGGCGAAGTTCGTCAGAGGCCCGACCGCGCCGACCCGTTCGTCGCTGTCGAGCGCGCGGTTAAGCTGCTCCAGCCAGCGCGGCGTCACGACCGTGTCGTTGTTCAGCAGCAGCAGCCGATCTCCCTTCGCGCTGCGGGCGCCGATGTTGCAAGCCGCGGGAAAGCCGACGTTGCTCGGCTGCAATAGCGGCGCGACGTCCGGCTGCTCCTCGAGCCATGCGGCCGTGCCGTCCGATGACGCGTTGTCGACGACGATCAGCTCGTAGCTGTCCGCCGGCGTATGCGCGCGAATGCTCGCGATCGCCCGCTTCGTCATCGGCAACTGGTTGTAGGTCACCACAATGATGCTCGTCTTCATCGCAGTTCCGTCCCGATGCCGAGCGCGGCTTCGATTTTCGCCTTGTTCTGCAGCAGGTTCTCGTCTTCCGGCAAGTAGGAGAGCGCTTTTTCGTTATGCTCGTAAGCCAGCTCGAGTTCGCCGGTCATCCCGTAGCAGATGCACAGCTGGAAGTGGGGAAGCCACGTCCAGCAGATTAAATTGAGCACGCCGAAATGATGATCGGGGGGACGCTCCTGCTCCAGCGCGAGCTTGAACCAATAGATCGCCTTGGCGAAATCCTCCTTTTCGGAGAAGCACTGTCCGATCGAGCAACAGAAATCGGCCCGGGGCAGCTCGTAAGCCATCGACTGGAGCAACGCCGACAGCTTCAGGTCGGATTGCCCGAGCTGATGATAGCAAGCCGACAGCCTCGCGCACGCGGTCAAGTTATCTTCGAAGTACTCGACCGGCTGATTCAGGAAGCGGCGATACTGCTCCGCGGCTTCGGCGAACCGCCCGGCGTCCACGAGCTCGTTCGCGTAATAGAACACGTCCCTGCCGGTCACTTCCCCGTCCCTCTCCGCGATCTTCTCGAGGATGCGCAGGTTTCTTCCCGTATTGGCGTGAATCCGGCCGTGCGATACGGCGATATCGGTCAAGTAGTAGTTCCCTTCCACCAGCAAATATTCGTGGACCGGGTTGTACCAACGGAACTGCCTGCTCCGCTTCACAATCCGGTTTCGGCGCGACATCGCCAGCGGATTGCCGTAGCCGTCGAAGGCCAGATGATACTCCATGACGACCGAGTCCACCTCGGCATCCAGCGTTTTTTTCAGTTCCTTCAGCTTCGCGAGATCCTTCTCCTTGAAATAATCGTCGGCATCCAGCCACATGACGTACTCCTGGGTCGCAAGCGAGAAGGAATAGTTCCGCGCTTCCGCAAAATGGTCGATCCATTCGAAATCGTAGATCCGATCCGTGTACCTTGCGGCGATCTCCTTCGTCGCGTCGGTGGAGCCCGTATCCACGATGACGATTTCGTCGACCGCGTCCCGAACGGAATCCAGGCAGCGGGCGAGCACTTCCTCCTCGTTGCGCACGATCATGCACAGACTGATCGTCGTCACGTTTATCCTCCCTCTACATCCGACCTCTGTCCCATTTTATGTCGCGGACGCCGGCTCCGCTTGGACAGGTGGTGGAGGGACACCCTCATCAAAATACGGACGAAAAAGGCAGACCCCCCGCGGGAAGCCTGCCTTTTCCTTCGATATCGGCTTACGATAGGAGCCGTTTGATCACCGGGTACAGCCCTTCCGCCATTTGGTAAAAGCCGAGATCGGTCGGATGGGTGCCGTCTACGGTGCACTCGTTGAAGGCGTTCCCGAGCAACCGTTCCCCGTCGTGGAAATGAACGTTTCGGTCCCCGCGTCTTCGCAAAGCGTTGACGGTTTCCCGTTGAATCCTTTTGCGGGCGAGCCGCAATTCGCGCAGCTCCGGATCGAACGGTTCCCGCGGGTAACGGAATTGCGACAGCACGAGGATTGGAACTTCGGGATGCTTGAGGCGATAGATGCGGATGAATTCGGGCAGCGTGCTTTGCAGCAATTCCGGGCTGACGCTGTTCGCTTCGTAGTCTAGGACGAGGAGCATCGGGTCGGGAACGCCGCTCACGGCATGCGCCACCTCCGCTTCCCCTTTGCCGCTTCCGGAGAAGCCCAGATTGACGAATTCGGCGTCGATCTTCCGGCTTAACGCGTTCGTATAGGCCATGCCCGGCCTTGACGCGCAGCCTCCCTGCGTGATCGAAGTTCCGTAGAAGACGATTCGCTTGTCCGTCGAATAAGGCAACGGCGCCGCGACTTCCGCCCACGGGTCCAGTCCGACCAGCACCTCCTCCACCCCGATATAGAGCGGAAAATACAGCGTGACGGAATGAAAGCCCGGTTCGATCTTGCCGTACATCGAAAATTCGTATTCCGGCTTCGTCGGATCAAATTTCGTCGTGTTCATATACTTCTGTTCGCCGGGTCCGCCGAGATAACAGTCGAAGCCGCACTGTCCCGTTGCCGGCATATGGTTCATGTTCGCCGTGCCGTTCAACCGAACCTTGACCGACAGCCGGCCCGAATTCGTCCGAAAGCGGATTTGCCCGCCCGCCGTGTTGTCGGCGAGGCGGTCGACGGCGGGGGGAAGCTCGAATTCGGGAGCGAGCGGCAATCGGCGGTACACCCCGTCCCGCTCCAGCCACGGAAACCCGTTCACGCGAAACGGTGCGTCGAGCGGGGAATGCCATGCAAGTTCGTTGTCCGTCATCATCGCCCCATCCTTTCCGGTTTATTGGCTCTGGCCCTCAAGTCGGCCTCGTTCTCCGATTCGTCCCGCGAGCCCGATTTTTATTACCCGGATCTCCGGTTTCCGACGCACGGCCAAAGAGACTTGCGGCCGACCGCCGCAAGCCTCTCCGTCCTTCCGTGTCCGATCAGCCCGGAGCGCCTTGGGACGCGATGCCCCAGAACACTTCCGGCCCGATTCTCTCGCCCGTGAACAACAGGCCGAGCAAGTTGCCTCCGAAGATGAACGACGAATAAATCGTTTCTGCGGCAGCCGGCGCGAGCAGATCCTGTGCCGTGAATGCGTACGTATCCGAAAACGCGGAGACGCGAATGTTCTGCACAAGCGTATAGATGACATTAGCTGGATTGTAGACCGTCGTCCCCCGGCAGATTTGTATGGCGAACGTGCTGCCGAGAAGCAGCGAGCTTACGCCGACCATCCCCGTCAGCGTGATGACTTTGTTGACGACATTATTCGTCTGCAAGCCGATGACGCCGAAAAGCGCGGGCGTTGGCCCGATCGGGGTGCCGGGAGAACCGGAAAGTCCCGCGTTCATCGAGCTGCGAAGATCCAAAAACGTACCCATGCGGATAACCTCCTTCATTGTGAAGTTGGTATAGTGTATGTCCGATTCCGGGGGACGCTTGGACAAACCTCACGGGATACGCGTATATTTTGGCTCCGGACGCGGAAAGGCCGCGGCCCGGCTATGCGGACTGCGGCCTTCGGCGGCGGCTAGGCGGCTATTTGAACATCGTATACAGCTTGATCAGGTGCAGCATGTTGTTCGGATCGATTTTCTGGGCGATGATGAAGTTGACCAATTGATCCTCTTGGGTATCGGTCAGCGGTTCGTTCAAAATTCTCGCGAACGTCTTGACCCACCTGCGCACTTTGGCCCGATCCTGCAGATCGTATTTCGTCACGCCCTCCAGATGCCCTTTGATTTTCTCCTTCACGGCCGGGTTTTTCATTTTGTGCTTGACGCGTTCCACGAAATCCGCCTTGATGCCGAACTTCTGCCAGCTTGGGGTCAAGAGGGTCTCGCTCCTTCCTGCTTCGATGTCGGTACATCATATGCCAAGGGAAGACGCGCAATGACAATTTCCCCGGCCCAACGTTAATCGAGCGGCTCTTCACCGAAACTCGCTTCGCGGGCCAGAAAGTCCCTTAGCGGCGCGTAAGCCGGCGAGAGCCAGAACCGCTCCGACGACGCGAGCTCGGCCGCGTCGTCCCTCGCCTGCTCGAGCGTCTCGAAGTCGTTCAGCAAGTTTGCGAGCCTGAACTCGGGCATCCCGCTCTGCTTCGTGCCGAAAAATTCCCCCGGCCCCCGGATTTCCAGGTCGCGCCGGGAAATTTCGAAGCCGTCGTCCGTCTCCGTCATCGCCCGCATCCGTTCCTGACCGTTCTCCGACTTCGGGTCGGCGATCAGGATGCAATACGATTGATGCTCGCCCCTGCCGACCCGCCCCCTCAGCTGATGAAGCTGGGACAGGCCGAAGCGGTCGGCGTCCATGACGATCATAAGCGTGGCGTTCGGCACGTCCACGCCAACTTCGACGACCGTCGTCGAGACGAGCACGGCCGTCTCCCCCGCCGCGAAAGCCGCCATCGTCTCTTCTTTCTCGGCGACGCTCATCCGGCCGTGGAGCAAGCCGATCTTCAACTCCGTCAACGCTTGGGACAGCTGCATATGCAGATCGATCGCGTTCTGCACGTCCAGCTTCTCGGATTCCTCGATCAGCGGACAGATGAAGAACGTCTGCCTTCCCAGCCCGGCTTCCTTGCGGATGAAGCCGAGCACCCGATCCATCATGTCGTGCTTCACCGAGTAGGTTTTGACCGGCTTCCTTCCTTTCGGCCGCTCCCGGATCGTCGTCACCTCCATATCCCCGAACGCCGTAATCGCCAGCGTGCGGGGAATCGGCGTCGCCGTCATCGTCAGCACGTCCGGATTCATCCCCTTGCGCCGCAGGACGCTTCTTTGGTTCACGCCGAACCGATGCTGCTCGTCGGTCACGACGAGTCCGAGACTGCGGAAATACACGTCCTCCTGAATGAGCGCATGCGTGCCGACGACGAGATCGAGCAGCCCCATCTGCAAGGAGGCGATCAAATCCCGTCTCTTGCGGTCGGTCAGGCTGCCCGTCAGCAGGCCGACCTGGATGCCGTACGGCTCGAACAGCTTGCCGAGCGAACGGACATGCTGCTCCGCCAGGATTTCCGTCGGAACCATCAGCGCTCCTTGATGTCCCGCCCGCACGGTCGCATAGAGCGCGACGGCCGCGACGATCGTTTTGCCGGCGCCGACGTCCCCCTGCAGCAGCCGATTCATCGCGTACGGCTGCTTCATGTCGTGCAGGATGTCGTTGATCGCCTTCTTCTGGCCTTCGGTCAGCTCGAACGGAAGAGCGCCGACGAAGCCGCGGATTTCGCCGTTGTCGACGGCGTGAGCGATTCCGTCCGTCTTCTTCCGGTGCGTCGCCCGGTACGTCTGCAGCTTGAGCTGGAACAGGAACAGCTCTTCGTACACCATCCGTCTTCTGGCTTCCTGCCCTTCCCTCGTATTTTCGGGCCTGTGAATGCGGGCGACCGCCTCCCCCCGGGGAACGAGCGCATGCCGCTCCAACAACTCTTCCGGCAGAAGCTCGGGGATCTCGCTCGCGTATTGATTCAACGCTTTGTCGATCAGCTTCCGGATCCACGTCTGCGTAATGCTCCCGCCGACGCTGTAGACCGGCTGCAGCGTCCCCGTCTTCGCCTCGCCGCGGTCCGGGAACTCCGACTCGGCGACGGTCAAATGGCGGCGGCGCTGATCCCATTTGCCCGTGAGCGTAATTTCCCGTCCGGGCGCGAGCTGCTCCTTCAGAAACGCGCGGTTGAACCAGACGGCCGTCACGAGCACGCCGTCGACGGTCACGCGGCAAGTCAGCCGGGACTTGCCCCCGTACCGCTGTAAGGAAGACGCGGACGCGATCGTTCCCTGTACCGTGATCCGCTCCCCGTCCTTCGCCTCGCGCAGTTCGCGCACCCGGTAATCCTCGTAGCGGAACGGATAATATTCGATCAGATCCCCGACCGTGGAAATGCCCAAGGCGTGGAGCTCCCCCGCTTTCTGGGGGCCCACGCCTTGAAGTTTCGTCACCGGGATCCGAAAAAGATAAGATGACATAATACCAACCTCTTTATGAACCGATACGATCTATTCGCTCAGCGGGAAGACGAACAAGCCGATCGTCCCCGGCCCGGCATGCGCCCCGATGACCGGTCCGATTTCCGATTCGTGATATTCCCGCACGTTCAACCGGGATTTCAGCAGTTCCGCAAGCTCGGCCGCCCCTTCCGTATAGCCCGGAGTCGTCGCGAGCGTCAGATTGACCGGCTTCGACTTCAAATCCTGCTCCAGCACTTCCGCGATTCTCGCCATCGCCCGTTTCTGCCCGCGGGCCTTATCGAACGAATATACGACGCCCTCGTCGTCGATCGACAGGATCGGCTTGATGTTCAGCAACGAACCGAGCACGGCGGATGCCTTGCCGATGCGGCCGCCTTTCTGCAAATATTCCAGCGTATCGACGAGAAAATAGAGCCGCAATTCGGCGCGCATGCGATGGATCGCGGCGAGCACTTCCTCCTTCGAAGCCCCGGACTGCGCCATCTCCGCCGCCTCCACGACGATCTTGCCGTACCCGTACGAAGCGGACCTGGAATCGATGACCGTCACGTCGGCCCCGTCGTCCAGCATCGACTTCGCGATCGTCGCCGATTGGTACGTCCCGCTCATCGCTCCGGACAATTGAACGGAGATGACCGAATGCCCTTCGTCCGTCAACTTCTTGTACACTTCGTGGAAATCGGCGGGGGAAGGCTGCGAGGAGGTCGCCGGCTTCCCGAAGGCGATCAGCTTTTCGTAAAATTGCGCAGGCCGCAGTTCAATGTTGTCCAGAAAGCTTTCTTGCCCGAAGTTCACTTTCAGAGGCACCATCGAAATGCCTAGCTTCTCCCTCGTCTCAAGCGGAATGTCCGCCGTGCTGTCCGTGACCAATACGACTGCCATGGCTTGTCCCCTCCATCATCCCATCGGATTTTTACGGTTCGACCGCGAATAAGTAAGGATAAAGCGGTTGACCGCCTTCGTGCACTTCGACTTCGGCGTCCGGGTATTGCTCGTTCAGCCAACGCTCAAGCGCTTCCGTCTGCTCCGCGTCCGCACCTTCCCCCGTCAGGACGGTCACGATCTCGCTTCCCGTCTCCAGCATCTCCGCCAGCAAGGAACGGCAAGCTTCGGCCGCCGTCGACGCCGACGCGACGATCGTCTTGTCCTTGATGCCGATGAACTGTCCCTCCTTGATCTGCACGCCGTCCATGTCCGTATCCCGGACCGCCTTCGTGACCGAGCCGGTGACGACCCGTTCGTACGCTTTCGTCATGCGGTCGGCGTTCGCCTGCGGCGCGTCGCTTTCCTGGAAAGCGAGCATCGCGGCCATGCCTTGCGGCAAGCTGCGCGTCGGAAGCACCGTAACCGGCTTGTCGGACAGCTCGGCCGCTTGCTTGGCCGCCATCACGATATTCGAATTGTTCGGCAGGACGAGAATATGATGGGCGGATAAGGACGTAATCGCGCCGAGCAAGTCCTCCGTGCTCGGATTCATGCTCTGGCCGCCGGACAGCACGATGTCGACGCCGAGGCTGCGGAACAAATCCGCGTTCCCTTCTCCGACGCTCACCGCGACGACGCCGTAGTCCGCCATCTCGTAGACGTCGGGATTCGGCTCGCTCTCCGGAGAAGCCGTCACGGCGGGCAGATCGACGACGCCCGGCAGCGCGTAGTCGACGACCGGGCCCCCGGAATCGGCGGCGCCGGGCGCGTGCCCTTCCCGGTTCTGCACCAGCAGCTCGCGGTGCTGCTCCTGCATGTTCAGAATGTGGATCTGGGTAATCTCCCCGTGCGCCAGCGCCAGGTTCAGCACATCGCCGGGGCGGCGGGAATGCACGTGAACCTTGACGATATCTTCGTCCTCGATCAGGATGATCGAATCCCCGTCCCTTTCCAGCGCTTGGCGGAACGCCTGTTCCGGGAACGGAACCGAAGAGGTTGTCCGCTGGATGAAAAATTCCATGTCATAGGGGAAGGCGATGCTCTCCGTCGCCAGCTTCGCCTGCGCGGCCTGCCGGGAAGCGGCCGGAACCGCGGCCGGCGGGGCCGGCGGGCGCTCCGGCTCGCGGCCGAACGACGGCTCCGCGACCGCGCCGCCTGTCAAGTAGTCGACGAAGCCTTCGTAAATGTATACCAAGCCCTGGCCTCCGGAATCGACGACGCCGACCTGCTTCAGCACGGGCAGCATCTCTTGCGTGCGCCCCAGCGTCTCCAGCGCCTTGGCGTGCACCTCGATCATCCATTCGGCAAGATCCGCCGTGCGCCGGGCGACCGTCAGGCCATGGCGGGCCGCTTCGCGCGCAACGGTCAGAATCGTTCCTTCGACGGGCTTGACCACCGCCTTGTAAGCGGTATCAACTCCCTGTTGCAGAGCGTTTGCGAACAAAGGCGCCGCGAGCTCCCGCTGTCCTGCTACGGCCCGCGCGAATCCCCGGAACAGCTGGGACAGGATGACCCCCGAGTTGCCCCTTGCGCCCATGAGCAGCCCTTTGGACAGCACCTCGGCCGCCCGGCCGACTTCCTCCGAAGGCTTATTTTTCAATTCGGCCACGCCGGCCGACATCGTTAAATTCATGTTCGTGCCCGTATCGCCGTCCGGCACGGGAAACACGTTCAAGGCGTTGACTCGTTCCTCGTTGCGGGACAGCCTATCCGCCCCGAGCAAGATCATGGACGCCCATTCACTTCCGTTCAAGAAGCGTTGACTCAATGATGAATTCCCCTTCCCTATAAGCAGTTGCCCGATAAGTCGGCTTCGGGACCCCAAAGCGGACTTATCGAAGCGCCTCTATATGCTAATTCAATACCCGCACGCCTTGAACGTTGATGTTCACCTGGTCGACCTTCAATCCGACGACTTCCTCGAGCACGTATTTCACTTTGGATTGAATGTTATGGGCGACCTCGGAAATCTTGGTGCCGTAGCTTACGATGACGTACAGATCGAGATGGACAAGCTCCCCTTCGTGGCGGACTTCCACGCCGCGGGACAAGTTCTCGCGGCCGAGCAGCTCCGCGATGCCGTCCTTCAATCCTTTGCGGGACGCCATGCCGACCAGTCCATAACAGTCCAATGCCGCCGAACCGGCGATCACAGCGATGACTTGATCCGCGACATCAATCTTTCCGTTCTCCGAGACGAGCTGCAGAGGCATGGAAATTCACTCCTTTATGCCTTTATTATGGACCATAACTCATTGTACTATAAAAAATCGGGAGAATGAAGCCGTTTTCTGGCCAAATCTCGCGATTATCTCGCAAAAGCTGATCCGGCCACCATTTTTCGTTGCATCCCCGAACCCGCTATGCTAATATAGGGAAGTATTTGTACGGACGCTGCAAGGAGGTGTATTTTCAATGGCTCGTAAATGTTATATCACGGGGAAGAAGCCCGGTAGCGGGAATCATAAGTCTCACGCGAACAACACTTCCCGCCGTACTTGGGGAGTTAACGTACAGAAGGTGCGCATTCTGGTGAACGGCAAGCCGAAGCGCGTGTACGTCAGCGCCAAGGCGCTGAAATCCGGCGCCGTGACTCGCGTATAATCTCCGACCGTACCATGAAGAAAAACCGTCAGGCTTGCCTGACGGTTCTTTTTTGGTGTCGAAAGGGCCCCTGAAGGCGTCAATTTTTGTGAAAAGTGTTGAGAATCGCTTTGACGAAGCCACCCAAAAACTTCGGCAGCTTGATGGTATAAAATTTCATCGTCCCATCCCTCCTCGCAGGCTAACCTTGCCGGCTTCCGCCATCGAACCGCTATGCTTCCAATGTATGCGGCGACGGATTTGTCCTATGCCTGACAATTGCGGAGGGATGCGGGAAAATGACGGTCAACGCAAGGAAGCGATCGCCGCCGCGCGGTTCTCGTGTCCGAAAATATAAGTGCCGGCGACCAGATTGTTCGCCCCGGCTTCCTTGACCCGGGCCGCCGTCTCCGCGTTGATGCCGCCGTCCACCTGGACGTGGATATCGTCGCGGCCGCGCCGCCCGAGCATCTCCCTCAATTGGCGGAGCTTCGGCAGCATCGCCGGAAGGAAGCTCTGGCCGCCGAAGCCGGGATTGATCGTCATGATCAGGATCAGGTCGATTTCGTCCAGCATGTATTCGAGCACGGACAGCGGCGTATGCGGATTCAGCGCGACGCCCGCCTTCATCCCGAGCTCCTTCGCCTCCGTCAGCGTGCGATGCAGATGGACGCACGCCTCGGGGTGAACGGTCACCCGGTCGGCCCCCGCAGCGGCCAGCGCCGGGAACAACGCCTGCGGATTCTCGACCATCAGGTGAACGTCGAACGGCAGCTTCGTCGCGGGCCGAATCGCCGCCAAGATCGGCGGCCCGAACGTCAAGTTCGGCACGAAATGCCCGTCCATCATATCGATATGTACCCAATCCGCTCCCGCGGCTTCGATGCTGCGAATTTCTTCTCCGAGCGCGGAGAAATCCGAAGCCAATATAGAGGGCGCAATAATCGTCATGTCAGTACCTCCGCTTCGTATCTTTCCATTCCGTCATGAAGCTGACGTAGTTGTCGTACCGGCTCTCCGCGATCCGTCCGTTCGCTTTCGCCTCGAGCACGGCGCATCGGGGCTCGTGGATATGCGTGCAGCCCCGAAATTTGCAGGACGGCGACAGCTCCGCGAATTCGCGGAAACAGGAGCCGATCTCGTCGATGCCGAGCTCGGCGAAGTCCAGCTGGCTGAAGCCCGGCGTATCGGCGAGGTAGCCGCCGCCGTCCAGGGCGACCAGCTCGACGTGGCGCGTCGTATGCTTGCCGCGGCCGAGCTTGTCGCTGATCTCGTTTGTCTCGAGCCGGAGTCCGGGGACGAGCGCGTTGACGAGAGAGGACTTGCCGACGCCCGACTGTCCCGCCAGCACGTTGATATGCCCCGCCAGCGCTCCCTTCAGCTCGGCCATTCCATCGCCCCGATGGGCGCTCGTCCGCAATACCCGGTACCCGATCGAAGCGTACAGGGCGTCCGCCTCGTCGATCGCCCGGCGAACGCGTTCCCCTTCCTCCCCTTCCGGAATCCGGTCCATCTTCGTCAGCACGATCATCGCGTCCATGCCGGCGTGTTCGACGTGCACGAGAAATTTATCCAGCAGCGCCAGACTAAGCTCGGGCCGGACGACGGAGAAGACGAGCACGGCCATATCCGCGTTCGCGACCGGCGGGCGGACGAGCTCGGAGGAGCGGGGCAGGATCGCTTCCACCGCGCCCTCTCCGTTCTCCGTCTCGCTGTACTCGACGCGGTCGCCGACGAGCGGCGATTCGCCGCGCTTCTTGAAAATTCCCCTGCCCCGGCACTGCACCGGCGCCCCGCCGTCCTCGTTCTGAACGTAATAATAACCGCTTAAAGCTTTTACGATCATGCCCTCGGGCACGAAACCACTCCTTTGCCGAACCGGTCGACGGTCACTGCTAAATTTAACGCGATATTAAGGGACAAACTCGTCTCCGTCCGGCGAATCCGACTCGAACGTGTCGATCGGAGGATCTTCCGGCGGCGGGTCTTCGCCGTTTCCTTCTCCTTCGCCGGGGCCGGGATCCGGCGGAGTCGTCGCCGGGATGTCCATATACGGCACCGGCACGGACTGCTGGAACTGCCCGTCTCTGTAAACGGTGATATGGCCGTTCTTCGTCGGCGAAAGGACGAGTTCGACGAGAATCGTCTCCGTTCTCGAAATCGTCTTCGTAATCTCTTGATCGTCGCCCCGAGCATCGTTGAACACGATTCTGACATTGCTCGTCTGCCCTTCGACCGCGGGAGATATGGTGACTTCGTATTTCTTCGTGATCGCGTCCACGGGATAGCCGCTGCTGATCCAGATTTCGACCTCGGACTGGGGCGTCACCATTTCGCCCTTCTCGGCCGGGAACTGCTTGAACACTTGCCCTTGCGGGTTATAGCTGCGTTCTCTGTAGATGTTCTTCTCGGGCAGCTTCAAATCGTGCTGCTCGATAATCGCCCGCGCTTCGGCCTCCGTCTTGCCGATCAGGTCCGGCATCGCGAACGCTTCCTCGCCCTTGCTGATCGTCAGGTTCACGACCGCGGTCTCGGGATCGATCGGATCGCCGTAAACGGGAACTTGCTTCAGCACGGTGTCCGGCTCGCTTTCGTCGAACACGGGATTCGTTCCGATGTTATCCGGCTTCACTCCGAGAGCGATCAGCTTCTCCTTCGCGCTTTCCAGCTTCAACTGAAGCAGATCCGGCATCGTCGGAAGGTCCTTGGCTTGGCCGACGGTCAATTGAATCGGCGAGCCCTCTTTGACCTCGATATTTTCCTTGTCCTGCTTGATGACAAGTCCGACTTGCTCCTTCTCCGTTTCCTCGTACAAAATATCCTCGAGCGTAAACCCGGCTGCGAGCAGGATGTCCTTCGCTTTCGCCTCCTCCTCGCCGACGACGCTGGGCACGAGCACGTCCTTGGGCATCTGCTGCTTCAAGGCGGACACTGCCCAGATGAGCACGCCGATCAAGACGACGGCCAGCACGCCGAGTACGGCAGGTAGCACCCATTTGCGCTTCTTCTCGTCGTCGTCCGCGTTCCAGCTCTCCTCCTCGCTGGACACCTTAATAGCAGGCGCCTCGATCGTGTTGCGCATGTCCGGACGAATCGCGGGGACGACCTTCGTCTTGTCTTCCTCGCTCTCCTCGTCGCTCTCGTAATGCCAGGCCGGCTCGTTGAGCCGCTGCGGCTGCATGCACGTCTCGAGATCCTTGAGCATTTCGTTCGCGGATTGATAGCGCTCCTGCGGATTTTTGCGCATCGCCCGCAGAATAATGTTTTCCACGCTTTGCGGAATATGCGGATTCACCTGGCGCGGCTGCTCGAACGGTTCTTGCAGATGCTTGAGCGCGACGCTGATCGGGCTCTCTCCGAGAAAAGGCAATCGCCCGGTCAGCATCTGGTAGAGCACGATGCCGAGCGAATACAGGTCCGACTTCTCGCCGGTCGCCACGCCCTTGGCATGCTCGGGGGAGAAATAATGGACCGATCCGATGACGGAGCCCGTCTGCGTGATCGTCGACGACGTCACCGCCCGCGCGATGCCGAAATCCGTCACTTTGATCCTGCCGTTGTTCCCGATCAAAATATTATGAGGCTTGATATCGCGATGAATGATTTGATTGTGGTGAGCATGCTCCAGCGCGTCGCAGATTTGCGCGGCGATCTTGACCGCTTCGTCCGTCTGCAGGGGAGCCCGCTCGCGAATGATTTCGTTCAGGTTGGAGCCGTCGATGAACTCCATGACGATATAATGGGTATCGTCGATTTGGCCGACGTCGTAAATGCTCACGATGTTCGGGTGCGACAAAGACGCCGCCGCCTGCGCTTCGCGGCGGAACCGCTTCACGAAGTCGTCGTCGTGGGTAAACTGCTGTCTCAGCACTTTGACGGCCACGTTGCGGTTGAGCAAAATGTCCCGGGCCTTGTACACGAGCGCCATGCCGCCGCCGCCGACGCGGGCCAGCAATTCGTAACGTCCGCCGAGCGTATGTCCGATCATGCCGATTCCCCTCCCGCGGCGTAAGCGTGTCCGTCTTCGGCGACGAGCACGACGGTAATGTTGTCGTCGCCTCCGGCTGTCAGCGCCATGTCGATCAATTTGTCCGCCCGCTCCCGGAGAAGCGTCTCCCGATTTTCCAGAGCGGCCAACAGATCCTCCGGCTCGACCAATCCGCTGAGCCCGTCGCTGCATAGCAGCAGAACGTCCCCGCCCCTCCAGTCGATCGCCCGGATGTCCGGCTCGACTTCGCGATCGGTGCCGAGCGCTCTCGTCAGCACGTTGCGCCGCGGATGATGGGCCGCTTCCTGCGCGCTCAGCTGGCCCGATTTCGCCAGCTCGTTCACGAGCGTATGATCCTCCGTCAGCTGCTCCAGCCGGCCGGCGCGCAAGCGGTAAGCCCGGCTGTCGCCGATATGGCCGACCAAGCCCTCGTTTCCGTCCAGCAGAGCCACGACGACCGTCGTTCCCATGTTGTGGTACTGTTCGTTCAGGGAAGCCGTCTCGAAGACGACATTGTTCGCTTGTACGATCATGTCCCGGAGCGCGGAAGCGCCGTCCTTGACGGACGAGGCGCCGCCCCACGCCTGGAGCGATTGCACGAGGCTGTCGACCGCCAAGGCGCTCGCGACGTCCCCGGCGCGATGGCCGCCCATGCCGTCCGCGACGATCGCGGCCGTCACCCCGCCTGCCAATACGCCGCTCCAGCCGCGGTCCTCATTGACCTGCCTGACTTTTCCCACATGACTCTGAACTGCCGTTATCATCTTGCATCACCCCGTCGTCGTCTCCATATGCTTCGCCCGCAGTTGTCCGCAAGCCGCCGCGATATCGTGCCCCTGTTCCCGGCGAATGGTCACGTTCACGTTTTTCTTCTGCAGCACCCGCTGAAATTCGAAAATATCGTCCCGCGGCGTTCGGACGTAGTTTCTCTCGGGAACGTAGTTGACAGGAATCAGGTTCACGTGGCACAGCATGTCTTTCAGCACTTCCCCGAGCTCTTCCGCATGCTCCGGACGGTCGTTCACGCCGCCGATCAACGCGTATTCGAACGTAATGCGGCGACCCGTTTTCTCGATGTAGTATTTGCAGGCGTCGATCACGTCCGCGAACGGAAACCGCCGATTGACCGGCATCAGCTTCGAGCGAAGCGCGTCGTTGGGCGCATGAATCGAAATCGCCAGATTGATCTGCGTGTTCTCTTCCGCGAACTTGCGAATGCTCGGCACGATCCCGCTCGTCGATACGGTAATGTGCCTCGCGCCGATGTTCAAGCCCTTCGGATGAATCATCGCGCGCAGAAACTGCATCGTGGCGTCGTAGTTTTCGAACGGCTCGCCGATGCCCATGATGACGATGCTCGATACCCGCTCGCCGAGCGGGTCGAGAATTTTCTGCGACTGCACGACTTGCGCGACGATTTCGCCTGCCGTCAAGCTTCGCTTGAGCCCGCCCAGCGTGGAGGCGCAGAACGTGCAGCCGATGCGGCAGCCGACCTGGGTCGTCACGCAGACGCTGTTGCCGTAATTATGCCTCATGATCACCGTTTCGATCGCGTGTCCGTCTTGCAGCTGGAACAGGAACTTCACCGTGCCGTCCTTGGATTCGAATTTCGCGATTTCCGTCAGCGTCACGAAGCGGAAGCTCGCATCCAGCGTCTCCCGCAGCGGCTTCGGCAAGTTGGACATCTCCTGGAAGGAGCCGACCCGCTTCACGTACAGCCAATCGAAGATCTGGCCCGCGCGGAAAACCGGTTCGCCTTGCTCCTTGACCCATGTCTGAATCTGTTCCAACGTCAGATCGTAAATAAACGGTTTTCGATTTTCAAGCTCCAACATGTTCACCACCATTCGTTCATTTTACCATAAAATCAACCGGTTTGCTTCCGCAGCCGGGCGATGAAAAACCCGTCTCCGCCGAACTGTCCGGGCAGCAGCTGGATCATTCCGGGGAACGGCTCGGGGAGCTTGCCCGCATCCCGGAGCGGCCGGAGCACCTCGTCGGGCCATGCGGGGTCGAGCGCGAATTCCGGGTGCTCCCCCAGAAACGCGCGGATCGCCCCGCCGTTCTCCTCTTCCGCGATCGTGCACGTGCTGTACACGAGCGTCCCCCCGGGCTTGACTAGGGCGGCGGCGCGCGCAAGCAGCTTTCGTTGCAATTCGGCGAGTCCGGCGATGTCGGCGGCGGTTTTGTTCCATTTGATTTCGGGCTTCCGCCGGATGACGCCCAATCCCGAGCAAGGCGCGTCGAGCAGCACGACGTCGAACGAAGCCGTCTCGAGCCGATCCGGCAGCTCCAGCGCGTCGCCGACCGCCGTCCGGATACACCCGTGACCGAGCCGCTCGGCTTGCTCGCGGATAAGCGCCTCCTTATGGGGATGGACGTCGTTGGCGACGACGAGCCCCTCATCGCCCATTCGCTCCGCGAGATGCGTCGTTTTGCCGCCTGGAGCGGCGCAGCAATCGAGCGCCCGCATGCCCGGCCGCGGGTCGGCGACGGCCGCGACGAGCATCGAGCTCTCGTCCTGGATCGTGAACCGGCCTTCCTTGTAACCTTGCGAGTGGGCGAGGTTGCCGGCTTTCTCCGCGACGATGCCGTCCCGCGCCAACGCGGACTTGCGCGCCCGGATTCCTTCTGCGGCCAATTCCGCGATCGTTTCGTCGCGGGTCGTCTTCAGGCGGTTGATCCGCGCCGACGCATGGGGCGGCTCGTTGTTCGCCGCGCAGACGGCTTCGGCTTCGCTCTCCCCGTATTCGGCGATCCAACGCTCGACCAGCCACACGGGATGGCTGTGCGCGAGCGCGATTCGCTCCGCCGCCGGCAGCTCGTCCGGCAACGGCGCGTCGAAGCCTTCGCGCAGCACGGCGCGAAGAACGCCGTTGACGAGCCCGCCGATGCCGGCGTGTCCGCGCTTCTTGGCGATCCGCACCGCTTCGTCCACCGCCGCGTGCGACGGCACGCGGGTCAGCCAGCGCAGCTGATAATAGCTCATCCGCAGCAGGCAGCGCACCCAAGGCTCGATTTTGTTCGGCCACCCTTTGACCCGGCCTTGCAGCGCGTAGTCGATCGTATTCAGCCGCTGGATCGTCCCGTAAGCGAGCTCCGTCGCAAGCGCCGCGTCCTGGCGCGTCAACCCCGCGGCCTGAAGCGCGCGGTTCAGCTCCAGCCCGCTGTAAGCCCCTCGGGCCTCCACGTTGGTCAGCACGCTCAGCGCGACTTCCCGGGCGCCTTGCGGCTTGCCTCCCGGCAATCGATTCGTCGTTTTCATCGTTCGCATCCTTATCTGCTTGATCTTCGATAGGCAATCTCGTCATTTATGCTTTCCTGGCGGGCATCGAGGAAACCGGCTTAAGCCGTCCTATGTACGGCGGCGTACGTTGTCGCGTCCTGAGCAGGCGGGGCCGGGCGTTTCTCTTGTTGCCCCGTTAATCCCGGCCCGGAAGCCGGATCGTGCCGTTTAAGTCCGGCCCGCGCGTCCGCCCCGTCAGTGACGCCCATCGTCCCGCATCCTCATCGTGCTCTTTGCCCCGACGTCCTATCATCCTGCCGACCTGCAATCCCTCGTCCTCTTTACTCGGTCTTCCCGGGCCGTTCGGACAGGAAATCGGTTATGTGTGAACAAAACCGGGTTTTGCGCACCTTCGCGGACAGAGAATCCCTTATTTGATTCGATTACGGTCGATTGGGCCCAAATTAACCGAAATAACGGATCGTCAGTCAGAATCGCCATCAAAACGAGGGGGTTTCGACAAAATAACGTCGTCTGTGTCCGATAGCAATAAGTTCGAGCGGCTCGCGGCCCGAAAGACGGCGTCAAAAAAAGCCCGGGAATTCACCCGAGCACCGTGCCGGACGCGAGCCGCGCGCCCTTGGCGAACTCCGTCGCCTTCAACGCTTTCTTGCCGGCGGGCTGCACTTCCGTCAGGAACAGCGTGCCGTCCCCGGTGCGCACCCGAATGCCGGACGCGCCCGTCTCGAGCACCGAACCCGGCGCGGACGAAGCCCACTCCGGACGAAGCTCGGCTTCCCGATCTTGCGGAATCCGGCAGCCCCGCACCTTGAACACCTCGCCGTTCAAATACGTATACCCGCCGGCCATCGGGCTTAACCCCCTGACCCGGTCGTACAGCCGCCGCGAGCTTTGCGACCAGATCAGCCGCTCGTCCTCCCGGGTCAAGTTCGGCGCGTACGTCGCTTCGGCCTCGTTCTGCGGCGTCGCCGTCGCCGAGCCGTCGGCGATCCGCGGAAGCCACTCGAGCAGGAGAGCGGAGCCGGCGACGCTCAGCTTCTCGAACATCGTCCCTGCCGTATCCTCGTCGGTAATCGGCACTTCGACCTTGGCGATCATGTCGCCGGTGTCGAGCCCTTCGGCCATATACATCAGCGTTACGCCGGTCGTCTTCTCGCCATCGATGATCGAACGCTGGATCGGCGCCCCGCCGCGGTAGCGGGGCAACAGCGAGCCGTGCACGTTGACGCAGCCGAAGCGCGGCAGCTCCAGCACCGATTTCGGCAAAATTTGCCCGTACGCGGCCGTAACGATCAAGTCCGGCGCGATCGCCGTCACCTGCGCGACGCCCTCGGTCGAACGGAGCTTCTCCGGCTGAAGCACCGGCAAGCCGCGCTCCAGGGCGAACGTCTTGACCGGGGAAGGCGTCAGCTCCTTCTTGCGGCCTTTCGGCCGGTCCGGCTGCGTGACGACCGCCGCGACTTCGTAGCCGCCGTCCAGCAGCGCTGCAAGCGAAGGCACGGCGAACTGCGGCGTTCCCATAAACAAGATTTTCATCTTACTCTCCATTCTGCTCCTCTTCCGGCTTGCGCGCCTCATACACGGACTCCGCCGCATCGATGAACAATACGCCGTTCAGATGGTCGACCTCGTGCTGGAACGCCCTGGACAGAAATTCCGTGCTCTCGTATTGTATCGGATTGCCGTAGCGGTCTTGCCCTTGGATGATGATCCGATTCGCCCTGCGCACGTCGCCTTGCAGGCCGGGAATGCTCAGACAGCCTTCCGGCCCCAATTGCTCGCCCTCCGATAGAACGATCTCGGGATTCACCATTTCGATAAGCTCGTGCTCGTCCCCCACGTCTACGACGATGACGCGTTTCAATACGCCGATCTGGGGAGCGGCCAGTCCGACGCCGTCGGCGTCGTACATCGTTTCCGCCATGTCGTCCAGCAGCTTGTGCAGGTTCGCGTTGAATTTCGTCACTTCTTGCGCTCTTTCCCGGAGCACGGGATCGGGGTGTTTCACGATTAACCGAATGGACATAACGGCATCCTTCCTTTTCCGGACTTCTCGGACTTCTCGGACTTCTTCTTAAAGCATCATTTGCGGATCGACGTCGACGCCGACTTGCACGCCCGCCTTCTTCGCCGCGTCACCCATCTCCGCGAGCGCCGCGGACACGAGAAGGCCCGCCTCGATCTCTCCCCGATATTTTACCATACATTGAAACCGGTAGCGATCTTTCAATCTCGCGATCGGAGAAGACACCGGCCCGAGCACCTCGAGCGCCGCTCCTCCGCCCGCGTCGAAGTCGCGCCGAACGCCGGCCGCCTGCGCTTTGCCGCGAAGCTCCGCCGCGAACCGCTCCCCGATCGACAGCAGCATCGGCACCGATTCGTGGGCGAACGTGACGGCGATCAGACGTCCGTACGGCGGGTAGCCGAGCTGCTTCCGCAGGACGAGCGCCCGCTCCGCGAACCCCATAAAATCGTGCGCTTGGGCGAACGTGATCGATTCGTGCTCGGGGTCGTATGTCTGAATGACGACTTCGCCCGGCAGCTCGTGCCGCCCGGCCCTCCCCGCGACCTGCGTCAACAGCTGAAACGTCCGTTCCGGCGCGCGGAAGTCCGGCAGCCGCAATGCCGAATCGGCAGCCAGTACGCCGACGAGCGTCACATGGGGGAAATCCAGCCCTTTGGCCACCATCTGCGTGCCCAGCAGGACGTCCGCCCGCCGCTCCCTGAACTCCGCCAGCCATTTTTCGTGCGAGCCCTTTTCCGTCGTCGTGTCCACGTCCATCCGAATGACGCGAATGCCCGGGAACGTCGCCGCGAGCGCCTCCTCGACCTTCTGCGTCCCCGTTCCGAAATACCGGATGTGCGGGCTCTCGCAGCTCGGGCACGCCTGCGGTTCGGCTTCGGCGTAGCCGCAGTAATGGCAGCGCAGGTTGTGAGAACCGCGATGATACGTCAAGGAAATTTCGCAATGCGGGCATGCCGCCGTATAGCCGCAGGATCGGCACATGACGAACGTCGCGTAGCCCCTGCGGTTAAGAAGCAGCACGATCTGCTCCCGCTTCTCGAGCCGGTCGCGGATGGCGTCGGCCAACAGCCGGCTGAACATCGCCCGGTTGCCGAGCTTCAGCTCCTCGCGCATGTCGACGATCCGCACGCCGGGGAGCGGACGGTTCGCGACCCTCTCCGGCAAGGCGATATAGCCGATGCGCCCCCCGGCTGCCCGTCCGCCGCAGACCGCCGCTTCGTACGTCTCCAGCGCGGGAGTCGCCGAACCGAGAAGCAGCGTCGCTCCGTGCCGGCGCGCCCGTTCCGCCGCGACGTCCCGCGCATGATATTTCGGACTCTCTTCCTGCTTATACGAGGTTTCGTGCTCTTCGTCGATGACGATCAGGCCGAGCCGCGTAAAAGGGGCGAAGATCGCCGAGCGCGCACCGACCGCCACCAAGGCGCGGCCTTCGCGGATTTTCCGCCATTCGTCGTACTTCTCCCCGTGCGACAGCCTGCTGTGCAGGACGGCGACCTTGGCGCCGAAACGGCTCTTGAACCGCTCGACCATCTGCGGCGTCAACGCGATCTCCGGCACGAGCACGATCGCTTCGCGGCCCGATTCGAGACAATGTTGGATCGCTTGCAGATAGACTTCCGTCTTCCCGCTGCCCGTCACTCCGTGAAGCAGAAACGTTCGGCCAGCGCGCGCGTCCAGCGCGGACCGGATCGCAGCCAGCGCCTCGGCTTGCCGCGGCGTCAGCCGCATCGGGGCCGAAACCGGGAACTCCCGGTCCGCGTACGGGTCGCGATCCTCCGCGACCGGCCGGATCTCGACCAGGCCCCGCGCTTCCAAGGCCCGGATCGTGGCCGGCGTCGTCGCGGCCGCTTCCGCCAGCTTCGCCACGGCGATCGGCTCGTTCCGCTCGGCGAGCCAGCCCGCGACTTCGCGCTGCTTGCCCGCCCTCGCCGGCAGCAGCGCCAGCGCCTCTCTCAGCCGCTCCGGGCTCGCGGGAAACGCCATCAACGTCGTCTTCACCGACACCTGGTCCTCGACCCGCTGCCTTTCCTCCAGCCTTCCGTCGCGCAGCCAACGCTTGAGCGAAGGCGCCTGCTCGGGATATTCCCGCAGCAGCGCCGCCAGCTTGAGCGGCTTGCCCTTGCCGAGCGCGCGCAAGAGACCGCCACTCTTGGCGGTCTCTTCGTCGGACCACGCCGCTCCGGCGGCCGGAAACACGTATTTCTCCGAACGGCCCTTCAGCGCCGCGGGCAGCATCGCCTGCAAGGCGACCGTCAGCGGGCACAGCCATCTTCGGCTCATCCATTCGCCGAGCGCCACGAGCTCCGCCGACAGCGGCGGCATCGCGTCGAGCACGTCCTCAATCGGCTTCAGCTTCGCGAACGCCACTTCGGCGTCCTCCGCCAGCCCGGTGACGATGCCCTGCAGCTTGCGCGGCCCGAACGGCACGGCCACCCGGCTGCCGATCTCGACCCAGCCGGCCAGCCGTTCCGGAATCGCGTAGTCGAACGTTCGGTCGGTGTCCCGGCTCGGCACGTCGACGATCACTCGGGCGACCTTCATCGTTCCGCCATTCCTTTCCGCATCGCTTGGACGAGATCGAGCAGCCGTTCCGCGACCGCGCGTTTCGCCATGACCGGCATTCGCTCGACGAACCCCCCGGGTCCGTATACGCTGACGGCGTTCGTCTCCGAGCCGAAGCCCGCGCCTTCTTCCGCGACGTTATTGGCGACGATCAGGTCGCATTTTTTGCGTTGCAGCTTGTCCAGCGTGTGCTTCTCTACGTCCGCCGTCTCCGCCGCGAAGCCGACGACGAACGGCTTCGCGGCGTCTCCCCGGCCGCTCTTCCATTCCCCGATGTCTTGCAGAATATCGGGGTTCCTCACAAGCTCCAGCGTCAACGAATCGGACGCCGTTTTTTTGATTTTATGCTCCGAGCGATGAAGCGGACGATAATCGGCCACGGCCGCCGCTTTCACGACGAGATCCATCTCCGCCAGCCGCTCCATGACGGCCGCGTGCATCTGCTCGGCGGTTTCCGCGCGGACGACGCGAACGCCCCCCGGAGGCGCCGCGTCCGTTCTGCCGCACACGAGCGTGACCTCCGCCCCGCGCTCCCGGGCGGCTTCCGCGATGGCGAAGCCCATCTTGCCGGATGAATCGTTCGTAATGTAACGCACCGGATCGATCCTTTCGACCGTCCCCCCGGCCGTCACGAGCACCCGCTGTCCGGCGAGCGGCTTGGGCCCGGCGAGCATGGAGACGACGGCGTCCGCGATCTCGTCCGGCTCCGCCAGCCGCCCCTTCCCGACGTAACCGCACGCAAGCTGCCCGGTTCCGGGCTCCACGAACCGGACGCCCCGCGAGGCCAGCTTGTTCACGTTGTCGATTACGGCGGGATGCTCCCACATATGCACGTTCATCGCCGGCGCGACGAGCAGCGGCGCCGTCGTCGCGAGCAGCGTCGTGCTGACCATGTCGTCCGCGATCCCGTTCGCCAGCTTGGCCAGCGCGTTCGCCGTCGCGGGAGCGACGACCGCAAGGTCCGCGGCGTCCGCCCAGTCGATATGCTGGACGATCGAGGCGTCCCGCTCGTCGAAGACGTCCGTCGCCACGGGATGGCGCGTCAACGTCTGCAGCGTCAGCGGCGTAATGAAACGGGCGGCCCCTTCCGTCATCATTACCCGAACCTCCGCGCCGAGCGCGACCAATCGGCTGCACAGCGTCGCCGCCTTGTACGCGGCGATCCCGCCCGTCACGCCGAGCAGAATCGTCTTGCCGGCTAGCGGCTTCGTCATCGTTCGATCCCCTCCACGCTTAACTATTCTCCGTACTAGAAAAAAAACAACCGCAGGGGTTGTCTTTCCTTCGATCCGTATCCGATTGCGATTTATTGCTCCCCGTTCGCCGTTCCCGGCTGCAGATGCTCGACCTTGATCGCTTCCTGATTGATCTCTTCCAGCGCGACCCCGACGTGCTTATGGGATTTCGGCGCGCCGAGACTGCACAGGACGCCTTCCCGCAATCCGCGCGCGCGCTTGGCGGCGGCCACGACGAGCGTATATTTGCTGTCTACTTTTTTGACCAATTCGTCGATAGACGGATATAGCATGCCTTTCACCTCTTTCAGACGTTATCCGCGGTTTTCACCGTTTCGAACTGCCGGAACAGTTCGCCGAGGAATCTTTCCCGCTTGCAATGCTCGGCGGTAATGATCGCGCCGATGCGGCCGCAAGCCAGATCGATCTCGTCGTTGACGACGGCGTAATCGTAATGGTGCAGCAGATTCATCTCTTCGGCGGCAACCGACAAGCGATGGTCGATCGTCGCCTGGGACTCCGTCCCCCGGCCCACGATCCGCTGCTTCAATTCATTCAGGGACGGAGGCATCAGGAAAATAAAGACGCCTTCGGCGAACTTCTCCCTCACCTTGATGGCCCCTTGGACTTCGATTTCGAGAATGATATCCTTGCCTTCGGCCAACGTTTTCTCGACGAAATCCCGCGGCGTTCCGTAATAGTTGCCGACGTACTCCGCATGCTCGAGCAGCGCGTCCGTCTCGATCATTCGCTGGAACTGCTCGCGCGTCTTGAAAAAATAGTTGACCCCTTCCTTCTCGCCCTCCCGGGGCGAACGGGTCGTCGCCGAGACGGAATAGACGAGCTCGGGAAGCTTGCGGCGCAGCGCGGTGCATACCGTGCCTTTGCCGACTCCGGAAGGACCGGAGAGTACGAATAAAATGCCTTTGTTCATGGTGAGCCCCAATTCATTCATCGTGTTCGTCGTCTTTGGTAGACAACCGGTGCGCAACCGTCTCCGGCTGAACGGCCGACAAAATCACGTGATCGCTGTCGGTGATGATCACGGCGCGCGTGCGGCGGCCGTAAGTCGCGTCGATCAGCATGTGTCTGTCCCGCGCTTCCTGGATGATCCTCTTGATCGGAGCCGACTCCGGGCTCACGATCGATATGATCCGATTCGCGGAAACGATGTTGCCGAATCCGATGTTAATCAGCTTGATCGCCATGGTTTGCACTTTTCCCCCCGGTCATTCTACCAAGCAGTAATCGCGCGTTGCGAACTACGCTCCATTGTTGCCGAAAGAAGTTCGCTGCATACTGCCGGATAGCCATGCCTTTTTGTACAGCTATCGATTTATTGCTTTATTGTACTTCAAATCCCCGGGGGGGACAAGAGTCATACCGGGCAATCCGCGACGAAAAGTTCGGCCCGCCGGTTCGGGACCGCGGTCCCGGCGGAGTCGGGCGGCGGCGGTTAACCGCCCGCCGTCAGCGCCTTGCTCTTCGCCCGGACGTATTCGGTCAGGGAGACGGTCATCTCGTACGCCATGAACGGCGTCATCAGATAGATTCCGTTGAAATGGGCCATCGCCGCGTCCAGCAGCTCTTCGGCGATCCGGACGCCTTCCGCCCGCCCGGCCGGGCCTTCCAATCCGCTCATCCGCTCGCGGACCGCGTCGGACAGCTGGATGCCGGGAACCTCGTTATGGAGATATTCCGCGTTGCGTCCGCTGGCCAGCGGGAAAACACCGAGGAAAATCGGCACGCTCAGATGCTTCGTCATGTCGGCGATCCGGACGATCAGCTCCGGGTCGTACACGGGCTGGGTCATGATGTAGTCCGCTCCCGCGGCGATCTTGCGTTCGAGCCGCTGCACCGCCTTGTCGAGATGCTTGACGTTCGGGTTGAAGGCGGCGCCGATCACGAACTTGGCCTTCTGCTTGAGCGGCTTCCCGGAAAACGCGATGCCCTCGTTCAACTGCTTGATCATGCGAATGATTTCGAACGACGTCAGATCGTACACGGAGCTGGAGCCGGGCAAGTCGCCGAACTTGGCGGGATCGCCGGTCACCGCAAGCACGTGGTCGATGCCGAGCGCGTCGAAGCCCATCATGTGCGACTGCGTGCCGATCAGGTTGCGGTCGCGGCAGGCGATATGCGCGAGCGGCCGGATGCCGACCCGCTCCTTGAGCAGCGCGGCAAGGGCCAGATTGCTCATCCGCGTGACCGCGAGCGAATTGTCGGCCATCGTCAGCGCGTCCGCCTTCGCTTCCTTGAGCGCCTTGGCGCCGGCCATGAACTTCGCGATGTCGAGATCCCGGGGCGGATCCAGCTCGACGATGACCGTATGGCGCTCCCGGACGAGGTCGACGATGCTCGGTTCCGCGGGAATCGCCGGCGGCGCCGCGTCCGTGTCCGCCTTCGCGGCCGGCTCCTCGGCGACGATCCGCTGCCGGGCCGCCGCATCGGCCGAAGCCGGGGCGACCGGGGCCGGGGAATAGCCGCTCAGCGCCTTCGCGATCGCGGCGATATGCTCGGGCGTCGTCCCGCAGCAGCCTCCGATCAGCTTCGCGCCCGCGTCGGCGAACTTCAAAGCGGAAGACGCGAAATATTCCGGCGTCGCGGAATAGACGACCTTGCCGTCGACGTAGTCGGGAATGCCGGCGTTCGGGAATACGCTGAGCGGCACGCCGAGGTCCCGCGGTATCGTCTCCAGCGCCCGCAGAATGCCGGTCGGGCCGCTGCGGCAGTTGAAGCCGATCGCGTCGGCGCCCTCTCCCTTCAGGCGGCGAAACGCTTCAGGCAGCGGAATGCCGTCCCGCGTCCTCGACGGATCCTCCACGGCGAATTGACAGATGACGCCGATGTCGCTGGTCTTGCGAATAATGGACAGCGCCAGGCTCAGCTCCTCGAGATCGAAAAACGTCTCCAGCAGCAGGCCGTCCACGCCCGCCGCGAGCAAGGCGCCGATCTGTTCCTCGAAATCCCTCCGGACCGTCGCGGTCCGCACGTTTTTGCCGGCTCCTCCGCGAACGGCTCCGATCGAGCCGACGACGTAGGCTTTATCGCCGGCGGCCTTGCGGGCGATCGCGACGCCGGCCGCGTTGATCGCCTCGACCTTGTGCTCCAGGCCGTATCTGGCCAGCTTGTTGCGCTGCGCGGAATACGTGTTGGTCTCGATGATCTCCGCTCCTGCGGCCGCGTACTGGCGATGCACGTCGGCGATGACGTCCGGCTTGAGCAGGTTGAATTCCTCGAACGAAACGCCGACGGGCAGGCCGAGCTGATATAAGTAAGTCGCCATCGCCCCGTCGCCGACGAGAGGCCTGGCGGCGAGCGCTGCGCGCAAATCCGGTTTCATTGCTGCTTCCCCATCCATTCTATCGATAAAGTATTACTAATGTAGCATAATTTTCTTCCGGGGAAAATGGAAAAACCCGACCATCTTCGATCGGGTTGCGCGGATTTTCGTCCGCGTCACGCGAGCTTTCCCTTATACACGAACGCCGCCGGACCGGTCATATAGATCCGGTTGTCGTTCTCTTTCCATTCGATGCTCAGGTCGCCGCCCGCCAAGGAGATCGTCGCTTGCCGATCGGTCAAGCCGTTCAGCACCGACGAGACGAGCGTCGCGCAGGCGCCGGTGCCGCAGGCGAGCGTCGGGCCCGCGCCGCGTTCCCATACCCGCATGTCCACCCGGTCGCGCGAACGGACCGTCGCGAACTCCACGTTGATCTTGCGCGGGAACAGCGGGTGCTTCTCCAGCTTCGGCCCCCAGATCGCCAGATCGAATCCAGCTGCATCGTCCACGTAAATGACGCAGTGCGGATTGCCCATCGACACCGCGGTGAACTTGAATTCTCGTCCGTCCACTTCGACGCCGTGGCCGATGACCGGATTGGCGTCGATCGTCGTCGGCACGTCGAGACCGTTCAGAATCGGCTCGCCCATGTCGACCGTGACGAGCGCCGCCTTGCCGTCGACCGGCGTCAGGCGCACGGGCTGCACGCCCGCCCCCAGCGTTTCGATCGTAATCTCGGTTTTATCCGTCAGGCCGTTGTCGTAGACGTATTTGGCGACGCAGCGAATGGCGTTGCCGCATTGCTCCGCCTCCGATCCGTCGGAATTGATAATTCTCATCCGGAAATCGGCCTTGTCCGAAGGCAAAACGTAGACGAGCCCGTCGGCGCCGATGCCGAAGTACCTATTGCATAACCGAACGGCCAACTCCGATGCGTCGTCCGGCAGAATTTTCTCTCCGGCCACGACGATGAAGTCGTTGCCCAATCCGTGCATTTTCGTAAATTCCATATCGCGTATCCTCCCGAAAGACGATCGTATCGTCGTTGTAGCGTTGATTCTCTGTCCTATCATATCGCGCTTTCGGCGGATTGAGGATACAGCAATTCTCCGTTTGTTTGCACTTTTTCGCCTAACCTTCGCCGATCGCGCCTTCGACGCGGAGCGCGCCCAACGCCTGTTCCGCTCGCTCGCGGGCTTGTTCGACCGTCTCGCCGGTCGACAAGGCGACGGCCATCCGCCGTCCGACCTTTGTAACCGGCTTGCCGAACACGCGGACTTGCGTCTGAGGCACCGCGAGCGCGTCTCCGATGCCTTCCACGCGGTAGGCGCCGTGCTCCGCATCGGCTTTCAGCGGCCGGCTCGCGCCCGGCGCCGTCCCGTAAATTTCCGGAATCGGGTAGCCGAGGATTGCCCGGACGTGCAGGGCGAATTCGGACAGGTTCTGGCTGACGAGCGTCACGAGTCCCGTATCGTGCGGACGCGGTGACACTTCGCTGAAGTAAACCTTATCCTTGGCGAGAAACAGTTCGACGCCGAAAATGCCCGCCCCGCCGAGCTCGTCCGTGATCGCCCGGGCGATTCTTTTCGCTTCCTCGAGCTGATCCTCCGTCATTTCATGCGGCTGCCAGGACTCGATATAATCCCCGTCCTTCTGGATATGGCCGATCGGCGCGCAGAACGACGTGCCGATCGCCGATCGCACCGTCAGCAGCGTAATTTCCGATTCGAACCGGATGAATTCCTCGACGATGACCCGCGTTTGCTGGACGCGTCCGCCTTCCATAGCGATTTTCCAGCAGCGCTGCAAATCCTCCTCCGAGCGGCAGACGCTCTGCCCCTTGCCGGACGAGCTCATGAGCGGCTTGACGACGCACGGGAAGCCCATTTCCTTCGCGGCTTCCGCGAACTGCCCGTACGTGTCCGCGAATCGATAGGCAGCCGTTGGCAAACCCAGCTTCTCGGCCGCCAGCCGCCTGATGCCTTCGCGATCCATCGTCAGCCGCGCCGCCCGGGCGGTCGGAATGACGCGGTAGCCTTCCTCTTCGAGCTTCTCGAGCTCCGCCGTGGCGATCGCTTCGATCTCGGGGACGATCAGATCGGGCTTCTCCTTCTCGACGACTTCCCGCAGCGCCCGCTTGTCCAGCATGTCGATGACGTAGCTGCGATGGGCGACCTGCATCGCGGGGGCGTTCTCGTACCGGTCCACCGCGACGGTCTCGACCCCGAGCCTTTGCGCTTCGATGATAACTTCCTTTCCCAGCTCTCCCGATCCGAGCAAGAGCAGCTTCCGGCTTGCGTACATGCGTAGGTTCCTCCCGATAGCTTAATCGATCTCGTCCATTATACACGATCGCGTCCGCAGCGAACCAGGCGGTCGCAGCGGCGCGCGTTAGAAAAAAGCGCCTTCGGCGTCCTCCGAACCAAACAATCGCATTCGAAAGACGAGCTTGATCGTTCCTGTGATCAGACCATTCGCCGTAGGCCAACTTTAGATGAAATTTCGTATAAAGCTCATCCCTCATCGGTAATCTGAAGGCAGATTGTATGATTTATCGTATATATCCATTAATCTAACCTTTCTAACGGCGTGCTTTGTACGATAAATCGCATAAAATGGACGCATCGCCCGATAAATCGCGATGTTGTACGCTGTATCGTTCCTCTTCCTGCTGTTGCGATCCCGTACGTCTCCCGCTCCGCCCGTCGCCCCGTTTGCTCCAATCCCCCAGGCCGTTCGGACAGAGGATCCGCTATTGGCGAACAAAACCGGGTTTTGCTCACCTTCGCCGACAGAGGATAGATCACCCGCACTCCGGCGAAGTTCATCCAGTTAGATCAAAGAAAACCCGCCTCCGGGAGCCGTTCTCCCGAAAGCGGGCCGTCGATGAAGAGGATCCTAGCGCGCCATTCTAGGCGCGGCCGAGCCGCCGCCGTAGGTGATTTTGCGGTTTTTCCTCTTCCGCCTGGAAGAACCGAGCACGCTGCCGATGCCCATCGCGAACGTCGGGATGCCCGCCGCCACGATGACGAGCGCCCAATCCCGCCAGTCGAGGGCGACGGTTTTGAAGATCGGCTGCAGCGGTTCGATATAGAGCACCGCGAGCATCAAGAGAAGCGAGGACAACACGGCCAGCACGAGAAATTTGTTTTCGAAAAACCGCCGGTGGAAAATCGACCGCGAGCTGCGGCAGTCGAACACGTGTATCAGCTGGGCCATTACGAGCGTCGCGAAAGCGACGGTCTGGGCGTGCGCGAGCTGATCCGGGTGTCCCGCGCCTTCCTTCAGCGCCAGAACGAACGCGCCGAGCGTGCACACGCCGATGAGAATGCCGCGGCTGACGATCTTCCAGCCGAGCCGGCGGGCGAAAATATTTTCCTTCGCGGGACGCGGCTTCTGCTGCATCAGATCGTTTTCCGCCTGGTCGACGCCGAGCGCCATCGCCGGCAAGCCGTCCGTCACCAGATTGACCCACAAGATCTGGATCGGAACGAGCGGCAGCGGCAAGCCGGCCATCATCGCCAGGAACATCGTCATGATCTCCCCGACGTTGGAAGCGAGAAGATAGCGGATGAACTTGCGAATGTTCTCGTAGATGCCGCGTCCTTCCTCGACGGCCGCGACGATGCTGGAGAAATTGTCGTCGGACAGGACGAGCGCCGAAGCTTCCTTCGTGACGTCCGTTCCCGTAATGCCCATCGCGATGCCGATGTCGGCCGCTTTGACGGCGGGAGCGTCGTTCACCCCGTCTCCCGTCATCGCCACGACGTGCCCGCGGCGCTGCAACGCCTGAACGATTCTGAGCTTATGCTCCGGAGATACCCGGGCGTACACCCGAACGTCGTCGGCGACCCGCTCCAGCTCCTCGTCGTCCATCGCCGACAGCTCCGTCCCGGTAACGACGCGTCCGTCCTTGCCGATTATGCCGAGCGTCTTGGCGATCGCTTCCGCGGTCGTCCCGTGGTCCCCGGTAATCATGACCGTCTTGATGCCCGCTTGGCGGCATTTGTAGATCGCCTCCTTGACCTCCTTGCGCGGCGGGTCCATCATGCCCGTCAGCCCGACGAAGATCAACCCTTTTTCCGCCTGTCCGGCGTCCTCGCAAGAATCGTTCTGCTTGACCTCCCGGTAAGCCATCCCGAGCACCCGCAAGGAATCGCGGGCCATCGCCTCGTTGGCGGCAAGCACCTTCTGCTTCAGCGTCGCGGTAAACGGAACGACCTGGTCTCCCCACAGAACGTAAACGCACTGTCCGACGAGCAAGTCGGGAGCGCCCTTCGTGCAGATCATCCGGCCCCCCTGATGCGCCACGAGGACGGACATCCGCTTCCGCTCCGCATCAAACGGGTACTCCTTCACTCTCTCGTACAAGCTTTGCAGCGTCGATTTCAGCAGTCCCGTTTTCGCGGCGAGCACGAGCAAGGCGCCTTCGGTCGGATCCCCCTTGATCTTCCAGTCGGCAGAATCGGCCGCCGCGGCTTCGCCCTTTCCCGATTTGCGCTTTTTCGCTTCTTCCTCCCCAGCCGTCTGAGCCAATTCCGAGTTGTTGCACAGGGCGGCGATTTGCGTCAACCGGCGCAGCGACGCATCCCCTTTGACGTCCACGCCTTTGCCGTTTTCCTTCAGCGCGCCGGTCGGCTCGTAGCCTTCACCGGTCACTTCGACGGTTCGCCCGCCGAGCCAGAGCCGGGTAACGGTCATTTTGTTCTGCGTCAGCGTGCCGGTCTTGTCCGAACAGATGACGGACGCGCACCCGAGCGTCTCCACGGACGGCAGCTTGCGCACGATCGCCCTTCGCTTGATCATGCGCTGCACGCCCAAGGCGAGCGCGATCGTCACGATCGCCGGCAGCCCTTCCGGAATCGCCGCCACGGCCAAGCTGACCCCTGCCAGGAACATATCGTAGATCGGCTGCCCGTGCAGGATCCCCGCCAGCACGACGACGATCGTCAGGACGAGCGCGACGACGATGAGAATTTTGCCGAGCTGTTCCAGCCGGTGCTGCAGCGGCGTGGACGCCTCCTCCGTCTGCTGGATCAAATCGGCGATTTTGCCCATCTCCGTCCGCATCCCGGTGACCGTCACGATGCCCCTCGCCGTTCCCCGAGTCACCATTGTTCCCAGGTAGCCGCAATTTTTCCGGTCGCCGAGCGCGAGCTCCTCCGCATCGATGCTCCCCGGCGTCTTCGCGACGGGGACCGATTCCCCGGTCAGCGCGGATTCGTCGACCGCGAGGTCGTTGCATTCGAGGAAGCGCATATCGGCCGGCACGCGGTCGCCGCTCTCGAGCATGACGATATCCCCCGCCACCAGGTCCCGCGCGGGAATATGCAGCGTTACGCCGCCCCTTACGACCTTGGCATGCGGAGCGGACAGCTCCTTGAGCGCGCGGAGCGAGCGTTCCGCCCGGTATTCCTGGTAGAAGCCGAGCACGCCGTTGATCAGAATGATCGCGATAATCGTAAGGGCGTCCAGCATTTCTCCCAGCAGCCCGGAAATGACGGTCGCCCCCACCAGCACGAGCACCATGAAATCCTTGAATTGATTCAAGAGCAGCTTCAGGGGCGACTCCCCGCGCTTCTCCGCCAGCTCGTTCGGCCCTTGCGCCTCCAGCCGGGCCTCCGCCTCCTCCCGCGACAAGCCCTTCTTGCCGTCGGATTCCAGCGCCTTCATCAACTGGTCCTCGTCCAGCTGATGCCATGATGCCTTACCTTCCAAGATGGTCAACCCCTTCCGTTTATCCACGTTATGCCCTATATGTATTCAGACAAGCCGGGAAATATCCCGGGGGGTTGTACGAAGCGCATGCCGGCAGCTTTGCGGACTTTTCGCTCCGCCCGCGGCTGCATCGGGCGCCGATGATTTCGGTCGAGAAGGCAGCCTGACGGGCCAAGTTCAAACAGACGGACGGAAACTACGGCGCTCCCCCACCCTCTCTGCCGATCATTACTTTGACCAATCCAACTTACGACGCTCGAACGCGGCACTTTGCCGGTACTTAATTTGACTAATCCAAACTACGATGCTCCCCCCACCCTCTCTGCCGATCATTACTTTGACCAATCCAACTTACGACGCTCTAACGCGGCACTTTGCCGGTACTTAATTTGACTAATCCAAACTACGGCGCTCCCCCCACCCTCTCTGCCGATCATTACTTTGACCAATCCAACTTACGACGCTCGAACGCGGCACTTTGCCGGTGCTTAATTTTACTAATCCAAACTATGGCGCTCCCCCGTCCTCTCTGCCGATCATTACTTTGACCAATCCAACTTACGACGCTCTAACGCGGCACTTTGCCGGTGCTTAAAAGTGAATAATGCCTGGAAAGGAGCGTTGCGCGATCTCGGAAACCGCCAGCACGTTCCTGTTGCTCTGGACGTATCTCCAGACGCCGGCCTTTTTTGACCTCCATCCGGTCCACGACCGTTGTCAGACGTTTCGGCCCCAACCATTGAACAGCCGGGGGGACTCTCCGCGCTTTCCCTTTCCGAAAATGTATGGCATCATAGGAAGACGGAAACGACCCGAAGCCAACATACACAGGAGATCGAACGACATGTCATTGGACGGAATCGTCGCGCGGGCGCTCGTGCGGGAACTGCAAGCCTGCGTCAAAGCGCGCATTCATAAAATTTATCAACCGACCGACAACGAGCTCATTCTTCACATTCGCGGGCAAGGCGTCAGCGGCCGCCTGCTGCTGTCCGCGCATCCTTCGATGCCGAGACTCCATTGGACCGAGCAAACGTGGGCCAACCCGCCCGAGCCGCCGATGTTTTGCATGCTGCTGCGCAAATATTGCGAGGGCGGCGTGATCGAGGCCGTGCGCCAGGTCGGACTGGAACGGATCGTCGAGCTCGACGTCCGCTCCCGGGACGAGCTCGGCGACGTCTCGCTCAAACGGATCGTGGTCGAAATCATGGGCCGGCACAGCAATCTGATCCTGCTCGACCCGGAGACGGGAACGATTCACGACGGCATCCGCCACGTCACTCCCGCGATCAGCAGCTACCGGGTCGTCCTGCCGGGAAGCGCATACGTCGCCCCTCCCGCCCAGGACAAAGTCGACCCGCTCGCGACGTCCGAAGCCGAATTCGCCGCGTTGACGGCTCGCGAAGGCGCGCTTCCGGAAGCGTCCGACGAGAAATACGCCGCAGCCGCGGGCGCCGCCATCGCGAACGCGTACACCGGGATCGGTCCGCTCGCGGCCAAAGAAATCGCGCACCGGGCGGCCGAACGCGGCGAGAGCTTGTGGGACGCGTTCCGCGAAGCGATGGCCCGAGCGGCCCGCCACGAATACGAACCGAATGTCGTGACTTCGCCGGAAGGCAAAACGCTGTTTTCGGCCATCGCCTTAACCCACGTCAAGGGCGACGTTCGCCGTTTCGCGTCCGTGCACGAATGCCTGGAAGCCTATTACCGGGACAAGGCGTCCCGCGATCTCGTCCGGCAGCGCACGGCCGATTTGAACCGGTTCCTGCTGAACGAAACGGCGAAAAACGAGAAAAAGCTGGAAAAGCTGAAGGAAACGTTGAGAGAGGCGGAGGAAGCCGACCGCATGCGCGTGCTGGGGGACCTGCTGACGGCCCACCTGCACGCCTTCAAGCGAGGCGACGCCTCCGTGGACGTCGTCGACTATTACGCGGAAGATCAGCCGACGATCTCGGTGCCGCTGGACCCGCTGCTGACGCCGAACGAGAACGCCCAGCGCTACTTCCGCAAATACAACAAGCTGAAAAACAGCCGGGCGGCCGTTGCGGAGCAGATGGAAGCGGCGAACGCGGAGCTCGCCTACCTGGCCTCAGTGCTGCAAGGGCTGGAATCGGCTTCGCCCGAGGACGTCGCGGAAATCCGCGAAGAATTGATCGAGCAAGGCTACATCCGCGAGCGCGGCGCGAAACGGGGCTTCAAGAAGAAGAAAAAAGACCGGCCCGCCCTGCTGTGTTATACGTCCAGCGAAGGCGTGCCGATCTACGTCGGCAAAAACAACACCCAAAACGATTATCTCACGAACCGCCTCGCGTCGGCGAACGACACCTGGCTGCATACGAAAGACATCCCCGGCTCCCACGTGCTGATCCGGAGCGCCGATTACGGCGAGCGGACGCTTCGCGAAGCGGCGATGCTGGCGGCGTTCTACAGCAAAGGCAAAGCTTCCAGCGGCGTGCCGGTCGACTACACCCGCATTCGCAACGTTCGCAAGCCAAACGGCGCGAAGCCCGGGTTCGTGATCTATGAGGGCCAGAAGACGCTGTATGTTACGCCGGACGAAGAGCTCGTGAAGGCGATGCCCTGCTCGGTGAAAGAATAGCAGTCAGCCGCCGAACAGCCGTCCGACGATCGCCGCGTCGACCGACCGGCTGCCGATCGCTCCGTGATAAGCGGCTCCGTCGCGAATGCCGTGAAAATCCGAGCCTCCCGTCGCCAGCTTCCCCTTGGCGGCCGCCCACTCCGCATATTGCCGCTCCTGTTCGGGAGCATGATCGGAATGGTAAGCCTCGATTCCGTCCGCAAGCTCCGCGAGCGACAGCGAAAGCCGGTCGTCGCCGTAGATGCCCGGGTGGGCGATGATCGCGACGCCCCCGGCCTCGCGAATCCAGGCGATCGCCTCCTCCGGCGATACCCGCTGCTGTGCGGCGTAAGCCGGCCTTCCTTCGCCCAGCCAGCGGTCGAACGCTTCGCGCAGATCGTTCGCGTAGCCTTTATCGACGAGGGCTTGGGCGATATGCGGCCTGCCGACGGATTTGTCCTTCCGATCCGATTTCCCCGCCGCGCCCGCAAGCTCCTCCGCGGACACGGGCATGCCCAGCGCCTTCAGCTTGTGCAAAATTTGCTCGTTCCTTCGGTTGCGGGCCTCCCGCAGCCCGCGCAGCCGTTCCAGCCAAGCCGGATCGTCGAGCGAGACGCCGTAACCGAGCACGTGGATGTCTTGGCCGCGCGTCGACGAGCCGAGCTCGACGCCCGGAACGACGGCGACGCCGAAACGCTCTCCGGCGGCGATCGCTTCCTCGACGCCCGCCACCGTATCGTGATCGGTAATCGCGATTGCCGCCAAGCCCGCTTCCTTGGCCATCCGCACGTTGATCTCCGGGGAGAACAGGCCGTCCGAAGCGGTCGTGTGGGTATGCAGGTCGGCCCGCTTACTCATGGGTCAGCCCCCTCAGCTCCGTCAGCAGCGCCACGGCCGGAACCGGCAGCAGGGCGGAACGAAGCTTGACAGAATAAAACTGCCTGCCGAAGGCGACTCCGGCAATCCGCACCGGCTTCAGCAATCCCAGGGCGAGCTCGTGCTTGATCGTCCAAATCGACAGCAGCGACAGTCCCAAGCCCGCCTCGACGGCGGATTTCACCGCGCCCGTGCTGCCGAATTCGCTGACGACGCGCAGACGGTCTTCCGTCACGCCGTGCCGCAGCAATTCGTCCTCCATGATCTGCCGGGTCCCGGAGCCTTTCTCCCGCAGCACCAGCGGTTCCCGAATCGCTTCTTCCAGCGTGACCTGCTCCTTCGCCGCGAACGGATGATCGGCGGGCGCGATCAACAGCAATTCGTCGTCCATGACCGGCTCCGCGTCGAGTCCGGGCACGTCGCAAGGCGCCTCGATAATGCCGAAATCGAGACCCTGGTGGGCGACCGCATCGATAATCTCCGTCGTGTTCATCACTTTCATATCGATCGAGAGCTCCGGAAATTTGCGCAGGAAAGGCCCGAGCAGCCTCGGGAGCACGTACTCCCCCATCGTCAGGCTCGCCGCGAACTGCAGCCTGCCTTTCAAATCCTCGGCGTATTGCATCATCATTTCGTCCGTATCGCGCATCAGCTCCACCGCTTTGCGCGCCTGCGGCAGCAAGCGATGTCCGGCTTCCGTCAGCTCCAGCCGCTTGGTCGTGCGGTTGAGCAATTTCGTGCCGAAACGTTCCTCCAGCGCCTGCACCTGCATCGTGACGGCGGGCTGCGTCATATGCAGCGCGAGAGCGGCGGCCGAGAAGCTGCCCCGTTCCGCCACGGTGTAGAAAATATGAAGTTGATGCACGTTGAGCGCCATTTGCGTTACCGCCTTCCGTCCGTTTGTATCTTCGAATTATAACATGCCGGGCGCGCAAGAACAGCCGGAGGAGGGAAAGACCCCCCGGACCGGCTGTTCGAAAATGACGGCGCTTTAAGCGGTTGTTCCCCTTTAACGCCGTTTGCGGTTGTTTTTGATCAAAGTCATGCGCCTGGAATGGCGCAGCCACGAATAATAGGTTTTCAAATCGCGAAGCTCCATCGTCTCCGACATTCTGCCCAGGAAAGTGACGACGATCATCTTGTGAAGGGGGTTGCCCAGCAAGTCGGTATCGGTCTCGCTGACGGAAAATTCCGCGACGAAGACGAGGTCGTCGTCGATCGTATAGACGTCCTGCTCGTTCCGGTAGTAGGAGGCGATCCGGTTCTCCTTCAAGCATTCCCACATAAACTCGGCGATGTCGGAGTAGCCGGTCTTGTCGCTTTCCACCCTGTCCGTCCACCGGGCGCGCGCGTGATTGGTAATAATGATATCGGCAACCTTCTTGTCTCCCAGAACGACATGAAAGGGTTCGTAAGTACTCCAACGTTCCGTATGTTTATCCTTCACCGGGCTATCCCCTTCCCGATTCTAGGTCGTCTGACGCAGCAGACACATGTGCGACTAGGAACTTAAGTCTATATTACAGCATTTATTCCCTACGATTCAACAATAAATTAGATTCGCGTCCCCTGTTCCGATACGAAAAAGATCGCCCGCGAATACGGCGACCTGCTTCGGCGGCCCGGCGGCCGGACCGCGGCTAGCCGAGCACGATCCGGTCGTCGGACAGCTGATGTCCGCTGATCCGCTCGAACTCCCCGAGCAGCTGGGCGACCGTCAAGCCGGCTTTGCGCTCCGCGGGAATGTCGAGAATGATTCTGCCCTTGTCCATCATGATCAGACGGTTGCCCAGCCGGATCGCTTGCTCCATGTTATGGGTGACCATCAGCGTCGTCAGCTTCATCTCGCGGACGATTTCCTCCGTTAGCCGCGTGATCAATTCCGCTCGCGCGGGATCCAGCGCGGCCGTATGTTCGTCGAGCAGCAAAATTTGCGGCTTCGTGAACGTCGCCATCAGCAGGCTCAGCGCCTGGCGCTCGCCGCCCGACAGCAGGCCGACCTTGGCGCTCATCCGGTTCTCCAGCCCGATGCCCAGCCGGCTGAGCTCTTCGCGGAACAACGCTCTCTTGGCGCGGGTCGCCCCCCACCGCAAGCCGCGGGGCTTGCCGCGCTTGAACGCCATCGTCAAGTTTTCCTCGATCGTCATGCGCGGCGCGGTTCCCGCCATCGGATCCTGGAACACCCGGCCGATCCAGCGGCTTCGCTTGAATTCCGGAACGGCCTGGATTTCGTTGTCTTCGATCCGCACTTGGCCGATGTCCGGCTTCAGCACGCCCGAGATCAGGTTCATCAGCGTCGATTTGCCCGCGCCGTTGCTGCCGATGACGGTGACGAAGTCGCCCGCCGCGATGCTCAAGTTGGCGTTCATGAGCGCCACCTTCTCGTCCGGCGTGCCGGGATTGAACAATTTGGACACGTTCGTCAATTCCAGCATCAGGCTTCGCCTCCTTTGCCGATGGCCGTCAGCAGCTCCGCGGAACGCTTCCGCGCGACGCTCCGCTGCTTCATGACGCGCCGGACGTACGGAACGACGAGCGCGACGATGACGATGAGCGCGGTGACGAGCTTCAGATCGGACGCCTTGAACAGCTCGACGCGAAGCGCGAGCGCAATGACGATCCGGTATATGATCGAGCCGAACACGACGGCCAACGTGGCGATAAATACCGTTCTCGCGCCGAAAATCGCTTCGCCGATAATGACGGACGCGAGGCCGATGACGATCATCCCGACGCCCATCGTCACGTCGGCGAACCCGCCTTGCTGGGCGATGAGCGCGCCGGAAACGGCGACGAGCCCGTTGGACAAGCTGACGCCCATGATTTTGGCGCCGTCCGTGTTCGCGCCGAAGCTGCGGATCATTCGCTCGTTGTCGCCCGTCGCGCGCAGCGCGAGGCCGATGTCGGTATGCAGAAACGCGTCCAGGAGCAGCTTGACGATCAAGACGACAATGCCCGCAACGAGGATGAAGAGGCCGACGGGCTTCACGATCGGGGAGATCAGCGTGTCCACGTTGACGACCGATACGTTCGGGCGGCCCATGATGCGGATGTTGATCGAATGCAATGCGATCATCATGAGAATGCCGGCCAGCAAGCCGTTGATTTTGCCTTTCGTATGAAGAAGACCGGTACAAGCGCCGGCGATCAGGCCCCCGACGAAAGCCGCGAGCGTCGCCAGCAGCGGATGGTAGCCTAGCGTGATCATGATCGCGCAGATGCCGCCGCCCGTGGCGAAGCTGCCGTCGACGGTCAAATCGGGAAAGTTCAAGATGCGGAACGTGATGTACACCCCTAGCGCCATCAAAGCGTACAGCAGGCCCAGCGCAACGGCTCCGTAGATCGAATCAATCATCGTTAAGCCTCCTACGAGAGAAAAGGGGTGAACGACGGGAGCCGTCCACCCCATTTTTTTCTATCTACTGAATGATATTATTGTCTTGGTCCTGCACTTTATCCTTCATCGCATCGGTTACCGTAATGCCTTGCGCTTCGGCCGCTTGCAGGTTCAGGATGAGATCCAGCTTGTCCGGCACCGTCACCGGCATATCTCCCGGATTTTTGCCGTCCTTCAACACTTCGACGGCCATCTGGCCGACCTGGTAGCCGTGGTCGAAGTATTTGAAGCCGACCGTCGCGAACGCGCCGTTCTCGACCGTGTCGCGGTCGCTGGAGAAGAACGGGATCTTCTTGTCGTTCGCGATCTGGATAATCGAGTCGACGGCGCTGACGACCGTGTTATCGAGCGTAATATAGAGCGCATCGACGCGGCCGACCAGCGATTCGGCGGCTTGCTTCACCTCGGAGGTGCTGCTCGCGGCGGCGCGAACGAGCTTGATGTTGTGCGCGGCCAGCGCCTCTTCCGCTTTGTTCGCCATGATGACGGCATTCGATTCGCCTTCGTTGATGACGACGCCGACATTCTTCACGTCCGGAAATTCGCTCGCGATGAAATCCATCAATTGGACGATCGCTTCCGGATTCGTGTCGGACGCGCCGGACACGTTGCCGCCCGGCTGCTCGAGACTGCTGACGATATTATCAGCCAGCGGATCGGTTACGGCCGCGAACAGCACCGGGAAGTCCTTGACGTTCTGCGCCAGCGACAGCGCGGACGGCGTGGCTATCCCGAGCGCCAGGTCGGCCTTGTCGGCGGCGATTTTCTGCGCGATCGACAGGTTGTTCGTCGAATCGCCCTGCGCGATGTTCAGGTCGACCTTCAGATTCTCGCCTTCGACGATGCCCGCGTCCTTCAGCGCAGCCAGGAAGCCTTCCCTCGTCGCATCGAGCGACGGATGCTCGACGATTTGCGAGATCGCGATCGTATAGTTCGTCGCCTCCTCGTTCGAGCCGGACGTTTCCGAAGGCGCGGCCGAAGCCGGCGGAGAAGCGGATGGAGAGGCGGCGTTCCCCCCGTTGTCATTGCCCTTGCTGCCGCATCCCGCGATCGCGACCGTCGTCGCGGCGGCGAGCATCAATGTCGTCAACCATTTCTTTTTCAATTTCATTACCCCTTTGTCTGTTTGTTTGATCTCTAGTTCTGCTTAAAGCTTCGACGCTTCCTCAGGGCACAGCGATAAAAAGAATTGATACTAGTTTAATAGTCCGTTTCGCGTTTCGTCAATTGCTAACTTGCGAAAATGCGGGGCATTGGCGGCAAAAAAGAAAAAGCCCCCCTGCTTCGGGAAGCTTTCTCCGAGGAAAACTTGGCGTCCTAAGGAAGACGGCCTACGTGATGAACCGTGCGATCGGATGAATTCGCCCCATCGCCCCCGGCCGCTCACAACCCGTAGAACCGGGTCTTGTCGGGCACGTTCTTCTCGTACTCCGTCTTGATCTCGTTGCGGTAGGATCGCTCGACCTTGCGGACGAAAGGCAGCCGTTGCAGATTGCGCACCGTCTCTTCGGCCACGTCCGCGTTCATGTACATGACGGCGTAGTGCATTTTGCGGGACAAATAGTGCAGCGTGCCGTACTTATCCAAGCCTCTGGCCGCTTTCGTATCGCTGAACCAGACGATGTATCCTTTCCGTTCGGCAAACATGTCCAACCTCCGGTACGACGAAATAATGGACCCGTTCGGCATATCCGATCGCCGGACTTTGCCGAACGGGCGGGCTTTCCGCGTTAACCGCAGCCCCCGCTGCCGCAGGAGCAGCTTCCCCCGTTCCCGCAGCCGGAAGCTTTCGGGTTCGGGTCGTTGTCCGGCACTTTGATGCTATGCGACACCGCATGCGCCAACGTCCGGGAAATATCGTAAAGCAGTTCGTCCAACGCATTCTCCGCCGCTTTGAACTCGCGGACCGTCTCCAGCTCGTCGAGCGCCCGCTGCGCTTCGCGGACCGAATCCAAGGCCGCGTGGTAATCCGGATGGAATCTGCCGAATCGCTCGCACTCGGCGAACTTTTCTTTCGCCTCGGCGAATTTCCGCGACCGGCGCTGCGCCTCGGCGTCGCGAACGAGCCGGGCTTTCCAATAAGCGTATTCCGCGGCGCAAGCGGATCGGTTCAACGAATCTCCCAGCTCGTAAGCGCGGGAGAGCAGCAAGCCCAAATCCGCGGGCTCTCTTTCCGCCGGTTCGCGCTCGGCGGCGGGGAGGACGTGCGTTATGCCTGCCATGGGCCTCACCTCACCGATTGGCTCTTTGTTACGCTTTCTTATCATAACATATGTGGCTCGTTCCCGGTCAATCGGTTTCGATTTCCTCCAGCGGCGGCATGACGATCATCGCTTCGGCCACCTCGTCCGCCCGCAAGGTCGCAGCCGCGAGCCCGGTTCCCGGAATGCCGTCCGCGGAGGGAATCCGCCACCAGCCGGTCGCCGTCCAGTCCGGACCTTCCTCTCTCAGCCCAGTCGGCACGAAAACGCGCCGTTCTCCGCTATGCTCCATTTGCACGGAGGCGTTCCAGCCGATCGCGCGCCGAAGGAGCTCTTTGCTCGTGGACGGATGATACGTCCTTGGCCGCGTGATCCATGCGGCCGGAATATCCCCGAGACCGGGGAACAGCTCTTCGGCTCCCGGTACGGACCTGTCGGCTTCGAAGACGGATACGGCCGTGCGCCGGTAGATCCACCCCTTCTCCTCCGCGGGATCCGGCCCGGCGCATTCGCTTACGGGCCCGTCCGGGCGGACCGGCGCCCGCCGGGGCTCGTCCGGCGGATACCCCGCGAGACGGAGCCTGTCCCGCGCCAGCTTCGCGGAAGACGAAGCGATGACGAAAGCTTTGTCGCCGAGCCGTTCCACGATCAAGGCGGCCAGCTCGGGATCCCGCGACAGGGCGTCGGCCACTTCGCGGCTTTCCGTTCGGAGCAGCGTCTCCTCCGCGATCCGGGTCTGGCCGAACGTCGCGAACCAGTCCCGCAGCGCGCCGGCAACGGCCGGAGGCACGGGTCGGCCCGAACGGCTTTCCAGGAACGACAGCGCCGACTCGAGCGAACGTCCGGCGCGGTACGCGTTCTCGCAGCTTCTCTTCGTCAGGCGGCACACCCATACCGCATCCGCGGTCTCCGTCTCCGCCAGCTCGAGCAGCAGCCATCTCGTTCGCGGTCCCGTTCCGGGGAGCGCGAGAATTTCCCCGTCCGGCTGCACGATCAGAGCGGGTTCCGCGGCATTCGGTCCCTGGGCGGCCGACGGGTCCGCCGGCTTGCGATAGACGATCCCGCCTCTTTGCTTGCCGAGCTCCAGCCAACCGAACGCCGCCAGCAACGACAACCAGGCGGGCGTCTCCGTAGCCCGGCCGTTCAGCTCCGCCAGCCATGCCTCCGCATGCCACTCGTTCGCGGCGACGCCGAGCGCGGCGGATACCGTCAGCTGGAACGCCGGATCTTCGGGCAAATACCTGCCCGCGACCGCCCTTTGCAACCGTCGTTCGGCATCCGTCGAAGAGAGCGACAGCCACTTTTCCAACCCGTCTTCCGATATTTCGATCGCGTCGCCGCTCTGCCGCAGCACGCCGAAGCACAAGCCGAGATCCAAAGCAAGCGCCGCCTTCGGCGGCACGTGCTCGGCGCAGGGATAAGCCAGCCCCAGGGATGCCAGCTCTTCGTCGGAGATGGTCAGGCTAGCCGCGATGCGGGAGATCGCGGTCCGGTTCGGCGTTCCTTTAAGCGTCAGCGTCACCGGCTGCCTGTGCACGGCTTGCCAGGCTTGCAGCAGCTCGAGCGACAGCGGCGGCCTGTACGTTGCCTGCGCGGCCGTCGCCTCCCGGGCTTCCTCTTCCGACAGCGGCCGTCCGCCCAGCGGCAGCAGCAGCGGCTGCCAGAGCGGGACGGCGTCGGACGGCAAATAGTACAACCGGTCTCCCCACGCCTTGCGCACCGCGAAGACGATCCCGCTTCTGCGCAGCCGCGCCAAAGCGACGCGAATTTCCGCGCCGTTCCATTCGCCGCCCGCCATGCGCCGGACGAGCTGCTCCTCCTCGAAAGGCTGCGAGCCGAAGCCGGCGACGATCGTCTTCAACGCCTGGCGCGCGGCGGAATCGCTGCATCGGCTCAACCATTCCTCGGCCCACCGGAAACTGCTCAGCACGGCTTCCAGCTCCAGCCCCCGCTCGAGCCCGGACCGAACGGCCGGATCCGTCCGGACGAGCCGTTCGACCGGCTCCGCGAGCCGCGCGACGGATTCCTTCACGTTCATGGGGCCGCCTCCTTCGCCGCCGGCTCGTCTTCCCACCGGTCGACCGTATACGGGTAGCCCTGTTCCAGCAAGAAACGTCCGCGATTGCGCGAAAATTCCACCTCGTCCGTACCCTCGCTTACGACGGAATAGTACAGCGCTTTGGCTCCGCTGCTCTTCGGCCGCAGTATTCTGCCCAGACGCTGCGCCTCTTCCTGCCTGGAACCGAAGCTGCCGGAAACTTGGATCGCGATCGTAGCGTCCGGGAGATCGACGGCGAAATTGGCCACTTTCGAGACGAGCAGCACGTCGATCTGGCCCTGCTTGAACCGATCGAACAGCCGCTGGCGGCCGCGAAGCGGCATTTCGCCCGTCACGAGCGGCAGCGACAGCTCGTTCGCCAGCTCGTGCAATTGGTCCAGGTATTGCCCGATGACGAGCGTCGGCGCGCCGCGGTGCCGATTCAGCAGCGCCCGGACGACTTCGGTCTTGCGCGGGTTCTCTCCGGCGATGCGGTTGCGGCGGCTTTTCGAAGCGGCATAATACTCGCCGGCGACCGTCTCGGCGAGCGGCACGCGCACTTCCGTGCAGTCCGCCTGGGCGATCCAGCCGCGCGCCTCCATCGTTTTCCACGGGACGTCGTAGCATTTCGGACCGATCAGGGCGAAGGCGTCGCCTTCCCGCCCGTCCTCCCGCACGAGGGTCGCGGTCAGACCGAGCCGCCTCGTCGCCTGAATGTCCGCGGTCATCCGGAACACCGGGGCGGGGAGCAAATGCGCTTCATCGTAAATAATCAGTCCCCAGTCCCGGTTGACGAACAATTGCATATGCGGATAGTCCTCCAGCTTGGAACGCCTGTAGGTCAATACCTGGTACGTGGCCACCGTCACCGGCTTGACGTTTTTCGCCTGGCCCGTATATTCTCCGACTTCGTTTTCGGTCAGATTCGTATTTTCCAGCAGCTCCGAAATCCATTGCGAGACGGACACCCCGTTGGGCGTCAAAATAAGCGTCTCGCAACGAAGCCGCGCGAGCGCGGCCATGCCGACCCACGTTTTGCCGGCGCCGCACGGAAGCACGACGACCCCGCTCCCTCCGCCGGCGGCGGAATCCCGGAGCAGCGCGTCGACCGCTTCCGACTGGTAATCTCTCAGCGCGATTCGTTTCCCGGCCGCGGTCTCGGAGCGCAGCGCGACGTCCAAATGCCGCCCGACGTGAAAACCCGCCTCGTCCCGCACGGGATAGCCCCGTTCGGCAAGCTCCCGCTTGATCCATCCGCGGGAAGAGGCGGACAGGATCGCTTTCGTGCCGGCCGGTTCGGCTTCGAAGCATGCGGCGACAGGCTCCCAGCTTCGCAGCAGCGCCATCAGCTCGGGCGAATCGGTCGCGAGCGCGAGCGCGCCGTCGCTCTCCCTGACCAAGCGAATCCGTCCGTAGCGGGTCATCTTCTCGCGGATGTCCTCGGCAATGCGGGCAGGCAACGGGTTGCCGCTCGATTCGGCCAGCCGCTGCAAAATCGTCTCGGCGGTCCAGCCCGCGGCGGCGGCATTCCATAGCGTCACCGGCGTCAGCTTGTAGGTGTGCCATGCGCCGGGCCGTTTGTGCAGCATGGCGATTTCGCGCAGCAAGTCTCTCGTCTCTGCGTATTCGGGATGGTTTTCGTCGAGCAGCAGCGTCCCGTCCGACTGTACCCATAGCGGTCGCGTTTTATTCATCGCGCATACCTCCTTGCCTTTACAGCGTTCCCAACCGGAGAAGCTTCATGCATCGGCGGGAACGCCTTCGGGCGTTGTCCGGAAGGCGACGTTCGTCAACGCGACAAAAAACCGCTCCACGGCAGCGGGAGCGGTTTTTTGTCGTTAATGGGCGTAGCCCGGGCGGTCGTGCTCGGAAATGCCGCTGAGCGCTTCTCCGGCTTCGTTGACGAAAATTTCCCGCACGGCCAGATCCCCAATCGAGATCACGCCTTGCAGATGGCCGTTCTCTACGATCGGCAGCCGGCGGATCTGCTCGGACGCCATAATCTCGGCGGCTTCGTCCACCGAAATGTCGGGCGACACGGTACGCACGTTCTCCGTCATCACTTCTTCCACGGGCTCCGCGCCCGAGTGATCGTTGGCGAAGCCGCGGATGACCATGTCCCGGTCGGTTACGACTCCGATCAGCCTTTTCCCGTCCACGACCGGAATAAATCCGATATCGTGGTCTCTCATCAGCTTGGCCGCATGCTGGATCGTGTCCCGTCCGGAGACGGTCACGCAGTCGGCGGACATGATGTCGGCAATGGTTCGCATATTCCCTCCTGTTATCCGGAGATCGCCCGGAGCGGCGACTCCTTCTAATCGACCCTCACCTAGAATGGCCGAAACGGAAGGTTCTCATACGGCATCGCCGGAAGTCCCGCCGTCGAGCGCGGAATCGTCCGCGACCGCGATCAGCAGGCGGGCCGCGTGGAGCATCGCTTGCTCCTCGATGTCGAAGCCGGGATGGTGATGGGGAGACGACGCGTTCTCTCCTCCCGCTCCCACGAAGAAAAAGCAGCCGGGCTTGCGTTCCAAATAATACGAGAAATCCTCTCCCGCCATCACCCGGTCGCTTAAGCCGCCGGCCGAGTCCGGCAATTGCTCGGCGATCTTGCGCAGCACTCGGGCGGCTTCCTTCTCGTCGTTGACGACGGGCGGGTAACCCTCGATATAGTTCAGCTCGAAGTCGCAGCCGTGCATCGCGCAAGTATGCGCGGCGATTTCTTCGAGCCGCTTGCGCACGAGCGAACGGACTTCCATATTAAAGGATCTGATCGTGCCGCTGAGCTTGCTTCTTTCCGCGATCACGTTGTTGGCGGTTCCCGATTCGAATCTGCCGACCGTCAGCACGCCGGCCTCCAGCGGATTCAAATTCCGCGATACGATCGTTTGCAGCGCCGTGACGAGCGCCGCTCCGGCGACCAAGGCATCCCGGCTTTCATGCGGCAATCCGCCGTGCCCGCCGCGTCCGACGATCTCGATCTCGAATTCGTCGGGCGTCGCCATGAACGGCCCCGGTCTCGTCGCGGCCGTGCCGCAAGCCATCGGCGTCCACAAGTGAACCCCGTAGATGGCGTCGACGCCTTCAAGCGCGCCGTCCTCGATCATGCGGATCGCGCCGCCGGGCAGCAGTTCCTCGCCCGGCTGGAACAGAAACACTCTCGTGCCGGCCGTCTCCTCCCGGTGGAGGCTGTAATAGCGGGCGACGGCGAGCAGCTCGGCGATATGCCCGTCGTGGCCGCAGGCGTGCATGACGCCCGGCACGGCCGAACGGTAATCGCAGCTCTTGGCGTCCTGAATCGGCAGCGCGTCGATGTCCGAGCGCAAGGCGATCGCGCGGCCCGGCCGCTTCCCGGCCAACTTCGCCACGATTCCCGTCCCCGCGACGCCCCGCCGCACCTCGAGTCCCCATTCCTCCAGCAACCCTGCGATCATGTCGGACGTTGCGTATTCTTGGAACGACAACTCCGGATGACGGTGAAGATGCCGGCGCCACTTCACCATGTCCCCGTACAGGGACCGAAGCGTTTCCTCCTTGATCGTCATGGCGTCGCCCCCTTCCGTAAATCCGATTTATCCTATTGTAGCAGAAAGCCGCCGCGTCCGTAACCTCGCCCCGCCAGGCCTCGCGAATTGTCAACGAACTTTCAAAGCCGCGGGCTTGCAGAAGGCCTTCAAACCGACTATCATGGAAAGGAATACGCATTTCGACCCCTCAGTGACGGCAATACGGGAAGATCCCGCTCGGTTGCCCGCACCTACATAAGGAGGATGTTCATGTTACTCGAAAATACAGGATTGAACGGCATGCGCAGCGATCTCGACCATCTGGACGAATCCGGGGAGAAGCTCGGCTTCGTGCGCTGGCAATGGGAATACCGCCGCGCGACTTACGATCTGAAGCTGCACGATCGCTCCAGCGGCCAAGATTACTACTTGCGCGTCACGACGAGAGCCGTCGAAGGCAAGCTCGAGAATCCGCATGCCATTCTCGAGGTCGAAGCCGTCTATATCGGCCGCGCGACGTTCCCGCACGGACTCGACTATGAATCGCCGATTCCGGAACATATTCTGAGTACCGCTACGCAGCGATCGCAGGAACTTAAGAAGCTGCTGTCCTAGCGCGCGGAGGAGACCAGATGAAGGCTCCGGAGAGCGGCCAGCGCGGGACGCCGGATTTTCTGCTGTTAGTTCTGACGCTTCTGCTCGTAGGTTTCGGATTGGTGATGGTATTCAGCGCCAGCTCCAGCACGGCGGTGTCCAAGCCCGAATACAACAACGACGCGCTCTATTTCCTGAAGCGCCAATTGATGTGGGTCGGGCTTGGTTTGTTTGCGATGTTCGTCCTGATGAACATTCATTTTCAGAAGTACAAGAAGCTGTTCTTGCTCTTTTTTCTCGGAACGTTGCTCTTGCTCGCGCTCGTGCCGTTTATCGGGGTCACCCGGAACGGGGCGACGAGCTGGCTCGGCGTCGGCTCGTTCGGCGTTCAGCCGACGGAATTCGCGAAGCTCGCGATCGTTCTTTACTTGGCCGCGATCATCGCGAAGAAAGACGAGAAATTCCGGGATTTCAAGCGAGGGCTTCTGCCCGTCATGATCGTCGTCGGTTTTTTCGCTTTTCTGATCATGCTCCAGCCCGATTTCGGTTCGTGCGCCATTCTCGTCATGACCGCGTCCATCATCGTGATCGCGGGCGGCTCGAACCTGAAGCATATCGTGTTGTCGTCCAGCGTATTGATCGGGCTTGCCGCGCTTGGGACAAGCTTCTATTTCCTGCTGAATCCCGACGGGGGCCTTGGCTTCCGCGGCGATCGGCTAACCTCGTTCCTGGACCCCTTGGCGGATCCCCAGGGAACAGGGTACCATCTCAATCAATCTCTAAGAGCGCTCGGCCACGGCGGCTTGACGGGAACCGGACTCGGCAACAGCGTCCAGAAGCTCTTTTATCTTCCTTATGCCTACAACGATTTCATCTTCGCCGTCATCGGGGAAGAGCTCGGGTTTATTGGCACGACGACCTTCATTCTCGTTTACATCGTATTCATATGGCGGGCGCTGATCGTTTCCTTGCGTTGCCCGGACAACTTCGGCACGCTGGTCGGCATCGGTCTCGTCTCTCTCATCGCGATCCAGGCGTTGATCAATATGGGCGGCGTCAGCGGAGCGATACCGATTACCGGCGTTACGCTTCCGTTCATCAGCTACGGCGGATCTTCCATGCTGACGCTTCTGACGGGCATGGGCATCCTGCTCAGCATCTCCAGGGAATACAACCGCATCGGCAAAACGGCGTCTCCATCCGCCGCTTCGCGCCGAAACTAGAAAACGCGATCGGCCGGCTCTTCGCCTTCCGATCGCGTTTGTTCGTTTTCGTTCCAATAGAGACTCGACCGACATCGTATTCGTGCGCGTTATTTCACGCGATTAGGCTCTTCCGCCGGCTCTTCGTCCTTGAAGGCGACGCCCTCGACCTTAACGTTCACTTCCACGACGTTCAGCCCCGTCATATTCTCGACGGCTTCCCGTACGTTCTCTTGCAGACGGCGCCCGACTTCCTGAATCGGATTTCCGTATTGCACGACGATGCGCAAATCGATCGCCGCTTCCACTTGTCCGACCTCGACGGAGACGCCCTTCTGCGCGTTGCGGCCGCTCAGCCGCTTGGCCAATCCTTCCGAGATGCCGCCCGACATGGCGGACACGCCCGGCGTCTCCAACGCCGCCAAACCCGCGATCGTGGCGACGACATCATCCGAAATCCGAATCAAACCTTGCTGCAGTTCTTCCGTCATAGCGCCCACTCCCCCGAACCAGTATGTTTCCATTGTAATGGAAACCCGGGACGGAAGCAACCGCCGCGGGATTTCGCCAACCGGTTCGCGCATGCGTTCGGGATTGAACGAATTCCGGAAGCTTCGGCTTTCCGGTTCGTTCAAAAAAAGAAGAGCAGCGCCCTTCGGCGGCTACTCCGCTTTCTTCTCCAACGCCTCGTACAGCAACGCCAGGTTACGCTCCAAATCGTTGATCAGAAGCTTGCCTGCCGCTTCCTCCACCAGTCCGGTCCTTATCGCGAAATCGACGGCGCGCGAAAAGCCGTACATCTGGGTGTCCAGCACTTCTTCGTATAACGGACATTTCCGAGTTGTCAGATTTTCCATTTGGATGGCGATCAATTTCTCGATTTTATCGGCGTCTTCGCGAAGAAGCCTGATCGCTTTATCGTTCAGATCGATCGTGATATCCGATGCTGCCATTCCCACTCCCCCTGTGCCCATACTGCCATTTGAAGCGAGCAGCCGCTTGGTAGCCGAGACATCTCGCCGCTGTTCATCAATATAACTATCACTTTTATATTAGACGAAATTGCCCGGAAGTACAAGGACGCGGGACCCGTTTCCCGAAACTTTCCGATTCCAAGCAAAACGGCTTCGCCGTCTAAAGGACGGCGGCATACGTTTGTATCGCGCGATCGGATAGGGATTAGGGTTCGAAACTTAACCTTTTCGATCGTCCAAGCCTAAACGGCTCACGCCGTCCTTGAGGATGGCGGGAAAACGTTTAGGCCGGAGAAACTTGCGGAGATCGTTCTGCGAGCCTTTCCCCCCGCCCAGCGCCACGGCCCCCTCTTGCTCCAAATCCACAGCCCAGCCTTGCTTGCACCCTCAGGCCATTCGGACAGAGGATCCGCTAATTGTGAACAAAACCGGGTTTTGCGCACCTTTGCGGACAGAGGATCCGTTATTCGGCTCCGGGATGGCGATTTCGGCCAATCATTCTCGAAATAACGGATCCTTTGTCCGAATCGCCATCAGAATGAGGGATTTTCGACAATATAAGGTCTTCTGAGTTCATCTGAGTCCGATAGCCGAAGATCTAGCGGGGGGACAGGTCACTCTCCCACCGAAATTTAAAACCTTCCAACAGAAAAACACCTCGTTCCGGGAACGAGATGTCGGTTAAGCGATAAGGACGATCGCGAAGCGGTTATTCGACGACCGTTACGTTCAATCCGTGCTTGGCGAAAACGGCGCCCAATTCCTTCTTGGCTTCTTCCGCGTCCGGACCGTGGACGTGAAGCTCGTACGAAAGATTGCCTACGAGCGTCGTGAACAAGCCCAGAATGCTCTTGACGTCGATATACTTGTTCTCTGCTTGCAAGACGATCGACGAACGGAACTTGTTCGCGGTTTGGGACAACTCAACAATAGCCGCGTTGTTCGACATGGGATTCCCTCCTAAAAATTAGGCTTAACAATCTCTCCCACATCATACCTTGTTCCCCTGAATTCGTGCAAGGGGAAAATCCATTATTTCAACGATTCGGGATTCAGCCCTTCCAGCTCGGGAACGACGAACCGTCCGTCCTTGCGGATCAATACGTCGTCGAAATAAATTTCTCCGCCGCCGTACTCGGGTCTTTGGATCAGGACGAGATCCCAGTGGATCGAGGAACGGTTGCCGTTGTCGGTCACTTCGTAAGCTTGGCCGGGCGTAAAGTGCAGGCTGCCCGCGATCTTCTCGTCGAACAGCGTATCCTTCATCGGGTGCAGGATATACGGGTTGAAGCCGAGGCTGAACTCCCCGATGTGGCGGGCCCCGTCGTCGCTGTCGAGCAACGCGTTGATGCGCTCCGTGTCGTTGGCCGTCGCTTCGACGATTTTGCCGTTCTCGAACGCGAAGCGCACGTTCTCGAACGTAAAGCCGTTATATACGCTCGGCGTATTGTAGGCGATCGTTCCGTTCACGGAATCCCGTACGGGACAGGAGTACACCTCGCCGTCCGGAATGTTCCGTTCCCCGGAGCATTTCTGCGCGCCGATCCCTTTGATCGAAAACGTCAAATCCGTGCCCGGTCCGACGATGCGAACTTTGTCGGTGCGCTTCATCAGCTTCTGCAACGGATCCATGGCCCGGTCCATTTTCGCGTAGTCGAGGTTGCACACGTCGAAATAGAAGTCCTCGAACGCTTCCGTGCTCATGTTGGCCGACTGGGCCATCGAACCGTTCGGATAGCGGAGAATGACCCACTTCGTTTTTTTCACCCGCTGCTCCATATGTACCGGGTGCCGGTGAATCCGATCGTACATTTTCATCTTCTCGGCGGGGACGTCGGCCAGCTCGTTGGCGTTGTCTCCCGCCCGAATGCCGATATAGGCGTCCATGCGCTTCATTCTTTCGAGATCGTAGGCCGCCCACGTCTCGAGCTGCTCCTCGCCGGCATGCATAAGCAAGGTCCGCAGCACGGCGCGGTCCTCGATTTCGACGAACGGATTCCCTCCGAGCTTCGCCACTTCTTCGACGAGGCTCTTCAACAGCTCCCGTTCGGAGCCGATCATCTCGATCAGGACGTTGTCTCCCGGCTGCACATTGACCGAATATCCCGCCAAATTGGCGGCCAATTGTCGTATTCGCGGATCCCTCATCTTCGTAACTCTCCTTCTTCTTCTCGCTTGGCGCTCCCTCTTATTGTACCACCTGCGCCGAGCTGAGGAAATTCGTTTCGGACGTCCGTTTCTCCTCGTAAACGCGCCCATCCCATTCGTACTTCAAGAGCGTATTCTCGCTCATTCGCGTTGGAAACCAGTTATGGGGGTTCGCTTCCCACAACATTTCCGTGTCCACCTTCAAGGTGGACAGAGCCGCTTCCAATCGCTCCTCCGCCGCCGCGAGCAAGCGTCCGGCTTCGTCGGACCGCGCGTCTTCGCGCAGCAGCGCCATCTCCGCCCGCAATCCCCCCGCGATCCGTTCCTTGGCCGCCGCGTCGTCCAGCCGGATGAGCAGGCGAATCGGCCCGGCGCGCCGATCGTCGTCGGCGTATACGATCTCGGCGTTCCGGCTGTTCAGCGTTTCCAACAGCTGCAGCGGCCGGTACGCGCTCGTCCGCGGCCCGCGGCCTTCTTCGGAAGCCGCGCGAGGCGGATGCCATTGGAGCTTGATTTCGCCGTGACCGTTCACCACTCCTTCATAGGACATTCTGCTCCCGAGTCGGCCGGCCGGATTGTATACCGACAATTGTCCGGCGAATCCGTAGGATTCGGTGCCGGACAATGCCGAAGCGGACCTGGCGAACGCCTCGGACGCCGGCAGCCTCCCGCCGGCGGCGCAGCCGCTTGCGCCCAGAAGCGCGATCGCGGCGACCGCAAACGCGACGGCGTACGCCGTCGCGCCTATTGCTCCACGCATGGTCATCACCCTTTCGTTTCGTATCGTCCCCCCTCTCGCTGCCGCTATTCACGCCATGCCGAAAGAAGCTTGCCGGGAAGTCCCCGGGCAAGCTTCCGCTTCGAAACGAAATCCGGTTAGCCGACGACGACGCAATTCCGGCCGTGATGCTTCGCTTCGTATAACGCCATGTCCGCCTTGTAGAACAGCGATTCCACGCTGATGCGGTCGTCCGCCAGACGCCATTCGGAGATGCCGCACGAGACGGTCACTTGCGGATTCGTCTCGTTCTCGACGCGCTGGCGGATCCGTTCCGCCACCTTCTCCGTCTGCTCCAGGCTCAGCAACGGCAAATAGATCGCCAATTCCTCCCCGCCCCAGCGGGCGGCGATGTCGCTGTCGCGAATGGACGTCCGGATGATTTCGCTCACTTGTATCAGAATGTCGTCCCCGACCTGATGGCCGTAAGTATCGTTGATTTTCTTGAAGTGGTCGATGTCCACGACGATCAGCGAACCCGAGCTGTCCCGGAGCTGCTTGCGCCCGATCCGCTCGTTCAGGTAATGCCGCGCATACAGTCCGGTCAAATTGTCGGTGATGACCATTCTCCGCACTTCCGCATGCAGCGTCGCATTGGAAATGGCCAGACCGAGGTGCGCCGAAAGCACCTGCAAGAGCTTATAGTTGTCGTAGGAGAAATGGTTGGCTTCCCGTTTCGTGACCATGACGGCGCCGATGACTTCCCCGTTCAGCAGCAGCGGCGCGGCCAGAAGCGAACGCGAGGACGTCACGTCCATCAGCTGCGAGGAGACCGGAGTCGCCGAAGAGTAATCCGACAAAATAATCGGTTCCTTCGTCGACCACATGACGCCGCAAAACCCGTAGTCTTTGGAAAACGCCGCTCCGATCATCTCCTGCACGTTGGCGGACATGACGACGAACTGCTGGGAGGCGGGATCGAATTGCAAAATGCAGCAAAAATCCGATTTGAAGATCGCCCGCAGCTCCGCGGAGGCGAACTGCATCGTTTCCGACAGTCTCAAGCTGCTGTTCAGCCGTTGGGTCAGCTCGTTGATCAGCCGCAATTCCCCGACGAGCACGTTCGCCTGCTCGTGAAGCTTCGCTTTCTCGAACGCGGAGCCCGCCGCCCCCGCGAGCATCGTCAGAAAGCTCTTGTCGGCCTCGTCGAACGAGGGATCCGGCACGTCGAGTCTTAGAACGCCGTATACGCCCTGCTTGCCGGATAACGGCAGGGCAAGGCGGCGGCCGGCCGGAGTCCGCTCTTCCCGGCTTTGTCCGTCGAGAAACGCGGCTTTGCACAGGTCCATGTCGTTCAAGTGAAAGGCGAGCGGCTTGACCTTCTCGTTGGGACTGCTGTAGTCTTGGGAGAGAAACAAGTCGGCCTTGCAATCCGGATACAGCCGCTCGAGGCTGTCCAGCACCTCCGACAAGACGTCCTCCACGTCGATATGGTCGTTCAGCCGCAGCATGACGTCGAACAGAATATTCCTGCGGGTTTCTTCCTTCATCGAAAGCTTCCGTTCCCGAAGCAAGCCGCCCACGAACAAATTTTCGAAATCCCGGTACATACAGCTGCGAATATGAAGCGCGGCCGCTTGCAGCAGCTTCAGGTCTCCGGCCTGGGCGGTTCCCGCGGGCAGCATGCAGACGACGATTCCGCACGGAATGCCGGTCGCGCGCGTGAAGATCGGAGCGGCGATCGAATCGAATGCTTTCAACCGCGGATGCCGGTGCTCCTCCGCCCTCATCAGCGTCGGGCGGCACGTGTCGATCGCCGCGCTCGCTGCGGTAGGACCTACGTCCTCCTCCCTCCATGAGGGCCAATCGGCTTCCATATCCTTCGAAGCCCCGTGATCCGATACGCTCGTTCCGTCCGGATGGAGCATCGCCATCCTTCCATCGAGCCACGGAAACCCTTCGGCTTCTTCCAGCCACGCCTGGAAGCTGCCGGCCAGCAGCTCGCGTACGTAAGGCAAATCGGCCTCGGTTAGATCTTGCTTCTGCAGCCACGCGGGCAGCTGCTGACGGGTGCGGGATGGATTCTCGATATCGTCGTTCGCGTCGCGGGGCTGCTGTGTTTTGCTCTTATGGACCATACCCGACACCTCCGTCCCCCGATGTCTATTTTATCTTTACTATACAATGAAACCATGAATTTTGCACTAGCTTCATAGGAAGTCTATAGTCTTACGGCTTATTTTTTTCATTCTCCGGGGGGCGCCCGTACAGCATTTGCGACGATCGGCAGCTTGACATTCGGATTCATTTTCTTATAATATATCTTGTTGAATACTGGGCTTAGACTGTGACACCCTCTCGGACGTTCCACCGGCGGGCAGCGGCTGAACTTCCCTGCCGGAACCGAGCGAATCGGTTAGGACGAATCCGCGCAATTGAAACCCGTTTTCAGAAAATTCATTTTGAAAAAGGAGCTTTCTTTCACATGGCAAGATATACGGGTCCTAAGTTCAAGTTAAGTCGCCGCTTGGGCATCTCCCTCAGCGGATCGGGCAAAGAATTGAAGCGCGCTTTCCCTCCGGGACAGCACGGCGCGAACCAGCGCCGCAAGATCAGCGGATACGGCATGCAGCTGCAAGAGAAGCAAAAGCTTCGCCACATGTACGGCCTGAACGAGAAGCAGTTCCGCAACTTGTTCGACCGCGCTTCGAAGCAGCCGGGGATTTCGGGCGACAACTTCATGATCCTGCTGGAAAGCCGCCTCGACAATCTCGTCTACCGTCTGGGCTGGGCGAATTCCCGCTACGGCTCCCGCCAGCTCGTCTCCCACGGTCACGTCACGGTGAACGGCAAGAAGGTCGACATCGCTTCCTACACCTTGGAGCCGGGCGACGTCATCGGTCTTCGCGAGCGCAGCCGTTCCTTGAAATCGATCAAGGAAGCGCTGGAAGGACGCCACCATATTCCGGGCTATCTGGATTACGACGCCAACACGATGGAAGGCAAGTATACCCGTCTTCCAGCCCGCGACGAGCTGTCCCAGGAAATCGACGTCAAGCAAATCGTCGAATTCTACAGCCGCTAATCGGCGTAGGAGAATGAAGAAATGGCGATGCAGGGGAGTTGTCCCTGCATCGCCATTTCGCGTTCCCGGTCTATTTGCGATCGGACACAGATGAACACAGGTGACCTTATTTTTGTTGAAGCCCCCTCCTTTTGAAGGCGATCCGGGCAGACGATCCGTTATTTCCATATCACCGCAGCCGCGCGGGCGCCCTTCGTTTCTGAAGCCAAACGAGGGGGAAATGTGCTATAATGGAACTGTTTGCCGAAGGAGGTTCCCATATTAAGATGACGACTACGAAACATCCCCCCGCGGAGCCGAAGGCGAAGGGCGAAGGCTTCAAGACGGCGGGGAAAATCGCGGGCTTTACCGTGCTCTGGCTGATTCTGTTCGGCGTTCTGGCCGGACTCGTCGGAGCCGGGGCGGTGGCCGGCTACGTCGCCTCGCTCGTGTACGACGATCCGGTTCGCGACCGCGCCCTGATCCAGGAGCGAATCGACGAGAACGCGATTACCGGCTTCGTCTATTTCAACGACAACTCGCCGATCGGACAACTGCGCTCGGAGGAAGACCGCCGTCCGGTCACTTACGACCAGATTCCGCAAATCATTATCGACGCGGTCGTCGCTATAGAAGACAAAAACTTCTTTACCCATCCCGGCGTCGATGCGAACGGCTTGTTGCGCGCGGTCAAGCAGCAATTGCTGAACGAAAGCACCCAGACCGGGGGAAGCACGATCACCCAGCAGCTCGCCAGGCGGGTATTCCTGAGCCTGGACCAGACGTCGAGCCGGAAAGCGAAGGAAATTTTCCTGTCTCTGCGCCTCGAACGGTTTTTAAGCAAAAAGGAAATCATGACGGCATACTTGAATAAAGTGCCTTACGGCAACGGTTCCAACGGTTATCAAGTGTTCGGCATCAAAGCCGCGGCCAAAGGCATATTCGGCATCGAGAAGCTCGAACAGCTGAACGTCGCCCAAGCGGCCTATCTGGCCGGGGTGCCGCAGCTGCCTTCCCTGTACTCGGCCTTTAACGGCAAAGGGGAGTTCAACGAGAGAAACTTCAACCGCGCCGTCGACCGCCAGAAGCGCGTGCTTGTCCGCATGCTCGAGGAGAACAAGATCACGCAGGCCGAATACGAAGAGGCGCTTGCGTTCGACCTGTACAAATCGCTAGCCAAACCGAGCCCGAAAGCTTACAATACTTATCCTTACCTGATGCTCGAAGTCGAACGCCAGGCGGCGGAATTGCTCGTTCTGAAGAACAATCCCGAACTGACCCGCGAGGATCTGAAGAAGAAAGAAAATTCCGGCCTGATCGAAGACGCCCGGGTGCAGCTGCTCCGAAACGGCTATAAGATCAAGACGACGATCGACAAAAAGGTGTACAACCTGATGCACCAGGTGGCCGAGAATCCGGACAATTTCGCGCCGGACCATCCGGTGAAAGGCGTCGAACAAATCGCGGCCGTCATGATCGACAACAAAACGGGCGCCATTCTGGGCATGATCGAAGGCCGGGACTTCCATATTGAGCAGATGAACTTCGCCACCCAGATGGTTCGCCAGCCGGGGTCGGCGATGAAACCGATCGGAGCTTACCTGCCCGCGATCGACAAAGGCTTGATCCAGCCGGGAAGCGTCGTGGACGATTCGCCGGTCGTGCTGAAAGACGGCGGCGGCGGCTACCACATCCCGAAAAACTCCAACAACCGTTATTCGGGGCTCGTAACCGCCCGCCAGGCGCTTAACAGCTCTTATAACATCCCGGCCTTGAAAATCTTCCTGGACAAGGTCGGCATCCAGGAATCGTGGGATTTCGCCCGTTCCCTCGGCATTACGACGCTCGTCCCTGAGGACGACCACGCGCAGACGGGCGTCATCGGCGGCCTGAAGTACGGAACTTCCGTCGAAGAGCTGACGAACGCATACGCCGCGATCGGGAACAAGGGCGTGTTCAACGACGCTTACTTGATCGAAGAAATTCGCGGTCCCGACGGAAAGCTCGTCTACAAGCACGAGCTCGACCCGCAGCGCATCGTCTCCGAGCAATCCGCGTACTTGATGACGGACATGCTCCGGACGGTCGTCACGAACGGCACGGGGACGTCGATCATGTCGCAATTCAAGAACTTCAAGACGATCCCGGTCGTCGGCAAGACCGGCACGACGCAGAACTACAGCGACGTCTGGTTCCAGGGCTACACGCCGGACATTACCCTCGGAGTGTGGTCCGGTTACGAAAAAGTCATTCACACGCTGTCGTCGAACAGCCACGGACGCGCGAGGGCGATCTGGTCGCAAATCATGAACGAAGTGACCGAAGCCAAGCCCGAGCTGTTCCCGACCAAAGAGTTCGAAAGACCGGACGATATCGTCTCGATGACCGTTTCCAGCGTCAGCGGGAAATTGCCGACGGACTTGACGAGATCGGCCGGCAAGCTGGTCACCGATATTTTCAACCGCAAGTTTATTCCGACGGAATCCGACGACGCGCTCGTCAAGGTCAAGTACATCTCTTACAACGGCGTGAACTACTTGCCGCAGCCCGGAACTCCCGAGGACCTGCTGCGCGAATCGGTCATGGTCGTGCGGGAAACTCCGCTCGATACGCTGATGGAGGATATCTCCGCGAAGCTGAGTCAAGTGTCGGCGCAAAGCCGCAGGGCGCTCTCCTACTACTTGCCGAGGGACGCGGCGCAGAGCGCGCCTTCGAAGATCGATCCCCGCGTGGAAGACGGGGCGGCGCCGAGTCCTCCGGGGAACATCGCCGTAGAGACGCTGACCAGTCTGGCCAGAATTACGTTCAGCCCTTCGCCGCAAGCGGACGTCGCCGGCTATCGCCTCTACCGCTCCGTGAACGGCGGACCTTTCCAGAAGGTCGAAGCATCGTTGCCGGCAGGCGACGAAGCGAAATTCGTCAATTATATTAGCGCACATCAAAACTATAGCTATTACGTGACGGCGGTCGACGTCGGCGGCAACGAATCGGCGCCGAGCCGGACGGTGTCGACGGACGGCAGCGTCGTCGTCGATCCGAATCTGCCCGGCGATATTCCCGAACCGGGCTCGGGAACCGATCCCGTCGATCCGGATCCGAACGGCGGGGGCAATTCCGGCGAAAGCCGCGCCCCTTCCGCCCCGGGCGGACTTTCCGCGCAAGCGACGGAAATCGGCGTAACCCTGTCGTGGAACGCCAACCCTTCGGCTGAGGGCGTCACGCAGTATCAGGTCTGGTACAGCGCGTCCGAAGGAGACCGCTACAGACTGCTCGGCACGACGGAATCGACGACGTTCGAGTACATATCGCCGATGTCCGCGGGCTGGTACCGCGTCACCGCGGTCGGACCGACCGGGGAATCGTCCCCGACGGCAGCCGTCGAGGTCAATTCGCACGGCGGCGGATAACGCCGGCCAAGCCGCTAAACGCCAAGGGGCCGCGTCCCCGGTCATCTCGACCGGGACGCGGCCCCTTCCCTTTCGAATCGATCTTCAATCTTCGATCGTCGACAAATCCCCTGTAGGGAGATTCAGTTCCCACGCCTTCAACACTCGGCGCATGATCTTCCCGCTCCGGGTTTTCGGCAATTTATCCTTGAACTCGATCTCGCGCGGAGAAGCGTGCGCGGAGAGCCCCTCCTTCACGAACTTGGCGATGTCGGCCTTCAGCTCGTCGGACGGCTCGAAGCCTTCGCGAAGCGAGATGAACGCTTTGATAATTTCACCGCGCAACGGATCCGGCTTGCCGATGATGCCCGCTTCGGCGACGGCCGGATGCTCGACGAGCTTGCTCTCGACCTCGAACGGGCCGACGCGCTCGCCCGACGTATTGATAACGTCGTCGATCCGGCCCTGGAACCAAAAGTAGCCTTCGTCGTCCCGGTAGGCGGAATCGCCGGATACGTACCAGCCGGGAATATGGAAATATTCCGCGTACTTCGTCGGGTTGTTCCAGATCTTGCGCATCATCGACGGCCATGGCGTCTTGACGGCCAGGTTGCCCATTCTGAACGGCGGCAGCTCGTTGCCTTGATCGTCGATGATCGCGGCTTCGACGCCCGGAATCGGACGGCCCATCGAACCGGGCTTGATCTCCATGCTCGGATAGTTGCAGATCAATTGGCCGCCGGTTTCGGTCATCCACCACGTATCGTGAATGCGCTGGCCATATATGCGATATCCCCACCGCACGACTTCCGGGTTGAGCGGTTCGCCGACGCTGAGCACGTGGCGGAGGCTCGACAGGTCGAACGCCTTCACCGCGTCGTCGCCCGCGCCCATCAGCATGCGGAATGCCGTCGGCGCGCTGTACCAGACGGTGATTTTATATTTTTGAATCGTCGCATACCAGTCTTGCGGGCTGAATCTTCCGCCGCGAACGACGTTCGTGACCCCGTTCAGCCAAGGCGCGAAAATGCCGTACGACGTTCCCGTTACCCAGCCGGGATCGGCGGTGCACCAATAGACGTCGTCCTCGCGCAAGTCCAGCACGATCCGCCCGGTATGATAATGCTGCAGCATCGCGTTATGGACGTGGAAGACGCCCTTCGGCTTGCCCGTTGAGCCCGAAGTATAATGGAGAATCATTCCGTCTTCCCGATCGAGGAATTCCACCTTCGCTTCGTCGGAAGCGCCGTCCATCGCCGAACGGTAATCGACGATGCCTTCTCCCGCGTCCGCTGACCCTCCCACGAGAATGACGTGCTTCAGATCCGGAAGCTCGCCGCGCGGCACCCGGGTAAGCTGCGACGGCGTCGTCACGAGCGCGACCGCGCCGCTGTCCTGCAAGCGGTCCCTGACGGCCGTCTCCATGAACGCCTCGAACAGAGGGCCGACGACGGCGCCGATCTTCAGCGCTCCCAGCAAGCTGAAATACAGCTCCGGCGTCCGGGGCATGAAGATGAAGACGCGGTCGCCCTTGCCGATGCCCAACCCGCGAAGCACGTTGGCGAACCGGTTGGACTGCCGCGACATGTCCTCGTACGTATAGCTTTCCTCGCGAACGTTGTCGCTGTAGTGAAGCGCGATTTTGCCGCCTTTGCCTTCGGCGACGTGACGATCGATCGCTTCGTAAGCCATGTTCACCTTGCCGGTCGTCGACCAGGTGAACCTTTTCTCGACATCCGCCCAGTCAAAGCTGTTGACCGCCTCCTCGTACGAGGGCATGTTGGATGTCTTGGCCTTAACGGCCAACTTTTCGTCCGATTGCAATGTCACGATCCATCACCTTCCCATTGAATTGCGGGCATCCGATGCGAATGCGCTTACAAACTTGAAAGTCGAATCCGTCTGCCAAAGCCATTATACCACAGGAAGGCCGAAGTCGGGATAGTCGCCGAGGACAAAATCCGCCACGGGAGGGACAAAAATCCGCTTTGAGCCCCGCGCCCGGCTTCCCCGCGCTCGAACGAAGATGCTATAATGAACGAAGCTAGCGCGAGCAAAGGGGGCACGGCATGGAGCATATCAAAATCTATATCCGTCATACGATCGAGCGTAACGGCCGGTCCCTGATCGTGGAAGGCCCCGTATCCCCGGAAGCGCTTCGCGATTACGCGATGCACCCGAAGCTCGATGCGTTTCGCAGGCCGCGCGACCAGCACCAGGCCCTGATCGAAATCGCCGAGCTCCCCGAAGGCAGAATCATCGCCGCCCGCGAAGGCGACGTTATCGTCGGTTACGTGACCTTCCACTACCCGGACGAGATGGAACGCTGGTCGGAAGGCGGCATGGAAGACCTCGTCGAGTTCGGCGCGATCGAGGTCGCCGACGATTACCGCAATTTCGGACTCGGCAAGGCGCTGATCTCCGCCGCGTTCGAACGAGGGCAGCTCGATAACGTCATCGTGTTCGCGACGGAATATTATTGGCATTGGGACTTGGAATCGAGCGGCTTGAACGTATGGGAGTACCGCGAGATGATGGAGCGGCTCATGAAATCGGTCGGCATGGTCTGGTTCGCGACGGACGATCCGGAAATTTGCGCCCATCCGGCGAACTGTCTCATGGTCCGGATCGGCAAGGACGTTCCCCTCTCGTCCGCGGAGCAGTTCGACCGCGTGCGGTTCAGACAGCGTTTCATGTATTGAACGCTCCGCCGCGAGCGGAACGGCAGCATATCGAAAGGCAGGCGACCTCATCTGACTTCCAGTGCGATATGGATTCATAATGCGGCATCGGACGGCTATCGTTTCTCCGACGATCACCCGTTCCATCCCGTAAGATTGGCATTGACGGAAAATTTGCTCGCGGAAAGCGGCGCGTTGGACCAGGTCCGCATGAGCGCCCCGTTTTCCTATGGCGAAGCGGAACGCGTCGTCCGCGGCATTCATCGGCCGGACTACATCGAGGCCGTCGAAGCGCTCAGCGCCGAACGGCCGGATCTGAAAGCGCTTAGCCTGGCCCCCCGCTACGGCATGGAAGCCGACGGGGACACCCCGCTCTTCCGGGACATGCACCGGGCGGCGGTCGCGCTCTGCGCAGGCTCCATGGCCGCGGCGGACGCCGTCATGTCCGGCCGTTCGAAGCGGGCGCTTCACTTGGCCGGCGGGCTGCATCACGCGTTTCCGGACCGCGCCTCGGGCTTCTGCATCTATAACGACGCGGCCGCGGCGATCTCTTTCCTGCGAGAGCGCTACCAGGCGCGGGTGCTCTACGTGGACACCGACGTTCATCACGGCGACGGGGTGCAATGGTTTTTCTACACCGATCCGGACGTCTTCACGTTGTCGATTCACGAGACGGGGAAATTTCTGTTCCCCGGAAGCGGATTCCCGTACGAACGGGGAGACTCGTCCGGCTACGGGGCTTGCCTGAACGTATCCATGGAGCCCTACACCGAGGACGACTCCTGGCTGGCCTGCTTCGAGCAGGCAGTCGAACGGGCGGCAAGCGTATTCCGCCCGGACGTCATCGTCAGCCAACACGGCTGCGACGCGCACGCTTACGATCCGCTCGCCCACATCCATTGCAGCATGCGAATCTACCGCGAAATGCCGCGAATCATTCGCCGGCTCGCCGATCGCTATTCGGGCGGCAAGTGGGCCGCGCTCGGCGGGGGCGGCTACGACCATTGGCGGGTCGTTCCGAGAGCGTGGAGCTTGCTGTGGCTGGAGATGAACGACCATCCGCTGCTCGAGAAGATCGACCGGGAAGCGGACGGCGGTTCGCTGCCCGGATCCTGGCCTAGCGTCTCGCTTACCCGCAGGCCCGACTATCCGCTGCCGTCGACGTGGCTGGACGACGTCGCGGCATGGACGCCGATGCCCAGAAGGGCGGAAATCACGGAGAAAAACAAAAAAAATCTGGAGCTTGCGCTCCAGCATATCGGTTGACCGACGACCGGCATCCTTTTCATCTTACATCGCCTTGAGCATCGCTTCCACGATCGCGAACGATCGGTTCGAAGCTTCGACCGTGAATTCCGCGAAGTTGACGTGGGCTGATCCGTCCGCCTTGTCCGACATCGAGCGAATGATTACGTGAGGAATCCCGTTCATGTAACAGACCTGGGCGACGGACGCCCCTTCCATCTCCGTGCAGGCCCCGCCGAACTGTTCGTACAGCGCGCCGACGATCGCTCGATCCGCAATGAACTGGTCCCCGGACAAGATTTTGCCGCGGCGGCAGCGTCCGGGGAACAGTTGGCGGCCGGCTGTCTCCGCTAGATCGGCGAGCGCGGAGTCGGCGGGATACTCCGACGTTTCCTGATACGGAATCGTTCCCCGGGCAAACCCGAGGGCCGTCACGTCCACGTCGTGCTGCACGCTGCTCGAGGAAATGACGATGTCCCCGATATCGAGTTCCGGATCAACGGCGCCGGCTACGCCGGTAAAGACGATCGCGTCCGCCCCGTATCGATCGATCAGAATTTGCGTGCAAACGGCCGCATTGACTTTGCCGACTCCCGATCGCGTCAGCACGACTTTCTTGCCCAGAATCTCTCCGCGGTGGTACACGATTCCCGCGCGGGTATCCGTGACTTTCCCTTCCAAGCGCGCGAGCAGCAGCTCGATTTCCTCCTGCATCGCTCCGATGATCCCGATCGTTCCAAACGTCATCTCGTCTCTCCCCTTCTCGAAAGCTTATCCGTTCACAAAGCCGCCCCGCGCCGGCAAAACGCCGGGCAGGGCGGCTTGATTCGTCGATCGTCGGCTTACGCCTTCGGCGCGGCCACGGAACGGCGCACGATCAATTCGTGCGGAAGCGTTACCTTGGCGCTGTCGACTGTTTCCTTCTTCATCAGCTTCGTGAGCAGCCTCATCGAGACCGCGCCGATGTCGTACATCGGCTGCGCCACCGTCGTCAGGAGCGGGCGAACCATGGAGGAAATGCGGCTGTTGTCCACGCTGATGACGGACACGTCCTCGGGCACGCCGAGTCCGGCGTCCTGAATGCAATGGATCGCGCCGATCGCCATCTCGTCGGTCGCGGAGAAGATCGCCGTCGGACGCTCCGGAAGCTCGAGGAAATATTGCATCGCTTCGATTCCGGACTCGTATTTGTAATTGCCGACCCTCACGTAATCTTCGCGGTAGGCGATGCCGCCCTTCTCCAGCGCCTTCTTGTAGCCCTGGAATCTCGCGTAGCCGTTCGCCGGATCTTGCAGCGTGCCGCTGATCATCGCGATCGAACGATGTCCTTCCTCGACCAGGCGGGTGACCGCGTCGAACGCGGCCCCTTCGTGGTCGATGTCGACCGAAGGAATCGTGCCTTGCTCGTCGGTCGTCGCGCAGAGCACGATCGGGACGTTGGACGTCTTGAACGCTTGCACGTGATCATCCGTCACGGCGCCACCCATGAACAGCAAGCCGTCGACCTGCTTCTCCAGAAGGGTGTTGATGACGCGGATCTCCTTGTCCTTGCGCTTGTCCGCGTTGCTGAGAATAATATTGTAGTGATACATGTTCGCGATGTCTTCGATGCCTCTGGCGACTTCGGCGAAATTCGCGTTCGCGATATCGGGAATGACGACGCCGACGGTGGTCGTCTTCTTGCTCGCCAATCCGCGCGCGACCGCGTTCGGCCGATAGCCGAGCCGTTCGATCGCCTCGTAGACCTTCTTGCGGGTTTGCGGCTTCACGTTGGGGTTGTTGTTCACGACGCGGGATACCGTCGCCATCGATACGCCGGCTTCCCGCGCCACGTCGTAAATGGTTACCGTCACTATGATTCGCTCCAATGTTCGCGACCGGCCTCGCGCAAGCTTGTCCGGTCATGGATTATTAAGGTAATCATACGACAAAACCGCATGTTTAGCAATCTGACATCACGGTTATTCGTTGCCTGAAGTCGAGATTACGCTTCTTTCGCGGAATTGCCGAGCTTATCCGTCAGGAAATCGTAAGTAATATGCCAATGGGACGTATCCCACGCCGATTGTCCGTCCCGGACGAGGATCGCTTGAGGCGAGGCGTGCTTGACGCCCAGCCGATCGGCGATCGCGTTGCTGACCGGTCGATCTTCGATGACGTGCACGATCGCGTAATCGACGGAACCGGTATCGTCGTCCGAAATATACTTCGTCACTTCTTCATGGGCGCCGGCGCTGATCGGACAGCTCGTGCTGTGCTTGAACACGAGCAACGGCTTGTTCGAAGAACCTTGCAGAGCACGGTCCCATTCCTCCAGCGTAGTCAGCTGTTGAAGCTCCGCCATGATCGATACTCCTCCTTGTGAAAAGCGTTACGACTATCGTAGCAGATATCGGTTCCGATCGCAAAATCCGGGGGCCCCCGGACGGATGTCTTACGAGAAACTTAAGGCGTAAGGAGCGCTCAACTGGGTCAACCGCGTATGTATTTCCCGTTTCCAGGCTTCGTCTTCGAGCGAGGAGGCGATCAGCCAGAGATCGAGCAGCCGGTCGATTCTCTCTTCGGCCGCCCGCGCGACCGCCTCCGCGTGCAGCCGTTCAGACCGCAGCTTGGCGTCCGACAGCACGCCCGCCCACTCGTGCAGCTGATCGAAGGAGATGCTGCCCGCGGCAGGCCGGGGTCCGAGATCGCCGACGAGCTTGCCGACGTCGTCCTTCACGCCGGGGAAGACGTCGTTTCTTCCGCAGCCCGGGCAATGGTACACCGGAACGTTATTGATATTGACTTTTCTCGCGAAAACTACGGTGCGGAGTCTCAGATTCATCTCTTCTCCGCAGGCGCAACGTCTCAGCAACGGCTTTCTCCCCTTAGCAACATAGCGTTACCGAAGGTATTCGTGCCGGCGCTTGCGAAATCCTGCCCGTCAGGCGGTGTAATATCTGGCAGATCACCTATTGACTAGGCGATATACGCCCAGCACCAGCAAGCTTGCCGCGGCCGCGCCGATGCCGTCGTTGAGCACGTCCATCGGATCCGGCGACCTCATCGGCACGAACGACTGATGCCACTCGTCCGTAACCCCGTAGAACACGCAGAAGGCGATGTTGAACAGGCACCCTTTCCAAGTCCCCGCTTTCTTGCCCATCGCGTAAGCGACCGTCAGGCCGAGAACGAAATAAGCCACGTAATGCATCGGGTTGAAATCGGTCAAGAACGGCAGCCACCGCTGAAACCAGGGCAACACGCTGTCCAATTGATCTCCGCTCCTGGAGGAGGAAATGAAGATGGCGAGCATGCAGACGATCGCGGGTACGTACCTCCATTTCAATTTCACGCGATTCCCCCCTCTCCCGCTGCCGGTCACGCGACGTGAAGGGCAGCCTATCATTTGGTACAATAGATTCCGACCGTTAGATCCGTCCTGTCGATGGTTAATGGAGATTAACGAAAGGAGGAATTCGCAATGACGACGAAAAGAGTCGTTTGTCTGCTGGACGACGAATTCGAAGATTTGGAGCTCTGGTATCCCGTCTACCGGGCGCGCGAAGAAGGCGCCGAGGTGCTGTACGCCGGCCCCGAAAAGGGGCGGAAGCATATCGGCAAATACGGCGTCCCCGCGACTGCGGACCTCTCCTACAAGGAATTGGACGCCAATCGCTTCGACGGCCTGCTTGTGCCCGGAGGCTGGGCCCCGGACAAAATTCGCCGCGATCCCCTCGTGCTCGCATTCGTGCGCCGCATGAACGAAGCCGGCAAGCCGATCGGACAAATCTGCCACGCGGGCTGGGTGCTCGTCTCGGCCAAAATTTTGCAAGGCCGGACGGTCACTTCGACGCCGGGCATCCGCGACGATATGGAGAACGCCGGCGCAACGTGGATCGACGAGGCGGTCGTCGTCGACGGCAATCTCGTCTCCGCGCGCAGGCCGCCCGATCTGCCGCAATACGCCAAAGCGTTCTGCGATCTGCTGTTCGGCCGTTGATCCGCCGCGAGCGCCTTGCGAGCCGCCGCGCCCTTCCGGGCGGCGGCTTTGCGCGCGCGGCCGCTTCTTCAGACGAGCGGCTTCGCACCGCCCGGCGCCAGCGCGTCCTCCGCGTGGAACCTGCCGGCGACCTCCCGCGCTTCCCGGGCCGTCTTGCAGCGGAAGACGTCGTCCAGCAGCTTGCGGCTGTCCGAAGCTTTCGTCCGGAGCAGCCGGTTCTTCACCGGCAAGACGGCCTGGGCGGACAAGCTGAGCTCCTCGATGCCCAATCCGATCCAGATCGGCAGCGCGTTTACGTCCCCCGCGATTTCCCCGCAGATGCTTACCGGAATGCCCCGCCTTTTGCCCGCGTTCGCGACCGTACGAATCATCCGCAAGATCGCCGGATGGAAAGGCTCGTACAAATGGCTGATCCGTTCGTTCATCCGGTCGACGGCGATCGTGAACTGAATGAGGTCGTTCGTCCCGATGCTGAAGAAGTCGGCCTCTTCGGCGAGTATGTCCGCGATCGCGACGGCGGCCGGCACCTCGATCATAATTCCGGCTTGAATGTCGGCGCGGAACGGGATCCCTTCGGCGGCCAGCTCCCGCTTCGCCTCGGCGAGCACTTCGTTCGCCTCGCGAAGCTCTTCGACGGACGTGATCAACGGGTACATGATTTTGACTTCTCCATGAACGGACGCCCGCAAAATCGCCCGAAGCTGGATTTTGAACAAATCCTTGCGGGCGAGACTGAACCGGATCGCCCGAAAGCCGAGGAACGGATTCGCTTCGTCAGGCATCTCGTAATAATCCAGCTGCTTGTCGCCCCCGATGTCGAGCGTGCGGATGATCAGCGCTTCCCCCTTCAGCCGCAACGCGACGTCCCGGTACACCTCGAACTGCTCTTCCTCCGTCGGAAAATGCGTCCGGTCCATGTACAGGAACTCGGTCCGGAACAGCCCCACCCCTTGCGCCCCGTTGGCGAGCGCGGCTTCAAGCTCCTTCAGCGAGCTGATATTGGCCGCCAGCGTCAGCGCTTCTCCGTCTTGCGTGACGGTGGGCAGCTCCACGAGCTTCAGCAATTGCTCCTTGAGCGCGAGCTGGCGCTTGCGCATGTCCGTGTAACGCGTAACCATTTCCGACGACGGATCGACCTGCAGCATCCCCGTTTCGCCGTCGAGAATGAGCAGGTCGCCCGTCGCGATCGGGCGATCCAGCTTGCCTTCCGCGCCCATGACCATCGGGATGCCGAACGCGCGCGCCATGATCGCCGCATGGGAAGTCGGGCTTCCGACCATCGTCACGATGCCGAGGACGAGCTCGGGCTTCAGGTGGACGAGCTGGGAAGGCGACAGCTCGCGCACGACGAGCACGAACGGCTGCGTATCCTCGGGCAAGGAAATTTCCGGCGCGCCGAGCAGATGCTTGAGCAAGCGATTCCCGACGTCCTTGATGTCGAGCGCCCGCTCCTTCATGTATTCGTCGTCCAGCAGATCGAACATCGTGACGAAGTGGTCGATCGCTTCCTTGACGGCGACTTCCGCCACCTTGTATTGCCGCTGGATAATGCCCTGAATCTCGTTCATGAACACCGGATCTTCAAGGATGGCCAGATGGGCGTCGAATATGCTCGCCTCGACCGAACCGACCGCTTCGTCCAGCTCCGTCTTCATCTGGCTGATTTCCGTCTTGGAACGGCGGACGCCTTCGTACAGCCGGTCGAATTCCTTGGCCAAGTCGGCCACGTCGATTTTCTGGTCCGGCAGCTCCCATTCCCAATGCGGCAACACGAACGCCTTGCCGATCGCGATGCCTTGCGAGGCCCCCAACGCTTGTATCATTTCTCCGCCCCCTTGCTCTCTCTCTCTTTCACGACGACCGACATGACCGCCGCTTGCCCCTTTTTCACCGCTTTGTACGGAGCGAACCGCCACGATTTCACGATGTCGCTGTTCGTGATGACCATCGGCGTCTCCAGCGATTTGGCGTGCTGCTTCAACGTCGGAATGTGGAACTTGAGCAGCGGCTGGCCGGGAGACACTTCGTCTCCCGTCTTCACGAGCACCGTAAAGCCTTTGCCTTCCAGCTGGGACGTATTGATGCCGACGTGGAGCAGCACTTCCAGCCCGTCTTTCGTGACGAGACCGACCGCGTGCTTCGCGGGATGAAGATGAACGATCTTGCCTTGAACGGGCGCGACCAGCTCGCCTCTGTCGGGAATGAAGGCGACGCCTCTTCCGACGAGCCTTCCGGCGAAGATCGGATCTCCGACCTCCTCGAGCGGAATCATCCGGCCCTGAACCGGCGAATGGAACTGGATTTGCCGCACGTCGGTCTGCATGATCTTATGAATCTCTTCGCGGATCAGCTCGGAGAACGTGCCGAACACGACCTGCACGTGTCCGCCGCCGAGCCGGATGACGCCGGCCGCGCCCAGATGGCGCAGCGATTGCGCGTCGATCTTGCGATCGTCCTCCAGCGTCAGCCTCAGGCGGGTAATGCAGGCTTCGAGGTGAATCATGTTTTCCTTGCCGCCGAGCGCTTGCAGAATGAGCGGGGCCCGGTAAGGAATGTCCCCCGCCCAATCGTCGAGCCGGGTCGCGTCCTCTCGGCCCGGCGTCGCGAGCTGGAAGCGGCGGATGCTCCAGCGGAACACCACGTAATACAGCAATCCGACCGCCATGCCGATCGGGAGCAGCAGCCAACCTCGGCTCGCCAGCGGCATATTGACCAAATATTCCAGCACGCCCGCCGAGAACGAGAAGCCGTGATGGATGTCCAGCTCGTAGACGAGCCACATGATGCCGCCCGACAACAGCGCATGGACGAGAAAAAGATACGGCGCGACGAACAGAAAGGCGAATTCGACCGGCTCCGTGACCCCGGCCAGGAACGAGCTGAGCGCCGCCACGCGGAATTGCTTGCCCGTCTTCGGCTTCAAATCTTCCCGCGCCTCGTGGATGATGGCGAAGGCGATCGCGGGCAAGGCGAACATCATCGTCGGATACAAGCCGGCCATGAAGAAGCCCGCGGTCGGATCCCCGGCGAAAAACCTCGGCAAGTCGCCGAAATAGACGACGCCGTCGGCTCCCTGATATTCGCCCACCTGGAACCAGAACAGGTGATTGAGCAGGTGATGCAAGCCGAAGGCGACGAGAATGCGATGCAGAAAGCCGTACAGAAACACGCCGAACCCGCCGGCGGAATCGACGAGCGTCCCGGCGGTCGCCGCCCAGCTCCGGATGCCTTCGCCCAGTCCGATCATGAACCAGGCGAACGCGAGCGAAGCGACGCTCATGAACAGCGGGACGAATCTGGAACCGCCGAGAAAATGCAGAAATTCGGGCAGCTGGAACGACTTGAAGCGATCGTGCGCCCATGCCGAAGCGATGCCGATCGCCGCCCCCGCGAACATCGACGGCTGAACCCCGTCCGGATCGTACGTGTGGGTCACGACATGGAAAATAAACATGCCCGCGAGCGCGGCCATTCCGGCCGTCGCGGTCTGGTTGGACATGCCCAAGGCGATGCCGATCGCAAAGACGTATGGGACGTATTGGAAAATGGCCATTCCGGCCGCATGCAGCATCTCCGGCACCTGGTCCCAGCCGAACGATTCCCAGGGCAGACGCGCGAGCATCAGGAAGATCGCCGCCGCCGGAAGCACTGTCATCGGCAGCATCATCGCCCGACCGAGCCGTTGGAGATAGCCGATTCCGTACATGGGTTCCTACTCCTTTCCGAAGCACGGCGACGTCATCAGCCGATGCGTCAAGCCTCCTTGCCGTGCGGCAGGAGAATGGAATCCTCGACTTTGATGCAGCGGTCCATAACGACATTCAGCCCGCCCTCGGCCGCGATCGCGCCCGCTTCCTCGTTCAGGATGCCGAGCTGCAGCCAGAACGTCTTGGCGCCGATCTCGACCGCCTCCCTGGCGATCGGGGGCGTGTGCTCCGGACGCCGGAAGACGTTGACGATGTCGACCGGCACAGGGACGTCTTTCAGCGAAGCGTATGCTTGCTCTCCGAGAATTTCGGAAGCTTTCGGATTGACCGGAATGATCCGGTAGCCTTTGCGCTGCATCGCTTCCGAAACCATATGCGACACTTTGGACGGGTCGTCGGACAGGCCGACGACGGCGATCGTGGCGGAATTCCGCAAAATTTCCTTGATCTCGTCGCGGGACGGGTGCTCGTACGGCATCAGGATGACCTCCTTATAATTATGACGCTACTCTATCCATTCGACTTGGGCGCCTAGCGATTTCAAATGATCGAAGTAGTTCGGATACGACTTCGCGACATGATGCGCGTCCTTGATGCGGATCGGCCGCTGCGCGCGCAGGCCGACGACGGTCAGCGCCATGATGACCCGATGGTCGTAATGGGCGTCGATCTCCACGCCGCCTTCCACGCCTTCCGGACGCCCGTGCACGATGATCTCGTCCCTCTTCTCCTCGACGTTCGCGCCGGCCTTGCGCAGCTCGGCCAAATAATCGGTAATGCGATCGCATTCCTTGTAGCGCAGATTCTCTACGTTATAGAAACGGGAGGTGCCTTCCGCGAATACGGCTGCCGCGACCATCGCCAGCACGCCGTCGGTGAAGGCGTCCCCGTCGAACTCTCCGGCGGTCAACCGGCCGTTGCCTTGCACGCGGACGACGCCTTTGTCGTGGGTCAACGGCACGTTCATCGCGCGCAGGACGTCGACGACGGCCCGCTCGCCTTGCTTGCTGTCTTCCATAAGCCGATGAACGACGACGTCGGATTCCGTCACCGCCGCCGCCGCGAGAATCGCCGCGGAACCGGGGTAATCCCCTTGCACCGTGTACGTCTGCGCTTTGTATTGCTGCTTGCCGGGAATCCGGTAATGCATCAGATCGTCCGAAGCCTCGACGACGATGCCCGCTTGCGCGAGCACCTCCAGCGTCTGGCCGACGACGACCTTCGATTTCAAATCGTGCAGCACTTCGATCTCGCTGTCCTCGTCGAGCAGCGGGGTCAAGAACAGCAAAGAACTGAGAAATTGGGAGCTGACGCTGCCCGACACTTGAATTTTGCCGCCGCGGGGACGCCCGCCCTTGATCGTCATCGGCAGCTTTCCGCCGTTGTGCTCGATCGTCACCCCCATGCTCTCGAGCGCGGCGATCAGATCGTCGTGCGGCCGTTTCCCGAGCGATTCGGGATACGCGTTCACGAAACGAACCTCCGGCAGCAGCGCCGCCACGGACATGATGAAGCGAAGCACCGCCCCGGCGTTGCCGACGTTCAGCTCGCTCGTCGGCCGGGGATTCCGGCCGAAGCCGGTGATGACGATTTTCTCCTCGTCCTCCTCCACGACCGCGCCGAGATCGCGAATGCAGCGTCTCATCGCTTCCCCGTCCTCGCTGTGCGCCGGATGAAGAATCGTGCTCGTTCCTTCCGCCAGGGCGGATACGAGCAAATAGCGGGTCGTGTAGTTTTTGGACGATAACGCCTGAATTTCTCCCGCGAGCTTTCCCGTCGGGGTTACGATCATATCCATATGTAGCACGCTCCTGATTCCGTAATCGCCGAACGCGGATTCCGCCCGACGTTGACAGTCGTTTGCCGGTTTCTTATGATGGTTCTATCTTGATCATGAAAGGCTGGTCACCATATGAGCAACACGATTACCGTCGAGCAACTGAAAGCCCGGCTGGACGCCGGCGAGCGGCTTCGCCTGATCGACGTCCGCGAGGATGAAGAGGTCGCGCAGGGCATGATCGCCGGGGCGCTTCATCTGCCGCTCGGGCAAATTCCGCAGCGGCTGGACGCGATTCCGAAAGACGAGGAAGTCATCTTCATCTGCCGCAGCGGCTACCGCAGCGACCAGGCGTGCCAGTATTTGTCTTCCCTCGGCTATACGGGCGCAACCAACCTGGTCGGCGGCATGCTTGCCTGGAATCAGCTCCCGCAGAACTAAGCCGCTAGCCCCGAAGCCAATGCTCGGGAAGACCGCGGACGACCTGCTCGACGACCTCGGCCGGCGTTTTGCCGGTCGTGTCCACCTTCGCGTGCGCGAAATCGTAGGCATCCTTCCGCGATTCCAGCAGGGCGGTAACGCGCGCTTCCGCGTCGCCCGCCAGAAGCGGCCGCGCTCCGTCCGCGGGGCCGGTCACGCGCTCAATCAAGCTTTCCTTGTCCGCCGTCAGCGCGACGACCCACCCGCGCCCGAGCATCGCCGTCCGGTTGCTCTCCCTCAGCACGGCTCCTCCTCCAGTCGCCACGATGCGCCGCTCCCCGCTCAGCACGTCCGCCAGCACGCGGCTCTCCCAATCGCGGAATGCCGTTTCTCCCTCTTCCGCGAAAATTTGCGGAATCGTCCGCCCCGCCAATCGCACGATCTCTTCGTCCGTGTCCGCGCACTGCCAGCCCATCCGTTCCGCCAGCATCCGGCTGACCGTCGTTTTGCCCGTTCCCATGAAGCCGACGAAGATGACGTTTCGGCCGATCTTGATCTCGCTCAACGCAAACTCCCCATCCTTCGATTTACGCTTTTTCTATCATAGCATATCGCCCTAAAGGTATAAAACGACGAGTTTTTCCATAAATTTGATAACATCCTAAACCGCCGAAGGTGATCCGCCCGTGAACGACATTCGAACGATCCCGCCGTCCGAGCAACCGCTGCGCCGCCTGCTCGATCCTTCGTATCCGCTGTGCCGGGAGGACGTGCTGTGGGCGCTCGGCTATATCAAGAAAAAAGTGGCCGATAGAGCGCCCGAATGGTCGGGGCTCGATCGGCCACGGCTGCTTGCCCATTTCGCCTGCTTCGCGGACATGGCCTTGCTGCTTCTTCACCGCCGCAGCCCCAGCGGCCAGGAAACCGCCTGCTTTCGCACGATGCTTAGCGAGCTGCTGCCCCGCGATTGAGCGTATTATCCGTTGATCCAGTTATGATGGAACGCGCCTTCCTTGTCGACCCGCTTGAACGTGTGCGCGCCGAAATAATCGCGCTGTGCCTGCAGCAGGTTGGCCGGAAGCCGCTCGGAACGATAGCTGTCGTAGTAGGCGATCGCGCTGGCGAACGAAGGCGCGGGAATGCCGTAAGCGACGGCCGTCGCCACGACTTCGCGCCAAGCGTCCTGGTACGACTCGACGACGCCTCTGAAATATTCGTCGAGCAGCAGGTTGCGAAGCTCCGGATCGCGGTCGTACGCGTCCTTGATATTTTGCAGGAAGCGGGCGCGGATGATGCAGCCGCCGCGGAAGATCATCGCGATATCGCCGTAGCGAAGGTTCCAGCCGTATTCCTCGGAGGCGGCGCGCATTTGCGCAAAGCCTTGGGCGTACGAGCAAATCTTGCTCGCGAACAGCGCCTTGCGCACGCTTTCGATGAACGCTTCCTTGTCGCCCTGGAACGGCTTCGTCGCCGGGCCTTTGAGCACTTTGCTCGCCGCGACCCGCTCTTCCTTCATCGCCGACAGGAAGCGGGAGAACACGGACTCCGTAATGATCGACAACGGAACGCCGAGATCGAGCGCGCTTTGGCTCGTCCATTTGCCGGTGCCCTTCTGCCCCGCGGCGTCGAGAATGACGTCGACCATCGGCTTGCCGGTTTCCGGATCCTTCTGCGCGAAAATGTCGGTCGTAATCTCGATCAGGTAGCTGTCCAGCTCGCCTTTGTTCCATTCCGCGAAAATCCGGTGAAGCTCGTCCGTAGACAGGCCGAGTACATCCTTGAGCAACTGGTAAGCTTCGCAGATGAGCTGCATGTCGCCGTACTCGATGCCGTTATGCACCATCTTGACGTAGTGTCCGGCGCCGTCCGGTCCGATGTACGTGCAGCACGGGTCGCCGCCTACTTTGGCCGAAATGCCGGTTAGGATCGGCTCGACGAGCCGATAGGCTTCCTCCGGGCCGCCCGGCATGATGGACGGACCTTTGAGCGCGCCTTCCTCGCCGCCGGATACGCCCGTGCCGATGAAATGGAAGCCTTTCGCCGTCAATTCCTTGCTGCGGCGCTGCGTATCGGGGAAATAAGCGTTCCCGCCGTCGATGATGATGTCGCCTTGATCCAAATAAGGCAGAAGAGATTCGATCGTCGCGTCCGTTCCTGCGCCCGCTTGCACCATGATCAGGATTTTGCGCGGCGTCTCGAGCGAATTCACGAACTCCTCGACCGTATAGGCGGGAACGAGGTTTTTGTCCTTGCCTTCCGCGTTCAGCAAATCGTCGGTTTTTTCTCTCGAACGGTTATATACCGCAACGGTAAACCCGCGGCTTTCGATATTAAGCGCAAGATTGCGACCCATTACGGCCAAGCCGACGACGCCAATGTTTGCTTTCGACATAATTTTCTTCATCCTTTAAGTACAATTTTTTCACAATAAGCCTATTGTACTCTTTTTAGGCCTGGATGAAAACCGTTCGAAGGCCGGCCGCCGGCGAAAAAAGTTCTTGATTTTCCCAGTAACTTATTATTTAATAGTTAATATAAAAAATAAAGGATGTGTTCACGATGGCAGCGAGCACCTGGATTCTGGATAAATCCCACAGCGGCGTCACGTTCAGCGTTCGGCACATGATGATTACGAACGTGCGCGGCGGCTTCAACGAATTCGACGCGACCGTAACTGCGGACCCGGCCAGCCTCTCCGACCTGGAAGCGTCGTTCTCGATCGAGGTCGCCAGCATCGACACGAAGGACGAAGGCCGCGACGGCCACCTGAAATCCCCGGACTTCTTCAACGCGGAGCAATATCCGCAAATTACGTTCAAGAAGACGTCTCTCGTCTCCAAAGGCGGCGACGACTACGCCTTGACCGGAGATCTGACGATCGCCGGCGTGACGAAACCGGTCACGTTGAACGCGGAAATCTCCGGACCGGCCAAAGACCCTTGGGGCAACACGAAGTTCGGCGTCGTCGCCGACGGCGCGATCAACCGCTCCGAATTCGGCCTGACCTGGAACGCGGCGCTCGAAACCGGTGGCTTCCTCGTCGGCGACGCGATCAAAATCCACGTCGAACTGGAATTCGCCCAAGGCTGATCGTCCGGGATTCGGTCCGATTGCGCAAAAAAGCGGAGCAGCTCCCCGGGGGGAGAATGCTCCGCTTCGATCTATGTCCCGTTTTCCGCCTTACAGCTCCAATTGAAGCATTTCGGTCCGCATGCCCCTCAGCTTCTCCTTGCTCGCCTCCGCGGCCTCGGTCCAGCCGTTCTCGATCGCCTCGTGCAGAACGGCAAGCTCGTAATCGATTTCAAGCCGCAGGACGCCCGCTCGCAGCTCGGCTCTGTTCGACTTGAACGCTTGAACCATCTCTTCTACCGTAACTTGCGGACGCTTCTGAAAAATAATCCGATGTTCCATGCCGGACACCTCCACGAGACGGATAATTTCGCCGAACATGATGTTCTCGATCCTGAGCACCTGTCGGTCGTGAATTCGCTTGACGACGGCGTGGCCGCGGGAATCGTTGATCAGCTTCTCGATCCAGTGCGCCAGCTTCTCGTCCTTGATCAAGTAATTGCCGACCATCTTGTACCGGCCGAGCGTTCGCAAAAATCTCAGCTTGAGCAGCTTGCGGCCCGTGCGGACGGACACGATGAACTGATGCTCGCTTTCGTTCCAATACAGGGAATAACCGGCCTGTATCAGCTCGCGGATCAAATTCTGGATCTGCCGGCGATCAAAACGAAGCTCCAGGTTGCAGTACTCGACTTCATGACTGCGGTTCACGGCCATCCCCCCTCACGTCTTGATCTCACGTCTCGAGTTATTGACCGAATTGTCTGACTATTGTTGCTTACTTCTATCTTATACTCCATCTTATGTTCTGGCAACTTGGTTTCTTGACTATTTTCCTTCCTAATTTTTGAACACCGGCTTCTCGTCCGGTCGAACTGTCGCGCGGCAGGGACGAATGCTATAATGATTCTTATCTTGAAGATGCGAGGAGATTCGACGATGAACGCGACACATACCGAGCGCTTCCCGCCGTTCGGCGACAAAGACTTCGAAGTGTTCGAAATCGATGGGCTGGAGACCCGGATGAACGCTTTGACCGAGAGGGTGCGTCCGAAATTCCAGCTGATCGGGGAACGGATCGCTCCTTTTCTTAGCGAGGCTTGCGGGGAGGACATGCATCCCCACGTCGCCAGGCACGCGAGGCGGACGGTGAATCCCCCGAACGATTCCTGGATCGCCTTCGCCCCCAACAAACGAGGCTATAAAATGCATCCGCACTTCCAGATCGGTCTCTGGTCGACGCACGTATTCGTCCAGTTCGCGGTCATCTACGAATGCCCGGACAAAGACCGCTTCGCCGAGCGCGCGCTGGCGGAGCTCGATTCGGTGCGGCGGGCGATTCCCGCGCATTTCGTATGGTCGAAGGACCATATGGTGCCGACGGGACACCCGCACGGCGAGCTGACGAAGGACGGATTGGCGGAATTGTTCGTCCGGCTGAAAACGGTCAAAGCCGCGGAGCTGACCTGCGGCATTCACGTGCGGCGCGGCGATCCGCTGCTGGCTGACGGGGAAGCGTTCATGCGGCGGGCGGAAGAGACGTTCCGGACGCTGCTTCCGTTATACCGGATGGCGCGTTCCTAACGGGGTTGTTCAAAAAGTCCAATATTGATCACGAAGTCTTTCAAGAAGCGGATTCAAAAAAGAACCTTCAGGCTTGCCTGGCGGTTCTTTTTTTACGTTGTTTCGTTCCTCTTCCCGTTCTTCCGTTTCCGCACGCCTCTTGCCCCGCCCACCGCCACCGCCCCGCCTTGCTCCAATGCCCTGGACCGTTCGGACAGAGGATCCGCTAATTGTGAACAAAACCGGGTTTTGCGCACCTTCGCGGACAGAGGATCCGTTATTTGGCTCCGAGATCGCGAGTTCGGCCATTGATCATCGAAATAACGGATCGTCTGTCCGGATCGCCATCAAAATGAAGGGGTTTCGGCAAAATAACGTCTTCTGTGTCCGATAGAATAAGATCAAGTTCAAAAAGCAGCCGTTTCGGCTGCTTTTTATGCTGGAGGGATGCGCGATCAGGCGCGAGCCTGCTGGCGGTCCATGCTGCGGAATTGGGCCAGCAAGCCGAGCGCGGCGATCGAAAGAACGCCCGACACGACGAAGGGCAGCCACGGAGCCGCGCCGAGCAGCGCCGCGCCGAGCAGCGGGCCCGCAATCCGGCCGAGGCTGTCCATGGAGGAGCTGAGACCGGACGCAAGGCCTTGTCCGACCGTAGTCTTCTGGGTAATCAGCGAAGTGACGCAAGGTTTGATCAGGGCGTTCCCGATGCCGAAGATGCACAAATACACGGTCGCCATGCCCCAGCTGTTCGCGGTCAACAGCAGGAAGAAGCCCGCGGCGGAAATGAGCAGCCCGGCGGCGATATATTTGCCTTCCTGGCCGACCTTCACCCGTCTGCGCACGACGCCTCCCTGGACGACCGCTCCGGCCAGCCCGCAGAAGAAAAACATCATGCCGACCTGCAGCGGCGTAACCCCGAATTTCTGCATGCCGAACAATTGCAGCGTCGCTTCCAGAATGGCGAGCGAGAACGTCACGAAAAACGCCAGGACGTAAAGCGACTTCAGCGGACCTTGGAAGGCGGTCCACCGGGATACCCGTTTGCCTTTGTCCCTAGACGCGCGCTTCTCGGGAGGCAAGGATTCCGGCAGCTTGATCCAGGCGGCGACGAAGACGATCAAGGACAGACCCGCCGCCGCGAAGAACGGCGTATGCAGCGTAATCTCGCTCAGAAAACCGCCGAAGCCGGGGCCGAACGTGAAGCCGAGCCCGATGCTCATCCCGACGACGGCCATGCCTTTCGTTCTCTCCTGCTCGGTCGTAATATCGGCGACGTAAGCGACGATGCACGAGACGACCGCTCCGGAGAACAGGCCGCCCAGCACGCGGGAAGCGTACATCAGCCCGAGATCGTCTCCCGACAAGCCGAACAGCAGGAAGCTGACGGCGAAGCCGAGCACGCCCGTCATAATGACCGGCCGGCGGCCGATCCTTTCGGACAAGCTCCCCCATACCGGGCTGAGCAGGAACGACATAAGCGAGTAGACCGCGAGCATCGCGCCCGTATGCCAATTCGCCGCTTCCTTGCTCGCCGTCGTCACCAATTCGGGAAGCACGGGAATAATAATGCCGAAGCCGATAAATATCGTAAAGAGCATCAGTCCTACGATTGCCAGTTTGCTTTTCACGGGTCTCTCTCCTCTTATGCCGGAACGATCGGGCTCGTCTTGCGAACTCTTGCACTCTATTGATGGTAGCATACTGAATAGCCAAGTACCAAACGCGAACTGTTGACGTTTTCGTGACAAGTCGTCCTGCGGCGCCCTCCGGACGGGAGTTGATTTCCTCCCTATTTTTGTTATACTCATGCTTGTTTGCATCCGATCGCCGTTCAATCGGCGCACGGCATAAGAAAGGCAGGGAACCTCAATTGGATCATCATCGTACCCCGTTATTCGATGCGCTGCGTTCCCACGCGAAGCGGAATCCGGTGCAATTCCATATTCCGGGCCACAAGAAAGGCGCGGGAATGGATCCCGAATATCGCGAATACGTCGGGCAAAACATTCTGGATATCGATCTCATCAACATTGCGCCTCTGGACGACCTGCATCAGCCGGCAGGCGTCATTCTGGAGGCGCAGCAGCTTGCCGCGGACGCCTTCGGCGCGGATTCGACCTATTTCTCAGTCCAGGGTACGAGCACCGCCATCATGACGATGATCCTGTCGGTGTGCGGCAACGGCGACAAAATCATCGTGCCGCGCAACGTCCATAAATCGATTTTGTCGGCGATCATCTTCGCCGGAGCCCGGCCGGTATTCCTGTCCCCGGCTCGCGATACGAATCTCGGCATCGATCACGGCGTCACGACGCGTTCGGTGCGCAGGGCGCTGGAGCGCCATCCGGACGCGGCCGCGGTTCTCGTGATCAATCCGACTTATTACGGCGTATGCACGCATCTGAAGGAAATCGTCGACCTCGCGCACGAATACGATATTCCGGTGCTGGTGGACGAAGCCCACGGGGCGTTGATCCATTTCTCCGACGAGTTGCCGCTGTCGGCGATGCAGGCCGGCGCGGATCTGTCGGCGACGAGCATCCATAAGCTCGGCGGGTCGATGACCCAGAGCTCGATTCTGAATCTCCGCGGCAATCTGGTAAATCCGCAGCGGGTTCAAACGATTCTCAGCCTGCTGACGACGACGTCTACCTCTTATCCGCTTCTCGCCTCCTTGGATACGGCGAGACGCCAGTTGGCCATTCGCGGCAAGGAGCTGGCCGAACGAACCGTCCGCCTTGCGGTGAAAGCGCGCGAGGAGGTTAACCGAATTTCCGGGCTATACTGCTTCGGAGAAGAACTGTTGGGCGAAGAGGCGACGTTCGATTACGATCCGACGAAGCTGACGATCCATGTCAGGCGCCTCGGAATGACCGGCTACGATGCGGAAAACTGGCTGCGGGAACGCTTCAACGTGGAAGTCGAGCTTAGCGATATGTACAACATTCTCTGCCTCGTGACGCCGGGAGACGACGAGGCTTCCATCTCCGTTCTGCTCGAAGCGCTCCGGACGATGTCCGACGAGCATGGCGCGGCCGCGAAGGAAATCGCCGAGATCGACGTCGTCGTTCCGGAGATCCCCCATCTTGCGCTGACGCCGCGCGACGCCTTCTACGGGGAAACCGAGCTCGTGCCCTTTAAGCGTTCGGCCGGAAGGATCATCGCCGAATTCATCTACGTCTATCCTCCGGGAATTCCGATTCTGTTGCCCGGCGAAGTCATCTCGCAAGAAAATATCGACTATATCGTCGACCATCTGGAAGTCGGCTTGCCCGTCAAAGGACCGGAGGATCGGACCGTCGAATACGTTAAAGTCATTATGGAAGAAACCGCGATCTCCTGAGTCGGGATATCCGCGGAACGAGGGGGGCTATCCCGAGAAGGGACGGCCTTTTTTTTCGTACCGCCGCGCGGAAACCGCCGGCTGGAACCCGTTGCCAAAACCGAAGCGGAAATGCTATCATGGGCGTGGGGGTGAAACCGATGAGTCAAAGCGCTTACATTTCTCTTGTTCAAGGCTCGACCGTCTCCGAGATCGATCTCGACGGCGTAAAAGACCAGCTTCGCCGCTATCGCGAACAGGTGGCTTTGACAGGCCGGCAGCTCGATTGGGAATACGCGGACGCCGCCTTCCCGTACACGATCGAGACCAAGCCCGGAACAGACGGTCAATGGTTTTATCTGAAAGGAACGGTCCCGCAATACCGATATATCGTCGTCGGTACGGGCAGCCGCGATGAAGACGGCGCGACCGTGCCGTATATCCATGTCGTTCTCCCGGACGATTCGACCCATGGGGACAAATCCAAGGCGAACGAGCTGTGCAAGTGGATCGGCAAGCAGCTTCAGGCGGAAGTCCAGATGTTCAACGGACGGACGATCTATTATAATCCGCGCAAATAGAAGAAGGACGGAAACAATGAAGGCAAAGCCGCTCCGGTCGTCGCAAGAGACGGAGCTGCCTTGCCTTCTTTCCGTGGCCGGGGAAGCTTACGCGTTCCCTTCCTCTTCGGCGGCGATCTGTTCGTATGCCTTCATGACCGTTTCCCATTCCTGATCGTCTTCGATGTTGACGAGAACTTCGTCGTCGCCGTCTTGGTCGATCCGCAGAATGACGCCGTCGTCTTCTGGATCGTTGCGATCCAGCAACACGGCGTAAGCCCGGTCGTTAGTTTCGAATGTATACACGAGAACCATCTCGTGCTCGTTACCCTCTTCGTCCGTTACGATGAACACGGCTTCTTCGTGGTCGTGATCGCAATTTTCGTCGTGGACATGATCGCTCATGGCGAGCCTCCGTTCGATCGGTTGTTTTTTCCTACTCACGTATCGTATCACTTCCGCAGACAAGGGTCAAACGAATGAAAAGCCCGGACCGTTCCTCGGTCCGGGCGCGCTCGTCAATCTTTGGAATTGATCGTCTTCTCGGAGATGACCTGGAAGGACGACTCCCCGGCGGGCTTCACCGCGAAACGTATCGTGTACGGCCCGACTTTATCGAACTTATAGGTAATGTCCGCCTTCGTGATCCAGAAATCGTTCTTGCCGTCCGGAAAATCGGCGTCCCCCGTTTTCCGCTGATCGAGCAGCGTCTCGTCGCCGTACGGGTTGGCGATCGTCAGCTTCAGCTCGCTGATGTCGGTCTTGAGCGAATCGACTTGAATGAATGTATTGAACTTGACGTCGCCCTTCTTCACGTCCGCGAAGATCGTCGAGCCGGAACTCGTCACCATATGAACGTTCGGACGGAACACGGACACTCTTCCATCCTCCCGGAGAACGATCGCATGAAGCTTATCCGATACGACCTGAGACGAAATATACGTTTTGCCGTCGGCCACGACGGCTTCGCTTCCCGCTTCCCATTTCTTGTTGACCAACACCCGCAGCTTCTGGGTTACCGTATCCGCGTAAGCGACGCCCCCGAACGCCAACGTCAATACGGCTATCGCTAATACGATTTTCCGTGCTTTCATCGTTATTTACCCCCATTTTTGCCGTTTCGCGCGCTTCTCGTAAATGTTTATACCGTTCCCCGTTCGGAAAGTTGCGCGGGAAGGCGAAATGAGATGAAACTTTTTAATCGTTCATTCTTGTCCGCGGGCGCGCCGTTTGTCGCCTGTTGGCGAACGCTGCGCTCGCCCGGGAAATGGCGTTCTCGAGCGGCTCGGGAACGGCGCAATCGCTTTATTTGCGCCCGGGGAGCGTCAATACGCAAGGAACGCCATGTCCGGCGGCGCCCGGAACGCTCATCTGGGCGAGATAATCCAGCCCTCTTTTGCACGGAGTTTTGCATACCGCGCACACGTCCGAAGTGACGATTTTCATTTGCGCCTTTTTCTGCTCGGCTGCCGCGGCCGACTTTTTTTTCTTGACTTTGCCCATCGGGATCATCCTTTCGCTATAGCCGGAGGTTAACTCGACCGTCACCTCAGCCTATGCGGCGAATGCCCATGCGGCCACCGTCGGGACCCTATTTTTTCAAGCGCTTCTACCTTGCCTTTGCAAAATATGGTACATTGATGAGAGCGCGTTCGCCTGACGCGCCGCGACGCCGGTGGGAGGTAACGAAGTGAAAATTCGCATGATAGGCACGGGAAGCGCATTCGCCAAAACTTTCTACAATAATAATGCGCTCATTACGGCGGGCGGCCGCAAGCTTCTGCTCGACTGCGGCATCACCGCGCCGAGAGCGCTTCACGAGCTCGGCTGCGCGTTCGGGGATTTGGACGCCGCGCTCATTACTCATATTCACGCCGATCATATCGGCGGTTTGGAAGAGTTCGCCTTTCAAATGAAGTTCGTCTACGGACGCAAGCCGGCGTTATTTCTGGCCGACGAGCTGGTCGAACCGCTATGGGAGCATTCCCTGAAGGGGGGATTGCAGCAGGAAGAGGCTGTCGCGCTCGAAGATTATTTCGACGTGCGGCCCCTGAAGCCCGGACTCCGGCACGAGGTGGCGCCGGGACTCCGCGTCGAATTGATTCCGACGCGCCATATCCCGAACAAGCCGAGTTTCTCTATGCTTTTCAACGATGTCTTCTACTACTCCGGGGATACCGTGTTCGACGCCGACTTGCTCGAACATTTAGTTCGCCGAAGGGGAGTCCGGCTCTTGTTCCACGATTGCCAATTGCATCCTCCAGGCGCCGTTCATGCGTGCCTGCCCCAGCTATTGACGCTGCCCGCGGATCTGCAGCGGAGAATCCGTCTGATGCACTACGGGGACGACCAGCCCGATTTCGTCGGACGAACGGGACTGATGGCATTCGTCGAGCAGCACGTCGAATACGACATCGAGCGGTTAACAATCGACGAGTAATCCGTTATGATAGAAGAAACAAGCGCGTTATCGAAAGGACGTTTGCATTGATCAGCACCTTCATCATCGCAGGCATCATCACCGTGATTCTCATCTGGCTTGTGCTATGGACGACCAAGAAAGCTTATTCGCGCAAATGGGAAGACGACGAGTAACGCAAGAGGGGGCGATGCGGATCGCCCCCTCTTGCGCCGTCTGGAAAAAAGATTCACGATTCCGCGGTGTGCCTCCCTCTTTTTGGAGAGCGCTTTCGCCCCGCCGGCCGCCGTTGTCCGAACCATACGATGACCAAGTTACCTGCTCGTCGTATCGGGTCGTATCCCTCCGAACGAAACGCGCGACCGCGATTACGACAGCCCCGATCAAGCCGAACAACCCGACCAACCATACCGCCAGCAATGCGACATCCCTCATTTCCCGCTTCCCTCCCGCTGATTGTACGCTGATCCATATGTACGCGGAAAACGGTCGAAACATCCCTGCTAACGACAACTTTTCCTTGCAAGGTTTGGCGTGAATTGTGCAATATTTTTCTGCGGATAGCAGTTGACTTCATGGGCTGAAGTTGATATTATATTACTTGTCGCCGCGAAAGAAATCATGATCTGATAGCTCAGCTGGGAGAGCACCATCTTGACAGGGTGGGGGTCACAGGTTCGATCCCTGTTCAGATCACCATACTTAAGCGACCGAGAGCCTTAGAACGACAAGGGCTCTCTTTTTTATGTAAGAAAACCGTCAGGGAAATTCGCCCTGACGGTCCTTTCGAATTTGATTCGTTCCCCCGCGCTTTCGTTTGCCGCAGTCTTTCCGCACCGTCCGGTTCGCCGTCGTTCGCCTCCTTGCCCCGTCGCCCCGAACCGTTCGGACAGAGGATCCGCTAATTATGAACAAAAGCGGTTTTTTTGCATCTGTGCGGACAGAGGATCCGTTATTTGGCTCCGAGACGGCGATTTCGGCCATTAATCATCGAAATAACGGATCCTCAGTCCGATTCATCTTCAAAATGAGGGGGTTTCGGCAAAATAACGTCTCCTGTGTCCGAAGAAAATGCAATAGTGTACTGTACCGTTGGCGAAAAGTTCAATTTGGTCGAAACCTCCACAAACGGGAGGGGTTCTTAGCCTATATGGTCAAGTTCTTAAAATGGCGGTGCAGAAGAAACCTCCTTCTGACCGCCATCCTCGATTGAATGTCATTTTACCCGCTTGTTCATATCCGTAATATAATCCTCATGGACATAAACCTCGATCAGCTCATGGCCCTTCATGAATTTGAAGATGCCATTGTTGAAATCGGTACCCACTTCCTTATAGAAAATCCCCTCGTACTTGTCCCGATGGGTATGGTTGAAGCACAGTCTGTAGACTCCGTCCTCCTCCAGCAAGTAGGCGCGGATCCCTTTTTCATAGAAACCTTCATTATCCTTCAATTCGCGGGACACGGAAATAATGTGCAAATCCGCAAACGGGATTTCGTTCAAGATCACGTTGATGAAGGAGCCTTTCGTAATTTCTTCCCATCGGCTTTGAGCCGTTTGGCCGAGCACGATTTGGGTTACGTTTTTTTGCTTCGCGACATCGCTGATCACTTTCGCAACAGGCCGCTTCTCGTTGTATTTCACGATGAACTCGGCGCCGTGCTCTTCGGCCGCTTTTCTCCATGCGGATATATAGTGAATCTTCTCAATGTCCCATTCATCCTCCGGTTGGCGGTCAACGGTTAATACGTACATCGGACATTGGAGCATCTTCGCGATTTTGCCGCCTCGACGGATAAGCCGTTCGCCGTTTGGCCCGTAGTATACACAGACGAGTATACATTCATCCATGCTTCCTGTCTTCATTTAACTGATTTCACCTCTTCGTAATGATAGTTTAAGCCTACCTATATCGTTTGAAGTTGTCAATTTATATAGTGTATAATTAATTGATGCCTTATCTTACCGGGATAAAAATGGCTTGCTTCGCCTCCCCGAAACGCGAGTTAACCCGATCTATCTATCCTCCGCAAGCTTGTCTATGATCCGACTAACGGCGTACGACGCGAATGACTCTTAAGACATTTGTATTACTTATTAGGTGAATACCCTAAACAACTTACACTTATACATAAAAAAAGGAGGGGGTTCTTTGACCTTGCTGCACATCGCCGTTCTGACGCCCTTTTTCTTCGTCCCTATTATCCCGTTATTGTACAAATACGCGCGTTGGATACATACCGGCTGGTTCGTCATATTTATTCCTCTGGTCCTGCTTATTTATTTCGCAAGTTTTTATCCTGTTCAGGATGTCCCCGTCGTCCATTCGATGAACTGGATACCTTCATTAAACGTTAATTTCGCGATTTATTTGGACAGCCTCTCTTTGCTGTTCGCCTTGCTCATTACGGGAATAGGTACGTTAGTCGTGCTCTACTCCATCTTTTACATGTCCAAGGACCGGGAGAAGCTGCACCTCTTCTACGCTTATCTTATGCTGTTCATGGGGGCAATGCTAGGGTCCGTCCTTTCCGACAATCTTATCGCGCTGTACACGTTCTGGGAAATTACAAGCGTATCCTCCTTTCTGCTGATCGCATTTTGGTACCATCGCAAGAGATCTCGCTACGGCGCGCAAAAAGCAATGTATATCACGATGACCGGCGGATTCTCCATGCTGCTCGGCTTTATCTGTCTATACGTCGCATCGGGAACGTTCAGCATCCGGGAGCTGATTGCCCTTGGCGATCAAGTATCGCAGCATTCGCTCTTTATTCCGGCCATGTTCTTTATCATGCTCGGCGCATTTACGAAGTCCGCGCAGTTCCCTTTCCATATCTGGCTGCCGGATGCGATGGAAGCGCCGACGCCCATTAGCGCTTATTTGCACTCCGCAACGATGGTCAAAGCGGGGATCTACCTCATCGTTCGGTTAACTCCCATTTTCGGAGGCCACTCGGAATGGTTTTGGACGATTACGATCTCCGGTATCATTACGCTGCTTATTGGCTCTTTGAAGGCGATACGCCAAAGCGATCTCAAAGCTTTGCTCGCGTTTTCGACCATTAGTCAACTCGGGCTGATTATGACCTTGCTTGGCATCGGCTCCTTGGCGCTGAACGACCAGTACATCGACAGCGCAACGTTATTCGCCGGCGCTGCGCTCGCCGCGGTATTCCATCTCATCAATCACTCGATTTTCAAGGGCTCGCTGTTTATGATGATCGGCATACTCGATCACGAAACGGGAACGCGGGATATCCGCCGCTTGGGCGGGCTTATGCACCTGATGCCGATATCCTTCACCTTGACGATGATCGGCGCCTTCTCGATGGCGGGTCTTCCGCCATTCAGCGGCTTCCTGAGCAAGGAAATGTTTTTTACCGGCGTTCTCGCCGCTTCGCGCGAGATGAGCAACTGGGTCCTCTTCCTTCCGATAATCGCATGGATTGCCAGCGTCTTTACGTTTGTTTACTGTCTGATACTCGTATTCAAAACATTCACAGGCCCTTACAAGCCTGAGCGTTTGGAACGCAAACCTCATGAGGCGCCTATCGGCATGCTGATCTCGCCGATGATTTTGGCAGCGTTTGTCGTCATTTTGTTTTTCTTCCCGAATTTGATCGCATCGTCCATACTGGAGCCGACCGTTAAAGCCATGCTTCCGCAGGTTTTCGAGAACGGCTTGGAGTGGCATGCACATATTTCGGCATGGCACGACTTTAATACGGAGCTGCTAATGACGATCGGGATCGTCGTGTTCGGAACGCTGCTATTCGTGTATTTAACCAAATTCCGCGACATTTACGACAGCATCCCGTTAAGATTCAGCTTAAATCAAGCCTACGACAACGGAATCACCGGGATGGAACGCATCGCCGCGAAGATTACGCATTTTTATATTTCGGGTTCATTAACGCATTATTTGTCCTACTTGTTCGTGTTTCTCGTAATCACGGCCGGAAGCACGCTGTTCCTTACGGGCACGTTCGTCTTCGATACTTCGAACAATTCGCCGATCGAGTACTATGAATATATGCTCGGATTCGCGATGGCCGCGGCAGCCGTCTATATGCTGTTCACGAAGTCCAGATTAATTTCGATTCTTGCCGTCAGCGTAGTCGGCTATATCGTTTCCCTGTTTTTCGTCATTTTCCGCGCGCCGGATCTGGCACTGACGCAGCTGGTCGTCGAGACGATTTCCACGGCGCTGTTCCTGCTTTGCTTCTACTTCCTGCCGAAGGTTAGCAAGCATGTCACGTCTATGAAATTCCGCATTACGAATGCGCTTATCGCCATCGGCGTCGGTTTGACGCTTACTTTGATCGGTCTATCGGCGCAAAGCCAACATATGTTCGAGTCGATTTCCGATTATTTCAAAAACGCGTACGCCCTCGCCGGGGCCAACAATATCGTGAACGCGATATTGGTTGACTTCCGCGCCTTCGATACGATGCTTGAAATCGTCGTCCTCTTCTCTGCAGGCGTAGGCATTTATACCTTAATCAAGCTTCGCCATTCGGGGAGGAAGGAACAATGAAATTCACCGACGTCTATTTGCAATCCGCGACCAAAATATTAGTGTTCATGATTATGGCGTTCTCGATCTACGTACTGTTTGCAGGACATCATAATCCCGGGGGCGGCTTTATCGGCGGTCTCATTACCGCATCCGCCCTTGTCCTGCTCTATATTGCGTTCGATCTTCAATCGGTACGTGACGTCATTCCCGTCGATTTTAAGCAGCTTGCCGCAACGGGCGTTATCGTGGCGTTGCTCACTGGAATGGCATCGTTCGTTTTCGATGTCCCTTTCCTGACGCAGGCGTTTACGTATGTCACTTTGCCGTTGCTCGGGAAGACGGAGCTTGCTTCCGCCCTCATTTTCGATTTAGGCGTGTACATGGCCGTAATCGGAACGACAATGACCATCATTACGAGTATAAGCGAGGACGAGAAATAATGGAGACATTCATGACGATTATTTCAGGCGTGCTGTTCACGGTCGGCACTTACCTCATCCTGAATAAGAATCTGCTGCGCATCATTCTAGGCCTTACTTTGTTCACGCACGCGACTCATCTCATGTTGATGGCGATTAACGGGCTGAAGAAAGGCGCTGCTCCCCTGCTAGGGGAAAATGCCGCCAGCTACACCGATCCGATTCCGCAGGCGCTGATCCTTACTTCTATCGTGATCAGCTTTGCGCTGACCGCTTTTCTTCTCGTACTTGGCTACCGCACTTATGTAGAGCTCGGCACCGATAATATGAAGCAATTGAGAGGTAACGCGGATGAGTAATATTTTGAGCCTGCCGATTATCATTCCGCTGCTTGCCGCAATGGCGATGATCTTTTTTCGCAGGCGCGTCAAACTGCAGCAGACGATAACGGTCGTCAGTCTGCTGATCACAATCGGCATTAGCGCATTTATCGTACATCAAATTTCGAACCAGGGCATCATCGTTCTCGATGTCGGAGGCTGGGAGGCGCCTTACGGGATCAATCTCGTCGGAGACATGCTCTCTGCCTTGCTCGTGCTTGTCGCCACGTTCATTTGTCTCATGTGCGCCCTGTTCGCGTTCGGATCGATCGGCAACGATCACAAAGTGCATTTCGTCTACCCCTTCATGCTTATTTTGCTGTGCGGGGTGAACGGTTCGTTTTTGACCGGCGATATTTTTAACTTATTCGTCTTTTTCGAAGTCATGCTGATCTCGTCTTATGTCCTGCTCGCTCTTGGCGGAAAGAAACGGCAGCTTCGCGAGTCCATTAAGTATGTCATCATTAACGTCATTGCGTCGTCTTTGTTCGTTATCGCGATTGCTTACTTATATTCGATAACGGGCACGCTCAGCATGGCCCATCTTTCCGAACGCGTCGCAGAGCTTGGGCAAGGCGGGCTGCTAACGGCCGTAAGCTTCGTCTTCCTGACCGTATTCGGCCTGAAGTCAGGGCTGTTCTTGTTCTTCTGGCTGCCAGGATCGTATAGCGCTCCGCCTCCGGCAATATCCGCGCTGTTCGCGGCCTTGCTGACTAAAGTCGGCATTTATGCGATTATACGTACTTTTACGCTTATCTTCCATCATCAGCCGGATATTACGCACACCGTCATCATCGTTATGGCGGCGCTGACGATGATTCTCGGCGGGCTTGGAGCAATCTCCCACTGGGAAATCAAAAAAATCTTGGCCTACAACGTCGTCGTCGCCGTCGGCTTCATCTTGTTCGGCGTCGGCGTGGCTAGCTTCGATTCTTTGACCGGCGCATTGTACTATTTGATTCACGATATGATGGCGAAGGCGCTTATTTTCATCATCGGCGGTGCCATAAGTTCGATCTTCGGGTCGGATCATCTGAAAAAATTCAGCGGATTAATCATTTTTCGCCCGCTGCTCGGATGGCTGTTCTTCATCGCGGCACTGGCCCTTGTCGGCGTCCCGCCGCTCAGCGGCTTCGTCGGTAAGCTCGTCATTCTCAAGGGCGGCATATCCGAAGGTTATCTGGCCATTTCGATCATCGGAGTTTTATCAAGCCTCTTAGTGCTCTACTCGGTCATGAAAATTTTTATTCACAGCTTCTGGGGAGAGACATTGCTTAGCGAAGGGGAGCAGAAATCGACCGGGAACAGCGCCTTGCTGCCGGGCTCCATTCTAGCCGTATGCGTGATTGCGATGGGGCTTGGTTCAGAGTGGGTGCTTGAATATATCGAGCAAGCGGTTGAGGTCATGACCACCCCTTCGATGTATGCGGATGCCGTCTTCAAACGAATCGGTTCATGATTCGACTTCAGTAGCTAAAGGATGTGACGGAATTGACAACGCAAATCTTATTAAATTTGCTGATCGCTTTTACATGGATGCTGCTCAATGAAGCGTGGAACGTCGTGATCTTCGGAATGGGCTACATTATCGGATTTCTTATCATATTCGCGATGCGGCGCTTCTTCCCTGATCCGTTCTACGGCAGAAAAATCGGGGCCATCTTCAAGCTGCTTCTTCTGTTTATCGTCGAGCTGTTCAAATCCAGCCTGGTCGTCATTATGCAAGTGACGAGACCGAAGCTGCGCATACAACCCGGTATTTTCCGATCGGAGACGGTGCTGAAGACGGACTTTGAAATGACGATACTCTCCACTTTGCTGACACTGACGCCCGGCTCCGTCGTGATGGAAATCGACCCCAAAGCAGGCGTCATGTTCATTCATGCGATGGATGCGAACGAGTTCCGCAACAGCATAATCAAGACGAAGCGCAAGTTTGAAAAGGCAATTATCGAGGTGATGCGCTAATGTTCAATACTGTCATGCTTCTGGCCATGTTCCTGCTTACGATATCCATCGTGATCGCACTGTACCGCGTCATCAAGGGACCTACCATTCACGATCGGATCCTTGCGCTGGATTCCATCGGATATATTGTCATTGGTATCGTCGCCATCCTGTCCATTATGCTGGATTCTCATGCCTATCTGGAAACGATACTGCTGATCGGAATCCTTGCTTTTCTAAGCACGATTGCGTTAAGCAAGTATATGGAAAGAGGTGTTGTCATTGAGCGCAACAACAGTGATTGAAGTCGTGGTCGGCGTACTCGTGATGACCGGTACCGTCATGAGCCTGATCAGCTCGCTCGGCATTATACGTCTTCCGGACGTATATAATCGGGCCCACGCTTCGACGAAAAGCGCGACGCTCGGCATCCTCTGCATTTTGTCAGGCGCGTTCCTCTACTTCTTCTTTACGCACGGGGTATCCAGCATACGCCTGCTGCTCGGAATCGTATTCGTTTTCTTGACTGCCCCTGTCGCAGGGCATCTTATCATTCGTTCCGCCCACCGCTCCAAGGTTGCGCTTGCCGATATTAGCGTTCAGGACGATCTTCAGGATTACTTGGACAGCGAGCAGAAGGAAAAGGAACGGGCGGAACAATCGAATCCGTAAAACGGCAAGATTTCCGCCGGTTAACCCGAATTACCGCAGAAAAAAAGAACCGGCGATATGATTCAGGTCACTCGCCGGTTCCTGCACTCGAACGACGTAAGACGAACAGAGCTCCGTATCGGTTATATCTCGAGCGACCTCCACGCCCTTCAACCGGAACCGCGATCCCCTTTTTCCTTGCAACAGCCTGCATTGACGACAACTCCGTTTTTGAGCGATTTGAACGCCGTCTTGAAAATGACGGAAATTTCGTTCACATCGTGGACGCTGTGACATTGGATGCAATAAATCATGAAAGTGCTCCACCTCATTGTATACGGAATATAATTCCTATTACCCCGATCCGATCGTTTGAAACGGGGAATTTTTCCTCCTCCTTTCGCCTTTTTCAAGCCCTTCTGCGCTTGTCCGGTTCGGGCCTCTCCGGCCGTGCATATGCTAGGACATCTCTATTGTAATGGAGGTGTAATTGCGATGAGCATGGAGCTTCAACTTTCCAGCCATACGGGAGGACGTACCGGCGGTCGCACGGAAGGACGCTCGGGCGGACGTTCGGGAGGACACTCGGGGGGACGCTCGGGAGGACGTACCGGCGGTCGCTCAGGAGGACACTCGAGAGGACGTACCGGCGGTCGCTCAGGAGGACACTCGAGAGGACGTACCGGCGGTCGTTCAAGAGGACGTAAGGGCGGTCGCACGAAAGGACGTTAATGGCCGTATTATAGCGCTTGGCTCGTTGAGCTAAGCGTTTTTTTGCGTTTTATGGCGGGACATGCCCGTTCCTTGCAACCATTTCTTGGTTCGGCGCGTCTAGGGGATGAAGAAATCGAACAACAAGGAGGAATCGACGATGCAAGCCAGAATCCGAAAACCGTTCCTGATGATGCTGCTGTTAGCCGTCGTAAGCCTGTCGTTGACGGGCGCCGTCTACGCGAACCAAGTAAAAGAGAAGACGAACGGCAACAAACCGATCACGGCGGCTCAGGCGGTCACGAGTATCGTGAAGGGGCTCGACCTGAACCTGGATCATATCCGCTTCGTTAAAGAGCCGAAAGCGAGCGACTATTTTACGAAGGTGAAGGACGACGCTCCATACGCCAACGATTTCATCGTGGCCATGCACAACGGCGTAGAGCTTCCGAAAGACGTTTCCCCGACCGCCAATGTGACCCGCGAGCAGTTCTCCGCCTGGCTGTTCGGCGCGCTAAGCTCCAAGGGCGATTATGCCTGGATCGAAATTTTCCTGCTTATCGCCGACGAGGATCAAATTTCCGACGGTTACATGAACGCGATCCAGAAGCTTCTGATCGCCAAAATCGCAACGCTCGACGGCAAACAAAGGTTTCACCCTAAGAAACCCGTAACGCAGACAGAAGCCGCCGTCATGATCAAGAGAACGGCCGACTTCGTTAAGGAAATGTCGTCCGTCAAAGAGCCCGAGTCTCCGATTTTGAACGACGTAAAACTTTCTACGGAGAAAGAAACGGACGACGTCGTAAAAGTCACCGTCACGGCTACCGCTCCTCATCCGGGCTACGGCCTGGAAATTACGGGCATCCAATTCTCGGAAGGCAAAGCGATGATTCAATACCGCGAACTGCTTCCGGATCCGGACGGGATGTACCCTCAGGTCATCACCGATGTCAGCGCGACGACGTACATTCCGATCGGTTACGAGGCGGTACTCGGCGATGGAACCTCCGCCTCCGCTTCCGCTTCGTCTCCGGTTTTCGACAACCCCGGCGCCCCAGCGAATTAATTCCGAGTCGGAAGGACGGAACCCCATCGGGTTCCGTCCTTATTTCGTTAAGCGTTAATTATTTCGGGATGAGCAAATAATGCCCCCGTCGAATCGCATCGTACATTTCGCGGTATTTGCCCGCTTCGGCTTGCGCTTTCATTAATTCGGCGTTCATGTCATGGAGCTTGCGATTGATGCGCTGAATCTCGTCGAGCAGCTTCTCGTTTTCGGCGATTCTCAGACGATATGCGGCCATTAGATTCGCGTTTTCATTCTCGTTCTCGTGCTCGTTTATGTAATGTACCTTTTTCGCAGCTCTAGTCATCGTACCCCTCTTTCTAAAGCATGCTCGCTCGGATTAATTATTTATAATATTCGAAGCGGCCTGGCATTTTCAGGGGGTCCAGCATGAAATTTTTTTAAAATGAGAAAAACGACATTCATCCAGGTGGCAAGCGCTAGTTTCACGGTAGCAGTTACCATGCAACCTTCCGGCCGTAATCGCGTCTATTCTTGTGGACGCTTAGGCTACTCGGACAAAGGAGATTTTTCGCAATGAACAACAAAAGGATCTTAGCGGCAGCGGCAACGTTAATTTTGGCGGTTCCCGCATTTGCTGCGCCGGGATTCGCGACGCAAATGATCGACGAGAATACGGTGCTGATCGATTACGGCAGAGTGGAGAACAATCGCTTGCTTATTCCGCTGCGGGAAGTGGCCCGGAATATGGGCGCGGCCGTCGAATGGAATCAGAACGAGAAGAGCATACGAATTACAAAGGGCGATACGGACATGAGGATGACGATCGATTCGAAAATCGTTCATATGGGGCAGTCCGACATCGAACTGGACGTCGCCTCCAGAGTCTACCACAGCACCACCTTCGTTCCGCTTCGCTTCGTTAGCCAGACGCTAGGGGCGAATGTGAGCTGGAATCAAATCGCCCAAGAAGCAACCATCTTGCAGCAAGAGGGGAACGACATCGTCATTCGCATCAAGAAGGAGCTAGAGCAGCCGGCTGCGACCGAGAAAGCGACGGCCGCCCGGATGGAGCTGCTGAATGAGAAGCTGAACGAAGCGGTCGACGTATCGTCTCTCAAGCAAATCAGAGCCCATTTCAAGCCCTATTTCACGGATCGGCTCATCAATTCGATTATTGCGAACAGAGGCCTGAAGGAAAAGCGCCGGTTCAACACCTATTACGGCCCCTACTACACGGGCAAAACGACCGCCACGATGTCGCAATTCATCGATATCGGCAGAAACCAGTGGGGAGATACGATCAGCATCCGGCGCGAGACAGAGCTAGTCCGGGTCGATGGAGTATGGAAGGCGGACAGCGTAACTTTTCACGAGTTCGCCACGCCGATCGCGCCCTAATACTTCTTATTATAGAAAAAGAACGAAAATGTCCAGCCCCCTAATTGAATAAATATGAGGATACCTAGCGCGGCCGCGCTTTCGCTTGCCGCAGTCTTTCCGCACCGTCCGGTTCGCCGTCGTCCGCCTCTTTCCCCCGTCGCCCCAACGTCCACTCGCATTTTCATCCTCTTGCCCTGTCGCCCCGAACCGTTCGGACAGAGGATCCGCTAATTGTGAACAAAACCGGTTTTTTTGCATCTGTGCGGACACAGGATCCGTTATTTGGCTCCGAGACGGCGATATCGGCCCTAAATCATCGAAATAACGGATCCTCTGTCCGATTCATCTTCAAAATAAAGGGGTTTCGGCAAAATAAGAGCTCCTGTGTCCGATCGCAAAAAATCAAGCGGAATAAAGACCCCTCACTCATCGAAAAATTTTATACTTTCATTAATGTTAAAAAAATCCTGCTTCATCATGTGCGCACATGATAATGCAGGATTGTTTACTATGTAGACGTTCAGTAATTTAACCGCAATCGTAAATCGCTAGGCTTTACAAAGATGGTGCCGAGGACCGGGATCGAACCGGTACGGTAGTCACCTACCGCAGGATTTTAAGTCCTGTGCGTCTGCCAATTCCGCCACCCCGGCATAAGAAGCAAGTTCTTGCGAACATGTTTCATAGCCTGGCTATGTAAAGCATCCCTTACCGTTTCTTAACGTGGTGGGCCTTGAGGGACTCGAACCCCCGACCAATCGGTTATGAGCCGACCGCTCTAACCAACTGAGCTAAAGGCCCCCGTGAGGTCCAGAGATAAGGTTGGTTGCGGGGGCAGGATTTGAACCTGCGGCCTTCGGGTTATGAGCCCGACGAGCTACCGGACTGCTCCACCCCGCGTCGTTACAAGCGAACTTAAATTAATTGGCGACAAATAATAATATACAATAATATACCCCCGAAAGTCAACCATTTTATTCGTTTTTCTGGATATTTCCATCGGAATCGTCCAAGCGCTCGTTCGCCTCGCTTTTCGCCATCTCCGCCAGCTTTTGCAATAATACGTGCTGAGGCATATGCATGAGATGCTCCAACGGCACTTTCATGTACTCGGCGAGCTTGACCGCGGTTTCCGCGGACAGCGGCATTCTGCGCATCGCTGTTCCCCTCCTGATATCCTGCTGGTCACAGCTTAGCATATTCGGACTGCGTTGCCAATCTTTCGGCTAAGGCAAATACCGCACGCCATATTTTCCTTTTTTCGAACGAAACACTTCGATTTCCCGCGGCACGTCGAGCCCGAACAGCCAGCTGTCATGCTCCATGCGCTGGACGAGGCACCCCGCTTGAAATTTACTGTCGTATAACCTGGACCAGTATACCCATTTCATCGATGCTCCTCCTCGTTTCGGAATGTTCTTAGCATGCGCGGCTAAATTGAATTTGAATCCGGCATTCCAAAAAAGAGGGGAGCGGACCGCCACCTTGGACGATCCGCCCCCCGAAACTTTAATAAACTCCCGCTGCCCGCATCACCTGCATTTTCTCCACCGACATATTGCCCATATCGCCATCGATGATGCCGTCCAGAGCGCCTTCAATGTTGCCGCTCGGATTGTTTTTGATTTTTTGCAGCAGCTCGTTGCCTTTCGATTCCCACAGGGCCAGCCCTTCTTCGGCCGTCTTGTTCCCTTGCATCACCTGCGAGAAAATCATCGAGCCCATCTCGTTAATCAAATACAGGTTCGGCTTCTCGCGGTGCAACGCTTGTTCCTTCATATTGTCGACCGGCGGGACAGGCTTCATCTTCGTAAAGGCTTCAATGTTGTAGCTCAAGCCGTCGCGCACTTTGACAAATTCCTTGCGCGCGGACAGCTCGTGCGTGCTGCGGGATTTCAGCTTCGCCCAATCTTTGCCGTTCATGAACTTGACGAACTCCCACGCGTCGTCCGGATTGGCCGCATTCGCGTTAATGCCGGACAGCTGGTTCAAGGAGATGTTGCTGCCGATGCCTTCCTGTCCGGGGAAGTACGGCATCGTTACGACGTCCCAATCCAGCTTTTGCATATTCAGCTTGTCGCTGTTGTTGTTCAGCTGTTGAATCTCGTTAATCATGCCGTAATGACCGACCATCATCGCGACGCGTCCCTGGAAGAACAATCGGCCCTGGAACGGATTGTATCGATATTCGGAACCGGCGCCCACATCCTCGAAATGCATGTCCTCCTGGCTCGGCGTCACCCGATCCTTTTTCATTTGAGCCATGTTATCCCACAGATTTTTCCACTGCGGCGAGTTGACCGTCATTGTCTCGGCCTGATCGTCGTACATTTTCAATCTAAGCGGGGCGGCGAAATTTTGGAATTCCCAGAAATTATCTCCCGCTCCCCACTGGCTGAGGGAAAATCCGAAGATCGAGTCCTTGCCTTCTCCCGATTTTACCCGCTTCGCCAGATTGAACACGTCGTCCCAACTCATGCCGTCGGTCGGCATTTCTACGCCGCTATCCGTGAAAATCTTTTTGTTATAATACAGAGCGGCCGGCTGGAAGGTGGGCGTCAAAGCGTAAATAAACCCGTTGCCCTGGTCCTTGATGCTGTCGATGACCGTCGGAACGAACTCCTCGAGATCGACTTTGTCCTCCCTCAGCAGGGGATCCAATTGCTTGAGCATACCTTCGTTGGCCAATTGGCCCAGCATATACATATCGAGAATCATAACGTCGATCGGGTTCGTACCCGTCATAATGTCTTTCACTTTTTGCAATTGATCAATCGGCTCCTGCTGCTGGGAGCGGTCTTCGAATTGCATTTCCGAGTAGTCGATCGCCGGGACGACCTCGATCGTAATGTTCGGATGGGTGAACTCGAACATATCCGTGAATTGCTGGCGGAACCAGCTCTCGTCGTCCCTGCTGCCGTACATCGTCCCGATGCGCAGCGTGCGCTGATTGTCGGGATCGTTCGCTCCGCTGCCGGAGCTGCACGCAGCAAGCATGGGGACCAGCAGCGATAAGGCGAGGCTCGGGAGCACCCATTTTCGGATGCGGCTTGCTTTGTTGTTCATGCGGATTCATCCTCCTCCAAGGATTTCGGTTTCGTAATGACGATCTTGTCGCCGTCGAATTCCATCGTCGCTTTGTCGCCGATGGCCAATGCCTGCAAATATTCCTTCGGCACCTGCAGCCGTCCGACCCGGTCCACGACGACGAACGCCTCGTGAGCCTCTTCAGGCGTTTCGCCGGACAGCGGCAGCGAATGATCGAGGTTCGGGTTTCTTTTGATGAACTCCGTGCTCGTCAGACCGTCGCGGATCGCGACGACCCGGTCGACTTTGCCCGCGAGCGTCAAGTCGTGCGTGACGATGACGATCGTCAGCCCGAGTTCGCGATTGAACTTGCGGAAAATGTCCATAATGATATCCGACGTTCTCGAATCGACGGAACCCGTCGGTTCGTCGGCGAGCAGCAGCTGCGGCCGGTTGGCGAGCGAGATGGCGATCGCCACCCGTTGCTGCTCGCCCCCGGACAGCTGCTGCAGCTTGTTGTGCATCCGGTCCTTCAACCCGACCCATTCGAGCAATTGCTTCGCGTAAGCGCGATCCAGCTTGCCCGAGAACATCATCGGCATTTCGACGTTTTCCAAGGCGCTTAAGAACGGCAGCAGGTTCCTGGCGTTGTTCTGCCAGATAAAGCCGACCGTGTCTCGCTTGTACTTCACCAAATCGTCGTCGCTCGCCTTGAGCAGGTTCCAGGGCCCGACTTGCACTTGCCCGGCGGACGGACGGTCCAGTCCGCCGAGGATGTTCAGCAGCGTCGATTTGCCGCTGCCGCTGTTGCCGATAATCGCCATCATCTCGCCGGGCTTGACGGATAAGTTCAAGCCTTGCAGGGCGACGACTTCCAGATCGTCGGCTTTGTAGATTTTGACGAGCCCTTCGCATTGAATCATCTTATCGCTCCTCTCCGAGCTTGACGGCCTGATGAACCTTCAAGCGTCTGATATGCGTCACGAGAAGCGCGACACCGATCGCCATCATGACCCCGACGACGATGTACAGCCGGTTCGTATCGGTCGATTCGAAGATGACCCGGAAGGGCGGCACCTGATTCGCCGAATTTTCCGTCGTCTGCAGGAAGGGCAGGAATAGAATGCTGGCGAGCTTGCCGATCCCGATGCCGAGGCCGATCGATAACCCGGCGGTGAACAATTGCTCCAGGAGCAGCATGCCGGTCAGCTGCTTGCGCGACAGCCCCATCGCCCTCAGAATGCCGATCTGCACGACTCTTCTGGAAAGGTTGAAAAACCAGAACAGAATGTAGCCCGACAAGGAAACGATGATCGTAACCAGGAACCCGAGACTTAGAATGCCGAATACGCCGCCCCTGGACGGGTGCTTGCTCTGCGTAACCAGCTCGTTCCTCATGCTGTTGATTTCGGCGATCTCGACCCCGCTGTCCTGCAGCACGGGAATCATGTCGGCAACCTTCGTTTCAGGGTCCATTTTAAGCCAGACGTCGTACGGGACGAGCGGCGCTTGATCGTAGATGTAATCCAGATTCGCCACCAGGAACGGGGCTTGATCGGGATACAGACTCGGCCAGTACGGAATGGTGTCCAGCACGATAAATTCGACCGCCTGCTCCTGAATGATCGCTTGCACGATATCGCCGCGCTTCAGATCGAACCTCTGGGCTACGTTGGAAGAGATGAACGCGCCCTCCGGCACTTGCCCCAGCCACTCCAAATACTTGTAAGGGTTGACGTTGTACATATCCTTGCGCAGCCAGCCGACCCGGGCGAAATCGACGTTGTCGATGCCCATTACCGTCGTCTGGCCGGCCGTCTTGCCCGAGATCGTCATGTTGCTTCTCGTCGTCAACACTCTCGCGGCATGCTCTACGCCCGGCAACGTGCGGAACACTTCGAACGGAGGTTCGTTGTAAATATATTTCGTCGGAACCGGCGCGTTGCCCGGGCCGCCTCCGCCGGGAGCGCCGCCCGAACCGCCGCCTTGCTGTGGAGGCCGGAATTCCGCGGTGCCGTCCCATACCGTCTGGACGACGACGTCCGCTCCGTACTTGTACATCGTCCGCTCTTCCGAATTGAGTCCGATCGTTCTGGCCGCCGAAGAGTTGTAGACGCCCAGGCCGAGCGTAAGAATCAACAGGATCATCAACGGATAATACGATTTCGCCGAACGGGACAGCTGGGTGAGCGTCAAATAAAACGATACGGGCAGTATCCTTTTTCCGATCAGGTTGAACAGCTTCAGCAGCAGCGGGAACAATCTCAGGAAGAACAGTCCCGCGGCGAAAATGCTCAGCGCCGGCACGAAAAACAGGAAAGGCTGCACGTTCAACTGGTCCGTCGTCATGCCCGTCTTGAACGTCACCATCTGGCGTTCGTTGAACAAATACCAGCCGTATCCGGCTACGCCCAACAGGGCGACGTCGAGAAACCACTTCTGCCAGAACGGCCTCCGGTCGCCGCGCGCCATCTGTCGCTTGTAATCGACGATGGACGTGCGCGTGAAGACGAGCGCCGGAATGACCGTCGCCGCGATCGCGACGAGAACGGCCGCGACGCCGGCCAGCAGGCCGTCGACCGAGAAGCCGACCGGTATCGCCTTGCGGTCGACGAATTCCAGAAAGCCGCTGGCCGATCCGATGCTCTTGGCCATGAACCAGCCGAACATCGGACCGAGCAGCATGGCCAGGATGCCCAGCAGCGCCCCCTCCAGCAGAAACAACATGAAAATTTGCCTCGTGCTGGCGCCGCGGCTTCGCAGGACGGCGATGTCCGAGCGTTGCTTCTCCAGCGCCTGCTGCGTGTTCATCGTAATGAAATAGAACACCATCGCGATCATCGGCGCGGCAAGCGTGAAGAGCATCGTCTGAAGCTGGATGCTGTCGCGGCGGAAGTCGTTGAGCATGCTCGCGAAGCTCAGCTCCAGCCGCGTATCCTTCAGCTTCTTGTACACTTCGATATCGATCCGGTTCAGTTGGCTCGACAAGGGCGACAGCTGGCTCGTCTTGATCTCCCTCAAGTCGAACGCCGCGTACCAGCTCGCGATTTGGATCGGGATGCCGTGCTTGGCGACCGTATCCTCCAGGAACGCCTGCTCGGCAATATACAGATTGTTCATGATCCCTTCCAAGCCTTGGTACCAATACGGGCTGCCCTCGTCGGTCGGCTTGAACGCGCCTACGATCTGAACCCGCAGCGTCTCGTTCGAGCCGCCGGAAAGCGGGTAGAGCAGAACGTCTCCGACGCGCAGGTCGTGGCGGAACATCGCCTCCTCCATCATTACGGCTTGAAGCGTTCCGTCCGCCTCCGCCCGGTCGGCGAACCATTGGCCGCCCGCCATCTCCACGTTGTCCTTCAGACCGTCGAAAGTCGCGATCGTCAGCTTCCGCGTACGGCTCGCGTCCACCGTGGTCGGATCCTCCGGAGACACTTCGGAGCTGCGGAGCACGAGGCTGCGTTGTTCCGTTTCGACCGGAAAGCCGATGTTTTCCCTTGCTTCCCCGCGAATATATTGGTCTACATCCTTGAAGCTCTCCAAATCCGTCTTGCCGTCCGTCGACTGGTAACGGATCAGCATCGATCCGGCCGGCAAGCCTTCGCTATTATCCTGCAACGTTTGGGACACGACCCGCTTCAGCGCTCCGTCCGCGTAAATCGGAATGCTCGTCGTGAACGCCACGGCGACGAACAATCCGGCGAACGTGCTGAGCGTCATCCAGCGGGTGTTCCACATTTTGCGAAAGAGAAAACGTATCAGCGCGTTCATCGGTTAACGACCTACGACTTTCTGGCCTGGCGTCAATCCGTTCAAAATCTCGGCGTCCGTGGACGTCTGCTGTCCGACCTCCACGTCCACCTCCCGCTTGCTGCCGTCCGGCTCGACGACTTGAACGTAGGTGCGCGCGCCGACCGTCCGAAGCGCCGCCAGCGGGATCACGGTCGCGTTTTCCTTGCGATTGACGATAACCTGGATAGACAGCGGAGTGCCGCGGGTTACCGATTCGGGCAATTCGTCCACGTCAATCAGCAAGTAATTGTTCAGGCTGTCGCCGGAATTCCCGCCGTTCTGATTGTCGGTCGACGGAATCGGCAGCTGCTTGATCTTGCCCGTAATTCGGCCCGCATTGTTGATATCGACGCGAACTTCCATGCCGATGGCGACCCGCTGGAGGTCGTCCCTGCTGTTCAGCTCGGCCGCGACGATCAAGCTGCTCGGATTCGCGACGACGGCGATCGTGTCGTAAGCTTTCACCTGGTCGCCTTCCTGAACGGCGACCGATACGACCGTTCCCGAGAAAGGCGAGGTCAGCACCGCCTTGTCGATATCCTCTTGCAGATCGACGAGGGCTTGGCGCGCCTCTTCGAATTGCAGCGACTTCATTTCGAACTCGATCGGATCCATTTCGTCTTTTTTCCTCAACGTTTCCTTCATCGACAATTCCTGCTGTTTAAAGGAAAGGGATTCCCTGCGGAGCTGCTTCTTGATGTCGTCGACGTCGAGCTCGGCGACGACTTGTCCCGCTTCGACCTGTTGGCCGGATTGTATGTATAATTTCTGAATTCGCTTGCCTTCCAGCGTAAAATATAATTCCTTCTCCTCAGTCGACATAATTCTTCCCGAGCCCGAGGCGACCGTTTCGAGCGTCTTCGTTTCGACGTCGTAGCTCGGCCTTTCCGAAATTCTCGGGAGCTGGATCCCGGATAGATCCTCTTCTTCCGGCTCGCTCGGAAGCAAGCTGCATCCGGACAGCGCGAGCGACAACGACAAAGCAGCCAGCAGGCTTGCCCGCTTGCCGCTTCCGCGCTTGCGCGCCGATCGGTCAGTTATCGACGAATACGCCGTCCACCATTTCATAGACATGATCTGCTACCTCCATAATCGTTAGGTCATGTGTCGTCATGCATATCGATACGTTCTCGGTCGCGACGACCTCTTTAAACACCTGCATGACCTGCGCGGCCATCTGGCTGTCCAATTCGGCGGTCGGTTCGTCCGCGAGCAGCAGCCTGGGCTTATGGGCGATCGCCTTGGCAATGGCGACCCGCTGCTGTTCGCCCCCGGATAATTCAAATGGCCGGTGGTGCATTCTTTTGGCGAGTCCGACCAGGTCCAGGCACGACGTAATCCGCGACTTCCATTCGGACCTCGGCACTTTCGCCATGCGCAACGACAATTCGACGTTCTCGTAAGCGGACAACAGCGGCATCAAGGCGAAAGCCTGGAAAATGAACCCGATATCCTTGCGGCGCACCTGCGTACGCTTGTCGTCATCCCATTTGTGGAACGGACGGTCCTGAAAGAATATTTCCCCCTTGGTCGGCGTATCCAGACCCCCCATCAAGTTCATCAATGTCGTCTTGCCCGAGCCCGAACGGCCTCTCAACATGACGAGCCGGGAAGGATACAAGTCGAGATTGATGCCTTTCAACACCTGGATCTTCTGGCTTCCGACGTCGAAAGAGCGTTCCACGCCGCGTACGGTTAATAAAGGAACGCGATCGGCGGCCCGCTCGTCTGCATGGTCGTTCGCGTCCGTCGCCTGTCGCCCGTCCGCTGCCGGTTGCTCATCCGTTGCCTCCGCCGCTGCATCCTTTTCGGCGGATTTCGCCGCCGAGGAGCCTCGGCTTAGCCATGACAGCATTCGATTTCCTCCCTTTCCAATCTCTTCATTGATTATAACGAGACGTCCCGCTGAAAAGTTACTGAATAAATGAAATCTTTATCATTTTTTTAGATGGAAAATGAACGAACTTTAACGCTTCCGAATCGACATCGCCCCTACAATCCGCCATTTTTTCGCAAATCCCTTTATAAGAAGGCCGGGTTTTGTGTATTATTAGAAGATATAACTCGATCTTGCGTAAGGAAGGTTGGTCCGCTTGGAAATGAAGACGCCGTCATCGAACTTTATCAGAAACATCGTGGCAGAGGATCTCGCCTCGGGGAAGGTAACCGAGGTCGTCACCCGCTTTCCCCCGGAGCCGAACGGGTACTTGCACATCGGCCACGCGAAGTCGATTTGCTTGAATTTCGAGCTTGCCGACGAATTCAAAGGGAAAACGAACTTGCGGTTCGACGACACGAATCCCGTCAAGGAAGACGTCGAATACGTGGAATCGATCAAGAAGGACGTGGAATGGCTCGGGTTCCGCTGGGACGGATTATTCTTCGCGTCGGATTATTTCGGCGAGATGTACGAGCGCGCCGTCCTGCTCATCCGCAAAGGCTTGGCCTACGTCGACGATCAGTCCGCGGACCAAATTCGCGAGACGAGAGGGACGTTGACGGCCCCTGGTCGGGAGAGCCCGTACCGCAACCGTTCCGTCGACGAAAATTTGGACTTGTTCCGCCGGATGAAAGAAGGCGAATTCGGCGACGGCGAGAAGGTGCTGCGCGCGAAGATCGATATGGCTTCGCCAAACGTCAATCTGCGGGATCCCGTCTTGTATCGGGTCGTCCACGCGCGCCATCATAACACCGGCGACGCCTGGTGCATCTACCCGATGTACGCCTACGCCCATCCGCTCGAGGATGCGATCGAAGGCGTTACGCATTCGATCTGCACGCTCGAATTCGAGGATCAGCGGCCGTTCTACGACTGGGTCGTCCGCGAGTGCGAGATGCCTTGGACGCCTCGCCAATACGAATTCGCGCGGCTGAATTTGACCAACACGGTCATGAGCAAAAGAAAGCTCAAGCTGCTCGTAGACGAAGGAGCGGTAGACGGCTGGGACGATCCCCGCATGCCGACCATCTCCGGCCTGCGCCGCAAAGGATATACGCCGGAAGCGATCCGGGCGTTCTGCCGCGAGATCGGCGTCGCCAAGAGCTACGGCATCGTCGACGAACGGATGCTGGAGCATTTCATTCGCGAGGACCTCAAGCTCAAGGCGCTTCGCACGATGGCCGTGCTGCAGCCGCTCAAAGTCGTCATCACGAATTATCCCGAAGGCCGCACGGAATGGCTCGAGGCCGAGAACAATTCGGAGAACCCCGAGATGGGGCACCGGAAAATTCCGTTCTCCCGGGAAATCTATATCGAACGGGACGACTTCATGGACAATCCGCCGCCGAAGTATTTCCGCCTGTTCCCCGGCAACGAAGTACGGCTGAAGCATGCTTATTTCATCAAGTGCGAAGAGGTCGTCCGGGACGCGAACGGCAACGTCGTCGAGCTCCGTTGCACGTACGATCCGGAGACGAAGAGCGGTTCCGGCTTCACCGGCCGCAAGGTCAAGGGGACGATCCATTGGGTGGACGCTTCGCAAGCCGTTCCGGCCCAATTCCGTTTGTACGAGCCCCTGATCGACGAGGAACCCGAAGAGGAAGGGCAATCGTTCCTCGACCGTCTGAATCCGAATTCCCTGCAAACGCTCGAAGGCTATGTCGAACCGGACATGAAAGCAGCCTCGGGCGGCGACAAGTTTCAATTTTTCCGTCACGGGTACTTTAATGTTGATCCCAAGGATTCGACGCCCGAGCATCCGGTGTTCAACCGCATCGTCTCGTTGAAAAGCTCTTTCGAAATCAAGTGATATCCGCAGCAGGCTTCCGCTTCCGTCGAGGAACGGAAGCCTTTCGCTTAAAGGAGGAACAGACAGTTGAAATCCCGATTCGTTCCGCGCGCGTTCGTCTTCTGCTTATGTCTGTTGATTTTGCTCGTCTCGGGATGCGGAGGCGGCGGCCATGCCGAGCCTTCCTCGCCGAGTCCGTCCGCGGGCGCATCGGCCTCCCCCGGGCCGACAAACGCCGTCCCGCCCGCGGACACGGCGACTCCCGAACCGCCGGACGACGGCGTACCGGACCCGAGCTCCCTTGAACCGATCGGCGAAATTGAACGCATCCTGGCCGGCATGACGCTCGAGCAGAAAGTCGGGCAACTGCTGATCGCCGGCATCCAGGGAACGAAAATCGACAGCCGAATGAAGGAAATCATCGCCCGGCAGCATGTCGGCGGCATCATCTGGTTCAAAAACAACTTCTCCGGTCTGGAAGGCTCTGTCCTTCTCGCGAACGAACTGAAGAAAGCGAACGAAGGCAATCCCGTTCCTCTCTTTATGAGCGTAGACCAGGAAGGCGGCAAGGTCAGCCGGCTGCCCGCCGAATTCGCCGCGATGCCGGACGCCGCCAAGGTCGGCAAGACGGGCGATCCGGAGCTGGCCGAGCGAATGGGCGCGCTCCTCGCCAAGCAATTGGCCGCAATCGGCTTCAACGTCGATTTCGCGCCCGTGCTCGACGTCAACAGCAATCCGAAAAATCCGGTCATCGGCAGCCGGTCGTTCGGCTCGGACGCGGATACGGTCGCGAAAATGGGAGTCGCCGCGATGAAAGGGCTGCAGGAGAGCGGCACGATCGCCGTCGTCAAGCACTTTCCGGGACACGGCGACACGGCGGAAGATTCGCATGTCGACTTGCCTGTCGTAACCAAGTCAATCGACCGGCTCGAGGCGCTGGAGTGGGTTCCGTTCCGCGCCGCGATCGAACAAGGCGCGGATGCTGTCATGATCGCCCATATTTTATTTCCCGAGATCGACCCGGACGCTCCCGCTTCCCTTTCCGAAGCGATCATTAGCGGCCAGCTTCGCGGCACGCTCGGCTTCGAGGGCGTCGTCATGACCGACGACCTGACGATGGGCGCCATCGCCGACCGCTACGGGATCGATGAAGCCGCGTTGTTGTCCGTCGAAGCCGGAAGCGACATCGTGCTCGTCGCGCACGGCTACGACAACGCCCGCAAGACTTACGACCGCTTGCTAAGCGCCGCGCGGTCCGGCCGGCTCCCGGAATCGCGCATCGACGAAAGCGTTCGGCGCATCGTCGCCTTGAAACTGAAATATTCGCTCAGCGACGCCCCGATCCCGGTTCCGGCCGAATCCGATCTCCCCAACGACGAGATTCGCGAATGGCTCGACCGGCTTTAAACGGACGCGCAGACCGCCTCGGCTTCATGTCCGTGCCTGTCGGTCTGCTCTTCCCTTTTTCCATTATCCCGTTCGCTCAGACGCCCTGTCAGTTCGTCCCCCACTTCGTCGCTCGTTGCGCCCCTCAATCGTTCCCTATGCCCATTATCCCCTTCGTTCAGGCGCTTGACAGTTTGGTGCCTTCCTCTTAGCTGCCCTTTGTGCTCCTAACGCTCCCTTTGCTCATTATCCCCTTCGTTCAGGTCCCCATTTCCCCCTCTTATCCAAAAATCTAGTTTCAGATGGGCCGTTCGCGAAAGTATGAACAGCTGCTTTCTGAACGATAGGGATAATGGCTGTAGGGCAGGCGCGTGAGGAGGAACCGTTCGGTCCAAACCGTATGCGCCGCACTCCTCCTGATCGACGGGGATAATGGCGATAGTGCAGGCGCGTGAGGAGGAACCGTTCGGTCTAAACCGTACTGCGCCGCACTCCTCCTGATCGGCGGGGATAATGGCGAATGACAAAGCCGCCTGAAGCGATCTCGTCGCTTCAAGCGGCCCTTTCCACCATATGGCCCGTTAACGGACTTCGACTTTTCCTTTGCGGTAGAAAATGACGCCCAGCGCGAAGGCGACGATGCCCCATGCGCCGAGAATGCCGATCCCCATCCAGAATTCGGAGGTGGCGATGCCGCTGCCGTAGACCATGCCGTCCCGAATCGCGTTCACGAAGTAAGTCAGCGGCAGCACTTGCGATACCGGCTGCAGCCATTCGGGGAACCCGCTCGTCGGGAAGAAGATCCCGCTCAGGAACATCATCAGGAAGCTGGCGATGTTCGCCAAGCCCATGTACATCTCGATCGTCTTGCTGAAAGAGGAGAAAAAGTAGCCGAGCCCGTTGAACGCCAACGCGCCGATAAAAAATCCGACGATCAACGTGGGGATATCGATGTGAAGCGTCGCGCCGAAGCCGAATACCGCGATCGCGGCAAGGATCAAAATTTGCACGACGCCAAGCACGAACCGGACGAACATGCCGGCCAGTCCGAACAGTCCCATTTTGACCGGCGTCATTCTCAACCGCTTCAGCAGCCCTTTGCGCCTCATTTCGACCATGTCGACCATGCCGAACAATCCGCCCTGTGCGACCGCCAAAGCAATCATGCCCGTCATCAGAAAGTCGACGTAAGTCAGATTCTCGTTTCCGCTCGATACGGCGGACGTTTCCAGCTTGAACGCGGGTTGAACGCCGGCCGCCGCGTAATTCGACTGATGGACGATTTGATCGAGAATGCCCGCGATCGCTTGCGTCGTCGCGTTAGCCTCGTTCTCCTTGTTGACGATCACCTCGATCGTCTGCGCGTCCTGGCTTTCCGGAAGAACGATGACGGCATCGACGTCCTTGTCCTTGATCCATTGATCGGCTTGATCCGCGCTGACCGGCTCGTCCGTCTTCCATTCCAGAACCGGCACTTGCCGGAGCGTATTCTCGAACAGGTCCGCCGTTGCGTTCGCGGTAGGTTTGACTACGGCGATTTTCGCTTTAAATGCGCTGTCGTTTCCGCTCCCGAAAATAAGCATGAAGATGACCATAAGAATAATCGGGAAAAAGAGATTCCAAAACCAAACCTGTTTTTCCCGAAACATCATTTTGATCTGCGCGCCGAACAATTTGCCTAACTGCTTGCCGTTGCTCACACTAGTCCCTCCACTCTTTGCCGGTAAAGGCGATAAAAACGTCCTCCAGGCTCATCTCGCGGATGGACACCTGTTCGACCCGGTAGCCCTTTTCTTTCGTAAAGCCGAAAACGCCGTACAGCGTTTCCTCCGGCTGTACCGACCACAATTTCAATGCCGCCCCTTCCAGCGAGGTGCGCACGACGGTCGGCTGCCCCTTCGCGACTTTCTCCGTTTCGAGAGCCGCCTGCTCGCCGTCCTGAAAATGCAGCCGAACCTCTCTTTCCTTCGTCAGGCGATCGATCAGCTTGGCCGGCGTGTCGAGCGTCACGATCCGTCCTTGATCGACGATGCATACCCTGTCGCTCAGCTTCTCCGCTTCTTCCATGTAATGGGTCGTCAGGATCGTCGTTTTGCCGAGCTCCTTCAGCTTCAGGACGATGTCCCATATATTGCGGCGGGCCTGCGGATCCAACCCCGTCGTCGGCTCGTCCAGGAAGATGATTTCCGGATCGCTGATCATCGCCAGACCGATCGCCAGCCGCTGTCGCTGGCCCCCGGACAGAGACTTGACGCTCTTGTTGCGATGATCGGTCAGATTGATCATCTCCAGCACCTCCGCCGGCGCTTTCGAACGCGGATAGAAGGAGGCGAACAGCTCCAAATTTTCCTCGACGGTGAGCAGATCGAACATCGCTCCCGTCTGCGGCTGCACCCCGATGATCGTCTTGATCCGGTCCGCAGCTTTGTCCCAATTCAACCCGGCGATGGCGATCGTTCCGGCATCCGGCGGCTGCAAGCCTTCGATCATCTCCAAAGTCGTCGTTTTGCCCGCTCCGTTCGGTCCGATAATCGTAAAAATTTCCCCGGCTTCGACGGCAAAGCTGATCTCCTCAACCGCTTTCACCGCGCCAAAAGATTTCCGCAAGCCTTTTACTTCCAATATGGGCACTCGTTTCCCCTCCATTTTCCAATTCCTCCCGCTTTGATCATTGTAACCGATCGCGTCAAGGGCGATCGACCGTCCGCAGCCTGCTTTTCGTCTCGGTCTTAAGACCGAGTTGCGACCGGCGAACGCCAAAAATCCCGCGGAGCCGAAGCCCGCGGGATATCGATTACTTGCCGAACGCCTGCGGATTTTCGCGCCAAGCTTGCAGCAGGCTGACGTCCGCTTCGCCGATCTTTCCTCTTCTGAGCGCCTCCTCGACCAGCGCGCTATAATCGGACAGCGTCCGCAGCTCGATCCCCGCTTCGCGGAAAGCCTCTTCCGCCTTCGGAAACTGGTAAGTAAAGATCGCCAAGACGCTGAGCACGTTGCCGCCCGCCTCCTCGACCGCCTTCGCGGCCTTGAGGGAGCTGCCGCCCGTCGAGATCAAATCCTCGATCACGACGACCTTCTGGCCTTCCTTAATCAAGCCCTCGATCTGGTTTTGCTTGCCGTGCCCTTTCGCCTTGTCGCGAATGTAGGCCATCGGCAAATTCAGCTTCTGCGCGACCCATGCGGCATGCGGGATGCCCGCTGTCGCGGTGCCGGCGATCAGCTCCGCGTCCGAATAGCGCTCGCGGATCACCGCCGCGAAGCCTTCGGCGATCGCGTCGCGAATGGGCGGAAAGCTCATCGTCAGCCGGTTGTCGCAATAGATCGGCGATAGCATGCCCGATGTCCACGTAAACGGGTCGTTGGGGCGGAGATTCACCGCGCCGATCTCCAGCAAGTTGCCGGCGATCTCGGCCGGCAGTCGTTCCAATGCATCTTGGCTCATCGTTCGGTCATCTCCTTCAAAATTTGGTCGAACGCTTGGACGGGGTCGGAAGCGCCCGTGATCGGACGCCCGATGACAAGATAATCGGTGCCGATCGCGACCGCGTCGCGCGGCGTCGTGACACGCGACTGGTCCCCGGCATCGGCGCCGACGGGACGAATTCCCGGCGTAACGGTCGCGAAGCCGTCGCCGCAAGCGGCCTTGATCGCCGCGACTTCCAGCGGCGAAGCGACGACGCCCTGCAGCCCGGCCTCGCGCGCCAGCTTGGCGTAGCGAACGACGGCGTCCTCCACCCGGCCCGGTATGCCGATCTCCTCGTTCAGGACGATCTCGCTCGTGCTCGTGAGCTGGGTAACGGCGATAACGATCGGCGGGCGGTCCGCTTCGCCGGCCTCCGCCGCTTCGCGGACGCCTTCGGCCGCGGCCTTCATCATGGCCAGTCCGCCGGCTCCGTGCACGTTGAACATGTCCGCGCCGAGACGCGCGATGCTCCTCGCGCCTCCGCGGACGGTGTTCGGAATGTCGTGCATTTTCAGATCGAGGAAAATCCGGAACCCTCGGCTTTTCAACTCCTGGACGACGGCCGGTCCCGCGGCGTAGAACAGCTCCATGCCGACTTTCATCCAGCAGCCGAACCCTTGCAGCCGCTCGGCGAGAGCCAATGCCGCTTGGGCGTCCGGCTTGTCCAAGGCCACCATGATTTTCACGGCGGCTTCTTCCCGAGTGAGCAACGCCACTGCATTCCCTCCTTCTAGCGCGATTTTGTTCATATAGAAGCCCGATCCCCACTTGCTTCGAGGATCGGGCGGCAAACCGGAATTAAGCTTGGAACGCGGGCATCGCTTCGCTGGAGAACCGCAGCGCCTGCAGCATGTTCAGCAGCGCGCGGACCGTGTCCAGCGACGTCAGGCACACGACGCCGTTCTCGACGGCTTCGCGGCGGATGCGGAACCCGTCGCGCTCCGGCGTCTTGCCCTTCGTCAACGTGTTGACGACGAACTGCGCCTCGCCCGTGCGGATCAGGTCGAGAATGTTCGGCGAGCCGTCGGACAGCTTGTTCACGCGGCGCACCTTCAGGCCGGCCGCTTCCAGCGCGTCCGCCGTTCCCCCCGTCGCGAGCAGCTTGTAGCCGAGGTTGTAGAAGCCCTTCAAAATTTGAATCGCTTCCTCCTTGTCCTTGTCCGCGACCGTGGCGATGATCGAGCCCGCATTCGGTATTTTCATGCCGGAGCCGACGAGCCCTTTGAACAACGCTTTCGCGTAGATGCGGTCGCGCCCCATCACTTCGCCGGTCGATTTCATCTCCGGCGTCAGCGTCGGATCGACGCGGCGCAGCTTGGCGAAGGAGAACACCGGCACTTTGACCGAGACGAACTCGTCTTCCGGCCACAGGCCTTCCTGATAGCCGAGCTCGGTCAGCTTCCTGCCGAGAATCGCTTGCGTGGCGAGGTTCGCCATCGGAATTTTCGTCACTTTGCTCAGGAAAGGAACGGTGCGCGACGAACGCGGATTGACTTCGATCACGTACACCTTCTCTTGCCAGACGACGAACTGAATGTTGACCAGTCCGACCGTGTTCAGCTCCTTGGCAATTTTGATCGTAATGTCGATCGCTTGCCGCTTGATCTCGTCGGAGAGCGATTGCGGCGGGTACACCGCGATCGAGTCGCCGGAGTGGACGCCCGCGCGCTCGACGTGTTCCATGATGCCCGGAATGAGCACCGTTTCCCCGTCGCAGATCGCATCGATCTCGATTTCCTTGCCGAGCATGTAACGGTCGATCAGAACCGGATGCTCCGGATTGATCTTCACGGCCACCTCCATGTAGGACAGCAGCTCTTCGTCGGAGTAGACGATCTCCATCGCCCGGCCGCCGAGGACGTACGAAGGACGCACGAGCACCGGATAGCCCAGCGCTTGCGCGGCGCCGACCGCTTCCTCGACCGACGTCACCGTCGTGCCTTTCGGCTGCGGCACGTTCAGTCTGGCGAGCAGCGCTTCGAACCGCTTGCGGTCCTCGGCCTCGTCGATGCTGTCCAGGGACGTGCCTAGGATGCGCACACCGGCTTTCGCGAGCGGAGCGGCAAGGTTGATCGCCGTCTGGCCGCCGAATTGCACGATGACACCGATCGGCTTCTCCTGTTCGATGACGTTCATGACGTCCTCGAAGAAGAGCGGCTCGAAGTAGAGGCGGTCGGACGTGCTGAAATCGGTCGACACCGTCTCCGGATTGTTGTTGATGATGACCGCTTCGTAGCCCGCGTTGCGGATCGCCCATACCGCGTGCACGGTCGAATAGTCGAACTCGATCCCTTGGCCGATGCGGATCGGACCTGAGCCGAGCACGACGATTTTCTCCTTGTCGCTCGGGACGACTTCGTTTTCCGTCTCGTACGTCGAGTAGTAATAAGGCGTCGTCGCCTCGAATTCGGCCGCGCAAGTGTCGACCATTTTATAGACCGGCTTGAGCCCTTGATCCAGGCGGAAGGCGCGAACGTCGGCTTCCTTCGTATAGGCGGCTCCGGGATAGCCTTCGCTTCTCAGCTCGGCGATCGCGCGGTCCGTCAAGCCGTTTCTCTTGGCTTTGTACAGAAGCTCGGGCGTCAAAGCCGGCTCTCTGCGGATTTCGTCCTCGAGCTGGATGATCCGTTCGATCTTGTCCAGGAACCACCAGTCGATGTTCGACAGGTCTTGAATATGCTGGAGCGTCCAGCCGCGGCGGAACGCTTCGGCCACCAGGAACAGGCGCTCGTCGTCCGCTTTGATCAAGCGGTTCGTCAGCACCTCGTCGGACAGCTCGCTTGCGCCCTTCAAGTAAATGCGGTGAACGCCGATCTCCAGCGAGCGAACCGCTTTGTGAATCGATTCCTCGAACGTGCGTCCGATCGCCATCACTTCGCCGGTCGCTTTCATCTGGGTGCCGAGCTTGCGGTTCGCGGACGTGAACTTGTCGAACGGCCAGCGCGGTATTTTCGATACGATATAGTCGAGCGTCGGCTCGAAGCAAGCGTACGTCTGGCCCGTGACCGGGTTGACGATCTCGTCGAGCGTATAGCCGATCGCGATCTTGGCCGCCATCTTGGCGATCGGATAGCCGGTCGCCTTGGACGCCAGCGCCGACGAGCGGCTGACGCGAGGGTTCACTTCGATGACGTAATATTGATAGCTTTGCGGGTCGAGCGCGAACTGCACGTTGCAGCCGCCTTCGATGTTCAGCGCGCGAATGATTTTCAGCGACGCGGAGCGCAGCATCTGGTATTCGCGGTCGGACAGCGTCTGACTCGGGGCGACAACGATGCTGTCGCCCGTATGAACGCCTACGGGGTCGAAGTTTTCCATGTTGCAGACAACGATGCAGTTGTCGTTCGCGTCCCGCATCACTTCGTATTCGATTTCCTTCATGCCGGCGATCGATTTCTCGATCAAGCATTGGCCGATCGGGCTGTAGCGGATGCCGTTGGCCACGATCTCGCGAAGCTCTTCCTCGTTCGGCGCGATGCCGCCGCCCGTTCCGCCAAGCGTGTAAGCGGGGCGGACGATGACTGGATAGCCGAGACCGGTCGCGAATTCGACCGCGTCCTCGACCGTAGTGACGATCGTGCTCTCCGGCACCGGCTGCTCCAGCTCGCGCATCAATTCGCGGAACAAGTCGCGGTCCTCCGCGCGCTCGATCGCTTCGAGCTGCGTGCCGAGCAGCTTCACGTTTTCCTGCTTCAGCACGCCGGCGCGCGCCAGCTCGACGGCCATGTTCAGGCCGGTCTGGCCGCCAAGCGTCGGCAGCAGGCCGTCCGGACGCTCTTGGCGGATAATCTGCGAGACGAACTCCAGGTTGATCGGCTCGATGTATACTTTGTCGGCGATGTTCGTATCGGTCATGATCGTCGCCGGATTGCTGTTGATCAGGACGACTTCGATGCCTTCTTCTTTCAAGGCTTGGCAGGCTTGCGTGCCGGCGTAGTCGAATTCCGCCGCTTGTCCGATGACGATCGGGCCGGAGCCGATCACGAGAATCTTCTTAAGGTCTTTATTTCTGGGCATACTGCAATTCTCCTCTCAGCGTCTCCGACAGCTGCGCCTGGCGCGGACGAGCGGGATTGGCTTTCTTATGGTCGCGGATCAGTTGCAGGAACCGATCGAACAGATAGCTGCTGTCGAAAGGTCCCGGAGCCGCTTCCGGATGGTATTGCACGGAGAAGGCCGGGTAACGCTTATGCTTCAAGCCTTCGATCGTTTTGTCGTTGTTGTTGATGTGCGTCACTTCCAGCTCGGTGCCCGCGATCGATTCCTCGACGACGGTGTAGCCGTGATTCTGGGACGTGATGTAGCAGCGGCCGGACTCGAGCTCCTTCACCGGATGGTTGCCGCCGCGGTGGCCGAATTTCAGCTTGCCGGTATCGGCGCCGCACGCCAGCGCGAAAAGCTGATGGCCGAGGCAGATGCCGAAAATCGGATATTCGCCGAGCAGCTCGCGAATCGTATTCACGGCGTGCGGCACGTCCTTCGGATCCCCGGGACCGTTGGACAGTTGGATGCCGTCGGGATGCAAGCGGCGAATTTCGTCCGCCGTCGTGTCTTGCGGCACGACGACGACGTCGCAGCCGCGCTTCGTCAGATCGCGCAGGATGCCGCTCTTCGCGCCGTAGTCGATCAGCACAATGCGTTCCTTGTCCCCCGGACTGGAAAACACGTTTTTCGTCGACGTGCGGGACACTTGATCGCGCATGAGCGGCGTCGCGCCCAGGCGTTCCATCAGCTCTTCGACGCGTTCGCTGCCGGTCGTCAGAACGCCTTTCATCGTGCCGTGCACGCGGAGAATCCGGGTAAGCATGCGAGTGTCGATGTCGCTGATGCCGATGATGCCGTATTCCTTCAGCAGCTGATCGACCGTATATTGCGCCCGCCAGTTGCTGGGCACTTCCTCGTGACGGCGAACGACGAAGCCGTGCACGTAGGGGCGAATGCTCTCGAAGTCGTCCCGGTTAATGCCGTAGTTGCCGATGAGCGGGTACGTCATCGTCACGATTTGACCGCAATAGGAAGGATCGGACAGCACTTCCTGGTAGCCCGTAATTCCCGTGTTGAACACCACTTCGCCGACGGAGCCGCCTTCGGCGCCGAAGCCCCGTCCCGTGAACAGCGTTCCGTCTTCCAACAATAATCTTGCTTGCATCCCAATCACTCCTTAGCGGTTAATGCCGTTTTCTTCGCTCCAGACCACTCGGCCGCCGACCATCGTCAACGTCGGCCAGCCGTATAACTTCCAACCCGCAAACGGAGTATTTCGTCCTTTCGTAAGGAACGTCGCAAGGTCGACCTCGCGTTCGGTTTCCAGATCGACGAGAATCAGGTCCGCCGGCGCTCCGACTTCCATCGTTCCGTAAGGCAGGCGGAAGATGCGGGCCGGGTCGCTCGTCATCCTGCGCAGCAGGAATTCGAGGCTCCATCGTCCCGTGCGGACGAATTTCGTATAGAGCAGCGGGAACGCCGTCTCGAAGCCGACGATGCCGAACGGCGCGCGATCCATGCCACGGGCTTTTTCTTCTTCGCTATGGGGCGCGTGGTCGGTCACGATGATGTCGATCGTCCCGTCTTCCAGCGCTTGAACGCACGCTTCGACGTCTTTCGGCGTCCGCAGCGGCGGGTTCATTTTCCAATTGGCGTCCATGCTGTCCGGAATGTCTTCGTCGGAGAGCAGCAGATGGTGCGGACAAACTTCGGCGGTGACGTTAACGCCGACCGACTTGCCGAGCCGGATCAGACGGACGGATTGTTCGGTGCTGACGTGGCATACATGGTAATGAACGCCCGTCGCCTCGGACAGCAAGATGTCGCGGCCGACGTGAATCGCTTCGGATTCGTTCGGAATCCCCTTCAAGCCGTGTCTGCGGGCGAACGCGCCATCCGTCACGGCCGCGCCTTCCACGAGCGAATCGTCTTCGCAGTGGGCGATGATCGGCATGTCGAGCGACTTCGCCAGCGCCATGGCGTTCTTCATCATCTGCGCGTTCTGCACGCCGACGCCGTCGTCCGTAAAGCCGATCGCTCCGGCTTCCTTGAGCGCCGCGAAATCGGTCAGCTCGCGCCCGAGCTCGTTTTTCGTGATCGCCGCGTATGGCAGCACGCGCACGACGCCTTCCGTCCGCGCTTTGTTCCGCACAAGCCCGATCGTCTCCGGCGTATCCATCACCGGGCGCGTGTTCGGCATCGGGGCGATCACGGTAAAGCCGCCCTTGGCCGCGGACGCCGAGCCGCTCGCGATCGTTTCCTTGTGCTCGAAGCCCGGCTCGCGCAAATGCACGTGCATATCGATCAATCCGGGCGCGATCAGCTTGCCCCGGCCGTCGATCGCGTCGGCGCCGGCCGTGTCCGGCTGCGTTTGTCCGTCGAGCCATTCGGCGATGCGCCCGTCCTCGATCCGCACGTGCTTCAATTCCAGCTCGCCGGTATCCGGGTTCAATTTGTTCGCATTCAGTATCCATGTGGCCATAGGGTTGGCGCCTCCTCTTCCGTGTTGGGATGATGGTTCGCGTGACTTCGCGTTACCTTCCGACTTCCGCTTCCCGCGGATGCAGAATCGTCACGCAATCGGCTTCGTCGATTTCGTGGAGGGAGACGTCGATTTTCTCGTGTCTCGAGGTCGGCACGTTTTTGCCGACGTAATCGGGTCGAATCGGCAGCTCCCGATGCCCGCGATCCACCAGAACGGCGAGCTGGATCGATTTCGGCCTGCCGCAATCGGTGAGCGCGTCCAGCGCGGCCCGGATCGTACGCCCCGTATAGAGAACGTCGTCGAACAAGATGATGCGCTTGTCCCTCACCAGCAGCCTCAGCTCTTCGTCGGGGGCCGCGCCGCTCGCCTCGGGCAGATAGGGACGGTCGTCCCGGTAGCGGGTAATGTCTAGCTCCCCGACGGCGATCGGTTGGCCTTCGATATCGAGAATTCTTTCCGCCACGCGGCGGGCGAGATAGACGCCTCTCGTGCGGATCCCGATCAGCACGCAGCCGTTCATGCCTTTGTTCTTCTCGACCATCTCGTGGGCAATCCGGGTCAACGCCCGCCGGATGGCGGATTCGTCCATAATAACGCGCGAGTCCGACAAGCCGATCCCTCCTTCGCGGGATAAATGCACACAAAAAACCTCCTTGCGTTCGCAAGGAGGTTTCAGTCAGACATGAATATCCGCGGGCGTCTCGCGTACGACATGTCCATATCGCGGCTAATCGCCGGATATGCGCATGCGAAACCGCAAGCTCCCGGATATAGAAGTCAACTCTGCGCCACCTTGCCAGCCTCTCGGGACTGAATTAAAGGTACCCGTTTCATTATCAAAGATTATCCCATGTTCGACAGGACGTGTCAAGAAAATCTAAACTAAAATTCGAATTGAACGTCGGTCAACCGACGTTTGATTTCGTCGATGACCCGCTTCTCTTCCGCTTCGCCGTTGGCGATGAAGGTGACCGAGAAGCGGACGAATTTGCCGGCGTCGTCCCAAGGCACGGTCGAGATCAGCTTCTCGCGGATCAAGTACTGCGAGAAGTCTTCCGCGGATTCGAAACGCTGGCCGCCCGCGACGCCCTTCGGCGCTTCGACGTACAGGAAGAAGGATCCTTTCGGTTTCTCCGCGCGGAAGCCGATTTCGTTCAGCGCGGCGACGAGCATGTCGTGGCGGCGCGAATATTTGGCCGCGATCGCTTCCGTGATTTGCGGATTGGCCAGGCCGTAGGCCGCGGCTTTCTGGATCGCGATGAATTGCCCGGAATCGTTGTTGTCCTTCACGTCCCCGAACGCTTTGACGATCAGCGGGTTGCCCGCGATGAAGCCGATGCGCCAGCCCGTCATGTTGTAGGACTTCGACAAGGAATGCAGTTCCACGCCGACGTCCTTCGCCCCCGGTACGGACAGGAAGCTGAACGGTTTCACGCCATCGTAGGTCAGCGCGGAATAAGGAGCGTCGTGCACGATGACGACGCTGTATTTTTGCGCCCAGGCGATCGCCTTCTCGAAAAATTCGACCGTCGCCGCCGCGCCCGTCGGGTTGTTCGGATAGTTCAAGTACAGCAGTTTGGCTCGCTTGGCGATTTCTTCCGGAATCGCGTCCAAATCCGGCAGGAAGGCGTTCTCTTGCGTCAGCTTTACGTTGTACACTTCGCCCCCGAGATATTTCGTGTGCGTGCCCATGACCGGATAGCCCGGAACCGTCATGATCGTCACGTCGCCCGGGTTGATGAAGACGGACGGCAGCATGGCGAGCGCCGGCTTCGCGCCGATCGTATGCAGCACTTCCGTGTCCGCGTCGATCCCGTCGACGGAGAACACGTCCTTCAAATATTTGGCCGCGGCTTGCTTGAATTCCGCGATGCCATTGTCCGCGTAACCGCGATTCTCGGGCTTGGCCGCTTCTTCGGCAAGCTTGGCCACGATGCCCGCGTCCGCCATTTCGTCCGGCTCGCCGACGCCCATGTCGATCAGTTCCACGTCGGGATGGGCTTGCTTGGCCGCAGCCTTCGCGCGCTTGATTTTTTCGAATTTATAAATATTCGTGTCTTTGCCGTAATCGGAACCGCCGATGCGATCGGCAAACTGCTCTTGAATGTAAGTGGATTGGTACTTTTCTACGCTCACTTCCAGACACTCCTTTGATCGGTTGATTCGACTTCTACACCCACACTATGCCCCAAATGGTTCCGAATCGCCATGGATTATTGCGCCGATCATTTGCAGTTATCCCTCGCACGAAAAAGAGGACGCGGCGGTCAGCGCGTCCTCAGAATATTTAATGCGTGCTCCATGTCTTCCGGCAGCGGCGCCGCGAACTCCAAATATTCGCCGGTTCTCGGATGCTTGAAGCCGAGAATTTCGGCATGCAAGGCTTGTCCGGACATGCCCAGCGTCCGTCCGCCCTTGCCGCCGTATACGGGATCGCCGACGAGCGGAAAGCCGATGTACTTCATATGGACGCGGATTTGATGGGTTCTGCCCGTTTCGAGCTTCAGCTCGAGCAGCGTGTATTCGTCGAACCTTTCGCTTACGGCGAAATGCGTGACCGCCCGCTTGCTGTTTTTGTCCGTGACGACGTACAGCTTGCGGTCGTGGTTCGCCCGTCCGATCGGGGCGTCGACCGTCCCGTTGTCGTGCTGCATGACGCCGTGGACGAGCGCCCGATACTTCCGCGCGACGCTGTGTTCCTTCAGTTGCTCGGCCAATGAAGCGTGGGCCAGATCGTTTTTCGCCGCCATCAATAGGCCGGAAGTGTCCTTGTCGATCCGATGGACGATGCCCGGTCTCATCACGCCGTTAATGCCGGACAAGTCCCGGCAATGGTGCAGCAGAGCGTTCACGACCGTCCCGCCCGGGTGTCCGGCCGCGGGGTGCACGACCATGCCGCGCGGCTTGTTGACGACGATGACGTCGCCGTCCTCGTACACGACGTCCAGCGGTATATTTTCGGGCAACGCCTCGACCGGCTCGGGGTCGGGCACCGTCACGCGTACGACGTCGCCGCCCGCGAGCTTGGCGTTCGGTTTGACCGCTTGACCGTTCACCGTCGCGGCGCCGACGCGAATCCACTCCTGCACCTGGGACCTGGACACCGACCGATCGGCCAGCGCGCCCGCGATCAGCTTGTCGGCTCTTTCTCCCGCTTGCGCGTCGTCGACCCGCCATTCCCATTCGTTCTCGTAATCCTCAAGCTCGGCAGCGTCAGACCGTATGCCCTTCTTGCGGTTGTTCTCCGTTGTCATTCGCTTTTTTCTCCTGTTTCATGGTCAGCAGCGCGTCGAGAATGACCATCCCGACGCCGACGCAGATCGCCGTATCGGCGAAATTGAATATCGGAAACGTGTAAGAGCCGAAATTGAATTGCAGGAAATCGACGACTTCCCCGTACAGCGCCCGATCGAGGAAATTGCCGACGGCTCCGCCCATAATGACGGCCAATCCGAGCGGAAGAAATGCGGTTCCCGTCTTGTAGGAATGATGCAGATACCATATAATTCCCGCCACGACGATTACCGTAATGACGAGAAAAAACAAGCGCTGTTCCTGAAGCATGCCGAAAGCGGCGCCTTTGTTGCGGATGTGGGTAATAATAAAGAAATCCCCCAGAACGAATCTCTCGCTGTGCAATTCCACGTTGCGGCTGATGATTTTTTTCGTTACGTAGTCGATCGCGAACATGAAGCCCGCAATAACGTAATAAGTCCAAATCGGCCAAATTCGACGCTGCATTCGCTTATTCCGCCCTTCGTTTCCATCTGTTTCTCCTGCTTGTTGATTTTATCATATCGCAACAAGGAGCGTCCACGAAGGAGCAAGTAAAATTCGACAGAACCGCCAAACAATGACCGCGGCAACCGCTCGTAAAACGTCCCCGTCCCGAGAAAACTACCGTTATCCATCACGCAAAGGGAGTGGGCAACTTGACTAAGCGGCTAGACCGGGGAACCCTGGATACGCTCAAACGCAGACTGCTGCGGGAACAGCGGGAATTGACGGCACGCGTGCGCGACAACGGCCATTTCGGCCTCGCCTCCTCCTATCGCGACTCGACGGGCGATCTCTCCGTCAACGACAACCATCCCGCCGACGGGGGCACGGAATTGTTCGAGAGAAGCAAGGATTACGCCTTGCTGGAGCGGGAAGCTTTTCGGCTGGAACGCGTCGAAGCCGCGCTCAGGCGAATGGAGACGGGCGAATACGGGCGCTGCGCGGCTTGCGGGAAATTTATCTCCGCCGAGCGGCTCGAAGCGCTGCCGACCGCGATTTATTGCGCGGAGCACGAGCCCATGCAGCGGCCTTCCGACGACAGGCCGATCGAAGAAGAATTTCTGGCCCCGCCGTTCGGCCGTTCGAGCTTGGACGACAGGGACGACCAAAACGGCTTCGACGGCGAGGACGCCTGGCAAATCGTCGAAGCCTGGGGGACCTCCAATACGCCCGCGATGGCAGAAGGCAACAACATCGACGATTACGACCAAATGGCGATCGAAGCCGACGAGAACGACGGTTACGTCGAGCCGTACGAAAGCTTCGTCGCCACCGACATTACCGGGCATCACGTCTCGATCGTCCGCAACCGCGCTTACCATCGTTACCTTGCGGACAACGAAGGCGACCCTCTGCTCGAACCGGACGAGCGTTCCGACCCTTTTTAAGAGTTTACGTCCGCCTCTCGGAAGCCCATTGCCGCCATAAAATCTCATCAAGGCAATGGGCGGAGAGGAAGCGGCTGGAGAGAGATGCTTTTGCGTAGACCCGGTTTGCCAGCCTTCTTAATAAGGGTTAATTTCAAGCTGCCGCTGAACGATCCGCACGACATCGGCGATATAATCCCCCACGATCGGCAAATTCAACGCTCCGAGCATCTGCAGCAAATACACGATCGTCGCAGCGAAAAACGTAAAGCCGATCGCGATCCCGATGCCCCGGAACAGGCCCGACAACAGATTCCGCATCATCAGCTTCCAGGGCCGATGCGTCAATTCCACGTACTCCCTAAGCTGCGCTTTCTCCATATCCATCGACAGCTTTTCCAGTTTCTCGGACAGGTAGACGAGCGTCCCTTTCAGTTCCTTCGCTTCCTCCGCGAGCCGGTCCGCCGATTCGGCCGGTCCGTTCGGATCGAGCTTCACTTTGATCGGATTGGATTTGCCGTTATGGCGATTGCCGGAATTGCCGCCCATGGCCGCACGTCCTTTCAGGCGATCTTTTCCTTCCATTACCCCTCGTTCTCCGAATGCAAAACGAGCCCTCCCCGGCGGGGCAATCATCGCCGCCGGCAATCGGAGCTCGTCTTATCGTTTGCCTTATTATGTTTAGCTTTAACGCGCGCGAATTATGCCTTCGCCGCAATCGCCACGCCGATCGTTTTTTCCCCGGCTTGCACCGTCTCCGTCGCGTCCGTTCTGCCGAACGAAACCTCGTCGACGAGCACGTTCTCTCTCAGCACGCCGTCGAAAGCGCGCAGCGCGGCCTCGAGCTCGGGATCGGCGTCGAGCACGAGATCGATGCGCTTCTCGATCGGCAAATCCAGCTTTTTGCGCGTATCCTGAACGGCCCGGATAACCTCGCGCACCCAGCCTTCTTGCTCGAGCTCCGGCGTAATTTCCGTATTCAGCGCGACCGTCAGTCCGCCGCCGGACGCGGAGGCGAACCCCGTCTTCGCTTCCTTCTCGACGAGAATTTCGTCCAGGCCGACCGCGAGCGACTCCCCTTCCGGGGATACGAACTCGAACTTGCCGGACTGCACGACGTTGCGCGTTTCGTCGCTCGACATCGCCTTGAACGCGCTTTGGATCGGGCCGACGTTTTTGCCGTATTTTTTGCCCGCGACTTTCAGGTTCAGCTTCAGGTTAAAGTCGACGAACCCGCCGTCGTCGCTCACGATCGTAATCCGCTTGACGTTGATCTCGTCCTTGACGATCTCTTCGTAACCCGAAAGGTCGAAGCTGTCGCTCATCGAGACGAGCAGCTCGGACAGCGGCTGGCGCGTCTTCAAGCCGGTTTCGTTGCGAATGTTGCGGGCAAGCTCGACCATATCGCGCACCGCCGCCATCTCGCGCTCCAGCTCCGCGTCGATCGCAGATTCTTCGGCTTGCGGATAGTCGGCCAGGTGAACGCTGCCTTTGCCGCCCAGATTGCCGTAGATGTCCTCGGCGACGAACGGCGCGTAAGGCGCGATCAGCTTCGACAGCGTCAGCAGCACTTCGCCCAGCGTCTGATACGCGGCAAGCTTCGTCTCGGTCAGGCCGCTTCCCCAGAAACGGTCGCGGGAGCGCCGCACGTACCAGTTCGACAGCTCGTCGACGAACGTCTCGATCGCCTTGGCGGGATTAAGGAAGTCGTTCGCGTCCAATCCTTTGACGACTTCCTTGGTGACCGTGTGGAGGCGCGACAGGATCCACCGGTCCAGCTTATTGTCCGACTTCGCTTTCGCGTGCTCCGAGGCGACGTAGCCGTCGATCGAAGCGTACAGCGCGTAGAAGGCGTGGGTGTTGACCAGCGTGTCCACCACTTTCGACTTCGCTTCCGCGACGATGCTTCGGGAGAAACGCTTGCTGTTCCACGGCGCGCTGTCCGCAAGCAGCGACCACCGGAACGCGTCCGTGCCGAATTCGTCGATGATCTCCCACGGATCGATGACGTTGCCTTTGGATTTGCTCATCTTCTGTCCGTTCTCGTCGAGCACGTGGCCGGTCGAGATAACCGATTTGTACGGCGCTTGCCCGTTGTACAGCGTGGACACCGCCAGCAAGCTGAAAAACCAGCCGCGCGTCTGGTCGATGCCTTCGCAGATGAAGTCCGCCGGATATTGCTCTTGGAACTTCTCCTCGTCCCCGTAAGGATGGAAATATTGCGCGAACGGCATCGAACCGCTGTCGAACCAGACGTCGATGACCTCGGGAGCCCGGCTCATCTCGCCTCCGCAAGCGCAGCGCAGATGAATTTCGTCCACGTACGGCTTATGCAGCTCGATCGTCTCCGGCACGTCCTCGACGGCCAGGGCGCGAAGCTCGGCGATATTGCGAGGCGCCTTTTCCTTGCCGCACGCTTCGCACGTCCATACGTTGAGCGGCGTGCCCCAATAACGGTTCCGGCTGATGTTCCAATCGACGAGATCCTCGAGGAACTTGCCGAAACGGCCGTCGCGCAGATGCTCCGGATACCACTTGATCGTCTTGTTGTTCGCGATCAATTGCTCCTTGACCGCCGTCGTCTTGATAAACCAGCTTTCGGTCGCGTAATAGAGCAGCGGCGTTTTGCAGCGCCAGCAGAACGGGTAGCTGTGCTCCATGCGCTCTTTGTGGAACAGCAGCCCGCGTTCGGAAAGCATCTTGACGATGTCGACGTCGCACTCCTTGACGAAGCGGCCCGCCATATCCGTCACTTCCGCAACGTACTTGCCTTCGTTGTTCACGACCATCAGCATCGGAATGCCGTGCTGGCGGGCGACGCGGTAATCGTCTTCGCCGTGCGCCGGGGAAATGTGCACGATCCCCGTTCCGCTCGCATCCGTGACGTATTCCGCGTCGATGATCCGATAGGCGTTGTCGACGGTCACGTACGGGAACAGCGGCTCATAGGTGAGACCGACGAGCTCCCGCCCTTTTACCATCGCGACCGTCTCGTATTCGCCCTTCATCACCTTGTCCGCAAGCGCCGCAGCGACGACGTACACATCGCCGTCCTGGCGAACCTTCGCGTAATCGAGCTCGGGATGGACGGCGAGCGCCACGTTCGCCGGCAGCGTCCACGGCGTCGTCGTCCACGCGAGCGCGTACTCGCCGGTTTCCTTCAGCTTGAACTTGGCCGTCGCCGTCAAATCCTTGACGTCCTCGTAGCCTTGGGCCACCTCGTGCGAGCTGAGCGTCGTCTGGCAGCAGGGGCAATACGGACTGACCCGATGGCCTTTGTACAACAGCCCTTTCTCGTGAATCGTCGCCAGAATGTGCCAGATGCTTTGGATGTAGTTATTGTCCAACGTGATGTACGGGTCGTCGAGATCGGTCCAGTACGCGATCGCTTCCGTCAACTCGCGCCATTGCCGCTCGTACTCGAACACGCTTTCCTTGCATTTCTTGATGAACGGCTCCACGCCGTACTTCTCGATTTCCTGCTTGCCCGAAATGCCCAGCTGCTTCTCCACGCCCAGCTCGACCGGCAAGCCGTGCGTATCCCAGCCGGCCTTGCGGATGACGCGGTAGCCCGACATCGTTTTGTACCGGCTCACGAAATCCTTGATGACGCGGCCGAGCACGTGGCCGATATGCGGTTTGCCGTTCGCCGTCGGCGGGCCTTCATAAAACACGAAGTTCGGCTTGCCTTCCCGGTTGTCGATCGAGCGGCGGAACGTATCTTCCCGCTTCCACTGCTCCAGAATGCGCTTCTCCCGGGTCCTTGCTTTTTCTTTCACGTCTACGCGTTGCATCGCCATTCTGCCATTCTCTTCCTTTCGATTTAAAAATAAAAACCTCGCCCCCTGAAGGGACGAGGTCATCTCGCGGTACCACCCTTGTTCCGTCCGCTATTCGACTGGCGGCCGGCAACTCGCTGCGGCGCGAATCGCGCCGCTTCCCGGTAACGGGGGAATTCCGGCCCCGCTTAATGCCCGCGATCGTCGTCGCTCGCGGGATTTCGGCAGGGCGTCTCGGGGAGGATATTCGGCGCGTTCCTCGCGTTGGCTCGCAGCGGCCGCCAACTCTCTGGGGCTCGGAAGTCGCGCTTACTGTTCCCGTCTTCGACGGTAATTGTCGTATATTCCTGTTATACGGTTTGCCGAAGCATTTGTCAAACCGAGTTTTCGCCCAGCAACAAAAAAAAGACCCGCGAGGGATCTTTTGTTTGACTTGTTCAAGCCTCGATTCCCCGCGGTTCCCGGCCTTCGAGGGATTCCCACCCCTCCTGGGACAGCAGCTCCATCTGGGATTCGATCAAGGCGCGGAACCGCGCACGGTAAATCGTCGCCTGCTTCTTCAGCTCTTCGACTTCCAGCGCGATCTTGCGAGACTTGGCGAGCGCGTCGTTAATGATCCGGTCGGCGTTCTTCTCCGCTTCCTTGACGATCAGATGCGCTTCCTTCTTCGCGTTGTTTCGCAGCTCGTCGGCCGCTTCCTGAGCGACGATGATCGTCTTGCTGAGCGTCTCCTCGATGTTGGAGAAATGGCCGAGCTTATCCTGCGACGCCGCGACCAAATTTTGCAGCTCCTTGTTCTCGCGAATCATCGCTTCGTAATCTTTAATGATTTGATCGAGAAATTCGTTGACTTGATCCTCGTCGTAACCGCGAAGGCGGCGGGCGAATTCTTTGTTATGGATATCCAATGGCGTAAGTGGCATTGGTGCACCTCCTCAGTCATGTCGCTTATCATCATGTGAATTCGACGAAAGCCGAAAAAATCCTTCTCGGGTTCACACAAATTTGCCGATTCTCACGCGGATTCTGCCGCTCTTCGACACGCCTTCCACATCCAGCACCTTGAAACGCCCGAATCCTTTCATCGAAACGACGTCCCCCGCCCGCAGCGTTACCGACGGATCCTCGGCCGGCTTCCAGTTGACCCGGCAGCGCCCCGCGCGAATCGGAGCGACGGTCTTCGCCCGGCTCATTCGGAACGCGTCGCTGGCGATGCCGTCCAATCTCATGGACGCGACCGTGATCACCTGTTCGTCCAGCTCAGGAACGGCTTCCCTCAATTCGTTCAGCGGACGTACGGAGACGGTGACGTCTACGCGATGCGCCTGCTTCAGATGTCCCGCGAGAAAACCGCCGATTTCTTCGGCGATCAACGCATGGCATCCTTGCCCGCCAACGTGGAGGTCTCCGATTTTGTCCCGCTTGATGCCGAGACCGAGCAACGCGCCCAAGTAGTCCCCGTGGTCGAGATCGGCGATTCGCCGGTCGTCCGAAGCGATGTCGAGAACGGCAATTCCGAAATCTGCGGCTTCGAACGAGCGGTAATCCGGACCGATCAGCGCCCGCTTTCTTTCGGCTCTCTCGGCGCCGCCATGCAGAACAACCCTCGCGTCCGGGTGACGGTTGGCGAGGGTTGACAGGATGTGCGCCTGGCGAGGGTCGAGAAAATCGGTCCGCTTCGTCTCGTGACGCTCCGCGGCGCGCTCGACCCATTCCCAGGCGCGATCCACGAATGCTTTCTCGTCGGGATGGAAATGTTCGTAAATGCCTTCTCGCGCCATTCTGACACCTTCAATCTTTAGAAAAAGAATCTCAGAACCGCGATGAGCCCTTGCGCGACGAATCCCAAAGCGAAATACGCGATGATCGGCGAAATATCCAGCATGCCGCCGATCGGCGGAATCAAGCGGCGGAACGGCCGCAAGTAAGGCTCCACGATTTTTCCCAGCAGTTCTCCGACATAGCTTTCCTTTACGGCCGGCAACCAGGACATCAGGACGTAAATGATGATCATCCAGGAATAGATCCGGTAAAGGGCCATGACGTAATCTTCAATTTGTGCCAACCTGGTGTCACCTCATTTTGGGGTAGTCAGCGGGATCCTCGGTCAACATCTCCGTGATCGTCCCCGACACTTCCACCGAATCCGGCGTGCAGAGGAATATATCCGACCCGAGCTTGGAAATGTGGCCTCCCAGCGCATATACGGTTCCGCTTAGAAAGTCCACGATCCGAATGGCTTGGTCTCTTCTCACGCGCTGCAAATTCACGACGACGGAGCGCCGCGACTTCAATTGGTCCGCGATTTCCTGCGCCTCGTCGTAGGAACGGGGTTCCGTGAGGACGACGCGGGCGCTTTTCTGCGAATGAATGCTGACGACGTTATTCTTACTAGAGTGTTTACGCGATTCGAACACAGGGGTTTCAATTTCTTGGTTGTCGTTCTCCATGCCGCGGTCTCGCTCCGATGCTTGCTCCTGATCTTCGTTCAACCCAAAATAGTTCAGAAACCGGTTCATGACGCCCACGGTTATTCCTCCTCCATTTTTTCATTCCCGACCAGCACCGTTCCCAAACGCACCCAAGTCGCGCCTTCCTCTACCGCGATCTCGAAATCGTTGGACATGCCCATCGACAATTCGGTCAGCGGCTTCCTGAGCGGCGCGGATTCGTTCAACTCGTCCCTTAGCTGCCGGAGGGCGCGGAATACCGGTCTCGTCGCCTCCGGCTCGCTCTCGAACGGAGCCATCGTCATCAGCCCGACGGGTACGATGCGGTCATAGCCGCCCAGCTCCTCGAGAAACGGCCGCACGCCGTCCGGGCCGAGACCGTGCTTCGACGCTTCCCCCGACACGTTCACCTGCACGAAGCAGGGCACTTGAACGTCCAGCGCCGACGCTCGCTTGTGGATCGCGGCCGCCAACGAAATCCGGTCCAAAGAATGAATATAATCAAACTTTCCGACGATATCCTTGACTTTGTTCGTTTGAAGGGACCCTATGTAATGAAAAACGGCTTGTCCCCCCAAGGCGTCCCATTTCGGTTTTGCGTTCGGCCACCGGTTCTCCCCGATATGCGCGACGCCCGCACGCACGACCGCGGCGGCGCTCTCCGTCGATACGGTCTTCGTTACGGCGACGATCCGCACGTCCTCCCGCTTCCTTCCGGCGCGCGCGCACGCTTGCTGCAGCCGGCTTTCCACGTCTCGCAGACGGTCCTCCAAAGCCACGAAGCGATCACCTCGATTTCTTGCCCAACCAGCTCATCATGCGGCCCGTATTTCCTTTTTCCTTGCGGTGGGAAAACATCAGGTCCGTTCGACAGCTTGTACACCATGAAGACAATTCGATGCGGCTCGGCATAATTCCTGCTTTTATCATAAGTTGTCGGTTCAAATGTTTCAAGTCGAGGCGCGCCCGCCCTTCCTTATTTGCAGGGCTGACGAAGCCTTCGGCTTCCGGCAGCGCCAGCTTCTCCCCGAGGGACCGAACGTGACGCAGCACCGTTTCGTCCACTTCGTAGCAGCAGACTCCGATGGAAGGGCCGATCGCAGCCCTTAAATTCGCCGGGTCGATCCCGAACGCGGCACGCATTTTCTCGATCGCGATTTCCGCTATTCCGGACACCGTTCCCTTCCAGCCGGCGTGGGCAAGTCCCATGCTGCCCGATACCGGATCGTAAAAATACAGAGGCACGCAGTCTGCGAAAAACATCGCCAGCAACACGCCGGATTCGTTCGTGACGAGCGCGTCGGCGTCCTGGAAGGCGCTGCCGCGGCTGTCGCGCCCCCGGCCGGCGTCCGCCGACGACACGACGCGGACGTTCGTGCCGTGCACCTGCTCCGCGCATGTAAACGAATCGAACTTCCAGCCGACTCGTTCGGCGACCTTCTCGCGATTTCGAACGACTTCGTCCGGGTCGTCGCCGACGTGGAGCGCCGCATTGCCGGCCCGCCTCGTCGTGAATCCGGCCGTCACCCCGTCCTCTTCGCACCAATTTCGCAGCAGGAACAGCGCATCTTGGCCGTCCGCCGCCTCTCCGAGTTGAAAAGGCTCCATCCCTTCGCACCTCCCGCCCCTCAGTGTACCACAGCATCGGCGCATTCGGAAGGAATGCGCCGATAGAGCTATCTGCCCGCATGCTGTTCTCCGTCCTCGAGCCGGAACACCTTGGCGTCATCCAGACGAACGAGCACGACGTCGGCGCCGATTTTCACGATATTCCTCCACGGGATGACGACGTCGTTGCCGCCTCCGAACATCCCGAACAGCCTCGTCGATGTCGGCACCACGATCGAATCGATCCTCCCTTGGCGCAAATCCAGCTCGAGATCGCTCACCTGCCCCAGCTTCTTCCCGTCGACGATGTTGATGACGTCCTTCGTTTGAAAATCGGAAATTTTCAACCTCCCTCGCCCCCAATCCGACCGGGCACTCGTACCCTACTTCTAAATATATGACCCGCAAGGGAAAAATGTACGAAACGTCTCCTATTCCTCCGCAAGCTCCTTATCTCCATTATCCCCTTCGTTCAGTCCCGCACTTTTTTCGCCTGCTCTTCCGTTGCCATGCCACATACCTGCTCCGCTCCCCCTATCTCCACTATCCCCTTCGTTCAGAACAAAGATGTCGGTCGCGATCATTTTTCCCTTGCATTTTTGGAAAAAACTACTTACAATAAAAACAAGAACAAATGTTCGACATGGAGGCGATTTAAATGTCCGAACAACTTTCATATGAACAGTTTTGCGATCGATTTTCCGACGAAACCACATGCGCCCAAGCATTATTTTCGACCCGGTGGCCGCAAGGCTTCGCTTGTCCGCGCTGCTCTCATAAGCTTTACTATACGATCCGATCCCGCAGGTTGCCCTTGTACGAATGCCGCTCTTGCGGAGCCCAAACGTCGCTGATCGCCGGCACGATCATGGAAGGAAGCCGCATCCCCTTGACCCGCTGGTTCCAGGCGCTGTATCTTCACGCAGCTCCGCAAGGCATCAGCGCCGCTCGGCTGGCGTCAACGATCGGAGTAACCTACAAAACCGCATGGCTCGTCTGTCATAAACTTCGTCACGCAATGGCTTGCTCGGCCTCCAAGGAGTTGCTTTCCGGCCTCGTCCGCGTCAATTGCGGGACGTACGGCCGGCCCTACAATCCGACGATTTATCGCCACCCGCAAGAACAACCGTTATTGCTCGGAGCAACCGTAACCGAAGACGACCGCATCGTTCATTTGAAAATAAAAAAAGTGCAAGACGAATTTCTCGTCTACGACCGAATTACGCCGATGGGCGGCCGGCGGTTTATCGAGCAATGCGTCGACTCCGCATCCTCGGATATTACCATCGTCTTGCAGAAATTCAGCAGCAAGCGCTATCGTCCCCTAATCGGGCTCTGCCAATCGGCGGCGAACTGGATCAATCATACCTTCAACGGCATCGGCGAAAAGCACTTGCAATCGTATTTGGATCAATTCTGTTTCAACTACAACGCCCGGAGCCGAGCTTCGGATGCATTTTCCGAATTGCTTCTTTCCAGCGCGGGCAACCGCACGCTCCCCTACCCCGACCTCGTGCGTCGGGAGGATCGCTCGGCCATCCACAAACGCGAATATGCGATGTCTCTTAGGGATGCAAGTTAATTGTGCTTGCCCCTCTAAGTCTGTATCTACATCATTGGCCGGATCTTCACTCATTTTACTGGGAAATGTTCCTGAGCGAAGGGGATTAGACCACTCTAGTTGCCTATTCGGTACATTGCGCCCTTGCCTGAGCGAAGGGGATATTGGCGATAGGGGGGTGGTTACAAGTTCGGGCCCGAGTTTGGTTCAGGTTCAGGTCCGGCACGGGGGGCCAGATGCGGGTGAGCCGACGGGGAACGAAGGCATCCTGAGCGAAAGGGATATTGGCGATACGGAACCGGAGAGAGGGAGAGGACAACCGTTTTTGAAAGCTGCGGGGGCAATCATAATAGTAAAGGGAAGAGGCGAGCCCTCGATCGGGCTGGCCGCTTCCCTCCGAAGCCGATTACGATTTGACGTGCTTTTGCATTTGTTGGATGGCCGATTTCTCGAGCCTGGACACTTGCGCCTGGGAAATGCCGATTTCGTCGGCGACTTCCATCTGGGTTTTCCCCTCGAAAAACCGCATGGACAAGATCATTTTCTCGCGATCGTTCAGCTTCCTCATCGCCTCGCGAAGCGCGATCTCCTCGATCCACTGGATATCCTTGTTGCGCTCGTCGCTGATCTGGTCCATGACGAAGATCGGGTCCCCGCCGTCGTGGTAGATCGGTTCGAACAAGGAGACGGGATCCTGAATCGCGTCCAGCGCGAAGACGATATCTTCCTTGGGCACGTTCAGCACTTCGGAAATTTCCAATATCGTCGGTTCCCGAGAATGCATGTTCGTAAGCTGGTCCCGAACCTGCAACGCTTTGTACGCGATATCCCGCAAGCTTCTGGAAACGCGGATCGGATTGTTGTCGCGCAAATAGCGGCGAATTTCCCCGATGATCATCGGAACGGCGTACGTCGAAAACCGAACGTTCTGGCTTAAATCGAAATTGTCGATCGCCTTCATCAACCCGATGCAACCGACTTGAAACAAATCGTCGACGAATTCTCCGCGGTTATTGAAGCGCTGAATGACGCTCAAGACGAGCCGCAAATTCCCGTTGACTAACTTTTCCCGGGCGGCCAGCTCTCCTCGGGTCTGCAGAGCGAGAAACAATTCCCTCATTTCGGCATTGGTGAGAACGGGCAGCTTCGAGGTGTCCACTCCACAAATCTCCACTTTGTTACGGGTCAAAGCAATTCCTCCCGGGGAGCAGCGTTAATGTAAAGTATCTCCGGGAAGGGGGTTTTTATTCCAACTCGCAAAGAACCCCGAATATTCGCGCAATTGCTAAACCATCTTGTTGAATTCCTTGCGCAAGCGCTTGATGATGCGCTTCTCGAGCCGTGAAATATAAGATTGGGAGATGCCGAGCAAGTCGGCGACGTCCTTCTGCGTCTTCTCTTCCCCGTCCGCCAAGCCGAAGCGCAGCTCCATGATCGTGCGTTCCCGTTCGCTTAATTTGTCCAACGCTTTATGCAGCAATTTACGATCGACCTGCTCTTCGATATTGCGGTAAATCGTATCGTTTTCGGTGCCGAGCACGTCGGACAGCAACAGCTCGTTGCCGTCCCAATCGATGTTGAGCGGCTCGTCGAACGAAACCTCGGTTCGCGTCTTGCTGTTTCGCCGCAAATACATGAGGATTTCGTTCTCGATGCATCGGGAAGCGTAAGTCGCCAGCTTGATTTTTTTGTCCGGGTCGAACGTGTTCACCGCCTTGATCAGTCCGATCGCGCCGATGGACACCAAATCTTCGATATGGATGCCCGTGTTCTCGAATTTGCGGGCGATGTAGACGACAAGCCGCAAATTGCGCTCGATCAGCATGGCGCGAATCGCGGCATCCCCGGATGGAAGACGCTCGAGCAAATACTCTTCTTCTTCCCTGCTGAGCGGCGGGGGCAGAGCTTCGCTTCCGCCGATGTAGTACACTTCTTCGCTTTTCCATCCGAACCGGATCAACAGGCGATAAATCGATAATTGCATCCTCAATTTCAATTTCACGAACATTTGCGCAAGCCCTCCTGTCACGCAGGTTGAGATGGAGCCGACGATTCGCGGTCGGCTTGAGCCATGTCGGGATGGACGATGGCGCGATAAGTTCCTTCGGATGACAAAGTGCCTCCATCTAAACCTATCAATACCCGGTTCACTTGAATCGGAGGTTGTTCTCCCCGGTGCAGCAGCACGGCATCCGGCTTCACGGCCAGCATCAGCCGGCTTCCCCCGCCGACCGAGCGGTAGGGAACGAGACGAAGCCGGCTTCTCCAATCCTCCTCCATCGGCTCTTGATCGTCCAGCTCGGAGATTAAACGGTCGGGGGATTCCGACTGAAGTCTGTCGCTCCATCCGTCCGGCAATCGATCCTTCCACACGCCCGCTTCCATAACCATGACGGGAGTCCGGGTAAGCGGATCGTACAGACGGTTGCCGGTATCGAGCAGCGCCTTCACCTTCCAGCTGCCGTCGCCGATCCGGATCTCGACGTCCCATAGCAGCCGTTCCGTATCCCGGCTGTTGCGTTCGGTTTCGGAAGCGTTGCGGAACAGCCAAGCGGACAACGCAAAAGCGATGACGAACAATCCCAATTGCATTTGCCATTCCAAGAGAATTCCGCCGTCCGGAGTCAAACGCGCGCCGCCCCAAGGCGAGTCAAACGACTTCAGCAATGAGGACAGCCCGATCACGCCTCCGAGCGTCGCGAAATTGATCGCGTAGAAGGCCGCGAAATTGCGTCCGAGCTTAAGAGGCCCGCCGTAACCGAAAGCGATCAACACCATCAGGAGCGAGACGAATAGTTTGCCTCCGAAGGAATACAAATAAGGAATGCGGGCCCAGAACATCGCGGCGGCGTACAAGGCTCCCAATAAAGCGGAGAACAAAACGCGCTTCCGGGATGGCCGGAACCGGCGCGCTTTGGCGGTCGCCAGGAGCACGGTGCCGTCCACGGCAAGGTTAGTCAGAAACACCAAGTCGATGTATACGATCATTCGCCAGCCCCCATCGGGATGGATGAAATCAGTATAATCGCTTTCAAATCCGGTGTCTGTCTAATCTTGCCGACCTTCCAAGCCTTTTTTTGTCGATCGGAAAGACGACAAAAAGCTCCGGCGTCTCGCATTGCGGCGCCGGAGCTTTACGTCGAATATAGGAGAAAAGATCAACGGTCTCCGCGAGGACGATTGCGGAGAAACGCGGGAATATCCAGCTGGTCGCTGGACACGTTCTGATTGCCGAAAGGGCGAAGCGCGCCCGATTGTCGCGTTTCGTTCGAGCTTGCGCCTGCGCTTGCCGGTTCAATCGGCGCCTGAGGCTGCGCGGACGGCGCCGCAGGGCGGCGAGCCGGCCCCTTGCCCTCGAAGCCTGTCGCGATGACGGTCACCTTGATCTCGTCCTTGAGACTATCGTCGATAATGGCGCCGAAGATCATGTTGACTTCCGGGTCGGAAGCGGCGATTACGATCTCCGCGGCCTCGTTGACTTCGTAGAGAGAAAGATTCGATCCGCCGGTAATGTTCATGATCACGCCCCGGGCGCCTTCGATCGAAGTTTCGAGCAGCGGGCTCATGATCGCTTTGCGGGCCGCCTCCATCGCGCGATTCTCGCCGGAAGCTTGTCCGATGCCCATCAGCGCGGAGCCGCGCTCGGACATAATGGTCTTCACGTCCGCGAAGTCGAGGTTGATCAAGCCGGGAACCGCGATCAAGTCGGAAATGCCTTGCACCGCCTGGCGAAGCACGTTATCCGCTTCGCGGAAAGCTTCCAGCATCGGCGTCTTCTTGTCGACGATCTCGAGCAGCCTGTCGTTGGGAATGACAATCAGCGTGTCGACTTTCTCTTTCAACGCTTCGATGCCTTGCTCAGCTTGCGTGCAGCGCTTGCGTCCTTCGAACGTGAAGGGACGGGTGACGACGCCCACGGTCAGCGCGCCGCACTCCTTGGCCAGCTCCGCGATGACGGGCGCAGCTCCGGTGCCGGTGCCGCCTCCCATGCCCGCGGTCACGAACACCATATCGGCCGAGCGAAGCGCGTTCGTAATGAACTCGCGGGATTCTTCGGCCGCTTTCTTCCCGACTTCCGGATTGGCCCCGGCGCCGAGGCCGCGAGTAAGCTTGTCCCCGATCTGTATTTTCTGTTCGGACTTCGTCAAGTGAAGCGCTTGAGCGTCCGTATTGACGGTAATGAATTCGACGCCCTTGACGCCGTTCTCGATCATTCGGTTTACAGCGTTGCTGCCGCCGCCGCCGACCCCGATGACCTTGATTTTCGCAAGTGGTTCCATTTCGAAATCAAACTCTAACATATTAACTAACTCCTCCTTGCTTCGGATGAATGGTTCCTTTCGAATGCGGCGGTCAAATAAATTCCTTGAACATGTTTTTGAACCATTCAACTATGCCAGGCTTGGATTCCGTACTCGCGCTTCCGGCGGCCGCCTTGGCTTTCGGAGCGCGTTTGGGTCCAGCTGCGCCGCGGGTTCGAACGTATTTGGTGACATACTGAATCATGCCGACGCCGCTGCTGAAAGACGGATCTCTGACGCCGATATAGTCCGGCACGGCGATTCTGACGTTGGATTCGAGTTCGATCTGAGCCAACGTCAGAACGCTCGGCAAAGAGACCGATCCGCCCGTCAGTACGTACCCGTTAATTTTGTCATGATAACCGAGTCGTTTGACTTCTTGACGAACCATTTGGAAAATTTCTTGCATGCGCGGTTCGATGATATTGGCAAGGTCGAGCTGCGAGAACTCCTTCTCCATGTTGCTGCCGACCCGCATGACCTTGAACTTCTGATCCTCGGCCGCGTCCTCGATTCGGGCGCATCCGTATTTCAGCTTGATTTTCTCCGCGTGTTCGGTCTGGGTCTTCAGCCCGTAGCAAATGTCGCTCGTGACATAGTCGCCGCCGATCGGCAGCGTAGACACGGCGGCCAAGCTTCCCCCTTCGAAAATGGCAAGCGTCGTCGAGCCCGCGCCGATATCGGCGAGGACGGTGCCCATCTGCTTCTCGTCTTTGGTCAACGCCATCATGCCCGAGGCGAGAGACATCAAGATCAGACCGGATATTTTCAATCCTGCCTTCTCCACGCATCTCATCAGGTTATGCACGGCGGCTTTCGTGCCGGTAATGATCGTGCATTCGACTTCGAGCCGGACGCCGATCATCCCCCGCGGATCTTGAATGCCGGACAGCCCGTCGACCAGAAATTGCTTGGGCACGAGCCCGATGATTTCCCGTTCGGGCGGCAGGGCGACGACTTTGGCCGCTTGCAAAACGCGCTCGATATCCTCTTCGCCGATCTCCCTGTCTTCGTTGGAGACGGCGACGACGCCGTGGTTGCTCTGCAAAGCGATATGATTGCCGGTAATCCCGACGTAAACCTCGCTGATTCCGATGCCGACCATGCGTTCGGCATGATCGACGGCGTTGCGTATGGACTGCACGGTTTGGTCAATATCGACAATGGCGCCTTTGCGGATTCCGTCCGAATCCGCCGAACCTACGCCAATGATGTTAATGGCCCCGTTGCTGATTTCCCCGATGATCACCCGGATTTTCGACGTTCCGATATCCAGGCTGACGATGAGGTCGTTGTTGCTCAACCGGTGGCACCTCCCGTAGATCGATGAAATGGCTGCGGATAAGGGATGCTTCCTCTACATATTCCACATCCACGAGGTTTTCCCTCTTTTTTCTACAATTTTTTTAGATGATGATCGGTTAATAAACGGGCGGACTTCATGCAAGTCTCTCGCTTCGCCCATAAAAGAAATTCTAGCATTCTTTTCGCCTATTGAGTAGTGTCCTTTTCCTTAAGTTTATCGGCTTCGGAGTCCTCGTCGGTAACAATTTCCGCCGAATAGGGCAAATAACTGTCCGCTTCCAACATGATGATCTTCCCGGGCTCCCGATTTTGCACGATATCGCTAAGATAACCGATTTTTTCCTGCAAGAGGCCGATCGTCGTCGTCACTTCGAACTTCGATCTCGTATAAAGCTTGATGCGGTCCGCGTACGATACGGTCGGATCCGGCTGGATTTCCGACAGATCGGCCAGAAGATCGCCGGGCAGCCCGCTTAACGCGCGGCAAAGCTCGGCCAGCTGCGGATCGTTCTCCTCCCACCCGGTCAAGATCGGCTTGTCCGGCCATTTTCCTTCGGGCAAAGGCAGGATCAGGCCATTCGCGAGGATCGCCGAGATCCGACCGTCCCGGGACAGCTTCGCGGCGACCTGCTCGTATTCTTGCAGCTCCACGCGCAGCACGCCGGGGAAATGCTTGACGATGCGCGCCGAATCGATCGGCTCCAGCCTTTCCAGGCGGGACGCCAGCTTGCCGGACGTGGGGAAAAAGAACGAATCTCCCGGCGAAACTCCCAGCGCTTGCACGACTTGCTCCCGAGTGACGTGCTCGGCGCCCGACACTTGAATATCGGAAATTTCCGATAACGGGGAACGGAAGAACAGCACGACGAGCACGATCGCCGCGATCGCCACGAGCAGCCTCAACAAGCGTTTCCCGCGAGGGGATCCGGGCGGCGGAGGCGCCGCCTTCTTCAATGCGGGAATCTTGTCGTTCATGAATCATCCCCCCTTTGCGCGCCGTACTCGATGATCTGATTAAAATAAAGCCCCGCGGCGGAAAATTCTGCGCGGGGTACTTCGCCGTCAGCTGTAAACCTTGCTCTTGTAAACCTCGCGTGTAATGTTCCCGCCGATCCTGCCGAACATCTCCTCGATCCGGTCGTAGCCCCGATCGATGTGATGCACATGCTCGACGACGGTGCAGCCTTGCGCCGCCAAGCCGGCGACGACGAGCGCGGCTCCGGCCCGGAGATCGGTCGCTTCCACGGTCGTTCCGTACAACTGGGGCACGCCCCTGATAAACGCGCTGTTCAAGTCGACCCGAATGTCGGCCCCCATCCGGCACAGCTCTTCCACGTGCTTGAACCGGCCTTCGAAAACCGTTTCCTTCAAGACGCTGACTCCGTCCGCAAGCGCCAGCAACGTCATCACCTGGGCTTGCAGATCCGTCGGAAAGGCGGGGTACGGCGACGTCACGATGCGGTCGACCGCCAGCGGCCGCTTGTAAGCGCCGATTCTCATTATATCATTGCCGACCTCGATTTGAACACCTGCGCGCCTTAGCACGTGAATGAGAGAAGTCAAATGCCCCGGCTGCGTATTCTCCAGGGTCACCTCTCCCCGGGTCGCCGCCGCGGCGACCATGACGGTCCCGGTGACGATGCGGTCGGGAATGACCTCGAACTCGCAGCCGGTCAGCGACTCCACGCCGTCGATCGCGATCGTATCCGTGCCCGCGCCGCTTACGCGCGCGCCCATGCAGTTCAGAAACCGCGCCAAGTCGTGAATTTCCGGCTCCCTGGCCGCGCCGATAATCGTCGTTCTGCCTCGCGCAAGCACGGCCGCCATCATAATGTTTTCCGTCGCTCCCACGCTGGGAAAATCAAGGCTGATCTCGGCGCCCTGCAGCCGCCTGGCGGAGCATACGATGCGGCTGCCCTTCTCTTCGATTCTCGCCCCGAGGGCGGCCAATCCCCGCAAATGCAAATCGATTTTTCTTTCGCCGATCGCGCATCCCCCGGGCTGATAGAGCTGCGCTTCGCCGAACCTGGCGAGCAACGGCCCCATCAGAAAAACCGAGGAACGCATTTTTCGCATCAGCATCTCCGGAATGTGAGAGGAAGTTGCGACTGCCGTTTCGACTTTTACTTCCGTATCCTGGTGCCGGGCCTTGCAACCGAGGTCCCGCAAAATGTCCAGCATGACCTCGATATCGAGCAGCCGGGGCACGTTGCGGATCGTCACTTCTCCTTCCGCGAGCAAGCTGGCGGCCAAAATCGGCAAAGCGGCGTTTTTGGCTCCATGGATACGGATGGTGCCCGAAAGCGGATACCCGCCTTCAATCACCAAATTGTCCAAGGGTTTCACCTCCGGGTTACCGCTCACCCAACAAGAGAACCTCTGGCACCAATTTTATTCCGTTCGTCTGTTCGATCGTTTGCTGCACTCTTCTGATGAGGGTGAGTACGTCCTCAGCCTTAGCACCGCCATGGTTAACGATAAAATTGGCATGGATCAGGGAAACTTCTGCGGCGCCTTCCCGCAGCCCTTTGAGCCCGGCTGCTTCGATCAGCCGCGCGGCATGATCGCCCGGCGGATTGCGAAAGACGCTTCCGGCGCATGCCATCTGCAACGGTTGAGTGCGGCGGCGGCGATCCTTGTACGTGGCCAACGCCGCCGCGATTTCCTTGCGGTCCCCGTTCGCCAGGCGGAAAACCGCGCGGGTCACGATCCCCCTCCGTTCTTGCAAGATGGAGCGGCGATAGGAAAATTTCATCTCCTCGTTCCCGAGCTCCGCCCGACTGCCGTCTTCCCAAACGATGCTGGCTGACTGTAAGATGCGTGAAATATCCGAACCGTGAGCGCCCGCGTTCATATAGACGGCGCCGCCTACCGTACCGGGAATCCCTCCCGCGTATTCCAGTCCGGTAAGCCCTTCTTTGCCGGCCATGACCGAAAGCTTGATGAACGAATACGATGCGCCCGCGATCACCGTCTCGCCATCGAAACGCAGCTCCTCGAAGCCTTTGCCCAGCTTGAGGACAGCCCCTCGCACGCCCTTGTCGGTCACCAGCGTATTGGATCCCCGGCCGAGCACGCACCATGGCACGTTATGACGCGACAACGCGCCTAAAGCGGCTTCGAGCTCTTCTTCGGTTTCCGGAACGATGAACAGGTCGGCGGGTCCGCCGATCTTCCATGTCGTATACCCGGAGAGCGGCTCGTTCGTCCGTACTTGGCCGATTCCCGCGTCTTTAAGCTCAGCGACCAATTGCTGCATGGCAAGTTCCTCCTTACGAGTCCTTCGGGGCGCGTTGCTCTCGTTGCCTCGGCTCCCGGTTCGGCAGCCACGATCACGCTGTATCTTATGACGGGTGGGCGAGGGTGGTGACAAACGCCCATGTCCGCGCCGTCCGAAGGCCGTTCTTTATGTCTATGATCGCCTATCGGCGCCGGTTGTTCCGTTCCGTCAACCGGATGATCTGTTCGTAAATGATGGCGGCCGATTTCGGCATACCGAGCGCCCGGGACGCTTTCGCCATCCTCTCCCGGCGGGAGGCATCCCCCATGATTCCGCCGATCCGCGCGAACAGCGATTCGCCGGTCAGCTCCCGTTCGAGAATCATATCCGCCGCGCCGGCGTCGGACAAGCTTCTCGCGTTCGCTTCCTGGTGATTGTTCGTCACGTTGGGCGACGGAATCAGGATCGACGGCTTGCCGAGCGACGCGACTTCCGCGAGCAGGGATGCGCCCGCGCGGCCGACGTATAGAGACGCCGCAGCCAGCACGTCCGGCATCCCATGGATATACGGATGCGCTTGTACGCGAGCCAAGCGCTCCCGCGACAGCTGCGCGATCGACGCTTCGGCTTCGGCGTAAAATCGTTCGCCGGTCACGAACACGACGTGCACGTCCGGAAGGCGGCTCAGCAGCGGAATCATGCCGAAGACCGCTTCGTTGAGCGCGCGCGCGCCGCCGCTACCGCCGACGATCAAGACGAACGGCGTGCCGGGCTTCAGGCCGAGCGACGAGAAGCCGCGGTTCGCGTCGGCTTGGAGCACCCGCGACGCGCACGGATTGCCCGCATGGACGACGTCCGGGCATTTCCCGAACAACGCCGCGGACTCGGCGAAGCTGACCGCGACGCCGTCGACGTAGCGGCTCAAAAACTTGTTCGTCAAGCCCGGCAGGACGTTCTGCTCGTGGATAAGCGTCGGAATGCCCAGCCGGGACGCGGCGTAGACGACGGGTCCGCAGACGTAGCCTCCGGTCCCGACGACGACGTCCGGCTTGAACGCCTTGAGCAATCGCTTGGAGCGGCGAACGCCTTGCAGAAAACGCAGGACGGTCCGCGCGTTCTCCAGCGACAACGACCGGCGAAAGCCGGTAATCGTAATATTTTCGAACCGGATGCCCTGCTCCGGCACGACTCGCCCTTCGAGCCCGCGGCTCGTGCCGATGTAGAGCAACTCGGTGCCCGGTTGCCTGGTCTCGATCTCGCGACCGATGGCGAGCGCAGGATAGATATGTCCGCCGGTTCCTCCGCCGGTCAGCACGACGCGCATGGTCTTCACCTCGAATAACGGGATAGATTAAGCAAAATGCCGAGCGCCGTCAAGAGCAGGGTCAACGAAGATCCGCCGTAGCTGACGAGCGGAAGCGTCACTCCCGTGATCGGCAGCATGCCGATGACGACGCCGATATTGATCAGCACTTGAACGGCGAAGATGCCGACGATGCCGGTGGCCAGCAGGCTGCCGAACGGATCGGTCAGCGTGATGGCCGTTCTCATGCCTCGCCAGATCAAGAGCAGGAAGAGCACGATCAGCAAGGATCCTCCGATAAATCCGAGTTCCTCGGCCAATATCGAAAAAATGAAGTCCGTCTGGGGCTCGGGCAAATAATTGTACTTCTGCCGGCTCATGCCTAGCCCGAGTCCGGCCAGCCCTCCCGGTCCGATCGCGTACAGCGACTGGATCGATTGGTAGCCGGCGCCTTGCGGATCCTGCCACGGATCGAGGAACGCCGTTATCCGCTGCAAGCGGTAAGGCGCCGCCGCGATCAGGCCGACCAAGCCCGCCGCGCCGACCCCCGCCAGAGCGGCCAGATGCGCGATTTTCGCGCCCGCGACATAGATCGCGAGCAAGGAAGCCCCGATCATGACGGTGCCGGTGCCGAGGTCCGGCTGAAGCATGATCAAGCCGAACGCCGCTCCCAGAATGCCTAGCGGCGGAAGCAAGCCTTTCGTAAAATCGGTAATTTGGTTTTGCCGCTCCGACAAAAACTTCGCGATGAAGACGATCATCGCCAGCTTCATGAACTCCGACGGCTGAATGCCGAACGAACCGATGCCCAGCCAGCTTCGGGCCCCGCCGCGCACGACGCCGAGCCCGGGCACGAGCACGACGACGAGCAGCGCGAAGCAGACGAGCAGCGCGGGCACCGACCACTTGCGCCAGAACGCGTAATCGACGTTCATCGCGACGAACATGGCGGCGATGCCGAGCGCCGCGAACAGCAGCTGTCTCTTCACGTAATAATACGAATCCCCGTAGTCATGAAAAGCGGCGACGGCGCTGGCGCTGTACACCATGACCACGCCGATGGCCAAGATGCCAAGCGTGGCGGCGATCATCCAGACGTCGGGAACGGAGCGGGTTTTGGCCATGAATCGGACACCTCACGAAATGCGGAAGTGGGGACACGCCCCCTTCTACAACGTATGCGCCGATTGCTTAAAAATGCGGCCCCGAACCTCGTAGGAGGGGAACATGTCCCAACTCGCGCAGGCGGGAGACAGCAGCACGATGTCTCCGGGTTCGGCCATCGCGGCGGCTTCCGCCACCGCCCTTCTCAGCGTCGTCTCGGCGTCCTCCTCAGGTTCGACGAGTTTCACGCGAGTTAAACCGGCCAACCCGGCGACGCGGGCGAGCTTCTCCCTCGTCTCTCCGATCGCGGCCAAACCCTTGATCCTGTCGCGGAACACCGGGAGCAGCTCCATGTAATCCGAGCCTCTGTCCAGCCCGCCCGCGACAAGCACGAGCGGAGAAGGCAGCGACAGGATCGACATCGTTGTCGCCACCGGATTCGTCGCCTTGGAATCGTTGTAAAATTTCACGCCGCGGAACGTTCCGACATATTCCAGACGGTGCTCCACGCCGCGAAAATCGCGCAGCGGCTCCGCCAGCTTCTCCGGGTCGGCCCCGGCCGCCAGGGCGATCGCGACGGCGGCCAGCGCGTTGGCCGCGTTATGGCGTCCGGGAACGCCGAGCTCGCCGACGCGCACGATCCGCCGCTCCGCCCCGTCCGGGCCGCGGCCGACGATCCACCTCTCGGCCTCGTCTTCCTCGTCGCCGCCCGGACGAAGGCTCGGATACGGCGGGTCGATCATGACGCCCGCCGGCAGAACCCGCGTCGCCGAGAACGGAAAGCGGCGGCCCCGGAAACCCTCCGCCAAGCTTCGGCACGTTTCGTCGTCCGCGTTGTAGACCGCGATATCTTCCGGCGTCTGGTTCTCGAACAATTTCGCCTTCGAACCGACGTAATCCTCCATCGTGCCGTGATAATCCAGATGCGTCTCCGCGACGTTGAGCAGGCAGGCGATCCGGGGGCGGAAATCTGTCGTCCCCTTCAGCTGAAAGCTGCTCAGCTCGGCGACGAGCCAGCCGTCCGCGGCGATTTCCGCCGCCGCTTCGCAGAGCGGACGGCCGATGTTGCCGGCGACGACCGGGTTCAAGCCCGCGGCTTCGAGCAGCACGCCGGCCAGCGTCGTCGTCGTCGTCTTGCCGTTGGAGCCGGTAATGCCGACGATCGGGGCCGGGGACAGCCGTCCCGCGACCTCCACTTCGGTCACCACCTCCACGCCCAGCCGGAGCGCCTCGACGACGGGAGGCGCGGAATAGGGAATGCCCGGGTTTTTGACGAGCAGCGCCGTTTCCTTCCCGACGAGCCCGTCCGGATGATGCCCGCACACAACAGAAATGCCCAAAGCCGTCAATTCGTCGGCTTCGGGGCATTGATCCCGCTCCTTCTTGTCGTTGACGACGACGTCGGCTCCGACGCCGTGAAACAGCTTGGCCGCGGCAACGCCGCTTCTGGCCAAGCCGAGGACGACGATCCGCCGGCCCCGATAGGATGTAAGCTGCATCATATTTGTTCGATTGCCCCTTTAACTCGCTTTGAACAAGATCAGGCCGGCTCCCGCCAGCAGCAGACCGACGAACCAGAACGTCGTGACGACGCGCCATTCCGACCAGCCCGATAGCTCGAAGTGGTGATGAATCGGGCTCATTTTGAACACCCTTTTGCCGCGCGTCTTGAACGACGCGACCTGGATGATCACGGACAGCATCTCCAGGACGAACACGCCGCCGACGACGACGAGCAGCAATTCCGTTTTCGTCAGAATCGCGACGGCGGCGATGCCGCCGCCGAGCCCGAGCGATCCGGTATCTCCCATGAACACTTTGGCCGGATGCGCGTTGTAGACGAGAAAGCCGAGCACCGCGCCGACGACGGCCGCGCTGAACACGGCGGAGTGAGGCTGGCTCGCCTCCACCGCGATGACGGCAAAGGCGCCGAACGCCAAAGCGCTTGTCCCGGCAAGCAAGCCGTCCAGGCCGTCCGTGAAATTGACGGCGTTCGCGGCGCCGAGCAGCATGACCACAACGAGCAAATAGTACGCCCAGCCGAGGTCGACGCTCCAGCCGGTGCCCGGCACGCCGACGGCCGTGCTGTGGCCGATATCCATTAAAATATAACAAAAAACGGTGGAAAACAGCAGCTGACCGAACAGCTTCTGCTTCGCGGTCAAGCCGAGCGAACGCTTGAACGCGATTTTAATATAATCGTCCAGAAATCCGATGAGTCCGAAGCCCAGGCAAGCGACGATCAGCGCCCAATATTCGGCCCCCCGGTCGGCAAAGCGCACAAAAGCGATCGTCAGCGCGACCATGATGATAATGCCGCCCATCGTCGGGGTTCCCGACTTTTTCAGATGGGATTCCGGTCCGTCCGTTCTGACTTGTTGTCCGAATTTCAGCCTGCGCAGCAGCGGAATGAACAAGGGGCCGAACAATACCGCCAGCAAAAATGAAACTGCCAACGTCCATAATACCGATGTATAGTCCATTCCGTTACGCCATGCCTCCTCTCTGCAGCGCTACGACGACTTCCTCCAGTCTCATCCCCCGGGAAGCCTTCACGAGCACCAAATCTTCCGCGGTCAATTCCCCGAGCAAGCAGTCGACGAGCGCGGCCTTGTCTTCGAAGTGGCGGACGCCGCCGTCCGGATAATTTCTCTTCGCTTCTTCGTAAATCGATCGCGACAGCGGCCCGTACGCGAGCACCCGATCCGCCTTCGTTTCGTCCAAATAACGGCCGATCTCGCCGTGCAATTGCTTCTCCTTCTCTCCCAGCTCGAGCATGTCTCCGAGCACGACCCATTTGCGCCGGAAGCCTTCGAGCTCCGCGACGAGACGAATCGCCGCCTTGACGGACGTCGGGCTGGCGTTGTAGGCGTCGTTCAGAACGACCGCCCCGTTGTGGGCGGCGACGCGTTCGATCCGCATGCCCGTCAGCTTCGCCAGCTTGAGGCCTTCCCCGATTCGTTCGAACGGCAAGCCGAACAGCCGCCCGACGGCGACGGCCGCGAGCGCATTCACGGCGTTGTGCCGGCCCGGAATCGGCAATTCAAAGACCCGTTCGGCTTCGCCGGACGCGGTAAACTGCGTCCCGTCCGCCGTCACTCTGACGTAGCGGGCGACCCAATCGTTGGCCGCCTCCTCCCCGAACGCCAGCAGTCTCGCCCTCCGGTCCGCCCGCGCGTCCGCAAGCTCCTCCGCGAGCAACGGCTCGTCGCCGAGGTAGACGAGCGTCCCCCCCGGCTTCAGGCCGTCCATAATTTCCAGCTTCGCCTTCGCGATGTTCCGGCGGGTGCCGAGCTGAAGCAGGTGCGCTTCCCCGATATTCGTCACGATCGCGACGTCCGGCTCCGCCAGCCGGGACAGCAGCGAAATTTCGCCGAAGCCGCTCATGCCCATCTCGAGCACGAGCACTTCGGTATTTCTCGGCGCTCCCAGAATCGTCAGGGGCAAGCCGATATGATTGTTGTAGTTTCCTTCGGTTTTATGTACGACGAACGTCGTCGCCAGAACGGCCGAGACCAGATCCTTCGTCGTCGTTTTGCCGTTGCTGCCGGTCACCGCGACCGTGCGGACGTTGAGCCCTTCGCGCAAATAAGCTTTCGCCAGCGTCTGCAGCGCGGCCAGCGTGTCCGCGACGCGAACGAGCGGGATGCCCGATTCCGGCATCGGTACGGATTCGTCCCACAGCGCCGCGGCCGCGCCCGCTTCTTCCGCCGCGCGGATATAGTCGTGGCCGTCGAACCGGTCGCCCCGGAGCGGCACGAACAATTGCCCCGGCACGATCTTGCGCGTATCGGTCGAAACGCCCGACACTACCGGACCTCCGCCCGTCAAGCCGCTTACGCCCGTCGCTCCGCTCCACGCGGCAATTTCCCGAACCGTAGCCATGATCACGTCATTCGACTCCTTATCGCTTCTTTCGCGACGAGACGATCGTCGAAATCGTGCTTGACGCCGCCGACGATCTGATAGGCCTCATGGCCTTTCCCCGCAATCAATACTACATCGCCGGGGCCTGCCATTTCAACCGCTTTTTCGATCGCGGCGCGCCGATCGGGCACGAGCTCGTAACGGTCGTCCGGCGTTCCCGCTTCCCGCAAGCCGGCTTCGATATCGCGCAAAATCCCGTGCGGGTCCTCCGTGCGGGGATTGTCGCTCGTGACGATGATTTTGTCGGCGAGCCGGGCCGCGATGCGCCCCATGATCGGACGCTTCTTCGCGTCCCGGTCGCCCCCGCAGCCGAACACGCAGATGACGTTCCGCTCGGTCAGCTCCTTGACCGTGTTCAGCACGTTCTCCAAGCCGTCGGGCGTATGGGCGTAATCGACGACGACCGCGAACGGCTGGCCGGCGTCGACCGGCTCCACGCGGCCGGGAACGCCTTCGATGCTTTCCAGGCTGCCGATCGCCTCGTCGAGACCGATGCCTTCGCAGACGGCCGCGCCCAGCGCGGCGAGCGCGTTATAGACGTTGAACTTGCCGACGAGCTTCAGCCGGACGTCCCGGCTGCCGTTCGCGGTATCCAGCCGGAACGACGTGCCGCTCGCCGCGATCCGCACCCCGGACGCTCGCAAATTCGCGTCGTTGTCGATGCCGTAGGCGACGACTTCCGCCGCCGTCAGCTTGGCGAACCGGGCCGACGCTTCGTCGTCCGCGTTAAGCACCGCGTAGGACCGCTCCTCCGGCCGTTCGGCGTAAACGTTGCCGAGCCGGGAAAAAAAGAGGCCCTTAGCCGCCTCGTAAGCTTCCATCGTGCCGTGATAGTCCAGATGGTCCTGCGTCAAATTGGTGAAAATCGCCGTGCGGAAGCGCACGCCCTTCACGCGGCCTTGCTCCAGGGCATGGGAAGAAACTTCCATGACGCAGCGCTCGGTGCCCGCGTCGACCATGTCGCGAAAAATCTTCTGCAGCTCGAGCGCGTCCGGCGTCGTGCCGGACATCGGAATGCGGGCGGCCCCGTAGCGAGTCTCGATCGTGCCGATGACGCCGGCCTTCGTGCCCGCGCCGGCCAAAATCCGCTCGACCAAGTAGGTCGTCGTCGTTTTCCCGTTCGTGCCCGTCACCCCGATCGGCCGCAGCTTGGCGGAAGGCCTTCCGTAGTAATAATCGGCGATTTGCGCGAGCGCCCGGCGGGTGTCCGGCACGATCAGTTGGGGCGCGTCGACCGGCAGCTCGCGGGACGCGACGAGAGCGGCCGCCCCCCGGGCGACCGCTTGCTCCGCGTAATCGTGTCCGTCCACAGTATGGCCAGGCAGGCAGAAGAACAGGCAGCCCGGAGAAACGCGGCGGGAATCGGCTTCCAGCTCCCGCACGGCGACGTTGGCATCGCCGGCGATCCGGGACAGCAGCAATTGATTGGCAAGATCGGATAATTTCATCTATGTATTCTCTCCTCGCGTATTCGGTCGGGTTCGCGAATCGAACGTAATCTCATTATCGTCCAACGGACGCCCCTCATTCAAGCGGAAAAGAAAGTTTTAATCCTCCGCGCCCAAGTAGATGCGGATAACCGAGCCTTGTTCGACTCGCGCCCCGGCCGCCGGCGCCTGCCTCACGACCGTATTTCCGGAGCCCGCTGCGGCCAGCTGGAAATTCGAATTCATGTCCTCGTACAAGTCCGACACCGTCTTGCCGACGAGATTCGGAACGGTGACGAATTTGGGCTCGCCGGAGCCGAATTTATGCCTTTTCTCCACCTGTTCGGTTCTCGGCTCGACGCCGAGATGGGGCAAGGCGTCCGCCAGAATGTTGCGCACGATCGGCGCGGCGACGACGCCCCCGAACTGGATCCCTTGGGGATTGTCGACGGCGACGTAGACGATCAGCTGCGGATCGTCGGCGGGCGCGAAGCCGATGAAGGACACGATATGCTCGTTTTTGGAATAGCGCCCGTTCACGACCTTCTGCGCCGTTCCCGTCTTTCCCCCGACCCGGTAGCCGTTCAGGAACGCTTTGCCCCCCGTTCCTTGCGCGACCACCTTCTCCAGCGCCTCCCGGACTTTTTTGGATGTTTCTTCCGAGACGACCTGCCGGACCGGCTGCGGATTCGCTTCTTCCAGAATCATGCCCGTTTCCGGCTGAATCCACGATTTCGACACGTACGGCTTATACAGCTTGCCGCCGTTGATCGCCGCGGACACCGCCGCAATCTGCTGGATCGGCGTCACGGATACGCCTTGCCCGAACGCGGTCGTCGCCAGCTCGACCGGCCCGACCTGCTTCGGCTTGAACAGAATGCCGCTTGCTTCCCCCTGCAGATCGATGCCCGTTTTTTTGCCGAAGCCGAAATCGCGAATGTAAGAGAAGAGCAGATCCTTGCCCAGCCGGTTGCCGAGCGTGACGAAGCCGGGGTTGCAGGAATTTTCGACGACTTCCTGGAACGTCTGGCTGCCGTGTCCTCCCTTCTTCCAGCAGCGCAGCCTGGCGCCGGCGACTTCGATGTAGCCGGGATCGTAAAAATGCTCGTGCTGCAAGTCGACTTTGCCCTCTTCCAGCGCCGCGGCCAACGTAATGATCTTGAACGTGGACCCGGGCTCGTACGTCATCCAGATCGGGAGATTGCGATTGTATACTTGCGGGTCGACTTCCTGGTATCGATCGGGCTGGAACGTCGGCCGGCTTCCCATCGCGTATACTTCCCCGGAATTCGGGTTCATCGCGATGGCGATGACGCCGTCTGCGTCGTACTGCAGCATCGCCTGGTCGAGCTCGCGTTCCACGACCGATTGGATCGTCTGATCGATCGTCAGCTGCAGCGTCAGACCGTCCTGCGGCGGCACGAACAGATCCGAGGATTGCGGCATCTTGCGCCCGGCGGCGTCGGTCAGCGAAGACACGTTGCCTCTCATGCCCGTAAGCCGGTCCTCGTATCTCAGCTCCAGTCCCGCCAAGCCCTGGTTATAGCTTCCCGTAAAGCCGAGCACGTGGGAAGCGAGGCTGCCGAACGGATAATAGCGTTTCGTATCCTCCGTCACGACGATGCCGGGCAAGCCGAGCGCGCGGATTTCCTGCGCCTTCTCCGTCGTCATCTTGCGGCCGCCGGGCTTCAGCTCGACGCTCGACGCGCGCTTGGACAGCTGCGTAAACAACTGGTCTTCGGACATGCCGAGCGGACCCGCGAGCTTCCTGGCCGTTTCCCGCTTGTCCTTGATCTGCACCGGAATCGCGTAGATCGTCGGCGCGCTGACGTTGTACGCCAGGCGGACGCCGTTGCGGTCCGTGATTTCTCCCCGCTTCGCCTGGAACGGAATATCGCGTCTCCACGAATCTTCGGCCCTCTTCGCGATCTCTCCGCCGATGACGAGCTGCACGTAGGCGAGGCGCGCGATCAAAGCCGCGAAGGCAACGACGGAGAGCACCAGCGCGATATAGAGCCGCTTGCGCACCGTCACCTGCGATATTTTCATACGTGAAAAACCCCCTTACCCGGGAACGTCTGCGAGGCTCGCGCCTAGTTCCAGACTATTCCCGGTGCAAGCGGGTTAGAACAAGCCTTCACTCCTCGTCGGGCGGTTCGGAAGCCGAATCCGCCGCCGCGTCCGCCGTTCCGTCGGCCGTCTCCCTGACCGCCTCTCCGGCTTGGCCTTGCGGAGCGAGCATCAACCGCAGCGTCCACTTGTCGTCCTTCTTGACCGCTTCCTGGCCGACGACGTAGCCTTCTCCTTCGACCGTGCAAGCCGCCTGCAGCAGCGCGCACATTTCGAGCGCGTCCCGCAGCGACAGCCCCGCCAGCTCCGGCACGCTGCCGGGCTTCGTATCGGTCAGCAAGTAAATTTGCTGGGAAGGCGGCAGCATGCTGCCGCCTTTCGGCAGCTGCTGCAGCACCTTGCTTCCTTTGCCCAGCACGCCGTGCGGAAACGAATGCTTTTTCAGCTCCGCAAGCGCCTGGGCAACGGTCATGCCCGCAACATCCGGCACGGATTGGGTCGCTTCCGCGCTTTTCCCTTCGGCCGAGGAAGACGTTCCATGGTCGTCCCGCTTGTCCTGCTTCGGCTCGATGCCGAGATGCTCCAGCGATTTGACCATGATTTCCTTGAAGATCGGTCCCGCGACCGCGCCACCTCCGGCGTTGTCGATCTGCGGCTCGTCCACGACGACGTACAGGACGACTTTCGGATTCTCGACCGGGGCATAGCCGATGAACGATACGACGTATTTGTTTTTGGCATAGCCGCCGGATTGGACGACCTTCTGCGCCGTTCCCGTCTTGCCCGCGATCCGGTAGCCCGGCGTAAACGCGCTGCGGCCGGTGCCGATCTCCTGATCGCTGACGACCGTCTCCAAATATTCGCCCACTTGGCGCGACGTTTCCGCGGAGATGACTTGGCGCACGAGCTTCGGCTCCGTCACGGTTTTCTCCCCGGTGTTCGGGTCGCTGATCGACTTGACGATGTGCGGCTGCATCAGCTTGCCGCCGTTGGCGACGGCCGCCACCGCCGCGACCTGCTGGATCGGCGTGACGAGCACCTTGCCTTGGCCGAACGTCGCCGTCGCGACCTCGGACGGCCAATCGAGGCTGAACGATCTCGACACCTCGTTCGGCAGCTCGATGCCGGTCTTCTGGCTGAAGCCGAAATCGTTAATGTAATTGACGAGCCTTTCCTTTCCGAGCATCTGGTAGCCCAGCTTGACGAACGCCACGTTGCTGGAATGCTTGAGCCCTTCCAGATAGGTGATCTCGCCCCAGCCGAGCCCGTTGTTATGGTCGTTGATCGGCCGATCCCGTTCGCTGTACTTGATCGAACCGGATTTGTAGGTGGCGTTCGGATTGAACAGCCCTTCCTCGACCGCGCCGGCCAACGTGACGATCTTGAACGTGGAGCCCGGCTCGTACAGCGACTGGATCGCGTTATTGCGGAACGCTTCCTGCCGATTAGCCAACTCCCAATACTCGTTCGGATCGAAATCCGGCAAGCTGGCCATCCCGAGAATTTCCATCGTATTCGGATCCGCCGCGATCGCCGTGATGCTGATCGGCTTGTACTTCTCGTAGCCGGCGCGCAGCGCATCCTCGATGAAGGTTTGAATGTCCCGGTCGATCGTCAAGGTGACGTTCTTGCCGTCGACCGCCTGCCTGAACTCCACTTCCCCATTAGGGAGCTGCGTGCGCGACCCGTCCTTCTGGTATTTGAGGAACCCCGGTTCTCCGGCCAACAGATCGTTCAGCTTTTTCTCCAGCCCCATAATGGCGTTCCCTTCCTTGTCCTCGTAGCCGAGGATGTGCGAAGCGAGTGGACCGTTCGGATAGTAGCGCTTCGTCTCCGGCAAGAAATACAGCCCGACGTCGTTTTTGATTTTCGTCTCCTTGCGGATTTCCTCCCGGAACGCTTCGAGGCTTTCGATGTCCCGCTTGTCCACCTTCCAGCCTTCCGGCCGGATTTCCCGTTGCACCCGGTATTCGCCGTCGTCCTTCTTCGACGCGATCATCTCTCTGAGATTGCTCTCGGAAGTTCCCAGAGCGGCATGGAGCTCCGCGACGAACCGCTCCGGCAGCTTCAATTCCGGATGCTTCTTGTCCAGCTCCGCGATCCGTTTCGGGTTGACGGCCACCGTATAAGCCCCGGCATCCATCGCCAGCAATTTGCCGTTCCGGTCGAGCAGCGCTCCCCGTTCCTGCTGAAGCGTCTCGCTAGCGCTCCATACTTTCATCGCGTTTTCCGTCCAGAATTCGGCCTTGACGACCTGCACCCAATACACGCGCACGATCAAACCGATAAAAAGGAGGGTGAAGATCCCTCCCGCCAGCAACGACCGCAATTTGATTCTTTTCGTCATCATGCTAACCCTCTTTGCCGTTCGGCCCTAGGGCCCCAACGCGACCGGAGGCTGCACGTCCTTGGACGCGACGATACGATCGCCAGACAAGGGAACGTAGCCGTTGCTTTTGGCAATATCCTTGATCCGGTTCGGATCGCTCAGGCGTTCCACTTCCTTCTGCAGCTCCTTCGTCTGTTCCGTTTCCTGATTATACGCTTTGTTCGTCGACTGCAATTGGCTGTTGATTTGATAGATTTGCGCGTAGCGGAAAATGATAAAACCCGCGATCAGGACGACGAGACCGATCGTGAGCAGGTAGAGCAGCTTCTCGCCGATCGGAATCGCGCGCCGGCGCGCGGCTTTGGCAGGCGCAGCGGCGCCGCGGCCGCCCGGCTTGACCTGCTGCTCGTCTGCGCGCTCCGGGCGAAGCGCCAAGTTCCCATAGTATGCCATGTCACCTTGTGCCCCTCTCAGATTGATCAGTCCAATTTTGATCACACTTTTTGAACGACCTCTAGCCGAGCTTCTCGGCGATTCTTAATTTCGATGATCGAGCCCTCGGGTTGGCGGCCAGTTCCTCTTCGGAGGGCACGATCGGCTTGCGGGGCGTCAATCGCAGCCGGCCGTCGCCTCCGCCGCAAGCGCACACCGGAAAATCCGGCGGGCAACTGCAGCTGGCCGTTTCCTTGGCGAACGTCGTCTTGCAGATGCGGTCTTCCAAGGAGTGAAACGTAATGACGGCGATGCGTCCTCCCGGACGCAGGCAATCGATCGCTTGCCCGAGCGCCTCTTCGAAAGCGCCCAATTCGTCGTTGACGGCGATCCGCAGCGCCTGGAACGAACGCTTCGCCGGATGGGGACCCGTGCGTCGGGCCGCGGCCGGGATCGCCGCCTTTACGATTTCGGCCAGCTGCCCCGTCGTCTCGATCGGCGCCTTGTCCCGGGAGCGGGCGATGCTTGCGGCGATTTTGCGGGCGAACTTCTCTTCCCCGTAATCCCGAAGAATGTCCGCGATCTCCCGCTCCTCCCACTCGTTGACGATCATCTTGGCCGTGAGCGCTTGCCCGCGGTCCATGCGCATGTCCAGCGCGGCGTCGCGATTGTAGCTGAAGCCGCGATCGGCTTCGTCCAATTGCGGACTCGATACCCCGAGATCGAACAGAATGCCGTCCACCGACGGCATCCCGTCCGCCTCCGGCGCTCCCGCGCTTCTCAGTCCCGCGATCAAATGCCGGAAGTTGCTTTTCACCAAGGTTACGCGCTCTCCGTAAGGGGCCAAGCGTTCTCTCGCGTTCGCGAGCGCGGCCTCGTCCTGGTCGAAAGCGATCAATCGGCCTTCCGGGCCGAGCAGGGACGCGATCCGTTCGCTATGCCCCGCCCCGCCCAAGGTGCAGTCGACGTATACGCCGTCCGGCCGGACGTTCAAGCCGTCCACGGATTGTTCTTTCAATACGGTCACGTGGTGAAACATCTTTGCTGCCTCCCGGTGACGAATCAGAAATTGAAATCGAAATCGACCAGCTTCTCGGCGATTTCGTTGAACGACTCGGCAGACTGCCGCGAGTATTCCTCCCATGTCGCCTTGTCCCAAATTTCCACGCGGCTGGACACGCCGATAACGGTGCATTCCTTGTCCAGCTTGGCGTATTCCCGCAAGTGGTTCGGTACGTTTACCCTGCCCTGTTTGTCCCACTCGCATTCGGACGCGCCGGAGAAGAGCAGCCGGGAGAACGCTCTCGCGTTCGCCGCCATCGAGGGAAGCGTCTTGATTTTCTGTTCGAGCAGGGCCCATTCTTCGCGGGGATAGACGAACAAGCAATTGTCCAGTCCTCGGGTAATGATGAATTCGGTGCCGAGAGCTTCGCGGAATTTCGCCGGGATGATGATCCTTCCCTTATCGTCGATCGTATGCTGAAATTCCCCTAAAAACATAAGCTCCCCACACCTCCCCCAATCTCCACCACTTTCCCCCACTTTAAACCACTTACTGATGATTATTCGCGCCCTAAAATAAAAATCCTGCCTCTTGGGCAGGATTTTCGAAAAATATTTTACGAGATTAACGACCGCCGTCTTCGGGATCGGGCCGTCCGGTTCCGCCGGGCTCGGGCGGCCGGGAGAAATCGTCGTCCGCGGGTCGCGTTGCCGGATCGCCGGCCTCGGCTTTCCCGTCTTCCGTCTTATTGGACTCCTCAGGTCCGGCGTTCCATGCTCTTCGGTATTGTTCCCGGGCCGCCCGCCGCGCCGCGTTGCGCTTCCGGACGACGTAATAGACCGGCGCGCCGACCGCGCCGACGACGGCCAGCACGGGAAAGATCGCCGCGAGCGCGACGAGCAGCCCTTCGCCGATCTGGCGCAGCACGTTGCCGCTGCCCTTCCAGGCGCCGACGATCCTGTCGCCCAGCGCGCTCTTCTGCGGCGGATCTTCCTGAATTTCCGCGAGGCCGGAAGTTTGGTACAGGCGAAGATGCACCGTCGAGAAGGCGACATTCTCGTCGAGATACCGGATGCGCCCTTTGATCTGCTCGATCTCTTCCTGCACCCGCGCCAATTCGTTCGAGAACTTGACGAGGTCGTCGGTTCCCGTCGCCTTGTCCATGAACGACAGCAGCCGCTCCTCGACCGTCGTCTTCGCTTTCAGCCGGGCCTCGAGATCGACGTACTCTTCCGTCACGTCATTGCCTTTCACTTCCCGTTCGAACTTCAGGCTTTCGATCCCCTTCAGCCGATCCAGGAAAGACGAGAAGCCTTCCGACGGGACTTTGACGACGTACGTCCCGCCGATCTCGTTCGCGTTCGCGCTGTCGGCGAACTGCAGCACGTATGCGCCGGACAACGCGATCAGATCCATCAGCTGCTCCTCCGCGGCCCGGAACTCCTTGACCTTCATCGCCAGGTTCGCCTGATAGACGACCTTGCGTCCGTAGCCAGCATTCGCGTCCGCAATCGGACCGATCCCGCCGCCGATCGCGGAGTCGGCCGTTACTGCTCCGGCGCCCACCTCCCCCTGGCCTGCTCGCTCGGCAGGAGCGGACGAAGCCTGCGCCGCAGGCGCGGCCGCTTTCGACGTCAGCACAGCGCCGTCCCGCGCGACGTTCGCCGAGAGATTCTCGTCCCTGCTCGCGGAGCTGCAAGCCGTGAGTCCCGCCAGCAGCATCATGGCCGCTAGCGCGGCCATCAGCCCTTTGCGCGCCCGGTTTCGTTTTCCTTTCATTTTCTTTCCCCCTTTTATGTTCTTGATGGATAGACGAAGCGCAAAAGGGAAATGTTGCCTGTGAACAAACAAAAAAGAGGCGTTCCCTTCGTCGTCCATCCGACTCGGGTAGCGCCTCTCGTTCCGTTATTTCGATTGTCTGCGGCAACGATGCCCGTTACCGCCGATTAATGGGAAGTCCAGCTGTCCAAATACGCTCTCTGCTCGGCCGACAACGCGTCGATCCGAATGCCGAGCGATTCCAGCTTCGTGCGGGCGACCCGTTCGTCGAGCTCGTACGGCACGTTGATCACCTGCTTGCCGATGCGCTCGTAATTCTCGTTGACGTAGCGCAGCGCCGTCGCCTGAAGCGCGAACGTCATGTCCATGATCTCCGCCGGATGACCGTCGCCCGCCGCCAGGTTGACGAGACGCCCTTCGGCCAGCACGTAAATTTTCCTCCCGTCCTTGAGCGCGTACTCCTCGATGTTGCGACGCACGACGCGCTTCGAAACGGCCAGCTCGGCGAGCTCGACCAGGTTGACCTCGACGTCGAAGTGGCCGGCGTTGGACAGAATCGCCCCGTCCTTCATCTCGGCGATGTGGGCGCCGCGAATGACGTCCTTGTTGCCCGTGACCGTCACGAAGTAATCGCCGACCCGGGCCGCCTCCTCCATCGACATGACCGCGAAGCCGTCCATGTAAGCTTCGACGGCGCGGATCGCGTCCACTTCGGTTACGACGACGTTTGCTCCGAGCCCTTTGGCCCGCATCGCCACGCCTTTGCCGCACCAGCCGTAGCCGCCCACGACGACGGTTTTGCCGGCGACGACGAGGTTAGTCGTCCGGTTAATGCCGTCCCAGACCGATTGCCCCGTGCCGTAACGATTGTCGAACAAGTATTTGCAATACGCGTCGTTCACGGCGACCATCGGAAACTTCAGCGAGCCTGCCTTCTCCATCGCTTTCAAGCGAAGAATGCCGGTCGTCGTTTCCTCCGCCCCGCCGCGCACTTGCGCGAGCAGATCCTGCCGCTCCGAATGAAGAATCGAGACGAGATCGCCTCCGTCGTCGATGATCAGATCCGGCTTCGTCTCCAGCGTCTTGACCATCAGATCCTTATACTCCTGCGGATCGGGATTGTACTTGGCGTACACCGCGATGCCGTCCTCAACGAGCGCGGCGCACACGTCGTCCTGCGTCGACAGCGGGTTGCTGCCGGTAATGACGACTTCCGCGCCGCCGGCTTGCACCACTTTGGCCAGGTAGGCCGTTTTCGCTTCCAGATGGAGGGATATGGCGACTCTTAAGCCTTGGAAAGGCCGATCCCGTTCGAATTCCTTGCGAATATGGTTCAACACGGGCATATGGGCTTGCACCCAGTCGATTTTCAGCTTGCCTTCCGGCGCGAGCGAACGATCGCGGACGATGCTCTCCAGAGCGGTTTTCATGATCCTATTCCTCCATGGGAATGGCTGCAGGCGACGGGCAGGCCTTCCACGATCCGATGCCCTCCGCCCGACTCGTACGGAAGATCGAACCACATGGACAGCCAATCCGGCCCGAACCGATTCCAGAAATGAATCGCTCCGTACACCCTCTCCTGGGGCTTGCCCAGAGGCGACAGCGATTGTCTGATGCGGTCCCACTGGCGAAGGGACGATTCGTGCCTCTTGGCGAACGCGTCCGCCGAACGCGATTCCAAGTAGGCGATTTGCTCCAAAATCCGGTCCCGGTTGCCCGCCGCCAGCTTGGCGAGCCCGGGCTGCAACGATGCGACGGTGTCCAGAACCGGCGCGTACAGCGTCTTGAACTGCTCCTTGACTTCGTGGAACGTCTTCTCCAGGTTCCATTCGTCCTGCCGCCCGAGCCATTCGGCCCGTCTCGCTTCCCAATCGTCCATCGCCTGATCCGCCGGGAGCGCATACTTCTCCAGCAGCGCCGCGACGGCCGGCTCCACGTAAGTGAACGACTGGCGCGGAAGCAGCAGCGGCATGGCGAAGCCGAACTCGCGGAAAGCGGGGCCAAGGATGCCCCAGTAAGCAAGCTCCGACGGGCCGAGCACGGCGGCCAGCACCGGAAGCGCGTAATCCTGCATGAGCGGCCGCGTCAGCGCGTTCGTGCTCAGCAGATCCGGGCGTTCGGCCGTCAGCGCGAGCATCTGCTCGCGGGTATAGGAAACGTGTCCGCGGCGGTCGACGAATCGACCGTTCTCCTTATGCAGCAGCAATCTTCCCTGTTCGTGATGGAGGAACAGGTTGGCGCTGCCCGCGGTCGTCTCCGCCTGAAGCTTGAAGCCCTTGGCCAGCACGTCGCTTTCGCCGGCCTTGAGCGCCGTCTCCAGCTCGTCGTTCGCCGCGATCAGCTCCCGGAACATCGGGCCTTCCAGCGCCCTCAGCTCCGGATCGTCCGCGTCCAGCAAGACGAGGCCGCGCCCGCCGAACCAATCTGCGAGCAACCGGGCGAACGCCAAGCTGAGCGAAGGAGCGTCCTCGACGTAACCTTGCAGCTTCGCCAGCAATGCGGGCTTGAACTCCGTATCCGGCAATTGGCCGGCCAGCTCCTGCAGCGCCGCCGTCCACCGTTCGGCGGATAACGGCGTCCGGCTGACCGCGAGCCGGGGACCGTCCGGCCGTTCGATTCGGATTCGCCTGACTCCGCCCTCGCCCGCTTGAACGTTGACATGGTTCGCTTCATCGAAATCGTGATCTTCCCCGGCGATCCAGAACACCGGAACGACCGGCCTGCCGAGCTGCCGCTCCGCATCCCTCGCGGCTTGGATCACCGTTAGCGCCTTGTAGTAAACGAGAAGCGCTCCGCCGAACAGCCCGGCTTGCTGACCGCCGACCACGACGAGACAACGGTCCTGTTCCAGCTTGTCGAGGGAAGCGGCCGCTTCTTCGCGCCACGGCAGGCGGCTTTGATACTTGCGCAGGGCCGCCGCGACCCGCCTGCGGTCGGCCCGCCGTCCGGCCGTCGCGTCCAGCCGCGCGGCTCTGTCGGTCCAGGCGGATTCCCGCGACGGGTGACCGCCGAACAAATCCGCGACTTCCGAATCTCCTAATCTATAACGTTCGGCCAGCGAGGAACCGTCGGCATCGAAATATGTCGTCGTATTCAAAGGGAAAATTCCCCCGATCTGTCGTAGTGCCATCTGAATCCGATTTTACACAAGTGCCGACAGATCGTCAAAGGATTCGATCCAAGTATACGTGCCGGGGGAGCCGGATGTTCGGGCGTGCGGGCAAAAGCCCGGGAAGGACGAAGGGGCGACGCGCGGGCAACGGGGGACGACGCTTCTGCTCAAGCCACGGGAAAGACGATGGCCAACAGCATAAAAACGACGTACAGGACGGCCAGTCCGAAAAAGGAAAGCCGCCATACCGCGCGGGCGAGCTTCCGAACGTCGATCTTGCCTCTGGCGCGGTTCTGCGCGTTGCCGATCAGGCCGCCGCCGATCAGCATGACCAGAAGCAGGAAGAAGGGGCCGAACGTCGTGCCGAACCGCGTGTTAAGGAGCATCGCCACGCAACCGAACAGGAACGCCGTCGTCACGTCCATCGCGAGCCGGATCGCGTTCCGTCGGTCGCCTCCCCGCAGCGCGAACGAAAAGTAGACGATGAGAAAAGGGATAATGGGCACGGTGGCCAGAAAAGCGTACGCTTGAACGAGCGCATTCCAGATGGAGCTCATGATTCATTTCTCCCTGTCGTTAATATAACGCTTTGACAAGCGCCGTCACGGCTTCATTCCAGGGCGCGGGCTTGCCCGCCCCGGCGGCCATGCGCGCGATCGCCCCGTTGATCGCGTCGATCTCCGTCCGACGCCCGGCGAGAACGTCCTGCAGCATGGAGGAGCGATTGCTCCGCGTGGCGGAACAAACGTTCAGCACGGCGTTCCAGCAGGCGGCTTCGTCTTCTTGCAAGCCGCGCTCGCTCAGAATGCCGTAAGACTCGCGGAAGAGCGCCTTCATCAAGGTCAATCGATCGGGCGAACCGGTGAGCTCGCCGTTCGGGATCCGCAGCAGCGCCGTCAGCGGATTAATGACGGCGTTGACGAGCAATTTGCGCAACATCTCGTCTTCCAAATGTTTCGACAGGAAAACGGAAAATCCTGCCGTCTTCAACAATCGTTCGGCGGCGGCGAGCAAGTTCCCGGCGGCGATGCCGTCGTCGGCCAGCCGGACGTCGCCGCGTCCGGTATGACGCACGGAATTGTCCCCGGTCCGGAGCGCGCCTTCCGTCGTCACGGCGGCGATCACCGACCTGCCGGGCAGCGCGTCCCTCAGCCGCTCCAGATGTCCGATGCCGTTCTGGAACGGCACGATCGCCCCGCCCGCGGGGACGATTTCCGCAAGCCGCAGCAGGAAAGGATCCGTGAGCGCCGTCTGCTTGACGGCGAGCAGCACGAGGCCGCCGGCGAAATCGCGTACGTCGTCGATCGGACGGGCGCAGATCCCGATTCGCGCCCGCGCTTCTCCCTCCGCTTCCTCGATCGTCAAGCCCTCGGCGTTTACCTTGTCGGCCTGCGCCCGGGTTCTCGTCCACACCTCGCATCCGCTCCCCGACGCCGTCAGCTTCCCCGCGAGCAGCAAGCCGAGCGCTCCTCCGCCTAGCACGGCAACCGGCATGTTCATGACAACTCTCCTCTCCGTATCGTTATTAAAGATACCAAAGCAAAACCCGCGGGGACAGTCCCGCGGGTTTCGATCGCTTTCACTTTATTCGATTCTTTCGAGATTCCCGTTCGCGTCCATCTTGAACCTCGCCTTGTCCTCTTCGGCTTCCTCGGTGAGGAACGCGAGCCGGCGGGCGCGGTCCATGATCCGGATCAGCGCTTTGTAATCGTCGTTGACGACCTGATAATCCGTCTGAACCTCGTTCACTTGCTTGGACAGCGTCTCGTTCTCTTCGGTCAGCTGCTGCAGCCGCTCGTCCTTCTCCTTAAGCTCCTTCTCGAGCTGGCGGATTTGCTTGCCCATCTCCTGCACCGTGTTTTTCCATTGGCGCAAATACCGGATGATCGATTCGAGCGACATCGATTCGGGAGACAGCAGCTCCGTTTTGCCCCCTTCTTGCTCGTCCGCGATCAAGCGTTCCGTGCCGGAAATCGATATCCCTTGTTTTTTGAGATAATTCCGTTTCTGACGCTGTTGCTTGGCGAGCCCGATCGCCTCGTTATATCTTTTGCGTACGCAGCTATTCCAACGAAAACCGCAGGCCGCGGAAGTCCGGGCGATTCGTTGCCCGACTTCCTCGAACGCGGATAATTGGGTGCTTCCTTCACGGATGTGGCGCAAGGTGACTTCCGCCAAGATCAAATCGTCATCCGGACTCCATGCGTCTTGTCTCACAGCCGTCATGGGTGCCCTTTCCCTCCTTAAACGTCGCGTATATTTTGCTGCTTTCTTCATTTCTATGCCCGTAATAGAGTTCATAGAATCTATCGGATACTCCTATTTATATCCACTTTTCCATTCACTATACCTTGATTCCGGAACGAAAATGCGGCGGCCGGTCCGCGAATGCATAAACGGCGCGAAGTCCGGGAACGCTATGCCGGCGCAAGAAAAGTTTGCCGATTCGTCACGAGTTGTCGGTTTACATGCCGGCGCACAGCCGTTATAATATGCTGTAGAAATCGTCTTCGCGTGTAGGAGAGGGGTGTCAACGATGGCACGTATGTTTAGAGTCCTTGGCTTCTGGACCCTGGTGATCGCCCTGCTGGCGTTTGCGGGAGACATGTACGAATTCTCCCTGTTGTTCTTTATCCAAACCGCCGTCTTCTTCTTGCTCGGGTACTTGAATCTTACCGAGCGGACTTACCTAACGGTATTCTGGTCCTACATGGTGGTGTCTTTCCTCGGATTCACGTACTGGACCGTGTTCGAGATGGGAATCCCCGTATAACGATCGAACGAACTTACATAGGTCGAATGCGAACGGCAAGAGGCTGCTTCCACGTCCGATGACGGACGGAAGCAGCCTCTTGCTTTCGTTTATTCGTTCGCGAACGCGAAAATTTGCACCTTGAACAGCTCGCTCATGCCGTCGGACAGCAGCAGCTGGCGAATGGCCCGGTTGCGCCGGACGATCGGGTGGAACGGGTCCGATAACGCATGGGCTTGAAGGCGGCCGAGAAGGCCGGACTCCACGAGAAAACGCTTCTGCGTGCCGTACCAGATTTCCGTTGCGCCGGCTTTGCCGAGCTCCCGGCGGAGATGGCTGAAATTGACGTGCGCCGTCAAATCCTGTTCGCCCGGGAAAGCGTAAGGATCGTCGTACGCCCGATGGCCGCGATAGCCGCGCAGCGTCCCGTTCATCCGATGAGACGCGAACAGCTCTTCCGTCTCGTCTCCGTAATCGATGACGACGAGCAGGCCGTTCCGGAATCGGCTCGCCAGACCTGCCGCCCATGCCGCCCCGTCCACATTCGCTTCGACGGTCTGGCCTTCGCGCAGCTCCGCGCCTTCCCCGCGAAGCCATTCCTCCAGCCGGGGATCGGTTTCCTTCAGGAGACAAGGAACGAATCTCCCTCCCTCGTCCCAGGCAACGCCCCGCTCGCGAACCCGACCCGCGTTCTTCTCCAGCAGATGTACGGGAAACGCGTCAAGCAGCTCGTTCGCCACGACGATCGCGGGAGCTTCCCGCAGCCGTTCGGGCCGGGAACCTTCCCATTCTTCCGGGCTTGCGACGGCGGCGCGGCCCGCTTCGAGATAGGAACGCAATTCCGCGGCCGCCGCCGCGCGGTGAACCGGATTGCTCTCGACGACGGTCAGCCGGAATCGGGAAACGTCCGTCTCCGCTTCGTTCCAGGCGTCCAGCATATGCCGGCTAAGCCGGCCGGTTCCGCCGCCCCAATCGACGATTTCGACGAATTCGCCCTCTCCGAAACGTTCCGCCGCCAGCTGCGCCAGCCGCGCGGCCAGCGCCGCCCCCATCGCGTCGCCGACGTAAGCGCTCGTATAGAAGTCGCCGTCGCGGCCGACGCGAGACGTTCCGGAACGATAATAGCCGAATTCGGGATGATAGAGACAATGCGTCATATACTGGTGAAAGGAGATCGCGGACAGCTCCCTGCCGTCCTCCGCGACGCCCGCCCTTCCGCTTGCGGCGATCTCGGCTCGAATCGCCGCGGACAGCGGCGAATTCGCATCTCCGTAGTTCATTGTGATACGCACCTTTCGCGAGCTCTTTCGAACATATTATAATAACATAGCGGCCAATCGAACGAGGCCTGCAGGAGAGGAGTGAAGCCGATGCGCCGCTTGCCAGCGCTTATCGTTGCGGGAGCCGTGTTGCTGCTCGCCGTCAGCCGCGCCGGCGCGCTGCTTCCCGTCTATGCGGAACCTTATTCCGAAGAAACGCGATCCCTGCTCGAGCAAAGCCTGTCCGTCGTCGAGCTCGACCGCGAGATCGAACGGATCGCCGCGCTCAGAGCGGCAACGGAAACCGCAATCGCCGCCGGCGAGCGCCGTCTGGCGGAGCAGGAAATCGCGATCGCCGCCCAGAGAGAGAAAGCCGGCCGAGTCTTGCGCGCCTATTACATGGGTTACCGGGATTTCTGGTTGGCCGCGATCCTGAATGCGGACTCTCTTCCCGAAATCCTTCGCGTATGGGACGCGATGGAACTGATCGTCCGCTCGGACCGCAAGACGATGGACGCCTACGCGACCGACTACCAAAACCTGAAAGCCGGCTACGCCCGGCTTACCCAAGAGCGGGAGGAATTGTCCTCCGTCGAGCGAGAGCTCGTCGCCCAGAAGGAACGGATCGCCGCCCTGCGAAGCGATCTCGACCGCGCGCTCTCTTCCAGCGACGACGAGCAAATGCTCCGCCGGCTCATGGAAGAACTGCAGGCTTATTGGAGGAACGTCGGACTGTACGAGGTGAAGCGTCACTTCCATGCGCTTGCCAAGGCGATGAATCGCCTTCCCGAATATGTCAAGGACACGCCCGGCATTCTCACGATAAGCGGCTTGAAAGCGACGCTCGTGCTGACGGATGCCCAATTGAACGAGTTTCTGCGAAAGGAAGACCCCAGGTTCGAAAATTTCTCGTTCGCTTTCGATGGCGGCAAGTTGACCATGGAAGGCAAGAGCGGCAATCTTCAAGTCCGGATTCAAGGCCGGTACGCGATCGAGGACGAACCCGAGAACGCCATCCGGTTTTACGTCGACGAGCTCGTCTTTAACGGCCTGGCGCTGCCGGATACGACAAGAGCCGAGCTCGAGCGCGAGTTCGATCTCGGCTTCTATCCCCAGAAGCTGATCCAATACGTCAAGGCGCGCAGCGTCGAATTGGCGGACGGAAGCCTGACGGTCGAGCTGTCGGTCGGCGGTTAAGCTAAGCGCCGTCCCAGGCTTCGATCCAGGCTTCCGCGCCGATGTCCCCGTCGGCCAGCTGTCGCCATAACAAGCCCGCGCGTTGCAGAAGCCCGGGCAGATCCGGCCCGCTCGCGATCGGAGATTGATGCGGGAAAGACTGGCCCGGCCGGCCCGGCATCAGCTTGGCGAGTCTTCTGTCGCTTTCGTAGAACGATCGGTAGACGGGAAGCTTGCCGTGCTCTTCCATGTTCTGAAGCTGCGCCTGCTCTCCCGTCATCTCGGCGATCCACGCGCTGGCGGCTTCTTCCGCCTCCGTGCGCGAGGAGATCGCGAAGCTGCTGCCGCGCGGCCATATGTAAGGAAGCTCCCAGAAATCATCGTCGATCTCGAGGTCGACGGCCAAGTCCGGCCAGCGCTCTTCGATCAACGTCGCCTCGGAGTAGGGCACGACGGCCGCCAACGCTCCGCCCCCGAGCACGGCGCGAACCGCTTCGCCGGTCTCGTCGACAGGCAGCATGCTTTCCCGCATTCGTTCCACCAAGGCCAACGCTTGTCCGCGCAGCGTGCCGTTCCACGGGTCCTCGCCCTTTTCCCACAGCCCGTCGCTCCTTTCGCCCGTCGCGCTTTCCAGCCAAGCGAACAAGGCCACCGGATCGTTCCGGTCGATCGCCAGCCAGGCAGTCTCTCCTTGCGTCTGTTCGCTCGCCTCGGCCGCCGCCGTCCATTGCTCGAGCGTCAGCGGAAGCTCCGCTTCCTCTCCCAGCCAAGCCCGCAGCACGTCCCTGTTCCATAGCAGCACGAACGGATCCATGTCGCGGGGAACGCCCCATAAGTAGCCGTTCCATTTCAACGGTCCGGCCAGCGCCTCGAATTGCTCGGCCATCGATTTGCCCGCGAAAGCCGCATCCGCCGGAAGCAGATAGCCGGATGCCGCGAACGATTTGACCCATTCGTTCTCGAGCAGCATAATATCGGCCGCTTCCTCCCGTTCGGATGCCCGAACGAAGGTCTCGTAGGCTTGGCGGGGTTCGATCCGCCGCAATTCCACTTTAATATGGGGATGCCGGAACGTAAAATCGTCGTTCAGGTTGGACAAAGCATGAAAAGGTTGGTCGTCGAGAGCGACCTCTATCGTCAAACGCGAGACGACTTCGTCGGCTTCGGGCTCGACGGGCGCGGACGCTTCTCCTTCCGGAAGCGCGACGAACGTCACGGCCGGAGAAGGAGCATCCGCCCAAGGCGACAATACGAGAACCATGATGCAGAGTAGCAGGAATACCAAGGCCGACTTGCGACGCGCCACTGCTTTCACCTTATTTCATGTTTACGTAGAATACCGCTCTCCCCATGATAACAGGACAACGCGGCTCTGTCTCCCCTTTTCGTAAGCGCTTTAACCGAAGCGAATTCCGGCAGGCCCGAGACGCGATGCGCCCCGGCCCTTCGGCCCTTACAGCTTCTCCGTAGCCAATTGCGCGAGCCGCGAACGTTCGCCCTTCTCCAACGTGACATGGCCGCTGACGCCTTCCTCCTTGAAGCGCTCCACCAAATACGTCAAGCCGTTGCTTTGGGAATCGAGATACGGGTGATCGATCTGCTCCGGGTCGCCCAAGAGCACGATTTTGCTGTTCTCCCCGACCCTCGACACGATCGTCTTCACTTCGTGCTTGCTTAAATTTTGCGCTTCGTCGATGATAATGAACTGGCCCGGGATGGAACGTCCGCGGATGTAAGTGAGCGCCTCGACTTGAATGCTTCCCATGCCCATCAGAATTTTGTCGAGATCCCCGGCTTTCTTCGTATCGAACAAATATTCGAGATTGTCGTAGATCGGCTGCATCCACGGGCGCAGCTTCTCCTCCTTCTCTCCCGGCAAGTATCCGATGTCCTTGCCCATCGGGACGACCGGCCGGGCGATCAGCAATTTCTTGTACCGATGCTCGTCCTCGACCTTCATCAAGCCCGCGGCAAGCGTAATCAGCGTTTTGCCCGTGCCCGCGCGCCCGGTCAAGGTGACGAGCGGAATGTCGTCGTTCAGCAGCAGCTCGAGCGCCATCCGCTGCTGGGCGTTGCGCGCCGTGATTCCCCAGACCGGCTCGTTGCCGAGATGAAGCGGCTCCACGCGGGTTCCGTCCGGCGATATTTTCAGCAGCGCCGACTTCGAGGTGCCGAGCTCATCCCGCAGGATGACGAATTCGTTCGGATAAAATTTCGACTTCGGACCCAGCCGGGTCGCGGCCAGGCTGCGGGTCGAATAAAACTCGTCGATGACCGACGGATGCACGCTTAAGGTCCGGTGTCCGCCATACTGGTCGGGGAAAGAGACGGTTTGGTCCGACAAATAATCCTGCGCGATAATGCCGAGCACGTCGGCTTTGACACGCACGAGCACGTCTTTGCTCACGAGAACGACCGGCCGGGGCTGGCCGCTCTCCTGCTCCTCCATATGATAGTTCAACGCGACGGCCAGAATCCGGTTATCGTTCGTCATTTCCCCGAACAATTCCTGAACTTTCACGAACCGCCGATGGTTCATTTCCACCTTCAGCAAGCCTCCGCCGGGCAGCGGCACGCCTTGATGCAGCTGCCCCAGCGCTCTCATCCCGTCCAGCTCGCGCGAAATGTTGCGCGCGTTGCGCCCGATTTCGTCCGCCAACCGCTTCTTGGAGTCGATCTCTTCGAGCACGACGGAGGGGATGATCACTTCGTTGTCGTCGAACGCGTACAGGGAAAGCGGGTCGTGCAGCAAAACGTTCGTGTCCAGGACATAAATTTTACGCATGGCATTCCCTCCGATTCGGTTAATCCGGCGCCTATACATATCGAACGTCCGGCCGGGCAACACTATGAGCGTCGCAAGCGATTATTCCCGCGATTGCCCGCGCCCGTAGACGGACGCAGAAGCATGGTTAATCCGGGCATCCCTCCGTATCAGGGTGGTGATTAAACGATGAACAGAACGAAGCTTGCCGCCGGTTTGCTCTTGCTCGCGACGGTCGCGGCGCTGATCCTCGCCGGCGCAGGATGCGGCAACCGGCAAGCCGCGCCCGCCGTGCCCGGGAACGGTCCGCGGGGGTTGGCGCAAGACGGGACTTCGCCCGGCCAGCCGACGAGCGTCGCGGCCCACCTGGAATCGCTCGCCCGCGGCGTCGAAGGCGTAAAGGACGCCAACTGCGTCGTCTTCGGCAGATACGCGATCGTCGGCATCGACGTCGACGAGACGATGGAACGGACGCAGGTCGGCACGACGAAATACGCGGTCGCGGAAGCTTTCCGCAAGGATCCTTACGGCATCGACGCTCTCGTGACGGCGGATATCGACGTCGCCCAGCGCATCCGCGAGATTCGCGCGGACATCATGAACGGGCGGCCCGTCGCCGGCTTCGCCGAAGAGCTCGCCGACATCGTCGGACGGCTCATTCCGCAAATGCCGCGCAACATCGTCCCGCCGCCTTCTCCCGAGAACATCGGGACGAATTCGCTCCGACGGCCTTCCAGATGACAAAAAAGCCCAGTGAGCAGCACTGGGCTTTGTTCCGTTCGCAAACGGCGATCGTTCGCGGCTGGCTCCGCTTATCGAAGAGGAAGGAATCGTCGCCATTCGCAACCCTCCTAGCGAATATCTGAGCTCATTATACCATATCGGCACCCTGTTTCCAACGGAGGATCGTTTATTCCGCTTCGGCCGAAGACGGCGTATCGGACGAAGGAAGACGGCCTTGCTCGCTCAATTCTTCCTTCAGCGCCAGCTTCGCTTCCTGCAGCTTGTCTTCGTCCAAATAGACGTACGGGCTTCTCCAAGTGCCGGTCAAAGCGATAAACCGCACGTCCGAGCGATTGATGCCGAAATAGGTCGCGATTATATTTTCGATCTGGGCGGCCGGGATATCCGTGCGCAGATTGTTGCCGACCGCGTCCAGCAGGCTGTCGACCTTCGTCACGCTGCTGAACGATTTCAACCGGTCGACGATCGCCCCGATCACCTGGCTCTGCCGCTCGTTGCGCTCGAAATCGCTGGATTCGGCCGTCGGCTTGAAGCCGCGGTTCGAATTGGATTTCCGGTACCGGACGAAGCCGAGCGCCTCTTCGCCGCTAAGCTCCCACTCGCCCTTCTTGAGATCGATGTTCGTGCCGTCCACCGAATCTATGTACCTCATATCTTTGTCGACGACGATTTTGACCCCTCCGAGCGCGTCCACGACGTCGACGAAGCCCTTAAAATTGATGACCGCCGTATAATCGAGCGGCACGTCGAAAAACTTGGACAGCATTTGCCTCGTTTCGTCCCGCGCGTATCCGGTCAGCTTGTCTTTTTCGAGCTTTTCCGTATTTTTCCCGTACATGTAAAAAGCCGCATAATACCCGTTCGCTTTATGCCTCTTGTAGCCTTCCACGTTCAGATCGCTGTCGCGGGGAATCGTGACGACGGTCGCCGTTTTCGTCTTCGGATTGAACGCGGCCGCCATCATTACGTCGGTATTCATGCTGCCGGTTTCTTCCCGCGTGTCCAAGCCGAGAAGGACCATGGAGATCGGCTTGACTTGCGCCCTTTCCTCCTTCGGTACGACGATGGCGCCCTTGCCGTCCTCCGGCTTGGCGATTTGTTTCAAATTCGGCTTGTAGGAGCCGAAATAGAGATAGGCGACATAAGCGGCGAGGGCGACGATGACGGCCGCCAAAAAAATAAAAATAATCTTGACCAAGCCTAGCTTCTTTTTCTTCTTGGGCGATTTCGACGCTTTCGGGCCCGAGGCCCGGCTCGCCCGCGAAGGCAGCGGCGTTTGCTGACTCAAAGGCGACCCTCCCCGTTCTCCGGACCGGTTCGGGGGCTTTCGCCGCCCGTTCCGAACATTTCCCGGTTCAATTGCTCCACCGCTTCAAGGTCGAACCACACGGTACGTTCGGTGCCGTCGCGTTTCGCGTAAGCGACGTGCACCTTGCCCGAATCGACTGAATGGACATCGTACGATGTTAAATCGTGGTCTTCCGACAAAATTTGCGCGAAAAAGGCCAGCGTTTCCCGTGCCGCCTCGTCGTCGGGGCGGTCTGCGACGATCCATTTCATTTGCAGCCAGTAGAATAACGCATCCATCAAAGACAAAGCCGTTACCCCTCTCCCGGATCGGCCGGCCGTTCGCGAGCCGGTTACCCGGCGGGCGTCGAGCCGTCCTTTTTGCTCTTGCGGTAAGCTCGTCTCTTATCGTACAGCTGCCGAAGGCGAAGCAGCAGCATCATCCCGACGGCAACGGCCATGCACTGGATGATCGGCAGCTTGTCGAGCTGAAGCACGAGCAGGATCAAGCATCCGAGGGCCAGCACGACGTGAGCGAGAATTTCCTTCAGAATCGGGAGCTTCCCGGCCCTGAACACGGCGTTGAAAATATATTCGGTGAAGGCGACGATAAGCAGATAGGAAATGATCGGATGGTCATGGAACCACGCTTGCATGGATTTCCCCCCTTGATCGGTGCTGAACGGTCAAACGCCGGATTCGGCCAAGCGGCGCTGCTTATCCGCTTTATCGCGCTCGCTCTTGTTGAGCAATTTCTTGCGCAGGCGAATGCTTTTGGGCGTAATCTCGCACAGCTCGTCGTCGTTCAAATATTCGAGCGCCTCTTCAAGGGACATCAGCCGCGGCGACTTGAGCTTGACCGTTTCTTCCTTGTTCGCGGTACGGATATTGTTCAGCGCCTTCTCCTTGCAAATGTTGACGATGATATCGTTGTCCCGCGTATGCTCTCCCACGATCATGCCTTCGTACACGTCCTGTCCCGGTTCGAGGAACAAAATGCCGCGGTCTTCGACCGACAGCATGCCGTACATCGTCGACTTGCCGGTTTCGCTCGCGATCAGCACGCCCTGGTGCCGGCCGCCGACTTGGCCGCCCGCGTAAGGACCGTAGCTGTCGAAAGCGTGGTTCATGACGCCGTAGCCGCGCGTGAGCGTCAGGAAGTTCGTCCGGTAGCCGATCAAGCCGCGGGCGGGAATCAGAAACTCGAGGCGCACTTGGCCCGACCCGTTGTTGATCATGTTCACCATTTCGGCTTTGCGCGTGCCGAGGCTTTCCATGACGGCTCCCATGCTGTCCTCGGGAACGTCGATCAACAGCCGCTCGATCGGTTCGCATTTGACCCCGTCGACGACTTTCAAGATGACTTCCGGCTTGGACACTTGCAGCTCGAAGCCTTCGCGGCGCATGTTCTCGATCAAGATGCCGAGGTGCAGCTCGCCGCGGCCGCTGACGACGAACGCATCCGGGCTGTCGGTCTCGTCGACCCGCAGGCTGACGTCGGTCTCGATCTCCTTGAACAGACGCTCGCGGAGCTTCCGGGAAGTGACCCATTTGCCTTCGCGGCCGACGAACGGACTATTGTTGACGAGGAACGTCATTTGCAGCGTCGGCTCGTCGATCGCGAGCACGGGCAGCGCTTCCGGCTTCGCCGGATCCGCGATCGTCTCCCCGATATTGATCTCCTTCAAGCCCGCGATCGCGACGATATCGCCGGCCGCGGCTTCTTCCGCTTCGATTCTCTTCAAGCCCTGGAAGCCGAACAGCTTCTCGATCCGCGCTTGCTTCACGGAGCCTTCGCGATTGATGACGGCAACGGCTTGGCCTTGGCGCATCCGTCCGCGGTTGACCCGTCCGATCGCGATGCGGCCCAAATATTCGTTATAGTCGAGCAACGTGACGAGAAATTGCAGCGGCTCGTCCGGACTCTCTTTCGGCGACGGAATATGCTCGAGGATCGTCTCGTAGAGCGGTTCCATCGTTTCCTGCAGATCGTCCGGCGACATTCCGGCGATTCCGTTCAATCCCGACGCGTAGACGACCGGGAATTCCAATTGGTCGTCGGACGCTTCCAGCTCGATGAACAGCTCGAGCACTTCGTCGATCACTTCGGTCGGCCGCGCGGCCGGGCGGTCGATCTTGTTCAGGACGACGACGGGCGTCAACCCTTGCTGCAGCGCCTTGCGCAGCACGAATTTCGTCTGCGGCATGCAGCCTTCGAAGGCGTCGACGACGAGCAGAACGCCGTCGACCATCTTCATGATCCGTTCCACTTCGCCGCCGAAATCGGCGTGGCCGGGCGTGTCCACGATATTGATCAACGTATCTTTATAGTTGACCGCCGTGTTTTTAGCCAAAATCGTTATGCCCCGTTCGCGCTCCAAATCGTTCGAATCCATGGCGCGCTCCTGAAGCTGTTCGTTGTCCCGGAATGTGCCGGATTGACGAAGCAGCTGGTCGACGAGCGTCGTCTTGCCGTGGTCGACGTGGGCGATAATAGCGATATTGCGAATTTTGTCTCTTGAATGCATGCTTCCACTCCTTATGTCTCTTAAGCGCGTTCCCCCGGATGGCAAAGCCGCTTGCCTGTCTTCGCGAATCCCGACATTCCGATCGCGCAAAACAAAACGCCGACGCGAGGCCGACGTTTCCTTCTCATCACCGGTAAAACCGACGCAGCTTCCTCATGACGAATCGCTGGTCCCCATCCTGCTATTATACGCGACTCGATTGGAAAAGCCAACAGATTTATCTCGGGCCTTTGCCCGCGGCCTCTACCAGATTTTCGGGCGGCGCACGATGAGCCAAGCGCCGAAGCCGATCATCGCGATCGCGATCAAGTAGACGCCCCACGTCCAAAGCAACGTCAGCAGGAGGAGCAGCAGCGACAGCCCCGCCAGGCCGACGGCGGACAGCCACACCTGTCTGGAACGGCCGTATCCGAATATGTAATATTCGTAGAGACCGACCGCGACGGCGAACGGAAACAGCGGCCAAATGTACTTGAGCACGCCCCAGCCGAACCAATTCCCGATCAGGAGCACGATCGACACGACGGTCAGAATGCCGGCGGGAATCAAGACGATCGAAGGCACCATGCGGCCGAAGTACAGAACGTGCAGCAATACGCCCGGAATCAAAATAAACAGCGGCCAAAATACGGCGCCGATAAACGAAAACACGCCCAGCTTGCCCAGCAAAATTATCAAACCGATCGCCACGACGCCGATCCCGACCGCGGCGGACTGTCTGTTCACGGCATTTCCCCCACTTCTGACCATTCTCCGCACGGTCCGCGATCGAAGTTACGAACCGTGACATTTATTCTTTTAGTTTAATGGAAGTCGTCTGAAAAAACCAGTTCATGAAAGCAAAATTTTGCCTAAACCCCGTGCCCGATGTTACCTCGATTGGATTTTTTTCCTGGACCATAGCGCCGCGACGAGCAGCAAGGCTACGGAGACGGGCGGGAAAAGCTTATCGAAATCGGCCGGCATGAGAGGCAGATACAACTTCCAGCCCGGATCTCCGAGCATCATTTCCGCTGCCGTATATCCGAGCAGTCCGCCCCCCAAATAGAGCAGTCCCGGCAACCGGTCCAGCATGCGCATAATAAACGAACTGCCCCAAATAATAATCGGTATGCTCATCACGATGCCGATGATCAAGAGCGCGGTATCTCCGTCGGCGACGGCGGCGACGGCGAGCACGTTGTCCAGGCTCATGACGAAATCCGCCACAACGATCGTCCAGACGGCGCCGAACAGCGTATTCGCGGCATGCGTCTCCGCCTGCTTCTCCTTGTCGGTCAGCAGCTGATAGGCGATGACGAACAGCAGCGCCGCCCCGACCGTTCGCAGAAAAGGAATGTTGAGCAGGGCGATCGCGCCCAACGTCAATACGCATCTCAGCCCGATGGCGGCGGCGGCGCCCCACCAGACCGCCTTGCGCCTCTGATCCGGCGGAAGCCTGCGACTTGCCATCGCGATGACGATCGCGTTATCTCCGCTGAGCAGCAAATTGATCATGACGATTTCCATAAAAACAATCAGCATTTCCATCGCTTCCATGCGCCATCTCCCCCTCATACCTGTTCTATGTACAAGCTCGCGCGGATATGTGCATCCGATGCGGCCGGGTCCGAACCGAAAGGCTCGTTCAAGAGATTTCGCGCGCCGTCCGATCGCGGCGAACCTCCTTTGCTCGCCAAAAAGGGCCGTCAAGGGAATTCTCCCTGACGGCCCTTTTTGCTGTCATACGCTCAGAACCAATCGTCTTCGCTTGCCCGCGCTTCCTGCTTGCCCCGATCTTCTCCATCCTTCAATACGACAGCTTCCGTACTTTCGACGGCCTCGTCGATCAACCGCTCCAGCTCGCCGCCCAATTGCGCTTCGACCCGTTCTACGACGTTCAAATTCGGATTGATCGCGGGCGATTTCGGCACGAACAGCGTGCAGCAATCCTCGTACGGCAAAATAGACGTCGCGTACGTCCCGATCCGTTCCGCGTAGCCGATAATGTCTTGCTTGTCCATCATGACGAGCGGCCGGAGGAGCGGCAGCGAGGCGGAACGACCGATGACGTTCATGCTGCCGAGCGTCTGGCTGGCGACTTGTCCGAGACTGTCTCCCGTCACGATAGCGAGCGCTCCGTTGCGTTCGGCCAGCCGTTCGGCGATTCGAAGCATCGCCCTGCGCATCAGCGTGATGATCAATGGATCGTGACCGGAATGGGCCAGCTTCGTTTGCACTTCGGTAAAGGGAACGAGGTGCAGCTTGATTTTGCCGCCGTAGTAGGCGAGCCGCCGGGCCAACGCCACGACCTTGTCCTTCGCCTGCTCGCTCGTGAACGGGTAGCTGTGGAAATGGACCGCTTCGACGACGAGCCCTTTTTTCATCGCCATCCATCCCGCGACCGGGCTGTCGATGCCTCCCGACAGCAGCAGCATCGCCTTGCCGTTCATGCCGAGCGGAAACCCGCCCGCGCCCCTGACTGCTTCGCAATACAGGTAGGCGTATTCTTTTTGGATATCGAGCTTCAATTCGACTTCCGGATCATGCACGTCCACTTTCAATCCCGGCATGTTCCGCAGCACGTGCGCGCCTACGAGATGATTCATTTCCGGCGAAGTGTGGGGATACTGCTTCCATCCCCGATTGACCGCTACTTTGAACGTCTTCGGGGGAGCGCCCGTCCCGCGCACGAGCTCCAGCGCCTTTTCCCGGATCTCTTCCAACGAGAGCCCGGTGCGAATGACCGGACTGAAGTTGACGATGCCGAAAATATCCTTCAGCCGCTCGGCCACTTTTTCGTAGCTTGCTCCGTTCAGCCGGATATAGGCGCGGGCATAGCTTCTTTCGAACGACAACCCGGGGATCCCTTTCAGCGCCGACTTGATTTGATCGAGCAGCATCGTTTCGAACCGGTTTCGGTTGCGCCCTTTGATGACGACTTCGCCGAATCTGACCAACACGAGATCGTATTTCATTTCGATTTCCTCTCCAACGGCTTAAGATCGGCGACGACGCTCCGCAGCGCGCCGCCCAGCGCTTCGATATTCTCAAGCGTATGCTCGTCCCCGAAGCTGATCCTCAGGCTTCCCGACGCGCGCTCCGCGGCGCAGCCCATCGCCAGCAGAACCCGGCTCGGCTGCAGGCTTTTCGACGAGCACGCGGACTGCGTCGAGACGAGCATGCCTTGCCTCTCGAGCATGTGAATCATGACCTCGGGGCGCATGCCGGGATAGGATAGATTGACGACATGCGGCGCCGTTCGCGTCTCAGCTTCCGGGTCGTGCGCGGAAATCCCGTTGACGACCAGCTCCGGTATGCCTTCGACGATTTCGAGCAGCCTTCTTCTCAGCCCGTACATGCGCGTTCTTCGCTCTTCCAGGTTTTCCGTCGCCAGCCGAAGCGCCTGCGACATGGCCACGATGCCCGGCACGTTAAGCGTGCCCGAGCGGTAACCTCGCTCCTGGTTGCCTCCGCTCAGCAAGGGAGCGAGCTCGAGCCCTTCCTTGGCGAGAAGGAAGCCGACCCCTTTCGGCCCGCCGAATTTGTGCGCCGAACCGGAATAGAGATGGACGCCCGAATCGTGCCAATCGAAATGCACCTTTCCGATCGCTTGAACGCCGTCGACATGGAACTTCACGTTCCGATGGGCGGCTACCGTCTTGCCGATCTCGCGAATCGGCTGAACGGCTCCCGTCTCGTTGTTGACGTGCATAACGCTGACGAGCGCCGTATCCTTGCGGATCGCGGCCGCAACGTCGAGCGGGTCGACGCGGCCGTGCCGATCCGGCAGGACGTAGGTCGCTTCGATGCCGGCGGCTTCGAGCTGGCGCGCGCATTCGCGGACGGACGGGTGCTCGATCGCGGAGACGACGATGTGCTTGGCCGCCCGCGACGCCCGAGCGACGATTCCTTTGATTGCCAGGTTGTTGCTTTCGGTTCCCCCCGACGTAAAGACGACCTCCCGGGGCTTCGCCCCCATTCTCTCCGCGACGCTAGCTCTCGCCCGCTCCGCGAGCTTCATCGCATCGGTTCCGCCTTTATGCAAGGACGACGCGTTAGCGTAATGAAGTTTCATCAGCTCCGTCATCGTGTCGATCACTTTGGGCGGCATCGGGCTCGACGCGCAATGATCGAAATAATAGGTTTTCATTGGCTATGCCCCAATCGGTATTTGTCGATTCACAAGAAAAGGATCGAAGACGGCAGGGCCGGCGGCTCCTCCCGTCTTGATCCTTATCGCGGCTGTACGGACTCCTCCGTGCCTAGACGCTCCATTGCAGGCTGGCGTTCAATACTTTGCGGATATAACCTTGGGTTTCCTCCGGCAACAGATCGTAATGCCGCATGACGTCCTGATCGTTCGTCAAGCCCAGGCGGTCTACGCGGCCGGGTCCGGCATTGTAGGCGGCGAGCGCGGTCGACACGTTGCCGTCGTACTTCCGCAGCAGATACGACAAGTATCTCGTGCCGCCGTCGATATTCTGGGCCGGGTCGAACGCGTTTCCGACGCCGAGCCATCGGGCCGTATCGTCCATTAATTGCATGAGACCCTTGGCCCCCGCCGAAGAAACGGCGTCCGGGTTAAACGAAGATTCCGAATGAATGACGCCTTTGATCAACGCGGGATCGACGCCGTATTTCGCTCCCGCCGCGGCGATCAGATCGTCGTAAGCCGAAGACGAACCGTAGTCGGCCGCCAATTGTCCGCTTAAGGAAAGGAACGGCGAAGCAGGCATGGACGCGAGTCCGGCAGCCGGAGACGAAACGCCGGAATCGTTCCCGGCCATATACTGGTTGATCAGCATCTCGAACAATTCGTTCGTACCGCCCGCCGAATCGGAATTCCGGTTCGCGAGCGGGTTCAATTCCGTCATCCATTGCGTGAGCAGCATTTGTTTCAACAACCGCGGATCCGTCGATACGTTCACGTCGATTAGCTCCTGACCGTCAGATTGTCGTATTTGTTCTTATTGTACAACAACCCGCGAAGATCGGCCAGTCCCCGAAAAGCCGGGCAGGCGCGACCTAAGTCCTATTTTCCCGATTCGGCTCGAAGGTCAAGCAGCAGGTGACCGACGACGTCTTGGCCTTGTCCCGGTGCGACTCGAATTCCTCGGCGAATTCCTCGTTCCAGCGATGCTTGGCATGCTCGTCCACTTCGATCGTGATTTCTTCGGCCCCGCATGCGTTGCCTTCCTTCCAAAATATACAATTGCTCACGCTGCAAGCGACGCCTTCCGGCATAAAAAATCACCCCCCGTCCTATTGTGTTCCCCCGGTTCGGGGGTATGCGGGACGAGGGGCGGGGATTGCAGGCAGGTTCTTTGGCTAGGATTGGTTTTGCATTCTGCGGTGGGTTAAATAATCGCTCTCATAGTAGGAAAGGTCGTCGCGCAGCTCTTCGAACGTCCGCGAAATGCCGAGCACGATGTCGCGGGCCGCGCGAACCGGCTTCGCGCGGAACCGAATCGCGTCTTGACCGGTATAAGCATATCTTCCGTCTTCGGAGTAACATTCGTTCTTCGGATAAAAAAAGGAATTCACGCCATTATGATACACCTCGTACAACGCGCGTTCCGCAAGCTCCCGGTCGAAATTCGGGCGTCTCAGCACCGCTCCGAGCTTCTCGTAAGCGACTTCGGAGAAAACGAGCAAATGGCGCAGGTCCGACAACAATCCGCTGTAGAAGCTTACGCTGTCCGGATTGCCTTCCTCGGCGAGTTGCGCGAGGGCATTATGGTTCAGAAATTGCTCGATCGGATCGATCGCCGTTTTCAATTTCTCTCTGGTCGACTCGGCGAGCGCTTTAAGATTGGTGGCTGGCATCGTTAGTTCCCCTTTCCGTTTGTGCGAAAAGCTGATGATCGTTGCGTTCGAAATCCGCAATTTGCATCCTTTGCGCGAACATGCGCGCAACTTTCATTATCGTACCATAATTTCGGAACGAAAGGTACTGGCCAGGGGCAAAATGCGCCGTATATTTTTGACGCTCCTCTTTCATCCTAATGGCATGACTGCCCCTCATGCAAGGGGCGTAAAGGAGTTGGGCCGTTTTGCGCCGTTATAAATGGCTGGGAGTATTGTTCGGGCTTGCCGTTCTCACGTTCGCGATTCCGCTGCTGCCTCCGTCATGGAACCCGATTCATCGGGCGGGACCGCCGCCGGACGCCGGGCAACCGCGAATGTCCGCCTCCGGCGAAGCCGCATACAAGAAAAAGACCGTTCTTGCGGATATAGCGGCGACGGAGAGGCTGAACCGCGCTCAAGCGGACCGCGCCGTCCGGCAGCTGCTTCAAGATTCGGGGAAAACGTCTGGAGCGCAGCGGCTGCGGGCTCTGCTCAAGAGCCATCCCGAAATCGTATACGCGGAATGGGAAGGCGACGGGCGAACGGTTCGGGAGTCGAAGCTGGATGAAGGAAAATCCCGCGAAGCCGAAACGGTTTTGTCCCTCGTGAGGAAGGAAGCTCGCTCGCGCGGCCGGCATTCGTCGTCCGCCTTCTCGCTCGGCGGACGTCGCTACTTCGCCGTCGGCGAACGCGACGGCTCCGGCCGCTCCGTCGTCGCCCTCGTATCGGCGGACGTCGTCCAAGCGGTAGAGAAGCATCAGCGGCGCAATATGCGGTTGATTCCTTATCCGCACGAAGGGCGCTACAGAACCGAATCCGTCCTTCCCAACACAAACAAGGATACGACCGTGAAAACCGGGGAGGACAACGGCAACGCCAGCCACTATTCCGTCGACGAGATCGTCGTCAAGTTCCGCGCCCCGCTGACCGATAAACAGCTGCTTCGGCTGCGCGAGGAGCTTGACTTGACCGTCGTCCGGCATACGGGGCGCACGTACGTCTTCCGCTCGAAAAATCGAGACATGGCTGGCTTGAAGGCTTATTTTTCCGGCAAATGGAACCCGGAATTCGTCGAGCCGCATTATCTGTATTTGACCAACGAAGTTCCGGCGATCGTCCCGAACGACACGCTGTACTCCCAATACCAGTGGAATTTGCCGGAGATCGCCACGGAGACCGGATGGAACTTCTCCAAAGGCAATCCAGAAGTCGTCGTCGCCGTGCTTGACACGGGCGTGCAGTTGGACCATCCCGACTTGAAGGGCCGGCTCGTTCAAGGCGTGAACATCGTCGATCCTTCGAGTCCGCCGGAAGACGACGTCGGACACGGCACGCACGTGGCGGGCATCGTCGCCGCGGAAGTGAACAACAGCGAAGGCGTGGCCGGCATGACCTGGTATACGAAGGTGATGCCGGTCAAAGTGTTGGACAGCACCGGCGCGGGTTCCACTTATTCCGTCGCGGAAGGCATCATCTGGGCGACGGACCACGGCGCCCAGGTCATCAATATGAGCCTCGGCAATTACGCCGAAGCCCAATTTCTGCACGATGCGATCAAGTACGCCCACGAACGCGGAGTCGTGCTCGTCGCCGCCAGCGGCAACGACAACACCGAGCGCCCGGGCTTTCCCGCGGCTTATCCGGAAGTGTTGGCCGTAGCGGCGACCGATCCGGGAGAAGCCCGGGCGGAATATTCCAATTACGGCGATTACATCGACGTCGCCGCGCCGGGCTCGTCGATTCCGAGCACGTATCCCGGAAGCCAATACGCCGCCCTGTCCGGAACGTCCATGGCTTCCCCGCACGTCGCCGCGCTCGTCTCGCTCGTGCGGGCGGCGAACCCGGCCCTAAGCAACGCCGAAGTCATGGACGTGCTTCGCGGCACGGCCAAGGACCTGGGCACGGCCGGCAAAGACCGCGAATTCGGATACGGACAGATCGACGTGCTGGCCGCCCTGCAATCCGCCGGCGGAGACAACGTCTCGCTTCAATTGTACCCGGAGCAAGTTCGGCGGGAGCTGGATCGCCTTCCCGCCCATCGCCCATAGCCTCGCCTTGCTCCAATGTCCTAGGCCGCCGTTCGGACAGAGGATCCGCAAATTGTGAACAAAACCGGGTTTCGAGCATCTTTGCGGACACAGGATCCGTTATTTGGCTCCGAGATTGCGATTTCCGCCATTGATCATCGAAATAACGGATCGTCTGTCCGATTCGCCATCAATATGAGGGGTTTTCGGTAAAATAAGGTCATCTGTGTCCGATAGCAAAAATAAAAAAGAACCCGAGAGCTCGCAGTCTCTCGGGTTCTTAGCGTATAATCGGCTATGGAATACCGGAAAGCTTGCCGTAAGCCGGGTTCTGTACTTCGCGCGGTCGTAGCGGTCGGCCGAAGCCGGCCTCCCGCGCCTTGAAGCGACAATCATCTTTCTAGGCCGGACATTGCTGACCGGCTCAAGCGACCAACCCGAACGCACCCCGGGCAAGGGCTGAAGCGCGAAGCTTCCGCGTTCTCCTCGGTCTTGCTCCAGATGGGGTTTACCAGGGACAAAGTCGCCAGTGTCCCTCGTGGTCTCTTACACCACGGTTCCATCCTTGCCTGATCTGCCTAAGCAGCCATCGGCGGTCCATTTCTGTGGCACTATCCTTCGGCTCGCGCCGACTGGACGTTATCCAGCATCCTGCCCTATGGAGCCCGGACTTTCCTCTCGCGGCCGAAGCCGCCAGCGATTGTCTGTCAAACTTTCCGGATTGTAAACTATAGTATAACGCGAATCGCCCGCCTTGGCAACGGCAAAGACTGGCACTCCTTCGTCGCTTTACCGAAGCCGGAACGGCTCCGTATCGACGCGGGAGGCGATGACTTCCGTCGCGCAGCCTTTCTCCCGCAGCCGCTCCGTCAGCCACTTCGCGACGTTCGGGATCATGATCTTCTCCGCGTGATGGCCGGGATCGACGATGCTCATCCCCGCCGCCAGCGCATCCTGGGCGGAATGGAAATCGACGTCTCCGGTGACGAGGACGTCGGCCCCCGCGAACAGGGCGCGGCGAACGTAGCGGGCGCCGGACCCGCCGAGCACCGCCACCTTGCGAACCGGCTTCGAGCCGTTCCCGACGACGCGGACGAACGGCACGTCCAGCGCCTTCTTGACGCGTTCCGCGAACGCGTCGAGCGATTCGGCCTCGGACAGCTTGCCGACCCTGCCCAAGCCGAAGGAACGGCCCTTCAAGTCGACGCTGTACAGGTCGTACGCCACCTCTTCGTAAGGATGGGCCTTGAGCATCGCGGCAACGACTTTCTTCCTCGCGCTCAGGGGCACGATCGTCTCCAGACGGATTTCCTTCGCTTCGGTCAGCGCGCCCGGCTTGCCGATGTACGGATCGCTGTCGTCCCTCGGCAGAAACGTGCCGGTTCCTTCGATATTGAAGCTGCAATGGCTGTAATTGCCGATCCAGCCTCCGCCCGCGGCGAAAATCGCGTCCCGGACTTGCCCGTGATGCGATTCCGGCACGAAAACGACGAGCTTGTACAGCTGGTCCGTATGGACCTCCTCCAGAACCTCGCGGCCGCTCAGCGACAGCGCCTCGGCCATCCAATCGTTGAGGCCTCCGTCGGCCGCGTCCAGGTTCGTATGCGACACGTACACCGCGATATCGTTGCGCAGCAGCTCGGCGGCAAGCGCTCCCGCCGGCGTATCCGTGCGCAGATGGGCCAGCGGACGGTAAATGACCGCATGGTGGGCGACGATCAGCTCCGCGCCCAGCTCCGCCGCCTCCCGGACGACGGCCGCCGTCACGTCGAGCGTGACGAGCACGCGGCGCACTTCCTTCGCCGCCGTTCCCACCTGCAAGCCGATCTTGTCGTCCGGAACGGCGCAATGCTTCGGCGCCAGCTTCTCCATCAATTGTACGATCGTTTCTCCCCGCGCAAACATGCGAGCACCTCCCGGATCTCTTTGACGTCTTGTTCCCATTCTTGCGCTTTTTCCGCGGCCTCCGGCGCGACGGCGCGCCGCAGCTGCAGAATCACGCGCTCCCGCTTGGCGATTTCCTGTTCCCATTTCCGATAGAAAGCATCGGAAGGCTTCCGCAGCAGCAGCGGCCCCATTTCCAGCAGCAATTGCAACGGGATCCTGCCGGAACCGGCCGCCGCCGCGCACCCGTCGTAAAGCGCGGCGTTCCGTTTGGTCGCCTCCGCCGGATCGGAAGCCCGCGCCGCCTTCATCAACGTATAGATGACGCCTTCCTCTTCGATCAGCCTCTCGTCCTCCAGCACGAAATCGTGTTCGGCAAGCCAGCGTCTGACCGCGTCTTCGGCCACGTGGGGCGAAAGCACGAGCGTCCGCACGCCGGTCAGCCGTTCGCCGCCGCGGTCGAGAATTTTGACCATCAGGCTGCCGCCCATGCCGGCGATCGCGACGGTGTCCGCTTCGCCGGGGCGCAAGACGCTCAAGCCGTCGCCCAGGCGCACGGACACTTTGTCCTGCAAGCCTTTCTCGGCGACTTGACGCTTCGCCGCGTTGACCGGCCCTTCATTGACGTCCCCGGCGACGGCGAACGCGATTGTCCCCTGCAAAGCCAAATAAACCGGCAGCAGGGCATGATCCGTCCCGATGTCGGCGAACCGCGCGCCTTGCGGCACCCATTCCGCCAACGCCGCGAGCCGGCGGGACAATTTCAGTCCATATGCATCGTCCTTCGTTTCCATCATGTTAAGCAACCCATTCCATCCATTGTTTTCGCAGCCGGAACATCGCCGACCCGGCAATCGCGATTTTGATCAAAATTTCCGCCTGGATCCACCCCGGGTGGTAGCCGAATAAAGCGGAATAGATTTCCGGCATGAACCAAAGCACGAGCGCCGCGGCGAAAAACGCCGTTCCCGCCGAAGGTCGCCGAACGTGCAGAAACCAGCTCAACCAGCAGAACAGCAATGCCGCCGGCATCCAAAAAATTTGCGTCTCGAAAATCGTCGGCTCGGGAACGTGCTCCGCCAGCAGCATCGCATACAGGGCGGTCGCCGCCATCCAGCCGAACCATTGCGGCAGGGCCGATTCGATCGCGAGCCCGCAAGCGATCCATGCCGCGGCGCAAAGACCCAACACCCATAAAGGGCCGGCCCCCGCCATCCAGCCGTTGGCCTGAACGATCGCGAAGCCGGTTCCGAGCATTAACGCCATCCCGGCACCGAGCACGAGCAGGCCGCGAAACGGATTCCGGAGCTTCAGCTTCGCCCCCGCGACGCCCAGAGCCGCCGTTCCGGCGAGCGCGATGGCGATTTGCAAAGTCGAAGGAAACGCGCTAAAATGAAGTACAACAAAACAAATCAAGGCAAAAATGCCAAAAGAAAGAAGCCACAGCTTGCCGGACGCTTGCCCGATTTTGCTGACGACCCGGGCCGCGAACCCTTTCGGGCGGTCGTCCAGATCGTCGAGATAGATGTTTTGCAGAAAATCGCAATATTGCTCCGGCAGCAATTTGTTGCGTCGCCAGGATTCGATTTCCAATACGATCAGGTTGCGTTTTCCTTCGTCCGAAGCGGGCATGATGAAGCTCCTCCTTGCGCCATTTGAACAAAAAGACCTTCAACCGTAACGGCCAAGGTCTCTGAAGCAGCCCTGCATGTTTATTCCAGAAAGTCTTTCAGCCGTTTGCTGCGGCTCGGATGGCGAAGCTTCCGGAGCGCTTTCGCTTCGATCTGCCGAATCCGTTCGCGCGTGACGCCGAACACCTTGCCCACTTCTTCCAGCGTGCGGGTGCGGCCGTCGTCCAGGCCGAACCGCAGGCGCAGAACGTTCTCTTCTCTTTCGGTCAACGTATCGAGCACGTCTTCCAGCTGCTCCTTCAGCAGCTCGTAGGCGGCGGCGTCGGCCGGCGCCAGCGCCTCCTGGTCTTCGATGAAATCTCCCAGGTGCGAGTCGTCCTCCTCGCCGATCGGCGTCTCCAGAGACACGGGCTCTTGCGCGATTTTCATGATTTCGCGGACTTTATCCACGCTCAATTCCATCTGCTCGGCGATTTCCTCCGGCGTAGGCTCGCGGCCGAGCTCCTGCAGCAGCTGGCGCGATACGCGAATGAGCTTGTTGATCGTTTCCACCATGTGCACCGGAATGCGAATCGTTCTCGCTTGGTCGGCGATCGCCCGCGTAATCGCCTGGCGAATCCACCAGGTCGCGTACGTGCTGAACTTGAAGCCTTTGTCGTAATCGAATTTCTCGACCGCCTTGAGCAGACCCATGTTGCCCTCTTGAATCAAATCGAGGAACAGCATGCCTCTTCCGACGTAGCGCTTGGCGATGCTGACGACCAGCCTCAAGTTCGCTTCCGCCAGCCGCTTCTTCGCTTCCTCGCCGTCCGGGCCGCCGATCTCGATCTTCTTGGCCAATTCGACTTCGTCGTCCGCGCCCAGCAGCGGCACGCGGCCGATTTCCTTCAAATACATCCGGACCGGATCGTTGATCTTGATGCCGGGAGGGAGCGACAGGTCGTCGTCGAAATTGAATTCGTCGCGTTCCTCGTCTTCGCCCCCATGGCGCCCCATATCGTCATGATCGTTGGAAACTTCGATACCGATATCCGCGAGCTGCTCGAAAAACTCGTCGATCTGCTCGGGATCCTGATCGAAAGGAGACAGCTTCTCCATAATATCTTTATAGGTCAAGGAAGACTTCTTTTTGCCTTGTTCGATCAGTTGGGCTTTGACCTGCTCCAATGTCGCTTCCGTTTCCAGTCCGGTGTGTTGATCGTTAGCCATTTCCGACTCCCTCCTCCCTGAAAGACGCAGCGCCTTACCCTTGCTTGCGCTGTTTCTCCAGGGCGATAATCTCTATACCCAATTGTAGTGCCCGCGCTTGGTCGCCTTCCCGCAGCGCGCGATTTTGCTCATCCGTCAATCTTTCGATCTCGCTGGCATACGAGGCGCGCCCGATCGTGCGGATGCAGTCTTCCAATTCCCGTTCGCCGTACGGGACGTCTATCAATGCGATAACGCTGGCGATTCGTTCGAGGCGATCGTCCTGCAGCATCGCGACGAATCTGCCGACGTCAGGATCGTTGTTCTGGGCGTAATAAGCATATAAATAAGCAGCCAATGCCGCATGATCCTCGCCGTGAAATCGGTCTCCAAGCTTCGCCTGTACGAGCAGCGCCGTGTCTCTGTCCTGCATCATCCAGGAAAGCAATTGCCTCTCGGCGTTCACGTGCGCGGCCCCCGGCTGCGGAATACGGGATAAAGAGCGGTTTCCATTCCATACATTATTCCACGATCCGGCCGGAATATCCCTTGCGCCTTCCATTTTCTCCCGCGTTCTGTACGTCAGCACTTCCTGCTTGAGCGTATCGATGGCAACTCCGAATTCCTGGGCCAATTCCTTAAGCAGCAGCTCGCGTTCCATCGGGGAATCCCGGCGGCCCACGATTTTCACCGCTTCGCGCAAATACCTAATCCTTCCATCTTCTTCTAGGAGTATATGGGATTTCCTTAAATATATAAGCTGAAATTTTACCGCGGAAACCGCGCCTTCCACGATCTCCCGGACGAAAGGCTCCGGTCCGTGGGCCGAGATGTATTCGTCCGGATCCATCCGGTTCGGAAGCAAGCAGACTCTGACCCGAAACCCGGCTTGCTCCAGCAAAGGAATGCTCTTAAGGGCCGCGGCTTGTCCCGCATCGTCCCCGTCGTAGCACAGCACCGCTTCTCCCGCGAATCTTCGAAGCAATGCGGCGTGTTCGGCGGTCAAAGCGGTTCCCATCGTCGCGACTCCGTTATGAACGCCGGCGGACCAAGCCTTGATCACGTCCATATAACCTTCGAACAAGACGGCCTGTCCGGTCTTCCGCATCGCGGAACGCGCTTCGTGAAGCCGGTAGAGCGTCCGGCTCTTGCTGAAGAGCGCGGTCTCGGGAGAGTTCAGGTACTTCGGCTGGCCGTCCGACATCAAGCGCCCGGCAAAAGCGATCGTCTGGCCCCTGGCGTCGTGAATCGGAAACATGATTCTGTCCCGGAACCTGTCGACGTAGCCCTCGGAGTCCTGTCTTCTCGACAGCAGCCCGCCGGCCTCCATCTCCCCGAGCGGGAAGCCTTTGCGTTCGAGCGCTTGGGTCAGCGTATTCCAGCCCGGAGGCGCGAAGCCGATGCCGAAATGTTCGATCAGCGCGTCTCCCAGCCCTCTCGACGCCAAATACGCTTTCGCCGGTTTGGCGATTTCCAGATTTTGCAGCAAATAATGGTACAATTTCGAGCTGTGGTCATGGGCGTCCAGAAGCGTTTGTTTCTCTTTCCGGAACGGAGAGGCCTCCTCGATCGCCGAGGACGTCCAGGAAATCGGAATTCCGGCTTCCTCGGCCAACGATTTGACCGCTTCGGGAAAAGTTTCCCCCTCCATCTCCATGACGAATTTAATGACGTTGCCGCCTTTGCCGCATCCGTAGCAATGAAAGATTTGCTTCTCCGGCGTGACGGTGAAGGACGGCGTTTTCTCGGAATGAAACGGGCACAGACCTTTCATGTACTTGCCGTTCTTGGAGAGATGCACGTACTTGCCGACCGTCTCGGCAATGTCGTGACGGCGCAGCACTTCGTCGATCACCTCTTGCGGGATCATTCCGTTATTCATGAACTTCCACCTGATTTCCCCTGCGCGCTCGTACGCGAAAAATCGATTTCGGCATGAACGAATCCGCAACGTATTACAAATTCGCTATATGTCGGGAATCTCCTGCATCCCGCCGAGCAGGGCTGTCAGTTTTTGTAGAAACCGGCTGCGATCCTCGTTGCCGAACGCTCGCGGCCCTTTCGTGCGGACGCCGCCCCGTCTCAAGCGCGCCGAGTAATGGCGCTGCTCGAGCAGCTTTTCGATATCGGTATCCCCGATCGATTGGCCTCTCGGCGTAAGAACGGCCGAGCCTCGGGCGAGCCCGATCGCGGCCAAGCCGTAATCTCCGGTGACGAGAATATCGTTCTTCGTCAGCACGTTCGCGATATACAAATCGGCGGACTGGCTTCCGGCGTCGACCGTCACGACGTCGACGGAAGGCTCCGCCTCCAATCGGTGGGCATGGCTGGATACGAGAAGCGCGGTCGCGCCGTTCTCCCTGACCGCTTTAGCGATCTCCGCCTTGACCGGGCAGGCGTCGCCGTCCACCACGACCCGACGTCGCAGGACATTCATCGACATCACCACGCGTTTCAGCCAAAGTTTGCCGTAATATTATATACGCTAGCCGAAATCAAAATCCTGCCTTGCGCGCTCATTTTTTATGTTCCCCAAATCTTCCAATTCGAAACTCTGGATCCCCCTATATTTATACGTAAGCAACCGATTTTTGGTGGCAAATCGGCCGGATCCCCGGCTTCCGAGCCTCCGTTCGGCCGCAGATTGTCTATCAGAATACACCAACGGGCCGGGGAACTCCTAGCCTTCGCCCGATAATTTCATAAAATGCTCACATTTCGAGGAAACGGGTCGAGAAGACGCGCAAGGGGCTTTCCCCGGCCGTCTGCAATCGACGCCCGGGTCAGCCCCGCGATCAGCGTTGGAAATGTTCGAGAATGAGGCTTGCCGTTTCTTCGACCGCCTTGTTGGAGACGTCGATGACGATGCAGCCGATTTTGTCCATCACTTGCTTCGCGTGCGCCAATTCCTTCGAGATCCGTTCGGACGTCGCGTACGGCGCCGAGTCCGGAAGGCCGAGCGCTTTCAGCCGCTCCTTGCGGATCGCGTTCAGCGATTCCGGATGAATCGTCAGGCCGATCACTTTGCGCGGGGAAGCGAGGAACAGCTCCTTCGGAGGCACGAGCTCCGGAATGAGCGGCACGTTGGCCACCTTGAACGTCCTGTGCGCCAGCACCATGGACAGCGGCGTTTTCGACGTCCGCGACACGCCGACGAGAATGATGTCCGCTTTGAGTATGCCGGTAACGTCCCGGGCGTCGTCGTAGCGGACCGCGAACTCGACCGCTTCGACCTTGCGGAAATAATCCGCGTCGAGCACGTGGTTCAAGCCGGGCTCGTGCCGGGATTCGTGCCCGAGCGTCCGCTCCAGGTTGTCGATCAACGGGCCGAGCAAATCGATCGCGGTCAGTCTCATCCGCTTCGCCTGCTCGACCATATAATCGCGCAAAAAAGGAATGACGAGCGTGTACAGCACGATGCCTTTGTCGGCTTCGGCCGCCGCCAGCACGGAATCGATGCTCTCCTTCGTCTGGATGAACGCCGATCTCCGGATATGGACGGACAGCGGATGAAACTGCGCGGCCGCCGCGCGAACCGCCAATTCCCCGGTATCGCCCGCGGAGTCGGAAGCCACGTAGACGGTGACGCTTTTCTGGGACATACGGCTCAGCTCCCTCAACGATATAAAAGCTCGGATGTATCGGTTCCGTTCGACTCGCGGATCTGCGTTGCTGCGCCCATCTTTGATGGGAGCCTTGCAACGAGGAGCCGCCGGAGATAAGGAACCGATACATCCTACGTTACCCGGTCAGCTTGGAGAAGTCGGCGAATTGCTTCGCGTCCTCGGCGACGAGCGCGAGAATCGCCAGCCGGTTGCGGCGGACCGCTTCGTCTTCCGCCATGACCATGACGGCTTCGAAAAAGGCGGTGACGGGACCGGTCAACGCGGACAACGCCGCCAAAGCTCCCTTCATATCGGCTTCGTTGCTCGCGTCCACGAAACGGCCGTGCGCCTGTTGCCAGGCTTCGTACAGAGCGCCTTCCGCCGCATCCGCGAACAGATTCGCGTCGACGAGCCTGGAATCGGCCTTCGCGGCCAGATTGCCGACCCGGTTGAACGCTTCGACCGCGGAGCGGAACTCGGCCGCGGCGACCGCGTCTTGCAGCGCGCGCGCGCGCAGAACGGTGCGTCGGACGTCGGAGGCGCCCGCGCCGAGGACGGCGTCCGCGACATCGTAGCGGATCGCTTGCTCGGAAAGCACGTTTTTGACCCGAAGCACGAAGAAATCCTGCATGTCCTTGGCGATCCCGGACGCTTCGCGCTTCAAGCCCCGCTTCGCCTGAACGTCCAGGGCGATCCGGAACAGCTCGTCGAGCGTAATGTCCAGCTCGTGCGCGAGCAGCGTCGCTACGATGCCGGAAGCTTGGCGCCGAAGCGCGTACGGATCCTGCGAGCCCGTCGGGATGATGCCGATCGAGAAGCAGCCGGCGATCGTGTCCAGCTTATCCGCGATGCCAACGATCGCCCCGACCAAGGAAGCCGCCGGTTTGTCGCCCGCGTTCCGCGGAGAGTAATGCTCGTTGATCGCCTTGGCGACGCCTTCGCTTTCCCCGGCAAGCCGGGCGTAATCTTCGCCCATGATGCCTTGCAGCTCGGGGAATTCGTAGACCATCTGCGAGACGAGGTCGAATTTGCAAATGTCCGCCGCGCGGGATACGTCACGTTTGGCCGTATCGTCCAGACGCAGCCTGTCGGCGATCAGATCGGCCACGGCCCGAACCCGGCGCACTTTATCGGCCACCGTGCCCAGTTCTTCGTGATAGACGATGCTTTCCAGCTTGGCCAGCGCGTCGCCGATGACCAGCTTCTTGTCTTCCTCGTAGAAAAATTTCGCGTCGGACAAGCGTGCCCGCAGCACCTTCTCGTTCCCTTTGGACACGACGTCCAGCGACAGCTTGTCGCCGTTGCGCACGGTCACGAAGTGAGGCAGCAGCTTGCCTGCGCCGTCCAGCACGGGAAAATACCGCTGGTGCTCCCGCATCGACGTAATCAGCACCTCTTGCGGAATTTCCAGGAACGACGGGTCGAAAGAGCCCGCCAGCACGGTAGGCGTCTCCACGAGAAACAGCACTTCCTCCAGCAAGTCGTCCTTCACCGCGATCTGCCAGCCTTTTTCTTCGGACAAGCCGCGAATGCCCGCGAGAATCGCTTCCTTCCGGGCTTCCGCGTCCGCGATCACGTGCTGCTCGAGCAATTTCCCGAGATAGTCGCCCGGCTCGCGGATCGTCGTTTCCGCGCCCAGGAAGCGGTGTCCCCGCGTGACGTTGCCGGAGGCGACGCCGGCGATTTCGAACGGGACGACGTCTTTGCCGTGCAGCGCGACCAGCCAACGAATCGGGCGCACATAGCGCAGCTCGTAGCTGCCCCATCTCATGTTTTTCGGAAACGTCAACGAGGTGACGAGCGCGGGCAACGCTTCCGGAAGCAAATCTTCCGTCTTCACCCCGATGCTGCTCTTGCTGGCGAATACGTATTCGACGCCTCCGACGTCGCGCAAGTACAAGGAGTCCGGCGCGACGCCTTGGCTGCGCGCGAAGCCGAGGGCGGGCTTGCTCCATGCGCCGCTCTCGTCGCAGGCGATTTTGCGCGAAGGTCCCTTCACCTCTTCGGCGACGTCCGCCTGCTTGTCGGCCAAGCCGGCGACCGCGACGGCCAGGCGCCGCGGCGTCGCGTAAGCCCGGACTTCTTCAAACGCCAAGCGGCTGTCGTTCAGCCATTTCTCGGTTTTTTCCTTCAACTGGTCCATCGCCGGGCGCACGAAGCGGGCAGGCACCTCTTCCAAGCCGATTTCCAGCAGCAAATCTTTAGCCATTGCGAACCTCTCCTTTCTTCAGCAACGGGAATCCGAGCCGTTCCCGCTCCTGCAGGAAAGTCGCCGCCACTTGCCTGGCCAGATTCCGCACTCTCGTAATATATCCGGTCCGTTCCGTGACGCTGATCGCGCCGCGCGCGTCGAGCAAATTGAACGCATGGGAGCACTTCAGCACGTAATCGTACGCGGGAAAGACGAGATCGGCGTCCATCGCGCGTTTCGCTTCGTTCTCGTACGTCGAGAACAGCTGAAACAGCATCGCCGCGTCGGAAACCTCGAACGTATATTTGGAATGCTCGTATTCGGGCTGTCCGAAGACGTCCCCGTAGGTGACGCCGTTCACCCATTCGAGATCAAACACGTTCTCCTTCTCCTGAATGTAGGAAGCGAGCCGTTCCATGCCGTACGTAATTTCGACCGCGACGGGATGGCAGTCGATGCCGCCGACTTGCTGGAAGTACGTGAACTGGGTAATTTCCATGCCGTCGAGCCATACTTCCCAGCCGAGCCCCCAAGCGCCGAGCGTCGGCGCCTCCCAGTTGTCTTCGACGAAACGGATGTCGTGGTGCAGCGGATCGATGCCCAGCCTTTTCAAGCTGTCCAGATACAGCTCCTGAATGTTGTCGGGAGAAGGCTTCATGATGACCTGAAACTGATGGTGCTGGTACAGCCGGTTCGGATTTTCCCCGTAGCGGCCGTCGGCCGGCCGTCTCGACGGTTCGACGTAGGCGACGTTCCACGGCTCGGGACCGATCGCGCGGAGGAACGTCATCGGGTTCATCGTGCCCGCGCCTTTCTCGGTATCGTACGGCTGCACGACGATACAATTTTGTTCCGCCCAGAATTGCTGCAGCGTCAACGTCATTTGCTGAAAATTCATCTTCTTTCGCTCCTTTTGGCGTTCGCCGTCCGCTGCCCCAATCTCCCTTCGGGAAACGGGATCAGCCGCAGCGCGGTTCATGCGAAAAAGCTCCCGTCCCACGCCCGCCTCGGCAGACGTAGGGACGGGAGCTTGTCATTCCCGCGGTTCCACCCTACTTGGCTTCCCATGCTCGTCATCGGCGATACGCCGATCCGGCATGACAATGCCCTCTTTCGCGTTGTCGTTCTCTCCGGAGCGCCCTTCGCCGATTCGCGCCTCCGGGCTTGCACTGTCCCCGGCTCGCTGCCCGATTGCTCGCGATCGTTCGGCTACTCTTCTCCTTCGCGGAGAACTTATCCGATTATGATGTCATTCTAAACTACGGCGGCTTGCGCTGTCAAACGGTTCCGCCGCTCTCCTCGCCGCCCGCGCCCGACCCGGCCCCGGCATTCGGCGCCTGCGGAGGTGCGGGCTCCGCCCGTCTCGGCCGTTCGGTCAGCAGCTCGCCGTATTTCTCGAGCTGATCCAGAAAGCTTCGCGATTTCAGATTCAGGTTCAAGTGGGCGTCCATCCACCTGCGCAGCGCTTGCCGAAGCTGGCGCCGGGAACTTTCGCGCACGGATACGTTGCCCAGCCTGCGCAGATCGAGCGCCCGGAATACGCGGAGCAGCTTCCATACCGGGTCCGCCAGCTCCATCGCGGAAGGATCCCGATGCCCGCATCGGTCGCACAGCGCTCCTCCGGCGAGCGGGCTGAACCGGCTGGCGCCTTCCGCCCTGCCGCAGTTCGCGCACTCGTCCAGCATCGGCGCATAACCGGCCGCCGCGACGACCTTCATCTCGTAGGCGCGCAGCACGACTTCCGGATCCTTGCCGCCGGCCAGCGCCTCCTGGAAAGCTTTCAGCTGGTGGAACAAGTAAGCCGCGGATTCGTCGTCCTGGATCGCCCGATCGGTCAGCTCCGCCGCGTAAGCGGCGTAAGCCGGCCCTTCGAGGCCTTCTCTCAGAGCCTGGAACGATTCGATGATCTCCCCGCTGTTCAGCGTGCCGAGCGAACTCGACCGGTAGTAGGAATAATCCCCGTATGTAAACAACTGCGCGAGCGCGCCGTACCGGCTCTTCGGCTTCTTCGCGCCGCGCACGACGATGCCCTGCTTGCCGAACGTCGGCGTAAGCAGGGTTACGATTTTATTGCCTTCCCCGTAATCGGTGCTGCGGATGACGATCCCTTCCGCCCGATAAAGCATCGGCCCTCATTCCTCGTCCGCGACGTCGGCTTCTCCCTCTTCCGCTCCCGCGTCGCCCGCGCCCAGCTCGGAAGCGCCGAGATCGCGCATTTCCTTGTACAGCAAATAAGCCTCGATATCGCCGGTTTGCGCAAACACGCGCCAAGTGAAATCCCGCACAGCGCCTCATCCTCTCCTGGCGAATTGAACCGCGCCTTCGCAGATTAGGATGTCACCGGGACCCCGGACGTATGCCTGACACTTTTTGCCCCGGCGGGCGCCGCCGCCCCGCTACTCTTCCTTGTAACCGAGCGTCTTCAGCATCGCCTCGCGGTTGCGCCAATCCTTGTTGACCTTCACCCAGAGCTCGAGATAAATCTTCGATCCTAGCAGGCGTTCCATATCGAGCCGAGCCTGCTTGCCGACTTCCTTCAGCAGGCTCCCGTTCTTGCCGATAATGATGCCCTTCTGGGAATCCCGTTCGACATAGATCACTGCGCCGATGTCGACCAGACCGTTGTCCGCGACGCTCATGCTTTCGATTTCGACCGCGATCGAATGGGGAATCTCTTCCCGCGTCAGCTGCAGCAGCTTCTCCCGGATCAGCTCCGCGCAGACGAACTGCTCCGGGTGATCCGTGATCTGGTCGGCCGGATAGTACATTGGCCCTTCCTTCAGCACGTTCGCGACCTGCTCCAGCAAGGCGTTCACGTTATTCCCGTGCAGCGCCGATACCGGGACGATTTCCTTGAAGTCCATCATCTTGCGGAACTTGTCGATCACCGGCAAGATCGCTTCCGGATGGATCTTGTCGATCTTGTTCAGCACGAGAAAGACAGGCGTGTCTCTGACTTTCCTAAGCTGTTCCATTATATAGCGGTCGCCGCCGCCGATCGCCTCCGTGACGTCGGTCAAATACAAAATGGCGTCGACTTCGTTCAAAGCGCTCTCCGCTGCTCTGACCATATAGTTGCCGAGCTTGGAGTTCGGCTTGTGAATGCCCGGCGTATCGAGAAACACGATTTGCGCGTCGTCCGTCGTATAGACGCCGTGAATTTTGTTGCGGGTCGTCTGCGGCTTGTCCGACATGATCGCGATCTTCTGGCCGATCGCCTGGTTCATCAGCGTCGACTTGCCGACGTTCGGCCGGCCGACGATGGCCACGAAGCCGGATTTGTAACCTTTCTTCTGCATGGGTTGATCTCCTTGTTCAGTTACGGTTCAATCTTGCAGGTCGGCGGACGTGAACGCCCCGGGCAGCAGCTCCGCGACCGTCGTCATCCGCCGTTCGCCGTTCAGATTGGCGAGCACGACTGGCATATCCGGCCTGCACAGCTCGACGAGCACCTGACGGCATACGCCGCATGGCGCAATCGGCTGATCCGTCTCCCCGACGACGGCCATCGCCTGGAATTCGCCGGCCTGACAGCCGTCCGCGATCGCCCGGAACAAGGCTGTACGCTCGGCGCAATTGGTCGGTCCGTAGGCCGCGTTCTCGACGTTGCAGCCGTGATGCAGCCGATCTTGGGCGTCCACGGCGACCGCGCCGACGGCGAAGCCCGAATAGGGGACGTACGCCCGGGCCCGCGCTTTTAACGCTTCTTCGACGAGCTGGTCGGCCGTATACGCCGAACCGTTGATCTTCATGCTTTTTCCGCCCCTTCGGAGATAGAAGTTCATTGCATTCCGGCTAGAATAAAAAGTTCCACAGCCTCGGTCCGAGCACGATCAATCCCGCGGCGGCGGCGAACAAAGCCGCGACCAGCACGGCTCCCGCCGCCGCGTCCTTGGCCGCTTTCGACAGCGGATGAACGTCGGCCGATATCCGATCCACCGTCCGTTCGACGGCCGTATTGAACAGCTCCGCCATCCAGACGAGCGCGATGGCGAGCAGCAGCCACAGCCATTCCGCCCGCGATACCTTGAGCCACGCGCCGAGCAGCGCGACGATCGCGGCTGCGGCAAGATGGAATTTCATGTGGGGCTCGCTCCGCATCGCCTCTGCGATGCCCGCGAGCGCTCCCCGGAAGCTCCTCGCCTCGCGCGAACGCCAGCCGCTCACCGGATAAGGCCCGCTTCCCGGAGAACCTCTTCCTGCTTGGCGAACATTTCGCGCTCCTCCTCCTCCGACCCGTGGTCGTACCCGAGCAGGTGAAGAAAACCGTGCACGAACAGAAACCCGAGCTCCCGCTCGAAGCTATGTCCGTATTCCCCGGCCTGGGCTTCCGCCCTCGGAACGGAAATGACGATGTCGCCCAGCAGCTCGGAAAACGGATCCTGATCCGGCGATACGTCTTCCCACTCCGCCTGATCGTCGCCGGACGACTCGTATTCGTCCTCGTAGCGGATGTCCGCCTGCTCGCCCTCGAGCATCGAGAAGCTAAGCACGTCCGTAGGCTTGTCCAGACCGCGGTATTGGCGGTTCAGCTCGCGGATGCCTTCGTCGTCCGTGAACGTCAGCGTAACGATGCCGCTGTCCACGTTTTCCTTGGCTCCCGCGACGCTCAGCAGCTTTTCGAGCATATCGATCCATCTCTCTTCGCGCTCGCCCGCGCCGCCTTCGCGCTCGTCGATCCATTCCAAACTGAGGGTCATTCCGGACTCTCCTTCGCTTCTTTCAATTTTTTCACTTCCGCGTCGTCGGGATATTCGATCCGCGAGTGGAACATGCCGACGACGGCTTCCTTCAGCGACTGCGCGATTTTGTCCAATTCCTTCATCGTCAAGTCGCATTCGTTGAACTGATGATCGTCCAGCTTGTCCTTGATAATCCTCGCGATCAGCTCCTCGATCTGCTCGACCTTCGGATGGTTAAGCGACCGGACGGCCGCTTCCACGCTGTCCGCGATGCCGACGATCGCCGCTTCCTTGGACTGGGCTTTCGGCCCGGGATACCGGTAATCGTCTTCGGTGAAAGCGATCTCCTCGCCCTTCTCCTGAGCCTGCTTGACGGCTTTATAGTAAAAGAATTTCAAGAATGAAGTGCCGTGATGCTGCTCCGCGATGTCCCGGATCTGCTTCGGTAGCTTGTGCTCGCGAAGCATGTCCGCCCCGTCCCGCGCGTGGGCGATAATGATCGAGGCGCTGACCCGCGGATCGAGCTTGTCGTGCGGATTGCCCGCCGCGTTCTGATTCTCGATGAAGTAGAGCGGCCGCTTCGTCTTGCCGACGTCGTGATAGAACGAGCCGACGCGGCACAGCAGGCCGTTCGCCCCGACGGATTCGGCCGCGGCTTCGGACAAGTTGCCGACCATCAGGCTGTGATGGTACGTGCCCGGCGTCTCCGTCAGCAGCTTGCGCAGCAACGGATGGTTCGGATTCGACAGCTCCACGAGCTTCAGCGCGGACAAAATGCCGAACGTCAGCTCGAAGAAAGGCATCAAGCCGATGACGAGCACCGCCGTGAGCAAGCCGCTGGACAGCGTGAATATGACCGATTGCACCAAATGCGCCCGGCTCGGCTCCGGTTGGACGAGCATGAGTGCCAGCACGGCGATCGAAGCGAACAGGCTGACCATGATCCCGGCTTTCAGGATCGAGGATCGCTGGCTGGCGCGATGGATCGCGAGCACGGCCGTGAAGGTGACGACGGCGGCGACGAAGCCGTAACGGAAATCGAAGACGTACGCCTGCTCCACGTTCAGTACGATGCTGGCCAGGAAAGTAAATATAAACGAGCTGACCAGGCCCAAATGCAAGTCCAGCAGCAGCGTCACGAGCATGCTCCCCATCGCGATCGGGGCCACGTAGCCGACGAACGGCCATTCGGCGCTGTAAGTCAGCGTGACGAGGTGCATCAGGAGCAAATTCAAGGCGAAAATCATAAGCAGCATGAGCCAATGGACGTTCGATCTCTTCTGCGACAATCGGGAAGACGTTATTTCGCCGTAGCCGTACAGCGCCAGTGCGAGCAGCACGGAGATGAGCAGCACGCCGAGCTGCGGCCAGTACGTTTTGCGTTCCTGAAGCAAGCCCATCGAATCCAGCTTCTCGTAGAGCGCCGGCGTAATGATCTGCCCGGCTTTGACGACGATGTCGCCTTGCTTGATCACGACCGGAGGCGTATTCTGCTTCGCTTCGACCCGCGCCTCTTCCGTCGCTTTCTTGTCGAAAAACTTGTTCGGAAGGATGACGAGGCGGGCCAATTCCTGCACGACTTCGCGCTCCGTCTTCAAGGCCAGCGAGCTGGCGTTCACGAGCTCAGCCACTTTCATCCGGGCGGTCTCCGCCTGGACCACCGACTCGTTCGTCAGCTTGCGCACGACGTCGCGGGTAACGTCGCGCATATCCTGAAGCTGATCCGCGGACAAGCGCGGGATCTTATAGTAGGTTTCCTCCGGAATGGCGTATTTCTGCGTGTCGATAACGCGTTGCATTTCCGCCAATAATTCCGCGGAATACGTCTCGGATCCCCGGTTGGCCATGATGAAATTGGCGATGTACAGGTCGACGCGCTCCGGGATGACTCTGCGGAAAATATCGACTTTGTCGGCTTCGGTAATCTGGTCGTCGGCATTCAGCTCCTCGATTCGCGCGAACAGCTCGTTGACGAGCACTTCGTTGCGAAGAAAGACGTTCGAATGGATGTCCGACACTTTTTCCGCCGCTTCATCTTGCGCCTGCAGCGTTGCTTTCTCGTCGACCTCCTGCCGCGGCGCCTTGATGTCCTTGTCGGCCTTGGCGTTCAAAGCGATGTCGTACGTTTCGGGCACGAGGCGCGGAGCAAGACTGAAATAAAACAAAAATATAAAAAGCAGAAGCAGGAGCCAGCGCATTGCCGCGCTGCTCTTCCATCCTGCCGCTGCCCCGGACAAGGTAAGCGGGTTGCTAGGCTGGCCGCTTTTTTTCCGACTCATCCGGCACTCCCCTCCCTTAGGGTGATTGTTCGTTGTCCGCGTTGTAAGCCTGTATAATCTTCTGGACGAGGGCATGTCTGACGACGTCCTGATCGGCGAAGTAGACGATTCCGATTTCCTCGATGCCGCTCAGGATCCGCTCCGCCTCGATCAGGCCGGACTTTTTGCCCTTCGGCAGATCGATCTGCGTGACGTCTCCGGTAATGACCATGCGGGAACCGTAGCCAAGCCGCGTCAAAAACATTTTCATCTGCTCGGGCGTCGTATTCTGCGCCTCGTCGAGAATGACGAACGAATCGTCGAGCGTCCGGCCTCTCATATAGGCCAACGGGGCGACTTCGATCTGTCCCCGCTCCATCGCCTTAGCGACGCCCTCCGCTCCCAGTCCGTCGTTCAGAGCGTCGTAGAGCGGGCGCAAATACGGATCGACCTTCTCTTGCAAGTCGCCCGGCAGGAAGCCGAGATTCTCTCCGGCTTCGACGGCAGGCCGCGTCAGCAGGATCCGTTTGACTCTCCCTTCCTTCAGCGCTCCGATCGCGCACATGACCGCGAGATACGTCTTGCCCGTCCCGGCGGGACCGATGCCGAACACGATGTCCTTCTTGCGGATCGTCGTCACGTAGTGGCGTTGTCCGAGCGTCTTCGGGACGACGGGCTTGCCGCGGAACGTCAGCGCGATCTCGCCTTTGAAGAGGGTCAGGAGCTCGTCCGCCTTCAGCTCGCGGGACAGCTCCAGCGCGTAGCGGACGTCCCGTTCGGTCAACTGCAGGCCGCTTTGGACGAGCTGGATCAGCGTCTCGAACAGTTGCTGCAGCGAGCTGACTTCGCCCACCGGTCCTTCAATATAGATTTCCGCGTCCCTGGATCGGATCAGAGACACGGTTTCCTTCTCGATCAAGCGCAGAAACTTGTCCTGCGGGCCGAACAGGGCCAACCCTTCGGCCGCGTTGCTTAACGGGATCGTCGTTTGGTGTCTCGCTTCCGTCAAAAAAACCCATTCCCCCTAATCGCCGCGCTTCTTGCGGAATGCTTGCCTGCTATAAAATCGGACGTTCGACCTCGATGGATTGTTCCACCTCGAAAAGAACGGTTATCATCACTTTACCATTCTCGGTTTGTTCATGCAAAATCTTTTCCGCTTTTATCGACGCATCCCGGCCGCTTTTCGCCAGCAATTCCTCCCGAGCGAGCGCAAGGCCCGCTTCCTTCGCCTCCCGCGCGTCTCTCAAGCTTTCGACCTCGACCGTTTCGTATTCGGTTTCCGTCATCGTCCCGAACGGAAGCAGCCTGTTCCACAGGCTTGCCCGCCGAATCGTCGCGCGGGTTTCCGAATGCCCGAACGGCTCTTCCCCGTATCCCGATATTTGCAGCGCCCGGTTCCCGATCAGCCAATACTTCCGCTCGCGGGTTTCCCCCGTCATATTGTTCGTTTTCGTCGCGAGCGGGACCGAAATCCGATATTCGTGCCAGACGAGCCCCATCACCTTCCCTTTGGACGAGACCGCTTTGCTGCGGGCTCCTTCGCCGAGAATGCCGGAGATCAAGATGTCCCCTTTGCGCACCCGATCGTTACGCTCGACTTTCGGCCGGCCGCTCTCCGCGACGATCCGCGTGACGACCGCGTCCGTCTTGGCGACGAGGTGGCTCGGCCCCTCCAGCTTCTTCGCTTCCGGCTTCGTCGATTCGACGACGGTGATCGTGACGGACGTTCCCCGCTTGACGATCCCGACCCATGCCGCTTCGGGCAAGCGCAGCGCCAGCCGCTGGGAGAGCGTGGCCGGATCCCCGATTCGGAAGGACCACTGGCGTTCGTATAAGCCTTCGGCCCTTGCGGCCTGCAATATTTTTTCCTTCGGAATCGTCGAATGGCCTTCGACGCGAACGTCCCAGATCAGCATGGACAGCGCAAACAAGGCGAGCGCGAACGCCAGCATGCCTCCCGCGAACGTCTTGCGCCGGGATAGACGGGCAAGGCGGAACGGCAAGCCGCGGCGAGACAGGATGCGCGTTTTGCAGCCATGCTTGCGGAGAAGCGGACGCAGCCGAAAAAAATCGGGGATCGAAACCCCGAAAGTCAGCTCCCCTTCCCGCGTGAATGAAATGTCCCACAAGCCGATCCCCGCGCGGGCGGCCGAGTTCACGAAGCCCTCCGCCTCGCCTCCGGCCAGCTTGACCCATACGTAACCGCGCACGTACGCAACCCAATTCCCTTTCATCCCGAATCCCCCCTGGCATAAGGCTTGTCCCGCCCGCAGGCGCGAGCCGCCCGGCAGCCGGCCCGGCTTCGGCCCGTCCGCCGGCGATCAACCGAACGGCTTGCCCTTCGCGTGCAGCTGCACCCCCGCGATCTTGCCTTCCACGAACACTTCCTCGGCTCCGATATTTCGAATGACGAGATCTTCGCCGGACACTTCCAGTTCCCCGCCGTCCATCGCCAGCTTCAAGCTCTGCGGGGAGAAATGGAGGATGCCGCGATGGTTTTCCACCGTCAGTTGAAGTCCGCCGATCATCGTTACGCGCGGCAAGTCCAGGGCCACGTCCTGCGGCAGGTCGAGCATGGTCGCGGTCCACTTGCGCAGCTTCCGACTGACACGCGTCATTGGGCGGTCCTCCCTCCTCTACCGTACAACATATGCGCGGACCGCGCGCATTATGAAGCGGGCGAGCCAAGCCGATTTACACGCGAAAAGGACCTCAAAACCGCTGCAAAGCGGAAAATGAGGTCCTTTTACTTGATCAATTCGGCTCGGAGCGAGGCTCAAAAAATCCGTACCGGGGCAAGCGCTCCGCGGCCCGGCTTACCTCCGGCGAGGCCGCCTCGCTCTCGGCGGGCCGAGCACCTCGGCCCAGATCACCGCGCGCGCAAGATCCTCTCTCGTCAGCGCGCGAGCGTCCGCGGCGATCGAGCCCGCGATCGGCGCGACGCCGCGACTGGCCGACGCGGATGCCGTTGGCCGCGCCGCGGCGAAACTGGCCGCGACGGCGTCCGGCGTATCGTAGACCGTAGGCGTTTGCGCCGACGGACGAGGCGCCGGAGGTCTCGGCATCGGCGCGCGGGGCGCCGGCGGGATCTCCATCCCGTCGGGGAAAGGATCCCTGGGAGGGCGGGATACGGGGCCGGGCCGGCTCGGTTCGCCCGCCTCGGGCCTCGTGCCCGGCACGGGCGGCCTGCCGCCGGGACGGGGCCGCCCCTCTCCGCCGAAGTCCGGCATCCGGTTCGGCGGGTTCTGTTCGAGCGGCGATTTGCGGAACAGCATCGAGAGGATCCCGAGCGCAATGATCACGTAAATAAAGTTATTCATCAGGAACGCGATGATCCGTTCCACGAGCGACACCTCCGTATCGAATCGATTCGCGTCTATTCGGCAACGTTCGAACGGTTCGGATTAAGTTTTCTGCGAGCCGTCTCCTCCGGTCAGGTCGCCCTGCGAGCCGATCGAGCCTCTCATCTGCGTATCCGCTTCGATGTTTTTCAAATTCATGTAATCCATGACGCCGAGGTTGCCCGATTTAAGCGCGTTCGCCATCGCGAGCGGCACCTCGGATTCGGCTTCGACGACTTTGGCCTGCATCTCGACGACGCGCGCTTTCATCTCCTGCTCCTGGGCGACCGCCATCGCGCGGCGTTCTTCCGCTTTCGCCTGAGCGATCCGCTTGTCGGCTTCCGCTTGCTCGGTCTGCAGGTGCGCGCCGATGTTTTTGCCCACGTCGACGTCCGCGATATCGATGGACAAAATTTCGAAAGCCGTACCCGCATCCAAGCCTTTATCCAGTACCGTTCTCGAAATCCGGTCCGGATGCTCCAGCACGTCCTTGTGCGTTTCCGACGCGCCGTTCGTGCTGACGATGCCCTCAGCCACGCGGGCCAGCACCGTTTCTTCCCCGGCGCCGCCGACGAGGCGATCGATGTTCGCGCGCACCGTCACCCGCGCCCGGACTTTCACTTCGATTCCGTCTTTGGCGACGGCCGAGACGACCGGCGTCTCGATCACTTTAGGATTAACGCTCATCTGTACCGCTTGCAGCACGTCGCGGCCGGCCAGATCGATCGCGGCCGCCCTTTCGAATATAAGGGGGATGTTCGCCCGCTGGGCTGCGATGAGCGCGTTGACGACGCGGTCGACGTTGCCCCCCGCCAGGTAGTGGCTTTCCAGTTGGTTGATGTTAAGGCCCAGCCCCGCTTTCGTCGCCTTGATCATCGGATTGACGATCCGGCTCGGAACGACCCGGCGCAGACGCATCGCGACGAGCGTGATGATGCTGATCCGCACGCCCGACGCCAGCGCCGAGATCCAGAGCATAAACGGGAAAAAGCTTAAAAACACCGTCACCGCGATCACGATGAGCGCGATAATCACGAGAAGCTGAATGTTGGGGTCCATAGATTTACCTCCATCGGTTATGGGATTGGCCTTGCAGAATTACGCTTTCTCCGGCCCGGGGTCGTCCCGGCCGGACGCCTTCACGACGATGCGGGTGCCGTCGACCGCGACGACGCGCAGCGGGGTGCCCCGCTCGATAAACCCGCCCGAGCTGACCACGTCGAGCTGCTCCCCGTCGATCTCCGCCGTTCCGGCCGGCCGAAGAGGGGTCATCGCGACGCCGGTTCTGCCGACCCAATGCTCTCTCGACGATTGGGGAACGAAGCCCCTGTCCGCCGTAAGCTGCTCGCTGAGGATGAACCGGTTCCACACGCCTCTCTTGCGGAACAGGTAAGCGAAGATGACGACGACGACGGCCGCGACGAGCGTCGCGTTGCCGAGCGAGCGCAGCGCGTTGCCGGTATCGTACGCGCCCATCGTAATTCCCGCAATCAACCCCGCGATTCCCAAGATGCCCAAGATGCCGAAGCTCGGAACGAATATCTCCGCGACGAGGAGGCCGATGCCGAGCAGGAACAGCACCATCGCCTCCATTCCGGCGAAGCCCGCGATCGACTGGCCGAAGAAATACAGCCCGAACGCGAGCAGGCCGATAATGCCCGGAGCGCCGAACCCCGGCACGATCAATTCGATCACGACGCCCGCGATGCCGATCACGAGCAGAAGCGTGCTGAATCCGGTGCCGGTGACGAAGGCGGATACGCGCTCGGCGAGCGACGGATTGAATTCGACGATCGGACGGTCGGCCAAGCCTTTCCATTCCGCCACTTCCTCGACCGTGCCGGCCAGCTTGTCGGCATAACCGACCTTAAACGCTTTGTCGGCGCTCAAGGAGAGAATTTCCCCTTTTTGCTTCGTCTCGCCGATTTCCTTCAGCTCGACTACGCGGTTCGGGTCGACCATCCCGACCGCGATAGCGGGGTTGCGGCCCTTGGATTCGGCCGCGGCGCTCATTTCCTCGCTCCACATCGAGATGAGCTTCGGATTGTTCACGGCATTGCCCGCGCCGTCAACGATCATCGCCGCGCCGATCACCGTATTCGGAGCCATCGCGATCTGATCCGCGTTAAGCGCCAGATACGCGCCTGCTGACGCCGCCTTGCCGGTGACGAAGGCGACCGTCGGGACGGCAGAGCCGCGAATGAGCTTGCCGATGTCTTCGGCCGTATCGAGCCGGCCTCCCGGCGTATCGACGTCCAGGATGACGAGCGAAGCTTTGGCTTCCGCCGCCTCCGTCAGCGCCCGCTCCAAGAACGAAGCCAAGCCGCTCTCCACCGTCTGGTGCACGGGGATCACGTATACGGAGCCGGCCGTCTGAGCGGCAGCGCGGCTGTCGCCGATGACGACGGACAGCAACGGCAGCGCGATCAGCGCCAGCAGCGCCGCCATCCGAATCCGGGCATACCGCCCGACGCCGCTTCCGCGAACTTTCGCACGATCCAATACGCATTCCTCCTCCTCGTTTTTTCTTACATGCTCCTTATTACGATTTGACAAAGTTTTCGTTTCAATCCGTCTCCCCTATCTTAGGGGAACATCCCCGCCGGCACAAGGAATAATTCGGCAACGGGCATCTTTCTCCACGGCAAAAAGCACTCCCGGAGGGAGTGCCTATCGTTCTTGTCGGAATTATTGCAGAGATTGCTGGACGATCGTGTTGACGAGCTTGCCGTCCGCAACGCCCTTCACCTTGGGCATGAGCGCGCCCATTAATTTCCCGAGGTCGGCTTTAGAAGAAGCACCGGTTTCCTGCATGGTCTGTACAACGATAACTTTGATTTCTTCTTCAGTCAGCTGTCGCGGAAGATATTCGGAGATGATCTCAATTTCTGCTTTGACGTTGTTTACAAGGTCTTCCCGCCCGCCTCTCTCGAAGTCTTGGAGGGAATCGCGTCGTTGCTTGAGTTCACGGCTCAATATATGAAGCGTTTCGTCTTCTTCAAGCGGCCGGCGCAGCTCGATTTCCTGGTTTTTGATCGATGCGCGAACCATACGAATCGTTTGAAGACGGAATTTGTCCCCGCTCTTCATCGCTTGTTTCATGTCATCGCTCAATCGCTCCGCGAGAGTCATGAGTGCGGATTCCTCCTAGTACTTCCGTTTGCGTGCGGCTTCGGATTTCAACTTCCGCTTCACGCTTGGCTTTTCGTAATGTTTACGTTTCTTCACTTCCGCGAGAACGCCATCTTTGGCAATGGAACGCTTAAAGCGGCGGAGTGCAGCGTCGATTGTTTCATTTTTTCGTACTTTTGTTTCGGCCACCTGTTTTCCCTCCCTCCGCAACAGACCCAACACGGTTATCAAACTATATTATATGTGATGAGGAAAGGGAGTGTCAACTTGAGTCCCTTATGCGGATTCCGTCGGCGAATGCGCGTTGGCCGAGCCCAGCTTCTCGCCGCCGAGAATGTGCCAATGAAGGTGGAACACGATCTGTCCCGCGTCGACGCCGTTGTTGTTCACGAGACGGTAGCCGCTTTCCTCGAGTCCGGCCTCCTTGGCGATCTTCCGCGCGCAGAGCAGCAGATGGCCGAGCATCGCCTGATCCTCTTCGCCGCAATCGTTCATCGAAGCGATATGCTTCTTCGGAATGACGAGCAGATGGACCGGAGCCTGGGGCTGAATGTCCAGGAACGCGACGATCGTATCGTCTTCGTACACTTTGGTGGAAGGAACCGAGCCTTCGACGATTTTGCAAAACAAACAATCCGACAAATGGACGCACCCTTTCGAACGCTTTTGCCTCCATCATACCTTATTCGCTCCGGCTTCGTCCAATCGCGGGTACCGCAACGGGGACCTGCGCCGCGAATCGCAGGTCCCCGTCGGGCCGAGCGCCGTCACCAATAATACGGCAGCAGCGAAATCGCGGCCAATCCCGCCAGCGGCAGGATCAAGCGGTTGAATCTTCTCGGCCGGAACGGATAGACGGGCCCGAACGGCGGGTGGAACGGACCCGGATGGAACCCCCGCATCGGCTCCACCGATCCCGGTACCGCCAGACAGACCCATTCGTCGTCGACGTGCTCGACGATGCCGTCGTAGCAATATCCGTCGGCGGCCTGAACTTCTACGTAGCGGTGCATATGCGCTTCGCACACCGACTTCGTGACTTTTTTCGCGGCGTGGTGAGCGGCCGGATGCTTCGTGTTCGAAACTCCCGTGACCGCCGGCGGATTCGCGTTCGGCTTATGCGGGACGGCCGGGTGCGTCGTTTTTTTGCCTGTTTCCATGAACGTTCCTCCTTGGGCGCCTGCTCCTCCCACATCATATGCCGGATGGGCGAAAGGCGACAAGGATCCGCCCAAATTGGGCTTGGCCGAAATCGGCCCGGTTTCCGCGACCGCAAGCGAAGTTACCGCGACGCTACATTCAACTCGCCGCTTAAATCCGTCAAGATGTCGACGGCCTCCAGGACGTCGGGTACCCACTCCTTCAACGTGATCATTTGCCGGAATCCGACTTCTCCCGTCGGCGGTCTTCTCGCCAAGAGAAGCTCTTCCATCTCGCCCATCGCGTCGCGGACGCTCGCCAGGAACGAAATTTGCTCTTCCGTTAACGGGCCTTCGCCTTCCAATATCGCGGCGAGCGGGCTTTCCGCGCCCGCCACGGCGTTGAACGCCTCCATCAGCGGAGCGGTCACTTCCGTCCGTTTCAACCCCGAATCCAGGCTTCTCGCTTCGATGAACAGACCTAACGTCTCGCCGCCCGCGAACCGGCCTTCGGCCAGCAGCGCCGCGGCGCGAATCTTTTCATTGTCGGTCGAAGCGGCGAGCATCGCTTCCGCCCCGTCGTGTAACCGGTCCGCGAACACTTGCGCGTACGCGAATCGTTCCGCCAGCTTTTGCCCCTTAAAGGTCGTAAACGCCTGCCGTTCCAAAATGTACTTCGAATAACTCAAAATGATCAGCGTAAGCAAAACGACGATAATGACGTACAAAATCGCGAGCGTATAGGACCTTTTGCCCTCGCCTTCGCGCTTGCCTGCGGCATTCTCCGGCATCGTCTTTCTCTCCTTCCCTTCTATAACTTCGCCTGGTCGGCTGTTGTTTACAGCAACCGAACGGCCCGGTCTTCTTCAAAGAAATAGACGTACGCTTCCTTGACCGGCAGGCCGACGATGTCGCGCACGGCGCGCGCATATTGCTCGACCTGGAACCGATGCTTTTCCGCCGCGGCGGACGCATCCTGCCCCTTCAAGGCGTCCGTCTTGTAATCGACGAGCACGAGGCCGTCCTCTTCCTCGAACAAGCAGTCGACGACTCCCTGTATGATTACGGATTCCCTAGAGGAAGGTTCCAATTCGCCGGGATAAACCTCGGAGGCGTCCATCGCGTAAGTAAACGGCACTTCGCGCCATAAGCGCGCGGCCGAGCGCATCCGCCCGTACAGCGGCGACCGGCAGAAGGCGGCTACCGCGGACGCGTCGATGCCGCCGAGCTGGCCTTCCGACAGGATTTTGCGCTCGGCCAGACCGTCGAGCAGCGCCTCGATGCGCGCCTCGCCGACGTCCCCCGTCAGCGGCAAATGCTGCATGACCAGGTGGAACGCGGTTCCCCTCTCCGCCGGGGTCAACGCTTTGCCGGACAGGAAGCGAGGACGCCGCAGCCGGAACGAGCCGCCGGATTGCGCTCCTTCTTCTGCCGCTCTGACCGTGCTGTCCGCGGGATCCGCCATGGTCGCCTCCGGGCCGGCCGCCGGGACTTGGCCGCGGGGCGGGGAATCCGCGCCGAGCCTGCGCTTCAGCGCCGTAATCGACGTCTTGGCCGCCGCTTGCGAGGCCGCCGCAGCCGCGTACCGCCAAGACAGGATCCGATCGATCTTCTCCGCAACGGCCGGCGTCTCTCCGTCCAGCCGCTCGCCGCCCAGGATCGCTTCCCATGAACGGTCCGAATCGGGATCGGCGGGATCGGCGGCTTCCTTACGCTCCGTATACGACGAGGACGCATCGATCCGGCACAGCCACCTGTGGGCGGGATCTTCGAGCCTCTCGGCCAACGCGGCCGCCGGCCCCAGCCACGCCAAGTAGTTGCCCGCGGCGGCGACGGCGTTTCCCGGCAGCGTCCCGTCCGCCAGCTCCGCCGTTTCGAGCCATTGCTCCCGCATTTTGCGGGCGTCTTTGACCGCGGCGACGAGGAACAGCTTCTCCTTTGGCCGCGTCAGCGCGACGTAGAGCACGCGCATTTCCTCCGCCAGCATCTCCGCCGCCAGCTTGCGGCGGATGGCGAGCTGCGGGAGCGTCGGGTACGTGATGCGGGTATCCTCTTCGAACACGCGGGGACCGAAGCCGAGCTTCTTATGCTTCAGGAACGCGCCGTTCAAATCCCTGCGGTTGAAATCCCGGCCCAGCCCGGCGGCGAACACGATCGGAAATTCCAAGCCTTTGCTGCGATGAATCGACAAAATCCGCACGACGTTCTCGCCTTCGCCGAGCGCCCGGGCCGCGCCGAGATCGGCTCCCGTTTCGCGCATCCGGCCCAGAAACCGCAGGAATCGAAACAGTCCCCGGAACCGGGAAGACCGCTCGTACTGAATCGCCCGGTCGACGAGCGCGCGCAGGTTCGCCTGGCGCTGGCTCCCCCCCGGCAATCCGCCCGCGAAATCGTAGTAGCCGGTCTCGCGATACAGCATCCACAGCAGTTCCCCGAGAGGCTCCCTTCTCGCGAAATCCCGCCATTGCCCGAGCTTGCGCAGGAAACCGTCCAGCCGTTCGGCCAATCCGTCCTCGCCCCCGTCTTGCCCGGCTTCGCGCGCGTCGGCCGCATCGTTCAACGCCTCCCAGAACGAGCCGCTCCGATTCGCCAGGCGGATGCGCGCCAGCTCCTCGGCCGTCAAGCCGACGATCGGAGAACGCAGCACGCCGGCAAGCGGAATATCCTGGCGCGGATTGTCGATGATCGACAGCAGCGACAAGACGATGTCGACTTCCGTCGCGGCGAAGTAGCCGGTCGCCAAATCCGCGTATGCCGGAATGCCTGCGGCTTTCAGCTCATCGAGGAAAGTCGGGGCGAGAGCGGACACCGAACGAAGCAGAATGACGATGTCCCGATACCGCGCCGGACGATGGAGTCCCGCTTTGCCCTCGTATACCGCGAATGGCGGCGCGTCTTCGCCGCCGACCAGCTTGCGAATTTCCGCCGCGATGCAGCGGGCTTCCAGCTGCGCCGCTTCCAGCTCCCCGGCATCGTCTTCGGTCTCTTGCGATAATGGCGCGCCGTCGTCCGAGCGCCCCCCCGCTTCGGCATCGTCTCCGCTCCGGGACTCCGCGCGGTCTCCGCCGGAATCGGCGGACCGGTCCAGCAGGATCATCTCCGTCGCGTACGGATTCGGGTCTCCCGCTTCGGGGTAGCCTCCGCCGTAGACGAGCTCGGCCCGTTCGTCGTAATCCATCTCTCCGACCGGCGCCTTCATGATCAGCCGGAACACGCGGTTGACCGCGTTCAGGATTTCCCTGCGGCTGCGGAAGTTGCGGGCCAAGTCGATGCGCAGTCCGGGCTCGCCCGACAAGTCCGCCGAGCCGACCGACGCCGAATAGGCGGCATACCGCTCGTATTTCGCCAAGAACAGGCCGGGCTCCGCCAAGCGGAAGCGATAAATGCTCTGCTTGACGTCCCCGACCATGAACGCGTTGCCCGGATCCGCTCTCGCGATCAGCGAGACGATCGCTTCCTGGACCTCGTTCGTGTCCTGGTATTCGTCCAAGTAAATTTCCGCGAACCGTTCCCGGAAACCGAGGGCGGCCGGAGACGGCGCGCTTCGTTCCGGCGTGGAGGACGGATCGCGCAAAATGCGGAGCGCGTAATGCTCCAGATCGCCGAAGTCGAGCAGCCCTTTCGCCCGCTTCGCCTGCTCGTAGCGCTCGCCGAACCGGATCGCGAGCTCCGCCAGCGCCTCCATCGCCGGGGCGAGCGCGCGAAGCTCCGAGGCGTATTGCTCCGGCGATCGGACGAGCCATTCCTCGGCCAGCTTGCCGGCCGCTTTCTTGGCGGCGTCCCGCAGCCCTTTGGCCCGTTCGACGAGTCCGGCGTCGTATTCGTCGCCCTTGCACGGCTTCAGCCGGCCGAAGCTCAACGTTTCGACGGTCGAACGCCAATCCGCCCAATTCCCGCGCTCGAACGCTTCGGCAACTTTGTTCAAGCCATCGATGTCGGCCAGCAGTGTCTCGGCGTACGGCGCGGGACCGCCCGGCGCGCGGGCGATGCGCAACGCTCCGCGCAGCAGCTGAAGCGCTCCTTGCAGTTGCAGCTCCGCATCCTCGCGCAAGCTTCCCGTCCAAGGGGAGTCCGGGAGCGCATCGGCGCTCGCGTCGCGGAATACGCCCGCGGCGGCGCGCAGCCAATGCTCCGGCCACGGATGGCTGCCCGCGTATTCGTGCAAGTCGAGCACGAGCCGGTGCAGCGGCTCGTCGCTTCTTTCTCCCCCGAACCGGTCCGCCAACGCCGCAAGCGCGCCTTCCTCTCCTTCGCTCTCGTAGCGCTCCTCGAAGAGCTCGTCCAGCGTGTCCATCCGCAGCAGCTCCGCTTCCGTGTCGTTCGCCATGCGGAATCCCGGATCGAGCCCGATCAGCGGGGCGTATCGCTCCACGATCTCGAGACAGAACGAATGAAGCGTCGTAATGGACGCTCGCGGCAGCAGCGCGATCTGCCGCCGGAGATGCTTCGATTCCGGCCGCTTCTCCAGCGCTTCCTCCAAGGCGTAGCGGATCCTCTCCTTCATCTCCGCCGCCGCGGCCTTCGTGAACGTGGCCACGAGCACCGCGTCGACGTCGAGGGGCCGCTCCTCGTCGGCGATCCGGGATATGATGCGCTCGACCAGGACGGCGGTCTTGCCCGAGCCCGCGGCCGCGGCGACGAGCAGATTGGCGCCTTCGGCCGCGATCGCGGCCCATTGCTCGTCCGTCCAGCGGCTATTTTCCGGCTTCGCCGGCCAATCGTAAGACGCGGTCATCAGGGCTCCCTCCCTTCGGCTTCGCTTGCAAGCCGGGTCCATAACCGCTCGCGGCTGCCCGCCTTGCTCAACGTTACGAACGCGTTCCCTTCCAACTGGCCGTCGAAATGGCAGACCGGCCGATAATCGCAGAACGCGCACGGACTTTTCTTATCCATCCGGTACGGCGCGATCGCCACGTCGCCTTCGACGATCCGCTTGCCGATTTTGCGGATTTGCGTTCGAACCGAACGGCGCAGCGCGTCCCATTCGCGATCGCCGGCGACCTGCGAGCGGGCGGAGAACGTTCCGTCCTTCTTGAATTCGACCGGAATGACGGCCGATTTGCCCGAATGCCGCAGCGATTCGTCCATCAGCTTCGCCGATTCCCCGTCCGCGAGGAGCAAGCCTTGCATCCGGTATTGCCGGAACAACGCCTGCTCGGCCTCTTGCCGGGACATGCCGTTCAAGGTCGGCACGAGCGGATTGTGCACGTGGAAATACAGGACGCCGGCGGGCTTCGCCTCGCGGCCCAGCCAATGCGGCGCATGGGTGACGACGACGTCCAGGTAGGTCAGCATTTGCAGCGACAGGCCGTGCGCCACTTCGTCCAAATTCAGCTTCGTCGCGCTCGATTTGTAGTCCATGACGCGCAGCAGCAGTCCCGCGTCCGATTCCGCGGCGTCGACCCGGTCGATTTTGCCGGCGACGTCCATCCACCGCGTTCCGTCGAGCGGCAAGGACAGCGCGGGCAGCAGCCCGTCCGGCCCGAAGCTCAGCTCGAGCCCGACCGGCCGGAACGCGGACAGCGCCGCGTGTCCGCCGAGTACGGCCGAAGCCCGCGTCACGATATCCCGCAGCTTGCGCGCCATTACCCGGTGCCTGTGCGTGGACAGCAAAATTTGCGACTGCACCCGGGGAAGCAGCTTTTCCACGGCCGCAGCCGCCTCGCTCCGCCATCTCGCCGCGTCCATGCCGGCGGGACCTTCCGCGAACAGCTTTTCGGTCGTCTGCCGCAGCGCCGCGTGAAACAGCTGCCCGATGTCCGGCGACTCCACTTTGAACAGCCTGCGCTCCTGAAGCCGCAAACCGTGAACGGCGAAATGCTGGAACGGACAGGCGATGAACCGTTCCATCCGCGACACGCTCGCGAGCAGGCGGTCGCCGTACAGCAAGCGGCTCGTTTCCGGGGACAACGGCCGTTCGGCGTTCGCGTAATTCAGCGACGAAACGAGCGTCCGAAGCCGGCTGCCCCATTCCTCCTGCGACAGCAGCCAGTTGTAAACGGCGCGCCAGCCCGGAGACAGCGCTTCGCCCTGCCGCATGCCCCGCAGCCTCGCCAGCAGATGGGTCATCGCTTTGCCCGGCTGCGCCGCGTAAGCGAGCTGCTCCTCCTCCGAAAGGCCTTCGCCCGGCTCCGCCGCGACGGCGCGCACGGGAATACCCGGGAACTTCTTTCGCAGCTTGCCGATCCACTCCGAAGGCAGAAGCGCCTGCCCTTCCTCGTTCGCCGCCGGATAGCTCACCCACAGATGCCCGGACGCCGCCGTCAGCATCAAATAGGCCAAAAACCGTTCGTCCAGCAACCGCCTCCGGGCTCCGGGCGCGAGCGTCAAGCCCCCGGCCGTCAGCCGGTCGCGTTCTTCTTCGGCGAGCAGCCCGTTCTCGGCGATGCGCATCGGCATCGTTCCGTCGTTCGCTCCGAGCCAATAGACGACTTCGACGCCGCCCGATCTCGTTCGCTCCGGGGTGCCGACCAGCACGCCGTCGAGGGACGGCGGAACCGCCCCGAGCTTCAATTCCTCGAGACCCGAATCGACCATGCCGACGAACAGCGGAACGTCCGCCGCCTGTTCTCCCATCAGCTCGACCAATTGATCGAGCAGGGCGAGCACGCCGTCCCATAGCGGCCGGTGCATCGCCATGGCGCGGGGATTGCCGGCCGCGCCGTCCTCCTTCTCCCAGCTTTCGAGGACGTCGGCCGCCCCGGTCCGTTCGAGAAAGGCGTACACGCATTCGCAGAGCTCCCTGACGGTGGCCGCCGCCTTCATTCCTTTCTCCAGGGCGAGCAACGGCTTCAGCAACGCGTCGCGAAAGCCGAGCAGCCGGGCCATGCCGGCTTGGCCGAGCGCCTCGTCCGCCTCGCCTTCGAGGTCGCCCTTGCGCAAGGGCTGCCAGGCTTGGGGCGAATGCCAGCGCCAACCGTCGATGCCCGCCGCGAGCGCGTAATTTTCGAGCAGGTCGATCTCGTCGCGGGACAGTCTTCCGTCCGGCGTTCCGAGCAAGTCCGTCTTCGCGCAGCGAAACAACGCCTCGGCCCGCCAGCCGCCGGCGACGCATTCCAACGCCGAACGGACGAATTCCACGAAGGGGTGATGGGCGACGGACGCCTTGCCGTCCAGATAATACGGGATGCCGTAATCTCCGAAGACGGCCGCGAACAAATCGGCGTAATCGTCCAGCTTGCGCACGTACACGGCCATTTCCCGCCAGCGGCGGCCGTCTTCCCGCGCGCGCCGCAGCATGTCCCTCGCGACGGCTTCCGTCTCCGCCCTTTTGTTCGCCGCCTCGTGCAGCGACAATCCGCACGAAGGGTGCTCCGGTCGCAGCAGGGAATCCCCTCCCTCCCATCGCTTCCGGTTGTCCCAGTTCCGTTCGAGAAAAGCGAGCATCGGATTTCCGCGGAACCGGGGAACCGGATCGGGTTCGAGCGCGACGGCGGGGTCGATCGGAATGCCGGCCGCCCGCGCCAGCTCCTGCAGTTGAGCCGACGTAAGCGCCGTCGGATGGAACGGGTCCAGCTCGTCCGGCCTTTCCCCGGGAGCGTATAGCCGGTCCACGCAGAGCGTAACGCTGACGCGGACGGTTTTGCGAAGCAGCGCTTCGACGACCGCGTACTCGTTCGGCGTGAAGCCGTGAAACCCGTCGATCCATATTTCGGCGCCTTCGAGCAGCGAGCTCTCCCCCGCTCCCCGGACGAGCCATTCGAGCATGTCTTCCCCGTCGAGCCAGTGGCCGTCAAGCTCGCGCTCCATGTCCCGGCTGATGATCGACAGGTCGCGCAGCTTGTCCGCCAGGAGCGCGCCCTCCTTCCCGCCGCCCGTTCTGCCGGCCGTCTCCGCGTGCCGCTCCAGCTCTTCGCCGCCGATGCCGTAACGCTTCAACTCCGTCAGAAGCTCGTTCAAGCGCGCGATCAGTCCGGATTCGGACTTGCCGCCCCGGAATAATCGCAGGCTTTCCCGTTTCGTCTCGAGCACTTTATGTATCAGCATCGCTTTGCCGTTTTCGTGAATCGGCACGATCGCCGCGCCGCCCGTCTCCTGCATGACGCGAAAAGCCAGCCTCCGGAAACTGAGCACCTGGGCCCTCATGAAGCCTTTGAAGCCCGGCGCGGCGGCCATCGCGCATTCCGCTTGGAAGGTCGCCTGCTCCGGTACGAGCAGGACGAGAGGAGGCCCGAGCGGATCGGCTTTCAGCTTCTTCCGGATCTCGTCCAGGATCAGGGTCGTCTTGCCGCTTCCCGAACGTCCGGTAACGAGCCGCAATGCCATTGCGCTTTCCCTCCGTCTTCTATCAATCTATTCTACTTGCCATTGTACCATAGGTCATCCGCAGGCGCACAAGCGTTCGCCGCCGCGACGGCCCGGGAGCACGCGAAAAAGCGCCAGGTTTCCCTGGCGCCGGCAACCGCTCGGCAGTATTATGAAATGTTCATATACCATTTGCTGCCGTCTTCGTATTTGAAAATGGCCGCGTCCGACCATAGTTCAATATAACTGACGTGCTTCCAACGGCGGCGAAATTCCAGATCGTCCGCCATCGCCCTCATGCGGGAATGGAAGCGGCTCCTGCTGCTCGGCGCTTTCGCCCGGTTTTCGAGCGGAACCGCGCGCTTGCCGAATAGGATCACTTCATGCACCATGTCCAACCCTCCCGTTTCCGCGCCTCTACGATTAAAGATAATCCGGAGGCGTTAGAAATGTTCCCGAAACGGGTTTAAATCATCCTTCGTTTTGCTAACAATTCCTTAACACTCTCTGCCGGGCTATACCCCTATGCGGCTGCGGACCTCGAAAATGCCGAATTTCAAATAATGGCCCTCTTCCACGCCGGTCAGCTGCGGATGATCCTTGCCCGCGCCGCGCCATTCGACGCGCCGAAGGATTTTGCCCGCGTCCCTGGCCGCCTCCCGGAGCGTCTCGAGAAACCGTTCCGGACGCACGTGGAACGAGCAGCTGGCGGTGACGAGATAGCCGCCCTCGTTCAGCAGCTTCATCGCATGGAGGTTGATGTCCTTGTATCCTCGGCAAGCCCCCTCGACGGCCCGCTTCGTCTTCGCGAACGCCGGCGGATCGAGAATGATGACGTCCCAGGATCGACCTTCGGAGAACAGCGGCTTCGACGTATCGATCTTGACGCCGACCGCTTGGGCGTTCGCCCGCGCCTGGCGCTCCTCTCGTCCCGCGACCTGCGCGCGCAAATATTCGAACGCGTCCGCGGCGACGAACTCGACGCGATCGGAAAATCCGTTGATCGCGACGTTATGGCGGGCGGTCTCGAGCGCGTGCTCGGAAATGTCCAGGCAGGTCACCTTTTTGGCCCCGTAATCGCACGCGTGCAACGTAAAGCTCCCCGTATGGGCGAAGCATTCGAGCACGGTCGCTCCGTCCCAATAAGGGAACGTCACGACATTGCCTTTGGCGTTAATCGGCAGCAGCCTGCTTTCCCCGTCTTCGCCGGCCCGCTCCTCGAGCCGGATGCCGCTGCGGGCTCCCCAGCCGCGAATCAGCGGCCGAATCGCGGCCCTGTTCTCCCGTTGGTCGAAAAAATAGCCGGTTTTCTGCCCGCCTTCGATGTCTACCCGAACCTTAAGCCCGTTCTCGACGATTTCGACGTACCGCGGGCATTCCCCGTACAGAACGCCTTTTCGCTCTTCCAACCCTTCCAACGTGCGAACGCCGACGTCGCTGCGTTCGTACACGCCGCGCGGGGAGAACGTCTCGACCAGCGCGGGCAGCCACTCTGCCTTGGCCGTTTCCATGCCCAGCGTAAGCGTTTGGACGACAAGCACGTCGCCGAACCGGTCGACGACGAGTCCGGGCAGAAAGTCCGCTTCGCCGTAGACGATTCGGCAAGACGCCGTCTCGCCCAGAAAACGGGCCCGATGCGCCGCGGCCCTCGCAAACCTGACGCGGAAAAACGCGGCATCCATCCTCTCGAGCGGAACGTACGACACGATGCGGACCGTGATTTGCGAAGCGGGATTCCAATATCCGGTGCCGAGATATTGACCGCGATGGTCCTTGACCTCGACGAGCTGTCCCGGCGCCGGATCTCCCTCCGTCCGGGAAATTTCGTTGGCGTATACCCAAGGATGTCCTTCCTCGAGCCTCGGCCTTCTGTTTTTGCTTAACCAAACCGCCGCTTGACCGTTCACTTGCCATCCGCTCCTTGTCCGATCATAAACTTGTCCTTTTCCTGCATAGGTTGAAAGGGGGGTGCATAACGAATATGTTCGCTGAATGGATCGTCCTGTCCCTGCTCGGCTTCGCCCTGCTGCTCTCCGGCATGAAGGTCATGGAAGCCTCCTTGCAGCGCTGGGCCGGCCATCGGCTCGCCGGCTGGGTATCCCGCTCGACGGCTTCGCCTTTGCGGTCGTTCGCCGTAGGCACCGCCGCCTCCGCCTTGCTGCAGAGCAGCACGGCCGTCACCGTGCTCACGATCGGCTTCGTGAACGCCGGCTGGCTGACCTTGTCGCGCAGCTTCGGCATCATTCTCGGCACGAACGTCGGAACGTGCTTCACAACGGAATTGATGAGCCTGCAGCTCCACCGTTACGGGATTTATTTTCTCGCCGCCGGCGCGCTCGGCTGGATCGCCACTTACGTCGTCAACGAGTTGCGCTCGCCGGACGATTCGCCGCGCCGGGCCGTCGCGCTGCGCTATTCGTCCGTCGCCTTCGGCGGCTTCGGCTTGCTGCTCGTCGGCTTCAAGCTGCTCCAGGGCATCGGACCCTCGCTGAGGGAAAACGGCTATTTCGAAAGACTCATGCAGATCACGTACGACAATCTGATCTGGGGCGTGATCGGCGGCGCCGTCATTACGGCGCTTATCCATTCCAGCGCCGCAGTTGTGGCCATGTGCATGGGCCTTGCCGCCACGGGCGCGATCGCTCCGGAAGCCGGCATCGCGATCGTGCTCGGAGCCAACGTGGGCACTTGCTTCACGGGGCTCGTCGCCTCGCTCGGAGGCGGTCGGGGCGGACGGTTCGTCGCCCTCTCCCAGCTCGCGTTGAACGTATCCGGCGCCGTCCTCTTCTACCCGCTGATCGGCGCGCTCCACGCCGCCGCGGCCTATTTCGCGCCCGCCGATCCTTCCGCGCAGATCGCTCACGCGCAGACGATCTTCAACGTGCTGTGCTCCGCGATCGCGCTTCCGATCGCGTACTTGCCCGTCTGGCAAGACCGGGCGCCGAACGCGACTTAATCCGCGCGAGCGCCCAGCTTCTCCAGCGCCTTCTTCAGCACGGCGTCGTTGTTGTCGTATCCGGATTCCCGCTGCAGGCGCCAGGCTTCGGCGGGCTCGTGCCAATCGACCCCGGCGATTTCTTCGAGCTGGGCTTGCAGGGCGCCGCCGTCCGCTTCGACCAGGTAATAATGGACTTCCTTGAGCACGCGGCCGAACTTATCGTGCTCGTATTCGTAGGCGATGGATTCGAGCGGCGCGACGATGGCTCCCGCGATGCCGGTCTCCTCCGCAATTTCCCGCAAGGCGGCCTGCTCGATCGTCTCCCCCGGCTCCAGCTTCCCTTTCGCCAGCGTCGTCCGGCCGAAACGGTCGCGAATGATTTGGATTTCAAGCCGGCCTTCGCGCTTGCGGTAGACGACGCCTCCCGCGGACACTTCCTTATGCATGTCGGAACTTCCTTTCCGTTCGTGGATTCCCGCGTTGCAGAGAGAAAAAGATCCCACCGGAGAACGGCAAGCTCGCTCGCGCGCCATCCTCGCGATGAAATCTCTTCGCAGCGGTTTCTATGCTTGCATGGCGACCGAGGGACGCTCGGCTTCGCGAACTTCAATCAGCTCGCCCCGACATTCGTTCACGCCCGGCTCCGCGATGCGGACGCGGCATAGCTTGCCGACCAGAGAAGCGTCGCCTTCGAACGCGACCTGCAAATAGTTGTCCGCTCGGCCGGCGACGATGCCGGGCTCGCGGATCGCTTTGCCGTCCCGCTCCGGAATGACCTCCACCTCGCGCCCGACCCACTGGCGGGCGTAATCGCCCTGCATTTTCTCAGACAGATCGATCAGCTTGTGCACTCGCGCGTGCTTGACTTCCTCGTCCACCTGATCGTCCATCCGCGCGGCCGGCGTGCCCGTGCGCTTGGAGTACGGGAAAACGTGCATCTCCGCAAACTTCATCCGCTCCATGAACCGGTAGCCGTTCTCGAATTGGGCCTCCGTTTCGCCCGGAAATCCGACGATGACGTCCGTCGTGATCGCGACGCCCGGCATCGCTTGCTGGATGCGCCGGATTTTGTCGGCGAACTCCTCCGTCGTATATTTGCGCCGCATTCTTTTCAGAATATCGTCGTCTCCCGCTTGCAGCGGGATATGCAGGTGTCGGCACATTTTCGGGGAACCGTTCAGCACCTCGATCATTTTCTCGTCGATCTGGCTCGCTTCGATCGAGCTGATGCGGATGCGTTCCAGCCCTTCGATCTTGTCCAGGTCGGCGAGCAGGTCGGACAATCGATAGTTCTCCAGATCGTCCCCGTACCCGCCCGTATGAATGCCGGTCAGCACGATCTCCTTGTAGCCGGCGCCGACGAGCTGGCGCGCCTGCTCGAGCACGCTCTCCGGCTTGCGGCTGCGGGATAGTCCGCGCGACCACGGAATGATGCAGAACGTGCAGAAGTTGTTGCAGCCTTCCTGGATTTTCAGAAACGCCCTCGTCTTATCCGTGAAGCTCGGCACGTCCAATTCTTCGAATTCCCGCGTCTTCATAATGTTGCGGACCGCGTTGACCGGCTTCCTGTCGTTCTGGATCTCGGCGACGAACGACATCAGCTTGTCGCGGTCTTGCGTGCCGATGACGAGATCGACGCCGGGTATCGCCAGAATTTCCGCCGGGGATGTCTGCGCGTAGCAGCCGGTCACCGCGATGACCGCGTCGGGATTGCGCCGGACGGCCCGGCGAATGATCTGCCGGCTTTTCTTGTCGCCGGTGTTCGTTACCGTGCACGTATTGATCAGGTAGACGTCGGCCGTCTGCTCGAAATCGACCTGCTCGTATCCTTCGTTCTTGAATTGCTGCCAGATCGCTTCGGTATCGTAGAAATTCACCTTGCAACCGAGCGTATAGAATGCCACGCTAGGCATGTTCGTTTCCTCCCAACTCTCCGGACTCGTATGCGAGACAGGCCAGCGCGTACAACGCCGCCGTCTCCGTCCGCAATATTCTCCGGCCCAGTCCGACCGCGCGGGCGCCCGCGGCGACCGCCGCGTCCGCTTCCTCGGGCGCGAAGCCGCCCTCGGGCCCGACGACGACCAGAATCCGGCATGCGTCGTTCCGCCGCTCCTTCTTGAATCGGGCAAGCAAGTCCCGAAGCCCTTCGCCGGACCGGCCCGACTCCTCGTAGCAGAGCAGCACGAGATCGTAATCGGCGAAGCCCCGGAGCAAATCGGACCAAGAGACGATCGGCCGAACGTCAGGCAACACGCTTCTATGGCTCTGTTCCGCCGCTTCCTTCGCGATTTTCCGCCAACGGTCGAGCCTCTTCGCTTCTTTGCGCTCGTCGTACTGGACGACGGTTCTCCGGGACAGGAACGGCCGGAAAGCGACCGCCCCGGCTTCCGTTCCCTTCTGGATGACGGTCTCCAGCTTGTCTCCTTTAGGCAAGCTTTGCGCGATCGTGACCTGCCAAGCCATCTCGGCGTTCGAAGCCAGTCGTTCCACGATATCCGCATGAACGCGGTCCTTGTCCACGGTCGCGATCCTGGCGATGACGTCCCTCCCGCTGCCGTCGCAAGCGATAAAGCAATCTCCCGGCTTCGATCTCATGACGGCGGCCGCGTGCCGGGCGTCTTCGCCGGTCAGGACAACGGCGCCTTCGTCCATCTGCGCTTCCGTGACAAAATATCGCTGCATCCTTCCGATAGCCTCCCGCTTGAATTCCAACCTTCATCATACCGCTTCCGGGCGATTTTCGCTACCATCCGATCATGCCGAACACCGCTCTGGAAAAACTTCCTCCCGCCCCGGACAACAGCCCGCCCAGAATCGAGGTCATCCCGTCGACGATCGGTCCCCTCAGCCCCATCAACGGTCTGATCGTCACGTCGCGCAGCGGCGGGATGAAGACGATCAGGAGGAAGCCGAACGTGATCCACTGGCCCATTTCCTGGATTTTCAGGCGCACTCTCCAAGGCAGAAACTCTTCGACGATCCGATAGCCGTCCAACGGCGGAATCGGGAGCAGATTGAACAGAAACAGCGCAAGATTGATCGAGATCCAATAAACGATAAAAATGACGATGTTATTCATGAGATCGGCCGAAGCGCCGCCGAACGCGTTGAAGAGGTACAGCAGATCGACGAGCAGCAGGAACAGAAACGCCAGCAGCAAGTTGCTGACCGGTCCCGCCGCCGTTACGACGATATTCATCAATCTCGGATTTTTGAACCGGCTGCGCCGGACCGGCACCGGCTTCGCCCAACCGAAGCCGGCGATGACGAGAAACAGCATGCCGATCCAATCCAGGTGGGCGAGCGGGTTCAGCGTCACGCGTCCTTCCCGGTAGGCCGTGTCGTCCCCGAATTTCCACGCCGTCCACGCGTGCGCGAACTCGTGCACGGCGAACGCGATTAGCATGATCAGAATGATAACCGGCAAATGCTCGAGCGGAAACCAGAAAAAGCTCACGCGCCCTCCCCCTTCGGCTTGCCGGCGACGAAGGCGACCCAGTCTTCCCGTCTCAGCACGTCGACGATTTCGAATCCGGACGAGAGCAATCCGGCTTCGACGGCCTGTTCTTTATTTTTGAAAATGCCGGACGCGATATAGAGCCCGCCCGGCTTAAGCACGTCCATAACGTCGTCGATGAAAAGCAAAATGACTTCCGCGAGAATGTTCGCGACGACGACATCGACCGGCGGCTTGACCGCGTCGACCGGACGCGGCTCCCCGTCGGAGGAACCGTCCGCGTTCCCGCGCTCGCGAAGAACGCCGAGCAGATCGCTAAGCCGGACTTCGATGTCGGCTCCGTATCCGTTCAACTCCACGTTCTCTTTTGCGCACTTGACCGCAACCGGGTCCAAATCAAGCGCCAGCGCCTTGCCGGCTCCCATTTTCAACGCGCCGATGGCCAGCACGCCCGAGCCGGTGCCGACGTCGATGATCCGCTCCCCGCCGCCGATCGCCCGTTCCAACGCTTGCAGGCATAGCGTCGTCGTCGGGTGCGTACCCGTGCCGAACGCCATTCCGGGGTCCAGCTCGATGATCTTTTCGCCCGCCTTAGCCTCGTACGGCTCCCAGGTCGGCTTAATGACGAGCCGTTCCGTTACGGCGACGGGCTTGAAAAATTGCTTCCAGGCGTTCGCCCAATCATCCTCGTGGACCGATCCGACGCGAATCGCGAACTCTCCGGCGTCGTAACCGAACTCCGGCAGCTCCTCCAGCAGCGCGTTCAGCCGATCGGCGATCGGTTCCATCGGCGTTTCTTCCGGGAAATACGCTTTAATCAACGCGTAACCCGGACGTATATCGTTCAGGGGCCCGTCGTACACTTCGCCGAACTTCGTATCCCTCGGCTTGTCCGCCGACCAGCCTTCCTCGACCGACACGCCCCCGGCCCCAAGCTCCGTCAAATAATGCGTAACCATTTCCTGCGACGATTCCGCCGCCAGGACGGTCAATTCATGCCAACGCACAGCGTCCTCTCCTCTTATCGCAACTCTCGTCTCAATGAATCCCATTATACACGCACTGTTTTCGCGGATGCAAAAGGAATTCCCCGTCTCCGTTCGTTCAGGTCGCTCTTGGGCTTCCTCGCACTCCCTATTTCCATTATCCCTTTCGTTCAGGCCGCCTCTGAGTTTCTCGCCCATCCCTTATTTCCATTATCCCTTTCGTTCAGGTCGCTGTTGGGCTTCCCGCGCACTCCCTATTTCCATTATCCCGTTTGCTCAGACAGATCTGATTCTACTACCTGCCCGTTTAGACGTTATACGCTAAGTGCCAAACTCTGAACGAAGGGGATAATGGCCGTAGGAAACAGACGGAGGCGCAGCCACGGGACTACTGAGCGAGAGGGATCGTGACGAAACGCGCAAAAAACGAGGAAAAGGCGCATCGCTTCGTCGCGATGCGCCGATCTTCTCCGAATTCAAATAAGCCGTCCACCGGCTTGACGGATGACCGTCCGGGCTTGCTCCAACGCTTCCGCGGGAATGCTCGCGGATAACGTATATTCCAGAGACCCGGCTCCGCCGAAAGGCAAACGATCGTCCGCTCCAGCGGCGGAGTCTCCCGAATAGAGCGCGCCTTCGGCCGATACCGCTGCCGTCATGCCGCTATCGTCCGCAGTATGGGCGTACGAATCGCCCAAGTCGATCGCCGCTTCCGCCCTTTCCAGGCGGAACCGGTCCCCGCGAAGAGCCGAAAGCTTGCGAACGGCCGATTCGGCTTGATCCTGGGAAGCAAATCCGGCTTGCAGCGGTTGCATATCCATCGTGTTCACTCCGTTTCCTCTTCGCCCGCCCGCCGGTCGGCAGCTTCCGCTCTTGCGGCGGCTTTCTTGTCGTCGCGGTCGGCGAGCTCTTCCGAATATTCCACATCCTCCGCGGATGCGACAGGCAACTGTTCATGTCGTTCGGCCATGATGCGTTCACGCCTCCTTCATTGCAGCGGCTGTCGCCGCTCTGCGATCATTTCTTTAGATTTCTCCGTCACCGACCGGGTTATTCAGGAAATCGGGCGGACGGGCGATCCGCGCAACCAAGCAAAAAACGCCCGGTTGCCCGAACGTTTCCGCCATGCTTATTCTCCTAATATCGCGCGTCTCATTCGGTCGAATATCGACCTGCTCTGCTCGTGGGTAGACTCTCCGCTCTTCGCGGCGAATTCGCGCAACAGCTCGCGCTGGTCTTCGTTCAACTGCGTCGGCGTGACGACCGTCACCTTGACCTGCTGATCTCCTTGGCCGTAACCGCGAAGCTTCGGCACGCCCTTGCCCTTCAAACGGAAATAAGTGCCCGTCTGGGTTCCCGCGGGAATCTTCAGCTTGACCTTCTCCGTCAATGTCGGGATTTCGATCTCGTCGCCGAGCGCGGCCTGAGCGAACGTTAAAGGCACTTCGCAATAAATGTCGTCGCCTTCGCGCTCGAAGAAATCATGGGTTTTCACCCGCAAAACGATATAGAGATCGCCGGCCGGACCGCCGCGCAAGCCGCCTTCTCCTTCCCCGCTTACGCGTAGCTGAGCGCCGTCGTCGACGCCGGCCGGGATTTTGACGTGAATTTTGCGCTGCTTCTTCACTTGGCCGCTGCCGCCGCACGTGCCGCAACGTTCCCTGACGATTTTTCCCCTGCCGCCGCATGAAGAGCACGCCCTCCGATTGACGATTCTGCCGAACGGCGTGTTCTGGGCCACTTCCTGCTGGCCGGAGCCGTGGCAGACCGAGCAGGTTTCCGGTTTCGTGCCCGGCCTTGCGCCGTTGCCGTGGCAAGTATCGCACGATTCGGTACGGGGAATCGTTATGTCGGTTTCCTTCCCGAACACCGCTTCCTTGAACTCGATCGTCATCGTATATTGCAGATCGTTCCCTCGTTGCGGAGCGTTCGGATCCCTTCTGCCGCCGCCGCCGAAGAACATGTCGAAAATGTCCCCGAAACCGCCGCCGAAATCCGCACCGCCGCCGCCGAAGCCGGCGTTCGGATCCTGATGGCCGAACTGATCGTAGCGAGCCCGCTGTTGGTCGTCGCTCAGCACGTCATAGGCTTCCTTGACTTCCTTGAACTTCGCTTCGGCATCCGGCGCTTTGTTGACGTCCGGGTGATATTGTCTGGCCAGCTTGCGATAGGCTTTCTTGATATCGTCCGTGGAGGCGTTCTTCTGAAGCTCCAGAACCTCGTAATAATCCCTCTTGTTCGCCACTTCCCCACCTCCTCATGAAGGAAAGTCAAAGCGAATCCGGCACCGCCGGGATCCACTTTGACTTTCGGTATTTCTACACGATTACTTCTTGTCGTCGTCGACGACTTCGTAGTCGGCATCCACGACGTTGTCTTTCGCGGGACCGGCTCCGGCGCCCGCGTCGCCCGCAGCGCCTTGACCCGCTTGCCCTTGCTGCGCGGCTTGCTCGTAGAGCTTGACGGAAAGCTGCTGCACGATCTCGGTGAGTTCCTCGCTCGCTTTGCGGATCTCCTCAAGGTTATCGGAAGCGACGGCCGCCGTCAATTTTTCCTTGGCCGCGTTCGCTTTGTCGACTTCACCGGCGTCCACCTTGTCGCCCAAGTCTTTGATCGTCTTGTCGACGCTGTAGATCAGCTGATCGGCGCTGTTCTTCGCTTCGACGAGCTCGCGGCGGGCTTTGTCCTCTTCCGCGTGAAGCTCGGCTTCCTTCTGCATGCGCTCGATGTCTTCCTTGCTCAAGCCGCCGGAGGAAGTGATCGTGATTTTTTGCGTCTTGCCCGTACCCTTATCAAGAGCGGACACGTTCACGATGCCGTTGGCGTCGATGTCGAACGTAACTTCGATTTGCGGCACGCCGCGCGGCGCGGCGGGAATCTCGCTCAGAATGAACCGGCCGAGCGTTTTGTTGTCCTTGGCCATCGCTCGCTCGCCTTGCAGCACGTGGATTTCGACCTGCGTCTGCATATCCGCGTAAGTCGAGAACACTTGCGATTTGCTCGTCGGGATCGTCGTATTGCGGTCGATCATCTTCGTCAGGACGCCGCCCGCGGTCTCGATGCCGAGGGAGAGCGGGGTCACGTCGAGCAGCACGACGTCTTTGACTTCGCCGGTCAATACGCCCGCTTGAACGGCCGCGCCCAAGGCGACGACTTCGTCCGGGTTAACGCCCTTGTGCGGATCCTTGCCCGTCAGCTTCTTGATCGCATCCTGAACGGCCGGAATCCGGGTGGATCCTCCGACGAGAACGACTTTGTCGATATCGGACGAGGTCATTCCCGCGTCGGACAGCGCCTGACGGGTCGGTCCCATCGTGCGCTCGACGAGAGCGGCCGTCAGCTCGTCGAATTTCGAACGGCTCAGGTTCAGCTCCAAGTGCTGGGGCACGCCGTCCACGACGGTGATGAACGGAAGGGAAATCGTCGTCGACACGACGCCGGACAATTCCTTTTTCGCTTTCTCCGCCGCGTCTTTCAGCCGTTGCACGGCCGCTTTGTCCTTCAGCAGGTCGATGCCGTGTTCTTTTTTGAATTCTCCGGCCAGCCACTCCATGATCGCCTGATCGAAGTCGTCGCCGCCGAGATGGTTGTCGCCGCTCGTCGCTTTGACTTCGAAGAAGCCGTCGCCGAGCTCGAGGATGCTGACGTCGAACGTGCCGCCGCCGAGGTCGAACACGAGAATCGTCTGGTCTTCCTGCTTCTCGAAGCCGTAAGCCAGCGCGGCCGCCGTCGGCTCGTTGACGATGCGCAGCACTTCGAGGCCCGCGATATTGCCGGCGTCTTTCGTCGCTTGGCGCTGGCTATCGTTAAAATATGCGGGAACCGTAATAACGGCTTGCGTGACGGGTTGACCTAAGTATGCTTCCGCGTCGGCTTTCAGCTTCTGCAGAATAATCGCGGAAATTTCGGGCGCGGAATACGCTTTGCCCTCGATCGTTTCTTTATGCGACGAACCCATATGCCGCTTGATGGAGATCACCGTGCGATCCGGATTGGTGATCGCCTGGCGCTTCGCCGTCTCGCCGACGACGCGCTCCCCGTCTTTCTTGAAGCCGACGACCGAAGGGGTCGTCCGATTGCCTTCGGCGTTCGGAATAACGACGGCTTCTCCGCCTTCCATGACGGCAACGCACGAGTTGGTCGTGCCGAGGTCGATGCCGATTACTTTGCTCATTGCTTGTTGTTCCTCCCTTGAAATAAGTGCGCGAGTCCGTTCCGGCATTAACGAAGAGACCGGCTCCAACGCTTAGCGTTTAGCCGGTCACTTTGACCATCGCCGGCCGAATCACTTTATCCTTCAACGTATAGCCGGTTTGCACGGCTTCGGTAATCGTGCCTTCCTCGTGTTCGTCGCTTTCCACCCGCATAATCGCCTGATGAAGCTCGGGATCGAACGGCTGTCCGACGACTTCCATCGCCTTCAAGCCCTCGGCTTCCAGCACTTGAACGAGCTGGCGGTAGATCATGTCTACGCCTTTGGCGAACGAGGCAGTGTCCGCGGCTTCGCCGCCGGATTGCAGCGCCCGTTCGAAATTGTCCAAGACGGGCAGCAATTCGGTAATCAGCTTCATAGAAGCGTATTGCGCCAGTTCCTCTTTTTCTTTCGTCGTGCGCCGGCGGAAATTATCGAAGTCCGCTTGCGCGCGTAAGTACCGGTTATGATGATCGTCCGCCAAACGCTGCAACTCGGCGATGCGCGGATCGACGTCCGCTTCTTCCGCCGCCGGCTGCTCGCCGTTCGGAGCGGACGCTGCCTCCGTCTCGGTTGCCGTTCCCGTTTCCTCTACGGCTTCATCCTGACGTTGTTCTTCCATAACTTCCTGCTCCTTCGTATCGTTCGTACTCATGTACGATTCACCTCCTTACCGTGCCTCCCGGGTACGGTGACTATGCAATCTTTTACTTATACCATCGGGACATCAGCTGGGCGATATCCTTGGATAAATAGTCGAGCAAGCTGATCACTTTGGCGTATTCCATCCGCGTAGGTCCCAAAATGCCGATCGTCCCCAGAGACTTCCCGTCGACCGAATAGGTGGCCGTCACCAAGCTGCAGGAATTGATCGCTTCGTGCGCGTTCTCCGTGCCGATCCTCACCTGAATGCCTCCGGCATTGGCTTGAAACAGCTGCACGAGCAAATGGGTCTCTTCAAGCATGCCCAAAATGTTCTTCGCCTTGTCGACGTCCCTGAATTCGGGCTGGGTCAGCATGTTCGAGGCGCCGCTCAAATAAACTTTCGGATCCTGCTCGTCCGCGATCGTCTGTTCGAGCACGTCGAGGATCCGCTCGCAATGCTCCACGTAACGGCCGAGCTCGGCCGCGATCTCCCGGTGAAGCACGGATTTCACTTTGTAGAGCGGCACGCCGGACAGCTTGTCGTTGAGCAGGTTCACCGTCATCTTCATGTCGTCCATCGATACCCCTTCGGGCAAGGATATCGTTCTATGCTCGACATGGCCGGTATTCGCCACGACAATAGCGACGGCGGACGTCTCGTTAATAGGAACGAGCTGGAAATGCTTCAACGTCGTGTTGAACGTCTCCGGTCCCAATACGATGGACGTGTAATTCGTCAATTGGGACAGGATCGTGGCCGCATGCTCGACGATGCCTTCCCAATGATTCATCTTCTCGGCGAAAAAAGCCCGGATTTTCCTCGCGTCCAGATCGCCTACGCCGCCCGGGGTCACGAGATGATCGACGTAATAGCGATAGCCCTTAATGGAAGGGATTCGGCCTGCGGACGTGTGCGGCTGTTCGAGCAATCCCATCTCTTCCAGATCGGCCATCTCGTTGCGGATGGTCGCAGGACTGAAGGCGACGTCTCCGCGTTTGGATATGCTGCGGGATCCGACAGGCTCGGCGGATCGAATGTAGTCGTCGACGATCGCGTTCAAAATCATCCGCTGACGTTCGCTCAGCATCCGAATCTCCTCCTCTTGAATTAAGCGCCGTTTCGCTGTCGTTAGCACTCCATTGCGTCGAGTGCTAACGGATAATACAAAAATACCAAACCGAAGGCGGTCGTGTCAAGGACGTTCCGGTTCGGCTTGGCATGGATTCCTCAGATTTGGGCAAAGCTCAGCTCCTCGTTCTCCTTCGCAGGCTGCAGCACACGGACGACGGCGATTTCGTCGCAGCAATGCTGCTTCGGGCAATTGACGCAATCGGTCCATACTTTTTCCGGGAAAATCTCTTTCTCGACGATGCGAAAGCCGTTTTTCTGGAAGAATGCCGCTTCGTACGTCAAGGCCATCACTTTCGGGATGCCTTGCGCCTTCGCTTCCTCGATCAGCGCGTCCACGAGCCTGCTGCCGATGCCTTGTCCCTTATAGCCTTCCGCGATGCCTAACGACCGAATCTCGACCAGATCGCTGCCCAGCCTGCAGAGAGAGCCGCAGCCGATCAACCGTTCGCCGTCCTCGGCGACGATGAACGTCCCGATATTCCGGTTTAATGCTTCTCGCGAGCGCGGAAGCATAATGCCTTTGGCGGCATACCCTTGTATGAGTTCATAGAGCGCTTCGATATCCTCGGGCAGCGCGTTGCGGCAAACGATCGTCATGGCGATTCCTTCTCTCGTAGCATGAATGTGTATGAATAAATATACAACATTTCGAATGAAGGCTCAAGGGACATTTTTGTCGGCTTTGCTGTTGAACGACCTCTTATACGAAAGCCCCGAACACTTCGTTGCCCAGCAGCAGCCCATTGGAAGATAAACGATAGCCGCCTTCCCGCCCGGTCCGTTCCAGCAAGCCTTGACCGAGCAGTCTCCGTAATTCCTCTCCGTACGCATCCTCGAGCCGGGCGCCGTCGAATTGCCGGCCGAAACGCTCTTGCGACACGCCGTCCCGCAGCCTCAAGCCGACCATCATGAAATCGCCCATCGCTTCGTCGCGGGAGACGTCGTGAAGCTCCAGCCGGGGCAGCGCCCGGTTCGCCGCATCGATATATGGCTGGACGCCCTTAATGTTGACGTGCCGCTTGCCGAGCGCATAGCCGTGCGCCCCCGCGCCCAAGCCGTAATACGGCTCGTTGTGCCAGTACGTCGTATTGTGCCGGCTTTCGAAGCCGGGCTTGGCGAAATTGCTGATCTCGTAGTGCCGGTAACCGGCGGCGCTCAGGCTGCCCATCAAATATTCGTACATCGCGACCTCTTCGTCCTCTTCGGGCAGAGGCAGCTCGTCGCGCTGGTAGAGCCGGTAAAACAGCGTGTTCTCTTCCACCTTCAGCCCGTACAAGGAATAGTGGGGCAGATCGAGCGACAGCGCCGTCGCCACGCTGTCCTGTAGCTGCCGCAGCGTCTGGTTCGGCAAGCCGAACATCAGGTCGATCGACAAGTTCGCGAACCCGGCCGCCCTGGCGTTCTCGATGCTCAGGAACACGTCGTCCGCCGCATGAATTCTGCCGATCGCGGCCAGCAGGCCGTTATCGAACGTCTGCGCGCCGAAGCTGATCCGGTTGACCCCGCCTTCCCGCATGGCGGCGAGCTTGACCATATCCGTCGTGCCCGGATTCGCCTCCATCGTGAATTCGGCGTCCGCTGCGAGCGGAAAATGACGATTCACCGCAGCCAGAAATTTCGTCATCTGCGCGGGCGTCAGGACGGTCGGCGTTCCTCCGCCGACGAATACCGTATCGATGACCGTCGGCGGCAATTGGGCGACCGTCCGAACCATCTCGTTCTCAAGCGCGTCCAAATACGCGTCGATCGGCTGGCCCGCGGCAACGTAAGAATTGAAATCGCAATAAAAGCACTTGTTCGTGCAAAAAGGGATATGAACGTACAGCGCCTTCGGCGTCCAGCAGTGAAGCGAGGGCGTAAGCCCCGTCGCGATCGCCGGTCGATCCATCTCTTTCCCCCCTCTCGGATAAATCGTCTCCTATATAATAGAGAAAAGCGGGCCGGAGCCCGCGATTACCGTCGCGTCTGTATTGTGCTCAGTCCTCGTCCAGCTTCAATACGGCCATGAACGCTTCCTGCGGCACTTCGACGTTGCCGACTTGCTTCATCCGCTTCTTGCCTTCCTTCTGCTTGTCGAGCAGCTTCCGCTTCCGCGAAATGTCTCCGCCGTAGCACTTGGCGAGCACGTTTTTGCGCATCGCCTTGATCGTCTCGCGGGCGACGATCTTCTGGCCGATGGCCGCCTGAACCGGCACCTCGAACATTTGGCGCGGAATCAGGTCCTTCAATTTCTCGCAAATGATGCGTCCGCGATTGTACGCCCGCTCCCGATGGACGATGAAGGAAAGCGCGTCGACCTTCTCCCCGTTCAGCAGAATGTCCATCTTCACCAAGCTGGACTGGCGATAACCGATCAGCTCGTAATCGAACGATGCGTAGCCCTTCGTGCTCGACTTCAGCTGGTCGAAGAAGTCGTAGACGATTTCCGCGAGCGGAATGTTGTATTTCAGCGTCACCCGGTTCGTGTCCAAATATTGCATGTCGATAAACTCGCCGCGCTTGCCCTGGCACAATTCCATGATCGCGCCGACGAAATCGTTCGGCACGATGATCGAGGCTTTGACGAACGGCTCCTCGACATAGTCGATCCGGCCCGTCTCCGGGTAATCCGCCGGATTGGAAATTTCGAGCGTTTCCCCGCTCGTCACCGTGACCTTGTAGATAACGCTGGGCGCGGTCGTGATGAGCGGTATGTTGAATTCCCGCTCGATCCGCTCCTGAATGATCTCCATATGCAGCATGCCGAGAAAGCCGCAGCGGAAACCGAAGCCGAGCGCCTGGGACGATTCCGGCTCGTAGCGGAGCGAAGCGTCGTTAAGCTCGAGCTTCTCCAGCGCGTCGCGCAAGTCGTTGTAATCCGTCGAGTCGATCGGGTACAGGCCGCAAAAGACCATCGGATTAATGCTGCGGTAGCCCGGCAACGGCTCGGGCGTCTGATTTTTCGCATCGGTGATCGTGTCCCCGACGCGGGTATCCTTCACGTTCTTGATCGACGCGCTGACGAAGCCGACGTCGCCCGGCCCGAGCTCGGCGACGGCCGTCGGACGCGGCATGAACGTTCCGACCTCGACGACGTCGAATTGCGCGCCCGTCGCCATGAACTTCATGCGCGTGCCGGCCCGAATCGTGCCGTCGATGACGCGGATGTAACAGACGACGCCCTTGTACGCATCGTAATGGGAATCGAAGATGAGCGCCTTGAGCGGCTTCTCCCGCTCCCCTCGGGGAGCGGGCACCTTCTGCACGATCTGCTCCAGAATTTCCTTGATGCCGATGCCGTTCTTCGCGGACGCTAGCACCGCGTCGCTGGCGTCGAGGCCGATGACGTCCTCGACCTCCTGCTTCACCCGGTCGGGCTCCGCGCTCGGCAAGTCGATCTTGTTGATGACCGGGACGATTTCCAGATTGTTGTCGAGCGCCAAGTACACATTGGCGAGCGTCTGGGCTTCGATGCCTTGCGCGGCGTCGACGACGAGAATCGCGCCTTCGCACGCGGCCAAGCTTCGCGACACCTCATAGGTGAAGTCGACGTGCCCCGGCGTATCGATCAAGTGCAGCAAATACGTCTCGCCGTCGTCCGCCTTGTACAGCAGGCGGACCGCTTGCAGCTTGATCGTAATGCCGCGCTCGCGTTCCAGGTCCATGGAATCGAGCACCTGCTCCTGCATTTCGCGGGAAGTGAGCGCGCCCGTATATTCCAGAATGCGGTCGGCCAGCGTCGATTTGCCGTGGTCGATATGCGCGATAATGCAAAAATTGCGAATGTGGCTTTGTTTGATGGACAGTTCTGCCATTCCAATGAGTACCTCCAGCCGGTTCCATAACGTCGAATGACGATCACTTCATTATAACAGCGTATGCCCGCGTCATCAATGAGCCGGAGCCGGGCGCGGAAAACCGCTTCCGGCCGCAGCGTCTTAATCCTCGGGCGGCCTCTCGATCGTCATGCCTTCGATATGCCGCTTGCCCATCAGATGGCGCTTTTTGCGGTTTTCGACCGAATCGAACACGATATCCAGGTCGTAATTGTCGCCGGGATAGAGATGCTTTCTTTCGATCGGCGGCTGCGGAATCGCGACGGCGCCGCGTCCCGCTTGCAGCCCGTCGGCGATCTCCCGCGCGCGGTCGATGATCCCGGGCGCAATGCCCAGCTTCGACGCGATGACGAACGCGTAGCTGTTGCCGGCTTCGCCCATGTCGAGACGGTAGAGCGGGCGGAGCGTCCGTTCGTCGAACGCCATTCTCGCGTTGCGGAAACCGTCCACCGTCCGGGCGTATTCCTTGATCTCGTTAAAGTGCGTCGTCGCCATCAAGACGCACCCTCTGCGGTACAGCTCCTCGAGCACGGCGATCGACAGCCCGACTCCTTCTCCCGGATCCGTACCGGTCGCCAGCTCGTCGAGCAGCACGAGCGAACGCGAGCCCGCGTGCGCCAGGATGTCGATGACATTGCGCAAATGCGAGGAGAACGTGCTGAGCGAGGCTTCGAGGCTCTGATCGTCGCCGATGTCGACCTCGACGGAACGAAATACGGCGATGCGGCTTCCCTTCGCGGCGGGCACGAGCAAGCCGGATTGCGCCATCAGCGTCAGCAAGCCGACCGTCTTCAGCGCGACCGTCTTGCCTCCGGTGTTCGGGCCTGTGATCAGGAGGGCCCGGCAATCGCCTCCCGTGCGGATATTAAGCGGTACCGGATCGACGGACAGCAACGGATGCCGGGCCTCCTTCAGCTCGATGGCGCCGTCCTCGTTCAATTCGGGGGCCGAGCCGCCGATCGCCAGCCCCCATTTCGCTTTGGCGAAAAGAAAGTCGTAATGGCCGACCGCCTCGAGATTGACGGCCAGCTCGCGGGCGTATTCCTCGGCCTCTCCCGTGAGTCTGGCCAGAATGCGCGATTCCTCCCAGCCTTCCGACATCCGCGTCTCGTTCAGCTCCGTCTGCAAGCCCGCAAGCTCGGACGGCTCGACGAACACCGTCTGTCCGCTGGACGATTCGTCCAGCGCCGCGCCCGGCAGCCGTTTGCGGTATTCCCGCTTCACGGGCAGCACGTATCGGCCTCCTCGCTGGCTGACGATCCGCTCCTGCAGGATATCTGCGTGTCTGGACATTAAGCCGTCCAGCCTCTTCTGCAGCTTCTCCTCCGCCGCGCGGATTTTTTTGCGGATTTTCGCCAGCTCCGAGCTGGCTCCGTCGACGATGCGGCCGCGATCGATGCACGCTTCGACCGATTCGCGGAGCGGCTTCAAATCATGCATCGCCGTGCCGTACCCGGCGACGACCGGCGCTTCGGCCTTCTTCGCCGCCATATACTGTCTAAGCTGTTCGCAGCTGCGGGCGAACCGGGCCAAATGTCCGAATTCCGCTTCGGACAACACGTACCCCGTTCCAAGAAGCGGGATCAGCGTCTCCATGCCTTCCAACGAAGGAAGCGGCGGTTGCCCTCCTTTCGCCAACAGGCGGACCGCTTCTTCCGTTTCCTCCAGCCTGCGGCGAATCGTCTCCGTCTCCGCGATCGGCTCGAGACGCGCGATTTTCTCCTTGCCTAGATAGGTAGAGGCGCAAGTCGTCAAGATTTCGATGACCCGGTCGTACTCCAGCTTTTTCAAGGCGTGCTTTCTCATCGTTTCCGATTCCTCCTTAGATTTTGCGAAAATAAAAAACAGGCCGCGAAGACGTGCGCCATCGGCGCAAGCTCGCAGCCTGCCTGATCGGATCGCCGGGGAGGAATCGGCACATGCTCGGACATTTTCAAGCCCGAAAATTAGCGCCAAAAAACCGCACCCTGAACGAGCGCGGTCCTGTTCCCCGGAATCCTATAGTCGGCAGGGGGCGGTCTTGACCGGTTCTTCACTGGTTATTCGTAGCCGCGAATAGGCCCGGCGCGAAACAAACCTTCGGCGCGAAGGCGTTCCGAGCGTTGCTATGCGCGACATATGGAATAATTCAGTTCAGAACCCATGCCAACATTAAAATTTCCCCTTACCATTCGATTGCTTCCATCATAACGGTTCGTCAGTCGGCCGTCAAGCGACATCGACGAAGCCCCTAACATCGGTCGTTCATCCCAGCATCTTGTCGAACAGCGACACGACCATCCGAATGCCCCCGCGGGACAAATCGTGCAGCACTTCCGCCGTCTTCCCGGATACGCGGTCGACGATCGGCTCGCGATCGTTCCGAGGAATGAACGGCTCGCCGGGAAGTCCGGCTCCCCCGACGGGCGGCTCTTCCGCGACCGGCTCGCGTCCTCCCGAGGCGCGATCCCCGTCCGTTCCTTCGCGAACGGGCAACGTCCAGTCGCTTCCGTCGTCCTCGGGAGCGGGAGATTCCACCGATTCTTCCCACGGCCCTCGGACGCTTTCGATCCCTTTCGACGACAGCTCCATGCCATACAAAATCGCAAAGCCGACGACTCCCGCGAAAATCAACAGTTTAAACATATCCCGGCGCACCGTGTTCCCTCCTTTCTATTCCGCAGACGCGTTCGCCTTGACCGCTTGTCCGTTTTCCCGCGCCAGCTCGGCGATGATTCCGGCCAGCGCGTCGGCCGTGCGGTAGCATTCCTCGAGCGTGTTGTCCACGCCGCCGATTTCCAGCAGAACGCTGTTCGGGGCGAGCGATTGATTGTACTCCCCGTTGCCGTTCGCCGCCGTTTTCCCCCACACGCCCCGGGACAATCCCGGATATTGCTCCTCCAGCTTCTCGTGAATCCGGTTGGCGAACGCTTCGTTCTCGCGCCAGTCCGGATTGCGGTGGCCGACGATGAAATACACTTGCGCGTAATCTTTGCCGTCGATCGTGGCCGTCGTCTTGCCCCGTCTCTGGGAATCCCGGTGGATGTCGAAAAAAAATCGCAGCTCCCCGTTGGACGCCAGCGCTTGCTTGACGGTCTGGCGCGAATATTTGTACGAGTTATTCCAATTATAGCCCTCAATCGACGTCGGATAATCCTTGGACGAATGCGAAGCGCCGACGCCAAGCTTCTCCAATTGATCGGCCAGGCGTTTGCCGACATTCGTAATGTTAACCGTCTTCGAATCCGGGCTTTTGACGTCGGCGCCCAATTCGGGGTAAAAGGATTCGCGGTTATGCGAATGATAGATAAAGACGACTTGCTCTCCGCCGGCGGGCGGGGCCTCCTCCCGTCCTTCGGTTCCCGGCGGCGCTTCTCCGGACTCCGGGGGATTCTCCGGCAAGTTATCCGGCGATTGCCCGGTCGGAAGAGGTTCGGCGTCGTCCGGACCCAAATCCTCCAGCGGCTCGTGATCGACCGGAGCTTCGGGCTCTCCCCGCCCCGGCCGCAGCAGAACCGTGCTGCCCCGGTCCATTCCCGGCATCTCCGCGGCGATCAGGCTTTTCGGATCGTTCGGATTCAAGTCGGTCGCGTACCGCAGCAGAAAAGCGGCCATCTTCCCCGCTTGAAACGTCGAATCCGGCCCGGGATCCATCCGCGGCAGCTCCATGCTCAGCAGCGATTGAAAAAAATGTCCCGACAGCGAAGCGGCCAAGCCTTTCATCGATTGCGCGGGCGACGCCGACAACGCTTGCTGCAGCATGCCTCCCAATCCTAGCAAAACGAACAAAACCATGGAGCAGAAACTTAGCAACAAAAAAGCTCTTCCCGTTATCAGCGCTCTTCGCCACTTCGCTCGCAAATAAGGCCAGTTCGGCGACACGACGATTCGTTTCATCGATACCTCCCGGCGCGCCCGGCGGATGCGCCTTCTCCTTTTTCTCTATCTATCCCATCCTATGAGAGAAAGGAAAATGATAGAACCGATTGCCGGGCCGGAACCGAGAGGTTCATAGAGCGTGTTGCTATGCCGCGGCAGGCGCAAACGGGGCTGTCCCCGCAAGGTGGACCGCCCCGTTCCCGCCCAAAAGACGTCTTAGTGCGTATACGCCGCGACGTTGTCGGTGTCGACGGCTTCGTGCAAGGCGGCGTTTAATCCGCTGGCGATAATGTTGGCGATGTCCTCGATAAATTTGTCGATTTCCTTGGGCGTCACGAGCAGGTCGTGGCCGAGCGGATTGAGCACCTCCCGGACGAGCTGCAGCCGTTCACCGTCGGCCATCTTGCCGAACGTGCCGAACAGAGGCTCGGTGTTCTGCGTATGCTTCTTCATGTGCTCGAACATGAGATCCATCGTCGTGCCGACGATCGTGGACGCGTAGACGACGGTCGGCACCCCGATGCCGATGCAAGGAACGCCCAATACTTCCTTGGTCAGCCCTTTGCGCTTGTTGCCGATCCCCGAGCCCGGGTGAATGCCCGTATCCGCGATCTGGATCGTCGTATTGACCCGCTCGAGCGATTTGGCGGCAAGCGCGTCGACGGCGATGATCAAATCGGGCTTGGCCTGCTCGACGATCCCTTGCACAATGTCGCTCGACTCGATGCCGGTCGTCCCGAGCACGCCCGGCGCGACGGCGCTGACCGGCCGATAGCCGGGATTGACCTGGTCGGGCATCAATTCGAAGAAATGCCTCGTCACCATGATGTTCTCGACGACGATCGGTCCGAGCGCGTCGGGCGTCACGTTCCAGTTGCCGAGCCCGACGATCAGGACGCTGCTCTGCGCGGTCACGCCGATCCTCTTCAGGAACGCTTCGAATTCCTTCGCCAGCGTCGTCGCCACCCGGTCCTGCAGCTCGGTATCCCCCTGCCTCATGTCCGGCACTTCCAGCGTCACGTAATGTCCGACCATTTTGCCGATTTTCGCCGCCGCCTGATCGTTCTGAATCTCCATCCGGGTTACGTGAATTCCGTTCTCGTTCTCCGTTTCGGACCAGAGACCCGGAATTTCGGCGTCAGGCGCATTCCGAGAAGCGATTTCCTTCGCTTCGAGAGCCAAATCCGTGCGGATGTCGTACAGCGACAAATCTTTATCCATCGGGTGAAAAATCCCCTTTCGCGATGCGGATTGAAGTGGGAAATCAGCTTGCTTTTTACCCCCTTGCATGATAGAATGTTACAAGTTGTGTGGAGAAATACTCGTGTTTTGCAGTTGGAGGTGAAAAGCATGCCAAATATCAAATCCGCCATCAAACGTACCAAAACGAACGAAGCTCGCCGCCTGCGCAACGCTTCGGCCAAATCTTCTCTTCGTACGGCCGTTAAACAAGCCGACGTTGCAGTCGTCGGAACGGACGTGGACGCTGCGAAAGCGGCTTACGGCGCGGCTCAGAAAAAGCTGGACAAAGCGGTAACGAAAGGTCTCATTCACAAAAACGCGGCCGCCCGCAAAAAGTCCCGCCTGGCCAAAAAATTGAACGCATTGTCCGCGCAAGCGTAAGCGTTGCGCCTGACGCATATGCGGCCGTCGCCCATCGCGGCGACAGCCCAAAAAGCCATCCTCCCGCTAATTTTCACGCGGACGGGATGGCTTTTTCGATCTTATCGGAGCAGGATGCCGGTCAACCCGCGTCTTGCGAGCCCGTGCGCAGCAGAAACAGCTCCAGGCCGAACGCTTTGTCCACCTTGCCGGTTTTCATCGCGTAATCGAGCTCGGCCAGCTCGTCCAGAAGCCCGGCTAGCCGCTCCGGGCTGAACTTGCGGGCCTGTTCGCCGGTCACTTTCACGGCGTAAGGGTGCAGCCCGAGCTGGGACGCCATCTGCTGGGGCGAATAGCCTTGGCCGGCGAGCGATTTGACGTAGAGCATATTGCGGAATTGACGCACGAGCAACGCCAGCAGCTTGATCGGCTCTTCCCGCTGCTTCAGGAGCTCGTGATACAGCGCCAGGGCGTCCGAGATTCTCAGCGCGGCGATCTCCTCGGTCAGCTTGAATACGTTCTGCTCGGTCGCCATCGACACGAGCGCCCGGACGGACTCGACGGTTACGGCGCCCCCCGGTCCCGCATGGGTGATCAGCTTGTCCGTTTCCGCCGCGAGCGCGTGCATGTCCGCGCCTACGCGGCCGAGCAGCTCCTCCGCGGCGTCCCGGTCCATGGACCGCTCTTGGCCGGCGGCGCGCTTCAATACCCACCGCAGCAGCTCGTCCGCTTGCAGCGGACCGAACGAAGCGACCCACCCGTTCGACTTGGCCGTCTTAACGAGCTTCTTGCGCTCGTCGAGCTTGTCCCCGCTTACCGCAAAGACGAGCACGGTCGTCTCGGAAGGCCGCTCCATGTAGGCGAGCAATCGTTCCGGCCGATGCTCGACCTTCGACGACTCTTTGCCCGCAGCGAACAACGTCCGGTCCCGCACGAGAACGATCTTGCGCGGAACGAGAAAAGGCAGCATCTCCGCTTCCTCGACGATCGCGTCGACCGGCGTTTCCGCCGTATCGAAACGGACGATCGCCATCTCCCGGTGCTCGGGCTGGACGAGACTGTCCTGCAGCCGTTCGGCGAATTCGTTCATCAGATACGTTTCGCTGCCGTATAGGATGTAGATCGGCAACGTCTGATCCTGCCGGATCGTTCGAAAAGCCTGTTTCGCGTCCATTGTCGCCGCTCCTATCCATGTCGATATGTTCCATTGTACACAAAAGACGAAAGGATCGCACCTCGCGGCGCGATCCCGTCGTACTCGGACATCTATATCAACGTTCGCCGGCCGGCCCATGGTACCGGCGCGAACGAGCGCGACGACGGTCCGGAGTTCGGTCGTCGGCTTCTTCCCTATAACATACGCGCAATCGGGAAAATGGTGACAGAAAAATCATCTTGCGGACTCCGTCCACGTCTTCGCGTCGAGCTGCCAATGGGCGATACGGCCCTCGTCGTCCGTTACGGTAAAGAGCAGCAAGGTGCTTTCGGCGTTCCATTCCTGCAATTCGACCGAGCCGTTCTTGGCGGCCGACGCGTAGGCTTCGGTCCCGTCCTCGATGCTGACGACGCGGTACGAGCCGCCGTCCTCGGAGACGGACGCGCTCCACTTGCCGTCCGGCGAGTCCACGGTCGCCGCTGGCGGAACGTTCATGCCCGTAAACTCCCAAGCCTCCGGGCTGGCGGGCGACGATTCCCCGTTCCCTTCGGACGAAGGGGCGTGATCCGCGCTGCCGGATCCGTTCGAGGTCACCGACGGTTTCTTGTCGTCGACAACCGGAGCGTCGCCCGCGACCGGGCCTTCGATCTCCCCGTACTGATCGGTCACCGTTTGTTTCCGGTGATCTCCCGGGGATTCCGCCTGAGTGGACATCAGGCTCGATCTCTCCCCCGGCCCCTGCGCGGATTCCGGATTCGGCGCGGAAGCCTCATTGTTGCCGGTGCTTCCCTTGAACAGCCAAGTGTCCGGCTGGGAGATCAGCAGGAATCCGGCGACGACGCCCGCCGCGACGACGCCGGAAATCCGGCCCAACAGGCGCCGGGACGAACGGACGGATCTTGCCGGATCCGGGTTCCCGGCGCGGGACGGCATGTCGTCCTTCGCCCGGCCGTCCGTCTCGGCCGCGTGCAGCTTCTCCAATTCCGGCAAGATGGAATCGACGATGCTGAATTTCGGCGCGACGCGGGGCAGCTGCTCCAGCTCCGCCGACAACTTCTTCAGCCTTGCGAGCATGGCGGCGCATTCCGGGCATTGTCCGACATGATCCGTCATGAGCGAAGATTCCTGCTGGTTCAGATCCCCGTCCAAGTCACGCTGCATGAGTTCCATCACCTCGCGGCAATTCATCCCCGGACACCACCTTTCTGATAGTCGTGTAGTAAAACCTGCAATTGCTGCCGGGCTCTAAATAAATAAGATTTAACCGTGTTCAGCGGCAAATTCAACGATTCGGCGATTTCGTTATACGAAAAATCCTGCAGATACCGGAGGACGACGACGGAACGATGATGCTCGGGAAGCTTTCCGATCGCTTCGCGTATCTCTTCGGCGGCAAAGGCGGACAACACTTCGGTCTCCACGTCGTCTCCCGCGCGGAACACCATCTCGTGTTCGTCGATGGAAACGGAAGGCTTCTTGCGCCGGAATTTGTCGATGCAGATGTTCGTGACGATTCGTTGCACCCAAGTGCGAAATTGGGCCTTTTCCTCGTAGGAACCGATTTTCGTATATATTCGAATAAGAGCGTCCTGGGACGCGTCCATCGCATCCTGCTCGTTGTTCAGCAAGTAGTAAGCCGTGCGATAAACTTGGTTCTCGATTTCGCGGAGTAGCGTAACGAGCGCTTCCCGATCGCCCGATTGCGCGGCTTTGATCAGAGCCGGCTCCACCACAGAAGATCCTCCTCCCCTGCACCTTCTCAGACGCGCGCGTCCGATCAAAGGTTGCAATCCCCCCATGGGAAATTTTCGGTAAATGCAGATTTAATCATTCTAAGTCTAGCAAAATTTTTCGATCAGGCATAATGTTTTATGTTGGAATACTGAACCGGAAGAGGCGCGCGTCGGAAGCCGATCTCGACGGGGACGGCGTTCCGGAAGTCGCGGCGACCGAAACTTCGACCGTCGGCCAAGTTCAAATCTATAAAGCGATCGGCGGCCAAGTCGTATACGCGGACGTGAACCGGGCTTTAGGCGCCGAGTATCCGGCATCCGTCTCGTACGAAGAACGGCAGGGAACGTTCACGGCCTTTTTTCCCGATCGGACGTCGACGTATCGATACGAACAAGGCGCGGACGCGCTGATCCTGACGGATGACGGCTCGTTCGAAGCGGACTGACGGCCCGCCGCGCTTACGGGGTGCCGGCTGCTGCGCCGCGGCGCAGCGCTCTTCGCTCCATCGAGCCGTCCGGAGAAATCCGATACTGGATCTCCCCGTCGAGATCCGTTCTCCAGACTTGCGCTCCGTAACAGTCGAGCCGTTCGAGCACGCCCGGATTGGGATGGCCGTAGAAATTGTTGCGGCCGACGGAGATGACCGCTTCGCGCGGCCGCCAGAAGCCGACCCATAGCCCGGTCGTCGAAGTTTTGCTGCCGTGATGGCCCGCCTTGAGCACGTCGATTTCCGGTCGCGCGGCGCCGTCCGCTGCCGCGCGCGCGTATTCGGCTTCGACGACTTCGTGTTCGCCCTTGGCTTCCAAGTCTCCCGGCAGCAAAAAGTTCCGGCCGTAGAGGGAGACGAGCAGCACGACGCTGCGGTCGTTCTGATCCGCCCGGACGGGCACGGCTCCGTCCGACGGCGTCGATTCGCTAGCCGGATGCAGCGCGCGGATGACGGCCGACGGATCGGCTACCCACTGCATCGGGGCTTCGACGGCATAGACCGGGATGCGGCGAGCGGCGGCCGTCCGCATCAACGAGATCGCGCCGGGCGAATCCTTGAGCGAGCCGTTGAACCACAGGGAGCGGACCGGAAGATTGCCGATGATCGCTTCCGCGCCCCCGATATGATCCGCGTCCATATGGGTAAATACAAGCGCGTCGATTTCCCTCACTCCCCTCTTCAGCAGGAGCGGCACGATCAGCTTGCGGCCGACCTCGTAAGGATCGGCCCGTTCTTTCCACTCGTCCCCCGGTCTGCGGAAATTGACCGTTCCGCCCGCATCGACGAGAATATGCTTGCCGCGGCCCGTGCGGATCAGGATGCTGTCTCCTTGCCCGACGTTCAAAAAGGACACCGTCGCCGCGCGATCCAGCCAGGCCGGCTGAAATCCCCACGCCAGCCACGCGATCAAGCAGATGCCGAGCCCGGCGAGAATCCCGTATTGTCCCGCAGTCGGCCTGCGCCCGGGCAACGCTCCTGTCCGGGGCAAGGGCCGGGTCGCCTGAGCGTCATCGGATAAGGCCTCCGCGTATTGCTCCGACTGCCTGCGCCACCACTCCCGTTCCTTGCGCTCCTGCTGCCGTCTTTTTAATAGCGCGATCCCCGCGGCCAACAGCGCATAAGCGCACGCGACCCATGGCAGCGAGGGCTGAGGCCAAACCGTGCGAAGCCCGACGAAGCCGTTCAGCCAATCGACGACGGCGAACACGGCGTCGTTCAACCAGGTCGCCAGCGTCGCCGGAAAGATGCCGAGCGGAAGCCATAACCCGCCAAGCAGGACGGACGCCAGGCCGAGCGGCATGACGAGAAAGCCGATGACCGGAACGAGCGCAAAGTTGGTCGGCAGCGACAGCAGGTGCGCGGAATGAAAATAATAAACGGTGAGCGGAAACGATACGATTTGCGCGGTAATCGCGACGGCCAGCGCTCCCTTTATTCCTTTCCAGGGAATCGGCAACGCGTCGGAAATCGGAGATACGAACAAGATGAGTCCCGCCGTCACGATGAACGACAATTGGAAGCTGATGTCTTCGATCAACATCGGACTCGCGGCCAGCATGACGACGGCCGCCGCCAGCAGCAGATGCAAGCCGTCCTTCAACGCGTGCCTGCGGGCCAGCCATAAGGCGAGCATGGACATCAGGCAAGCGCGGACGGCGGAAGGCGACGCTCCCGTAGCCAGCGCGTATACCGGCATCATCGCGATCGTCAGGTCGAGCGTCCGTTCCCGAGTCATTCTCAACAAGCTGCCGAGCTTCAGCAGCATGAAGACGATAACGCCGACGTGCAAGCCCGATATGGCAAGCACATGGGTAAGCCCGAGCCGCGCGAACTGATCGTACTGGACCGGATCGAGGTCGGCGCGAATGCCGGCCACGAGCCCCTTCATATACCCGGCGTCTCCGTTCGGGTATAACCGATCCGTCAACTCCCCGATGCGATGCCGGAATTCGTCCGCCGTTCGCTGGGCTTTCAGAATCGGCGAAACCGGGCGCTCTCGTTCTACGTCGACGGCTTCGGCTCCTTTGGCCGCCAGCTGGCGGAAGATCCCCCGCTTGCGCAAGTACTCGCGATAATCGAACGCCCCGAAATTGCCGGCGTCTCCCGGAAGCTCCAACGTTCCGCGGACGCTCGCGGAATCCCCCCTGCTCCAGCCGGCGGCGACATCTTGCTCCGAGACCCGGGCCAGCCTGACTCTGACGACGACGGTTTCGGCCGTCTTCGCGATCCGTTCGCCCCCGCCGCCTCGAAGCTCTTCCGCCCTCAGCCTGAACGTCGCCAGATCTCCGTCTACGACGACTTCCGATACGATCGTGCCGTGCAGACTCGCTTCGCCTCCGTCCTCCGTAAGCGGCAGCGCCGAATCGGTTCGTTTTTCCAGCTCGACCCAGCTTCGTTCTCCGTATGCCAGCAGCAACGCCGCCGCGCAAGCGAACGCAAGCTTAGGCGCAGCGGCTCCGGATAACGCCAGCGCGAGAAGCAGCAGGGCAGCGCCGGCCAGCGCCGCGTAACCCGCCTGGCCGGGACAAAGGGAAGGGAGCGCGATCCCGGCAATCCAGCTGCAGGAAATCGCCACCAACGGCCTTCGGTTCATCGTCATCCCCCATGTAAAAAACACCTCTCCCGGCGCGCACGACGCGCGACGAAAGAGGTGCTTCCTCAAATTTTAGATCTTTTCAATTAACAATGATCATTCAGGCAGTCTGAGACATCGAACTTATTACGAAATGTCGAGATGTTGTACGATCAAAATCAACTACTAAGATTCCTCATTATCATTTCCTTCAGACTCAATCCATCTATCTCTATCGAGATTATTGCCCGACTTTTTATCTGAACTGTCCGATAAATCTGACTGATCAGAATCACTGCTGCTGTCTTGATTTATTCTCTCAACGATAGATATTCTTGTTTCAATATGGGAACTGTAAACTTTCGATCTTTCAATTTCAAAATAGTATGTGAGGTCAGCGTCCTTAAGCATTCCACCTGATAAAAGGAGCTCTGCATATTGTTTTGACATTTTAACCGATCTCTCATATTTACCGATCATAAACGGATTTAGCTTATCTAGAATTGGCATCAATACAAAGACGGTTTTCTCTGGATCTGGTGAATCCTTAAATCTTTGCTCCAAAAAATCAACACAATCCCTTATTGACTGAGTAGCTCCCCAAGTTTCGCTTGCTTTATCTAGAATCTGAGGGTCTATCGGTCCTAATTCTGACGGGGGTCCCATTATAATCTCGTCTGTTCCAATAGAAAGTAACGTCGCTGCACTTTTAGCCATAAATGGTACAATAACGGACAGTTTATTAGTACAATGTTCACGGCACATCCTTACAATTTTATATGCGGCGTCTGGAATCACCACCGCCGCTATATAGGAAGATGTCGAGATTTTCAACTATTCCGATTTTCCTTAATTCATTGTAGATCCTAGGTACATGGTTATACGACATTGAGTCATCGTGAACATATACCAATACAGTGGAATTTCTTGTTTGTTCCAATGTTTCTAACAAGTCAACCCTGTATTCCTCAAACAATGAAAAGTCCTCCCTATTTGCCAGAGAAACTGGAAATGATTTTTTTATCATTTCGTGTCCATGGGGAAGATCTGATTATTTTTTCATTAGTAGTGACTACTTGCTGATAACTTTGCGAAGCTTTACGTACAGATTTGAGAATCGATTCCGCTTTTTTATAGTTACTCATAACTTTACTCATTCTTCTCATCCTTTGGTTTGAAGAATTTATTATTGCTCTGTTTATCATTTCCATCATAACCCACCTGCCGGTATTTTTAAATTCATTTGTTTTAAGTTATTTAAAAACTTATCAAAGGTTGACAGAAATTGAATTGATCATTAAAGCATCGACTAAAAACACCGACTTATATACATATCTCTGGCTGAAGATTAGCCAGAGAGTCTAAGTCTCTCACTGTACATTTTTTCACTTTTTCTTTGCTTACTTATGTGATCAACAAGACAGAAAAAAGACGCTGGACTAGAAGTTCAGCGTCACAATGAGAAGCCTAGAAATAAGTAATTTGGGTAAAAACGTCGTCGATTTTCTGTATTGCCACTGCCCTAAGAGCCGTCTTGTACTTCGGTATCGGCCGGGGGCGTATAATTGTCGAGCTTGCGGAAAATCAACCCCCTCTGCTCCATCAGAGCCGCGACCTTGGCGTGATCCTTCGGATAGGGCCGATAGTACACGATTTCGGCGATGCCGCTGTTCGCGAGCATGTTGGCGCAAGTCCAGCAAGGCTGATCGGTCACGTAGACGATGGAGCCTTCCCGGTCGACCCGGTCGGTAAACAGCAGCAGATTCTGCTCCGCATGGATCGTCCGGATGCATCGCTGCTTTTTCACCATGGCCGAAATCGCCGTCCCTTCCGGAGCGGGTTCGAATTCTTCGACGATCATGCAGCCCGCTTCCGAGCAATCCTGCACGCCCATCGGGGCTCCGTTGTAGGCCGTTCCCAGCAGCTTTTTTCCTTGGACGAGCACCGTTCCCACGTGCCGCCGCGGACAGCGCGATCGGGTCGAAACCATAAACGCGATGTCCATAAAATAAGTATCCCAATCCTTGCGCAAATCTGCCATGACGCGCACCTCCAGGCGAAGCCGCTTACCGTTGGCTTGCCGCCAATGCCTGCTCCAGATCGCCGATAATGTCCTTGATGCCTTCCGTGCCGACCGATAGCCGGATCATGCCCGGTTGTACGCCGGCCGCGATCTGCTCCGCTTCGCTCAACTGCTGGTGCGTCGTGCTCGCCGGATGAATGATGAGCGACTTCGAGTCGCCGACGTTCGCCAGATGGGAGAACAGCTTCACGGCGTTGATCACTTTTTTGCCGGCTTCCGCCCCGCCCTTGATGCCGAACGTCAGAATCGCGCCTTGACCGTTCGGCATATAGCGCTGCCCGAGCTCGTAGGATGGATGGCTTTCCAGACCCGCGTAGTTGACCCATTCCACGGCCGGGTGGCTTTCGAGGAACTTGGCGACGGCGAGCGCGTTGCTGCTATGGCGTTCCATGCGCAGATGGAGCGTCTCCAAGCCTTGCAGGAACAAGAAAGAGTTGAACGGGGACAACGCGGCGCCCATGTCGCGCAGCAGCTGCACCCTCATCTTGATGATGTACGCGATCGGGCCGACCGCATCGGTATATACGACGCCATGGTAGCTCGGATCCGGCTCGGTCAGGCCGGGGAACTTGCCGCTCGCCTTCCAATCGAACTTGCCGCCGTCCACGACGATTCCGCCGATGGACGTGCCGTGGCCGCCGATGAATTTCGTCGCCGAGTGCAGCACAATATCCGCGCCGTGATCGAGCGGACGGCAGAGGAACGGCGTCGTGAACGTACTGTCGATAATGAGCGGAATGCCATTCTCGTGAGCGATCGCCGCGACCGCGGCAATGTCGAGAATGTCGCCTCTCGGGTTGCCGATCGTTTCCGCGAACACCGCTTTCGTCTTCGGCGTGATGGCGGCGCGGAAATTTTCCGGATCGGACGGATCCACGAACTTCACCGTAATGCCGAGCTTAGGCAGCGTAATGGCGAAAAGATTATAAGTTCCTCCGTAGAGGCTGGCCGACGAAACGATCTCGTCCCCGGCGCCGGCGATGTTCAGAATGGAGTATGTAATCGCCGCCTGTCCCGATCCGACCGCGAGCGCGGCGGCTCCGCCTTCCAACGCGGCGACGCGTTGCTCGAAGACGTCGGAAGTCGGATTCATGATGCGGGTATAAATGTTGCCGAATTGTTTCAGCGCGAACAAATCGGCGGCGTGGTCGGTATCTCTGAAGCCGTAGGACGTCGTTTGATAGATCGGAACCGCGCGGGACATCGTCGTCGGATCGATCTGTTGGCCGGCGTGAACCGCAAGCGTTTCCAACGAGTAAGATTCGTTGCTCATTCCATAAACCCTCCCAATATAATGAATAGACTCCCGTTTATTTTCTCACAAACTTAGCGAATGTAAAAGACGAGCCGGACGATTATTTCGGCGAACCTACGCGAACGCTGCCGGAAATGCGCTCGAACACTTTCGGACCGATCCCCTTGACGTCCAGCAGCTGATCCGTCTGGCGGAACGCTCCGATCTTGGCACGATAGTCGAGAATCGCCTTCGCTTTGGACGGACCGATCCCGGGCAGCGTTTCCAGCTCCGCTTGCGTCGCGCGGTTCAAGTCGAGCCGACCGTCGCTGTCGGCGCTCTCGCCGGATTCCGGATCGGCTGCGTCCGAAGGGCCGCTCCTCAGCGCCGGGTCGGGCGCGATTCCCGGATCGTCTCCCGCTCCGACCGGCGCGTCGGCCTCATCCGGGGATCCGGGATCTGCGGTCGCATCCGGAGTATCGGCGGCGGGCTCCGGAAGGCGGCGCGGATCGACGGCGGCGGCTTCCGCTGCGGCCTTCCCGTCGCCGGTAAGATCTGCGTCTTCGTCTTCCGACAAAAGCGCGAGCGCCGATTGCAACGGTTCGTTGACCGTCTCCCAGCCGGGAATCCCCGTTTTCGACGCCCCTTGATAGAAGGCGACCGCGAGCAAAATCGCCGCACTCGCGAACAGACTGCCGATCGCGACTTTTCGGATATTCATGGGACGATAGAAATTCATGGCGGCTTCCTCCGTTCTTTTCATTTTTGTTCGAGCGGGATGAAAAATCGTTCATGTCGTACAGCCATTCGTTCATACAATGAGATGTAAACAGGAGCATGCTTGGGAGGGAATTCGGATGAAAATCGGATTCATCGGCGCGGGAAGCATGGGTAGCTTGCTAATTGGAGCGTTCATTCGCGCCGGCGCGATGAAGCCCGACCATATCGTCGTCAGCTCCCGGACGCCGTCGAAATTGGCCGCGTTGGCGGAACGGCACCCCGGGCTGCATATTGCGGCCACGAACAAAGAAGCGGCGATCGGGGCCGATTACCTTTTTCTGTGCGTGAAGCCGATGGATTTCCGCTGCGTGCTGGACGAGATCGCGCCCTCGCTTACCGCCGATCAGATCGTGATCTCGATCACGAGCCCCGTTAAGCTCGCGTCGCTGGAAGAATTGACGGCGAGCAAAATCGTCAAGATCATTCCCAGCGTCGTCAACGCCGTGGGCGGGGGAGCATCGCTGTTCATGTGGGGCAGCCGGCTGACGGACGACGACCGCGACCGGCTGTGGAAGCTGTTTTCCGCGATCAGCCGGCCGATCGTCATTCACGAAGACGAAGTGCGCGTCGCCTCGGATTTGTCCAGCTGCGGTCCCGCGTTCATGGCGAATTTGCTTGAGCAGTTTATCGACGCGGCCGTACTGTCCACCGGCATGGAACGGGAAACGGCTACCGCTCTCGCCTGCGAAATGATGCTGGGCACGTCCCGACTGCTGTTGGAGCTTCCATGCACGCCAGCCGAACTCCAAAGCAAAGTTTCCGTACCCGGCGGCATTACGGCCGCCGCTCTCGAAGCGCTGCGCCAATCGACCCGGGGCGCTTTCCAGAAAGTGCTGTACACGACCCACGAGAAGTTCGCCGAAGACCTCGACCGCGTCGATTCCTCGCTATTTCCTCGAGAGCGGACATAGCGGAGGGGTGGGGATTACGGCGCTTTAACCCCCTGTCTGCAGGGCGTTTGTTTGACCAATCCAAATTACGACGCTCCAGCCCCCCTCTCTGCAGGCTGTTTGTTTGACCAATCCAAATTACGACGCTCTGGCCCCCCTCTCTGCACGCCATTAGTTTGACCAATCCAAATTACGACGCTCTGGCCCCCCTCTCTGCACGCCATTAGTTTGACCAATCCAAATGACGACGCTCCAGCACCCCTCTCTGCACGCCGTTTGTTTGACCAATCCAAATTACGACGCTCCAGCCCCCCTCTCTGCACGCCATTAGTTTGACCAATCCAAATTACGACGCTCCAGCCCCCCTCTCTGCACGCCATTAGTTTGACCAATCCAAATTACGACGCTCCAGCCACCCTCTCTGCAGGCCGTTTGTTTGACCAATCCAAATTACGACGCTTCAGCCCCCCTCACTGCAGGCTGTTTGTTTGACCAATCCAAATTTCGACGCTCCAGCCCCCCTCTCTGCAGGCCGTTTGTTTGACCAATCCAAATTACGACGCTCCCCCCCCCTCACCGTAGACGGGCTTAATATCTTTTTCTAAAAAGGACATCTCTTGCCTCAGGCAGCAGTAGATATTGGTGAATTCGTATCGCTGAGTCTTTCACCGGCTTCATGAGGTTCTTTTCCACCAGATCCTTAACTACCGTATGGGCCCGCCTATACTCGCATTGCAAACAATACTTCACGTCCTCCAGTCTAAGCGGACGATTCAGGTGCAAGCCGTAGCGGATAACCTCTCTTTCGAACGGGGTCAGCTTTTCCATTGCTGCTGATCCGCCGGCACTGGTATATCGGCCTAGCAACTCGTAAAACGATTGCCTGCATAATTCCGGTTGTTTGTCCAATTGATCTTTGCTGAAAGGCATATAGACGATGCCTCTTAGCCCCATCATGCGCACTCTCGTCTTCTCGAAGTCGAAGCGGCTTCGAGTAATTTTCTCCGCGTGAACGACGAAGCCTTCGCATTCCAATGCTGCCGAAATCGGCGCGTAAAACGCGTCGACATAGACGGTTACGCCCGTCGGATTCGGAATCTCGTGCTCGAGGATAATCCCTTCGAACGATCTCAGCACCGGCCAAACCACAGCTTCCAGCAGCTTTTTCGTCCCGGTTAAATCCAAATGCAGCATTTCAAGCCTTCTGCCCGTTGCCGATTCTCTTTGTTCCTTCAGCAATTTCTCGTAAGCTTGTTCGAACATCCTACAAACCTCCTGACATTTAATTGGGTTCCTGAGTCTGCGTTGGCTACGTGCTCAAAGGGGAACACGGGCGTTCGATTTGTCGCCGGGAACAAATAAGCGCCGCCAGACCCGTCCCGGAGGACGGCGTCGGCGGCGCGTGCTTCGCGCTGCGACAAGCTTGGTTCAGTTGGCGACGATATTGACGAGCTTGCCTTTGACGGCGATTACTTTGCGGATCGTTTTGCCGGCGGTCAGCTCTTGCACTTTCGCGGATTCGAGCGCTTGGGCCTGCATGCCCGCATCGTCCAAGTCCGCGGCGATTTTCAGACGGTCCGCGATTTTGCCGTTCACCTGAACGACGATCTCGACTTCGGCGTCGACCGTCAGCGAGACGTCGAATTGCGGCCACGGCTCGTAAGTGACGGACTCGGCGTGCCCGAGCTTCTCCCACAGCTCCTCGGCGATATGCGGGGCGATCGGGGACAGCATCTGCACGAAGTGTTCCATCGCTTGTTTCGGCAGCACATCGGTCTTGTACGCTTCGTTGACGAAAATCATCATCTGGCTGATCGCCGTGTTGAAGCGCATCGCCTCGTAATCCTCGCCGATTTTTTTCAGGCTCTTGTGCCAGACGCGGCGGAACGCTTCGTCGCCTGCGGCGTCTTGGATTTTGCCGTTCAAATTGCCGTTGTCGTCGACGAACAGCCGCCAGACCCGCGCCAGGAAGCGGAAAATCCCTTCCACGCCGTTCGTGTTCCAAGGCTTCGTCGCTTCCAGCGGGCCCATGAACATCTCGTACATCCGCAGCGTGTCCGCGCCGTATTCGCCGACGATATCGTCTGGATTGATGACGTTGCCGCGGGATTTGGACATTTTCTCGTTGTTCGTGCCGAGAATCATTCCTTGGTTGACGAGCTTATGGAACGGCTCCTTCGTCCTCACGACGCCGAGATCGTACAGCACCTTGTGCCAGAAACGGGCATAGAGCAAGTGAAGTACCGCGTGCTCGGCGCCGCCGATGTACAGATCGACCGGCAGCCACTCGCGCTGCTTCTCCGGGGAACAGATTTCCTTGTCGTTCTTCGGATCGATGAACCGCAAGTAGTACCAGCAGCTGCCGGCCCATTGCGGCATCGTGTTCGTCTCGCGGCGCGCCTTGCGGCCGTTCCGCGGGTCGATGACGTTCACCCATTCCGGCACGCTCGCCAGCGGAGACTCGCCGGTGCCCGAAGGCTGGATCGCGTCCACGTCCGGCAGCAAAAGCGGCAAGTCCTCTTCCGGGATCGTGTCCATCGTGCCGTCCTCGTAATGCAGCACCGGAATCGGCTCGCCCCAATACCGCTGGCGGCTGAACAGCCAGTCGCGAAGACGGTACGTCACTTTGCCCTTTCCTTTGCCTTCCTTCTCCAGATAGGCGATCATCGCGGCGATCGCGTCGGACGTGGACATGCCGTTCAGGAACCCCGAGTTGACCAGTTCGCCGTCGCCCGCATACGCCGCTTCCTCGACGTTGCCGCCGGCGACGACTTCCAGAATCGGCAATCCGAACTTCTTCGCGAAAGCCCAGTCCCGCTCGTCATGGCCCGGCACGGCCATGATTGCGCCGGTGCCGTAGCCGGCGAGCACGTAGTCGGCGATCCAGATCGGCACCTTGCCGCCGTTCACCGGATTGATCGCGTAAGCTCCCGTGAACACGCCGCTCTTGTCCTTCGCCAGGTCGGTCCGCTCGAGATCGCTCTTGCGCGCCGCCTGTTCGACGTAAGCTTCGACGGCGGCTTGCCGATCGGCCGTAACGATCCTCGCGACCAACTCATGCTCCGGCGCGAGCACGCAATACGTCGCCCCGAACAGCGTATCCGGACGCGTCGTGAACACGGTCAGCGCCGCGTCGTGCCCGTCGACGGCGAACGTCACTTCCGCGCCCGTCGACTTGCCGATCCAGTTGCGCTGCATGTCCTTGATGCTCTCGGACCAATCGAGCTCCTCCAAATCTTCGAGTAGCCGCTCGGCGTATTCGGTAATTTTGAGCATCCATTGGCGCATCGGCTTGCGAATGACCGGATGCCCGCCCCGTTCGCTCAGCCCGTCGATGACCTCTTCGTTCGCCAATACCGTCCCGAGCGCCGGGCACCAGTTCACGGGCACTTCCGCGACGTAAGCCAGCCCTTTTTTGTACAGTTGGATAAAAATCCATTGCGTCCACTTGTAATAGTCGGGATCGGTCGTGCTGAATTCCCGGTCCCAGTCGTAGGAGAACCCGAGCGACTTGATCTGGCGGCGGAAATTGTCGATGTTCTCGAACGTGATTTCCCGGGGATGACGTCCCGTCTGCAGCGCGTATTGCTCGGCCGGCAAGCCGAAGGCGTCCCAGCCCATCGGATGCAAGACGTTGTAGCCCTTCATCCGCTTGTAACGGCTGACGATATCGGTCGCCGTGTAGCCTTCCGGATGGCCGACGTGCAGGCCCGCCCCCGAAGGATAAGGAAACATGTCGAGCGCGTAAAATTTCGGTTTGCCCGCATCCTCCGTCGTCTTGAACGTCTTGTTCGCGTCCCAGTACTGTTGCCACTTCGGTTCGATCGTCCGCGGCTGATAGCCTTGACCTTGTTCGTGCGACATGTTCATTAACTCCCTTGTCGTATTCGAAAATCCGGTAAACAAAAAAGCTCCCGCCCCCAGCGTCGAATCGCTAGGGACGGGAGCGTCTTCTCCCGTGGTACCACCCTAGTTGACGGCGATCCTGCTTGGATCTCCCGTCCACTCTAGCCCCGTAACGAGAGGTAACGCCTTGCCTGTCGGATCTCCCGGTTCGGGATCCGTTCGGCTCGGAGGCTCCAAGGCGAGTTCGTCGCTGTCGTCTGCCGGCTCGCACCGTCCGCCGGCTCTCTGAAATCACGTCTAGCGAGTACTGCTCCTTTTCTCAGCCAAAGTATGCCATGATTATAGCCAATTCGCGCGATCCGTGTCAAGTTGCGTCCCGCGCGGCTGCCGATCGTCAAAAGAGAGGAGAAGGCATGCGACAGCAGCATCGGATTGCCGCGGGCGATCCGTCCCGCCGCCATTTCCTTCTCGAACGAAACGGCAAGCGTCTCGTGAATCCGCGCTCCGCATCGCGTCGCGACCGCCTATCTCGTTCTGACCGGCGCGGAAGCGATCCAGGGCGCGATCCGCTGTACGCGTTCGTGTTCCTCGTAGCGCTGGGAGAGGACTACAATATCTTCATGATCTCGCCGAGCATCTGGCAGAAGAGAAAAACGATGCCGCTCAAGCAAGCGATCAAAGATGGCGTCGGGGAAACGGGCGCGGTCATTACGTCCGCCGGCCTGATTCTCGCCGGAACGTTCGCCGTGCTCGCGACGCTTTCCCCCGCCCATCGAGAATTGGATGCTACCCAGGCTTCCGGGCGACGAAAAACAGCCGCTCCGATTCCTCGTCGGGCTTGTCCCATTTGAAATCGGCGAGCAAATGCAGCAGCTCGAACCCGGCGCCCTCCAGCTCGGAGACGAGCCAATCGGGATCGTAGGCGCGCTGAACGTGAGATTCTTCGAAACGGCTGTACAGGGCTTCGCTCCCGCTGGACGAAGCTTCCTCGCGGACGAAAAACGTCAGCGAATGCTCGATCTCCATGCGGTCTTCGTCGTAATCGCTCGTCCACAAATACGCGACGTCGGGCTCGTCGTATACGAAAGGCTGCTCCTCCGCGTAACGTTCCAGCTGCCTCGGGGCGTGGACGTCGAACAGGAACAGGCCTCCGGGCGCCAAGCCTTCGTACGTCCGGCGGATCGTCGCCGACACGTCCCGATGCTCCGTCAAGTAATTCAGGCAATCGCAGAAGCTGATCACGGCGTCCACCGGATGGGGAAGCTCCCAATCCCGCATGTCCTGCTGCAGCCAGCGGATCGTTCCCGGCTCGTCCCGGTAGCCTCCGCGGGCAGCCGGCTCGTCCCACTTGCCCCGGGCGACCGCCAGCATCTCCGCCGAAATGTCGATCGCGAATACGCCGAATCCGGATCGCGCGAGCGGAATCGCCAGATTGCCCGTCCCGCAGCCGAGATCGACGACGGTTTTCGGAATGCCGTACCGGTCCCAGCATCGCCGGGCGAAGCTGATCCAGTCGGAATACGGCATCTCTTCCATCAACCGATCGTATACGGCGGCGAACTGTCGGTATGTACGCATGGCAAGTTTCCCCATTCCATCTCATTCGTGTCGCGGGCTGTTCGCGCCCCGGCCGATCACTGCGGATCGTCTCCGTTGCCCGACTCTCCTTCGGGCGTCTTCAAATGCGTCCAGTTGCCCTGCTGCGTAATCAGACCTTCCTTCATCAGCTTGCCGAGCGCACGCTTGAACGCGGACTTGCTAAGCTGGAAGCGGCGCTGGATATCCTCCGCGCTCGTCTGGTCCGAATACGGCATCGCCCCGCCAGGACGCTCCTTCAGGAAAGCGAGTATCCGATCGGCGTCCTCGACGCGTCCGATTTCCTTCTGCGCCCGAACGCTAAGCGTCACTCTGCCGTCCTCGCGAATCTGCGTCACGCGGGCTTTAAACCTCTGTCCGATTCGCAGCGGATGCACCATCGCTCTTTCATGGATATAGCCGAGCGCCCCGAAACCGACCACGCCGCCGTCGATCAGCGCGAACGCGCCGTCGCGGTACACGTCCGTCACCCAGCCTTCCTTCCATTCGCCTTTCCAGGAAGAAGGGGCGCGGATCGCGAGAGGCGCGAAATCGTCGATGTTGGCCAATCTCGCCAGCATGCGTCCTTCCTTGTCGTGCTTCATGACGACGAACAGCTCGTCGCCCGTCTGCGGCCACAGCTGCTTGCGTTCGGCGGGCAATTGCTTATACGGAAGCAGCAGCTGCCGTCCGATGCCCATCTCGAGGAAAAAGCCGAAGCTCGGATGAAAATCCGCGACCTTCAGCCGAGCCATCTCGCCCAAAGCGATGAACGGCTTGCGCAGCGTGGCCGTCAGCCGCTCCTTGTCGTCGTGAAACAGGAACGCGTCGATCTCGGCGTCCGTCTCCGGCCTTTGTCCGACCGCTTCCCCATAGGGGAGAAGAACTTCGGGGCCGCCCTCCGTTCCGAAGCCCAGAAACCATCCGTAAGGCGATACTTCCCGTCGAACGCGGAGCGATTGCCACGTTCCCGCGGTCAGGTTCATACGATCTCCACGGCTTTCGCGTCGGACCACAGACGCTCAAGATGGTAATACTCCCGCTCGTCGCGGTGGAACACGTGAGCGACGACGTCCCCCATGTCGACGAGCACCCAACGGGCCGTATCCGCGCCTTCGATGCGAACCCGATGGCCCGCCGTCTCCGCGGCTTTGCGGATTTCGGTCGTGATCGACAGCACCTGCGTATCCGAGTTCCCGTGGCAGATGACGAAGTAATCCGCGACGAGCGAAATGCCTTGCAAATTCAAAGCGACGATTTCGTGCGCTTTTTTTTCTTCCGCGGCATGAAGAACCGCTTTTAACAATCGTTCCGAGCTAACTGCCATGTCTCAGCCTCCGTTTTCGTTATTCGTTCCGTGGATTTGCAAAATAAGATCGTTGCGAGCCGCTACGGTTAACGGGAAAATGCGCCTTCCGCGCTCGATCAGATGAGCGATGGTCGAATCGAAGGCGGCGACGAGCGCTTGCTCCATACTATGTTTAGCCAGTTCGCGAATCTTACTCGCACCCGGATAATCCCTTCCGGGCTCGATATAATCCGCGAGGCAGACGATCTTGTCCAGCTTCGTCATCCCCGCGCGGCCGGATGTGTGATAGCGAATCGCATCGAGCGCTTCCTCGTCTTCGATCCCGTGGTCGCGTCGAACGGCCCACGCCCCGACATGGGCATGCCAGAGCTCCTTATCGTAATCGAGAAGCTCGGGGGGCAAGCGTTGTTCGCGAATGACGGTCTCCATGCGGTCCGTCGGCCACGCTTTGGCGTAATCGTGAAGCAGGGCCGCAAGCTCCGCCTTGCCGGGATCGCCGCCGAACCGGACGGCCAGCTCGATCGCCGAGTCCACGACGCCGAGCGTATGCCGCCAGCGCTTGTCGGGCATCTGGGCGCGGGTCGCCTCCCGCAGTTTTTCAAGATTCATATAACCCATTCCTTCGAATGTAGTCGACGACCGGATCCGGCAGCATGTAGCGTATCGATCGGCTTTCCCGCGTCCTTCGCCGTATGTCGGTCGAAGAGATGCCCATCGCGGGCATCGTCGCCCGAACGAGACGGGAGCGGATGAAGCCGGGAAGCTCGGATTCGGCGCAAGCCCTGTCCGGACGCTCCAAGCCGATGAAGGCAACCCGTTCCGCCAGCCGCTCGATCTCCCGCCAGTTCGGCAAATCCATCACCATATCGGATCCGGCGATCCAATAGAAAGCCGCGTCCGGCTCCCTCTCCTGCAAGGCGACAACGGTATCGATCGTATAGGACGTCCCCCCGCGCCGCAGCTCGATGTCCTCGACGCGGAAACCCGGTCGCCCCGCGATCGCGGCCTCCAGCATGCCGCGGCGGTGCCGGCCTTCCGCCCCGGGCCCCGGTTTGTGCGGAGGCGCGGAAGTCGGAACGAACCACACGCCGTCCAGACCGGCCGCTTCCATCGCGGACTCCGCCGCGAGAAGGTGACCGTAATGAACGGGATCGAACGTTCCGCCCAGCAAACCGATTTTGCGCATGCGCATTCGCCTTTCCCCGCTCATCGCGGAAGCTCGATCTCCTTGTGGTCGACGGATTCCTTGTACAGCACGATCGTCTTGCCGATCACCTGCACGAGCTCGCATCCGGATTTCCCGGCCAGCTCGGCGCCGATCTCGCGCGGGTCGTCGTCGTTGTTGGTCAATACGGAAACCTTGATCAGCTCGCGGACTTCGATCGCTTCTTCGATATGGCGGATCAAATTTTCGTTGACGCCGCCTTTGCCGACCTGAAAGATCGGAGTAAGATGGTGCGCCAACGACCTGAGATAACGTTTCTGTTTGCCTGTTAACATTCGTTTTCCTGCTTTCTGTTCGTGAAATGCGAACGGTTCAGAACGAGGCCAAGACGACCTCGCGCATCGCGTCGACGGGCGCCGGCCGGCCGGTCCAGTATTCGAAGGCATACGCGCCCTGATAGACGAACATGCCCAAGCCGCCATGAACGCGGCAGCCCCGCTCCTCGGCTCCGCGCAGAAAGGCCGTCTTCAGCGGATTGTAGATCAAATCGCTGGCGACCGCGCCCGGCTTCAGCCAGGACGGATCGACCGGCGTCGCATCGACGTTCGGGGACATGCCTACCGAAGTCGTATTGACGACGACGTCCGCCGATGAGCATGCGTCCCGAAGCTCATCCGACGATAACGGCGAAATGCGGAAGCTCGGCGGAAACGATGCCGCAAGCTCCTTCGCCTTCTCCTCCGTCCGGTTCGCGACCCGAATCGCGTCCGGCCGTTCCTGCGCGAGCGCCCAGAGAATGCCTCTTGCGGCGCCGCCCGCGCCAAGGACGACGATCCTTTTCCCGGCGAGATCGGACTCCGCCTCTTCCTTCAAAGACCGGACGTAGCCGATGCCGTCCGTATTGTGGCCGATCAGACGGCCGCCGTCGTTGACGATCGTGTTGACCGCCCCGGCGGCTCTCGCGCCTTCGCTGATTTCGTCCAAATGCTTCATCACATCGACCTTATGCGGAATCGTCACGTTCAAGCCTTGCAGGCCCAATCCGCGAACGCCCGCGATCGCCTGCTCCAGCCTCCCCGATTCGACGTGAAACGCCGCGTACGCGGCGTTGATGCCGGCTTCCCGAAAAGCGCGGCCGAGCATGACCGGCGATTTCGAATGGCGGACCGGATCGCCGATCACCCCGTACATTAGCGTATGACTATCCATCGCTCGCCGATCTCCCCTCCCGCTAGCGGTGAAACTATTGACCTCTATAAGATGCTCTCCCTGAGCAGGACTTTAATGCCTTTCGGAGCGTGCACGTCCACGACGGCGCCCGTCTTGCCGCTCGCTTGAATCCAGCCCAATCCGGAGATGAACACGTCCAACTCCGAATTCGGCGCGATCCGCAGCCGGTGACGGGTCCAATCGGGAAAATCCTCCAGATCTTCCTCGCCCGGAGGGCTTAACATGCGGCCGCGATGCTGTGCGTAGAGCTCGTCCGCCCGTTCGAGCTTCGTCCGGTGCACGTTCAAACCGTTCGACAGGTAGAACGTAAACGATTGCCGTTCCCCCTCGACGAAATCGAAACGCGCCAATGCCCCGATGAACAACGTCTGCTTCTCGTTAAGCTGATAGGTGAGCGGCTTTAACGGCTTGTCCGGCAGAAGCGCGGCCAGAGCGCCGCGCGGCACGATCTCCGTCATTCGCCAGTCGTACACGATGCCCGGCGTATCTACAATGCTCCTCCCGTCGTCGAGCGGGATGTGAACGGCGTCGAGCGTCGTTCCCGGATAACGGGAGACGGTCAGCTCCTTCTTCAAATCGCTGTAATCGGAAATGAGACGGTTAATGAGCGTGCTCTTGCCCACGTTCGTCGCTCCGACGACGTAGACGTCGCGGCCGCGCCGGTGGACGTTGATCGCTTCGACCACGCGATCGAATCCGATATTGCGGCGGGCGCTGCAGAGCACGACGTCCGCAACCTTCAAGCCTTCCTCCCGGGCGGCCTTCTGCACCCAATTTCGCAGCCGGTTCCAGTTCGTCACGGGGGGCAGCAGATCGATCTTGTTGACGACGAGCAGCACCGGGTTGTTCCCGACGAACCGCTGCAGCCCCGAGATCAAGCTCCCTTGGAAATCGAACAAATCGACGATATGGACGACCAGGCTGTTCGTCCCGGCGATGCCGCCGAGCAGCTTCAGAAATTCGTCCTGGTCCACGGTTACCGAAGAGGCTTCGTTATAATGTTTGATCCGGAAACAACGTTGGCATACGATTTCTTCTTTGCCCGACGACGAAGCGGGCACGTAGCCCGGCTTGTTCCGGTCGATGCTTTGCAAGGAAATTCCGCACCCCGCGCAACGCGGGAGATCGGATCGGTCATCTGCCATGCTAGCTGGGTCCTCCCTTGTCGAAAGGCCATAGGCCTTGTTTGCGCAATCGGGCCAGAGCGACCTTCTCGATGCGCCGGTTGATTCGCGTCGCCCAGCCTTCCTCGGCGGGCGCGATCGGCGTCACCAGAATCGTATGCAGCCCGGCGCGCCGTCCTCCGAAGACATCGGTCAGCATCTGATCGCCGACGACGACCGCTTGCTCGGGGGACAGAGACATGAGCCCGAGCGCGCGGCGAAAGGCGGCCCCGGCCGGCTTGCGGGCCGCCGGGATGAACGGAATGCCGAGCGGCTCCGCGAATTTGCCGACCCTCGTCTTGTTGTTATTGGAAAGAATGACGACTCGAAATCCCCGGTCCTTCACCCGATCCAGCCATTCGATCAGCTGCGGGGTGGCTAACGGGGTTTTGGCGCCGACTAACGTATTGTCCAGATCGGTAATGATCCCTCGAACGCCTCGGTCGTGCAATTCGTTCAGATCGATATCGAATACGGCGTTCACGATCTGATCGGGAAGCAGTCGCTTGAACATCGAATAACTCCTGTCTATGAACGGCTAATCTCCCTCAAAATATACCATACCCCATGTTGCCTTGCAAAAAAACGGGAAAGCCCGGACGAGCCGTGCTTTCCCTTGCCGAGCTGACGCCGGGGACGCCGCTACAGCGCTTTGCGAATTCGGGCCGACAGTTCGTTGAACCGCTCGAGCAGATGAACGCCGCCGTTATCCTCCCCGTATCTGGCCTGTTCGAACGTCGTCAACGCTCCGTCCAGCTCGCTTTTCAAAGAAGAGAAATTGCTCCCCCACCGCCCGAACGTTTCCCGGAGCGTCTCGTGGGCTTCCCTTCGCAAACCTTGGCGCTGCATGAAGCGCAGCAGCCGCTCCATCTCGCGGACGACCCTTTGGTTCGGCGTATTGCCCCGATACCGGATGCGCGTCCACAACGTTTTCGCCCGCTTGCTTCGGTATCCGACGATAATAGCGGCAATAAGGATCAAGACGATGCCGACCGCGGCGGAGAGCGCGAGCCAGTTCATCGACGCGACGGGTTTCGGCTCGGATTCGACGGGCGTTTCTTCGCCTCCGACGATCGGCTCCAGCGGCTGCGTCTCGGCGACGGCGATCGGCTGCGGTACGGTAAAACCCGAAGTCGGCTCGAACGGGATCCAGCCGTAGCCTTCGAAGTAGACCTCCGCCCAAGAGTGGGCGTCAGCGTTGCGGACGGTGTACGTTCCCGCCCCTTTCGGGTCTATGTCTTCGGGGGCTCCGAATCTGGCACGCTCCGCCGCGGCTTGATCGTACCCCGTCGCGTAGCCCTTCACCCATCGCGCCGGCAATCCGATCGAGCGGGCCATGACGACGAAGGAAGTCGAAAAATAGTCGCAATAGCCTTCCTGGATTTCGAACAAAAACGCGTCGACGATGTCTCCGTTCTCCCGGTCGGATTGCCGGGACAAATCCGGCGTATTCGTATACGGGAAAGTTTCCTTCAAATATTGTTCCAGCTTCTTGGCGCGATCGTAATCGTTCGACAGTCCGCCCGTCTGCTCCCGCGCCAAATCGCGCACCCGTTCGGGCAGGCCGTCCGGCAACTGCAAGTAAGCGTCCAGGTCGATGCTCGTTCCCGCGGAGCGGTCGACCCGGCGGAGCGCTTCCTCGTCCAGGACGGGAATTTCGGACACGACGGTATACTCCTGCACGCGCGCCGTTCTGCCCCAGCGAAGCTCCCATTCTTCGGGATTCCACAGCAGTCCGCCGTTATTGTCGCTCTTGAGCTCGTTTACCGTCACGGCGGAGCCGGCCACGAACAGAACGGGAATTCTGTCTCTGCGTTCGAACTTGACGGTCTGCATGACTTCGATCGTCTCGGCGTCCGGCGAACGGGGCGGGTCGATGGCCAATACGGAAGCTTCCTCTCCGCCCGGGACGACGCGCTGAAGCGAACCGCTTCTTTCGTCCTGCCAGCCCTTGCCCGTGTAGACCGATTTCGTCTCCCCCCGCCAATAGCTGCGCTGGGTCGTCGTCACCGTCATGACCGGAGAATAGTCGAACTGGAATCCGCCCCCGATATTGCGGTCGTCCCTGCTGTAACCGGACAAGGACGAGCCTTGGCTTCCGGACACGTTGACTCTCTGGATGCCGCCTTCTCCGGAGAACACGGGCACTTCCCGCCCTTGCGCCTCCGACCAGATCGTATAGGGGTCTTCCAGAAGAATAGGCGCCCGCGGCATGAAAATGCCGGTCAGCAGCAAGAGGGAAATGGTCAGCACGGCCGGAAGCGCGATATCGAGAGGCCTCTCGGCCAGCGCTTCCCAGCTGTCGGGATGCCGCGCCTGGAGTTGCCGCAAATTCAGGACGACCAGCCAGGCGAGTCCGATCGCGACGATCCAGGCGATATTGCGCCAAAGCTCCAACGGGAAGAACGAATCGACGACCGCCATCGTCGCGATCGAAAGCACGATAATCGAGATGGCTCCGACTCTCCGCTTGCCGATCCACGCGAGGGCGTGAACGACAAGCACCGTCCCCGCGGCCAGCTCCAGGAACGGGTGCATCTGTCCGACGTGCGCCGACACGAAACCGCCGACTTCGCTCCAGTCGCGCCAGCTAACCGGCCATCCGCGCCATGACACCGGAAGAGTCCAGGCGCACAAAGCGACGATAGAAGCGAGCTGCAACGACAGCCGCAAGCCAAACCATCTCGACATCAGCATTTCCGTTATCGCGGTCACCGTCAGCGCGCCGTAGATCACCGCGTACGTTTCTTCCCACCAATAGCCGGAAAACGCCTGAATCAATTGCAACACGATAAACACCGAGAGCAGCCGGTGAAGCCGTTCCAATACGACGCGGCGCCAGAAAGAATCCGAGATCCATCGCTTCACGCCGGCATCCCCCCTAACGCTCGAGGAAGTTTGTCCAGTTCGGACACGGTGACGAATTCCCACTGCTTGGACTGGCACAGCGACTGCCATTGGCGAACCTGCTCTTGCTGGTCCGATGTCGAGTGCTTGTTCCCGATATGAATAAAACACGGAACCATGCGCTTGCCTTCGACCGCCGTAATCGCCTGCGCCGTCTGCCCGTCAATGGAAGAAGAGATTACGACGAGCTGCACGCCGGGCTCGTACCTTTCCGCGACTTGGCAGAGCAGATCCCCCATCGGCTGTTCGCCGTCCGCCTCGACGTCGACGAGATGGCGCAATACTTCGTCTCTCGATACAGGCGCCCTTCCGACCCCGAACCAAGCGGAAGCCGATCCCGCGGAGACGAACCCGATCGGCATGCCTCTGGCGATCGTCAACTCCAGCAAGGATGCCGCCACCGACACGGCGAGTTCGAATTGTTCCGGAATCCGGTAAGCATCCGGTTGCCGGTCCAGCACGAATACGACGCGGGGAAGCGCCTCCCTCTCGAACTCCTTGGACTTCCATTGCCCGGTCTTGGCCGTCGCGTTCCAGTGAATGCGGGACAACCGGTCTCCGTGAATGTATTCGCGAACGCCGTCGATCTGCGTCGTCTCTCTCGCCCACAAGGACGTCAGCGTGTGGTGGAACACCCCTCGCTGGGAACGGCGAAACAGAAGCCAGTCTTTCACCGGCACGGTTCTCGGCATCACTTGAACGTAAAGCGGCTGACTGAACGTTCCCCGATGCTCGAACAATCCGAATATATCTTTCGTCGAACAGTCGGTTTCTTGAAATTGATAGCGTCCCCGGCGCAGCGGCGCCGTCTCGAATTGCACTTCCCCTCTGCGGCGGTAATCCGGCACGAAGGACATCTCGTACATCTGAGACTCTCCGCCGGTCGAGCGAACGAGCTTCTCTCTCACGATGACGTACGGAAGCGGCCAGAAGCCCGGAATTTGCATGCGCAGCTTCACTTGCAGTCTCGCGCCCGCGACCATCTGAACCGATTGCCCCGCCCCGGTGCCCGTCTCCCTCGTTCCTTGGACGCCCCCGATGCCGCTCCAGCGCCCGAGCATCAAGTAGATGCCGAGCGCGTTCAAAATCACGAACAGCATGAGCGAAGTTTTGCCTCCTTGAAACAACAAATATAGGAGGGTGGACATGTAAAGAGCGGCGCTTAACCACCAAGCGCGCGGAATATGCAGGCGATTCATTCTATCGCTCCATTCCGACCGGTACGGGGAGCCGCTTCAGCACATCCTCAAGCACCTGCTCGGCCGTCGTGCCCTTCATGCGCGCTTCGGACCGCAGGTGCAGCCTGTGGCCAAGCACGAGCGGGGCCATCGCCTTCACGTCGTCCGGCAAGACATAGGAACGATGGTTCAAGAACGCGTAGGCCTTGGCGGCGGAAGTCAACGCCACGGCCGCGCGGGGGCTGGCCCCGAGCAGGATCGCGGAATGCTGCCGGGTGCCGCGAATGAGGGAAATCAAATAGTCGGCCACGGTCGACTCCAGGTGGACGCCTTCCGCCAGCACCTGCATCCGGGCGACGTCCTCGACGGAGGCGATCGCCTGCAGCGACTCGGCCGCGCGGCTCGCGCCCGGCTCCATGACGAGACGCTTCTCGGACGCCTCGTCGGGATAGCCGAGCTTGATTTTCATCAAAAATCGGTCCAATTGGGCTTCGGGCAAGCTATACGTGCCTTCGAACTCGATCGGATTCTGCGTGGCGAACAGCATGAATGGCTGCGGAAGCGTGTGGGTTTCCCCGTCCACGGACACTCTTCTTTCCTCCATCGCTTCGAGCAAGGCCGATTGCGTCTTCGTCGTCGCCCGGTTGATCTCGTCGGCTAGCAGCAGGTTCGCCATGACCGGCCCTGGCCGGAACACGAATTGCTCCAATTTCGGATGATAAATCGATACGCCGGTAATATCGGTAGGCAATAAATCCGGATTGCATTGTATACGATGAAAGACGCCTCCGATCGACAGGGCCAGCGCTTTGACCATTTGGGTCTTGCCGGTGCCCGGCACGTCTTCAATCAACACGTGCCCGCCGGCCAGCATGGCCGTCAGCATGGAGGCGATTTCTTCTTTCTTGCCGTAAATGCAAGATTCCATATTGTGCTTGATCTTATCCAATAATTGCATCGCAGCATGCTGATCCATTCCCGTTCCTCCTATGGATTCTACTTTGATGTATTCATTTATTCGGCCTCCCTCCATTATACCGGAATTTGGATTCGGTCGTAAATTTTAGTTTCTTCCAAAAATCCATAGAAAAACAGCCAAACCCGAAGAGGGTTCGGCTGTTTTGATCATCCGGAATTCTCAGCCTTTCGGTTTCACGACCAGCGCCGCGAGGAACGAAAAGACGATCGCCGCGGAGATGCCCGCGCTCGTGACCGTGAAGATGCCCGTGATTACGCCGATCCAGCCGGACTCCTGAAGCTCGGTCAGAGCGCCGTGCACGAGCGCGTTGCCGAAGCTCGTGATCGGCACGGTCGCTCCCGCGCCGGCGAATTTAACGAGCGGGTCGTACAAGCCGAACGCGTCCATGACCGCGCCCAGCACGACAAGCAATGACATCGTATGCGCCGGAGTCAGCTTGGCGACGTCGAACAGCAGCTGGCCGACGACGCAGATCGCTCCGCCGATCACGAACGCCCATAAGTAGATCATCATGCGATTACACCCCCTTACGCAGCGATGCGGACGTTTCGATGGCGACGGCATGGGCGATGCCTGGAATGCTTTCTCCTTGCTGGTAGGACAGCGGACTGTGCAGCGCTCCCGTCGCGACGACGAGAATGCGCCCCAGCTCGCCGTTGCGCATCCGCTTCAGCAGATGGCCGTAGGTGACCACCGCCGAACACCCGCAGCCGCTGCCGCCGGCCTGCACTTTCTGCTTCTTTACGTCGTACACCATCAGTCCGCAATCCAGAAAGCTCGTCTGGTCGATCGGGACGCCGCCCCGCATAAGCATTTCTTTGGCCAGCGGGTGGCCGACGCCGGCCAAATCGCCCGTGACGATCAAATCATAATAACCCGGATCTCTGCCCATGTCCTGCAGATGCCCCTGGATCGTATCTACCGCGGCCGGCGCCATCGCCGCCCCCATGTTGAACGGATCCTTGATTCCCAAATCCATAATTTTGCCGATCGTCGCCGCCGTGACGACCGGTCCGTCGCCTTCCCGCGCTAGAACGGCGGCTCCCGCGCCGGTCACCGTGTATTGGGCGGTCGGCGGCTTCTGCGAGCCGTATTCCGTCGGATATCGAAATTGCTTCTCGACCGTGCAATTATGGCTGCAAGTGCCCGCCATGACGTAATCGCCCGCTCCCGACGCCAGGATCAGCGCGGCGACGGCGAGCGATTCCATCGACGTGGAGCAAGCTCCGAACATGCCGAGATAAGGCACCCCGAGCGTCCGGGTCGCGAACGTCGTGCTGATGATCTGGTTCATCAGATCCCCGCCGACGAAGAAATTCAATTTGTCCTTCGCCAGCTTGGCATGCTGCAGCGCGAAATCGGTCGCCTGCTCCAGCAGCGCCTTCTCGGATTTCTCCCAAGTCGGCTGGCCGATCTCCAGATCCGGATGAACCAGATCGAAATCGGCTGCCAGCGGTCCCTCGCCTTCGTCCGGGCCGACGACGGTTCCCGCGGCGACGATGACCGGCGGCTTATCGAACGCCCACGTTCGTTTACCCTGTAACATCATGCCATGCCCCGATTCCGAACACCCAGTAAATGATGCCGATGACGAACGCCGCGACCACGCCGAATACGACGACGGACCCGGCCAGCTTGAACATGTTGCCGCCGACGCCGAGCACCAACCCTTCCGCGCGGTGTTCGATCGCGGCCGAGCACATCGAGTTGGCGAAGCCGGTGACCGGAACGGCGCTTCCCGCTCCCGCCCATTGCGCGAGCTTGTCGTAGACGCCCATGCTCGTCAAAATCACCGACAACAAAATCATGATCGCGACGGTCGGATTGGACGCTTCTCGCGAAGACATCTGAAATACGGTCATAAAAAACTGAGTTACGGCTTGGCCGATCGTGCAAATGATTCCCCCGACCAGAAACGCCTTCAAACAATTCGTCCATACGGACCGCGAAGGCTCCCTCTTCTTCGCGAACGCTTGATATTCTTTGGACGACATGGAGACGGGCCGATAAGATTTCGGCCCGCGGCCGGCGCTTTTTACAGCCATGATGATCACCCCCGGAGAACTCGACGAATCTCGTCGCGTTCATTATTTCCCATTGCGGGGTCCGATCATTCCAAACCCGGCCGTTTCGATTGCATCTCCTCCTTCGCGAACGGTACTGGCACGGATGGGCGAAAACCTACATACAATGGTAGTGGTTTCTGTTCGCGTACTCGACTTTCTGCCGGAGGTGTCCGTTCGTGCCCGGATTTTTTACGACGATCGCGTTGTTCCTTAAACAGTTGTCCCTGCTCGTCTCTTACGTCAAAAACAACGCTTTTCCGCAACCCCTGACCGACGAGGAAGAAGCGCTGCACCTTCAGCGCCTGGCCGAAGGAGACCCCCATTCCCGCAACATGCTGATCGAACACAACTTGCGTCTTGTCGCCCACATCGTGAAGACGTTATAAACAAACTCCGGCGTAAAGTGGTGATCTATTCCGAACGTGTTTTACTCAAGTGGTCGGGGAAGGGTTATACTTTGACACGGCTCGATTTTTGACAGTATTAGTTTTGTGGGTGTGATCATGACTAACTCGCGCTACCGCCCCACTTCATCGGTTTTTTGGACTTCAACGATTCTGTGGAGGTGGTCAGTTCTATGCCAGGCTTATTTGCGGCAATTGCTTTATTTATAAAGCAGTTGTCTCTCCTTGTTTCGTATGTGAAGAACAATGCGTTTCCTCAACCACTAAAGGAAGAGGAAGAGGCAAGACATCTACAGCAACTTGCAAATGGCGATCAAAGCTCTCGGAATATTCTCATCGAACATAATCTTCGCTTAGTCGCACATGTGGTAAAAAAATTTGATAATACGAACGAGGATTTGGAAGATTTGATCTCAATCGGTACTATCGGACTAATCAAGGCGATTGAATCCTTCTCCCCCGACAAGGGGACTAAATTGGCAACTTTCGCCGCGCGATGCATAGAGAATGAAATTCTCATGCATTTGCGTTCTTTGAAGAAGATGCGCAAGGACGTGTCACTCCACGATCCGATTGGAACGGATAAGGAGGGGAACGAAATTTCGCTTATAGATATTCTTGGCACGGAAGTTGACGATGTAGTTGAAAAGGTTCAGCTCAAGATCGAGAAATCAAAGATCTTCAGGAACTTGGATATTTTGGATGAACGCGAGAAAGAAGTCGTCTTAGCTCGCTTCGGCTTGGTGACTGGTGGAGATGAAAAGACTCAGCGAGAAATTGCTAAAGAGTTGGGTATTTCCCGCTCCTATGTATCACGTATTGAAAAGCGAGCGTTGATGAAATTGTATCATGAATTTTATAAAGTTAAGCGGTGAGCAGGATAACTAAATGGAACTTCATTGAGGCACTCAGGACATGTGGAGTGCCTAATATTGATGGTACGAAATGAGATGTGACAGTCTGCTCAAGAGTGTCGATGGAGGTAGGAGAACGAGTCGGTCGGTATCGGAAAGAATTAAGGCAAGGCTATATAGCAAGATATCAAAGGTTCATGCCCAGCAGCATGAGCCTTTTTCGTCACGAAATAAATATCAGAAGATTCTGAATATATTGAAAACAACCCTGAATCAAGTTAAGCTACACAAAACTATTCAAGGAGGCGTTCCAAATGTCCAAGCCAATCCACCTGTATCAACTCGATATCGATCCCATCACCGAGCAACACCTGCTCTCCCTCACCCAGCGGCACTTAAAGCTGGCCGTCGAACACGGTCGCCGCGAAACAACTCCCAGCCGCCGCCTCGAGATCGGCAAGGAAATCGAAGCTACACGAGCCGAGCGCGATTCCATTATCGCTGGCTTGAGGCAACAGCACGAATTACGGGGGGCGCTATGAACAATCCAACCCATCAGCCCGACAGCAATTGCCCCACTGGGCGCACAGCAGCCGCACCGAACGCCGACACCGCCCAGCAGCATCAACAGCGGCAACCCTGCCCGGACTGGCTTCAAACGGTCTGGGAACGCTTCTACGTAAAATACGCCGCCGCCGCGATAAGGCAAGATCAAGAAGCCATTGCCTTATCGCAACTGCAGCAAAAAATCGAGGAACGACTCAAGTCCGTTCTAACGCAAGAACAGTATCAGTTAGTTTTGGAATGGGAAGAGATCATGAACCAGCGGCATTCGATTGAAGTGGATCGTATGTACGAGATCGGAGTAAAAGTGGGGATTCACATCCAGCGGGAGTACAGCCAGTTCACGCAGCTACCAGAGAGGTAGCTGCGCACCATTTATCCTTGAGGTCGGGCATGCTTCAGCACATCAGAGAGGATGTCTTTTGCCATCACTAACGTTTGTTCGTCATAGGAAGCGAGTAAGGCTGAAATATCCTGAATAATCTGCTCACTAGCTGTAAGCTGTTCATAACGGGTAGCATAGCTAAAAAATTGATGGATGCCTACTTCCAAGGCAGCAGCGATCTTGTCCAAATTCTTTAACGAGATATTCTTTTCCGCGCGTTCCACGCCGCCAATATAGGAAAACGTAAAGCCGCACATCTCAGCCAAACGTTGTTGAGACAAGCCTTTGGCTAGTCGAATTTGACGAATCGCTTTACCTACTTGCACAAGTACTTCGGGCGGTTCAGACATGACAATCACCTCACACTATGAGTGTAGAGGGAAACAGGAGGAAGTTATACGTAACTTAAATAATCAAAATATTAGTATTGATACAAATAGTAGTCATAGGTATAATGAATAATGGGCTATAGGTCAAAAGTCTTTGAGGCCCAAGAATGTGATCAAAAAGTGTTGAAGTGGTGGTGTTAAATTGTCAAATACGCTAATCATTGCAGCCATTGCCGGTTTTGCTGCTAGTTTAATGCTGAACTTGCTGTTCAATCTGATTCAGCGTGCATTAGGTGGCAATACCTTTTCTTATGTAGACTTTGGAACCGTGATGCGCTGGGGAATCATCCTGTGGATAATCATTTTTGGTTTTATCTTGCTAAAAAGTTGAAAGGGAGGGTAACAATATGGGGGACAAGCGTAGCTATCAATTAATTATTAAGGGTTTAATGACCAGCTCAATCATCGCGGGTGCGGTTTTAGGTACGGTAACCAGTGCCTTTGCATCAGAGAATTCGGGTCGCACCACAATCCCAAACAGCTTTCCGCAAATCATTATGCAGCCTTCGAAGGAGTTTGAAAAGACGCAAAGTGAGGCTATCCTGCGAGATTTAAAGTCGTGGAACGAGGTATTTGATGCTGACATCAAGAAGGGCGAACTAGCCCCGTATCTTTTCGACGGCCTAAATGCCAGAATGACCAATCTAATGAAGGAACTTGCTGAGGTTGACTACCTAGCCGAGTACGCGATCTCAGAAGTTGAAGTCGTCAGTAAGCTATTAGAGATTGAACATTACACGGACGCAAGCCAGTCTGTAATGGCGAAGCGCGAGGAGTCAGTAAGAATTCTCGAGAACCTGCAGTTAAAGCTCGGTATCACACCAAGCAAGCATGTGCTTCCAGATCTGACGCTGACTACGGCTCCACCAAAAACTCAAGACCTAGCAGAAACACCGTCAATTCGACAGCCCGGAACCGTCCAAGTTATCATCGACGGCAACCCTCAATCCTTCAGCCAACCCGCCGTAGTCATCGACGGCTCCACCCTCGTTCCGATGCGCGGGGTCTTCGAAGCGCTCGGCGCAAGCATCAAGTGGGATCAAGCCACGCAGACCATCACGGCAACGAAGGATAGCACAACTATCATCCTGACCATTGGCAACACATTCGCCCACGTCAAAGGTCAAAAGGTAGCCTTAGCGAAGGAAGCTCTAATTCTCAATGGTTCGACACTGGTACCCTTACGCTTCGTAGCCGAAGCCCTTGGCTCCAAGGTAGACTGGGACGCCGCAACCTACACCGCCACCATCACCAGCTCCAAGGGAGGGGCGGCCACGGTAACCGCAACAACGCAAGTCAACAAGTCCTACATCGTAAAAGGCATCGACGCCACCCTAACCAAGGGCCGCATTTACGCCAGCAAAAACCAAGAGGAGTACGACGCAGTTGTCAAGCTCGCCAAAGAAGCCCTCGCCAAGACCGAGAACCTCGAGATCCCGAAAGAGATGCACGACTTCCTCTTCGAAGGTAAACGTGATAGTGGCGAATTCAATAGGTATAATCTTGGTCTTGCAGGTTATGAAATTCAACTCTCTCCTTTACTCAACGCCGGAATCTCGAAGGAAACTCTAGTAAAGAGGTACAAAGTAAACGAAGCCATTGGTTCGTTCTTCCCGTCAGGCTCCCAAGACTTAAAGAACGAAAAAGGCGTCAACAGCGCCTACGATGCCATGATTCTTGGCAAGGTAGATTGTGACTCGTCAGCTCAAGTAATATCCTTAGTTCATGACCTAGCTGGCTTCGGCTCCGCAATCGTAGCAAGCATGAACAACTCAGGCAACACAGGTTTCGGTCACGCCTACGCCATTGTCAAGTATGACGGACAATGGGTACACCTCGGGACTCCAGTAGGAACCGACGCCCAAGCCCATCTCCAGACCGTCACAGGCGGTTGGTGGCTGACCGCACCAAACTAACCCAAGCTGCTGCAGGTACTCTTGTGTCTCCACGCAAGAGTTCTTGCAGCAGGTTGTTTTCCGCTACATGGATAAGTCGGTTAAGCATGTTCACCTTGGCATTGAATAGATAGGTTAATAGAGTTTCGACTCATAACATAATACATAAGATAATGGAGGTTTTGGATTTGATAAAAAAGTTTTCCCTATTCGCATTAGGTTTCATGATGGTATTTGCGTTGTTCAACTTGGGCATGGCGCAAGCCGAAGAATTACCGTACAAGTACACCGTATCGGAATCGCTCGGCAGTGAGAAGGCAACGGTCAGCCTGTATAATTTTGAAACGATGAAAGCCGAAAAGCATGAGTTGGAATTCACAGTCGTTTCAGACGGCGCAACACTAAACTTCACTTCGAGTTACGATCAATGGGCGAATGTTTCCATGTATGTCGAGAAGGACGGGGTTTACAAAGGAGAGCCAGTATACTGGAAAACAGATGAGGCCAACACAACGGATCAAGTACTTGCGCAATATATAACCTTTTCTTACCAACCGAATTCGTTTTATGCGATGAACATAGGGGATGGCGGCTCTGTTCGCGAAGTCTACTTTAAAGTACAGGGTGGTCAAAGTGAGCCAGCGACGGAGACGGATAATCAGAGTTCCGTCATGACTGAGCTTAATTTGGTTAACAAGGACTCCGGTTTCAAATTAAGTCTCCCTAATTTTGTGAAAGTACAACAGGTCAAAGGGATTCATGAAAATGTGGGGTCTTTTGATGTATCCGCTGTGCTTTTAGAAGCGCCTGAATTGGTTGTGGGAAATCGAGTTTTATTATTCGAACTTGTAACAACGAACCCAGATGCTTATAGTGCCCACATAAAACTCAGTTATTTTGGAGAAGGTTTGTTTAGTCATGTTGAGACGGAATTCGTAGATGGCAAGATCCCTTTCTACGCTACGGTTAAACTGGGTCATTTCGACAAAACACTTATTGTAAATGATATGTTGTCGCTTATGATTGATGTTTATGATAAAGATGGCAACTATGTGATGGATATAAACAATGTGAACCTAGTGTTTACCGGACATAACCGTTACGAATTGGTTGATCATGAATCGACCGCCCCAAGTCAACCAGTGCCTGCAAAACCAACATCGTCGAATGTTTTAGTTAATGGCAAAGAAACATCTTTCCAAGCCTACAATATCAATGGGAATAATTACTTCAAACTACGCGACCTTGCAATGGCGGTAAACGGTTCGGAAAAGCAATTTGAAGTCAGTTGGGATGCGGAAAAGAATGCGATCAATCTCATTTCGGCATCGCCATACACTCCGGTTGGTGGCGAGATGGCGGTATCGGATCAGCCGAAGACAACAACTGGAAAGCTGACAACTTCCAAAATCTACAAGGATGGTCAAGAGGTTCAGTTGACTGCCTATAACATCGGAGGTAACAACTACTTCAAACTGCGAGACATTGCCCAAGCCTTCAACATTGGTGTGACATGGGATGGTGCAGCACAGACCATAGCTATTGACACTACCATCGACTATATCCCTGAGTAGATAAATGAAAAGAGCAAGAGAGCTTATCAAACACATGTTCGTATAACTCCCTTGCTCTTTTTTGCGCAAAAAAGGAACGTGTGTTCCGTTATTGGACTAAGGCTTTCACTGAGGAGAGGCTAGTCGTGATCGGGGTCAGTCCTTAATTCGAAACTCACAAACTTGTTCTTCAAGGGCCAGAGGTATTGGGAAATTGATCCAGAGAAACTCCTCTTGATAGCGTCCAGTCACTGAGCTCGAAACATGGACGGTTTTCAGGAAGAGTTTCCTCCAGCTCCCGTCCTCAACAAGCCGCTGGTAGACTGGATTGTCATATCCGCTCAGAGCTATCGTTGCTTGTTGTCGGTTTTCGAGAAGCAGATCGACCAGCCGCTCATGATCGGCATTCGACCAGTTGACGCTGTAATGATCGTCCTGTCTCATCTGATCCGGCGTATAAGGGGGATCGATGTACAGGAAGCTCTTGCTCCAGTCTCGACTTTGGCTCAGGAGCTGCAGAACGTCCTCATTCATCACAACAATATCCTTTGTTGTGGTCAAGAACCGATCCAGCGTCCGAACCCGGTTCATGTAGTTCTTTCTGCTACTGGGGGTAAGGATCGATGGACTAAACACGGTTTGCATAGCTGCCCGGCTTTGCATGGCAACGATGAAGGCACACGCCGCCGCTGTCACAAGGTCATAATCCTCATCGCCGACTTTGCCGGTTTCCTTCAACTTTTTTGCCCGAAGGAAGACGTCTTCCCCTACACCTTGCCGTTCCAGCACCTCAATCAGTTCATAGGTTAGTTCCGGCTTGGTCAGGCAATAGAACAAGGCGCACAGACTTTTGTCGATCTCATTATAGACACGTTTCGACAATCTGGATGGCGGCAGATTCAGCAAGAACCTTGCACCGCCCCCGCAGATTTCCCAGTATTCTTCAAGGTTGTAGTGTTCGATGGCATACTCAATGATTGGCAATACCGTGCCGATCAATTGGCTCTTGCCCCCGACATACGGGATCAGGCTTGCCCGATGTCCTTTCTCGGGATACACCTCTCGCTTTTTCGCCTTAAGCGTCTGCATGATCCGCTTCCTGCTCCGACAATGGAGCCAGCCGCTCCAACAAACCCTCGATCTTCAGAAGGTAAAAGCGCTTGACCTCATTGGAACTGGCTTTCGGTCGAACCTGTTCCTGCAGCCGACTTTGTCCGTTTCGTTTGATAAGATACCCTGACCTGCTCCATGCCCGTGCAATCTCTTGAAGCCGCTTGGCGTTCTGATGGTTATTTTCCAGACCTAGGAGATCATATAGCGTCTCGGAACTTAAGGCGACCACATCACGACCGAATTTTTGGATGTATCCGTTAGAGTTCAGGATGACGCCTGGACTTGCATTCGTGTAGTCATCGGACGTTACCATGGGGTAAAGCTCGACTTCATCAATAACGGTACTCGCAACCGTTTGGAACAATTCATGGCTTTCGTCGCCTTCGGCATCCTGCTGGATGGCATCAAGCAGCTGGCTTACTTCGGTGAAAATGCCTTTAATTTTGAGTTGGGTCACGTAGTCGATGGTTTTCATCAGCTGGTTTCGAGACATGACGCCGTATACGTTCAAGTCGCTCAGGATTTCCTCGAATCGGTCAGTCAGCTCGATGAATAAGTAGGTTGAGCTATCCCCACCGATCAGCTTGGTCTGGAAACGGACTGCATAAGTCAATTTACTATATGAAGGGTGCTTTCCGTACAGCAAGGTAATGTGCCATAAGTCTTCTACCGGATTGCGCGGCGCACTCGGTATCGGCGCTGTTGACTCCGGGGTAGGCACGACTTCAAAGCTTCGCTTGGCTACAACATTCATGGGTTATCATCCTTTCGTAGTTTCATGTTCCCGAATGGCTGTTGGTTTTAATTGTAACACAGCGGTTCCGCCTTGAACAGCTTTTTGGGTGTTTCGGACTGTCTTGGAAAGTTCGGTTGTCTACCACCGACAATCGCTGTTCAGGCGCGAGACTTCTTCCTCGCTAGTGAAGGGGTATCCTCGCTAGGCTGTCCAAGCTTGGAGTGCCAAGAGGACTTTTGTCATTTCTCGGCACTATCCTCATGTGGCGCTGACTTTCGAACTCCTCTTTACTGGACTTCCAGTGGTTTTTTAGTCTTAGAAGGCCAGTAAGGTAGCGAATATCGCCTGTGATAGTCAGTATAGCCAGTGGTCGCCACCGCTCTTGATCGCTGTTTCGAATTGAAAAATCGTTCGGTCGTTATTAAGGGCCTAACTCCGTTTCCCTTAATTAAAAGCTGTTTCACTCGATCCAGCTTTTATCACTTAGACTTTCCCAATGCCATCGGTTGATTTTCGGGGCTAAGCGCCCTAGCTCACGGCATAGCTGCTGAGGCTGCTTTTATTGTGTGCTACTTGATTCTGGCTGTCGTTACGGAGGTAGTAGGGTCGGCGGCAACAATTGACCTCGTTTGCGGAAGTGCAACGAATTTTATAGAGACAGGATTATATTAGTCTGTGTCCGTTTTTAGCACTGTCAGACGAGGAGGTTATCGTTTATGAAGAAACCAAGTCCACTCGAGGGCTTAGCCCGCATCCTGAACTCCGCCCAGCCGCCATGTTCTCCCGCACAGGTTAGGGCATCCCTGCTGATGAGGGCTTATGTTTTCGGAAAAGATTGGGGAAGTAGAGGGGTAAGCCCGGAAGTAATCGCCTTAGTGGTTGACGGCATGGAAGTTGTCGAGATCGCTAATCTGCTAAATCTGGAGAAGCGGACAGTGGCGACAATGCTTTTCCGTGCAGACTATTTATTGCGCGGCCAGTTCTTTGATGCGGTTGTCCATTATCATTTCGGTGATGCGGACAGTGCGCTTCAGTGTATGAGGGCGTTGGGGTATTCCTCGTATCGTCAGCTGCCAGTGGAATTGTATGACCGTTTTAAAGTTTGTCGGGATCACTATGAATTGGCTGACTGTGAAGCGGAGTTGCAGTTCTTGTCTGAATATTCTCTTGCCCGATTGCTGAACCCGGTCAGTATTGACCAAAACAAGGTTTCGTATCTTCTCTTTCTCCTTAGCTCCCGCGATCCGGCGCTCCGCATGGATCGCGCCCGTGTCGAGCAGCGATTGGTCGAGGCGGGCGAACCCTCCGGTTGGGATCGCCAGAGTAATCTAGCCGCGCTGGAGTAGGGGTTGTTTTTTAGGACTATAGTCGGCGGTTGGGGATGGTAACTCTGCTTGCTTCGCGTTTCCACGCTGTTTTTCCGCTTCGCCGCTGACTATGCGGGGGGATGGGGGTACAGGCGGCTACCGCGCTGCCTGGTTCCTTCCTCCATATGCGCCGGAATAATATTTTTAAATATCCCGAATAAAGTTTACTTCTCTGGAGGCAATTCTCGACAAAGATTCATTATAGTAGCGGTCTTCAGAAAAGTCTTTCAATCGCTATTGAAGAACAACGTTGAAGAACGACATTGAGGAACGTTGAACCACCGAACGACATTGAAGGAGATGAACGACAATGGTAGTCGATGCCCGAATTTATGATTATCGCCACAGCCAACTGGTCACGCCGCAGGGAAGAATTTCAACTTTTTTCTCAGAACGCGCACTGGCGAATGTTCAAAGTATGCAGCTGCGTGGCCGAATTGATCTTTCCGCCACTGTGAATGTCTTACCGCTCGAATCCGCTGCCCGGATGCAAGCGATCATTCTTCAGCAGATGGGGAACCCGATTTCCGAATCCTTCTTCCGCACCAATATCGATGCGTTCGTCAAGAGTTACTGGCTGTCCTCCGCAATCTGCGTCTCCGAGGGGTCTGATGGCAAATTGCGCTGGGTGACCAAATCCGAGGTCGCACTTGTCGCGTTATTCCCAGAAATTGAAGGTTCGGTGGATCAAACAGGCTTTGCTCAGCATGTAAAGGTTATTCAGCCCAGCTATGCGGAGATCGAGAAGGGTCGCTTCAAGGCAGTCCAGATTCACACTGGTCGCTCCGGCTACCGTCTCCAAGCGGTTGACCTTCCGGCTTCGAACAGGCAGCTACTGCCATACTTTCTGCTTCACACGTTCGCCGGGAAGTTGGTTCGACACTTGCAGGAGAACGAGACAACAATCATCTCATACCGTCGTTCCCGCCGAGTCGAAAGAGTCAAGACCAGCTTGAACCCGTCTATCCTTCGCCCACAGTTTGATCCCAATCGCGCCCTTCGCGCAGTATCGCCACAGAATTGGCATCGTGGCTATGAATCTGTAGGCGTGTTCAGTCTCCCCGATCTCGAGACAGGCGAACACGTCCGCATACCACTGCACAAGATCGTCGGTATCTCGCAGTAAGGGGTACCCTGACTTTACTCCCTGCCCTCGCAACAACGGGTGGGGTTTTCTTTTGCCGCCAGAGTACCGATAACCTCACCCACGTTTTGGGATAGATTTCTTCCCAAAACGAAGGCGCTTGTTAATGATCGGCGTTAATTTTTCGCAGTTAACGTTTCGCTGCAAGTTCGATATCTTTCAGCATCCCGGCTCATATTCGCTTTTCACAGCGGTATTTCCGGTCTGTAAGAGGGGTACAGCCGCGCTTGTTAATTTTCATCCCCCGCCGCTGTGCATGACCATTCCGGGACACTAGGCGCGTTCGGTCTCGAAAACTATTGATTTAGCAACATTTTCGTCATGCCTTTGAATCAGTCCATCCGGGGTATCGTATCCGTACCAATACTATTCCCGTTTCCTTCTTCCCGAATGGTCGCCGTTTTGGGATGGGGTACTGCGTTTTTTGAAGGCACTCCGTGCACGCCGGAGGCACTTCTATGTTGGCTATCATTCTTGAAAGGGGTATAGCAGATGACTCACAGCCAAGGCAAGAAATTCGGTTATGCGCGGGTCAGCAAGACCATCCAGAACGAGGATCGGCAAGTCGATCTCTTGACGGGAAATTATGGTATTCCAATGGAGGACGTCTTCATTGACAAGATGACCGGGGCGCGGAAGGATCGTCCAGCCTTCGAAAAGCTTCAACTGATTCTACGACCGGGGGATACGGTGTATGTTTCGGAACTTTCGCGTTTATCGAGAAAAACCTCGGACTTGATCGCTCTACTAACCGATTGGCAGGAGAAAAATATCGGACTTATCAGCCACCGGGAGAACATCGACTTGGGTAGCCCAACAGGTCGCTTAATCGTTCACCTTCTGATCGGGTTGGCTGAATTCGAAAGGGAAAATCTCCGCGAACGCGTTCGGGATGGGGTAGCCAGCGCTCGCGCAAGAGGCAGAATAGGAGGTCGCCCCCGAACAGATAAGAAAATGCTCGAAAAAGCTATCCGCATGTACGAGGCAGAGTCTCGGTCTGTGTCAGTTTCCGAAATTGTGGCAGTGTGCAAGGTGTCCAAGTCAGTCCTCTACAGAGAGCTACAAGCTCGCCGCGCCAACAACAATCCACCTCCTGCTGACAACGAACGCTAAAACGCATTTTTTTTTGATTACTGGGAACTTCGCTTCGACCTGCGGAGTTCCCTTTCTTTTTAGCGCAGCAGCGGCACGACTTGAACATCGTCAAGCCGCTTAATGTGTTTCTAATCGAATCGACTTGAGGCTTTCCCAGGCAGATGCGAAGAATTCGAGCCAGAGTCCGTGCAGAATTTTCGGAGTACAGGTATCCGCTCTCGATTGTTTACAGGTTCGCCTTCATTATAAGCAAATTTTTTCAACCGTTCCCGTTCGATCCGCGCCAGTAGTCGCCAAGTCCCTTGTCGCTTCTGGGGTACACGATCCGGCGCTCTTGCCGAATGATTTTTCCTGCGCGGAGGGTAGGAACGAGGTTCGGCTATATAGTCATCTTCATTTCGAGGGGAGGTGTACGACCATGCGTAATCATACGTTGGACTTTTCCGAGTTAGCCGCAATATACCCAGCTTCGACCTCGAACCAAGAGATAGGTTGGTTGAGTTGTCTCGCTGCCGCTAGGGGGTACCTTATTTTTGACGTCTACGCGGAACCAGATCGCTTCTTGACTGCCCCGCGCCCACTCTTTGACCAGCTGCTTATCGACGCAACCAACCACTGCTTCGCCGCAGTATTCCTTTCCGGTACGGCGGTCACGCTTCAGTCCGATCCCGACTTTCATAGGGGTATCCAGCACTTGCTCGATACCGGGGTACGTTGCTTCGCTCCTGACAGAGTGATGTGGGGAGCGCGGCGGCAGACTGACGGCTGGGTTTGGGCGCACTACTCAGGTCATTAGCCGGACGTAGTGTCTTTCTAAGGACTAGACGCTGTTTTGTGGAACTTTATTTTTTTTAGCGCCGGAGTTACTCTAGGCGGCCACGGAGTGATTTTCTATACTAACCTTAGTCGTTCGGTACTAGCTCTGCTGCTATGCGTTTTGGAAATAATTATAAAATAATATAAATATTTATAATTATCGGGGTCGTTAAACTTAATTTTAAAGGGGTGTGTTTATGATCGTCAGAGGTGCGATTGATGTTGGGTTATTAGAGATTTGTCGCGAGTCTGATTTTTATTTTGAGATAGACTTAGCAAATTGTCTAGTTGTACTCGGTGGGGTAGCTAGTAAGGTTATAGGACAATTTCAGCGTTGCATAAAATCAGGTGACAGGGGTGTGGTCACCAACATGAGGAAAAATAAGAAGAGAAAAGTCAATATGATCTTTCACTACATTCCTAGCGAGACAGTGTACACGCCACAGCAGGAATCAAACTTTATTACTAAGGAGCAGCAACTTATAAATTTAGTAATTGAACGCCTTCTCCCTGAGAAAGCCCCTGCTAAATAAGGGCTTTCTTTCTCTTTACTCAATTAAATACTTTGTTTATAATGAAGAAAATCTATTATGGACAAGGTGGTCAGCATGGCTGTAGGTATTTATCCCCGGGTTTCGACAGCTGGGCAATTAGATAACACTAGCTTGGACGAACAAATTCGGTTATGTAAGGAAAAAGCTAAGTCGCTTGGATATTTTGATTCTAATATCAGGGTTTACCCAGAAGGACAAAGCGGAGAGGATATTGACACAAGGATCGAACTTACAAAGCTACGGGAAGATGTTGCAAATGGCATTATATCCGCAGTAATTTGCACCCACCCTGACCGCTTTAGCCGTGACTTAACTGATAAGTTGATTGTTTGTCGTGAGTTTGAAAAGAACGGAGCTAAACTATATTTTACCGACACAGAGTTCCCTGATAGTCCGGAGGGTATATTGTTTTTCAACATTATGTCTGCAATTGCATCCTATGAATTACAGTTGATTAGAAAAAGAACTATTCGGGGCAGACTTGCAAAAGTAAGAAATGAGAAGAAGATAATGCCAATGCGCGTTGCCCCATTTGGATATGATAAGGACACGGAAGGTCAACTTGTTCCGAATGATATCGAACGGCAATATGTTCAAATGATATACGAATGGTATGTCCTTGAAAAACTGACACTTCGTCAAATTGGTGAACGGCTTTATGGTAAGGTAACGCCTAAGCGCGGGGAGAGTCCGAACTGGAATGCCTCCAGTATAAGTAAAATTCTAACTTCTGAAATCTATATTGGAAAATACTATTACAATCGCAGACAAACTAAGAAGGTGCGGGGCAAGGTAACTGCGGGGGGGAAACCAAAGAAAACATATACCTTTCGGGATGAGAAGGAATGGTTGACCGTTGATGTTCCGCCGCTTGTCGACGTTGAATTGTGGAAGCTGGCGCAAATACAGCGAGAAAAGAACGACACTAACAAACATGTTGGCAACAAAAAATATGAGTATCTCTTGAAGTCTTTGTTGAAATGCGGTCATTGCGGCAGGACATTTGACTCAACCACTGCTAATGGAGCAAAAAATAAGGAAACAGGTATAGTTGAGAAAGCTAGAAGGTATCGCTGTCCTAATACGGTGCCGAAAAAATATGGACCAGAGGTCGTAAAGTGCATTGTCCCATCACTTAATGCCGATCAGATTGAGGATTATATTTGGAATCAAGTTATCCAGGTTATTACTGATCCCGAGAAGTTCGTCGCTCGAATCAGGGGTATGGGAGAAGATTCTACGGCTGGGGTTAAAGAAAACCTCGCTTTGCTGGAGAAACAACTGAAAAAGAAAGAAAATGCCTTGGATAATGTTGAACGTTCATTCTTCGAAGCAGAATCTGAATCTGAGCGTAAACGTTTAGATACACACCGAAAAAATTATCTTGCTGAAATATCTGGCCTTGAGCAGGAAATCGAAAATTATCGACAGAAACTCGATGCCCATCGCATGGAGGAGTTGTCTGTCGAACAAATTACATTTATGGTAAATAAGCTCAGAGAACGTTTGTTCACTGGTGAGGAAGTCTCTTTCGAGGTTAAACGAAATATTATCGAGACGTTGTTTGATGAAATTTTCATTACGGTTAACAATGGTGGTGGAGATGGAGCAACTCCTAATGATGGTATGGAGTTAAACATTACCTCAATCGGACTGTTTGACAGGATACAGCAAGAACAAAAAAATGATGGACTTTGTTCACAACCTCAAGAAATTCGACAACACCGGCGAAGATTTGGAAGACCTGATCTCCATCGGCACGATCGGCCTGATCAAAGCGATCGAAAGCTTTCAGCCGAACAAGGGGACGAAGCTCGCGACGTTCGCGGCGCGTTGTATCGAAAACGAGATTTTGATGCATCTTCGCTCCTTGAAAAAAACGAGGAAGGACGTATCGCTGCACGATCCGATCGGAACGGATAAGGAAGGAAACGAAATCACGCTTCAGGATATATTGGGAACGGAGCCGGACGAAGTCGTCGACAAAGTGGAGCTTAAAATCGAGAAAAGCAAAATTTACCGCAACCTGGACATTCTGGACGATCGCGAGCAGGAAGTCATTCGCGGCCGGTTCGGACTGGACGGGGGCGGGGACGAGCGGACGCAGCGGGAAATCGCGCGCGAGCTCGGCATCAGCCGCAGCTACGTATCGAGGATCGAAAAGAGGGCATTGATGAAGCTTTACCATGAGTTCTATAAGGCGAAGCGGTAAGGACGAAGAGCCCCGGATTATGGGGCTTTTCTTCTTATACACAGTTTTTCGGAGATGTCCTCGTTACGGATGGACGTTCTTTGACGTATGTCCATGATCCGCTGACTAACTTACAGAAGATCAGAACTGTATTCATTTAAAGGAAATAGGCGAACTTGTCTGGAGCATTCCGAATTTCTTGAGCCAATTTCTCGTATTCCGCTGATAACTTAATCGAACGAACTCTTTGGGCGTCTTGATCGCGCGGCTCAACAAATCCCACTTCTCTCCAAAAGCTTACCTTTTCCCTTATTGAGCGATCCGACAAACGCAGCAGGTCCCTCATTTCGCTCGTCGTCAATGAGTCTTGTTTAAAGGTTAATTGGGCGAACACCATTCTTTGCTGTGGATCTAGCTTGCGAATCAGATCCGGTTCGATTTTCGTCATTTGAGCAGATTTCTCCGATACGATGGCTGCGGTTTCTTTAAATACCTCCGCCAAACCATCTATAAAGAATTCCAGCCATGGCGTCAAATCAGCCTCATTCCGCCCGAAATAATAATTATGGTGAAGACCTAACTGTAGTCGACGATAATACTCTGCTAAATTGCGGTCATAGAAATTCTCAAGCACGAATATTCCTTTCAACCCGTACCCGCCTCGGCGAAGAAGATAAGTCGCGATTATCCGGGCCGTACGGCCATTCCCGTCCAAATACGGATGGATCGTTAGAAATTGCCACATAAAAATCCCTGCTTTGATTGGAACCGGCACCGAATAAGTCTCCGGAGAGTTAACCCAAGCAACCAGATCCTCCATCAATAAAGGAACATCTTGCCATTCCGGAGGCAGATAAAAAAATCCGGAAGCGTTGCGGCTGCCGACTTGGTTTTGCTCTTCACGATATTCACTAACGCGCGGCCTTCGACCGTGCGATATCTTGATTATGGCGTGCAACTTCTTGATAAACTCTTCGGTGACCGGGAGATGCCTTCTTTCGGCTTCGTCCAGGTATTCCAAAGCTTTCATCAAGTTATAAACTTCCTGCTCTTCATTGTGACTGCTGTTTTGGTACAAGACCTTTCGTTTCGTCGCCTCATCAAGCGTATTCCCCTCAATCTTTGTTGAAAGAATGACCGTCTTTTCCATCGATTCTTTCTTAAGCAAATCGAGAATAGATGCAGGCAAAGGAAGTAAATCGACTACTGCACTTGCGCGCTGTATATCCATCAGTCTGCGAGCAATGGTATCCGTTATTGAATATGTGGGTGTGAACATAAAATCACCCTCCTCAATAAAATTATACCATTGCCGCTATTTTGCCGCAAATAAAAGATTGAAGAAAGGGAGACGAAGCTTCGTCTCCCTTTCTTCCGTTATTCCGTTTAAGCCGCCTTCCATCGCTCCAAACACGAACATCGAAGCGGCCTTGTTCATCCCAACGAATCGCGCCTTCGCCTCGTCTCCATTCAGTGATTTTCCGTTTCCGTCTGCTCTTCCACAAGCTGCTTCAAAATTTCATCCACCTCATCCGGCGTTAACGTCTCCGCGTCGTTGTCGGCATTCGATTTGACATGAAAATGATCAGCTGGCAACATGAAATTTTTCCCCCAATAGTCCTATAGTTTCTTGAAAATTCAGGCACATAGAACTATTATGCATGAAAACTCTTAACAATTTCTGAACAAATGGGGATTGGAAATTGCCGAAGGATTACGATTCATCATTTCGAACTGACAAACGCCTCCGGGAGGTCTATAATAACAGAGGTACGCAATTATTATCGCAAGCGCTCGAGGTGTTGAAGTGAGCATAATCGTATACGATTTGGAAATGACGGTTCGCCGCAAAAAAGGCCAGATCGCGGAAATCATCGAGATCGGCGCCGCGAAGGTCGGCCTCGTCGACGGGGCTCCGGGCATTATCGAAACGTTCCAATCTTTCGTCAAGCCGAGCGTCGTTCCGTTGTTGACGGCCGATACGACCGAGTTTACCGGCATTACCCAGGACGACGTCAACGGCGCCGGCACGCTGGCCGAAACCGTTCGCGAATTCGTCGAATGGATCGGCCCGGAAGAATATTTCCTCTGCGCCTGGGGACCCGACGACCAGCGCCAGCTCGTGCAGGAATGCCGCCAGCAGCGAATTTCGACGGACTGGATCGTCAATCATAACAACCTTCAGAAAATGCTGTCCAAGTTATACAAGTTCGAGAAACACCAGCAGATGGGACTGAAGCCGGCGCTGGAAATGCTCGAAATCTCGTTCAGCGGCTCGCATCACCGGGCAATGGACGACGCGATCAATACCGCCCGGATACTCGTCAAGCTATACGACCGGCTGCAATTCCGGCGCAACAGGCTAAGCGACGAGACGAGGGTCGAGAGCGAAGTCGTCTACAAAACCGAGCATTACGAAAATCTGCCGTTCGCGGGGCTGGCCAATCTGTTCTCCGATCCGCGCAAGTAGCCTCGGCGTCTCCGCCGAGGCTGCTCTCGTTTCCCCTGCTACATCCAGGCTTCCTTCAACAACCGGAGCGGGGGCAGGCCCAGCAATTCCCGCCGAACGCAGTCCCAAGCCGCCAGGAAAAGTCTTTGAAGCTTCCATGCGGCGTTCCCGGCCGCTTGCAACGCGATTCCGTGCCGCGCCGTCCGGGACGCTCCCCATGCAACGTCGCTTCCCAGAGCCGCTCCGGTTTCGATCAACGCCTCGCGAATTTTCTCCGCCAGCCCGGAAGTCGCCCGGTCGGAGAAGACGAGAAACGATCCGACGTGCGTATACGGCCCGAAGCAGCCGGCGTTGCCGATCGGCAATCGTTCCGGCTCCCACTTCTGCCTCTGATAATGAACCATTTCCCCGCGATAATGGACCGTCAGCTTCGCGTCGTAGCCGCGATAAACGAACGCTTCTCCCCTCGCCGTCCGTCCCGGACACACAATGTCGCTGATCATGCACACCGCCCGCTCCGCCAACTCGACTTCCGTCTCGGCGACGAACCGGGCGTCCCGGAACAGCATGACGGGCTCCGGTAGCCATTCCAGCACGGCTCCGGGTTGCAGGTCGAAACGCTGGCGCAGCCTGGCGTCGCCCTTATCGCACGGGTGTACGCGGGTATGCGATTGGTTCGTAACGTACAGCCGGACTCCGTCCCGCAGACGCCAATCGAACGAGTAGCGATCCCCCTCCAGCATGCCCGGCGACCCGTCCATCTGCACGACGGCGAGCTGGTCGGCGTCCCCGGCGCGAAGCGGAAACGATTTGGCGATCTTGAGCGGCGACGTGTGGTATCGGGACAGCAGCTCGGGCTTGCCGTTCGCCAGACCCGCGACCGCGCGAAGCTCGGCGCTTCTCTCGGGAAGCGGCAAGCGCCCGCAGCAGGGCGCTGCCGCCGGAGCGGCGTCAGACGGAGGAAGCATGAAGCCCCGCTTCCTTGGCCACCCAGCCCGCGACGTCGTCCAAGCCTTGACCGCCGAATAGGTTCGTGAAGACGAACGGGCGGTCTCCGCGCATCTGGCGCGAATCGCGCTCCATCACTTCGAGACTGGCCCCGACGTACGGCGCGAGATCGATCTTGTTGATGATCAGCAGATCCGACCTCATTATGCCGGGTCCGCCCTTGCGGGGAATTTTTTCCCCCTGGGCGACGTCGATAATATAGATGAAGCGATCGACCAGCTCGGGGCTGAACGCTGCGGCCAGATTGTCCCCCCCGCTCTCGATCAGGATCAAGTCGAGATCGGGGAACCGGCTTTCCAGCTCCTCGACCGCCTCGAAGTTCATCGAAGCGTCCTCGCGAATCGCCGTATGCGGGCAGCCTCCCGTCTCGACGCCAATAATCCGCTCGTCCGGCAAGCAGCCGGTATCGGAGAGAATGCGGGCGTCTTCTTTCGTATAGATATCGTTGGTAATGACGGCCAGGTTCAGCCGATCCTGCAACTCGAAGGCGAGCCGCTCGACCAGCTTCGTCTTCCCGGATCCGACCGGCCCGCCGATGCCGATGCGCATCGGGCGGCCGCTAACCGCCTCCGGCGTCTCCCACCCGTGATGGTGATGATGGTCTTTTCCTTGGCACATGGGCCATCCCTCCATTTTATTAAGACATGAATAAACGGGAATAGAGCGTTTCGTGACGGATCATCGCAAGCTCCGCGAGCGGCATCGCGCCGTAAGCGTCCGCGGGATCCATCTCTCGCACGTCCGCCCAAGCCCGCCCGATTTCGGGGAACAGGGCGGCGGTCAGCCGCTGCGCTTCCGTCTGCCCCATCGGCAGCAGCCGCAAGCCGGCGTTCACGCAGGTCGAGACGGACGCGTACAAATAGCCTTCGGCCGCCCGGTCCAGCGATACGCCTAAAACTCGGCAAATGCGGCCATAGACGAGCGGATACGTTCCGGCGCAACGTCCCTTACGAACGTCGGCATCCAGGCTTCCCAGATCGATCCCGGGAAACGTCGCTCGCGCCAGCTTGAGCAGCCTTCGTCCGATTTTCTCGATGCCGTCCCGGGACTCCGGGGCCAATCTCTGCAAATGGACGAGCCGTTCGATCCGATAATCGTACGGTTCGGCTCCGCCGGCCGCCGAGCCGTCGCCGTAAGCGGCCTTCACGACCATCAAATCTCCGGGCGCCCAGCTGTGGCGCAGCATCGCCTCGATATAATCGCGAAGCTCCGTACCGCTCGCGATCCGGCCATCCTGGACGAGCGATTCCAGTCCGAAGGAATGGGCGAAGCTTCCGATCGGCAGGGCGGAGTCGAGCAGCAGCTGCAAATGCAGCCAGGAGGCAGGGGACGCGGAAGCGCGATTCGTCGACGCGATACGGATCCCTCCTTCTTTCCACAGATAGACCTAGCCGTCAGAACAGAAAGTATCTTTGCGCCATCGGAACGACGTCGACCGGGTCGCAGACGGCCGGTTCGCCGTCCACCGTCACCTTGTACGTATCCGGGTCCACCCGGATGTCCGGCGTCGCGTCGTTGCGGATCATATCCTTCTTCCCGATGCCCCGGCAATTCCGGACCGGTTCGACCCGCTTCCGCAAGCGAAGCTCTTCGGCAATGCCGCGCTCGTAGGCCGCCTGGGACACGAAAGTGATCGAGCTCTTAAGCAGCGACCTTCCGTACGAGGCGAACATCGGCCGGCCGAACACCGGCTGAGGCGTCGGAATCGACGCGTTCGGGTCTCCCATCTGGGCGTAGGCGATGCTGCCGCCCTTCAGAATCAAGTCGGGCTTCACGCCGAAGAAGGCGGGACTCCAAACAATGACGTCGGCCCATTTTCCCGGCTCGAGCGAGCCGACGAGATGGGAGATGCCGTGCGCGATCGCGGGGTTGATCGTGTACTTGGACACGTATCTCTTGATCCGCTCGTTGTCGCAGCCTTCGTCGTCCCCTCCCAGCGGGCCTCTCTGCGCTTTCATCTTGTCCGCCGTCTGCCACGTGCGCGTAATGACTTCCCCGACCCGGCCCATCGCCTGGGAATCGGAGCTGATGATGCTGAAGGCTCCAAGATCGTGTAAAATATCTTCCGCCGCGATCGTCTCCGGGCGAATGCGCGAATCGGCGAACGCGACGTCCTCCGGAATCGAGCTGTCGAGGTGATGGCATACCATAAGCATGTCGAGATGCTCTTCGATCGTGTTGACCGTAAAAGGCCGGGTTGGATTCGTCGAGGACGGAATGACGTTCGGATGGCTCGCCGCTTTGATAATATCCGGCGCATGCCCGCCGCCGGCGCCTTCCGTATGATACGTATGAATCGTCCGCCCGCCGATCGCCCGCAGCGTGTCCTCCACGAAGCCGGCCTCGTTCAGCGTGTCCGTATGAATCGCGACCTGCACATCGAACCGGTCGGCGACCGTCAGGCAGGCGTCGATCGCGGCCGGCGTCGTGCCCCAATCCTCGTGCAGCTTCAGCCCGATCGCGCCCGCCTCGAGCTGTTCGGCGAGCGGCTCCGTCGCCGAAGCGTTCCCCTTGCCGAGAAATCCGAGATTCATCGGAAAGGCTTCGGCCGCCTCCAGCATCCGCTTCAGATGCCACGCGCCCGGCGTGCAGGTGGTGGCGTTCGTCCCCGTCGCCGGCCCCGTTCCGCCTCCGATCATCGTCGTCACGCCGGAGGCGAGCGCAGTTTCGATCAGCTGCGGACAAATAAAATGAATGTGCGTATCGATGCCGCCGGCCGTGACGATCTTCCCTTCTCCCGCGATCACTTCCGTGCTCGCGCCGACGACCATGTTCGGATCGACGCCGTCCATAATGTCCGGATTGCCCGCTTTGCCGATGCCGACGATGACGCCGTCCTTGATGCCGATATCCCCTTTAACGATGCCCCAGTGATCGATGACGACCGCGTTCGTAATGAGCGTATCCAGCACGCCTTCGCTCCGCATCGCCCGGCCGGATTGTCCCATGCCGTCGCGAATGACTTTGCCGCCGCCGAACTTGCACTCGTCCCCGTATACGGTATAGTCCCGCTCGACGACCGCCCACAGGTTCGTATCCGCCAAGCGGATCGCGTCTCCCTTCGTCGGACCGAACATTGCCGCGTAACTGCGGCGATCCATGCGCATGAGCCTCACTCCTCCATCCCCGATTGCCCGCATTCTGCCCGGCTATTCCAGCTCGCTCCACGTCTTCAGACGGGCGGCCAGTTCGGGCGTCCAAGCGTCGGCTTTGCGACCGGCAGAGATCCCGTTCAGACCGTAAGCCAGCTTGCTTCCCCCCAGCTCCGTCAGCCGCACCGGCTTTTCCTCGCCGGGCTCGAAGCGCACCGCCGTCCCGGCGGGAACGTCCAGCCTCATGCCGAACGCCGCCGCGCGGTCGAATTGCAATGCCCGATTCGTTTCGAAAAAGTGATAATGGGAGCCGACCTGGATCGGGCGGTCCCCCGTATTGGCGACGACGAGCTCCAACGTTCTTCTTCCTTCGTTCAGTTCGATGTCTCCGGCTTGGGCCCGGATTTCCCCCGGCATCATCGCGTCTCCCCCTTCCGAATAGAAACGACCGGTCACGCGATCGGCTTATGCACCGTGACCAGCTTCGTGCCGTCCGGAAACGTCGCCTCCACCTGCACCTCGCGAATCATCTCCGGAACCCCGTCCATCACCTGGTCGCGCGTGAGCAGCGTCGCGCCGTACGCCATCATCTCCGCGACGCTCTTGCCCTCGCGGGCGCCTTCCATGATGGCGGACGTGATCAGCGCGACGCATTCCGGATAATTCAGCTTGAGCCCTTTCGCCAATCTCCGGTGAGCCAGGTCGGCCGCCAGCGTAATGAGCAGCTTCTCTTTTTCGCGTTCCGTCAGATTCATGCCGCAACTCCTTCGCGAGATTTCCTTCCATTATAGGCAACCCCGATGCGATTGTAAATAATTTATGTTAGGTTATATAACACTTTTTCACAATATTTTGGTGATTTTTACGCTTTGATCTGTTTTAAACTAACATATATGTGACATTTAGAAGAAGCAAAATCCCCTTTTGTCCGGATATCCCGTTGCCCGGTCTTCGCCGTCCGTCTCCCTCCTTCTTTCCATAAAGCCCATTCTGGTCAAGCCGTGCTTTAGTATGATAAAATCAAGGATATGACATTCCGGTCAATCCGAAAGCGAGGGAATAGAGTTGGCTTACAAAAAAAAGCGTTCAGACATGATCACCAGAGGCTTCGACCGCGCCCCGCACCGCAGTCTGCTGCGCGCAGCCGGCGTTAAAGAAGAGGATTTCGGCAAACCTTTCATCGCGGTCTGCAATTCTTACATCGATATCGTTCCCGGACATATCCACCTGCAGGAATTCGGCAAAATCGTCAAGGAAGCGATCCGCGAAGCCGGCGGCGTTCCTTTCGAATTCAATACGATCGGCGTGGACGACGGCATCGCGATGGGCCATATCGGCATGCGCTATTCGCTCGCCAGCCGCGAGATCATCGCCGATTCGGTGGAGACCGTCGTCAACGCGCACTGGTTCGACGGCATGGTGTGCATCCCGAACTGCGACAAGATCACGCCAGGGATGATGATGGCCGCCCTGCGCGTCAACATCCCGACGATCTTCGTCAGCGGCGGACCGATGAAAGCCGGCCGCACGAGCGACGGCCGCGCGATCTCGCTGACTTCCGTCTTCGAGGGCGTAGGCGCCTATATGACGGGCAAGATCGACGAGAAGAGCCTGACCGAGCTCGAGCAATACGGCTGTCCGACTTGCGGCTCCTGCTCCGGCATGTTCACGGCCAACTCCATGAACTGCCTCGCGGAAGTGCTCGGCCTGGCCCTTCCGGGCAACGGCACGATTCTCGCGGTCGCGCCCGAACGCCGCGAGTTCGTCAGACAATCGGCCATCCAGCTCATGGAGCTGATCGAGAAGGACATCAAGCCGCGCGACATCGTTACGCTCGATTCGATCGACAACGCGTTCGCGCTCGACATGGCGATGGGCGGCTCCACGAATACGGTGCTTCATACGCTGGCGCTCGCCCACGAGGCCGGCATCGATTATCCGATCGAGCGGATCAACGAGGTCGCCAAACGCGTTCCTTACTTGTCCAAGCTCGCTCCGGCGTCCGACCACCACATCGAAGATTTGCACAATGCGGGCGGCGTGAGCGCGATCATCAAGGAATTGTTCAAGAAGGAAGGAACCTTGAACGGCGAAGTGCTGACCGTGTCGGCGAAGACGCTGCGCGAGAACGTCGAGCACGCGGAAATTACCGACCATTCGGTCATCCGTCCGATCGAAGATCCGCATTCCAAGGAAGGCGGCCTGTCCGTCCTGTTCGGCAACCTCGCGCCGGGCGGCTCGATCATTAAAGTCGGCGCCGTGGACAAATCCGTCGGCGGCTATCACCGCGGTCCGGCCATCTGCTTCGATTCTCAGGACGAAGTGCTGCAAGGCTTGGCGGAAGGCAAGGTCAAGGAAGGACACGTCGTCGTCATCCGTTACGAAGGGCCGAAGGGCGGTCCCGGCATGCCGGAGATGCTCGCCCCGACCTCCCAGATCGTCGGCATGGGCCTCGGCACCAAAGTCGGCCTCATTACGGACGGACGGTTCTCCGGGGCATCCCGCGGCATCGCCATCGGCCACGTCTCCCCGGAAGCGGCGGAAGGCGGACCGATCGCGTTCGTTCAAGACGGCGACATCATCGAACTGGACATGAACAACCGCAAGATCACGCTGGAAGTGAGCGACGAGGAGCTGGAACGCCGCCGTTCCGAATGGAAGGGCTTCGAGCCGAAAATCAAGCGGGGCTACCTCGCCCGCTACTCCGCGATGGTTACCAACGCGAGCCAAGGCGGCGTCATGAAAATCTAAGACAGGCGAAGATTAAGCGATCGAATAAAGAGGCTATCCCGACAGTCGTTTTACGGACTAAGGGATAGCCTCTTTTGATCGGTTCGCCGCCTCGGGGTTTGCGCGCTTCAGTTCATTTTCCCCGCCGCTGCCTTCCGTTCGGGTTCCTCGAGCTCCCGCTCCTGAACGGCCGTCGGCGCTTCGGCCGCTTCCGCGCCGGACGCCCGCTCCCGATTGCGGCGCCGGCTGGCCTTCGTATTGTCGATCCATTCCAGCAGCGTCTCCCGCTCCATGATCAGCATCCGGGGATTCAACGCGTCGCCGTGCTCGCGCACCCGCTCGTTGCCCGAAGGATGAATGACGCGGATCAGAAACCGCAAATACAGATTCGTCAACCACGAAAACGGTCCCTTGGGCAGCTCGAACGTTTCGAAGCCCAAGCTTTCCGAACCTCTGTGGATCATCGATACTCCGTACAGCGCCTTGACTTTGTCTCCGTTCGGCGCGACGGTCAATTCCTTCGCCATATCCGGAAGCGTCCGTTCGATCTCCCGCACGATCCGAATCGCGAGCTGAAGGGAATTTTTCGATTTCATCCCCATGTCGAACAGCATTTGGTTGTCGAAATGGATTTCCATGATCGCGTCCCCGGAGCGGAGCGTACGGCCGCGCTTCAGATCGAGCGGCGGGCCGGAATAAGATCGGATCCGATAGTTGAAAAATTGCTTTTCTCCGACCGGACGCAGCCTGAATATCGCATGAAAGGCTTTCTCCCAGAGCATCCAAAGGCCGACAACGACTTTCTTGACCGGACCGACGGAAGCTTTCTTCTCCATCCTGACCTCGACTCCTTCAGGCTCCGATCCGTTCTTGCGGGCCTTCGCTTTTTTCTTCGCTTGCTCCGTCGCCGAGATCATCTCGTCGATGCCGATGAACCGGAGCCCGAGCTTGCGCCCGTCTTCCAGAATTTTCTCTAAAGCCGCGATCGTATTGGCGGGCGCGTCGCGATCGGCGCCGAACGTGCTTCCGCAGTCGTGAAGAAGGAACACCTGGCCGGGCTTAAGCTTGCTTCTCATCCGGCGATAAAGCTTGTCGGGGCCGATCTTTTTGCGCCAATCGCCGAACAGCGACGTCCATAAGACGATTTGCAAATAGCCGAGATTCGCGTAATCGAACACGTTCAAGATTCCCCAAGGCGGCCGATAATACAACGGCCTGGCGCCCGTATACCGCTTGATCAAGTCCGACGTTTGGTGAATATGCCGCTTAACCGTCTTCGGACGCATGAACCAGTTCATATGGTGCACGTAATTGTGAATGCCCAGATCGTGGCCCTCGGCATGAATTCTTGCGACGAGCTCTGGATGCTTCTCCGCATTCTCGCCGACGAGGAAAAACGTCGCCTTGGCTCCGCGGCTTTTCAGCAAATCGAGCAGTTTCGGCGTATATTCGGGATCGGGTCCGTCGTCGAACGTCAAGGCGATCGCGTCTTTGGATTTGCCTTTCATGAACACCCTGAAACCGAAAATCCGGCTGATCAGAGCCGGCAAAAAAGCGTAAAAAGTCAAAAAATAAAAACCGATCCAGAGGATGATTTCCATGCCTTCCCCACCATCTTGTTGCCGTAATCGAATGCGCGAGTCCGCTTGCTCGTTCTATTTTATCATATCCTCTTGCAAAATAGGCATGCTTGTAGGCATCTTTTTTGCAATCGTGTACAATAAGCAATAAACGGAACGTACAAGCATTTCACGGAGAGAGGAAAAAGGTGGATCAGCGATGTTATCCTTGTATCAGAAGTATTGGAGAACCGCGTTCGATATCGGCGTCGTCGTTCTCACGGTTTGGCTCACGATGTACGTGTTCAGCTATTTGTACAACCTCGCGACGCCCGTGTTTTTGTCCTTTCTCGTGTTCTGGATGATCGAACCGCTCGCCAGACGCCTGAACCGTATCGGACTGCCCAAATCGATCGCCTCGGGAATCAGCATCCTGTTTTTTACCTTGATCATTCTGGCGGCGTTCTTCGGCTTGGGCTATATCTTCACGATCCAGATCGCCCAGCTGGCGGACGACCTGCCGAAATACCAGAAGATGCTGGAGAGTCAGGTCAATGCGATTACGTCGACGCTGCAGAACGAGGTCGAGGCGCTGCCTCCCGGCATCGCGGACAAGCTGAATCAGGCCGCCGCTTACGTCACCGAGCTCGGCGCCACGTGGGCCGGACATTTCCTGAAATGGCTGGTCGGCTTTTTGACCTCGTTCTCTTCTTTTATTCTGAACATCTCGATCGCCATTATCCTGGCTTACTTCCTGAGCCTGGAGATCGAATCGTGGAAGCGGCTCGGCCGCGACCGGGCGCCCAAGACGCTGAAGGTCGCTTTCGAGTTTTTGCGCAACAACGTTTTCCGGGGAATCGGCGCTTATTTGAAGGCCCAGGGCAAGCTGATCGGCATTACGTTCCTCGTCATCTTCGTCGCCTTGCTCGCGCTCGGCGTGAACAACGCGTTTTCGATCGCGCTGCTCGCGGGCATTCTCGACGTGCTGCCGCTGCTCGGCGTCAATACCTTATTCATCCCTTGGATCGTCTATTTGTTTATTACCGGGAACACGTGGCTGGCCGTTTGGCTGACCGCCTTGCTGCTCGTCGTGACGTTGACGCGGCAATTCCTCGAGCCGCGCATTACGGGCCAGACGGTCGGCGTGTCCGCCTTTACGATGCTCGCCTTCATGATGGTCTCGTTGTCCCTGTTCGGCGTAGCCGGCCTTATTCTCGCGCCGATCTTGATGATCCTGCTGAAAGCTTTGTACGACCAAGGCCATTTCCACCGTTGGATTCGGTTTCCGAAGGACGAGTTCAACGTACATCCGCTCGCTCCGCAGCCTGACGATTCGACTCCAGCCGGCGAAGCCCGTCCATGATCGCGCCGAACAACGCCGCTCCGCGATTGCGCAAGCCGGCCGGCTGATCTTCGATCAAGACGGCGACCGCGTAACGCGGCCGGCCTTCCGCAGGCCCGTAACCGACGAACCAATGGTCGTTGCGGGCCTTTTTCTTCCCGGCGAGCTCCGCCGTCCCCGATTTGCCCGCGAGCGGCCAAAGCGCCTGCTTGAGCGCACCCGAGGCCGTTCCTTCCCGCACGACCTCCCGCATTCCCCGCAGCAGCGCCGCCGCCGTTCCCGGCTCGATCCGGCCGTATTTCGAAACGGCGGATTGCGTATCCAGGGACGCCAGCAAGCCTCCGTCCGCATAGCGGATTTCTTTCACGAGGCGCGGCGCGAACGCTTGTCCGCCATGCAGCAGCGTGACCGCCATGTTGGCGACCTGGAGCGGGGTCGCCCGCACGTCCCGTTGGCCGATGCCGGCGCCGACTCGCGCTCCTCCGTCCTTGGCCGTTTCCTTATCGAGAAAGATGGTCCCCGCCTCTTCTTCTTCCAACAAGCGCAGGGGCTTCCCGTCGACGAACCGTTCGGTTCGCCAACCGATCCGCCGCCCGAATCCGAGCCGTTCCCCCGTAATTTGCAGCCAGGCCGGATCCAACCGCTCCGCCAATCCGGCGAAAGCGACGTTGCAGGACTGGGCGTAGGCTTCTTCGAGCGTCAGATGCCCGTGTCCGCCTTTCTTCCAGCATTTCAAACCGTATTTCCCGTACTTTCCGTCGCAATAGAACGTTTCCTTCCAATCGGTCGCTCCCGATTCAAGCGCGGCCGCGAGGGTGACCGTCTTGAAGACCGATCCGGGGGGCGCGGCGGTCAGCGCATGATTGCGCTCGTCGGTATCCTGCTCGCCGATCCGGTTCGGATTAAAGCGCGGCAAAGACGCCATCGCCAGAATGTCCGCGTTCGCCGCGTCGAGCACGACGACCGCGCCGCGCGCGATGCCGTATCGGTTCAGCGCGTCTTCCGCGACGCGCTGAACGTCCAGATCCAGCGTCGTCGTCACTTGCAGCGGGAAATGGGGATTGTTCGGCGCCGTCAATCGAAGGCCCAGCCCTTCCAGCGGCCGCTTGGCCGCATCCGTCACCTGTACGACGGTTGTCGGGGCCTGCGGCTGCAGAAACCGGTCAAGCGACTTCTCGAGTCCCGCGCCCCCGATCGGATTCGACGCTTTCATCCGATGCTCGTTCAGCTGCCGGCCGTACAGCCGGCGAACCCGCTCGGGATGCTGGGAAACGTATCCGATCGCGTGAAGCGGCGCCGGCTCGAAGGCGTATCGGTTCGTATACGGCAACGCGGCCACGCCGGGCAGCTTCAGACGCTCGATCAGCCGGAATTGTCCGTCCGTCAGCGGGACCGCGTTGCCCGTCTTCGGATCTCTCCATACGTCCGGCTCTCTGAGCCCCGCCAGCCAATCCGTCAACGCTTCGACATCCGCGCCCAGCGCCTCCGCCAGCTCGCGTACGGCCGGCTCCGTTCCTCTGGGCTTCCCGTAATTCGGAAACGCCGCCAAGCTGCGCCCGACGATGCCGGTCAGCGGCCTTCCTCGGCGATCGACCAATCGCCCCCGGCCGCTATCCAGCTGCAGACGATCCGAATGCTCGCGTACGGCCGCCGCTTTCAGCGAGCCGCTAGCCGTCCTCGAACCGCCGAAGCCGAGCTGCAGCCAAGCCAGTCTAACGCCCAACACGCCGAACAGCACGGCGATCAGCAGCAGCATCCGGAAAGCTCTGGCCGCTCGCCCCTGCAGCATCATTGCCAACCCCTCTTTTGCTCTCTTTCTCTCTATTGTTCCAATATCGCGGGATGCCCAAACCCGTCTACGGCGTGAACGGCCGGAGAAGCTCCATCACCCGCCGCCCCGCCTTGCTCCAATGTCCTTGGCCGTACGGACAGAGGATCCGCTAATCTTGAACAAAACCGGGTTTTGCACAACTATGCGGACTCAGGATCCGTTATTTGGCTCCGAGACTGCGATTTCGGCCATTGATCAGTGAAATAGTCGAGTAGGTGGGGCCTCGCCTTCCCGGCTTGGGCCCCTTGCCCCTCACAGATCCGTACGTGCCCAATTAAGGCATACGGCTCTTCACGCCACCATTCATAGTTATCGCTTAGACCTTGTTTGCAAAAAGATTTACTTTTATATTGGGAAGGGGGAATTGGCTTCTTTTGACGAACATCTCGAACTTCTCGATTGTGAAGGACAGTTTCTGTCCGCGTCTGTTCCTCCACTTTCTGATGAGGAATAGCACGGCCCTGTAGTACACTAAAATGCCCTTGAAGTTATCCGACACGCCATAGTACTGGTAGTGACCGTTCAACTTCATGCGTACCGCCGTGACTAATTCCTGCTCCTTCATATGTCGATTGCGTCTGATGTAGTCTTTGAATGCCTTCACCCGTGTTCGAAACTTCTTGGGGCTCGTTTTGCGAAGCAGCCGGTATTTCCCGCTTTTTCCTTTGCCCCAGATGTGGCGGAATCCCAGGAAGTCAAACGTCCCGGGTTTCCGCCTCCCCCCCTTGTCGCCCTCGTTCTCTGAACCTCTGCCGAATCGGATAATCTTGGTTTTCTCTTCCGCAATGGACAAGTTGAATTTCTTCAGTCGCTCCACCAGCTCGGTGTAGAACGCCTTCGCATCTTCTTCATACTCGAAACAACATACGAAATCGTCCGCGAAGCGCACCATCGCAGCCTTCCCCTTGCACAGGCTTCTCTTGACTTCGATTTCGAACCAGAGGTCGAGGGCGTAGTGCAAGTATACATTCCCAAGAATTGGTGATATGAGTCCGCCCTGAGGCGTGCCCTCGGTCGTTTCCTCGAACGCTCCGTTCTCGATAATCCCCGCCTTGAGAAACCGTCGAATGAGTCTCAGGAAATTGGGGTCCGCGATGTCATGCGCCAGAAATTTCATCAGCCAGTCATGGTCGACGTGGTTGAAGAAGCCTTTGATATCCGCATCCACCACGTACCTTATCGGCTGTCTCATGATGATCCGGTCCAACTCGCGCAGGGCCTGGTGCTGATTTCTTCCCGGCCTGAATCCGTACGAGCTGTTTAGAAACTTCTGCTCGTAGATCGCATTCAGTACCTTGCACATCGCCTTCTGTACGATCTTGTCTTCGTATGCCGGAATGCCGAGCGGTCTTAAGTTCTTCTCGTCCTTCGGGATGTAGGTCCGCCTTGACGGCTGCGGTTTGTACGCCTGCCGTTTCATGCGGGCCACCAAGTCTTCCAAGTTAGCCTCTAGATTCTTCTCATATTCCGCTTTAGTGACTTCGTCTATCCCTGTGGCTTTGTCAGCCGGCAGTTCAAGATGACAGTCCCACAGCATTTGCTTGTCGAGCAGGTGCGACAGTGAGGTGAATCGTTCTTTCGGTCTAGTCTTTGCGACTTCTACTATTCTTGATAATTTCGTATCCATCTGTTCCCTACCTCTGTGTGCAGCATCTGTTTCCTTACCAAGATCGGTGTCGTGCAGCCTCCTTTCCTCTTCCGGCATTACCCGGCCTCATCGGTACTACGAGACTGTCCGACTTCCTGCGCGCCATTTGACATTCTCCCTTTTGATCGGTTGTTTGTCATACTCCCGGACTGTTCCTAAACAGTACTTGGCCGCGAAAGAGCCGCAGGACCTCCCAGGTTACCGTGTAGTCATTGGTCAGCATGCCTGGTTCCCTGACCCCGGGGAAGTACGGATGCACTCGCCTTTTCACGCACATCCGCATGTTGCCTTCCAGCATCCGCAAGCCGTCGGCCTTCCCGGTGTACAGAATTTCGAGGCTCAATTGCAGGCCTACTGCCTACCTGTCTACGCTTAGCACCCAACATTACTGTTGGCAGCCCAAGACTCGGTATTGGCGACGTGGCTGGCGTCTTACCAAGCAGGGTTTCCACCTGCTAAACTACACGACCTTGCCCGGTCGCTCGCGGATCGTCTGTCCGAATTGCCATCAAAATGAGGGGGTTTCGCCAAAATAAGGGCTTCTGTGTCCGTTAAGCAGCATCACATCAAGTGAAATCGTTGCCTTCACCCACGTAAAGAAACCGTCAGGGAAGGTCTCCCTAACGGTCCTTTTTGCGCGCGTGTTTCTATGACACCGTAAACCGGCTTAACGACTCCCGCAGCTTGCCGGATACCGCCTCCAGGCGGTTCGACAGCTGGACGAGCCCGTCGCTGATGTTCAATTGCTCGTTGCTAAGCGAAGCAACTTCTTCCGACGTCGCGGAAGCTTCCTCGGCGACCGCGCTTACGTTGCTCATCGCCATGGACAACGTGTTCTGAGCGTCTTCCAGCTGGCGAACGGAGCCCGTCGCGGACTCGAGGCGTTGAATGAAGCCGCCCATGTTGTCCTGCACGGTTACGAAGATTTGGTTCGCCTCGCGGACCGATTCGATCTGCTCCTGGAAGATCGGATAGGCGTCGGACAGGACGCCGACCGTCTCGTCGATCTCCCGTTGAATATTTTCAACGATGCCGCCGACGACGCCGATCGATTCGCGGGATTGGTCGGCCAGCTTGCGGATTTCGTCCGCGACCACCATGAAGCCTTTGCCCGCCGCTCCGGCTCTGGCCGCTTCGATCGTGGCGTTCAAGGACAAAATGTTCGTTTGCTTCGATATGCTGCCGAGCACGTCGAGAATTTTGCGGATCGAACGGGTGCTGTCCTTCAGCTTGTCGACCTTCTCGACCATCGAACGGGTCATCTCTTCGGTCTGCCCCGTTTTCTTGATCAGGGAGCCCATATAGTCCGAACCCATGCGTCCGGCTTCTTCGACCTCGTTGGCCGAATTGCCCATTTCCGCGTTGGAATCGATGACGCTGCGGACTTGCGTGCCGATCTTGATCGTCAAATCCGTGCCCTTCTCCGATTCGACCGCCAAATTCGTCGCGCCTTTGGCGATTTCCTCCGTCGCGATGGCGATCTCCTTCGCCGCTCCGGCGGTTTTGTGGGAAGCGTCGGACAGCGTAGCCGCCGTCTCCAGCACTTCCTGCGCGGATTGATTCGTCTGCCGGACGAGCGCGGTAATTTCCTCCATCATCCGGTTGAAGCTGTCGGACACTTGCCCGATTTCGTCCTTCTTGCGAATCCCCGAGCGAACGGTCAGATTGCCCCGCTCGCCTTCGTTCATCAGCGTTCGCAGCTGGGAGAGCGGACGGCCGACCGTCCACATGACGATCCAGCCGATCGCTCCGGCGATCAATGCCGCGATCAGGGACATGATCCAGGTCAGATTGCTGATCGCCCTCGCGTCCTTGACGAGCTCCGACACCGGGATGTTGCCGATTAGCTTCCAGCCGTTGTTGCCGAGAACCCCCTCGGACGACAAAGTCCTCGTGCCGTCCACGTCGATCGTCGACGATTGGTCGCTCGGCAAATCGTATTCGTACGTCGTTCCAAGCTTTCCGTTGTCCGGTCCGTAGACGATCGTCCGGTCGTTGGCCACGATGTAAGCCGAGCTGCCTTCGCCGAAATTGACGGTTTTCATCTGGTCTTCCAGCGTCTTCGCCTTGATCTCCATCACCAGCAAGTACGGCTTGCCTTGGTTTAGAATGCGGCCCAGCGCGAACGTCGGAGCGGTTCTTTTGCCGTCGAGGCCGCCGGCCATCGTCGGAAGCCATACCGCCCTCCCGTTGCCTTCCGCGATCGAGTCGAGGTGAGGCAATTGCCTGATCGCCTCCAGATCCATCGATCCGCCGGTCGTCATCAACTGGCCGCCCGGCTCGACCGGGATGAGCGAGATCGACTCGTAGCTGGCGTCGGCCATCGCCACGCTGCTCAGCTTTTCGGTTAACTGCCTGGACGTATCGAACATCTCGTAGTCGTCTCTCGTGACCGCGAGCGTGCCCAGCATTTCGATGAATCTCGTATCCGTAATGAATTGCAACGATTGCCGCTCGTAGCCTTCCAACAGCAGCGCGATCTTGCCTGCCGTCTGTTGCGCGGTCTGGCTGCTGGAATCGGCGACCTTCTGCTGGATAATCGAGCTCGAAGTGGAATAAGAAAACCATCCCAAGGATAGAACGCAAGCCAATATGCTGCAGAATATGAGCAAAAACAGCTTCATTCCTACGGAACGGATCGGATTGCTGAACTTCGTTTCCTTGAACTGCCCCCCGACGCGTTTTGATAAACCGCTTACACTTTTGGATGCTTCCTTCCAGTTCACCGAGCCTACTTTTTCACGCCACGATTTCTTCATCTGCGATAACTCCTCCAACTATGTAGTGACGACTGACTGGCGGCAACGAAAATAGACTTGCCGAAACGTCAATAAAGTAATTATCGGCCGCATGGGTGGCAATGTTTACCTTAAAGTGACAATTCGACAAGTCTATTCGCATTTCCTCTTATTTTATTCCGCGTTTTGTAAAAAAATTATCCCCGTTTTTTACGCATGATGTCGAACGGGCGCACCGGCCGATCCGTTCTCATGCGAATTTTCTGCAGCGGATGGCGGGCGACGGATAGCGGGCGGCCTTCTTCGTCCGACATCTCGGCGATCGTCTGGGAGAATCGTCGTCCGCCGGGGCCGAAAAATTCGACTTCCGTTCCCGGACGAAACGGGCTGCGCTGTTCCACCGCGGCGATCCCCGTCTCTTCGTCGTATTCCGTCACGACGGCGGCGAAATCGTACGGCGCCGGCTTCTCTTCAGCCTCGTAAATGTGCTCCTCCGCTCCCGGCGTCCCGTAGAAGAAACCGGTGTTCAGCGGCCTGTTCGCCGCCTTGCCGATCTCCTCGACCCACTCGGGCCGCAACCGGTAGCCTTGCGGATCGGCCATATACGCGTCGATCGCCTGGCGGTACGCGCCGACGACCGAAGCGACGTAATGAACGCTCTTCATGCGGCCCTCGATCTTGAAGCTGTCGACGCCCGCGTCGATCAGGTCCGGTATATGCGCGATCATGCACAAATCCTTCGAGCCCATCGTGAAAGGGTTATGGCCGAGGTCCGCCACCGCCTGCTCGTCGGCATGCAGATCGTATTTCCAGCGGCACGATTGGCAGCAGCCTCCCCGGTTGGAGTCCCGGTCGGTGAAATGGTTGGACAGCACGCATCGTCCGGATACGGAGGAGCACATCGAGCCGTGGATGAACACTTCAAGCTCGATGTCCACGCGCGCTTTTATCTCCGCGATCTCGTCCATCGACGTTTCCCGCGCGAGCACGACGCGGGGCAGCCCTTCTTCCTTCCAGAACCGAACCGCTTGCCAATTCATCGTGGACTGCTGCGTGCTCAGGTGGACTTCCAGCTTCGGCGCGACGCGCTGGGCCGTCTCCACGATCGCCGGGTCGGCGGCGATGATGGCGGCGATGCCCGCCTCCTCCAATTGCTTGAGATAGTCCGCGATGCCGTCCAAGTCTTCTTGGTGGGCATAAATATTCGTCGCCACGAATACCTTCGCTCCGTATTGCGCGGCGAATCGCACGCCTTCCCGCATCTCCTCGATGCTGAAATTGTCCGCGTTCGAACGCAGCCCGTACTTCCGTCCGCCGATATACACCGCGTCGGCTCCGTAATGGACGGCGAATTTCAGCTTTTCCAGACTCCCCGCGGGGGCCAGCAGCTCCGGCTTGGCCAGCCGGTGCCGCTTCCCGGCATAGCGCGGCTTCTCGTGAACGAGCGCACGGCTCATCTCGTTTCCTCCTTGCTTCCTGAATCGCTTCGTGATCAAAACCGTACGTTTTGACCTTTCTCTCAATAGACTTGTTCTTTGTACAGGAAGCCGAACCCGAGCTCCCTGTCCGGGCTTTGCAGCCTGCGGATCTCCTCCAGCCATTCGGGGGCGAAGACGAAGCCCGCGGGGTCTTTGGCCCAGATATCCATCGCCTTGCGATAGCTTCGCAGCGCGGCTTCATTGTATTCGTCGCTCTTCAGCAGCGCTTCCACGTAGAAGCTGTCGACGCCTGCCCGCATCAGCTCGGGCAGCGCCTCTAGCAGGCAAATATCGTCCGGGCTCATGACGTGGGTGCCGTTGGCGTCTTCGTACACCGGAAACTTCTCGTCCGGGCGTTCGGCTTCGACCAGAAACAGGCCTTTGTCCGGGCCTTTGCGGATAAGAGTCGCTTCGCGGCCGAGATGCTCCAGGTAGCTTTGCAGAAGATTGCGGTGCGAATGGTAAATATTCGTCATCCCGTGAACTTGAACTTGAATCGCCATGCCCGATCGGCTTTTCAGATCGACGATCTCCTCCTCGTTCAGCTCGCGCGCCAGCACGGCGCGCGTTGCCCCCCTGCGTCCCCAATAAGCGGCGGAGGCGGAATTCGTGCCGGTCATTTCGGCGTTCCAGAACAAGGGAACGTCCGGGGCGTGCTCCCTCGCGTTCAGGAGGACGGCCGGATCTCCGAACGAGAACGCATCCGCTCCGGCGTCGCGCACAGCGCGCAAGTAGCCGGGAAGCTCGTCCAGTTCCTCGTTGCGGAACAGCTTGTTCATGTTCACGTAGACTCTCGCGCCCAAGCGATGGGCCGCGGCAACGGCTTCTCCGAGCCGCGAGGCCGGAATGTCCCCCGGCTGCCGCATGCCGAACCGGGACTCGCCGACCAGCACGGCCGACGCGCCGGCGGCGACGTATCGTTCGATCTGTCCGACCGAGCCGGCGGACACGAGCAATTCGGGAATTGCGGTTGAAATGGCAATACACCTCCGGGAAAATCGTCGACCCGGCGGACAGCGACGCAGGCGCATCGCGAGATGCCCCCACATCGCGTTCGCCGGGTCGGCATGGTTCGGTCGCGCGGCTAGTCAGGGCTGCGCGTTCCGTTCGCTGAGCGCAATGTTCTTCTGATGCTGGCTGTACGTCTCCGCGAAGAGGTGGGTGTTCGTCCCGTCCTTCTTCGTCACGTAGTACAGGTAGTCCGACTTCTCCGGATACAGCGCCGCTTCGATCGATTTGAAGCTCGGACTCGCGATCGGGCCGGGAGGAAGCTCGGGGTTCTTGTACGTATTGTACGGACTGTCTACCTGCAGGTCCGCTTCGAGCAAGCGATCCTTCTGTTCGTCCAGCAAATATTGCACCGTCGCGTCGATCTGGAGCGGCATTTTTATCCTGAGGCGGTTATCGATAATGCCGGAGACGAGCGCGCGTTCTTCGTCGACGACGACTTCCCGCTCGATCAAGGAAGCGATCGTCAGCAGCTGATGCACGGTCAAGCCCCGCTCCTCGAGGTCGACGAGCCAATCTTCGGGCAATGCGTCAAGCTTGCGATCCAGCTCGGAAAGCATCCGGTTGATGATCTCCGTCTCGGTGCTTCCCGCTTTCATCTCGTACGTGTCCGGGAATAAATATCCTTCGAGCGGATACCGCAAATTGTTTTCCTGCGACAGCGCGCGCGTCCAGATCGACCCCGTCCACTGCTGCGGATCGTTTGCCGCTTCCATGAACTTTGTCTTGTCGATGCCCGCTCTCTCCGCGAGCCTGTCCGCGATCTGCTGCACCGTGAATCCTTCGGGAATCGTGAATTTCAACGTCTCGACGGCGACCGTATCCCCTTTGTTCAGCTTGGCGACAAGCTCTTCGCGCGTCATGCCCGGCGTCAGCTCGTATTCGCCCGCTTGAAAGCGCGAACCTTCCCCTTCGATTCTCAACCATGTGCTGAAAAGAAAAGCGCTGCGGATCAATCCCTGTTCCTCGAGCAGCTCCGCGACTTTCTGCGCGCGCATGCCGGAGCTGATCGTGATCTTGACCGGCGTCGAGGACGCCGCCGTCGGGCGCAAGCCGTTCCATACGTAAAATAATGCCGAACCCGCAACCGCGACCACTAACCCGAAGGCAATGAGAAAAGACCATAATAACACTCTGGGCTTGCGCCCACGGCCCGCCGGCACCGAAGAAGTTCGGGCCGCCGGATCCCTGCGGTTCGCCTGCGGCTCGGGTTCCGCCGGCCGGCCGGCCGCAAAGCTCCCGGGCGTCCGGGAGCTTCGAGCGGTTTCCGCCGACGCCGCAACCTCTCCGCCGTCGGCCGGGCCGTCCCGGTCTTCCGATATTTTATCGCCGTAGACGGATTTCCAGCCCTCCGTCGGTTCATCGTCTCTCTTCAAGCTTTCTCCCCCTCCAGCCAACCTACAAGAGGTTGTTCAAAAAGTCCAATTTTGATCACGAAGCGATTCAGGAAGCGTAATCGACATCGAATCTTGAATTCAGCCGGTTCTTCCGGTACTCACGTAGATTTGACTACGCTCCGTTCCTCATCACCGGTCTTCATCCAACCTTCTCGGTGCTGAAAATCGGACTTTTTGAACTCGCACTGTAAGTTGAACCAATGCTTATCGAAATCCGTTACCTTCCGAAAAGGATGGCTTGCCGCAAAGGGCGCGTTTACGGTGAAAAAGAGCGGTTGCCCGCTCTTCGATCGATCGTTCTCACGGCCGGTCGTCGCTGCCGAACCGGGAATCGTCGTAAGCCTCGGCGACGAGCTCCCAATCGTCGTCGTCGGCCACCGTTTCGAGCTGAGGCTCGCCGTCCGAATCCGCGACGATCCGGAACACTTCGATCTCGTCCTCCTGCCGCATCTCTTCCGACTGCAGCACAGCGTACCGCTGTCCGTTCACGGTCAGTTCCGCCACGATCCGGTACGCCTTTTCCGATCCATCCTCGGCGCTCAGTTCGACGCTTTCCCCGAAGCGTTCCCGCAGGCCCGGAACGCCGCTGCTGCCGTCCATGCGTTCGCCCGCCATCTCAGCGGTCCTCGGCTTCGCCGAATTCGCCGATCAGCGTGTTGAACGTCTCTTCCACCATGTCCCATTCCTCGGGATCTTCGATCATGTACAGCTTGATCTCGCCGTCGTTCTCGTCGTAGCGGAAGGCGAACACTTCCTGTTCTTCGCCGCTTTCCTCGTCGGCCGGCACGACCATCATGTATTTGCGGTCCGTGCCGTCGTCCAATTCGAAGCGCATGACGACTTCGAAAGGCTCGTCGTTGCCGTCGTCGTCGGCGATGTAGATGATTTCCGCTTCTTCCTCTTCGTTACGGTTGATTTCCGTCATGGACGTTCCCTCGTTTCGCGACCGAATCAAGATAGCTTTGCAGCAGGATCGCCGCCGCCATCTTGTCGATGACTTGTTTTCTTTTGCGGCGGCTTACATCCGCCTCGAGCAGCGTTCGTTCCGCAGTTACCGTCGTCAGCCTTTCATCCCATAAGCTTACGGGCACGGTTAGTTTCTGCCTAAGGCTCTCCGCGAATGCGATGCAATTTTCTCCACTTGGGCCGATGGAACCGTTCATGTTCTTCGGCAAGCCGACGACCACGGCGGCGACGTCGTGCAGCTCGACCAGTTCGGCGACGCGCGCTTCCGGATCGCCGACGGCCTTGCGGTCGATCACTTCGAGCCCTTGCGCCGTCCAACCGAACAGGTCGCTCATCGCCACCCCGATCCGTCTCTCCCCGTAATCCAATCCGAGCGTCCGCATCGTCAACGGTTTTGCTGAAGATAGAAACGAACGAGCTCCTCGATCAATTCGTCTCGTTCCTTTTTGCGAATCAGGCTGCGCGCGTTATTGTGCCGCGGAATGAAGGCCGGATCGCCCGAGAGCAGATATCCGACGATTTGGTTGATCGGGTTGTATTCCTTCTCCACCAGAGCGTCGTGCACGGAGATCAGAATATCGCGCGACGAAATTTCCTTCGGGTCGTTGACGACGTCGAATTTCACGGTCTGGTCGAAAGGATTCTTGTCCGATGTGCTCATCTTCAGCACCTCGCTTTCAATGGCAACTTAAGCATTTGCTTTCATCATAACACAATCTGCGCGGTACAGGAAATTCGTGGAGTCATCTTTTCGGCGTCAGCCGGAAACCTGCTCGCGCACGAGCCGTTCCGCCGCCGCCAACGCTTCCGGCAGCTTGGCCGGGTCTTTGCCGCCCGCTTGGGCAAGCTCCGGCTTGCCGCCGCCCCCGCCGCCGCAGATCGCGGCCAGCTCCTTGATCAGCTTGCCGGCGTGCAAGCCGCGGCCCGCGAGATCCGGGGTCACGGCGACGACGAGATTGACTTTGTCGCCTTCGACCGCCCCGAGCGCGAGCACGGCCGAGCCGAGCTTCAGCTTGAGCTCGTCGGCGACGCCGCGCAGGGCGTCCATGCCGCCGGCGTTCACTTGGGCGGCCAGCAGCGTGACGTCGCCGACCTTCCTGGACGCGGAGACGAGCTCCGCCGCCTCCAGCCGGCTCAGCTTGCCTTGCAGCGACTCGTTGTCCCGCTGTAGCTGACGGATTTCGCCTTGGACGGCTTCGATCCGCTTCGGCACGTCCGCGACGTTGCACTTGAGCAGCGCGGCGGCGCCTTTCAGCACGTTCAGCTGATCGTCCAAGTACGCGTAAGCATGACGCCCGGTCACCGCTTCGATGCGGCGAACGCCGGAGCCGATGCCGCCTTCGCCGACAAGCTTGAACAGCCCGATCTGCGACGTATTGCGCACGTGGCAGCCGCCGCACAGCTCGAGGCTGTAATCCCCCACGCGGACGACCCGCACGACGTCGCCGTATTTCTCGCCGAACAACGCCATCGCGCCCATCGCCTTCGCCTCGTCGATCGGCTTCAGGCTGATGTCCAATTCGGTGCCGAGCCAGATTTGCTCATTGACCCGGCGCTCCACTTCGGCCAATTCTTCCGCGGTCGCCGCGCCGAAGTGGGAGAAGTCGAAGCGCAGCCGCTCCGGCTCGACGAGGGAGCCCGCCTGGTTGACGTGGGCGCCGAGCACGTCTTTGAGCGCCCGGTGGAGCAAGTGCGTCGCCGTATGGTTGCGCACGATGTCGCCGCGTTCCGAGGCGTCCACCGAAGCCGTCAGCGCGTCGCCGACTTTCAGAAATCCGCGCGTCACGACGACCTGATGCACCGGTTGGCCGTGCGGGGCCTTGCTCAAGCCGTTCACTTGCGCCTGGACGCCGCTGCCGAACAGGACGCCCCGGTCGCTTACTTGCCCGCCGCTTTCCGCATAGAACGGCGTGCGGTCGAGCACGACGAGCACCTTCTGGTCCACGCCCGCGATGTCGACGAATTCGTCGCCCGAGACGATCGCCTGCACGCGCGCTTCCGCCGTCAGGACGTCGTAGCCGACGAACTCGCTGATCTCCGTGTAGTCGGCGAGCGGTCCGCCCTGCACCTTCATGCTGTCCGTCTCTTGGCGGGCCGCCCGGGCGCGGTCGCGCTGCTCCTGCATCGAAGCGTCGAAGCCTTCGCGGTCCACGGTCATTCCCTGCTCCACGGCGTAATCCTCCGTCAGATCGAGCGGGAAGCCGTACGTGTCGTACAGCTTGAACGCATCCGGCCCGGAGATGACCGAGCGGCCCTCGGCGCGCGCTTTCGCGCACAGCTCCGCCAGAATGGCGAGCCCGTCGGACAGCGTCTCGTGGAACCGCTCTTCCTCCGTGCGGATGACTTTCTCGATGAACGCCCGTTTCTCGACCACTTCGGGATAGTAGACGCCCATGATTTCCCCGACGGTCGCCGTCAGCTCCCAGAGGAACGGACGGTCGATGCCGAGCACCTTGCCGTAGCGAACCGCGCGGCGAAGCAGCCGGCGGATGACGTAGCCGCGCCCTTCGTTGGACGGCAGCACGCCGTCCCCGACGGAGAAGGCGACCGTCCGGATATGATCGGCGACGACCTTCAGCGCGACGTCGCGCTCTTCGTTCTCCTTGTACTTGACGCCCGCGATCGCGCTCGTCCGTTCGATGATCGGCAGGAACAAGTCGGTATCGAAATTCGAGTCGACGTCCTGCACAATGGAAGCGAACCGCTCGAGACCCGCGCCCGTATCGATGTTCTTGCTCGGCAGCGGCGTGTAGCTGCCGTCCTTGTTATGGTTGAACTGCGAGAAGACGAGGTTCCACACTTCGAGAAAACGCTCGTTCTCGCCGCCCGGCGTGCACTCGGGATCGGACAGGTCGCCGTACGCGTCGCCGCGGTCGTAGAAAATTTCCGTGCAAGGCCCGCAAGGCCCCTCTCCGATGTCCCAGAAATTATCCTCCAGCTTGACGATGCGCTCGGCCGGAAGGCCGACTTTCTCGTGCCAGATCCGGTAGGCTTCCTCGTCCTCCGGGTAGACGGTGACGGACAACCGCTCGGGATCGAACCCGATCCACTCCGGACCGGTCAGAAATTCCCACGCCCAAGCGATCGTTTCTTCCTTGAAATAGTCGCCGATCGAGAAGTTGCCGAGCATTTCGAAAAACGTATGGTGCCGGCGCGTCTTGCCGACGTTTTCGATGTCGTTCGTGCGAATGCACTTCTGCGAATTGGCGATCCGCGGATTTTCCGGCTTGACCCGGCCGTCGAAATAAGGCTTCAGCGGCGCCATCCCCGCGTTGATCCATAGCAGGGACGGATCGTTATGCGGAACGAGCGGCGAGCTCGGTTCGATTTTGTGGCCCTTGCTTTCGAAGAAGGCCAGCCATTTGCTGCGGATTTCTGCTGCTTTTAACGGTTTCATCTGATCGAAGTCCTCCTCTATCCTGCGGAAAATAAAAAACGCCCCTGCGATCAGGGACGAAAAGCTTCGCGGTACCACCCTGGTTATCGCACGCTCGGCGCGCGATCTCCTCGTACGGGGATAACGGCCCGGGCCGGCGGATTTGTTCCCGCACTCCGAAACGAGCTTCCCCCGACCTTCGCAACGAGAATTCTTCCAGCCATGCGCGCGGCGTTCCCGCCGGGCGTCAAGGAATTCTCTCTCTGGCCATGCGGGCTTCGAGGTACTTATGTTTCGTCAACGCGTTCGAATATGTCGGTTATCCTGATTATAGACAACGAAAATCCGCGCTGTCAAACGGTTTTTCGATGGATGTAGTAGGCGGAAACGTGCTGCGCGACGACCTTCATCGCGGCGTAGAACGGCACGGCCAGAATCATCCCGACGACGCCTGCCAGCTCTCCCCCGATCAACAAGACGAGGATGATCGTGAGCGGATGGATTCTCATCGATTTGCCGACGACCTGCGGACTGATGACGTTGCTCTCGAGATTCTGGCAGATGACGTTGACGGCGATGGCCATCAGCACCATTTTCCAGGAAATCGTCGTCGCCATGATCAGAGCCGGGAGGGCGCCGAAGAATGGGCCCAAATACGGGATAATATCGAACAGCGCGACGAATCCGGCCATCAGAAGCGGATAGGGCATGCCGATGATCAGGTAGCCGATATAGGCCAGCACGCCGATGCACAAGGAGACGATCAGCTGACCCCGGATGTAATTGCCGAGCGCGGCGTCGATATCCTTCAGCAGCCGGACGGCATGCTTGCGGCGCGCCCGGGGAACGTATTGCAGCGCCGCCCGCTCGAAGACGTTCAAATCCTTCATCATGTAAAAAGCGAGAAAAGGCACGATCATCGCGATGAAGAGCACGTTGACGACGGCGCCGATGTTGTTCAGAAAATCCGCGATCTTTTGTTCGAGCTGCTTCTCCAGGTTGCCGATCGAACGGTTGATGCCGTCCCTGACCGTCTCGGGAAGGACGTTGTTGTTGTTGAAGTGGTCCACCAGGCCTTGCGCGCGCATCGTCAGCTCGGGCATATGCTCGTTGAGCTCCTCGACCTGGTTCATGAACATCGGAATGACGTTCATCAGAATGACGATCGACACCGAGATGAAGACCGCGTAGATGAGCAGCACCGCCGCCGTGCGGGGAACTTTGCGGTCGTGCAGCAGATTGACGATCGGGTTCAGCGCGTAGGAAATGATCATGGCCACGAGGAAAGGCGCCAGCACCGCCTTCAGAAAACCGTATACCGACATCAGCATCGGCCGGACCAGTATGACCAGAAACAGCACGATCAACACTAAAATGGTATAGATCAGCGCGGCAAACCATCGGTTCTTCGCGAACCGGTCCATCTTCCCGCCTCCCCCGTTCCCTTCTTGATCCTCTAGTATATGTACTTGTCCTTCGCGGTAAACCGGCCGGAAGGCAAAAAAGCGCTTCGCGCCCCCGGGAGGGAGCGCGAAGCGCTTGAATCGAAATCGTTCGGTTACATGCCGTTCGCGTGAATGTGGGGAGCCGGCATCGGCTCGTCGAAGAACAGATCGTCCAGCGAGCTGAGCGTCCCGTCCTCTTCCACTTGATAGACCGACATTTTCTCCCCGTTCACCGTCAGTTCAATGAAGCAGCTCCAGCAATAAAACTGATGGGAACCGATTTTACCGATGTCCTTGGAACTGCAATTCGGGCATCTCATCATCCGTCTTCACCTGTCGCTTTCCACGTCGGGTCTCTTGCCAAAATCCGCTCGCAAGAAGCCGGCACCACAATGGCGTCCTCGCCGAGAGTCGCCTGTTCGGGGCCTTCCGGCAAAAACAATTTCCGCCTTCCTTCGAGCACGTCCGCCAGAAAACCGTCCGTCAACTCGTATCCTATTACTTGTGTACCCTCGGCCGCCTGAAAATAAACGTCCGACACTTTGCCTAAATATTGTCCTTCGACCGTATAGACCGGCATCTCCTTGAGCCTGACGACGCCGGTATGGAACGTCCGCAGCAGCTCCTTGCCGTGCTTGGTCGCGATCTCCGCGCCGCTTCGAATCAACAAGGCGTCTTCTCCGATGCGAACGATGTCTTTCCAGTAAACAATCCGGGACAATTTGCGAAACCATCCGAACCGGACGTGTCTGTCCAGAATGACGGCGACCGGACGCCAGAACTCGTCGAACCAGAAATCCTTCACTTTCCCGACGCTTCTGCCGCTTTCCAGCAGCACCGGCGAGCCGAGAATTCGCTCCACCTGAAACATGGCCGCTCCTAACGTTTCAGCGTCTGTAATGTATTACGCATACCGGGCTGAAATGGTTGCAATAATTTTCGCCATTTTTACGGCTTCTTCTCTAGTATTGCCCAATCCGAAGCTAAAACGCACGGCAGAGGAAATTCGTTCGGGCGAAACGTTCATGGCCGTCAGCACATGGGAGGGTTTGAGCGAACCGGAGTTGCAGGCCGAACCGCCGGAAGCGGCGACGCCGGACAGATCGAGGTTCATGAGCATGCTCTCCGACGAAATGCCCGGAAAGCTGACGTTCAGAATGTGAGGAAGCCTGTCGTCGGAATGGCCGTTCACGAAGAAGCGACGTTCGCCGAGCCGGTCGCCCAGCTCGCGTAACACCGCGCTTCGCATCTCTTCCGCATGATTCCTTCTCGCTTGCCGATTCCGGCACGCCGTCTCGGCTGCGGCGGCGAACGCCGCGATGCCCGGGACGTTCTCCGTGCCCGCGCGCCGGTTGCGCTCCTGCGAGCCTCCGTGCAGCATGGGGACGAAGGGCGATCCTTTGCGGACGTAGAGGAGGCCGACGCCCTGGGGACCGTTGATCTTATGGGCGGACAAGCTCGCAAAATCGACGGGAAGCCGTCCCATGTCGAATTCTTCGTAGCCGAACGCCTGAACGGCGTCGACGTGCATGAGCGCTTGATTCCGGCGGGCCCATTCGCCGATCTCGGCGATCGGCTGCAGCGTTCCGGTCTCGTTGTTGCCGGCCATGACGCTGACGACCGCCGTTTTCTCATCGATGGCGGCCCGGGCGTCCTCCAGGCGCACGCGGCCGAATTCGTCCACGGGCAGCACCGTAAGGCGAAATCCCAGCTCCTCCAGTCGGCGGCACGCATGCAGCACGGCATGATGCTCGACGGCCGAGGTTACGATGCCGTCCCGTCCGCGCTTTCGTTGGGCGTAGGCGGCGCCGAACAGCGCCGCGTTGTCGCTCTCCGTGCCGCTGCCCGTGAAGACGATCTCGCCCGGCGTGACGTTCAGCAGCTCCGCGAACGTCTCCCTGGCCCGGGACACCCGCTCTCTCGCCGCCCGGCCGTACCGATGAAGGCTCGAGGCGTTGCCGGGACCCGCCGCCGCGGCTTCGGCGTACGCCCGGAGCGCTTCCGGGCTCATGGGCGTCGTGGCTGAATGGTCGAAGTAGATATCGCTCATTCCGTCTTGCACCTACTTTTAAAGGTGTTAAATGTAGAACATATAGTTGTCCAGCTTGTCCTCGCCCTTGTAGGAGATCAGATCGTGCAGGGACGTGGAATCCAGCACCTCGGCGATGCTGTCGCGAATGCGCAGCCAAAGATCGCGCTTCGCCGGATCGTCTTCTTCGGTAAAGTCGACCGGGCTGATCGGCCCCTCGAGAATTCGGATCACGTCGCCGGAGGAGATCGTTTCCGGATCCTTGGACAGAATATAGCCGCCGTAGGCGCCCCTAATGCTCTTCACCATGCCTGCGTTGCGGAGCGGGGCGATCAGTTGTTCCAAATAATGCTCGGACAGTCCGTTTTTCTCCGCGATGCTTTTCAAGGAAATCGGCCCTTCGCCGAATTTGGCCGCCAGTTCCATCATGATCGTCAAGCCGTAGCGGCCTTTTGTCGAAATTTTCAAGTCGCACACCTGCTTTCATGCCGTTAGAATGGAAAGAACGTTGCTCGATGTCTGAATGTCGCGAAATGGTGGGTATCCCCATAATAAATCTATGTTAACACAACTATTATCTTTTTGGGCAAAAAAAACCGAACCTATTCCAATCCGCCCTACGGTTGCGGGCTCGGGCATGCTTTGTGCTAAAATAGACGAAACAGAACCTGCAAGCCACTTTAAGTGCATGTTCAAAAAGTCCGATTTTCCTGAATCGCTTCGTGATCAAAATTGGACTTTTTGAACGACCTCTTTAAGGAGTGTTCACCGATGAACTTCAACGATGCTGCCGCGCCGGCGGTCGAAGACCGGTTCCCGGATCCGTCCAAAGTGCGCGTCGTCGTCGGCATGTCCGGCGGCGTCGACTCTTCGGTTACGGCCCTGCTGCTCAAAAGGCAAGGCTTCGACGTGATCGGCGTATTCATGAAAAACTGGGACGATACCGACGAATTCGGCGTGTGCACCGCGGAGGAAGATGCCGAAGACGTGCGCCGCGTGTGCGACCAGATCGGCATCCCCTACTATACCGTCAATTTCGAGAAGGAATATTACGCCAAAGTATTCGAATACTTCCTCGAGGAATATCGCCGGGGCCGGACGCCCAATCCCGACGTCATGTGCAACCGCGAAATCAAATTCGGCGAATTTCTGCAGAAGGCGCTGGAGCTCGGCGCCGACGTCATTGCCACCGGGCATTACGCGCGGGTCGCGCGGAAGGACGGCAAGTACGAGCTTCTGCGGGGCGTCGATTCGAACAAGGACCAGACGTATTTCCTCAACGCGCTGAACCAGGAACAGCTCTCCCGCGCGATGTTTCCGATCGGGCATTTGCTCAAGCCCGACGTGCGCAAGATCGCCGACGAAGCCGGCCTCGCCACGGCCAGGAAGAAGGACAGCACGGGCGTCTGCTTCATCGGCGAGCGCAACTTCAAGACGTTCCTGAGCCAATATCTGCCCGCCAAATCGGGTAAAATGGTCGACCTCGTCACGGGCGAGGTCAAAGGCCGTCACGACGGGCTCATGTACTATACGCTCGGACAACGGCAAGGGCTCGGAATCGGCGGCTCCGGCACGGGAGAGCCATGGTTCGTCGCGAGCAAGGATCTCGAGACGAATACGCTGTACGTGGTCCAGGGGGACGCGCACCCCAGCCTCTACTCGGTCGGCCTGACGGCGACGGACGTAAACTGGATCGGCCCGGAACGGCCGTCCGGACCGATCCGGTGTACGGCCAAATTCCGCTATCGCCAGCCGGATCAAGGCGTTACGCTGACGCTGCGGGAAGACGGCGCAGGCCTCGTGGCGTTCGACGTTCCGCAGAAAGCCGTCACTCCCGGACAAGCCGTCGTCTTCTATGACGGGGAAGTCTGCCTCGGCGGCGGCACGATCGATCAGGTTCATCAGCTCCAGCCTTCCGTCGTCTGATTCGCGCGCTCACATCGAAGGAATCTCCCGTAAGGACGCGAAGACGACTTACGGGAGATTCCTGTTCGCGCTTGACGCATAAACGACGGGAGATTGGGGCTCTTCGCGTCCTCTTCGCCCGTCGCTCCATCGCCCGAGCGCCGGATCGGACTACAGATCCGTTATCTGTGAACAAACGGGGGTTTTGAACGGTTTATCGGACACAGTTGCGCTTATTTGCGTCATCGGGCTGGATTCGCATGTTCGTAAGGGCAATAACGGATTCTCTGTCCGATTCACCCGCAAAAATCAAGGTTTTCGACGAAATAAGGTCTTCTGTGTCCGATCCATCCCCGGCGTGACGCACGGAGCTTTCTTTCCAGCATAAGAAAAACCGTCAGTTCGCCTGACGGTCCTTTTGCGCGGTTTCGTTCCTCTTCCCGTTCTTCCGTCACCTCAGACCTCCCGCTCCACCCGGCCCTGTCGCCCTCCCCCCTCGCCTTGCTCCATCGCCCACAGCCCGCCATGCCGCCAATGTCCTAGTCCGTTCGGACAGAGGATCCGCTAATTGTGAACAAAACCGGGTTTTGCGCACCTTCGCGGACACAGGATCCGTTATTTGGCTCCGAGATGGCGATTTTGGCCATTGATCATCGAAATAACGGATCCTCTGTCCGAATCGACTTCAAAATGAAGGGGTTTCGGCAAAATAACGTCTTCTGTGTCCGATAGAATAAGATCAAGTGGAATGAAGACCCTTGACCCGTCGAAAGTTAAACAAAGAGGCCTTGCGGCCTCCTTAATGCGGCTGAAAAAAGTTCATCAGCCCAATCGCTCCATTTCCTCGTCGCTGATCTCGAAATTGTGGTAGACGTCCTGGACGTCGTCGTTGTCCTCGAAGGCGTCCATCATTTTCAGCAGCTTCTCGGCGTTCTCGCCTTCGGACGCGACCGTGTTCTGCGGCAGCCAGCGGACGCTTGCCGTTTCGAAGGCGTAACCGGCGCTCTCCAGCTGGCCCTTGACCGATTCGAAATCACCGGGCGCGGTCAATACTTCGAAGCTTTCTTCCCCGACGACGACGTCTTCGGCTCCCGCCTCCAACGCCTCCATCATAAAGCTGTCCTCGTCCGGCGTTTCCTCGGTCCGGGTGACGACGAGCAGCCCTTTCTGGTCGAACATATACGATACGCAGCCCGACTCTCCCAGATTGCCCCCGCGCTTGCCGAAGATCGACCGGACGTCCGCGGCCGTGCGGTTGCGATTGTCCGTCAGGCATTTCACCATAATAGCGACGCCGCCCGGGCCGTAGCCCTCGTACAGCACTTCTTCGTAGTCGACGTTGTCCCCGCCGCCGACCGCTTTCTTGATCGCCCTCTCGATATTGTCGGCCGGCATTTGGATCGCGCGGGCGCTGGCGATCGCGCTCTTCAAGCCGTAATTGGACTCCGGATTCGGTCCGCCCTTGCGCGCCTGCACGTAAATTTCGCGCGCCAGCTTGACGTAACGGTTGTTCTTGGCTTGATCGGCTTTGCCTTTGCGATCGGCAAAGAGCTTGAATTTAGGCATTGCTGCTTACCCCCGAAACAGTCGAATATCGATTATTTGCATGAAAATAGTTTAACATTTCGCCGCGGAAACGGTCAAAGGGAGGCGAACGAAGACAGCAAAACCCCCGGCTTGACGCCAGGGGTTCTGCTGCTAGTTCGTGATATGTTAAGCCTGCTCTTCGGGCGGCTTACAGTTTAACCACGTTGGAAGCTTGAGGACCGCGATTGCCTTGCGTGATTTCGAATTCGACGTCTTGACCTTCTTCCAAAGTCTTGAAGCCTTCGCCTTGGATTGCGGAGAAGTGCACGAATACGTCGTTACCGTCCTCGATGGAGATAAAGCCGTATCCTTTTTCAGCGTTGAACCATTTAACTGTTCCTCTCAAATGAAAAACCTCCTAAAATCTCGCCGTCGATCGGCGAATACGATGATTATACCCGGAATTACCCTTTTTTGCAAGATATTCTGACTCCGCCCCTACCCTTTTTTAACCAATCGCAGCACGGAACCCGGAACGGGCGTAAACGGCAAGCCCGTCGGCAGGAAGTCCGCGTCCGCGACGTCCCGTAACCGCTCCAGCAGCCTTGGCAAATAAGGAACAGGCTCCCACTTCAGCGTAATCAACGGATAGATCCGCAGCTGTCCGCCCGGACGAAGCACGCGCACGAGCTCGTCCAGCGCTTCCTCGTGGAAGCGCTCGCCGAATGCGTCGGCGTACAGGAATAGAAAGTGGCTGCATAGGACCAGCTCGTAAGCGTCGTCCGCGAACGGCAAATCGGGCAGCGAAGCGGCGAAATACCGTTCCGGGGCGTCCTCCCGGCTGAAATCCTCCGCGAACAGGCGCATCGACCGTTCCCGGATCGCGCGATGCCTCTCCGGAGAGCCGTAGTAGCTCCAGTCGTATGCCGAGGCCATCGACGCGATTTTGGCCGACGACGTCTCGATTTCCTTGAAGCCGGCAGCGATGACGTCCTCGCTCATTCCCTCGTAGAACGGGTCGGCGGCCGCGGCCTCCACCCCGTTCGCGCGCAGCTGCGCGGTGAAGGAGGAAGCTCCTCCGGCGACGTCAAGAACGGGACCTCTCCTCAAGCAGGTCTCGTCCAGACCGAACATGTCGCGATACTCCTCGTAGGAACGGCAAGTCGACGCGACTCCCGTCTGCGGATACGCTGGCAATGCGGACCGTTGTTCCATTTTTCTCGTTCTCCTCTCGTCTCGTCCTTCTCTTCTTCGCTCTTCTCGTCTCTCGTTACTTCTCCGCTTAGGGCGGATTGACTGTAGAATCCCATAACTCCCCGCGCCTGTCAATCCGTTGCGGCGCATCCGTTTCGGCGCATACGCGTTGATTTCTCCCTCCATCTCTTCTATGATGGATAAAACGGCGTTCGCGCCAGAAACCAGGAGATTCGCCATGTTCGCCAAGCATACGATCTACAAGCACGACAGCTTCAATATGCTGATCGCGGAGGTCCAGGGCAAGACGATCGTCGTCCGCGAGATTTCGGACCAGTGGGGGGAAACGTGCCACAAGTTCGTCAGCCGCCCCGAGATGATGAACTGGGCCGAGAAACGGTTTCTGCCCGAAGATTTTCCGGACGGGGAAGAAGGTCTCCGCCGGGCGATGGACAAGCTGAAAAGCGTTTAAGAGGTTTATAACGACAAACGAGGAGGCGTCCCGTATCCGATGTTCGAAGAAGCGAATCTGATTTTCATCATCGCGGCGTTCGCGCTCGGCCTGATTCTGATCCTGATGCGGGATCGGATTCCCCAGCCGGCCAAGCGTCCGTTGGCGATTCTATCGATCGCGCTCATCGCTTTCGCGTTTTTTCTGATTGTCTATAGCTTCTTGCGCTTGGGAACTTGACATATGGATGAAGTAGAGCGAGTTCCAAGAGGCTCAGGCAATGATTCGTTCACGGCAAGGATATACTAATCCGGTAAACGATTCGTTACCGGAGGCGTTCCAATGAAGAAGCCGATCTTGCCCATCGTCGCCCTCGCGGCGGCGGCGTCCGTCCTCGCGTCCGTCGCGACCGTGCCGGCGACCGCCCGCGAACCTATGACCAGGAGGTTGAATCCGTCCATGAAACAAGTCGTCAAAAGAAGCGAGGTTCCAACGGAGCATCGCTGGAAGCTGGAAGATCTATATCCGAACCGGGCCGCGTGGGACGCGGAATACGGCCAAGTCAAAAAAGCGATCGGCGAGATCGCCGAGTTCCAGGGGAAGCTGCGGGACGCCGATGCCATCGCGCGCTGCTTCGAGCTGGACGACGCCGTCTCCCTGCTCACCGAACGGCTCTACGTCTACGCCAACATGCGGCATCACGAAGATATGGCCGATCCCGCGAACCAGGCGCTGGCCGAGAAGTCGAAGAAGCTCAGCGTCGAGGTAGGCGAGGCGACCTCCTTCATCACTCCGGAAATTCTCGGCTTGTCCGAAGAGCGGTTGGCCGGACTTATCGCCGATCCTATCCTCTCTAAATACAAGAGAACGCTGGAAGAGATGCTCCGCCGGAAGCCGCACACGCTGTCGAAGAGCGAAGAGGCGCTTATGGCCCAGGTCGGCAACGTCTCGCAAGCTCCGGGCACGATCTTCGGCATGCTGAACAACGCGGACTTGAAGTTTCCGAAAGTCAAGGACGAAAGCGGAGAAGAGGTCGAGCTGACTCACGGACGTTACATACAGTTCCTGGAGAGCAAAAACCGGGACGTCAGGCGGGACGCCTTCAAGGCGATGTACGAAACGTACGGCAAAATGCGCAACACGATCGCGGCCACGCTCAACGCCAATATTACGAAAAACCTGTTCTACGCCAAAGCGCGGCGCTATCCGTCCGCGCTGGAAATGTCCCTGTTCGGCGACAACATTCCGCAATCGGTGTACGACAACCTGATCTCGACGATCCACGAGTTTCTGCCGCTCATGCACCGGTACATGGAGCTGCGCAAAAAGCTGCTAAAGCTCGACGAATTGCATATGTACGACTTGTTCGCACCGCTCGTCGAAGAGTACGACATGAAGATCACGTACGAGGAAGCGAAGAAAATCGTCCACGACAGCCTCGCGCCGCTCGGAGAAGATTATCGCCGGACGCTGCGGGAGGGCTTCGACGGCGGCTGGATCGACATTTACGAAAACGAGGGCAAGCGGAGCGGCGCTTACAGCTGGGGCGCGTTCGGCACCCATCCCTACGTGCTGCTCAACCATAACGACAACTTGAACAGCATGTTCACGTTGACGCACGAGATGGGCCATGCCTTGCATTCTTATTACTCGGACGCCAACAACGAGTACCGCGACGCGCAGTACACGATCTTCCTGGCAGAAGTGGCCTCCACGCTGAACGAAGCGCTGCTGATGGACTACCTGCTCGGAAAATCGACGGATCCGAAGGAAAAGATGTACCTGCTGACCTATTACGCGGACCAATTCCGGACGACGGTGTTCCGTCAGACGATGTTCGCCGAATTCGAGAAGATCGTCCACGAGAAAGCCGAAAAGGGCGAAGCGCTGACGCCGCAGGAGTTCAGCTCCATCTACTACGACCTGAACGTCAAGTATTACGGCGACGGCATGGAAGTCGACAAGGATATCGAGATGGAATGGGCGCGCATTCCCCACTTCTATACGAGCTTCTACGTCTTCAAGTACGCGACCGGCTTCTCCGCCGCGACGAGCTTCGCCAAGCAGATTCTGGAGGAAGGCCAGCCGGCGGTCGATCGCTATCTCGGCTTCCTGAAGAGCGGCGGCAAAGACTACTCCATCAACATTTTGAAGGAAGCCGGCGTGGATATGTCGTCGCCGGAGCCGATCCGGCAAGCGATGAGCGTATTCGAGAGCCTGCTCGACCAGATGGAGCAACTGACGAAATAAACGGCGCCAAACGAACGGCAGCATGCCGGGGAATTCCCCGCGCGCTGCCGTTTGTCATGGAGCCGTTTTCCTGCCCCCGAACGCGAGCTCTAAAGCTCGGCGATCGTTCTCCAAGCCGTCAAGCGATCCTCCAAGCCGCGGTAGTCCCGGGTCGGAATCGGGCTCGTGGACGGCAGCTTCAGCAGCGCCCTCTCCTTGATCTCGGGGTGGTCCCCGAAATGCTTCGTAAGCTCCGCGAACGACTTCGTTCCGTTGCAGACGAGCGCCCGAATGCCGGGATAGCGAATGAGCAAGCCCGGAAGATCGTTCGGAACCGCATGCTTGATCTCGCTGTCCAAGCTCCCCTTCCTCTCGCAGCTGGCGATGACGTCCCACAGGGCGATGCCGTGCTTCAACGCGAAAGCGATCCGGGCCTCGTACTCGTCTTCGGGCTCGCGGCCTTCTCCGAACAGGGCATACAGAATCCGCCACATATAATTGCGCGGGTTCCAATAATAACGGTTCGCCCGCAGCGAGGCCGCGCCGGGCATGCTGCCAAGAATCAGCAGACGGGAACGGGAATCGACGATCGGGGGAAACGAATGAACGTGCATGCTTCGGCCTCCCTTGAACTTTCGTAGGATGTCCCCGTTACCCATCATAATTCCGCGCATGCGAAAAGCGCAAATTCCTCGAGGGAATTCGCGCTTCTCCATTCCGTCGGATAGAGCCGTTCAACCTTTGACGCTGCCCGCCGTCAACCCTTCGATGATCGATTTCTGCAGGAACGCGTAGATGACTACGATCGGCAGGACGCTGATGATGATGCCCGTGAAGACGAGCGGATAACTCGTCTGGAACGCGTCGCGGAAGCCGACCATTCCGGTGGGCAGCGTGCGCAGGGCGTCCTTGCTGATGAAGAAGTTGGCGAGCAAATATTCGTTCCAGTTGCCGAGCAGGTTGATAATGAAGACGGTCACGAGAGCCGGCAGCGTCAACGGCAGGATGATCTGGAAAAAAGACCGGATGACGCCCAGCCCGTCCATGATCGCCGCTTCCTCCAACTCCTGCGGGATCGACTTCATGAACGCGACGATGAGCAGCACGCTCATCGGCAGCGCTCCCGCCGTATAAGGCAAATACAGCGCCCAGTGCGTATTCAGAATGCCCAGCTTCTGCACCAAAATATATTGCGCGATAAACAGCACGTTGCCGGGGATGAGCATGCCGAGCAGAATGAACTGATAGATCGCGTTGCTGATCCGCTTCATCCGCATCCGGGCGATCGCGTAGGCGGTCGCCGCAGCCAGCAAAATCGCCGATACCGCCGACGTCACGGAAAGGTAGGCGCTATTGAAAAAGTAGCGGCTGATCTTCGCCTGGGTCCACGCTTTCGAGAAGTTCTCGAACGTCAGCGTCTCGGGCAAGCCGAACGGGGCGTTCACGATTTGGTCGTTCGACGTCTTGAAGGCGGACAGGACGACGAAGGCGAACGGGAACAAAATGACGAAAACGTAAAGCATGAGCGCCAGATGGGGCAAGCTGTTCTTGACGATTCTAGGCATCAGTACTCGACCCTTTCCTGCCTTCTGGCAAATACGATTTGGTAGATCGCCGTAAGCAGCAAGGCGATGACGAAAATCATAATCGAAAGGGCGGTGCCGTAGCCGTATTGACCGTACCTGAGCGCTTTGTTGACCATGTAAGAGGCCATGACATCCGTGGCGCCAGCCGGCCCGCCGTTCGTCATGACGAGCACGATGTCGACGACGCGCATGGCGCCGGCGATGGACAGCATGATGACAACCGATATAATGGGCATGATGAGCGGCGTCGTAATCCGGACGGCCCTCTGGATGCCGCTAGCCCCGTCGATTTCCGCCGCTTCGTTGATTTCCCTCGGAATAGCCAGGATGGCCGCAAGCACGAGCACGATATAGAAGCCCATCCACTGCCAGGCGTTCGTGATCAGAATGGACAGCAGCGCCCACCTCGTATCGGACAGCCAGTAGATCGGCTCCAGCCCGAACCAACCCAGGAAGCCGTTGAACAGGCCGATGCTCGGGTGATACATGAATCCCCACAGGATCCCGATGATCGACGTGGATAGAATGGACGGCATGAACACCGTCGTTTTATAGAAGCCCTGAAGCCGTTTCACTCCGCTGATCAATAACGAGAAGAAAATGATGAGCGGCACTTGCACGAACACGGAGAACAAAATGAAAAACATGTTGTTCTTGACGGACACCCAGAAATCCTCGTCCTGGAAAGCTCTCTCGAAGTTCCCCAAGCCGACGTATTTCGCCGGCGATAGCCCATCCCAATCCGTAAGGCCGTAGAAAACCGATTGAAAAACCGGGTAGATGAAGAACAGGCCGTATAGTCCGAGCGTCGGCAATACGAAGAGCAGGTATACATACGGATTTCGCAACGTTTTGTTCATGGTTCCCCCACCCTACGAAGAGAGGTACCGCCCACGGGGCGGGCAGTACCTCGTCGTCTTCGCGTAATCTTGGACTAGTTCAGCGCGGCCAGCTCCGCGTCGAGCACCTTTTGGATTTCCGCGGCGGCTTGCTCCGGCGTCGCCTTGCCGGCGATCAGGTTCTGGATTTGCTTCTCGAATTCGCCGTTGACCGTGCCCGGCACGAGGGAATCGAAGTGCGGGAACACTTTGGCCGCCGCGGCGTTCGTCGCCAGCACCTGCGTCATGATCGGATTGTCGGAAGTGAGCTTGGAAGCATCGACCTTCATGGAAGGCAAGACGCCGTCTTCCTGGAATCCGCGTACTTGATATTCTTCCGTGTACAAGTTTTTGATGAACGCCTTGATGGCCGCCTTCTCGTTGTCGTTGACGTCGGCGGAGAAGCCGTAGCCGTTGTTTTGGTTGTAGTTGACGGCCGTCGGGTCGCCCTTGCCGCCCGGAACGCCGGGCATCGCGAAGTAGCCGACCTTGCCGTTCAGCGCGCCGCCGACGCCGTCCTCGTTGAACGTCGAGATTCTCCACGTGCCGTCGAACAGGAATCCGGCTTTGCCGGCGATGAATTCGTTCGTCTGGCCGGCGTAATCGATGCCGAGCTCGCCTTTCGTGAAGTAGCCCTTGTCTACCCATTCCTTATATTTCGCGAATGCGGCGACGACTTCGGGCTCCGTCAATTTGCGGGAGCCGTCGGCGACGCCGGCTTGAATGTCGTCGCCCGCATAACGGGGAATCAACGTATTGAGCAGCATGAACGGCACCCATGCCGCTTGCGAGCCCATCGCGATCGGCGTAATGCCCTTCCCTTTGAGCGTCTCGAACGCCGCTTCGAGCTCTTCGAGCGTCGTCGGAACTTGAATATTGTTGTTCGCCAAAAGCTCGGTGTTGTAGAACCAGCCTTCGGAACCGGCGCCGATCGGCAGGCCGTATACTTTGCCGTCGACGACGAAAGTGGAGTAGTCCGTGAATTGGTCTTTGATGCCGAGCTCGTCGAGGATCGGCGTCAAGTCGAGCAGCTTGTTGGCACGGGCGAATTTCTGACCGTCGCCGGGACCGCCGAACAGGTCGAAAATTTTCGGCGGATTGCCGGCCGCCATCTCGGCAGGCAGCTTCGTCCAGCGGTTGAAGCTGTCTTCCACGGCGTCCATCTCGAAATTCGCGCCCGGCACTTCGGCTTCGGCCTTCGCGACGACTTCGTCGAGAATCGCTTTGCGGAATTTTTGCAGCTCGCCGACTTGAATGTGCCGGAGAGAAATGTCGAATCGCTCGACCTGCGCCGGGGCGGACGGCGATTCGCTGGGTGCGCTGGCGCTTCCGCTCGGGCTCGGACTAGAGGACGACGGAGATGCTTCGTTGTTGCCGTTGCCGCCGCATGCCGCCAACACCGTGGACAGCATCATGACCGAGGCTAATGTCGAAACTAACTTCTTCTTCACTCGGAGGACCCTCCCAATAGGATTTATAATTTGCTACACCCTTATTGTAAGTCGTAATTTGTCCCGCGTAAGGGAGTTAAAAAGCTAACGAAGGGATAAGATTATCTTGCTGCGGATCGGGATTCGCCGCCCAGGAATCGGCCGATTTCAACGGTTCGACTGCGAATAAGCGGCCGACGTCGCGGAGAGCCTCTCTAAAGCCGTCACCTATTATATCGATGGATTATGCACGATCGGTAAATAACGTAAGCGGCGGTCCCTCCCGGGGCTGTCGTTTTTTTTGCAACCTTGCAGGATTCGACACGGTTCTCGCGAATTCAGTGGAGGAGGCTGGCAAGGAGTGAACGATCATCGCGAAAAAAGAGCTGACGCCGGAACATTTGCTGAAAATCATATTCGACTATACGGCGAAAATCGCCGGAGAAAAACACTTGAACGCCGTTCTGGTGCTAATGGCCGATATGGGCCGCGAGATGGTGCAGTCCGACCGCTGCGCCGTATGGCTGATCGACGAAGCGAAACGCGAGCTGTATACGACGGTCGCCCACGGCACCGACGAAATCCGCATCCCGTACGGAAGCGGATTCGTGGGCGGCTCGATCGTCTCCGGACAACCGGTCATCGTCAGAGACGCCTACGGCGATCCGCGGCATAACGCGGATAACGACCGCAAGACCGGGTACCGGACCAAGTCCGTCATAACGGTCCCTTTCCGCAACAACTACGGGGAAATCATCGGCGCTTACCAGGCGGTCAACAAATTGACCGCGATCGATTATTTTACCCCGAAGGATCTGGAGCTTCTCTCCCTCGCCGCTTCGTATGCGGGGAAATCGCTCGAGTCGGTCATGCTCCATCAGGAAATCATCGACACCCAGCGCGAGATTATCGCCAAGATGGGCGAAGCCGGCGAGATTCGTTCCCGGGAGACGGCCAATCACGTCAAGCGGGTCGCCGAGTACTCCTATGTGCTTGCGCGCGAATTGGGGCTCCGCGAAGAGGAAGCCGAGCTGCTGCGCACGGCTTCCCCGATGCACGACATCGGCAAAATCGCGATTCCCGACGACGTCTTGAACAAGCCGGGAAAATTGACGGAGCAAGAATACGAAATGATGAAAACGCATGCGGAGATCGGCCAAAAATTGCTGGGAGGCTCGCGGCGCGCTTTGCTTCGCGCGTCCGCCATCGTGGCGGGACAGCATCACGAGAAATGGGACGGAACGGGGTATCCGGCGGGATTGAAGGGCGAGAGCATCCATATTTTCGGGAGAATTACGGCGGTCGCCGACGTCTTCGACGCGTTAAGCACGGAAAGAGTCTATAAGCCCGCTTGGCCGATGGAGAAGATCGAACGGTTATTTCGCGAAGAACGCGGGCGCCATTTCGACCCGGCGGTCGTGGACGCCTTGTTCGCGACGATGCCGAAGCTGTTGGACATCCGTGAACGTCTGGCGGACGAAAAGAGGAGCTAGGATCGGATGCGCCATCCGCCCAGCTCCTCTTCCGCTCTATTGGTCCATCTTAGCCGTGACGCTTCCGATAATCTCCTCTCCCCACCTCGTCTCCAGGCGATCGCCGTCGTTCAGCGTCCCTACTCCGGCCGGAGTGCCCGTGAACAAGACGTCGCCGGGTCCGAGTCCGTAGCGGGCGCCGACGAATTCGACGAGCGTCGGCACGTCGAATACCATGTCGCGAACGTTGCCCCGTTGAACTTCCTTCCCGTTAATCGTCAATGCGAAATCGCGCCCTTCGATCGCCGAGAATCCCGAAAACGGCAGCCAGCGACCGAACGCCGCCGAATTGCGGAAGCCTTTGGCCGGCAGCCAGGGATGTCCTTTCGCTTTCAGTCGGTCCTGCACGTCCCGAAGCGTTAAATCCAGACCCACCGTGAAAGCGGCAATCAAATCTTCGCAGCGAATGCCGGATTCGTAGGCTCTGCCGACGGCGAAGACGAGCTCTGTCTCGTAGTGCACGCTGCCTTGCGATCCCGGGACGACGAGCTCGCCGCCGGACATGGCCGCCGCGGCATGGGTCGGCTTCGTGAAGATCATTGGAGACGTCGGCACCTCGTTGCCGAGCTCCGCGGCGTGCAGCCGGTAATTGCGGCCGACGCAATAAATGTTGCGCAGTTCGTTCTTGTTGAACGCCGATTCGTTCATGCTTTTCCTTTTCCTCCTAACGCCTCGAACCAACGTTCCGGGTAATTCGTGCAAAGCTGGAACGGTTCCGGCCGATTGCCTAACCTGCGCAAATCCGACGCCGAATTGACCGTCCAGGCCATCACCTCGATCGACGCCTCCGACATCTGCCGGAGCAGCTTCTCGTCGACGTGCCGAAATCCGATGGACAGGACGGAACAATCGAGCTTCCGCAGCGTCTCGAGCAGGTCTCCGGGCCTTTCATCGATGATCAGGCCGATTTTCAGCTCCGCGGAATACCGGCGCACCGCCCGCAGAATGTCCGGGCGGAAGGACGTAATCGTATGTTCCTTCTCCATTCCCCTCGCGCGAAGAGCTTCGACCGCGCGGCGCGCCAGACGATCTCCGTCCTCTGACGCGGCGCCCTTCAGCTCGATATTGAGCCGGCATCTTCCCGCCGCCAGCTCGAGCACCTGATCGAGCGTCGGCACGCCTTCTCCGGCAAAGACCGGGTTCTTCCAGCTGCCGGCGTCGAACCGGGCAAGCTCTTCGGCGGAATAACGCGAGACCGGACCGATGCCGTTCGTGGTCCGGTCCACCGTATCGTCGTGGATGACGACCGGAACGCCGTCGCGGGACAGATGGACGTCGAGCTCGATCCATTTTACGTAGGGGAGCTCCAGCGCCATCCGGAAAGCGGCCATCGTATTTTCGGGCGCTTTGCCGGAGCAGCCCCGGTGCGCCACGCAAGGGTGCAGCGCTTCCTTCCGGGCGTAATCCATCGATGCCCCGCCGACGCAACGAAATCGAAAGGGCAGGTTGGGGAGCCCTCTTGCGAAGCTTTTAATTCCGTGCCACAATGGAACCGTCCTCCTCTACCGAAGCGCCGAACGACAATTCGGACAATCGGGCCAGCAGTTCTTTGCCTTCGGCTTCCCCCATCGGCGCGGGCTGCGAGCTTTCGGCGTACATCGGATGGAACATCAGCGAGCAATTCCCTTCCTTGTCGCACTCCGCGTTCAGCACCCCGGTCTCCGAGGCGAGCCTGGTCGTCGTGGAGAATACGAAGTTGCCGAGACTGTAGGCGATCCATTTGCCCTTGTAGCTCTCGAAGCCTTGCAGCACGTGGGGGTGGCTGCCGACGACCAGATCCGCTCCCGCGTCGACGAAACGGTACGCCAGATCCTTCTGATCCTTGTTCGGCTCGACTTTCCTTTCTTCTCCCCAATGGACCATGACGACGACGACGTCCGCGTTTTCCTTCGCCGCTTCGATCGCCGCGACGGCCCGCCGCGGATCGTAAGCTTCCGCGAGGCCGGGATGGTTTCTGTCCGCTTTCCATGAGACGAAGGGCAAGACCCTCGACAGGCTGACGAAGGCGACCGTCAGGCCGTTGCTTTCGATGTAGGCGGGCGCGAACGCTTCCTTGTCGTCGATACCCGCGCCCGCATGCTTCAGCCCGATATCGTCGAGCGCCTCCATCGTGTCGCTGAGTCCTTCCCAACCGTAATCGAGCGTATGGTTGTTGGCCAGCGACAGAAAGTCGAAGCCGGCCTCCTTGATCGCTTGCAGGGCGTCGGAATGACCGCGAAAGACGTATTGCTTGTCTTCCGCCGGCGTGCCCCTTTCGGTAACCGGAGCCTCCAGGTTGCCGGCGGCGATATCGGCGGCCTCGAGCAACGGACGGGCTTCCCGGAACGGATAATCGAAGCCGTTTGCCATCATTCGCTCCAGCACTCTGGCGGCCGGGAGAATATCGCCGACCAGGGCGATCGTGACGGACTCCGCGCCAGACTCCGGTTCCGCGTAAGTGTCGTCGTCTTCCCGATCGGGAGACGCTGCGGCCTCATCCGACGGGGCCGGCTCTCCGGAATCGGAAGGGGCAGGCTCAGACGGGGTCGGCGCGGACGAAGCGGTCTCGGACGGGGTCGCGGGCGGGGCGAGCGACGGCTCTTCGCCGTCGCCGGATCTCCAGATCAGGACGGCGATCCCGACGATGCAGGCAAGCATGATTCCGTTAACGGCAAGCAGCAGCCGCCTGCGGCTTCGGCGCTTCTCCTTGCGTTGGTTGAGCGTGCGCGATCGCGAATAGGTCATGTATGAGAACGTCCTCCCCTCTCTGCCCGTTATTATACCTCAAGCCCGGGCAACTCGCCATCGGCTTCCGGCTCGCCGCGCGCAAACCGAAAAGACGATCCCTCCCTCCGTCTCCGGAAGAGGAAATCGTCTCTCGCATGCGGTCTGTTAAGCTTTCGAAGACGCGGCCGCGTAATCGCCGATCGTGATCGGCTGCTTCGCGCTCGCGGGAATTTCTCCGGAGAGTACGCCGGCCAGCGCGGTCATCATCGCCGGTTTGTTCTCGTACGTGCACAAGTAGACCGGCGCGTCCGGGGCGACGAGCAAGTCGTAAGGCGTCCTCGTGGCGACCCATACGAATCGCTTGCCGGCGGCGGACAGCTCGCGGATCAGCTGCGCCTGTCCGTCCGAGAAAGAAGCGTCGTAGGAGGCGAACACGACGATAGCCGCGGAAGCGGCCGAAGCTCTGGCGGCGCTTGCGTCTTCCGGCGTCGGATCGGTGCCGACGCGGATTTCCTCGACGTCGTATCCGGCCTCCCCGAGCGCCGCGCCGAGCGTCCGCTCCTGCAGGATGACTTCGATGACTTCCGTTCTTGTCTGCGGCTCCGTCCAGACGACGGAGATTTTGCCGTCCTTGGCGAGCGGCAAGCGGTCCGCACCCTTGACGACCGTCACCGCGGAGCGGCAGAGCTCCCGTTGGATTTGTTCGGCCCTTGCCCGGTCGGTTGCCGGAACATCGTTCCGGAACAGGCCCCGCCGATGCTTCAGCTCCCACAGTCTGCGCGCCGCTTCGTCGATGCGCGATTCGGGGATCTCTCCCGTCATGACCGCTTCGAGAACCGCTTCCAGCGCAGCCGTCTGACGGCTCGCGCGGTGGCTCACGAGAATGAGGTCCGCTCCCGCTTTGACCGCTTCGACCGCGCCCCGGGCGACGCCGATCGTCTCGGACACGGCGTTCATCTCGAGGCAATCCGTCACGATGACGCCCTCGAAGCCGAGCTGCTTGCGAAGCAGCCCCGTCAGGATGCGTTCGGACAGCGTCGCCGGAACGTTGTCGGGTTCGAAAGCGGGGAACACGACGTGCGCCGTCATAATGGCTTCGGCTTGCTGTTCGATCGCGTGCCGGAACGGCGCGAGCTCCACCTCGCTCAGCCGGGCCTTGTCGTGGGGAACGACCGGCAAAGCGTGGTGCGAGTCGACGGCCGTATCCCCGTGCCCGGGGAAGTGCTTGGCGACGGCGACGATGCCGCCTTCCTTGTAGCCGTGAATCGCCGCCGCGCCGAGCGCCGCGACTCGCTGCGGATCCTCCCCGTAGGAACGCACCCCGATGACCGGGTTTCGCGGGTTATTGTTCACGTCGAGGCATGGGGCGAAATTCATGTTGATGCCGATGCTCCGCAGCTCCGCGCCCGACCATTTCGCCGCCTCGAACGTCAAGTCCATATGATCGGCCGCGCCTTGCGCCATCGCGCCGGGCATGACCGTTACGCCGTCTTCGAGACGGACGACCATGCCGCCTTCCTGATCGATCGCGATGAACAGCGGAATGCCGGAAGCCGCCTGAAGCTCGGCCGACAGCTTGCCGACCTGCGCCGCGTCGCGAAGATTGCGGCGGAAGTAGATGATTCCGCCGACCCCGTAATCCCGAATCAAATCCGCGATTTCCCGGTTCGGCTCCAGCCCGTCGAATCCGACCATGAACAATTGTCCGATTTTTTCCTTGAGCGTGAGCTGTTCGAACGATTTCGTCGCCGACATTTAAGTTCTCTCCTTTGTCATCCCCTCGGGGCTTGCCCACGCGGGCGCCGCCGCGCCGGACCGCGTCTGTTGCCGTTCGCGATATTCCGACGGAAGCATGCCCGTGTACTTGCTGAACACCCGGGTAAAATACCTTCGTTCGGCGTAGCCGACCATCTGGCCGACCTGGGTGACGCTTTTGTCGCTGAGCGCCAGCAGCGATCTCGCCATCTCCATTCTTTGCTTCGTGACGTACTCCACGAACGTCTCTCCGAAATGCTGCTTGAACAAAAGGCTGAAATAGCTGCCGCTGATGCCCAAGTATTCCGCCAGCAAGTCGATGCTCAGCTCCGCCGACAAGTTCCTTTCGATGTAGTCCCTCGCCGAGAGCATCAGCACGTCGCTCGTTTTCTTCTTCATGACGCTCTCGAGCGACCGGTCGACGAGCCGGTTGACGACCAGAAGCGTCTCCCGGATCCCGTGGTGCTGGTCGATCTGTTTCCAGATCGCGATCTCTTCCTCGCGCGTGATGACCTCCAAGGCGCGCATCTCCTTCAGAAGGTGGATGCACAGGTAATGCACGATCGGCGCGACTCGCTCGAACGAAGCTTCCGGCAACGAGCGGAAGCCCTCGTTCAGCGCTTTCAGAGCGGTCTCCGTGCGGCGGCGATCGCATCGCTTGAGACCTGTGACCATCTCTTCGATCCCGTCCCAGAGCGGCTGGGAGGAATCCGGATTGCCCCGCGGCTTCTCCGATACGATGACGCTCCCGCTCGCGGGCGCGGATAAGTATAGCGAACGCTGCAGGCTCTTATAAATTTTCGACAATTGCTTCAGGTTCGCCTCGGCCGGGTGCAGCGCGATCCGGATACTTAGCTTCAGATAGCTCTGAACCGCCTGGCGGAGCGTCTCCGCCCATCGCAGGCTTTGCTCCCGGTCGTAAATATCGGGAGCGCTCCGCTCGATCAGCACGCACCATTCCCCGCTGCGCACTTGAATGACGGAATAGGACACGCCGAAGGCGTCGAGATTTTCCTGCAAAATATTGTGAATCGCGAAATTCCACAGCTTGCGTTCCTTGTCCTCCCAGGCTTTCTCCCGCTTGGAATAGTCCTCGACGTCGACCAGCATCATCGCGAACGCCAAGTTTCCGCCTTCCGATTCGCCGAGCTTCAGGAACGGGCGGCTGGACGCGCCGCTCAGGTCGATAATTTGATCGTACAAGACTTTCTCGTAAGCGAGGTGGAATACCTGCTTCCATTCCTGCTGCATCGATTGCCGTTCGATGCTTCTCTCCCGAATGCCGTCCGCGAGCCGACGAATCGTCTCGGCCAGCTCCTCGTAATCGATCGGCTTCAAGACGTAATCCTTGACTTCGTAACGGATGACCGAGCGGACGTAGCTGAAATCCTGGTACCCGGTCATCATGATCACTTCGGCTTCGTTGTCGAATTCCCGCAACGCGCCCAGAAAGGCGATTCCGTCCATGACCGGCATGCGAATATCGCACAGAATGAGCTGGGGACGCGCGGAACGGGCGATTTCGAGCGCCGCTTCGCCGTTGCGCGCCGTCCCGACCAGCTCGATATTCAAATCCTCCCACGGAACGACGGCCTGGAGATTTTTCAGGATGTTGACTTCGTCGTCGATCAATAACGCCTTCAGTCTCAAGCGATTTCCCTCCTCGCCGCGGCGATCGGAATGACGCATTTGATGATCGTGCCGTGACCCGGCGCGCTGCACAGCATCAATCCGAAGCCGGGCCCGTAATGGATTCGGAGCCGGTCGGCCACATTGCCCACGCCGAGGCCGCGGCGCTCGCCGGTCTCGGGAGACTCTTCGTACATTTCCTGCAGCGAAGTGATGCCGCCCGTCGCGATCCGGTCCATCCGCTGCTCCGGAATGCCGATTCCGTTGTCGGCGATATAGAACGCGACGTTGTTGCCTTCGCGCGCCGCCTTGATCTCGATTCTCCCCATATATTCGATGCCTTCGAACCCGTGCTGAATGCTGTTCTCGACGAGGGGCTGCAGCGTCAGCTTGAGAATCGAATGGTTTATCAGCTCCTTCGGCACGTCGATCGCGTATTCGAACAGCTCCTCGAAACGGTATTTCTGAATTTCCAGATAGCTCGCCAAATGCTCGAGCTCCTGCCCGATCGTGATTTCTTCCTTCTGTTGAATGCTGATCCGGAGAATGTTCGCCAGCCGCTGAACCATCTTGCTGACTTTGCGGCCTTCGTTCTGCACCGCCAGTATATTGATCGATTCCAGCGCGTTGAACAGGAAGTGCGGCTTGATCTGCGCCTGCAGCAGCATCATCTCCGCCTTGCGCTTGCGCGACTGCTCCTGCTTCACGTCGTCGAGCAGCTCGGACACGCGCGTGACGAGCCTGTTGAAGCCTTTGGACAACGCCGCCGTCTCGTCGTTGCCGACGACGGCGACCCGCGTCGACAAATCGCCGCGCTCCACCTGGCGCATCGCCCGAACGACCCGCACGATGAACGTGACCGTCCGGCGGACGAACATCAGGTTGAACACGAGCGCGAGAATGAGCGAGATCGACGTAATAACGCCCGTCCAGCGAAGCACGATCGCCATGTCTCCCGATAAATATTGCCACGATGTCACCATCACCAGCTTCCAGTCGCCGACGCCGAGCCGCTGCAGCTGCAGATCCTGCACGGAGACGAGGCTTTTGCGGCCGTCGAAGGCAAGCGTCTCGTTCTGGGTCGCGCTGCCGCTTAGGTCGATGCCTTCCACGTAATCGGTGATCCGCATGCCGGCCGCCGCTTTTTCGTTGTCATACACGATGTTGCCGTTGACCGCGACGATCAGGAAGCGCCGGTCAATCTTCCCTTGGCTGTTATAGAAGCTGAAAATGCGATTCAGTTCGCTCATCTGAAATCGGGTGACGAGAATGCCTTTGCTCTTGAGCGTCTCGACGTCGAGCAGCACGCGGATTTGCGTGAACAGATTGTCCTCTCCGGTCAGCTTCGCGTCTTCGTTCGGCCCGACCCAGACGGGAGCGCCGTTTTTCCTCAGCACCTCTTGATAGATCGGGTGGTTCTCCAGCTCCGTTCGCTCGATCGGCGAGTCCTTCGAGAAGTTGACGTTTACTTGCTTGCCGTCGTTGCGGTACCACGTTACGGAATTAATGCCCGGATAAGTCAGCAGCACGCGTTGGCGGAGCTTCTCCTTCTCCAGCAGCTGGGAGTAAGAATCGGCCGTGCGCGGCGCGTCGCCGGCGACCTCTCCGCCCTGGCCCGCTCCGTCGATCGATTGCTCGACGACTTCCACGCTGTTGTCCATCGTAACCCAGAAATCGGAGAAATAATTCGCTTCCTTGATCATATTGTTGATATTTCTGCCGATGGCCTTAAGCGTCAGCTCCGTCTGCTCCGCGTACTTCTCCTGGGTCACCTTCTGCGAGACGAGATAAGTCACGCTTCCCAGAACGAATAGCGGAACGATGATGAAGGCGATAAAGGCAGCGAACAAGCGTTTGCTCAAGCTCATCTGCGGGCGTCCGTCCTCTCGGAAAAGTTAAATCCATTATAGCAGGAGGAGGCACCGTCGGGGTGCGCGGATCCTGGGCCAGATTCCGTTCCCTTCATTATAAGAGCGGCCCGCCCCGCCGATAAGTTGCTATTTCCATCATGGAGGGATAAAAATGGACAATGCGAGGGTAGAAAAACCATGTGCCCATAGCCTCGCCCTTACTCCAATGCCCGACCGCTCACCGCCCCGCCCTTACTCCAATCCTCTGGGCCGTTCGGACAGAGAATCCGCTAATTGTGAACAAAACCGGGTTTTGCGCACCTTCGCGGACAGAGGATTCGTAATTTGGCTCCGAGAGTGCGATTTCGGCCCTTGATCATCGAAATAACGGATCGTCTGTCCGAATCGCCGGGAAAATGAGGGGGTTTCGGCAAAATAAGGGCTTCTGTGTCCGTCAGCATGGTAGCATCAAGCGAACTCGTTGCCTATACCCATCGAAACGATAAAAAAGCTTGACAACCATTCGGCGCTAGTGATACCATCTTCTCCCTGTCGCTTTTTCAATTCATACGGGAGGACAACGATTTGATCAAGCTGAACGGAATACGCAAGAGCTTCAAAATCGCGCGGAGAACGTCGGGGGTCGCCAGCGCGTTCAAAGCGCTGTTTCGGCGGGAATATACGGAAGTCGCCGCGCTAAGCGACATCTCGTTCTCGATCGAGCCCGGGGAAATCGTCGGCTATATCGGACCGAACGGAGCGGGGAAGTCGACGACGATCAAAGTGATGAGCGGCATTCTCGTGCCGGACGGCGGCACGTGCACCGTAATGGGCTTCACGCCGTGGCTCGACAGGGTCAAATACGTCAAGCGCATCGGCGTCGTGTTCGGGCAGCGTTCCCAGCTCTGGTGGGACGTTCCGGTCATCGATTCGTTCGACCTGCTGCGGGACATTTACGGGGTGCCCGATGCCGAATACCGCAAAAATCTCCGCCTATTGACGGAGACGCTCGATCTCGGCGGCATCTTGCGCACGCCCGTGCGGCAGCTCAGTCTCGGCCAACGGATGCGTTGCGAGATCGCGGCGTCGCTGCTGCACGGTCCGGACATCCTGTTCCTCGACGAACCTACGATCGGGCTCGACGCCGTGTCCAAAATCGCAGTGCGGCAATTCATCGCCGCGATCAACAAGGAGAAGGGCGTTACCGTCATCTTGACGACCCACGACATGAACGACATCGAGGCGCTCGCGCGCAGAATCCTGCTCATCGGCAAAGGGAAGCTGCTCTACGACGGAGAGCTCGGCGCGCTGCGGGACAAGTACGCGAACGCCGCGGAGGCTGCTCCGGCCGGCAGCTCCCCAATCGAAGAGGTGCTCGTGAAAATGTACAAGGAGTACGAGATCTCATGAGAGCCTACTTATCGGTGTTCCGGCTCAAGCTCGCGACGGGCTTCCAGTACCGTTCGGCCGCGCTGGCGGGCATCGCGACGCAGTTTTTCTGGGGCTTCATCATCATTATGGTCTATCAAGCCTTCTACGCCCAGCCGCTCGCCAACCCGCCTATGTCCCTCGGGGAATTGGTCGCCTACGTATGGCTTCAGCAAGCGTTCCTCGCCTTTATCGCCTTATGGTTCCGCGACAACGAGCTGTTCCAGCTCATCACGTCGGGCAACATCGCCTACGAATTGTGCCGGCCGAGCGGACTGTACGGCCTATGGTACGCCAAGCTGCTCGCGCAGCGCTTGTCCAGCGCCGCGCTCCGCTGCCTGCCGATTCTCGCCGTTGCGCTGCTGTTGCCTTCGCCTTATCGGCTGCCGCCGCCCCGCGACCTCGCGACCGGGGGCATGTTCCTGATCGCGCTCCTGCTCGGCCTGCTCGTTCTCGTCGCCGTTTCGATGCTGATCTATATTTCGACCTTCGTGACGATGTCGGCCGCGGGCTCCTTGCTTATGTTCGGCGTGGCCGGGGAATTCCTGGCCGGCATGATCGTTCCCGTGCCGCTTATGCCCAACTGGCTGCAGACGATCGTCTACGCCCTCCCGTTCCGGTTGGCCGCCGATTTTCCTTTTCGCGTCTATTCGGGCCATATTTCCGTCGCCGAAGCGATGCGGACCGTTCCGATTCAGCTGATCTGGCTGGCGGCGCTTGTCTGGTTCGGCAAATTTGCCATGGGCAAGGCACTGCGGCGAGTCGTCGTACAAGGAGGCTGACGGCATGAAACTGTTCGGCAAATACATCCTCATCCTGTTCAAGTCGCAGATGCAATATCGAACGTCGTTCTGGCTGCTGTCTTTCGGGCAATTTTTCATCCCCTTTTCGGTATTCGCCGGCCTGTACATTTTGTTCGACCGGTTCGGCCAGATTCAGGGCTGGGACTTCTTCGAAGTCGCGCTCGTCTTCGGCGTCATTCACATGGCGTTCGCCGTCGCCGAATGCTTCGCGCGCGGGTTCGACATGTTCTCGGAGCTGATCGTGACCGGCGGCTTCGACAGGCTGCTCGTGCGGCCGCGCAGCACCGTCCTTCAGGTGCTCGGCTCGAAATTCGAGTTCACGCGCGTCGGCCGCTTGCTGCAGAGCGCGGTCGTGCTCGGTTGGGCAATCTCCCGCGTCGACGCCGATTGGACGCCGCTGAAAGCCGTGACCTTGCTGCTCATGATCGCCAGCGGCGTGGCGATCTTCGCCGGCATTTTCGTCTTGATGGCGACGATGTGCTTCTGGACGGTTCAGGGGCTGGAAGTGGGCAACATCTTTACGGACGGCGGGCGGGAAATGGCGCAATATCCGCTCGATATTTATCAGAAATGGGTGACGCGCTTTTTCACTTATGTCATCCCGTTCGGCTGCGTGAATTATTTGCCTCTGCAATATATTCTCGGCAAAACCGACGGCAACGGCTTCCTGTATATGCTCGCGCCGCTGGCGGGCTGCTTGTTCATCGTGCCATGCTTGCTGGTCTGGAGCTTCGGCGTCAGAAGATACCGGTCGACGGGCTCGTGAAGGAGTCGGCTCGCGAAGGGTTAAGCTAACTTCGAGAGGAAGCGACCAGCTCCAGCAGCCCCATCTGCATGCAAACGTTCGCGGACAACCGTTTCGTTCCGGCTTCGAATCGGATCTCCAAGCTGTCTCCGATGACGAGGACGATTTCCCCGTCGCCGAATGCGCCGTGACGCACCCGGGCTCCGACGACCAGCTTGGCCGGATCGCGGATCGCGTTCGGATTGGCGGCGGGGGTCCGGGGGAGAGCCGCGCGCTTCGCCGGACGGGCTTGGCCCGAAGCGGCTTTGCCGACGGAACCGGCGCTGCCGGGTTCGGCGTGTCCGGCGCCGGCCGTGTGCCCGGCAGACCGCTGCAGCCCGCGCACCTCCTCGACGAACCGGGACGGCTGTGCCGCCTCTCCTTCTTTTCTCGCGTAAGAGAGCAGCTCCAGCTTGCGCTTCGCCCTCGTCATCCCGACATAAAACAGACGAGCGGCTTCTTCCATCTCCTCGCGGTCACCGTTCTCCCATTTCCGCACGTCGTCCGCCGAAGGCAACACTCCCTCCGCGAGATCGACGATGAAGACGCGGGAAAACTCCAATCCCTTGGCGCTGTGCAGCGTGGATAAGGTAACCGCTCCTTCCCGCTTGACCGATTTCGCCTGTTTCATCCTTCCTTCGAGAAACTTCAGCCGCGCCGCGAATTCCTCCATCGTGCCGAGCGGCTCGGCAATCTCTTCGAGCGCGTTCAGAATGCCGGCGAGCGTCTCCTTGCGGTAGCCCATTCGCTCGCACGATTTCTCTAGCGATTTGTCGTAGCCGAGCTTGTCTCGCACGGTTCGGATCACTTCCAGCGGCGAAGCGCCCCGCATGCCTCGGAACGTTAGCTTGCACGCAACCAACGCTTTCGTCTGATACTCCCGCAACGGGATATGCTTGAGCAGCCGGTCGAACACCGATTCGTCGGGATCCGCCTCCAGTCTAAGCAGCTGCTCCATTTGTTTTTTTGAGACGTAGCCGTTGAACTTCAGATGGATTTTCTCCAAAATGTCCGGACGCCGGTCATTGAACGTCAGACGCATGAAGTTGAGCACGTCTTCGACGACCCAATGGGAGAAAAATCGCGTTTCTCCGTCCTTTATCCAGAAGGGAATGCCGGCCCGGTCGAGCGTGTTCATCAGCAGGATCGAGGAGCTGTTGTTGCGGTACAGAACGGCAGTCTCGCCGGGCTCGCCTTCGTCGAGGATTTTCTCCGCGACGTATTTCGCCTGATAGCGATGATCCGGCAACACCGTAATCGCAATCGGTTCTCCCGGCGGGTTGCAGGTGAACATATTTTTGTCATAGCGGCTGCGATTGCGCTTGATAAACCGGTTCGCGATGTCGACGATATCGGGCGTAGACCGGTAATTCCGCTCGAGCAGAAGGATGACCGCATTCGGATGGTTCTTCTTGAAATCGAGCAAATAACCCGGATCCGCCGCCCGCCAACCGTAGATGCTCTGGTCGTCGTCGGCGACGACCCACAAATTGCCGTGCGCCCGGACGAGCTTATCCACGATCTCGTGCTGCACGCGCGACGTGTCCTGGCTTTCGTCCGTCATGACGTAATCGTAACGACGCTGGTATTTCAAGAGAAGGTCGGCGTCCTCGGCCAGCACTTCGTTCGCGATCGTCAGCATATCGTCGTAGTCGATCAGCAGGCGTTCTTCCCTCGACCTCTTGTAATGCTCGTATGCCCGGAAAATCGCCTCCGCCTTCGGAACGTCGCACTTGACCTCGGAGAGCTTGTCCGGCGGGACGAGCTTGTTTTTGACGAATCCGATATAACGCGTCAGCTCTTCCATCCGCTCGTCGGTCGGATAATCGCCGTTCTCGCGCCGATACAGCTCCCGGACAATTTTCGCTTTTCCCGGACGATCCGCGTCATCGTCTCCCGCCCGGCTCTCGATGATGCGATAGGCGATGCCGCGTCGCCTGAAATGCTCCCTGACGATCTCAAAAGCGAGACTATGAATCGTCGAAAACGCCGGAGCTTCCGGGCCTGACGCCGGAAAAAGCTTCGCGAACCTCGTCTTCATATCCTCGGCCGCGGCTTTGCTGAACGTCACCGCTTTGATCCGCCCTGCCGGGACGCCCTTCTCTACCATTAAGTAAGCGATTCGCGCGAGCAGCGTCGTCGTCTTGCCCGAGCCCGGGGACGCGAGCAGCAGCAACGGTCCTTCGGCGTGGGAAGCGGCCGCTCTCTGCGCTTCGTTCAGAACGATGCCGGCTTGGCCGGCGATTTTTTCGAAGAAATCCATTCTTGCGCTCCTTGACTTTCAACCTTTTTCGTCACAACTCTATCGCAATCCGTCTCTTCGATCAACTTCTGTGCTTATTCAGTCCCGGACGAACGCCTCTGACGTGAACGTCCCGCTCGTTGCCTCCCGCGATCCAGTCGCCGCCTGCTCTGATCGCGCGATCGACGAGTATCGGCGCGTTCAAGCCGATCGTACCCGCGAACCCGGTCGGGGCTTCGCGGTACGTCTGAGCGAACAATCGGCTTTGTCTCACTTGGTCCAATCTCCCCCTCAAATAAAACAAAAAAACGCACTCGTCAGGGACGAATGCGTACGCGGTACCACCCTTATTCGAATGCCGTCGATGCCGCGGCACTCCTCTAGCGGATAACGGGACGATCCCGACGACGGATACTTCGGTTCACCGCCGCGGCTCGCGAGGCGGGAAGCGATCGATCCTTCGGGAAACCTTGCAGCCTCGGGTTTCCCAGATACTGTACCTTACCGCCCAAGCTTTGTCAATAAGGACTCGGTTCCTCGATCCGTTCGACGAGAGATTCGCGAAGCTGGGCAAGCTTCTTCGGAGAAAGACCGGTCACCTCGCGAATCGTCTTCGCGTCCATGCCTTTCTCCAGCATTTTCAGCGCGACTTCTTGCTTGCCTTCGAGTTTGCCTTTCTGGAGGCCTTTCTGGAGGCCTTCCTTCAAGCCTTCCTCCCGGCCTTCCTTCAACCCTTTTTTCATCCCTTTGATTTCCCAAGAAGTCATCCATTCCATCAGCTCGCTCTCCTCCTTCAAACGTTGTCGATCGAGATTCTCCTCCAGCTCGGCTTCCTCGTCCTTCGTCAACTGCAAGTAAGATTCGAAAAAAACGGCCAACAGCTTTATGCGGGCCGGATCCAGTTTCATCCGGGTGATCATGCGAAGAAATTCGAGCTTCACTTGCACGCGCTCAGCCTTATTATAATCCAAACTGCTCAGAAGCGCAGCAGCTACCGGATTATCCTGACCGAGAAACGTTCTCCAATTCCGCTTCTTGAGCTGAACCGTCAAATAGCGGAAACGAAGCACGTCCAGAAAAGGAAAGCGCCACGAAAATTCCGAAGGTTCGATCAATTGTCGGCGATGGCTGAATATGGCGATCGGAACAATTCGGCGGCGATATTTCTCGTACAGCTTGCCCGAGTATAGAAACATTCTCTCCGAGAACGTGAACTGATAGTAGGATTGAGGTTCCAAATGAACGATGATCAGCGCCCGCTTCTTCTTCGTCTCCCCGGGAACGCCGTCTTCCTCGAGCAGCTTCGTTTCGATTAATACGTCCACTCTCTTCGTCGTCCCTCGCGCGATATCCGAAAATAATTCCTGGGACAACAGCTTGACGTGCGAATAATCGATAAACTTGGAAATATCGGGAAAAAACAGCTCCATGAACTCCTTGAAAAAAGTTTGCAGCAGCTCCTTATACAGCCGATCATGATCGATTCCCATGCACAACCGCTCTCCTTTCCGAATCGGAAAACAAAAACGCCGCCCGTCCTCCCAAAGGAGAAACAGAGCGGCGCGTGCTTCGCGTCCGGCATAAGTATTTCAATCATCGTAACACGTATAACTGTTATCTGCAATGTGCTGAACCGAGATCGCCGGGCGGTAACTCTTCGTCTCGTCGCCCTTCCCCGGGGCATTCGGACAGAGAATCCGCTAATTGACTCAATGATGGCGATTTCGGCCCTTCTTTATCGAAATAACGGATCCTGTGTCCGAACGACTTGCAAAATGAGGGGTTTCGGCAAAATAAGGGCTTCTGTGTCCGATAACGGAAGATCAAAGTGAATAAATGCGGGGAGAAAGCTGAACGGTCAATTCCGGTCATCCAGCGATCGAATATAAGCGAGCAGCGGGCCGAAAGATTCCGGATTGGGCTGCACGAATACGGGGATTCCTCGCTGCTCCGCTTCCCGTTCGATCTCCGGCAGCGGCAGTCGGGTCGCCGTCGCAACGACGTTCGCAAGCCGCAACAGGTCGGCATCCCCTTCGTCGCGCAAGAGCGCGATCTTCGGATAAGCGGCCGTCTTGAAGCCTTCGATAATCAAATGTTCGATCCCGCGAGCCTCCATGCCGGAGACCAGCTCCTCCAGCGGAGTCGGCCGCTCCAGCACCCAGGACGTGCGGGAAGAGGACGCGAGCGCGGACGCCGCCGCTCCGGCTTCCCGGTGCCGCCGCGTGTCTGCGCCTTCGGGCTCGGGCTCGCAATCGTGGGCGTCTCGCTTGAGGGTCCCGACCTTGCGCCCTTCCGCGGCCAGCGCGCGGACGAGCTCGCACGCCAGCGTCGTTTTACCCGCGTTTTTGTAACCGACGACTTGCATAATACGCACGGCTATTCCTCCCCGCTACGATCGAGCGATATTCCAGACGGTGACCGGGTGCCCTTTCACAAGCCCTTCCTTCAAGGGAGGAACTTCGATCAGGCAATCCGCGCCGACGATCGTCGTCATCAGGCTCGATTTGTCGTCTCCCGTCGGCGTCGCCCACACGGTCCCTTCCTTCCGTTCCGTACGGGCCCGAACGTACCTTCGGTAAGCGTTCACCTTCGGGAAGTCCGCTCCCAAATACGCGCGAAACCGTTGCGGCTCCGGATCGCGGCCCAGCAGCTTGGCGATCGCCGGGGCGACGAACAGATGAAACCCGACGAAGCAGGCGCCGGGATTGCCGGACAGCGCGACGACCACCCGATCGCCGATCAGGGCCGCCGTCGTCGGACTCCCGGGCCTCATCGCGATTTTATTGAACAAAAGCTTCACGTCCTGCCGACCCAGCACGTCGACCATGACGTCGTAGTCCCCGACCGAGACACCCCCGGTCGTCAGCAGCAGATCGCAGGCGGCAAACGCCTGCCTGACAAGGGCATCGGCCTGTGCCGGGTCGTCCGGCACTTTCCCGAGCGGAACCGGTTCGCCGCCGGCTTCCCGAATCAGCGCCGCCAGCATCGGCGAGTTGCTGTTGCGGATCTTGCCCGGCAAGAGCGGCTCGTCGACTTCGAGAAGCTCGCTCCCGGTGGACAGAACGGCCACCCGAGGCCGCCGCGCCACGGATACCCGCGAGCAGCCGCATGCCGCCAGAAGAGCCGTCTCCCCGACTCCGATCCTGGTCCCCGCCGGCAACAGCAAGGCGCCTTGCCCGATCTCCGAGCCGATCTCCGATATATTCGCACCTATCGGCACGCGCTTCCCGATTCGAACGACCGGCTGCTCTGCGCGCATGACGGTTTCGGTCATCTCCAGCATGACGACGGCATCCGCCCCTTCGGGAACCATTCCGCCGGTCATAATGCGGGCGGCCTGTCCCGCTCCGACGGGATAGTTCGGTTCCGCGCCTCCGGGAATGGTTTCGAGCACCGCGAGCTCCGCCGGACGGTCCTGCTCGGCGGCTTCCAAATCCGCAACCCGAACGGCATAACCGTCCATCCCGGATCTGCGATAAGGCGGAAAGGGGATCGGCGCGATCAGCGGCTCGGCCAGATATCTGTCCCAAGCGTCGTGCAGCGACGCCTGTTCGGAAGGAAGCGTCGCGACATGCGCCAGAATCGATTGCCGCGCTTTTTCCGGCTGCACGGCTTTGCGGCGAAACCGGTCCGGACTCTCGTTACCATGCATTTAGTCACGATCTCCTTTAGTTGCCGTCCAAGAAGCGATCGCTCGCTCGTATTGCTCCGGCGTATCGATATCATTGGCGAAAGACGGCGTCAGGCCGAATGTGATCAGCTCGCTCTCTTCGACGTCGATCCGATCGAGGCGCTCCAGCCAGATCAGCATCTTTCGCTCTCCCGTACGGAGTAACGTTTCAGCGACCGCTCCGGCCTCTCTTCGGTATACGGCGTGCAGCGGCTGCAGCTTGCCGGCGATGCGGGGAATCGCGGCGAGGGCGCGGGCCTTATCCATCCGTTGCAGCAGCAAGCTCACGGCGGCGGCGCTGGCGTACGGCTGATCGCAGCCGAGCAGCCAGATCCGGGGATGGGCGGCGGCGGCGAAGCCCGCGTGCGCCCCGGCAAGCGGACCGGCTCCCGCGAACCGGTCGGGAACGACTCTTGCGACGCCGGCCCCGGATAATCGCTCCGCGAAATCGGCGTCGTTAGCGACGACGATGATGTCGTCCGTTATCGCCGACACCTCCCGAAGCTGCCGCTGGATGATCGTTTCTCCGCCGAGCGTCAGCAGCGCTTTGTTGCATCCGCCCATCCGCCGGCCCCGGCCTCCGGCCAGGATGACGGCGGTCACCGCCGATTGCGACGGCATCGAAGCACCTCCGCTTCTTGTTCGATGGCTTATCGTCTATCGGTTATTTTCATTGTAGCCGCTCACCGGTCCCGGTGACAAGAAATCGGGAGCGTCAGCGCTGCAACGCCTCAGCCGCCCGCTTCCCTTGCGCGACGCAATCCGGCAACCCTACCGCTTCGAATGCGGCGCCCGTCGCGATTACGCCGGGCAGCTTGTCCGCCAGTTCGGCGCGGAAAGCGGCGATCGCGTCGACGTGGCCAACCGGGTATTGGGGCATCGAACGGCGCAATCTCGTAATCTCGGCGAACGCCGGCTCGGCCGTAAGTCCCATCAGCTCGCGAAGGTCTTTCCTCACCGCCGCGACCATCGCTTCGTCGTCCAGCTCCACGCCTTGCTCGTCTCCCGCTCTGCCGACGTAGCAGCGGATCAGGCGCTTGCCGGCCGGCGCGGTGTGCGGCCATTTGGACGACGTCCACGTGCTCGCCGTAATCGTTCGGTTTTCCCCGCGGGGCACGAGGAAGCCGGAGCCGTCCAATTCATGGTCGAAGCCGTCGGCGTCAAACCCGAGCACGACATTCGCCACGGACACGTACCGGATGGCGGTCAGCGCCGATACGTCCGCGTGCGGCGCAAGCAGACTCGCGGCCGCCGCGGCCGGCAGCGCGACGATCGCGTGATCGGCTTCGGTCGACGATCCGTCCGACAAGCGCAGCCGATAGGCTCCGCCGGCTGCCGGAGCATCGATCGCCTCGACCGCCGCGCCCGTCCGGACCTCGCCGCCGGACGCCCGAATCTTCTCCTCCAGCGCTTCGATCACGGTGGACAACCCATTCTTGAACGTTAGGAAAGCGCTAGGCGGCAAGCCGCTGAAATCGGCGGCCGCCGATTTTCCGGCAACGGCTTCCGCGTCCGCTTTCGCCTTGGCGGCGGCCACCGCTTGCTGCTGCGCACGGGTGCCGGCGATCAAGCTGCCGTGCTCCGCGACCATGCGCTTGAACTGCGGGAAAGTCGCCTCCAGGCCAAGCGCGTACAGATCGCCGGCATGGATGCCCGCAAGCAGCGGCTCGAATATGCGCTCGACCATCTCCTTGCCCATGCGCCTTTCCAGGAAAGCACCGACCGTCTCGTCCGGCCCGTTCGCTTCAGCCGGAAGCTCGGATTCCTCCCACGCCCTCCGCTTGCCCTCTTCGGACACGAGACGAGTCGCCATAAATTTGTCTCGGCCGTATGGAACGCCGAGAATCAACCCTTGCGGCATCGGCACAAGCTTGCCCCCGCTGGAGATATACGTCTTGCTGGCCGACGGGTTCGTGCCGGTCAGCTCTCCGTCGATGCCGAGATCGCGGGCGAGCTCGATCATCGGCCGTTTGCGGGCCAGGAACGAATCGGGCCCGCGTTCGATGACGAAGCCGTCCCTGCGCAGCGTGTTCACGCGTCCGCCGAGCCGAGCCGAGCCTTCGAATACGGTCAGCTCGATCGTCTCCGCGCGCTCGTCTGCTTGCTTGAGCAAATAAAAAGCGGCGCTGAGGCCGGTTATTCCGCCGCCCAGCACCGCCACCCGGCGACTTCTATTCATCGCTGCTCCTCCTAGTCGCAAGCCCGATCACCGAATCGGCCAGGACCGCCATATACTGAGGATCGTCGTTCAGCATGCGGATCCGCTCCAGTCGAATGCCTTTCTCCTCCGCAAACCGCTTCGCTTCGATGTCGATATCGTACAGCACTTCAAGATGGTCGGACACGAAGCCGACGGGAGCGACGAGCACCGAGCGGACGCCCTCCGCCGCCAATTGGTCCAACGTCTCCAGAATATCGGGCCCGAGCCAAGGCTGGCCGGTCTGACCTGCGCTTTGCCAGGTGAACTGCCACCGGTCCGCGCCCGCGGCTTCCGCGACGGCGGCCGAAGTGGCAAGCAGCTGGTCGGCGTACGGGTCGTTCATCTCCACAATTTTGGCAGGCAGGCTGTGCGCGCTGAACAGTGCAAGCACGTTCTCCCGGTCTTCGCCGAACTTTGCCAGGCCTTCGGATACGCGCTTGGCGAGAGCGTCGATCAGCTCGGGGTGCAGATGATACTCTTCGACGCCCCGGAAAGAGATGCCGAGCTTATCCGCTTCAGCTTGCGCGCGCTTCAAGTAGCCGCCTACGCTCATCGAGGAATAATGCGGCGCCAGAACGATGCCTACCGCTTCCCGGATGCCGTCCGCGGCCATCGCCGAAATCCCGTCTTCGATGAAGGGCGCCGCGTGCTTCAAGCCTTGGTAGCAGGCATACGCGCCTTCGCCCGCAAGCTCGTCCAGCTTCCGCTGCAGCGCTTCCGCTTGGCGGTTCGTGTTTTCCCTTAAGGGGAACACGCCTCCGACGATCGTCCGGTAACGGCTCGTCAAGTCTTCCAGCTGCTCCGCGGTCGGAGGATGTCCTCTGCGAATATGCGTGTAATAAGCTTCGATGCCTTCCATGCTCTCCGGCGTCCCGTAGGACATGACCAGCACGCCGACCGGTTTCTTCTCCGCGCTCACGCTTTCACCTCCGCGCCTGTTATTTGTTCGCTATAACGATGGATGAACGCCGTTAACTCTCTCAATTTGTCTAATGAAGCCTCCGGAAACAAGCCGTGTCCCAAGTTGAAAATATAGCCGGGCTCCTTCATGCCTTCGTCCAGCAGCTTGGCGGCGCGCTCGTGAATGACGTCCTGCGGGGCGGTCAGCACGTAAGGATCGAGGTTGCCTTGGATCGCGAATCGGCCGCCCAGCCTCCGCCTTCCTTCCGCGAGCGGCACGCGCCAGTCCAGCCCGATGACGTTCGCCTGCAAGCCGGACAGATGCGGCAGCAGCTCGCCCGAACTGACGCCGGGAAAATAAATTTTCGGAACGTCGAGGTCCGACAGCTGCTCGAAGATCCGGCGAATATGCGGAAGCACGAAGCTCTTGAAATCTTCCGGCGCCAACGATCCGACCCAGCTGTCGAACAGCTGCACCGCCTTCGCTCCCGCGCCGATATGCGCCCGCAAGTACGTCGCGGCCATGTCGGCGAGCTTCTCCATCAGCAGGTGCCAAGTCCGAGAGTCTCCATACATAAGCGCCTTCGTACGAATGTAAGACTTGGACGGACGCCCTTCGATCAAATAGCTGGCGAGAGTGAAAGGCGCTCCCGCGAACGTGATGAGCGGCACTTCCAGCTCGCGGTTCAAAATTTCGATCGTCTTCAGCACGTGGGACAGGTCGCCCTCCACGTCGATCGGCTTCAGCCGTTCGACGTCGGCCGCGCTCCGGATCGGATTGCCGATCACGGGCCCGACGTCCTTAACGATGTCGAAATCGATCCCGATCGAAGCGACCGGATTCATAATATCGGAATATAAAATGGCCGCGTCTACGTCGAGCTTGCGGATCGGCATCAACGTGACTTCGGCGGCCAACTCCGGCTGCCGGCAAATGTCCAGCAAGGAATATTTCTCTTTGATTTTACGATAATCGGGATCGTAGCGTCCGGCCTGCCGCATGTACCATACCGGAATGCGATCAACCGGTTCCCTTCTGCACGCGCGCAGGAACAAGTCGTTCTTCACCATTCGATTCAGCCTCATTTTGTGCCGATTTGGCTTCTTTTGCTTCCATTATGCCCCTTTTGCTTCGCCCGAACAACCTGGCAGCCGCGGCGGAGTATGACAATAGTTTGACAATGCGCTTTTTATCGCCGGAATCGCCTTATGGTATACTTACGAGACAGACGACCGTACGGGAAAGGAGCAGCAAATGCAGCGCTGGAAAGTGAACCTGATCGTCTTAATGTGCGGCAACTTCCTCGTGATGGCGGGCATGACGATGATCTTGCCTTTCCTCTCCTTGTATTTGCAGCACGACCTGGGTCTGACGGACGAACACGAGATCGGCGTCTGGGCCGGCATCATTTTCGCGGCGAATTTCGTCACTTCTTTTCTATTCCAACCGATTTGGGGCAAGCTTTCGGACAAGTACGGCCGCAAATTGATGCTGCTGCGCTCCGGCTTCGGCATGGCGATCGTCATGGTACTGATGGGCTTCGCGACGACGCCCTGGCACTTGCTGGCGCTTCGCGTGCTGAACGGGGTCATCGCGGGATTCATCCCGGCCGCCGTCTCCCTCGTATCGGCGACAACGCCGAAGGAACGGATGGGCTTCGCGATGGGATCGCTGCAATCCGGAGGAACGGCGGGCGCGATTCTCGGCCCGTTTATCGGCGGATTGATGGCGGACAATTTCGGATTTCGCCCGATCTTCTATATTACGGGAACGTTGCTGTTCCTCGCCTCCGCCGTTTCGTGGCTTCTCGTTCGCGAGAACTTCGATCGCGCGGCCGCCGCGGCCAGACCGCAGATGAGCGTCCTGAAAGGCTTTCGCGATTTGATCGGCATCCGCCAGCTGCCGGTGCTGCTGGCCGTCACGTTCCTGATCCAGTTCTCGATGCAAAGCCCGATGCCGCTCATCCCGCTGTACGTGCAGCATCTCCATGGCTCTACCGAAAATCTCGCTTTCTACGCCGGTTTCGTCGGATCGGTGACCGGCATCTCGAATCTGATCAGCGCCCCGCTGCTCGGAAAGCTCAGTGACAAGGTCGGGGCTTCGCGGATCTTGCTGCTGTCTCTGGGCGGATCGGCGATCATGCTGATTCCCCAGGCGTTCGCCGGTTCCGTCGGCGAATTGCTCGCCTACCGCTTCCTGCTCGGCTGCTTCATGGGCGGCTTGATCCCGACCGTTAACGCGCTCGTTCGCAAACATACGCCCGACGGCATGGAAAGCCGCGCGTTCGGCTTCAACAGCAGCGCGCTAAGCCTCGGCAATATGATGGGCCCCGTCGTCGGAGGCGCGCTGTCGGGATGGATCGGCATCGAAGGGCTGTTCGTCCTTTCCGGCGTCCTTATGCTGCTGACCTGCGTATGGGCCTCTTGGGCGTTGAGGGTCGGGCGGAAGCTTCCCGGCGCGCGATAAGAGGCCGTCGCTTCGGATCCGACGGCCTCTCCGCTTCGCTAAGCCATGCTCGCTTGACGTTCGAGGAACCTTGCGATAATCGACGCAATGTTCTCTTTGTTGATCGGCTTGCTCACATATTCGTCCATGCCCGCTTCGAGGTATTTTTCCCGGTCTCCTTGAAGCGCGTAGGCGGTCACGGCGACGATGCACGGTTTCGGGTCGACTGTCTCGTCGGCCTTGATCGATCTCGCGGCTTGCACCCCGTCCATGACGGGCATTTGGACGTCCATGAAGATCAGATCGTACGATACGCGCCGGACCTCCTCGATCGCCTCGGCTCCGTTCGAGACGACGGTCGCTTCGTAACCGAGCTTCTCGATCGTTCTCCGCAAGACGAGCCGGTTGACCGGATGATCTTCCGCGATCAGAATGCGCAACGGATTCGGCGCTTTGCCTTCTTCTTCGAACGGCGTCGCGTCCTGTACGAACCCGGGGTCCTCGTGAATGCGGAACCCGACGTTGAAGATGAACGACGATCCCTTCGGCAACGTCTTCGGCTCGAAGCGAATGTCGCCCCCCATGAGCTGCAGCAGCTTTTTGCATATCGCAAGCCCCAGCCCCGTGCCTTCCGTTTCGCGGGTCATAAAATGGTCCACTTGATAGAAAGGCTCGAACAGGAACTGCGCTTTCTCCTCCGGCACTCCGATTCCGGTATCCCGGACCTCGAACCGTAAATGCGCGCAATGCCCGTCCCGGCGAACGCAATCGACCGACAACGTAACGGCCCCTTTTGGCGTAAATTTGATCGCGTTGCCAAGCAGATTCATGAGCACTTGCCTCAGTTTCTTGACGTCGCCGACGACGATCCCCGGGACGTTAGGCGACAGCGAAGCGGTCACTTCGAGGTTTTTCTCCAACGCTTTGGACATGATCGTATTCAGCGAATCCGACACGACGGCGCCGATCGAGAAGGGCTCGTCCAACATCTCCGACTTGCCCGATTCGATCTTCGAGAAGTCCAGAATATCGTTGATGATCGCCAGCAACGTGGACCCGCTCTGCTTCATGATGCGAACGTATTCCTGCTGATCCCGGTCCAGGCTCGTCTCCATAAGCAAATCCGTCATGCCGATCACGCCGTTCATCGGGGTGCGAATCTCGTGGCTCATCATTGCCAGAAACTCGCTTTTCGCCCGGTTCATTTTCTCCGCCGCCTCTTTTTCGATCAAAAGCCTTTTTTGCTCGCTCATATCCTTCGCGATCAAATAGAAACCGACGGTTCGGCCATAGATCACGATCGGAGCGAGCGTGGCCAACACTTCGACCGCGTTGCCCGCTTTGTCCGTCACGTGGTCGATGCTCGTCTCCGCGGCGGCGTAATCGGCCGTATCCGCAAAAATAAGGCGCAGACTCCGTTCGCCGATCAAGCCGGCAATGCTCGTCCCGATCAGCTCCTCCACCCGGTAGCCGGTCAACCGTTCCGCCATCCGATTGCCGTTCATGATCCGGCCGTCCATTCCGAACGAGATGATCGCGTCGTGATTGTACTTTTTCAGGGACGTATACCGTTCGATGCTTTCCTGGAGCTTCTGCTCGGATTGCTTGCTCTTCGTGTTGTCGATCATCTGCACGATCAAGCATAACGGTTGCCCGCCGGACTCTTCTCTCGCGAGCGTTACCGACTGGGAGATCCATACGATCTCTCCGGACTTATGAAAATAACGCGCCTCGGCTTCGAAAACGTCCGCCTCGCCGTCCAGCAATTCCCGGATGCCGGTCAGATGCCGCTCCTTGTCCTCGGGATGGATCATGTCCGCAGCCGTCATCGTCGATAATTCGTCGGAACCGTAGCCGAATATTCGGGACATCGCCGGGTTCGCGCCGGACCATCTGCCGTCCGGCGACATCAGGGCGATGCCGATCGGCGCTTTCTCGTACGCTTGCTTGAACAATGCTTGATGATGAACCGCGGCCAACATGCCTCTCTTCCCCCTTCTCAAGTGTATTATACTTCAGAACCGGATGTTAAACAGCGAGAGGATAGACGAAGAAACCCTCCCGTTCTTCGACGGGACGGCTTCTTCGCTTGAGGCCTTCGAGATTGCGCGTGACGGGGCAGCCTCCTGACCAGTTATTCGAATTTGACGAGGAAGTAGTTTTTCTTGCCTCTGCGGATGACGGCATACTTGCCGTGCAGGCGATCCGATTTCGCCACGACGAATTCGAGCGACTGCTCCCGGCGGCCGTTCAAGTAGACGGCCCCTTTCTCGATATCTTCGCGCGCCTGCCGTTTGGAAGGCGCGGCTTTCGTCGCGATGAGCAGCTCCAGGAGCGGATGCTCGTCTTGTCCCGCGACAACCGTCGTCGGCATATCCCGCAGCGCCTCGACGAGCTCGTCTTCGTTCAGCTGCGTGACGTCGCCGGAGAAGAGCGCTTCCGTAATCTTCTCCGCGCTCGCGAGCGCTTCCTCGCCGTGCACGAGCCGGGTCACTTCGCGGGCGAGCTCTCTCTGCGCCGCGCGCTTCTCCGGTCGTTCAGCCAGTTCCCGCTCCAGCTCGGCAATGCGTTCGCGATCCAGGAACGTGAAATATTTCAGGAACTTGACGACATCGTTGTCGTCGGTGTTGATCCAGAACTGGTAGAAAGCGTACACGGACGTTTTGTTGCGATCCAGCCATACGGCGCCCGACTCGGATTTGCCGAACTTCTTGCCGTCGCTCTTCGTAACGAGCGGCAGCGTCATGCCGTAAGCCTCGCCTCCGCCCATTTTGCCGATCAGATCGAGGCCGGCCGTAATGTTGCCCCACTGGTCGCTGCCGCCGACCTGAAGCGAGCAGCCGTGATCCGTAAGCAGCTTGTAGAAATCGTAAGACTGCAGAATCATGTAGCTGAACTCGGTAAACGAAATGCCGTTCGCGAGGCGCGAGTCGACGGAATCCTTCGCCAGCATGTAATTGACGGTAAAGTTTTTGCCGATGTCGCGCAGGAACGTAATCAGATCGAGCTGCCCGAGCCAATCGTAGTTGCTGACGAGCTTGGCGGGATTGTCCGCGCCTTCGAAATCCAGAAATTGCGACAGCTGCCCTTTCAGCCGCTCCGTCCAGAGCGCGACCGTGTCGGCCGTATTCAGGGAGCGCTCCGTCGAACGGCCGCTCGGATCGCCGATCATTCCGGTGCCGCCGCCTACGAGAGCGATCGGCTTATGGCCGGCTAATTGGAAATGGCGCAAGATCAGAATCGGCAGCAGATGACCGATGTGCAGGCTGTCCGCCGTCGGATCGAAGCCGCAGTACAGAACGATCGGCTCTTTGTTCAGCTTTTCTTGCAGCCCGTCGCGGTCGGTCGACTGGTAAATCAGGCCCCGGTATTCGAGGTTTTCCAGCAAGTTTAGATCGAGGTTGGCCATGTTTCGATTTCTCTCCTTCTGCGCAAGTAATTCAACATCAAAAAGACCCGCCCTGTCGTAAGACAGGGACGAGTCATCGCGGTACCACCCTATTTGAGCTTGCGCCGATGCGCTGCTCCACTCTCGCCCGATAACGGCTGGCGGCCGTCCTGCCCTTCCGCGCCGGCACGGGTTCGGGACAAGAAGCTCCGGGACGTAATTCGCGGTTCGCTCGCGCACCGGCTTGCATCGACCGCCGGCTTTCTGGAACGCGGACTGCGAACGCTACTGAATCCCATCGTTGCGGTTACAGTATAGCTTCGTTTGAATCACAGTATACCATTCGGCGGACGTCTGTCAACCCCCGCTTCATGCCCCGCTTCATGCCCCCCTTCATGCGAATGCGAATACCGCGGCCAATCTAGCCGGAACGCCGCTTGATAAGGCGGGCAGCCCTTGCCTGACGGCGTTCGATAAGCTATACTACTAAAAAAATCGCATATCGAGATCATGCCCGTGAAGAGCATCCAACTCGGAGGCGTTCTCGTCAAGGAGATTCGGAAGGCCGCGCGCCTCTACGATCGTTCCCTAAGTTAACCGTTGCCGCGCGTTATTGCGGATCTAAGAGGATCGGACGGCTGCCCGTTCGGTCAATTTGGGTGGCACCGCGAGTATGAAACGCTCCTCGTCCCAGAAGGACGAGAGCGTTTTTTTTATTTTCCTAAAAAGGTTGTACGAAGAAAGGAGCGCGGGAACATGTTGAGCATCGAAACGATTCGGGAGAATGCCGATGAAGTGCAGCAGGCGGCGGACCGCAAAGGAATCCGCCTGTCGGTCAAGGAACTGCTGGCCAGCGACGAGAAGAGGAGGGCGCTTATCGGCGAGACGGAGAGCCTGCGGGCCGAACGGAACGCGATTTCGGAGCAGATCGCGGCGATTGCCCAGGGCGGGAACGTCCCTGTCGGCGACCCGGCAAACGACTTCCTTTGGGCGAAAGAAGAGGCTAAGCGAATCAACGACAGCCTAAAGCAAGCGGAAGCCCGTCTGGCGGAAGCGCTGCGGCGGTACGGAAAGCTCATGCTTCTTGTGCCGAACCTCGTCTCGCCGGATACGCCCGAAGGCTCGTCGGACGCCGACAACGTCGAAATACGGCGCGTCGGCGCGCCCCGAAAGGCCGATTTCCCCCTACTGGACCACGTGGCGTTGGGCGAGTTGCACGGCATGCTCGACCTCGCCCGCGGGGTCAAAGCGGCAGGAACGCGCAACTATTACCTGAAAGGCACGGGCGTACGGCTTCACCGCGCCGTCCAGCAGCTGGCGCTCGATCTCCTTGCCGCCAAAGGGTTCGAGACGCTTGAGGTGCCGCTTATGGTTCGGCCGGAGACGCTCGAGCAGACGGGATTTTTCCCGTTAGGCGAGGATCAGACGTTCCGGATCGAAGCGGAACGCAAATGTCTCATCGGAACATCGGAGGTTCCGCTCGTCGCTTATTACGCGAACGAGATCGTCGACGTCTCGAAACCGATCCGGCACGCCGCGGCCTCGATGTGCTTCCGCAGCGAAGTCGGCTCGACGGGCAAGGACGTGCGCGGGTTGTACCGCGTTCATCAGTTTGCCAAAGTCGAGCAGGTCGTACTATGCGAAGCGGATCCGGCATTATCGGAACGGCTGCTGCACGAGATCACCGCCAACGCCGAGGAATTGCTGGCGATGCTGGAGCTGCCGTACCGGGTTGTGGCCGTCTGCGCGGGCGATATGTCGCAGAAAACGTACAAGCAGTACGATATCGAAACATGGATGCCCAGCCGAGAGGCTTACGGGGAAACCCATTCTTCGTCGAATCTGCGCGACTTCCAAGCGCGCCGCTCGAACATCCGTTACCGCGACGCCGAGGGTAATTTGCGTTACTGCCATACTTTGAACAATACGGCCGTCGCGAGCCCGCGTATCCTCATTCCGCTGCTGGAAAACCATCAGGCCGAGGACGGCTCGATTCGCGTACCGGAGGCACTTCGACCTTACTTGGGAGGAATCGACCGACTCGTGCCCCCATCGCCCAGTCCGTTCGGACAGAGGATCCGCTAATGGTGAACAAAACCGGGTTTTGCGCACCTTCGCGGACAGAGGATCCGTTATTCGGCTCCGAAAGTGCGATTTCGGCCGCTTATAATCGAAATAACGGATCGTCTGTCCGAATCGCCAGCAAAATGAGGGGAATTCAACAAAATAACGTCTTCTGTGTCCGATAGCGAGAGATCGAGCGGATGACAGGTCAAGAAATAGGGCTGCCCATGGAAGGACAGCCCTTGTTTTATCTCCGCATTAAGCGTAATGGCATGCCGCGAAGTGGCCCGAGCGCACCTCGCGGAAGACCGGAGCCTCCGCCGCGCATTTCTCGGTCGCCGCCGGACAGCGCGTCCGGAACGGGCACCCGCTCGGCGGATTGACCGGGCTCGGCAGATCGCCGGTCAAGACGATCCGTTCCTTGCTCGCCTCCACGTCCGGATCGGGAACCGGAATCGCCGACAGCAGCGCCTTCGTGTAAGGATGCTGCGGATCCGCGTACAAGTCCTCGCTGCGCGCCATCTCGACGATCTTCCCGAGATACATGACCGCGACGCGGTCCGACATGTACTTGACCATGGACAGGTCGTGCGCGACGAACAAATACGTCAGCCCCATCTTCTTCTGCAGCTCGATCAGCAGGTTTACGATTTGCGCCTGAATCGACACGTCGAGCGCGGAGATCGGCTCGTCGCAGATCATGAACTCCGGTCCGACCGCAAGCGCGCGGGTAATGCCGATCCGCTGCCGCTGGCCGCCGGAAAATTCGTGCGGGTAACGCGAGGCGTGCTCCGCGTTCAAGCCGACCATCTCAAGCAGCTCTTCCACCCGGCGCTTGCGCTCGGCCTTGCTGCCGGCGAGGCCGTGAATATCCAGCGCTTCCCCGACGATGTCCAGCACGGTCATTCTCGGATTCAGAGAGGCGTAAGGATCCTGGAACACCATCTGCATCTTGCTGCGGTAAGCTTTGAATTTCGATTTGGGCAGCTTCATAATATCGGTGCCTTCGATCGAGACGCTGCCCGCCGTCGGCTCGTACAGCCGGATCAACGTGCGGCCGGCCGTCGATTTGCCGCAGCCGGACTCGCCGACGAGCCCGAGCGTCTCGCCCTTCCGAATGGTGAAGCTGACGTCGTTAACGGCCTTCAGGACGCGTTTGTGCCCCACGTCGAAATACTTCTTCAGGCCTTCGACTTCGATAAACGGCTTGCTCATACGGTCGCCTCCTTGCCGCCGGCCGAACCCGCCTGCTTCGCATACGGATGCTGCAGCCAGCAGCGCACCGATTGCGTGCCGCTAATAACCGTCCGTTCCGGCATTTCCGTCTCGCACACTTGCATCGCTTCGTCGCAGCGGCTGCAGAAGCCGCAGCCTTGCGGAGGTTTGATCAAATCCGGCGGCGTTCCGATAATCGGCACGAGCGGCTCTCCCTTGTCTTGGTCCAGGCGAGGCAACGATTTAAGCAAGCCTTTCGTATAAGGATGCTGAGGATTGCGGAAAATTTCCTGCTTCGTTCCCGTTTCCACGATCTGTCCCGCGTACATGACGATGACGCGATCGCAAAGATCCGCGACGATGCCCAGGTCATGCGTAATCAGGATGATCGAAGTTTTCATTTTCTGCTGCAAATCTTTCATCAAGGTCAAAATTTGCGCTTGAATCGTCACGTCCAGCGCGGTCGTCGGTTCGTCCGCGATCAGCAGCGACGGATTGCAAGCGAGCGCGATCGCGATCATGACGCGCTGCCGCATGCCGCCCGAGAACTGGTGCGGATATTGATTCAGCCGGGTTTCCGGATTCGGAATGCCGACCATTCTCAGCAAGTCGACGGCGCGAATTTTCGCCGCGGAGCCGCTCAGCTTCTCGTGCTGCGTCAGCCCCTCCATGATCTGCTTGCCGACCGTCATCGTCGGATTCAGCGAGGTCATCGGATCCTGGAAGATCATGCCGATCTTGTTGCCTCGCACCTTCTGCATCTCCTTCTCGGAGAGGGAAAGCAAGTCCTGCTGGTCCAACAAGATCGAGCCGCTCTTGATTTTGCCCGGCGGCGTCGGGATGAGCCGCATGATCGTCTGCGCGGTTACGCTCTTGCCCGAGCCGGATTCCCCGACGATCGCGACGGCTTCCCCTTCCTTCACGTCGAAGCTGACGTCCCGGACGGCCTGCACTTCGCCGTCGTATACGGTGAACGATACGCTTAAGTTTTTCACGTCCAGTATCGTTTTCATGAATGCCGTGACCTCCTTTCCACAGAGTTGGGGGTTATTTTTTCAGCTTCGGATCGAACGCGTCGCGCATCCCGTCTCCGAAGACGTTAAAGGCAAAAATGGTCAAGCTGAGGAACAATGCCGGGAATAACACTCTCCATGGATAAAGTGTCATCGATTTGACGCCGTCGTCGATCATCGTTCCCCACGAGGCGGCCGGCGACTGGACGCCGAGACCGAGAAAGCTCAGGAACGCTTCGGTGAAAATCGCGCTGGGCACCGTCAGCGTCATCGTCACAAGGATCGGACCCATAGCGTTCGGGATCAAGTGGCGGAAAATGATGCGGGAAGCGCTCGCGCCGAGCGCCTTGGACGCCAAGGCGTACTCCTGCGTCTTGAGCTGCATCATCTGGCCCCGCACGATCCAGGCCATGTTGATCCAACCGACGATCGACATCGCGACGATAATCGTCGTCAAGCTCGGTTCCATGACGACGAGAAGCAAAATGACGACGAGCAAATAAGGGATCGCGTACAAAATTTCCGCGAAACGGTTCATGAGCTCGTCGACCTTGCCGCCGTAATAGCCCATAATCCCGCCGTAGATAATGCCGAACACGAGATCGATAAACGCCGCGGCGAATCCGACGAACAGCGAGATTTGCGCGCCCTTCCACGTTCTGACGAACATGTCGCGCCCGAGATCGTCCGTCCCGAACCAATGCTGCCAGCTCGGGGGCTGGTTCGTTTTGTCCAAGTTGTTCGTAAAGTGATCGTGCGGAGAAAGCCACGGCGCGAGCAAAGCGAACAAAATGATCGCGACCAGGATCCAGAAGCCGGTCATCGCCAGCTTGTTGCCGAGAAGCCGCATGCGGATATCTTGCCATGCGGTCAATCGGTTGCGCTTGATTTTCTCCGCGTTTCCCGGATCTCGATTAATCGGCTGAAAGCTGTCGGGGCGAAGCGCGCCCGCTCGAGAATCGTTCTGCAAGGTTTATTTCGCCACCTTTCCGCCGTTTAATCTGATTCGCGGATCTACGAACACGTACGCGATGTCGGCCAGCAGACGGCTGACCATCAGAATGACAGCATAGAAAATCGTAATGCCCATAATGAGCGGGTAATCGCGGTCGGAGACGCTTTGCACGAAATGCTTGCCGAGTCCCGGAATCGCGAATATTTTTTCGATCACGACGGAGCCCGTAATGACGTTGGCCATCAAGTAACCCAAATAAGTGACGACGGGCAGCATCGAATTGCGCAGCGCATGCCGCCACACGATTAGATGCCCGGCCAAGCCTTTGGCTTTCGCCGTCTTGATAAAGTCGGAGCTTAACACTTCTATCATGGTTGAACGGATCAACCTGGCGATAAACGCGATTGAAGCGGAAGACAGAGCGATCGTCGGCAGCACGTAATCCAGCGGACCGTTCAAGCCGGCCACTTCAAACGCCCTAATTTTCACAGCGAATAAATATTGCAGCACCGGCGCCATAACGAGACTTGGTATCGCCAGCCCGATCGTAGCTATGACCATCGCAAAATTATCCAGAAACTTTCGATGGTGCATCGCCGCTAAAATTCCGAGCACGCACCCGGCGATCACCGACGTAATGACGGCGACGATGCCGAGCTTAAGAGAGTACATAAAGGAATTGGCAATGATTTTGTCGACGGATTGGAACTTTTTCTTCATCGAGATGCCGAGGTCGCCCTCGGTCAAATTTTTCAAGTAGATGCCGTATTGCACGATCAGAGGCTTATCTAAACCGTAATAGGCCTCGAGATTTTTTTGCACTTGTTCGCTTGTCGCTTTCTCCGATTGCAGCGGACTACCCGGAACCGCATTCATGAGGACGAAGGTCGCCGTAATTAGGCAGAACAACGACACCAGCATGAATACGAACTTATTCAATATATAGCGAATCAATCTTTCTCACCCGCCCGTTCTGCCGTAATTATGCAACCAAAAGGGTATATATAGGGATACTATATATACCCTTCCGGTCGTGGATTAAGCTTAACTCTTCGTCACTGCCTTATTTCTTTTTGCCGAATGCCCAATCCAGGTGACCCGCATAATCGGAGACGACGTCTTCGAAGCCGTCTTTCTCCATCGTAACGGTCGTGTAATAGTAGATCGGAATGACCGCCATGTCGTCGGCGATCGCGGTTTTTTCCGCTTGCGCGATCAGCTCGAGACGGGTTTTGTCGTCCGCGGCGAGAATGGCGTCGTCAAGCGCCTTGCCGACGGCCGGGTTGTCGTACTTGCCGTCGTTGTTGCCGGATTTCGGATGGATCAGGTCGTACGAGAAGTTGATCGCGTGATTGATGTCCGCGCCCCAGCCCGAGCGAGCGATGTTGAATTGGCCCGCTTTTCTCGCTTCGAGGAACGTGCCCCATTCCTGGTTCGTCAGCTTCACTTCGATGCCGAGGTTTTTGCGCCACATGTCGATGACCGCTTCGGCGATCGCTTTGTGGCCTTCGTTCGTATTGTAGGTCAACGTCGTGTCCGGGAAGCTGCTAAAGCCGCTTTCCTCAAGACCTTCGGCGAGCAGCTTCTTCGCCTCTTCTACGTTTTCCGTAAAGTAGTTGTCCGGATAGATTTCGCGGAAATTTTTGCCGTCGACGCCCGCGATGCTCGGCGGCACCAGGCCGTAAGCAGGCGTTTGGTTCGCTTTCGTCACGTTGTCGATAATCGCTTGACGATCGATGGACATCGAGAGCGCCTTGCGCACTTTCACGTTATCGAACGGCGCTTGCTTCGTATTCAACAGGTAGTAGTACGTCGAAGCGATCGTGTGGATCGTGGCTTTGCCTTCCGCCACGAGCTGCGGAACGCGGTCGGAAGGTACGGAGCCCGCTTGCGCGCCGATCCAGTCGATTTTGTCCGTCTCGAACAGATTGAACACGGTGGAATCGTCTTCGACCAAGGAAATCGTGACCGTGGTGAAGCTGATTTCGTCCGCTCTGTAATAGTCCGGATTTTTCGTCAGGACGAGCTTGTCGCCGTGCGCCCATTCGGACAGAACGAACGGTCCGTTCGACACGATCGTGTTCGCTTCGGCCGCCCATTCCGGCTTGCCGTCGGCCGCGTTTTTATTTACCGGCCAGTACGTGTAGTGCGCGGTAAGGTTATGGAAGTACGGCGTATTCGACACCATCTTGACTTCGAGCGTGTAGTCGCCCGTCGCCGTGACGCCGACGTCGTCCGCGGATCCTTCGCCGCTGTTGTACGCTTCGCCGCCTTCGATGTAGTACAGCATGTACGCGTATTCCGATGCCGTCTCCGGATCGAGCGCGCGTTTCCAGGAATATTCGAAGTCGTGGGCGGTTACCGGATCGCCGTTCGTCCATTTCGCGTCGTCGCGCAGGTTGAACGTGATCGTCTTGCCGTCTTCGGAATATTGCCAATCTTTTGCGATCGCCGGTTCGGGTACGCCCTCCGGATTAAGACGGGTCAAACCGTCGTACAGGCCGGAAGCGACGATCGACGATTGCGCGTCGGTCATGATCGCCGGGTCCAGGCTTGGCGGTTCGCTCGCCAGCGTAAAGCGGAATTCCTGCGGAGTCGTGTTGGCCGGAGCCGAAGAGCTCGCATCCGGGCTGCTGCTGCCGCTTGGCGACGGCGAAGCGTTGTTGTTGCCGTTGTTGCCGCTGCAGGCCGCAAGCAGCGAGCCGGCAAGCGCGACCGTGAGCGCGGTCGAAAATACCTTCTTGAACTTCATACTTTTGCCTCCCCGTAATTTTTGACCATCTTCTCTGACGCGCATCTTATCCATGCGCAGCCAGGTATTTGCAATTTTTGCGCTTGCGCGCGAAAATTGCGGTTTGTCGTCATTCCGCTCCTCCCAATTCGTAGAATTTAAATTCTTGACAAGAATTGAAATTTGCTGGAACAAAAGCATATTACTATTATTGTTCGGATCCTGCAATGAAAGTTTATGGAATTGTTAAGCGATATTACTATATGCGTTATGTATTCTCACACACACCTTACGGAAAACGCTTGCGAAACTGATTAAACATTTAAAGCATCGTATATTCATTCATTAAAACTGATAAAATTGTTAAATCCATTCTCGACCATTTGAACATCCGTTCATAAAATTTGAATTTAATTCCACAAAAACAAGATTTTCGTGAGAAAAATTAGTAAAATCCTAATTAAATTATAACTTTTACTTATAACGCCCTATACATTCGTTATGAATTTAAAATTTCGAAATAAAATTTCATCGCGTTAAAGCTTCAACTCTTCAACGCTTTTCATCGATTATCGCAAGCGCAAAACCGTCGAATGCGGGCAAATGGACCCCTGTCAATCTCGGATGCCGGACAATATCGCGGTTGAATTGTCGAATCGCGCGGACGGCCGGCCCCTGTTTGCTCCCGTCAAGCGTTCTCCCTCGAAGCAGCGTATTGTCCGCCGCAAGGACGGCCCGGGGATTCGCCAACCGGATGCAAGCTTCCATATAGTAAGGATAATTTTCCTTGTCCGCATCGATAAAGAAGAAATCGAACCGCCGCCCGAGCCGTTCCAGCCGTTCCAGGCCGGAACGGGCTTCGCCGACGACGTATTCTACTTGATGTCCGAGACCGGCCGCGGTTAAATTGGCTTGAGCGAGCTCGGCGAATTCTCTTTTCAGCTCCAGCGACACGAGCCGCCCGTCCTTCGGAAGCCCCCTGGCCAGGCAAATGCCGCTGTAGCCGCCGAACGCCCCGATCTCGAGAACGGATTTCGCGCCGGACGCCGATACCAGGAACGTTAACAACCGTCCGTATCCGGGAGCGACCGAGATGTCCTTCAGTCCCGCGTCCCGCAAGCTGGCGGTCACCCGCTCCAGATCCGCATCCCTTTCGTACAGTCCTTCGAAATATTGCTCCGGCGATATGTTCATTCGCTCGCACCTCCGCTCAATCTTGAAAAGGGAACCCGTTCATTTTACCACAAAGTTTGAATTTCCCCCTTTATAAGAGCTATACTAAATTTTACTTGCCGTTTACATGGAATGAACGAAATAGAGAGCGATTGCCAATAAATCGCCGCAGGATGAAAAAAGGAGTCTAATTATGTTGAACAAATGGGGAGAGGCTGCCCTCGGAGGCTTCCGGAGAAGCGCGAGCGCCGTCCGGGCGCTGCCAGTCTGGGGCATGCTGCTGCTGGTCGTTTCGATGCTGTTCAAGCTATACGAGCTGAACCGTCTTTTCGACGTCGGAGCGATGAATCATTGGAAATGGCAGGTTAATCTGGGCGCGGTTCTTCTCGTCTGTTTCTGGACCGTCCTGCTGGGCCCAAGAGCCAGGGCGGTCGCGCTCGCGACGCTGAACCTGGCTTTGTCCGTCCTGATTTTCGCGGATTTGATCTACTTCAGATACTTCAAAGACTTTATTTCCGTGCCCGTCCTGCTGCAGGCCGGGCAAGTCGGCGAGCTGCAGGACAGCATCTGGAGCCTGATGCAGCCCGGAGACTGGATTTTCTTCGCGGATGTGCCGGTCGCCTTCGCTCTTGCCATATGGGTTGTCCGGAAGCATTCTCCGAAACGCCGTCTTCCCGGGATGCGCAGCGCAAGAGGCTTCGGACGGCGTCCGTTATGGCGCAAGCTCGTGCCGGCGGTCGCCGCGGCCTCCATCGGCTGGGCGCTTCTCTACTACCCGATCGAAGAACAGAAGAACGGCTGGGCCAGCGGGCTGTTCGTCGGCAACTGGTGGAACGTGCCGATCTACAACGTCACCGGACTGCTCGGCTTCCACGGCTACGACGTATACCGGTATGCGAAGGAGCATTGGTTCGGCAAAGGGCTGTCGGAGGACGAGATCGCCGAGGCGAAGGACTGGTTCTCGGAGCGAGGCGAGCTGAGGCGGCAGAGCGAGAACGATCCTCTGTTCGGACAATACAAAGGCAAGAACGTCCTGATCGTTCAAGCGGAAGCCTTCCATGAATTCGTCATCGGCCGCTCGATCGGAGACCGGGAAATTACGCCGAACCTGAACAGGCTGATTGGGGAAAGCGTCTATTTCCCCAACTTCTATCACCAAACCGCCCAAGGGCGAACTTCGGACGCCGATTTCCTGACAAGCTGCTCGATGCATCCGATGTCCACCGGCTCCGTGTTCATCCGGTTCGCGGGCAACGAATTCGACTGCCTTCCGGACATTCTGAACGGCGAGGGCTACGATACGACCATACACCACGCCTACGACGGCAGCTTCTGGAACCGCAACAATATGTACCATAATATGAAGTACGGCCAATTCTACAGTCTGAAAGACTATGTAAACGACGAACCGATCGGATGGTCGATCGGGGACCGCTCCTTCTTCAGGCAGACGATCGAGCAGCTGAAGGAAAGGAACGCGAAGCCGTTCTACGCCTTGACGATCACCCTGGCCAGCCACCATCCGTTCCGGCTGCCTTACGCCAATCAAGCGCTCGACGTCGGGGAGCTGAAGGGCACGATCCTGGGAGACTATGTGCAGGCCGCCCGCTACGTCGACACGGCCGTCGGCGAATTGGTCCGGGATTTGCAGGACGAGGGGCTATGGGACGACACCATCCTCGTGTTTTACGGCGATCACGACAACTCGGTCTATGATTGGGAATTGTACGAACGATTGTTCGGCGAACCGGTGTCCGAGCTGGACAAAGACCGCATCGTGCGCAAGGTTCCGTTCTTCATTCGTCTTCCGAATGGCGAGCACGCCGGCGTCATGGAGAAGGCGGCCGGCCAGATCGATACGGCGCCGACGATTATGCATCTGCTCGGCATACCTGCGGATAACCGCTATTTGATGGGCGTCAGCATGCTGTCGGCGTCGCCGAAGCCTGTCGTGTTCCGCAACGGCGGCTTTACGGACGGCAACCTCTATTACGTCCCGAGCTCGGACGGCATCGTCGAACACGGCGCGTGCTATTCGTTGGCCGAAGAGCCGCCGGAGAAGACGGATCCCGCCGCTTGCGCCGATGGAGCGGAAGGCGCCAAGCTGGATTTGAGCGTCTCCGACCAGACGATCGAAAACGACTTGATCAAGCGGTTCCGCAAGGAAGACGCGGAATAAATCTTAATCGTGCGACAAAACGGCTTCCGCCGTCCACTCGGGATGGCGGAAGCCGTTGTCGCGTTCGGTTCATTTCACGTATTTCGTCGCTTTCTCGATTGCTTCCTCTTCCGTCGGAGCGGTCACGTAACGTCCGTTAACGAACACGAACGCATAGCGCTTGCACGGACCGCAATAGGATTTGCAGGCGATTTTGATGTCCGCGGCGGGATCGAGCTTCCGCAGCTTGGGCAGCATCGTCTTGACCCGGATATGTCTGCACTTGTCGCAGATGCGAATATCATTGCGGGAAGCGGAAGGCCGTTCGGCGTTAGTGGTCTCCATGATTGCCCTTGCTCGGATTCGTGATCACGAAGCCTTCTTGCGGAAAATAAAGATAATCGATCTTGACGCCGTCCAGCCACTCCTCCCCTTTGGTCAGCAGGACGTCGATCTCCTTATCGGTCGACACGAGCACTTCGTCGTCGGTCGGTTTTGCCAAATCCATGCCGTAATGGGCATGATCGCCGTGGCTATGGGTAACGAATACTTTCAGCTTCAAATCCGCGTTTTCGGGCTTGTCCAATTCGCGGCGCAGCACCTTGGCCGCGTTCCGGGTAATTTTGCAATTCATCGTCCGATTTCACTCCCGTCTCGTTCTTCGTTCTATTGTAATTTTTTTAGCAGGGGAAAACAAGAGACGGCCTTGCGGCCGACCCTTGCGAACCCGCTTATGCGGATGCCCGGCGTTACGTTCGAAGCGCGTATTTGCGCTCCATCGCACGGGCGTACCACCCTCCGGCGATCGCGGTGAAAGCGAGATCGTCGATTGGCATGAACGGCATAAAATCGGGCAGGATCCAATAAAGCGCCACGGGCGCGATAAACAGCAGCTTATCGGCGGCCGACACTTTGTCCGAACGCAAGATCCGCCATACCCGCGCAGGCAAACGCCTCACCAGCGAAAACCATGATTTCCGGGCCAATCCGACCGACTCCCTTCCGCTCCTTAACGATCCTTTAAAGTGTACCCCGTGATACGGACGGCTATCAAGCGGGGGAACAATCCAGCGCTTCCGCGAGCAGCCTGGCGACGTCGTCGTACAATTCGTCGGCGTCGTCCGTCGGAAGCGGATTGCGGCCCCAGCCCGCCTCGACCGTAAACCCGGGGCGGCGATAACGGGAAATAAACCAATCCTTGTAGCCGGCGTCGCTGCCTTCCAAGAAGACGGCGCGGTATCCCGCGGCTTTCGCCATCCGGTCGGCCCACGCCCTTGACTCCGCCGGCTCTTGACCGCGGTAATTCCAGTAAATTTCTTCTCCTTGCGTATGAAGGGCGATGACCGCCTGGAAATCGTGCCGCTCCGTAAAACCGGCCAGCGCGGCGGCTTCCGGCTCCGATAACGGCTGCTCGCCGCCGTAATCGCGCGGACCCGGATGAACGACTCCCCTTCGAGCGCGCTCCTCCTCCCAATGCGCCGGGAATTGATCGTTCAGATCGACGCCGCGCGCGTTCGCCTTCCACCGATGGAACTTTCTCGAGTCGCGGTTCCATTCGAGCAAGCTTTCCGCAAGCGGATGCGAATCCGGCAAGCCTTGCTGCACGAGCTCGACGCCGTCGGGATTGAGCATCGGCACGATCCATAGGCTGCAGCGGGAACCGAGCGCCCGCGCCTTCTTCCCCCAGAAGGGAAGATCGCGCTCGAGACTGCTGGCGTAATCGGCGGCGAATCGCGTCAGTAAAGCAGAGGTGATCCATTCGTTGGCATGACAAGCGCCGTTGAAATGCCAGCGAAAAGGGCCTTCGCCGATTCTCGCGTACGGGATCGGCTTCCCCATGGCGCTCCTTCCGATCTCCCCCGACTCCACGAAGGGGTACGTTCGCGCCAACCGGCGCAAATCGTCCGTCACCGCCTCGATCCCGTATGGCGACATGATCTTCATGCGCTCCCTCCTCATCTTCGATGTTCTAATGAAGTATGTGAGCGGATTCGTCCGTATGACCGATTGCTGCCGAGAAAAAAGAAAAACCGCTCGTCCGATCGCGAGAGGTTTGTCCGTATGATCCGGAGCGCGAGGGAAATCAAGCGGCTAATAGGGGACTTGCATGTATACGGGCGATACTTCGACACTTCGTCCGAGCCAGTCCTGCGCGATATTCCGGAATTTCTCCGGATCGCCGCTGCAAAAAAACCGGTGACCGGGTTCGTTGCCGCAGGTCGGGACGCCCCCATCGTTCTCCAGCGCTTTGCGGATGTCGCCGACGGTTTCTTCGGCGGAATTGATCAGCGCGACGCCTGGACCGATCGCTGCGGAGATGCATGGAGCCAGAAAGGGGTAGTGCGTGCATCCGAGAATCAAGCAATCGATGCCCGATTGCCGCATCGGCTCGAGCGAATGGCGAACCGTCGCGTAAGCTCCCGGAGAATGATAATTGCCGGATTCGACCAGCGGAACGAACGCAGGACAGGAGAGACTGACGACTTCGATTTGCGGCGACAGCTTCTTCAACGCATTCTCGTACGCCCGGCTATTCACCGTCCCTTCCGTTCCGATGACGCCGACAATTCCGGTGCGCGTCAGCCCGACCGCCGCTCGCGCCCCGGGGTTGATGACGCCGATTACCGGAAGCCCGACGCGCTGCCGGATGTCTTCCAGGGCGACCGCCGTCGCGGTGTTGCATGCGATCACGATCAATTTCGGACGGAACTGCACCAGATAATCCACGATTTCCCGCGTGAAGGCGACGACCTCCTCGGCCCCTCTGGGCCCGTACGGCGCTCTCGCGGTATCGCCGAAATATAAAATCTGTTCATGGGGAAGCTGGCGCATCACTTCTTTGACGACGGTTAATCCTCCAACGCCGGAGTCAAGTACGGCGATTGCTTGCTGCACGGAAACACCGCTTTCTGTCATAGTTGTCGAGGTCGCTTCAACATACTGTATGAACGCCGCAAGCAAAAGGTACCTTTAAGATCGGAACGAGGACAAGCCTTCGCCGCGCCGGGACGGGCCGCCCGGCGGGAGCGGGCGGCCTCGTAAGCGATCGCGATATTCGGTTCGTCTTATCTCGCGGACGACAGCTCCTCCGCAGAATCCGCGACATGCTCCTCGAGATTGCCGGCCTCCGGGACCTCCCCGTTATGGCGCGAGCGAATGTCGGTCACGATCCGGTTCGTCTTGCGGGCCAGCGATTGTACGGCCGAGCCGGCTTGCCGGCCGAGATCCGCCGTTTTCTCTCCGACCTTCTGCGCCGTTTCGGCGATATCGCCCCGCAGCTCGCGGCCCGATTTCGGCGCCAGCAGCAGCGCGGTCACCGCTCCGGTAATCGCTCCGGTCAAGGCGCCCCACATAAACGATTTGACGGCTTTCTTGTCTGCCATGTTGTCACTCTCCTTTCGCATGTTCCGCATCCGCTCCCGGTCCATCGCGGCAGCCCTCAGCGCGACGGTCTCCGCCGAACCGGCTCCGCCAGAGGCGCAGGAGCGTTCCGACCGCATCCGGCCGTTCCGGTCCGCGTCCGGTTCGCCCGTCGTCCCCGTCGGAAACGAAGGGCGCGAGCATTTCCCGATAATGATCGGCTATGCCGGCCGCCGTTCGGGCGGCCGATCGGACGGCATCGCCCATCGCCCGCGCCCCCTCCGCAAGCGCGGCGAAGCCGTCCAAGCTCGTCTTGGCGCTTGCGGCTGCCTCTTTCGCTTCTTCCGCCAGCCGCTCGCATTGGCGCAGCGAAGCTTCCGCTTGCTCGCCGACGGCAACCGCCATGCGTTGCAGGCGAACGAGCATTCTCGTCAACGCCGCTCCGACGACGGCGATTGCCGCGGCGGCGACAAGCGCTGCCGCCGCGATGCTGTATCCCGCGACCTGCCATGCCATTCTCCCTTCCTCCTTCCGCTCCCCGCGATCTACCGGGCGGATGCCCATGCGGTTAATTCAGTATAAGCCGATACGGCTCGTCTTGACACAGTGGACAAGTTAAGAAAAACGCCTTCGGCATCTTGATGCTGAGGAAGCTTACGGAGATCGGCGTATAATTGTATTTCGTACAACGATTTCAGGTCCAATTTGCCCCTTTCCATTCGATAATTGCATAAATACAACTAATTCAGCCTCTAACCCTTCATTCTCGCCCAGTTTGGACAGATTAGTTGTACTTCGTGCAATTATTTAAAAAATCCGCATAATTTCCGGGCAAATAATTGTACTTCATACAACTAGTGTGAGGTCTATGGCGGGGCGCGGAATGCGAAGGTGCAGCGGCGGCGAGGACATCGTTCTGCCATAACGGAAAAAGAACAGGAGTGAAGCTTTTCACCCCCAAAATGTTATACATTCCGATAGGTAAGAAAAACAGTCAGGGGAGCCCTGACCGTCCTTTCGCAATTGATTCGTTCCCCCGCGCTTTCGCTTTCCCACCGACCGGTTCGCCGTCTTCGCCTCTTTGCCCCGTCGCCCCAACGTCCAACCGTATCATCCTCTTTGCCCTGTCGTCCCAAATCGTTCGGACAGAGGATCCGCTATCTGTGAACAAAACCGGGTTTTGCGCACCTTCGCGGACACAGAATCCGTTATTTGGCTCCGAGACGGCGATTTCGGCCCTAAATCATCGAAATAGCGGATCCTCTGTCCGAACCGTCAGCAAAATGAGGGGGTTTCGGAAAAATAAGGGCTTCTGTGTCCGATCGCAAAAAATCAACTGGAATGAAGACCCCTCACTCATCGAAAAATTCATGTACAAAAAAACCGTCAGTTCTCTGACGGTCCTTTCGCATTTGATTCGTTCCCCCGCGCTTTCGCTTGCCGCAGTCTTTCCCCACCGACCGGTTCTGTGTCCGCTAGCGATAGATCGTCAAAACAATTCTTTGGCCAAGTAGGCTTCCACCTGATCCGAGAATCCCATGAGCGCTCCCGGCAGCTCCGGAGTCAGCGGATGCAGCTCGCCCCGGGGCCATCCTGCGTAATCCTGAACGAGCGTCTTGCGGAGCAGCACCAAGCTTCTCATCGTTGCCGCCACTTCGCCGTCCACGACGCCCTCCTCCGCGATAATGTCGATAATGTCCTCGTAACTGCTTGCGTCGCGCATAATGAAGCCGTCGATCAGCGCATGTCCGACATCGGTCGCGATTTCCGCGGCCAGATGAAGCGCTCTCTCCTGCGCAAGCCCTTCGATCAGCCCGCCGGACCAGGTAGCCGTCGCCTCCGACAGCGCCCTGGCGAGCTCCGGCAAACAGCCGAGCCGGCTTCGGATCCATTCCACGTTTACGTCGTACACTGGGCGGATGCCTCCTTGCTACTTCTTCTTCCGCCGGCCTCTGCGCTTTAACCAGACGATCATGATGACGGCGCTGATCAAGATCAGCAACGTAAAGGTCGCCATCTGATAGACGTCGCTCATGGCAGAATCCTTCTCCGCTAAAATCATCATATCAACTCTCGTAATCGACGCTGGCCGAAGCCTCGCGCACCGCGTTCATATGCTCGATCACCCGCTGATGGACCGGATGCACCTGATAGGCTTGAAGCGCCTCCAGCGAATCGAATTTGGTGACCAGGGCGATATCGTAAGAACGCTCGGAATGGAGCACGTCCTTGCCGACCTCCAGGTGCCGAAGCACATCGATCTTGCCTGCCATGTCGCGCAGCACTTGCGCCGTTTTTTCCACGCTTTCGGGACTGCGGTCTTTTAATTTGAAAAAAACGATATGCGTGATCATGTTTGCCATTCCTTTCTTAACATGAGGATAAAATTCGGCGCGCATACTAACCTTAAAAAGCCTGCGAAGGGAGTCCCCGGAACGCCATGCGCTATACGTTTACCGCCGGATGCGCGCTCATCGGGATCGCGCTCAGCCTGTTCAACCTATCGGGCTACGATCCGCACAATTTGTTTCTGCTGATGTTCAGCGTCCCGATGTGGTTCGTCGAACTGTTCGCCGACTTCCACTCGGTCAACATTTGGTTGATGTACGCCCTCACGGCGCTCAGCTGGGCGGTTATCGGTTATTTGATCGATCTGGGCATCGCCCGGTTTCGCGCTTCGGAACGCGCTTGACCGGACGGCACGGAAAAAAGGAGCCCTAGCGGCTCCTTGCATCCGGGTTACTCTACGATCAATACCGATACCATATCGTTATGTCCTTGTCCGCACATGATGGAACAAATAAGCTCGTATTCGCCCGGAGTGTCGAAGACGACGTCGATTTCCGGATTGTCTCTGTCCAGTTCGATGCCGAGCCCCTTGAACTCGACGCCGTGAACGCCCAACGTATTGGCGAATTTGACTCTATAGCTGGTGCCCGCTTCAACCCTGTACTCCGCCTTGTCGAACGCGAAGTTCGTCGCCTTGATATTGAGCATCTGTTGGCCTTCCGCAAGCTTCTCCTCCTGCGGTCTTTCCGGCAGACCGGTCGCGAGCAGGTAAACCCCCATTGCGCATGCGATCGTCACCAATGCGGACATTATCCACTTATGCATCGTCTACTCCCCTGCTTCCTACAAAAATGTCTACCATATATTTTACCTAAAATAAGCGTTTGAACTCAAGCACTGGACTTTCCAGTTCGGGCGAAACTTATGACAAATTCATGAACAACGGCAGCGGCGAACTTAATCCAATCGGCGGAAGTCGCCGGGCACCTTGCGGGCTACGCCTTCCCTGATCGCTTCCTGCACGACCGCCCGCCTTACGGCCGGCACGACTTTTTCGTTGAACACGCTCGGAATGATATATTCCTCGTTCAGTTCCCCGGGCGTTACGATCGACGCGATCGCGTGCGCGGCGGCCAGCTTCATCGATTCGCTGATCGTCGTGGCGCGGGCGTCCAGCGCTCCGCGGAAAATGCCCGGAAAAGCAAGCACATTATTGAGCTGGTTCGGATAATCGGAGCGGCCGGTCGCGTAGACCCGCACGGCGGAGCCGGCTTCCTCCGGGGAAATCTCGGGATCGGGATTCGCCATCGCGAACACGATCGGATCCGGATTCATCTTCCGTATATCTTCGTTGCTTAGTAGTTTGGGCCTGGACAAGCCGATAAATACGTCCGCTCCGGCGATGACTTCGGTAAGCCGGCCTTTCTCGTTATGCGGATTCGTGACGGCCGCGTATTCGTTCCAGGCTTCGTTGCCGTATTCCTCGTCTCTATGTATCGCTCCGTCTTTGTCGACGCCGACGACCCATTTCGCTCCGGCGGCCAGCAGCATGCGCGAGCAGGCGATGCCCGCCGCCCCGATGCCGCAGACGACGATTTTGATCTCTTCCAGCTTCTTGCCGACGATCTTCAGGGCGTTGATCAGCCCCGCGAGCAGGACGATCGCCGTGCCGTGCTGGTCGTCGTGGAAGACGGGAATGTCGAGCTGCTCCTTCAGCCGGCGTTCGATCTCGAAGCATCTGGGCGAGGAGATATCCTCCAGATTGATGCCGCCGAACGTCGGCGCCAGCGCCTTGACAATGGCGACGATCTCGTCCGGATCCTTCGTGTCCAGGCAGATCGGGAAAGCGTCCACGCCCGCCAGCTCCTTGAACAGCATCGCCTTTCCTTCCATAACGGGCATCGCCGCATGCGGACCGATATCCCCGAGCCCGAGCACCGCCGTGCCGTCGGAGACGACCGCGATCGCGTTGCGGCGGATCGTCAGGGAATGGGATTTGTTGACGTCGTCGCGGATTGCGAGGCAAACGTTGGCCACGCCCGGCGTATAGACGCGCGAGAGGTCGTCGCGGTTTTTGATCGGCACTTTCGAATGAACCCGGATTTTGCCCCCGAGATGGAGAAGAAACGTTCGGTCGGACACGTTGACGAGACGGATGCCCGGCATCTCCCGGACGGCTTTGGCCATCGTCTCGACGATCGCCGGTTCCGCGACGCTGACCGTCAGGTCGCGAATTTCGGTTTTTCTGCCCGGTTGAATGACGTCGATCGCGACGATATCCCCGCCCTGGCGGCCAATCAACGATACAAGTTCGCCGAAAGTGACGACCTGCTTGTCCATTTCGACGCGAAGAATGACGCTCGTTCCGCTTTCCAGTCTCATGTTGAACCATCCTCCCTTTAAGTAAGAAAGATTTCCAGTGACCATTCAAGTGTACCCGGTCTCTATCCCGTTATTCGGATCGCTCCCGCCAGGCCGGACCGGCAACCTCTATTATACAGGAAAAATTTGTGCAGGCTATACGATGAACGTAAAGGGGGTGTCGCAATAGAACCGGAGATCGACCGGAAGTTTTATTTTCGAAAACTGAGGGGTTTGGCGGCTTTCGCGGACACAGATGCGCTTACTTGCGACAATCCAGCGCGATTTGCTTGTGCATAAGCGCAATAACGGATTCTCTGGCGAGCGGACTTGCTTCCGGCAAGAGATTGGAAGCTCTTGCCGGAAGCGCGGAGGTTAACGTTTTTTGTCCGCATCGTTCTCCTTCTCTCCCGCGCGATTGCGGAGCACCGTCACGATGTTTTTTAATCTCTCGGGCAGGGGCAAGCCCAGTCGTCCGTAATTTTCGATAATGGACAGCAATTCGTTCGCGATATAGAAAAATACCGCGCTGCCCATGATCAAATCCGCGCCGAGCATGACGTCCAGACGATGCGTGATCATCATCACGAGCAGGATTAAGCCTTTCTTGAACAATCCCCAAAACCCGATATTGCTGTTCAGACCGCTGCCTTCCTTCAACGCGGCGGCGACGCCGGTGAAATAATCGACCGCCATCAGCACGAGCAAGAAAGTCAACGCCTCGTTCCATACGCCGAACGAGAACGTCACGACAGCGCCGAGCATCGCGCAGATTACGCCGGCTTGCACTTGCATCGGTCTCTCCCTCCCCCGGGATACGCTGTTGCTTCCATATCGTATGCCGGGGTGGACAAGAACGCCACGGTGAATCGACGGACGGCAACCGACCGGTTCCGCCGATTCGCGCGGGCGAATAAGTCAATAAACTTCGATTTCCGCGATTTGCGCCGCCGGCCAGCCGGTGTTGTCCGTAATCGTCAGCCGAACGAACCGGGCTTTCGCGTCGTCCAGCGGGATTTCCACCGCGTTCGCCGCGGCCGGATCGAACGTGTAGGCCGCCGGCGCCGAGACGGTCGCGAACGTCTCTCCGTCCGAGCCGACGAGCACTTCGATCGTCTGATCCCGCGCTTCCCAGGCGTCCTGCGGCGGCAGCCGCACGATCAGCTTCGCGATCGTCCGCTCTTCGCCGAGATCGATCGTCAGCGACTGCGGGAACTGCTTCGCCGTGCTTTCCCAATACGTGTACGGGTCTCCGTCGACGGTCATCTCCGGCGGGAAGGCGTCGGCCGTTCGCGAAGTCGCGAACGTCTTCTTCCCGGCGGCGAGGTTCGTCATCGCCGGGACCTTCTCAAACGTTTCCGTCGCCCGGCTCGGTTCCGCGGATCTCGCCAGCTCGACGTAAGCGACCTTCCGCCCTTCAATGACCGAAACGTAGTCGAACGCGGCATACTCGCCCTCTTCCGCGACCGGAAGATCGGCGATCTTCGCGCCGTCCGCCGCATAAGCGGCGGCAATCGCATGCGGCCAGCCCTTGCCCTTGGCGATGCGCATCGACGAATCCGCGCCGATCGGCTGGTAGATTCGGACCGCGTCCTCCGAACGAATCTCGACCAGATGATGCTCGCCCGGATCGAGGTCGAACCCGTTCAGACGCGTATAGCTGCCCGCCCTGCGGCTGCCATCCGCGGCTGCCGACTCGTAGCCTCCCGGCGCGAGCGTCGCGTTCCCATCAAGCGCGTAGGCCTCGTCCTTGCTCCAGTTCGCCGTGACCGCGTACGCGCCGAAGTCCGTCCGCGTGACGTTCGGGGCGATTTCCTCGAAGCTTCGCACAAGCGCGTCCCCGTACTGCGACAGAATGTTCTTCTGCCAGATCGCGACCGCGTCGATCCACGGATTGGCGACGCCGTTGAAGAAGTCGGCGGACAGGTTGTAGCCCATCGCCAGATTCCAGCGCAGCATGTCGGGATCGTCCGTCATCGTCTCGGACGCCAAGTCGTGCTGGTATTGCATCACCTTATCGCGGAACAGCATGCCGGACATCGGATAATAATCGGCGTAGCTGGCCGTATTTTTGCGATAGCCGAGCAGATCCCATAAATAGGTGGACCCCATGAAGCCGACCGCGGCGTCCGCGAGCACGTCCGTCCCGTCTTCCATATAAAGCTTGTGTTCGATCGACGATACGTAATTCCGGACGCCCCGGAAATAGGCCGTGGAGGGATCGGTTCCTTCGGGAATCGTCGCGTTGAACGCGTACGGGGAATTCCGGATTCCCCACTGATCCTCGAAAATGCCGTCGAATCCGCCTTCGAGCAGCTTCTTGTGCTCCTCGGCCGTTCTTTGCAGGAAGAAGGGGTGGCCGGTGTTGACCACGTAGCCGCTATGCGGGCCGTAATCCTCCTTCGCGATCCGGCCGTCTTCCCTCACGACGATCAAATCGTCCATCGTCGTCCCTTCGGGCAGCCGCGCGAGCGTCGGGGAGCCGACGCCCCACCAGCTCATGTTCGTATAGGGAACGACCTTGTTGCCTTTGTCCTGAGCGTTCCGCACGAACGCCTGGAACGCTTCTTGGCCGCCCCATTGCGGGTCCGGCGGCATGAAATCCGGATAATTCTCGTCGTGTCCGCCCTTCTGGAAGCCAACGAGATGGATGACGCCGTTGTCGTTCATCTTGTCGACGTAATGGGTCGTCAGGTTATTCCAGCTGCCGTCCTTGATCGCGGATATGTCCGCCTTGTAGAACGGCAGCTCGAAGTACTTGAGCTTCTCGTCGTCGAGCTTGTCGTCCAGCGATCGATACGCGGCGATCTTGTTCAGCTCGCGATAGCCGGCGATCGTCGCTTCGTAATCTCCGAGCTCCAGAACGACCGTCGGGCTCTTCCACGTCTTGTTCGGCTCGATCCACGTCTTGTAGTTGTGAACGATGCCGGTCTTGCCCTTGTCGTCGACCTGGTTTTTGAAGCCCAGCTCGGTCATGATCGTCGTGCCGCCGTCCAGATCGTAGACGGCCAAGCTTCCGCCCGCCGCGCGGAGCCCGACGTACGAGGCGAACAGAACGCCCGGATATTGGTCCTGGAAGGAGTTGCTTTCCTTGAAAAAGGCGTCCCGCAGCTTCACGCCGGGCAGCATCGGGAGCAGCGCGTCCCGAACTCCGTCGGCGTCGACCTTCAGCTCGTAAGGGAAACGGAACGACTTGATCGGCAGCTCCGCCCGATTATCGACCTCCGCCTGAAGAAAGACGCGCCTGTCGTCTTCGAAGCGGACCGCGACGTCGACCTTGACCGATCCGCCGTAATGCAGCGTCAGCTCTCCCTTGCGCGCATGCCAATCGTAGGAGAACGAATCGGCGTTCGGTCCGTTCGCGGACGAATCGTCCTTCAGGAACGCCCACCAGAGCGCCGACTCGCGGTTGCCCATCGTCAAGACGTCGTCGGACCCTTGACGCTTCACGTATTCGATCGCCCCGTTGTCGGAGCGGAAAGCGATCTCGACGTCGCCTCGGCCGACGACGAGCAGGCCGTCCTTCTCCTTGAAGGCGGCGGCCGCCCCGAACGGCGAGAAGACGAGCGCGTACGCCGCCGCCAGCGCCGCAACGGCAAGTCCGGCGCCGATCCAGATCGCTTTCGCTTTGGTCCATCTCATCTCGTTCCATTCCTCCTTCGGTCATGATGTCCACTCCGGATACTGGAGAGGGTTGCCCCTCGCAAACGTTCGTCTGCCTGAGGCAACCCTCTTCGTTTCGTTTACCGTTGCTTACTCTACGACGATATGGTCGTAGAATTGCTCTTGAACCATCTTCGCCGCCGCGTCGAGCTGCGCTTGCAGATCCACGTTATCCTTGGAAAACACTTCTTGAATGACGTTCGTCATCGCGCCGTAATAGTCTTGCGTATTGAACTGCGCTTCCGGCTTGCCGTCGAGCAGATTCATCAGCTCGTTGCTGTATTGATACACGTTGTCGTATTTGTCGTACACGGCTTTGACCTTCCGGCCGTATTCGGAATCCTGCTTGAAGTATTGGATGACCGGCGGTACGAAAAATTTATTGTCGTTTACGCGCTCTTGAATGTTCACTTCGATCGAATTCAAGCCTTCGTCGGAGAAGTAATCGAACACCGCGTATTGGAACGCCGCGTATTGCTCTTCCGGCGTCGCGTTGGGGTTGACGACGAGGAAGTCGCCGCCGAGCACGCCCGTATGCTTGCCGCCCTTCGTCATCGCGGGCATCGGATAGACCGCCAAGTCGTTCAGGCCCATTCCGCCTTGGTTCAACGCTTGGTCGAGCGGACCGTCGGGCCCCGCGTATACCATTGCCGTTCTGCTTTGCGCGAACGCGCCTACCGCGTCGCCCCAAGCGAGCGCCCAGTCGGCCGGGATGACGTTGGCGTCCTTCAGCTGCTTGTAGAACTCGAGCGCTTTCAGGCCGGCTTCGGAATTGAACTTCGCGACGACTTTGCCGCCTTCGATCGCCTGGATCTCTCCGCCCGCTTCGAACAGGAAGTTCGTCCAGTTCCAGCCGGCGTCGTTCGTCTTGCCCATCGGCGCGATGCCGGAAATGCCCTTGGCCGGATCCGCCACGCCTTTGGCGGTATTCAGCATGTCTTCCCAGGTCCAGTCGAGAGGAGGAAGAGGGACGCCTTTATCCGCCAGCATCTTTTTGTTGATGACCGTTCCGACGACGTAGCCTTGCTGCGGAATGCCGTAATACCGGCCGTTAAGGTTGAACTGATCAAGCAGGATCGGGTTCAGCTGGTCCTTCTTGTCGTACGCGTCGAACAGCTCCGTAATGTCGGCCGCCCAGCCTTTCTCGGCGAGGAATTTGCCTTCCGTCGCGTACGTGTTGAACAGCGTCGGCGCTTCGTTCGCGCCCATCTTGATGCCGATTTCGTTCGGATTGTATTGCCAATCGCTCTTCACGATCTCGACGTTCGGGAACACCTCGTTGAACCGTCTGATCTTGTCGTCTTCCAGCGCGCGCTTCTCCACGAGATCGGGCGTCGGATAGTAGATGCTGATCGTCGCCTTGAGCGTCGCTGGATCGTAGCCGCCGGGGCCGGAAGGCGCCTGTCCCGAATCGGAAGGCGCGCTCGCGGATTGGGACGGCGAGGGCGATGGAGACGGCGAAGACGTGTTGTTGCCGTTCCCTCCGCCGCAAGCGGCAAGCACGAGACTGAATGCGAGCAGACAAGCGATGACCGTTGAAATCTTGCGCATGGTTTTAATCCCCTTTTCGTGTGATGGTAACTGTTACACGCTCATCATAATGGAGGCGCATTCTTCAAAGCGATGTGTAATCCTATTCCGATCATGTGCAGTTTTACGCATGAGTCGTTTGCGCCTTACCCTTTGACCGCGCCCATATGCAGCCCCCGGACGATGTACTTCTGGAAGATCAGGAAGATGATCACCGGAGGAATGCTGACCATGCTCAGGATCGCGAACCGGATGTTCAGGTCGAGCCGGCGGATGTTGATGACGTACTTGTAGATCGCCGTCGCCAGCGGGTACCGCTGGTCGCTCGACAAGATGAGCGAAGGCCAATACCAGTCGTTCCAAGCCCCCGAGAAGACGAAGATGGCGAGGGTCGCGAAGATCGGAATCGACAGCGGGAACGCGATCTGAAAATAAAGCCGGGGCTCCGACGCGCCGTCGATGCGCGCCGATTCGAACATCTCGTTGTTGATGCCGTCGAAAAACGTCTTCAGCAGGAGCAGATAGAACGCGTTGGCCCCGAACGGCAGCCATAGCGCCCAAAACGTATTCATCAGTCCGAGATCGCGCAGGTTCAAGAAATTCGGAATGATGTACGTCGTCGGCGGTATGAACAGCGTCAGCAAGAAGAAATATTGAATGACCTTCTTGAAAGGCACGTTCATCTTCGAGAGGCTGAACGAGGCGAACCCGATGACGACGACGGTCATGAGCATGTTGCCGGCGAAAATAAACAGCGTATTGCGGGCAAACAGCGGAAGATCGATAAAATTCCAGCCTTTCGCGTAGTTCTCGAAATGCCATTCGGTCGGCAGGAACGTCGGCGGGAACGAATTGACTTCTGTGTTCAGCTTGACGCCGTTGAAGAAAATGACGAACATCGGATACAGCATCGTGCATACCATGGCGAGCACGACGACGAGCATCAGGTAGTAGCCGGCGCGCTTGCCCGGGCGGCGCAAATCGTAATCCGAAATAATGCCTCTTTCGACCGCTTTCATGCGTCAGGCCTCCTTCCTGTTCGACATCCGGTATTGAAGCACGGCCAGCAGGCAGAGCACGCAGAACATGAGCACGCCGAGCGCCGACGCCGTGCCGTAATCCTGGCGCGTGAAGGCGTAACGAATGACGAGCAGGGCGTACGTCAGCGTCGCGTTGTTCGGGCCGCCGTCGAGCACCGCGAAGTGCGTCTGGAAATTTTGCGACGTCGCGATCAACTGCAGGAGCAGCAGCAGCACGATCTGGTTGCGAATGGCCGGCAGCGTGACATGCCGGATGCGGTTCCAGATGCCCGCCCCGTCGATCTCGGCCGCTTCGTACCAATCCCGGGGAACGCTCGCGAGGGCGGCGATGTAGATCAGCAAGGCGGAGCCGAAGCTCTGCCACGTCTCCATGATGACGATCGAGATCATCGACCAGCTCGGATTCGTCCAGAACAGCACGGAATCCAGGCCGAGCTTCATCAGCAAGCCGTTGACCGGGCCGACCGGATCGAGCAGCCACCGCCACAGGCTGTACAGCACGACGACCGGAACGACGTACGGCAAATAGGCCGCGATCCGGGCGAAGCCCTGGAATCTTCTCATCTCGGAGATGGCGATCGCGAACAGGATCGGCACCCAGAAGCCGATGACAAGACCGAGGAAAATATAATAAACGGTATTTTTGACGGCCGTCATGACATGGGGATCGTCGAAGATGCGCCGATAGTTGTCCAGTCCTACGAACGTATCTCCTTTCACGAAGTCGACCTGGTAGAAGCTGAACAAAATGCCTTTGCCGATCGGCATCCACAAAAAAGTGAAAAAGACGGCGATCGCGGGCAGCAGAAACAAATACCCCCACACATGTTTGGTCCACTTGCCGGGAGGCCGCTTGGGCGGAGATTCCAAGCGACGCGTCGAAACGGCGGTTGATTGGCTCATCGGGTCTCCCTCATTCCCTTGATTTCTATCGATAAGCTTAATTGTAGAAAGAGGAGGTCCGCCTGAACATGTGCGTATCTATGGGGATCGTAGGTATTCCTACTTCTTCATTTCGCTAGGGCTCATTCCGAAATATTTCTTGAAGATTTTGCTGAAATGCTCCGGCGATTCGTAGCCGACCCGCTCGGAAATCTCGTATCGCCGAAGGTCCGTCGTCTGAATCAGCCGCTTGCTCTCTTCCATGCGCAGCTTGATGACGTATTCCCACAGATTCGTGCCCGTGTACTTTTTGAACAAATAGCTGAGGTAATTCGGACTGACATGGTTTTTCAACGCCACCTCGTTGAGCGTCAAGCCTTTCTGAGCGTAATTGGCGCCCAAATACGCCAGCGCCTTCTCGACGATGAGATTGTTCTGCGCCGCCAAGTCCTCGTCCGTCGGATCCTCGCTCGGCAAGCCCCATTTGAAGTCCCCGTAGAAGAAGACGTGATGGTCGCGATGCTGCCGGTTCCAGACGATCGCCTTGTTCACTTGATCGTACAGCTCGGGCAGGAATGCCCTGCCCTTCAGAATCTGGCTGATGCCGACGACGCTCTGAAAGCCGAGAAACTTGAAAATGTTGTAATGCAAGCTTCTGCCGATCATTTCGAGCTGATTGACGTTGCCCGCGCCGGAGTCGCCGTAGGCCGCTTCGTCCCATTGCACGAGAATGCCGACGTCGGCGTCCGATGCGTAAAAGGCTTGATGATCCCATTCCTTGTCCAGCAGCTCGTTCGCGATGTTCATGACGGCGTATTGCAGCAAGCGGACGTCCTTATCCGCAGACATGCCGGTTTTGCCGCCTCCGGACGGATCGAGGCGGATTTTGACCATCGCGAAATAGGGGCCTTTCAGACGAACCCCGTGCTCCCTTTCCAGCGCCGCGCAGACGGATTCGCTCTCCGAAAGATTCGCCGAACCGTCCGCGAGCCGGTTCAACAGCTCCATCCGCCGCGGCTGCGGCGGATCCATGCGGAAATGCTCGCGCAGCTCCGAGAGCAGCTCGTCCTGATTCGGCAGCGGACGGTCCATATGCAGCAGGACGTGGCGGACCGAATCGAGCAGCTGTTCGCTGTTGATCGGCTTGATCAAATAGTCTCTCGCCCCGAGACGCATCGCCAATTGGGCGTATTGGAACGTCTCGTGCGCGGAAATGACGATGACCTGCACCCAAGGCTTCACGATTCTCGCTTGCTGCATCAGCTCGATGCCGCTCATCGCGCCCATCTGAATGTCCGTGACGAGCAGGTCGATCGATTCCATCTTCAAGTAATCCAACGCCTCGTAACCGTTATGGGCGGTATAAATTTGCTCGATGTTCAAGCCGGAGGATTCCAGCAGATTGGCCAGTCCTCTGCAAATAAGCGGCTCGTCGTCGACGATCAGAATGTTATACATCTTCCGTGCCTCCCTGTCTGGACTCGTTGCTTCGCTTCGTACCGTTGTCCGCGTCAGCCCCGGCGCTTCTCGGAAGGACGACGTTCACCCGGACGCCTTCCGGCTCCCGTTCCTCGTAACGCAGCCCGTATTCGCCGCCGAAGTGCAGCTGAATGCGCTTGTTGACGTTCCGGATTCCGTAGCCCGAGGACGCCTCCGGCGATTCGACCGCGAGTTGCCGGTTGATCGCCTCGACGTCGGTCGGCTTGTACCCGTTGTCCTCGACGCGCAGCACGATCCGGTCTCCCTCCGGACGGGCGGATACGACGATTTCCCCGTCTTCGCCCATATGGATGACCCCGTGAAGGATCGCGTTCTCGATCAGCGGCTGAAGCGTGATTTTCGGGATCGCGTACGGGACGGCTTCTTCGTCGATCTCCCAACGAATCGCGAACGCGTACTCGTACCTCTTCTGCTGCAGGCTCGTATACGCCTTGGCGTGCTCGAGCTCTTCGGCGATCGTGATGAGCTCCCGCCCCCGGCTCAGGCTGATCCGCATCAGCGTGGACAGCTCCTTGATCATTCCGGCGGACTCGGAATGGCCCTCCAGCGAGCTCTTCCAGTAAATGCTCTCCAGCGTGTTGTAGAGCAAATGCGGATTGATCTGCTGGTAGAGCAGCTGCAATTGCGACTCTTTCTGCCGAATCTCCATCGCGTATTGCTCGTGGATCATGTCGTTGATGCGGCTCGCCATGCTGTGCACGGAATAGATCAGCACGCCGACCTCGTCGTTGCGGTCCCTGGACGGAACGGACGAGAGCGGCTTGCCCGGCTCGTGAGAGCGCGCGAACATCGCCAGCTTCCGAAGCGGATTCATAAGCGAGCGCCAGAAATACATCATGACAACCATCGCGAACACCGAGTAGACGATCGAAATCGTCTGAATGACTCTTTTCAACGCGCTCTGCTGCTGCAGAAGCGAATTCGTCGGAATTTTGTACACGAGCTTCTGGCCGAGCGAGTATTTCGTATGGGCGACGTAGATGAACTCTTCGGTCACCTTGCTGACCGTCTCTTCCATCGCGTCGTCCGAGAGGAAGCCGGAAGGCAAGCTTAACGTCCCTCCCATCTCCTCCGTCGTCGATGCCAATACGCGATCGGACCAGTCGGTCAGGATCAGCTCTCCGCCTTCCGGCAACGAGACGGTTTCGAACGAGCCCTCGATTTTTTTGTCCATCTTCGTGGCCACGAGCACGCCCACGACGCCTCCCCCTTGCGTAATGCTGTTGACGGCCCGGGAGTAAGCGAGCGTCCGCTGGTCTCCGCGGGGTCCGAAGCCGTCGATCAGCGTCAGCGCGCCTTTGCCTTTCGCCTTCAACGCTTCCTCGATCCACGGAGTTCTCGTCTCGTCGGAATAGAAGAACACCGTCGAGTTCCGCCGGTTGATGTCGGGAATGGCCGGCGCGAACGGATAATCGTCGTTCGGGTCGTAGACGAACAGGAAGTAATAGATCGCCTCGCCGCCGATCAGGCCGACGGACGTGTTGTTGAGCAGCGTCGTCATCGCCTCGTATTTACGCACCCGGTCGAGCTCCGAGTCCCGCTCGTCGCTGATCATCCGCTGCGTCGTCGGATGCTGGATGATCGTCGTCATAATCCGGCTGACCGTATCGATATCCCGATTGATCAGGAAGTGGTTCTGTTTGTTCAATTCCTCGTAAGCGCTCGTGACTTGCTCCTTCAGAATGTCTTCGGCTTTCGTGTTCGCGTACCAATTCAGCAGAATGACCGGACTGACGAGAATGAGAAACAGCAATATCAACTGCTGCCTGACGTTCATTCTCGTCAAAGGGTTGATCCATTTTGCGCGCATGCCGGTTCACCCCCCGACTTTTATCGACAATTATGATGATACACGACCGGATCGTCCTGGCAGATGGTTCAGGCCATCATCGTACAAGCGCGCCTATTTTCCGTAGAAAAACACATGATCGCACCGGCGCGAAGCTGTTCGTTCTGTTCTTTGTTTCGACGTTCATCTCCGTTCTCCTGTCGGACGGGCGAGCGGCTAGCGGAACAGGAAGGGGACGGTGGATGGAGGATGGAGGGAGGGATCTGACGGAGATGGTCGGGCGGATAAACGCGAAGAGGAGTCTTCCACGCCGGACGGCGGAGGGACTCCTCTTCTCGGTAACGTTACGGCATCGTCTTATTCGTTCGTTTACCCGGGCAATACGGCGGAATAGCGATATGCCATCGCGTTATTTTTCGATTTTCCGGCGGATTGGCGCTCTGAGTGGCGAAATAACGTTGCCGTATCGTCTTATTTGTTCGCTTTCCCCATCAGGAGGGCGAAATAACGTTACGGCATCGTCTAATCCCGCAAGCTCCGCGCGCGCTTACTCGGCGTACATGCGGCTCGTCGCCGTCCAGCGCTCGCCCGGCTCGAGACGGATCAAGCCGGTCTGTTTGGCGGGCAGATCGACGTTCGGCGCGTTGACCATGCTCGTCTGCGGTTCCGGACAGAAAAACTTGCCGTTCGCTTCCCCGTTGTACACCATCCAATGCTTGTAGCCATCTCCCGCCTCGTAGACGAATTTCGCGCCCGCCCGGCGGTCGTGAATCGTCATCGCATTGATGCCGTTGACGGGCGAGGCCGTGTAATGATGATCCAGGGAAGCGAAATACGGATTTCCCTTGCCTTCGCGAAGACGGCGCTCCTCCTCGTTCAGCGGAAGACGCTTGCCCGTCGGGAGCATCCGCTCGTCCAGCTCCCATCTCTCGCCGATCGACAAGCCGCAGTCCATGTCTTCGACTGCGCTCCCCGGCGCGAACGGGGCGTTCACGGTCGTATGGAAGCCGAGCATGAACGGGATCGCTTCCGCGCTGGCGTTCGCCGCGTCGAACCGGTGCGACAGGCCCGCGTCCGTCAGCGCGAACGTCTGGGACATCTCGACCCGATGCGGGAAATATTCGTAGCCGGGATGACGCTCGTCGAAGCTCAGGCGCACGGTCACGAAGCTACTCTCCTCCGAAGAGCCGAAGTCGGCGACCTCCCATTTCGACAAATAGACGAAGCCGTGCAGGTGGTTGCCCGTCTCCGGCTCGTTTACCGGCAGCCGGTACGCGCGGCCGGCGAACGTAAAGCGGCCGCCGTCGTACCGGTTCGGCGGGAACAGCACGGGCACGCCGTGAAGCCAAGGCTTCCTCGCGAACGCTTCCCAATCCTCGTCTCCCGGCTCGCGGATAAACGCGAAGCCCCGTTCGTCGTCCCGAAAGGAGATCAAGTTCCCCCCGATTCCCGGCAAGACGATCGCCGAGTATTTTCCGTGCTTGAGATATACCGCCGGTTGCTCCCGGTAGCTGCTTTGTCTGACTTCGTGCTGCGTCATATGGCGCGACCTCCACTACTCGTTTTCTTGTTCGAGTATATAAGTCGGGAAGCACCGGCGTCAACAACGCGGCCTTCGCCGCTATCGGACCAATTCGCCGAGGCCGCTTACGACGAGGTCGGCGGCGCCGAGAACGTCCGGGCTCCCGATGCCGACGACGTACATGCCGGCGGCGATCGCCGCCCGAACGCCGGCTTCGGCGTCTTCGAACACGACGCAATCCCGCGGCGTCAGGCCGAGCTCGCGGCAGCCGCGCGCGAACACCTCCGGATCGGGCTTCGCTTTCGCCACCTTCGTGCCGTCGACGACCGCGTCGAACAAGTCCCCGATGCCGACCTTCTCCAGGATGAAGGCCGCGTTTTTGCTCGCCGAACCGAGCGCGATGCGAACTCCGCGGGCCTTCAGCTGAAGCAAATACGCTTTTGCCCCCGGGAGCAGCTCCGATTCGATCGCGACCTTGCCGGGCGCGGCGATCAAGCGGAAGCGTTGCCCCTTGATCGTAAGCGGCAGCGAGATCGACTTCCAGCCTTGCGGCAGCGACGGCTTGACGACGATCGCCCCTCGATGAAGGCGAACGCCGGCGAAGCCGAGCACGGCCGCCATCCACGCCCCTCCGTTCGCGGCGGGGTGGGTTCCGCCGATATAGAGCGTCCCGACGTATTGCTTCGCCTCGCCCGTCAAATCGATCTTCGCCGTCTTCATGAAATACCGGTACGCCCAATCCGGAGCGCCGATATCCGCAGCGACGAGAGCGTAGACGCAAGAGCTCAGGCTCGAGCCGTGTTCCGTTCGCGGCTCGTAATACCGCCAATTGGCCCTCTTCACTTCCTCGGAATAAAGGTCCTTGAACAGATGAAGCAGCAGCACGACGTCGGCCTGCTTCAAGATTTGCGTCGTCGTCGCCAGCCCGTTGCCGCCGCCCAAATATTCGTTTTTGTTCAGCACGCGCGATTTCAGCGTGTCCAGACCGACGTCCTCGAGCTTCCAATAGCCGTCGAACTGCTCGATCAGCAGCGTATCCGGGCTCGGCTCCGGAACGTACAGCTCCCGGCGCATGCCGCGCAGAAGCTCCAGGTCGGCGGCGAAATCGAGCCGCTCGAGCAGCTCCCGGCAGAACGACGGATGCTTCAGCTTGAGCAGTTCTACCGTATCCAACGCGATCTCGAGCGTCAGCCCGGCCATCGCGTTCGTGAACGCGTTGTTGTTCACCCGTTCGTGATACTCGTCCGGTCCCGTCACGTCCAGCAGCTCGTACCTGGTTTTCCCGGTTTTGTAATACGCATAGGAAAGGAAAAACCTCGCGCATTCCAGAACGACCTCTGCGCCGCCCTCGAGCAGCGCGCTCTCGTCCCCGGTAAACTGGAAATACTCCCAAATGCCGTAAGCGGCGTCCGCGCTGATGTGGATTTGCTTGTCGCGGAAATACGTCCGCATCGGCCGGTTCGTGAACACGTCCGTCACGTTGAACAGCGTGCAGGCGTCGTCTCCCGTCTCCTGGCTCTCCCATGCGTAGAACGCGCCGCGATAGCCGTATTCCGCCGCTTTTCTCCTCGCCCCGTCCAACGTATGCACCCGGTACATGACGAGATTTCTGGCGATGTCCGGCTGGCTGTACAGAAAAAAGGGCAGCATGAACATCTCCGTGTCCCAGAACACGGCGCCCTTGTACACCTGGCCGGACAAGCCCCGGGCCGGAATCGATATACGTTCGGAATGGGTCGGCGCGATAATATGGAGCTGATAGAGGCTATAGCGCAGCGCGAACAGGGCCTCGTCGTCGCCCTCGATGCCGACGTCCGAAACCTCCCATTTCCGTTCCCACTCCCGTTCGTGCTCCCGCAGGTGGCTCTCGTAATCCGCGCTCATCGCATCGCGGACCGCATTCATCGCGGCTTCGGCGGTCGTCGACCGATCTTCCCCGAACCGGACGGAAACGTATTTCGTGAACGAATACGTCCGCCCCGCTTCGCAGGCGAACGTCAATCTGCGGTACGCGCCGTTGCCGGTCCGAACGCCGGTCTCCTCGCCTTCGACGCCGGTCCAGGCGATCCCTTCGGCGACGCAGACCGTCCGGCGAAGCTCGTGCGTCAGCGCCGACAAGCCGACGACGCCTTCCCGTTCGTCCGTCTCGAAAGCTTCGAGATGCGGACCGTTCAGATCCCAGACGTCTCCGTCGATCCCGGTCTCCACCGTGAGTTCGGCGTCCTCCGAGCAGCGCACGTCCATCTTCAGCAAGATCAGGTCGAGCCGCTTCATGCTGACGAACCGGCGCGAGACGACCTCGACCCGCTTGCCGTTCGCGGCCGCGAACGCGGTAGATCGATGAAACGTCGCGTTGCGCATGTTCAACGACTGCCGATGCGATTCGAAACGCGACGTCAACAGCCCAAGCGGCTCTCCGTCGCAAGACCACCGGGTCGACAGCCCGTTGGGCGCGTTGACCGGCTCCCGCCATCGGTCGCCGACCTTGTCGTACAGGCCGGCGGGAATGCACGCCGTCAATTGCGCTTTGCCGAATTCCTCCGGCGTTCCCCTGTAGCCGAGCGCGCCGTTGCCCAGCATGAATTTGTTGCCGTTAATCGCGATTCCTCCCGGATCGAATCCGGACTGTTCCACGATCCAACTCATCTTCTTCCCCTCGCCTTCGGCTTCGAATCTCCCTTCCATTATGAAGGCGGTCCGAACGTGCCGACAGGCGCGGAATTACCGAGATTATGCTTATTTCCAAGAAGTGATGTAGCTTGCGCAGTCCGTTACATTCCGAAAGGGATGGCTTGCCGGCTTCAGACAGCCTGTTTTGCGTTTCTTTGATCGAATAGACCATTAAATCGGATAGAAACGCAAAGCCAGAACTCGCGGCAAACCATTCCCTTTCTCCATTGCACCCAGCCTGCTCGTTAGTCGCTTCTTTGGATATTCATCGGTTCAACCGATATAGCCAGTCCGCGATGGCGTCGAGGATCAAATCCAGATTCGATTTGCCTTCCGCGTTCAGGAACGGCGCCCGGTCGCGGAAGTAATCCGCGTGCTTGCCGAGGATCGGCACTTCAAGCCGGGCGCCGGGCGCGTGAAGGTCGCGGCTCCAGCTGATCCTCCGGCCTCTCGCCCAACCGCCGTACGAGCCGAGCCGCGGCACGATGTCGGGCGATCTTCCGGACGAACGGCCGTCCGCGCGTGCTTGCGCCCGGATCGCGAGCACGCGGGACCGCAGCCGCTGCGGAATCCGGCAGCGCGGCGAACCGATCTTCACGACCGCGCAAGACGCGCTCAAGCCTCGCGAGAGCAGCTGGTCGGCCGCGTGCACGGCCGCGACGCCGCCCCCGCTATGGCCGACGAGCAGCGTCGCGGCGACGCGCGAACCGGAATCCGGCCGGCTGCCCAGAATGGCCTCCAGCGCCCGGCGCCCGCCGATCGACCGTTCGGTCCGGTCGGCGCGCAGCCGCATGTCCGCGCGAATCTCCCACATCTGAATGAGCGGGCTCCTGCTGCGGTCGCCGTAAGGATAGAGCAGCTCGGAGCGCATCGTCCCCCCGGCCCCGAGGCGGCTGCGAAGCGGTTCCTTGCGGAGCCTCGCTTCCATGGCGATACGCACGTTGTCCATAAATCCGGGAGCCGTCGCCAAGCCCGCGAGGAAATACATTTCCAGATTATTTCGCTGTTGTCCGATCGAAGGCGTACGCATCTCGTATCCTTTCCAAGTCCGAGGGATGGGTGTCTCTGAACCATTTGACGAGCAGCGGCGGATGCGCGTCGCTCAGCGCGGCGACGGCCATCTTCTGATTCATCGTCACCGCGCCTTCCGCGCTGCCGATCAATTCCAGCGCGTAGCGGTCCGCCGCGGCTTCCGCCTGGCGCGAGACGAAGTTGGACGCCGGCAGCGCGGCGAACGAAAGCAACGTCAGAATAAGCAGCGCGAGCGGCAAAGCCGTCATATCGGACGCCGAGCGGATGCCCCACCGCTTCCCCCGGCGGCGAATCGCCGCTTCGTAGATCCGGCTGCCGAGCAGCAGAAGCGCGAAAGACGAACCGACGGCGCCGACAGCGCTCCATTCCAAGTGCCGCATGACATAATGTCCCATTTCGTGGGCCATGATATGCAGAATCTCGGGCTCGTCCAGCCGCTCCAGCGTCGTATCCCACAGAACGATGCGCAACGAAGAACCGATGCCGTTCACGTAGGCGTTCAGCGCGTTCGTCTTCTCCGACATGTCGACCTCGTACACGCGATCGGCGGGAATGTCCGCCTTGTCCGCGAGCGCCAGAATGCGTTCCTCCAGGGCAGAGTCGGCCAACGGCGAGAACTTGTTGTAGAGCGGATCGATGACGACCGGCTGGACGTACATCATGAACAGCGTAAAGGGTACGGACAGCAGCCACAGCTTGAGCCACCATCTCCCCCCTTTCGAGACGATCCAGAAAGCGACGGCCGACACGGCAAGCAGCGTGACGTAGCCGACGCCGAAATCGATCAGCTTGTCCTTCAGCCAACCGACGACGGGCTGGGTCGAGATGCCGAACGATTTGGACAGGCTGTAGCCCGCGATCCGCAGAGGAAAATACAGCAAAAAAGCCGCGCCGTGCACGAGCAGCACGAATACGGGAAACCGCGCGTATATCGGCCAGTTTCGCCGTTCGAGCCGCTCCCGCCATTTTTCGGCCAGGCCGCTCGCCAGCATCCAGAAATAAATCAGCCACTCCCAAGGCCCGCTCAGGAAGAAAATGAAATTGCGGGCCGCGTTCAGCGTCTCGCTGTCCTTCAGCCGTTCGGGCGGGAAATAGGTCGCCGGATCGGCGGCCGTCCCCCGGTAAGCTTCCGGAACGTCGTTCGGCGACGTATACCAGACGTAAATCGCGATCAGTATCGCGTAGCAAGCAAATGCGATCAAAATTCGTTTGCCGTTCGTTCTCCCGGAAAGCCGCATGCGGTTAACTCCTCGCCATGAATTGGATATTTCGATCATAACACGAGGACGTTCCGGGACCCAAACCCTCGACTCGGACCTCCCGCCCGGGCGGCGCGTATAATAATCGCGAGGAGGGATTCCCGTGCCGAAGTACCGCATTATCGTCGATTTGTCCGACCGGCTGCTGTACCTGCTCGACGGCGATCGCGTCGTCCGGCAATTTCCCGTTGGTATCGGCAAAATGCTGACGCAAACCCCGACCGGCGAATTCGAAATCGTGAACAAGCAGCCCAATCCGGGCGGACCTTTCGGCGCCTTCTGGATGGGCTTGTCCAAGCCGCACTACGGCATACACGGAACGAACGATCCGGCTTCCATCGGCCGGCAAGTGAGCCACGGCTGCATCCGGATGCACAACGAGGACGTGCTGCAGCTCGCCTCCCTGGTGCCGCTTCGAACGCGCGTGACGATCCGGCCGTAGCGGCTCCGCGGCTTCCAAGACTGTTCGGACAGAGGATCCGCTAATTGTGAACAAATCCGGGTTTTTCGCACCTTTGCGGACAGAGGATCCGTTATTTGGCTCCGAGATGGCGATTTTGGCCCTTGATCATTGAAATAGCGGATCGTCTGTCCGAATCGACTGCAAAATGAAGGGGTTTCGGCAAAATAACGTCTCCTGTGTCCGATAGAATAAGATCCGCCGGTAAACGAAAACCCCTTGCATCGGGCGGATGGCCGCTCGAAGCAGGGGGCATTTTTCCAACAAGAAGCTTCTATGAATCAGACCAGTTCGTTTCTTTTCTTCAAGTAGACGTACAGTACGATGCAGCTGGCGGAGCAGAGCAGGGCGAGCAGCCCGATGAAGCCGTATCCGGCCTGCAGGCCGAACGTCAGGGCGGCCGCGGTTTCCCGTTCGCCCGGGAACAACGAGCGCGCCGTATCGATAAACACGCCGATCAGCAAATTGCCGATGACGCTGGCGATGCCCATCAGCGTGACGGTAAACGTAATCGCCATGTCGGTGCCCCGGGAATAGCGTTTGGCGAGAATCGCCATGACCGTCGGGTAGATTGGCGCGACTCCGATGCCCGCGACCGCGAACAGGAAAGCGCCTTTCTCGCCGAGCAGGATCGCCGCGATCGTGCATATGCCCGCAAACCCGGAGAAGAGGATGATCGACAGCGTATAGCCGATCTTGTCCGTGACGGGGCCGAGAAGCAGCCGGGCGGCCATGAAAAACACGAAGAAAACGGACAGCATGCCGGAAGCCGCGTCGGTCGACCAGCCGTATGCCTTCTCCAGGAAGTTGACGAGCCATCCCCCGACCGCCAGCTCCGAGACGACCCCGAACGACAGCACCGCGACGATGAGCCACGCGGCCGGGTCCTTCGAGAACGTGCTCAGCGACACCCGTTCGGCTTGGGCTTCGCCGTCGCCGGGAAATTTCGCCATCAGCGACGGGATGACCGGCAGCAAGGACAACGACAGCATGATCAAGTACATGCCGCGCCAGCCGAGCTCCCCGCCGAACAGCTGCCACCCCATCATCGACGATGCGACGATCGGGGCGACCGCCGAGCTGAGTCCGTAGAAGAAATGCGAGAGATTCATCATCGCTCCGGTATTCCGCGTGAAAATTCTCGCCGCCATGATCGCCAGGCCGATCTCGAGCATGCCGTTGCCGATGTACATCAGAAAATAGGAAGCCGACAAAAACGAATAGTTGACGGACAAGTACATCAATAAGCCGGAAACCGCCATCGAGCCGAAAGCCAGTATGCCGGTCCGCTTGATTCCGATTCTGGCCGTCAGCGCCCCGGTGAAGGAACAAGCGACGAGATAGCCGAGCGAATTGAAGGCGAGCAGCAGTCCGAGCTGCGTCTCGTTCAGGCTGAAATCGGCCTGCATTCTCGGGATGGCCGGGCCTTTGATATTTTCCGAGAAGCCGAAGACGAGAAAACCGCCGAAGACGATCGAGAGCAGCAGCGCGTAATTCGTCTTGATGCGAGTGATGTTCAATTGGCTCTTCCTCCGCTAGGCGATTGGCGGTTCGCGTTCATGGCCCGCCGGGTCGTCCGGGCAGCCCGGAACGACGACGCGGCATAGACGATCAGCGCGGTCCAGATGAGAATGAAGCAGACCAGCATGGCGGGACCGATCGTCTCCTTGAAAACCGTCAAGCTTAAGATCAGCATAAGGCTTGGTCCGATATATTGGATAAAACCGAGCATCGACAGCGGCAAGCTCTTGGCCGCATAGGAGAACAGCAGCAGCGGCAATGCCGTCGCCGCGCCGCTGAACAGGAGCAAGACGAAGGTGCCGCCCGGCAGCGTCCATGCGGTCGCGGTGCCGGATACGCCGAGGTAGCCCCAGAAGACGAGCGCGGCCGGCGCGACGAGCGCGGTTTCCGTCATCAGACCGAGCGCGGCGTCGATCCGCACCCGTTTCTTGACGAGGCCGTACAGGCCGAAAGTGATCGCCAGCGTGAGCGACACCCAGGGAAAGCTGCCGTAATCGACGGCGACGATCATGACGCCGGCTCCCGCCAAGGCGATCGCGAGCCATTGCCCGCGGTTCGGCTTCTCGCGCAGGAACGCGATCGCCAATGCCACATTGATCAACGGCGTCAAATAATAGCCGAGACTGGTTTCGACGACGTGCCCGTTGCTTACGGCCCAGATGAAGACCAGCCAGTTGACCGTGATCAGCAGGCAGCTCGCGATCAGCGGAAAAAGCGTTTGGCGATCGGTCAGAGCCCGTCTCAGATCCCCCCAGCGCCTCTGGAGCATGATCAGCGCGGCAACGAACACGAACGACCAGACGATCCGATGGGACAATATTTCTCCCGCCGGCATCGCTTCGAGTCCTTTCCAGTAAAGGGGAAGAAGTCCCCAAATGATATAGGCGAAGATCGCGTAGAGTAATCCGTTTCTCATCTGCTTGCGCTCCATTCCGTTCATGAACCATGAAGGGAATTATACCACTGAGAACGGAAGCTGGGAACGAGAAAAAAGCAAAACGGCTTCGCCGTCCCACGTCGGCATGCATTCGTCTCGCCCGACCGGATCGTTGCGCCTTCCGAATCGTTGCCGGGCGCCGCACGATCCTCATTGTCCCACCGCTCTACCGCCGCCATCGTCCTACTGCCCCTTCGCCCATCGCCAGTCCTGCGCTTCATCGTCCTCTTTGCCCCACCGCTCTACCGCCGTCATCGTCCTACTGCCCCTTCGCCTATCGCCCGTCCTGGGCTTCATCGCCCTCTTTGCCCCACCTGCTCCGTTCGGACAGAGGATCCGCTATCTGTGAACAAAACCGGGTTTTGCGCACCTTCGCGGACAGAGGATCCGTTATTCGGCTCGATGATGGCGATTTCGGCCCTTCTTCTTCGATATAACGGATCGTGTGTCCGAATGACCCTCAAAATGAGGGGGATTCGACGAAATAAGATCATCTGAGTCCGTAACGCGACTGCCGGTCGGCGTCATGCGCGCTTCCCTGCCGCCGCAAGCCGTTTCCCCCTTGCGAACCCGCCACGCTCGGCCCCGTGTCCGATCTGAGCGGTCGGCGCAGCGGGGTCAAAAAGGCTTGGCAATCATGAAATAAAGCACGACGAGCGGCAGGAACGTGCAAGCGACGCCGAATATCGCCCACAGGCGCGATGCGCGCCGGTAAGCTTCGGACAATTCCCCGCCAGCGATGCTCGCCGCGCTGTGCCGGATCATCGCCCTCTGCAAAGGAAGCAGCACCCCGATCCAGACCGCGCCCGTCGCGCCGAACACGAGCAGCGACGCCGTCAGCCAGTTGCCCCCGAACATCGGGATTCCCGCGTTCCGGGCCATGGCGATGCCCGAGACCGCGATCAGAACGATTCCCGGAAGCGTAAAGGCGTAATCCGCCAGCATAACGTTGCGGACTGCGGCATGTACGGCTTCCGGCCGCTTGCCGAGATCCGCTTGCGCTTTCCAGAATGCGGCGGTTACGATATTGCCCAGAAACAACGCGACTCCGACGACATGCAGCGTTAACCAAACGTTCATGGCTTGCTCTCTCCTCGCTTTTCGATTTTGCCGTTCGGCTGAAGGATTTCGACGATGAACCCGGCGAAATCGTCGGACGTGAAGGCAGCCGGCGAATTCGGAAGAGAAGCGCGGACGCGAAGCCCGAGCGACAGCAGCGTGAACATTTCGCCCGCCCGACCGGCGTCCAACGTCTCCGGGATGACGCCGTGGCGCTGCCCGGAAGCGATCCATTGCCTGGACAGCCGAACCGACTGTTCGTAATAGCGGCCGAGCGCCTCCTTCACGGCGGGATCCTCCTGCTTGCCCAGCAAATACGCCAGCACCTTGTTCGTCGCCTCCCGGCCGTCGTCCAACGCCGAGAACCCGCGGGCGATCTGCCGCATCGGCCCTTCGAACGTCTTCTCCTCCAGCTCCGTCTCGGCGGTAAAGCGCCGATCCGTCTCCTCGAGCCGTTCCATCAGCACCCGGGCGAAAATTTCGTCCTTCGTTTTCACGTGATGGAAGATCGCCCCCTTGGACAAATTCGATCTCTCCATGATCTCGTTCATCGTGATCGAAGCGCAGTCCTTCTCTGCGATCAATTGCTCGGTCGCATCCAGCAGCTTGCGGATCGTCCGCGCCTTGCGTTCCTCTTGCTTCACGCCGCATCCTCCTTCATGTCGATCGTATGCCTTAATTATACAAACGGACTGTCGGTTTGTAAATGGAGGGAGAAGACCCGGATGCTTCCGACGGTCTCTCTTCGGATCCTCGCGACATGCCGCGCCTGACCGGCATCCGCTTCATGATCCATTGACCGACCCGGCCGGACATCGTTCGGCCGGCGGACAGCCTGCCGAGCGCCTCTTCCGCGAGCTGCTCGAAAGCGCGCCGCAAGCCGGGATCGGAATACAGAATCGGCGCCTCCAGCACGTCTTCGTCGACGATCAGCAGCGTTTCCGGACAGCCGAACAGCGGCTCGACGCCGAAGTGTTCGCGATACGGCCCGGGATCTCCCCGAAATTCGGCTATCGCCGCAGAACGGAGCTGGAACCCGCCCTGCTCGAAGCGCAGGAGGCGATTCGCCGGGCCGATCATCTCGTGTTCGTCTATCCGACTTGGTGGGGAACGATGCCCGCCGTCCTGAAAGGCTTCATCGATCGCGTCTTCCCGCCCGGCTTCGACTTCAAATACCGAGATGGCTCTCCGCTGTGGGATAAGCTGCTGAAGGGCAAATCCGCGCGCCTGATCGTGACGATGGACACTCCTTCCTGGTACAATCGATGGGTTTATTGGCGCGCCGGCCATCTGGTGATGAAACGCAACGTGCTGCGGTTCTGCGGCATCTCGCCGGTACGCGTCACCGAGATGGCGCCGGTCAAAGACGCCTCGGAGCAACGACGGGCCGATTGGTTGGACAAAGCGGAGCGCCTGGGCCGCAGGCTCTCTTAACGTTCTCGTTCGACGTTCTTTACATCCTTCCTGCTCGGCGATATGATATATAGCAAGTGTTATATATCAAAAATCGGTTCGCAATAGGAGACGAATATGCCCCCCAAGGTGAAATTTTCCAAAGACGCGATCGTCGAAGCCGCTTTCGAGATCGCCAAAGCCGAAGGAATCGACCAGATTACGATCCGCAAGGTGGCGGACCGGGTCGGCAGCTCGATCGCGCCGATCTATGTCAACTTTCCGGATATCGAAGCGTTGAAGCAAGCCGTGCGGGTCGAAATCCGCGAGCTTTCGCAACAATTGATGTCCGTCAAGCACAGTCCCGATCCGTTCCTGAACATCGGCATCGCGAGCCTGAAGTTCGCCAGAGCGTACCCCGTGCTGTTTAAGAGCTTGGCCATGGACAAAGCCGCCCTTCAGGGAGAGGTCGGTTTGCCCATGGAGCAAGTGCTCGGCGAAATGAGGAAGGAACCGGCGATCGCGGACGTGCCGGACGAAGAAATGATGGCCTTCCTGTTCCGGATCCGCGCCTTTCAATTAGGATTGTCCATCATGGATTTGAACGGCTCCCTGCCGGAGCAGGCGGACGAAGCCTGGTTGATCGACATGCTCGATCAAACGGCGGCCGATCTGATGGCCGGCGCGCTCTTGCGATTGAACGGGACGAGCGGCGACGACGGTCGAGGAGGTCGCTGAATATGAATTCGAAAGAAGCGGCCTCGAGAATCGCCGAACGATTCGTCAGGCGGGTGCGCCGAGACCCGAACATCCATCACGCGCATCTGCTCGTCCATTCCGATCGGCTGAACGTCAGCTTGAACTTGGCCGAAAGCGCCTCCGGCGGACGTCCCGCCGATCCGCGCCAGCCTTACTACATCGCCAGCGTCAGCAAGCTGTTCGCGGCGGTGCTGTGCGCCACGCTCGTCGAACGGGGCGAGCTCGGCTTCGACGACCCGATCTCCGGCTACCTCGATGCCGAATTGCTTCGGGAGCTGCACGTCTATAAAGGCAAGGATTATGCGGGCGACATTCGGGTCAGGCATCTGCTTAATCATACGTCCGGCTTGAATGATTTTTTCGAGGACAAGCCCGCGCAGGGAGCGTCGATGCTCGACTTGACGCTTGAAGAGTCATCCCGTCTCTGGACGCCGCGCGATGTCGTCGAATGGACCAAATCCCGCCTGAAAAACCGATTCCCGCCGGGCCAAGGCTTTCATTATTCCGATACGGGCTACCACCTTCTCGGCATGCTGCTGGAGAACGCCGCCGGTCGGGCTTATTCCGATTTGCTGCGGGATCGAATACTCCAGCCGCTGGGCATGATGCACACCTATCTCTCCGGTTACTCCGCGCCGCTCGAACCGAACGGTCTTCCGCCGGCCGGATTGTATATCCGCGATCGTGACATCTCGTCGTACGACAGCCTCAGCTGGATGTTCGCCGGAGGAGGGCTCGTCTCGACGACCGAAGACCAATTGAAGTTCATGAAAGCCGTCGTCAAAAGGGAAATCGTAAGCGATGCGACGTTCGCCGCAATGAACGATTGGGCCACCTTTTTCCCCGGGATCGACTACGGCTACGGCTTGATGAACATCAAGCCCGTGTTCGTGATCATGCCGAAGAAATACGCCGCTTGGGGCAATGCCGGCTCGACCGGATCGTTCCTGTTCTACCATCCGGCGACGGACGCCTACCTGATCGGCAGCCTGAATCAATTCCGGTATGACCGCAAGGGAATCCGGTTCATGTTCGGCATCATCGACATTCTGTCCAAGTGCGTCCCGGAGAAACGTTGATACGCTGGTTAACGCTTGCGCGATCTTATCTTCATTTATCGGGCAGCTCGCCGTTTCATCAGCAAATAGAGGAAAAACGGCGCGCCGATTCCGGCCGTGAATACCCCGGCGGGAACGTCGAGCGGAGAGAACAGCGTTCTTCCCGCCAAATCCGCCAGCAGCAGCAGGATCGCCCCGAGCAGCGCCGACGCCGGAACGATCGCGGCGTACGATAAGCCGACGAGCCGCCTGGCCATATGGGGGGCCAGTAGCCCGATAAAGGAGAGCGTTCCGGCGACGCCTACCGCGGCTCCCGCAAGGGCGACGCTGCATAGAATCAGGCTGAAACGGCTGAATTGGAGCCGGCTTCCGAGGCCGATCGCGGCCTCCTCTCCCAACGCTTGAACGTTCAAATCCTTGGCGAACAGCAGCGATAGCGGCAGGAAGACGGCGACCCACGGCCATAACGCCTGAACGTACGGCCAGTTCGTGCCGTAGACGCTTCCGGTCATCCAATTGAGCACTTGCGCGGCAAGATACGCGGGGCCGCTGATCAACAGGTACATCGTCAGCGCGCCGGCCGCCGTCGATATCCCGATGCCGATGAGCACGAGCCGCATCGGGGAAACGCCCCTTCTCCAAGCCAACGCGTAGTTGAGGCAAGCGGCGGCAAGGGCGCCTCCGATCGCGACGGCCGGAATCCAATGCACGTTATACCCCGCGAACGCGGTCATGAAGCCGACGACAGCGACCGAGGCTCCCCCGGTGACGCCGACGAGGTCGGGGGAAGCGAGCGGATTGCGCACGACGCCTTGCAGAAGCGCCCCCGCAACCGCCAGCGCCGCGCCGACCAGCATCGCCGCCGCGATTCTCGGCAAGCGCAGGCGAACGACGATGAGATCGCCGCTCTCCCCGCCGCGTCCAAACAACGCCAGCAGCACTTCGCCGAAAGGAAGGCTCACGGCGCCGATCGATACGCATGCGATGCCCAATACGACCGCGATCGCGGACAACGCGGCGAGGAGAAGGAGCGGCTTGCGACGGCGCTTTCGCCTAAGCATGCCTTCTCCTCCTCGCGACCCGGATCAAAAAGGGAACGCCGATCAGCGCCGTGGCGACGCCGACCGGCACCTCCTTCGGCATCAACGCGAACCGCGCGGCAAGATCCGCCGCCGCCAGCAGCGCCGCTCCCGCGATCGCGCAGAAGGGAATCAGCCAGCGATGGTCGTGGCCGACGAGCGCTCTGCACAGGTGCGGGACGACGAGTCCGACGAAAGCGATCGGGCCGGCGATCGCGACGGAGCTGCCCGCGAGCAGCACGACGGAGACGGCGATTCCCCCGCGCACAAGAAGCATCCTCTGGCCCAAGCTCTTCGCGTTGTCGTCTCCCAACGCCAGCACGTTCAGCGCTCCCGAGAGCAGGAAGGCCAGGACGAGCCCTGCGGCCATATAGGGGAATACGCTCTGCAGATGCTCGAGCTTCCGCCCCGCGACCGAACCGATCATCCAGAACAATGCGGCATCCAGCGACTGTTTGTGAATCAACATTAAACCCGACGCGGCCGAAGAAGCGAAAGCCGCGATCGCTGCCCCCGCGAGCGTAAGCCGGATCGGCTCGAAGCCGCCCTTGTCCGCCGATCCGATCGCATAGACGAGCAAGGATGCCACGATCGCTCCCGCGAACGCGATCCAGATCATGCCGCCCATCGTCAAACCCGAACCGTAAGCGACGATCGCGACGACGACGGCCAGCGACGCGCCCGAATTGATGCCGAATATCGAAGGCGAAGCCAGCGGGTTTCTCGTCATCGCCTGCATGAGGGCGCCGGCCACCGCCAGGCTGGCGCCCGTGGACGCCGCCACGAGCGCCCGAGGCACCCTCGATGTCGTCACGATCAAATGCCCGTTCGAACCGTCGAAATGGCGATAAGCCATCCAGACGTCTTGCAAGCCGAAATGCTGGACCCCGAACAGGACGCTTCCGATCAGGCATAGCGACAGCAGCGCCATGCCGATGAAGAGACCGATCAGCTTGCGCCTTAGGGTCGGCAGCCCGATTTCCATAATGGTTTCACCCGCCTGATGATGAACAAGCCGACGCGCGAACGGAGCGCCGGCTTGCCGATAATGGTTGATCTATTCGGCCTCGAAATATTCGAGCAGCTCGTCCAGCAACAGATTCGCCGCTTCATAGCCGCCGGCGGTATTCCATATCGCTTCGTCCACCTTCACGACTTTACCGGTCTTGGCCACGTTCAAATTCCGGAACAGCGGGTCGTTCATCCACTCCTCCGCGACCTTGGCTCCGTCCGTCGAGCCCGCGTTCTCCGAGACGAAGTAGAACATGACGTCTCCGTCCATAGCGGGGATGCTCTCCTTCGTCAACACTTCGATGAAGGCGTCCTTGTCCTGGGCTTCGGGACGGGCGATGCCGAGCTGGTCCAGCAGCACGCCCGCGAACGTCTGCTTCTGGTAGATCCGGACCTGCGAAGCGGTGAACCGGACGAGCGACACTTTCGTCGCCGCCTTGTCTCCCAGCTTGATCTTCGCGTCCTCGACGCGTTGATCGAAATCCGCCATCGCCCTTTCGCCCTCTTCAACCTTATTCACGGCTTCGGAATACAGCTTGAAATTGATTTTCCAGTTGCCGGCCAAATCTTCCGCGAACACGGTCGGCGCGATCTGCTTCAGCTGCTCGTAGATTTTCTCCTGCCGAACCTTGTTCCCGATGATCAGATCGGGCTTAAGGCTCGCGATCAATTCGATATTCGGCTGCAGCTCGTCGCCGACCGCGGTCACGCCCTCCATCTCGTCTTTGATGTGATCGTACCAAGGATCCCCGGTCCACGATTGAACGGCGCCGACCGGCTTGATGCCGACCGCCAGCAGCGCTTCCGTGCCCTCGTTCGTCAGAATGACGACCCGCTCGGGGGTGCCGACGAGCTTCTCCTCGCCCATCGCGTGCTTCACGGTTCGCGCGGTCTCCGTCTCCGGCGCTTGCGGCGACGCGGACGGCGCCGACGATACGCTGCCGGCCGACGGAGTGCCGCCGGTTCCCGGGTTGTTGTTCCCCGAGCCGGAACCGCAGGCGCTCAACAATAACGTAAAACAAATCAATAAAGTCATGACGGCAGTTGCTCTCGCTCTCGTTTGCATCGATAAGACTCCCTCTCCACTACGTTGATAATGATTCTCATTAACAATATAGCGACGGAGCTTGCCCTCGACAATGGACGATCCCGCCTTCCGGGATGGAGGATGGAGACGAGAGACTGCCGTGCCGGCCTGTTCCTTGAACCGGATCGGGGAAATTCCCTCCGCCTTTTTAAATACGCGGCTGAAATAATAGCTGTCCGCGTACCCGACGCTCTCCGCGATGTCCTTGAGCGCGAAATCCGTCGTCCGCAACAGCTCCTTAGCCTTCTCGACTCTTACACGAATCAGATATTCGATCGGGCTCGTCCCCGTCCGCGCCTTGAAACGCCGAAGCAGCTGTCGGGCGGAACATCCGAGCCGATCCGCCAAGCCGTCCAGCGCGATCGGCTCCTTGTAATGCTCATGAATGTAGCTCATCGCTTGCGCCGCCGGATCGGGATTGTCGATCCGAAGCCCCTGCGCGGCCATCTGCGCGAGAAGCTCGTACAGAAATTGATAGAACAGCGATTTGGCGCGCAGCTTGCTCCCGGAATCGAACCGTTCCCAGCTTCGGTGCATGCGTTCCGCAGCTTCGCAGAGCGCGATCGGATGGCGCGGCGCGAATCGAAATTGCGCGCGGAAAGGGTTGACGTCTTCCATCAGCTGCATCCATTCCCGCCGCGCCGGCAACATCAAGCCGGCCCTGTACAGAATGAGGTAATATTCGAGCGGATCTTCCGCGAACATCTCGAGCCGCGTTCCCTTGCCGCCATGAAGCACATGATGGCGATCCGCGGAGAACGTTTCCCCGTCCATGTCGATGCGGGCATTGCCCCGGACGATATATAGAAAAGCGCTCGAAGGCAAACGGTACGCGCTTAGCGATTCCCCGCCTTTCAAGCACGCGCGCCGCACGTCCGAAATTTTGACGAATGCCTGGTTCCACAATAGAAAATAATCGTCGACGTTCAACGAATTTTTCATCGGATCGTTCCTTCCCTTCCCTTCTCTTCCTCCTTGCGGTTCTGGAAACGATTATAAATGATAATGATTTTCATTATCAATATATTTTAGGAATCGGTTAACGATCGGAATAAAAATACGATTGCCAATAAACAGTGTGTGTTATATACTGTTTACATTATAAACAGTATATCGAAGATGAAAGGAAGGCGAACATGAATCATCTTGCCATTGAAGTGAAGGGATTAAGGAAAAGCTTCGGCCAACAAGTCGTGCTCGACGGCTTGGATCTCGCCGTGCCGGAAGGAACGATCTACGCTCTGCTCGGGCCGAACGGGGCAGGTAAAACGACGTTGATCAACATTCTGTCCACACTGACGAAGCCGGATGGAGGCCGCGCGCGAGTGGCCGGCTTTGACGTCGCGACGGAGAAAAACAAGGTCAAACGGTCGATCAGCCTAACCGGCCAGTTCGCCGCGGTCGACGAAATGCTGACCGCGGATGAAAATCTGCGGATGATCTGCCGGCTGTCCGGACTGACTTCGGCGGAGGCGCGCGTAAGGGCCAAGGAATTATTAATTCGATTCGAACTGACGGCCGCCGCCAATAAACGGGTCAAAACCTACTCGGGAGGCATGCGAAGACGGCTCGATCTCGCCGCTAGTCTGGCGGTTGACCGAAAGGTGCTCTTTCTCGACGAGCCGACGACGGGGCTGGATACGATCAGCCGACGCGAGCTGTGGGAAATCATTGTGCAGTTAAAAGCGCAAGGAATGACCGTATTCCTCACGACGCAGTACTTGGAGGAAGCGGATCAATTGGCCGATACGATCGCCGTCATGAACGGCGGACGCGTCGTCGCGACCGGTACGGCCGCGGAACTGAAAGCGAGAGTCGGCGAAGAAGTCATCGAACTTCGCGACGGCAAGGGCGACCGGATCCGTTCGATTCCGACGTCGGGCACGCTCGCCGATATCCGCCAAACGTTGGCGGAGCTCGAGACGCGCTTGCCCCCGGACACCCGGGTCGGTCTGCGCACCCCTAGCATGGACGACGTATTCGTCGCTCTGACTTCAACAGCCAGGGAGGCATCCGTCTCATGAATAAAACCTGCGAAACGAGTTCCGCGTCCTTCGGGACGACGAACGCCGTCTTCATCGGCCGCAGCCTGAGGCTCAGCCTGCGCAACGTCGAAGCGCTGCTGATGTCCGTCATCCTCCCCGTCATGCTTATGCTCTTGTTTACCTATGTATTCGGAGGAGCGATCGATCCGACCGGCAATTACGTCAATTACGTCGTTCCCGGCATTATTCTGCTCTGCGCCGGATTCGGTTCTTCAAGCGCCGCGGTCGACGTCGCGACCGATATGACGAACGGCATCATCGACCGGTTCCGCACGATGCCGATCCATAGCTTAAGCGTCGTTACAGGCCACGTCGTGTCAAGCCTGGCCCGCAACCTTGCCGCTACGGCTATCGTCATCGGCGTCGCGTTCCTCGTCGGCTTCAGGTCGAGCGCGGGCGCCGTGGAATGGTTAGCCGCGCTCGGCGTTATCGTCCTGTTCATCCTTGCCATCACGTGGCTGTACGCGGCGATCGGACTAGTCGCGGGCAGCCCATCCGCGGCCAGCGGCTACGGCTTCGCCCTGTTGTTCCTTCCCTATCTGTCCAGCGCTTTCGTCTCGACCGATACGATGCCCGAATGGCTTCGCGTCGTGGCCGATCACCAGCCGATCACGCCGATCATCGAGACGATTCGCGGACTGCTCACCGGGACCTCGATCGGAAACAGCGCGTGGTTCGCCGTCGGCTGGTGCGCGCTCATCATCGTCGTCTCGATCGTCTGGTGCTCCGTCGCGTTCCGGCGGAGAGCCGGACGCAGATAATCCGTTGCCGTAATCGAAGGAAGGCGCGTTCGGATCATTCCGAACGCGCCTTCCTTCATGTTCCGCCAGCGGCCTTCTTAAATTCGAGATAATGCTGGATACCGTCCAGAATCCGCTCCAGACCGAAATCGCGTTCGTCCTCCGCCTGATTCTCGTTCTCCTCCGTATAAGCCCCCGATTGGATGACGGCATGCAAATACGGATACCGATCCGGCTTAACCAATTGCATCAGGGCTGCGGTATGTGCCCCGCTGCTGATCGATTCCGGCGTCTCGCCTGCCTGTATGGCCCGTTCCATATTACTCACGACTATGGCGTTAGACAGCGCGTAGCTGCTCAGCAGCAGTACGATGGACATTTTCTCGCCATCGCTTAGCGGAAATTCGCGCATCGCCCGCAACAGCCAATCGATGCCCCGCATATTGTTCGGCATGATCGGCAAACCGGTAATCGGAACCTCGGCGAGCCACGGATGCTTGCCGAACAGTTCCATCATCGCCTTGACGTAAGCCCGCATTTCATCCCGCCAATCACGGTTGGCGCTTTCCGGAGGAATCGCCATCTCGCAAGCGGCGTCGTAGACGAGCATCATCAAATCGTCTTTGCTCGATACGTACCGGTAGAGCGACATCGTCGTGAAGCCAAGCTGCGCCGCGATCCGGCTCATCGACATCGCGGCCAATCCCTCCCGGTCCGCGATCTCGATCGCCGTATCGACGATCTTCCGAATGCTCAGTTCGCCTTTGGGCCCTCGCGTCGGCTGCTTGACGAGCCCCCAGCCGAGCTTCGCCCCGTTCGGCAACGCGTCGATGGCCTCCCAATCCAATTCGTCTTCGTTCGTCTTCCGTTCCATCGTCCGCTCCTCGAATAAAGTGTATACACAATAAACAGTATATCACATTCGGAGCTGCTCTTCCCGGCGATTCGATGCGTTCGTCAACGATCCGCGGCGTCGATCCATTCCGCTACGATCCGCGCGAGCTTCTCCCTCTTGGCTTCCACGTCGTTCATATCTCCGAGCGTCATGGTCGCCCTGTCGGCGGATTTCCATTCCAACAGGCCGTCGTCCCGCTCCAATAAATGTCCGTCGCCCGAGGAATCCTTGACCTTCGCTCCGCGATGAAACACGAGCATAAAGAAGCCTTTCCCCCGCAAATTCATCGTTACGCGGTCTTCGCCGTCCACGTGAAAGCTCGGGGCGTTCCACTTGACGTGCTCCGACAGCCGGGCGTCGGCGCCGAGCACGACTTTCCGCACTTCCTCGATCTCCCGCTTCAGCGGGTGCTCCAGCTTGGCCATATACTCGGCGGCACCTTTTGACAGAGAATCGCACAAAAAAAACGGCAAATCTGCCGTTTCGATTGTAAGTATGGTGGGTTCTCAGGGATTCGAACCCTGGACCAGATGATTAAGAGTCAACTGCTCTGCCAGCTGAGCTAAGAACCCTCGCAATATGGAACATCGGACTTGCTGCGCCAGATACGCCGTCCGAAATCCTTTTATATTATAGTCCGCTCCATTCGCTCTGTCAAGTCCTCTACTCATTGGCCTGAGAATCTGTACGATTCGACGAACAGCCCTCGACATCCGCATTCGGACCCCGAGGGCTGGGCATAGACTTCGTATTATCCGCCGAATTGCATGCGATACAGCTTGGAGTAAGTCCCCTCCCGCGCAAGCAATTGTTCATGCGTGCCTTGTTCCTCGACTCCGCGGTCGGACAGCACGATGATGCGTTGCGCGTTGCGGACGGTGGACAAACGATGGGCGACGACCAGCATCGTGCGGTTCTCGGCCAGCTTCTCCATCGCCTCTTGAACGGCTCTTTCGCTTTCGTAATCGAGCGCGCTCGTCGCTTCGTCGAAGATGATCACCGGCGGATTTTTCAGGAAAACGCGGGCGAGACTCAGCCTTTGCTTCTGACCGCCGGACAGCTTCACGCCCCGCTGGCCGATATCCGTATCGTAGCCGTCCGGCAGTCCGGCAATGAACGCATGAGCGTTGGCTTTGCGGGCGGCTTCCACAATCTCGGCCATATCGGCGTCCGGTTTGCCGTATCGAATGTTGTCCGCGACGGATCCGGCGAACAAATAAACGTCTTGCTGTACGAAGCCGATATGCTGCCTTAGCGATCGCAAGCGGATCGACCTGACATCGGTCCCGTCCAGAAGGATCCGTCCCTCGTTAACGTCGTAGAAACGCGGAATCAACGCGCACAGAGTGCTTTTGCCGATTCCCGACGGACCTACGATCGCCGCGTACTCCCCGGCTTTAATCTCCAGCGAGACGTTGTTCAGGACGCTCTCGTTCTGATCCCGGTACTTGAAGGCGACGTCTCGAAACTCCACTTGTCCCCGGACGAGCGCCGGTTCGACGGCATCCGCCGAATCCCGAATTTCCGGTTCGACCTCCAGAACTTCCATAAACCGGTCAAACCCCGTAATCCCCTCCTGATACAGCCTGGTGAAATTCGAGATCCGCAGGATCGGCTCGACGAGAATGCCGACGCACAGAATGAAGGCGAGCAAGTCCGCAAGCGATAAGGTCGCATTCGCGATGGCAACGCCTCCGAACACGACCACGGCGATCGCGATCAATTGGGAGAACGCGACCAACCCTTCGTAGAAGAGCGTTTCGCTCTTATACCCGGCCTTGCGGCTAAGAACGAAGCGTTCGTTTTGACGTTCGAACTTCCTTTTCTCGATCGGTTCGTTCGCGAACGACTGAACGACTCTGATGCCCGACAACGTATCTTCGAGTTGCGCGTTGATATCGCCGATCCGGTCTCTGCTAACTCTTAACGCCGTATTCATTTTTTTGTTGAAATACAACGCGTAGATCGTCATGACAGGCATCAGGAGCAATACGATGAAAGCCAATCGGGCATCGATATAGAACAAGATGCCGAAAGCGCCGACGAACTTGAGGACGGATGTGACGAGATCCTCCGGACCATGATGAAAAAGCTCGGTCATCGAGAATACGTCATGCGTCGACCGGGTCATCAGCTCTCCGGTTGTCCGATCGTCGTAGAAACGGAACGATTGCTTCTGATAATGTTCGAAAAGCTCGCTTCGCATGTCGCTTTCCATCTTGGCTCCCATCATGTGGCCTTGATAGGAAATAAACATGTTGCACGCCGTATGGACGACGACTAACGCGAGCATGACGGCGCCCATCGCGTAAATTCGGAGCAAGCGGTCGGGACCGTCGTATTCCAGGACGTGAGTCGTGATGTATCTGACGCATAGCGGCAGCGCCAGCGCGATTGCCGACACGATGACCGCGCACGCCAAGTCCGCCGCCAACAGTCCCGAATAAGGCTTGTAATACGAAATCAACTTTTTCAAACGCGGATTCAATTCGATTCCCCCAATTGGATTGGAGGGTTAACGGATCGTCGCCCTCCAGGATATCAACCCGACGGAGAGTCGCTTCGTTTTCATGTTCATCAACAACCTTTCGTCTGAAATCGCCCTCATTTTACCATATCCTTCGCGGAATGAACGGCTTAATAAAAAAAATCCCGTTTGAAAATCGTGCCTGCAATCGTCTTTTATCTCAACATGGCGACGGCTTGCTTGATGTACGCGTACAGCTCGCCGTCGATGCCGTACGGAATCGCGTCTTCAGGATGGTCTTCGTAATATCGTTCCGCCGATCTTACCCAGCTATCGTCGGAAACGAATCGCTCCATCGCGGACTTCCAGCGCGCGGCCAAGGCCGCGACCCGGGGATCGTCCGGCGGCATGCCCGATGTCAGAGCGTCGCGAAATTCGGCGATCAACGCCCGGCCTTCCTCGTCGCTTCGCGCCAGCTCGCGCGCGGTCGTCCGCTTCATTTTCCGGCGGATCGCGGCTGCCTGGGCTTCGTCGTAGTGCTTGCTCTCCGTCATTCTCATCATTTGAATCGCGGTCAGCAACCGCTCCCCCGGGACCGATCGTCCCGAGCCGAGCAAATCGGCAAGCTCCTGCACCCGGTCGCGCAACGTTTCCAACATTCGAATGCGCTCGTTCAATCTGGACAACTGCAGAGCCAGCATGTCCTCCGGACGATACTCGGGGCTGGAAAGCATCCGTTTGATCTCGTCGAGCGCGAATCCGAGCTGCTTCAGCGAAACAATCTGCTGCAGCTTGCCGACGTCTTCGAGCGAATATAAGCGATGACCGGATTCGGTCGTCCGCGAAGGCGAAAACAAACCGATCCGGTCATAGTGGTGCAGCGTGCGCACGGTCAAGCCCGTCTTGCGGGCGAGCTCTCCGACCTTCCATTCCCGAGCGTTCAAGCGGCAGTCCTCCGTTCAAGTTGCTGGCAGCCGTTATCGCGAAAGCTTGAACCTGACGTAACGTCAGGAATTATACTGGCAGAGCAACGAAATCGCAAGTTAGGAGAGAAGCGAGATGCAATCGACGAATTATGTAATCAAAGCGCTGGCTTACGGCAGACAAGTCCGCGCGGCGTTCGCGGAGAACACCGAGCTGGTCCGGCGCGCGTGCCGCCATCCCGCTATCCGCTCCAAATTGTCGAACACGGCGCTCGGCTCAGCGGTATCCGCAGCCAGTCTGCTGACGGCCACGTTGAAGGACCGCCAGCGCATCAGTCTGAAAATCAAGGCCAGCAATCCGGCCTATCATATTTTTGCGGACGCCGATTCGCACGGCAACGTGCGCGGTTACGCGAGCGAGGAAATGCTCCGCGCGCCGGCCGAATGGCTCGAACGAACGTCGATCGCCGATTGGATCGGAGACAAGGGCTGTATCCAGGTCGTCAAGGATATCGGCATGAACCGTACGTTTACCGGGATCACCGATATGCCCAACCGGAATATCGCCGATGATCTGTCCCATTATTATCGCCAAAGCGAGCAGACGCTTACGCGTTTCGCCCTTCATCTGTCGTTCGACGGGAACAATGAAATCCGGGCCAGCCGCGGCATCTTCGCGCAGCTGCTCCCGGGAGCCGGGCGGGGAGTGATGGAGCACGTCGGACAGGCGCTGGAACGTCTGACGCCGCAAGAGCTGGACGGCGGGGGCGACGAAGCGCTCCTCCGGCTCTCGTCCTCCTTGTTCGACGATACGACGATTATAGGCGTGGAACCCGTCCGCTTCTTCTGCGGCTGCTCCAAAGAGATGCTCCTCCCCATGCTCGCCGCGCTGGGAACCGAGCAATTAAGGTCGGCTTGCGAAGAGAATCGGCCCTTGCAAGTGTTCTGCCATATATGCGGCACGGAATACGCATTCTCTTCCGATGAGATCGGGCCTCTCTATGACTCATGACGACCGTATGGCCGATTTCGGCGGATGCCGGCGCATCAGGAAGAAGACGCGATGCCAGGATCGTCATGGGACGAAGCCTCCTCGTATAATTTGCGAATGCGTTCAATCGCGTTCATCAAATCGTGCTTCAGCTCGTCGGGCGAAACGATTCGCACCTTCGATCCGTAGCTCAGAATCGCGGAAACCGCGTATTCCCGCGTATAGAACAACGTATTGACTTCGATATGGTCTCCTTGATAAACGCACTGTCCCGGAAACTGCTCGAACACTCTCGGCTGCGCCGTCAAATCGAAGCGAAGACGGACTTCCAATCCTTGCGGCTCTTCCTCCTCGGAAGCGCGGACCTCCGTTCTCGGAACAAAGGCTTCGTCCGTCACGTCCAGTCCCGACATGCGGGATACACGGAAGAAACGCGCCGCTTGCCTCGTCAAGCAGAACGCTTCCAAATACCAGACTCCCCGCTCCCAATACAGCTTGACGGGTTCCGCTTTTCTTAGCGTCTTGGCGCCAGCCGCGTCCATGTAAGCAAAAGCGACCGTTCGGGAACGATGGATCGCGTCGAGAAGCGGATGAACGATCGCCTTCTCGCCGTCCGACGCGCTCATATCGAAAATGATCTTATCCGGACTCCTTCCGTTCGCCAGGGCAGGCTGCAGACTGGACAGCTTGCTCGCCAGCTTGGCGGAATAGCCGCCCATCGCGCCTTCCATGCCCTTCAGAAGGTTGTAGATCACCGACAAATCGTCTACGGAAAAATGCTGTTTCGCGAGGAAGTAGCCGTTTATCAGCTCGAAGCCGCCGTCGGCCCCCGTGAACGAAGCCACGGGGATGCCCGCTTGGTTGATCAACTCTACGTCCCGGTAGATCGTGCGAACCGACACCTCGAATTTGGCCGCCAGCTCCGCGGCCGTCACTCTGCTTCGGCTCAACAGCTCCATCGTAATTCCGAGCATGCGATCCAGCTTCATTGTTCGTTCCCCTCCACAATCGAGCCGGGCGGGACCACCTGTCCACAATATAGCCCTTTAATTATGACACATTGTCTGTCAGAATTAAAAAGTTCTTCAGAGAAAAATGACTTTGTGGCTCTAAGGAAGGCAGCAAAAGGCAGCAACCGTTGGTACCGTGCGATCGGATGGGTTGAAGCCAATTCGGCCATTTTTTATCGATATAACGGATGTCTGTCCGCATCGCCTTCAATAGGAGGGAGTTTCAATGAAATAAGGTCATCTGTGTCCGATCGCAAAAAATGCGCGCCGCGGACGCATGCCCGCGGCGCTCTTCCCGTCCCGCTATTCAACTCCGTCACTGATGCCGTTGCGCGATTTTCACCTCCGCCGCTGATACGCGCGGGTTTCTTCTCCGAATGCTAGTTAGCTCGTTATTTCGTTCCGACAAGGGCGATAGCATAGCCGCGCGTTCCCCGAGCGGAAAGCCTTGGACGACGCCAGCTCAAGCTTCGTATTGGCGTTCAACTGTTGCTGAAAGGGTCTGCCTCGGCCCAAAACGACCGGATTGACGACGAGCTGATATTCGTCGACGAGATCGCGGGCCGATAACGCCGCGACGAGAATCCCGCTGCCCAGCACGACCAGATCGCGGGCATAACGGGCTTTCAGCCGGCCGATCTCCTCCGCCAGATCGCCCTGCGCCAACATCGAGGGCTGCCAGTCGACCGTGCGCAACGTTGCGGAAAACACGATTTTGGGCAGCCGGTTCATGAGATCGGCAATCATTGGATCGTTTTTCCTCGCCGCTTCCGTCGGCCAGTAATCGGCCATCAATTCGTAGGTCGTCCGGCCGAATACGATCGCGTCCGCCGACCGTATGCCGTCCGTAAAGATGCATATCGACGTTCTTCTCGCGCTCGTTGATCGAAGCGAAGAACTGTTCGTCCGGCGCTCCCCAATCGATCTCCCCGCGCGGGCCTTCGACGAAGCCGTCCAACGATACCATCTGACTGTATATGACTTTGCGCAAGCCGACTTCGCCTCCGTTTAGCAGAATCGTTACCATTCTACCTCATTTACTTAGGCGATGTTTCTTCCCGATTGCTGTTCAGTGCCCGGATCTCTTGACGCAAGTTGGCCGAGGCTTGCCTGAAGGGGAGCATCCGACGACATTATGGAGGCGCGTTTGCTGTAAAGCCCAGGTTAACCTTTCACGTATTTCATCGAGACGAGATGGTTGATTCCGTTTTTCTCGGCCAGCTTTTTGGGAATCGCCTTCCGTCTGTACTCCGCGAACCCCAGCTTCTCGTACAGCCGGACCGCGGGGACGTTCGTGTCGGCGACCTCCTCGATCAAGTATTCTTTGAAGGACGTGCTATCCACGATGTGGCGGATCACGAGGGAAGCCGCGCCCTGACCGCGATATTCGAGCGCCGTTCCGACGAACTCGATCGAGCATTTGTCGCCGTTCGGATTATCGAGCGGAACCTCGAACTCTTTTTTGAGGAACAATCCGGCAAGGCTTCCCTTAACCCATCCCAAATGTTTTCTCAACGCTTTCTTATCGAGCTTGACCGACGTGGCCGAACCGTCCGTGCACGCGGCCATCGCCGCAACTTTGCCGTCCTTCACGGCGACGTAAAATTGATCCAGCACGAACATGTGGGCAAAAGCCTTCGCGATCGCGTTCCGGTCTTTGGAGAAAAAGACGAGCCACTGCGAAAATCCGTCCGCGAAAATTCCGGCCATCTGCATCCTCGCATCCCCTGCCGCCCGATCGGCTCTGATCACTTCAAACATGGTTCATTCTCCTTTCCGATAGAGAAAAGCGGTGACAATCGACGGAGAAGGCATGACGAAATCTTCCTTCAACAACATTTTCATCTCCGCCAATCCGTGAATCGCCGAGAAGAAAAACAACGCCATTGCATGCGGATCGCCCGAACCGAATTCGCCCGACTGTTGTCCTTTCCGAATGAGCTTGGTCATGGCGTTCTGCAGCTCTTGTCCCTTGCGGAACATCTTTGCCGAATTGCTTTTCGATTCGCCACCTCGCCGGTCAGGCTCGGCAGTGTCCCTGGAGACATCTTGCTTCATCAGAATAAGCAAGTTCGCAAGCTCTTCCCCCGACGTCATATCGTAATAGATCTCGTCCACGAAACGATCGATCAGTTCCTTAGGCGAGGCGCCCGATTCGAACAGCTCGATCAGCTTGCCCACGCCCGCCTGAGCGAACGACGCCAATTCCTGAAACAAATCCTCCTTCGTTCTGTAATGCCGATATAGAAGCCCTATGCTGATGCCGGCCAGATCGGCGATGTCCTGCACGTTGACGGAATCGAAGCCTTTGCTCACGAACAATCGCATGGCAGCGGTTTGGATTTTCTCCCTCGTCGCTTGGCGCATCGCTTCGAATTGTTCTTTCGTGCGCGGCATGGCGCGCCCTCCTTTTTTTGAGTGAATTTTTACTCATTATAAAATAAAAAAGGACGGGAGGAAATCCCCTCCCATTCGGCGGCTCGAAGCTATTCCGATTTTCGAAGTTTAATTTCGTACCACGCCGTTCGAACGATCGCGGCGAATCCCCAAGCCGCAAATAGCCACGAGATCAACACATAATAAATGCCTTCGTAACCGACGGAGAAATAATGGATTTGAAGCCAGCAATAGATCAGTCCGTATCCTGCCGTCATGATCGGAATATACGTGCGCGCTCTCCGGTTTCGAATGCAGACGTAAAGACCGATCGTCAAGGAGATGATCGTAATCAACAATAAGGGAAGCGACCACGCGATACCGAGCTTAATGTCCATGATTTTCTCCCGTTCCGCTTCTACTTCGCCAGGCTTAACTTTTCGATCGCTTCCCGTTCGGCCGGCAGGAAAAAGAAGTCGTTGCCGTTGTTGCATTCATTGATGAAATCGCGCAAGCTGCGGCTCGGATATGCGGAGAAATCTCCGACAAACGCCGCCTTCACGCCATAATTAATGAACTTCTGCAAAATATCCCCCGCCAGGCGGGTTTTCAAATCGAAAAAGCTTTCGACGATCATGGATATGGGGATCACAATCCGATCGCAGCCCGTTTCGTATTGCACCGCGGCCATCAGATCCAACGCCGATTGAACGTCCTCGATGACGACCTCGCTTCCGCTGACGACGGCGATCTTCTGTCCGTTTGATACCGTTGTTGTTAGGTTCATTCTCGTGCCTCCTCTGATCTTTATTCTATCGTAAGTCTTATCACGACCGACGACCATCGCGAACAACCCGTATTACGGCGTCGCGGGGACTCAGCGTGACTGCCTTCGAGCGATGGATCGGACCACAGATCCGTTATCAGTGAACAAATGGCGGGTTTGAGCACCTTTGCGGACACAGATGCGCTTATTTGCGCCAATCTCGCTTGATTGGCTTGTTCATAAGCGAAATAGCGGATTCTCTGTCCGTTCCCCCCGCAAAAAATAAGGTTTTCGAGAAAATAAGGTCATCTGTGTCCGATCCATCGTCGAGGCGCTCACGTTCTCGATCTCAGACGAACAATCGCAGACGTACTCTCTATGTCCGATCCTCGACGATCAATCTCCGACGCGCCTGGCGATCCTCGTACAATTGCCGACGTGCCGACTTGCTGGGCTGCCCCTCCCGATCAAACGTATTTCAGCTTAATTGGCTTCTTTGCTGCCCAGCAGCTCGGCCTAACTATCCCTTAAACTTACTCTATTTCCTTCTATTGTAACATGCTTGCGTAATCCCAAGCGTATTTTTTGATGTTCCAGGCCAATTTTCCCGAAATCGTCCTATCCAGGTCATGCGATCCTCCCATCCCGTCGAAGGATCGGCAATGACCGAACGGAACGAACTTTTCCATCCGAATCGATGGCCTCAGTCCGCCTCTTGACCTTCACGTTACGTAAAAGTCTATAATCGCCCTCAGGCGGCAATTTGAATGCGAGGTGAAAGATCGTGCAGAAAACGGTAAAAAGGACGTTAAGAATCAATCTGGAAGCGGGCAAAGCGAATCCGGCCAAAGTAGGCAAGGATTTGGCTCCGACGGGAATCAACCTTCTCGGGTTTTGCAACCAATATAATGAAATGACGAAAGGGCAAGCGGGACTCGTCATTCCCGCAGAAATTACGGTATACGAGGATCGCAGCTTCGAAGTGAAGCTGCGAACGCCGCCTGCTGCCTTTTTGCTCAAAAAGTTCGCCGGTATCGCCAAAGGGGCGGCGAAGCCCGGACAGGAGACGGTCGGCTCCGTTACGCGCGGGCAACTGAGACAAATCGCGGAGATGAAGCTTCCGGACATGAATACGGACAATGTGGAAAGCGCGATGAAAACCATTGCCGGAACGGCAAGAAACATGGGGATCCGCATCGAAGACGACTGAGTCTCTTAACGGACGCTCCGCGAACCGGACCAGCACGGGCAGTAAGAAAAACCGTCAGGGAAGTTCGCCCTGACGGTCCTTTCGCACTTGATTCGTTCCCCGCGCTTTCGCTTGCCGCAGTCTTTCCGCACCGTCCGGTTCGCCGTCGTCCGCCTCTTTCCCCCGTCGATCCAACGTCCAACTGTATTTTCATCCTCTTTGCCCTGTCGCCCCGAACCGTACGGACAGAGGATCCGCTATTTGCGAACAAAACCGGGTTTTGCGCAACTTTGCGGACAGAGGATCCGTTATTTGGCTTCGAGACGGCGATTTCGGCCTTGAATCATCGAAATAACGGATCGTGTGTCCGAATCACTATCAAAATGACGGGGTTTCGGCAAAATAAGGGCTCCTGTGTCCGAAAGCAGAAGATCAACTTCCCTTTTTACGATTCATGAACGCCGGAATAAGGACGAGCGATAAGACGGCCACCAAAAAATGCAGCGGATTGGCGACGGCCCCGATATGCGGCTCCATCGGATTCGCGGCCGTATTGACCGTCATCAACACCGCCATCGCCAGACTGAGGGCGGCATAGTAGAGCGTCGCCCTGGCCGTTCGCTTCCGCAGCGCCCGATAAATGAACGCTCCGATCAGATTAGCGAAAAAAGCCGATAGCGTTATCGAAAATCCGTTTAACATTTCGAAACGGTAATCATTGGCCGCCATGATCCCCCAAGCCAGCAGATTGGAGCCGATAGCCGAAACGATGCCGGCCGCCGCTCCGACGATTAACGTATGAACTGCCGTAACGGAACCGGCTTTCTTCTGTTGCGTTGCTGTCTGCATGACATGCATCCCCTCTCTCGTAAAATGGATTATTTAGGCGCGGCGCTTGCGTCCGGACGATCGAGATTCGTCTTCGGCTTGCGCAGCGTGAAACTGAGCGCGATACCGACTGCCGCCAGGACGGCCGTCAGCAGAAACGTATCGCTATAGGCTGCGGCAACGCCTTCTTGCCCGACGCGGCCCGCCGTCCCGTTCGTTCGCAAGGCGAGAAATCCGGTCAAGCCCGCTACCGCAATCGAGGTCACGACATGCTGCGCGGCCGAGGTCAGCGAAGTGACCCTGCCGACCAAATGGCGCGGAGCGGAATTAAGGACGTGCGTATTCAGCGCCATCATAATGAGCCCCATGCCGGAGCCGATCATGAACAAGGGCAGCAACAGCAGCAACAATCGGGCGTCCGGAGAAACCTGGGCCAGCCAGAATAACGCGGCGGACACGACGGTTAGTCCGGCCAACGCCAGCGGACGAGCCCCCGACTTGTCGAACAGCCGTCCCCCGATCGGCGTGAATACGATCGATCCGACCGCTTGCGCCAGCATGATGAGTCCCGTGTCGAGCGGAGAATATCCGCGAACGGTCTGGAGATAGACCGGAAACAAAATCATGATGCCGAACATCGAGATCTGCACTAGCCATAACAGCAAAATGCCGCGCGTAAAATCCGCAGATTGAAACACGCGCAATTCGAGCAAAGGCTGTCTGTGCCGCAGCTCCGCGATAATCAAGCCGGCCAGCGCCGCAGCTCCGACGGCCAGACCGAGCGCGGTACGAGTCGACGTCCAATCCGCCGCGCCTTCGTTGACGCCGAACGCGAGCATCGAAAACGCAAGCGGAGCCAGGATCATCCCCAGCTTATCCAGCTTGGGCGCCTTATCCGGGGCGAACGCCGGCAAGTATTTCTTCCCGATGACCAAAGCGATGATGCCGATCGGCAAATTAATCAGAAAGATCCATTCCCAGGACGCGTAGTCGATCAACCACCCGGACAGTACGGGTCCGAGCGCCGGGGCAATCAGAATCGGTACGCCCAGCACGCCCATGACCGCTCCGATCTTCTGAGGCGGCGCCAGCCGGTACACGATCGCCATGCCGATCGGAGCGACCATCCCTCCTCCGAGTCCCTGCACGATACGGTACAAAATCAATTGCTCGATCGTCTGCGCCGCCGCGCAAAGGACTGAGCCGATCGTAAAGAGCGCGATCGTCGCCAGAAAAACCGGCTTGGTCCCGAATTTGTCCGTCATCCAGCCCGCGAGCGGAATAACGGCGGACAAGGCCAACGTGTAGCCCGTGAACGTCCACTGCACGACGGACAAGGAGCTGGCGAATTCCTGCTGGAACTTGGGAAAAGCGACATTGACGATCGTACTGTCCAAAATTACCATGATCATGCCTACGACGACCGCGATGAGCGGAGCCCTGATCGTACGCATCGAAAATGGCTGAGCGTCGGCCAAAATCAATCCCTCCTTTTCATTCTATGATTTTTAAAATCACAGTTAAAATCAAAAAAATGCGGCATTTCAAATCACAGTATATGCCACATCTATGCTGTTGTCAATCACAGTTATATTTATTTTTCCTGATTGATCTTCAGAATCAAGTCCGCGATCGTATGCCGCTCCAGGACTTGGACCAGCTGCCGTTCCGATTCGTTGATCACCTCGGCAAACATCTCCCGCGTTTCCGCGGCGAAAGGACCGCTAGTCGTCGTATCCAGCAGTCCCGCGTACAGAGGCTCGACCATCTGGATCGCCCGATAGACATCGGCGAACGTAATATCCTCCGGCTTCCTGCTGAGGGCATACCCCCCGTCCCGGCCTTCTCTCGCCTCGACGATCCCCGCCTTGACCAATCGCGACAGAACGCGGCGCGTCAACGTCGCCTCGCTGCACACGTGTTCGGCGATTTCATTGCTCGCGCAATGTTCCTTTTGCTGGCCCGACATGAACACAAGCGACTGAAGCGCGTAGCCTAGCCACTTCGGCGTCGCGGTCGGCGTATATTTTTCGGCGATCATTTCGCGTTCCTCCTCACCGTATCCGGAATTATGCTTCCGATTCTATTTTAACAGCCGACACCCCCTTAGCGCTACTTAGGCAAGAGGGACCCGGCGGCGCGAGCGTCCGCGTCCGTTCGCTCAGGAACGGATAGGGGCCTCGGCGGCGGAACCGGATACGGCGGACCTTCTACGCGAGAGAAGCGACCGTGTCCCTCTCGATCAAGGTGCATAACGGAGAAATGTCCGCCTGCGGACGCTCCCCACGGATCAGGCTCGTGAGCGCCTCCATCGAGCTGTAGCCCATCTGATGCAGCGGCAAATTCATCGTCGTCAGTCTTGGGGTAACGTATTCGCTCAGCTCCCGGTTGTCGAACCCGACGATCGACAGCTCGTCCGGTATGGACACGCCCATTTCGAACGCGGCTCGCGTCGCCCCGACGGCCATAATATCGTTCATGACGAGAATGGCCGTCGGCGGCGCGTCGAGCGCAAGCAATTCCTTGGCCATCGCATAGCCCGACTCCAGTCCCCAGTCTCCGACCTTGATCCATCGGGTGTCGAAGGGCAATTCGGACATCGTCACGGCCTTGAAGTAGCCGTTGAATCGATGCCGCGAAGGCAAGGAGTCCATCGGGCCGCTGATGATCCCGATCCGTCGGTGGCCTTTGTCCGTCAAATATTTCATCGCGTCGAACGAAGCCTGCTCGTCATTGTATTGAATGGACACGTCGTTCTGCGTATAGCAGTACGTGAAGACGATCGGTTTCCCGCGCGCGTCGATCAGCCCCGTGACGTCCCGGGGATGAACGCCGATATAGACGATGCCCTCCACCTGCTTGGACAATAAATCCGCGACCGCGTTCTCGGCATGGCTGCGATACTTGTCCATATCCCCGTAACGGTGGCCGACCCTGCGATGCAGCCGCAAGTTCGTCAGCAAAATATGCAGATCGTGGCGATCGGCATACTGGTTGATGCCGTCGATGATTTCCGGCACGTTGAAGACGGTCACGTCTTCCGCGATTACGCCGATCGTGTCGGTCCGGTTGCTCTTCAGGCTTTTGGCGATGGCATTGGGCGTGTAGTTGAGCTCTTCGATGACCTTCAGCACCCGCTCGCGGGTTTTCGGCTTGACGTTCCGCGTTCCGTTCAGCACGTAGGAGACCGTAGCGGTCGATACGTTCGCCCTCTCCGCGATATCTTTGATTCCGACTTTGCCCAAGTTCAACACTTCCTGACAATATAAACGTTTAGATTTATTTCGTTTATATCATGAATCGCGAGTGCGATCAAGCCGTCGGCCGAATAACGAAGACGGGCCGCCGCCGCCGCGGACAAACCCGTCTTCGCCGTCGCCTTCGGCTATCGTGCCGCCGTTGCCGATACCCGCCTAGTTGCCGTATACCTTCCAGCTTTGAATGCCGGTCGAAGTCGTCGCCTTCGCCGCGATGTTGACGCGAATCCTGTTCGTGTTCACCGGATCGAACGTGGTCGTATTATATTGATTCGGGAGCACTCCCAAGCCGGATGGATTCGCGACATTGACCCAGGCAGACCCGTTCCAATACTGGATCGTATACGATGCCGGAAGATCGATGCCCGCATCGTCGTCGAACCAATACAAGTCCGTTCTGTTAATCGTATAATTTTGACTCCAGTCATACTGCACCCATTGCGTCGTATTGGGATTGTTCCAGTTGCCGTACACCGGATGCCCCCGATCGTTGGAGCTCGTCGGCGTGTACCCGTCGTTCAGTCCGGCAAGGCTTTCCCAAGGGGACACGTAGGATGTCGAAGCCGTTGCCAGCGGAGCGATATCCGTCGGAACGGGACCGCTTCCTCCGCCGTTGTAGAGGGCCGCGATCTCCGTGGCGCTCAGTCCCCGGCCGTAAATCCGGAAATCGTCGATCGCTCCGTTCAAATACGGATCCGCGAACTGCGAGCGGCCGATGTAGTTTTGCGTGGTGTTGCCCAGGTTCGACGGGCTGAGCGTCAGACCGGTGTTGCGCGCCACTTCCGCGCCGTCCACATACAGAATGCCAAGGTTGCCCGACTTCGTCACCGCCACATGCTTCCATACTCCGGTCGCCAGCGGCGTATCGATGCCGATTCGCTGCTCGTTGCCGTTGCCGCTGTTCGTAATCGCAAAGCGCAAGCCCGGCGTGCCTCCCGCGTCGGCCGTCAGGAACATATAGCTGTTCGTGCCCGTGCCGAAATCGAAAATTCGCGCCCAATCGGCATTGACGTTGACCTTCACCCAGGTGGCAACGGTAAAGTCGCTCACATTGCTCAGCAAGCCCGAGGGCAGGCTGGCGTATGCGTTCGTGCCGTTCAGTCCCAGAGCGTTGCCGGACTGGCCCGCCACCCAGCTGGTCCCGCCGGACAGCGCGGCATGGCGGTTGCCCCCGGAGGAATCCGTCGCCGTCGCGCCGCTCGTCTCGTTCATCTGATAGTGAACGATGAATTCCGGAGACGGGACCGGCGGCCCGCTCTGCAGCTTGATGTCGTAGGAAGCGGCCGTTCCGATGCTCAGGTTCACGACCGTCGGTTGTCCTTGGACGGCGTTAACCGAACCTGCGGCAACATTGTTGATCAGAACTTGATAGGAGCCTGCCGCCAGACCGGTAAAGGTCGCTTTCGTCGTATGCGCCCTTCCCGGCGTCGCGTTCGCCAGCGTGAATTGGACGTCGTTCTTGGCCTTCGCCACCGTAGCGGACGTATACGTATCCCGCTCCAGCGTCATGTTCAGCTTCTCGGTAATCAGATTCAGCTTCTGGAACACGCCGTCCTTCGGCAACACCGTATAGCTGCTTCCGTTGTCCGTTACTTCGCAGCCGTAACAATACAGCCCGAAGAGCGGGTCGACCGCGACGTCCGAGCTCAAGATTCGAATGGCCCCCCACAGACCGAGATCGGCCTCGCCGGACATGCCGCGCCAGCCGTTGAACAGCGGGCCGCCGCCCACTCCGAGCGCGCCGTGATTGCCCTTGGACATCTGATAAGTCCACGCTACGGCGCCGATATTGTCCGGATCGGAGCTGATCTGGCCGGAGTTGATCGCGGAGATGTTGCCGATCTTCGAAGCATAGGTCAGCCGTTGCTCCACTTCGGGGTTCGTCGAATGGTTTCTGACCCAGTCGTCCATCGCGTAGCCTTGAAGCGCGACGGAATATTGGAAATTCCACCACGGCTCGCCCGTAATCGTGACCGGAACGGAGTACAAGTACCAGAGCGGCATATGTCCGCGCGTGGCGCGCGTTTTCGTGTTGATTTTGCCTTGCATCGCCGTGTTGTTGTTCATCTTGGCCAGCATGTAGACCGATTCTTCGCCGGTGTTGTCGTAGTTGTATTCCGAGCCGTACGGATAGGTCGTGTTGCGGAAATTGTTGTATTTCCGCCCCATCTTGGCAATGACGTCGTTGGCCTGAGTCGTCAAGCCTTCGTCCTGCAGCGCCTTGATCAGCTCCGGCGTCGACTGCTCGCCCATCAGTCCGGTATTCCAGTTATAGGCGACCGGCCCGTCGTACAACGCCTTGAAGATGTTGTACGCCCTCAGCAAATACGTATTTCGCGGATGAATGTAATTGACCAAGTCCGGGTACAGCTTGGCGATCTTGTACATGCTGAAGTAGGTGTTGTACACGTGCGGATACGCGTAGCCGCGGTACGTCGGCGTCGTATTCGGCTCCGGCATCAGAAAATCGTGAATCAAGTAATCGGTATGATGCCCGTTCATCAGATTGGTCCAGATGGCGGTCTGCAAGTACTGGTCGACCGCGGTAATCTCCGAAGCGACCGGCTTCTGCACGTTCTTCTCCGCGAGGAACTGGCCGTGCGTCAGCCCCCAGTCGTCGCCCCAGCCCCAATACCCGTTAAACACGTTGCGCTTCGCTTTCGTCTGCATCATCCAGTCGTCGAACACTTTGTCGCGAATATCGCCCGGCAATTGCCACTGCGTCTTTTCGACCATAAATGTCGCGTGCCGCTGCAGGGCGGCGCCGATCGGCTCGATCGCGTAAAATTGCAGCACCGTCTTCTCGCCGTTGCCGTAATTCACCGTAATATCATTCTGTCCGAGCCGGTTCAGCCGCAACGAATACAGATTGTGGCCGCCGGGCTGCGTGCCGAGCGCGGTAATCGTCGTCTGGCCGGGATATTGGGCCGTGATCGAGGCGATGTTCTTGGACGTTCGAAGGCTGAACTTGGCCGTCAGGTCCGTCGGCACGATCATGCCGGGAACGACGGTGAAATCGATCATGCCTTCCGAATACAATCTGTCCTTGACCGCCTGCTCGTTCGCCGCGGCGAAAAACTTGAACGCGTACGTCTTGCTCGCGCCGGGCGCCAGCGTCAGGCTCGTATTGGGCAGATAGCCACGATTCGTGCTTTTGATCACATTCGAATGAATATAATAGACCGTCAATCCTTCCGGCCAGCCGCCCTGATCCGCGGCCCACGTGCTGCCGGGATGCTCCTGAACCCGCCAGTTGTCCATATACTCGAAGCCGGCTCCCGTCGAGCCGTCGGGCACCATGAGCAGCGTGTTGCCGATGCCGCTCGGTCTTTGGATCGTAATATAGGAATTGTTGTTGGCGACGTTGGAGTGCGTCACGACGCGCGTCTCATAGATTTGCTCGCCCCCGCCCGCGGACCAGAATTCGTTGAAAGGAAGCGGCAAACCCCAATCGCCGATTTCCAACGTCTGATTGCTCGTATTCGTCACGGTCATGGACCATAGCAAATGATCGCCAACGAGCGAATACGATTGATTCAACCGGAAGTTGCGGATGCCCTCCGCATTGGCCGAGTTCTGGTACGTGACGTTCACCGTGTTGCCGCTCTGGCTTTGCACGCGCGCATCGGCGGATTTGCTCGTCCACGCCCTCGTCCATGCGCCGTTGTTCAGACGGTACGTAAACATCAGCTCTCCCACCCACTGATGGTCGGCCGTGTTCTGATTCGGCGCGTTGGCGCCGTTCATGACATAATTCGTCGGGTATTGATCGCCGACGATTCGCAAGCTCTCGATTTCGCCGTGCGTTCCGGTGACGACCTGGAATTGGCTGTTCGAAATCGTGTAGGCGGAAGCCGCGCCGGGCAGCGCGAACCATACAAGCGCGCCCGCGAATACGGCCGAAAGCCCCATCCACCATCTTCTGAAACTGCGGGATTCAGGTTGTTTCACAACATTACCTCCTCTGCGTCATCAATACGGTCATCTCCTCTACGCTGTCGTTTTTATCTGTCTGGAAAATCGCTTGGCGCATCACCCCCTTTGTCCGAATCCTTCATTGATCCATACGCGCATTTCGCCGCGTTCCCGGTTGGCCCAGGCAAAATACGGAATGAGCTTGATCGTCGTCTCCCGCTCGACCCAGGCCGTCTCCCGCACGTCGCGATAGAGGGCGTCCTCGCTCCAGTCGTCCGCGCGCAGCCTGACGGCGGCAGCCTGAATCATCGGAAGGTTGCCCGCGAACGCCGCGCGGTCCGCGAGCTCGAGCTCGCTGTCGCGGGGAAGCACGAGCTGATGCAGGTTCGGACCGTTGTCCGCTTCTTCGGCGCAGTAGATAAACGGTCCGCGTTGAATCGCCACTCTGGACGCCGTATGACGGATCGCCGGATGTCCTTTCATGCGGCGGATCGGCATGCTGAAGATCAGCTCGACGCGGTCGCCGGACGTCCATCTTCTCGGCACATGGATGTACCCGTTCTCGACGATCCAGGAATGGTCCGGATAAGGTACGCCGTTGATCGTCACCGATACGCGATCCGTCCATTCCGGAACGCGAAAGGCCGCGACGAACGCAGTCGGACGGGCCGTCGTCACTTCCATGCGATAATGGCCGGACGACGCATCCCGAGCTTTCAGGCTTAACGCAACCGCTTCGCCTCCCAGCTCGATTTCCGCCTTGCTTCCCACATAGAGGTGCGTATAGACGATCCGATCCTTGACCGTGTAGATGTACTGCCCCAGCGAGGCCAGCAGCCTGGCGATATTGGGCGGGCAGCACGCGCAGCCGAACCACCCTTGCCTCGTCGGCTTGACATGATCGTAAATATGGTTGACGCCGCACACGTCGGGGGCGAGCTCCAGCGGGTTGACGTAGAAGAAGCGTTTGCCGTCCCTGGACATGCCGCCGACCACCGTATTGTAGAGCGCCTTCTCCATTACGTCCGCGTAATGGCTTTCCGGAGCGATCCGCAGCATGCGCTGCGCGAAGAAGATCAGGCCGATCGACGCGCAGGTTTCGGCGTAGGCCGTGTCGCTAGGCAAATCGTAATCCGCCGTAAACGATTCGCCTTCCGCCATCGAGCCGATGCCGCCCGTAATATACATGCGTCTGGCGACGATATTTTTCCATAGCCGCCTGCAAGCTTCGACCAGTTCGCGATCCCCGGTTTCCGCCGCGACGTCGGCCATCGCGGTCAGCATATAGACGAGGCGCACCGCATGTCCTTCTGCCGTATCCTGTTCGCGAACCGGCTTATGGGCCTGGCTGTAGGCAAGATCATGGGCCATGTTCAACTGTGGGAAGTGCGCCTTGCCGGTTCTTCGCCGGAATTCCTCGTGGTAGAAATGGGGTTCGGCGCCCCGCTCGTTCAGGAAATATTCGCTCAGCTTCAAATATCGTTCGTTGTCGGTCGTCCGATACAGCTTGACCAGCGCCAGCTCGATCTCCTGGTGGCCGTCGTATCCTTTGATTTTCCCGGGTTCCGGGCCGAAGACGGAATCGATACAATCCGCAAGCTTGCATGCGACATCGAGAATTTTCCGTTTGCCCGTGGCTTCGTAATAAGCGACGGCGGCCTCGATCATATGCCCGGCGCAATACAGCTCATGGCATTCGGCCAGATTGCTCCAGCGATTGCCCGGTTCCTTCAGCGTGAAGTACGTGTTCAAGTAGCCGTCCGGATGCTGCGCCTTGGCAATGATGTCGATCATGGCGTCGGCGACCTGCTCCAATTCGGGATCCGGCTCCGTCTGCAGCAGATAGCCGACGGCTTCCAGCCACTTGGCCACGTCGCTGTCCTGAAACACCATGCCCCCGTATTCGCCTTCTTCCTCGCCGGCGGCGATTTTGAAATTGCGGACGGCATGGCTCCTTTCCGCTTCCGGGATCCGGTCGTTCAAAGCTTCCCATTGATAGGGAACGACGACATGACGGACGAGACGGATATATTCGGACCAGAATTCGTCCTCGATGGACACGTTGCGAAGCGGTAAAATACGGGAAGCCGTTTGATGAGTTTGCATGTTCGCGTCACCTGTCTCTTTCTGCGTAATCCTATCCTTTAACTCCGCCGACCGTCAGCCCTTCAATGAAGAAGCGCTGGAACAGCAGGAACAACATCAAGATCGGCAAGATGCTTAATACCGCCCCCGCGAGCAATACCTCGTAATTGTTGCCGACCGGCGACAGCAAGGCCGATAGGCCGACGGGAAGCGTGAAATTTTGGGTGGAGCGAAGGACGATGACCGGCCACAGAAAGTTGTTCCAGCTGAACAACGCTTGCAATATGGTCATGGCGCCGAACGCCGGCAGCATCATCGGCACCATAATTTTCGTGAAAATGCCCATTTCGGAGCAGCCGTCGATCCGGCCCGCGTCCATGAAATCCTTCGGAATGCCCAACGCGAACTGCCTGAAGAAAAATATCGGGATCGGCGCCACGACGAACGGCAGGATAACGCCCCATATCGTATTAATGATCATAAAATCGATCGACAGCCTGTACAGCGGAAGGATAATGATCTCGACCGGAATCATCATGACGGCAAGCACCAGCGTAAAGATCAATGTCCTCCCCTTGAAACGGTACATGGCGAGGCCGTATCCGACCATCGAAGAAAGCAGCAGGCATAACGCCGTAAAAATAGAGGTAATGACCAGACTGTTGCGGTACCAGCCGAAAAAATGCTGCGAGCCTCCCTCGCCGGCCAGAATCGCCTTGTAGTTCGCCAGCGTCATGACGTCGAAGTCCAGTCTGACGTTCAAGCCGTAGCGAAACAGCTCCGAAGCCGGCTTAATCGAGGCCAGCAGCAGCGCATAGAGCGGAAACAGGGAAAGGATGGACAGAAGGATAAACAAGATCAGCAGCGAGGCGGACCTTGCGTTCCATTTGGATCCGATGCTCAACTTAATCCTCCTTCCCGAACAAGCCCATGATTTTCAGTTGAAGCATGCTGACGCCCAGCGTAAGAACGAGCAGCACCAAGCCGATCGTCGAGCCGAAGCCGAGGTCGAAATATTGGAAGCCTTGCTGGTAAATATAGCCGACCATCGTCAGGCCGATATCCTGCGGCGATCCTCTGCTCCCCCACAGCATGTAGCTTTCGGTGAACATCGCGAAGCCGCCGTAGATCGAGATCGTCAGCACGTAGATCGTAATCGGCTTCAGCATCGGCAGCGTGATTTTGAAAAATTTCTTGATCGCGCCCGCGCCGTCGATTTCCGCCGATTCGTACAGTTCCTTGGGGATATTCTGCAGCGCGGACAGGAAATAGAGCACGTTAATGCCCGCCCACCGCCAAGAGGCCAGCACGACCAAGGCGAACATGCTGAGCGAAGAGTGGAGCAGCCATTTCTGGGCCGGCAGCCCGAATAAGCCGATCAGCGAATTCATCAGAGCGCCGTCAAGCTCGCTGAAGATCAGGCGGAAGATGATGGCGGCGACCGCGACCGAGGTCAGCGCCGGCAGAAACAGCGCCGAACGGAACAAATTGCGGGCGCGCGTCAGCTTGGAGTTCAAAAATACTGCGAGCACGAGCGGCACCGGAATGAGCACCGCGATCGTATAGACGGTATAACGGAAATTGTTGTACAGCGCCTTGTAGAAGCTGTCATTGTGCAGCTTCCGGTAGTTGTCCAATCCGACGAACGTGACGTTGTCGGGCAGCACCGACTGGAAGCTCATCACGAACGCTTGAACAAGCGGGTAGGAGAAAAACAAAAGAAACGAAACGATAAACGGGGCGACAAACCAATAGGGCGCCAATCGTTGCGAATTGATTCGGACAGCTTTCGTTTTGCCGCGCGGCATGGCGCTCTCCTCCATTCTCCATCCCGGAAACGGCGGCCGACATTGCTGGATAATGAAGCAATGCCGGCGCCGGCTTCCGTTTAACGCTGCCTGATCGGTTAACTTCTGCGCAATTTCTCCGCGATCTCCTTGATGACTTGCTCCGGATCTTCTCCGAACTGGAAAATTCTCGGGATGATTTCGTTGCGCACCGCGTCGAACACCTGCGGCGAAATCTCGCGGATATTGACCGGATAAATTTCGTCTTTGACTTCGATCAGCGTATCGAAAATATCCGAGCCGAAATATTCCGTAAATTTGTTCGGTTCGCTCATGGCCGGATCGGACCACACTTCCGTCCGGATCGGGTCCATGCCGAGCTGCGTCCACACTTGAATATTGCCTTCGCGCGACAATTTCGCATAGGCGAGGAATTGTTTGGCCAGCTCCAGATGCTTCGTCTGATTCGTAATCGAGAGGCCCGTGCCGCCCATGCCCGCCGAACGGTTGCCGCCTTCGTCCCATGCCGGCATCGGCTTGATGATCATCTTGCCCTTCAGATCGGGCATCTCGTCCGTGAACCGGTTCATGAACCAGAAGGGCATGAATACGGACGCTGCGCCGCCGCCGTTCATGAACGCCTTGTATTCCGGCGTGTCGTGTCCTACGCCGGGAGCGATCGCGGCGATTTTGTCGTCGACCAGCTTTTTGAAATATTGCATGGCGCGAATATTGCGCGGATCGTCCACCGTCACTTCGCCGTCGACGCCGACTTGATCGGATTCAAGCTGGTTGATCGCCGGCCACCAGCTCCAGTTGCCGGCGCCTTCGAACGTAATGAACGGCTTGCCGGTTTTCTCCGCGACAATCTTGCCGTATGTCTCGACATCGGACCAGAGCTTGATGTCGTCCGGATTGACGCCCGCCTGATCCATCAGTTCTTTGTTGTAGTACATGACCGTAGCGCCGACGTGCAGATCGACGCCGTAATACTTGCCGTCCTTGCTGTAAATGTCGACCCTGGACTTCACGATATTCGGCAGCTCCGGCTCGACGATGTCGTTCAGCTCGACAAGCTGCACCGAATTGCCTTTCATGAAGTTGGGGAATTTGGATTGCTCGATGTCGACGAGATCGGGCGCGCCTTCCTTCGATTGCAGCGCGAGCAGCAGGCGGGTATGCATATCGTCGTAAGGAATCGTTTCGGTAGCCAGATCGATCGGCTTGTCCGGATAGTTTTTGTTCCATTCGTCCGCCATGTAAGCGTAGAAGTCGGCGTGCTGCTGGACGAACGTCCATAGCGACAGCTTCACGGGCTCCGCGGACGGCTGCTCCTCCGACGGCTTAGGCGATTCGGCAGGCGTCTGGCTAGACGGCTGGTTCGTCGGCTTCGATTCGTTGTCGTTCGAACCGCATGCCGCGAGCGCCGTCGACAACAACAGGATGGCAAGCGATAACCCAATACCTTTCCCTTTCATGCACTCATCCCCCGCATTGATTATTTATGCTAGATCCGAAACCGGATTGTCGCCGAATTTAATCGTTTAACTTTTTGCTTAAAACAAAAGACGTCCACTGCTGCCGACGATGACGAAATCGACGTTATGAAGCGCATTCATGGTTTCGAAGACGGCGATTCGATCCTTCCCGCTTCGAATATCAAGTAAATCTAATCGTTTAGATTTATTGTTCGCTTTATTTATATCATACATTTTATGGGTTTGCAAGCGCTTTTTTAGCGTTGCGGTATTCCGATCATCGTATTTATTTGTTTCTGTCTAGGGAGAAATATTTTTAAGTACTGTATTTACAGAATGGATAATCCTGACTATAATGGCCTTAATGATGCATCAGACGCCTATAATCCATACTTTACTCATTGGAATTGTTGTTTTTATTTTTAGTTAAGGAGGAATTGCGCAACGTCGTTTTCAAGCTATTCGTCAAGTCGATCACAATCTGAAAGTTACGAATAAACGTCAAAGGTGGTTGCCATGAAAAAACAACGTTATATCGGATTGATTTTGTTATTGGCGCTTTCGATCATCATGCTGGCTGCATGCTCCTCCGATTCCGTCGGCAACGAAAAGGCGAACCCGTCTCCCCCGCCCGGCAGCGTCGATGCTTCCGCGCCGGCTCCGGCGCCGACGGAGCCCTTGCTTAACGAACCGTTAGCGGCGTCCGATTTATCCAAAATTCCGGACAGAGCCAAGCAGCGCGACGATACGATTATCGTCGGCCTTGTCAATCCGAGCGGCGCGTTTACGCCTTACTTTACGCAGGTCGGCTATGACGGCAACGTCAACTCCGTCCTGTACACGCCGCTCGTCAGAATCGATCCGAACGGATTGCCGCTCCCAGGTCTCGCCGAGAAATGGGAAGTTTCGGACGACTTGCTCACTTATACGTTCCATCTTCGCAAAGGGCTGAAATACAGTGACGGTTCGCCGATGACGACGGCCGACGTCGCATTTACTTGGACTCTGCTTCACGATCCGGCCTACGACGGCCTGAACGACGTCGTCGAAACGAAGATCGTCGGCGGCCAAGCCTACAAGGAAGGAAGAGCCGACGCCATCGAAGGCATTCGCGTCATCGACGAGCGAACGATATCGGCGACGCTGGAAGACACGAACGCGACGGCGCTCACCGTACTCGGCGGGCCGATCTTGTCCAAAGCTTACTACGGCAAGGATTACCGATTCGGCGATCTGGATTACATTAAAAACTTGCATGCCAACCCGATCACGAACGGGCCATACAAGCTGGAGAAGTTCATTCCGGGTCAAGAAGTGCGTTTCGTCGCGAATGAACACTATATTTTCGGGAAGCCGAAGACGGAATATTTTATTTACAAGACGACCGAAGGCGACACTTGGCAATTTATCGAAACGGGCGAAACGGATTACGGCAACTTCTCGGCCACGACGGACAATATCGATAAGCTGAAGCGGCTCGGCTTCTTGAACCTGGTGCCGAGCACCGCCAGCAATTACGGATACAATCAATTCAATTTGGAGAGAGACCACCTGCAAGACAAGCGCGTCCGGCAAGCTTTGACTTACGGACTCGACCGCCAGCTCATCTACGTCGATTCCAGGCAAGGCGCGTCTTCGATCGCCAACATTCCGTCTTCGCCGATTCTTTGGTCCTATACGGAAGAGGACATCAATCCCTATCCATACGATCCGGAAAAAGCGAAGGAGCTTCTGGAAGAAGCGGGCTGGACGGTCGGCTCGGACGGCATTCGCGAGAAGGACGGCAAAAAGCTGCAGATTCATTACCTCGGCTCGAAAAGCCCGAATACGGACATATTCATCGCGATCGCCAAGGAGAACTATAACGAGATCGGAATCGATTTTATCCCGGAGCAGTTCCCGGACTTCAATACGCTATCGTCCAAAGTGAACAGCGGCGATTACGATATGGCTTCCTTCTCGACGACGATTATTAGCGATCCGTCGCAAGGGGTCAGCCGGTTCATTAAAGGAGAAACGAAAGGCTACGAAAATCCGCGGATCGACGAGCTTTACGCGCAAGGATTGGCCGCGGCCGACGTGGAGGAGCGGAAGAAGATCTACCATGAAATGTTCAAAATACTGAACGACGAGCTTCCGGTCATGTTTACCAGCTACACGAAATCGATTATCGCGATGAACGGCCGCATCGACGGCTTCGAATTGAACCCGCTGGCCGGAATCGCGTATAGCTTGCCACAGTGGGAGCTCAAGTAAGTTTGCCTGAGGGACGGCAAAGCCCCGCCGTATGATCCCCAACAACGCGGACATCTCCGGCCCGAGCCGAATCGGGCCGGAGATGTCCGACGAAGGAGAAAAACATGAAAGCGTATTTGCTCCGAAGATGCTTGTACATGCTCGCGATTTTATTTGGCGCATCGGTTTTGATTTTTTTCCTGTATTCGTTGACGCCGGGCGACTACGTCGACAACAACATGAATTTGAGCCAGGAACGCAAGGCGGAGCTGAGGGAAATTTACGGATTGAACAAGCCGGTTCTCGAACGCTACGCGAAATGGATGTCTAATATTTTCCAAGGAGACTTCGGCTATTCGTTGGCCCAGCAAAGGCCAGTTCTCGACCTGTTCCGGGATTACATATGGAATTCCTTTTTGCTGGCGGCGGTCGCGACGTTTTTCACCTGGTTTTTTGCCGTGGCGATCGGGGTCATTGCAGCCTACAAGCAATATTCGCTATTCGATACGCTCGTCATGATCGGCATCTTCGCCGCCATGTCCATTCCCTCTTTCTTTATCGGACTGTTCCTGATCAAAGTGTTTGCAGTCGATCTGAAACTGCTCCCGCCGGGGGGAATGATTACGACCGGCAGCCGAGCCGAAGGCTGGGAATATTTCGTCGACGTGCTGCATCATATGCTGCTTCCGGTTGTCGTCATGGTGCTGCTCGGCGTCGGTTCGCTGACAAGATATTTCCGCAGCAACATGCTTGAGGTCATTCGGCAGGATTACGTCCGGACGGCCCGCGCCAAAGGATTGAAGGAAAGAACGGTGCTGTACCGCCATGCGCTGAAAAACGCGATGCTGCCGGCCATTACGCTGGTCGGCTTCGAGCTGCCTGGCCTGTTCGGAGGCTCCATTATCATCGAGAAAATTTTCAATTGGCCCGGAATCGGGCAGCTGTATATGCAATCGTTTACCGTGCGGGACTATCCGCTGCTGATGGGCTTTACGATGTTCATCGCGATATTGACAGTGCTCGGCACGCTATTGTCCGATATTCTCTATCATACCGCCGATCCGCGCGTCAAGCTTTAACGAAAGGGGATGAGACGCATGTCCGTTTCAACGACGACGAACCGGGCGGAGAATGCCCGTCGTCCGCCGAACGCTTCGGCCTCGTTATGGCGCCAATCGGCCCGTCAATTGTCGAAAAACAAACTGGCCGTCGCCGGCTTCGCGTTTATCGCGTTCATGTTTCTGATCTGTTTCATCGGACCGTTGTTCTCCCCTTACGCGGACGGCAAGGTTAACCCGGCCATGATGCACCGCCCCCCGAGCGCCAAGCATTGGCTGGGTACGGATCTGCTGGGCCGGGACGTGCTGACGCGGCTATTGCAGGCCGGCAGAATCTCGCTGACCGTCGGCCTCGCTTCCATGGCGCTGTCGATGACGATCGGAACGGTTCTCGGCATTGTCTCCGGCTATTACCGCGGCGTCGTCGATCAAATCATTATGAGATTTGCCGATCTGCTGTTTACGATTCCGGGGCTGCCCATCCTCTTTATTATGGGCGCGCTCCTGTCGGAATGGAAGGTGCCGACCGATTATCGGCTTTATCTCGTCATGTTCATGCTTAGCGTCATTGGCTGGCCCGGCATCGCGCGTCTCGTAAGAAGCCAGATGCTCACGCTCCGGGAAAGGGATTATATGCAGGCTGCCGAGGCGCTGGGGCTTCGCGACAGGCGGAAGCTGTTCCGTCATCTGCTGCCCAACGTGTTTCCGCTCTTGATCGTCATTGCGACGTTAAGCATCGGAGGGGCGATCCTGTCCGAATCCGTGCTCAGCTTCTTCGGGCTCGGCGTCATGCCGCCGACGCCGACTTGGGGCAATATGATCGACGCCGCCAACAACGTGATCGATTTCGAGAAGCGCCCCTGGCTGTGGATTCCTCCCGGACTGGCGATTTTTCTCACGGTCATCGCCATCAACATTTTCGGCGACGGCCTGCGCGACGTTCTCGATCCCAAACAGAACACAAGCAGGTGAACGTACACATGAATCCATTAATCGAGATCAACAACCTCAGCACCTATTTCCATACCGGAGCCGGGACGGTCAAAGCGGTGGACGATATCAGCTTTCGCATTCGCGAAGGGGAAACGGTATGCATCGTCGGCGAATCCGGATGCGGCAAGAGCATCACGGCGATGTCGATCATGGGACTGGTCGAAGGGCCGCACGGGAAAGTCGTCGACGGCCAAATCCGGTTCGGCGGCAAGGATCTGCTGAAGCTTGGCAAGGAAGAAATGCGCCGCATTCGCGGCAACGACATCTCGATCATCTTCCAGGAACCGATGTCCTCCCTCAATCCGGTCATCCGGATCGGCAAGCAAATCATGGAGCCGCTGATGCTTCATCGAGGGTTGAACAAAAAACAAGCCCATGCCCGCGCGCTTGAGCTGATCGAGATGGTGGGCATTCCGCGCGCCGAGCAAATCGCGGCGTCTTATCCGCATGAGCTGTCCGGAGGTATGCTGCAGCGGATCATGATCGCCATCGCGATCTCGTGCGACCCCAAGCTGCTCATCGCCGACGAACCGACGACCGCCCTGGACGTCACGATCCAGGCGCAGGTGCTGGAGACGCTCCGGCAGAGCAAAGAGCAATCCAATATGTCGATCTTGCTGATCACCCATGATCTGGGCGTCGTGGCGGAAATGGCGGATTACGTCATCGTCATGTATGCCGGCAAGATCGTGGAAGAGAGCAACGTGGTCGAGCTCTTCGAGCGGCCGCAGCATCCCTACACGCGCGGACTGCTCAAATCCAAGCCGGTGATCGGACAGCGGATGGAACAGCTGTATTCGATTCCGGGACAAGTGCCGAATCCGCTCGAGTTAACCGACGATTTGTGCGCCTTCCACGACCGTTGCGAGCATGGCATGGCGATCTGCCGAACCCGGCAGCCGCAGTTGAAACAGACGGAAGCCGGCCGCCAAGTCGCCTGCTGGCTGTATGACGAGGAGGTGCCTCATGAGTGATGCTTTGCTCGACGTGCGTCATTTGAAAAAATATTTTCCGATCTCCGCCGGACTGCTCAACCGTACGGTCGGATACGTAAAAGCGGTCGACGATATCAGCCTGACGATTCGGCCGGGGGAGACGTTCGGTCTCGTCGGCGAATCCGGAAGCGGCAAGAGCACGGTCGGACGCACGATTCTGCGGCTGCACGATAAAACGGACGGGGAGGTGCTTTTCCAAGGCGTCCCCATTCACGATCTGCCTAGAGTGGAAATGCGCAAACTAAGACCGAAGATGCAGCTCATTTTCCAGGATCCCTACAGCTCGCTCAATCCCCGCATCCGGATCGGCGACGCCATCGGGGAAGCTTTGCTCGATCACGGACTCGTACGGGCGGAACACATTCGCGACCGGGTGCTGGAAGTGATGGAAGCGTGCGGTCTCGCCTCCTACCAATACGATCGGTTTCCTCACGAGTTTTCCGGCGGGCAGCGGCAAAGAATCGGCATCGCCCGCTCGCTGGCGCTCGATCCCGAATTTATCGTCGCCGACGAGCCGGTATCGGCGCTCGACGTATCGATTCAGGCGCAAATCATTAATTTGTTTCAGAAGCTGCGGGAGACTCGCGGATTAACCTATCTGTTTATTTCGCACGATCTGAGCGTCGTCGAGCATTTGTGCACCCGCATCGGCGTGATGTATCTCGGCTCCATGATGGAATCGGCCCCGAGGGACGAATTGTTCCGCCAGCCGCTTCATCCTTACACGAAAGCGTTGCTGTCGGCGATCCCGGTCCCGATTCCGAAGCTGAAGCGAGAGCGGATCGTCCTGAAAGGGGATATTCCGAGCCCGGCCAACCCGCCTTCGGGATGCAAGTTCCATACGCGTTGTCCGTATGCCGTGACGCGCTGCAAGGAACAGACGCCCGAATTCCGCGAGGCGGGCAGCGACCATTACGTCGCCTGCCATCTGGTATAACCGGCCGGAGATAAAGAGGAGTTGCCGGAAGGCAGGTGGAATGATGTACAATAAGATCAAGTCGGTTATGGAGCGTTGGTAACCACGTCCGTCATTTCAGGTCAAAGGGAGTGCAGCTTGTTGTCTTATTCATTGGAAATATCGTTCAGACCCGTCAACGAACTGATCAATAGCCTCCATACGTTTCTGTGCAAGAGCTGGTACAAAAGAATCGATCTTGGTCCGACCTGGCCGCAGGAGGTCCTAACCTCGTTGTCCCCCGACTTCGCCGATCGATTGGACAAGGCCGATATCGATCAGGAATGGAAGCTGCTCCATTTGCTTGAATACGTTTCCCCTGGCCAAGACTGCATCGAAGATTTTCTGGACTGGCTGAAGGGGCTCTCGCTAGGCGAGCTATACGAGGTGCTGTCCCCTTACGTGCAGACGTTCCCGGAAGATCTGAGAGCGGTGCGCGATCGTCTGCACGGCATGCTTGCGGAATGGAATCGCGCTTATTTCCGTCATGTCGACCCCGGCATTATCGCCGCCTTGCGGTCGGAAGCCGAAGAAAAGCCGGAACTGCAGAGGCTGACCGCTGTCGAGAAGGCGGCAACATTGACGAATGGATTTTGCTTCGAGCCGGCTAAAGGACTGGAGAAGCTTGTCCTCATCCCTCAATTCCACTTCCAGCCCGGCAACGTCATCTACTCGTTCGGCAGTCTCACGCTCTGTTACTACACTGCCGGAATCGAGCCCCGATCGGACGAAGACGAGCCGTCGCTTCAATTGTACCGGGTGCTCCGCAGCTTAAGCGAGAAGAGCCGTCTTCGCATTCTGCACTTCCTGCGCGACGAGCCGCACACCTTTATCGAAGTGGTGCGCCATCTCGGCATATCCAAAGGCATTACCCACGATCACATTTTCAACTTGCGCTGCGCGGGCCTATTGAACGCCCATGTCGTAGGGGAAACGGTTTCGGCCTACAGCTTGAGACTGGACCGCATTCAACGGATCGAGAGCGAGCTGTTGGAATATTTGGGGATTCGCCCGCTGACTGAAGCATCGGCTGTCGGCAACTCCTCCAAGGCAATCGCCGCCGAGATCATCACCCATTACGATCAACGTCCATAGCGTGAAAGAAGTAGTTTCTTGGCCTTCGAGGCGGAGCTAGTTTGATTTTGCCGCAGGGGGCAGCAACAGGCATAGTAAAGCCGCGCCGATCAGCAATACGATCGCGGAGATAAAGGCGACCTCATAGCCGCCCGTTGCGTCATAGAGCAACCCCGGAATTAAAGCGCCCAGCGCAGACCCGATCTGATGGCTTAAGGAAAGCAGACCGAAGGTAAATCCGATCGTTCTTTTCGGAAAATAGCGGCCGGCCAGCACCATCGTCGGACTAATCGTGGCAAAATCGACCAATCCGAACACGACGGCAAACGCAATCAACAGCCCCCATTGCTCGCTCGACAGCAGAAGGATAAGGGACAGTCCTCTTGTACTATATAAAAAGAACAAGAACAAACGGTTGTCCACGCGATCCGCCAACTGCCCGGAAATCAGCGTGCCTGCAATGTTAAAAAGGGCAAGAATGCTTACCGTCGCGCCGGCAACGTGCATGGAATGACCCTGGTGCTGCGCCAGCGGAATAAGATGCGTTTCCATTAATCCAACCGCTGTATATCCGCACAGCATATAGGGAATCGCAAGCATCCAGAAGCTCCGGCTTTTTACGATCGTTACGGAACTGCCTAGGCGTGAACGCCGCTCCGCTTCGGGAGCAGCGAGAGTCGCACTGTCGCGCTCGCCCGTATCCCCGTAAGGCCGCAGTCCTTTCTCCGAGGGATGCGTTCTAAGCAACAGGTACAGCAAGGGAAAGACGATGCAGACCAGCGCCGCGCCGATGATCAAACCGGCCAAGCGCCAGTCGTACCGCTCGATGAGCAGCAGGCTCAGAGGAACGACGACGAGTTGGCCGGCGCTCATCCCGGCCGTGATCGCGCCAAGCGCGACGCCTCTTCTTCGATGAAACCAGTTCGTCACCGCCACGGATGCGGTTACGCTGGATGCGCCGCCAAAGCCGACTGAGGAGAAAAAACCGAATAAGATCAACAGCTGCCACATCGATGTTGCAAAAAACATAAGCAGCGTGCTCATCCCGACAATCAAGGCGCTGTATGACAGTACCTTTCGAATGCCCAACCGATCGATCAGGTAGCCGATAATCGGCTGAGAAATGCCATACACGATAAAACTGATCACCGCGACGAGCGAAACCGCCGACCTTGTCGCGTGGAATTCGTGTTCCCAAGGCACCATAAAAGCGCCGAAAGCGGAACGGACTCCTTGTACGGTCAGCAATGCGAGAAACGCCAGCAATAAAATGATCCAGCCGTAATGAATGGTTTTCGCCATGCCTACCTTCCCTTTGCAAAATTGATTTGTCGCTGCAGTCGACTGGAAGTGATATAATTGTAGTCTCAGACTGCCCCCTGCGGTAGTGACAAATCGCAAACGATTTCCGGGGTCAGATTGCGGGTGAAGGAGGTTCGGCATGATCGATATGATGCTGCTGTTGGATAACGAATCCGATGAACCGTTATACGCTCAGCTCTATCAACATATCAAAAGAGAAATTGTAAGCGGCAAGATCGCCGCGAATACGCGCTTGCCTTCCATCCGGGCGCTTGCGGCCCATCTTCATATCGGCCGCAACACGGTCGAATCGGCCTATCAGCAACTAATCGCGGAAGGTTATGTCCGAAGCAGACCGAGGAGCGGGTTATTCGTCGTCGAATTGGAGCTGGACAAGCTGCCTGATCCTTCTCCGAGAAAAGATCAACTCGTTGAAGCAAGCAAACCGCCGGAACAGCCCCTTGCGCGATACGATTTTCGTTACGGCAATGTGGACGCGGCGAACTTCCCGCTTGCCACCTGGCGCAAACTATCCAATCAAATTTTGCAGCCGGAGCATGCGGCGCTATTCGCTTACGGCGACCCTCAAGGGGAGCTTGAGCTTCGTCATGAAATATCCGACTATTTGCACGTTTCAAGAGGGGTGAACAGCTCCCCTGAGCAAATCGTGATCGGGGCCGGCATCCAACATTTGCTCGGTCTGTCGTGCGGATTGATCCGTTCGGTTGCAGGGAATGCGCTCGCAATGGAGGAGCCAGGCTATGACGGCGTCCGGACGATATTTCGTCATCATGGCTTCGACGTACATCCCGTCGATCTGGAATCGGATGGGCTTAACTTGCAACAGCTCTATGAGAGTCAAGCCAGAGCGGTCTACATTACCCCGTCGCATCAATTCCCTTACGGGATCGCGATGCCGCTTGCCAAAAGAATGCAACTGTTGACATGGGCAAACGACAAGAACGGCATCATTATCGAGGACGACTATGACAGCGAGTTCCGGTATGTCGGCAGACCGATTCCTTCCTTGCAGAGCCTGGATACGAACGATCGCACCGTCTATCTGGGCACGTTCTCCAAATGTCTTCTTCCGTCTCTGCGCATCGCTTATATGGTGCTGCCGCCGGCCTTGCTGGAGCTTTATCATAAGCATGATTATCGATTAGTGGATCAAACGGTATCCAGATTTCATCAACGCACATTGGCGTTGTTCATGAGCAAGGGGCACTGGGAGGCGCATATTCGCAAAATGCGAAACGTGTACCATAAGAAACAAGCCGCGCTCATCGGAAGCATTCGGCGGCTAATGGGCGAACGGACGACGGTCATCGGACAGGATGCCGGTCTGCACATTCTATTGCGCGTCCGTAACGGCATGAACGAGCGGGAACTGATCCGGACAGCCGCCGAAGCCGGAGTTCGCGTGTATGCCGTATCCCCCTTCTGGGCTCGGCGATCGAAATCCGCAGCATCGACGGTTCAAATCGGCTTTGGCGGATTGAGCCTGAAGGAGATCGACGAGGGAGTTCAGGCCATGCGCCGCGCCTGGTTCGGCACAACGATTAACTAAGGATCAGGTGGAGGTTCGAGCCGAATAACGAAGGATACCGTCGTGCCCGCTCCCGGCGAGCTGACAATGCTCAAACCCGTGCCGTACAGCCGCTTCAGGCGAAGGTCTACGTTGCGCAGCGCGATGCCGCCCGAGTGCTTCTCCAGCAGTCTCGCCGCGATATCCTCTTCCATGCCTACGCCGTCGTCCATGACGGAAATTTCCGTGCCGTCGCCGCGTTTGGCCAGTTTGATCCTCACCGTTCCCGCTTCGTTCCGCTTCATCACTCCGTGCCGAATCGCGTTTTCCACAAGGGGCTGTATCGAATACGGCGGGATCTTCGGCAGCTCCGCGGCTTCGTCGATGTCCCATTCCACCCGCAGGCGGTTCTCGTACCTCGTTTGCTCGATAAACAAGTAGGATCGCACCAGCGTCAGTTCATCTTCCAAAGGAACCAATTCGCCGACATTCTGGAACTTGAACTTCTCTCGCAAATAGTCGCCGAAATAATCGATGAGCTGCAGCATCTGTCCGGAACTTATCGTATGCAGAGCGGCAATCGAGTTCAAGGTGTTCAGGAAGAAATGAGGTTCGATCTGCGCTTGCAGCCAAGCCGCTTCCATGCGAACGCGTTCGCGGGCCGAGCTTGCCAGAAGCGTCAATGCCTGAACTCTGGCGCGCAGCTCCCGGGCATCGACCGGCTTGGTTACGTAATCGTTGGCGCCGGCCAAGAACCCCTGCTCGATATCTTCCGGTTGGCTGCGGGCGGTGAGCAGCAAGATCGGCAGCTCGGAAATCGCATACCGCTCCCGGATCCGCCGCGCAAGCTCGTATCCCGACATCCCCGGCATCATAATGTCCGCAATGACCAGATCCCACTCTTGAGCGTGCAGCAAGGCCAACGCTTCCGTGCCGTTCGTAACCGCCGTGGTCGCATACGCATCCCGGGCAAGCAGGGATACCAAGACGTTCAAATTCAAGGCGTCGTCGTCAACGGCCAGGATGCGCGGCTTGTCCTTGACGTATCGTTCGATCGGCTCCGGCGATTCGTCTGGCCGCCCCTCGGGCGCAAGGTCGGCAGCCGCCGCAGCCACGTAGGAAGCGGGGTCGCGAGCTTCCTGCCCCCCCTGCTCCGGAACGGTTCTCGTCTCGGAGGCGCCGTCCAGCTGCAACGTAAAGACAAAACGCGAGCCTTGATCGGGAGCCGATCGGACGGCGATCGTTCCGCCGTGCAATTCGACCAGCTGCTTGCATATGCTCAGACCCAAGCCGAAGCCGCCTTCATAGCCTTTCCGCGCATGGGCTTGCTCGTACGGCTCGAACGCCCGGCGCATCGTCTCTTCGTCCATGCCGATCCCGGTATCCGATACGACGATATGGGCCTGGCCGTTCTTGACGTACGCCTCTGCGACGACTTCGCCTCGATGCGTGAATTTCACCGCATTATGCAGCAAATTGAACAAAATTTGAATTAACCGGTTCTCATCGGCCAGCACTCTGGGAAATGGCTCCGGAATTCGGATCTTCAGTTCGACCGGTTTCCCGTCGGTCATAAACCGCATCATATCCACCACTCCGCCGACGATCGGCTGCAACGCGAGGCTTGACCTGTGAAGCCGCAGTCTGTTCTCCTTCAAACGAACGACGTCGAGCAGATCGTTAAGCATGAACGACATTCTTCTGCCGACCTTGAGGACCGTTTCCAACTCGCGGATGCTTGTCTCGCTTATCGCTTCCCGTTCGCGATCAAGCACCACCTGGGACATGCTGATCATGCCGTGCAGCGGATTGCGGAGCTCATGGGACGTATTGGCCAGAAACTCGTCTTTTTTCTCATGGAGCTCCTCCAGCTTGGCGGTAAGCTCCTTCTGCTCGGTGTACAACACGAAGTAGCGCCTGATCCATATGGAAGAGAACAAAATCATGCCCAGAATAAGATCGAACGGATAAAAGAGGATCTTGATTCCCGTGAAAATGAAAACCAGCCACCAAACCATGTGATTGGAGAACGCCAACAGCGCCAAAAGCTGCATCAGGCTGCCGCGAATGCCTTTCGCCGCTCCGCGAAGCACCGTAACGACGAGAAAGCCGACAATCGGCGTGGCGCACAGGAAAATGGCATATTGCAAAACATCGTTGTTTTGGGGCGGCAGCCCCACGCTCGCCGCGATTCCGACGACTGCCGCAACGTCGTATGCACGCAGCGCTTTGGCTCGCCAGGCTTCCGGTATCTGCTCGCTCACCATTCGCAGCAAGGCGTAGAAGAGAAGCGTAAGTGACAAGCACAAGAGCTTGAAGCTCCAGGCATACGGGATCGGGAACCATTGCAGCAGCAATTTGTCTTCGCTGCTATTCAGCAGGATTAACGTAAAGCTCAATAAGGCCAAAGCAAAATAAAGCCAAAATTTATTCCGTTCGATCCAGAAGAAGAGCAGCAGGTAAATCGCCTGGAATACGAGCGCGGCCGCGATGAGCAGCTGCGTCGCGACGGACAGCTGCTTTTCCCGGTAAATCGCCTCATCCGTTCCGAATTTAATGGAGCGAACCAGTCCCCCGCCTCTCGGATCCAAATAATTCGCCGCTTCGATCACAAGCTCGATCGTCCCCTGCTCATCCGCCATGAACGTCGCGATATACGGTACGTTTTCCGCTTGATGCTCCTCGGCGCTGGACGCGGGGCGGCCGGAGGAGGCCATCCGCTTGCCGTTGATATACAATTCCGACGAGCTGCGGATACTCGGCACGTACACGCTGTACGCTTCGTCGTCGGAGCCGACCAGCAGGGTCAGCCGGTAACTGCCGAAGCCGTACGGCGTGGATGCGTTCGGCTGCAATAGCGCATTCCAATTGGAGGGAATATCGACGCGATGCGCGGGGGCCGCAACGCTGCCGTCGTCCCCCTCGGACATCAACAGAACGCCCGGGTAAAACGCCCATTCCCCGTCGAGCGTAATCGTTCGTCCGGCTCCGGCGTCCCAATCCCGCAGATCCAACTGTCCGTTCACGGCATAAGGCTGCCCGTCGTGCTTGAATACGTCGAGCCATATCAGACGCCCGGCCGTCATCATCGTAGCAAACAATAAAATAGCGATATATACGCGATATTTTTCCATAACCATGTAAATATTCGACCACTTTCGACGTAATCCTTCTCGATCGGGACGATGGGCGTAGGCAATCGTGTGCGGGGATGGGCCCTGTGGAAAGCGCTGATCAGCTACGATTGGAATGAAAAAGGCTCGGAATTGGCGAACTGGGGGAAACGGGCGATGGACGTCATCGTCGAGGATTACAAAAGAGGCTGAGGCCGGGCGCCAAGCCGTTCCTTTACTCCCACCCGGCCCGCCGCATGATCGCCGACGACTGGCGATTCAACCGAGACAGGACGGCAACATCCAGCTTCTGCGGCCGGAATTGTCCCCAGTCCCGCACCAAATCCGGAACCGTCGCTTCGGCATGAACCGGGAACTCGTAGCTTTCCTGCACCAATAACGACTGTCCTTCCTTGCTTACCATATAAGCGATAAGCGATCGGGCGGCTTCTTTGTTCGGGGCGTGCTTCGCCAGCCCGACGCCGCTGACGTTCAGGTGCGCGCCGTGCGATTGCTGATCGGGAAAGAAGACCCCGACCTGCTTCGCCGCCTCCGCTTCCTCCGGATCGCCGGAATTCAGCATCTGACCGATATAGTACGTGTTCACGAGCGCCACGTCGCCGATCCCGTCGGCAATCGCCTGCACTTGATCCCGGTCGCCGCCGACCGGCGCCCGGGCCAGATTGCTGACGATGCCTCTCGCCCATTCCTCGGCGGCTTCCTCCCCGTCCAGCGCAATGCGAGAAGCCATCAACGATTGATTGTACGGGCTGGTCGAAGAACGGACGAGCAATTTGCCGCGCCAGCGCTCGTCCGCCAACGCTTCATAGGTAGACAGCTGCTCCGGCTTGACGCGATCCTTCGCATACGCGATGACGCGGGCTCTTGACGCGATGCCTATCCAGTAATGCTCCGAATCGCGGAGATGGGCCGGTACGTGACGATCGATGTCCTCGGAGACGATCGGCTGAAGCACGTCCGCTTCCTTGGCATGCTGCAAGAGCCCGCCGTCTACGGCCACGAACAGATCCGCCAGCGATTCCGTTCCTTCCCGCTTCATCCTTTGCACCAGCTCCTCGGCCGTTCCTTTCACCTCTACGATCCGGATGCCCGTCTTTTTTTCGAATGCGTCGTACAGCTTTCGATCGGCGCTGTAATGCCTGGCCGAATAAATATGGATGATTCCCGCTTGATCTCCCGCATCCGGCAAATGAACATGGCGCTGCGCGGATTGGCCGCAGCCTGCCGCAAGCAGCAGCAGAATCAGCAGCAACCCTTTCGCACGATTATTCATGATCCTCCCCCTCTGCGGCCGGTCCGTACGCCGGCGCGCCGGATTTCTGCGCGGGCAGTTTCCCCAGCAGGGGAAAATGGATCGTCGCCGTCGTGCCGTGGCCTTGCCGGCTGGTCAATTCAATCCTGCCGCCCGCATGCTCCACCAGCCGTTTGGCAATGGACAGGCCGAGTCCATAGCCGCCGATCTTGCCGCCGCGCGATCTTTCGGCGCGGTAGAACCGGTCCCAACTGCGCTCCAAATCCTGCTCGGCTATGCCAATCCCGAAATCGACGATCTTCAAGACGGCGAAACGACCGTCCAGACCGGCTTTTATCCGAATGATACGGCTATCGCCGGAATATTTCACGGCATTGTCCAGCACGATCAGAACGACCTGCTCCAAGCGGGAGGCGGCGATCGCCACTCCATGACCGGCGAGCTCCTCGATGTCCAGCTCGAACCGAAAAGAAGGATGAACCATTCTCAAATTGTGAACGGCTCTCTGCAGCACCCGCTTCGGTCCGATGCAGGCACGGGGCTCGTCGCCGATCGGCTGCTCCGCATGAGTCAAGGAAAGCATTTCCTGCACGAGCCCTTTGAGCCTGGCCAGCTCTTCGAGCGAAATCCGCAACGATTCGTCCAATACTTCCGCATCGCGCTTGCCCCAGCGCCGGAGCATCCCGAGATGCCCTTCCAGGATGGCAATCGGCGTGCGAAGCTCATGGGAGGCGTCTTCGACGAATTGCCGCTGCTGCCGCGCGGATCGCTCCAGCTGATCCATCATTTCGTTGAACATCTTTTTCAACAGATAGATTTCGTCTTGCGCCCCGTCCAGGATCACGCGTTCCCGCACTCCGTTTTTTTTCACGCGGCGCATCGTTTCATTCACGGTTTGCAATGATTTCAGCATCTGCCCGGCCAACAGCCAACCCCCCGCCGCGCTGATCAACGCGGCTCCCGCGCTGCAAATGAGCATGACCCGGAAAAAAACCGCGAACATTCGATCGTAATGCTCCATGCTCCGCACGATTTCCACGTATCCGTCGAACCGATAGATCGTCAGCGGGCTGCTGCGGATCAGAACTTGATCCTCTTTCCAATCTTCGGGCATGTCCTGCGACGCCACGACGACCGGGTTCCCGTCCCGATCCAGCAATCTGATCAGCTGCCGATGGCGATTCATGCGCTGCAAATCGCTTCGCGCCGCAGCATAGTCTCTGCCCGCGATATCGTATTCCTTGGCAAGCAATACGTTGGAGATTTCCTGCAGCTCCCTCTCCATGTCCTTCTGCTCCCGGCTGACCGTCCATCTTTCCACGACAACCGACTGTATCCCGTTGTAAGCTGCGAATAAGAAAAAAAGCAGGAATGAAGACCAGAGCGTCAATCTCCATTTGATCGGAATACGGGCATGACTGCTCAGGATGCGCTTGATCAGGTTGTCCGCATGACGTAACCGACTCCGCGCACGCTCTCTATGCAACTCGGTTCCTCCGGGGGATCAATTTTATTTCGCAAATAGCGCACGTACACGTCGACGACATTGGTATCGACGGCATGGTCGTAGCCCCATACCCGATCCAGCAGGCTTTCCCGGGAGAGAACGCGATTGGGATTGGACATGAACTCTTCCAGAAGCGCGAATTCCCGCTTGGTCAGCGGAATGATTCGATCTCCTCTGCGTACGGTCCGCGCGTCGCGATCCATGCTTAACGACGCTACGCGCAGAACGGATTGTCCCATCTCCAGGCTCTCCTCCTGCCGGCGAAACACGACCCGAATCCGGGCCAGCAGCTCTTCGATGGCAAACGGCTTGGCGATATAGTCGTCCGCCCCGCTGTCCAGACCGGATACGCGATCCAGCACGCTGTCCCTGGCCGTAATGATCAAGACCGGCACTCTCTTGACCTTGCGGATTTCGCCGCAAAGCTTCAATCCGTCCAAATCGGGGAGCATCAAGTCCAGCAGGACGAGATCCCAGCTCTCCTGAATCGCCAGCTGCAGCCCGGAGACGCCGTCCGCGGCTACGGTCACGTCGAAGGACTCATGGCGCAGTTCCAGCTCGATAAAGCGGGCCATATTTTTCTCGTCCTCAATCAGAAGAATTCGCCGCACGGGTCTCCCCCTTTTTCCTGTATGTCTAAGTCCCGGCCTCGTACAGGCTTCTGTTGTTTGTATTGTAATTGATAATGATTATCAGCGTCAATTCTAACTCCCGTAGACGTCCACCTGGATCGTACGGCTGCAGACGGCTTCCGTATCCGCGCGGTCATGCGAGACGAACAGGCAGGTCGTTTTTTCCGCATGCAAAATATCGTGCAGCTCTTCGCGAATCTTCCCCTTCAGCTCGGCGTCGAGACTGCTGAACGGCTCGTCCATCAACAGCACGACCGGTCTCGGAGCCAACGAACGGGCCAATGCGATCCGCTGCTGCTGCCCGCCGCTCAACTGATGAGGATAGCGATCGGCGTACTCCTGCATTTTGACCAAGATCAGCATTTCCCGAACCCGCCGTTGGCGCTCCGAGCGCGGTATCCGGTGCAGGCCGAAGCGGATATTTTCCGCCGCCGTCAGATGGGGAAAAAGCGCATAGTTCTGGAACACCATGCCGACGCCGCGATGCTCCGGCTCGATATGAACGCGTTCGTCCGCCATGATTTTGCCGTTCAGGACGATTCGTCCGCTCTCGGGCAATTCCAGTCCGGCAATTAACCGCAGCAAGGTGCTTTTGCCGCTGCCGCTCGCTCCCACCAGTCCGACGATCTCCCCTTCGGCGATCTGCAGGGAGAATTGCTCCAGGATCGGCGGCTGCTTGCGGGCATAGCGGAAAGTCAAATTTTCCAGTTGTACGACCATTGCCTTACCTCTCCCTTCCCCACCTGTTCAAAATCCATACGGACGACAGACTGATCAGCACCAATAGCAAGGACGGAGGAGCCGCCTCGTAGATCCGTTCGTCTATCGCGTATCGGTAGGTGCGCGTAGCCAAAGTATCGAAATTGAACGGCCGCAGCAAAAGCGTAAGCGGAAGCTCCTTGACAATCTCCACGAAGGCGAGCATGCAACCGGCCAGCAACGAGCCGCGCAGCAGCGGAAGCTCCACTCGCACGAAAGTCTGCAGAGAGCCGCGTCCCAGCAGCCGGGATGCTTCCAGATAGGCGTTCGGCAGCTTCTCGTAACCGGATTCCAACGCGTTGTAGCCCATTGAGAAGAAGCGGATCACGTAACCGGTCAACAGCATGCCCAGCGACATACTGAGCACCAGCGCGCCCTCATGGTAGCCCAGCCGAACATAAAAGCCGGACAGGCGATGATCCAGAAGCGCAAACACGCCAAGCACGCCTATGGCGACGATCGCCCCCGGCACCGCATATCCCGCGGTCATCATCCTCGACAGCACGCTGGCGAAGCCGGACTTGAGCCTGTGCGTCGTGCGGGCGGCCAGCAGGGCCAGTACGATGATCGCCGCCGTCGCATAGGCCGCGCCGGTAAAGGTGCTGCGGATCAGGTCGAGGAAATCGGCCTGCCATACTTTGCGGAACGTCCATGTCGTCCAGACGCCGAGCTGGGCGACGGGAAGCGCAAAAGCCAGAAAAAAAACGCTTCCGCAATAGAGGGTCGCGCCCGCCGCCGCCTTTCCCTTTAATCGTTTGAGACTGCGGGCTTGTCCGCTCACCGGACCGCTGAATTGACGATTCCGGCGCAAGTATCGTTCGAGGCTGAACAGCGCGATCACGGCCAGCATCAGCCAAGCGGCGAGCCGCATGGCGGAATCCACGTCATACATGCCGAACCAGGTTTGAAAAATCGCGGTGGACAGCGTCTGCACGCCGAAATAGCTCGCTACGCCGTAATCGCTCACGATTTCGAAGACGATCAGCATAGCCCCTGCGACAATCGCCGGTCTGGCGAGCGGCAGCATCACGCGAAAAAACTGGGACAGGCCGCCGTGCCCCAGAAGTGCCGCATTGTCCAAGTAAACCGCGCTCTGCCGCTCCAAATAATTTCTCATCAGCATATAGACGTACGGAAATAAAGTCAAGGTCAGAACAAAGACGGCGCCTCGCAGCGAGACCACCTCGAAAACCCGCGGAGGAACGGTCAGATTGATCTCGTTTCTCAGCGTGCTCTGGAAAAATCCCGTATAGCCGGTCATCGCGCGATACGTATAGGCCGCGATATAAGGCGGAAGGGCCAAGGGCAGCACCAGCGCCCAGCGGAAAAAGCTGCGCAAGGGAAAAGAGTAGCGGCCGACGACCCAGGCGAGCGTCACGCCTAACGCCGTGGCCAAAAAACCCGCATAGGCGACGAGCTGCAAGGAACCGAGCGCATAGTCGACAAACAGGTATTGCTTCACGCGCGCCCAATTTTCGGTCGGGGCGTGAAGCAAAGTAGACAGAACATAGAGAATGGGCAGCAGAATAACTGCCGCCCCCAACAGGGTCATCCACAGCCAACCGTTCAGCTGCGACTTGATGGAACGAAATGCTCGGCGTTGCGCGAATTCCCGAATGGCTTTCATTTTTACTCCCAGCCGACTTTGTTGACGATTTCAACCGCCTTCGGATTGTGAACACCGTAAGCCGCGAAATCGATTCCCTGATGCTTGAATTCGCCCCAGCTCTTCAACAGCTCCGGCATTTCGGCCGCTTTGTTGACCGGGTACTCGTAGTTGGCGCCGGAAATTATCGCTTGCGCTTCCGGCGCGGTCAGGAATTCCACCAGCTTGACCGCATTTTCCTTGTTTTTGCTATGCTTGATCAATCCTGCGCCGCTCAAGTTCAAATGCGTTCCGGTCGTTGCCTGGTTCGGGAAAAACACCCCGATGCTCTCGGCGACTTTGACTTCCTCCGGATTGTCGGAGTTCGCCAAGTGCCCGACATAGTAAGTATTCATGATCGCCACGTCCGCCAGGCCGGCCGCAACCGCCTTCGCCTGATCGCGGTCTCCGCCTTCGGGTTTGATCGCCAGATTGCTCGCGATTCCCGCGGCCCATCTCTCGGCCTCTTCTTCGCCGTTGATTTCGATCAAAGACGCCAGGAGAGACAGGTTGTACAGATTCGTCGAAGAACGAACGGCGAGCTTGCCTTTCCATTTGCCCGTTGCCAGGTCTTCATAGGTGGACAATTCGCTCGGGTCTACGCGATCTTTGGCATAGACGATCACGCGCGCGCGCGTCGAGAGCCCGAGCCATTCGTTGTCTTTGTCCCGCAGATCGCCCGGCACTTGCCGATCCAGCGCTTCGGATTGGAACGGCTGCAGCAGGCCTTCCGTCTTCGCCGTGTTGAGAATGCCGCCGTCGACGGTAATGAACAGATCGGCAGCCGTGCTTGGGCCTTCGCGCTTGATCCGTTCAATCAGCTCGGGGGCTTTGCCTTCGATGACGTTTACCTTGATCCCCGTCTGCTTTTCGAACTCCGCATATAGCTCCGCATCCACCTCGTAGTGACGCGCGGTATAAATATTCACCTCTCCGCCCGTCTCAGGCTCGGGCGTCGCGCTCTCCGCCTGCGTACCGCTCGGCGTCGATGCGGCGGGCGGAGTCGCTCCTTCGTTATTGGCCGCCGGGTTCGAGCCGTTCGCTCCTCCGCCGCAGCCGGCCAGCACGGACATCCCGAGCACCAGAGCCAGCGCCGTGCCGATCATGGACTTCCTTTGACGCATTCCTGCTTCATCCTTTCGCCATCCTGTTTGCAGCTATCGAGTGATAATGAGAATCATAATCACTCGTTTGGCTAACGACAGTATAGCAAAGGATTATGAGAAAACGCTGTGAGAATGAAAAAAACTTTGTCGGAGACTTTCAATTTAATGCTCGGCGAAGGTTCGCCGCTTGCCGATGCCCGTCCACGCGAGCAGCGCGGCCGATAAGGCCAATCCCACGCATACCGTATACATGATGCTGTACGTGAAGGCGTCGGCAAGCGGTCCCATCGCGATGCCGCCCAACGATACGCCGAGATCGGCCGTCGCGATAAACAATCCGATGAATACGTTGCGGTGCGTCTTCGGCAACACGAACGTCAAATAAGTCGTCAGCGTCGGGTACAGAAGCGCCTGCGCCGCGCCGATCAGCACCGAGGCGGCATAGAAGGCGGCCGGCCCCCAACCGGCCGACAACGCCAGAAGCAGTACGCCGGCCGCCCCGCTAAGACAGACGGCGCCGACATAACGCGGATGCCATTGACCGTCCGACGGGATGCGCTTCGCCAGCGCGAATCTCGCAATGACGATCACGGACGCTTGCATCATCAAGTACACGCCCGCATGGCCGCCGGAAATATCCCGGGCGTACAAGGGCACAAACGCCGTTACCGCTCCAAAGACGACGGACAATGTCAGCATTATCGTTCCGCACAGAAGGAGCGGACGATTGCTGGCGCTGTCCTTCAGCGCTTCCAGCATGCCGGCCCGTTCCTCGTCCGAACCGACTTGTCGCGTCGCGCCCTGCAACGGAACGCCGTAGCCGAAAACCGCCGTGATCACCGCAATCGCGATCATCGCGATCGTAAAGCCGTTCATGCCGCCCCAGTCCCAAATTCCGATCGCAATGAGCGGGCCGATAATCGTCGGCATGTACGTAAACAGCGAATACAACGACAAGCCTTGCGAACGGTGCTCCTCCGGGAGCTCGTCAATAATGCCGAGCTGCAGCGCCATGGAAAAAAACGCGGTGCATATGCCCTGAAGCGCGCGAGCCGCAAAGTAGCCTTCCAGCCCGGTAAACGTATACAAAACAAGGGCAAGGCCGTTCACGACGAGCAATAGGCGAAGCACCGAGACGGGGCCGTACTTGTGAATCAAATGCCCCGCCCACGGCCGAAAAAACATGCATGTAAACATATAGGCGCCCATAATCAAGCCGATGTGGCCGTTGTTTGCGCCCAGCGCGTCGCTTCGCAGCGGAATGATCACATTCAATATCGAATTGGCGCTGAAAAACAACACTGCGAGCGCATACAGACGCAAAAAAGGCGCCGAAAACGCTTTGTTTCTGATCACGGTCGATTCCTCCGGTCGCCGATCCCGAGCCACAGCTCGAAGCCCGCGCATATAAGTCCGATTACATTCCCGCTTCCATATCGCTTGCGCATTGAAGCAGCAATTGCGTATGCGGCGAACGGCTTTCGTGAAGATCGCTTGCCCGCCTTACCTCGCGGAAACGCCCTTCATCCATGACCGCAATATTGTGGCAGAAGGAGCGAAGCACGCGGATATCATGCGAAATCATCACGATCGAAAATCCGAATTGCTTGTGAAGACGCCGCAGCAATGCAAGGATTTGCGATTGCACGCTCATGTCGAGCGCGGATACCGCCTCGTCGCATAGCAGAACCTGCGGTCCAAGCGCCAGCGCTCTTGCGATCGCAATGCGCTGGCATTGTCCGGTGCTCAACTGGGCCGGCTTGCGAGCCTGCATGTCGCCGACGATTCCAACCTCGTCCAGATAACGCTTTGCCGTCTCCTCCCGCGCTTTGCGATTCCCGATCTTCAAATAATGAAGCGGCTCCTGTACGAGTTGCAGCGCGGACCGCCGGGCGTTCAAGCTTGCCCTGGCGTCCTGGAAAATAAGCTGCAGCCGCTTGCAGTATTCTCGCCTTCGCTTGCCTTGCAGCCGGCTGATGTCATCGCCGCCAAGCATCACCTTCCCTGCGTCGGGCTTCTCGAGCCCGGCGATGCATTTCGCCAAGGTCGATTTGCCGCTGCCGCTTTGTCCCAAAATGCCCAAAATCTCGCCTTCGTGCAACGTAAGGTGGACGTCCCGCAGGATCATGCGGTCGAACGATTTTTGCAGCCCTATCATTTCTAGCAAGGGCTTGGTAGGCGGCGCTTTCCCGTCTCCGTCGGAAACGACGGACAATTGCTCGCGTGCCGACAGCAAGCTGCGGGTATATGGGGCGCGCGGCTGCGACAGCACGACCGCAGTATCGCCCTCTTCTTCGATTACGCCTCTATTCAGGACGATGACGCGATTGCTGATCGCGTTCGCTGCCGCGATATCGTGGGTAATAAACAGGACGGATAGGCCAAGCTCCCGTTGCAGCTTGAGAAGCAAATCGAGCACTTCCTTCTGGCTGACGGTATCCAGCGCGGACGTCGGCTCGTCGGCGATCAGCGCCTCCGGCTTCAGACAAATCGCGAGCGCCAGACAGACGCGCTGGCACATGCCGCCGCTCAGCTCGAACGGATAGCGCTCCAATACGTCCCGCGGCCGATCGAAGCCGAGCAGCCGCAGCAGTTCGGCGCCGATGCTCGCCGATTGTTCGACGGAAGCGATCCGGTGATAAACGAGACATTCCTTGAAATGCGTCTTGATTCTGACCAACGGATTGAGCGCAAGCCTCGCGTCCTGAAAAAGCATGCCGATCCGTCTCCCTCTAATCCGTCCCCAGTCCGTCTTGCCTCCAAGGGCAGCCGTTTCCGATCCGAGCAGCAGCGTACCGCCCCCAATGTGGGCCGAAGGCGGAAGCAACCCCGTCACGGCTTTGGCAATCGTCGATTTGCCCGATCCGCTTTCCCCGAGCAGCGCGACGATTTCGCCTTTTTTTAAGGTAAAGGCGAGTTTGTTCAGGACGGTTGCAGATTGCCCATTGCGCTTGTATGCCACCTGCAGATCCCGCACCGCCATGACCGCTCCCCCATCTTGTTGCGCCATCGCTTGCTTCCTCCTATAGCTCCGATTTTTCGCGAGGATCCAACCGGTCGCGTAATCCTTCGCCGATCAGGTTAAACGCCGCCACAGTCATCAATATGAACAACGCCGGCCCGAGCAGGATGTGCGGGTACTGGAAAAAATGATCGCGTCCATCCGCCAGCATGCTGCCCCATTCGGGAGTCGGCGGCTGCGAGCCCAGTCCAAGAAAGGAAAGCGCAGCGATGGACAGAATGAGGCCGCTCAGCTCGAACGTCGCCAGAATGAGCGTCGGACCGATCGTTAGCGGCAGCAGTTCCTTGAACACGATTGCGGCGCGGCTTGCGCCCAGCACCTTGGCCGCTGCATAGGAGGTTTCGCTCTTGGCTTGCAGCACCACGCTGCGCGTCAATCGCGCGAAGGAGACCCAGCATACGGACACGACCGCAACGAGCAGATGGAACAGACTGGTGCCGAACAGCGCGGCGATGACCATGGCCAGCACCATAAAGGGGAAGGCGAGCAGCACATCAATAAGGCGCATCAGCAGCGTGTCTATGAACGAACCGTGGTACATGCCGGCGACAATGCCGACCAGAAGTCCGAGCGCGATGGTGGCGCCTAACGCGATAAAAGACGACAGGATCGTCGTTTGTCCCCCGTACAGCGTTCGCGACAAAATATCCCGCCCAAAGCGGTCCGTGCCCAGCGGATGCTTCAGGCTTGGCTTCTCCAGACGCTCGGCCGCATTCGGCTTCACCGGATCGTAGGGAGCGAGCACGGGCGCGCCGATTACGGCAACTGCCAGCACGCCCAACAAGACGAAACCCATAACGAGGCTGATCGGCTTTTTCGTTTTACGCATACGATCCACCCCCGGCTGCTTCCTTGCGGCGAAGGCGAGGATCGATCATCGCATACAGCGCATCGACGAATAAGTTGATGAAGATGACGAGCGCGACCATGACGAGAGCATAGCCTTGAATGGCCGGATAATCCTTCAGCAAAATGCTGTCGAGCGCATATTTTCCGACACCGGGCCAGGAAAAGATGCTTTCGATCACGACGGCGCCGCTGACCAGCCCCGCAAAGGAGAGCCCGACCATCGTGGATACGGGCACGAGCGCGTTTCTGAACGCATGCCGGACGACCAGCTTCCGGTTTAGCCCTCTTGCGAGCGCGGCGGACACATAGGTCTGCCCCAATTCGGACAGCAAATTGGCTCTTACGACCCGGATCAGCTGCGGCGCGCCGATCAGCCCCAATGTGAGCGCGGGCAGCCACAGCCTTGCCAAGGTCGCCTCGCTGCTGATCTCATAGATCCCCAGGGTGACGGCAAACATAGACAACAATACAAGTCCCAGTACAAAAGCCGGCGTTGACGCCAATGCGACGCAGGCCAATCTGACGGCGTTATCCCAGGCCTTGCCCGCCCTGAGCGCGGAGACGATTCCGAATAACAATCCGAGCGCGATTTGCGCGAGCAAAGCGGCGGCGGCCAGCATGAACGTAGCGGGCAGTCTCGCCGCAATCTCCGATTGCACCTGCCTTCCGGTATGAATCGAGGCGCCCAAATCCAGTCGCAGCAAATTTTGCGCCCATGCCGCATATTGCGCGGCCATATTTTGATCCAGACCGTGCTGCGCGCGCAGCTCGGCCAGCTTACGGTCATAGGCTTGGGAGTCGCTCATGGCGATCTCTCCCGTGCGACTCAACAGCACCTTCACCGGGTCTCCGGGCGCCAGGCGAATGAGCAGAAAGATGATTAACGTTGCGATGAACAGCGTCACGACGGCTTGCAGGAGCTTGTGCAAAAGCATTCTGTACATGGGAAGCCACCTATTTCAGTCCAGAGTCATATTCGCGTTGACGATATTCTCGAATTGTCTGAAATGCTCCTCGAAGCCTTGGAGCGATTTGCTGACGGCCGTCAGCTGCGGACGCGGGAACAAGCTGATGACGGGCGCTTGCTCCGCTACCCGCTCGTTGATCCGCAAAGCCAGCTCGCGACGGGCGGCGTTATCCGATGCTGCCGACAACCGCGACAGCAGTTCCGTCGTCTGCTCATCGTCATAACCGCCGTAGTTGCCCCTTCCTTCAGCCGCGTATTGTCCCGCCAGCAAGGCGTATTCGTCTCCGAAGGTGCTCCACGCTTCGATAGAGGCATCCCAGTCTCCGGTTTCGCGGGCCGTTTCGATCAGACTGTAATCGCCATGCCGAACTTCGGCCTTGACGCCCAGATCGGTCCATTGATTTTGCAGCGCCTCCCCCAGCGCTTTATCTCCGCCCCACGTCATAAGCCGCAACGTCAATGGACTGCCGTCCTTGTACCTGATCCCGTCCGAACCCTTCACCCAACCCGCATCATCCAGAAGCCGGCCTGCTTTCTCCGCATCATAATGCGGATATACCGCGGTCCGAGCCTCGGCGTATGCCGGATTGGAGCTTAGCCAAGTCGTAACGGGCACGCTTTGTCCCTCTGCGCCAAGGATGACCAGTTCTTCGCGATCCAGCCCCCACGACAAAGCTTGTCTTACCCGCACATCCGCCAGCTGCGGCTGCTTCAGGTTGAGATACACGGTTTGCGTGTTGGCTGCGGGAGCCGCCGATATTCCGGCTTTATCGTTGTTTTGAAATTGAGCCAGGCTCGAAGGATTGATGTTTAACGCAATATGACTGCGGCCGCTTAAGACGGACAACGCCCTTGTTTGCTCATCGGCAATTTCCTCGAACACGACCTTGGCGATTCTCGGCTTATCGCCCCAATAATTGTCGTTGATCTCCAGAACCATCTTCTGCTTCGGAACGAATTCGGTCACCTTGTACATCCCCGTCATATCCATCGTCTCCACGGCGTCATGCTTGGCTTCCGCGTTATGTATGGCCGTCTGGTAGTAGGAAAGATTGAGCGGCACCGGCATATGTTCGCGGACGGTTACGATCCGCAGCGTCTCCTTGTCCAAGTTGGTGAACGTCATGCCTTCCAGAAACGGCTGGGCTTGCAAGTCCAGCTCTCTGGAACGCTCCAACGAGGCAATAACCGCATCGGCGTCTACGGCTTTGCCGCTCCAGAAGCGTGCTTCCGGACGCAGCTTGATGTCCCAGGTCGTCGAATCGACCTCCGTCGCGCTCTCGGCCAGCTCGGGCTCGACCTCTCCGTCCGCGCTTACTTTGAACAACGCTTCCGCCGCTCCGATATGACGGAGATACGCCGTGGTCAGCGGCTGTACCGGATCCAGAGCGACCGGAATTTCCTGCCCGGCCACGATAAGCTCATTCGCCCGAGATAGGCCTGCATCGCCATGCTCCGTTTCGCCGATAGCCTGGTTCGCCTCAGTCTGCTTGCTGCCCTGAATACTCGAATGGCTGCTGCATCCGCTCGCCACGACCATTACGCTTATTAAAAAGTAGAAAACCAGCTTTTTCATGTTGACCTCCCGCTCGCACTTAATCGTAATAGTTTCGATTATAAATCGTAATACCTACGATTAAATTTGTCAACAGCCGAAATCGTCCCGGTTAATGAAAATCATTATGGAAAATGAAGAAATGGCGGTGCAAGGGAGTTATCCCTGCATCGCCATTTCGTGGAGTGACTGAACGATTACGAGTTAAGCAAAGAGACGCGACATGTCATCCGCATAAAGAAGGATCACCGTAACGATGATCGCCGCAAACACGACGGGAGGCAGCGTTTTGACCAACGGATCTTTGACCCTGATATGCAAGACGAACGCAACCAGCATCGTCATACCAAGCCAGATGCCCGCCCATGAAACGACCCCCGGAATCCAATAACCGATCATAAGCCCTGCCGCTCCGATGAGCTGGATAAAGCCTGTAACGACACGGAACCATTGCGGCAATTTCAGGCCCGCAAACATTTCGGTCCAGTATTTGGCCCCAACGATCTTGGCCGTGCCCGAAAAGACGAAATATGCGACCAGCAAGCTTTGAAGAACAACAGAAAGAATAGCCATGATCATTTCCTCCTTCGACGATAAATTTCAAAGATCGGACATTTCGAGCCGTTGAACGCCGGCCGGATCGGCTACGACATCGATCCCAACGATCTTCTCGCCCGCATAAGCGAGCACGAGCACGAGCAACAATCGTCCGCCCGGGGCAACGGCTACTCCGATATCCCCGTTTACGATGACCGGACGCGCAGCTTTGGCGCGACCCCACATCACCTTCTCGGCAACGGCCCGCGCCCCGCTCACTTCTTCTGCAACGTTCTCGGCCGACCTGGCACGATCCTCCCGCAAGACGACATTCGGGTCGAGCACCGCAAGAAGCGCTTCTAAATCGCCGTTCCGCGCTGCGGAGAGAAAAGAATCGACAAGCGCCTTCTGAACATCGAGACTTGCCTTCCGGGAAGTCTTCGCGCCGCGTACGCGCAAGCGCGCCCTGCTCGCCAGCTTCCTTGTCGCAGCCTCCGTGCGGCCAACAATAGGAGCGATCTCGGTGAAAGGGACGCCGAAGATGTCATGCAGCACGAACGAGATGCGTTCAACGGGATTCAAAGTATCGAGCACGATCAGCAGCGCCCGACTTACCGAATCGGCCAGCAACGCTTCTTGCTCGGGGTTGCCGTCGGCCTCGCGAAGCCTCAACTGTTCGTCCGCATAGGCTTCCCTGGTCCTCTCGCTCCGGATCTTTTGCCCGCGAAGCATGTCAAGACATACCCGCGAAACAACCGTCGTCAGCCATCCGCGAATGCTTTCGATCTCGGTCAAGTCCGAACGGACGAGCCGGAACCAGCACTCCTGGACGGCATCGTCCGCCTCGCTTAGAGACCCGAGCATTCGATATGCGACGGACTGCATGTGGGAACGATGAGCTTCGAACTGCTCCGCCAGCCAGTGGTGATTGTCCATCGGCAGCCTCCTTTCCGTTAAGTGCTCACATGAAATAGACGAATGAAATCGGAGCGGTGTGACCGATTAATGTCTCCATAACGAAAAAAAGCGATCGACGATTCGCCCTGACGGTCCTTATTTCCGCTGTTTCGTTCCTCTTCCCGTTCCTCCCGCTCCACCCGACCTGTTGCCCCGACGTCCAACCGTATTTTCATCCTCTTCCCCTGTCGCCCCGAACCGTTCGGACAGAGGATCCGCTATCTGTGAACAAAACCGGGTTTTGCGCACCTTCGCGGACAGAGGATCCGTTATTTGGCTCCAAGATGGCGATTTCGGCCATTCATCATCGAAATAACGGATTCTCTGTCCGAATCGCCTTCAAAATGAGGGGTTTTCGACGAAATAGGGTCATCTGTGTCCGAACGCAAAATTCAAAACGCGCACCCTCCCGATAAGGAGCGTGCGCGTTTGCGTTCATCAAGAAGCGATTAGCGTCTGCGACAATTCGAAGCAATGACCGTCAGGATCGTTGAACGTTGCGAGTTTAACGAAATCAGGTATCGTTTCAATTTCTCCGGTGAACTGAACTCCCCGAGCTTGGAGCGTTGTAACGGCTTGTTCGATATCTTCGACTTCAAACACGGTAGAGGACGTTACCGGAACGACCGTTTCAGCTTCAGCCAAGCCAATGAAACATTCCTTCGTATTCGTCGTAACGATTGCCATTCGTTTTTCCTCGTCTTTAAAATCCAGCGTAAAACCAAGTCCTTCGGTATAAAAAGCTACTGACTTCTCCAATTCCTTCACATTGTACCAAATCGCAATTCCCGGCTTATACATCGTTATACCTCCTATTATATGTAATACCGATATTATACTAAGTATATATTCGGTAGTCAATCAGCTATTTACAAGACATAGAAAAAGCCGATGACGAAAGAGCCATGCCGGCTCTCTGTCCTCGGCTTTCACGCTATCCATCGCTCGCATGTCCTTTGTTAGTCGACGAATTTCAAGTAACGCAGCATTCGCGTCAGCAGAACGGCGCTTTGGGCTCGCGTGGCTAGCTCCTTCGGAGCGAACGCCGCATCGCCGACGCCTTCGACGATCCCCGCAGCCGTCAATTGCGCCGCAGATTCCTTCGCCCAGCCGGCGACCTCGTCATGATCGTAGAAGCGTTCCAGAGCGGTAACGTCCGACTGCGGCAGCTCTCCGGCATATCGGATAGCGCGGGCCAGCATCGCAACCGTCTGCTCGCGCGTGACGAGCGCGTTCGGCCTGAACGTACCGTCATCGTATCCGACGATCAAGCCCGCTTCGGAAGCCGCCCCTGCCGCTCCCGCATACCAGGCGTCTTCGGGCCGCACATCCGCAAAAGCGGCACGATCCGGCTGCTCGACGAGCCCGAGCGCGCGGACGAGCATCGCCGTAAATTCGGCGCGCGTCACCGTGCGGTCGGGGTCGAACGTATGCGGCGACGTTCCTTCGACGACGAGCTTGTTCGCCAGCAGCTCGATGTCGGCTCGCGCCCAATGTCCGGTCATGTCGGCAAACGATCGGTCGGACCGGATCGCGGCGAACAAGCCGTGATGAGACGTATAGAAAGTCGCTATCTCCTTGCCGAATACGGAAGGGACGAAATGCAGTCTCCCCGCCGCATCCACCCGGACGATGGTGGAGCGGCCGGATTGGGCCGCGGCATCGAGCGAAAGCGTCCGTTCGGTGTACGCGCCTCCGGCTTCGGTCCACGGAACTCCGTCGATATACAGAGAGAAGTCCGCCGGTTCCGCGAGCATCGCGTGACCTTTACGGGCTAGCGCGTCCTTCAGCTCTCCCCTCGCCGCTGCCGTCGTTCGCGCGATCGCAACGGTTACGGTCGCGTCTTTCGGGACGCCTTCCCAGATGCGCAGCGGCAGGCTGTAGCCGGCGCCGTTCACGCCGATACGAATGACGGCGTCCGGCCGGTCTTTGGCCAAATCTTGCAGCGTCTCCGCGGGAATATCCGCTTTCACGACCGGATCCTCGTTGTCGAAGTCGATGACAACCTCTCCGCCCGCGCCAAATAGCGACCGCAGAAGATCGGCTTCGAGCTTGAGACGGATCACGGACCGGCCGTCGTTCTCCCGCTCTTTCGCAAAGGGCACGAGCACGTCTTTACCGTTGATCTTCAGCGTCGTTTCGTTCGGCGCGGGGGGCTGCGGAGGAGAACCTTGGGCAGGATTCGACCCGTTCGAAGGTCCGGAAGCATTCGCGATTCTCATCACGATTCGTCCCGCATCCGCTGTCGTGCCCGCAACCACGTTGACCGTCGTCGAATAAGCTTGGTAGCCGCGCGCCGAAACCGAAAGCGTATGGACGCCTTCCGCTACGCGATGCAACGCGAACTTCCCTTCGCCGTTCGTCGGCTCGACGATCCCGCCCGCCGATACCGTCGCGCCGGACAGCGGCGCGTTGCCCGCGCCATATACCGTTCCCGTGACCGTGCCGACGGTCGGCGGAGCCTGATCTTGCAGATGATGAGCTTCGATTCGAATGCTGCTCCATGCCGTAACGCGGCGGTTCCCGTCCGTCTCATAAATTTGCAGAATCTGGCCCAAGCTTACGGGATAAATGTCCGACCCGAGCGAATACGAGACCGCTTCGTCCGGCGGCGAAGTCCCCGCCAACGGCCGCGCGCCGGCCGTGTCGCCAAGGAGATAGGCGAAGGCGCGGTCCGGATCGCCCGAAGCCGCCGTCACCCGCGTCGAGCCGAACGCGCCGCCCGGTCCGATGCCGAAGCCGACGATATCGGGAGCCTCTTCATCGACGTACAGCGTCATTACCGAACTCGCGCTTGTTAACCCGGCATCGGTCGCCGTTACCGTCACCGCGAACGCGCCGGATTCCGCAGGAACGCCTTCCAGCGCGCCGGACGAAGTCATCTGCAGGCCCGCAGGCAGTCCGGACGCGCCCCAGTCCAATCCGCCTCCCGCGCCGTCGAAAGCTTCGAGCGCCTGCGTATAAGGAACGTCTTTGACCGCCCGCGGCAGGCCGGACGTCAGAATGAAGGGCCGCAAATAAGGATAGCCTTCATTCACGCCGGGCCGAATGGCCCAGATCTCCGCGAAATTCCAGGCGTAATCAGGTTCTCCGTAATTGGCCTCACTCTTCATCTCGGCGGTCGCGCGACCGGTAAGCTGGAACTCGCCGTTTTCGGTCCGACTGCCCGCTCCGTTCGTCTGCAGCGTGGCGACGTTATCGAAATACGAGGCGATAATGGAGGCATTGCCTCCAATGATGCCGACAAATCCGCCCATCTGTTGATGGGGCGAGTTTTCGGTTGCCGAAACTTCTCCCGTCGCATAGCTGTTTTGAATCGTTCCATAGATCAGTTGTCCCGCCAAACCGCCCGCAGTGAAATAGAGCCCTGCGGAATTGGTCACGGTTCCGGTCGCGTAAGCGTCGCTAATGGCGCCTGCTCCTTGAGAGCCGATCAGCCCGCCGGCATATTGGTTGCCGGCTGGGCCGCTCCTTACGTCGACGGACGAATACGAGCGAGTAATGGTCGAATCTTTGTTTGCCGCCCCGGCAATCCCTCCGACTACGCTTGGTTCCGCCGAACTGCCGGCGCCTCCTGTCACGACGCCATGCGTTGAGGAACGAGTAATCGTGCCCCCGTCCAGATGGCCGGCCAATCCTCCCGTGTAACTCCCGCCCGAAGCCTGAATCGAGACGCTCAAATCTTGGACGGCGCCCGTTACGACGCCGAAGAAGCCGACATAATACAGCCCGGAGCCATCGATCGAGACGCCTCCGATCCGATGTCCCCTGCCGTCGAAGATGCCGCTGAAGGCTGCGGAATCGTTGCCGCCGAACGGGATCCATTCGTAACCGGTCATGTCGATATCCTTCGTCAAGCGAATATTACGATCGAGATAGGAAGCCTGATTCCGATTGATATGGATGAGCTCGTCCGCGGTCGATACGAGAACCCACCCGGACTCCTCCGACGGGATCGCCGAATCGGCGTCGGCCCGGGCGGCGGGAGCAAATAGAGCAAGGGGGCCGTATAGAATCGAGAAGGCGAGCAGCGCGGCAGATAGCAAGGTTAAGCGTTTCATGGCGGTTTATCTCCTTTGCATCGAACGGTTCGGAATAGGTTTATCGCACGCACTCTATTAGTGTAAAATAAATAGAGAACAAGTCGTGTTTCATTTTTGTTTCAAGTTTTGAGGTTCGGAAAGATGGTGCGGAATGGAATCCAACTCGGCGATCGAAAGCTTGGAGCCCCGTCGACGCGTAATTGGCTTGGAGCGGGAATTGGAGCGATTGGAGCAGTGGCTGGCGGACCCTCTGGCGAAAACGCGGTTGTTTTCGATTTCGGGAATAGGAGGAATCGGCAAAACGACGCTGCTCGCGGAGATGGCCCGGCGGTGCAGAGAATCGTCCGCTCTTGCGCTGTGGCTGGACGGACGCGGCGAGTTGGCTTCGCCTAGCGTATTTTTGTCAAGCCTGGAGGCCAGCTTGGAAAGCGAATGCGGAACGTACAGGACGCCGGAGACGGCTCTTCTGCCTCATATCGTTGCCGAACTGTCCAAGCAGCGATCCGTTCTGCTGCTGGATAACAGCGAACGCCTCGACCTGCTCGAGGGCTGGCTGCTGTCCAGCTTCCTGCCGCAGCTTCGATCGGCGGGCGTGCTTCTCGCGATCGCCTCGCGCAACGGGCTGTCGCCTAAGTGGCATGCGAATCCGCATTGGGGCAGCCGGATCGAATCCTTCCCGCTCAAGCTGTTCTCGCGCGAGCAATCGCTGGACTACTTGCGCGAAAGCGGCTTAGAAACGGGAATGCAACTGGAGGTCGCTCGACGAACGGACGGCCATCCGCTGCTCCTCGCCCTGACCGTCGACCTGCTCCGCTCCCGGGATCGGGACTCCCGGAGCCGGTTGAACGACATTCCGGCCATGCTGAGCGGCGATTGGCTGCGGGAAGCGTCATCTCCGTCTCTGCATCGCGCATTGACCGCGCTGTCGCTGCTGCCGGCGGCCGATCAGGAGACTTTAAGCGAATTGCTGGACGCCCCGATCGACATTTCGGCCTATCACGATCTCGGCAGGCTGTCTTTTATCCGCAGCACGTCTCAAGGCTTGTCCTTGCACCCTGTGGTGTCCCGTCTGCTGCGGGAAGATTATTCGCGCCGCAACCCGGGGCAATTCCGGACGATGCGTCACAAGGCATTCGGCCTCATCGCCGAGAGGTTTCCCGGCGCGGACCGCCGGACGCAAATGCGCTTCGCGGCACACGTGTTGGAGCTTTACCGGGAATATCTGCCTTCCGCCCATGCTTATGCCGATTTCTCGGCCCCTCTTGGGCCGGGCGGGCCCGCCCCGTATCGATCCGAAGATTTGCCCTTCCTGCATCGCTTCCTGGCGGACTCGCTTGCCCGATCCGATTGGCAATCCGAGCTCGTTCGGGCGAAGGACTGTCACGCCGTGCTGGACGAAATCGCCCGTCGCAGTCCGGAAGGGATATGCGTCGTGCGCAACGACAAAGGGACGCCCATCGGGTTCTGCGCCGGATTCGGGCTGCATGCTTCGACCGCGCCTCATCTGACGCAGTACGCCCCCTCCTTCCTCCCGATGCTCGGCGAAGAAGGAATTCGACTGTCCGAAGCTTCTCCCGAAACGGCGGATACGCTGCTCATGCTGCTCGCCGCCGTCGATACCGGCCAGTCCCTCTATCGGCCGGAAGAGCTCGGCGCCTTGCTTATGCAGCAGTGGTTGATCCATATGACTAGCGGTTGGAGGGGGCTCATGGTTTCGGCCGATCCGCAATTGAACGGCCTCCTTGCGCTATTGGGCTTTCAAGAGAAGAGGCGCATCCGCCAAGGCGTTGCCGCAGAGGCCGATATGATCCTCTGGGAGCTGGATTTCCGCCATACTACGTTCGAACAATGGGTGCAGATCGTCATCCGCCAAACGAAACCGGAGCGGTTCAACAACGAGCCGGAGGCGGGATGCGAAGCGAAGATCGGCGCCGACGACGTCAAGCAAATCCTTCGTCATTGGATCGATCCCGATGAGCTCGAACGGCTGCCCGTCTTGCGGCGTCTCCGTCTCCCGGGGACGGTCGTGCAAGCCCGCATTCGATCCATCTTGAGCGAGGAGCCTCCTTCCGCTCCGCTGACACGGCTCGAGCAGCGGATATTGCGGGACAGCTTCCTGCGCAAAGATCTGAACAAAAATCAGCTCGCCGATGCCTTTCACATGAGCCGAACGACGTTTTATCGCCATTCGCGGCAGGCCATGAACCATCTGGCTCATGTGCTGAATCTTTCGCTGCAACATTCATAGGCGCCGCGCATATGCATCGGAGATCGCAGTCGCCCCGTTATCGCATATTCGTTATACGCTGTGCGGGATCATCGGGGCGTGCTTTGCCATGCAAACGTATGCCAAAAACGGTCAAGCCGTCAATTGAAAGCCGCCTAGCCATGTCGGCATGATGAGATTTCCCTCTATACAAAATTTAAACAATCGTTTATTTTAAAGTTACCGGATGTTAGCGCTTTCCAAATATGGAGGCGCGGCAGCAAGATGCAAAATCCCCTTTACGGAAAGGAGGATCGCATGTTCCGGCCACTTTAATACGAAGAGAGGAGAGGGTCTTGCTAACCGCTTGCTATCGTTCGAAAACCGCATAGCCGCGTAAGAGCATTCTTTACATGAAATGGTCCCGAAGGCCATGTTTTTTATTCGAATTTGTGCAAACGTTTGCATCAATTGGCTTTGAAGCCTTGGAACTCCACTTTTAAACGATCGTTTTAGGAGGGATTGATCATGAAATTGTTCAGAAAAACTGCCGGATGGCCCCTGGCATTGCTGATGATCGTCTCGCTGTTGACGGCGATTCCAGCGCTTGCGATGGCCGGCGAACCGGCAAACAGCGCCGTTCGGACGGACCGCTTAATATCGTCGGACCCTGCCGCTTCAGCAGACACTTTCTCTTGGGACAATGCGACCGTATATTTCGTCTTGACCGATCGCTTTCTGGACGGGGATCCGAGCAACAACCACTCTTACGGCCGGGAGCTCGATCAGCACGGCAATCCTTATCCGGGTTACAAATCCAAAGTGGGCACCTTTCACGGCGGTGATTTGAAAGGGCTTACAGATAAAATCCAAGATGGATATTTTAACGATCTCGGCGTCAATGCGATCTGGATCACGGCGCCGTACGAGCAAATCCATGGCTGGGTAGGCGGGGAAAATTTCCGCCATTACGCGTATCACGGCTACTATGCGCTGGATTTTACGGAGATCGACCGGAACATGGGAACGGAAGAAGACTTCCGAACGTTCGTCGATACCGCGCACGAGCACGGCATTCGAATCGTCATGGACGTCGTTCTGAACCATGCCGGTTACGAGACGATGAAGGATATGGGCGAGTTCAATTTCGGACAATTGAACACCGGTTGGGAAAATTATTATTACAATCAGCCGGAATCAAGCGCGCATTATACGACTTACAACGGGTTTGTCGCGAACACGGACCCCGGCAGGTGGGCCAATTGGTGGGGACCGGACTGGATTCGCACCAAGTATGCGGGCTACTCGCCTTGCGGCGGCTCCGATACTTTGTTGTGCCTGTCCGATTTGCCCGATTTCAAGACCGAATCGACCAATGAAGTCAGCTTGCCGCCGCTTCTGTTGAACAAATGGGACAGCGCCAAAAGAGCGCGGGAAATCGCCGAGCTGGACGATTTCTTCAATCGTACGGGAAAGCCGCGCACAGTCGCGAACCATTTGATCAAATGGGTAACGGATTGGGTGCGCGATTACGGCATTGACGGTTTTCGCGTCGATACCGTCAAGCACGTCGACGCTTCGGTGTGGAACAGTCTGAAGGAAGAGGCGGTTATTGCGCTGCGCGATTGGAAGGCCGCCAACCCGCACAAGAAGCTGGACGATTTGGACTTCTGGATGACCGGCGAGGTCTGGGGGCACGGCGTCGGACGCAGCCACTATTTCGACAATGGCTTCGATTCGATCATTAATTTCTCGTTCCAGGGCTCCGCAGGCAACTTGTCCAGTCTTGAAGGCCTGTTCTCCAGCTATGCGGCAAGCATCAACTCCGATCCGACATTTAATGTGCTCAGCTACATCTCCTCCCACGATACATCGTTGTATAACCGCGGCAATCTGATTCGTGCCGGAACCTCTCTCCTGCTGTTGCCGGGAGCCGTGCAAATTTTCTACGGAGACGAGACGGGCAGACAGCCCGACAATTCCTGGCCATGGGACCAGCCGACCCGCACGGACATGAACTGGAATTCGATCGACCGGAACGTGCTGTCCCATTGGCAGAAGCTCGGTCAATTCCGGAACAAGCATGTATCCATAGGAGCGGGCGAGCACAAACAGCTGCAAGCTTCTCCCTACGCGTTCAGCAGAACTTACCACAAAAACGGCATAGAAGACGCCGTCGTGGTCGCCGTCGGAGCGAGCGGCTCGACCGCGATCGATGTCGGCTCCGTGTTCCCGGACGGAACGCTGCTTAAGGATGCCTACACCGGCGCTACGGCAGTCGTCGCAGGAGGCAGGGTCACGTTCGCGGCGCACGCCAACGGCGTTATCCTGATCGAGGAAATTCCGTCTCCGAACGCCAGGGTGTCGGCGTCTCCGGCGGGCGGGTCGTTCAGCTCCGATACGACAACGGTCCGTCTGTTCGTGCGCAATGCCGACTTCGGCTACTATACGCTTGACGGCTCCGACCCGAGAACGAACGGGATCGAATACGTCAACGGAGATCAAGTCACGATCGGCGAAGGCATGCAGGCCGGCGATACGGTCGCGCTCCGGCTGTATGCCGAAAATGAGCACGGAACCGCCGAGCATCGCTATGCGTTCACCAAAACCGATGGACTGACGATCCACTTCAAAAAGCCGTCGAACTGGGGACCGCCGCAGCTGTATTACTACGACACCACGCCGATCGTCCCTGCGCCGACGTGGGGCACGTCACCTCCGATGATCGATGAAGGGAACGGCTGGTACGTCTACACGATCGATGACGTTGACAGCGCGCACGTTATCTTCAAGGACAGCGGCGGGCGGCAGATTCCCGGCGTCAACGCTCCCGGATATTTAGTCGCGCAGGAGTCGTGGTACGACAATGGATGGGTAGACCATCCGTTCGATACGACTCCCCCGACCGCGCCGACAGATCTGTCGGTATCCGCTAAGACGGATAACTCCGTCAGCCTGACATGGACCGCCTCTACGGACAATGTCGGCGTCGCCGGATATGAAATCTACCGCGACGGCGGCAAGGTCGGCGAGTCTGCTGTCGCATCGTACACGGACAACGGGTTGAGCCCGGATACGGAATATACGTATACGGTAAGAGCGTTCGATGCGGCGCGCAACTACTCCGAAGCAAGCGACGCGCTTACCGTCGCGACCGAGCCGCTCCCGCCGACGAACACGGCGACGATCTATTATAAAAAAGGCTTTGCCGCGCCTTACTTCCACTATGCGCCGGCAGGCGGCGCGTGGACGACCGTACCCGGCATTCGCATGACCGATTCGGCGGACTACCCGGGATATGCGGTCATCGCCGTCGACATCGGCCAGGCGACCAGTCTCCAGGCCGTGTTCAACAACGGCAGCGGCTCATGGGACAACAATGGCGGCAGAAATTACGTCTTCCAGCAAGGAACATGGACGTTCGACGGCGGCACGATCACGCAGGGCGAACCGCAATTGCTGGATTTGACAGTTAGGGTGAATGTGCCCGCGACCACGACAACCGAAGATCCGGTGTACATTGTCGGCTCATTCAACGGCTGGAATCCCGCGGACAGCAGCTACAGGCTGTCTCGCAATAATGACGGCACCTACTCGATCACGCTCCGCGCGATATCCGGCACAACGCTCGAATTCAAGTTCACTCGCGGATCGTGGTCATCGGTCGAAGCGAACGCCAACAACACGGATACGGCCAATCGTTCATACACGATGCAGGGCACTTCGCAGACAACCAATCAGACCGTCATAAAATGGAAAGATAAATAGCAGGCTGCGCGAACGCGAGAAGAAATAAGGGCCGTCCCTAAACGAAAGGACCTCGACTTCGCTCCAAGCGACGATGAGGTCCTTTCGATCTTTCAAATCAAATCCGGACTCAGCGTTGAACCCAAATATTCATATCGGTAGACTCTGCCTGAGACTTTTGACGGCACTGCCCGAAATTTCCCTTTTTCTACAAGTCTGCGGCAATACTTAATAACGGTCTGCTTATGAAGCTCAAGTTCTCTTGCAGCTTTTGAAGGATGAATAATACGATGATCTCGTATCGCCAAACGCATCAATTGCCGTTCAATTTTGGCGAATCGATGTGAGATGATTTCACCTTTCTCGGTTGTTGCAGCTAAATAGGGCGCCAATACACTTCGCAGCATCGCTGCGACAAACGAAGGATTTTCCTTCAATTCATCCAATGAAATCGCGATGAATTGGCATCCTTGCGCTTGCAGAAACAGCCCCCGATTCAGATCCATACGGTATTTTGTCCGATCCATGCCATGCGAACCAAAATCCATAATCTCGAACGCAAAAAAATGTCCTCCCAAGATCCACATGAAATCCACAAAATAAGATCGTCCCCGCGAGTCCCGCACTTCGTACTCCGGATGCAACCCAATAAAGTGTCCCATAAGGGGCCACCAGATTTTCTCTGCAAACAGGCGATTTCCGAACCCATGTCCTCTCCTCAGCGCGTCCTTGCGTTCCCCTTGCCGCCTAGCCAGATGTCTCTGGACCCACTTCTCGTGCTCAGCCTTGTAGCTCACGATAAGTCACCCCTTCCCGTTGCAAATAGACAAGCCCCGATCTTCCCTTCCTTGCAGAAAGGAAAATCGGGGCGTGCTTCGCCACACTGTATTTCATTTATTTTATGTCATTCCTGCCTAACATTTCAAGCGATTTTTTTGAACTTATGCATTGTATGATTTTTCATACTAGCTGAACCCTTTTTGCATCCGAAATCCGATGTTTATACGATATTTCATACAAGAATAAATCCACCACATCGCATTGATAGAGATGTGTATGATTTATCGTATAATATTTACATTTCAACCTTTTGTACAGGCATGTGTACGATATTTCATACAAGATTCAATCTCAATGGTACGCTGCTTTTTCGTCAGTTTCCGGTGCCGGGCCGCACATTTGCAAGCGGTTGCCGAATGGATCGTAGATAGCGTTGCACGTCGTACTTCTATCGATTGTTTTTATTCAAATATAGATACAGGGTCGTTGGAGCGAAAATCGCGACGATGAGCAACCGTTTCCTCGAACCTCCCGCTCCACCCGGCCTGTCGCCCCCCCCCTCGCCTTGCTCCATCGCCCGCCGTCTCGCCTTGCTCTCCTTTCGCCCTGGGCCGTTCGGACAGAGGATCCGCTAATTGTGAACAAAATCGGGTTTTGCGCACCTTCGCGGACACAGGATCCGCTATTTTGCTCCGAGAGCGCGATTTCGGCCATTGATCATCGAAATAACGGATCGTCTGTCCGAATCGCCTTCAAAATGCGGGGGTTTCGGCAAAATAAGGTCTTCTGTGTGTCCGCTCGCAAAAAAGCAGTGGATGACAGGGCTCTTCCAATCATATTAATGTCATTAAATGTAATTGAAGTGTCATTTTTTTAATTTTGGTCTATAACTCCATGTAAAATCATGCTAATATAATACGAAATTAAAATTATCTGAACATATGCAAAATTGCGTCTACTCATGTCTTTCAGCGAGGAGGATTACTATGGGAGACGAGTTGTTGCAAATCGAGCACCTGACGACGTCCTTCAAAATTTCGGATCAGTATTATGCCGCCGTCGACGACGTCTCCCTATCGGTCAGGGAGAACGAAATCGTCGCCATCGTCGGCGAGTCCGGTTCCGGCAAAAGCGCTTTGGCCTATTCGATCATGGGCTTGCACAACAGGGCGAAGATCGCCGGCACCATCCTGTTCGGAGGCCGCAATCTGACTGCGCTTCCTCCTTCCAAATTGAACAAATTGCGCGGCAAAGAGATGGGAATGATTTTTCAGGATCCGTTGTCCGCGCTGAATCCGTTGCAGCCCGTCGGTCGACAGATCGACGAAGCCCTCCTGCTTCATCAACCAGGGCTTTCCGGCCGACAGAGAAAGGACGCCGTAATCGACTTGCTGTCGCAAGTCGGCATCCCTGCCCCCGACCGCGTATACGAAAAATTTCCCCATGAGCTTTCGGGAGGCATGAGACAACGGATCGTCATCGCGATCGCGATCGCCAACAGACCCAAGCTGCTGATCGCCGACGAACCGACGACCGCGTTGGACGTCACGATTCAGCTTCAAATCCTGGATTTGCTCAAAAAGCTGAAGAACGAAATCGGCGCAGGCATCATTCTGATTACGCACGACTTGGGCGTCGTTGCCGAGATGGCCGACCGCGTGGCCGTCATGTACGCGGGCGAAATCGTCGAAATCGCCGATATTCGGACGCTCTTGTCGGCTCCCAGACATCCGTATACGAGATCGCTCCTTCAGTCCGTGCCGTCGACAGCCAAGGCGAAGTCGACGCTCTACACGATCCAAGGCATCGTGCCGTCCTTGCAAAACTTGCCGAGACGCGGCTGCCGATTCGCTTCCCGCATTCCGTGGATCGACCCGTCCGCGCATGAAGAGCGGCCCAAGATGCATGAGATCGCAAGGGGCCACTTCGTTCGCTGCTCCTGCTACAAGCGCTTTAACTTTCCCGGCGGGGAGGGCGGCGGGCGATGACGCTTCTGGAGGTCAAGCAGCTGAAAGTCCATTTTCCGAGCCGCGGCGGATTGTTCGGCACGAAGACCGGTTACGTCAAGGCCGTCGACGGCGTCAGCTTCGTCATTGAAGAAGGCAAAACCTACGGTCTGGTTGGCGAGTCCGGCTCCGGCAAGACGACAACGGGCCGGGCCGTCATCGGCTTGCATGCGGCCACTTCGGGCGACATCGTCTTTCAAGGCCGCAGCTTGCTGCAGCGCGGCCGCGGCGGCAAGCCCGATTTTCGCAGGGATATCCAAATGATTTTTCAAGACCCGTATTCCTCTCTCAACCCGAAGAAGCGCGTCATCGATATCGTCGCCGAGCCGCTTCGCAATTTCGAGCGAATGTCCCGTCAGGAAGAGAAGCGCCGCGTCCGGGAATTGCTGGAGAGGGTCGGCTTAAGCGCAGACAGCATCTACAAGTATCCGCATGAATTTTCGGGCGGCCAGCGGCAGCGGATCGGCATCGCGCGGGCCATTGCTTTGAAGCCCAAGCTCATTATCGCCGACGAGCCCGTATCCGCGCTCGATCTGTCCGTTCAGGCGCAGGTGCTTAATTTCATGACGGAAATTCAGCGAGATCTGAACCTCGCGTACCTGCTGATCAGCCACGATCTGGGCATCATCCGGCATATGTGCGACCACGTCGGCATCATGTACAGGGGCCGTTACGTGGAGCAAGGCACCGCCGCCGATATCTTCGACAATCCGCAGCATATTTATACGAAGCGGCTCCTGTCGGCCATACCGGACCTGGACCTGGACAATCGGCAAAGCAAGCTGCGATTGCGAGAAACCGTCAACGAAGAATATCGGCAAGCTTACCATCGTTATTTCGACTCGGAAGGTCTAGCTTACCCGCTCCGGCCCTTATCGGCAACCCATTACGTCGCCGTGCCCGAGAAAGGTTGAAGCCTATGTGGAAAATGGTCGTACGCAGAATCGCCGTCATGATTCCTCAAATCATCCTGCTGAGCGTTCTTGTCTTCCTGCTGGCCAAAGCGATGCCCGGCGACGCCTTGACCGGACTGCTCGATCCGAACATCGATCCGAAAATCATCGAAGAAAAGCGCGTCCAGCTCGGACTGGATAAGCCCTGGCACGAGCAGTACGCCAGTTGGATCGGGAAAGCGGTTCAGGGGGATTTCGGTCAATCTTTCCGTTCCAAAATGCCGGTCTCCGAACTGATCGGCGAACGGATGGCCAACACGTTCTGGCTGTCGCTCGCCACGTTGATCTTCACCTACCTGATCGCCGTGCCGCTGGGCATTCTGAGCGGCCGCTATAACGACACGTTGGCGGACCGCATGATTACCGGCTACACCTATTTCGGCTTTGCCGTGCCGCTGTTCATTTTCGCGCTTGTCATGCTATGGGTGTTCGGCTATTACCTCGGCTGGTTCCCGACGAGCGGCAGCGTCGCGCCGGGCTCCGTTCCCGGAACGCTGCAATACGCGGTCAGCAAATTTTATCACTTGCTGCTGCCGGCTCTGTCGATGGCGCTCATTCAAACGACCGTAACCGTGCAAATGCTCCGAAACGAAATCGTCGATACGAAATTCAAAGATTTCGTCGTGACGGCGCGGGCGAAGGGCGCTTCCGAATCCCGCATCTACAACCGCCATATTTTGCGGAATTCGCTGCTGCCGATTGCCGCGTTTTTCGGCTATGAGCTTACGGGCTTGATCGGCGGAACGATATTTATCGAGAGCATATTCAGCTACCCCGGCATGGGACAATTATTCCTGCTTTCCATCAGCGTGCGCGATTTCAGCGTCGTCATCTCTCTCGTGCTGCTGTACGGAGTCGCCGCGATCATCGGCGCGTTGATTTCCGACTTGATCCTCGGGGCCGTCGATCCGCGCATTCGCATCAAATAATTTACGAAGTCGCAGAGGTGAATCGCATGGAGGACAAAAGCATATCCGGCTTGCGGATTATCGTCCGGGAAGTATTTCGCGACAAAGTCGCGCTCGGTTCCTTCATTCTCATCGTTCTCATTACGGCGTTCGTCTACATCACGTCGCTCGTGCTGGACCAAAGCCAAATCGTCCGCGTCGATCTGTTTGCTCTGAACAAGCCGCCTTCTTCCGAGTATTGGCTCGGCACCGACTACGGCGGACGGGACATTTTCGGCCAACTGATCATCGGGACGCGCAACTCCTTGTCGATCGCCATTCTCGTCACCGCCATGACCGGCTTGATCGGCATTGCGTTCGGCATGATTTCCGGTTATTTCGGCGGCGCCGTCGATCATGCTTTTATGCGAATCGTCGATTTTTTCATGGTTCTGCCCACCTTGATGATCGTCATCGCCTTCGTGACCACCGTTCCCAAATACAGCGTCCTGACATTTTCGCTCATCATGACCTCTTTTTTATGGATGGGCATCGCCCGCCTCATCCGTTCCAAGGCGCTTCAGGAGAAGGAACTCGATTATATTAAGGCTTCCAGGACGTCCGGTTCCTCGCATGCGAAAATTATGATTTCGCAGCTGCTGCCGAACTTAAGCTCGATCATTATCGTATCGATGACCTTGAATTTGGCCGCCAACATCGGTCTGGAATCCGGGCTAAGCTTTCTCGGCTTCGGTTTCCCCGAAAATACGCCGAGTCTGGGCACATTGGTCAGCTATGCGAGAAATCCGCAAGTGCTCGAGAAACGATGGTGGATTTGGGTACCCGCATCAGTACTCATTCTGGTATTGATGTTGAGTATAAACAACGTCGGTCAAGCGCTCAAGCGCGCCGCCGACGCACGTCAAAGAAGAGGATAAGGGAGGAAAAAGAAAATGCGAAAAGTTGTACCCAAAGCAAACCTGCTGCTGATTGCCCTGGCGCTCGTACTGGCGGCGTGTTCGTCGAACAACGGCGGCAACGAAAGCTCCGGCACGCCGTCGCCATCGCCTTCGCAGACGAGCAGTCCGGACAGCACGCAGACGCCGGAAGAGACGAGAAAACCGCTCAGAGGCGAGGACGGCCTGTTCAGCATCGACAGCTTCTCCAACGTGAAAAGCAGTTCGGGCGATCCGATCGAAGGGGGGACAATTACATTTGGACTCGTTTCCGATACCCCTTTCGAAGGAACCTTGAACTGGAACTTCTACGCCGGCGATCCCGACTCGCAGGTGCTGAGCTGGTTCGACGAAGGCATGCTGACTTGGGATTCCAGTTACGTCTATACGAACGACGGCGCGGCAACCTACGAAGCCTCCGAAGACGGACGGACGTTTACGTTCACGATCCGCGACAACGTCAACTGGCATGACGGCACGCCGGTCACGGCGCAAGATTGGCTGTTCGCGCACGAAGTCATCGGCCATAAGGATTATACAGGCGTCCGCTACGACTCCACCTTTACGAATATCGTGGGCATGGAGGAGTATCATTCCGGCGCGGCAAGCACGATATCCGGCATAGAAGTGCTGAACGACAAGCAATTGAAAATTACGTACGAACAATCGAATCCTTCTCTCGTTACAGGCGGCATCTGGACTTATCCGCTGGCTAAGCATATTTTCGGCGATATGCCGATCGCCGACATTCCGGCTTCGCCGGAAGTGCGCCAGAAGCCGGTCGGCTTCGGACCTTTCAAGGTGGAGAGCATCGTGCCGGGGGAATCCGTCGTATTCGTCCGAAACGACGATTACTGGCGCGGCAAGCCGGGCCTCGACAAAGTCATCCTGAAGGTCGTCAATCCGAGCAACGTCGTGCAAGAATTGAAGACGGGCGGCGTCGATCTCGTCGACTCGTTCCCGATCGACCAGTTCCCGGACAATGCCGAGCTGTCGAACCTCGAATGGCTGGGCAGAGTGGACCGCGCCTATACGTATATCGGATTCAAGTTAGGCAGCTGGGATAAGGACAACGGCAAAGTCAAACCCGATCCGGAAGCGAAGATGGCCGACGTCAACCTGCGCAAAGCGATGTGGATGGCCGTCGATAACGATCTCGTCGGAAAAAACTTCTATCACGGCCTGCGCTGGAACGCGACGACGCTAATTCCGCCGTCCCATCCCGAATATCACGACGCCTCCAATCCGGGCGTCCGGTACGATCCCGAAGGCGCGAAAAAGCTGCTCGACGAGGCGGGGTATGCCCTGGACGGCGATTTCCGGACCAAGCCCGACGGCAGCGAGCTCGTCATCAACTTCCTCTCGATGACCGGAGGCGAAATTGCCGAGCCGCTTGCCCGCTACTATGTGCAATCGTGGAACGAAATCGGTTTGAACGTCAATCTGGAAATGGTCGAATTCAATTCGTTCTACGACCGCATAGGCCGTACAGGGGAAGACGACCCGACGGTCGACGCCTACATGGGCGCATGGACCGTTGCCATCGACGTCGACCCGTCCGGCCTGTACGGACAGGACGCATTGTACAACTTCCCGCGTTACGCAAGTCCGGAGAACGACCGGCTGCTGGCCGAGGGCGTCTCGCAGCAAGCGTTCGACAAGCAATACCGCCTCGGCGTCTACAAGGAATGGCAGCAATTAATGACCGAAGAGATTCCGGTATTCCCGACGCTGTACCGCTCCGAGCTCGTTCCCGTCAACAATCGCATTTTGAATTACGCGATCGGCGACGGCACAGGCTATTACCGTCATCAAATTCAAGTGACGCAAGAGTCTTCCGAAGTCGCCAAGTAGGCCGCTAGTCGATTTGCCGACAACAACGCCCCGCCCGAGGTCTCGGGCGGGGCGTTGCGTCATCGGTTCGATCGCAAGAACCCTCCCTTTCTTCAATCGCGCCCCCTGCCCCTTATTGCTATTGCCCCACCGTATCATCATCCTCTTCGCCCCGATTGCCCAGGCCGTTCGGACAGAGCGTTCGGACAGAGGATCCGCTAATTGTGAACAAAACCGGGTTTTGCGCACCTTCGCGGACAGAGGATCCGTTATTTGGCTCCGAGATGACGATTTCGGCCGATTCAGCGGCTTCCGCAGGGAACTGGACTTCAAGCGCGGCAAATATGTGCGCAGCTTCGTATGGGAGCTTGCCGACGGCAAGCTGCTTCGCTTAACGTTCGAGCGTTTCGTCAGCATGAACGTGTCCAGCCTCGGCTGTCAGCGCATCGTTTTCGAACCGCTGAACTTCTCCGGACAGGTCGAAGTCCGCACGGGTCTCGATTTCTCTATCATTCACGAGGATCAGGGGCGTTGCTTCTGGCAAAGCGTTCGTCAAGGTCAAGAGGACGGCGTGACGGCCATGCTCGGCGAAACGGTGCTGACGAAAAACCGGCTCTATTCGGGATTTACGATCCATGCGCCGACCGCCCTGCAATCGAAGCTGGTTGAAGGCGACCGTTTTATCGGCCAAGACCTCACGATGAAGCTTGTACAAGGCGAAGCGTCGACCTTCGATAAATTCGTCTTCAATTATGCCGAAAAAGACCTTTCGGTAGCGGGCGACCAGTTGTGGAGCGCCGGGCAGCGGCAAGCGAAGGGTTATGTCGGCGCAAGCTATACGAAGCTCGAGCAGGAGCAGGCGAATTATTGGGAAATCGTATGGAAAGAGTCCGATATCGTAATTGAAGGCGATCCTGATAAGCAGCAAGGCATTCGCTTCTGTATTTTCAATCTGTACCAAACGTATCACGGCGACAATCCGGGCTTCAACATCGGCGCGAAAGGACTTACGGGCGAAGCTTACCGGGGTCTTGCTTTTTGGGATACCGAGTCCTATTGCCTTCCTTTCTACATTTTCAACAATCAGAAGGCGGCCAAGAGCCTGCTCGAATTCAGGTACAAATCTTTGCCTTACGCGCTGGAACGCGCGAAGGAGCTCGACTGCACAGGCGCGTTCTATCCGATCGCGACCATCGACGGGTCGGAAAGCTGCGACCTGTGGCAGCACTCGAACCTTCAGTTGCATGTCGGCACGGCCGTCGCTTACGGCATTCGCCATTATGTGAACATTACGGACGACGTCGACTTCCTGTACGAAAAAGGGTTGGAAATGCTGATCCAGATCAGCCGCTTCTATGCGACTCGCGGCCAATGGGGACAACGGACCGGCCTATACGGCTACTTCGGCGTCATGGGACCGGACGAATTCCAACTGATGGTCAACAACAACTGCTACATCAATCTGATGGCCAAAAAGTTGTTCGCGTACACGCTGGAAGCGATCGACAGCATGTCGAGCAACGCCGGCGAAGCCTTCAAAGCGCTGGCCGAACGGCTTGAATTAACGGACGAAGAACAAGCAGACTGGAAGCATAAGGCGGAAATGATGAAAATCCCGAAAGATCCGGAGACCGGCATTTTCGAAGAGCATGACGGCTTCTTCGATATGCCGCATCTGGACATTCATTCGATTCCGGTAACGGAATTCCCGCTGTACGCTCACTGGTCGTATGATCGCCTGTACCGTTACGACATGATCAAGCAGCCGGACGTGCTGATGTTCATGTTTCTGTATAGCGGCGATTATTCGGCGGCCGAGAAGCTGGGGAACTACGAATATTATGAGTCGCGTTGCATCCACGAATCTTCTCTTTCCCCTTCCATCCACTCTATTCTGGCGGCGGAAATCGGCAAAGAAGACGAGGCTTACCGATTTTTCGAATTTGCGACTCGTCTGGACTTGGACAACTACAACCGCAATACGCGCGAAGGCCTGCATACGACTTCCATCGCCGCGGCATGGATGAACATCGTCTACGGATTCGGAGGCATGCGCTCCGACGGCGACCGACTCGTATTGCGTCCGACGATTCCTGAGCGTTGGGAAAGCTATAGCTTCCCGATTTCTTACAAAGAATCGAAGCTGCTCGTCGAAGTAACTAAACAGCGCGCTTCGATTAAAATCGTATCCGGCAACGCTGTCAATCTGACCGTCTATGGACAGGCGCACACCGTCACGGCCGCCGGCGTAACGATCGACCTTGCGCAGACCGTTCGGCAATAATCGGTGCGCAGGCGCTGCCAACGAATCGGCAGCGCCTTCATATTTGTCCGGCTAATGCACAATCTCAATCGCTTATTTCAAATCTTCCTTTATCTTGTACCTGATTGCAATCATGGCGAATAGCAGCAGCGAGACGAGCGCCACACTTAACACTTGCATAAAGATGCCGGTGTTATGGAAATCAACGATCGTAACGATTACGTTCACCAACCAGTACTTGGCCACATCCAGGCTGCTAACAAGTGATTCAAGTGCGCTTAGCCCCATTCCGATCACATTCAGCGCGAGGAACGCTCCGATGCCGACGCTTGCCAATATACTTCTGGTCATCATGGCGATACATAGGATGAGTACCGAGAACGCCCAGTGAAGCAGGAACTGGCCAATCAGCAGCTTCGCGAAATACCCGGGGTCGCCAATCGAAGTATTCCCGAAAAATATCCCTCTGCCCATCAAATCGACGGCAATCATCGTAAGAAACATCGCCAATGTAAATATCGCCTGCATCACAAGCTTGGAGATGACAGAATACGCACGCGCCTTCGCCATCGTAATGTAATTTTTGTAAAACCCGGCATTGTATTCGCTCATATAAAAATAAACGGCGAACACCAAGATATACAGCATCACCCAGGAAGGAGGCTGCGCCAGGATCATCTGGATGAACTGGCTCTCGTTCATCGCGCTCAATACGATACCGCCGTTCGCCATTGGGTCCTCGTACTGATTCATCATAAAGATGCCAAACAATTGAAATAAGGCAAACACCAGCAGAAGAATGATCGCCACTTTACTCGTTACGAATCGATACAAATCCATCTTGAGTATATTAATCATCACGCTCACCCGCACTTCCCGTTCGCTCCAAAAAATATTGCTCAAGACTCATCTTATGCTTCGCGATCGAATGGACATGCAACCCTTGTTCGACGAGCAACTTGACGATATCCCGGCTTTCGGCTTGCGAGTCGTAGATGTATACCGTCTGCTGATCGATAACCTTCACGCTCGTAATCTTCATCTGCTGTTCGAGAATGGGCAAGACAGCGCCGACCTGGTCTACCGTAAGCTCGATTCTCTCCTCGCATTGCTGCAACAACTGTTCCTTGGAGACCACTTCGATGATCTCTCCTTGATGAATGATGGCGTATTTGCTCGCAATCTTCGACAGCTCCTCAAGAATGTGGCCGGAGATCACGATCGTCAGCCCCTTCTTGTTCAAGTCCAGGATCAGCCTTCTCATCTCCGCTATGCCTTGCGGGTCTAAGCCATTGATCGGTTCGTCCAACAATAACACATCTGGACTTCCGAGCAATGCCGCGGCGATGCCTAACCTCTGCTTCATTCCCATCGAATAATGCTTGACCTTGATCTTGTTGGACGGGTCGAGACCGACCTGCTTGATCAGACTGCGGATGTACTCACCCGATTTCTTAAGCCCATAGGACAACGCCAGCAGCTTCAAGTTATCGTAACCTGAATACTGGGGATACAATCCGGGTTGTTCGATTAACAAGCCAATCCGCTCAAATAAAGACAGTCCGTCGGCTTCTTCCGTTCGGTCAAACAGATGAATATCTCCCGATGAAGGTCGAATCAGCCCGCCGATCATCTTCAGCAAAGTAGATTTACCCGCGCCGTTCTGCCCGATCAATCCGAAGATTTCGCCTTTGGAAATTTTGAAACTAGCATCCCTTACGACTGATTTGGATTTATAGCTCTTGCTGAGTTGGTTCACTTCAATGATGATGCTTGTCATGGCTCAAGCACCTCCTCATGATGAAGATACCAAATAAATGCCATCCGATCGCTAAGAAACCGTAAAGAAAGTGCAAAGAAACGAACGCTACGGACTTAATCGGAAGCCGATTCCCCAGACCGTATCGATGTATGGCAGCTCATCGTATTTTCTGATCTTATTACGGATGTTGCTAATATGTACGGTGACCGTCTTATCCTCTCCAATGTACGCATCTTCCCATGCGAGTTCGTACAAATCCCGTTTCGTAAACACGCGGGAAGGATGCTTCAGAAGCAATTCGAGGATCCTGAATTCCTGCCGGGTCAAATTCAGTTCGACATCATGCACTTGGACGCTGCGCGCATAGCAGTCAAGGACTAAGTTTTTGTGCCGGTAGACTTCGGGATTGGGATCGGCTCGCACATATCGGCTGATGTGTACCTGAACTCTGGCCAGCAGTTCCTTTACCTCGAACGGTTTGGTCATATAATCGACCGCACCCAGATCAAACAACTGCAGCTTATGATCCAACTGATCCTTGGCAGACAACACGATGACAGGAACGTCCAAACATGCCTCTTCCCTCAGATAGCGCATCAATTCTTCTCCGGACAAGCCGGGAAGCATCAGATCCAATAGGATCAATCGGTACGGGTGGCGGGTTGCCAGCAGTTTCCCTTCGCTGCCGGAATACGCCTGCGTGCACTTGTATTGCTCTTTGCTGAGCGCATCATAGATGATGTTGTTGATATGTTCATCGTCTTCGACGATTAAAATGTTCGATTGCTCGTTATGATGATCCATCTGCTTTCCTCCCTTGAGACTTGGTGAATGTAACTCTTAGACAGAACCGTTCTCCTTCCAGGATGACCTGAGAACTTCCATTCATCTTCTCCACCAAGGATTTAACGATCGAAAGGCCTAACCCCGAAGAGTGCAGCGTTCGCGATGGATCATCTTTGTAAAACCGATTGAAGATTTTGTCCACTTGAATCGCCTGAGCGTTCTTAACCTTGTTGGAAAAATAAATGCTCACCTCATGCCCCTCGTCCTCGCAGCTTATCGATAATTGACCTTCCCCATGCAGGATGTAGTTGCCGATGATATTTTCGAATACCCGCTCCAGTGCTTGGATATCGCCTGTTATCGGAATCGGCGATTCCGGGAGTCGGCTCAAATCCGGCTCCTGCTCTTTGAGGGTAAACGCATCGACAGCAGCAAACAGGCGTTTATGCAAAACATCAATCACATCAAGGGAAACAAGATCCAGATTGTATTCCGGATTTTGCAACTTGGTATAATAAAACAGTTCGTCAACCAATGCTACGATTTGCTTCATCCTCGTCTGGGCCAATTGCAGATAGCGCGTTTTCTTAGAGAGGTCCTGTTCGCTGTCGGCGAGTTGGAGGTATCCTCCCAAAGAGGTCAACGGCGTTCGGATATCATGTGACAGACTCACGATAGTGGCGTTGACATCCTCATGCTTCTGGATGTATTGCTGGTTAAGCTCCCGCTGATTGTGAAGCAGCACATTGCATAGCTGCACGAGTTCGTAAATCTCCTTGGACCCGATCTGGACATGGATGAATTTGAAGGAATGATTCTTGGATATAAAAGATAATTGTTTCCCGATATGCTTGATCTGCTGTTTGTAGTACACGAAATATACCGTCTGCGCCAAGAGCGCGATGGATACCAGGATCAGGGCAATGAGCATATTCATCCAACCCCCGTACTTCCGGCATTTTTACAACCCTAACTCGACATTTTCAATTCGACACGAAAAATCGTTCATACCACGATGTTATCATGATAAATGAGCCTGTTCAAAAGTATTCATTTATTGCAAGTACGAGAGTGACCCCCATCGATCAAGACAGCGTTCGGCCCCTTCCGCCAAACGTAAGAAAAACCGTCCCATGAATCGCCCCACTGCTCCGACTTGCTCCAATGCCCAGTCCGTACGGACAGAGGATCCGCTAATTGTGAACAAAACCGGGTTTTGCACACCTTCGCGGACAAAGGATCCGTTATTTGGCTCCGAGATGGCGATTTCGGCCATTGATCATCGAAATAACGGATCCTCAGTCCGAATCGCCATCAAAATGCGGGGGTTCGGCAAAATAACGTCTTCCGTGTCCGATAGGTTCAGCCCTTCTCTCTAGCCGTCGACTGCTCGAGTACTTCATTAATTAGAAAATGCCGAATGGTCAATGTATAAAGCCTTGCGTCCCCGAGACCACGGGAGATCGCCCCCCTGATCTCATCGTTGCCAACGATGCGCTCTCCCGCATGAGCCAGAGGTCACCCGCAATATAGAAATTTTTTCCTCTCATCCAAGATTGGATACTCGGAAAAGTATCTGCCAATTTGTCAATGCACGGCTCAAGACGGGGCCTTACCTGAAACCCGTACGCTATGCAATACGCAGAGGCGAATAAGCGGATGAATCAGCTGGAAACCTTCCGCCGAAACAACTGCCCGGCCAGGAAAGCACTCGCCACGATAATTCCTATACACCAAATCATCGCCCATAATGGATTTACGGATGGGGCGTTCGCCAGCAATGGGCGCAACGCTTCGATGATCACGGTAATGGGCTGGTGTTCGGCAAAAATGCGAAGCGCGGACGGCATCGTTTCAATGGGAACAAAAGCGGAACTCAGATAGGGCAAGAACAAAATCACAAAGCCAAACGATCCGGCACCCTCCGGCGTTTTGGCCAACAGCCCGAAAACTGCTGACAAGTAGGTGATGGCCAGTGCAAACAAAAGCAAGATGAGAATAATCATGAGCCAGCCTGTAAACGTTGCCTCCGGTCTAAAACCAATCAATAAAGCAACCAATATGGCAATCGTAGAAGAAATGAGATTCTTGAAAATGGAAGCGATGACGTGTCCGGTAATAAATGATGATCTTGCGATCGGCATCGAACGAAAACGGGCTACAATGCCTTGCGTCAAGTCCGTATTGATGCTGACGGCGGTAGTCGATGCGCTAAATCCGATACACGTCAGCAAAATCCCCGGTACAACGTAATTGATGTAACTTCCGTCACCGCCAGTATCAATTGCGCCTCCGAATACAAACACAAACAGCAACATCAAGATCACGGGCAAAATAATAACGGTGATTAAATTATCGATATTCCTGGTGATATGTCTGATACAGCGGCCAGCCATCACCATATAGTCGCTTATAATATAGTTCAGCTTAGAATGAGATTCCATAAATGCATCCTCCTCACTATGATTCCGTTACAAGGGTCAAAAACACATCTTCGAGCGAGGCTTGCTTCTGCTCGAGCAAAGCGATATCCGTATCCTCCAAATCGGCCAGCAGCTTGGCCAGCTGCTTCACGCTGCCATCGGTTGTCACTGATAAAGTTAGAGAATCAGCTTGATCGGTATATTGGAAGCCGTCTAATTTTGTTAGTGCCAACTGATAAGATTCTTCATTTGAAAACCCCAACAAAATGGTTCCTCCAGCCAGCGTTGACTTTAGTTCCTTGGCGGTTCCTTCGGCAATAATGGTTCCCTTATGCAACACAGCGATATGATCCGCCAACTGGTCCGCTTCATCAATGTATTGCGTCGTCAGAAATACGGTCACGCCCGACTTCAGCAGATTTCGAATGACTTTCCACATTTTAATGCGGCTCTGAGGATCAAGCCCTGTCGTTGGTTCATCCAGAAAGATAATCTCCGGCCTGCCGATCAAGCTCATGGCAATGTCCAGCCTGCGGCGCATGCCGCCCGAATAGGTGGATACCGGTCTGTCAGCCACATGGGTCAGATTGAATCGCTCGAGCAATTCGTCCGCTTTGGAGGCGGCATTCTCCACATGGTAGAGCTTCCCGATCATCCGTATGTTCTCACGTGCCGTCAACAGGCCGTCGACCGCGGCATATTGTCCGGTCAAACTGATGACGCCGCGCACCTTGTCAGGTTGTTTACTGACATCGTGACCGCACAACAATGCTTCTCCTCTATCCGCTTTAAGGAGCGTTGTCAATATTTTGACCATCGTTGTTTTTCCTGCGCCGTTAGATCCCAACAAACAAAAAATGGATCCTTTTTTAATGTCGATATTGACTCCCTTCAGTACATCCATCTTCTTATACGATTTGTGAAGGTTTCGAATTCGAATGATGCTTTCCTCTGTTTCCCGGCTACCCATGGCGGATTCGCCCTCCTTGAAAGTATATTGACCGTCCTGGTCGGTTAATATACTATCGAAAAAACCTTCAGTTGTCAAACAAAAAACTGCTGACAAGTCAGCAGCTTCACGTCCATTATTTTTCAATGATGCGGATCAGTCTCCGGATATTCCATCCCTCTTCTTCTGTTGTCCAATTCACTTCTTCCATAAGCAGTCCTGAAATTACCGTCAGATAAAACTCCAAAAGCATGAGCGGATCGGCATCAACGATCTCCTCGCTTCGCTGACCTTCCTTAAAAATGGGGAGCAAGCAGTCGATGTAAATGGATCCGCTTTTTTCATAAATCTTTTTTGTATCTTCTTTCAAATGTTTAGATTGAATGGCTCGTTGTATCACTCGAAAGGCAATTTGATTATCTTGGGATAAGGAGACTTTCGTGAAATAAACGATCTTTTCGATTGAAGTTCCCGTCAAGTCCCTGACTTCATTCATTAATTGCTCTGAATTCTCGACAGCCCATTTCACGCATGCATCCAAAATTTCATCTTTCGAAGTGAAATAATGGTACATAAGCCCTTTGCTTATTCCGATTTCTTTGGCAATCTTCGACATGGTTGACTTATCAATGCCATGCTCGGCGAAAATTCTCATTGCGGCAGTAATGATTTCCGTTGTACGCGCTTTGTGCAATTCTATAGAGTTTTCCTTACTATATCGAGCCATGAATGAAATGACACCCCCCTTGCCTTATATCGACCAACCAGGTCAGTAATATGTTAACTCTAGTCGGGATTGTACGCAAGTCATTTGTAGACATAAAGAAAAGCCCAAGCATTGTCTCTGCTTGAGCTTTATCAGATTAAATCAAATAGATAGTTTAGGATGTTCAGGAATTAAATAAACGGCATCTCTTCCGTTATATAAGCTCTTTATACTGAACATCGGAAGGCAGTATGCCTTTTCTCATATCATCAGCAAGAAACGAAACGTTAAGCTGTACGCGAGACGGAATCACTTCTTCATGACAGGCGTGATTTTTGCAATACCAGACGGGACATTACGAATGGAAAACGTTCTGCCAGACTCATTCCACGAGATATGCTTTAACTTACGTTGAGCGTTAACCCCGCACCTGCAACGAATTGTGTCCGCAACCATAACCATCGCAATCCCTCCTTACCATTAAGGATAGTGTACCACAACTTTCTGATTTATTAAGAAAAACCGTTAGGGGAAATCACCCTGACGGTCCTTTCGCATTTGATTCGTTCCCCCGTGCTTTCGCTTGCCGCAGTCTTTCCGCACCGTCCGGTTCGCTGTCGTTCGCCTCCTTTTCCCCGTCGCCCCGAACCGTACGGACAGAGGATCCGCTAATTGTGAACAAACCCGGGTTTTGCGCACCTTCGCGGACAGAGGATCCGTTATTTGGCTCCGAGATGGCGATTTCGGGCGTTTATCATCGAAATAGCGGATCCTCTGTCCGAATCGACTTCAAAATGAAGGGGTTTCGGCAAAATAACGTCTTCTGTGTCCGATAGCAAAAGATCAAGTGGAATGAAGACCTTCACCCGTCCACGACGATATTCCAATGAAGCTTCCCAGCACTCCCTGAGCGCGGAACGCCCCCCATTTCGGGGTTCGGCCCCTTCCGCCAAACGCAAAAAAACACGCCCAAGGCGTGTTTCGTATGCGCGTTTGGTGGAGAATAGGGGGATCGAACCCCTGACCTCATCGCTGCCAGCGATGCGCTCTCCCACGGATGGTCATTATACACCCATAAAATTAACTACATCATCGAGGTGCCTTGTTGGCAATGGCATCTTCAATCAACTGCTCCATATTATTTTTAATATCATCATAAACATAGGTACTCGTTGAGTAGCTTGAATTAAAGCAAGTCACATACTTGGAAAGACGTTCATTTTTATCACCAATCAAGATGTTGTAAAAGGGATTACTACCTTGAGTGGTTTGATTACCTTGAGAATCTTTCAATTTATGAATATGAATTCCCACTATGCCCTTATTCAATTCATAGGCTTTCTCTATTTCATACTTGATCCACTTTCTACCTGATGTTGTAGCTCCTATTAGGACAACTAAACATGAACGCATAGCCATTTGACTATCAATCCATTGTTTTATCTTTGTATCAGTTTTTTCTTTGACTTCTTCCCAATCATTTGCAGAAAAAGTAGAGCTTCCATCTACCTTTCCCATTTCTTTAACTTGAGATGCTCTCCACGAATCCTTATTATATTCAAAGCTGAAAAAAACTTGACGCTTGGCCATTTCATTACTCCTCTCAACGTGTTTTTACTAAATCATAACCACTTGCATTGTCCTCGCTTTTATCATAAGCATCGTCAATATACTTTTGAGGATTGGATAAAAAGGTTTCTTCTTCAACAAAAGCTATATAGGAACCAGATAGTGCACTTACCGTCTTACATGTATCACAACTATAAACCTTGGGATTTTGATTAAACCGATTGTTATTAATAATATCGTACACCTTATGATCATGATAGTAGAATGAGGAACAACCATCTGAATTATTCTGACTATATTTAAACCAGTCGTACGCTCCATTGTATTTCATAATGACGCCAACTACACCATTTGTATGAGAAGTCCTACCCTTACGAGTTATATTTTTAAGGCTATACTCAATCTCCCAATCAATCCATTCACTTTCCTTCATATTGGGCGAAATAATCACTATTGTGACGCTTGTATCGTACATCATATCGGTTAGGCATTTCTTAATATTTTCGGTTGATGTATCAGTCAAATCAGGAGAATCAGAGGTTTCTCCCTTGTAGAAGACAGCATCTTCTCCTAATGAATCGAGAATAGAGTCACGCAAATCACATGCTTCACTATACTTATAAGAAATAAAAGTCTTGTGTGCCATCTTGTATTCACCTCCTAAATAATCTGTTGATCTTGAATAACACGATATATTAATTCAATAAGTGAATTGACATCAGAGGGCTGACTCAATTCGTCTAAAAATTTAGTTAGATAGGGATAGTCCTCAATATTTCTCTTAACTTCATTGAAGATTGTAAGAGCTGTCCCTCCAGTACTTCCTACAGGAATTATTACTTTTTTTTGTAGCTTTGCAATCTCGAATTCCTCAATCATGCCATCGGCCTCAATTATCGATCCATCTTCTGCTTCTTTATTACCAAAAATAAAGACAGCAACTCCTGCTTGTTCGAGCATGTCCTCTCGATACTTAGTTTTAAGTTCGTTCATCGAGATACCACCAGATGATTGTTGAGGAAATGGACGTAGACAGAGATGCTCATCAACATGCTTATACTTACTTTTCATAATTTCTTCCAACGCACCATTTACAATAGTCGATCCGATGCCAAATCCAAAGCCTGAAACAATTTTATAATCCTCAGATACTAATCTACCAGCCAATTTATGAGTAAATTCATTTACTGTTTGTGGTGTCCATGTTGAATCGAACTTAGATATACTTCCAGAAATGAAGACGTTTTTCAGTAAGTACCCACGTTCAATTTGTTGTAATATCCCAGTGATCTCATCATAGCTATCTAAAACAACAGCTTGTATTCCATAACGTCGTAAGTCTTTAATTCTTAAGTCTTGTCGGGCTAAGTTATATAAATAGTCGGTTTCACTTTCGTTCACTTTCTGAACAACTTTTTGAAAAAAACAATAATGTTCTCTTTCTGACTCACCTAAAAGAACACGAATTTGACTGAGTACATAATCAAGATTGGGATCTTCAAAGCTGAAGCCAACAAACAGAAAAGTTTTTGAGATTAAGTCTCCTTGTAAAGCTGTTCTAAACAAAGGGCGTTCATAACCATACAACTCATAGTCATCTTTAGTAATCACTGCATCATCAGGATCTCTTACATCACCATGCATCTTATAGACAATAGCATCTCTATCGTAAATATTGGTAGCTAAAGATTTTTGAGTTTTCTTAACATCGGCTTTCCTATTATTAGCTTTTAGATTTTCCTCTAATAACTCATCATAGTTAGTTGTCCAGTATGTGGTTATTGGAAGTCTAGTTAAAATTTTTATGTTATCATTATCGCTTACATTTCGAGTGAATTCATTGATAATGCGTTGATTAATAGCAGAGCGAGTACCTCGCTCATTTTGAAAGTATTGAGCAACAGCTATTAAATCATGTTCTTTATCAACATCCAGACCGATATCCAATGCTAGTGGTCTGACCAATTCCTTCCAATCAATATAGCCGGAACTTCGGGATAATCCTGCTCCTGCAAATACTGCAGCATAACCTTCCGAGACAGCTCTCACATATTCACGAATAAACTCATTCTTGCTAGCCATTTTACCAATCCCCATTTGTTGTTAACAGAATAAGAAGACAGTACAATATACCTATATAAATGATACCCTATTTGGACTTCAAAATCCAGAAAATTTTCCCAATTTCGACAAAAAGAAAGACTCTTGCAAGCGGCAAGAGTCTCATCTTCAATTAGTCCAATAGACCTCACTCAATAACCTTATCCACATCCACCTGATTTCCCACTTCAACGCCCATCGTCCCAATGAACTGGCTGATCTTCAACTTGAAGTAAACCTTAATCTCGTTCCGAAAAACATCGACCCTGCCGATAATGGTGCGGAGCATCATTCTTTTCTGTTGGGGGGAAGCCTGGTCGAACACCAGCCGCCAGTCAGGAATGTGCTGCTGCAATGTCTCCAGTTCCTTCCGCTCAATCCGTTTGGCTTCCACCTCGCGGCGGGCTTGAGTGACCTGTTCCTCTAACTCGGCAATACGAGTCGAAGTATCCTCAATCAATTCATTCAAAACCTCGCTGCTGAAGCGTCCCGTTCCCTTGATGGACTTAATGACTTCCGCTTTGTAGCTTTTCATATCTTCATAAGCATCGTCCAGTTCTTTGCTCAGCCGCTGCAATTGGCTGGTTCCGACAGCTGTATTCTGTTTCTTTAAGGCTTGGAGCTGCTGTGTCAAGTCAACCTTCTCTAAGCGATCTAAGTAACCGAGAACTTCATCAATGACAGGTGCCTCGATCCGATCTTTAGAGTAGGTCGTTTGACCTTCACAATCTATTGCCTTCTGTGATCCTTTACCGAAACAGCGGTACTTCACGTACTTCTTCTTCACTTCGGTTCCATCACTACGCTTGTATTTCTTATTATTCGATGTCGGGGAGAGGGGATTTCCGCAATGACCGCATTTCACAATCCCGACTAAAATCAGTTCCCCTTTGGTCATCTTAACCATAGGCTCGACACCATGCTTCTTCGTCATCTCTGGATTGCGTCCCGCTCGAATCGCTTGAACCCGATTCCACTTTTCCTCTGAAATGATTATCAGGTCTGGATTTGCGGTCTTCGAGCGCACTTCCTTTTCCTTGCCTCTTGCATAACTCGTGTACCCCATAAAGGTCGGATTTCTAAGAATTGAACTAATTGTGGTAGATCCCCATGGCTTTCCCTTCTTAGTCTTTATGCCTTTCTCATTCAACATCCTTGGAATCACATATTGTCCATACCCCTCTAGATCAACCCAATCAAATATTTGCCTGATTACAGCCGCTTCTTCTTCATCAATTGCCATTTTCAATAGTTCTTTGCCCTTTTTGTTGTACTTGCCGGAAGGAACTAACTTATAACCGAAAGGCACCGAACCACCGCGATACTGCCCTTGCCCGACCATTTGACTGTGAGCTTCATCGACCCGTGCAGAGGTTTTCAAGCTTTCACCTTGGGATTGCCAAAAATGAATATAATTCATTAATCGATCCCCATGCTGCTCGAACTTGATTTGCCCTTCTTTAACAGACCAAACTTCAACCCCAGCCATATCTACTAAGTCTTCAAGGTACCCCGACGAGTCTTTATCCAATCGGCCTATTCTATCTAGCATAAAAACGAGCAATACATCAAATTCCTTGTTGGTTGCATCCTTCATAATTTGCTGTAATTCACCACGATCTGCGGACTTCTTTTTAAAGCCTGATACTCCCTTTTCCGTATACTCCTTTACTAAATACCAACCCGTTTGCTGTTCAATATAGTTCAAACAGGCATTCCGCTGAGTAGGGATATCTTCTCCATGATCGGATCGTGTGAGTTGCTTTTTTGAAGAAACGCGATACAATGCCGCTATACGCTTAAATGACTTCCCTTCAGCCATGAGTTTCTTAATCAATTTTAAATTCTTCTCAATTAGCTCCTTACTCACAACATTCCAAGGTTGAACCAATTTTTCTTCTACCATAGCCATTAGGCTGCCACCTCCGTGGGGGTATTTTCAATTATTATAAGAACATATGTTTGTGTTACCATGTTTTTAAGCCGTTGACCAGTCCATCTGTATCCATGTGACAGGTATTTTCTTCTGTATCCATTGCTAACCATAGGGAAGGCAGGGAGTGGAAAGCATCACAGTTATCCACTCCCTGCAAGATATCCCCCCTAACCTATACGCGTTAAGCCTCCCCTAGCGCTAGGACGCACTACCACGTCACCAAACTCAGATACTCCCCAAGCTTCATTGACGACATAAGCCAGTGCAAAGCCCCTTTGAGCCGCTGATACCTCGTTCTGCATATACTCTTGAAGCGCTTTATTGCGCTCCTCTTCTTTGTCGATAAGAGCACCGGGCAGTTCAATTCCATTCCACACATTAGCCAATACAACCAAATAGGCTACGCTGTACATCAGCACGGAGTGATCAACTACAAGAGCCGAAGGAAGGACAGGGTACACGATAAAACCTCTTGTTTTCATTTCCGCAATTACCTTCAATTCTTCTTTATTAGTTACAGGTACAACGCTAGTTTCTGGCTGACCCATCAGCGTTGTGCATACTACCCCACTTTTGAAACGATCAATGACCTCGTAACTCATTCCCAATGCCGACATCTGTTGTACCGCAAATTCCATAGATTCCTTATTCAATATAAACGCCTCCTGATTGTAGATAATGAAATAAACATTCTTATAATTTCATAGTAAACGTCTGTTTTTAGTATGATTTTAAATTTCCACCTTAGATAGCACCTGGTGGATGTATACTTCTCCGAGCTTCTGCAGCAACTCTGTATGGCCATCCGTTACGGAATTAGAAAATGAAAGCTCAACCCAGAACTTGCTCTTCTTATCGTACCGTTTAAGCGTAGCAATTTTCCCTTCGACTTGTTCCACTGAATAAACCCGATCTTGAATTGTAACCGTATTTTGCATAATCATTGCTTCCAGCCCCTTAGGTAGTGCTAGCAGCTGTACGCCACTGCACTACCTACAACCAAGCTCCTTGGGCATGTCCTGAGCAGTTATTTATACAAGGCAGGGTAGGCTGTTTCATCAAAAGAGCGAGGTTTTTCATAAGGCGTCATGATTTCTACCCCTCCAAACAGCATTTGACGAAACAGCGCTGTATCCAAATACTTGCCCCTGAACAGCGCTTCGGGAGTCATTACTAGAATAGTGCTAACATTCCTCTGCTCCGTAGCTTCATTTAAAGCCATCAAACCAGGACGGGAAGCATCGTGCGCGGAGCCGATGTCCATGAAAATCCCTTCTACAACTAAACCCTTAGTAACGGCATAGGCTTCCAGCAGCATCAAATGCCGTTTGGCTATCTCACGTGAACGGTCACGAACATAGATCATGATGGAGCTAGTAGCTGTTTTCTTCATAACGTGCAGCCTCCAAAATTTAGTAGTTAAGTGATACAAGAGACTTAATGCCACCATTCCAAGCCTTTAGAACCGAGTACCCCTGTGAACAGCACACTGCCCGACACGTACAGCGATACTCCACGTTTTAGTAGGAATGTCAGTGCAAGCCTGTACTCCAGATCGCCTGAAAGCGCTAAGCCAGTGTCAGAGAGGATCACTGCACCGAAGCAGTTTCGTTGAGCATCGTCTACCAATTGTAAAAACATACGCGAGTCAGACCAAGCGAGGTCAGTGTAAATATCGAATACTCGATAGCCCAGAGAAGCGGCGGTGGATTCAAGAAAGGTGATCTCATGCTGAGAGGAATGACCTTTCAAATAGAGTGCAGCAAGCTTGGGCTTTTCGGTTAGCATCATGCGTTATTCTCCTTCCTTTTGATTTTTAATAGTCACAATTGATATGAAATGGCTCACTTATATAGTCCGAAGTGATTTTTAATCTCTTAGGCTTACAAAGCCGAACCATCCCTACCCCAACCCTGAACTATGACTTTATTGCGTAACTCTCAGAACAACTCCAAAACTGAAATTCTGTTATACGCGATTTGACATATCCCAGACCAACGTTAAAGCTTATTGAGTTACCCCCTTTACGGAATTACCTAATACACCATGACTCCAAGGCAGTATCAAGAACGTAAGAATATTTCGCGGTAAAACAATAAAGAGCGAACAAAATACAGCGATCCAGCTTATAACACATAAAAAGCGAGCTACCATTCGCAGCGGCAATAAACATCCACCGCAACGCTGGTAACTCGCCTTTTTCCTTTACTATGAAATACACTTATTTAGTTTGCCGCGCATTGTAACAACTTCTCCAGTAATTAAATCAACCACTCAACACACAAGTAAAGCTGCTATGACAGGCTGTTCTCTAACAAAATGACCACGGTATCAACCTATTGCCGCCGCGAGCCATTAGACCAGCTAAATCTCCGGTTTTGAGCAAAAATAGTCGCGGTAGCTACTCCCATACATTTGCTAAAATAAACGAATGAAGCAGAGAACAGACCATAACAAGTTGGGAGTAAAAACAGGGAAGTCCTGTTTTTTTACCACCAACCAGTCCCAGTTGTAACGATTTCGGCTAAGCCATCCGCAGCCTCACTCCATTTCAGCCATCGCCCGATACAACACAGGACTACTAACCCCTGTTAACTCTCGAATTTCCTTTAACGTATGCGTCTTCGCACAATACAAGCGGATTGCCTTTTCCAGCTGCTTCGGATCAGTTTTCTTTCTCCCACCCACATTTCCGCGATTTCGAGCAGCAGATAGCCCCTCGCGCACGCGATCAGCGATAATGCTTCTTTCGAACTCTGCAATTGCCGCTAGAATTGTAAGGATGAGCTTGCCTGTCGTGGTCGAGAAATCAAGTCTTTCCTTCAATGAAACAAACGTAATACCCCGAGCATCCCAATCTGCAAGCAGCTGCAGTAAATCACTACAGGTGCGCGATACACGACTTAGCGACTCCACAATAACCGTATCCCCCTCACGCAATGCCTTTTGCAACTGCGCCAAGGCTGGTCGTTCAGCTTTTAACCCACTAATTTTATCCACGAAGATGTCCTCTGTGGAAAGCCCAAATTCCTTTACCAGCAGGTCAATCTGCCTTTCCTCGTTCTGTTCGTTTGTACTCACTCTCACATAACCAAATAGTTTTCCATCCATCTGATTCACCTCCTTCGCTTTAGGTGTAACCAGCCGGGCAGGTTCAAACCAATATAGAAGTCGATGCCAGAACAAGGTGGCGCTCCCCATGAAAGCTGCTGTTTAGAGAAGGGGTTTCTAAACAAAGGTTTCTAAACACTTGTTTTAGAAAGTCGTTTAGAGAAATCGCAATCCATTTGAACAGGGGTAATAGAGAAGAAAGTGCTTACCCCGCCAACGCATAGTTTTAGAAGAACCCGACCACCCCCGTAACCGCCGCGATCCCAACGCTAACAAGGACTAACGCACTTGAACGCAAGAAGTAACACAAGCCTTTAGAGAAGCCCGTGAGGGCGCGTAGCGGTTTAGAAATAAGGGTTTAAGAGATAGAAACGCCAGCCACAAGCGTGACAGAAAAGAAGCCGCTACGCCCGTACTAATGGGCATAACGACCTCACCTTGTCCTAACCGTTTTATCTACAACCCACGAAATTTCATGGTAAGACCTGTCAAGGGCAGCCGAACGATATCATCGTGATCCATATCTACTACCCACAAAAATCCAAGCCCCGCACCTCTTTGCATTTCCAATGCTCTTGGCGTAAGTGGATGATGAGGGCGCAGTGTGCCATAAACCTTCAATAAACTGCCGCCAGCATCTGTGTACATCATTTCAATTTCATAGTGCTGCAGCGCATGAATCAAGCGTTTTTCAAGTGTCGTGACCATATGGTCAGGCAACATTTCCCTTGCACTCCTGTGCGACAAGGTTGTACTGGAAATCCGCACCCCATCTGAATCGCGAGACAAACGGATGACCTTAAATGTACCCGTCTCGATCTCCTCAACGCTTGTGTTCAGTTGAGCAAAATAGCGTTGCACCCCATTACGCATGTCTTTCAGAGCAAGCTGTCCTGTTGCTGCTAGATGTTTTACAATGTCACGGCTTTTTGTGAACCATTCGTAACGCACCCCATTTTTCCCATAGACAGGAGCCACAATGATAGATGAGCTGAGCAAGTACGAATTAATGAGGTTTTCCTGATGCAAATGCGTCTCATTAGGGAAGCCCATCTCCTGATCGGAAAGCAACCATTTCTGGGCTGAAGCCACCACCTTTCCCAAGGTAGTTTCGTCAAATGGCGTATCCGCAAAGTTGTGCGTAAGAGACGGATCATCCGATGCATTGAAACGCCAAGGACGAGTATGCTCCGTTTCCCGTGCGAGATAAGCCAAGCGGCGATGCAAGTCATTAGTGGCACAATAGCCGTTTGGAGTAATTGGAACATTGGTATAAACAAACCCTTTAATACTAAGCATATTACCTCTCCTTTATTTGTTTTTTAGCAGGAACGAAGTTTGCGAAACTAAGGCAAGCCTTAACTTTCTCGTCTAGCATGACAAAGAGTAGTTTAATCTGCCTTAAAATCTCAGAGTCCGAGTTATTCTATGTCCGAGGAATCAGCAGTCAAGCCAAAAACGTACCAACCAAATATTTATTTTAATCCCAAACAAGATTTATAACGAAAATTGCATTTTTTTAGCCGAAAAACACCTTAAAAATGGGCTTATTTTAACTTTGGCAAAATTTTTTTAACTCGAACCTTTAACTTTTAAAGACAAAAGAGAATAAACACACAACAAGTCATCAAGAACCCCACAGGCACAATTACAACCGAGTCACGCAATACAAAGCATTTTGAAGGCAGTACGTTGCTATCCAGCCTTAGTTGAGAACTTGCTGTGTATTCATCCCTTTTAACCAGTGCGCTATTAATAAATATGGGTATTCAGGTAACTTGTGCATTCAACGCCACGTAACTTAATTTGTTCAAGAAAAGTGCTACTGATTGAAGAAAGTACCCCTGAAAACTCCATATACGGCGTTAAACTCTAGGAGCTACTCATATAAAGCCAATCAACCGTGACATCCCACTACTACATAATCGAAAAGACCACTGGAAACTCCTAAAAAACCAGCCAAACCCTGATTCATTTTTCAATGGGTTTAGTGGTTTTAGACTTCTAGAAGTGGGTTTTCCTCTCAAGCTACTGGCTTTCATCACCAGCACAATGGTTTCAACGCCACCTACGGTATTTTCAAGCTTTCCCAACTCTGCTACAATATAAATAATTCTTTCGTTACCCCAGCACATAGCATTCTTACATATTGGAAAGGGATGAACCTCTTATGCGAAACACACTCACGGTTGTTAAGCCAAAAGAACAAGCAGAAACAACGGAACTCATAAACCCACTAGCCGATCTCTGGGAGATCGAATTGTTGTTCGGGCGGCATCCAGATTACTCAACAGCCACCTATGCCGTTAGATTCACCACTCGTCTTGAAGGCAATGCCTCCAAGAGCTACCTTGTGATCGATCTTGAAGACCATTTTAACACCTATGTTCGTGAGCTTAATGTATTCGGTTTCATGCTTCAATCAGATTTCCATCGTGCTATACACTATATTCAGCAACTTAAAGTAAAGGGTATTTTCACGCGAGTCGACAACCTCCTCGAAGCTATGAACGGCACTACTGATCAAGATGAGGGCAACGCCTTCTATGACATTCTTGCCGATGCTGTATGCGGCGATATTGACCGTTTCCCTAGCATTAATAGCGATGCCTATAAGCACGGAGAAAGTCCAGGCGTTCGTATAGATACAGAATTTTATGTAAGTAAATATGGTACCCCTGTTGTAGCTGTAACCAGCGAATACCTCTATGAACTTTTTGAACTCTCTGGAAACAACAAGGTGAACCGCCTACTGGAGATCGGGCGAGCTTGGCGCGACTCAGGCTTGATTCTAGTTAAAAACAAACAAGGGCGCTTACAAGAGGATGTGAAACCGAATCTAAATTCCAAAGTCGTGAAAAGATTTTATATCCTATCTCTTGAAGCCTTGTTCGCCAACCAAGGTTTGAGTATGCCAGAATTTACAGATGCCGATGCGCCAGAAAACACCTAGAAGCGTCATTCCTTATATCGGGGGAAAGCATCAGCTTGTTCGGCATCTTGTACCCCTGATTGAATATACTGCCACGCTTTCCTGTACAGACTTATACGAGCTTTGTGGGGGTGGTGGGCGAATTGTATTGAATACCCCTCCGCATTTGTTTTCACGGCGCACATACAACGATATCGACACTGGGGTGTGCAATCTCTTCGCCATGCTTGGAATCAAGGAACAGACCTATAACCTCATGGCTTTCTTAGAGCCGTTACGTGCCAGTGAAGAGCTATTCCTGTGGGCAAGGGAGCAGCGGAAGCTTGAGGAAGAAGCTTTGCTTCGCGGTACCCCTTCTCCAGTAACAATGCTTGAATCAGCTGCTGCTACCTTTATAGCCGCCATGTGGAGTCGTGCAGCAGATATGGTGAACTACGACCAGACAAGGGAACAGCCAAGAAGAGCGGAAGCTTTTCAGCGGCGAGTGGCGCAGTTGCCTACATATTACGATGTGCTAGCAGACATCCAAGTAACAAGTGGAAATATGTTCCTGTGGCTGGAACAACTTCAATTTCAGAGTAATGCTATTTGCTATATAGATCCACCATATGTTGAAGAAGCCATGATCTACTCAGGACATTACGGCATACGGTCATGGGGTAGGACAGAGCATCAGAAACTCGTTAATGCTCTGCTCCGTACAAAAGCTAAGGTCGTGCTAAGCGGCTATGACAACGACCTTTATACCCCTTTGACGGATAATGGGTGGAGCAAACTTCTCCTCAGTGAAAAATTTATTTCATCAAGCGCTACAGTCGGGCGAAGAGCAAGGGAATATGTATGGGTCAACTACAAGGTTCCTGAATCTTTAGAACGTTTGATTAGCGAGAGCTTCTATAGTTAGCTGATTGTAAAAAATGAGCTAGGTAGGATTACCCACCTAGCTCAGGATAGTAGTATAGTTACATCGCCATAGATTTATGATTTCTTAATCATAACTGTAAGATTCCATATTAGCGAACCTCCAGTTGTTTCGGTACCTAGATAAGGAGCGCTTGCTTGGATTTTATAAGTAACCCCAGTGTAAGACTCAGTCCTCTCCCCATCCAGCAAATCCCGCATAGTAGCCTCGCGCCCAATTCTGTCCATTAGGACATCGAGCGGCTTTGGATCAGATACCCCTGATAGACTGATTATCATATCTTCAAGAAACCTGTACCTTTCCTCATTGTCAGGTGACCCAAGTATCTCGGTCAAATAGATATTACTCTGCCCTTTATTAGTGGTTGAAATATACTGGGTGTAATCGGCTAGTTTGTTGCCCGACTTATCTTTTATTATGTAACCACCGTAGGTGAAGTCAGCATTTACTTCTTCCGTCTCCATAGTAAGTCCATGACGCTCAATAATAGATTTAATCGGCGTTACGTAGCTTCCAAGCACTGCGCTTGGTTCAGACGGTATATTCCCAGCAATGTCGCTAGTGTCAATAGAAGCAATGTACTCCGTGGCGTTCCAAGATACTTTCGCTCCGAAAGTCTCACTGATGAAGCGTAGAGGAACGAATGTGTACCCCTTCTCTAAGAACGGGGCTACAGATAGCGATTGTGCTTTGCCGTTGACGTGTACTGTTTTGGAGCCGATTACCAGTTTGATCGTTGTTGCGTCCTTTTTAATTGTTACTGTTTGGGTTTTGCCGTCCCATGCTAGGGTCGCCCCCATGTTTTCTAGTACCCCACGGAGCGGAATGAAGGTGCTACTGTTTACTACTTTGGCCGTTGGGTTGACCGTGATGAAGGTTCCGTCCAGTTTGATGCCTACATTCGTTTTGCTGTAGGTGAGTGGTGGCGGTATTTCTTTTTCACCAGCTACTGTGAAAGTCGATGCTTTTCCATTGATGGTGACTGTGTAGGCGGTGCCAGCTTTGAGAGGTGTTTTTGGAATAATAAGATTAAGGTTACCCGTACCCATATAGAACCCGTTTTTGATAACCACAGGGACAGTCACACCCGTTTCTTCAACTAAAGTGGCTGTTCGAATATCTCCAAACTCATAGCTTAAATGTGTTATGATGTATCCCGATTGTTTGATACCCGTATCAGCTAAAGGATCAGGATTTTCCCTTCCGTGGAACGTAGGTTCAACATCCTTTTGTCCGTCAAAAGGATAAATAGAGTAACCTGAAAGTTCTTCTGGATACTTGAGAGAATACGTCACAACTAAACACCACTCATTAAAGCCTACCCCAATATACTCTAAATTCCGATCTACAATATTCCCTCGATGGTAAGGGGCATTGATTAACGAAGCCACTCCGCTTACAGAGGAACTTTTCCCATAGGATATACCTTCTGACACAAGCTTTCCCGTGATCTGTGAACTGTTAATTCCCTTATTTTTATCGGCAGCTATCTGGGCTAGACGCTCTTCATAGGACATGTGAGAATAATCGATATAGTCCGTATTATTCGCACTATGAATTTTTGCCAAATGTTCACCACCTACGTTAATGACTCGCTCGGTCGGACCATCACCAGCATACCCCTCTTTGCCTTCTTCCTCATAATGACCTGTTGTTTTATTTATTTTGAGATAATTGGCATGATTCTCGGCGGCTTTGGTCAGGTACGGATCGAGTTCCACTTTGGCCAAGCCAGCTTGTGCACGGATTTTGTTAATATAGGCAAGAGCCTGTTTTGCCGCATCGCTATAGGCGTAATCACTGTCAGCCGCTGAAGCCGTTTGAGTAGTAAGCGAAGATACTATGGTAAGTGAAAGGATGAACGAGAGCAGAACGAGTATTGTTTTCTTCATTTGGATTACCTCTTTTCAAGAGTAAATTATGAAAATAATTTCAAAAACCTCTCCTGCAACAGAAGAGGTTCGCAGTGGTTGATTTGATTATTTGACTGGAGTGCCGAAGGTACTGATAAGTTCGGTTTTGAAACCTCTCGCTTCGGCGTCTTGTTTGTTGTACACTTCAAAATTTCCAAAAGAGTATTCATACCATTTAGAGCCAAGCTCCACTACAAAGAATAAACCATATTCTGGGGCGCGGATGATTGACGTGTTGAAACCAGCCGCATCGAACACTGCAGAGAGAGTGTAGGCTCGTGTATTACTGCTATTAAGTCCACGACCGAGTAAATCGTAAAGGCTCACTGCTGGTAAGTTTTCAGGGTTGGTGAAGTCTTTCATAAGACTGGAAGCGATTAGACCAACGTTGACAGCCTTGGTGATGGTATCTCTAGGGACACCAGCGTCTTTGAGGGCTTTCATGGTTTGTTCCGCTGTTGCTAAGTAGCCGTAAGCCACTTCTTTGCGTTGGTAGTTCTCTTTCTTATCTTTGCCGTCCAAGTAGTTGCTAAAGTGCTTGGTAAGCTCCTTGTCAGCGAAGTTGAAAGAGAGGCTTGATACCCCTTTGAGGGCGTCTTCGACTTTCTTCATGACGAAGTCGTATTCGGTTTGGTTGGCTACAGCGTAGGTGTGATTTCCGTATTTGGTCTTGATATTGGTGAGCGTCTGCTCTTCACGTGGGACGAGTTTGCTGTATCTTCCTGAAGGTGCAAGAAAATTCCGTATGGAGGTAAGGTACTTGATACTTTCTTGACGCTTTTGTAGTAAGGTTTCAGATCCGTTAGGAACTTCCTTTTTTAATACCATGTCCGTATTCTCGAAGACTGCGTTAAGCTCAACCCAGTTACCACCAGCCCATTCACCAAGCACCAGTCTTGGAAGTATAGTTGTAAGGAGGGAGGTCATGTTATCATACATCTGTGGCGTTAATTCTCCTGTATCGTAGGCATCATTCAATACTTTTGTCGCCATTTTCAGGTCTGAAAGAATCGCATTATCACGTTGAGCATCCTTTTCATCTTCACTTAATGGCTGAGTATTTGATGAAGAGGGTACAGGGGTTTTCTGTGTGATCGTTGCTGTGTAAGTACCCGCATCCCATTTCACGTCCGCTCCTAGAGACTCGCTGACGAAACGGAGTGGAACCATTGTCGAGCCGTTAACGATTGTTGCAGGGGCTGTCAAAGTGACCGTTTTGCCGTTTACCTTGGCTGTTTTCGAGCCGATCTGAAGCACCACCGTTGTCGTACCCTTGGTTCCTGTTACCGTGCGGGTTGCGTTGTCCCATTTGATCGTGGCACCGAGTTTTTCGAAGATGCCGCGCATAGGTACCATTGTGTTGCCATCAAGCATAATTGCGGGTTGATCAAACTCCTGTACCTCTTCATTAATAACGACTTGAACCACTTTTGCCGTTGCTACCGCTGTAGACTCAGCCGCATAGGTTGAGGTGATCCAGCTAGGTTGAGATGCCGCTATCAGCGCGGCGGCGGCTGTTGCCAACACGATTTTTCTTATGCTCTCTGTTTTCATGTAATATTCCTCCTATGTAATAATCCGAATGAATTGGTAGTCGAGAATAGCGGGGAAAACTCCTGAAAAAATGGATAAACCCATGTGATACTATTTTATTCTCGCAGTGGTTTCTATGGCTTTCACTGGGTTTAGGGTGGTTTTAAAACCATTCCAACTTGACTTTCATGGCTTTCAACACCATTGCCGAGATAGACCCAGTAGGCGAAGCTGAGAAGGACGAGAGAAAGGAAGGAGTCCAGATTCAGAATAGAAAGATTCCTTTACCTGAGTCCACTTTCATTGCCATCGAGCTTGTTTCCTCTAATGACATCAATCCCAATTTTCAGTTTTCTAATCCACTGTATACGGGTACTCTTTTTCAGTGTCCGAAAATTCTCTTTTGTTTCTTGAAAATATGAAAAAATATCATTCACTACACTTGATGGCAGAACCGCAAACGACCAAGCATCCACCCAAATACATATCCACTAATGAGGAAAGGCGAGATAAAACAAGTCAGTTATGCAGGAAGAACGGTTGGAGAGTTTAGATCGAGGATATCTCCAGCCTGACCCCCACTTTCAATGCCGCAACCCCGTTTTCCAGGCACCTAACTTTCTATCATTGTTCTTTTATAAAAGCGTTCTTCTTAATAGTAGTAGTAGTCCAAGATAGGTTGCTGAAGTTAAAAAATGTCCTACACAAAATACAAACGAAAGGATAGGACTTTCACACTACCCCATCATACATTAGAATTAAATACATGTCCGTCAACTATGAGTTACATCAGCGCCAAATTACGACATTCTTTACACTCTAAACCCTCTGACCTATTCAGCCGATACATATAATAGACTACCGAAAGGAGGGAGCAGATTGAATATACTGCACGATTTCGGACTACGTGTCCGAGAACTCCGCTCTAGAGCAAATATCACACAAGAACAACTCGCCGCCAGAGCAAACTTATCAAGAGTATACATAAGCGATATTGAGCGCGGAAAACGAAATGTCACGCTTCAAAATATCGAAAATATTGCTGCCGCATTTCGTGTCTCAATTGAATACATCTTTTCAGCGGAACGCTTTTCCACTATCCCAGCGTTCCAAACACAAGAAACTCCCCCCTTTACGGAACGGTTCAAATGGCATCTTGACCCCGATAGAAGGCTGCTGTCCTTCACTATCGAAGGGTTGTTATCTACCAAGCAGGAAGTTAAACATGTCGAGTCGACAATTATTGGGGTATGCAGTGCATATCCAGAGGGGCTGGATATACTTGTCGACCATAGGAGCATGCTTTCAGCCGATGGACAGCCAGCTGTTTACGGTATTGATGTCACAGAAGCCGCGATAACCTTTCAGCAACAATTGAACCTTTATAGTAATAAGACCATCGTCCTCACCAACTCCCAGTACATGGCCAATCAGTTTGACCACGTTAAACTTGAAAGTGGCATTAATTCAACGCATCTTTTTGCTCCTAAAGATAAAGACCTGATAGAACAAGCATTCTCTATTTTAGACATCAACGGTAATCAACTTGTTAAGCCGCTCGGCTAACGTAACACTAGCAGCTTAACTACCCACCACCATCAGCCCCAGCGCCTTAGAAACGCTTTACGGCGCTACAGGCGCTTCCCTTAGCCCCGCAATTAATCCTTCCATGTACAAGCGGATGTTTTCAATTTGAACCCTTATTGCAAAGCGTCTTTCGGGGCTTGTTTCTCTTTGGCAGTGTTCTAACGCTAACTTCGCATGTAAGCGAGACAGTTCGACAAGTTCCGACATTGTGGCATCGTCAATATCCAGTTTCCACATCGAAAAAGAAGGTTTTTGAGCATTGGGAAGATCGTTTTTTAGCATGAAGAACGCTCCTTTGACTATGACTTAATTTTGTCAAATATTAACTCTTTTTGTATTTTTAGTCAAGTCATTGTTTTTACAACTTTCTTCCCCTGATAAATAAAAAAGTAGCCCTAGCGTGATTAGCGCTTGAGCTACTTCCAACTAAATAGAAAAAACGGCATCTCTGCCATTTTCTCGCCAAACTCTTATGGAGAATAGGGGGCTCGAACCCCTGACCTCATCGCTGCCAGCGATGCGCTCTCCCAGCTGAGCTAATTCCCCGAATCAATAAATCTTACTTTCAAGCCTTATTCCACTGTTTGGTTTATGCTACATGGTGTGCTCCCAGCTGAGCTAATTCCCCGAATCAATAAATCTTACTTTCAAGCCTTATTCCACTGTTTGGTTTATGCTACATGGTGTGCTCCCAGCTGAGCTAATTCCCCGTAATCGGTTTGTCGTCGAAGGCTTATTTCCTGGGCGACAAAAATGAGTTTATCACACAGGGTGGGTCGCTGTCAACGATTTTTCAAACCGATTTTTTACTCATTCGCCGCTTCTTTCGCGATCGGCTTGCCGGCTTCCACCAGCTTTTTGTTGCGAACAAAGAAAACGGTCAGAACGAGCATAAGCAGACCGGTCTCGACGAGCAGCCATTCAATCTTGACCACATCCGCAAGCGGTCCGAAAATCAGCATCCCGATCGGCATCATGGAAGTCGAGATCATCCCGAACACGCCGAATATGCGTCCCAAGTAATTCGGGTCCACCTTCTCCTGCAGCAGGACGGTCGTCGGCGTATTGAAGACGGGCATCGCGATCCCGAACAGGGCCATCATCGCCAGGTACATCCAGAAGAGAGGGACGATGCCGAGAGCGAACGTGCACACGCCCATAATCGCGCTTGCAAGCGTCATCGTATGCACCTTATTCCGAAAGCCGCCCCACGACGCGATAATGGCTCCGCCCGCCATCATGCCGACGGAAAAAGCGATCTCGATGGCGGTTAAGCGCCAATAATCGCCCCCGAAGCTGCGGGTCACTTGCAGCGGCGTCAAAAAGGCGGCAGGCGCCATCAGCACGAAGAAAATGGCAAAGAAGATGAAAAATGTTTTCAGAAAGGCGTGATTCTTAATATAGGATAAGCCCTGCTTGAAGTCGTCCAAGTAGCTCGTCGTCTGCTCGTTCGTCGCCTTTTGGTGCAGCGGGATTTTAAGAAAGAAAAACAAGGTCGAGATTGCAATCGCCGCAGTGACGACATCGATGAAGAAAATCATTTCGATCGTCGACATCGTAAGCAGCGTCGCGCTGACGATGGGCGCAACGAACATCATAAGAGCTTGCAGGCTTCCGTTAATGCCGTTAACCTTCGTCAGCTTATCCTCCGGCACGATTTGGGGCAAAATCGCTCCGACCGCAGGCGTCTGGATGCCGGCCCCGAGCGCGCGCACGGCGGCAATGACGAACAATAGCCATATCTCGTCGTAGCCCAACAAAAACGTAACGGCGAGGATAAGCGTGACAAACGCGATCATGGCATCCGCAATGACAATGAGCAGCTTGCGATTGTAGCGATCCGCCCACACGCCCGCAAAAGGCGATAACAGGAAGGTCGGGATGAAACCGCAAAGGATGTACAGCATCATCATAATTCCCGATTCCGTCGTCAACGTAACGTACCACATAATCGCATATTGGACTAACGCCGAGCCAAATAGCGATAGCGTCTGGCTGCTTAAGAAAAGAATAATGTTTCTTTTCCAATGCTTCGTCTTATGTTCTTCGGCTTGTGTCATTTTCGTTTATCCCTTCAGGCTTTAGCCTGCGATTCGTCAGGATCTCATTCATCCAGCTGTTATATTGTAACATGGAGAGCTTGAGCGTATGCGGTATCATTCAGGTATAAGCGTTTTTGTATCGGCTTGCTCCGGTTAGATCCCGTGCTTGTTCATCAGCGTGTTCAGTTCCTTCAGGAACATGTTGATGTCCTTGAATTGCCGGTAGACGGACGCGAAGCGTACGTATGCGACCTCGTCCACGTGATAAATATGCTCCATCAGCAATTCGCCGATAACGCGGCTTTCGACTTCCGCCGACGCCGTGTTGCGCACTTCGCGTTCCACGTCGGACACGATCACTTCCAATTGCTCGACGGACACCGGACGTTTCTCGCAAGCCCGCAGCAAGCCTCTAAGCACTTTGTCCCGGCTGAATTCCTCGCGGCTTCCGTCCTTTTTGACGACCATTAAAGGCGTTTCTTCGACCGTCTCGAAAGTCGTAAACCGGCGACTGCACTTCTCGCACTCCCGCCGGCGCCGAATCGATTTATTGTCGTTGGCCGGACGCGAGTCCAGCACTTTCGTTCCGCTATAATCGCAATAAGGGCATTTCATGTCGCCGATTTCGCCTCCTTCGACAAGTTGAGGATTTCCAAGCCTTCCCTTACATGAACCCTAAAATAAAGCACATAATACAGTTACCAACCGCAAGGAGGTGAACAAACATGGCCGGACAAAACAACAACAATAGCAATCAATTGCTCGTCCCTCAAGCGAATGCGGGCTTGAACCAACTGAAATACGAAGCCGCTCAGGAGCTTGGCATCGCCATCCCCCAAGACGGGTACCAAGGTAATATGACTACGAAAGACAACGGTTCGCTCGGTGGTCACATTACTCGCCGCTTGGTGCAAATCGCCGAGCAACAACTGGCAGGTCAAGCAGGTCAGTAATTGCACGCGATCTAACAAAGAGCCTAAGGCGAATCATATGGGAAGCTTTGAAGCGCCGCTTCAAGGCTTCCTTGCGTTGTCCCTAAAGCGTTTCATAAATGTCTTGGTACTTCCTATAATAATACAACACACGTTGCACGTAATGTCTAGTCTCTCCGTAAGGAATGTCCTTAACCGTCTCTTCCGTCCCGTCCCATACGCCGCTGTCCAGCCACTGCCTGACTTTGCCGGGGCCCGCGTTGTACGCGGCCAAGGATCGGATCAAATCGCCGTCGAATTGTCGGTTCATCTCCTTCACGTACCATGCGCCGAGCGCGATTCCCGCCCGCGCCTCCCGGCCGGCGTCGCTGACCGTTATGTTCCCGAAGTCGCCCTGCTTCAATATCCATTCGGCCGTGTCGGGCATCACCTGCATAATGCCGACCGCTCCCTTGCGGGACACGGCGTGTTCCCGATAATTGGACTCGACCCGGATAATCGCCGCGATCAATAGCGGATCTAATTGGTACGTCTCGGCATGCAGCTTGATTTCGTCCTTGAAGGAAATCGGATAAATCCGTTTGCCGATCCAATCGGACTGAACGAACAACGCGACGAGCACGAGAACGACGAGCGGCAGAACGATTCTTTTGCGCTTTAACCGTTTGCTCATCCCAGCCCCTTTTCCCGCCAATAGCGTTCGATTTGCTCCTCCGTCCGTTCGGGCGATCCGCCATTGTCGATGACGATATCGCCGCGGTTTTTCTTTTCTTCGATATCCATTTGCGCGTCCAGCCGCTTGCGCGCCTCCGCCTCCGTAAGCCGGTCGCGGGCGATCAGTCGCCGCAGTTGCTCTTCCCGGGGAACGTAGACGACCATCACTTCGTCGAAATAGCTCTCCAGCTTCGATTCGAACAGCAGCGGCACGTCGACGACGACGAGCTTGTCCGGCGAGCTCTTGGCGTGCTCCGCCATTCTGTTCCTCATGACCGTCCGGATCGCCGGATGGGTAATCGACTCGAGCGCCTTGCGTTCATCGGGATCCGCGAAGACGATCGCGCCGAGTTTTTTTCTGTCCAGCGTGCCGTCCGCTTGCAGCACGGCTTGTCCGAACCGCTCCGCGATCCGGTTCAACGCAGGCTGCCCGGGCGCGACGACTTCGCGGGCGATACCGTCGAGGTCGATCAGAATCGCGCCGCGGGCCGTCAGCAGCCTGGCGACCGTGCTCTTGCCGGTGGCGATGCCGCCCGTCAATCCCAAGTTCATATGCACTCTTCCTTATAGGAACAATTTGATGACGCCCATCGCGATCAAGATGATGCCCGGCAGCATCGAAAGCTGCTTCACCCAGCGCCACCTCGACACCCTTAACCCGAACCTCGTTCCCGTCCAGAGGAACAATCCGCTGGCCGCGGCGATCAAGATCGCCGTCATCCCGGGGGGGAATCCGACGAGCGCCGCGCCGATTCCCGCGCCGAAAGCGTCCAAGGACAGCGCCGTTCCGAGAAAAAAGGCTTCCCTGCCGCTGATCGTGCCCGAACGGTCGATATCGGCAGCCGACGGCGTGCGCAAAATTTGGATCATCAAACCGAATATTTTCAATTCCATCTTCAGCACCGGAACCGCGGCCGCAGGCTCCGCAAGTGCGGGTGCGGGTTTTTCGCCGACCGCCCCGTCGGACCGCTCGCCGCCGCGCACGAACTGGATCAACGCGGCGATGCCGATGCCGATCAGAATGACCGCGCCGATAGCCGACGCGCCTTGCGGCGGAATCCATTTCGCCATCGCGACGCCGACCGTCATCGACAGGAGAATGACCAGTCCCGAGCAAGCCGAGATGATGAAGACGGACGTCGCGGGAATTTTGATTTTCCGGACGCCGTACGTGATTCCGACGCCGAAGCCGTCCAGGCTTACCGCGAACGAAAGGAGAAGAAGCGTAGCAATCGAAGCCATGATCGTATATCCTCCTGCATAGATGCGATCCCGCGCCTCCGCGACCGGAAGCCGAGTCAATTCATCCTATGCAGCGGGAAGCGATCGTGCCCCGATCATGATGGGCGTTCGCCCGATTCCGTTACGGCGTTTGTCCGTCCAGTCTCCTCTTCACGGCGTTGCCTCCGGGCCGCTCGCTCCGACGCTCCGTCCTTCCGCCTCGCGATCCGCGAGGGAGCTTCTGGCATTTCGGACACGTATGCGTGCCTCTGCCGCCAACGACCGATTTTACGATCTCCGCTCCGCACGCCGGGCACGGCTCGCCCGTTCTTCCGTACGCCCGCAACCGATGCTGAAAAATTCCCATCTCGCCTTGGCCGTTCACGTACGATTTGATCGACGAGCCGCCCGCTTCGACGGCGGCCGCGAGCGTGTCCACGATCGCCCGATGGAGCCGGTCCCGCTTCTTCGGTCCGATCTCGTCGGCCGGCGTCTCCGGATGGATGCCCGCCGCGTGCAGCGCTTCGTCGACGTAGATATTGCCCAGGCCGACGACGATTTCCTGGTTGAGCAGCAGCGGCTTGATCTTCGTCGTCCGCCGGCCGAGGGCCCGGCTGAACGCCTCCGGCGTGAACGTCTCGTCCAGCGGCTCTAATCCCAGTTTATTCAACGGGGGCTGCTTCCATTCTTCCCCCGGCGCGTACAGATGCATCGTTCCGAACTGACGGACGTCCTTATAGCGCAGCTCCGTCCCGTCCGTGAAACGGAAGACGACGTGCGTGTGCTTCTCCGCCGGTTCGGACTTGTCGTACAGGCCGTAACGGCCTTCCATGCGCAGATGCGAGACGAGCACGAGCCCGTCCAGCACGAGCCGGAGAAACTTGCCCCGGCGCTCCGCCGACAGGAACGTCCTTCCTTCCAGCATGGAAGCGAACAGCAGCGGATCGTCCGGCCTCTGCAAGATTCGTCCTAAATTCACCGTCACGGCCTCGATCTTCTTGCCCGCGATCAATTGATTCAACGTGCGGCGGACGGTTTCCACCTCCGGCAATTCCGGCATGCCGTTTCCTCCCTCCCCGATGTCCGCGCCAAGCCGGCCGGTTTATTTCGCCTCGTACCAATTGGCGCCGACGCTGACTTCCGCCAGCAGCGGCACGTCGAGCTCGAGCGCGGAGCTCATCGTCTCCGGCACCAGCTCCTTCATGATTTCGACCTCGTCCTCGGGCACCTCGAACACCAATTCGTCGTGCACCTGCAGCAGCATCCGGCTTCGCAAGCCGCGCTCGGCCAACCGTTCGCTCATCCGCATCATCGCCAGCTTGATAATATCCGCGGCCGTTCCCTGGATCGGCGTATTCATCGCCGTCCGTTCGGCGAACGAGCGCAGGTTGAAGTTGGAATGGCGGATTTCCGGCAAGTAGCGGCGGCGCTCCAGCAGCGTCGTCACGTAGCCGTCGTTTCTGGCCTTCTCGACGATGTCCGTCATGTAGCGGCGGACACCCGGAAAGGCCACGAAATATTGCTCGATGAACTCGGCCGCTTCACCGCGGGTAATGTTCAGATTTTGCGACAGTCCCCAATCGCTGATCCCGTAGACGATGCCGAAGTTGACCGCCTTGGCCTGGCGCCGCATGTTGGCGTCGACCCGGTCCGCGGGGACGCCGAAGACGTCCATCGCCGTTTTCGTGTGAATGTCCATTTCCTTAAGGAACGCTTCCTTCAGCCCTTCGTCCCCGGATATATGCGCGAGCACCCGAAGCTCGATCTGCGAATAGTCCGCGGCCACGATCGTCCAGCCCGGCTCGGAAGGCACGAACGCCTTGCGGATCTGGCGGCCTTCCTCCAGCCGGATCGGAATGTTCTGCAGGTTCGGATATTGACTGGACAGCCTGCCCGTCGCCGCGATCGTCTGCCGATAGAACGTATGGATTTTGCTCGTCTCGGGACGAATTTCTTTAAGCAAGCCCTCGATGTACGTCGATTGCAGCTTGGCGAGCTGGCGGTAATGCAAAATGAGACGCACGATTTCGTGATGCGGCTCCAGCTTCTCGAGCACTTCGGCGTCCGTCGAGTAGCCGGTTTTCGTCTTCTTGACGACCGGCAAGCCCAATCGCTCGAACAGCACCTCGCCGAGCTGGCGCGTCGATCCGATATTAAATTCGAAGCCCGCCATGGCGTAGATCGTTTCCGTCGTTTCTTCAAGACGGCGCTGGAACTCCGTTCCAAGCTCCTTCAGCGCGTCCGCGTTGACCGTGATGCCCCTCTTCTCCATCCCCGCGAGCACGATTGAGAGCGGCTGCTCCAGCTCGTAATACAGCCGGTGCATGCCTAGCGTCTCTAGCCGCTCCGCAAGCGGCTCCCGCAGACGGCGCACCGCGTCGGCCTTGGCCGCCAGATGCTTCGCCAGCCCGTCCGCCGCCGGCACGCGGAATTTGGCTCCCTTGCCGTAGACCGATTCATCGGACGGAATCGGCGCGAGGCCGTAGCGCTGCAACAAATTGTGCAGCGACGGATCGGCTTCCGTCGGATCCAGCAAATACGCGGCCAACTGCACGTCGAACGAATGCCCCCGCAGCTCGATGCCCGAGCGGGCCAGCACGAGATCGACGCGATGAAGGTCGTAGCTGGTCTTGGGCGCCTCTGCGTCCGCCAGCCACTCTCTTAGCCTCTCCGCCTCCGGGCTAAGAAGGGAAGCGTACGGAACGACGTAGCAGGTCGCCCCGGCCGCGATCGCCAGTCCGATGCCTTCGCTCTGATGCGGATTGTCCCCGGCGGCGTCCACCAGAACCGCCTCCGCGTCCGCCAGCGCTCCGTTCAGGCCGTCCCAGCCTGACTGGGCGACCTGAACGACCTCGTAATGGGAGGCGGTCTCCGCCGTTTGTTGTTCCAGCGCTTCGTCCGCCGTCCCCAAGTTCAACCGCTCGATCAGCGCCTTGAACTCGAGCTTGCGGAAAGCCTTCGCCAGCTCCGACGGATCGTAGCCCTTCCAGGCGACGTCGCCGAGCGAATATTCGAGCGGAACCTCGCGGTAAATCGTCGCAAGCTCCTTGCTCATCTTCGCGCTTTCCCTGTTCGCTTCGATATTTTCGCGGAGCTTGCCCTTAATGTCCTCGACATGCCCCAATACGCCTTCGACCGTGCCGAATTCGTGCAGAAGCTTAAGCGCCGTCTTCTCTCCGACGCCGGGAACGCCCGGAATGTTGTCGCTGGCGTCGCCCATCAAGCCTTTCAAGTCGATGATCTGCTCCGGCTTCAACCCGTATTTCTCGCCGATCTCCGACGGGGTGAACCGTTCGACCTCGCTGACCCCCTTGCGGGTAATCAGCACGCTGACGCGATCGGTGGCGAGCTGCAGCATGTCCTTGTCGCCGGACACGACGACGGCCGCCTTGCCCTGCTCTTCCGCCAGCCTTGCCATCGTGCCGATAATATCGTCCGCTTCGTAGCCGGGCAGCTCGAACTGGGATATCGAGAACGCCTGCAGCAGCTCCTTCAATAGCGGGAACTGCTCGGACAGCTCCGGCGGCGTCTTCTGCCGTCCGCCCTTGTACTCCGCGTATCCTTCATGACGGAAAGTGACCTTGCCCGCGTCGAAGGCGACGAGCACGTGGCTCGGCTTCTCCTCCTCCAGCACCTTGAGCAGCATCGTCGTAAACCCGAGCACCGCGTTCGTATGCAGCCCGTTGCTGCTCGTTAGCGGCGGCAGCGCGTAAAACGCGCGATTGATAATGCTGTTGCCGTCGATCAACACAAGCTTGTCCGTTTCGTTACCCATGTCCGTTCGCCCACCTCGCCGACAGATTCATGAAACCATCATAACATACTGCGGTTGGCGTCGCACCCCGCAACCGACGCCGAGGAACCGCCGGACCCGGGAGACCGAAGCGCCGGTTTTTGCCGCCCGATCCAATAGAAAAAGAGCCGCTCCCAGTCCTCAGACTTCGGGAACGGCTCCCGCCGCCGCCAAGGCCGAAGCGTCGTCCGGCCTTCCGATCAAATAGCCTTGCGCGTAATCGTAGCCGAGGGCGCGCAAGAGGCGAAGCTCTTCCGGCCTTTCGATGCCTTCCGCCACCGTGCGGATGTTCATTTTTTTGGCGAACCGGACGAACGTGCGGAGCATCTGCTTCTTCATCTCTTCCCGATCCGCCAGGCTGACGAGCGAGCGGTCCACTTTGATGTAGTCCGGACTCAATTCCACGATCGACTGCAGCGAAGAATAGCCGGCTCCCGCGTCGTCGATCGCGATCTCGTAACCTTGGCTGCGATAGTGGGCGAGCATTTTCTTGGCCGCCTCGAAGTCGTCGATCGAGCTTCTTTCCGTCAATTCGAGCACGACCTGGCCGGGGCGCAGGCCTTTCTCGTCCAGCCAGCGCAACGTCTGGCCGGAGACGAAATGCGGATCGTTGACGATGCTCATCGTCACGTTGATGAAGATTTTGCGGCCGGGACCGAGAGGGGGACAATGACGGATCGCCTTCTCCCTCGCCAGCCGGTCGAGCGGGAGCGCCTTGTCGAGCCTCTCGGCGTACCGGAACAGGCTCGAAGGGCCGTCGAACAAGCTGCTCTCCGGACATCGCGTCAACGCCTCGTAGCCGAACACCCTGCCGTCGCCCAGGCGCACGATCGGCTGGTACACGCTTCGAATGCTGCGTTCCGCGAGCAGGCGCTCCAGCTCGAGCCGGTATTCCCAATCCCGGTCGCCGGCCAGCGAATGCTTGATTTGCGCCGATACCGCCATGATGCCCTCGAACAAAGCTTCCTTGACCCCGTCCGTCCGCAATCCGTTCAACAGCGCGCAGCCGATTCCCCGCTCCCGTTGCGGATATTCCGCCCAGCCGTTCGTTCGCGCGCCGTCCGCCGCCGTCATCGCGGCTTTAACCTTGCCGGCGATGCCGCGCAAATAAGCTTCGCCATCCTCCAAGCCCTCCGGCAAATCCGCATACAACCACAAATTGCCGCCGACCTCTTCGGCGAACGATAGCGCATCGCCGTCCAAGGCGTCCGCCAGCCAACGCGGCCAATCGGCTTCGCGATCGCGCAGCGCCGGGACGAATGCCTCGCGGCGATCGGGCAAGGCGATGCCGATCAGGCCGATGGCGCGATGTCTTTCGCTCCGCTCGACGAGCTTCTCCAAGCCGAACCATGCCGTCGTCATAAGCCGCCTATTGATTCAGATCCGGTCGCTTGCCCGTCATCAGGTAGACGACGCTCTCGGCGATGTTCGTCGCATGGTCGGCGATCCGCTCGATATAACGGCCGACGAAGCTGAGCAGCATCGCCTGGTTGATCGTCTTCGGATTCTCCACCATGAGCGAGAACAGCTCGCGAATGATCTGCGAGTACAGGGCGTCGACCTGGTCGTCGTCCTTCGCGCTCTTGTACGCCAGATCGACGTTCTCGTCGACGTACGATTGCAGCGATTCGCGGACCATGCCCGCCACGATCTCGGCCATCCGCGGCAGATCGAGGAGCGGCTTGATCAGCGCTTGTCCGTCCAGGCGGATGACGACCTTCGCGATGTCCACGGACAGATCTCCCATCCGTTCCAGATCGGACGAAATCTTGAAGGCGATCAGGATGCGGCGAAGATCCTTCGCGACGGGCTGCTGCGTGGCGATCAGCTTCGCGCCGATCTCGCTGATCCGCTCCTCCATCCGGTTCAGCTCCGGATCGGCGGCGACGATCCGCTTGCCGCTCTCCACGTCGCTGTTCTTCAGCGCCTCCATCGACTCGGTGAGCGCCTTCTCCACCCGGTCGCCCATCTCGACAAGCAATTGCGTCATTTCCTCCAGGCCTTGATCGAATTCCAGACGTTTAACCATCATTCATCCTCCTCGGAATCAGCCGAATCGTCCGCTGATATAGTCTTCCGTGCGTTGGTCCGTCGGATTGGAGAACAAGCGCTCCGTCTCCGAATATTCAACGACTTCCCCGTTCAGGAAAAAGGCCGTTTGCTGCGACACCCTCGCCGCTTGGTGCATGTTGTGCGTCACCATGACGATCGTGTACCGGTCCTTGAGGTCCTGCGCCAGCTCTTCGATCTTCAGCGTGGAGATCGGATCGAGCGCGGACGTCGCTTCGTCCATCAGCAGGATGTCGGGCTCCACCGCGAGCGCCCGGGCGATGCACAGCCGTTGCTGCTGGCCGCCGGAGATGCTGTTCGCCGACCGCTTCAAGTGGTCTTTGACTTCATCCCACAGCACCGCGGCGCGCAAGCTCGTCTCCACGATTTCGTCCAGCTTCTTGCGGTCGGTCACGCCGTGCAGGCGCGGGCCGTAAGCGACGTTGTCGTAGATCGACTTCGGGAAAGGGTTCGGCTGCTGGAACACCATTCCGACGCGCTTGCGCAGACTCTCGACGTCGACTTCGCCGGAATAAATGTCGGTGCCCGCGATTTCCACCTTGCCCTCGATCCGGGTGCCGACGATCATGTCGTTCATCCGGTTGAACGTGCGGAGCAGCGTCGACTTGCCGCAGCCCGACGGCCCGATGAACGCGGTGATCGCCTTCTCCGGAATGACCAGGTTGACCCTTTTCAGCGCGTGAAATTCTCCATAAAATAAATCCAAATCGTTGATCCTGATAATAGAGCTCAAGGCCGATGTCGCCTCCTCCCGTAACGAAGCGCCCGTTTAACCGAACCGCCCCGTAATGTAATCGTTCGTCTGCTGCTTCTGCGGATTCGTGAAAATAATCGAGGTCGCGTCGTATTCGACGACTTCCCCCGTCAGGAAAAACGCCGTCTTATCCGACACCCTCGCGGCCTGGTGCATGTTGTGGGTGACGATGACGATGCAATACTCCTTCTTCAGGTCCGCGATCAGCTCTTCGATCTTCGACGTCGAGATCGGATCGAGCGCCGAAGCCGGTTCGTCCATCAGAATGATGTCGGGCTTGACCGCGATCGACCGGGCGATGCACAGCCGCTGCTGCTGGCCGCCCGACAGCGTCAGCGCGGAATGGTGCAGACGATCCTTCGTCTCCTCCCAGAGCGCCGCCTTCCGCAGCGATTGCTCGACAATCTCGTCCAGCTGCTTCCTGTTTTTCGTGCCGTGATATCGGGGGCCGAAGGCGATGTTCTCGTAGATCGATTTGTGAAAAGGATTCGGTCGCTGCCAGACCATGCCGATGCGCTGGCGAAGCGAGACGACGTCCGTCTCCGGACTGTTGATGTTCACGTCGCGAATCCGGATTTCTCCCGTCACCTTGCAGCTCGGGATCAGATCGTTCATGCGGTTCAGGCTCCGCAGGAAGGTCGATTTCCCGCAGCCCGACGGCCCGATTAGCGCCGTCACCTGCTTCGGCTCGAAATCGAGCGACACGTTCTTCACGGCCTGCTTGTCGGCGTAATAGACGCTTAAGTCTTTGGTGGACATGCCGAAAGACGACATCCGCTTCCCCTCCTATTTAATCGCGGTGAATTTGCGGTACATATAGCGCCCGAGCCATCTTGCCGCGAAATTGAACAGCAGGACGGTGATGACGAGCACGGCCGAAGCGCCCGCGGCGATCTCGGCCGCGTCCGGGGCGAGCCCCTCCGAATTGACCTTCCAAATATGGACGGCCAGCGTCTCGGCCGGACGGAACGGGTTGAGCGGCGAGAACGGGCTGAACGGATTCCAGTCGGTGAAGTCGAGGCGCGGCGAGCTCATGCCGGCCGTGAACAGCAGCGCGGCGGCTTCGCCGAACACCCGGCCGGCCGCGAGAATCGTCCCGCTCAGAATGACGGGCATCGCGATCGGCAGCATGACCGACGTGATCGTCTTCCATTTCGACAAGCCGAGCGCAAGGCTGGCTTCCTTCTGCTCGCGCGGCACGCTCTTCAGCCCTTGCTCGGTAATCCGCACCATCAGGGGTAAATTGAATACCGTCAGCGCCAAGGCGCCCGCGAACAGCGAGAAGCCCAGACCGAACAAGTTGACGAGCAGGAGCAATCCGAACAGGCCGACGATGATCGACGGCACCGAAGAAAGCACCTCGACAATGAGGCGGATGCCGTTCGTGATTTTGTTGGCCGGCGCGTATTCGCTCATATAGATGCCCGCGCCGAGACCGAGCGGGATCGTGATGATCATCGTCAGCACGAGCAGGAACAGCGAGTTGAACAGCTGCGGCCCGATGCCTCCGCCCGCGCGGATCGTCTCCGGCGGAGACGTCAGGAAGCTAAAGCTGAGATGGCCCAGCCCCCGAAAGAGAATATAGCCGAGCAAGCCGGCCAATAATAGAACGATCAGGCCCGCGACCGCGACGATGACCGCCGTCGCGAGCTTATCTGCCGTTTTGGCGCTCATAGTTTCGATCTCCTTTCCAGCCAGCGCACGATGAACACGAAGATGAACGTCATGATCATCAGAATGAGGGCGAGCGACCAGAGCGCGTTATTCGCCACCGTGCCCATCGCCGTGTTGCCCATGCTGAGCGTAATCGCGCTCGTCAGCGTCGAGGCGGATTCGAACAAGGAGCGCGGAATGTGCGGCGCGTTGCCGATGACCATCTGCACGGCGAGCGCCTCGCCGAAGGCGCGGGCGATGCCGAGCACGACGCCGGTCAGCAGCGCGGGCAGCGTCGTCGGCAGCACGATCCGGGCGATCGTCTGCCAGCGCGTCGCCCCGAGCGCGTAAGACCCTTCCTTCAGTCCTTTCGGCAGCGAGGCGAGCGCGTCGGTCGCGATCGTCGTAATCGTCGGAAGAATCATGACGGACAGCACGACGGCCCCCGCCGCGATGCCGACCCCTTGTCCGGGGAACAAATCGCGGAACAGCGGTACGATGACGCTAAGGCCGACGAAGCCGTAGACGACGGACGGAATGCCCGCGAGCAGCTCGATGACGGGCTGCAAATATTTGCGCCCGAGCTTCGGCGCGATCTCGACCATGAACACCGCCGCGCAAAATCCGAGCGGAGCGGAGATCGCCGCCGCGAGCAAGGACGTGCTGAACGATCCGAAGATGAACGGCAGCGCCCCGAACAAGGGAGGTTCTCCTTCCGGCCGCCATTTCAGTCCCGTCAGCAGGTCGAGCGGATTGACTCCGTTGACGAAGAACGTGCTGAGACCTTTGGACGCAACGAAATAGACGATCGAGAAGATCGTCAGGATCAGGAACGCGATGCAGATGATCGTATAGACTTTGCCGACCCATTCCTCGGCAATGTGCGGCTTCGCTTTCTGTCGTTCTAGAGGCTGAGCCATTGAATCTCTCCCTTTACATAGCCGATCAAGAGGGCGATGATCGACCTCTTGATCGGCTCATGATATGGAAACCGAAGCTTACTTCGTGATATTGCCGTCTACGTCGCGCTTCACTTGCATTTTGCTGGCCGGGATGTACCCGAGCTCGACGACGTCGTTGTTCTGCACTTCGTCGGTCAGCATGAAATCGAGGAAAGCTTTCGCGACCGGGCTCGGCTCGCCTTTCGTATACATGTGCTGGTAAGCCCAGATCGGGAAAGTGCCGTTCGCCACGTTGTCGACCGTCGCTTCGACGCCTTCGTATTTGACCGCTTTGACGGAATCGTCGAGGTAAGACAGCGCCAAGTAACCGATCGCTCCCGGCGTTTCGCCGACCAGCTTTCTAACCGTTCCGGAGGAGTCCTCTTGAATCGAGCCCGGAAGGTCTTCCGATTTCTGGCCGAGCGCGTATTTTTCGAACGTCGCCCGCGTTCCGGAGCTGGCAGGACGGTTAATGATTTGGATTTTTTGATCTTCCCCGCCGAGCTCGCTCCAATTCGTCACTTTGCCCGTGAAAATATCGACCAGCTGCTGCTTCGTCAGATCGTCGACCGTCACGCCGGGATTCACGACAGCCGCCATGCCGACGACGGCGACTTGGTGATCGACCAGCTCGGCAGCCTTGTCCGCATCCAGCTTCTCTTCCGCGTAGATGTCGGAGTTGCCGATATCGGATTGGCCTTCGGATACTTGCGTCAGGCCCGTGCCGCTTCCGCCCGCCTGCACTTGGATCGATACGCCCGGATGCTCGGCCATGAATTTCTTCGACGCTTGCTCGACGAGCGGCAGGAGCGCCGAGGAGCCGGTCGCGAGCAGCGAGCCGGACAGCTCCGTTCCTTCGTTGGACGGCGTGCTGGAGTTGGTTGGCGTACTGGACGGCGCGCTTGTATTATTATTTTCGTTCCCCGCGGCGTTTCCGTTGCTGTTGCTTTGTCCGCAAGCAGCCAGAGCAAACGTGAGCGCAATCGCCATCAATAACATTACCGTCTTTTTCATTTTTTACGGTTTCCCCTTCCGTATCTCTCAAAATGGTTTGTTTACAGTTCCTATTGTAGAGAGCCGACGTTATTGCGATGTTTTCGTTTTGTTAACCCAGCGAAAAATATATATACATGAATTAAATACTGCTGGTATTATTATAGATATTATGTATGGATTCGCGTTTAACGAGGGGATCGTCATGAGTCTATTAAAATTAAAAATCGTCGCGCTTATCGACCGGCATCAGCGAGTGACCGCGGTGGCGGACGCGCTGCGCATGAAGCAGCCGACGATCAGCTTTCATATGAAGAGCATGGAGAAGGAATGGGGAGTCAAGCTTTTCGAGGCGCAAGCCGGGCGAATCCGCTTGACGGAGGCCGGACGAACGCTGCTGCCCTACGCCCGGCGGATCGGCGAGCTCTACGCGGAAGCCGAAGCGGCAATCGGAGAAATGCGCGAAAGCGGCAAATCGCTGCTGCGCATCGGATGCACCGATTGCGCGATGGCCGCGCTCGGCCGGACGGACTGGCTGAAGGCGGTCGAGTCGGCGACCGGCGCGCGCATCGCCGTCGCCAGAGCGGACGAGGAGTCGCTGTACCGGCTGCTGGAAGCCGACAGATTGGAGCTCGCGATCTGCGGCCGCCCGTTCGATCGCCCGGATCGGCTTCGCTCCGTCGAATTGCTCTCTTCTCCGCTGCGGCTCGTCGTGCCGGACGAGCCTTCTTTCCTCGCCGCCGATCCGGATCGGTGGACGTTGATCGAGCACGCCGAGCGGTCCGTCGAGGAGCTCGCGGACGCCTGGAAGCCGGGGTTTCGGCGTCCCCCCGGCACGAAAGCGACGCTGGACTCGGTCGACCTGATCCTGCAAGCCGTGCGCGCGGGACACGGAGCGGCCGCATTGCCGGCTTGCGTGCTGCCCGCGAACGCGAAAAGGGCGCCCTCGGCGGAACCGCCGGGACGCCCTCCTCTATGGACCTTGCACGCAAGCTGGAACGCCGACGTCCGGTACGCCCGCCCGATGGAGGCGATCTCCGCGAGCTTGCGGCTGGCGCTGGCGGAAGCGGCAATGGCCGATTCGTGAACTTCGGGCGGATTCTCCTTCCGCCGCGCTCTGCGTATGCGATCGTTGATTCACGTCGAGATTTGGCCGACCAGCTTCCGGAACTCGCCGCGAACCTCGCGCGCGATCGTCAGCGCTTCTTTCGACGCCGATTCGAGCTTGTTCGCCGCTTCCTGGTTCTTTTCGGATGAGGCCCACAGCCTCGCGAAAATGTCTTCCGATTTATTCACTTGCACGACGCCGTCGTCCGCTCCCTTCTTCCCTTCGCCGGCCAGGTCGGCGCACTGCCGCACGGCTTCCGACATCGACCGGATCATCCCGGCGATTTGCCCGGCCGACTGCTTCGTCTGATCCGCCAACCCGCGAATTTCTCCCGCTACGACGCCGAAGCCGCGTCCGTGCTCTCCCGCCCGTGCCGCCTCGATCGCCGCGTTGACGGCCAGCAGATTGCATTGGTCGGCCAGTTCGGCGATCAAGCGCACGATGCCGTCGACCGCGGAGGTCCGTTCCGTCAGCCGGGCGGCGGCGTTCTCCTGCTCGGCCGCATTGGCGGACCAGCGGCGGAACAGCCGGAGCATCTCGCCGAGCTCGTCCCGTCCCCGGCCGGTCGTCTCCGCGATGCGCGCGCTGCACGCCTTCGCCGCATCCGTCGCCTCGGCCAACCGGTCCACGGAAGTCTGGATGCCCGCGAGCATCGTCTCGGTGTCCCGGATCGTCCGCACCTGACGGTCGATCGCCTCCCTCTGCAGCAGACGGGACAGGCTCAGCAGATCGTTCATGGTCAAGATGCCCGCGAACTTCCCGCCTTCCGTCAGCAATACCGCGTCGTAGAACGTCTCGTCATCCCTTGACAACGCGCGGTCGATCAGCTCTTGAGGGCCGATAGCAACGTCGGCTGTAAGCGGCGCGGGATCCATCAGTCTCGAGACCGGCCGGTTGCCGAACAACGACAGTCCGTAATGAGAGCCTAATCGTTGAAACAACCGATTTTTCATCACCAGGCCGAGCGGACGGCGGCGCTCGTCGCACGCGACGGCGCATTCCGAGCGGGCTCCGCCGTCGCGAAACAAATGGACGAGCTCGTCGCTAGGCTGGTCGGGCGAAACGACAGGACAGCTCTTTATCCAGTCCTTGACGGATACGGACGGGAAAATAGCCGTTACGGGACGGTCGGCGGCGGCCGCCGTTTCCCGGTCTGTCGCCCTTGCGGTTAGGACTGTCGGTTCCGCGATCCGTTTGGACACGGCAAGGCCAGAGGAATGGGCGGAAAGCGATACAGCGGCGCGTTTCGCGACAGCCGTTGTCTTGGACATGGGGAGCACCTCGTTCTCGGTATCGTCGGCATTATATTCCTATTTCGAAACTAGCAGACGATTGTTAGCCGATTATCCGGCTTCCGTTAAGGGAAAGTAAATCTTTGCCGCCCGGACTCGATCCGCAGGTCTGGAAATATTCTACATTCCTATCTTTCCGCAAATCCGCTATAATAGGTCTCTGTTAACGATCGGACCCGGCCGACCTGAGAGTGGGAAGCCATAATAAAATCATCCTTGTCGAGCGTGCCGATCCGGTTCGCCCGGAACTGCGCCGAAGGGTACGGAGAAGCTTGCCGCGGCGAGCAGTTCGGCGATGCCGAATTGCGGCGCGATGTCGCCGCCGAGCGACGAATCGACAATAGTCTAAGGAAGGAAAAGAGGTTTGCATCTTTGCTTTTACAAAAACTGAAAACCGTATGGCTGTTCAATGTTCGCGCCGACGTGCTCGCCGGGCTGACCGTCGCTTTCGCGCTCATTCCGGAAGCGATTGCCTTCTCGATCATCGCGGGCGTCGACCCGAAGGTCGGCTTGTATGCCTCCTTCAGCATCGCGGTGCTTATCTCGATCTTCGGCGGGCGCCCCGGCATGATCTCGGCCGCGACCGGCGCGATGGCGCTGCTCATGGTCAAGCTCGTGGCCGATCACGGCATCGAGTACTTGTTCGCGGCGACGGTGCTCACCGGAATCATTCAATTTCTGCTCGGCGCGCTGAAGATCGGCCGGTTCATTACGTTCGTTCCGCAGCCGGTCATTACCGGCTTCGTCAACGCGCTCGCCATTCTGATCTTCGCCGCCCAGCTCACGCATTTCAAAGGACAGTCGTGGATCATGTACGCGATGGTCGGCGTCACGCTGGCGATCATCTACGTATTGCCCAGGTTCACCAAGCTCGTCCCGTCCGCGCTCGTCGCCATCATCGCCATGACCGTCGTCGCCATGCTGACCGGCGCGGGCGTCAACACGGTCGGCGACATGGGAGAGCTGCCGGGCACCCTTCCGTTTCTGCACATTCCGAACGTGCCTTGGAACTTGGAAACGCTAGGGATCATTCTTCCGTACGCCGTTCCGCTCGCCTTCGTCGGACTGATCGAAACGCTGCTTACCGCGACGATCGTCGACGAAGAAACCGAAACGAAGAGCAACAAGAACAAGGAGGCCCGCGGCCAAGGCATCGCCAACTTCGTGACGGGCTTCTTCGGCGGAATGGCGGGCTGCGCGATGATCGGCCAATCGGTCATCAACGTCAAATCCGGCGGACGCGGCAGACTGTCCGCGCTCGTCGCGGGCACGTGTCTCATGTTCCTCATTCTCGTCGTCGGCGACTTCGTCAAGCAGATTCCGATGGCCGCGCTCGTCGGCGTCATGTTCATGGTGTCGATCAGCACGTTCGATTGGAAGTCGATCCTGCATATGCGGAAAATTCCGCTCAGCGACTCCGTCGTCATGATCGCCACCGTCGCCGTCGTCGTCTACACGGACAATCTCGCCCTCGGCGTCCTGGTCGGCGTCGTGCTCAGCGCGCTGAACTTCGGCTGGCGTATCGCCAGGATCAAGGTGAGCGCCGACGAGCCTCGGAACGGAACGAAGCGTTATACCGTGCACGGTCAATTGTTTTTCGGCACGATGGCCCACTTCGCCGACCTGTTCGATTACCGGAACGATCCCGGCCACGTCGTCATCGACTTCGGCCATTCGCACGTCTGGGACCAGTCGGCGGTCACCGCCATCTCCAAGGCGATCGCGAAATACCGGCAAGCCGGCAAGACCGTAGCGCTCTCAGGACTGAACGAAGAAAGCAAGCGGCTCGTCGAGAAGGTCGGCTTGTCCGCCGCTTCCGGCCATTGACTAACTAGATGGTTACTGCCCCATCAGAGCATCAGCAATGTCGCCGGACGTGTGCACTATGTCCCATTGACTGCTGCACCGTCCTCCCGCTCCATGCCCTAGCCCGTTCGGACAGAGGATCCGCTATATGTGAACAAAACCGGGTTTTGCGCATCTGTGCGGACACAGGATCCGTTATCCGGCTCCGAGATGGCGATTTCGGCCATTCATATCCGAAATAACGTATTCTCTGTCCGAACCGACCACAAAATGACGGGGTTTCGACAATATAAGGTCTTCTGTGTCCGATAGCACAAGTGCTGCGCCACTCCTCGGGGCGGCAGCATTTGATGAAGAAACCGATCCTCACGGGGTCGGTTTTTTTGCGTCCGGCGATTGAATATACCTAATAGGTATATTATAATAGAAAAAGAATTATGCGGAGGAGAATCGTATGGAATTCGTTCTGTTAGGTTTTTTGATGATCCGGGCGCTGACGCAATACGAGATGAAAAAGACTTTGCAGAGAAAGGTGTCTCCGTTCTATAGCGCAAGCCTGGGAAGCATTCAATCGGCGCTTAAGAAATTAGAGGACGGGGCCTATATCGAATGCCGGGAGACCGTCGAACGGGGCCGGAGGAAAAAAGTGTACGCGATCGCCGAACCCGGCAAACAACGTTTTATGTCGTGGATGACGGGGCCGATCGCGCCGAACCGCTTGGAGCAGGAGATGACGACGCGCTTGTTTTTCCTCGGATTGATGGATCCGCCGGAGCGTCTTGCTATCGTTAGGATGATCGCCGACCGACTGGAAGCCGAGCTGCGCGAATACGACGCGGCTTCGGCGGAAGCCGCCGGAATGGCCGTTCCGGACCGATTGCGGCCGATCGCGGACTATCAGCTCAAGACGCTGGAGCTGGGCATCCGGCTTCACCGAAGCTCGTTGGATTGGTTTAAAGGATTACGCGAACAACTGGAGGCCGATACGAATGACGGACAAAACGTTAACCTATAAAAACGCGGAAGTGAAATACCGGCTGCTGGCGAACGAAGGAAAGCCGACGATTCTGATGCTTCACCCGGCATTCGCCGACTCCGGTTTGTTCGAGCCGCAAGCGGACGATTTCAAGCAAGACTACCAAATCCTTCTCGTCGACTTGCCCGGTCACGGCGCGAACGCGGCTATCGCTTCCGGAATTACGATGAAGGACATGCCCCACATCTGCGACCGCCTGTTGGAGGCTCACCGGATCGATCGCTGCGCGGTGCTCGGCATCTCTCTCGGGTCGCTCGTGGCGCAGGCTTTCGCGGATCGGTATCCGAACCGGGTCCGTTCGGTGGCCATCGTCGGCGGCTACTCCATCCATAAGGCGAACGAGCGACTTCTGAAGGCCCAGAGAAAAGAAGGCTTGAAGTGGCTGTTTACCGTCTTGCTGTCCATGAACCGGTTCAAACGTTATATTTTATCCGTTTCCTGCCATTCCGATCGCGGCCGCTCGTTGTTCGAGCGGGGCTTGCACCGTTTTCGGCGGCAATCGTTCTCCGCGATGGGCGGCATGTCCTCTATCTTTCGCGCAACGAACGATCCGATGCCCTATCCCCTGCTGATCGTCGTCGGCGAGCACGATCTCCGGCTGATCCGCGAAGCGGCGGAAGCGCTGCACCGGCTTGAACCGCATTCCGCGTTCATGACCGTTCCGGATGCGGGCCATTGCGCGAACGCGGACCGTCCCGACGAGTTCAACGCGATTTATCGCCGTTTCTTAGCCGAACACAAGGATTGACACTTCCTTCTTACCATGATATCGTAATCCACATAACCAACGTTGGATAACTATTCTTGTATACCGAAGTTAGGAGGCTGGGGCGCGTGACCAATCTGATCCTGCTGGCCCTGCTTCGCGACCGGCCGATGCACGGCTATGAAATTCAGCAATATATCCAGATGAGCCATATGGATGAATGGGCCAATCTGCTGTCCGGCTCCATCTACTATGCCTTGAACAAAATGGAACGGGACGGCTTGGTTCGCACAGAAGCGGAGGAACGCACGGGAGCCCGCCTGCGGAAAATTTACGCGATCACGGAGAAGGGCGAAGAGCTGTTCCACCAGTTGGTGAGGGAGTCGCTTACGCTTGCCCCCCATTCGGTGAAATCGGATTTCGCGGTCGGCCTGAACTGGATCGAAACGATGCCCAGACAGGAAGCGCTGGAGCTGCTGGAGCGCAACCTGCGGCAGGTGGAAGAAACGTTGGAGAACTGGCTGCGGGGCAAGGAAATCAAAGGCCGTTACGGTCTGTCTCCGTTCGCGGTCGCTTCGTTCGATAACGCCATTGCCATTCTGGAGCAGGATATCCGTTTCATCAAAAACATTATGAATCTACTGCAGCAAGCCTGATTTTCGCTGTGTTTCGCAGCGAAATTTCTTTTCGACATATACCCAATGTTGGATATACGATATTGACTAAAGGAGAATGCGCTATGGAAACGATGATACAGGCACAAGGATTAGTGAAAAAATACGGCTCGCGGACGGTGGTGAACGGACTGGATCTTACGGTCGGCCAGGGAGAAGTGCTCGCCGTCATCGGACCGAACGGGGCCGGAAAATCGACGACGCTGGATATGCTGTTAGGTTTGAAAAAAGCCGATGCGGGCACTGTCCGCTTCTGGCGCGAGAGCCCGAATCGCCATATCGGCGTTCAGCTGCAGTCGACGCCGTTTTTTCCCGGCTTCACCGCGCTGGAAAACATTCGAATGTTCGCCGCCTTTTACGGATTACGCCTGGCCGATGCGGAGCTTCTCGGCCATCTCCGGCGATGCGGCCTCGAAGAAGCGGCCAAGACGGACGCCGCGCGCTTGTCCGGCGGCCAGCAGAAGCGGCTCGCGATCGCCATGACGTTGATCCACGAACCGCAGCTCGTTTTTCTGGATGAGCCGACGGCGGCGTTGGATCCCCGGGCCCGCCGCGACGTTCGCGGATTGATCCGATCCTTGGCGGCGTCGGGAACGTCCGTCGTGTTTACCTCGCACGACATGGAGGAAGTGCATAAGCTCGCTTCCCGGATCGTGCTGATCTGCGAGGGACGCATCGAAGCCGCCGGAACCGCCGACGAGCTGCTTGCGGAATACGGCTTGGCCAGTCTGGAAGAAGTTTATCTCCATTTGACGGAACGCATGCTGTAACCAGCGAAACGAGGAGGATGCATTTCGATGTACACGATCATTCGTACGATGCTTGCCGGGATTTTTCGCGACGTCCACACGTTGGTTTGGACCATTCTTTTTCCGATCGCCATGCTTTTGGGGGTAGGGCTCTACATCGGAGAAACCGCCTATTCCGAGCGTTTGCTCGCGGGCGTGCTGACGACGAACGTATTATTCGGCGCCGCGATGGTCACCGCCTTTTACGTCATGTCGCATCGCAACCGCGGCATCTATAAGCTGCTGCGCGTCACTCCGTTTTCGACGGCCGCTTTCATCTGCGCGAGCACGGCCGCTCGGGCGGCGCTTACGCTTCTCGTGAGTTGCGCGCTCGTCGTCATGGGCGTCCTCGTGCTGGGCGTCAAGTTGAGCGCCTTCGGCTTGCTGCTGATGCTCGTCACGCTGCTGATCGGAACCGTATGCTTTACGGCGGTCGGATTTATCGCGGCGAATTTGTCGAAGGACGAGAACAACGTCAACATGATCTCGAATCTGATCAGCTTCCCGATGCTGCTGACCAGCGAAGCGTTCTACAGCCTGCAGAACGCGCCGGAATGGGTGCGGGCGATCGGGCGGCTGCTGCCTTTTCACTACTTCGTGGAAGCGATGGGAGCGGCGGTGCGGCAGCCGGCGGACCCTCGCGCGATGCTGCTGCCGCTGGCCGTCCTGACCGGCTTCTCCGCGCTCTGTTTGGCCGTTGCCGTAATGACGTTCCGTTGGGATACCGACGGAAATTCCTTGCGGATCGGCAAGCGGGCCAGGGTCATCGACCGCGAGCGCGTCTCGACGTAACGGCGAATCGCCACGTTAAGAAAAACCGTCAGGGAACTCCCCTGGCGGCCCTTTTTCGCTCTGTGTCGTTACTCTTCCTGCTTTTTCGATCCGCCCGTCTTTCACCCCACCCTTCGACTATCGTCCCCTCCTTGCTCCGTCGCCCACAGCCTCGCCTTGCTCCATCGCCCCCAGTCCGTTCGGACAGAGGATCCGCTATATGTGAACAAAACCGGGTTTTGGTCATCTCTGCGGACACAGGATCCGTTATTGGGCTCCGAGACGGCGATTTCGGCCATTGATCATCGGAATAACGGATCGTCTGTCCGATTCGCCATCAAAATGAGGGGGGTTCGGCAAAATAAGGGCTGCTGTGTCCGATAGCGGAAAGATCAAGCGGATGACAAAAGTCCCGATCGACGATGACGTCGATCGGGACTGGCGCTTACACTTCTTCGATGCCGACCCAGGAGCCGCGTTCGATCGACAGATCGACCGCTTCCAGCACCTCTTGGCATTTCACCCCGTCATAGAACGTAGGCGCGAACGGAGAGTCCGTCGTCATATGCTGCACGAATTCGTACACGATGTGGACGAACGCGTGCTCGTAGCCGATAATATGGCCGGTCGGCCACCAATTGCCGGCGTACTTGTGCGTCGGCTCCGTCGCCATAATGCGGCGGAAGCCGGCCAGATCAGGCTCGTCCTCGCGGAAGTACACTTCCAGCTCGTTCAGCTTCTCGAGATCCCAGCGCAGCGAGCCCTTGCTGCCGTGGATTTCGAACGTGTTGTGGTTTTTGCGGCCGGCCGCGAAACGGGAAGCGACGAACATGCCCATCGCGCCGTTCTTGAAATCGGCCAAGAAGCCCGTCGCGTCGTCGACGGTCACTTCGCCCTTCTGCGTGGACGAACCGGCGCCGGCGGACAATCCGCCCGCCGCATCCGTCGGAATCGGACGCTCCTTGACGAACGTGCGGTTATGGCCGACGACCCGGTCGAACTCGCCGATCAGGAAGCGGGCGAGATCGATGCTGTGCGCGTTGATATCGCCGTGCGCGCCGGAGCCGGCCACTTCCTTCTTCAAGCGCCAGGCGAGCGGCGTGTTCGGATCGACGAGCCAGTCTTGCAGATAGGTCGCGCGATAGTGATGAATCTCGCCCAGCCGGCCCTCGTCGATGATCTGCTTCGCCAACTGAACGGCGGGCAGGAAGCGATAGTTGAAGCAGACGGCGTGCTTGACGCCCGCTTTCTCCGCGGCGGCCAGCATTTCGCGGCCGTCCTCGAGGTTCAGCGCGAGCGGCTTCTCGCAGAATACGTGCTTGCCCGCCGCGATCGCCGCCAGCGCGATTTCCTTATGCGCGTCGCTCGGCGCATTGATATCGACGAAATCGATATCGTCGCGCGCGACCATTTTCCGCCAGTCCGTCTCGTAGGATTCCCAGCCGAACTTGTCGGCCGCTTCCTTGACGCCGTTCTCGTCGCGGCCGCAAATCGCCTTCATGACGACGTCGGCGGCCGGATCGAAGAACATGCCGACGTCCTTGTACGCATGGCTGTGGGCTTTGCCCATGAATTTGTAGCCCACCATGCCGACGTTGATTTTGTTTTTTACGCCCACCACATTTCACCCGCGCTTTCTTTCAAAATAAGAGAGTTGAGGAAGTTCGCCGCTTTGGTGAAGCCTTCGTTCACGCTCATGATGCCGTCCTCGTGCTCGATGCTGATCGTGCCGTCGTAGCCGACGAGACGCAGCGCGCTGACCATATCCTTCCAGAATTCGTCGTCATGGCCGTAGCCGACCGTGCGGAACACGAACGAACGTTTCAGGATATCGCCGTAGTGCTTCGTGTCGAGAACGCCGTTCAGCGCCGTGTTGCGCTTGTCGATCTTCGTGTCCTTGGCGTGCACATGGTAGATGGAGTCGCCGAGCGCCTTGATGCATTCGATCGGATCCATGCCCTGCCAGAACAGGTGGGACGGATCGAAATTGACGCCGATATTGTCCCCCGCTTCCGCGCGCAGGCGGAGGGCCGTCTCCGTGTTGTAGACGAGGAAGCCCGGATGCGCTTCGATCGCCACTTTGACGTTATGCTTGCGCAGCAACGCGGATTGCTCTTTCCAATACGGAATCGCGACCTCGTTCCATTGCCATTCGAGCACCGTCAGGAAATCGGGCGGCCAAGGGCAAGTGACCCAGGACGGATATTTCGCATTCGGAGAGTCGCCCGGACAGCCGGAGAACGTAATGACCGTGTCCACGCCGAGCTTCTCGGCCAATTGCACGGTCGCGACGAAATCCTCGTGATCGGATTGGGCGGCCGCCTTGTCCGGATGGAGCGGGTTGCCGTGGCAGCTGAGCGCGCTGATCGTCAGACCGCGGGCGTCCACCGCTTCGCGAATGCGGCGGACCGCCGCCTCGTCGTTTACGACGTTTTTCGCGCTGACGTGCGCGGTTCCCGGAAAACCGCCGGTGCCGATTTCAACCGCTTGCAGGCCGGATGCCTTCACGGTGTCTAGCGCTTCTTCGAACGATTGCTGACCGAATAGTACGATGAACACTCCTGCTTTCATTGCGATTCACCAAACCTTTCTATACGTAGTGAAAGCCCCGCGCGCCTCATTATGTACGCGCGTTCATTATTACTCGATTCTATTTTACATGATGTTGCATGCGCTTTTCCACTCTTATTTCCTCGGAAGGACGAAGGAGAGTCGCCCGCGAAGACGGCTCTCCTCCGCGATGATCGCCTACGCGAAGCTAATCGCTTGTCCCTTGCCCGAAGATTCGTATATCGCTTCCAGTATTTCCTGAACGACAAGCGCCTGCTTGGCCGTCACGACCGGCTCGCGATCGTACGCGATCGCCTCGATCCAGGCGCGCGCCTCTTGCTCCGCGGCGTCGTCGGGCAGCGGATTGCCGCCGAAGTCTCCGGCCATTTGAATCTCCTGCGTGTACAGGCGGCCGTGCTCCTCCCCGTTGACGCGCAAGCCCTTCCTCATGTCGGCTCCGGCTTTCGTGCCGCACAGCGTCACCTTCGCTTCGTCCGCGTCGAGCGTATTGAGCGCCCAGCTGGACTCCAGCCAGACGGTCGCCCCGTTTTTCATCGTGATCATCGCGAACGCCGAATCCTCGACCGTGAATTCGGAAGGCTTCCAAGGTCCCCACAAATTCGCTTGGCTGCCCTGCTCCGCCAGCTTGCGGTAAGAACTGCCCAGCACCGTCCGCGGCTCGTAGTTGTCCATCATCCACAAGGCCAGATCGAGCGCGTGCGTGCCGATATCGATGAGCGGGCCTCCGCCTTGCTTCTCCAGGTCCAGGAAGACGCCCCACGTCGGGACGGCGCGGCGGCGCACCGCATGGGCCTTCGCCACGTAGATTTCGCCGAGCTTGCCTTCGCGGCACGCTTGATACAGCCAGCGGCTGTCCGCCCGGTACCGGTTCTGATAGGCGATGCTCAGCTTCTTGCCCGTGCGCTCCGAAGTCTCCAGCATGCGGCGCGCGTCCGCCGCGGACTTGGCCATCGGCTTCTCGCACAGCACGTGCTTGCCCGCTTCGAGCGCCGCGATCGAGATTTCGGCGTGCGTGTCGTTCGGCGTACAGACGTGGACGACGTGCACGCCGGGATCCCGCAGCAGTTCGTGGACGTCATGATAGACTCTGGCATCGTGAGTGCCGAACTTGTTCTTCGCATCGTGCGCCCGGTCCGGCGCGACGTCGAAGAACGCGACCGTCTGCGCTTCCGGGATTTTGGCCAGCGACGGAAGATGCTTGCCCATGGCGATCCCGCCGCAGCCGATCATGCCTACGTTAACTTTTGTCATGACGCTTGTCCTCCTTGCGAGTCTTCGGGATTCAAACTACAATTAGTGTATCATAATTCAGCCGTTTTCCCATTCGCCCATCTGCGAGGATTTTATGCGATTTTGTCACTAAGGGGATGAGCCCGTGCAGGCCGTCAGAGAAATAATCGAATACGAGAACCCGCTCCTGTCCTTGAAAATCTGGCAACACACCCGCACCGGCCACGGCGTCGTCAATTGGCACTATCATCCGGAATGCGAGCTTCTTCTTGTCCAGGAAGGCTCGCTGAGCGTGGACCTTAGCGACGAGAGTTACGAGATGCGGGCCGGCGACGTCGTCATTCTCGGCAATTCGCAGCTTCACAGAGACTGCAGCCAAGAAGGCTTTCTTAAATATACGGTGCTGCAATTCGATCTCGGCAACTATTTCGACCAGAGCACGATCCCGTATTTGCAATACTTCAACGAGACCAAGGTGCCGCTCAGCGCCATGAACTATATTTTTCGCGAGAATCCCGAAGCCCGCCGGGAGGCGGGCGATTGCATCCGGGAAATTCATCGGGAAGCGATCCATAAGGAAAGCGGATACGAGCTCGCGGTGAACATGCTGATCAAGAAACTGCTTCTCCTCCTCATTCGCAACGACACCCGCGGCTTGCTCGCCGACCAGGACCGGATCGAACGCATTCGGCTGAAGCCGGTGCTCGATTACGTCGAAGCCCGCATCGACAGCCGCATCGCCGTGGAGGACGCTTGCCGGCTGGCGAACATGAGCTATTATTATTTCGTGAAATTTTTCAAAAAAATCATGGGCCAATCGTTCACCGAATACGTCAATTTCCGCAAAATCAAACGCGCCGAGCAGCTCTTGCTCACCCGCGACATCAGCGTCAGCGAGATCGGCGACCAGATCGGCATGGCCAACATGGCCCATTTCTACAAAATGTTCAAGCGCTTCAACGGCTGCTCGCCGAAAGAGTTCCAGCGCAAGATGCTCGCTTGGGGACGGAGTTGAGGAGGACGAGTCGACGGAAGGCAGGCGGTTTGTAGATGTGAAGAACGTGCCGCCGCGTCTCTCCTGCCTTTTTCCGCACCTAGCCGGATTCTCGCCGATATCAAAGTTTGGGTTGAATGCAATCTCCATTTGTATTATGCTGGGAGCATACGATAATGGACGTGAAGAACACGCCGCTTATTCCGGAGCAGTCCGGGGTTGGCGGCGTTTGCTTTTTCGGCGTTCAAGCGGGGGATGAGTGGTTATGGTGCAAATCGCAAATGCCGAAATCCCGATGGCGGAAGATTGCAGGCGGGCTTATGAAGCTTGGATGAGTATTCAAATCGCCTCAGCGGCCGGAGAACGTCGGCGACGTTTGGAGAGCGATTCCAATTACGCGGAGAAATTATTCGCAGTCAAAGTGTGGTGGCCGGCTTTCGGTCATTTCGATCGGTTACACGCGGAATACGGAATTCGGGACTTTAAGGACGGCTGGAGATTCCTCGACTTCGCGTACGTGACGGAAAGCCGCAAAATTTGCATCGAGATCGACGGCTTTGGCTCTCATTGGCGGGACGTCGACCGTACGAGATTCTCGGATCACTTAAGGCGTCAAAATCACCTCGTCATCGACGGTTGGCACGTGCTTCGCTTTTCGTTTGACGACGTCAAGGAACGGCCGAGAATGTGCCAACAAATCATCCAACAGCTCATGGGCAAACTCGGCTCGCCATCCCGACTTCGGAATCAACCGGCGCTAACCCCGACCGAGCAAGCGATTATGAACCTAGCTCATTCGCTTGACGGACCGCTTACGCCAAAATTTACGGCCAACCGTCTCGGCATTCACCGCACGACGGCGATCAGGCATATCCGCTCATTAGTTAAAAAGGAGTTGCTCGTACCCGCAAGAAAAGACGTTAAACGGATCTGTCATTACCGGGTCGACATGAAGTAACGGCTGCGGCTCATTGTCGCTTTCTGCGACAATGAGCACCTGCCCGGCATCGCGACGCCCTCTCACTGTCGCTTTCTACGACAATGAGCACCTGCCCGGCCTCGCGCCACCCTCTCATTGTCGCTTTCTGCGACAATGAGCATCTGCCGGCCTCGCGCCGCCCTCTCATTGTCGCATTCTACGACAATGAGCACCTGCCAAGGCTCGTGCCCCCGGCTCATTGTCGCCTTCTGCGACAATGAAAATAGCCCGGGCCAAAGGCCCGGGCGAAATAAGTTCGCTTACTTATCCGGCGATGAAGCCGACGCTTTGCGATTGACGAACAGCTTGTAGCCGACGCCGCGGATCGAGTCGATCTGCACGCTCATCTGGTTGAGCTCCAGCTTCTTGCGCAGCGAGCTGACGTGCACGTCGACGGTGCGCTGTCCGCCGATATAGTCGAATCCCCAGACGACGTTCATCAAGTCGTCCCTCGTCACGACGATGCCTGGCCGCTCCGCCAGATAGAGCAGCACCTCGAATTCCTTCGGGCGCAGCGTGATCCACTGTCCGGCCGAGAACACCTCGTACTTATCGGGGAAAATCTGCAAATCTCCGATCGCGATCACTTTCTCTCCGCCCGTAACCTGCGCCGGCTTGCTCTCTTCGTTCCTCGAGCGCCGAAGCACGGCCGACGTTCGCGCGAGCAGCTCGGCGACGCCGAACGGCTTCGTGATGTAATCGTCCGCTCCGAGCTTGAGTCCCTGCACCACTTCTTCTTCCGCGTTCCGGGCGGTCAGGATAATGACCGGCGTGCGGACGCCGTTCTGCCGAAGCTTCTGCAGCACCTCGAACCCGTTCATCCCCGGCAGCATCAAATCCAGGAATATGATCGCGTAAGGCTCGTGAATCGCCTTGTGGAGGCCTTCGGCTCCGTTGCCGACGACCTCCGTCTCGTAACCTTCCTGAGACAGATTATACGTCACGAGGCGGGCCAGCGTCGGTTCGTCTTCTATGATCAATACTTTGTCCGACATGCGCACCTCCGGTCCGGCAAGCCTAACGGCGCCGTAATGGCTCTTCTCGTTATTTTTATCATACCACTGTCAAGGCAACATCATGTAAATGTTAACGCAGCGTAAAATCGTCCCCGGCGCCGAAGCTACGGCTGCAACAGCGGCAGTTCCAAAATAAAGCGAGACCCCGAGCCGACCGCGCTTTCCACCCGGATCGTGCCGCGATGCATCTCCGTCAGATGCTTTACGATCGACAAGCCGAGCCCGGTGCCGCCGGAGCTGCGCGAGCGCGCTTTGTCGACGCGGTAGAACCGTTCGAAGATGCGCGGAATGTCCTTCCTGGGGATGCCGATGCCGGTATCCGAGACGGTGATTCTCACCGTTTCCTCTTCGCCGGCTTCCGCGGGCACGAGCTCGGCCGCCACTCTGACCTTGCCGCCTTCCGGCGTGTAGTTGATCCCGTTCTGCATCAGGTTCATGACGATCTGGCCGAGCCGGTCCTCGTCCGCCTCCAGAAACAAGCCTTCCTCCGAACGCACCTCGAGCTCGATGTCTTTTTTCGCGGCTTCCGGGGAAAACAACTCTTTCATTCGTTCCAGAAACTGCGTCAGATCGATCGGCGAGAATTGCAGCGCGGAACGCCGGGATTCGATTTTCGACAGCTCCAGAATGTCCCCGATCAACCGGTTCAACCGATCGCTTTCGTCGTGAATGATCGTCAGGAACGCTCTGGCCGTCTCCGGATCGTTCATCGCCCCGGACAGCAGCGTTTCAGAGAAGCCTTTCACCGCGGCGACCGGCGTCTTCAGTTCGTGCGAGACGTTGGCGACGAACTCGCTGCGCATCCGTTCCAGGCGGCGGATCGCGGTCACGTCCTGCAGCACGAGCAGCAGGCCCGGCTTCTCCTCTTCTCCCATCGTCATCGGGACGAGATGGATTTCGAGCAGCCGTTCCTCGGGATAGTAGACGGTGAGCTCCTCGTGGACCGCCGCGGGCTGTTCCAGCGCTTCGCGGATCAAGCCCAGCAGTTCGTAATGCTGCTTGATCTCCGTATAGCTGCGGCCGACGCGTTCCCGGACCGGACTTCCGAGCAGCTTCTCCGCTTCCCGGTTGTACAGCGTAATTCTGCCGTCGTGGCCGATCATGACGACGCCGCTCGTCATATTGTCCAGCACGCTCTGCAGCCGGACGCCGTTCTGCCGGATTTCATCCAGTTGCCCCTGAAGGCTCGCCGCCATCGCGTTGAGCGCCCGCGCCAGCTCTCCGACCTCGTCCTTGCCGCCTTCCGGCACCCGAATCGCGTAATCCATGTCGGCCATTCGCTTCGCCGCCGAAGTCATCCGCTCGAGCGGCCTCGTCACGCTGAGCGCGATCCGGTAGCTGATGCCGCCGGCGACGAGGAACAGCAGCGCCAAGCCGAAGATCAAGGCCAGCCACATCTGCCCCATGCTTCGCCCGACTTCTCCGAGACTCATCGCCAGCCGCACGACGCCGGATTTGCCTTCGTTTCGCCCTTCTCCGATCTGAATGGCTACGTACAGCATTCGCTCGTTCAACGTATCGCTGTAACGGACGCTGCTGCCCGTGCCGGAAGCGAGCGCCTCCGCGACCTCTTCCCTTTGCAGATGGCTGTCCATCGTCGCCGGATCGTGATCGGAGTCGCCCACGACCCGGCCGTCCGGGCGAATAAACGTAATGCGCATCCCCGCGATATCCTTGAATCGTTTGGCCTGCTCCTGCAAATAGGCGCTCTGCTCGGCGGGATCTTCCGAATCCGGCCAAGGGACCGCCGCGTTGAGCACGTGAAGCTCGCGAATCATATGCTCCTGCAGCGCCTTCTTATGGTTGCTCTGATAGGAATTGCCCATCAGGAGTCCCGCGGCCAGCACGGAGAATCCGATCAGGAGGACGAACAGGGCGGTCAATTTCAAACGGAATTTGGTCATATCCGGACGGCGGCTCCTTTAGCTTTTAGACGAAAACGGGATCCTTGAATTGGGCCAGCTTCTCCTTGGAATTCTGGTCGACGTCGGCATGCAGGCTGTTGCCGTGCGCATCCATCGTCACGATCGCGGCGAAGCCTTCGACCTGCAGGTGCCACATTGCTTCCGGAATGCCGAATTCCATGAAGTCGACGCCGTTAACGTTCTTGATGCATTCCGCGTAATATTGCGCGGCGCCGCCGACGGCGTTCAGATAGACGGCGCCGTGCTCCTTCAATGCGGCCAGCGTCTTCGGCCCCATGCCGCCCTTGCCGATGACCGCGCGCAGGCCGAATTTCTTGATGATGTCGCCCTGATAAGGCTCCTCGCGAATGCTCGTCGTCGGTCCCGCGGCTTTGACGTGCCACCCCTCCTCGTCCTTGAGCATGACCGGCCCGCAGTGGTAGATGACGCCCCCGTTCAGGTCGATCGGCGCGTCGTGATCCATCAAGTGCTTGTGCAGCGCGTCGCGTCCCGTGTGCATTTCGCCGTTCAGAATGACGACGTCGCCGACTCTCAGGCTCCGCACGTCTTCTTCGGTCAACGGCATCTGCAGGACGACCTCTCTCGCCTTCGGCGCCTCCTCTTGCACGACCGTCTCTTCGGCTTTGTCTTTCATGGACACGTTGGAGCCGCCTTCGTAAATCCAGCTCTTGATCTCGTGCGTCTCGCCGTCGAGAAGCACGCCTTGACGGCGGTATGCCCAGCAGTTATACGCGACCGACACGAAGAAGCTCGCCGGCAAGCGGTTGTTGACCCCGATCTTGCAGCCGAGCAGCGTCACGTTGCCGCCGAAGCCCATCGTGCCGATGCCGAGCCGGTTCGCTTTGTCGAGAATATAATCTTCCAGCCGGGCCAGCTCCGGGATCGGATTGACGTCGTCGACGTTGCGGAACAGCTGCTGCTTCGCGAGCTCGTAGCCGGTCGTCCGGTCCCCGCCGATGCCCACGCCGATGAATCCAGCGCTGCAGCCCTGGCCCTGGGCCTGATAGACGGCGTGCAGAATGCATTTGCGAATGCCGTCCAGGTCGCGGCCGGCTTTGCCGAGTCCTTCGATCTCGCACGGAAGGCTGTATTGAATATTTTTATTTTCGCAGCCGCCGCCTTTGAGAATAAGACGCACGTCGATCTCGTCGCGATCCCATTGCTCGAAGTGAATGACCGGGGTGCCGGCTCCGAGATTGTCGCCCGTATTGGCGCCCGTCAGCGAGTCGACCGAGTTCGTGCGCAGCTTGCCGTCCTTCGTCGCTCTGGCGATGGCGTTGCGGATTTCCTTTTTCATGACGATCTGGTTGGCGCCTACGGGCGTATGCACGACGAACGTCGGCATCCCCGTGTCCTGGCAGATCGGCGAGACGTTGCACTCCGCCATCTCGATGTTCCGGGCGATCGTGGACAAGGACAAGCCCGCCCTCGTAGCGCGGTCTTCCGCTTCCCGGGCGGCCGTTATCGCGCGGCGGACATCTGCCGGAAGGTTCGTGGACGTTTCTACGATGAGCTTGTAGACGCTTTGTTCGAATGATGAAGTCATGAGCGCAGTAAATCCCCTCTCTGTTCGTTGTACCCTTTCCATTATATAATAGCACAAGGACGAGCGGTGGGAGAAAAGGAGTCGCGTTCATGGCGAATCATTACTTGGCTTACCTGTACCGGTTGCGGCATATCGAAAGATGGAGCCTTATGCGGAATACGGCGAAAGAGAACGTCGCGGAGCATTCGTATCACGTCGCGCTCATCGCCCACGCGCTGGCTTGCATTGCACGGGATATCTTCAATAAAGACGTCAATCCCGACGAAGCGGCGACGTACGCGCTGTTCCACGACGCCGCGGAGGCGTTCACCGGCGACATCCCGACGCCCGTAAAGCATCACAATCCCCGCATTCTCGCCAATTTCCGCGAGATCGAAGCGATGGCCGCCGATCGGCTGCTCGCGAACGTTCCCTCCGAGCTGCAAGCGAGCTACCGTCCGCTCTTGAAGCGCAAGCCCCCGAATCCGGAGCTGGAACTCTTGTTGAAAGCCGCCGACTTGCTGGATGCGTACTTGAAATGCACGAGCGAGCTCTCTGCGGGCAATCGCGAGTTCGCCACCGCGCGCAAGCAAAGCGAAGAGAAGCTGAAGCGGCTGGACATGCCCGAAGTCGTCTGGTTCATGACCCATCTGGCCCCCGGATTCGAGAAGACGCTCGACGAGCTCGCGGAGACGGAACGGCGCGAATAGCCCGCGAGACATGCAAAAGCTTCTTCAGCGTCCATAGACGCCGAAGAAGCTTTTTACGGAGATCGTTCAGTCAATACGCATTCAGTGAACCGGCGTCCTCTTGGCTCTATTGCCCAGGCGCTCTACAGCCCGTCGTCCACTTACGGCCCGTCGCCCCGAGCCGTTCGGACAGAGGATCCGCTAATGGTGAACAAAACCGGGTTTTGCGCATCTTCGCGGACAGAGGATCCGTTATTTGGCTCCGAGAGTGCGATTTCGGCCATTCATCATCGAAATAACGGATCGTCTGTCCGGATAACCGTCAAAATGTGGGGTTTTAGACAAAATAAGGTCATCTGTGTCCGATAGCCGGCAACGTGCGATCTTATTCGCTCAGATCGATTAACGCGACGCTTCCCTCTGCGTCTCTTTCGCTTACAGCCCGGACTTCCCGATCGGGCAAACCGTCCGGTCGGGCGTTCGTAAAGGCCGGGGCAAGAAGGCACTCCCGGACTTCGCGATCCTCGTCTCCGTGCCGATCATGTCGTCGCCCTTCCTTCCGGTTCGGCGTTCTCTCCCGGCTGCCCGGCGTCCTCGCCGAACGGATCTGCATTCGGTTCCGCAGGCTCGGCGTTCGCTCCGGCCCCGTCCTCCTCTCCGTCCGGGATCCGGATCGAGACCGTTTCCTCTTTGCCGTTCTGCGCGATCTCGACTTGCCACTCCGCGGCCGCCGGCTCGAAAACGACCGACGTAACAGCCGGCGCGATAACGTCCGCGATTTCCGGGGAAATAAGCGCTCTGCGGATCGCTTCGGATACCTGCAGAACGGCCCCTTCGGGTTGATCCGCCGCGATCACGGCAACCTCGTCGGCCCTTCCTTGCTCCGGATACGATTCCGCGATCGGGCCGCTCGAACGCACTTCGACCCAGTCCCCTACTTGGGGGGCTTCCCCCGCGTTCGAGAACCAGATCGCCCGGTAATAATGACTGGCGCCCCCCGCGCCGAAATTTCTCTCCCGATTCGTCGTGACGAGTATGCTCTCGCCGGACTTTTGGACGACATGCCCGGCATAGACGGCAACCGGGTCTTCCGGCGTCTCGCCGGCCGTTTGGCCTGAATGATTCCCGCACGCCGCAAGCATCACGATCGTCAGCGCCAAGCTTGCCGCATTCAACCAACGCATGATTCCCACTCCTTCCACGGATTCGGTTTCTTACATCCACCCCAAGCCGGACAACAGCAGCCATAAGCCGATCAGAATCGCCGCAGCGCATGCCCCTCTTAAGAGCATGATGGTTCTGAGCGTAAGCGCATCGTCGCTTTTTCGGGTTCCGCTATACCGATAAGGAAATAACAGCCCGAAAACTCCCGGAACGAGCAAGCCCAAGGAAACGATCGCCTGAGTCGCGTCGATCTCTCCTCCGCCCGCCCCTCCGGCAGGACGGGGAGCATACCCCTTCCCGAGTTCCGCAAGCTCCGCGCTTGCCTGGTCGACAGGCTTCGTCAGCTCGCACATCCCCGTTTCGAGGCGCTCCGGCGAACCGTAAGCGGAGACGAGATACGTTCGTCCGGCCTCGAAATCGGTATAGCCGCAGCTTTCGGACCCAATCGCCGTGTAGACCGTCTCGTTCGCGTCCACCTGGCCTTTCCACGCCCGGCTCACCTCGAACCGGACTTCCACCCGATCGACAGTGGAATCGATGGTTTCTTTGTTCGGCACGATAACGTCGACGGCCTTGCCCTCGAACACCGCCGTCTTGCGGTTCAACTCTTCCTTCACGGACGGAGGCGCCGCGCAGGAGCAGGCATAGGCTTTGTCCGGCTTGACGAAAATTCCGCCGCACAATAGCAGCAAAACGCATAACGCGACTACGGAAGAAGCCTTCATTCGATCACCTCTTCCTTCAGACGCATTGGACATCCGATTTGTTCCAGTTTGCATTTCCGCGAGACGAGAAACTTTTGCCTTTAAGTACGTGTTCAAAAAGTCCGATTTTCAGCACCGAGAAGGTTGGATGAAGACCGGTGATGAGGAACGGAGCGTAGTTGACCTACGTGAGTACCGGAAGAACCGGCTGAATTCAAGATTCGATGTCGAATCCGCTTCCTGGATCGCTTCGTGATCAAAATTGGACTTTTTGAACTACCTCTTCATCCATCCGCCCGAACGACGTACTTTCGCAAAACCCTGACCTGGGCGATACCTGCGATCAGCATCAGCGCCGCCAGCGTCGCGAACAACGCTTCTCCTCCGCTCGCGTTGAACAGCATTCCGCCGAGGATCGGTCCGAGTCCGCGCGTCAGCAGGTGGCCGGAGTTGTTCACGGAGAAGTAAAACCCCCGCTGATCGGCCGGCGCCATGACGGAGATCGCCTTTTGCATGTGCGGACCGAAGATCATCTCCCCGACCGTAAAGACGAATTCCGCCACGAACAGCCACAGCAGCACGCTCGAATACCCGTAACCGATACATACCGCAGCGAACAGGACGTACGACGCTCCGACGACGGCGTACGGGCGCATCGATTCCGTGCGTCTGGCGATCCAGATCTGCAACAAGATCACCATCAAGCCGTTAAAAGTGAGAATCGCGGCGAGCACGGTTCGATAATTGTCGAAATGCGTCTGAAGATGCAGCGGAAACGTCGTTTCTACCTGGGCATACAACAATCCGACCGGCAAGCTAAGGAACGTGATCAGCATCAGCGGCTTGTGTTTCTTCCAGGAAAATTTCGGCATCGGAACCCGCGCGGGTCCGGCTTGCCTGCGATCGGCGGGAACCGTCTCGGGAAGCTTCGTCCATACGAGCAGGCCGTACAGCAGCAAGGTGAAAGCCGCGATCAGGAAAACGGAAGCCGGATGCCAGCCGAACATGATCAAGCCCAGTACCGGCCCTACGGCCGCCCCGACGTTAAAGGCGGTGTGCATTAAAGCGAACACTTCCGCCCGTTTCTCTTCCGGAACCATGTCGGTAATCTGCGCGTTGCTGCCGGGAGAAACAGCGCGGAACCGAGTCCGTTGACGATCGAAATAAGGGCGTAGTGCAGCGTTTGATCCGCGAACACGTACCCGATCATGCAGAGCATCTGCAACGCAAGGGAGATCAGCATCAGCGGCTTGCGTCCGTACCGGTCGCTCCATCCCCCGCCGAACCAATTGACGATCAGTCCGCACAGCGGCTGCAAGCCGACGATCAGCATCGGAAGAAGCACCGAGCCTTCCAAACGATCGTACAAATAGAGTACGAGAAAAGGACGAATCATAAAGCGCGATAATTTCGATATTATAACACAACTAGATTTGCAGAAAACAAAGCAAAACCCCTCGCCCGAAAGGACGAGGGGTTGCGGCGTTTCCGTCAGTTTCTGTACCACGGGACTTGCATGAGCCAAAGAATGACCATGAACAAAATGAAAACGATCAGGCTCATCGTCCGCACTTTGGCAATCGAAGCGCTTGCGTCTTCCCCGTTGACGGACGCGGCGGCGATCCGCTTCAGCGGGCCTTGAATGATGCCGGACAACGCGCCCATGGCAAGGAAGATGACGCCCACAACCGTCATCCAGGCGTACGAATAAGTCGCGTCCAATCCGGTCAGCAGATAGCCGCCGGTAACGAATTGCAGCACCAGGGCATACTGGCCGACCCGGCCGCCGCCGATCAGCCCGCGGGCCAACCCTTCCTGCGCCGCGCCGGACAATTGCTTGAACTTCCCGACCACGAACGGCATAATCGCGTACACGCCCATCCCGACCGCGCCGACTACGTGCAAAAACAACATCACATTGGCCATTCGTCGCAACCTCCATTAATAAAAAAACAGACTAAGACACCCTAAGTATACACAAAAAAACGGACGAGCAAAACCGTTCGCGGTCAAGCGAAGAGGCTTCATACAATCATTGTAACAATATCGCCACGTTACTTGCGGCTCCAAGCCTAAACGCCCTCGGCGTCCTTGGATGCCGAAGAAGCTTTGCGGAGATCGGACTTACTCCATCGCCCACCAACTCGCCTTGCTCCATCGCCCTAGGCCGTTCGGACAGAGGATCCGCTAATTGTGAACATAACCGGGTTTTGGGCACCTTCGCGGACACACGATCCGTTATTTGGCTCCGAGATGGCGTTTTCGGCCACCTATCATCGAAATAACGGATCGTCTGTCCGAAACGCTAGCAAAATGAGGGGTTTTCGGCAAAATAAGGGCTTCTGTGTCCGATAGCAAAAGATCAAGTGGATGACAGGACCCTCCCCAGGCAGCAAAAAGATCGCCGGACTCCTGCCGCAGAGGGAGGAGCTTTCGGCGATCTTGAGCGTCGGCGGAATTACGCGTTGTCGACGATGCGGATGACGTTGCGCACGGAATCCGCGGATTTCCCGAGCGCCGCCCGTTCCTCGGCCGTCAAGTCGATTTCGATGATTTTCTCGATGCCGTCTCCGCCGAGAATCGCCAGGACGCCCATGAACAAATTCTCGAAACCGTACTCGCCCTGAAGGAGGGCGATGACCGGAAGGATGCGTTTCTTGTCCTTCAGAATCGCCTCCGTCATCTGCACGAGGGATGCGGCCGGCGCGTAATACGCGCTGCCATTGCCCAGCAGGTTGACGATCTCTCCGCCGCCGACGCGCGTGCGGGCGACGATCGCGTCGATCTGTTCCTTCGGCAGCAGCTTCTCGACCGGAATGCCGCCGATCGTCGTATAGCGAACGAGCGGAACCATGTCGTCGCCATGCCCGCCGAGCACGACGCCGCGCACGTCTTCGACCGACACGTTCAGCGCTTGCGCGAGGAACGTGTTGTAGCGAGCGGTATCCAGGATGCCGGACTGGCCGATGACGCGGTTTTTCGGGAAGCCGAGCGTCTTGTTCGCGACGTACGTCATCGCGTCGACCGGGTTGGACAGGATGATGACGTAGGCGTTCGGGCTCGTCGCCTTGACGTTCTCGCACACGGACCTGACGATGCCCGCGTTCGTGTTCACGAGATCGTCGCGGCTCATGCCCGGCTTGCGGGCGATGCCGGCCGTAATAATGACGACGTCGGAGTTGGCGGCGTCCGCATAGTCCGCCGTGCCGACGATATTGGCGTCCACGCCTTGCACCGGCGTCGACTCCAGCATATCCAGCGCTTTGCCCTTCGTCGGATTCTCGAGCTGGGGAATATCGAGCAGGACAACGTCTCCCAATTCCTTCTGTGCCAGCATCAACGCCGTAGTCGCGCCGGTAAACCCTGCGCCTACGACCGTAATTTTCGCGCGTTTGATCGCCATTTGATCGTCCTCCTTGTCCTGGGCCCGGATATCCGAAAGCACCGGGCGGGTATAGGCATTATTTTCCCCAAAAAACCGCTTCGACACGCCTCCGAATTGCCTTCGTCAAGCCAGTCGACCGCCGCCCGAACGGACGGCGGTTCGATTGCCGCTGCGATGCGGACCGCTTGGCCGCGATTAGAAGTTTTTGATGACCTCGTCCGCGAACGCCGAGCATTTGACTTCCGTCGCGCCTTCCATCAGACGGGCGAAGTCGTACGTGACGACCTTGTTCTTGATCGATTGCTCGAGGCCTTTGTAGATCAGGTCGGCCGCTTCCAGCCAGCCCAGGTGCTCGAGCATCATGACGCCGGACAGAATGACGGAGCCCGGGTTGACGACGTCTTTGTCCGCGTATTTCGGCGCCGTGCCGTGCGTCGCTTCGAAGATCGCGTGGCCGGTCGCGTAGTTGATGTTCGCTCCCGGAGCGATGCCGATGCCGCCGACTTGCGCGGCCAGGGCGTCGGACAGATAGTCGCCGTTCAGGTTCAGCGTCGCGATGACGTCGAAGTCGGTCGGACGGGTCAGCACTTGCTGCAGCGCGATGTCGGCGATGGCGTCCTTGATCAGGATTTTGCCCGCGTCGAGCGCCGTCTTCTGCGCCGCGTTAGCCGCCTCTTCGCCTTGCTCGGCTTTGATTTTGTCGTATTGGCCCCAAGTGAACACTTTGTCGCCGAATTCTTGCTCGGCAACCTCGTAGCCCCAGTTTTTGAACGCGCCTTCGGTGAACTTCATGATGTTGCCTTTGTGCACGAGCGTCACGGACTTGCGGCCGTGCTTGATCGCGTATTCGATCGCGGCGCGCACGAGACGCTTGGAGCCTTCCGACGATACCGGCTTGATGCCGATGCCGGACGTCTCCGGGAAGCGGATCTTCTTGACGCCCATTTCGTTCTGCAGGAACGCCAGCACTTTCTTGACTTCCTCCGTGCCGGATTGATACTCGATGCCGGCGTAGATGTCTTCCGTGTTTTCGCGGAAAATGACCATGTCGACGAGATCCGGCCGTTTCACCGGGGACGGAACGCCTTGGAAGTAGCGAACCGGACGCAAGCAGACGTACAGGTCGAGCTCTTGGCGCAGAGCGACGTTCAGGGAGCGGATGCCGCCGCCGATCGGCGTCGTCAAAGGTCCCTTGATCGCGATGATCATCTCGCGAATGACTTCCAGCGTATCGTTAGGCAGCCATTCTCCGTAAGTATTGAAAGCCTTCTCGCCGGCGAACACTTCGTACCAGGCGATTTTTTTCTCGCCGTTATAAGCTTTCTCGACGGCCGCGTCGAGCACGCGCTTGGACGCTTTCCAGATGTCGCGCCCCGTGCCGTCGCCTTCGATGAAAGGGATGATCGGGTTGTTGGGGACGTTCAGTACGCCGTTAGTGACCGTGATTTTCTCTCCGGAAGTCGGTGCCGCGAATTTCTCGAGTTTCATATTCGTATTTCTCCTCCTAAAAATGATCTGCGTATGTTTTCGCAAAGAACCGGCGGCTTGCCCTCGCAGCCATGGCGAAAGCGCAATCCGCCGGCGAAGCGTTGCCGATTAACCGCGTGCGGAGATCGGAACATAATGCTGGTCGACCGGGCCGACGTACTCGGCGCGGGGACGGATCAGCCGGTTGTCTTCGTATTGCTCCAGAATGTGGGCCGTCCAGCCGGATACGCGGCTGATCGCGAAGATCGGCGTGAACAGGTCGCGCGGAATGCCGAGCATCGTGTAGCAGGAAGCCGAGTAGAAGTCGACGTTCGGCTTAAGCCCCTTCTGTCCCGTGACGAGCTCTTCGATCTTGACGGACATTTCGTACAGCGTCATATCGCCTTTCAGCTCGCCGAGCTGGCGGGACATTTGCATCAGATGCTTGGCGCGGGGGTCTCCGTTCTTGTAGACGCGATGGCCGAAGCCCATCACTTTCTCCTTGTTGTCCAGCTTGTTCTGGATGTACGACTCGACGTTCGCGAGCGAGCCGATCTCGTCCAGCATGACCATAACCGCTTCGTTCGCGCCGCCGTGAAGCGGGCCTTTCAGCGCGCCGATCGCGGACGTGACGCCGGAGTAAATGTCCGACAGCGTCGCGACCGTGACGCGGGAAGCGAACGTCGAAGCGTTAAGCTCGTGGTCGGCATGCAGCACGAGCGCCTTGTCCATCGTCTCGACGGCGACCCGGGCCGGCTCTTCGCCGGTCAGCATGTACAGGAAATTATGGGCGATGCCCACGCCTTTCTTCGGCGCGATCGGCTCCTTGCCTTCGCGGATGCGCGCGAAAGCGGCGACGACCGTAGGCAGCTGCGCTTGAAGCTTGACCGCCTTGCGATAGTTCGCCTCCTTGCTCATGTCGTTCGCTTCCGCGTCGTACAGCGCGAGGCTGGATACGGCCGTACGGAGCGCCGCCATCGAATTCGCGCCCTTCGGATACAGGCGCAATCCGTCAATCACTTCGGCCGGAACGGCCGCGTAATCGCCTAGCTTCGCCAGCAATCCGTCCAATTCCGCTTGCGTCGGAAGCTTGCCGTGCCACAGCAAGTATACGACTTCTTCGAACGAAGCCTTTTCCGCCAGTTCGTCGATGTTAATGCCTTGGTAGGTCAGGACGCCGTCGATAATCGAGCTGATGGAAGACTTCGCGGCGACGATCCCTTCAAGACCTTTGGTTGCTGTCATCTTTTTCTCTCTCCTTTGACCGGAACATTCAACGCCCTCGGCTTGTCTAAAAGCGCCGCCGGCAAGCGTCGCTTCCGCGTGTGCGCGAGCCAGAAGCTCTCCAGGCGCAATATCAAGCGCAAACCACGAATAAATTAGCATTTTTGGCCTTTTTTAATGATAATCGATTTCACAGGCGAATGGAACCGATCGGGACATAAAAATGCTTTATCGGAATCATAACGAATCGTTCTTGCGCTCCCGTCGCCCGATTCGAAACGCTATAGTCATTTGCTTAATCGTTCCGATTATTCAAGCCTTATTAGCCGGTAAAATCCGTTTTGCCGTAACCGGCTTTGACCTGAGCTTGTAATCCCGCGACGCGCACGCTCATAAACTCATCTAGGTTGCTTTGCGTGATAGACAGAAACTGGAGTCTCTCGAGCAACGGCGTCGACGGATCTTCGGCTTCCTCCAGCACGCGCCGGTTGAACTCCAGCCAGCTCAAATCGCGATTGATATACTTCTTGGCGTTCGTCAACGCGGTTTCCCCCTGTTCGATCGGCAAACGATAAGCCTGTCCGCAGGCTTGTCTCTTCTCATTATGTTGCCGAAAGGTAAACCGAACATTAACGGAAGAACAAAGAAAGGTTAAAATCGGACGAAAAGAGGGGACGGGCATGAATCGAAAAATCGGGGGACAGCTGCGGCGCTTGTCGCTCATCGTGGCGATCGCCGCCGTCGCTTTTTTGCTGTTCTGGTGGTCTCTGCCTTTCGTTTATCCTTTTTTGCTCGGCTGGCTGCTCGCTTACGCCTTGAATCCCCTGACGGGCTTCCTTCACGCGCGAGCCCGCCTGCCCCGCTGGCTGGCGGTCACCCTCACCCTGCTGCTGTTCGTCGCCGCCGCGCTCGCGCTGCTTTCCTTGCTGATCATGCGGCTCGTCGACGAGATTATGAGTTTGTCCGGATCCATGCAGAACCTGATCGTCTGGGTGGAGAAATCGTTCAACGGCCTGTTGGCCAATCCGGAAATTCAAGACGCCATCAACCGCATCAACGAATTTTTCCGGCAAAATCCGGACTACAAGGAAACGATCAACAGCAGCATTTCGAATACCGCCCAAACGATCACGCACGCGGGCACGAGCCTGGTCAGCCTGATCTTCAACGCGATCGCGAACGTCTTGTATTCGTTGCCCGCCGTGGCGATGATCGCCGTCATCGTCCTGCTCGCTTCCTTCTTCATCGGCAAGGACTGGGATCGCTACACGAGACGGGTCAAGCTCTGGTTTCCGAGAGCGCTGATCCGCCGGGCGGGCGCGGTCTGGACCGATCTGAAGCAAGCGCTGTTCGGCTACGCGAAAGCGCAGCTCGTCATGATCTCGATCACGACGGTCGTCGTCATCTCCGGCCTGTGGATCATCGGCGTCAACAACGCCCTCTCGATCGGCCTGCTCATCGGCTTCGTCGATTTGTTGCCGTACTTGGGCGTCGGAGCCGTCATGGTTCCGTGGATCGCCTACGCGTTCCTGATCGGAGACTGGCAGCTCGGAGCGGGACTGTCCGTCCTGTACGGCGTCGTTCTGATCGCCCGCCAGGCGGTCGAGCCCAAAGTGCTCGCCTCCAGCCTCGGGCTCGACCCGCTGCCGACGCTGATCGCCATGTTCGCCGGCTTGAAGCTGTTCGGCGTCCTCGGACTGCTGATCGGCCCCTTCGTCGTCGTCGTCCTCACGGCGTGCCACCGGGCGAACGTCTTCCGCGATATCGGCAAATACGTCGCTACGGCAATCGGTTCTGACCCGGACTACCACCGGTTCGGTCCCCGATAGATCGTAAATTTGCCGCTCCGGAACAGCTTCTCGAGCCAACGATAGATCAGCAGCTTATATGCCGAACGGGTAAACGGAAGGATCAACGTCAGCCCGACGATGTCGGTCAGAAATCCCGGCATGATCAGCAGAATGCCGCCGGCCAGCACGCATAGCCCTTCCAGCATGGCGTACCCGGGCATTTGGCCCGTTTGCATCTGGCGCTGAACTTCCCGCCACGCCTTGCGGCCTTCCGTCTGAAGCAGGAAAGCGCCCAGCAGCGACGTCGCGATCAGGATCAGGAGCGTTCCCCATCCGCCGATCCAACGGGAAACCATATAGATGCCCCATATCTCGAGAAGGAACGCGATAACGACGATCGGCAACCATTTTCTTGGCACGGACAATCCTCCTCGTCTTGTTGGTCATTCCGCCCCGGCCAGCGCGATCATTCGATCATACCAGTCCGGAGCTTCCCGCGCGAAACGGACCGGCTTCCAGTCCTTGTTCACCCACACGTGGCGGGTGCCGCCGCGCACGAGCACGTCTCCCGGCGGCTCGTCTCCTTCGTAACTGCTCGTTCCCAGGCTGTCCGCCAGATTCCCCGCGATCACCCGCGATTCGAACCGGACGCGAACGCTCGACATTTCCGCGACCCGCGTGCATACGGTCACCCATTCGTCGTAACGCGCGGGCTGCCGGAAAGATGCTTCCACATCCGTGACGGGCAGCAGCAAGCCGCGGGCTTCGAAGTCCCGGTACGCGATGCCCGCGCGCCGGACCCATTCCGTTCGTCCGATCTCGAACCAATTCAAGTAGTTGCCGTGGTAGACGACGCCCATCTGGTCCGTCTCTTGATATCTTACCCGCAATGGATGCAGAAACCACTTCCCCATCGCGAACGCCTCCTTGTTTGCTGTGTCCGACCGCGATCGATCGGGAACAAAAATCCCCCGCAGCTTCGCTGCGGGGAATGTTCGCGCGTCCGAAACGCGCCGATTACATGACTTTGGCTTGTCCGGTATAGATGACGCCGTGCTCGGCGTACAGCGTCACTTCCATGCCGTCCTTGAGCAGCTTCGTCGCGTCGTTCACGCCGACGATGACCGGTATGCCCAGATTAAGCCCGACGACGGCCGCATGGCAAGTGATGCCCCCGCATTCGGTAATGACGGCGGCCGCTTTCGAGAACGCGGGCATATACTCCTTATCTGTGGACGGCGCGACGAGAATCGCCCCGCTCGTCATCTTGGCGTTCGCCTCTTCCGGCGTACTCGCGACGACGACTTGGCCGGTCGCGCTCTGCGAGCCGATGCCTTGACCTTTGGCGATCAGTTCGCCGACGTTGTGGATCTTGATCAGGTTCGTCGTTCCGGAACGTCCGACCGGCACTCCGGCCGTGATGATGATCGTGTCTCCCAGACGGACGATGCCCGTATCGAGCGCGCCTTGCACCGCAATGTCGAACATTTCGTCCGTCGTCGCCGCCGGTACGCCCTTGACCGGAATAACGCCCCAGACAAGCTGCAGGCGGCGCAGCACCTGCTCGACCGGCGTCACGGCGATGATCGGGGATTTCGGTTTATATTTGGACACCATCCGCGCCGTATAGCCGCTTTCCGTCGACGTCACGATCGCTTTCGCTTCGAGATCGAGGGCCGAGTTGGCGACCGCCTGACTGATCGCTTCCGTGACGGACGTCTGCTGGGCGTTCGCTTGCTTCGTGAAAATCTCGCGATAGTGAAGCGCGGATTCGGCGCGCTCCGCGATGCGGGACATCGTCTGCACCGATTCCATCGGATATTTGCCCGCCGCCGTCTCGCCGGACAGCATGATCGCGTCGGTGCCGTCGAAGATCGCGTTGGCGACGTCGGACGCTTCCGCCCGCGTCGGACGGGGATTGCGCTGCATCGAGTCGAGCATCTGCGTCGCGGTAATGACCGGCTTGCCCGCGCGGTTGCACTTCTCGATCATCATCTTCTGAACGAGCGGCACTTCCTCCGCCGGAATCTCCACGCCGAGATCGCCGCGGGCGACCATCAAGCCGTCGGACACTTCGAGAATCTCGTCGAGATTGTCGACCCCTTGCTGATTCTCGATCTTGGAGATGATCTGGATATGGCGCGCGTCGTGCCGTTCGAGCAGTTCGCGGATTTCGAGCACGTCGCTGGCTCGGCGCACGAAGGAAGCCGCGATGAAATCGACGCCTACCTCGATGCCGAATTTAATGTCGTTGACGTCCTTCTCCGTGAGACCGGGCATGGAGATCGCGACGCCGGGCACGTTCACGCCCTTCTTGCTCTTGATCTGCCCGCTGTTGACGACCCGGCAATGGATTTCCGTGCCTTGAATGTCCTCGACCGTCAAGCCGATCAGGCCGTCGTCGATCAGAATCGTCGAGCCGACGCTGACGTCTCCGGGCAGCTCTTTATACGTAATCGGAACGCGCCGGATATCGCCGAGAATCTCTTCCGTCGTCAAGGTGATCGCTTCGCCCTGCACGAGGTCGATCGGCTCTTCCTTGAGCTTGCCGAGACGAATTTCCGGTCCTTTCGTGTCGAGCAGGATGGCGACCGTCTTGTTCAGCTCTTCGGAAGCTTGGCGGATCGCCTTGATGCGGTTGCCGTGCTCCTCGAAATCGCCGTGCGAGAAATTGAGCCGCGCGACGTTCATCCCGGCTTCGATCAGCTTCTTCGTGTTTTCCAGCGATTCGCTGGACGGGCCGATCGTACATACGATTTTCGTTTTACGCATGATTTCCTTATCCTCCGTTTATCTCTCCAGATCGCATTTATGTTGAGCTATTCCAGCTCAGCGGCCCCGAACTGCCCGACTTTGCGGAATTTCAGGTACCGGTCTTCCCTTAATTGATCGGGCGTGAGCTTCGTCAGTTCCCGAAGATGCCGCCACAGCGCGTCCTTGATCGCCTCGGCCTGCGCCGCGCAATCCCGGTGGGCGCCGCCTTGCGGCTCCGGGACGATCTCCTCGATCACGCCGAATTCGAGCAGGTCCTTCGCCGTGATCTTCATCGCCTCCGCCGCCTGGTCGGCCTTGGACGCGTCCTTCCATAGAATCGACGCCGCCCCGTTGGGCGAGATGACCGAATAGATCGCATTCTCGAGCATGAGCACCCGGTTGCCGACGCCGAGCGCTAGCGCCCCGCCGCTGCCGCCTTCGCCGATGACGACGCAGATGATCGGCACGCCGAAGACCGCCATCTCGCGAAGATTGCGCGCGATCGCTTCCGATTGCCCGCGCTCCTCGGCCGTATCGCCGGGATAAGCGCCTTTCGTATCGATGAACGTGATGATCGGACGGCCGAACTTGTTCGCCTGCTGCATGAACCGCAGCGCCTTGCGGAAGCCTTCCGGGTGCGGACTGCCGAAAAACCGCTGAATGTTGTCTTTCGTGTCCTTGCCCCGCTGATGGCCGACGACCGTCACCGGCACGCCGTTCAGCTTGGCCAATCCCCCGACGATCGCGAGATCGTCGGCGAATACGCGGTCTCCGTGGAGCTCGATAAAATCGGTGAAAATGAGCGGGATGTAGTCGAGCGTCGTCGGACGCTGGTGGTGTCGGGCCATATGCATGATCTGGGCGGCGTTCATCCCGCCGTAGATTTCCGCTTCGAGCTGCTTGTAGCGCTCTTCGAGCCGGCCGATCTCGTCCGAGAAGTCGATCTCCTTCTCCGCTCCGAAATGCTTCAGCTCGTCGATCTTCTTGCGCAGTTCGGCGAGGGGCTTCTCAAAGGGCAATTCACTGGACATCGGCCGGCTCTCCTTTCCACGCGTGCATGTCTAGCAGTTTGGTCAGCAGCGTCCGCATATCCTTGCGGTGGACGACTTTGTCCAATTGGCCGTGCTTCAAGTTGAACTCTGCCGTCTGGAAATTGTCCGGCAGCTTCTGCCGGATCGTCTGCTCGATGACGATGCGCCCCGCGAAGCCGACGATCGCGCCGGGCTCGGCCAGATTGTAGTCGCCGAGGCTGGCGAAGCTCGCGGATACGCCGCCGAGCGTCGGATCCGTGAACACGGAGATGAACAGGCCGCCTTCTTCCTGAAACTTGGCGAGCGCCGCGCTCGTCTTGGCCATCTGCATCAAGCTGAGGATGCTCTCCTGCATCCGGGCTCCGCCGGACGTAGAGAACAGAATAAGCGGCTTCTTCTTCTCCGTCGCCAGCTCGATCGCCCTCGTCACTTTCTCGCCGACGACGGACCCCATGCTGCCGCTGAAGAAGTCGAAGCTCATGACGCCGACGACGACGGGGAAGCCGCCGATTTCGCCTTCGCCGGTGACGACCGCGTCCTTCAGCCCGGAGCTCGCCTTCTGCTGCTCCAGCTTCGTCGCGTATCCGGGGAAACGCAGCGGGTCTTCGGAGATCATATTCTCGTCAAGCTCAAAAAGACGCCCCTCATCGAGCGTCATCGCGATGCGCTCCCAGGCGTTCAGGCGGAAATGGTGCCCGCAAGCGGAACAAACCTTCAAGTTTTTCTCCAATTCCTTGCTCAGCAAAATCTGCCCGCATTTCGGGCAGCGGTTCATCAGCCCTTCGGGAATATCCCTCTTCGTGCGTTCCGAAGGAACGACGGCGTATTTCTTCTTCTGAAATAAATCCTTGAACACAGCGACACCTCACAAGCGTTAATGGGGACGGTCAAGTATAAGGTATCGTCCTGAATTACTGGTGCAAAATGCTCCCTAATACCTCTTGCACTTCCCTCACTTCGCCGGATGGAACCAATATTTCGAATTGCGGTTTGGTCAGGTTGATGGGGCGTACTTGTACGAGAAAACCTTCATCGGTAAGACGCTGCTGAATTCTGTCGGCGATCTTAGCGGTCGGCGCGATGTAGATGACCGTCCACATGATGCGGTACCCCCAATTTCTTAATCGTTCAACGTATTCGCGGGACAAGCAATATGGAAATCATAGCATAGAATCCGCAAGACTAGCAACCGATGAGCGGGAGTTTCCCCGTAGGGTTCCCGCCCGCCGGAGAGCCGGAAGCGGGCGAGGTCAATCGGCGCCGAGCGGCAGCCAAGCCAGCACCCGCTGGATCATTCGGTCCCAATAGGCCCAGTCGTGCCCTCCGGACCCTTCTCTATGCTCTCTGTTATTTCACCCGGACCGTTCCTTCGCCGAGCAGCTTCTCCAGCTCCCCGACGAGCTCCGGACCGGGATCGACCTTGTATTCGTCGCTAAGGGCGACGGTGCGCCGCTCCTTCTCGTAACGGAGGATGGTCGGCAGATCTCCTCGATGCGACTTCAGCAACAATTTCAGGCGAATCAGCGTGGCCGGCCGCTCGTGCTCGGCGTCGATCAGAATATAGACGCGCGGCTCACCGCGCACGGCCGGGCGCCCCGAGACGGCCGCGGCGGCGACGCTTGTCCCGCGCCCGGCCGCCGCGTGCGTCCGGTTCGCCGGCCCGCCGGACGCCGGCGTCCCGACCGGTCCGGCGCCGTATGAGCCGCCCGCGCGATAGCCTCGCCCGACGCGGCGCAGTCTGTCCGCCTGGGCTTGCAAATCGGGGGCGTCCAGGGGCAGGATATCGTCCGCGAGCAGCTTGTAGTCTTCGTCGCCTTGCTGGACCTTCGCCCGCACGAACACGAGCGAGCCTTTCTTGACGAACGCGGACGCTTTCGTCCAGACGGACGGAAAGGCGACGAGCTCCGTCCCCATGATCCGGTCCTCGATCTCGAGGAAAGCCATCGCCTGGCCCTTGCGGGTGACGAACGGCTTCAGCGACACGATCATGCCCGCCGTGAACGCCGTGGCGCCGTCGCTCATCTCGGCGATGTCCACGAGCCGGTCCAGCTTCAATTCCGCGATCCGCTCTTCGTGCGCGTCCAGCGGGTGGCCAGACAAATACAGGCCCATCAGCTCCCTTTCGAGCTCCAGCGTCTGGGTTTGGGTATAAGCCGGGACGTCGGGCATGTCCACGTTCCAGTTCGGCTTCTCTTCGAAGTCGAACAGCTCGATCTGCAGCTCTTCGCGTTCCTTGCGCCAGAGCGCGGCGGCCGCGAGCGTCGGCTCCAGCGCCGCGAGCTGCTGCGAGCGGTGTCCCGGCAACGATTCGAGGGCGCCCGCCTGCACGAGGGATTCGACGACGCGCTTGTTGCAGACGCGGGGATCGATCCGCCGGCAGAAGTCGCTCAAGCTCTCGTACGGCTTCTCTCCCCGCTCCCTCATGATGCTCTCGATCGCTTGGGTGCCGACGTTCTTCACGCCCGCGAGCCCGAAGCGGATCGCCCCGCTCTCGCCGGCGATCGGCGTAAACCAGACGCCGCTGTCGTTAATATCGGGCTTCAGCACGGCGATGCCCATCCTCCGGCATTCGTCGACGTATTCCGCCGTCTTGCGCTGGTTGCCGACGACGGCCGTCAGCATGGAGGCCATGAATTCGACCGGGTAATGGGCCTTGAGATAGGCGGTCTGGAACGCGAGCACGGCGTAAGCCGCCGCGTGCGCCCGGCAGAAGCCGTAATCCGCGAAACGCACGATCAGGTCGTAGACGGCGTTCGCCTCTTCTGCGGAATAGCCCTGCCGCAAGCTTCCTTCGACGAAGGCCGTCCGCTGCTCGTCGAGCACTTCCCGCTTCTTCTTGCCGACCGCCCGCCGGAGCAAATCCGCTTGGCCGAGCGTAAAGCCGGCCATCGAAGAGGCGATCTGCATGATTTGTTCCTGATAGACGATAATGCCGTACGTATCGGACAGGATCGGTTCGAGGCTCGGATGAGGGAACTCGACGGCCGCCTGTCCGTGCTTCGCGCGGATGAATTGCGGAATGAATTCCATCGGCCCCGGCCGGTACAGCGCGACGGCCGACACGACGTCCTCGAACGAGGACGGCCTCATCTCCTTGAGCACCCTGCGCATGCCCGCGGACTCGAGCTGGAAGATGCCGGTCGTCTCGCCTCTTCCCATCAATGCGTAAGTCGGCCCGTCCTCGTAGGAGACGTCCTCCCAGCGGAGCTCCTTCCCGAGCCGTTCTTGAACGGAAGCGAGCGTCCGCTCGATAATCGACAGCGTGCGCAGGCCGAGAAAGTCCATTTTGAGCAAGCCGACCGCTTCCAGGTGCTCCATCGAATACTGCGTGAGCGGAACGCCTTCGGCGCCCTCCTGAAGCGGCACGTAATCGGTCAGCGGATCGGACGAGATGACGACGCCCGCCGCGTGGGTCGAAGCGTGCCGGGGCATGCCCTCGACTCTGCGGGCCATGGCGATAAGCGGCGCCGCGCTGCCTTCGCCCTCCGCCAACGCCTTGAAATCCGGGCTTTCCTTCATCGCCCGTTCGATCGACATGCCCGGCATGCCCGGAATGAGCTTGGCCGCCTTGTCGACTTCGCCGTACGGCAGATTGAGCACGCGCCCGACGTCCCGGACCGCCGCTCGGGCCGCCAGCGTTCCGAACGTGATGATCTGGGCGACGTGCTCGGCGCCGTACTTCCGGACGACGTAGCGGATCACTTCGTCGCGCCTCTCGTCGCTGAAGTCGATATCGATATCCGGCATCGTCACCCGCTCCGGATTCAGGAACCGTTCGAACAGCAGCTTGTGCTTGATCGGATCGACGTCCGTGATCTTCAGCGCGTAGGCGACGAGGCTGCCCGCGGCCGAGCCGCGGCCCGGTCCCGTCACGATGCCTTGCTCGTGCGCGAACCGGATGAAATCCCAGACGACGAGGAAGTAATCGTCGAAGCCCATGTCGCCGATGACGCCGAGCTCGTAGCGAAGCCGCTCCTCTGCGGCCTGGCGGAACGAAGCGTCCCGCCAGGCTTCCGAGCCGGCGTATCGTTCGCGCAAGCCCGCAGCGCAGAGCTCCTGCAAGTAAGCGCCCGCCGTCCGGCCTTCCGGCAAAGGGGAGAACGACGGCAGAATATGCCGCCCGAACGCCAGCTCCAGATTGCACGCGTCGGCGATTCTGGCCGTATTGGCGATCGCCTGAGGCACATGCCGGAACAGGGCGGCCATCTCTTCCCCGCTCTTGAGGTACAGCTGGTCGGTCTCGATCTTGAAGCGATCCGGATCGTCGACCGTCTTGCCCGTGCCGATGCACAGAAGCACGTCCTGCAGGGAGTGGTCGTCCTGGCATATATAGTGGGAATCGTTCGTCGCGACGAGCGGGATGCCCAGCTCCTCCGACAGCCGGATGACGCCCGCCGTAATCTGCTTTTGCTCCAGAATGCCGTGATCCTGGATTTCCAGGTAATAGTCGTCCCCGAACAGCTCCTTGTACTTGAGCGCCGTCTCTCTCGCTCCCGCTTCGTCGCCTTCCGCAAGCCGGCGCGACAGCTCGCTGCTCATGCAGCCGCTCAGGCAGACGACGCCCTCGGCGTGCGCCGACAACGCTTCGAAATCGATGCGCGGACGATAATAGAAGCCTTCCAGATGGCCGATCGTCGTCAGCTTCATCAGATTGCGGTAACCCGTCTCGTTTTTCGCGAGCAGCGTCAAATGGTAGATGGGCTGTTCCTTGCGCGACTGCTTGTCGTGCCGGGAACCGGCGGTCACGTAGGCTTCCATCCCGATGATCGGCTTGATGCCCCGCTCCTTGCAAGCTTTATAGAAAGGGATAGCCCCGTACATGACCCCGTGATCCGTCAACGCGAGCGAGCGCATGCCGAGCTCGGCCGCCTTGGCCGCCATCTCCTTGACGCGCGCCGCGCCGTCTAGCAGACTGTATTCGCTATGGACGTGCAGATGGACGAAATCGCACATGGTCATCCCTTCTTTTCCGCTATCGTTCTCTTTAATTAATTGTATCATAAGCGGATGGGCCAGTCCCATAGATATGATAGTGGACGATCTCGAAGGGGGAATGAGGAATGGACGAATTTTTCACGAAAGCGGCATTCAGCTTCTTCATCGCGTTCGGTGTCGTGCTGGGAGGGGCGCTGCTCGCGGGCATGGGGTCGGTCTTCATGTTCATTCCGCCCAAAGAGAAGATGCTCCAGGTCGCCGGCAACCTTAAAATTTGGGCGCTCGTCGCCGCGGTCGGCGGCACGATCGATCCGATCCGCGTCATCGAATCTCATATGCTCGAAGGCTACCTCTCCCCGGCGATCCAGCAGATCGGGTACATTTTGTTCGCCTTTCTCGGGTCCCACATGGGGGTCGAGCTCGTCAAATGGCTTTACCATAACGGGTGGTGATCCGCGATGCGCGTTCCTTCGTTCGACCGATTCCAGAAATTCATGCAGGTGACGGCTTTTTTCGTATGCGGCATGATCGTCGGCAGCGCGGTGTACAGCGCCTTGCAGAACAGCATCGTGGATCAGATCATCCTGCAGAACGCCGCTTTGCGCGACGAAGTCGAATCGCTTAATAAGGATTTGCATATGGCGCGGCAAGACCAGAAGGAAAATACGATCATCAGCATCAAGACGATTTTCCTTCACGAACAAGCGGAAACGGAAACGATCGATATTTTGACGGAAAACGAGCTGAAGAAGAGGCTGAAAGAGGATCTGTCGATCTTCCACGGCAGAAGCATCTATATGATTAACAAGGACGCCCAATTCGCGAGAAGCCTGCTGAGCACGAAAGTCTACGACAACGTGGAAGGCCAGGATTACGTGATAACGATCCGCACGATCCTCGTCGTCGACGGCGTGCTCCAGGCGTGGGTGGAAGCGAAAAAGCATTTGAGCAAATGACGGGTCGGGCGCGCTTTCCGGCCGATGATATGGTACAATATTGTTCATTCGGCAAAAGCGAAGCAAGGAGCTGTTTTCACGATATGGTTAACGCGTTGCAATGGATTTTCGGCATATCGATCGTCGTCAGCTGCGTCTTCTCCGCCCTCTACAGCTATCGGTCCCGCCGGACCGCCGACGTCCGCATGCGCGGCCTGTACGCGTCCCGCATGAACATGAGCATGGGGACGATGCTGATCTTCATGGCCCTGATCCAGATGTTCCTGTTCCCGGGATCTTCGGTCCGGGTCGTCGTCGGCGCGGTTTTCCTCCTGCTCGGCTTGTTCAACCTGTTCGCGGGCGCGCGCAACCACGCCCGCTTCCGGCGGCTGCCGCAGCAGTAATCCGCGCGGTTACGCGGGGTCGATCGTCTGCGCGGTCATCATCGCTTTGGCGGCGACCTCCCCGTCCAGCATCGCCTGCACCTCCACCTTCACGTACCTTCTGCTCGCCTCGATAATCCGCGGAACGATCGACAGGCTCGCGTCGACGGGAACCGTTCGCAGGAAATACGTCGTCATATTGTCGAGCAGATGCTCGCTCTTCCGCAGCTCTTCCACCGCCCGGCTCGCCGCTTGATGCATGAGCGAGCTCAGCACGCCTTCCGACAGCGTTCCCAGCGGCCCCGACATCTGCGGCGTCGCCAGGCCGGTATAATACAGCCCGTTATCCTCGTCGCGATGCTCCGCGAACCCGCCCCACATGAGCGCGTCGAACGTCTCGCCGAGATAAGCCGGCCGGTTGGCGAACTGCATCGTCCGCAAGACGTCCGCCCGGCTGATCGCCCCCATCAGCTTGCGCTGCCGGTCGACGACCGGCAGCAATTCGATGCCTTCCGACACCATGCGGTGCGCGGCGGAGGCGACCGGCGTATTCAGCGTGACCGTCATCGGGCGCCTCGTCATCAGCTTGTCCAGCGTATGCTCCGGCGGCGAGCCCGCGACGTCCTTGGACGTGATCATGCCGACGACGCGGTTCCATTCGTCGGTCACCGGAAAGCGGCTGCTGCCCGTTTCCTCGCTGAGCTTCTGGAAATCGGCCACGCTGGAGGACATCTTGAGCGAGCCGCCGCGAGACGACGGCTCGAGCACGTCGGCGATGATCATAATTTTGCGCTTGATCATCTGGTCGTACATCGCCCGGTTGATCATCGACGCAACCGTGAACGTGTCGTGCCGGCACGTCAGAATCGGCAGCTTGCGCCCGTTGGCGAGCGCCCGAACTTCCTCGCTCGTCCCGAATCCCCCCGTCACGAGCACGCCCGCGCCTTGTTCGAGGGCGATCCGGTGCGCGTTCTGCCGGTTGCCGACGATCAGCAGGCTGCCCGCGTCGATGTAAGCCTTCATCTCGTCCAGCTCCATCGCTCCGATGACGAACTTGTGGAGCGTTTTCTCCAACCCTTCTTCCCCGCCCAGCAAGCTTCCCTGGACGATGTCGAGCACTTCGGCGAACGTCAGCTGCTCCGGATGGCTCCTTCGCTTGCGGTCGACCCGGACCGTGCCGATCCGCTCCTTCGTGCTGACGAGGCCGAGCTGCTCCGCCTCCTTGATCGCACGGTAGGCGGTGCCCTCCGACACGCCCCTGTCCTTGGCCATCTGCCGGACGGGTATTTTCGTGCCGACCGGCAGCTCGCGAATATATTGAAGCAATTGCTCGTGTTTCGTCATTTCGTTCGGATGGTTGTCGTTGCCCGGCAAATCGATCCCCCGCTTCGCTGGATATCCGTCTCTGTACGTAACTTATTATCTATATATATCTTATTGTTCGCGGAAGTTCAAACCGGACAAAGGAAAAACCACCTTCGGCGCCTTCCGATGCCGTATGCCTCCCGCTCCGCTCGACTCGCCGCCCCAAACCGTTCGGACAGAGGATCCGCTATTTATGAACAAAACCGGGTTTTGCGCATCTCTGCGGACACAGAATCCGTTATTTGGCTCCGAGATGGCGATTTCGGCTACGGATCATCGAAATAACGGAACGTATGTCCGCAGCACCGTCAAAATGAGGGGGTTTCGACAAAATAAGGGCTCCTGTGTCCGGTAGCGGAAGATCAAGCAAATGGCCCCGCCGGTCGCAAGCCGGCGAGGCCGTTCGTTCGGGCTGCAGGTCAGCCGACTAGCGATAAGACGAGGAACAGCAGCAGCGCGTAGGCCGAGACCGAGTACACGATGTACAGGAACTTCCGCTCCGGGCCGACTTCGTGCAGATCGACCGCTTGGCCGACGAGGAGCAGCAAATTGATCAGCAGCGCGATCGCCCCGATAAGCGTGGACAACTGCAACGACAGGAAAGCGAGCAATCCCGCCGCGACCCAGACCGCGCCGAACAGCAATTGCGTCCCCCCGTAGTACGAGAGCGCTTCGAGCCAATCGCGCTTCCGCGCGCCCCGCCAATTGCCGATGAGCGTCAGCGCGCCGACCAGAATCGCCAGCGACAGGATCGAGATCAGCAAGCCTCTCCCCGAAACATTCCCCAGAACGCCGCCCAAGAACAAGTTGCCCAGACCGCCGAACGCGTTGAACGCTTGCCGGAGGGCGGCCTGGAACAGCCCGATCCAGACGACGAACCCGATGACGCCCGCGGCCGCGCCGATCGCGCCGTAGATCCATTCCTTCCGCGGTTGAAGCTTAAGCGCTGCCGCCGGATTTTGCAGCAGCTCCAGCAGGCGCCGGCCGTCGACCTCGGCGAGCGGCGAGCTCCGTTCCGTCGGCGGCGCAGCCCCCCCGTCGTCCCCCGGGATCGCGCCGGCGGCCGCGGCCGACTCGGCTTGCGCCCGCTCCTCGGCGTCCGGCCGAAGCTGTTCCGGCCGATTCGAATGCGTATCCGTCATATCCGATATTCCTCCTCGAAATCACGGGATAATGTTGCCTTCCCTGAAATGTTCGACGGAAATATCCAAAATCCTCTAATTTTGGCTGATCTGGCGGAACAAACGACAAGCAGACCTGACCGGGTCTCCGGTCGATTACCAGGTGACGAAGCCCGGCGAGCCCGGATTGCCGATCTGGTCGATGATCGGGATCGTATACGCGATCACGATCAGAATAACGGTAATCGCAATCCACAGCTTCCAATTTTCCAAGTACCGCGGAGTCGGCTCCGCCGCCTCCGAGACTTCTCCGATCGGGTACTCGGTTTCCCCCTTCGGCGCGCGCATCAATGCGACGACGTTGTAAATGATCAGCACGAGCGCGATGAATAGGATGATTCCGCCGACGGCCATCGCCACGTGGTACGGCATCCAGAGGATGGCGTCCGGATGGTCGCCGTACGTCGTGTAGGCCGTCCGTCTCGGCGATCCGAGCAAGCCGACGGAGTGCATCGATCCGGACATGAAAAACATGCCGACGGCCCAGATGAGCGTCTGAATGATGCCGAGCTTGTTCAATCGCGGCGTCAGCACGCGGCCTGTAATCGCGGGAATGAGCCAATAGACGATGCCGAAAAACGTCAGCGCGACGCTCGTCGCGACGGTCAGATGGAAATGTCCCGTCACCCAGAGGGTATTGTGCACGACGGCGTTCATCTGGTTGCTCGCGTTGATCAAGCCCCCCGCCCCCGCCGGAATGAAGACGAGCATCCCCACGAACGGGGCGAAGAAGCGAACGTCCTTCCACGGCAGGAACTTGACCCAGCCGAACAGCCCCTTCGCGCCTTTCGCCCTGCCGCTCAGCTCGAACGTCGCGAACAGGGCGAACGCGGTCATGAGCGAAGGAATGACGACCATGAACGTCAGCACGACCTGAAGATACTTCCAGAAGTGGCTGATGCCCGGTTCCATCAGCTGATGGTGGAAGCCGACCGGAATCGAGAAGAGCAGGAACAAGACGAAAGACAATCTGGCGAGCGCGTCGCTGAAAATTTTGCCGCCGATCATTTTCGGAATGATCACGTACCAGCAAATGTAGGCCGGCAGCAGCCAGAAATAGACGAGCGGGTGACCGAAAAACCAGAACAACGTTCTGCTGAGCACGACGTTGACCGTTTCCACCCACCCGAACGACCACGGGATCAGCTGGATGACCACCTCGGCCGCAACGCCGATCGTCGCGATCTGCCAGAGCAGCATCGTAATGACGGACATGAAGGCGAACAGCGGAGACAGCTTGCCTTTGTTGCTTTTGCGCCAGTGGCGGTATTGATGGAAAATGCCGAACCCGCTCAGCCAGCTCCCGATGACGACGAGGGCAAGCGCGATGTAGAAAAAGGGCGAAGCCTTCATCGGCGCGTAGAATGTATAGAGAACGCTCGCTTTGCCCAGCAGGATGACGACGACGCCGATCAGCGTGCCGACGGACATCAGGACGTAGCCGATCCATGCCAGCTTTCTCGTTAACGGCAGCAGCTGCCCGCCGAGCGTTCGGGAGACGCCGGAATAGAGAAAGCCGATAATAAAGTACGTCGTGAAGATGAGCGCCATCAGCACCCCGTGGGCGGTCAGCAGCTCGTAATAACCGATGCCGGCCGGCAGCGTAATCGTTCCGCCCTTGACCATTCCCTGCAGCATGCCCGCGATGCCGCCGATCAGCAACGCCCCGAAGGCGAACAAAATGTGGGCGAGAACGAGCCGGCCGTCCTTGCGGTCGAATGTCGAATTTTTGGATTCCATCATGGACGCGGCCTCCTATTTCACCACTAGGGTGGTTTTCATCATTTCATGGGCGATCCCGCAATATTCGTTGCAGAGGATCAAGTATTCTCCGGGTTGATCGAACGTGTGGGACACGTGGCTGACCTCGCCGGGCGTCACCATGACGTTGACGTTCGTTCCGGGAATCTGGAAGCCGTGCACGACGTCGGACGACGTAATCTCGAAGTGGACCGTCGAGCCCGCCGGCACCTCCATCGGCTCCGGATCGTAACCGAAGGCGTAAGCGACCATGACCGCCTTGTACGTGTTCTCTCCGATTTTCGTCAGTTGGGGCTTGTCGAACGGCGGCGTCTCGTCGACTTTCGCCGGATCGATCCGATGGACGTGTTCGTTGGGCGGAGCGATTCCCCTGCCGAACGTCATGACCCCCAGCACGAGCAAAAACACGGCCAGCATGGCGACGCCGAAGCTAAGCCATATTTTCTCCAAGCGGTGCATATGCATCTTGACCACTACCCCTTTCTAGTTACGAGCGACGAATAGAATGAAAACCCCGATCCAAGCGATCGCCAAGAAGGCTCCCAGCAGCATGACGGAAGCGAACGTCCCTTTGAGAGACGGTTCCTTCGCTTCCGGGGCAGAACTGTTGTCGCCCGGCGCGGACGCCGTTCGATCTTCTCGCATTGCGGTTCCCTCCTGAACTCAAAGTTGACTTCATTGTAAGGACTCCGGACCCGTCGCACTGTGACAATTGTCACGGAAATCCGACCCCCGATGTGGACGATTTGTTACATCCGACCCCGAATCGCCGCGCGGCGGCGATAAGCCGAACGGCCCTTTACGAACGGCAAAAAGCCCCCGGGCAGGCACCCGCCGAGGGCTTTCGTCGATCTTTATTCCACGATCAGCTTGCCGATCATATCGTCGTGTCCTTTGCCGCAGAAGATGGAACAGATGAACTTGAACTCCCCCGTCTTGTCCGCGACGAACGTTACCGTGGCGTTCCCTTTGACGACTTTGTCGTAGCCTTCGATCTTCAGGTCGTGATTGCCTTGGGCGTTCTTCAAGGTGATGCTGACTTCGTCGCCTTGCTTCACTTTGATTTCTCCCGGCTCGAACTTGAAGTTCGTCGCTTCGACCGTGAAAGATTGCGTCTCGCCTCCCCCTGCCGCTGCCGCCGGTGATGGGCTCGACTCCGTCTTGCCGCCGCCTCCGCCGCATCCCGAAGCGACCAGCGCCGCCGCCAGCAGCAGTCCACCCAGACCCATCCATTTCTTCATCTGTATTGCTCCCTTCTATCGGTATCATCATGATCACGCTCATCATAATACCGAATGGGAGTCGCCGAATGTGATTTGCATCACAACGTAACAATATTGACACAAGCGCCGGAAGTCGCCGTTGCAACGGCGATTAAAGCCCTGCGTCAGCCGTTCGGCAACGCGCCGCTGCTTCGACCCCCATTCCTTTCAACGGCTTGCCTGCATTAACAACTTGATGCGATCTTTCGAGCCTATTTCCCGCTTGGGCGGGCAGGCGATTGAATAAAACGGGATTCGCGAACGAACTTTAAACGGGAAAGATACTGGCGCGAAGGAGGCAATCAAGTGCCGGACAACAATCAGTTTCTCGATCCCCCGATCGCCCCGCAAGACCGAACCGACGAGCCGCATTCCCCGGTGAATGAGGATTCCGTTTTTACCGATGACGACAAACCTGTCGAAGAGCTGAAGCAAAACGAAGGCTATCGTTCGATCTGCCGGGAATAAACAAAAGCGAAGGAGAGGACCGAATGGCTGAAGAAAAAGATCGCGAAGAGAGCGAGCCCAATATCGCTCCGGGAATCGAAACGTATAGAGCGCTCGATAAGGAAGCGACGGACGAGGAAAAAGAAACCGAGGATACGACCGAGGTGACTCGCCTTTACTTGGACCGGACGCCGGACGCGTAAACCAAGGCAGCTAAAAACCTTCATTTCCGCGCCCCCAACGGGTCATATTTCCGCAAACCGCGGGGATCTCCGCCGGACGGCTGCTTTACCGTCCCGTCGCCCCAGCCCCTGCCGTCTCATCGTTTTTGCTCCGTCGCCGCAACCGTTCGTTCGGACAGAGAATCCGCTATCTGTGAACAAACCCGGGGGTTACGCAATCTTTGCGGACTGAGAATCCCTTATTTGATTCAATGATGGCGAATTAGGCCATTTATAATGAAGATAACGGATCCTCTGTCCGCATCACCAAACGAGGGGGTTTCGTGTAAATAAGGTCATCTGGGTTCATCTGGGTCCGATAGAAAAAGCCTTCTTCTCCACTCCCCTTCCGGGAACGAAAAAAGAAGGCACGACATCATCGTATCGTTCAGTTTATCTCCTCACTCACTTCTATCATGCTTGGGCAACTATGATATAATAAAAATACTACAATTTCAAGTGAGGTGAAGCCGGTGAAATGGGGAGAAATTGCCGAGTTGCATCCGTCGTTTTGTGCTAGTGGAGGCGATAAAAGCAAGCTCCTATAACCGTTTGCGTCAGCTGGAGGATATGGCGGTGATTCAGGATTACGATAGTCCACAGGAAGCGTGGAACGGGTATAAGCAAATGCACAAGCTGTATCCAACACGCGAACTATACGTATTCCACACCAGCCGAAGTGATGTAGAAGTGGTTGAGGAGTTTTTCTCAGGTGTAAGGCAACCGTAATGAAGATACAACTCCAGCATGGCTTGCCTATTGTCTCCTTAACGTTATCTCACAACAATCGATCAATTGTTTTACGTAACGTTCTTTTTGATACAGGTTGTGCTGCAACAGTTTTCGATACCGACGCACTTTCTGGGATTGGCATTCACATTGACTTTATAAACGGAAGAGCCAAGAGAATGTACGGAGTAGGAGGAACAAGCGAAATCTGTTACGAACAACAAATTCCGGAGCTTCAAATTGAAAAAACTTCTTTGAATGATTTTCCGATTCAAATGAGCCTAGAGCGGCCGCCGCATCCAATCAAAAAGCCCTCTTCCCGTCCCCTTCCGGGAACGAAAAAGAAGGCCCGCGCCGATCGATCAGCGGCAATAATAAGGTGCACCTGCTGCTTTAAATCTTTAGCTCCCCGAGCTTAATAAGCTCGACAACCGCTTGCGAACGACCTTTGACATTCAGCTTTTGCATCACATTCGAGATGTGGTTGCGAACCGTTTTCTCGCTGATAAACAACTGCTGCGCAATGTCGCGGGTCGTCTTATCCTGTACCAGCAGTTCAAAGACTTCGCGTTCCCGATTGGTGAGTAGGAATTTGCTTTTATGGTCGCTGCCTTTCAACGTTTGTCACCCCTCCTTGCCCGGGAATGTGTGATTACAAGGTATAGGGATACAGTCAACTTTATCATATGAAAGGGGTTTTCCCGTGGTGCGGAGGTCGGGGAAAATGGGCACTCCGTCGCAAGGGACCGCCGCGCAAGGCGCCTTAAGAAAAACAGTTGAGGGTTCGCCCTGACGGTCTTTCGTACCCGTTTCGTTCCTCTTCCTGTTCTTCCATTTCCGCAGACTTCTCCCTCCGCCCGCCTTACTCTATCGCCCACCGTCGGTCTTCCGCCATCGCCCACCATCCCGCCTTGCTCCAATCCCCCAGCCCGTTCGGACAGAGGATCCGCTAATTGTGAACAAACCGGGGTTTTTCGCACCTTTGCGGACACAGGATCCGTTAATTGGCTCCGAGATGGCGTTTTCGGCCCTTCATCATCGAAATAACGGATTCTCTGTCCGAATCGCCATCAAAATGAGGGGGTTCGGCAAAATAAGGGCTCCTGTGTCCGATCGCAAAACGAAACGAAAACGTCCCCCGCCGGTTAAGGAACCGCGAGGGACGTTTTCGACGACGGGACGGATTAACGGGCGGGCACTCCGGAAGCGGCCGGGAAAATCCGCTCGACCATCGCATTGAACTCGGTCAAGAAGCCCTGGACCGGATGTCCGGCCCTTACGTCGTTGGCGTAGCCTTCCATGCGTCCGATGAAATCGGGATTCGAGGACACGTAGACGTTCTGGGTCAAAGGCGACAACGATTTGACTTGATTCGCGACCTTGTCCTTCAGTGTGTCCGTTTCCGAAGTCGCGCCCGTGTTCGCCCTGTCGTCTTCCACGACGGCCACGTAGGCGTTGCGGTCCGTCAGCATGACGTAGGCGGAACTAATGCCGGGAATCGCGGCGATTTTGTCGGCCATTTTGTCGCTGAGCTCGAGCCGCGAATTGCCGTGCATGCCGACGACGCCGTTGTTGACCCTTTGCCGGCCGTTGATCCGATTTTGCATATTCGCCTCGTCGTCCGCGAAACGCATTTTCGTCCCGTTGCCGCGCAAGCCGAATTCGTTGGATTCGTAGCCGCGGTTGACGTTCTGGCGCGCGGCATTGTTGCGAATGTTCTTATTCCCGACGTCGCCCGTTCTGGCCATACATGCCGACATGGCGATCGCGGAACAGAGCAAGACCGTCATTGCGATAAATCCTTTGCGCACGAATGGAAGCCCCCTTGTTCGACTTTTCGAGATCGGCGAACTTTCGCCAATCCTAGGATGCGTCTCCATGGGGCCGATTATTCGAATAGGCGCGCATTCGCGCCGCTTATTGACAAAACGAAGGAGCGGGCTTTACAATAGATTTTAATACCAGGTACTAAAACTTGATATCAATTATCCTTACGATTCATCATTATCCTGAGGAGGAGATTCGATGTCTCAACGTCCCTATTCGTCCAAAGCGCGTCTGACGGCGATCGGCAGCTACGTGCCCGAACGGACGATCACTAACGCCGATCTGGAGAAGCTGGTCGATACGAATCACGAATGGATCGTCCGGCGGACGGGAATCGAGCAGCGCCGCCAAGCCGCGGAAGGACAAACGACCGGCGATCTGGCTGTCGCCGCCGTTCGCAACCTGCTCGAGCGTTTCCCCGATACGGACGCTGCGAGCATCGACGGCATCCTTGTCGCCACGACGACGCCGGACCGGCCGTTTCCGTCCGTCGCTTCGCAAGTGCAAGCGGCGATCGGCGCGAAGCGCGCGATCGCCGCGGACGTCAGCGCGGCTTGCGCCGGATTCGTGACCGGCTTGCAGATGGCCGACGGTCTTCTGCTGACCGGCGCCTATCGCAAAATTCTCGTCATCGGCGCGGAGACGCTAACGCGGATTACCGACTACACCGACAGGTCGACATGCATTCTGTTCGGCGACGGAGCGGGCGCGGCGCTGCTGGAGGCGTCCGATTCCGGCGCGTTTCTGGCCTTTAACGCCTTCACGGACGGATCCGGGGGCAGACACGTCTATTGCGATCCCGGCGCCTCGATCGTGCAGAACGGCAGGGAAGTGTACAAGTGGGCGCTGTCGACCGTGCCGGAAGGCGTTCGCGAGCTGCTAAGCTTGGCCGACATTGCGCCGGAGCGGCTGGACTGGTTCGTTCCGCACAGCGCCAACCTGCGAATGATCGAAGCGATCTGCGAAAGATTAACGTTTCCGCCCGAGAAAGCGCTGGAGAGCGTCGTCCGCCACGGCAACACGTCCGCGGCTTCGATCCCGCTTGCCCTCGACGCCGCCTACAAGGCGGGCAAGCTCCGCAGCGGACAGCTGATGGCGCTGTACGGCTTCGGTTCCGGGCTGACGCAAGCCGGCGCGTTGCTGCGATGGACGCTCTAGCCGTCGGCAGCCCCGCCTGGCGGCAGCTCCGCGACGAGCCGAGCCAGTCCGGCTTGCAAATCGATCTCGTGCTCCCACCCTAGCGCTTTCTTGGCCGCCCGGGCAGACAGTCTGCTGCAGCGCGCGTCCCCGGCGCGGGCCGGCTCGCGGATTCTTCCGCCGCCGGCTGCCCCGAGCCGCTCGAACAAATTCGCCAATTCGTTGATCGGCGTCGCGATTCCCGTTCCGATATTGAGCGTTTCGCCGTCTCCGCGATCGATCGCGGCCAGATTGGCCCGCACGACGTCGTCCACGTGCACGAAATCGCGGCTCTGCTCGCCGTCCCCGTGGATAATCAGCGGCAGCCTTCCGGCCGCCCGTTCCAGGAAGCAGGCGACGACGCCTCCTTCGCCTCTCGCGGTCTGACCGAGACCGTATACGTTGGCATACCTTAGAATCGTATAAGATTGCCCCCACCATATTCCGGCGTGGCGAATATATTGCTCCGCCGCCCATTTCGACAGTCCGTACGGAGCTAACGGTCGAATCGGACTGTCTTCGCGCAGCGCTCCGGCGCCGACCGCTTCCCCGTACACGCCCGAAGTCGAGGAGAAGACCAGCTTGCTGCCCGCTTTCCGGCATCCTTCCAGCACGCGCAGCGTGCCGAGAATATTGACCTCGGCGTCCCCAAGCGGGGATTTCATCGAGCTTCCCACGCCGACTTGCGCGGCCAGATGGAAGACGACCCGGGGGCTGATCCGCGCGATGAGCTCCGCCGTTTCCTCCGTTTCTACCCGGACCCGGTGCCATTCGATGCCGGACGGCATATTGCCGGGGTCGCCCGCGCTCAGATCGTCGATGACGATCGCCTCGTGCCCCCGTTCCGTCAACGCCCTTACAAGCCAGCTGCCGATAAACCCCGCTCCCCCTGTGACGATCGCCCGCATGAGCTTCATCCTTTACCCTTTTGCCCCATTGTATGGACACGGCCGGCTACCTGCTTGGACATCGCGGCGAAAATAGGCGAGGCATCGGGTTCAAGCGTCGTGGCGGCAACCGCCCTGTCCACATACACTAGTACATCCCATCCCGGTCTGGAGGTTCCCCCATGTCGAACGATTCTTTTCCGCTCGTGAGCGTCATTATCCCTTTCTACAACTGTCCGTTCATCGACCAGGCGATCGCAAGCGTCCTCAACCAGACGTATCCCAACATCGAGATCGTCGTCGTCGACGACGGCTCCACCGCGCACCAGAACAAATTGGACCCGTTCCGCTCCCGCATCCGCTACTTCGGCAAAGCCAACGGAGGAACCGCCAGCGCGTTGAACTACGGGCTGCGGATCGCCAGCGGCAAATACTTCGCCTGGCTCAGCTCGGACGACCTGATGTACCCGCACAAGATCGCCCGTCAGGTCGCTTTCATGGAAGAACATCGCGCGTTGATCAGCTGCACGGATTTTCACCTGATCGACGCTAACAACCAAATTACGATGCGCGCTCTTGCCGTCAAATTCCCCAGCCTTCGCAAATTCATTGAAGCCTTGTTTACTTTCTGCCCGATCAACGGGTCGACCGTGATGATGCATCGTACCCTGCCCGAGAGAATCGGCTACTTCAACGAGGCGCTCGCTTGCACGCAGGATTACGATTACTGGCTCAGGGTTCATCTCGACCGGGTCGATTTCTATTTTATCAACGAGGTGCTGACGCTGTACCGGTGGCATGACGGCATGGGCTCGGTGCAGAAAAAGGCGATCGTCGACCACGAGTTCAATCTCGTCAGAGATCACTACGCGCCGAGGATGCACGCCTTGCTCAACCTGCTGTGACGGATCAAGCTTGGAGGGAGGCCCGTGAACGTCCTGTTCGTATTCATTTTGCCCAGCGGCGGAGTAGACACTTTGAATCGGATAAGATACAAGGCGCTGCTTCCGCTCGGAATCCGCAGCCATTTTCTTTACTTCCAGCACGGCAGCGGTTCATCGGGCTACGCTCCGGAAATCCCGGTTTTTTACGCGCCGGACCCGCCTTCCGTCGGCCATATTCTCGCTCATTATTCGTTCGACTGCATCGTTGTCACGTCGTTTTTCCTGCATCTGGCGCTGTTTCGCCAGCTTGGCTACGATAAGCCGCTCCTTTACGAAATCCAAGGCTTCGGGCCGCCGAACCACGCGCGCGAGAACTTGTCCGCCGCCAGACCCTACGTGAACCAATTCGCGAACGCCATCCTTTATCCCGGCACACCCTATATCGGCTTATTGCTTCAGGAGCTGTTCCCGCTCATGCCCCGGTTCGCGTTTCCCAATCCGTTCGATCCGCAGCCCTACGATCGCCGTTCGTTCGCCTATCCGCCGGCCGCCCCTCTCGCTTACCGGCCGATCGTCTGGATCGGCAGGCTGGAAGACAACAAAAACTGGCGCGACTTTCTCCGCATCGGAGCCGAGGTGGTCAGGCACTCGCCGAACGTCATGCTATGGATGTTCACCGATCCTTCGCTCGCGGAGCCCGGGGAGAACGAAGCGCTGGCGCAATGGACCGAACGGCTCGGGCTTGGACCGTACTTGCTTCATCACCATAACGTCGCGAACGAACTGATGCCTTATTACTACGAGCTGATCGCTTCCTCCGGAGGCGTTATCTGTATGACCTCCAAGGCCGAAGGAGCCCCATACGTCGCCTTGGAAGCCCTAAGCGGAGGTTGTCCGGTCGTCACTTCCAACTCGGACGGCGTCGGCGCTTCCATCTTAGACGAAGTCACGGGACTTTATTACGTCCATGGGGATATCGAAGGCGCCGGGCGCCAAATCCAGCGTCTGCTGTCGGACGGGAACTTAAGGAAAAAACTCGTTGCGGCGGGTAAAAAACATGTTCGGAGGGAGTTCTCGATGGAAAAATACGCAGTCCGTTTCTCCGACCTGCTCTTCGCCGTCGGAGCGCGCCCATGCTGACGAGCATCATCGTCCTGACCCTGAACAATATGGACCAGACGGTTCGCTGCCTGCACAGCATCCGGACGTTTACGGACAGTCCGTACGAACTGATCTTCGTCGATAACGGCTCGACGGACGGCACCGTCGCATGGCTTGCCGCCCAGCCCGACGTGAGGCTCATCGCCAACGGCGCCAACAGAGGTTTCGCCGCCGCCTGCAATCAAGCGGCCGCCGTCGCGCGCGGGGATTACGTGCTGCTGCTGAACAACGACACGATCGTCTCCCACCGCTGGCTATCCACCATGCTTCAATGCTTGAACGCCGGCGAAAGAACGGGAATCGTCGGACCGAAATCGAATTTCGTGCTGCCGATGCAGAAAATTCCCGCGAGCTTCGAAAGCGAAGGGCAGATTCATCAGTTCGCGGAGCAGTTCAACCGGCACAATCCGGCATTGTGGCAAGAGCTGGCTTCCTTGAGCGGGTTCTGCCTCCTCCTCCGCAAGAGCACCTGGCAACAGCTCGGGGGGTTCGACGAAGCATTCGGCGTCGGCGGCTACGAGGATATCGATCTCGGCTACCGCGCCCTGAAAGCGGGACTGTTCCTTAAGCTCGCGGGAGATTCGTTCGTCTATCACGAGGGCAACCGCAGCTTTCAATCGAACGCGATCGACATGTACGGGGTCGCGGGGGAAAATCGGAGAAAGTTTATTCGCAAATGGGGATTCAATCCCGAGAGGTTGATCCTGCGCCACGATCCGGCGTTCCTGCCCGACCGCTACGCCTCTCCCCACCCGCATCACGCCCCGCAAGCGCCGGATTTGCCGAGCGGCTGGTACGGCATGGGGGACGACGGTTGCGTCTACCGGATCGAAAGAGGGCACAAGCGGCCGATCCATTCCTATGAAACGTTTTGCCGGATGGGCCTGAGCTTCGATAGAGTCGGACGGTGCGGGTCAGCCATGCTCAGCCGGCTTCCGGACGGCGTCCCGATCGACCTCGGGAACTTCCCCGACGGCTATCCGGACGTCTTCCTGGCGAGGGACCCGGGCGGCGGGATCTATGGCGTCGGCTACGGCATCCGTTATCCGGTCCGCAACGAAGCCGTGCTCTCGGCGCTTGGTCTGCGGGGAGAAGAGGCGATTCCGGTCGGCTACGAGCAAATCTGGAGCTTGGCGGAAGGCTGGCCGATGCAAGGGAATATTTGGGAGGAACACGAGCTGTACGACTACTTGGTCTATCGAGGGCCGAACGGGGGGCTCTATTACGGCGAGGGACAGCGGCTGCGTCCCATCGTATGGGAAGAATCGCTCGCCCGGTACGGCTGGAGCGAGATCAGGGCGGTCATCATCCCCGCGGACTTGTTCGGCCGCACGCCGGTCGGTTTTCCGATCCATTAACGCAAGACGGCGCATATGCGCCGTCTTTTGTCTATGCGAGGATGTTCACTTGATCTCGGACGAGTCGGGATCCGGCGCGTCCTCGGACGGTTCTTCCTTGGCTCCCGCCTGCATTTTGTCGTGCTCCCACTTCTCGATCCAACCGCCGATGCGGGCGAAGACGAAGACGACCGCGATCGCGAACAGCACGAACCCGTAGAAGCCGGAGCCAATGCCGATGCCGACGCCTCCCGCGAACAGAATCATCGCCGCGGACGTCAGCCCCTTCACCTCGAAGCCGGATTTCATGATCAGTCCGGCTCCGAGGAAGCCTAGGCCGGTCACGATCTGGGCCGCGAGACGCATCGGATCCATCATCGTTCGATCGTGCAGATGGCCGAACACGTCTACGCTCTCGATCGACACGATCGTGATGAGCGCGCAGGCGACCGTTACGAACGTAAACGTTTTGACCCCGGCCGGTTTATTTTTGTGGGTTCGGTCGAACCCGATCAAGAGTCCGAGAACGGCGCTGATCAAGATGCGGAAATACAATTCGTAATCCTTGAAAAAAACGGAGATGAAATCGATCGCGTTTGACATGTCCAACCCCTGCCTTTTTCTGCATCATGCGTAATCTGCGCGAATGCTCCCCGATTGCCTAGGGTGAACCCGCGGGCCGGCCCGTCGACTCCCTTACGATAAGCGCGGGCGGCATCACGATCCGCTGCCGGATCGCCTCCCCGTCTGCGGAATCGCCGACCAGCAAGCCGAAAGCGAGCTTCACCATTCGATCCATCGGCTGGGCGATCGTCGTGAGCGCGGGATGGGCCACGACGGATAGAATCGTATCGTCGAAGCCGATGACCGATAGCTGCTCCGGCACCCGGATGCCCGCCTCCTTGGCGGCTTGAAGCGCGCCGATCGCGAGCAGGTCGTTGCAGCAGAACACGGCCGACGGGCGGTCTTTCCCGCCGATCATAGCGGCCGTCGTCCGCTTGCCGGCTTGAATGCTGGATTCGCACGGTACGATGCGCTCGTCTCCGAGCGCGATTCCCGCTTCGAACAACGCGAACCGGAAGCCTCTGACCCGCTCGACGCTGCTGCTGACTTCGGCTTTCTCCGCGAGAATCGCCATATGCCGATGGCCTAGCCCGAGCAGGTGCTCCGCGGCGAGCGCGCCGCCCTTGAAGTCGTCCGTAAGCACGCAGTGCGCTTGAACGTTCGCCGCTTCCCGGGCGATCATTACGATCGGCACCGATTTGTCCGCAAGCCGTCTCAACGGTTCGCCGTTTTCCATGCCGGTGGCGATCAGGATGCCGTCGACGCTTTTTTGCTCGAGCAGCCGCAAATATTTGTCGATCCGCTCGTTCTCGTTGTCGGTGCTGCACACGATGACGCTGTACCCCTCGCTATGCGCGAGATCTTCCACGGAACGGGCCATCTCGGAGAAGAACGGGTTGGAGACGTCCGGAACGAGCAAACCCAGCGTATACGTTTTCTTGCCCATTAACGCCGAGGCGATCACGCTGGGCCGATATTGCAGCCGCTCCATCACTTTGAAAATTTCTTCCCTCGTTTTTTTGCCGACCTTGCCCTTGCCGTTGATCGCGTTGGAGACGGTGGCGATCGATACGCCGGCTTCCTTGGCGACGTCGTAGATCGTCGTCGTTTTCATAGCCATCCTCATTCATCGCTTGATAGATCGGGTGGACGAATCGCGCCCCTTATCTGGACATTATCCGACGATTCTTCCCACAATGCAAGAACCGACCGTTACTTCGGCGGAAAACCAGGGGAGTTCGCGAGCCACGCGTGATCCTGATCGTTGCGGAATTTCCACGTGCGGGACGGGCCCGCCATCACGTTTAAATAGTAAACTTGATAGCCGGGAGGAGCGGCCACGGGATGGTAGCCCTTCGGCACAAGCACGGCCTCGCCGTCCTTGACCGCGAGCGTCTCGTCGAGCGTCCGGTCGTCCGTGTACACCCGTTGGATCGCGAAGCCTTGCTCAGGCTGCACCCGGTAATAGTACGTTTCCTCCAGCAGCGATTCGTCCGGCAATGCGTCCCGGTCGTGCTTGTGCGGCGGGAAACTGGACCAGTGGCCTTCCGGCGTGAACACTTCGACGACGAGGAGGCTGTCGGCCGGCTGCTGCTCGGGCAAAATGTTATGAATATAGCGTTGCGTCGCGCCCTGCCCCCTCGTCTCGGCGCCGATCTGCTCCGGTTCGATCAGCCTCGCTTCGTGATTACCCCTGCCTGGGGCCTGGCATACCGCGAGCTCCAGCTCGGTGACCGCCTCGACTTCGTAACGGTCGCCGTTCGGAATATAGACGGCATACGGCGGAACCCGCTCGAACACGTTCATCCGCTGTCCGACATTTCGCCATGCCCGTTCGGCCGTCGCGACGTTCGCTTTGCCGGACAACAGGACGAGACAGACTTCGTCGTCTCCGGTAAACCGGCTTAACTTTTCCCCCGCCTGAAGCCGGTACGCCGCGAAACCGACGTATTGCCAGCCGGCCGATTCGGGCGATACGGACAGCAACGGTTGCGGGCCGGTACCGGCGTCCGGAGACGCCGCCGACGGCCGTACGATCAATTCGCTCATTTGCTCGGCTCCTTCCGCAGTTCGTCTTCAATTTCCGCGAGCTTTACCGGCCGGTTCGCCTTCAGGGACAGCTTTGCGGCCAGCGCAATTTTCTCCGCGGCCGCGCCGTCCCGGCCCGTGACCGGAACTTCGTCTCCGCCTAGCAGGCAGTCGACGAAGCGTTCGATCTCTTCCCGGTACGCCGCTTCGTAGCGTTCCAGGAAGAAGTACAGCGGCTTCTCGCTCCATACGCCTTCCGCCGTGCTTAAGACGGCCGTATTCGGTCGATCGTTGGCCGATACGGCGGCTCCTTTCGAGCCGAACACTTCGGCGCGCTGGTCGTAGCCGTAAGCCGCCCGGCGGCTGCAATCGACGACGCCGAGTGCACCCCCTTCGAAGCGGAGCGTGACGATCGCCGTGTCCACGTCGCCGTGCTTGCCGAATACCGGATCGATCAGCACGCCGCCTTGGGCGTACACTTCCTCCACTTCCAGTCCGGACAAGTAACGGGCCATGTCGAAGTCGTGAATCATCATGTCCATGAACATGCCGCCCGAATTCCGGATGTATTCCTCCGGGGGAGGCGCCGGATCGCGGGAAGTAATCTTGACGAGCTCGACGTCGCCGACCGCTCCCGACAGGACGTGACCGCGAATGCGTTTGTAATTGTGGTCGAACCTGCGATTGAAGCCGATCTGAAGCTTGACGCCCGCGATCCGGACCGCTTCGAGCGCTTCTGCCGTCAGGCCGATATCCATGCTGAGCGGTTTCTCGCAGAAAATATGCTTGCCCTGCGCCGCGGCCTTCTTAATCAGCGGGACGTGGGTGTCCGTCGTCGAGCAGATGAATACGGCGTCGATACCGGGGTCGTTCAATACCCGTTCGCTGTCTTTCGTCACGAGAGGGATGCCTCTCTCTTGCGCCCACTCGGCCAGACGATCGTCCGCGAACAAATCGCAGATCGCCGCGATTTCCGCCCGAGGATGCCTGCCGATGTTGTCGGCATGGATTTTGCCGATTCTTCCCGCGCCGATGATGCCGATTCTGATCTTCTTCATGCGTCATGCCATCCTTTTCCATGTTGAGGATACTTCCGTCCCTTACCAACGGGCGGTCACCATTTTTTTCCGCGTATAGAACGCTACGCCGTCCTCGCCGTTCGCGTGAAGATCGCCGTAGAACGATTTCTTCCAGCCGGAGAACGGGAAAAACGCCATCGGAGCCGGGACGCCCAGGTTAATGCCGAGCATGCCCGCGTCGATCGTCTCCCGGAAGCGGCGAACGCTGCTTCCGCTATCCGTGAACAGGCAAGCGCCATTGGCGAATTCCGAGCGATTGGCGATGGCGACGGCTTCGTCCAGCGCGTCCGCTCTCATGACGGAGAGCACCGGCGCGAAGATCTCGTCCTTCCAGATTTTCATCTCGCAGCTTACCCGGTCGAAAATCGTCGGGCCGACAAAATAGCCTCGTTCTCCCGCCGCCGGGTCCTTCCGGCCGTCCCTCACGAGCAAGCCGCCTTCTTCTTCGCCGGAAGCGATGTAGCCGAGCGTGCGCTCCTTGTGGGACGAGCGAATGACCGGTCCGAGGAAGACGCCTTCCTGCAAGCCGTCTCCGATCGTCAAGCGGTCCGCGGCCTCGGCTAGCCGGTTCACGAGTTCGTCGCCGATACCCCCGACGGCGATCACGACGGCGCACGCCATGCAGCGCTCGCCCGCGGATCCGAACGCCGCGTTGACGATTTCCTTGACCGCGAGGTCGAGGTCCGCATCAGGCAGCACGATGGAGTGATTTTTGGCGCCGGCGAGCGCCTGCACCCGCTTGCCGTTCGCCGTTCCCGTCCGGTAGACGAATTCGGCGACCGGCTGCGAGCCGACGAACGAAATCGCCTGCACGCCCGGATGCTTCAACAGTCCGTTGACGACGTCCCGCGCGCCGTGCACGATGTTGAGCACGCCGGCGGGCAGCCCGGCTTCGGCGAACAGCTCGGCCAGCCGGTTCGCGAGCAGCGGCGTGCGTTCCGACGGCTTGAGCACGAACGTATTGCCGCAAGCGATCGCGAGCGGGAACATCCAGCACGGCACCATCATCGGAAAATTGAACGGCGAGATGCCCCCGACGACGCCGATGGGGTACCGGTACATGCCGGATTCCAAATTCGACGCGATGTCCGGAAGCTGCTTGCCCATAAGCAAGGTGGGGGCACCCGCCGCGAATTCGACGCATTCGATGCCGCGCTGCACTTCCCCGTACGCTTCCCCGTAGCTTTTTCCGTTCTCCTGCGTAATGAGCCGGGCCAACTCCTCCCAATGCTCCACGAGCAGCTGCTGGTACTTGAACAAGATTCTCGCCCGGCGCGGAACCGGCGTCCGGCTCCAACCGGCGAATGCTTCTTGGGCCGCCAGTACGGCCTTGTCCACGTCCGACGCGGAAGACAGCGGCACTTGCGCCAATACTTCCTCGGTAGACGGATTGTATACGTTCTCCAGGGCCGCGGCGTCCGCTTCGACCCATCGTCCCCCGATCCAGTTTCTCAACTTTGCGCTCATTCCGATTCCTCTTTTCCGTAGATTGCTGATGCGATGAAGCTAGCCTGCGGTAATTTCGCCGCGGTTGCACCGTTCGATGTAATCCGCGACTTGATCCGCCGTCGGCATCGCGTCGGAGCAGCTATGGCTCGAGATGACGATGCTCGCGGCAGCGCTGCCGAATTCCATGCTTCGGCCGATCGTCCAGCCGGACATGAGGCCGTGCAGGAAGCCTGCGGCGTACGAATCGCCCGCTCCGAACGTCTTGACGACCTTGGCCGGGAACGATCGGGAGCGGTGCTGCCCGCCGTCGTCGCTGTAGGCGATGGAGCCTTCCTTGCCGTGCTTGACGATGACGATGCCGGCGCGATGGCGGAACCACTTGGAAGCGGTCTTGCCGTCGGCGCGTTCCGGATTGTCCTCGAACGTTTCCATGCAGTCGAATTCTTCCCGGGTGCCGATCAGGATGTCGCTCTTCTCGGCGACCAGGTTGTAGTACATTGCCGTTTCCTCCGGCGATGTCCACGTATAAGGCCGGTAATCGAGATCGAAGACGACGACCGTCCCGTGCCTGCGGGCGTAATCGACGGCGAGCAGCACCGCTTCTCGCGACGGGCTGGCCGCCAGCGCCGTCCCGGAGACGAGCAGCGCCTTGCTGTCGGCGATGACGGATTCGTCGACCTCGAGCGGGCTCAGCTTAAGATCGGCGACGTTATCGCGATACATCAGAATGCTGCATTCGGTCGGACTCTTGATCTCGGTAAACGCCAATCCGGTGACAGCGCCCGTCCGGTCGGTCACGACGTTGCGGACGTCGATGCCCTCGTTGACCAAATATTCGCGGATGAATCTTCCCATCTGATCGTCGGCGATCTTGCCGATGAACGCCGTCTTGCGGCCCAACCGGCTCATCCCGATCGCGATATTGGCCGGCGAGCCGCCGACGTATTTCGTAAACGTCATCGTCCGCTCCATCGGCCGGTTGATTTCGTTGGCGTTCAAATCGATGCACAGGCGGCCGATGGCCGCGAATTCGAACGTTCTGCCCGCGGGAAAAGAAATGCGGCTCATCTATGCTCGCCTTCCTTCGCTTGGATAATAGAGGATAAGTACGCGATCGCTTTGGCCGCATATTCGCGGGCCGGATGAACGGCCGGATCTTGCTCTCCTTCGAGAAGAGCCCAGCCGTCGTAATTCCGGGCGATCAATTCGTTCATGATCGGACGAAAATCGATGTCCCCGTCCCCCGGTACGGTGAATACACCGTCGCGAATGCAGGTGACGAAGTCCAAACGCTTAGCCTTCGCTTGATCGAGCCGCGATTGGCGCACATCCTTCAAATGGACATACGCGATCCGGTCGTAATGCTTGCGCAAGAGCGCCAGCGGGTCCGCGCCGCCGTAGAGCGCATGGCCGGTATCGTACAGCAAGTAGACGGCTTCGGGATCCGTGACCGCCATCAGCCGGTCGATCTCTTCCGGACTTTCGATCGCGGTGCCCCCGTGATGATGGTAAGTCAGCTTCAAGCCAAGCTCCCTCGCGATCCGCCCGGCGGCGTTAAGGCCTTCCGACAAGGAAGCCCAGCCGGCTTCGTCTAACGGGATCACTTCGCGTTCGTTCGGCGTTCGCCTCGGATCGAAATGCAAGGAGCCTCCGACTTCGCAAGTGCTGATGACCGTGCTGCCCATTTCCTTCAGAAATTTCGCGTGCTCCCGGTAAGCGTTCAGCTCCCGATCCCGGTAAGCCGGATCGGAGAACAGCACCGATTTCCACTGGGAGACGAGCCGGATGCCGCGCTTGCCGAGCTCCCGCTTCAGCGTCTCGATGTCCGTCGGAAATTTCCGTCCCATCTCGGTTCCGGTCAATCCGAGCGATTGGATATCGTCGACGATCCGCTCGAAGGCCGTCGCTTCGCCGTGCTCTTTCACGTCCTCCCCGACCCAGTTGATCGGATGTACGCCTAATCGAAAAGGAAATAAAGACATGTGTTTTCCCTCCTAATAATCTCGCGCCGACGATTTGCTCTCGCTCATCTCCCGGTGCGCTTCGACGACCTTCCCGCTCGCGGATACTTCGGGCACGCCGACGTGCCACCAGGACTCGTATCCGTCCGAATTCGTGCCCGCAAGAACGGAAATTTCGATCAGCGTCGTCTTCGTGTCCTCCTTGGCCAGCCGCAGCGCCCGACGAAGCTCCTCCGCCGTTGCGGCTTTGTACGCAGCCGCGCCGAGGCTGCGGGCGTGCGCCGCGAAGTCGATCGGCAACGGCTCGCCCGTATATCGTCCTGTGGACGGCTCGCGGTAGCGGAATTCGTTGCCGAACCCGTCGCTGCCGTGGCTGCGCTGCAAATTATGAATGCATTGGAAGCCGTGGTTGTCGAACAGCAGCACCGTCAGCTTTCTTCCTTCCTGCAGACTGGTTACCAGCTCGGAATGGAGCATCAGGTAGCTGCCGTCGCCCGCGAAAGCATAGACCTCCCGATCCGGCTCGGCGAGCGCGACGCCAAACGCGCCGCTCACTTCGTACCCCATGCAGGAAAACCCGTATTCCAGATGATAGCCCCGCTCGTTGCCGACCCGCCACAAGCGCTGGAGATCGCCCGGAAGGCTGCCAGCGGCGCAGACGATGACGGCATCCTCGCCGATCGTCTCGTTCACGATGCCGACCGCGCGGGTCTGCGCCAGTCCGTCTTCGCGTTCGAGCCCGTACAGCCGGTCGACCTCGCTGTTCCAATCGTCGCGCAGCGATTCGACTTCCCCGTCCGCATATCCGGAGGCGTATCCGGCTTCCGACAGGGCGGCGCCCAACAACCGGAGCGCCTCGCGCGCGTCTCCCGTCAGCGGCGTTCCGTCCAGCTTCATCGCGTCCATGCGGTTAACGTTTACGTTCAAGAACGCCGCCTCCGGGTGGACGAACGCGGATTTCGAAGCCGTCGTGAAATCGGAATAGCGCGTGCCTACGCCGATAATCAAATCCGCGTCGCGGGCCAGGCGGTTCGCGGCCAGCCCGCCGGTCACCCCGATGCCGCCGACGTTCAGCGGATGGTTCCAAGGGAGCGAACCCTTCCCCGCCTGCGTCTCCGCGACCGGAATGCCGAACTTTTCCGCGAACGCGGCGAGCTCCTTCGTCGCAGCGGAATATTGCGCCCCTCCCCCCGCGACGATGAGCGGCCTGCGCTTCCCGAGCGCGAGCCGGGCCGCCGCTTGCACGGCTTCCGCCGACGGCTGTTGGCGCTCTATGACGTATACCCGCTTCGCGAAAAAAGAAAGCGGGTAATCGTACGCTTCCGTCTGCACGTCCTGCGGAAGCGCTAACGTGACCGTCCCCGTCTCCGCCGGGTCCGTCAAGACGCGCATCGCGTTGAGCGCCGCCGTCATCAGCTGTTCGGGCCGCACGACGCGATCCCAATACTTGCTGACCGGCTTGAAGCAATCGGTCGCCGCGATCGTATAATCGTGGCCCGCTTCCAGCTGCTGCAATACCGGATCGGGCTGGCGGGAAGCGAAGTTGTCTCCCGGCAGCAGCAGCAGCGGAATGCGGTTGACCGTGGCCGTGCCGGCGGCCGTCACCATGTTCAATGCGCCGGGGCCGATCGATGACGTGCAGGCGTAGATTCTCCTGCGCAGCGATTGCTTCGCGTAAGCCGTCGCCGCGTGCGCCATCCCTTGCTCGCTCTTGCCTTGCACGTAGACGAGGCTTCCCGGACTGCGCTCCAACGCCTCGCCGATGCCCGTCACGTTGCCGTGCCCGAAGATGCCCATGACCCCGGTAACGAACTTCGTCTCGGCCCCGTCCACGGATATGTACTGCTGGTCCAGGAACTTGATCAGAGCCTGCGCCATCGTCAAGCGAATCGTCGTCGTGCTCATGTCGTTCTCCCCATTCGATTAAGTTAAGCGCTTATCCCATTAATAACGCCAACAATGATCAAAAATCATACCAATTTTAGTAAAGCGCTTAATCCAAAGTATAACGGTGATTGCGCTTTAAATCAATCTTCGATTTGTCGACAAATGAGCCATCGTTTCGATACGATCGTCCTTGGAACACCGGATTGCCCAAGGCCGTCACGAAGTTGCGAAACGCTTGCGCATCGGACGAACCTTCTGTCATGCTGTCCCCTTCCCCACTGTCCCATCTTCCCTTCAGCTCATCGTCCTCCTTTGCTCCACCGTCCCGTCTCCGCTCAGACTCATCGTCCTCAGTGCCCCACCGTCCCATCTTCCCTTCGGCTCATCGTCCTCCTTTGCTTTGCCGTCCCATCTTCCCTTCGACTCATCGTCCTTTTGCTCCGCCGTCCCATCTTCCCAGTTCAGTTCGGACAGAGGATCCGCTAATTGTGAACAAAGCCGGGTTTTGCGCATCTTCGCGGACAGAGGATCCGTTATTTGGCTCCGAGATCGCGATTTCGGCCATTGATCATCGAAATAACGGATCGTCTGTCCGAAACGACCCCAAAATGAGGGGGTTTCGACAAAATAAGCGCATCTGAGTCCGTTTAGCGGTCGGGCGGGTGGTCGGGTGGTTGGGTGGTTGGTCGGGCGGGTGGTCGGGCGGTCGAACGCCGCCCTTCCTTCTCGCGAGACCAGACGAGAAAAGAAAAAAGGACGACGCGGATCGTCTCCGAGTCGTCCTTTCGGTATCTAGCCGCGGCCGAAGCCGACGGGCTCGCTCGCGATATCCCTTCTATGGACGCACGATGTACGTTCGTCCCGCTTCGGTCGCGAACGCGAGGCTGCCGTCTTCCGCGCGGTCGACGGCGATATCGGCTCCGTCCAGCGTCACCGTCAAGCCGGCCGCTTCCCGGACGACGCACTTCCTCCCCGCGGCAGAAGTCACCCGCGCTTCTTCGAGCCGGCCTCCCCGCCAGCTTAGGCCGACTTCAAAGCCGCCCCGCGCCCGCAAGCCCGAGACGAAGCCGGCCGGCCAAGCGTCCGGCAGCGCCGGGAGAAGCTCGAGACCGCCTTCGTGCGACTGCAGCAGCGATTCCGCGATGCCGGCCGTCGCGGCGAAATTGCCGTCGATCTGGAACGGCGGGTGCGCGTCGAACAGGTTAGGATATAATCCGCCCCGGGCGTCGTTCATTCTGTCTTCGGCAAGCTTCATCAAGTTGGTCAACAGCTCGAACGATTGCCGCCCGTCGCGGAATCTCGCCCACAGCCCGACTTTCCAGCCCAGACTCCATCCCGTGCCGTCGTTGCCTCGCAGCTCGAGCGAACGGCGGGCTGCGGCGAACAGCTCCGGCGTCCCTTTTTCGGTCAACTGCCTGCCCGGATACACGCCGAACAAATGGGACACATGGCGATGATGCGGGTCTTCGTCCGCGAAATCCTCGAACCATTCCTGCAGTCGGCCGCCTCGGCCGATCCGCGGCGCGTACAGCTTCTCTCTGGCGAGATTGAGCTGTTCCGCGAACGACTCGTCGATGCCGAGAGCTTCTGCGGCTTCGATGCAATTCGTGAACAAATCCCAGATGAGGGCCATGTCCATCGTCGACGACCGGCTGATCGCGGCCAGCTTGCCGTCGTAGCGGAATTTGTGCTCCGGAGAAGTCGACGGATTCGTCATCAGCCGTCCATGCTCGTCCTCTTCCAGATAATCCAGGCAAAAAAGCGCGGCCTCCTTCATCGTCGGATAAGCGGTCGTCCGCAAGTAACCGAGATCCAGACCGAAGGCGTAATGCTCCCACAGATGCTGCGCCATCCAGACGCCGCCCATCGGCCACATCGCCCACGACGCGTCGCCCTCCCCTCGGCCTCCCGCGGGCGCCGTATGTCCCCACAAGTCGACGTTATGGTGCGCGACCCATCCGCGGGCGCCGTAGTGAGCTTCGGCTGTCCGCTTCCCGGTTTCCGCGATCTTGCCGACGAGGTCGAGCATCGGCCCGTGACACTCGGGCAGATTGGCCGTCTCCGCGGGCCAGTAATTCATCTGGGTGTTGATATTAATGGTGTAGTTGCTGCTCCACGGCGGCCTCGTCTGATCGTTCCAAATCCCTTGCAGGTTCGTCGCTTGCGTGCCGGGACGAGAGCCCGCGATCATCAAATAGCGGCCGTATTGGAACAGCAAGCCGACGAGCTCCGGATCGCCCGAGCCGTAGGCGGCGATCCTCTCGTCGGTCGGCATCCCCTCCGGCGACGCCCGTTCGCCGAGCTTCAGCTTAACCCGGTCGAACAACGTTCGGTAATCGGCGATATGGTCGCTTCGGATCGCCGCGTAGCCTTTGCGCCGGGCGCCCTCCAGAGCCGCGGTCGCGCGGGCGTAGGCGTCCGTTCCCTGGCTTCCGGGCGGCTTGTCCCAGCCGTTATAGTTCGTCGCCGCGCTGAAGATCAGCGTGACGGCGTCCGCGTTGAACACGTGCAGGCCGTCGCCGTCCGCCTTGACGGAACCGCCGTCCGCCTCCGCATAGAGCGCGCCCGCGAAGCGGATCGCCTCCGACGTCTCCTCGTCTCCGTATGCGACGGGCTTGGCCGCATCGCAATAGCTCGGAGCCACGTGTTCCGGCGCCGTCCCCCGCAGGACGATCCGGTTGCGTTCCGGCTCGGCAGCCAGCGCGTAACGAAGCGGACTGTCCAGCCGGGCATGGACCTCGAGAGCGCCGGGAACGCTCGCCTCGAGCCGGAGCACGAGCGCCTGATCCGGATGCGAGACGAACAGCTCGCGGGTGTAACGGATTCCTCCGATCTCGTATTCGACCCGGGATACCGCGTCGGCCACATCGAGTTCCCTTCGGTATGATCGGCATACGTCGCCATGACCGAAAGCGAGATGAAGATCACCGAAAGGCAAATAGGACTGCGTATAGTCGCCCATCATCTCCTTGCTCTTCAAATCGGCTTCTTCGTAACGCCCTTCTCGCGCGAGCCGTCTCACCTCGGGCAAAACCTCCAACGCTCGGGCGTTATTTCCGTCGGAAGGCTTGCCCGACCACAGCGTATCCTCGTTCAAGCCGATCCGATCGCGCTCGATGCCTCCGAAATGCATCGCTCCGATTCTTCCGTTGCCCAGGGGCAGCGCCTCCGTCCACTTCAAGGCCGGTTTCGCGTATTCCAGCTTCATTCCGAGCTCTCCTCTCTCATCGCAAGCTCCGCGGCAATTTGATTCATGAATCGATTGTACTGAATCTTGCGGCATTCGGGAAGATTGCGACGTCCCCAAGCGTATCCAGAAGCCGCTGAAGCCGCGGGATATACGTTTTACGGACGCTATCGAGCTCCCTTTCGATCGCCTTTCGGTGCTTGACGGTGCCCATGCCCGGATGAACGCGATATTCCGTCAGCGGCTGCCGGAGATAACCGATCGGAAATCCGGCCAGAACGGTTCTCAGCCAAAATTCGTAATCGTGGGTGTACTGGAATTTCTCGCTGAATCCGCCCATTCGATCGAACAGAGAGCGGGTCATCATGACCGTGCAGCCATTGACGGTATTGCTCGCCAACATCGATCGGTAGAACTGTATCATCGTTTCCGCAGGCAGCAGCACGGGCCGGCTTTCCGCGACGCCCTCCGCATCGATTTTCCGGAACCCGGTATGGGTGATCGCGTAGCCCGTCTCCCGCATGTAACGGACTTGCCGCTCGATCTTGTCTTTCATGAAGCGGTCGTCCGAGCTCAGCCATGCGATATAGGCGCCGGAAGCGGCTCGAACCCCCGTGTTCAGCGCTTGGGCCGTGCCTCCGTTCGGCCGGTGAACGACGAGTACGTTGGCCTCTTTTTCGTAGAGTCGAAGCCGCTCCGTCTCGCGATGCGAACCGTCGTTAACGATGACGACTTCAAGAGGCTTGTAGGATTGCGCCAACGCGCTGTCCACAGCCTCTTGAATATACGGGTCGTTATAGAAAGGAATGACGACCGACACGACGGGATCTATGAACTCTCGGATCGAAACGGGGATCCTCCCCTTTCTCTTTCCCTTCTTCTCCTGCGCCGTTCCTCCTCGAGCGCGTCGCGGATCGACTGTCGAAAAGCCCGCTTGGGCGCCCAGCCGAGCTTCCGAATGCTCGACGTATCCCTCGCGGTCGGCGAAGGCGCCGGGGAACCGCTGCCGACCGTCCAGGGCAGAGCGGTCGCCGTCGATTCGTCGAACGTCCGCTTAACTTCCTCCAATGTGCGGAACGTTCCCGACTCCAGCGCGTATCTCTCCCCCGGAACGCCGTCGCGAATGACCCTTTCATAGCCTTCGACGGCGTCGCGGACGTCCAGGAAGTCCCGGGACTCCCGCAGGGAAGAAAGCGCGAACGGCGGAAGCCGTCCCTCGGCTTCTTCGGCGGCCGCGGCCCAGCGCGCGATTTTGCCGCACAACCCCGAGCTGCAGCCCGGTCCGATCAGATTGGAAGGCTCGGCGATCATGACGGGCAGCTCGTACCACCGGCTCCACGCAACCGACGCGGCGACCTGCAGCGCCTTGCTGAACCCGTACGGGTGGGCGGCTTCGGACAATCGGCTTTCGTCCGCCCCGATCATGGAGCCGACGACGAGAACGCGCCCGGTTCCGAGAGACCGAACGGCTTCCAGCAAGTATGCCGTCGACATCAGATTCGCCGCCAAGGAAGCTGCGGGAGCCTTCCACGAGGCGTCCACCGCGTTGCGTCCGGCCAGATGCAGCACGGCGTCCGGTCGGACGCGCCGAACCAATTCCGCCGCCGCCTCTCCGTCGGTCAGCTCGCAGCTCGCCGTCTCGCGAGCGTCCAGCTTGCAGGCCCGCGAACGAGGCGACACCGCCGCGACGACCTCCCAGCCGGCGGCCGAAAAGTGCCGGCAGGCATGGCCGCCGGTAAATCCGCCGGCTCCGGTAATCAGTATTCTGCCGGGCATCATGGCGAAGCCGTCCAGTCGCGAAGCTCCTCGAGCATCTCGGCATAGCGCGGCGCCCGATGACCGAAATCCGATCTCGTCGCGACCAGCGTGCGGTCGATGACGGGCTCGTCGTCCGCAACGATCGTCACGTCCCGCTTATCGTATTTCTCCTGCATCAGCAGAAGAAGATCGTGCTTCGATACCGTTTCCGCGGCCGTCAAATGCAGCAATCCGCCGACTTCGGGCCGCCGCGCGAGCCACTCGATCGCTTTGGCCAATTCCAGCGTCGTCACGCCGTTCCAGAGCACGTTCCGGTAGCCGCTCACTTCCCCGCTTCGGGACAGGAACCATTGCATCAAACCGATCCCCGTCGGCTTGTCGTCGGGACCGATGATCGACGTGCGGATCGTCGCATGCCGCGCGTCCCGTACCTCTCCCAGCGCTTTGCTTCTGGCGTATACGGTCGTGCCGTCCGGCGCGTCGTCTTCCCGGTAACCGCCGCGGGCTCCGGAGAACACGCAATCCGAGCTGATATGGATCAGCCGGGCGCCGATCCGGTCGCCGACGTGGCGAAGCCAATGCGGAAGCAGCCCGTTGACCCGGTACGCGTCGAGCGGATGATCCTCGGCGCGATGGTTCAGGATGCCGACTGCGTTCACAATGAGTGCGGGAGCCGCGTCCCGAATCAGCCTTTCCGTCGCTTCGAAGTTGCGCGCGTCGAGCTCGCGGACCTGCATGCCCGCCAGCGTCTCGGCGTTCCGGCTCTGTTCGGCGTTCGGCCGTACCGTGACGACGATCTCGTCGTCGCGGCGGGCTCTCCAATACTTCGCGATCATGTGGCCGGCCATGCCCTGACCGCCAAGCAGGACGATCTTCATGACAGGAACCCTCCCCGCTCCAGCATCGCGCGAATTTGCGCTTTGTCCATCAGAGACTGGCTGGAGGAAAAGCTGGCGAAGTCGACCGGGTCGTATGCGCCGTAATGCTCTTGCAAGCCCGGAATATCCAACGTGGGCAAGATGACAAGGTACTGATCGTCGTAGACGATCGTATTCAAGCTCTCGTATTCGGTGAGCAGAATCTCGTGGATTTTTTCCCCCGGACGGATGCCGGTTTCGACCGTTTCCACGCGTTTGCCCATCGCCTCCATCAGCACGTCGGCCAGATCGACGATCCGGCAGGTCGGCATCGTCATGACGAAAATTTCGCCGCCGATGCTTTGCGCCGTCGCTTTGAACAGCAGCCGGATGGCGTCTTCCAGCGTCATAAAAAACCGGGTCATGCGGCGATCCGTCAGGCTGATCTGATCCTTGTACTTGATCTGGTTCATGAACAGGTGAACGACGCTGCCGTTCGTGCCCAGCACGTTGCCTCCCCTCACGCATACGAATTTCGTCTCGCTCCGCAGAAGGTTCGCGTAGACGATCAGTTTTTCGCCGATCGCTTTGGTCATCCCATAGAAGTTCGAAGGGTTGGCCGCCTTGTCGGTCGAAATGTTGATGACCCTCTCGACGTTGTTCTCGATCGCCGCCTCGATGACGTTCTGCGTGCCGATGACGTTCGTCTTGAGCGCTTCGTAAGGCTGGTCCTCGCATACCGGCACGTGCTTGAGCGCCGCCAGATGGAAGATGATGTCGACGCCTTTGCAGGCTCTGGAGAGCGCCTCCCGGTCGCGGACGTCGCCGATGCGGAAGCTGAGACTCGCATCCTCGAACGCCCGGTTCATCGCCACCTGGCTCGATTCGTTGCGGGAGAACACGATCACCTCGGCCGGACCCATCGGCAGCAGCTGGTTTACTAATTCGTAACCCCAGGAACCGGTGCCGCCGGTCACCAGGATACGCCGATCTTTAAACATCCCTGTTCCCTCCAAGCACATATTTCGCCACTTTGTCCGATACGTTAGTTTCCAGATAGCCGTCGGGACATTGCCACGGATCGCGCAAGGCCAGCATAACCCGGGCCGCATACCGGATCGCTTCCGGATCCCGGCCGGCCACGACGTTGCTGCCGCAATCCACCGTTTCCGGTCTTTCCGTCGTGCGGCGAACGGTGACGGTCGGCACCCCGAAGATGCAGCATTCCTCCTGCACGGTTCCGCTGTCCGTCAGCGCGAGCCGGGCATGCTTCTCCAGACGTGCGAAATCGAAAAAGCCGAACGGTTCGTGGAAAGCGACGAGGGGATGAAGGGACGACCGGATCTCTTCCGACAATTTGGACCTCGTCCGGGGATGCAGGCTGCAGATCAAAGGCAGCCCTTGCTCCTCGGCGGTCAGGCTTAAGCCCCGCATGATGTCCCGCAGCGTCTCCGGGGAATCCACGTTCTCCGCCCGGTGGATCGTTGCCAGCAAGTAGCCCCCCGGCTTCAGTCCGAAGCGCTCGAGAATATCGCTTCCCTCGATCCGGTCTTCGTAATGCCGCAGCACTTCGCAGATCGGGTTGCCCGAGCGGAAAATCCGTTGCACGGGAAACCCTTCCCGCAGCAAATTGTTTTTGCTGTTCTCGGTGTATGGCAGGTTGTATGTCGACACGGCGTCGATGACCCGCCGATTTTTTTCTTCCGGAACGTTCAGGTCGAAGCAGCGGTTGCCGGCTTCCATATGCACGACCGGAATGCCCATTCTCTCCGCGACAAGCGCGCTCAACGCGCTGTTCGTGTCGCCGAGCACGAGCACCCGGTCGGGCTTCGCTTCGCTTAATGCCGCCTCCACCGCGCCGAACATCGCCGACAGCTGTCCCCCTACCGTCGTCTTGCGGTCGTCGAGCAGCAAATCGGGCGCGCGCAATCCCAATTGTTCGAAAAAAACGCCGCTCAAGCTCGAAGTGAAGTTTTGTCCCGTATGAACGAGAACGTGCCGATCCGCCAAGCGATCCAGCTTGCCGATAAGCACGCTCAGTCGAATGATTTCCGGACGAGTCCCCAGGATCGTTACGATACGCACCGATTCACCTTCTTCCGCGATGTGCCTTCCCGCGCGATTTGATTCGCCGCCGCGATCGCGCTCTTCGCCGGCCCGCCGGCCGTTTTCGCCGCCTCCCTCTGCGAAGGCTCGAGCCCTTTCTGCGACGGGATCCGCCTTTTCGAATTTCGAAGATCGTCGGTCCCGTCGGGAGGCGCCCCAAATCCTCGTCCGGAACGTCCGTCACCTGCTCGAACAAATAGCCTCTCTGCAAGAACGATCGTTCCGAGAAGAACGGCCTTTTGATGCCTCGCTCGACAAGGAACACGGTCGGCGCGCTCCCTCGCCACAAGGAGCTCCTTTGAATTCCCGACGGCGGCGGAAGGCGCTCGATCAACTCGTCGAGCCGCTGACGGAAAGCGTCCGCGCCGTACGCTTGCTGAGCGCTGCCCATGTTGCGTTCGCCCAATGCTTGCAGCAGACCCTCGTTGCTGAGCAGCAGGTTGACTCTCTCGGTCAGCCCGCCGATGTTGCCGGTTTGAACCAGGTACTCCTCGTTCCCGGTCGCGGTCATGATCTCCGTCAGTCCGCCCGATGAGTAGGCGACGACGCCCTTGCCGAAAAACAAGCCTTCCAATGCCGTCATCCCGAACCCTTCCGCGACGAGACTCGGCACGACGAGAACGTCCATGACCGGAAACGCGTGCTGAATCTGTTCGGCGAACGGCAGGAACAAAAAGCGATCCGATAAACCGGCCTGAACGGCGAGCTTCTGGCAATTCCGATAGTAGCTGTCGTCCGCGGAATTGCCGAGCACGAGGAACCGGGCGCGGGGGTTGGCGGCCGCGATCGGGAGCATCGCGTTCACGAAATGCTCCAAGCCTTTGTTCGCGTAGATCGTCGCGGCCAAAAACCCCGCCACCCGATGATGCTCTCCCCAGCCGTATTGCTGGCGCAGCCTGAATCGGTGATAAGACCAGCTGTGCGGCAACAGGTCGTCCCGGATGAGGTACGGAGTGAGCAGCGCGGTATTCGCCTGCGGGGCCAATTCTTGAATCGGCTGCAGCGTCGATTGCGAGATGCCCGCGATCAGATCGCTGTTCCCGGTCATGATCGATATCGACAGATGTTTCTCCGGCCGATCCATCACCGTCTCCATCAGCATCCAGACCGTCGGGATTCCCATCGCCTTCGCCGCCATCGCGGGCAGCGGATGCACGCTTGTGTTCACGAGAACGTACTCCGGACGCTCGGCCGCAAGCAGGCCGTGAATTTGAGCCCAGGAAGCATGCTTCTTCATCGTCTCGAGTTCGTCCGACAGGGTCGGAGCAGCGGTATATAGCGAAATGCACAGAGGGATATCCAGCACGACGACCCGGACGCCCAGCGCTTTGGCCCGTTGCGAGATCGAGCCTTCCTGCGGCACGACCAGGACGCATTGGAACCGGAGGACGAATTCGCGCGTGAACAGGAGCAGGAGCTTCTCCGCGCCCGTGACGAACGTCGGGCTGCAGATGTGCGAGAAAATCAACAGTTTCGGTCTCGCTTCGTTCATGTCCGCGCATACCCGGATATGGCCGCGGGTATGTCCGTCACCTCCAATCGGCCGAGTTGTACAATGTATGGGGCAATCCGCGTTCACGGCGCGGCGATTAACCACCCATCGTCAAATCTATCATTTGGTTCAACCGGGAAACGTACGTATGGTCCCTAAGCGTCCGGTAAAGTCCCCTTAAGGCGATCCTCTTGCGCTCTTCTTCGTTTGCCAAGTAATAATCGGCCTTCGCGGCCAAATCCTCGGGGGAATCGTACGTGACGATCTCCTCGCCGGGCGTATAATACTGCGCGAGATCCTCCCGCCAGTCCGTAAGCTGAAGCGTCGCGGACGCCGAAATTTCGAACGTGCGAGGATTCGGGGAGGCGGCGTTAATCTGCGCGCTGTTCTGGTTGAACGTTTCGTCGTCGTGCGCGCGGTGGGCATTGATGACGATTTTGTGCGCGTTATAGCGCTCCGACGTTTGCTGGGGTTCCATCCACTTTCCCAGCTCGATCAGATCCCTCCAACGCTCGTACTGGGCGAGCCGATCCCACCACATGCCGGAAATGTACAGGCGCCTATGCGCGAGCAGCGGCATAAGCTGGTTGAAGAGGTCGACCCGGTTCCAGTAGGCCGTTCCGATGAAGCACAGGTCCCCGCGAATCGAGCGGGGCGTATTCCTCGGCCGGTAGGAGGCCGGATGTACGCCCAACGGCAAATAAGACACGCGGGGAATGCCCCGTTCCAGATAGAAAGGGACGCAATTGCGCTCGAGCGTAAACACGTGGTAGTAATGACTGGCGATTCCGGACGTAATGTCCGTATAATAAGGATCGTCCGTAAACCAGATCGCCGTTCGGATCCCCATCGCGTTGATCGCATCGACCTTCTCTACGGCCAGATGCATCCCGTCGAGCGCCAGCAGCATTTGCGGAAATTCCGTCGCCGCGATCGCCACGATGTCGTCCGCCGGACCGACGACGGTTACCTTGCCGGCGATCGCCTTCAGCGATTCGATGATGCCGTCGTCGAGCGGAGAGTAGGGGAAGCCTTTGCCCGAGGTCACGTACATGACGTGAATCGCCCGTATGGCCGGAACGGGAGTCGCCTTGCGCACGATCGCCTCGCACAGGCCTTGCCAATGTCCGTCCGCTTCGCCGAGCTGCATGCCCTCTCTCCAGCCTCTGCGGTAGGCCGCGCTCCAACGGCTCGCGGCAAGCTTTTTTGCTTTCTGCAAGTTCATTCCTCCAGCCATGATTGTCTTTAAGTGCGTGTTCAAAAAGTCTAATTTTCAGCACCGAGAAGGTTGGATGAAGACCGGTGATGAGGAACGGAGCGTAGTCAAATCTACGTGAGTACCTCCAAGGTTTCCAACGGAAACCTACATCGGAAGCATACGCTTAGCCGGCTGAATTCAAGATTCGATGTCGAATCCGCTTCCTGAATCACTTCGTGATCAAAATTGGACTTTTTGAACAACCTCTTTAAAGCCCGATCGTACCGAGCAGCCTTCGAATCCGATCCTCGAAGGAGTGATCCCTTCTCGTGCGCCTGTAGCCCCGAGCCGCCACCCATAGGCGCTCTTCTTCGTGGGTAAGGTAATACTCCAATTGGCGAACGAGATCGTTCGCGTCGCGAAACACGGCGATTTCCGAACCGACCTCGTAATGCTCGGGCAGTTCTTGGCGCAAATCCGTTAATTGCAGCGTCCCGCAAGCCGACATTTCGAATGTCCTCGGATTGACGGACTCCGCGGGCCAATTCATCCCGTTCAAATTGTCTTTTCCCGCTTCCGTCGTGCGGTGGAGATTGATGACGATTTTCGCCCCGTTGTAGTACTTGGCGGTCTCGGGCACTGGGATCCAGCCGTCGTGCACGAATTTGGACAGCCGGGGATAATGCTTCATTCTTTCCCACAGCTTGCCGCCGATCAGCACTTTCTTGTCCAGCAGGTAAGGCGCGATCTCGTCGAACAGCTCGACCCGGTTCCAGAAGGCCATGCCGATGAAACAGATGTCCGTCCGGTACGGCGGCGGCACGGCCATCGGCTGGAACAATCCCGGATGGGAAGCCAACGGAAGATGGTAGACATGCGTGCATCCGCAGGACTGGTAAAGCGGGACGCAAGACCTCTCATGCGTGAAGACGTAGTCGTAATGAGGCGCGACTTGAACGGTGACGTCGGTCACGTACGGGTCGTCGACGAACCAGATCGCCGTCGGGATGCCCGCCCGGCGGATGGCGTCGATCTGCTCCAGGTGATCCGGCGGAAAGACGTGCAGTCCGTTCATGACGAGCACCGCATCCGGCCGGTAAAGCTCGGCTTGCGCCCGCATTTCCGCCGCGGGCGAGACGCGGAGCTCCGCCGTTTCGTTCCTCAGCGCGGCGATCACGCCTTCATCGATCGCATCGAAGCCTTGCGGAACGTAGAGTATGCGGGCCTCTCGCGGCGGGGGAACCGGAGTTGGCGTTCCCAGATCGATCCCGCTGCAAGCGCCGAGCCTCCAACCGTCCAACCATCCTTGCGCGTAGCCGTCCTTGCGGCCGCGATCGCGATTTCTTCTCAGAGCTGCGCTCCGCATCCTCATCACCCGCAATCAATATATGCGCCCTTGCTAGGTTGATCTTGGATACTTATCCGTCCATAGGACAATTTAGGCGGGTAAATATCCCCCGGCCAAGTTCCGCACGATAGACGCAATAAGCGCCCGCCCTCTCGCCGCATAACGAGAGAACGGGCGCTTATCCGCATAAGACGGGCGCGTTAGCGCACCCGGTGAACCTGGACGTACTGATCCACGATGCCGCGGATCTCGATCGGAACGGCGGAAGTTTTCACGACGCCGTTGCTATAGCGTACAGTGAAGACGAACGTATAGGGACCGTCCGGCAATTCGACGAACTTCAGGCTCGTGTCCGCCTCCCGCAACAGCCCCGTCCAGCGAAGGGATCCCGGAGCTTCCTCCGCCAGCGCTTTTTTCAATTCCGCCGTAGCCGCCGCCTCCACCGCGATCGCCTTCGTTCCGGACGATCCGGTGTCCGTCACAGCCGCGGACAGCACGAACGCCTCGCCCGCCCAGAATACGTGCTCCGCCCGGAATTTGGCCGGATACTTGGCATTCCAGTTCAGGCGATTCCTTTCCCAATCCGGGGTATGCGCGACTTGACCGTCGATGCCGAGCGGCTCCACGACGATGCTCTTCGTCAGGCTGTCGCTTGCGCCGTGGATGTCCGTGACCCGCAGCGTCGCTCTGAACGCGCCGACATTGTTTTCCGTCAGCCTGCCCGGAATCGTCATCTCCTTCGTCGAACCCGCGAATCGGTAGCCGTCCGGCCCGACGATCGTCCATTCGTAGACAAGCGAATCCCCGTCCGGGTCGCGGGAAAGATCGATCAAGGTTACGGCGTCCCCTTCGTAGACGGGCTTCGGCCGCCAATCGAAATCGGCGACCGGCCGGCGATTGAGCACGGTCACCGTCTGGACCGCCTGCGCGGTTTGGCCTTTCGAATCGGTCACGACCTGGCGGATCTCGATGACGCCAAGCGAATTGAACATCGTCGTCCACGTGCCGCGATCGGTCGAACGAATCGATTCCATGCCGTTCTCCGTAACGTTGCGCACGTAGTAAGCATGTTTCAGATTCGCCGCCGGCCCGTCTTCTTTATCCCGCGCCGTTGAGACGACGGTGAACCGTTCATTTTTGTAATTCGCGCTTGGCGTAATCGTAAAACCGGCCACAGGCGGCTCGTCCGGCAGCACCGGCGTGTCGATGTCGATCGTTTGTTCCGTCCAATAGCTCCATGCGCTGTACTCGTCTTTCACCTGCATGCCGACGCGATATCTTCCGACTTCCTGCGGCGCAACGAGCTTTTGATGCACGATATCGCCGCCTGGCGTGATATAGTAGTACCGCCATTCCAATACGCCGCGCGTTTCCCGGTAGTCGATCCCCGTCGCTTCCGTGCTGTAGTTCGTCGGACTGAGCCAGCGGTCCGGATCATAGCTTTCATCGTTCCAGACGACATGTTGGGTTGTCGGGTGAATCGAGACCGCGAATTTGGCCACCGGCCGGCGGTGCACGGTGATGATCTGCCAAAATTCATTCGACCACTTGCGATATTCGTCGAAGGTCATTTCCGGGAACAAGTAATCCGGATGCGGATCGTCCTGAGCCTTCAGCGTAATCCGGTAATTCCCGACTTTGTCGAACGTCAGCGCCGGGCTGGTCAGCGTTTGGCCGTGAAGCGCGGACAATCCCTGATGATTCAGGAACTTCGGCGTATGCGCGATCGTCCATAAGTTGTTTTGCGCCGGCGGATCTTCCTCCGGATCCGAATAAACGATATTGCTGTAGCGCACGTTCGCCGTCGCGGTCCCCTCGTCCCAAATCGCATAACCGGTCATCCACTCGACGTCCGGATTCGATAGATCCTTCTGAGAAACGCCGCTGAAGCTCACGTATGACTTGTCCGAGAACGGACCGAATTTCCCGCTCCGATAGGTCGAATCCGTCGCTTCGAAGTACGGCACGCCGTCCATGAACACTTCGATTCGATCGCCCTGCGTCACGATCTTGAAGCTGTAATCCAGGCGCGGCTGGAACGGCACGTTGATGCTGTCCAGCACGGTTCGATTACCGTTCGCGTACTTGGACAGGAACAACGCGGTACCGTTCGTCTCCACCACGTACCGATATTTCGGATTCGTCATTCGAAACGAGAAGCCCGCCAGCGACGCGTCCTCGCGCGGCGCGTCCATTCGGATCGTAAATGTATATTCCGCATCGTCGTAAGCTTCGGGCGACACGAATTGGCCCAGCCGGAAGCCCTTGTAACGCTGCTGCGTCGTCGTAGGCGTACCCACATCGAGGAACATGTGCGCCGATGCCGCCGGTCCGCCTCCGGCCATGCTCATCGCATAGGAAGTGTCGTAAATGCCTAAGTAGATGCCGTCGCCTACATATTCCCCGTACCTTAGATAAGTGGTCTGCTCCGTGCTGACAACAGGGTTATAGGCCCGCTTATAATATTCGAAATAGGCAAAGTTGTTTAATCTTTGCAATGCACCGTCCACGGTCTGGGACAACCACCCCGACCGGTATTCTCCGGTATACGTGATATAGAATCCAGGGTTGAAGCCCTGCCTGGACGACGCCGGCCGCGTCATCGTCCAGGGCGTAACTTCTCCCGTCGTTAAATCGACAAGATCGGAATAATAATAATTGCCCATTGAACCCGATACGGGAGCCGCCGTTCTTGTGATGGCTTCTTTGGTTACGGGATTGATCGCTAAAACAGCGCTCGTCTCCAAGTTCAGATCGTACGGTCCGGGCCATGCGTTTATCGCTGCAGTTCCTCTAAGCCTTGCCTTGATCCCGAAGGTAAAGTCCGGTTTGAGCTGCACGAGGTAGAAGCCCGCAGACGATTCGGGATTGAGCGTCGGATCCAATCTTGCGCCATCCGCTCTCGCGCACGTGTTCGTCGCGTAGGCATATTTGTTTCCCTCCGGATCCTTAAACGAAAATGCGCCGTTAGACCACGTACACGTATAATCGGCCGCAGGCTCCGTGTAGATCTGTCCGAGCGCGTTCCTTACCTTTCTTTCGATATTCTCGACCGTTGCAGGCAAGACGACGTTTTTTGCAAACACATTTTTTGCCTGTCTGTTGTATCGAAGCACGTCTCCTATCCCTTGGGCGGACGACAACACCAAATCGTCCCCGATAACATCTGCATATCGCACGCTTGTCGATATTCTTTCGCCATTCTCATAAGAGCTTCCAAGGAACTCTCCCGAATACGCATCGTACACATGCACATCCAAGTATCGCGGGTAGGCAGAATAAGACGTTCTGCTTCCGTCGGAGTCACGGTAATAAGAAGCATACATTGTCCGATAGTAGACAAGGTATATTCTGCTGCCGGCGATCTCATAGGTTAGTGGTTCTGCTCCATTGATAACCGTACCCGAAGCGCCGGAGAAATCCCCGGCCCGCGCTTTGGTCGACCAGTTCCGATCTCTTTCCTGATCCCGCTCCGAAAAATAAGGCACTTCATACCGGTTTGCCGGCGCCGCTTTTAGATTGATAATAAAATCGTACGGATTGGGTCCCGACCAAAAATGCCTCAAATTGTATTCATAGTTGTATCCGTTGCACTGGGATAAGTCGTCGGTTCCGCCGCACGTCATGACTAAATCTTTATAATACGGCGGCAATTTCGTCTTGTTTAAGGCAAAGATATGATTGTCGGAATTGAAATACATATAGGTTTTGTTCGTGCGCACCTTGCCTTGAAACGTGACTGGCAATAATAAGGTATAATCCTCCCCGGTCGTATAAGTCGTCGATGAATACCCGCGATATCTGACAGGCGCTAATACGGGCTGAGATCTGGAATCTCTGGAGGCAATGGATCGATAGGCCGATAATCCATTGGGACCGAACCCGTTATCGCTAATAGCGGCGAATCCGGATTGGGCATCCCAACTCCCTCCGAAGCCTACGGAAGCGGTTGTTCTTGTCTGACTCTCCATGCCCCTGCCGAGGCCGGCCAACAGAGCTCTCCCGTCCTTGGCCCACATATAAGGCGCGTTTGTGATTCTATCCGTTGTGTTGGTATCGTATAAGTCCCAATCTAATATTTGATCGACAGGTATAGAGTCATCCACGGGCGGTTTCGGAATCTCGTTTTCCCCTTCGACGAGGAATGAAACGCTTGGCGCAAGGTTTACCGCATTGAGGATGCGCTCGGATTCGGGTTGCGTATCGGATGCCCAGGCGCATTTCCCCCAATTCTCGCACACTCTTGCATCCAGAAGATATTTGCCGACTTTGGCCGGGCGCAGCGACGCTTTCGTCAAGTCTCCGCCTAGGAGCGGCAGCCACGGCTCGTCGAACACGCCGTCGTTGTTGGCATCATATTTATAGCGGTATTGGATACTGACGACTTTGTCGCCGTCCGGGCTGTGCGATTTGTTGTAAATCGTAAAGTCGCTCGGTCGAATGCCCAGCGGCGGCACTTCCAGCACGCCGACCGGCGGTTCGTCGGGGATGACGGTTAAGTTGTGCGAAGCTGCATACAACGATCGCAATCCCCCGCTATCCACGACTTCGAGTTTTACGACTTCCGTCCCCGGCGTCGCATACACGTCTTTTTTATTTTCCCAGATGTATTCGGCAATCGAACGGCCAATCGGGCTGTAGCTTCTTTCCCCGCTGATCGGTGACGGCAGCGGGCGGTTTTCTTTGACTTCCCTCGGCCCGGAAATGACGGGAATCGGATTTTCCGGAATGACGTTGATCGTCGCCGTTCTCCGCGATTCCGCGCCGAACGTATCCCGCGCGATGACCGTAATCGAATGCGTGCCTAGCTCCGTCGCCTTCAAATTAAAATGCGCTTCATCATGTTCCCATACGCCGTGCGTGTCGGGAAGGCTTCGAATCCAGGAGCTGGCGCTGCTGCCGAAAAGGAACGTATAAGTAATTGGATCTCCGTCCGGATCGTAGGGTTCCGGCGGATTTTTCATACTATTCTGAATAATTCTTAAGTTGACCGGCCTGTTCACGACGACTTCATGGTCGGGCCAGATGCCGTTTCGATTCGGCTCCTTGAAGAAACCGACGTCGAATATCGGCGGACGATTGTTGGGCGGGCTTTCCAGATCGAGCGGCTTCTGGTTGACCCATCCCGAATTGCCGCAATCCGCCGTAACCCGAATCGAGATGAAATTCGTCCCGACCCCTAGTACGCTTGGATATGTCGAATACGAAAACGACGTAATCGCCGTTTGACTGGTTTCCCGTTTGCTTACCCATGTGTAGCCGTCTTTCTCGAAATAATATTCATGATACGAGTACTTGCAAGCCGACGGAATGACGAAATCTTTCGGCCGGAGCGTAAACGCGTCGCGCCATTTCAACGACTGCGAAGGCAGGATGTCGAAGTCCCCGCTCACCGAATTTTCGTAAAAAAAAGAAACGTACGCCGTTTTCCGGGTATTGGTCAACTGGACGATTTGGCTTTTGCTCGAAGTAATTTGGTCCGAATAGCTTCCCCCGTAGCTGACGTTGCTGCCGACGACCGTCCCGTAAGAGCCGACCGGACGAACGATTTGCGTGTCCGGGAGCTGCTTCGCTTCAATCACGCTGGCGCCTTTGTTCACATAGTTGCCGGAATTGCCGGACTTGACCATGTGGCGAACGTTGATCGCCCCGCCGTCTTGCTGATAGTACAAATTTAAGTAATACGTATCGTAAGTGCCGTCGTATGTAAATCTTTCGGGAGGACCTTGCAGGATGGAACCGCCGGTCGGCGGAGATGCGGTGCTCTTCTTGTAGCCGACGTAGCTGTAATTCGGATTGGCCGCCGGGACGATCGCATAAGATTGACCGACGCTCATCACCGTCGACTGCTCCGGAAACAACGCGCTAATGTTCTGCCCGCCCGTCGTAAAATGCTGCACTTGAAGCTTTGCTTCCAGCTCGATCTCGAAGACGATCGGAACAAAGACTCTGACGACTTTCATTGGAAGTTGCACCCAAGGGTAGGGATTGGGGACTTGTTGAGTTACAATGTATTCACGTTCGGACTCTAGATCAGCATGGACTTCGACGTGAAAACTGATTTTTTCCGTGCCTATGCCTGATTTGCTTTTAACAACCGGAGTACGAATATTATTGCTAATATGTTGGTCATACAGCGAAAAGGGTTCACCCGTAGGTCGCGAGTTGTCAAAATACTGCTGGTCTCTCCCGCTATTTGTGAAATTTCTAACCCGCACGTCCTTGACGACGCGGCCTGGAAAGCTAAACGAATACGGCCGTTCCATTTTAACATTCGTTTCGCCCCAATAATGGTCGTAAGTCTTTTTCTCGTAATCCCATGTCCCGTCATTTTTGCTCCAGATTTCAATGTACATAAATCCAACCGCATAGCGCATCGTGTCGGCCGGATTGTCCTTCGGGTATCCTCGCGGCTGAATCCAGCTATTATCGCCCAGCACGGCCGCTTCTGCCGGCTGTGGCGCAGGCGGCAGAAGCGCGGCGAGGAAGGAAAGCAAGAGAAGCGTACTTAGGAATTTCTTGAACATTCCTTCCCTCTCCTTATTTGAATGGGTTTTTGATTAGGATATAACCGGGATAATCGGTTAGTATCCCAATATAATCTGCTTTGTCTATTTTGTAATCTTTCGTTTCAGGATCCCTTTTGTCCAGAACATAGTAGTAATGAAAACGAAAATCTCCGTCATTCTCCTCAGTAAAAGTCCCGCCATGGCTTAATCTCGCTTTTGCAGTTGGATGCAGATATACCAAACCATTCGGCATAAGACCCTTATCCGTTGTGCTTGCGCGAATTAATGTTCTTTGATCGGTATAAGCCATATCGAATCGATAATACGCTTCGCCGCGAACCGTAAACGGCAAATCATCGTAACTAACGACGTACGCCTGTGTCGCAGGTTTGCATCCTTCATAGCAAATTCTCATCAATGACTCTTCGCCCTTATAATAATGCGCATAAGGCTCAATATCCGTCGGCTCAATCATATCCTTCAGCTCCGGAATGTCCTTGCTCCCGATCCAAACGAACCGCGTCGCTTTGTCCCATTCGACCTTCTCGCCGAGCGCTTCGGAAATGAACCTGAGCGGCACATACGTCCGGCCATTCTCCTCGTCGGCCGCGACGCCCAGCGCGATCGTCTTCCCGTTTACCGTCGCCGTCTTCGCGCCGATCGTGAGCTTGACCTTCCGATCGCCTTTTTCGATCGTGATCTCCTTCCCTTTCAAGCCGAGCTTGCCGCCAAGCTTGTCCGACACGAACCGGATCGGCACGAGCACTTGATTGTTCGCCAGCTTCGGCTTCTGATCGGGAAACTTCACCTTGCGCGCGTTGACGAGCACTTCGATCGGTTGCGGCGCGATTTTCGGAATGCGGGATTTCGTCTGCGCCGCGAACGCCGCAACCGGGACGAGCGTCGCCGCGACAAGCAAGGTCGACAGCAGCACGATCGAGATTTTTTTCATGGGTGTATCTCCTCCTCGTTCGCTACGATATGGTTTCATCCTGAATGAAATTCATTTCCCTAAGCCGTTCGCTAAGCAGGGGATCGCTCCCCCTTTGTTCCAGCCACTTTTCAACGATGACGACCGCTTCCGCCCGCGTCGCGGTGCGCGAAAGTTGCATCGTTCGATCCGGAAATCCGTTTACGATGCCGGCGCCATAAGCGAGCGCGATGTACGGGACGTCTCGATTTTGGGCCGTTTCCCGGTCCGCAAAGGGCAAGTTATGTTTCTTGAGCGATTGAAAGGAATCCAGGTACTCCCGGTACCGAGATTCGGCAGACAGCGTCCGCGATACGATTCTCATGATCTCGATGCGCCTGATCGGCTTCTCGTAATCCGTGGAATCCGTTTCATCCAGAATACCGAATTCAAACGCCGCGGACACATATCCTTGGTACCATGGCGAACCGCCCTGGGAATGCGGCAATCGAAGCGCGTCGACGATCATCTTGATCAACTCCGCCCGGGTGACGGTCTTCGCCGCCGCGAACGTTCCGTCCGGGTACCCGCTGACGTAACCTTTCGCCGCGGCTTGTTCGATTTGCGTTCTTGCCCAATGGCCGGCGTTTACGTCTTTGAAAGGCGCCGAAGAAGCCGACGCTGCCGTTAGGCCGATCCCGGCACAAAACATTCCCCCCAAGATGGCCAGAGAAATTGCGGTTTTCACGACTCCCCCTCCTCGTTCTTCCAGATCGAAGCCGATAAAAAAGCACCAGCAAACAAAGGGAATTTTCCCCCAGTCAGCGTGGTGCTTCCTCGCGAATGATGCAATTCGTTCTTATCCTGTTTTTGGTTAATCTACTATACAAACCATAAAATTGTCAAGTCTTATCGCGATTTGTCGCAGAGCACCGTCAAAATCGAGACGATGGCGCAGCGCTATTTCAGGAGAAGTCAGTTCTTCGGCGCGGCATAAGACGATGGCGTAACGCTATTCCGTTCGCACGCAGCCGTATTCAACAATCAGCCCGCCCCGCCCCCCCATTCGTGATTTTGAGGAAGACCTCGAATTTGTCGCAGCTTGATCCGGCATCGTGCCGATTCGGTGCATCACCGCCCACGAATTTTCTCCAATTATACTTGTTGCTCGTAAGCAAGTTGATGACCGTCTTCGAAGCCTTTGGCGAATCCGACGTTGTAGCCTTCATTATAGGCTTGATTGAACCCCGCGTTATAAGCGGCCGTTCCTCCGCCGGGCTGCCCGCTCCTGGCGGTTCTTCGCCGGGGGGCAATGCGAGAACGCAACTTACCTCGGCCCGCGCGCGGCTTTCCCCGCTTCGATGCTTTCGTACCCTTTTTAGCGCTCCGCGCGGTCATGACTCTTTTTTTCCCGCTTCTCCCGGCGTGGGACGGACGCGATTTGCGCTTCAATCCGAGACACCTCCCGCGTTTCGATTACTTCAGCCTCACGGCTTCGGAGAGCCACGGCTCGGTCGGCTTGCCCGCCGTGGGCGGACGCCAGCTCATTCCCGTCACCGTTCGGAGCAACGCTTCCTGAATGCCGGTCAACACGCGAACGTGCTCATGCAGCGTTTCGGAAGAAACGCCGACGGCATCCGTAACGTCCGCAGCGCTTTCCAGTATTTTCGCAAGCGCCAGCTGGCTTCTCGATATCGCGCTCATGAGCTGAAGCTTGATCTCCCATTCCCGGTGCAGCCGATTCATCTGTCCCGATCTCCCATATCGAACCCGCCGAACATCTGCGCCATGCCTTCGTTATCGTCGGCGCCAGGATTCAGAATCACTTTCATATTGCGGCTTAATCCGTTGCACAGCTTCGTCAATCCGTCGATGATCTCGATGTTCTGTTCGTTGAATTGCAACGATGTCGCGAGCTGGTCGTTATGGGCGTCGTACGTATCGTTCGTGACGTGGTGAACCAGCCAATTCCGGACCTTCTCGGCTTCCGTCGCTTTCGCTTCCAGGATCATGGCGACGTTCCACTGCATTTTCGCGATGGCGTCCAACGTCAGATGGTAGGCTTCCTCCCGGCTCATGTTTTCCGCCCCTCCTCTCCCTGGCCGATCTTACTCCTCGTCGCCGGAATCCCCCATCGCCTTAACGACGTTCGTCAGACTGTCCGCGACGGCTTCTTCCAAATCCGCTATGCTGTTCAAATACGAAACGACGTTTTTCGTCACGTTCGCGGAGCTGTCCAGCAGTCCGTTCAGCCCGTTCAGATGGGGATGCTCGTCAGGCAGCGCCTGAACGAGATGCGCCATCCGTACGGCGACATGCCGCTTCGCGTCCAAAATTCTCGCCATCTGCTGATGAGAGCGCGATAAGTGTACGACGATCTCGGTCAACAATTCCTGCATGCCGGTCGCATCCTCCATTCGCCCTATGCATGCCTCGCCATGCGGGCCCGCAAGCGTCTAATTCCCTACAGCATATGCCGCGGTTCAGCGCTTGCCACAGGAGCATCCGCCCACTTTCCGCGGACGAGATTGAACAACGATCCGGGACAATTTTTCGAATCGTCGTCGGACGGCTGATCTAACGTCCTATCGTCCTGCCGCCTGCATCGGACACTTTGTCCCATCGCCTCAACGCCTGCATTGTCCTCTTGGCTCCATCGTCCCAGTCCATTCGGACAGGAGATCCGTTATCTGTGAACAAAACCGGGTTTTGCGTATCTTCGCGGACACAGGAACCGTTAATTGGCTCCGAGACGGCGATTTCGACCATGGATCATCGAAATAACGGATCCTCTGTCCGAATCGTCAGCAAAATAAGGGGGGTTCGACAATATAAGGTCTTCTGTGTCCGATAGCGGGAGATCAAGCGGGTGACAGGTCACTCTGCAAAACGCCTTCGACGCCCTTAGACGATGGAGGAGCTTTTGCGAGGTGTCTTCTGATGCCGAAGAAGCTTAAGTACTGCGGTGGGGGGTGTGAGGTGCGAACGTACAGTGGCGGAGGTTCGGTGTTGCGAGGCGCGGAGTAAAAAAAGCTTACCGCCCCCCGTCCTAGCGGACGGCGGACGATAAGCCGGACGACCTTCGCGTCTCGTCGCTTCCTCACAGCACTTGCTTGAGACAAGGAGGGCCGATTACCGGCAAGCCTCTCTCCTTGTCCGCCAGTTGGTCTTCCCCGATCGTTCTGCTCGGCTTCAGATGCAAGTTCCACGCCTGCATCGCCGCATTGCTGACGACGGGCCTGGCTTTGCCGTTTTCCAGGACATAAGGCGTGCCGTCGTCCAATCGAACGACGCCGTTCTCTTCGTCCGGATTCAGCAGGAGGTCCGCGTCCAATCCCCGCCATTTGCGCTCGACTTCCTCCGCGCCGATCGGCGCTCCGGCAGGCCATCGCTTCATGTCGATCTGCGATACTTTGGTCGGGGGAAACGTCAGCGTTCCTTCGATCAAACGCCGCTCCCCGTTCTCGATCCAAAAATGATTCGGCCCGACCCCCTGCACGACGACGCGCTCCGGATAGAAACTCGACGAATTCGGACCCGAAGCCGACTGTCCGGAATGCAGCCGGGCTTGGTGGATCCATTCGTAGGGGTTGCGCCATTTCTCCATGAAGTAGTTCTGATTGCGGTCGTTGACCTCCTGAAAGCGGTCGCCCAGCGTCTTCATGCTTACGCTGCCGAAGTGATGGACGAACGTGTCTTGGGCCATGACGAGGCTTTTGCCGGTCAGGCGGACCCGGATATTATAATCGTCGTCTTCGAAATTGCCGATCTCGTAGCCTTCGTCGAAGTAGCCGACCGACTCGAACAATTCCCTGCGGAACAACAGACAAAATCCGGTCAGTCGATCCGTTCGAAGCCAGCGCGCGGGATCCGATCGGTTGAATTCCCGGGCGAACTTCGGCATGTCGGCGATATCCGTGTACGGCACGTCGATCTTCTGGTCGCCGCTGATATAGTTCGACATCGGGCCGACCATGCCGATGCTTTCGTCGCTGTTCAAGCAGGCTAGCAGGTTGTCAAGCCAGTTGCCGGCCACGAGCGTGTCATTGTTCAGCAGCAATATCGTGCGGCCCTTGGCCATCATCATGCCGACGTTGACCGCTCCCGCGAATCCGCGATTGCTTTCCAGTACGCGATAGCGGACTTGCCCCCCCAATTCGAGCAAATACTTCGCCGTACCGTCGGTCGATGCGTTATCCACGACGATAATCTCATAGGGAAGACCGGTATTTTCCATGATGCTGTCGATGCAAGCCTTGAGCAGACCCTCTTGGTTGTAGGTCGGGATCACGATGCTCGTGCCTTCGAAAAGCGTCGGAAAGCTGAGAATGCCGGACTGCACGCCTTCCCGGTAGCCGTCTCCGAAGCCGTCGCTGTAAGCGGGAGACTGAAAAACCTCCCTCCGCCGAACCGTCTTGCGCCTTCTCGGCATGCCGTTCCCGGGCTTCCTCCGGGCGGACCGCAAAGCCCGGCGCCGGACAATCCGACCGATTCTCGCTCGTTTCGCAGCCATATCTTTCACCTCCTGTCAATGCCGCGGTCGCGCTACGCTTTGCGTTCGGGATGCTCGAGTCCGGCGATCTTGTTCGCCAAATGTCCGAAATCGAACGTCACCTTGCCGCCCATTCCGGCCAGATGGACGGCGATCGGGATGGCGGAGACGCCGGCGGCGATCAATGCGATATCGTATTCGCAAGCCGTCGCTTCGGCCAGCACGCGCGCAACGTCCCCGTAGCCGTCGACCGGGGATACGATCCCCGTCACCTCGTACCCCTTATCCGTAAGCGCCCTTCCGAGCTGCGGGGCCGCGTCGCCGACGATCAAAATTTTGCGTCCGCTGAGCAGCTTCCATAGCAAACCTTGTTCTTCGAGCTTATAATTCATCGTCGAGCTCGTATAGCGAAGCTTCCGATAGTCGATGCGGTGCGCGCGCAGGACGGCGAACAGCAGCGGTTGATAATGGGGCTTCCGGGACATGGGCACGCCAACGAGCGAAGCGAACTGGACGCAAGACGCGAGTTCGTCGCGAGCTTCCAAGTTCGGCACGGTCACTCCGGCATAGGGGAGGAACGCTCCCGACCGTTTAATCTCGTCGATGGACAGCACCGTCTCCTGGGCCATCGTCAACAATTCCCCGTCGCCGAGCCGGATGAACGCGTACGGCTTCTTCTCCCGGAGCGCGGTATTGAGCTCTTCGAATACCGACGCGCTGTCGAGTACGGGAAGACCCCGATCGCGCAGCGCCTCGATCCCCGCAGCCATCGCCTCGCGCGCGGTCAGATCGGGAATGATCACGTCCGGAGGCGCGTATTCTTCCAGCAGCCTTTCCCCGCCCTCGATCAAGCCCGCCTGATAGCCGCGATCGTATTCCTCGTTCGCGACGAGCGAATCGGACGGACGTTCTTCATAGATCCGAAGCGGAGCTGCGGCTCTTCGTCTCCGGTAATGCCGCCGTCTACTAGCAGGGATTCGCTTCCTCGGCGCAGTCGTTTTTTTCCTCGCCCTGCGGAGCGCCGTTTTCGCCGACGGCTTGGGCCTTCTCGGTCTGGAGACGGAGCCCGGCTTGACGACCCGGAGCGCTCCTTGCGGATTCACGTAATCGCCCCCTTCAGTTTTTTGCCCGCTTCCTCCAGCGATTCGAACGTGCCCGCATCGGTCCACCATCCCGCAAGCTCGCGATACGTCAATCGGCCGGACGCGGCAAACGCGTTGTTCACGTCGGTGATTTCCAATTCGCCTCTCCGGGAAGGCTTGACTCCGTCGATTAAATCGAACACTTCGGTATCGTAAAAATATACGCCGGTGACGCAGTAATCTGACTTCGGATCGTCGGGCTTCTCCTCGATCGTTACGATCCGTTTGTCCTCCAGCACGGGCACGCCGTAACGTCGAGGATCCGCGACCCGCTTCAGCAGCACCATGGCCCCCTCCTTCTGCTTGGCGTAATGCTCGCAGTAAGGACGAAGATTTTCCTCGAACAAATTATCGCCGAGCAGCACGACGAACTTTTCCTTCCCGAACATGATCGGACGCGCCAATTCCAACGCCTGGGCGATCCCTCCGGCTTCCTCCTGCACCCGGTACAGAATCGACACGCCCCAGTCGCGGCCGCTGCCGAGAATGTCGGCGAAGCCTCCGAGCGCCGAACGGTTCGTTACGATGACAATGTCCCGGATGCCCGCTTGTTTCAGTTTGGAAATTCCGTAGCAGATCATCGGGTAAGTTCCGACCGGCAGCAGATGTTTGTTCGTCCAGTAAGTGAGCGGTTTAAGACGCGTGCCGGTTCCTCCCGCCAGAATGACAGCCTTCAAAACGATTCCTCCTCATGATTAGGAGCGTATGCCTGAAACGATCAAATGAACGAACGCGGATCCAGATGCCATTTGTCCACGAACATGCGGTAGTTGCGCTCGACAAGCTGAGCTTGCCGCTCGGCCCCCGCCCGTTTGAAGCTGGCGCTTCCTTCGTGATAGATCAAAGCGTCGTGGCAGACGATCAAGCCGTATCCGTGAAGCCGGGCTCGCAAGCAATAGTCGTCGTCCTCGTAATGTCCCGGAGAAAACCTTTCGTCCAACAGGCCGATCTTCTCCATGAGCGAACGGCGGAACACGAAGCAGAGCCCGACGAGCCTTTCAACCTTTTTCCATTTCGCGCGATCCGGGACGTTCACCGCTTCCGCGATTCTTTGAAATTCCGCGAGATCCTCGAACGGATAATGGACTTGCTGCGAACCGCTGGCATAATTCGTCACCGGGCCGACGATGCCGACTTCGGGCGAGCTGTATAGAGCCGCGCTCATATTGCTTAGCCAATTCGGCGTCACGACCGTATCGTTATTCAACAGGACGAGCGTTTCCCCGGAAGCGAAGCGCAGCCCTTTGTTGCATGCGATCGGGAAACCCTCGTTGGCCGAAAGCGAGACTAATGCGAGCTTTTCCTTCAGGCACCACACCGCCGTGCCGTCCGTGGAAGCATTGTCCACGACGACGATTTCGTAAGGAGCGTCGGTATATCGACGGATCGAATGCACGCACCTTTGCAGCAAATCGAGTCCGTTGTAGGTCGGAATAACAATGGAGGCTCCGTTCATCGTTCCCACTCCCCCAATATGCCGCGGTTGCGCGTTGCATCCGCGAAGCGCAGCCTGTTGCCGACGGTTCCGAGCGCTTCTCTCCAAGCTTCGGCATGGTCGCCCGCCGCTTTACTCGACAAGGATTCGGAAGACCGGGCCGATCTTCCCGCGGCTCCGCCCTTGCCGATCCGCAATCCGCTTAGGATCGCCCGGGCTTGAGCCTTGGCCGGCACGGCCAAGGCCGGCGCCCCGAGCGTATCCAGCGCGCGCCGGGAAAGCGCGAAAGGAAGCGAGGACAGCGAATTCATTCTCAAGTCGCCGCGCATCAAGCTAACGTTCAGAAATTCGCTTAACCGTTCGACCCCGTTTCGTCTAGCGAACGCCCCCGTCCGCCCCGACTGATCGTTCAGGGCAATATCCAATCCTCGGTCGCACGCCCATAGAAACGAAGCCAGCCGATCCGAGTGGACGTCCTGTTCGCCGTCTACGAACAGGACGATATCCGCTCCGGTTAGTTTAGCGCCCAATGCCCGTCCGATATCGGGATCCAGTTCATCCGGCACGACGGCCACGACCGCTTTCTTGCAGCTTCTGGCCGCCTCGTACGTCGAATCCGCTGGTCGCCCGGCCACGATGACGATTTCCCGGAGCGGCAACGCCTCCAATTGGGCGACGACCCGCCGAAGCGCCGACGCGTCTTGCCCCGCGCATACGACGGCGGCCGCATCGGATTCGAGCGGAACGGGGGACAGAGAAACCGGCGTTCCAGCGCCCAGCATGAAGCCCGTGGCGAAACGCTTGCCCCGCTCCGCCATGGTTTTCCAACTTTTCGCGCCCATGCGACTGCCCGTCTCCCGATATGTTCGTATCCAGCGATCCTGCAACGTCGTCTTGACCTTCTCCGCGCTCGCTTCGAAATCGGGACCGGCACGCCATTTTCGCCCTTCGCGCAAGCCCGCGGCGTAATCGGCCGAGGCCCGCCTTCCCGCACCCGCCTTGATCGATTTGCCGCGGGCGGCGGTTTGCTTGCGAATCGGTCTCCTTCCGCGTTTTCCGCTCAGGATCGAAGAACGTGGGGTGGGCGATACGGTGCGGGCCGTCGATCGGCGTTTTTTGAGCATCCCGTTATCTCACCCTCCATCTTTGCCGGACTCCGTCGTCGTTGCCGCCGCGCGGATCGGTTGTCCTCAGCCACCAATGGATCGCTTCCAAGTGGTCTCCCACGATCAGAGGCGCCAAGGAATTTCTTCGCTCGCGTTTCATACGAACGGGATTAAGCGCGCCGACGTTGACGGGAAATACCCGCGCGACTTTAAGCTTCGCATGGATGGCTTTCGCAAGAGCCAGCGGAGGCACCGCTAACGATGCGTTGCCGATCGTCGCGAGCGCTTGGCGGCTCAACGCGTGCGGAATGGCCGTCATCGATGCGCCGGCGAGATCGGGTCGGCCCAATAAAGCGTTCATCGCGTGTTTGGCCAGAACGACCTCGTGCACGACAGCCGTGTTCACCGGGCCGGAATAATCGTTAAGCGCCACGTCCGTTCCCCGCGCGATCGCCTCGGTAAATTTGCGAAGCTTATTTGCGGGGATGACCATGTCGGCATCGATGAACAACAAAATATCGCCCAGCGCTTCCCTTGCCCCGATCGCCCTGCCTACGTCGTGTCCGAGCGGACGGTCGTAGACGAGCACCTTGGCTCCGCTCTTTCTCGCAATGTCCAGGGATCCGTCGGTCGATCCGTTCACGACCACGATCACTTCCGTATGCGGGTGCACGCGGAACGCCTCGCGAACGACGCGTCTAAGCGTCCTCCGCTCGTTCATGACGGGCACGATCACGGATACCGAAGGGGCTCTCCGTTCTCCGTCGGCGGCAGGGAGGTTCAATGGCTGAATATCCGCGGATTCGGTCGAGGCGGCGAGCGGCGTTCTTCGCCTTTTCGTCGCCGATCCCGGCTTGCGCGAACGGGAACCGCTTCTCCCGATTTTGCTCGCCAATCCATTCACCCCCTAGGACTCGGGCAACGGTATACAAGACATTGTATGTGTGACGTGTCCATTCGCAACGGCAGTTGTACTGTTTCGGCGGAGAGGCAGATTGTCCCGAAGCCGAGCCGCCCGGGGCGAAAATGCGAAGCCCCGGGCGGTACGCCCGGAGCTTCGTCATATCGCGATGAAAAAACGACCGATCAGACGGACAACGAACCGGCCGCCGGGCGTCCGAACGCGATCCACTGCAAGTCTCCCGTCGGTTCGGGGCCGAGCCTCGTGCGGAACACGAGCAATTCGGCTTCGTGCGGCTTCTTGCTCCGAAGCACGCAGCTGCACGAAGGATGGTCCGACATGGCGACCAGAACGTACGACGCGTCCGCGAACGGGACCGGGAAGCGGACGGTCACCCGCATCGACTCCATCCCGCCTTGGAAGGCGTAAGGCTCGGCGCCGAACAGGACCCCCGCTCCGGACAACTGGCTCGTCACGGGACGGAAAGACAACTTCTCTTCGCCGATGCTGCCTTCAATCAGGTGCTCGCCCGTCACGCTTCCCGGCGCAAGCTTCGTTCTGTCTACGCTGCCTTCCGACAGGTGCTCGCCCGTCACGCTGCCCAACGCCAGCTTTGTTCCGTCTACGCTGCCTTCAATCAGGTGCTCGCCCGTCACGCTGCCCAACGCCAGCTTTGTTCCGTCTACGCTGCCTTCCGACAGGTGCTCGCCCGTCACGCTTCCCGGCGCAAGCTTCGTTCCGTCTACGCTGCCTTCAGACAGGTGCTCGCCCGTCACGCTTCCCAGCGCCAGCTTCGTTCCGTCCACGCTGCCTTCCAGCAGGTGCTCGCTCGTTACGCTCCCCAACGCCAGCTTCGTTCTGTCTACGCTGCCTTCAATCAGGTGCTCGCCCGTCACGCTCCCCAGCGCCAGCTTCGTTCCGTCTACGCTGCCTTCAACCAGGTGCTCGCTCGTTACGCTCCCCAGCGCCAGCTTCGTTCCGTCTACGCTGCCCGCCGACAGATGCTCGCCCGTCACGCTGCCGATGTCTAACGCCATCCGAGCCGGTTCGGCCGACTCCGGCTCCGATTCGCGGAGCCGTCCCAGCATCTCCCTTACGTCCGGCGCTAGCTTCTCCTCGCTGACGCTGCCGTCCGCTAATTGCGTTTCCGTAACGGAATGCGGCTTCATGTGGCTGGACGTGATCGTCTGTTCCCCGACATGATAGCCCAGAATCGACCTTGGAATAATGTGAGACGAGCTTACGCTCCGGACGGCCAGCTTCTCGGCGTTCACCGCGCCGGGGGCCAGCTGTTCCGTCCCCACGCCCGCTTCGCTCAACTTCGAGCCGCCCACGCTGCCGTCCGCCAGCTGATCCCTGCCCACCGCTCCCAAGGCGAGCTTCTCCGCCGTAACGGCGCCGTCGGCGATCCGATCGTCCGTAATCGGGTTTCCGACAAACGTCAGAAATTGATAGAGCGACGACGACAGATGATCCTGCATGACGGCGCCCTTCGCCAGCTTGAACGGCGTTACCGCCCCGTCCCCGAGCTGCTCTTCGCCGACGCTGCCGTGCGCCAGCTTGCCGGCCGTCACCGCGCCGTCCGACAAATGCGCCTCCGTGACGCTGCCGATGCCGAGCGCGCGCGAGTTCACCGCGCCTTCTTCCAATTGACTGGCGCCGACGCTGCCGTCCGCCAGCTTCTCCGACGTTATCGATCCGTTTTGCAGCTTATCCGCGTTCACGGCCCCGTTCGCCAATTTGTCCGCGGTTACCGCGCCGTCCGCCAATTGACTCGCGCCGACGCTCGCGCCCGCAAGCTTATCCGTCGTCACGCCCCCGTCGATCAGCTTCGACGTCGTGACGCTGCCTTCCGCCAGCTTGCTCTCCGTCACCGCGCCGTTCGCCAGTTGAAAGGACCCGACGCTTTCCGAGCCCAGCTTCTCCGCCGTAACGGCGCCCGTCGCCAGCTTCCCTGCCGTAACGCTGTCTTCCGCCAGCGCATCTCCGTTCACTGAGCCGTCAGACAAATGTTCCGCGCCCACGCTGCCCCGGGCCAGCTTCTCCGAAGTTACCGCGCCGTCCGCCAGCTTCTCTCCGGACACTTCTCCGTTCGCCAGCGCCGACGACCCGACCGCGCCTTCCGCCAAATGCCTGGCCCCGACGCTGCCTTCCGCCAGATGGCGTTCCGCGACCGCGCCTTCCGCCAGCTTCTCCCCGCTCACGCTGCCGTCCGCCAAAATCTCCGAGTCGACGGCGCCGACGGCCAACCGCTCCGTCCCTACGCTGCGCAGCGCCAGCTTATCGGCGGTCACCGCGCCGTCCTTCAGCTTGGCGGCCGTCACGCTGCCCGTCGCGAGCACGTCTTCCGTCACCGAACCGACGACCAATTGGCTCGTGCCGACGCTCGCGCCAGCCAGTTTATCCGTCGTTACGCAGCCGTCCAGAAGCTTCTCCGTCGTGACGCTTCCGTCCGCCAGCGCGGCGTTCGCGACAGCGCCTTCGGCGAGCTGCCATGCCTGCACGCTTGCGAAGCCCAGCTTCTCCGAAGTTACCGCGCCGTTGGCCAGCTTGGCGGTAGTCACGCTGCCGTCCGCCAGAATATCCGAGATGACCGCCCCATCCGCCAGCTTGCTCGTCACGACGCTGCCATAGGCCAATTTATCGGAGGTGACCGAGCCGTCCGCCAGCTTGCCGCTCGATACGCCGCCTTCCGCCAAGTGTTCCGCGTTTACGGAAGCGACGGCCAATTGTCCCGATCCTACGCTGCCATAAGCCAGCTTCTCCGAAGTTACCGCCCCGTCCGCCAGCTTGCCGTTCGTGACGCTTCCGTTCGCGAGCCGGTCTTCGTTCACCGCGCCGAACGCCAGCTGTTTCGTGCCCACGCCGCTTTCCGCCAGCTTGTCGGACGTCACCGCTCCGTCCGCCAGCTTCTCCGCCGCCACGCTGCCGTCGGCCAGATGACTTTCCGTCACCGCGCCGAACGAGAGATGTCCCGATCCTACGCTGCCGTACGCCAGCTTCCTGGAAGTCACCGCTTCGTCAAGCAGCTTATCCGAGGCCACGCTGCCTTCAGCGAGCGCAAAGGCTCTTACCGAACCGAAGGCTAGCTGGGCCGTGCCGACGCTGCCTTCCGCCAGCTTCTCCGCGGTCACCGAGCCGTCCGCCAATTGCGCCGCGCCGACGCTGCCCTCCGCAAGCTTCTCCGGCGTCACCGCCCCGTCCGCCAACTGAGCCGTACCAATTCCGCCCGCAGCGAGCTTCTCCGCGGCCACCGCCCCGTCCGCCAGCTGCGCGGTCCCGACGCTGCCTTCCGCCAGCTTCTCCGCCGTCACCGACCCGTCCGCCAATTGACCCGCTCCGACGCTGCCTTCCGCGAGCTTCTCGGAGGTGACCGAGCCGTCCGCCAATTGTCTTTTCTTCACGCTGGCCGCGGCAAGAGCTTTCGTCGAGACCGCTCCCGGCGCCAGCTGTTCCGGGCCTACGCTCCCTTCGGCCAGCTTCGCGGCCGTTACGGCGCGGTCCCCCAGCTTATCGGTCGTCACGGCAGCCGCCGCCAGCTTGTCGGACGAGACGCTGCCGGACGCGAGCTTCTCCGCCGTAACGCTGTCGTCCGCGAGCTTCGGCCGCGTTACCGCGCCGTCGGCCAGCTTATCCTCCGTCATCGAACGGTCCTTGACGTGCACCGCGCTGACCGCGTTCGGTTCCAGCCTCTCGGCGTCGATTCGCCGCTCCCCGTTTTTGGCGAGCTCCAGCAGATCCGGCGCCAGATGCGAGACGGAGACGACCCCCTTCCGCAGATGGAAGCCGTGAACCGCTTCCGACTTGAGATGCTTGCCGCCGACGCTTTCGATTTGCAGGTGCTCCGTCCCTACGCTGAGAGGAGCCAGCTTCTTGGCCGTCACGCTTTCCTCCGCCAGCTTGCCGGCGGATACCGCCTGATCGGCGAGCGCGGCTTCCCGTACGCTGCCGGGGGCAAGATGGGCGGCGCCTATGGCGTTTTCCCCGATGTGGGCGGCAAGGACCGAATTCGGACGCAAATGGGCGGCCGCGATCGTTTGCTCGGAAATATGCCGATCCTGCACCGAACCCGGGGCAAGCTTGCCGCTGTCGACGCTGCCCGGCGCCAGCTTGCCGCCGACGACGATCCCGTCGGCAAGGTGATGTTCCCGGATGCTTTTCTCCGCCAGATGGACGCTGAGGACGGCCTGCTCGCCCAAATGCCGGCTTTCCACCGCATCGGCGCCCAGATGCTTGGCTTTGATGGCCCCGTCCGCGATTTTATCCGCCGTGACGGAGCCGTCCGCAAGGCTGGCCGTATTGACCGCCTGATCGGCAAGGTGCAGCGGCTTGACGGCCTTCGGCTTCAAGTGCTTCGAAGAGACGGCCCCTTCGGCGAGCGAACGCCCGGTAACGGCTCCGTCCTGAAGCGCTTTGTCGTATACCGCCTTCTCCCCGAGCTTGTCGGAAGAGACGCTGTCGTCGGCCAGCTTGGCGGACGTAACCGCCAAATCCGCCAGCTTATCCGTCGAGACGCACTCCGGAGAAAGCTTCAGGGACGTAATCAAATGATCGGTCAAGTGGTGGGAAAATACCGAGCGGATGCCGAGCTGGCGTTCGCCGACCGCTCCCGGGGCGATATTCTTCTCCGCGACGGCTTCGATTTGCAAAGCGGAGGACCCGACCGCGCCGCTCGCGAGGTGGGACGCTTCCACGGCTCCTTTCCGAAGATGCCGGGCTTCGACGGCATCGGCGGACAACGCTTCGCTCCCCACGGATTCGCGTTCGAAGTGTACCGGCTTCAGCGCGCCCGCCGCCAATTGCTCCGACGATACGCTGTTCGCGGCGAGGTGCTCGGCTTTCACCGCGGCTCCCGCCAGATGCCGGCCGGTGACCGCCTGTTCGCCGAGCTTGTCGGAAGTCACCGCGCCTTCCGACAATTGAGCCGAGCCGACGGCCCCGTCGGCCAAATGCTCGGAGCGAACCGCGCTTGAAGCGAGCTGCTTCGGCCCGATCGCCTCATCCGTCAGATGCTCCCGTCCGACCGATTGCGCAGACAGATGGCGGCCGCTCACGGCTTGATCGATCAAGTGGCGCGCGGCGACCGAGGCTTCGGCGAGCTTGTCGGACGTGACGCCGCCTCTGGAGAGATGTTTCGTCTGCACGGCCTCGTCCGCGAGTTTCGCGGACAGAATGCTCTGATCCGCCAATTTCGTCGACGTAACGGCCTGGTCCACGATCTTCATCGTCGCGATCGATTGATCGGCCAGCTTGGAGGCCGTCACCGCGCCTTCCGCGAGATGCCGCGAGCTAACGGCCTCGTCCGCGAGATGGCTTCCTTTTACCGTTCCGGGTTGCAGATGCTCTGATTGAACCGCCTCTCGCAGCAGCTTGCTTCCCGTTACCGACCGGTCCGCCATTTCCCTTGTTCCTACGGCTGCGTCCGCGAGATGCTCCGCCGCCACGGCGTACGGAGCCAAATGCTTTCCCTGCAACACCCCCGGCGCCACGTGATCGGCCAAGATCAAGCCTTCGGCCAAGTGCGAGGACTCGACCGCACCCCGCGCGAGCTTCTCTTTGGAGACGGCGCCGTCTCTCAGCTTGGAGGTCGTGACCGAGCCCTCGGCCAGCTTCGACGTATCCACGATTTCGTTCGCGAGATTTTCGCTCCGTATGGCGCCGCTGCGGATTTTTTCGGAGGTGATGCTCTGATCCTGCAGCAGCTCGGACGTAATGATCGACAAATTCAAATGCTTGGACTGGATCGAGCCTTCGGCGATTTTGTCCGAGCTGATCGTTCTGTCCGCCAATTTTTCCGACGATACGCTGCCGTCGCGCAGCTTGTCGCCGGTAATCGACCGATCCCGGATTTTCTGGCCCGAGATGGCGTTTTTGGCCAAATGGTCCCCGATGATCGATTCCGACGCCAGCTTGGATGACGTGACCGATCCGTCCGCCAGCTTGATGGCCGTCACGGAAAAATCGGCCAGCGCCTCCTCCTTCACCGAATCCGCCGCCAGATGCGCGGCTTTCACCGAGAACGGCGCCAGCTTGTCGCCGGTTACCGCCTCGTCCGCGATGTCGTCGGTATAGACGATCGGGGCCGGCCGCGAGGGGATCCGCTTCTCCTCCAGCTTCGAATGCCGCGCCTCTCTCTCCGCCGACTCCGAAGCTTCGGGGGAATTCGGGCCGGCCGCCGCCCGGTCGGCCTCCGCATCCCCGCTCAGCATCGCGACCAATTCCTCCGTCGACTGAAGGCTTTCCGCATCCAGCGACTCCACGACCGTCGCCACGTCCGCCGGTTCAACCGCCGAGGGAAGCTCGATCGCGGGAGGGAGGGCTGTCGCGATCGCGATGAGGTCGTCCGCTTCGCGAGGCGTCGAGACGAATTCCGAAGTCCGGTCGCTCGCGGCCTGGACGATTTCGCGGGCGAGCGCGGCCCGCTCCGCTCCCGCGCGGCTGTCTCCGCCCGTTTGGACGTTGTCCCGCTTGCTCTTGGCGCCCGCCTCGCGTTCGGCCTTCGCGGCTCCGTGCACGGTCAGCCGGTTGGCTTTCGATTTTTGTATGTCATCCAGCCATTTCAGCTCTTGTTTGTTCGGATCGTCGACGTAGTATAGCGGCCGGCGCGATTTGGCGGACTTCCCAGCCTGTTTCTTTTTCATGTCCCTCTCCTTCCTGCTCATAGAAATCTCCAGTATCATATGCATTCACCCATGGGCGCGTCACGAGGTTGGGCGGATGTCCATAGGGCGCCGGGCGGGCTTGTTTCCGTGAACCCTCCGATGCGCTATAATGAGGAGAACAACGAACAACGGGGAGACCTTGCATGGATAAATTAACGCTCGATCGTTCCGCCGAAGGCTGCGCCCATTCTTCCGAGCCGCTTGCGGAAATCCGCAGCCGCATGATCTCGGAATCGTCTGCCGCAAGGCTGGCCGAAGTGTTCAAGGCGCTGGGAGATCCGACGAGAATCAAGCTGATCGGCGCTTTGCTGCACCGGGAGCTTTGCGTGCACGATTTGTCCGAGCTGCTCGGCATGGGCCAATCCGCCGTATCGCACCAGCTCCGCTATTTGCGCAACATGCGGATGGTCAAACGAAGAAAAAGCGGCAAAACCGTTTTCTATTCGCTCGACGACGACCATATCGAACAGCTTTTCATGCAAACGCTGCAGCATCTGGAGCACGATTAAGCGGACGATGTCCCATCGTCTGTCCGAATCGCCTTCGGCAAAATAAGGGCATCTGTGTCCGATCGCATACGATCAAAAAAAGCTTGCCGCCCGGCGTTTCCTGCCCGGCGGCAAGCTTTTCGGTTATCGTTCGCGCACCATTTGCAGCCATCTGTCGGACGTATGGCTCCATTGAAAATGCTCGATCACGCGTTCTCTTCCCCTTATCCCCATCTCCAGGCTCGCGCGTTCGTTCGTCAGCAAGTCGCCGAGCCGCGACGCCAGCTCGCCGGAGATCGCCGTCGGGGACGGATCGACGAGATATCCGGTGCTCCCGTCTACGATGATCTCCGTCATGCCGCCCGCTCTCGTCGCGACGACGGGCAGCTCCGCCGCCATCGCTTCCAGGTTGACGAGGCCGAAGGCTTCCCGCCCGACCGAAGGGACGACCGCCGCATCCGCGAGGTTGAACCAAAACGGCACTTCCCGGTGCGGGACGTAAGGCTGGAAATGGACGTGCTTGCGCCATTTCGAAGCGAGCCGATGCAGTTTTCTGACGTATCCGGTGCGACGACGCGAGCCGTACAGGGCGCCGCCGACGATCACGACGAGCGCGTCGGGGCATGCCTTAAGCAGCATCGGCAGGGCGGAGAGCAGATGGTGCACGCCTTTCTGGGGAATGAGTCTCCCGACGTAGACGGCGATCGGACGGCTTCCCCAACCGTACTTCCCGCGCCACTCTTCGCGCAGGGCTTTGCCCTCCGGCGACGACCTCCCCGGAAAACAAGACAAATCGACGCCCAGATGATTGACCCGGATTTTATCCGCCGAATCGGGGACGTGCTTCAGCAGGCAGGCGCGAAGAAATTCGCTGTTCACTTGAATGAGATCCGCCGCCCGCAGGCATCTCTTCCTTTGCTCGCCGTTCAAATACGGGGGACGGATAAACGTCGTGGAATGCAAGTTGAGAATAACCCGGCTCTTCGGAAAAGCGCGCTTCAGCCTGGGCACCCATAGCGGACGATTTTCGACCTGAATCACGTCGGGCCCGAGCCGCGCCAACCGTCTGCGGACGAGCCGGAAGTATTTGGCTTTGTCCGCGGCCGGATAACGGATTACGGGAACGCCGTTCAAGCTGGAACGGGCAGCCAGCTTGCCGCCCGATCTGCCGAATATCGCGGCGTCGACGTGCGGCAGCAGCCCCGGGACGACCTTCTCCACCACCCGTTCGACCGATCCCCCCATCGAGGAGGGGACCGGATAGGCGCCAGGGGTTATGAATGCGGCTTTGAGCATATGCGCAAATCTCCTTACCCGCGAATCGTCGGCTGTTCGCCTCAGTATACACGTCCGACGGACGAAAAGGCACGGCAGCTATCCGTAATCCAAGCCGCTATTGCACTTTGCCCCCCGTTGTGTCACAATTCTCGGGAATGTAATTTACCGATAAAGGAGTGCACGGCCTCATGACCCGTTGGCTGTTGCGCATGATGACCGAACTTTCCTCGCGCAAATTCGTGTCCCGCGCGACGGGGCGTTTCGCTAAGTCGTCCCTGAGCCGGCGCTGGATTCCCCGTTTCGCGGCCATGTACGGCATTCCGGTCGAAGAAGCGGAGAAAAACCTGGAAGAATATCGCACGCTGAACGAATTTTTTACCCGCAGGCTCAAGCCCGGAAGACGCCCGATCGATTCGGGCGACGAAGCGTTGGTCAGCCCGGTCGACGCGCGGATTACCGGCTGCGGCGTCGTCGAAGACGGCATGCTGCTGCAAGTCAAAGGACAAGACTACACGATCGAAGAGCTGTTGAACGGATCGCCGCGCGCGGCCCAATACCGGCGCGGATACTACTGGGTGCTCTACCTCAGCCCTACGGATTACCACCGCATCCATTCGCCTTGCGACGGGGATATCGTGGAATGCGAGCATATCCCGGGCCGGGTCTATCCGGTCAACGAGTTCGGCCTGACTGCGATGAGGCGCGTGCTGTCCCGCAACGAACGGCTCGTGACGTACGTTCGTAATGAAGTCGGGGAGACGGCCGTCGTCAAGGTCGGCGCCCTGAACGTCAGCAGCATCAAGTACGTCGATCCCAAACCCGTCCGCCTGCATCGGGGAGACGAACTGGCTTACTTCGAGTTCGGGTCGACCGTCGTCCTGCTGACCGAGGACGGAACGTTCAATCCCCGCGGCGACCTGAAAACCGGAGACAAAGTAAGGATGGGCGAGAAGCTCGGCGAGTTGACGAAACGGAACAACTGAACAAGGCTCGTCTCGCGGACAACGACCGGGTTGCCGCGGGACGAGCCTTTCTTAACGATACAGAATTTATAAGTTTCACGCTGATCATTACCTGTATCGTCTCCGCAAAGCTTCTTCGGCGTCAAAGGACGCCGAAGGCGTATTTGCTTGTCGCAATGCCGGGTCAACGTATCTCCGAAGGGCTCTTGCCGGTGTATTGCTTGAACTGCCTGCTGAAGAAGAAGATGTCCCGGTAGCCCAGCGCGTCCGCAACCTCCGTCACGTTCATCCCGGCATGCAGCAGCAGATGCTGCGCCCGTTCGATACGGGCGCGGATCATATACGTCTGCACGGACATGCCGATCAATTCCTTGAATTTGATGGAAAAATACCGGGAGGACAGACCCGCCCGCTTGCCCAAATCCTCCACGCGATGGGGGATGCCCGGATGCTGCTGAATATAGTTGGCCACCTCGCGAATGCTTTCCGTCAATTGATTGCTTGCTTTGCGTTCGACGGGCTCCTCGCGATCGTGGCGCAGCAGGTGGATCAGCAGCTGCTTCAAGATGAGCCGGGCTTCGATTTCGGCCGCGAACGTTTTGACCAGGAACAAGCGAACGTACTTCGACAGCAGATGCTCGAAATCGAACGTATCCTCGAGGACGCGGTACGGTCCCGGAACCGCGGATACCGGCTCGGAAACGTCGAAGTGAATATAGGTCAGCACGAGGGGCTTCTGCGGATTGTGCGTCGCGCTCGTGTGATCCCCTTTGCGGAACAGGAAGCAGCTTCCCTTGCCCAGCTTGTAGGAAACGCCGTTGAGAACGAGCTCTCCCTCCCCGCTCCAGACGTAAAAAATATCGTAATTGGCCAGCGGCTTCTCGCGCTTCTGCCATTTCCAGCCCGGCTCGCAGGAAATTTTGGCGAAAGCAGGCAAGAGAACGAGAGAATTCGGCGACATCTCAAGCATTTAAGATTCCTCCTTGTCCCGATCGTCGATCGACCAGCTTCAGATTCTCGGCGGCCCGGCGAATGCGCGCCATGCCATCCTCGATCCGTTCGGCGTCCAGGTGCGCGAATCCGAACAATGCGGACGGCTTTCGCGGATCGCATGCCTCTTCGCCGCGGTTCTCGTAAGCGGCCCCGTCCCGCCAGCGGACGCCAAGCTTTTCGCATTCGCGAACAAGCTTCCCGTAGGCCTCCGCGCCGCCCTCCCATGTGGCGTATACGTGCAAGCCCGCATCGGAAGGAAACGCCGCGAACAGTCCTTCCAGCTGCCGCTCTAGACTGTCCCTCAGCTTCCCTTCGAGCTTGCCGAGCGCCCGGCGGGTTTTGCGAACGTGCCGGTCGTAGCCGCCGGAATTCATCCATGCCCCCAACGCTTGCTGCTCGGCGATACCGGTCGGATAGGGATCGTACAGCTTCTTGGCCAGCAGGAACGCGCGAAGCAGCGCCTTCGGGACGACCGCGAAGCCGATTCTCAAGCCGGCGAACATCGATCTCGAGAACGTGCCGACGTATACGACCCGGTCTTCCCGGTCCAACGACTTCAGCGGTTCGATCGGCCGGCCTCCCCAACGGAAATCGCTGTCGTAATCGTCTTCGACGATCCAGGCGTTGCGTCGGGAAGCCCAGTCCAGCAGCTTCCTTCTTCGCTCGTAGCTCAGCACGACCCCCGTCGGAAACTGGCGGGTCGGCGTCACGAACAGCAGCTCCGCGTCCCAATCGCGAACGACGATGCCGCCTTCGTCTATGGATTGCGGGATCACCGTCGCCCCGGTCGTGCGGATCGCTTGCCGCAGCCCCGCGTAGCCCGGGTTTTCGACGACGGCCGATCTTCCTTCTTCAAGCAGCAATTGGGCGAGCAGCGCGATCGCTTGCATCGATCCGGAAGTGATGACGATATTTTCTTCTCCGCACGGGATCCCCCGCTCCCTGCGCAGGCGTCCCGCGATCGCTTGGCGCAGCTGCAAGCTGCCGGAAGGCGCGAACTCGCCGTCCTTGCCGCGTTCCCCGAAGCTCTTCCACTGACGGGCCACCGCGCTTTTCCATTCCGTCCACGGAAACCCCGACGGACCCAGCCCTTGCGGGACGAAGGATATCCCGCCGCCATTCTCGGCCTGCTCCCGTTCGGCGCCGTAGCTCCCGCTTTCCCGCCGAAGCTCCTCGAGTCTTCGCCCCCACTTCGACAGATCCGGCTCGGCCGTCCGCTCCCTGGAAGCGTTTCGCGGCTGCGCGGCCGAGCCCGCGACGAACGTGCCCTGCCCGACGCCCGTTTGGACGAACCCTTCGGCCATCAGCATTTCATAAGCCAGGCTCACGCTGCCTCTGGACAGACCGTACAATGCGGCCAATGCTCGCGTGGACGGCAATCTCTCCCCCGGCTTCAGCAGCCCGTCGGCGATCGCGTCGCGTATCGCCATGTACATGGCCAGATGCTTGCTGCCGCATTCCGCCAGCTTGGCCGTGTAGGCGAAGGTCGAACTCAACGGATTCGCCCCCTTAATGGACTAGTATTTTTAATGTAAAATGGATCTTTTCACTTGTCAATGAGAAGCTTACACTGAACCTCAACCGAAAAAGAATGGAGATGAGGATGGGCAATGAGAAGAAAAGAATTCCAAACGACCGAGCCCGAATGCGAAGCTTTTTTGAACGAAAAGACCGAGGGCGTATTGACCTTTCGCGGCCCCGACGGCTGGCCGAAGGCGACGCCCCTCAATTACGTCTATCACGAAGGCTCGATCTACTTCCACGGCAGCAAAAAAGGAGAGAAGATGGAAGGGCTCGCGATCGACCCGCGCGCCGAATTCGTCGCGTATCAGGCGCACGCGTTTATTCCTTCGTACTTTAGCGATCCGTACTTGGCTTGCCCGGCAACCGTCTTTTTCCGTTCCGTCCGCGTCCGGGGCACCGTCCGCCAGGTGGAGGACGCCGGCGAGAAAGCGAAGGCGCTCTCAGCGCTGCTCCGTCGCATGCAGCCCGAAGGCGGACACGCGCCGATCGACGCCGCCGACGAACGGTACGCCTCCTCGCTGCGGGGCGTGTCCGTCCTCCGTCTCGAACCGGAACAAATCACGGGAAAATTCAAATTCGGGCAGAACATGACGGAGCCGAGACGGGAAAAAATCGTCGAGGCGTTGGCCCGGCGAGACCTGCCGGATGACGCCGATACGATCGTGCGTGTGCGCGGCAGCGCTTTAAAGAGGAAAAACGACGAAAATTGAGGATTTCTCGGCTCTTTTTTCCGAGAATGCGCTTGAATGCAATGACGCTCCAAGGCCAATGGTGTATAATATCACCTAATGACGATTGGAAGGATGGGAGTTATGAATCCCCTGGCTCAGCAGCTGAACGAGACGATTACCCGTGACAATCCCCGCGTGGCCGAAATGCTTTCCGGTTTGGGCAAGGCGATCTATATGCCCAAGCTCGGCATCTTGAGCCAATCCGCCGAAGCGAAGCAGAAGGCGAAAACGTACAACGCCACGATCGGCATCGCGACCGAGAACGGCGCGCCCATGCATCTTGAGGTGATTCAGGAAACGTTGTCCGCGTACGATCCGAAGGATCTATACGAATATGCGCCTCCGGGGGGCAAGCCGGAGCTTCGCGCCGTATGGCGGGACAAGATGCTCGCCGAGAACCCGTCGATCGTCGGCAAGAACATCAGCCTGCCGGTTGCGACCAACGCTCTTACCCACGGGCTCAGCATCGTTTCGGATCTGTTCGCCGACGCGGGAGACGCGGTCGTCGTCCCGGATAAGAACTGGGAAAATTACGAGCTGACGTTCAACATTCGCCGCGGCGCGAACATGGTTGAATATCCGCTCTACGACGAGAATAACCGGTTCAACTCCGCGGGCCTTCGCGACGCCCTTCTCGCCCAGAAGGAGCGCGGCAAGGCGATCGTTCTTCTTAATTTCCCGATCAATCCGACCGGTTATACGCCAGGGGCCGAGGAAGGCCGCGAGATCGTCGCCGCCATCCGCGACGCCGCCGAAGCCGGAATCAACGTCGTCGCCGTCACCGATGACGCCTATTTCGGTTTGTTTTTCGAAAATTCGTTGCAAGAATCGCTGTTCGGACAGTTGTGCGGCGTTCACGAGCGCGTGCTGGCCATTAAGGTGGACGGAGCGACCAAGGAAGAGTACGTATGGGGCTTCCGGGTCGGCTTCATCACGTTCGGCGGACTATCCGACGCCAGCTTGTCCGCGCTCGAGCAGAAGACGATCGGCATCATCCGCGCCACGATCTCGAGCGGTCCGCATCCGTCCCAGACCTTCATCCTTCGCGCCTTGAAGTCGGAGCGGTTCCCCGGGCAGAAGGAAGAAAAATTCGGCGTCATGAAAGGCCGCGCCAACAAAGTCAAGCAATTGCTCGACAGCGGCAAGTACGGCGACGTTTGGACCTATTATCCGTTCAACTCCGGCTACTTCATGTGCCTGAAGCTGTCCGTCGACGCGGAAGCCGTGCGCCAAAGGCTGCTTAACGAATACGGCGTCGGAACGATCGCGCTCGGCCCGACCGATCTGCGCATCGCGTTCTCTTGCATCGAAGAACCCGATCTGGAAGATTTGTTCGATCGCATTTACAAGGCGGCCATGGACGTCAAGTCGGGCAGAGCGTAAGCTTGTCCAAAACCACCGCGGATCCATTCCGGGCGGGAACTTCTCGCCGAATGGATCCGCGGTGTTTTTATTCGTCGTCTATCCTCGACTTGGCGATGCGACGGGGCATCCACCAGCCGCACCATATCAGGCCGAAGGCGATGACCGCAAGCCATTCGCTCCCGATCGCTTCGGACGATCCGAACCGCGTCATCGCGAGTCCGGCCGCCCCGAGCGCGACGGCGGACGCCAAGCCGGCCGTTCTGGCGATCGCCGCCGCCGCGGCGTACCGGTCTTCGGCGCGGAGCGGAACCGTATCGGCCGTCTCGACGAAGCGGATTCTTCTCAACTCGCTCAGCTGCAGCCCGATGACGACGACGGATACGCCGTAAACGATCGCGGACGCCAGCGCGCTTTCCGTGAGCGCGAGCACGAAACCCGTCAGCAGCACCCACCGCCAAAGCGCTCCGAACGTGTCTCCTCTAAGGAAAGCTTTCGCGTACAAATAATGCCACGCCCGGTCGCGGCTCCAAGGCAGCCTATCTCCGGCCCAAGCGATCCATGAACGTCTGGCGGGCTTGGCCGATTCCGTCGGCACGTCCACGAACCAGCCGAGAAACGCCGTCCACCGGCGACGGGCCGCGGCTTCCTCGTCGATCAGCCTCTCCCAAGGCAAAGCGTGCCGCGTTGGCAACCGATGCAATAACGCGAACGCCGCCGCGCACAACAGCATAAACGGCAGGGCTAAGGACATCGGCCTCAACAACAAGGCGGCAACGACGACGATCGTCAGTCCCCATCTTGCGAGCCGGATGGCGAGCCGCCATGAGCGGTCGGCCAGCCGTCTTTCCAGCCATCCTCCGTAGACGTTGCCCCCCGCGACGATCGCGAGCAGGATCGCGACCAACGCGAGGGGGCGCGCTTCCGCGAGACCCGCCGTTTGCGGAGCCCTGACGTATAGCGGCGCGAACAGCGCGAACAGCGCCAGCGCCCGGATCGCCGCGACGGCAATCGCCTTCGTGCGGGCGGGCCGGATGTACGCGTCCAGTACCCGCGGTTCCATCGGCAGCAAGAATACGGTGTCCGCAGGACGCAAATAAGTGCGAAGCGGCGCCCGGATCGCGGCTAACGAGAGCAAGGCGACGCCGACCGTCTTGACCGGCCAATCGGGCGGAACGTCCCGGATCAGCTCGGTATACCCGAGATATAACGCGAATAAAGCCGCGGACACGAACAACCCGAACCCGCTCTGGAACACGTAGCGGAAATAAGGAACGATTTCCTTGCGGAAAGCCGCGGCGCGATCCCGGCGAAGGCCGCGCAGGAAGCCCGCCTGCTCGTCCCGTTCGCGGTCACGCACGGGGCCGCCCCCCTTCTTCCGCGGCGACCAGCGCTTCGAAAGCGTCGTCCAGCGTCGAGTCGGGCTTCGCGAAGCCGGCTAGTTCCTTGACCTGACGCGGCGCGCCTTCCGCGATAATGCGTCCCCTGTGCAGCACGATCAGCCTGTCGGCCTTCCGCTCGAGCGTCGACAGGATATGCGAGCTGAGCAGAATCGCGGTCCCGCTCGCCCGCGCGTCGTCGAGGGCGGCCACCAGTCCGCGAATCGCCAGCGGGTCCAATCCAAGGAACGGCTCGTCGACGATCAGAAGAGGAGGCCGGACGAGCAGCGCGTTCATCAGCATCACTTTCTGCTTCATGCCCTTCGACAACGTGTCGGGCAGCGCGTCCAGCGCTTCCGTCATCCGAAACGTATCCGCCAGTTCGGCCGATCTCGCCTCCGCCTCGTTCTTATCGATCCCGTAGGCCATCGCCGTCCAGCGCAAATGTTCTCTGACCGTCAAATTCGGGATCAGCGACGGCTGCTCCGGCACGTAGGCGACGGATGCCCGGTACAGCTCCCGGTTTTCCTCCAGCGTCGCGCCGGCGACGCGGACTTCCCCGGCGTGCGGCGCCATGAGCCCGAGAACGTGCTTGATCGCCGTGCTCTTCCCGGCTCCGTTCAATCCGACGAGTCCGACGAGCTCTCCCGGATATACCGTGATGTTCAAGGCGTGAAGCACCGGCCGGCGCCTGCTGTAGCCGCCGGTAAGCTCTTCGATGCGCAAAGCCGGCTTTCCCGGTTCCGCTTGACGCAATGCCACCGCTATCCCTCCTAAATTCCGATATGCCTTATTATACCGGGCGCGGGGAACGGATACAAAAAACCGTTCGGACAGAGGATCCGTTAATTGTGAACAAAGCCGGTTTTTTTGCATCTGTGCGGACACAGGATCCGTTATTTGGTTCCGAGACGGCGATTTCGGCCATAAATCATCGAAATAACGGATTCTCTGTCCGATTCATCTTCAAAATGAGGGGATTTCGGCAAAATAAGGGCTTCTGTGTCCGAAAGCAACATGAAATGAGATCGGGGAACGAGAAATGGCGATGCAGGGATAGCTCCCTTTGCACCGCCATTGATCTCTTGCTATCGATTAAGGCAAGATCTCGATCGTATGGACGACGTTGTTGTTCCCTTTAACGACGACGTTCAAGTTCGGAGACAGCACGCCCGCGTTGCCGGCGATCGTGACGTTGGGATCGACGTTGTACAGCGTCAATTGCACCGTGCCGTTCACTTCCTTGCTCAAGGAAATCGTCGCGACTTTGCCTTCCGCGTTCAGAATGAACGAAATGACTTTGCCGCTGTCCGCGAACTGAACGTTCTCCGCCGCCGTGCGGGTCACCTCGACGAATACGGCCTTGCCTTGATACGTCCGGACGAGAGCCTCGTCCCCCTCCCGCAGAGCGGATAGCGGCGACTTCACGTTCTGGCGGAAAATAAACACATTGTCGGCGACCGGCAAAATCACCATCGTCCCGTCCTGTTTTTTGAGGACCAGACTGCCGTTCGCAACCGATTGGATCGTGCCGTTCAGCGCTTGGTTGTCGATTTCGCCCGGCAACTGCTGGCCGGCGCGATCCAGCAAGGCGGCCAGCTCCGCGCGGGTGACCGGTTTGTTCGGCTGGAACGTATTGTCGCCATACCCCGTGATCAAGTTTCTCTCCAGGGCGACCGCGACGTAGCCGACCGATCCTGCGGGAATGTTTTTCGCGTCGCGGAACGGCAGCGCCGTGTCCATCTTCTTCTTCGCTTCGTCTTCCAGCTTAAGCGCCTTGACGAGAAGCACGGACGCCCAGAGACGGTCGGCCGGCTTGTTCGGTTGGATCTTGTCGTCGGTTTCGAAGAACAGGTCGTTCTCCAGCGCGACGGCGACGTAACCGACCGCCCAGCCGTATTTCTTCTTCAATTGGTCGAAATCTTTGAAGTTCAGCGTCGCGTTCCGGTTCTCCGGTTTCTCGGCCTCCTCCTGCAAGCCGAGCAGCCGCACAGCGGCGACCAGCGCTTCGATGCGGGTGATGTTGTTGCGCGGCTTGAAGCGGCCGTCAGCGTATCCGTTGAACACGCCCATGGAAGCGAGGCGCATGATGTGCTGGTAAGCCCATTTCCATTCCTTCTCGTTCAGGTCGCCGAACTGAAAGTTGCCGTTCCTCTGATTGGACTTATCGTCCTTTTTGTCTTTTTTCTTGTCTTCTTTTTTATCGTTTTTGTTGCCGCGGTTATCCCACGAGCTTTTTTTCCAGTCTTTGTCCTTCTTCGAATCGGCCGAAGCCAGCGCCCCCGTCGCGCCCCCGGCAAGCATCGTGAACGCTAGCGTGGCGGCGGCGGTTTTTTTCCATATCGGACGAATTTCTTTCATGATAACGATCTCTCCTTTTAGAGGTTGTTCAAAAAGTCCAATTTTGCTCGCGAAGCTGAACGGCATCGTCACGGGAAAAATCCCGTACGCCTATACCATTCGGAGGGAGGCGCGATTTTCGAAGGGTCCCGGAAGGAAAATAAGCCTAAAGTATGATTTTCGACCCAATGGTTCATCGTAAAGAGTACAACCGTCTAGAGGAGTGACACCGATTTTCATGCGCAGCATCCGAATTCTGGCCTGGTTCATCGCCGCGATCGCCTTGTGCATCGCGGGAACGGCATCCGCGAGCGACGCCGCCCCTTATCACTTCGGCTTCAAGAAAAGCCGGAACGGAACCCTTCCTTCGATCGCGGAGGAAGGCTTTATGGACGTGCTGAAGCGGCATGACGCCATTTTCCTGGGAGGTACGCGGAAGAAGGAGTTGTACCTGACTTTCGATAACGGCTACGAGAACGGGTTGACCTCCCGGATTCTCGACGTGCTGCGGGACAAAAAAGTGCCGGCGGCCTTTTTCGTCACCGGGCATTTCGTGAAGGATCAGCCGGAACTGATCGTGCGAATGGCGCTCGAAGGCCACTTGATCGGCAACCATTCCTGGAGCCATCCGGATTTGAGCCAAGTCGGAGCCGGCCGCATTCGCGAGGAAATGGAACAGGTCCGGGAAGCGGTCGCCGAGTTGACGAATCGGGAGACGATGCGCTACATGCGCCCTCCCCGCGGCATCTTCAGCGGCGCGATGCTCGGCGCGTGCCGGGAGCTCGGCTATACCGGCGTCTTCTGGTCGGTCGCCTACAAGGATTGGGACGTCAACCGCCAGCAAGGGTGGCGGTACGCGTTCGACAACGTCATGGGACAGCTTCATCCCGGCGCGGTCATCCTGCTGCATTCGGTATCCCGGGACAACGCCGAAGCGCTGGACCGGATCATCGACGCTGCACGGCAGCAAGGCTACGAATTCAAAAGCCTGGACGAACTGACGGAGAAAACGTACCGTTAAGGCAAAAACCGTCAGGGGATTTTCCCCTGACGGTTCATTTTTGCTCTGCTTCGTTACTTTTTCCGCTGTTTCGTTTCCCCAGATCTCTCCCCCGCCCGTCGCCACCGCCTCGCGTTGCTGCATCGCCTACAGCTTTCCCTTGCTCCATCGCCCACCGTCTCGCCTTGCTCCATCGCCCACCGTCTCGCCTTGCTCCAATCCCCTTGGCCGTTACGGACAGAGGATCCGCTGATATGAACGAAACTGTCAAGCGTCGCTGTTTGCAACCGGGTTTTGAGCGTGCTCGAATAGAAGCCTGTCAAGCGGTTTTTTTGACTGGCGACTCTTATTGCCCATACTTTCATAACTCCCGGCAATTTATTGCCCGGGCCTGCCTTACGGCGAGTAACGGGGTGCAGGGGGTGTACTCCCTGCGTTCCCCCTTGGGGGACGGAAGGGGGGGATCTTGTTTTTAGCTCAGAGGCAAAAGCTATTCGTTGGTTGGCATGCTGATATTCGTGGGTTTTCACATGGTATTTATACGTCTGAAGAGCTTACCGCTAACTAATTTCGGGCTTAAGCTCGAACACTTCGCACAAGCGGATCTCGCGGGTTTTCTCTTCACCTTGCCTGATTTTGCCTCTGAGGTAAAAACAGATCCCTCTCCCTGCATCGCCTCCTTTCGAGTCCTTATTTTTGAAGCTTCCGTAGACGAAAAGCGTCTTTTCCCTCAACCTATCCTTATCCCGCCATTCTCTTTTCCAACTGTTGTTTTTCCATTTCCTTAGCAATCGCCCATACGAATCCTGCCAATTCCCTTGCAATCGCCACTGCGACACATCCTTTGTGCTTTCCTTTTCCCATCAGACTTTTGTATTTCTTGTGCAGCCGATTTTGAGCCTTCCAGGCAATCGCTTGGATTTCCGGTGGTAAGCCGGCGATGCGCTCTCGAAGCCTTCTACGGATCGCTGGACTGTGACGGTAGCTCCATGACGACTCTACCAAGACTCTCCGCAAATGCGCATTTCCGGCCTTGGTAATCCTTCCTTGCCAGCGGCTGCCCCCCGAAGAGGATTCGCTCGCGACCAATCCACAGTAGCTCATAAAGGCGCTTGCACTTCCGAATCTGGCGATACTGGCGATCTCTGTCGATAATGTGGCCGCAGTGACCAACGCCACTCCCCGCAAGGCCTGAAATGCTTGAATCATCGGGGCCTGTGAACTGGAACCCGCTTGCTTTTCGATTTCTTGTTCGTATCGTTTGATTCGCTCACACATTTCCCAAATGGCTTGTCGATACTCTTGAAAGACCAAACGGTGGCAGTCATTCTGAAAACGCAGTGTATCCAGCCACTCTTCGTGCTTAGAGGTCCCCGACTTGACCCCAGCGGGACTTTTAATTTGGTGACGAAGCAGAAACTTGCCCAGTCGCTGTCTATGCCGGTTCAAATCTTCTTTCGCATCTTCACGCGCTCGAACCAGGTCCCGCAGCTCTTCGTCTTCGGGCGTGGGCACATAAATCGGTATGAGCTCCCCGGCTCGATGCAATTTAGCTAGCTGCAACGCATCTCGTTTGTCGGTCTTGATGCGGTCGCCCGGGCGTTTGGGGATTAAGGAGGGGGCTACCACGTTACAGAAGATGCCCATTACCAGAAGCCAGCGGTACAGCGCATATCCTGTGGGTCCGGCCTCGTAACAAACATTCAGTTGGATGTCTTCCGATGTCCGCAGTTTTTGCATGAGCCGGGACACCGCCTCCTTGGTGTGTTCGATGGTTCCCCAGTAACGTGGTTCTGCTCTTCCTTCTTCGGCTACCGCAACTGCAATTTTGGATTTGGACACGTCTAAACCGACATACTTTACGGAAATACTCATAACAGAAACCGACTCCTTTTGCTTTTTTAGCTCTGCATTTGTGGAAATGAGCTGCTTTTATTTTTCCCAAATGTAACCTACGTGATAAGCAAACTGGACGTCGGTTTCGTTCATGATAACTAAATGTGAACAAAACCGGGTTTTCGCGCCTTCGCGGACAGAGGATCCGTTATTTGGCTCCGAGATGGCGAATTCGGCCGTTCATCATCGAAATAACGGATCGTCTGTCCGAATCGCTAGCAAAATGAGGGGTATTCGACAAAATAAGGTCTTCTGTGTCCGATAGCGGAAGATCGAGCGGAGAGGTTGAATTTGGCGTATTGCAACGCGTTCGGGATAAGTTTATAATATCGAGAACATATGTTCCCAGCATGAGGGAGGACAGAATATCTTGAATCCAACGCGATATGAACCGATCCGGCCGAAAATCGTGCTGAATCCCGTGAAAGCTCCTTCGATGCCGTTCGATTGGTCGATTAACCCATACCGCGGCTGCCAGCATGGCTGCAGCTTCTGCTACGCGCGCAGCACGCACGGATTTCTCGGCGAATCGGCGGATGACGCGTTTCAGCATCATATTTATTGGAAGGAAGACGCACCCTCCGTTCTGCGCTCTAATTTGAAGAAGATGTCGGGACGGCTGCCCGATTACGTGGCGATCGGGACGGCGACGGATCCGTATCAGCAGTTGGAAGGCACCATGCGGCTCACACGCGGTTGCCTGGAAGTGCTGGCCGAATTCGGTGTGGCGGCAAGCATCACCACACGTTCTCCGCTCGTCCTGCGCGACCTCGACTTGCTAAAGCGCATGCCCGGATCGTCTGTGAACGTGAGCATCCATACGCTCGACAACGGCATATGGCGGACATTCGAACCGGCAACGCCGGCTCCCCGGCAGCGGCTGGATACGGTACGTCGCTTAAACGAGGCCGGCGTTCGGGCGGGCGTGTTTCTCGCGCCGATTCTGCCTTATCTAACAGACGGAACAGCCGCCGTAGAGGCGGTGCTTGAGGGCTGTTCCCATGCGCGGGCCGAGTACGTTATGCCCTCGATTCTTCGACTCCAGACGCCGGAAGTCAAAAGTTGGTTCTTCTCCGCGCTGCGCCAATCGCACCCCGAGCTGGCGGAAATCTATGGCGAACTCTACTGGCGTTCCGGCAAAGTCCCGGAGTCGTACAAGCGGCCGCTCCACGAACGGATTCGCGACCAGCTTGCCGCACACGGCTTGACTCTGCCCGACTCCGATTTCCGGCTGGCGAAGGGACCGATCCGCCTTCCGGAGCCGTCTGCATCCGACATGGCTTGCGAGCCCGTTCAGCTTTCTCTGTTCTGACCAACGCTGAGACATGCCGTCATCGATCCCCACGATATGATCGGCACGACATGCGGTAAACAGACGGAGGGCGATAATGACGACCGTTCTGTCGCGGACCAGTTCCTCGAACCGCTCCTGAATATGCCGTTCGTTATCCGGATCGACGCTGGCCGTCGCTCTGTCCGTCGCGGAAGCCCCACGGTTACATGAATCCCAGATCTGGTCGGTTCGCAGATCAACTTCCCTCCCGCAGATACCGCCTTGCTGACGATTTCGTCGACCTTCTCCCGGCATTCAGCGGTTAACGCGATAGTCAACTCGGCATAATTTTCGGTTTCGACGACCTTCTGAATCAAAATACGATTGTATGTTCTCATTTCTGTATGATAAAATGAGATTAAAGGAGCGGAACCGTGATGAGCGAGCAGAAACTGGATTTGATCTTGAACAAGCTGGATGTGGTGGAATCCAGACTGGATACGGTGGAATCCAGACTGGACAAGCTGGAGACTGCGCAACAGAGCCACGGGGAACTTATTCGTCAGTTGATCAAAGTCGTTGGCGCAACGAACGCCAAGCTAGGCGAAACGAATGCAGGAGTGGATACGATAGAGAAGAAATTCGATCGCGTAGCGGTTGATGTCGACATCTTGAAAGAGAATCAATTGAAAATCATGAACCTTCAGCAAGATCAACAGAAGATCCTCGAACGATTGTCCATTCGATCCGTTGCACATGAAGCGGACATTGCGGAATTACGGCGCATCAAGTAACGGGCTTATCGGACGAAATCGGACCGCCGGGTGATCATTCACCGGCGGTCCGTTGTATTTATGCTATAGATCTTCGTACAAGCAATCGCCGTGCTGTAACGGCGCCCGCCAGGTTTGGGAGTTCAGGATTCGGTGCGGATACATATAAGTGTTCATCGAGCCGGAACGGATGAATCCCGCACACGTGATGCCGAGTTCGTCGCCAATGCCCTGGACCGTTCGGACAGAGGATCCGCTATGTGTGAACAAAACCGGGTTTTGCGTATCTTCGCGGACAGAGGATCCGTTATTCGGCTCCGAGAGAGCGATTTCGGCCGTTCATCATCGAAATAACGGAACGTCTGTCCGAACCGCCATCAAAATAAGGGGGTTTCTGAAAAATAAGGTCTTCTGTGTCCGATAGCGGAAGATCGAGCGGATAACATCCCCTTTGCCCGTCGAAATTTTACTCTTTATCTGCAGAAGCGGCTTCCCGCTTCGCCTTGAGCCACTTCGGGGCGCCTTTGTTTTTCTGGTCGCGGACGCGATTGGCTTTGGCTTTGGGAGGCTTGGCCGGGCCCGAAGGCTTCGGCTTGGCCGTTCGCGTCTCCGCCCGCGGCGACGCCGGTTTCCCGGTGCGGGAACCCGCCCTGTCGCGGGGGACCGAACCGGCCGCGGTCGCAGGAGCCGAAGCGCGCCTGCCCTTCGGTTCGCCGGCCGCCTTGCGAACGGCTCGATCCTCCAGCGAAGCCAAGTACTCCGCCTTCGATTTCCATGCCGAACGGGCGTCCGCTTTCCGCCCGTTGTCCCGTTCCGTCTTTCGGCCGGAACCCGCGCTTCTGCGCGCGTCCCTTTCCTCGCGCGTCACGACGCGCCCTTCGTACAACGTCATCGGCCGCAGCTCGATATTCAGCCTTTTTTCCAGCTTGTCGACGATAAATTCTTCCTCGGGAGACACCAGCGTGATCGCCGTGCCCTCGCGCCCCATTCTGGCCGTTCTGCCCGCGCGGTGCACGTAATGGTCCGCGTCCAGCGCGGGCTCGTATTGGATGACGAGCGGCAAGCCGGGAAGGTCCAGCCCTCTGGCCGCGACATCCGTCGCGATGAGCACCTTCGTCCGACCTTTGCGGAACCGCTGCATGACTTCGCCGCGCTCCTGGCCCTTCGTGTCCGCGTACAGCGCGTCGACCGATACGCCTTCGTACCGGAGCTTCGCGAGCAGCTCTCCGATTTTCTCCGTGTCGTTGACGAACAGCAAAGCCGCCGACGGCTTCAAATGGCGGACGAGCTTGAGAACCAATTCGATCTTGTCGCGCCGGTCGCCGACGAACACCCAATGCCGCAACGTCGGAGAGAGGCCGTTGTCGTTCCCCGCCTCCGTCGCGTCGGACACCCAAGGATCGCGCTGCCACTTGCGCTCCGCTTCCTTCATCGCCTCCGAACGGGTCGCCGATACGAAGACGGTTTGGCGATCCTTCGAGCATTGCTTCAGCAGTTGCTCCACGTCGTTCTTGCCGCCCAGCGAGAATACGCGGTCCGTCTCGTCCACGACGACGAAGGCCGTTGCGTGAAGCGACAGCTTGCGCGTCCGGGCCACTTCGCAGACGCGCCCCGGCGTCCCGACGATGAGCGCCGGCTTGCTTTTCATCCGATCCAGCTGGCGAGCGAGAGAAGCTCCGCCGATCAACGCCGTCGCTTTGATGCCAAGCGGCCGGCCGTACGCTTCCGCTTCGCGCATGATTTGCATCGCCAGCTCCTGGGTAGGCGCGAGCACAAGCGCCTGCACGTCCTTGCGGGCACCGTCGATTCGTTGCAGCATCGGCAGCAAGTACGCCAGCGTCTTGCCCGTACCCGTCGGCGACACGAGCACGCCGTCCCTGCCGCTTAACAGCGCCGGCAACGCCTGCTTCTGCACTTCGGACGGCTGCGCGATGCCGGCCTCAGCCAGCTTGTCGGCCAATTCCTTCCGAAGGCCCAATTCCTCAAATCCCATTCCGTTCGATCCCTCGTTCCCGATCGTTTGCCTCATGCCGCAAACCGTTTATTTCTTATTCGTGAGTCTCCCGAACAAAGCCGCCCCCGTCCGGGGAAACAATTGCATCAATTTGACGCCGGCCGCAGCGGTCCAAGGCATGTCCAATTCCGGCTTGCGCCGCTCGATGACGGAGACGATCGCTCGCGCTACGCGCTCCGGCTTCATCATAAACCATTCGACGTTCCTTACGTAATGCCCGCCGGGATCGGCCCGCTCGAAAAACGGGGTGTCGATCGGACCGGGATTGACGGCGGACACCGCCACGCCGGTTCCCCGCAATTCCTGGCGCAGAGCGTTCGTGAAGCCGAGCACGGCGTGCTTCGTCGCGGAGTAGGCGGTCGATTTGGCGGTCGCCAGCTTGCCCGCGATGGACGCGACGTTCACGATATGTCCGTGTCCCGCTTCGAGCATCGAAGGGAGCACCGCCCGCGCGCAGCGCACCGTGCCCATATAATTGACGTTCATCATTTCCTCGAAATGGGACAGCGGCGCCTCTGAGAACGCGAGGAACTCCCCGTAGCCAGCATTGTTCAGCAGCACGTCGATCTTGCCATACCGCTCGAGCACCTGCGAGACGACATCGGCCACCCGTTCGTCGGAGGCGACGTCCATGCCGTAGATTCCGTGCTCGCCCGGAATGGAGCCGGACAGCGCCCGCATCTTGTCCACCGATCGCGCGGTCAGCACCGGAACGGCTCCCCTCTCGGCGAGCAGCTTCGCGGCCAAGGCGCCGATTCCGCTCGAGGCTCCCGTAATGAGCACGACTTTGCCTTTCAGCTCTATCTTCATCTTAACCCCTTCCGGCCCGATCTACGCGCCGAACCGCGAATTCCCGATGCTTATACTGGTTCTTCGAACAAAACGGATTCTCTTGTCCGCGCGATACAGGCGATGCGCCCGCCTCATCGTCCACTTTGCCCCATTGCCCCAGATCGTTCGACAAAATAAGGTCGTCTCGGCCCGTTAGCAGAAGACAAGCGGATATAAAAAGCCCCTTACGGGGCGATAAACTTTACCATTATCATAGGATAAACGAACGAATTAAGCAATGAGCACCTGGATTTCCATCTCGCCGATCCCGTCCATGATGAGCGGAACCGCGAGCGCCCTGCTCGCTCCGGTCGTGCTCGCGAAATGGGCTTCCATGATTCGGGGAGGCGTGATGTCGACGTGGACGCCCTGGTTGTACAGCATCGTGCTGGCGTTGCCGCTGATCATGTTGCCCAATTCGGAGATCGCGCTCTTGGTCATTTCGTCGATCTCGGTTATCGTATAGCCGCCCATCATCGCGGAGACGATTCGCAGCGCGGCCGATTCGCTCAGTCCGAACACGATATCGCCGGTCAAATGACCTGTCAGTCCAATTTGAATCCACACATGGTTTTCCGCGAATTTAATGTCCCTGATCGAAAGCTGTCCGGTGCTGGGACGGATTTGAACCATCTGTTCGATCACCATGCGCGCGGATTCCAAAAACGGGTTGATGTACTCAGCCTTCATGTCTGGACGCGCCCCTTTGTCGTTTGGATTGAACCGCTAGCCGTAGCCAATTTCCTTTATTATACTGAAATCATAGGTACAAGTACACTGTATTTTTGTCTAAGGAGGAAGATCGGTGCCGAATATATGGGCCCATATCCAATTCGGAAGAGAAGTCTTAAGCGCTATCGGCCAGGACCGCCCGATGGGTCTTTCGCCGTGGAAAAGAGCTTTTCAGCTCGGCTGCCAAGGCCCGGACTTCCTTTTCTACGATCACTTTCTGCCATGGCAGCCCGCGACGGAGCTCAATAAGCTCGGCACGCTCATGCACACGGTAAGATGCGGACCGTTCCTGACGTCGCTGTTCGAGGAAGCCGGCAAGCGGCGGGCCGACGATCCCGCGGTCGGCTATACGATCGGCTTCCTGCTTCATCACGTGCTGGACCGTCATCTGCATCCGTTCGTGTTCAGCCGTTCCGGCTTCAAAAAGTGGCATCACCAGCGGTACGAAACCGCGATGGATTCGGCCATTCTTATGCGCAGGGCCGGCATTCTCACGGGCAAAGCCCCGGTTGCGCCGGAGATCGATACGGAGGGCCGGATGCCGGGCGGTTTCGCGGACGATTTCCTTCGCGTCGCCTCCGCGCACTACCCCGCGCTCGGGCAACGGATCTCGGCGGAACGGCTCGACCTCGCCGTCGCCCAAATGCATCGGGCGCAAAGGCTCTTCTTCGATCCGTCCGGCTGGAAAGGCCGGCTCGTCTTCGGGCAGCTCGCGCCCTTCTCCCCGCCCCGCCGCACGCCGGACTGGGACGTCTTGAACGATGCCCGCGAAGCGTGGGTCGATCCGACCGACCGCACCGTCGTTCGCCGCGAAAGCGCCATGGAGCTATGGGAGGCCGCGCTGGAAGACGGCCGGGCCGTAACGGCGGCGGGCATCGCTTGGCTGGCTTCGCTGCGGGACGGGGAACGCGAAGCAGCAGCTCCGCTGAAGATGCGCTTCGGAGAGCTGCTCGGGGACGTTTCCTATGAAACCGGGCTTCCTTGCGGAAGCGCCGTTGTGACGTTCGCGGATTCCGTCATGCCAGCGTAGCCCGTCGGCATTCTCCGCGGTATATCGGTTAAACCGAAGAATGCAACGGATTTCGCGATTCAAGATTTAGATCGTTTGCCGGGCTTCCCGCTCGCCCTTGGCCAAGTTCACGAACGACAGCAGGATAATTCCCGCGACGAAGAAAAACGCGACGGCGAGCAGCGCGGAACGGCTCGAATCGCTGATCAGCTTGACGATCCCGAACACGAGCGGACCTCCGAACGAGAAGAAGCGGCTCGTAAAGCTGAGGAAGCCGTTGAACTCGGCCGTCCGCCCCGGGGGAATCATTTTGCTGAAAATCGCCCGCGACGTCGCCTGCGACCCTCCTTGCACGAGACCGACCAAGAAGGCCAGCAAATAGAAGTGCAGAGCGCTCGTCATGAAATAGCCCAAAATGACGATGATCAGATAAAGCACCAGCGAGCCATACAGCATTTTTTTGCTTCCGAGGCGGTCGGCCATCCTTCCGAACAACAGGGACGCAGGAAATCCGACGAATTGGGTGATCAGGAGCGCCGCGATCAAATCCGTGCTTTCGATGCCGACCGTCGTGCCGTAGCTGGCGGCCATGACGATGATCGTATTGATCCCGTCGAAGTAAAACCAATAAGCGAGCATGAACTTCATCAGCTCGGGGTAGCGCCGGATTCGGGAGAACGTTTCCTTAAGCCGGCGAAACCCCGCGCTCAGATTGGCGCCGATCGTGCCCGGCTGCGTGCTCTTCGTGTCTTTGATGTTCCGGAACAGCGGCCACGAGAAGACAAGCCACCAGATGCCGACCATGACGAACGAGATTTGCGAAGCCGCCGCGTTGTCGCGAAGCCCGATCGATTCCCAGCCGAGAATCATGCCCAGATTGACCGCAAGCAACAGACCTCCGCCCAAATACCCCATCGCGTAGCCTCTCGAGCTGACTCTCTCCCGCATGGCCGGAGACGCCACGTCGTTCAGCATCGCGTCGTAGAACGTATTTCCGGTGCCGAATCCGACCATGCCGATCACGACGAGCACAGCAGCCAGCCACATGTCGCCCGGGCCGACCAGAGCGAGCGCCGCGCTGGCGGCCGCGCCGATAAGGCTGAAAATTCTCAGGAACGTCGTCTTTCTCCCCGTATGGTCTGCAATCGCTCCCAAAAGCGGGGACGACAACGCGACGCAGACCGCCGCGGCCGTCTGCGTAAAGCTCCAGCTCCCGTCTGTGCCTCCCGCGACCTGGATAAAATAAATCGGCATGACGGCCGCCATGATCGTCGTCGCGAACGCCGAATTCGCCCAATCGTACATAACCCAGGAACGGATCTTTTTCTTGTCGTCCATTGGATAGTCGCCTCTCTCGCCCAATCGCGTGGAATTGACGATAGTCTTCGACGAACGCCCTGCCGTTTCCTGTCGGCTTCTGGCGATTTAACAGGATTTTATGTTCGGTTAACGCCTCGTTTACGCGGCAGCTGGCTGGACGTTCCGCGGAAGAAACCGAATTGCCCGTCCTCCCTTTGCGGAGCAAAAAAGAATCCCCTATAATGGATATTACGACAAATCCTTTTTATATCCCTTCGGGGTTATGATAAATGAATTCAATATGCAAGGAGGCGGCCGAGTGAACATAAGCCAACTGGAAACGCTAGCGACGATATCCAAGACGCTTAGCTTCCGCAAAGCCGGAGAAGTGCTCAACTTGACGCAGCCCGCCGTATCCGCGCAAATTAAAAGCCTCGAAGACGAATTCAAAGCGATTCTCGTCGACCGCAACCACCCGGTGACGTTGACGGACCGCGGACGGGTGTTCCTTGAACACGCCGAACAAATTCTGGCGATCGTGGAACAATTGAAGCAGAAGCTGTCCGACTTGAATCAGGTTCCTCAGGGCCATATCGTTCTCGGGACGACGACTTCGATCGCGATTCAAATTTTGCCCCGGGTCCTCTCGTATTTTCAGAACCAATACCCGCTCATCAAGACGAGCATCCTCTCCATGTCTTCGACCCAAGTGCTATCCAGCGTCGAGAACGGGACGATCGACGTCGGCATCGGCTACTTGACGGATCGAAGCGCGCAAGTCGAAACCTCGGTTCTCTACTACGACACGTTCGAATTCATCGTCTCTCCGCTGCATCCGTTGGCGGCCGCGCCGCGAATCACGATCGAAATGCTTAAGGACGTGCCGCTGATTCTGCTTTCGCCGGACACGCAGGGCCGGCGATTCTCGGACCGCGTGTTCCGCCAGCACAGTCTCGAGCCGAATATCGCCATGGAGCTGGGCAGCAGCGAGGAAGTGAAACGGATGGTCGAGCTTAATCTGGGAGCCGCCATCGTATCGAAATTGTCGGTCGCGGAGGAGATCAGGCGGGGGACGTTGAAGCTGATTCCCGTCGAGGAGCTCGAGGTCAGCCATCCCGTCGGCGTCATGACGAAATCCGGCCGCTATGTGAACAGCGCCATGAGGCAATTTCTCAACGATTTGAAGGGCATGCCGGAAGATCAATTTATCGGCAGCGAATAAGCCGACAGCGAGGAGCGATTCTATGAAATTCGATTTGCACACGCACCATGACAGATGCGGACACGCGACGGACCGGATCCGGGATTACATCGAAGCCGCGATCGGCGCCGGCCTGCAAGCGATCGGCATTTCCGACCATTCCCCCTACTTCGCCCACGAGCAGGACCATCCGCAGCCCGGCATCGCGATGCCCCGCAGCGAATTTCCGAACTACGTGGCGGAGGTGCTGCGGCTGAAGGAGCAATACCAAGGCCGGATCGAAGTGCTGCTCGGAGTCGAATCGGATTTCTACCCCGATCAGATCGAGCTGTACCGGCACGCCTACGCTCCTTATCCTTTCGATTACATTATCGGCTCCGTGCATCAGACGAGAGGCGTGAGCATTTTCAACCGCAAACGGTGGAAAGGGAAAAGCGAAAACGAGCAGACGGACGAAAAGAAACACTACTACGAATTGATTCGCCAATCCGCGGACAGCGGACTGTTCCAGGTGCTCGGCCACATCGACGCGATGAAAGGCTATTATCCGGCGTTCGCCGAGATCGCGGGCGCGGAAGCGGAAATCGACGAAGCGCTCAAAGCTGTGGCCGCGAACGATATCGCCATCGAGATCAACACGAGCGGCAAGACGAAAGACTGCGGCGGTTGGTATCCGTCGGACGCCCTGCTCGAGCGGGCGCTCCGTCTCGGGGCGGACGTCACGTTCGGCTCGGACGCCCACGTCCCCGGCCGGGTCGGAGACGAGTGGGAGCAAGTGCGGGAAAGGCTGCGCGAGATCGGCTTTACCCGCTGGGTATTTTACCGTCGCAAGGAAAAAGTCGTCGTCCCCCTTTGACTTCGGAACGAGGCTTCGCGCGAAATCCCGTCGAAGGCCCGTTTGGGCAAAGCTGATCGGCGAACAGGCAGAACCGTTTCGTCGGCGATAGCGCGGGACCCGACAGGCGCGGCGCACCGGCGATGGATCGGACTCAGCAGGCGGCACGGCGTGTCGGCGATGGAACGGACTCAGCGGCCCTTATTCTGTCGAAAACCTCTGTTTTTGCGGGCGATTCGGACAGAGAATCCGCTATTGCCTTTATTGACAAGCCAATCAAGCGATTTTGACGCAAATAAGCGCATCTGAGTCCGCAAGGGTGCCTAAAAGCCTCGTTTGTTAACAAATAGCGTACCTGCAGTCCGTTCAGCGTCTGAGCGGTAAACCGGGATGTCCTTCAGGCAACATACGGCCTAGTGGGACATCTTTTTTATCGTTCCGGGACTCTGCGCACAAAAAAAAGGAAGCCCGCCAACGGTGGCAGGCTCCAAACTATGAAAAAAGGGGGTCTTGCTATCTATCATAGCCCGCCTGTGCGACAAGCGGATCACAGGAATATTTCAATTGTGTAACAAAATCCGGAAAATGGCCGCCTGTTCCCTAATAACTTACTTTTTTGAAGTGGCTATGCTACAATAAATTCAAAGGAGGAGTCGCGATGGACTATTCCAAAATGTGCCCCAAATACGAATCGGCTGCCGAGCTGCTCGGCAAAAAATGGACGGGGCTGATTATTCGCGTATTGCTCGGCGGCCCCAAAAGGTTTAAGGATATTAAAGAGCAAATTCCCGAGATGAGCGATAAAATGCTGACCGACCGCATGAAGGAGCTGGAAGCGGCCGGCATTTTGACTCGCACGGTATATCCGGAAATGCCGGTTCGCATCGAATACGAACTGACCGAGAAAGGCCGCCAGCTGGAGGAGGTCATTCTGTCGATCCAGCATTGGGGCGAAACCTGGATGTAAGCGAAGCGCCATTGACGAAGCGAGCCCGGGGGCTCGCTTTTTTTGCCGGCCTCGTTCCCGATGCCGGACGAATCCGCGCGGCATGGAACAGCCAACGCATGACCGCGTCCTTCCGAAACAAATCGAAGGCTCGTTCACGCGCAAAAGCGGCCGGAAGTTTACAACTTTGAAACAAGTCGCAATGAAGCGGAAACATCGTTCCTCTATTCTATCAATAACAACATGATAGACTAGAGGAGCAACCAACATGAGCAACAAACGAACCGCGATCGTCGCTCTGATCGGAATCGCCGTCGTCGGCGCCTTCTGGTACGACGGCGCCCGTTCGAACGCCAACTTGTCCGCCCAGCCGCCGTCCGCCTCGCCGGTGACGCCCGTGCCTTCCGAAACTTCCGCGCCGCCGAAGACGCCGGTGCCCTCGGAGACTTCCGGGCCTTCGGAGCCCCCGGTCCCGTCGACATACGCTCCGGATCCGGGTCCGACCGCCATCGAGGCGATGCTCTCGGGGGAATTGCCGAGCCTCACGGTCCGCAACGACAAAGCCGGCCTCGCGGTCGTCACGAACGCTTCCAGCATCTACGTGCTCGTCAACAAGCAACGCAACCTGCCCTCGAATTACGAGCCGGAAGATTTGGTCGTGCCCGACGTTCCGTTTTCCTTTACCGGCGATTCGCCGAAAAAACAAATGCGCAAGGAAGCCGCCCGGGCGTTGGAAGCTTTGTTTCGAGCCGCCGAAGAGGACGGCATCGAATTAAAGGCCGTCTCGGGCTACCGTTCCTACGCGACCCAGAAATCGATCTTCGAATCCAACGCGAGCAAGAAGGGCGAGGAAGTCGCGAACCGAACGAGCGCCCGTCCGGGACAAAGCGAGCACCAGACCGGCCTGGCGATGGACATCTCGAGCGCCGGCGTCGGCTACGCGCTGGAAGAAAGCTTCGGGAAGACGAAAGAGGGAAAATGGCTGGCTAAGCATGCTCCCGATCACGGATTTATCATCCGTTATCCGAAGGGGGAAGAATCGATCACGGGTTATTCTTACGAGCCTTGGCACGTTCGTTATGTTGGAAAAGAGATCGCGAAGGACATTACTAATAAAGGAGAGACGCTGGAGCGATATTTCGAAGGCGTCGAGGCCGTATTTCGCGACAAAGCCTAATCCTTTCGCCCAGGTGAACCGATGAACAAAAAAATCCTCGTTGCCGACGACGAACCCGGCATCGCGAATCCGATTTCCTACGCTTTCCGCAAGGAAGGCTACGACGTGGAAACCGTCTACGACGGCCAGGCCGCCTTGGACAAGGCGCTCAGCTTCAAGCCGCACGTAATGGTGCTCGACGTCATGATGCCGAAGCTGACGGGCTACGAAGTGTGCCGCAAGCTGGACAACCGAGCCGACATGGGCATCATCCTGCTGACCGTCAAGAACGACATCGCCGACAAGATCGTCGGGCTCGAGCTCGGCGCCGACGATTACATGACCAAACCGTTCGATTTGCGGGAGCTTCTCGCGCGAGTCAAAGCGCTGCTTCGCCGTATGGACAAGAAGGAGCAGGAGCGCGAGACGATCTTCGCCGACCGGATCACGGTCCATCTCAAGCTTCGAACGGTTTCGGCCGACGGGCGTCCCGTGGAATTGACGCCGAAGGAGTTCGACCTGCTCGCGCTGCTGCTGTCCAATCCCGACCGCGTATACACCCGCGACGAATTGCTGGATGCCGTCTGGGGGCTGGAGTACGCCGCCGGCACGCGCACGGTCGACATTCATATGCAACGGCTGCGCAAAAAGCTCGGAGACGCCGGCCAACGCCGGCTGGCAACCGTATTCGGCGTCGGATACAAAGCCGTCGGAATCGACTCATGACGACGTCGGTCAGCATTAAAATCAAATTCTCCCTCTTCCTGGCCATCCTTCTCGTGCTGACGATTCTCGTCCTCAGCGCGTTCGTGCTGAACGGCGTCAAGGAGCAGCAACAGACCCGGACGGAAAAGGAGCTGCGGCAGCAGGCGCATGCGGCGAACCTGAGCGTCAAGCAAGCCTATTTGACTTCTCCCTCCGTCGAAGCCCAGCGCTTCCTTCGTTCGCGCGGCCAGCAATTGGCGCTGGATCTGGCGTTATATTCCGGGCTGCACGTCGTGCTGTACGACGCGGCCGGCGGCAAGGTCGGCGATTCCGTCCCGAACGCCGTTTCGAACTACGGCGTCGAGGACGCGCTCTCGTACGCGCTGCAGGGCAAAATCGCTTATCAGCAGGAAGGCCGGTCGCTTCTCTACTTAGCGCCGCTGCAAGGACCCGGACAGCAGATGGGCGTCATTCAGTTTCAGTATTCCTTGGCGAACGACATCCGCTTTCACGACTCGATCGTCCGCCTGTTTCTCTACGCGGGCGCGGCTGTGCTCGCCGTCAGCTTTATCCTCGGCTACCTTTATTTCAGAAGAGCGACCTCCGCGATCGTCGCGCTGAACGACGCGGCCGAGCAGATCCGCGCGGGACGATTCCTGCGTCTCCCCCCTCTCAAGAGAAAGGACGAGCTTGGCCGGCTCAGCCAAGGGATCTACTATATGAGCAACGAAATTCAGCGCAATATCGCCGCGATGAAAGCCGAGGAAACGAAGCTTCGGCAAGCCGTGGAGAAGCTGGAGGCGCTCGAACGGCAGCGCAAGCAATTCATCGGGAACATCAGCCACGAGTTCAAAACGCCGCTCACCTCCATCAAGGCTTACTCCGAATTAATGGAGCTGTACCCGGGGGATCGGGCGATGACCGAAGACGCCGTCCGTCATATCCAGCTCGAGACGGATCGCCTTACCGACATGGTCGATAAAGTGCTGCGGCTCTCCGCGCTCGAGAAATACGACTTCGAATATCGGCCCGAGCCCGTCAACCTCAAGACATTGCTCCGCGATCTGATCGAACGGATGAAAGCGAAAGCGGAGCGTTTCGGCGTGCGGATCGCCGCAAGCTTGGAGGACGTGACGATATGGGCCGATCGCGAGAGCCTCGTTCATATTTTCATCAACGTCCTCGATAACGGCATCAAGTACAACGTCCAAGGCGGGGAACTGCGCGTCGTCAACCGCGCGGAAGGAGCCGCCGCGATCGTCGAGATCGCCGACACCGGAATCGGAATTCCCGATGAAGTCCGGGACAAAATTTTCGAGCCTTTCTACACGGTCAACAAGGACCGTTCCAGGCAAAGCGGAGGAACCGGCCTCGGGCTCGCGCTCGTCAAACAGCTTGTCGCCAAACACGGAGGCACGGTCGAGGCGATCGGCTCCGAAGAGGGCGCGACTTTCCGGCTCGTCTTCCCCCGTCATCGCGATCTTCCGCATAAGGAGGAGCTGTCATGAACAAGAAACGGATTGCGGCCGGGATCGCCCTTTCGTGCCTGCTGGCCGGGCTGGCGGGCTGTCAGCGTCCTTGGCCGGACCGGGAGGAATTCCGCATCTCCGGCAAGACGATCACCGTGATGGACAACCCGGAGCAAACGTTCTACGAGGCATCGGCGTTCATGCCCCTGATCCGCTTGAATGACGTCAGAGGCATGGACTGGGTAAGCGACGACGAAATTCTCGTCGACCGGGAAAATCGCGAGATGGATCCGTTCTATGCCGAAGGCGTTGCCTTGTATCCCCGAAATTTGTTTATTCATTCGCTCGCAACCGACGTTCAGACGCCGCTCCTGCCTTCTTCCGCCAATCAGGGCAGCGCGCGGCTTAGCCCGGATAAGACGAAAGTTTTTTACCAGACCTATTCGATGCAGAGCAGCACCGGCCAGGGGCACATTTTCGACCGGACGACCGGCGAATCGAAGGCGATTACGCAGGCGGATGAGATGCTGCAGAACAACGGCGGCTGGGTCGACAACGATTCCGTCGTATACGCGACGCTCGACGGTTCCGTCTACATGACGGACGACTCGGAATCGAAGCCGCGGCTGCTCGTGGACTCCTTGAACGCGTTTCCGGGAAATTTGTCCGTCGTGAACGGTCAATTGTTCTTCACGACGCCGAAAGGCCAGTTGATCGTCAAGACGCCGAATCGCCCATCGATCGCAGGGGACCGCAAAGACCGGTTCGCGCTCCTACCCGATCGCCGCATCGTCTGGATGGCGCCGTCGCCGAACGGCGAACGGGTAGCCTTCGTGCAGAAGACGAAAAGCGGTGACGCCGAATTGATCGTCTCCGAAAACTTCTGGAACGTTCGGGACGCCGCCGCCGCGCAGGATGAAGTCCGAGCGTCCGTCAGGCTCGCCATCGCCCAAGATTCGCAAATCTACGGCATCGCTTGGTCCCCCGACGGCTCCAAGCTTGCCTATGCGGGGATCATGTCCAACGGAACCGTGCGCGGCATTTATGTCGCCGACATCGCCACGGGGCTGTCCGAGGCGTTGTCCGTGGACGTCAAGTTCATCGCCGACCCTCTGCTCTGGAGCCCATCCGGCAACCGGCTGATGGTGTCCGCCGTCCTGCCCGACGACGATCAGAACCGCAACCGTTTCGCCACCTATCTCGTCGGCGTCGATAAAAATTTATGAAATAACTCCCACTAAGGCGTGTAGACAAAGCGAATCCGATGCGTCTTCTCTTCCAGAAACGACATCGTTCAGTCGGTTTGTTTCCCGTGATTGTTCACACGCCCCGGTCCTGCATCCGCTCCGAGTCGGTAAGCGACGCAATGTCGATGCCTTTCATCGGGGTTCCGAGATGTTTGGAAACGCGAGCGATCAGCTCATAGTCCGTGTAATGGGTTGTCGCTTCGACGATGGCTCTGGCGTACTTCTCGGGATTGTCCGACTTGAAGATACCCGAGCCGACGAACACTCCGTCAGCGCCCAGATGCATCATCAGCGCGGCATCGGCCGGAGTGGCGACTCCCCCCGCAGCGAAATTAACGACCGGCAACCGCCCGGTCCGGTGAACCTCCAGCAGCAGCTCAGCAGGAACGGCCAGCTTCTTGGCTTCCGCATACAACTCGTCCTGCGACATGGCACTGACTTTGCGAATCTGCCCTCTGATCAGACGCATATGGCGGACAGCCTCCACAATATTCCCCGTCCCCGGCTCCCCTTTGGTTCGAATCATGGCCGCACCTTCCCCGATCCGGCGCAGAGCTTCGCCCAAATCCTTCGCGCCGCATACGAATGGGATTATAAAATCCTGCTTGTCGATATGAAACACTTCATCCGCTGGTGTAAGCACCTCGCTCTCGTCGATAAAATCGACCCCTAGCGCTTCCAGCGTCTTGGCTTCGACGTAATGGCCGATTCTGGCCTTGGCCATTACGGGAATCGTAACCGCCTGCATGACGCTCTCGATAATCGTCGGATCGGCCATACGGGCGACGCCGCCCGCAACGCGGATGTCCGACGGCACCCGTTCCAGCGCCATTACCGCCGTTGCGCCTGCAGCCTCGGCAATTTTGGCCTGCTCCGCATTCACAACGTCCATAATGACGCCGGCTTTCTGCATCTCCGCCATTCCTCTTTTAATTTTCGGTGTACCGGTAATCACATCGCGTTCCCCTCTCGAATAATGTCCTTTAGACCGCTGCGCACCTTTTCCTCCACTTCAGGATCAAACGGAGACGGCAGCAGAAAATAGGGTGTGGACCAAAAAGATTCATAGCCGCCTTCCGCAATCTGCGCAGCCGTAGGAATGTAACCGATCATGCCGTTCGTGTATCCCAGGCCCAGCACCTGCCGGCCGGGCGCAAGCTCTTGCAGGTACAATCCGTATTCCGCGACGATTTCGGCGTTGGCAGCCAGCAGAGATACGCCTTCGGCAAGAGTCAAGCTGACAAGCCGGAGAGGTATATCCGGCCGAAGCCGTTCCGGCGAAGCCAGCAGCTTGCGGCTCCAATCGCCGGTAACCCAGGACTCTTCGGTCAGCGCCTGCAGTTCTTCCAGCGTCGGCACATGCTGCAGCGGCGCGGCGACCGTCCGCACGACGGCAGAAAGCGGGCACGGGGCAAGCTCCTTCATCTCCCCGGAGAGGACGCGAAGAGCCTGCTCCGCCAGCTCGCCCCCGATCCGCGCCACTTCGCTATCGTAACCTTCCAGAATCAGCTCCCCATCCGTACCTACAGGGTTGATATCGCCACAGAAACCCTGCAAATAGGCGGAGACCGCCGTATCGCCGAGCGCACGCTCGATCTGATCCATGGCAACGCCGCAAAATTCCGAGGAAATCCGATTTTCCTGCGTGATGACAGGATGGCAAGCATAGTGGACCAATATGCCTTTATCCAGGCCGCTCCCCGTCCGAAACCTGACGATCCGCAGCAAGCGGTCAAGCGGCCCGTCGGGATTGGCGCGGTATGAGGCGGAGCCGTCAACCATCAACCTCCGGTTGACCGAAACGAAGCATTCACCGCTTCCATAGCTCGCCGTCACCTGCTCCATGCTGCCGGCCGCGCGTTCGATTCCGTCCATTACCTCGGCTTCAAGCCACTCGATGTAGGCCGGGTCGGCAATGCCCAAATAATCCGAGAACAGTACGCTGGTCTGCGGACCCGAGTGCGAGTGGGTGCCATGCAGCAGGACGGCTGCCGGAGGAATTCCCCAGCGTTCTTGAATTCGCCGTTTCAAATCCGGAACCCGCTCTTCGCCCCACCAGATCAGATCGGCGGAAACAAGCAGCGCTGACGTTGTCCCTCCTTGTCCATCCGAATGTCGAAAAAAGAAAATACGTGCATAAATCGAATGCGCGACACTTTCGAAGCCTCCCATCTCGCTGCGGGTGCTGAAGCCCGCCAACGGAACGCTTTCTCGCGGCGTAATGTCGGTCTTGTCCGTTCCAAGCCATAGCGACTGCGACATCTGAAGCCCTCCGTTTCCTTATCCTTTGACGGCCCCAACCAGCTGGCCGTGGATGAAATATTTCTGCACGAACGGATAGACGGCGACAATCGGCAGAACCGTAATCATCAGGGCAGACATCTTGATATTTTCCGGATGAATTCTGTCCTGCCCCTGAATCATCGCCTCCCGCGCAATATCGTTGATCGAGATCGTATCCGCCAGGATGTCGCGCAGGTGGTATTGCAGCGTCCACAGCTCCTTGTCCCGAATGTAGATCAAGACGCCAAACCATTCATTCCAGTAAGCAACCGCGCTGAATATCGTAAAAGCCGCCGTCATCGGCAGAACAAGCGGAAGAACGATTCTCGCAAGCACAGATAATTCTCCGGCTCCGTCCATTTCCGCGGATTCCATCAGGTCCTTCGGCAACTGATCGATTACATTTTTAAACACGATCACATAAAACACATTGCAAACAGCTGGCAGAATAAGCGCGAAATACGTATTCGTAATTCCGAGAGAATTCACAACCAAATAAGTCGGGATCATCCCGCCGTTAAAAAACATCGTCACAAGAAAATAATTGAATACGACCTTTTTCCCGATCATGTTCTTGTTCGCCAGGGCAAATGCCGCAAACAAGGATATCAGAATGACCAGCACCGTATTGACGACGGTCAGAAACACGGTGTTCGCGGCAGAACGCAGGAAAGCTTCGTTGAGCACAAGCCTCTTGTAGCCGTCGAGATTAAATCCGCGCGGCCATATTCCGATACGGCCTTGCGCGACTTCCGCATAGCTGCTCAAAGAGATCGCGATGGCATTCAGAAACGGCACCAGAATTGAGACGCAAAGCAGGAACAAGAACGTATAGTTGCATATTTCGAAGATCGTTCTGGAGGTCGAGCGGTAATGGACCATCTCTTTTGCTCCTTTCCCGTTAATACAAACCCATTCCGGTCCATTTCTTGGACATACGGTTCGAAACGACCAGCAAGATAAAGGCGATCAGGCTTTGCGACAGTCCGATGGCGGTGGTCAGGCTGTACTGGGCTTGCTGCAAGCCAAGCCGGTACACGTACGTTGGGATCACCTCGGATACGTCGTAAACCAGAGGATTCTGCAGGAGGAACACGCGCTCGAAGCCGATCGTGAAGATCGCCGCCAGCTTGAGCAGAAAAAGCAGGACAATCATCGGGATCATTGCCGGAAGCGTGATGTGAAGAGCCTTTTTGAAGCGGCCGGCGCCGTCGATCATGGAAGCCTCGTACAGCGTCGTATCTACGCCTGCGATGACCGCGAAATAAAGAATCGCCGCCCAGCCTACGCTTTTCCAAATTTCCGAGATGACAGCAATCGATCGAAACATGCCCTTGTCGGTCATAAAGTCGATCGGGTTTATCCCGAACAGAAATTCAAGCGCTACATTGACTAGCCCGCCTGCGGGAGAGAGCATTTGATGGACCAAACCCGCGACCACGATCCAGGAAAGAAAATGAGGCAAGTACGATACTGTTTGCACGATTTTTTTGAACTTGTTTTTGAGCACTTCATTGACAAGCAGCGCGAACAAAATCGGTGCCGTAAACCCGAATGCAATATCGTATACGTTGAGCAGCAGCGTATTGCGCATGACCGACCAGAATTTGTCGTCAGTCAGAAAGTAGGCGAAGTGCTTGAAGCCCACCCACTCGCTTCGCCAAAATCCCTGATAGATAGAATAATCCTGAAATGAAACGATCAGTCCGTACATGGGCAGATAGTTGAATACGAACAGCAGGATCAGCGCCGGCGAGAGCAGCAGATAGAGGGTCGACAGGGATTTGACGCGAATTTTTCGTTTGGCCATCGGAACACCTCCGGTCTATGATGAACGGTGTCCCTGTTGGCATAGCCAATAAGGACACCGCTCCAAGCGCTTCCGTTAACGGATCGCCCGCTTACCAGCCGGCCTGCAGGACGCCGTTGGCGATCAATTCGTTTTTATTCTCGTCCAGATATTGCTGCATCGGTCCGTAGATCAATTCGCGGTATTTGCTTTCCCAGGCTTTGGCCTTCTGATCCAGTTCATCCATCGTAATTCTGCCCATGATCGCTTCAACCGTAAATCCGCTGATCTCCGTTCTTGATTCCGACAGTTTCAGCAGCACGTCCCCTTGCGGCGAATAACCCGGCAGGTTGCCCTGTCCATCGTCGCCGACGCCATTTTTCTTGGCCAATTGATCGATGACGTCGATGCTGTTGTAGACTTTATTGTAGTAATCTTCGCCCAGCACATTCAGATGACCCGCCTGCTTGGGCTCCTGGCCGTCTACAAATCCGAAGATGAGAGCCAGATGCAGCGACCAGTAATCCGCCGTGCCCGGTCCAAGCTTATCTGTCGGAACCCGCTTGCCGTCTACCGTGTTGTAAGTGACGCCTTCGCCTTCCGCGCCCCAGAAGATCGCATCTCTCAGCTCGTCGGAGGCAAACGCCTCGATCGCTTTGAACGCCTTGTCCGGATCCTTGGAAGAGGACGGGATGTAGAGTCCGTGCAGCGAAATCGGAAAGCCCCGCTTCGACTCCGCATACTTGGGATCCTTCAACACGGCCGGAGGATTGCTCAGCGGCGGAGCGAATACCCACTCATAAGTCTTCGCTTTCTCCGGCAACGAGGCGTCCGTCCGGTAATAGGCGGCTCCGGCTGCAAGCTGATCCGCGCCTAGCACCTGAAGAAGAACATAGTTGTTGATCGTTTTCTCATTATATTTGCCGGCGTCGATTGTCGCAAACTCTCTGTCCAGCAAACCTTCGTCGTACAGCTGTTTCATAACCTGAGTCGCTTCCCGGTATTCCGGAGTGAGCACGTTGGGAACGATTTGCCCATCCTCGATTCTCCACTGATAAGGGTTGGCTCCGTACCAGTAGTAAATGACGGCGCCCCCTCCAGCGATAGCCGTGTCTCCGACCGGAGAATTGGACAGAATAACAGCTTCGGGCATCTTTTTCTTGACGAGTCTGAAGAAGTCGATCCACTCTTCTACAGACGTCGGCCAGAAGCCGCCGTTCAGCTCGTCGATCAGCTCGGCATGCATCATGTGGACGCCCGAGCCCTCCGGTCCTCCTTGCCAAGCCATCGGAATTCTCCAATAATTCCCGGAGACGGGATCCTTCGCAAACTCCATCATTTCTTTGGTAACATACTTCTGAAGCTGAGGGGAGTTGTCGTAATAGGTTTTGAGGTCCAAGAACGCTCCCTGTCGCGCGGACTTATAAGCATCGTCCAATAGCCACGTGTGCACGATGTCCGGCAGCTTGCCCGAGGCCATCAACAGATTGAATCTCGTCTGGTAATCGGCAAAAGACGGAATTTCCAGCTTCAGATCGACGTTTGCCTTGTCTTCGACGATTTTTAGAAACTTGTTGTCCGACGGATCGACGCCTTCCGGATGAACCAGCCCGGAGTCGCCCATGAACATCGACAGTTCGGTCCGCGGCTCTGGCGCAGCCGAGCTTGCGCCCGGCGAACTGCCCGGGCTGCCGGATGGAGAAGGAGAAGAATTCGACGATCCGTTCGTACACGCCGAAACAGCTACAGCCAAAACCAACAGCACCATCCATAATCCCGAAACGCCTTTTCGATTCGTTCTCAATCAACCCTCGCCTCCCCTTTTGGCATTCATGCACCTTCTATGATGCATTTTTATATAGATTGGATACGATCCAACTCTATAAGGGTATTATTCAGTTACTTGTAGGATCGAACGACTTTGCTCAGCGCACGAGCGATATCGTGCATGGCTTCCTCGTCCTCCAGCAATGTAACCTGTGTAAGCCAAAGCGCCTCGTTCTTGCACACTCTTTCGCTGACCGGGCATTCGTAAATATGATCGCGTCCGGTCAACTCCTTGGACCGCTCCTGGATCGCCCGGTTCAGGTTCAGAGAATTATAGCCGGTCAGAATGAAGATGCCTTCCGCATTGACCTTGCGGATGAAGTCATCCTTGTCGATCCGCGCGCCGAGCTCGGCGTCAAGCTTGAACATATACAGATGGTTGGCATGTCGAGTCACTCTGGAATCCCGCTTCAGGATCTGAATGCCGTCCGTCTCCGTAAGCAGTTCATTGAGCAGCCTGACGTTCGTTTCCCGTTTCTGCATCTGCGCTTCCAGTCGTGTCATCTGGCCGAGCGCGAGCGCAGCTTGAAGTTCCGTCAATCTGTAATTTTGGCCGATCCGTTCATGCTGATACCAAGCGCCTCCCGGGACCCGTCCGACGTTGACGAGCGACCAGGCATGCTCCCAATAGACCGAATTATTCGTCGTAATGATGCCGCCCTCGCCGGAATTGAGATTTTTGCTGGACTGAAGGCTGAAGGTGCCTAGATCGCCGATCGTACCGACCATTTTGCCATCCCAGCTTGCCCCCACCGCCTGAGCCGCATCCTCGATGACGACCAGATTGTGCTTTCTGGCAATTTCCATAATCCGGTCCATGTTGGCGGGACCTCCGGCGATATGAACCGGAACGATCGCTTTCGTCCGCGGGGTGATGGCCGCTTCGACTTTCTCCGGATCGAGCAGCAGCGTATCCTCCTCGACGTCGACGAAAACTGGAATCGCACCGAACAACAGCGGCGCGGACGCCGTTGCGACAAACGTATAAGGCGGAACGATCACTTCGTCCCCGGATTTGACTCCGGCGGCCTGCAAAGCTACCGTTATGGCAACGGTTCCATTTGTAATTGCGAGTGCGTGCTTCGCCTTCTGCAGCTCTCCGAAGCTCCGCTCAAGCTGCGGCAGCTTGCCAAATGTCGATCCCGCTTCAAAAATGCCGCCCCAATTGCCAGATTCCAGCACTTCCATAACCAGCTTGCGTTCGATATCGTCGAAGATCGGCCATCTCGCCTTCCATCCGCCGTTGCGAACGGGGGTTCCTCCGTCAACTGCCAGCTTTTCATTATCGCGCATTTGCTGTTCTCCTCTCAAGCCTTCATTATGGTAGATAACCTCACATAAAAAATGTGTTGTCCGTTCATCTGGTTCCTATGATACTATAGAGAATACAAAGCCATAGGTCATTTAAGAAACGGGATATGACAACTTTTAAGCTGCCGCGAAAAAAAGGAGAGGGACGCCCCGTGACGCTGATTCCAGACTATCATGACACCTTGAGCACCGCAAATCTGCAGAGGGGACAACTCCCATTCTACGTTCTGGATTTCACCTTCAATTCCGTCGTTCCCCTGCACCATCACGATTTTGCCGAACTGTTCTATGTCTGTGAGGGAAGCGGAACCGAGGTTATAAATGGAAAGAAACATAACATAAACCCCGGTTCCGTCTCGTTTTTGCTGCCGCACCACTTACACGAAATCCACAGCTCTCGCGACAATCCGATCCGCATGTACTGCTGTATGTTTGACATCAACGTGCTTTACGGCTCTCGTTTCGACTTCGAATTGGCCGGACGTCTGCTGCAAACCGGAAGCGCGCTTCCTTCTTATGTCGATTTCGAACCGGCACAGGCGCGGCAGCTGCATCATATTTTTGAAACCATCTATGAAGAATATAATAGCGGCGGCTTCGGCAAATCCAGCTTCATCCGCTCCAAGCTGCTTGAAGCTCTGCTGCTCTTTACGAGATCCCAGGCTCCTCAGCCGGATCCGGTCAATGCGTCTGCGGCTACCAAGAAGACGTTCTGGGATATCCTTCAGTACGTCCATCTGCATTATGCGGACAAGCTGACATTGGAGAGCCTGTCGCAACAGTATAAAGTAAGCGCTCCATTTATCAGCCATTCGTTCAAACGGCTCAGCGGCCAGGGCTTTCTCGAATATTTGCATACCCTGCGCATCAGCAGCGCGCTCAGCCTGCTCGTCTCCACCGAGATGGCCGTCACGGACATCGCGCTGGAAGTCGGGTTCGACTCTTACCGCAACTTCGCACGCGTGTTCAAGAAGATGAAAAGCATGACGCCGGGAGAGTACAGGGAGAAAGCGTTGTCTGCGGAGCACGTGCCGAATAAGCTATAGCGGGAAAGAATACTCAATAGCTCAGATTCCGCCTGTTTCGCTCAAATTACCTGCCGTTTTTGCATATTCCCCATCGCCGATTGCGACCGAATTGCCCGTTGCGATCGACTCGTCAATCGCAAAGCAAAGCTCCATCGAGCGGTACGCGTCCGCGAAATCGCAGCGAGTCCGCCCGCCCAGCCGTACGGCAGAGACGAACTCGGCGACGGCGAGGTTAAACGGGAAGAAGGCAACGTCTCCGTTCTCCGGCATGACGGTCGGAATGGCCGCATAATCCGTCTGACCGGGAAACTTGTGGCTGAAAATCGAGTTGTTGACGATGCTCCCCTTCTCCCCCAGCAGATGTATGTTGAACCGGTAGGGGGTTTTGCACTCCAGCGAGGACGATACTTTGGCGATGCCACCGTTCTTCAGCTTAAAGATGGCAATCGCGTTCGGATCGAATTCGTAATCGGAATTCGCCCATGTCGCAGCGCTGTATGCCGTCACCTCCACAGCTTCGCCGACAAACAGCCGCAAAGCGTCCACCGCGTGGCAACCTGCGGACAGCATGCTGCTGCCGCCATATTCGCGGGTTCTGCTCCAGCGGTATTGATTGAGCTGGGGCCCGATATGGTTCCAGTAGTCGATCTGGGCCATAAATACACGCCCGAGCGCGTCGTCGTCGATCAGAGCCTTGATCGTTTCAAAGCCCGGATTCCAGCGGAGCACGAAACCGACGCTTGTCGTAACCGGATTTTCCCGCAGCGCTTCGGCCATCGTGCGCACCCCAGCGCGGTTCATGGCCAGCGGCTTCTCCATCACCAGATGCTTGCCCTGCCGCGCAGCCAGTACCGCTTGTTCGGGACGAACATTCGCTGTCGAACACAGGATGACGGCATCGACTTGCGGGTCCCGCAGCATCTCCGCATAGTCGGTATAGATTCGGGCATCGACACCCCAATTGCCGGCTTGTCTTGCGGCTCTCTCCGCATCCGAGGACACAATGCAGCGCAATTCCGCTTCCGGACAAGCGAGTACGGCTTTGGCGTATTCTCCGGCTACCCAGCCCGTTCCAACTATGGCGAACTTCACGACGCTCATTCTCATTCCCTCCTAAATCGGGAACCGGACCGTATTGTCCCGGGTCCATACCATGTGCTGGATGAACCCTTCGGCGTATTTGCAGCCGGCCTGTATTCCCCTCAGCTTGCCAAGCGTATGAACGAAATCGACGATATCCACGTTGTCGTGTTCCTTCAGCCATTCCAGCTGCGAGCGGTGCTTCGAGAGCATATCGATTTTCGTGGCGAATTGCTCCGTGACATCAACATAGATCGTCGGTTGAAAATGCATGCCGGACAGGTTGTCCATATAAAACAGCGACGGAATTTTGCCAACGGCCGGGGAGTCCGTCCGGGGAGCCGGCAGCGATGCCAGGAAGGTAGCGTCGAACACCAGCTTGTTGACGGCGGCATGATCCGGCATGTAATCATTGCTCGCATGTGTGATGACGATATCCGGCTCATACTTGCGGATCAAATCTACAAACAGCAGGCGAATGTCCTCGGACTCGCTGTAGATCTCTCCGTCCTTCAATCCGAGACAGACGGACTCGCATCCGATGAGTGCCGCAGCATCCCGTGCCTCCTGGGCGCGCATCGGAATGAGTTCCTCCGCCGGGATGACGTAATGACCTTTGTCGCCTGTGCTGGCATGGCACAACGTAACCTGATGGCCTTGGCCGACGAGCTTCGTTAAAGTGCCCGCGCATGAAATTTCAATATCGTCGGGATGAGCGCCAACCGCTAATATGTTCATCTTGCGCCTCCATCGGCATTTTTGACCTAACCGTTAATTCAAATCAGGCGTCAGAGGTCCCGCCAGCTCCTGCAAATAGAAAAGCTTGCCGGCCATCGTCGGCATATACGACGACGGAACCCACGGATCGCGGCCGTATCTCAGCGTCGTCCAGAGCGACAGCCCCTGCCACATCATCCCGCGGCCCATCGCACCGTCGGCTCCTCCGATCGCATAATCGGCCTGCAGGAACAAGCCGGGACCGATCGTGTTGGCGAAGCACGGAATCAGCGTCGTCCTGCTTTTGAAGCTTGTAATCGCATTCTGTTCCATCGTAAGCGGATGCAATTTGGCGCCAATCCGGTGCGTCTCGGTGCTCCATTCGCGTTCGGAAGTATATTCAGCAGCAAATTGCGGTTCCCAGAAAGCGATATGGTACACCCGGCCGATTCCGTACACGACGCCAAGCTTCGCACCCGACGCCTTTAACTCCGCGATTTTCTCCCCAAAGGAGGGCAGATTCTGTTTGGTTGCGAAATTGCGCTGGGATTCGGGAACGGTCAGCGACCCGAGCGGTCCATAAAACGCATGCTCCATCGCATATTGAAACGATCCCGGATTGTCGGAAGGCAGCGTCTCACCATCCGCATCGCTCCATTCGTCCATGTTGAAGCCGTACACATGATCGGCCGAGACGTTCCAGCTCTTCAAAAAATAAACCGTCCATTTGTACATGCCCATCGGTCCGACCGGCAGAATTAGCGCCAGCTTCTCGCCACGCTCCCTGGCCGAACGGATCAGCATAGCGATTTCATGGCCCAAATAGACGTCGAATTCATCTACGCTTCCGCACGCAATCGGCTGAAATTCCGGATGCCAATGGGGCTGACGGGCAGCGATCTCCTCGGGCCTTTCCCCGACGCATGCATCCATCCGCGCCAAATCCCAGCCTGCCGGCAGAAAACCCTCCATCGCCGAACCTTTGAATGTCGTCAATAAATTCATTAGCGTTCCCTCCTCATTCAGCGTGTTTCGTCAGAAATTTCCGCCAGCCAATTTTCCAGCAAACCGACGGTTTCGCGAATGTCTCTGGCCTGCTCCTCGCCCCAAATTTCCCGTTCGATGATCAAGTCGCTGTCGAAGCCGACTTCGCGCAGCCTGCGAAGAAAGGCGGGGAAATTGACCTTGCCCTGTCCGACTTGTACCTCGTAGCCGAGAAGATCGCCGTTTGTCGGATACAAGCCGTCTTTCACGTGCACGTTGCGTACATATGGTCCGAACACGTCCAGCGCATCAACCGGATTCCCCTTGCCGTACATGATCAGATTGGCCGGGTCGAGATTGATACCGACGTTGGCCAAGCCGACTTGTTCAATCGTCCGAAGCAGTACGACCGGCGTCTCCTGCCCCGTCTCCAGCCAGAATCCGATGCCGAGCTTGTCGCAATAAGACGCGATTTCGCGGATGGCCTCTATGACTTCAGGATACTCGGGATCGGTCATATTCTCCGGAATGAAGCCGCAATGAGTAATGATCGCCGGAGCTTCGATCCGGCTGGCGAAATCGGCCCAACGGCGAAGCACTTCCAGCCGTTCGGCACGATACGCTTGAGGCACGATGCCCAGCGTAACCGGACCTTCCTTGAAATCCCACACTTGCGGCGGCGGGAGTCCCGCCCACACGGCGGCAATCCGAACGCCCGCAGCGCGGGAGTGGCGCACGACGTTGGCGGCCATCTCTTCCGTGCCCTGGCTGTGATCCCAACTGACGAGCTGACATACATCCGCGCCGAAATCACGCACTTTCCGGAAGCAGTCGCCTTCGTCCATAAGCGTATTCAGCACTCCAATATTCATCGGCGATTCATCACCTTCCTGTTCCGTTTGCTGATCATCTTACTACAGGACGGCGCGCCGCTTAGGTCATATCTGAAACGACATATGCCACATTTTAAGCCGGCTTGTGATCCCTTCTGGTTTTGCGCTCCAAGCGGCTTTATAACAAACGAATACCCTTAAAAATGACCAATCTGGACGGTCGCGAGATTTTTAACCATTTTTATACGTCAGCTCTGACGAATAGGAGCCGCACTGGCGCGCGTTCCGTTTTTCGGCTACAATGTAAGCATTAGAGACGAAGCACGTCCTTCCCTTATCGGGACAGGCCGTGCTTTATTTCGTTTACAAGGAGGAAATGTTCCATGGAGTTCGAGCAAGCCTACGAAGCTTTTATGCAATCGCATATCGGCAAAAGGACAGGTGAGCGCAGCGGCAGACTCATGAGCCGCAACTTTCACGCCGAGAAGTTATTTTTGAAGAACATTTGGTGGGTTTTGAAGGGGAATCTGGACGACTTGCATCCGGAATATGAAATCTTAGATTGGCGAGGCAGGCCCTACTATGCGGACTTGGCTTGGCGAACGCCCTGGAATTTCATCCTGCTACTCGAAATCAAAGGATTTGCCCCCCACGTTCGCGACATGGACCGTACCGGTTTCGACAACGAAACGAGTCGGGAGGCGTTCCTGCAAGGCATTGGATACCGAATACTCTCCTTTTCTTACGATAATGTTGCCCAAAAGCCCGACCTTTGCATCACCTTGCTGCGGATCTTCATCAGCCAATTCGAAACAGCGGACAAACCGGCTGCCGCAACGGACCTGCTCGAAAAGGAAATCATGCGGCTCGCATTCAAGCTGGCCCGCCCGTTCAGACCGATCGACATGACCCGGCAACTGCAAATCAACTATAGAACGGCAAAAAAGCGAATCGGCAATCTGGTTGCCGATGATCTAATCGCCCCCGTTCCGCGAGGCCAAGGCAAACGTGAGGTCAGCTTCAAATTAACCGAAAAAGCCTATCGTTCCTTGTACTAGATTTGGCGTGTGGCGTGTGGCGTGTGGCGTGTGGCGTGTGGCGTGTGGCGTGTGGGTGTTAATTGTATTTTTTACATCTAATTCATGTCAAACTACCCGCTTATAATCGATAATTGCACTTTCTACAACTAATTTCGCCTATTTTTACGGATTCTCGCCCAGATTGGAAGATTTAGTTGCACTCGGTGCAATTAATTGAATCTTCCGCAATATTTCTAGGAAAATAGTTGTACTCCATGCAATAAGTTTAAAAAACGCACCTGGTTACGGGGTTACGGGGTTACGGGGTTACGGGGTTACGGGGTTACGGGGTTACGGGGTTAGCGCGAGTGCCGGAAGAGGCTGCCGGAAGCTGCACGGAAATAGACGAGGCGGCAAAAAGCCGCCGAAACGGGCAACCCGTCAGGCGGCTTTTTGCCGACCGCGTCGATATCTACTGCAGCGGATGAATTCGCCGCATCCGGGAATGCCCGTCCGGCGGCCAGACAGCCGCTGTTAGTTCATAAGCCAACGTTTGAACAATTGCTTCGTCGTGTCCTTGTTCATCGCGGCGATGGAGGTGGTGAGCGGAATGCCTTTCGGGCAGGAGCGCACGCAGTTCTGCGAGTTGCCGCAGCCTTCGATGCCGCCTTCTTCCATCAGCGCGTCCAGACGCTCGTGCGCGTTCATTTCGCCCGTCGGGTGGGCGTTGAACAGACGCACCTGCGAGATGGCCGCCGGGCCGATGAAGGTGTTGCGGTCGTTGACGTTCGGGCAAGCCTCGAGGCATACGCCGCACGTCATGCACTTGGACAGCTCGTACGCCCATTGGCGCTTGGATTCCGCCATGCGCGGGCCGGGGCCGAGATCGTACGTGCCGTCGATCGGAATCCAGGCCTTCACCTTCTTGAGCGCGTTGAACATGCGTTCGCGGTTGATGACGAGGTCCCGAACGACCGGGAACGTCGCCATCGGCTCCAGCCGGATCGGCTGCTCTAGCTTGTCGATGAGCGTGCTGCACGCTTGGCGCGGCTTGCCGTTGATAATCATCGAGCAAGCGCCGCACACTTCCTCCAGACAGTTCGACTCCCAGTTGACGGGGGTCGTTTTCTCTCCGTTGCTCTTCACCGGGTTGCGCTGGATTTCCATCAGCGCGCTGATGACGTTCATGTTCGGACGGTACGGAACCTCGAATTCCTCCTTGAACGGGGAGGCGTCCGGACGTTCCCGGCGAGTGATGATGAATTTGACCGTACGGCCCTTGGCCGTTGTTGCAGCTTCCGCCATCGCTTAGCCCTCCTTCTTCTTGTTGGTGGAATAGTCGCGCTTCCGCGGTTTGATCAGAGAAACGTCAACGTCTTCGTACGAAATTTGCGGGCCTTCCGCCGTCCATTTCGCTTTCGTCGTCTTCAGGAAGTTGTCGTCGTCGCGTTCCGGGAACTCCGGCTTGTAATGGGCGCCGCGGCTTTCGTTCCGCAACAGCGCGCTGACGGTCATCGACTCGGCCAGCTCCAGCATGTTCCACAGCTGACGAGTGTAAGCCGCGCCGGAATTGTTCCAATTCGCCGTGTCGTTAATGTTGATTTTGTTGTACCGCTGCTTCAGCTCTTTGATCTTGCCGATCGTTTCCTCGAGCTTCTTGTTGTAGCGAACGACCGTCATGTTGTTCGTCATCCATTCGCCCAGCTCTTTGGCCAGCACGTACGGATTTTCGTTGCCGTCCAGCTTCAGGATCGACTCGTACTTGGCTTCCTGCTTTCTGCGTTCGCGCTCGTACACGCTCTCCGATACGTCCTCCGCGGACTTCTTCAAGCCTTTAATGTATTCGATCGCCTTCGGACCGGTCACCATGCCGCCGAAAATCGCGGACAACAGCGAGTTGGCCCCGAGACGGTTCGCGCCGTGGTATTGGTAATCGCATTCTCCGCAGGCGAACAGCCCCGGAATGTTCGTCATTTGGTTATAGTCGACCCACAAGCCGCCCATCGAGTAGTGGACCGCGGGGAAAATTTGCATCGGGATTTTGCGCGGGTCGTCGCCCGTAAATTTCTCGTAAATCTCGATGATGCCGCCGAGCTTGACGTCCAACTCCTTCGGATCCTTATGCGATAGGTCGAGATAGACTTTGTTCTCGCCGTTGATGCCCAGCTTCTGGTTGACGCACACGTCGAAAATTTCGCGCGTGGCGATGTCCCGCGGAACGAGGTTGCCGTACGCCGGGTACTTCTCCTCGAGGAAATACCACGGTTTGCCGTCCTTATACGTCCAGATCCGCCCGCCTTCTCCCCGCGCGGATTCGCTCATGAGACGATTTTTGTCGTCGCCCGGAATGGCCGTCGGGTGAATCTGAATGAACTCGCCGTTCGCGTAATAGACGCCTTGCTGGTAGACCGCGCTCGCAGCCGTGCCCGTATTGATGACGGAGTTCGTCGTTTTGCCGAAAATAATGCCGGGTCCGCCGGTCGCCAGAATGACCGCGTCGCCGCGGAACGTGACCGATTCCATCGTGCGAAGGTCTTGGGCGGCGATGCCGCGGCATACGCCGTCGTCGTCCAGCACCGCGCCGGTGAATTCCCAGTGCTCGAACTTCTGCACGAGGCCCGCCACTTCCCAGCGGCGCACTTGCTCGTCCAGCGCGTACAGCAATTGCTGGCCCGTCGTCGCCCCGGCGAACGCCGTGCGGTGATATTGCGTGCCGCCGAAACGGCGGAAATCGAGCAAGCCTTCCGGCGTCCGGCTGAACATGACGCCCATCCGGTCCATCAGGTGAATGATGCCGGGCGCCGCTTCGCACATGGCCTTGACCGGAGGCTGGTTGGCCAGGAAGTCGCCGCCGTAAACCGTATCGTCGAAGTGCTCCCACGGGGAGTCGCCCTCGCCTTTCGTATTGACAGCTCCGTTGATGCCGCCTTGGGCGCAAACGGAGTGGGATCTCTTAACCGGCACCAGCGAAAACAAATCGACGCGAACGCCCGCTTCCGCCGCTTTGATCGTCGCCATCAGGCCCGCAAGCCCGCCGCCGACGACAATTACTTTTTGAGTAGCCATGTGTACGTTTCTCCTCCTTTAACCTAACGATACCGCGCTTGCGACCGTTGACGCCGCCGATGCGAACTCGTCGCTGCGGAAGCCTACGATGGCCAGCAAGAACAGCGCCGAAAGGACGACGAAGATGACCATGCAAATTCGCGAAGAAATCTTCTGCGCGCGGGGACCGATCGTAATGCCCCAGCTGACGAGGAAGGCCCACAGCCCGTTGGCGAAATGGAACGCGGCGGCAAGAACGCCGATCACGTAAGCCGTCGTGGCCAGCGGATTGCTGAAGATGCTGTGCATGTGCTGACCCAGTTCCTCGTGCGTGACATTGCCCAAGGCGAGCTGAATCCGGGTATCGTAGAAGTGCCAGGCGACGAAAATAAAGGTGATGACCCCCGTGATCCGTTGCCATGCGAATGCCCAGTTGCGTCCATAGCTGAATCTGCCCGTGTTCAAGTCCGACTGGTACGCGATATACAAGCCGTACACCCCGTGGAACAGGATCGGAAGCCAGATCACGAACAATTCGATCCAGATGACGAGAGGCAAGCTGTTGAGCAGGTTCACGCCCTTCGCGAACCCCTCTTTTCCGCCCTCGAACGCGCCGTAGTTCACCAGCGCATGCTCGATGATAAACAAGCCGAGCGGGATCACGCCGAGCAGAGAATGAATTTTCCGCGGCAAATAAGAATTCCCTTTCATTTGTCTGATTGATCTCCTTTCGCAACCGTGCTTTGACTCGGATGACGTAGCCGCGTCGAATGTGCAGCCGGCTTCGTCACCATTTTGTCACCGCTTTTAAGGTTACTCTATTTTCGCTTATAATGGAACTGCTTATTTAATATTAAAACTTATAACCGTCACGCATAAGAGGAGGAGCTCCCGATGCTCGAAGATATGCGTTTGTTCGCGACGATCGTCGAACAGACGAGCCTGAACAAAGCCGCCGAACGATTGAACCTGTCCCAGCCCGCCCTGTCCCGCCGCCTGGCCCGGCTTGAAGCGGAGCTGGAAGTCGATCTGTTCCGCCGAATCGGCAAAAGGCTGGAGCTGACCGCCGCCGGGCAAGTCACTTACGAGTTCGCGCTCGAGCTCAGACGCTTCCACGGCAGCTACCTGCAGAAGCTGAACGCGTACAAATCTTCCGAAGCCCACGTCGCCACGATCGGCGCGAGCCTGACGACGCTGCAGACGACGCTTCCCGACCTCATTACCGCGATGACCGAGAAGCATCCCAATCTGGAGATCAAGGCGATTACCGGCAAGTCGCACGAAATCGCCGAGCTCGTCAAGGAGCGCAAGGTCGATTTCGGCATCGTCGCCTCCGCCGTCATCGACGATCCTGCCATTACCAGTTTACCCTTATTCGACGATCATCTCATCCTCGTCTTGCCGAGAACGCATATTATATTAGAAAGAACGCATTTGGAAATGAACGACCTGAACGGCCTGCCGATGATCCTGTTCGCGCCCGGTACCTGGTACCGCACACAGACGGACGAATTATTAAAAAAATATAACCTGAAGCCGGACGTTCGCATGGAAATCGATTCTTTCGAGGCGATTATCCGCCTGCTGTCCGCCTGCCGCGCGGGCACTTTGCTTCCTAAATCTTACTTGCGCGAGCAGGTGCTGCTGGACAACGATCTGTACTACGCAACGATCAAAGAGCTTGAGGAGACAAGGCGCACGACGTCCCTCATCCACGGAGATCCGGCTTGGCTCGCTCCTTCGACCCGCTATCTGATCGAGGAAACGACCGCTTATTTCGACCGCGGCGCAAACCGGCACAAAGATTCTTAGCGTTTTCTCACGGCCCGCGCCTTCCTGATCTTACCTGTTTTTTTCGTTCCGGCCGCTATGATACCTTTTACGGGGAGTCGAGAAGATCCTTGCGCCAAGCGGATCGCTCGACCGAAGATTCCGGCCAAGAGGCGAATCGCGGCAATGCGCAGGGCCGACTCGGGTCATAACCCGAACAGCTGACCTCGCCGGCCGAGCTCAGGAGGAACAATCGAATGAAGCTGAACCGTTGGACGAAAATAGGCGCGCGAACCGCGGCGCTCGTATTGGGAGCGGCGATCGCGCTTCCGGGACTGACCGCCCACGCGGCGGCGACCTACCCTTACACGGCCAAACCATCCGACACGTTCTGGAAGCTGTCCAGGCAGTTGGACATTCCGCTGCAGCAGCTGATGAACGTCAATCCGAACGTCGATCCCTTGAACGTATACGCGGGGCTGAAGCTAGCCATCCCGGCTTCCGCGATCAACAAGAAGCTCTTCGCGCAGCCGGACGCGGCGAACCAGACGTTCAAAGCGCAAGCCGTCACGACAGCGGCCGGGGAAGCGCTCGCCTTCTCCAAAGTATTAAACGTGAAAGCTTCGGCCTATTCGGCCTCGGCCGAAGAGAATGGCAAATGGGGAGCCGTCGATTATTTCGGCAACCCGCTTAAGCTCGGAACGATCGCCGTCGATCCGAAGGTCATCCCGTTCGGCACCAAAGTATACATTACCGGCTACGACTTCCCGGGGCTGCCCGCGGGCGGAATGGTCGCGACCGCATCGGACGCGGGCGGAGCCATCAAAGGAAACCGGATCGACATTTTCGTGCCGGGCTCTCGTTCGTTCGTATATAACTTCGGCTTTCAGAACGTCAAAGTGTACATCTTGAAATAATCCGCCATCAACGGCAAAGGCTCGCTGGCTACTCGGCCAGGGAGCCTTTTTCCACGATACAGCATTTATAAGTTTCACGTTTGTGATTACCTGTATCGTCTCCGCAAAGCCTCTCGGCGCCGGAAGACGCCGAAGGCGTTTTTGCCTGGCATTACGCTTTCTTTTCCTCCGGTATGCCTAGCAGCTCCGTAAGGGTGACAGGCTCGAAATGGCGGGCGCGCAGCCAATCGACGATGTCCGGCAGCGCCTTGACCGTGCCGGCCAGGTTCTGCCCGGTTCCGCCTCCCGCATGCATCAGCACGACGGAGCCCGGCCGCACCGAACGGGTTACGTTCCGAAACACTGCCTCCGCGCTCAACTGTCGCCAATCGGCCGAATCTACGTCCCAATTCACCATCGTATAGCCTTGCTCCCTCGCCCATTCCAGCTGCTCGGGAACGACTTCGCCGTACGGAGGCCGAACGAGCCTCGGCTTGAAGCCCAGGATGCCGGAGATGACGGCTTCGGCTCGCCGGATCTGCTCCCGGACTTCCCGCAGCGACAGCTTGGAAAAGTCCGGGTGATTGTACGAGTGGTTGCCGACGTTATGGCCTTCGCGGCGCATTCTGCTCACCAGCTCGGGATGCTTCTTGGCGCGGGAGCCGACGACGAAGAAGGTCGCTTTAACGCCTTTCTCCTTGAGCACGTCGAGTACCTGCGGGGTGAACCGGGGATCGGGCACATCGTCGAACGTCAAAGCGACTTTGCGGGTCCCGCGGGGAGCGGATAAGACGAAGACGCCTTCGTATTTGCGTTCCATCTCGGACCAATTCATGCCCGAAGGCTTCTCCTGCGCCGACCCGGCCGAATCGGCGGGCCCTCCTAAAGCGAAAAAAGCGACGGCGCCGACAAGCGCCGCCACCGTCATTTTCCAGCCCGCCATCTTCATTGACCATTCCTCCCTATGTACGCTATATGTCCATTATCCTGAGCGAACAGGCGCTTTTTCATTCACAACGATGACGAATGGATCGGTTTTCATGTTTCATTCCGTCCTCTACCCGATAATGATCTTGCCTTCCGCGTGGCGATACAGCGCCCTTCCCGGTTTGGGACCGAGCGCGTAAGTCAAAGTCAACGGACCGAGACGCCCGGCGAACATCAGGAAAATGATCGTCAGCTTGCCCGGCAAGCTTAATTGTTCCGTCAGCCCCATCGTTAATCCGACCGTCCCGAACGCCGAGGTCGCTTCGAACAGGATGCTCAGGAAGGCCGCGTCCTCCGTCGTCGCAAGAATCATCGTGCCGAGCGTGACGATCCCGATGCAGAACAGCGTGACCGTGACCGCTTTATAGACGCGCTCCTGCGCAAGGCGCATCCGGAACAGGACGACGTCGTCCTTCCCCCGCATCATCGCCAGCACCGCGCCGACCAGGATGGCGAACGTCGTCGTCTTGATGCCGCCGCCGGTCGATCCCGGCGATGCTCCGATAAACATCAGGATGACGATAAAAAACTGCGTCGCTTGCCGAAACTCCGAAATATCGACGGTCGTTACGCCCCCCGAACGGGTCGTCACCGATTGGAACAGCGAGACGAGCGCTTTCTGCCCGAAGCCCGCCCCCCCGATCGACCGCGCGTTCGTGTACTCGAAGATGAAGATGACGACGGCGCCGACGACGATCAACGCCGCCGAAACGCTGAGCACGACCTTCGTATGCAAGGAAAATTTTGTCTTCCGCCGAATATCGAACAAATCCGAGAGCACGATAAACCCGAACCCGCCGAGCACGATCAGCGCCATCGAGACGATGTTCATATACAAATCAGACGAGTATTCGGAGAAGCTACCGGAGTTTCCCGACAGGTCGAATCCCGCGTTGTTGAAGATGGATATCGCGTGGAATATGCCGTGGTACGCCGCGCGTCCGAACGGCATGTCGGCCGCGAACCGGGCCGTGAACAGCGCCGCGCCGACCGATTCAAGCGCGAGCGCGTACAATACGACTTTGCGGACGAGCCGCACAAGCCCCTCGATGCTGCCTTGATTCAACGACTCCTGCAGGATAAGCCGTTCCTTCAAGGAGATTCTTCTTCTCAGCATCAAAGCGAACAGCGTGGCCATCGTCATAAAGCCGATGCCGCCGATCTGGATCAGCATCAGGATGACCCAATGTCCGAAAGTAGAAAAATAGGAGCCGGTATCGAACAAGACGAGTCCGGTAACGCAAGCGGCCGAGGTGGCGGTGAACAGCGCGTCGACGAACGACAGCGGCTCTCGGCTTACGGTCGCGATCGGCAGGCGGAGCAGCAGGGCCCCGGCCATAATGACCGCGGAGAAGCCTAGCAGCAACGTTCTTGGAGGCGACGCGCCGAACCACAGGATCGTTTTTTTGAACAATTCCATCACCTCGACCGACGTTCTCTTCTTTCCCGCATCGCAAAAAAAGCACTGGAACCCCCAGTGCCCTACGCACGCGAGTCCTGTCCGCATTCGCCTATGAGGTTAGCTGTCGGGTTCGGGCTCGAACAGGATGCCCTATCCATTGCGCAACGGCGCGGTTGGAATTCACCCCGTATCCGGCGAATACATTGATCTTGTACGTGCTGATCCCGTATCCGGCGAACGGTTGGTTCCCCCATTTTCCGATTCAGAAATTCGGCTCGTATTCGGCTTTTGAACGTACCCCCGCATTATAGTCTTTCCCATCGCGGGGGACAACACCAAAAAGGGGGCAAATCCGCGCCGTTTGGACGCTTTTCAGCGCCGCTTCGCCGCCCTCGGCAGCCGATCTGTGATTTCGCTTCATTTGCTTTCATTTTCGTCGAAAATGCGAGATACTGTTAAGAAAACGCGGCGAACGATAGCTTAAGCCCGCTGTATGCGTTTACTTGAACGATTCATGCTGCAAGGAGAGATGACCGTTGATTCAACGAAGCGCCCCGATCGGCAGGGGCTGGGTGTGGATGTCCGCCGTCGGACTCTTGCTGTTTTTGTTGATCCAAATCTTCCCGATGACGGGCCAGCTGTTCGAATCCCACTCCCAGAAAGTACTGACGAGAGCCGAAGCCGAACGCCAGGCGATTCGCATCGCTTCGGACAAATTCGGCATCGCGCCGGATGACGTGACGAAGACGACGCTGACCCACGTGTCGGACAGCAAGACGATCGGCTATTTCTCCAAGAACGGCCTCGTGAAAGCTTATAACGAGCAGTGGATGAGGACGACTCCCGCGGACGTCTACATCGCCCAACTGCGGATGAACGGGATCCCGGGAACGCTCTCGCTGCATTTGAACATGGAAACCGGGGAGCTCGTGTCGTGGAGCCATGCCGGCGCGCCTCTCGTCGTCGGCGGACGCGAAGAGACCGGTGCAGAGGCGGCGGCGCAAGCGGCCGAAGCGCTTTCCTATGCCGCTTGGCGGGGGGTCGACCCGGAAGAATGGACGTGGACCGGAGCCGTCGGCGCGAACGGCGCGTTCGAATTCGACTCCCGCAAAGCCGCCATCGGCGAAGCGTCTCTGCGCCTCGCCGTCGTCATGCCCGAACGGCACGACCCGAGCGCTTCCGCGATGCCGGCGTGGCAAGGCGGTTCGGTCGCATACGAGGTCCGATTGCCTGCCGATTTCCTTGCTTACATGAAGAAGCAGGAAGATTGGTCCGCCAAGCTGAGCCTGTTCGGCTTTTTGCTGCCGCAGGTCCTTCTGTTCGTGCTTGCCATCGTCTATGCGGGCACGCACGGCGGGCATACCTCATACCGCAGAGGCATCTTTCTTTCGATCGCGTTTTTCGTCCTGTACGCGGGCTTAACGTTCAATATGCTTCCGGGCCTTCGAGCGGGAACGTGGAATCAGGGCGTCGGGGACGCCTTCAACCTGATCGTCAGCCTCGTCACTTACGCGGCGATGGCATTGCTCACGTATTTCTCCGCCGTGGGGGGCGACGGCCTGTGGAAGTCGATGGGGATCTCGCTTTGGCCGAGATGGCGGGAGACGGGATACGGCGCGGCCGTGCTCGCGAGCATGAAACAGGGCTACTTCCTCGCGTTCATTCTGCTCGGCGCCCAGTCCTTCATCCTGTTGACGCTGGAGAAAACGATCGGATCGTTCACCGCTTCGGACGCGATGCAATCGGTATACAACATGAGCATTCCGCTGCTGCTGCCGCTGCTGGCATGGTGCGCGGGTATTTCGGAGGAAATTCAAAGCCGTCTGTTCGGCATCGGCCTATTGCGGAAATGGCTCGTCGGACTCGCCCGCAAGCTGCTCGGCAGGGAGCCGTCCCGCCGCGCGCTCGGCGTATTGACGACGATCGCGATCGTGCCTCCGGGCTTGATGTGGGCGCTCGGTCATGTGGGTTACGCCATCTTCCCGGTTTATACGCGAGTGATCGAACTCGTGCTGTTATCGTTTCTGTTCGGTTGGTTCATGCTGCGTTTCGGGCTGATGGCCGTCATCTTCGCCCATGTGGCGGTAGACGCGATCCTGATCGGGATGCAGCTGATGTTCGACGGCCTTCCTTGGCATTTCGCCGGGGGCGTCGCCAGCCTCCTTCTCCCCGCGGCCGTCGGCTTCGTCATTTATTGGCTTCACGGGCGGCTTCGGGGTTCAGGGGCAGGATAAACCCATCATCAGGAACAATTTTAAGGAACCGCTTGGGAACATTCTGAAGAGTCGTTAAAAAATCGTTTGGGCTTCGTCCCGCACCATTCTCTCAACCGCCTTCGCGAGCACACGAGCAGGACGGGGGTCAGCTTCTCTTTGCTCCGCTCGCTGCGGTTCAAACCTTCGGGGTGAAGAAAACGTAGAAGCAGCTTCAAATAAACCAATGTCGCCGCCTCAAACAGCTTCGAAGGAATGCGCATCTGCTCGAAGCCGATTCCGTGAATGAGCCCCCTGTGAAGGAGGGTCACGCCTACGAGCGCCTTGACGTCGGCCAGCTCCGGCCGACCGTCCAGCGCCTCCAGCAGTTCCTTCAGCGACGCTCGCGCCAGCCGAGCCGTCCGAAGCGCCGCGCGGTCGGCGCCGAGCTCCCCGGTCAAATTCAGCACCATCCGGTTGTTCAGGTGCAGCTCGCCGATGCGGTCGCCTCTCTCGATTCGAGTGCCGTCCCCGCAGACGAGCGCGGCTCCTTTGTGCCGTTTCACCATCATTTTGCACATCCCGGCTTCCACCGTGCAATCGCTCGACAGCTCCATGAAACGGGCCATCGCCCGTTCCCAAGTCATCCAAACCCTCTGTCTGAAGGATTCCCTTGTCCGATTGCCGAGCCAAGCCTTTCCCGCATCCGGAGCGCTCCCGGCGATTCCTTTCGCAGCTTGCTGCGTCATCCTGCTCAACCTGCCTTCGCTTTTCGATTTTCGGTGCCGTCATCTTCATTGCTTTCATTTTAGTCTTTCGCTCGGTTCGCTCCCATCGCTTCGCGTCGGGTTGATTCCCGATCTTTCGTCCAGCTTCGTCTGGACCGAAGTCTGGCTTGGACATGTTTACATATCGTTGTGAGGTTACGGAGGGACAGGTCGAGTTGTAATGCGCCGTGATAGGTGAGTCTTGATGAGGGTGCTTCTTGATGAGGTGCTTCCGTTGTGTCCGATAATCGCCTGCGGACCTGACACCAAAAGCGGGAAATGGCGGCGTAAGGCCGTCTTCCTTACGCCGCCATTTCTTTGTTTGGACCCTTTATTCCGCGTTCAATGTTTCGAGAATCCGCTTCGCCAACGCTTCGCCGATCGACACCGCCTTGAAGTCCTCGACGGACGCTTCCTTGATCGCCTTCAGCGAGCCGAAATGGCCGAGCAATTGCTTGCGCCGCTTCTCGCCGATGCCCGGAATCGCGTCGAGCCGCGAGGCGATCATCGACTTCGCCCGCTTCTCGCGGTGGAACGTGATCGCGAAACGGTGAACCTCGTCTTGAATGCGTTGCAGCAAGTAAAACTCCTGGCTGTCGCGCGGGAGCGGCACCGTGTCCGGGGGATCGCCGACGAGCAGCTGGGCGGTGCGATGCTTGGCGTCCTTCGCCAGGCCGCATACCGGCACGTTCAAGCCGAGCTCGTTCTCGAGCACGTCGAGCGCCGCGGCGATGTGCCCTTTGCCGCCGTCGACGACGATCAGGTCGGGCAAGGCGAGCCCTTCCTTCAAGACGCGCTCGTAACGGCGGCGGACGACTTCCTTCATTGTCTCGTAATCGTCCGGCCCCTGCACCGTTTTCACGTTGTATTTGCGGTATTCCTTTTTATCCGGCTTGCCGTTCGTGAACACGACCATCGCGGAGACGGGATTCGTGCCCTGGATGTTCGAGTTGTCGAACGCTTCGATCCGGGCGGCGCTCGGGATGCCGAGCCACCGCGCCAGCCCTTCGGCCGCCTTGCCCGTGCGCGATTCGTCGCGTTCGATAAGGCGGAACTTCTCTTCCAGCGCGACGCGGGAATTGTCGCAAGCCATGCCCACCAGCTGGCGCTTGGACCCTCTCCGCGGGAAAGCCACCTTGATTTTCAGCCAGCGGCGCAACGACTCGCCGACTTCTGCCGCCTCGCCTTCTTCCGCGGAATCGGCGGCGGATTCGCCGTAAGCTTCTTTCGGCTCGGCGACAAGCTCCGCGCTCCGTGCCGCCGTTCCTTCCGCCGTCGGATGCGCTTCCCCCTCGACGGGCGGGGGCGGCAGCAGCACCTCCCGCGGAAGGGCGGGATTGTCGCTGTAATATTGCGTCACGTAGGTCAGAAAATCGTCATAAGGCTCGCCGTAGAACGGAAACACCGACATATGCCGCTGATTCATTTTGCCTTGGCGCATGTACAGAATCTGCACGCACATCCAGCCCTTGTCCACCGAATAGCCGAACACGTCGCGATCCATCGCGTCGGACAGATTGATCGTCTGCTTCTCCATCAGCGCCTCGATCGCCGCGATTTGGTCGCGGTATTCCTTGGCCCGCTCGAATTGCAGTTCCTCGGCCGCGCGCTCCATTTTGCGCTTCAGCTCTTTTTTGATCTCCGTATGTCCGCCGTTCAGAAAACGCGCGATTTCGCCGACCATCTCGTCGTACGTCGCCTGCTCCACCGGATATTCGCACGGGGCGACGCATTGGCCGATATGATAGTACAGGCATACTTTATCGGGAAGCGTATTGCATTTGCGCAACGGGTACATCCTATCGAGGAGCTTTTTCGTTTCCTGGGCTGCGAACGCGTTCGGGTACGGGCCGAAATACTTGCCTTTGTCCTTGACGACGCGCCGGGTCACTTCCAGCTTCGGGTGCTTCTCGTTCGTGATCTTCAAGTAGGGGAACGACTTGTCGTCCTTCAGCAGCACGTTGTAACGGGGGAAATGCTCTTTGATCAAATTGCACTCCAGAATGAGCGACTCCGTATTGCTCGCCGTGACGATATATTCGAAGTCCCGAATTTCCGAGACGAGTCTTTGGGTCTTGCCGTCGTGGCTGCCCGTGAAGTAGGAACGCACGCGGTTTTTCAGCACTTTGGCCTTGCCGACGTAAATGATTTTGCCTTCTCCGTTTTTCATCAGATAGCAGCCGGGCTGATCCGGGAGCAAGGCCAGCTTGGCCCGGATCTTCTCCATCGCTTTGTCCCGGCTCAGGGACGCATCCAGCGTATCCAAGCGCGCTTCCCTCCTTTTCGCGATTTTGCGCAATGGGCAGAACACCCGTTCCTTGAATTGTATCACAGATCCGCCGTTCGCAGGCGATTTCGTTCGCGCGCGTTCGCAAACTTGTCACCGATAAACCATTCGGCAAACCTTTACAACAAAAACCGATGTTGGGTATACTGTAGGTAATGAACGTGTCAGGAGGCTTTCCCATGGAGAACGTTAGAGATCCGCGCCAACATATTAACGAAGAGCCGCGCGACGACTTGATGGACACAGCTTTTGGCTTCATCGCGATGTTCGGCTTCATGTTCGTCGTGTTCACTGTGGCAGTCGTCGTTAAATTCATCATTTCCTAAGCAAGCTGCAGCTTCTCCAGCAATAGTGAAGCCGCCCAGGGACCATCTTCCCCGGGCGGCTTTTCGCATTGGCGGCGAACGTCGGTCGGGTCCCGGTCCGATCCGTAAACGAGAACGAAACGGCCCCCTAAGGAAGCCGCTCTCGCAAAACCGGATCGAATCGGGACGATTACCGCGAATTCGCTTGTTCTTTCGGTTCTTTCTTCGGCACGCGGACGGCATCGTCATATCGCTTCCGTTCCTTGCGCTCGATCTGGACGATTCTCCCGTCGTGCACGACGATGTTCACTTCGCCGTATTCCAACCCGTTGACCTGTTCGGCAATGCGAGCGAGCCAGCGTTCGTCTACTTCTACCGGTTTTGCCATTTTCGTTCCCCTCCGTTTTTCATGCCTTTGATTCGCTTAATGCTCCCGGCTCATGCGGCTTTCCAGAATCGATTTCACGATCAGCGTGATGACGGCCAGCACCATAAGCAAGGAGGCGACGGCGAACGACGCGCTGAATTGGTACTCGTTGTACAAAATTTCGATATGCAGCGGCAGCGTGTTCGTCTCTCCCCGGATATGTCCCGAGACGACGGATACCGCCCCGAACTCGCCCATTGCGCGGGCGTTGCACAAAATCATGCCGTAGAGCAAGCCCCATTTGATGTTCGGCAGCGTCACCTTGAAAAACACGCGCCAGCCGCGGGCGCCCAGACTGACCGCCGCCTCTTCGTCTCCCGTTCCTTGCGTCTCCATTAACGGAATCAACTCTCGGGCCACGAACGGGAACGTGACGAACATCGTGGCGAGAATGATGCCCGGCGCGGCGAAAATAATCCGGATGTCATGCTCCGCGAGCCACGGGCCGAGCAAGCCTTGGGCGCCGAACAGCAGCACGTAGATAAGACCGCTCACGACCGGGGATACCGCGAAGGGCAGATCGACCAAGGTCACGAGAAAATTTTTGCCCCGGAACTTGAATTTCGTAATCGCCCATGCCGCCGCCAGGCCGAAAACGGTATTGAGCGGTACGGCGACAAGCGCGGTAATCAGCGTCAGCCTGAGCGCGGACATCGCGTCCGGATCGGCCAACGCCGCGACGTAGGCGCTCCAGCCTTTGCGGAACGATTCCGCGATCACTGCCGCCATCGGCAAGAGGACGATCAATGCCAGAAACAGAAGCGCAATGCCGATCAGGATATACCGAACGAGCCTCGGCTCCGTCAGGTGGGGCTCGACAGTTCTGCTTTTCCCCGAACGGGGATTCGTGACGATTCCGGCCATGTCCGGTCAACCTCCTTTTACGGCGCGAAGGCGGCGGTTGCTCCACCTTTGCAAGATGTTGATCAGGAACAACAGCACGAAAGACATCAGCAACAGCACGACGGCGACCGCGGCCGCCTGACCGTATTCGAATTGCTCCAGCTTCGTCACGATGAGCAGCGGCGCGATCTCGGTTTTGAGCGGCATGTTGCCGGAGATGAACACGACCGAGCCGTACTCCCCGATTCCGCGGGCGAACGCCAGCGCGAACCCGGTCAGAAGCGGGGGAATCAAATCCGGCAGGATGACCTTGAAAAACGTTCTGACCCGGTAAGCGCCTAGCAGCACCGCCGCCTCCTCCATATCGGACTCCATGTCCTGCAGGACCGGCTGAACCGTCCGGACGACGAACGGAATGCCGATGAAAATCAGGGCGATCGTGATTCCGAGCGGCGTATAAGCGACTTTGACGCCGAGCGGCTCCAGGAAGGAACCGACCCAGCCTTTGGGCGCATAGATTGTCGTAAGGGCGATGCCCGCGACGGCCGTCGGCAGCGCGAACGGCAAATCGATCAAGCCGTCGACGATCCTTTTGCCGGGAAACTTGTATCGTACGAGCACCCAGGCGAGCAGCAAGCCGAAGATCAAGTTGACCAGCGCCGCAAATAGGGCCGTCGTCAAGCTTAAGCGGTAGGAAGCGACGACCCGCGGATCGGTCACTGTGCTCCACCATTGGGAGAGCGACAGATCCGCGGATTTAATCGCCAGCGCCGCGATCGGAATCAGGACGATCAAGCTTAAATACAAAATCGTAAATCCCAGCGTCAGGGAAAATCCCGGCAACACTCTATCGTTTTTGCGGAATCGTAACATGTAGCCGCCTTATCCTCTCTTCGTAGAGTACGGTCAGGAGCCCGGCGTATAGACTTTGTCGAAAGTCCCTCCGTCGGAAAAATGCTTCGTTTGCGCTTCCTTCCAGCCTCCGAAGTCGTCGTCGATCGTCAGCAGGTTTAATTCGCCGAACTGATCCTTGTACTTGTCGGCAACCGATTGAAGACGAGGACGATAGAAATGCTTGGCCGCGATCTCCTGCCCTTCCTCGGTATACAGATACTTCAGGTATTCTTCGGCGGCTTCGCGCGTGCCCCTCTTGTCGACGTTTTTGTCGACGATCGCGACCGGCGGTTCGGCCAATATGCTGATCGACGGCGTGACGATCTCGAAATTGTCTCCGAATTCCTTGAGTGCGAGATAAGCTTCGTTTTCCCAAGCCAGCAGCACGTCGCCGATGCCCTTTTCCACGAACGTCGTCGTCGAACCGCGGGCACCCGTATCGAGCACGGGCACGTTCTGGAACAGCTTGCGGAGGAAATCCTGGGTCTGCGGCTCGTCGTACCCGAGCGTCTGCGTCGCGTAGCCCCAAGCCGCCAAGTAATTCCAGCGCGCTCCGCCCGACGTCTTCGGATTCGGGGTAATGACGCCGATGCCGTCCTTGATCAAATCGTCCCAATCTTTAATCCCTTTCGGGTTGCCTTTGCGCACGAGGAAGACGATCGTCGACGTGTACGGCGTATTGTTGTGCTCGAATTGCTGCTGCCACTCCGCTTTCAAGACGCCCTCTTCGGCGATCGCGTCGATATCGTAGCCGAGCGCGAGCGTCACAACGTCGGCCTCCAAGCCGTCGATGACCGAGCGGGCTTGCTTGCCCGAACCGCCGTGCGATTGCCTGATCGTAATTTTGCCGCCGGTTTTCTCCTTCCAATATTCGGCGAATCTGGCGTTGTATTCATCGTACAGCTCGCGGGTCGGGTCGTAAGAGACGTTGAGCAGCTCGATGTCCTTCGGCGGTTCGCTAGCCGGAGCGCTTGCCGTGGGTGTCGGGCCGGCTCCCGTATCCGCGGAAGGCGAAGCTCCGCCGTTCGAGTTGCCGTTGTTGTTCGATCCGCATGCCGACAATACGGTTGCGATCAAAGCCGAGATCAGGACGAGACGGAAAGATTTCGTGGTTTTTTTCATTTTCAATGCACCCCTCGATTACGTTTCGTTTGGTTTGCCTTGCTTGATCCCGCGGAAACGCGTTTCCGCCTTTTCGTCAAGGCCCATCGATCATTCCACTGCTTCCCCGTTCGGTCGTCCGATCCGGCATGTTACATCGAATAATCAGTTCGATGATCCCAAATTCCAATCTAAATTATAATTCCTATAAGATTAGTTGGGATATTGCTGAAATCATAACAGGAGGACCGGCAAATTGTCAATAAGTGTTATAAAAATAATTGATGCCCATCGACCCGGTCCGTTCGGACAGAGAATCCGCTAATTGTGAACAAAACCGGGTTTTGCGCACCTTTGCGGACACAGGATCCGTTATTCGGCTCCGAGATCGCGATTTCGGCCATTGAACATCGAAATAGCGGATCGTCTGTCCGAATCGACTTCAAAATGCGGGGATTTCGGCAAAATAACGTCATCTGTGTCCGTTCGGGATCGCATCATATGTGATCGAAGGCGCAAAATGTGTCTTGGCGGGCGACAACCATACGGCGGCGATCTAAAAAAAAGGGACGTCTCCTAAGGTCGATGCTGACCAATAGGGACATCCCAGTTTGAGATTGGTTGAGCGATGGATCGGACTACAGATCCGCTATCTGTGTCCGAATCACCCTTAAAAACCAATGCTTTCGACAAAATAAGAGCTCCTGTGTCCGAAAGAGTCGCTGACAAAACGGTTCTGCGGGTCTCGTACAGTCCACCTGACAAACGAAGCCGCCTGTTCCCGATCGATCGCCGACGAAGCGGGTCCCTCGCAACTTTGCCCATCATCGAGCCTCAGTTCACACGATCAAGACCGGGAGCCGCGGTGGTTTCTTCCCCTCACGTGGATGACGTCCACGAACGGACGAATGCGGTCCATGAGCCGCTGGCCCTTGTGCACCTCTTCGCCTTCCTTGTGCGTGAAGCTGAAATGCTTCTCCAAGTCGTCCAACCCGTGATTCGACGTGTAAAAGGTCGGCTTGCGGTTCATGCGATGATTCAGGATCGCCCCCAGCACGTGATCGCGGACCCACGGCGTTAAATTCTCGGCGCCGATGTCGTCGAAGACGAGCAGGTCCGTTTCCTTCATCAGCCCGATCGTCTCCTTCAGCTTCTGCGGCTCGAACATGAGCGCCTTGGCGTCCTCGACGAATTCCGGCATGTAGACGATGACGCCGGTAAAGCCTTCCCTGGCCAGCCGTTGAAGCAAATATCCGGCCAAATACGTCTTGCCGGTGCCGAAATCGCCGGTCAAGTACAGCCCGCGCTTCGGAAGTCCGTCCCGGATCGACGCTTGAACGTATTCCTGCAGCTGGTCGACGGCCAAAACCCGATTCGGATCCAGGCGGATCATCTCTTCTTCGTCGTAGCTGTCGCCGAGCGCCGTTTCGTCGACGTACAGGCTCGTGATTCGGCGCCGGATTTGCCGCTGCCGTTCGTAGGCGGTCCATTTCGAGCACGGAATTTTGTAATCGTGCATGTGCCAACGCCCGTTCAATTCCTGGCAGCGGATGCCTGTCGAATGGCCCTGCAAGTCGTTCGGACATGCGGCCAGTCCCGGACAGGCCCGGCAATTGCGGAATTCCGCCGTCATCTGGTACAGCCGGTTCAAATTCAATCTCAGGACGCTTTCCCCGACTTCCGGATACTGCTCGCGGAGCCGGACCACGAGCGGGTCCGCGAGCACCTGATCGGCGATTTCCGAGGCTTGCCCGGCTTGTTCGAACGGCATGCGCCGCAACGTTTCGCCCAACGATTCCATCGCCCGTTCCTCTCCCTTCGCCCGGCGTCCCGCCGGTTACTTCTTGCCCTTCAGCTCCCGCGCTCTCGCGAGCATTCTCTCGAGCTGCTCCGGCGTCACTTCCTCCGCCGGTCCCGTATCTTTGACGACCGACATCGCGGGCTTCCGGACGTTACGCTTGCCTTGTCCGCCATAGCCGCTAGCGGCGCCGCGCGCAGGCTCCTCCCCTTTGCGCTTGCGCTCCAGCTCTTCGTTCAGCTTCTCTTGTTCTTGGACGTAGAGAACGGCCTTCTCCAACGAATCGATGCCCTTGGCGAGCATGTTGGAAGCGATCGCCTCGACGAAAGATCTCGTGATTCGCTGGCTGCGGCCGAGCGAGAACACGTAATGAATGAGCACGTTAATGACCGGCTCCGGCAGCTTGTAGTTCAGATCGATGCGTTCGAACGCGCGCGCGAATTGGTCGGGAACCTCGCCCGGAAAAAAACGCGCGAGCATGCGGGTATACGGCTCGACGCACAGCATCTCGTTATAGCGGGCAACGGTGACCTCTTCCTGGAACCGTTCCGGAATGGCCAGCCGAAGCGCGGGCGAGAGGGGCGGCTCCGCCGGCTCTCCGCGCTCCGTCCGGCGTTCCTCCGCGCGGGCAAGCAGCCTTTCCCGCTCTTCGTCGCGCTTCCGGTCCTGCCGGTACAGCAGGTTGGCGCGATATTGGAGCTCGTCCCACAGCAGCGTTCCGTCCGCCCGAAAGATGCCGTCTTCGTCAAGCAGCCGGCAAACTTCCGGCACTTCCAGGTCGTATTTGTACGCGAGATAATTGATTTGCGCCATCGACTCCGGGGCGCGGTGCAGCCGCTCCACGAATCCCCGGTTCGCGGACCCCCGCGGAAAGCGCAGCAGCATGTCGGCATGGCGAATCCGCTCCGCCGGCTGGAAGGCCGGACGTTCTCTAGAGACGGCGCTTTCCGTCCAGCCGTCCGTCAGATCCGGGTCCGCCGCCGCCGGACTGATCCGGAAAATGTCCGCGAAATGGGCGGTCGCTTCCTCGCGATTGACGAAGCGCGCCAGCTCCGCAGGCCGTCCGGCGGAGAACGCTTCGCGCAGCTCCAGCAACGCGCTTTTGCCGACTTTATCGCCCAGCAATAGCGTCAAATGGTCGTTGGAGAAAAACTCGGCCGGACCGAGCGGGGGCTGCAACGCATATTCGTATAGGCACTCGTCCGTCAACGGGTGATAATTCCGATAAACCTGCATCAAACCGACCGCTTCCAGGCGCGAAGCCGCATCGATCGCCGTCTGTCTGCCGGCCGCGTTCGGCTCGAGGCCGAGGCCGAGGAACAGCTTGCGCTGGGGCTCCGGCAAGCAGAAACCCGCTCCGTCCTCGGGAAGCTGATGGTAGAGCAGCTGATAGAAAGAGGCGGATACGGCGCCGACCATCGGCTGGTACAAGGACGCGAATACTTTGCGGTCCAACGCGCTCAAGGAAAAATAGCGGCTGGCGACGAACCGGTGGCTTTCGGTATATTCCATCAAATTCGACACGCGCATAGCGAAACCGACAACCTTTTTCATAGATTCATGCTTGTTCTATTGTAGCACATAACGCTGCCTTCCGAAGAGACCGGAAAAACGGCGTCGCGCGTGCATCCGGCGATCGAATCGTTCGCGCGCTCCGACTTCTTCGTTCAGTTCGCCCGCGATTTCCGTCCTTCCGTGCCGCTAAAAACCCATAGCCGGTAGCCCGCGTAATTGACGGCGAGCGAGCAGACGACGGAAACGGCTTTGGCCAGCGCGGCTTCCGTCCCTCCGTATGCCAATCCCAGAAGCACAGCCGTCGCAGCCCCGAACGACAAGACGTTGATCGCGACGAACCGGAGCAGCTCCGCAGCCGATCGTTTCTCCTTCACCCGAAACGTCCAGTAGCGGTTCATGACGTAGCTGTTCGCCGTGCCCGCCAAATAGGAAGCTGCCTGAGCCCAGGCCGTACCGGCCCCGAAACCGTAAACCAGCAAACAAAAAACGGCGAAATCGACGCCCGTGTTCAACCCGCCCACGATCGCGTACTTCGCCATTTTGAACCCTTCCGTCAACCGGAGCATGCGACTCCTCCCGACCTCGCCGGCGGCACGCGCCGCCGTCAGAACATTTTATAGCCTCCGCGTCTTAACGCGCGAATCGCCCAACCGCTCAAATAGGCTCCGACCGCCCCCGCGACGATCAAAATCACGTCCGATACGAGCAACGATTGTATGTTTTCGGTGACGCTCAGATCGTCCTGCCACAATTGCCAGATGCCGAGCGGCGTCACGACGATGAAAAACAGCCAGAGCGGAAACCAAGTCGTCTTGATCAACATGTTCAATATAAACCCGATGCCGAAAAACAGCACCAGACAGAGCAGCGAGCCGACGATCGCGAACAGCACTCCCCCGATGATTCCACCGACCATTAAGCTTACCTCCACATGAAGACTCAGTTTCAGTTTACAAGCTGCAAACGCGCCAGTCAACGAGCAGGGTGTGAATGCCCTGTGAACAATGGCCTCGGAACCCCTCTGACGGCCGGTCGGGACGCCCCGATTCGATTGCCCCGCCTTTCTCGTTAAGCTACAATAAAATCATAAACAGGCTTGGACAAGGAGAGATGACCGATGAGCGAAGCCGCTCAAACATTGGATGGCTGGTACGTCTTGCACGACCTGCGCAGCATCGACTGGGAGGCCTGGAAGTCGGCTTCCCAAGCGGAGAAGGACGAAGCGTTGACGGCGTTCGCCGGCCTGCTGGCGGAATGGGAAGGCGTCGAAGCCCGCAAGGAAGGCAGCTTTGCCTTCTATTCGATCGTCGGACAGAAAGCGGACTTTATCCTCATGCACCTGAGGGAGACGCTCGAAGAGCTGAACGACATCGAGAACGCGTTCAATCGTTCGGCGATCGCCCGCTTTACCCGCAAAGCGTATTCCTACGTCAGCGTCGTCGAGCTGAGCAATTATATGGGCGCTCCCGGCGTCGATCCGATGCAGGTTCCGGAAATCGCCGCCCGGCTGAAGCCGATCCTGCCGAAGAGCAAATACATTTGCTTCTATCCGATGAACAAGAAGCGCGATCTGCAGGACAACTGGTACATGCTTCCGATGGAGGAGCGCAAGGCGCTGATGAGAAGCCACGGCATGATCGGCCGGGGTTACGCGGGCAAGGTCAAGCAGATCATCTCCGGCTCGGTCGGCTTCGACGATTGGGAATGGGGCGTGACGTTGTTCGCCGACGACGCGCTGCAATTCAAGAAGCTCGTCTACGAGATGAGATTCGACGAGGTAAGCGCGCGCTACGGCGAGTTCGGATCGTTCTGCGTAGGCAGCCTGTTGAACGGAGACGCCTTCGCCCGCACGCTGCAAGGCTGAAGCCTCCCTCGTTCGCGGTAAGCTGCGCAAAAAGTCCGCTCCTCCCCTCCAGCGGGAACGGAGCGGACTTTTTTGCGTCGTTGCGACGGTCAAATCTGCTCTTTCAATAGCCGTTCTCCTGCGATGCCCGGCGTGGTCATCTGGATCGGATCGAGAATTTCCTCCATCTCCTCCGGCGTAAGCAGCCCCCTCTCGAGAATCAGCTCCCGGAGCGTCAGTCCGGTCTTCATCGCTTCCTTCACCAATTGCGCCGCCACGTCGTAGCCGAGATGCGGGTTCAACGCCGTCACGATGCCGAAGCTCCGATCGACGTAAGCTTTGCACCGCTCCCGATTCGCTTCCATTCCTTCGAGGGCGAACCGGTTGAACGCGTCCAGCGCCCGCTGCATCACCTGGAGCGATTGCAGCAGGTTGAAGGCGATGACCGGGCCCATGACGTTCAGCTCGAATTGCCCCGCCTCCGAAGCCATGCAGATCGTATGGTCGTTGCCCATCACCTGGAAGGCGACCTGGTTGACGACTTCGGCCATGACCGGATTGACTTTGCCCGGCATGATCGACGAGCCCGGCTGCCTCGGCGGCAGCAGCAGCTCGTTCAGGCCGACGTGAGGCCCGGAAGCCATCAGGCGGATATCGTTGCAAATTTTCGACAGGTTCATGGCACATACTTTCAACGCGGCAGACAGTTCCGTATAAGCGTCCGTATTTTGGGTCGCGTCTACCAGGTCGTCGGCCGACCGGATCGGGATGCCGAGCTCTTCCGCCAGGTCGCGAACGACGTAGCGGATATATTCCGGCGTCGCGTTCAATCCGGTTCCGACCGCGGTCGCGCCGATATTGACCGCCAGCAAGTTTTCCGCGGCGCGGCCGATGCGGCCGATATCCCTCTCCAACACTTTGGCGTAAGCGCCGAACTCTTGTCCCATGCGAATCGGCACGGCGTCCTGCAGATGGGTTCGCCCCATCTTGATCACGTCGTCGAACTCGGCTTCCTTGGCCGCGAACCCCTGTCTCACTTCCTCCATCGTCGCCAGCAGCTGCCGGGTCAAGCGATGGGCGGCGATTCTAAGCGCGGTCGGAATCGCGTCGTTCGTGGATTGGGACATGTTCACATGGTTATTCGGGCTGCAATGGAAGTAATCGCCCTTCTCGCAGCCCATGATCTCGAGCGCCCGGTTGGCGAGCACTTCGTTCATGTTCATGTTGATCGATGTCCCCGCGCCTCCCTGAATCGAATCGACGATGAATTGATCGGACAATTCGCCTCCGGCAACTTCCTCGGCCGCTTGCGCGATCGCTTCGCCGATCCGGTGCGGCAGCCGCTTCAGCTCCATATTCGCGCGGGCGGCCGCCTTCTTCACGTGAGCCAGCGCGATGACGAGCTCGGGATGAACCGGCACGCCGGTAATCGGAAAATTTTCCACGGCCCGCAGCGTCTGAATGCCGTAGTATACCGTTTCCGGGACTTCCTTGCTTCCGATGGAATCTTTTTCGATTCTGCTCATGACGTTCTCCTCCCTTTTTCTCCATACCCTTCTATTGTACACGGAAACCGGACAACGCACGCCTCCCAATCGTTGACGATTTTCGACTTTTCGAGCACCGGGCATGAAAAAAGCCGATTACGGCCATGCCCTGGGGCTGCCATAATCGGCTTCATCGTCAGTCTTCGTCGATCGCGCGCATCTGGGCTTCCCATTCCGCGCGGCGCTTCTCTTCCAAATATTCCTCGGTCATCCGGTCGCGGGCCCTTCCCTTCTCCTTCAACCGCTCGATGCCGGGCTGAATGAGCAAATCGACTTCCGCCTGCACGATCGCGGACAGGTCGTAGCGGCGCTGCGACTCCAGATAAGAACCGACTTCCATCAGCGCGTTGTAACGGTCCAGTTCGTCTCTCGTCAACAGGCCCCGAACTTGCACGCTGCAGTGTCTCATTACAGGAATTTGCCCTTGCGCAGGACGAGCGGAATGCCCCCGATAATGAACAGATAGCGGAGATCGATCAGCTTCTTCAGCCATGCCGCCGTGCGGCCTTTGTATTTCTTGCCGAACGCGATGCCGATCGCCTCGCCCTTGCCGAGGGAAGCTACGGAGCCCTTGTTCTGGAACTCGAACGGCTTCAGCGGCTGGTTGCGGATCGACGCGACCAGATTATGCGCGCAATTGACGCCTTGCTGCATCGCGATCTGCGCGGTCGGCGGATAAGGACGGCCGCCGTCCGGATTGAATACGAGCGAGTTGTCGCCCAGAATATAGACGTTCTCGTGACCCGGCGCGCGCAGGAACTCGTCGACCTTCACGCGTCCGCGCATCGTTTCGAAGCCCGCTTCCTCGATCAAGCGGTTGCCGCGAACGCCTCCGGTCCAGATGACCGTCTGCGATTTGATCTCTTCGCCTTCGCCGACGACGACGCCGTCCGGCGTGCATTCCTTGACGGCCGTTCCGATGCGGAAGGTGACGCCCTTCTTCTGCAGCACCTGCATCGCGTACTCGACGAGCTCGGGATCGAAGCCCGGCAGCGCGGTAGGCGCCGCTTCGATATTGATGATCTTGACGAGCGTAGGATCGACGTCGAATTGCTTGCACAGCTCGGGGATGCGATCGGCCAGCTCGCCGATGAATTCGATGCCCGTGAAGCCCGCGCCGCCGACGATAAACGTCAAATAGTCGGTGCGATGCGGCTCGCGCTTGAAGCGCGCGAATTGATATTCGATGTGCTCGCGGATCAGGCGTACGGAGTTAATGCTGCGAATGTTCATCGCATGCTCGGCCAGTCCCGGAATGCCGAATGTCTCCGGTTCGCCGCCGAGACCGATAATCAAGTAATCGTAAGACAGCGTGCCGTCCTCCAGAATGACCTTGCGGTCTTGGGGGCGGATTTGCACGACCGTCGATTTCACGAAATCGATTTTGAATTCGTCGATCAGCTTGGAAATGTTGACGCGCGCGTTCTCCGGGCTGTCCGTGCCGGCCGCGGGCATATGCAGGTGAGTCGTGATGTAATGGTAGTCGTGCTTGTTGACCAAGGTGACGTCCGCTTCATTATAGTTCAATTCCTTCTGCAGGCGAAGCGAAGTCAATACACCGCCGTAGCCCGCACCCAGAATGACGATTTTCGGTATACTGCTCATCGATGATCCCATCCAATCCCTATGTGTGTGTTGTTTGTGAAAAATTACACAATGTTTTTCGTTAAGCACCTTAACGAAACTCTACAAACGATCATATCGGCTTTTCCAACAATTATCAAGGTTCTTTTTAACGAATAAATTTGGACATCTATACAAAAGCCTTTCCTTGCCCATGTCGCAAAGATTATAATTAATTACGTTAAGTCATTGCGCCCTGCGCAACGTCTCTGCAATAAAAACGGAGGTGTAGTTCGTTGAATCACAGTCCTGAATCCGTCGTGGACGTCGCCATCATCGGCGCGGGACCGGCCGGCATGTTCGCGGCCTTCTACGGCGGAATGCGCCAAATGTCGGTAAGTCTGATCGAAAGCATGCCGCAGCTCGGCGGACAGCTCGCCGCGTTGTATCCGGAGAAATATATTTACGATGTCGCCGGCTTTCCGAAGGTGACCGCCCAGCAACTCGTCGACAATCTGAAGGCCCAGATGGGCCTCTTCAAATCCAACGTATATTTAGAGGAAAAAGTAACGGGCGTGACCAAGCTCGAAGAGCGACTCTTTGAAATTGTTACCGACAAAAGGGTTCACCATGCACGCGCCGTCATCGTTACTGCGGGCGTCGGGGCGTTCGAGCCGAGGCGGCTTGAGCTCCCGGAAGCCGCGAAATACGAGAAAACGAATCTCCATTACTTCGTGAACGATCTGGAGCGGTTCCGCGGACAGAAGGTGCTGATCAGCGGCGGCGGCGATTCGGCGCTCGATTGGGCGCTCATGCTGGAGCCGATCGCCGAGCAGGTCACGCTCGTTCATCGGCGCGACAAGTTCCGCGCCCACGAGCACAGCGTCGAATTGCTGATGAAATCGAGCATCCGCGTCGTCACGCCGACGGAGATTACGGCTCTAAGCGGGGAAGGCGCCATCGAGCGCGTGACGCTCACGCACGTCAAGACGGGCGCCGTTACCGAACACGAAGCGGACGCCGTCATCGTCAACTTCGGCTTCGTCAGCTCCCTCGGCCCGATCTCCGAATGGGGGCTGCGGATCGAAGGCGGCTCCATCGTCGTGGACTCGCGCATGGAGACGAGCATACCGGGCATTTTCGCCGCCGGCGACATCACGACCTATCCCGGCAAGCTCAAGCTGATCGCCGTCGGCTTCGGCGAGGCGCCGACCGCGATCAACAACGCCAAGGTGTACGTCGACCCGGCGGCCAAGCTTTCCCCCGGCCATAGCAGCAATATGAAATTGTAAAAACAAGGGCATCCTACCCGGGTAGCGGAACGTTTATCCGTCTCCCGAGGAGGATGCCCTTATGATTTGTCCGATCTGCAACGCCCTGAGCCCCCTAGAAGTTTCTTGTCCGAACTGCGGTTCCGCGGCCGAAGACGAAGGTCGTGCGGACGATTGGAGCGGTCCCTATTCTCCCTACGAACCCGAAACCGCCTTCTCCGCGTCGTCCGTCTCCGCCGACGGGACGACTTGCCAGCATGCCGCCCGGTGCGCCGGCTGCCGGATGTCTTTCGTGGTGGAAATCCCCGCCTGGCATATTTAGATCCCCTGATCTTCCGGAACCGCAAGCTTTCTTCTCCGGATTTCGGACCTCAGCATGCGCACGAAATCCCGGTCGAGCCTCATACGCATCGCGCTGCGATAAGCTTCCAACAACAGGTCGTCGGTTAGCATCGGCAACATGACCCACACCCTTTCCTTGTTATCGTGAAGGCATCATAGCATGCCTCCGACTCGGCGGACAAGCCGTCACTTATCCACAACAAGATGTGAGCAAGCTGTGGGTATTTTGTTGAAAAATGGTTGTAGACCTTTGTCGGCAATGTGAAAATTGTGGATCGAGTTATACACAGATTTCGTGGATAAAAATCAATAAAGAACTTTCATAACCGCAAAATATTCAATTATGCGTTTCTATAGAAAAGTTTGTCGCATCGTCCCGGTTACTGCGGTCGGGTATTGACTTCCAGCAGCCAAATATGTCCGCTTCGGTCGATTCCGTAATCGTACCCCAGCTGTCCGATTCCCGGAAAACGGCTCTCGAGCAGCGCCGTTGAGGCATTCGTCAAATGTCGCATTTGTCTCTTCTTCGATCCGACAAGCCGCGCGGACAACGATCGGCGAATGCCTTGCGCGGCGGTCATCTGCGTGCCGCCCCGGCACAGATTCGTGACGAACAGCCCCTTTCTCGCCAATCTGCCGACCATCGAGCGATAGCTCCATACCCCGTTTTCCTTGACATATTTCACCCGGTAATCGATCGGCCGGCCGCCGATCGTGGCGAGACGAATGCCTTTTTGAATCAAATACTGTCGTTTCAGCCTCGTTGCGTTCAACGCGCGCATCAAGCCGTCGAATGACGAATACGATCGGGTTTTGGATTTATGAGTAAGCAGGTACGCGCTTCCTTTTTTTTCGATCTTGATGACGCCGATCCCCCCACCTCCGCGGACCGGTTTGACGACGACCATGCCGTGGCGGGCAAGCATCGTTCGCAGGTTCACGGAAGTCAGCAAACGCGAAGGCGGGATGTGCCGGGCGATAAACGGATCGGACAGCAGAGCGTTCGTCTTCAGCCATTTGCTGGCCAATTGTCGGCTAATCGTAACCTCCATCCATCGCGGCTCCTTTCCTGAGGGTATACTTATACATACTCTTGCCGCAGGACATGTTCTTGGATGGATGACGCCGGGGATTCGCCTTTTTTCGTAGCGGCGCTTGATTTCGCGTTCATTTCCCCGGAAATAGGACGCGAATCGCCGCATGTACGGTCGGATTGTCGCATACGATGAAGAAACGGATAGCGGTCAAGGAAGGAGGATCGCCGTGCGGGACGAATCGAGGTCGACGCGGAAGGCGAAAGCGGCTTTGGCTGCGTTCCTGTCGCGGTTTGCCGCATTGTTCGGAAAGAGGCGGACCAGGAGCTCCGAGGGGAATCGACCGAGCGCGCCGACGCAACTCGCCTCCGGGTTCGAAGAGGAAGCTCACGACGCGCTGGAAGCGCCGCGGCTCCCGGACGAATTCCCGCTGAAGGCCGTCATACCGGAAGACTCCGAGCTGACGGGGGCGGTTCGAGCGCGGACCGACGACGGCGTCGGGTATTTGGCGACTTATTTCGTCCGGCGCAGCGTCGACGACGTGCGCGAATATTATCGCAGCCGCCTCGCCGGCGGACCGTTTCCGCTGACCGAATACGCCGACGGGACTTCCGCCGCTTTTATGGGCGGAGACCGAACGACGAGCTTGCTGATTCATATCTCTTCCAACGAAGAAGAAGGAACGGCATCGGTTTCCTTATCGTGGGGAGCCCGGCCGTCTTAATCCGTTTTATGTCGCCGAACGGCTGGACATTCGACGTTTGCGGTACGCATAAGAGGAAGCTTGATCCCTCGCTTCCGAAACTCCGCCCGCGTGGCGAAGGCACCGGTCGTACCGGTTTAATTGTTCGTCTAGCAGCTGCGACAGCGCCAATACGTGCGGATGGTTCAGATCCGACCCGACCTGGACGAATTTCAGGATCATCTCGCCGCGCAGCTTCTCGATCTGCCGTTTGATTTCGGATAACCTAACGCTCTTGCTGGCCATAAATCCGTTCCGCCTTCCGAAAAATTCCGCAAAACTTCGTTTAATTCTATTGATTATGTTAACCGTAAAGTTTTTGGAAAGTTCGGGATTAGGTGTTAGGAATTTGTTAGGCAGCTTGGATTGGCGTCGGCGATTGGATTGGCAGGTGGGGCGGCGATTGGCTGATGTACCCGCTGTGTCCGATCATTCGCCGACGTCGATTGTTTTACTCGGGTTTTCGACCCCATCGCAACATGTCTGCGCTTCCCTATCAATCGCCACCTACCTGCCAGCGATCGGACACAGGAGACGTTATTTCGTCGAAAACCTTGATTTTTGCAGGTGATTTGGACAGAGGATCCGGTATTCCGCTTGGAGGCACCCAAATCACGCTAGTTTACCGCAAATAACGGATCCTGTGTCCGCATCGTTTCCCAAAACCCCCATTTTTTCATAAATAACGGATCTGTGGTCCGAACGATTCCGGGTAAGCCACACTCGTCGCTCCCGCCTCTACTCTACACCATCCGGAAGTACAACTTGAACCGCTTATACGCCACACATATTCCATCCAACGCTACATGATATCTTATCCACGCAGACGCTGAACCCGCAACGCCGCCCCTATCGAGCGCCAGGAATCGTTTGGATTACTCATTAGCGGAACGATTTCCGGACCGAACTGGAACACGAACCACTTTGGCGCCGGAATAGACGCGGACGAATCCGCTATCTTCAGTATCAGAAAGAGGCTTCCCATGCACTGACGGTTCTTTTGGATCGGGGTACGAAAAAAGCAGCGATGGGATATCGCCACTTACGTCTACTCGATATCCGTTGCACTCCGCAAAGTCCTGTGCGTACTCGCCGTATTCCAATTGTAGGCACCCAACCGTTGACGGGACGCGTTCGGCGAGTGCTACATAAGCGACAAAGTCCTGTTTGATCGTCGTTTCGACTACGTCTCCAGATCGCTCTCCAGTGTCGACGATGACGTTCCCGTTTACTAAATCGTAATAGATTCTCCGTCCGATTTGCATAACATCCTATCCTCCCTTACGCTTCGAAAGCGACCCAGTTTATGTTTCTATTGATCCAGCTCGTACCGTTGTTAAGCAATGTTGAGAAACTTCCGAAACTCATACTCCATGCCCCAGAATAAGAGGTACTTACTTGCACGCCGCTGTCGTTGAAGAAAAAAGTGAGTAAGTTGACGGACGAGTTCCCGTTATTCCAATACATCTTTATCGCATTACCAAAGTTGTAACCCTGAAGAAAGACTACTCCGGGAGTGAAGCCGAGCCCGTTTACTTGAGCAATTCCCGATGCATTTGTTGTAAGTGTTCCGCTCGCACTCTTTTTACCTAAAGAGAGAGATCCGATTAATGGTGGGCTGGCTGCGTCTGTTATCCAACCAATCGGATCTCCCGCTGCTATATTGCGGGGATTGACGCCCCACAATCTTACTCGCACTTTAGATGCCATTCCGTCATAGTACCCTCTATCCGGGATAAACGTCAGGGCGATAGAGTTGTCCGGGTACTGATCTGTAATTGATACAATCTTTGCATTTTTACCCTGAGTGCTGTCATTAAGCGAAGAGTAGCTCGTTGTGACTCCGGTTTTATCCGGCATCATCCCCGTCGTCCCCGCGATTGTCGTGCCTGCAAGCACCTTATCCGCCGGGACCGTAACTGCGGCGACTTGTCCGCCTCCGCCGTGCTTGCCCGCCGGAATCGTCTGCGCTGTAGGGCCGGGTGTAAACAACATGTTCCCGTGATCGGCCATCGTCCCCGTCAGCTTAGTCCCTGCCGCGCCATACGCCGTCTTAGACGCTAGAATATCGCCCGCCACCGCCGTAGCGTCGCTTGTGTCCGGGCCTACCGGGATCTCGCCGATGTTATCGGCCATCTCCGCGAAAGTATCGTCTGCCGCCGTAGGCACGCCCTTGTCAGTGATCGCGGCGGCGACTGCTGTTTTGCCGTCACTGACATTTGTAAAAAGCTCCGTAATCGCCCCCGCCGCGTCCTTAGCTGTCGTAGGAACTGCCGCTAGATCGCCCAATGCCGAATCGATTTTATCCATGTTCTCATTCAAGGCGGATATGTCCGCACTTTCGCTCTCTAGCGGTTTCTGCAAACCGATATTCGGCGTCAAGTCAGGCATTTACTTCAACTCCTTGTCATCAACTAGATTAAGGTGAGGCATTTCATCTATTGGTGGCAATCGTGCGACAAGAACTTAGAGGTCAACTAGACAAAACGGACACCCTTCGCCCGATATGATCATTGAGTGTCCGTTTGCACATTATTTTTTTGTTTTCACAAATCATGCGGCTGGAGAATGTTCATCGTGGCTTCCACCATCTGCTGTACCGTAAACAGGTCGGCCCCGTTAATGACCATCGATTAGCCCAAGTATAGCGGTATTCGTGTGCTGTTCAACTTCTTATCAGATATCCTCGCCAGTTGGCTGTAACAAACTCAAGCTATTGCTCAAGAGAGATGTTTGGGAAATTTGACGGTAATGACCGGCTTCAATACGCCCCACCCTCCTTCAACCACACAAAAACGACCTCCATAACGACGATTAGCCAAGGACTAAACTTCGTCATAAAGGCCGTAATTCACAACCGATAATCGCATAATTAAAGGTTGTTAAAGTACTAACGGGTCAAGAACGCCGATTCAACAAGGATCCGCCGCAGGATTGCCGGTTTCGGTCGCTGTACGGAACGTAGAGCCGCAGCCGCAGGTGACCGTCACGTTCGGATTGTGGATCGTGAATTGTTCGGATAGTTTCCGTTCGGCGAAAACCGCGTTAAATCAACGTTTGCTAACGTTAATGAGGATTGCGGACCGTCTCCGGAACATGCGGATTGCGTTCCTCTATGACGGTGAACCGCGCTAATCCAATTATACCAGAGCGAGCCGCAGACGGCAATAATCATTCATAATTACAGTATGCTTTATTACAAAATTACAAAAAAAACACCCAATCACGGAGAACTCCGTAATCAGGCATATTTTATGCATGTTAAACAACCCTCTTGACTCTATAACACTATTTGTGCTATATTTTCAGTAGGGGTAAGTATGTCTAGTTATGACTTTCTCTTCTAGTACCCTGATGCGCCAACATCAGTATGACTGCTTAGTAATCAGATACCGTATGTATGAGTTACGGTCTTCATCTTATCATTACATCTTTGTTGTTTGCAAGAACTTTTTGCATCTACTACATAATTAAGATGAAAATCTGCGCTAAATAAATCGTCTAGAAGATAAAAGTTTGTGAAAAGAATGATGGACTATTAATATAATTCTTGCACCATAGCTTACATTCCTTACCTACTTTTAGGTGAGGAGGAACCCGGTATGATTTGTAATTTACCAAGGGGAACGCACGTAGCACAGCATGAAAGACGCGCGCATCCAGTAAAAGGCCACTTTAAGAATACTCGGTATGGGCGCATTTGGTTCGGACCACATATTAGAAGTGGTTCGACTGTATCAGAGCACTGCAGGTCATAGTACCAGCACTTATCTAGAGGGGCCTAGATGAAATCTGTCTAGGTCTTTTTCTATTTTTTGTAGGTTCTCACTGAGTCCCAAAGATAAAAATGATGCGCGCATATGTTCCGGACTTAAAAACGGCCCCTCGACGTACCCCCTTGGGGGGTATGACCGGAATACATCCGTTATACATATGCGCGATTGTTAATTAGCAATCCGCAATCCTCCGCTAATCCCCACAATCCGCATAACCACGCGCTTCCACGTCCTCATCCTCGTTCAGCCCGTTTATACACTCGATCCCGGTCCGTTTCCATACATCGGCGACGTATAAATATACACCGAATCCCCGAGTTTTGCGTACGCGTCCGCCGGAGGCATGCAGCAGATTTTCCGCCCGGATACGAAGAAATGCGAAGGTTTACGCTTGCCTTTTTTTGTCCGTCTACGTCCGGCAGTTGTTCCGTCCGAAAGCGCACAGTTATTCGGCTTCCACCGCGCCAGCAGTTCGGACACTCCTCGGACTTTCACCGTTGATCATCGCGTCAAGCTCGGCGATATCCGCACGAATTTCCTCGTCCGTCCGCTGTCGCGTATGAGTGGAATCGCGCGTATCCTCAACGACCGTCCGATCCGTGAGTAGTCCGAATCTACGCATGTACAAGTCTATTGCCTTCACGCTCGGAACGCCGTTCGGTCCGCCGCGGATGGCCTTCATAATCGCAACGTTAACCTCCGTCCGCATAGCCGATAACTGAAGGTCCGTCAGGTAATTGACGTACTCACCGAACGACTCCAGCGCGCGCCACTCGTACAGTGTCGACCGTGCAATTCCGATATCTTCCGCGAGTTCTTGCATTGTTTTCTTTCGGCCGCCTTCCGTTGCGAGTTCGGCCCACTCGTTGCTTACTAACATTGCGCCGCGCGCCGTTGCTGTGGTGTTAATTGCGCTTCAAGAACGTTCCGTCGTTTATTCATTCGCCTTCCTCCGCATCTAAACGCTGCATTTCCGCCCACGCATCGTCGAATAGTTGTTGGTACCGATCGGGTTCCACCGGTTTATAGTCCGCCGATAAGCGTGCCGGTTTAGTATCCATAAATTTAAGCATTAGGTTCAAAATTCGCGTCTTATGTGGAATGTCCAACGTATCAGGATCGCCTTCGTTGAACCGCCCGATCATGTCAATAAACGAGATGATGACGCCACCAATACCGCGACACCAGTAGTTTGTTGAGCGCCGAAGCAGCGAAGCCAGCCGTTTATATTCCGCAATCTTACCGGTATCCACGCGAACCACTTGTCCCTGCGATAATAGAGACGCATAACGGACGGCGATCGCATAGAACGGCTTGATCCGCTCGACTAACTCTCGCGTTAACTCCTCATCGACGAAATACGAACGTTCGGGCGGATCGGGCGGTAGTCCGCGTTCAATTCGGGACCGGCGCGTTTTCTCCCTCATTCGCGCTAGTGGGTCGTTCACCGCTCACACCTCCTTAATAAATTGAGAGCCCCCCCAACGGTGCTTAACCACCGGGACTCCGTTAATTACTGCGCCAACATATACGCCAGTTTATTTGCAATCGCATCGATGTCCGACTCTTGCCGGACGTGGAATGTGTTTCCGGTGATAACTACGTTAGGTTTCGAATTATTTCCGCCCTTTTCGCGGTACTCGGTCGCTTCGGTCCGCGTGAGAACCGTTTCACCTTTGTGTAAACGCGCGCGATAGCCGTCATAGGGGACGTTATCGAGCCCGGAAGCGTGAGAGCCGTCTTCTTCTTTGCCCCACCACGTACGCCTTGTAAAGCCGGTCGCTCCTAATGGGGCGTTGTATCCAAATATACCTTGCGCCTTCTGCAAAGGTGTGCGGTCCTTATCCGTTGCAATATTGGCTGCCTCGACTACTTCCGGAAGTACATAGGCAACCGCAGTTGCGCCTTTTAAGAGTATTCAGGGCGCGCTAGGCGGACGGGGTGCGCTCAGAACTAAGTTTGATGAGTTGGCAAAAAAGATACAAGACTTTGAAGAGAGGTACATAGTCGGCGATAGACTTTTAAGTTTTTTCCGATTGTTCACAAAGTCCACGAATCAGGTTTATCAGTTGATTGACCAACATCCGCATACTCCAAAAGTTATACTAGGGTTAGGAACAGTCGAATTAGATAATGCGAAGAAACTCTCTGAGGCCGCTAAGGCTGTTTCCGAGTACATAACCGTCGAACCTAAGCCGTCATATTTACAAGTTGACAACACCTTCGGTACAAGGAACCTTTGTGAAGTTGATCTTCTAATTGACACGGCAGTAATGAAAAAATTACGCCGCCTTCTCGAGTTTTAAGGTGCACCAACCCCGTCCTGCACAACTATCCTAGTGAAGACTTAGCGCGCCTGAAACGTGTGGTTTACCGCGGTGAAATCTATATGTGTGGAGGTTACAGAGCGATGATCGAAAATGAGGTTAAGGAATCCGATCGCTTAGCGGAGTGGCATCGCCGGAACGAAGAGGAAATAGCGCAGATTAACGAGAAATCCGCGATAAATTTCTATGGAGTTTCCGGTATACTTATCGCAGTTCTCGGCGGAATAGCCGGTTTTGTTACGAGCATGTACGTGCTGCTTCTCGCAATACCGCTCGGATTTATCGTCATGGGGTCGGCGAAATACTACGGCATCTCAACAAACTATCATCTAGAAAATAAAAAGCGGCTCACTCACGCAGTAAGTCCGGATTTATTCCGGAACACACTCCGTAAGTGAGCCGCTCTACATGCGTCACTTAAGCCGCTTCCTTTTTAATTTATCCGCGTAGCCGCTGTACTCGTAAACTTACCGCCAATGCCCGCCAAAAATCCGGTGTGCCGGTCGGATCGCTCATTAGCGAAACAACTTCCGGACCGAATTCGGATATGAACCACTTCGGCGCCCGTGTTGACTATTGTCTGACCGCTCATTTCCGAAACCTCCTTTAAAATAGAAAAAGCCCCGCTTATGCGGAGCCCTCGTAATCCTCACCGGTAATCGTCTCATATTGCGCGCCGGTGATCTTGCCCGCGAGCACAAACTTGCTGACGTCGGCATTGCTATAGCGCCCGGCGTCGTAATGCCGCTTGATCGTTGCGTACCAGTCCATTTATAGCACCCCCTTGTCGATGAGTTCGAGGAGCAACGCAGCTTGTTCGGCTTCCGTCTGGTCGAGCCGGATTTGCGTGTCGACAAGTTCGAGCGCGAGCAAGGCGGACTCGTTTTCGAGTTGTACAACCCGATCCTCCGGGCGAGGCGGGAGATTAGACTTTTCCGGCGGTGTATACTCCCATTCCGTGCCATCGGACTCTACGCAATACATCTTACCGTCACGTGCTATTAAATAGGCCATGTCATCACCTCAATAATTTTAGGATTACACCGTTGCCGCCGGCAGCTCCACTAACGCCAGGAGCACCTCCGCCAGCGCCACCGCTACCTCCGTTTGCCGACATAGTAAGACTCGTAACAATATCAGATACTAGGATTATAGTACCTCCACCTCCTCCTCCTCCTCCTCCTCCGGTACTACTGATAGAGGCTGCGGTACCGGCCAGACCGTCTGATCTAATTGCCCCACCCCCTACAACATTTTTAGCAATTAACACAATACACCCACCGCCAGCGCCACCGCTACCACCGCTAGCAATTCCACCACCGCCACCACCGCCGCCAGTGCTGTCATATATCTTAAAATTGTCCAATCCATAGCGTATTAGTTTATCTATATCTGTCCCTCCGCCAGCGCTACGGCTGGCGCCACCGTTACCACCGCCGCCGCCAGCGCCAGCGCCACCACCGCTACCACCGCTCCCACTGCCGCCAGCGCCACCACCGCCACCACCGCCAACATTGCTTCCACCACTGCCACCACCGCCTCCGCCAGCGCCAGCGCCACTACCGCTACCACCGCTTCCACTGTTAAAAATGCCGCCAGCGCCCCCTTTACCGCTAGCGCTTATAAGTCCGTTGATTGTTGCCGTGCCATCGACGAGCAGCACTAGAAATCTGCCTGAAGGCGTGATAGTTACGCCCGCAGGCACGGTGAGACTCGAGAACTTGTAGATACGAGACTCGATGACAGCCGATGCGGACGGATTATAGGCTCCATCCGATTTATCGTTAAACATCTGCAACTCCGCCAACCAACTAGGTACGCCTTTACTTGCCATCAGATTCCACGTCCCTCCTCCATCTCCTGACCACTCCGGTTGCCCGTTATTGATCCGCCAAATGATGTCGTTACGCAACCGCCTATCCACATACTGCTTCGTCCGCTGCGGTGTCATAAACTTGTTCGTCGCGGTTCCGGCTTCGGCTTCCGCCTGGGTGGCAGTTCCGTAGTTGTCGACGTTGCCCAGACCGGCTTGCGATTTCGTGATACTGTCCAGACGGGCGATATCGTCGCTCGCGGCGGGAGAGGCTACCTTTGCCCGACCGGCGACGTCACGAATAATGAGGCGGCTTGCGGTAGGCGCGTTGGTTGCGCCGTGGACAGTTGTAGCATTCGCATGTGCGTCAAGTTCCGTCTGCGTCGCCGGATCAAACGAAAGCTTAGCGGGCGTGATCGACCCGTCCGGTATGTCTACGTCGATGTTTTGTAGCGCTTCGTGCAATTCCGCGATCGCACCCGCTGCCGTCTTGGCCGTCGTTGGGACTGCCGCTAGATCGCCCAATGCCGAATCGATCGTGTCCATGTTTTCATTAATGACGGATATGTCCGCAGTTTCGGTCACTAGCGGTTTCTTCAAACTGATATGCGGCGTCAATTCAGGCATCCACTTCAACTCCTTTGTCAACAACTAGATTGAGGTAAAAACCTTTCATCTTTAGGTGGCATTCGTACGACAAGCGATTAAGTCATGAAATAAAAAAACGGGCGCCCTTCGCCCGGTATGAGCGTTGAGTGTCCGTTTGCACACTATTTTCTTGTTTTCACAAAACGACCGCTGGCGAATGCTAGTCGTGGCTCCTACGAATATCTTCCGTATTCATTTGAATGTAGCGGCGCATCGTTCGAATATCGGACCATCCCCCCATCTTCTGAACCGTAAACACGTCGGCTCCATTAACAACCATAGACTTCGCCCAAGTATGCCGGTAAACATGCGCGGTCATCTTCTTATCGGATATGCCCGCCCTTTCTCCGTAATACTTCAACCGTTTATTAAAGTGCTTCGCAGATATCGGATCGCCGTAGCACGATAGGAATAATCTATCCGTCGTAAAGTGCTGGCGATTCTCCTCGATAAGCTGAAGCAACAGCTTCGCGGTATGTCCGGAGATTGGGATTAGCCGCGGCTTCCGATTCTTTGTCGAACTGCCCGGCGCCGATATAAAACGCGTTTGAAAGTCTATGTCCGGTATCCGGCGACTCAGCATATCAGAAATCCTCATACCGCTGTCAAGAAGCAATACGATCGCTACGTAATCGCGGAACCCTACGAAATCGCGCTGATTCGGCTGCGCCAGTATTGCTTTAACTTCATCGTCCGTCAGGCAATTCGTTAAGTCTACGTCCTGCCGTATCAGCTTCGTTTTAGCCGTCGGGTTATCCTCAATCAGATCGTCGCGTTCCATTTGGTTAAAAATCGCCTTTAGCGTTCGAAGCCGAATGTTAACAGTTGTGTCCGACAACCCGACCCGCTGGTTTTCTGTCGGAATGTTCGTGTGGCCCTCGTAGCGCACCCGATCGTAACGGAGATAGGAAACATGGTCGCGTATCATGGCGTTCGTGACATCGCCAACGTACGTTATTTCCGGATACTGTTCGCGCAGCCAGTCCACAAAGTAACCGTAATGCTTCGAGTAGTCCCTCAACGTCCGCTCGCGCAATCCCTCCGCCCTCTTGGCGCTTATAACAAGCGTTATCGCTTGTTCAAGCGGAATATCCGGGAAACTCTTAACGATACGCTAACCGACTTGTACGCGCCTCCCACGCTCCTTCAACAACACAAAAACGACCTCCATAACGACGATTAGTCAAGGACTAAACTTCGTCATAAAGGCCGTAATTCACAACCGATAATCGCATAATTAAAGGTTGTTAACGTACTAACTGGTCAAGAAACACCGATTCAACAAGGATCCGCGGCCGGATTGCCGGCTTCGGAAGCCGTACGGAAGCTCGAGCCGCAGCCGCAGGTGACCGTCGCGTTCGGATTGTGGATCGTGAAGCCTCCGCCCATGGCGGATTCCTTCCAGTCGATCTCGAGTCCGCGCAAATATTTCATGCTGTCCGCATCCACGACGACTTTGACGCCGTTCACGTTCAGCTCGTTGTCGCCTTCGTGAATTTCGTCGTCGAAGCCCATGCCGTAGGAAAAGCCGCTGCATCCGCCTTCCTGAACGCCGATGCGCAGAAACAAATTCGGAGTCTCTTCGGCGGCGAGCATTTCTTGAATTTTATCCGTAGCGGATTCGCTGATGTTCACCATAATCGGTTCCCCTCCTTATGCTGCCGTTCTCCTTCAGTATACTCCAGAGAACCTCAAGCCTCAAGAGAGGTATCGCCACCGATCGGCTGCGCGATCGCCTTCAATTCGATGCGGCAGCGGAATTGCCCCTGCTCGTTGTGCAAGAAGTCCGCCAATCTGCGAAAGACCGCCGCCAGCTCCGGACCGCCGGATTCGGTGTCCAGCGCGTAGCGGAATTGATCCGCCGACGGCCCCCTTACCCTCGCCCGTTCGGAAACTTCCGTTTCCTGTATTCTTCTCCATTCCTTCGAAGGCTCGAATTTATCCGCCTTGCGTACGATTTGCTCGTAAATGCGCTGCTTTTTCAACCACATGTAATACTGGATCGGATTGCTCAGATTCCATGCCTGGGTCAAGTCCTTGATCGTGTAAGCCGCCCTGTAACGCTGTAAGGTTTCAACTTTCTCCGATTCCTCCAGCTTCTCCAATTCGCTCATGGGCATAATTTCCGGTTTCAGACGAATCCACCGCCTCGTTCAAATAGTTTTACTACTAACATAACCATTATTTGTTTGTTATTCAAGTTGATTCCCTGTTTTGCTGTCGTTTATACGTTTTTAATCCGTTTTCGAATACCGGTTGCCGCAATTGGGGCTTGAGGTTTATAATGTTTACAGTTGTTCAACCGTTTTTTTCAGGATTCCAAAAGTTCTTTTTTTCACAAATTCAGGTGCAAAGCTCGTACGAAAGAGGCACCGCAGATTATTGGGCTACAGGAGGCGCATGGGTCATGACACTCGTTACGACGCACCCCGATCGCCGCTTGGCGGAGATTGCCGACAAAGTCAGACACGGGGAACGCTTGTCTCTGGAAGACGGCGTATTTCTTTATCAATCCGAGGACTTGTTGACCATAGGGCAATTGGCCAACGAGGTTAACCTCAGAAAGAACGGCAAAAAGGTTTATTTCATCGAGAATATGAGCCTTTATTTTACGAACGTATGCGAAGCTCATTGCGCTTTTTGCAATTTTCGCAAGGACGAAGGTCAAGAGGGCGCTTATACCCTCTCGCCACAAGAGATGATCGACTACGTCGAGCGGCATATCCACCCGGGCGTGCGCGAATTCCATATCGTCGGAGGCCATAATCCTCACGTTCCGTTCGAATACTACATCGAGTCGATTCGGGCGCTCAAGGAAAAATATCCGAACGTGACGATCAAAGCCTACACGGCGGCCGAAATCGACTTTTTCTCGAGAATCTCGGGACTGTCGTACAAGCAAGTGCTGGAACGGCTGATCGAAGCCGGGCTCGAAACGCTTACCGGCGGCGGCGCGGAAATTTTGTCCGACCAATATCGCAAAAAAATGCGCGTGAACAAAGCCAACATCGAACAATACTTGGACGTACATCGTACGGCTCACCAACTCGGCTTGCGCACCCATACGACGATGCTGTACGGATCCGTCGAATCGCTCGAGGAGCGCGTGCAGCATATGCTGCATATCCGGGAGCTTCAGGACGAGACGAACGGCTTCCAGGTATTCATCCCGCTCTCGATGCAGCCGATCAGTCCGAAAGCGAGCATTCGCCGCCGCAATTCCGCATTCGACGACTTGAAGGCGATCGCGATCAGCCGGCTGATGCTGGATAATATTCAACATATTAAAGCTTATTTTATCAACATCGGCACCCAGCTGACGCAGGTCGCGCTGACGATGGGAGCGTCCGATGCGCACGGTACGATCGTAAAGGAGAGGATCAGCCACGCCGCCGGCGCGCTGACTCCGGCCGGCATTACCCGCGAGGATTTGATTTGGCTCATTAAAGGGGCTGGACGAATCCCGGTCGAACGTGATACGTTCTATAACGAGATCCAAATATACGAATAATGCAGAGTTCCCCGTCGGGTAGACGGGGACTCTTCTGTGTCATACTAACGATAACCGACATCAAAGGAGACCGTTTATGAGCAAGGTCGTAATCTTGGGCGGCGGATATGGCGGAATGATGGTCGTACAGGAATTGCTCGAACAGCTGCCGGCCGACGCTGAACTCGTACTCGTAGATCGCATGCCTTACCAAGGCTTGAAAACGGAATACTACGCCTTGGCGGCGGGCACCGTGTCCGACCTTGAAATTCGCGTCAATTTTCCCGTTCATCCGCAATTAAGAATGGTCTACGGCAATATTACCGAGATCGATTTGGCGAACCGCATCGTCCGCGTCAGCCGCAACGAGCCGATCGCCTACGATTCCCTCGTGATCGCGCTCGGCTGCACGGACAATTATCACGGCATCGAAGGCGCCGCCGAGCACGCCTGCAGCATCCAATCGCTATCGGCGACGCGGCGCACGTTCCAGCAGATCAACGATATCCGTCCGTACGGGCAGCTCACGATCGTCGGAGGCGGATTAAGCGGCGTCGAAGTCGCGGCCGAGCTTCGCGAAAGCCGGGCCGACGTCAACATTCGCATTCTCGACCGCAGCAGCAGCGTCTTGTCTTCCTTCCCGACCAAGCTGCAGGAATACGTCGCCTCCTGGTTCCGCCAGCACGACGTCGAAATGCGTTCGCACATCGGCATCACTTCCCTGGAGCAAGGCGTTATCCACAACGGCAGCGAAGAAATCTTGACGGACGTGACCGTCTGGACCGCCGGCATTCAACCGGTCGAGCTCGTGCAACGAATAACGCTGCCCAAGGATCCGATGGGAAGGCTCATCGTCAACGAATATCACGAGCTGCCGAACGTCCCCCATGTATACGTCATCGGGGACTGTTCCAGCCAGCCGTTCTCTCCGAGCGCGCAGCTGGCGGGCGCGCAGGGCAAGCAGGTGGCGGAAGTCATTCGCGCCCGTTGGCAGGGCAGATCGCCAAGGCTGGCCGGCATCAAGCTGAAAGGCGTCCTCGGCTCCCTCGGCAAGAAAGCCGGCTTCGGCCTGATGGGCGTAACGCCATTGCTCGGCCGCATCCCGCGAATGCTCAAGAGCGGCGTGCTCTGGAAAAGCAAGCGCCATTTCGGCTAGCCGGCAAGGCAAGCCCGATCTTCGCGATCAAAACGCGGACTTTTTGAACTTCCTTACAATCCGGGTTCAAAAAGTTCGGTTTTCAGCGCCGAGAAGGTTGAACGAAGTCCGGGGATGAGGAGCGGAGCGTAGGCGAACCTACGTGAGCACCGGAAGAAACGGCTGAGTTCAAGATTCGACGTCGATTCTGCCTCCTGCCCGCGCTTCGCGATCAAAAGCGGACTTTTTGAACTTCCTTACAGGTCGTCCAGAAGCTTGTCGAGGGCGCTTCGCTCCCGTTCCTGCTTCCGAATCTCCTCCAGCACGAGCTCGTAAAGCTCGTCGGCCGTCTCGGCGACTACGCTCTCGCCGTTGACCAACGCATACGGGGACAGAAAGCATTCGCCGCAGTTGCCCAAGCATCCGTACTCGATCACTTCGATTTCGAATTCGGGATGGCTTTCCAACTTCTTGAGCGCCAGGTCGGTTCCGTGCTGCGCGTTGCTGACGCAGAACTCTACAATGTTCATTGCGTTCGATTTCCTTTCTTTTCGGCAAGGGGGAGCGGCAAGAGTTTGCCTGCAATGCTAACAAGCGTCTGTTTGAAAAAACGGCTTTTTGTACTATAATAGACTTTGAAAGGAGTGGATGATCATGAGTACGAATGCTCCAAGCATGTACGATGAAGTCATCGACGTTCTCGATAAATTGCGCCCGTTCCTGCAACGGGACGGAGGAGACGTTGAACTCGTTGACATCGAAGACGGCGTCGTCAAGCTGCGTCTGATGGGCGCTTGCGGCAGCTGCCCGAGCTCCACCATCACGCTCAAAGCCGGCATCGAACGCGCGCTGATCGAAGAAGTCGAAGGGATCCAGGAAGTCGTTCAAGTGTTCTGATCGCTCTTCGCATACGAAGCATGGAAGGTCCTGCCCCGGGGCAGGACCTTTTGTCATGCTTTCAGAATCGTGCGGATCGGATCGAGGCCGCCGGATACGTCGATCATGTTGCCGGTAATGAAATCCGATTCCGGCATGCACAGGAACGCGATCATTCTGGCCACGTCTTCGCCGGTGCCCGGCCTTCCCCGCGGCGATTCGTCGTCCAATACGCCGGCGACGTCCTCGATGCTCTTCTCCTTGAAGCCGCCCCGAATGTCGCCCGGACAGATCATATTCACCGTGATGCCGCTGGCGGCTTCCTCGACGGCCAAAGTTTTCGTGAAAGAGACGAGCCCGACTTTCGCCGCGGCGTACACCGCGCGGTGAGGCCAGGAACGGGCTTCTGACGCGTGCCCGAAGCCGAAATGGATAATGCGTCCCCATTGCCGTCTGCGCATTCCCGGCAGCACGCGATGGTCCATCAGCATCGTGCCGACGAGATTGCCGTTCATTAAGTAATGGATATCCTCCGTCCGGTAATCCGCGAACAGTCGGCGCTCGCGAATGAACGGTCCCGCGTTGTTGATCAGAATGTCGATGCCGCCGAACCGCTTTTCGACTTCGGCGACGAGTCTCTCGGCGTCGTCCTCCCGGGCGATGTCCGCTTGGAACGCGTAAGCCTTGCGCCCCAGCGCCGCGATTTCCTCGACGAGACCTTCCGCTTCGTCGCGGCTCGTCACGTAATTGACCGCGACGTCGCAACCGTGGGAAGCGAGCTCCAACGCCGTGCGTCGCCCCAATCCCTTCGCGCTGCCCGTAATCAGCGCGGTTCTGCCCAACAGCTTCAAGCGGGTTCCCCTCCTCCGACTCCGTTTTCGCTCCTTAGCGGATTCGCCTCATGATTCCGTTCGCATAGCGAAAGGACGCATGCAACGACTCCCTGCACATCTCCCAGCCCTGCTCCAGATCCGCCATGCTCGCCTTCAAATTTTCCAGCATTCGATGCGGCTTGTCCGCAAGGCTCTGCTGCAGATCGTCCCGCAATTCCGCGTTCATCTGGTGAATTTCCAGGTTTCTGCGGTGACGCAGACGGTTCATCGCGCCTTGGTGATCGACCTTAAGCGCATTGAGCGGCTTCGACAAGCCCGGATGCAAATCGTTCTCCCGCATGTTCCGCAACATCGTGTAGTAGGAATACCGCGATTTGATCCGTTCGGTGCGAAGTCCAAGCAGCGGATTAAGCAGCGTCGCGAGCTTGTCGAGCAGCGCGAATACCCGGATATAAGCATTTTTGTCGTAATAGACGTGCCGGTCGTAATCGAGACGCTCCCGCTCCGTCAGCTCGTCCACTCTCTTGTGGGGTACGAATAACGCGTACCTTTTGGCTGCGTAGACGCTCTGCTCCAGCTCGTCCATCGAGCGCAGCAGCCCTTCCGCGGCGATCGCGTACGTTCGGTACGTTTTCGCTTCCGCCGGCCTGCGCTCCGCCGTCTCGTAGGCCTGACGGACGAAGCTCTCGATGGCTCGGACGGTTTCCAGCTCGGCGCCCGCCCATTCGCGCGGCCTTTCCCCGAACAGCACTCTCAGCACGAACGAGCCTCCCCCCCAAGTTCCAACATCAATTTTCATTGTAGCGCAAAAAGGACGGCGCGCTCAACCGATCGAGCGTGGCCCGTCCTTCTCCTCAGGTTTTCCAATTGACGGTTTGAAAATAATCCTTATAGCGCCGGCTTCCGAGCAGGCTTATTCGGACAAAGATTGCCGCATGCGGATCGCGAGCAGCACGAGCATGCTGAACAAAGCCGAAATGATTACCGTATGCAACAGGCCGGTGAAAACGTAGGCGTTCTCGTTCGTGAACGTGAAGGAGAGCAGGCCGCCGCTCAAGACTTGCAGGACGACGAGCCCGAGCGACTTGGCCGCAATCGACGTCAGCTCGGTAGACGCTCCTGTCGTTCTGCGCATGGAGATATATAAGATCGCGATAAAAATAAAGAGCAGAAGCGCGGCGATCCGGTGAGTAAAGGCGATCGCGACGGAGCCCGACAGCTCCGGCACGAGCTGCCCGTTGCACAGCGGCCAGCCTTCGCAGGCGCCGCCGGACGCGGTATGGCGAATGAAGGCGCCCAAATAAACGACGCCGTAGCAATAAACAAGCAACGCGATTACGGCCCGGTACAGCGCCTTCGGAGCCGATACGACCGGCGCTGCGCCCTTCGCGTCGGCGGCGGGGGCTTCGGACAGCCGTTTCGCGAGCTTGTACGCCAGCCATGTGCAGGTAAAAGCGAACAAGGAGATGCCGAAATGCAGCGCCATGACGATCGAAGACTGCTCCCAGATCACCGCCATCGCGCCGAGAATCGCCTGCATCACCGTAAAGATCAACGCTCCTCCGGTATAAACCAAGCTCTCCTTGCTGCGCGCCGGCTTCCAGAAATGGGTGACGAGATAGGTCGCCCCGACCAAAAGGCCGACGATGCCGCTGATCAGGCGGTGGCTGTATTCGACCATGGATTCCAACGTATACGCGGGAACGAACTTGCCGTTGCACAGCGGCCAATCCGTTCCGCAGCCGCGGCCGGAATCGGTATTCGTAACGAGCACGCCCGCGATCAGCACGAGAAACATGCCGATGCAAGTGAGCAAGGTTAACAATCGATATCTGCGTAGATTCATGCCTATCCCCGATTTCATGTGAAAGTTGGCGCATGGGGCCAGTTCCCATTATACCGGACCCCGGAAGCCAAAGCCATGTTCATAATGTGAACAATGCGCACAGCCCGTAACGAGGCCGATGCCATGCGGTTTTCCGGGCCGGTCTGCGAACGCGAAACGCCAGCCGAACGGCAAGAAAACCGTCAAGGGATCGCCCTGACGGTCCTTATTCGCGTCTTCGCGCCGTTTCGGCTGTGCTTCCCGCTCTCCGTTTTTTTACCGCCAGCCCCACCAGTCCCACCTGTCCAGCCTGCCACGCCTCTCCCGCCTCTCTTGCCTGTCCCACCTGTCCCGCCTCTCTTGCCTGTCCCACCTGCCCCCGCCTGTCCCGCCTCTCTCACCTCTCCCGCCTGCCCCACCCGTCCCGTCCTTCCAGTCGCCCCAGCCCGTTCGGACAGAGGATCCGCTATCTGTGAACAAAACCGGATTTTGCGCACCTTCGCGGACACAGAATCCGTTATTTGGCCCCGAGACGGCGATTTCGGCCGCTCAACATCGAAATAACGGATTCTCTGTCCGAATCGCCTTCAAAATGAGGGGGTTTCGACAAAATAAGGGCTTCTGTGTCCGCTTGGCATCGCATCAAGCGGAACGAAGCCCTCACAAAAACCCTTAACCCGGCGGCCTGCCGGATTAAGGGTTTTCCGTACCAACGATGATTCGCCGAAGCCGCCGCTCAAGCCAGAGCGCCGGACACCTCGACCGCGCGGTCGAGGAATTGCTCGATCTCCTCGCGGGTTTTCCGCAGCTTGCTCACGAACCGAACGACTTCCCGCCCGCCGCGGAAAGCGATAAAGCTCGGAATGCCGAGAATGTTCAATTCGGCGCAAAGGTCAGGCAGGTCGTCCCGGTCGATCTCGACCATCGTCAGCTGATCCGCGTAGGCCGCTTCGACGTCAGCGATGAACGGAGCGATGAAATGGCAATCCGGGCACCACGTCGTCTTGAATACCGCGACCGTCAGCCGATCGCCCGCGACTCGCTCGCGAAACGCCTGTTCGCTCGTGATTTTTTGCATGGTCGATCGCGTCCTCTCATGTTCTCATGATATCCTTGCCGGCTTACAGGTCTCTTGAAACCTCCATGACGAGTTCGCCGTCTTCCAGCTCGATGATCGTATACTCGGCGCCCAACAAGCCGAACAGATCGTCCGCCGCGACGTACGAAACCCGGTATTCGACCGCGATCGGATGCTTCAGTTGGACGGTCTCGCCGTTGACGGTCGCCTGGTCGGAACCGATGCGCAGCACGATCGATTGATCCGTCGGACGATCGTAGAACCGAATCTCTCCCGGCGATTGCGGCACGGTAAGCCCGATTTCGAAATCCTCCAACGTCCGCCGTACCGGTACGAATGCGTCCCCGCTCTCGTCGACAATGAACGGGATTCCCCATTCGCTGCTCAGTTCGAAGCGCTGATCGTCGATGCCCAAATCGTTCTTCAACAGGTCGTACAGTACCGAATCTTCCTCGAAGTAACGGACGAATTGATAAGCCGTCAAGCCCTCAAGCTCTTCGACGTTCAACGCGTTCCGAGGGATTACCAGCTCCGGAACCTCGACTTCGCCGTTCACGTTCCAGGCTTCGCCGCTGGCACGCAGCTTAATGCTTTTGACCGGGCTGTCCTCACTGGCGAACGCCACCGGAGCGATCGTAATCTCCGTGGCGGACTTGCGAAGATGGAGTTTGTCGTCCACGTACCAGTCGGTCGAGATCGTGATGCCCTTGTCGAACACCTCTTTCCATCCGTCCGATTGCCGGAATTCGTCCAACTCTTCCGCGGCCGTCTCCAGCTCCGGGAACAGCGCCAACACGATCATGTCCGCGACCGCCTCGATATCTTCCACTTCGCCGAACAGCTCTTGGGTCCCCATCATCTCCTGAATCTCGGGAGGCAGTTCGAGCAGCCAGCGGTAGACGCCCACGACCAGTTCCTTAAAGCCTTCCCTGTCCTGAATAAGGTTGTCCAAGTATACCGGAATCAAATCGCCGAGCTGCTCGCCGTTCAGCTCCGCGTGAACCTTCGTCAGGCTCGTGGTCACGCCGCGGACGGGCTCGGACACTCTCTCGACGGAGATCGTCGGCGGATTCGGCAGCCCTTTAACGAAATAGGCGGCCACGTTCTTGACAAGCTCGCGAACGGCTTCCATGAGCGACCGTTGCAGCGCCTCTCCTTCTTCCGCTCCCAGACCGAACAATTCTCCGAAGCTTTGATCTGCGATCACGAACGGCCTTTTCGCTCCCTCGATGTCGAACCGGAACGAATAGCCGTCCGTATGCAGCGTAAACGGAATCTTGCCTTTTCCGAAGCCGAACGACCCCGTCGCCCATTGCTTGCCTGCGGCGTCCGTTTTGACGTGGGCAAGCTCCAGCTGGACTTTCGAGAACATTTCAACGAATTTCGCCAATTCGGGATCTTCCCCGTCCAGTGCGCCTTCGTTCAGTTCAATCTCGAATTCGAGCAGCTCCGACTGCTCCTGCTGGGCCACGTCGAATTGCTTGAGCAGCATTTCGTTCAAGTTCAGGCCGCCGACAGATTGGCAACCGACGATAAAGGCCAACGTTAACGCGCATACTAACCATCCTAGACTTCTAAATTTCTTCCGCTTGTTCACGAATCGATCCTCCAGTTTATGTCCGAATAAATAATGGCGGACGGGACGCCCGAACTATATCTATTCGACGCATCGGAACGAAAGTCCTGCCGAAATACGAACTTGTTCGAAGGGGATGCCGCGTTATCGGAACTTTCAAGCAATTGATGGCCGGCCTGGCCGGCAAAGCGGAGGGCTTGCGCTACTCCCGCAAGCTCGCTGCAGAGCGGCTGCCGCTCGTCATCGACGAAGAAAGGCGGGAGACGTGGCGCAGCCGGCTGGAGGAGGGGCTGCGCGGCAAGGAAGCCGCCGGACCGGCGAGGCCGGAGCTGCCTGCCGAAGAGGAACGGATCTGCGCGGACATACGCGCGGAAACCGAATCGCTGAACCGCAACAACTTGACCCGAACGGATGCCTACTGGCGCGTGTACCGCGAACACCCCGAGCTTCGCTGGGCTTTTCTCGCCCATATGGTTTCGCGCAACGGCGGCTGGAACATGACCGATCTGAAGGGCCGGCCGCTGTCTCGCCTGCTGGACGAACGGCTGGCCGCCGATATTTTCGGGCTGCTCGAATCGTGCAATTCGCTTATCTTCGGCGACGCCTACCCGCAGCTCCGGCTATACGCCGAAAGCAGAAGGCTCGGCCGCCCGCTCTTCCATCTTCTCGCCCGCTTCGGCGTGTCCGTCTTCATGGAGCCGCTCTGGCGCGATTTCTGGACGACCGGCGAGCCGCTGGCGATCTCCGAGGCGCTGATCGTCAACGAGCAGCATTACATTCAAGCAAGAGTCGTCGAGGATCCCTATTACCGGGAAAACGTGTTTGGCAGCTTGGCGTTCAAAGGGCAGCCGCTGCTGCAGACGAACCAAACCGTATTCCCGTTATGGAAGGGAGAGCCCGGCGACGGAGGAAAGCCGATGAGGCTAGCCGGGAGAGTGCTGGAAAATTTCGAGGATTTGCGCGAGCGGATCGAATACGGCAAATGTCTGTACGGTCTGTTGTTCGCCTACCCCAAAGTGCTGCGTTCCGCCGTCGCCTTCGCCAGGCACGTGCCCCATACGGGCTCCAGGGCCGATTATTGGCCTCACCGTTATACGGCGCGACGGCATGAAAAAGGCGACGCTCCCGTATGCACGGAATGCGTCGCCGGCGATGTCCGAATCCCGAAATGGCTGAGCCCGCCGCTGCAGGAGGCGTGGCCGGATCGGCCGTTGCGCCGGGCCGAAGAGCGGGATTGGTGCCGCGGACCGGACGCCTTGGCCGCTATCGCGACGATCCGCCCGCCGCGAACGATCGATCTGACTCACGAGCACCTGTTTGGCCAGCGCAAGCTTCAAGCGGCCGAGCTTCTCGAGCGAAGCTTGATGAACGGAGCGAGCAAACGCCGCACGGGCTTGGGGTAAGTCGAAATCTCCTGCGCCGTCACGACGCCGAGGAATACGAGAAGCGCCGGATACAGCACGGCCAGTATCCCGCTCATCGCGACGCAGGACAGGAAAAACGCGAATTTGTCCGGCAAGCCTCCGAATACGTAGAGCACGGCCCATTCGACGCCTCCTAGCGCCGCTGCGACGACGGCCACCGCGAGCAGATACGGCAGCCACTTTTTGCCCAGAAGCTTGAACCGGGATCTCTTCCGCAAGCTTAGCACGTTAAAGATGAGCGTCCAAACGAAGCAAACCGTCGTCGCGGCGATAATGCCGTACACGCCGAAAGGCGGAGCCAGCGCGAAGCTAAGGACGATCTTCAGAACGATGCCCGTCAGCGCGTGCATCGTCGCCTTTTTCGGTTCGCTGATGCCGAGCAGAATCGAATTCGTCACCATCATGCCGATCTGAAAAATCGTGCCGAGCGTCAGCATCGCGACGATCTCGCTGCCGACGGGCTTCTCGAACAGCAGGCCGTTTACGCTGTATGCCCCGATGCCTAACAGCAGCACGACCGGCATGCCGCTGAACAAAGCGATCCGCACTGCGAGAGAAGACTGTTGTCCGACCCGCTCCTGATCTCTCAGCGCATGAGCGGACGAAATGTGCGGGATGATCGATTGGCTGAGCGCCACGGCCAGAATGATCGGAATGCCCGCGATCGACTGCGCGTTCATCCCGTACACCGCCGCCCAGGAATTGATCGTCGCCGCTTCGAAATGGCCGTCGGTCAGCGATTTGATCATCATATTGTCCATCGTGTACAGCAATTGGACGGTGATGCCGGTCATGACGACCGGAATCGACAGCTGGAACAGCTCCTTATAGATCGCCTTCAGCCGCAGCGGCCTCGACGGGTCCATTCGCATCGGCGGTTCCAGCCGATCGTTCGCTTTCAGCTTGCGCGAATAATAGAGCATGACGGCGAAGGCGCCGACGCTGCCGAAAACGCTGCCGAACGCGGCCCCGGAGGCGATGCCTTCGTTATTGTCCGGATTGAAAGCGAAGAAGGCATAAGCGATCGCGACCGCCGACAAGACGCGCAGCATCTGTTCGACGATCTGGGAGATGCCTCCCGCGGTGACGAATTGACGGCCCTGGAAATATCCTCTCATCATCGCGATCATCGGAAAGAGCAGCAGCGAAGGCGCGATCGCCCGAATCGCGGACGCCGCCTCCGGCTCTCCCAGGATCGATTTCGCGATGAACGGCGCGACCAGCCACAAGCCGAACGTAATGACGACGCCGGCGACGGCGCCGAACAGCATCGCCGCGCGGTAGACCTGCTGGGCTTCCCGGATCCGGCCGAGGGCGTATCTGCCGGACACCATCTTGCTGACGGCGCTCGGGATGCCCGCGGTCGCCACGACCAGCAGCAGCAAATAAATGGCATTGGCGTTGTTATAGTAGATGTTGCCGAGATCATCCATCAGATAATCGAGCGGCACCCGTTGGAAAACGCCGAGCGCCCGCGCCACGAGCGCCGCGGCCGCGAGAATGAGCGTGCTTTTGAGCAATGTGTCTTTTTTCAAAAGGAAGACCTCTTAACGTTAGCTTATTGAACTAATTGAAGATCAGCCACGCGACGAACAGCGCGATCATGACCAGCTGCAGCACGACCTTGGCGACCGTGCTCGCGAACAAGCCGACCAACGAGCCCCAGCCGACCTTGAGGGAGCGATTGAAATCGGAACCGTGAATCATCTCCCCGAGAACGGCGCCGGCGAACGGACCGATAATCAGGCCGAATGCCGGGATGACGAACGGGCCGATCAGGATGCCGATCGTGCTGCCGACGACGGACGCCTTAGAGCCCCCGTACTTCTTGACCCCCCATGCGCTGACCAAGTAGTCCGCCACGAATAGGGCGACGACGATGACCGTCTGGATGATCCAGAACCACCAGCCGAACGGCTCGAAGGAAAAAAACCAGCCGTACACGAAAAAAGCGGCGTAGATCGCCAAAGCGCCGGGCAGCATCGGGAAGATCGCCCCGGCCATGCCTACCGCGAACAACGCCGCGATCAGAATCCAGCCCAGTACGTCCATTACGAAAAAATCACGTCCTCAGAACATAATGTTGAATCGCCTGGGCTACGCCGTCTTCGTTGTTCGTCCCCGTCACGACGTTCGCCGCCCGTTTCACTTCTTCCTGGGCGTTGCCCATCGCCACGCCGAGACCCGAGGCCCGGATCGCGGCGATATCGTTCAGGCTGTCCCCGACCGAGACGACTTCGGACATGTCGCAGCCGAGCAGCCGGCACACTTCCGCTAACCCGGTCGCTTTCGAGACGCCGCGCGGATTGATCTCGATGTTGTACGGCGAGGAATTGCTGATTTCCAGCTCGTCCCACTCTCGGATTTCCGTTAAGATTCGCCGCAGAATAGGCAAATCTTCCGTATAATAGCCGAACTTTAGCCAGTGAAGCGCCGACGTATCCCCGGCCCACAGTTCTTTGTTATATAAGCCTTCCGTCGAATACGCCCAGAACCAGACGTCCGGATAACGTTCCGCGATCGCGTGCAGCTTCATGACGAGCTCGGCGGCGAGCAGCGTGCGGCGGTGCAGCGTATGCGGCTTCGCCCATATCTCGCCTCCGTTGACCGTGATCATCGGCGACTCCAGCCCGAGCCGTTCCACGATCGGCAACGCGCTCGGGAACCCTCGTCCCGTCGATGCGCACACCGTGACGCCGGCTTCGATCGCCCGCCGGATCCACTCGGCGTTCGTCTCGCTGACCTCGCTTCTCTCGTTCAACAGCGTGCCGTCCAGATCCAGCGCAAGCAATTTGTACTGCTTCATCTCGTATGCCAATCGTTCCACTCCCTGATGCCGTAAGTCGTAACTATTTCCCATTTTAGCACAGATCCGCCGCCGGAACGAAAAAATTAAAACGCCGAACGGAGACGGCCTCCGTTCGGCGCTTCTCGGCGAAGCCCGGTCGACCCGCGGCTATCCGGCGAAGGCAAGGCGCCGGCGAAGCTTGCGCGTCACGACTCCGCGGGAGGGCGAGAACAAGAAAGCGAGGGCGAACAGCGCTCCGGCGACGCATACCATGCAGCCGGCGATCGAAGCGTCCAGCGCCGCCGCGACGTAGTAGCCCGCCACAGAGCTGATCGCGCCGAACAATACGGTCAGTCCGATCATCGCGCCCAAACGATCCGTCAGCAAATACGCGGTCGCGGGCGGAACGACGAGCAGACCGACGACCAGAATCGCGCCGACGCTCTCGAAGGAGCTTACCGTCGCCATCGAGACGAGTCCCATCAACGCGTAGTGGAACAGAGCGACCGGAATGCCGATCGCGGCCGCCAGCGCCGGATCGAACGCGCACAGCTTGAACTGCTTGTAAAATAGACCGATCAGCGACACGATGAAGAACAGCGTAATGCCGAGCAGCCATACCGCTTTCGGCCCGAGATCGACGCCTCCCAGCGTCAGCGTATTCCACTGGACGTAGGCGATCTCCCCGAACAGCACGCAATCCAGGTCGAGATCGACATGCTGCGCGTTCAGGCTGACCAGCACGACTCCGGCCGCGAACAGCGAAGTGAAGACGACGCCGATCGACGCGTCGTTCTGAACCCCGCTCTGCTGGAACATCTGGATCAGAAACACCGTGATGAAGCCGAATATCGCCGCGCCGAACAGCATGAAGAACGATTCGCGGGAACCGCTGATCAGAAACGCGATCACGATTCCTGGGAGCACGGAATGACTGATCGCGTCCCCGATCATCGCCATCCGCCGAAGGATCAGGAAGCAGCCCAGAATGCCGCAGCAGGCGGCCACGAGAGCGCCCGTCAGCATAATCCAGAAACCGCTCATGCCGACGCCCCCCTTTCCTCTTTGGCGAACGCGCCCGCGTCCGTCCGACCGCCGTTCTCGGCGACCCACTCCCGTTTCGCCGACCGGCGAAGAAGCCGCTTGGCGACGACGCCCCTTCTCGGGCCGAACAGCACCGAAGCGACGAAAAACGCCGTCGCGGCCAATACGCTGATCGGCCCGGTCGGCAGCTGTTCCGTCCCCGCGCTGACCCACGTGCCGGCGGCCCCGCTAAGCGCTCCGAAGGCGCCCGCGAGGAAAACCATAACGCCGAGCCGGTCCGTCCAGTATCTCGCCGACACGGCGGGCGTAATCAGCAACGCGGCGACGAGGACGACTCCGACCGCCTGAATGCCGACGACGACCGCTACCGTGACGAGCCAGAGCAGCGTCTGCTCCAGCGCCGGCACCGGGTACCCGATTCCCCTCGCGAAGCCGGGATCGAAGCTGATCAGCTTGAACTCCTTGAACAGCGCCGCGCATACGATCGTGAGCGCGATCGCGACGCCGGCCATCGTGTAGACGTCCTTAGCGGTCATCGAAGCCGCTTGGCCGAACAGAAACTTATCCAATCCGCTTTGGTTGCCGTAAGCGGTATGCTGAATTCGCGTCAACAGCACGACGCCAATGCCGAAAAATACGGACAGGACGATGGCCATGGCAGCGTCGGGCTTGATTCGCGATTGGCGAGTGATCCAGCCGATGCCGAGCGTCGCGATCATGCCGGCGGCGATCGCTCCGAGCATAAACAGCCCGACCGACCTGACTCCGGTCAGCATGAAGGCGATGCAGATGCCGGGCAACGCCGCGTGAGCCAGCGTATCCCCGATCAAGCTCTGCTTCCGCAAATAGGCGAACGTGCCGACGACGCCCGTGCTGATTCCGAGCAGCATGCTGCCGATCAGAATCCATTGCAGATTCGGATCCGTCAGCAAGCTCAGCATCGTAATCCCTTCCCTTCTCCGCCGCCGATGAAGGCGAGCCTGCCTCCGTAGGCCGCCTGCAAAGCCTCCTCCGTGAACGTCTCCGCCGTCGGCCCGTAAGCGATCAGCTCGCCGTTCAGCAGCAGCACGGAGTCGAAGTATTGCTCCACCGTCGCCAGATCGTGATGGACGACGAGCACCGTCTTGCCTTGTCTCTTCAGCTCGTTCAGCAACGCGATAATCGCCTTCTCCGTAGCGGCGTCGACGCCCGCGAACGGTTCGTCCATGAAATACAGCGTCGCGTCCTGGGCCAGCGCCCGGGCCAAAAACACTCTCTGCTGCTGGCCTCCGGACAGCTGGCTGATCTGCCGGCCGGCATAATCGGCCATCCCGACCTGCTCCAGACAAGCCATGCCGATCTCCTTCTCTTTGGCTCCGGGACGCCCGAACCAACCGAGGTGGCCGTACCGGCCCATCATGACGACGTCCAGCGCGTTCGTCGGGAAATCCCAGTCGACCGACTCGCGTTGCGGCACATAGCCGATCCGTTTTCTTTGCGCCTTATAAGATTTGCCGTAGACGAGCGTCCGTCCCGACAGCGCGGGCTGCAAGCCCAGAATCGCTTTGATCAGCGTCGATTTGCCCGCTCCGTTCGGGCCGATCACGCCGATCAGCTCGCCTTCGGTCACCCGGAACGAGACGTTCCGGACGACGGGTTTTTTCTGATAAGCGACGGTCAAGCTTTCGACGACGAGCGGCGAAGCGGCGTTTTCGGCGTTTTCGTTCCACATCTTCAAATCCGCTCCTTTCTATTGCAACGCTTCGACGATCGTGTCCACGTTGTGTTTGAACATGCCGATATACGTGCCTTCTTCGGTTCCCGCCTCGCCCATTGCGTCGGAGAACAGCTCTCCGCCGATCCGGATTTCGTGGCCCTGCTGCTTCGCGCCCTCGATGACCGCTTCGAGCGATTTACTCGACACGCTCGATTCGACGAACACCGCTTTGATCCCGCGTTCAATGAGCATATCCCGCAAGCTCCTCACGTCCTTGGAGCCGTATTCGGCCGCCGTGCTGATGCCCTGCAGACCGACGACTTCGATGCCGTAGGCGTCGCCGAAGTAGCCGAACGCGTCGTGGGCCGTCACCAGAACGCGGCCTTGCTCCGGAATCGAAGCGATCTGCTCCCGCGCGTAGCGATCCAGTTCGTCGAGCTTCGCGAGATACGCGTCGGCGCGTTCCCGGTATTCCGACTCATGAGCCGGATCGTTCTCGATCAATACGTCCCGGATCGTCTCGACGGCGATCATCCAGAGCCGCACGTCGAACCACACGTGAGGGTCGAACGCGCCGTCCTCCTCCTCCGATAGCAGCCGCTCTTCGGGAATGTCCCGCGTCACCGGCACGACCGGTTTGTCCTTCCCCATCTTCTCGAGAATTTCCGTCAATTTGCCTTCAAGATACAAGCCCCCGTACAAAATGATATGCGCGCTCTCCAGCTTGGCGATATCGCCTTGCGAAGCTTTATAGGTGTGCGGATCGACGCCCGGCCCCATCAGGCCGATCACTTCCACGCGATCGCCCCCGATCTGCTCCGCGACGTCCGCGATCATGCCGACCGTCGTCGTCAGATGCAGTCTGTCTTCATGCACGAACGCGCCGGAGCCGTTGCCGCAGCCGGCGGCGACGACTCCCGCGACGGTCAAAAATACAAGTGTCATGACGAACCTTTTTACGGATGATGGCCATTTTTTCTTCATGGATTCTCCTGCCTCCTCTACAGCCGCCCTCTCCCCTGGACTTGTTCTGCCTCCCCAAGCGCCGATTCGGGGGACCAGCCTTTGCGTGTAATCAATTTTGTTTCCCTATGGACGATTAATTTCCCTTGAGACTTTATTTTTATATTATACAATAAAGTTTCCTTTATGCAACTTCTTGAACAAAATACGTCTAAGGCATGGAATAACCTTGCCCGTTACGTCCAAAGCGCTGTTATCCTCGTCCCATCCTCCGGCAATACCGAACCTCTAGCGGGCGACTATGCGGCGGGCCCATCGCCGACACTTCGCCTTCTCCAGTCCCCAAGCCATTCGGACAGAGGATCCGCTAATTGTGAACAAAACCGGGTTTTGCGCGCCTTTGCGGACACAGGATCCGCTATTTGGCTCCGAGATGGCGATTCCGGCCATAAATCATCGAAATAACGGATCCTGTGTCCGAACCAACATCAAAATGAGAGGGATTCAGCAAAATAAGGGCCCCTGTGTCCGCAAGAAAAGATCAAAAAAAGGACGGCGCATCATAGCCGTCCTTCCTCTTATTGCTCTTCAGCTCCATCCGGGGCATCGTTCTCAGGCGCCTCCGTCCCCGCATCAGCGGCTCCGTTCGCCGGCGTGACGCCGTACAGCGCCGGACGCGGCGTCCCGTACAGGCCGATCTTCGCGTCGTAAGCGTCGAAGATTTGCCGCGCGATCGGCGCGGCGCCCCAGCCGCCGTACCCGCCGTCCGGCACGACGACGGCGACGGCGAGCTTCGGGTTCTCCGCCGGCGCGTAGGCGATGAACACGGCGTTCTCGACCTTCCGCCGGTTGCCGACGTCCTGCTGCGACGTGCCCGTCTTCCGCAGGAACGTGTAGTTCACGCCTTCGAAGCCTTGCACGCCAACCTGCGACATGCCCTCTTCGATCGTTTTCCAGTACGTCTCCGGCAAGTCGACAGTGTTCAGCACTTCGGCCTGAAACGGCTGCGTGACATTATCGTCGACGTCGCGAATTTCTCCCACGAATTGCGGCTTCATCCGCTTCCCGCGATTGGCAAGCATGGCGGTATACTGCGCGAGCTGCAGCGTCGTATAGCGGCCTTGCTGGCCCCAGGATGCCCGAATGAGCGCGGACTGGGGGCTCGCATTCTTCGCTTCGTGGTAATAATCCACGACGCCCGCGGATTCGTTCGGCAAGCCGCTTCCCGTCGTCACCCCGAGCCCGAACTGCTTCATATAGTCGTCCCAGACGTCAACGCCTGAGCTGCCCTCATATTGCAAATACATCTTGTTGCCGATCATCGCCGACATGAAGGCGTTCGAGGATTTGCCGAGCGCTCGCGCCGCCTTAATCGGTCCGTGGGCTGCGTTGCCCGAGTTCGTAATGCGCACCTTGTGCCCTTCCCGGCCGAACTCGAAATAACCAGGATCGTTGAAGATTGTATTCGGCGTAAAATAGCCTTCGTTCAAGCCGACGAGAATCGTCAACGGCTTCTGCGTCGACCCGAGATAGACGAGCGAGGACGGGTGGTTTTTGCGCTGCTCGTATTCCTCGTATGGAGGCTGCACCTCCCGGATCGTTCCGTTGTATTGGAAAAACTGGATCGCATCCAGATCCTTCTGGCTGATGCCGCCCTGCCAGACGCCCGGATCGTAATCCGGCATGCTGGCCATCGCCACGACCTTGCCCGTGTCGACCTCCATCGCCACCGCGTAGCCCGTCGTCGCCGGCGCCCTTTCGCTCTTGTTCGTCGACGTGCTGATCTTCCGGATATGGTTCATGATCGCGTCCTGCGTCTTGAGCTGGACGTCCCTGTCGATCGTCAAATACAGATTTTCGCCTTTGACCGGCTTCGTGAGCTTCATCGGACCGATGATCTCGCCCTGATTGTTAACCGGGAATTCCTTGAGACCGTTATGGCCTCTCAGTTCGTCCTGATACATCAGCTCCAGCCCGTCGTATCCGACTTCCTCTTCATTAAGATATCGGAGCGTCTGGTCCGTTTGGTCCTCATTGATTTCGGCGTATTTCTTCAGATCCTTCGCACCGCTTAGCTTCTTCATGTAGCCGACCAGCTGCACGGCCACGCGATCCTCGCTGTATTGGCGGATGCTCTCCTCGACGACGTCGATGCCCTTGAATTCCTGACGGTGCTCGGAGAAATAGGCGATTTCTTCCTTCGTCAACCCCGTCTTGAGCCTTCGAGGCTGGTAGGAATAATGAACTCTGCCGTCCAAATCCATTTTCCCATAAACATCTTCAACGGTCAGCGGCGGAACGTTCTTGTCGCCCAGCCGGTCGAACACCTCGACGAGCCGGGCGGCCAGCTCCATCCCTTGCTCCTTCTTCATCTTCATGTCCAGCGTGTAATACAACGACTGCGTGGATACCGAATACGCGATTTCCTTGCCGTCGGAATCGTAGATGTTGCCCCGGATCGGCGGCACGGAAACCGGCTTGGAACCGATCTGGTTTTCCTTCGCCCGCAAGTCGTCTCCCATGACGAATTGCAAATAGGCCAATCTGACGATCAGGACGGAAAACACGAAAAAAGTCAGGAAAAAAAACACGTTCAGCCGAAGGCTGAAATGCCTCCGGTTGCGGATTTCCCGCTTCTGGGCATCCTCCGATAGATGATTGCTCACCCGGTCAACCCTCCTTGCCGTATATGGGTGTCGGCAAAGCCCGGCGAATCGAACCAATCTCCCGCCTTTGCCCACGTCGAATCGAGCGGCGCCCAGCGCCCTTGCTCGCTCAGATAAACTTCGTTCCAGGCATGCGCCCCGTACCCGCCGCGGCCGTCGTAGCCGAGACCGGTCACGACCCGCGCCTCCAGGCCGACGGCTCTGGCCATCGCGGCATAGAGCCGGGAATAATCGATGCAGACGCCTTTGCGGGTCGCGAAAGTCGTCTCGGGATTTTGCTCCCGCCATTCTCCCCGTTGTTCGTACGCCGCGACCTTCTCGTCGTCGTATTGAATCCGGGTGCCGACCCACTCGTACAGCGCCCGCGCCTTCTCCTCGTCGCCGGTCCGGCCTTCCGTGACGGCCAAGGCCGCCTGAACGATATCGTCCGGCAGCTCGGCGTCGATGATGTCGTACCGCTTCTGCCAGAGCTGGTCCAGCTCGTTCGACATCGCCTGGGCGAATACGGGCAGCTGCTTCTCGATGAGGCGGCCCGTCGCCGGCTGCAGCACTTGCGTCGCGACTTCCCGGTAGAGGCCCGATTGCTGAATGTAATCCGCCAGCGGCCCGTTCGGGAACAAGGCGCAATAAGCGAACAGCACCGCCGTCACGATTAGCGCGCGGCCGGCGCCGAGCGCCGCCCCGAGGGCGCCGCCGACCGCGCGGCTGGCCGCGCCTCCCGATCGCCGATCCGATTCGACCGCCCATACGCCCGAGAATCCGAGCAGGCTCGTCGCCAAACCGACGATCAGACGAATCGCGATATGAATCAGGAGAAACAGAACGGCGAAGCGCAGCAACGGCAAATCGCGCAGTCCCGACAACGCCGTGTAGCCGAATTGGGCCAGCGACGAAGCGTCCGCTTCCGGCCGGGCGGGGGCGCGCTCCGCCAGCCAAATCTGCAGGCGGGGCGAGAGCGCGGCGGCCGCCAGCGCCGCGGCCGCGACGGACAACACCGCCGCGACGGCGCCGAACACGAAGGAGCCCAGCCGCCTTGCGGAGCCTGATGCCCCCCGTTTAAAGCCTCCGTACACGGAAAACCCGATGATCGCGAGCAGCATCCAGGAAACGGCATTGGCGTCGAAAACGTTCCAAGCGCCGAGCATCGGAACCTATTTCGCGGCTTCCCGCGCCTGCACGACGAACTCCCGGACGGCGCCTTCCAACTTCCAATCGCCGAGCGAGATGCCTCTCAGCTTCACGGATACTTCGCCGGAATTCGGCACCCCGTTCAGCTCGAGATTCGACGTCGTGATCGTGTAGGAGCCGTCCGGATTCGCGATATACGTCGCTTCGCTCGCTTCCCCGGCCATCGCCTTGATCGCTTGATCCTTCGCCTCGTCCGACACTTTCGCGCCGACTTCCTTGATGTCGTCGATCGTTAATCCGCCGTATGTCGCGATGCCGATGACGATCGCCGCCACCAACACCCACTTCAATACCGTTTTCACCAGCTTCATAATGAGCAAGATCGCAACGATCGCGATCGCGATCACAATCCAATTTTGTTGCAGAAAAGTCAGCCAAGCGTCCGCATTCAAGTTCAACCGCTACTCCCCCCATCATTGTAACCGTCGTCCCCTATTATACCGTAACGGCCGATCCTCCGTAAACGACGGGCATATCCGAGGAAGCCGGCACGTAAAAGTAGGATAGGCCGCCTATTCGGACAAGAGGTCGCCGGCCCGATCGGAGGAGGTTGCGGTCCATGAAAACCGCCGTTTGGCTCTATTTGTTCCTGTTCGTCGCGTTTTTCGATTTGCACGCCCAATATCCGATGCTCACGCCGTTCGCCGTGTCTCTCGGGGCGGCGCCCTCGTTCATCGGACTCGTGATGGGCATGTACTCGCTTACGCACTTGCCCGGCAACATGATCGCGGGATTCGCGGTAGACCGGTACGGCAGCCGCTTGTTCATCTCGTTCAGCCTCATCGGCGCGGGCATCCTGCTGATCGTCCAATCGCGCGTGACCGACCCGTGGCAGCTGCTCTACATTCGCAGCGTCAGCGGCTTCGTCCTCGCCTTCCTGTCCCCGGCCTGCATGTCCCTGCTCGCCAGGCTGGCCAAAAACCATTTCCACCAAGGCAAGCTGATGGCCGGCAACGGCCTCGTGCACACGGTCGCCTCCGTCGTCTCGCCGGCGGCGGGCGCCTATATGGCCGCGACGATCGGCTTCAGCCTGTCGTTCGCGGTGCTCGGCTGGGTGCTGCTGGCGACCGGCGTCGCGTCGCTCTGGTTCGTCAAGGAACCGGATCCGCAGGCCCCGGAGACGAAGCCTTCGCCGCCAGCCGTCTCCCGGACGCCGCTTCCCGCCGGGGAACCGGTTCAAACGCCGCGGAGCTTCCCTTGGGCGGTGTTCGCGCTCCCGATCGGCCTCTCCTGCGCTCAAGGCATTCTATCGTTCGAGCTGCCGCTTCGCGGAACGGACAGCGCGACGATCATGAACACCGGCATTCTGTTCTCGATCGTCAGTTTGGGCGCGCTCGTCACGCTAGCCTTGCTGTTCCTTAACCGGTATTTGCCCTATGCCCGAACGGTCGTCGGCGTCATGCTGCTCGCGCTGTGCTATTACGGCATGGCCGCGGAGTGGCCCGTATCCATGCTGCTGCTGCTCTTCATCATCGGCCTGGCGAAGGGCGTCATTTTTCCCGCGATGACTTCCTTCCTCCTGCAGTTAAGCGGGCCTACGCGATACGGGAGAACGTTCTCGATCTTGTCGATTTCGCTGTCGATCGGTTCCTTCCTCGGTCCGATCGCCGCCGGCGCCGTCAGAACGCATTTTTCTCCGTACTTCATCGCCTTCGTCGCCTTAATGATCGCCTTGACGCTGCTCTTCCCCCGTCCCTCGTTCAAGGCCAATTGGGATCCCCGGGCGGCGGCTCCGCCTTACGCCGGACATTGAGCCTTCCGGCGCCGGTGCCCTCTGCCCCCGTCGTTCCGGGGCAGCAGCCCAGCGCATTCGCCCAGCGCCGCGCATATTGTACATCATAGCCGATTTCCGGATCGAACGATTGTTCCGGCCGGCTAAATCCATGGCGCAAACTGGGGTGACGGCATGTCCCAACACGCGGGCCATCACGGCGTAACGACGACGATGGTGCTCGTCCTGTTCATTCTGCTCGTAATCGTCCTGCGCGCCGGTTGACGCGCGCGGACCGGCTTCGGCGGCTCCTTGCGGACCGCCCCCCGCCTCGACGGACGAGCCTTATACAGCTTCCGATAGTATAGACGGTCGATCTTCCCTTTCGGTTCAACCCTCCCCTTTATGGTACAATAAAGGAACGGCTAACCCGAATCGCGAACGAAACCGGAGGATTATCGCCCGTGGACATCGCCATTATTGTCGAAGGCAAGAACGACAAAGCCCGTCTCGCCCGCGTCCTCTCCCCCGAAATTCCGATCTATTGCACGTTCGGCACATTAAGCGAGAACCGCATCGAGAAGCTGCGCAAGGCGGTCGGGGATCGCCAAGTCATCTTGTTCACCGATCCGGACGCCTCCGGCCGACGCATTCGCGGCATGCTGCGCGACGTCTTTCCGGACGCCGACAATCTGTACACCCGCAAAGGCTACAACGGCGTCGAAGGAACGCCCGAAGATTATTTGATCCAGCAGCTCGAGAAAGCGGGACTCGAAGCATACATCCTGTACCCTCAAGCTTGACGCTCCACCGCCTCGCCTTGCTCCAATCCCCCAGTCCGTTCGGACAGAGGATCCGCTATCTGTGAACAAAACCGGGTTTTACGCGCCTTCGCGGACAGAGGATCCGTTATTTGGCTTCGAGATGGCGATTTCGGCCATTGATCATCGAAATAACGGATCCTCCGTCCGATTCGCTAGCAAAATGAGGGGGTTTCGCCAAAATAACGTCTCCTGTGTCCGTTCAAAAAAGGGACGACGCGGATTCTCGCTCCGCTCGTCCCTATATTTCGCTTATAGCAAGCTTTTGATCAGGTTCGTCATCTCGCCCGGCGATTTCCGGTCTTGGCCTTCCTCGAGCTGGATATAATCGTTCGCCGATATCCAATCCCGGATTTGTCCGTCCTTGTCGAGGAGCACGATCAGATTCATATGGCCGAAGTTGCCGTCGTTGTCCTTCGTGACCAGAATCTGATATTCCTTCGCCAAATCGGCCGTTTCCTGCTCATCGCCCCGCAGGAACTTCCAACCCGCCGGATCCGCGTCGAAGCGCTTCGCGAAGTCCCGCAACGCTTCGGTCGTGTCGTTCTCGGGATCGATCGTCACCGACAGGAACTGCACCTGCTCGCCGAACAAGCCTTGCTCCTTCAACTCGTCCTGCACTTGCGACATAACGAAGGTCGTCGGCGGACAGACGTCCGGACAGTTGGCGAAGAAGAAATAGAGCAAGCGGACTTTGCCGTTCGTGCCGCTCAGCGTAACCGTCTCCCCGTCGAGGTCGACGTACGAGAATTCCGCGCCGGGTCCTTGAACCGGCAATTCCGTCTTCGGGCGCTGCTGCTGGAGAATCACGATCGCCATCACGACGCACAAGGCGAGCAAGATCAAGGAAAACCCGTACCTTCTCAGCCAAGGCTTGCGGGGATCGGCCGACACGGCGGCCGCATTCTTCGGAACCTCGGGCTCGTGTTCCGGTTGAATCGGTTGTTGGTCATTTTTATCCATTTTCCTGTTACACCCCGTTCGTATCCAATATCATCGTCAGGAACATAATCATCAAGTAATTGATGGAGATCATGAAATCGGTTTTCGCCCATTTCTCGTCGTCCTTGGCCCGGAAGCCGGAGACCGCGTGAATCATCCATACGGCGGCGATCCCGACCGACAGTACCATGAATACGACGCCGACGTAACCGAAATAGTACATGAAATAGGAAGCCGGAATGAGCAGCAAAATGTAGGGCAGCATCTGCCACTTCGTTCTCGTCACGCCTTTGACGACGGGCAACAGCGGAAATCCGGCGGCCCGGTACTCTTCCTTCCGCCGGATCGCGAGCGACCAGAAGTGCGCCGGCTGCCAGAGGAACAACAGCGCGAACAGGATCCATGCCCCGGCGTCGACTTCGTTCGTGACGGCGCAATACCCGATGACCGGAGGCATCGCCCCGGATATGCCTCCCACCGAGGTGCTCCAGGTCGAGCTGCGCTTCAGCCACATCGTATAAATGACAATATAGACGAACATGCCGAGCAAGCCGAGCCATCCGGTGAGCGGATTCACCAGCGCAAACAGAACGGCCAAGCCCAGAATGCCGAGAACGATTCCGTACCCGAGCACGAAGCCCGGGGACATTCTTCCCTGCGGAAGCGCGCGGTCGCGGGTCCGTTCCATCTTCTGATCGAGGTCCCGGTCCCAATAATTATTCAGAACGCACGAGGATGCCATCGTCAGCGTCGTGCCGAGCAGCATCCAGATCAACGTCCATATTTCAAGGTCCCATTTGGAAGCGACCCAATATCCGCCGAAAGCCGCAATCAAGTTCAAGCGAATAATTCGCGGCTTGGTCAAAGCCACAAGATCTTTAAGCACGGTGCTCCTCCTTTATGCGAGCGAAACGGCATCACCTGATGTCTGTACCATGATACCGCAAATCTTCAAGCATTGACAACGTTCGCCCCCTTGAATTCATCAAATCGCCACCGGCTGTGAACAACCTGGGAACGCGCGGAAAAAATGCCGCCGTTCGAGTCACACAATTCCGGCCGCCTAAATACACTGTATTGCGACAATCGCCTAATGCACGAGCGCGAGGCGTGGGCGACTTGAACAAGGAAAGGGTGGCAAATCAGTTGGCGGTCATCAAGACGAACAGCGAACAAACCCGGATGCTGGCCCGCCTTATGCGCGCCGAAGCCGAAGGGGAAGGCGAATTGGGCATGCTCATGGTCGGCAACGTCGGCGTGAACCGGGTACGGGGCAACTGTCTGGACTTCAGAAACATCCGGTCCATCCCGAACATGGTTTATCAGTCGCCAGGCGGGTTCGAAGCCGTGCAGAAGCCGTACTTCTACCAGAAAGCCCGCGAAAAGGACATCCGTCTCGCGGAGCGGGCCGTCAACGGGGAACGGCAGCATCCCGCTTCGAACGCCCTGTGGTTTTTCCGTCCGACCGGCGGCTGTCCGGCCACCTGGTGGGATCAATCGCACTCCGGAAGGTATAAGGCCCATTGCTTTTACGTTCCGTCGTACGAGGATTGCCCCACCGTTTACTAATCCAGAGGAGGATTTCAGCCGATGATGAACAACGACAAACTGCCCTGGCAGAGCTTCTCGCCCGCTTCGGCGCCGAACGCCGTCTTGCCCTTATCGGCGCCGAACGCACCTATGCCCTCATCCGTCATGCCGAACGCCGTCATGCCGATGAGCGTGCCGAACAACGCGATGGCCGGGGCCATGTCGTCGCCGAGCATGATGATGCCGCAAGGCGCGACCCCGCCGCAAGTGCCGGCCGGGCTGCCCATTACGCCGGGGGGCGCGGTCATGCCTTCGATGCAGGAAGAATCGTATGTAGAGAACATTCTGCGCATGAATCTGGGCAAAGTCGCGACCTTGTACATGACGTACGAGAACAACTCCGAATGGAACGCGAAAATCTTCAAAGGCGTTCTCGAAGCCGCGGGCCGTGACCATATCATTATCAGCGACCCGACGACGGGCAAGCGCTTCTTGCTGCTGACGTTGAACCTCGATTACATTACGTTCGACGAACCGCTCAATTATGCGCTGCCGTTCGGCTCGGCGGGAATGACCCGTTAATCCCGGATCGGTCGGAACGTCCAGATTCTGAGCCCGTCCTTCCCGCCCTTGATCCACGGCTCGAGTTCCTTCCAAGGACGCCCTTCGCGGCGTTCTTTTTCCATTCTCGCGGCCTCTTCCGCGGAAGACGCCCTCCGGATTTCCACGACGACGCCGGGCTGGGACAAATTCTCGGCCAGTTCGACGCCGTTCCATAAACCGGGGCGATCCGCGACCCAAGCCATGAACGAATCGCGGCAATCGTCCGCGACGACATATTCGCAGAACAAGATCAAGCTCCTCGTCTCCCTTCATATTTTCGCGTTATTCCGTCCATACTGTAGAAGCAGAAAGGGGGGTTCGGCCCGACGATGGATACCGGTACGCATTTCGTATTTGGACTGGGACTGGGAGGACTGGCCATGACCGATCCCGTCATCGCTTCCCACGCTTACGGTCCGATCGCCGTTTTGATCGGGACGGTCGCGGGTTCCAACGCGCCCGATCTGGACGGCCTCCTCCGATTCAAGAGCAATGCCGATTATATCAAAAATCATCGCGGGCTGTCTCATTCTTTTCCGGCCATCCTCGGGTGGTCGGCGATCATCACCGCAGCCGTATCCCTCGCGTTCCGAAGCGTGCCCTGGTGGCATATCGGCTTCTGGGTCTTGCTCTCCGTCGTCGTCCATGTCGTGTCCGATTTGTTCAACGCATACGGAACGCAGGCTTTACGACCGGTCAGCAAGCAATGGGTCGCCTGGAATATCATCCATATTTTCGACCCGGTTATTTTTTCCTCCCACCTGCTCGCGATTTTGCTGTGGGTCACCGGATGGGCGACGCCTCAAGCGATCTTCCCCGCGCTCTACGTTTTGTTGGTCGCATACTACGCTTGGAGAACGATCGCGCGCCGCCGGCTGGCGAAAATCGTGCCCCGGAGCGATCAAGAAGGACGGCCTGGCGACCGGTATACGCTGCTTCCGACGATCTCGCTGTACCGCTGGAACGTCGTAAAGGTATCAGAGGACGGAACGTACGGAATCGGCGAATGGCACCGCGGCAAATTGAAATGGGTCGACGCCATGAAATGCGACGAGCATCCGGCGATCGACGCGTCCAAGGAGCATGCGGACGTACGGGCGTTTCTCGGCGTCACCCCGTTTCCTTGCGCCCAGCTCATCTCGCATACTTGGGGATATGAAGTCCGTTGGGTCGACGTTCGTTACCGTTATCGCAGGCAGTATCCGTTCGTGGCGGTCGTGCTGATGGATTCGGCGCACAAGCCGCTGCAATCCTACGTCGGATGGCTCAGCGACGAGCGCCTTGAAAAAAGGCTGCGCATGAACACCTATTAGAGGTTGTTCAAAAAGTCCAATTTTGATCACGAAGCGATTCAGGGAGCGGATTCGACGTCGAATCTTGAATTCAGCCGGTTCAAGCGTATGCTTCCGATGTAGGTTTCCGTTGGAAACCTTGGAGGTACTCACGTAGGTTTGACTACGCTCCGTTCCTCATCACCGGTCTTCATCCAACCTTCCCGGATGCATGGGCGAGCAGTTCGCCGTCAGGCGAACGACCAGCCTCGGTGCTGAAAACCGGACTTTTTGAACACGCACTTAAAGCAAAGGGATCGCCGGGACCGGACGATCCCTTTGCTTTTCGGCAAAAGAACGCCGCCCGGCTTCCGGCTTGACGTCCGCTCCGTTTAATCGCACAATATGAAAAGCCCGAGGTTTTCCTCGGGCTTTCGGTCCGGACCAATGGATCTTAACGACCGGAAAGTTGTTGCTCAGCCATTTGGACAAGCTTCTTGGTGATATAGCCACCAAGGGCACCCGTTTCGCGGGACGTTACGTTGCCGTAGTATCCGTCAGCCGGGATTTGCACGCCCAGGGATTGGGCGGCTTCCGCTTTCATGTTTTGCAGCGCGGCTCTGGCTTGCGGAACGACGAGTTGGTTGTTCGCTGGCATGATTGACTTCTCCCTTCGCCTTGATAATGGGTTTGCAAGCTTGCCAACTTAGTATGCTAGATACGAAGGAAAATATGCGAGGTGAAACGATGAGTAAAACTTTGTCATTAACGTTCGCCCTCCTGGGCTGCGCATTGCTGCTCGCCACCGCTTTCTCGATCAGCTACAACGGCTGGCTGGCCGCGCTGTTCGGCGTTCTGTCCATCGCTTCGATCGGCGCCGGGTTCGTCCTCAAAGCGCGGCTCCGCAGGAAAAAGCCGGATTCGCCGCGCGTTTAAGTGCGTGTTCAACAACCTCTTTAACGAACCGGGGGCAGGAAGCCCATCGCTTCCTTGGCGGCCGACAGCGTCCGTTCCGCGACGGCGCCCGCCTTCTCCGCGCCGTCGCGCAAAATTCGGCCGATCTCCCCGGACGACCGGATATCCGCGTATTTGCGCTGGATCGGCTCAAGCGTCTGCACGACGACTTCGGCCAAGTCCTTCTTGAAAGCGCCGTAGCCTTGGCCATCGTAAGCGGCCTGCACCTGTTCGATCGTCTTGCCCGAGCATTGCGAGTAGATCGTCATCAAATTGCTGACCTCCGGCTTGTTCGCCGGGTCGAATACGACTTCCCGTCCCATGTCCGTCTTCGCGCGGGCGATTTTTTTGCGGATGTCGTCCGGCGTATCGAGCATGGAAATGTAGCTGCCCGCGCTCGGATTGCTCTTGCTCATCTTTTTCGTCCCGTCTTCAAGCGACATGATGCGCGCTCCTACCTTCGGGATGAACGGCTCGGGAACGACGAACGTATCCCCGTACCGGTGATTGAAGCGCCCCGCCAGGTCGCGCGTCAGTTCCAGATGCTGCTTCTGGTCGTCGCCGACCGGGACGAGCTCGGCGTTGTAGAGCAGAATGTCCGCGGCCATCAGCGACGGATACACGAACAGCCCCGCCCCCACGGCCTCCTTGCCCTCGGATTTGTCCTTGAACTGCGTCATCCGCTCCAACTCGCCCATATACGAGAGCGTCGTCATGATCCATCCCAGCTCGGCGTGGGCCGGCACGTGGGATTGCATGAAGATGGCCGCTTTCGCCGGATCGAGGCCCGCGGCCGCGAACAGCGCCGCGACGGATTCGCTCTGCTCGCGCAGCGCAGCCGGCTCCTGCGCGACCGTGATGGCGTGAAGATCGGGAAGCATGTAGAAGCACTCGTGCTCGTCCTGCAGCGCGACGAAGTTTTTCATCGCGCCGATGTAATTGCCCAGCGTCAGCTTGCCGCTCGGCTGAATGCCGGATAAAACGCGTTTTCTTTCGGTCATCGGATTTCTCTCCTTTTTGAACTTGCACTTTATTTTTGAAAATAAAAAAAGCCCCTCGCCGCAAGGGACGAGAAAGCCGTGGTGCCACCCTATTTCGTGCCGCGAATCGCTCCCCGGGCAAAGCCCGCCTGCTCGCGACACCTTCGGTTCCGTTAACGGGGAACGGCCGGAGAGCATGGGACGATAACCCTGGCATCCGCATGCGGCGCCCGTGCGTCGTTTCGCTCTCGGCTCCGAGCTCCATTCCGCCAGGCGAGCGTTACCGGGTTCCAGCTTTCCCCGGCTCTCTGTGAGCGCTCCGTCCGGACGTACTTGTTCTCTTCATCGCCGATATGTTTTCGATTGATACTCATTATACCCCGCATCCTCTCCTTGTCAACCTTCTCCGCGTGAATATCACGGCTCCGCGCTCCCGAGTTCTGAAGGACAAAGCACAAGCATACTTTAATCGTAACGATTCTGATTCAAGGATGTGACCGCGTGACCCTCGCATGGACTCGTCTGGCAACCGGGGCGGCTTCGGTCGTCTGCGCCGTCCTGCTCGTCCTGATCGCCTTCGGCGGGGATATCGCCCTGTGGCCGACGAACGCCGAACAGCTGCAGCGCTTCAAAACGCCTTTTCTCGGACTGCTGCTCGAAGCGATGCCCTTCCTGTTGCTCGGCGTCGTCGTTTCCGCGCTGCTGCAGGCGTTCGTCCCGGACGACCTCGTCCGCAAGCTTGCGCCGAGGCATCCCGCGGCCGGCGTGCTGTTCGGCAGCTTGCTGGGCATGATTCTGCCGCTTTGCGAATGCGGCATGATCCCCATCGTGCGAAGGCTGATGCGCAAAGGGCTGCCGCCTTACATCGGCCTGATCTATATCGCGGCCGGACCGATCGTGAACCCCGTCGTTATCGCGGCTACGTTCCAGGCATTGAGCGCCGACCCCGGCCTCGCGTACGCCCGGTTCGGCTTGGCCTTGTGCGTATCCGCGGCATTGGGGTTCATCCTCTATTTCCGGTTGAAGAACAATCCGTTGCGGGATCTCGCAACCGGCCGGAGCGCCGTCGAAGGGGGCGGATCGCAAGCTGTTCTCGCGAGCCCGCATGCTGCAGGCCGGTCCGGCAGGGGCGCCGTGGACGCCGCCCTGCGCAAGCTCGGGCAGGCGCAAGCCCATATCGCGGAGGAATTTTTCGAAATGGGCAAATATTTGATTCTCGGCTCGTTCATCGCCGCTTCGCTGCACGCGATCGTCCCTCCCGCGGCTTTCCAGGCCGTCGCCGGCGCGGAATGGACGGCCCATCTGTTCATGATGGGCTTCGCGTACGCTTTGTCCCTATGCTCCACCTCGGACGCGTTCGTGGCGGCATCGTTCGCGTCGCTCGCGCCGCCTTCGGCGCTGTTGTCCTTCCTCGTGTTCGGACCGATGATCGATCTGAAAAACACGTGGATGATGCTGGCCGTATTTCGCCGATCTTTCGTGTTGAAGTTCGCTCTGCTGATTGCCGCTCTCGTCCTGGCCGGTTCCGTTCTGTTCGGACGCCTCGGCATCGTATAAGGAGGGAAAGCCATGAACCGCGCCCGCCGCCTTGCCGCAGCGGCGAATTATGCCGCAAGGGCCGCCGTCCTCGCCGGGTTCGCCTTGTATGTGGTGCGTCTCTCCCGCGCCGGTCTGCTCGAGCTGTATGTGGAGCCGCAAATGATCGTGCTTGTCAAATGGACCGCGATCGGTCTGCTGGCGGTATCCGCCCAGCAGCTTCTTTCGGCCTTCCGTTCCGCAGCCGAACCTGCTGCCGGCAACCATTCATGCGGCTGCGCGCACGACCACGGGCACGATCACGGACACGATCACAGTCACGAGCACGATCATTCGCACGATCATCCGGACACGTGGCGGAAAGCGTTGCTCTTGTACGGCTGGTTCGCGGTTCCGCTGGCGATCGCCTGGGCCGTGCCCGAACCGCCTCCGCACGGCGCCTATTCGCATTCAGAAGGCGTGCATTTCGCTCCCGCAACGCCCCCCGGGAACGCCGCCCGGCTTCCCGCAGACGCGCGTTAGACGCGCAAGGGAGCGATGCCTTCGCCCGGCATCCGCCCCCTTGGATTATTCGCTGGACGCGCCCCGGCGCCCGCGGTTTTTCGGCGAATAGCGAAACAATACGTTCGCCATATTGTAATTCGATTCGAATTGCACACTCACGTAAACTTTGTCCTGCTTCAGCACGAAATCGTACGAAATTTCTCCGTGGGTCCAGCCCTTTTTCCGTCGCAGCGCTTCTACCGCGAGTTTGCGCAGGGCGAGCACTTGAGATTCGTTCATTCCTCGAGAGCTGTGTTCGCGGTTATCGCAATCCATCGGCAAATGGCGGATGCCGAACCTTCCGACGGAATCGTCCCGAATTTGCAGAACGATCGTCCCCGCGGTCATCCCGATCAGTTCTCCCGCGAGTTTTTCCAAGGCCACATCGACTTGTCGCGTTAACGAAAAATGCTCCGTACTCATCAAGTTCCTCCTTTGGACGAAATCGTGGATCTCCGTCTAGGTATTTCCTATCATGACTTGGGAATCATTATAGTTGAATATTTAGAAAATTACAATGATTTTGTCTATATTTGGAGGATCATGAAGAAAGCCAGATGGCCCATAAGCGAAGAGCAGGTCTGAATACCCGCGTTGCGACGCGGTTTTTCGTGTGCCGATACTCGGGTCAACCAAGCAAAAAAATCGTCGGACCCCCCAACTGTTGGAAGGCGGTTCGGACACAGCGGAGCGGATGAACCGGACAGAGGATCCGTTATTCCGCTTGCGAGCAAGCAAAATAAGCGACATTGGCGTAAATAAGGGATTCTGTGTCCGCAACGTTGCTTATAACCGCCGTTTACTCGCATTCAACGGATCTGCTGTCCGAACCGTCCACCGCTACGTAAGAAAAACCGTCAGGGAAAATCACCCTGACGGTCCTTTCGCACTTGATTCGTTCCCCGCGCTTTCGCTTGCCGCAGTCTTTCCGCACCGTCCGGTTCACCCGTCGTTCGCCTCCTTGCCCCGTCGCCCCGAACCGTTCGGACTGAGGATCCGCTAATTGTGAACAAAACCCGGTTTTGCGCACCTTCGCGGACTGAGGATCCGTTATTTGGCTCCGCGATTGCAAATTTGCCCGCTTATCATCGAAATAACGGATCCTCAGTCCGAATCGCCTTCAAAATGAGGGAGTTTCGGCAAAATAAGGGCTCCTGTGTCCGATCGGAAAAAATCAAGCGGAATGAAGACCCCTCGCTCATCGAAAAACTTTATACTTTCTTTAATGCATTAATGTCAAAAAAGGGATGTCCCGCAGGTCAGAAGATTGACCAAAAATGGGAACATCCCCGGCGCGAATCCGGTTCCGGAAACGATTATTTTCCGCACAGTTCGGCGAAAGCTTCGACGTCCGCCACGGCGCGCGAAACGGCGTCGTTCCAGAAGTCCGGACGGTCCAGCGCGACGCCGAGATGGCGGTTCGCCAGACGCTCCACGGTCATTCTTCCCGTATCCCTCAGCAAATCGTCGTACTTCCGCGCGAACGAAGCCCCTTCATTGCTCGCGATGGCCGAAAGTCCGGTGCTGAACAAGTATCCGAACGTATACGGGAAATTGTAAAACGGAACGTCCGTCAAATAAAAGTGAAGCTTCGAAGCCCAGAAATGTGGATGCCACCCGGAGAGCGCGTCGCCGAACGCTTCCTTCTGCGCCGCGACCATCAGCTCGCTCAGCTCCGCCGCTTCCAGCATGCCCGTCCGACGACGCTCGTAGAAGCGCGTCTCGAACAAGTATCGGGCGCGAATGTTCATGCAGAAGGCGACCGCGCGCTGCAGCCGCTCGTCCAGCAGGGCAAGCTTCTCCTCGCCGCTCTCCGCCCGGCTCAGCAGCGCGTCGCCGACAAGCGCCTCGGCAAACGTGGAAGCCGTCTCCGCGACGTTCATCGCGTATTCCTGCGCGAGCGGCGGCAGCTCCTGCACGAGCCGGGCGTGATAAGCATGGCCGAGCTCGTGGGCGAGCGTGGAGACGTTGCCCGGCGTTCCGGAATACGTCATGAAAATACGGCTCTGCCGGCCGAGAGGGAAGCTCGTGCAGAAGCCTCCCGGCCTTTTGCCGGGACGGTCCTCCGCTTCGATCCAGCGTTCGTCGAACGCCTCTCTCGCCAACCTCGCCATGTCCGGGGAGAACCGGTCGAACGATTCCGCAATCAGCTCGGCGGCTTCGCCGTAAGCCATTTTGGCCTGGCTGGACGCGATCGGCGCGTCGATGTCGTGCCATCCCGGCTTCGCTTTGCCCAGTTTGCCGGCCTTGAGCGTTAAGTATCGTTTCAACGGTTCGATGCCGCCTTCGACGGCGGACCACATCGCCTCGAGCGTCTCGCGGCTCATCCGGTTAATCAGCAGCGGCTCTTCGAGCGGATCGTTCCAGCGCCGCAGGCCGTACAGCTTCAAGCGAAATCCGGCCAGCCGGTTCAACGCGTCCGCGCTGAGATCGGCTTGCTCCGCCCAAGCCTCCTCCCACTTGGCGAACATCGTATCGCGCACGGAAGGATCCGCGTCCTCCAGCTTGTTGGCCGCTTGTCCGGCCGACAGCCGAACGGTTTGACCGTTCTCTTCCCAAGGGATCGCAATCCGGCCAACGATCGTGTTATAGTGCTCGCTCCAGCCGTGATAGCCGTCGACCGCCAGCTCGCTCGCGACCGCTTCAAGCGCCGGCGGCAGCTTCTTCCTGGCGAGCTCCCTCCGCTCGTGAAGCGGAAACCGATACGGCGCCAGTTCGGGCCGGTCGCTCCAGTCCCGCCAGCTCTCCTCGGGCACCGCCGCAAGCCCGGCCTCGTACAAGTCTCCGGCTTGCTTGAAGCGCGCCGACAGCGTCTGAATGCGTTCGATCCAGGCGACGGCGCGCTTGTCCGTCATGTCCTGGGCGGCGAGGCACCCGACGAAGCTTTCGGCTTCCCGGAGACGGGCCAGCACGTCCTGCAGCCGATTCGTCCAGGCCGCGAGCCGATCCGCGTCCGGCGCGGCGTCGCCGGCTTCCCGCAGCTCCTCCAGCAGCGCCGCGTTCAGCGATTCGGTCTCCTCGACGAAAGCCGCGAAGCGAGCGGACGACGAGCCGCCGGCGAACAGCGACTCCATATTCCATCGCATGGAAAGGTCTTGCGTCATCTCATCGTTCTCTCCGTTCTCATTGCGTATTTGTCCCCCTTATTGTATGTTTATCCTACGCGAAAGGAAGTGTTCTCATGATTCCGATACGCAACAGCTTGCCTTACGATATCGTCATGAACGACGTCGTCGTCGCGGAATGTCCGTTCTGCCGGAGCCCGCACGTCCGGCTTCCGATGACGCCGGACGACGTCCGCGGCATCTACGGCGGCGCAACGAAACGAACGATCGTATTTCCTTGCTGCAAGGGCAGCATCCGGATTATCGACGCGGACCGGGATTATTTGCTGGCCAACCGGCCGATCCGCTGACCGCGGACCGCGATCGATCATGTCCCGCTCTGCCGCATCTCTTCCGGAAGCTCCAGCCCCCGTCCGGTCATCTCTTCGCGAATGTGCTGCCACTGCTCCCGGGAAGCCCGGATCATGGCCGCGTCCATAATTTTTTTATCGTGTATAACCCTGCCGAACCATCTGACCGCTTCATGGTAATCGCCCAGGCGCTTATTCAATTCCCCGATCAAATACATCAGCCGGGCGTTGCTGATAGAAGCGCTCTCCGTTTCGTACACGCGGACGTACGCGTCCAGCGCGAATCGGAGAAAACGGTCCTCCTGCTCCTTGTTGCCTTCGTAACGGTATAACCAAGCGATATGATGCAGCAGAGCGGCGACGACGCGATCCTTCTCTCCAACCGTCTGGGCCGATACCAGACTCAGCTTGTAGCATTCCATCGCATCCGCGGCCGTGCGCTCCCCGCCGTAATCCCGTTGTTTCCACATGCTCCCGATTTTGGCGTAGTAATCCGCTTTCTGCTTTTCGTTAAGCCTCTCCGCGAAGTTCTCCGTCGACGCGAACCCGCAAAAAGGACAAACCCTTACGACGTAGTAATCCGGATTGACCGTTTTGAAGTACGAGCAGAAATCGGTATCGGCCCTCACCGCTCTTTTCAAGCTTGGCCGGACTCTCGAGGTCTGAAAACTTTGCTCGCAGCAGATGCAGTTCACCTTGATCTGGAAGAGCGGCTCCATCGGTTATGCCCCCTTAATGGTTGGAATCGTCGGATTCGGTATTGACGAAATGGTTGGCCGGTCCGGACAAGCGCTCGATCATCAGCTTGCGCAGCGGTTCCGGAATCGACGTTTCGGCAAGCGCTTCCGACATGCACGCCAGCCAGGCGGCGGCTCTCTCCGGCGTAATCGGGAACGGCAAATGCCGCGCTCGCATCATCGGATGGCCGTATTGGTCGGAATACAAGGGCGGACCTCCGAAAAACTGCGTCAAAAACAAATACTGCTTCTCCATGACCGGGTCGATATCGTCTGGAAACAGCGGAGAGAGCAGCGGATGCGCCTGCACCTTCGGATAGAACCGCCGGACGATGTCGCGAACGGCGCTTGCTCCTCCGATCGCCTCGTATATCGTATCGTAACTGGACAAGTCGGGCCTCCTGTTGGAAATTCGCGGGCACATCGCCCTTGAATCGGATTGGGAAGAAGCGGAATTCCGGACCTCTTTCCGCTGTCATTATATCATATCGGCGGCTCATATATTGGACAAGACGCCTAATCTTCGAAACGGGGGTATCGCTGTGAAATTCGTGCGTTCCGGGCTGGGCCGGACCAACCGCCGTTCCGTGCCGATCGGCGCGTTCGTGATCGGGGGCGCCTCCCTGTGGATCGGCGGTCTGGCTCTGGCGAACGGCCAGGTCGCCTTGTCCGCCTCCCTGCGAGGCATCGCGGTCTGGTGGGAAGTGCTGTTCCCCGCCCTCTTTCCCTTCTTCGTGCTTTCCGAGCTGCTGCTCGGCTTCGGGATCGTCCATCTCGCCGGCACGCTGCTCGACCCTTTTATGCGTCCGTTGTTTCGTTTGCCCGGCGTCGGCGCCTTTGTCGTCTCCATGGGCTTCGTATCCGGCTATCCGGTCGGCGCGAGGCTGACGTCGCGGCTCGCGGAACAGAAGCTCGTCACGAGAAACCAGGGCGAGAGGCTCGTGGCGATGACGACGACTTCGGATCCGATTTTCCTGATCGGCGCGGTCAGCATCGGCTTTTTCGGCTCGCTGCAGACCGCTCCCGCGCTCGCCGTCGCCCATTATGCCGGCGCTCTGCTGCTCGGTCTGGCATCGCGGTTCGGCGCAACGGCCGCCTTCCCGGCCGCGGCTTCCGCAGCCGATCCCGAGCCCGTCCATCGGGGCGGCAGGCTTCGGGCCGCGCTCGCGGCCATGCACCGGGCCAGGCTGGCGGACGGTCGGCCTTTCGGCGTCCTGCTGCTGGAATCGCTGCAATCTTCCCTTAAGCTGATGATGATCGTGGGGGGCCTGGTCGTCTTTTTCTCCGCCGCGCTCGACCTTCTTCTGAACGGCGGCATCCTCTCCCCGCTCCGCCATGCGGCCGCCGCATTGCTGCAGCTATTCGGCCTAGCCCCGGAGCTGTCTTCCGCGTATATGAACGGCGCTTTCGAAGTGACGCTGGGCGCGAAAGCCTCGGCCGAGAATGCCGCGTTGCCTTTGGCCGATCGGGTGGCCGTCGCCGCCTTCGTCCTGTCCTGGGCGGGCCTGTCCGTCCACGCGCAAGTCGCCGGACTGATGAGCGGCACCGACTGGCGCTACTTGCCTTTCGCGCGCGCCAGGCTGCTCCACGGCGTCGTCGCCATGATTTTGGTCTACGCGCTGTGGCCGATACTCGGCCCCGAAAGCCGGATCACCGGCTCCTGGCTCTTGATGTCCGCATGGCTGCCGACGATCGAAGCGGAAGCCGGCCCGAGTCTCGAGCGCGCATGGATCGTCGGAGCGGCAGGTCTGCCGCTGCTGTTCGGGGCGATTATCGCCTTTATCGTCGTTGCGGGGACGCTGGCCGCCTTGCTCGGCCGGTTGAAACGGAAGCTTCGGTAATTCCGGCATCGGACGTTGAATTCGAAATCGTTATTGTTTATGATCAAATCAGCGGTGTCCGGCTTCGGCCCGGCATCGCAAGACAGGGCATGATCGGAAGGAGCGGCCAAGGATTGAAATACGCGTTGCTTGACCGGGGAGACCGATTGTCCCGGACATTGTCGGAACGGTTCCGCGCGGAGGCGAAAGCCAGGGGATTGATCTACGACGAGCGCGACCCCCGTGTCGTCGTGTCGATCGGCGGGGACGGCACGATGCTGCAAGCTTTTCACCGTTACAAGAACCAATTGGGGAGCGTCGCGTTCCTCGGCATCCATACCGGACACCTCGGCTTCTATGCCGATTGGCAGAAGGACGAGCTGGAAGGGCTGTTGGATATGATGTCGAGCGGCCAACCTACCCACATTCAATATCCGTTGCTTAACGTGGTCATCGAGAAGAACGAAGGCGAATCCGAATATCTCGTATTGAACGAATTTACGCTGAAAAGCGCGGAAGGCACGCTCGTCTCGGCGATTCATATCAACGACGAACCGTTCGAGATGTTCCGGGGAGACGGAATCGTCATCTCGACGCCGACCGGAAGCACGGGCTACAACAAAAGCCTTGGCGGAGCGGTGATCCATCCTTCGCTGGAAGCTCTCCAGATCGCGGAGATCGCCTCGATCAACAACCGCGTCTACCGGACGCTGGGTTCGTCGGTCATTCTGCCCAAGCACCATCATTGCGACATCATTCCTCCGGATCCGGAGGAAGAGCTGTATATCGGCGTCGACCATATGCTCATGCCGATGAAGGGCGTTCGCTCCATTATGTGCAAAGTCGCGGAGGATAAAGTCACGTTCGCCAGATACCGTCCTTTTCCGTTCTGGAATCGGGTAAGAGAAGCGTTTATCGGCTCCCTCTAATCGAAAGAGGCTGTCCCAAAGCCGTTTTACGGACTGAGGGATAGCCTCTTTTGGCGTTTATTCCCCGGACTTCGTCGTACCCGGGTCCGGACGGGCGGCCGCCCCTTCCGGCCGCGGGCCGGGCTTGCCTCCGAAGCTCTTGCGCCGGCGGTTCCGGCCTTGCCAGCGATTGTCCTGGCGGGAGCCTTCCGATCGGGGCCCTTCTTGGCGGGACGGATGATCGAATTTGCGGTGATCCTCCGCCGACCGGCCGGAGGAATGCTCCGAATGCTGCGGCCTCGGTCCCCGCGTTTGCTTGTTCGACGCTTGTCCGGAGCCTTGGTGTTGAGCTTGCGGCTTGCGCTCTCCTCCGTACGGCGCGGAGCGCCCTTGACGGTACGAGTGGCCGCCGGAATCGTGGCCGTGTCTGCCGCGGTCTCTTCCCCCGGCGGACCCTTCTCCGTGCGAATTCGCGTTCGCCATACGCTTCTCCGCCTCGGCCGCGGCCCGGGCGACGGCGGACACGGTAACGTTCGGAACCCGCGCGGGACCGCCCGCGCGTTCCTTGATCGGCCAGCGAAGAATCGGTCCGCTGAAGGCGGCCGCCGTCTCCGCCGCCTGCCCGCCCGTTTCGTTCAAGGCGACCCGGGCTTCCGGAGACTCTTCGTTCGAGATGACCGCGTCCGGCGGGAGCGCGTTGACGTCCACCTTCGCGAGCACGAAATAGGCGCAGCCGAAATTGCAGTATTCGTTGATGTAATCGACGAGACTTGAAATCGCGCTATCCTTGGAAGCGCGGGGATGCCCGTCCCGGTAGAAGCCCCGCAGCCGAAGCTGATTGTAGCCCCAGTCCCCGACGACGTAATCGAACCGCTCCAGCACTTCGCTGTAACGTTCGCGGAACATCTCCGGATTCCAGCCGTTTTTGTGCTCATGGACTAGCGAGTACGCGTTGCCTCCCGCCATGAAGATCATGATAGGCTCTCCTTCCGAACACCGGTTGCGTTCGCCGCCGCGGATTTGACCTGCTCGTGCGCGTGATAGGAGCTGCGGACGAAAGGCGCGGACTCGACGTGGGAGAAGCCCCGCTTCAGTCCCTCTTCCTTGAATGCCGCGAACTCGTCCGGGTGCACGTAACGATAGACGCCGATATGCGACGGAGAAGGCTGCAAATATTGACCCAGCGTGAGAATGTTGCAATCCACGGCGCGCAGATCGTCCATCGCCTGCAGCACTTCCTCGTGAGTTTCGCCCAGGCCGAGCATGATGCTCGATTTCGTTGGAATTTCCGGCTGCATCTCCTTGGCCCGGCGGATCAGCTCAAGCGACCGCGGATATTTCGCCTTCGCCCGGACGCGGTCCGAGAGCCTGGCGACCGTCTCGATGTTGTGGTTCAGAATGTCCGGCTTGGCGTCCATGACGATTCGCAGCGCGTCGGCGTCGCCCAGAAAATCGGGAATCAGCACTTCCACGCTGCAGAACGGCATCCGCTTGCGGATCGCCTTGATCGTCGCGGCGAAGATCGACGCTCCTCCGTCCTTCAGGTCGTCCCGGGCCACGGACGTAACGACGCAATGCTTCAGCCCCATCTGTTCGGCGGCTTCCGCGACGCGTTCCGGCTCCTGGAGATCGAGCTCCGTCGGCAATCCGGTCTTGACCGCGCAGAATCGGCAAGCGCGGGTACAGATATCTCCCAGAATCATAAAAGTCGCCGTGCGGTTCGCCCAGCATTCGTATATATTCGGACAACGCGCTTCTTCGCAAACCGTGTGGAGCGTCTTGCTCCTCATCACTTGCTTGAGCTCCTGATAAGGCTCGCCAGTCGTCAGTTTGATCTTCAGCCATTCGGGCTTGCGCGGTTTGGCGCCGGTCGTCATTGTCATTCCCCTCTTTCTGTCCCCCTTATTATAGCACGATTCGGATAAAAACCAATGATTTGCAAACCCTACTTCATATCTGTTTGAGCACGAGGGAGGAGTTACGTTGCTGAACGATCCGAGGAGAAAAGGGATCAGGAGAGCCGTCGCCATCGTCGCCGTGTCCGCCGCCGTCGTCCTGGCCGTGCCGTGGAGCGGCTTCCGCGGTGCGGCCGCGCACGGGGCTCCGAAGGAAAGAAACGCTGCCGACGAATTCGCGGCCAGACGGCGGCTCTACGATTCGATCGCCCGGAAAACCGGACTGGAATGGCCGCTCGTCGCCGCGATCGACCAATACGAACGAACGTTGTCCAAAGCCCATCCGAAGACGCGCCCGATCCGCAAAGGCGCGTTAACGGGAATTTATATTCCCGAGAAGGTCTGGAGCGGAGATCTGAATCCGGAGCACGACGACGAACAGCCCGCGTCGATTCGTTTTTTTCGCGGCATCGGCAAGGACGGCTCCGGGGATCGGATCGCGGACCGAGGCAACGACGCAGACCTGCTCTATTCCGTGGCCATGCAGGTGCTGAAGCACGGCAGCTCCGGCGACGACTTCAGCATCGGCCTGTGGGAGTATTACCATAATACGAGAGCGGTGCAGCGCGTCATGCAATTCGCCAAGCTGTACAAACATTTCGGGAAGCTGGATCTGTCCGGACACGCCTTCCCGCTTCCGCTCCGCAGCACGTATTCCTTTCGCAGTACGTGGGGCAACAGCCGCGGCTGGGGCGGCAAGCGAATCCACGAGGGAACGGACATCTTCGCGGGGCACGGCGTTCCGGTCCGCAGCACCTGCTTCGGCGTGGTCGAGATGAAAGGCTGGAACGCTTACGGCGGATGGCGGATCGGGATTCGCGACCTGAACAACCTGTATCATTATTACGCGCATTTATCGGGCTTCGAGAAACAATTAAAGACCGGAGACATCGTTCGTCCCGGTCAAGTCATCGGTTGGGTCGGAAGCTCGGGGTACGGTCGTCCCGGCACGCAAGGCAAGTTCCCTCCCCATTTGCATTACGGCATCTACAGGGACAGAGGTCTCGTCGAGTGGGCGTTCGACCCCTATCCGCTGCTGCGCCGATGGGAGAAGGAAGAGCGGAAAGCGCTGAAAGCCCGCTCCGATCCGCGCACGCCGAACGTCAAGCATTGAGCGATGCCCGAAGCGCGTTTCGCGGAGGCCGAAGCCCTACCGGTTCATCCAGCCCCCGTCCACGCACAGGACGTGGCCGTTCATGTAATCGGACGCCTCCGACGCGAGGAAGATCGCCGGACCGGCCAAATCCTCGTCCTTTCCCCAGCGGCCCGCTGGAATCCGTTCGAGGATTTGGCGGCTGCGGACCGGATCGTTGCGCAGCGCCTCGGTGTTGTCCGTCGCCATATAGCCCGGCGCGATCGCGTTCACTTGAACGTTTTTGGACGCCCATTCGTTGGCGAGCGCCTTGGTCAGTCCGGCGATCGCATGCTTGCTTGCGGTGTAGCCCGGAACGTTAATTCCCCCTTGAAAAGAAAGCATGGATGCGATGTTGATGATTTTCCCGCGTCCCTGATCGATCATCCGCCTGCCGGCGAGCTGGCAGAGCACGAACACCGCATTCAGATTGACGTCGAGCACCTCCTGCCAATCCGCATACGCATGCTCCGCCGCAGGGGTCCGGCGAATGATGCCGGCGTTGTTCACGAGGATGTCCACGCTTCCGTATGCGCGAACCGCCGCTTCGATCACGCCCGGCAGCTTGGCGCGATCGCTTACGTCGGCCGTCGCGATCGCCGCTTGCGCGCCGAGCGCCTCCGCTTTCGCCTTCGTCTCCTCCGCCGGCGTGCGATTCGTGACGAGCACGAGATTCGCGCCGGCCTCGGCGAGACCGACCGCGATCGCTTGTCCCAGCCCCCGTCCCGCTCCGGTCACGACGGCCGTCCGGCCCGTCAGGTCAAATCGGTTCCGCTGTGGCTCTTTCAATTTTCACCCTACCTCCTTGTTCGTACCGGCGACAGGTTTCGTCGTCGAGACCGTCGTCCGTAATCAACACGTCGAGATCCGCCAATTCGGCGAACGTCTGCAGCGCGGCCCGGTCGAATTTGCCGTGGTCCGCCACGCCGTAGATTTCCTTCGCGCCGGCGATATAAGCTTTCTTCAGGTCGAGCAGCTCGCCCGTAAATACGGACAAGCCGAATTTGTCGTGCACGCCGGTCGCCGACAGAAACAGCTTCTGCACGTTCAGTCTTGCGAGCCAATCGAGCGCGTCGTTGCCGACCAGGACGTTGCGATGCCGATAGCCGCCGGGCACGACGAGACGAATCCGCTCCTTCGCCGTAAGCTCGCGAATGATCAGCAGATCGTTCGTCAGCACCGTGAGCGGCATATCGGGAAGCTGCTTCGCGATCTCGAGCGTCGTGCTTCCCGCGTCCAGGGCGATGACGTCGTCCTGACGGATGTACCGCATCGCGTGGCCGGCGATCGCTTTCTTCTCGCTCGCGTGCTTCGTATTCGGAATTTGCAGGGGCAGCATCGGCTCGGCTTCGTCGCCCCGGCTTACCGCTCCCCCGTGAATTCTTCTGAGCAGCCCCTTCTCTTCCAGCTTCTCCAGATCCTCGCGAATCGTCTTGGGCGTGACCGAGAACCGTTCGCTCAGTTCGGAGACTTGCACGGTCCCGTTCGTCTGCAGCAGCTCAAGAATGTGTTGGTGGCGAGTAATGGCAAGCATGCCGGAAGTCCTCCCGTAAAATTAGCGTTGGTTCTACTTTAACGCATCCATGGCGACGGCATCCATATCTTTGAACGTATAATTTTCCCCGGCCATCGCCCAGACGAACGCGTAGCTGCTCGTTCCGGCGCCGGAATGGATCGACCAGCTCGGCGAGATGACCGCCTGCTCGTTCGCGACGACGATATGGCGGGTTTCGTTCGGTTCCCCCATAAAATGGAACACCCTTGCGTCCGGATTCATGTCGAAATAAAGATACGCCTCCATGCGGCGGTCGTGCAGATGGGCCGGCATCGTATTCCATACGCTGCCCGGCTTGAACAGCGTGACGCCGAGCATCAGCTGGCAGCTCTGCACGCCGTTCTCGTGGACGATCTGGTGGATCGTTCGTTCGTTGGACGACTCGAGCGAGCCGAGGTGGAGCGTGTTCGCTTCCTGCACCGTCGCTTTGCGGGTCGGATGCGTCGCGTGGGCGAGCGCGGACGTAAAGTAGATTTTCGCCGGATCGGCCGGATTCGCGCTCGACAGCTTGAGCTCGCGCGTTCCTTTACCGACGTACAACGTGTCGAGCTTGCCTAGCGAGTAGCGTTCCCCGTCCGCCTCGACGGCCGCTTCTCCCCCGCCGACATGGATGAACGCGATTTCCCTGCGCTCCAGAAAGTAGTCGGTTTTCAACGTCTCGGCCGCTTCGAGGGCGAGCGATTCGTTGACGGGAACCGCGCCGCCCAGGATCAGCCTGTCGTCGTGCGCGTACACCATGTTGATTCGATCCGGCTCGAACAGATTTTCGACCAAATACTGCCGGCGCAGCCTCTCCGTGTCGTAATGCTTGACGTCGGCCGGGTTCGTGGAATGTCTGATTTCCAAATGTTATCGCCTCCGGATTGTTCGTTTAAGTTCAGTTAGATCATATCACACTTTTTCGAACTTTTGTGAACATTTTTGGACTTTTTACATGAAAACTCCTTTAAATATTCAGGTATTTTTTGGGACGTTACAAATGTTAGAGTTATATGCAAGCGCTTATTTGGAAGCGTTGTCAATCTTGAAAGGGGGATTCATTTTGAGACGTGCCGGGAAATGGCTGATTGCCGCCTTGATGCCGCTGGCGTTAAGCCTGCCAGGCGTCGGCTTTGCCGCCGAGGCGACGGCAGAGAAGAACGCCATGCAAGCTTATGTGGATGCGATGCAGCCCGGGTGGAACCTCGGGAACACGTATGATGCGGTAGGCGAAGACGAAACGGCTTGGGGCAATCCTCGCGTAACGAAAGAGCTTATTGGACAGATTGCGGACCAAGGATTCAAGAGCATTCGCATTCCGATCACATACGATCAAAGAATGGCGGAAGGTCCCGAATATACGATAGACGCCGACTTCTTGGACCGCATTGAGCAAACCGTGCAATGGTCGCTGGACGAAGGGCTCTACGCGATGATCAACATTCACCACGACTCGTGGATTTGGCTCGAAGCGGGCATGCGCCAGAACCATGACGAGTCGCTCGATCGTTTCAGCGCGATCTGGACGCAAGTGGCGGACCGCTTCAAGGACTATTCCGGCAAGCTGATGTTCGAAAGCATCAACGAGCCGCGATTCCAGGGAACGGACGAGGAAAAACAGAAATATCTGGACGAGTTGAATGCGGCATTCTATCGAATCGTCAGAGAATCGGGAGGCAAAAACGACGTTCGTCCGCTCGTGCTGCCTACGCTCGATACCGGTTCGGATCCGCACAAAGTCGACGCGCTTTATGAATTTATTTCAGCGCTTGACGATCCGAACGTTATTTCCACGGTGCATTACTATGGCTTCTGGCCGTTCAGCGTCAACGTGGCCGGGTTTACCACGTTTAACGAAGAAACGAAAAACGATATGATCACCATCTTCGACCGCGTGCACGACAAGTTCACGGCGAACGGCATTCCGGTTATTATCGGCGAATTCGGTCTGCTGGGCTTCGACACCGACCTGAACGCCATTCAGGAAGGCGAGAAGCTGAAATTTTTCGAGTATATGCTGCACTATGCCCAAGAGAAGCAATTTACGCATATGCTGTGGGACAACGGACAGCATTTCGGCCGCAAATCGTTCGAATGGTCGAATCCGGATCTGTATCAACTGATGAAGACAAGCTGGGAGACCCGTTCGTCTACGGCGGACTCCGATTTCATCTATCTCAAGCAAGGCGAAGCCATCGCGGACGTGGAGAAGCAGCTTCAATTGAACGGCAACCGATTCGCTTCGCTCAAGCTCGACGGCAAGGAGCTTGCGGCCAGTCAGGACTACGAGATCGACGGCGACGCGCTGACGATCAAAGCAAGCCTGCTGGAAAGCCTTACTCAATCCGGCGAACTGGGCACGAACGGGACGTTGACGATTTCGTTCGACAAAGGCATGGATTGGAAGCTGTATATTATCGTTTACGAAACGGCCGAGCTTGGCGATTCGATCGGTACGACGCGCGACTTTGCGATCCCGGTTGCGTATAACGGCGACAAGCTCGCTACGCTGGAAGCCGTGTACGAGGACGGCAGCTTCGCCGGTCCGCATAACTGGACGTCGTTCAAGGAGTTTGCCTACACGTTTACGCCGTCTTATGAGGACAATGAGCTGATTCTGAAGGAAAACTTCTTCAAGGAAGTGAATGACGGCATCGTCCATCTGACGCTGCACTTCTGGAGCGGCGAAGCGCTCGAGTATACGATCGTAAAAGCCGGCGCCAGCGTGGCGGGCGCGGAGCGGCTCGCGTCGTTCAAGGATGTAGAGGGGCATTGGGCGAAACACAGCATCGCCTTCCTTGCGGCGCTCGATGTCGTGCAAGGCCAAGGTGACGGGAAGTTCGATCCGGAAGGCGATGTGACCCGCGCGGCGTTCGTTGAAATCCTGGTGAACGCGCTGGGGCTTCATGACGAGACGGCTGAAAGCTCGTTCCGAGATGTGGAAGCGGGCGCTTGGTACGCGGATGCAGTGGCGAGCGCCGAGAAGCTGGAGCTCGTTAGCGGCAAAGGAAACGGCGATTTCGGCGTCAACGATCCGATCACGCGGCAGGAAGCGGCCGTCATCTTGCACCGGGCGATGAAAGCGATCGGAGTTGGCGCGGCGTCGGATGAGGCGAGCGCGGAAGCTTTCGCCGATCAGGATTCGATCAGCGACTACGCGAAGGACGCGGTCGCCCAAGTGCAGCAAGCCGGCATTCTGCTCGGCAAGGCAGGCGGCCGCTTCGATCCAGGCGGCTTCGTCTCCCGCGCGGAAACGGCGACCGTCGTTCAAAGACTGTTCGATCGGGCGGCGAATCGGGAATAATGCGAAGAGAGCAAGCCGTTTAAGCGGCTTGCTCTCTTTTTGGCTTCAGTGCGCCGATCCGGATCCGGCCTGCGACGGGGAGACCGGCTCCTGCGGAAGCGGAAGCGCGATCGACGGCGCTTGGGCCGCGCCGCTGCCTACCGGATTGCCGCTGCCGTCGTAATAATACGTCGGGACGTCGCCGACGACGAGCGCGTAAGAAAGCGGAATTTTCGTCTCCACGATTTCCGGCTCCTTATCGAACGGAATCACGACCGCGACCTCCGTCCGAACCCGCACGAACACTTCCACCAGGAGCATGTTGATGCCCGCTTCCCGCTGTTCCGTCTCCACGTCGACCTTGACGTAGCTGGCGGGATGGAATTTGACGGCGACGCTGGGACCGACGGACGAGATGAACGGACTGTTCAACGCATGCCCGATCGGAATTCGTTCCGGCACGTCCTCATGCGCTTTCAACGTGCTTTCGACCGTCTCGATCGTCTTGGCCGTGATGGCCAACTGCTGCTTGTAATCGATCTCGAAGCCGGTAATTTTCCCCTCGTTGTTCGTTCTCCAGCGGATCATTTTGTCCGATTCGGCCGATTGGGCGAATTCGGATTTGATCGCGCCGTTGATCGCCTCCGTCGCCAGCTGGTTGACGCGGACCTTGGCGAGGAACATGAGCGGCTGCCGCAGCTCGCGATCGAGAAATATCGTGCTCTGAACGATCATGAACACAACCAATAAGCCGGCGATCAGCCATACATGTCTGCGTTTCACGAAAAATCGCTGACGCCCGCCTCCCCATTTCTTCGTCGGCGACGGCAACGAACCGCCGCCGTTGCCCGATCCGCTTCCCGATGCGGGAAAAAGGCCTCGCGAGCCCCATCTGCGAGGCTGCGGCCTGGGCGGCGTCCAAGCCGCCCGCCGAAAGCTCGCGCCTTTTCCCCATCGGCGCGGCAACGGCTTCGGCAACGAGCCGTTGCGGAACAAACGGAATTGAAAGCTCCTGCCCCATTTTCTGCGCATCGCTTAAACCTCCCTGCGATAGGCCCCTTCGGGGTCGTCCTCGGGATCTCATCGTTCAAGCTTATGCGCGCCGCGGGACAAAAAGAAGCCGACCGGTCACGAGTTCGCTTGACGGTGCCGTTTCCGGATTTCGTGCATGCCGAGCACGACCGCGACCCATTCGTACGCGTCGACTTCGCCGGTATGGGCGGTCAATCGGTAGGCGGTCGCTTCGAACCAGCCGCTGACTCTTTCGAACGAAGCCGCGACCTCCCCCAGCTCGTTGCGGATCTCGTATTCCTTGGAGAACGCGGGAGACGTAATCTCGTACGTGCCGGCGCCGTACCGCTCGTACTCGTAACGTTTGGACATAAAAGACAACCTGTATCTGAGCAGGCCGCATTCCTCCCCGCTCGCCGATCGAACGGTCCATTTGTTCGACAGCATGCGAAACTTGCCGCCGTACAGCGGCTCCCCGCTCTGCCCGAAAATGTCCAAAGCGGAACCGAACGCGCTGCGCAGATCGACTTCCCCGACCCGCTCGCGGCTTTCGTTTAAAATTTCCGTACGTCCCGCGTTGAAAAAATTGTCCCGAAAATACAAAATCAATCCGATCGCCTCCTGGCCTGCGCGACAGCGCGCACATTTCGCCAATTCTACACGAATATTGAAACGCGCCGAAGACGAATAAGTTCCGCCGGCATGCCGAACTTTGCACGGCGTATTGCGCCCCGACTTTCGCGATCTTGCTTTTCCATTGAAAAATGCGCACATACGTTCACGTCAAAGGTTATACTGGAAGCGTGGAGGTGAGCGAGTTGGCCGAGGAAGAAATCCTGGCGACGGACGAACAATGGCGGGCGATTGTCGGCAACGACGCTTCGTATGACGGGAAGTTTTACTACGCAGTCGCGACGACGGGCATTTTCTGCCGTCCCTCCTGCAGGTCGAAGCCGCCGAACCGAATCAACGTGCGGGTGTTCCTTACGACCCGGCGAGCGCTGGACGACGGTTTCCGCCCGTGCAAGCGCTGCAAGCCGACAGGCGAACGGCTTCCCGACGAAGAGTGGATCGCCTTGATCTCCGCGTACATCGACGAACGTTATATGGACGCTTTGCCTTTGGAGAAGCTGGCGGAGATCGGCCGCGTAAGCCCGTATCACCTGCACCGGACATTCAAGCGAATGACCGGCTCGACGCCGGCCGAATACGTGCAACGGGTGCGGATCGGCCGAGCCAAGGAATGGCTGGCGAACACCGACGCTTCGATCGCCGATATCGGCTTGAACGTCGGCATCCCGAATCCGTCGCACTTCGCGACGCTGTTCAAGAAGCTGACCGGGGCAACGCCGGCCAGCTATCGCAAATCAATTGCCGCAAAGGAGCGTTCCGATTCATGAACTATTCCATCGAACCTGTCTATTGGAGCATCGTCCCCTTCGACGGCGGCGATGTTCACGTCGCAGCAACGTCCAAGGGACTCGCATTCGTCGGCTCGCAGGGAAAATCTTTCGAGGAGCTTTCCGGGTGGGCGGCCGCCCGGTTGCCGGGCAGTCCGCTCGTCCGCGACGATCGCCGCCTGCTGCCTTACGCGGAACAACTCGCGCAATATTTGCAAGGCGCGCGGACGGAATTCACCCATACCTTCGACCTGCGGGGCACGCCATTCCAGCTTGCGGTGTGGCAGGCTCTTCTCGCCATTCCATACGGAGAGACGCGGTCCTATGCCGAGATCGCCGCGGCGATCCGCAAACCTTCGGCGGCCCGCGCGGTCGGCGCGGCGATCGGAGCCAATCCCGTGCTGATCTCCGTCCCTTGCCACCGCGTCGTCGGCAAGGACGGCTCTCTCACCGGATACCGGGGCGGCCTGGAGATGAAGCGGCGGCTTCTGCGGCTCGAAGGCCGGCTCGCGAACGAAGAAAGCTCCGCATGAAGCCGACGATTTCGTACAAGCGCCCGAAGTCGCTGTTGAACAAAGGCACCGGATTTCTATCCGGATACAGCCATACGGTGAATCCGTATGCAGGCTGCGCCTTCGGCTGCTCCTACTGCTACGTTCGGCAAATGCCGGTGTCGCTGTTTCGCCAAGAGGATTGGGGCGCGTGGGTGGACGTGAAAGAAGAAGCGGGGAGCCTGTTGCGCAAGGAGCTTCGCAAGGCGAAGGAGAAAGGCCCGGTCACGATCTTCATGTCGTCGAGCACCGATCCGTACCAGCCTGCCGAGCACCGGGAGCGGGTCACGCGAACGCTGCTGGAAGCGATGGCGGACGACCCGCCCGGGTTCCTGCTCGTCCAGACGCGCAGCCCGCTCGTCTGCCGGGACGTCGATCTGCTTCTTCGGCTGGGCGATCGCGTCCGGGTCAGCGTCACGGTCGAGACCGATCGCGAGGACGTTCGCAAAATCTTCTCTCCCTACGCGCCCCCGATCCCCGCGCGGATGAGGGCGCTGCGGGCGCTGACGGCTGCGGGCGTTCCGACGCAGGCGGCCGTCTCGCCCTTGTTGCCCAGCACCGAAGCTTTTCCGGCCAAGCTGCGGGAAGCGACGGACCGCGTCGTCGTGGACGATTACTTCATGGGCGACGGGAGCGGCGGCAAGCGCACGCGCAACCTGGGCATTCATGTCTTGTACGAGCGTTTCGGCCTGGAAAAATGGAACGATCCGGCCGCTTGCCGGATCGTTCTCGACAGGTTCAAGCAAATATTCCCGGAAGATCGGGTGTTCGTCAGCCGCTCCGGGTTCGAGCCGTAACGGCTCGTCGGCTCAGCGTCGTTCGGACAGAGAATACGCTAATTGTGAACAAACCCGGGTTTTGGGCGACCATGCGGACAGAGAATCCGTTATTTGGCTCGATGACGGCGATTTCGGCCATTTGTTATCGAGATAACGGATCCTCTGTCCGAAACGCCATCAAAATGAGGGGATTTCGGCAAATAAGGTCATCTGTGTCCGTTCAGCATCGCATCGCAAGTGAAAATCGTTGCCTCCTCCCCGCGTCTTTAGGACCCGAGAAGGAGCTTCGCGTCTCCATTTGTCAAAACAGCTCCAGCGGATCCCGGATCCGCAGCCCGTCGTAGCCCGGATACCCGCCGTTCTTTTCCGTTTCCAGCGTGCCGAAGTCCTGTACGATCCAATCGCCGTCGACAAGCTTGAGACCCGTTTCGAGATGCGCGGCCAACCCGATCGCGTACCAAAGATTGAGCGTAAACGTGAATCGGATCGTATCAGGAGCGACGAACCGCGCGTCGATCGACGCCCAGGCGAAAGCCCGGGAAGGTTGGCCCGTTCGTTTGCCCTCGGCAAAATCCTTCCGAAGCCGTTGGAAGCCGGGATTGTTCCATGCCCGGTCGGTGAACAGCTCTCTGAGCCGCTCCTCTTCCATTCTGCCTTCGGGAAGCGCGATGTCTTCCAGCCCGAGCGCCTGCTCGATCCGGTTCGCGTATCGCTCTGCGATCGCCGTCAGCCGTTCGCGCTCCGGCGTCCGGTCGCTAGCCTCCGTCACGGTGAACGTTCGTTCCTCCAGATTCGGCGACAGGAGCAGCTTCCAGCTTCTTTCCCCGATCCATGCGAACGCTTCGAGCCCCCCTTCCGTTCGCCGGACGACTTCGTTGTCGTCAAGCGTGAAAGAGGAGTCCCGACGCTCGCTCCCGCCCACTTGAACATACTTGAAATCCATCCGGTAAGCTTCCCCTTTCGATGTCACGGCGTAAGCGAACGTCTCGCGAACGCCTCCGTCGAAGCCTTTGCTGAAACGGTAGTCGTAGGGCTGGAACAATAGCAGATCATAGCCGTCGAATTCGAAGCGGCGCATGCTTGAAGGCTGCTCCTGTCGCAGCGACAGCTTCTCCAACGGCTCCAATCGCTTGATCTTTCCTTTCGCGTCCGTATACGTGACGCTGTACGCGCCGTAGTAGGACGGACCGCCGCCGTTCACGAGCCGCAGCTCTCCCGGAACGGATCGAATCTCGATTTTCCCGTATCGGGACTTGCCGACCGCGCGCGCTTCGTTGCCGTTCAACGTGTCGAATCGGTACGCATCCTCTTCCCGCCACGCCGGCACTCCTCTTTGCTCCAAGAACTCGCCGGACAATTCCGGCAAAGCTTCCGGATTGCCGTCCCGTTTCGGGTCCAGACGGACGTATTCCGCCCGGCTGCTCGACCTGCGTTCGTAAATCAGCCATTCCTCCCGGTAGGCAAGGGGCTTTGGCATGGTCAACGTACCCGCAATGATTTCTCCCGGATCGACGTTCGCCCATTTCCATGTCCGTTCCCGCGGCTCCCATTCGTGCACATATCCTGCTTCTGAATCCGCAACATGCAAGATCAGCTTGCCGCCGTCCGTTACCGCTTGCGAGCCTTCGGGCGGCAGCCATAGCAACCGTTCGTTCGCGTCTGCCAGAAGAAAAACGGGGGACATCGCTCCATAATCCGCGCGTCTCATCTCCATGGTGGGATCCTTTAATGCGGAGGTATCCTCTGTTATTCGGTACTCGGCAAGCTTGCCCGTGCGAATATCGTACAGTTTGTAGGTCGCGTCAAGCTTGCGCGAATCTCTGTCCTCAGACGCGGGCGCGCGGTAAAATTCCAGCCATACCCGATACTCTCCGGCCCATCCGTAGACGTTCATTCGACGATCCGGATCGTTCGGGAGCTCGAAAACTCCGGCGGCTTTTCCGTCCCGATCGAAAAACCGGACGCCCTGCGCGAACAACTGCATCCCGTTATCGGAATAGATGGCGCGGACTTGGTCGCGATCGCCGTATTCGAGAAAAAACAGGCTGCCTTCCGGATTCCACACGATCCCCGGATCGTTGACCGTCTTCGCGTCTCCGAAATCGAATTGTCCGATCGTCTCGCCGCTCTCGAAATCCGCGACCTCGAAGCGGCTCGTTCCCGCCGGTTGGTAGACGATTCGCGTCAAGTCCGGAGAAGGATAGATCGTTTCGCGGGGCGGCGTGCTCCCCAAATCTCCGTACGCCGGGTAATCTTCCTTGCCGCTAGTCCGAACTTCCCCCGTTCGCAAGTCGATCCGCCACATTCTGCCCTTGAAGCTGGATAACAGCAGTTGCCCGCCCGAATTTCCTTCCTCGGCTAACAAATGCGCTCCAAGCAGGAAATCGTCGAACAATCGCCCTTGCTCCGATTCCGCAATCCAAAATCGCGGGGCCAGTACGGACAGCTTCCCGGTTTCCGCGTTCAAGCTCGCCAAATCGTACGCGACGCGGGTTCCGAAACTCTCCGGGCGAACGAACAACAGGCTTTTCCCGTCCGGAGAAGCGATCGGGCCGAAGCCCATTGGCGGCCACTCCGGGAATTCATACAGCGGATGGACGGTCAGCCGACGGGAGATCGGTTCGACGACGATCGCTTCGAATTTCCAGATCGCGCCTCCGGCCCCGTCTTCGAGATCTTCGGATCTGGCGACGACATGGACGACGCGGGAAGAGAGCGCGACCGTATCCACGAGGCTGACGGACGATTCGTCGAACCGGACTTCAAAACCTTTATTCGTCCCGGCCAACTCCGGCTGCAAAGGCGCAAACGAACGAGCATCGGCAACGACCGGCTCGACTTGATCCGGCCCGGTTTCCGCGGGGATGGAGAGCCTTTCGATCCGGTCGGCGGGCGGAACGGCTTCCTTAAGGCCGGACGCCGGGGCGCTGCCGACCGACCGGACGACCGGTTCCAGCAGCAGCGCCAATGCGCAAGCGATCATGATAAAGGCTCCCGCCGTTTTTTTGTTCATCTCCATTCCCCTCCGACAAACCCATTTTCCGGATATAGACGATTCGGCCGTGAAAAAGTTGCTTGGTTTCCACGCCGCAGCCGGCGCCGCAAAGCAAAACGGCGTTCCGTTCGGGCCGGGAGGCCGCAACGGAACGCCGTCGGATTCTTTTATGACTTGGTTAGCTAAGTTTATTTCTCGCCGGTCGCTTCTTTCGCCCCCTTGATCTCGAACCGAACGTTGTCGATCCGTATTTCATGAGGCACCGGCGGCGCGGGGACACCCTCTCCGTTCGGCTTGCCTAGTAAAAATTTCAAAGCGACCGTGTCGTTCGCCGTTGCCTTAAACTCGAATCGATACGACTGCGTCTCCGTATCCAGCGTGAGCGGCTGATTCAGATAACGATGATAACCGCCGTTCTCCGCGGTCACTTCGATCGGTCGCGCGACGCTCGAGTCGGCCTCGAAGCTGACGACGTAATCGACTCCCTCCTGGATCGGCAATCCGTCCTGGAACAGCATAATATCCCAAGGAAATAGACCAACGTTGGCGATCTTCGCTGTCGCCGTACCGTAGACCGCTTCTACGACCGTCTCCTTATCCCAGCCGTCGTATCGACCTTGCACGTGCTCGGACCATCCCGTCATGCCGTCGTCGAAGCTTCCGTTTTGCAGCGGGAACGCCTTCTCGCGGGCGCCCACCTCCTCGACCCGGACATTGTCGACCCGCACCGAGTGCGTTCCCGGATCGTCCATCCCTTCAAGCGCGCCGAGCAGCAGCTTGAACGATACCGTCCAATCGTCGGTCGGCGTCAGCTCATAGGAGAACGTCTGCCACTCCGTCGTCAATGACACGCGTTCGGAGAGATGGCGATGGTACGTTGCATTGTCGATTACGAACTCCATGTCGCGAGCGACCGACGATTTGGCATCCGCCTTCACGACATACGTATGTCCTCGCCTCAGTGGAAAATCATTTTGCATCAACATGACGTGATGCGATTCGTTGCCTATGTCGGCAATGTCGATCGTCATCACTTCATCCGCGACCGAGAATTCGGCGCTTGAACTTGAATCTCCGTGAACGCCTTCCACATGTTCGGACCAACCCGTCTTGCCGTCCGAGAAATCCCCGTTTTTCAGCGGGAATTGCTCCTCCAGCGGAAGACCGCCGATGCCGATATCCGTCAGTCGAACGAGCTTCACATCGTCCAGCGTGACCCCGACCGCGCTGCCGCCCAGCAGAAACTCCACGATTCCTTGCGTATCGCTCGCTTCGTTCATCGTAAACTCCACGGCGTATTCCTTCATCGTATCGGTTAATTCGATCGTTCGCTTGCCGCTGTACGCCGTTCCGTCCTACTTGCGCACGGCCACTTCGATCGCGCGCGCCCGGTCGGCTTTCGCGCGGAAGGTCAATCGGTAGTCGTTCGGCTGCAGCAATTGAATGCCCGGCTGCCACAGTCGAATCGACTCCGTTGAAGAACCGCCCGTCCGAATGGACGCTTTAAGCTGTCTTTCCGCCGGATCGACCGAAGCGGTCGCGCTCGCGCCGCCTGACGCTTCGAATTGCCAATACGTCATCCGGTCCATCCGGCCCAAATCGAACGTCCCGTTGTAGATATGATTGCCCGCAAGCGGCTGCTTCGGCGCATCCTCCGCATACGGATCGGGCGCAACAACCTCCTCCAGCTTGACGTTGCCGATCCAGACCGGATTAGCGTGCAACCCCATATTGAATTCGAGCCGGGCAAGCACGTCGGTGTCCGCCGCCATCTGGAACGTCATCGCATAGCTTTGGATTTCCGCGGTCAGCTTGGCCGTCATCTGATCCGAATAAACGACCCATCCCCGATCCGCTCCGCCTCCCAGCTTGACCGCGAGATCCCGATTCGCCGACGACTTCGCGTCGAACGTCAGCTTATACCATCGCCCTTTGCCCAGCGTGACGTTCTGGATGAGCTGAACCGAATGAAGCTCGTGGCCTGCCTCCAAAATGTCCGTCTTCGCGAACGTCGTCCCGGCGATCGTCTCCGTACCGATCGTGCCGTTGCCGCCGAAGCTGCCGATACGCACGAAATTCCAATCGTTCGGGTCCAACGGTTCGTCCGCTTCGGTAATCGTCTTGAAGCCCCGATCGTAGGACGGATCGTGCACGTAATTCCCCTCGATCGGCCGCTTATAATCGTTCGGCAACGGTTCCTGCTCGATCGAAGGCTCTGCGGGCGTTTTGTATGGCCGGCCAACAAGCTCGTAGACGCGCACGTAATCGACTTCCATTTTCGCCGGAAGATCCGACGGGTCGGGCGTCAAGCCGCCGTCGAACGTGCCTCCCACAGCCAAGTTCAATATCAGGTAGAACGGCTTGTCGAACGGGGCCGGAAACGCGTATTTCGCCGGCTGGTCGACCCCCGTGCTGTCCCAGTTATTTACGGTCTGGTACAGCTGTCCGTCCACGTACCAGCGAATTTCTCCGGGCTCCCATTCGAGCCCGTACACATGCTCGCCGGTAATGTTCTGGCCTTGCGGAAATTGATAATCCTTCGCCGTATACTTGTTGCCCGGCCAACCGCGCCCGTAATGAAGAGCGCCGCCGATCCGATCGGGCAGACGGCCTTTCGCTTCCATAATGTCGATCTCTCCGGAGGCGGCCCAGCCGCCGTATTCGTCGTCCGCCGGCATCATCCAGAACGCCGGCCACAAGCCTTGCCCGAGGGGCAGCTTGATTTTCGCCTCGAACTTGCCGTACGCCTTGGAGAAATTCGGCTTCGTCCATAGTCGGCCCGACGTGTAAGGCATGCCGCCGTATCCGTCGTCCAATGCGGTAATCGTCAGCTTGCCGTTCTCGACCTTCACGTTCTCCTTTTTATAATATTGCTGCTCGTTATTGCCCCAGCCAACCAGCCCGTACTCCGCTCCGGTGCCGAGCTGATAATCCCATTTGCTCCGGTCCAGGCCGTTCTCGTCGGCATCGCCGCCGCCATTGAATTCGTCGCTCCAGACGAGCCGCCACATCGTCCTCCCCCCGTTGTTTCCGCCGCTATTTCCGCCGGAGCCTCCGCCGCCGATCCCGCCGGCGTTGCCGCCGCTCCCTTCGGTGTCCGTGCCGTTCGCCTCAAGCTTCCCGCCGCGAATCCGGAAGCTTTCCCCGGGCTTAACCTCTTCCCCGTTCAGCTTCGTGCCCTTGCCCGATTCGCCGACCGTGAAGGCGTCCACGTCCGTTTCTTCGCCGGTTTCCACAATCGCTTCGGAATCGACGCGTACGCTCGCCGCGCTGCTTTTGCCTGCAAATACGACGCGAACCGGCGATTTTTTCTTGTCGATATGCACCTCGTTCAGATGCGAATCGCGGAAAATGACGCTGTTCGCGCCCCCGCCGTTCACGTGCGTCGTCCCTTCGACGTTCACGCTTTCCAGCCCGGCATCGCCTTCGCCGATGCCTGCCGTCAGCAACAGATCGCCCGCCACCGTCGAATCCTTCAACTTTACACCCGCCGCCGAGACGATCACGTTCCCGGCCGCGTTCAGTCCGGCGACGACGCCCGCCTCGCGGATGACGTGCGGCGCCAGCCGATCGAGCAGCACGATCGCTTCCGCCCGCGACAGCTCGGCCGCGGGACGAATCGTGCCGTCCGTAAACCCCTGCAAGTATTGCCCGGATGCTAATTGCGCCAGCGACTCGCGAGCGAAGCCCGCAATATCGGCCCGGTCGCGATATTTCAGCAGCGCGTCCGGTCCGGCGGGCGGCAGCTTGAACAGGCCCGCGACGATTTTGGCGGCCTCCTGCCGGCTGATGATCGCGTCCGGCTTGAACAAATTGCCGGGATAGCCGGCGATATAACCCGCTTCGACGGCGGCAGCGACTTCCGGCGCGTGCCACCTGCCCGCCTCCACGTCCGAGAACGAAGCGCTCCCGGCCGAAGAGAAGCCGAAGATCCCGTTGACAAGCTTGACGAATTCCGCTCTCGTCATGGCTTGGCCGGGGCGGAACGACCCGTCCGGGTATCCTTTCGTCAGCTTCCCGTCCTTCCACTTCCGCAACGTCGAATCCGCCCAATGCCCTTTCGTGTCGGAAAACGCGCCCGCGCCTTCCGACGCCGCGCTCGCCTTGCCCGGCGCCCCGGTTCCCCCGAGCAATCCGAGCGCCAACGAAATGCACATCGCGAGATTGAACAGTCTCCTGCCGCCAGTCCATCGTTTGGTCAATGCCCGCACCTCTCCCTGATCTTATCTTTCAACGGCTGACTGATATGTAAGCACTTTCATCGAAAGTATAAACAGGGGCAACCCCGAACGTAAGGCATCAAATTTCGTCCGAGGTTGCATTTTTTCGGTTTCGGGCATTGCTAGAAGTTAACCTGCAATAATACTCTCCATGCGTGGTATTTGCGGAAGTTCGAAAGAAAGGCCGAATAGAGGGCCGAGTAGAAGGGGAACGGACAAAAGCTATTGAGATTGCCAAGAACATGCCTATCCCCTAACTATTCAATACAGGCTCGAAACGCTCCCGCAATGAATTGTTTTGAACTGGCACGAACCAGCTTCTCCAAATATCGAAGGTAACTGTTATAGGACTCCATAAACAATTTACCCTCAACAAAGATCACCAATAATGACGTTTGCACACGAACTGTCCGCCAAGGCGAAATCTCGATATCATCATAAACATTACTGTACTGAAAAAAGCGAAATTCCTTTTCTTTTGCCAGCTCGATCATTTTATCAAACGATTTCTCAGCAATCTCAGACAACACCGAACTAAATTCTTCTTCGTAACCTTCGTCATAAAGAGCGAATTGCTCCTCCAGGAACTTCTTTAATTGTTCTTCAATCAGCTTCTTCTTGATAGTAAAGCAGATATATTCCTCAGTCTCCTCGAAATTAAAGAGATTCAAGTCCACAAATTTGCCGACTTCTCTGTTTACTTGCTCAATTGATACCTCAGCTATTTCTCTTTTTTGTATCCACATCTGATGGCAGATGCCCAATTGCAAATACTGTCCCATGGAATCCTCCTTCTGTTCAGAAACGAGTTGGACAGGAATTATTACTGGGGGACACAAGCCGCTGCCGCTGAGCCTCGAACAGAAGCACCGTCGCGGCCATCGCCACGTTAAGCGATTCGGCCCGGCCGCTCATCGGGATAATTACATTCGCATGCGCGAATGCGGCCGCCTCCGGCGATATCCCGCTGCCCTCGTTGCCGAGGACAAGCCACGCGCTGCCGTTCGCGAAATCGTATTCGTAGCAGGATCGGGCGGCCTGCAAGCTCGTGCCGACGATGGCAACGCCTCGCGCGGCAGCCTCCGGAAGGAGCTCGAGAAGATTCGCTTCGAGCACCGGCACGTGAAACAGCGCCCCCATCGTCGAACGGACCGTCTTCGGACTGTACAGGTCCGCGGTGCCTTTCCCCAGCACGACGGCCGTCGCCCCGCTCGCGGCCGCGCTTCGGACGATCGTACCGACGTTGCCGGGATCCTGAACGCCGTCCAGAACGACGACGAGGCTTCGCTCCGCTGCGAAGAACGCTTCCGCGCTCGGCGGGCGCTTGCGGGCGACGGCGAAGATCGGCTGCGGCGTTCCGGTGTCGCTGCATTTCGCGATCACTTCCGAAGAAACCGGGATCCATGTCGGCTCGCTCAAGCCGCCGGGCCCGTTCGAAGGAGACGCTTCCCCGATTTCCTCCAGGACGTTCGTTCCCTGCTCGAACGCCACGATTTCCAGCGGCCAGCCCGCTTCCAACGCTTCCTTGACCAGGTGAACGCCTTCGAGCAGGAACTTGCCTTCCCGATCGCGGGTTTTCCGTTCCAGCAATTTCGCCCAGCTCTTCACGCGGGGATTGGCGGCCGAAGAGATCTCGTGATCAAAGCTCCGCATGCGCTTGCTCCAATTTCGTTAATTGATCGTTCTTGCCGACGATGACGAGCACGTCGTCCTGAATAAGAGGCTCGTCGGCGCGGGGCGTAATGTTCATCTCTCCGTTGCGCTTGACGGCGAGCACGTTGCAATTGTATTTATGACGGATATTGAGCTGCTTCAAGTTTTTCCCGATCATCGAGGTCGGCAGCTTCATCTCGACGATGCTGTAATCCGCGGACAGCTCGATATGCTCGAGAATGTTCGGCGAGATGAGGTGGTGGGCGACGCGCAAGCCCATATCCCGTTCCGGATACACGACCTTGTCCGCGCCGATCTTGTTCAGCACTTTGCCGTGCAGCTCGTTCTGAGCTTTCACGATAATTGAAGGTACGCCAAGATCCTTCAGGATTAACGTCGTCAAAATGCTCGATTGAATGTCTTGTCCGATCGCGACGACGACGACGTCGAAATTGCGGATGCCGAGCGCGCTCATCGCTTCCTCGTCCGTCGAGTCGGCCGATACCGCGTGCGTGACGAAATGGGCGACGTCCTGGACGCGCTGGGCGTTGTCGTCCACCGCGAGCACCTCGTACCCCATTGCCGCCAAATATTTTGCGACGCTCGAGCCGAACCGGCCCAATCCGATAATGGCGAACTGCTTTTTTCCGTGCGTTTTTTTGGCCACGCAGATCCGTTCCTCCCCGCAATCCTTCGATGGGCTCATTATATCATATTCGTTTTCCGGATAATCGGCGCGCGTTCGGGAAAATCTACACGGGAATAACGTCCGTTAGGAGGAACAGCGTCCGTGGATATAGACTTGAGACAAGCAGTCGTTCATCGGGTGCAAGGCAAAGAGGACGAACAGCTGGCCGAAATCATCGAAGGCTCGATCGATTCGGAAGACATGGCCCTGCCCGGGCTCGGCGTGCTCTTCGAGATCATATGGAAAAACAGCACGGAAGCCGCCCGCAAGAAAATGGTCTCCGTCCTTCGCAGCAACCTTCCCGAACAAGCTTAACCGATATCCTTCGACGAATGGACGACCGTTCCGTTCGCGATCGTGTGGCTGACGAGGGGAATCCCCCGATAGAGCCGAACGACGATCGCGTCCGCTCTTTTCCCCCGCTCCAGTGAGCCGACCGTCCGATCGATCCCTAGCGCCTTGGCCGGTTGGAGCGTCGCCATGTTTACGGCCCTGTGCAACGGCACCCCTTCGGCGGCCAATACGTATATCGCCTGCAGCAACGATGCGGGATGGTAATCCGAGCACAAAATGTCGGCCGCGCCTTCCCGCACGGCGTCCAACGCTTTCAGATTCCCGTCGTGCGACCCGCCCCTGACGATATTGGGCGCGCCGACGCATACGCCCATTCCGCGACGGCTCGCGTAATGCGCGGTTTCCAGATGGAGCGGAAATTCGGATACCGTCGCGCCGAACCCGAGCGAACGATCGACGGCGTCCGGGGTATCGTCGTCGTGCGAGGCGACGGCGATCCCTCGGTCGCGCGCTTGCGCGGTCAACGCCTTCAGCTTCTCCCAGTCCACGCGGCTCCTTCTCTCCTGCAGCTCTTCGACGATTTTCGCGACCTCGTCCAGATCGACGCCCTGGTTTTTCATGACGTACCTTTCGAACGAGCCCGGCCGGCGATACTGTCCTTGTCCCGGGGCGTGGTCCATCAACGACAGATAGTCGAGATGACCTTCGGACATTAATCGCCGCGCCAGCTCGAAGCCGGTTAAATGGGACACCTCGTACCGCAGATGGACGCCGTGCCGGATCATCGCCCTCTCCGCGCGAATGTCCGCGATCAGCCGGACGATCTCCCCGACGAGATGTTCGCCGCGCAAGCTCAATCCCACGCCCAGCGACAACGAATGCAGCATCGTCGTAATCCCGTGGCCCGCCAGCTTTCTCTCGAATTGCAAAAAAGCCATCTCCATCGGAAACAGCGTGTTCGGCCGCGGTTCGATTTCCTTCTCGATGGCATCGCAGTGAATATCGATCAAGCCCGGCAGCACGTAGCCGCCTTCGGCGTCGATGACGTCGGCGTCCGCCCGGTTTGCGCTCGCGCTTCCCGCCTCGTTCACGGATGAGACGATGCCGTTTTCGATGACCAGGTCGCCTCTAGTTTCCCCTTCCGGGAGAACGACCGTTCCGCCCTTGACGATCAATCTATTGCCCACCCGTCCCGCCTCCGCACGAAGTTTCTTCCCATTGTACCGTTCTTCGGCGCGGCGTTCAACGACGAAGCCGCAGACTCGCCCGCTTTTCGGCAGACCCGTTTGCAGGCGTTTAGTTCGACTCATCCAAACTACGGCGCTTGAACGAGGCTTGGTGCGGACGTGTAGTTTGGCTAATCCAAACTACGGCGCTTGAACGAGGCTTGGTGCGGACGTGTAGTTTGGCTAATCCAAACTACGGCGCTCGAACGAGGCTTGGTGCGGACGTGTAGTTTGGCTAATCCAAACTACGGCGCTCGAACGAGGCTTGGTGCGGACGTGTAGTTTGGCTAATCCAAACTACGGCGCTTGAAAGGGGCTGGCTACGCCGGGGCTGCTCTGGCTGAAGCGGCTGCCAGTGGGGCTTCGGTCGGGACTGGAATGTCGGGAAGATGTCTTCTGGCTGACCATCGCGGGATTATCTCATCGGCGTCCCGTTGGACAGGGGGTTTGCCCTGACGGTCCTTTTTGCGCTGTATCGTTCCTCTTCTCGCTCTTCCGTTTCCATAGAACACTCGCCCCATCCGTCCCGTCGCCACCGCCTCGCCTTGCTCCAATGCCCACCAACTCGATTTTGTTCCAATCCCCTTGCCTGTTCGGACAGAGGATCCGCTAATTGTGAACAAAACCGGGTTTTGCGCGCCTTCCCGGACACAGGATCCGTTATTGGGCTCGATAACGGCGATCTCGGCCATTGATCATCGAAATAACGGATCGTCTGTCCGAAACGCCAGCAAAATGAGGGGGTTTCGGCAAAATAAGGGCGTCTGTGTCCGTTTCAGCTTGCTCCCTCTCCGCGAAGAAGCAAGCTCGGCGGCCGGCAATCGGCCAGCGCTTACGGCGCGACTTCCAAAAATTGCAGCTCCGGCATTCTTTCCATCGCGGTGCGCATCGCGTATTCGTTCTCGAACAGCGCGACGTCGACGTCGTTTTTGTCTTTGACCAAGATCGAATTGATGCGGAACTTCGCCGGATCCGCCTTGCCGACGATCCAACGGGCGAACTGGAACGGCGTGCGGAACAGCTGGATGTCGACGCCGTATTCGTTTTTCATGCGGTACTCGAACACCTCGAACTGCAGCTGCCCGACGACGCCGAGATACGTATCCTCGAACGAGCCGACCGAACGGAACACTTGCACCATGCCTTCCTCCGTCAGCTGGTCAAGCCCTTTCAGATACTGCTTCTGCTTCAGCGCGTTCTTGATCGAGACTTTAGAGAAAATTTCGGGAGAAAACGTCGGCAGCTCGTTGAATAAGACGTCCCGGCCTTCGCTCAGACTGTCCCCGATGCGGAAAATGCCCGGGTCGAACAGCCCGATAATATCTCCCGGATACGCCGTCTCGACGATATCGCGGTCTTGCGCGAGAAATTGCTGCGGCTGGGACAGCTTGATGTCCTTGCCGACGCGGACGTGGCGAACGCTCATCCCGCGGTTGAATTTGCCCGAGCAAATGCGCAGGAACGCGATCCGGTCCCGGTGGGCCGGATTCATGTTCGCCTGGATTTTGAAAATATAGCCTGAAAACTTCGCTTCCTCCGGGTCGACCGTCCCTTCCGTCGTCTTGCGCTCGGTCGGCTGCGGCGCAAGCTCGAGGAAATTTTCCAAAAAAGTCTGGACGCCGAAATTGTTCACGGCGCTGCCGAAAAACACCGGCGTCAGCTGCCCCGTGCGCACTTTATCGTAATCGAAAGAATCTCCGGCCACGTCGAGCAATTCGAGCTCCGAAGCAAGCTTCTCCGCCATATACTCCCCGGCCATCTCCTTGATGATCGGATCGTTGTAGTCGCTCGTCTTGCGAACCTCGATCTCGGAGTGGTCCTTCCCTTGGAACAGCTCGACTTGGTTTTTCATGCGATCGTAGACGCCGCACAGCTCCCGTCCCATGCCGATCGGCCAATTCATCGGCACCGAACGGATGCCGAGCACGCGCTCGATTTCCTCCAGCAGCTCGAACGGATCCCGGCCTTCGCGGTCCAGCTTGTTGATGAACGTGAATATCGGGATGCCGCGCTTGCTGCATACCTGGAATAGCTTGATCGTCTGCGCCTCGACGCCCTTGGCGACGTCGATCAGCATGACCGCGCTGTCCGCGGCGGTCAGCGTGCGGTAAGTGTCTTCGCTGAAGTCTTGGTGGCCCGGCGTATCGAGAATGTTGACCTGCTTGCCGGCGTATTGGAACTGCATGACGGACGAAGTAACGGAGATGCCCCGCTGCTTCTCGATTTCCATCCAGTCGCTCGTCGCATGGCGCGCCGCCTTGCGTGCCTTGACGGAACCGGCGGTATGGATCGCACCGCCGTACAGCAGCAGCTTCTCCGTCAAGGTCGTTTTCCCCGCGTCGGGGTGGGATATGATCGCGAACGTGCGGCGTTTGGCGACTTCCTGCCGCAATTCGTCGGGGGTCGGTTGACTCATCGGATCGTGAATTCCCTTCTCAGTGAAAATGACGATTTTCATTATATCACATTTATCGCCCGGCAAGGGCATTCGCATCCGGCGAATCGCGTCTTGGTGCTAATGGCCCGCCGCGATCTCAGCGTGACGGGGAGCGAGAGTCCCGCGATGGGGAGCGCAAGCGTCGGCCCCCCTCCTTCTATTGCCGGAAGACTTCGTTAACGACCGCGCTCTTGTGCGCCTTGTACGAATCCCGGTACTCCACCCGGCCGATCCGGCAGCCCGGACCGATCGACACGCGGTTGCCGCGAACAACGTCCGCGGTCGTATGCTCGAGTTCCACGTCGTCTCCTTCGATCGTGGCCGCAGCGAGCACGGCCTGCCCCCTCGATTTGATCAGTGATCAGCTTCGTCGTCCGGCTTCTTCTCGCGCGCAGCCTTCCCCCGCCGATCTCCCGGGCCCGGCATGGCCCGAAGAAGCGGACGTCCAGCCCATCCGCGCTGACGAGGCCGTCAACCTCGAACGCTCCGTTCACTTCGAACGTTCCCGCTTCGCAATTCCCGCCGACGTCGACGTTGCCGGTAAACCGCACCTTCTCCGCGCGAAGTCCCCGTTTGACCTTCAACTCGCCCCGGCCGCCGATCTTCGAAGCTTCCAGCGCGCCGTTGATCTCGCACTCCCCGGTCAGCTTTATCGCTTCCGCGCGCAAGCCGCCTTTTACTTTCAACTCCCCGATCTGGGACAGCTTGACACAATCGACGTCCCCGTCGAACGAGCCCTCCCCGGTCAGCTTCACGTTGCGGTATTTGCCGCCTTTCGAAGCCGAATTTCCGATCATTCTCAAATCGCGTCTTTGTTCCTCAGCCATCCGTCTTCACCTCTTTGCCGATTTTCGCGCTCGGATGGACGTACAACTCCGTCCGGTATTCGACCAAGTCGATCTTGCAGCCTTTGCCGACGATGACCCGGTTCCCTCTCACGGCCGTCGCCTCGGTATATTCAAGATCGATATCGTCCCCTTCGATGGAATACGTCTCCAATTCGGGGGAGTAATGAGGGATAATCCAGGTCAGCAGCTTGCCCCACGGCCCTCTGGACTTGCGGCGAACCCGAATCGATTCGACGCCGATTTCTCGCGCCTTGCCCTTGCCGTGCAGCATGACGCTCAGCTCCCCGGCATTCAATAAGCCGCGCACATCAAAGGCGCCCTCCAAGCGTAAATGCTCGATCTCGCAATCTCCCGCGACGTTCAACAGACCGTTAACCGCTAATCCGTCCGCCTTGACGGAGCCCTTCACCTTCGCGTGCCCGTCGACCGTCGCGCTTCTCGCGGACAAGTTCCCTTCGATCGTAAACATCCCGTCGATATCGGCCGAATCCGCGTGCAGCCGCCCCCGGATTTTCGTCATTCCGTTGCAATCGAATCTTTCGGTCGCGACGTCTCCTTCCACGGTTCCGACGCCGTCGATCCGCACTTTCGCGTACTCCCCGCCGCCGGCCGTGCTTACCCCGTTAATGACCAAGTCCGGCTTCATATCCTGTTCCATTCCGATTTCCTCCTATCCCAATATCCCTTTCAATCGTTCGACGCACTCGGGAATGGATACCCGCGCGACGACTTTGACGCCGGTCTCGAAACGAAGCTCGGCCGGCACCGACAGCAAGGCGAAAAACGATACGCCCATCTTGCGCGTAAACACGAGATCGCACGGCTTGCCTTCGAATTTCGGAAAGTGCTCCCGCATCGTCTCCAGCAATCGTTCGCCTTCTTCCATGCTCATCTCTCCGGCCTGAAGAAGCTTGTCGACGATATAGAAGTACATCAGCTTGTCAAACGTATACACGGTCGCATCGGAATCGTCCCCAGCGAATCTTTGCAGCACAACATGCGAAACAATGTTTCGTTCTGCGAGCTCGGATTTGCGCAGCTCGTAAGCCGGGAGCAAGGGAGAGAGCTTGTCGGCCAATTCGTCCAACGACAAATCCTCTTTCATATTCATGATTTTGTCGATCCGCGCCAAAATGAGCGCCTTCGGGAAAAACGTCTCCTGGCCCGTAAACGTCGATTTGCGAATAAACCACTCTTCCGGAATGAGCTGCTTCCTCTTCCAGCGGTACAACTGTCCGTACGAAATACCCGTTTCGTCGAGCAGCTCTTTTTTGGAAATGAGTTGTTGTTCCATCTTCATCCCCCCGCAATCAATGTAACATAACATTGTTACGTTGTAAATCGAAAAATCAACAAGCATAAACGGCTCACGCCGTCCTTGAGGATGGCGGGAGAACTTTTATGTCGGAGACGATTCGGAAAAGAATAGCGAATGTTATACAGTTTTCGTTCCACTTTCCGTTCTTCCGTTTTCGCAAACTTTTCACCTCGTCCGCCGCCACCATCTCGCCTTGCTCCATCGCCCACAGTCCCGCCATGCTGCCAATGTCCTAGGCCGTACGGACAGAGGATCCGCTAATTGTGAACAAAACCGGGTTTTGGCTACCTTCGCGGACAGAGGATCCGTTATTTGGCTCCGAGATGGCGATTTCGGCCCTTGATCATCAAAATAACGGATCGTCTGTCCGATTCGCCTTCAAAATGAAGGGGTTTCGGCAAAATAACGTCTTTTGTGTCCGATAGCAAAAGATCAAGCGGAATGAAGACCCTTTCACCGTCGAAAATTTTCTGATATGTAAAAAAAGGAACCTTGGGAGCAGCTCCCAAGGTTCCTTCGTACGATCGCGAATATCAGTCGCCCAGCAGAAAGGCGCGAGCCGGCGAAGCGTCGATTCCGGTCAGCTTCAGCGGCGCGATGACGAGCGTGTAATTGCCCGCCGGAACGTCCTTCAGCCGCAAGCCCTCGACGATGATGACGCCGCTCCGCATCAGCGTCCGGTGCGTCGGATATTCGGCCTGCGCCCGTTCGATGCCGAGCGCGTCCGTCGCGACGACGCCGACGCCGATCTCGGCCAAATACCGCGCGCCGTCTTCCCGCAGGAAGACGAAATCCATCAGGAAATCTTCGCTGAACGAGCTGGACGTCTTGAACAGCAGCCGTTCGCCCGGCAGAATGGCGAAAGGCAACAAATCTTCCTTCGTAATCGAATCCTTCACGTGCGTCAAGTCCAGCACCCGCGCCGGACCGACGAGCCGCTCCAGCGGAATCGTCTCGATCGTCTCGCCGCCCGCGAGCATGTGCAAGGGAGCGTCCACGTGCGTGCCGGTGTGGACGTTCATCGTCAGCAAGCTTTCGTGAGGTTTGCCTTGATCGTGGTTTTGCACGTTGTCGATTTTCGGTTTCTTATGCTCGTAGTTTTTCCAGACTTGCATGCTCTCTTCGACCGTCATGCTGATATCGTATATTTTCGGCATCGATTCGTCCTCCCCGAAGCTTATTTCCCGGTATTGGATACCCAGATCACGTTGTCCTCTTCCTGGCCGTTCACCGGCCACCAGTGGAAGCCGTCCGCTTCCAGGAGGCGGTCTGCCTCGTCAGGGCCCCAGGAACCCGCCGCGTATAGGGCGGGCTCGACGGCGTAGTCCCGCCAAGCCGCCGCGATCGGGTCAATGATCTTCCAGGCCGCGGCAAGCTCGTCCCACCGGGTGAAGTATGTGCCTTCCCCGCGCGCCGCGTCGTAGATGAGCCGCTCGTAGGCTTCGGGCGTGTTGATCCCGATCTGGCAGCTCTGGCAGAACTCCATCGCCACCGGCTGGATCTTCATGTCGTTGCCCGGCTTTTTGGCGTTGATCCGAATATAGATGCCCTCCATCGGATTGACGCGGATGACGAGCAAATTCGGCTGAAGCTCCTGTTTTCTCGCGAACAGCACGTTGCCGGGCACGTTCTTGAACTCGACGACGATCTCGGTCGATTTCACGGGGAGCCGCTTGCCCGTCCGAACGTAGAACGGCACGCCCGCCCAGCGAAAGTTTTCGACGAAGAGACGGGCGGCGAAAAACGTCTCGGTTACGGACGATGGATCGACATGGTCTTCTTCCCGGTAGCCCTTCAGCGCTTTTCCTTTCAACGCGCCGCTCGCGTATTGGCCGCGCACGATATGGCCGCGAACGTCGGCTTCGTCCGCGTATCTCCGGACCGAGCGAAGCACCTTCACCTTCTCGTCGCGAATGCTCTCGGGATCGAGCCTGGCCGGCGGCTCCATCGCGATCATCGTCAGCATCTGCAGCATATGGTTCTGGACCATGTCCCGGAGCGCGCCCGATTTGTCGTAATACGCGCCGCGATCCTCGACGCCCACCGTCTCCGCGAGCGTAATCTGAACGTTGGCGATATGGTTTTTGTTCCACAGCGGCTCGAAGAAGCCGTTGGCGAACCGGATCACCTCGATGTTCTGCACCATTTCCTTGCCGAGGTAATGATCGATCCGGAACACTTCGTTCTCCTTGAACACCTGGCGGATTTCCTCGTTCAGCTTCTCGGCCGACGGATAATCGTAGCCGAACGGCTTCTCGATGACCAGACGATGCCAGCCCTTGCTCTCCAGCAAGCCTCCGTCGCGCAAATTGCGGGAGACGCTTCCGAACAGCTCGGGAGCCAGCGCCAAATAAAACAGGCGATTGCCCGGAATGCCGTAAGCCGCTTCCAGCGCCTCGGTGTGCTCCCGCAACCGCTTGAACGCTTCGACGTTGCCGGTGTCCAGGGATAAATATGTAAATCGATCGGCGAACGCGTCCCAATCTTCTTGCTCTCCGGGTTTGTAACGGGCAAACTCGCGGATCGACTGGCAGACGTCGTCCCGGAATTGCACGTCCGTGCGGGGGCGACGGGCAAGGCCGACGATGGCGAATCGCTCCCCGAGCTTCCCTTCGCGGTACAGGCTGTACAATGCGGGAAAAAGCTTGCGCCGGGCTAAATCGCCCGTCGCTCCAAAAATGAAATAGACCGCTTCAGGAGCGGAAATCATCTCGCGATTATTGGCAATCATAATCCTCATCTTTCTTGTCGGCGATATTGGACGAGCGGATTTCGGCGCCGGTTCTCATGCTTTGTAGTGTAGCACAATTCATGGGACGACGCTACGTTTTTGGTTGTCCTTTCCACCCGATAGGTGAACGCCCGTACACGCCTGTCACGATGGGCATACACTATAAGAGGAAGTTCAAAAAGTCCAATTTTGATCACGAAGCGATTCAGGAGGATGATCCTATGATGGACGATTCGTTCCGCGATTACGAGCCTTCCCTCAAGCGAATGCAAGGTTATGCGGTCTGCGTGATCACGGACGACGACAGTCTCCATACCGGAATTTTGACGTCGTACGGTTCTTCGTCTCTCGTGTTGAACGGCGAACGAACGGCTCGTCCGGCGAAACGCCCGCGCAGGTCGAAAGCGCAAGCGGAGATCAGCGCCGCCGGGCACGGGGAGCTCGACCCCGAACCGCTCTATTGGGGGAAGCTTAGTCTGGATCCCCCGATGCCGCTCGGCACCGAGAAAGCCGTCATCTCGCTAAATCGCGTCAGGGCGGTGTGGCCGATCTAATCGGCGAGGCCGTTGCGGTGGGCGTAGATCGCCGCTTGCGTCCGATCCTCCACGCCAAGCTTGCCGAACAGGTTCGTGAGATGGTATTTGACCGTTTTAATGCCGATAAACAGCTCGTCCGCGATTTCCTGGTTCGACTTTCCTAACGCGATCAGCTTCAGCACTTCCATCTCCCGCTCGGTCAAATCTTCGTGCGGCTGGCTGGCCGCTTGCGGCGGACGCCGGAACCGGTTCATCATTTTGGAGGCGACTTGCGACTCGAGCACGGATTGCCCTCGCGCGGCCGCGCGAATCGCGTCGGCGATTTCGGAAGCCCGGGAGGTCTTCAGCAAATAACTGAAGGCGCCGGCTTCGATCACGGGATACATCTTCTCGTCGTCGAGGAAGCTGGTCAGCACGATGACCCGGCAATCCGGCATTTCTTCCATAATGCGGCGGGTCGTCTCGATGCCGTCCATCCCTTCCATGACGAGATCCATCAGCACGACGTCGGGAGAATACTCCCTCGCCAAGCGCAAACCGTCCATGCCGTTGCCCGCTTCGCCGACGATTTCGATGCCTTCCTCCGTGCTCAGCACGGCGGCGAGCCCGATTCTGACCATCTCGTGGTCGTCGACGAGCAGCACTCTCACCAATGCCTGATCTTCCGCCATCCGTTCATCCGCCTTCCGCCACCAAGGGCACTCTGATTTCGATTCTCGTTCCTTTGCCGGGAGCGCTCGCGATATTCAGCGAACCGCCGAGCTCGTTCACGCGTTCTTCCATATTCGTCATGCCGTAGGAGGCTTGCTTCTTGACCTGGGGATCGAAGCCGATTCCGTTGTCCTTGATGCCGAGCCTCACGCTGTCCCCGCGGCGCTGAAGCACGATGTCCATCCTCGTCGCCTTGGCATGCCGAAGCGTGTTCGACAGCGCCTCCTGGACGATGCGGAACAAATGGTTCTCCACGCCCTTGTTCAACGGCAAATCCTGTTCGATATCGATCGCGATATCGACCGGCACCTTGGCTTTCATCTCTTCGACCAGCTCCGGAATCGCCTGCTCCAGCCTCTTGCCCTCCAGATGCACGGGGCGCAAATGCAGCAGCAGCGCGCGCATCTCGGACTGCGCCGCGGAAGCCATCTCCTCGATCAGCTCGACCTGGCGCCGGGCGCGCTCGAAATCGTGATCGAGCGTCCGGCCGGCGGCCGTCGCCGTCATCGAGATGGCGAACAGCTGCTGGCTGACGGCGTCGTGAAGCTCGCGCGCGAGACGCTGACGCTCCTCGACGACGGCGCTCATCCTGGCCTGGCTCGCAAGCTCGGCATTGTTGGTGGACAAGCGCTGCAGCGAGGTGACCTGCTCCTCCCACTTCCGGCCCAGCTTGGACAATTGCACCCCCAGCCTGCCGATCTCGTCCTTCCCCAAGTTGGGGAAGGACGACGACGGCGTGCCTTTTTCCAGCGAAACCATCGTCTCCCTGAGCATCTCCAGCCGGGAACGGATCGGGTAGCTTCGCCAGAAGCCGTATACGGCGCCGGTCACGGTCAGCACGGCGATCGCCGTCAGCGAGAAGGTTACGGCATCTTCCCAGGAACGGAACGATCCGCCAACCCCGTACCGGATCAACAAATAGACGATCAACGCGCCTACGCCCAGAGAGTACAGCACGGCCTCGCCCATGTGGCGCCAAACCATATTGGTGACTTTCCGAGACTCCATGCGACTCCCCCTCAAACCGGACCTTATACCGTACGTATTTTGATATCTCCTACGAGATAAAATAACTGCAGTTTCAATTTTTGCTCGCTTTGGTCGAAGTTCGGGGATCGCCACGACAGGCGATGGAACATGCCGCCCTCTTGAATCTGCTTGAAGGAGACTTGACCGAGCAGCACGGACGCGTCGACTTGAATGCCGTAATCGTCCGGAATCGTCAGATCCAAATCGCCGACCAAGCCTTGAAGCACGATCGTCGTTTCCTTGTCCTCCGGCACGGCCAGCGACATATCCATCCGAATTTCCCCGATCGCGTGCCAGACGCTCATGGAATGCAGCACCCAGGACTGTTCGTCCAGCCTCATGTTCATGAACAGCTTATGCTTGCTGACGAAAGTGCCGTCGGCCGGAGGCTTCGCGCGAAAATAATAGATGCCGAGCGAGACGAGCACGACGAGCGCGAACATGGCGAATTGCGTGATGATCAATACGAGCGCGCTGAAGGCGACGACGACGATCGAGAGCCGCGACCGGTCGGTTCGGTAACGCTCGATGCCGAGAACCAAGAGAAGGAGCGCGTTGACCGTCGTGTAACCCGCCATGGCGCCGAGGGCGAGGTAAATACCGGCTGCAATGAACAGAATCGCGTTGCTTTTTTTCATGTCGGGCTACACCTCCTGTCGAACCGGCTCTCATGCGCAGGGAAAGCCATAACGGGCCGGGAACCGTTATGGCTTCGAAGTCTATTCGTCACTATTCGCCATCATAGCACAACTTGGCGCTGCGGAAAACGCGAATTCCCGATTATTCCTTGTCCGCGTTCGGTTGAATCCGGCTTCTGAGCGCGTCCAGCTCCTGCTCTACGCGGAATTCCTTCTCGGGATCGATACGGCTGCCGGCCGACCCGCCATACGGAGAGCTGGGCATTCTGGCGACGTCCGCTTCCGCTTCCATCTGCATGATCTTCTCCTCCATGCGGTGGAAGCCCCGGGAAGCCGCTCCGCTCTCGATCGTGTGAAGCGTGCTGACTTGCGCGATTTGCTTGCGGGCTTTCGCCATTTGCGAGCGCGCCGCCAGCTCGTTGCGTTTGTTGCGCAGCTTGTAGTACTCTTCCTTCATTTCGTGAAGCTGGGAAGTCAGCTCGGACACTTGAGCGCTGGCTTGGGCGTGAAGATCGGCCAAGTTCGCCGCTTGTTGGTCGAATTGAACCTTCTCTTCGAGAAGCTTGCGGGCAAGCCCTTCGTTGCCGCCGCGGAGCGCGTGTTCGGCTTGGCCTTCGCGGTCGACGCCTTGGCGAACCAGTTCGTCCAGCCGCTGCTTCATCCGGCGCTCGGAAGCCATTTGCTTCGCAACCGTAACCTCCGCGTCGCGAATTTCCGTTTCCATATCGCGCAAGTATTGATTCAGCATGACCACCGGATCTTCGAGCTTATCGAGCAAATCGTGTACGGACGCCTTCGTCAGGTCTTTAATTCTTTGAAAAACTCCCATTGTGTTATTCTCCTTTCGAATCCTTCTCGAATTTTGAAATTCTGGCTTTCAGTTCTTCGATCTCTCTTTGCAGCGACTTCTTCTCGATATCTTCCATCATGGCATCGATGCCTTGCGACGTCTTCGCGGAATTCGGAGGCGTCGAAGGGATCGGTCCCGGACGCGGCGCCCCCGTTCCCGAATAGCCCGCTCCAGGTCCGCCGGCCGTTCCCGAATAATTCGAAGGTCCGGCGTTCCAGCCTTGGCTCTGATTGTAGCCGTGGCCGTGGTAAGACGGGTCGTGGCCTCTCCAGCCTTGATCGTAGGGGCCGGCCCCGTATCCGCCGCCGTAATGGGGCTCTTTCGGAATGACGAACCCTGCGATGAAGTAGACGAGGATAACGGAACCCGCGGAGAATACGGCGACGATGATCACGAGGATCCGCAGCAGCGTCGCGTCGACGCCCAGGTAATCCGCCAATCCTCCGCATACCCCGAACAATTTTCGGTCCCGCGCAGAGCGATAGAGTTTGCGCATGCGTTGATTAACCTCCTTGTTGCAGTTTGCGTTTCAATTGCTCCAATTCGCGCTCGATCGTCGTTTTTACGGCTTCGCCGGCGTGGAGCAACGTTTCTTGTCCCATGCGGCGCAAGTCGCGAAGGCTGCGGGTTTCCAGCTCGATATCCGTCAAGCGGTCGTCGATCTTGCGGAACATCTGGGACGTGTCTTCGTTGCCGGGAGCGAACCGCGCGTTCAGCCTTTGCTGCAACCGAAGGGATTCCATCTTCGCGACGTAAAACTGGCGGCGGTCGTACACGGCCCGATATTCGTTGCGCAGTTCCTGAAGGAGCATCTCCAGATCGTTCAGCTCGTCTTTGCTCTGCTCGTAGAGCTGCCGGTATCTTTCGCAGCGCTCCTGGTGATGCACTTTATCTTGAAGCGCCAGCTTGGCGACGTTCTCCTCTCCCGCTTTCAGGGCGGTTACCGCCTGCTGCTCGCGTTTCTCCATCCACTGCTCGGCGTCCTTCCATTGCCGGTACAGGTGATCCGTATGCGAAGCATATTGACGATGGAGTCCTTCGCTTTGAATGATTTCCTGATGCGTCGACCATAAGAACTGATCGATGACCCGAACGGGGTCTTCGGCTTTCTCGAGCCGATCGTTCAACGTAGCCACCGTCATATCGCGCACCCTTTTTATTACGGACATTCCCGTATCCCTCCTTGTTCCTTTGTCGTGCGGCTATTTCATCAAGTCAAAATCTGGTGGAGTGGTTCTTGCGGCCGAGCATCGAGATTCCGAATACGATCATCGCGATCGCCGCGATCCAGACGAACAGGAAGCTGAACTTGCCGAGGAGAATGAATCCCCCGATGGCCGCGACCACGACCCCGAGCAGCCGGTTGCCGTTTTTCCAAGCCATGACCCCGAGCAAAATGATCAAGATCGGAACAAGAAGTCCGAACAGCCAGCCCAATCCGCCAAGTTTGCCAAGAATGATTAATCCTCCAAGACCGATCAGCAGCAACGCCATGCCATTTCCGCTTTTCACTTGCTTCACCTCTCTTCACCTTTTCGGTTACCTTATGATCCTATTGTAAACCCCGGAAGCTCCCGGCATAACGGACTCGCGTACGTTTTTGATCCTAGACTGTGGTCGAGGATGCTCGTCGTTCCGCAGTCTTTGTCGATCGGACCGGCGGTCCGCCGGGGCTGCAATCGCAATAAAATAGCGACGAAACCGTCATACTTACGGTCTCGTCGCCTCTTCGGTCCAGTTAGCGCCACGCCCCCCCAGTCGTTCGGACAGAGGATCCGCTATTCGTGAACAAAACTGCATTTTCCGCATCCATGCGGACTGAGGAGCCCTTATCCGGTTCAATCTTGCCCATATGGCTGCTTATAATGGATATAACGGATCGTCTGTCCGATTCTTCGTAAAAAATGGGGTTTGCGATAAAATAAGGTCATCTGAGTCCGTTCAAGACAGGCTCCGCAACATCCGGCGCAGTAAGCACCGCTTTCCGAGCAGGGGCATTAGCCTTCTCGCGGAACCGTCAAAACCTGATCGCCGCAGTCCAGCCGACGTTCGAACGTTGTTTGGCCGAGCTTAATCGACAGCCGCGCGTCCATGCCCGCGGGGATCCGCACACGAACGCGAACGCCCTCCGGACTTCGCTCCCAGCGGGCATAGACGTTGCCTAGAGGCGTCCACACTTCCGCTTCCGCGAACGACAGGCTGTCCGGAAGGTATGGCCGGATGACTGCCTTGGCGAAGCCGGGCGCCTCCGAGCGTATGCCGACGATGTATTCCTGCAGCAGCCTGGCCGGATAACCGTTCCAGGCATGGGAATGGCTTTCGATGTCCTCCCAGCCTTCCCAAAGCGTTGTCGCGCCCTGCGCGATCATGTAGCCCCAACCGGGATATTCCCGTCGGTCGATCAGGGCGAACGCCTCGGCTTCGCGTCCGTTGTCGAACAACGCGCGGAGCAGCGGCAGCGACAGCACGGTGCGGCACTCCCATGCCTTGCCCGCGACGTAAGCAAGCGCTTCTTCCCGATCCTCGGCCGGAACGACGCCCGCATGCAGCGCCAGCGCGGTGACGCCCTGATGGGCCGCCGACGAATCCGAGCTGTCGCGGAATCGCTTCGCTTGCCGATCGTACAAATGCGCCAGTATGTTTTCGCGAAGACGTTCCGCCTCCGCCCCCAACGCAAGGGCTTCGTCCGCCCGTCCGATCAGCTCCGCAGCGCGGCTAACCGCCCCGAGCGCCTGCGCGAGCTTGATCTGCTGAACGGCCAGATGCCGTCCCTCGTGCTCGACCGTCGGATAAGGCCAATCGCTGATATGCCAGCCTTTGTCAAGCGGGACGAGCCCCGTCTCCGCATCCAGAATGCCGACGAAATATCGGACCATCCTTCGCGCCGCTTCATAATGGCGCGCCAGCACGCCGGGATCGCCGGACGCCTCGTACGCCTTCCATAGCAATGTCGCGTAATGCAAGTCCCACTCCGGGATTTGCAGACGGAAATCGGGATGCTCGTAATTGGACGGGGCGACGAACGGAAACGTTCCGTCCGGCAGCTGCGCGTCCGCGAAATCCTCCAGCGTCTTCTCGAGCAGCGGTAAGGCATCGAAATTATAGAGCAGCGCCTCCGCCTGCAAATCCGTATCCGCGAGATATTGCGCCTGCTCCCGATGCGGACAATCGACGATCTGGCCGAGCGCGTTGTTTTTTTGCGTTCGGATGACGGCTGCGTACAAGGCGTTCAGACTCTCGGACGAACAAGCGAAGCTGCCCGATTGCGGAATATTCGTATGCGCCCAGCAGACGAGCAGCTCCCCTTCTTCGATTGCGTACGGATAGCCGGTCACTTCCACGTACCGGAACGCCTTGTACGAGAAGTCCGGCTGCCACGTCTCCCGCTCGTCTCCGCGCATCGTATACACGTCGTAGTAACGGTCGGAATGCTCGTTCGCCACGTTGTACTTGACCCGGCCGTTCCCGTCCAGATCCTCCGAATAGCGAAGGCGGATCGTCGCTCCCGCCGCTCCCGCCAGCGTAAATCTAGGCCACCCGGACACGATGGCTCCCGCGTCGAAGACTTGCGGATTGTCGCCGTCCGGATCGCTGCCTGCCGGCTGCGGAAGCTTGGTGCATACGATCATCTCCCCGATCGCGCCCTCCGGAATGCGCTGGATGATCATCGGCCAGTCCGTCCGTCCGATCTTGGCCGGCTTCGTCGGCCTCGTCGCGCCTTCCTTGCGGTAACCCGCATACCGCCATGCCGGTTCGAGCTTGCGCGCGTCGTAATTCTCGATTGCCGATACTCTGCGGTTTTGTTGATACGGCGTTCCCGGAGCATGCGGCATTTCTTTCAACGTCCGCCAAGTCCCGTCCGTCTTGACGAGCGCGCGGGATCCGTCGGCGTAGTTCAAATGAAGCTGCAACCGGAATCCCGGCAGCCCGTCGACGGCATTTTGCCCGCCTCCTCCCAAGTAATGCGCGTCCGCGGTCAGGCAGTTCGCTCCGGCCGACAGCAGCTTCGTTGCGTCGTACGCCAAATACGCTTTGCGCTTAGCCGGATTCGTCGGCGCCGGCGACGCGTAGCCGCCGAGCTTGACGCCGTTCACGAACACCTTCGCCGTATGATGCGCCGAATAGAACAGCGTGGCCGACGCCAGCCCTTCCTTTACGCGAAATTCCTTGCGAAAATAGGCGAAGTCGTTAATGCGCACGCGGCGCGACCTCCATATCCAATCCGCCTCCCATTCCGCCGTCAGATCCGGCCTGTGCCGGATCTCCTCCCCTCGCTCCGGTACGACTCCGTCCATGAACGCTCATCCCCTTTGGCCTTCTTTTTCTCCAGCATACATAAGCCGTGCTCTTCGCGCGTTTGACCGAGCTGCTGGTCTTCTTGTACCGGCTGGAATCGACCGGCGGCACATCGGCTTTCGCGATGTCTCAATTGGACAAGGCGCTGGCCTATATCGAGCGGAATCACGACAAGCCGATCACCTTGTCCGAGGTCGCCGGACTCTTGCCCGTAAGCGTCGGTTACATGCAGCGCATGCTAAAGCGGGCGACGGGCCAGACGTTCACGGAATACGTGCAAAACCTGCGCATCCGAACGAGCTGCGAGCTGCTGAGCCAAACGGCGATGCCCGTCAAGGACATCGCCGCGAAAGCCGGCTACCGGGATCTGAAGTTTTTTCACGAACTCAAGAAAACGGGCCGGACGTTCGGCCTATCGTCCGAACGCCTTATACTCGGTAGCAGGCAAACCCTTTACGCCGGGCTTATGCATAAAGAGGCTTCCCGACAGAGGTTCCCTTCGCAATTGTTCTTCGCTCAGCCCTACGCTGGCCGAAGTGATGTAAAGCTCGTCCAGGCTCTCGCCTCCGAAGCAGCAGGAGGTGACCCTCGCGACCGGAAGCTCGAGCCGTTCGAGCAGCTTTCCCGTCGCGGGATCGATGCGGCTGACGCCGTAACCGTCCCAGCATGCGACCCACAGCATCCCTTCGGCATCGACGGTCATACCGTCCGGATAGCCGTGCTCCCTCGGAATGACGGCGGCGGTCCGGCGATTGCCGATATTCCCGCTTATCGCGTCGTAATCGAACCGGTCGATCCGGCGCGTCGGCGTATCGATGTAGTACATCGTCCGCCCGTCGGGACTCCAGCCGAGTCCGTTGGAGCAGCCGATCTCTCCGACCATCCTGGCGACCGAGCCGTCTCCGTCCAGCCGATACAGCGAGCCGGCCGCCCCCCCGCCGTCCATCGGCATCGTTCCGGCCCAGAACCGTCCGGCGGGGTCAACCTTCCCGTCGTTGAATCGGTTGCCGGGCAGATGGGCCTCGGGGTCGGCGATCGGCTCTAATCCGCCCCCGGCAAGGTCCAGGAAAGCGAAGCCGCTCTCCATTGCGCAAACCATTCTTCCATCTTCGGCCTTCACGACGGCTCCGATGCGCTGTCCGACCGCGACGGACCGGTAATTTCCCGTCCCGGGCGCGTACAAATGAATCCGTCCGCTTTCGATATCCACCCAGACTAACTGGTCCTCGTCCGGAATCCACAGCGGTCCTTCCCCAAGGACGGATTTCGCTACCGGGAGAACTTCCGGCCTTCCGATCACAGAGAATGCCCCCTTTGCAGCGGCTTACGCCGACTTTGTTGCCGCCACTCCTGATTATAGCACAGCGAAATTTTCCATAGTCCGGTTAACCATTAAGGCTGCTTAATGACGACGAAACGTTTCCGCTTCATATATGACAATAGATGTCGTACTAAGGTTTTATCATAAGGATGAACTCAAGGAGAGGGGCTTTGATCATGAAACCTTTATCTGGAAAAGTAGCTCTGGTGGCTGGCGGAACGCGCGGCGCGGGCAGAGGCATCGCGATTGAACTAGGCGCCGCGGGAGCGACTGTCTATGTTACCGGTCGCACGACGCGGGCGGGTCGCTCCGAGTACAACCGGCCGGAAACTATTGAAGAAACCGCCGAGCTTGTCGAGCAGGCGGGCGGCACCGGGATCGCGGCGCGGGTCGATCATCTCGATCCCATTCAGGTTCAGGCTTTGATCGCGCGTATCGAACGCGAGCAAGGGCGGCTGGACATTTTGGTCAACGACATCTGGGGCGGCGAGTATATGGTCGAGTGGAATGTCCCCGTGTGGGAGCATTCTCTGGAGAGCGGTTTGCGCATGCTGAGACTGGCCATCGACACCCACATTATTACGAGTCACTATGCGCTGCCGCTGCTGATCCGCAAGCCGAACGGGCTGGTCGTGGAGATTACCGATGGGACGGCCGCTTATAATGAGGCCAATTATCGGCTTTCGTTGTTCTACGACTTGGCCAAAACCTCCGTGATCCGAATGGCCAAATCGCTGGCGCATGAACTCGCGCCGCACCAGGGTACGGCTCTCGCAGTGACGCCAGGCTGGCTCCGTTCCGAAATCATGCTGGAGGAGTATAAGGTCACGGAAGAGAACTGGCGAGACGCGCTTGCGCGGGAGCCGCATTTCGTCATCTCGGAAACGCCGCGATTTATCGGCCGCGGTATCGCGGCGCTGGCCGGAGATCCGGAAGCCGCTCGCTGGAACGGCCAGTCCACGTCAAGCGGGGAGCTTGCGCAGATGTACGGAGTAACGGATCTCGACGGCTCGAGGCCGGATGCGTGGCGATACATCGTCGAGGTGCAGGACGCAGGCAAGCCGGCGGATGCCAGAGGGTACCGTTAAAGCGGCAAAAAGCCGGAGAGAGGTAGACAGTCGCGAGACAAGTCTTCCTCTTTCCGGCTTTTCGGGAAATGGCTGACGACCTCGTATCCGGCATACGTTTATACACTTTCGTTGCTCCTTTTTCCGTATGCCCTTCATCCCCCCCATCGCCCCAAACCGTATCTTCCCAAACCGTCCGGACAGAGGATCCGCTAATTGTGAACAAAACCGTTTTTTTGTATCTGTGCGGACAGAGGATCCGCTATTTGGCTCCGAGACGGCGATTTCGGCCCTAAATCATCGAAATAACGGATCCTCTGTCCGAATCGCCATCAAAATGAGGGGGTCTCGGCAAAATAACGTCTCCTGTGTCCGATCGCGAAGGATCAAGCGAATGACAGGGCTGCGGTCATTTCCGAAACGTTCCGCCATTGAAATCTAAAACCCGCGAAAAGCCTCGCAAAATCAAGGTTTTCGCGGGTTTATTCGTTTTCCGGGCTCCGCTTATATCACAGCAGCGTATATCCGCCGTCGACGACGAAGACGCCGCCGGTCGCGAAGGAGGATGCGTCCGAGGCCAAATACAGCGCGATGCCTTGAAGCTCGTCCGGCGTTCCGGGACGATTCATCGGCGTCAGCTCCATCCATTTTCGGACCATCGGGTTGCGCTCCGAGTTTTCGTCGAAATCCTTGGCCGTCATTTCCGTCTTCATATAGCCCGGGGCGATCGTGTTGATCCGGATGTTGTACCGGGCCCACTCCACGGCCATGCTTCTGGTCGCCATAATAACGCCCGACTTGGAGACGTTGTAGGCGGTCTGATACTGCGGCACGTTCACCGCGATGCCGGATATGGAAGAAATATTAATGATCGAGCCCCGCTGCTGTTTGATCATGACGCGTCCGACCGCCTTCGATACGAGAAATACGCTGTTCAGATTGACGTCCATCATTCGCTGCCAGTCGGCGGTGCTCATCTCTTCAATGGCGATCCGCGCGCCGATGCCGGCGTTGTTGACCAGCACATCGATCCGGCCGAACGTCTCCATCGCTCGATCCACCATCTCGTCAAGCTTGCTTTCATCCGTAATATCGGCCTGTATGGCCAACGTCCTTACGCCAAGCTCCGCAGCGATCCGATCGGCGACATGCCGCGCGCCGTCGATGTTAATATCCGCAATGACGATATGAGAGCCGGCCTCGGCCAAGCCTGTGGCCAGTTCTTTGCCGATGCCCGAGGCGGCGCCCGTAACGATCGATACGCGATCGTTCAAACGAAATTTGTCCAATATCACTGCAAACACGCTCCTTGATTCGACTCGTTCAACCTTTAACCGCGCCCGAGGTCATGCCGCGGACGAACGTCTTCTGCGACAGCCAGCCCAGCACGACCGGCGGCAGCACCGCAATCGTGGAAATCGCCGACATCTTCGCCCAGAACAATCCTTGCTGCGTCATGAACGACGCCATGTACACCGGCACCGTCGGCGCGTTCACGCTCGTGAAGCTCACCGCGAAGAAAAACTCGTTCCACGAGAACACGAACACCAGCAGCGCCGATGACGCCACCCCCGTCTTGATCAGGGGCAAGATAACCTTAAAGAACGCGTGCGTCCGGCTGCTCCCGTCGATATACGCCGCTTCAAGCACTTCCTTCGGAATGTCCTTGAGGAACGAGTACACCATCCAGACGACGAGCGGGATGTTCGCCCCGCTATACAGCATCACCAGCGCCAGCTTGTTGTCCAGCAGATGCAAATTTTTCAGCAGCAGGTAGATCGGAATGACGACTCCGACCGGCGGCAGCAAATTCGTCGTTACGAACCAGAAGAACAGGTTGTTCGACTTCCTCGCCGACATCCTCCCGAATACGATTACGTACGCGGCCATCAAACCGAAAACGAGCGAGATCGCGATCGTCAGCCCCGTTACGATCACCGAGTTCCGGATAAACCCGAGGAATTCCGGCGTCAGCACCGTCCGGTAGTTTTCCAGCGTCGGCTGAAAAATAAACGAGGGCGGCACGACCTCCGATTCCTTCTTGAAGCTTGTCAGCACCATGTACAGCAGCGGGAACGAATACCCGATGCCGACAGCGTAGGCCAACGCAGTCAGAAGCGGCCGCCAGAGCAAGCGCTTGCTTCCCTTCATCTTAGGCCACCTCCTCCGATCTGCGCCGCATCCATTTGAAGAACACCGTCAGGATGAAGAGCGTTATCGCCACCGACAGGACGGCAAGCACCGCCGATTTGCCCACGTTCCACCCGTTGAACGCCACCCGGTATGCATAGAACGGCAGGTTCGACGAGCTGACGCCGGGTCCTCCTGTCGTCGTGACATAGATGAGGCCGAATACCTTCAGAATGAATACCAGTCCCAGCATGACCGCCACCTGGATATGGTTCAGGATGGAGGGCAGTTCGATCGACACGAGCCGCCTCCAGGCGTTTGCTCCGTCTACTTTCGCGCTCTCGACGATGTCCGACGAGATGCTCTGGAATCCGGCCAACAGGATGAGGAAGAAGAACGGCGTCCATTGCCAGACGATCAGCATAATGACCGTCAACAGCGATTGGGCCCCGAAGAAATCGATCGGGTCGATCCCCAGCCACCTCGACAGATAGTAATTGAAGCCGAACGACGGGTTCAGGATCAGCGTCTTCCAGATGATGCCCGCAACCGCATCCATGACGAAGAAAGGCAGGATGATCAGCGTCCGCACCAGATTCACCCCGGGGAACGGCCGGTTGAGCAGCAGAGCCAGCCCGATGCCCAGCAGCGTGCACAGCGTCAAGCTGGCCAGCAGCATCGTCACCGTCGTTCCCACGACCGAGTAGGTGTCCTTCGCCGTAAAAATTTGCACGTAGTTCCGCAAGCCGTCGAATTGTATGCCTTGATCCGGCCGAATGACGATCCATCTTACGAAAGACAGAACGATCGTCGCGAGAAACGGAATCTGCGTAACCAGCGCTACGATCAGAATACCGGGCAAGGCCAGCCATCTCGACGGGTCTTTCGGTTGAATTCTGTCTTCCATCTCAGGACCTCCTTACTCCAGATAGCCGCCCCGCTTTACAACCTCCGTTGTAAATTCCTGCGCGCTTTTCAGCATTTCGTCAATGCTCTTCGTTCCCGCCAAGTATGCGCCGAACTCCTGTCCTACCTGATCGCCGATTTCCTGGTACTCCGGTATCGATACCCAGCCCGAGCTCTTATACGGCACCGGATCTACCGCCGGCTTCTCGTAATTGGCGTTATTGATCGATTCCAGCGTAATCGCAGCGAACGGCGCCGCTTCCTTGTACTTCGGATTGTCGTACGTCGATACCCGCGTTCCCGACGGCGCTCTTTCCCAGCCGTAATTCTCCCCTACCATCTCCACATATTTCTGGCTCGTCGCCCACGTCAAGAACCGGAACGCTTCGTCTTTGTGCTTGGACGAAGCGGAGATGGACAGCGCCCAACCGCCGACCGCGCCGGAATACTCCTTCACCTTCGTCGGCGCCATGGCGTAGCCGATCTTGTCCTTCACCTGCGAATCGCCGCTCATCAGCGTCCCCCCGGACACCGTCGCGTCCATCCACATCGCCGCTTTGCCCGTGGACATCAACGTCAAGCACTCCGTGTACCCGACCGTGTTCGGGCTCGGCTGGCCCGCATCCGTCAACAGCTTCTTATAGAACTCGAACGTCTCTTTCATCTCGGGGCTCTCGAACTGCGGCTTCCAGTCCATATCGAACCATTTGCCTCCGAACGTATGCAGCATTTGCGTGAAGATGAACATATTTTGTCCCCAGCCCGGCAGGCCCCGCATGCAGACGCCCGAGACGCCGTTCGCCGGATCGTGGAGCTGCGCGGCGAATTCGTACACTTGATCCCACGTCGGCTTCTCCGGCATCGTCAGCCCCTTGGCCTCGAACAGATCCTTGCGGTAGAACAGCATCGTGCTTTCCGCATAGAACGGCAGTCCGAACACCTCGTCTTCGTATGATAGCGCGTTCACAACTGGCTTGATCAGATCATCCTTATTGTAAGCCGACTTGTCCGCTTCGCTCATGCCGTCGAAACGCCCGTTCAGAGGCTCCAGCCACTTGTTGTTGCCCCAGAACGGCACCTCGTACGTACCCAGGGTCACGATGTCGTAGTTGCCCGCGCCCATGCCGACGTCGGTCGTCACCTTGTTGCGCAGCTCGTTTTCCGGCAGAACAATGAAGTTGACTTTAATGCCCGTCTCTTCCGTGAACTTGGGCGCCAGCTCCTGCATGATCGTCATGTCCGGGTTGTTGACCGTCGCCAGGTTAATCGTAATGCCCGACCCGGCGCTTGCGCCCGGCGAGGCGCTTGCGTCTCCGCCGGAGCTGCTTCCGTTATTGCCGGAACATCCCGTAAAAACGAGAGCAGCAAGCGTGAAAACCGTCAACGCGCGAATCCGAAAGTGTTTCATAGATAACCCCTCCCAATAGATGTCGTTAGCTTCTTTCTTTGATCAGCCGGGCGCTTCCGGTGAAGCCGGCGGCATTGCCCAGCCTGGCCGTCACGATTGCCGTGTTCTCCCGAACGATATCCAGCGCGAACGCATTAAAGCTTTCCCGAATGAGCGGGATGAAATAATCCGCTGCCGCGGAGATGCCCCCGCCGATGACGATTTTGCCGGGATTAAGCAGGTTGGCGAAATTGGCCAAGGCCACTCCGAGATAAAACCCGGCTTCGCCTATCGCTTCTTCGGCGGCGCGATCGCCATCCTTCGCTGCGTCGAATACCGTCTTGACCGTCAGCTTGCCCGAGGCGCCCGCCAATCGATGAAGAACGGAGCCGCTCTGCCGCGTCATGGCCGCCCGCGCCGCCTTTAAGATGGCCAGACCGGACGAGGTCGTCTCCAGGCAGCCCGTCTTGCCGCATACGCATGGTTCGCCCGACTTCGGCTTCACCTTCATATGACCGATCTCTCCGGCAAATCCGCTCGTCCCGTGCACGATCCGGCCTCCGGCGATGATGCCGCAGCCGACGCCCGTGCCCAACGTAATCATCGCCATATCCTGTACGCCTCGCCCCGCGCCTCGCCACTGCTCCCCGAACGCCGCCGCGTTGGCGTCGTTCTCCACCTCGGTCGGCAGCCCCGTCAATTCGCCGATCCGATCCTTCAGCGGCACGTCCCGCCAGCCGAGATTCGGCGACTCGTGAACGAACCCCCGCTTCGGGTCGACGTATCCCGGAACGCCGAGTCCGACGCCGAGCAGCAGGTCGCGGTCCAATCCGCTTCGTTCCAGCATGCTGTCGACCAGCTGCGCGATTTGCAAGCATACGGCGTGGAAGCCGTCCAGCGAGGTGGGGATTTCGGCTTGAACGACAGGCTCTCCGGCTTCATCGACGATCGCCGCTTTAATGCCGGTGCCTCCGATATCGACGCCCGCGTAATAACGCGAATCCGCCATATCAGCCCCCCCTCTCGACGAGCGTTTGCAGAAACTCGCTCACATAGGCGCGGCATTGCTCGACATGCTTGCTCGGGTCGACGCTTTTGGACACGAGCTCTTTGAAGCTCGCATGCGGAATCCGGGAAGCGAGCAGCTCGCCGTAAGCGAACGGATGAAGCGGATCGAGCCGATTGGCGAGCACCAGCGTCGGCACTTGGATAGTCGCCCATTCCCGGCGGTCGAAATTCGGCGCGTCGGCGGGAATCGCCTCGAGCTTGGGCCAGGTTTCCTCCGCATACGGGTATTCGAACTGACGAGCCAGAGAAGCGGCCGCATCCGGGTACGCTTCCGCCATCCGGGCGTAGACGTCCGTTTCCAGAAAGCGCCGCCTCCCCTCCTCCGCGCCGCACTCCCGAATCAGACGGGCGACAAGCTCGTAGACGCTGCGGCTAGATTCCGGCTGCGGCTCGTCCTGCCAAGCGACTCTGGACAGCACCAGGCCGGACACGCGCTCCGGGTAATGCAGCGCAAAGTGCAGCGCGGCTCCCGCACCCATCGAAATGCCGCCGACAACGGCGCGCGCAATGCCCAAGTGATCCAGCAACGCGAGCAGGTCATGCGTAAAGGCCGCGAATCCGAATTTGTCGGGCGAGCCGAACCTTCTCGTCTCGCCGTGGCCGCGAAAATCGCACGATACGAATCGAACGTCCCGGACAGGCTCGTACAAGCCCGAAGGCTGTTCGATGCTGCCGCCCAGCCCGTGCTGGAACAGGAACGGCATCCCCTCTCCTTCGTCTTTGTAATGAAAATCGATCCCCTCATGTCGGAAATAAGGCATTGCCGCTCCTCCTTTTCATTCGCCCAGCCGCTTCCGCAAAAAATCGACGCTTGCGGGCACCTGGGATTGCTCAAGCCCGTGCAGGATCAAGGGCCCCTGAAAGGAAACTTGCCTGAGCAGCGATATATAGTAATCATAATCGAGCGCGCCTAGGCCGGCGGCGGTGAACGCAAGTTCCTCGTCCGCGGCGACGTCTTTGGCGTGCGCGACGATTATGCGGCTGCCGAGCAGCTCGAACGCCTCGTCCATCACCGGCTTCATGCGCGCCAGTTTGGCAGGCTCGAACAGGTTGGCCGCGTCCATCACGATTTTCAGCCTGTCGGACTGCATCAGATCGAGCAGCGCCTTGGCGCGCTTCGCGTCGCTGACGACGTTGGACGCTTCCGGCTCGATCGCCAGATCGATACCGTGCCTCTCGGCAACTAGCAGCGCAGCCTCCATGGTTGAGACCATATCGTTCCACGCTTGCGCGGATCGATTGTCCGGATGCCGGCGCCACATGTTGTCCGGATCGCGGCTGCCGGTGCAGAGCGTAATGACGCCGGTGCCCATCGCCTTGCACATGCCGGCCAGATGGTCGAGCCGGGCCACCCCCTCCTGTCTGACCCGTCGTTCGGGATGCGCCATATTGAAGGTTCCGGAGACGGCCGCGATCGTGATGCCGCGAGCCTTCGATTCCTTGCCTACGCGGGACGCAATCTCCGGGTCGAGGCGCGCGGGCATGGAGGACATGCCCGCGCAGGACATATTGAACTGAACGACGTCCAAGCCGTTGTCCCGCACCGCGTCCAGCGTTTGCTCAAGGGAGGGGCGGACGAACGTTTTTGCGAATATTCCCAGCTTCAAGGCTGTTCCCCCGTTCTCTTGCTATGGCTTCAAAAACACTTTCAGCGCCGAATCCTTGTTGTGCAATATAAACTCGAACGCTTCCGACACTTGCGCAAGCGGGAATACTTTCGTCTGCAGGCGTCTGACGTTGACGCCGCCCGACTTGATCAATGCCTGGGCCTTGATGAAATCCTTGCGCGTAAACATCAAGTCGCCTACCAGTTCCAGCTCGCGATCCTGAATGAGCGAAACGGGCAGCAGCACCTCCTCGTCCACGACCCCCAGCACAACGATGCGCGTTCCCTTGCGGGCAATTTCAATCGCTTGGCGAATCGTACCCGCCGCGCCCACGCATTCGAAGATCACATCGGCGCCCTCCGGCGCGAATGCCCGCAGCTTGCTTGCGAGGCTGCCTTCGGCCGAGTGGATCGGGCAATCGATGCCCAGCTCGTCCGCAAGCCGCAGCCGGTAATCGATGACATCGGCAATCGCCACCTCGGCGCCTTCGGCCTTGGCCGCTTGCGCCAGCAGCAGCCCGATCGTTCCCGCCCCAATGACAAGCACTTTCATCCCCGGCTTGACGCCCCCTTGCTCCAGGGCGTGAACGCCGACCGACAGCGGCTCCAGCATGGCCCCGTCCTCGAAGGAGAGCGCGTCGTCCAGCGGCACAAGCTTGTCGCTCTGAACGGCGAAATATTCCGCGTATGCGCCGTCCGTCAGACAGCCTACGACGCTAAGCTCGTCGCAGATGTTATATCTGCCGTGCCGGCAATTGTAGCATTTTCCGCATACGATGGACGGCTCCGCCGCAACGCGTTGTCCGACCTTAAACTTCGAGTCCGCGTCCTTGCCCAGTTTAACGATTGTTCCGGAAAACTCGTGTCCGAGCACAAGCGGCGGGAACACGAACGGATGCTTGCCGTGGTACGTATGCAAATCGCTGCCGCATATGCCGCACCTTTCGATCTTCAGCAACACTTGGCCGGGGCCCGGCTCCGGCACTTCTACCTGTTCCAGCACGAACGTTTCGTTGCGAAGCAGCTTCGCCTGCAGCATGAGTATCACCCTTTCAGCGCTTATACGGATCCGGATACGTCGGCGAGACGAACGGTCTCTCCCGTCTCGACCGACCGCGCAATGGCGACCATGGCGCGCATTGCGGCGATGCCGTCGTCGATGTCCGCGCCCTTTACGGGCAATCCGTTCAGCGCGGATTCGGCGAAAGCTTCCACCTGCAGCTTGAAGAAATGGGCATCTTCGCCTAGCGGCTTGTGGTAGGCGCCGTCTTTGACGGAGAATACCTCGACGTCGCTCGCCTTGAACAGCCACGGGTTGTAGGTCTTGCCGATGACGCTCCCGTGCTCTCCGTAAATTTGGAACCCTTCGTGCCAGTCCATCCGCACCGCTACGGTCAGATCGAGATGTCCGACGTAACCGCTCGCGAATTCGGCGGTGGCCAACCAGCAGTATGCTCCGAATTTCCGGGTGTTCCACGCCTTTACGCTCACGATGTCTCCGCCGAGAAATCTCGCCGTATCCACCAGATGGCTGCCGTGCGTCAGCATGAAGTAACGCAGCTTGTCCTGCTTGGGATTGCCTGCCGGCCGCTTCGCGTTGGCGCTCTGGATCGCGACCGGCTGCACGTTGCCGGTGACCGTATATCGGTAGGTCGAATCGCAGTACCAGGCCTTAAGCGCCAGCAACTCGCCGATTTCTTCGCGGATAAACTTCTTCGCGTAGGCGATTCCAGGATCGAACCGTTTCATGTTGCCGACTTGCAAAATCCGCCCCGAGGCGTTCACCTTTTCCTTAAGCGCCTCGCATTCCTCGATCGACACGCCGAGCGGCTTCTCCACCAGCACATGCTTGCCCGCTTCGATCGCTTTGATGGCAGCGTTTACATGGAACTGATCGGCGATCCCGATAATGACCGCATCGACCTGCGGATCGGCAAGCATCTTGTCGTAATCGTTGTAGACCGCCTTCGGCTGGTGAATCGCCGCCATCCGTTCGAGCAAATCCTCAGCCAGGTCGCATATCGCGTAGAGCTCGGCGTTGCGGGCGCGCTTGCTCGCTTCGAAATGCGCGTACTGGGAAATGGGTCCGCAGCCGAGCACGCCGATTTTCAATTTCTTCTGCCGATTATCCATCACATGATTTCCTCCAGTTTCTTTGTCTGAAACCAGAATAAACGCATAATCACGCAATGTCAATTGTTTTCTCAAGTAATTTCGATTAAAATCAATTAATTTCAATTATTTAAAGGCAGGAATTGACCGACTTTTGCGCTTTTTATATAATGTAAGCGTACAACAACATGCACGAACAATTAAACATGCAAATACAGGCAAAGGAGAGCCGCGACAATGCTGAGAGAAGAACGGCATCAGCTTATTTTGGATATTCTCTCTAAGGAAGGCAAAATTATAGCCACGGAACTAAGCGCCCGCCTGCGCGTGTCGGAAGATACGATCCGCCGCGATCTACGGGAATTGGACGCGCAAGGACTCGTGCATCGCGTACACGGCGGGGCGTTGCAGCCAGGCCCTCCCGTCGTCAGCTTTGACGATCGCCACGAACAATCGCCCGAAGCGAAAGCACAAATCGCCAAGACGGCGCTTCAGCTTGTCAAAAACGGTCAGGTCATCATCATAGACGGGGGAACGACAACGCTGAAATTCGCCGAGCAGCTTCCGACGAATCTATCCGCGACCGTCATCACGAACAGCCCGCCGGTAGCCGCGGCTCTGGCGGCCCATCCCGCGATCGAAGTGATCGTGCTCGGAGGCCGGTTGCTGAAACGGTCCATCGTCAATATCGGCGGAGAAACGCTTGCGGCGCTGGACCAGATTCGCGCGGACTTATGCGTCCTGGGGGCGTACAGCGTCGATTCCGCATTCGGCCTAAGCGCTCCCGATCAGGAGGAAGCGTTCGTCAAGCGCAAGATGATTTCCGTCTCCACGGAAACTGCCGTACTGGCCGCCGGGCACAAGCTGGGCACCGCCTCGTCGTACCTGTTCGCGAAAGCTTCCCAAATCGCCTATCTGGTCACAGACTCCAGCGTCAATCCGGAAATCTTGCGCCAATACGAAAGCTCCGGCATAACGGTGCTGCAGCGTTGAGCTTCAGCGGCCGGGACTGCCGCCCTTGCTATGCAGCTATCGGACACAGATGACGTTATTTTGTGGAAATCCCTTCATTTTGGAGATCATCCGGACAGACGGCCGGGTCGATGAGACAATAAAAAAAGCTCATTAGAAAGTTTTTCTAATGAACCATTGATTAGTTACTCCTCCACACGGATTCAATTGAATCGCCGGAAAAATTCAAGCGGCTCTTCTCAACCACTATTGTACTTTAGTGCAGGGGTGGTTGATGCAACTAAAAAGACATTCGTTTCGTTTACGGATAGAGAGGTAGAAGAATGATTTATAACGAGGAGGTGAAGATATGAAGAGAAGCTTGCTGCTCCTTGCTCTTCTTTCTATGCTCTTTGCGATTACCGCTGGATGTGGCGGCGACAATTTTTCCCAAGCTTCAATTCTGATTTATAATAATCAAAAGTTTATCGGAAAAGAATTGGTATCTAAAGACCAGTATGAAAACATCCAAAAGGTCGGAATCGTGTCCAATAAGGCAGCGAGTGATCAGTTGCCGAAAGATCAACGATTTTCGTCTAACGAGTTAGCGAAGGGAACCGAAATATACAAGGTTGGTGAAAACAAGCTTTTGGCAAAGGTGGATGAAAAGCAGTATAAAGTGTTTGAGCTTAAAAAGTAAAACCATGTCCCCGAAAATGTTATTCGCACACCTTATATGAATTGACAACGCCAAAAAAGCAGCGGCGCAAGCTTGCTGCTTTTTGTGTGTCACGCATGACGATTAGAATGATAAAACGCTATGACGGTTCTTTTGCATCATCTATGGGTTTCGCTGCCTCTTCAAAAATCAACGCTCAGGCTCCGAATCGTCATCCGCTGGCGTGCCGCTATACGCAATATTTTCTGTGACATCCGCGTTGCGATCATCCGTCCAAAATCGGGGCGTACGGGAAGACACAATCTCGGCCAGCATGTCTACCCGATTTTGCAAGGCGCTGCAGAGCGCATCGCATCTCGCCGAGTCTATAAACAGCGAGCCTTTCAGGATTTCCCGAAATTCATCCTCGATGCCGCGCAATGCGGACAGGTCCAGCCAATCAAAGGATGTCACCAGTTTTATTTGCTCATCATGGTCATTTTTAAAGGGCTTGCAGATCAGCTTGGCTCTTGGTGAAATGAGCGCCTGCGGCTTGGAAAACCAGAGTGAGGACCCGCTGTCGTAAATCGGGGCTGCTCCAATCCACTCCAGTGTTTCCGCATCCCGAATGACGCCGAAATTGTTCTGATGCCTGTCCTCATTGGCAATCAGGTAATCCACGACAATCATCCGGTCAAGAGCATCGACGATGCCGGGAATGCCGAGCGCTTCACAGCAGTTCACGTAGTGCTGGTACACCGAGACATGATTCAGCTTTTGCCGGGTATGCATGATGTACCAGGCAGTTACAAGCTCCGTCTGCGGCGTGATGAAATTCTCGCATACGCTGTACGGGTAATTCTCCTGAACAAGCAGCGAGTAGGAAACGTGGGGAACGCCCATGCGCTCCATTAATCGGCTTGCCAAAACTTCGTTGTAGGGTTCCTGTTGGATCGCCCCGCTGCCGCCTTTGATAAGACACCGTTTTCCATCCAAAATCGTCCATTTCTTTTTTAACCAGCCGTCTGATGTATTGTCCGGCGACATCATGTTCAGTTCTTCTCCCGAAGAGCCTCTGCCGAGCAGCACATTCCCTACATCTTCCGAAAAGGCATTTTCAAAAAAATGAAGCTGCGACCAGTCAGCCGATGAATGCAAGGGAGAAATCCAATACTGGTCGGACAAGCTGAGGCCCAAACTTTTGTCCAGCAGTTTTTGGGTCGTGGCCAGCTTCAACTCGATCAGCGCTTCCTTGATGCCGTCCCGACTGGCAGGAATGGAGCGACCTCGCCACCATTCATTAAGCGCGGCACGGTCAATTCGCCCTCTGCTGACCGGAATTCCAACAGGAACGTGGCGTTCATCATAGACACTGCCAATAGAGGAAATAGCCCCCGTCGCTTCATCCAGCTCGATTTCTGCAACCGGGTTTCTTTGCTTTCTTTTCACGCTAAGGGTTATGCAGATTGAACTTTCCTGTATGGACCAGAGAATGTTGCGTCACTGCGGGCACGAATGGCGACGCGCCTGTCGCCCCGAACCGTTCGGACAGAGGATCCGCTAATTGTGAACAAAACCGGTTTTTTTGCATCTGTGCGGACACAGGATCCGTTATTTGGCTCCGAGACGGCGATTTCGGCCCTAAATCATCGATATAACGGATCCTCTGTCCGATTCATCTTCAAAATGAGGGGGTTTCGGCAAAATAAGGGCTTCTGTGTCCGATCGCAAAACATCAAGTGGAATGAAGGCCTTGCTCCAGCACCCGTTTCCGCACAAGCTCCGGCGGACAAAGGTTTAGCGCATCGTAGATGTTAAACGCGCCTCGCGCCGTCCGATCCCACACGTAGATGCCGTCATCGCGCACTTCCCGCTCCTTATGCAGCAGCTTGCCGATAAACCTCAGCTCCGCCAGCGGGTCCAGCTTGCCCCATTGCAGCGCCAGTACAGGAGCGATCATCTCCAGCCGCTTCATTCTTCCGGGCATATGGTAAAAAAATAAGTTGGCGCTATCACCAGATCGGTCTCCAGACCAAAGGAAGGGAGGCCGCGTCATGAACCAGGAGATCCATTGGCTTGTTATTATTTTCCTCCCCTTGATTAGGAACACGGCGAGGAACACCACGTGGAGAGCGAATATGTGTGCCATGGGGTAAAAGAGCAGTCGTCACGGGCGAAGCCGTTCGGATTCGTCTTCCCTTATTCAACAAACCTTATTGATTTCATAATCAGCAGAATCATCAGCTTCACCGGTCAAACAAGTAAAGCATGAATTCCATCCTGCAATGGCAGTTCCAATCGCCCAAATCGGTTGATCGCATTGACTGCAACAAGCTCCATTTTCTTTTGCAGAAACGGATGCTTTCAAGCTCTCGATGAGATTCTGTTTGTTCTCTTTTGGATTGCTCTTCATATACAACGCTACGAACTTTTCGATAGATACAGGAACCATTAGGAAATGAACACCTCATTAATTGTTTCTCCAACTGTACCTCGATACATCCAATCCAGTCCTCTTTAGACGATATATGCTTCAAATCGACCATTATGATTTCCTGCTCCAGCCAAATGTCCCGCTGAAATGTCTGTTCTTAATAATAGTCTCCGTACTGCTGAGGAGCCGCGCCTTCCGATTCAATCACTTGAGGTTGTAGCTGGCTCGAGTCGATCGGCCCAGCATCCTCGACGGTTACGACAAATTCCCACTCATCGCCAAAATCGAATAAATATAAAAACGTTTGACCTATCGACAATTCCAGTTCTCCAAGACAAGCCTCTGTTACGACCGGCCTATCATCGGCATCCGGCGAATAAAACGCGCGCTTGGTGGACCATATTTTGCCATCTAGAAAAAAAGCATACAGATGGTCGTCGTCGAAATCGAATGCCTGCTGAATCGCCTCGTGCAGATCGTATAAAGTAGAATGAGACGAGATGCGAATACGCCTCCAGCAGTTTCGGCGGACAGCAACTTGAAGAATATACGTACCATCGAAAAACTCACCGGTTTGCCTTGGCAGCCATTGTGTCAACTCGCCTGCAGGAAAGAGATGGACCAACGATTGGGCGAAATCTTCCTCCACCCATTCATCTGCATCTGCATCTGCATCTTCATCTTCATCTTCATCTTCCCATAGCGGTTCTCCGGGAACACCACGCCAATCGCCTGCTTCACGCCGCAGAGACAGGTTCCAAATCTCAAAATCTCTGGAGCGGTTAAGTTCCGTACAGAGTTTATAAAATAGAGGACTCGGGGTGAGTGTCTTGAGCGGATACGCAAACTTGGATAAGAATCGCATAGATGCTTCTTTGTCTTTCGTCGTTTCCCAAAATCCGAAATAGCGGAAATAATGGACAAAGTAACCCCATCGCCATAGAAGATTAGCGAGTTGTTTACCAGCACCACTACTCACGTCAATCGTGTTTCCTGGCGGAAGATTTTCTAAATATTCGAACACCATGCGAACCTCTATCGAAGGTCCATTGCGATAATTGTTCATTGTCATAGCGGACCAATCTGCATCGACCCAAAACGCTTCCAGCAAAGAGATATACTTTTCAGTGGGGTTAAGGCTGTAGAACAAAGGCAGCCGCTCTGTAGGGAGCAGCCTTTGTTTGCCGCTTGGATGCGGCTCTGTGCGAAACAGCTTCGCGGCCAGCGCCAGATTATGAAACAGGGCCAGCAGCGGGTATGCGTTCTGATCGGAATAGGCCGTGACCTCCGGTTCCGGTTCGGTCATCAGCGCGTTGATGGACTGCAACACTTTGCGGGGCAACCATCCTTGTGTTTTCGTCAACAGGATTTCGTTCTTTTCCGCGTAGGCCGCGAAAGTCATAAAATCCTTTACAATCGGGGTCGGCTCCGTTTCCGTGATGATCAGTTTTTGTCTGGCGCTCATTCGATCCTCTCCTCACGTTCTATCACGATCATTATATCAGCCTCAGCTATCTCCGGCGATTTGAAATTGACGTTTTCTCTTCTATAAAAACGGAAATCTTCTATTTCTTGAACTCGAGCAGGCTTTTAGAATACAAGGTAAGCCAAAGAAATTCATTGAAGAAAGGGAGACAAATGAATGCATGCGAGAGCGCGTAAAGAACTAATGTCGTTGCTTGCGATCATCATGATAGCGGTGTCGGTGCTGGCGGGATGTTCCTCCAACAAGGAAGAGAACGGCGGCGCGACCGGGACTGCAAGCCCGACGGCTACTGCCCCGCAGGGGGGAGCGGAAACCGATTCAAACAAGCCGGTATGGGACTTCAAATACGATCCGCCCGTCACGATCACAACCGCCGTTATTGACGAGGATCGCCCCAACGCCTTCAAGCCGGGAGAAACCCTGGAAGACAATATTCATACCCGCTGGATGGAAGAGAATCTTGGCATGATAACCAAATTCAACTGGACGGTCGGCAAGCCGGAGGATTATCAAACGAAGCTGCAATTAGCCTTGGCTACGAACGAGAAGCTGCCGGATGCCTTCTATGCGGACGGCGATGTGCTTCAGAATTTGATTACGGCCGACAAGTTGATGCCGCTGAACGATGCGATTGAGAAGTATGCGTCTCCTACGCTGAAAGCGGTCTTCGAAGCCAGCCCTTACGTGCTTGGAGAAGTGACCAGGGACGGGAACGTCTACGGCATTCCCCGTTTCTTTATGGGAGACGAAGGCTCCGTCATGTGGATACGCAAGGACTGGCTGGACAAGTTGTCGCTGCAGCCGCCCACAACGATTGATGAACTGGAAGCGGTGCTGAAGGCTTTCTCGGAACGGGACCCGAACGAAAACAACAAAGATGACGAATTTGGCTTGGCCGTGCCGCTCAAGGAAGGACCCTGGACCTGGATGGGGCAAACGGATGCGATTTTCGGCGCTTACACCAAACATATGATTAACACTTACGATATCACATCTTACTGGAATGAAGACGAGAATGGCGATCTGGTATACGGAGCCGTTCATCCCGATGCCAAAATGTATCTGGAAACGATGCGCTCATGGATGGACCAAGGCTATATTGACGGCGAAGCCGGCGTAAAGGATCCTTCCAAGGCAGCCGAGATAGCCGTTGCCGGAAGAGCCGGCGTCATGTTTGGCCCGTATTGGATGGGCGCCTGGCCTTTGGGCGATACGACGCAGATCGATCCCAACGCCGATTGGCAGGCCTATCCGCTGCCGGCTGGACCGGACGGAGAAGTCAGACTTGCGCAAAAAACGCTGTATGGCGGCGCTTTGGTCTTCCGAAAAGACTTTGAGCATATCGACGTCTGGTTCTCCTATTACAACAAAATTTTGGCCAAGGCGGCAGGACCTGAAGATCCGTATTACGATCCCCGGTTTAAAGACGGATTTCATGAAGGATACGATTATGTCGAGTACGAAGGCAAAATCTACACCGGCAATTATGAAGAAGCCGGGGTACCCAAAGAGCGTTGGCCGCTAGCGGACGGCACCAATCTGGATATGCGCTGGCTCGTCAGTCCGCTGTTTGGCACCCATACCCCTCAGGTGCCTTATATGAATACGGAGGCGATCAAGAAGTTCGTGGCCAATCCGGATGCGGAAGCTGCAACGCCGATTGAGATATCGGTGAAATCGCTCAACAGCGCCCAGCTTCAAGGCGCCGGCGTCAACGTCGCGCAGCGGGACAAGGAAATTCCGAATTTATTCACGGGACCGAGAACGCCGACGATGAAGAAAAACGGCGAATTCCTGCAGAAGCTGGCAACGGAAAGCTATCTGAAAATCATATACGGCGAAGAACCGCTCGAATACTTCGATGAATTCGTCAAGCAATGGTACAAAAACGGCGGCGAACAAATTACGAAGGAAGTTAACGAATGGTACCAGTCCGGCAAATAACGGCGCAATCATACAGAAGGGGGAGGGGACGGCATGGCATGAGCCGAATCCGCTCCCCCTTTTTATGCGAAATGGAAGGTGGATAAGCATGAGAAGATACTGGATCAAGACGTGGCCCTTTCATGTTCTGCTGCTGCCCGCGGCTCTGATGGTTCTCCTATTCAACTATATACCGATGTTCGGCGTCGTGATGGCTTTCCAGGATTACCAGCCATGGCTTGGCATCAGCAATTCCGAATGGGTGGGATTGGAGCACTTCCGCTTTTTGTTCTCCTATCCAGACAGCAAGCAAGTCATTGTGAACACGCTCGTCATCGCCGGCATGAAATTGATTGCGGGACTGATCGTGCCGATTATATTCGCGCTTCTTCTGAATGAAATCCGGCTTATGGCGGTCAAGCGCGTTATCCAAACCATGGTGTATCTGCCCCACTTCATATCCTGGGTCGTGCTGGGCGGCATTCTGATTGACATTTTGAGCACGGAGGGGATCGTGAACCGGCTGCTCAATTTCTTCGGCCAGGAGTCGATTTTTTTCCTCGGGAACGGCAACTGGTTTCGGTTTACGTTGATCGTCAGCGACGTGTGGAAGGAGTTCGGGTTTTCCGCCATTATTTTTTTGGCGGCGCTCAGCAATATCAACCCTACGCTATACGAGGCGGCGGAGATTGACGGCGCAAACAAATGGCAGCAGGTGATGGATGTGACGCTGCCATCCATTCTGCCAATTGTCATCGTGGTCGCTACGCTTTCGCTGGGACGTATTCTGGACGGCGGGTTTGACCAGATTTTGAATTTATATAATCCGCTTGTCTACAGCAAGGGCGATATTATCGACACCTTCGTATATCGGGTAGGCTTGACGAAGGGCGAATTCAGCTTCGGCACGGCCGTTGGGCTGTTCAAATCGGTGGTCGGGTTTGTATTGATCGTATTCAGTTACCGCATGGCCTATAAGCTTGCGAATTACAGAATATTTTAGGAGTGTGGAACGATGAGATACCGGTCTGCAAACTATACGATATTTTCAACCTTTAATTATATTTTTCTGATTGCGCTCGGGGTATTGTGCCTGCTGCCGATCATGCACATGTTTGCCGTCTCCTTCAGCTCGCGGGCCGCCGCCACGGCCAATATCGTCAACTTCTGGCCGATCGGATGGACGGGTGAGGCGTACACGGCAACCTTGGGCAATGCCGCATTTTTGAAATCGCTGTGGATCGCGGTGCAGAGAACCGTGTTCGGCTCGGCGCTTTCGATGCTGCTGATTGCGATGGGGGCTTACAGCCTGTCCAGGAGCCGGGAGAAATTTCCCGGCCGAGCGGTCTATACGTGGTATTTCGTCTTCACCATGCTTTTTAGCGGCGGACTGGTTCCGACGTATTTTTTGATCAGCAAGCTTCACTTGATGGATACGCTGTGGGCGCTCATCCTGCCGCCGGCGGTCAGCGTATGGAACATGATTCTGATGCTCAACTTTTTCCGTTCGCTGCCGAAGGAGCTGGAAGACGCGGCGCTGATTGACGGAGCGGGACATTTTACGGTGCTGTGGCGGATTTATTTTCCGATTTCCATGCCCGCGGTTGCAACACTGTCGCTATTCGCCATGGTGTTTCACTGGAATGCCTGGTTTGACGGCGTAATCTATATGAACAACAAGGACAACTATCCGCTTGCTTCCTTCTTGCATGCGATGGTTGTATCCAATAATCTGACACAACTGGGCATGAGCGCGCAGGATGTAGCCAACATATCGAACCGAACCGTCAAAGCGGCCCAATTGTTTATCGGATCGTTGCCCATCCTGCTTGTCTATCCGTTTTTGCAAAAGTATTTTGTCAAAGGCATTGTATTGGGATCGGTGAAGGAATAGCGTCGGCAAACGATACCCCGCTTGCGGGATTGGACCAAAATGCTCAAGCCCGCCATGGAAAACGCTTTCTTTTTATTGTAAAATAAAGGATGAGGGAGTTAGCAAAAAAGGGTGAACATCCGATGCGAATCAAATTCAGCATTTTCCAGAAGATGCTTGCGCTGTTGCTGATTCTGCTGTCGCCGGTCATGGCGCTATACTACTATTCCACGTTCAAAAGCATCGATATCGTTCAGAAAGAGCTGATCCAGGCAAGCCTGAATCGGATGGAGCTGTTCGTGACGCAACTGGAAGGAAGCATCGAGAAGTTCGACCTGGTGTCAGCCCCCATGCTCGTGGACACAAATGTACTCGATTATTTGTACAACCTTGACAAAAGCGATTACGCCCTGATGAAAACCCGGCTGCTGATTCAGGAGAAGCTGTCTCTGGCGAGCGCGTCGGGCAATTGGCGCAACGACGTGACGGTCTATTTCCCGCAGCGCGGCGACAGCATCTCATCCTCTCCTTCCTACCAATACGATCTCGAAGAGTTCGAGAGCCGCTTCTCCTTGGGATGGAGCTACAGCGAAGACCTGGTGGGCGGTTCCGGGTTTACCCGCACCTACGTTATGACGGGATACAAGCCGGAACAGCCGGATGAACTGGAGGTCGCCGTCCGGATCAATCTCTACAAGTGGAGCTTCGAGAATTCGCTCGACGCGTACAAGTCGGGTCGTTCCGACAATCCGTTCTTCTACAGGGAAGGCTACGGCGCTATTGCGACCCGTTCCGCCGAAGGGACGGTCATGGAAGGCATCATCGGGAAACTGGGCGACAAGCTTGACAGCCGCTCTTCCGGCTATTCCATTCATTCGTTTGACGGCAAGCCTAATCTGATTACCTATTACTATTCCAACCTTCTTGACTGGCATCTGATCGATTCCGTTCCGCTGGACCGGATTATCGGACCGATCAAGCAGCAACGCATGCTGTTCGGCATATCCTCAATCATTCTGCTCCTGTTCGGCATCGCCGCCGCCTCGGCCTTGTACTGGAACGTGCATCGTCCGATCTTCCAGCTTGTGCGGGCCGTGCAGCGGATCAAGCAGGGCGATTACGCCTACCGCCTGCCGAAGAAGTCGAACACCGAATTTGCGTTCCTGATGCAGAACTTCAACGAGATGGCGACGCAAATCCAAGACCTGATCGGGAACGTGCTGCAATCCCGAATTTTGGCTCGCGACGCGACGCTGAAGCAGTTGCAAGCCCAAATCCATCCTCATTTCCTGTACAACTGTCTCGGCTTCGTCATTAATATGACCAAGATGGGCAAACACCGGGCCGTGATCGACATGGCGCATCATCTGGCCGACTATTACCGGTATACGACGCGGATGGACAATCAGGGAGTCGGCTTGGGCGAGGAGCTTGCGTTCGTTCGCCTTCATCTGGAGATTCTTCGTCTTCGCCACGAGACGCTCAGCTATCGCGTCGAGCTGCCGGATGAACTGGCCGAGGCGCGCATTCCCCGGCTTCTGGTGCAGCCGATTGTGGAGAATGCCCTGGCGCATGGGCTTGAAGATGTCGAATACCCCGGCCGGGTAGAGGTTCGCGTCTATGCGCGGGACAGCCGGATATGTCTGGAAGTGGAAGACAACGGCAAGGGAATGAGCGTCGAGCAAATCGATCGGCTGCACATGAAACTGCGGGTGCCGGCCGGCGAATATGCCGGCTGCGGACTGTGGAACGTGAACCAGCGATTGCAGGGCCACTTCGGCTCGGACGCCGCCATCGAGTTCGGCCCGTCGAGCCTGGGCGGGCTGGCCGTCAGGCTGCTCTGGAGGCCGAACAATCGATTCGGGGAGGAGAAGCCATGAAGAGCCTGCTTGTGGTCGACGATGAGAAGCATTACGCGGATAGCCTCGCGGATACGATTCCATGGACGACGATCGGCATCGCCCAGGTGCGCAAGGCGTACAGCGGAAGCGAGGCGCTTGCACTGATGGAAGCATACCCGGTCGATATTCTGATGACGGATATCCGGATGCCGCGCATGAACGGGCTGGAGCTGATCGCGCTGGCCAGACGGCGGCTGCCCGGCTTGAAGTGCCTGCTGCTTACGGGATATGCCGATTTCGACTACGCGCGCAAGGCCGTCGAGCTTCAGGCCATCGACTACTTGATGAAGCCGGCGAAGGACGAGCAATTGCTGGAAACGATGAGCCGCATTATCCGGCAGCTCGAGCAGGAACGGGCGATCGAGCAGGGCTTCCGCATCTACCGGGACAATAGCGCGGAACTGAAGGCCGGACTGCTGCTCAAGACGCTGGCCGGCCAATTGCAGGAAGAAGCGCTTGCAGAGAAGCTCAAGCTGTTCGATCTCCCGATTCCCATTCCCGGCAACGTCTCGTTATGCCTTGTCCGGCTCGGCCATCCCTTCGATGGACAGGACCTCTACTCGCAGTCGCTGATCCGATTTGCAATTACGAACATATTGGAAGAATTGCTGATGCAGCGGTACGATTGCTGGCCGGCTGCGGACGAGGACGGCAATCTGCTCGTTCTGGTATACGATCTGTCGGGAGCGCCGCCGGACCCGGAGTGGGTGCGCAAGCGAATCGACCGCTTGAGGCGGGAAGTTCGCGATCTGCTGAAGGGCGAGATTGCCGTGGGCGCAGCGGAGTGCGTCTTTCCGGGGCAACTGCAATCCGGTTATGGATTGGCCAAGTCGCGGCTGGACGCGGAAGGCCGCTCGACCGGACCGGCGACGGAGAGAACCGAGGAGGAAGCGCGCTTCATGCGCAAACTGTACGAAGCCCCCCTGCTGACGCATCTGCTGGAGACCGAGCAGTGGGCGGAAGCCGAAGCGAAAATCCGGGCTATCGTATCGGCGCTGTTGCAAGCGAATTCCCCGGATCTGCTGCGCGACGTTTTTTTCTTTCTGTCCAATGCTTTTCAATACATTGCGAATCGCGGCGGCAGGACGCTGGCGCAGATGCTCGACCCTAGGCAAGCCGCATTCCTGAAAGGAAAGGCGATGCTGCACGCTTCGCAGCTGGAAAGTTGGGCGCTGGACTCGCTGCGCACGCTTCGCGACAGGAGGGGCGAAAAGACCGGGGATCACGGCATGACGATTGTCCGCAGGACGCAGGATTATATTCGCAAGGGGCTGGACAAGGACTTGTCGCTTAGCCTGCTCGCCAGGCGCGTGTTCGTTCATCCGAATCATCTGTCCAAGCTCTTCAAGCAATATACGGACATGACCGTATCCCACTATATTTACGAACAGCGCATGATCAGAGCCAGCGAGATGCTTAAGCGCACGAATGACAAAGTATACAGCATCGGAGAGAGCATCGGCTATCCCAACACGAACTGGTTTATTCGCAAGTTTCGCGATTATTATCAGATGACGCCGCAAGAGTTCAGGGACCGGTACCGCTCGGAAATGGAAGGGTGAGGCCGTGAAGCGCAACAGGCTTGAACAAGCCGTAAATCCATGGCTTGTTTTCTTCTATAATTGTTTATTTCTTCTATATACAGAAATGATTTAATACGACTAAACTAAATAAAGAAAGCGATTTCACATAAATCAGGGAGGTGGTTGACGCGCGTCAGGTAGCGAAGGCGATTTTCGGTCAACGGAAATGCAAATTAAGTCCGAAGGAGTGAGCGATTAATGAGATCGAAGCTTAGCTTGGTTCTTGCCATCACCGTGTTTGCAGCTCTTCTATTCACGCATCCGCTCCCGTCAAGCGCGGCGGCAACGCCCGAAGCGCCCGCAGGGTGGAGAGACTTGGTGGACTACCGCATATTCAGCACGGTATCCGACGGGTGGGCGGGTGACGAAGGCTTCGGGCTGGTGACGGACAATAGCAAGCTGCCCGTCGACGAGACGGTTACACACAACGGATTGCCATCTTTGCTGGTTCATACGGCAACGCCAACGAGTCCGTCCTGGTTCAATGCGCTGGTGACAGTTGCGGGCTGGAAAGCCTACACCTTTGCTCCCTATTACGAGAACGGCTTCCTTGAGTTCAACATCAAAGGAAATGCGGGCGGAGAGACCTTCCTTATCGGCTTCAAGGATCGGGTTTTCGAACGGACTGTCGGCGAAGAAATTACGACGACAGTAAATATTAATAATTACGTCACAGTTACGACGAACTGGCAGCATGTCAAAATTCCGCTCAAAGATGTTATGGATATTACGCAGGGCATTGACATCACGTCGATTGATTGCCTGTCAATCAAGAACGACGGATTTCAGCCGTTAAAGGTATGGCTTAACGATATTCGTGTAACGTCTCCTGATAAGGAGAGAGAATACGCTCCGATCAAGGTCAATCAGTTGGGTTACCCGGTTGACGGCGTGAAGCAGGCGCTCGTGACCGGTTTCGAGGACGTTTTGACGGTAGACGAGGGAACGCCGTTCAGCGTTGTGAACGCGATAAGCCATGTTGCGGCTTATTCGGGCGCGCTGATACTTACCGACAATTACGATGAGGTGGACAGCGGCGAGCGGATTTTCACGGCCGATTTCACCGCCTTCACGACGCCGGGCCGTTATTATGTTGCGGTATCGGGTTTGGAGAACTCGCCCACCTTCGCCATCGGCACGGCCAGCGAGCTGTACGAACCGTTTCTGTACGATGTGACGAGGTACTTCTACTATCAGCGCGCGAGCATCCCGATTGCCAGCCCCTATGTGACGGACTACCCGAGACCGGACTTCACGCCGGACACGGCCGTCCCCCTCATGTCCAACAACTCAATCATTAAGGATGTGTCCAAAGGCTGGTACGATGCGGGCGACAAAGGCAAGTACGTCAACGCAGGCGCCAAAGCGCTGTCGGACTTGTTCTGGGCTTATGAATTGATGCCGGAGAAGTTTACGGACGCCCAATTCAACATTCCCGAGAGCGGCAACGGCATTCCCGATATTCTCGACGAGGCCAGATGGGAAGTGGAATGGATCCTGAAGATGCAGGATGCGGCAACCGGCGGCTTCTACGCCCGTGTCGCCTTCCATGACGATGACAATATGCTGAACCGCGAAGTCATCGACAAGGATACGGTGAGCCCGCGAACTGAAATTAAGACGACAGCGGATACGGCCACTGCGGCCGGCATTCTGGCACATGCCTATCTGATTTATCAGACGATCGACCCGACGTTTGCCCAGCAATGCCTCGATGCGGCGGAAGCGGCTTGGGCTTATTTGGAGGCGCATCCGGAGAACATTCGCACGCCGAATACCGGAAAATGGCCTTATGATGTCGAGGATGACTCTTCGAACCGCCTGTGGGCGGCAGGCTCTTTGTACCGGTCGACCGGCGATGCCGAATACAACGACTACTTCCTTGCGAACTACACCGATATGGAGCCCCACTTCCTGGCTCCGCTTGACTTTGCAAGCGGCTGGGATACGACATGGAGTACGGGCTTCTTCAGCTATTTGAAGTCGGCCAATCCCGATCCCGCCGTCGTGAGCTGGTATGCAACCAGGTTCCAGCAATGGTTCGACGACAAATTGGCGCGGCATAGCGAAAGTCCGTGGGACAGCGTGGTGAGAGACGGCCACTATTATTGGGGCATTACAATGCAAATCGCCAACACGCCGATGGAGATGATTATCGGGACGAAGGTGCTCGGCATCTTTGAGAGCAACAAGGCGGATATCGACGAGCTTGCCTATAGCCAACTCGACTGGATTCTCGGCCAGAACCCGGTTGGCATATCTTTCGTTTCGGGATATGGCGACAACAGCGTGCAGTATCCGTTCAGCATTATTTTCCGAACGGACAATGTTCCCGGCGTGCCGAAGGGCTACCTGGTCGGAGGGCCGAACAAGTATTCCAATGATATTGCAATCGGAAATCAGATTTCCAGATTTTCGGCCAAAAACTATCATGACAACTTCCAGGAATGGACGACAAACGAACACACCGTTTATTGGAACTCGGGGCTGGTATTCTTGGCTGCCTACGCGACCGGAAGCAGCCAGAATGCGACGATCAGCCCGACAAGCGCTTCGTTCGACAAGAAACCAGCGAATCAGGCCGATATTTCGGTGACGCTGAACCTGAATGGCAATTCGCTGGCTAATATTAGGAATGGAGCCGCCACACTTGCGGCCGGAACGGATTATACCGTATCCGGCACGACGGTAACGATCAAGAAGGAGTACCTTGCCGCTCAGCCGGTGGGGACAACAACGCTGACGTTTGTCTTCAGTGCGGGAGCGGATGCGTCGCTTGCGATCTCCATTGCCGATACGACTTCCGGCACACACGGGGCGATCAAGGTGGAGCAGTATAATGCCAACACCGCGGCTGCGGCGAATACGCTTAGTCCGCAGTTTAGGCTGACGAATACGGGGACGACGCCCATCGCGTTGTCCGACGTAAAGCTGCACTATTATTATACGAAGGACGGTCCGCAAGCCCAGAGCTTCTGGTGCGACTGGTCCCAAGTCGGCAGCAGCAACGTAACTGGAGATTTCGTTCCACTCGCGACACCCGTTGCCGGCGCCGACAATTATCTGGAAATCGGCTTTACAAGCGGAGCGGGAAGTTTGGCGCCGGGAACCAGCATCAACCTTCAGATTCGCATCAACAAGAGTGATTGGTCGAACTATACGCAGACGGGCGATTACTCATTCAACCCGACCGCCTCTACGTATGTCGATTGGACGAAGACGACCGGATACGTCTCCGGCACGCTTCAGTGGGGAGTCGAGCCTTAATCGCTAGAGGCCTTAAAAGTCGGCAACCGCAATTTAATCCGATACGGCCATTGCCAAGGGCGCGAACGCCATGACGGGTTCGCGCCCAATCGAATTTTAGCTTATCGGCCTTCCACCTTCTCATCTCAAGGTCACAACCGGAATGACCTGTCCAGGGAGACGACCGATACCTTACCGAAACAGTCCGCTCCCGAACAAAATAATGAGTCCCGCTCCCGTAGTCCAGACCACAATGCTGATCGTTTGCCAGAGCAGGACATATCCCCGATTTGCACCGGCCGCAATCGATATAAACGCTCCAATATGATTGCCGAACAGAGCCGGCCCAATCAAAGCAACACCGGGAACGCCATATTTGCCAAATAACTCCTTTGCTCGCTGCATCCGTTTGCCGGGCTGGCTCTTGCGTTGCTGGCGCCGTCGCTGCATCCGGCGTTGCAGGCGATCCCCGGCCAGAATAACGGCGGTTACGGAAAGCCAATTGCCCAATATCGCGGCAACGATTGTCAGTGCAGCCGGAAATCCGAAAGCGACGCCAAGCGGTGCGGCCACATACCCTTCCAGAAACGGTATTGCCCCTACTACAAAAATACTTAAAAATTGCAAGGCAATATTGGCGTCTTTGGCCTGTTCGATAAAATTCGTGAAGAACTCCATAGCAATCCCCCGTTTTAATCATCATTTTGTCAGTACCGACTTCGTTCCCTTTTGAAATAGCGGTAAGTTATGCCGAATAGCCCAAATGTCCAAGCCCAGCAGATCAACCAATGCGTCCATTGCTCTCCCCAGTCGCTGCCTGCTCGCCATTTCTCCATCCCGCTGTGGACAAGCCCTGTCGGTAAGAAGCCGTAAATCAAACGAATCGCAGGCGATGTCGTAAACGAGATCAGAATCGGGGACAGAATAAGCATGATAAGCGCAAAACTAATAAATCCCCGTCCCAGCACGACATCTTGAATAGAGTTGTACCAGAAGGCAAGCAAAGTGCCAAGGCACATGAACGTCAGCAACACCGGTATCGTATACCACAGCAGTGGCAGCCATTCATCGGACTTGATCCGCATAATGAGCAATGAACAGAAGAGAGAGAGCAGCGTAACAGAGCAGGTTAACAGTGACTTGCCCGCAAGCACTCGCTCGAATGGGACGCCTGCCCGAAGCAATGCCTGCAATTCGCCGGTTTCTTTGTCCATAACAATAAGCACGGCCTGGATGAATAATGGACACATGACCAATGTTAATGACGTCACGATCAGCATGGACGTGTCCACATCCGTCCGGATTGCCGAATAGATCACGGCATACATAAACGGAATCAGAGTCGTACTCAGAATTTGCGGTTCACGGAATAACATTCTGCTGTCTTTGTAAATAATAGCGGACAACTGTCTGGCCAGCGATTGGGTCCGGCGATCGGCATTCATAATTTCAAATTCCTTCCATCGAACTAAGTGCTAACATTTGGTGAATCAATGTTAATCCATGGGCAGCAGCGCTGTCGTGGACCGTTTTCGCATTTTATTGTTTCCCTCCTCTGTTCCGGTTGATGCCAGTATATCGGAAAGGGATCGTCAATAAAGCGAAAAAGCCGCAAACGGCGCTTATCGGCCTGCAAACGGCGCATTTATCGGACGAATGGCGAAGCAATTGGGCTTAATCGGGTAGGCTCCTACAGCCCAAGCAATTGTTTTAATTCGGCAAATTTCGTTTTGGAGAGCGGCACTTTGGAAGAAGCGCTGTCATCCAGCTTCAGGATGTAGCTGTCTTTGCTCCAGGCTTCAATTTCGCGAACCTGCTGCAAGTTGACAAGATAGGATCGATGGCAGCGGTAAAAGCCGAATGGTTGCAGCCGGTTTTCCAATTGTCCCAAATTCATGGCGCATGCATACGCGGTGCCATTGACATAAAGCAAAGTTGCGCCATCGCGGCTTTCGACGTAATTGATTTCCGGGGCGTTAAACAACATGATGCGATCTTCGCTTTTGGCGGGAATTTTGCCCATGTCAAAAGAAAAGGCGGCTGGCTCGTCCTGAACCGAAACAAGGCCGTTTGCCGACAGCCGATACCATTCCCTGCCCAATAGTTGGGCCTGCTCTGCGGACGAGGTCGTTATCAGCACCATTTTGCCCGATTCGGCCCAATAATCGATGACAGATGTTAAGTACGAGAACGATTCCTGGTCCATATTTTGGCCGGGTTCTTCAAGAATAACGATATCAGAACACTGCAGCATGCAGCGTACCAGCAGCAATCTTTTTTGTTCGGAAGACGCAAGATCGGCGATCAGCGTTTGTTTGCGACTTTGCAGACCGACCCGTTCGAGTGCAGCTTGCACATCGCAAGGCGCATTCATCATTTTTTTCCAATAGGTCGCGTATTCCAGCACTTGCAGCCGCTGTTGCGGTTTCTCACCACGAAGGACGAATGATGTCAGGCTTCGCATGTTCCCGTCACGACTAGACCACGGCTTATCGTTCAAACGGATGTTGCCCGTCGATACGGAAGTTCTGCCGAGCAGAATATCCATCAGCATTCTCGAGGCTTCCGCCGTACATTGAATGGCGGTGCTGCTGCCCGGTTGAATCGTCATACTGAACGGCGGGATGACTGCGTAATTGCCGGACATTTTACTTAATTCGGTTATTGCAAACATGAAAAGCCATCCCTTCACAAGATCAATAATGACCCTCATTTTACCACATCGGTTGCTTGTTTGTGGAAGGGCTGTTCGGAAGGACTTAGGGGGACGTTCGTGAAAATCGAATACTCATCATCTCTGGAATGCAACAAAAGCCCCAAGGACAATTATCCTTAAGAGCTTCATTCTCATGTGGTACCGGTGAGAGGACTCGAACCTCCACGGGTCTCCCCAAACGATTTTGAGTCGTTCGCGTCTGCCATTCCGCCACACCGGCATATTCGATTGTCTTGCTTGGCGCGCCCTAAGAGATTCGAACTCCTGACCTTTTGATTCGTAGTCAAACGCTCTATCCAGCTGAGCTAAGGGCGCATGCGATAAGGGGTTTTGGAGGCGCCACCCAGACTCGAACTGGGGGTAAAGCTTTTGCAGAGCTCTGCCTTACCACTTGGCTATGGCGCCAGATTCAAGAATCGAGATGGAGCGGAAAACGGGATTCGAACCCGCGACCTTCTCGTTGGCAACGAGATGCTCTACCACTGAGCTATTTCCGCGAATTGGCTATTGGGGTCTCCGAAAAGTACTCGAAATACGCTCCAACGCTTAACTTCACTTTTTGGGGTGAAAATGGCTGGGGATCTAGGATTCGAACCTAGGAATGACGGAGTCAAAGTCCGTTGCCTTACCGCTTGGCTAATCCCCAAAAGTGTATGTTAGTCTGTAAGTGGGGCGGCCGAGGGGAATTGAACCCCCGAATGTCGGATCCACAAACCGATGCGTTAACCACTTCGCCACGGCCGCCGCAATGTGTGATTTACTGTTGGCAGGGGCAGCAGGAATTGAACCCACACTAACGGTTTTGGAGACCGCTGTTCTACCTTTAAACTATGCCCCTGCGTTGAGTAGAAACATGGTGGAGGATGATGGATTTGAACCACCGAACCCGAAGGAAGAGATTTACAGTCTCCCGCGTTTGGCCACTTCGCTAATCCTCCACGATTAGGAGTCGTGAAATGGTGCCGACTAGAGGACTTGAACCCCCAACCTACTGATTACAAGTCAGTTGCTCTACCAATTGAGCTAAGTCGGCGCGTATCTAAGGACTGGATGGTGGCTCGAGACGGAATCGAACCGCCGACACGAGGATTTTCAGTCCTCTGCTCTACCAGCTGAGCTATCGAGCCTTACAGGCTTCCCTCTGCTTGCTTGAGGATTAATGGCGGAGCCGACGGGATTCGAACCCGCGGTCTCCTGCGTGACAGGCAGGCATGTTAGGCCTCTACACCACGGCTCCGCGTTGCACTCGGTACTGAGCCGAGATGAGTATTGGTTGCGGGGGCAGGATTTGAACCTGCGGCCTTCGGGTTATGAGCCCGACGAGCTACCGGACTGCTCCACCCCGCGTCGTTAAAAAGAGCAAGTTGCCTGTTAAAGCGACATTTCTTATCATACCTTATATCGCTTATGTATTGCAACCCTCAATTTCTGGAAAACATCCAGAAGGAAAAGATGGTGACCCCTAGGGGATTCGAACCCCTGTTACCTCCGTGAAAGGGAGGTGTCTTAACCACTTGACCAAGGGGCCTTGCTTACGTAAGGAACGCTATGGCGGAGAGAGAGGGATTCGAACCCTCGAGACGCTTTAGGCGCCTACACGATTTCCAATCGTGCTCCTTCGACCAACTCGGACACCTCTCCAAATGGCTCCCCGAACAGGACTCGAACCTGTGACAACTCGGTTAACAGCCGAGTGCTCTACCAACTGAGCTATCAGGGAATGTAAGCAATGTAAAGCTGAAAGTTCTGGCCTGGCAACGTCCTACTCTCCCAGGACCCTGCGGTCCAAGTACCATCGGCGCTGGAGGGCTTAACGGTCGTGTTCGGGATGGGTACGCGTGGAACCCCTCCGCCGTCATCACCAGACCAGAAGCTTATGTGTCAAGGCTTGCGCCCTGAAAACTGGATACGAAACAAAAGTGGGTGAAAGAAGAAGGTGATCATCGTGTGCCAATCCGTTAGGATAAGCCCTCGACCGATTAGTACTCGTCAGCTCCACACGTTGCCGCGCTTCCACCCCGAGCCTATCAACCTGGTGTTCTTCCAGGGGTCTTACGAATTGGGAAATCTCATCTTGAGGCAGGCTTCGCGCTTAGATGCTTTCAGCGCTTATCCCTTCCGCACTTGGCTACCCAGCGGTGCTCCTGGCGGAACAACTGGTACACCAGCGGTGCGTCCATCCCGGTCCTCTCGTACTAAGGACAGCCCCTCTCAAATTTCCTACGCCCGCGACAGATAGGGACCGAACTGTCTCACGACGTTCTGAACCCAGCTCGCGTACCGCTTTAATGGGCGAACAGCCCAACCCTTGGGACCTACTTCAGCCCCAGGATGCGATGAGCCGACATCGAGGTGCCAAACCTCCCCGTCGATGTGGACTCTTGGGGGAGATAAGCCTGTTATCCCCAGGGTAGCTTTTATCCGTTGAGCGATGGCCCTTCCATTCGGTACCACCGGATCACTAAGTCCGAGTTTCCTCCCTGCTCGACTTG
>CP171108.1:3450000-4437500 GCA_043187495.1 Paenibacillaceae bacterium WGS1546
GGTCAACTCCGGATGCATGCCTTCTTCGACGAGAACGATATGCGCCCAATTATGAAGGGAGGCGAGCACGTTCGAATAAGCGTCCAGCACTTGACCGTCCCGCAGGTCTTGCTTCGCCAGCGAATAGCTGCGGACGAAATGGGAAAATTCGCTTAACAGCTTCCGATCGCGAATAAGCGGGGACCACTCCATTAAACGCGCTTTGAGATTCGTCAAGTATCGGTCCTTCTCGAACACGATCTCGCCTTGCAGCAGCCAATGCGTCATCCCTCGTCCGGAACTGCCGACGATCCGGCTCTCCAATTGGTCCCGGCTGACCCGCTTCACCCGTATCCGCTCGTCATCCCATAGCCAATGCTCGATATCGTCGCCGGCTGCCGGCCGCTCCTTCACGACGAGACCCAGCCGATCCACTCTTTCGTTCCACAAAGCATTAGTCGACGGCTTATCGACTAGAAGAAGCCCGATTACTCCTTGCTCCATGCTGAGCTGTTCCAAAACGTTCGCCCTGGCATCCGTCCGAGCCACGATATCCACCCTTTGGTCCGCTCTTCGCCAAACCTCTCGTCGCCGAGGTGGTTTGCCCGCGAAAAGTGAGCTATAATAAAAACGCGAGTATGGTCTAGTTCTACAAAGCATCCCCCGTTTCCTGCTAAGAGCGGCGGCGGAGGCGAAGGCAATAACAGGGAACACGGTCACGCGTTCTGACAAGATAGGAGACCGATAGATGAAATGGAAAGCGAGTAAAATATCGTCGATGCGCACATTGGCGCTGCTGCTCGTGTTCGTCGGCATGGGCGTCATGGTGTTCGGAACGAGCGGCATTCTGATGTTCGGAGAAGTCGGGAAGATCATCGCCGCAATATTCATGGTGCTTGGATTGATCAGCTGCTTAATCAGCATGGCCATCTATTTCTGGGTCGGCATGCTGTCCACGAGCGCTCCGGTTCTTGATTGCCCCGAATGCGGCAAACGGACGAAAATGCTCGGCACGACGGACCGCTGCATGTATTGCCATACGATTCTCACCTGGGATCCGAGCCAAGCGACGGAGAATATCCCGCCGAAGACGGAGAACGGCAAGGAAGTCCCTCTTCAAACGAATTCCTGAACGTTCCGCACAATCGAAAAGCCCTCCGAACGATATCGTTCGGAGGGCTTTTCCGTCTCACTTGGGCAAGACGCTCTGCAAATTTTCGTCCACGACGCCCCATATATCCTGGGACTCGAATCCCCGGCGCCAGGAAGCGACTCCGCCCAGATCGTACTTGCGAATCAGCTCGATTCTGGCTTTCATCGACACCGCGTCTTCGATCCAGATCTTTTTGGTCGATCCGTCTTCCTTGAACTCTACATAGTGCTGACCGGTCTCCTCCGAGAATGTCGGTTCGAGCTTCTTTTCCTCCAGCAGTTGATTCACGGCATCCATGCTCATCGTCTTGGACGATACCTTCCCGTCCGCGTCTTCGGTCCATATTCGCGTATAGTAAGGCACGCCGAGAATGAGCTTCTCGGGAGGGACGCCGTCCTCCTCGAGAATCCGCTTGATCGAATTTTCCGTCCACGGCAGCGAGGAAACCGATCCGGCGACCGGACTGGAAGCCCAATGCTCGTCGTACGCCATCAGCATCATGAAATCGACGCTTTCGCCCAGTCGAGCCCTGTCCAGAAACGCCGACCACATCTCGCTGTTGGATTTAGGCGTCACGTCCACGGATACGACAAGCTTTTGCTCGTGCATCAGCGGCGTCATTTCCCGTACGAACTGCACGAAATTATCCTTGTCCTTCGTATACACGTTTTCAAAATCGATATTAACGCCCTGGAGCTTGAACGTTTTCGCGTAAGCGAGCATTTGTTGGATCATGTTCGATCTGGACTCGTAGGTCGACAACGCCTCATGCGTCCGATCGGGTTCGAAGCTGTTGCTGAACAACCCCCATACCTGCATGCCCTTCGATCTCGCCCAAGCCGAGTAATTCGCATCCGCGTTGCTGCGTACGTTGCCCTGTCCGTCGACCAGCTCGAACCAAGTCGGACTGACCACGTTGACGCCTTGCAGCTCGCCGATCTTGCTCGTATCGGGATTTTTGGAATAGACCGCTTCCCATGTCAAATTGATTTTTTGGCCTGCCGTCTTCCAAGCCACGAACGGCTCCTCTTCGGTAACGACCGAAGGGACCGTCTCGATGTCGCGCAAGACGACGCCGCTCTTGGCGACATAGCCGATGTGCCCCGCCGCGGATTGCGCCCTGTACCATCCCTCTTCCTCGCTCCATATGCGAAGATCAGCCCCCGCGGGCAAATCTTCGACGATCGGATAGGATTTGTCCGGACCTTCGCGCAGCTTGATTCCTTTGGCCGACTCGTCCGGCACTGCCGCGTGTTGGACGGTATCGCCCGGCAAGAATAAGGAAACGATCCCCGCCCCCGTTTCCGCCTTGATTCCGAACAATTCCTTCAACGGGGCGATCGGCAAATAGAGCCCGTCCTCCGCTTTCGTCGCGGCGAACCGCATGGAGAAAGGTTTTCGGTTCATCGTCGCGTCCAGCTCTCCCGTCTTGAAGTGCACCACTTTCGTATCGGTCGTCAAAATGATCGACTCGGTGTCCTCCTCGTAACGAACGCCGTCGCCTAGAAGCTCCCCCGCCAAATCGGCGGATATCAGAAGCCCTTCGCCTTGCCCCTGGGCGTAAGAGCCCGTCCATTTCCCTTCGATCATAATCGGATTGTCCTTTGCGGCATAAGGCGGAACGGCGTAAGACGTATTGGCCGAATTGGCGATTTTCCACCAGATCGCGACGGAAGCCGCGGCGATGAAGAGCAGCAAGACAAGCAACAGCTTGCCGGGTCTTCTGCGCGAACGGCGCGGTCTGGCCGAAATTTCGGGATTCAAATCTGTTCACTCTCCGTTTCTGCTCGTCTTCGTTGTCGGCTCGTCCCCTATGAAACGAATGAAAACCGCTGAAAGTTTCAATGGCAAAACGGCGGACGCCGAAATAAAAAGCACGCCAAGGCATCGATCCTCGCGTGCTTTGATCTTTTTCTCGTTCTCAGGAATGCATGCCTTTGCATGTTGGACATAGTCCGTAAATTTCCAGCCGATGGCCGAGGACGCTGAATCCGGTCGACGCGGCGGCGGCTTGCTCGACTTCCTTGACGGGAGGATGATCGAAGTCGACGATCGTCCCGCAATTCGTACAAGTTACATGATAATGATCGGACATATCGGCGTCGAAGCGGCTGGAATCGTCCCCGTAAGTCAATTCGCGAACGAGGCCTGCATCGACGAATAGCTTCAAATTATTATAGACCGTGGCCACGCTCAAGCTCGGATAATGGGGAGAAAGCGCACGAAAAATATCGTCGGCCGTCGGATGCGTATACGATTCCATCAAATATTGCAATATTGCGTAGCGTTGCGGAGTCATCCGGACGCCTCCGGATTTGAGCTGGTCCACGGCATGCTCGACCTTGGATTCCATGCTCTCACAGCCTTTCGTGTAACGTCTGCATATTGATTATACGTATATCCTATTCTACGTTCGGCCTTTATCCGTTGTCAATGGAAGATCCATCCCCGCATTCTCCTTGCGGACCCGTTAGGCGCTCTACTTGTTCTGTCTCCCCGATTGGCCGCGTCCTTCCCAGAACCATAAGGCGATGCCCGCGCCCAGAAGCACGATCGCCCCGAGCATGGATCCGAACGAGTCGAAAATCCAGTTCCTCCAATTGAACCCGGACATGAGCAGGATGGCGCCCCCTGCTCCGGCCAGCACGAGAATGCCCGCCGGAGGGAGGCTGCGAACCTGGCGCTCTTCGCGGGCGGCGAAAGGCGGCTGCGCGTTCCCCCAGGACGGATGCGCGTTCGCTGCGCGCCTCTCGCGTTCGTCGTTCACTGCGTCCGTGCTCTGGATCGCGTCGAACAAATTGTAGAAATAGATGATCGGCAGCAGCAAGCACACCAAGACGATGGACATCGTATTGCCCTCGATGGCGACGTATACGATGGCCGTAATATTGAGCCCGACCAGCATCATAAGCGTGATCGCTTTCACCATCAACCCTAAATACATATGCCCGAGTCCGGGAATGAAGAAGGCCAGCAAGCCCGCCGCCCATTTTCTTTTGCGATTGCGTTGCGGGTATCCCGCATAGGCCGGCATCGGACCGTAGCCCTGCCACGGCTCCTGCGTTCTCGCGTTGCGCCCATCCGGATCCGGAGGCAAAGGATACTCCTTCGATTGGTGCCATTGATCCGACTCGTTCATGCCCTATCCCTCCGATAAAAGTAATCCGCCGCCGCGTGGCGCCGCTTTCCGATTGAATGAACGATCCATCCGGCAGTACCGGCCGTGGCCCGTTCATCCTTGACGATCATCATTGTAGCATGGCTGAAAATCGCCGAACAATAGGTTGCGGACGGGGAAGTACCTAGTCTTAAGTCGGAGATCGCCGTGCCGGCTCTACCCCTTCGAGGGAGGTTTGACGAACCGGACCATCTCGATATCGGGGACCGGCTTGAACGACTCCCGGCGAACGAAGCCGAACTTCTCGTATAGGGCGATCGCCGGAACGTTCCGGATTTCCGCCGTGACCGTCCATTCGGCGGTCGCCGGCAGCCCGGAGAGCAGCCGGCCGAGCAGCCTCGAGCCGATCCCCCGGCGCATGCAATCGGGATGCACCATCATTCGGCAGATCGCGTAACGCCCTGCCTCCTCTTGCTCGTAGGACACGGCGCCCGCCAGTTCGCCTTCCGCGTTCCTCAAGCCCAAAAAAGTCTCTCCGCAAGCCTGCAGCGTTCTCACGGTATCTTGCAGCGGCGGCAAATCCGCCACGCCGATCAGGGCGGCCTCCGCACGGTAAGCCGGATGCTGCAGCGCCCACACTTCCTCGGCCGTATCGGCGTCGCGAATATCCAATTCGACGATGATGTCCATGTTCGATTCCTCCGTTGTCGCCGAGAATAGGACAGAACGGCAAATTCGCCGCCGCGAATTTGCCGTTCCCCCGTCCGATTAAGCTTTCAAGCGCTCGACGAGCAGCTTGTTGACCATTCCCGGATTCGCTTTCCCCTTCGTTTCTTTCATGATCTGGCCCACGAGAAACCCGATCGCCTTCTCCTTGCCGTTGCGGAAATCTTCCACGGATTGCGGATTGGCCGCGATGACCGCGTCGACGATAGATAGGATCGCGCCTTCGTCGCTGATTTGCACCAGTCCTTGCTCCTCGACGATCGTCTGCGGAGATTTGCCGGACTCGAGCATGCTTTTGAACACCGTCTTGGCGATTTTCGAGCTGATCGTGCCTTTCTCGATCAATTGAATCATTTCGCCGAGGCCTTGTCCCGTCACTTTGACGTCTTCAAGCTCCAGATTGTTCGCGTTCAAATAGCCGAGCAGATCGCCCATGATCCAATTGGCGGACGCTTTGGCGTCGCTCGTATGCTTAAGGCTTTCCTCGAAAAAGTTCGCGAGCTTCATCGAGGCGGTTAAGACGCCGGCGTCGTATGACGACAGCCCATATTGTTCGACGTAGCGCGCCTGGCGGGCGTCCGGCAGCTCCGGGATCGAGGCGCGCACGCGCGCTTTCCATTCGTCGTCGATATGGAAGCGCACCAAGTCCGGATCCGGAAAATAACGATAGTCGTGCGCTTCTTCCTTGCCCCGCATACTGATCGTCTTGCCCTGGTTTTCGTCCCAGCGGCGCGTTTCCTGAACGACCTCTCCCCCGCCGTCGAGAATATCGGCTTGGCGCAGTTCCTCATACTCGAGGCCGCGCTGAACGCCGCGGAACGAGTTCATGTTTTTCAGCTCGGCTCGGGTTCCGAATTTCTCCTGTCCGTAAGGACGAATGCTGATGTTGGCGTCGCAGCGCAAACTGCCTTCCTCCATCTTGACGTCGGACACCTCGCAATATTGCATGATCGCCCTAAGCTTCTCGAGGTATGCCTTCGCCTCCTCCGGAGAGCGAATATCCGGCTCGGAGACGATCTCGACGAGCGGCGTTCCGACGCGGTTCAGGTCGACGAGAGAGCCGAGACCGCCGTCGATATGCGTCAGCTTGCCCGCGTCCTCCTCCAGGTGAAGGCGGGTAATGCCGATCCGCTTCTTCTCGCCGTTCACCTCGATGTCGATCCAGCCGTTCCGGCCGATCGGCTGATCGTATTGGGAAATCTGATACGCCTTGGGCGAATCGGGATAGAAATAATTTTTGCGGTCGAACTTGCACCAGTCGGCGATCTCGCAATTGATCGCCATCGCGGCTTTCATCGCGTACTCCACCGCTTGACGGTTCAGCACGGGAAGCACGCCGGGATGACCGAGACAGATCGGGCATGTATGCGTATTGGGCGGAGCGCCGAACGACGTCGCGCATCCGCAGAAAATTTTCGTTTTCGTATGCAGCTCGACGTGCACCTCGAGGCCGATGACCGTTTCGTATTTGGACATGATGGAATCCTCCTAAGACAGCGCTGGGCGCAGGTCGCGAAACCCGGCTTCGCTTTCGAATGCGTGCGCCGCCCGCAGCACGGTCGGCTCGTCGAACGGTTTGCCGATGATCTGCAAGCCGACGGGCAAGCCGTCCGCCATGCCGCACGGCACGCTGATGGCCGGCACGCCCGCCAAGCTGACGGGAATTGAATAAATATCGTTCAAATACATCGTCAGCGGGTCCCCGACCTGCTCGCCCAGCTTGAACGCCGTCGTCGGCGCCGTCGGACCGACGATGAGATCGAATTTCTCGAACGCCTGATCGAAATCGCGCTTGATGAGCGTGCGAACTTGCTGGGCTTTCTTATAATAAGCGTCATAATAACCCGAGCTAAGCGCATAGGTACCTAACATGATCCTGCGTTTGACTTCCGGTCCGAACCCTTCGCTGCGGGACCTGCGGTACAGGTCGAGCAGATTGGCCGGATTGTCGGCGCGCACGCCGTAGCGCACGCCGTCGAACCGCGCCAAATTCGAGGACGCTTCGGAAGAGGCGAGCAAATAATAGGTCGCGACCGCGTACTCCGTATGCGGCAGGGAGATTTCCTCCCAGGTCGCGCCCATTTTCTCGAATACCTTCAACGCTTCCAGCACGCGCTCTTTCACTTGGGGATCGATGCCTTCGCCCAAATATTCTTTCGGCACGCCGATGCGGAGTCCCTTCGCGTCCCCTGTCAACGCGGATATATAATCGGGAACGTTCACGTTCGCCGACGTGGAATCCTTCTCGTCGTATCCGGCGATCGCCTGGAGCACGTAAGCGGAATCCTCCACGTTTTTCGTAATCGGCCCGATCTGGTCGAGCGAGGAAGCGAACGCGACGAGGCCGAAGCGCGAGACGAGGCCGTAGGTCGGCTTCAGGCCGACGACGCCGCAATAAGCCGCGGGCTGGCGGATCGAGCCTCCCGTATCGGAACCGAGCGAGAAATACACTTGTCCCGCCGCGACGGACGCCGCGGAACCGCCGCTGGATCCTCCGGGCACGCGCTCCGGATCCCAAGGGTTGCGAACGGGACGGAACGCCGAATTTTCGTTCGAGCCGCCCATCGCGAATTCGTCCATGTTCAGCTTGCCGATCGTCACGGATTGCGCCGCCTTAAGCTTCGTCACGACGGTCGCGTCGTAGATCGGATCGTGGTTTTCCAGAAATTTGCTGCCGCAGGTCGTGCGCAAGCCTTCGGTCGCGATATTGTCCTTGATGCCGGCCGGAACGCCGAACAACAGCCCTCGCTCCCCGCCGGACGCCAGTGCAGCGTCCAGCGCTTTGGCTTGTTCGCGGGCGCCTTCCTCGTTCAAGGCCAGAAATGCGCCGATCCCGCCGTCCGTATGCGAAATCCGTTGCAAGGAAACGTTGACTAGCTCGGATACGGATAATTGTTTATTTTGAAGGCGATTATGTAATTCGGACAGTCTCAAGTCGAAAACCGACATGCTTTGCTCCTCCTAATCTTTATTCCAATACCGCCGGAACCTTGAACTGGCCGTCCTCTTCTTCCGGAGCGTTGAGAAGCACCTTCTCGATCGGCCATGACGGACGCGCCTCGTCCTCTCTCATCACGTTGGTCAGGGACAGCACGTGGCTGGTCGGTTCGACCCCGTCGGTGTCCAGTTCGTTCAGCTTCTCGGCGTATTTAAGAATTGCGTTCAGCTGTCCCGCGAATTGTTCTTTCTCCTCGTCGGACAGCTCGAGACGCGCCAGATTCGCCACATGCTCGACGTCTTTGATCGTAATGCTCATTTCGGCATAACCCTCCTTAATTCCGCAAGTCCGCTCATTCTTTTCATTATATCGGACAAACTAAGGGAACTCAATCCGTTCTCGGAGCAGGCCGAACTCGGCTCAATATAGGGTAATACATCTTATAGAAGAAAAAGGAGGGGGGTCCATGGCGCGCTATCACCGGGCTTCCGCCGCTGCCCCGATCCGGGACGCCGGGCTCGTCGAGTTCGCGGCGGACATAGGCGACATACGCGAAGAGCTGCGTGAAACGATCGCGGACTTCGAAGGCTCGTCCGTCGATCAACCTCTCGCCGTTCGATACCGGGACGAGCGGGAATTTCTGCGGCTTCTCAGCGCGCTTCAGCGGACCATTTCCCCGCTGCGGGCAGAGCGCGTGCAGTGCCGGATCGCGTACGAACCGGAAGAAGAAGATTCGGGTGCGGAACGGGACGGGGACGATCGGGAAGGATGGGTCGCCCTCTCGGACCTGTATGGCGAGATCGGCGGAACGAGCGTTCCCGATTATATTCTTCATCGCAACTATACGATTCATCTGCAGCCTGTCGTCCGATCCGACGGCGCGACGATCGGCTACGAAATGCTCGCCCGGCCGATGCCGGAGCAAGCCCCCTTTCGTCCGGCCGAGCTGTTCGCCGCGGCCCGCAAGATCGGCCAGCACGCCTTCCTCGACCGGGCGGCCAGACATTCGGCGATCCGCATGGGCGCGTCCCATCTTCGCCAAGGCATGAAACGATTCGTCAATTTCTTGCCGTCATCGCTGCATCGTCCGGATGCTTGCCTGCAATGCACGTTCGACGCAATCAAGCAATCGGGCGCGTCGCCGAGCGATTACGTCTTCGAGGTGATCGAATCGGAGCCGCTAGACGATCCCGCAATGTCGTCCGTGTTCGACGCCTGCAGGCGCGAAGGGATTCTGCTTGCGCTCGACGACGTCGGCAAAGGCTTCGCGACGCTCGACGTCGTCGAACGGCTCAAGCCCGATTATGTGAAAATGGACCGCAGATGGGTCGCCCGCTGCGAAAATGACGCGGAAAAACAACGGTATATCGACCGGCTGATCGAAAGAGTGTCCCGATTCGGCGGCATCGTGCTGGCGGAAGGCGTGGAACGGGCCGAGGAATGGCATTATCTGAAGCAGGCGGGCGTGCCGCTATTTCAAGGCTACTTGTTCGGCCGCGCGGTGCCCGTCCCGGCCGCTCCCGTGCTCGCGCGTTGAAGATAAGAAAACTCGCCTAGCCCCATCAATCGCCCACCGCCTCGCCTTGCTCCATCGTCCCCCGCCTCGTCTTGCTCCAACGTCCTGGACCGTACGGACAGAGGATCCGCTAAAGGTGAACAAAACCGGGGTTCGGTTACCTGTGCGGACTGAGAATCCGTTATTTGCTTCGATGGCGGCCATTTCGGCCACCAAAAATGGAAATAACGGATCCTCTGTCCGAACCGCCCTCAAAATGGCGGGGGTTTCGGCAAAATAAGGGCTTCTGTGTCCGAACGCAAAAGAGCGCCTGCTCCGTCAACAAGCCGGAGCGAGCGCTGCGTTTACAGTCCCGATATTCGTTAGATCCACGCCTTCAAGTTCACTTGGCGAATGAACTCTTCCCGGCTAAGCACATCCTTGCTCGCTTCGTCGGAAGGCTGTTCCTCCTCCCGGCCGCCGTTCATGATCCGTCTGAACAGTTCCTCATTGCGGGTGACCAGAGCGTAGTCGATCAACGCTTCCTTCTCAATCCGCGCTGCCTCTTGCTCGAGCAGCGTTCTCTCCAGCTCGACGTCCTCTCTCGGCACGTAAAATTGTCTATTGGCTTTCGGTACGCGAATAATATAATCGAACGCGCTATCGTTATTGCGATCATAAGCGATAATGTAGCCGTATTCGCCCACCGGCAAATTCTGTTCAAACCGGTCATCCACGATGACGATTCTCTCCCCCAGCTGCAGCATACCGATTCTCCCTCCCCATTTTCCCGGTAATACTATTATCCTACTAAAAAAGATGGACGTTATGCAAATAATGTTATGGAGAGGAGCCGGAATTACGCTTTCGGTCCGCGCAGCCGGCGAACGGCCGAACCCAGAAGCGCCGCAGCGCATGTCGCCGCGACCGCCGCCGCGGCGACCCACGGAGCGCCCTCGCCGGCCAGCCGGGAGGAAGCCGCGGCATTCAGCCCGGAGGGCAGCCAATCGAGCCGGTCGGCATACAAACCTTGCAGCAGCTGCATAAGCATGCCGATCGACAATGCGGAAAAAGCGGCGGCGGCAGGCGACTGCAACCAAGCGCTGGCCGTTATCGTCAGCGTCCCGACGAACAGCAGCCAGCCTCCGTACAGCAGCCCCGATGCGATCGTCCCGCCCGCTCCCGGATCGCCGAACAACGCAGCCGTATAATACCATGCTCCGCCGTAGCCAAGCGCGAACGAGAAGAAGACCATCGCGGCATGCACGAGCCATTTGGACGCGACGTACGCGTAAGGAGATACGGGCTTCACCAAAATCCAGGCGGACGTGCCGTTTCTTCTTTCGCTCGATATCGTCCCCATGTATGCCAAGCAAATCGCCAGCAAGCCGACGGTGCCGAACTGGCCCAGCGTCTGGGCCATCACTTCCTCCGGCATCGGAACCGGAATCCGGATGATCGTGCCTTCCGGCAAATTGCCCGCGGACGACAGAATTTCCGGCATCAGCTTCATTGCGATCGGTTGAGCCAATCCCAGCAGCAGAAAGACGGCTGGCAGCCAGACGATTTTGCCCGTTCGGACGGTCTCCCGCCATTCCTTGAGCAGCAACGCTCCAAATCCGTTCATCGTCCCACCGCCTCCAGAAACCATTGTTCCAACGACTTGCGGGCGACCTCGAACGTTCTCAGCTTTGCCCCTGCCGCGAGCGCGCTGCGGAGCACTCCGTCCCGCACAGCGCCGATATCGTCCGTCTGCAGGTTCCGAAGGTTCGGTCCCCCTTCCGCCTGGCGCACCCCCGGGAAGCGTTCCAAGCTCCCTAGCCAGCGCAGCGAAGTCTCGTCTTCTTCGACCTCCACCTTCAGAAACGGACGCCCCGCCGCTTCCCTCAGCTCGTCCATCTGCCCTTGCAAGACGACGCGCCCTTTATCCATCAGAATCAATTCGTCGCACGCTTGCTCGGCGTCATGGAGCACGTGGGTGGACAGCACGATCGCCATTTCTTTTTTCCATTCTTTCAGCATCGCCAGCACGTCCCGCCTGCCGATCGGATCCAGCGCCGACACCGGCTCGTCCAGCAGCAGCAGCCGGGGGCTGTGCACGACGGCCTGAGCCAGACCCAGGCGTTGCTTCATGCCGCCGGAATACCCGGATACGCGCCGGTTCTCAGCATCCCTCAAGCCCGCCGCCTCCAGTAATTCGTCGCTCCTCCTGGCCGCCTCGGCCGCGGACAGCCCGCACAGCCTTCCCGCCGCGACCATCGTCTCGCGGCCGGTCATCCAGCCGAAAAAAGCCGGATGCTGGGGCAAGAATCCCATCCAGGACCGGCGGTCCGCAGCCAGCCCTTTTTTCGCCGTTATGCGGCCCGATGTCGGCTCCAACAAGCCGGCGAGCAAGTTCAACGCCGTCGTCTTGCCCGTTCCGTTCGGACCGAGCAGGGCGATGCAGCGCCGTTCCCCGATATCGAAGCCGGCGTCGATCAACGCCTTCGTCTTGCCGTAGGCGCGCGACAGGCCGTCCGCCGTCAGCAGGCTCATCTTCCGTCTTCCTTTCTGCCGAATGCGAAAAACAGCACCGGTCCGACGATGTTGACGATCACGATGATCGGCACCCATAACCACTTGTTGTTGCCGCGAACGGACTTCGCGCGGTACAGGTAGATCAAAGCCGTAATCATCAGCACCAGTTGAATCGCGATTAACGGCAGCAATAGCTTGATCAGCTCGGGTTTACTCATCGGACTATTCTCCTTCGCGTTTTTTGTCGCCGTCCCGGCGTCTGCGCTCGCGCGACCCCCACCATTGAACGATAAGGTAGGCGAGCGTCGGGGTCGGAACCTGGATCATTCCCCATAGCCCCCACAACCAGGCTCTTCTGCCCTTGCTTCTCGCGTGGAGAAACAATGCCGAGCTTTGGAAGAACAGCAGCATGCCAAGACAGAGCCATACCCACCATTCGACAGAAGAGAGTTCATTCATGGAAGACGCTCTCCCTTCTCCTCTCGCGCCTCATTTCGCTGACCAAGAGCGTGATGCCGATGCCGGCCATCAAAGCTTGCGCGACCCAGAACCAGCCGCTCCGCCCGTTGGCAAGCAGGAACATAAACGCGAGAATCAAGACCCCGAACGCCCAGAACAAAAGCAATTCGCGCCACAAGCGCCGCTTCTCCCGCCTTCGCCCTTCGCCGACCAATGCCGTCCATTCCTCCGGCGACGAAGGCTCGGCCGGATACAAGCGTTCAAGCTCGTCCCAGGTTTCCCTAAGCTCCCGTACGACGTCATCCCCGGTTTCCCGACCGTTCGTCCCCATTTTCGTTCAGCTCCTTTCTCAACTTGCGCAAGGCGTAATGAATTCTCGATTTGACCGAACCTGACGGCAACCCCGTCATCCTGCCGATTTCGTCGTAGGTATATCCGTAATAATGCTTGAGAACGAGCGGCAGGCGTTCCTCCCGTGGCAGCTTCTCCAAGCATTCCATCAGCTCCGTCCACTCCCCGCCCCGGGCCGCCGTCTCCCAGCGAAAAGCGGATACCCTGGCCTGTTCCCTCAGCAATCCGGATTCCCGCTTGCGCTTGCGCATCGCGTCCAGAAAAATTCTCGTACCGATCGTAATCAGCCAAGTCGAGAATTTGGAGCTCCCGTCGTATTTGTCATGTTTTTCGATCGCCCGGATCATCGTCTCCTGCGTCAAATCCTCGGCGAACGAACGGTCCATCGTCACTTTCAGCAAATAGTGGAACACGAGACCGTAATGCTCGCGGAGCAGTCGGGCCAAGTCCGCGTCGGACAACGGGCCGGCGCGGGAGCCGTTAGAAGCCTTTGCCATATTCGTTCTCCCGCCCCTCCTTCGCGATATCGAATAGGTTGCGCATGAAGCGGTATTTATACGTTCGCGACCTTCGAATCGTTCAATGACTCGCGAAAAAAAATCGCCGGAGCCCGGTAAGGCTCGCGGCGATGACAATTTCATGCGTATAATGATCCTTTATTTCAGCTCGTACAGCCGTTCGGGAGACACGGTCAGCGTCCGGCAGCCGTCCCCGGTCACGACGTAGCTGTTCTCGATGCCGACGACGCCCCGCCCCGGAAACGTGAATTTCGGTTCGACGGCCAGCGTCATTCCCGGCTCGAGCGGCTCGCGGAAACCGTTTGCCAATACCGGCCACTCGTCGATTTCCAGTCCGATGCCGTGGCCGAGAAATTTGACTTGATCCTTGCCGAAGCCCATGAATCGATCGGCCAGCCCGGCCTCCTTCGCCATGTCCGACGCTTGGACGTAAATCTGTTCCGGCGTCGTGCCGGGACGAAGATTTCGTTCCGCGGCTCGCAGAATCGATACGGCCGTATTGTATGCCGCTTCCAGCTCGGGAGCGAGCTTGCCGACGACCGCGGTGCGCGTCTGGTCGATCACGTAGCCGTCGATGCAGCAGCCGATATCGAGCAAGATCGGCTCGTCGCGGCCGATCGGCCGAAGACTGACGCTCTTCGGCGATGCCGGCGACAAGCCTCTGCCTCCCGCGGGGCCGTCGAAATACGAAGGCTCCGCCGCCGCTTCGCCGGCCGCGACGATGCCGGTCATGATCTCCTGATTGTAGCCTCTCATCCGCATCAGCCCGATGTGCCCTCTTCGGCGAATGCCCTGCTCGATAACGGCCATCAGCTCGAGCTCGGTCATTCCCGGCCGGAGCGCGGCGATGCCTTCCTCCAGAGCCGCCGCCGCGACTTCCGCCGCCCGCTCGATGCGCCCGATCTCGTACGCGGACTTCACGCTGCGGACGCTGCGCAGCATCGCGGACGCATCCGCCAAACGAGCGAGCGGAAGCGCCTGTCCGAGCCGCAAGTACAACTGAGCCGGCATCACGTCGAGGTCCGCGCCGATGACCGCGGGACGTCCCGCATCGCGAAACTTCTCCGGATAATCCGCCTTCAGCTGCTCCCCGAGCCCGCGGAACGAAACCAGCTCCGCCGTTCTCGCGCGGGATTCCGCGAGCGCGCGCGCCAAGCTTCTGCGAACGTAATAGGTCGGTTCGCCTTCCGTCGGAATGAACAGATACCCGGTCTGCATCGACCCCGTAAAATAGTAAATGCCTACGTTTTGCGTCACCAGACATCCGTCCATACCGGCGGACGCCAATTTCTCCTGCAGCCTCATTACGCGAGTCTCCCATTCTTCCCGCAGCGGTGCGTTATCCATCCGTTCGCAGCCCCTTCTCGTCGTTCTTGTCGTATCCATTAGAGCAAAGAAGGAAGCCCCCGTCAATTGAGTTGAACCCAATTGACGGGGGCTTGCTTTTTAATACTTTCTTATCATTGCACTGTGTTTAAACGACGTAATCACATAGCGCTCGCCGTTATCCAGCACTTTATACGACACGATATACCGATCTATGATGCAATAATAAGTATTGGGATACTCACGCGACGGCATAATCGTTCCCATGCTTACGACTTTTGCTTCCACCCGCTTAATGAGATCGATTTTATACGCCGCCGTTTCCTGCGGCGAGTAATGAATGCTTTTAATTTGTCGCAGCCTGTTAACCGCCGTTTCGGTCCATTGAACAATCAACTACAGTTCACCGCGATTCACCGCTTCGATTATAGCATCCGTCGAATACAGCCTGCCTTGCTGAATATCATTCTCGGAAGCTTCGATCAATCGACGAATTTCCGGATCGGAATCCAGCTCATCGACCGGATAACAAACTTCGTATTCCAAGCCGTCAATTCGAATAAACTCCTTGCGATCTTTCATAAAGGATTCAATGATGGTGCCGTCGGGAGCTTTTAGACTAAAATTCATGGTCCTTCCTCCTCTGATGTTCCTTAACCCCGCTCAACATAACCCTTGTACTTGTATTATAGCATATTCGCAGCCTGTAGCTCATGCTGGGAAGCATCGACTAAAACACCAGCTCCGCCGTCCCCTTCAAATCCCACTCGATCGGAGCGATTACGCCGAACAGGCGCGGATACTTCACGCGGGCGATCAGCACGACGCCGGGGCGGGCGAGCGTGACTTCGTAATCGTATTCCGGATTGCGGTACGTGTAAGGGAACGACGCATCCTCGTTCACGACTTCGAACGCCCGGATCTCGACCGGCTCCCGAAGATAGCTCCCCGGCAAAGGCTGCAACTCGGCGTCGAGCGAGAGATTGTTCCTCAAGTAGAGCAGCGTCGTCTCGGCCGCCAGATCGGGCGCGATGGAGATCACGCCCATCTCCAGCTTCTCCCGGTCGACTTGCTGCGCGGCCGCGTGAGCCGCGCGATTGACCGCCCGCTTCGCCTCGTGGACCGTCCCCATCGCCAGCTCTTCGTCCATCTGCAGGGCGTGAAGCATCCACCAGAAGACGATCATCAGCGTGCTGAATACCAGCTTGGCCATTGTGCGCCGACTCCTTCTTTCCCGTTATTCCGGAACGTATTCGCTCATCTTCATGCCGCGCCCGGAGATGCGGGCTTCCGCGGACGGCGGCGAAAGCCCGATCAGCCTATCGATGTCGAGCAGATTCTCGTACGGATACGAGATGCGCAAGCGGATGCCGGTTCCGCGAGGCAGCGGGTAGGCGGGATTGCCGCCGTCCGCGCCCGACGTCGTCGTTATCTCGTATTCGAGACTCGCCGGATCGAATCCGTACTGCGCCAATCGGCCTCTCGACTCCGCGACCATGAGACCGTCGATATACCCGTATCGCCCGCTGGCGCCGACCTCCAGCAAGTAATCGGCTTCCTGCTGCAGCAGCGCCTGCCGGATGACGAGCACATGCTTGTAGACGGGCGAAAACATCAGCCAGCAAAACAACGCCGCGAACAATACGAACACGAGCAGCTGCTTCACGGGCTGATTCGGGATATCTGGTCGGCCATTCGTCCGCCCGACGCCCGGATTTTGGCATTCGCGCCCTCGTCGCCTTGGACGAACGACGCATAGATCAGCACGACCGTAATGACCAGCAGCATCGCCATGAGCAATTGCCTCATGACCCGTCCCTCCCCTTCCTTAAGGCTGAAGATTTCCTAGCGTCGTATTGGCCGTGTCTCCGTGCGATTCGATCCGCGCGCGCGTTCCCGTGTTGTCTTGGGCGATAATCGTGCTGAACATCATGGCGACGACGATCAGCATCATGACGGTGATCAATATGTTCCTCATCGCGACACCTCCTTTCTATTGAGTGTTCGTGATCAAAATAGGACTTTTTGAACAACCTCTTCTATGGATTCAGCGCATCGAACAGCCTGGCCGCCTCCTGCACCCACGGGTACAGGAAAATCTGAAACGTGTATAAGATCGGAATTCCCGCCAGCACGAACAGCAAATACGAGGTCGTTTCCTTGCGGCTTTCCTTGGACAGCTCGATCTGCGCCTTGTAGTCCCGCACGATCTCCCGCATCATATCGTAAATATCGTCGCTCTCGTTCAGCCGCAGCGAGCGGATGCACTCCGCGAAGCCGTACGCCTCGTCGGTGCCGAGCCGGGTCTTGAACCGTTTCAAGGCCGCGTCGGCGTCGTGATACCATTCGTTCAGCAGCAGCGCCATCTCCCCGCGAATGTGCCGGGTCAGGCCCAAGCACTTCATCAGCTTCCCGTGCAGATGCAGTCTCGAACCGGAATAATACAGCAATTGACTGATGACGGCGACGATCTCGCGCCGGATCCGGTCCGTCCGGTACCGGCGAATCGATCTTAGCCAAGACCGGTCGACGGCGGTCAGACCGGCGACGACCGCGAGTCCGGCGATCGCGTTCCAGGCCGCGGCGGCCGGAAGGAGCCCGCCGTCCCGCAGCCCGTACGCGATACCCGCCGCGAGCGGCAGCGCCGTCAGCAGACATCTGCGGACGGACAAATACGTCTCGGCCGAATAACGAACTCCGCATCCGGCCAGCAACGTCCGCCTCTCCTGCAGGGCGACGCTTTCCTTGTCGGTTCGCCAAAGCTTGTACCACCATCGCGGGACCGGCTTGGCGCGCCAGCCGCGCAGATAAATCCGCCACCGGTTGCTAGGGGCGAACATCAGGCTTAGCACGGCAAACAGGCCGGCGAACAGCAGGATGAATTGCGTGATCCGGCTTAATCCGAACATGAGCGCCTGCGAATATTCCGACATTTTCCCGCCCCCCTCCTACAGTTTCTTCCGGGACAAGTACAGTCCCATCATGAACGAACCGAACAGCAGCACGACGGCGTTGAGCAGCATTCCCCTGCCGCCGGGATCCACGAGATAATACTGGTAGCTGCCGGCGGGATTCAGCCGGAAGTTCACGCCGACGAACAGCGCCAGGAACAGCGCCGGCGTATAGTTCGCCAAGCGGATCTCCAGCAGCTTGTGGCGCTCGACCTGGTTGGATAGCTGCGCCTTGCGCATGTCGAAAATCAATTCCTTCAGATTGTCCGATACGTTGTTGCCTTCCTCGAGCGCAACTTTGAGAATGTTGCCGAAATATTCCGCCCACATGCTGCCGAAGGAGAGGGAAAACCGGCGCAGGCTTCCTTCGTCGTCGCCCTTGACCGACAGATGCCGGTACAGCTGCTCGAACACCGCCTGCACTTCCCCGGGAAGGCGCCGTTCCTCCACCGTCTTCTGCAGCGCGATCCGGATATGCCGGCAGCCGGTCACGAGATAGCTCTGGTAGAACAATTCGACTGCGGGCAGAAATTCCAGCCGCGTCGCCATCTGCCGGTTCGTCAGCGACACCCGGAGCAGCAAATACGGCAGGCAGCCGAACATGAACGCCAGCAGCAGAACGGAGCGGAACGACTGGAAGACGACGATGCCGACGGCGACGCCGGCCAGCCCCATCGCCAACGAGCATACGGCGAATCCCGACGGATTCATGCGCCAGCCGAGCGCGAGCAGCAAATCGGACAGATGCCGGTAAGGCCGGCTCAGCCGCTTCCATCGCGGCAGCCGTTCCCCGCTCTTGCGCTCCGATTTGTTCGCGCTGAGCCGCCACTTGCGCGCCTGGCCTTCCCACCAGGCGAGCAAACCGTACCGCGCGCTGACGAACAGCAGCACGAACAGGATCGCGACCAGCGTCCCGACGCCGAGCTCCATCACGGCTCCGCCTCCCTTGCTTCCAAGAATGCGCGGGTCCCCTCCGGGTCTGCCCGCATGGCCTTGTCCAACGCTTTATCCGAGAACCTCTCGGGAAACGCCCACTTCCCGGCGGCTTCGTCGTAACGGACGAGGTCCCTCACCGCGACCGATCCGTTCCGCCACTCGAATTCGCCGACTCTGACCAGCTTCCGGACGCCTCCGACCATGCGCATCTCGAATCCGATGTGGGTGACATGCTCGGCAATGCGCCGCGTCAACGAGGCCGAGTTCATGCCCCGGCCGTCGAGCATGCACATGTCGGTGATCGTGTCGGGTACGTCCTCCAGCCCGTTCGCGTGAACGGACGTAATGCTGCCTTCGTGGCCGCGGGTGCATGCCCGGACATAAATATTCGCGTCCTCGTCACGGATCTCCGCATGGCAGATGCGCTGCGGAGACTGCCTGAGCGCCAGCTTGAACGCTTGCCGCGGCCCGTGCAGCGGATCGTCCTCCTCCGCTTCGTATTCCACGACGTTCTTGCCCGGGAAGTCCCGGCCGAGCATCAGCTCGAATCGGCCTTCGATCGTCACGAGCCGCTCCTCGTCCGGCATCGCCGAGATCAGCGCCTTGATCAGATGCGTCTTGCCGGTGTTCGTCGCCCCGATCACGACCATATTGAACCGGCTCTTCACGATGAGCAGCAGCAAATCCCGAACCCGCTCGTCCATCGTGCGGTACTCCGGCCGGCACAGCGTGTCCAGGCTGAACCGCTTGACCGTGTACAGCCGAATCGTCAGCGTCGGCTGCGCGGTGAAGCCGAAGCCCGTCAGCGTGACCCGCGAGCCATCGAGCAAAAGCACCTCGGCCCATTGCTTGCGGGGATTGATGCGGTCGTTGTTGAACAGAACCAGGTTCTGCTGGATGCGCTCGACTTGGGCCGCTTCCTGGAACCGGTACGGCGACGAGACGGCTTTGCCGTCCCGCACTTCGAAGATGCGCGTGCCGACGACTTGGATTTCCTCCAGCCCTTCCCGGTTCCGCAAAACCAGCTCCAGCACGTTCATGCCGATCACTTCCGCGAACAGAGCTTCGGCGAGCGTCGCGTACGGCAGCGACCCGAAGCTGACGTGCTGCAGCCGCTTGCGGATAATCCAGTCCGAAATAATGGCCAGCATCTCCGCGCGTTCTTGCGGAAAGCCGATAATCGCGCGGTTCAGCTTCTCCGCGTATTGCCTGCGCTCCTCCTCGCTCCACCCTCTGGGCGTGGACAGCATCTGGCGCACCTCCTCGGTATACGCCCGCAGTTGGTCCATGCTTTCCAGCTTGTCCCCGGCCGGCGCGGCGGGGACCGTCGCCGACGACTGCAGCTTGGCCGCGTAGGCGGCGGGGGAGAACTTCCGAAGCTGACGCGCGCCGTTCATAGCCCCCTCTTGCGGTGCGTCATCAGCCTGCGCACCCAAGGCCTGTCGGTTTTTTGCAGCCGCTGCGTCCAGTTCAGCCTGGCAAGCAACGGCCTGGCGACCGCGTCGAACGCCGCGGCGTTCTTCTCTTCGGCGGCCAGCCATTCGTCCAGTCTGCCGCTGTCGAGCTGCAGATGAACGCTCTCGAGCAGCTTGAGCTCCGCGTATTCGCCGCAGCCGGTTTCCTTGCGAATTTCTTTCATTCGAAATCCTCCCGTCCCTCGGTGACCGCCGTGCAGCAGCACCAATTGAAATTGTTCCGGCATCAAGCCGAATTGAGAACCGACCTGGCCGGTCCAGCGATGCACGTCTTCCTGGAAATGGCTGAGCTGGTCGGTCGTGATGAGAAAGCGGTCGTCCGCTTCGCGCGCCGCGCACAGCGTCGCCGCGTTGTCCCAGTAGGCGCTGACGTCCGCGACGGTCAGTTCGAACGCTTCCTTCGCCGCCGCGAACAGCTGCTGCATATCTTCCGGCTCGTAATACTCCGCTTGCTCGCGGGACAGATTGCCGAACAATACGTGCAATTGTCCGAGCTTGGGCGGCCGGTAAGCGTATTGTCTCAGCTTGTCCCCCGACAGCGTTCCCGCCCGCAGCTCGGGTCTGACTCCGTCGAGCGTGACGTCCGGCTTGTCGACTCCGAGATACAGATGCGTCTTCGCGCTCTTCAAGTTCAAGCAGAGGAATCCGACTCTGCGGCCCGTCAGCGCGGCCACGCGGTACGCGGTGCCGAACGCCGCGAGCGTCGTGCCGATATTCGGCGTCGAGCCCGCGAATACAGCCATTCTCCCCGCCATCAGCGTTCCTCCTCCTTGATCGACGAAGCTTGGAACGCGACGATCAGCTTGGCCGACCCGCCTTTGCAAGCCGTATCGAGCGCCAGCCACTGCGTGTCCGTCAAGTTCAAATTGATCGCGTCGATCGTGCCGTTGGCGTCTCGCCTCGATGCGTACATCCCTTCCTTGTTGCCGCTGGCCATCGACATCAGGTTCGGATTTTTCGGATTGTCGATCTCGAGATTGGCCGCGGTCTTGACGCCCGCGACCCTCACCGGTTCGGGGAACAGCCTGCGGGATTCCGTCGCTTCGTCCGACAGGTAGACGAGAACCTCGTCGCCCGCCCGAATGCCGTTCGAGATCGATTTGACGTATTCCCGCGGAATTTGAAACGTCGATTGTCCCGGTCCGGGAAGCAGCCTGTACTGGTCGACCTTCCATCGCAGCAACGGCTCGTTGCTGCCGAGCGGCATCGTCGTCTCCATGCCGACCGCCTCGGACAAGCTTGTCACCATCTCCGGGGACACCGCCGATTTCGGCATCGCCATCGTCGTCAGGTGAGACTCCTCCAGCTTCGTTCCCGTCTCGATAAACTGCCTGGGCACGACGACGTCCTCCATCTCCTGCATTTCGATCTGCCTTAGTTGAAGCACGTAGACGCCGTATACGAGCGCGCCCGACAGCACCGCCGCCGTCAAACTGATCGCCGCTTGCCTTCGCCTGTTCATCTCAGCACCTCTTTTTCGAAAAATAAAAAAACGCAAGCGCAGAGGATGCCCTCTATCGCTTGCGTTCTTCGCAGCGTAAAATAATTAACCCTATTAAGCTTGTAGGCTCACTATAACAAATGGTTGACGTACTGTAAAGGCTTTTTCTTCCATTTTCGAATTTTTCGCGGAGAAGCGCCTTCTTACCCGCGAACGTACGGGTTTTCGCGGCGCTCCTCGCCGATCGTCGTCTCCGGTCCGTGGCCCGGGAGCACGACCGTCTCGTCCGGCAAGACGTACAGCTTGTCCCGGATCGAACGATCCAGCTGGGCTCCGTTGCCGCCGGGCAAATCCGTGCGTCCGATCGAGCGTCTGAACAGCGCGTCCCCGGCGAACAGCAAGTCGCCGACAAGGAAGCTGACGCTGCCCGGGGAATGTCCCGGCGTATGCTTCACGAGGAACGTCTCCCCGATCAGTTCCAGCGTCTGGCCGTCGGCCAGCTCCTTCTCCGCCGCGTCGGTCACGATCGGCGGCGTCACGTCCGCCCAACGCGCCGAGCCGTTCTTGGCGGCATCGCCGAGCCAATCGGCCTCCGCCGCGTGCAGATAGACGGGACAGCCGAACTTCTTGCGCAGATGGCCAACGCCGCCGATATGGTCGAAGTGGGCGTGCGTCAGCAGGATCGCTTCCACCTTCAGCCCTTCCAGCTTGCGCAGCAATGCGCCGTCCGGAGCGCCCGGATCGATGACGACGGCGCGCGCGCGGCCGGCGTCCGTAACGACGTAAGCGTTCGTCTGCAACGCGCCGAGAGCGTATCGTTGATAAGTCAGCATCGGCTTATACCCCGGACAGAATGTCGCGCATTTCGCGGAGAATGACCGTCTGGTATGCCGTATCTTCCCCGTACCGGCGCATCATCTCTTGTCTGGCGACCGCGATTTTCTCTTGATAGTCCGGCGCTTCCCGGTCGGGATTGTCCGCCTTGAAGGCGTTCATCACTTCCTGGACGTATTGCGGGCGCGCGCCCCATTTGCCCAGCAAATGTCCGCCGGTATCCGTGAACAGCACGACCGGGATGGCGCGGCCGCCCATCGTCAAATGTTCGTCCATCAGATCGAGATGCTCTTCCATGATCAGAACTTCCGTCGGAATGCCCGCCTTTTCCATCGCCCGGAACACGACCGGCACGTTGCGAACGACGTCTCCGCACCAATCCGCGGCGAGAATCAGGCAGCGCAAGTCGTCCCGGTGGTTGAGCGAATCGTAGAACGCCTCCGTATCCTCGTCCGGCCACTGGAAGCGGTCGTACCAGGAACGGAAGTTGTCCTGGTTTTTCGTCATGCCCTCGACGAATTGGCGGGGCGACAATCCCTGATTTAATTTTCGTGCGATCGTTCGGCTCATTCTCGGTTCCCTCTTTCTTCTCTCGTAGTCCTCTTATTTTAGTCGGTTTTGCGTCCGGGGCGCAAATATTGCACGAGGAAGTAGAGCGCGAGCAAGCCGAGAGCCGCGATGAGAATCCACTTGACGAGCGGCGCCGCTTCTTCGCCGACGGCGCTCCATCGCTCCCCGAGCGTCATGCCGAGCCACACGAACAAGATCGACCAGGGCGTGGAAGCGAGCGCGGACAGCCACGTAAATTGCCACAGGTTCATTCTCGCCATCCCCGCCGGAATCGACACCACCTGGCGCATGACCGGCACGAAACGTCCCGTGAACACGATGACCGGGCCGTACTTCTCGAACCATTTTTCCGCCAGGTCGATATGCTTGGACTTCAAGTGCAAATACTTGCCGAACCGGTCGAGGAACGGCCTTCCTCCGTATCGGCCGATCGCGTACAGCAGCCATTGCTGCAGGACCGCGCCGATCGTGCCGCAGACGACCGCCGCCGTGAACGAGATGATATCCTGATAGACCAGATACCCCCCGTAACCCAGCACGATCTCGCTCGGGATGACCTCGATCGCGAGACCGATAATAATTCCCCAATAACCCAGGCTTTCCATCCACGCCAGCAGCTGGGACAACCATTCGTGCAACGTATCCGTCATCGTCAACCCCGCTTTCATCCGTTGATCTCCGTCTATTACATTCTAGCTTGGCCCGCCCGGTTTCTTTCCTGTTAGACGAAAATAGCCGACATTTCGTTGCCGGCTTGTCATGACCGGACAGGCCGACGCATAGACTGCGGTAGGTGGACAAAGTTGAAGAGGAGAGAGCGGCATGAATAAAATCGTGGTGTTGAACCGAAAGAAAATCCAACTGTACGCCGTCATCGCGGCCGTCGTCATTCTGGCCGGCGCCTATATCGGATGGCAGCAGTCCAAGCCCGCCTTGGCGCCCGTCGGCGAGAGCGTCAAGCCGCAAGTGCTGCAGCTCACGACGGGAGAATTCACGGCGGTCACGGACAACGGCAAGAAGCTGGAAGCCTACTTGTTTTACCCGGGCACCATCGTCGCCAAGAAAGGCGTGCCCGTCGAGCTGAGAATATCCGGAATCAACGGCCAATCCCATCCGTTCGTCATCGAAGGACTCAACATCTCCGGGACGATCAACAAAGGCAAGACGACCGTCGTCCACTTCACGCCGAAGGAAGCCGGCATCTACACGATCGTCTGCCAGACGCACGCCGATCCGAAAACCGGCGGACCGATGGTCGGCTATCTCGTCGTTCAATAATCCGGCGGTGACCGGCCCTTTTCCCTTCGCATAACGTGTGGGAAGAGAGGACGGTGAATACCGTTGAAAATGTTTCAGGAAAAGCATTCGGCCCCTCTCCCTACGCCCCGAAGCGTCCGGAGAGCATGCGCCAACGAGCTGTACCGCACCATTAAACGGTTGAAGCGGCATATTCCCGCCTCCGCGGTTCGCCAAGCCGAGGAGCTGTACTTTAAAAAAGTGATCGGGAATTTGACGTGGATCACGGAAAACCGCAGCAACCGCAAGCTTCTCGCCGATTGGTGGGACGAGGAGATCAGCGCGGACGTCGCCGGGCTGTGGAACGTCGACCGTACGCAGCTGTCGAATGCGTTCCGCGACGCTTTCGGCGGCTGACGCAACGCCGAGGGCCGGGTTAGCCTGCAAGCAGGCTGACCCGGCCCTTCGCGCGCATCTATGGACGCTTCTTGCCCAAGCTTCTGCGATTTTGCGCGTTTTTCTGGACTTGCTGGCGCAGAATAAGCGCCCGCAGCGGCCGCAGCATCTCGGGCTCGAGAACGCGCATCTTGGCGCCGCAATGCATGCCGTTCTCCTGGCGCTCCCTGCGGACGATCTCAAGCTCGCAGTCGAAAGTAAAGCCGATTTCCACTTTGACCCGCAGCTTCGATTTGGCGGCGAAGTGCGGGGCGTCGGGCCCGGAGAAGCTGATTCCGGAAATGCTGATGTCGTGGATTTTGAAGCTGGACGCCGCTTCGGCCGGGGCTCCCCCGTTCTCGGGCTCCAGCACTTGCACGATCATGGCGTTGCCGTCGATCTCGACGCGCGGATGTTCCCTTCTTTCCTTGAATCGCTTGTGCAGATCCGGCGGTTGAAGCAGCGCGATGGCGCCTTCGTATTTGGCGAACACGACCGAGGACATCGATTGAATGCCCGCGGGGGAGTAGACGGTCAGCTTGACCGTCTCGCCCAAATCGAATTGCTCGAATTCGTGCAGTTCGACTTCGAACAGCTCCCCTTCCACATGGGTCATGACGCCGGTCGTTACGAAGTTTTTGCCCTCTACGACGGTTCGGCAGTGCAACAGAACGTTGAGCGGCAGCAGATCCTTTTCCAATTCAGACAACGATGCCCTTTGTTCACCGGCGTGCGTCATCCCGTTCAACCACCCTTCAGACTTTTCAAGTAAACCGGCTTTGCCGTCTTACGGACGGCGGAAATATGAAAAACAGGCGACTCCGGTAAGGAGCAGCCCGTATCGCCTGAATCATCCGTATGGGATTATCGGCAGCCAGGCTGTCATCGTCGCGCGGACATTAGACCCTGTAGCTTTGCGTCCTTGCTTTTCAGCAAGTTTGCCTTGATCGAATCCGATCTCTATTGGATCGATTGTACCATATTTCGCGGTCATTCGTAACTAGCTTTGTTCGAGATTCGACCACCTCCGTCAGCGGGCCATCACGACGCGGTTGCGGCCCTCGTTCTTGGCCTTGTACAAAGCGGCGTCCGCGCTCGCGAACACCTCCCGCAAGTACTCCTTCGGATCGCTGAATCTCAGATTCTCGCTGGATTCGGAGAGCACCCCCATGCTGATCGTGACGCTGACCTTCTCCTTCCCCGCATCCACCGCGTTCTCTCCGACGGCTTGCATGATTTTCTCCGCCAGATGCTCCGACTGCTCCCGGTTCGTGTGCGGCAAGTAGACGGTGAATTCTTCTCCGCCGTACCTGGCCAGGATATCCGTTCTGCGCAGCATCGATCTGACGATGTTCGCCGTGCTCTTGATCACCTCGTCGCCGACGAGATGCCCGTAACGGTCGTTAATCTGCTTGAAGTAGTCGATATCGAACAGGAAAATCGCGAACGGAATCCGGTATCTCATGTTCAGCAGCACCTCGTGCTCCAGCTGCTGCATCAGATACCTTCGGTTGAAGCATCCCGTCAGCCCGTCCGTAACGGCCATCTGCTCCAGCTTTTGATTCACGCGGAACAGCTCTTCCTGAATCGTGATCAGCTCCAGATTTCGTTCGTGCAGCGCCTCGTTCTTCCGGTTCATCTCCACGACGAGCTTGCGCAGCTCCGTCACGTCGTGGAACGTAATGATCCGCCCGAGCAGCGTCTTGCGATTGTCGAACACGGGCGAAATCTGGATGGACACGTGCCTGCCCGAATTGTCCTGCAGCGAAAATTCCATCTGCAGCTTCTCGTACGGATGATGATTATAGCGATAGAGAAATTCGTAGATTTCGCCCTGAACGTGCAACGGAGCCAGAAATCTCTCCATCTCGAACGTTTCCCCTTTGGCGACTTGGGCAAGCGGGGAAGCGCCGCGGTTCACCTCCAGCACTTTGCCGTTCTCGTCCACGACGATGACCCCGGTCGTCATATGCTCGAATATGTCTCGCTGGGCCATGCTGAGAATATCGAACGTGCCGTATCGGTTGATGGCGATCACGAAGATCGAATTCGACAGCAAAATGCCCGAAGAGAGAAGCCCGGGGATGATCGGCATCCACTCTTGAAGCAGCACGTTGACCAGAATATCCAGCAGACCGAGACCGGAAAGAACGAACATGCCGATTAACGCCGTCGCCAGCTGCTTGCGCTGATTGACGGAGCCGACCGACTTGAGGGCATGAAACATGCTCATCAGCGCGATGAAAAAATACGCGAACTGAACGAGCGCGAGCAGCCAGAAGAGCGGCCCGTACGCGCGGTCCGAGAAATCGTCCGAGGGAAAGGTCATAAACGAACCGCCGGGGTTCCATAACGCGACGATCGTGCACAGCGCCGCCGGCGAGACGTAAAGGAGGATTCGTTTTCCTTCGATTTGCGCGGACCGGTTCGTCAGGAGGAGAACGAAGATCAGCCACCCGGGACCGAGCATGCCGAGCGCCACGAACGAAAGATCGACGAAGATCAGCTGAACGCCCGGAAAATCCGTCAGCTTGACCGCGAACTGGCCGAGCGGCCAAAGCATCAAGATGAAGTGGAAGGCCAAATACGCTTTATGGGTCGTCGTGATTCTATTAAAAGCGATAACGCCGACAAGCAAAATAAAGAGCAAAACAAAAAGAATGAAGTCGATCCACTGGACTCCCAAGGCATTCACCTTTTTCATAAAAGGGCTGAATAAAAAAATGCGGCAGGCATGTTTGATTTTACCATATCGCCGCATTTTCCGACAACCGGATAATCGCTCTAAACGGAGGAATTGATGAGGATTTTATCGGTTTTCAAGGACTTTTGTACTTATTTTTTTATGTCTTTAGGCTTATTCACCTTTGTTATTTTTCCATATAAGGGGAAATCGACAGGAAATCCCTGAATTCGTCGTATTCGCGCCTCAACTGCTCGAGATTGTCCGTTTTCCTTCCCTTGACCGCCCGGATCAAGATGTTCTTCGGCGTATGCTCCGGATCGATGAATTCCAGCAAGCGGGTCCGGTAACCGGCGAGCTCCAGCAAGTTCGCCCTGACGGCGTCGGTGACGAGCGCCGCGAAGCGTTCTTTCAGAATGCCGTGCTTCAGCAGCGGCTGCAGCACGGGCTGGGAAATCTGCCCGAACAGCTCGTGCTGGCAGCACGGAACGGACAGGATCACGCCGGCGTTCCAGCCGATCGCCTTAAGCAGCGCCGCGTCCGTAGCCGTATCGCAGGCGTGCAAAGTGACGACCATATCGACTTCCGCGTCGCCTTCATAGGCCGCGATGTCCCCGACGGCGAAGGTCAGATCGTCCCACCCCAGGTCGGCGGCCAGCCCGGCGCAAGCTTCGACGACGTCCTGCTTCAGATCCAATCCGATAATGCGTACCGGCAAACCCGATTTCAACGCCAAATAATGATATAACGCGAAAGTCAGATAAGACTTGCCGCAGCCGAAATCCACGATCTTGAGCCGTTTGCCGCGAGGCAGCTCGGAAACGATGTCCGCGACCGTCTCGAGAAACCGGTTGATCTGGCGGAACTTGTCGTACTTGGCCTTCACGACTTTGCCTTCGGAGGTCATGACGCCTAGCGCGACGAGGAAAGGAACCGGCTCGCCTTCGGGCAGGACGTGCGACTTGCTTCGATTGTGGGGCTGGGGCGCGACCCGCTTGGCCGCGACGGATCGGGACGCCACGGCCAGCTCGCCCCTTCTGTTCGCGAGAACCCGAATCTCCGCCTCGTCGGTCTTGAACAGCGCCTGCTTGAAATGTTCCATCGCCGAAGCGAGACGCTCCCGCAATTCCGCCGCGCCGACGTTCTCGTGGAACGCTTTGTTGTTCTGGAGCCGCTCGAACTGGTAGGCCGGGCCGCTCTTCAACGACACGGGCCTGACGGACAGCTTCCGGGGGACGTCCGGATCCTTGCGCCGGGGAGAGCTGAATACCGCCCGGATCAAGTTCCCCTTCGCCGCGAAATCGTCCAGCAACGCGATCCACTCCGGTTGGCCGATCTTGCCGTTCATCCGACATTCTCCTCCATTAATGCCGCCCACTGCTTGCGGCCTTCCTCCAGCTCTTCCCGCGGCAGTCCGCCGGCTGCCAGGCGTTCGTCTTCGAACGCCGACAATCTCTCGTAGAACGCTTGTCCCTCCTGCTCCGTTATCGCATCCTCGTCTTGCAGCTCGTAGAGCAGGTTTTCCGCTTCGGCCAGCCTTCCTTCGGCTTCGTGCCATTCCCAGAGCGCCCGCTTCGTCGCGGAATCGAGCTCGTACGGGGACAAGCTGTCCAGCAGCTCGCCGACGCTCTCGCGCAAGTCCCAACCGTCGACCTCTTCGCCGTTGCGGAGCAAGAAGAGATTCAACCGCAGCGCCTTCGCGTAGCGGGGCACGCTTTCCCCGGGCTGCCCGAGATCGGCGAACAAGTCGGCTTCCCGTTGCAGGAACGCCGCGACGACGGCGACCGATTCCGCGTTCGGAGTCCCCGTCACCGATAGCATTCCGAGCAAATCCTCGTCCGACAGCCCCATCGCCAAGCGGGAACGAAGACGGAGCTCCTTGCCCAGGAACTCGTCGATCAAGTCGAACGCTTCCTGATGCTTTTGCTGTTCGCGCAGCTTCATCGCTTTGCCCAAGGCAAGCCCGGCCTGCGTCAGCAGCCTGACCAAATAATCCCTTTCAAACACGTCCAGCCCTCCGATTCCGATCCAAAAATGCGGCGATCGCCGCCGCGAACGCTTGCGGATTTTCCATCATGCCCATATGCCCGACGCCGGCGAGCGTCACGGACTCGACGTTCGGCTTCGCGACCGGGAATCTCCGCTCCGGCGGGATGACCTCGTCAAGCTCTCCGGCCAGAAGCAAGACGGGCTTCTCCAGACGCTCCAGGACGCCGACCCGGTCCGGCCGGGCTCTCATGCCGAGCGCGCAACCAGCCGCCCCATGCTCCGACGTGCCGTAGCCGATTTCCCTCGCCTTCGCGACGAGCTCCGGCCTCGCGTTCCGGTTTTCCGCGGCGAACAGCTTCGGTACCAAGCCGTCCACGAAAGCGGCGACGCCCTGCTCCCGAATCGCGGCCGCGGCTTTCAAACGGTTGTCTTTCGCCTGCTCGGCGTCCGGATACGCGGTGGAGTGGACCAGTCCGAGCGACAGCAGCCGCTCGGGATGCTTCTCGGCGAAGGCTAACGCGACGTAGCCGCCGAGCGAGTGGCCGAATACGTGCGCCCGCTCTAGTCCCAGCGCGTCCAGCAAAGCGGCGAGATCGTCCGCCAGGCTGTCCATTCCGTAGTCTTCGCCGCGCTCGCTGGCGGAAGAAGCCCCGTGTCCTCTCAAGTCGGGCGCGATCGCCCTGCCGACAGAGGACAGCGGCGGCAGCGTGTCTTCCCAATACAGACGGCTTCCGCAATATCCGTGCAAGAGAACGATCGGCTCGCCTTCTCCGCGCTCCTCGCAAGCCGCCGCCATCGTTCCGGTTTCGATGATGTTCATCCGCAAGCCACATCCCTTCCTTGACTGCTTTATCGTATCGTTCCCCATTGACTCGCAATGGCGTCCGCGACTTCCTTGGCCATCCCGATTACGCGGTACAGCGACGTCGATTGCAACGTCCAGTAGGGCTTCAGGCTGTTCGCGTTGACGACCGCCGCGATGCTGTAAGCCCCGACGGCGCCCAATCCGCGGTTTACCGACCTGGCCGGAACGAGCGGGCCCTCTCTCACGAAATAGCCGCCAACGCCGTCCGGCTTGCCCAGACAGGCGTCGATCGCCAGGACGACGGCCCGATCCGGCAATTCGCCCAGAATCCGGGGAAGCGCGTCCGCGTCGCAAGGCTGCCGCAGCGTGCCGATTACGCCGGGCATGCCGCGTTCTTCAAGATACGTGCCCACCCACGGCCCCAGGCTGTCCCCCGTCGAGCGGTCCGTGCCGATGCACAAGAAAACGAGCTCGTCCATCGAATGCGCCGAAGCGATCCTGCCCAGAAACGCGCGAAGCCCGTCGGCATTCGCCCACTCGGCTTCCGGAGGCTTCCGGTCGTTCATTCGGTTCTCCCCTTGTCGCGCGCCATGCCGGCGCCTTTCCTTCAGGTTACCACTCCCGCAGCCGGAATTCCACCTTTCCGCCGATCGGGGCATGCGAAAGCGAAGTCGGCTATGATACAATAGCAGCATCCCATTCAGGCAGGAGAGGAAGATTGCGATGGATTTGTCCCAACCGACGCAACGGAACGTGGAATATATGATCGAAGAAATCAAGTCGAAGCTGCGCATGGCGACCGGTTCGGCGATGCAGGCGTCCAGCTTTACCGTCGACAAATACGAGGACTTGAAGGACATCTACGACATGGTCCGTTCCAAGGAAAGGTTCAGCATCAGCGAAGTGGAAGCGCTCGTGTCCGAGCTGGGCAAGCTTCGCGGCTAGCTTTGGCCGGCGGAAGCGGCCGATCGGAGCAAGTCCTTCGGGGATGTCCCATAAGGTCGAGAGATCGACCCGAGGACATCCCTGTTCGCGATTGGCGGATAAACGCCGGAAATCGGGGCTTGGCGCGGCGGGCCGGGCGCGGATCGGACTACAGATCCGTTATCTGCGAACAAACGAGGCTTCGGGTAACTTTTGCGGACACAGATGCGCTTATTTGCGCCAAAAAGCCTTGATTGGGTCGTTGCCAAGCGCATTAACGGATCCTCTGTCCGAATCACCCGCAAAAATAAGGGTTTTCGACAAAATAACGTCTGCTGTGTCCGTTCCACCATCGGCGTACCGCTGCGCGTGCGATCATCGACGCATGCCTAGACCCGCCATCGCCAACGAACATCGACTGAGTGATGGCAGCGAGATTGATGATTCACGACTATATCGCTTATAAAATATGGGAAAGCGAGCAATGGGAACGCGAACGCTCGCTGCGGCTGCGGAACGGCTTCCCGGACGAGTCGGGCCGTCGCGCCGGCGAGGACGAGTATCATCCCCGGAATTGGCTGCTGCTGGCTCTGCTTAACGCTATTCCAGCCATCGACCACCGCCTCGCTTTGCTCCAACCCTGGGCCGTTCGGACAGAGGATCCGCTATTGAATACGTGAACAAGGACTGTCCTCCGACGGAGAGGACAGTCCTTGTTCGTTGGGCGGCGACCGGAGCTGCGGATAATCCGGCGTCACACGATCCCGGACGCCGCAAGAAAGCGTTCGAACGCGGCCCGCCCGGCTTCGTCGCGTTTGAAGACGCCCGCATCCCTCAGCACCGCATAGAACTTGTCCCCGACTTCCGCCTGCAGCAGCAGCCGGACCGATTCCTCGGTACCGTCCGTTCCATGCCGCTCGATCAGCGTCCGGATCCAATCTCCGTGCTTGAGCAGCGGATGATCCGGGGCGTTCAACGCTTCGCCGTCGTACGGCGTTCGCCCGGCGAGCAGCTCCGCGATCCGGGCGAGTTCGTCCTGCAGACGACCCGGTAGGACGGCCAATCCCATCACTTCGATCAAGCCGATGTTTTCTTTTTTAATATGGTGAAGCTCCCGGTGAGGATGGAAAATGCCGTCCGGATGCTCCTCGTTCGTCCGGTTGTTGCGCAGCACCAGATCCAGCTCGTACGTTCCGTCGTCCTTGAGACGGGCGATCGGCGTGATCGTATTATGATCGATTCTCGCGCCGTCCTTCTCGCTGAACGCGAGAACTTCCGCGGCCGGATCGCTGTATGCTCTCCACTTGGCCAGAATATCCGCCGCGGCGTTCAAGACGGCTTGCCGGTTCGCGGAACGCAGGCGCAGCACCGACATCGGCCACTGCACGATCCCGATTTTCGCTTCGGGCTCCTTGGAGCAGCTGCGCCATGCCGGAACGGGCGCCGTCTCCATCGGGAACACGTGCCTCCCCGCCTGGAAGTGGTCGTGATTCAGAATCGAGCCGCCCACGATCGGCAGATCGGCGTTCGAACCGACGAAGTAATGCGGGAAATGCTCGACGAAATCGAGCAGCCTGGCGAACGTCGCCGGCGAGATTTGCATCGGCACGTGCTCTCCGCGGAAGACGATGCTGTGCTCGTTGTAATAAACGTAAGGCGAATATTGGAAAAACCATTCCTCCCCTTGCAGCTCGACCGGCAAGACGCGCAGGTTCTGTCTCGCGGGATGGTCCGGCCGGCCCGCGTAGCCGACGTTTTCCTTGCATAGCAGACATTTCGGATAATGGGACTGCGGCAGCGTCTTCAAGAGGGCGATCTCCCGCGGATCCTTCTCCGGCTTCGACAGGTTGACCGTAATTTCCAGCTCGCCGTCCGGCGTGCGATGCTTCCAATAACCGTTCTTCCGAATGCGGTCCATGCGAATATAATTCGAATCGATATTCAGTTTGTAGAACCAATCCGTCGCCTTGGCGATGCCTTCGCCGGCCGCGATCTCGCGGAACCGGCGGCTCGTCTCCGACGGTCTCGGCAGAAGCAGCCCCATGATTCTGGCGTCGAGCAAATCCTTGTACGTCAACGTATCGTCGGGGATCAGCCCCCGCGCGGCGGCGGCGTCAAGCAACGGCTCCAGAAGCGGAACCGGACTGTCCGGCAATCGTTCCGCGCCGATTCGGACGTCGGCGGGTTCCTTGAGCGAGAACAGATCGAGCAGCTTGTTGCGCGAATCGTCGATATCCTGCTCCTCGATCAAACCTTGGCGCAGGGCGAAAGCGATCAATCGCTCGATCGCGATCGCCAGCTCGCGATCCGCCGCCAAGGACGGGCCCGATGTCGTATCGTTCATGGCGAATCCCTCCCCGTTACTTCCCGAAGCCTTGCGGATGCGCGCGATGCCACTCCCAAGAGCTCTCGACGATCTCCTCGAGCTTCTCGCGCTTCGGCGTCCAGGCGAGCTCGGCGCGGGCGCGCGCCGACGAAGCGATAAGCACGGCGGGATCGCCGGCCCGGCGCGGCTCGATTCTGACCGGGATCGGATGTCCGGTCACTTCCCGGGCCGTTTCGATCACTTGCTTCACGGAATAGCCGTTGCCGGAGCCCAGATTGTAGATCGCGCTGTCCCCGCCCTTGCGAAGCCGTTCCAGCGCCAGCAGGTGGGCGTCCGCCAGGTCGCACACGTGAATGTAATCGCGAATGCAGGTGCCGTCCTCCGTCGGGTAATCGTCGCCGAATACCGAGATGAATTCGCGTTGGCCGAGAGCGACCTGCAGGACGAGCGGAACGAGGTGCGTCTCCGGGGCGTGATCCTCGCCGATTCGGCCGGACGGGTGCGCTCCGGCCGCGTTGAAGTAGCGGAGGGACACGAACCGGATGCCGTGGGCGACGTCGAACCAGCGAATCATTTTCTCCATCGCCAGCTTCGTTTCGCCGTACGCGTTCGTCGGCAACGTCCGGTCGTATTCGTCGATCGGAACCTTCTCCGGCTCCCCGTACGTCGCCGCGGTCGAAGAGAACACGATGCGGGAGACGCCGGATCGCTTCATCTGCTCGAGCAGGCACAGCGTGCCGTAAACGTTATTGTGATAATATTTGCCCGGATCCTTCATGCTTTCTCCGACCAAAGAATTGGCCGCGAAATGGATGACCCCGTCGATCTCGTTTTCCTTGAACACTTTTGCCAGAAAATCGGCGTCGCGCAAATCCCCTTCGTACAACTCGCCGCCGAGCACGGCTTCGCGATGACCCTGATACAGGTTGTCGATCACGACGACCTGTTCTCTCTTCTCCAGCAAAGCCGCAACCGCGTGCGAGCCGATGTAGCCCGCGCCGCCCGTAACGAGTACCGCCATAATTATGCCTCCTCCTTCAATTCCCGAACGCCGTCCCCGATGTCGCATACGTAGAAAGATGCCCGCAATCCGGTCGCCGCTTCGTACTTGCTGCCGACTTCGGCGACGAACCGCTCCACGGAATCCTCGTGCACCAAGGATACGGTGCAGCCCCCGAAGCCGGCGCCCGTCATGCGGGAGCCGAGCACGCCGGGCACGGAGCGAGCCGCCTCCACCATCGAATCGAGCTCGTGTCCCGTCACTTCGTACAGATCGCGCAGCGAATCGTGGGAAGCGTTCATCAGCCGCCCGAACGCGGCCAGATCGTCGTTCTTCAGCACTTCCATCGAACGCCCGACCCGGTCGATTTCTTGCGCGACGTGGCGCGCGCGGCGGCGTACCGTTTCGTCCGCGATCAGATGCTCGTGCTCCTCGAACTGCGCCAGCGTCAATTGGCCGAGCAGCTTCAGCTCCGGAAACGCCGCCCGCAAATCGGCGACCGCCCGTTCGCATTGGGAACGGCGCTCGTTGTACTTCGAGTCGACGAGCCCGCGCCTTTTGTTCGTATTGCCGATCACCAGCTTGTATGCCCCCGAGCGGAAAGGCACGAGCTCGTATTGCAGCGTGTCGCAATCGAGCAAGATGGCATGGTCCTTACGGCCGTTCGCGACCGCGAACTGGTCCATGATGCCGCATTTGACGCCGACGAACTCGTTCTCCGCGTGTTGGGCCCAGACCGCGATCTGCACGGTGTCGACCGGGCGGCCTTCCAGCGTCAGCAGGGCGTACGCCGTGACGACTTCGATGGACGCAGACGAGGATAAGCCCGAACCGTTGGGAATCTCCCCGTGATAGAGAAAATTGTACCCTCGGCTCAGTTCGATGCCCCGGTGCCGGAGCTCCCAGACGATGCTTTGCGGGTAATTCGTCCAATCGTCTTCGACGAACGCGATTTCGTCGATCGCGACCTCCTTCGCCGTCGGGAAGTTCGTCGAGGCGAAGCCGAGCTTGCGATCCTCCCGCGGCGCGATCAGCAGCGTCGTGCCGAACGTCAGCGCCGCCGGAAACACCGCGCCGCCGTTATAATCGGTGTGCTCGCCGATCAAGTTGACCCGTCCCGGCGCCTGAAACGCCGACAAATTCGCGCCGTCTCCGCCGAACCGCGCAATGAACCGCTCCTTCAATTCCGTTAGCTGTGCCATCTGATCCCCAACTTTCTTTGGAATATCGTCCGATGCTTTCATTATATCGGATCGGGAGAAGCCAACCAATGGCGGGATATGCTTTTCGCATGGAGAAATGTGACTTCCGCGGGTCGATAATTTCCTGCGCGTGTTATAATATCGTCGAAAGGAGCCGGTCGCATGAACAAGTCCGCGACTTACAGAGTCGCTTCCAACCCCGCCGCCTTCCGCGGGCGGGACTTTGCCGTGCTGTTCGCGGGAGACAGCCAGACGAACCCGCGGCATCGCATCGGTCCGAAGGTCGTCGATTATTATTTGCTCCATCACGTCTTGTCCGGCAAGGGGACATTCCGCTCGGGCGACGTCGAAGCGGAGCTCGGCGCGGGGGACAGCTTCCTCATCTATCCGGGACGGCTGTTCCAGTACGAATCCGACGAGTCCGACCCCTGGAGCTACCGCTGGGTCGCGTTCTCGGGAAGCGGGGCGGACGAAATGGTCCGGGCGGCGGGGCTGCGCACGGACCGCCCCGTTGTCGGCACGGGCGAAGACGGGAAGCCCGGGGAATATTGCCGGGCCGTCTTCGAAGCGTTCCGGGAACGCCGGGCTTCCGCGTCGTTGGCCGCCGCGGGCTATGTGCATCTGCTTTTCTCGCGGTTGTGCGAGCAATCGCCTCTCGGCGCGGACGCGACCGTCCGCCCGGATACGCGCAGCGAAGAGTTGGCCCGGCAGGCGATCGGTTATCTATCCACCCAATACGCCGAACCGGTCACCATCGAAGGCATGTCGGAATCTCTCGGCTATAATCGCGCGTACTTGTCCCGGCAGTTCAAGAAGCATGTCGGCATCTCGCCCGTGGCGTTCCTGACGAAGCTGAGAATCGACAACGGCCGGCGGCTGCTGCGCGAACGCCCGGAATTGACCGTGGAACAGATCGCCTCGTCCGTCGGGTTCCAGGACGCGCTATACTTCTCCAAGCAATTCAGGCGCTTCTACGGACAATCGCCTACGGAATATCGCATGTCCGTAGGCGACGAACTGAAGAGATAATCGAATTACAATTCGAAGGCGGCATCCCAGCTTCCGGCGACTTCGCCGGCGTCGTTGTCGTACGTCGCGGGGAACGCCCGCTCCAACGCGGCCATCGTATCGCCGGAGACGCCCCCGATTCGTCTCAGCACGGCCTTGACGACGTGGGGCCAAGCGACTTCCGTCCCGTCCGCGATCGTGACGGCCACGCCCAGCTTCTCCCGGCGAAGCCCGAACGCGAACACGCCGTGCGCCCCGCTCTTGGCGACGACGTTCGAATCTTCCAGCAGCGCGCTGGCGAGCCGATAGCGTCCTTCGACCAGATTCGGGTGCGCGTTCATGGCGGCTGCGACGCGGGCGGCTTCGCGGGCCGCGTCGCCGTCTTTCGCCAGCTCAGGCGCGGCGAGCCGTCCGTAAGCGAAGGCGAGCCGCCATAACGGCAGGGCGGCGACCGGAAATCCGCAGCCGTCCTTGCCGATCGCCGCCGGCTCTCCGTCCGCCTCGGTCCAGCTCCGGAGTCGGCGCATAATTTCGCGTTGCGCCGGGTGCTCCGGACGATGATAGCCTTCGAGCGGCCACCCTTTCAGCTTGCACCAAGCCAACACGCCCAGATGCTTCCCTGCGCAAGCATGGAAGAGCTTGCGGGGCTTGCCGCCGGAGGCGGCCCACTCGTCCCTCGCGCGTCTGGCCGTCGGCAGCGTCGGATGGATCGCCAGCAGCTCTTCTTCCAGCTCCGTCCGCTTCAACAGCTCCTCCAGCGCTTCGATCTGTTCCCGGGCGCCCCGCTGGGACGCCGCGAGCATGGCCAGATGGCGTCCCTCGTATCCATAGGCTTCCGCCGCCCCGTCCAGCAAGGAAGCGATCGCCTGGATCGGCTTGGCGGTCGATCGCACGTAAGCGGGCCCGAACGGGTCCCCCGCGGCGTGCAGCAATTCGCCGTCCGTCGCCGATACGACGCAGATCCGTCCGCGATGCACGTTCTCGGGCAGATCGCCTCTGCTCATGACGACTAACGGCGCGTCGGCCGGCATCGTAATGGATTTCATCTTCTTCCGACTCCTTTGTCACGCTGCAAAAAACCAGACGTTGCCGTCTGGATTTCAGCGGGTCTTCTATACAGTATGCCCCGCATCGCGGGGCGCTAGAGAAAGAACGGCATTAGCGCGCGGGATCGGCCAGCCGGGTTCCCGGGCTTGTCCCGGAACGAAGAGGCGGCGCTTCCGAATCGTCCGGCTCGTCGCGGAAATTGACCGCTTCCGCCACGAGATAGAGCGGCCTTCCTTTCGCTTCCTCGTAAGTTCTGCCGATGTATTCGCCAAGCACGCCCAGCAATGTCAACGTAATGCCGTGGAAGAGCAGGCTGATCGCGATCATCGACGTCCAGCCTTCCGTCGTCGTGTCGGTAAACAGCCGTTGATACAGCACGACGAACAAATAAATGAAGCCGGCAGCCGACAAAATAAAGCCCAAAATGCTGGCGATCTTCAGAGGTCTCGTGGAAAAAGAGGTCATCGCGTCGAGCGACAGGCGGATCATCTTCCGCAGCGGATACTTCGTCTCGCCCGCGAACCGTTCCTCCCGGACGTAATCGACCGACGTCTGCTTGAAGCCCGCCCAGCTGACCAAGCCGCGAATAAACCGGCTGCGCTCCCGCATCGAAGTGAGCGCGTCGCAGACCTTCCGGTCCATCAGACGGAAATCCCCCGTATCGAGCGGAATATTGACCGACGTCATCGCCCGCAGCAACCGGTAGAACATCGCGGCCGTCGTCTTCTTGAACCACGACTCTCCTTTGCGTTCGATGCGCTTGCCGTAGACGACGTCGTAGCCTTCCCGCCATTTCGCGACCATGCCGGCGATCAGCTCGGGCGGGTCCTGCAAGTCCGCGTCGATCAGGACGACCGTCCTGCCCCGGGCGTGATCCATTCCGGCGGTGACCGCGATCTGATGGCCGAAATTGCGGGAAAAGGCGACGAGCTTGGCGCTCCGGTCTTCGGCGCATATCGCTCTTACGAGCTCGGACGTCCGATCCCGGCTGCCGTCGTCCACGAAGACGATTTCGTACGTCTCCCCGAGCTCGTCCAGCACCGCTTTCAGGCGGCGATACGTGATCTCGATCACTTCTTCCTCGTTGAACATCGGCACGACCACGGATAGGAAACAAGCCTTCTGCACGATGAATCTCCCTTCTAACTTCCTCTTCAATTCCGAGTTGAACTTCCTCTCCTAGAAGCCCCAGCTGGGCAGCCAGCGGATCATGACGTTCATCCATTCGCGGCTGATCGTCATCCCCGTATAGACCGGATAGAACCAAATGAACAGTCCCGCCGCGGCGACGACCGTCGCGTTCGCAATTCTGCGCCCCCTGTAGCCGCGCTCCTCGAACCAGCGGAACATCCAGACGATCGACAGGATCAGGAGCGGCACCATCGGAAAATAATGATAAAGGAACGTGATGCTTCGCGGAGCGATCATCCACGGGACGTAAAAGGACAAATAGGCGACGGCCAGCGTCAGCGCGACCCGGTCCCTTCTTCGGAAGCCGAGCCACCAGGTCGCCAGCATCGCCGCGAGCCCGCCCCACCAGATCAGCGGATTGCCGATTGCGGCGATGCTCTGGGCGTCTCCGGGCTCCAGGTCTTTGCCTCCGTAGTACCATACCGGCCGCAGCATCAGCGGCCACGTGTACCATTTGGAACCGTATGGATGCTCTTCCGTGACTCCTTCATGATAATCGTACATGTTTTTCTGATACTGCCACAAATCCTTATAGCCGTCCTCGGCCTTCGTCGCCCGGAGAAAAGGCTCGTACGAAGCCGCATACACGCCGACGGGCACCGCGACGTACAAAATGACGCACGCCATCAGCGTAAGCACGATGCGTCTGGCCGTGTCGAAATCCCCGTCGTGCCGTCCTTCCTTCCACCTGCGAACGAGGGCGAGCAGCAACAAAATCGCCAGCCCCGCTCCTCCGTAGAGGTAATTCCATTTCACCGCCGCGGCCGCGCCGAAGAACAGGCCGCTCATCGCCAAATAGCCGAGACTTCGCCGGAAGCCTCCGTTGCGCCAAGAAGTCTCTCCGAACCGGTACATGAAATAGAACATCAGGATCGTGAACGTAACCCCGGTTATATCGACGTTGGCCGACCGGGAATGCACGAGATGGAAGCCTTCCAGCACGAGCAGCAACGCCGCGAGAAACGCGTATCTCGTCCGTCCGAACATGCCTTTGGCCGCCATGTAGAAGATCGGAATCATCAACGTGCCGACGACTCCGGCCATGAAACGCCACCCATATGGCGTCATGTCGAACATCTTGACGCCGATCGCCAGCACGACTTTGCCGAGCGGGGGATGCGTATTCTCGTACGGCTCGATCAGCTCGACGAACTCGTATGCGGTACGGCCGTGGTAAATTTCGTCGAAGTACATGCCGTTGCGGTAATCCGGCCGGTAAGGCGCGAGTTCCTGCTCGTCGAACGCTTCGGCTCCGCTGCCTTCAGCCGACGAGGAATTTTGTTCGCCGAACAGAAGGCTCGCGATCGGGATCGGCGCCGTCTTGTCGGCATTCGAATAAAAAGCGGCTTCGTAGAGACGATAGCCGGCGCTTTCCGTCGTAAACCGCACGTAGCGCGCTTCGGCCGTCTTGTCCTCCGACTTCCAAGTAAACACGCGATTCGTCTTATGTTCGACTTTCGCGTAGGATTCCCAAGTTTGTCCGTCCTTCGACGTTTCGACGAGCGTCTCGCCCTTCGCTCCCGGCCCTTCGTACAGATTCAGCCGATCGAACTGCCGGGACTGGCCGAAGTCGACGGTCAGCCTGTCGCCCTTGACGGGCAACCAGAACGTCTGGGGGGCCGCGCGGTTGCCGAGGTCGTGAAACGTCAGCAAAGCCGAAACGATCGTAAGGATAAGGACTGCGGCAATATCCAGCGGCGTCCACCGCCGATCTATCCGTTCGCGGGCGGAAGATGATCCCCATTGTAACGAATAGGATCTGACGGTATCTCTGTCCTCCATGTCCGTCCTCGCTTTCTTCTTTTTTCCGCAATTTTTTCCTTTTCCTATTGTAGACGAAGCGCGGCCCCGTGGAAAGAGCGCGTTTCATTTCCGGGATTCCGGGTTAAATTCATTCCAGAACGCCAACGAAGCGAAAGAGGAGGGATGAACCATGTCCGATACGCGAGGCACCCTCAAAGGCGCGTTGATCGGCGGACTTGTCGGCGCCGCTGCCGCTCTGCTGCTCGCGCCCAAGTCCGGGCGCGAATTGCGCGGAGACATTCGCGACAAATACGCGTCCGTGCAAGACCGCGCCAAGCGATTGGCGAGCGAAGCGAGCGACAAAACGCGCGAAATCGTCAAGACGCTCGGGAATCAAGCTTCCGAAGTCGCGGACAAGACGCGTTCCGCGGCGGCTGCCGCCAAGGAAGAGCTTCACGCCGGAAGCGGCGACGCCGTCTCCGGGAAATCCGGGGACAAGCCCGCCTGACCCGTCCATCGCTCGCATCGAGAGAATCAACCCCGGCGAACGGTCGCCGGGGTTCGGCTTTCTTGATTTCAATCCGAAAGGAGAATCGTGATGAAGAACGGAAGACAGACGCAAGCTGCCGAAGCCGCGCCGCGGACGTACTCCGGCGGCCGCAGGGACCGCGTTCCTTCGGCTCCCGTCCCGACCCGGTCCGTCGAAAGCGCGAAGAACGGCTCGATGGTCCAGGACTTCGCGGATATGCGTCGGCTGGGCCGCGATATGGAACGGGTCCGCACGGAGCGCCAGCTTCGGGAGGAAGGCTTGGCGAGCGATCCGTCGCAATAATAGCGCGTTCCGGAGGCGGCCGCCTCTCATGCCGACGCTAAGATTTGAATCGTGAACCGGCGGAAACGTTACGTCGGCGATCGATCGGACAGAGGATCCGCTATTGCGCTTATGAACAACCAAATCACGCAGATTTGGCACAAATAAGCGATTCTGTGTCCGCTTACGTGTTCAAAACCCCCATTTGTTCACAGATAAGGGATCTGTAGTCCGATCGCTTTCTCACGGCGCCAAGCCCCGGCCTCACGGCGGTTGCGGGGCCGCGCGATTCATTCCGCGGTTTTTCGGATGTACGTTCTCAGCTTGTCGATCGCCCGCTTCTGGATTCGGGACACGCTCATCTGGGAGACGCCCAGCTCGTCGGCGATCGTCCGTTGGGACAATCCGTTCTCGAACACGAACTTGAGCACCTTCCGCTCTTCCGGCTTCAACTGCCGCATCGCCTCCCCGATGTCCAGCTTCCTCTCGAGCTCGGCATAATCGTCGTCGGGCGAGCCGATCATCTCCCCGAGCATCGCGGAATGGTCGTCGTCGGAAATCGGGGTGTCCAGCGACACGTAATGGTATAAATCCCTTCCGGCGAGAATTTCCAGCGTCTCCTCCTCGTCCAGCCCGAGCTTCCGGGCGATCTCCTCGACGTTGGGCGAACGCTCGAGCTCCATCGTCAATTCGTCGATCGCCTGCTGGACGGCCAGCCCTTTCTCTTTGATCCGGCGGGGCACCTGAATGTACCAGGATTTATCCCGCAAGTAATTTTTCATATGGCCGATCATACTCTTCATCGCATACGGTTCGAAAGGCATGCCCAGCTCGGGATCGAATTGCTTCAGCAACCGGAACAACGACATTTGCCCCACCTGGAACAAATCTTCGAACAAGTCCGGCCGATTCCGGGACATTTTGCCCGCGGCCATTCTGACCATCGGCTCGTACATGCGGATAAGACGTTCGGCCAAGTCGTTCTTGAGCGTCTTCTGGTATTCGAGCAAGATCTCAATCGCGTCGTCGGGCAAACGCTCGGAATGGGATAAGCTCATGCCGTTTCTTCCGACTTCTGCCTTTTCTTCGTTAGAATCACCGCGGTTCCGCCCTCATCCCGAATGTCCACGCGGTCCATCAAGGCCTGCATCAAATACAGTCCCAATCCGCCCGACTGGATTTCCTCGATGGATTTGCCATGAAGCGCCGGCGGCTCCTTGTTCCGATCTGCGGCAAAGCTCTTGCCGTGATCCCTTACCGTGATGGACAATTCGTCGTCGCCCATCGCGAAAGTGATTTCGATCGTCCCGTTGTCTCCGCCATACGCATGCAGGACAGCATTGTTGCACGCTTCGGAAACCGCGACCTTCATATCCTCGATCTCTTCGAACGTGAATTTCATCTTGCTTGCGACGCCGTACAGCGTCAGGCGAACCAGATCGACGTATTCCGGCTGCGCGGGTACGGTTAAGGTAACGTTTCTTTCTTTATCCATGGGAGTCAGCTCTCCATCCTTTCTTCATGATGGCGATTCGGCGGTCAGGAACGGGGTAATGCCCGTCATGTCGAACAGCTTGCGAATATGGGAAGGAATGCGTTCGACTCCGAAGGGCGCATTCCGCGCGTGCCGAGCTTTGACGACCGAGATCAAGATGCCGATTCCCGTGCTGTCGATATACTTCAATTCGTTCAAATCCAGGATCAGGAGGCGGTCCCTAAGCTCGATTAGCGGCTCTAGCGCCGCCCGCATCTGCGAGGCGACTTCCAGATCGAATTCCCCGCCGATATGAACGACGGTTCGATCGTCCAAATTTTCCGTGCGTATCGTTAGCTTATCTTTTGCCATAACATCGCTCTCCCCTCGCTCTGGCGGAAGCTTGCCGGAAACCGGATCGAACGTCGCCGGCTCGGCGCTCCCCAATTTGTTATAACCCTTATATCGGCTTGACGAAACATTTCGTAATGGCGCGGGCATAAACCCGTTCGCCTCCGGCATGCTATAGGATGTCGAGACTGATTCCGCGGAGGTTGACATGACCTTATACTATGGCTCCTTATATTGGCCGGGCGCTTCCCCGAAGCCCGCTCGCTACGCGCCGTTGCGCAATAGCCGGCGAACCCGCGTCGCCATCGTCGGCGGGGGGATGTCCGGAACGCTGTGCGGCTACGAATTGGCGAAGGCCGGCATCGACGCTGTCCTGGTCGAACGGCGGCGAATCGCTTCCGGCAGCACTGCGGCCAATACCGGCCTGATCCAATACAGCAACGACATCATGCTCAGCGAGCTGGCCGCATCGATCGGAGAAGCCGCGGCCGCCCGCTTCTACCGCGCCTGCAAGCAAGCCGCGGAGAAGCTGTGCGGCATCGCCGCGGGTTTGCGCCGAAACGTGGATTTCAAGCGGCGGGCCAGTCTCTATTACGCATCGTCTCCCGCGGACGCGCCTAAGCTGAAAAAAGAGTTCGAGACGCTGCGGCGGCACGGGCTCGCGGCGGAGTGGTGGGACGAAGCCCTTATCTCGGCGAATTTTCCGTTCCGGCGCGCCGCGGGAATCGTGACCCGAGGCGATGCGGAAATGAACCCTTATGCGTTCGTTCTCGCTCTCGCCGAGGAGATGGTCCGCTGCGGAGGGACGATATGCGAAGATACGGCGGCGACCGGCGTGAAACCAATCGCCGGAGGGGGGTTCGAAGTAGCGACCTCGGACGGGAGCATAATCGCGGAACACGTCGTGTGCGCCGTCGGATACGCCGTCGGGCTGACCGACTGGCTGACAGGCCGTCCGGGAATGGCCGGAGCGGCACTGAACCGTTCCTACGCGATCGTGACCGAGCCGGTTCCCTCCCTGGCCGATTGGCATGAACGGTTTTTATTGTGGGAGACCGCAAGACCCTATCTATATATGAGAACGACGCCGGACGGCCGAATTGCCATCGGCGGCTTGGACGAAAAGAACGGGGAGCCCGTCGCGACGAAGAAGGAATTGCGGGTTCGCTCCGAGAAGCTCCTGCACGAATTCCGCCGCATGTTCCCCGCGCACGATCCGGAAATCCGCTACGAATGGTGCGCGACGTTCGGCGAGTCCGCCGACGGATTGCCCTGGATCGGAGAAGCGCCGGATCGGCCGGGCTTGCACTATATTCTCGGCTACGGAGGCAACGGCGCCATCTACAGCATGCTGGGAGCCGAGTTGATCCGGGACGCCTTGCTCGGCAGGGAGCATCCCGTCGCGGCCATCGTACGTCCCGGCCGGTCGCGCCGCCAAGGCTAGGACCGGCATTGCCGGAGGACGAATCGCTTATTCCGCCGGCGCGTCTCCCCCAGCGAAAGGCTCGACGGGAAACGAAAACGTAAATTCCGCCCCCGGCCCCTCTCGGGAAGCCAACCGGATCTCTCCGCCCACCGCCTTGGCGAGCGCCTGGCTGACAGCCAATCCCATCCCCATCCCGCCGAAGGAACGAGTCAAGGAGGAATCGAGCTGCGTAAACGGAAGAAACAGCATTTCCCGTTTTTCGGAGGGGATGCCGATGCCGGTATCCTGGACCGCCGTTTCGAGAATCGTCGGCGCTCGCCCTTCGCGCTCCGGCGTCCCGAGCTTCGCACGGACGTCCACGCGCCCGCGATCCGTAAACTTGATTGCATTGTCGACCAATCTGCGCAAAATCTGCCGATATTTGGCCGGATCTCCCATGACGATCTCCGGAACGCCGGGATCGATCGCGACGGCGCATGCCAACCGCTTCTTCACGGCTTCGGCCTTGAAGCCGTCCATCACTTCGGCGATCGTCTCGGATACGGAGAACGGCCGCCATTCGACTTCGGCCCCGCCCGACTCCGTCCGGGTGAATTCCAGGATGTCGTTCATGATTTCCAGCAGACGGTTGGCGTTGTCCAAGATCGCCCGGGGGAATACCTTGCGGTCTTCCGACTCCGCGGATTCCATCAGCAGCTCGCTCATGCCGATCAATCCGTTAAGGGGCGTGCGGATCTCGTGGCTCATCATGGCCAGGAAATCGCTTTTCGCCCGCGAAGCCCGTTCCGCCGCGTTTTTGGCCTCCGTAAGCTGGCGAAGCGTTCCCTTGCGTTCGGTAATGTCCCGAACCGTGCACGCGTACAATCGCTGCTCGTTAATGACGGCTTCCCCGAGCTGGATCTCGGCTTCGAAGCTGTCGCCCCTTCGGCGCAGCGCCCTCATCTCGCTGACCAGGCCCGTCAAATACCGCGATTCGCCTTCGCCCGCCGCCAGCCGCTTCGGGACGGGCCTGCTCATCGTCCGCAGATTCGGGAGCAGCGTCTCTCCCGGCATTCCGATCATCTCCGCCACCGAATAGCCGAACAATCTTTCCATCGCCGGATTGGCCGACAGGATGCTTCCGCGGGCGTCGAACGTGAATATGCCGTCGATCGACGTATCGAAGATCATCCGGGACTTCGCTTCGGCCGTGGATAATTCGTACGTCGCTTCGAGCAGCTTCAGATTGACCGCCTCGAGCTCGGCTTTCTGCTGGCTAAGCTCGTTCCGCTTAAGCTCCAGCTCCCGGTTGTTCAGGTACAACCTCGCGAACGCGGCGAGCTTGGCCCTGACGATCGAGGGGGTTACGGGCTTGACCAAATAATCGATCGCCCCCGCGGAGTAACCTTCGAATTGATGGACCGTTTCCTTGCTCGTAGCGGAGATGAACAGAATGGGAATGTCCTTCGTGCGCTCCCTCTCCTTGATCAAACGAGCCGTCTCGAATCCGTCCATCCCCGGCATCTGGACGTCCAGCACGATCGCGGCGAAAGGTTCGCGGAGCAACAGGCGCAGCGCCTCCTCCCCGGAAGACGCTCGCACGAGACGGTAGCCTTCCCCGTCCAGCATCGCCTCGAGGGCGAGCAGATTTTCGTCGTGGTCGTCCACGAGCAACAGCGGTACGGGTTGCTTGTCCGGCAAAGCCTTTCATCCTCCTTTCCGACTTAAAATGCGTGTTCAAAAAGTCCGATTTTCAAATGATTTTCCGGTAGATCCGGTGCTGGTCGTCCCACGTTTCGTACCGATCCTCCATCGGTGTGAAAGCGAGCGACTCCTTGCTGCCCAATACGAGAAATCCTTCCTTCGCCAAGCTCTCGTAAAACAAGCCGTGTACCTGGTCGCGCAGATGCGCGTCGAAATAAATCATGACGTTGCGGCACAAAATGACGTGAAACTCGTTGAAGGAACTGTCGGTGACCAGGTTGTGGCGGGCGAAGACGACGTTGTTCCGCAGAAAAGGCTTCAGCATCACGATGCCGTGATCCGAGGCGTAATAGTCCGAGAACGTGCCTTTGCCGCCCGCCGCCAAATAGTTTTTCGTGTACGTCTTCATCCTGTCGATCGGCATAATGCCGTCTTTCGCTCTCTTCAGGGCGTTCTCGTTAATATCCGTGGCGTAAATGCGGGTTTTGTCCAGCAATCCCTCTTCATGGAGCAGAATGGCCATCGAATGGACTTCCTCCCCGGTCGAACAGCCGGCGTGCCAGATCCGCGCGTACGGAAGCTCCCGCAGCGCGGGAACGACGCATTCGCGGAAAGACCGGAACATTCCGGGATCCCGGAACATTTCGGTAACGGGAATGACCAGGTCGCCCAGCAGACGCCGGAACGCTTCCGGCTCGTGCAGCACCCGATCGAGGAGCGACGTGATGGTCGCCAAGCCTTCCATGTGGATGCGATGCCGGATGCGGCGCCGAACGGACGCGTAGGAATATTGGCGAAAATCGTAACCGTATTTGCGATAGACGCCTTCGAGCAGCAGGGAGGTCTCGATTTTCTCCAATTCCTCGTTCGCGGACTTCCCTTCTTTCATCGGTGCAACCACACCCTCATTAAAGATAGCAGTTGATCGGTGTTTACCGGCTTCGTAATATAGTCCGAGGCGCCCGCCTCGATGCACTTGTTGCGGTCGTCCTTCATCGCCTTCGCCGTCAGGGCGATCACCGGCAGATTGCTCCACTGCGAATTGCTGCGAATGCGCCTCATCGCTTCGTAGCCGTCCATGACCGGCATCATGATGTCCATGAGCACCAGATCGACGTCCGGTTCGTCCTGCAGCTTGGCCAGCGCCTCCTGTCCGTTCTCCGCGTAGACGACGATCATGTTCCGGTGCTCCAGCAAGCTGGACAAGGCGAAGACGTTGCGCACGTCGTCGTCGACGAGCAATATTTTTTTGTTCTCGAACGTCTCGTCTCCGCGATGGAGCTTGCTCAGCAGCTTGCGCTTGTCTTCCGGAAGATCGGATTCGACCCGATGAAGGAACAGCGCGGTCTCCTCGAGCAGCCGCTCGGGAGACTTGACGTCCTTCAAGGTAATCGCGTCCGCGAAATACCGCATTTTCCTGAGCGTCGTATCGTCGTCCTCTTCGCCGTGCACGATGACCGGAATTTTCCGAAGATCGGGCGATAGCTGCATCCTTTTCAGGAAATCGATGCTATCGTCTTCCGGCAGGCCGGAATCGAGCACGATGCAATCGAACGCTTCGCTTCTCAGCCGTTCCCAGGCGCGCCCCGTATCCGGCTCGGCGGCGACGTCGACGTCGTCGTGCACGATCAGGTCGGTCAGTCTCCGGCGCGCGTCCTCGTCCCGTTCGACGAGCAGGAGCCGCTTCGGCTTCCGGTCCAGCACTTTGCCGATTTTCTCGAACACGCTTGCGAGCTGCTCCGCCGTCGCCGGCTTCTGCAAATGGTCGATCGCGCCCATCCTTAGCCCTTGCGGGGAATGCTCGACGACCGATACGACGTGAACCGGAATATGGCGCGTGTTCGGATCGTCCTTCAACGCGTGCAGCACGGACCAGCCGTCGGTTACCGGCAATTGGATGTCCAGGATGATGGCGTCCGGCTTCAACGTTCTGGCGAGCTCCAAGCCTTCGTTGCCCTTAACGGCCGCGACGGCTTTGAACCCTCTGGAGCGGGCCATTTCCATGAGCACCTTCGCGAAGTTCACGTCGTCCTCGACGATCAGGATCACTTTGTCTCCCGGCGCGAGATCCGCCCGGTCGTCTGCGGGACCGGTCTCCGCCCGTTCGGCCGCCTCGTTCTCCGCGGCTGCCGCGGAATATTCCGCAGCATAAGGATCGGACAGGCTTTCCGCGTACGCGGGGTCTTCCTCGATTTTCTCGGGCACGACGAGCGTGAAGGCGCTGCCCTTGCCCTGCTCGGTCTCCAGATGGATCCAACCGCCGAGCAGGTAGGCGAGCTCCCTGCTGATCGTCAAGCCGAGACCCGTCCCTCCGTATTGGCGGCTGGTCGTGCCGTCCGCTTGGCGAAAGGCTTCGAAGATCATCTCCCGTTTGTCCTCCGGAACGCCGATCCCGGTGTCCTTGACGCATAAAGCCACGTACGTCACGCCGTCCCGTTTCCTGTCCGAAGCCAGCTCGGCCGACGTCGGCTTGCGAATCGAAAGGGTCACGTCTCCCGAATCGGTGAACTTGATTGCGTTGGACAACAGATTTCTCATGATCTGCTTCAGCCGATGGCCGTCCGTGCGGACGGTATCCGGAATGTCCGCCTCGCGTCCCAGGTTCAGCGTCAGCCGCTTCGATTCGGCCATCGGCGCGAACAGATGATTCAGGAACACCGCGACGTCGTCCAGCACGACCCACTCCGGGTTGATCTCCATTCTGCCCGCGTCGACCTTGGACAGATCGAGAATTTCGTCGATCATCTTGAGCAGATCGGATCCGGACGAATGGATCGTTCGCAAATACTCCCGCTGCTGTTCGTTCAAATTGCCTTCCTTGTTCTCCGAAAGGAATTCCGACAGGATCAGCAGGCTGTTCAGCGGCGTTCTCAGTTCGTGCGACATGTTGGCGAGGAACTCCGACTTGTACTTGCTCGTCAGCGCCAATTGCAGCGCTTGCCGTTCCAGTTCGGCGTTCGCCTGGGCGATCTGGCGGTGCTGCACCTCGACGCGTTCGATGTGCTGCTCGAGCGAGACCGTCTTGACGGTAAGCTCCTGGTTCGCATGCTCCAATTCTTCCTGCTGCTGCTGCAGCCGCTGCTCGGATTTCTTCAGTTCGAGCTGCTGCTTCTCGAGCTTGTCGTTCGTCTCCCGCAATTCTTCCTGCTGAACGACCAGCTCTTCGGATTGGACCTGCAGCTCCTCGGTCATCGCCTGGGATTCCCGCAGCAGCTCCTCCACCCGCTGGCGGGAGCGAATATTGTTGACGATCGCCGCCAGCTTCTCGCAGAGCGCTTCCAGCAGCTCCCGGGAGTCGGAATCGACTTCGGTCACGGACGCGAGCTCCAGGACGCCGATCACTTCGTTGTCGTAACGGATCGGCTCGATCAGGAGCGTCTTCGGTTCGACGGAGCCGAGGCCCGAGCCGATCTTGACGTATCCCGAAGGGAGATCGTCGACGACGATGCGTTTCGCGTCCCGGTAGCATTGACCGGTCAAGCCTTCCCCCGGTTGAATCGTCTTCGCGGCCGACCGCAGGCTCTCCCCTTCTTCGCCCTCCGTCAGCGCATACGCTCCGGATAATTTCAGCACCCGGTCGCCGGCCGCGGGATCTTCCAGATACAGCAGGCCGTGGGATGCGCCGACCGCGGGCGCGAATTCCGCGATGAAGGCTTGCGCGACGGCATCCGCGTCCGAGGCTTCCTGCAGAAGCTCCGTCACCCTGGCCAATTGCGCGTTCATTCGCCCTTGCCGCTGCTGGATCGCCGACAGTACCGCTTCCCTCTCGTTTTTCTCCTGCAGGTCGAGAGCGATCCGCTTGAACAGCTGCCCCAGCTGCCCCAGCTCGTCTTTCGAGCGGATTTCCATGCGCGCGAAGCCCTTCAGTCTTCCCTTGGAGAAACGATCCGCCATCTTGCCGAGCAAGTTCAAGCCTCTCGTAATGCTCGGAAACACCCAGAGGACGATGCCGACGCCCAGCAGCAAGCCGACGACGCTAAGTACGCCGACCATGCCGATCGACCAATCGTACGTTTCCTGCGCGCTCTGCCGCTCGTCCGTCAGCGCCCTCTCTTGCACGCCGACGAGTTCTTCCATCGCGTCGATCAGCGTTCGTTGCTCTCCCCGGAGTTGTTCCGCATATAGCGCCTTGGCTTCCTCGATGCGCCCGTTGCCGATCTCTTCGACAAACCGCTCGACGGACCGCGTATAATTTTCCCCGTACAGCCGGATATCGCTCATCAGCGCCAGCTCCGATCCGGTCAGCTCCATCTCGGACAACCGCGCCATCTGCGATTCCGCGATCGACAACCGGGCGGCAATCTCGGCGACGGCTTCCGCCGGAGCCTGGTCGCCGAGCATGATATCGTTCATCAGCCGGCCCGAGGAGTTGATCTCCCCGCGAACCGCCAGCGCGATCTTCACCTTCTCGAAGCGATTGTCGTAAAATCGGTTGATCGACTCGTTCATCTGATTCAATTGCGAATAACCGAACGATGTGATTCCCGCCAAGAGCAGCAACAACAGAATATACCCGATGCTAAGCTTCGTTTTGATTTTCATGAACGGCCCCTCCAGACTTCACTTCCAGCTTGACAAGGCAACGGTCGTCGGATCTCCCGTCCAACGGATGGCAGGACACGAGCTGCGCCAGCTCGGCCTCGTCCTCCTGCGCATGATGCAGGAAATCCGCCAGCTTCGCCAGCCGGGTCTCGTCTTCTCCTTGAAACGGCGCCAATATGCCGTCCGTGAACAAAATCACGCGGTCGTCCGGGGAAATCTTCAGCGTACGGGCCGTCAGCGGCAGCCGTTCGAACATGCCGAGCGGAGGGGATACGACCGTCAGCTGCTCCGGAAGGGCTTCCCCCTGCCGGAACAGGAATCCCGGGGGATGCCCGGCGTTCACGTACGTCAGCGTGCCTTCCTCCAGATCGAGAGAAAGATAGATTCCGGTGCAGAAATAAGGGATCAGCTCGTTCTCCCATTGCAAGCCCATCATCCGCCTGTTCAGCTCTCCGAATACTTTCTCCGGAGTCCGCAGCGTTCGCATCGCCTCCTTGAGGACCGATGCGATGAACATGCTGACGAGCGACGAAGATATGCCGTGCCCCATGGCGTCGACGACCGCGATCGCCCAGCGGCGGTCGTCGATTTTGTGCCAGGCGTACAAATCTCCCGCAAGCTCCTCCGAAGCATTGAAATACGCGGTAATGGCGACCCGTTCGTCGTCCACCGCGTCGGGAAGAACCGAGAGCTGGACTTGCCGGGCGAGCATCAGCTCTTGGCGCAGCCGGGAATCCCGTTCCTTGTGCCAATCCAGCTCCCGCTTCAGCTTCAGCGCGGAACGCATTCGCGCCAGCAGCTCGGTCTTGTTGATCGGCTTCGTCACGAAATCGCTCGCCCCGGCGTCGAGCGCCTCGGCCAGCTTTCTGGAATCTCCGATCGCGGTCACCATGATGACCGGAATATCTTTGTAATTGGGATTGGCCTGAAGGATGCGGCAGGCTTCGATGCCGTCCATTCGCGGCATCATCAGATCGAGCAGGATCAGGTCGACTTGCGGAACCGCGACGGCATTTCCGTTCGCGTCCTGCCCCAGCTTCTCGAACATTTCCTCGGCGGAATGGGCGACGCGGAAATCGCGGTAGCCTTCCCTCTTCAACATCTCCTGAATGACAAGGACGTTCATGGCATTGTCGTCCACGATCAATAGGCTCATAGATTTCCAATCTCCTTGGCATGTCTGTATAAGTTGAACCAAAAATTGAAGCCCGTTGCATTCCGACAGCAAACGCGAATAAGGAATGAGCGGCGGCCGATCCGCCCTCATTCCTTATTCGCGTACGCGCCCGGATTCAGTGGCGGGCCATGACGAGCACTTTGCCGTTATCCAGTTCCGCCTCGTACATGGACGCCTCGTAAGCTCCGAACCCCATCGATTCGATCTTGCTGCGGAGCGCGTCGCCTCTTGTACGGAATAAGTTCGCGACCGCATCGAACATCCCCTCCTCCGCGAAGCCGACCGTATTCGCGTCAGCCGCGTCGGCCAAGCGATCCGTGCGGCCGCTATCGCGGGCCAACACGTAAATTTCCTTGGACGTGTAACCTTGACGGTGAAGATCGTTCACGACGTCGAACGCTTCCAACCCGTTGTTAACTAGTTTAGCATAAGCTTTCATGGCATTCTCCTCCTTGATGAAACTTTAATCTCCATCCGCTTCCTATTACACCGCTTCTCCCTCCCTGAAACGCCGTCGCTTCCGGCATTCTACGACTGGCAGGCATCCGAGAACAAATCAAGCGACGAGACGTTTCCGTCCCCATCGAGGAACACCTTGAGCGCTTCGGATCCGACCGCGACGCCCCACCCGTCCTCCGCGCTGAAATCCGGCGCGCCGAGCGCCTCCCGCAAGGAGCCGTCATCCATGGGAATCTCCCGCCCGCTTAAGTCGATCGTTTTCGCATGCGAGCCGATCTGCACGACCTCGACGAACCCGTCGCATACGCTGACGTTTCGTCCGCCCGCGTAGCGCCAGATGTCGCAGCCGCTCAGCCAGTCGTCGGGTCCGACGGCGTCCGGGTCTCCCCATGCGCTCTTGACCGCGGCGGAGGAATCGCCCAGCGATACGCCTTCGAGCCGCCAATGCGCGGCCCCGGTTACGGCGGGCGTCGCCGGAACCGGCGGAGCCTCGGACCCCGGCGGCGCCGGTAACGGCATCGAGGACGGCGCCGAGGATGGCGTCGATCCGCCGGTCAAGAGAGAGGATAACAGCACGAGCCAAGATAATCGCATTTCATTCGACCTCCTTGTTCGGCTGAACGGAAGCGTCCGCGTCGGATCGGCGCCCTCCGCGCGCTTCCATCGCGATTTCGGCCGCGGCCAACGCTAATCTGAGCCAGGACGGAAACGACGTTCCGCCTTCCATCGCCGCAGCCTGATAACGGATCGCCCGCGCGATGCTTTTCCCCGCTTCGCGCGCGGTCCCGGTCATTTCCGACAGCAAAATCCCGACGTCCTGCACGGCGTCGAACAACGGAGAAGCCGACCGCAATTTGTCTCTGACGTCGTTCGTCGCCTCGTTGACGCTGTCCGTCAATTTTTTGACTTCGGCCTGCAAGCTTTCGACGGTTTCCTTGGCTTCCCGCATCGCGGACCGGGCGACGGCCAAGGAGCGCTTGGCCGCTAACAGCAACGAAATCGTAAATCCGCACAACACGACGAACGCGACGGCCGCAAGCGCGGCGCTCCAGGCCAAAATGTCTTGATTCGCCAACCTTCTGCCACCTCGCTTCCGATTTTCGAATCTACTTAGACGTTAACCTGGCCGGCGTCATTCCGAAACGCGAATCCGCCCGAACGATCCTCACCTCTCCTCTTCCCGGGCCGGACGAGCCGGCTGGATAAGGGTTGCATGGTTTGCCTTTTTCAGGTAAAGTAGGCTATAGCATCATGCCACGCATTCGTTCCGACGTTACCGACGGGGTACAGCACATCTCTCGAAAACGCGATAACGACGACGCCTATTTTTCCGAAACGATCCGACCAGCCGATATGAACGCTTCCCTGCGCTTGCGCGACATTGGGGAGCGTTTTTTATTTTTCCCGGAGTGATTGAAAGAGCGGCGTTAGCGTTAAAGAGTTGGCAGTTGTCCCGCGGGGAACACATCATCCGAACGGAGGTCGATCCTATCGTGAAAGCCCTATTTCTCGCCGGCGGTTTGGGAACCAGGCTTCGCCCCTTGACGGAACATCTTCCGAAGCCGATGGCCCTTGTAGGCAATCGTCCTTGGCTGGAGCATCTCCTGCTGCATTACAAGGAGCAAGGCGTATACGAGTTCGTCGTCGCGGTCAAGCACTACCGCGAATTGATCGAAAGCTATCTCGGAGACGGCGCCAGATTCGGCGTGCGAATCGAATATTCGGTCGAAAGGGAGCTGCTCGGCACGGCTGGCGCGATCAAAAACGCCGAGCATCTGCTGGGCGACCGGTTCGTCGTCGTCAACGCCGATATCATTCACCGGGTCGATCTGGCGTCGGCGTTGCGCTTTCACGCGGAGCGGGGAGGAGCGGCGACGATCTGCCTGACGGAAGTCGACGATCCTTCGCATTACGGCGTCGTCGAGCAGGCGGAAGACGGGCGGATTACGCGATTTATCGAAAAACCGAAAAAAGACGAAGCACCGTCAAATCGGATCAACGCCGGCATATACATTATGGAGCGCAGAGCGCTCGACTTCGTCCCCCCGGGCAAAGTCGTATCCATAGAGAAGGAAACCTTTCCCCTGCTGATCGCGAACGGGAGCGGGGTATACGGTCATCCGATCGGCGGCTACTGGATGGACATGGGCACCAAGGAGAGATATCGCCAGCTTCACTGGGATCTGCTCGACCGCCGCTTCCCGGCCGCAATCGACGGCAAAGAAATGGAGGGCAAAAACATCTGGCTCGGCGACAACGTCCGCGTCGGTCAAGGGGTCTTGTTCGTCCCGCCGGTGCTGATCGGAGACGACGTCGAGATCGGGGACCGCGCGATCGTCGGGCCTTATGCGGTCGTCGGCAAGGGAAGCCGGATCGGCAAGCAAGTCCGTCTGGCCAACTCCATTCTCTGGGACCGGTGCAGAATTCGCGCCGGCGCGCAGCTCAACGAATGCATTTTCGGAACCGCCATGCAGGTCGGTCCCCACATTTTGCACGAAGCGGTATGCAATCGCATTTTGGAGGTGCAACGCCGATGATGTCCCGTCAACCGCAGATCGCCTACGTCAGCACGTATGTCCCGAAAAAGTGCGGGCTGGCCACTTACACGCACCATCTTCGCGAGGCGATCGCGCTCGCCAAGGGAAGCCGGATTCCCGATCTGGTCGTCACGATGTGCAATCCGGACGAACTCGCCGATTACCGGGAACCGTGGATGCTCCCGGTCGTCAAACCGTCGAAGGAAGATTACCGCGTCGTCGCGGACATCGTCAATCAGAGCCCGGCGGAGCTCGTGTCGCTGCAGCACGAATTCGGCATTTTCGGCGGCGAGGCCGGCGCGCACGTGCTCGAGTTTCTCAATCGGGTGCGGAAACCGGTCGTCACGACTTTCCATACCGTGTTCGAGCGCCCCGTCGCCCCTTACGCCCAAGTCCAGAAGGAAATCGCGTGTTCAAGCGACCATTTGCTCGTCATGAACCGCAAAGGCATCGGCTATTTGCACGACAATTTCGAGGTCCCGCTAGACAAAATCTCGTTTATTCCGCACGGCACTCCCGTGCCGAACAAGGCCGATCGGCGGAAGATCCGGAAGGAAGCCGGCTGGGACCAACGCAAAGTGTTGTTCACCTTCGGCCTGCTCGGCCGCGGCAAAGGAATCGAACTCATTCTCCGGGCGATGGCGTCCGCCGTGCAGGCCGTTCCGGAGCTGCTCTACGTCGTCGCCGGCCAGACGCATCCGGAAGTCCGCAAGCATGAAGGGGAAGCTTATCGCGAGGAGCTGCGCGCCTTGGTCCGCGATTTGGGGCTGCAGCATCACGTGCAATGGATCGACCGCTACTTGCCGGAAGACGAGCTGACGTCCTTGATTTCCGCTTGCGATCTCTACGTCACTCCTTATCCCGGCATGGGCCAGATTACGAGCGGCACGCTCGCTTACGCGGCGGGCCTCGGCCGCCCGATTCTGTCGACGCCCTACGTCTACGCCAAAGATCTGATGCAAGGCTGCGAGGAGATGCTCCTTCCGTACGGCGACGTCGAAGCTTGGAACGCCAAGCTGATCGAGGTGTTTACTTATCCGGGCATGCTGGCGAATTGGGAAGCCGTCATCTCGGAAATCGGGCGAAGCATGCATTGGCCGCATGTCGGCGCGCAGCATCTGCGGCTGTTCCAGCAGGTGATCTCGAAGCAAAGGGACACGGTCGCGGATGTCGTCTAACGAAAGGCCGTACCGCCCGGCGGCGCATCCCTCCTTCGCCCATTTGCGCCGCTTGACGGACGATACGGGATTGCTCGAGCACGCGCTCGGGCGAATTCCCCGGAGACGGGAAGGGTATACGACGGACGACAACGCAAGAGCGCTATGGGCGGCAACGGAATGGCTGTCGCTCGGCGAGAGCCGAATCGGCGCGGAAGATCGCCGGGAATTGATCCGGCTCGCGGATATTTATTTGGCGTTCATGCTATGGGCGCAGGAGAGCGACGGCTGGTTCCTGAACAATTTCGCCTATGACCGGACGCTCGAGCCCGAGGAAATTTCCCACGACTGCCAGGGCCGTTCGATCTGGGCATGCGCCGATGCCTGGATCCGGCTGCCCGGTCCCCGTCGGGAGACGGCCAGAACGGTCTTCGAACGCTCGCTGCCCACGTTCGGCGGCATCGGCTCCTTGCGCGGGCAAGCGTTCGCGATGGCGACTTGCGCCCATGTGCTGCAAGCGTCGGAGGAAGGCGCGATCGACCTGCCGCTGGACGTGAAGAGCGAGCTGCAGCATCACCTGCAGCGGCTGGAGTCGCTGCTGTGCCGGGCGTACGGAAATTTCCGGCGCGCGAGCTGGCGCTGGTTCGAGCCGGCAATGACGTACGGCAACGGCGTGCTGCCCTGGGCGATGCTGCGCACGTACCGGTTCACGCGGAACATGGAAACGTACCGGACGGGAATCGACAGCCTGTCTTTCCTGGTCGGCGCGATGACCGCGGAAGAAGGCTGGCTGAGCCCGATCGGCAACGAAGGCTGGTGCACGAGCGATACGGGAGAGATCAGCAAGTGGGATCAGCAGCCGCTGGAGATGTTCAAGCTGGCGCTCGCCCTTGGAGAAGCCGCTAGGGCGACCGAGATGGCCGAGGGCGAGACCGGCGACCGGCTCGTCGGCAGCTTCCGGACCGGCGGCGGATCGGGGAAGCTCCGCGCGGCGCAAGCCGACGGAAAGACGGTGTCCGGCGCCGGATACGGCTATTCCGATTTCGGCGGTACGGGCGGCGCCGATTCCGGCAGCGGAAGCGCCCATGCCGGGCAGCGGATCGAGCGCTATCGGAGGCTTCGCGACCAATGCCGGGATTGGTTCTACGGCGCGAACGATCTCGGCGTTCCGGTCGTCGATCCCGCGGACGGGAGCTGCTGCGACGGCCTGACCCCGTACGGCCCGAACATCAATTGCGGCGCGGAAGCGACGATCTCCTATTTAATGACGGAGGCTTTAAGCCGGCGCGAGTAAAAAATAGAAAAAAAACGCCTTTCGGCGTCTTCCGATGCTGAAGAAGCTTGCGGGGGGCGGAATATAATTGTATTTCGTACAACTAATACAAGTCCAATTCAAGCCTACCTATTCGATAGTTGTATCAAATACAACTAATTCTACCTCTTACCCTTCATTCTCGCCCGGAGCGGACATTTTAGTTGTACTTCGTACAATTACTTAAAAAATCAGCAAGCTTTCCGGTAATATAATTGTACTTTATACAATTAGCGTAAGACGTGAGGTGCGAGTGTGAGGTGCAGATGTACGGAGGCGCGGAGTGCGAAGGTACAATGCGCTTCCGTTCTTCCGTTTCCGCAAACCCTTCGCCCCGCCCGCCGTTCCGCTTTGCTCCATCGCGCTCCGCCTCGCTGCCATCGCGCTCCGCCTCGCTTTGCTTCATCGCGCTCCGCCTCGCCTTGCTCCATCATCCTACCGCCCCGCCTTGCTCCATCGCCCGCCGTCCCGCCTTGCTCCACTGCTCTGGTAGTTCGGACAGAGGATCCGCTAATTGTGAACAAAACCGGGTTTTGCGCACCTTCGCGGACAGAGGATCCGTTATTTGGCTCCGAGATGGCGATTTCGGCCCTAAATCATCGAAATAACGGATCCTCTGTCCGAATCGCCATCAAAATGAGGGGATTTCGCCAAAATAAGGTCTTCTGTGTCCGTAAATTCGGGCATAGCGAAAAAACCGATCCTCCCGGCGCGGTTGGCGCCCCGATGGAGGATCGGTTTTTCGCTATTGATCCTTGCCAAGCTCCCGCCGCAGCTCGTCCAGCGCCTGCCGGAAATCGTCCGGAAGCGGCGCCGCGACCCGCAGTTTCTCCCCCGTCCACGGATGATGCCAGACGAGCCGTTCGCCGTGCAACGCCTGCCGGGCGATGATGCCTCGCTTGCCGCCGTACAGGCCGTCTCCCGCGAGCGGATGACCGATCGCGGACATATGCACGCGGATTTGATGCGTTCGCCCCGTTTCCAGATGCAGCCGCACAAGCGTATGGTCGGCGAATCTCTCCGCCACCTCGTAGTGCGTCACCGCGGGATCGCCGGTTTCGCTGACGCGCCGGCGCGTGGAATGATGGCGGTCTTGTCCGATCGGCAGATCGATTTTCCCTTTGCCGTTCTCCACGACCCCTTCGACAAGCGCCAAGTACACGCGGCCGATCGATTTCTCGCGCATGCCTTTGTCGTACCGGTATTGGGCGAATTCGTTCTTCGCGTACAACACCGGCCCCGTCGTATCCTTGTCGATGCGATGGACGTGGCGGACCCGCAAGTCCTGTCCGGTCGCCTCGTAATACGCGGCGACGGCGTGGGCCAGCGTCTTGCGCTGGCCCTTCTCGCTCGGATGCACTTCGATTCCGGCCGGTTTATGGACGACGAGCGTGAACTCGTCCTCGTACAGAATGTTCAGCTCCATCCAGTCGGACGGGTAATCCCGAGTCTCGCGCGGAAAAAGATGCAATCTTAAGTTCGCGCCTTGCAGCAGACAACCGCGATTCCGCATCAGCTTCGCGATCAGCTTCGGCGGCAGCGGCAAATACGGACCGACGACCGACATCGGCGCGCCGGCCAATTGCGCCGGCAGGCGGATGTCCATCCACTCCCCTTTGACGCGGCCGGCTCCGAGCCATGGCGCCGGATGCGCTCCCGCCGCTTCGGAAGCTTTGCCGCCGGGGCGCGACGAGGGCCCGGCCCGTCTGTCCGAGCGGCCGGCTGCTTCGGCTTCAAACCCCTTCCGTCCGGCGAACGAAGCGCCGTCCGGCGCGCGGCGATCCCCGCGCCCGCGATCCGCAGCGGGCTCCCGTTCGTTCCGCCGGCCTCCCTTGATTCCGTCCGGCTTCTTGAACGGTTCGCCCCGTCGCTTGCCGCCATAACCGCCGTTCCCGGCTTTCCTCGAATCGCCGCGCCCGTATTTTTCCGGGCCGCCTCCTTTATTCGTTCCGCCTCTTTGCCGGTTTCGTCCCGCTCCGCTCATGCCAGTTCGTTCCTCCGATTTCAATGCGAGCCCGCGATCGCGCAAGGCTTTGCCGATCAATATACGGGAACGCCCATGCAAAGTCAACCCCGTCCGGGCCGCCGCTTGGGCCGTTCGCGGGCCGGTCGTCCTCCTCGCGGGTTACGACGGCGTTTTCCGCCCCGAATCCGCCGCATTTTTCTTTCGACTTCCATAGGAACTTCTGACGTTACGAGACGGATCGGCTCGATTGCTCCCGCTTTCGGGAATTCCGGTCACAATCCAACAAAATAACACCGTTGCCACATTTTTGCTTTCAATATAACGTGGAAAATAGGGGATTGCCCCCCTCATTACGCCCCCCGGGAGGAATTATCGATGGATGCTGAAGAAGTAGTCGCGATCGACGGATGGCAAGCGGATGCAGAGGTTGAAGCCGTAGCCGAAGAAGCGGAAGTTGCGGTGGAAACGGTGGAAGCCGCGGCCGAGGAATGGGTAGAAGCTAGCGAAGGCGAAGCGCAGGAAGTCGCGGCGGAAGCTTCCGATGAAGCCGCAGCCGAGGAAGCGGAACAACCGGTTTCCGACGAGGCCGTGGCCGCAGTTGAAGCGGACGAGCCCGCCTTGGCCGAAGTCGCCGCCCACGAGAGCGAAGCTACCGAGGCGGAATCGGAAGAGCAGGCGGACTGAATCCATTCTTCCGGTCGAAGGGGCTTTTCCGTCCGGCTCGCATGCCGCCGCGGGAAGCCCCTTATCTTGTTAGGATCGGCTGCGGAAAAACGCGCGCAGCGCCCACTTCCGTTCGTGTCTCTTCATATACTTGGGCAAAGAACGGTACAACTGCCGGCATTCGTTGAACGCGACGGAGGCTTCTTCGGCCTTGCCTAAGCTCGCATAGATCGTGCCCAACCGGTAATACGCTTCGCAGGAGGAGGAATTGACCCCCTTGAATTGCTGCAAGTACGCGATCGCTTTGTCGGGATCCGACTTCGCGAACGATTCGGCCAAACGCAAGTAGGGCTGGCCGTACTTGACCTTCTGGCTGATGGCCAGAGCGTTCGCCATATGCTTCTCCCCGTCTTCGAGTCTTCCGAGCGCCAGGTCGCACGTTCCGAGATCGCTCCAATATTCGGCCGAGTGGTCCATCTGCGATTGGATGCCCAGCAGAATTTCCCGGGCTTGGACGTACTTGCCGCTCTCGATCAGCAGTCTCGCGAGCTCGCTCTTCGCCGAGACGTCGTGAGGACTCATCTCAAGCTGGCGTTTCCATTTCGCGATCGAGCTCCGCCTGCGCAAGGGACGAATCAAGCTGGGCGACAAGCCGATAAACCTGCGCTCCAAAATATAAAACACGATCAGCAGGACGATAATCGCGACGAACGGATTTCCGAGCAGCCATGTCAGTCCGAAAAAAATCAAGATTTTACTCACGGGATTCCTCGCCTTCCCTTCGTTTCGAGGCGGCGCTGCCGCCACCGCTATTTCTTCGCCGCGCGGGCATCAAATTCCTTGCTTATAGCGGTTGTTCAAAAATTAGCCTACCTGGACGGCCGCGCCCTCCGGGTCGCTTCGGCCTCCAACGGATCGTCCGGCCAGTAGTGCTTCGGATAACGGCCTCTCAAATCCTTGCGAACCTCGAAATATGCATTGCTCCAGAAGCTGGCCAAATCCCGGGTCACTTGAACCGGCCGCTGCGCCGGGGAGAGCAGATGCAGCGTCAGCGGCACGCGGCCGCCCGCGATGCGGGGCGTCTCCGGCAACCCGAACAGCTCTTGAAGGCGCACGGCCGCGAACGGGGCGTCCGGATCGCCGTAATCGATCGGAATCCGCGAGCCGCTCGGCACCGTCCAGTGGGACGGCGCATCGTCTTCGAGCCTCCTGCGCTGATCCCAGGTCAACATCGATTCGAGCGCTTCCTTCACGTTCAATTTCTGCAGATCGGTCCGGCTCTTCATGCCCTCCGCGTACCCTGCCAGCCAATCTTCCAATGACCCGAGCAGCGACTCTTCGGACAGGTCCGGCCAGCGGTCCCCGTGCCTGCGGGCGAATTCCGCCCGTTGCCGGAATTGGCGCGCCGCTTTCGTCCAAGGAAGCAATTCGAGCCCTTCAGTCCGAATTCCTTCCATTAATGCGCGCATCGCGAGATCGTCCGGAATACGGGCCAGCGGCTTTTCCTCCAGCACGATCGCGCCTAGCCGTCTCCGCTCCCGTCCCCGAACGGATAAGGATGCGGTGTCCCAGAAAACGTGCCGTTCGAAGACGAAGTCGTCCCGCAAGTTCTCCGCGAGCTGCTCGAACGGCACCGCGGCGGCAAGCCGAATCCGGCCGTCCGCGCCCGCATCGTCCACGTCCGCGGCGACGATCCATTCCTCGCGGGCCAGCGCCTGACCCGGGCCGAAGGATGCGCCCCGGCCGCCGCTAAGCAAATACTTCCCGCTGTCCCGGCGGCGTCCGATCCGGTCCGGATACGCGAACGCGAGCAGCAGTCCGCACCGGTCGAGCTCGTTTCCGCCCCCGCCGAGCCGGGCTTCCGCCTCGATGCCGAGCTCTCTTCCGAGCCGCGCGGCCTCCTCCGCCAACCGTCGTCTCGCGCCTTCGTCGCATGCGTAAGAACCGCTGCCTCTTAACGCTTCTACTCTGGCCCGCAGATCGACCGTAAGCGGTCCGGCTCCCGTCGAGCGAAAAAGGTCCCGATCGCCCAGCAGCACGGCGATCTCGCAGGCCAATCTCCCCCATCCGGCCGACAATGCCCGCAGCAGCATGTGGGCGATTCGGGGGTGCTTGCCTATCGCGGCCATTCGGCGCCCGTGCTCCGTGATCCTCCCGTCGTCCTTCCCGATCGCCCCCAGCTGCGCAAGCAGCTCGCGCGCCTGCTGCACCGCCGGAGCCGGCGGAGGATCGAGCCAATCGAGCTCGCACGGATCTGCCGCTCCCCACGCGGACAGTTCAAGCACGAGCGAAGCCAGATCGGCCTCCGCGATTTCCGGCTGGCTCCGAGGAGCGAGGGCCGACTGCCGCTCCCGGCTCCATAACCGGTAGCACGTTCCCGGGCGCAGCCTGCCCGCCCGGCCGCGCCGCTGATCCGCCGAAGCGGCCGATACCGGCACCGTTTCGAGCCGGGACATGCCCGTTCTCGGGGAGAACCTCGATACGCGCATGAGCCCGCTATCGACGACGGCGGCGATACCCTCGACGGTCAAGCTCGTTTCGGCCACCGAAGTCGCGAGCACGACTTTGCGTTGTCCGCGCGGCAGCCGGGCCAGCGCCGCGTCCTGGGCCTCGGAAGGCAAGCCGCCGTGCAAAGGAAAAATCCGAACGGACGGCAGCATCGTTCGTTCCCTTAATCTTGCTTCGACGGAACGGATCTCCCCGACGCCCGGCAGGAAGGCGAGCACGTCTCCGTCCTGCTCGCGAAGCGCGTCTTCGATCGCTTGCGCCACGGCCTCGTCCGTCCGGGCGCCCGTTGCTTGCGGCCGGTAAATCGTCTCGACCGGGTACGATCGGCCTTCGCTTCGCACGACCGGCGCGTCCCCGAGCAACGCCGCCGCCGGCTCCGCCTCCATCGTCGCGCTCATGACGAGCAGCTTCAAGTCCTCGCGAAGCAAGTTCTGGGCTTGCAAGGCGAGCGCCAGACCCAGATCCGCGTGAAGGCTTCTTTCGTGAAATTCGTCGAAAATCACCAATCCGACGTCCTCCAGCGCGGGATCGGATTGAAGCATCCGCGTGAGCACGCCTTCCGTCACGACTTCGATCCGCGTGCGCCCGCCGGACTTCGTATCCATCTTCACACGGTAACCGACCGTATCGCCGACGCGTTCGCCGAGCTCCCGGGCCATGAAAGCGGCCGAGCTTCTTGCGGCAAGCCGTCGCGGCTCCAGCATGACGATCTTGCGGCCGCCGAGCCACGCCTCGCCGAGCAAGGCGAGCGGCACGCGGGTCGTCTTGCCCGCTCCCGGGGCCGCGACCAGCACCGCGTTACGATGACCCGCGAGCGCTTTTTTCAATTCCGGCAAAACTTCATCTATAGGCAAAGGCGCAGCAAACATCCGCCAACTGTCCCCTTCCGAACGCGAGCATATCTTTCGTTGATCAGCTTACCATTTTCGCGGACGTTAGGGAACCGGCGGAAGGCATTGGCGTAGGGCCTGGCCCTCCTGCTGAGCGGAGATAGACGGTTTTTCCGGCTATCTCACCCCGCGACAGGGCGTTCTGAGCGGAGATAGACGGTTTTTCCGGCTATCTCACCCAGCGACAGGGCGTTCTGGGCGGAGATAGACGGTTTTTCCGGCTATCTCACCCAGCGACAGGGCGTTCTGGGCGGAGATAGACGGTTTTTCCGGCTATCTCACCTCGCGACAGGGCGTTCTGAGCGGAGATAGACGGTTTTTCCGGCTATCTCACCTCGCGACAGGGCGTTCTGAGCAGAGATAGGCGGTTTTTTCGGCTATCTCACCTCGGAACGGAGCATTCTATACGGACATACGTTATTCCGGCACCGTAGGGTTCAAACCTTGCGCATGGAAACTAAAAGCGCAGTTGCGTTTTTTGTAATTGCGAAGGCAAAAGAACGTCTTTCACTCCCTCCAACAGGAGAAATAAGGCCCTTGGCGATAAGTGATTTCATGATATTCCTGCATGCCTCTTTTTTAAGTTGAAGCCACGCGCTCACATTCGACAACTGAAACGGTTGTGTCCTCATCATGGCGCACCTCAGCACCTCCCGCTCGTATACCGGCAATTTCAACAAGCTCGTACCTTCCGCGCTTCCCATTCTCCCGAGCAACTCGTATAAGTTGCGCCGGCAAAGTTCGGGCTTCTTCTCGAGTTCGTCACGGCTGTATGGAAAGTAAATAAAACCGTTGATGGCTACCGTGCGCGCCCGCGCTCTTTCGAAAGAAAACCGATCCCTCGTAATCTTCTTCGCATGAGTCACGAAATGGTCTTCTTCGAAAATCGTGCCGATCCGTTCCATTCCGACGTCTCCGTAAATTTTGACCCCGCTCGGTCCGATCATTTCATATTCCAGCGCCATGCCGTCGAACGTTCCGAAAACCGGCAGCAACACATTTTCCAATAGCAGCTTCGTCCCTTTCAAGTCCCGGTTTAACATTTCCGAACGCTGGCCTGTCGCTTCTCTAACTTGACTGTTCCAAAACTGCTCATACGACTTTTCGAAATTCATCTTCACGCCTCCCCGGAAAAATATAAAACGCCGCCGGCTCCTTCGGAGCGGCGACGTGTGCTTCACGCGCGTTCAAATCTATAGAAGTTACTTACAAAAATAACAAAAAAACAATTGGTTGGTCAATGAAAACATTCGAGCTATTCGAGCTAGTTGCGGCAGGTCATTGCGACGGTTTGTTGCGATGGTCAGCAGTTGTATTCCTTGCGATGGTCCGCTGCGGTGGGTTCGTCACGCCGACTCGTTACCCTGGTTCGCCCTTCAGGATCGTTACCCTGGTACGCACGCCGTTCTGCTTCTGCGACGCCGATGGGCAATTGCAGATTGCAAGTTCGCGGAACGTGCAGTACAATGAAGCTGCATCACGAAAATCATTTTCTCCTAACAGTGCATCATTAAGAAATTTATTTTCTAAAAAAAGGGTGTTGCCTTTGAGTCTCCTGCACGCTATCCGGGAAAACCTGGACCGTCTGCATCCCAAAGAACGCGCGCTGGCGGAATACGTGCTCGGGCACCCGCAGGAAGCTGCCCGGATGACAATCACCGAGCTGGCGGATCGTTCGGGAAGCAGCGCGGCGACGATCTCGCGGTTCTGCAAAACGTTCCATTCGCACAATTTTCCCGACTTCAAGCAGAAGCTCGCGACAGAGCTCGTCCAGCAGACGTCCTCTCCCGCGCAATACCAGGACATCGTGGCGGGCAATCCGCTGCCGGACATCGTGGCCGCGATTACCGCGAATCATCTGCGTTCGATCACGGATACGACCCGTGTGCTCGATCTGTCCCAGCTTCGGCTGGCCATCGAGGCGCTGCACCGCGCCGCCCGCATCGATCTGTACGGCTCGGCCACTTCCGGCGTCGTGGCGCAGGACTTTTTCCAGAAGCTGATTCGGATCGGCAAGGCTGCGGCCGTGTACGCCGACCCTCACCTCCAGCTTACGTCCGCCGCGACGCTGACCCCCGAAGACGTCGCCGTCGGCATTTCCTACTCGGGCGAAACGCCGGAGACGATCCATGCGCTCCGCATCGCCGCCGGGCAAGGAGCGACGACGCTGTCCATTACGAGATTCGGCGCGAATACGCTGGCGGAACAAGCATCCGTTAAGCTGTTCACGTCGTCGGCCGAAGTCGGCATGAGGCGCGGGGACATGGCTTCGCGCATGGCGACGCTTCACGTCGTCGACATTCTGTTCACCGGACTCGTCAGCGAGCATTTCGAGCTTTACGTTCCCCGGCTGGAGCAAACGTTCCAGACCGTTAAACAATTCACGAAGGGCAAAGAGGAGAGAAACACGCCATGAACATTCTAACGTTCGACAGCGACGACAAGCTTAACGAAGCGGCTGCCAACATCATCGTCGGCCAGATTCAGACGATCCCGCGGGCCGTGCTCGGCCTCGCGACCGGCGGCACGCCCGTCGGCATCTACAAGCAAGTCGTCCGCGATTTCCAGAGGGGCATGTTCAGCTTCCGCAACGTTACGACCTTCAACCTCGACGAGTACGTCCATATTCCCGAGGAGCATCCGGAAAGCTATCATACTTATATGAGGACGAACCTGTTCGCGCACATCGACTTGCCGGCCTCGCAATGCCATATCCCGAACGGGAACGCCGCCGATCTGGAAGCCGAATGCCGCCGCTACGACGAGGCGATCGAGCTTGCCGGCCAGATCGACCTGCAATTGCTCGGGCTCGGACACAACGGCCATATCGGGTTCAACGAGCCCGCCCATGCGTTGATCAAAGGGACGCATATCGTAAACCTGGCGGAAAAAACGCGGGAAGCGAACGCCCGGTTCTTCTCCTCGATCGACGAGGTGCCCAAGCAAGCGCTGACGATGGGCGTCGGCACGATTCTGAAGGCGAAAAAGATTTTGCTCGTCGTCAAAGGAGCGGATAAAGCCGACATCGTCAAGCGGGCGCTGCAAGGCCCGATCACGACGGACGTGCCGGCTTCCTTGCTGCAGACTCACCCGAACCTGATCGTGCTTCTGGATTCGGCGGCGGCGGAGGCACTCTCATGAGCGGCGCCGGCGGAGAGTTTATCGTCGCGGGCGCGCGCGTCGTGACGCCGGACGGCGTCATCGACGACGGCTTCATCCGGGTCAAGGACGGACGAATCGCGGAGATCGGATCTAGCGCGAATATCCCGGACGGCAAGCCGGTTGAACGCGTCGAAGCGGGCGGCGATTGGCTCGTGCCCGGCTTCGTGGACGTGCACGTTCACGGAGGCGCCGGCCACGATTTCATGGATGCGGAAGCCGACGGCTTGCGGGCGATCGCGAAATTCCATGCCTTGAACGGAACGACGAGCATGCTGGCGACGACGCTGACCGCTTCCCGGGACGACCTGACGGCCGTTCTCGAGCGGGTCGGCGATTATACGGCCAAGCCGATGGACTACGCGCGAATCGTCGGCGTTCACCTTGAAGGGCCGTTCGTCAACGTCAAGTGGAAGGGCGCGCAGAATGCTGCCTATATCGTGCCGCCCCAACCCGAATGGCTGGAAGAATGGGTTCGCCGTTTTCCCGGCCTGATCAAAATCCAGACGCTCGCGCCCGAAATCGAGGGCGCTCTCGACTATATCGAGAAGCTGACTGCGTACGGCATCGTTCCGAGCTGCGGCCATACGGACGCGACCTACGACCAGATCGTCGCCGCGGCCGATCGCGGCCTGCGCCATGCCGTCCATACGTTCAACGCGATGACGCCGCTTCATCACCGGAATCCCGGCACGGTCGGCGCCGCGCTCACGGACGACCGGATCGTCGCGGAAGTGATCGCTGACGGCCATCACGTACATCCCGCCGGCATCAAGCTGATTGCCCGCGCCAAGGGAACGGGCAACGTCATTCTCGTCACCGACGCGATGGCCGCCGCGGGCATGCCGGACGGGGATTACGATCTCGGCGGCCTGCCTGTGCACATGTCGGGCGGCGTCGCCCGTGTCAAGGACAACGGCAGTCTGGCCGGCAGCACGTTGACGATGATCGATGCCGTCCGGTTCCTCGTTCGTGAAATCGGCGTTTCCTTGGTAGACGCGAGCCGCATGGCCAGCGCCAATCCCGCCCGCCAGCTCGGCCTGGGCGGGGAGATCGGGACGCTCGAAGCCGGCAAACGCGCGGATTTCCTGCGCCTGGGCTCCGCGCTCGAGCTTCGATCCGCTTGGATCGATGGGAGGAAAATCACCGACTAATCTTACCGTTCATCGAAGAGGGCTTCCCGTTCGCTTGGGAGGCCCTCTTCGAATTTTTTGGCGATGTTCGCTATGAAATAAAGTTTCAAAAAATAACGTTGACCATTGAAACAAAAGATGCTATTATTCGCTCATGAGTCAGATTTTGTTACCGCTTTAATTAGCCGGAAGCAGTCCTGACGCCAGCTTTGCCAAACCTGCTTTTCATCACAAAATCAGGGAGGTCATCACCAGCATGTTCAAGAAGAAAGCCGCTTTTCTCGCACTTGCATCCGTCGTTGCTGTATCTTCGTTAGCCGCATGCAGCTCCGGCAACAACAACCCTCCGGCCGCCTCGCCGCCGGCCAGCAGCCCGGGCTCGAGCCCGTCGGCATCGTCCGAGACTCCGGAACAACCGCTCAAGTTCTCGCTCTACTATTCGGACAACGCGACGCTGCCCTTCAAGGAAGATTGGCTGACCGTTCAAGAAGTGCAGAAACGGTTCAACGTCGACATGGACTTCGAAATCATTCCGATCGCCGACTATCAGACGAAAGTTTCTCTCGCCTTGAACACCGGCAACAACGCGCCGGACGTCATCCTGTATCAATCCACCGTCGGCGAGAACGCTTCCCTCGCCCTGAACGGCGCCCTCGTCCCGATCAGCGATTACGCCGACTGGACGCCGCACTTCAACGCCCGGGTGCAGGAATTCGGCCTGGAGCAGCAAGTGGAAAATTTGAATTTGAAAGACGGTAAGCGCTATTATATGCCTTCGCTGTACGACAAGCCGTTCTATGACGGAGGACTGATCCTGAGAGAGGATCTGCTGGCGAAATACGAGCTGCAAGAGCCGAAAACGTTCGACGACCTGTACAACGTGCTGAAAAAATTCAAGGAAGAAAATCCGGATTCCTATCCGCTGACGATTCTCGCCGGCCCGCGGGTACTGTACCGCATGACGATGCCTTCCTACGGAATCAGCGTCGGCAAGAACGGCGCGGACGGCTCCAAGACGCTGAGCTGGGACTACGCGAACCAAACGTACTTCCCGGGCGCGATCAGCGATCAATACAAGGAATACATGACGTTCTTCTCGAAGCTGTATAAGGAAGGCCTGCTCGATCCGGAGATGGCCGAACCGATCGACGGCGACAGATGGTCCCAGAAGCTGGCCACCGGCAAATCGTTCGCGACGTACGCCTATTACGATCAAATCGGCGGCGTGGAGAGCGCGGCGACCGAACCGGGCTTCAAGCTACAAATGTATCCGCCGCTGGAAGGCCCGTCAGGCGCGCACCATCAGCAGAAGAACAGCGCCAGCTCCGGCATCATGTTCCCGAAGAAAGCGGCCGACCGTCCGGACTTCGAGCGTCTCGTAAGAGCCGTCGACGAAATCTTCTTCTCCGAAGAAGGCGCCAAGATCTGGACGTTGGGCGTCGAAGGCGTGACGTACACGATGGAAGGCGACACGGTCAAGTATGCCGACGATATCGTCAACTCGCCTAACGGCATCTTCAAAGAAATGCAATTGAAATACGGCGCAGGCTCTACGGTGCTGCAGCTTGTATGGATCAACGAGCTGGAAATGACGAAATACGACGAAAATTACGCCCGGATCAATGCCGTCGTCGCGGGCATGCCGGACGCGATCCAGCCGATTCCTCCGACGCCGATGTTCGACGACATGGTCGCCGAGGAAGCCGCGTCCTTGCAGACGCCTCTGGCCGACACGTTCGAAATTTGGGCGGACGCTTTCCTGACCGGCAAGAAGAGCCTGGATACGGATTGGGATCAATATGTCAAGGAAATGCAAGGCTTGCAAATCGAACGCTTCGCCCAACTTTATAACGACAACTCGAGATAATGCAACAGATTCCGGAAATTCCGATGCATAATCTGAATGTTTGAATAAGACCTGCCGGGAAAAATGGAGTCACGGGTTGACCGACATTTTCTCGGCGGGTCTTTGCTCTTCCGGGTAATCGCGCCCTACCGTCTCTCATCCAAGCGAAGAAGGTGAAGGATATGTCCGACTCGACAATACGATCGAAAACTCCGCGCGAAATCGTTGCCCCCCGCCCTCCGGCGTGGCGCCATTTTCGCCGTTATTGGCAGCTTTATATTATGATGCTGGTGCCTTTGTGCCACTTCCTGCTGTTCAAATACGCGCCGCTGATCGGCAACGTGCTCGCCTTCCGCCGCTATCGGCCCGGCATGGGCCCGTACGGAACGGAATGGGTCGGCTTCGCCTATTTCGAACGCTTCTTTCAGGATCCGGCCTTCTGGCGCGCGTTCAACAATACGTTGATCTTGTCGTTCGGAAACATTCTGATCAACTTTCCGATTCCGATTATTTTCGCCCTGCTGTTATACGAAGTGCGCTCGCAGCGGTTCCGCAAATTCGTGCAGACGATATCGTACATGCCGCGCTTCATCTCGACGGTCGTCGTCATCGCGATTCTCGGCGAGCTGCTGTCTCCGAGCACCGGCTTGCTGAACCGCGTTCTCGGCTCCCTGTTCGGCATGGATCCGATCTATTTCATGAACGAGCCCGATTACTTCAGGCCGATCTATATTTTTAGCGAAACCTGGCAGTTCACGGGCTGGACCGCGATCATTTATTTGGCCGCCATTGCCGGCGTCAACCGCGAGCTGTTCGAGGCCGCGGATATCGACGGAGCCAGCCGATTCCAGAAGGTCGTCTACGTCACCATTCCTTCGATCATGTCGACGATCATGGTCATGCTCATTCTGAACGTCGGTTCGCTCCTCAGTCTCGGATTCGAGAAGGTGCTGCTCATGTTCACGCCGTCCAACGCGATGGTGAGCGATATTATCGACACGCTCGTCTACCGCACCGGCCTTGCCAATCAGAACTACTCGTACGCGACGGCGATCGGGCTGTTCAGCGGCGTCGTCGGGGTCATCCTCGTCTCAACCACCAACTGGCTCAGCCGAAAATTGTCCGGCGAAAGCATCTATTAATCCGGAAGGAGCGGCATCCATGTTCAAGCAGGAAAAATTGCGGCCTCTGACGACCGCCGACGTGCTTATCTATGCCCTCATGATCTTCGTTGTTCTGATCTGCCTGGTTCCGTTCATCTACATGCTGGCGCTGTCGCTGTCCAGCCCGGAAGCGATCATCAACAACAAAGTGACGTTGTTGCCGGTCGGACTGAATTTTGAAGCGTATATTCAAATTTTCACTTATCCGAATTTCTTCAGAGCTTACGGCAATACGATTTTCTATACGGCCGCGGGAACGTTTATTTCCTTGTTTTTGAGCACCCTGTTCGCCTACGCGATGTCCAAGCGGTTCCTCAAGGGGCATAAGCTGGTCATGATGCTAATCGTCTTCTCGATGTTTTTCTCGGGCGGACTGATCCCGACGTACCTGTTGATCTCCAACCTGAATTTGACCGGCACGGTGTGGGCGATGCTGCTGCCCTTCGCCATCAACCAGTTCAACTTGATCATCCTGATCAACTTCATCCGGGCCATTCCGACGGAAATCGAAGAGGCCGCCATTATCGACGGCCTGAACTATTTCGGAATTTTGCAGCGAGTCATCCTGCCGCTGTCGACGCCGGCGCTGGCGACGATCGGCCTGTATACCGCCGTCTTCTTCTGGAACGACTGGTTCAACGGGTTGATCTATCTCAATTCGAGCCAGCATCCGGTTATGCTGTTCCTGCGCAACATCGTCAACGGGACAACCATGGTCGGCGACGGAGCCGGGGCAGCGGACAAAAGCACGATCGCCATGTCGATCAAATCGGCCGTCATCATCACGTCGACGCTGCCCATTATCATTCTGTATCCGTTGCTGCAGCGCTTTTTCGTAGCGGGTTTGACGGTAGGCTCGGTCAAAGGTTAATCCGTCAGATTTTCCGGTACGTCCGGCACGATTCGGAGCTCAGCACCAGACTGTCGATGACCTGGTCGTAGTTCCGGCTCGCCAGCGCGGTGAACAGCACGTCGATGACGATCAGCTGCGAGATTCGGCTGCTCATGGCGCCGCTGCGGTGATTGTTTTCCGGCGACGACGTGTACAGCTCGAAATCGGACTTGGCAGCCAGCGGATTTTTGCCCAATTTGGTCAGGGAGACCATCGTCGCTCCCTTTGTTTTGGAGGCGATGTCGAAAGCTTCGTTCACTTCCTTGGTCATGCCGGAATGGCTGATGAAGAAGCAGACGTCCCCTTCCCGGGTGTTGGCCGCGTATGTCAATTGGATGTGCCCGTCATGGCTGAAGCAGACGTTGCTGCCGATGCGCAGCAGCTTGTTGTAGAAATCTTCGGCCACGAGCGCGGACGCGCCCACGCCGAACAGCTTGACGGAGCGCGCTTCGATCAGCCGCTGCACGACCGCGTCCACGACGTCGGCGTTCAGCAGGTTGACGGTATCTTCGATCGACTGCATGCTGCTGTTCCGGATCGCCATGAACACGTCGGAAAGCCCGGAGTAATCTTTAATATCGGTGAAAATGTAGCGGCTCTTGTCCTCGTCTTCCGAGCTGCTGCTGTTCAATTCGCTGAACAGGCTGCGCTTCATGCTTTTCAGACCGTCGAAGCCGAGGGTTTTGGCCAATCTTACCCAAGCCACCTGACTGACGCCGGCGCTTTCCGCCAGCTGGGCGATCGGCTGTTGAAAGATTCTTTCAACGTCGGCAAGGAAATAATCCGCGGCCTTCTTCTCGGAATTGCTCAGCTCGTTGTAAATGTTTCGTACGCGGATTTCAATATTGGTCACAAAAACACCCGCTTCCTATTATTAAATAATCATGAAAATTATTCTTAATTATACGCAGAGCGTTCGACAGAATCAAACCTCTATTGCGTCCAGAAAAGGATGGATGACTGATGAATTCATACTTCTCGCAATTGACTACGGAGATGAACAATCCGGCGACCGCCTCGATCGACGAAATCGGCACCCGGGACATGCTGATTCTGATGAACGAAGAAGATCGCCGAGTTCCCTCCTCCGTCCGCGAGGAAATCGACGCGATCGCCGATGCGGTGGACTTGCTGTATGGCGCGCTGAAGGCCGGGGGACGGATGTTCTACGTCGGAGCCGGTTCCTCGGGACGGCTCGGCGTGCTGGACGCCAGCGAATGTCCGCCGACGTACGGCACGGATCCGGAGCTCGTTCAGGCTTACATCGCCGGCGGCGATACGGCGCTCAGAACGGCCGTGGAAGGCTGCGAGGACGATGCGGACAGCGGCGCCCTGCTGATCCGGGAGAAGGGCGTCCGCGCGGGCGACGTCGTCGTCGGCATTACCGCGAGCGGCTCGACCCCCTACGTGCTCGGCGCCATCCGCCAGGCCCGGGAAAACGGCGCGGCGACGATCGGCATCGTTACGAACCGGAATTCCCGGCTGGGCGAGCTGAGCGATATCATCATCGCGCCCGTCGTCGGCCCGGAGGTCATCTCCGGATCCACCCGGCTGAAGAGCGGCACCGCCCAGAAGCTCGTGCTGAACATGCTGACGACCGGCGTCATGATCAAGCTCGGCAAAGTATACAACAACTTGATGGTCGACCTGAAGGCGAGCAACAGCAAGCTGTACGACCGTTCCATCCGCATTGTGCGGGAGGTGACCGGCGTCTCCGAGGCGCTAGCCGCGGAAACGCTGCAGAAAGCCGATCTGCACGTGAAGACCGCCATTCTGATGCTCGAGACCGGCACGGACGCCCCGGCCGCAACGGCGCTGCTGGAACGGCACGAAGGCCGGCTCAAGGCGGCGATCCGGCAGGCGAGAGGCGCTTCCGATCGCCCCGCTTCGGCGGTGGCGGGCGAGGACTTGGCCCATGGTTCTTAACGGAATCGACCGCGTCGACAATTATGCGAAGCTGTTCCAAGGGCGTCGGCTTGGCCTCATTACGTCCGTATCCGGCACGACGAGAGAGCTTCGTTCGTCGATTCAAGCGCTCCACGAACGGTTCGGCTTGGCCGCGCTGTTCAGCCCGGAGCACGGCGTTCGCGGGGACGCGGCGGCCGGCGAGCACGTCGGGTCGGCTCGGGATCCCGACACCGGGGTCGTCGTCCACAGTCTCTACACGGCCGAATCGCGCCGGCTGACGCCGGACATGCTGGACGAAGTCGATGCCGTCGTCTTCGACATCCAGGACATCGGAGCCCGATATTATACGTACGTGTCCACGCTGCTCTACGCGCTGGAAGAGTGCGCCCGCCACGGGAAAACGCTGATCGTGCTGGACCGGCTCAATCCGCTCGGCGACCGGGTCGAGGGCCGTCCGTTGGCGGAGGATCAGCGCAGCTTCGTCGGCGCTTGCGCCGTTCCGAACCGGCACGGTCTCACGGCGGGCGAGCTGGCGCTCCTGTATCGCAAGGAGCAGGGCCTCGACTGCGACTTGGAAATCGTGCCCTGCGAGGGCTGGCGGCGCACGATGCTGTTCCCGGACACCGGTCATTCGTGGGTGATGCCGAGTCCGAACATTCCTCGGTTCGAGACGGCGTTGCTCTATGTCGGGACTTGTCTGTTCGAAGGCACGAACGTCTCGGAAGGCCGAGGCACGGCGGCTCCGTTCGAGCTGATCGGCGCTCCTTATATTCATGCCGAACGGCTGACGGAAGCGATGCGGGCCAACAAGCTGGACGGCGTGCGCTTCTCGCCCGTCTACTTCCGGCCGACGGCGTCCAAGCATCAAGGCGAGCTGTGCGGCGGCGTCCACATTCACCTGACGGATCGCGAGCGCTGCGCTCCGCTGGACGTCGGCATTCGCCTGCTTCATGCGATCCGCGAGCTGCATCCGGACGACTTCGCCTTCCTGCCGCCCGTCAGGGAGGGCGGCAGGCCGTTCATCCGGCTGCTGTCCGGAGACCCGCGGCTCGAAGACCCGAACGTCCCGCCGGAGGCAATCTTGAACGACTACGCTCGGGAGAGCCGATCGTTCGACGCGTTCAAGGAACGCTATCATCTATACGATTCGTAACGTTCGAAGCGGGGCTCTCAAGAATGGCCGCCGCGTCAAGATCGCGGGCCGATAGCGGCCCGAGCATAGGAGGTAAATCCGCATGAGTACGAATTGGTCTCCGATCCATCAGATCGGACAGCGCATGATGGTCGGTTTCGACGGTCCCAGCATGGACGATGCGTTTATCGAGTTGGTTAAGAAGTGGAAAATCGGCAACGTCATCTTGTTCGCCTGGAATATAACGGGCAAGGAGCAGCTGCGGGAGCTGTGCGACGATATCCAGCAGCTCGTCATGCGGGAAACCGGTCAGCCGGCGTTTATCGCCATCGATCAGGAAGGAGGCGCCGTCTCCCGCTTGCCCGGCGACGCGACCCGCATCCCGGGAGCGATGGCCATCGCGGCTGCAGGCGATCCGGAAAACGCCTATCGCGCGGGACGGATGACCGCGCGGGAGCTGCGGGCGCTCGGCGTGAACTTCAACCTGTCGCCCGTGCTGGACGTCAACTCCAACGACGCGAATCCGGTTATCGGCGTGCGCAGCTACGGGGAGAAGCCGGAGACGGTCGTCCGGTTCGCCCTCCCTATGATGAAGGGCCTGGAAGACGGCGGCGCGATCGGCTGCGGCAAGCACTTCCCGGGACACGGCGATACGAGCGTCGATTCCCACCTGGCGCTTCCGGTCGTGGACAAGCCGATGGACGAGCTGCGGAAGACCGAGCTCGCTCCTTTCCAAGCCGCGATCAAGGCGTGCATTCCCGCGATCATGACTTCCCATATCGTGTTCCCGCAGCTCGATCCCGAACGGCCCGCGACGCTGTCCAGGAAAATATTGACCGACCTGCTCCGGGAGGAGATGGGCTTCGACGGGCTCGTCATGACGGACTGCATGGAAATGAAGGCCATCCAGCATTCGTTCGGCACCGTCAAAGGCGCGGTCGAGACGATCAAGGCCGGAACCGATCTCGTTCTCGTCTCGCATACCGCATCGACGGCGGCGAGCGCGGCGGATGCGATCCTGGAGGCATGGCAATCGGGAGAGATCGACCGATCGGAATGGGAACGGTCGCTGGCCCGGATCGCCGCCCTCAAGGCGGATTACTTGGATCGTCCGGCTGAGGATCCGTCCCTCGTCGGCTGCGAATCCCATACGGAGGACAATCGCGCGCTGCTTCAGCGGACGCTGACGCCCATTCGGGTTCCCGGAGACCGGTTCCCGTCCTTGGGCGAACGCCCCCGTTTCCTAGGTTGTCCGGCTTTCCGCTCCACGCTCGTGTCCAACCTGGCCAACGACCCGTTAACCTTCCCCGTCTACATGGCGGAGAAGCTTGGAGGCAGCGCCGAAGTGACGCCTCCCAATCCGACGGCGGAGGAAATCGAGGCCATTGCCGGGCGCGCGGCGGAAGCGACCTGCATCGTCGCGGGCACCTATAACGGCCACCTGCATCGGGGGCAATTGGAGCTCGTCGATCGGCTGGCGGCCGGCGGCGTTCCGGTCGTCGCGGTCGCCTTGCGGAATCCGTACGATCTGAGGCACCTGAACCCGGCGGTCTGGTCGCTTGCCGCTTACGAATACACCGATCAGGCGTTCGACGCCGTCGCGAACGTGCTTCGGGGCGAGGCGACGGCAACCGGCCAACCGACCGTAACCGTATTGACGAATTAATCCGTAAGGAGGGCACGCGATATGGCTGACATGCTCGTCAACTTACTCAATCTTCCTCCCCAAGAGGAGCTTCTGTCCCGCTTGGAACGGGACGGCATCCGCATCCACCGGGCGCTCGCCCCGGATAAGCACCGCGTCGTCGAATGGGTCGCGCAGCACTCCAGCCGCAATGCCGCGAGCGAATGCGACGTCGCCTTCGCCCGGTGCCCGGTGACCTGCTACCTGGCCACCCGGGGCACGGACATTCTCGGCTACGCCTGCTACGAAGCGACCGCGCCGAACTTCTTCGGGCCGACCCGCGTGATCGATTCGGAGCAAGGCAAGGGCATCGGCAAAGCGCTGCTGCTCCGCAGCCTGCACAGCATGCGCGAAGCGGGCTACGTCTATGCCATCATCGGAGGCGTGGGACCGGCCGAATTTTACGAGAAAGCGGTCGGGGCGTTCCTCATTCCCGATTCCACTCCCGGCATTTACCGGGATTTTCTCGGGAGACGCCGGACGGATTCGGAATAGAAATTAGAAGAAAAACGGCTGACGCCGTCCGCCAGGACGGCATTAGCCGTTTTTACGCTGTTAAATCGCTTCCTGCTGAGACGTCTTGTTCTTGGCCAGCTTGAGGTAGCCGTACACGTTCTGCAGCTCGCTATTGTCCACGAAACGAAGGCGCATGTTCTCGGACGCTTCGAGGATATACGGCCGCAACGCCGCCGCTCCGCCGCCGAGGACGTAAAAGCATTGGATATCCGGATACTTCTTCCACCGCTTGCGGATCAGGTCCACGATCTTCTGGGCGGCGCGTCCGAAGTAATTGTCGACGATCGGACGAATGTCCGCCTGACCTTCGCCGACGCGCTGAATGAGAAATTCGTGCTTGCGAATTCGCTGGATCAGCTTCGTCCGGCTCGCGAACCGATAGCCATATTGATCCTCGACGTCGCGAATGATCGAATCGAGATAGGACGCCAGACCCAATTGCTCGCCCGTGCTGAACTGGTTGTCGATGCTCATTCTTTTCACGACGGGGAAGTCCGTCGTCAGGGCGCCCATCTCGCATACGCCGATGCAGCCGTAATAAAGCTCCTCGTCCCTTACTTGCAAGTTCTCGTGGGTGGCCATATGGAACAGCGCGGCCGCGCCTTCGATCGAGATGATCGCCCGGCGGATGTTCACCCGCACCGTCCGTCCTCTCAGCTTCGGCGTGGACAGGAACGTCACCTCGTGCTCCCCGACGAGTCTCTCCTCGAACGTCTGGTGATACCGCGCGTACGTGCGCACGGGCAAGCCCGTGCCGATGACGTACTCCACCTGATCGATCGATTGCTCCGGCTGCAGCGAATTCGCCACGTTCATGACGCTCGCGTACGCCAAGGCAGTCAGCGCGACGATCAGCGATTGGTCGCTGGTCGCCTTGTTGTCGGTTTCCTCCAGCTCCGCGTTGTCCTGGTCCTCGGAGGCGAGCATGCCGACGAAGTAACGCTGTCCCTTCTTCTTCAGCTTCGGACTGTACACCATGACGTCCAGCGCTTTGAGCGGAGCGTCTTCCTCTTGGAGAATGTGTCTCTCGTAACCCGGCGATACGATATTCGGAACGATAACCGGATCGTGAGATCCGTTCACGACGAGCTTGACGCTGTCGTTGCCAATGTCGATGCCTGCTAATCTAATCATCTCGATCCTCCCTGACTCTTCGCGATCCGGAAACGTATTTTGCCGCGGGATTGCCCAGCGTCTTCCGAACCGTCTACGACGTGAACATCAGCTTCCTCCGCTTCGATTAACCGGTTTTAATATTGGATTCGCCTTTTTGCGACAAAATCCTCCTTTTCCCCTATTGATTCCGGCATTTTTTTCAATGAAAAAAAGGAATATGCGCGGAATGGGTCGAATTACCTTGGGATGATGTTCGAAACCTAGCAGGAGGAAAGTCATGAAATGGCGCAATAAGAAGTTTACCTTCATGGTGATTCCGGATGCGAACAGCACCGTGAAGCGATTTCGGCTTTCGGCGGCCGTTATTGCGATCGCAGTGTTCCTCATCGTCTCTCTTCTCGCTAGCTGCATTGCGGTTTTCCTACTCTATCGCGGGAACGTCGACCAGATCGGCCGACTCCAGCAGGAACTGACGGATGTCTCCGGCAACTACGAGAAAACGATCGAGAGCAAGAACGAGCACATCAGCGATCTCCAGACCGACCTGGCCGATCTGTCCGAGCAAGCCCGGGAAATCAACATGAAAATGCAAGACATCACAGACCTGGAGTCCCAGCTGAAGGAAATGGTCGGGATCGAATCGACCGAGGACGGCAAAAAAAATACGGACGGCGCGGGGCTGTACGCCCAGGACGGCGGTACGGGCGGAGAAGAGCTTCCGGTCACGGAGAAAGAGATGCAGGCTCTCGTCGAATGGACCCGCAACAGCTTTCTGGCGCTCGGCGAGCGGATCGAGACGATGAAGCCCGAGCTCGAGCTGACGAAGGACGCCGTCGCCGAACAGCAGAAGCTGTTGGCGATCACGCCGACGATCTGGCCGACCGACTCCCGGCGAATCACTTCGACGTTCGGCGTTCGCAAGGATCCGTTTACCCGCCGGGCGACGAATCATGCCGGACTGGATATCGGAGGCAAGATCGGCGACCCGATCTACGTAACGGCCGACGGCACCGTCGTCGAAGCGGGCAGACACCCGTCGCACGGCAATAACGTCATGGTGTCCCATTCCAATGGCATCAAAACGCGCTATTCGCATTTGAACAATATTTCGACCGAAGTCGGGGCGAAAGTTCGCAAGGGCGATATTATCGGAGAGTTGGGCAACACCGGACGCAGCACGGGCCCGCATCTTCATTACGAAGTGATCGTGAACGGCGAACACGTCGATCCGCAGCCTTATCTTAAAGCATCCAGGAGGAACCAATAACGATGTTCAAAAACAAGAAGACGAAATTCGATCCGAATATGACGGACACGCTGATCGGCGAAGGCACCACGTTCGAAGGCAAAATCAAATCCGAAGCCGGCATTCGCGTCGAAGGCCAGATGGTCGGAGACATCGATTGCGCCGGCGACATTACGATCGGGGAGAACGGAGTCGCCCGCTCCAACATTAAAGCGCGGGACGTCGTCATTGCCGGACAAGTGATCGGCAACGTGGCCGCCTCCGCCAAGCTGACGATCAAAGCGACCGGGCAGCTGCACGGCAATCTGTCCGCGAACGAGCTGTCCATCGAATCGGGAGGCATCTTCCAGGGCACGAGCAAGATGGACGCGTCGATCCCCGTATCCGACGAGAAGAACCAAGCCCGGGAGAAGGAAGCGAAAGCGTCTCCGGATCCCGAAGCGGGCGCGGGCGCCGTACTGAAAACCTGGTAGGTTTGCGCGCCGTTCCGCATTTCGTGTATCATTTCATTAGCAGGCAGACAGAGATCGGAACGGGACGGGAGTGACCGATATGGAAGAGAAATTGAAGAAAGCATACGAAGTTCTCGGCTTGCCGGAGGACGCGACCCGGGAGCAAGTGGAAAAGCGCTACTACATCCTCATGCGCAAGGCCCGGTCGGAGCAGTCGCGGGCGAACAGCGGCGACGACGCGGGCGAAACGATGAACTTGTCCGAAATCAATCAAGCCTACAATACCGTGATCGGCATCGATTCCGAGAAAATCGTCACGGTCGAGAAACCGACGAAAATCGGCCATTTCTTCTATTATTATAAAGTTCACGTCATCATCGGCCTGATCGTCCTGATATTCGCCGGATTCATGATCAAGGAAGGCGTCGATAAACGGAGGGAAGCCGCCAATACGCCCCCGGCCAACCTCTCTGTAAGCGTATTCGGCAATTTTTATTTCGCAGACGTGGACATCCTGCAGCAGAATATGCTGCAGCTCATGCCGGAATGGCAGCGCATCAAAACGACGCTCGTCCATAATCCGCCCGAAATCGTCAGCCAGCACGATATCGCCTTGCAGCAGAAAAGCATGATCATGCTGATGACGGAAAAAGACGAGCTTTACGTGCTGGACAAAAATAATTTCGAGAGCCTGGCGGTACAAGGCGTCTTCGTCAAGCTGGACGCATTCGCCGCGGCCACCGGAATCGCATTGCCGCAGGATCGGCTCCTCTTCTCCCGCACCGAAGACGACGCGACCGACTTCCCTTACGGCATCGACGTCACCGGCCACCCCGTCTTCGAAGATGTCCAGATGACTCCGGACGAACGGCAGATTATCGGCATTCGCGCCGCGGAGGAAAAATGGGACGATACGGCGGCGCTCCTCGCCAAATTGCTTGAATCGATGCCTGAATGAAAAAGACGGCCGTTCCGGGAAATTCATTCCCGAGCGGCCGTCCTTTGGGTTAATCCGGGTCGACTACTCCCAATAACGGAAGAGGAGGACGATCTGAACGAGCAGGATGATCGGCATCCCGAGCACGAATGAACGATGCTTCGTCTTGTGTCTCCAGATGCGCATCCCGAGCATGACGCCCGGCGCTCCTCCGATCGCCGCCCACAGGAACAGCGTTCGCTCCGGTATTCTTCTCCCCTTGTTTTTCGCCTGCTCTTTGTCGTAAGCCGTCAAGAACATCGCGATCGCGTTCACGACGACGACGTAACCGATTAACAATCCCATGTTTTCGTTTCCCCATGCCCTTAATCGTTTCTTTTCTTCTCCTATTGTACAAGGTCAAGGGCGATTTGGATACCTTTCGCTCCGCGGCTCGAGCTTCACAGGTTGAATTCGATTGCGTACGGCCGGTTGCCCTCGCTCGTCTTGATTCCGTTCCAGCCGGCCGCGTCCGTAATCCCGTTCCGCTCGAACGTGATCGCGTAGCGCCGGTTGCCTCTCAACTCGTCGTCGAAACGAAGCACGACTTCCGTGACGATCGTTCCCGCGTCCTTCGCGTCCACCGAGTCGACGGAAATTTTCCGATCGTCGCGCCAGACCGCGAAAGCGGAAGCCTTGACGTTCTTGACAGGCTCGCTGAACTGCACCTTCACCGAACGGCGATCGAGCGCGGTCGCCTGCGTCGCGTACGGAATCGCGTTATCGACAAAGGTTCCGCCGAAATGCTGCGTATCCGCTCCGCCCGATGCGTCCAATCCGGCGACGCCGGATACCCGAGCGGTGTAATACGACCCGGAGACGAACAGGTCGGGATTGCCGGACGCCTTGTTCCGGTACTGGATCGTCGCCGCTTTGTCGGTTCCCGGCTTCCGGGCGACATACGCGCTCCATCCCGAAGTCGAATAGTCCGCGCCGTTCGCTTTGAAGTCCGACAGCTTCAAATTTCGGACGTCCGCGTCCGACAACGAACGGTTGAACGAGACTTCCAGCGTATTTTTGTTGATGGCGACGATGCTTTGCAGCCTGGCCTGGGCGACCGGATTGGGGACGGCGCCGAACCGCCAGTTCGTCGAAGTGTCCATGACGTTGCCCGCGAGGTCGGGAATGCCGCTTACCGTCAGCGTATAGAACTGGCCGTCCCGCTGGGGCGAAGTCCGCAGAATGACGGTTCTTCCGTCCTCTTGCAAGGTCGCCTGAAGAACGGACAGCCCCTTGTCGATCGTGTAATGATAGGTCATAGCCGCATGATGGGGATCGATCTTCTCGCTGAATTTGACGGAGACGAGGGCGGTTACGACGTCGATCTTCACTTCGCTTACCTTGGGCTTCGTGTTGTCGTTATTGCCGATCAGATACAGGTCGCTGCGCGTGTCCATCACGTTGCCGGCCAGATCCTTCACGTTGCGGACCGTCAATTGGTAGTTTCTTCCGTCCGTTTGTCCCGTCGTCGTAAAGATGACTTTGCGTTGGTCGGCCGAAAGCTGCAGCGTCTTCATGCGCAAGCCGCCGCTGAATTGATAGTTGCTTGCGTTCGTTGCCGAAGCTTGATCGAGCGGCTCCGAAAACGTCAGCTCGTAGGAGCCGTTCGACAGTCTGACCGGCTGAGACACGATCTGCGGCTTCGTCGTATCCTCCTGCGCCGACGTATAGCTCCATACGTTGCCGTCGACGGTCAGCAGATGAAGGATGCCGCCGATTTGCCGATCCGTCCACAGCACGACGGACAGGCCGTCTTGGCCGATCGTCGCTTGATGGATGTTGCGGATGTTGCCGTACACATCCTTCAGCGCGAACCTGTCGACGCCGACGTTCGTTTGCCACGGATCCGTCCACTGGTACAGGTTGATTCGCACGGATTGATTCGTCAACTGTTCGACCGAGCGGACTTTCAACGGCTCGACGTTCATATCCTCATAGATGGCGTAAGCGGCTTCGACCAGCAACCCGCGCGTCGCGTCGACGGTGTAATCGTTCAGCTGCGGGATCAGCTTCCGATCGAGAGCGAGACTGACCGCCCCGCGAGCCCAATTGGATACGCGGCCGTTTACCTGAACCGATCCGTACCCGCTCAGACCGTAGCTGCGCGTCAAGATTGCGGCGAGCTGCTCCACTGTCACGTTGTCCAGCGGGGAGAACGTTCTCGCCTTTGTCCCGTTCATCAGGCCCGCGCGTTTGACCGCCTCGATCTCCTGGAACGACCAGCGCGTTCTCGGCACGTCGTCGTAGCTCGGCGCGGTAGATGCAGCCGTCAGCCCCAGCAGACGGTACAGCACGGCGGCGAGCTGCTCCCGCGACATCGGGTCGTACAGGCGGGAGCTTCCGTCCGAGAAGCCCGTGAAAATCTGGTTTTGCTTGAGCACTTCGAACTTCTGCTCCGTCGTCAAATTCGAGGCTCCCCAAGCGGTATACGGTACGCTGAGCAGCATCAGCAAAGCAAGCACACCCGAAATGAATTTCCTCATCCCGCTACCTCCTCGTATCCGCCGCTTCGCAAGAATCAAACTCCGTTGCGACGGTATAAACTATGACGCAACACGGATACGATTTGTTTCGTTTATGAGAAAATTTTGTTCATTTAGATACATTAAGTAACAACTTGTCCATTTGGGCGCTGCTGGTGGACGATTAGTTCGACTAATCCAAACTACGGCGCTCTATCGAGGCTGCTCGTGGACGATTAGTTCGACTAATCCAAACTACGGCGCTCTATCGGGGCTGCTCGCGGACGGTTAGTTCGACTAATCCAAACTACGGCGCTTGTCGGGGCTGCTTGCGACGGTTAGTTCGACTAATCCAAACTACGGCGCTCTATCGAGGCTGCTCGTGGACGATTAGTTCGACTAATCCAAACTACGGCACTCTTTCGGGGCTGCTCGTGGACGGTTAGTTCGACTAATCCAAACTACGGCGCTCTATCGGGGCTGCTGGCGGACGATTAGTTCGACTAATCCAAACTACGGCGCTTGTCGGGGCTGCTGGCGGACGATTAGTTCGACTAATCCAAACTACGGCGCTCTATCGGGGCTGCTCGCGGACGGTTAGTTCGACTAATCCAAACTACGACGCTCTATCGGGGCTGCTCGCGGACGGTTAGTTCGACTAATCCAAACTACGGCGCTCTATCGGGGCTGCTCGCGGACGATTAGTTCGACTAATCCAAACTACGGCACTCTATCGGGGCTGCTGGCGGACGGTTAGTTCGACTAATCCAAACTACGACGCTCTATCGAGGCTGCTCGTGGACGATTAGTTCGACTAATCCAAACTACGGCACTCTATCGGGGCTGCTTGCGACGGTTAGTTCGACTAATCCAAACTACGGCGTTCTACCGGGGCTTCTCGCGGACGGTTAGTTCGACTAATCCAAACTACGGCACTCTTTCGGGGCTGCTTGCGACGGTTAGTTCGACTAATCCAAACTACGACGCTCTATCGAGGCTGCTCTCGGACGATTAGTTCGACTAATCCAAACCCAAACTACGACGCTCTATCGAGGCTGCTCGTGAACGATTAGTTCGACTAATCCAAACTACGGCGCTCTATCGAGGCTGCTCGTGGACGGTTAGTTCGACTAATCCAAACTACGACGCTCTACCAGGGCTGCTGGCGGACGATTAGTTCGACTAATCCAAACTACGGCGCTCTATCGGGGCTGCTGGAAGACGATTAGTGTGACCGATCCAAACTACTGTGCTCTATCGGGGCTTCTCGCGGGCGATTCGTTCGATCAGCCCGTACTAACTCCATTCCTTCCTTCACTACCTTACTCTTCCCCACCATCCCACTACCTCACTATTCCTCACTACACCATCATCCTACTATCTCACTCTTCCCCACTGTGCCCCTTCGCCTCAGTCCGTTCGGACTGAGGATCCGTTATCTGTGAACAAAACCGGGTTTTGCGCACCTTCGCGGACACAGGATCCGCTATTTGGCTCCAAGATGGCGATTTCGGCCCTTCATCATCGAAATAACGGACCCTCTGTCCGGATCGCCTTCAAAATGCGAGGGTTTCGTCAACATAGGTCATTTGTGTCCGCAAGGCACAGGATCAAGTGGTTGAAGGTCTGCGAAGGGGAACGAGGCCTCGGGCCCGTTGCCCGACCTTTGCCAGCCGCTTCCCAATCCTGGCAAGAAAAGAAAAGATTATCGAACGACTATCGGCATAACCTCGCCCTTATTCCCTAAGCGCGTCGTACAACTTGCTCGACATGCGGGAGCCCGCACCCGACTGAAGCGCGGCTCGCGCTTTCCGCAGCTCCTCCTTCAGCTTGCGATTCTCCTCCCGCAATTCCCGAAGCTCGCCGTCTTCCTCCGAAGACAACCGCTTGCCGTTGGCGTAATAGCCTTCCCGATCGTATACGCGAAACGCGATTTCCATTTCTTCGACGCCGTTGGATCGGATATGGCGATCGATGCACTCGGCCGCCCGATCCCGAACTTCTCCTCCTCGCTCGAACCAATGGACTTCCACGAAAGGATAGGAAGACGCGAACTCCCCGCCGAAGCAGGACGTCGTATGGAGGCATTCCAGCATCACATGGTCGTTCGGACATCCGCAGATGGCGGCCAGTTCCTCGACCAGCGACGGGCTGAGCTCGCGAACCGTCCCGGGATCGACCCCCCGAATGATTAAGTGAGGCATGTACGATTCCTCCTTCTATGCAGGTAAAATTTTTTCGGTATCCAACGGCGGCGGGCAAACGACCGGCTAACATTCCCGTATCGCCAGTACTACCGTACTACCGTCCCATCGCCTCTTCGTCCTGCCGACTGCCCTCTTCCCCGGCTCCCCCATGCCGTTCGGACAGAGGATCCGCTATCTGTGAACAAAGCCCGGTTTTACGCACCTATGCGGACACAGGATCCGTTATTGGGCTCGATGACAGCCAATTTGGCCATTTTTCATCGAAATAACGGATCGTGTGTCCGGATGATCGCCGAAATGAGGGGAATTCGACAAAATAAGGTCGCCTGTGTCCGATAGAAAAAAGATCAAAGCGAAATGTTCGTCAGACACCTGTGTCCAATAGAAATAGACGAAAGGCGAGAAGATCGTCCGGTCATCTGGATCCGAAAGCACAAGGCTCACGCGGATAAAGACCCCGAACGGCTTCGCCGCCAAGGAAAGCCGCTTATTCCTCCAAAAAAATCCTGCGCAAATAGGGGCTGAGGAAAACGCCGTCGGGATCGAGCATCGCTCTGACCGCCCGAAAGTCCCCCCATTTCGGATAGAGGGTTTTCAGCCGCTCGGCGGTCAGCGAATGCAGCTTTCCCCAGTGCGGGCGCCCTCCGTGCTTTAAGAAGATCCGTTCCATATCGGCAAAGTAGCTTTCATGGGACATCCCGCGATACATATGAACCGCGATATAGGCGGAATCGCGGCCGTAGGCGGGACTAAGCCAGATGTCGTCCCCCTTGGCGAACCGGCATTCCACGGGAAAGTGAACGCGATGCTTCGCGCGCGCCATCGCCTCCCGCATCTCGCGAACGACCGGCTCCATGGCGTCGGCCGGCAAATTATACTCCATTTCGTTAAAACGGACAAGCCGTTTGGTCGCGTAGACGCGATGGCTCTGCCCGACCTTCGTCGACGTCGGAACCGCCGCGGCGCACAGTCGGCTGATCGGCGCGCTCATTCCGGGCACCCATTTGCTCAGCGCCGACAGGACGCCGAACGCGCCGTTTTCCAGTACAATATCGCTCATGTAATCGGCGAACTTGCGCGGCGTGACGGGCTCGTCGGTCTCGTTCATCGTTTTCAGCTGGCACGGCTCCGCGTAAGGAAACCAATAAAATTCGAAATTGCGGTGCTCGGCGGCCAGAGCATGCATCCGCTCCAGACATGCAGACAACGGCACTCTCGAACTCTCGTATTTCAGCCGATAGGCGGGCAGCAGCCGGAGCGTCACCTGAACGATGACCCCAAGGGCGCCAAGCGACACCTGCAGCGCCTTAAACCGTTCGGGATCGGATTTTTCCGTGCACTCGATCACTTCGCCCGTGCCGCTAACGACCGTCAGGCCGACGACCTGCGTGGACAGGTTTCCGAAGCGCAAGCCGGTGCCGTGCGTGCCCGTGCTGATTGCCCCGGCGATGGACTGGACATCGACATCTCCGAGGTTTTCCTGCGCGAACCCTTCGGACAGCAGCAGTTCCCCGAGCATTCTCAGCTTCGTTCCCGCCCATACGGTCGCCGTCCTCTCCTGCGGATCGACATGGAGCAAGCCTTGCATTCTGTCCAACGAGACGAAAACATCGTCGGACGCCGCGACAGCGGTAAACGAATGCCCCGATCCGATCACGCGGAGCGTCCGGCCTTCGGCGCGGCATCGCTTCACGAGCTGGGCGACCTCGTCGATATGCTGCGGATAAGCGACGACCTGCGGCTTCGCGCTGACGATGCCCGACCAATTCCGCCACTTGCGCCCTTCCCTGATCATATAAAAGTTTCCCCCATGCCCCGATAAGTAGAATAACGGCCGACGACGGCTCCGCCCGAGACGACGTGCAGCGCGTCGAACCGTTCGCACAGCTCGCCCGCCTTCGCATGGCGGAAAAACACGGGATCGCCGAGCCCGAGCTTAGCCGCTTGCGCTCCGGCGCAGCGCAGAGGCGTCTGGACTTCGCCCGCGCCTTCGAGCGGGAAAAGCTCCAAACCCGTTGGGAGATGCGGCCGGGGAAGCTTCGTTTCTCCCGCCGAGCCCGACGCGACGTAACCTCCGCCCATGCAGGTAACGATATCCGCTCTCGGCTTGCGCACGACCTCGACGGCGAAGCCCGCGGCGGGGAAGTACCGGAAATCGCGGTAATGATCGAACAGAATCGGGCTGTAGAAGCCCGAGCCCGCCGTCAGCTCGGTCACCGCATCCTCCAAGCTCGAGCTGGCCAGACTCCCCGTTCCGCCCGCGTTCACGAACCGGGGATGCAGGCCGAGCCCGCGGATTCGGCCGACGAGCTCCGCCCGGCGTTCCGCCACCTCCCGCACCGAACGGCTTTTCAGCGCGCGGACGAACCGGTTTCTAAGCGCAGCTCCCGGCGTCCGGTCGCCCACCCCGGCGATTTGCGCTTCGTAGCCCATCAATCCGTCGAGCCACACCCATTCGGAGGAGGCGATCCGTTCCGCGACGGGACGGACGGATTCCCAGCTTGCGAGCGGAGAACGCCATACGCCGAACCGGAGCCCGGGGTAGTCCGAGGACATGTCGAGATCCAAACAAACCGGGACGCGCACCCCATGTTCCCGGGCGATCCGTTCCAGGCGATCGACATGCTCCTCGCAATCGGCCATGAACGTGATGCGGCTGCCTTCGCCGATCCGTTCCGCCAGCCGCCCGATGCCTTCGCTCCCCCACGTCGGATAGCCGAGCAGCAGATCGTCGAAGCCGTGCCCGGCCAGAAACGCCGCTTCCTCCGCGGAGTAGCACATCACGCCCCGGTAGACGTCGCTCGCGTTCAGGATATAGCGCAGAACGTCCACCGAGCGGATCGATTTGCTGGCGACGCGGATCGTTTTGCCGCCGGCGGCTGCGCCGATCGCGCGAATGTTCAGATCCAACAGATCGCGATCGAGATAGGCGAAAGGCATCGGAACGTTCGCGAAAGCTTGCTTGTAGAGCTCGTAGTCGGGCGTCAGAACCATCTTCCTCTCGTCTCGGTTTATTTCATCAGCTTGCGGATGACATCCAGACCGCGTTTCGAGTCCGGGTAGCGGAACGGAAAATCGAACCGGTTCGTCTGCTTCAGAATGCCTTTCTCGTGCGAGAAAGTCCGAAACCCGTGTTCGCCGTGGTAGTTGCCGATGCCGCTGGGTCCGACGCCGCCGAACGGCAAATAAGGCGTGCCGAGATGGACGATCGTATCGTTGATGCACCCTCCCCCGAAAGGCATGCCTTCGACGACGGCGCGTTGAAAGGACGGGCTTTCCGAAAACACGTACAGGGCGAGGGGCTTCGGATGCGCCCGCGCGAGAGCCAGCGCCTCCTCCTCGCTCTCGTATTCCAGAACGGGCAAGATCGGTCCGAAAATTTCCTCGTTCATGACTTTGGCCTGCGGCGGCACGTCTTCCAGCAGTGTCGGGGCAATCTTCAGCGAAGCTTCGTCGTATTGCCCGCCGTAGACGACGCGGCCGTCTCCCAAGTACCCGACCAGCCTGCGGAAATGTCGTTCATTCACGATTTTTCCGTAATCCGGATGCTTGAGCGGCTCCTTGCCGTAGAAGCTTTCGGCCGCGCGGACGATTTCCTGAAGCAGCCGCGGCTTAACCGACCGGTGAACGAGCAAATAATCCGGCGCGACGCACGTCTGGCCCGCGTTGGTCAACTTGCCGAAAACGAGTCTCTTCGCGGCCAGCGCGAGATTGGCGTCGCGGTGGACGATGCACGGGCTTTTGCCGCCGAGCTCCAACGTGACGGGAATCAACCGCTTCGCTGCCGCTTCCATGACGATGCGGCCGACGGACGTGCTTCCGGTGAAGAAAATATGGTCGAACGGCCTTTTCAACAGCTCCGCGCTCGTCTCCGCGCCGCCTTCGATCACCGCTGCGAATTCGGACGGGAACGTCTCGCGGATGAGGGCGGCAAGGGCGCGGGACGTCGCGGGGGCCATTTCCGACGGCTTCAGGACGAACGTATTGCCGGCAGCGATCGCGGCAACGATCGGGACGAGCACCACGTTGATCGGATAATTCCAAGGACCTATAATTAGCGTCGTGCCGTAAGGCTCGGGATGGATCCGGCTGCTTGCGCCGAAATGCGTCATCGGCGTGCGGACGCGCTTGGGCTTGGCCCAGCGTCGAAGATGGCGAAGCACTGTCCGGATTTCCGTGAGCACGATGCCGATCTCCGTTGTATACGCTTCCTTCTCGGACTTGTTCAAGTCGCTCTTCAGCGCGGCGAACAGCTCGGGCTCCGCGCGCCGCAAGGCCTCCCGCAGCTTCTTCAATTGCTCCTTGCGGAACGCGAGCGATCGGGTCGCCCCGCTCTGGAAATAACGTTGCTGCATGTCTACGATATCGTCTATCGAATCGGCATTCGGCGGATCGTAACGCGATTGACCGTTCACATCGCATGCCTCCTTTTCCGCTCGGTTCACATCCTGATTATCTAGGCAAATAGACCCTCATGTAAAGAGTTTTCTGTCAACTTCTCCTTGCGCGAACGAAAACGGTTGAGTTATGATCGTATCATGAAACGGAGGGAACCCGCATGGGACAAACGAAAACCGCTAAGCTCAGACGCCGTGCCGAACGGGCCGGGCTGATCGCTCCCGCGATCGACCGCGTTCTCTGGCGCAGGAAGCCGCAAACGCAAATCGTCATGAACAAGAAAGCCGAACAGCGCCGCACGCAATGCCGCCGTAACGAGGGCAGCCGCGAGGGCGCTGATTTTTTTGCGTTTCGTAACGGACGGAAGTGCGCTCCAATTCGGTTTCGCCGAACTCCGGCACCGTAACGCGCCGATTCCCGCACTCCTCACCCCTCATGATGATACTTCCTGCGCGCGAGCCGCTCCAGGACGTTGACGACGCCGTACAGCAGCGCGGACAGAAGCGCCAGCATGGCGATGCTGACCATGACGAGCGTCATCTGGAACACTTGGCCGCCGTAGATGATTAGGTAGCCGAGCCCCGCCTTGGACGACAGGAATTCGCCCATGACGACGCCGACGAGCGTCAGCCCGACGTTGACCTTCAGTGTGGCGACGAAATGCGGAATGCTCGCGGGAAGCAGCACCATCCGCAGCATCTGGGCTTTCGTCGCGCCGAACGACTCCATCAGCTTGAGCTTCGACTTGCTGATTTCCTTGAACCCGCTCTCCACCATGATGATCGTCACGATGATCGAGATCGCCACCGCCATTCCGTAGATCGAATAGCGATCCCCCAGCCAAATGTAGAAAATCGGCCCCAGCGCGACCTTGGGCAGCGCGTTCAGCACGACGATGTAGGGCTCCAGCACTTTGGAAGCGTACGTCGACCACCAGAACAGCACGGCGACGGCGGTACCGAGCGTCATCGAGATCACGATGCCGACGAGCGTTTCGACCGCCGTAATCCAGGTGTGCTTAAACAGGTTTCCTTCGAAAGCCAGCTCGCGAAAGGAGGAGACGAGCTGCGAAGGCTTGCTCGTCAGCATCGGGTCGATCCAACCCCATCTGGCGGCGAACTCCCACAACAGGAGGAACGCCGCCAATACCGACAATCTCGAAATGGTAATCCATCGCCGATTGCGCCTCTGGACTCTGAGGTAGTTGTCATACAACGGGGACGACATGCTCCTCCAGCTCCTTCCAGATCGCGTTGAAATAGTGGTGGTACCGGCTCGCCTCCCTCTTCCGCCAAGGCGACAACCCTTCGCCTTCTTCGAAAATGATGTCGTGCACGGCCGAGATCGTGCTCGGACGCCGCGACATGACCATGACCCGATCCGCCATGCTGATCGCTTCGGACAGATCGTGCGTGACGAGCACCGCCGTTTTGCCCTGCTCCTTAATGATGCGCAACACCTCGTCGGAAAGCTTCAGCCTCGTCTGGTAATCGAGCGCGGAGAACGGCTCGTCGAGCAGCAGAATATCCGGCTCGGCCACCAGCGTGCGGATGAGCGCGACCCGCTGGCGCATGCCCCCCGACAGCTGCGAGGGACCGTGCCGGGCGAACTCTCCCAGGCCGTATCTATCCAGCAGCTCGAGCGCTTTGCGCTTCGCCGCGCGCCGGTCCATCCGGCGGATCTCCGCGCCGACGAGCAGGTTGCTGAGCACGTCCCGCCACTCGAACAAGTGGTCGTTCTGCAGCATGTATCCCACCTTGGGCGAAGTTCCCGATACTTCTTCTCCGTCGATCCGCACGCTGCCCGTCGTCGGCTTCAGCATGCCGGAGATCAAGGAGAGCAGCGTGCTCTTGCCGCAGCCGCTCGGACCGACGACGCTGATGAACTCCCCTTGGCCGATCGACAGGTTCACGTCGCGCAGCGCTTCCGTCTCCTGCTTCGGCGTAAAGTAGCTTAAGCCGACGTTTTTCAGCTCGATTTGCGCCATATTCGCCTCATTCCGTTTTGATTTTTTGCACGAAGCTCATGTCGACGACGTCGTCCATGTTCGCGATTTTCTCCTCGGCCTTCAGTACGCCGTTCTCGACCAGAACGTGCTGCAGCTTGTCGAATTGATCTTGCGTCAGCTCCGGGTTCGTCGGCCACGTGTCCTGCTCTTTGTAACGGTTGACCGACTGCAGGATCAGCTCGTCGGAGGTTCCTTCGAAATAGGGCGTTAACGCCGCAGCGATCTCGTCGTCCGATGCGGTGTTCAGCCACTCCGCGCCTTTGGCGACGGCGTTTACGAATTTCTGGATCAAGTCCGGATTTTTCCGGATGTAGTCCGAAGTCGCGACGTAGGACGTCTCGGGGAAAGGTCCGAACGCTTCGCCGAGCGAAGCGGCATAGTAGGCTTTCCCTTCCTGAACGAGCGTGGAGGCGACCGGCTCGAACAGCTGGATGAAGTCCCCTTGGCCGCTCGTGAACGCGCCCGCCATCGCGGGCGAAGCGATGTTGGTGACGACGTTGACGTCCGGCACGCCTTCCTGTATCAAGGTCGAGTTAAGCACCATCTGAGGAGCGCTGCCCGGCCTCCAGCCGATGACCGTCTTGCCGCTCAAGTCGCTCCACGCGAAGCCGTCGAGCTTCTCGCGGGACAGCAGGAAGGAGCCGTCCTTTGCCGTCAGCTGATGGAACGCCTTCAACGTCTTTTCGCCCTTCTGGTTGAAAATATAGATCGTCGTTTCCGGCCCGACGAGCGAGATGTCGGCCGTTCCCGCGATCAGGGCGGCCGCGCCCTTGTCGGAGCCTTGCGCCGTATTCATGTCGACATTGAGGCCTTCGTCCTCGAAAAAGCCTTGCGACATCGCCACGTAATGCGGCGCGTAGAAAATGGACCGGATTACCTCGGAAAACTTGACCGTCGTCAAATCGCCGGACTTGTTGCCGCTGCCGCAAGCCGAGACGCCGAGCGCGATCAGCGCCGCGGCCAGAATCGGCAGAACCGGTTTTCTCCATTTGTTCATCATCGTTCTCTCCCTCATGTCAAAAAAGCTTTGAATAGGTATTATCCTATTCAAAGCCGAGGGCAGGCGTTCATCCGCGGCTACCCGCGCCGCTTTATTCGTTTTTGATCACGAGACCGAGCAAATGGGCCAGGCCGCTGAGCTGATCGGAGCGGACGATACAGCCTTGCAGCCCCTCCAGCGTCGCCCCGATCGTCTGGAATTCGCAGCTGCTCAGGTCGATGCCCTTCAGCTTCGCTCCGACGAACTGGGCCTGATCGAGCTCGCAGCGCGCGAATTCGACCTGGCTCAGCTGCGCCTCGTAGAAATCCGCCTTGTCGAAATTGCCGTCCAGGTAGGCTACCTGCTTCATATCCGCAAAACGATAAACGGAGTATTGGCCGTTGCAGGCTTCGAACTTCACGTTGCGCATCGTCGTCGTGCTCAGATCGAGGCCGAGCATCTTGCAATGCTTGAATTCGACCCGGTGCAGCACCGCGTCGCGGAACACGACGTTGGACAAGTCGCAGCGGTCGAACACGACGTCGACGAGCTCGGCCCGCTCCAACGCGACGTTGTCGAACACGACGCGGTCGAACGCGACGCCATCGAACAGCACCTTGTCCGCCGCTTGGTTCGCGATCGTCCCGGGAACGAACCTGCAGCTTTCGAACGGCATTCGGTCTTGCATCTCGCCGTCTTCGACCTGCGTGTCGGCGAGTGCGTACGGCTCGGGCAGCCTCGGGGCTTCCGGCGCGTTTTTGTTTTTTTTCGTGGCTATGGCGATCAACCTCCGGTCGCTTCGTCGGCCTGTCGAAACGCCTGACCTATCGGCTCGGCGCTCGCGGGACCCTCTTATCCCATTATGAACGATTCGCCAAGGGTTGGGAAGCCGAATTTCGAACGTCTGTTCGCCAAATTTCCCGTTCCTGGATCACCCACTCGGACAGCTGCCTCCTGCCCCGCCGGAGATGCGACTTGACCGTATTCTCCGGACACATGAGCAGGCGGGCGATCTCCGCGCAGCTCGTTTGCTCGTACAGCCTCATGTACAAAGCCTCCCGCCTCCCGCGCTTGAAGCGGAGCAGCATGCGCCTGACGAATCGATCGAACTCCAGGTCCAGCACGGCTTGCTCGGGCGCGATAAAAACGTCGGACGGGACAAGCCCGGGCGGCGTGTCGACGGCCCGTCTCTCCCTGCGCCACCGGTCCACGAACAAGCGATAGCCGGTCGTCGCCATCCACTCCCGGGCGCGTTCGGGCAACGTTGCTTGCTGGCATAGCTTCAGGAAGACGTCCTGAACCAGATCGGCTGCGTCTTCCCGGTTGCGGGTCAGCCGGAGCATGAACCTGTATAAATCGGAAGCGTAACGCTCGTAGACTTCGCCCAATTCAATCCGTTGTCGTTCCATTGTCCCTGGCCTCCGTCTTCGATCCGGCCTCGTGCGGCCCGAGAATGACCCTTTTCCCGTCGAATTCGAGCACCGCTTTGCCGTCGACGCCCATGGCGTCGAGATAGCTCTGCGGAATTTGCAGCCTCCCGGCGCGGTCGATCACGACGAATTCCTCGTGGCGCTCCCCGAAAGGGGCGGCGGCTCCGGATTCCGCGACGTTTCCGGGTTCTTCGTCCGGCGAATCCCGCTTGATCCACTCCGTGCTCGTCATGCCGTCCCGGATGGCGACGACGCGATCGACCTTGTCCGCCACCGACAGATCGTGGGTGACGATGACGATCGTCACGCCGAATGCCCGGTTCAGCCGCCGGAAAATCTCCAGCACGTTCTCCCCGGCGGCGCTGTCCACGGATCCCGTCGGCTCGTCGGCCAAGACGAGCGACGGACGGTTCGCCAGCGCGATCGCGATCGCGACCCGCTGCTGCTCGCCGCCGCTCAACTGGGCGAGGCGGCTGTCCATCCGATGCTCGAGCCCGACCGCGGCCAGCAGCTGCTTGGCGTAAGAGCGGTCGGCCTTCCCCCGGATCAGCATTGGCAGCTCGACGTTGCGCAAGGCCGACAGATACGGAATCAGGTTTCTTCCATTGTTCTGCCAAATAAACCCTACCGTTTTGCGCTTATATTCGATCAACTGCTCCGGCGTCATTTTCAACAGATTCCACGGACCTACGAAAGCTTGCCCCGCGGATGGCCGATCCAGGCCGCCCAAAATATTGAGCAAGGTCGATTTGCCGCTGCCGCTGCTGCCGATGATCGCCATCATCTCGCCTTGTTCGACGTCCAGATTCAAGCCTTGCAGCGCAACGACTTCGACGTCGTCGGTCTTATAGATTTTGACCAATCCTTCGCAATGGATCATCGCTCTCCTTCCTCCTTTCGATCGCCCCGGTCACCTTACCTCTCCTCTCCGAGCTTCACGGCTTGCGTAATGCGCAGACGCCGAAGCTGAAGGGCCAGCAGGCAGGCTCCGGCGGCCAGCATAAGCGCGGCAGCCGCGTACAGCTTAGCCGCATCGTCCGCGTCGAAGACGATCCGAAACGGCGGCACTTGCCGGGCGGCTTCTTCTCCGCTCTGAAGGAACGGCAGGAACAATCGGCTCGCGAGCGCGCCCAGTCCCAGCCCGGTCAGCACGGACAAGCCGGTTGTGAACAGCTGCTCAAGCAGCAGCATGCCGGTCAGCTGGCCGCGCGACAGCCCCATCGCCCGCAAAATGCCGGTCTGCACCGAACGGCGCGACAAGGCGAAAAACCAAAAGATCAAGTAACCGAGCAGCGAGACCGCCAGGGAGATCAGAAACGCCAGGCTGAGAATGCCGAAAACGCCGCCCTGAGCGGGATGATTGCGCTGGGACGTCAGCTCCCCCCTGACGTCGTCGGCCTGCGCGACCGCAATGCCTCGTTCGGCCAACGTCTCGAGTGCGGGGGCGAGCTTCGCCCCGTCCTCCATGTTCAGCCAGACGTCGTAAGGAAAAACCTCCAGTTGCTGATAGACGTAATCCAGATTGACGATCAGAAACGGCGATTCGTCGGGATACAGGCTCGGCCAGTACGGCACGACCGCCGCGACGACCAGCTCCAGCGGCTCGTTGCCGTACCCGATCTCCATGCGCAGCGGATCCCCCGGCTGCAAGCCGTGCCGCTCGGCGAAAGCCGCCGAGACGAGCGCCGCTTGCTCGGCCTGGCCAAGCGCGTCGAGGTAATAATAGGGATGGATCGGATAGAGATCCTCCCGGAACCATGCGACGCGCGCGAATTCCGCGTTGTCGATGCCGACGAGCCGGGCGTTGCCCGCCGCCTTGCCGCCGAACGAGATTTTGCCGGTCGCCGACAGAACCCGGGCGGCCGCTTTCACCCCTTCCACGTCGCGGTAAGCCTCGAAAGAAGGCTCGGAATAATAGATTTTGTTCGCGTCCTGCTCGTCCTGCACGCCTTCCCAAGCCGTCTTCAGCACGACGTCCGCGCCGTACTGGTAGAGCGCGCGATCGTTCGCGTTCGCGTCCATCGTCCTGGCCGCCGACGCGTTGTACGCGCCGAGCCCGAACGTCAGGATCAGGAGGATCATCAACGGGTAAAAGGCCGCGGCCGAACGCGACAGCTGCGTCAGCGTCAAATACGTCGCCACGGGCATCCGGTCGTTCATGACGGCGTTCCAGGCGCGAAGCAGCAACGGCAGCACCCGAAGGCACAGCAGCCCCGACGCGAACAGGAACAGCGCCGGCAGAACGAAGAGGATCGGCTGTACGCCCGCCGAGCCGCCTCCCGCCGCGGGCAGCCGGCCGGCGGATAGCAGCGCCCATCCGGCCGCGCACGCGGCCAGAAGCGCGAGATCCAAATACCATCGCTGCCAGAGAGGCGGCCGGTTCGACCGCGCCCGGCTCCGGGCGTGCGCGACGACCGACACGCCGGCGTACGCGCGAATCGGCGCCGCCGTGGCGACGACCGCGAGCACCGTCGCCGTCCCGCCGAACAGCCATACGGCGCCGTTCAGGCCGACGGGAATCGAAGCGCGGCCGACGAACGCAAGGAAGCCGCTGGACGAGCCGATCGCCTTCGCCATGAACCAGGCCAGGGCAACGCCCGCCAGAAGCGCCGCGCAGCCAAGCAGGACGGCTTCGATCCCGTAGATCGCCGCGATCTGCCGGGGACTGGCGCCCCGGCTTTGCAGCACGGAGATTTCCCCTCTCTGGCGGTCCAGCGATTGCTTGGCGTTCAACGCGACGTAATAGAGCACCATCGCCAGCACCGGGGCCGCCAGCGCGAACAGCATCGCCTGCAGCGCGGCGCTCTGGCGGCTGAACTCGCGCAGCATGTCGAGAAAAGAGAGGTTCACTTTCGTATTTTCCAGCATCCGGTGCAGCTCGAGCTCCAGGCGCCGCAGCTCCCCGATCAGCGGGGACAAATCGCCGATCCGGATTTCCTTCAGATCGAAAGCCTGGAACCACCCCGCCGAATCGAGCGCGAGCCGAAGGTCGCCGAGCAAGTCGTCCGTCATCGTCTCCCGGTTCGCGAGCAGCGTCTCCGCCAGCTTCTCCTTGCCGTCGATCGCCAAGCTTAAGTCCGTTTCGTCCTTCAGCCGGTAAGCCCCCGTCAGCCGGACGGTCAGCCGTTTCGTCTTGCCGTCCGCGTCCTTGGCATCATAAGAGAGCGTATCTCCGAGCTTCCAGCCGTAGCGGCCGAGCGTCTCGTCCAGAACCAGCGCTTCGACGACGCCGTCCGGCATCCCGTCCCGCGGCATGCGCCCTTCCGCGAGCTCGATTCGCTCGGCGACGCCGCTCTGCGCCGCCAGCTCCATCCGGGCAAGCTGCCCGGAACCGCCTCCCGGCGCCGACGGAACGAGCCGGACGATCGAAGGCGAGAGGCCGATCCGGCTCGATTCGGCCTCCAACGGGAAGCCGATCCGGCCGGGAAGCGTTTCTCCGATCCAGCGGTCGATTTCGGCAAGCCCCTCCAAATCCGTTTCCTTCGCTCCCCCGGACTGGTACTTGATGTACAAGGAGCCTGCCGGGAGCCCTTTCGTCTTCTCCTCGAGAGATTTCGCGACGACCCGCTTCAACGTGCCGTCGGCATACATCGGAATGCTCATCGCGAAAGCCGCGGCCACCGTCAAGCCGAGCAGCGTTCCGAGCGTGAACCAGCGGTTCTGCCACATTTTCAGCAGCAAATAGACGAGAATCCGCATTATTTTCCCACGACCTTCTGGCCTTCCTCGAGCCCGTTGATGATTTCGACGTGCGTCGAGGTTTGCAAGCCGATCTCCACGTCGACTTCGCCCTTCGTTCCGTCCGCGTTCGCGACGAGCACGTAATTGCGGCTGTTCTGCTTGCGCAGCGCCGCCAAGGGGATATACAGCGCCTTCTCCTTTTTCTCGACGGTGACGGCGGCCGTCAGCGGATTGCCGTGCAGCGCGTTGTCGGGCAGCTCGCCCGCGTCGATCAACGCATACGCGTCCAGCGTATCCTCGTCCTGCTGCTCCGCGCTCGCGGGCAATCTTCGCACCGTCCCCTTCAGCTCCCCGACCGCGTTCAGCGATACCGTCGCTTCCATGCCCGGAGCGATGCGCTTCAGGTCGTTGGCGCTAAAGCGCGCGGCCACGACGAGGGAATCGGTGTCGGCGATCCGTCCGACTTTCTCGTACGCCTTGGCGATATCCCCCTTCTCCGCCGTAAAGCTGACGATCGTTCCGTCGAAAGGGGCGAGCAGGCGAGATTCCGCCAATTCCTCTTTCATTTTCGCGAGCTCGCGCTTCATCAGCTCGTATTCGAGCTGCCTCTTGCGGAGCGCGATATCCTGATCGTCCGTCGATTCCCGGAGCTCGGCCTTCATGTCGAGCTCCGCTTTCTCAATCTCGATCTCCTTCCGGACGATCTGGATTTCCAGCTCGCCCGAATCGAGCTCGGCCAGCACTTGGCCCTTTTTCACCCGGTCCCCGGCCTTGACCCGTACGTCGACGATTCTTCGGTTGTCCGCCGCGAAGGCGAGATTTTCCTCGCGATCCGACATCAGCTTGCCGGTCCCGCTCGCCTTCAGCTCCAGTGCGCCGCGCTGGACGGGATATTCCGGCTTCTGGGAGATTTTCGGCGGACGGATCGTCGGCAGCGTCTCCGGTTCTTCCTCTCTCGGCAGCAGAGAGCATCCGGCCAACAGCGCGAGCGCGACCGCCGCGGCCAGCAGCCTGAACGCGGCCGGCCGCCGCTTAAGCCGGAACGATCCGGCCGTCGACCATTTGATAGACAACATCCGCAGCCCCCCATAATGCAGAATCGTGCGTCGTCATACAGATCGCCGTCCCCTCCCGTGCGGCGACGTCCCGGAACAAGGCGATGATCCGGGCCGCCATCGCCGAATCGAGCTCCGCGGTCGGCTCGTCCGCCAGCAGAACGCGCGGCTTGTGCGCAATCGCCTTGGCGATCGCAACGCGCTGCTGTTCGCCCCCGGACAGCTCGGACGGGCGATGATTCGCCCGCTTCGCCAGCCCGACAAGCTCGAGGCATTCCTCCGCGCGCGTTCGCCGCGCCGTCCGGGGAACGTCGGCCATGCGCAGGCTCAGCTCGACGTTCTCGCGGACCGACAGCAGCGGCAGCAACGCGAACGATTGGAAGATTAGCCCGAACTCCTTGCGCCGGACGACGGTCAATCGCTTATCGCTCCATTCGGACAGCGAATGCTCCCCGAACCGCACTTCGCCTTCGCTCGGGCGGTCGAGCCCCCCGAGCAGGTTCAGCAGCGTCGTTTTCCCGGAACCGGATCGGCCCCGGAGCATCGTCAGTTGCCCCGTCCCGACAGACATGTCGATGCCCTTCAGCACCTCCGTCCTCCGTCCGCCCGCCAGAAAGCTTTTGCGGATATCGCGCGCTTCCAGACAAATCCGCGTTTCCGGCCTTCGGTTCGCTTCCCCGACCGTCATCGGGGCCGCTCCCCCGTCATTCGGCATCCGCATCGGCGATCGCTTTCGTCAGCAGGTCTTGCCCTTGCGTCTGCAGCGTTTGCAGCGCGTCGTCGAGCGATGCGGCGCCGTCGACGACCCGTTTGATCTGCTCCGAAGCCAGCTTCGAGAACGATTCCGCGAAACCGGTCGGCAGCGTCTGGAGCAGCGCGCGGGAATCGGCTCCCAGCGCGTAGAAGGCATCGACGTTTTTGCCGTCGGCCTCCTTCTTGAAAGCCGTCCGGGAGGAAAGCGCCGGAGACGACTTCGCGCCGGTCTTGGCCAATTGCTCCCCGTTCGCGTATTTCAGAAATTCCCAAGCCGCAGGGATGCTGTCCGAGGAAGCATGGATCGAGAACACGCTGTCCAGCCCCATGCCTCCGGCCACGTCCGGCTGGGAAGGATCCGCGGGAACCGTGACGACGTCCCAGTCGACCGGCATCGCCAAGCCCGGCGGCGCGTCGTTCGCGGAATCCTCTTCCGACGATTTTTCCAGGCTCCGGAACGTGGCGGAAGAAGCCATCTCCATCATGCTCATCAGCATCGGCCCGTCGATCGTCATCGCGGCGTTCCCGGACAAGAAATTGGGCCCGTCTCCGCCGAAGCTGACCGATACGTTGCCGCCTCCGGCGCCGCGAATGGCGAGCGTCCCGCCTTTCCCGCCTGCGCCGTCGGACGGCATCGCGATGCTGCCGGACGCGTACTCGTCGATGACCGATTGGAAAATCTCCTTCCATTCCGGAGAACCGATCGTCACCGTTCCCGCTTCGACGTCCGCGTACGCGAGGCCTTTCGCTTCGCCGATCGTTCGGATCAGCCCGAACGAATCCCCCATCGACATCGGCGGCGCCAGACCCGCGAGCGCGTCGTCCCCGTCCTTCTTCGCGGGAAAGCGCGCGGCAAGCCGGATCGCGTCCTCCCAGCTCATCCCGTCCGTCGGATAGGGAACGCCATACTGGTCGAACAGCGTTTTGTTGTAGTACAGCGCCTGGCTGACGAAGCTCGGGCTCAAGCCGTACAGCTTGCCGCCTCCGCGCGCCTTCAGCAGGTCGATGACCGAAGGCAGAAACTCGTTCAAATCGAACTCGTCCTGCTTCACGACAGCGTCCAGATCGTACAGCAGCCCGCTGCCCGCCAGCGCCGCGTATTGATCCTCCGACAGGTACAGCACGTCGGGCTGCTGTTCGGCCACGATCCGCTCCATCTCCTTGACCGGATCCTCCGCCATAAACGCGGATTCCGTGGAAACGACCTCCAGCTCGATGTTCGGGAACATCGCTTGAAAGGCGTTGCCGTACTGCATGTAGAACGCGTTTTCGTTGAAATAAGCGACTTTCAGGCTCCCCTTGTCGTTTCTGTCCAGCTTGTCGATCGAACCGCTGCCGCCCGAAGGCGCGCAAGCCGACAGCGCCACGGTCAACGTCAACGCGCCGACCGCCATTCCCGTACTTTTGATCCGGCGTCTGTTCATTTCTCTCACCCTTTTTGGAAAAATTGTGGTTGCCTAGGCCAGTATGCTTTCGGTTTCTTAGAAATCGGTTAGAGTCGCTGAAAGGAAGCTTAAAGCCGGCTGAAAATCGCCTAAAAAATCGGCCGAAACCCGAAAGAGGCCAAAAAAGCGCCTCGGCGGGGGACGGCTGTGTCCGACCGCACGAAAAAGCAGCCTCGCCATTCGAGGCTGCTTAACGACCGGGCCTGCACGATCCGCGCGCGCAGATCATAACGGAAGCGTAACGTTCACGCGGGTACCGGCCGACAGCTTGCTGTCCATTTTGATTTTGCCTCCGTGGCGTTCCGCGATCCAGCGGGCGATCGCGAGACCGAGGCCGGTGCCCCCCTCCTGTCTCGAGCGGTTTTTGTCGCCGCGGTAGAACCGGTCGAAGACGCGAGGCAAATCTTCCGGCGAGATGCCGATTCCGGTATCCTCGATCTCGAGCTGAACGGAATGGGCGTACTTGCGGCAGACGACGCGGACGACCCCGCCTTCCGGCGTATACTTGATCGCGTTGTCGAGGAGAATCGTGAACAGCTGATGAAGGCGCTCTTCGTCCGCGTTCATCGGTATCGGCCCTTCGATATCGGCGTTCAGGATAATGTCCTTCACTTCCGCCAGCATGCGCATCTTGGCCACGCATTCCTGCGCGATCTTGTCCAGCTCCACGCGCTTGAGATCCAGGTCCTGCTCATTCGAGTCCGTCCTGGCCAGCGTCAACAGGCCGCCGACCAGCCTGCTCATTCTCCGGGCTTCCTGGAGAACGGTCGAGACGTGTTTGCTGTCCTGCTCGATCGTGCGTTCCGGATGACGCAGCAGCAGCTCGGCATGAGCCTGAATGACGGAAAGCGGCGTCCTTAGCTCGTGGGAAGCGTCGGAGACGAATTGCTGCTGCCTGTCCAAGGCGTTCCGAACCGGCACGAGTGAGCGGTTAGCCAGATAAAAGCCCGCGCCCGCGGCGATTCCGAGTCCCAGCAAGCCTCCGAGAATCAAAATAAACTGAAGCCGCCGCAGCATGCCGAATTCCGCGGATACGTTGACGAGGAATTGCTGGGTCCCGATCCGGTACCCCTCGCCGTTCTCGCCTCCCGCCACGGTCACGTTCAAGTCGCCCGAATTCAGCACTCGAAAATATTGGTCTCCCAGCCTGACGGTGTACGGAGCGTCGAACTTCGTCGGCTTAAGCCGCTCCAGCTGCCCCTTGGTAAAGGAGCCGGATTTGCCGATCGGCAGCGGCTCGTTATCGGTCGACCAGAGCAATTGAATGACGGGACGATCCATCTGGCTCAACTGAAAAGTGACGGCACGCTCCGCCGGGATCCCCTCCGTGAACGCGACGTGCGGAGAAACGGCCATGACGGTCATGCCGGCCCCGACGTTCGTAATCGCTTTATCGACCTGGGCGAACAGCATTCCTTTCATTAATACGAACACGGTCAAATTCAGGCCGATCAGGATGACGGACAAGACGGCGGCGTTCAATATGGTCAACTTCGTACGCAGGCGGTTGAACATCAGCTCTTCTCCTTCAGCATGTAGCCGACTCCGCGCACGTTGTGGATGTGGCGGTCGTAGCCGTGCGGAGCGAGCTTCTTGCGCAAGTAATGAACGTAGACGTCCACGACGCCGATGCCCGCCTCGGAGTCGATCCCCCATACCCGGTCGAGCAGCTGCTCCTTCGTCAGGATTTGCTCCCGGTTGAGCAGCAGGTATTCCATAAGCTCGTACTCCTTCAACGTCAGCTTTATCGGCTGTTCATCCGCGAAGCATTCCCTGGTTTGCCGTTTCGCGTACAGCCGGCCGTAGCGGAGCTCGCCGTCGGGAGACCCCAAGGTCAGCCTGCGCAGCAGCACCCGAATGCGGGCCAGCAGCTCCGGCGTCGCGAACGGCTTGACCAAATAATCGTCCGCGCCCGAATCCAGACCCGTCACCCGGTCTTCGACGCCGTCCTTGGCCGTGAGCAGCAAAATCGGCGTCAAAATTCCTTGCGCCCTCAATTCGGCCAGAATCGTCAATCCGTTAACCCCGGGAAGCATAATATCGAGAACGATGAGATCGTGGATGCGCTGCTGCGCCAAAAACAATCCGTCCGAGCCGTTATCGGCTTCGTCCACGTCATAGGATTCTTCCCGGAGCACCGTCGAGACGGCGTCGAGAAGCTGGGGATCGTCCTCGATCACGAGAATTCTCATCGACAAGCTCCTTCTCTCCGGATCGCGGCATGCCGTCCGGCTCGTCCATTATAGCGCCGGAACCTTAATGAACGCTTAGAAATCATCGATTTTCCAGGAAAAAAATGGACCGCGATCCTTTCTCGACTCGTCTATCGATGAAAATTGCAGCAAGCCCGGCCGCGCAAAGCGATTAACGAAAGTTAATCGTTCCAGTCGATCTTTCCGGGACAAACCCGCTATAATACGAAATAGAGAGAACTTTGTCTTCAAGCACGGAGGTCCTATGAAATCTTCGCCGGAACCGGCTATTTTGCAATCGAAAACGGCCCTTCCCGTCGCACGGAGCAACCTGGTCGAGCGCGGCAGGCTCGTCGAGCTCGTCGAACGAAGCGCGGAGGGTCGGCTAACGCTCGTCAGCGCCCCCGCGGGCTTCGGCAAATCGACGCTTCTCGGCCAATGGGCCGGAAGAACGGAGCGCGCGGTCGCCTGGGTATCCCACGACGAGATGGACAACGATTTCGTCCGCTTCTGGAGATACGTCTCCGAAGCGTTGCTCCCGTTCGTTCCCGCCGCTTCGCGGCAAACGTACATGCAGCTCGTCCAAGCGATGCCGGGCTTGTCCATGCATGCGTTTCTGGACGCATTCGTCAACCGAATCGCGGAGATCCGCCGTCCGGTCACGCTCGTGCTGGAAGATTACCATGCCATAACGGAAAAACGCGTGCACGCCGGCGTCGCCTACTTCGCCGAACACAAGCCGCGCCGCGTCCACCTTCTTATTTCCAGCCGCAACGAACTTCCCTTCCCTATCGCCAAATGGAAGGTTCAAGACGAGTTCGCCGCAATCGACGCCGGCTCCCTCGCCTTTACGCTGGAGGAGTCGGAGGCTTTCTATCGCGCGAACGGCATTCCGCTGCAAGCCCGCCACGTTCGCGCTTTACGGAAGCAGACGGAAGGATGGGTCGCCGGGCTGCAGCTGGTCTCGATCTCGCTCCGCTCCGATTCGAACCTCGATCAGTTCGTCGAAGGCTTCAAGGGCAATCATCGGGAAGTGTCCGATTACTTGTTCCAAGAGGTCGTCTCCAAGCTGCCCGAAGATGTTCGGGAGTTCCTGCTGCGAACGTCCGTGCTTGAGAGAATGGACGCCAAAGCCTGCGAAGCCGTAACGGGACGTTCGGACGCCGGCGTCGCTTTGGAGCGGATCAAAGCGCTGAACCTGTTCCTCATTCCGCTCGACGATCATGACGCCTGGTTCCGATACCACCATTTGTTCGCGGATTTTCTGCGCGGCCGGCTTCGCAAGACCGACCCCGGGCTCTGGCGCCGGTCGTGCCTGGCCGCGAGCAAAAGCATGGCCGCCAGAGGCCTGCTGGACGACGCGATCGACCTCGCGCTCGCCGCGGAAGATTTCGATCTGATGGAAAGCCTGCTGCAGCGCCATGTCGCGAACGTCTTGAAGCGCGGGGAATTTCCGAGCCTGCTGCAATGGTTCGACGCCTTTCCCGAGCAGCGGGAGCTTTCTCCGGAAATGTCGCTTTTGCACGCCTTTCTGTACGTCGTGACCGGCCAACGCGATCCTGCCGTCCGGAAGCTGGCCCGATTGGAAGCGCAGTTCCGCGCGATGGAACCCGGAGAGGCCCGTCAGCAGCTGCAGAGCGGCTTGCTGTTCGTGAAGTCGAACCTTCTGTTCACGTTCGGGGAGTTCGAGCAATGGTTCGCCTTCATTGACGGCATCCTGGACGAAATTCTTCCGCACAATCCGTTTTTCTACAACTTCAACTACAATTTGACGGAGCCGCTCGTCCGCCGTACGGCCTTCGGACTGAAAGGGATGCTCTCCTCCCAGACGGAGCGGATCGGAAAGCTGTTCGCCGGCGTGCTCGAAAAACACGGCTGGGGAGATTCGCTGATCAACCTGTACGTCGTTCAATCGCTGGCGGAAGGCTTCTACGAGTGGAACCGGTTGGCGGAGAGCCAGGAGCTCCTGCGCAAGATCGAACGCGCTTCGCGTCTGAAGCTGGTGCCCGGCCTGTTCGTCCCGAACCGGATCGCGCAAGCCGATCACGAGTGGCTTGCCGGTAGACGCGCGCTCGCGCACGAGACGCTGGACGAGGCGTTGCGTTTCGTCTCCCGAGCGACCGAGAAGAAATGGTCCGACTACCTGCACGCGGCCAAAGCGCGCCTGTTTCTCCGGGAAGGCTCGACGAGCGCCGCGAAGAAGGAAGTCGCCAAGCTTCGCATCGCCCCGAAGGATCAGCCGACCTACCACAGGGAATACGAGTTTTTAACGTTGTGCCGTTTGCTCGCGTCCCGTCGCAAGGAAACGGAAGCTCTCCGGCTGCTGGAACGGATGAAGCCTCAGGCGATGCGCGAAGACAGCCTGCAGGGACTTACGGAAATTTGCCTGCTGCAAGCCGAGCTATACGATCGGATGGGACAACGGACGCTCTCGATGCGAGCGATGCGCGAGGCGTTGAGCATCGGGGAGACGAACGGATACGTGCGAAGCTTTCTGGACGGGGGCGACCGGACGGAAAAATTGCTGCAAAAATACGGTGCCTTCCGGAGTCAGAAGGACTGGCGGAAGGAAGAAGATTCGGGAACGGACGTCTCGGAGAGCTACGTAAGCGAGCTTCTGGCCTTGTTCGCCCGCGAACGCAGGCAGGAGCCCGCCGCTTCGGCGCGGCAGACCGGATTGATCGAACCGCTGACGCCCACGGAGCTTCAACTGCTGGCATGGATTCGCCAGGGAGAGTCCAACAAGCGCATCGCGGAGATCATGTCGTTATCCGAAGGCTCGGTCAAAGTGTACTCTTCGCGCATCTATGGCAAGCTGGGGGTTTCGTCGCGCACGCAAGCGGTAATCGCGGCGCAGAGATTAGGATTGCTGCAAGAGGACTGAGGCGTTAAAGCACGTACAGCAGGATCGCGAAGAAATGGAAGACTGACCCCGCGACGACGAACAAGTGCCAGACCGCATGGTGGTAAGGAAAGCCCCGCCATACGTAAAACACCGAGCCGACCGTGTACAATACGCCTCCGATCACGAGCAGACGGAGCCCCTCCGGGACGAGCAGCGCGTTCAGCGGCTTCCACGCGAACACGATCAGCCAGCCCATCAGAACGTAAAACAGCGTGGACAGGACGAGAAATTTTTTCGTGAAAAAAGCCTTGAACACGACCCCCGCGATCGCGAGCCCCCATACGACGCCGAAGAGGCTCCAGCCCAGCGGGCTTCGCAAGGTGACGAGCAGCAGCGGCGTATAGGTTCCCGCGATAAACAAGTAAATGCAGGAGTGATCGAACGTCTCGAACAAATCCTTGACCTTGCCCTCGGGAAAGGCGTGGACGAGCGTCGAGGCGGTATAGAGCAGCAGCATCGTCACGCCGTAGATCGTGAAGCTGACGACGTGCCATGCCGTTCCTTCGAGGCTCGCGAAGACGATCAGCAGGACGAGCCCGGCGATGCTGAGCAGCGTCCCGATGCCGTGCGTGATCGCGTTCGCGATTTCTTCCTTTCTCGTATAGACGTGCGTATTCGCCATGCGTTGAACCGCCTTTCCCGTCGCCGTTTGGCGAGAATGAGCGTCGGATACGTCTAGTATTCCCCGCGCCCCTTCGTCCTGTCAATTTCATTGTCGGTATTTCCGACAATAAGCCCCCCGTCTCCCTACTTGGCGTCCGCCAGGTAGACGATGCCCGTCTGGCGGCGGGCCGCGTCCATAACTTCAATGACCGCCAGCGAGTTCGCGTGCGAGTTCAAGTCGGATTCGCGCTTCCCGCTCCGAACGAGATCTGCGAATTCCCGAACCTCGTAGACCATCGCGTTGTCTTCCTGCGGCTGCGTCAGTTCCTCGGTCGAACCGTCCCGATAGCGGATGTGCGCCTTGTCCGGGCGGCTGATCTTATCGAATACGATCGTTCCGTTCTCCCCCAGAATTTCGGCGCTGGCGTAAGCGTCGACGATCTTCGAATAATGAACGACCGCGTCCATCTCCCGGTAGCCGAGCAGCAGGCTGCCCGCGCCGTCCGAGCCGGAATCGAGAAGATGGGCGCTCGCCTGTACCCGTTCGGGCGCGCCGAACAGCACGACCAGCGGATAGATGCAGTAGACGCCCAGATCCATCAGCGCGCCGTTCGAGAACGCCGGGTTGAACGCGTTGGGCAGCTCCCCCTGCTTGTATCGATCGTATCGGGAAGAATATTGGCAATAGCTGCCGGAATAGCGTCTGATCGTCCCGATCTTATGCAGATTGTCCCGGATCGCCCGGAACGTCGGCGTGAACGTCGACTTCATCGCTTCCATGAGCAGCACGCCGTTCGCCCGCGCCGCTTCGATCATGCGCCGAACCTCTCTCGCGTTGGAGGCGAGCGGCTTCTCGCAGAGTACGTGCTTCCCGCGGTTCATGCAAAGAATCGCTTGCTCCGCGTGGAGCGAATTCGGGCTCGCGATATAGACGGCGTCCATGTCCGCGTCCCCGGCAAACCGCTCCAAGTCCGTGTACGTCCGCGGAATGCCGTGCTTCTCCGCGAAGGCGCGCGCCGTCTCTTCCTTCCGCGAATAGACCGCCGTCAGCTCGATATCCCCGTTCCTCCTCGCCGCGTCGATGAAATCGTCCGTAATCCAATTCGTTCCGATGATGCCGAATCTCAGCATGCGCGAATCCCTCTTCTCTCTATAGTTTGAACAGATCCATCTGTTCGGGTTCGTTCTCCTCCGGCAGCTCGTAGACGGACTGGCCCAGCATCCGCATGAACCGCTTCGCGTTGCCCGCCGCGTGGCCGCCCGAATTGTTGTTGAAAATAACCGCGATCGTCCGGCTCTCTAGCTCGAGCCGCTCTGCGATCGCTTTCCATTCGGCCAGTTCTTCTTCGTTGTAATCGTACAGGTACCGGACTTCCCGCCAATTCGCGGCGCCGCTTTGGTTCCAGCCCCCGGCGTTTCTCCCGTGCATGCGAACGAGCGTAAGCTTCTCGTCCGTCGCTTCCGGCACGATCGGGATCGAGCCCGGGCCCGCTTGCGGCTCGTCGCAGACGCCGTGAATCCAGCCTTCTTCTCTCAAGAACGCCAGCGTCCGCCCCCTGTAAGCCGGCTCGTACCAGCTCCGGTGCCGGAATTCGAGCACGCACGGGAATCCCTCCATCCGCTTCTTCGTTTCCCGCAACAAGCGAACGTTCTCCTTCGTGCAATCGAACCATGGAGGATACTGGAACAGCGCGGCCGTCAGCTTGCCGGCTTGAAGAAGCGGCGCCAGGCTGTCCCTGAACGCGCCGTACATCTCGTCGTCGCTGTCGTAATACGGCTTGCCCCGCAGATGACCGGTCATTCCTTGATACGCTTTGACGACGAAGCCAAAGCCTTCTGGCGTCTCTTCCGCGTATCGGGCCATCCGTTCCGGCGGCTGCACCGCGTAGAACGAGCTGTCCATCTCCACGACGGAGAAATGCGCGGCATAGCCCTTCAGCTTGTCCTTCGCCGCCGTGCCCGGCGCATATAGCGTATCGTGGTCCCCCCAGCCCGCCAAACCTACGACGATCATCTCTCGGCCCTCCCTTCGAGCAACAGGATACGCCTTCCGCGTCTCCCGTTATCATAACATAGCGGTTTTCTCGTCGTCGCGCCTTTGACTCAACCTAAATAGCAATCTTCTCCATTTGCCCCAGAAGGACCAAGAATGGCGCAAATTATGTTACAATCCCATGACGGGTGCAACTTTACGGCTTGTCCTGCGTTCATTATTCGACAAGGCAAACGGATGTCTGCCCCCGTCCGACAGACAACAAGAGAGGTGTGCAACGCAGCGGAAATGAGAGAAACGGAAGTAGAAACGACTCAACCCTTACTTAACGACACGAATCGAGAGAGATCACCGAGACGAAACCGCCGGGGCGCAGCGCTCTTTTTCGTCATATTATGGCTTATCCTTATTGCGGGCGGCATATACGGGGCGAAGTGGTACTCCGATCGGACCCAGCAGCAAATTTCCTTGGAGCTGGAGCGCCAGACGGCCAGCCAGATCGCGGCTCTGCAGCAGGATTACGACGAACGGATCACCCGGTTGGAGGGCGGATTCCAGGAACAGCTCGGACAGATGGAGAGCAAAATCGAAGCGTTGAACGAATTGCTGACGTTCGCCAAAGACAACGCGGACACGAAGACGGATAACAGCAATAAGCTGTATACGCAATTGGCGGAAGTGAAAAAACAGCTGAACGAGCTGAAAAAGAGCTTGGACGTGCTGAAATGAGCGCAGCCTCCATCCGGGCCATGAACCGCACGCTGCTGCTCGCCTGCGCGCCGTTCATCGGCTTGATGATCTGGATGCTCTCCTCCGACGCGGAGCTCCTCCTGTCCGAGGAAGCATTTCCCTCGCACGAAGCCAGGCAACCCGATCCGGGCGTCCATTCCGCCAAAGTCCTGCAAGGATTGGGACAAGCCGAATCGCTGGCCGCGGGAACCGGGCAATCGATCAAGAAGGAAATCGAACTCTATCATAAGACCAACGAAGAAATGAACCAAATCGCCTCCGTCGCTTCCAAGCAAGCGGCCAGGCCGTACCAGATCTACGATCGGCGCATTACGGGCAAGCTCGGCAAGCCGACCTCGACGATTCAATCGAACAAGCTGCAAGCCCAGTTATTTCGCCTGAACGCGCAAAATTTCAATGGCTACGCGGTGAAGATCAAGCTCAAGAAGGACGACGCCATGAAGCTCGTCCTGGGCAAAGACCAGCACGGCAGCGCGGAAACGACGCTCGAAGCCGTGAAACGGACGGGCGCCGCGATCGGCATCAACGCCGGGGGCTTCGCGGACGGCGGAGGGAAACGGTATCCGCTCGGCACGACGATCGTAGACGGCGAATACGTCGGCGGATTCCAAGCGACCTACAGGGACTTGTTTTTCGTCGGCATGAACGAGAGCAATCAGCTGATCGGCGGCAAGTTCACAAGCAAATCACAGCTGGACGCGAAAAATCCGAAATTCGGCGCCTCCTTCGTGCCAGTATTGCTGCAAAACGGCCGTAAGACGGAAATTCCGGCCAAATGGCAGACAAGCCCGGCCAGAGCGCCGCGCACCGTCATCGCGAACTATAAGGACGACCAGCTTCTGTTCCTCGTCATCGACGGCTACAACGAGAAAGGCAGCTCCGGCGCGACGCTCGCCGAGGTGCAAATCCTGCTCCAGCGTTACGGCGCCGTCAACGGCTACAACCTGGACGGCGGCGGCTCGTCGTCGCTCGTATTCAACGGACGCGTCGTCAACAATCCGTCCGACGGGCAGCTTCGCAAGCTGCCGACGAACTTTTTGTTTTTCTCTTAAACATTGGCAGGGATGTCTCCGGAGGTCGTGAACCGAAAAGACATCCCTGTTTTGTGTTCATTACGATCGGAAGGCCCGTGCCAGGGCGCTTGTGCGGCTTGTCCCGGCGACGGATCGGACTGCAGATCCGCGAGAAAAACCGTCAGGGAAAATCACCCTGACGGTTTTTTACGCGCCTTCGCGCCGTTTCGTTCCTCTTCCCGTTCTTCCGTTACCTCGGACACATTCGCGCCCCGCCTCCACCTCCATCGTCTCGCTTGATCCTTCGCCCACTACCCGCCATGCCGCCTATGTCCTAGTCCGTTCGGACAGAGGATCCGCTAATTGTGAACAAAATCGGTTTTTTTGCATCTGTGCGGACACAGGATCCGTTATTTGGCTCCGAGACGGCGATTTTGGCACTAAATCATCAAAATAACGGATCGTCTGTCCGATTCATCTTCAATATGAGGGGGTTTCGGCAAAATAACGTCCCCTGTGTCCGATCGCAAACCTCCAATTTGAGGTTCACACGTTGATCGATCCTGCGATCGGGCCGGAATTTAGCCGTCACGCGCAAACTTTGGATGAGATTTCGTACAAAAGCCTTTCCCCTTCGCGGATCTGAGACAGTTTATACGATTTTTCATACAAATCTCTTAAACTAATCTTGCAATCTTGCATTTTGGACGATAAATCATACAAAATACCTGCACTGCGGTAGCGTTAAGAAAGTTTGTACGATTTATCGTACATATCTCTCGTACAAAAAAGATTCCCGAGAAACGCCCGCTGCGCTATGATAGTAGTCGAATCCGGCATTCTATCCGAACAGAAAGAAGGCGTCTCGAATGACCAAGCGTTCGATCATCTGGCTTGCGCTAGCCTTGCTTCTCGTCATGCCCGCACCCGCTTTCGCGGCCGCTTCTCCGTCGCTCGAGCCCGTCGGCAAGCAGCGGAAGCTGCCCGTGAAGGACGATCAGGGGAAAAACCTGATTCTTCACAATGCCCAGCATTATCGGTTGAAGTGGCATATCGCGGACAAAAGCCCCTACCAGCATTTCCGAGCGTATCAAGACGCCGACGGCGCGATTTACTTTATCGCCTTCGATTACGTCATGGCTGTCGATCGGAACGGCAGCATCCGCTGGAAACAATCGCTAAAGAGCGAGCTGAACGACATCGACCACGTCGGCATGGACGGCACGTTCTATCGGCTCTATCAAGGAAACTTCGAATATGCGAACGAATCCGATTTGATCGTCGACCAGATCGTCCGCATCGGCCGAGACGGCAAAAAACGCATCTTCCCTCCGACGACCGCCTATGCGCCTAAAGACGAGAACGGGTTCCCTTCGGGTTACCCTCTCTATGCGGGCGATTCGGAAGGCAACTTTCTCCTTTTAACGGGAGACGGCCTCGTCTCCTACCGGCCGAACGGCTCGATCGGCTGGCGGCTAAACGTCATTGCGGACGGCAGCGAGGAGATCGACGCAACAGACGTCCGCAGCTTGTTCGCGGACGACCGGGGCCGCTTCTACGTTCAAACCTCGGACCGTCTTCTCCGGCTGGACGCCGACGGCCGCCTCGAATGGAGCCATCCGCTGTCCGAAGACGCCGGCAGCTTTTACTTGGACGAGAGGCGGATCCTGCATGCCTGGACGTTCGATCCGGCAACGATGAGCTTCACCGTCCATGAATACGGAATCGCGAAAGACGGAAGCCTCGTTGTCCTGTCCGAATCGGCCCCGCAGCTCGCGGGAGTAAGCGATCGACGCGGCGGCGCTTACGAGCTGGACGAGAAGACGAACGCGGTCACGCGAAAGGACAAAGCGGGCAAAGTGTTGTGGAATTACAGTCTGACGAAAAAAGACATCGCCTGGGGCCGCAGCCTCGCGGCGTTCACGCTGCGGTCCGACGAAGCGGGCAACGTCTATTTCAGCGCCAATGTCGGCACCGTCTATTCCCTCGATCCGAACGGCAAGCCGCGATTTATCGTCGAGATGGGCAACCGGCATTCCTATTACTCGGACATTCTCCCGATCTCCGACAAGCTGACGATGATTATGATCGACAACCAAATCCTCTGCATCGAGGAAATCGAGTCCTGACGACCGACGGCCGTCCGGGGTATCGCGTGCGATCCGGACGGCCGTCGGCCCGTATTATTTCATTTCTTCTTCGATCCGTTTCATGAACTCCTCCGCCGCGCTGTAGCCTTGCTGCTTCAAATACCAGCTGTTCGCGGCCGCCTCGATCATCCCGGCGACGTCTCTCCCCGGCTGAAGCTGGATCTCGATCGTCGGGATGCGCACCCCCAAGTATTCGGTCGTCTTCGGCTCGAGCTCCAGCTCGTTGTTCAGCGCCTGATCCTGCCACGGACTCAGCTCGATGTCGAGGACGATTCTCGTTTCGTCCTGGAACGCCTTTCTTCCGTACAGCCGAACGACGTTGACGAGACCGATGCTCCGCAGCGCCAGAAACTCCCTCGTCGTCTCGTTATGGGTGCCGAGCAGCGTCCGGGAGCTCAGCTTCTTGAGCACGACGATGTCGTCCGCGACGAGCCGGTGTCCCCGGCGGATGAGCGTGTGAGCCGTCTCGCTCTTGCCGATGCCCGATCGCCCCCGGAGCAGAATGCCGATGCCCGAGACGTTGACGCATACGCCGTGCACGGCGATTTCCGGCGCCAGAGCCTGCGTCAGGTAGGCGTCCAGCTTGCCGAGAAACTCGGTCGTCGGCTCGCCCGTGCGCAGCAGCGGGATGCCCTCCTGCTGGCAATATTTCATTAAGTACTTCAGGCCGTCCTGACCGGCCGTCACGATAAAGCAGGGCGGGTGATACTTCACGATGTTGCCGATATGAAGCTTGCGCTCTTCTTCCGTCTGCTTATGAAGGTAGTTGATTTCTTTCCGCCCGAGCACCTGAACGCGGTTCATCGGGAAAAAGTCGAAGTAGCCGACGAATTCGAGTCCCGGACGGTGCGCTCTCGATCGCGTAATCTCGCGGTCCATCCGTTCCTCTCCGGCCAGCACCTCCAACTTGAATCGCTCCTGCACCTGTTTCACCGAAATGGCTTTCATCCGCTTCCCCTAACCTCCCTAATCTATATTGCCGGCTCAGACAACCTGTTTAGCTTATTGAATAGGCCTTTATCTTTGATTTCCAAAGGTGTTTATCATTATAGCAAAAAAACATGCGGGCTCCTAAGATTCGCTCCACATAATTAGGATTGGCTTCTCATACGTATCACTTATCGAAACGGATGGAGGTCAACGGCATGAACGTCGATAAACTGGCGCGTTATTGCGAATTGAAAACGATGGTCAAGCAATCGGAAGACGAACTGGAGCGGCTGCGCAAGGAAATCGCGAGCGAGTTCGCTCAGGATGCGGAATTCAAGCTCGGCGAATACACGCTGAAGATCGTTTATCAGGAGAAGCGACAGTATAACGACCGGCTGTTGGCCGAAGCCCTGCCGGATCCCGAGCTGTGGCGGGCGCTGTTCAAAGCCGATCCGGCCAAAATTTCCGCCCTCGTCAAGACCGGGCTGTTGAGCGAGAAATCGCTGGAAGGCACGTATACGACGTTCCGGACGCCGTATTTGTACGTCACCTCAGAGATTCGCGGACCGCAGGCATAAAGCCCGAAGCCCGAAGCGCCCGAGGCCTTTGGGTTTCGGGATTGTTTGCCTCTTGTCGAATTCGAATTTGGATATATACGTGCGGAAACTGTCGGGGAAAAAGAGGTTCTATTTCGCGCGTTTGAGCCGATCAATCTCCAGCTCTGTTCTGCCTACCCGTCCTGCCAATATTCAACATCTTCCTTGGTAGCCAGCGCCTCGATCTTGCCGTTGATGGATTCCAGCAAGGTGACTACGTCATCGTTCGTTTCGGCTTCGATTCGGTCCAACTGGCTCTTACTCCCTTCCAGCTTGCCGTCCACGCCATCGAATCTAACGTTGATCTCTCTCGCGAACGTTTCCTGATTGTCTTTCATCGACCGCATTTCCGACTTAACGGACTCCAACTCGCCTTTAATCGACTCGAGCATCAATTTCAGTTCCTGATCCACGGTATCACTCCTTTCTTTCATTGGACAGCTCTAATGTAGCAAATCGGGTGAGGGTTGACACCTCGTTATAACTCGGCTTAAGGATTCCGCGGAATCGCGAGGGTTTAGGAGGATTCGGCCTCCCGGGCTTTCCCCGCCTTCGGCAGCAGATTGACGACAAGGATTTTAACGAGCGCAATCGCAAACAACAGGATGAAAATCAAATGCATGCCTTCGGCCATCTGCTCGGGAACGGGGGTCGGGCTCGTCACGATGCGATTGAACAGCATCCCGAACACCGCCACCGCGACGGTCTGCCCCAGCGTCCCCATGAACGAGTTGGTCGATGTGGCCACGCCGCGCATCTTGGCGGCCGCCGAATTCTGGATCGTAACGATCGCCGGCGTGCTGATGCACCCCATCCCGAAGCCGACCAACACGACGATGCCGATGACGTTCAAATACGAAGAGCCCGTATTCAGCGTGAACAGCCATAGCGCGCCGGCGGCGACGAACAACGTGCCGATCGTCATGAACCTTTTGGCCCCGAACCGGAACATATATCTTCCCGACAAATTCGAGGCGATCGGCCAAGCGAGCGACATCGGCATGAGCATCAAGCCCGACGTCGTGGCGCTGTAGCCGAGAATGTTCTGAATCCACAGCGGGATGTAGATCGTCACCCCTGCGACGACGCAAAATCCGAAAAAGCCGAGCACGTACGGAATCGTCAAACGTCTCTCGCGGAACAGCGTCAAGGGCAGCATCGGCTCCTTCGCTTTCGATTCGATGCGCAGGAAGACGAGCAGGAACGCGGCGGCGATGCCGAACAAAGCGAGAATCGTCGGCGAATTCCAGGCGTACGTCTCTCCCCCCGTCAACAGGGCGAGCAGCAAGCTCGAGACGCTGATCGTAAACGTCAGGGCCCCGAGATAATCGATGCGGCTCTTCTTCGATCGATCGAACCGCTCGTGCAGGAAACCGAGTACGAGAATAAACGATACGATGCTGACCGGAATGTTCATATAGAAAATCCAGCGCCAAGAGATCGTATCGACGAAATAGCCGCCGACGAACGGACCGACCAAGCCCGCGATCGACCACATCGAGGAAAGCACGCCCTGGACCTTGCCCCGTTGCTCCCCCGTATACAAATCCCCGATGATCGTAAAAGTTACCGGCGTAAGCGCGCCCGCCCCGATTCCCTGAATCGCCCGGTACCAGATCAGCTCGGTCATCGTCTGCGCGGCTCCGCACAAAATCGATCCGACGAGGAATAACGCGAGGCCGATCGTGAAGATCGATTTGCGGCCGAACAAATCCGCCAGCTTGCCGAAGATCGGCGTCGTTACGCAAGTCGTTAACGTATAAATAGAAAAAATCCAGCTAATCAGGCTTAGTCCGCTCAAATCTTTGGCGATGCTGGTCGTGGCGGTCGTAATGACCGTCGAATCCAGCGCGCCGATAAACAAAGCCGCCAGCAAGCCGACGGTCACGAACGAGCGCTTCGTTTTTTTCTGAGCCATCCTACGATCCTTCTTCCCGATAAGTATGCAAGTCTCGACCCATTACCGATCATACGTTCGTCCCCTCGATTTGTCAATGCCGGAAAAATCCTCTCTCTCGGACAGCGAAGAGGGGTCCGGGCTGCGTCCCGGACCCCTTGTGCAGCCGTAAACGGCCGATCAGTGCCGCGGACTCGCGGCGATGACTTGCACCGCCTTCGTCAGCTCGCGGAGAACGTCGGATTGCAGCTGGAGATCTTGGTACAACGCCTTAACGTATGCTTCGCCGGCCTGTCCCGACGTATAGCGCGGAGGCACGTGGTTGAGCGCGAGAAGAACGATATCCATCCGGCACTTCTCGCAGTCGCAGGCGAGAATGCGCGCTTTGACGCAATGATCTTCGAACAAGCGGCTGACGATCGGCTCCATCGCGTTGAATACGGACATTTCGCGAGAAAAACGCATACGAACACGCTCCATTGCTTCCATCGATTTCCTTGCCGTTCTTTGTATTTATCGGCTTTCGGATGCGAGATCAATAGATGCCGTTCCTTTCCGGATGCAAGGCCGCTTCTCTATTGCAAAAGCCGCCCCGAAATCCGGCGGGGCGGCTTGCTTGCGACTGTTCCTAGATGCGGGCTTTCAGAAATTGCACGGCGGCGGAAATGTCCGCTTCCGGATTGCTGCCGACTTCCCGCTCGATCGTCAGGTAGCCGCCGTAGCCGATGTCGCGGAGCGCGTTCAGATACGCGTCCCAATCGACGCCGCCTTCGCCGAGCGGCACTTCCCGGAACGCGTCGCCGGATTCCGCGGCGTGCGCGATTTTCTCGTGGTCGAGCGGATCGAAGCCGAGCGCGCCGTAGACGAGCCGCGGATCGATCTCGCGCAGGCGAATGCCGTCCTTGGCGTGCGTATGGACGATATAATCCTTCAGATTGTACACGCCTTGCGCCGGATCGTCGCCGGTCACCATGACCATGTTGGCCGGATCGAAGTTGACGGATACGCCCTTGGAGCCTAACCCGTCAAGAAAGCTTTTCAGATGGGCCGACGTCTCCGGCCCGGTCTCGATCGCGAAGTAGGCGTTCATGCTCGTCGCGTAGCGGCTCAATTCGTCGCAGGCGAGATGCATCGCCTCGTACACTTCGCCGTTCCGGTCTTCGGGCACGATGCCGATATGCGTCGTAACGACGTTCGTGCCAAGCTCGACGGCCAAATCCAGAATCCGTTTCGATTTCTCGATTTTGTCCAGGTTGGCCGTGCGGTCCTGGAAGCCGTGCCCGCCGAGGTCCCCGACCAGCGCCGAGATTTCCAAGCCCAACGACTCGATATAAGCTTTCCACTCCTTGCGGGCCGCAGCGGACAGGTTGGCCGGATCCATCTCTCCGGAGACGGCGTAGATTTGCACCCCGTCCGCTCCGACTTTTTGCGCTTTCAGCAAGCCTTCGCGCACGCCGACTCTAAAGCTGTCTACAATAACTCCGATTTTCCAAGGCGAAACGATGTTGGACATTCCGCTTCCCTCCTTAATGGATTTCGTTCCACATTCGCCGGACGTTGTCGAGCGCGATCTTCGTCGCCCGAACGCAAGGCTCCATCCCTTCGAACTCGATGGACAGGTACCCGTCGAACCCGGACTCCTTCACGATGCGCAGCGCCGCCCGCACGTCGAGGTCCCCCTGGCCCGCGATCGCCCCGCGCAGGTAGGCGCCGTTCGCGGACCGGAACCAGCCTTCTCCGGGATCGGCGGTCTCCGGCCGAACGTAGAAGTCTTTAACGTGAACGACGGAAGCCAGCTTCGCGTTGTTCTTGACGCCGACGAGCGGATTCTCGTCGACGCAGACGAAATTGCCGATATCGAGCGTCGTGCGGAAGCTGCTTCGGTCGACCGCGTTCACGATCGCCTGCACCCGATCGCTTGCTTGCACGTAATAGCCGTGGTTCTCGATGCTCGTCGTAATGCCGTACCGGGAAGCATATTCGGAAATTCGGCGGCAAGCTTCGACGAGTCTGGGCAGATCCGCCATGAAGCGCCGGATGGACGTATCCTCGGATCCGGCGACGTCGTGGCGCATGAACTTGACGCCGAGCGCCGCCGCGACGTCGACTTCGCGCATGACGCGCTCGATCTCCCGCTCGTACGCCGCATCGTCCAGACCGGCGAAATTGGCCCCGATCGCATAGTTCGAGATTTCGATGCCGGCCGCGGCCGCGCTGTTCCGGATCGTTGCGACCAATGCCGGATCGGCCGTCAAATCGAAGCCGAGAGGCACGATCTCGACGTGCTCGCCTCCAAGCTCCGCCACCTTGCCGACGACCCCGGCGATATCGAGCTCGCCGCTCTCCATCGCCTGCCATAAGCTGTAGGAGCTCACGCCGAGTTTCATAGGCGGACTTCCTCTCCCTTCGCCGCGGATTCATAGATCGCGCATAGCATTTTCATCATCTCCACGCCGTCTGAGACGGGGCTGATCGGCGTTTCCCCGCTGGCGACGCAGGCGATGAAATGATCGATCTCGTTCTGGAACGCCGCATCGGCCGAGAAACCGGCCAGGCTGTCCGTCTGCGGCCGAACGTTGAGAATGGTGTCGTGCTTTTCGGCAACAATGACGACTTCCGGATCGATCTCGAAGCCGCCCTTTTCCCCGAACAGCTTCACGCTTCCCTCGTCCTGCTTCGCGTGCAAGGAATAGCTTACGTCGACCAGAATCGAAGCGCCGTTCTCGAAGCGGATAAGCGCGTTGGCCAAATCCTCCACCGAGTTTTTCGACGCGTCGTAATCGGCCGCTTTGTAGAAGGACAAGTGCCGGACGTTGGCGCGGTTGCCCAGCTTGCGGTACGTATTCGCGCTGACGGAAACCGCTTTCGGCTTGCCCATCAAGTACCAGCACAGATCGATCACGTGCACGCCGATATCGATCAGCGGCCCTCCGCCCGAACGTTCGACGTCCGCGAACCAGCCGCCCGGATTGCCGAGCCGGCGCAAGGTCGAAGCCTTCGCGTAATACAGCTCTCCGAATTCACCGTGCTCGACGAATTCGCGCAGCATCTTCACGTTCGGGTCGTAGCGGCGTACGAATCCGACCTGCAGCAGCTTGCCGGTCTCGCGAACGGCCCGTTCGACTTCATGCGCTTCCTCTACCGTGCGGCAGAGCGGCTTCTCCACGAGCACGTGCTTCCCGGCCCGAAGCGCTGCGATGCTGATCGGGGCATGCGTATTGTTCCACGTGCAGACGCTGACCGCGTCGATGTCCGGATTCGCGAGCAACTCGCGATAATCGGCGTACGCATGCCCGGCCCCGTATTTCGCCGCGACCTGGCGGGCTCTCGCCTCGTTCAGGTCGCAGATCGCGACGATGTCGACGCCGGGATTGCGCGCGTACGCGTTCAGATGCATTTCCGAGATCGATCCCGTTCCGATGACGCCGATCCGAATATTCAATCCGCCACACTCCTTTTGGGTCGCATATCAAGCTTAATTCGTATTATAATGAGGTTGGCCGTCTTTACCATGCATAAGCTTGCTTTATATTTGCACGATCGTGCTCCCATGGGAGGTACTATGGAGAAAATCACCGGATTCGAAGAACCGATGCCGATGCCCGATCCGTCCTTCCCGATTAAAGTCCACCCGCGGCATACGCACAAAATGACGCCCGGAGGAACGCTATTCGTTCCTCATTGGCACGAGCATCTCGAATTTTTGTATTTCGTGTCCGGCAGCGCGATCATTGAATGCGGTTCCAATCCGATCGCGTTCCGGGAGGGCGATCTGTGCGTCGTCAACAGCAACGAATTGCATTACGGCGTCTGCCAATCCGATGATTTATCCTATTATGCGATGATTCTCGATATCTCCTTGCTGCACAGCCATTCCGTGGACGCCGTGGAAACGAAGTTCATCACGCCCATCACGCGCAACCGGATCCTGTTCCGGAACCGTATCGCGAACGACGGGGAGATTCGCCGGCACATGGAGGCGATCATCGGGGAGATGCAGCGGAAGGAGCTCGGGTACGAGCTTTCCGTCAAGTCCCATCTGTACGCCTTATTGACCTTGCTCATGCGCAAATACGTCGCGACGTTGTCCGCGCTGGACGAATATCGGCTCCGCTTGAAAGAACTCGAGAGATTGAAGCCGGTATTCGCCTACGTCGAAGAACATTACCGGGACAAGCTTACGGTGGAGAAGCTCGCGGACGTCGCCGGGCTGAGCCGTTATCACTTCAGCAGGCTGTTCAAGCAAATTACGGACAAGTCGCTGATCGAATACGTCAACCTGATCCGCGTCAACAAATCCGAAGCCCTGCTCCGCAACAAAGGGCTGACCGTATCGGAAATCGCCCTCGCGACGGGCTTCAACGATATTTATTATTTCAGCAGGACGTTCAAGAAGCTGAAAAGCATGTCCCCGAAGGAATGGAGAAACGCCGCTTTATAGCAAACGCTTTATAGAACCATTTCGCTCTTCGTGAAGCGGTTGGCGTAGGACGAAGCGACGCATGCGTCCGGCTTGACCCGCGGCATGAACGGTCCCGCCGCTTCGATTCGTTCCACCATCTCCTGGACGTAGACCGCCGTCTTGTTCACGATCGGATCGGTCCCCGCGTCGATGTCGATATACGTCTCCAAGGCTGCGCCTTGATAGGCGTGCGGCAGCAACAGATCCTCCATCCGGCGCAGCGAGCGCTCTTCGAAATAAGCGGCTACCCGTTGGGAGAACGTCGTCTCGAGCGTCAGCTTCTCCCGGATCGAAGTGAGCTGCCTCGGAACGGCCGTCTGCCGGTAGCAAGCCCACGCGCCCCGGCCGACGCGGTGAATGACGACGCCGGTCACGAATTTCGTTTGTCCCCGATGGACTTGGCTGTCCGTGCCGATCACGAAGCGGAACCGGCCTATCGGATCTTTGGCGATGAATCGGACGATCCGCTCCGACACTTGATCGAGATTCAGCCTTCGTTCGGACATGTTTTGAAAGCTCAAATCGTCCCACCTGGAGAACGTGCTCATCATGGGCCTGACCACCACCTCTGCACTGGCTAGCTGCTATGCATAGGTTATTGTATGGCGAACTCCGCCGGGCTCGAACCTGTGCGGGGATCATTTTACTCCCGGGGGGCGGAGCACTATAATTAGGTAAGCAAGTTTCCGAACGACCGCGAAGAACGGGGGAACCGATACAATGAAGCGCCAAATCTTGATCATCACAGCCGTCGAAGCGGAAAAGGAAGCGGTTCTGCGGGGCGTCCGCGGAGATTCCCGGTTCGACGTCCGGGCCGGCGGAGTCGGACCCGCGGCGGCGGCGGTCAGCGCCGCGACGGCGCTCGCGACGGTTGCAGGCGAATACGGCCTCGTGGCGAGCGCCGGCATCGGCGGCGGCTTTGCCGGCGTCGCGCCGGTCGGTTCGCTCGTCGTGGCGAGCGAATCGATCGCCGCCGATCTGGGCGCGGAGACGCCCGAAGGCTTCGCCGACGTGGACAAGCTCGGATTCGGGTCGAACCGGCTCGCCGCCGACGCCGAACGCTCCCGCGCGCTTGCCGAAGCGTTGCGGGCGCGCGGCCTGAACGCGGCCTTAGGTCCGATCCTGACCTTGTCGACGGCGACCGGCACCGCGGAGACGGCCGCGTCCCTTGCCGCACGCTATCCGGGCGCAGCGGCGGAAGCGATGGAAGGCTACGGCGTCGCCGAAGCCGCTTATCGGGCGGGCGTTCCCTTCCTGGAAATCCGGGCCGTCTCGAACGCGGTCGGTCCGCGGGATCGGGCCGCCTGGCGGATCGGAGACGCCCTGGCCGCGTTGGAAGCGGCCGGCACTTCTCTACTGGAGGTTATCGACTGATGAAAATCGCCTATTCCCCGTGTCCGAACGACACCTTCGTGTTTCATGCGCTCGTGCACGGCTTGATTCCGGACGCGCCGAGCTTCGAAGTGACATACGCGGATATCGACGTGACCAACAACTTGGCCGCGAAATCCGACGATTTCGACATGCTGAAAATTTCCTATGCCGCCCTGCCCTGGATGCTGCCCGCGTATAAGCTCGTACCTTGCGGAGGCGCGCTCGGCCGCGGCTGCGGCCCGCTCGTGCTGCGGGCGGACGAACGGGCAGGCGCGCCGGGGGGAGCCGGCGAGCTGTCCGGCAGACGGGTCGCCGTGCCGAGCGACCGCTCGACGGCGTATCTGCTCTTCCGGTTATGGGCGGCTCGCCACGTACCGGGCGGCGTCGGCGAAATCGTCGTCATGCCGTTTCACGAGATCATGCCCGCCGTTCGCGACGGCCGCGTCGACGCCGGACTCGTCATTCACGAAGCCCGCTTTACGTACCCGAAATACGGCCTGACGCAGATCGTCGACCTCGGAAGCTGGTGGGAGAACGATACCGGCTTGCCGATCCCGCTCGGCGCGATCGTCGCCAAACGTTCCCTCGATCACGACCGCCTCCGCCGATGGATTCGCGCGTCGGTCGAATACGCCTGGGCCGACCCCGAAGCTTCCCACGCCTACGTCATGGAGCATGCTCAGGAGTTAGAGCCGTCCGTAGCCCGATCGCACATCGAGCTCTACGTGAACGGGTTCACCGCCGATCTCGGCGATGACGGTTATGCCGCCGTCGAATCGTTGCTCGGCCGGGCGATGAAGGAAAACCTCGTTCCGAGCTTCGACCTGGCTTCGCTGCGCTGAACGCGAAGGAGGCTATCCCAAAAGTCGGCCGAGGGATAGCCTCCTTCGCCCCGCCCATCGCCCCCCAGACCATTCGGACAGAGGATCCGCGAAAAGAGACGGCACAGAGGCGGGTCCCCATGCCGTCATTTCCTTTAAATATCTAGAGCACACGGTTCAAAATCAGTCCGGCCGACGGAAGCTGCCAGCTCGCGTGCGCGGTGGACTGGTAAGCGGAAAACTGCTGCAAGGCGTGCGTTCGGGGATCGAGCAGACGGCTTGCGGAGCGATCGTACATCCGATCGACTTCCAGCACGAGCGCGGCGGCCAAGCCCTCGCTTCCTGCGATCGTCCGCAGCACGCCTTCGGCGTCGGCGCTCAGCCGATCTGCGAAGCGGGATTCGTCCAGCGCCATCGTGCCGTCGGCGTTCACGCGCACGCCGACCGATTCAAATGCGGCATTGTTCGTCGCTCGGGCGAAGCGCGCGCCGATCTCCGGATGGACGTAGCCGCGGCATCCGTCGAGACGGTCCCGGAACCGGTTATACGCGTCAAGCAGCACTCGGACGCGAGCCGACGGTTCGGCGCCCGCTTCGGCCTGCCCCCTTCCGGGTTTGTCATCCTCGATTGCCCGAGCCGGCGCGAAGCCGTCTTGGATCAGCCGCCGCGCGACGGCTCTCAGCTCGCGCGCGCTTCGCAGCAGCTCGGCGATTCCCGTAGCGGCTTTGCGGATAAATTCCTCGTAATGGGTCGGATAAGACATCAGCCAAGCTCCCGTTCGCTGCCGGTACGCGGTTTGACCGAATTGCGAATAGAACACGGGAGCTACGGACATGACCGTTCCGCTGCGGATCTCGGCGGTTCTCGTCGTCATCGGTCCTCTCTCCTCTGCGCGTATCCTCGTTTCCACTATAGCACCGCGTTATTTTTTACACAATTATCCAAGCCTTGAAACATCTCGCGATCTGCAAGGTCAAGAGTCAAATCGGTCGAAGAAGCGCATTCTATTCCTACAGGAGGAACGGCTCCAACTGATCTATTAAATAGATCATTCCTATGCATAATAATCACTATTTCCGAACATAAAAATGAATTAGAATGGTTAGGGGGTGCTTCCTTTTCCCCGTACGACTAACACGAATGCAGAGGGATGCGCAATGTCAGTGGAGAATGGAAACATGCAAGAGCTATGGCAGCAGTTTTTCGGCCCTAATCTCGGCTACGTCCAAGAGCAATACGACATCTACCTTGAAGATCCGGAAGCGGTTAGCCCGCAGTACCGCGAGCTGTTCGCGCAATACGGCGCGCCTCCCCGTTTCGAAGCCGGTATGGTCGCAACCGCTCCATCGACCGCCCAAGGATCGGCATCGACTGACACCAATCTGCTGAAGAAAGCGATCGCAGCCGGCCAACTGGCCATGAATATAAGAGCGTTCGGCCACCTGGCCGCCGATATCGATCCGCTCGGGCTTAGCCCCAAAGCAAGCGCCGAGATGATCGAGCCTAGCGCTTACGACTTAACCGAATCCGACCTGAAAAGACTGCCTCCCGATTGCGTATGGGAGGACGCGCCATATCCGTTCGCCAACGCGTGGGACGCGATTCAGAAGCTGCGCCGGGTCTACACCGGGCCGATCGCCTTCGAATTCGGCCACGTCCACGTCGAAGAAGAGAGAAAGTGGCTGAACAAGCAGGCCGAATCGGTCATTCCGTCCAGCCGATTGCTCGCGTCCGAGCGCGAAGCCCTGCTCCGCAGGCTGCTCGAGGCGGAGCAATTCGAAGATTTCCTGCAGAAAACCTTCGTCGGGCAGAAACGGTTCTCGGCGGAAGGAATCGAATCGCTCGTTCCGTTGACGGACGAGATCGTACACGAACTGACGAACGACGGCGTTCGTCATATTGCCATGGGCATGGCGCATCGCGGCCGTTTGAACGTGCTTGCGCACGTGTTGGGCAAGCCGTACGGCAACATTTTTTCCGAGTTCCACCATTCGCCCAACAAAAACCTGATTCCGTCGGAAGGTTCGATCGGCATTAACTACGGCTGGACCGGAGACGTCAAATACCATCTCGGCGCCAACCGTTCGATTTCTTCCGGCAAAACCGCGGATACGCGAATTACGCTGGCGAACAACCCGAGCCATCTCGAATACGTCAACCCGGTCGTCGGCGGTTTCGCGCGCGCGGCCCAGGAGGACCGCAGCAAGCCCGGCTACCCGGCGCAGAACTTCGATCTCGCCGCATCGATCATCATTCACGGCGACGCCGCTTTCATCGGCGAGGGCATCGTCGCGGAGACGCTGAACTTCAACAACATCAACGGCTATACGAGCGGCGGCACGATCCATATTATCGCGAATAACCGGATCGGCTTTACGACGGAAAGCCACGACTCCCGTTCGACGCATTATGCGAGCGACCTGGCCAAGGGCTTCGAAATTCCGATCATTCACGTCAACGCGGACGATCCGGAAGCCGTCATCGCGGCCGCAAGAGTAGCCAGCGAATACCGGACCTTGTTCAAAAAGGACATTTTGATCGATTTGATCGGCTATCGCCGGTACGGACATAACGAAACGGACGATCCGGAAACGACTCAACCGCTGATCTACAAGAAGGTCAAAGCGCATAAGCCGGTCGCCCGACTATACGCGGACAAACTGATCGCCGAAGGCGTCCTGTCGGTCGAAGCCGCGGAACAGCTTAAGCGCGACGTGCAGAACAAGCTGAAAAAAGCCTATGAAGAAATCAAAGGCAAAGGCGGCAAGAACCCCGTTCATCAGACCCAGCCGACCGAGTTCTCGCTCGATTCGGCCAAGCCGGTTACCGCCGTGCCGATCGAAACGCTGCGCAGCATCAACAAAGGCTTGCTGACCTGGCCGGACAGCTTCAATGTCTACTCCAAGCTCAAACGCATTCTCGAGCGCCGCGCCGACGCGCTGAACGACGGGGAGAAAATCGATTGGAGCCATGCCGAGACGTTGGCGTTCGCGACGATTCTGGCGGACGGCACGCCGATCCGGTTAAGCGGCCAGGACGCGGAAAGAGCGACGTTCGCCCACCGGAATCTCGTGCTGCACGATTCCGTGACGGGCGACACGTTCTGTCCGCTCCACGCCCTGCCGGAAGCGAAGGCTTCCTTCGCCATTCACAACAGCCCGCTGTCGGAAGCCGGCGTGCTCGGTCTCGAGTACGGCTACAACGTGTTCGCGCCGGAAACGATGGTCATCTGGGAAGCGCAGTTCGGCGATTTCGCCAACGCGGCGCAAGTGCTGATCGACCAGTTCATCTCCGCGGGCCAGTCCAAATGGACGCAGCGGTCCGGGTTGACGATGCTGCTGCCGCACGGCTACGAAGGCCAAGGACCCGAGCACTCGAGCGCAAGGCTGGAACGGTTCCTGCAATTGTCCGGGGAAGGGAACTGGACGGTCGCTTACCTGTCCAGCGCGGCGCAATACTTCCACTTGCTGCGCCGCCAGGCGGCCAACCTGAATACGGAGGACATGCGTCCGCTCGTCTTGATGGCGCCGAAGAGCATGATCCGCAACCCGTACGTCGCTTCGTCCGCCGCCGAGCTGAGCGACGGCACGTTCCAGACCGTACTAGAGCAGCCAGGACTCGGAGGCGACCCTTCCCGCGTGGAGAGACTCGTGCTCTGCACCGGCAAAATCGCGATCGATCTGGCCGAACAGCTCGACAAGAACGCGGACGCGAATTACGACTGGCTGCATATCGCCCGGATCGAACAGCTGTATCCGTTCCCTAAACAAGAGGTAAAAGCGATCATCGAGCGCTTCCCCAACCTGACCGAAGTGCTGTGGGTTCAGGAGGAGCCGAAGAACATGGGCGCGTGGAGCTACATGGAACCGAGAATTCGCGAGCTGGTCGATACGAAGAAAACGACGGTCGGCTACAACGGGCGCCCGAAGCGTTCCAGCCCGGCGAGCGGCTATCAGCAAATCCATACGTTCGAGCAGCAATTCATCATCAATCAAGTGTTGGTTCAGAAAAAGAAATCGGCAGTTAAATCCGGGAGGTAACGGCAATGCATGACATTATTGTGCCAGCAATGGGAGAATCCATTACGGAAGGAACGATTTCGAAATGGCTCGTCAAAGTCGGAGACAGCGTCAAGCAAGGCGATCTGCTGCTTGAACTGGAAACCGACAAAGTCAACCTGGAAATCAGCGCGGAGCAAGACGGCGTCATCGCCGAGATTGTTGCCGGCGAAGGAGATACGGTGAAAATCGGCGAAGCGGTCGGCAGAATCGGCGAAGGAGGAGCGGCCGCCGCTCCCGCGGCGCCTGCCGCCCCGGCCAAGGAGAGCGTACCCGCTCCAACTCAGGCGGTAGCCCCTGCCGCCCCGGCTGCCGCAGCGGCTCCGGCTGGCGAAGCCGCCGCGCTGGCCACGCCGGCCGCTCGGAAATTGGCCCGCGAGAAAGGCATCGACCTGAACGCCGTAGCCGCGCGCGACCCGATCGGGCGCATTCACGCGAGCGACGTCGCGTCGGCGGGCAAGGCGCCCGCGCCGGCTCCGCAAGCCGCCGCTCCGGCCGCCGAGAAGCCTGCCGTCGCCGCGACGAGCAAGCCGGAGGAACGCAAGCGCATGTCCCGCCGCCGCCTGACGATCGCAAAGCGTCTCGTCGAAGCCCAGCGCACGGCCGCGATGCTGACGACGTTCAACGAAGTCGACATGACCGCGATCCTCGAGATCCGCAAGCGCCGCAAGGACGCTTTCAAAGAAAAGCACGACGTAGGCCTCGGCTTCATGTCGTTCTTCACGAAAGCGGTCGTTGGCGCGCTCAAGGCGTTCCCGCTGCTCAACGCCGAGATTAACGGCGAAGACATCATCGTGAAAAAATATTACGACATCGGCATCGCCGTCGCGGCGAAGGAAGGGCTGGTCGTTCCGGTCGTGCGCGAAGCGGACCGCCTCGGCTTCGCCGAAATCGAGCGCTCGATCGCGACGCTCGCCGGCAAAGCCCGCAACAATACGCTGGAGCTGTCCGAGCTTCAAGGCGGCACGTTCACGATCACGAACGGCGGCGTGTTCGGCTCCTTGCTGTCGACGCCGATCCTGAACGCCCCGCAAGTCGGCATTCTCGGCATGCATAAGATCCAGATTCGCCCGGTCGCCATCGACGCCGAGCGCATGGAAAACCGTCCGATGATGTACATCGCCCTCTCTTACGACCACAGAATCGTGGACGGAGCGGAAGCCGTGCAATTCCTCGTCAAAGTCAAGGAATTGCTCGAAGACCCCGAAACGCTGCTGCTCGAGGGCTAATCGTCCGCTTGAACTCGAAAGCCGCATCCAAGGAAACGGGCCGAAGCGCCTTCCTCGGATGCGGCTTTTTCGGTTCGGTTGCCGAGCTCAGACCGTTCGGACAGAGGATCCGTTATTTGCTTCGTTGACAGCCATTTCGGCCACTGCGCATGGAAATAAAACCCTAAAAACCAGAGGGACGGATCGTCTGTCCGAAACGCCTTCAAATTGAGGGGTTTTCGGCGAAATAAGGTCATCTGTGTCCGTAACGCAACTAGGCGATACTGGCTGGCGTTGCGGGCCTACAGGCGCTCTTCCGTCCCTTACTCCGCGACAAGCAAGGCGGCGCCGATCGCGCCGGCTTCCTTGCCGAGCGTCGGGGCGACGATGCGCACGCCGGACGCCATAGAGGCGATGCCGCGTTCGGCGATCGCTTCTTTCATCGGTCCTAGGAGCGGCTCCCCGATGTTCGCCGCGCCGCCGCCGATGACGATCACTTCCGGGTTCATGACGTGGATGATGCCGACCATGCCGTTGCCGAGCGCTTGGCCGGCTTCGCGCAGCACCCCGAGCGATAATTCGTCCCCGTCCGCGGCCGCTTCCGCGACGTGGCGGGAAGTGATCGCGCCGCCGCCTGCCTTGGCGAGGAGCGTTCCGGCCCGATCGGGGAAGGAAGAGGCCAGCTCCCGCGCCCTCCTCGCGATCGCGGTTCCCGAAGCGTACAGCTCCAGGCAGCCGGCGTTGCCGCACGGGCAGCGGGGACCGTTCATGTCGACCGTGATGTGGCCCAGCTCTCCCGCGCTGGAATCCCTGCCGCGGATCAGCTTGCCGGAGCTGACGAGGCCCGCGCCGATTCCCGTCGATACGGTGACGTAGGCACAGTGCTTCGAGCCCTTGCCGGCCCCGAGCGCCCATTCCCCGTACGCGGCCGCATTGGCGTCGTTCTCCAGGCGGACCGGCACGCCGAACGCGTGCTCCAGCTTAGGCCCGAGCGGAACCTCGCTCCACCCCAGATTCGCGGCGTATGCGACGATTCCTTCCTCCGCGTTCAGCGTGCCGGCCGTCGCCACGCCGATGCTGGCCAATCGCCAATCCGGCGACAGGCAGCCTTGGATCAGCCCGACCATTCTCCGGATGACGGCGTCCGCGCCTTCTTGCGCGAACGTCGCAGTCTCCGTCCGGGTCAACGCGTTTCCGTTCTCGTCGAGCAGAACGGCCAATATTTTGGTGCCTCCCAGATCGATCCCGGCGTATACATTCGTTGTCATCGTCATCTACCTCCGTTACGACTTTCCGTTCCTGTACGAAGCTAATCCAGAACGGGTGCGCTGAAAATTTGGTGAAGCATAAGCGTCGCCGAGCCGTACAAGGCTCCTTTCTCCCCGAAGGCGGCCGGCAGCAGCCGATCGCCCGTCACCGCGAACGGAAACTGTCGGCGATCGAAGGCCTCCCGCAGCTTCCGGAGCACTCCGGCCGACCGGTTCATCCAACCGTCGAGAACGACGACCTCGGGGCTGACGAGGTGCGCCGCGCTCGCGATCATCTGCCTCGCCGTCTCGATCACGCGCCCGAAGATCGGTTCCAGCCAGGCTTCTCCGGCATCGTACCGGGCCAGCGCCTCGTCGAAATCGGCCGGCCCCTCGACGCCTTGTCTAGCAGCCTCGGCCCGGCATTTGGCCAAAATATACGGACGGGTCAGGATCGTTTCCAGGCAGCCTCTCTGGCCGCAATTGCAAATTTCCCCTTGCGGATCCAGACTGACGTGTCCGATTTCCCCGGCTGCGCCAAGATAGCCGGAATAGATTTGCGCGTTCAGCACGAGGCCCGCGCCGATGCCGTCGTTAATCGTCATGTACAGCAGCGATTGGCGGTCCTTGGCCACGCCCGCGTAGCGTTCCGCGAACGCCGCGGCATTCGAGTCGTTTACGAGCTTCACCGGCACGCCCGGATAATAAGCGGACACCCGTCGCCGCAGATCGAAATCGGACAGCTTCAGCAAGCTGGAGTACAGAACGACGCCTTCCGTCTCGTCGATCAGCCCCGGCGCGGCGATTCCGATTCCCCGAATACGCTCCGGCGTCATGCTTTCGGTCTGCTCCACGCAACTGCCGAGAGCCCAGCGGATTTGTTCGGCGATCGACTCGTTGCCGATCGCGATGTTCGTCCTGAACTCGGCAATGGATTGTCCGTGCAAGTCCAGCACCGCGCAGATCAGATGCCGGTTGCCCAAGGAAATGCCGATGACGTAACCGCCGTCCTTGTCGATCTCCAGCGCGATCGCCCTCCGCCCCGCTCCGGGAGACGCCTTCTCGCCCGCCTCCCGGACGATGCCGCGGCCGATCAAATCCTCGATCAGGGCGGATACGGTCGTCGCGCTCAGCTTCGTCGCTTTCGTCAGCTCGGCTCGGGTCATGCGGCCTTCCCGATGCAGCAGATTCATGATCATGGCCGTGTTGATCTCTTTCATCAATTGCAGATTGCCTTTGACGCGCACGAAGAGTCGTCCCTCCCGCCGGGTTCGCAATTATTTCATTCACTGGACTTATTTATTATAGCCTCGCGCCATCAAGTCCGGCAAGCCGCAGGACGGGATCCGTTTTTTGAATCGGCCTGCCGATTCGATTATAATAAGAAACATTGGAAGGCTGCCGTCCATCCCATTTCTATCCCCATCCGTGTCGAAAGGAGCTTCAAACATGAGCGATGCGACAGCGAAACATTTGCAAGATACGACGCGCCTGAACAACGGCGTGGACATGCCGTGGTTCGGGCTCGGCGTGTTCAAGGTTCAAGAAGGCCGCGAAGTGATCGACTCCGTGAAAGCCGCGATCAAACACGGCTACAAGAGCATCGATACGGCCGCCGTATACAGGAACGAAGAGGGCGTCGGACAAGCGATTGCCGAATCGATCCGGGAATACGGCGTCTCGCGCGAGGAGCTCTTCGTCACCTCCAAAGTCTGGAATGCCGACCAAGGCTACCAAACGACGCTGGACGCGTTCGATCTCAGCCTGCGCAAGCTGGGTCTGGACTATTTGGACCTCTATCTCGTGCACTGGCCCGTAAAAGGAAAATACAAAGAGACGTGGAAGGCGCTCGAGCAGCTCTACAAGTCCGGCAAAGTCCGCTCGATCGGCGTCAGCAATTTCCACGTTCACCATCTGGAAGACGTGCTGGCGGATGCCGAAATCGTTCCCGCCGTCGACCAGATCGAGCTTCATCCTTACTTGACGCAAGCCGGTCTGCGCGATTACGCCAGGGCTAAAGGCATCCAGATCGAAGCGTGGTCCCCGCTCGGGCAAGGGCTCGTGCTGAAGGATCCGGTCATCGCGTCGATCGCCGCCAAGCACGGCAAATCCCCCGCGCAAATCGTGCTCCGCTGGGACTTGCAGCACGGCATCGTCACGATCCCGAAATCGATCCAGGAAGCCCGCATCGTCGAAAACGCAAGCCTGTTCGATTTCGAGCTGAGCACGGAAGAGATGCGCACGATCGACGGGTTGAACAAAAACCAGCGCGTCGGCGCCGACCCGGACAATTTCAATTTCTGAACGCCGAACGCAAAGAGGCTGTCCCTAAAGTCGGTTTACAGATCGCCCCAGACCATTCGGACGGAGGATCCGCTAATTGTGAACAAAACCGGGTTTTGCGCACCCTTGCGGACAGAGGATCCGTTAATCGGCTCCATGGCGGCCAATCTGGCCATTTTTCATCGAAATAACGGATCGTGAGTCCGGATAACCATCAAAATGAGGGGGTTTCGTCAAAATAAGGTCATCTGTGTCCGATTGCGAAAATAAGGCGAAAAAAATGACGGTGCAGAGGCGAGTCCTCATGCCGTCATTTCTTTATTTTGTCTCAGCGGCTCAGCTTCTGTTCGTTCCGTAAAAAATTTCGTCCATCTCTTCCCTCAACCGCTTCTCGATCTCCTCTTGCTCCCGTTCGCTTAGCTTATCCTTGCCGTATCCGAACAAATAGTCGTTCAGATCGAACCGGCGCAGCTTGCATTTCGTATGAAAGATATGCTCCTGGTACACGTTGACGTCGATCATATCGTACTGCCGCTTGATTTCCTCCGGAATGTAGTCTTGAATCGAAGAAATCCCGTGATCGATAAAAAGCTTGCGGCCGCTCGAATCGCGAGTAAAGCCCCGGACGCGGTAGTCGATCTTCATGATGTCGGCGTCGAACGAAGAGATCAATTCGTGCAAGGCTTTCAGCGGCGAAATCTCCCCGCAGGTCGACACGTCGATATCCGCTCTGAACGTGCTGATGCCTTCGGTCGGATGATACTCCGGATACGTATGCACCGTCACATGGCTTTTGTCCAATTGAAGCACGACGTTGCCGGGCATCGGCGCGTCCGAAGCGGCTCCGGCGGCTTCTTCCGGCACTTCGACGACAGGTCCCTCGGAGACGAGAATCGTCACGCTGGCTCCCTGCGGAACGTAATCCTGCTTCGCGATGTTCAGCACGTGGGCGCCGATCATGTCCGAGACCGACATCAGAATGCTCGTCAGCCTGTCGGAATTGTATTCTTCGTCGATATACGCGAGATAAGCCTCTCGTTCCGCTTTCGTCTTCGTGTAGCAAATGTCGTACATGTTGAAGCTCAACGTTTTCGTCAAATTGTTGAAGCCGTGCAGCGTAATTCGCCCGTCCTGGGTCGGTTCCATGGCGTCGCCCCCGTTCTTCAATCAGATTACCCCGGATCTTTCACTCCGATTCACGATTCGGAACGGCTTCCGGTTCGGATTGTTCGCTTTGAAGGGCTTTTTTCTTCTTGTCGCGCTTGCGCTTTACGATCAAGAAGACGACGACGAGGGGAATTGCGATGGCCGCGGTGAAGAGGGAGATGTCTCCCACCATGCTCTCCGCCGCCCGTCCGTAGAAGTAGAACAGAAATCCGACCGCGTAAAATTTGACCGCACGGCCTACGAACGCGTAAGCGATCAAGCGCCAGAGGGGGAATTTGAGGCAACCGGACAAGATCGTGAACACTTTGAACGGAATCGGCGTGAACGAACCGATCAGAATGGCGGCTTCTCCGTTTTTCTCGAACAAACGGGTCGCGGCGTCCACCCACTCTTTTTTCAAAATCTTGGTCAACACGGAATCGCCGAGAAGCTTGCCGATCAAATAACCGAACGGGGTCCCCAGAATACAAGCGACGAACCCTGCCGTGGCCAGCCATAGCGCGTTGGACGGCTGCATCAGGCTCAGCGGCACTTGCGTGAAAAATGCCGGGATCGGAAAAATAACCGCGTCTACGAAAGAATGGATGAAAAGTCCCCATATGCCGAAATCCATAATGGTATCGATAATGTTCTGAAACATAGATGCCTGCTCCTAACCGAACCTTCATTTTATTTTTTCGAACCCGATAGCTTCCTCCTTATTCAAATGTAATCCTTTATGACTATATACTCAATTTATTGCGGTCTAGTTTCAAAATGGACCTAAGACCGTTTTTTTCTCCTCCTTTAGTCTACCTAAAATTCGCTCGACATACTATGAATTCGCGAAAAAAACCGGGGAAAGCGCGTCCCGGATACTGTATGCGGATCGAACCGGGATAGTCCCCCTTTAACGAACGGAATCGCGAATTTCGAAATAACGGTTATCAACAGCAGGAAGAAGGCAGTCCGGCTTACCGGACTGCCTTCTTCCTTGGTTGGCGATTCGTCTTCGAATCGCGCGTCTTGGCGGGGGAGGACCGTTAAGCTTCCCTTCTTCGCGACCGGATCCAAACGACGATCGCGCGCGCGACGATCAACAGGACGCCAAGCTCGATCGCATGGTCCGCCACGTTCAGAATGCCGCCGGAACGCACGATGAAATCGGTCACTTGGCCGAACAACAGCCGGTCGATGCCGTTGCCGATCGCCCCGCCGACCAGCAATCCGAGCCCGTAATCCAGCCATTTTCCTCTCGTTTCCTCTTGTCGCCGATAGTAAAGCACGCCGATCACAAACAAGACGGCGACGACGCCGAACAGCCTCCCGTACCCTTGCAGCAAGCTTCCCGCCATTCCGCTGTTCTCGTAGCGGGTAAATTCGATTCCCCGGAAAGCGACGGTTTCGCCGACTTCCAGATGGATACGGATCCAGGCCTTGGTGAGCTGATCGATCGCGAAGACGATCAGGGCGACGACATAAAATCTCATACTCCCTCTCCCGTTCAGCTCAGCCGATCCCACTTGGTCCACATTTCCGGCGGGTTCAATTCGTATATCCCGTCTTCGCGGTACATGAATTGATGCATGACGAATTCCCTGCGGATCGTTGCGAAGTCCTCGTGATACCGTTGGATGTACTCGTTAAGCTCCTTCTCCGGGTATTTCCTTCCGCTCTCGAGCCCGTCGACGAGATGCTCCAGCACGATCAGCTTCTTCTTGAGCTGCGCCGGCAAATGCTTCAGCTTGCCCTGCGCCGTGAAAAAATGACGAACGACCGAATCTCTCGTCCGCCGGCGTTCTTCCTCCATGTCCTCATCCTCCGTTCGCAGCTCCGCGCCGCGGCAGATCAATGCCAACGCGGCTTGCGCGTTGCTCTTGAGCAAATAATCGTTCAGCGAAAAGTAAATCGCGTTCTTGTCCCGGCGCTCGGCGATCAAGCCCGCTTCGCGCAGCTTCGCCGCGTGATGCGTGACGGTGGCGGGCGTTACGCACAGCTTGTCCGCGAGCGTCAGTCCGTTCAACTCGCCTCCCGCAAGCAAAATCAGCATGCGAATCCGGGTCGGATCGGCCAGCGCCTTATGGTAGGCAACCGCTTTGTCCAATTGCATCGGCAGACGCTCCCGACTTATTAAATTTAATAATCATCTAATTAGATGATCGTTAAATCATATTTTATTCGAGGGAAGGCACATTGTCAACGGCAAGTCGGCCGGCACGAGTCGGCCGGGCAAGGTTGGCGGGTTTCGCGAGGATGGTCTGGGGAGCGGAGGCCGGACACGCGGAATAGAATTGCAGCGAAACGGAGGAGCGCCCTCTGCGGGACCGCTCCTCCGTCTCGTCAAACCGTCATTTCAGCGCTTCGAGAAGCTGCCAGACGACTTGGGCGCTCTCCGCCCGCGTCGCTTCGTCTTTGGGCGCGAAGCGATCGCCGCCCTTCCCTTGCATCAAACCTAGCCGGCCGGCGGAAGCGACCGCGTCCGCGGCCCACCTTCCGATCGTCGCCGCGTCGACGAATCGGGATTCGCCGGTGGCCGGAGCCTTGTCGTTCGACTTGAACTCGTAAGCCCGGATCGCCATCAGCGCCATTTCTTGGCGCGTAATCGCGGCATTCGGCGCGAACGAGCCGTCCCCCCTGCCTCTGACGATGCCCGCTTGGCTGGCCGCCGCGACGGAGCCCGCATACCACTTGGCCGGATCGACGTCCGCGAACGCCGTTCCGCGATCGGCCGTCAGGCCTAGCGCGCGGACGAGCAAAGCCGCGAATTCGGCTCTCGTCACCGGATCGTTCGGCGCGAACCGCGAACCGCCGACCCCCTCGACGAGGTGTCTGGCGACCATCTTCCGAATGACGCCCGCCGCCCAGTACGTCTGCGGCACGTCTGAGAACGAACTGTCGTACGTCAGAACGCCGTACGTTCCATCGCGGACGATGCCTGCGGTCCATAGGCCGCTCCCCCATTCTCCGCCCAAGTATTCGATCCCGCCGTCGCCGGCGATCCGGTAGAGACCCGCGAGATCGCGATCCGTTCCGGCTTCGGGATTCAACGTCAGCAGGATCGGCGGATTGTACTTGGCCAACTTCGTTTCCTTCCCGTCCTTCGTCACGATGGCCAACGCCAGCTCGAAGATCTCGCTTGCCGGGCGAACGCTCGCCTCGTCGCGGTCGTCCGCCCTCTTCGCCAGCGCGGCGGCTTTCTCTGCGCCGAGCGGGGCGATCACGACCGACAGGCGCGCCCCGCTCCTCTCTTCGCCGGATACGAGGGCTAGCAAGCCTCGGATCGCTTCGCCCGGAATTTCGAGCGTGCCGTTCTCACGCTTCAAGACGAAAGCCCGGACTTCGCTCCACGTCGCGGAGTCCGCAGGTAACAGCGCCGTCGTTTTGTCCTCGCCCAGCGTCACGATGACGTTGCCCGCCGCGTCGGCTTTCGGCTCGGACACGAATTCGGCATCATCGGGCAATCGTTCCGGCTCGCCTCCTCCGCCGCCGCCGGTACCGCCTCCCGTGCCGCCTGTGCCGCCGGAGCTCCCGGAAGAAGGAAGGGATGCCGCGAATCTGACGTTGTCCATATACATCCGGCCTGCATAATCGCTTTCGACGTCGGCCACGACGATCGTAATGTCGCGAAGCAGCGTATCCGGACCGATGACCTTGTTGGCCGCGATCTTGTTCAGATCGAAGGCGGCTTGGAACCGATACAATCCGTCCGCGGTTTTCCTCTGGCGAGCCAGCGACGCGAGCGGAATGTCGACCGACTTCTCCGCTTGCGCCCAGTAGCCGAGCGACGGCGGAGCGAACGCCAATTGGACGGACAGCGACCCTTTCGTCGCGCGTTCCGGCTGCAAGTAGAGATCGAACAGCAAATATCGATTCGCCCCGCGCGTCGCGTTAATGCCGCCGAGCACGACGCGCGGCGCCGACGCCCAGCCGTCGGACGGCTTCTCTTCGGGATACGCGACTTCCCAGGACAGCGCCCGCGAACCGTTAGCCGTTCGGATCGTCAAGGCGCTCTTCACGCCCGAGGCGCCGTCCCATGCCCAGCCTTGGCGGGTCGAATCTTCGAACGTGGACGGCAGCGTCGGCGACCCGAGCGGGTCGTGCGCGACCGGCTGCTCGACCGCGTCCCGCACGCCGGATATCGTCAGGTTGTCCAGCGCGATCCAGTCCGCGTTCTCCGCTCCGACGAACAGAATGATGTTGGTCATGACGCTGTCTGCCGCGTCTTCGGCGATCGTCGCCATAGCCGGGGCGTCTTCTTTCGTTATCGTGAGCTCCGCTTTGTACGCGCCGTCCGGTTGCCGGACGAAATCGTCCGGGCCGACCCGAACCGCGTTGCGCGGATTCGTCCAGCCATGGCTCGCGCTCTGCGGAATCGCCGCGACCGATACGGTCGTCGGCTCGGCAGCGATCACGTCCATCGTCAGCCGTTCCGCGCCTCGAATATCGGGACGCGCGCCCGAGCCGTCGGCGGACAGCCGTTCGTTGGCCCAGAAGTTCCCTGCCGAGATATCGCCGCTCCAGCTCATGCCGTCCAGCCTCAACGCGCCGTTAACGTTGCTGAGCGTCAATTTCTGCACCGGGCTGTCCCCGTTTATCCCGAAGCCTTGAAGCGTGCCGTCGTCGAAATCCCACACGACCGTTGAGAACGCTTCTTTCGGGGTTCGATCGATCGGCTCGTAGGGGATGCCTTTGATTCTTGCCCTTGCGTATTCCCCCGACACGCTTAATTCGGGAATGTCCCATTTCCGATCGTCCCCGGGATCAAGCTCGGTAGCCGGCGTTTTGCCCGATTCGTACGGGATGAAAGCTCCAGACGTTTCGTTCTTGTTCGTGAGCGACCAGTTGACCCAACTGACGTTATGCCCGTTCAGAAAATCGAGCCAGACGTCGGCTTCGCGCAAATACGGCCCGTTGTTGCCGCTGGCCTCGCTCGTTCCCCATTCCGTGGCGAAAATCGGAATTCCCTTCTCCAGCGCGTACCGGGCATTACTCATAACGTTGCTCCGATCGGAGCTGTCGGGAGAGGGCCCGTGGGTCCCCGAATAGAAGTGAACCGCGTACATCGTGTTTCCGTCGTCGATCGGATCGTCCGCGGCGAGATCCGGCCTTTGGCTCCAGTTCGGGCTGCCGACGATGATAATGTTCTCGTTGCCTTTGCCGCGCAGCATCTCCACGATCGGCTCGGCGTAGGACTTGACCTTCCGCCATCCCGCTGCGTCGTTCGTCACGCCGGGCGGATTCGGGTTCGGCTCGTTAGCCAGCTCGTAGATGAGGTGTTCGTTATTCGGATACAGGTCGGAGATCTCCGCGAAAAAATCATATGCCCCCGCGTAAATCTCGGCGTTCGGGTCCCCCGGATCGTGAACGTGCCAGTCGACGATGACGTACAGATCGTTGTTGATCGCATAATCGATGCCGTCGATGACGCGTTGCTTGATCTCTTGCGGCTTGCTCGCGTAGCCGTCCTCTCCGACGTACATCGCGAGCCGGATAACGTTCGCTTCCCAATCGTTCGCGATCGCCGCGAAAGCGTTATCGTTAATAATTTCCGGAAACCACTGCAAGCCATGCGTGCTCATTCCGCGAAGCTGAAGCGGCTCCCCGTCCGCCCCGGCCAGCGTCCTCCTTCCGTCCCGCTCGACGATTTGCAGCGCGCCGGCCTCGGAAGGCTTCAAGACGCGGTCGTTGCCGAGCAGGTAAGGATGATAGACGCTGTCGGTTACGCTGGGCGACTCGCTTTGCGTCCCTCCTTCATCGGCCGATTCCGCAGCGAAGGCTGTGGCGGATGACAGTAAGGCAGCCAATAATGCGACGATCAACATACGAACTAGAAATGCCGTGAATACACGCTCTCTCATTCGAGAATCCTCCTCAGTTCGTTTTTTGCCGAAACAGGCGTCAATCTGGCGTAACGCTAACAATTCACGTCCTGAAAAAAAATCTTCTGCCGGAACCCTCCCTCCGAATCTCGCTTTTTCGACAGCGTTCGGAAAACGTTTTCTATAATCGACATTAAAGAAAAGGGAACAACAGACCAGCCCTTCTCCCATGATGTTGAAAACGTTTTCTTTAATATAAATCATCTTTCTCGACTTTGCAATCGGCAATTTACAAAATTTCCTCCGAGTAATCCCCGTCCATGAACGAATCCTCGTTGGCCGCATTCTGAATCTCCTCCGCGCCGATTCCGATGAAGACGTAATCTTCCTCTGCGCTTTTGCGCAGAGCCCTCTCCTTCATGAACTTCGGGCTTCCTTCGCCCGCTTCGTCGTCGTAGACGAGCAGGATGCCGTCCGTCTTGCGCAGCAGCAGCTCGTCTCTCGCCCGAAACTGCCACGCCCCGCTATACGGCCGCTTGCTGACCGTTCCGACATAATCGACGCCGCGCAGAATGCCGCGATAATAATCTTGCTTGTCCTCTTTCCACTTCTCCTCTTGTCCGGCGAAAGCCGTCAGAATCGATATTTTCAGGTGCGGATACCGCTCCTTCAGCTCGATAGCCGTCTCGCAGGCCCATAGGTCGACGCCGTACTGGCCGGGGGTAACGATCCATTCGAGCCCCTCCTCCAGCAGAGGAATCAGCCTGGCTTCGATCGCCCGGCGAATATAGGGAATACCTTTGTGCTTCTGGTCGAAAATGCCCAGCTCATGGGCGCGGTAGCCGGTAACGAGCAAATTTTTCATCGGGACTCCTTTCGGCCGTTCCGACCCGGCCGTCGCGCTCTCGGACTCTCTTCCGAATCATTATAGCATGTTCGCCATGCGGAGAGAGATCAGATTTGTCCAGTTCATCGCCGGCTTTCTCTCTTGTCGGTTCGGGCATCCTGCGCAATAATGGGAGCAAGTCATGCTATTACGAGCCAAGGAGTGATCGGCCATGCGCAAAGTGATTGCCGGCGTGATCGGAACGGGACATATTAGCGGAATCTACCTGCAAAATTTGACGCAGACGTTTGACGCCATCGTCGAAGTGAAAGCGGTTGCCGACCTGGTGCCGGAGCTGGCCGCAAGCAGGGCGGCGCAGTTCGGCATCCCTCATGCTTGGACCGTCGAGCAGCTGCTCGGCGATCCCGAGATCGAGATCGTGCTGAACTTGACGGCCCCGGCCGCGCATGCCCCGATCAACCTGAAGGCCTTGAACGCCGGCAGGCACGTCTATACGGAGAAACCGTTCGCCTTGACCCGCGAGGACGCCGACGAAGTGCTGCGTTTGGCCGAAGCGAAGGGGCTGCTCGTCGGCTGCGCGCCGGACACGTTTCTCGGCGGCGGCTTGCAAACGTGCCGCAAGCTGATCGACGAAGGCTGGATCGGAACGCCTTACTCCGCGAACGGAACGATCATTATGGGCAACGCGTCAGGCGCCATGCACCCGAGCTTCCGGAATTTTCTCAAGCTGGGCGGAGATCCGATCATGGACATGGCCCCCTATTACTTGACGGCGCTCGTGTTCCTTCTCGGCCCGGTCGGCAGGGTCGCCGGAACGGCGCGGCAGCTGCATCGCGAGATTACGGTCGTCAATCCGAAATCGCCGGCCTACGGGGAGAAGGTCGAGATCGACGCGCCGACGAACGTCTCCGCGGTGTTGGACTTCGCGAGCGGAGCGGTCGGAAGCCTGCAAGCGGCCAAGGAAAGCTTCGGCTACTTGCCGAGGCTGGAAATTTTCGGGACGGAGGGCAACCTGATCGTTAACGATCCGAACATGTTCGGCGGACGTATCGCAATCCAGACCCCGAACGGGGAGACGAAGGAGTTCCCCTATTCCCACGGATATACGGAAGACAGCCGGGGGATCGGACTTGCGGACATGGCTTACGCGATCCGTCTGGGCCGTCCGCATCGCGCGAGCGGGGAGCTGGCGCGGCATGTGCTGGACATCTCGCTCGGCATCTTCGAATCGTCGGCCGAAGGGAAGCACGTCGAGCTCACCAGCTCCGCGAGCCAGCCGGCTCCTCTGCCGCTCGGCCTGAAATACAACCGCCTCGACGCCGGCAACGACATATGACTTCATCCTGAAGGAGTGAGCGCTTATGCCCCGTTTTCCGATTGCCGTTCAGCCTTACACCGTACGCGAAGCGATAGGCCGGGATTATGTCGGCACATTGGAGAAGCTCGCCGCCATCGGCTACGAAGGGATCGAGCTCGGTCTCCCGCCGGAAGGGATGACGATCGCCGAACAGAAAGCCCATCTCGACCGCCTGAATCTGCGCGTCGTCGCGACCCACGCCTCGTTCGACAGCCTTGACGACGACTTCGCGCGGCTCGCCGAATATTTGCGGGAGGTCGGCGGCAAGTACGTCACCGTATCGATGCGCTTCGAATCGAAGGAAGACGCGCTGCGCAAAGCGGAACGCTTCAACCGCATCGGCGAAACTTGCCGCGCCGGGGGCGCGACCTTCCTTTACCACAACCACGATTGGGAGTTCGAACGCTTCGACGGGGAATACGCGCTCGATCTTATTCTGCGGGAGACCGATCCCGAGCTCGTCAAGCTGGAGCTCGACACGTATTGGGTGCGCAAGGGCGGCGAAGATCCCGCCGCTTACCTAAGCAAGCTGCGCGGACGCTGTCCGCTGCTCCATGTCAAAGATATGGAAGCCGGGGAGGAGCGCTTCTTCGCGGAAATCGGGGAAGGCGTCCTCGACTTCCCGGCGATCGCGGAGGCGGCCGCCGCGGCGGGAACCGAGTGGTTCGTCGTCGAACAGGATCTGTGCCGCCGCGATCCGTTCGACAGTCTCGCGATCAGCTATCGCAATCTCGCGAACATGAATCTCGTCCGCAAGCTCGCGGAATGACCGCCGGGAGGGATGGCCAATAGCGTTGCCCCGCGTCCTTCAGCCGATCGGACCGTCCGTCATCCCGTATCAGGGAGAGCTGCTGTTCTCGATGCTGAAGCAGATCCACGCAATCGCTTATTTGAAGCCGGAACGGCTGCAGGACCGGGGGAGCCTGCTCCTGCTTACGCTTCTGACCGAGCTCGACGCGCTCGTGACGGAGGAAGACCCGATCCCCCCTGAACCGAACCGGCTTCCTCCGCAGCTGTCGAAAGCGCTCGCCCTGATCGAGCTGTCCGTCTCTTCCCCGCTTACGGTCGATAGCTTGGCTAGGCGGGTCGGGTGGACGCCCGAGCATCTGTCCCGCTCCTTCTCCCGCCATCTCGGCATAACGACGAAGGAAGCGATCATGCGGGCCAAAATCGACCGCGCTTGCCAGCTGCTGCTCTACGGACAGAAGACCGTAAAGGAAATCGCCTTCGAAGTCGGTTTCGCCGACGAAAACTACTTCTGCCGGGTATTCAAGGCGGCGAAAGCGATTACCGCGACCGACTATCGCGCGAAATACTATAATCCCCGCTACGGAGACCTGGCTCCCGTGAGCGACGGGGATTCGCTGTATCCGGCCAACCGGTTGTTTTTCGGAGAACGATGAAAGGAGAACCGCACATGACCACGTTTCCGTTTCGCGCTGCGCTGAATGCGTCTACGTTATTCCCTTACGGGCTCGGCATTCGCGAGCAGATCGCGATCGCCGCGCAAGCGGGGTACGACGGCATCGAGATATGGATAAAGGACTTGCAGGCTTACGAGGCGGAGGGAGGGTCCGTCAGCGCCCTCCGGCGTTACGCGGCCGACTCCGGCGTCGCCGTCGCGAACGCGATCTCGTTCATTCCCTGGGCGGACGAGGACGAAGCGGTCCGGCTTCGCGGAGCCGCGCAAGCCGACGAAGAATTGGCGCTGCTGGCCGAGCTCGGCTGCCCTTCGTTCGCCGCGCCGCCGTTCGGCGACGTCGGCGGCGCTTCCTTGGACGCCATCGCCGAACGGTTCGCGAAGCTGCACGCGCAGGCCCGCCGATACGGCGTCTCGCCGATTCTGGAATTTTGGGGCAGGGCGAAGAAGCTCTCGAGGCTCGAGGAGGCGATCGACGTCGCGGACAGAAGCGGCGTTGCGCAAGCCTCGCTGCTGCTCGACCCTTTTCATATGTACACCGGAGGCAGCGAGCTCGCGGAGCTGTCGGCGCTTGCCGCGGACCGCATCGGCATCGTGCACGCGAACGATTACCCGGCGTCGCCTCCGCGGGAAACGATCGGCGACGCGGACCGCCTGTTTCCGGGCGACGGAATCGCCCCTTCCGGAGAGCTCGCGAGGCGGCTCGCGGCGCTCGGGTACGACGGCTACCTGTCGTTGGAGCTGTTCCTGCCGGACGACGGCGGACGTACGGCTCTGGAGACGGCCGAACACGGCTTGGCGAAAATGCGGAGCGCGTACGCCGTCTAGCGAGCTGAGAACGCGAGACAGGCGGCCGCCCTGCTGGCGGTCGCCTTCGATATCGCGGCGCGGCTTCGGCTTTAATACAAATCGAACATGTTAATGTCGTAGCCTAACGCCTTCATGTAATTAAACAATTGCGCCCGGTGATGCTGGGCGTGCGTGACGATCTCGATCAGCCACTTCGCTTGCGCCGTCCGATGCTCCACGTAGAACGGCTTCGTCTTTTTATGCAGGAAATCCTCGTCCGACAACTCCTCCATGTAGCGCTTCAATTCCGCCAGGCCGGCCGTCATGCTCCCGATCAGCTTGTCCGGGTCGACCCCGTCCGCATCGATGACGGCTTCCCATTCGGCGACCTCCTCCCGGCTTTTCTCCTTCAAGATCAGCAGATCCACGGAAGGCACCCCGACCAAATGCCGCGCCAGCTCGGCCAGCGATCTCATGTTGTCCGCGGGCTTGTGATTCCAGTGCGCCGGCTCGATTTTCCGGATGAGGTTGGAGGACGTTCTGACGATCAGCTCCAGCTCCTCGAATAACAGGCTTTTCATTTCGCGTAATTCGTTCATGCGCATTCTCTCCGTTTCTATCATTTTCGGGCTGCGCCCAACTTCACTATAGCGTATAATAGTGACAACTCTTGTCACCATCGTAAAAATACGATCGGAGCGATCTCCATGTCGAAATCCAAACGCTTGATGGAGCTGATGATGACCGTCAACCGGATGCGCAAATTTACCGTCAAAGAGCTGGCCGCCGAATTCAACGTGTCCTCCAGAACGATTCTGAGAGACTTGCAGGAGCTCGGCGAACTCGGCGTTCCTTTGTATTCCGAGGTCGGCCCCCACGGAGGCTACCGGATATTGCAGGAGCGGATTCTTCCCCCGATCGCCTTCCGCGAACAGGAGGCGGTCGCCATGTTTTTCGCCAGCCACGCGCTGCGCCACTACTTGTCCCTGCCCTTCGAGGCCGAATCGTCCGCCGCGCTGCGGAAGTTCTATACCTGCCTGCCCGGAGACGTCAAGGACCGGATCGATCAGATGCGGAACCGGGTCGACTTCCATGCGTGCGACAGGCGGCAGACCGTCCCGTTCCTCGGGCTGCTGCTGGACGCGGCGGTCCGGCAGCAAGTCGTGACCGTGCGCTATGCCGGCAAGAGCGGAGCTTCGGAGCGGCTTATTCAGCCGGTCGGCATCTACGCGAGCAACGGATTCTGGTATTGCCCCGCTTACTGCTTCCTGCGCGAGGACTTCCGGCTGTTTCGCTGCGACCGGATGCAATCGGCGGCAGAAGATGCGTCCGGCATGAAGCCGCTGGACCATCGTCATATCCACTTGGGCAACTGGAGACAGTTTGAAGCTTCGCGGACGGCGGTCGTCCGCATGGTCGCCGAGCTGAGCAGAGAAGGCGTGCACCGATGCGAAGCCGATCTGTGGCCGGTTCCGCACATTGGCGTTCGCGAGGACGGAAGCGGCAGGCTGGACCAGTTGGTCCCCGCAACCGAAATTCCGTATTTCGCCGCCTATTTCCTCGGCCTTGGGCGCGAAGCCGAAGTTCTCGGTCCGCAGACGCTCGTGCAGGAGATCCGGGATTTGCTTGCCGGGCTGACGGCCAAGTACGCCAGGTCGGGCGAACGATGTGACAGCGAGGACGAGGCGAGGTAAAATGAAAAAGACGCGCGAACGCGCAAGCCATTCAGGCCATGCCTAACGGAGGGAAACCGCCATGAAATTCGTCAGCAATCGCAACATCACCGACCCGACGCTTAATTTGGCGCTTGAGGAATACATTTTGCGTTCGTTGCCGGACACGGACGATTACCTGCTCTTCTATATGAACGAGCCTTCGATCATTATCGGCAAAAACCAGAACACCGTGGAAGAGATCAATGCGGAATACGTGGAGCGCAACGGCATTCGGGTCGTGCGCAGGTTGTCCGGCGGGGGCGCCGTCTATCACGATCTGGGCAATCTGAACTTCAGCTTCATCATGAAGGACGACGGCAAGTCGTTTCACAACTTCAAGAAGTTCACCGAGCCGGTCGTACGCGCCTTGCGCGGGATGGGCGTGGAAGCCGAGCTGTCGGGGCGCAACGACCTGCAAGTCGGGGAACGGAAAATATCCGGCAACGCGCAGTTCTCGACGAAGGGCAAAATGTTCAGCCATGGCACGCTCCTGTTCGACTCCGAGATCGAGAACGTCGTCTCCGCGCTGAAGGCGAATGCGGAGAAATACGTATCCAAGGCGACCAAGTCCATCCGCAGCCGGGTCGCGAACATCTCCGAATTTCTCCGCGAGCCGATGACGATCGAGCAATTCCGGACGAGGCTGCTCGCTTCCCTGTTCGAGGGGGAGAAGGAAATCCCCTATTACGAGCTGAGCGAGCAAGATTGGGACAACGTGCGGAAGCTGGCGGACGAGCGTTACCGGAGCTGGGAGTGGAACTACGGCCGCTCCCCTGCGTTCAACGTGCGGCAGACGAAGCGGATCGAAGGCGCGGGCACGTTCGACGTCAGGCTGCAGGTCGAAGACGGCGTCATCGCCGGCGCGACGATCTTCGGCGATTTCTTCGGCCGCGGCGACAGCGCCGAGCTAGCGGCGAAATTTGTCGGCGTCCGCTACGAGGCCGAGGCGCTGGGACGACTGCTCGACGACGTCGATCTTCCGTTCTACGTCGGACCGGTCACGAAGGAACAGTGGCTGGAATTGATGCTGTAGGCCGAGGCCGCCATGCGAGAAAAGGGACTTCCGGACGGAGCGCCGCTCCGATCGGAAGTCCCTTTCGCGATTATACCATCACCTTGCAAATATCGTTCGTGAACTCGACCGGATCGCCGATCGGCAAGCCCTCGATCAGCAGCGCCTGATTGTACAGCAGGCTCGTGTACAGGTTCAGCTTCTCGGCGTCTTTGCCGTGCGCGTCCTTGAGCGATTGGAAGACCGGATGGTTGACGTTGATCTCGAGCACCTTGTCGGCTTTGACGTTCGGATTGTTCGGCATCGCGTTCAACACTTTTTCCATCTCGATCGTAATCTCGCCTTCTGTCGTCAAGCAGACCGGGTGGCTCTTCAGCCGCTTGGACGCCCGGACGCTCTTCACCTTGTCGCCCAGGAACGTCTTCATCGCCTCGAACAGCTCCTTGCTCTCGTTCGCCTCGGCTTCGGATTCCTTATCCTTGTCGTCCGCTTCGATGCCGAGATCTCCGCTCGACACCGACTTGAATTCCTTGTCCTTGTATTTCATGATCGTCTTGATCGCGAATTCGTCGATGTCGTCGGTGAAGTACAAAATTTCGTAGCCTTTGTCCGCGACGAGCTCGGTCTGCGGCAGCTTCTCGATCCGCTCCTTCGATTCGCCTGTCGCATAGTAGATGAACTTCTGCTCCTCCGGCATGCGCGATACGTATTCGTCGAGCGTTACGGCCTTTTTCTCCTTGGAGGAGTAGAACAGCAGCAGATCCTGCAGCACTTCCTTGTTCATGCCGTAATCGTTGTACGCGCCGAACTTCAGCTGCCGGCCGAACCCTTCGAAGAACTTCTCGTACTTCTCGCGCTCGTCCTTGAGCAAGCTCAGCAATTGGCTCTTGATCTTGCTCTGGATGTTCTTGGCGATCTGCTTGAGCTGGCGGTCGTGCTGCAGCATCTCCCGGGAAATGTTCAGCGACAAATCCTCGGAATCGACCATGCCCTTAACGAAGCTGAAATAATCCGGCAGCAGATCCGCGCACTTGTCCATGATCAGCACGCCGTTCGAATACAGCTCCAGCCCCTTCTCGAATTCCTTCGTATAGTAGTCGAAAGGCGCGCTCTCGGGAATGTACAGAATCGCCTGGTAACGGACCGCGCCGTCGACGCTCAGGTGGATATGCTTCAGCGGCTTATCCCAGCCGTAGCGCTTCTCCGTATAGAAGTTCTCGTAATCGGCGTCCGTCAGCTCGTTTTTGTTTTTGCGCCAGATCGGCACCATGCTGTTGACGACCTGTTCTTCCGTGTATTCCTCGAACTCGTTGTCTTCGCCTTCCTTCGGACGGCTGCCCGTAATGTCCATCTTGATCGGGTAGCGGATGAAGTCGGAATACTTCTTGACGATCGCCTTCAGGCGATACTGCTCCAGAAACTCGTCGTATTGATCCTCGTCGGTGTTCGGCTTGATCTTCAGCGTAATTTCGGTGCCGACTTCTTCCTTCTCCCACGGTTCGATCGTATAGCCGTCCGCGCCCTGAGATTCCCACTTGTACGCTTCGTCGCTGCCGAGCGCCTTGCTGACGACCGTGACGACGTCCGCGACCATAAAGGCGGAATAGAACCCGACGCCGAACTGGCCGATAATGTTGTGGCCGTCCTGGGCTTCGTTCTCGTTCTTGAAGGCCAGGGAGCCGCTCTTGGCGATGACGCCCAGGTTGTTCTCGAGCTCCTCCTTCGTCATGCCGATGCCGGTGTCCGCGATCTTGAGCGTGCGCGCCGCCTTGTCCGCCGTAATCTTAATGTAGTAATCTTCCTTGTTGAACGTCAGATTGTCGTCGGTCAACGCCTTGTAGTAGATTTTGTCCACCGCGTCGCTCGCGTTGGAGATAAGCTCTCTCAGAAAAATCTCCCGCTGCGTATAGATCGAATTGATCATCATCTCGAGCAATCGCTTGGATTCGGCTTTGAATTGTTTTTTCGCCAATGCAATCGTCTCCTTTCGGAATATGTAAAGTTAAAAATGATTTCGCCGTTCTTCGTCCAGTCCGATTAGCACTCGTTAACCCTGAGTGCCAACAGTCTTATTTTCACATGATCGAATAGGGCTGTCAAGATGACGAACCGGGTAAATCATCCGCGGCCGTTCGTTAAAGAAAAACCGTCAGGGAATGTTCTCCCTGACGGCCGTTTCGCATTTGATTCGTTCCCCGCGCTTTCGCTTGCCGCAGTCTTTCCGCACCGTCCGGTTCGCCGCCGCTCGCCTCTTTGCCCTTTCGCCCCGAACCGTTCGGACAGAGGATCCGCTATTTGTGAACAAAACCGGTTTTTTGCATCTGTGCGGACACAGGATCCGTTATTTGGCTCCGAGACGGCGATTTCGGCCATTAATCATCGAAATAGCGGATCCTCTGTCCGAATCGCCTTCAAAATGAAGGGGTTTCGACAAAATAACGTCTCCTGTGTCCGATAGCGGAAGATCCGATAGCGGAAAGACCAACGCCTCGCGGCGTTATTCGCTAACCGACCGGTCCCGTCGACTGGCGGACGACCAACCTCGGCACGATCTCGTCCTTCACGAGCGCGTTTCGGTCCGCCGACCAATCCCGCAGCAAAATTTCGACGGACCGTCTCCCGATCCGACCGGTGTTCTGGTTGACTGTCGTCAAGTGCGGGTAGGTGAGGGAGCTGATTCTCATGTCGTCGTATCCGATCAAGCTGACGTCGCCGGGAACGTCAAGCCCCATGTCCTGGGCCGCCTTCAGCGCGCCCAGCGCCTTCATGTCGCTCGTCGCGAAAACCGCCGTCGGCGGCTTCCGGCCGCGGCGGAACAAAAACTTGAACCCCTCGTAGCCCATCTCCGGCGTCTCGTTCCTGCCATCCAGGAAGCAGACCGATTCCGGGTCGAACGAAATTCCCCGCTGCTCGATCGCAAGCTTGTAGCCTTGCAATCGAAGCGAGAACTCCTGGTTCAGATCGACGATGGAACGGCCCGTCATAATGATGCCCGTGCTCCGATGTCCAAGCGACAGCAAATGCTGGGTCGCGAGATAGCCTCCGGTCAAGTTGTCCGCGACGACGTAAGGAATTCCCAGATGCGGATAGTAGAAGTGCACGGTGACGATCCGCTTGCCCTGATCTCTCCAGGCCGCGAGCCGCCGTTCGTCGAAATCGCCGGGAGGCGTCAGCAGCGCGTAAGCCGCCCCCGACCTTTCCGGAAGCTCGTAACGCTCGTCTACCGCCCACAAATAAAACCGAACGCCGTGAAGCTCGCATACCTCCTTCATCGTATCCAGCATTTCTCCGAAATAACGATGATTCAGGGCGTCGACGGACAGATTCTGGTAGACGAACAGCACCTCGTGAACGGCTTCAGGCTTCTCCGTCTCGTTCCTCGCTTGCCCAGCGTTTCCCGATCCGTCGCTTCTGACGAACGTTCCCTTGCCCCGCACTCTGTAGACGTAGCCTTCGTTGACCAGCTCGGACAACGCCCTTCTCGACGTTATCTCGCTCGTGTTATACAATCCGGCCAACTGCGATTGATTCGGCAGCGCCTGATCCTTCGAATATTCCCCGTTTCGGATTTTCGCCTTCAGTTCGTCGACCATGACCTGATACAACGGAACGTTTCTATCCGCCATGCGTCGATCACCTCGTTATGGGTATTGTCGCGATGTCGCCCTCGGCAAGAACAGGCCAACCAGATTTCTCCGGTTGACCTGTCGGCCTGCGTTTGATCCGGTAATTTCAAGATTTTTCTTATAGTTTCAAAGCGCCCTGAGTCATCCCTTGAATGTAATACTTCATTCCGAAGGAGAAGATCGCCAAGAGCGGCAAGGAAGCGATCGTGTAAGCCGCGAACCGCGTCCCCAGGTCGGTAATGCCGAATTGCTGGGTGAAAATGGTTAGCCCGACCGAGATCACCTGAAGATTGCTGTCGCGAATCGTCAAGAGCGGCCAAATATAATCGTTGTACACGCCGACGGACTGCATGATGAACAGCGTCGCCAGAATCGGCACGGAGAGCGGGATGACGACCTGGAGGAACACGCGCCGCTCGGTCGCCCCGTCGATGCGGGCCGCTTCGAACAGCTCGCTCGGCAGGCCGGCCATGAATGTGCGGCAGAGAAACGTTCCGAAGATCTGTCCCCCGGCCGCGCACGCGATGATGATCGCCCACGGGGTATTCGTCAAGCCCATGTTCTCGTAAAGCACGTAGGAAGGAATAAGCGTCAGAATGCCCGGAACCATCATCATGGCCAGCATGAGCATAAACAGGAAATCTTTGCCCGGAAACGTCTTTTTCGCGAACAAATAGCCGGAGATCGAGGACAGGATCATGACGAAGACGCTTCCGACGACCGCGTATACGATCGTGTTCAAGATATAGCGCCAAATGCTGTTGAACGCTTCGCCGTAATTTCCCCATCTGGCCGGCGCCGGCAAGCCCCAGAAATTGCCCAGGATCTGAGCGTTGCTCTTCAGAGAGCTGACGAGCATGAACAGAATCGGGACGAGCGTCAGAAAGACGAGCACGGACAGAGTCGCGATGACGACGAGCTGACGGACATGGATGCTGTTGAACAACCGCACGGTCTCGTCCTCCTTAGTGATCTTCCGATTTGATGAATTTCATGTTGATGATCGTGATGATCAAGATGACCGCGAACATGCTGACGCCCAGCGCCGAGGCGTAGCCGAGCTCGTTGAACTTGGTCGCCGCGTAATACATCTGCAGCGCGGGAACGTAAGTCGAATCCATCGGCCCGCCGCCCGTCACGATCAGGATGCCGTTGAAATCCTGAATAATGCCGATCAGGCCGAGTATGATCAGGAATTTGAATTGTCCGGCCAGCAGCGGCAGATGAATCGAACGGATAATGCGCGGCAGCGTCGCGCCGTCGATCTTCGCCGATTCGATCATCTCTTCCGAGATGGAGAGAAGTCCGGCATAGAAGACGAGCAATTGCAGGATGCCGACGAACGGGAAGCCGATGAAGATGAGCGCCCACAGCGCCGTGTTCGGATCGCCGAGCCAGCCGTGGGCCCAGGAGCCGAGACCGATCAGCTTCAGGAAGTTGTTGAACAGGCCCAGATTCGGATCGTAAAAATTTTGCCATATGAGCAACCCCGCGACGGCCGGAATGACCATCGAAGCCGTGAATGCGGTGCGGAAGCCGTACTGCAGCTTCTTGCTGCGCAGATGATAGATCAGCTCCGCGACGATCAGCGGGGGAATAAGCGTCTTGAGAAGTCCCGTCACGATCAGGATGACCAGGTTGCCCAAGCCCTTCGTGACGTACGGATCGTTCGCCATCCGGACGAAATTGTCCAGACCGATGAAGGTCGTTCTTCCGCCCGGCTGCCAATTATAGAGCGAATGGAACAGACCGGAAAAAGCGGGGAAGTACAGAAACGTGAAGATCAGAATAAAACTCGGCGCAAGGCCGGCGTAAATCCATTTCGAACGCCAAATTTCCTTGAAAACGCCCAACTTGTTCCGCCTTTTCATCCATCCGAGGAGAAACGCGACCAACGCGAGCGCCGCGAGCGTAACGATCGACCATAACAACGTCCGCATGCGGGCTTCGCTCTGCGACTTGGCGATGACGCTGCCGACGTCAAACGCGAGGATGCGTCCGTCGTTCGTCCCCCCGTACAGCGTCGAGCCTTCCGGATCGAACGCGACGGCCCGTCCGTTATTGCCGCCTTTCAGTTCCCACAGCTTCTTCCCGGCCGCGTCGAAAATATAGAAGTACCCGGACAAGTCCGAGACGCCGATCGTCTTCCCGTCCGAAGAGAAGGCGACTCCCGTGACGTGGTCCCGCGTCTTCGCGGCCGCCGTCGCTTGTCCTTCCGGACCGTACAGCTCGACCTCGTTCAGCTTCGTGCCGATCGCGACGACCCCGTCGTCCGAGACGCCGACGGCCTGGATCTGTCCTTTGGCTCCGATCTTCGCCAAGATTTCGCCTTCCCGGTTCATCAGATGGACGAATTGGTCGGAAGAGCCGGCGACCGCCCATTGCCCGTTCTCCGACACCTTGACCGTTCGCATCGTCGGGCTGATCGGAACCGCGCCCGCTTGCTCTCCGGTCTCTCCGTCGATGAACAGAAGATCGCCGTTGCGCTGCACGACGGCGACGATCAGCGACCCGTCGTTGGAAGCGGACATGCTCTTCACCTGACGTTTCAAATCCGTTTGCCACTTCAGCTCTCCGTTGCCGTCGTAGGCGTAAAGACGCCGATCGTCCGAAGCGAACAGCAACGTTCCGTCCTCCAGCAGCTCGACCTCGTTCACGACATTGTTCGCCGCCGCTTCGAACGCGAGATCGCCCGCCGCGTCGTACACGAGCGCTTTGGCGTTGCGGCTGCCGATCGCCAATCGGCTTCCGTCCGGCGACACGGCGATGGACGTCATGTCCCCTCCGCCCTCGATGGACCATCCATCCTGCGCCGATGCGGTACTCGGGAAAAGTCCCGGCAGGAATAGTAACGCCATCGCCAGCCACGCGATTTTCCTCATGCTGCCTTGCCTCCCTTTCCGCGCATTTCCGTTGCCGACGTCTAACGGCACAGGCCGTGAGTTCCGCCCGTGCCGTTAGATCCGCTTTTACTGGCGTTCAGGCGGCCGCCTCTCCGGGGTGTCGAGATCGGAAAGCTCCTTCTTCGCCTGCTTCAGCGCCGGTTCGAAATATTTGTCGATATTGGCTTGCAGTTCCTGCAAATACTGTTCCGTCGTCAGTTGGCCGTCGAAGAACCGTTGCACGCTGCCCACCCAATCCTGAACGGACGGCTGGTAGTCCATCACGCCGCGAGCGAGATTGTTGCCCGGACTCCAATACCCTTCGGTGTTGCCGATCGGCGTGAAATCCGCGAAAGCGGACGCCATCTCCGGCGGCAAGGTGATGTCTTTCAGCGCGGGAGCTCCGCTGAGCGAAGCGTCGTCGCTGTCTTGGATCGCCTGTACGTATACGCCGTAGCCTTCCGGGCTCGTCAGGTACATCATGAAGTCCGCGTTCAGCTCGTTTTGCTCCGCCGATTTGTTCACGAAGCCGTAGAAGCCGATCGGAATTTGAATCGTTCTGGCCGGCGCCATCACTTCCGGGCCTTCCATCGACGGCATATTGAAGAATCCGTAGTCGAACGGCTTGACGCCGCCTTGGGCGCCGGTCTTCTCTTCGTCGGCGAAATCCTTAGGAAGCTGGAAGTAATGTCCCGGCGTGCCCATTAACGTGGCGGCTTTGCCCGTCAGGAACAAATTGTACGCTTGCTCGGCCTTGACCCCGAAGAAGCCGTCGGGAACGTGTTGGAAAAGCCGCTTCAGATTGTCCGCGTAAGCGATCCATTTCGGATTGCCTTCGACCTTGTACGGGCCTTCTTTATCGCGGATCGCTTTCAGGTGGCGCAGCTCGTTTTTCGTGATGTTGCTATTCGAATCGTTATACGGATCGCTCAGATCGTATTCCCAGATTTCGTCGATCTCGGGCACGTACGAGTAATCCTGTTCCTGCGAACGAATGATATTAATGTAATCGCGCAAATATTGATCGGCGTAGATCCGTACGAGCCAGCCGGCTTCGCCGCTCCACATCGAAGTGGAATCCCCGGCGAGCGCCAGCGGCGTATATCCGGCCGCTTTGACCTTCTCGAAGGCGTCCAGCAATTCGTTGAATGTCTTGGGCGGCTGGGCGATGCCGACTTCTTCGAAAATCTCTTTATTGTACACCCATACGATCTGCACGGACTCGAAGTTCAGGTTGGCCAAGAAGTCCTCGGAGCTGACGCCTTCGAGATTGATGCCCATCGCGCCCAGATCCAGCGATTCCACCCAAATCTTGCCCGTATATGGATTCATCTTATCGAAATAAGCGTAGAAGTCCATGAATTTGCGCTCGTTGACCAGCGCCGCGACTTCGTTGTTCACGACCAGGTCGACTTCGGGCGTGCCTGCGGCGAATTGAGCCGTCAGCCATTCCTTGTAGCCCTCCATCGGCTTGTTGTCGACCGTAACCTTCACGCCCGGGTTTTTGGCCATATACGCGTTGGCGACCGCGTTCCATACGAACGAAGACTGGTTCGGCAACGAAATGTTGATCGTCCCCTTCAATTCGCGATCATCGGCGCCGGCCGATTCGCTCGGCGACGGGGATGCGCTCGGGCTCGCGCCCGAAGGACTTGGATCGGCGTTGTTGCCGTTGCTGCATGCCGCCAGCAAGGAAGTTAGCATCACAATTCCGAGAAGCAAAGCCAGCCCCTTCTTTTTGAACATGTCGATCTCACCCTCGTTTTCATTGGATTTAAGGATTTGAAGCGCTTTCTTTCATGACGAACGCAACCGCCTTCCGCCTCCTTGGAGACATCTGGAACCGGTACGCTCGAACCTTGGGGAATAGTCAACCGGCGATCATTCACGCTAAGATCACTATGGCTCTATTCTTTAAGGCCATAAAGTATAACTTTGTTTATTTCGTATACTTTACACATAAAAGAATACTATATAACCGAGGGCAAAGCAATAGCTTTTTGTTGGATGGGGCGCCTCCGCGCAAAAAGTTCGGACAAGTCAAACGGTCTAGCCGTCCTACGGCTCGGCGGCTCGAACGACCTTCCGAGCCGTTTGCCGGGCGGTTGCTTTAATGTTCCATCGTCCGCACGCCTCACCTCCGCTTCCTTCCCCATCGTCCCGACACCCGACCGCCTCTTCAGTCCTTTTTGCACCATCGTCTCATCGCCGCTTGCCCAATCGCTCCAGTTCGTTCGGACAGAGAATCCCTTATTTGCTTCATTGATGGCCATTTCGGCCGCTGCGAATGGAAATAACGGATCGTCAGTCCGGATGAACACCAAAATGAGGGGTTTTCGACAAATTAAAGTCATCTGAGTCCGATAGCAGCAAAGATCACATCGGACGGCGGCATTCGTTGGTATCGGGCAAGGAATACGATTGGTTCGAGGAGCTGCTGCCGTTAAAAAAATAAGAGCTGTCGTCCCGCCACCGACAGCCCTGCTCCGCCTTGCGATTAATGCCGTTTTACTTGTCCGCCCTTCCCGGAGCGGGTCCCGTGCTGCCTCGCTGAACCAAAGTCGGTACGATCTCGTCCTTCAGAAGCGCGCTGTCGCCGTCTTTCATCTCGAACAGCAGGATCTCCGCGGCCCGCTCCCCCAGCTTGTACGTATTCTGATTGATCGTCGACAGCGTCGGATACGTATACTCGCTGACCATCACGTCGTCGTAGCCCATGACGCTGACGTCCTCGGGAACCCGTATGCCCATCTCCCTGGCGGCGTTCATCGCTCCGATCGCCTTGTAATCGCTCGTCGCGAATATCGCGGTCGGCGGATCGCTCAGCTTCATCAGCTGCCGGAATCCTTCGTAGCCCATGGCAAGCCGCTCGTTCTCGCCGCTCATGACGGCGACGAGCTCCGGATCGAACGCGATCTGCCGCTGGGACAGCGCCAGCCGGTAGCCTTGCATCCGCAAGGAAAACTCCTGGTTGATCTCCAGAATGGAGTCCCCGGTCAGAATGATGCCGATTCGCCGATGGCCCAAGGACAGCAAGTGCTGGGTCGCCAAGTAGCCGCCCGTCAAATTGTCGACGATCACGTAAGGAATGCCGAGGTGCGGATAGTAGAAATGGACCGTCACGAAACGTCTTTTCTCGTTCTGCCAGGCGGTCAGCCGGGTCTGGTCGAAGGAGTCCTTCGTCGTCAGCAAAATAATGCCCGCGTGAGGATCCTGCGGAAGCTCGTAATCGTCCCCGATATTCCACATATGGAAGGCGATCCCGTTCTCTTCGCACGTCGCCTTGATTCCGTGGAACATATCGGTGAAAAACCGGTGGTTGAAGTCGCCGATCTCGTGGTTCTGGTAAGCGAAAAAGATCGTGCGGATCGGCTTCGCGCCGTCGGCGGACGCGATCTCCTGAATGAAGCTCCCCTTGCCGCGGATCCGGTAGACGTATCCCTCCTGCACGAGATCGGAGAGCGCGCGGCGGGACGTGATTTCGCTCGTGTTGTATGCTTTGGCGAGCTCGATCTGCGTCGGGAGCGGATCGTGCGGCTTCAGCTCTCCCGATTCGATCTTGCGCTTGATATCGTTCATAATATACCGGTACATCGGCGTCTTGTCCGATTTTTCCAGCTCCAAATCCATGAGATTACACTCCTCCCGAATTGGGATTAGTATACTTTACTGTCGCATATTGCGCAAGCCGGGCGCGCGAAAAGGCGGCGCGGAGGTTCCTCCGCCCCGCGCCGCCCCGTTCAAAGTATATCCGCCGTTTTGCCCTCCCGCGGCGCCTTACTCTCCGGCCGGAATCGAATAGACGTAATGCAGCCGGCCGATCGGCGCGACGTCGCCGAATTGGTAGAAATCCATCGCGTCGCCTTCGTTCTTCATATGGTCCGCCCATTTGAACGCCAGCCGCCGCTCGCGGGCCGCCTTGGACAATCCCAGGCATGCCCTCGGTATTTCCAGGTGAAGCTCGTTGCCTTTCGCCGCTTGGCGAACTTCGGCGACCGGCTCCCACCGCCAGCCGCCCAAGCTTCGCTCCAACATCGCGGCGCCGTTCCCCGTCCTCCGGTTGACGACGTAATGAAAGCCTTCCCACCCCGTATCTTCGCGTCCTTCGACGCGGATCAGCAGCATCATCCAAGGATCGTCGCCTTGGCCGGGAACGAGATCCGCGGCCGTGCCGGCATAGAAGTATACTTTATCGTCCGAATGTGCCGTCTTGAACGCGACCAGCTCGTTGCGTCCCGTATCGTTCGCGTAATGAAGCCCGCCGTAGCCCGGGTGATTCCGCGGACGCGTCTTGCCTCGGAAATCCGCGTACTCCGCGGAAACGGCCGCCCAGGGGGCGAAATCCGGCCCGATCGGGATGGCCTTCGGGAGGCGGAAGCTGGCCGCGGTATCGTCGGGCAAGCCCTTGAAGCGGCGAATGTTCGCGATCAGCTGCATATAGTAGTTGTCGCCGTAACCGCCCTTCATCGGTTCGATGTCCCGGCTGAAATTCAGCGTCGCCTGGTCGACGAACAGCACCGGCCGCTCCGCCGGCCCTCGCAGGCGCATCGCGATCCATTCGTTCCATCCGGTGACGAAGACGACGCTCGGGTCTTCGGCGAGCGCGAACGCCCACTGCTCTTCGACGTTCGCCCCTCTGGCGATCGCCTCCTCCGAGCATGCCTCCTCATGCGACGCGTTCGCCTGGAAGCCCCTGCCCCAGTTGTCGCCATAGCCGTAGAACGGCGTGTCGCTCATCGCGACGCTCGGATGCTGCGCGACCGAAACGCTGATCGTCTCTTTCTCGCCTTCGTCGTTGTAAAATACGCGCTGCGGGCGCTGGAATTCGATCCACGGGAAGCCGTTCGTCTTCGCCGCCTCGTTCGGCCACTGGTTGAGGCGAAACGTGAAGAACGAACGGTGCTCCTCCGCGCATTGGTCCGGATCGCCGATGATAAGCGGCTTGCCCTTCCAATGGAACCATAGATGCCGATACCGGCCCGCCTTGTATACGTCCTCGTAGATTTCCGCAACGGTCCGTCCGGATTCCGTGTTCGTATAGAACGCGAATCGCGGCACGTCGAAGCCCTGGGAGCCGATTTCGTCGAGAATGCGGAACAGCCGATCGTAGACGTTCTTGTACGTGACCGCGTTCGTCGTATCGAAGACGAGAAAGTCGACTCCGGCCGCCGTCAGCAGCTGCACGTGCTTGCGCAGCACCCATTCGTCGTCGTTCAAATAATAGCCGTACAGCGGCTCGCCCCAGAAATGATACGCTTCCGCCGGTCCCCAGGCCGGGTGTCCCGAATCGCGCACCGCTTCCGGAGATTCGGCGGCGATCCGCGTATTGTCGTGCGGACCTTCCGTGCCGTGCTGGCCTAGCCATAGAAAATAAAACAAGCCGACGTAACGATCCTTCCGCGGCGGACCGACTTCCTTCCTCGACGGCAAAATCCGCCCCAAGGCGTCGACCCCTCCGCAGCTTTCGAACCGGTAACCTCCGTTATTTCGCATCTTCCTGCGCCTCCCCGAATGCCGCAATAAGCCGACCATGCATCCTGTCCCGCTTCCGCAATTATTCCTCCACGCCGATCCGGTCCAATTGGAATTCCGGGTTCCAGGCCATGTCGCTGCCGACCGCGCGGAACGAAATTTCGATGTCGGTGACCGACGAGCGGGCCGGCCAATCCGAGATGTCCGCGGCGATGCGGTTCCAGCGATCCGGCGTCATCGGCGACTCGGACACGAAGCTGTCCGCTCCGTTGCGCAGCACGACCCTCGTCTCGTAGGTCGCCCCCGGCACGCCGCCGTAGGAATCGATATCGTACACGAACGTCGCGTATTCGCTCAGGTCGAACGGTTGCTCCGGGGCGATCTTCACCGTCTTCCAGGCGGAAGCGGCGGCGACTTGCGAGCGAGCGGTCAAGGCGTATTGCCCCTCGCTCGGCCGGCCCGGTCCGTTCGGGAACGACTGCACCGCCGAGACGGACGCCACGTTCTGGCCAGCGCTCCAGCCTTGCAGGCCGTCTTCGAAGTTGAAGAGGATGCCTTCCTCCGGTTGGATCGGGGCTTTCCCTTGCAGCGGAAACGCGTACGTCCGGTCTTCGAGCTTCAGCGTCAGCGCGGGCTCGACTCCTTCCCGCGGCTCGAATGCGGCGACTTGGAGCGTGAACGCCCGGCTTTCGTCCGTTCCGATGCCGCCCGGTTGAATGTGCTTCTGCGATACTGTCAGCCCCGCGCTCGTTTCCACCGTCAGCTTCTTATTCAGCTTGGCGGAACCGAAGTTCGTGACGGTGACGGCGATTTCCGCTCCCGTCTCCAGATCCGGAGAGACGACCTTCGCGTCGACTTCCACGTTCGGGTATTTTTTCTCTTCCTTCGCTTTCTTGGCGAACTTCGCTTCGTCGATGCGGATCTCGCCTTGCCAAGGCGCCCCTCCGACGGAACGCACCCAGATTTTGACGCCGTCGACGGCTTGTACGCCTTCCCAACCCTTAAGCGGAAGCGCCAGACGATTCCATCCTTTCGAGAGATCGAGCCTTGCCGTTCCCTCTACGGTATCTTCGCCGCTGTAGACGATGAACTTCGCGTAATACTCAGCGTTCGGGTCCGCTCCGGGCAACTGGATCGCCGCCGTGAAATACGGCGTTTTCTTGGCGTCAAACGGCTGCTCGTACTTCTTCTGGACGCCCGCCCAGTTCATGCGGTACGCGCTGTTCACGACGGCCGTCAAATAACGTTCGCCGCGGAACGCGTCCCCGGCGTCGGAGCGAACCTCGGACACCTCGTCGGATGCCGCGAACCCGTCCAGGCCGGCTTCGAAGCCGCCGTCCGATTCGGCATGATCGACGGACTCGACGAACTCGAGCCCGTGCTTCTCCGGCAGGCTGCGGTCCGCCAGCTTCGCGGGATCGAAGCCCGGAATCGCCTGCTCCCAGCTCGGGATACCGATAATCGCCTTCGCGAAGTCCGTCGCCTCGAGGGAGCGTTCCGTGTCGATATACTTGAAGACGTCGTAGATCGCTTTGTGCCGATCCGGCGTCACTACCGTCGTCGGCGCGTGCGTCCACAACCCGAGGTTCAGTCCTCCCTCCTCGGCGTGATCGACATGACGATGGAGGATGAAGGAATCGATGCCGTCGAGGAAGCGGATCTTGTAATAGGCGTATGCGTAAGCGGCCGCCTGAATCTTCTGATCCTCCTCCGAATTCGACAGGCTGTGGAAGCCTTGCTCCGATAAAATAATGCGGCGCATCTCGCCGTCGTAGAGGTAATCCGGCTGCTTCATGTAGTCGACGAGCACGTCCAGGTTCTTGAACGTGATGCGCTCCGTATCGAAGGAATCGACGGCCGTCCTGTCGTTCCAGAACCGCGGCTCGAACAGATTTTCCGGATAAGGATGGAATGCCATATGCCAGCCGAAGTTTCCTTCGGCGCGCGTAAGCTGCGTCAGCCGGTCGACGATCTCCTTGTTGTCGTATTTCCACAACGAATCGTTGCCCAGGTTCTCGTTCCAATAATGATCCAGCGACACGTAAGTTCTGGCGTTCGCGTAGGCCGTCTTCACGATCGAGTCGATCAGGCGAAGCGTCTGCGCGTACTCGCGGATGTAGACGTCCAGCGTTTTCGGCCCCATGTTGTTCCAGATTTTGTTCTGGCCGATCTCGTTGCCGACGATGTAATTGACGGCGCGGCCGTACGGCTCGTTCGGCATCGAGTACCGGTCGGCCAGAAACTTCGTCAACGCCTTCACGTATTCGACGCCGATCGCGTTGGACGTATTCAGAGCGTAGACGGTGCCGCCCGGCTCCGCGTCCGGGTGGATCAAATACTCGTTCGCCGATTGCGGATCCTTCGTATCGTACATGATCAGGATCAGCGATACGACGATGCCGTTGTCGGACAAGCTTTTCACTTGCCGGTCCAACTGTTCGATCCGGTCTTTGCGGAAGACGTACGTCCGGCCTTCGACTTCGTACGGAATCGAATTGTTCGGATGATTGCCGTCCTTGTACATGAGCTCGTTGTACGGCACGTTGAGCGCCGCGTGGCTGATGCCGAGCTCCTGGGCGTCGCCCGTCATTTGCACCTGCAGGCCTTTGATGCTTTGACCTTGCGGGAAAGGCTCGCGGTTGGAAGCGAGAACTTCCGGATTGGTCACGTATTGCGGCGCCGCGATCAACGTCGGCTCTCCGTCGCCGGCGCGGGCCGCGATCGCGAATTTGGAATAGAGCCGGCTTCTCGCACCGTCGTAGAGATCGGTCTCGAACCGGAACGTCTCGGACATCGCCGCTTCGTCCAGCGGCGCGTTCGCCGCGATCGCCGACTCGGCGTCCTCGTAGGTCGCGAGCTCGTACAAATACAGCCGGGCGTCCGGATTCGCCGCCGCGAACTCCCCGCTTACGGTTCCTTCGATAGCGATCCGCCCTTCGCCTTGAATGCTCGCGCTCGCGCTCCCGTCGTACGGTTTCTCGAGCGCGGGCATCGATCTCGGACGGATCTGGTCGATCGCCAGCGTTCCCGAACCGGCCGGCACGCTAAGCCGGAAGGCTGTCACCGTGCCGCTCCAGTCCGGACGGTCCGAGAAATTGAAATCCCGGGAGAACGTTCCGGAAGCCGGGATCTCGAACGTCTTGGAACGGCTGTCGTCCCAGTCCGTTCCTTCCGTCTTCCACTGAACGGTCATTCGTTCCGCTCCCGTGCCGTTCGTCATCGTAACCGTCAAGCCGTTCCGCGAGTCCGCGTCGATTCTCAGCTCGGGCGATTCGAGCGTTCCTTCCGCCCCGTCGAGCAAATAGACGAGCTGCCCGCCGGTCGCCTGAACGCTGCCCGAAGGCGAGGTGAACCCTTCCGTTTCTCCTTCGACGTTGAAGCCCAGGTCCAGCGCGTTCGTCGCGACGAGATAATCGACCTGGAAGCGGCCGTCCCAGTAATCGTAGCCCGGCGCCCCCGGCGGTACGCCTTCGAGATCGAAATTTTGCATGAACGAAATTTCGATTTTTGTCACGCCCGATCTCCCCTCCCAATCGCCCATATGGATGAAAATCGGATTCCAGGAGTCGGGGCGGATAAAGGCAACGCTTTCATAGCTGTCGCCGCCGCCGTGCAGAACGACCTTCAACGGATAATCCGCCGCGGGCTGCCAACCCCAGCTGTTCGCGGCCAAGGCCAGATAGCGATAGCCGGACAGATCGAGCGGCTGCGCGTATTCCCGGTAGATCGTTCTCCATTCGTAGACTTTGACCGGCTCCGGCATCTGCTCCAGCGCGCCCGCGCCTTCGAAAGGCTGGTTCGGACCGTTCAGCAAGCTGGTGACGTACAAGACCGATTTCGTGTTCGCCCCCGGCTTCCACGCCTGCACGCTCTCGGGCGTATTGAAGTCGTCCACGATCCTCGCGGGATAAATGTCCCTGCCCGTCGACACGTGGGCGGATTCCCGCAGCTCCGGATCATACGGTCCTGCCGATACCGCGGCGGCCAGCAACAGCTGAAGAAGCATCATTACGGACAAGCTGGCGGAAACGCTTCGTTTTAGCGACATAAGTGCCCTCCTTAAGGATTTAGATGGGATTACGGAATAAACATACCAGAAAAGTATTCTTTGTTCAACATATATATTTTAAAGTATACTAATTATGAGCAATGAGGACTAATTGCTCTTTCCAAAGTCCCTCTTTCTTTCGACATGGATCGATCGAATACCCCGATCGCTCCTGACACGTCTGCAACGCCTTCGTAACTCCGCCGCCCGCCGCCAATGCAACCCACGATCCGTTCGGACACAGAAGCCGCTATGTGTTAGGAAATCCCCCATTTCGCGATTCCTTCGGACAGAGGATCCGCTATTCGGTCAAAAATCGATCGTATAACCGGGGATTTTTACGAATAAGAGCTTCTGTGTCCGCAATCTCCTCAAAATGCGGGGTTTGTTCACAAATAAAGGCTCTGGTGTCCGATAGATTGGGCACAAGCGCTCGCAGGCCGTCGGGCCGGTGCAACCGCGATCAGAAAGAGAGCAATTTGAAAGAAGCTCTGGCAAACATCGCATGTTACAATGAAGTTACTTCAAAAAGGAGGGCCTAATATGGAGCGGGGAGCGGAAGTTCAATTCATCGGAGGCGCCAACATCGCGTTGAAAATTCCAAAGTACAAATACGACGAAACCGTGCGTTTCTATAAAGAGATCGTCAAGCTGCCCTACTTGGGGTTCAAGTATGGTTCCCACTTTTTCCAGCTAGGCCAATCCAAGCTATGGCTGGATTGCATGGAAAACTATTCGCAGCAAGACGTATGGCTGGAAATACAGACCGACGATCCGGAAGCGGCGGCGGAATTCTTGCGGGAGCATCGGATTAGCCGCAGGGATGAAGTGGAGCCGCACGAAAATTCGGCGGGGTACTGGATTTCCGATCCTTGCGGGACCATTCTTCGCGTCAATCCGAAGCCTCCATCCGATTCATGAAGGAACGGGGAGTGTACCTCAATCATCCGTTCGTTTCCCTTTTCTTCCGTTTCCGCAGACCTTTCACCCCGCGCGTCGCTACCGCCTCACCTTGCTCCATTGCCCACAGCCTCGCCTTGCTCCATTGCCCGCCTTCCTCAGCTTCCCATCGCCCGCCGCCTCGCCTTGCTCCATACCCTAGGCCATACGGACAGACGATCCGCTAATTGTGAACAATACCGGGTTTTGCGCACCTTCGCGGACAGAGGATCCGTTATTTGGCTCCGAGAATGCGAATTTGGCCGCTTTTCATTGAAATAACGGATCCTCTGTCCGAATCCCCTTCAAAATGAGGGAGTTTCGCCAAAATAAGGTCTTCTCTGTCCGATAGCATACGATCAAGCGGATGACGACATTGCGCTGTTCGTCCCGCCAGCCGGGCCAATCGGAGCACAGCGCTTTCCGCCTGCAACTCGGAACGCAGCCGAATCAGACGACGCTGTAGCCGGCGCCGGCGGCCGAGAAGCTTCCCCGAATCACCGCGTACGCTCCGTCCGTCGATTGCCGGACATTCTTCAGCCGCTCCCCGGACCACCTCAACGAGGACGGAAAACGCGCCTCGAAACCGTACTCCTCGCTCCCTCGTTCGGACCACGACACTTCGATATCCCCCGCCGGCGACGGAATCTTCCCTTTCGCCCAAGTCAGCCCTCCCAGGGCCGACGGACGGAAGCGGATCACACCTTCGCCAAGCGTCGAGACGTCGACGCCAAGCACCTCTCGCGTCAGCAAATATGTCGGCGATGCGCCCCACCCGTGCGAGAAGCTGACGGGAATGGCCGCTTGCATGAAGGTCGGCGTATGGCCTAGATAGGGACTCGGGACAGTGCACGCCGGCAACGTCGGGTCGAACGTCTCCCACCAGGTCGTCGCGCCGCGGCCGAGCATCGCGCCCCAGAACCCGCGAATGATGTCCACGGCTTCTTGCCCGTAAGAATAATCGAACAGCGTTTCAAGAACGATATGGTAGAAAAACGCCCCTTTGATCCGCGGAAGCTTGCCGGCCAAATATTCGTTATCGATAAAAGCCGCCGCCTCTTCCCGTTCCATGATTCCGGTCCAGATCGCCACGAAATTCGTCTGGGCGGTCACGCTTCCGGACAACCCTTCCTCCGATAAGCAATCCGCGAACAACGCGCTCCCGGGCATGCGCAGCTTCGCCCGGACCGTCTCCCGCAATCCGGCCGCTTTCGCCTCGAACGCCGCCGCCCGCTCAGACTCCTCCATGCGCCGCGCCAACAGCGCGGCGGTCCGCAGGAATTTATAATAATAGCAAGAGATCGCCGTCACTTTGTCCTTCCGTTCGATATCGTCCGACCAATCGATAAAGCACCACCAGCCGTCGCGATCCGCTTTGGCGAACAGTCCGTCCTCGTCCTCTTGATCCGCGAACCAGTCCGCCAGCTTCAGGATGGACGGCCACAATTCCTTCAAGAAGGAATCGTCCCCGCTGTAATCGACGTATTCCTTCACGCCGAACAGCCAATGCGCGCAGAAATCGGGCAACGTAAAAGCGTTGCGCTCCGGCCCGGTTCCCGGGAGGGACCCGTCCTCCTTCTGAATACGCGCGATTTGCAGGAGACATTTCCGGACGAGGTCCAAGTCTCCGAACGTCTGATAGTTGACCCTCGCCATGACGACGGCGTCCGCGACCCAGAGCGCGGCTTCCCGGTGCGGACAGTCTTCGAAATGGTCTTGGCTGTTCACGATCGACGTATATTTGCCGACTTCCCAAATCCGGTTCAATTTCTCGTCGCTGCACGAGAACGTCCCGTCCTCCCGGTACGGGTAATGGACGAACTCCAGCCGCACCGCCCGCACTTCGACCGGCGCGGGCGTGCCCATCAATCCGAGCTTAAGGAAACGGAAAGCGCGCCTGCCGAACGCGCGCAACCGATTGACGCCTTGCTTCAACACGAACGTATCGGTCAGCTCCAGCTCCAGTCCTTCTCCGTAGAACAGGTGAGCGACGCCGCCTTCCGGGGCGTCGATCTCCAGAACGGGGTACCCGACGACCTCGGCGCCGAAATCGTATGTCAGCTGGGGATAAGAGCCCGGAACCGACGCGTCGACGGACAACCGTTCCGGGCCTTCGAAGTCCCGCAGCATCGTATGGCCGCCCCGGATCGTTCCGAAATACGCTTGCTCCCCTAGCAAGCCGATCGGCTGTATGACTCTGCTCTTTAATGGCGGAATCTCCCGTGCGAGCAGCCGCGGCCAAGGGGAAGCCAGCGATCCGGCTTCGGCGAAGACACTCGCCGGAGACCAGCCGGAATCGTCGAAATCCGGAAGCTCCCAGCCGTCTTCCTTCTCGGCCAAATAAATCTCCCGATAGCCTCCCCACATATGCATCCGGATCGCGTCCGGCCGCCATCTCGGGGATACCCGGCACTTCCATTGCGCTCCCGTGGCGAAAGTCCGATCGGGTTCAAGCGCGTCCGCATCCGGATAGAAATCGACTTGGCACAATATGCCGCCGGGACCTTGCCGCTGTCCGGTCACGATCGCGTCCGTCCCGAAATTGTATCCGACGATCGCGACGACGTTGTTGCCGGGCCGCAGCAGCCGGGAGATGTCGTACTCGTCGTAATATTGCGAACCGTTATCGCTTGGCGAAGGCCCTCTTCCCGTCTCTATCCCGTTAACGTAAAGCAAATATTCCTGATTCGCGGTAACGCGCAGCGAAGCCCGCCCGGGAAGCGCCGACACGTCGACAACGCCGCGAGCTTCAACGAATTGATTGTTTCCTCGTTGCGAATCCTCTACCCAGATCCATCTCGCATTCCATCTCTCCATCGCTTCCTTACCTCCGATGTACGCTAAATCATTTTTTGTTTTATTTAGTATACTTAATAATACTTTAATATACTTTTGATGTCCATAAAAAATCCGAAATCTTAGCGAATTGCCATACAAAATAGGGATCTCCCTATGACTTTTCGCCCGCATCAACTTTTTGTTCGGATATCTCGTTATAACTATGGTATGATCAATATGTTTTTGTTTTTTTCTCCGCAAAGCTTCTCCGGCGTCCAAGGACACCGAAGGCGTTTGGCTTGCCAGTCCATCTTTTCCCGAGGTGCAAATCATGTCATTGAAATCGAAATTCGTCGTCTTAACCGTCCTGCTGGCGGTCGGCACGCTGGCGCTCGGCACGCTGACGATCCGCTGGTACTCCTCGCATTTTCCTGGCTTGTCCCGCGCTATGCCGGCCCTTGTAGAGGCGGTCCGCGCCGGGAACGACACGTCTCCGTACACCGGGTTGAAGCCGAGTCCGACCGAACCGGATGGCGTCTATTACAAAGATAAAGTCCTCGTGCTGATGTACCACGATATCGCCCCGGTTCCCGGCAACGACAAAACGCTGGCCCTGGCCGATTTCGAACGGCAGCTTCAATTAATGAAGGAAAACAACTTCCATTGGATTACGATGGAGCAATACCGCGACTTCATCCTTCACGGTGCCCCGGTGCCGGACAACGCCGTGCTGCTCACTTTCGACGACGGCTACGAATCGCTGTACAAGTACGCCTATCCGGTCATGAAGGAGCACGGGGCGCCGGCCGCGTCCTTCCTGATCGTGAACACGGTCGGCAATCCGAAGGAATCGTTGCCGAAGATCGATTGGGACCAGGTCCGGGAGATGCATAACGACGGTTACGGCTTCTACAATCATACGTTCAATTCGCATCGTTACGCGCCGACCGGGCCGGACAACAGCGACCGCATGTCTCTGATCGCCAGAAGAATCTACTTGAAGAACGAGCAGCGGCTCGAGACGGAAGAGGAATACGCGGCGCGCGTCACGGAGGACCTGCGCCAAGCCAACGAGGTGCTGCTGCGCGAGCTCGGCGTTCCGAACTTCGCCTTCGCCTTCCCGTACGGCGCTTATTCCGACGCCCTGCTGGACATCAGCCGCGAGCTCGGCATGGACATCACGTTTACCGTCAAAAGCGGCTTGAACGGACCGGGCCAGACGAACGGGTACCGGCTGAACGCGGGCAACGCGGACAACGACCCGGTGCTGCAGATCTCGCTCATGAAGCAAGCTGAGAAGCTGCTCGGCAAGGAAAAAACCGATCCCGCGCTCGTCCGCAAATCGGTCTTCTACGGGAGCGCCGTGCTCGTGCTGCTTGTCGGCCTGCTCTGGCTTCGTACGGGCTGGCTGCTGTTCCGTAACCGGAATCGTCAAGCCGTCCCGTAAATCCGTGATCTAAGCTCGCCGCAACGAAGAAGAAGCAGCCCGGCCATCGCACTTGGGCTGCTTCTTCTTGTCGTCGTCGCTTTTCAGCCTTTGACGGCGCCGGCCGTCATCCCTTTCATGATCCGGAAGAAGATAGCCCGGCAGCCGATTCCGTCGATCGCAGCTTCCTCGATCATCGAAAACGGGCCAGCGCGTATGCGGCAAACGCCGCGCATCCCCTCACAGCCAGTATCCGAAGCACAGTACTATTCGACGCCTCCGCCGATTTTCCTTGCTCGCGTTTTTCGCCGCTCGCATTCGCCGCCGTCGTTTGCTTCCTGCCTCTGTCGGCTACTGCCTCGTGGTTCTCGCGGCCGTCGTTTGCGTCCCGCCGCTGTCTGCGACTGCCTCGCGGTTCCCACCGCCGTCGTTTGCGTCCCGCTCCTCGCCTGCCCAACGGACAGAGAATCCGCTATTTTGGCGAAATCCGTCTTTTTTGGAACCATTCGGACAGGAGATCCGCTATTTTACTTTTAACGGCCGTATTCGAGGCTTTTTGCCCGCAATAACGGATCCTGAGTCCGAATCTTCCCGAAAAACCCGCCTGTTGTCACAAATAACGTCCCTACGGTCCGTTAGACCATCGAGAGTACGATACGAGCAAAATCATCGGCACAAAAGGATTGCCAATGATACCCATTTCGACTATACTATTGTTACCGGACATGAAGCACATGCCGCTTGATCCATCGACGCCTAACATAGGCGCGGCGGATCCAAGCGGCTTTTTCATGTCGTGCGAGCGTGAGGAGGAGAAGCGAATGTCGCGATTCGAAAAAGAATATGAGGTATGGCTGCAGGAGGATCTTGCTTCCGAAACCAACCCCAGAAGGCGCGAGTTGCTCGAAAAGGGACTCGGCCACGGGACGGTGGAATATCTTCGTTCGATTTGGTTTCCCGCGGTGGGGAACTTCAACCACTTGTACGCGGAATGGGAGGTACGGGATTTTCATAGCGGCTATCGCTACTTGGATCTTGCCTATAGGCCGGAGGCCGCAAAAGGCGGCATCGAGATTCACGGCTTCAAATCGCATGCCCGCGATCTAGATGTCAAAAGATTCAAAGACTTATGCAACCGGCACAGCTTGCTGTCTTTGGACGGTTGGACGTTTCTGACCGTTCCCTATCTGTCCATCGTGGAGGAGCCCGAGCAGTGCAGGCAAATCTTGCTCGCCTTTATCGGCAAATTTCTCTCGACGGACGTTTCGGCCGATTTGAATTGGCTCGAGGCCGAAGCCCTGCGCTTTGCCCGACGTCTGCCGCGACCGTTCGCTCCGCTCGAGGTCGCCGAACATTTGCGCGTCAGCGATCGTCATGCGAGACGGATTCTGCAACGTCTGGTCGAGCTTCAACTGCTCGAGATCTCCAGCGGCGTCAAACGCCACCGGACTTATAAAATGAAAAGAAGCGGCTGAACCACGATGCCCCAAACAGGAAGACACGAACCGATCTTCTATCCGGACGTCTCCTCCCCGAAAGCCAAAAACACGCCGATTTCGGCGTGTTTTTGTTCGTCTTTCCGTTCATCGGCTCGCCACGGCGCGCCTCAGCTCGCGAATATCCGTGTCGTGCTCGAGCGATTTCATCGCCAAAGCTTGGATCACCTTTCCTTGCCGTTCCTGTTCCGACGACAACTTTTCGATTGCGGCGGCATGCTGCTCTTGCCCTTCGGCGATCTTGCCTACCCATGAATGAGTTTCCAGTACAGCGACCTGCACTTCGTTAAGCGTCGTTTCCAACCGATCCAGACGCTCATCCACGCGATCCAGACGCTGGTCGATTCCGTCAAATCTCTCATCCATCCGATCCAGCCGCTGGTCGATTCCGCCCAGACGCACATTGACGTTCCGCAACTCGCCCAAAATCGATTCCAGAATCTGTTCGCTCATAGCCCATCCTCCTCTCCTTCAAATGTCCGCTACTAGCTTGCACTAGCCATTCGACAGGTGATTTCCTCCGTGGGTTCGGAAGGAGGCTCATGCCTTTTGATTCCATTTTATCAAACATATGTTCTGTGCTCAAGACATTCGATCATAAAATTACTCGCCGCTCTCACTCTCCTTGATCGGAGCCACTCTCTTCGATTGACGCTTCGGACACCAGATCCGCTATTTTCAAATTTTCCCGCATTTTTTGATCCGTTGCGGACACGCGATCTCTTATTTGCCCAAAACCAGGCCGATTCGAGCGCAATTTCGAGGAATAACGGATTCTCTGTCCGAAACTTCTCGATTCTAGCCATTTCCTAACACATAAGGTATTCTGTGTCCGATACGGGATCCGCAAATTGGTTGCGTTCCGGCGCTGTGTCCGATACGGGTGAGGTGGCCCTGTTGGCGCTGTCGACCGGTTCATCGCGAGTCCCGCGGCCGAAAGCTCCTTTTTACGTTTTCTCGCTGTTCGACTTCATACGCCCGTCCATCTTAGCCCTTTCGGATAGTGGTTCTTAAGCGCCCCGTCCGCGACCTTGCCCCAGCCGATCGAATATCCGTCGACCTCGACCACATGCCAGCCCTTCCGCCCTTCCGCCGCCAACGCTTCGCCCTTCAAATAAGCGACGATCTCGGATGAAGACGCGGCGAAGCTCAGCCGGTTCGCCGCTTCGTCTCCGCGCAGCGACAGAGCCAACGCATGGGACGGCTCGAAGCGGTTTTTCTTCAGCGCGCCCAAATGCCAGCCGGGACGGACGACCCTCAGCTTCTCCAAGTCCGGCATGCCTTGCGGCAAAATATACAGCTGTTCTCCGAACGTCGTGAACAGGCCCGACGGGGTCGCGCGCAAGCTTGACTCGGCGAACGCGAAATAATCCTTCAATGCTTTCGGGTCGCAGGAAGCGCCCGCGTATTTCCGCTTCGCGGCTTCCTCTCCGTCCGTCTTCCGCAGCACTGCGACGTAATGGCCTTCCCCGTGAATCCGATGAGGCCAGAGCCGCAACGTGGCATCCAGCCGGGCAGCCGGTTCCTCGCCTTCCGGCAGCCACTCCCGCCTGCCTTGATCGAAGCCCTCGTACGCTTGCACGTCCGTCACTTCGAATTCCGGATGCCGCGCGAGGAATCGGCTGACCGCGCCTTCGTTCTCCTCCGGAGAGAACGTGCACGTCGAATACACGAGCCTGCCGCCCGGCTTCAGCATCGCCGCCGCGCTCCGCAAAATATCGACCTGCCGGTCCGCGCACATCGTTACATGGCCGGGACTCCACTCCGCGCAAGCTTCGGGGTCCTTCCGAAACATGCCTTCGCCCGAGCAAGGCGCGTCCGCCAGCACGCGGTCGAAGAAAGCCGGAAACCGCTCCGCGAGCCTGTCCGGCATTTCGTTCAGGACGACGGCGTTGCGGACGCCCATCCGCTCGACGTTCTGCGAAAGAACTTTGGCCCGCGCGGGATGAGGCTCGTTAGCGACCAGAAGCCCCTCCCCGCCCATTCTGCCGGCCAGATGCGTCGTCTTCCCGCCCGGCGCGGCGCACAGGTCGAGCACCCGTTCGCCCGGCCGCGGATCGACGAGTTCTCCGACGGCCATCGCGCTTGGCTCCTGGATGTAATACAGCCCCGCTTCGTGATACGGGTGCTTGCCCGGCCGGTCCTCCTTGCCGTAATAGAAGCCTTCCGCCGCCCACGGGATTTTCCGCAGACCGAAAGGGCTGATATCCGCAAACCGGTCTACGGTCAATTTCAGCGGATTGACTCTCAAGCCTTGGGCTTTGTCTGCCTCGTAGCTTGCCCTGAAGGCTTCGTAATCTTCCCCCAGCAGATCTTTCATTTTATCCGTGAAAGCTTTCGGCAGTCGCATATACGTATCCCCTGATCCGGCTGTAATCGATGCCATTTATTTTACTATATCGGTCGAACGGATTGCCAACCCCGGATATGCTATGATTAGCATGAGAATTGCCGAAGGAGGCATGTCATGGAGGCCCATATTTTAGTCGTGGAAGACGAAGAAAAAATCGCGCGATTGCTCGAAATCGAGCTCGAGCTCGAGGGCTACCGGGTGACCCGGCTCGGAGACGGCGCCGCGGCGCTGCAGGCTTATCGCGGGAACCGTTGGGATCTCGTCCTCCTCGACATCATGCTGCCCGGCATGAGCGGGATCGAACTGCTGAGACGAATCCGGGCCCAAGACGACCAAACTCCGGTCATCCTGCTCACTGCCAAGGGGTCGGTGGAAGATAAAGTATCCGGACTCGATTTCGGCGCGAACGATTACATCACCAAGCCGTTCCGGATCGAAGAGCTGTTGGCGCGAATCCGCGCATCGCTCCGCCAACGTGCGGCGAAGATGCCGTCGCGGATCGCGGACGAGGATTGGCTGACCGCGGCGGACCTCAAGGTGAACGAAAAAACGAGGGAAGTGTATCGCGGAGGCGATCCGATCGAGCTCACTCCTCGCGAATACGACTTGCTCGTCTACCTGCTGAAGCATAAGCGCCAAGTCCTGAACCGCGAACAAATCGTCGAAGCGGTATGGGGATTCGATTATTACGGCGATACGAACGTCGTCGACGTCTATATTCGTTACGTTCGCAAAAAAATCGATCAAGGCCGGGAGCCGGAGCTTATCCGCACCGTTCGGGGCGTCGGATACGTCCTCAAGGACGCGCCATGAGACTGTCGAGCAAAATTCATCTCTACTCCTCCATTCTGTTCGCGGTTTTGTTGATCGCGATGAACGCCACGATCTACCTGCTGTTCGACCGGTTGTCCATGAACAGCGAACTCGGCAAAGCGAGAGCGGAAGCGGCTGCGACCGCCGAAGGCGTTCGTCTGGGCGCCGGCCAAATTCCCGTTCGGGATCTGTTGCGCGCTTACGTGCCGGTCGACGGCATGCTTCGGATCGTCACGAACGAAGCCGCGAGCCGTTACCCGCCCGTAACCTCGCCGGCCCAATCGGATCTCAGCCAAAGAGAGGCGGCGTATTATGCCGACAAAACGGAGACGACATTCGAATACGACGGCGAACGTTACGTCTTGACGTCGATTCCGGTCATCTGGGACGACGGAGAAGTCGTCAACGTCCAGGTGACACGGAGCTTGCGCGAAACGGTGGATAACATGAAGGCGTTGGGCAGCGTGATCATCGCAGTAACGATCGTCGCGCTGATCCCCGTCGTCGTGTCCGGCCGGCTGCTGAGCCGGCTGATCATGCAGCCGATCGCCGGCATGACGAACACGATGAAGGAAATCCGGAAGAGCGGCAAGTTCAAGCGGCTGCAAACGGACGGCGCGGCCAAGGACGAACTGGCGGAGATGGGACAGACGTTCAACGAGATGATCGAGCTGCTGGAAAACAACTTCGAAAAGCAGGAACGCTTCGCGGCTGAAGACGCCCCTTACGGTCATCGAAAGCTATGCCAGCCTGCTGAAGCGCAAAGGCTTGGAGCGCCCCGATCTGTTCGCCGAATCCGTCGAGGCGATTCATTCGGAGGCGTTCCGAATGAGAGAGATGACCGAGCAGCTTCTGCTGCTCGCCAGAAGCCGGAACCATTGGAACGTCCGTCCGGAACCGCTCGATCCGGCGAGCATCGCCTCGGAAGTCGCCGACGCCTTTCGCAGGGCGTACCGGCGCGACGTTCACGTGGAGGTCGAAGCTCCCGCGAGCGCGCTCTCCGACGAGAAGCTGCTTCGGCAGCTGCTCTTTATTTTTCTGGATAACGCGCGGAAATACAGCGAGGAGCCGATCGCCGTCTCGACGGGCGCTTCGGACGGTTCCGCCTGGATTCGCGTCGCGGACCGCGGAGTCGGCATTCCGAAGGAGGAATTGCCGAAAGTGTTCGACCGGTTCTATCGCGTCGATCAGGCGCGAAGCCGGCAGAACGGCGGCTTCGGATTGGGCTTGTCGCTCGCCAAAGAGATCGCCGAAGCTCTGGGAGCGCGGCTGGAGCTGGACAGTCTGGAAGGCGTCGGCACGACAGCGACGATCTATCTGCCGCAGACGAAGCCGTAAGACGGAACGTTTGGTTTTCTCAGCGAATTCTCATCTCTTTGCAGTAAGATTGAGGGACCCGGCAATCGGCATCGCCATACGCACGAAGCGGGCGGTCCGGCTTGCCGATCGCGCAACGGAAAGGAGGAACCGGAGATGAACCGACGATGGGCATGGCTCGCGGGCGGGGCCGTCGCGGCTCTCGCCGCCATCGGAATCGTCTTTCTAGGCAAACCTTGGGAGCCCGAGCCCCAGGCGCTGTCCGGCGAAGACCTGCAGCAGGCCGTTCTCGCCCGCTATCCCGGACAGATCGAGGAAATCGCGCGGGAGGATCGCTTGTACGTCCTGCGACTTCAAACGGACAAGGGGCTCTACGAAGTCAAAGCCGACGCCGTCAGCGGAGATATCGTCTATTTGAATCGCATCGGGACCGCGGACGATGACGTTCCGACGCCGCCGCCCGTCGAAACGGGGGGCTCGCCGTCTCCGTCGGCTCCCGGTTCCGGCGACGGGGAGAGCGTTTCCGGCGAGAAGCCGCCGTCTGCTCTCATCGGCGCCGATCGGGCGATGGCTATTGCAGCCGCCCACGTCCAAGGCGAGGCGGAGGATATCGAGCTGAAAAGCTCGGCTTCAGATGGCATCTACTACCTCGTGGAAGTCGACGTCGAGCACGGAGAGGACGCGATCGTCCAGGTCAATGCCGTATCGGGAGCGATCATGTCGGTGCTGTGGGACGTAGACGATGACGACGACGATTAGGATCGGACGGCATCGCGCGGCGTCGCGAATCCGGTTTATCATCGAATTCTAATGTTCTTAACCTTCTTCTCTCATTTCGATGGCGTATTCTGAATGTGTTCGATACAAGAGAGGAGCAGGATGACGATGAAAAAAAGAACCAAATGGATCGCCGCGACGGTCGCCGTGTTTACCGCGGCAACGATCGGCGCGAGCGCGGCTTCGATCAGCTCGGCGGCGAAAATCGAACCCGTCGCGACAGCCGGCGATAACGTGGCGAAGCCGTCCGAGACAGCCCGGACGGTTGCGGCGATCGACATCGATGAAGCGATCAAGCTGGCCGAAGCCGCGGCGAACGGGCAAGCGCGCAGCGCGGAGCTCGAGCGGAAACGAGGCGTCGTCTACTACGACATCGAAGTCGTGCGGGACAATCGGGAGTACGACGTTCACATCGACGCGCATACCGGCAAAACGCTGAAGGTGGAATTGGACGACTGGGACCGCGATGATCGGGACCGCGACGATCGGGATCGCGACGATGGACACCGCGACGGTCGGAAATCGGGCTCCGTTGCGAACGATGCCGACCGCCGGGCCGTCTCCGCCGAACAGGCAGCCCGGATCGCGGCCGACAAGGTGCAAGGAACGGTGATCAAGACCGAGTTGGACGAAGACGACGGCGTGCTGATCTATGAAGTCGACTTAAGGACGAATCGCGGGAAAGTCGAGGTCGAAGTCCACGCCGGTACGGGCAAAATCCTGTCGATCGATTACGACGACGACGATGATGACGATGACGACGATGATTGACGAAGATAATGACCGTTAATTACATCAAAGAAATGGCGGCACGGAGGGTTCTCCCCTATGTGCCGCCATTTCTTTGATGAAAGTGACTTGTCATCCGCTTGATCTTCCGCTATCGGACACAGAAGTCCTTATTTTTCCCAAAACCCCACATTTTGAAGGCGATTCGGACAGACGATCCGTTATATCGATAAAGACTGGCCGAAATCGCCATCAACGGGCCGAATAACGGATCCTCTGTCCGCGAAGGTGCGCAAAACCCGGTTTTGTTCAAAAATAGCGGATCCTCTGTCCGAACGGCCTGGGGTTGAGCAAAGCGGGGCGGTGGACGATGGAGCACGACGCGTTGCCGTCCCAATCGCGTACTTCTATTTCAACGTGACGGCCTCATGGCGCCCCATAGACCCAAAAAGGAGATTCACTTCATAAATTTGGAAGTTTCAACCTGTTTCGTGAGGGATGCCGCTTGACGCAGCCGCCTGCCGGCGATACCGAGAAACAGCGCGGCCGACACGACCACGGAGCCCGCGCATACCGCGAACATCGTTCCGTAGCTCGAGTATTGGGATACCCAGCCCAATCCGATCGAGCCGATGCCGATGCCGAGATCGAACGCGGTCAGGAACGATGCCGTCGCCACGCCTCTCTTGTCCGGAGGGACCAATCGCAGGTTCGCCGCTTGCAGCGCCGGCTGAGCCGAGCCGAAGCCGATTCCGTACAGCACCCCTGCGGCAATGACGCCGCCTATCCCGCTCGAGACGCTTAAAATCAGCAACGCGGCGGCCGTAACCGCAAGGGCGGGAACGATTACGCTCGCCTCCCCCAGCCGGTCCGAAAGCTTGCCCGCGATCGGGCGAACCAAGGTCAGCGCCAACGCGTAGACGAGGAAAAAGGTGCCGGAGTTGACCCGGATCTGCTCCGCGAACAGCGGCAGGAACGTCGTAATTCCGCCGTACGCGACGGCCAGGAAGAAGAGCGCCGACGTCACGGGCAACACCGACCGGTCGAACCAGACGAAATTGCCCGCTTCCGCCTTCGGCCGTTCAGGCGTTTTGGTCCGGAATACCAACAGCAGCGCGACGACGGACAACGCGGCGGCAAGCAGGAACAAGGAACGGTAAGATCCGTTGTCCAGAATCCAGATGCCGAGCAGCGGGCCGATCGCCATTGCGAGCGTCATCGCCATCCCGAACCAGCCCATGCCTTCGCCGCGGCGGGATACGGGAATGATATCCGTTATCGAAGTGCTGACGGCCGTCGTCGAGAACGCCCAGCTTGCGCCGTGCAGCACGCGAAGCGCGAGCAGCGCCGCGATGCCGCCGACCCAGTCGTACAAGTACATCGAGACGGCGAAGGCAACGAGTCCCCAGATCATGAACGGCCTCCTGCCGTATCGGTCGAGCAGCCCCCCGACGATCGGGCGGAATACGACCGCCGTCAACGTGAACGCGCCTACGACGAAGCCGACTTGCGATTCGCTGCCGCCCAGCTGCTGAATAAACAGCGGCATCGTAGGCAGAAGCAAATAAAAACCCGTAAATAGCGCCAGCATGCCCAACGTCATGAGAATAAACGATTTCGTCCATAATCGATCCATGATTTTCTCTCCATCTCCGTTATCTCTTATTCTTCGGTGCCGCGAACGCGCTCGATCTCCTCTTCCAGCCAACGGATATCCGTCTCGCAAAGACGTTTGCGATGGTCCAATACGCGCAGCAGTTGAATCCGCTGCTTCTCGGGCTCCGGCTTCCTCGCGTTTAAGAACGCTTCGAATTCGGCCGATTGTCCGAGATTCCGTCGAACGCTGCTCAAATACTGCTCCAGGCTTGCAAGACGGATTTTCTTGGGGACATATTGGAAATAAACCATCTTGAACCGGAACGCAAGCTCCGCATCCGCCTCGGCGAACGCCTCCAGCGGCAGCTCCATCAGCTCCCGAAACCGACGCCGGCCCTTGTCGGTAATTCCGTATATTTTTCTCGTTCTTCCGCCCTCCGTTTCCTCTTCTGTCCGCAGTTGGATGCACCCGTTCTCCGTCAAGCGGGAGAGCAGCGGATAGAGCGTCCCCGAGCTGATCTTGCGAACGAAACCGATCGCGTTCTTGAGGACGTCCTGCAGCATATATCCGTGCTTATCCCCCGTCATCAGCTCTCCCAACACGAACAGTTCGTACATTCCGCCGCCTCCTATGTCATTAATTACATATTTATTGTGGAATTTATTATATATCGTATCGACATATATGGCAAGTTACCATCGCGCCGGCCGACCGATCGGACAGAGGATCCGCTAATAGTGAACAAAACCGGTTTCTTTGCATCTGTGCGGACAGAGGATCCGTTATTTGGCTCCGAGACGGCGATTTCGGCCATAAATCATCGAAATAACGGATCGTCTGTCCGAATCACCTTCAAAATATGGGGGTTTCGACAAAATCCTTCATGGTCTATCGTCCACCACCGGGGATGAAAATACCAGTTGTCGCCGTTCTGGCGCTACGTTTACAATCTTGTCAACAGATCAAAAGTCGTCCTTATTTTGGTGCCTTGAGCCCGTGACAAAATCCGACTTACTGCAACTGCGTGCACCGCCGTGTGACACCCTTGGTTGCTTTAACCATTGGTTCGCGTACAAATATACTTTTCTTTTACCAGTTGCATGATCTGTTAGAAAGGAGATTGTGTTTATGGAACCTATTTTGGAACGTTGCGCAGGTCTGGATGTTCATCAGGAGACGGTCGTCGCTTGTGTGATGTATGGTCCGCTCGATCAGAGACCCAAGAAGGAGATCCAAACCTTCTCCACGACGACGAAGGGACTACTGGAGCTTGCCGACTGGCTCACAGAGCGCGGGTGCATGGATGTCGCCATGGAAAGCACCGGCGTCTACTGGAAACCGGTTTGGAACGTCCTGGAGCAGGAGTTTCGTATCACGCTCGGCAACGCGCAGCGGATCAAGAATATTCCGGGCCGCAAAACCGATGTGAAGGATGCGGAATGGATCTGTCGGCTGATGCGTTGCGGCATGATTCCTGCCAGCTTCGTCCCCCCGCGCGATATTCGTGAAGCTCGGGATTTAACGCGGCGCCGGCGGAAGCTGGTTCAGATGCTATCTTCTGAAAAAAATCGGGTCCACAAGGTGCTGCAAGATGCTAATATCAAGCTAACGACCTATGTGACGGACCTATTCGGCGTTTCCGGACGCGCATTGCTTGAAAAGCTGATCAACGGTGAGGTACTGACCGAAGCGCAGATCCGAGAGATCGTAAAAGGGAAATTAAAGAAAAAAGTGCCTCAGCTCGTAGAAGCGATGAACGGTCGGGTGAACAAGCATCATCGCAAGATGCTGGCTCGGATTATGAAGCATTACGATTTTCTTGAAGAAGAGATCGCAGAGTTGGAGCAGGAAATCCAACTCATCTTACAACCGTATCAACATGAACTCGATTTGTTGGACACGATCCCCGGCATCGATCGGGATGGCTCGGCGGACATCCTGGCGGAGATCGGTCCTGACATGTCGGCGTTCGGAACCGAACATCATTTAGCCTCTTGGGCGACGGTCAGCCCGGGGCAAAACGAAAGTGCGGGGAAAAAAAAGAAGACCGGGACAGGTAAGGGCAATAAATACTTGAAGTCAGCCTTAAATCAAGCCGCCAATGCATCGATTCGAAGCAAAGATACGCGATTAAGCAATTTCTATCGCAGCGTGCTTAAACGACAGGGACACACAAAAGCCGTAGGTGCGCTCTGCCATTTGATTATCCGAATCGCTTACCACGTGCTGCAAACGGGTACCCCTTACCAAGAGATGGGCGACAGATTTGTACGCAAGAAAAAGGAACCCAATGTGAACACCCTGATCAAACGAATCGAGCAATTAGGCTACAAAGTTCAACTCACACAATAACTGACCAAACTTAGCGGATAATTTTAACAAAAAGAAATTATCTGGATTAGGGGGGCCTTTTTGCGCCTTCTTTCGTGCTAGGAGTGGTATTTTCGTACAAATAAGGTCTTCTGTGTCCGATAGCGGAAGATCAAGCGGATGACAGGCCCCCCTCATATATCGAAGATGCAAAAAGAGCGTTCCCGGAAGATTCGATGTCAATCTTCCGGGAACGCCCCTGGGAAACTCCGATTATCGATGTTGCCGCATCGCCGATCATCGCCGTAATCTCCGCGCGGCTGATCCGCTTCTCGTGACGGACGTCTGTCATCAACTGTACTGACGAATCCGGCACTCGCCTGGTTGAATTTATATTCATTGTTATGTATTATTATTCATAAAGAGAGTAACCAAGGAGAGAATTCGCATGGAAGTCATGCAAGTCGATAGCGGCAAGGAAATCGAAGAAATCTCGCTGAACCAGTGGCCGGCCCTGTCCACGATGCTCTACGACGGCTGGTTGCTCCGATTCGCCGACGGCTATACGAAACGCGCCAATTCGATCAGCCCGATCTACGAGTCTAAGCTTGCTCTATCGCGCAAAATCGAAGCTTGCGAAAGGATTTACGCCGAACGAGAATTGAACGCGATCTACAAGATCACCCCCTTCGCGAAGCCGGAGGAGCTGGACCGGGCGCTTGCGGACCGGGGCTATGCCCGTGTCGACGAGTCGATCGTGCAGACGCTTCCGCTGGACCGGCTTCGTCCGCCCGAGATCGCCACCGTAACGATCGACGAGGAGCCGCACTCCGAATGGCTGTACCATTATTGCGCGATGAGCCGGGTCGAAGACGGGAAAAAGCCGGTTATGCAGCGGGTGTTGAACGCGAGCCAAGCCAAGAAGGCTTATATTTCGCTTCATCAGGACGGCCGCATCGTCTCGTGCGGACTCGGCGCGATCGAACGCGGGGTGATCGGACTGTACGATATCGTGACGGACGAGGCATACAGAAACAGAGGATTCGCCGAGCAGATGATTTTGAATTTGCTGCGGTGGGGCAAGATCAACGGGGCATCGAAAAGCTGCCTCGCGGTCGTCGCGAACAACGCTCCGGCAATACGGCTGTACGCCAAGCTCGGCTACTCGGAGGCATACCGTTACTGGTACCGCGTCAAGTCGCCGCTCCAATGACCCGTCGCTGCCGGGGGTTCAGGTCCCGGAGACGAAACCCCGTGGCCGCTCTCGGCATGCTTGCCGAGCAGGCTTTCACGGGGCTCCCTCGGCCGACGCCGGGTTTGCCCATCCCGTTCGGACCGTAGATCCGCTATCTGTGAACAAACCCGTTTTTTTCGCCCCTTCGCGGACAGAGAATCCTCTATTTGCCCAAAACCAAGCACCATTTGCCGATTTTTTTCGAAATAACGGATCGTGTGTCCGCAGGCTCTTCAAAACAGGGGATTTCGAGCAAATAACGGATCGTGTGTCCGCTGGGAGGAGCTCGATCCGCGGCGTGCGCAGCTGCTGCCGGACGGCGTGCTGAGGATCGCCTTCGCGCCGCGAATGACTCGCGAAGAAATCGTTCGGCTGCTCGCGGACATCCGCTAACGGCCGATCGCCTGCGCGCCGAAGACCGCGATTAATCGCCCCAAATTGCGGGAAGCCGAGACGAGATTGCTCTCGGCGTCCCGCAAGATTTCCCCCAGCTCGGCCGGGCGGGTTACGGTCGCCAGGCAGCCGGCGTAACGCGGGAGCAGCTCGGTCCATCCGTCCCCCAGGCTTCCGGAGAGCAGGAAGACGGGCTTGCCCGCTTGCTTCGCGACGTTAGCGACGTGAAGCGGAAGCTTGCCGTACAACGTCTGGCTGTCGCTGCTGCCTTCGCCCGTCACGACGACGTCGGCGTTCCTCACCCGCTCCTCCAAGCCGCACAGCCGGCCGACCACCTCCGCACCGGGCCGAATGCTCGCCCCGATCGTCATGAGCGCGAAGCCCAAGCCGCCGGCGGCCCCCGCGCCGGGGGACGAAGCGAACGCGGCCGGCGTCGCTTGTTCCGTCAATGCCGCATAGCGAGCCATCGCCGTCTCCAGCAGCTCCAGCGCATCCGGATCGGCGCCTTTCTGCGGGCCGTAGACGCGCGTAGCCCCGCTCGGACCGAGCAGCGGATTGGCCACGTCGCTGGCGACGAGCAGCTCGCATTCCGCGAGCCGGGCGTCGAGTCCGGAGAAGTCGATCCGCGCGACGGCGGCCAGGTCCCTTCCAAATCCGTGCAATTCCTCCCCGGAAGCGTCGCGGCAGCGAACGCCCAGCGCCGTGAGCATGCCCATTCCGCCGTCATTGGTCGAGCTCCCTCCGAGGCCGACGACCATCTTTCGATAGCCAAGATCGAGCGCCGCCCGGATCGCATCCCCGAGCCCTCGCGAGGTCGTACGCAGCGGATTGCGTTCCTCAGGCCGCAGCATCGGCAGTCCGAACAGCCCGGCGGCTTCCAATACCGCCCAGTCCGCCTCGCCCTGCCGGATCCGGCCGATCGAAGCGCGGATCGGCGCGCCGAGCGGGCCGGCCGCGGCAATCTCTTCGGTTCGCCCGTTCGCGGCTTGCACGATCGCCTCCAGCGTGCCTTCCCCGCCGTCGGCCATCGGAATCCGATCGAATTCCGCGTCCGGGAGCTCCTCGCGGATGCCCCTCTGCATCGCCTCGCACACTTGAACGGCGGTCAACGTGCCTTTGTACGAATCCGGGGCCAAGACGATTTTCATATATCTAGCAGCCTCCTTGACGTTATTGTAAATAGCTTATCCTGAATGAACGTGGAATTCATCGTTTAATATGCACAATAATTAACCTACTTCGCATTAGAAAATTAGGTTATGATGTACATATCCCAACGTCGACAAAGGAGGAACGAACCGCCGTGCTAACGCAGGAATTGGCCCGTACGATCGTGGAAGAAACGATGAAGCGCGTGAAACGCAACGTCAATATTTTCGATGCGGACGGGAAGGTGCTGGCCAGCGGAGACCCGTCCCGGATCGGCAGCTATCACGAAGCCGCGATGGAAGCGGCGAACCGGCAACAACCGTATGCCGTTAAGCCGGATGAGGCTCGCAGATGGAAAGGCGCGCTGCCCGGCATCAACCTGCCTGTCGAATTCGAAGGCGCGGTCGTCGGAGCCGTCGGCGTGACGGGAGATCCGAACGAAATGCTGCCCTACGCGGAGCTCGTCAAGATGACCGCGGAGCTGATGCTCCAGCAAGAGCAGATCGGTCTGGACCGCAACTGGAAGCAGTCGCTTGCGGGCCGAATCGCGGAGCAACTGCTCGAGCCGGGAACGACGCAGCCGGACGTTCGGGAGCTTAACCGCCGCCTGCAGCCGATTCCGTTCGCGCTCCGCCCGCCTTACCGGGTCGCGGCGATCGAGCCGGGACCCGGCGATACGGAAGCCGACGCGTCCCTATACGCGGAGCTCTTCCGGCGATTCTCGGATGCCGCGCTCGTCGGCCATCACCGTACCGGCCATTATGCGCTGATCTTCTCGGGTCAATCCGAATCCCGAGTCTCCTCGCTGCTGGAATCGCTCGCGGCAGCCTTCATGCCGCACGCGCCGCTCGCCATCGGCGTCGGCACGCCGGTCGATTCGCTGGAGGAGCTGCCCTCCAGCTGCTGCGAAAGCTTGATCGCGCTCGAATGGAGCGACGACGTCCCGCGCGTCTCCTATTACGAAAGCTTGTCCTGGCAAGCGTTCGCCCGGGAGATCGGCCCCGACTTCCGGCGCGCGGTCGCAGACCGGTTCGCGCCGATCCTTGCGCCGAAGGTTCGCGAGACGCTCGAAGCTCATTTCGCCTGCAACCTGAGCATCGCCGCTGCCGCGAAGCGGCTCGGCATCCATCGCAACACGATGATCTACCGGCTCGAGCAAATCCGTGCCCGCTCGGGCTGCGATCCGCTCGACTTTCGCGACGCGGTCGCTTTGCAGCTCGCCCTGTGGATCATCGCCGCGGACGGCCGCGAACGCGGGGTCGCGCGGGAGTAAAAACCGCGCGCGAGGCACAACCGGCAAGCTCCCTTCGTACAATAACCCATACGATAACGGATGACCGAATACGGAGGGACCTCATGATCCAAATACCCGGTTACGACCTGAATGCGTTCGACGCGTCTTCGCTTACGGAGCTGGAAAGAGCGATATTGCGGCAAAAAATGCAAAGCCCCGCGACTTACCGGTACGATTCCCCCGGCGCCTTGCTGTTCGAATTGAACATGAGAAGCCGGATCGTGGCGGCCGCCCGCGCCTTGAACGCGAGCGGCGCGAGCTTCACGACCTTCGACCGTTCCTACGCGAACGAGCGCTATTGGACCCTGGACGAAAGAGGCGGCTTCCGGCAAAACCCCGGCGTATCGCCGTCGGAAGCGCTCAACGATATTTACGTGAACGGCCGCCTGTACGGATTCGAATGCGCCACCGCCATGGTCATCATTTTGTACAAGGCCGTGCTCGATATGATCGGCCGGAACGCTTTTCACGCCTACTTCAACAATTTGCTCCTGTACGACTGGCATTACGACAACGACCTGCAATTGCAGACGGTGAACGATTTCCGCGAGGCGTATCCGGGGGACGTCCTCTATTTCCGCAATCCCGATCACGACCCGGATAAGCCGGAATGGCAAGGAGAGAACGTCATTAAGCTCGGGAACGACCTCTATTTCGGCCATGGAATCGGGATCGGATCGGCCGCCGACATGATCGCCGCCCTTAACCGGGCCCGGCGGCCCGGCAGCACGACGTCAGCGTACTTGACGGATCAGGCGAACTATCCGGACTTCGGCTATCTGTACCGGCTCGCCCAGCCTTTCGCCGCCCGGATCGGCTCCCGTTCCTACCGCTACATCTTCGTATAGTTTTCCTTCTCGCCGGAACGACGATCGGACGCGGCCCCCTTCTGCATCCGGCTCCTCCATTCGGCCCTGTGCTTGTAGGCCAAAATCGCGAAGTTGCCCAGACCGACGCCCAGAATCGCGACGGGATACGAGCGGAGCCCCAAGTAGAGCACGAGCAGCAGCATGCCGCCCATCACTTGCAAGCCGTCCGATTCCGCGGACGGCTTGCCTCGGGTCCGGTACCGGACGAACGCCTTCAGCAGCGCAAGAATGATCGCATAGGCCAGAGAAGCTTCAAACCCCGTCAACGCGCTCCATACTCCGAAGGAGACGGCGATCGCTTTGCCGCCGCGGCCCCGCAGAAAAGGAGAAAAGGCGTGGCCCGCGATCGGGGCCAAGGCAAGCGGAACGAGCAAGCCCCCTTCGGCATGAACGGTTCCGGCGATCCATACGGTCGGAACATACCCCTTCAGGAAGTCGAGCGCGATCCCCAACAGCCCTAACCTGCAGCCCGCCGCTTTCCATAAGTTCAACGCGCCCGGATTCCCGTCCCCGACGGCTCTTAAGTCGCGTTTCGCGGCCAAGCCGAGCCAATAGGAGAACATAAGCGAACCGGCAAAAAAAGAAAGCGCTATCCATAAGAGTGTCATCGCTCCTTCGAGCCCCCTACCCGGATCTGCCTGCCTTTCCAGCGCACCTGTCCGAGCACGGCGACTTGATAGAGCGAATAAACCATGACCGTCAGGAAAAAGAGGGTTGCAATCGGATGCAGCACGGGAATGATGAAGCCGAAGACGCCGACGTAACGGTTGAAATAAAACAATTGCAACGCGTAAAGAACATAGCCGATCGCGAGCGGAACGGCCCAAGACGTGCCAGCCAGCGCCAGCGCTGTTTCCGAGACGAGCAGCCCCGCCACCCAGACCGCGACGAGGACAATCGTCCTGCCGCTCAGCGTGGACGTGCTGAGCACGGCTCCCTTGCTGAAGCCCTCGATCTCGCTGCGGATGCCTTGCGGATACATGCGGAAGGATACGAAGCCGTATCCGATGTAGTTGTCGATCGGAATTCCGGCCTCCATGAACTTCGAGCCCAGGAACAGGTCGTCGAGCACTTCGGAGCGCACGCTCTCGTGTCCGTTGATTTTCTCGTAATCTTCCCGGAGAGCCACGATGCACGAGCCGTACAGTCCTTTGCGCGGATTGTTCCGTTCGAAGGCGGACGTAAACGCGAAGACGCCGAGCAGGTTCAGGATCATGGCAAGCTTCTCGTACGGCTTCGCCGTATCGTGATAAGGAACGACCGAGACGACGCCCTTCGACCGCTCCCTTGCCAGCAGCAAGGAAGCGAGCGCATTCGGGGTAAGGCGGATGTCGGCATCCAGGAAGACGAAGACGTCGCCGGCAGCGCGCAAATAGCCGTTCCAGACGGCCCAGTTTTTCCCCGTCCAACCCGGAGGAGGCGGGGTTCCCTCGATCACGCGGACGCCGCGGCGCTCGGCGATCTCCCGCGTCCGGTCCTCCGAGCCGTCGTCCACGACGATGATTTCATAAGGCTGCAACGTTTGCTTATGCAAGGATTCGAGCAGATGCGGCAAGTTCGCTTCTTCGTTTCTGGCGGGGATGATCACGGACACTTTCCGGGCGGTTCGAGTATCGGAATCTCGCGGGGCGGACAGCGTTTTTTTGCGGAACAGCACGAACCCGGACAGGCAGCCGATCAGCATGAATGCCGCGATCCACATAGACGCGCCCTCCTTCATACGGCCATTATATGAGAGAAACCGGCGATCCTATGATTCGATCGGCGCCGTCGTCGTACCGATCCTTGTCATTATTCTACAGGCGTTTCCATTTTCCTCTCTTCCTCCGGCTCAGCCGTACGAACGCAGATTCCTCGCCTCGACCATGACGTCGGTCAAGCTTTTGCCCTGTTCCCTTAACTCGTCGATATAGACGTCGGCCCGAACGAGGCCCTTATGGATCACGAGCGCGCGGTCGATCGCGTTCTCGATCTCGTCGACCTGATGAGTCGCCAGCACAATCGTCTCGCCGCCCTTCAGTCCGGACATCAGCTGCTTCAACGAATCGCGCCGGGAAAATACGTCTTTGCCCACGAACGGTTCGTCCATCAGAAAATAGTCGGCTCTTTTCGCCAAGCCCGCGCTCATCTCGAGCTTCATCTTCTGCCCTTTGGAGAACGTGCGGATTTTACGATCGACGGGCAGCTCGTAAAGCTTCAGCAGCCGTTCGTAATAGTCCCGATCGAAATCGGGGAAAAAATCGGCGAGAAAGCGGGCGTATTCGATCGGCGTCCGATTCGGCAGGAAGCTGCCCTCCTCGGTAACGAACGCCATTCGCGCGAACTGCTCGTCGACGCGCTTGCCCTCGATCGCAAGCTCGCCGTCCTGCAGCTCGCCGATACCCAGAATCGCCTTCAGGAGCGTCGTTTTCCCGCTGCCGTTCTCCCCGAGAATGCCGACGAACTCCCCTTTGTTGATCGTGAGACCGCGAATATACAAGAGCGCGTTGCTGATCGGATAACGTTGGTCCACGCATTTCAGCTCGATCATGCAGATCCTTCCTTTCCCGGGGCGTCTATTCGATCTCGAGATTCGCGAAATGGCGGTAATCCATCTGCGAGTAGCCGAACCCGCCGCTGCCCGGCGTCAAATTGTACGCGTGAATATGGTCGTCGTTCAGGTCGGTAACGAGCTCGCCTTTGTAGAGCAGCTTCGACTGTTCGTACACGTAGAGGTACAGCAGCTTGCTTTGAAGCCAATCGAATTTTACCCGAGATCGTTCCGTCATCGGCACTTGATAAGATTGAATTACGAACAATTTGCCATTTCGATAGTGCATTCCCGACACGACATCGAAGGGATCGTCCCCTCCAACTTCGAACGTTGCGCCCGTTCGATTCACGATGGCAACTCCGTCCGTAAAGTCGAGCGTCAGGATCGTGGCGTCGGACAGATTTGCATCGGAAGATGAAGATCGAAAGTACAGCGTAAGCAAATTCCGATCATGATTGACGTATGCCTCATAATCAGCTTGATAAGTGCGCATCTCCCCTGAAACGGCATGTCCATTGGACGTCTGAAAGTCTGGAATGGACGCCTCTCCTAGAAATTGTCCGTTATCGGGATCGAAACTTTTGATCTTCAACTCCCGATTCTCCACGACCAGCAGCGCTAGCCGGCCGCCGATCGACTCCATGCCAAGAATTTCGATGCCGGCCATTCCTCCGGCTTTATGCGCATCCAGATCGATCTCGACGATTTTGCGGGGGGTATAGTCTTCCGTATTTACCGGAGGATAGCCCCACCAGTAAAATGCAAGCTCGTAGATGTAGCTGACGCCGCTAAAACTCGCGGAAACCGGCACCGTAAAGAAAACACGTTCCCCAATCACCGCGATGCCATACTCAGCCAAGTTCATCAAAGGATTTGGCCTGCTCGCTCCCTCCGGTTTCCGATAATGAATAGGCAAATCAACCACCGTCTGCCCAACCGGAGCCGAATAAAGCGTCTCATTCCGTTCCCAAGAAGTAATCAAATAAGATGAGATTCGATCCTCAACGCTATAATCCATTCCTTCTCCCCATTTGACAAGCCCTCCGCGCGAATTGCGATACGGATAGGACTGATACGGTTGCGAGGAAATATCCGTTACGACTCTCAACACGCCCTCTTCCACGCGAAACCGCGTCCGATGGACCCCGTCTCGCAGCTCTCCGCGGATCGTCACGTCGCGGATCGCGTCCCGGCTGCCGGACAAATCCCGCAATTCGAACGTTCCGTTATCCTTCAACCGATACGTAGAGATCGCCATCGCCGCGATAACGACGATCGCCGCGGCCAAGGCGGGGATGGCGGCGTGTTTTTTGATTTTCTCCCAATTGGCTTTGTTCACTCCAGTTTCTCCCTTCTGCGAACGCGTTACGCGACGGCTCCCCTGCGAATCAAGCGAAGGCTGTGCCAGACGAAAAACCCCCCTGTCGCGAACAGCAGGCCGCTGCTGAGGTACAGGCTTCTTGGCTCGAAATAATGCGCGCTCTCATTCAGGCGGTAGACGACGACGTCGAACGCGATCCAGAAAGCCGCGGCGAGAGCGGCGAATCCGAAATATTTGCGGCTTCGCTCGCACAATGCCCCGTAATAGAAGCCGGTCGCGACGACGAAGAGGATGCCGAGCGTCGACAGCAGCCGGCCGAAGCCGAGCGGAAGCAAGAGCCGGAACAGGTCGGAGCGGATCATTGCGAGAAAATAGCCGTTATGCATCAGGAATTCCCCTTCGGCGTAACCGCCGATTCGGGCCGCGACGAGCGCGTAGCCGAGCCGGATGCCGATCAGGTGCGACGCCCATAGCAGCAGCAAGCAGGCCAGGAACGCGATCAGCTTGCCGAAGTATAGCGACTCCCGCCTTACCGGAAGCGTTAAGTACGTGTAGATGCTTTTGCTGCCCCAATAATCCGCGTATATCGTAACCAGGAAGTAGACGCAGGCCAGCGCCAGAATGGCAAGAAAAAGCATCGGCATGCCCGACGACGCGTACAGCTCCTCGAATCTTTCGTGAACCGCATATTCGTTATAGTTCCGCACCATGCGATGCAGGAGAAGGAGCGGCAGAAGGATCGAAGCGGCGCACAATGCCGCAATGAAGACGATCCACTTCGCGAACTCGACGTTCAGCAGACGGTATAAACCTTTCATCTGGTCCATAACCCCTTAATTGTATGATAGGCATAATACAGCATTTCGAAAAAAAATTAATCCCAATGCTCGCTGATCAGCTCGACGACGGTTTTGAACGGCAGCCGGATTTCCTTGGCCGCGTCGACGAACGACTTTACCAGCTCGCGGGTCAGCTCCTCTTCGATGCGCCGGTAGATTGAGTCGTCGACGTAGATCGCGCTTCCCGTCGTGCTGCTCGTGCGCACGAAGCCCTCGTCCTCCATGAGCTTGAACGCCTTCTGCACCGTATTCGGGTTAATGCTCAATTGCGCCGCGACCTCCCGCCTGGAGGGCAGCTTATCGCCGGATACCGCTCTGCCCAGCAGAATTTGCCGTTTGACATATAGGACCGCCTGCAAATAGACGGGGTCCTTATGGTTCAGCTTCAGCTCATGAAAATTCAACACGCGCGACTCACCTGCCTCGGAACTCGATTGTATTATGCCACTAGTACAATGGGGTGTCAATTGGAAAAACCGCCAGGGCGATCGCCCTGACGGTCCATTTCGCGCCTTCGCGCCGTTCGTTGCGCTTTCTGTTCTTCCGTTTCCGCAGACCTCACGCTCCCCCGACGTCGCCCCCCGCCCGCATTGCTCATCGCCTACCGTCCCGCATTGCTCGTCTTCTACCGTCCCGGCTCCATCGCCTACCTTCCGCATTGCTCGTCTTCTACCGTCCCGCATTGCTCCAATCCCCCAGCCCGTTCGGACAGACGATCCGCTATCTGTGAACAAATCCGGGTTTTGCGCACCTTCACGGACAGAGGATCCGTTATTTGGCTCCGAGACGGCGATTTCGGCCGCTCAACATCGAAATAACGGATCCTCTGTCCGAATCGCCTTCAAAATGAAGAGGTTTCGGCAAAATAACGTCTTCTGTGTCCGATAGCGGACCGAGGGATAGCCTCTTTTTTATCGACAGGAATTGTATGTTGAGACAATGAGCCCCTGGCCGGGCACGCACGCACGGCACTTCATTGTCGCATTCTGCGACTATGGAGCCGCATCTCCCTCATCGCGGAAAGCCCCCTGACAATCCTTGTTCGTGCTGTTTCGTTTCTCTGCCCTGCTTTCGTTTCCCGCAGACCTTTCACATCGCCCAATCGCCTCTACAGCGCAAGCCCGCCGCCGGACTTCAACAACGCGCTCCCGCGAATAAGGGCTTCCGCCCTTTTCATCGCGTCCGCGCCGTTCGGGACGCCGCCGTAACGCCGCAGCAGCATCCATCTGAGGCAGGCCAACGCTTCGAAAGGTTCGAGCTCCGCCGGCGAATACGGGTGTTCCGCCAAATAGGCTTGGCGGAAAGCTTGCGCATATCGTTCGGAGACGTAGATCCTTTTCAGAACGAACGACCAAGCGAAATCGTACCGGGGATCGCCCAATTGCCCGTTCGTCCAATCGATGACGGTCAACCGGCCTCCGTCTTCGCTCTCGACGAGATTAAACAGATGGTAATCTCCGTGAATCAGCCGTTCCTGCCTCACTTCGGCGAGCCGGACGAGCGGAACCAGGATGTCGTGCAAATCGGGATGCTCGCGCACGCCGGGATAAAAATAATCGATAAAATCGTACCGCGGCAATTCGATCTTGTCCTCGATCCGCAGCCGATGGATGGCCGCCAGAATTCGCGCCATCTCGATCATCTTTCCTTTGTCCATTCGCGCAATGGCATTTCCGTCGAAGGACGTGAGCAGCACGGGATCTCCTCCGCCCCGAACCCCCCAGCCGATCGGCTTGGAGACGGCCAATCCCCGATCGTGCAGCTCGCTGAGCAGACGGTATTGATAACGAATATCCGGTTTGGCCTGCTTGCTCCACACTTTCAGGACCCAGCTCGACTTGTCCCGGACGATCTTCACGACTTCTGCCTCGAAGCCTTGATTCATCGTTTGTACGGCGATGTCGGCCCCTTTCGGAAATAACGCTTCCACATCGCCCGCTTCCATCCAATCCACTTCGTCGATCAGGTTGCCCCTGGCCATCAGCCTCGTTTCGTTACGCAGTTATTTCTCGTCCGCGCTGGATCCGTATATCGCCGGAACCGCAACCTCCAGCAGCCGAAGATAAACCGTAAGTTGTCCCCGATGATGGACCCAATGATTGAGCATCAAGGTGCGCACCATTCGATACCGGGGAACTTCCAACACCGGAACGCCTTCATGGGTGAGCTTCCACGTCTCCATGAGTCCGGCCTCTCCCCATGCAAGCAATTTTTGTTCGGCGATTTCCATGCGGCGATCGAATACCGAGAGGATCTCGCTCAACGACGTTGCTTCCGGCAGGCACCGACGGGACTTCGCGAACGGGTTCATCCAACAATTCGCCAATGCTCCCGGGCAATCCTGCGATATGCATAGCCAGTTGGCCCAAGGCTGTTTTCTCTCAATGCGCCCTAATGCTCCATAGATGCCGCTTGCTCGTGAAATCGACTGCACGGAAAAGGAAAGAGAGACGGGGGCCCGTCTCTCGCTGTCGTTAGTACAATTCCAAAACTATTCAATGGAAACGATCATTTCGATCTCGACCGGGGTGTGGAAAGGCAGCTCGTTCATGCCGACAGCCGACCGCGCGTGACGTCCCCTCTCCCCGAACACGTCGATCAGCAGCTTGGACGCGCCGTTAATGACCGCGGGTTGCTCGCAGAAGCCCGGTGCGCTGTTCACGAATCCGAGCAGCTTGACGATCCGGTCGATCCGATCCAAATCGCCCAGATGCTCCTTCAATATCGCGAGCAAATTGATCGCCGTCTGCCGAGCCGCTTCCGCTCCTTGCTCGATCGTCAGCTCCCGGCCCAATTTCCCCTCGTACAGCAATCGTTCGTTCACCCTGCAGTCGGAGCCGGACGTATAGACGAGCTTTCCGAGCGTCATGGCGGGCTCGTATAGCGCTACCGGCTTGGGAGCTTCGGGCAATCGGATGCCCAGCTCCGCCAGCCGTTTCTCGATTTTTCCCATTCTCGATGCCTCCGATTTCGTAAGATTTGGGCGTTGCGCACATCCTCACTGCCGCGCAATCAGCCCGCCGTCCAGGACGAGCGTCTGTCCGGTCGCGAATCCGGCGACGTCTGAAGCCAGATAGGCGCACGCCCAGCCGACGTCCGCCGGGTCGCCGAAGCGGCCGAGCGGAATGCGTCCGCGCAACCGTTCCAGGAAGTCCGGCGACCATCCGGAATCCTTCAGGTTCAGCTCCGTCGCGATCGAGCCGGGACACACGCTGTTGGCGCGAATGCCGTGCGGCGCGAATTCCACCGCGAGCGTCTGGCTGAGCGAGATCAGCGCCGCTTTGCTCGCGTTGTAGTGGGCCATCGTCGGCTGCCCTCGCATGCCGTTCGTGGAAGCGACGTTCAGAATGACGCCGGCTCCCCGTTCGATCATTCCGCCCAGCACCGCCTGCGAGCAGTAAAAAGCACCCTTTAGATTGACGTTCATCGTGCGGTCCCAGAGGTCGTCCGTCAGTTCGAGAAACGGCGTGCTGGCCGCGATGCCCGCGTTGTTGACGAGAATGTCCGCCGCCCAGCCTTCATCCGCAAGCCCGGAGAAAAAAGCTTCCACGGCTCCCCGGTCGGATACGTCCAACGCCTCTCCCCGTATATCGCCGAGCTCTCCCAACGCGGAAAGCGCCTCCTCCAGCCACTTTTCCCGAATATCGCAGATTGCGACCGCAGCGCCTTCCCGCAGAAACCTTTCGGCGATCGCCAGGCCGATTCCCCGCGCGCCGCCGGTAACGATCGCCTTCTTATGCCGCAGCAACATGTCCGGCTACGCCCTCCTTTGCAGGAATTGTTCGAGAAATAGTTCAAGCCTTCGCAGAATCAGTCCGATTAATTCTTCCCCGAGCGACGCGCTCGCCTTCGTGGCGTCCCCCAGCGAGCCGTCGTCCGTGACCATCTTCCAAGGGTAAGGGTAATCGACCTTATTGCCCGGCTCGAAGCCCGTATAAGGCAACGGATACTCCCGGAGCGAAGCTTTGCGCAGACTGCCTTGTCGGACGATCGACGGGTCCAAGTGCAAGCCGAAGGAAGCTTCGATCTCGCAGGCGTGACCGTACCTCGGCGTGCTCGCCCGCTGGCGGATTTCCTCTGTCGCCAAGTTCCAGTAGAACACGTTGACCGCTTCCACGCCAAGCTCATGATAAGCGATCGTAGCGGCGGTAGACAGCAAGGATTGATTGCCGCCATGGCCGTTCAGGAATACGAAGCGCCGGATTCCGTGCTTCTTCATGCTGCGGATATAGTCGAAGACGACCGCTTGCAGCGTGTCCGGCGATAACGTCATGCTGCCGGCGAATTCCATATGATGATAGGAGATGCCGACCGGAATCGCGGGCAGCACGACGAGGCGGGGATAAAGGGCGTCGGCGATTCGCCGGCCGACCTCGACCGCGAGCCGGGTGTCGGTGTTCATCGTCATATTGCCGCCATGCTGCTCCGTCGAGCCGATCGGGATAATCGCCGCCTGCGCCTTGCGCAGCATTTCCCCGGCCTCGGCCGTCGTCATTTTTTCCAGTTCGGACGAACTCGCCGCGCTCCTCATAACGCCGCCTCCCCCGCCGCCGGCATCGGGAACAAGGAGTCGAACGTTTTGGAGAACAGCCACTCCCGCTGCTCGGCCGATATTTTCAGCTTGTTGATCTTGTAAATCTCGGCATGCGGGCTCATTCCCGGCCATCCCGTGCCGAACAGCATTCGGGAAGCGCCCAGCTTGGCCACCGCTTCCTCGATAATGTTCGTAATGTTGCATCCGGACGTCTCCAGGAACAAATTGTCGCATCTCATCGCGGAGGCGGTTGCGTGCTGGTACACTTCCGTCTTGGCCATATGCCCCATGATGACGGGAACCTTCGGATATTTGACGGCCATGTCCGCGATTTGCGCCGGCATCGTGTAGGGGATGTCGCCGGAGTAGACGAGCACCGGACATCCGTAATCGGACATCAGATCGAAGATCGGATCCAGCATTCTCGCGTTGGCCACGAACACGTCCCATTGGGGATGAAGCAGAATTCCCCGCATTCCGTCGCCGCGGATCGCCCGCTCAATCTTGTCCAGCACGTCCTTCTGCCGGGGAAGCGCCCGCAGCAGGCCCGCATACCGTTGCGGTTCCCGCCGGACCGCCTCGCGGATCTGGCCGTACCGGACGTCGATTTCCTCCCCGTAGCCGCCCGGGACGAGCAGCGCTCGCGCAATGCCGCAATCCGCCGCCGCCGCTCGGTAGCGATCGATCGAATAATCTCGTAATTGATGAAAATAAGTATGGTAGTCGGAGCCGATATACGCATGAGCGTCATGGATAACGGGCTTCATCTCCGGCGTCTCCTCCTTGATGTCAATTGCCCAGCTTTAGCAATCGGACGGCGTTGCCCCCCAGAATCAAGCGCTTGTCTTCGTCCGGGAGGTCCATATGGACGATTTGCTCGATGCCGTATCTCTGTCCGGGCCCCGCTCCGAACTCGTCCGAGCCGTACAGGAATTTGCCCGCGCCGAGCTTCTTGATGCCCCATTCCAGCACGCCTGCGAGCGGGTTGCCGGAGAAATCGCAGTATAAGTTGTCGACTTCCCCCAGGACGGTCAGGCAATCATAGAACAAGGTCGTCTTGCCCATGTGGGCGAGAATGACCGGCACCCGCGGATAGCGCTTGGCGATATCGGCGATCAGCACGGGCGTCGTGTAGGCGGGAGTGCCGGAATGGAAAAGCACCGGGATCTCGTAATGAGCCGCGCGTTCCATCACCGGATGGACGAGCGGATCGTTGCTGGGAAACATCTGCAGCCAGGGGTGAAGCTTGATTCCCCGAAATCCCCACGATTCGACGGCCCGGTCGATCTTGTCGATCACCCTTTGCCGGCCTTCGTGCGGGTTGACGCCCAGAAAGCCGACGAAGCGGTCCGGATAAGCGTCCACGGCTTCCTTAACCAGTCTGTTGTTCTCGTCCAAGTCGTGCTCGAACCCCAGTCCGAGCAGAACGGAGAGGTCGACGCCGGACTCGTCCATCTCGCATAGCGCATGCCGGATCGGATCTTCGTTAGAGTCGTCCGTGTACAAGCCTCCGTTCATCAGGTGCGTATGGATATCGATCGTCAGCGGTTTATTCATGATCGGCTTTCGCTTCCTTCGCGTATGATGGTGCGCCGCGCTCCGGCGACGCTTATCCTTTGATCGCGCCGCTTAGCGAGCCGGCATAGAAGTATTTCTGCAGCAGCAGGAACAGCACGACGGTCGGCGCGACGGCGATGATCGATACCGCGGCAATATGCTGCCAGTTGGACGTCAGCATCGACATGAAATATTGCATGCCGATCGGCAGCGTGAACTTGCTCGGATCCTGCAGCACGATGATCGGCCACAGGAAATCGCTCCACGACGCGGTGAACGTAATGATGGCGACCGTGGCGAGCGACGGCTTGATGAGCGGCAGCATGATCCGATACCAGATCTTGAAATCGGAGCACCCGTCCATACGGGCCGCTTCCTCCAGCTCGTGCGGAATTTCCATGAAGGCCTGCCGGAGAAGAAAGACGCCGAGCGCCGTCACCGCCGTCGGCAGCACGACCCCGATCGGCGTATTCACGAGCCCGAGCTGGCGGCAGATCAGAAAGACCGGCAGCATGATCGACTGAAACGGCACGACCATCGTCGACAGAATGGCGATAAACAGCGTCTTCCGGCCTTTAAACCGCATTCTGGCGAGCGGGTAGGCGACCGAAGCGGACAGCGCCAGATTGAGAACGACGGCCAAGACGGCCACGACGACGCTGTTCCAGATGTAGAGCGGGACGTCTCCCGATTGCAGGACGTACTCGTAGTTGCCCAACGTCGGATTAAGCGGAATGAGCGACGGCGGCGTGGCGAATACGGTCTCTCCCGTCTTCAGGGAAGTGGACAGCAGCCACAGCACCGGCAGCGTCATGGCGACGGCCGCCAGCACGATGGTCAGCACGACGCCGACGGAATAGACAAGGATGGATGAGCGGCTGCGGAACATCATCTAGTACTTCACCTCGTCTTTCTCGAACAAGTTGAGCAGGAGCATCGTGAAGGCGGTGACGACGACGAGCAGCACGACAGCCATCGCGCTGGAGGACCCGAATCTGAAATTGACGAACGCTTCCTCGTAGATCAGGTAGGAAGTCGTTTTCGTGCTGTTGATCGGCCCGCCTTTCGTCATGATGTAGATTTCGTCGAAAATCTTCATCGCGTTGATGAACGACACGATGGCGACGAGCGAGATCGTATTGCGGAGAAGCGGCAGCGTGATCCGGGTGAAAATTTTCCATTCGCTCGCGCCGTCCACCGCGGCCGATTCGTACAGTTCCCTGGGGACGCCCAGCAATCCGGAAATGTAAATGATCAAATAGAAGCCGAAAGAACGCCAGAACACGACCAGCAGAACGCTCCACAGCGCGACGTCGGGATCGTTCAGCCATTTGACCGGCTCGCTCAGCAATCCGATCTCGACCAACGCCCAGTTCAACAGTCCGTCGTCGGTCAGCATCCACTTCCAGGCGACAGCGGAGACGATGATCGGCGTGATGACGGGCAAGTAAAACAGCGCCCTTACCCACCCCAGCTTGCGGATGTTCCGTTCGATCAAGTAGGCGACCGGAATCGGCAGAATCGTCAGCGCGAGCACGACGCCGGCCGCCAGCAAGCCCGAATTGGCGAGCGACTTATGAAACAGCGGGTCGGAGAAAAGGCCCCGGAACTGATCGAATCCGACGAACTTGGGCGGATTGAGCGAATCGTATTCCGTGAAGCTGATCAGCACCGTAACGATCATCGGAATAACCAGAACCAACAAGAAGACGGTCAAGCCGGGAAGCAGGAAGAGCCAGGCTTTCCACTTGACGAGAAGCGCTCTGCCGTTCATGATGTCCCCCCTCGCTCCCTCCCGCGGGAACGAGACCCGCGGGAGAGAAGCTTTCGATTAAGACTTGGCCAGAATGTTGTTCCATTTGGCGGCCGCATCGTCAAGCGCATCCTGCGGCGATTTGCTTCCCAAGGTCGCTTCCTGGAACGCATTGCGCAACGCTTCGATCATCTCCGTCAGGCCGGGCACGAGCGGCCAATAAAATTCCGCCAGCGGCAGCCCGTCGCTGATGATCCCCAGCTCTTCCGGACCTTCCCGGAAGATCGGGTCGTCCAGAAGCTCGGCGATGCCGGGCGCGACCGGAGCCTGCTTGATCAGATCGATGACGGTTCCGGAGAAGTAAACGGCGAAATCGAGCGCTTCTTCGGGATGCTGCGAGCCGGCCGGAACGACGAACGTCTGCAGGAACGAGTTCAGCTTGCCGTCGTTGCCGACGAGGCCGGGATAGACTTTGAAATTCGCGAAGCTGGATTCCGAGGTGTTCTCCTTCAGCCAGCGGAGCATCCAGGGCCCCGGGAAGATCATCGCCACTTTCTCCTCGGAGAAGCGCGCGGCCGCATCCATCATCGCCCCCGTCATCGAATCCGGGTGCAGCGCGCCCGAATTGTACATGTCCACGAATTCCGTCAGCACCCGAACCCCTTCGGGAGAATTGAACGTCGCCGTCTTCTGGTCGTCGCTCAGCATCTGTACGCCCCGCCGCGCGAGAATGTCGATCGGATTGCCGGAATCCGCGAAGTTGTCGATCGTCTGCATGTTGCCGGCGACGCCGGTCTTTTCTTTGATCGTCTCGCTATAGGAGATCACTTCCTCCCAGCTTGCGGGCGGCTTGTCGGGGTCCAATCCGGCTTCCTCGAACAGGCGGGTATTAATGAACATTCCCGGCACGCTGCCGTAGAACGGAATTCCGTATGCCTTGCCGTTTACGACGCCGGCGTCCCAGAATGCGGGAACGAACATGTCCTTGATCTCCGGCCGGAGCTCGTCGACGGCGGCGAGCGCCCCGCTTCTGACGAACTTCGGGATCATGAACGGAGTCAGGTTGACGACGTCGGGAGCTTGCCCTCCCGAGATCGCGGCCAGCAGCTTGGCATCCGTCTGATCGAAGTCCGGAACGTCGATCCAATTGATCTTCACGTTCGGCCGATCGGCTTCGTAATCGGCGATTTTGCCCGTAATATAGTCGCTGTAGCCTTCTTTCAAGTTGATCGTCCAGAATTCCAGCTCGATCCGTTCGCCGCCCGCGTCTTCGCCGGATGCCGCCGGCGAAGCGCCGCTTCCTCCGTTGCCGGAATTGGACGAACATGCGGACAGCAGGAGAACGAAACATAGACTCAGCAGCAGAACCGATTTTTTCATTTGTTTTTCCTCCCCCAAGGCGCTCTCTTTTACTCTGCGTGCTTCTTACCCTGAACGATAATAGCGGAGCTTGTCTTCGTCTATGGACACCCCGAGGCCGGGCCCGTCGGGCACGGCGATCCGTCCGTTCTCGTATCGGAGCGGAGTAGTGATTACGTCGTCCGTATGATATAATGGGCCTATGATGTCTGACGGGTAGGTCAGATCATCGATTTTCTCATTGGATATGCCTATATGGGCCATCGCTGCGGAGCCTATGCCAAGCTCCAGATTGGAACCCAGTAGGCCTATTTTTTTTGCCGCCCCGACCAATGCGAGGATTTGCACGGTTTTCAGGACTCCGCCGTTCTTGTTGGGATATACCGAATAGACGTCGCCCGCGTCCTCCCGGATCGCCGTCATCGCCTGCTCGACCGTAAACAAGCTTTCGTCCAGTACGATCGGACAAGCGGTAAACCGCCTCAGTTCTCTTGCCCCCCGGTAATCCTCCCGGGCCAACGGCTGTTCGATGAACGCCGGATCGTAAGGCTCCAGCCGAGCGATCATCGCCTTCGCTTCTTCCAAACGCCATGCGTTATTGGCGTCCACGGCGATGCGAATATCGTCGCCGTAGGCGGATCGAATGGCGCGCACCCGGGCCAGATCCGCTTCCATCCCCGTCCCGACTTTGACCTTCACCGTCCTGATCCCTTTGGAAATCGCGAAATCGACGATGTCGTGCAGACGGTCGTCGTTCACCGCCGAGACGGAAAATTTGACGGGAAGGGTATCGCGGACCCGGCCTCCCAGCAGACGGTACAGCGGGACGCCGAGCGCTTTGCCGTTCAGATCCAGAAGCGCCATCTCGATCGCCGCCTTGCTGGACAAGTGCCCGTACAGCGCTCTGTCCATCGCCGTCACGATTTGACGGATGTTCGTCAAGTCGAACTCCCGTATCGCCGGAATCAGCACCTGCTCGATCGCCTCTTTGGACGAAGCCTGACGCTCGCCCGACCAGACGTCCGTGAACGACGCCTCGCCGATCCCGACGTTGCCCCGGTCGTCGGTAATCCGTACGATGTTGTACGCGGACTCCGTCTTCCAGCCGTAGGAATCCCGGATCCGGAGACGGTCCGAGACGGGCATGCGCACGGGCACGACTTCGGCTTTCGTTAGCTTCATGCTCATGTTCTCACCTCCCTTCACAGGCCGAATGCAGACTATTCCGCGTCATTCGGCAGCAAAGTGAATATTTTGCGCGGCCTGCCTTTCGGATAGGGTCTCTCCATCCCCTTCTCCGCCAGGAAACCCGAGTCTGCCAGCTTCTTGAAAATGTTGCGGATGTTGCGCGTCGTCACCCCTAGCGCGTTCGCCATCTCTTCCGCCGTAAATTCGCCGTGAATCCGGGAATACGACAGCACCTTGGCGACCGTATCCGTGCTCAATTGCGTTTTCGAAACCATTCTCAGCAGCGCCGGATTTTCCGTTTTGTGCGTATACTCCAGCGTATGGCTTCTGCCGAGCGGCCCGATGATCTTGCCGTCGTCCCGCACGATATACGCGCATCCCCCGCCCTGCCCCTTCGCCCTCTCGAGCGCGGATTTTGCATGCGCCTGGGCGGCCATGGCCGTCTTGCCCGCTCCGAAGCCCGCATAGATGTCGGCCGACAGCTTTTTCTCCATGTCCTGGAACAACGTCGTTTCCTTCCACATTCTCGTGATTTCCTCCAGGAAGCCGCGATTCGTGTAGAGCAGAAATTCGAACCCGCCGAGAGGCAGGATCGAAGCGTTGACGCGTTGCGCGATGTCGATCAGGCCGCGATGGAAATCCAGGCTGATCTTCTCCAGCGCGTAGTCGGGAACCGCCTGTCCGCCCTCGTTCGGAACGACCTGGAAGTGACCGATGGCGATTTGAAAATTGGCGTTTTTGCTGTTCTCGCCCAGCAGGATCGCCTTCGAGATCGAGTTGCGGATGTTGAACTTCGTCGGGAGCAGCTTGGTCGCGGGGATGCCGAGCATCGCCAATCCGTTATATACGGAACGCCTGCAAGTAATTACATGGCCGATACGGCCGCTTTTCCACAGATCGGCGTGAAACCCGACGATCGCTTCCGGCCGCTCCGCCGCATGGAACGGCTTGACGAACGTCTTCAGGTCGGGCATGCCGGATTGGGCCAGCACTTCCTGAACGAGTTCCTCCGCGAACGTATCCAGGGACAGACCGGAGCCTTCCCCGGGAAGCAGCTGATTCCGGGCCAGTTGCAGCAGTCCCGACAGCAGCTCCGTCTCCCGGTAGTCGATGCTCAAAGTCGGCATATCCTCCCGCACATATTTCCGATTCGCCTCGTAGCTAAGTGGCCCGCCGAACAAAATAACATCCGTATCGTCCTGATTCTCTTCGATGATTTCCCGGATTTCCCCGTCGTTCTGGTAGGTGATCAACCGGCCTTCCACGCCTCCGAACTCCCGCAGCACGTCTTCGAAGGTCGCTTTGCCTTCCGGAGTTGTAATGATCCCCAATCTTACGTTATTATTCATAACATCTCCTCAATTAAGGAAATTTCTTTTAATATTCCTTAAATAGAAGATAGCAAAGGATAGTGCCCTTGTCAACAATAAACTATGGATGAAAATCGGAGGTAAGCGGAATCATTTCTAGTTAATGTCAGTAAACATTACATAATATTAACTCGTTTCTCACTTCGCTTCTCGTCTGTTGTCAAGGGGTGTCGGAACTCGTTGCGTGTCGCACGGCGGCGTTGCACGGTAGCGTGGCGAGTCGAGGTGTGTCTGGCGAATGGAATGCGCCATTTGGAATGACGAGAAGAGAAGTGCCCGGCTGAAGGTGTTCAGCCGGGCACTTCTCGTTGGCGTTGTCGTCAATGAGCGTTGCGCAAAGGGGTGTCATGCAAAGGCTGCCGGACTACAGATCCCTTATTTGGGAACAAAACGGGGTTTTGGGGAGCGATGCGGACACAGATGCGTTTATTTGCGTACATCGGGCTTGATTTGCTCGTCCATAGGCGAAATAACGGATTCTCTGTCCGGTTCACCCGCAAAAATCAAGGTTTTCGACAAAATAACGTCTCCTGTGTCCGATCCATCGCCGGCATCGGGTACCCGGTACAAACGTCGCGTTGACGGGTCTTGCAGGCTCTAGATCCAACGCCGACATCGGGCGTCCGGTCATCCGCCGGCGTTTCGTGCAAGAAAAAACGTCTTCGGTGTCCATGGCCGATGAAGAAGCTTATGGAGATCGGCGTATAATTGTATTTCGCAACGGAATTCAATATTCAGGGGTTCAATTTATATCGTGTAAGGCATGTGGTGGCGGCGTAAGGTGCGAGTGTAGAAGAAACGAAGTGTGAAGGCGCAGTGGCGAGGATATCGTTCCTCCCTAAACGAAAAATGAACAGGAGTGAAGCACTTAACCCCGAAATATGGTCACGCGCGAGCTTTCAACATTGACGATAAAGGTGCCCGCCACACGAGAGCTTTCTTCGGGTGTTTCAAAAATCGGAATGACGGTTAATGCATAGATAAGTCTATCTGCATAGGAGGCGTAAAGTATGCTCAAAGCAGTGGATGTTAACTTGGATACGAACGAAATGGTGCTGAAGGTCGAGAAGGAAAAGGAGCCGACGCGAATCGGCTACTATAAGCTGGATCGACTGGTAATGGTGAAGGGGTCCGTGAGGAAGCTGTTCCGCAAAGTCGAAGTGAAAGGCATTCAGGTTCACGTCAATGGACCCGAAGGACCTTTCGTTATTACGAGCGATCAGGTCGGGGATTACGATCTTGTCGAGAATCATCTGCTCAAGCTGGCGGAGAAATACGATGTTCAGGTGACCTCGTAGCCGCCGATTTCAAAGCGCCCGGCAACGCAGCGACGTTGCCGGGCGCTTTTTTGGCGCCAGAATTTATACTCTTTACAGCTTATGCTGATACCCGCTGTCCTCCGCGGCAAGCCGGTTTTTATAATCGGACGGACCATACCCAGTATGCTGCTTGAACACCCGGCTGAAGTGCTTCCATTGGCTGTAGCCGACGCGCTCCGCCACCTCGTACACCTTAACGCCCGGCTCGGCCAGGAGCCGTTTCGCTTCCTCGATCCGCAGCCTGGTGATGTATTCGATAAACGTCTGCCCCGACTTTTCTCGGAACAGCTTGCTCAAATACTGCGGAGTCACGTGCGTCTCTTGGCTAACCTCTGTCAGGTTGACGGGATGATGGAGATGGGCCTGAATGTATCTCTTGGCGCGGGCGAGCACTTGCCCTTCCTGTTTGACGGGATCCAGCCGGGCAAGCACGCCCTGAATCCACTCCTTCAGACGCTTGATTAAAGTTTCGAGACTGTTCGACCATAACAGGCTCTCCAGCGTCCGGTTCATTTGCGGCATGCTCGTCCCGTCCGCGGAAGAGAGATCGAGCTGCCACCGGTGATGAACGAGAAACAGCAGCCGCTCCAGCGACAGAAGAACCGCCCCCGTACTTTCTTCCTGCGTCCACTTCCCGATCAACAGTTCGATTTCCTCGACGATGGCGTCCGTGTCCTTGATCTCCAAGGCCGCCTCAAGCCGTTCGCTCACATGATGATGCTTCGCCTCCCCGATTTCCTCCGCGCGGTAAATTCCCGTTCCCGCCAGCACTCTGGAGAACAGCGCCTGTTGAGCCCGAAAATAAGCTGCGGCCAGCGCCGAATCCTCGGACGGGCAATCGTTCTGCCGCACGAGCTCCGACACGCCGAAGCTGATCGGCACCTTGATCCGTTCCAGGCAGAAGCGATGAAGCCGCTGCGTCAACCCCGCGATATTGTCCTTGAGCGCCTCCTCGCTGGACGCGGCCAATCCGAACGAGTAACGGAACGGCATCGCCGGGTCCCCGGTCAGGAACCAGACCCCGCCTACCTCCTTAGCCGCTTCGGTCTGCGCCTTAACCAGCATCCACTGCAGCATCGGCTCTCCGCCCAGCTCCCGGATTCGGGCCTGCGGCATCTCGTCCGTACTGCAGAGTACGACGGCTTTCCATTCTCCTGCCTCCCCCAGCGACCGGAACTCCTCGCGGGACATGTAGAGCGAAGGTTCGCTGTCTCGGCTCAATTGCTCGATCAACCGTTCCACGACCTCGAGCAGCTCCCGCTCCTCCACCGGCTTCAGCAAGTAATCCAGAGCGCCGTAACGCATCGCTTCGCGCGCGTACGCGAAATCGTCGTAGCCGCTGAGAATGATGAAGCGAATCGCGGGATTCGCCGTTCGGATGTGCCGGATCAGCTCCAGCCCGTTCATGCCCGGCATGCGAATGTCGGTGAGGATCAGGTCCACAGGTCGGCTTCCTGCAACAGTCAGCGCTTCCTCGCCGTCGCCGGCCGTTCCGACGATCTCCAGCCGATCGGCCAGCGAAGAGTCTTCCAGCAGCCGGCGAATGCCCGAGCGGATTTCCTGTTCGTCGTCAACGATTAAAATTCGCATCATTGGACTTCCCCTTGTGTGTCGGTCGGATCGGAAAGCGGAAGCTCGCGATCGTCCCGACCTCTTGATGACTTTCAATGGCAAGCTCGGACAATGGGCCGAACAAAAGACGCAGACGCTGGTAGACGTTGGCCAGCCCGATCCTCCCCTGCCGATGGCGGGAAGCATCGCTCATCTCAGCGACAACCTGCTCAAGCCGTTCAGGCGGCATCCCTTGGCCCTCATCAATCACGCTCCCCGTGATAAAGCCTTCTTCGACGCCGAGACGGATCGTAAGCGAGATCGTATGATCGTAGGAGGAGGCGCCGTATTTCAACGCGTTCTCCACCAGCGGCTGGATAATCATATACGGAATCGCGTGCTTCTTCACCTCCGGGTCGACCTCCATATGGACGATCAGCCGATCGCCGTAGCGAAGCTTCTGCAGGCTCAAATATCGATCCAAAAACTCAAGCTCAACGGCAACCGGCACGAAGTCCTGCTCCTGGGCCGCCTGATAACGGAGCACGTGGCCAAGTGAGACCAGTCCCTGCTCGCCGTTCTCGTGGCGGCCGGACTTGTACGTCATTCGGATCGTTTCCAGCGCGTTATGCATGAAGTGCGGATTGATCTGGCTCTGGAGCGCCTTGATCTCCGCCTCCTGCTTCAGCACCTTCTCGTGGGTAATCTCGCCGAACAGGCTATTCATTCGTTTGATCATATTTTGGAACGAATTCGACAGATGCCCGACCTCGTCCAATCGGTCTACACTTGGCAACGGGGCCGGTTGCTGCAGGTCCAGATGCTTCATCCGGTCGCTCAGCTTCCGAAGCGGCTTGGTGAAGCCGTAGGCGATCGCCAGCGCCATCCCGAAGACGATCAGAATGCCCGAGGCTACGATCGCGTACGTCCAGAATTTGATTCGGTAAATTCCCTTGCTCATGTTCTCGCTCGGAATGATTCCGACGACCTTCCAGCCGGAATCGGCGGACCAATTGTAACTGAACAGGTACGGTTTCCCCTCCAGAACAAGCTCGAACGAGTCCGAGCCGACTGGTCGTCCCCCCCAGTCGAACCCGTAGGAGCGATTCCAGGCTTGGCCGATGGACGAAGAATTCGTGGAATAGACGATATGATTACGATGGTCCAGCACGTAGACGATCGAGCCTTCTCCGAAATCCACCTTGCGGACCATCGCACTGATCGCTTCGACCGAACCGGACACCTGTATGACGCCTTCAAGTCGACGTTGCTGCGAGTCGTTAACCGGCTGAAGAATGGAGAACACGTAGGGCCGCCCGGTTAAAGACTGGTCCTGATAGGTTCCCCAGATGGTCGGCGTGTAGAACTCCGTGTCCAATTCGTCGAACCAAGGCTGCTTCCGGTAACCCTCCTCGACCCACATGCCCCCGCCCTTCGTCAAGACGTAGGCGTCCCCGGCCAACGCATAGAAGGTGATTGCCTGCAAATTCTCGCCCGCCCTGAAATTCAGCCGATCCAGTACGGCATGCAGCTCCAGTGTATCGTCCAGCGATCTCGCGGCGCCGGAGGCGTTCGCTTGGCGTAAAATCTCTCGCGCGTCTCGTACTCCCGGCATATAGAAGATGGACTGCGGAATTAACAGCAGCTCGTCGACATAGCTTTCGATCCGGGCTCCTGTCTGCTCGAGAATTTGCGGGACGAAATCCCCGGCCTGCGCTTCCATGCTCGATCGATAGACCGAGTAGGAGCTATAGCCGATCAGAAGAATGAAACAGGTCACGATCAGCGAAAAAACGAGAGAAATCTTCGCGAATAACGGAAGATTTCTCATTTTCAAGCGGCGCCATTTCCCCAATGCTTTCAGCCCCTTAGCAGCAGCGGCGTTCCGGCTTTTTGAATTATTATATTATGAATTGCCCCTCGCCGCAGCATAACGCACCTCGTACGCGGGGGCAGCCGGCTCCAGCACCAGCTCGTACTCGTCCGTTCCGATCCGTGTGATCGTTCCCGCGGAGGAGACGGGCGGCTCGGCAGAACGGAAGCGCAGCCGTCCGTCTCCGTCTTGGGCAGGTCGCACCCGAAGGGTCGTGGCGTCGGCATACACTTCCACCGTCCCGCGCGGCGTCGGAACGCAGCCTTCCAGCCGCTCCAAGCCGCCCAGATTCGGCTGAACGATGTAAGCCTCATAACCGGGAGCTGTCGGACGAACGCCTAAGTAATATTTTCCAAGCAAATAAATCGGACTGGCTCCCCAGGCATGGCACAGGCTCTTGCCGAACGGCCGCCCGTACATCGCGTAATGCGCTTCTCCAGTCTCGCTCGGATCGTATTCTTCCCAGAAGGATGTCGCTCCGAGCTTCAGCATCCCGCCCCAATAGGCGAGCATTTCCTGTCTCACGTACGCCTGCTCGCCGAGCTCGCACAGGCAGGCCAGCTCGTGAAACCTCATGTAGGGCGTCGTAATCGGCTGAATGCGGTCGTTCGTCAGCACCTCTCTCTTGACGATGGCCGTCCTCTCCGGAGACAAATAGCCGAACAGAACGGCGAACAGGTTCGCGTACTTGGTCATATGCCGATTGAGCTTGCCGTTCACTCTGCTGTGCACGAGCCCGCCCTGCTCCTCGTCCCAGAACACGTCCAACAGCTTCTCCTTCAGCTCCCCGGCCAGACGATCGTAGCGCTCCGCTGCATCGATATCGCCGAATTTCCGGGCAAGCCCGCCTGCGGCCTCCAGCGACCGGCATAGCAAAATCTGCTCCACGCACAGCTCGCCTTCCTTGCCCATCTCCGCCCAATCCACGAACACCCAATCCTCTCCCGGCACGCCTTCGATCATGCCCTCCGCATTGACGCGTCCCAGGCAAAATTCCAACAGCGTCTTCAGCTTGGGATACATCATGCGGACGAATGCCAGATCGTTCGTGTATAAGGCGTAATCTTCCAAGGAGATGATCCAGTAGAAGGAATAGTCGAGAATCGTGTTCAGATGGATCTCGACCGGATCGCCGCCGCGTACCGCGACCAGCGTGCGGCGGCACACGGCGTTATCGAAAAAGCTGTAGTAGTTCATCAGGAAGCTTTGGTACGCGTCTCCCGACCATACCCAGCGGTCCCGCTTGATTCCGTCGAGAAAAAACTCCCTCGTGTTCAAATGCAGCGTTCGGACGGAAACGTCCCAAATTTCATTGAGAACGGGGTCCGAGCAGCGGAACGTTCCCCGGTACTCCAGCGGAAGATATTCGTAGAGCGCATCGACTCGTTCCACGAACAAGCCCGGATCGGTCCGAACCCGGACATAGCGGAACGCTCTGCCCAACGGGAACGAGAGGCCGGTCTCCCCTTCCTCGATGTCGGCGATATCGAACGTTTCGCAATGCGTCTCTGACATCGCTTCCGCCTCCGATTCCCCATAGAAAACATATACCCTGCCCCTGCCCCGAATTCCGTGAAGCTCGACGAAGCCGAACGTCTGACGGCCGAAATCGAGCAGACGGGCGTGCGGTCCAGCCTCGCTCGTCTGCGTCGGGGAGATGCGCTCCGTCGCCAGCCGATAAGAGACGGGCGGCTCCTCTGGCCGGTCGAATATCCAGGAGGCGGCATTCGTCCATTTGTTGTTCTGATAGGACGCGCTCCACGTTTCGTCCGAGAGGACGGACGCTCCCCGGACGAAAATCGTCGGCAGGCTTTGGTCGTTCATGATCGATACGACGATCTCGTTGCGGCCAGCTTCCAGCTCGAAGCGCTCGCGGGCATCGTATAGATACTGCCCGTTCACCATAACGTTGAATCTCCCGTTCGCCGCGATCTCGACGGCCTCCCGGCGCTCCAGCTCCACGACCTTGCGGAACTTGACGTTGGGGTGATGCAGGTCGATTTTCCATATCGGCGGGATGTACATCCCCCGTTCGTCCCGGCGCATCATTACCCTCGCATGCAGCCAGAGCTCGAAATCGCCGGGAAACCAAATCCATTTCGCTTTTGCCTCAATCATCCTGTACTCCTCTTCTTCTTCGGCTTCTGCGGAGATCATGTTCATGGCGCACTTGGAGCCGGAATCACGTATTCCGTGCCATTCGGGACAACCACTTCGATAGAGCCGTCGGACAGCGCAGTTGCCGAAGCCGCTGAGGCCGATCTGCTGCCCCGGATGTGGTAAGTCTGCCCGGCATAGACGACCTCGCGCAGCCCGGCGCTATCGAGCGCCGCCGGAAGATTGGGACGAATATGCAGCCCGTCCGGCTTGGCGTTCATGCCCAGAAATCCTTCGCCCATCACCAGCGGCACGATGCCCGATTCCGGATATTCGCCGATGATCCCGATCGTCCACGGCGCCCCCACGTTATTCTCGGGATCTCTGCGCAGCTCGTCTTGACGGAACTCGTCGATAATTCGCTCCATGCGTGCAAATGCGCTGTCCGCGCTCCCGCCGGATTTCAATCTGCCCATCATGTCGTCGAAGGACGTATAGAAGATTGCCCCGCCGTTCTCCAGATGGTTGCCGTAGGTCGCGCTCCCTCCCGGAGCCACGCTGATCGCGCCGTTATAGCTGTACCACCAATAAGGCTCAACGGTCTCGATAGCGATCGTGTTCGCTCTCGGCGCCCATCCCCAGTCGTAAATATCCGCGCCCGTGGATGTCTCTCCGGCAACGATCCGGTTTCCGTCCAGCCAGTCGTAGATCGAATCGGTCTGCTGCGGATCGGCAAGCCCGTACATGACGGCCATCGCATTCAGAAACGTGAAGCCGTAGTCCCGCCGGACGCCGTTTACGTCGATGGCTCCGATATAACGTCCGGTCTGGCTGTCCCAGAACGTCTCGTTGAACGCCTCCTTGATGTCCGGAAGCAGGCCGCGCAGCTCGGCGGCCCGGATCGGGCTGCCGACGGCTTCCTCCAGCTCGGCCATCGCCTCGACCGATCCGTAGAACAGCACATTCTCGTAGGCGCTCTTATACCCCATCGGATAATTGTCCCAATAGTTGGAAGCATGCGCGTCGGCAGTCCCGTCATTGTCCGGATCGCCGATGATCAGAAGTCCGTCTTCGCCCTGCTGCTCCGTCAGCATGAAATCCATTGCCTTGCGAACCTTATCCAGCAACGTCGTAACGCCTTGCGGGTAAGCCGGGGCATGGACGTAGGGCAGCGGCGGCAGCGGATCGGTCAGCATGCCGTCCACCCGCGTCCACATGTACAGTCGGTGTACGCCCATAATGTACAGCGGATTGTTGGAATAATGCTTGGACAGATCCAGATGCTTCCGGCCGAACGCGTGCGCCCACACGAACCCGTCCGCGTCCATCGGCACGTTCAGCATCTGTTCGTACAGCTCGTTCTTCAGCCGAGTTTCCTTCGTCCAGCTCAGCTTCTGCGCCGACCAGAGCTGCCACTCCGTCGGACCGATGCCGAGAATGCCCCCCGGACCGTTCAGCCAGCGATTGCCCTCGGGTGTCAGCTCGTTCTGCGCCAAACCGTATACGGTGAACATATTGCTCCATTCGGCGTCGAAGGCGCCGCCCCGGGACGTGTGGAAACGGGTTCCGGGCTTTCCGACGACGTTCAGCCCGGCGAGCTGGAAGCCGTAGCGGCCCTGTTCGTCGGACCCCAGGCGATTCGCCGTCAGTTTGAAGTACCGGGCGGCGAGCCCACCGGTCTCCAGGACGAAGTCAGAATTGGCCGGATTTGGCACGATCGTCTGCCGGTGAATCGGCACCTCATGCCAATTGTGCCCGTCGGTGCTGTAGGACAGTGTCAGCGCCCGGGGAAAGCCGTGTCCTCCGGCGCGCGGCGTGAGAATCAGCCGGTCGACCGTATACATGCCGCCCAGATCGGCGGTCAGATACTCTTCCGAAAACCCGTTGAACGGAGACAGACGGCTCGACCAGTAGGTGCCTTCGTCGTTATCGAACGCTTGGGCTGCGGAATGGGCGGCATCCGCTTCGGAGGAAACCGAGTAGACTTGCAAATTACCGATCTCGTTATTCGCGCTACTGCCCGTAACGGTCACCTGAAGCGGTGTCGACCAGCCGGACGACGGGTTGCCGTCCTTGTCGTAAGCCCGAACCTTTACAGTATAGACGCCCGGCTCGCTCCAGGCGTGCGTGGACCGCCCCTTGCGGTAATTGTCCACGCCGTTCATCGGCTTGACGGGCGCGGACATCGACCTCGTTCCGTCCCCCCAATCGAACAGATAGGCCTGATCGTTGCCCGATTCGTTGCTCGCGCCGCTATAATATTCCGCCGACTGTCCAGCCGCGAGGCTGGACGGCCCGATCGGGGCTTCGGCCGTTCCCGGCGAGACGGAGGCGTAGCCGTAAATCTCGGAAATATAATCGAAGCCCGCACCGAGACCGAACCCCTGCGTCGCTCCGTTCACGAACGCCTGGGAAGAATGCGCGCTTTCGGTGTAAGTCCATACGCCGACATGTCCGGACGGTTCGTCCAGCACCCACAAGTAATCGCCGGGCGGCTGCCGAACGAAGTTCAGCTCGATCCAGTCATCGTCCGAAGGGAAGCTCTCGAACGTCTTCGACGCAATCGGCTGACCGGCCGAGCTGGTCGAATAATCGCTATTCCAGGCGTAAAGCGTCAGCGTCACATCGCGATCCGGCTGGCCGTAGCTCGATATCCGAACCCGAAGCGTATCGAAGTGCGACCCGTAGAATTTCTCGCCCCGCGAATGGATCATGCCTTCCGGCGTTGAGCCGAGCGCCGACAGCCCTCTGACGCCTTCAGGCTCGTAAAGCGCTTTCCAACCGCCGGAAGCGAATCCGACCTCTGCCTGATAATTGTAGTTCTGCATCGTCGTCGCAGACCCGTCCGCATACGATACGGACGAATCTCCGGGTTTGCGGTCGAAGGCGTATACCCCGACCCATTCCGTCGGATCGCTCAGTTCCCACAGGTAGTCCCCTTGCCCCTGCAACGGAAATTCCAGCTCCAGCCACGCATTGTCGACGTAATCGACGAAGGTTTTTCGCGCAATCGGCGCCTGTGCAGTCGTCGTGGCGTAATCGGTGTTCCAGACGTACAGAGATAACGTCAGATTGCCGATGTTATTCCCCCAGCTCGGAGCGGCGACCCGCAAAGCGTCAAAGCCCGAAAACGAAAATTTCTGTCCTCTTGTCGCCGTCTGGTTGAAATCGAAGGGGGTGCGCCCCCCTTCTTCGGTATACAGCTTGTTCCAGCCGGCGGCGCTCGCGCCGGACGGATGCGCCAAAGCCCCGGTCAAGAGCAAAGCGAATGCGAATCCGAGGATCCAACCTTTTCCCGTATGACCGCTTCTGCTGAATATCATCACAGCCCAGTCCCCTTCTCCCTCATATTGACGGCACGCAGCGTACCTGATCGACGTTACTGGATCAAGCCCATCGCCTTGAATTGCTTATCCGCTTCCTCCAGCAGCTGCTTGCCTCCGGCTTTCATCCAGCTGTCCACGAACTTGTCGTAGTCCGTTTCCTTGCCGAGAATATACTTGATCTGGAACTCCTCCGTCACCCTGCCTACGTCGGATATCAGTTGGGGATTCAGCTCCAGCAGATCGTTGTAGTTCGGGGATACGGTGAATCCTTTGGCCTTCTCGTCCAGCTCCAGCTGCTTCATGCCGGCTGCGTTCGGCTCGTCGGCCGTGCTCTGGATGACCTTGTCCCGGCTCGTCCCGATCCAGGTGCCGTAATCCCACGCGCCCGGATATTCCTTGCGGTACTTGTCCTTGGCTTCCGTATAGAACTTGAAGCCGTCCTCGAGATCCAGCACTTCCTGCCCATCGGAGCCGACGCCCCAGCGAAGCGCCCAATAGCCTTCGTTCGGGTAGCTTACGCCCTCCAAAATTTCCGCGATCTTCTCCAGCTTGGCGGGGTCCTTGGCTGCATTCGCCGAGATCGCGTACATGCCGTTGACGAGCCCGTTCGGCGGGCGCACGCCGCCGTTATCGGAGCCCTTCGGCATCGGGATCGCTTCCCATACGTCCACGTAGTCTCCCCGGTTCTCCTGCAAGCTCTCGTGTTCGGCCACGATGGAGCCGGGATACCAGGCAATGCCGATTTTGTTGCCGAACAGCTTCGGCTTGCGCTGCTCCCAGCCTTGCGTATACCAGTCCGGATCGATCGTCTTCTCGTCGACCAGCGTTTTAACGAAATCCAGAAGCTGCTTATGCACGCCGATCGTCACCGCATGGGCAACCGCGTTGTCTTCGATGTAGAAGCCGTGGAATTGCCCGAACATCCCCTGGAGATTGGCGATTTCGCCCAAGCTGCTGCCTCCTCCGGCCGAGCTGATGCCCCAGGTGTCCGGTTTCCCGTTCCGGTCGGGGTCGTCGAACGTAAATTTGCGAATCACGTTCATCAGTTCCTCGTCGGTCTGCGGCATATCCAAATCAAGGTTGGCGAGCCAGTCCTTGCGAATCATCACCGTCCAGTTGCCCTGCTCGGCCGGCCGCGGAATGCCTATCATTTGGCCGTCAAGCGTGACGAACGTTTTCGCGTTCTCGTCCAGTTCCTCGTTGATCGAAGGAAGCTTCTCCAGCAGCGGCGCAACGTCGTCCATCAACACGCCTTGAGACTGCAGCTTGAGAATCTGGTTTTTGTCGTAGGTAAAAATAATGTCGGGCGGCTCCTGGCTGGCGAACCTCGTCAGCATCCTCGCCTCCATGTCGGCTGCGGGAAGCGCGGTCAGCTTGAAGTTGACGTTGAATTTGTCGTCGATCCATTGCTTGTACGGATCGTTGTCGCCGACGGGCGTATTGACCCAGCCGACCTCCATCAATTCGATGTTGATGCGTTCGGCAGGCGCTTCCTGACCGCCCGAGGCCGATGGAGCCGCGCTATTGTTCGCTCCCCCGTTGTCCGCTCCGCACGCGCTTTGAAGCATCGCCGCGCAGACCAACGACGCGGCCAGCCAAACCTTTCCCCTTTTTACGGACTTGAACATTGCATGATTCCCCCTTGGTTGTTGTTGAATGCCCTAGCGAGCAGGAGCTTAGCCCTTCACCGCTCCCAAATACATGCCTTTCATGAAGTGCTTCTGAAGGAACGGATAAACGCATAGAATCGGCAGCGTTCCGATGACGACCAGCGCCATCTTCAGCGATTCCGCGGATACGCGGTTCACCGGATTGTAGGCGTTATGCTGGGCGGCGTTATTGAACTGCGCCCCGATCTCCGAGCTGGAAAACATATTTCGAATGAGCAGCTGGATCGGATGCCACCGGGCGTCGTCCAGATAAATCATGGCGTCGAACCAGGAATTCCAGTGCGCGACCCCGATGAACAGGCCGATCGCCGCCATCGCCGGCGCCGCCATCGGAATCATGATCTTCCGCATCAGCGTCACTTCTCCCGCGCCGTCCATGACGGCCGATTCCTCCAGCTCCGAGGGCACGTTTTCGAAAAACTGCTTCAGCACAAGCACGCTCCAGCTGTCGACCAAGCCCGGCAAGATCAACGCCCACACCGTATTCAGCAGATGCAGATCGCGTACGACCAAATACGTCGGAATGAGCCCGCCGCCGACCAAAATCGTGACAAGAATGAAGAAGAGCATCGGCTTGCGTCCGGGCAAATTCCTCTTCGACAGAACATAGGCCGCGATCGTCGTCATCAGGAGCACGAGAGCGGTTCCGAGCGCGGTACGGACGACGGTCGCGCCGAGCGCCTGCAGCACCGCCGTTCCTTGAAAAAGCCTCTCATAAGCGATCAACGTCGGGTTGTGCGGCCACATAATAAATCCGCCCCGTTCGATCCACTCCTGCTCGTTGACCAACGACATGGATACGACGTAGACCAGGGGAATGGCGGACAGCAGCGTCAGCCCCAGCACAATAGCGATGGACATCGCCTGATACGCTTTTTCGTTTCTGTTGGACATGCGATTGTTATCCCCCTACCAAATTCCGGTGCCGGCATACTTTCGGGCCAGGCGGTTGGCCGTCAGAATCAGGACGAGCCCGATGACCGACTGGAACAAGCCTACGGCCGTTGCCATGCTGTACTGCAGCTGGCTCAGCCCCTGCCTGAAGACGAAAGTGTCGATAATGTCGCCGACCTCGTAAGTGGCCGGACTGTAAAACAGCAAAATCTGTTCCACGCCCGCGCTCAACACGCTTCCCAGCGAAAGGGTGAACAGAAATACGACGACCGACCGGATGCCCGGCAACGTAATGTGCCCAATTCGCTGCAACGGCCCGGCTCCGTCGATTTTGGCCGCCTCGTACAGGGAAGGATCGACCGCGGTCAACGCCGCCAAATAAATGATCGTGCCCCAGCCGATCTCCTTCCATATTCCGCTGCCCACGATCAGCAGGCGGAACCATTCGGGCGCCATCAGGAAATTTTGCGCGGCGCCTCCGAAGCTTTCGAGCAATTGGTTGACCAAGCCTGTATTCGAGAACAGCGCAAACACGATGCCGTACATGATCACCCACGAAAAAAAGTGCGGAATGTACAGAATCGTCTGGCTGATTCTGCGCAGCAACGACGACCGGAGATCGAACAGAAGGATGGCCAGCACGATCGGAGGAAAAAATCCGAAGGCGATTCGCAGCAGACTGATGATGACCGTATTTTCCAGAACGTTGTAGAATTCCGGTCTGCTGAACGCGTACGCGAAATTGTCGAAGCCGACCCAGGGACTGTCCCAAACGCCCAAGGAGAGCTTGTAATCCTTGAACGCCAGAACGCCCTGTACGACGATCGGATAATAGCGGAATACGACATAGTAGACGATCACCGGAATGAAGAGCAAATATAGGAACCAGTATCGGCGCATTCGAACAAGAAGCGAAGGCCGAGGTTGTCCGTTCGCGAACCCCGCATAGTTGCCCGCCGCGCGCTGCACGGGTTCACCCCCTCTTTGAAGTATGGTCTCATTATATAGAGAGGGAGAAGGGTTCGAAATGACACTGGAGAGGGAAAAGGGAACATATTTTAATCTGATATCGAGAGTCCGGTCATTCTCGCATCGGCGCTAAGAAAAACCGTCAGTTCACCTTGACGGTCCCTTTTCGCGCCTTCGCGCCTGTTTCGTTGCGTTTCCCCTTCTTCCGTTTCCGCAGTCCGACCATCGCCCAGTCCGTTCGGACAGAGGATCCGCTAATTGTGAACAAAACCGGTATTTGTGCATCTGTACGGACTGAGGAGCCCTTATTTCACTCAATTATGGTGAATTCGGCCATTTAAAATCGAAATAACGGATCCTCTGTCCGAATCGCCATCAAAATGCGGGTTTTCGGCAATATAAGGTCTTCTGTGTCCGTTCAGCAAAAAACGCCCGACAACGTCGACGACGATATCAGGCGCTTCCCGCAAGTAGTAAAAATATCTAATCTTTTCATCATAATATCGTTAGCGCAAGCCCTGGCAAACCCGTATATTGGTGTTATTGACTCACGAGGGGTGACACAGCATGAAATTAACGATTATCGGAGGCGCGGGGGTCCGCACGCCGCTCCTTTTCAAGTCGAATTCACGACCGACATCGTCGAAGCGGTACGCGATGCCGACTTCATCTATACGGCCGTTCGCGTAGGCGGGGAAGAAGGCCGCGCGATCGACGAACGCGTCGCCCTTCGCCATGGCGTGCTGACGGTTTCCATCCGCTGTCTTTGTTTTACGAACGGTCCGAGCACTTCTCCCATCAGTTGATATGCCGGGAGGAGCTGAACCGGAAGCTCAAGCCGATCTTCGAGCTGATGATGGAGGAATACGGAAGGAAAGAAGGCTACTCGCTCCGCTCGGTCGGCTCCCTGCTGCAATGGCTGCTTATCGAACTGCATCGGGCGTACGCCGACAACGCCAGGTACGACCGCGTCGAATCGTGGAACGGTGTCCGGTTCAAAGAAGTGACGAAGCTGGCGATGGATTACATCAAGGCGAATTTCCAAGAAGACATCCAGCTCAGGTCCGTCGCCGAGCATCTGTGCGTCAATGCCTCCTATCTCAGCAGGGAATTCAAGAAAAATACCGGCTTCACCGTCATGGAGTTCATTTCATTCAAGCGCATTTGGCAAGCGAAGGAGTTTCTTTTGAACTCGGATACGCAAGTGACCCAAATCGCCCATCAGGTCGGCTACAACAACGTGACCCATTTTCATTGGACCTTCAAGAAGCTGATCGGCGTCAGCCCGAACAAATATCGCAAGCTCCCCCGTTCCTATTATCACTTGAAGAAGCATTAGTCGGCATACGAAAGCCGCGCCCCATCGGACGCGGCTCGTTTATTTGATCTTGGCGCTCTCTTATTCCTCGACCTGCCGTCCGGCGGCCGGCTTTTCCTTTCGCAAGCCGATGCCGGCTGCCGAGGCGACGAGCAGCGCCGCCGTAGCCGCCAGGAAAGCGTCCGAATACGGGAACGCATCCAGCGGATAGAGCGGATTCCAGGGACTGGGCGCGTCGCGACGGGCCGATAATACGGCTCCGACGATTCCGGCTCCCGTACCGGCCCCAAGGAACAGCGCGCCTTGGAAGATCCCCATTCCGACACCGATTCGTTCCTTGACGAGAGATCCGACGGCGGCGTTATTGGCCGGGGCGTTCGTGAATGCGGAGCCGACGCATACGCCCAGAACGCCCGCCGAGACCCAGAAAGGCGAAGCTCCGGCGCCGTACGCGGATAAGAACAAGGTGGAGATTCCCATCACGGACACTCCCGCAAGGATCAATCGTTTCGCCCCTATCCGATCGGAGATCCGACCGACGACCGGCGACAAAACGGCTACGGCCGCGCCTCCCGGCAACAGCGTCAATCCCGCTTCCCCCGGCGTGAGGCCGTTGACTTCGATGACCAGCAGCGGCACGTATACGAGAACCGCGAAATAAGCGAACATGGAGAAGAAAGCGACGACGACCGAGCGCGCATACGGTTTATTCTTGAACAGATCGGGCGGTACGAACGGATTCTCCGCGGCGTTCATTCGCCGGATCAAGCCTAACAGAGCGAACAAGGAGGCCGCAAGGCTGGCCGCCGCAGGGAACGAACCGAATCCCGCATGCTCCCCCTCCGTAATGCCGTACAGCAGCAAGCCGACGGCAAGCCCGAGCAGAACTCCGCCGACGAGATCGATGCTCCCGCGTCCCCTGTCCTCCGATGCCGGCGTAAAATTCGGAATCGCGTAGACGGAACCCGCTGCGATCATGGCGGACAAAATAAACGTCATCCAGAATAAGGCGGGCCAGCCTAGTAATTGACCGACCGCCCCTCCGATGATCGGACCGAACGCCGTACCGATGCCGATACATCCGGCAACGATCCCGAGAGCGGCGCCGCGTTGGCCAGCCGGATAGACTTGCGAGATCGCGACGACCGACAATACGGGAATCGCCGCCATTCCGGCTCCTTGAACCATTCGCCCCAATACGAGCAAGCCGAGGTTGGGGGCAATCGCGCTGAGCAGACTTCAGACCGTCAGAATCGATACGGCGACGAAATACAGCTTCCGCAGCTCGAACAGGTCGGACATGCGCCCGTACAGCGGAACGCCGATCGCAAGCACGAGCGCGATTCCGCTTACGACCCAGCTGACCTGGGATTTCGAAGCATTCAGATCTTCGCCGATCAGGGGAAGAACGGGATTGACCATATCTACCGTGATCGCGGCGAGAAGAGAAGACAGAACGAGCACCAGCATGAACAACTTCGTTTGCATTTTCGTTATCATTTGTTTGGCCTCCTAAAAAATAAATTCGTTTTCTAGGAGGCTCCATCGATTGATTTTTTCGCCACGTTCGTCTCCCCTAACGGTTTAGTTTAAAAACGAAAAAACGCCGGAACCATCCGGCGTCTGGCCTCTGCGAGTGAAATTGTCAACGGACGGTTGCGTTCGTCCTAACAAATTCGGACAGAAGGAGACTGCGAGCTTCCGAATGCTGCATTCCGATAAAGCGCGAAAAATGGGCAGACGTATCCCGTTGCAATGACATTGTCCCCTGATGCTTTTACGCTTTTTCCGAACAAGGCGTTCATGAACGCGGCTTCCATCGCTTCTCGCCTCCATTCCCACACGATTATGCCACAAAATGCTTCTTCATCTCAAGGTATTCTTTCGTTCAAATTCCGCAATTTGATCCGCCACGAAAGAATTCGCCCGACAGACAGCGTAGACGAAATGGCGCACCGCGGGATCGCGAATTTCCCGTTCCGCCCATTCTCGCAGACAGATCGGGGGCAAATGATCGAGATCCATTTTGTTCAGCCTGAATACGAGACGGCCAAGTTCGATAACCGCAGCGATAGAAAAAAGTTTGGATGTGATCAAAGAGAGACCGTTGCCGGGAAAGGCGATCAGACGATTGTTCCACACAATGCCGGCTTTGAAAGCGGGACGTCCTTCTTCTACTGGAACGTTCAGTTCCTTCTATAGTTGTTCCGCCGCATCGCCTTGATATAGGGCGTGAATCCCCAGATTGAGCGAAGCGCCATTTCTCTTCACCGTTACGGCAGACCGCCGTTGCTGTGCGACTTTTCCAACAGGGCAACGGAGAAACCGGCTTTCGCCAAATAGATGGAGGCCGTCAGCCCGGCAAGCCCCCGCCGATGACCGCCGCATTAAATTTTTTCATGTACGTCTTCCTCCTCATAGGCTTGGTACTCCTATGACGATTCCGAAGCTTTTTTGTGACACTTCGAGCGAAACTTATCCATTTGCACCATTACCCCGCCGTCCTAGACCGTTCGGACTGAGTTCCGCTATCTGTGTACAAAACCGGGTTTTGCGCACCTTCGCGGACAGAGGATCCGTTATTTGGCTCCGAGATGGCGATTTCGGCCACCTATCATCGAAATAACGGATCGTCTATCCGAATCGCCTTCAAAATGAGGGGGTTTCGGCAAAATAAGGTCTTCTGTGTCCGCAAGATTAAGGATCAAGCGGGATAATAGCCCTTCAGCCTGGGGGTCATCTTGATCGATCCTGTGATTTGGCCGAATTTAAGTCGTCACACGCCAACTATGAATGAAATTTCGTACAATACGATCCCTCTTCGTGGATATGAGGAAGATTGTACGATTTTCCACACAAATCCGTTAAACGAACCTTTCTAACGCCGCATTTTGAACGAGAAATCACATAAAGTGGTTGCATCGCCGACAAAAGCGCAGGTGCTTGAACGATTTATCGTACAAACTCGAGTGGTTCGTCGACAGCAGCAGCACAACATCCGGCGTTCACCTTGCTGACCGTATAGAAAGAGCCCCTTCTCAGGGGCTCGTTCGTTCGCGGCGGAGGGCGAGTCGGCAAATCTTAGTGCGCTTATGAGACGCATGCCTGCAACTAAGAATCGATCCGCATCATCATTTCTTCCAGCGTTCTGACCCGGGCGAGAGAGGCGCGCAGCAGTCCGAGGCCGATTTCCGGATACAGCCGGACGAGACGGGTAACCTCCCGCTCCTGCAGCGCCAGCACGCGTACCTCGCCGAAAAACGCCTGCGCCGTCACCGTCGACGGCGAACCGTCCAGCGCCGACGCCGCGCCGCAGACGTCGCCGGGGCCGAGCACGCCCAGCGTGGCGTCCCAGCCGGCCGCCGAGACGCTGCTGAGCTCGACGTTGCCGGAGACGACGACGTACATCGCTTCGTTCCGCTCGCCGCGTTGCAGCAATTGCGCGCCGTCCGCGAACGTTCGCTCCTCGGCGGCGCCAGCGATCAGGCCGAGCTCCTCCAACGATAAATCCGCGAAAAACGGCACTTTCTTCAAATAGACGACTTTGCTCAAGCGCCCCAACATCTTCGGATCTTCCGCCATGCTTCCCCTCTCCCTCCTGTCCCGTTCCGCCGCCAGCTCCCGCCACCAATCGTCCGCAGAACTCGCGGCGGAGGCCAGCAGCTCCCTTGCCCGCTCGGCCGCGAGCGTCTCGCCCGCGCCGTCTTCCCGCTGTAGAAACTGAGCCAGCTTCTGCGCCAGCCTGCGTTCGCCGAGTCCTTCCGCCAGCGCTTCCAGCCCGCTGCCGCGCACTTCTTCGTCGGCTGACGCGATCGCCTGCCGGACGGATGCCGCCACTTGCTCGTCCGCAAGCCGAGCCAGCACGCTCCAGGCGGCGTCCTCCGCGATCGCCGACAGCTGCCGGCTCCGCAGCGCCGCCAGCTCCGCGAGCTCCGGGTCGCCAAGAGCCGCGAACGCGGACGGATATTCCGCTTCCGCTTCCGCCTCCGCGAGCCGCGCTGCCGCCTGCTCGGAGAGCCAGCCCCGCGCGGTCTCTTCCTGGAGCAGCGCGGACAAGGCCCCCATCGCCGCCTGCCACGTCTTTGGCTGCGCCTCGGGCAAACACCGCTTCAGCGGCTCCGCCGCCCCTTCGCCCATCTCCGCGAGCGCCCCGACCGTCGCCCGGTACAACTCTTGATCCGCCAGCGGCAGCCGCTCCAGCAGCAACGGGATCGCCTCGATCCGCCGAAGCGCGCCGAGGCAAGCAGTCGCCGCTACCCGCACCGATGGATGCGGGTCCTGCAGCAGCGCCGACACCTGCGCCGCGAACCGTTCCAGCTTCAATTCGGCGACCACTCTGCAGATCGGCACGGTCGGCTCTCCGCCTTCGCCCAGAATTCGCTCGACGACCTCGAAGCACGCCGCGTAGCTGGCTTCGTTCTCGAGCAAATACATCGCTTTGACCGCTTCGGCCACGACCTCGGGATGAGGGTCCACGAGCTTGATCCGCAAGAAGAAAAAAGCCTTCTCCGGCATATGCTTCATCTGCGCCAGCTTGCGAACGGCGACCGCGCGCACGTCCGGATCCGCATCCTCCACGATCGCCGCGACCCGGATCATCGCGTCCAGGCCCGCGCCCGACAGGTTCAACGCCTTAAGCGCCGCGAACCGGACGCGCGCGCTTTCGTCCCCGAGCCGGTCCAGCACGTCGGGAAGATGGCGCGGATCGTTCAGCGCCGCCAGAATATCGAGCGCGATTTCGCGCGCTTCTTCGTCCGGCTGCCGCAGCATCGTCCTTACCGCGCCCATCGCCCGGGGACTTCTCGCCAGCTCTCGGAGCGAATCCGCCAGAACCTGCTCCTCCGATCCGATCGCGCGGACGCTGCGCACCAGCTCCCGGACGTACAATTGCTTGACCGCCCATGACAAAGCCAGCATCGCCGCCGCGACGCAGCCCCCGACGACGGCCAGCGCGGAGAAGCTCCAGCCGAATCCGGAATGAAGCAATTGCATGCCCGAACCGAGCAGAACGCCGAGAAACGCGGATATGCCTTGTGCCGCGAACCGGTACACGTCGCGCTGCTGCAGCGGCAGCGTCTTGAAGAACAATTGAAAGGAAGGCTCCGCCGTATAATAGACGAGCACGTTGAGCAGCATGTAAGCTCCCGATACCGCGATCATGACGAGCGGCGTGTCGAACAAAGCGAACGCGGCAAAAAAAGACAGCGCATGAACGGCCGAAATGCCGACCAGCATGCCGCTTGCGCCGAGCTTCTCCGTCAGCTTGCCCGAGACGAGCTGAAGCAGAAACGCCAGCGTGAACAGCAGCGTGGTCACGACGCCGAACATGCGCCCGAACGACGCTTCGTCGGGATAATGCGCGTGAGCCGTATTCATGAATAAATATTCGATCAGAAAATAAAGCGCCGGCATGATTGACATCATGACGAGAACGCACAGCAAAAACGGAGAACGCAGCATGCCCTTGAAATCGGAGGAGGTCGGACCGTCGCTCTCTTGAGATGCCGCCTGCAGCGTGAGAGGAACGAGGAATCGCGCGATCGCCTTCCGGTAATTGAACGATACGGCGGCGAGCAGCAGCGGACCGAGCGCGTACACGACGTCGGCTCCGAGCGGGCTGACCGCTTGCGTCAGCAGCCCGCCAATCACGCCGCCGAGCGTCGCCCCCAGCAAGAACACGGGCATCAGCCGCTTCGCTTGCTGGGTCGGACAGACGTCCGTGGAGAGACTCCACAGCAGAATCGTCTGCTGGCGGACGACGAAGTTCGAAGTGATGAACAGGATGGCATAGTAAATCGGGAAATCGACGCCGAATCCGCGAAAGACGAACAGCAGCGCCGCGTTCGCCGCCACGATCGCTACGATCGTCGCATACATGACGCGCATGAGCTTCGCCTTGGGCAGCCTTCCGGCCAACCGGCTCATCCCCCACGCTTCGAGCGGCAGAACGACCGCCTCCGCGATATAGACGTAAGGCAAAAAAGAAGCCCCCAGACGCTGGTTGAACAGCGTCATAAAGCCGTTATAATTCAAAATCTCGGCGATGCCGCATACGAGAAAAATCGGCATCATCAGCCATAGCTTGCGCCGATCCTCCGGACGAATGCCGAGCTTGTTTTCGATCGCTAATAAACCCATACGCATCTCTTCGCTTTCTTCCGCCGCCGGCGATCAAGCCAATCCGCGAACGTAGATCAGCCGGTCTTCTCCGTTGTAATAGTAGTCGGGCAATCGGCCGGCCAACCGAAAGCCGTACCGGACGAACAGACGCTGAATCGTCTCGTAGGGCGGCAGATCGCACGTGTAAGTCACGACGTACCGGGCGCCGATCTGCCGCAAATGCGCGATCATGCTTTCGATCAGGGAACCGGCGATGCCGCCGTTGCGGTGCGCCCGGTGCACCGCGATATAGTCCCAATCGTACCCGCCCGTCCGCTGCTCGTTCTCGGCGACGCTGTTGATTCCGATGATCTCGCCGGACTCGCCGGTCACGTACCAGATGACCGCCTCGCCCCGCATCGCCCGGTACGGCAGCGTCTTGAAATGTTCCTCTTCGCCGGGCGTATGACGCGGATCGTCGAACGAATCCGGCGAGAAGAGGAAGTCGACGATCCGGTCCGCCTCCTCACGTGTGCTCAAGCGTCTAATGCGATAAGTTCCGGCAATCATGCTTTTCCCCCGTCCCCTTAAACCGCCAGCGTACCGTTCCAGCCCGCCGAAGTGCCTTTCTGGTAATACTCGTCGCACAGGTAGAAATATAGCTTGGCCGCTTTATCGTGCCGGTTCGCCTTCAGCACTTCGACGAACGTCTCGCGGGCGTCGAGGAAGCGGCCTTCCTGGCAAAGACTCAGCCCGCGCTCGAACAGCGCTTTCGTTCGCTCCTTCGCCTTGCGCAGCGGCTCGGGATCGCCCTCGAACACGTCGATCAGCTCGATCGGCTCCTCCATCCCTTCCGGACGGATCCGCCCGAGCATGCGATGCCCGTATCGCTCGGGATCGCGCAGCTGGCCGAAGTAGTCGCTCGTCGCCAGGATGGAAGCGCCTAGCGAGCTTGTAATTTGCTCGATCAGCGCGGTCCGTTGCACGTCGTCGGAGATGACGTTCCCTTCCCAGCGCATTTCCTCCCCGATAATGCCCATCATCAACGGACCCTTGTGAATCGCGATGCCGATGTCCACCTGCGCAAAGCCCGAAGCGTCGCGGTGCTCGTTGTACGCAATCAGCTCCTGCCGAATCGCGACCGCCGCGCGGATCGCCGCCTCCGGATGGCCGGGGAACAGAGACATGAAGCCCGCTCCCGAATATTTGCTGATCAAGCCGTCCTCCCTGCGGACGAGCGGACCGAAGCGCTTCAGGAAGGAGTTCATGAAATTGAAATTATCCTTCGGGCTAAGCGCCCGCGACAGCTGGCGGAAATCGCGCAAGTTCGCGACCAGGACGGTCATGTTCTGCTGCACCTGATCGCCGAGGCGAATATCGAGAATCCCTTTCTTGCCGAGCGCGCGAAAAAATTGCTGCGGCACGAATCGATAGGATGCCTCGCTGAAAGAGGTGATGTCCGCGATATATTGCCGGATGTAACGGGCCATACGGTTGAATTGCTCGCCGAGATCGCCGACCTCGTCGCGGCCGCGGAGCTTGACTTCCGCGTCCCAGTTGCCGTTGGCCATCTCCATGACGCTGCGGCGCAGCTTGCGGATCGAGGACAGCAGCAGAAAATTAAGCGCTGCGACGACGGCCAGCAGCACGGCCGTAATGATCGCGATATTTTCGATGATGTTGAGGTAGATGGTCCGATTCTCCCGATGGAGCACGCTGAGATCCCGTCCCGTTTCGTAAATGCCGACGATTCCGCCCGCGCCGTTATATACGGGGCCGATCGCGTACAGCCATTTGCCGGTCGCGTCCTCCCATTGGCCGTTGCGCACGGCTCCGTTCGACAGCACGTCATCGTTCTCCTCGCTCATCTCGAACGGCTTGAACATATTGACGCCGTCGTCGTCGTCCATCACGACGTATAGCTGCCCGTCTTCGAACTTGTAGAGCGTGCTGTACAGCCCTTTGCGATCCTGAGCTTCGCCCTCGAACAAAAAATTCATCCGGCTGCGGATCGCGTTGTAATCCTCGTTCCCGTAATCCTCCGGCGAGCGCAGCCGTTCCAGCCGGTCGCCCTCGATCAGATGCTGGCCGTTGCGGGCGAGCAGCGACAGCTCGCTCTGCATCTGCGCCTCCATCCGGGAAGAAAAGCTGTTGTAAATAAAATTGGACAGCAAAATCATGCAAGCGACGGTGGCCGGAACGATGACGGCAAGCTGTTTCAGGAACAGCGGAAACCGCCTCTTGAATAGATGAATGCCCGCGAGCCGGACGGCAGCGGCGAGCGCGATCGTTCCGAGCGCAAGACCGAGCCAGAGCAGCCAGCGGTCGCGGACCGCCGACGGTTCGTAGGCCGTCTCCGCTACGGCTTCGAGCGGCTCCAGCTGCCCGTTCAGCCGCAGCAGCCGGTCGTTCAGCGTAATCGCCATTCCCCCGTCGGGGGCGCTCTTCGCGTCCATAATCTCGTAGCTGTCCAGATCCGGCGCGATCTTCCGAAGCGCCGCATCGTCCAGCAGCGTCTTCAGTCCGGACGGCGCCCCCGGCTCCATCGCCATGACGGCGTTTACGAGCCGGTCAACGAACAGAAGCTGTCCGGAAGCGTCCAGCGTCAGCAATTCCGGGAAGTTTTTGCGCGTGCGGTCCATCGATTCGAGCGGATAGACGAGCGTGCTCGTTCCGTCTTCGCCGACCTGGTAGATCGAGCCGCGCTTGGTCGTATAGTAAATTTGGCCGGGACTCATTCCGGCGACTTCCGATAAATAACGGTCCGCAGGCAGATCGAATGCGAACGCCGCCTCCGGCATGCCGCCGTCAAGTCCGACGCGGCGCAGCGTGATCCGACCGCCGTCCGCCTCGAAGAAGAGCAGTTTTCCGCCTTCGATCCGCAACCCCTGGATCTGACCCACCCGTTTGCTCGAACCGTCGCCCGGGCGATTGTAGAGCGCCTTCTCCCGGCGGCCCGAGCTGTCGAACAGCACGATCTGTTCCTCGGTGACGTACAGCCCGTACGGATCTAGCACCGTGCGCAGCGCGACGATCCGGCCGTCCGCCGACGCGATCGCTTCGGTGAAATCGCTGCGGTTCCCGCTTCCGCCCCCGCGGTTCGGAATGCTCGTCCGCAACGAGCCGTCGCCCGCGATCCGCAGAATCTCCTGCTTGGAGTCGGCGATCGCGACGATCGAGCCGTCGGCTTCCGCGGCGACGCCGGACAGGTTGGCCACGGGCTGCTTGGTCTTCCAGGGCGCTTCGGTCCATCCCCCGTTCTTCGTCAATCCGTATCCGGACAAACCGACGACGGCCGCAGCCAGAATAAGCAGCAATACGGACAATTTTCTCATGAACCCCAACGCCCGCCTTCTCTATCGTCTCGCTTTGAATTTCTCTCTTTTCGCGACTAGCCTGATATTTCCATCGTACTATAATCTTCGACAGTTTACACTCCTTTTCCTATTGAAATGACAACGAATTCAAGATGGTGTAGAATAAAAAATGGAAGATTTTATCGGGAAACAGGTGGTCGACCCCATGGGACAATTCGTCTGCGGCGGCGCGTCGCTGAAATGCTCGTTCGGCGCCGCACCCAGCGCGCTTGTCGTATTGCCCGCGAACCGGACGCTGACGGCGATGCCCTTCGCGAACATTATGGACAGTAAGCCCTTCGTCAACATTCTTCCTTTCGGCATGTGCCAATCGATGGCCAATCCGGCCGTCGCGTCGGCGACCGCCGCCGCGTTCGGCGCGTTGACGCCGATGCCTTGCACGCCGGTAACGCCGGCGCCGTGGGCGCCCGGCTCTCCGACCGTGCTCGTCGGCAACATGCCGGCCTTGAACAACTCGTCGAAGTGCATGTGCAGCTTCGGAGGCGTTATCGAGATCGTAAATCCCGGACAGACGACTGTGCAGGTGCCCTGATGATCGAACAAATTCTTAAGCCGTTTATCAAGCCGATTCAGAAAACGGTCATGAGGCCGTTGCGCATGGCCAAGAAGCTGCCGAAGATGATCATTCGGTGGCTCGTAACGTGGGCCAAGTCGGTGCTCGGCTCCGGCCTCCGCTCGCTCGACAATTATTGGCGAATCGGGAGCTATTACGTCGCCAAGAAGCTCGTCGTGCTGGTCGTGCTGATCTCGCTCGCCATCGTCTATTTCGGCTGGATCAAGCCGCCGAAGTTCGTCGACAAGTGGTTCGCGCGAACGCCGGTCGTTACTGCCGCCGCCGTCGAGTCCAAAGGCTTTACAGGCACGGCCAAGGTCAAAGACACGGACGGCAACGTCATCTACGTCGGCGGACTGAAGGACGGGCTCTATTCGGGCGCGGGCAAGCTCTATTCGCCCGGCGGCGCGCTGATCTACGACGGCAACTTCGACAAAGGCGTCCGCTCCGGCGCGGGAGATTCGTACGACGACGGCGCGCTGCGCTATCGGGGCGGGTTCGCGAACGACCGGTACGAAGGCGACGGCATTCTGTTCGCCCGGGACGGCAGCATTCTCTATCAAGGAAAATTCGCCGCCGGGCAATACGAAGGGACCGGAACGCTGTACGCCGCCCCGGAAGTCGTCCGGTACGCCGGTTCCTTCTCGCAAGGCTTGTTTCACGGCGAAGGCAAGCTGTACGACGATGCGGGAACGCTCGTATACGAGGGCGCTTTTAACGCGGGACGCTACGAGGGCGCCGGCAAGCTATACCGTCCCGACGGGACGGTACGCTACGAAGGCGCGTTCGCCGCGGGCGAATTATCGGGCGTCGGCGCCGAATACTTTCCTTCCGGCGTCGCGAAGTACAAAGGCGCGTTCCAGCTCGGGCAATACCACGGCGAAGGCTCGTTGATGAACGAGCAAGGCGTCGTCGTGTACGCGGGGGCTTTCGCCAACGGGAAGCGTGACGGCGCGGGACAAGCGTTCGACGACAGCGGCTCGCCGTTGTATCAGGGCATGTTCCGCTCCGATCGCTACGAAGGCGTCGGTTCCCTGCTGGATGCCGACGGCGCGGCGGTGTACAAGGGCTTTTTCCGCGAGGGCAAGATCGACGTCGCGGGATTCCTCGGCCTGCCGCTGTCCAAGCTGCAGGACACGCTCGGCACGCCCGACGCGCCGACGGACGGCGGAGCCGCGGCAAGCGGCGATGGCGATGGCGCGGGAGACGCCGACGGCAGCGGCGACGGAGCCGGGGGTTCGGGCGACGCGGGCGGCAGCGGCGGCGGAGACGGGGGGTCGGGCGACGCGGGCGGCAATGGCGGCGGAGACGGGGGTCGGGCGACGCGGGCGGCAGCGGCGGCGGAGCAGGAGGTTCGAGCGACGCGGACGGCAACGGCGGCGGGAACGCCGAAACCGAAGTCAATTCCCTAAGCGCCGGATCGAGCGACGATTCTAGCATAGCCGTCGACAGCGCGGGAACGAAACCGGCAGCCGAGGGAACGACATCTCCTTCGGCCGACACGAAAGCCCCCGCTGCCGAAAACGGACAAAAGCAAACTGTCGGCAACGACCTGGATGGCCCCCCCGACGCCCCTGCGGTTAGCGTTGAGGAACTGGCCGATCCCGTCGATTCGCCGGGACAGGCTCCGACCGAGCAGCAGTTCGTCTACGGAGCCTACCAATTCTCGTTTTTGCTGACGGTCGATCCGGACAATCCCGAATCCTACTCCGTCACCGAGGCGCGAATCTGGAATCCGACCGTGCTTGCAGACCTGATCGCCCAGCTGGAAGCGGGTCAAAACGAAGGCGTCAGGAAGGCGGTCGACGGCGACCGCCACGAAATGTGGCACGTCTGGAACGACCGTTGGGTCATTCTGCTCTACAATAAAAGCAAGCCCGTACGGGCGACGATTCAACCGTTGGAGGAGATTGGTTAGTCTTCGAACGGAAAGTTCGGTTCGCAGTCAAAATGGGGATGTCCCTTAGGTCATGAGTCGACCCGAGGGACGTCCCCGTTTGCGTTCATTGAGCAAGCAACCGCCGTCGCCAACCACCATAAGGCTTAAGGTACTTCTACGTCCCTATCCAGAAATTCCATTTTCAGATATAATTATTGTTAAGTGGAAGATCTAAGCAAATTTTTCTCTCCGTTACGGTTATCCGTTTATTTCATTACAGGGTATAATAAAAATATGCAGTCCTATATGATGATCACTTGGTCATAATTTAAATAGAGGAGGGTGAGCAGCATGAATTTTGTCCGAAAAGTCACGCATAGCGATAAGCTAAAACATTTCGTCGATCTACCGGAGAACCTGCGCGATCAGGATGTGGAATTAATTATTTTACCTCTTGATAATCCGGCTGTAAGTCAGCCTCCCACCGATAACCAACCTTCTGCCAGGGGTGCATTGAGGAAATTTGCCAACCTTGATCTAGTCCAATATGAACAGGAAGCTTGGAAAAAGGGTGTGCAAGAAAAACATGAATATCGTTGATGCAAACCTTATTCTCCGGTATTTGCTTCAAGACCACAAATCTATGATTCACTACGAAACTTGCTGGAATACAGCAATATTGCCACTCATGGTCGTTCCGTTTTGATCGAAGCACTGAAAGTATACAGCGAAATCAAGATTGATTTTGTGGACTCCCTTCTATTCGCTTATTCTAAGGTTGACGGACATACGGTGTTTACTTTCGACATGAAGCTGAATCGGATGCTTGAAGAACTGCGAAAAGCCTGATTTAAAGAAAACTTCTCATTGGAATTTCTCTGTCGAAGCTAGGGTATCGTTCTCGAGGTTATTGGCACGAATTTTCCCTCTCCAACTGCTAAGAAAAACCGTCAGTTCTCCCTGACGGCCCTTTTCGCGCTCGCGCCGTTTCGTTGCGCTTCCCGTTGTTCCGTTTTCCGCAGACATTTCATCCCGTCCATCTCGACCGTTCCACCTTGCTCCATCGCCCACCGCCCGCCTTGCTCCAACCCTAGGCCGTTCGGACAGAGGATCCGCTAATTGTGAACAAAACCGGGTTTTGCGCACCTTTGCGGACACAGAATCCGTTATTTGGCTCCGAGATTGCGGATTCGGCCACTTTTTATCGAAATAACGGATCCTCAGTCCGAATCGTCAGCAAAATGTGGGGGTTTCGACAAAATAAGGGCTTCTGTGTCCGATCGAAAAAGATCCCCCTGTGTCCGATAGGGCCGGACGGCCCATGTTCGGTCGCCGCCAACCTCCTTCCGGCCGCAAACAAGCCCGGCCGTGACCCGACCGGGCTTGTTACATACCGCAGATGCCTCCCCGCGAACGACTACGAGTCCGCTTCCTTCGCCGCAGCGGCTTCGGCCAAGGCCAAGCCTTTGGAAACGTCGAAGTCCGCCGTGCCGGGCTGCAGCTTCTTGAACGCCCACCAGCGGACGGTCAGCTTATCGGCTTCCGTCGCTTCGACGAGCTTCATGCCGATCCGGAAGCTGCCGCTGGCCGGGTAGACGATCGAGCCGAACCGCACGTTCGGCACGTCCGCCTCGTATTCCGTTCCCTTAAATACGTCCGACGAATCGTAATACACGAAAGAGCGCCCGTCCGCGCGTTCTTCCAGGCCCACGACCAGCGTAACTTGACCCGCGCCCAAGCCGTGCGAAATCTCCTCGGTCACGAAATTGCGCTGCCCTCGCGAGAAGAACCGTCTCGGCGTCTTCGCGGAGCTGTCCAGCGCCACTTCGACGACCCCCGTCGCGATCTCGTCCTGAATCGCCTGAGGCTTCGGAATGCCGAGCTTGAATTCGAAGGCGTTCCGCTCCGGATGGTAGGCGACCCCAAGCTCCGGCCTCGAGCCGTAATCCAAATCGTACGCTTCCGCCTCCGCGAAAAAGCGGTTCAACGAAGTCTGCCGTCCATTCAGGCCCAACCGTTGCATCAACGACGCGTTCGGCACGTACTCGCCGAACGGAACGCGCTCGATCTGCTCGATAATGTAGGTCGGCCCCACTTGCAGCAGGCCGATTTTCGCCAGGCACACTTCCCGCTCGGCGGAGCCTTCCGCCGCCTGGTCCAGCGAGCGCTCGTACCAATCCTTCAGCACGCGATCCATGACCGGCCGGGAAACGATCTCGACCGAATGGACGGCGGAATGGTCGACCGGAATCCGGTTGTCCCCGACGTACAGCTCGACCGCTTGCGCCGGCAGCTTCAGCTTCCCGATCGTTCCGGGACGGTCCAGCGTCTTGACGCTGTACGTCAGCCGATATTCCGTCTCCTGTCCTTCTCCCGGCTCCTCGAAAGCCACGCGGTTGCCGTCGTAGCCCACCGGATCGAACCCGTCCGCCTCGTAATCGAAGGATACGCGGATACGAGGCGTCTGCAGCGTCTTCTCGACGACGAGCGTCACGTCGACGACGTCGCCCGGGTTCGCGTATTTCGGCATCCGCTGCGTGACGCGCACGCCCTCGTCCTGGTACAAAACGACGACATCCTCCATCAGCCGCGCGAACTCGAACGATCTCGGATCCGGCGCCTCTTCCTTGATGAACAGCCGATACGATTCGAGCAGCCGATTGTATTCGCCCACCTCGTCGCCGCGAACGGAGGAGTTGCCGACGGAATGGACAGGCTCCCGGCCTTTCTCGTCGTAGGCGACATACAAGTAAACGTTCTTCTTGTATTCGTTGTTCGTGAACCCTTCGATCATCGACAGCTTCAGCGTGACCGGCGAAGGCACGACGATCTCCCGCCCGATGTAGTCGATCGCCAGCCCCATCTCGACCGTAATCGTCTTGTCGTCGACGGCGACGACCTGCATGCCCGCCACGACGCCGCTGCCGAACAGCAAGCGGTTCAGCAGCCGCCGCTTGTCGTTCAAATACTTTTGCTCGGATTCGAAGTCCCTGACGGTCAACAGCTTGCCGTAGAAGTACCGGTTTCGTTCAAAAGGAAACATTCTCGCGTTTTTCACCTGAACCCCTCCTTGCCCTGCGCTTAATATCGTGCCGAGCGGCACGTCATTCCAACTCGGAATCCAATTCCAGCCGCGTATGCGCGTCCAGCCTGCGGTTCATGTCGATATCGACGAGCAGCGTATCGTTCGGCATGAGGCGATCCGCGCTCAGCGTGAACAAGGAAGGCTCGGCGAGCACCGTATTCATGCCGAGGTACGTGTGCAGATCCAAATACGTCCGCGGCTCGAGCCATACGAGCTTCGCGTCGGTATGCGCAGGCTTGAAATCGTCGATCAACCGCCGCAGCAGCACCTTCTCCTTCTCGCTCGGCGCCTGGTCGCGGTGCAGCAGCACCGTGAAGGTGAACGGGTCGTCGCCGTACAGGCCGTCGACGAGCGATCGGAGCTCGGCCTTGTCGCGAAGCGATTTGTATTGAAAAGACTCGACGACGATCGGCACCATACCGGTGAAAATTTCCACCGCCTTTTCGATGCCGCGCTTCGTCCCCCGGTACCTGTACAGCTCCGGAGCGATGCGCAGAAAACGCCGGACCCATTCGTCCGTCCAGCTCTCGTCGACGTCCATGCCGAGCCACGAAGCCAGCCAGCGAAGCGATCGGCCGTTCGTCCGATCCCGATCGAACTGTCGGGCCATGCCGTCGATCTGTTCTTCGATGCTGTCCAGCAGCGTGCCGAACAGGGATAAAAAACGCTCCAGGAAGTCGCGGCTCGCGGCATCTTCCTGATAGACGGCGGGCAAGTAGACAAGCGGCGTTTCCCGGGGGAAATACACCCGCATCCGCCGCAGCGCCGGCGTCAGCCGTTCGCTGCCGATCCACTCGATCTGCAGCCACAAATACCGTCCCTTCGCGCCGAAAAACAGCGCGTCCTGCGGGTTGGCGACCGGCTCCGACCAATAAGGCGCGAGGGCCGCGCGCTTCTCCTCGAACGAAATGTCGGCGCGGGCGATCCAATCGTCGACCTTGCGCAGCGTGCCCTGAAGGACGAGCTCGGGCGTATCCGATGCGAAATACCGGACCCGAAGCTGCGTGCCGTCCGGAATCGAAGCGTCCAGCGTAAACTTGTGCCAGACCGTCTCCGCCTCCGCGCTGTCCAGCGCCCGGGACAGCCAGACGCCTTCCGGCGCGCCGGTTTCCTCCCATACGGTCGTCTGGGGCTGCAGATCGAGCACGGTGATCGTGCGGTTCTCCGCGCTCAGGATGTACATATTGTCCGCTTCGTCGATTTGCAGACCGTCGGTTTTGCCGCGAAAGCCCGCGACCCGGCCGATCAATTCCCCGTTCTCGCCGAAGTGGAGAATAAATCGGTCGTCTTCGTCTTCCGCGCCGATGATCCGGGAATCGCCGACGTAAATCTGGCGAAAGCTGTCGACCCCGATGCCGGCGAAAGACAGCGGCGGCAGCACCATTCGGGTGTGCAGCGTCCCTTCCGGTCCGAAGGCGAACAAGGTACGGCCGAGGCTGTCGAAGATGTAGACGTCGCCCTGCCGCGACGCCGCGAGGAACGGAGCGCCCGGCCCCGCGCCTTCTCCGGTTTTGATCGCGAAGCGCCCGTCGGAGAACACCGAATCGACGGTTCCGGACAACGTCAGCCGGATCAACGCAAGCGGCAGCCTCCCCGTCGCGTCTTCCGCGCTCTCGGCCGTTGCGGTCAGGGCATAGACGTAACGATCGTCCGACGCGAGCGCAAGCGGGCGATAGCGCACGCCTTGCAGCGTTTCGCCGGCGCGGCTCCATTTCGTCTGTCCGTTGGCCATGTCGAAGGCGGCCAGCGACCGTTCTCCTTCCGGGTCGGCGACGAACAGCGTGTCCCCCGACACGGTCAGATAGGACGAGGCGGAGAATAAGCCGTGGCGGGCGACGAAGAGACGTTCGTGATGCCGGCCGCGACGGTCGTACAACCAGAGATCGCCGCGGTCGTCTAACAGGACGAGCCTGCCGAGCGGGCCGACCGCGAAGGCCGCGATCTCGCCGACGCCCTCCAGCGCCTCCAGCCGCACCGTGTCCGTAATGCCGTATTTTCGGCCGCTGCGAAGCCGTACGTCGCCCTCGGCGTCCAAATTTCCCGACCATCCCCTGCGTTGCCAATGCTCCTTGCGGTTAAGCGAGAAAAACGTCATGCCTTGCTCCAATCCCATCCCCCCTTCTCCGCCGGATCCGGTCCACAACTACACTTGCGTCCGGCTAAGCAGCTCGATCCGGTGCTCGCCGGAGTAGACGAGTCCGTTCGGCGGAAGCAGCACGTCGCCTCCGGCGCTCTTGCGCGCATATCTCCCGGCCGCTTCCAGCCACAATTCCTGTACGTAAGCGACCCCGTTCACCCGGCTGATCGCGCTGTAGACGTCCCCTCGGTGCACCGTTCGTCCGAACGGCCACCCCCCGTCCGCTCCTCCGAGCGGCCGCAGCAGGCTGCGCAGCGCGGCGACGATCCGGCCCGCCTCCTCGGTGCAATCCGGCTCGACGACGACGGTCGCGTGCACTGTCACCCGCACGTATTCCGGCGCGATGACGTGAACTTCCGTCGTGACGAGCCGTCGCTCGTCTAGGTGCGCGGCGATCGTCCGCAAATAACCGTCGCTCGGCATCGGCGTCGCCTGGTCGTTGTCCGGCACGACGACGACCGTAACCGCCCCCGGGGAATCGTCCGGGCGTCCGGGCGCGTACGCCGGAAGAACGTGGGCGCGGGCGACCTTCAGTCCCGGAGTCGCCTTCGCGATCGCGGCGTAATCTTCGTCCGTTACCGCCCGGAAGGGCCGATGCCGCTCCCTCTGCAGCCGCGCGACGCAATCCGCGAGGCTCTCGGCCTCTTCTCCGCCGGAACCGCAGCCGGCGTTGGTCACCGTCAAGCCGAGCGCTTCCTGCTCGGGATGAACCCAGCGCGCGAGCAAATGCGGCTGAATGTTCCCGCGCTCCCCGCCGCCGAGAACGCAAGTCGCGATGCAAATATTCGCTTCTTCGCCGATGGCGGGAATCGCGCCGTTCTCGTCGTTGCCGAACCGGATCTCGCCTTTGTCCCGGTCGTAGACGAAATGGCGGTCGAGCGGCCCCGAACGATCGAAGTGATCGACCGGCCGCCAATCTTCCCACAGCCACTCTCCCGGCTTCTCCCCGGGCTCCCCGACCTGCAGAAGAAGCTCCTCCTTGCGGCGGACCGGCAGATCGAACAGCTCGAATCGCTGGTTCGGAAGCCCGTTGCTGCGGCCGAGCCAACGCGTTCCGGCGAACGCCTTCTCCGAATGGATCCGCCTGACGTTCCGTTTGCCGGGCGGCGGAGCCATCCCGCGTTGCCCGTCGCCGAACCGCACCTCCCGGACCCCGTCCGCCCGGGTGCTCACGACGAAGACGCGGTCTTCCGGACCGGCGCCCTCGAAATCGGCCGTCTGCCGCCATTCCCGCCAACGGCCGTCTTCCTCGCGCACCTGCACGCGAAGATCCCCGTAACGGCCGAGGTAGCTGTCCGCCGCGAGCCGCCAGCCGGGCAGCCCGGGACAGTTGAATTCGAGCGTCTCGCTCTTCGTATCCCGGTGAACGGCCATTGCCGTATTGAGCAGCAAGCGGTCGATGCGCGGCGGAAATTCGTAGCCGGGCTCCTCCAGCGTACAGCAGATCCAATACCGCGGACGGTCGTTCGCCGGATGGACGATGACCGGCAGCAGCTGCGACTCGAAAAAGAACGTGATGCGTCCGGAGTAGGTCATATGCACCGTGCCGTCTTCGTACGTCTCCAGCGGAAGCCAGCCCGGCTGCCGCGTGTTCTCGTCCAAGCCGTACGCTTTCCAGCTGACTTTCGCGGAAGGCACGACCGCGTCTCCGAACAAATTGTCCGAGTCGACGAGTTGAACCGACAACGTGACCAATTGTCCGAGCAGCGGTTCCCGGTCGAGCGCGACATACAACCGGCTGCCTCTGCCCGCCTCGCGGCCGAACGCGTAATAAGCGACGTCGCTCTGCGCGTTGGAAGCCGTCATATCGTTCGCTTCCCGTTCGGTTCGGGTGACGACCCGCTCGATCGACATCGGCACGAGCCGGACTTGCTCCTCGGTCTCGAACGTCTCCTCCTGGGCTTGGAGCTTCGTGCGGACGGGCAGCGTCACCGGCGCCGCGACGCCGCCAAACGAAGCCTCTACCCGCGCCGAAGCCGCTTCCTTCGGCGCGACGCCGAGCAGCTCGAGAAACTTGCGGCGATTGCCGTCCGGCACGCGGCTGAGATAGAACTGCTGCATCTCGGCCAGCCAGGCGAACAGCTCCAGCAGCGTCATGCCCGGATCGTGCGCGTTCTCGTCGGTCCATTCCGGCATGCGCTTCGGAATTTTCCGGCGGGCGTCCTGCAAGATGCTCTCGTACGTCTGATCGTCGAGAGATAGACGGGGCAGCATGGGCAGCCTCCTTTCTTGAATTTGTGAAGCCGGCAAACCATTCCCTTTCTCCATTGCACTTAGCTGCTCATTGTAGCTTCCTGGTTCAACCTATATGTCGAGCGTAACCGTCAACTTGTGCCGGCCGGGAACGACGATGCCGTGCGGATATCGCGCCATGTCCCCGGGCGGGATTTCCTTCGCCTCCCCGTTCTCGATGCACACGACCGACAGATGGAGAGATTCGACCGTCTGTACGCCGCGCACGGAGTGGAGCAGTCCGTAGAAGAGCGAAACGTGAACCGTTTCGCCGATCTCCCAGCCCTCTTCGTCGAGCTGTCCCTTCATCGTGTCCAGGAAAGCGTCCAGCTTCGCCAGACAAGCGGATTCGACGGGCAGGATCAACTCGGCGGACGAGACCGTGACGGCGGCGGCGACGGAGATTTCCAGCAGCGCCGGAGCCAGGACGGCCAGCCTGCCCGTCCGCCCGACGAGATTCGGCGCCTTGCTCCGCAACGCTTGCTCGATCTTCCGCTTGCTCTCCGGAAAATGCGCGATGCCTTCAGGTCCGCCTTGCGGCAGCGCCACGACGGCCACCGTCCCCGTCTCCCGCTCGAGCCGGGCATTCCGGTTCGGCAGACAGCGCACCTTGGCGATCGACGGATCGGCTTCGCGTACGATCCATTCCACGTCCGCCGCCGACACCGCCCGGCCTTGGTGCCTGAGCTGCTGCGGACCCCGGCGCAACGCTTGCTCCAGCGTTTCCGCATCGCCTCCGCCGACGGCCGGGGCCGGGTTGCGGACGCCGCCGACGAAAGCGACCGATTGCAGCAGGCCGGCGATCTCGCCGCTGCCGACGTTGCCGCGCGCCCCTTCCGTCACCTGATAGGTGACGCGGATTTTGCCCGCCCCCTGATTCGGCGGGGCCATGCCGCGGCTTCCGTCGCCGAAGCGAATGAAGCCGGTCGCGGAGTCGATCGTATAGTGGCGGTCGCCGCCTCCCGAACCGGCCAGGGAATCGACCTCCTCCCAGCGAACCCACAGCCGGCCGATCTTGCCTTCGGTGTCGCGCACCGCCTCGTACCGTTCCTCGTCAAGCTCCGCCAACGCCTGTTCGCCGAGGAAGCCGGTTTCGTCGACCCACACTTCCTGCGCGACGACGGGCATCCGCGACAGAACGTAGCCGTCTCTCGTCTCCTCCGGAAGCTCGTCCCGGATCGTGCTGCGCTGAACGGCGGGAACCGCGTTGCGGTCCACCCGGCGCACGGTCGGCAAGGCGGCGCCGAGCGCGCCGTAATAGCCGTCGCGATTGACCGCCCGCAGCCACGCGCGCTCGCGGCCGAACTGCCTGGCCGGCGCCAGGCCGGGCGGGCCGACGAATTGGATCGAGCCGGATTGCGTGTATCCGTTCGTCTCGTCGTTCGCGTTCAGCGGCGCCCATCTCCAGCCGCCAGGCTCCTTGACGAGCGCCTCCCATTCAATCCAGGGGGGCTCGCCGGCGACGGGCGGTCTCTTGCCGAGCGTATAATGCAGCCGGATCGGACCTTTGACCGGCGGCAGATCGAACCCCCAATAAGCCGCCGGGGCGGGGCAATCGATCGGCGCGAACGGCTTGAACGCCGTTCCGCCTTGCCGCACCGTGGCCGTCCGGTCGGTCCATTCCGCGTTGTTGCGCGTTACCGCTTCCCACGGCTGCAAGCGCGTTTCCGCCCCGTGTCCGTAAGTGAGCGTGAGTCGTTCCAGCCATGGAGACATATACTCGACCATCGGAGCGGCGATCGGGTCCGTCGCGAGCACGCGCACGCGCAGCCACCAGTCCAGGCTGCCGTTCACGAACGTCGGCGACCAGTCCTCCGGGCAAGGAAACTCCGCGAACCGCAGCGATGCTTCTTCCTCCGGCAATTCTGCGAACATCGTTTCGTAGATGCCGCTCTCCGGCACGCGCGCCCACACTTCTCCGTTCCAGTACTCCCACTGAACGCGGCGGATCGCGACCCGCTCCGGCGGCTTCGGCTCGAAATCGGCCGTGCGCATGATCATTTTCCAGCGAACCTCGGGATCCGGAGCGTTGCGCAGCACGTTCCCGACGTTGCGGGCCAGGAACGACAGGCGCAGGCGGCTCCCTTTCTTGGTGAACGCTTCGGCGCACGAAATATGGAACAACGAATAAGGAACGAACTGTTCCCCGAACGGGTAGAATCCGGCCGCGTCCAGCTCCAGGTCGTTAAAAAAGAGGGCGGACGGCCGAATTCCGTCCGGGTCCCGCTCCGCGTCGTGCGCCGCCCTGAACGTCACCCGATCCATCTCGGGGATGGCCGACAGCGCGGGAGAAGCGTTCCCCCCGGCCGGATCGGGCTTCACGCGGCAGCGGATCCACCGTCCTTCCGACCCGTTCACTTCCGTCGGGCGCAGCGGTCCCGCTTTCGTTTTCCACAACGTCATTTCTCGCCGCTCCGCTTGGGCCCGGTCGAAAGGGATCCAACCGTCGTCGCCGAACCACGCCCATTCCAGCCAATCGGTCCGCGCCATCGCCCGGGCCAGCTCCGGCTCCGCGTAGCGCCGTTCGGCGTTATGCCACGCGAGCGTGACGCGCGCCGGACGGTCCAGCAGGAACAGCTCGTCGTGGCGAAAGTACAGAACGTGCTCCTGCAGGTCGTTCCCCGTCACGTCGAACAGCGCCGGCTCGACGTTCTCCCCGGCCAACGTCATCGCTTCGCAGTCGTCCGCCATCCATACGATCCGGTCGCGGCCCGGATGGACGTTCACCCAGTCGGTCAGCTTAGCGGGCGTGATCAGGAGCGCCGCGTCCGTCTCGAACGGCACGTCTTCTCCGCCGTCCGTCGCATTCGCCGTAAGCCGCGTTCCGCTCGGAATATACACCGGCTCGCGTGCGCCTTCGTTGAGCGCGAACACGACCGTCGCCCGCGCCGGCCGCGCTGGCCGCAGCCGCACCTGCAGCATATCGAGGAACGCGATCAGGTTGCTCAGCGGAACCCGGTTGAGCCGTTTGATGTTGTCCTGAAGCATCTCCGCCACCAGGTAAAACAGCGCCGTCCCCGCGTCCGGATCGTCCGGCGAGAACCGCCATTCCGGCGTGTAATGAGGCGCCATCGCCTTCATCTGCGAGACGAGAGCGGCGAGGTCCCTGCCGTCGATCGCCGGCGGCATCCGGGCTCCGCCTTGCCAGACTCCTGATTTCATAGCGCATGTCTCTCCCGTTTATTTCGTGCCTTCGTCCAGATAGAACGGATATACCTGATTAAAAAGATTGTTCGTCGAACGCACGACGTACCGAATGCGGAGCTGCAGCTGCCCGGGCCGGGAAGGATCGATCGCCGCCCGGACTTCGACGTCGCGCACGCGCGGCTCCCAGACCGTAATGGCGCGCTCGAGGTCGTTCTGCAGCTGCGTGATCGTCGTGCCGTCCATCGTCCGGAAGACGAAGTCCCGGAGGCCGGAACCGAAGCCCGGCCTCATCACTCTCTCGCCCTTGGCCGTCAGCAGAATGATCCGGATCGCTTCGGCGATATCGTCTTCTCCTTCGGACATCCGCATGCGGCCGGTCGTCGCGTCGACCTGCACCGGAAACTTCCAGCCCCTCCCCAGAAACGGAGCGCTCATCCGCCATCTTCCCTTTCCACGCTAGCTTCGCCCGCGTCGGTGCGGACGTTCAGTTGATTTTGACCATCGAACCTTTGATGTTGACGATTCCGTCCGCCTTCAAATCCAGCGTTCCTCCGGCTTTGATCGACATCTGCGCCGTCGCTTCCAGGTTGACTTGGGTCGCCTTCAGCTGGACCGAATTGCCGGACTCGATCGTAATTTTCCCCTGATTGTCGAGCGTGATCGTGCTGGCGCCCGCTTTGATCTCGATTTTCTTCGAGCTGCCTCCCGTCAGGGTGACGGACTGCTGGTCGTTTTTCGTGGCGAGCGTGACCGAATCGGCTTTGTCCGAAATTTCCAGCTTCAGCCCGTCCTTCGTCTTCAGCGTAATTTTCCCGTCGGAATCGGTGTCCTGGAAAATCAGCTCATGTCCCGCCCTCGTGCGGATTTTGCGGATATCGTTCTTCTCGTGCTTCTCCGGAGGCTTCCGCTCCTGATTCCAGAGCCCCCCGATGACGAAAGGCTGATCCAAATAGCCGAGGTGAAAAGCGACCAGCACTTCGTCCCCCACTTCGGGAATAAACAACGTGCCTCGATCGGGCCCGGCCATCAGGGAGGCGAGCGGAGCCCAATCGGTCTCGTGCTCGTTCTCGCGGATCGTGAATTTCAGCTTGACGCGCCCGAGCTTGTCCGGATCGTCGATATTCGTGACGACGGCGATCAGAACGCCGTTCACGACGCCGGTATCGACGCCGCTCCCGCGGTCCGGCCAATCGAAAAAAATGTCCGTCATATCGCGTTCCCCTTTACGGTGAAGCTCGTGGAATAGCCCCCGCCGTCGATCGTATGCGTCGCGCCGCCGATCAGCATCGGCTGGTCGAATTTCGGACCGAGGCCTTCCAGCTTGACGAAGCGGCCGGCGCGCAGCTCCGGAATGCCGATGCTTTCGCCCTGGCCAGTGACCAGATCCATCGAGCGTTCCTTGAACTTCGCGTCCGCGATTTTTTTCGCCTTCAGCTGCGTCGTGGAATTCAGGTACACGTATTCGATCAAGTGTCTAGACAGCGTGTTCATAATATCCGCGCCGGCCCGGCCGTTCGTGCCGATCAGGTCGATCGGGCCCGATTTCGCTTCCACCGGCTTGTGCGTTTTCCGGTCGTATCCTCGGACGACGATCTGGCTCACCTGCTTGGAGATGTCCACGTCGGCGGAATAGCTGATCAGGTTTTTGCCGTACATGAGCGTCACGACCGGACTGACGACCGCGTCGGGATCGCGGAAATAGAGCGTCTGCCCAAGCACGAAAAATTCGCAGAACTCGTTCTCCGCCTGCTCCCGCAAAAAATGAAAATCGCTTTTTTTGAACTGCTCGATCGTCGGAACCTGGTCGCCGGTGTCCTTCACCCGGAGCTGGAAGCCATATTTCGCGCCGATCTGCTTCACGACGTCGCTCACCTTCATATCGTGCCAGACGTTCGACTGGACGCTGCGCATCATGAGCATCGACCGGTCCATGCAGGTGACGCCGACCGTCGGCTGGCTTCCGCTCGGGTAATCGAGCGCGACGCCGGTCACGATGCCGTCGAACATGGTGACCAGCTTGTCGGTATATCCCATCTTGACGACGACCGACTTGCCGACGTCGATCAGCGACCCTACCCAATCGAATTGCCTGCTGACGAGGTTGTAGGCGTTCTCGATCTTGAACCGGCAATTGTCCGCGCGGGCCTCGGTCGTCGTCTCGACGGACAGGCTGGAGACGGCGATGCCCATCAGATGGAGCGGCTGGCCGTCGATCGCAATCTCGAAGGCCGGCGCGAAGAAATTGCCGTACTCCTCCTCCAATCTGCCGAACGTATAGGTCTGGGTATCGAGATTCACGCTGCGGCCTCCTTAATCCAGCCTCGGGATGATCAGCTTGCGCCCGGTCGCAAGCCTGCGCGGGTTGTCGATGCCGTTCGCCTCCGCGATCGGCCGCCACATGCCCGGATCCTCGTATTCCTCCGCGGCGATCATCCACAGATGCTCTCCCTGCTTCAGCGTCTTCTGCTTCGTCCGGTCGGCGGACTGGCGCGGCGTCTCCTGATATTGCTCGGTCATCCCGAGCACTTTGCGGAAGGTGACGTTCAGCGTCGCCCTGACGGGAATGCCAGTATCGAGAAACATCGTGAACCGCTGCGACACCTTCTCGACCACGCCGCTGAAGTCGAGAGGGCCCCAGAGAAAACGGCAGATCGGCGGCGCGTGCAGATCGTTGTCCACCTTCGTCAGCCCCGTAATCTGATCGGTGAAGCGACGGACGTCGCGGGTATCGTAATTGTCGGAGTCGCGGTCGTCCGGCAGCCGTTCGTACGTATCGAAAAACAGGTCCATCGTCAGCGTCGCCGCTTCGCCGCTAATAAACTGGGCGATCGGGGACTGCAGACCGGGGATCGTTTTCCAGGAATACGTGTTGCCGGCCTGCAAGTTGTATTCGTTCGGATTGAACAACACTTTAATCGTCTTCGGCTCCGACGAACGCTGCACTTCGATGATCGCTTTGGCCGGTTCCATCGCTTCCATTCGCTCTGCTCCTTCTTTAAATACGTGTTCAAAAAGTCCGATTTTCAGCACCGAGAAGGTTGAATGAAGACCGGTGATGAGGAACGGAGCGTAGTCGACCTACGTGAGTACCGGAAGAGCCGGCTGAATTCAAGATTCGACGTCGAATCCGCTTCCTGCATCGCTTCGTGATCAAAATTGGAGTTTTTGAACTTCCTCTTCAATTCCGAGTTCAAAAAGTCCGATTTTCAGCACCGAGAAGGTTGGATGAAGACCGGTGATGAGGAACGGAGCGTAGTCAAATCTACGTGAGTACCGGAAGAGCCGGCTGAATTCAAGATTCGACGTCGAATCCGCTTCCTGCATCGCTTCGTGATCAAAATCGGAGTTTTTGAACTTCCTCTTTAATAGCCGCGCGTTCGCTGCTCGAACTTGATCCTCTTCATCAACGCCTTGTAGACTTCGTCCGCCAGCTTCTCGGGCCTCAGCTCGGGCATCTTGCCCAGCGCCGCCTTCAACTGCTCCTCGTCGATCGCCCGGGGCGATTCGACGACGATTTCTTGCGGCTGCGCGGCGGCGGGAGCCGGACGCTCCGGGCGGCGCATTTCCAACGTCGCAACGATTGGCGCGGGCGCCCCCGCGCCGGATGCAGACGCGCCGCCGGACGGAGCGGCCGGATACGAGCGCGAATGGCGGACGAGCGCCGGCGCGGAGGCAGCGTATGCCTCGAGCGGCGAATGACCGTCGCGGTCCGGTTCGCGGAAAACGGCAGCACCTGCTTGCGGCGTCACCCCCTCGCGATTCGGTTCGCGGAATGCGATGGCGCTTGCCGGCGTCCAGCCTTCACGATTCGGTTCCCGGAATGCGATGGCGCTTGCCGGCGACAAGCCTATGCGATTCGGTTCTCGAAAAGCGGTGGCGCTTGCCGGCGTCCAGCCTTCGCGATTCGGTTCGCGGAATGCGATGGCGCTTGGCGGCGACAACCCTTCGCGACTCAATTCGCGGGAGGCGATGGCGCTTAACAGCGTTAAGTCTTCACGGCGCGATTCGCGGGTGACGATGGACCTTAGCGACGCTAATTCCCGGGCGGGGTTGCCGCTTTGCTGCGACAGGACTTCGCGATTCGCTTGACGGGCGGCGAAGTCGGTTTGCCGCGACAGAGCGCTCGCCCGTCGATAATTGCGGTCCAAGCGTTCCAAGATCGGTCCGCCCGGACCCGAAAGCGGTCCTCCGGTCGTATTCCAGACCCCTTCAATGGCGGAGCGCCGCGGTTGGCTTGCCGCGTTCCGCTGCGCTGCCTCGGCCAACGGCGACTGTCGCGGGCTGTCCGGCTTTCGCGGCCGCATCGGCGATTCCGCGAATCTGCCCCGAACGGTCCCGCGTCGATAGACGGGGACAATCGGCAGCGGATAGGTTTCCTCCGATCGGATCGGTCTTCGGATCGCCGCCGGCCGGATCGCGTCCTGGAATGCCGCGGTCGTTCGCGGTCGATCCGCGATCGCGCTTTGCGCGGCGCTTGCGTCGATCCGCGCGAAGGCGTTGGCCGGCCTGCGGCCCGTCCTTTGCACCGTCGGGTGCGCCATTGACGCGAACCCGGCTCCCGGGTCGGGCGACGGCGGCTTCGGATCCGGATCCGGATCCCGCTTCTCTTCCGGCGATTGCCGATGCGTGTAAGCACCGCTCGCCGCCCCGTTCGCATTGTCCGATTCGTTCGTTTCGTTTCCGGTGCCGCGCGAAGCATTCTCCGGCGAACCGGCGGATGCTTGCCCGATCGCCGGAACGGAGGTCTGCGCGTCTTGCCTTGGCGTTCCGCCCGTCGGAGGCGCAATCGTCGATTCCGAGCGCAATGGTTCCGCCGACGTCTCCGTCCGAACGCTCTCTTCGCTCCTGACGTCCGGCAGAGGAACGGGAGCGCGATCTCCCGCGCGGCTCTTTCCCGCTAAGCCGTTCGGCGACTCCGCCGCCGGTGCGGTTCCCGGTATCCGGCGCGCTAAAGCCGGCTCCTTTGCTTGCGTGTATGTAGTCCGGGCGACCGTCGCCTGCTCCGAAGCGTGCTGCGCATCGAACGCCTCCGCTGTCTTCGACATCGGGCGCGGCCGAGGCCGGCCCATGGGCCGAACGCCGCTCGCACTCGCGAACGGAAGCGACCGTGGCGCTCCAAGCCTGCGATTCCTGCCGGCAAGCCAACCGGCAAAGGTAAGCCGCGTTTCCGGTTCCCTTAACGGTGCCGACAGCGGTTGCGCTTGCAGCTTCGGACTTGCTTCCCGTCCGCGGCGCTTCTTTCCCGGGCCGGGAATCCGCTCCGTCCCGCCGAGCGGCGCGCCCCGCCGGATCGCCCCGCCTCCGGGGTCTGGGCGCTCCAAGGCAACCGGCACCGTTCCGAGGGAACGCGGCTTGCGAGGCGTCGGGGCGGCTTCATCGTTCGATTGCCGCCGCCCGTCCCGGCTTGCGCGTTCCGTTGATTCGGCGGGGTCCTGGCGTTGCATCGGAGCGGACGCGAGCCGCGTCTTCAGCCATTGTTCTGGCCGGGAAGCGCTTATCCCGTATCCGTCCCAACGCCGCAACACGCGGCCGACCAATCTTAACGGCTCAAGAACGAGCAATTCTCGAGCCGATCCCGCGAACGAGGGCGTGGTGGCCGAAAGCAGCCCATTCAGGAAGAACGGATTCCCGACCGGAATCGGACTCCCCGCCCGTATCCATATGCCCTTAACGGGACCGAATGCTTCGCCCGTATCGACGAAATCGCGAGAAGCCGCGAACCAAGCAACCTCTCTGTCCGCCGCTCCCTTGAAGGCATCGCGAGTCGGCCAGAGCGGCTTCGGCTCGGGACGCGATCCGGGTGAGACGCCTGTTCCGGTCGGCCTCTTGCCGTTCCGAGAAGCGGAAGAGGCGCTTGTTCCGGTCGGCTGCTTGCCATTCCGAGAGGCGGAAGAGGTGCTTATTCCGGTCGGCTGCTTGCCATTTCGAGAGGCGGAAGAGACGCGGGCTGAAACGCCCGAGCCCCGGACTGCGGAACCGCCTTCCGCGCCGGCATCCGAACCGGAATCGCCCGTATCGGCGGCCCGATCGTCCGCGAATGCATCGGAACCGGGATCCGGGATGTCGACATGCTTCTTCCTTCCGCTTCGGGTCGGGCGAGGGGAAGGCGCGGCTCGCTCGCTCTCGGCCGGGGCATCTTCTTCGAACGGCCCGAACGGCGGCTTCGCCGCTTCCGAGCGGCTGCCCGCTCCCCTGTTCCGCGGTTGAGCCGAGCCGGGAGAAAAAGTCTCTCCGCTCGCTTGCGTCCCCTCTTCTGCGGAACCGCCTTTTCCTTTTGCCTTCCGGCGCGGATGAATCGTCGCCGCCTCCGCCGGGCGCTCCTCGCCGGAAACTTCCTCTTGCGAGCTCTGCGGCGCCAGCGCTCGTTCGCGCAGCAGACGCTGCTCGCGAACGATTCGGTCCGCCTCGCGCATGACGAACACGTTGCGAATAACGAGACGTTCCTTTTCGACGACCCGCTCTTTTTCCACGATCCGCAGCTTTTCGACGATCCGTTCTCTTTCCCGGACCCGCTCGCCCGGAACAGCTGGAGGTACGGCCGGCGCTTGCACGCGAACGATGATCTTGCCCGCCGTTTTGGGACGGGACGACCGCTCCCCCTTGCGATATACGAAAGGCGCAGCCGGCGCGTCGGTCCGCCGAACCGGAGCGTACTTGCTCCATATGGCGGAAGCGAAAGCGTCGTGCCTCGTCATCGCGCGCGCCTCTTCGCGGACGCGTTGGCCGTTCGGCTTCATGCGGGCCCTCCTTTTCAAGTCGTCACACGCCAAGTTTGGATGAAATTTCGTACAAACTCACCCCTCGTCGCGGATCTGAGTCAGACTGTACGATTTTTCATACAAATCCCTTCAACGAACCTTTCTAACGCCGCATTTTGTACGTTAACTCACACAAAATGGCTGCATCGCCGACAATAGCGCGGATGTTTGTACGATTTATCCTACAAACTCGAGTTGCTCGAAGACAAGACCGCTTTGCCGGGAACGACCGTATGGTTTCGCCATTCACGAACAGAGTTGGCGGACAAAAAAACTAAAACGTCCTTGGTCGGCAGCATAAGTTCGTATCGAGCGAAAGTTGCCGTCGGTCGCCCTATAGCCCAAGCCCCTTCGTTCTATCGCCTCATCGTCCTCATTACCCCTTTGCCCGATCCGTGCGGACAGAGGATCCGTTATCCGTGAACAAAACCCGGTTTGACGCATCGATGCGGACTGAGAATCCGTTATTTGCTTCGAAAAAGGCCGTTTGGGCCGTTTCGAACGAAGATAACGGATCCTGTGTCCGAAGCGCTATCGAAATGAGGGGGTTTCGACAAAATAAGGTCATCTGTGTCCGATAGCAAACGATTAATTGGAGGCGTTGCGGTTATAAATCATTTTCAGGCCGTTGTGCACCAGCTCCACCGCTTCGATCGCCGTATCGCTCGACATGGCGTTCAAGCCGGGACCGCTCCACTTGACCGGATAAGCGCCGAAAAAGTTCCACCGGCACAGCTCCTCGCCGTCCGGCTTGTACAAGATGATCGAGCCGTCTTTGCGCTTGCGCGGCACCGTCCCTTGGGCGTAATTGTCGTACCACTCCCAGAGCGCGGGGGAAGAGGTCAACCCCCTCTTCAGCACGATGCGAGGGTGCTTGATCCCCTTGGGCAGCCGGTGAACGTGACCGTTGACGCCGCCTTCGCGGATTTCTTCCATCTCCGTCTCGGCTTCCAGTCCCTGCACCTCGGAAAATCCCGCCACGGCCAGGCCTTCCAGCTCGATCAGGAAACGAAACGCGCCGAATACTTCGGCATATTGTCCATTGTTCTCGGACATGCTCCGCCGTCACCTCTTTCCGAATACGTCGAACGGATTGCTGCCCGGTTTGTCCGTTTCTTCGTTCAGCTTGCGGTTCATTTTCGATATTTCTTCGCACCATCTGCGGCGCTCGCGGTGATCCATGTTCATAATGTCGTCATGGGGCCAATGGAAATAATAGGCGATGAAGCCGACTTCCTCGTAGATCCGATCTTGCGGATAAGCTACGAGTGGCCCTCCGTTTCGGATAAAAAATCGACTTCTACCTCGAATTCGTGTTCGCATTTCGGGCAATAGGTTCGCACTTTGGGCGTTTCGTATTCATTGATGTGGCGATACAGATTTTGCAAATAAGTGAGATCGGCCGTAAACAGTTTCTCGATCACCTTCGTGTCGATATGGCGGACGTCGCCCAGACGCGTAATGACCCTCGACAGCAAAATAATCGACAGATAACCCGGGTTCTGCTGAACCCGTTGATCGCGCATCGGCAAAATCTCGTCCGCCGCCGTGGCCAGCCGCATGACGCCGCGCTTGTGCAGCGTGCCCTGGTCGTCGACGTAGCCGCGCGGCAGCTCGAATTCGTATTCCGTCTGGAATGCCATGCGTTCGTCTCCCCTTCTTCTCGTTCGTCGATAACGCGACCCGAACCATGCATCGTTCGCGTCCGGATGCAGCGGGGAGCCGGCGGTTCGCCTCGCGAAAGCATCCGTTTCTCGCCAGCTCTCTCCGCCGTCCCCGTAGTACAAGCAAAGGAGGCTGATCCTCAGGTGGAAGAAATTCCCTTAGGACAGCCTCTTCGCCGCCCCTTCCCGGGACGTATGCCTCGTTATTGCGTGCGCGTCATGCCTTCGTGCGCCAGCTCCAGCAGCTCGATCGCCACTTCCGAGCCTTGGCCGTTGAAATTCGGAGCCGTATAGCGTACGGGCCACGACTCGATGACTTGCCACGTCGCGACGTCTCCGCCTTCTTCGTCGACGGCGATGATCGTCACCGTCTTGCGCTCCACCGTGCCGTTCACGCAATCCTGAATCCATTCCCACAGCTCGATGGAATCGGTCGCGCCCCATTTAAGGCTGATGTTGCCGTAGCGGGCGAGTCCCGGCAGCTTGCGGGTCGTGATCGCCTCGTTGCCTTCGCGGTATTGGATAACGTCGAAGGAGGCGTCGAAGCCGCTCACTTCGCTGAATCCGGCTTGCTGAAGTCCTTCGATCTCCACTCTGAATCTAAAATTGCGATACGGGTCCGTGCGTTCTGCCGTCATGGATATCCCCTTCCATTCGAATTCGCGGACGTCGCCGAATTATCGGCCGCCGACATTATTGGTGTTCGTGAGCTTGCCTGGCGATTATTCGGCGCCGGTCTTCTGCGTGATGCGGAAGATGACGAATTCGGCCGGCTTCACCGGCGCGACGCCGATGACGCAAATCAATCGGCCGTTGTCGATATCGTCCTGGGTCATCGTCGAGCGGCCGATGTCGATGAAGAACGCTTCGGACGGGCTGTTGCCCATCAGCGCGCCGGCCCGCCACACGCGGGTCAGGAACGCGTCGATCGTCCGTTGGACGCGAGCCCACAGCTGGTCGTTGTTCGGTTCGAATACGACCCAGTTAGTGCCGGTCTTGATCGATTCTTCCAGGAAAATGAACAGTCGGCGCACGTTGACATATTTCCAGAGCGAGTTCGAAGAGACGGTGCGCGCGCCCCAGACGCGGATGCCTTGGCCGGTGAACGAGCGGATCAAGTTGACGCCGGCCGGATTGAGAATGTCTTGCTCGCCTTTGTTGTATTGCACGTCGAGACCGACGACGCCGCGAAGCACCTCGTTGGCCGGCGCCTTCTGAACGCCGCGGGCCGTGTCGGACCGCGAGTAAATGCCGGCCATCGTGCCGGACGGCGGAACGAACACGTTGCGCTTGTCCAGCGGATCGAACACCGACAGCCACGGATTGTACAGCGCGGCATAGCTGGAGTCGAACAGGTCGCGATGCGTCAGGACGTCCGCGACCTTCGTCTTCTCGCGCGGAATGTCGAGGATGGCGAAGCGGCTGCCCAAATTCTCGCAATGGGCGACGAGGGAGAGCTGCACGTTGGCGTCGGTCACCCCCGGAATCGCCATGATGCTGACGACGTCGTTGTCGATAAACGACTGAATGCCGGTGCGCCGTCCCGGACCGCGGTCTTCGCCGATGAAGTCGGAAGCCGCGAGGCTTTCGATTGAGCCGTCGCTTCCGCCGGCCAGCACGAACGCCACCCGGCCTTCCGTTTCTCCCGTTACCGTCGCGAACGGGGCTTCCGGGCCGGTAGAGACGGTCAGCGCCCGAATGTCGGCCAGGTTGGAGCGCCCGGCCACCTTGTCGACGTAGCTCGGAGCTTCCGGATTCAGCGACACTTTCTCGAACGTCTCGATCTCGTCGCCGTACGCGATCTGCAGCGTGAATTCGCTCGTCGCCAGCACTTTGGACGGCAGGAGCGCGCTGTCGGCGACGTCGCCCTCCAATGCTTCGGCCAGTTCGATGACGTTGTCCTGAACGCTGACGATCCGGTTCCACTGAACGCTGTCGCCGTCGCTGAAAGAGACGACGTCCCCGGCGTAGAAGCCGGCGGCGTTCTTGACGCGGTAGCGCTTGTCGGTCGCTTCGTAGATTTGCGTCTTGGCTTTGCTGGAAGGCGTCAACGCAACGTTCACGAGGTTACCCCACGCGCCGGGATTTTTGGCCGTGACGGACAGCGCCTCGGCCACGCGGCCGGCGTTGGCCGCCGGCTTGGCGTCGGAAGGCGCTACCCGCATCACGTAGCAGCGAGAGCCTCCGTTGGTGAAAAATTGCTCGACGGCGTAAGACAGAAAGCGATAGCTGCCGAACGCGCTCTCGGACAGATAGGAACCGAACGCGCGATGGAAATCCGCGGGGCTCGTCACGAGCTGGGGCAGCCCTTCGACCGGCCCCCGCTGCGCGAGCCCGATAAAGCCGGCCGTGCTGGTGCTGACGCCTTCGAGCGGCTTGGCGCCGCTCTCAAACTCTTCTACATAGACCCCAGGCGATAAGTAATCTGCCATGTTCCCCGGTGCTCCCTTGGATTCTGATCTGTGCGGGTCTGAACGATGCTGCGCGAATCCCGGAAAAACCAGTTCCTCCTCTCAACAATTAGGATAATCTTACGATACTTATGTCTCGGGTAAAAATAAGACGATGCCAAGTCGCTATTCATCCAGTCACACGTCATTTTGGGGCAAATAGAACGATGGCGTAACGTTAATGCGCTGCCGAGGCCGCAAGTCGTCGACGCGTTCGCGGTCTTACGTATCCCAGACGACCGGTTCCGTCCGCACGACCTTGCCGCCCTCGGCCTGCCATCTCGCCGATACGGTTCGGCCGTTCATGGACAGCTTCGCCTCCACCGGGCACGACGACGGCAAGCGGCCCCGGAACGGCACGACGACGGAGCCGTCGAGATCGCTGCGGGTCAGCGCCGCCGGCGACAGAATCGCGCCTCGCCGCCAGGAGCGGGTTAACGGGGCTGTCAGGTTCAGCCGGCATGCGTCGACGTCCGCGAACGCGATCCGGCACCATTCCGCCGTCGCGCTCCCCCGTTCCCGAAGCGCGACCACGTCGCCTTCCCGCAGCCGGACGTCGCCCGGAACATAGCGGACGGCCGTCGCGCCCGCGACGGCCTGGTCGTCCGCCACTCGGCCGCGAATCGCAGCTTCGTCGTCGACGTACGCCGCGACCGATACGCCGGCGAGCGGGCGCCCGGACGGATCCTCCACGGCGAGTTCCACCCCCGAGGCGGCGGGCGGCGCGGGATAACGCCGGTTCGGCAGCAAGCTCGCGACGACGACCGGCGCGGCGGCCGGCAGCAAGCTCAGATCGACGGTCCGTCGTTCTTCCAAGTATGTAGCGGACCGGACGACCAATTCCCAGACCGAACGCTCCAGATCGAGAAACGCGAAGCTGCCGTCCGACGTTCGGATCGGCTTGCGTCCGATGCCGGTCAGCAACGCCTGAACGCCGGATCCGGACGCCGCCCTTCCCGTCCAGGCGTCGATCGTTCGCACGACCAAGGAGCAGCGGGTGACGGACGAAGATTCCGCGCGCGTCATCCTCAATCGCCCTCCTTCTCGCGAAGCTTGATTCTCCGTTCGACGACGCGGGGCGCCGGCTTGACCCGGTTCGATTCGAGCAGCACCGGACCGACCCGATACGCGAGCGAAAGCTTGTAGGGCAAATCGCCGAACGCCCAATATCGCGTGATCTGGTCGGGATCGAGGCTGACCGAGGTGATGCGCAGCTCCTCCCCGTGCTCGGCAAGCGTTCCTTCCAAGTACGGCGAGCGAACGATCGAATGGTCGTACAGCACCTGCGCCGCCCTGCCGAGCAGCCGATGCTCGTCCAGCGTTCTCGTCTGCAGATCCGCCGTGGAATGGGGGGTCAGCAAGTAGTGCAGGTCGACCGTCAGGGGCGGATACCGCATGACGCCGCCCTGAAGCTGCATCTCGTTGCGCCTCGCGTCGCCGTTCTCCCGCACGGCGCACAAGTAAAGGGTCAGTGCGAGATCCCCCTTGTCCGCGGGAGAGGCGATTCCGATCAGATCGGGTCGGGGAATCGGATCCGGCGCCATATGCTCGCGGAGCAGCTTGAGCAGACTGGCTCCCGCGTCCGCGATGGCGGTATACCCCCCGATAGTAACCCCTCCTTCGTTCCATTTTTTCCATCGACTTCAAGCTGCATCATTTTGGTTAATTCAGCATGTTTTGACACGTTCTAACCTATTATAGCGTGATCGTTTCCCGTTGCCTATCCAGTTGTTTCATAAAAATTGTCGGAATAAGGAGAGAACGATTCCTTGACGAGAAGTTTGCCCATCTTGCGCAGCTCCTGACCGGCCGCGCGGACGAGATGGGGCATGCCGATGGGCGCACCTTCCGCCGCCGCCAGGAAGGCCGCCGCAAGCACGACGTTTTTGAGATGGCCGCCCGAGACGTCGAGGCGCGCCGCCAGAAACGCAAGGTCCAGATCGTCCGCGACCGGCGCTTCGGCCGGCAGGTGCGACCGGATAATCCGTTCGCGATCCGCCGCGTCCGGAAACGGGAACTTGACGACGACGCTCATGCGCCGGAGCAGCGCTTCGTCCAGATTTTGCAGCAGGTTGGTCGCCAGTATGGTGACGCCGTCGTAAGCTTCGATGCGCTGGAGCAGATAAGCCGCTTCCATGTTGGCGTAGCGATCGTGGGCGTCCTTGACCTCGGTTCGCTTCCCGAACAGTGCGTCGCCTTCGTCGAAAAACAAAATCGCGCCGCTCTGCTCGGCTTCCTCGAACAGCTCCCGGAGCCGCTGCTCGGTCTCGCCGATGTACTTGCTGACGATGCGGGACAGATCGATCCGGTACAGCTCCAGCCCCAGCTCCCTGGCGATGATCTCCGCGGCCATCGTTTTGCCGGTGCCGGGCGGGCCCGCGAGCAGCAGGTGTACGCCGGTGCCGTAAGGAAGCTTCCGGCCGAAGCCCCATCCGGAGAGCACCGTCTCCCGATGCAAGAACCGGTTGCACGCCTCGCGCAGCAGCGCCTTCGGTTCTTCCGGCAGCACGAGGTCGTTCCAGGCGCGGACCGGCTCGATCCGGTCGGCAAGCTGGCTGAGCCGATGGCGGAACTGGCGCAGGGAAGACGCCTCCAAGTCTTCCCGGCGCGGTACGCTCTCCCCGCGGGCGGAGGCGAGCGCCTGCGCCTGTCGCCAAGCTTGGCGGATCTGCCCCGGCGTGAAGCGGTACTTGTCGCCAAGCTCCCGCGCCAGCGCGGCGAAGCCGGCCGCATCCGGCGAAGCCGCGGCGCCGGACGCCGAGCGCGCTTCCGCCTCCCAGACGGCGGCGCGGACTGCCGCGGGCGGCACGCCGACCTCCGCCTCCCGCAGCACCGCGTCCGGAGGCGCCGGCAGCTCGGACCGGCCCCGACGCACTGGGCCCGTCCAGCAAATAAGCGGCCGGCGGACGAATTCCGCGTAGCGCCGAATCGCCGCCGCGAGCTCGCTCCGGCGGACCGCGCCTTGCGCCTCCGGTTCCGCGCCGTCGCCTTCCGCGAACGCCAGCGCCGCGCCGGTCAGCGCAGCCTCGCGAACGATGCGCCCCAGCGCGGAGCGGAGCCGATCCGGCTCCCGCGGAAGCGCTTCCGCGTCGACCGCCAGCAGCCGCTGGCCGCGCAGGGCGGCCAACCGCCGGAGCCGCAGCAGCTTGCCTCCGCCGGCCGGCCCCCACAGATGAACGAACGGCAAGCCGTCCCCCTCAGCCGCAGGCTCTCGGGCGAGCGGCGCGAGCAGCCGCCAGGCCGGGTCATCTTCCTCGGAGAAAGGAGGCGGCTCTCCGCGATCGTCTTCGTACGCGGCCGCGATGCCTTCCAGCCGCGAATCGAACCTCTCGGAGCCGAGCAGGAAGCTGACCGTTCGGGCCTCCAGCCGCAGCGGCGTCTTCAGCCGGAAGCCGGACGGAAGCGCATCCTCCGCCTCCGGCTCGAGCAGCAGCCTCGGCAGCGCGCCGCTCCCGCCCAAGCTCGCGCGGGCGTGCCTGCGATCGGCTTCGTTGTCGCACAGCAGCCGCAGCGCCAAGTCCGGCGTTGCCGTCCGGCAAGTCGCGTCGTCGTTCAGATAGCCGAACCATTTCTCGTACTTGCGGTCCCATTCCGGCGCCAGGCAGAGCACGAGGCAGCGGCACTCCCAGACGGTGAGCCGCAGCTCGCGCGCCAGCCGGGCGAGCGGCAGATCCGCGCCGGACTGCAGGCTCGCCCGCACGTTCCGGGCGATCTCCTTCTCCTTCCGGAGGCGATATTCCGCGAACTCCCGCCAACCGGGCGGCGCGGCGTCGGAACCGCCGCCGGCTTCGCGCAATTCCTCCTCGGTGACGAACATCCCCCGCATGCCGGCCAGCGGGTCGTTCAGCGGATCGCCTCCCGCAGCGTCGAGCAGCGTCTGCAAGCCCGCGTCAAGCCATTCCAATTCGTCCGTCAGATGGTCGATCCCATCCTGGTACGGAGCGCTCGCTTCGATCACAGGTTCATTCCTCCCACGGGATTACCGCCGCATCAGGCTCAGCACGGCGATGTCGTCGGATTGCGGCGCGCCTTCCGCGAACATGAATACGTTCATGAGCAGCGCGTCGATCACCTCCGCGCTGGACATGCCCGGCGTCGACGCGAGAAACCGCTGCAGCCTGTCGCCGCCGTATTGCTCCTGCCTCCCGTTCTCCGCTTCCGTGATGCCGTCCGTATAGAGCAGCAGACGGTCGCCCCGCTCCAGCGCGAAAGTGGAATCGTGATAAGGCACGTCCGGCATGGCGGCGAGCGGCAGACTTTTCTTCAGCTTGTACGGGACGACTTCCCCGCTCCCGCGAATGACGTACGGCGTGCAATGCCCGCCTTCGCTCATGACGACCTCTCCGGTGCCGCAATGGAAAACGCCGCACACGATCGTCGCGAACAGCAGGGGGTTGTCCTTGGACAGCTCCTCGTTCACCATGGCCAGCAATTCTCCCGGCGACTGCCCCGGCCGGATTTTGCCCTTAATCAGCGTCAGCGTGACGGCCATGAACAGCGCGGCGGGAATGCCCTTGTCCGAAACGTCGCCGAGCGTGAAGAACAAGCGGTCTTCGTCGATCTTAAAAAAGTTGTAGAAGTCTCCTCCGACTTCCTTGGCCGATTTCAACAGCGCGCATACGTCGTAAGGCTCGTGGGCGGACGGCATCGTGCGGGGCAGGAAGCTCATCTGAATGCCGCCCGCGATCTGCAGCTCGCTCTCCAGCCGTTCCTTGATGGCCGTCGTGTTCTGCAGCTGGCGCATCGACTGCTCCAGCCTTTCGTACAGCCTCGCGTTCTCCAGCGCGACGGCCATCGGGCGAGCGACCTGCTCCAGCAGCAGCCGGTCCTTGTTCGTAAACGGCTTGCCGCGCGCCTTGTTCATGACCTGAAGCACGCCTTCGATTCTGCCGCGGCTGCGAATCGGCACTGTCAGCAGATTGCGGGTGGCGACGCCGGTCGACGACGCCACCCGCTCCGACCATCTCGGATCGCCGCCGGCGTCGTTGACGATTTCGCTCCGTCCCGTTCGCGCCACATGGCCCGCGATGCCTTCCCCTTCGCGCAAGCGGATCTCCCGCACCTCGTCTTCCTTGTCGCCGAGAGCGATCTCGAAAAACAGCTCGTTCGTGTCGTGGTCGATGAGCAGAACGGAAGCCCCTTCCACCGGCAGCACCGATTTGGCGCGCTCCATAATCAGCGTCATCTGCTCCCGACGATTCAGCGTCGAATTAAGCTGCATGCTGATCTCGAACAACGTCTGGGCTTTGCGGCGGTTCGACCGGGCCCGTACGGCCGCGGCCAGGGCGCCTCCCGCCGAACACAACGCCGCCAATGTCGCTCCCCCGGCCAGCCAATATCCGTCCATGTCGTCCTCCTGCCTCTTCAGTCCGCTTGCAGGCGCGCGACGGCTTCTTCTACCGTCGCGACCGACTCCAGAATGCTGAGGAAGCCGGACATTTCGAACACGTCCGTCACCTGCTCGCTCATGCCCGCGCAGACGAGCGAGCCTTGCATCGCGCGCAGCTTCTTGGCGGCAACCAGCACGACCCGCAAGCCCGCGCTGCTGATGTAGGACATCTCGGCGAAATCGAAGACGAAGCGGCGATGCCCCTCGTTCGCCAGCTTCTGGAAAGCGTTCTCCGCTTCCGCCGCATGAATGCCGTCCAGCCGCCCCCGGATCGAGAAGACGGTCGCGCCGTTCCGTTCAGTCGTCACAATGTTCACTGTTGCTACCTCCGTTTTATTGCTGCTATTTTTGATCTCTAATTATCTGCTTATGCAAGGTCAGACGGTTGCCCGAAACGGTTCGTTCGTAGACGATTCCGTCCATCAGGCGCCGGACGAAATGAATGCCGAGGCCGCCGATCGGCCGCTCTTCCAACGAAGCCCCGAGATCGGGCGCTTCCGCCGCGAGCGGATCGAACGGGACGGCTCCATCCTCCAGCACGACCTCGACGGCCTGATCCGTGCAGGCGACCGTTACCCGGATCGTATCGTCGTTCCCTTGCGGATAGCCGTACGAGATCGTATTGGTCAGCAGTTCTTCGCAAACGAGCGTTATATTCATGCTCAGACGATCGGACCACCCGGCATCCCGGCCCGACCGTTCGATGAAACGATGCAACGAGTCCAGCCCGCTCAGCCGATTCGGCAATTCCAGGACAAACAAGCGCGGACTGCCGTCCGGACCGTCTTGCCCGACCATAACGCTCCTCCGTTTCGATTGCGCCGATTTCGAATATTTTCCGTCTCTCATCATACCACAGAAGTCGAATGTTGGAATATATTCCGTTCTCGCGTCGCTTAAGATCGGATATAATAGAATTCGATAGCAGCTCCTTCCAATTCGGATACGGAATAGAGGGTGAACAGGTGAGTCGTTCGTACATGCGGGAAAAGGCCGGAACGAAGCAATCCGACGCGACGCGTCAGCCGGCACAGCGCAAACGGTCCGACCGCGGGGAGCGTTCGGGCGAAGGGAGCGATGTGCAGCGGGCGGCCGCCGCTTCCGGCAATCAGGCGATGCTGCAGATGATGCGGGCATCGGAAGCCGAAGAAGCGGACGAAGCGCCGCTGCAACGATCGGCGTCCGGCGCGAATAAGATGCCGGCCGAGGTGCAGGCCAAGATGGAATCGGCGTTCGGCGCCGATTTCTCCGACGTCAGCATCCATTCGGAATCTGCGGCGGCGACCGGCGTCGGTGCGCTCGCCTACGCGCAAGGCAACGAGATCCATTTCGCCCCGGGCCAGTACGATCCGCACAGCCAGAGAGGCCAGCAAATGCTCGGCCACGAGCTGACCCACGTCATCCAGCAGAAGGCCGGCCGCGTCGCGCCGACCGGAAGAGCCGGCTCGGGCGCGCTGCTGAACGACGACCCCTCGCTGGAGCGGGAGGCGGACGAGATGGGCGCCAGAGCCGCCGCTTACGGCGCCCCCGGGCCCGATACGATTCAACGGGCGGTCGATCGGACGAACGCCGTCCCGACGGTCCGGGGTCCGGCCACGGAGCTGATTCAGCGGATGCCTAGCAGGCAGGACATCACCGACAGAATCGGCCTGCCGAAGGAGCATGTCAAGAACAAGCTGTCCGGCACCCGCTTCGGCAAGTTCCTGAAGATGAAGGAAAATCTGAAGGAAAACAGCACCCGCTATCGCGCCGTGCTGGACAAGGTCGACCAGTTCGACCGCTACGTGGAAGGCACCGTGCTCGCCGACGCGCCGGACCGGATGGACGCTCAGCTGGAGCAAGTCATGACGCTTTATGCGGCGGTGGAGGAAGCGGCGGACAGCTATATCGCGGACAAAAAGAGCGGCAAGAAAACCGAATATATGGTCAATTTGCGGCGTTCGCTGCCGATGGAGAAGCTGGCCGTCCGCGCGGCGGTGGAAGAGTATAAGCGCCATCCGGAATTGGACAAGCCGAGCTGGAAGCTGATCACGAGCGCGAACCCGATCAAGCTGGTCGATCTCGACGCGGATATGGCGACGGGCTTGTCGGACAAGGGCGCGCTCAATAGCGTTTCCTTCTTCGAGAACGAGATCGGCGACGAAGGCGTCTTCAAGGAGACGAAGGACACGATTCTGACCGAGGACGAAATGCCGGAAACGGCTACCGAGGAAGAGCGGAGACACGCGGGAGACGAAGCCTGGGTGGCCGGCGAGAAGGCCGGGATCGACCTGAAAAACGCGAGGCTCGCCGAGCGGAACGTCGCGATGTCGCGGCTGGACCAGCTGCTCGGCGCCGGCGTGATCGCCCATACCGAATTCGCCCTGTACAATTCCGGCGAGGGCGTCAAGAAAGGCACCTTCATGCTCAAAGCCCAGGGCAAGCAGGGCGGGACGTTGATCAAGAGCGGGCAGGTCGTGCCGGACGGGCAGACGAAGCGGCAGGAAGATCAGCCTCAAGACGCCATCGATATGAACGACCCGAATTTGCAGCGCTGCCTCTCCCGGCTGCAGCTGATCGACACGCTGGCCATGCAGATCGACCGCCACTTCGGCAACTTCTTCGTCCAGTTCGACGCGAGCGGCAGAGTGCTCGGCGTCACCGGCATCGACAACGACATGTCGTTCGGCAAAGTCAAAACCGTCGCCAAGGGACGCCAGGAGTTCCCCGGCCTCAGCCGCTTCGTCGACAAGGAGCTGGCGGAGCGGATTCTCGCGCTGCGCGACGAAGATTTGATCGCCGTCATGGAAGATTTGCTCAGTCCCGAAGAGCTCGACGCGCTGCTGACCCGGCTTCATAGCCTGCAAGACCATCTGAAGCAGGACAAGACCCGTCTGCTGACGCCGGACCAATGGAACGAAGCGACGGCCAAGGGCATGCTCGACGAGCATAAGAAGCACGATAACGACAATTCCAGCTATTACGGCCGTATGAAGGAAGCGGTGGGCGGCTAGATGCCGCTCGTCTCTTCGCTTTCGGGCGGACATCGCCGTTGGCAACGTCGGAAAATTCGGACTTTCGGATTCGTTACATTGGCGTTGGATCGGGGTTAGCGACGGTTCGGACACAGATGACCTTATTTTGTCGAAACCCCCTATTTTTGCGGGTGAATCGGACAGAGGATCCGCTATTGCGCTTATGAGCAAGCAAATCGGGCTTGATTGACGCAAATAAGTGCATCTGAGTCCGAAAGGGTACTCAAAAACTCCATTTGTTCACAAATAACGGATCTGTAGTCCGATTCATCGTTCGGGGCAGGCCACATGGCATTCCTCAGCTCGGGGTAAGCCGCTTTCGTCACTCCCGACGCGGCATGTCCGGGACATGTTCGAACGGATATGGGAGGCGCCGATGCGCCGAGTTCCGTCGGCCAAGGAGCGGATACGCCCGTCTGGCTGGCTATGCTCGAAGAGGAAGGACCAAGCGGCGGCTTCTTTCGGGAGCGCCGGCGCATATCGTGGTGAACGCGAACGGCGCTCGTCCCCCATGCAGGGATGAGCGCCGTTGCACTTTTACTTGATCATTTCCGTGCCTTCCCGATTGATCTCCCAATGATGTTCCCGCGCCGCTTCTTCGATCTCGCGGAATGCCCAGTGATTCGCACCCGCGTCGCTGAACGTGGGCTCGAATGCGCCATAGAGGGGGCCGCGGTCGAATAATCGATTGAGCACTTTTACGGCTTCCGCGCGGGTCAATTTCTTATCCGGGTCGAAGGTATTGTCTTGGTACCCGAGCATGATGCCGGAGGCTTGTACGCGAACGATCGCTTCGTAAGCCCAATGCTTGGCGGATAGATCGGCATAACCCTTCGTATCCGGGACGACGGCGTTTTCGCCTGCTTGCCTGATCATCCAGTTGTACACGATCATGGCCATTTCGGCGCGGGTGATGCCGTCCTCCGGGCCGAAGCGGCCATCCGGATAACCTTTCATTAAACCTTCCTGATTGACGGCTTCCATATACTCGTAAGCCCAATGTTTCACGAAAGTATCCTTGAAGGAAGGCGTGCCGCCGGCCTTACGCGCCATGTCCAGATTTCTGGCCAGCATAGCCGCCATCTGGGAACGCGTCACCGGCTTGTCCGGGCCGAAAGAACCGTCCGGGAACCCTTTGATGTAGGGCTTATGCGTACCGGATTGCCGCTCGTTCTCCTCGCCCTGCTGCTCGGCGGCGAGGTGTTCCTTCCAGCCTTCCATGTAAACCATCGTGAACGTACTGAATTTGCGGACATGGAACTCGATCCCTTGTTCGCCGTTTTTGTCCGTCACGAGCTTGCCTCGGATGAGCTCCTTCGTTCCGTCGCTGTGCTCGGCGAAGATGACCAGATTGTCCAAAATTTCCTGACGTTGCGCGGCATCGGCGGGCAGCGCTCCCTTGAGCGGCATAACTAGAGTGACAGGCCGGCTCTGCATATTGGTCTCGATCGTCATCGGCCTGCCCAGAACCTGCACGGTTTGGCCGCCGGCTATCCGGCGCACCAGTTCCTCTTTTTTGGCGCGCTCTTCCACGACCTTGCGCTCGTCCTCCTTGCGAATCGGAACGAAGCGGAAGTATAGATCCTCGTCGAAGCCGGTCAGCGATCCGTACGGAATAAGCACGCTTACGCCGTTGAGCTGGATTTCCAGCCCGATCCGTCCGTCCGCGAGCGGCTTAACGGCATCCTTCTTCACCGTAATATCCGTTCTGGACACTTTGTCCTCTTTATCCGGAATAATGATGCGCACCGACGGATTCGCTTTGCCCTCCAGTCGGCCTATCGCAGCCCTCACGCTTTCCGCCGTCAAAACCGCCTTATCCGTTACCGTGCCGTCGGCATTCGTCGTGCGCTCGATCGGCGTCGTGGCGATGATTTCGCCTTCCCCGGCGGCGACGTCGGCAATAATCTCTTCCGTGACCGTGCCGGAGCCGCCGCTTGGATTCGGATTCGGATTCGGATTTGGGTTCGGATTTTGACCCTGCTTAATGTTTTCGGCCGTCAGTTCAATCAGGCTGAAACGGAAAACCTTGTCGGCAGAATCGATTTCATACAGTCCGATATATTTGTTCGTTTCGGCATCTACGCCGGAAATGTCCCCCATCCGATACGGGTCGATAACGCCTGCGCCCGCAGGAACGGAATCTCCGTAATTCGGCGTTGCGATCGGACCGGAGGAAACGACGACGACCAGCCGATTGTCCGGATGCTGCACGAAGGCAAAAGGAAATCTTGTCGTCCCCGTCTGAAGTCCCGGCTCGGCCGAAGGAACAGGGCTAAACGATTCAACAGGCACCGGTATGATCGGCGGAGCGGTGTAGCTCCACTGGAAGTGCGGGTAACTCTCGTTGTATCCCGGGGAAATCGACCATATCTGATCGAAATCCCAGTCCTCGAACCGCGTTTGATCCTTCATATCCGGCGTCGAACGGTAAGCGCCGATGTCCTGCAAGTTTTTAAGCACCCCTGCGCCCACCAACCTGTCGGAGTAAACCGACTCGACGACGGACGGATTGTCGCCGTGATTGCCGCCGAAGCTGTAAGCGTCGGTGTACATGTTATCATTGTCCAACACCGATCCCGTCGAATACGCGAATCGGAACGAATTGGAGCCCAGATCGCTTCCGAGGAATCCGCCCACATATTGAACGCCTTGAACGCTCGCACGGGAGTAAACGTTCGTGTACTTCGAGTCGGCGGATTGTCCGACAAAGCCGCCGACGTACAAGCCGCTGCCATTCACTTGCTGGATCGGGGAGGCGTAAGACTGCTGGACGTTCGCTTCCGACAGATAACCCGCCAATCCGCCGATGACCTCTTTGCCTTCCACTTCGCCGGAGGCATAGGATTTTTCGATATCGACTTTGACGCCCTCGCCGAGCAAGCCTCCCAATTTTGCTCCATAGTAAGATTCGGCGGACGCAACCCTGCCGGTCGCATACGAATTCGTAATCGACACCCGTCCGTCGATGGCAAGATGTCCGGCTCGGCCGATTAGACCGCCTCCTCCGCTGCCGGTGAAATCGGTAATGGTCACCTCGGCGCTGGAGTAGGAGCCGGATACCGAGGATTGTCCTCCAATCGCGCCGATCAAGCCGCCGACGCTGCTGCCGCCGCTGACCGTTCCGGACGACGACGAATCGACAATCTGCGTCTCGTTCGCCCTTCCGATCAAAGCGCCGACCAGGTTGGGCGGGTTTAACTCATCGCTTGCCGCAATGTCCGCGTCGACCAACCGAACGCCTTTCAGAACGGCGCCGTCCGTATATCCGAACATTCCGGCGCCGTTGCCGATGGCCCGAATCGTCAGACCGCCGATCGATTTGCCGTTTCCGTCGAAGACGCCGGTAAAAGGAGCGTTGTTCGTCAGCGAACCGATCGGCTCCCAGTCTTCATTCGCCAGATCAAGATCGTTTTCCAGAATAAAATGGCTGTCCAAAACATGTCTGACTCCGTCCAATTCCGCTGCGCTGCCGATCTGATACGGAGAGTCGACAGTACCCAAGCCGCCGGAGAACAGCCGGATATCGTCATGCGCGAGCGTAATGAGGCTGAAGCCGACAATGCCGTTCGTCTCATCGACCTCGTACAGCGCGACATACTTGTTCGTCTCCGCATCGACGCTGGGAATGTCGTCGCCGGATACGTATGGATCGAACACATCCGTTCCGTTGCCTTCCGGCGCGGGATCGCCCGGACTCGGCGACTGGATGCTGCCGGACAAGACTTGCGCGACGAGCCGGTTGCCGCTACCCGTTACCGCCCCCACGATACGGGTCGTCCCCTTGCGAGTTCCCGGGCTTGCGTCGATCGATCCCGCGACCGGCGGAATCGATGTGCTGCCGAAGTACGGATATCCGTCGTTCAAGACTGGATCGATGAGCCAAGTCGTATTGAACCCCCAGGTCGAAGGGTACCCGTCTTCGGATTTCATGCTCGCCGTGCATAACGGCGTGCCCAGCTCCCCGTCCGGCGCCGTTGCAGCGCAATCCGTCCCCGCATCGTAGAAAGCGTTCGATGCCTCCGTGGCGGAACCGCTTTTTGCGAAGCTGTACGTTGTATTTTCATCCACGACGACCATGCCGGCAAAATAAGCGTTTTCGATGCTGTCCGTGTCGGAAGAATAGATAAATCCGGCGATCTCAAATCCGTAAAGGTTGGATCGGGAATAGACGTTCTGATAAGAGGAACTCATGGATTTGCCCGCGATTCCCCCTACCGATTGGTGCCCTCTTACGTTTTGGACATGGTGCGTGAACAAATCTAAAGACTTGCCCGTATAGGATTCGCTTACGAATGCGTCGGTGAGCCCGCCGGCCAAGCCGCCTACATTTGCGGAAAATTCGGATACGGGGTTGCTGCCGATATTAATACCTGCGACATCTCCTAAAGCGTGCGACTTTTGAATTTCGACATTTTTTCCGTAGCCGATCAGCCCGCCTACCTCGGCAACGCCTTCCACGTCTCCGCTCGCGAAGCTGTTCGCGATCTTGACGGGCATCGATGCATTGTTGCTCGTCGCGACGCCAACAAGTCCTCCGCGCCTTCCATACGAGGAAGATGGGGTCGGGTTGCCCGAACCGTCTCTCGGCCAATGCAATTCGACGGAAGAAGAGGAATATAATAGCGCAGATTGTCCGGAGGGAGTCGTCGACAAAGTTCCGATCAATCCGCCCGAACGGTCTTTGCTCGTAATCGTACCGGATGCGCTTACGTTCGTAATGGTCGAATCGGTCGCCGCCGCGGCTAATGCGCCGGACGGCCCGATCGATCCGCCGGGAGTCGCTTCGCCGATATCGACATTTTCCAAGCTTACGTTACGGATCGAGGCATTCGAGATATTGCCGAACAGACCCCGAGGGTATTCATTCGATCTAATCGTTAAATTGCGAATCGCGTATTCATTCCCGTCGAACGTTCCGGTAAAGCTCAAGGGCAATGTCGGCGTAAAGGTTCCGATCGGCATCCAGCCCGCGTTTTCATGATAAGGCGCGACATTCAGATCGATATTGTCGACGAGAATAAAATGCTTGTCCAAGTCGTGCCTGACGTGATCCAATTGCTCCGCGGTCGCGATCCGGTACGGATTGTCCGCCGAGCCGTTGCCGCCAGCGTAAGCCATAATGTCGCCGCGTTCCAAAGCGATCGGACTAAATCTCGCGACTTGGCCGCCCGGGTCGATCTCGTACAGGCCGATATGCCTGTTCGTCACCGCATCGACGCCGGGAATGTCGTCGCCAGGCTCGTAAGGATCGATGAGATTTCCCGTCGCCGGAGCCTCGTCCCCGACGTTCGGCGTCGCGATCGCCTCCGGCGACACTTGAACCGCAAGCCGGTTTCCGCCCGCTGCCGCAACTCCCGAAATGCTCGCGGTTCCAGCCGCGGTTCCCGGTTGTACTTCCGGTTCCGGGTCGAATGCCGGAACCGGATTGGCAGGCGGATTTAACGGCGCGGTATGAAGAATGGCTCCGCCATACCCGACCGCGACGAAGGAGTCCGCTCCGTAAACGGCGCCCCTAAGTTCATAGTTGTATCCCGTATTTCGCGTGGTCCAGCTCTCGCCGTCGGGCGAGGTGATAGTTACGCCGTTTTGCCCGACCGCCACAAATAAACCGTCTCCATAAGCGACGCTGAATAGATTCTGAGGGACCCCGGATTGTTGCAGGGACCAAATCTCGCCGTCGTCGGACGTTAACACGAGACCGCTGGAGCCTACCGCTACGAACTTGCCGCCGCCGTAGGAGACACCCAGAATATTCGGAGTCGTCGCTCCCGGATTACGCGCGGTCCATTCGAAGCCGTCCGGAGACGTCAATATCCGGTTATACCCGACCGCGACAAAGGTGTCATTGCCGAAAGCGACCCCCCGCAGCCAGTTCGAGCCTCCCGTTGGCGTGTGGGATACGAGTTTCCGTGCCCCTGCGTCCCACAGGGTTGCAATTTTCCCGCCGTTTGAATCGACCGCGACATAGAAACCGTTGCCGTTGTACGCGATCCCGCTGAAATTCAAGCTTGTATCGTTAAAATCGGCAACTTGTATCGACGATCCGTCCGCGAACATCTTGATCGTTCCCTGGTCGCCTACGGCCACAAAGATGCCCTCGCCGTAAGCGATGCCGTTAAGGTTGTTGTCACTGCCCGAATCATACTCGTTCCAGTCCGCTCCGTTATCGGAAAGCAGAATCGTCCCCTTGTGGCCTGCCGCTGCGAAAGTTCCGTTCGCATACGTAACGCCGGACAAATTCTCCGCAGTAGGCGTCGGTCTGGTCGTCCACGTATCCAATGGATCGGACGGCGCGGCCGAAGCCGATAAAGGCGGGAAACCGGCGACAATCAGAATAAGGGTCATCATGCAAAGCAAGCTGCGACGAAGCATTCTCGTAAATCTCCCTTCCCCATTTGCGTCTATGTCGATCTTTATCGAGCAATTTCGACACGACTTGTCATTTTTCTCGATTGTACTACTTCCCCTGTTGCAAATTCGTTGCAAAAAAAGAGGAACAAGGCACGGATACCCGAGCTTGCTCCTCTTTATTTTCATTAGCGGTTATGTAGGACCGTCACGAATGGACGAGGTTGCGATATATCGCTTTTAGCTCGTCCCCGGGCTCCGTTCCCAGGTCCCGTTCCAGCAAGGCCGCATATTGACGATAATAAGCGAGCGCCTGCGTTCTGCCGCCGACCCGTTCGTGAAGGCGGAGCGCAAGGACTCGAATCGCATCGGCATAAGGCTCGTGCCTCAAGAGCAGTTCCGTCAGCCGCAGCCTTTTGAAGGGCTCCGCCTCGTTTCTCTCGTAATAGGCCAACAATTTCCGGCCCAGATTCATCAAGTCGCGATGATACCGGTAGCGATAGCTCTCGCACCACTCGCTGCCGAATTTCTCGAGAAAAGGCCGCTCGCATCGCTCAAGCAACGCTTCGATCCGTTCCGCGTTGTCTATGCCGATCTCGACGGATTCAAGCGCGCAGCGTTCGACGAGATAGGCGTCCGCGGACAACTCCGTATCCGCCCTGTTCAGACGGTACCCGTTTTTGACCGAGACGAGCGCCATGCTTAACCCGTTTTCTCTTAACGTTTTGTTCAATCTGCTGATCGTGCTGCGAAGGTTGATCTCCGCTTTCTCGATGTTTTTCTCTTTCCAGAGCGCTTCGATCAGCGTCCACTTGGACACTTCCGCATCCTCCCGTTGCAGCAGCATGTAGACCAGCAGCTCTTCGCATTTCGATGTCTTCCATCGGATCGGCGTCGGGCTGCCGTCCAGACGCAGCGCGAAATGGCCGAACAGCGACGCTTCGACCCGGCTCTTCCGCTTGCTCTCGGGACGGTCGGGAAGATGGACCAGTCTCCTCCTGATCCGTTCCAGCGAGCGATGCAAATCTTCCTCCATCACGGGCTTCAATAAATAGTCCTGCGCATTCACCCGGAAGGCTTCGATCGCGTATTGCCGATACGCCGTAATGAACACAATTTCCGTCTTGCTTCCCCCTGCATAGATATGCTCCGCGAGCGACAATCCGCTCATCTCCGGCATTTCGATATCCAGAAACAGCACGTCGGGCCGCAGGCTGTCGACCATTTCCGGTACTTGCCGCGGGTCGGCGCAGCATTCCAGCACGTTCACGCCGGCTTCGGTCAGAAGCCGGCCGATATGTTCTCCCGTTAACGGCTCGTCATCCACGACGATCGCTCTCATCTCTGCCCATCACCCGCTCTTCTTGAAGGTTTTCGTCCGGATCGGAATGAAGATCGTCACTTGGGCGCCTTCCCCTTCGCGACTCTCGATCTGCAAGCCCCGCCCGTACTCGTTCAACAAACGCTTATGCACGTTGATCAGTCCGACCCCTTCGTCCGCGCGTCCGCCGAGGAGAACCGCTTCCAGCTTGGCGGCCGGAAACCCGGTGCCGTCGTCCCGGATCGTCAGGCGCAGCTCGTCCCGCCCCATCTTGGCTTCGAGCCGCACGGTCCCGCCCGCAAGCCGCTTCATCAAGCCGTGACGAATGGCGTTTTCGACGAGCGGCTGCAAGGTCAATGCCGGCAGCGTAATCTCCATCAGCGCTTCGTCGACGTCGATCTCCACCCGAAGCCGATCGCCGAAACGCGCTTGCTCCAGCGCCGCATAGGATTTTACCAGCGAAATCTCCCGTCTTAAGCTGACCATGGCCATCTGCGGATCGAGATCGAAGCTGAGGCGGAGGTAGTTGCTGAATTCGCCCAGCAGCTTCCCGGCCCGCGGCCCGTCTTTATAGCATAAGGACATCATAATACTTAATGCGTTGTATATAAAGTGGGGCTTGATTTGCGATTGCAGGAAAAGCGATTCCGCCTTAATCGCATTCTGCACGGCTTCTTTCATCTGCAGCAGGGTGCTCGCTCTTGCCGACAATTCCCTGGAATCGAACGGTTTAACGAGAAAATCGTTGGCGCCCGCATCCAGGCCCGCGGCGATATCGGCGGACGAATTGCGCACCGTGAGCAGCAATACCGGCAGCTTGTACATCGGGTATTTCTCCCGTATGCGTCTGCACACCTCGAATCCCGATAGTCCGGGCATCATCACGTCCAGCAGGACGAGGGAAATATCGCCGTGCTTCCGCAGCAGCTGCAACGCGGATTCTCCGTCGTATGCGATCAACGAATGATAGCGGTCGGAAGGAAAGAGTTGCTGCAGGACTTGTATGTTCGACGCTTCGTCGTCGACCAGCATGATTTTGACTTTCCCGGAATCGTCCGATTCCTTCTCGCCGCGCGCATCCGGCCGATCCGGAAGCGAACCGGGCATGCCGTCGCGATCGTCCGACGACCCGTCGGACGGTCTGATCTCCGCAAGCTGCCGCCGCGCCGTCTCCTCCGCTTCGGGCAGCGCCACCTCGAACACGGCGCCTTGATCCGGCTCGGACCATTTCAAATCCAGTTCGCCTCCCATATGGGAAGCGAGCAGCTTCGAAATCCGCAGGCCGAGTCCGGACGAACGGACTTCCGTAAAATTAACCTCGCCAATGGCCTGATTTTCCTGAAAAATCCGCTGCTGCATCTCCTCCGTCATCCCGACACCGGTATCCGATACGCGAATATAGACGAAGCCCTCGCGCGACTCCGCGGTTACGGCAACGGATCCCTTTTCCGTAAATTTCAACGCATTGCCGATCAGGTTGACGAGAATTTGCGTAAAGCGATTTTCGTCCGCGAACAAATAATACTTCCCTGCGGGAACGCGGTTTAAGAGCCGAACGTCCCGATCCTTGCGCATCGGGATCAACACGTCGATCGTCGCTTGAACCGTTCCGTTGATATCGAAAACTGTCTTCTGCATGGCCAGTCTTCCGCCTTGCAGGCTCTGGAAGTCGATAATGTCGTTGACGAGCGTCGATAGCCTGGCGGATAGCGAAATGATGTAACCTAAATTCTCGCTCTGCTGTTTCGTCAATGCGTCGCCGCTCTGGTCGATCGTGATCCGGGCGAGATTCATAATTCCGTGCAGCGGGGTTTTGAACTCATGGGACGTGCGAATGAGAAACTCGTCCTTCAGCTTATCCGTTTCGATCAATTGCCGGCTCATCTCTTCCATATCGTCGTAAGCCTGCGTATACTGCTCCGCGAACATAACGGCTACGACTCCCAGGAAAAGGAGCTGCGTCAAGATCGGGAGCGCAATCGTATTGATCATCGAGTTCAAATACAGGGACATGAAAAACAGTTGGACGAATAGCAACGACACGACGACGAACAATTGCACGGCCGTTCGCCTGTTCGATTGGCCGTATCGCTTCGTCGCGATCGCTCGCAAGAGATTAAATTCGATGGCCGCAAGTACGAACAAAGTCATTCCGACCATCACGCGGTCCATCCAGAATACGGGAACGATCGCGATCAGCGCGGCATAAGCCGCCGTGCCGAAGACGGCAAGCTTTATCCAGGAGGAAGGCATAAAGGATGGTTCGATATGGCGAATAAACGCGCAGAGGCAGCATATGCCCGCAAGAATCACGACGAACTTGATTTTCAGGACAAGCATGTACGGAATCGACGGAAACAGCTGCATGAAAATTTTTTCGCTGCTCGTGGCGACAACGAAGGCGAAGCCCAGGCAAAAAAGGGCGAAATAGAGGAAGTGCCGGTACTGCGGACGTTTGAGATAAATGCTCATGTAATAAAACGCGGAAATCAGCAGAAACGAGACGTTCATGATATCCAGAAGGACCGCATATAACCCTTCCGACTGGATGTCGGCTTGCGAGCCGAAATAAAGGCTCTGAATGATGCCGCCCCGGTAATAGTCGAAATTAGCCGCCTGGATCGTTATCGCGAACGTCTCCCCTTCCGGCTTGAAAAAAGCCGTAACGGGAGTATTGCGACTCGTATATCCTCGATCATCCACCTCGACCGGGTTGCCGCTGCCGCCGACTTCCAGATCGTCGACGAAAATTTTACTGGAATTCCGGATGTACGTCGTTTTAATTCCGTAGACAACGGACGGATCGGCCTTCACCCGCAATCGATACGTCCCGACGCCTAAGTCCGGCATATAATCGGAAGTGTCCGAATTGTTCCAGCCTGACGGGACGCGGATATAACGCTCCTGCCCCGGGGAGTCGCCGTCGATCTCGGACGGAGCGAGCAGCCGGTTCGGGTAGAACGCCCATTCCCCGTCCAATTTCACGTTTCCTTGCTTGCGAAAATCCCAATGGGAGAGATCGATCTCCCCGTTCGCCGCTTCGGGCTGCGCAACGCGAGGCTGCTGCACGATGACGAGGCCCGCTGCCATTGCGGCAATCAGCGCCATTACGAGATAAACGGTCAACTTCCGTCTTGCGCTCACCGGGTATGCACTCCTTGATTCCAATATCAAATAATTCAAGCCATGATGACATTTATCCTGCTTCGGCGAGCGAATCCGACAAAAAGGAGGGGCGATTACGCCCCTCCCTTTTGTTACCAGTTATTCCCCGATACCCGAATGACGGTAAAATTCGGACTCTTGTCTTCGCCGTAAATCGCGAGTACGCCGGGATTGTTCACCCGTACGTTCGTGAAGCTGGCCTGGCCGATCACCGGCCCTTGCCCTTGCTCCGCGCTGGCGACGAGCTTGATTCCGTAACGGCCCGGGTTGTTGATGTTGACGTTCTCGATGCGAACGTTCTGCATCGGCAGATGCTCCGGCGATTTCGTCTGGAACATCAAGCCGAAGTACACCGGATTGTTGATGTCGACGTTTTTGACCAGAACGTTCTTGAAGGCTCTGTCCGCTCCGAAGAACCAGATGGCGCCGAAGTTCTGGTAATCGTTGATTTTGTCGTCCGCCCCGACGCTCGTCCAGAAATCGCCTCCCGTGCGATCCAACGTCACGCCGTCGAAGACGGTGTCCTGGTCGCCGAAGCCCAAGGTGTTGTAGCCGAAGCTCAAGCTGCTGATCGTGATGCCGGGGTAAGTCAGCGTGTCCGCGCCGTACAGATTCTGGAACAGGTTGCCGGAACCGCCGTATACCGCGAACGCCGCCGCGCGCCTGACCTGGGTCGCCGTCAGATTCGTGTACTGGTTCCCGACATTGTAAGATCCGCCGGAATCGATCGCGCTGAACAAGGCGAAGGCGTCGTCTCCGGCTCCGCGGGAATAGTTGTTGTCGATCACGTTGTAGGACGATCCGTTCGTCATGTTGATGCCGTCCGCGAAGGTGTTTTTGATCCGGTTGTCTTTGAACGTGTTGTAAGAAGAATTGACGCCCCAGTACAAGCAGACGAAATGCTCGACCCAGGTGTTCTGAACCGTGACGTTCTGCATCCCGTTGCCGTCGATGAATTTGCCCGGTCCGTCTATTCTGTAAATGTAGTTCCCCCAGGCGGACAAGTCCCGAATCGTCGAACCGTTCGCCGTAGAACCGATGTTGAACCCGACGTCGGTATTCGTTTGATTTTGCGGCGCGACCAGCTTCGTGTGCCATGGGCCGGCGCCGACGATCTCCGTCGCCCTGCCGTACAAGAAAATTTTGTTGTTGATCGTCCATTCGCCGGCGGGAATGAAGATTCCTCGCTTCGTCTCGTCTTGTCTGAATTCGGCGAGCGCCTGCTCGATCGATTTGGATGTCGATACCTCGACGTATTGGCTCGGGTCCGGATTGGCAGCCGGCGGAGCAACGTGCTCCGTCTCAAGCAGGTCCAAATAGATCCACGAGACGTCTCCGGCATCCTTCTGGATTTTGATTTTCGTTCCGGCCGGAAATACCTCGTTGAGCAGCAATTGAGCGTCTTCATACAGCCAGTAGGCGGTCAGCCCCGCTCCCGGCTGGTTGTCGTAGCCCAGCCGACCCAGCGTGGTTGGCGTCGCGTATACATGGGAGAACTTGGACGTCACCGTAAAGGCGCCCTTCTTCACGTTGTCCGCATAGATGCTGATCGTTCCCGTCGTATTCTCCGCCACGGCGCTGCGAAGCACGAAGGCGTTGGCGGGCGAGGTCAGCGTGAACTCGACATATTCCCCCGTCGCGTCAAGCAGGACGGCGGAACGACCGGAAGCTTCGCCGGCGTAGTCGCCAAGATTGAAGTTCGGAGCCAGAATCGTTCCGTTCGTCGTGTTGGAGGGCGATTCCGCCTCGATAATCGTGAACGGCATGTTGGCCCCTCGCCCGATATAAAGACTGTTAGTGCTGGTGTTGTTGGTCCGCTTCGCCGGTATTTCGTTAGCGTCTGGCGTTACGGTAGACGTCACGGAGTAGCTGCCGTCGGCCGCGGTCCATGTGCCCATCGTGACATTCGCCGACCCTCCTGCAGGAATTGCGCCGTTATAAGTGCCGGTTAAGGAGCGGACGGTGTTCCCTTGGTGGTTCTTCAGCTCGAGCGTCACGGCATGAGGGCCGCTTGAGGTCGCGATATTGCCCTGGTTCTTCAGATTGACGGTAAAGGTGACGTTGTTCCCGGCGCTCGGGCTGCCCGGAGACCAAGTTGCCGTCGGCACGAGATCGGAGCTGGGAACTTCGCTCACGACCAATGGCGAGGAATGCGCGTAGCTGTTGTTCGACTCATCCAGCTCCACGATGGTATTGTTTTCGTCGACTTTGGCGCTGACCGCGTAGGAAGCCGCGACTTTGGCGCCGATATCGGCCGACACCGTCTGCGAAGCGCCCTGAGCCAACGCGCCTACGGATGCCGTGCCCGCCAAAACGTCGTTCAAATAGAAGTTGACGGTCGACGCGGGAGCAGCCGCCGTGCCGATGTTGCGGACGGCGGCCGACAGCGTGATCGGCGCGGTTTCGTTCGGCGACGCCGGCGTCCACGACAATTCGGTAATCGTCAAATCCGGATTAGGAGCAGGCGTGCCGAATACCTGGAATTCAGCCACTTGGCCCGCCGGAGCGCCGGAATTGCTCGTGAAGACGAGGCGCACGTCCGCCGCCGTAGCCGTGACCGGGATCGTCACGGTGTTGCCGGTCGCGGGATTGAACGTATACGTCGCGGCCGAAACCAGGTTAGAGAAGCCGGAAGCGCTCTGCTCGCGCCCGAGCACTTGGATCGTCTGCGTGCGGGTCGACCATGCGGTCGACGGATTCAACTTAAGCACGACGGAGGTGATATCGGCGTTAGTGCCCAGGCTGACGGTCAATTGATTCGGATAGGCGTTGGACGCCCCCTCCCAATAGGTGTTCGTGTCGTTGTCGTTGGCATTGGCCGCGACGAACGTATGAACGGTGGAGGACGCCGTGATCGGCTTGTTCAACGCCAGATTCGCTCCGCCGCCGCCATCCCCGACGCGCGTCACGGTATTGCTGCGAGGGGATGCGTTGCCCGCCGCGTCTTTGGCGACGACATAATACGTCACGGTCGCGCTCGTCGGCTGATTGTCATCATAGACGAGCGTGGAGCCGTTCACGGCGCCCCGAAGCTGATCGTTCGCGTAAATTTCGTAGCTCTGCACGCCCACGTTGTCCGTCGCAGCGTTCCACGTCAGCCGGATCGTTCCCGGCGTTGGCTGCGTGTAAGCGAGGTTCGTCGGCGCGGTAGGCGGTTCGGTGTCCGTGCCTCCACTTCCCGCGATGAAGTTGATCCAGTTGATGTTGTAATCGTACCCGCTCGCATAGACGCGAAGCGTCTGCAAGCCCGCGCCGAGCGTCACGTTGGCGGTCACCGTCTGCCAATTCTGCCACCCTCCGGTGTTCGGCACGGCAGTCGTGGCCAACGTCGTCTGGCCAGAGCGAAGCTGAATTTGCCCCGTATTCGCGTTGCTGGCCACCCGATATTCGACGGTATAGGCGCCGGCAGCCGCGACGTTTATGTTGTAGTCCAGCCAATCGCCGACGTGGATCCAGCCGACGTTCAGCCCTCCTCCCGCATCGGAAGTCGGCTCCGTCTGAATGCCGTTCATCGCATCCCAGTCCTCGGCTTCGATTTTCCCGGGAATCGGCTTGGCGGTCGGCGCGGAAGATCCGTAGATTTCCAGTTCGGACAACTGCGCGGCCGGCCATCCCGTATTCGCCGTAACAAGAACTCTGACGTAATGCGTGCTCGTCGACGGGAACGGAATCGTGACGGCATTGCCGTTCGCGGGATTGAACGTATAAGCCGCCGAGTTCACGATGTAGAAGAAATCCGTTCCGTTGTTGCTGCCTTGGATGGACAGCGTTTGCGTTCTCGTTTCCCAGCCGGCCGGAAGCTTCAGCACGACTTCATTCACGTTCGTAGCGCTTCCGAGATGAACCTGAACCCATTGCGGAAACGCGTTGTTCACGCTTTCCCAGTACGTGCCCTGGTTCTGATCTTTCACGTTATTGGCCACGTAGACGTCGGCATGGCCGCTTGCGGTGACGGTCTTGCCGACCGTCAGGTTGGGCCCCGCCGCGGCAGCCGATTCCAGCTTCGGTCCGATGCCGGATAAGAAAGCCGTGAATAGTATTGCCGCCGTCAGCGACCATGCGACAAACTTGTTACGCATGATTGTTCCTCCTCTGCGAGATTGGATAATTTCGCTTGCAGATGCCGTGCTTCTCTATCAGGTTATCAGTACGAGTTTCCTCCCCCGCTTTTGCAGCTTATCTCTTTTGGCAACGCTTACAAGCCTTCGTTCATCCTATCGCCCAACACCTCCTCCTTCCCACTGATTTTGTCGAGCAAGTTTATTTTAATGCTATTATTTGGCAGCCATAAGGTGCGATTCCACACAGGTTATGTCCGTTTCAATGGATTTGGACGGGCGTTTTTCAGTCTGGCAATTAGCCACACTCACAAGTGAAGCCCAATCCTCTATTTTTCGAATTAGCGAGTATTCCTCGTTTTCCGTATGAAAAACCAGCTTTCCGTACGGGTCGACCTGCAGGTAAACCGCCTCATCAATGACGTTGAGCATTCTAAGGTAACCTCGTTCATCTTTTACGGGAATATGCATGCCTCTGCCCCCTTCAAACTATTAAGCCTATTATACATTCTTGTGATCATTTTTGAATACATTTTGTGTTATGTTTTTGATCCACTTCTTATTCCTATACTGGTGGTATGAGGTGATTGAATGGGCAACGATGACTTTATCATTACCCCTAAGGAAGACAAGACGATCACGATGACGATCCGCATCGAACGAATCATGCAGGAGCAACTGGATGAGCTTGCTCGGCGAAGCAATCGATCCCGAAACGAGATTGTGAACATGGCTTTGGAATATGCGCTTAAGAATGCGAAGTTCACGGACTCAACCGACAGCAATAAAGACGAAAAACCGTCAGGGGAGCCCTGACGGTTTTTTCGCATTTGATTCGTTCCCCCGTGCTTTCTTCGCTTGCCGCAGTCTTTTCGCACCGCCCGGTTCGCCGTCGTTCGCCTCCTTGCCCCGTCGCCCCGAACCGTTCGGACAGAGAATCCGCTAATTGTAAACAAAACCGGTTTTTATGTATCCGTGCGGACACAGGATCCGTTATTTGGCTCTGGGACGGCGATTTCGACCCTAAATCATCGAAATAACGGATCCTCTGTCCGATTCATCTTCAAAATGAGGGGGTTTCGGCAAAATAAAGGCTTCTGTGTCCGATCAACTAAAGATCACTCTAGTCCGAGACATGGTCTCTCACCCATGCGATGACTTCTTCCAGCACCGACAGCAGCTTGGGATGCTCCTCTTGCGCCTTTTCCCGCATGTAGGCGAAATCCAGGTTCTCCAGCTGAGTCGACATCAGATAACGCGCCCATTCGAGACTCCGGGAATCTTGCCAGAACTCGGCCCGGTTCAATCGATCCAATATCAGGTCTTCGATTCCAATCACATAACAATAACCGTCGGGCGTATTCAGCTTCAATATTCGGTCATACGAGCCCGCCAAACGGCTATCCGGAATTTCGAGCGGGATATCCATCTCCGATACGTAGTAGAATCTTCCTTCCCGATCAAAACCGAGCCGATCAAATAAAGCTTTGGCCAGATCGTCCCGTACCATAACCAAATCGACGTCGGCCGTCTTATAGCTTCCGGACGTATACAATTCCACCGCATGCCCACCAACAATGACCGCAGGATCCGCTCCGAGTTCGTCTAGAAGAGGCGTTATGATTCCCATCAAATAAAACTCCCTTAAATGTTGGCGAGACGGGTCCTTGGCCAGTGCGTGAATTTTTTCTTTTGCCTCTTGGATTTTATTCCGCATTTCTACCGAGTCCAGCGATCCCACATCGTTCACCTCCCTATCGGAGAGTCCATTCCCGCGAGCTTACGATTTCAATTTGTCCGGCGGCCAGCGCTTTCTTAAAGCAGCTTCTTGCGCTTTTCATCAGGATGGCCATCTCGTCCTCCGACCGGACCACCCGGGATGAACTCTGGGTAATGACCTTAATCCGCTGTCTGTTGCTCCCGGCATTCAACCGATCTTCCAGATTCATTTCGCGCATTGTTACGCACCTCTTCCACGAGCGACGATCTTTTTCTCATTCGACTTGAAGGAGGGATATCCCTGCAAACGCAAAAAGCAAACTTTAGATAGGCGGCTTTTTTCAATCATACTATCCTTAGAGAGTATTGTCGTTGGTGATCGTTTTCATGAATTTCGGTTTTCAGGCTCCGCTATGCCGACGAGGAAGGGGTCCCGCAACTCATTGCCTCATGGCCATCGCTCAAGGCTGTTCGGACAGAGGATCCATTTACACCCCTGTTTTAATGGTATATATTAGAATTGTTAGAATAATTAGATGAGAGGACGGATGATTGATGAGAAAACTTGGCGCAAAACTATTTGTACTTGTTCTGGCTATGACGCTTTCGTTCGGCATGACCGCATCGGCCAATCCATTCATCGTCAGCTACGGGAACTCCTATTCTAATTCACTCTCCGCCGGTCAAGGCCACGCGTATATTCTCCCGAACGCCAAAACGACCGGAACGAGCGTGCGCATTACGACATCGGTCGCAAACACCCTTCAACTGCGCTACTACTGGAGCTACAATAATACGACGATCGACTTAGGCACGGCGATCGTGAACAGCACGAATTACAGCAGCGGTTCGGGCTATTACTCCCCCGGCACGCTCATTACGGTCATAGAGCGGGTACCGGGATCCACGACAGCCTATCCTTCCGTCTCCTACACCATTACTTTCAATTAGTCAGCGGCAATAAACGACCGCAAGCGACAACCAGGCCGATCACCGGAATACCGGTGTCGGCCTGGTTGTCGTGCTATTCGTCGATATGCATTAATACCGGATGCTCATGAGAAGCTTCCATAATATCGCCGTACGCCCAGTGGTTCGGGGAGATATCCGAATAACGATTGTCCGCTTGTCGAAGCGGCGATCGCCCGAATAATCTGTTCAGCGTACTGACCGCTTCCGCTCTGGTCAACCCGTCGTTCGGACGGAATTGGCCGTTCCCTGAACCGCTCATCACGCCTGAAGCCAGAACGCGAATAATGCTGTCGTGCGCCCAGTTGCCATCAATGTCCGTGGCCTTATATGGCCGATCTCCCTGTTTGTCTGCCAGCAGTCGAGCGGCAACGTGGGCATATTCGGAACGAGTCACGGCTTGATCTGGACGGAATGTGCCGCCGGGGTAACCCCTCATCAGCCCATGCTGGTTCACCGCGGATATATATCCAGCTGCCCAATGCGATTCGGGCACATCCGCGTATGCTGTCGGCGTTGCTTCCGCCGGGAGCCTGTCGGCCAATAAGCGCGACAGCATTGCCGCAAGTTCCGCCCGCGTCACAGTGCGGTCGGGCGCAAACGTTCCATCCGTATTGCCTCTCACATAGGGAACGTGCCTGATTGTATCGCCGAAGTTTAGAACGACAAATGTGCTGAACTTGCTGACCTCGATCTCGATTCCGGCCGGACGCCCGTTCTCGTCGAGCACGATGCGGCCGCGCTGAACTTTCTTCTCCCCGTTGCTGTGCTCGATATATACAGCTAGAGAGTCCAGCCATTGTTGCAGCTTGGCCGGTTGATTCGGCAGCTTGGTATCCGGCAGCGGAAATACGACTTTCGTCTTGTAGTCCCGATAATTCGTTTCGATCTCCATCAGCGTGCCGATCACTTCGACTTCGCGATCGCCGGCAATCGCCAACACTTGCTCCGACTTCACTGTACGCTCCGCCGTCTGCTGCTTCTCCTTCGCGTCGCGAATCGGCACAACGCGGAAATACAAATCATTGCCTTGCCGCTCAAGCGCCCGCAACGTCTCTTGCGACAATTGAATGACAGCGTAGCTGGTGCGGATTTCAAGCGCGATCCCGTTGGAGGACAATTGCTGCACCGAGGAACGCTCGACCGATACCGTCACTTCGTCCGCCGGATCGTCCGGCAGATCATCGATCAATATACTCGCCGTTGTCCGGCCTTGCTCCAGCGCCTTGGCTACGACGCTTTTCGTTGTGGCTTCATTCAACACGACCGCATCTTCGCTTCTGCCGTAGCTGTTCGCCTTCCGCACGATGTCGACTTGCTCGGCCGGACTGCTCCCGTCGACAGCTACAGGGACCTGGCGACTCGGCGCTCCCGTAACGGGTGCTGATGGCCCGCCGCCCCCGCCCCCGTTCCCGGGAGCCAGCACGCTTGCCTCTATGGAAGGATTGCTGGCAATACCGTTTACCATCTGCGTCACATAATAACCCCGACCGATCGGCACGGAGGAAAAGACGAATGTCCCCTCGTCATCTGTCGTGCCTTGATTGCCTACTTGTGCATGCTGACGATCATACAAAGTCAATAACGATCCCGGAATGGCGTCGCTGACGGTAATCCGGCGCGCTCCGCCCGTACTGCCCGTCACCGTCACTGCCGGCGGAATTACCGTCACCGTGCGTTGTACCTCGTCTGCGGCATTGCCGGCATGATCGCTGACGTTATAGGTTACGATATACGTGCCGACAACGTTGCTGTCGACCGGGTTATGGACGACAATATCGCCTGTCACGTCGCCCTGCACGGCGTCCGACGCCGAAGCTCCCGCATCCGTATAAGTCGTTCCAACCACAATCCGGACAGATGCGTCGCCGTTCAATGAGATAATCGGCGCCGTCGTATCGATCGTCACGCTTATCGCCGTCGAAGCAGCGCTCGTATTGCCCGCCGCATCCGTCGCGGTTGCCGTAATGCTGTGCGTACCCTCCGGCCAAGCGACCGTTGGCGTGTACGTCCAGTTTCCTGAATTGTCCGCTGGTGCCGTTCCCGCCGAGCTTCCGTTCACCAATACAGTCACCGTGCTATCGGCTTCCGCACTTCCGCTGATCGTCGGTGTCGCATTTACGAACGCTCCATCGCTCGGCGCAGCGATAACCGGAGCGTCAGGCGCTACATCGTCCACCACCGTTATCGTAAACGCCTTCTCATAAGTCGCGATTCCGCTATCTGTAGTTTGTATGCGCACGGTGTAATTCCCCGCGCTCAGCTGCGATGCATCATTAGCCCGGAGCTCCACGCCGCTGATGTTAAAGCTTTCGTTATCTTCGCCTCCCGCGCCCGAGACCAACGAATAAGTATGCGTATCCGCCTCATCCTCGTCCGTTGTCGTCAGCGTACCGATAATCGCATTCGCTCCGGCGCTTTGATTCACTTCATTGTTACTGAGAATAATATCCGTTGGCGCCTGTTTCAACTGACCAGTGTTTACAGGATAACTGTTCACATTCTCCAGATTATTGCCCGCTGCGTCTATCACTGATCCGGTGTCCGAAGCATAGCTCAATGTGACCTCATCGCTGCGCTTCAGTTCCTCGGAGAGCGTCAAGGTCACCTGCGCCCCATTGCCGCTAACTCCCGTGATTGTTGCCGCCCGATCGCCCACATTGACCGACCAGCCGTCTTCGCTTACGCCTTGCACCGCTTCACTCATCGTCACCACGATCGTGTCTAGGGCTCTATCCTCCACTGCCGCTGCGATGATCGTCGGTGCCGTCGTATCGATCGTCACGCTTATCGGCGCCGAGAAAGCGCTCGGATTGCCCGCCGCATCCGTCGCGGTCGCCATAATGCTGTGCGTGCCCTCTAGCCAATCTTCCGCTGGCGTGTACGTCCAGTTCCCTGAATCGTTCGCGGTTACCGTATCATGCGATTCCCCATCCACAAACACTTCCACTGTGCTGTTTGCTTCAGCATTGCCGCCGATCGTCGGCCCCGCATTGACGAACGCTCCGTCAGTCGGCGAAGTGATGACCGGCGCGTCGGGCGCTACATCGTCTACCACCGTTATCGTAAACGCCTTCTCAAAAGTCGCGCTTCCGCTGTCTGTCGTACGTATTCGCACGTTGTAATTCCCCGCGCTCATCTGCGACGCATTGTTAGCCCGAAGCTCATCACCACTGATGTTGAAGCTTCCATTATCTTCGGCTCCCGTGCCCGAGACCAACGAATAAGTATGCGTATCCCCCGCATCGTCGTCGATGGTCGTCAGTGTGCCTACAACCGTATTCGCGCCGGCGCTTTGATTCACTTCATTGTTACTGAGGGCGATATCCGTTGGCGCTTGGTTCAACTGACCGGTGTTTACCGGATAATTGTTCACATCCTGTAGATTATTGCCCACCGCGTCTGTCACCGTTCCGTCGCCTGATTCATAGCTCAATGTGACCTCATCGCTGCGCTTCAGTTGCTCGGAGAGCGTCAAGGTCACCTGCGCCCCATTGCCATCGACTGCTGTGACCGTTGCCGCCTGGCCGTCAACATTGACCCACCAGCCGACTACGCTTACGCTTTTCACGTCTTCACTCATCGTCACCACGATCGTGTCCGGGGCGTTATTCTCCACTGCCGCTGCGCTGATCGTCGGTGCCGTCGTATCCACCGTCACGCTCACCGCCGCTGAGGGAGCGCTCGTATTGTCCGCCGCATCCGTCGCGGTCGCCGTTATGCTGTACGTGTAATCCTCCCAGACAGATAGCGCCGTAAACGTCCAGTTGCCGCTCCCATCTGCCTCAGCCTCACCGCCTATCAGTGATTCGTTCACCTGCACTCGAACCGTACTGTTCGGTTCCGCCGTCCCGGTCATCGTCAGGGGCAATTCGTTGGTCGAGGTTCCATCGGCCGGCGTTAGGATGACAGGCGGATCCGGCGACACGTCGTCTACTACCGTAATCGAGAATACCTTCTCAAAAGTCGCGCTTCTGCTGTCTGTCGTTCGTATTCGCACGGAGTAATCTCTCGCGCTCATCTGCGATGCATTGTCAGCCCGGAGCTCATCGCCACTGATGTTGAAGCTTCCGTTATCTTCTTCACCCTCGCCCGAGACTAACGAATACGTATGGACATCCCCCGCATTCTCGTCCGTGGTCGTCAGCGTACCGACAACCGCATTCGCTCCGGCACTCTGATTCACGGTTGATTGGCTAAGGCCGATGTCCGTCGGCGCGCTGTTAGGCGGACCTGACGGACCTCCATATTCAATTTGAAGGTTCGGGGCATAACCGAGGCTATGTTCATTAGAATTAAAAAAATCTACTTGATACGAATGATTGCTAGACAAAATAAAAGAAATCGTTCCATCCCCACCGATGATGCTCGATGTGAGCAAGCTTGCCACATCAATCCTATATAGAGGCGAGTTGTATGAACCATGCGGTGTAGAACCGCCCAAAATTTCATTGACAGTATGACTTGGATTTGCTGCCGGAAGCGGGTCCCCGACTCCCCAACTATCACTAGCGGCAACTGTAATATTCAAATTTCTTCCATCAAAATCTTCAGGTTCCGTACCCCCGGTAAGCTGTAGATATGCGGAAATGATGGATCTGGACATATCGATTCCCTCGAACTTTAAAGCGGCTTGATAGCCAGGGCCAAGATATATGGCTTCGTCCGGGGTGGGATTATTATTTGTTATTGCTGTTACATCAAGAGTCACGATCTGGGCATGTGCCAAAGGTGAAAACGATGTCAGGATGAGACCTAAGGATAACGTTAAAATGAACGTAATATGCCCGAACATCTTTTTAATCGTCGAAATCGGAATGCACCTCCGAAATTCAAAGTATGGCTGCGAAATGATAAAACTGCCTTGAAAATAAAATCTTCAAGGCAGCAGTCCGACGTTATTGCTTCGGCGGGAACACCCCTTCGGTTGCGATAATAAAGGTTAATGCCAGAAAGGGCTGCATATTGTTATGCGACGAGTTCCCCCCGACAGCGTCCAGGGCAAGGGCGTTCATGTCAACGTTGGCAACAGAGGCATAAGGTTTGAAGGCCGCGGTGACACTTTCGCTTCCCCAAATCGCGTTCGTCGGATCGGCCAGAGCCGTTGCGTTCGAGCTTACTCTGGTCCCGTTAGCCGCATGCGCGTGACTCGGGATTTGATCAAGCGACAGCGTCTGCGTCTTCTCTCCGACCTTGGCTGCAAGTGCCCTTGGCGTAAGCCCCGGCCCGCTCCCTTGTCCCATTGGAGCCATTCCTAGCAAATTCGGCAACGCAAACGTTGTTTTGGCATCACCGCCGTATGTATTCCCTATGACGGAAAACAATGCGTGATATTGATAAATAGGCAATACCGAACCATCGCACAACGCCCAACCTATCGGCGCGTAATTTCCGGCAAATAATCTGATTTCTCCAACGTACGGATCCATGGCTCGCCCTCCTAATATTTCGGCGGATAAATTCCTTGCAAAGCGATACAGAATGACACAGCCGTGTAAGGCTGCATATTGTTATGGGCTTGACTGCCCCCGGCGGTCCCAATCGCCTCCGGGTTCAATTTGACATTGGATGTAGATGCATAAATAGGACGCGATGCCGCCGTAGTTCCCCATACGTTACCCGAAGGGCTCGGTAAAGTTGCAGCGCCGGAATCCCCAACAGCCTGATGCGTGTGCTGAGGAATTTCATTAACCGTCAATGCATGAGCGGCTTCTCCTCCGGCGGTCCCGATCGGATATTCGGGCGATACATCGACCGGCGTACGCCCCCGCAAATCGGGCAGCGCGAAAGTGTCCTTACCGTCTCCGCCAAATCTGTTCCCTAACACGGTAAATAATGCCTGATTCGTATTAACCTGCATGATTTGCCCGTTGCACGGCGCCCATCCCTTTGGAATGATCCCGAAAGAAAACAATCTGATCTCGCCAATAAACGGTTCTGCCATACGATTTCCTCCTCATTAAAATAACGTTAAGGATTTAGCCTTGGGACGGATAGTTTCCTTCCAACGCAATTATAAAGCTGACCGCTGCGCTTGGCATGATATTGTCGTGAGGCTGGTTGCCTCCTACAGCGGACACTGAGCTGGGAGACATGGTTACGTTAGGCGAGCCGGACTGATAGTGGGTAATCTGGCTAGCGCCCCAATATTGCCCCTCCGGCGAACTGCTCGTGGATTCGGAGGCGAGATTATTCGCATTCACGGCATGCGTATGCGTCGGCAGCTCGGACTGCACCAGCGTCACCTTCTCCGAACCGCCCATCTGACCGATCGGATAAGCGCTCGAAGCGTGTATCGGCAGGCGGCCTCTCAAGTCGGGAAGCTTAAAGTTTGTTTTGCCGTCGCCTCCGTACATCATGCCTATCAGCGTGTACAGCACTTCATACTGATTGATGTTGAGCACCGATCCGTCGCAAAAATGCCAACCCTGCGGCGCGTAATTTCCCGAAAACATCCGAATTTCCCCGACATACTGATCACTCATCTAATTTCCCCTCTTCCGTTGAAATAAGATTTGGCGGCTGCCAGCGCATGGATGCGTAGAGCTCCGCAGAGCCTGCCAATATAAATCCCAGCCGTTCATATAAACGGCGAGCCGGATTTTCGATTGTGACACTTAACAGAACTGGAATTCGTCGTCGGGTCGCTTCTAGTTGGAGGTTGCGCAACACCTGGGAACCTATGCCCCTGTTGCGAAAAGGAGGCAATATCGAAAGATCGATAAGACGAAGATGATCCGGGGCGTAATCGACGTAGCATTGGCCGACAGGCTGTTGTGCCTGCAGGACGATGGATTGAACGGCATTCGGAAACTGCGCCATGTAGGAGGAGCGCTGGGCATTCCATTGCATATGCAGGAAAGCGTCCGTCTGCTCGGGCGTCCAGCCCCAACCCGACACTTCCTCCTGCCTGGCCGAAGCATACAGGTTGCGCAACAGCATTTCATCCCGCGGCGCCGCAGGCCGCAGCGACAACGATCGTCTCATAGAGATGCCCCTTGTTTCGGATATCCACCGAAGACCGGTCCCTTATACTAGCACACCTTCACTAGACAAATTCTCAACAAATTTCGTTATCAAATGACAATTTGACCCAAACCATTCGGACAGAGGATCCGTTATTTGTGAACAAAACCGGGTTTTGCGCATCTTCGCGGACAGAGGATCCGTTATTTGGCTTCGAGATAGCGATTTTGGCCATTAATCATCGAAATAACGGATCCTGTGTCCGAATCGCCATCAAAATGAGGGGGTTTCGACAAAATAAGGTCATCTGTGTCCGATAGCAAAAGATCAAGTGGATGAAAGGGCACTGTCAGTCGCGTTCGGAAGCGGCTAACTTCCCGCTGCCCGACAACAAAATGTGACCGATCGCCGTCCTTAATGGTGTTAGGGGTGAAGGAGGGCAGAGCAAACATGCGGCGATCCATGACCCGGCCGGTCGATCATGTGATGAAAAGCTACGAAACTTACGCAAGCATGCTGTTCCGGATTGCCATGGTGCATCTGGGCAGCCGCGAGGATGCGGAAGAAGCGACTCAGGATACGTTCATCAAGCTGATGGAGAAAGCGCCCGAGTTCAAAGATGCCGAGCATCAGAAGGCATGGCTGATCCGGGTCGTCACCAATCATTGCAAAACTCTGCTGGGCAGAGGCTGGCGCAAGCGGGAGGTCAGGCTGGAGGGCGCTGAGCCGATTGCGGCGGGCACTCCCGAGGATCTGGCGCTGCTCCATCTCGTGATGGCGCTGCCCGTGAAGTATAAGACTGTGATCCATCTGTACTATTACGAAAACTACCCGATTCGGGAGATTGCCGGAATTTTGCGGATCGGCGAGTCCGCGGTGAAGATGAGACTCCAGCGAGGACGGCAGCTGTTGAAGCTGGAGCTGGGAGGAGCGGAACTATCATGAACGAGGATCAATTCAAAACAAGCTATAAGAAAGCCGTGAATACGATGACGCCTGAAGAGGAGATGACTGTACGCATGGAAAAGAGACTGGAGAAACAGCAGCAGGAGCGAAAGCGTCCGCGCAAGACCGCGTACATCGCGGCAAGCCTCGCGCTCGCCGCCGGCATCGGACTGGCCGCGACAAGCGTATGGCAGCCGGCAAGCGAACCGGCGGCCTCCCCCGGCGCGACAGGCGGAGCGCCGAATTCGCCGACGCCTGCCGCCAGCCCGTCGGCGCCTGTCGCCAGTCCGTCCGGCAGCGTGGTGATCCCCAAGATGGAGCTGCCGGATATGAACTCCGGCGTTCAAATGAGCATGATTCCTCTGGTCGTCTATCAAAACAGCATCTATACCCAGTCGTCGACGCGCATCGACGCGGCCGACGCGACTGCATTGCGCGGCGACAGGCTGGGGCGGACGACGGGCGGCATCGACGAATGGAGCGGCCAGGACGAATATATCGAACTGGCTTCCAACATCGGCGAAGCGGACATCTATGCGGTGAAGGGGTACGATCCCGACTTCCGTATCATGTCCTACGTCGAGATCGGCGGCGAAGTCTATGCCGAGCTGTTCGAGCAAACCAACGATATGACGATAAGCAGCGGAGCCGAGCTGTTCGGCAAGCTGAATCTGGAAGGACGGGTCGCCTCGGCCCAGTGGGAGAGCTTCGATAGCTGGAACAACGGTCTCCAGCAGTATGCGCCGCTGGCCGGCGACGAGAAGCTCGACAGCTTCCTCTCGGCCCTTCAGGACGCCAAGCCGCTCGCGGCGGAGCCGTTGATCGACCAAGGCATCTACGACGACGAGAACCGCAAGATCATCTATCTGAAGCTGGAGGACCGTACGCGGGTCGAGCTTACGCTGTTCGGCCGGGGATGGGTACGCTACGGCCATGCTCCGGTATTTTTCGAGGCGGACTCCGACGCATTCCGTACGCTGTGGGAGAGTATGAATCCGTAAGAAAAACCGTCAGGGAAAATCACCCTGACGGTTATTTCGCATTTGATTCGTTCCCCCGCGCTTTCGCTTGCCGCAGTCTTTCCGCACCTTCCGGTTCGCCGTCGGTTGCCTCTTTTGCCCCGTCGCCCCAACGTCGTCTGTCCGAATCGCCAACAAAATGAGGGGGTTTCGACAAAATAACGTCATCTGTGTCCGATTGCAAAACATCAAGCGGAATGAAGACCCTTCACTCATCGAAAAATTTTATACGAATCAATCGGCAAGCGCAGCAGCCGCAGCCGAACTCCGCAAATAACGCAAGGCTTCCTCCAGCGACTCCCGGATGTCCGGCCCCATCGTGCATTCGATCGACAAATACCCCGAATAGTTCAATTCGGCCAGTTTGGCGAAAGGCTTCCGAAAATCAAGATGGCCTTTGCCCGGCAGCAGCCGGTTATTGTCCGCCAGATGGTAATAACCGATCCGGGTGTAATAGGATTTGATCGTTTCGACGATATCGGCTTCTTCGATATTCATATGGAAGAAATCGGCGACGACCCGGAGCAGCGGGCTTCCGACTTCCTCCAAGATCGATACGGCATCCGCAACGGTGTTGATCATATGATCGTTGTAACGGTTCAGCGGCTCTAGAAACAAGACGACCTGCCGCTTCTCCGCTTCCTCGGCGATTCTCTTCAGCGAATCGAGCAGCGCGTCCCGGTCGCCCTGCCGATCTCTAGGCGGCGCGAAGGGGGGCCAGGTTCGCGGATACATGCCGAAAGCGGCGGGCGTAATCATTCCCGGCGCGCCCATCTGCGATGCATGCTTCATCGATTGCCGAACATCTCGAACGGCCTCCAACCGTTTCTCTTCGTCAAAGTGGCCGATCCAATGCCGATGTCCGCCGCAAACGGCGGCGACGGGCACGCCCGACGACTCGGACGCCTTCGAGATGTCGGAAGCGAGCGCATCGTTCAGAGGCTGCTGAAACAGATTGATCTCCACGCCGTCGTATCCGACCTCTTTCGCGAATGGAAAAACTTTCGCATACGACCCCAATCCCGATAACGTGTCTTGGATTGCAAATTTCAAATCGATCACCTCTTAATCAAACCGGATGCCTAACTTCACGCTCTTGTCGGGAAAGCGGTCGACGTACTCCTCGTAGCCTTCCGCCGATCGGGCAAAGGGAACGACCGGGTCGACGATCTCGCCGCAATCGAGCGCCCCCGATTCGAGCAGCTTCCAGCAAGCTTCCTGAATTCGGCGCCAGCTCCATCTCGGATAGTCCGGATTAGGCTCGCTGCACGCGCGGGAAAACACGATTTTCGCATTGTTGAAATGGGCTTCCCGGCCCAAGTCCAGCCCCCCTCCGAAAGGGCGGGCCCAGCCGACGTAAGCGATCGTTCCGCCATAAGCCAATCCTCGAAGCGAGCTTTGCAGAGCGCGTTCGTTCGCGCTCGTTTCGATGATGGCGTCGACCCCCGCTTTGCCGGTTGCCTTCTTCAATTCCAGACCGACGTCCACCGCTGCAGGATCGAACGCCGCGTCGGCCCCCGCGCGCAGCGCGGCTTCCCTGCGCTTGGCGATCGGATCGATCACGGCCACATAGCTTGCGCCCGCCAATTTTGCCATTTGCGCGGCAATGGCGCCGATGGCGCCCAATCCGGACACCGCCACCCGGTCGCCTATCCGAACCTGCGCGTCGCGAATGCCTCCCAGCGCGAACTGCGCGGGATCGAAGCACACGGCATTTTTCCAGGACATCCCCTCCGGCACCTTCATCAACCGGTCCGGATTCCGCGTATCGACCACGTGCGTCTCGCGCACGCCGCCATATCCGCACAGACGTTCGCCGACCGCGTACCCCGTAACGTCCGCGCCGACTTCCGTAATGGTCCCGACCCATTGGTTGCCCAAGTTCCATTGTCCGAACCGCGTCCCGGACGGCTGCTGTGCGTCTCTCGGCATGAAGGAGCGCCATTCGTCGTCGTACTGCTCCGTCTGATGCGGACTTTCACCCCTGAATTCCGCAAGCTCGGAACCGTGTTTCGGTGAGGCGAACTCGACCTTCACCCGGACTTGGCCGGGCTGCAGCCGCTCCTCCTCGTACTCTCTTAACTCCGCTTGGCGCGGCGCCGCGGCGATTAGTTGTTTCGGCATACAAATCCTCCGGAATGTTCGTTTATTTTGATCGTTTCGTACGGTTCAGCCTTGCTTCAGTATCCAGGCGCTCTGGTACGGCTCCAATCGAAGCGACGTATCCGCGGACCGATCCCGGATGAGATCTATTCCCGAAAAGGGGAGCCGCAGGTCGACGGATTCGTCGGATACGTTGACGAGTACGAGAATTTCCTCCCCGCTTCGGGCGTTCTTGCGCACAATGGAGAACACTCGCTCGTTCAAGCTCAGCACTTCCTGGGAAGCCTGCGGACTGAACGCGTCATGGGCTCTCCGAATGCGAATCAAGCGGCCGAGACGCTCGTATACGCTTTTCCGCAACGTGTCCGATGCCAGCTCGCGAACGAGACGGTCCTTCTCCAATTTCTCCCGGTTGATTCTTCGATTGATTCCCGATTGCTCCAAGCCTTCGTAGTCGTTGCGCGATCCTAGCAGGCTGTGGATATAAATCCCCGGAACCCCCGCGATCGACAGCAAAATCGCATGCGCCCCCAGGAACCGGTCGACTCGCGCCCGATCCGTCTCTTCCGGATGAGTCAGCGCATCCATATAATTGATATTCAACTCGTATGCGCTTCGCGTGCCGTCGCCGTTATCCCGATAGGACACGCGACCGCCGTGCGCCAACGCTTTATCGATCATCATCTGCTTCTCATCGTCGCTGAGAAGGCCTTCGGTCGGACGCATGCCGATGCCGTCGTGAGACGACAGGAAATTAAAAAAGGTCGTGCCTTCGGTCGTCGGCTCCAGGCTGTCCAACCATTGAAGCAGCTTGTCCGCCTTCTTCGCATGATAGGAATACAGGGTCAACGGCGGAAGAGGGAACTGATAGACCATCTGGGCCTCATCGCAGCCGTTGCCGAAATAGCTGATATTATCGGCATGGGGCACGTTCGTTTCCGTAATCATGATCGTACCCGGAGCGGCCCAATCCAGCACGGCGCGCATCGTTTTCACCAGCGCGTGCGTCTCTTCCAGATGCATGCAGGTCGTGTCCGGCTTTTTCCAGGCGAAGCCGATCGCGTCCAAGCGAATGAATCTCGCCCCGTTGGCCGCGTACAGGAGCAGAATGTCCAATACTTCGATCAACGTATCCGGATTTTGAAAGTTGAGATCGATCTGATCGTCGCTAAACGTCGTCCATATATGTTTTAAGCCATCGGAAGTTTCGAACGGGGTCAGCAGCGGCAAAGCTCTGGGCCGGGTGACTTTGCTGTAATCGGCATTCGGATCGGCTTCGATAAAATAACGTTTATATTCGGGGTTTCCGAGCAAATATTGCCGGAACCACTCGCTGCTTCGGGAGATGTGATTCACGACCGCGTCGAACATCAGATCGAAATCGCGGGACAGCGCCGCAACGTGCTCCCAGCCGCCCAATTCCGGGTTGATCCTCCGATAATCGACGACGGAAAAGCCGTCATCCGAGGTATAAGGGTAGAAGGGCAAAATATGGACGGCCGAAATCGTCTCGCGCGCGTAGTCGTTCAGAAAATCGTGCAGCGACTGCAGCGGAGCTTTGCCGGCCTCCAGGATCGAATCCCCGTAAGCAATCAACATGACCTCGTTTTCGCTTACCCACGGCTTCGGAGAGTGCTCTTGCTTCCTGTATCGTTCCGCCAGCTTCAAGATATCGCGAAATACGGCTTCGCTTCGATCCCCATAGAGCATTGTCAAGTTGTCCAGCATAACTCTCGCTTGTTCTTCCGTAACTTGCAGATTCATCGTAACCTCCAACATGCTGTTCTGCTATTTCGCAAACCGAAGTTGATTTTTTCGAGCTTCCTTGGTCGAGGAACGGACGATCAATTCGCACGGCAGCGAAACGGATTGAGCGCCGCGCTCGGGATCTTCGATGATTCGGAGCAATAGCCGCGCCGCTTCGTGGCCCAGCCCGTATTTGTCCTGTCTGACGGTCGTTAACGGCGGATTGAAATCTTTCGCCGCTTTAATATCGTCAAACCCGATGACGGAAATATCGTCCGGCACGCTCAAGCCCATCTCACGGAGGCCCTGAACGACCCCCATCGCCATTTCGTCGCTGGCCGCGAAGAAAGCGGTCACCTCGGGATGGGCGGGCATCAGCGATTTCACGGCCTCTTTCGCTTTTTCCATGGAAAAGTAGCCTAGATGAATCAGGGTCGGATCGATCCCGATTTTCCGTTCCATCAATGCGTCCTGGTACCCTCTCATCCGGTTGTAGCTGGTGCTGCTGATCGTGTCCCCGCCGACGAAGGCGATTGCGGTATGCCCCAAATCCAGCAAATGATCCATCGCGCTCCGGGCGCCCGAATAATTGTCCGATTCCACGTAAGCGCAGGCTTGACCCTCCAAGGGAATGTCGATCGCGATGCAGGGAATCCCGCTGTCCTGCAATTCGATCAACGTTTCGTCGCGCTTCTTCCCTTCGCCTGTCAGCAGAAGGACGACGCCGTCGACGCTCCGTTCCCGGCACAGCGTCGTGTAGGTGGCGCGTTCCTTGTTTTTGTTGGTGAAGACGAGAATATCGTAGCCGGCATTCCCGACCATCTCGCGCACGGCCGAAATGACCTCCAGAAAAAACGGATGATCGAATCCGCTATTCATCGTGTTCCCGAAGAAGATGCCGATCGTGTACGTTTTCTTCTGCACGAGGCTTCTTGCGATCGCGTTCGGAAAGTAGTTCAATTCCTTGGCGATTTCTAAAATCCTTTTGCGCGTTTGCGGGCTGACGTCGGTGTAATTGTTCAACGTTCGCGATACCGTCGATACCGAGACCCCGGCTTTCTCGGCGATTTTTTTAATGGAAGACACTTCGAACCACCCGTTTATTTAAAAGTGTACTGCAAGCGCTATGAGCTGATATTTATTTCGACATGTCCGCCCTTTATTCCTTGGCAACGAATGGAAGTCCCTTCTCCCTCTTCTCGATCGTCAGCAATCCGGCGGGAGGAACGTCAAGCCGGTGCACGCCCGGCAGCAGGAGCCGTTTTTCCTTCATGACGGTTGCTCCTTGGCAATCCATCGCATGAAGGATCGTCTCTCCCATCTCTTCGTTTAGCTCCAAAATGACGCGATCGTTCAAAGTGCCGTTCACGATCGTCAGTCGAGCGGGTATGGCCGCTCCCGGATTGACGATCGTATCGTGATAGACGGCCGCGATTCGTCGGTCGGATGCGGAAGATAGGACAAGCGGATACAGCAGCTCGGGATGCCGAGGCTCCAATCTCCCGTCCAGCAGCGCATCGCGGTTTTCTCTCCAGAAGCCGAGCCAAAACTTCAGCATCGCCATGTGGTCCGCCGGCAATCGATCCAGCTTCATGGAGATTTGGGGAACGGAAAACAACACGTTCAACAATTGAAGCGCGGCGCTTTCGACCGGCTCCTCCACGCTCCACATCAGCATATCCGAATGAACGGATGTGTCGCCGCTAAGCAAGCGGATGTCCAGCGTGCGAACCCGATTTTCGATGGCGTCGTTCGGACAGTCCGCCGCCCGAAACATATTGCCGTATTTCCGCATGAGCGGGCCGACGTAATTTTGGCGGAATTCGATCAGCATATCGGGCTTGATCGCTTTTAACCGGGCGGCGATATCCGACATCAACCGATCGACGGCTTCCGGCACCGACGCGATATCCCTCCCGCCCCCAAGCGATTGCTCCTGATCCCCGGGATGACGGAACCGGTCGATAAAATCCAGCTTCAGTCCGTCCAAATTCCAGGCGCTAACCGCCTTCTCGTAAGTTTGAATCAAATATTCGCGCACTTCGGGAAATCTCGGATCCACGACGCCGGCGCCCAAGCGGTCGATGAAGTAGAGAAGCTTGTCTTCGAACCGGCGCCAGGCGTTCGAATGGCGGCCGATAAAGGGAACCGAGTACCACAAAATATAGTTCATGCCGAGCCGATGAACCCGGTCGACGTGGGCTCTCATCTCGGGAATTTTGCCCGCGAACGGTTCCCAGTCGCCGCAATAGGCGTACCCTCTGCGCGCATCGGACGTTTGCCAGCCGTCGTCTACGATGATCGAGTCGCAGCCCAGTTCCTTGGCGATCGCGCATTGCTCTTCCAGCTGCTCGGAGGTAAAGCTCTGATGGAAGCTGTACCAGGTGGAATACATCGGCTGCCGCGCTGCGGGCGGAACGGTCATGGGCTCGTAGCCGGGAAGCTTGCTCCACCATATCTGGATGTCCTGCAGACTTTCAAAGTATGGAATCGGACGAACATCGACGAGCAGCTCGGCCTCGTAGTTGTCGAAGGGAGCGGTCCGTTCTTCGAACAGCGACAGCGAGCAATGGAACGAAGCGGATTCTTCGTTGACGCCCACTCGGATACGAAGCGGATTCAAGGCGTCGGAATAAGCAAACGTCAATCTGTTCAAGCCTTGTACATTGTAAAGACATCCGACCGGGGCCGAATAGGCTACGCTCGACTTCGCATATCCTTCTTCCCGCCAATCCGGAATCAAACCGTCGTTCCGGTCCGTTTTCGGATTCCAATAGCCATGAATATCGGAAATCGGGTGTTCCCAGCTTAATTTCATCGGGTCTGGCGCTTGTCTTTCGTCCGCTTGCAGAACGAGCTTGACGGCATAGACGCCCTCGTTCAACTCGGCGCAGGACAATGATGCTTGATAACGATTCGCGGCCCCGTCCAGCCGAAAAACGTGGCGATCCGTTGAAGCTTTCACGGGTTGACCCCCTTTTGCCGTGGCGAAGCATTAGCCTTTGACCGCTCCGCCCGCCAAGCTCTTCGAGATTTGTTCCTGCAAAATGACATATATTAAAATGCTAGGCAGAATGGTCATCGTTACGGCGGCGAACAACGCGGCATAATCGTAAGTCAATGCCTTCACGAAATAGTTGAGCGACAGCGGCAACGTCCGGGTTTCCGGCGAGCCGGTCAACAACAGGGCGAACAGGAATTCGTTCCATGTGTTCAAGAACACCAGGATCCCGGCGCTTGCCAGCGCGGGTCTGGCCAAGGGAAGCATGATTTTCAAGAAGGTGTTGAAAAAGCCGGAGCCTTCAAGATAAGCCGCCTCTTCCAGCTCTTTCGGAATGCTGTTGAAAAAGTTGCGCAGCAGAAACAAAGAAACGGGCATGCCGATGGCCGTATTGACGATAATCAGAGCCGTCTTCGTATCGTAAAGGTTCAATTCGTTCACGATTTTGAAAATGGGCTGCACCATGGCGATGACCGGAACGAGGATGGACAGGGACAGCAGCATGAAGATGGCATTCCGCAAGCGAAACTCGACACGAGCCAGAACGTACGCCGCCATCGCGTAAATAAACAGCGCCAAAACCGTCGCCGATCCCGAAACCAACAAGGAATTCACGAAAAACCGATGCAAATTGGAAGCTTCAATGGCGTCCCGATAAGCGGCGAAAGAAAACTTGGAAGGCCAGCTCAACGCCGATCCCAGAATTTCCATGTTCGTTTTAAAGGAAGACAGCACGATCCAGAGGAGAGGACCGATCGAAATAAAGATGACGAACAGCATAACTCCGTATGCGAATATCGATTTGAACATTCGTCGGGAAATCTTAGAAAACTCCATCGTGAGCCACCTTAATCGCCGATTTTTTTATCAAGCTTGAACGCTTTGTTCACCACGAGAATGACAATGATCCCCAAGACCAGCAAGATCGTTCCAAGCGCGTTGGCATATCCGTTGCGATAGCTGTTGACCACCTGATTGTAGATCATCATGGCGATGTTGGTCGTACTGTCGCCGGGACCGCCCGATGTCGTCAGAAAAATCGTTTCGAACTTTTTGAACGAGCTGGTCACGGCCAGGATGACGCCGACTCCGATCACTCCCCGGATCATCGGAAGATTAATTCGCAAATCGATCTGCAGCTCGGACGCGCCGTCGATTCTGGCCGCATCGTGAATCGAGGGAGGGATGGCGGAAAGCTCTGCCATCGTAATCAGAATAATGACGCCGGTAAACAACACCCAGGTTAACGAAACGGCGATAAAAGCGGTGGTCGGTTCGAAAAACCAGTTCACTTGAAAGTCTTTGAAGCCTAACCATTGCACGAATTTATTGATCAGCCCGATCCCGGGGTTGAAAATAAAAACATAAAGAATCGCCATCGCCGCGGAAGAAATAATGTTGGGCACGAGCGATACGGCCCTTACGAATTTCCAGCCGAACGGCTTCTTGAACAGGATCATGGCCATCATGACTCCGAAAGGAACGTGCACGAAAGTGGCCAACAACGCCCATTTCACCGTATTGATTAGGGCTGCGTGGAAGGTGGAATCCTCGAAGAAGATTTCTTTGTAATTGGCGAAACCGACCCACTTCATGGCCGAAAATCCGTCCCATTGCATAAAGCTCGTGTAGACGATCATCGTCAACGGCGTTAAATAAATAAGGCCGAACAGCAACACGCATGGCGCGAGAAAAAGCACGATCCATAACGATTTATTTTGTACACGCATAGGGCACCCTCAGCTTCGTTTCATAATGGATTCAGATGAATGGGGCAGCCCCATTCATCTGAATCGTCGGTTTGAATTATTGGCCGCTCACCTGCGCGAATTTCCGGGCCGACTCCGCCAGCTTCTGCCCGTATTCCTCCGCCGATATCCGATCGAGCGCCAGCCTCGGCAGTTCTTTCGGAATCGCTTCCTTCAGTACGGAAGTGTCCCATCTAATGCGCGGAATGACCGTCTCGACCTCTTGCACCAGTTCCGCAAGCTCGACGATTTGCGGATCCAGTTGCGCTTTATCCTCGTCCGTCAGCTCCACCTTCGGACTGAAGCGTCCGAACGTCACCATATCCTTCCGGATAATCTCGGGGGTCGAAATGAATTTCAAAAATTCGATCGCCGCTTCCTGCACTTCCTTCGGTTGATTGTTCGCGACCGCCCATCCGTAAACCTTGCCTTGGTTGGAGAACAGCGCTTTGCCCGGATAATAAGCGACGCCGACTTTATCCAGGAAGCCTTCCGGAGCCGTGCTCGGATTTTTGAACGTATCCACCATCCAGGGACCGTTGCCGATCATCGCCGTTACGCCGTTCGTGAAGTTGTTGGCGGCCATCGCGTAAGTGCCGCCGATGGCGTCGGGCGTCGAGTAAGAGAACAGCTTCGGGGTGATTGCGAAGGCATCCACAACGTACGGCGCATCGAAATCCGTCGGGAAGGTCGTTCTCATAAACTCCAACCCTTCCGCGGAATCGACGGCAAGCTTGGAAGTGACGAAATAGTTCGTTTGCTCCGACTCGGCCGTCGTCAAGGAAAGCGGCGTAATGCCGGCGGCCTTCAATTTCTCGCACGCCTCCCAGAACTCGTCCCAGGTCTCGGGGAACGAAGGGATTCCCGCCTTCTCGAACAGCTCCTTATTGTAGAACACGCCGAGATAAGCGTCGCGGCTTAACGGCAAGCCGACCATTTTGCCGTCGACCGTATTGAACTCGATGGAATCTTCGAACATGAGCGCTTTAAGCTCGGGTTCCGCATCGATGTACGGCTTCAGATCCAGCACCTGGTCGTTCTTGATGATTTGCTGTCCCAGAGAGAGATCCTTGCCGAGCTCGAAAAATGCGGGCAATTGATTGCTGGTGCTGAGAACTTTCAATTTCTCGATATATTGCGAGTCTCCCGCGACCTCTTCGATCGTCAGCTCGTATTTTCCTTTGAATTTTTCGTTGTACAATTCGACGACGCTTTTCAGATAGTCCGCTCCGATCGCATTCCCGACTTGATAATGCGGCACCGTGAACTTCACGACTTCCTGTTTGGGCGAATCGCCGGAAGAGCCGCTCGGCGAGCTGCCGGCACCGTTCGAATTGTTCGATCCGCAACCGGCGACAACCAAAGCCGAACAGATCGTTAAAGCAAGCATTCCGCGAATTCCTGCTTTTCTCATACTTGTTCCTCCCGCATGATGATTTGACATTCCCCTGTTTTAAATCTCCGCCATTGCTTGCCGCATATAGGTATGTAGTCCATCTCTCCTTTCATTGAACCGATTATTGATTTCCCGGAAACGTTTTTGGAAACGCGATCATCGTAACATAATGAGCGATTTCAGTCAATTTCCCTGCGAAAAAGATCGTCTTTTTTAGGTTTTTTCACGAAATACGCACATTTTATTTTGAAATTTTGTTAATTCAAGCAAGAATATAGACACCTTTATCGGAAACGTTTTTGGAAAATGCCGCGAATATTCCTTAAGATTTCGTTTGGGATGGAATTCGCATCCGGACAGCTTCCTTGATCTCCGTCCTGTATGCCTTGTCGCCATGAATGACGTTAAGCATCACCGGCGCATCGCTCTTCGCCGTAACCAGATAAGCGCCGTCCTCTTGCTCGACGGCCTTCAAATCCATCGTCGCGCCGGCAAACCAATACCGGTCGCATCCGATCGTCCCCGCTCCGGACGGAAGCCGCCACGTCAGTTCCTTATTCGCGGCATCCCCTTTAAGTCCGATGGCGTGTTCGAGCAGATAGAGGGTCGAGGCGATGCCGGACCAACCGATAAAATCCTTTTTGTCCGCATTGCCCGAATCGATGGAATCGGCCGGATAATTTTCCCAAATCGTCCCGGTGTCCCGGAAAATTTGGACCACATTATCCAGATGGTTAAGCGCGATTTCTCTCGCCAAATCGCGATATCCGTATTTCTCCAATCCCCGAATGACCATCGTGTTCGTGGGAGCCCAGACGGATCCCCGCCAATAGCCGCCTTGCGGATCGTAGCCCGGCTCGTCCGCCGAACAAACGGGTACGCGGTGTTTGCGATTAAAGGTGTGCGGATCGTTCAGCCAATCGGCCAGCTTGGCCGCCTGCCGCTTGTCGGCGACTCCGGACAGCAGCGCCCAGTAGGCCGCGATCGTCTTGACGGGAGCGCGCCGGCCGTCGTTCGTCACGTCATAATAAAATTCCGTATCGGGGTCCCACATCCGGCTATTGATAGCCTCCGCGAACGTCTCCGCATCCGAATGCAGCGCGGAAACTTGCTCGTCCAAGTCCTTGTCGTTCAATAGGCTCGCGATTTCAATCAGGTTGCGGGCGAACATGACCATTTCGCAGCTGATGTCCACTCCGCTGCCTAAATATTTGTTCCGCGGCGAGTTGTCCATGCTGGCCCAATCCGTTACGAACAACCCGTATTGGTTGTACAGATGATAACGCAGCGCCTCGTAGTAACGGACAAGCGGCTCCCAAACCGCTTGCAGACGAGCGCGGTCTCCGGTGTGCCTGAAGCTTTCGAGCTCCGCCCAGGCGAGCACGGGGTGGTTCAGATTGTCCAGCCTCAAGTACGGCGGGCGATCGACCGTTCGGCCCAGATCGGGTTTGTACATCGCTTCATAGTCGAGATCGTTGACTTGCGAGAGCCCCCTGTGCTTGTAGTGATTGTGGAAAAACGAATGAAGCGGCTTCCGTTCGGCGTTCACCCATTTATAGAACTCTTCGCCGGTGTTCCTCACGTATTCGCGGGCGATTTCCCCGTCGTCCAGCTGCTTGCAGTAAAAGTTGTCGAGCGAACGGATTCCCGGGATGTAGGGATGCGCAAGATTGCCATACATCGTGATGAACGCGGTGTCCCACAAAAAGATTTGATCGTTGAACGCCGCGTCGATGAAATTGCTGACGAATCCGCTTTCCGGAGTCGGCACGTGCGTATTGCGATACGCAACCTCCCAAGTCCACCAGTAGGATTCGATATAATCCGGGCGGCGGTCGTAGATCGGCGACGGGAGACGGTCGCGCGCTTCCTCGAACTTCAGAAGCGGGACGTCGGCATACGTTTTTTTGTGGAAAAACTTCCCTCGCGTCCATCGTTCGGGTTCAAGCTTGTTGTCGGCTGGCATCGTTTTTCTCTCCTTTTTTCATGTTCGCCCGGTCCATTCCCGGACCCGTCGGCACGCCCCCTATTAAACAATGAAAGACGCGATTTTACAATAGCATAAGAAAAACCGTCAGGGAAGTTCGCCCTGACGGTCCTTTTAGGTTTAGCGGACATCTGAAATGTTGTACGCAATCCCATGAATGCCTTTGTAATGCTCAGGATACATCTTGCCTCCACAGGCCTCGCATGTGAATTGTGGCGGCACGGATGGGTCCCCGCCATCCATACGGTCAAAGTCGCGCACCACTTTAAGCGGGATAAGCTCGTTTTCGTTACAACTCAGACAAATATACTTAACTTGCCTCGTTGTAAGCGGGCTGAGCTTTTTCTTTTTGGCTGGCTTTCGCTTTTTCGACACCGGTGAGATCGCAGATCATCCTCTCCATACAGACATGAGCGGTCCGTGAGCGGGCATACTTCACCCGTAATTTCCCTTCCCGTAGACAGACCTCTCCCATGTATTCATAGTAACATTCGCATCGCGGGCAGACGAGGGGGTCAGTCCCTGTCGTTTGCTTCACACGCTCACGCCAGTTTCTCCGCTTCAACACTCCCTTCATCCTCACCACCCACCTCCGGCTCATTTCCTGCCAGGCGTGGATCAGCTTCTTGCTCACTCCTTTGGTCCTCCTCGAGTAAATCCCGTAATACCGAATGGTCTTGAATTGTTCGTCCGGGATATGCCGAATCAGACGGGTGATGAACTCCTCTACCGTCACACGCTCCATTTTCTCTTGTCCGCTTGTTTTGTCGTGGTAACTGAAAACAACATACTCTCCGTCATATGCCTTGATTCGGTGCACAGCGATTGCCGGACGCCGGATATATCGCCCAATGTAGCGCAATTGCTGACGAACGTGCCCACGCTGCTTTGGCGCATGCACATAGAAGCCTTCACCGTTGGCCGTGTAGGCCTTCTGCAGTCTTGCTTGCACCTTCTTCTTCTCTTCCTCGGACAGGTGCCGGCGAATCAGCTTGAGCACCACCGTTTGCCACTGCTTGCGCAGCAGCTCAAACGGGATAAAGTCGTACGTCACCCACTCTCCGTTTGCTTTCATCCCGCCCATCGTCACGAGCATTTGCACATGCGGGTTGAAGTTCATCCGCGAGCCGAATGTATGTAAACCGGCAATGATACCGGGCGTCACCTTCCGCTTCTTCACAAAGTACTCCTGTACGACACGTACCGCTTCATCCATGTATGCCTTCAGCAGATGCCGATGCACCAAAAAAACATCCCACAGCCCTTCGTCGATGGTGAATACCACATGACGATGGTGGACTTGCAGCACGTCATCCATGAGCAGCCTGCTCCACTCTTCTGTTTCTCCACAGGAACAGGTGGTACAAAATCGCCCCTTGCAGCGATACGGTACCATCTTCAAGTCATGGCACCCTTCGCATACCATGAGCTTGAACCCATTCCGGGCATCGCCGCATTTCCGAAACTTCTCGACCTCTTTTCGTACGCACGGCCGTATACGGTCACGATTCTTTTCTTCGAATCGTTCCCAATGTTTGTTCTCATCGAAAAATATCCGCTTTAAAATGCTCGCTTCCATACCCCTATTTTACCGATATCATCGTACTTGAAAAAGATATACTTTCTTTAATGTCGACGAAAAAACGCCTTCGGCGTCTACTCATGCTGAAGAAGCTTACGGAGAGGCGTATAATTGTATTTCGTACAACTAATACAAGTCCAATTCAACCCTTCCCATTCGATAATTGCATAAAATACAACTAATTCAGCCTCTTACCCTTCATTCTCGCCCAGTTGGGGCATGTTAGTTGTACTTCGTGCAATTCATTATAAAATCGGCAAAATTTCCGGGTAAATAATTGTACTTTATACAATTAGTGCAAAGATGCGGAGTTTGAAGGTGCAGTAGCGAGGACATCGTTCTACCTTAAACGAGAAAGAAGGCTCCGCAAGGGAGCCTTCCGGCGTCGATCCCGACTGTCCGTTTCTAGGACCCATATACCCGAATTTCCACGATTTGCGCATGACGCGAGCCGTTCGTCGACTCCACGACGACCCGCAGACGCTCCGCTTGAATGGTCCGTTCCAGCCGGTGGACCCGCTTGCGCTTCCGGTTGTCCGTCTCGCGCAGCAGCGTCTTCCATTCGCCGTCGTCATAGGCTTCAAGACGATAATCCTTCACCAGCTCGGGGATGACCTCGAAAGGCGTGCGGTGATGATGCAGGTTGATCAGGTCTTCGTTGACATCGTCATTGAAGATCAGATGAACCTCCGATACCGTCTCCGCCGACTGCCATGCCAGCTCCACCCATTCCTCGCGCCCCGGTTTCATCGCCTCCGACATCCAGACGTGCGGACCGTCATACGGTCTGGCGTAACCGTCGATGACCGACTGCGCGGCGTATGCCTCCGTGCCGGGGGAGACGCGCACGCAGAACGGCGTGCGGGACAGACCTTTCTGCGACCAGGCCATCGTCAATTGCGATTCCTGATACTCTGCAAAGTCCGACGAGGCGGCGATTTTGTTGTTGAAGCCGAGCACCCCGAACAGGGGCTCGCCGCTCTTGTGCAGGCTGATCGCCTCGTTCGCCTCGATGACGGCGAACAAATTCATCGGCCGCTCCACCTTGTAATCAAAGCGAATCGCCGCCCACTGCCGCTCGCCCTTGGCCACTTGCATCTTACGGGAGGCTACCGGATTCGCCGGAATGTAATTTTCCCCCCGAACCGTCTCATACAGCGTAACCTGCAACTCCGTGTCGGCCGAAGCATCCACCAGCAGCGACAGGCTGTCGATCCGCTCCGTCACCGGGAACAGCATCCCCGCGCGATTCATCAACGGGAATGGGGCTGCGGACTCTTCGATCGCAATTTCCCGCAGCACGCTGGAGGCTTTCGCCGAAGCGGTTCTGGCCGCATCCCGAGCGTCCTCGTTGCGCAGTCCGATCACCGCGGCGTCCTGTCGCAGCAGCGTCTGCTGCAACTCTCGCAGATGCGAGGCATGCAGCTCTCTCGGCGCAACGCCGCGCTGTATGCATAACGCCGCTCCCGTGCCGGCCGCCTCGCCGATGACGGCGCATGTCGCCATCACCCGGGTCGTGCCGAAAGCCACATGAGAGGCGCTGATATTGCGGCCGGCGAACATCAGATTGTCCACGTTGCGGGAGTACAGCGAACGGAACGGAATGTGATAGACGCCATCCGCATGATAATGCTTGGAGCCGCTCTCCTCGGCGTACATCCCTTGCGGCGGATGAAGGTCGATCGACCAGCCGCCGAAGGCGACGCGATCGTCGAACGGCTCCTGGGCCACGATGTCGTTCTGATTGAGGATATAATCTCCGACGAAACGGCGATATTCGCGCTTGCCGGGCAGCGAGCCCACCCATTCCAGCGTCATATTGTCGGCTTCGAACTTGCCCGAGTTTTTGATGTAATCCCATATGCCGTAAATGACCGACCACAGCTCGTCGCGTATGCGCTCGTTGTCGTGCACCGTATCCAGCTCGCCGCCCCATTCGATCCACCAGTAATGGCAGCCGGAGTCGCCGCTGCGGATGACGCGCTTCACGGGAATCGAGGTTTGCTCAATATCTTTTGCGAAGCTGGGCGGAATATATTTGACGGGATGTCCGGCATCCTTCGTATAGAACAGGATCGTGCTGCCGAGCAAGATGTCGTCGGCCTCCTCCGGCGCCCATTCTTCTTGAAATTCATGCTTCGCTTCGCGTCCGATCCGGAAGTCCGCCCCGGCCATAAAGCCGACCAAGCCGTCTCCCGTACAGTCGAGGAACATTTCGCTTTCAAATGTGATTTTGCGCTCCGAGCCCATCATCCAGCCCGTTACCGAGCGGATGCGGCCGCAGTCGCCGTTCCCCGCATCCGCGATTTCCACCTCGTGCACGTCGGTATTCAGAAAGAGTCGAATGTTGGCTTCCGCCCTGACTGTCTCCAGCACGATCAGATCCCACAAATACGGATTGCCGTCCGGATTCCGGTACTGGTTCTCCACGAACAGCTCGCCCATAATGCCGGTCTCCCGGGCGTAGCGGTTGACGCCGTGACTTGTCGCGCCGCATACCCATACGCGCACCTCGCTGCTCGAGTTCCCGCCCAGCACCGGCCTGTTCTGCACGAGCGCCACCGTCTGCCCCAGTCTTGCCGTGGCAACCGCCGCGCATACGCCCGCAAGGCCGCCTCCCACCACCGTTACGTCGGTCCGAACCGTTTCCTTCCTCACTCCGCATACGCTCCAATCCATGAAGTATTGACTGCCGCAGCATCCCGGACATCAACCCTTTACGGCAGAATTCGAGATGCCTTGAATAATGAAACGTTGTCCGATCAGGAATACGACGATCATCGGAATAATGCCCGCCGACGCGGCGGCCATCATGCCGTTGTAGTCGATCGTGTTTTCCAGAATGAAGTTTTGCAGGCCGAGCGGCACGGTGTACAGCCCTTCGTCGATCAGGAACACGAGCGCGTTCTCGTAATCGTTCCAATGCCAGCTGAAGTCGATGACGGCCAGCGTCGCCAGCGCCGGCTTGGCCAGCGGCAGCACCAGCCGGAAGAAAATTCGAAAATGCCCCGCCCCGTCGATAAACGCCGATTCCGAAATTTCGTAAGGAATGGACAGGAAAAACTGCCGCATCATGAAGACGCCGAATATGGTGAACATGCCGGGCAGGATGAGCGCGTAGTGGGTATTGTAGATGCCCGCCCATTCGAACATGATGAACTTCGGCACGAACAGCACTTGCGGCGGCACCATCATCATCGACAAATAGACGAGGAACAGCGCGTTCCGGCCCCTGAACGTCACCCTGGAGAAGCCGTAGGCGGCGAAGGCCGACAGGAACGTCGCTCCGATCGTGCTGATCACGGATACTTTCAAGGAGTTCAGGTAGTAGGTCGCAAAGCTCTTGTCGCCCGTCCATACTTTTACGTGATGGTCCCAGTTGAACGGGTTCGGCAGCCACTTGACCGGATAGACGAAGACGTCGGCGGGCGTCTTGAACGAGGTGCTGATCATCCAGATGAACGGAACGACCATCAACAGGCCGAAAAAAGTCATGATCAGCGTCGCGATCAGCTTGTTCCATTCGAGCGGCTTCAGTCGGGCAGACGCCCGCAGAGGCGCGGAGGACGGCTTGGAGGAGCGAAGCGTCGGTTTGGTTGCGTTCATCGATTGACTCCTCCCCTTAATAGTGGACCCAGCGTTTCTGACCGGCCCATTGAATCATCGTAATGACCAGAATAATAAAGAACAGCACCCAGGATATCGCCGAAGCGTAGCCCATCTCGTAATAGCGGAACGCGTTTTTGTAGACGAACAAGGACAGAATCGTCGTGCTGTTGCCCGGCCCCCCCTGAGTGATGGCCTGAATGATGCCGAACGTCTTGACCGTCATGATCAGGCCGGTAACGAGCAGCAGGAAGGTCGTCGGGCTGACCAGCGGCCACACGATGCGGCGGATCGTCTGCCACCATCTGGCCCCGTCGATCTTGGCGGCTTCGATCAGCTCCGCGGAAATCTCCTGAAGCGCCGCCAGGTAAATAATCATATTGTAGCCGAGCATGAACCAGATCCAAATGATGTCGATCGCGATCATGGACGTATCCATGGTCGACAGCCAGCCCGGCGGATTGTCGATGCCAATGGCCCGCAGGAAGCCGTTGATCGGCCCCATCTTGGGCTGAAACAGCAGCATCCAGACGAAAGCGATCGCGACGCCGCTCGTAATGTAAGGCATAAAGTAAAGCGCTCTGAGCGTTTTTTTCAAATAAACCGACTTGTTCAGCACGACCGCCACCAGAAATGCGAGCATAATCGAAACCGGCACCGACAGCAGAAAAATAAACGTATTGGTCAGCGATACGTAGAAAACCTCGTCTTTAAACAGTCTTGCGAAGTTGTCGAAGCCGACAAACGAAACGTTCGGATTCATGAACCGGTAGTCCGTGAACATCAGGACAAAGGAAAACAGCGCGGGAATGACAAAAAACAGCAGCACGCCGAGCATATTGGGCGCGATAAACACGTATCCGAGCAATTGCTGCTTTCTCATCCAGTTGCCTTTCATGGAGCTTCACTCCTGTCATTGATGGAGGAGAAGGCGCGCATGCGTCGCGGCCTTCTCCTCCAGCTTTCTTTTACTTCAAAAAGTCGTTGTGGCGGGATACCATGTTAGCGATCGTTTTGTTCAAATCCTGGCTGCCCAGAAAATACTTCTCGTACTCCTGCGTGCGAAGGTCGATGACCTGTTGCGGCACGCTGCGCACGAAGGTCGGCGTCGCGTCGCCGTACAGCACGTACTCGAGCGATTCCAGATCGTACGTATCCGCCTGGTCTCCCAGCAGACTGTCCATCGCGACCTGCCTGTCGACCTCCTTGGAGGCCGGCAGCCTTCCGCCCGCCGCCATCGGCGCCATGCCGCCGTCGGCGTACCATTTCACGAATTCCCAGGCCGCTTCCTTGTGCTTCGATTTGGCGTTGATGGAGACGAAGTCGCCCAATCCGCCGCGCGTAATGAAGTCCGCTTCTTGCTCGGCAAGCCGCGGAACCGGCGCGAAGGCGATCTTGAAATCGCGCGGGAAGTCGGTCATGTTGTTGGAGCTGCGAATGAGCCACTCGCCGATGTTCAGCATGGCGGCTTCGCCGCCAAGGAAGCTTGTGTCTACCGGAAGCTGCGTCGACAGCTGCTCGCCGAGCGGAGGCGTCGACTTGTCTTCCGTCATCATAGCGTTCAACGTCTCCAGCCATTGCTTGATCAGCGGATGATCCAGGTTGGAGCTGCCGTCGGCCTTGGTGTATCCGTCTTTCGCCAGCACCGAATCCATCGGGTCGAAGAACGGCTCCAAATGTTGAATGAAACCATATCGGCCGTCGGCCGTCAGCTGCCTGGCGTATTCGCGCGCTTCGTCCCACGTCCAGCTCTTCGGAATCTCCAGGTCGGCTGCGTCCAGCAAGTCCTTGTTCAGCGCGACGAAAAAGGCGTTTTTCTTGGTCGGCACGCCGTAATATTTGCCGTCGATTTGCCACAGCGCCGCGTCGGGGCCCATCTTCTCGTCGATGTCGTAATCGCCGAATTCGCCGAGATCAAGCGCCACGCCCGCTTCTACCCGCTTCTCGGTCTGCGTCAGCGAATAGTTGACATAGATGTCCACGCCCTGATCGGTCAGCATCGCGGTGTCCAGCTTCAGGTTGCCGTCGTCGTCGTTGACGAAGCGCACGTATTCGACTTGCACGTCCGGATTCGCCGCGTTCCAGGCGTCGACGACCGCTTGCGGACCCGATTCCGGCGGCACGCCGCCCCACATCGTCAGCTTGACCGGCTCCGCAGCCGGCGGAGCCTCCGCGCTCGGGCTCCCCGGAGCGTTCGTCGCGCCTCCGTTGCCGTTGTTGCCCTTATTGCCGCCGTTGCCCGAGCAGGCCGAGAGCAGCCCGATCGCCATGATGCATACCAGCATAATTGACAGCCATCTTCTGTTGTTCACTTCGTTGACCTCCTGTTTCGTCGTCTATGTGTGCGATCTGCGGATTCAGGCGAGACCAAGTCAGCAGTCCCCGGTTCCGCCATCGCCGACATTTTCAGCTTAACAACAGCTCCCCCGGCCGATAAGAAACAAAACTGTTCACCTCATGGAACAAAAATTCGCAATTTCCCCGCCGTCATCAAGCGAGCGACGCGCACAGATTTGTTCTATTGCTTCGGTTGCCGGAGCGGGCGGCGGGCGAAGGCGCATTTTTCGCACGCCGGTTCGCTCGTCTCTTCGGCTCATTGTCGCTTTTTACGACTATGAGCAAGCCGGTATGCCCGCCGCACTCGCTCATTGTCGCTTTTTCCGACAATGAGCTCGCCGGTATGCTCGCCGCACCCGCTCATTGTCGCTTTTTACGACAATGAGCTCGCCGGTACGCCCGCCGCACCCGCTCATTGTCGCTTTTTCCGACTATGAGCACGCCGTTCCGCTCACCACTCCCGCTCATTGTCGCTTTTTCCGACTAAGAGCACGCCGTTCATCTGGGTCCGATCGCAAAAGAAAGCCGCATGGCCTATTCGCCATACAGCTTTCTTCCTTGCGTACGATCGTCCGCTTGCTTGTCTTAATGCGAATTCAACTTCACGAACAGATTGTAGACCGCTTGCGCCGTCTCTGCCCGAGTCGCGTTGCCGCGGGGGGTAAAGCGATCCGCCGCCGTTCCCTGCATCAGCCCGGCCGCAACGGCTTTGCCGGCCGCATCCGCCGCCCAGGACGCAAGCTCGCCGCGATCCGCGTAACGGTTCAGTTCCGCGCCGGCAAGCTCGGCCCGGCCATTCGCATACTCGTATGCACGCATGATCATGACCGCCATTTGCTCGCGGGTAATGTGCACTTGAGGCGCGAATCTGTCCTCCGACACGCCTTGCACCAGGCCCGCCCGATACGCGGCGGCCACCTCCCCGGCGTACCAAGCGTTCGCCGAAACATCGGCGAATTCCACCGCAGCTTCCCCGGCGTCGCCGCCTTCGCTCCGCAGTCCCAGGGCCCGTACCAGCAACGCCGTAAATTCCGCCCGCGTAGTCACGCCCGAAGGCGCAAACTCCGTTTCGCCGACGCCGTTCACGACATGTTTGGCGCTCAGCACCTGCAATGCGCGGTACGCCCAATGCGTGTTCGCCACGTCGTCGAACCGCTTATTCCGTTCCAATACGGCATAGATGCCCGATTGATTCAGCGATGCAGCCAACGCGCCTTTCCCCGGATCGGCAGCGCCTCCCGCATATTCCCATGCTCCCGACCGTTCGTTGTAACGATACAAGCCAAGAAGCTCGGGATCCGCTCGGGACGCAGAGTAGCCCAACTCTAACCGAATCGCTTCGGAAAGAGAATCGGGAAGGACAATATCGCCGTCGGTCAGCACAAGGCCGAGCTCAACTCGCATCGCGCCTTCGCCGAGCAGCCTCAGCTCGCTTCCCAACGCACGGCTCAGTCCGGTCGAAAGCGCATTTTCCGTCAGATCGATTCTAAAGTGGTCCGCTTGCTCCCTCACCGCATCGGACAGCAGCGATTCCAGCAAACCCGGGGCGATAATCGTTCTCGCATTCCCCGATGCCGTCCGGATCGAGATATCGTAGCCTAGCCGCGCCGCTGCTATCGGCAATACTACGATCTGCTGCTCGCCTTCCAGCCCGATCGCCGCCTCGCCTTTCGCATCTCGGATAAGTTCTTCATCCTTCACCACACGGACCGTCTCATCCCGCTCGGTCTCATCGACGACTCCGCCTCCGTTCCCGCCATTGCCGCCGGATCCGCCATTGCCTCCCGAAGGGGGAGACGCTGTCTTCACCTGTAAGGAGGGGCCGTTCACGCTCCACGCCCCCGCTTCATTCCCGGCCTGTACGGCAAACGTATACACGGTTCCCGGAGTTAGCCCCGACAAGGTGTAGCTGTAGACACTGTCGGAGACAGACAGCGTCTCCGCCGCGATCGGCTGCCCCTGTATCCCGTTGCGGTCGATGCGATACCGGGTAACGCCCCGGTCATCCTGCGCCCCGGTCCAGCTAAGCGTAACCTGCGTCTGCGCAATTCCGCCCGCTTCCAAACGTCCGCCGATCCAGACCGGAGCGTTCGGCTCCTCCGGCTCTTCTTCACCGGGCATTCGGAAGACGACGACGGGTCCGTCCGTGCTCCAACGCTCCTCTTCGCCTGCTTCGATCTTGAACGCGTACAGCTTGCCGGGAAGCAGACCGGATAGAACGGCCGTATTGTCCGTAATCATCGCTTGGGCCGGTTCATTATTGACGTACACGCGATAATGAGCCGTCTGAACGCCTTGCACGGCGCCGCTCCAAGACAACGTCAATTCCGTCTCGCCAACGCTCGTCACCCCGGCCAATCCGTCCTTCCAGTAGACATAATCGGCAGGCTCTCCCGGAGCCAGGCGGCTTACGGTCAAATGATCGATCGACGTATTCCTGTCGTAGGTTCGCAAGCCGACTGCGCCCGATGACAGCGATACGTCATTCGCTTCCAGATACAACTCGCCGTCGGCGAAAGCTTTAATGGCGCTGCCTTCAGCCTCTATCGCCAGCGTGTACCACTGGCCATATTGGAAATCGAACGGCGCCTCCGCGATTTTACTGGCCGATCCGTCCACCCATTTATATAGCTGGATCGTTCGCACGCCCGCTGCGGTTGAGCGATTGTCATCTAGGCGGACATGGTAGAAGTTCTCCGCGTCCTGATAGCGGAACACGATTCCAGCCGAACCTCCGGCGGATGTCGGCGCCATCATCATATCTGTTTCAACCCGGTAGTCGCGCCAGTTCGTCTCCCCTGCATACGCCAATCCCCGGCCCGTGGCTCCGTAGACCTGACGATCGTCCACTTCGGCCAGAGCCCAGTTGCCGTTGACGATGTTCCACGGGTCGCTGTCCCCGTTAAAATCGCTCTTCAGCAGCGTGTCGGAAGCGTCAAGCCGAACTTGTATAGACCTCGCCAGCCGAATCAGGCCGTTTTTGTCGCGTCCGACAATTTGAATGCCATACTCGCCATTATCTAATCTTCCAATCGTCGTTTCCCAGGCTCCGTCGCTGTCCTTTGCTACAGTCCGTACCGTCCCGTTATAGCGAACGTCCAGCTCGGCCAAACCTTTGCTTGTTCCTCTGACGACGATCGGCTCCGCGGTCAACACCGCGAGATGGGCAGGCTCATCGATGATCAATTCCGGCTCCAGCACGGTAATGGCAAACCACGGCGAATACATGCCGCCCTCCTCCGTCGCTGCCCATACGCGCACGTTGGCCGTACCTGTCCGGATCGGCGCAACGACGCCGTCGCCATTGATCGCCACAATCTCAGGCCGATCCGTCTCGTATCTTAGCGCAAGGCTGTTCGGATCGACCGGTTCGCCGCTGTCCAGCTTGGCTTCTACCCGAAGCTTCAGCGTCTCGCCCGAGATCAGATCGTCGGGCTGATCCTGCGGAAGGTTAAGCTCGGCAAGCGTTCCATTGAACCCGCCGCCGGACAGCTCGTAGTGATGACCTTCCGACAGTTCAAACGTATAGGAGCCGGTGCGTTCGTCATAAACAAATTCAACCTCTTGTCCCGCGGTGATGTCGACGATCCGGATCGTATCGCGGTTCCAGCCGATATTGTCGTTGACGATCGTGCTGACCGTCTCGCCGTCGGGGTAGGTGTAGGTATAGCTGGAGCCGTTATTCGCAATCGGATAAACTTCGGCAAGCAGCTTGCCGGAATCCAGATCCTGCTTGACCACGACGCCTTTGCCGCCGATAAACACCGGAATCTTATCAATCGGCAAGCTATAGCGAGCCAGAGTCGTCGGCCCTTTGAAGACTTCCCCCGTTTCGAAATCGATCCACTTGCCTTCCGGCAAATAGACGTCCCTCGCCGCGACGGTCGCATAGTCTTGACCGTATGCCGAAACGGCCAGCATGGACGGCCCCAGCATCCACTCGTATTGTCTGGTCGAGCGGTTCGCCAGCTGATAGGTTTGCGGATCGTCCGGATAAGCGATCGGCAGCGGCGTCATCGTATAAGGGAAGCCGGTATGGTAGCTGTCCACCGCCGCGCTGTAAATATACGGCGCGTACGTGGAATGGAAATCCACCGCTTTTTTGACGGCTGCTTCATATTCGGCATTTTCCATGTGCCACGGCCCCAAGCCAAGCGACATGGCCGGCGTCGTGGCGGCCCACATCGCATTTCGCACAAAATACAGCTTCTGATCCTGAGTAAGCGGGAGCGTCAAATATTTCCCGGCCACAATGTCGGAGTACACATTCGGCGCTCCACTGGCCGCGTAATTAAGCGCGTTGAGAATCGGACGGTCCTGATTATAGCCGTGCATGGTGTCTTCCAGCCTTAGAATGTCGCCCGGCACCGAATAGGCCGCATTCCGCACCATGACCTGATAGCCCTGCTCCATCAGGCGGCCGTTGGAGCGGTTCCACAGTTCGTCCCGATAAGGCTTCGTCATCATCATCGTGTCTTCCTTGAAGCCGTCGACTCCCCATAACGACGCGCCGTTCTCATACCAATCGAGCGCATCCTCGTTATCCGTATCCAGCAGATGAATACTGCCGCTCGGGAAACTGACCGTATACTTGAGCGGTGCGCCGTTCTCATCGGTTAGGAAGTAACCACGCTCAATTCCTTCAGCTGTATACGGGCCGTCATGCTCCGGCGTGTAATGGCCGCCATTGTCCTTGAACGCCTTGAAGTTCGTGCGAAGGCCGAGCAGCAAATTCATATCGTTGTCGCGGAAAAACTTCTTCAATCCTTCCACATCCGGATATCTCGGATTGGGAAGCCCGTCCTGCCGGGGCGGTCCCGCCACATCGTCCCATAGCCCGAAGCTGGTCGTGGCGCCCTGCGCGGTCGAATTGCGGTCGCCCTTCCAGAAGCCGGATCCGACGACGCCCCACTTCAGCTTGTAGCCTTTGTCCAGGTATGTGCTCAAGTCCTCCATGACCGAGGTTTGGTACGTGTTCCAGCCAAGCGAGCCGAACGCCTCGTAGCCTACCTCGAAAAAGTCGTATTTTGGCTTGTAAACCGGATACCCCTCGTCCACTCTTACCTGCTGATAATCCGCGTAGATTTGTTCCATCGTGCCCATAAAATAATACAGCGCGTCCACGCTGGCAACGTTATCCGCGCCCAGCTTGTTTTCCGCGGCGTTAATCGCCACTCTCTTCTTCCCGGTCTCGAACAGCACCTGAGCGAAGCCGTGCGCGGGGAAGATCGTAAAGTTGGACACGAACCGCTGATCCGCGCCTTTATTGGTCAAATCGGAATTGGAAATGCCGAACACGTTCGTACTCTGCTGGTTATGCGCGAAGTCGCCTAGCCCGTAGCCCGGATTGAGAGAAGCGGTTCGGGCATCGATAACGGCCGTAGACGTCACCTCTCCGGTCATCCTCCACTGCCCGTTATGAATCTGCCAATCCTCCACGCCCTCCCAGTCGGAATCGTCCATGAGCACCGTGTCGCCCGATGTGACGGAAATATGGGAATACTGCGCGACATCGCTATAGATGCGCATGCCTACCGCGCCGTTCAGAATGGGGGACTGCTCGTCCGTATAGTCCAGCAGCAGCGTGTTATTCCAGTAACCGCGAATCCGGTTCCCTTCCGCTTCCACCTTCATTTTGTAAAACCGGGTCGAATCGAACGAACCGGGTACGGCGACCTCATGTACGACGCCCAGAGCCCCGCCGCTTTGCTTTTTCAGCAACTGCAGCTTGCCCGAGGCCAGATGATATCTCATATGGTAGAAGTTGTCGTAATCCTGAAACCGGACAAGAACGCCCGACGTGCTGGAAGCATCGCGCTTGCTCTGCTTAATGTCCAGCTCGAGCGTATAATCGTCCCACGACGTATCGCCTCTCCAGATCAAGGCCTCCACCCGTTCCGGGGCTTCGCCTTGCAGCGCTTGAAGCTTCTCTTGGAACGGCTCAGGCTCGATTTGGAATTTGGCGTAACGCTCGTAAGGAATAATGCGAACGGCCGCCTGGTCGCCGTTGGCGTTCGTGACCCGGAATCGAACGCTCTCGGCGTCATAGCCGATCAGCTCCGTCGTAACGGCATCATATAACGTTGCCCCTGCCGCCGATCCGAAACGGATTCCGGATTCGGGATGGGCAGGCGCGATGACATGGCCGGCACCGTCTTCAAAGCCGTATTTGAAGCCTTCCTTCTCGATCCGGATGTCATACTGTCCCGTTCTCACCACAATCTCGCGCTCCGATTGCAGCACCTGAAGGCTTGAAGCCTCTGCGCCGGCGGCTTCGCTCTGGCCGGCCGGCAGCGTCAGCCCAATCAGCATGGCGGCAATGACAAGCCAGTAAACGGATTTTCGCCGAACAATTGAATTCATCTCTGTTCTCTCTCCTTGCTTCAATAATAATCGCGCCCCGTATGGAAGCGCTTTATTCCCGACGTTCACAGTATACTGCGCCGTCCGATGGCCTTGGATAAACATTTCTTCGTATTTTATAGAACAGAAGTATTCACTTTACGCGTCACGGCTTGAAAAGCCGCAGATTCGATCCATTGTGCTCGCCTGATGAAATTCATCCTCGATTTGGAATCGCTATCGGACTGAGATGACCTTAATTTGTCGAAAACCCCTCTTTTTGAAAGCGGTCCGGACAGACGATCCGTTATTTCCATTCGTAGCGGTCGAAATGGCGATCAACGAAGCAAATAAGGGATTCTCTGTCCGCAAAGGTGCGCAAAACCCGATTTTGTTCACAGATAACGGATCCTCTGTCCGAACGGACTGGGCTGACAGGGCAAAGGTCGACCGACCGCCGTCTTCCGAATGCAAAAAAGAGGCTATCCCTCGGGTCAAGTTAGTTCGAACAAGCAAATCAAGCTGGATTGAGGCAAATAAGCGCAACTGTGTCCGATAAGGTGCCGAAAACCCCCGTAGCAACCTTGTGGGACAGCCTCTATTCCGGTACGTCTATTGCAGAAGCATCAGAATGTTATAAACCGCTTGCGCCGTCTGCGCGCGGGTCGCGTTGCCGCGGGGGTTAAAGCGATCCGCCGCCGTTCCCTGCATCAGCCCGGCCGCAACGGCTTTGCCGGCCGCATCCGCCGCCCAGGACGCAAGCTCGCCGCGATCCGCGTAACGGTTCAGTTCCGCGCCGGCAGGCTCGGCCCGGCCATTCGCATACTCGTATGCACGCATGATCATGACCGCCATTTGCTCGCGGGTAATGTGCGCTTGAGGCGCGAATCTGTCCTCCGACACGCCTTGCACCAGGCCCGCCCGATACGCGGCGGCCACCTCCCCGGCGTACCAAGCGTTCGCCGAAACATCGGCGAATTCCACCGCAGCTTCGCCGGCGTCGCCGCCTTCGTTCCGCAGTCCCAGGGCCCGTACCAGCAACGCCGTAAATTCCGCCCGCGTCGTCACGCCCGAAGGCGCAAACTCCGTTTCGCCGACGCCGTTCACGACATGTTTGGCGCTCAGCACCTGCAAAGCGCGGTACGCCCAATGCGTGTTCGCCACGTCGTCGAACCGCTTATGCCGTTCCAATACGGCATAGATGCCCGGCTGATCCGCGTAAGCCGCGATTGCGCCGCTTCGCGCGTCCGCGATGCTTCCCGCATAGATCCATACGCTTTTCGCCTCGTCAAAGCGGTACACCCCCGCCAACTGAGCATCCACTGTCGCTTCGTCATATTCCAGGGCTATGCGGACGCCCGGATGCCACTGGTCCGCTCGAATTTCAACCCCGGATATCAACCGCATCGACGCTTCCAACGCATAAGCCGCGCCGCCGACGGCCTTCAATTCACTGCCAAGCGCAAGGTGCTGTTCGTTCGACAGAGGCCCGGACTTCACGGAAGTCGTCATAAATTCGATTTCTTCGCCATTTGCCCGATCGGCCAGCTTACCCAGAATTGCGGCCGGCAGCTCAAGGACGATTCCCGTTCCCGCGATTCGCAGTACGGTACGCTCATCGAGCCGCGCCGCCGCGGCCGGCCAACGAACGGCCGTCTGTCCGCTCTCCAATGCGATCGCAATCGCCCCGTCCGCGCCCGGCTTCAGCTCCAATTCCGCAACGACGCGCACGTCCTTATCCGTCTCAGGCTCTTGCGGCGGCTGAGCGATGCCGCCCGAGCCTCCTCCGTTGCCGCCGTGGCCGCCTCCGTCTCCGCCGCCCGAACGAGGCAATGTCGTAATGTGCACGCCGGGTCCGTTCACGCTCCACAAGCCGGCTTCATTGCCTGCCTGAACCGCGAACCGATACGTTGTCGACGGCTGAAGCCCGGTTATCGTATAGCTGTAGACGCTGGCCGTCACCGTCAACGCTTCCGCCGCAAGCGGCTGACCCGGAACGCCGTCGCGATCGATTCGGTATTGCGTCACTTGAGCCTCGTCGTTCGCTCCGCTCCAGTGCAAGGTTACGGAGGTCCGGTCAAGAGCGCTTGCGGACAATCGGCCGTCCAGCCATACGGGCGCGCCCGGCTGTTCCCGAGGCTCGAGCGCTCCCAACGCCTCCGTCAATCGGGCAACCGCTTCGTTCACCGCGGCCTGGCTCGCGTCCATATCGTCCAATACTTCCGCGGCATGGGCCAGCGCAGCGGCGAACAGTTGCCAGCTCGCTTCCGTATACGCTTCTTCTTGTCTTTGCTTCGCTTCGGACAGCAGGGCGGCCAGGACGCCGCGATTTACTTCCGAGCCTCCGATAATGGCCGCCTTGAATCGTTCAATCGCCGCTTGAAGCGCCATGAGCCGGGCATCTACGAGCGGTTGCTCCGCAAACCGGTCGTTCAATACGGATGCGGCCTCCGCTTGCTCCTGCAACAGGGCTTCAAAGCTCGCCTGATCCACATTCCCGGGCTCGGCGCCGACCGCAGTCCCGTCAAGCAGAGCTTGCGCCTCCTCCTCCGCCTTCAGCAACTCGTCCACGAACACGTACGGCGTCGCCGCAAACGAGACGCTTTCCGGCAAGATGATATTTTTCAGCAACGCCTCTACTTCCTGCCGCGCATACGTTCTTACTCCGATGCCTCCCGACGAAAAGCTGCCGTCCGTGACATCGATCACAAGCTCGCCGTCCACATAGCCCAGCAGCCGGTCCCCTCTGGCTTCGGCCCTGATCGTATACCAATTGCCCGGCTCCCAGGTATACGGCACCGCCTGCAGCACCGACGCATTGCCGCCGGAAACCTTGAGCAGATCGACGACGAATTCGCCCGCGCTCGTTTTGTTCAGACGCAACGAATAATAATTGTTCATATTCTGCGAGCGGAATACAAGACCGCTCAGGAAAGCATTCTGCGCCCCGTTGATTTGGATATCCGCCTGTACCGCAACATCGTGCCACGCTCCGCTCTGGGTCAGCACGAGATACGTCGTGTTGTTCGACACGTGGTGCCTGAAGGCGTATTCGCCATTGTCGAGCTCGACCGTACTGCCTTCTCCGGTCATATCCTGCCACTCGCCCGTATAGCCGTTCGAGAAATCGAATCGCTTGTCCCGTTCCGTCTTCATGTCCATGATGACGGCTGTATAGCTCAGGTTCAACGTTTGGCCCGCCCCATAAGAAACCGTGATCGGAATGACCGCGCTGCGGGCGCGCGGGCCGACATGCAGATTGAAGACCAGCTCCCCGCTGCCATGGGGCTGCACGATCGTCGTATCCGACGTGCGATCGCCCGTCATCGTACCCGGAAGCTCCAGACTCACGCTTACCGCCTCGGCTTCCGCGGACAAATTCGTCAAAGAAACGCGCAGCTGCGGATTGGAACCGATCGTCCATCCGGCAGTAGACGAAGACACGCTGCCGTATATTCCGGCATCGTCGGCTTCTTCCGGCCGCACGACGACGAACGCCGTTCCGTCCCATTCGTACTTCAGCTCGGTCCGGTAATCGCCATACCCGTAAGCAGCGGTAAACCAGCCGCCGCGAGCTGCTTGCAGCCTGCCGTCTTCCGGCAGGGCCGCGCCTTCTTCGATCGCGATCGCCGCCGTGAAAAATTCGCTGTTGGCCGACGCTTCCGTCACCGTCACCGTTTCTCTGTCCCCGGTATCGGATTGCAGCACGAGACGGCCTTGCTCCACCCTGTCGTAATCGAAATTAAGCGGGGCTTTAAGCCGAATGCCGATCGTCGTATCCGGTTCTACGGCGTGCAGCTCGGTCGCGAAGCCCGCGTCAAACGCGCTCAACTCCGTTTCATACGCGGTCAGATAGCTTAAGGACGCGTTCCATGCCGTATTGAACGCAATCCATCCTTCGGTATATCCCCTTGCCGCCGTCGGATTGTACGGATAAGCGTGGTTTTTCGGCGAACCGTCCAATACGCCGCGCGCGCCTTGAAGCTTGCCGTACCCGCCGATATATTCATCGAACCAACCGTACTCCACTTCATGCTCCAACGCGTAATCGCCGATCGAGATATTTTTCGCCTTCGCCGTCGTTCCGTAATTGCGGAAGCCCGCCGTGCCTGCGGCATGCGACGTATCCGTCCCCTCCAGCACCGGCAGGTCGTCGACATAAAATTTAAAGCCGCTTCCGTCCATGGCGACCTTCAGATTGACCCATTCGTTGTCGGCCCAATTCAAGTTTTCGGTTTTTAGAGTAACGGCGGTTCCGTCCACCCACTTGAGCCATTGAATCTGTCTTGCTCCGGCGCCCGTCTTGTTCAGCCGAAAATGGTAAAAGTTATTGGCGTCGCGATAACGGAACACGAGGCCGCCGCTCGCCGCCGCGGCGCTCCCGCCGGTGTCGATCAGGAAATCGGCTTGGAAAGTATACTTATCCGCTTCCTTGAATGCCCTGTCTTCCTTGATGATCGCCAAATCGTCCGTCGTTGCCGTTGGCGCGGAGCTTTGGAGCGCGCGATCGGTTCCGGAACCCGACAATAGCCACGTTCCTTTCGCCTGCTCAAAAAGCGCGTCGAGCTCGGAATCAAGATCCGCGGTATAGTATGGCTGAATGCGCAGACCGGAAAAATCGCGATTCGCGTCATGCGAGAAATGACGATTGTACGGATTGCGTCCAAAAGTGTGATCCAGATGCGACATCGCCATTTCCACCAGCCTGTCCCGAGTGCGGCCTTCGCCGATAAGCTCCGCTACGGCCAGCGCGGGAGCGGGAAAGCCGGCCACATTGCCCGGTTCGTTCCAGCCGAGGGGGCTGTGCGGGAACAGCTCGATCGGCACCCATTGCTCGTCGCTGTACTTTCTGAAGTCCCACATATTGTCCGATCGGCCGATCATGACGTTCGCCCAGTCCATCAGCTTCGCTTTCAGTCCCGGAGGAGCCTCCTTCGGGTATTTCTTGAGGAAGTGAGCCAATCCGGTCACCGTTACGTGTTCGCTCATCCGTTGGCCTTTCGTCACGTTCGGATCGCGCCAATCCAGATTGGCGATCAGCCATTCCGTCTGCTTGTACGCCGCTTCGAAATAGCGCCCCGCTCCGGCCAGCCCTTCCCGCTGCGCGATCTCGTGCATCAGCAGATTGGGCACAACGGAATGTCCGGGCGGCAGTTCGCCCTTGATCGTGCCGATCTGGGTATACACCTGGAACAAATCGGCCGTGTGCGGCGTGCTTGCGTGCCAATGGTCATGCCAGTACAAGGTGCCCTTGTCCGGATCGCCCCATTGGGAAACGGTATAGTTCAATATTTTCCGGTACGTCTCCTCGGAAATCCAGTTTTTCAAATAAGGGTATGCATACAGAAAATAAGCAAGCTGCTCCTTCAGCAAGGTATGCTTGCCGTTTTGCACGTAAATGATTTCCGCGCCGTAACGGATCAGCTCTACGATATCCGGCGCCTCTACCATGGCGACTTGCTCGTCGAAGGCATACGCCGTGCCTTTCCCTTGCAGTCCGCGCTTCAAATCGATCACGCCCGGCGCGAATGTCCTCTCGTACACTGCGCTGGTCTCGCCGTTCTCGGCGATTGCCGTCCACCCCGTCGCTTCCCAGCCGTCGGCGTCAAGCCAATTCGGCAAGCGGGCGCTGTCCACGATGGCATAGACCGTCACCTCCCGCTCGCTCCTGACGTTGTACATGACGTAATCCTCGAATGGAGGATACGAGCGGTCGGCTTCGTTCGCCAGCAGATAGCTCATTCCCGCCAATTCCGGCGGAATCGACGACCAGACCTTGCCGACGTTGCCGGCGTCCCTGCGAGCGCCGTTCTGCAAGCCGTTCAGAATGACCGGCGTATCGTATCGCCCGCCGTAGGACAGCTGACGCGGCATTCTTTCGTAAACGGAAGGATTGGACAAATATTGCATGACAAGCGTGGAGACCTCGAATGAAAACTGATGGCTGTCCCTCCAGCCGACCCCGGTGTGGGTGGAGTCCGTCACATCGCCCAGCCAGGAGCGGGAATCGATCATGAAATCGAGCGCAGGCTGATAACTCACCTTCTCCATCCAGAAATGTCCGATCGAAAACGGAACGGAACGCTCATCGCCCGCTTCGATGAAATATTCTCCGGCATCGCTTGGGTTGAACGATGAGAAATCCCCGACATGATCGTAAATGAAGCCTTCATGGACGACCGATCCGTCTGCCGCTCTCTTGATGGCATAGGCGGTGCCGTCGACGGCCAACGGGGCCGTAAACCGCTTTGGCTGACCCAGGTTGTAGCCGCTCTGGTTCACCAATATTTTCTCCGGCGGCAAGCTCGTGTCATGATGAGCGGCCGCCGGCGCCGCGGGAATCAGCGGCCATAGAAGGACGACGCATAGCAAGACCGCCAGCACTGCGCGGCTTGCGGCTCTATCCCCTCCGGTCGCCGGCAAGGTAAACGCTTTCGTCTCATTCGTCACTCTCGAACCCTCCTGTAGTGTTTTTTTGGCAGGACAACGCCCTTCCCTTCACACTATCAGGTCGCCGGGTTCTCTTTTAATGAACAAAAATACGGAATCCATGCGACAAATCTATACAATATGCCGCGTTCGTCGCCGGCTGCAAACAATTATTCTATTGCACCCGCGTCTCCTCCGGAGCCGATATGAGCCTCGTGCCGACGTTTCATATTCGCCAGCGTCCGCTCCAGCGACTGGTCGCCCAAAAAAAACTTCTCGTATTCATCCACTCGCATATCCAGCAACGGCTGCGGCACGCTTCTTACGAAGGTAGGCGTTTTGTCGCCGTACAGAACGTATTCCAACGACGATACATCGTACAGCTCCAGCTTGTCGCCCAGAAAATAGCTCATCGCCGCGTCCATGTCGGCGTCGCGCGAGGCCGGCAGTCTTCCTCCTTCCGACATCGGGAGCATGCCCCCGTCCGCATACCATTGGACAAACTCCCACGCCGCTTCGATATGGGCCGATTTCGGATTGATCGAGATTACGTCGCCCAGCCCGCCCCGCGTTACGAATTCGTCCGCCCGCTCGGACAGGCGGGGCACAGGGGCGAACGCGATCGTGAAGTCGCGCGGATATTCGGCCGTATTGTTGGCGCTTCGCATCAGCCATTCCCCGATATTGAGCATCGCGGCCTCGCCGTTTAGAAACATTTGCTCCACCGGCATTTTTGAAGTGACCTGTTCGCCGTACGGAGGCGTCGTTCGGTCTTCCGTCATCATTTCGCGCAGTGTCGTCAGCCAGTAGGCCAGATGAGGATGATCCATGTTGGACCTGCCGGAAGCGTTCGCATAGCCTTCGTGAACGAGCAAGGAATCCATCGGGTCGGAGAACGGCTCCATATGCTGCAATAAGCCGTATTTGAACGTACCGGACAACGCTCGGGCGTATTCCCGCAGCTCGCTCCACGTCCATGAGGTTGGAACCGGGAGTCCCGCCTCGTCCAAAGCCTCTTTGTTCAACGCGACGAAAAAAGCGTTTTTCTTCGTCGGCACGCCGTAATACTTCCCGTCCACCTTCCAGGCTTCGGCATCCGCGCCCATCTTGAGATCGGGGTCGTAGTCGTCGAAGCGGCTCAGGTCGAGGGCAATCCCCGCGTCGATCCGGCGTTCCAGCTGAGACAGCGAATAATTGAAATACAGATCCACCTGCTGACCGGCCATCAGCGCCGTGTCCAGCTTCAGGTTGCCGTCGTCGTCGTTGACGAAGCGGGCGTACTCCAGCGCAATGCCGGGATGCGAGGCGTTCCACGCCTTCACGATCGAATCCGGTCCCGCCTCCGGCGGCACGCCTCCCCAGAGGACCAGCTTGATTGTGCCGTCTCCGGCCGTACCCGCGCCCGGGATCGCTTCTCCGCCCGAACCTCCGATTGCGCATCCGGCGGCAACCGCCGCTATCGCGATGCCGAACGCGCATAAGCGCAGTCGGCTCAGCCAACCTCTTCTCTCCATTCCGTCTCCCTCCCCGGGCCTCGTCCTCCCGACCCTTCTCGCCGACAAGCGTCCCGGCTATCTAAGTTCCTTTCGATACAGGCTGGGCGTTTGCTTCGTGTGCCGCTTGAATATTTTAATAAAATAGTTATCGTTGGCGAAGCCGACCCTCTGGCCGATCTCCGATACCGGGAAGCTCGTATTCCTTAAATACCAGATCGCTTTATCGATTCTGACCTGATGCAAATAGTGAATGAGCGTATGCCCGGTCTTCTTCTTGAACAGCGCGCTGACGTAGTTTTCGCCCATCATCACGTATTGGGACAGAAATTTGACGGATAAGTCCTCATGGTAATTCTCGTGAATGTAAGCAATGATTTTGTTCACCTCCGGATGGGTAATCCGTTCCTCGCCATCCGTCCGTTCCGCATCCGGACTTTCCGCGCGTCCGGCGCCGGAGGACCGTTCCGTCGGCCGCGCGCTCTGCGGACTATCGGCCGCGGGCATCCTCGTCTTCTCTTCCTTCTCCAGCTCCGCGCGAATTTTGCCGAGCGTCTCTCTTAAATCCTTCACATTCATAGACAGCTTCAAGATGTAATTCGAAGCGCCGTACTCCATCGCTTTGCGGATATACTCGAATTCGCTCATGCAGGTCAGCATGACGAACTTGGAGCGGAAGCCCTCCTCCCGCGTTTGCTTCAGCAGCTCGATTCCGTCCATCTCCGGCATAATGATGTCGGCCAGCACCAGGTCCGGCTTCTCCTTGCGGACGATGCTCATCGCTTCCGCGCCGTTGCCGGCCTCTCCGACGACCGTAAAACCCATGCTTTCCCAATCGATAATCTCCCGCACCGACTCCCGGACGAATACTTCATCCTCGACAAGCAGTACCTTCCACATGAACATCGCCCCATCTTTATGATTGTTCCGATCTTGTTGTAAAGCTTGGCGTTTCCCGTACGGCATACGGCATGGACAGCAGCAGCGGAATCGCGATCGACGCCTCCGTTCCCCGTTCCAGGGCGGTCAGCTCGAAGCTTCCCTGGTCCTTGAACAGCAGCGCCAGCCGTTCCTTCAGATTGCGAATGCCGATGCCGCTGCTTCTGCGCGCGGAAGGTCTGTCCCTGGCCGCGGCCAGTCCCGCGCCGTTGTCTCTCACTTTAATCGTCAGCCTCATCTGCTCCGTTCTCTCGATGACGATATCGATTTTGCCGTCTTCCCGAATGTGCGCGATGCCGTGCTGGATCGCGTTTTCCACCAGCGGCTGGATGCTCAGCTTCGGCACGAGCGCGTAAGCGGTCTCTTCTTCGTACGCGAAGCTTACGTCCAGCTTGTAATTGAAGCGCTTCTGCTGAATATTCACGTAGGCCTGCACCAGCTCGAGCTCGTCCTTCAGATGAATCATATCGATCTCCGAATTCAGGCTCATCTCCAGCAGCTTCCCGAGAGAGACGCAGATTTCCTCGATATCCCCGTTATGCTTGCGGATCGCAATCCATTTCATCGTGTTCAGCGTATTGAGCAGGAAATGGGGATTGATCTGCGCCAGCAGCATCTGGAAGTGGACGGCTTCCTTCTGCCGCTCCTCCTCCTTGAGCCGCTGGATCAGCCCGTTCATATCGTCCAGCATCGAATTGAAGGTGCGGGTCAAATCCAGGATTTCGCCGCGATATTTGTCCTGAGGGAGCCGGATTTTCAAGCTTTTGCGCACGACGTCCTTCATCTTGTTCTGCAAGTGCGACAACGGCCGCGTAATCGTCGAAGCGATCATAAAGGTCATGCCGATGAACAATGCCATAAAAGCGACGGACGTCGCGAAAAACTGCCGTTTCAAGGCGTCGATTTCATTGAACAGAATGCCGAGCGGCGTGCGGTTGACCATGTACCAGTCGAGCGACGGGATATAGCTGTAATTCACGAGGGTGGAGGAAGCCCGGTCGATAAAATATCCGCTTCCTTGCGTCTCGGCGATCTGCCGGACGGCGTCCGCCGTGAGCAACTCGTCCGGCCGCGACTGCGCCACATGCTCGCCGTTCCCCGTAATCATGAAGTAATCCTGGTCGGGCGACGATTGGTTCAGCATGGACTTGAACCAGTAGCTGTAGTCGATGCTGATGCGGACAACGCCATAAGGCCGGTAGTTGCGGTTCGTGTCCTTGAATACGGTATACATCGATAACAGCCGTTTGCTGGCGGACAGATCGCTCGAAACGTAGTTTTCTTCGGCCGTCACCCAGCGGATGCCGTCCTTGTCCGAAAGCGCTTCCCGAAAATGACGCTCCTGCACCATACGATCGTAATCCAGCGCCCGGCGGGGTTGATAGGAAGTATAAATATTTCCTTTCAAATCGAGAATCGTATAGTAAACGACCGGGCTAAGCAGAAACAAGCTGTTGTTGATGTTGATGAACTTGGCCTCCATCGCGTGCTTGTTGTCCAGAATGGTCCCGTTCTCCGGATGAAGCAGCACGTCCCGAACGGCGGCGTCCTGCTCCAGCATTATCCGCGTTTTGAAGGCCATATTCATCAAGTCCTCCAGCGAGCCGATAATCTGCTGAAGCTGATCGTGGCTTTTCTCGCTGATCTTCTGCTGCATGACCGCTTCGACCCGCTGATAGTTATAGAGATTCAATACGCTGAACGGAAGAAGAATCAGCACCAGAAAAGCCGTAAACAGCCGATACTTCAACTTCTGGGGAAATAGGAATCGAAGCCTTCGCGGCATCTTCAACAGCTCCTCGCACGGGATGGTTGCGGCAATCTTGAAGTAGCTTCATTTTACCATCTCTTGCGCCCTCTTTAATCGGCTGTTATAAATTGCAAAGTTCTGTTGCATGACGAGGACCGGATATGCACAGATTTGTTCTATCGCGCCGTTATCCGGGGCTTCAGCCGATCCGCTGCGCGACCCCGTTTCCACAGACCGTTCGGACAGAGAATCCGCTATCTGTAAACAAAACCGGATTTTGCGCATCTGTGCGGACAGAGGATCCGTTATTTCCGTTCGAAGCGGCCGAAATGGCCGTCATCGAGCCAAATAACGGATCCTCTGTCCGAAACGTCATCAAAATAAGGGGGTTTCGACAAAATAGGGTCATCTGTGTCCGATAGCAACTATCGCTTCTGGTACGACCGATCCCTTTCTCCAGTATGACGATGACCTTGCCGTTGAGTTTTTCGATGGCGGATTTCAATCGATGTTAGGCATCCAAGCGTTGCAACTGCGACGATCATAAGCCCGATTCGCGTAGCAGGCGACAGCTCAGCAAGCCAAGGCAAAAGCATGCTGACACTCACCCCTTCAACAGAATATTCCGGAATATATATCCATCAACAAGCCCATAATATTACTTATAGGTAAACTTATCAATCAAATTTTGTTTTAGAGATGCTGTTTAGAAGTTGAGTTATTCCCCTACGCTTGACTTAAAAGGGGGGTTAGACCCATGGCGTCAAGTTTTCTAAAGTTGGTTGGGGAGCGTATACGAGCCCTGAGGAAAGCAAAAGGAATGACCCAGGAAGCGCTGGCGGAAAAAGCAGGTATCCATTACAGCTATATGTCCGGCATTGAAAATGCGGATCGGAATATATCGATGGAAACGCTGGAGAAAATCGTTGTCGCGCTGGATGTCGCGCCGGTGGAAGTGTTTCAGTTTCACGAACTAGAGTTCGAGGAAAGTCGAGCAGAGGTCAGGGACGCCTTGAGCGCCATTCAGTCGCAACTTACGGGACGGAGTGCAAAAGAAGTATTGACTGTACTTCGAGTAACGAAAGAGATATTGGCGGCCATCGATGCGGCAAAAAAATAGAAACGAAAACGGCGACTCCGGGATAGCCTCCCCGGCGTCGCCGTTTCAACTTCGTCCGGCTAACGGAGCAATTCTTCTTTAACGTACAAGCCGCTTAACCTGAACAAAAGATCGTTTTCCATCGGCGCGCCGCCCGTTTTCTCTCCTTCCAGCGGAACCGTTCGTCTGAACCAGGCGGAACGAAACAGCTTGCGGCTGCAGTCAGAGTGACTCGGATGAGCCACGCTTTGCAGTGCTGTTCGCCTGCGAACGATCCCAGCCTGGCATGTATCTCGTGAACACTTCCTGGAATACATCCTCCGCGTCCGCTTTGTTTTTCGTCTGGGAAAGCGCCAGCCGGTACACCATATCGGAATATTTGCTCAACACCTCGTTAATGTAATCGTTCGTACGCAACGATTCCTCATTCACGCCCAAGCCTCCCTTCAGCAAGAATACCCTTTAGCGCGTCGAAAAGTTGCAAGGCGCGAAAATTCGCTGCCCGCGCTCGTACGCCGAGGCTGCTGCGCCAACGAAACAGCCGCCCCCGCAGGGACGGCCCGAGCCTAAATCAAACCTTGTCGTTCCGACTTGCTGAAGGAACGGAAAATCGCGCTGAAAAAAAGAGTCGACGAGACGCGCTCAACGATGGATGCAACCTTGAAATCGGGCGTCCATCCGATGTTCGTGATCGAAACGGATTACGAATTGGCGCTAATGGAGGCGGAATTGAGCTGGATCGACCGGCTCGTGGCGGACATCGAGGAAGGTCCCTTCGCCGAACGCTCGGGCGAACGGACAATTTGGTCCGTTAAATTCGAGGAAAACGATGAATAGCGTAAGCGGCAAAAGAAAAAAGGCAGCGACAGTCCGGACGATCAACGTACCGGCTGTCGCTGCCTCTATGTGGTAGACGCGCGAACGACGGGCGACTCATTCCTCGGTGAAAGTCGCGGTTCGCGTTTGCGCATTCCAATCGACTTTGATTCCTAATATTTCGGCAAGGGGCCTGACGGGCAAAAACGTTACGTTGTTTTTGACCTGCGGCGCCGCATTCGCTAAGCTGACCGCTTCTCCGTTAACCGTCATCTCTGTTTTTCCGATATGCATGACGATCTGTTTGCCGTCTTTGGTCAGCGTAATCTTTTTCTCTGTCTGCTCCCAAACGACGTCGAATCCGAAGGCATCCGCAACCGCCCTCAAAGGAATCATCGTCCGTCCGTTCTCGGCGAAGGGCTCCGCGCCGGTTCCGGCTATCGTCTGCAAATACTTGCCGTTCACTTGGACGATGACGAACGTTTTCTTCGCTTCCTCGCAAGGTCGAAGCTCTTCCGCGATCTCTTTGTCGTCGATAACGAGGCTAATTTGTTTTCCGGACTCGCCGTCCCGGCTAGCGAAACAAGACGGCGTCGGCGCGACGTCCGACCAGAAGAAATTTTCGGCTGCGTGCACCGTATTCCCCATGACGAGAACGCTGAACAAGCCGAGCGTCATCGCGATCCTTTTCGTTTTGTTCAACCCGATCAGCTCCATTGGCGTTAAGATGAAGAACCGTTACTTGGAACCGTGAAGCTCAATCCCGTATGCCTCGTTCAAGGCATCGATCTCTTTTTGCGGCAGCGCGTCCACATAGAGTTCCGGCACCGGAAGTCCCTTTTCGATATGTTTGACGATTCGCTCCACGATCTCCTCGTTGGTCATTTTCCTTATGGCGCCTTCCTTCGGTCGGCCCGGCACGCGATTGCCGTTCTTATCGAACGATTCGATCGTTCCGTCCGCATATTGGACGGTGATATTGCGGCCTTCTATCGGTTTCTCCAGTTTCGTCGGTATCGTCGGTTTGGGCGACTCCGCCTTCGGCGGGACGGCCGATCCGGCCGATTGCGCGGCGACCGCGCCGCTTCCCGCGATCGCGATCGTGGCGACAAGAGACAGTGCCAGCACCGATTTCCTGGTGTTCTTCCTATTCGTCATCAGATTCATCAGTCTCCTCTTCATGTCCCGTTTCGGATTGCACAAGCCGTTCGTGCAAATAACGTTTCTTTTCATCGCGCCGTACTCCAGCACGGACAACAGTGTCTCGCCGTACTTTCTCCGGCTTTCCATATCCAGATTGCACACGACCTTTTCATCGCAGCTCAGCTCGCACAGCATATGGATCCGCTTGTTGATCGCGTATGCCGCCGGATTGAACCAGTGAACCGCATTGGCCGCAAACGCCAGCAGCTTCACGAACAAATCGCCGCGCTTATAATGAACGAGCTCATGCGACAAGATCCAGACCAGCTCGCGTTCCCCCAGCGGCGCTTGCGGCAGGACGATCATCGGCTTCCATAATCCGACGAGCATCGGCGTCGTTGCGCGCGCGCTTTCGATGACCTTGACGGGGCAACCCGCGATATCGCGCAAGCGGCTCTCGCGCAGGAGCGAACGTCTGAATCGCCGATAGCTGCGAACGTGCACGGCCAAGTATATGAAGGCGCCGGCTACCCAGAGGACGAAGGCGAGCAGGATCCATTCCCGCCGAATTTCAAATCGCATCACATAGTCCGCCAGCGAATTCGCGAACGGGGACCGGGCTGCCTCTTGCGCCGCCGGAAGAATGTTCGCATTGGATCCGGCGATCGTACCCGACAGCGCTCCGTTGCCCGAGCCGGGCAAGACGGATCGCAGAGCCGGCATCAGCCGGTTGACGATCTCCGACCCGCCCAGTAGAAAAAATACCGGGATGAAGGCGGAATAATAGTGCCAGGTTTGCGAGAAGCCTCTTTGCGTTAGCGGCTTAAGAACCGTTTGCGCGATCCAAGCGATCGTCCCGGCGAACGACGCGGCGAGGAGAGCGAACAAAAAGCCCGTCATTTTTTCTTTTCCCCCTCGCGCGTAAACCATTGCTTCAATTCCTCGATGTCATCGCGGCTGAGTTCGTCCTCATCCGACAGAGCGGCAATGAAGTTTTTCACCTTGCCTTTGTACAATCGGCTGAGAAAGGAGCGGGTTTCGTGCTTCTGATACTCCTGCCAGGTGAAGAGGGGCTCGTAAACATTCGCTTTGCCGCTCATCGATTTGGTCAAAAACCCTTTTTCCATGAGCCGCTTCAATATCGTCGACAGCGTCGACGTTTTCCAGCCTTTGCTTTCGAAAATGTTCATTAACCGCGATACCGTAACTGGCTCCGCCGCTTCCCAGATCACCTCCATAATTTCCAATTCCGTTTCCGACAATCTACCTAATTTGCCCATGGTGCGCACCCCTGGTTTTTTACTGCGACAACTTGTCGTACGTTTAAACTACGACAAGTTGTCGCAGTTGTCAAGATGAAACGTCTTCGCCCGTTCCGTTCGGACAGAGGATCCGCTATCTGTGAACAAAACCGGGTTTTGCGAGCCTTCGCGGACAGAGGATCCGTTATTTGCTTCGATGACGGCCATTTCGGCCGCCGCGAACGGAAATAACGGATCGTGAGTCCGGATCGCCTGCAAAATGCGGGGGTTTCGGCAAAATAAGGTCATCTGTGAGGCTGTCGATTCAATATGGATACGTGAGAGGAAAGAGAAAGGATTGCCTTGCGGCGAGATTTGGCTTTACATTCCATACCGCTAATCCCTTGTCCGATCAAGGAATGTAAAACAAGATGTTTGAGCTTAGGAAGGCAACATTTCTCTTGGATCGAATTCGTCAACCATGAATCGACAGCCTCTCTCTGTCCGCAAGCACAAGCTCGCGGGGAGATCAGGCCCCCGAAGCACGCTAAAGAAAAACGCCTTAGGCGCCTACTTATGCCGAAGAAGCTTGCGGAGATCGGATATAATTGTATTTCGTACAACTAATACAAGTCCAATTCAACCCTTCCCATTCGATAATTGCATAAAATACAACTAATTCGGCCTCTTCCCCTTCATTACTCGCCCAGTTCGGACGTATTAGTTGTACTCCGCACAATTAATTAAAAATTCCGCAAAATTTCCGGGCAAATAATTGTACTTCATACAACTAATGAAGGCATGTGGCGGAGATGCGAGTGTGCGGAGAGTGGCGGAGATTCGAGATGGCGGAAGTGCGAGTGTGCGGAGAGTGGCGGAGATTCGAGGTGGCGAAGACGCGGCGTGCGAAAGATGAGCGGAGATTCGAGATGGCGGAAGTGCGAGTGTGCGGAGAGTGGCGGAGATTCGAGATGGCGGAGGCGCGGCGTGCGAAAGATGAGCGGAGATTCGAGATGGCGGAGGCGAGGCGCGTGTGCGAAGGTTCGAGTCAAAAAAAAGGATGCTCCCAGGTCTATCAAACGACCTTACGAGACATCCCCTATCGCCGACCGACGACGGACCGCCGCTTTCGCGCTTATCGCTCGTCCATCCGGCAGTCGCCGATCGCGCTTATATCGCTTCGTCTAGCCGGCGGTTGCCGTGCGCGCTTATATCGCTCGTCCATCCGGCAGTCGCGTCGCCGTGCGCGCTTATATCGCTCGTCCATCCGGCGACCGCTGTGCGCGCTTATATCGCTTCGTCCATCCGGCGATTTTTCTCTTCGACCAGCAGCTGCTTGAGCTCCGCGACCTCCTGCCGGAGCTGGGCGATCTCCGATGCGTCCGCCTTGATGTCTTGAACGTCCTGTCCGATTTCCTCGACTCCTTCCCGGAGCTTGGCGGCATTGTTCACGATTTCGCCGACGACCAGGTTGAGCATGACGAATACGGCGACGAAAATAAACGTAACGAAGTAAACGAGGGACCAAGGCGCTTGTTCGGCAATCGGCCGATAGATGCTGGTCCAGCTGTCGAACGTCGAGATCTGAAACAACGTAATGAGCGATTTGCTCAAATCTCCGAAAAATTGAGGGGACAATTCCGAGAAGAAGGCCGTGCCGGCCACGCCGTAAATAAAGAAAACGATCAGCATCAGAAACGCAATGTTGCCAATAGTGGGAACGGCCATAAACAGCGCCGTAATAATCCGCCGCAGCGTCGGGATCGATGAGATCGTCTTGAGCACCCGCAGCACCCGCAATATTCGCAATACGATGACAAATTGGGAGCCGACAAGAATCAGACTCGCGGCGACGACCGCAAAATCGAACAAATTCCAGCCGTCCTTGAAAAAGCCGGTCCGATAGACGGCGATCTTCAGCACGATCTCCACCGTAAAAATCGCCAGAAACAGCAGATCGAGGCCGCGAAGCCATGAACTGTAGGCGACTTCCACTTCCGGATAGCTTTGCAGCCCGATGACGACGGCGTTCAGAAGAACGACCGTCAGGATCAAGTTAGCGAACGTCTTGCCGCGAACAAATGCCGCCAGACCGGCCGATTGATTGGTCTGCATAGGGGAGACGAACCTCTTTCCCGGGATCGATATCGACATGATCCACGGACGATATTGTATCATCTTCTGCGAAAATTGTCTTCAGCCTTTCAATCAGGCCTTTCGATCAGGCCCCGTAATATTCCTTCAACACCCGCTCCGCCTGCTTGCCGTAAATGTCGAACCCCCTGTTCGCAGTCGCCTCCTCCGGCAGGTACAGCTTCGTGCTCCAGTCCCACCAGAAAAATCCGGCAAACCAGGGTTCGTCCCAGAACGATTGCAGGGCGGACCGGTAGAAATTCGCCTGCTCCTCCTCGTGGAACGGCAGCTCCACATGCTTGAAGTCCCACGGCATCGTCGCGCAGCCGAGCGCGCTGCGGCAGCCGATCTCCATAAAGACGACCGACTTCCCGAAGCGGCGGGACAAGGCGGCCAGCTGCGGCTTCTGCGCCGCCCAGCCTTCGAGCATGGACGCCAGCCCGTCCCCCGGCCGCTTGCCGACCGGGTAATACGCGCTGATGCCGATGTAGTCCACGGCGTCGAACCAGCCGATGCCATGCTCCTTGCCGTGGTTGGCATTGTAGATGATCGGGCCGCTGTAGACCGATCGCACGCGCTCGATCAGCCTGCGCCAATAATCCGCCTTCGCTTCCGTCCTTACCATCTCGCAGCCGATGCACAGCATTTCGCAATCCAGCTCTTCCGCGAGCTCGGCGTAATGGCAGATGAAATTCGTGTAGGAGGCGAACCAGGCTTCCCAATAAGGCGTTCCCATCTCGTCGTCCGGAAAGCCGATATGCGCTCTCCATATGCCGTCCCGCGAATTGACGACCGGCTTCAGGCAAATTTTCAGCCCCATCGCCCTGGCCCGCTTCACCGCGAATTCGATATCCCGGTCCGTCATCGTATAGCCGTAGTCGAACGGAATGCTGGTCGAATACACATGGTCCTGGTACGTCCAGAAAGAGAGCGCGATCCATTCGCTGCCCGTCTCGCTCAGCTTGCGCAAGGAGTCGACCGCGTACGGCTGTCTGTAATCGCCGCGCTTCGCGCCCCATCCGTAAGTCATTCCCTTGAAGAAAGGTCTTGTTGTCATGGTCGTTCCTCCCGTAATTAGCCTACGACGCCGGTACGCTCGACGCCTTCCACGAAGTAACGCTGCACGAACAAATACATGACGATCAGCGGCGCAATGGCCAGCAAGATGCCCGTATCCACGATCATCGCGACATGGTTCGGATCGGCTCTTATCTCCGCGTTCGCCCCGAGCCCGAGCAAGCGCGGCAAGTACTGGTTCGCATCCGCCGGCAGCGAGGCGACCTTGACGGACATCAGCGGACTGTCGCTCATGAACAGCGACGCATAGAACGTATCGTTGTACTGCCAGACGAAGGCGAACAGCATGACCGTCATCACGGCCGGTATCGCGTTCGGAAGCATAATGCCCAGAAAGCTTCTGTAGGCGCCCGCGCCGTCGATCAGCGCCGCCTCTTCGATTTCCTTCGGCAGCCCTTTGAAAAACTGGCGGAAAATATAAATGTACAGCCCCGACTTCAATCCGTTCGCCAAAGCCGACGTAATGATCGACGGCCAGTACGTGTTGAGCAGATTGGCGCCTTCCTTGCCGGTGAACAGTCCGACCATCCCCAGCACGTCGAAGCTGCGAAAATGCAAGTACATCGGCACCATCAGCGTGTTCGCCGGCACCAGGATCGTCAGTACGACCAACATGAACAGGAGATTGCTGCCGGGGAACGTAAATCTGGCGAAGCCGTAGCCGGCCAGCGCGCAGGAAGCCGCTTGCAGCAGCGTCATGACGGCGGCGAACGCAATCGTATTGCCGAGCATCGGCCAATAGTTCAGAATATCCATCGCATGTCTGATGTTGTCGAGCGTAAAATGGACCGGCACCAGATAGATCGTCGGGTTGTAAATATCCGCCGGATCCTTAATGGCCATGGAGATGCGCCGGATCAACGGATACAGGATCACGAACGAGATCCCGGTTACGAGAATATACACCGTCAGCTTCCACAGCCAGTCCAGCGACCGGTTTCTGGCTTTGTAGAGCCGGTACGACAGGTTTTGCTTCGTGCTCTGAGGCATTTCCATTCGCCACTCCTCCTTTCGCGCGTCATTAATGGTGATAGAACACTTTCCTGGATATGATGAATCCGATCGCGACAAGAATGACGCCGACGACGATCGTATACAGCCAGGACATCGCCGCGCTCAAGCCGAAATTTTGCGAACGGAACGCCGTCTCGTAGATCGTCCGGGTTACCGGACTGTTCGTGAACGAGTCGATTATCGTATAAATAACGTTCGTCAGAATAAGCGGGCTGACCATCGGAAACGTAATTTTCCAGAACGATTCGTAGCCGGTCGCGCCTTCCATCTTCGCCACCTCGTACATCGCGGGCGGCACCGACTGCAACGCCGCGAGGAAGATCAGAATTTGCACGCCGGAGCTGCGGATAATCTCGTAGATGCGCATCGTGCCGTCCACGATGTAGTCGATGAACCACGCCGGCAGCCCCGCGTTATCCAGCATAAACACCAGCGAGACGGAATCGAACCCGCTCTGCGCCTCGCCAAGCTCCTGCGCCACCTCCGAGCTCCCGGTCATGCTGATCAGGCCGGCCGTTTCCGCGGCGGCAATCGCGCCGGAGGCCAGAATGACCGGCAGGAAGAAGATCGCGCGCGCCGCCGATCTCCCCCGGAAGCGCTGGTTGAGCAGCGCCGCAGAGAACAGGCTGAAGAACAGAATCAGCGGCACGTTCAGCGCCATCTCCGTGACGGACTCGGTCAGTATGCGGTTATAGTTGGCATCGACGAACAACGCCTGGGTGAAATTTTGCCAGCCGATATATTCCAGGGCGTAACCGCCCGGGGCCACCGCCAGCTTGTTGAAGCTGAATTGGATCGATTGGACGAGCGGCGTCGCGAACAGAAGCGCGAAGCCGATCAGCCAGGGCAGGATAAAGGTGAAGCCGACGAGCGATTTTCGTTGCATTAACGTCATTTTCTTCAATCTCATTGGCTTCCACCGCCCACCGCAAAGTTCCTTGCTTCGATCGTCACGCCGCCTACCGTCGCCGCCTTGCCGGAATAGTTGACGTAGACGGACACGCCGTTGTCGTACCGCATCTCCGCCACGCCCTTCGCATGGCGAATGTGCTTGGTCATCTTCGCTTGCCGCAGCCCGGACAGAGCCTCGTTCGCCTTCTTGTACAGATCGACCGCCGTACCGTACCAGGACGCGTATTGCGTCGTATACATCGTGTCGTACGGCGTAAATTTCAGCTTGGACGAAGATTCCTGCGACCAGAGGAAATGCGGCGCCATGCCGAGCTCGACAGCGCGAAGCAATTGCGCGTTCGCGTCCTGCTCCTCGCTCAGATTGATCGGACCGCCCGCGTAATCGACATAGCCGTGCAGCACCATCGGATAGAACGGAATCGTCTCGTCCGTTATGTTGTAGCCGCTGTCGCCCGTCGGAACGTTCACGATCCGGTCGGCGTACGGGAGCGCGTAAGCGTTGCCGCCCGTTATCATCGTATCGGGATAGCGCCGCTTGATTGCGGCCAGCTGATCCTGCACGATCTGCTTGGCGGTGTCGCGCAAGATGACGCGGCTCGTGCGGAAGTCCGCATGCAGCTTGTCGCCAAGATCGCGAAGCGCAATGCCGTTCGTCTCCAGCTTCCCGAAGCGTTCCAGAAATTTCTCCGTAAAATAGGGCAGCTTCGCCGGGGACAGCAGATAGTAGATGCCCAAATCGTAATCCATCGAATTGAAGGCCCGGTTATAGGGCGTGCGCGCCGCCTCCTCCCGCGTAACGAACCGGGCGGCATCGGCGGACGGCGCGAACCGGCCTTCCGTGCGGTACACATGCTGGAAGGCCACGTCGGGATACAGCTTGCCCCCCGCCTGCTCCAGCTTGCGCGCAAGCGCCTCCAGTCCGGACACGCCGCCCAGCACGCGATCCACCTTCACCCGGTTCGGCGTCTTGTGGTTGAGGCCTTCGTTGAACCAGCCCATATAGCGCATCTCGATATTGGAGATGCCGTCCGCGGCCAGCCGGTCCGCCATGACGCCGGCCTCTTCGAAGGTCGTCATCGAGATCAAGCCTTTGTAAGGCACGCCGAGGAACGACTTGCGCTTGTCGACCGCGCCCAGCACGCTGACGAAAAACGGCAAATCCCCCGACCGCTGCAGCGGCTTCAGCACGCCTTGGTCCTCCAGTTGACGGCGGTAATCGGCCGCCATGCCCGAGTAATCGGCGTCTTCGCCCGCAAGGAAGCTGTAACGGACTTGAATGTCGCCCCGGTAGCGCTCCTCGGTCAGCAATTGCACTTCTTCGACGCGATTGCCCTTGTACAGGAACAGGTTGTCTTCGCCGCGCAGGGCGAAGCCGGCGAAGACATGGTTGTAGGAGTTGTTGCGGCCGCTGACATCCGCATTGACGGTCGCGATCCCGTCGCCCTTCTCCACGACCGCATACCAGGCTTCGTCGCCCGACTTCAGTCCGAACACGGGAAGTCTTGCGCTCTGCGCCACCTGACCGCGCCGGCCGCTGTTGTCGTTCTCGTCTTGCCCGTAGAGGCGCTGCGCGTACACCTCCTGGTTGAACTTGCCGTTGTTCAGATAGATGAGGCTCCCGGTGCCGTCCGGCACCATCATATATCCTTCTTCCTCCGGGCCCGCGGCTCCGAAGAAGCTGAGCAGATTCAGCATGCGAATGCGATAGCCCTCGCTTTCCCGAATCTCTCCCGCCGGCACCGATACGACCAGCGACCCGCCGTCCAGCTGCACATGCATCGGAATCGCGAAGTTGGGCCGGTCGGAGGCGGGGTCGCCCGCAATTCCGTTCTCTTCGTTGTCGTAGGCGAGATCCTCGTCGGTGTAGCCCGCTGTCCGGAAGATTTCTATCATCCGCTTCAGCACCAGTTCTCTGGCCACGGCCGTATCCAGGCGCTCCAGCACTTCCGGGTTCGCCTTCTGCGGCAGATACCGCGTGGCGACGTAACGCGCCTGCGTCTCGTCCACCTTGCTGAACACCTTCTCCTCCATCCGCTGCTTGCTGATCAGCTTCGGCAGCGCATCGATGCCCAGCGACATGTCGCCAAGCGTATAGAGAACGCGGATGCCGTTCGGAATGGCTTCGGCTTGAAACTGGCCGCGCCCGATGCTTTGGGCGTAATTGGAATACGTCTCCATTGTGCCCATGTCGTCGCGGAACGAGATCGACAATTGCGAAGCCAGCATCTCTTTCTCATAGGGCGAAGCCTTGCCGTCCGCCTCGCGATCTGCCGGATTGCTGCGCCACACCTTGCCGCTTCGCTTGTCGAGCACGGCGAACTCCGTCGTCTCCGGATGATAATACAGCGCCAGCTCGTCGCTTTCCGCCGCCAGCTTCATATCCGGCACGCGGCCGTCGTCCCGCAGCGCAAGCTCTGTCGTCCGAGGCGCCTCCGGCGCCGGAGCGTAAGCGTCGAGGCTGATCGCCGGAACGCCGCGATTCGCCAGATAGATCCAGACGGCGGACATCCCCGCAAGCAGAATGCAGGCCAGTACCGCGTTCCGTTTGGTGAAGATTTTCAAGTCTGCGGCCTCCTTTACATCCTGAATATAAGTTCGCGGTAGATATCGTAGACGAAGTAGTACATTTGCATCGCGATGCTGAAGATGAGCGTTCCCAGAAAGACGACGATGCCCATCGCGATGACGGTCAGCAGGAGCGTGACGACCGTCTTCGCCGGCGTATATTGATGCACGGTCATAATGCCGACGAACAGCAGGTAGACGAACCAGACGGCCGCAACGCCGCTCGCCAAATAATAGAACGCCGTCTCGTCCGCCGTCATGAACCGGCTGACGAACGTAAGCGGAAAGTTGAACAGCACGAGCGGCAGCAACGCATAACCCGCGGCCATGACGATTTCCCTGAACTTGCCCTCTCCTTCCATCAGCGTCGTAACCGACCAGTTGGCGATGCAGAACAGCAGGAACGGCAGCACCGTATATTGAAGATCGTCGAGACTGTTCAAATAACGCGGATCGTTGAAGTTGACCAGGAACCCGGCGAACTGCCGCTGCAGAATGACGCTAAGCACGAGAAGCGCCACGATAAGCGCCGCGATTCGGAGCTTGCCCTTATTCTCGTACTTCATGTCCCAGAAGCCGCTGAACGGGTGCACGATGACGCGGAAAGGAAACTTATAATGCTCCGGCTTCACGTTTCCACCCCCTTCTTTTTCTCCATTTCCTTGCCAGAAGGAGCGACGCGCCCGCCAGGATCAGCGCCAACAGACCGGTCATTATCGTTCCGAAATGCTCCTGCATGACCTCCCTGCGGTAACGCTTGTACGCGATGGAATAATAGTCCCGCTGCATGCCGAGCTTGAAGTATTCCATCGCCTCCTTGTGCTTCTTCTCCATCAGCAGCGACTTGCCGATGCCGATATACGCGAGGTCGTAGTTGGAGCTAAGCCGCAGCACTTCCTCCCACAGCAGGACCGCCTCGGCGTCTTTGCCCTCGTACCGCAAGGCCGTCGCCCGGTGAAGCGTGCTTCCGAACAGCGTCGGGGCGAATACGACGATATGGTTGCGGCCCCGGTCCAGCACGGCCAGCCTGCCGCCGATCCGTTCCACTGCGACCGGCGTGTTGAACACGCCGAGCTGCGTGCCCTTCCCGCCGAACGCGTACAAGAGCTCGCCTTCGTCGTTATAGGTGAACAAGCGGCCGCGATAGGAATCGAGCGCCGTATACATGCCGCTGCCGAGCACCTTAATATCGGTCAACCGCGAAGGGCCGGCGTTGTTGCCGTAGATGCGGAACCGGACATCGCCCCTGACGGGATTGTAGCCGAACCGCTTCAGCACGTCCTGGCCGGACGGATTGAGCCGTCTGATCGGCGTTTCCGAATTCAGATCGACGCTCGTCGCGTATACGAAGCCTTTATGATCGATATCCACGCTGGAAAATTCCGTGGGAATGAACAGCTGCATTCTTTGCCGCTGCGCGTCGGTCGCGAGCCGCCTCCACAGCTTGTCGGCGAACGACGGGGTAACGCCGATCGTGCCGACGTAACCGATAAACCGCCCGGTTTCATCGAATTGCATCAGCCCCTCGTATACCCCGCGGGCGGCGACGAATACCCGTTCCGCCCGATCGACCGTGATTTTCACCGGATGGAACTGAAAGGAGGCCGGCAAAATATCGGATTGCGGATTGTCGATCATGCGCACCAGCTCGCCTTCCGTCGTCAGAACGACGATGCGCTTGTTGTCGGTGTCCGCCACGTACACTTTGCCGTCGTCGCTCACGAAGATGCCGCCCGGGTTGTTGAAGCCGTCCGGCGTACCGGCATTGTCGAAGCCTTCGATGACGCCGAGCACGTTCCAATCCGCGTCGGCGCGAACGATTCGTCCGTTGCCGCTGTCGAGAATAAACGCGAGTCCGTCCTCCGTGACGAAAATATCGTTCGGACTTTTGAAAGCCCCGACGCCCAGATCCTCTCCCGACACGGAGCGCTCCGGCAAATAAGGGGCGGGCAGCGGCACGGAGTCCCGATAATAGTTATAGGTGTACGCCTCGTAGGGCGCTTCCGCGGCAGCGTATGCCGGCAGAGCCGCCAGGCCGAGGGCTGCGGTCGCCAGGCCGATCAGCCATTTTTTCATCTGTGCGCTCGCCCCCCTAGTCTTTCATGCCGGATGTGGCCATCGTTTCGATAATCCGGCTCTGCGAGAATACGAACAGCGTAATCGGCACGCTCATCAGGATGAGCGCGACCGCCGCCCCGACGCCGGCGCGGGCGATGCCGCCTTGAATGATCTGGTCGGTGGCGAAATGAAGCGTCTTCAGCTCCTCGCTGTAGATGAAGCCGTTGCCGTCCGTTCCCCATAGCAATTGGAACAGCAAAATAATAAGCGTCATCCAGGCGGGCTTCACGTTCGGCATAATGATCCGCCAGAAAATCCGGTATTCGGAAGCGCCGTCGATCTTCGCCGCCTCGATCAGCGCGTCCGGAATTTGCTCCATGAACTGCTTCATCAGGTACAGCCCGAGCGGGAAGGCGAACGCCGGCACGATCACGGCCCAATACGTGTCGACGAAGCCGATCCAGGACATGATCATGTAGTTCGGAATGGCCGTGACTTGCGGCGCGAACATGAGGGCCAGCACGACGGTCGTGAACAGAACCCTCTTGCCCGGAAACTTGTGCTTCGCCAGCGGGTAAGCCGCAGCGGAAGCAAACAGAACGTGGCCGACGACGCCCATGCCGGTAATAAAAACGGTGTTGAAAATATAGCGCGAGAAAGGCACCCACGACTGGCCGAGCAGCGTAATCAGATCCGCGAAGTTCGTCAGCGTCGGGTTGCGGACGAACAGCGTCGGCGGGAAAATAAAAATTTCGTCGAGCGGCTTGAACGCCGCGTTGATCGCGTAGACGAGCGGCAGCGCCATGAACGCCCCGACCGTCCCCAGGAACAGGAACATGGCGAGGTTGCCCATCAACGAGCGATTCATTTTTTTATTGCGCAATCGCAGCGATAGATTCATCCGTTTATTCCCCCACCCTCCGGAGAAGTCGTTGAACGATCAGATTCGTGCCCACCATCAAGGTGAACAGCACGGTGGCGATGGCCGAAGCGAAGCCCATCTCGAACCGGATCGTGCCGAAGTCCATCAGGTGCGTCACGATCGTTTCGGCGGCATAGTTGACGCTCGGGAAACCGGCCAGGTAGATCGAAACGTCGGCGACCGCGAACGACGTCGTCAATTGAATGACCGCGCCGAACATCAGCTGCGGCTTCATCGACGGCAGCGTAATGTACCATAGCTCCTGCCAACGGTTTCTGACGCCGTCCATCGCGCCCGCTTCGTACAGCGTCCTGTCGACCGTCTGCAAGCCGGCGATGAAGGCGAGGAAGCCCGTGCCGAGACTCAGCCACAATTGCACGAGGATGATGATCGCCAGAATGTACGCTTCCGTCTTCAGCCATTGAATCGGTTCCAAGATGAAGCCCCAGCGGATGAGGAAGCCGTTGGCGATGCCGTACCGGTCCCCGGAAAATATCATCTGCCAGATGAAATAGATGTTCCCGGAGATGGACGGCGCGTAAAACACCAGCGTCATGAACGCGCGCACCTTCGGCCGCATATCGTTGATGATCCATGCAAACACGAAACAGGCCACATAGCTGAGCGGACCCGTGATGGCGGCGAACAACAGCGTGTTTTTCACGGCAATGAGGAAGATGTCGTCCTCCAGAAACAGCCGAGCGTAGTTCTGCCAGCCGATAAACCGCGGAAATTCCAGCATGTTGAAGTACGTAAAGCTGATGAGTAGCGACATGATGACGGGCAGGACGGTGAACAGCCCGAACAGAATCATATAAGGAGCCATCAGCGCGTAGGAATGCTTGCCCGCTCTGATCGCTTGCGCCTTGACGGTCCACCAGGATTGGGGACGCTGCGCGGGCGGCGCGCCGGGCGCGGCATCCTTAAGCGTGGCTTCAGACACGTTCATCCCCCTCATTCCTCCAGACCGAATTCTTTGCGCTTGTTGCGAATTTCCTCGTGCATGTACTGCACGTATTCCACGATCGTCTCCCGCGGCTCCGCCTTCTTGCCTTTGATGGTCATCCCCATCACTTTCTGGTCGACGCTGTTCACGACCACGCTGTAGAAGGCGTTAAGCAGGTGGCGGCCCGTAAAATAACCTCCCGGCACCTCCGGAATGCCGCGCACCGATTCGAATTGTTCCTTCAGGTTCTCGTAGTCGGACACCGGCCACGGCAGGCGGTCGAGCGCATTGATGTTGGCGGTCGGATAACGCGCCGCCGCTCCCATCAGGCTTTCCATCTCCCGGCCGAACGTCGTCTGAACCTCGTCGCTCGTCCACCATTTCATGAATTCCCAGGCCGCTTCCTTGTCGTCCGCGCTTTCCAGCATAATCGTCGCGCTGCCGCCGCTCGGCGCGTCGCGCCGGATCGTGCCGTCCGGCTGAGGCGTTCCCGGAATCGGAACGAAGCCCCACAAGCCCCGGATTTCGGGAGCAAACACGGTCAGCTGGTTGTACGTCGTGTAGTCGGCGATGCCGATCGGCATCTGGCCCGTCCGGAACCGGTTCGGGAAGTCGAACTCCCGCTCCAGCTTGTAATCCGTGTAAAACTCCGTCCATGTCTTGAACGTCTCGATGCCGACACGGGAATCGAGGTCGGATTCCTTGCCGCCGTTCCGGTAGAACTCTCCGCCGTTTTGCATCAGCAGCGCGGCGAACAGGGAGTTGGGCGGAATATTCTCGCCCGGATATTGCGGCTGCAGCACGAGCGGCAGCCCGAACTCCATATGGTGCTTGTTCAGCACCGCCAGCATCTCCGCCACGTCGTCCCATGTTTGCGGCACCGGCATTCCGAGCTCGTTCAGCACGTCCTTCCGGTAGAACAGCATGTTGAACGTCTGCGTCTCCGGCAAGGCATAGACGCCGTCTTCGTAGCTGTAAGGGACGAGCGCGCTGGAGCGGAACCGCTTCGCCACTTCCTCGAAGTCGGAGAAGCCGCGAAGATCCGCCGCCGCGCCCCGCATCGCGTAATTGACGGGAATGTCGTTGCCGATCTGCATGGCGACGTCGGGTCCTTGGCCCGCCAGAGTAGCCGGCAGAAGCGTGTGCATCTGCACCAGCTTCAGATTGACGTAGATGCCCGTCTGCGGCGTAAACGTCTCGTCGATCATCGCTTTGAGCGTATTGGCCTGGTCGCGTCCGCTGCCGATCCATACGGTCACGGATTTGCCGTCTTCTTCCGCCGCATTGCCGATCTGGTTGTAATCGATAAAGAACGAATGCAGGAAGGCCGAAGTCTCATGCTTCAAATTGTTGAAAAAGCCCGCGCCCGTCTTCGGCAGCTTCTTGTCCGGGGACGCCACGTACAGCTCGTCGATCTCCAGCGGCATCTCGCGCGTGCGAAGCAGCCACGTGCCGAGCCCGCCCGTATTGATCTTGTAGGAGACGAGACGGCGGGGAATCGTATGGGGCTCGGCGATCATCTCGTCGAGCTGAACCGACATCGTCTTCAGCAGCGCTTCCGAATCGCTGCTTCCTCCCGACAGGCGGCGCAGCTCCTTGCTGATCCGCTTTAGGCGGTCGCTTTCCGCGCGGAACGTATCCAGCAGGCCGGGAATTTGCTGCTCTACCCGGTAATCGCGGAATTCATCCGGGGCCGACCCGGTAATCATCAAAATTTTGCGGTACATGTCGTTCAGGTTGAACAGGCTTTCCTCCACCTCGCGAACGAGCGGCGCGAATTCGCCCAAGGTCGCTTCGAGGCGCAGCGTGTGCCGGCCTTCCTCCAGATGGAACAAATACGGTTCGTCGCCGCCCATCACGTCGATCCGATAATCGCTTTTGAAGCGGAACGGGACGATCTCCATCTCCTTGAACGGGACTTGCCCGTCGATCGTCAGCCGCCGCGCCGAGTAGATGCCGCGCACGAAATTTTGCTGCGACTTGAAGGCGATCTTGTACAGTCCCGTCTCCGGCACGTCGATCTCCCATTCGATCCACTGTCCCGGCACGCGCCAATTGTAGCCGCCAATCGTATTGACCCGGGTCTTGGACGGGCTGTACGGCGTCACGGCCGGGCTGGAGCGCTCCGTCTGCGGATACAGGGTCGGAGACGACTTCGCGACGGCGTCCTCCCCTTGAACGATCAGCAGAATGCCTTCCGTCTTGTTCGCGCCTTCCGCCCGATGCTTCTCGGCCAATTGTTCGTAGGTCGGCGCCGGCGGCTGCCGGAACAGCTTCAGCTGCTTGACGACCATCGGCTCGCGCTGCGAGACGAACGAAATCGTATGCTTGCCAGCCGACAGATAGAATAGAAACGGCTCCGCGTAGTAGCCTTCGACATCCTTCAGCAGCGTCTCACTCCAGGCCGGCTTCTCCACCTGACGCGGCCGAAGGTCGTTGCCCCTGTTGTCGCGCATCACCTCTTGCCGCTCGTTGTCCCAGATCCGGTCGAACTGCAAATAGGCCGCTTCCCTGAACGGAATTTCGCCGTCGATCAGCAGCGCCCGTTCGATGCTTGAGCTTTTGCCCGCAATCGGATAGTAGAGAACGGACATATGGTAAAGTCCAGCTTCGGGCACTTGAACGTCCCACTCCACATAGCCCTGCTCCCCCGTCAGCAGCGAAGCGCCTTCCATTCCGGCAAAGCCGTTCAGCGTCTCGAAGCCGTCGCCGTCAATGCCGGCGTATTGAGCCGCCTCCACGACGATCTCCCGCTGCGGCGCATCTGCATCCTTGTGCATCTCGATATACTCGGCATAATCCGTTCCCCGGAGAACCCGATCGAACAGCATCTCGCTGTCCGCAGCGGAACCCGGCGCCTGCGCGGGAACCGTTTCTTCGGCCGAGGTTAAGGGAGCGGAGTTCGGCAAGCCGAGGGCCAGCGCGATGCAGAGCGCCGACCATGCCGCCCTTCCAAGCCGTCCTTTTTTCTGCAAGATCAGCCCTCCTCAATAGCTTCTGTAGCCAACGATTCGTTCGCGATGCCAAGCCAAACGCCTTCGGCATCCTAAAGCAGGCGGCATGCGAATTGCGCGGTTCGTCCCGCCGCTTCATCATCCTTTTCGCCCTGTCGTCCCGTCGTTCTACCGCCGATGTTCCATCGTGCCTTGCCCATCGTCCTATCGTCCAGTCGCGCACCGTCCCCTTGCCTGCCGCCTGCAGCCGTTCGGACAGAGGATCCGCTATCTGTGAACAAAACCGGGGTTTGTGCAGTTTCGCGGACAGAGGATCCGTTATTTGCCTCAATAATGGCCATTTCGGCCAGCAAGAATGGAAATAACGGATCGTGTGTCCGGAACGCCATCAAAATAAGGGGATTTCGAAAAAATAAGGTCATCTGTGTCCGATAGCCGAAGCTCTGGCAGATGGCGGGCTCCTCACGATGTGACGAAAAGGATCGAGTTCTGAAAAAAAGAAGGCGCGCCGGAATCGACACGCCTCCCTCTCCCTGCCTTCCGGCGGATTGTCAGCCCGGGTTATTGGCCTAGCTTGCTCAGCGCTTCTGCCCCTTGCTGCTTATACTTTTCGACTGTGGCAGTGACGGATTGGTTGTTGATAATAATGTCGTCCATGATGGCGTAGAACGGATAGTCCGGGACGCCCTCTTCAATCGAAATTTTGCCTGTACCGTTAATGTGCTCCAGCGCCATCTCAATGTCGGCTTCCGTCTTGTAGCGGGATTCGAGCCAGTCCTGGCCGACGTATTCTTCAGTCGGGGGCACGTCGCGCATTTCTTCGAAAATCCGATACACGATGTGCGGATCCTTGACGCCCTTCGGAATGAACCAGCCGTTGATCGCCGTATTCGCGTAAGTATGACTGCCGTCGCTTTGCGGGCCTTGCGGAATCGGCACGACGCCGACTTCGAAGGTCAGATCGCCGATGTTCCAATCGTACTGGATCGACAGGGCAACATCGCCGTCCTTGAACGTGTTCGTTTCGTTCCAGTCCATTTTGTTGCCGGTCTTCACTTTGATAACGTTTTCCACATTGACGACTCTGTTTACGAATTCCAACGTCTCGATCATCTTCGGATCTCCGGCCATATCCGTCAGCGTCGCGTCGTCGACGAAGGCTACGCCGTTGGCTGCGCCGAAGTGCCGCGCCATGTCCGCCGGCCAGCCGGAATAGCCGAACGTATCGATCTTGCCGTCGTTATCCGTATCGCGCGTCGCTTCCTTGGCAAGCTCGAGAAATTTATCCCATGTCCATTCGCCGTTGTTGTACAGCTCCTGCGGATCCCGCAGCCCGAGGCGCTTGAACAGATCGCGGTTATAGTGCATGCCCACGACCGAGACGCTTGGCGAGTTGAAGGCGTATTCTCCCCCGCCGAGAGCCGGAAGCTTTACGGCGAGCTTCTGCTCGTTGTTAATATCGCTCTCGGGTGTCGTAAAATCGCTCAACGGCAGTACCTGCCCCGATTTCACTGGCACGATCGCCCGCTTGAACTCCATGATCGTGATGTCGGCGAAAGGCTCGCCCGCAAGCACGGTTGTCGTAAATTTGTCCATATATTCTTCAAATGGGATATTAATAAATTCGAATGTAAAGTTGTAGGCTTGCTCCAACTCCGCCATCTTCTCGAGGCGGGCAATCTCTCCTGCCGTCTCGCCTTTTGGCTTATCGTCCCACCAAGCCGCGATGCGAATCGTCCGTCCGCCAAGATCGATCGGTTGCGGCGTTTCTTCCGGCGTCGGCTCCTGTGTCGCTGGCGTTTCACTCTCGGCAGGAGGAGCGCTCGACGCCGTTCCGTCGTTGCCGCCCGAGCCTCCGCTGCAAGCCGTCACCACCAGCATCATTACAAGCACACAAAATGTAAGCACTTTCATTTTCCTCATTGACAATCCTCCCCAATTCGATTGATTGCGTTTCGGGCATGACAATTCTTGTTGCCATCGTTCTGGATCAAGCCAATAGAAACCGCTTACAAGCCCCCTTAAAAAATAAGGACAGTTCCGGTTGAACGGTGTTCGCAATCGACCCATTCAGCCGGCTGCAAAATCATATTAGCACCCGAACAAAACAAAGTCAATATTGTTTTGCAATATTTAAAAACTAGGTTATTTTTTGTTATCAATTTGTTTTGTTTTGTCGAAACAACACATCAGCTTTAGAGCCGGTTAATCAATCCTGTGTGACTCTTCGGAAATTTCAAGTCGGCACACGCCAACTTCGGATGAAATTTCGTACATTCTCCCTCCTCGTCGTGGTTCTGAAGCCGGATTGTACGATTTTTCGTACAAGTCCCTTGAACGAACCTTTCTTGCGCCGCACTTTGTACGATAAATCGCACAAAATGGCTGCATCGGTAACAAATGCACGGGAGTGTGTACGATTTATCGTACATACTCGCCTCTTGGCGGGCGTAGACGGCCACCTAGGATACAAAAAGTGTGTCATGGTGCAGTGACATCATCCAGCGGGCGGGCATCATGCGGCGGGTGGCTAACGAAGGCACAAAATGTATCTTGAGGCGGGGGCTTCATGCGGCGGACGGGCATCAAACGGCGTTTGGCTAACGATGACACAAAAAAGCGTCTTGGCGCGAGGGCATCATGGGGCGGGCGAGGCGTCATGCGGCAGGCGGCCAGCGAAGGCACAAAATGTATCTTGCTGCAGGGCTTCATTCACGGGGTGTGGAGGCTTCATACGGCGGTCGGGAGGCCGGCGAAGGCGCAAAAGCAAAAAAACGCGCCGCCGTATAATCGGGGCGCGTTTCTGCCGTCTATTGCCTAATCCGCCGTAGATCTGGCGGCATACTGCTCCCGGACGATCAGTTCGCCGGAAATCAGCTTGCGCTCGAATGCGCTCTCGCGGTTCACAATGCGCCACAGCAATTGGTCTACCGCCCGCACGCCCAGCAGCTCCTTGTTCACGTTGACCGTGGCCAGGATAGGATGGCTGTCGTCCGTATTGTCGAAGCCCGTCACGACGCATTGCTCGGGGACGCGGATGCCGCGTTTGTGAAGCTCGTCCACGAGAAAAGCGGCATTCGAATCGTTCGCGCATACGAACACCTCCGGCAGCTCATCCAGCGACACCTTCGGCATCAGCGTGTAGATGTCGTCCGCATCCGGTCCAGCAAGCAACGGATCCTGCTTCAGCCCGATATCGTGTTCTTCAAGCGCCGCCTTGAACGCGATCCAGCGCTCGTAAAAGCTCTGCGCATCCCGAATGTTGCCGACAAACTGATACTTCCGGTATCCTCTGCTGATCAGCCGGGTCATGATCTTCCTCATGCCGTTGAAGTTGTCCGCAAACACCGTATCGCATTGAAACGCCGGATCGGCATGATCGACCATAATGACCGGAATGTTCAGCCGGCCGATGTCGAGCAGAATCGGGGTTGAGATCGAGCCGATCGTGATGATGCCGTGAATGGCCTCCGGATTGAGCAAGCTGAACATCTTGTCCGTCGACGGCTCCGTAAGCGTGACGATATCGAGCTTTTCCTGGTTCAGCCTGTTCGTGATGCCGTCGAACACCGGCCCCCAATAAAGCGACTCCTTATTCTGGTAGCGGACATTAGGAAATAAAATGACAATCGTGCCGGACAGCCCGCTCTGCTGGACCGGCCTCATCTCGATCGTCGTCTTCGCAAGCTCGTTATGGTTGAAGTAGCCGAGCTGACCGGCCGCCTTCAGGATCGTTTCCCTCGTCTGCGGACTGACGCCCGGCTTCGAGCTCAGCGCGCGGGACACCGCAAATTTGGAAACGCCGACTAAATCGGCGATTTCCTGCATCGTTACCTTATTCCTCATCCGTCTCATCCGTTCGTGAATTTCAATAGTTTTCGATCGCTTTCGAAGCCGTATTTTTTATGATGATATCATACTAAAGCCGAGCTCAAATTGAAAATGTTTTGTTGCGATTCCGCTTTATCCGCCGCGAAAGTCCGGCAGCTCGTCGAGCGTAATGACGTATTCGTGCTCCAGCACGTAACGAATATGCTCCTTGCTGTTCTGGACCCCATCCTGAATAAACTCTCCGCTCCAAGTGCAGAACCAGCTCCAGTGCGCCTCATAGCGAATCAACAGCTCGGGATCGGGAATCGGGCCGTTCTCCGTAAGCGCGACCAGCTTCTCGTCCTTCACCAGCTTGACCAGATTTTCGTAGGAGCGGCTGACCGGATTGTAATCGCCCGGCTGGGGGTAAGAATCGACGCTGACAATATCGACCGTATCGTCGCCCGGATACCATTCTGCGTCCTCGGAATTCCAAATCCAGATCAAATTATGAATGCCGTGCCGATTCGTCAGACGGTCGTACAGCAAATGCCATAGCTGCTTGGCCGGTTCGGGTCCTTGGGCGCCCCACCAGAACCAGCCGCCTTCCGCTTCGTGCAGCGGCCGCCATAATACCGGAATGCGAGCTTCCTGAAGGCGTTGCAATTGAACGGCAATCGCATCGATATCTCTCAGCAAGAGCCGGTATTCCTCCGAATCCGGATCGGCCAGCGCCGCTTCGAGATCGAAGGTCGTCGCTTCGGCGTAGAAGCCTCTCCACCATGGCTGTTCCGCGGAATCGATCAGGCCGAACGGGGCGTTCCAGTGCCACGCCAGCGTGGCAATGCCGCCCATCTCGTGCCATTGCAGCATGTTTTCGATCTCGTTGGAGACCGCGCCGTTCTCCTGTCGCGACGGCGAATAATCGATCAGATCGAACCCGACGACGGCGGGCAGCTTCCCGTAATCCCAGCTCAGCTGCAGCGCATCCTTCAGCGTCTGCTGCCCGGCCAAAATATGCGTTCCGTAGCGCTCGATCAGAAACCGGTGCAGCGCCAGCGCTTCCCTGGATGCGGCCGGATTGACCAGCTTGTTCGGAACCCGGTGCTTAGGCCGCGGAGGCGCTTTGGATACCGTGACGTAATCGATATCGTACCACCCCCAGTAAGAATGAAACCGCAGCTCGTTTATCCCCTTGGCCAGCAGCAGCTTACCCGCTTCGGTCTCCGCGAACGTATCCGACGGCTTCAGCTTCATCTCGCCGAACGGCTTTCCGTTAAGCGACAAACGCGTCGTCTTCTCGCCGTTCGGACTTCGATACCCGACGCGCAGCTCATACAGCCCTTCATCGGGCGCGTCGATAATTATCGCAAGCGAATCCTCTTCGGCGTCAAATCCCGTCACATACCCGTCTCCCGAAAAACCCGCCGAAGCCGAAGCCGTTTCCACGCCGCCTAACGCCCCGTTTTCGGCTTCGAATGTCCATTCCGTCTGTTGTTCTTCCCGCAGATCGCATGAGACCATGCCGACCGCGGCGATCGCAACGGCTAGCGCGGCAAGCTTCCGCTTCATTAGAATAAGCAAATCCTCCTCAGGCTTGCTCTATTTACATCTTAGCCTTACAATCCTCACATTTAACCTATTTTTGTTAGGTTACTTGTTGATTTAGACATAACTGTATATGGAATTATGGGTTTCGTCAATAGCATGAATAGCTATAACAATTTCGGCAGAATTATGGAGTAACTGCCGATCAACGAATCGTTTTCTACGCGGGAAGGTGAACGACGAATCGGCTGCCCTTGCCGGGCTCGCTTGCCGCCGTGATCGCGCCGCCGTGTTGCTCAACGATTTCCTTGGCAATGGCAAGGCCAAGGCCGCTTCCCGGCAGCGGATCGGCCCCCGGTTCACGGGGTTGAAGATGCCGTCGAGGTCGTCCGCTGCGATCCATTGCCCCTCGTCTTCCACGCTAATCCGAACGCCATCCGATTGTATCGTCGCCGCCAATCTGACCCGCTTGTCCGCCGGCGAATCTCATTCGCCGATTGACGGTCAGCCCGGTAATGCGATGCCCGTCCCCGTCCAAAGACCCCTCCAAATAGACCGGTTCCCAGCCCCGGCCTCCATTCGCGGACGCATAGGCGGACAAATCGATATCGGCAATGAGACGAAACGCTCGCCGATAGGCGCCCGAATCGCGAATGGCATTGAACGGTTCCGGTGTCGCGATCAAATAAGGCGATGCCGTCGTTCCTTGGCCCCCGGCGAATTTGCTGCGAGCCACTTCGATGGTGTCCCTTATGCCTGTCAATAAACAGCATCCCTTTCACTCTAAACACCCGCAGTAAAATGAAGCAAAAAAACGCGAATCCGTCATAAGAAATACCGTCAGGGAAGTTCGCCCTGACGGTCCTTTCGCACTTGATTCGTTCCCCGCGCTTTCGCTTGCCGCAGTCTTTCCGCACCGTCCGGTTCGCCGTCGTCCGCCTCTTTCCCCCGTCGATCCAACGTCCAACTGTATTTTCATCCTGTTTGCCCTGTCGCCCCGAACCGTTCGGACAGAGGATCCGCTAATTGTGAACAAAACCGGTTTTTTTGCATCTGTGCGGACTCAGGATCCGTTATTTGGTTCCGAGACGGCGATTTCGACCCTAAATCATCGAAATAACGGATCCTCTGTCCGAACCAACTTCAAAATGAGGGGGTTACGGCAAAATAAGGGCTCCTGTGTCCGATCGCAAAAAAGCCCCCGATTAGAGGGGCTTCCGAATCGTCCTCTTGCCCTGCCAGAGGAATCGTTATTTCCTGCCGGTACGGATCCAGACGGACATTTCTCCCGGCTGCCGATTCCCCCATAAATAATAGGGGATGGCCTTCAATTTCGCGCGCTTCGCATCCCGGGATTGCCGGAACGGGCGATACGGCGTATCCGGGTCCCAGGATGTCCGTTCCGCGCAATAACCTTCCGCTTCAATGGCGACGGCTCCTCCGGGCAAATTGTCGTCATCGATCGATCGCAGATCCGCATCGGGATCGACGGATAACGCCGCAAGCGGACTGCCGTTGTCCGTTTCCTCCAGGCAATAAACGAGCGGTCCCCGTTCTATGGCGACTTTCCCGGCATTCGCCCGGATCTCCGGATTCGCGGCAATGAACCGGGCATCGAGATCGGGCTCCCACTCCGCCACGTCCCCCTTCGTCCAGAGCCTGTGTACGAGCGCATATCCGTTCACCGTCTCGTACTCCGCGACAACGCCGTTAATTTTCAGACCCGCCTTGCCGCTGCACCAGGACGGAATGCGCAACGCGAGCGTAAATGCGCTATTCGGCGCTTCGGACAATTCGAACCGGACGTATCCTTTCCACGGCAAACCCGATTGCTGCTTGAAGGCGGCCCGGCCAATAGCCAATTCGAATCGGGCTTCGCTGCCGATGAACAAATGCGTATAGACCGTATTGCGGGCCGAATCGGCGGAATATACGTACTCTTGCAACGAGCTGAGCAGCCGCGCGACGTTGGGCGGACAGCAAGAGCAGCCGAACCATTTCTGACGCACCGCTTTCACATGTCTGCGATCGGGGTTATTCTCCGAAGCCTTCGGCCAGACTTCCAGCGGGTTGACGTAGAAGTAATGCTTGCCGTCCTGCGACATGCTCCCGATTACATTGTTGTAAAGGGCGCGCTCCATCGCGTCCGCGTATTCGCTCCTCGCCTCCAATTGCAGCATGCGGCGGGCGAAAAACAGCAGTCCGATCGAGGCGCAAGTTTCCGCGTAGACGGTATCGTTAGGCAAGTCGTAGTCGAAGGAGAACGCTTCGCCCTGATGCGTCGAGCCGATTCCGCCCGTAATATACATTTGCCTTCCCGTCATGTTGTTCCACAGCCGGCGGCAGGCTTCCAGCAGCTCCCGATCGTTCGTCAAGCGGGCGAGATCCGCCATCGCCGCGTACATGTATACCGCGCGAACGGAATGTCCGACCGCAACGTCCTGTTCGCGAACCGGCTTATGGGCCTGATTGTAGGCGAGCTGCTCTACGGTCGGAATCGGCGCCTTCGCGTTCGTCCAATGACTGATTCCGCCCCTGCGCTCGCACTCCTCGATGAAGAAATTCGGCGTCGCTCCGCGTTCGTCGACGAAAAATCGCGCCAGCTCCAAATACCGCTTCTCGCCTGTCGCATCGTACAGCTTCACGAGAGCAAGCTCGATCTCCTGATGACCGTCGTACCCGCGCAGCTTGCCCGGCTCCCGTCCGAAAACCGTATCGATGTGGTCGGCCAATCTGCAGACGACGTCAAGCAATTTCCTCTTTCCGGTGCCCGCAAAATAGGCGACGGCCGCCTCGATCATGTGGCCGGCGCAATAAAGCTCGTGAGCTTCGTAAAGATTCGTCCACTTCTTGTCCGGTTCCTTAATCGTAAAATACGTGTTCAAGTAACCGTTCTCCTGTTGAGCGGCGGCGATCAGCTCGATGACATCGTCCGCGGTTCGCTCCAGCGCCGGGTCAGGATGGCTGCCGAGGGAATATCCGACCGCTTCCAGCCATTTGGCCAAATCGCTGTCCTGAAAAACAAATCCGCCGAATTCCCCTTGCTCCCTTCCGGCCGCAATCCGGAAATTCCGAATCGCATAGCTCGGTTCGGCGTCCGGGATCCGATCGTTAAGCGCCTCCCATTGATACGGAATAACCGTCTTCCGCACCAGCTCCGTATACGAGTCCCAGAACCCGTCCTCTATTCGCACATCGCCAACTTCTAACCCGTTCGTCGGAACCCCCATCCGTATTCCCTCCTGAATGATTTATATGAATTTGACGATTCCTATCATCCAGTTTATCCTTGGAACGAAGGCGAAAACACCAACAAGGCGACACGAAAAAAGATAAATTTTCACACTGTTAGTGCAAGTTCAAAAAGTCCGATTTTCAGCACCGAGGCTGGTCGTTCGCCTGACGGCGAACTGCTCGCCCATGCATCCGGGAAGGTTGGATGAAGACCGGTGATGAGGAACGGAGCGTAGTCAAATCTACGAATCCGCTTCCTGAATCACTTCGTGATCAAAATTGGACTTTTTGAACAACCTCTGTGAACGGGTAGGGTGGCGCATGAGCGAACAGACACTGGTGACCATGGAAATCCCGCCGATTCCGCACTACATCACGACGGACGTATCGACCTTGCAGCCGGGAGAGCAGCATCCCAGCCGCCGAAACATCGGACTGTTCGACATGCTGTGGGTGATTAGAGGAACGCTGTATATCGGGGAAGACGATCGCCAATGGGAGGTCGCAAGCGGACAGACCCTGCTGCTGCTGCCCGACCGCGAACATTATGCGGTTAAGCCGTGCGACACGGAAACGACCTTCTATTGGACCCACTTCGACTTCGGAGGAACGTGGCTTCAGACGGAGTTCGCGCCAAGTCCGCGCTATCCGAACCGCAACGCCTGGGAAAACCCGTATACGATTCGCATTCCGCAATACGCTTCTCCGCCGGATTTCGCGATGGCCGAACGCCATTTGCGCAAATTGCTCGCGTATTCGCGAGAATTCCGCCACGAGGCTTATTGGAACGAGCAGCAGCTGTTTATGGAATTGCTGCGTCTGCTGGAGGTAAGCTGGATCGGCACTGGCGACTCGCCTGTCTTGAAGCTTGCCGAGAAAACGGAAGCTTACTTGCGGCAGCATTATCAGTCCGGCCTGACGAACGAGTCGCTTGCGGAGGCGCTGCATTTTCACCCGAACTATATCGTCAGATGCATGAAGGAGATCTATCGCCGCACGCCGATGGACTACTTGCACGAATACCGGATGGAGCAAGCGAAGCTGCTGCTCTTCAAGACCGATTGGCCCGTCGCGAAAATCGCCGAGCAGGTCGGCTTCCAGTATCCCCCATACTTCTCCAGCCGCTTCAAGCAGTATTCCGGAATTTCGCCGCTGAAATTCCGCAAGCGGTATGCGTCATAGCTAGCAAGCGCAAGCGTTGCCGGATTGCTCTAATGCCGTTTCCACAGACCATCGGCCCCATCCGCCCGTCCGGCCCGTCGCCCCAGGTCGTTCGGACAGAGGATCCGCTATCTGTGAACAAAGCCGGGGGTTTGCGCACCTTCGCGGACAGAGGATCCGTTATTTGGCTCCGAGATGGCGATTTCAGCTATTGATCATCGAAATAACGGATCGTCTGTCCGGATCGCCGGCAAAATGAGGGAGTTTTGGCAAAATAACGTCTTCTGTGTCCGATAGCGCCGGGGCCGCCGGACGCGCTACCCGATGACCGTCAGCTTCTTCGGAAACGTCGTCAACGCTTCCGCTCCCGCCGCCGTCACGAGCACGTCGTCCTCGATGCGCACGCCGCCTTCGCCCGGCAGGTAGACGCCCGGCTCGATCGTGATCGCCATGCCCTCGCGCAGCAAATCCCGATTGTCTCCGTGAACGGAAGGATATTCGTGCACCTCGATCCCGAGCCCGTGGCCGGTCCGGTGCGTAAAATAACGGCCATAGCCGCGTTCTTCGATAAGCTGCCTGGCCGCCCGGTCCGCGTCGGCGATCGGAGAGCCCGGGCGAACGGCGGCAATGGCTCGCAAGTTCGCCTCGAGCACCGTTGCGTATACGTCCTTCAGCTTGGCGCCGATCTCTCCCACCGCGAACGTCCGGGTCATATCGGACAGATAACCGTCGCAGGCGACGCCGATATCGAACAACAGCAGATCGCCGGCTTGAATGCGCCGACGGCCCGTCGCCCCGTGCGGCAGCGCAGACTTCTCGCCGGACAGCACCGTGGACGCGAAAGCGGGAGCCGCCCCCAGCTTCTTCATCGCGTACTCCAGCTCGGCGGCGACGTCCAGCTCCGAAACGCCGGTCCTCACATGCTTCAGCGCTTCGCGCAGCGCCTGCTCGGCGAGACGGGCGGCCTCCTTCATCCGGACGATCTCTTCAGCCGATTTGATCGCGCGCATATCCGTCAACGTCTGTTCCACGTCGACGAAGCCGGCCCCGCCCAGAGCTTCCGACAGCGCTTCGCCCCGCCGCAAGGTCAGATGGCCCTTCTCCACCCCGAGCCGGGAAACCGGAAAAGGCAAGCTCCGCTTCAGCGCCTCGTACGGATTGTCCGTATCGGCATGCGTCACGATGCGGGAAACCGACGATTCGGCTTGCGCCGCCTCTGCGTCCAAAGCCGGCACGAACAAAAACGGCTCCTCCCCTTGCGGCAGCACGAGCCCCATGAGCCGTTCGTGCGGCTCGGAGGCGAAGCCCGTCAAATAATAGACGTGCTTCGGCAGCGTGATCAGAACGGCATCCAGTCGCAGATCGTCCATGACCTCGTACAGCTTACCCAGCCGGTCGTTCATTCTTCCTTTTCCTCCTATCCTCTAACGCTCCCTGATCCATACGAGCATTTCGCCCTCTCCCCGGTTGGCCCAAGCGAAATAGGGAACGGCCCTGAAAGGAACGGCCGTCTCCGACCGGTTCTTCTTCCCGTACAACGGCGCGTCCGGATCCGGCGCATCGCCCCGGAGCGCTTCCCCGTCGACGACCGTCACTCCTCCCAGCAAATTCGGCTCGTACCGCGCGACAAGCTCCGCCTTCTCGGGCAAAGCAAGCTCCTGAAGCCTCTCGCCGTTATCGGCCTGCTCCAGGCAATAGACGACGGGCCCCCGCTGCAGGGCGACCTTGCCCGCGTTCGCGCGCACGTTCGAGTTCGCGTAGACGCGTTCGACCGGCATCGGCAGATCGATCGTCAAGACGTCCCCGGCCCGCCATTCGCGCGTCACAATCAGGTAGCCTTTCTCGGAACGGGCTTCCGCAAGCTCTTGCCCGTTGACGCGAATGCCGGCTCCTTCGCACCAGCCCGGAATGCGGACCGCGACCGAGAACGCCCCTGGACGGTCCGGGTTCACCGTCAGACTGCTGCGGCCCTCCCACGGGTAATTCGATTCCAGGGACAGCCGGACTTGCCGTCCGGCAAGCGCCAACGACGTCTCGCTGCCGATATATTGGTGCACGTAGACGATATCGTCTCCCCGGGAGTAGATGTACTGCCCCAAGGAAGCGATCAGCCTGGCGAGATTCGGAGGACAGCAAGCGCAGCCGAACCACTTCTGTCGGACGGGCTTGATGTGGCGTTTGTCCGGACGCTCGCACGCCTTCGGCCACACCTCCAGCGGATTGACGTAGAAGAAGCTGCGGCCGTCCAGCGACATGCCGCTGATCGTGCCGTTGTAGAGCGCCCGCTCGATGACGTCGGCATAGCGGCCGTCCGGATCGAGCCGCAGCATTCTGTGCGCCCAGAAGACGAGTCCGATGGAAGCGCAGGTTTCCGCGTAGACCGTATCGTTCGGCAGATCGTAATCGAACGAAAACGCTTCTCCGTTATGGTTGGAGCCGATGCCTCCCGTGACGTACATTTGCCTCCGGGTGACATTGTCCCAGAGCCGCTTGCACGCCTCCAGCAAGGACCGGTCGCCCGTCACGGCCGCCACGTCGGCCATGCCGGCGTACATGTATACCGCCCGCACGGCGTGGCCGACGGCATGCTCCTGCTCCCTGACCGGCAAATGCGACTGGTTGTATTCATAGTTGTTCTTGTAGAGAGAATAATAGCCCTCCGCCTTCAGCGATTCCGGGCCGAACCGCTTCGCCCTCTGGTCCGCCTCCCATTGGAAGTAATGCGGCTCCCGTCCGCGCTCGTCGACGAAAAATCGGCTCAGCTTCAAGTAGCGCGGCTCGCCCGTCGCTTCGTACAGCCTCATTAACGCCAGCTCGATTTCCTGATGGCCCGGATAGCCTCTTCGCTTGCCTTCCTCTTCCCCGAACACCGAATCGATATGGTCGGCCAGCTTGCAGGCGATATCGAGCAGCCTCGTTTTGCCCGTCGTCTCGTAATAGGCGACCGCGGCTTCGATCAGATGCCCGGCGCAGTAGGTCTCGTGATTATCCCGCTCGTTCGTCCAGCGACGGTCGGGGGATTTGATCGTGAAATGCGTATTCAAATAACCGTCCGGCTGCTGCGCTCTGCCGAGCAGCTCGATCGTATCGTCGGCGAGCCTCTCCAGCACGGGATCGGGATGCGACGCAAGACTGTAGGCGACCGCTTCAAGCCACTTCGTCACGTCGCTGTCCTGGAAAATACGGCCGTAGAAATCCCCTTCCTCTTCCCCGGCGGCAATGCGCAGATTGCGGATCGCTCCGCTCGGAGCCGCATTCTCGACCCGGTCGTTCAAGGCGTCCCATTGATAGGGAATGACCTCTTCCCTCACCAGATTTCTGTATTTCGACCAGAACGGATCGTTAACGGATACGTTCTTGTACGACAAGCTCGTCAGCGTCTTTCTCGTTTCCATCGTCTCGTTCCTCCCTGTAGGCCGACTGCCATAGCCGGTAAATATTCTCCCGGGCTTCCGGGATGCCCGGTCGGAATTGAATCGGCGCCGCCGCGCGCGCGCGGCGCACCTCTTCGACCGCTTCCGCCACATGCCGCTCCCCGTCCCGCCGGTACGCGCCGGCTTCGTCGCTGATCGCCGCGCCCGCAAGCCGGCCTTGAGCCATCGCGACGAGGGCGCTTTCCACGCCCGTGATGTTGCCCGCCACGAACAATCCTTCGACAGGGGTCTGCATTCTCTCGCTATGAAACGGGAGATGCCCGCCGAGCTCGGGCGTGTAGAGGAACGGGCAGCCGGCGACCGCAGCCAGCTCGGCGAGCGGATACAGCCCTCCCGCCAGCGCGACGAAGTCGACCGGCAGCTCCCGCTCGCTTCCCGCGATCGGCCTGCCCGCCCCGTCCACGTCGGCGAGCGTCGCCGATTCGACTCGTTCGGCGCCGTTAATCGCGATGGCGGCCGTTCGCAGCATCAGGGGAATATCCCAGATTCGAATGCCCTTGCGCGGCATCAGCCTGGATACGATGCCCGCCATTCCGAACGAATGGGCCATTTTCCCGCCGAGGCGAAACAACGGCGACGGAGCCAGATGCGACAGGCCCAGCAGCACCCGGAGGCACTCACCGGGTTGGGCGGACGGACCTGCGAACGGCCCTGCGGGAGGCAGGACAATGCCGGCCAGCGATACGCCGCCGACCGACAATTCGCGGGCGATCGCCATCCCCAGCGCGTTCACCCCGACGACAAGCCCCCGCTGTCCCGGCTTCACGTATTGCACGTTGGCCAGCACCTGCGCCGCGCCGATCGACATCACGCCCGGGAGCGTCCATCCGTCCGCGGGCACGGGCGCCTCCGCCGCTCCGGTTGCCAGCAGCACGCGCGGAGCCGTCAGCCGGCCCTCCGAGGTCGCGACCTCCCACAGGCCGTCTTCCCTCAGCAGCCCGTACGCCGCGACGCCGCAGCGGATCGATACGCCTTGCTTCCCGCACGTCTCGATCAGCTGCTCGGCGACGCGTCTGCCGACCCACCAGCGGCCGCGCTCCTCGTGAAATTGTCCGAGCATGCGGCCGCCGGGCTCCGGGTATTCGTCGATCACCGTCACCTTCAGACCGTTGCCGGCGGCGACGATCGCCGCCGACAAGCCGGCCGGGCCGGCTCCGACCACAATCAGGTCCGAATGCCGAAAGCGGCCGCTCATGACAGCGCCCTCCCGGTAATCTCGTTAGGCAGCCGCTGCCCTTCCAGCACGGTCATGCCGTCTTCCAGCGGCGTCAGACACGCGCGGACGATGCCCTTGCCCGCCACGAACAGCCGGCACTCCATGCAGTGCCCGATCGCGCAATACAGGCCGCGCGGACGGCCCGATTCCTCGTGCCTCCGAAGCGTTCGGACGCCCGCGGCAAGCAGCGCCGCGGCGATGGCTTCGCCGCGGAAGCCGGTCATCGGCCGCCCGTTGAACGTGAACGCCGCCGGCTCCCGCCGCGTTTTCCTTCCCAGAATGGGGTGTTCGTCTATCCGTTCCATCCGTCTTCCCCCTTCGCCAGCTGACCGAACGTCACCGGTCGGATCGGGGGACGGACGGACAGCTGCTCCGCGTCCCGCGGAGCGTCCGGCCGCCTGCCGTGAACCCAATCCTCCACCAGCCGCCTGCATACGCGGCCTTGACAGGCCCCCATCGAGACGCGCGTTTTCATTTTCAATTGGCGCGCGGTATGGCAGCCCGAATCATAGGCTTCCTCCAGTTGCTCCAGCGTCACTTCCTCGCAGCGACAGATCGTCATCGAACGGGCGTTCATCGGTTCCGATCCTCTAGGCGTAACGGATGGCGCACGTTTTCGTTTCGCTATAGAAATCGAGCGCCGCCTGCCCCTGCTCCCGGGAATGCGAGCTGGACATTTTCATGCCGCCGAACGGAGATTGGTACTCGACGCCGGCCGATTCCTGGTTGACGCGGACCATGCCCGCCTGGGCTTCGTCCAGAAAGCGGTGCGCACAGGCAAGATCGCGCGTAAACAAGGAAGCGCTCAGTCCGAATGCCGTTCGGTTGCACAGCGCGATCGCTTCATCGAAGCCGTCCGCCGGCAGCACCGCCGCGACCGGGCCGAAAATCTCCTCTTGAACGAGCGGATGCCCGGCATCGACGCCAGCCGCGACGATCGGCCGGATGTAATATCCGTCGTTCCCGGTCTCCTGCGCGGGGCCCTCGGCCAATATCGTCGCCTGTTCCCGGGCCATCTCCACGTACGACATCACGCTCTTGAACTGGCCGGCGGATGCCACCGGCCCGAGGTAAGCGCCCGGATCGAGCGCGGGCGCCAGCCGGATCGCCGACACCGCGCGGGTCAGCGCTTCGACGAACGGATCGTAGATGCCCTTCTCCACGATAATGCGGCTCGTCGCCGTGCATTTCTGCCCGGCGGAGCGGAAAGCCCCGCTGACGATCATCGAGACCGCTTGATCGAGATCGGCGTTGCCAAGCACGACCGCCGCGTTTTTGCCGCCCATCTCGGTCTGATATTTGATATTGCGGCGGGCGCAGGCTTCGGCGATGCGCAGTCCGGTCGAAGTCGAACCGGTGAAGCTTACAGCGTCCAATCGCGCCTGCTCCAGCAGCGCGTCGCCGATCCGGCTGCCCTTGCCGACGACGAGGTTGAGCGTTCCCGGCGGCAAGCCGGCGGCGGCGAAAATCTCGGCCAGCCGCGATGCGGTCAGCGAAGCGATCTCTGCCGGCTTCCAGACGACGGTATTGCCGCAGATGAGCGCGGGCGCGATCTTCCAGATCGGAATCGCGACCGGGAAATTCCACGGCGTAATGACGCCCGCGACGCCAAGCGGCACCCGCTTCGCGTATTGCAGGACGTCGCGCTCGCTCGACGGAATGACGGTCCCGTTCGCGCGCACGCCCTCGGCGGCGTAATAGCGGAGCAGATGGACGCCGCGTGTCGTTTCCCCGCGCATCTCCGCGATCGGCTTGCCCATCTCCCGGCTCGCCAGCGTCGCGACTTCGTCCAGGCCGGCCTCCAGCGCCGCGGCCATCTTGTACAGGCATTCCGCTCTGGCCGCTCCGGTCAGACGGGACCAGGAAGCGAACGCCTCGCGCGCTGCCTGCTCCGCCTGAACGATATGGGAAGCGTCCGACAGATGCAGCACGCCGACCTCCTCCTTCGCGTCGGAAGGATTGCGGACGACGATCTCGCCCGCGTTCGGCACGATCCATTCCCCGCCGATCCAGTTTTTGCTGTCGTTCACACCTATTGCCTCCTTCTTGGGCCCCTTGGCATGCAGAGCTCGTCGGTTGATTAACGGTTAACGGTTGACGGCATACTCGAACGCTTCCCTGATCGCCTGATAATCCGCTTCCGGCAGCGGCAATCTCGGCGGACGGGCGGGCCCGACGGGGAAGCCGGCCAGCTCCATCATATATTTGATCGATTGCACGAGCTGAGCGTTGGCGTCGAAGCGGAAGAGCGGAAGCAGATGCCTGTAGAGCTTCATCGCCTCCTCCAGCTTGCCTTCCCTGGACAGCCTGAACAGCTCGGCCCCCTCCCTGGGCAGCGCGTTGGAGACGCCCGAGATCCATCCGGTCGCTCCGAACAACGGCCCCTCCATCGCGAGATTGTCCACCCCGATCATTACTTCCAGGTTCGTTTTCTCCAGAATCTCGTGAACGCGACGGATATCCCCGGAAAATTCCTTGACGGCGACGAACTGGTCGAGCTTCGCCAGCTTGGCCAGGAAGTCCGGCGTCAGGTCGACCTTGTAGTCGTGGGGGTTGTTGTAGCCGACGATCGGCAGTCCGACTTCGTTGATCGCCGCGAAATGGGCTTCGACTTCATGCTCCAGCGGACGGTAGTTGATCGGCGGCAGCGCCATGACGCCCGCCGCTCCCTTCTCCTTCGCGTGACGCACCCAATAGACCGCCTGCTTCGTCGACGGCGCGGCGGAGCCGACGACGACCGGCACCTTGCCCTTGGCCGCTTCGATGACCGTCTCGACGACCTTCGCCCGTTCCTCGCTCGACATCGTCGCGTATTCGCCGAGAGAGCCGGCCGGGACGAGCCCGTTCGCCCCATGCGCGATCTGCCACTCGCACAGCTCGGCCAGCCTCTTGTAATCCACCTCGTAATCGTCCGTGAACGGCGTAACCAACGCCACGTATACACCCTCGAATCTCGCCATGAATGAAGTCCCCTCTCGAATTGTGATCGCACAAAAAATGAGTCGCATGGACAGGGAGCCGAACGCCGCTTGGACGTTCAGCGGAGCACGAACCCCTCGGCCAGCGGGTCGGCCGGATCGACGACGAAGTTCATCAGCCCGGTGACGAAGGCGCTGCCCGTCATGCGCAAGACGACCCCTTCGCGCTTGCCGCAAGGAAGCAGCTTCTGCGCCCGGACGACGGCACGAGCCCCCGCGATTCCTTCGTACGTCGCCTCGTCCCCGAGCCGAAGCTCGCCCCGCGCGAACCGGGCCGCCATATGGGCGCATGCGCCCGCCCCGCCCGGCGAACGGTCGATCTGCCCGCCCGCGAACACCGTTACGCAGCGGTAATCCGGACCCGCCGGGAGCTCTGTCCGACCCGCGATAACGACGCCGTGAACGGCCGCCCGCTCTCCCGTCAGGGGATCGTTCAGATTCAGATCCGCCTCGACGGCCCGCTTGATGCCCTCCCCCCTGCTTTGCAAATCGGGCAGCGCGCTCGCTTCAAGCGGCACGCCCCCCGGCGACCGCGCGTCGGCGACCGCGTAGAAGGCTCCGCTATAGACGACGTCCACGGTGAAGGAAAGGCCGCTCAGCGCGACCGAAACGTCCGGCGCATGCGCAAAGCTCGGCACGTGATCGAACGACACCGACAGAACTTCGGCGCCCTCGCACTCCGCGTAAGCGGTAACCGTACCCGCCGGAGTATCGATGCGAACGCCCGGCGCGGCCGCTTCGGGCCGCAATTGGCCCGTCTCGATCAAGGCGGTCACGGCGGCGATGACGCCATGGCCGCTGACGTCGGCCATGCCTTCGTTGTTCATGAACAGCAGTCCGAGCTGCGAGCCTTCGTTGGCGGGAGAGGTGACGACGGCTCCCGTCATGCCGTAATGCCCGCGCGGCTCGGCCATCAGCTTCCTGCGGACGGCATCGCAGCGGCGGCGAAAATCGTCCGCCTTCTCCCGCTGCGTCGTTCCCGACAGGGGCGGAAGACCGCCGGTCAGGAGCCGAAGCGGCTGCCCCCCGGCGTGAACGTCGATCGCGGAGTACCATTCGCTGAATTCCATCGTTGCCAGCCCCCCATTTTCGGATTTCGGTTCCGCGACGGCGTCACAGGAGGAAAAAGCCCTCGTTTAGCGCGTCCCGCTCCCGCAAGAAAAACTGATGGAATCCAGTCAGCCAAGCCGACCCGGAGATTTGCGGCACGACCGCCGGGTAATCCCCGACCCGGGTTTCTTCCAGCACCTTCGCGTAAAACAGGGAGCCGACGATGCTTTCGTGCACGAACGGCTCGCCGGCGGCAAGCTCCCCCTTGGCGCAGAGCGCCGCCACCTTGGCCGAGGTCCCCGTTCCGCACGGAGAGCGGTCGATGCCTCCCGGCGGAACGACGACCGCGTTGCGGCAGTCCGCCTCCGGCGCAACGGCATCGGCGTAGAACTCGATATGCGTCAGTCCGCGGATGACCGGAATTTCGGGATGGACGACCTCGACCTGCGCGTTGACGGCCTCCCGGATGAGAACGGCCAGCCGGACGATCTCCGACGCGCGGCCCGGCACCAGCGGGAGATTCAGCGTTCTGGCGTCGATCAGGCCGTAGAAGTTGCCTCCGTAGGCGATGTCGAGCGTCAGCTCTCCGAGCCCAGCCACCGTTACGCTCACGTTTTCCCGGTACAGGAAAGACGGAACGTTCGCGAACGCCACCTGCTTCACCTTGCCGTTCTCGACGCTGAGCGTCGCCTCTACGAGCCCGGCCGGCGTATCGAGCCGCAGCGATGTTGCGTCCGGCGGATACAGCCCGCCTTCGATCAGCGCCGTACAAACCCCGATCGTGTCGTGGCCGCACATCGGCAAGTAGCCGCCCGTCTCGATGAACACGACGCCGATATCGGCGGTCGGATCGCAGGGCTCGGTCAGAATGCAGCCGGACATGACCTCGTGTCCCCTCGGCTCGTACATTAAAGCGCGCCTAAATCCGTCATGGCGGCGCGACATGTCCACCATCTTGTCAGCCATCGTCGCGCCGAACAGTGCGGGCGCGCCGCTCGTCACCGTGCGGGTCGGGTTGCCCCCCGTATGGGTGTCGATCGTCGTAACGATTTTGGACAGCTTCATGACACGTCCCCCTCTTGGCGATTGCCGCTCCGGAATCTGTCGTACCGGAGCGGCTCCACCGGAATGCACGTCGGCGCGCCGCTGATCATCTCGCTGATCAGCTTGCCCGTGACGGCCGCCAGGCTGATGCCGTCCCCTTCGTGTCCGGCCGCCGTATACAAGCCGGGGATTTCGTCGATCCCGGACACGATCGGGAGATGGTCCGGCGTCCACGGCCTCAGCCCGGCATAAGCGCGCAGCAGCGGAACGTGTTCGATAGCCGGGAAGAAACGGATTGCGCGTTCCGCGATCAGCCGGATAACCCGCTGGTCGACGCGCGCGTCCATGCCGACGAACTGCCGGCTGGAGCCGATCAAGAAATTTTGCGAAGCCGTCGGCTCGAACACGAGCGCGATGCCGTATGGCTCGAATCTCGGATCGACCTTGCGCTCTCCCCCGAACTTGCTGATCAGGTAGCCGAACTCCATCACCTTCCGCGTTCCGATGCTCGCCGTTCGGGACGCCACGAGAATATGTCCTTTGCGCGGCTCGATCGGCAGGTCGACGCCGACCATCCGTCCGACGCTCTTCGCCCATACGCCTGCGGCGTTGACGACGACGTTCGTCCTGATCTCGCCCTTGTCGGTGTCCACCCCGCGTATTCTCTTCCGCTCGTCCAGCAGGATCGCGTTCACCGGCGCATGCGTCCAAATGCGGGCGCCGTGCCGGCGAGCCGCGGCCGCCAGCGCATAGGTCATCAGCGCCGGATTGACGGTCGAGTCGGTGGCGCATTCCAGTCCCCCGAGCAAATCGTCGGCCATATAAGGCCATTCCTGCCGCAAATCCTGACGGTCGAGCATGCGGAACGGCAGTCCCGCTTCCTTCTGCCGGGCGACCCAGCGTTCGGCGGCGGCCATCTCCTCCTCGCTCTCGCAGACGAGAATGCTGCCCGGCGCGCGATACTCGAATTCCTCGTCCAGCTCGGTCGCCAGCTCGGCGACAAGCTCCTGCGACTTCAGCGACATCCGGCTGTCGAAGCCGGGTTCCTTGTCGATGGCGAGAATGTTGCCGTCGCATTTCGACGACGTTCCTCCGGCAATCTCTCCCCGCTCCGCGACGACGACCTCGATGCCGAGCTTCGCGGCGTAGTAGGCGATCGACATCCCGATAATGCCGCCCCCTATAATGACGGCATCGGCCGTGCCGGACCTCATGGCGCTCACCTTATCTTTCATTACAGAACAATGAGTTCCTTATTCGACTTCGTCAGCACTTCGATGCCCGTCTCGGTCACGACGATGTCGTCCTCGATCCGGACGCCGCCGAACCCCGGCACGTAGATGCCGGGCTCGACCGTCAGCGCCATGCCCGGCCGCAAAATATCGTCGCTTTGCTGCGACAGGCGTACGGGCTCGTGAATTTCCAGCCCGAAGGCATGGCCGAGTCCGTGGCCGAAGTTCGGACCGTAGCCGCGCTCGGCGATCACCGTTCGCGCCAGCGAATCTCCGTCCTTGCCGGACATTCCCGGCTTCAGCCCCTCCAGCGCCGCGCGGTTCGCTTCCAGCACGATGGCGTACAGCTCCTTCTGCTTCTCCGAGGGCGTTCCGAGGCAGACGGTACGGGTCAAATCCGCGCAATAGCCTTCGCAGCTCGCGCCGAAGTCGAGCGTGACGAGTTCGCCTCTCGCCAGCCGCTTGCCGCTGGCCAGCCCGTGCGGCAGCGCTCCCCGCTCGCCGGAAGCGACGATCGTCGCATAGGCCGAGGACGGCGCCCCGGCCCGGCGCATCGCGTATTCCAGCTCCGCGGACACGTCCAGCTCGGACATGCCCGGCTTCAGCACGCCGAGAATGTGATCGAACGCCAGCTCCGTCAGCTCGACCGCCTTCCGGATACAGCCGATTTCCCGCTCGTCCTTGATCGCGCGTAGCTCCTCGACGATCCCCCCGGCCGGCGCGAGCTCGACGCCGGCGAATTGCTCCCGGTACGCTTCATAGGAAGCGTACGTCACGTGATTGTGCTCGAAGCCGAGCCTGCGCACGCCGGCCGTTCGCAAGGCGTCGGCAATCGTGTCCGCCGGCCGGGCAGCGTGCTTTACGACCTCGTAGGCCTTCGCCTGCTCCGCCGCCTGGTCCGTATAGCGGAAGTCCGTGAGCAGCAGCGCCTGATCCTGCGTGACGAGCACGTAACCGGCGGACCCCGAAAACCCGGTCATATACTTGCGGTTATGCGGATTCGTGACGAGCAGCCCATCCAGGTTCGACGCCGACAGCCTTTGTCGGACGAGTTCCAGCCTTCGCGCCTCCATCCTTTCTCATCCCTCCTCACCCTTTGATTCCCGTCAAGGTAATTCCCTCGATGAAATACCGCTGCGCAACGAAGAAGAGCAGCAGAATCGGAGCGACGATCGCCGCCGAAGCCGCCATCAAATAACCCCATTGCGCATTGTACAGTCCTTTGAACGTCGCCAGCCCGAGCGCGAGCGTAAACTTGTCGTCGCTGTTCAGGTAGATGATCGGGCCGAGAAAATCGTTCCATACGTCGATGAAGGAGAAGATGCCTACCACGATCAGCGCGGGCTTGGCCAGCGGCACGATAACCGTCCACAGCACCTTGAACGGCGTAGCTCCGTCCATGTACGCCGCTTCGTCCAGCTCCTTCGGTATGGTGAGGAAAAATTGCCGCAGCAGAAAAATGTTGAATGCTCCGCCTCCGAACCAGGCCGGAACCGTAAGCGGCAAAAACGTGTTGATCGCGTCCAGGCTTCTCCACAGCATAAAGGTCGGGATAAGCGTCACCGCATACGGCAGCATCATCGAGCTGAGCAGCACGGCGAACACGATATTTCTTCCCGGCCAGTTCAGCCGGGCGAAGCTGAATGCCGCCATCACGCTCGTCAACAGCACGCCGCATACGACGAACAGCTCGATCGTCATCGTGTTGCGGAAATAGCGCGCGAAAGGCACGGAGGTCAGCGCTTCCCGGAAATTGCTCCACATGAACGGCCTGGGGATCCACTCGGGAGGGAAAATAAAAATTTGGCTATTGTCCATGAGAGAGCTGCGTACGAGCCAAATGAACGGAAAGAGCATGATCAGGCTGCCGACGACGAGCGTCGCGTACAGCATGGCGCGAAGCGGATTCGATTTCGTTCCGGCGATCATCACTTCCCTCCTCCTTCGTAATGAACCCATTTCTTCGAAGTCTTGAAGACGATGAAGGTGAGCGTCATGATGATTACGAACAACACCCAGGCTAGAGCCGACGCGTAGCCGATCTTCGATTCGGCGAACGCCTTGCGGTACAGGTAGTACACGTAGAACAGCGTCGAATTGTTGGGCCCGCCTTCGGTCATGACGTAGGCCTGGTTGAACGCCTGGAACGTGCCGATCAGCGCCATGATCAGATTGAAGAAGATCGTCGGCGTCATGTACGGAATCGTAATATGCCGGAACTTGTGCCAGCGGCTGCCGCCGTCTACGTCGACCGCTTCGTACAGATGGGAGGGAACCCCCTGCAGACCGGCTAGAAAGATCAGAATCGTGTTGCCCACGCCCCACGTGCTCATCATGATCAGCGAAGGGATCGCCGTCGCTTCGCCGTACACCCATTGCGAGGTCGGCAGCCCGACCGATTTCAAGCCGGAATTGAGCAGGCCGAAGTCCGGATTGAAAATCCACAGCCATAGAATCGTATTCGCAATGCTCGGAACGATCGTCGGCAAGTAGAAGATCGTCCGGAAGACGGACAAGCCTTTGACCTTCTGGTTCAGCAGCATCGCGACCGCGAAGGCCGCCGCGAGGCCGATCGGCACGCTTCCGAGCGCGTAGTAGGTCGTCGCGTACAGCGCCTTGCCGAACAACGGGTCCGCGGTGAACACCGTCTTGTAATTGCCGAAGCCTACCATCTCCCAATCGCTTCCGATCGTCCAGTTCGTCAGGCTGTAGAAGAAGGAAGCGGTAACGGGATACAGCGTAAAGCCTAACAGCCCCAGGATGGGCGGCATGGCGAAGATGATCCCCCATCTTCGTTCCATGCGGGCGATGCCCGACGATTTTTTGCGCATGCGCCGTCTTGTCCCCTTTCTGCCGCTCTGCCGCGTTGGCTCTATGCTTCATCTTGGACGGGCGTCGGCGACAAAGAGCCCCGAACGGATTCGGGGCTTTTCCGCCTGACGCATCGGCCGCCTACCGGTCGGCGTATTTCCCCTGAAGCAGCGGCTGCACCTGCGCCTCCAGCTCGTCGAGCGCTTCCTTGGCCGACTTCTTGTTCGTCCAGATCATCTCAAGGGCGGGCGTAATCTTCGTGTTCAGTTCCGGCCAATTTTTCAGACTGGCCGAAGGCGATTTCACCGAATAGTTCAAGGCGTAATCGATCGCGGCCGTCTTCCATTCGGGCGGATGCACCTCTTTCGTCCACAGGTCGATCGCCGCCTGATCGGTATAATATTTCGTCTCGACGGGCATCCACAGACCGGTTCTGTACAGATCGACCTGCTCCGGATTGTTGTGGAATTTGTAGAACTCCATCGCCTCTTCCGGATGCTTCGTATCGGCGAACACGACGCTCGCGCCGGCAATGTAGGTCGTTTTCGGTTCTTTGAACACGGGCAAGACCCCGATTCCGTAGTTGAGCTTCGCTTTGGAAATATCGAGCTGCGCCCACGTTCCGTCGAGCACCATCGCGACCTTGCGGGTTTGCAGCCGGACATAATTGTCGGGCATGTTTTTCTGCTGAATCAAATCCGGGGAAACCCGGTACTTAAAGAGCAGGTCCTGCAGCGCCTGGAACACCTCGACCGATTCCGGACTGTTCATCGCGTAATTCATTCCGGACTCGTCCGTGATGCTCGCGCCGTTGCTCGCCATGAGCGGCGCCCAGGTCGAACGGTCGGCGCCGAAGGAGAAGCCGTACTGATCGACGTTTTTCGGATCGAAATCCGGGTCGGCAGCCGTTCTGCCGTTCTTGTCCTTGGTCAGCTTCTTGGCGACCTCGACGAATTGCTCCCATGTCCACGCCTTCTCCGCTTCCACGGGAGGAAGCTCGAGGCCCGCTTCCGTAAACAAATCCTTATTGTAATAGATGACCATGACCTCCGCCGCGGTGGCGTATCCGACGACCTTGCCCGGCTCGCTGTAGTAGAAAGACGCCGGCAGACGGTTTTGCAGCTCCTCGGATTTTTCCACGAACGGCGTAAAATCGAGCAGCCTCCCTTCCGATCCCCATTTCGAAGCAAGCGAATCCGGCAAGTAGGCGACATCCGGAAGCTCGTTGGACGCCATCAGCGTGTTGATCTTCGTGTTGTAATCGCCGGGCACGTGTTCCGCGGTCACCTGAATGTGCGGGTGGCTGTCGTTAAACGATTTGACCATCCCTTCCACCGCTTTCTTCTCCTCGTTGCTGCCCCAGAACATGAATTTCAGATTTACGGGCTCTTGCGGGGGCGCCTTGCTCCCGGAGGAAGAAGGCGCCGCGCTTTCCTTCGAATCGCCGCCTCCGCAAGCGGCAAGCGCCAAGACCAGCGCCAACGCCAGGATGAAACCGCTCCATCTTTTCATTCCCATCAGACATGCTCCCCTCGTATCGGTTTCGAAAGCTCGTTTTCATTATGCGGGGAAGCCGGGAGCCGAACAATCGAATAAGTCCATACGCTCTTTGTTTTGGTAAGGACTTTTTGAACACGCACTTAAAGAAACTTCCTGCGGTATTCGGTCGGCGTCATGCCGAACTGCTTTTTGAACGCCATGCTGAAATAATTCGTGTCGGTGAACCCGACCTTCCGCGCGACGTCCAGCACCTTCAGATCGAGATCGGCGAGCAGCGTCTTGGCCCGCTCGAAGCGAACTTGCGTCGTGAATTCCGCGAAGGTCTCGTTCGTCGCCTGCTTGAACCTGCTGCTTAAGTATTTCGGACTGATGTTCAAGTGCTCCGCCAGATTGACCAGACTCACGTCCTCCGCGATATGCTCGCGAATCCATGTCTTCGCCTGCTCGATAATCCGGTGGGAAGGCACTTCCCTGGACATGCGGATCACGCGCCCGACCTCGGTAAAGTAAGCGGTAAGAAACCGGACGAGCTCGTCCGCCGTGCGGCATTCGGATAATTCGACCAACGGATTGGAGCGAACGACGGCTTGGTTCGCGACCCGGGCTTCCTTGAATAAACGGATGACGAACATGACGAGCTGGGAGGCGACGAGCTTCATCTCGTCCCAGCCCAGCGACCGCAAGTCGTCCGACCATTCCCGCAAAATCCGGACGACGTTCTCCTCGTGGCCGGCGCGGATTTCGCTCAGCAGATAAAGCTCTTTGTCCAGCATGCGGTTGTTCCGGGACATCGTCTTCGCCGTGGACGAATAGGGAATAATCTGCCCTCCGCCGACGATCGCCCGGTATTCCATCGCTCGCGCCGCCTCGTGATAAGCGTTGAACGTCCTCTGCAAGCCTTGCGCCGGATTGCTGATTCCGATGCTGACCGACAGCTTCAAATATTCCGCAAAGACGGAACGCAGCCGCTCGGCGATGTCCCGCGGCTCCGGCTGTCCCGGGGCAAGGCCGGTCAGCACGCCGACCCTTCCGGCGTTCTCGCCGAACGCGTACGCCCGGGCGAACGGCTCCAGCGCTTCCTCCGTCAGCTTGCGGTAGGCGTATTGATAGAGCTGGCGCTCTCCGGTCGAGCATCTTTCGTACATTTGGAAATAATCGTCGATGACGCAGACCAGTACGGCATATTGCCCTTCCGGGTCCAGCCGGACGCCGCTCGATGCGAGCAGCTCCAGGCTCTGCTCCAGAGGACGCCGCTGCTGAACGAGATCGATCAGCCATTGCTCGTGAGCCGCCTTGCTGAATTCGTACACCTGCTTTTGCAGAAGGTCGACATGCAGATTGAGATTCTCCGCGATCTGCATCCGATGCTTCGCCTTCTCGAGCGCATTCCCGAGCTCCTCCCGAGCGACCGGCTTCAGCAAATAATCCGAGGCCTGCAGAGACACGGCTTCCTTCACCCACTGGAATTCGTCGTATCCGGTCAGAAATATAATTTGCGCATTCTCGTTATCTCCGCGGATCAGCCGGGCCAGCTCGATGCCGTTGAGCTCGGGGATGTTAATATCCAGAAGCAGAATATCCGGACGGCAATCCTGGTACTTGCGCCATGCCGATACGCCGTCCTCCGCTTCGCCCGCCACCTCGATGGCCAGCTCTTCCCATAGCCCCGACTTCATCAACCCTTCGCGAATGTAATATTCGTCGTCGACGATCATCGCTTTCATCCCGCGATATCCTCCTTTTTCGTGCGATTGCGAGTTTCCCAGTCAATGATCCGGCCCTGGCTGTCCAGAAGGGGAATCGTAATCGATACCGTCGTATACTCCCCGGGCTCGCTGGCCAATTCCAGGCCATAGCCCGACCCGAACCTCAGGTTGATCCGGTCGTGCACGTTTTTCAGTCCGTAGATTTCTCCCTGCTCCCCCGAGCCGAGCGCGCGGACAATCTCAGCCATCCGTTCCGCCGAAATGCCGTGTCCGTCGTCGCTGATCTGGAACTTGAGCGCATTGCCGGCCAGCTCGCCGGACAGCATGATCATGCCCGCTCTCGTGCCGCCCTTTAACCCGTGGTAGATGGCATTCTCGACGAGCGGCTGCAGAAGCAGCTTCGGTATCCAATAAGGCGCCATCTCGTCCTCGACCTCGCAGATCCAATCCAGCTTGTCCTTGAATCGGAACTGCTGCACTTTGACGTAGGAGGACACGTGTTCCAGCTCTTCCGCCACCGGAATGAGATCGTTCCCGCGGCTGAGCGTCGTTCGGAAAAATTTGCCCAATGCTCCGATGACCTCGCTCATCTCGGGCTGATTGCGCAAGACGGCGAAGCCGTTGAGGCTTTCCAGCGTGTTGTACAGGAAATGCGGATTAATCTGCGCCTGCAGAACTTGGATTTCCGCTTCCTTGCGCTTGAGCATCGCATCGTACACCTGGGCGTTCAGCTCGCGGTTCTCTTCCATCATCCGGATAAACTTCTCCCCGATCTGACTAACCTCGTCATGCGCCTTGAAGCGGTATTGCGGCAGCATGTCCGAGCGCGGGCCGACGACCATCATGGAGCGAAGCCGGCTAAGCGGCCTGCTGATGGAATTGCTGAACGCGAACGCGATCGCCCACCCGATAATCAGCACGAGCAAGAAGGTCTGGATCGTAAACGAGCCCAGCTTGTTGGCGTCCCGAAGCAGCATCGAATCCTCGATGACCGTCGTCATGGTCCAGCCGGTTCTCTCGTTGACGACAGAAGCCCCGTAGAACTTGCTGCCCTCCAGCTCGAAATGAGGCTTGCCGAACGCGGCCGGAAACGCCGACTCGCGCAGCTTGTCCGCGAGCGCCTGCTCCCGGAGCGGATCGGCCGCCCGGGGCAATTGGTACATCACCCTTCCCGCGTCGTCCCGAACGAACACCTGCGATTGCTCGGTCGGATTCAGAAACTGCAGTCCTTTGAAAAAATAGTCCTTGTCGATCTCCAGCATCAGAAAACCGAGCGTATCGTAGTCGCCTTCCGTCTTCTTCAGCAGCTTGCCGACGACCATTCTCGGCGCATAGGCCGCGTCCTCTGCCGTATCGAACGGATTGCTATTGATCCACATAATTCGATTGTTCGCTTTAAGCTCTTGAAAATAGCCCTCGGCGATGTCCGGGCTCATCGTATTCTGATGGGAAAAGATGATGGAATCCGTGCCGCGGAACAGCCGCTTGACGCCGGTCCCTCTGGCGGAGTAAATCAGGTAGGAGGAGATGAAGGGCTTGGATTGGGTGTAGACGTTCATCATCTTGGAGATTTTGTTCCCGTTGCGGAGATAGGCGTAGTCGTCCATGTTCCCGTCGAGCAAAATCGCTTGCAGCTCTTGATTGCCCATAATGACGTTCGTAAGATCGTTGACGTCCTTAATCACTTGATCCAAATACAGATTCGCCATATTCAAGGAGGAGAACGCATGCTTCTTGGCGTTGTTGCCCAGATTGGTCGCGGTAATGTTGTAAAAAATCGTGCTCAAAATCATCATCGGAACGATGACGATCGTCGTCGCCAGCCAAAAAAACTTGCCCCGGATCGTATTGATGTTCATGTACTCGCGGAATTTCCGGATCATGCAAGCACCTCCATTCGGACGATATCAAGCGATCCCCGCGAGCCGGCAAGCCGGCCCGCCGGGATGTTCGGGACTTGAAGATCCTAGGAGCGCTGTTCCCGGAGCCATACGAGCATCTCGCCCGGCTCCCGGTTCGCCCAGGCATAATACGGAACGGCCGTAACCTTCGCCGGCTCGGCCGGGCGCGGCGACATCGCGTACAAATCGTCCTCGCCCGGCGTCTCCTTCGCGCGCAGCGCGTCGCCTCGCAAGACGACGACGCCTTCCAACAGATGCTCTTCGAATCGGGCCGCAAACTCGGAAGCGTCCGGGATTCGAATGTCGTGCAGTCCCCCGCCGTTGTCCGTCTCCTCCAAGCAGTAGACGATCGGCCCCCGCTGCAGCGCCAGCTTGCCGGCATTGGCTCTCACCTTCGGATTCGCGCGAACTTTCTCGACCGCCATCGGCAGGATCAGCTCGATCTCGTCGCCGGCTGTCCAGATCCGCCTGATGCGAAGGTAGCCTTTGACCGTATGACGGGACGGATCCACGCTTTCTCCGTTCACTTTGCACATCGCGCCTCGGCACCAGCCCGGCACGCGCAGGGCGATCGTAAAATCCGCGGGCGACTCCGCGTCGACGCTCAGCCGGATATGTCCGTCCCACGGGTAGGCGGACCGCTGCGTCAAGCGCGCCTGACGGTTGTCGATCGTCTGCCGCGCCTCGCCTCCGATGTAGAGATGGACGAACCATTGACGGCCGTCCTCGTCGTACGAGTAGATATACTGCCCGAGCGAAGCGATGAGGCGGGCGATATTCGGCGGGCAGCAGGCGCAGCCGAACCACGCTTGCCTGGCCGTAGCCACGGACCGCAGATCTTCGCGGATGCGGCAGGCGTCGGGCCACACCTCCAGCGGGTTCACGTAGAAGTAGCGCTTGCCGTCGAGGGACATGCCGCTTAGTATGCCGTTGTATAGCGCGCGCTCCATGACGTCGGCATACTCTCCGTCCGCTTCGAGCTGCAGCAGCCGGCTCGCCCAGAACATCAGGCTGATCGCCGCGCACGTTTCGGCGTACGCCCGGTCGTTCGGCAAGTCGTAATCGATCGTGAAGGATTCCCAATATTCGTTGGACCCGACTCCGCCGGTAATGTACATCCGCTTGCGGGTCACGTTCCTCCACAGCTCCCTGGACGTTTCCAGCAGTTCGGCGTCCCCGTACTCCGCCGCCAGATCGGTCAAGCCGCTGAACAGATACAGCGCCCGGACGGAATGGCCCTCCGCCGTCTTCTGCTCGCGAACCGGCAGATGAGCCTGAAAATAGTCGGGCTGCCTCCGGGCCACGCGGTGCTCCGTTCTCTGCGCTTCCTCTTGATCGAAGAACGAGGGCTGCCGTCCGCGCTCCTCGACGAAGAAACGGCTAAGCTTCAAGTACCGCTCGTCGCCGGTCGCCCGGTACAGCCTGACGAGGGCGAGCTCGATTTCCGGATGTCCGTCGTAGCCCCGGATCTGCCCGGGCTCCGTTCCGAACGTCGCGACGATATGATCGGCGTACCGCGTCATAATGTCGAGAGCTTTGCGCTTGCCCGTGGCTTCGTAGTAGGACACCCCCGCTTCGATCAGATGCCCCGCGCAATATAGCTCATGGTCGTCGCGCAGATTCGTCCACTTCCGGCCGGGCTTCGCCACGGTAAAATACGTATTCAAATACCCGTCGGGCCGCTGCGCCCGGCCGAGAAGGTCGACGACGCCGTCCGCGATCCGTTCGAGCTCCTCGTCGCGCTTGACGGACAAGGCGTAACCGACGGCCTCCAGCCATTTGGCCAGATCGCTGTCCTGGAACACCTGCCCGTAATATTCGGCCTGCGATTCCCCGGCGGCGATACGAAAGTTTTCTACCGTACGGCTCGGCTCGGCGCCCCGGATCTCGTCGTTCATGGCCTGCCATTGGTACGGAATGACCGTGTCGCGAACGAGCGACTGTCTCGGTCCCCAGAAGCGGTCGTCTATCGTCACGTCGCGGATCGGGAGCGGTTGCATACGTCGAAGCGGCATAACGTTCTCCTCCATTCGGTTGGCTTCGTTTGCTCCCATCATAGCACCGTCCCCTCCGCGCTGTCGGTATCCCAAGATCGACAATAGGTGGACAAAACCGACTTCTCGCCTGAACGAACCGAGGATACCCGCCGGAGTGCGGTTTCGCTATAATAAGATCACAGCACCTATTCCGGATCGTTCCAAGGGAGTCATGCGATGTGCGATTCCTGAAAACAGAAATTCGCCAGCCGCTGGAGTTCGTTTCCACGGGCCAGTTCCATTCGCTTCGTCCCTGGACGCATACCCGCCGTATGATCGACAGCTACGAGATCATCATCGGCGTACGGGGGACGCTGCACATCCAACAGCAAAACGACCGCTACGCCGTGGAACCCGGATGCGCGCTGCTGCTGCTTCCGGGCGAAACGCATGCCGGCTATCGGCCGAGCGAGGAAGAATTGTCCTTCTACTGGGTGCATTTCCTGTGCCCCGAGAATGTCCAGATCGTCGGCGGCGAAGAATGGCTGCACGACAGAAACCGCCGGCACTCCGAGAAGTATCCGGCGGCGAAAACCAATTGCGTCTATTTTCCTCTGTTCTTTCAATGCGGCAACCCCGACAAAATCGACATTCTTTTTCACCAGCTGCAGCATCTGGCCAATTCCAGGCTCGTCTACCCTTCGGCTCTGCACTACCAGTTGACTTCCTTGTTCCTGGAGCTGGCCGCCCAAGCGGATTCCGGGCACGCGGCGGAAGTTTCCTTCTCCCCCGATCCGCTCGTCGCGGAAATCGCCGAATGGATTCGCATTCATACGGCAGAGCCGCTTACCGCCTCGAGCATCGCCGACAAATACGGATACAACCGGGACTATCTGTCCCGGTTGTTCAAAAGAAATACGGGCATGAACCTGCATGAGTACATTCTGGCGCAAAAGCTGTTCAAGGCGAAGTCGCTGCTGGCCGGAACGAACCGAACCGTCAAACAGATTGCGCGCGACGTGGGCATTGCGGACGAGAAGTATTTTATCCGATTATTCCGCAAATACGAGCACCTGACTCCGACGGGCTACCGCAACGCCTACTACCTCAAGCATATGAACATCGAATAAGCTTCCGCCGTCTTCAGGCATGGTTAGGCAGGGTCAGCCGTTGAAAAGATCGGCGATCTCCGCCGCGCCGAGCGCCCGGTTGTAGATGCGGAAATCGTCCAAGCTGCCGTTCAAGTAGGCGTCGCCGGCGTACTGCGAACGGCCGAGGTAATTCTGGTTCGTGTTGCCGAGACTGGACGGCTTCAGCGTCATGTTCGTATTCGTCGCCACGGATACGCCGTCGACGTAAAGCGTGCCGGTCGTCCCGTTCAGCGTCACCGCGACGTGCTTCCACGCGCCCGTCGGGAACGCCGCCGTCGTCGAAATCCGCTGCTCCGCGCCGCTTCCGCCCGTCGTGATCGCGAAGCGGAGCCCCGCTCCGCCCGGCCGCGGGGTCAGGAACATGTTCGTCGTCGTTCCCGTGCCGAAATCGAAAATACGCGTCCAATTCGACGTGTCGTTCACCTTGACCCAGGTCGCGATCGTGAAATCGTTCAGCCCGCTGACGATGCCGCTCGGCAGGCTTCCGTAGCCGTTCGTTCCGTTGAAAGTCACGGCGTTCGCCGCATGGCCCGCAGCCCACGACGCGCCGCCGCTCAGCGTCGCCGTCCGGCCGTTGCCCGAAGCGTCGGCCGCCGCCGTGCCGCCCGTCTCGTCGAACAAGTAGTGGGCGACCAGATCGGTCGGCGGCGTCGTGCCGTCGAGACCGATCGTGAACGTCTTCGTTACCGGCGCGCTCATCTCGTCGTAATCCCGCAATTGCACCGTGAACGTATAGCTGTTCTGCGGCGCGTTGCCCGGGATCGTGCCGCTGATCGTCCCCGTGAACCGGTCCAGCGTCAATCCCGGGGGCAGCGACCCGCTCGTCACGAGCCAATCGTAGAACGGTACGCCGCCGCTGGCCGTCAGCGTCTGCGAATACGGCGCGCCCTTCGCGCCGCCCGGAAGCGATGTCGTCACGATAGCCGGCGCGAGGAACGGCGTCAGATTTTTGTTCAGCTTCCAGCCCGCGTTCTCCGCGATGAGCAGCGAAAGCTTCGTCAGCATCCATCTTTTCGGATGGAACAGATGGTTGCGCCCGCCGCTTTGGCCGCTGAGCCGATCCCAGTATTGCGGGTCGGAATCCGGAATGTGGTAGCTGTTGTCGAGCGGCACCGCGCGGCCCTGATAAGCGATGACTTCGGAATCGTTGGCGCCGCCGCTGTTGACGTAGGCTCTCATTCCGCTCCAGTTGCTGTGGTAGGCGACCGCATGCCCGAATTCGTGGGAGATCAGGCCGAGCACGTCCGTCTGGCAGTTCGAGGTGCACGAGGCGCCGGGCATTTGCGTCAAGTAATAGTCTTCGTCGTTCAAGGAAGTAAAAGGGGTGAAGCCGGGATAGAAATGCAGAATCGTCGCGAGCGATCGCGGAATCGGTCCCGGCACCTGGACGCCGTTCCGCTTGTGATAATTGCCGTTGGTCGCGGGGAACCCGGTCGAATGGGGCTCGTTGATTCCGCGCAGGAACACCCACATGCCGTTGTACGCGGCGTTGTTCGTCACCGAGATCGAATTTTGCCAATTGTCCCCGGGCAGCGAAATCCTTTCCGCGCCGACCGGCACCGTATCGTAAGGCGTCTCGTCGAAAAAGTAAAACCAGTCCTTGATCGCCTGCTCCGTCGCGGCTTTCACGCCGGGGTTGCTGAAGATGCCCGTAATCGTATCGAAGCGGTAGTCGAATACGAGCGGCATCGACGGCTCGGCGTCGTCGTCCTGGTCGAGCACGCGAATCGGGATCGTCTGCGTGCTCGATGCGTTGTTGCTTTGCACCACCTGCAGAGTCAGCGTATAGTGCTCGATCTCGCCGTTGCCTCCGACCCGGTCAGGATGGATGGCCAGATAGAACTCCTGCGTCGACGAAGCGTTCGCGAACGTCAGCGTCTTCGCCGCGCCGGCCGCCGACATCGTGCTCGGCCTGTTCATCATGAGCCGCGAGGTGCCTTGCGTCGTCAAGTTGATCGTCACGGGGAATGCCGCGTTGGTCGGCGGCTTGACCGTCAGCTTGACGAACGGATTGGCGAGATACCCTTGCCAGTCCACCAGCTCGATGCCGTTGTCGTTCACCGTTCGACCGAAAATATCGACGACTTCGGCGTAGTTCGCCGCCGCATGCGCCGGCTTGGGCGGTCCGGATACGAACATGGCGGCTGCCAGCGCCATGATCAGAATGACGGACACGGCCGATCTGAACGAAATCGCCGGCTTGCCGGGAATGCCTTGCGCTGTACTTTGTCCCATTACTTAAGCCTCCTCTTTTTTTTGAAATTTTGCTCGCTCTCCCGTTGCCCGCTCTCCCTTCGCTACATGGAAACCACCCCCTTCGCAGAATGGTTCGCGTTATTGTGCAAGCGCTTCCGGCGGCGGCGAGACGGACCTCCTCCCCGCACAACCTTTGGCTTGCATGCCTGTCCCTTCCAAATTAACACGCGCCGAAGAACGCTGTCAGTCCGTCAAAACGATACAAATGGTAGATAAAACCGACTATTCTTCCAGATCATGACGAATTGTATTTCGTATAACTAATTCAGGTCCGATTCGTCCAATCCAATTCGATAATCATCCGCCGCCTCGCTCTAATGCCCTTGGCCGTTCGGACAGAGGATCCGCTAATTGTGAACAAAACCGGGTTTTGCGCACCTTTGCGGACACAGGATCCGTTATTTGGCTCCAAGACAGCGATTTCGGCCCTAAATCATCGAAATAACGGATCCTCTGTCCGAATCGCCTTCAAAATGCGGGTGATTCGACAAAATAACGTCTTCTGTGTCCGATAGCTCAGACCCAAAATCGCCAAAGAAAGCCGCGCCTTTTTCACGGCTACATAGAAAGACCCCCTTCTCGCCGAAGGAGGCCTTTCAATCGCGCTTATGTTAACGGTCGTATTCCGTATTCGCCGTCTGAAGCCTTTCTTTCAAATCGTGGCCTGTCGGATTCTGGAACACCCGCAGTCCGAATTCCGGCGCGACGGCCAAAATATGATCGAAAATATCGGACTGCACCTCTTCGTAAACAACCCATCTTATGTCGCGAACGAATGCGTAAATCTCCAATGGGAGACCGGTTTCCGTCGGCTGCAGCTGTCTGACCATGTAAGTCATATCCGTATGGATTTTGGGATGGTTCTCGAGGTAGCGCAGGATATACGCTCTGAAAATGCCGATGTTCGTCAGCGCCCTGCCGTTCACCTTGTTCGAGCGGTCCATCTTGTTGTCTCTATTGTACTGTTCGATTTCTTGTTCCTTCTGAGCGATATAGTCCGCGAGATAATGAATTTTTTTGAATTGCTCGATCGTTTCGGAACTGCAGATGGCGATGCTGCTCATATCGACGAACACCGATCGTTTAATCCGCCGCCCCCCGGAGTTCTGCATGCCCCTCCAGTTTTTGAAGGAATCCGAGATCAGCGCGTAAGACGGAATGGTCGTGATCGTTTTGTCCCAGTTCTGAACCTTCACCGTGTTGAGCGAAATATCGATGATATCGCCGTCCGCTCCGTATTTCGGCATCTCGATCCAGTCGCCTACGCGCACCATGTCGTTGGAGCTTAATTGGACTCCCGCGACCAATCCCAATATCGAATCCTTGAATACGAGCATCGTGACGGCCGACAGGGCGCCGATTCCGCTTAACAGGATGATCGGACTCTCTCCGATCAGGATGGAGACCAACAAAATTCCGCCGATGAAAAAAAAGAAGATTTTAACGACCTGGATATATCCGCGAATCGGTCTGGACTTGGAAATTTCGTAGGTCATATAAATATCGTTGATCGCGCTGAGGAAAGCATTCATCACCAGCAGCGCCACGACGATCATATAGAAAACGACGCCCTTCGCGATCAATGGCTGATAGGCGGGAAACATAAACGAGGCATAATAAATGATGATCGCGGGAACGACGTGGGAAAGCTTGTGAAAAACCTTCCGCTCCAGAAGATGATCGTCCCATTTGAACTGGCTTTTTTTAATATAATGCGTGATGATGCTCAGAACGACTTTCTTGGCAATAAAGTTAGCCGCCATGCTCAAAGCGGCAATGACAACAATCATAATGGCGTTGGCCAGATAGACAACCGTTCCTTCCTGAACTCCGAAATCTTCGAGCTGCTTCTTGATAAATTCCATTTACTCCTCCTGATGCAAATGCGTGTGATGACGAAGGCGCCGGCGATACGGACCTTCTTGAACCTATTATAGCATTATGCGGCCTATCGCCCCAGTCCGTTCATCCGAGGTCAGACTGTACGATTTATCGTATAGATCCATTAATCTAACCTTACTAACGCCAGCATTTTGTATGATAAATCGCATAATATGGACGCATCGACCGACAAAAGTTCGCCCTGACGCTCCTTTCCTTTTCGTACGGTTAAGTTCCACTTCCCCTTGTTCCGATTTCCGCTCACCTTTCACCCTGCCCATCGCCCACCGCCTCGCCTTGCTCCAATCCTAGGCCGTTCGGACAGAAGATCCGCTATGTGTGAACAAAATTATACGTTCTGGCTGACACGTTAAAAAACCGGACGGGAATTCCCCGTCCGGGCTTTACAAGCTATCGTCAGCGGATGCGATTATGCTGCCCGCCGCCGGATACTCCGACAGCGTCGAACAACTCCTCGTCCGCCCAGCCGTAGCAATAATACAACACGTCGTCGGCCTCGCTCGCCCGCGCCGCCAGAACCGCAAGCTTCAAGTCGTCGGGGCTCAAGTTCCACATCTGCACGCCGCTGAAGATTTTGGTGCCGGGAGCGGACAGCGTCCGGGCCTTGTCGTTCTCGTTGCGGACGAACTCGATCGGATAACCCTTCTGCCGGAACGTCGAATAGGACAAATCGTAATCCAGATTAAAAAATTTCAGGAACGCCCGGAACGCCTCTTCCCTCTGCTCGGAGGTGCGCGCGAAATAATCGATGAATCCCTGCACGTCCGCCCCGCCCCCCAGCTTATGGTACGGGAAGTGCTTCAAGGTGTCCGATGTCCGGGTCAGTCTCCCGTAATCCTGGCCCAGCAGCCAGGAATACGAAGGGGGCCACAAATCGAGCCAAAGGCGAATCGACGGATTCAAGGCGGAGGTAGCCGCCGCCAGCCTCTCCACGAAAGCCGACACGCTATCCTGCCGGAAACGAACCCACTGGCGAATCCGGTTCGATTGCCCCATCAGTTCGACCGCCTTCTTGAAGCTTTGCTCCCTAAGGAGCGAAGCAACCTGCTGCATCTCTTCGAGCAAGCGGATCGTCGCAATGCCTTCGGCAGCCATTTTGTCGACGCAGTTCGGGCAGAAGCAGCTGAAGATGCCGGACGGCCTCACTTCCAGTCCCGCCCAGTCGGGATAGCGGATCCGGTCGATCAGATACGTCTCATAACCGTAACGTTTCGTCATTTCCGCCAGCATGGCGGACCATATCGGCACCACGTCGGGTCCGTTGGGACACAGCCAGTGTTCGACGGGCCGGCCCCGGAAATCGACGACCCCGTTGCTGGCGAGGTCGCCCTCGAAATGTCCGTTCAGCAAGTTGACCCACGGTATCGTCCGGTAGTCCGTTCCCTCTACCGCTTCCTTGATGCGGGCCAATGGATCGCTGTCGCCCGACCGCATCGTCTCGTCCACCTTTTGGCGCAGCGGCGCGTACACCGATTCCGGATTCACGCGGACGTGAAGCGTTCCGTACCCTTGGACGAACTCCCGCACCGGATTATGGGGAAGCCGGCCGCTGGGGTACGGGTTGCGTTCGAAGATCGTGTTCACCTCGGGGAACAAGTATTCCACCTTTCCCATCCGGCCGATCAATTCCAGAATGCGGCCGGGACCCTCATCGATAATGTCATGCGGATGCAGATGAATACCGGCCACGACGGCGCCCCTCCCTACTTGTTGTACGCTTGGAACACGGATTCGGCTATGACCAGCTCGTCCAGCTTAACTGAATCCTGCTTAATCTCGCCCGATTCCTCATGATATTTCACCAAATATTCGTAACGCTTCTCCCAGTTGGTCGGAGAGCTTTCGTCATAGAACAGGCTTTGGGCCTCTTCGGGAGACTTGGCGAAAATAACGTAGGATTCGATGAACTTCTTGACGTCCTCGCCCGTGCTCGCGCCGCCGTTCTGCTGGTTCGACCATTCGGCCAAGTAAGCGTAGGCTTCGTCCGGGTTCGATTGCATGTAATCCATCGTCTTGAACCATACCTTCTGCATGCTCTTGATCGTCTCCGGATTGGCTTCAGCGTATTTCTTGGTCGTCGCAAGCCCTGCGAGCATGACCGCTCCCGGTCCGATCTCTTCGCCGCTGATCAAGGCAGGATAGCCTTCGCCTTGCAGCTTCTCGCGCTGCGGCAGGCCGCCCAGATAGAAATCTCCGGTGCCCGCGATGAATGCCGACACGCCGACATCCGGCTCCATATCGATCAGCTTCACGTCTTTCATCGTCAATCCGGCGTTCAGCAGCGCCTGCTCAAGCACCATATAGAACGCCGCGCCGGAGGTCGTCACGATCGACTTGCCCTCAAGCTGCTTGCCCGCTTCGATCGCCGCCTGCTGCGGATCGTTGGATTCCTTCAGCAGTTCCTCGTACGTTTTGAAGCCCCCGTCTTTATCCGCCATAATGGCAAAGCCTTTGAAAATGTTCAGAAAGCTGATCATGCGCAAATTGCCGAACTGAGACGCCAACGTAATGGAAGGAGTATCCGAAAACCCTCCCATGTCGATCGAACCGTTGACGAGCGCGGGAGCGACGTTGCCTTCTACCGGAAACATCAACGAGATCGGCTTGATCCCTTCTTCTTCGAAGAAGCCCATCTTCTCGGCCAACGCCCAAGGCGCGTAATCGTAATACGGCATTAAACCGAGCCGGACCTCCTTCAGTTTTTTTTCGCCGCCCGTAGAAGCGCCGTTGCCGGAGCAAGCGGCAAGTCCGAGGGTCATTAAGACGGATGCCAGCAGCACGACCAAACCTTTTTTCATTGCGACACTCTCCCCTTGTTGTCATTTGATATAGCTGTATAGGAACTGCCGTATAGCCCGGCAACGCCAAGCCGAACGGCAGAAATCCTTGCTCGCGCGGTCACTGATGCCTTTCGGTCCAGCGGGTCATGCGCTTCTCGACTTTGCGAACCGCTTGATCGACCAGCCAGGCTACCGCGCTGATCAGAATGATGCTGACCAGAATCATGTCGGTACGCAAGTAACGCTGGGCGATGATCATGTAGTAGCCGATGCCTTCCTGGGCGCCCATGAATTCCGCGGCGACGACAAGGCCGAACGATGCGGCCGCCGCGACGCGGATCGAGCCGACCAGCGACGGCACGATCGCCGGGAGAATAACGGTGCGATAAATGTAAAACCACGATGCTCCCAGCGTTCTCGCCGCGTTGGTATAAATCTTCGGCACGTTCTTGACCGCCTCCACCGTATTGACGACGAGAATGACGAAGCAGCCGAAAATAACGAGCAGAATTTGCGGAACGGGACCGATGCCCAGCCACAGAATCAGCATCGGAATGACCGCCAGCGGAGGTATCGGACGCAAAATTTCGATGACGGGGTCCATAAGCGCCTGTACGTACTTGCTGGAAGCGATGAGCAGACCGATGACGATTCCGAGCGCCGAGCCGATGAAGAAGCCCGCGAATTGCCGCATCAACGTATAGCCCATATGCTTGGCCAAATCCTCATAGGAAGTGGACAGCACTTCGAACAGCTGCATCGGCCCCGGAAGAAACAACGGCTCTACGAACCCGCCGAGCGTCAGCAGCAGCCATAGGCCCAGAAGGAGCAAGACCGAGACGTAACCAAGCAGTTTGACTTTCATAATCCTGCGCCTCCTATCCCATAATTTTTCGAAGCTGGTTGCGGATTTCGTAAAACGGTTTCGACTCCCGAAGCTCCCGGGTTCTCGGTCTCTCGAAAGGAAGATCGATGATTTGCTTGATGCGTCCCGGACGGGGGCTGAGCAGTACGATCCGATCGGACAGAAACATCGCTTCCTCCAGATCGTGGGTAACGAAAACAACCGTTTTCTTTTTCTCCGACCAGATTCGCAGCAGCTCCGATTGCATCGTCTCTCTTGTCACGACATCCAGCGCGCCGAAGGGCTCGTCCATCAACAAAATTTGCGGCTCCACCGCATAGGCGCGCCCGATATCGATTCTTTTGCGCATGCCCCCGGACAATTCCCGAGGATAGGCGTCGCGAAACTTCTCCAGCTCGAGCAATTTCAGCAGCTCGTCCGCTTTCTCCCGCCTCGCCTGCGCGGCGATTTTTTTGACCTTCATGCCGTATTCGATATTTTCGCGCACCGTGAGCCAGGGAAAGGTCGCATCCGATTGAAACACGACCGCCCTGTCCGGTCCGGGCCCGGAAACCGGCCTTCCGTCGACGAGAATGTCGCCCGAAGTATGCCGTCCAAGCCCCGCGATAATGCTCAGCAGCGTCGACTTTCCGCAGCCGGAAGTGCCGACGATGGAGACGAACTCCCCTTGCTCGACGGCAAAATCGATGTGTTGAAGCGCCACGACCTCGCCGGATATGCCGGAAAACACCTTGCTGAGCTGCTTGATCTCCAACGCCTGCATGGCGACTCCCCCTTTGAACTTTTAGACAAGCTTGATATCCTTCAAAAAACGGACGGTCGGCTGAACTTCCCCGAGGGCCAGTATCGCGATTCCGTACAGCGGAGCAAGCTCCTTCATCTCGGATACCGTCACCCGGACTTGCGTTCGGGAGAAGGTGTGTTTGTTGATTTTATCGTTCAGCAGCTCGAGGTAATCGTCCGCGGAATTCGAAAGCCCACCCATAAGCAGCACCTTTTCGGGGTTCACGACCGCAATCATATTCAAGATCGCGATCGCCAAGTAGTCGACATATTCCTCTACCAATCGCCGGTTCTCCGGATCTCCCTCCCGAGCGGCGCGGAATATTTCTTCCGCCGTTAGCGGCTCTCCGCCTGCGGACGCGTTCGGCAGCTGCGCTCTCCTGCTCGCGAGGCCCGAGCCCGAGGCAAGAGATTCGAAGCATCCCTTGTTGCGCCATTCCCGGTAAAGATGATCCCTCTCGAACATCATGTATCCGATTTCACCCGCCGCGTTGCCGAACCCGCGAATAATGTTGCCGTCCATCAGCAGAGCGGAGCCGATCCCCGTCCCAACCGCGACCAGTACCGCGCTCTGCACGTCCTGAAGCTGTCCTTTCCATACTTCTCCGATCAGCGCGGCCCGAACATCGTTCTCCAATACCGCGGGCACGCCCATCCGCTCGGTAATTTTGGCGCACAGCTCCAGGTTCTCCCATCCGGGCAAATTGGGCGAGCCCTCTACCACGATGCCTTTTTTGCAATCGACGATGCCCGGCGTCGATATTCCGACAACCTGAAGCGCGGAGAGCTCCCTTCCGTGCTCCGCGATAAACCGTTTGATCGAAGCGACGAGAAGCTCGATAAATTCCTCGTTGCTGTCCACCTTGTAAGTCGCGATTCTCTCCCGCGCCAGCAGCTCCGCATTGACGTCGAAAAGCGCAAGCCCGATTTTGGTGCCGCCGATGTCGACCCCCACCCCGAATCCGAGAGCGGCGTTATATTTCAGCAAAATGCCTTTGCGGCCTACGGAGGAATTGTCTTCCCCTTCCTCGAAAATCGCTCCCTCCATAATCAGATCGTTCACGATATCGGATACGGTCGCTCTCGTAATGTTCGTTCTTTTGGCGATTTGCGCGCGGGATATCGGTCCTTCCTGTCTGACCACGTTCAGCACAAGCGACTTGTTCATCGCCCTGATCGTACTGGGCAAGCTTGATTTCATGGATAACCTCTCCTTACGATAGTTCGATTTCAACTGCGACTCGAAAGGATGATTTCTTTCAAATCTATTTGTTTGTATTCTATACAAACAAATTAAAGCTGTCAATTGTCGAACTTTCACGAATCGGACAGTCCCGTCGCTGAGCGGAACGCTCTGTCCCGAGCAGACGTCTGCTTTCAGCATGATAACCCAAGCTCATCGCTCATATCATAGCAATAGCGATAACGGGGGATGGTGATCGGCATGAGCATCAAACCGAGGGCGTTACAAAGTGGAGATACGGTAGGAATCGTTACGCTGGGAAGCCCGCTTGCGGCGGAGACGATCGATGCGCGGATCGCCTACCTTCGTTCTCTTGGGCTGAACGTCGTAACGGGCCGCAACGTCTATGCGGCGGACGGATTTTTGGCGGGCAGCGCCCGGGATCGAGCCGAGGATCTGATGACCATGTTCGCGGATCCGAACGTGCGATTGATTTTGCCGTCGCGCGGCGGCGTAGGCGTAGAGGGGATACTGCCTTATCTCGATTACCGATTTATCCGCGCGAATCCGAAGATCGTCAGCGGTTATAGCGATATCACGGTATTGCTGAATACGCTGGCGCAGCTGTCGGATATCGTGACGCTGCACAGTCTGCTGCTGATCGACTTCAGGCAGGATACCCCTCCGTACAACTTCGAGCAGTTTTTTACGGCGACCTCCTCCATCGCGGCGCCCCGGGCAATCGTCAATCCGCCGGGCATGCCGCTGATCCCCAAAGTTCCCGGCAGCGCGACCGGACCGATCGCCGGCGGCAATCTGACTTCGCTCGTCGGCACGCTGGGGACGCCTTACGAGGTCGATACGAGGGGCAAAATCCTTCTGCTCGAAGACGTGCATGAGCCGGTCAACACCGTCTACCGGTATATGGAGCATCTGGCGCTGGCCGGCAAATTCCGGGACTGCGCGGGGCTTCTACTGGGCGGTTGCGACAATTGTCCCGACGCCTACGGGAAATCGTACGAGGACTTGATCGACGAATTTCTCGTGCCGATCGGCAAGCCCCTGATCGCGAACCTGGCTTCCGGGCATGGCACGTACAAGGCGGCCATCCCGATCGGCGCTTTCGCCAATCTGAACGCGAACGAGGGGACGATCACGCTGCTGGAGCCGGCGGTGACGTACCGGTAGCGGAACGGGAAATGGCGACGCAGGGATTGCTCCCTTGCATCGCCATTTCAGCCCCTCCAGCCTACCAGCGGAGATTGCGGCACAGCTTCGCCTTCAAGGCCGCTTCAGCCTTGAAACCGCCGCTCTTGAACATGTCTTTGAACTGGGGCTTGAAGCCCTCTACTTGCGTGTTGAACGTCGAACCGCTCGGGTCCAGAATATCAGCGCTGAAAGGCCCGACATCCCCTTTCAGGATGGCGCCGGACGTCCGGCAGTCCGTGTCTAAATCATGAGCGGCCTTGTACCCGGTAGTTACGCTGGCAATGCCGAGCGTCGCCTTGGCCGTTGCTTCCAGGACGAGCTCGTTTTTGGCCAGCCCCTCTGCCGGCGACACCTCCAGTCCGCCGCCGGCGCCGAAGCCGCCTTCGACGCAGGAGGAGAAGCCCTCCTTAGTGAGGCACACCTTCGCCCCCGCTCCGACGCCCGCATAGGCGCTTCCGCCTACGCAGAATTGACCGCACGGATCCCTCATCATGACCGGATTGTTGTTGACATAAGCGTATAAATTCGCCTGGCCGCTCTCGAGCAGGATCGGATCCCGCGCCGTCCATCTTCCCGATGCGGCATCGTAATCGCGGTAGCCGAATCGGACCAGCCCCGTGCCGCGATCCTCGATCCCGCCGGCATAACCGATCTCGAGCCGGAACCCGGGATTCGAATCGGACAGCAAGCGGCCGTAGCTGTCGTAGCGCAGCGACTTGACGATTCCGCCGTTGCCGTCGAGCACCCGCTTCGGCGTGCCGACCATGTCCGTGATCACGTAATACCGGCTGCCGCCTCGCTCCAGCGCGATCAGCAGCCCCGCCTCATTGTAGAAATACGTCGTCATCTCTCCGTCCGGATCGATCGAAGCGGTCAGCAGATGCAGCGCGTCCGGGCTGCCGTACACATATTGCGTCGTTCTGCCTTCGGCATCGTCCCTGGCCACGCGTCTGCCGAGGCCGTCATACGTATACGCGTAAGTGGCCCCGGTGACCGTCGCCTCCAGCAGCTCTCCCCGAACGCCGTACTTGAAGGTGTCTTGCCCTCTGTTCGTCAGGTAGCCGTCCGCATCGAAGGCGTACGCCTGATCGCCCGCTTGCTGAAGCACGTCGTGCCTGCCGTAGGCGCTGATTGCCGTCTCGCTTCCGTTCACGGTGCGGGACGTCCGGTTTTTATTGCTGTCGTACGTATACGTTTCCGTCGTCAGCTGCCCGTCCGGCCCCTGTCGGGTTACCCCCGTCAGTTGGCCGTCGGCGTCGTAGTCGTAATTAATCGTCTCCGTTCCTTCTTCCGACTCGATCGTCACAGCCATAACGAACCCTCTCAAGTCATACGTATAGCTCTCCCGGTAGACCTCTTGCCCGCCGAGCACATAGGCGACTGCTCCGATTTGACCGTACTCGTCGTACTCGATCCGAACGTCCATCGCGCCGTCGCTCATGGAACCGACGGCCCGCAGCGGACCGGTGCGGGTGAATTCGAACGGGCCGTATCGGGTCAGGTTGTCGTCCCGATCGTATTGCAGGGCGATATCGGACACCGTCCCGCCTGCCGTCGTGCGGATATTCGTCACATTGAAGAAATCGTCGTATTCATAGCCCAAAGAAGCATTCACTTTGCCGCTTAGCCGCATCGAGGAGACATTTTCGCCCGCATAGCCGTATTCGATCGACTGGCTTCTTGCCGGATCGCCCGGCATCCGGCTCACGATCGAAGCCGCCAGCGGCGAGTTGCCCGCATACGCATACGTACGCTCGATATCGGCATCGTTCATGGCTACGGGCCGCCTGCTGCCGTCCGGCTCCAGCAAATAGTCCACCGTTCGTCCGCTCGCGAGCCGCGACTGCCGCAAGGCGCCGCCCTCGACATAATCCGATTGGTACCAGGTGTCGTCGCCGGCGGGACCGAACGACTCGAATTGCCCGAGCGCGTTATAGGTTTGGCTGTAGGAGGTTCCGTCCGGCATCGCGACGCCCGCCCATTGGCCCAGCTCGTCGTACGATTTGCCGTACGTCTTGTTCCCCGGCGTCGTCACCGACGCGAGGCGGCCGGCTTCGTCGTATTGATAGCTCTTGACGCTGCCGAACGCATCGCTTTCCGACACGATCTGGTTGCGCTCGTTGTACGTGATCTGCACGAATTTGTCGCCTTGCGTTATCCGGGAGAGACGTCCCCGCTCATCGTAGCTGTACGCGAGGGGATGCAGCCCCGAATCCGGCCAGACGACCCGGTCGACGCGATCCTTCTCGTTCAAGTAGGTCTCGGTGACGATGCCTTCCGCGGTCATGTGCGTAAACCTCTTGCTTGCCGTCTCGTACGTGAGCGTCGACACGTCGCCGTTCAGCGTATGCGTGACCTTATAGACCGACAACCGGCCTTCGTCGTCGAAGTCGACTTCCCGCTGCTCGCGGAACGAGACGACTGTGCCGTCCGGAGACGTATAGGTCATCTCGGAGACGAACGGCGCGTTCCTGCCCCAACGGGGATCGGTTCCGAACGTCTTGCGCACGACCGTACCGTCCGGCAGCGTCGCCGTTTCGCTGACGCCGGGAACGGATTCGCTCACGATGCGGTAGCCGTTCGGATCCGTCGTCGCACGTATCTTCTTTCCGTCTTCTTCGGACACCTCGTATAGCGTGGTCAAGCCGCCCGGATCGGTGAACGCGACCGAATACCCGTCGCCGCTTGCCGTCCTTTGCAGCGTCTTGACGCCGCCTTGCGGATCGACCGCCCGGACGAGCAAGCCTTGCTCGTTGTACTGATACCGGCTGACCCCCTGTGCCGGATTCGTCACTTCCGTCAACAAGCCGTTCTCGTATATCATCCGGTACGTTTCGCCCGCCGGATTCGTCAGCTCGGCGAGCTCGCCGTCGCCGTCCAGCGCCAGCGTCGTTCGCTGCCCGCCCGGCGCAGTCAGCGCCACGGGCCGTCCTGCGCCGTCCCGCTCGATCGTCGTTAGGTTGCCGTCGCGATCGGCGACGGAGAGCAGCCGGCCTGCGGAATCATAGTCGAAGCGGTATTCGATTTCGTCCGTCAGCGCGCTTCTCGTCAACAAATGCCGGCCCGCATGGTCGAATTCGAAGAGCTGCAAGCCGTCGGCCGAAGGAATGCGGTAGAAGGCGCTATTTTCCACAATATCGCTAAGACGGTATACGAACCTTCTGGATGTTCCCGATTTCTTATGCATCGCTGCGACATACAACTCGTCCTGCGGACCGATGTCCAGCAGCTCGATGATGACCTGTTCATCCGGCTCGCCCAGCTCGGAAATCAGCTTATCTTTGATGACTTCAATCGGTTGAAAATACGGCTCTTCTACTTTGCCGTCCGGCGCAACCTGGAACAGCCGGTACTGGCTGGCGTCGACAAAATAAACGGAACCGTCCCTGCCCAGTTTAATATCGCTGATTCTCGCCGGGCCGCCACCGTCGAAGATCGGCGAAATGACGCCTTCGGGCGAAATATAACGAATTCGGTTGCCATAGCAAATGGTCGGATCATACGGACAATTCGCGCCTACCCGATCGACGACATAGATGCCTCCGTTATCGGCCATCGAGAAATTGGCGATATTCCCGATGTTCCTCTTGCTTGCGGGTCCGCGATCGACGCCAATCGTGTTCCTCTCTCCCAGAGCCGACAGCAGTCCGTCCGGATCGAGCTTATACAAGGAGTAATATTCCCGGAAGTAGATGCTGCCGTCAGGGCCCTTCTGCGGATTGTGCACCCGATAAAGCTCGACATCCAGCGCCCGCTTGCCATCGTAATCGAGATTCGGTATCCCTTGCGTCCGATTCAGCCCCGCAAGCTTCTTCCCGGTCGTTGCGCCTGCCTGATATTCGTATAGGGCCCTTCCCGAGGAACTCCTCGCATAGATCGTCCCGGCGGCATCTACGTCGAATTCGTAGGTATGCGGCCTCGGTTCTACGGGAATCATCTGCAGCTCGCCGTCCTTCGTCAGCCGATAGAGGTCTGTGTTGCCAATTCTCGCGGCGTTCAGAATCAAGTTGCCGTCGTGTTCGGCCTGCAAATCCCAGACGTAGTAAACGTCCGTCAGAACGACTTCATCGGAAGGATCGGGTCCCGGTCTGTACTTCAGTTCGAATGCGTTAAGCGACTTGAGGTCGGGCAACACCCGCCCCATGCGGTCGGGCAACACCCGGGAAGTGCCGTTGCCCATCGCGAGCTGATTCGTTGCGGGATCGTACCGGTGCCAATTGTCCAGGCTCCACCCGCCGATTCCCGCTTCCCTATAAGGGTGAGCCGGGCTGGTCAAGGCGCCTTCCCACTGCCTGGTCGTCGCAACCGTCTGCGCATTCCTGCTGCCGATGACCGAGCCCATCACACCCAAGCGGGAGAAGCTCGCTTCATATTCGGAACGCGAAGCGTAATATTGCATCCGCCAGTTGTAGTCTATTTTCACGGTGTACGGATGGCTTCCAAGAAGCGTCCTGCCGTAGGCGTCTTTGCCATCCCAATAGAACGTATAGCTCAGACCGGAGGAAGGCGCGAAATTCCGCTTGAACGTTCGTCCCGCGATATGGATCGTCACCGAGATGCTTTGCAGCGAATCCGGAAGCTCGCCAACTTCGCTAAGCGGAATTCTCATCGCAGATTTGTCCGTATAGCCTTCCGTCCGCTTGCTCTGATAGTGCAAGTTGTAGAGCGTGCCCGCAACCGGAATGTACTCGCCGAGAGATTGATCCTGACATCCGATGATCGACCCGCTTTCGTGACACGGGTCCTCCATCTTATCCCGCATGTGCTCGGGCCGCTTATTCGGCGGATAAATGATATCCTCAGGCGGTCCGTACGGCCAGTTGAAATCCCATGGCGTAAAATGCTCGATCGGCACGCGCCACAAGCTCTTGCCCGGCTCGTACAGCTTGGCGAGCTCCATTCGTTCTGCCGCAGTCAGCCCGATCGCGGCCAACTGCGGCTCGCCGTCCGCAACCCTGTCGCCGTCGATATCGACGGCTGCTATGCCTCCGTCCACGTTAACGATGCCGATAATCCGACCATTGGCCGACGGCACCCAATTGGCCGCTTGCCGGTCGTAATAGCCGCTCGGCACCGTCTCGCCGACGGGAAACTCCAGGAAATTGTCCACATAGTAATACAACGTTTGATCGAACCGAACCTCCGCCGCGCCGGCGGCGACCGCTTCGTCGGCCGACAGCTCGACGGCGTACGTATAGCCTACGAATGTCGGCAGCTCTCCCGGCATCGCGGACGGCCCGTTCTCGCCGACGGTATATTCGGTCGCCCGGAAGCTCATCTTCGAGAGCGGCTGCGTCGAGCCGTCGGGCATCACGAGCGTGCCGGCCGTATGAGGCGGGACGATCAGCGTGCCTTGCCGCGTTCCCTCTTCATCCGTTACCGGGCTGCCTTGTCCAACCTGATAGTCGCCGCTGTCGAACGCGATCTCCGTCACCTTGCTGTCATGAGCCAGCAGCGTCACGTCCGGCAGATCGGCATATTGCTCCCAATCGGTGCTGATCTTGCGCTGCGCAGGCATGAAGCCTTCCCGCTCATAGTTAACCACCACTTCCCCGCCGCCGTTCACGGCCATATCGAACACGCCGTCGGATCTCGTGAACGTATGCCCGAACTCCTCATAGCCGAGCGCCGTCACCTTGACGCCAGCCAGCGGCTCGTTATGGGCGTCGACGACTTTGCCTCTCAGCACCGCGACTCGTTCCGGCTCGATCGCGTCCTCCTCCACGCCGACCTGAACCGGCTGATCGCCCTTGTACAGGAAATCTACGATCGTGTGGAAGACGGACGCTTCGACGAGCGGCACCGGATTGGCGACATGGATCGGATCCGGCGGAAGCTGAACCCCCCCGGCCGTTGGAGTCGCCTGGACGGTTGTCGAACGGGGCGATTCCGCGCCTGCCGCATTATAAGCGGTGACCGCGAAATAATAGCTCGATCCGTTCATTAGCCCCGTTGCGGTATAGCTGGTCGCCGCGCCGACATCGGTTCCGGCGCTCCAGGTCGCGCCGCCGTCGCCGGACGCGTAAACTTTGTAGCCCGCCGCGTTCGGCTCGGCATTGGCAAGCCAGCGCAAAGCCGCGGACGCCGAGAACGCTTCGGCAGCCAAGCCCGTCGGCGCCGACGGAACTTCTCCTCCTCCCCCTCGCGGAATGTTGAACACGATCGCCGATTTCTCCGATTCGTTGCCGCTCCGATCGTAGGCGGTTACGGCAAAGTGGTATTCCACGCCGTTCGTCAATCCTTCGACGCGATAGCTTGTCGCGATCCCGGCATCCAGGCGCGGCTGCCAGGTCTGTCCCCCGTCCTCGCTCGCATAGACGTAATAGCCGGCCAGATCGCTTTCCGTATTAACCGTCCAGATGACCGTAATTTCGCCGTCTCCGGGAACGGCGGCCACGCCGATCGGGGCGGTCGGCGGCTCCGTGTCCGGCGGCGGCGTCGGTGATGGCGATGGCGATGGTGACGGTGACGGTGACGGCGATGGCGTAGGCGTTGGAGGCGGGTTGCCGCCGCCGTGGGACGGATAACCGCCGCCTGGCGCAGGCGCGCTCCCTCCCGGCACTGCCGTATCCGTAAAGGCGATCGTCCCGATATTCAGCGTTTTGCCGGCTTCAGGCGATTTCAGCGTGCCTTGCAGCTCGTTATACCGGCAGTCGCATGCCTCTCGCTCCTTCTCCGAACCGTCGAGCAGCCGCAGGCTGTCCGGCACCGTGGAGCGGCCTAGAACGGATTGAGCGTTTCGCGTTTCCTCTACCCTTGCGCGCAAGACTTCATCTTCCACTAAGGCAACTTTATACGTTTGTTTTGGAACGACATACGCTTTAAAAGTCCCGTCCGGACCGGCTACGCCGAAAAACGTCGGATTCGTCGTCAAGGCGATCGCGTTTCCGACGGCGGCGGCCCCGTCCTTCCCGGTAAGCTTCCCTTCTATCGTCGCGGCCGTCTCCGCCCGCAGCTTGCTTAACCCGGTATCGCTGCCGAGCTTGACCTGCCCGCTGGCCAGCAGCGTCGCTTTCCAGGCATTGATGTCATACGTTCCGTATCCGGCCAGCTGCCAATACAATCCGTTGCCGTCGGTTCGGCCCCATTGGCTGACGGCTCTTGCGCCTTTCCGATGCACGATGACCGTTGCGTCGTTCAGAGGCTTGCCGTCTTCGTCCGCGACAAGCGCCGCCAACAGATGAAGCTCTTCGTCCTTCAACCATTCCCGGATCCGATGAATGACGACGGCGGCTTGCGCGCGCGTGAGCGTCGCTTCTCCGCGGAACGTGTTGTCCACGTACCCCTGCATCCACCCGTACGAGCTGACCATCGACACGGCGGATTCCGCCCAATCCGGAATGCGGTCCGCATCGCGGAACGATCGGGGCTCCTCCGCTTGAAGCTGAAGCAGCTCGCCGATCCAATAGGCCGTCTCCTGTCTGGTCGCGGGCTGCCTGCCTTCGTAAGCGCCGAACGGAACCGTTCCCGTCAGACTGCGCTTCAGCTCGGCCTCCAGTTCGGCCGATGGGCGATTGCCCATGCTTGCGTTCAGACGCAGCAGCAACGTCACGAATTCATCCCGGGACACGGAACGATCCGGACGATAATAACCGTCGGGATACCCCTTAATGATGCCTTCCTTGCCCAGTTCCCTGATTTCCTTCGCCGCCCAGGACGGCAAAGCTTCGTCTTGGGGCGGCTCCCAGACCGGCGTCTCCGCCGACGCGCCGAATATCGGCATGAACGCTTCCAGCATCAGCAACATACACAGCAATCGCAGCAACGCTTGCGAAGCTTTTTTCCTCCTCATAATCCAACCTCCACTTCGCGCTAGAAATTTTCTATTAAATTGTAAAATGCGGCCATGAAGTCAAGTAGTTACAGACTGTCACTTGTTTTGTCATATCCGCCGATTTGAAGGCGAATCTTTCCGGAAGCAGGCACCTGCAGTAAAAAACCGCCAGGCGAGTTTACCCTGACGGTTTTTTTCGTACCTCTTCGTTCCTTTTCCCGTTGTTCCGTTTGCCGCAGACCTTTCCCCTGCCTACGCCAGTATCGGGAACAGTCCGCCCCGAAGAATGTCGCCCTTCTCGAATCCCTGTCCGTCGGTACAAACATGGCTTTCGCCGCTAAAGGTCGTGCCGTCCGCCATATAGATGATCGCTAGCGCCCGGCGCGGCCTGTCGGTGCCGTTGGCATGGGCGTAATGGAACGTCAGACCGTCGTGGAAAGTGCAGCTGCCGGCTTTCATGCGGACGATCGCCGCCGTGTTGCGATCGAGCCCAGTCGCGCCTTCGTCGCTGAAGATGTCCTCCGGATTGACCAAATCGATCGTCTTGAGATTTCTTGCCTTTTGCGATTTCGGAACGAACATCATGCAGCCGTTGTTTTCGTCCACGTCGTCAAGCGCGATCCAAATTGATAGGGCGCCCGTCTCGTTCATCGGCCAGTACGGCCAGTCCTGGTGCCAGGGCGTCGGCTTGGAATCCTGCGGCATTTTGAGCAGCGCATGGTCATGGAACAGACGAACGCCGGAAAAGCCCGTCAACTGCTTCGCTGCATCCGCGAATCGCCGCGACAGAACAAACCGCGCCATACCTCCATGGTCGCGCCACGTGTTGACCCGCTGGTTCAGTACTTTATAATAGAGGTCGCCGGCTCCGGAGGTTTGAACCCCGCGGCCTCCTTGGACGCCCATCGCTTCCTCCAAGTTTGCGCGCAGTTCTTCTACCTCTTCCGCAGTCAGCATATTGTCCACTTGGACAAAACCGTTTTCCCTGTAGTAACGTACCTGCTCGTCCGCGAGTTGGATCGTATTGTCTATCATCCCGGTCACCCTTTCCCATATTGTTCTACCCTTACTGTAAGGGATCGCTCTATTTCCAGACTTGGCGGATCGACTAGAAATCACGGGCGATCCGCCGGGCGATCCGCGGACTCTACGCTATACTGTAGGATAGGAGGGGTTCCTGATGACCGTTCATACCGGCGCGCATTTTTTCAGGCATGAAGAATTTCCGTTCCATATCGACCGGTACGCCATCCGGCCTAACGAGCATATTTCATCTCACACGCACGATTTCGTCGAGCTGGTGTTTGTCGTTTCCGGCAACGCCATGCACGAGATGGCGGGCAACCGCTATACGTTGCGGGAAGGCGACGTGTTCGTCATCGAGCCGAACATTTTTCACAGCTATACCGCGACCGGCGAGGAGACAATCGTCTACAACGCTCTGTTCGACCCCGACTTCCTGCGCAGGGAGCTCGATTCTCTCATCCAGCTGCCCGCTTTTGTCCAGTTCTTCTACCTGCTCCCTTTCCTGCGGCGGAGCGACTCCTTTGTTCCGTATCAGCCGCTGGAAGAAGAACAGCGCTCGGTGATCCTTCACCATCTGAGCTACATCCACAGCGAATATGCCGCGCAACGAGAAGGTTGGCAGCTGTTGGTAAAGACCCGGTGGATCGAGTGCCTCGTCTGGCTCAGCCGCTTTCTGAAGGACAAGCCCGGCGCGGCCCCGCGTCCGACGGTCGGCGACCGGAATTGGATCGGGTCCGTCTGCTATTTTATCGAGCGGGAGTTCCGCCAACCGCTGACGCTCGAGCAGGTCAGCCGGCTGTGCGGGATGAGCGTTTCCTCTTTTACAGCCAAATTTCGCGCAGCGACGGGGAGCAGCCTTGTGGATTACAAGCATAAGATTCAGATCCGGCATGCCTGCAGGCTGCTCGCGGAAACGGACCGAAAAATTACGGATATCGCATACGAAGCCGGTTTCGGCGATATCAGCTTCTTCAATAAGATCTTTCGCAAACACCGCGGGATGACGCCAAAGGAATATCGGCGACGGGCAGAAGGAGACTCCTGTTGAAAATGGGTGGTACGGTTTTAATGCCAAAAGGACACTGGCCGCAAGCAGGCAGTGTCCTTTTCTGTGGAATTCATTCAACTTTGCTTTGCGTTTTTCAGTTCGCTCTTTCTAGGCAGGAAGGAGCGCCAGTTGAGAAACCCCCCAGGCATGCCATAAACCGCATTGGCGGCCGTACAAGCCGCAACGTGACCGCTTGTCCGCAAAGGATGAGTGATTGCCAGCCGCTTCGGCAATGACTCCGCCGTATAACCCCGTTTCCCCAACGCGGCTTCAAATTCCTTTTGAGCCGCCTGTTTGGCTTTGAATAACATCATCTGCACCCTGCTGTACACGTTAATCGCCCCGTCTCCCGTCGTTTCGATCGGGAGAAAGATGGCATCGGGGTATTTCTCGGTAATTAACGATTGAACGCCATCGGATACCCCGGAAGACGGCATGCAGCCGAACGGCTTGACGGAGATCGTCATGTTGACTTTCTTCTTGACCACATTGAGAATCAGCTTGCCCACTTCCATATGGCCTTCTCCGCCGCGAAGCTGATTATTGTAATGTTCATGCGCAACCCGCGCAATTTCCACCATATCCGGCAAATGATAGCCATACAACCCGATTATTTTGGCATACGTTTGGAACATCAATCGAACGCCCCTATCGGCAAGCGCCAGCATTCGCAGCGTCCGAACGGGGTTCTTCCCTTTCAGGCCGTATCGGCCGGAATCTGCCTCCCGCAGGTTCATGCGCTTCTTCGTGTCGAAGCACCCCGACCAAATAAGAAAGAGTATCCAGGCGGTAACCGATTGAACTTCAACCTCGGCTCCTTCGCCTTCCAGAAAGCGCTGCAATTGATAATTGCCGTCGCCTTCCGTCGTCATGGCCCAGAACTCTCCGATAATGCTTACTTTAGGTTTGACCCGGGTTCGGTCCACTTGAACGGTTTGCAGTTCTTTCCGGCAGCGGAGAAGGGCCGGAAGCAGTCGTTTGCGATGGCTTAAAGCGTGATATAAATATTGTTTGCAGCGCGCCAAGGCCGCATCGGTCGAACCTTCCTCCGCTTCGTAAGGACGGATGCGGTAACCGAGCGCGTTCAGAATGTCCCCGAGAATGACGGCCTTCAAAAAGCCGACGAAAAACGACGTATCCAATTTCAGCGCCGATTCACCGCCTGTCGCCTGCTTCAAACCGTCCGTCTGTTGGAACAGCAACACGCGAAAACCGTCAAAGCCCGCGTCGCGCAGCGCTTTTCTGTACTCCGTAACGTAAGTGCCGAAACGGCAGGGACCGCAGGAGCCGCTCGTCACGAACAAATAGTTGCCGACAATTTCTTCTTTGGTCTTTCCTTCCGCGTCGCGAAGATGGTGCAAATATTTAATCAAATTGCCAACAGTGAAATACGTTGGATTACACTGGCCTCGATTGCCGAATTCCTTGCCGTATCTCAGCGACTCGTTGTCCGGACAATCCATATTTTTCACCTTGTAGCCAAGACCTGACAAAGCGCCTTCGACCAAATAATCCTGAGCCATGGTCAAACCGCCGAATAAGATGGTCGTGGTCGCTTTATCTTTGGCCGCAAACCGGCGGGGAACAGGATCGAACCATTGATTTCCGGACATGGAATTCAAACCGAGCGCCTTTTCCTGTTCTTCTTGAAACAGACGGAGCTCTTCCTCTATCGAGGGGTGACGTTGCGACGGTTCGGCGCTGTTCTTGATGGCCATAAATCGTTTCGCTCCTTATACGATGGTTTTTTTCAACAGCTCGGAACGTTTTTGCTCAAGCAATTGCTGCAATTCCGCTTTTTTCGCGGCCAAATCCTGCAAGCGTTCTTCATGCAGACTCAAGCTGTGTGCGTATGTCTTGACCCGAATTTTAATCGACCCGCCGGGTTTGTTCGCATCGATGTCGTGCAATGCCGAATACGGAGTTCCCGCGGTGGAGATGATGGAGTCGATCAGCCCGTATGTGGGAGCGTCATGCCCGCACTTGAAGCTGGACAGGTCCAGCACGGCGACATGAGGATGACGCGCGGCGAATTTGGCCGCCCACACCTTCTGCACGCTGTTCGAGCTGAAGTTTTCGGGCCACACATCGGTTACTTCCAGCGCATATTCGACTCTGCCGCTTTGCAGGTCGCTCTGGAAAAACCGGCGAAGCCACGCTTCATCTTTCGGGATCGAGCGCATGGACAAAATCGGGTACCCCAGGACTTGAAACTCCTCCAATACGCCGTGATTCAAGCCCGGATCGGAGTGATAGGGACGACCGATCAGCAGAATGGCGAGCCGGTTGTCCGCTTCCAGCTGCTCCAGAATCAAACGTCCCTTCTCCTGCATTTCGCGATCGAACAGTTCCATCGCCTTCCAAGCTTGATCGGCAGCAAAGTCGTTCTCATCCTCCGTGATCGTCAGGCAATCTCCGAATGCCTCAAACAACTGCTTCTTGAGCAGATTCGGTTCCGTGAGTGTCACCGCAGGGTCGAGATAAACAACCCCTTTGGTCTCAAAAAAATTGACTTCTTTCGTAAAGGCGGCTTTGATCACATTCGGCGCGCCGGCCACGATCGGGCAGCTGGCCGAATCCATGACGTTATGCAGATGGGTCGGGATATGGGTAATACACGGAAAGAAAATATAATCGATCGGCTTTTTTTCATGATGCTTAAATAATAAGTTGTGAACATGAGCCTGAGCGACTTTCGAAGGATAACAAGGATCGATCGAGCCGTATTTGCCGCCTTCCTGCCACATCTCCTCGCTCGTATTGTCGCTGAATACAATGTTTTTCGGGTCGATGCCAAGCGTTTCGAAATAGGTCCGCCAAAATGGAGCCGTCGACCAAATGTTCAGCACCTTCGGGATACCGATGCGAATTTTTTTGCGCCGCTCGCCCGCTTCTCCGGAAGAACGGTTGAAGCCTCGCCGATAGGACGTTTTTCGCGTTCCGAGCCAGCTGCGTTGCAGCCGGACGTCCGTTATCTCTGCGCCGCTTTCGGGCAGCGGCTCCGGATCGTAAAAATGCTGGAACATCCGGCGCGCTTCATACTCGACCAGATTCGGATAATGCTTTTTCAGTTCCTGCCGTTGTTTGGTCAATTTGACGACGGCCTCCTGGTCTTCGACCGTTCCTTTCTCGCAGCTGAAACCGGAGATGTAGCGAGCGGTTTGTCCGTCCGGCGTCTCGGAATCGATAAAGGTCCGGCTGCAATGGTTCGGACAGAACGTGCAGCGGGTGGATTCGTCGTTACGCGAAACATAGCTCAGGTGAATCGCCGTTTCCAATCCCAAAAATGTAGAGTATCCGCGCCGCTTCACGACACGAAGCGTTTCCATGGCCGCGCCGATCGCGCCGGCTTCGCCGGGGTGCGGATGAACGTAGACTTCCGCATCGGGAACGCGTTGTTTAATGTAATCCACTTGAGCCTTTACGGCTGCCAGATTATATTGCGTCCCGCCCTGCAAGACGAATTTGCGCCCCAGCTCCGCCATGCGCGGAATTTGCACGACGTATTGCCATACGTTTTTCGGCAGAACGAGTGCAAGTCCGGCCAGCAACTCCTCCTTGGAATACCCTTCCTTCTGAAAATTAACCCGGTCCGCATCCAGAAATACGGCGCAGCCGTATGAAAATTTCGGAGAAAGACCTGCTGCAAATGCCGTATCCGCATACTCCTGCACCGGAATGCCGAATTGGTCGGCCATGGCTTGCAGCAGCATGCCGTTGCCGGCGGAGCATTGGTTGGACAGTCTGAAGTTGCGTATATCTCCGTTCTTCAGAAACAGCACTTTAATATCCTGACCGCCGATATCGCAGATGACGTCGATCTCTCCGAATTGGTAAACGGCGCTCATCATATGCGCGACGGTCTCGACAATATTGACATCGGCCTTTAATGTTTTTTCCAAGATATCGGCCGCATAACCGGTAGCGCCGAATCCAATGATCTCCAATTCGGCTCCTTGTTCCCTCACCTTGTCCCGTATCCGCTTCAGCATTTCTTTCGTGTCTTCGAGCGGATTGCCCTTCGAAAGCTGATATTCCTTAAGCAGAATCTGTCCGCCTTCATCGACGAGAACGGCTTTGGATGATGTAGATCCGCCGTCCAGTCCGATGACCGCCTTGATCTTCTGCCCCGTCTCGAAGGTTGCCGGCGAAAACCGGGGGATCGTATACGTCCTGCGGAATTGTTCCAGGTCCGTCTCGTCGATTGCCAGCGGCGGGCCTGCTTTTTCACCCAGCTTCGCTTTTCGGCCGTGGGCGATAAATTGTTTCAGCCCTTCCAACCCCGTGTAGATGCCCACGTCGGCAGGTTCGTGCAAGCCGTACATCACGGCTCCATAGGCGGCATAATATTGGGAATTCTCCGGGACAAAGATCAGCTCGTCGATCGGAATGTCTTTCGGATAGTCGTATCCTCTTTCCCGCCAAGTCTGGGGAATGCGCAGTCGCCAGCATTGTTGCAGAAAAGGCAAGTATGTATTGGGACCGCCAAGCAGCAAAACGCGGTGACGCAGCGTATTGCCGCGGGTCAGCACGGAAAGGTTCTGCATGACGATCGCATCCGCCAGGGAGCACATGATTTCTGCGGAAGGGATGCCGCTTTTCACCAAATTGACGATATCCGTCTCGGCAAAGACGCCGCATTTGGCAGCCACATGGTGCAATTTCGAGTCGTTGAAGTGCAGCTTGCCCACTTCCTCCATCGGCATGCCTACTTTGATCATACATTTGTCGATCGTCGCGCCGGTGCCGGACGCACACTTGTCGTTCATGGACGTCATGGCTTGTTTATTGCCGGATTCCTCGTTCACCTTAAAGATGATGATCTTGGCGTCCTGCCCCCCAAGTTCAATGACGCTGCCTACGTCGGGATGAAGCTGCTCGACGGCCATCGTAACGGCATTGACTTCCTGAACGAACTTTGCTCCGATATGCTCGGCAATCGGGCCGCTGCCGGATCCCGTAATAAACACCCGAATGTTCTCCGGTTTCAGATCGGGAAATCGGTCGCCGATAGCGACCAGAAGCTCCATCACTTTTTCCGCTTGCTTCGTATGGTGGCGCTGATAATCCGACCACAAAATTTCATGCGTTGCCGGATTAACAACGGTGGCCTTTACGGTCGTCGAACCGACGTCAATGCCGATCATGACGCGATCCGGCGTCTTTGTATGAGTACCCATCTGCGTGGCTCCTTTTTCACAAAATCGTCAGAGGGTAGCTTCCGTATAAATTAGGGCTTTTATACAAAGAACATGTTAAACAAGCACAAACCCGGATGGGAGACATCGATTTTGTTTTGGATTATTATGGCTCTTGTATGGTTTATTATTCAAATCGCCGTCATTGTTCTCGTTGAATATCGACAGCCCGGCAAAGCGGTAACATGGATCGTTATTCTGTTTATGATTCCGATATTCGGCTTTGTGCTGTATTATTTCTTGGCGAGAAGCTACTCTTGGCCTTTGCGAATGAGGAAAGAACAGGAAGCCTTGAAGGAGATGCTTGTCGAAAAAAGCAAGCGAAAAATACCGAACGACCGGCTTAAGGAAACCTTTAACGAAGAAGCCGTCTGGCTCCAAAATAGGACATCCGCTCCCGTCACCTCCGGCAACGAATCGACCGTTTTCTCGGAAGGAAGGGAAGCTTTTAATGCGATGCTGGAGTCGATCGCTGCGGCCGAGCATCATATCCATATCGAGTCTTATATTCTTCGTGACGATCATCTGGGCGCCCGGTTTGAGCGATTATTGACACGCAAAGCGCAGGAAGGCGTTGAAGTTCGTCTTTTGTATGACGGAATCGGAAGCCGTCAATTAACCAAGGTTTACTTAAACCGGCTGAAGCGCACGGGAGTGGAAACCGGATGCTTCTTCCCCATGTTAGCAACCTTTATGAATAAACGGATCAATTACCGCAATCACCGTAAAATTGTCGTCGTTGATGGCAAAGTCGGATTTTTCGGCGGCTTAAACATCGGAGATGAATATGAGGGCAAAAATCCAAAGTACGGTTATTGGCGCGACACTCATTTTCGAATAGAGGGCAATGCCGTGTTATGGATTCAGTATGCTTTTTTGACCGATTGGCATATGGTCAAGGGGAAATTGCTAACCGATCCGGCCTATTACCCCGATCAGGACGATCAGGGAGAAGAGTTCGTGCAAATCGTGAACAGCATTCCGGATGAAACCATGCTGGAGCTTATGTTCTCCTTCATCGTTTCGGCGAAGAAGCGTATATTTATCGAAACGCCTTATTTCGTTCTTGAACCCGGTATCCAATTGGCCCTCAAAGTTGCCGTCAAAAACGGAGTCGATGTTCGCGTCATCATACCGGGCACGCCGGATAAAAAACTCGTTTACAACGCGTCTTTATCCTATGTTCAGGATTTGTTGAAAGCCGGGGTCAGGTTTTATTATTATCGAAAAGGTTTTTTGCATGCCAAAGTCATCATCTCTGATGACTTCGCTTGTTCAGGAAGCGCAAATATGGATATGCGAAGCTTCTCCGGTCAATTCGAGATGAATGCGATTTATTATGACGGCAAAATCGTGAAACGACTGGTTCAAGATTTTTACATGGATCTTGACGTCAGCGAAGAAATCGTACTGGCGGAATTTGAAAAGCGACATCAGCTGCAAAAGCTGAAAGAAATTTTTGCACGGCTCCTTTCCCCGCTTTTGTAGCAAAGGAGCCGCATCCTTGTTGTTATCGAATAAGCAACGGTTTAACTTCCTCAATGATCCGTTCAAGCTCTTTGGCGCATTCGCCATACATTTCCTTGGCATTCGGCTCTTTCACGGACAGACTGAACATTTCAAGATCCGCTTCGCATTTCTTTAAAGTCGCCAGCAAAGAAGCTTTCTTCTGAGGTTTAGGCACTTTAATCTGATCGTCGAACAGGTCGACGTAAAGCTGCCCATAGGAATCGACCTGGCCGAGAAACACGTTTTCGATCGCGACGCCTGTCTTTTCCAGTTCCGTGTTGAGCCATTCCCGGCTAAGCCCGATCGTCGCCAGCGGCTCATCGAGAATGTTCCCGTCCATGATAACCGTTTGCGGTTCCTGTTCAGGTCCCACTTGAATGCCCAGATGTTTGGGCGTAAGGGGTTGGTTTTCCTTCGTGAGAAAAACATTAATATCCCCGCTTGGCTCCATCACCGCAAATTGTACGTTCGACGCCTGGAACACATTTTTGCTCCTTAATTTTTCCATTAGCTCGTCAGTCGTTATCCGTTCCTTTTTGAGATTATCCTCCAGTATTTTTCCGTCCTTAATCAGCACCGTAGCTTTTCCGTCAACGATATCCCGTACCGTTTTGCTTTTGATTTGTAAAAATTCAATGCCTAACGTAACCAGAACCCAAACGGTTAGCGAAACGATCCCCAAATACCAATTCGCTTCCAAATCCAACGAAATGTAGGCTGCCAAACTTCCGATCGTGATCCCGGTTATATATTCGAATAAGGAAAGTTGAGACACTTGTCTCTTTCCCAGCAGCTTGGTCATCACGAACAGGATGACGACGGCTAACAACGTCCTCAATGTAATAAGCAGCCAGTCTTGCATCTTTCCGCAACTCCTTTGATTTCCACTTGATGGAAATTGTTGTCCATCAGCAAGATCGTCATCTTTTGGTCGTTTTATTCAATCCGGATCATTAAAAATGTGTTCGATGATGGGGAAGGTTGTACGGTTTCGAAACATGGGGAACCTTATATTCGGTTAATGGAGATACTTCGCTCCGCTATGCGATCTCTCATCTGGACGATCTGCCAAAGGGGGTGATTCAACATGACGGTAGCTGCTCAAGTTAAAACCTGTGTTGCTTCGCTAAAAAGCGCGCAAGCGAGTTTGGAACAATTTGCACTGGACACTCAAAATCAAGAAGCCAAAACGATGTTTACCAATGCGGCGCAGCAAACGCAGCAAATCGTGCAGCAAGTCGAAAGCCGGGTTCAACAATTGGAAAATGAAGAACCGCAATACAAAGGCTTTTGATGCGTATACGGCCATGTTCAGACATGGCCGTTCTCCAATATGCAAAAATATAAGGAAAGGGAGTGCGTGATGGATTTTGGATCGGGTACCGGCGCCAGAACCATCGCCATCGCCATCGCGATCACCGACGCCGCCGGATACGGAGCTACCGGCCCGTCGCCCCAAGCCGGTTCGGACAGAGGATCCGCTAATTGTGAACAAAACCGGGTTTTGCGCATGTTCGCGGACACAGAATCCGTTATTTGGCTCCGAGACTGCGGTTTCGGCCATTACGAATGCAAATAACGGATCGTCTGTCCGAATCGCCAGCAAAATGAGGGGTTATCGGCAAAATAACGTCTTCTGTGTCCGATAGCAAAAACATTATGTGTGTGACAGGGTCTTCCTATCATCCGATTCGACCCTTCCAATGTAGTGGGGGCGTGAGGTGCGAGTGTGTACGGAGAAACGAAGTGCGAAGGTACAGCGGCGGAGAACATCGTTCCAATTTAAACGAAAAAAGAACAGGAGCGAAGCTCTTCACCCCCGAAATGTTATAATTCTGATATGATGATAAAAGATTGCTCCACGAAGAACGGTCTTATTCAATCAATGAGATTTATCTCGCAATTGATCGATTTTGTCAGGGGTGAAGCCAGTGGCTGCAGCAATGATCGAGGCATCCACTCCCAAGTCAATCATACGTTTGGCAACTTCTTCTTTGCCTTCAATTTTACCTTCAATTTTGCCTTCAATTTTACCTTCAAGTTTGCCTTCAAGTTTGCCTTCAAGTTTGCCTTCAAGTTTGCCTTCGTGTCTTTCTTTTCTTCGTATCTTTCTTAGCGTTTGTTCCAAACCCATAATGGCTGCGCCTCCTTTCACATTCTTCACTAGCTCTTCAATATGCGATTCGCCTTTGGGCAACTGTTGTTTCCAGACATTCGCCATCCACGAAATGAACTTCTGCTGGCTGTCTTCCGGCAAATGCTGTATCGTATGCATCAGCTTGCCGAGTCGATCTAATAACTGTTCTTGGTCTTCCGTTTGATCGAGCAAAAAGACCGAACCAATGGTATTGGATAAAGAAAGCAGCTCTTCTTCGGTGTAACGGGCCACATCAATGAGCAAATATTCAAAGTCCAGTAACTCCGGCCCGAACAGTTCTTCATTGCCTAGCAGCTTTCGGAACTGGCGTTCAGCGGTCCAGCGCTGTTTCCCATTATACAACACGATCGGCACAATGGGCGGAAGCCGGAATGCTTTGCGATTGGTTCGGGCCTTCTTCTCGTCTTTTAACAAGTATCGCCATATCTCCACCTGGTATAACAACAGGCGATAAGGCATCTGGAAGTCCACTTTCGACTGCATTTCCAGCAGCAAATAAAACACAACTTCCTGACCGTTTAATTTTACTTGATAAACCAGATCCGCTTCCTTGCGTCTGAAGTCCTGAAGAACGAACGAATGCGGAATTTCCTGGACATTCGTTTCGTCTATACTTTGTACCCATCCTTTATGCACAAAAGAACGGAGCAATTCCACAAACAGTTTCTTGCTGGACAGCAGGAAGCGGTACGACGTATCGTGACGCTGGTGTAACGTTTCCTGGCGTTCATCGAAATTCAATCGTATCCACCCCAAACTGTTCTTCCCTATATTATATCGCTTATGGCAATGGATAACAACGAAATGGCATGCAGCTAAGGTATCCATCTCTTCTAACAAGGATCCGAAGACTCCAAAGGAGAAATGTAATATGCAGGTATAAGCGTTGTTAACATAACCTCAAATCGAGGAGGGAAATCACGAATGAACTTGAAGATGAAAGCCAAAATCTTCGGGCTGGCCCGGCTAATGAATCCGCTGGAATGGACAACGGAAATCGAGCAATTTAAAAAGATCGTCGAACGAGAAGATTACGTACCGCTTGAGATCGACCGCCTGTCCGCCCTTATGAGGGAAATGAACGAGCATGGGCAGCGAAGAATGGCGCAAGTGCTGCAATTTCCCTTTGCCCAACGCAATCCGAAAAAATGGCCCGAGCTGTTGTTTATCAAATCGATTCAATCTTTTCTCAAGCATATGAATCATGATGCGGACAACAAACGGCGAATCGTTCTGGCTGTCGTTCAGGAAGTACAGCCGCTTCTGGAAGGCGGCGATCGCAGCCTGGATGCCTTCGTCGAGCAGCGATCGGCTCTCATATCCCGCTTCGGCTTCTGGCACTTCTATTGGGCATTCTACTTTCATCCCGATCGCGAGATGCTGCCGGAACGCTGGAGCGAATATTGGCAGGCAATCTCCGAGATGGCGTCAGGGGGAGAGCAACCGTCGATTGCCGCTGTCCATCCATCAACGACGGCCATGCTCGATGCATCGCCAAGTGAAAACGACAATCCGGATAGGCGTAAAACGTCCCATTTGGAGAAGAGGCTGGTCAAAGAAAGGGAGCTGCGAATAGCGCTGGAATATGAAATCACTCAAAACAACAAGCGGCTCCGCCAAAAGGAAAAAGAGCATGAGCTGGCCGTAAAACGGCTTGCAGCGCAAGCTGAGCAGCTTGAACGCGCAAGAAAAGAAGCGGATGAGGCTGGACGGCAATTTCAAGCTGCGGAACAAATGTGGAAACAGAAGGAAAGCAACTGGGAAAATGAACGGCAGAATATGCGGCAGCAACTGCGGCTTCAGGAGCAGGAAATCGACAGTCTGAACCGTCAGAATGAGCGTCTCGCAAACGACCATCGGCGATTGCGGTCTTCCGCTGATGAATGGCAAAGAAATCGTCGCGATCCGAATCTGATGAGCCGAATGCTCAAGAATGCATTGCAAGAAGACATCCGGCGGGTCAGTATGGAATTGACGCATGAGGAGGCCGGGAAGAGCACGCGCGAGCAGATGCGTAGGATCCTGGACCTGCTGGATGCCCTGGATCGTTACCGTTCTGGGGGCATCGATCATCTTGCCTCCACGGAACCTGTGCCAGTCGAGACGGCTTCTTCTCCGAAGGAACAGGCGACGATCGCCGAGCAAGTGAAAGCTGTGGCAAACGACGCTTTAACGGGAACTTTTTACCGTCGCGATCACGGCGGCTACATTCAACTGGAAAACGGCGAAGTGTTCAATATTACGGAATCGATGGTCCACAACCGCAATTTGCAGCATGAAGCCGAAGTTCTTTGCAGGCCTTCCAGGCAGGACAGTGGCGCCACTTTGTACGAGATTGAATTGTTGTTTCAAGGCGATGACGCCTACTCCCCCATCCGGCAATATGAAGGCTATGTCCAATTGGGCGAGCACTATACCTGGTATTGCATCGATTTGAACAATCCGGAGCGCCGTTATCCGTTGCATCGTAAGGATGTCGAGATTCAACAGCCCGAAGACGGCATGCCGTGCAAGTTTAACCTGTCCGAGGGAAGCGAATATGCCCGTTTATCGAGACTTTATCGGGACATGTCTTCCATAAGCGACCAGAAGGAACTGAACCGCACACTGTCTTCCAAGATAAAGGGCGGAACCGACGCTGGGACAAAACCCGACCCGTTTCTCACCGGTTGTACGATCACGATTATTGGCGGACAGCGCAAATGGTTCGAGGATGTCGTTACGGAGTCGGGAGCCGTGTTGATTCATGATACCGGCGATCATCCGGAGCGAATTAACGCCGATTTGCGTCGTTCCCAGGCGTTGTTCATGCTGATCACCGCCACCTCGCACCGTGCGACCTGGGAAGGCGTCGAGATCGCAAAGGCGAACGGCATTCCGCATTTTATCATCCAAGGATCCAAATCCAACCTTCGAAAGCTGCTATGGGACAATCGCGAGATGATCAAGACAGGCGATTAAAGAACCTGGTTCGGAGCCGACTTCTTCATTTGGAAAAAAAAGTTCTGGCAGATGACGTTCATAACCGCCATCTGCCAGAACTTTGAGTTTCAGCCGCTTCGCCAATGACCGTGAAGTTGGGCCAGACATCCTTTAATCAATGAGATTTTTCCCGCAACTGATCGATTTTGTCAGGAGAGAAGCCAGTGGCAGCAGCAATGATCGAGGCATCCACTCCCAAGTCTATCATGCGTTTGGCAACTTCTTCTTTGCCTTCAATTTTACCTTCAATTTTGCCTTCAATTTTACCTTCAATTTTGCCTTCAATTTTACCTTCAAGTTTGCCTTCAAGTTTGCCTTCAAGTTTGCCTTCGTGTCTTTCTTTTCTTCGTATCTTCTTTAGCGTTTGTTCCAAACCCATAATGGCTGCGCCTCCTTTCATTTTTCTGCAGAAGAAAAAAAGACCGCACCATGATAAGCGGTCGTCTTTCAATCAATGAGATTTTTCCCGCAACTGATCGATTTTGTCAGGGGAGAAGCCAGTGGCTGCAGCAATGATCGAGGCATCCACTCCCAAGTCAATCATGCGTTTGGCAACCTCTTCCTTGCCTTCAATTTTGCCTTCGTGTTTTCCTTCTCTTCGTATCTTCTTTAGCGTTTGTTCCAAACCCATAATGGCTGCGCCTCCTTTCACATTCTTCACTAGCTCTTCAATATGCGATTCGCCTTTGGGCAACTGTTGTTTCCAGACATTCGCCATCCACGAAATGAACTTCTGCTGGCTGTCTTCCGGCAAATGCTGTATCGTATGCATCAGCTTGCCGAGTCGATCTAATAACTGCTCCTGGTCTTCCGTTTGATCGAGCAAAAAGACCGAACCAATGGTATTGGATAAAGAAAGCAGCTCTTCTTCGGTATAACGGGCCACATCAATGAGCAAATATTCAAAGTCCAGTAACTCCGACCCGAACAGTTCTTCATTGCCTAGCAGCTTTCGGAACTGGCGTTCAGCGGTCCAGCGCTGTTTCCCATTATACAACACGATCGGCACAATGGGCGGAAGCCGGAATGCTTTGCGATTGGTTCGGGCCTTCTTCTCGTCTTTTAACAAGTATCGCCATATCTCCACCTGGTATAACAACAGGCGATAAGGCATCTGGAAGTCCACTTTCGACTGCATTTCCAGCAGCAAATAAAACACAACTTCCTGACCGTTTAATTTTACTTGATAAACCAGATCCGCTTCCTTGCGTCTGAAGTCCTGAAGAACGAACGAATGCGGAATTTCCTGGACATTCGCTTCGTCTATACCTTGTACCCATCCTTTATGCACAAAAGAACGGAGCAACTCTATAAACAGTTTCTTGCTGGACAGCAGGAAGCGGTACGACGTATCGTGACGCTGGTGTATCGTTTCCTGGCGTTCATCGAAATTCAATCGTATCCACTCCAAACTGTTCTTCTCTATATTATATCACAAATCCCGGCTGGTCTCCCTCCGATGGATGCATCAACCGACATAGCAATAATCTGGTCCCGCATATTGAAGTCCTACCGCCTGGACATCGCGAGATCATCAAAGTTTAAAAAAATATTCCATTTTGTCTATTAAAGATGTAAAATGTCATTAAAACCGAATACATAAACGAAATTGGTATGACCTTGGGGGATTCGGATGGCGGATTTCTGGCTGGATTTCTCGGTAAATACGATTGAAGCTTTTGCTGCGATTACGCTAATGCTCGCCCTTTTTCGGTTCTCCTTAAAAGGATACGTCTTCCAGATTGTTTTGTCCTCGATCATCATCGCGCAGACTTCCTACTTGCTTCGGTTTGTTTTCCACCTGGATATTATTACGCCGATCTTTATGCTGGCATGGATCGTTTTGTCCCTGTGGCGATTTTTGCGCATTCATCCCTTTTATGCGTACGTTATGTGCATTACAGGTTATTTGGGATATATCGTCATCCAGACTGGGGTATTAAACATTTCACTTTTGTGGTTTGATTTGGACGAAATTCTATTGTTCCCTACAGTCAAATATCTTCAACTCATTTCGATCGTAATCACGCTGCTCGTAGCTGCCGGGCTTATGAGAAAAAGAATCGGCTACTCTTTCGTGCCTGATCGCGTGAAATCAAAAGTCAAATTGAGCGGGCACAACTTGATTCTTCTCGTATTATCCATCATTGGCGGATTTATCGTATCGGGAATCGCATATGTTTTTTTGGAGCTGAAAATGCCTGCAGGAGGACTTCTGGGGCTATGTATATTAATAATTTTTGCTATTATCAATGCATCTTATAGAAAAGAGATGGAGACTTGATTGAGTCGACTGCAGAACGTTTAAGCACGCTCATTGACCGCTATAGTCAGGATAGGAAAGTGAGCCTTCCCGTCCTGAAATTTGCATTGGTTGGATTATTAACCCATGGAATTACCATATTGTTTTGTTTGCTTATCGGTATTATGGTCGACAGGTTTGCTGAAACACTGACTGCGCTGGCCGCCATAGCCGTGATGCGCATGTTGGTGGGAGGTTATCATATTCCCAATCCGGAATGGTGCGTCATTGTGTCTACCGCAATTATTGTCATCGTACCCTTCATCCCATTTACCACACCATTAATATATATCAGTTCAGTTCTGAGCTTGATGTTGATCGTTTATTTTGCACCGGCCGATTTGCGCGGGAAGACGCGAATTACGGAAGGTTCATTGCGGGCGATGAAAGTCGCAGCTATTATAGCAGTCATAGGCAATATGTTGATTCGTTCGGAGGTCGTTGCAGTTTCATTTCTTATTGCAGCATTAACATTAGTATCAATAGAAAAGGTGGTGAAAAAGTGAAAAACAAATTGGCCAGGATAATCGCAACGGGATTAGGTATGATGGCGGTACTGTTTGTCACTACCGCTTGTTTTTTTCTCGGGCACCGTCCCGAGGTTCCGGAAGAGTTACTGAAAAATAACTAAATGGCTGGCAGCGGTTGCCGAATGCAAGCTTCGGCTACCGCCCCCGAAGGGAATTATCGATGGAGTGAGATTATGATTCAGCCCGTTACCAGGGATCGGAACAACGATAGCGAAGTCATCATGATGGATATGTCGGAAGTGAACGTTATCCAGATCGAGGACGGAGCGGTCGCGTTTAACACCGATCGGGGCCGATTTTATCCGCTCGTGCCGTCGCTCAGCATGTACAAGAAGCATCTGGAGAGCATCGGGTTCCATCGGCTGGACCGGACGAATCTCGTCAACATGCGCCGAGTCAGAAGCTTCGACGAGAAGCGCGGCATGGTGTACTTCGACGAATCGCCGAACGTATCCAGTCTGTCCGCAACCGTCGCCTTCATGAACATAGGCAAGTTGAAGAAGTTCATCCGGGGTTGGATCGATCGAAATAAAAGAGAATGACGACCGGGCCAGTCCGTCGATGATCGACGGACTGGCCCTTTCGAGTCGCACAGGCCGTTCGGACAGGTTTCGGCAGAATAAGGGCTTCTGTGTCCGTTCCTCACCCATCAAAAAAGTTCCGGCCGATGGCGTTCATAACCGCCGTCTGCCGGAACTTTGAGTTTCATTCGGAATCCAGATTGAACTGCCATCCGATACCGTACTTGTCTGTCAAATAGCCGTAGCATTTGCTCCAAGGCGTCTCTTGCAGCTCCATCGTGACGTTGCCGCCTTCCTTCAGCTTATGGAATGCGTCCCTGATCGCCGCTTCGTCTTTGCTCACGTAGGCAAGCGAGAAGTTGTTGCCCTGCTCGAAAGGCATTCCGGGGAACACGTCGGAAAACATCAAGACGCCGCCGGCTACGTTCAATTGCGCATGCATAATCAGCTTCTCGCTCCCGGGCGGAATAAAGATCAAAACGCGCCGCGAATCACGCGAAAGCCTTGATCGGGGCCGAAGCCGTTCGCCTCGAATTTGCCCCGAAAAGATAACTCGTTGTTGCTGACGTCGCCGATCCAACCTCCGCCCTTCACCACCCGGTAAATGCCGCTATTCATATCCGCGTCTTCGTACCAGTCCCAGCACCATTCCCTTACGTTGCCCGACATATCGTACAGCCCTAACTCGTTGGGCTTCTTGACGCCGACGGACTGCGTTTTATTTTTGTTGCTTTCGATGATCGGCCAGTTCCAATCTCCGGATAAGTATTCGTCTCCGGCGTTTCTCCAATACCATGCGACTTCGTCCGCATCGTCGCTTCCGCTGTAGGTGTAACTCTTGCTCGACTGACCTCCGCCTGCGGCATATTCCCACTCCGCTTCCGTCGGCAATCGGTAACCGTTCGCTCCCTCATTGACCGTTACTGTCCATTTTAGGTTATCATGCTCGCTTTGATTATTCGGGTCTCTTGTATTCTTGTCTATATTGTAATACGGTTCCAAGCCCTCTTTAATACTCCTTTGATTGCAGTACTCAACGGCGTCATACCAGCTGATCATCTCTACCGGCAAATCGTCGCCTTTAAACGCCGAGGGATTGCTTCCCATGACCTCTGTCCACTCTTGCTGAGTAACCTCGTATTTGCCGATATAAAAGTCCGGTATTGTGACATTTTTTTCATCGTAGTTGGACTTTGCGTTCAGGAAAGTCCCGCCTTGGACGAATACAAAGCGATCGTTCTTTGCAGGCATTGCATCCCTTACAGGCTCGTCTTGCGAGCAAGCGCTGACAACGATCATTACGGCTATTAGAGGAATAATGAATCGCTTTTTCATGGATAGATCTCCTCATATCGTGTCTTTTGTTGAAATGCATAAGGCCGCCAGCTGTGAGACCGGCAGGCCTTAGCAAATATCAATGATTCATGTTGCCCTGCTTGCCGTCGATCGTTACCACACCGTTACGTTAGAGCTTCCGCTGCTTTGATATCCCTCTGTCGCCAACACCTGGTAAGACCAGCTGCTGCCCAGATTCATTCCCGCATTCCTCCACGCGTTCACGTGGTTGCCAAAATTAATCGAGACATTGCTCCCGGTCGGTCTCTTCGACTGCCGGACGCTCCAGAACTGTTGGAACGTTTGCGTGCCGTCAATGGAAGGCGCGTTGTATCGCATCGTCGTATAAATGTCATAGGTGCCTCCATCGCTGCTCACGGTGCCTCTGTGCGTTCCGGTCGGTCTGTAAGTGCCCCAGCTGTCCACGACGTAATATTCGATGAGCGAGTTTCTCGTCCACCCATAGAGCGTCAAATACGCATTGCCGGACGGCGACCAGACGCCGGCATTGTAGTTGATCGTCCTGGACGGCGATCCGGTTCCCCAGCCTTTGCCGACAACAAAATTCCCGGTATTCGACCAAGTCACGCTGTAATTGCCGCCGGATCCATTGGTCGCATTTACCGTTCCGCCGCCGTCGGTCCAATATTGCCAATAGGTGTTCGCGCTTGCGGTGGCCGCAAACAAGCTAAAAACCATGGAAGTTGCAACAAATCCCGTCAAGATTTTCTTCTTCAGCTTAAACATAATGAACCTCCTAACATTTTTTTGGTCACTTCTTGCCTTCATACGACTTGTCGGTTGTTGTTTTAGCAGCACATCGCTAACCGGTGTCATATTTCGCGAACATCTGACTTTCACCTCCTTTTTAGTAAATTATAGAAAGGAAGCGTATACATTCAAACATATAGAATTAAAGATAAACCCTCGAATTTTAAACATTAGCAAGGAGCCGTACTTTGTCGATTGCCGATTTGCGCTTGGGGAGAATTGCGCGTTGGTGTGGACACGCCAATGGATGACTTGATAAGATCATTTCAATTGCAAAATGTCCAACAACCCGGAGAAGGTGTGACTTCGAATGGAGGAACTGTACGATCAATACAAAGCGCTGCTGTTTACGCTGGCGTATCAATTGACAGGCTCTGCGGCAGACGCGGAAGATGCGGTGCAGGACGTGTTTTCCAAGGCGTGCGAATTGCATCCCGAACGATTGGAGGAACCGAAGGCGTATTTGTGCAAAATGATCACCAATCACTGCCTCAATCTGCAAAAGTCGGCGCGGAGGCGGAGGGAAGTGTACGTCGGACCGTGGCTCCCCGAACCGATTCGAACGGCGGAGGAGGATGCGTTCGAGACGACGGTCGTCCGCCGCGATCTGCTGTCTTACGCCATGCTTGTACTGCTCGAGCGGCTGACGCCGACGGAGCGGGCGGTGTTCGTCCTGCGTGAGGCGCTGGGCTTCGATTATTCCGAAATCGCCGAACTGCTCGGCAAGCGTGAAGCGAATTGCCGCAAGCTGATGAGCCGGGCAAAAAGCAAGATGGGAGTATCCGAGGAGGAGCCGGTCGCGGCCGAAGCCGCCGATTTGGATTGGGTCGGCCGGTTCCTTACATCGCTTGAACAAGGCGACATTAATCATCTGTTGTCCCTGCTGACCGAAGACGTCATGCTCGTCTCCGACGGAGGCGGCAAAGTCAATGCGTTGAAGCGTCCGATACAAACGCGCAATCTCGTGGCCAAAGTCCTGCTCCACGGGTTCGAGAGCACAGGGCCCTCTTATCAAGCGGAGGTTGCCCCTCTGAACGGCGAGACCGGTATCGTGCTCCGTTCCGGGGACGAAACCGTGGGCGTTATATTGGTACAACTCCGACACGGAAAGTTTGCCGGAATCTACATCGTACAAAACCCGGACAAGCTTGCCCGGATTTAGGCAGTCGACTGCAAAAATTCCGTTGTCACAAATCAGTGCCTTGCGTTGTTATATGTACAAAACGTCAAGGAGTTGAAGTAAAATGAACCTCGCGCTGTGGATCGCCGCCGGACTGCTCGCCGCAGTAGCCCTGATCGGCGGAATCACCAAGACGTTCGCCCCCAAGAAGAAACTGGCCGAATTCCCTGGCGGGGGTTGGGTCGGAAACGTTAGCGCCGGCTTCGTCAAGACGTTGGGAATTCTCGAAATTCTGGCCGCGGCAGGCCTGATCCTGCCCGCCGTAACCGACATCGCGCCGGTCCTGGTGCCTGTGACTGCTGTCTGTTGGGCGTTGTTGATGATCGGCGCAATCGTTACCCACCTCCGCCTCAACGACCCTAAAACAACCGTGGCGGCGAATCTGATCTATCTCGGGCTGGCCGTATTCATCGCGTGGGGCCGCTTCGGACCCGAGTCCTTCACCGGCTGATCGAACGCAAGCCCAATGCAGCGGCATGGGAGGTCAGACCCGTGCCTTGTACCCATGCCGCCTGCACGCCCTTGCCGGAAGGACCGTGAATGTCGCTACCTGATCGGAATCTCTTGATCAAAAAATTCGATAGATGCGATTTCCTTATCGTTAATCACATTTTCGAATGTTTTGATCGACAGCAAATGGCCGTTCATTAAGTCGCTCAAAGACAATCCGGTAAAAATGCGAGTCGTTTCGGAGGTGCCGTCTTTATACTTAATCGTGACGGGGTAATGATCCAGATATTCGTTTTCACCAATTTCCTTTAATCCCCTGGCAGCTTCGTTTATCTCTTTCAATGATCCGCTTTCGATCTTTAAGGCAATCGAAATCGGCGAGACGGAGATCGATTTCAATACCGCTTTATAGCCGTACATCGTAATGTCTTGATCGACCGGGTACAGGGTAGAGTACGCCTTGAAATCCAGATGAACGTTCGTTTCCCAAGTCCCCGGTATGACCGTTTCGAATATCCCCGGAAACGGATCGGCCGCCTGCAAATCCACGAAGCTGAACTTGACCGTTTGCCCGGCTAAGGAGTCTTCGGTCAAAATACTCATGACCAGGCTGATTTTATTGTCGTTCGGATTTCCGTCGTCAAGCGCCTTGAATCCCGTACTATGAAAAGCTTGTTCCGAATCGACGAAGCTCCCTTCAAAACGGTATCGCGCCGCATTTAAGACCGTTCCTTCGGGGGCCGTAAAGTCCATTAAGACATAGGTCAAATTGCCGTCGCCGATCACTTGTTTGATGTTAATCGTCCCATTTTCGTTGGCCGCTTCCTGATCGACTACGTAAGCGCCATTTGCCAAAACCTCGGCCTGCTCCTCGTTGGCCGGGTTAAGAAACTTCAAAAAAGCCTTATCTAATCCCATATAAGCCGCCGCAAAAGCCGTTGTCGTCAAACCAACCATCAGCGCGGCAACCAGTATTGCGGATCTTGATCGTTTCAAAGGGGGAAACTTTCCGCGCCTTCTGCTTTCCTCCTGGCTTTGCGCTACAATGCGTTGAAACATCGTTTCTTTTTGTTCGATTTTAGGGGTTAGGGCCTCGAAAAGCTGATTGATATTTTTGTTACTCAAGGAAATTCCCTCCCAAGTCCACTTTAAGGCGTTTGCGGCCTCTGGATAATTGCGTTTGGATCGTGCTTTCATTATATCCTAACAGCTCTGCGATCTCTTTTACCGAGTACCCTTCGAAATAGTACAGATATAACACGGTTTTGTATTTTTCGGGAAGAGACAGCAATCTGGCAAGCACCTTCCCCGACGGCTCTGCGGCGCTCCAAGAAGGAACTTCCGGTAAAGCGTCTAAAGCTACGCGACGGGTTTTCCACCAACTTTTAAGAACGTCTTTGCAGTAATTTCTGGCGGTCACCGTCAACCATGCTTTTTCGTGCTCGCGATCGTTGAAAACCGTTTGGGATTGGATCAGTTTTACAAATACAGATTGAACAGCGTCTTCTGCATCAACGGGATTTCGCAAATAGATATAGCACAGCCTGTAAACCAGATCTGCATGCCGTTGATAGAGTTCGGCCAATTCTTTATCCGTACGCAATAAAGAATTGCTCTCCATTTTTTCGCCTCCTACATCCAACACGATCGGCGACTTGAAAATATCTCATTATGGGAGAATCGAATCACGCATAAAAAAATCTTCCTCTCAATATTGTGAGGAAGATGATCTATTGCAGCCTTTCTGGAAAGGAGTTGACTTGTGATATGGGATAATCCAGCGGATGCCCCATGCAAAAAGCCGCCCTTCAGGCAGCTAGCTGTATTCCGGGAAGAAATAAGCGACTTCTTCCGCATATCTGTCCTGAGCGGACAGGCAGGTATCCAACAAGTAACCCTTTTCCGACGGGTATTCCTTCAGCCCGCGGTAGTAAAACAGCTTATGCTCGTGGTCGATAATAAACGGGATTAAACCATGCTTCAAACATTCCTTGAACAGGATGATCCTGCCGACACGACCGTTCCCGTCCTGGAAAGGATGAATGCTTTCAAATTCATAATGGAAATCTACGATGTCTTCAAACGAAATACGTGGTTTTTCATGATATGCGTAGAGCAGCTTCCCCATGGCGCTTGCCACTTTTTCCGGAGCGGTCGTTCTTTGATGGGGCCTCGCTTTGTAATCGCCCACGCGGAACCAATCTTTTCTTTCATCCGAGGTATTTCGTTTCAAAATTGTATGGAATCCCTTAATCAATTCCTCCGACAGATCTTCCATCGCATGGGTCAGCATGTAACCAAAGCAGGCAAAATGGTTCACCGTTTCGATAATATCATCTACATCTGCCGATTCTTCAGGCCCCATGTTAATCGTATTGGTCTCATAAATATACCGGGTCTGATCCTCCGATAATCGACTGCCCTCAATGCGGTTGGAGTTATACGCAAGCTTAATTTGGGTCTGATGGTACAGTCCCCCTTTAAGCCTCATCTTCATTTCTTCCTGCAAGAGATCTATTAATGTTCGATGTGTCATCAACATTTCTCCCGAATCATTGAGAATTCCGATTATTATCATTATAGCATTCTATATTGTAAAATATGCGATGCTCAACTGATCTCTCTTACGCAAGCTTCGCCAGCTCGTCCATAAAGGCTGGTCGATGGCAATATAGAGCTTCTAATTGAAGGATGATCTCTTTCTGACTTGCTTTTCCGGCGATCGCTTTATAGCGTTTAAGCATGGCGCATACCCGTTGGTACTGTTTGCGTTTGGAAGCTGCTCCGGCGATGTTGTGAATGTGGCTGCTATAAATCTGCTCTACCTCCTCCCGGTAATGCTCTACCAAGCGCGGGGCATACTCTTCGATCACGATAGGATTCGTCCTTACATAGACCATCATTTCTTCGAAATCCTTTTTGTCTGATATCAACTGAAGATAAACATGCCGAGCTCGCAAATGATTCGCTTGTTTAAGCTCTGCAAGGATACTGCGATACAACTCTTCTTTGTCGCCTTCGAACAGCGACTCCAGTTCAGCATAATACGCATAATCGCCGCCGAACAAAAGCTCTTTTGCCAGCGATTCCTGCTCTTGCCGGAGTGAAAGCTTCTTGCAGGCCTCATATCTTGCCGCTTTCCACTTGGAAAGCAAACCGGGAAGCTGCTGATCTTGCCGTTCTCCTTCTTTCGATAATTCGATCGCGCGTTCGTAATCCTGGTTCTCCATACATTTCTTAATGGCCAACTCTCTGAAAAAGGTGAAAGAAAGATGCTCCTGCACAAAATTGTCCGCTTCCTCGCTGGAGCCGTAGTCCCGGATGAGCCGAAACAAAATCTTATACAACGCTTCATTATTAGCATTGACAGCGAGTTGATTCTCAATCGCACTCTTTAACTTTTCCCTGTGCTTCTCGGTATCCGCCAATTCGGAACAAATCCGGAATAAGGCAATCTGGGAATCCTCGTATTCCTGAACAATCCTGCTCCGGCTTGCACTGAACAATCGTTCAAAAAAGCGTTCTCGAACCAAACTATCCTGCGGATCCAGACTGTTAGACATTTCCCAAATATGCTCCAAAGTTTCTTCCACCAGCATGTCGATATCGCCGTCCGAATTATCCGCATATTGAAAGGCGTTTACTCCCTCTTCCAGCACCAATAATGCGATTTCCAGCGCCAACGATGGATCCTGCTCACTGTTCGTTTCTTCCAGCATCTCAAGTATTTCATTCGCAAAATCGTTGGTTTGACGGTAAGGAATGAACCCTTCTCGTCCAACATATTGTTTCACAATAGATTCAATCAGCCTTTGCATGACTGAATCTGCTGAGAATGATCGCCTTTGACGTATTTCACCAGGAGACTGTTTCTAAACCTCTCATCCTGTTCGGCAACTTGAGCGACAATCCGAATCAGTTCTTCTTTGGACAAGCCGTTTAACAGGGCTTCTATTTCAGGGGGCTTCGACATTCTTATTCACACTCCAAAATCAATGAATATACAGAGAAAGATCGTCAAGTGTATTTGCCCCGTCCCTTCGGGATACCAAAAAAGCCGCCAATGCAGCGGCGGCACCCTGAACAGACGTAATTTTCGATGAGCTTACCTGGGCAGGACATCATCGAAGTTGCCGTTTGCGAGCGAATCAGGATTTTCCTTGCGATTGTGCGTATTGCTTGAATGATAATCCGTTGCTAAAACCATCACGTTTGTACAATTCTCCGTTTGAATAATAAATTATTCCGTCTTTCTCATACCAGAAATTTTGAAATTCTCCCCCCCACTCAATCTCCCTTCCTGCCCCGGTTACGTAGTGATTTAGTTGGGTCATAACCTGTTCACCTACTTGAGGAACATATCCGCCTTCTGAAAGTTTATCGTAAAATAAGATTTCAAGTTCGTCACCCTTCTTAATGGATTGATGCTCGGTAATTTGAACATCCACTTTTACTTTGATACGGATTAGCGTATCACTGTCGACTTCCACTTCTTGAATTCGACCAATTATTTGCGCGGTCGGCCCCATGTAAGTCCAATCATCTTTATTCCATAAATCACTGCCATCTTCCGGAATAACTTGAGATTCAATTAAATCATCAGACCTGGACGACGTGCTTGGTGCCTCTTTGTGATCTGAGTCTATATTATCGATCTTCATTGTAGCCGTTCCTGACGAAGAACCATCAGGCGGCGTTGACTGCGAATTATCTACACATCCAGTTAAGAAATAAAACAGCATCGAAAACAAAAAAAGTATATTTTTCATAATTTCCGCTCCTCTATATTTCGTAACTAGTTATTGAATAATATTAATAATTAAGGAAGAGGTTGTTGCAGGCAGAAATGGTTTAAGGGGACTGTTTACTGTCTGACCCTTCAGTAATCTCTCCTCTCATACTTTATATTTGACGTTTTTAATTCAAAAAATGTTTTGGAGTTGAATATAATGGCTAGAAATGGAATTGGGGTTGATCGTGCTACACCATTTAGTTCCAATGAGGATGTGGCTTTATGGTGCTTAGCAAATAATGGCGTAAGAGCTGTTGGTCGATATTACGGTACTGCTTGGAAACGTCTAACAGCTTCAGAAGTTATGTTGCTGGCAGAACACGGTTTGGAAATATGGTCAGTTTATCAAGGATCAGGTAACAATTATAACTACTTTAGCTACAACCAAGGATTGTCCGATGCTGCTGCCGCTGAGACTCAAGCTACTGATGCCGGACAACTAACGTATGGTGCAATTTATTTTGCCGTTGATTATGACGCATCCGCCACTCAGTTGGAAAATAATATAAAAAGATACTTTGAAGGAGTTCAGTATCACTTCCGAAACAATGCGAGCAAAAAATATAAAATTGGAGTCTATGGAAGTTACAGAACAGTTCGTTATATTTACAGCAATGTAACGGACGTCGTATATAAGTGGCAGACATATGCTTGGAGTCAAGGCCAGATCGATGCTGGAGCCCATATTTACCAAAAGGAAAATGATACAACGTTTCCTCCCTGCAATAGTGGTAATAACAATATTGGTATTATCGATAAAAACGACCTTGATGATACCAACGGTCTTACATCCTTTGGAGGGTGGTATGCAGGCAATTAACATTTAACAAGATTAATACAGACTGTCGAGAAAGCCTCGGCAGTCTGTATTTCTGTAGAACTATTTTATGAGGGCATCGTTGTGTATATGATAGTGTAGTTTTTTTCCAAGACCATTTGACTTTATCCGCAATTATTTAGGAAGAAATTTGATCTCTGACGATTACGAATCAAAAACCGTTCGGACAGAGGATCCGTTAATTGTGAACAAAACCGGGTTTTGCGCACCTTCGCGGACAGAGGATCCGTTATTCGCTTCGATGACGGCCATTTCGGCCATTCAAAACGGAAATAAGGGATCCTCTGTCCGGATTGCCGGAAAAATGCGGGGCTTCCGGCAAAATAAGGGCTCCTGTGTCCGATCGCACCGGATCAAAGCGGACGACCGGCCGCGCCCATCGACGGCCCGATCACGTTGCTCTCCCAACCGTGGCGGTCCAGCTCACTCCGCACCCCCAACCATCGCAGCCCAGCTTCTGTAATCGTGAATCGCCATGCCGGCATAACCGGCATATCGGGACAGCTCCCGATGAGCGATTAGCAGCTCTTGCTCCATGTAATCGACGCTCTTGTCATAGAATGAGACGCGATCGCCTTCCGAACTTGCAGCGGTTTCCACGGCAACGATCGCTTGCTTGTTCAATGCATCGGCTTCTCTCAATATGGAGCGCGCATTCTCGACGATCCCGTCCCTCCCCAACGCATGATTGCGATAATCCATGATGACGAGGGAGTCGAACTTCTCCAATAACCACGAGCTTAAGCTGTATTCGGTGCCGGGCACCTTCACGTTATGAAGCCAGAAGGGAATGTCCAACGCGATCTTCAAGCCGCTTCCTCTCGTCTCCTGCTCGATCCATCTCCAATTATGTATCCACTCTTCCACAATCCTTCGATTGTTTGATTCCCATTCGGCCAACAGATAAGGTTCAATATCGAAATGCAGGCCATCGAAGCGTTCTTCCACGGCCACGGACGCATTGTATTGCAAGGTCCAGGCAATAAAGGCTTGAATCTGGTCCAGGTTCCGCTTCAACCCCCATTCGGGACGGCCCGCCAGCGCCTCCACCCGGATTTGCTTTTCCTTGGCGCTTCGAACGAAATCGGCGTACGCCTGTGACGCAATATCCCGATTAATATGAAGGTAAATGGCCGTCACGTCATGCTCGCTTGCGAAGCTCAGGATTCGATCTCGATCCTGCTCGATGATGCGGCTATCCCAAATCCACGTGCCTTTCGGAATGATCGGCGAAGTCGTCACGACGGCCAGCTGACGTTCCGCGTCCCATTCCACTTGAGCTTGAAAGACTTCGCCGATCAGCCGAAGCGGAATCATGATCCGGTTATTTTTGATCGCCGCCGGCGTATCGAAGGTTACGGTCTTTCCATCTACTTGCACATCGTTTTCACCTATCGTTAAGAGGACCGTTTTCCCTCTCAAGGACAACGACAATCGGTTCAACTTTCCATCCCATTTCATCTTGGCGCCCAGCTGTTCGGATACGAATCTTGCCGGCACCATCGTACGGTTGGATTGGCGATCGACATACGGAGGTTCGTCCGGGAAAACCACATGCTCGCCGTCCAAGACGACTCGGATTTGGGAACCGGCCCCAACGACGGGTACGAAAATCGCTGCGCCCAAGGCGATCGTCAACATCCAGATGAACCATTTTTTCATCACTGCTGCCTGAATTCCAATTGTTCCTTAACGACATCGACAATCTGATCGACAAAGCTTGCCAGCTCTTGCTCATCCGGGCCCTCCGCCATGACCCGCACGATCGACTCCGTGCCTGAAGGACGAACGAGCACTCTTCCGCTCCCGCCCATCCGATTCTCAACCGATCGGACGGCTTCTTCGATGATCGGATTTCCCGCCAGCTTCGACTTGTCTTCGACTTGCACATTCACCAGCAGCTGCGGGTACTTGGTCATGCATTGGGCAAGCTCGCTTAGAGGCTTGGCTTCGGACTTCAGCACATTCATCAGCTGGATCGCGCACAGCATGCCGTCTCCGGTCGTACTGTAGTCCAGCATCACGATATGACCGGACTGTTCCCCGCCCAGGTTGTATCCGCCTTGCACCATTTCCTCCAGGACATAGCGGTCTCCGACCTTCGTTTGTTTGGCCTCCACTCCTTTACTCTCCAGCGCCTTGTAGAAGCCCAGGTTGCTCATCACCGTAGAAACCACCGTATTGTTGTTCAACCGCTGTTTTTTCTTCATGAATTCGGCCAGGATATAGAGGATATGATCCCCGTCCACGATCGCTCCCTTCTCGTCGACGGCAATGAGCCGATCCGCGTCTCCGTCAAAGGACAGGCCCAAGTCGGCCCGATGCTGCAATACTGCCCGTTGAACCGCTTCGGGGTGCGTAGAGCCGCAGTTTTTGTTAATATTCAACCCATCCGGCAGATTGGCCAATACAACCGTGTCGGCGCCCAAATCGTAGAAAAGCCGGGGCGCTAGCCTCGATACCGCGCCATTGGCGCAATCCACGACAACCTTGAGCCCTTCGAAGCGATGGTTGACCGTCAGCTTTAAATAGGAGAGATAATCTTGTTCGCCTTCGGGATCATCCCGTACCGTGCCCACGTCGGCGCCGATCGGTCGAGGAATCCGATCTTCATCCGCATCCAGGAGCGCTTCAATCTCCGCTTCGATTTCATCCGACAGCTTGAAGCCGTCCCCTCCGAAAAATTTAATCCCGTTATCCTCCACAGGGTTATGGGAAGCGGAAATCATCACCCCCGCATCCGCTCCCCTTGATTTCGTCAAGTACGCTACGCCCGGCGTAGAGATGATTCCCAAGCGGACAACGTCCGCGCCGATCGATAACAAACCCGCGACGAGGGCCGCTTCCAGCATTTCTCCGGAAATACGCGTATCCCGTCCGATCAAGATCGCCGGACGCTTCCCTTGCTTGTTCCGAGTCAACGCGTATCCGCCCGTTCGGCCTAATCGAAAGACCAGCTCCGGAGTCAGCTTCCCGTTGGCTACGCCGCGTACGCCATCCGTTCCAAAATATTTCCCCATACGTATCGTCCTTTCCTTTCATCCTTGCGGGTTCGATTCCGAGGCTTCCTTCCAGCTCTGGTAGTGATGGATGGAAAAGCCTTCATAGCCGGTATGCCACCGCATAAAAATATGGCTCAACCGCATTTGCCGTTGCAAGCTGGAGGTGCCCTTTCCATGGAAAGTGACGTGCTCCCCTTCATCCGTAGGGCCCGTTTCCAACCCGACGATCACCGGCTTCCCCGCTTTCGTTCCTTCTCGAATCATCGGCAGAGCATGCTCGACAATGCCGTTGTCTCCGATGGCGAAATTCCGGTAATTCATCAGCACGACGCGGTCGAACCGCTCGATCATCCAAGCGCCCAAGCTCTCGTCGGGGCGGGCGGGAATCTGATGAATCCAGAATGGAAGATCGGCCGATACTCGCAAGGCAACGTCCTGCTGCTGCACCCTGCCGACCAAATACGCCGCATTGTCCATCCATTGGCGCACGACCTGGTCGCGATCCTGCTCCCATTCCTTCAGCAGATACGGTTCGATGTCCACGTGAATGCCGTCAAATGCGGCCCGTTCGCCCACAGCTTCGTGATAGTCATCAATCCATTCGATAAAGGCTTCGATTTCCTGCCGATAATCGGTTAATCCCCAGGCGGGATCTCCTCCCAACGCCTCGACTTCAATGCCTAACCCGTGCGCTTCCTCGACGAAGGCCCGATACGGTTCAAAGTCCCGGGATTTCCGGTCGACGTACAGGAAGATCACGTTTACGCCTTGGTCTTGGGCAAAAGCAAGCATTTCGCTTTTGTCTTCCATCAACGTCGTTGTATCCCATACCCAGGTTGCCAGTACAGGCGGCTTTTCGAATATCCATTTCAGCATAAGAACCGTTGCGACCGCCATGCAGATCAGCAAGGCGATCAGAAGCTTTTTAACCGTTGACGCCTTTCCTGGAAATTCGAGCTTAAGCGCCGACAAGAACTTTCACGTCTTTATGTTGAATTCCGGTTCCCAGCTTGTGTATGTTGTCCGACTTGATCTCCGCGAAAGCATTGCGCGTGTCGATGATCGGAACGCCCGTCTCCGCCAGCTCATGATAGCTGAAGCTTCGATGATTGGTGATCAGTACCATGCAATCGTATTGGGAGAAGGCATCCGGATCGTATTTGACCGTATGAACGGTGCCGCCCTGCTCGTCCTTGAACGAAGTCGCATACGGGTCGTAATAATCGACTTTCGCCCCGCTTTTATGGAACAATTCATAGATTTCCAGGCCGGGAGATTCGCGCAAATCGTCGATATCGGGTTTATAGGACATGCCCAATAGCAAGACTTTCGAGTTGCGGATCGATTTGGCGTAGACGTTCAACACTTGAGCCGTTTTGTTCAGCACGTATTCCGGCATATTATCGTTAATGGATTGGGCCAATTCGATAAACTTGCTATAGAAACGGAATTCTTTGGCTTTCCAGGACAAATACATCGGATCCAGCGGAATGCAGTGACCGCCGATGCCCGGACCCGGGTAGAAAGGCATGAATCCGAACGGTTTCGTAGAAGCCGCGCGAATGACTTCCCACACGTCGATCGCCATTCGGTCGCACATCATGGCCAATTCGTTGACGAAAGCGATATTGACGCTGCGGAACGTATTTTCAAGCAGCTTGGACATCTCCGCCACTTTAGGAGAAGACACCGGAACGACGCTTTGGACCACGTTGTTATACAGCATGACGCCAAGTTCTTTGCACTTCTCGGTCGTTCCGCCGATGACCTTGGGCGTATTGTACGTGTTGAAGTTGGGATTGCCCGGGTCCACGCGTTCCGGCGAGAAGCACAGGAAGAAATCCCGGCCGACCGTCAGTCCCAGAGCCTTAAGTTCATTTTCGATTAATTCTTCCGTCGTTCCGGGATACGTCGTGCTTTCAAGGACGATCAAGGTTCCTTTCTGAATATATTTCTTGATCTCGCTCACAACGCTCACGATAAAGGAAGTGTCCGGATCCTGGTTTTCGCTGAGTGGCGTCGGCACGCAGATGCTGATCGTATCCAATTCCCGAATCGTTTCGTACCGGGTCGTCGGCACGAATTTCCCGCTGCCTGCGGCATCGGCCACCACGGGGCTTGGCACGTCTTGAATATAGGATTCTCCGGCAAGCAAGGACGCGACCTTACGCTCATCCAGATCGATGCCGTATACGGTAAAACCGCCTTTCACCATTTCCATCGCTAACGGCAACCCGACATACCCCAGACCAATGACGCCTACCTTCGCCGTTTTATTTTGCAGATTTTCTTTTAAAAGGTTGTATTTCACGTCGCATCCGCTCCTCGAATTCATAAGATTAATGGTTTCTGGTCAGTCTCTTGATTTTCCATTCCAATTCAGAGATCGAAAGCGGTTTGGTCACGTAGTCGGCAGCCCCCGACTCGTAAGCGCGGCTCCGATTGTCCGCGAGCTGCTTGTCCGTCAGAACGATTACCCGGCCTTCATTCGTATCATGGCGTTGAATGCTGCGGATGAGCTGGTATCCGTCCAGGATAGGCAAGTTCAATTCGGTAATGACGAGGTCCGGCAATCGTCGAACGTATGCATCGTATGCCTCTTGTCCGTCTTGGGCCTCATAGACGCGATACCCCTTCAACTCCAGCCGGATCTTGATGAATTCGCGAACGATGTCGTCGGGATCGGCGATCAGTATGGACGTCGCAGCGCTGGCCGCCGTATAGAAGCGAATGTCATCCTCGTTCCCTTTGCTTCGGATCGCCTGTTGGATGAATTCCTCGATCGCGGACTCGGTCGGTTTGCCGCTCTCCGGGAAGCTGGATACGATCAAGTGCCCTTGCAGCAGACGCTGATTGTGGAGAAAATCTTTGAAGACTAGCGCCGCATAATGGGTGCTGCCCAGCGTTCCGCCGTCCAATACGGCGCATAGAATCTGATTCGGATCATCATAGGAAAATCGGATCGATAGAGAGGCATCGCTGCCGCTCATCAGCGATTTCGCCTGCTCGAGCGTTCTGGGGTTCATCTTCGCGCAAGGGGCCAGTATGACTCCGCACGAAGCGCTCTTCCTGTTCGCCACATGGATGAATTGTAATAGCTGCAGCGTCGTTTCCTGAATGCTGTTGCGAATCCCGACGGCCATATTCTCCACTCCTTGTCTATATCTTTGATCTTATTTATTGAAATTGGTTCTAACCATCGTTCCCCACGAATTGTTGTTGCGGAAGAAGTCGATGTGTCCCATCAATCTCCACAGAACGCCGACTTGGCGATAACCGAGAAACATGAGGAACGAATAAAGGATCATTTTATTAAGATCGCTCAGCTTCGGATAACGGCTGAAAGCTTTTTCCTCGATAAACAGAGCGCCCAGGCTAAGAATGAAGCAGGAGAAAAAATTGACCAGCATAAAGACGGCGACCGTCTGCCAATCCGTCATATTCAGCAGCCAATACCCGACCATGGCGATCAAACCGCTCAAACGGATGTAGGGGTTTAACGTTTCGAACAGGATGTTATAAGGAAGCGTCAACAGCCCGAACACCTTGTACCGGGGACGGAAGACCATATGGACGCCTTCTTCGATCATGTTTTTCAAGTTGCCGCGGCCCCAACGCTTCCTTTGACTGCTTAGAATCCGATACGTATCCGGCGCTTGCGTCCAACAGACGGCATCCGGGCAGAAAGCGACCTGATACGGAATTTTGTTCTCCAGGCAATAACGGTGCAGCTTGATGACGATGTTCATGTCTTCCCCGGGGTACCCGCCGCGGTAACCGCCTACGGCAATGACTTTATCCTTCTGAAAGACGCCGAAGGCGCCGGATACGATGATCAATCCGTTAATGGCGCTCCAGCCGATCCGACCGCCCAGGAAAGCTTTGATATACTCGACGTTCTGGAGAGCGGGCCACCATTGCTTGGGGAATCGGATATTTTTGACTCTTCCGTCCTCTACCGTGCAGCTGTTCACGATTCGCACGTTGCCCCCGACCGCCACGGTATCCTCGGGATTTTCCATATACACTCTGGCGATTCTGGTCAGCGCGTCCTTTTCCAATATCGAATCCGCATCGATCGTCGAAATCAAAGGGTGGCGAGAAAGGTTGATCCCCGCATTCAAGGAGTCCGCTTTGCCTCCGTTTTCTTTGTCGATGAAATACAAGTTCGGATATTCGGGGTTGTGATAATAGCCTCTGACCTTTTCGGTTCTAATATGATCGGCGACAAACGGCTTGATTTCTGTAAGCCCGAACTCTTCGATCATAATTCGGGCGGTATCGTCCTTGGAGCCGTCATTGACGACGATGACCTCGTATTCCGGATAATCCAAGGCCAACAAAGACCGTACGTTTTCCTTGATCGTTAATTGTTCGTTATACGCCGGGACCAACAAGGACACGGGCGGCACGTGTTCGGAGCCGGACAGCTTCCGTATGCGATTATATTGAATCCCTCTTTGCAGAGGGAACGTATGCCGGATCGACAGGGCGAAGATCAGGAAATAAATAAACGTAATGATCAATACGTAATACATGGCAAAATAGCCGTAGCCTAACAGAAAGTCGCGCAAGAAGTTCGTCGCTTGTTCCCAATAATATTCCAGCATCCTCATGCTTGGTTTCCTCCTACACCTGTAAGCTACACGACGCGATAGATTCGTTTGTTGTCGCCCAACGTTTTTTCGTAATGGTAAACCAACGAATTATAGCGGGTCAGCCGGTCAAGGTCCTGGCGCTGTTCCGACAGGGATTGGATTTCGTCCTCGATAAGCGTTCGGAGGTATTCCCCTTGCTCCGACCCTCTTGCTTCCGCGGCGACTTCGCACAATCGGGCGACGCCTTCTTCTCCGAGAAGCAATAGCCCTTTCGCGCCGGCATCGGATACTCGCTTGCTTTCATCCAACAAGACGTTTCTCATGGCCTCGATATACGGAACCAGCTTCAGATCGGCGATCGCTTGAACCGCGAGGACGCGCACTTCATCCATCGGATGCCGAAGCAGCTTCTGAACGACGTTGCCGGGGATAAAATGAACGGATTTCAGATAGATTTCCACGGCTTTGCATTGAATGGTTGCGTCCGGGGAATCGATGAGACGATAGACGGCCGAGGCCACCGTCGGCTCGGTATAGTCTTTCAATCCGCTCAAACCGATGTGGATCAATTCGTTGCTATCCTGTTGAATGAATTCGGCAAACAGCGCCCCATGGTCGATATCCGCTTCTTTGATCATGTCGACAAGCAAATCGTAAAATCCCTTGTTATGTCTCAGAACGATCCGCGCCATTTCCTTGACGTCCCGTTCGTCGCGAGCGCATTTCGCGATCGCGCGGGCGACGACGAAGAGGGATGAATTCCGTTTATGCGTTCGGAGAAGCTCGAGCAGAGCCGGAACGGCTTCCCGGACTCTCATGCAGCCTAAGTGATACGCCGCATCGATTTTCGCGGAATAAGAACCCTTGTCCAAGCGGTCCAGATGATGCCGTACCAGTCCCAAGCGGCTGCAGAGCTCCATGCATTTCTCGCGAGGAGCTCCGGTAAAGTTCTCGATCATATCGTTCAAGCGTTGCTGCATCGCCGCTCGTTCGACCTTGTTCAATGCAAACGGCGGTGCGTTCAACGGTTCGTTCCCTTCGATATTGACCAGGATATACGTCAGGTAATCTTTCATTTTGGCCTCGAACCTGCGTTCCGTTCGGGTTCTTCTCAACGCTTTGATTTTGACGGCATATACGACGACGGCGAATCCAATATTCAAAATGATGAGACCATATAAAATTTTGATCGCCACTTCGATGTTGATATACACAAATAAAATCCTTCCTTCGCGTTTACTCGGATACCGGTTGATTCACTTCGCGCATCGCTTGCTGCATCGCATAGTAGCTTTGTTTTGGCCGTTCCACATAGTCGACGTCGATATCTTCCCACCTGTTCCAAGCGTAAAGCGGAAGCTTCGATACCGGATACGGGCCGTCGCCTTCGAGTCCGACGACTTCCTTCGTATCGTTGCGGACGATCCATGGAACAAGGCGAACGCCCTCGACCTTCACGGATTCGAATTCCTTCGTTCCGGTATCCGTGTAACTAATGGCGCTGAGCGAGCTTGGATCGCTGAACCCGAGCAGCATCCATGGAATGCGAATTTCCAGCACGTTGTCTTTGGTTTGCCACATCGCCTTGGAATTGTAGTTCGGATCTTGCGGATCGCTCGTTCCCTTCAGCAAGTCTCCGACCTCGATGTCGCCGAAGGGATGTTCGAAGCGGGCGTCCGGATATTCGAGCAAATAATTCACGACCAATTTCCAAGGCTTGAAGATGCCGCTGTTGTCCTCCAATTCCTGGGGATCGTAAGCGAACGCTTGCCCTAGCTTGCCATGCAGCCGGGTGTGGAAGTCGTAATTGGAGGCAATCAGCATCCGCCCTTGATCCTCGTTGCCGAGCTCGATTAACGTCTCCAAGCCTTCATCCAGCGTCTTTCCTTGAAGCTGCGGGGCATGGCGATTGCCGCCCGGCAAAGTATCGAATCCAAGATAGATCGAATGATTAGAAAATTCTAAAGTTTCGGATAATTTTGCCAAGAGGTATAAATACCCTTCATCATGCGTGGCCCATATTTCATTGAAGCCTTCGATCTGTAGATCCAGCTTGGTCTTATCCCCCTCCTCGAGCTTGTCCCAGTCCGAAGCCTCCCCGTCGATGTGAATCACGTCGTCTTTGCTCGGATACATGCCGAGCACCCCGAAATGGGATTCGTTCGTAAGCGTGTTGTACCAATAGGCCCGTCGGTCCGGAATGTCGTAGCGCATCGTGTTCCACGTCTTCTTGAACCACTCGTCCTGCCACGTAAACAAGATCGCGCCGGAATAGCCTTCCTGATGGATTTGACGGAACATATCCGCATCCATTTCCCCTTGCGTCTTGTCGTCGTGCCCTCCCTGATTGCGCCCCAGCAAGCCGGTATGGGCAATGCCTTGCGAGGCGGGAACGCCAAACTCGGTAATCATCACCGGCATATCGCGATGGTATTTCTTCAGCTTGTGAAGATAGGCTTTGTAGCTATCGATTTCCCCTTTATCGTTTGTCATCGTTTGATACGATTTGTCGAACGTAAAGAAATCGGGATAATAGGGGTACACGTGGTAGGAGGCGAAATAACCGGCATCCCAATCTACGGCTGCGATATGCTCCGGATCGACGCTGACCATATCTTCGGCGACCAACGGCTCGCCCGGATGTTCAAGCGGGTCGGTCGTCACCCAATTCGAGAAGGCGATCGGATGCTGCCAGCCGTGCTTGGCTTCCGTTGCGGCCGTGATGTCGACCATCTCGGTCAGCCAGATTTCAAAGGGACTCGCCCCGGGTTTGCTTTGAAAATGCGCTCCCTTATATTCGGCGACATCCGCATTGTTCTTATTCGTTCGATGCACCATCACGGGATCCCATTCCGTGCCGACGATCCACCCCATGAGATAGGGCCCCGCATTAAAGACGTATTTCCCGCTGGCTTTGCCGGAATGCGGCTCGGCCTCAAGATCGATATTTCCGTATACCGCTTCTACAGCCTCTCGAATCTCTTTTTCAAACTTCTGTTTAACTTTCGGGTCAAAGGCGTTCTGACCTTCGATCAATTGTTCTTCCGGACTCCATACCCCTTGAATGAAGAAGAGCGGATGATCCGAATGCTTCGCATTATAGCGGACCAAAGCTTCGTAAAATTCCGGCGTTAGAATAGTGTACACGCGAATGACGTTGGCGCCCATCTCTTGAATCATTTTAAACCATCTCATATAGTCGTCTTTCGAAATCTCTAGCTCGCCGGGGAAATGTCCGGGAAGAGCAGCTCCCATATTGACCCCTTTGGCAAAATAAGGCTTCCAAGATTGGTTATGATATTGTTCGATCTGATTCCCGTTCGTCTTGAATTTCACCTTGAACCCGTTGCCGAGCTCGGCGCTTTCTACCTTGGCCACAGGCGGCATCAACCAATAGGCAAGGGCTCCGCCGGCGATGACGACAACTAGTCCTAATCTGACAAAGCCATTTTTGAAAAACTTTCTCATTGCCATCTTCCTCGTGTTTGTAATCTTGCTGTAGGTCTGTATAGGTTGAACCAAAGCATGGGAAGTCCATTTCATTCCGAGTGAGTCTGTACTAGATCGGCTAGAGGCCGCTGCATCGAGCCGTGCGCCGCGTCTGCAAGTAATGTAGCACAAGGCGACAAACCCGTTCAACCAAACCGGGGGGGTTGCTCGCATTAATAATTTTTTAGAACTTTAATAATAATTGTAAATTGCGCGCCAGCCTTATTCCGCCTGATCTCATGAAGATGTCATGATGTGAATGTTCTAATTTTCATATTTTTGGTCTTTTATCCAAAAACAGAGAATCGAGCGCGTGCTTCATCTGCTTTTAGGTTGATTTATTGGTCTGCTAGTCCAATTCATTTCCGGAAACGTGCATATCATAAATTAACTTCTTAAGAAGGGAGAGATACTCATGACACGTTCTCGTAATAAGGCTATCGTTATCCTCCTGAAACCTGGACAAAAAGTATTGGTCAAGTGCAAGAAGCACAGAAGGAATCGCGTGTAAGCATGCTCGGCGGTGGACCTTATTTTAAGATAAGGTTCACCGCTTTTACATATTGACAGCAAACAACTAAGAAGAAAGCCTTCAGGGTCTTCTGATGCTGAAGAAGCTTACGGAGATCGGCGTATAATTGTATTTCGTACAACTAATACAAGCCCAATACAACCCTTCCCATTCGATAATTGCATAAAATACAACTATTTCAGCCTCTTACCCTTCATTCTCGCCCAGTTCGGACAGATTAGTTGTACTTCGTGCAATTATTTAAAAATCCGCAAAATTTCGGGACATTTAATTGTACTGCATACAACTATCGTTAGGAATGTGGTGGGGGTTATTTGACGTTCACCCACATACGTGCCGCCGATCCTCGGCTCGAACGCCGCGAGTCTCACGGTAAATACGGCGCAACTCGCGCTCGTTAGCCGACCAAGCCTCGTCGCTTACGTGCTGGAGTGTAAACTGTTGCCGCTCACGTAAAATGACGGTGTAAATCTCACCGACAATGACATAGGAATTGTACCGTCAATCCGCCAGCAAGGCGAGAAGTCTGCCGCCGTTCAAAAAAGAGGCGCACGCCAATCCTTGTGAATAAGGAACGACATACGCCAATCATTGGGGAGCATGGGGATAAGTTCGGGTCAATTCGTCGTCATGCCGCGCTGGCGATCCATATCGGCGAGCACGAGGACGACGTCGGCTTCGTCAATCACCTCCAGATTGCGGGCAGCGGCGTCGAACAGAATCTGCGTGCAGATTTGGTTCACCACAGCCCAATCGTTTTCATCACACCATATGCTCCATCTGCGCGCCTTTGCCTATCTGTTGCCTAACGTCATCGATTGAAACCCGGTGTTGCCCGGCTGGCTTCACAGATGCGGAAGCTCATCCAATGATACGGTTTGATGTTCAAAAATGTATTCTTGAATTTGCTTGATCCTTTTTGTCTTGATGATTTCCACCCTCTTAGACTCGATGACCAGACTTGTTGAATAAGTTTATCTTATCTTTGATGGTGTTCACAATAGCTTGATCTGCTTCATTTCCGCAAACCCAGCTTCGGCTCACCTTGTTACGTACCATGCACGGAACCGAGGGCGGCGGCGAGCGCGTCGACTCCCGTTTCCTTCACCAGCCGATAACATTCTTCCGGGTCAGCATAACGGATGGCGCCGATCAATCCGTCTTCCATGCCCCCGACGATGCCCACTTCCGCTTCAACCGTCGCACCCCGTACATGGGCGTATTCAACGACTTGATTCGTCTGCGCGATGTTGTCGGCGATCGGAAGATGAGCGCTTCCGAACAGGTGCGCTTGCAGTTGGCGAGATGCGTATTGCAGGCAGTCCGATCAGGGATGTCGCTTGTTCAATCCCGATTTGCGAATCGAACAAACGGCTCATAAAATATCCTGGTTTCCGATTGTTTTTTTAGATTGACCATTTCCAGCATCTGCACCCCCTGCCCTTCAAGAAGATAAAGAACTCAAGCAATGATCAAATGATCAGCTTGAGTTCTTTATCTGTTTGTGATATTACACATTATATAACTTTACCTAACCATCCTTTTCCCGAAAAGAATTCCCGACCATTTTTCTGAAAGTAATCTTATACTTTTCTAATGCCGCTTCTTCTTCTTAACATCCACAAAGCAACAATAATGAGCGTGACTCCTGAAATATAAAACAAAGCATTACTACTTTCACCCGTCTTTGGAAGTAACGGTGTGCCTCCATCCGGCGGTGTGGTGCCTCCATCCGGCGGTGTGGTGCCTCCATCCGGCGGTGTGGTGCCTCCACCCGGCGGCGTGGTGCCGTCATCCGGCGGCGTGGTGTCGTCATCCGGCGGTGTGGTGTCGTCATCCGGCGGCGTGGTGTCGTCATCCGGCGGTGTGGTGTCATCATCCGGCGGTGTGGTGTCGTCATCCGGCGGTGTGGTGTCATCATCCGGCGGCGTCGTACCTCCTCCATCCGGCGGCGTCGTACCTCCTCCATCCGGCGGCGACGTGCCGCCACCCGGTGGTGTTGGCGGTACAGGAATACTAAAATTCACAAGTGCATTTTTTTGCAAATCCATTACATTAACCGTGACTGCGCCTAATACCTGAATTTCATCTTCAGGCGCCGCTGGCGGTATCGCAGGCGGCACTGGCGGTATCGCAAATAGATCGTTTACAGCTTGACCCAATGCGAATTCGAGGCCGATTTCAATATCCGAAGCTTGATTGTCAAAATCGCCATTAGGAATGGTTATCGTAAGTGTCGCACTATCAGGACTTGGATTGTATGTAGCTTCCGTTACAGACGCATTTGGATATTTACTTATCGTGGCACTATCGAGTCGAGCCGACGGCCAAATAACCGTTCCATCAAAATTCTTTTCGGTTGCCTTATAAGATATCGATAATACAAGGTTTTTGTTTGCATCAAGTGATGACTGCTGATTAAATAAGATAACGTCCGCTTCTTGAAAAGTCGACGGTACTGGCGTTAACTCTATTAAGTAGTTAAATAACACCTCTTCCTGTGGAGTAGGCCCACCAGGCTCGCCTGGTGATTCTCCCAGCCATTTCCAAGCTTCCAGACTCCAACCGTTCGTAAACGTCCAAATTGCGTATTGTGTAGTCCTCAAGGCCATGCCCTGATTCAGACCAGTAACACCGGCAGCCGATTCCAATTCTTCAACGCTTTTCACTGGAAATCCATTCAACAGGATGGCTCTTAACATCTCCGCCTGATCATTATCATAGTAGTTGTTGATATCATTCAATGGCAAAAACATATTTTTTCCAGGGTCATGCCATGGATATTGTTTCGTCATATCGAAGCAATAAGCTAAAATTCCGTCGGGAAGCCCACCCCCGTTAGGCTTCTTTTCAAATGTGCCGTTCACATTCTCCGATAAAATTATCAAAGGTGGATTGCCCGGATAAGGGACCCAATTACCTTCAAACCTATATTTTTCCTCATCTGGAGAAGCAGATTGCACCAACTGGGTTGAAACGGAACTGAATAGGAATAAACAAAATGCGACAAGGATCGCTCTTGTTTTTTTCATTAGATACCCTACCTTTCCGACTGAATTTGTGAGTGCATTCTACCCATAAAACTCATCTGCAACACAGTACGGCTAGTAACTACCAGATAGTTATCAGTCCCCCCCTCCCATGTTCCCTATTTTACCAATATCAATAATGATATCAATACCACCAGCCGTTCGGACAGAGGATCCGCTATGTGTGAACAAAACCGGGTTTTGCGCACCCGTGCGGACAGAGAATCCGTTATTTGCTTTGATTATGGCCTTTTCGGCCATGAAGAACGGAAATAACGGATCGTCTGTCCGGATCGCCATCAAAATGTGGGGGTTTCAGAAAAATAAGGGCTTCTGCGTCCGATAACACAAAATCAAGCGGACGACAGCCCCTCCCACCCCGCCACCTATCGCTCAAAGCGCAGCCAATCGAAATCGAAGCGGCTTCCCGGCAGGATGAGGAAGGTCACCTTTTGCAGCCCCGTCACTTTGTCCAGAGAGTATACCCGTTGCTCGTAGCCGTCGGATTTGGCGAATTCCAATAGCTGATTGCTTTCGCCGTCCGCGCCAGCAAATCGGATATGGATCGTGTTGTCGATAGGCGAACGGCCGCTGATCACAAGCCGGGAAGCGCCCTCCTCCGCAAAATCCATATTCGCGAATTCCAGGGAAACATTATTGCCGATGCCCTCCACCCGGCTTCCCGCGATCGTATACGCATCGCCGTAGATTCGGTCGCAGGATGCCGCCGCGTTCCGCTCGTAAGCGCGGTTCTGCCGCTCGAAGGAAAACCCTTTAATGTGCACCTTCTGGCGCAGCACAAAACAAATCGACGTTACTCCGCGCAGTCTCTTGGCCAACCGGTACGTTTCCTCCTGGTACACATTCCATTGGGACGGCTTCTGATAGATGAAGTCGCCGATCAACAGGCTTCCTTCCTCATCAGGCACCCCTTCCCAGATTTGCAGCGCATAGGGCTCGCTGCTTAGAGCAAAGATCGGAATCGTAATGGCGTCCGAGCCGAATGCGCCAAAGTCGACGTCGCGGAAGCCGACGTGCGTCTCGCCGTCCCTGCTGGTCGCGACGCCTCTTTCGTTGCCGTTCCCGATATCGCCTTTGCCGTAATCGTAAAGCCCCGCCGAAATAAATCCGTACGGATCCTTGTAAGCCGTCCCGAGCCCGGTCGCTTGAAACTCCAGCTCCGAGATCAGCTTGGTCTTGTCCGTGCCGTTCCTGCTGGTGCAGCGCAAGCGGAATACGCCGTCGCCGATCGCGGCGACTTTCGCCTCAAGGCCGTTCGCTTCGACCTTGGCAATATTGGAATCGATGCCTTCGTCCGTCACGACGCGCCACTCCACGTCCCGGTATGACGTATTGTCCGGCCGCAGCCTGGCTTGGACCACGAGCTCTTGGACGGATTCGTCGAAGCGTTGACCCGACGGGCTGACGATTTCGAGCTTGCGAAGCGGAATTTCGTCGGGACGCCCTGTCACGCATGGCAAATCCCGGTTCGTTTCGTTGGCGGACACCCCTTGCGGCGCTCCTCCTTCAGGGGGGCGGGACTCGAAGCTTAGAACCTCGGATAGCATCCCCTCGGAGGATACTGTCATCACGATCTTCCCCGGACGCAGCGTCGCGCCGATGATCGCCATCAGCTTGCCGCTGAACAATCTTCTGCTCATGCTCTTGTACGAATCGTAATCGGTGCTGTCCCCGTTATCGAGCCCGAGCAGCCGTCCCTCGCCCGTCACTTCCACGCGCACGCGATTGTTCGCGTTTTCGACCGGATTCCCTTCTTCATCCGTCATGCCGATCTCGACGAACAGCAGGTCGGCTCCGTCAGCCGTTACCGCCTCTTTGTCCGCTTGGAGAATGATCCTGCTCGCCTCTCCGAAGGATCGTCTGACATCCGTTGCAACGATGTTGCCCGCTTCGTCATAGGCAATCGCTTTGATTTCTCCGCGAGCATACGGAAGCTTCCACCAGCCGACAAGCTGCGTCCCGTGCCGATGATCGATGTCGTGCGCGCCGATCCGTCTCCCGTTGAACTGCAGCTCGACCTTCGGCGCATTCGAGCAGACGCGAACGTCGATGATCTGACCCTCATTGAAATCCCAGAACGGGAAGATGTGCACCATCGGCCGCTGGCGATAATCGGTCCAGGCGGCTTGGTAGATATAATAGGAATCCTTCTTGAACGTAGCCGTGTCGAGCTGCCCGAAATAACTGTTTTTCGTATGGTACGGCGTCGGTTCGCCGATATAATCGAAGCCGGTCCAGATAAATTGTCCCAGCGAGAACGGGGTATCGCGTTCCGCCAATATGCAGGCTTCCGCAGACTTCGCTCCCCAGCTTGTCGAGCTGTTCCCGAGCGCGGAGCACTGCTCGTCGTCGTCGGCCAGGATCGATTTGTCGAACGGGAAATGATAGACGCCCCGGCTCTGCACGACCGAAGCGGTCTCGCTGCCGTAGATGATCCAGTCCGGATGCTCCTCATGATGTCGGCGGTAATACTTCTCCGCGTAATTGTAGCCGGCCAGCTTCACGATGTCGGCGCACTTCTGAGCATTGTCCCAGGGCATATAATTCGACCCGATCGTGACCCGCGCATTGTGCTTCGGATCGAATTGCCGCACGTAGTCCATCAGCATCGCGGTCAATTCCTGCCCTCTATCGTCCGCATGCGTATCGTAAATTTCGTTGCCGATGCTCCACATAAGCAAGCTCGGGTGATTCCGATCCCGCAGCACCCAGCTCTTGATGTCGCGATAGGCCCAATCTCCGAAAAACCGGGCGTAATCGTACCGCGTTTTCGGCCGTTCCCACATATCGAACGCTTCCGACACGACGAACAGTCCCATCTCGTCCGCCAGCTCCATCAGTTCCTTCGCAGGCATATTGTGGGCCGTACGGATCGCGTTGACGCCCATCTCCTTCAGGAGAACGAACCTTCTCCGCAGCGCGTTGGCATTGAACGCCGCCCCCAGAGCGCCAAGATCGTGATGCTCGCACACGCCGTTCAATTTCATCCGTTCCCCGTTGACCAAGAGCCCTTGATCCGGATCGAACGCGATGCTCCGAAAGCCGAGATTTTGCGTAACCGTTTCCACGATTTCGTAGCCCGCTTCTGCGGACGACTCGCGCCGCAATTGCGTAACCAGCCGGTACAGGTTCGGCTTATCCGGACTCCAGGTATCGGGGTTGTCCACCGTCAGCGTCTGACGATTATTCGTCATCCGATCCCGTTCTGCCGTTACCCGCTCCGAAGCGAACGCCGCGGTTTCCCCTTGATAGACGATACGATGGGCGAGCGTCGCGGCTTCCTCAAGGTACAGCTCCGTGTCGATCTCCACCGTCCACAGGCCGCCTTGCCGGCTGGTCGATACGTACACGCCGTCCGTCGCGATATAGGAGCCGCCCCTTGTCTTGAGCCAGACGTTCCGATAGATGCCGGCCCCCGAATACCAACGGCTGTTCGGACTTTGATGCACCGCCTTCACGACAATCTCGTTGTCGCCTTCGGCAAGCGCTTCCGTGATCTCGTGCTCGAAGGCCGAATACCCGTATTTCCACTCGCCGACGAGCTGCCGGTTTACATAGACGGAAGAATCCATATATACGCCGTCGAAGGATAGCAGAACCCGATTCCGCAGGTCGTATTGTTCCTTGGAAACCGCGAATGCTTTGCGGTACCAGCCAATACTGTTCTCGTATAGCGCCGTCGCGTCGTAAATGAGCCAATCATGCGGGAGATCGACCGGCTCGAAGCTTAAATCCTGCCAATCCTCCGTGTCCAATGCGCTTTTGGCAAATTCCCAGCCATCGTTAAACAACACTTTTTCGTTCCTCATATAGGCAAGCTCACAACCTTCTCGTCGATAGTCGTTTGCCACTCTAGTAAACCATTGTAGGTGAATCAGCGCCGGATCGCCACTCCCGGAATCGAGACAGCAGAGGACCCGGCGCCCGCCTATGCGGCGCGCCGAGCCCCGTGCGACTCCTCAATAACCTAATAAACTCTTCGTTTTATTGAAGATTTCATTCGCCATCTCGGCATACCGCTTGCTGCCGTTCGCTTCCGCCTGAGCCGTATATTTGGTCCAGTTATCCAAGCTTTCCTGACCGAGAATAAACCTTAAAGTCATCGTCTTGACGTAATCCATCAGCGGCGTCGAAATCAGGTTCAGTTGCTCGCTTTCCTCCGGCGTAGCCATAATCGGCGGCGCCAGTTTGCGCGGCTCGCGGGTCGACAGAATCCGGTTGAAGTAGTCTCGCTCGCCTTCGGTCATCTTGGACGTCTTCAGATCCGCCGTGCCTCCATAAGCGAACACCCCGCCCGCAAAGCCGTAATCGACGTTAAGCTTCTTGGCCGCGCCTTCGTTCATCCCGTTGTAATAGATATCGGGGTTCAGAACGATCTTTCCGTTCGCATCGATCGAATAGGTTTCTCCTTCCACGCCCCAGAGGCTGAGCGTCTGGCCTTCATTGGAATACCAGAGCCAATCGACGAAACGAAGCATCTTGATAAAGCCTTCTTCCCCCAAGTCGTCGAGCGCGTTGCGGCTGATCATAATGCCGTTCTCCAGTCTGGACGTCTCGATCTGCTGCATGCCTTTCGGTCCGCCCGGCTGCACGATCATGTACAGCTCGCTGCTTGGGTCCTGCATCTTGGATTTGAAATCGGCCAGATGCTGGTACAAGCCGTTGATGACATAGCTGTCGCCCTTGAAAAACTTGGCCTGCGCCGTATTGTCCTCCTGCGTGAACGATTCGGGATCCATGAGGCCTTCTTTTACCAGCTTGTTGAAATACGTCAAAAAGCTTTTGAAATCGTCCGACGCGTCGGCAAATGCAAACTGCTGCTTCTCGTGATCGAAATACATGCCGTTGGATGCGCCCCATCCCGCGGTTACGCCGTATTGAACGGCGGCGATGTTGAGCGTGGAATTGCCCTGAAACTGGTCGGAGAAGACGTATTGCGCGCCGGTATGCTCTTTCACTTTCTTGAGCGCCTCGTAGAAGTCCTCGTACGTCCAGCTCGCCTCTTGCCCGACAACGTCCACGCCGGCCGCTTCGAACACATCCTTGCGAATGATATAGGAAAATCCGCCGCCGGCGACCTCCCACATCCCCGGCAGCACATAATATTTGCCGTCGTCCCGCAGCTTCGCCTTCAAATCCTGTTCCATGCCCCAATCCTTGACCGCTTTCATATAATTCGGCATGTATTGCACCCAGTCGCTGATCGCCACGATTTGGCCGGAGGCGACGTATGGGGATTCATCGTACGTTTTCGGAATGATATACGGCGCGTCTCCGCTGTTGATCAGCAAGGACTGTTGATTTTCGTATTCCGTTCTTGCCGTGATGGACAGGTCGAAGCTTACATTCGTTTTTTCCTGAATCGCGCTCCACAATCTCCAGTCCGCTCGGTAAGGGTAATTCTCGTGATCGCTGTACATCATGGAATAAGTGACCGGCTCTGCAGAACGGAAGGTCCGATCTTCTCCGAAAACATAATCCGCTGCGGCGTCCTCGTCGTTCGGAGCCGCATTCGCGCTTTCCGCCGGCTTGTTCGTGCCGTTGCCCGCACCCCCTTCGTTCCCCGAAGAGCTGCATGCCGTCATCCATACGAGCAACGCCGCCAGCAATCCCATTACAGTCGCTTTGCCGAATCTGTTCATCGATTTGCCTCCCCTATTTGTTCAAGCTTATATATAACGGACAAGGCTGCTGCCGTGCCGGTTATATCCATCAGCCCTTGACGGACCCGATCATCATGCCTTGCACGAAATAACGCTGCACGAAAGGGTAAATACAGATGATCGGCAGCGAGGTGAGCACCATGGCGGTCGACTTGACGCTGGCGGCGATTTGGCTCGTCTGCTCGGACGTTGCCCCGATCTCGGTCGGGCTGATCGCATTGTCGATCACTTGCTTCAAATATAGGGCGACCGGCCACTTCTCCTTCGTCTGCAGGTAGAGCGAAGGCCCGAACCAGTTGTTCCACAGGCCGACGATGACGAACAGCGTAATCGTCGCCAGAATCGGCTTGGACAGCGGGATAATGATTCTCGTAAAAATGCCAAACACGTCCAGGCCGTCGACTCTTCCCGCTTCCTCCAATTCGTTCGGCAAGCCGGCGAAAAACGTCTTCATCAGCAGGACATTGAACGCGCTGATCGCTCCCGGGACGACGATCGCCCAGATCGTATCTCTCATGCCCAGCGTCTTCGCGATCAGAATATAGTTCGGAATGAGTCCGCCACCGAAATACATCGTAAACAGCACGAACGGTATAAAAAATCGGTTGAGACGCAGCTTGGCCTTGGAGAGCGGATAAGACATGACGGCCGTCGCCGTTACTGCGATCAGCGTGCCGACGACGGAATAAACAACCGTATTCCCGTAATAGCGGAAGAAATCCGGCTTGCCGAGAATGACCTCGTACGTCTTGGTCGTAAACTCGACCGGGTAGAACGTCACCTTCCCGGCATAGATGGCGGCCTCCGAGCTGAAGGACTGCGCCACAAGATAGATGAACGGGTATAACGTGAAGACGACCACGACGATCATGATGAATCCGTTGACAACATCAAATCCGCTCCAGGACGATTTGCGTTTCATGAATGGACTCCTTTCTACCACAAGCCGGATTTCGTCGTTCGTTTGGATATGGCGTTCGCGGTGGTGACCAGAATCAGGCCGATGACGCCTTCGAACAAACCGACCGCCGTCGCGAAGCTGAAATTGCCGCCCGTAATGCCCATCCGATAGACGTAGGTGGAAATGACGTCCGCCGTCTCATACGTCAACGGATTGTACAACAGCAATATTTTTTCGAAATTCGAGCCTAAGATATTGCCGATGTCCAAAATCAGGAGCACCATGACCGTGGGCAATATGCCGGGTATGGTCACATGCCTGGCTAGGCGGGAGCGGCTCGCTCCGTCGATTTTCGCCGCTTCGTACAGCTCCGTATTGATGCCGGTCATCGCCGCCAAATACAGGATCGTTCCCCAACCCAGGCCTTGCCAGACGCCCGATGTGACATAAATGGCGGGAAACCATTCCGGCAAGGAAATAAAAGCGATTTTATCGTACCCGAGCCATTCCAATGCGGCATTGATCGGTCCGCTTAAGGACACCATTTCCTTGATCATCCCCGCAACGATAACGACCGAGATAAAATGGGGCAGGTACGACACGGTCTGGACGAATTTCTTCCATCTCATCCGCCTGATTTCGTTGAGCAGCAGCGCAAACAGCAAGGTCAGCGGAAACTTGACGACGAGATAGCTCACGCTCAAAGTCAAGTCGTTGAAGAAAGCTCTCCAGAAGGTCGGGTCCTTCATAAACATCTGGAAATACGTCAATCCGACCCATTCGGAGCCCAGAATATTCGGCCCTCCCCTGTATTTCCGAAACGCGATGATGTTGCCGATCATCGGCGAATACTTGAATACGATGAAGTAGATCAAGGGAATAACCAGGAACGAATACAGCTTCCATTCTTTGACGACGTGCTTCCAGAGCGGGCTTGCGTCCGCGATTTGGTCATGCGCATGAGAGGCCATGCCGGGATCACTTCCTTACGGATATTGGCGCTTGGCGCATGCAGCGCCGCCGACAACACCAAACCTACCGAAAAGGCCTGCCGCCAACAATGTTCAATAACGGAAACGATGTACGAAACGTGACAAATCGCGGGTGTCCGCTTGAAACTGGTGTTCGCTTTCATGAATCCGGGCGAAAAAAAAGACCTCCGATCGCTCGGAAGTCATCTCCTTAAATAACGTTCATAGGCGGCTTGTTTAATTTCCAGCACCCGTTCGATTCCCAGCGCGGAAAGCTCCTTCACCATTTCGTCGTAGGCTTCGACGGGAGCCTCGCCCAGAATGATGCGAATTTCCGTATCCCGGACGTACTCGCCGATCCTCTCCAGCAGGGCCGACAGCTCTCCCGCTTCCTCGGGCGTCGGCGTAATCGGGGGCAGCAAATAGTTCTCGTGTTTGGTCTTTTTCCATACCTCAATCGCTTGATTCGTTTCCTCGAACTTCCACTTCAGCCGGGAATCGCGTTGAATCATCGGAAAATTCGTCTGGTGGGCGTATTGAAGCATCACTTGATCGCTTGACAAGCCGTCCGGGTTCGCGACGACCAGCTCCGTATATTCCGGCTCGCCATCGACCATCGTATACGTGACTCCTTCGATCCCGTACGTATTCAGCATGCTGCCTTCCGGCGAATAAGCGTAATCCAGCCAGCGAACCGCCGCTTCCAGGTGCTTCGTCGAGGCCTTGATCGCCGCCGAACTGGTGCCCGCGTACGCATTGTCCAGCTGTCCGAACTCGGGAAGCGTTCCTTGAATCAGCGTCGGATAAGGGGCTGCGATGTAACGGGCCGTCGAATCATTCGTCAGGGCCGCTTGGTTATATTTTTCGATGTAGCCCTGCCAGCCTACGGTCGCGCCGCTGATTCCGGACAACAGCTTTTTGTCTACCGTCTCCAAATCCAGGACGGCGAAATCCTTGTCGATCAAGCCTTCCCCGTACCACTGGCTCATCGTCGCCAAATAGTCTCGATACCCCTCCTCCATATAGCCGTAGACGACCTTCCCGTTTTTCACGTAAAAATTGCCCATGACGCCGAACGCCCCCGCGAAGCCCGCCGTTCGTTCGCCCATAAACAAGGTTCGCAGCGTCAGCGGCGCGGCAGCCCCCTTGTCTCTCCGGAAAGCCTTCAGCATCGCATACCATTCGTCGATCGTCGTCGGCACGGCAAGCCCCAGCTCGTCCAGCCAATCCCGGCGCACGATCGGTCCGCCGTATACTCTGCCCGATTCCGAACGGATAAACGGGAACGCATAGTAGATGCCGCTGTCCGTCTTCACCATTTTGTCGATGTCGGGACGCTCCTCCAGCACTCGCTTGAAATTCGGCGCATACTTGTCGATGACCTCGTTCAGGGGCATGATAACCCCTTGCTCGACGGCCTTCTCCGGTCCTCCCGGATATTCCAGCCAATTGTTCATAAAGATGTCCGGCAAATTCCCGGAGGCGAGAAGATAATCGAACCTGGCATCCTTCATCGGGACGCCGCCCATATGCTTGATCGCAATGCCCGTGCGCTTCTCGTATTCCACGTCGATCTGCCCCCGGTTCGGCATGCCCATGTCCGGAAACTCCGTCATTAACGTCAATGCCGGCGCATCCCGCATCGGGTATTCGAACGCCTCCGGCGGCGGGATTCGCTCTTCCGGGGCAGTGCCTGCGAAGCATCCGGAGACGACGACGGCCATGCCCATCGCCGCGATCCGGCTGATCCTCTGCCATCCGGTCTTATGCTTGCTCATGAAAGCCGCCCCCCTTCATGAATGAGCTTGTATTTGCCGGGAGTGATTCCTTCGTACTTTTTGAATACGCGAATAAAGGCATGGCTGCTGGCGAATCCGACCCGGTCCGCCGTATCGTCGATGCTTGCTCCTTCCAGCAGCAATGCTTTGGCCGCCTCCACGCGAGTCTGGCTAATATAGTCATGCAGCCCTCGGTCCGTCTGCTCGCGAAACAATCGGGAGATATATTGCGGCGAGAGCCGGAAGCGATCTCCGATCATCGACACGCTCAAGTTTGGATCGCTGTAGTTCTCTTGCACGAATTCGGCGACCTTCTCGCCGATTCCGGCGCTCGTATGTACGGCCTGCTTGCTTCGAAGCGCTCCGATTACGCGGTTTAAGGTGCCCATCAGCTCTTGACGGAATTCCGTCTTCGTCGCGCACGACAGCAATCTCTTGAGCGGACGCCATTCCTCCCATGCCATGCCGGCTTGCTCCTGGTCGGGTATCGTCTTGATCATCGTTGTCGCCACATCGAGCAGGATGCACTTGGCGATTTCCAACGACGATTGTTTCTGGAAGGCCCGCTGTACGACATGGTCGATCATTTGCCGCGCCTTATCGAATTCGTCGGCCTTCAGGAAATTGATCAGAATCAGTTGATCGTTCACCGTGAAGAAATAGCTGCCCTCGCTCGGTTTGACGTCCCCGTACCAGATCGTCATGCCTTCCCCCAGCACGATGCGGTACTCCTGGGCTTCCAGCGCTTGCAGGAACGCCTGGTGCACGCCGTCCAAGCCGGATTGCAGATCGCTCCCTGCCGTCGTGAACCGCAGCTTGTAGCGAGCCTCGATGAATTCTTGCGCCTCCGACAGCGCGTCTTCCATATCCTCCTTCCATTGCCCCTCGCGACCCGGATTCACGTTCGCCACCGCCGCAAGCGTGCCGTCCGCATCCGTAAAATGGATCGTCAACCGGTCGCCGACAACATCCTTGAGAATGTTGGACACGATGAACTGGGACATCGCGAGATCCTCCGCGTCTCCTTCGTCGCCGCCGATGTAAAATAACAGCACCGCGAAACGGTCGGAGCTCCAGGACAAACGATGCGTTTTCGCCAGCTGCGAGAGCGAGACGTTCCGCTCCGCCTGGCCCTTCAACAGCCTTCCCAAATAGTAGCTTTGCAAAATCCGCAGCTGCTGATCGTGTTTGTTGCTCATATCGTCGCGCTCGCGAATGGTCTCCAGCACGCTTCTCCGGATGAACGTGTACTCGTCCAGGTCTGCCGCCCTCCACTGCAGCGGGCTCCCGGAAAAGACGCCGACCAGCTGTTTGACCGGATCATAGTTTTTGCGAGAATAATAGTAGATCCCCGCTCCGCCGATCACCACGCACAACAGGAGTCCAAGAACGCTCATCGTCTGAATGTCCTGGGCTCGCTCCCAGAAGACGTCGGCGGGGAACGCGCTCACATACTTCCATCCCGTCGTGTCGGACAACTCGATCGTAATCATCGACTCGCCCCCTTGGAGCGTATCCGTGAAGATGTCGGCGCCGCGATCGCTCCACCTCTGGGACAGCGCAGTGGAAGGCTCGTCTTCTTCGGCATTCTGAAACAGGATTTGACCGTTCGAATCCATAATGAACACTTGCCCTTGCTTCACCCAATCGATATTATCGAGCATCGTCTTGATCTTCGCGACATTAAGCGGAAAGACAAGCGTGCCGGCATGCCCTCCGCTCTCTTGCGCCGACAACGATCGGATATAGGAAGGCGTAATCGCCCGATTTCCTTGATTCTCCACCGGCAGCAGCACGTATCGCCCCTGCTGCGGTTCCTTCATGAATTCGAGCCAGTCCTCGTAAGCGAATGCGTCCGTCTGATGCCTCATCTCGAAAAACAGCCGATCCTGCGCATACGTATCGTTAGAGAGCACCGTCTGATGAGCATTCGAATAGAGATAGATTCCTTTAATAAAATCGTGCGTAGACAGCTGCTTGTTCAATTCTTGTTTCATTCGATAAATTAAGTAAGCGTTTTCTTTCGAGGGATCGCTTAGAAGCTTCCGGACATCGGAATGAATGGACAGCTGCGCGGCCAAACTCTCCGTCTGGTGCAGCTCGCCGTCTACGATATATCTGACTTGCTGCAGCATCGCGCTGCTTGCCCGCTTGATCTCGTATTCCACAATGCCTTTGGCCTGACTATAAATCCCCACGCTAAGCACAACGGGTATGAACAGGATAACGGCATACGATACGATCCACCGAAACGCCACGCTTCGCGTAAAATTACCCTTTCCCCAATGCAATGAGCTTCCCCCTATCCGCTTTCTCCCTGTGCAATTTCTATCATAGCACGCAGCGACCCGGGGCTTTAAATGTACAAATTGAACCTCGATGTACACTTTGCAAACTGTACGTACCGTATGTCGGTTGTCATATTCGATATGACATAAAGGATGACCCCGATCACTACAAAACGGAATCCTCAAAAAATATAATGGGAGGCAAGTCTGAGAACAAGAGAGCGAGGATGGACGATGGACAAATCGACAGTTGCGCTCGTTACCGGGGGCAATCAGGGCATCGGCTTCGAAATCTGCCGGCAGCTGGGGCAATTGGGGATTACGGTAATCGTTGGGGCCAGGGAGGAAAGCAAAGGCAGCCAGGCGGTGGACAAGCTCATCGGCGAAGGCGTCCGGGCGAGCGCCGTCAAGCTGGACGTAACCGATCAGACAACGGTTGACCGGGCTCGGGAGATTATCGCTTCCACGTTCGGAAAACTGGATATTCTGGTCAACAACGCCGGCATCTTCCTTCCGGAAGGCTTGCCGAGCGAAACGGACGTGGATCGCCTGAAGGAGGTATACGAGACCAACGTCTTCGGCGTATTCCGGGTCACCAAAGCGATGATCCCCCTGCTTCGCCGGTCCGAGGCCGGACGGATCGTGAACATGTCCAGCTCGCTCGGATCCCTCAATCTGAGCGGAGATCCGGATTTCGAGCTGGCTTCGTTTCTCGTTCTGGGCTACAACTCTTCGAAGACGGCGGTTAACGCGCTTACCGTCTTCTTCGCGAACGAGCTGCGGGACACGAAGATCAAAGTCAATTCGGCGGATCCGGGGTATTGCGCGACGAACATGACCCGGTACGCCGGCAATCGATCGCCGGCCGAAGGAGCCCGGACGGCGGTCAGGCTGGCGACGCTACCAGACGATGAGCCGTCGGGCGGCTTCTTCGACGACCGGGGCAGGGTGGCTTGGTAGGTGTCGGCCCGCGGCCCCTAGCCGTTCGGACAGAGGATCCGCAATGCCCCTTTCCGCTCCGGCCGTTCGGACAGAGGATCCGCTAATTGTGAACAAATCCGGGTTTTTCGCACCTTTGCGGACAAAGGATCCGTCCCTCGTATTTAAGAGTTTATCTCACGAATGCTCACTCATTCGCAGGATTTCATCACTTTGGAAGGTGGGTGTTGCGGTCACAGTAGGGGCAATTCGCCGTCGATTTGGCCTTAAGGGCGTGCGGGAACAGAAGTCGTACACTTGTACACTTCGAAAGGAACTTGTTCTGCACGCTCCACTTGGCCCTTGGAGGTTCACCCTCCCAGATCTCAACGGGTCTTTGCCCTTACATTCCTTCGTTCTACCTGTCCAAGGCGTGGAGGCCGATAGCGTTTAGATGACGGGTCTATGCCCTTTCGGATCCTGCACTCGGTCCAATGTGCTTTCTTTGTCTGAAATCCTGCGAATGAGTCAATTCTCGTAATCGGGTTAGGCGTAGCTTTGCTTCAAAACCGGCGACATTAGGCAGCTGACGGACTGCGATCTTCGGTGCGGTAGACTTCCTCGTGCTGAACCATCCCCACCACGATGCGAGCCAGCTTGCCGATCAGCTTGAAAAGGGAAGCCTGCTTTTTCATCCCCTTTTTCTGATTGTTCTGGTGCCATCGCTTGAAGTCCGGATGGTGTCCAACCAAATTCAACATGCCGATGTAGAGATGCTTTCGCAATGCGCTGTCGCCGCGCTTGGAGAGCTTGATCTGCCCCTTGTACTTGCCGGAGGTGCATTCGGCCAGATTCAGCCCGGCCCGGCGCAGCAGCTGTCGTCCATGGTTGTAGCGGCGCAGGTCTCCCGCGAAGCCCAGAATGGCCGCCAAGGTGATGATCCCCAGTCCGCGAATACTACGAAGCTGTTTCGCCTGGGGGAGCTCGTCCAGCAGCGCCTCGATCTCGCGTTGGATTTCATCCAGCAGGGACACATTATGCTCATACGCGTCCAGCAGACGCTGCAAATCTCGACGAGCCTCATCCGCAGCCCCTACATCGCCGATGCTGCCGGCAGCCCGCCTCAACAGCTCCACCGCCTTCGCTTTTCCGCTTACGCCCCCGCAGCGTCTCATGCCTTGCTTGCGCCACTGTGCGATGACTTCATCAGCCGTCAAGTCCCTCAAATCGCTAGGCATCGGAAACGCCCGCAGCGTCGCCAGCGAACGCAACACGGTCCAATCCGGAAAGACCTGTCGGAATTCAGGGAAGTACCGATCGATCCAGCGAACGATGCGGTTGCCCAAGCTGTTGTCGAGCTTCACCCAGTACTCCCGGTCGCTCATGATTGTCTTCAGCCGTTCGAAGGTTTCCGCTTGCGGGCTGTATTCCGTGTAGAGGCCGCGGTTGACCAGATCGGCAATCGTCAGTGCGTCTTTGGAATCGTTCTTGGACGGACTATTGTCGCGATTCTCCTTGTTGCGATGGGTCAGCACCGGATTGATCAGCACCACCTCGATGCCTTGCTGCAGAAGCCAATTGGCCAGATTAAACCAGTAGTGTCCGGTGGGCTCCATGCCGATCAGCAGTGAGGTCAGATGATGTCGGGTTTGTACATCTTGAATCCAGCGCCGGAACTTCTCAAAACCTTCCGCAGTGTTGGAAAAGGTCAGCGAACGCGGTGCGAGCACGCGATTGCGATAGTCAATCACTTGAGCAACATGATTGTCTTTGGCGATGTCGATTCCAACCACCGCATGCTTCGGGGTAATTTTTTCAATCCGTTGATTTGTTTTCTTCGTTCGAGTAGAATTCATGTTAAGCGCCTCCTGATGAGTTTTTAGGGCCTCGACCCGTGACACTCTCATCATACGAGGCGCTCCTGTTTTTGTCCAAGGCCATTTTTTAACCTCTACAGGAATGTTTATTTGGCTTCGAGATGGCGATTTTGGCCATGGATCATCGAAATAGCGGATCCTCTGTCCGAATCGACTTCAAAATGTAGGGGTTTCAGCAAAATAAGGGCTTCTGTGTCCGTTCGCACAAGGTTCCGGTTTAGCCGATTCACTCGTTGCAGCCGACTTCACGCCGATCATTCGGTAATGAGATGCTTCGTCAATTCAAACAACCGCTGCGCCTTCGCCGGATTTAACGAATCGATCGACAGATCGACCGGCTTGTTCCGGTCCCAAGCGATGAGCGGTTGCGGCAATGGGTTGTCCATCAGCCGGATGATCGGTTGGATGCTTTTCTCCACGGGCCTGGCGAAGAGCTTGCCCATTAACTGCATAATTGCCTTCAGCGGCTGCTTGACATGGTTCGTACCGCTGTCCGTATAGCCCGGGTGGACAAGAATGAATTTGGTTTTGCCGCCCGGGTGATTGTGTGCGTAGGCCACCCCGAGCAAATCGTTAGCTCTACCTCCTTGCAGCATCGCCTTAACAACCCCGTATCCTTGGCGCAGGGTAAGATCGTCCCAGTGAATGTCCCCCTTGGTCATGCCTGTACCGCCGATACTGACGATGACGGGGGCATTTCCCTTCTCCAACAGATCCGTGAGCCCGTAGCTGAGGATGAATCGGCTGACGTAATACATGGCAAACGTCGCCTCATATCCATCCGGAGTCTCCTTCCGCTTCGGAAACGGCATATTCGCGGATAGCACCAGTCCGTCCAGCGATTGATGAATGAGCGCCGCTTCCTCGATGACCCGCCGCGTCTCTTCTACAGACATCAGATTTGCCTGGATAAATGCTGCGTGCTCCCCCGCCCCGATCCGTGCAGCTTCCTCAAGAAACTGCCGCCCTCTATCGCTATTGTTGCCTACGACGGTCACCCGGCTTCCCTGCCGCAAGTAGTGAATCGCCAATCCCTTCCCCATCCCCGATGTTCCGCCGGCCACCAATACGTTTTTCATCCCTATTCCTCCGTCGATTCCTTTGATATAATCAACAGCAGTTGTCTAAACGACATCTGTTATTAGTTATCATAAAAGGGATAGTGGAAGGGATCAATCCGCAAAACGACCGTTGTGTGGCCTAAACGACAATTTTCAAAATCTGATGAATGGGCTGCGGTTGAAAATTTATTGTCAGGAGATGTTGCGAATGGCGGCCCCCGTTAATCCGAACGATCCACGCGTGAAACGTACGCGCAAAGCGATTCAGCAAGCTTTCCTGGAGCTGATCGCGGCAAAAGACTTCGAATCCATCACCGTGCAAGATATTACGCAGCGAGCCGAGTTGAACCGGGCGACGTTCTACACCCATTTTCCGGATAAGTACGAACTCCTCAGTCTAACGGTAGACGAAATGTTCCGCGAAGTTCTGGCCCAGTGGCTTCCCCCCGAATCGATTACGGACGAGCGGACGTTGATCCGCAATCTTCTGTTGGCCGTCTGCCAGTGGCAAGTCGACGCCGGGTACAGTATCAATCGGCGATTGTCTCGCACCTCTTACGTCGAAGAGAACACGAAAAAGCAATTGTATAGGATCATTCTCGGCTGTTTGAAGGAGATTTCGACAGACCCCGCGCGGCAGGAACGCGACCTGGAAATGATCGCCGTCATGATCAGTTGTTCCATATACGGCGTCGTTCAGCAGTGGGCCGACAGACGCGGGAGTGAAACCGCTGAGACGTTCGCCGATCGCGCGTTGCCTTTCGTTCTCTCCGTGCTCAGGATCGTGGATTAAGGGGCCGAGTCCGATTTGCGCGCTTGCTCGGCGGCATCGGATGGATCGGACAGCAGCGCCCTAACCAGCATCGTACCGTCGCGCATCCCTTTAAGCTGAGAAAACCGTCAGGGAGAATTCCCTGACGGTACTTTATCGCGCCTACGCGCAGTTTTGTTACTTCCCCCGTTGTCGTCTCTATAGACTAACCGCCCCCTTCGGCCCGTGGCCCAACGTCCAACCAACTTTTCACTTTCTTTGCCCTATCGGCCCAGGCCGTCCGGACAGAGGATCCGCTATTTGAGAACAAAACCCGGTTTTAGGCATCTCCGCGGACACAGGATCCGTTATTTGGCTTCGAGATGGCGACTTTGGCTATGGATCATCGAAATAACGGATGCTCTGTCCGAATCGCCAGCAAAATGTAGGGGTTTCAGCAAAATAAGGGCTTCTGTGTCCGTTCGCACAAGACTCCAGCCGACTTAGGCCTTCAATTTCACAATGTTACTCGCAAGTAGCCCAATCAAACTACATACATAGCATACCAAAGCACTAATCAAGGCAAAGGTTATATCCGACGGCACATCCCAGAAGTACCTCATTCCATATAAGGGCCCCGAAATGATGAAAGCTACAGGAATAAAGAGCGCATAACTATCGACAAAATATCCTACAGCTAATAATAAGGCCCCTCCCATCCAAAAGATTGAAGACAGCAGCATAAAGTCCTTCCGTCTAGCGTAGCTCATCAAACCAAATACAAACCAAATGGCAATGAACAGCACGGATGCCGATGCTTGAAGCCCGCTCGGAATACGTCCTTTTGAGTAGGCAGCGAAATTCATGATGCTAAAGGGAACCGAGATCATCAACATGAACAGTAACTTATATCGACTCATTAAATTCGTAAACAGGTTAACGATCCTCCTTTTACCTCAGAGCAGCGATTTGGATGAACGATTCATATTCCTTGGTGTTGTCCGTAAAAAGGCAGTCAAAATAATACACCGGCTGATAATAGCCTTTGGAATCAAGCTCGTATGACAATTTCACTTCATATACTTCCATATCCGTCGCAAATGCCAATATGGTTTTCACTACTAATTTCTATACAATTTTGCGTAATCCTCTAACCAAATACCACCGCCGTAGTATGTTATAATAGTAATAAGGCATTCGATTCGAGAAGTATGATAAAAATGTGGTCTGTGAATACTATTTCCTAAAGTTGAGTTTAGGAGATGGTGTCATGGACGAGGAGGAAAAACCGATGCCAGTCGTAAAACCAAAGAAATTGGATATTACGAAATATTCCGGCTTGACACAGAAGAAGAAGGCGCTTCTTAAGGAATATATGGGTAGAGCGCCAGCAAAGGTCGATATGAACAAGGTCAGAGACTGGTGGAAGTATGAAAATCGTTGATTTCAATGCTCCCGGGTTCAATGGCTTTGAGCCGGAGGAAAGTATTTTTGTTGACACCGGGATTCTCTATGCGTATTTTAATTCCTTTGACGCTTATCATGCCACAGTTAAAAATTTGTTCGACACCTACGTTTTCAATAATGAAAACGTACTTTTTTTATTTGTTAACCCGACTATTGTCAACGAAATCGTCAATCTTGCACAACGGGCGCTAGACCAGTATTTAATCGCACATCCTCACGAGTCGGAGAACTTTGCCACACGAGATAAGGAAGCCGTCCGCGATGAAATCATGCACTTCGTTCGCAACCTGATTCAAGAGGATGTCTTGCTTATTCTTGACGGTGACAAGGACTGCGTCCTTCGGCAGATTGACTTAACGAATGATTTAAGTGCAGCGGATGCAGTTAATGTATCGATGGCTAGTCTGTACGGTATCAGCTTTATGACACTGGATAATCGGCTGGTCAATAACATGATCGAAGTTCGCTCAGAGATCGAGAGCATAAAGAACCTGATCTTTACCAAGCCCCGCCACCGGACTTATTTTACATAGTTTCGTCTCCACCGAGCCAGGAGAAGATCAAAGTCTATTTCACATCAATTCTCGAACATGGCTGGCTTTTGTATAATTGAATGCGGCTGCTGCATACTCGTCCAATTCAATACGATCGTAAACATGGGAGATTGATACTCGGCATGCACACCGTAACCCATCTGCTGCATCAGCCCTTTCACAACCGCCAGCCCTAATCCGCTATCGCTCCCCGTCCGCGCCAGATCTGCAGTAAAGCTTCGTTCAAACAACAGCGGAAGCGCCTCTTCCCGAAACGATGATGTTTCATTGGATACGATGGTGACGATATTGCCGTCCTTCTCGCCTTGAAACACGTACAGGGAACGACAGCCATGCTTGAGCGCGTTTTGCAGTACGTTCATATAAATACGCATGACGATTTCTTCATCCGCGATAACGGGACAGACGCCCTCCGCAAGGTTAAGGGTGACTTGAAATCCCGCATCCGTCAATTCCGGGTAAAAATCCGCCATAGCCCGCTTAAGCAAAGCTTGCAAATCGACTTGTTTTAAATGAATCGGATACTCGCGTGCCTCAATCCGCGATAGATCGTACAATCCGTTGATCAGCGACCGTAAGGCGTTGGCGCGGCGTTCTATGACGTCCAAATAGGGGTTGGCTTCCTCATTCGAAGGAGGCTCCTCCTTGAGCAGCTCGATGTAACCGAGTATCGAAGTGAGCGGGGTGCGCAAATCATGCGTCATATTGGATATTTCCCTGCGAAGCTCCTGTTCTCTTCTCTCATGAGCAATTCGCTCTTCCTGTTTGGCCGACAGAATTCGGTTCACCTCGATCAGCAGCGCTTCCATCTGTTTGTCCGGGGAATGCAAGTGGATACGCCTGTTCGTGTCAGGATCGGATACAATTTCCTTGATATGACGAGCAGCCAATCGAATGGACCTGCGAAGCTGCAAATAAAGCGCGACGAACAGGATTGCCACACTAGCCAACACGACAACCCACATCTCTGTCACGCTCCATTGGTTTACTTGTACTCTTTTCTCATGACCGGCTTTGAACTGATCAGGAAAGCAATTAGCATATAACCCATTCCGACCGCCCAGCACAGGAGCATGCCATCAGACTTTAACCAAGCCAGATCATTCGCGGCAGCGTATGGAAAGAGCGGCACATTGTTCACAATCTCTTGCAAGGCGGGCATTCCCTCAGCCAACAGATAATAAAGCTCAGGCAACACGATGATCAGAACGGCATAGGAGACCAGATGCGTCAGCGTATTCTCGATCAGAAAACAAAGGCAATGGGAGACGGCCAACGCCGCCAGCGTCAACGGCAGCACACCTAGAATTGAGGTATTAAAATCCGTAAAATTGGACGTTCCGTTGTTCGTCAGGAGCAGGAACACGCTGGCTGTAAGCGAAATATAGGTCACGACCCAAGCGACTGCCAGAACCGCAAGCTCCAGGATCCATTTTCCATAGAAAACCTTACTGCGCGATATTCCGTAAGCTGCCGTATTTTTTAACGTTCCGTCTGCAAATTCATCCATGAGCAACAGACTGACGACGACAGGAACAACGAAAAAGATCATACTCCAACTGCCCGTCGTTACCTTAAACACGAATTCCGTATTGGCATAGCGTTCCGTACCATAGGCGGCTGTGAACATCGTCATGAGGACAGGCGCAAGAGCACAGACCGCCCAGAAAACATACAGCGCTCTCTTGCGCGCGAGCCGGTAGATTTCGCTCTTCAAGTAATTAGCCATCCGTTGCAGACCCTCCCACTAAAGAAACAAAATAATCCTCCAAATTCATTCCTTTGGCTTCCGCTGAGAACAGCCGAATGTTGTTGCTCACCAACACTCGGTTCATTTCATCAACCTTGTCCAACAGGTTAAAGACATGGATGGATTTGTCCGCCTGAACGCGATATCGAATCCCTTGGAAATGCTTCTCAAGCAGGGCAACGGCTCGGGCTTCCCCCTCGACCACAAGCCTGACGAATCGGCTGCAATTCTCCTCCAACTGCTGCGCCGTCATGACTTGGACGATTTTCCCGCGGTCAATGAACACATAAGAAGTCGCCAGATTTTGCATTTCCGCCAGCACATGGCAAGAAATCAGCATCGTGATCTGTTTCTCGCGGTTTAATTTCAACAACAGCTCTCTTATCTCCACGATTCCCATCGGGTCAAGGCCATTAATGGGTTCATCGAGCACGAGCAAGTCCGGATGGTTCATAAGCGCAAGGGCAATGCCCAGCCGTTGCTTCATCCCCAGCGAGAAATGCTTAAATTTCTTGCGGCCGGTATGGGACAGTCCTACCTCCTGCAGAGCGGCATCGACCGACTCCTTGCCCGGAATGCCTCTCTGAATTCTGTAGTACTCCAGGTTCTGCCGAGCCGTCATTTCGCTGTAAAAGCTAGGTCGCTCAACGATCGCCCCCATGCGCCGCCTCGCTTGCATGAGTCCTTCCGGCGTCGACTGGGAGAACAGCTGCAGTTCCCCATCCGTGGGCAAAGTCTGGCCGGAGATCAGCTTCAGCAAGGATGTCTTGCCGGCACCGTTCTTGCCGACCAGCCCCACAATTTCACCCTTGGTGATGGATAGGCTGGCGGGATACAAAGCGGTAAATGCCCCGTACTTTTTGGACAATCGATTGGCAATCAAGATCTTATTCGCCTGCATCGTGTAGTCACCTCGTCATCCACTTTACCTGAAAGGCGTAAAATAAGTCCTTAACGAAGCGTAAAGGGATTTAAAGAAAGCGTAAAGTCAGACCATTTTAAACCCGATTCCCCATACCGTCTCTATGTAGCTCGTATCTGGATTGTTCCTGGCGAGCTTGCTGCGCAGGTTGCTGACATGAACGTTAATCGTGTTATCCTCAACGGCATAGCTTTCCTTCCACACGGTCTGATACAGCTCTTCCCGAGTGAATACTTTGCGGGGGGAACGCACAAGAATAGCCAATATCTCGAATTCTTTCGAAGTCAGCGTTAATGGCTTGCCTGCCGCTACTGCGGACCTTGAAGATAAGTCCAGAATGAGATCTTGATAAGCCAGCGATGTTGAGGCCTGCTCTGCCGAACCGAATTCTCTGTAACGCCTCAAGCATGCGTCAATCCGGGCCAGCACCTCTTCTTTGACAAAAGGTTTGGTAATATAATCGTCCGCACCGCTTCTGAGCGCTTCAACCTTCCCTTGCGTGTCCGATTTGGCCGATATGACGATGATCGGTACAACAGACCGGGTGCGGATGTCGCTAATAAGCGCCTCGCCGGATATCCCCGGCAGCATCAAGTCGAGCACAACCAGATCGTAATGCCTCATCGACAAAAGAAGCTGCGCTTCGCTTCCGGAATACGCCGGCTCCGCCTGATATCCGTGCTTAGTCAATAAGATACATAACAATTGATTAATATCCGCATCATCTTCAACGACTAATATCGTAAAAGGCATGTGCTTCCCTCTCTCTACGGTTCCGTTGCACAAAAAATGATTCTTCTTCTAGCTTAGCGTATAACTAACCTGGACTCAAAACCTGAAGTATTCGCCTGATCGATACGGTGTGATTAGCGTTCAGAATGCGAGGCCGACTTTGCCGAATTCGATATTCCCGCTTGCTCGATGGCATCGGATGGATCGGACAGCAGCGCCATAACCAGCTTCGCGCCGTCGCGCATCCCCTGCAAATATAAGCGTTCATTCTCCAGGGCTCGCCTGTAATGATGCTTGTCCTCCCACTCCATATACTCAGGGCTTAGTTTGGTATTGACGCTGGTCAACAGCGCATTGAAGGCCTCCTTCTCCTCTGCACGGGGCTTACTCAAGTCCGGATGATACAGAATTCGAGCAGCTACGGAATCCAGCCGATCCTGAATCACGCTTTGGAACCATGACGGAAATTCCATTGTTTCTCCTCTCCTCGCAGCAAACTTTTATCGATTTTTTTGCTCCCTTTTGACCTTTCTCTGAAGATAAAATCGAAGGACTAGCTCGTCCACCTTCCGGCTCTGAGCCTGAACAGCATCATTCGCCGCAAGCGGAATTCCCTGCTCAAGCGACTTCTGGCCTAGTTCATTGAGCCTCGTCTTCTCTTCCTCATATTTGCTCATCAGATCTTTCATCGGCTCGCCCCACTTCTCTTTCTGAGCTCCTTCTGACTTTACCTGATGTGTTATTGGAATTTTAATGCGAATATCAATACACTTTTAAAAATTACTTTATTTTACTCTTTGTTGAATATTTTATCTGTCGTGGTCAGTATAACAGAATGATAATGGACTTAAAAGGAGTAATTTTCCTTGAGCGATCCGTCGAATATTATCAAACAAATTATCGGAAAAACCGTGAAAGCGATACGTCTCAAACAGGGCTTAAGTCAAGAGGATCTGGCACATGAATGTGATGTCGATCGATCCTACATCTCCATGATCGAAGTAGGCAGAAACGAGCCTTCTGTTACGAAGATTTTCGATCTCTGCAGAGGGTTGAAAATAAAGCCGTCCGACTTTTTCAAGTTAGTAGAGGGTGAGTATGAGACAGTGCGGAAGAATGAATGAAAAATAAGAGCGGGACATGAGGCTTTTGGTGCCTGTGTTCCGCTCTTGCCGTTAGTGCATTTTCTTCTCGTTTTACTAAATCTCTCTTAAAACTTCATCGATTTGTACGCGATCAATTTGTCGGCGCCATGATTCAATAGATCTTTGAATTCTTTGTTTGTGCCTTAAATAAGTTAATCCATTTAAAGCCGGAAGCAAAGATTCTAAAAATGAAATTCTTGCTTCCAAGTAAGGAATCATGCTTCCCGTCCCACCATAACTTCTTGACTCTAGTTGAATTTCTTCGAATAGTAGCGGATTCGCATTCAATTTAATAAGATGCAGAATATGCTTTTTTCTGCGCTCTGGAGAAAACTTAACTTCAGCAATCGATGAAAATATCATTTGCATCATTTCTGAATTATCAAAATTGACATCAATAAAATGAGAAATCCATTCATCCTGGCGAGGAATTGTAGTTTCAGAACTATTAATTGTCATAAAAAGATGCCCAACGTAATTCGAAACTTGCCGACCATATGGATTTTCATTGCTACGATATACATTTACAATATAATTGGCAAGTTGTATGTAGTTGTCACAACTCCAAATTGCTGATAAGCGCTCATCATTCCTCAATACATCATTTTCCTTTAAAGTATGTTCAATATACGCATCAATAAATGAAATATTTTTCTGTATAAAATAAATTAAGTATCGTCCATCGCTATCTGTATGGTGATCATAGGAAATCAACTTAAGGTAGATTTCTTTAAGTAGACATAAATCATTTTTGAATCGATCCATTAAAATATCCGGATTAGCACCATCACCATAGGGACTAAAAATTGGATGAAAATACAATGAGAACATAAATGGTGAATATTCATACTTCCTCAAAATTATATGACCCGCTTTTACAAAAACATCATTGTCAAACTTCTGATACTTATCTAGAAATTCAATCCCTCTATATGGTGACGATGTAATATTCCCCTCCTTCTCTGACAAAAAGTCGAACAGTTCTTGAATAGTTTGCTTCGAAATGGATTCAACCGGAAAATTTCTATAATATGAAAACTGCCAAGCATTTTTTTGATCAAAATCAATTCTATTAATAATATCGTATGTTCGCTCAGTACCAACCAATTCAAACAACTTATTGACTATAGGGTCAGGATATAAGTTGATAGGTGTATTGTGAGCTAAATAGATATCAACGATATATAGAAATAGTTCTTTACTAATTGCCAGTTGATTAAATACATACTGCAGCCCACCATTGATGTCCCACGTATTTTTAGGATAATACTCCTGATAATTTGCACATATTCGAACTATTTTCAGAATCGTTTCTTTTGAACAATCCTTTAATAATGTTCTGATGCCGAACTCCTTAAGCTCTTGTTCTTTCTTCCAGTCAAACTCTTCTAAGTGACGTTCACCCTTTAAAGTCTTATAGATGACAAATTCAGAACTATTGAGATATTCCGATAAGGATAGGTGTACATCTATATCTAAACGTTTAAGTTGATCAGTTACCGTACTGGCAATTATACAATGTGATAGTTTGTGTGGAGAAAAAAGCTCATTAAAAAACCGAATTATGAACTGTGAATCTAGTTGAACCAGTTCTTTTTCAACCTTACCACTATTGAATTGTCCATACTCTTTAATTATTTGCTCAATTTCCAACTGATATGATTCATTAATACAATATAATTCAAATAAATTGTTCCAGATCAATTTTCGATATTTTTTAGAACCATCGCTTAATTGAACCGGTATTTGATACATTATAAATGTATGTCCTCTTCCCGCCTCCGTAGGTGAAAAGTACAAGTTAAGAAGCTCAGCGGAAACTTTAACAAAAAGGATACTTACATCTTTATTCCTCCATTCATCCGCATGCTCGATAAATTTACATATTAATTGAGTCTGTGTCCAATAGTCATAAGCATGAGAATCCTTTCTGATACTGTACGAGTCATTGATAGTATGATAAAAACGCATGAAATTTTGCGGCGTCTTTTTGTAATACTCGAACAATAAATCCAAAGCTACAGGCAATTCACTTCTATCACTGAACCCCCTTAAAATATTTAAAATATCGTCATTTACAATATGATTACGACTTTCTTTCTCAAAGTCTATAGAGTTAATATCCAAGCTCCCCTGAGGCAATGTTTCAATTCTTTCTTTTAACATTAGGAGTGCCTCGGTAGGTCTAATGCTATAAAAAACTTTTACAAAATCAAAAAATAAAGGGTTGCGTGAGTTTTCAAAATCGTCCCAAACTATGCAAATTTCTTTTTCAAGTTGTTGGTGCATATCTTTAGAAGCAAAGATATTACCAAGAACATTAACTGCATTTATTACACGCAGCTTATGGCTTCCAAAACAAACTTTTAGCATAATTGATAGTGGAATGATTCGTTTTTTTATAAATACATAAGAAAGTAGATAATTACCGAGGCATTGATCAGATATTTTTACAGCTTTATCATTGTAAATATCAACCAATTCTAGCTCATGCAACTGATAAGCGCATGAAACAAACAAATTTTTCGAAATATCTAGTTGTTCGAGAAGCGGCATCAAGCTCTCAAGATGCTCGAGGTTAATTGCTGTTAGAAAAGCAATTATACCCGCAACTGCACACAAATCTCTATCTTGATCAAAAATGTTACTTTGTATGAATTGTTCATAATATTCTTCATACAATTGAGTCGCGTCATTGATACTTGATATTGACTTTGTTTCAACAGCAAGCTTGCCCGCAATAATAGCAAGCCTTGCATTTCCCTCAGCAATTCTAACAATCTTATCAAGAAAGTTGGAATTTAATATCTGTAGATTAGCCTCTAGAAGTTTCTTTATTTCTTCATCCGAGAACGTGCTGACAGTGCAAATTACTGGAATCGAATATTTTTGAATATCCTGAATAGTTGTTGACTTCGCGTAGTCCCTCACTGTAATTACGATTTTCACATCGTAGCCTTGATTAAACTTTGTAAGATACTGCAAAATATGTTGTAATCCCGAAATTTGATTTGCATCGTCTATTAACAAAAGATATTTATTAGGAACATCCAAGTACACTTTTAAGTCTTCATATATAGGAAGGCGATTGCTTTGAATGCAAAACAATCTATAATTATTATCAAGTGCATATTTTTGACAACACTCCAAAGCTAATCTTGTTTTCCCTACTCCAGCAGGCCCTGTTATTACAGTAACTTCATTATTTTCCATTTTAGTTAATACTTCGACAATTTCTTTTTCTCTAAAATGAAAAGTAGTTGATAATGGGGCAGCCATTCCATTTGAATCATAAGCATATACAAATTCTTGGACCTCAAAAATCTGTTCGGTGCTAATTGATACTCCTAAAAAATCGCGTGATATTCCATGAAAGCGCGTATAAAGGTTGCTGGATATTTCATCCACCCCATGTAATCGGAGTAATATCCCCTTTGCAAAACAAAAATCACGTAATTCTTTGCTTCTCCCTGCAGACAAATTAGATGAGGTATGGCAATAAATGATTTCAGAAATATCCGGGATCGATACTCCGGTTTTCTCAGGATTCAAACAGTCACAAATATCTTCATATATTTTTTCATGTACCTTTGATTGCTGAGTAGTGTACATAACGAAAATATATTTTTCTCTTGTATCAAGAAAGTATGTATCTGGAACTCCTTTTGTAGTTTTCATGGTCCCAGATTTCGTTCCTAACGACAACACATTCTCATATCCCAATTTATACAAGTATGCGTCGCATAGCTCTTGGAAAGCTCCACCATCAAGTTGTAAGATTTTTTGTTTAATATCTGTCAACTTTGACATGAACGAACACTCCCGCAGTTTAATTTTCCACCCTCAGTTCTTTTATTGACCTCAAATATTCACCTAAACGGGTGCCATAATCAACTTCTGTTGTCTTAATAGTATCAAAAACACTGCCACCTAGATTGCCACATAATGGGCAAATAATTACTTCAGCATACTCATCTGCATCACCTATCAATAAGGACGGAGCAATATACTTTTCTTCACACGAATTACACTGGACTTTTTTCAAAAAATACTCTATTCCGGCATTCTCAATTCTATTTGGATACTCATTTAAATGAACAATATTATGAACTACTTGTATGGCTTCACCAATAAGATTCATACATTTTTGAATTTCTGCATCAAATTTTTCAAACTCAATCCATCCGCTGTTATTAATTGAAACTGTATATGTGTTAAAAAATGAATCGTCAAAATTTATTGTAAAACTTGCTCCAGCCGGGCGTTGATGAATTATTTGGTTTCGAATATTTTTAATTATTTCTACATTGTTATTAGAAATAATACGAAGCAATACTTCAAGACTATCTTTCACTTCATATAGTCCTGTTATATACCGAACAATATTTTTCTTGTTTATTATTTGGAGTCTTTTACCTAGTTTATTTCTTATTTCTTTTTGTTCTTTTTTCGGTAACGGAACATATTCTACGCGAGTTCCCTGCCCTGTAGGGATAAGTTCAGGCTTATATCCCGAGATTTCGATGATTCTTCTCTTCGCACTATCATCATAGAGCCCCAATTGAAAGTGCATATTTAAAAATTGATATAGATATTCCCAGAATGAAATAATTCGAAATATGAGGTTTTCAAAATAATACGCAGTGACTCTATATTTATTATTGAAATCTCGTAATGCTTTAAAAATAGCATATGTGCTCAATAGTTCACCGTTATAGTACTTTTCAGTCTCAATCATCAATGGATAAGCAGTAAACATCATTATGCCCTGACCGTACACAGACTTTTTATTGGTAAAAAAGCTTCTATACCTACTCTTATGGATACTCTCAGCATGCTTCAAAATCTTTCTATCAATATTCATAATTTCTCTAAAACTTAAAGGCTTGTTCTTGTCTATATTTTTCTCCTCCTCAGCATCAAAATTTTTCGGTTTTTCATGTATTTAAAAACAAGAATATATTGTCATTATCTCGTATAAAGATGCTATTGAGTAGGGTGAAAGTATTACAAGGCTATTAAAGATTATGTATGCACAATCCGAAGGCTTAAGCAAATCTGCCGCATCTCACATTTTCTAACTATCAATATGACCGACACCATGTGTGAGCGCTAAGTGGAGTGCATTACTTTAAAAGTAAATAGCCACCGATGGATGTGTTGTATCAACCTGGTATCGCTTGACATAAGTTAAAGGAAACCACTAGAACTCTTATTAAAATAACTTTCCTTGTATCAACTTATTTCGAGATGTTTCTAGGCTTACTCACTTGCAAAGTATCTATCCACCCAAATTCTTACTTGTTCAATATTCACATTAAGTTCCATACTGATTTCATCGTTTGATTTACTGCAATTAAAAATAATTTCCAAATGGTCTCGAGGAGGGTCTGTATGTACAGCTTTCTTACAAGAGAATTCGATACAACTAATAATCAGTTTGCAAAGCAACGCTGGCAATTTAATGGAGCCACGAGTTTTCCTGAATCAATCCATTTCAATATATTAAGAACAATCGAAACCGACATTAAACAAATATATTCACAAAAGGATAGCATGAAGTACAAAGAGGTTTTGTTTATGCTCTATGAATACGCTAATTATCAACGCACAGAGAGAGAACAACATCAGGCTATCAGAGCATATGAATACTTCATGCACGAATCAGGTCAAAAAGGCATGTATTTCAACGGATTCAGAGAGTTTCATGATTCATTAGATTATACAGAAATCTTCTACAATCTTGCTTTTTTATATCATGAGTTGAGCGACTTTGAAAAAGGCATGCATAATTTCGCTAAAGCAGATGAAGAGCACAGTAAACGGAATAAAGTGGAGATTGGTCAACTCTTAGTCGGAATGATTGATAAAAAAGGAACTCCGTTTTGGAATTTTAGCAACCACCTTTGCTTAAATTGTGGAGGTTACGATAGCTTCGGTAAACCTTTTAGTTATCAAGCTTTGTTCGGCAAAAAATTTGAAGTGAAAGAAGTCAGATTACTACTGGACGATCTGCCCCTCTTACTTAAGTTGCAGTTTGTTCTATCCGTGGAAGAGTTCTGGAACGTGTATTCTTATAGCTATAATATTATGAAAGGCCTAAGAATTAATCGGTTTCTTGGTAATCTCATATGGATTTTGGAAGCCTACTCCAAATATAAATTAGGGAAAGAGGTTATAAATTTTAAGAGAATCATTCATGAACTGACTCAAAAACATCCAGAGCTTCACCAAAGATTCAATCTCCTTTTAAATCATACTGAAAATTCGAATACCAATGATAGACTAATAACACTGAACAAGATAATAGATAACGATCAGGATTTATTAAATAAAAAGGCTGCATGCTTTGTAGTGGCATACCAATTCAGAAATCATACAGCACATAACCTTACTGAGGAATTTCTTTTATTCAAAGATGATGCTTACAATAAAAGAATTTTTTGTTGTATCCTTTGGGTATTTCTCATAATCTGTAATGATTTCAATAATGTTTAAGATGACTGACAGCTTAATTTCTCTTCAAGTTAGAGACGTTCACCATACATTTGTTTTTACTACCTTCATTTATACTGTATAGGGACTATTTCTGTTATAAATTCATTTCCGATTTTGTATTTTAGAGCATTATTTGATATGCAAACGCTGAATGACAATACTGGTGTCATAAACAACATAACATCAACTATCAATTGATTTGCGGTATCTTGATGTAAAAAAAGCATGTGACAGTTGATTCCTTGTGTCTTTTCTATGATATGTGTCATAAAACTTGGTAATAATCTAACCTTTTCATACGTGTAATCCAAGTTGCCCTTGGTTGCATTAAACAAAATCATTCTAATGTGTTGTGCAGTTTCATCGTTGTAAAATAATTCACCAAGTTTATAATAGCCATATTCATATGCTATCTTTAAGGCAGACAAATAAAATTTATTAAAATCAACTTTCATATCGTATCTTATCTCGGGATGATGTACTTCTTCCTCTCTAATAATGTTCTCACGCTCTATATAATGATCAATTTGAACATCAGAAAAGCCCTTACGACTTAATTTCTTTCTTAGCATCGTAAGCGCTAATTCACGTGATGGTGCTGTAATTCTTACTTTTGTACCTACTTGTTCCAATCTTGGTAGAGTCATTGGAACAAAATCATCATTCACATGAACAATGTTTCCTTCTTTGTCGAACCCCTTTTTAAATGGATTGGGTACTTCGCCACTTTGCCCTTTTAAGCCAAGAGACTGCCTAATAATTTGAGTAAACATATGATTAACTAAATAGCTATCAACATTAGCTCCTAAACCACTGTTACATTCTTTGCAAATACAATAAATTTTTAATGATTCATTCCCAAGAGACTTAGGAATAATATGCTCCTCTGTCCCTTTTTTAACTTCCCCACAAATAATACATAAGGACTCGTCCATGACTCCAAATCATTCCCCATTTGATTAATAAAAATTTTATTTCAATTTTTCTATTACTTGCTGCTTTTCCCGCTCAATTAGCCGGTGAAAATATTCTTTGGGGTGCGTCCCAAAATCCGGTCTCAATCTCTTGCTTCCCTGACTATCATTTATAACTTCATATATTCTCTGAGAATCTTTCTTCGAGAATACAGTTTCAATTAATGCCCCAACGCCACCAGCAGCGTAAGTATTTATAAAAATCAATTTCAATTGAGTATCATTTGTTGCAAACATAAAGATATCTTCCATGTTATTTTCGTAATAATGGAAGTTGCTCCAACTCGAGAGATAGTTTAAATCCCATGCTTGATTTCTGCATCCTTCTAATATCTTTTGAATGTCATTGCTGCCTGAGTTTTTGGGTGCTCTAACTCCTGATTGATTTGTAAATAGCATTGCAACGTAAGCAATGGTACTTTCACAAATTAGCAAATATTTATAATTCCAGCGCAAAAAATCCAACATCTTTTCAATCGGCGATAAATCCCGTCTCCTACATAAGTATACAATATGAAGCATCTCTGCAATATGCATCAATAAATGATCATCATCTTCATTATATTCAAGTTTTGTAATAACGGGGGCTATAGGCAAAGAGCACACTGGTATGCTATCTATAGTCCCTTCAGCTAAACGTAACCATATCATGCTTGGATAATAATCAAAAATGTTGTTAAATTCCCGTAGTTCTCGTTTAGGCTCTTCAGAGTCATTGATTTTTGTGGCATATTCTTTTAATGCGAGACCTGCACTTGCAGGGAAGTTATTCATAATCATCCAAGTCATTAACAATGCGACTATTCGCATTTCTTTTTCATCTTTAAGACAACCATCACGAGAGAGCCTTAGCAAGCTACTCAACAGGTTTCTATCAAGCATAACAAAGATTTTCTTAGTACTTTTTATGCTCAATAACGAAGCATAGTCAATATTTCCTTGAGGAGAATATTTCGGATGAAATATTATTTGCAACTCGCTTAGCGTCTCCCAAATGAAGCTGTACTCTTCATCCTCCATTACCAAAAAGCTCATTTCCTATCACCCACCTTACTCATCCTGATATGCTTACCTTATAGGGATATCTGAAATCTTTTCTTTTGTACCCATAAGTCCATTGCAATTAATGAATGACACTAATTCTCTTTTATTTTGATAACTTCTAGGTCCAATAATTATCTCAGGAATAAGAGCATTTCACATATATGTTCCAAATTCATTTTGTAGTAACTTCTTATGGATTTACCGATCAAACCGTGATCTGTGAAAGCGCTGCGGTTTTCAGGATATGGTGAAAATATGTGCTTTAAGATGTTCTCATTAGATTTCCCATTTTCACCCACGAATCTTAGCAATTTCAATGATCCAAAGCCACTCTCATTTTGGTCATTTTTTTCAAAATGAAAGAGTACAGAGCTAATAACCATTTCGACAATATTCAGCACACTCCTCTAATTTTTCCTTATTTCACTAAAAAGCCCTCCCCCTTAGACATGATGCAGTTGCTTTCCTGTCAACAACACAATCAATCATCTTTTCCGGTATAATCCAATTAGGTTCGGTACATGAAGTAAAAAGACATGGCATATTGCATATCGTCTTTCCAAATTAAGCAACTATCCCCTAAGTCGATTCCTTGTCGAGCCCTTTGGCAACAACGGAAGCAGTTTTAATCCTAAATAACCACAACCGAAATCAATCAGATGTACAGGAGTTTCGATTTTCCAAACTGTCATCATTTGCCTCGAAATCTATATAAAAACGGCCAGCAGCGCACATCGTCTCATGCGCACCGCCGACCGGCTACAAATGCTTTAATTTATCCGGATTGGCTACGGCGTAGATCGCCTCGATCCGGTTGTTGCGCACGGCGAAGGAATACACAAATTGCACTTGATCGTCCACCGTGAGGTGAATTCCGGGCGAACCGTTCACGGTCAGAAACGTATAGCTGAATTTGCCTTCGTACGTGTTCATCAGATTTAGGAACAATGTGAGAACTTGCTTCAGACCGACGACCGGAATTTGCGCCGCTTTTACTTTGCCTCCGCCATCGGAGTAGAATACGACATTTTCGCTTAACAGCTCCAGCAGCCTGTTCTTGTTGCCCTGCATGAGCGAGCTTACGAAATCCTTGAGCTGCTCTTCCCCTATGGAGACGGACGGCTTTTGGTCCGGATCGAAATGAATGCTCTTCTGCGCACGGCTGAAGATTTGTCGGCAGTTCGCGCTGCTCTTGCCCACCATCTCGGAAATTTCATCATAGGAATAATGAAAAATCTCGCGGAGCAGAAATACGGCCCGCTCCACCGCGTTCAACTGCTGCAGCAGCAACAAATACGCCGTGGAGATCGATTCGTGCTGCAAATAGATGTCTGACGGATCGCCCTCCGAGGCCGCATGCGCTATGAGCGGCTCAGGAAGCCAAGGTCCGACGTACAGCTCTCTCTTCCTCTCCGATGAACGCAACAGATCCAGACAACGATTCGTGACAATCTTGTATAAATACGCCCGCACGTTCTGAATCTGATCAACATCGGGCAACTGGCTGTATACGATGAACGCTTCCTGTACAATATCTTCGGCATCCATGACGCTGCCGAGCATCCGATAGGCCAGCGAGAATAGCGGCGTCCGATAGGCTTTATACAACGCCTCTGTGTCCATAGTAAGCTTCTCTCCCCGCTCTTTCATGCGTTAGCATCTGCTGTACCGCCCGCTTGGCGCTTGCCGTCGCGGCATCGACCAACAGCTCCCCGTGCGACGCCCATTCCCCTGCGACATATAATCCGGCAATTTCCGGAACGGCCGGACCCGGATTTGACTTGCGTTTCAGATGCTGGAAATCGTGACAGACCGTTATATTGGGCAAATACTGCTTCTCGATCAATTCATTCCGCCAGTCCGGTTGCACCAAGTCTAACGTTTGCTCCAGCTCCTGTAAATCCTTTTCCGGATGCTTCTCCCTTCCCTGGTACTTGATCAGCGAGACGACTTGCGTGCCGTCGTCGCTCATGTAGGCCGCGCGTGATTGATTCGACAGAAAGATCGTCCGATCCAGCCCGTATACGAATTGCTGCTTCGGCTTCGGAAGACGCCGCAGGGCAACGTCCAGGCAAGCCGACGTCACTTCGATCGCCTGTTCCTTCCACATATGAAGCGCCGTCTCCTCTGCATGGGGAACCAGCTTGTGAGCGATGGCGGGCGGCACGGTGACGATCGCGTTCGTCGCCTCGATCTTCATTCCGTCCTCGAAGCGTACATGCCGTACGATCCCGTCTTGATGCTCGATCGACATGACCTTGCTATTGGTGATCATCTGCACGCTAAGCTTGGTTGCGATCTCCCTTAATTCTTCCACCATCACGCCCCATCCGCGGTCCAAGTACAGCACGCCTGTCAATGCGTTTCTCAATTGCGCCAGCACTGGCCCCGCAGCCTGCAAATCCGGCGCCACCACATAGCTTGCCGTTCGCAGCAGCGCGTAGAAAATATTGCGCACCATCGGGTCCCGAAGGTTGCCTTCGATCCAATCGCGCAGGCTGATGTTGTCGTAGGGACGGGTGTCCAGCTTGCCGAATTTCGCCAACCAGCGGGCCAACTCCATCTTTCCCTTCCAGGACAGCAGCGGCGTTGTCAGCAACGAACCGAGGCTCGTCGGCAAGGTGATCAGCTTGCCTTTCCAGATGCCGTACCCGTCGGTGGAAGGCTGCTTGCCTTGCAGGCGGAGTCCGAGTTCGCGAAACGTATGGTGAGCATCTCCGTAATATAACGCATGCCCGCCCAGATTGAAGTACGCTCCGCTCTTCTTGTTGGTCATCGCCCGACCGCCCAAACGTTCCTGTTTCTCGATCACAACCGTTTGTTTCCCCGCTTTGGCCGCATAGATCGCCGCCGTTAATCCCGCTATTCCTCCGCCCACGATCGCCACGTCAACTTTACGCATTCCCATCATCCCTTTCGGATTTGTTACACGTGTGACGGGAAAGGGGATGGATTTGTGACAAAATTATTTTGATTCTATCTGTAGTTCTATTGCTTCTGAAGGCTTTTCTGCTGGCGCAAAAAAATCTTTGTCGTGAAGGAAGATATGCAACTTATTGAATTCTGATCCATTCCGGATAACATATAGAGAATCATTATGTGCTAGTCTCCCCCCATTCTCTACCCTGCGTAGAAGTAGGTAATACTGAGCCCCTCTTATCTTCATATTAAGTCGTTCAAAGAGATTATTATCTCTTTGAAGTTTTACCGTCTTATAAACAACGTTATTAACTGCAATCGTCCCCCTATAATCTGTTGGGCTAAAAAAATTGTGATAGGCTTTCATTTGTATGGACAATTCAACAGTTGTTCCATCGACTGTACTAGCCGAGTATTTTTTTTCGATCTCGTTAGGAATCTTGTACCAAACCAACAAGCTTACAATAATCAATGTCGCTAAAATAAACAGAATATTTTTCCTTGCTATTTGAACCCCTCCTAATTGGATTATCCGGGCAAACTTAAACAAGGCACATCTCCCATTTTTTTAATTTTGAGGTAAATATTAATCTACATGTGTTCATCCGAATGCTGCGTTTCCGTGATTGGCTGCGGGTAAATCGCAGCCTGGCTCAACTTGTAAAGCGGCATGTGTAGCACTACGCGGATGCCAAAAATCTCGATCGTTCGGGAGATCATGGATCGAGCAAACGCAACCAAATAACATGCTTGACATCACACTACCCTGAAAACGTCCGGACTTTTAGATAAACCGATCGCTCATTGTCCGGAGCTTCTTTCCGAGCTGTTGTCAAGAAACGAGGAACAACGAAGAATTCGAGTGGGACGATCATATAATCCATAAATTCATTCAGCTGAAATATGCTATTTAATCGAATTATTACCTGTTGTATCCGAAGTCGCTCCTCTTATAGGCGGGCTGTACGATGATCGCTAATGCCGGGATATTAATAACGCCCATTCAACTTGTTCAACGCAAGCAGCACAATAAGCAATATCGCAGCAGCGCTTTGCGTAGCGCATTGTCCTATGCAAACTGGGACGGGTAGAATTCCATAAATTACGTCTGAATCTCGTACTCATTTTTTTCAGTAATCACCGGCAACACATACATCATCGAGGTCTGTTCATGCAGTCCTGAAGATATATTCAGCCTAAAGCCTTATGCTTTGATGGTCCTACGACGCCTTCAATCGTCAATGGAAATAACTATCTATTATTCAAATACTCATCTGCTATCATTCGGCATAAATCCTTTGAATCATAATGTGTATCAATTAAATATTTGATAAATATATCTTCAACTTCCGTACTGTCTATTGATGCTAAATGACGGAATGCTTCCTCATGTAGCACCTTCCAATTCGCGTCATTGATGATTCTCTTTGCAAGTTCGAATGCTCTCTTAGGTTCTTGCAATTGGAGTTTCTTAAAAATCATTTCTAATTCAAACTCTGCATCGTCATCACGCCTACCCATAACATTATTAACACGTTCATCCGACGCATCTCCCGCCATATCCGAAAACGCGATTGACAAATAGTCAGGATAACTCCTTTTACCAAAATCATTACCTGGGGAAACTGTCTTATGCGCCCATACTTCCTGACAATCACTAAGGATTTCCGCAACCTTTTGAGCGTTAAGTTTCGACCTTCTCGGATCACGTATCTTCTCTAGATATTTAGAAACCCTCTCAGGTATGCTAAATAACTTAAGATTATAATTTTCACTGCCAATATAAATCTTGTCTGGCTTGTAGTCTTGATCGAATCCCAATCCAGTCACTTTTATGATCGTTAGACAATCCACACTTTTATTTTCTAGGTAAGCGGCAGTTGCTCTATGATGTCCGTCTAATAACGTGCTCATGAATCCTTCGTAGTAATAAGCAAGTCCTGTCATGGCTTTACCGTTCTTTATCTGATCTACATAATGACTTACCCTTTCTTTGTTCAGACATTGAATGCTCTGAGATGGAAGGAGGAATTTGGGAGTGCCTGAACTATAATGAAATTTATAATATACATCCGCCGTTGCTTTATACAGCTTCTTTGAACTGGATAAATTCCAGAAAAAATTTCCCTCTCCATCAGTGGGAATCATCTCTATGCGGGTTAGCAAGTAGTACCCATTATCTAAGATTGAAAGCATAGGTTTTATCTTTTCAAAGGTATTCGAAATATCACTGCCTGGATCTTGTGAGTGTTTAATTGTCTCAATTAAGCTCTGGTTGACGTTCTCCCTGCCCAAACCAATACTTAAAACCTTAGCACAGGTTGGACAGTACATTTCCTCTCCGTAGCTGTTTATCAGTGGTTTGTTATCTAGCAGTAAGAACCGATATGAATCACCATTTTTATCCCTTCCGTATCTAGTGGACAACTTTCCTAACCCTTTATTCACCCTGAATAGGAGGGCATCATTCCCCCATCTATTATTCGTACCAGGAATGATATCCTCATACTCTATCGGTTCCGATAAATTAAAAGGTCTCACTTGATCACCCGCCTTACTTAAATATAATTTCCCTGTGGGAATTAGCGACATCGCAGGAGCCAAGTTTCCAACAACGGTTTGACCGCAGTGATTTTGCCTGGCTTGTTCTTGCTTGTATCGCTCACTTTCACACATAAACGAAAATAACCCGCCCAGGTTAACGGCCAAGGGAACGAGTTATTTTCTCTGATTCTTTGGAGGTTTCCCACCCGAAATGTTGTACGGGGAGTCGGACGGCCATCCGAATTCTGAATATGTAAAATTATGTGTGGTTTTATCGTACCATTCAGGGGGTAATATGTCGACGGTTTATATAGAAAGACTTCAGGACATGATGACGGCTTCAGATGGTGCGAAAATAATAAAGACCACCGATGTTGACGACATCAGCGGGGTGTTTTGGGCTCTCTAATCTGAGCAGGGAAACGCACTGACGCGTTTCCCTGTTTTTTATTTCGATCGCGGTTTCAAAATCACCGATCCGTAAGGAGGAAGGCGCAGGAGCCCGCCGTTCAAGCTCCAGCCGGATTCGGTTGCGCGGGCCACCTCTGTGAAGGCGGGAGCGTCCGGACTTCCCGGCTTCAGCCGCAACTCCTGCGGTCGGCCGGATAAGTTGTGCGCGACGAGCAGCCGTTCCTTATCCGTATAACGGATATAGGCTGCGACATGGTCGTGCTCGACCCCGTAGCTGTCAATCTTGCCTTCCCGCAACGCGGTCTCCTCATGACGCCACCCGATTAGCGTCCGATAACGGCTGAACAGAGAATCGTCCTGTTCGGCCTGCTCGCCGGGCGGAGGCGGCACCTCGCCCGCGTAAGGCTCCCATACGGTCTGCCCCGGCTCTTTCTTCCCGCCGCCGCTCCATACCATCGGCTCCCGAATCCGCTCATCCGGCTTGACGCCCTGCATTCCGAGCTCTTCGCCGTAATACAGGAACGGGTTGCCCGGCAGCGTAAGCAGCAGGGCTGCAGCCGTCTTCGCGTGATGCAAATTCCCCTCCAATTGGCTCATGACCCGGTCCTGGTCGTGATTGGTCAAGAAAGGCGCATCGGCGTAAGCGCCGCCTGATGACCGCTCGTACATCTCGTGGACCCGGTTCAGCCGGAAGCCGATATCTTCCGCCTTCTCGCTCCGGGCCATCTCGACCAGCTTGGCGCCCAATTCGAAATTAAAGCCGGAATCCAGGGCGCGGTCCAGGAACGGCGCGATGACCGAGTTCGTGTCCCAAATTTCCCCGACCAGGTAAGCGTCCGGTTTCACCCCGTTTAGCCCCCGGCGGAACTCTTGCCACCAAGCCACGTTGTTCCGGGACGTCGCCGGGTCTTTGCCGGAATCGGCATACTTCCAGTACAAGTGCTTGGCCGAATCCAGCCGGAAGCCGTCCGCCCCCTGCTCCAGCCAGAACCGGCCGACCCGGACCATTTCTTCGCGGACCTCCGGGCTGTCGTAGTTCAAATCGGGCATGCTGTCGTGATAGATGCCCATGTAATGCGTGCCGCCAGATTCATGCCACGATTTCGATCCGAAGGCGCCGACGCGTTTCATAGACAGCCCGCGATCCTCCGCCCAGATGAACCAATCCCGCTTGGGACTGTCCGGACTGGACGCGGACTCGAGAAACCACGGATGCTTGTCGCTCGTATTGTTGATCGGCAAATCCAGAATCACTTTGATTCCCCGCTTGTGGGCTTCCTCCGTCAACTCCCGGAAATCGTCCAGCGTCCCGTAATCCGGATTGACCGCGTAATAATCCGTGACGTCGTATCCGTGATACGTGGGAGACGCGTAGATCGGCATCAGCCAAATTCCGTCGATCCCCAGACTGTCCTTCCGGTCCGGATCCGCCGCTTTCAAATAGTCCAGTTTCTCGGTAATGCCCTTCAAATCCCCGATCCCGTCGCCATCCGAATCGTAGAACGATCGGACCAGAATTTCGTAGAACACGCCGTTTTTCCATTCCGGCGCCTGCCCGTTTCCGCACCCCGACATCAGCGTCAAGGAGGTCGCCGCTACGGCCAGGAAGCCCACCGTCCATAACCTCCAGCTCCCATTTTTCTTCACCGTGCCTCTCCTCCCCCCTGCCATGGCCTAGCCTTTGTTGGCGCCTGCCGCGAGCCCGTCCACGATAAAACGCTGCAGGAACAAAAACAGGATCGTGATCGGAACGGAAATGAGTACCGCTCCTGCGGCAAACGAGGCGAACTGCGTATTTTGCCGACCTGTGATCATGTTGTACAAGCCGATGGCGACCGTCGTTTTGTCCGTGCTGCGGATGACGAGCCGGGCAAAAATGAAATCCATCCACGGCGCGATGAAATGGGAGATGGCGATAAACGTCACGATCGGCACGGACAGCGGAAGAATGATGCGGAAAAAAATGAGCGAATGCGACGCCCCGTCGATTTTGGCCGCTTCCTCCAGGCTGCGGGGCAAGCCGTCGAAATAGCCTTTGACGAGCCATACTCCGAACGGAATGGATCCTCCGGCATAGACGAGAATGAGTCCCCAATGGCTGTCCAGCAGCCCTACGTGCAGCAGCAGCACGTAGATGGCGATCATGCCCATGAAATTCGGGAACATCTGTAGCACGAGCATCGCCATCAACCCTTTTCTTCTGCCCGGAAACCGGAACCGGGAGAAGCTGTAGGCGGCCAGGAAAATGAGGACCGTCGAAAGCAGCATCGTCATCGTGGCGATAAACAGCGTGTTTTTGAACCATAACAAAAATTGGGTTTCGTTCAGCAGCTCGGTAAAATGGCGCATCGTCGCCCGGCGAGGCCAGACGGACGAGCTGAGGGCGTTGCCGGGCGTCAGTGCGCTCGAGACGATCCACAGCACCGGATACAGAACAGCCAGCGCGGTAACGGCCAGAATCGAGTACAATATCGCCGGAACGATCCATTTGCTTCTTCTACGGCCCGACTTCGAATTCATTGCATCAAATCCTCCTCTCGAAAGGACCGGGTACGGCGGAAGTTCCAGATGGACAGCGCCGCGATGAAGACGAATATGATGACAGAGAGCGCGGAAGCGATATGGAACTGGTTCTGCGTCAGCGTCAATCCGTAAATCCAGGTGATCAGAATGTCCGTCGAACCGGCGTACGTATAGGAGGGCTCGACCGGACCACCCGCCGTAAACAGATAGATAAGGTTGAAGTTGTTGAAATTACCGGCAAAGCTCATAATGAAGAGCGGCATCGTCGCCTGCATGACCGACGGCAGCGTGATGCTCGAGAACCGCTGCCGTGCGTTTGCCCCGTCGATCTCCGCCGCTTCGTACATCGACTTGTCGATGCCGGTCAGCACGCCCGACATCAGAATCATCCAGTACGGAAACCCGAACCAGACGTTGACGAGCACGAGCGAAGTTTTGGCCCAGAACGGATCGGACAGCCACGGAACCGCATTCAAGCCGACAGAGGTAAGCAACTGGTTCAGCGGTCCGAATTCCCCGTTGAAAATATTCCGGAAGATCAAAATCGAAATGAATTGGGGAATCGCCCATGGCAAAATGAAGATGGACCTCCACAACCGCTTGAGCCGAACGGCCGGGTGATTGATGATCAAAGCGTACATCATGCCGACGAAAAACGTGGTCACGGTGGCCAGCACCGCCCACGTGACGGTCCAGACCGTCACGCCGAGGAACGTATGGCTCCATTGCCCGAAGGTGAACAAGGTGCGGAACGTATCGAAACCGACCCATTCGACCAAATTTTTCGGCGGCAGATGATTGGGCGCCGAATAGTTCGTGAAAGCGATCAACACCCCGAACAGCAGCGGCAGCACGATCAGAAACAAAGCGAAAAACATCGCAGGGCTAAGCAGCACGTAGGCGTAATTCTTCTCCCATATGCGGACGAGCGATCGGCGTATGCCCGATGCCGGCTTGCTCTCCGAACGTCCTTGAGTCGTGCGGTAAGCGTCGACCACATTGCCTGCATATACGGCGGCGACAGCCAGCAGCACGATCAGCAGCATGATCCCTTCGATCATCAGAAAGATCGAATGATCGCCCTGTTCGACGATACGGCCTCTTTGGCGGACCTGCACCTGCTCCCCTAACGTGATCAAGCCCCACAATCCGTGGATGATCGGCTTACTCAGAAACAGGATGACCAGCCATTCGAAAGTGGACAGCAGCAGGCCTTTCACGTATTGACGGTTATAGAGCTGCCCCAATCCCATGAAAATAAGGGAAAAGGCAGCGCTGACGACTGCCTTTCGCGTATGATCCATTTTCATACGTTCCATTCCTTTATTCCGACTTGAGGTTCATGGCGTCGCGGATTTGCTGGACGGCGGTGTCGAGCGCTTTTTGCGGGTCCGTGCCGTCGTTCCACATCGATACCATCGCCACGCCCATCGGTCCCCATACTGCGTTGATTTCCGGGATGTTCGGAATCGGCACCGCATGCTGCGCCGCCTCGAGAAAGCTGGCCGCGGACGGATTGTCCTTCACCTGCTGAGCGTCCGTCATATCCTGGCGCGGCGGTACTTGTCCGGTCATCTCGAACCGTTTAAGCAGCATATCCTTGCTAGTCAGGAACTTGGCGAACAGGGAGGCCGCTTCAGGATAATTGGTATATGCGCTCACGTAGTAGCCTTTCACCGTGGAGAACGTGGCCGGATATTGGCCGTTGTCCAGCTGCGGAAGCGGCGCGATACCGACATTGATGCCCGCGTCGCGATGCGCCTTCTCCGCCCAAGGTCCGTCCCATTTGAACAACAGCTTGCCTTCATTGAACAGAGAGGAAATTTTGTCCTGCGGCATGTCTTCCGCCTTCAGCGGCAGCACTTCTTGGTGAAGCTTCTGCAGCCATTGTCCCGCCTTAACCGCGCCGTCGTTGTTCAGCCCGATATCGTTCGGGTCCGTATTGCCATTGCCGAAAATATACCCGCCATAGCCGCCGAACAGCGCGTAGCCCCAATAGAAGTTCTGGTCGATCATGAAGCCGAATTTGCCGGCGCCTCTGTCCGTGAACGCTTTGGATTGCTCGACCAGCTCGTCCATCGTCTTCGGTACGGTTTTAACCAAGTCTTTGTTATAGTACAACGCAAACGTGTCGATGGAGTTCGGGTAGCCGTAGAGCACGCCGCCGGTCGATGCGCCGGACACGGCAGCCGGCATGAAATCCAGCTCATATTCGTCCGGGTAGAAATTTTCCAGGATCAGCCCCATTTGCACCATCGAACCGACATGGTCGTGCGGCGCCGCGAAGACGTCCGCTCCGACGCCCGCCGGCCCGTCGGTTTGCATTTTGACGGGCGCATCGGTAAATCCGACTCTCTCAACCTTGACGGGCACGCCGTATTCGGCGGTGAACCGTTCGGCGGCGTATTTCGTCCAATCCCCTTCCTGATCGCCGTTATCCCACACGACCAGGCTGGCGTCTTTCTCGATTTCCGGCTCGCCGGAAGCCGTCGGGGACGGATCAGCGGAAGCCTGCGGCGAAGACGGCATTGCCGACTCTTGGGATGATGAACCGCCGGAACAAGCGGTTGCGACGAAGACGAGCAGAACCGACAGCAGGGCGATAGACAGCTTTTTCATGAAAGAACACGACCCCTCTCCAATATAGGAATGTATGGGCAAGGACGAACCAGCGGATTCGCCCTGTTGAAACCTACTTACTGACATAAGGGAAACAGGTCTTGCGAAGCGTCGTGCTGCCGATCGGAACGAGCGCCACCCGCTCCGGCCAAGCATGCCGATTCAGTGCCTCCGTCAGCAGCTTCACCGGCGGACAATTCCATGGGTCGCCGGATTCCTCGGTCAACACGGTAAATCCGAGATCCGGCTCGTCTTCGCGGATTTGCAGCGTGTAATCCCAGGCGGAGCCCGGTTCGGGAACGAAGTCGATATCGGAAAACCCGTTCCGTCCGTAATCCTTCGTGACGGTACCTTGTCCCGGGATGTCGAGCGCATACAACAGAGGCCCCCTTCGGATGGCAACCGTATGGTCGACCGTTTCCACCTTCTCCACTTGCATCCCGTACGACAGCGTAATTTCGTCGCCGTCTCGCCATTCGGCATTCAGAACGAAATAATCGCCTTCCCGAACCGGCCTGACGTCCGGTCGGCTCGTCCGAATCGTCCGATCGACCGCCCATCCCGGAATGCGAAGCTTTAGCGGGAACGCCGCCGGCGCGGAGAGGCCGATCCGCAGGCGCACGTCGCCCTCGAACGGATACGCCGTCCGCTGTTCGATCTTCGCTTGGGCGCCGCCGATGTCGACCGTCAGCGTGTTCGGACCATAATAAAGAAGGGCCAATCCTCCGTCCGGCGTTTGCGTCCACATCCTGCTGACATGATAAGGCAATATCCGCACGGCATTCGGGACGCAGCAGACCGCCTCGTCGTCGTGCGTCGGCGAAAGGTCCCACCTCGTTCCGATCCTTTTGGAAGCTTCGTATTGGTTGTCCGCTCCGAGGTAGGCGATTCCTTTGCCGTTATGGCTTTTCAAAGCTTGCCCCGCATTGAACAGCAGCCATTCGGCCTGATCCGCGTACCGGCCTTCCCCGGTCAGCATGGCGGCGGCGTGAAGGCTGAGCAGATGCTCCGTAACGGCGCAATATTCATAGCCCACCGTCGGCAACGGCAGACAAGTAAAACGGTCGGACCCGATCATTTCATCCGATTTGCAGGCGCCGCTGACGGACAAATAATCGTTCAGCTTCCTGTAGGCGCTTTCATAGCCGAGCTTGTACTTTTCTTCGCCGGTATAGTGATAGAGGAGCAGAGGAATGCGGAGATGCTCACACGTATGAGCCCCGTGTCCGATATAAGGCTGATCCGGATCCAGCAGCCGATGCAGTTGGGCGTCATAGCCCCACGGCGTCATGTTGCAGGCGGAGAAATCGTCGTACAGCGACCGGACGAATTCCACGATCCTCCCGTCACCCACAATGTCGTAGGCCATCAGCAGCGGCTCGATGACCATCAGCCCATGCGATTTGCCGAGATCGTGCTCCGTACTGCCGACCTCAAAATACGCTTTGCCGCCTTCCGCCACCGTATAGTTTTGAAGGACGAGCTCGATGGAAGACCGGATCGCCGACAACGCGTCTTCGTTTCCGGTCGCCTCGTAATAAGCGAGCAGCGCGAGCAGAATCCGGCTGTACGTCCACAATTCGCCGTTCTGCCCGTCGTTCCGGAAACGCCAGTCCTCCTTGTAAATGCCGATATATCCGTCCTTTTGAGCCAAGCGGACGATTCGATTCAAATATTCCTCCGCATGGCGGACGCTTGCCGGATCTCCGGTCACATAAGCGGCCCTTGTCAAGCCGTCCATCCAGTTCCCTTCCGTCTCCCCGTTCCACCATTGCCGGATATGGTCGCCCGACACTCTTCCTTCCGCGAAAATATCGCTTCTCGCCTCTTCGCACACATGGTGCAGATGGCCGGAATAACCGTTCAGTTCGCTCTCCAATTGCTTCAGAATCCATCCGGTCGGCCGGACGGTGCTCAGCTTCAATCCGCTGAAGGGCGTTGTCACTTTCACGTCGATTTCTCCTCTTCGGCTGATTTTCCGTAGCCCTGGCGGCTTTTCCTTTTTCAATGTAGCGCTTACAATGATCAGTATAGAGAAATTTCTTCGTTCCCTGTACGTTGGATTTGCGTTTTGATTGCTCGTTTTTGATATTTTGCCCGAGGAAAGGAGTTCGGACATGAAGACTTTTAAAGAAACGCATCCGTACGACCCCTTATTTCCTTATCGGCTCATGCACCGGGAACAGTGGCATTATTCCACCCATCAGGCGTTTCATTTTCACGAATGGTACGAGCTCGTATTCGTCCACAACGGAGAAGGCGTCTTCATTATCGATCAATCGTTCTACGATATGGCGAAGGGCGACGTATTTCTCGTTCCGGGCAACGTCCTTCATTACACGAATCCTTCCAAACAAAATCCTTATTTGGTCAGCGTGCTGCTGTTCGACGCCAATCTGATCCACCCCATCAACCTTGGAGAATCCTATTTCTATTTACAATCGTTCGAGCAAAGCCGCCATTCCCGCCATTACAAGATACCGTGCCCCGACGATCGGCTGGCCGCGTTCGAGCGGACGCTCGCTTCGACGTTTGAACGGCTGCGCGATCAGACGCGGGGATGCCGCCACTATGCCGTCGCAACGCTGCACCAAGTGCTGTCGGACGTGAACGACCTCTATTCCTTGCCGGATCCCGGTGAACATTCGCGCAAACCGACCAAGAGCGAAATATGGCTCAAAGAAATTCTCGTTTTCATAGACAATCATCTGGCGAGGAATTGAATCTGCCGATCTTGGCCAGGCAAGCGCTCGTGACGCCAGAGCATTTTAGCCGCGTATTCAAGGAAATGACCGGTACGCACGTGCCCGAATACTTGAACATGAAACGCATCGTCAAAGCCCGCAGTCTGATGAGCGATCCCCGTTGCAGCATCCCGTACATCGCGGATGCGTGCGGCTTCCGGTCCGCCTCCCATTTTTACCGCACGTTCCGCAAGCATTTTCAAATGACGCCTGGCGAATACGTCCGGAAAGTAGCGGCCGGTTCGATTCAGGATCCGACTTGACGAAATACGCGGTCGTGCAGCGCCAAATGCTCCCCGATACGGCCGCTCCAATAATCCCACGTATGCGCGCCCTTATATTCCCGGTACGTATGCGGAATGTCCGCGCTGTCCAAGCGCCGGTGCAGCTCCCTGTTCATCCCGGCATAGGAATCGTCCTCTCCGCAATCGAACGCGAGGGTCGGATATCCGCCCGGCGACCGCAATTCCATGCACAGCGGAGAGACGCGGTCCATCGCTTCTTCGCTTCCTCCGAACATGCGATTGAACGTCTCGTCGCCTACGAGAGGGGCAAGCTCCCTCGCATCGAAAAACCCGCTTAAAGACGAAGCCGCCGCTACTCTGCCGGGAAATCGAAGACCGATGCCCAGCGCGGCGAAACCGCCCATGGACAAGCCCGATATGGAGCGCAGCCGCCTCGTTCCCCCTACTTCATATCGCCGTTCGACTTCGGGCAGCAGCTCGTCGAGCAAATACGTTTCGTACCGATGGGAGCCGCCTTCCGCCCAGTTCAAATACCCGGTACCGAGTCCCGTCAGTCCGTCGGAGGGCATCAATACGGCCATCGGGGACATGCGGCCGGACATCGTCATGTCCGTGATCACGGCGGTCAAATTGCCTTTGTCCGTCCAGTCCGTCTCCGACCCGTGCACGCCGTGCAGGAGGATCAGCAGCGGGACCGCACCCCGCCGGTCCTCCGGAAGCAGCAGCCGGAAAACCCGCCTTCCCCCGATGGCGTCGGATTCCAGCAAGTCCGACAGGAGCCGGTAGCTACACATGGGCGTTCTCCGCGAGCGTCAAGTCCGCGTCCGAGGCGGACCGCAGCACGATTTCCCGGGTTACGCAGACGTCGTCCATCTCGAGAACCGAGACGATGGCCTTCGCGATGTGTTCCGGACGCAAAAACCGTTCGACGGGCGGTTTATGCTCGCGCGCCGTATCCCAGAATGCCGTGTCTACGCCGCCCGGAAGAATGGACGTGACCCGTATGCCATAAGGAGCGGCCTCCTCTTGCAGCGCTTCCGTAAACCCGCGGACGGCAAATTTGGTGGCGCAGTAGACCGATTCCGTCGGGATGCCCCGGGTGCCCGCCGTGGAAGCGATATTCAAGATATGGCCGGATCGTCTGCGAGCCATCGCGCGGAATGCCACCTGACTTCCGTAAATGACGCCTTTTACGTTAACGTCTACCATCAGGTCGACCTCTTCGGACGTGTAGTTCGGAATTTTCCGGTGGCGGGCGACGCCCGCGTTGTTGATCCAGACGGCGATCGGACCCAGCTTCTTCTCGGTTTCGACGGCGAGCGCCACCAATTCGGCCGATGAGCGGACATCCGCAGGCACGGTTAATATCCGGCCGCTCGGAAATTCGGCTTCCGCCCGGGTAAGGGCGGCCAGATCCAAATCGGACAGCACGACTTGGGCGCCCGCCGACACGAGCTGCCGGCAGATGGCCAAGCCGATGCCGTGGGCCGCGCCGGTCACGACGCACGCTTGATCCTTCAAGTTCATTGCGCCGCCCTCTCCTTCCCGCTCAGGTCAAGATGCCGCACGCTGTCGTAAAACGCTCCCCACCAATCCGGATTGTCGACCGGATACGGCTTCCGGGTTTCCGCGATTTTCTGGTATGCCCTCTGCGCGAGTTCCAGCGCTTCTTTATGGCTGCTCATTCGGGAGACGAACCATTTCCGGCCGATTTGCGCGTGCAGCACCTCGTCCGCCCAATCGTGATCGTGGAACGTCACCGCGAGCGGATAACCGGATCGCTTGGTCACTTCCCACTCGAATTTTTTCCCCGTGTCTCCAGGCATCAGACCGAATTCGATATCGTACAGCACGGCGTGTCTTTCGAGCGGCGTAAGCAAATTGTTCAGCTCGTAGGACCAATTGATCCGGACCGGCAGCTTCGTCCAGTCGACGCCATGGCGGACGAATCCGACTTCTCCCATCATGGAATGCCGGCACTCGTCCCAAATTTGCCTGCACATGTCGCGGTAATACTCCCACGGTTTCCCAGGCGTCTGGGCGACGATCGAGCACATCATTTCCGGAACGTCCATCTCTCTCAAACGTTTGAACAACAAGGCCCAAGTCCGTTCGGCCGGATCGCGGGATTCGTCCTTGTACACACGGTCCGCATCGTCGACATTGTTCCAAATATCCGTGAATCGGCCGTCCCGCTGCGGAATCCATTGCGGCTCGAACGGCTCGGCAGACCGTTCGGGCGCCCGTTCGCCCACGGTTGCCCCATCGCCGCGAATCCCTCCCGCCGCCTCCAGATAGGAGCCCAGGTGCGATTTCCACCGCTGCGCCTCGGCCGCGGCCGCCGGGTCGTCCGTCAACGCCTCGATCGCCGCGTCCCCCCAATCCGCCATCTCCTTCTCCTCTCCGAGAATCAGCTTGAGCACGCGGCTCGTCGGCTGGTCGACGAGCGGATTCGTTTCGCCGATATGCCGCTCCAACGCCTCCCGAAGCGCGGGACGAACGACGCCGTAGATGCCGACGACCAGCTCCAACGAACTGCGCGCGTGGAGCGCCTCGTCCAGAAACGTTTTCAGACGTTCGTCCGGCACTTTGTCCAGATGCAGCGGCGGCTCTCTCATTTCCGATACCCGTTTGCGAATCCAGGCCGAATGCTCGCTGTCCAGCCAAACGTGCAGGCTCATCGCCCCTTTGATTTCCCACTCCGGTGTTCCGTTCATGTGCAGCGTAACCATTTCGACCAGCCGGGCTTTCACGTAGTTGTATCGTTTGAGCATGTTGACGTTGTCATCCACCGAGTATCCGATCCGGAAAGCTTCCTCATAGGTGCATACGCCGCCAAGCGGCGGTATTTTTTTTGCGCTACTCAAGCGAATCACCTTCTTTTCGATTGGAATACCTCTTATTGTAGGGATCGCCGTCCGAATATGTTTTCGTTTATTGCGGATGTTTTGCTCATTATTGATATTTCCGCGCAACGCTGCATGCGATTAACGCAGAAGCCACGGTTGATCCCGATCCGACTCAGACATATCTCTGTCATCGAGATATATTCGTACTTCCCTACTAATGAAAAGAAGAACAACTCCACACGCAGTTGTTCTTCTCACTTCAAATATCTGTCTTCAACTGTTCGACCCAACCAAGAATCGAATCTATACGATGTGTAATCCAACCATGACTTTTAAGTCGATGACGATTCTCTCGTGTTTAACAACCTCGACAATGACGTTGGTGTTGGGAAAATCAACGCCATCAGGACCGTGCATGATAAACTGCCATTACCGCCCGGTTTCATATCAAACTCCTGAAAAGTCGACAAAGCATCGAATACTTCCATAGCGTAATGCCCCGTTATGAAGAAAAATTATCTCTGGAAGTTTGGGGAGACAACGGTTGATACAGAACAACGACTTCATTCGCCAGAGTCGTATTTTACGGGCGGAGACACGGAGATTCTATTGCTTCGATGGGAGCGGCTATTGCAGGAGCCAATCTCTCAACAACGGTTTGACCAAAGTGAATTTGCCTGGCTTGTTCTTGCAGGCGTTGCTCCCATGGTTTACCGTACTTCGGAGTTCTTTGTTATTTTATCTTCAGTATGATAGTTCAAGTAGTGCTCACACGAATGAACACGGACAAAACGCAAATAAGACAGGACAAAAAATCTTACCTGAGAAAAAACTCAAACAAAACCATAACGAGAACTGCCCGCAACCTGCGAGTAGCTCTCGTTAGGGCAACCTATAGAAATAACATACTATATTAACAATAAACCTAACAATAAACCTAACACTAATCGCTTACACCTTCACGTTCTGCGTGATCAATCAAGTCCCTATGCAGTGTTTTGGGCATTCTAAGCATTAAATTACCGCTAGGAAGTTCTCGTGGTTCGGGAATTGGATCGCAAAATCGAGTTTAATTTCTATGTGGTCTTTCTTTACTTCTTCAAGGTTTTTAATTAGCTCTTCAATTGTATCCGCAGTACTTTGACACCCATCTAACTCGATATATATTTGCCGTGATAATATGTTCCGTCACGAAAATCCGACTGGAACGCCCCCGCCACCAAGGCATTTGATCTGATTGCAGGGTACAACTACAATTGAACTATCGTCCAAGGAGCAGAACGTTGTACCATCTGTATCCAACGATCTGACCGCCGGCGCACTGGGAAAAGGGAGGCATGCGTTGTATGGAAAACCGTTATTCTTCATCCGCTTTCGCCCGAAGTATTGTCCCATATCAGCCAAGCGCTGCAGCTGGATGAGGACGAGCGGAAGCACTTGTTCGACCTGGCCACTCTCGATCCGGTCAGTACCGGTACGGCGCCGAAACCGGAAAATCCCGATTTCGGATTTCTGCAGAGCCTCGTGGATCAATTGCGTTATCCTTCTTTCGTCGCGAATGAGGTTGCCGATATGATCGCCTGGAATCGGGGGGCGGAGCTCGTTGTTGCGGATTTCGGCCGTCTGCCGGAAAGCGAACGAAACATGGTGACGCTGTTGTTTCTGGATCCGGAGTATCCGAAAAGGCTGGTGAATTGGGAAGACTTCGCCCGTTACATGACGGCGCTGATCCGGGCAAGCTTTGACCGCAACAAAGACAACCCGTCGTACATGGAACGATTCGAACGTTTGAAGCGGAACAGCGGGGACTTCGTACGTTTGTGGGATCTGCATGAAATCCGGCAAAAAAGCACGGCCACGGTTCAATATCGCCTTCCGGACGGACAGGAGTTGGCGTTCACGATCCATTGCGCAGCGGTCATCGACAACGATCCGGGACTGCACTTGTGCTTTTTCGTTCCGACGCCCGGTTCGGGTACGGAGGAGAGACTGGCGCTCCTGCTGGCTCAAGACAGCGAATTGTCGCCGCCATCTTAGCCTGTTAGTCCCGTTAATAGTATGGACGCACTGTGGTTAGCGCCCTCCTGTCGTTGATATGATCAAGACAACTTCAACGACAAGGGGGCGGTTTCATGAACCCATATCAATATCAAGGCAAACTGGCTGTGGTCACCGGCGCTTCCTCCGGAATCGGCGAGGCGTATGCCAGAGAGCTGGCGGCACGAGGCTGCCATGTCGTACTGGTCGCGCGTTCCAAAGATAAGCTGGAAGCGTTGGCCGGCGAAATCAAACGCAAGCACGGTGTGCAGGCATATGCCTTGCCCAGTGATTTGTCCAGAGCAGGCGCACCGCGTCAACTGGCCGAATCCATCGCCGAACTCGGCCTGGCGGTCGATATTCTCATCAACAACGCAGGCTTCGGCACGTATGGCCGCTTTGAGGATATGGATTCGGAGCGCGAGCAGGAAGAGATTATGCTGAACACCGCTGCGCTTGTCGACCTGACGCATCGTTTTCTGCCCGGCATGCTGGGGCGCAAGGACGGAATCGTCGTAAACGTGGCATCAATGGCATCGTTTGTGCCTTGTGCCTATTCGGCTGTTTACGGTGCCTCCAAAGCGTTCGTGTTATCCTTCTCCGAAGCGCTATGGGCGGAAACTCGCGGACGCGGTGTCCGCGTGCTTGCCCTGTGCCCGGGTGCGACCGATACGGGCTTCTTCGATGCGGTTGGCAGCCGGGACATGGCAGCGGGCAGCGCGCTGTCCACCCCGGAGAACGTCGTACAAGCCGGATTTCGTGGAATCGACCGGGAAAGAAGTTATATCGTCGACGGCCGCAACAATTACATGGCGGCTCAGATGGGTCGTTTTTTTCCCCGCCGCAGAGTCGCTTTAATCATGGAACGCATGTCGCGCCCAAAAGCACGCTGAGGGTGTGCGTCCCGGGCAGGGAGCAACATGAAAGCCTTCCGGAAACCGGAAGGCTCTTCATTCAAGCATATTAACGAACCGGCTATGCAATATGAAACATGAGCTCTTTCTTTAAAAAGTGTTTATCGAGAATTAACGAGGCGATCCCGTGAACGGAAGATTTGTTGCCCAGAACAGCTCCGATAATTTGGATATCGGCCGTCGGCGAGTCGACAATTTCTTTAAGCTTGTCCTTAATATAAGGCAGAACAAAGGATTCGGCAAACAATAAATTCCCGCCGATAATGATCATCTTCGGATTGATGAGGTAAATCAAATTGCTCAAGCCGATCGCCAGATCGTCCAGCATGCTAACCAGCATCTCTCTGCAGAATTCGTCCCCCGCGACCGCTTGATTGTAGACTTCGCGAATGTTGCATTTATCGAGAACCGGATTGTAGATTTTCGGAGAAACCGGAATTCCGTTGCCGACCGCTTCCGTGATTTTGCTGATGAAGGCCAGTTCCGTGGCGTACAGGCGCAAGCAGCCTTTCTTGCCGCATATGCATTTCGGACCGTATTTATTAATCGACATATGCCCGATCTCGCCGGCGCCGCCGTACTCGCCGCGGATCAATTCGTTATTGACGATGACCGAGGAACCGATGCCTCTCCCCACCGTGACATAGATCAGATTATTCACTTCTTTAGCCGGTCCCAGGGCCCGCTCTCCGAGAATCGCCGCATGCTGCTCCTGCTCCACGACCAGGAACATCGATGGAAAGGCTTTACGCATCTCTTCTTCAAAGGGGTAATCCTCCAACTCCAGCAGGTGCCCTCTATAGACAACGCCATTTCTGTCCAAGACGGTAGGCATGGAGAAGCCTAGCCCGATCACATTTTTGTCTGCATGCTTATCAAGGAAGTCGCGCACGTGGGATTTGATCGATTCGATTAATTCCGATCCCTTTTCCTTGACTTCGATTTCCTGCTCGTCCACCATCGTGAGATGCAGATCGAACAAGCAGATCTGCAGCGTAAGATGGAAGGCTTCCGTGACCACGACAACCGTCGCCATATACCCTCCCGCCGGATTAATCGTCAGAATGGTGGGACGTCTTCCCCCCGCCCTGGTCGAATTGCCCGTTCCGACTTCGGCGATATAGCCTTCCTTCTCCAGCGCATCGATGACGTTGGAGACCGTGCTTTGGCTCAGCCTCGTTTTTTTCGCGATTTCGATTCGCGAAATCGTCTTGAACTGATGGATCGTATTCAAGACAAGCGTTCTGTTCAAGGCTTGCAGGAACTTCTGATCTCCCGTTTTCGCTATTTTGACCATGTGTCCTCCTCACGGTTCGAGGCTTATACCCAGTCGCTCGACGATTTCTTCGGACGCCAAGCCGTAATTATAGAAATACAAATCGTCAATGCCCGCCTTGGAATAAGCGTTCATATAGCCGTCCAGTTGTTCCGGAACGACAACTTCCGGTTCGATCATTCGGATCCCCGCCGCCAGCTTGCTCCTCGGAATCGATTGAAGCGCCCGGTGTACGAACGCTTCCGTATCCTCTATCGAGGACGGATAGCAAGCGATCCATTGATCGACATACGGATCCAGTCTGCGGGGATTCATACCGTATAATCCCGGATTGGAGCCGTAGGCCAGCCATAATGTGCTGAGCAGCTTGAGCGATTTCCCGGTACGATCCAGAACGTCCCGACATAACGCGAATACATCGGCGACGGTATCCTCTCTCAGCTGAAGGTATTGCTTATAAGAAGGAAGCGACGCGACGGTTACCGGTTTGCCGCTGTTCCCTACGGTTTCCGCCGCTTGAGCCACCTCTTGCCGGAACCGGGACACTTCAATCCCCGCCGCTTCGGCGTTAGCTCTGCACCGCTTGCAGAAACAAAGTCCCAACAGTTCTTCCAGCTCGCTCTTGCGGGAAGTGCCGACCAATTCATGATGATCGCCATGCAGCATGCCGGGGAAGTCGAACGATTCCAAGACGAAACCATCCAGCTCGCAGCCTTCCGCTAGATCCACCAGGATCGCTTGCACATACTGCTTCGTCTCCTGATGCGACGGACATAAGGCATGGCGATAAGCTTCTCCGAAGGCATTATGCACAGTAAATTCAGGAAACGTCTCGCCCAGATGCGTATTGTGAAACCCGACCACCCAGGCGTATACCTGCATGCCAAGCGCTTTGGCCTGGACGCATATCGAGGCCATTAAATCCTCCGAAGCTCCGGATGGTTCCGATTCTATTCGATGTTGTAAATAGGCATCGCCCAATCGAGGAAGAAGTTGCCCATATCGGGCGGTATTTACAGTATAATAGACGGAGCTGTGTGTATGATAGTATATTTTTCGCCGCGGATTATGCGGAAGGAAAAACTTCCCGGAATGATAAGCAGCCGTTACCGTGATGCTGTTCATTCCCAAATCCTTAAGCTTGCGCAATGTAGGTTCAATTCCTTCATCCAGCAAGTCCCAAGCGTATATGAACATCGATTTTGCCATCGTCCATCCTCCCCCTTAACGTTCTTACTGGTTGGCCTTGCAGCGTTCAATCAGCTGTGCGGTGAATAAGCCTGCATCCACTCCCGGGATATCTGTTTCCTCCCCCTCAAGCGCCAACAGAAACCTTCGATTCAGCTCGGCGTAGCCCCACAAAGACAATGAATCCGAGGGAAAACGTTCCGTTACGACTGCGTCGGGAGAAAATTGTTCGAAGTACCCCGTCCCTGCCGAAGCGACATCGTTGCCGTTAAACAGGGTGATGGTATTGATGCGATGTCCGGGATCCGTGGAGAAGCTCGCATTTCCGAACTCGTGGGCATTCAAGGTCAACAGCTGACCCGCCTCGGTCAGCAGAACGGCGCCAAACGCATCGTCCTCATAAGAAGGCTCCAATCGGATTCGGGAAGAAACCGCCCTGACCTGTTGTATCGGACCCGGAACCAGGTAATGGACCAAGTCAAACAGATGAGAGCCCAGACAGACGAATACTCCGCCTCCCTGTTCGGCCCTTCCCGCCCAGCCTTGCATGAACGGCGCAGTCACGAATTGGGCATTCAGCGCATCGATCCGGCGGCCGCTCTGATCGATATATCGCTTCAATCTTTGCATCCCCGGGGAGTACCGATGATTGAATCCCATGGCCAGAAGGATCCCGCTCTGCGCGACAATGTCCGCCGCCTGTTCGGCATCGCTCAGACGAAGGCCGATCGGCTTCTCGCAGAACACCGCTTTGCCGCGGCTTGCCGCCAGTTCAATATAAGCGACATGCGAATCATGCCGCGTGCAAATATAGACGGCATCCACGCCCGGATCGGCGCATAGCTCCTCCGCCGTAAGATAAAGCTTCCCGCCGAAGGCTGCCGTCAGCTTGCGAACCGACTCCTCGGATAGATCGAAGCCTCCCGCTATCGCGCCTCCGTTCCGCAGAATGCATGCGGCATGGATATGGGCGATTTCGCCGCATCCGATAAAACCGATTTTCTTCATCCTTCATGGCCTCCTGTACAACTCTCATCGTGCACCGTAATTCTCCGCCCGGTTTCAAGGGATTGTACGCAAGCCTCCACAACCAAGGCGTTCCTGTAAGCATCCCGGAGATCGACCGGCGCCAGCTCTTGAGCGGTTAACCTCTCGATCCAGGCATGAATGGAGCTTCTCAGCGATTCCGTATAATTCCAGTGTTCGAATACGGAAGGAGCCCAGGTTGATCTTTCCATAGAAAAGTGAGGATAGATGCGAAGCTCCTCCAACATATTCCTGACTTCATATCTGGCCTTGTCCGTAGTCAGCTCGAAATTCTGGAACGGGTGCTGGCTTTCGTGCACGCCGCCGACAAAGGTATGGGTCATCACGCCGATACTTCCGTTCTGGAATTCAAGGTTGACGACAACGTCGGAGACAATCTCGCTGTCGATCTTCTTGCCGGAAGCATAGACGCTGCCGATCTCTCCATTGATATAGCGAAGCGTATCGATCATATGGCAGCAGGAATCCGTCACGATAAAGTAGGGGTGAGCCAGGCTCGACTGCTTCACCGGACCTTGCTGCTGCATGGAAATGGCGATCAAATGCGGCTTTTCATCCTGGATGCCAAGCTTCAGCTTCCGATAGCAAGGGGAAAATCTCTGGTTATAATTCACTCCGGCAATCCCCTTGGAGCTTCGGGCAAGTTCAAGCAGCTCCAGAATTTCCGCGGAGCCTTTGCCGGCCGGCTTCTCGCAGAACAGATGCTTCCCGCGCTCCAGCAGCGCCTTACCATATAAGGCGTGAGTATCCGGCAATGTGCAGATCACGGCAGCCTCATATTCGATCCGGTGCAGCTCCAGCTGCTCCAAGGACGGAAAGAAGGGAACGCCCCCCAGCTTGGAGGCCAATGCGCCCGCTGCTTCCTCCCTGTGATCGACGATCGCCGCCAGTTCCGTATCCGGATGCTCATATATCGCATGGGCATGATGCCGGCCGGCCCAGCCTGCGCCAATAATCACGACCTTCTTCACGATGAAGCTCCCCTTTCCGCCTGCTGACTCCTAGCTCTCAATCCGTTCTTTCTTACAATGCAACCGCTTGTCCCGTCCGTATGCTTTGCTCGATCGCTTTAAGCCCCCGGGCGGCGTGCAGCATATCCTCCAACGTCATGCACGGCTTCTCCCGCCCCATGCAGCAATCCAGGAAATGCTCGATTTCGAGGCTTCCCATCGGATCGTAGCGGACCGGCCCCAATTCGGCGCTCGGGTTTTGCAGAATATAGGAATACCGGTCATGATCCGTCCGGATAATCCCCTTGGTTCCGACGACATCCAGCATGTAGAAAGGAAAGTCCCAATCCATCGAGGACACCAGATTCAATTGCACGAGCGTGCCTCCCGATGTTGTCCCCATCGCCTGAACCGTATCCCAGGATTGGACTTGCGGAAATACGAACTGTCCGCCCGTTGCATACAATTCCGTCAGATCCTCTCCCGTCATCCATCGGACCGTATCCGTCAGGTAGACTCCGAAAGTGCCCAGAGGGCCTCCGCTCCGTGCAGGGTCGCGCTCCCATTCTTGATGGATCATCGCTTCATGGTGAATAAACAAGCGCAAATTGGTCGGACGGCCAATCTCGCCTTGATGGATTCGAGCGGCGATAGATCGAATCGCCCCTTCATAACGCAGCGGATTGCCGGGCAGGACGATCCGATTCGCCGCCTCCGCGGCTTGGATCAAGGAACGAATCTCGTCCGGCTCCAACGCTAACGGCTTCCCGACGAAGACATGGCACCCCTGTCGCAATGCCATCTCCGCATAATAGGCATGCTCCCGCACTTCGCAAGCCACCATCACCATATCCAAGCCTAATTCAAATAACTCCTCGGGACGCCGGACAAGACGGCAGCCGATCTCTTCGCTGAACCGGCTTGCGGTAATCCCCGCACATTCCTGGACATATTCGAGAGTTTGGCCCATGTCGCAGCAGGCCACGACTTCAACCTCTTTCAGCTTGGCCAGATGCTGGGTATACGTCGTCGCATAATAGCCTTGCGAAAACCCAAGCAGACCGAATCGCAGCTTACGCTCTCGGCTCATCGTCCAACCACCGCCTCAGCATATCGTACTGCAAGTCCAATCGATTCATCGGCTCCGGCTGCTTGACGGCGCCGCCTTTTTTCTTATCCACGATAATGGAAGCAATTTGGTCAATAATCGTTCGCTCGTCTCCGTCGTCCAGGAAGGAGAGATCGAATTCCATCCTGCCGTGATAGACGGCGTAATCGTCCATTTTAATAACGGGATCGCCGGTGCCCAGCTTCATATTGATCTCCCAGGCGGGAACCCCGGTCCGTTGTTCGTCGATCTCCATGACGACTCTGACCGAAGGCGAGAAGCGCGTACGCTTGATCGATCCGCTCAAGCCCGGAACCTCGGCCATTGCCGCGATGAATCGTTCGGCGAACGCTTCTTGCTTCCGGGTAATAGCCTCTACGTCTCTGGCCAGCCAATGTTCGATGGCCGAGATTAAGCCGAGCACCCCTTCCTTGCCGACCTTCATGGGGCGGCCGATGCCCAACTCCTGAAGGAAGCAGGCATGAACCAAATCTTTGCGGCCGGCAACGAGCGCAGACGTCGCGCCTCCAAGCCATTTCTGGCCGCTGTGAACGACGAGGTCCGCCCCCTTCGCGATCGAGTGGCGGAAGTCCGTATCGTAAGCGGCATCGACAATGACGGGGACATTCTTGGCTTTGCAGATTGCCACGAATTTATCGAACGGCAGCAAATTAGGAGGAAATACGTCCATCATGACATAGACAGCCGCAGCCACATCGGGAGTAAGCGCGGATTCAAGATGATACGAAGCGCAGTCCAGCGCTTCTCCGATTTCTACGGGCTCCGCCCCGGTCAGCCGAATCAACTGGGTTGCCGGCGTATCGCCGATCCCGATCACATGGCCTTTTTGGATGACGACTTTATTCTTGGGTCCCTTAACGATCGGCAGCTCCTTGATCTTGCCCATATCGTCGCCGGTCAGCGTGGAAGCAATCCCTATCGCCATGCCTGCCGCCGTACAACCGGCGGCAACGCCCGCTTCGGCGCCGGTCAGCTTCACGATGGCCTCGTTGGCTCTTCTTTGCAATTCCCACATTTCCACGGAAAGGCCGAGCATGTCGGAGATATCCTGTCTGATTTCGTCCTTGACCCGGGAAGCCCCCAATAGCGTGGCAGGCCCTCTGGCATTGATCACTTTCCTTAACCCAAATCGGTCATAAAATGACTGCATCGTCACTATCCCCTCTCCTTATTTCAAGCTCGGCAGCGCCCGACCCGCGAATACGCCGGTCACCTTCTCGTCCCACACCGCAATCTCGCCGTTCACCAGGACATGCGATATGCCTGTCGGTCCTCTTCTCGAATTGTCGATCGTCGAAGCGTCCGTCACCGTCTCCGCATCGAAGATCACGAGATCGGCCGCTTTCCCTTCCCGGATCACGCCTCTGTCCGTTAACCCGAAACGCTCCGCAGGAACCTGGGTCATCCGGTTAATCAACGACTCAAGCGAAAAGCCTTTTTCCCTGGCCAGCCTGAGCAGCTTCGGGAAGCTTCCGAAAGCTCTTGGATGAGGATTCTGCCCCAAATAGATGGCATCGCTTCCGACCATATAATAAGGACGCGACAGCAGCTCGAACAGATCGTCTTCAATTTGCTTCACGATGGACTCGTCTTCCGGTATTTCCCCTAAGATACCCACGGCAAGGTCTTCTTCCAGCAGGAGGTCGCACAGCACTTCATAGACCGTCTGACCGCGCAGATCGGCCGCTTGCTGGAAGGTTAAGCCAAGCAAGTCGTCATTGTTGCCCGAAGGGAGATAAGAGAAAGTCCCGTCGATGTTCGGGAAGTCCTTCTGAATATCGCGAACGATGGCTGCGCGCAGACTCTTGTCCGCAAGTCTTTCCAGAGTCGCTTCATATCCGCCCTCTACCGTCCAAGGCGGCAGGTGAATTACCCCCGTACTGCTGCCGAAAGCATAAGGATACAGCTCGAGACTGACATCGAGTCCCTTCTGGTAGGCGTCGTCGATCGGCTTCATGAGCTCGTCTACTTTCCCCGCGTTTCTGGGGCCTGTCCGGAAATGGGAATAATGCACCTTGCAGCCGGATTGCCAGCCGATATCGAGCGCCTCCTGAATCGCGTCGAACTTCTCCCCTTTGAAGACCGTGCGCAGATGGGTCACATAGATGCTCTTCTTCTCCGCAAGCACGCGCGACAGCTCGATCAATTCCTGAGTGTCCCCATAGGATCCCGGGAAGTAGCTGAGACCCGTGGAGAAAGCGACCGCTCCCTGATCGATCCCCTCGGCCAGCAATCGCTTCGCCTTCTCCAGATGCTCTCCGGTCAGGGGAACATCCTGGAAGCCTACCGTCTCCAAGCGAAGCACGCCGTGCGGAATCTGATAGGCGGTATTGATCGCTACGGTCCGATCGAATTTATTCCGGTATTCCTCTACCGTCGACCAATCGAGCGGAATATCCGGAGTTCCGTTCAAGCCGCCCAAATATTTAAAGTACATGTTCAGATTAGAGGGAGACAGCGGAGCATAGGAAAGCCCGTCCTGTCCCAGAATTTCCGTCGTCACCCCTTGGTACAATCCGCACGCATGCTGTCTATCCCATAGCAGCACGACATCGGAATGGACATGGGTATCGATAAAGCCGGGACTTACAATCCGGCCGCCAGCGTCGATCTGATAACGCGCCTCGGCATCGGGGAAGCTTCCGATGCCCGCGATTTTACCGTCTTTGACGACAATATCCGCTTTGTATCGCTTGCTGCCGGTACCGTCTACTATCATTCCGTTTCTAATGCATACGTCGTAGCTCATCCCAGATTCCTCCGTACCGTAAGCCGATGGCCGTTAGCCTTTTACGCCGCCCATCGTCATACCGCTGATTAAGTATTTTTGGAAATAAATGAACACAACCACTACAGGGGCCGTCACCATCGTCGAAGCGGCCATTAACTGCCCCCACAGCACTTCGCGATTCCCGACCATTAATGAGATGCCGACCGGCAAAGTCCGCATGTTGTCGGAATTGGTCAGCGTCAATGCGAAGATGAATTCCTGCCACGACAGGATGAAGGAGAACAAGCCGACCGCGGCAATGCCTGGAGCCGAGAGCGGAATCACGACCCGGAAGATCGCGCTTACCGGCGTACAACCGTCGATGAAGGCCGCTTCCTCCATATCCTTGGGAATTCCGTCGAAATAGCTTTTCATCATCAAGGTTGCAAAAGGAACCGCAAACGTACAGTAAGCAAAGATCAGGGACAGGTAGCTATCGATCAAATTCAGCTTGATGAAGATGGCGAAAATCGGAATAATGAGCAGGACCAACGGGAACATTTGAGAGACCAGCAGCGAATTCAGAAACAGGGCTCGGCCCCTGAATCTGAAGCGGGAAAGCCCGTAAGAGAAGAAGATCGCGACAAATAGAGTGACGATGGTCGTCGTCACGGCGACAATGACGCTGTTCTGGAAATATTGCAGAAATCCGGTCTCTTGAAACAGTGTCCGATAATTATTCAGCGTCGGATCATTCGGAAACCATTTGGGCACTTCGGCGAAAATTTCCGCGGAAGATTTAAACGAAGTGGAGATCATCCATATGAACGGAAAAACCAGCAGTACCGTAGCCAATATCAATAAAACATAAGTCAGAATCCGTTTGGTCGCTTGAGCTTTTCTCGCATTCCCCCCCATGGTTTAGTCCTCCTTGTTGTTCTTCAGATAGAAAATCGCAAATACGCTTAACAGGATTACGCCAATCGTTGAAATCGCCGCAGCATAGTTCATCTTAAAGAAGTTGAAGGCATTCAGGTACGAGTAGACCGGAATCAACTGCGTCGAATTGGATGGTCCGCCTTTCGTCATCAGATAAACCAAGTCAAACTGGTTGAAGGACCAGATGATAGTCAAAGTCACAATAACAAGCGAAACCCCTTTAAGGCTGGGCAGCGTAATGTACCAGAACCTCTGCCATAGATTAGCTCCGCTAATGTTAGCCGCTTCGTACATTTCGCGGTCGATCGATTGCAAGCCCGCCAGCAATACGATCGCGACGAACGGAATTCCTTTCCAGATGCTTACGGCAAGCACCGAATAAAGCGCATAGCTGGAATCTCCGAGCCAATCAATGGGCCCTGAGATCAATCCTATTTTCATTAAAATGTGGTTCAATATCCCGAACTGGCTGGAATAGATCCATTTCCAGGTGAGTCCGGCTGCAATCATCGGTACAATCCAGGGGATAAGAATCAGACTCCGGAAAATCCCCCTTCCCGGTATCTCTTCGTTCAACAGCAAGGCGACAATAAGACCGATCAAGTATTGACCGGCAACAACGCCAACGGTCCAGATCAGCGTATTCCAGAACGCGCCCTTAAAAATGCTGTCCGAGAACAGAGCGCCGTAATGCTCGAATCCGGCGAAGGTTCGATCGGAAGCCGTCAGGGAATGCTGCGTAAAAAAGCTGGATACGATCCCAGAGATCATCGGATAGATCAAAAGAAGTCCGACGAATATGACGCCTGGTGAAATGAGAAAATACGGAAGCGCCTTTTTCCAAAATAAACTCGCATTGAGTTTCATATCCAAGTTAACCTCCAGGCTTCCTTAAAGATGAAAGCCTGGCAGCAATACGGCATCCTTGCGCTGCCAGGCTATGAAGATGTCACCTAAGAATTGATCATTGACGGATTAACTCTTCCAGTTTTTCCTGCATATTTGTAACAAATTGCTCCGGCGTCAGTTCTCCCTTAATGAGCATCTGGATGGCCGCATTGAAATGCAGCTGTCTGAATTCTTCATATTTAGGCATTAACGGACGGTTGCGACTGATCGGCACCTGCTCTACAAACGGTTTCATAATCAGGTCCTGAGCAAATTCCGAGTTCTTGAATTCCTTCGTCCAGCCGACGACGCTGGTCACTTCGGCGAACTTGTCGTAGTACGTCGGCTTATCGCCGGTAAAGATGAAATCCAGAAACTGTCCGACGAGCTCTTTATGCTTGCTCTGCTCGGTGATGCTGAGCGTGTTCGGATAGCCAAGAACCGCCTGCCCGGCAGGACCGGCCGGACTTGGAGCCGTCGCCCATTTCCCGTCCAGATTCGGATTCGCCTTCAGACTTCCCGTTGCCCACATTCCGTTGAACATCATTGCCGTATTCCCGGAAATAAAGCTGTTCATCGTCGCCTCCCAATCCATTCCGGTAACCGTTTGAGGCATGACTTTGTACGTATTGGATAAATCGTAAATATATTTGGCCACGGCGAGACCGGACTCGTTATCGATCGTCGCTTTCCACGAATCGCCTTCCTTGACGGCCACGTCATTGCCTGCCTGCCAGAAGAATGGAAGCACATAATCGTCCGGTTCCCATCCGGCTGCCGGGAATGCGAGCCCGTATTGCTTGTCTTTCGTCAGCTTTTCAGCGTATTCCAACAGCTCTTCCCAGGTTTGCGGCGGTTTGTTAGGGTTCAGGCCCGCTTCTTCGAACAGGTCTGTCCGATAGAAGAAGCCCCACACGCTGCCATCCCAAGGCACTCCGTAATATTTGCCGTCTTCTCCGGTCACCGAATCGAATCCGGATTCAAGAAATTGATCCAGCGTCTCCTTCGACACGTAATCGTTAACTGGAGCAAACGCGCCCAGCCGCTGGTACTCGCTCGCCCACTGCCCGTTCAGCATCACCAGGTCGGGAGCTTGACCGACGGCGACTTGACGCTGGAACATGGAGTACGCTTCCCCCCAGCCGACGTTAACCACTTTCACGGTAACTCCCGGATGAAGCTTGCCGAATTCCTCCGCCATCTCATTCAGCAAGCTGACTTGCGCGGGCACCGTGCCCCCGATGTGCTGGAACACCAGCTCTACCTTTTCTTCGGGAGCCTCCCCTTCCTTGTCGGAATTCGAGGTGCCCGAGGAACAAGCGCTTAACAGGGATACAGACATTACAGCAGCTAAAGACGCTTTCATCATACGATTGGATCTCTTCATGGTTGTGTCCTCTCCTTTATGTCGCAACATAATGAACGGTTAGTCTCTGATTCTGACGATCATTTCGATTTCAACAGGAATGTTCTTGGGCAGTACATAGGTTCCCATCGCGGAACGAGCATGCTTGCCTCTTTCGCCGAAAACGTCCACCATTAAATCCGAGAAGCCGTTCATGACCTGAGGCTGCTGATAGAAGTCCTCGCTGCTGGCCACGAGCCCGAGCACCTTAACCAAGGCATCGACTCGATCCAGATTTCCCAGGTAGCTCTTCAGTTGGGCAAGCAGAATAATGCCGCATTCTCTGGCCGCTTGATAGCCTTCCTCCACCGTCAGATCTTTGCCCAGCTTCCCCGTCCAGATCGGGCTGCCGTCATCCTCGCGTTCCGGACCATGACCGGAAGTATACAGCAGGTTGCCGTGCTGGCGAATGGCGACAATTCCTTTTCCATGCAAATCGATTTTCGGAAGTACGAGTCCCAACTCTTTAATTCTTTCATCTGCCAAGCTCATTCATAAGCCCTCCCTTTGTCAATTTCGTTAGTTTATTCGACGAATAATCTAACGTTATAGTAATACAGTCAAATGCAATACAGAGGATGGATTTTTTGAGTCGTCCTCCCGATCGCATTTGCCTGGAATACTTGCATCCCTGATCTTAAAACTGCGGCAAATACGGTTTGTTTTGCTCCAATATTTCATCTAAGATGGCCTTGGCCAATGACGTGGTACCTACAAGAGGATGAATGGTCAGGGCCTGCAACGCCTTGTCGTAATCCCCGTGTACGCCGGCTTCGACCGTAAGCTCCTCGTATGCTTTGACCACTTGCAGCAGTCCTCGGATTTCCGGCGGCAGCGGCCCTCCGACGAGCGAAACCGGGGCAGCTCCCTCTGAGGAAATAACGCAGCTCACCTCTACCGAGACATCGGGACCCAGATGAGGAATAATTCCGTTATTGCGGACATTGACCACCTGTATATTGCGGGCGTTATTATAAATCGAAGTAATCAGGTCTACGGCCGCCTCCGAATAATAGGCTCCTCCGCGCTGTTCCAATTGGGCAGGCTTTACTTTTAATTCAGGATCTTGATACAGCTCGAACAATTCCGCCTCCACCTTCTTTACCGCATCCGCTCTCGAACCCTTGGCCTTCAACGCTTCTTGCTGCTCGAGGAGCATTCTGTCCCGCAAGTAATAGTAACGAAGGTAAGAGCAAGGAATCATTCCGAGCGAATCCAGGAAGCCTTCTCCCCACTTGTGATCGGGGATATTCTTGACGGTTAGGCCGCTGGCGTTATCGAACATCCGAACGATTTCTTTCGTTTGGTCCCGGCCTTCGATTCTGATCTTCCGAGTCCAGTTCAAGTGATTAATGCCGACCATTTCCATATCGACATGCTGCGGATTCGTATCGGCCAACTGCGCAATTTGCATCTTCGTATGGATGGGCAAGTTGCATAAGCCAATGGTCCGAATGGAGGAATATTTCAATACCGCTTCCGTAATAATGCCTGCAGGGTTCGTAAAGTTAATCAGGAAGGCTTCAGGTGCAAGCTCCTCCATGTCTTTGCAAATATCGAGAATAACGGGAATCGTTCGAATTGCCTTGGCAAATCCGCCCGCTCCGGTTGTCTCCTGACCGATACAGCCATGCCGGAGAGGGATGCGTTCATCCATTGCGCGCGCATCCAGACCGCCAACGCGAATTTGCGTAAGCACAAAGCTGGATCCGGCTATCGCTTCTCTGCGGTCCATCGTCAAGCGAAGCTGGATCGGAACTCCCGCGTTGTCGATCATTCTTTGGGCAAGCGCTCCGACAATCTGCAGTTTTTCCCGGCCCGATTCAATATCGACGAGATACAGCTCCTGCAGCGGAAATTGAGGATAGTTCTTGATAAATCCTTCGATCAATTCCGGGGTATAAGAGGAGCCCCCGCCGATGACAGCCACTTTCAGTGCATTAGGCTTCATGATCATACTCCCTTTCGTAGGAATTAAATCGTTCGACGATCTCCGGGCCTACCGGAATCCGCAGCTCATCCATTCCGAGCAGAACGGCTCCGAACACCGGCTCCATCACGGGGATTTCAATCGAATAGCCGTTGCTTTGCTTGTCCAGAGTCTCTTCCAGGCTTTGCAGCAAGCATGAGCTTTGCCCCTTCTGAAATACGCTTCCAATCAACACAATCGGGACTTGCTCCACGCCGAAGCTTCCCATTCTTGTCATGACGGAATTAGCTGCATTGCCCAATTCATATCCTACTTGGGTGAGCAGGCGGATCGCCAGGGCATCTCCAGCCTGAGCCGCCTCGTGAAGCACAATCGTCAGTTCGGTCGGAACCGATCGTACCTGCCGGTCCAGGAAATCATCCAGAAGCTCTTCCATCGAGGCAAACCCGAGAAAAGCAGGAACCTCGTATGTAAGAACGGAAGGAATATCCCGATGATCCCATGATCTGACTGCCGCCCGAAAAGTTTCCATCGCCATATGATTCCCTCCGGCGAAGTCGCCGTAGAGATATCCGAATCCTCCCGTCTGCACCACTCTGCCATCGACGCTTCGGCCGAAGGCGTTGGTACCGCTTCCGCAGACAAGCACGATTCCCGCATTGCTTTTGCTTCCCGCGCGCAATCCGGCCAACGTATCGCAAGCCAAGCTCCAGCGGGCTACGGGGATTTGCTTCAATCCCGATTCCAATCGGATCATATCCGCATTGCGATCCGCTCCGGCCAACGTATATTGAACAAAATCAATATCTTTATGTTGGACCCCGGCCTGTGCAAGCGCTTGATTCATCGCAGTCGAAATCTGCTCTATCGCGCTATCAAGACCGATTTTCTGGTAGTTGGCTCCCCCGGCCAATCCTTCTCCAAGCAAGTTCCCCTCGGCATCGGTGATGACCGCATAGGTCTTGCTCCCTCCGCCATCCACTCCCATAATCAAACCCATGATCAATCTCCTCAAACAAAACATTTTTCATTTTCTAGTTAGTTTATGCAATGGATTAACTATAGGCATAGTTTAAGTTCCTGACCGTTAAAAGTCAACGATTTTTCTGAACAGTTGCGCGTGCTAATGTGTCAGATTGAGCAGATTTTTTCTTGAAGCAGTCGTTCCACAAATCCCAATTCTGTTATTCAGACAGATTTACGGCAAGAAGCCTTCCGAAGGAGTTGTTCGGACCACTCGATTTTATGCGATCGGACACAGAAGACGTTATTTTGCCGAAACCCCCTCATTTTGAAGATGAATCGGACAGAGGATCCGTTATTTCGATGATTAATAGCCGAAATCGCCGTCTCGGAGCCAAATAATGGATCCTGTGTCCGCACAGATGCAAAAAAACCGGTTTTGTTCACAGATAGCGGATCCTCTGTCCGAACGGTACGGGGCGACGGGGGAAAGTGGCGAAAGACGGCGAACCGGACGGTGCGGAAAGACTGCGGTAAACGAAAGCGCGGGGGGAACGAATCAAATGCGAAAGGACCGTCAGGGTGATTTCCCCTGACGGTTTCCTGAACTCCAAAATCCAGTTCTCGGTAAAACAAAATTTGCTGCAACCGCTCGAGTTGGGTAACAACATAATCTACAATAGATGGAGAGTTAATAAGATCTAAACCTTAGCGGTTCATTTTCTTCGATCAACTCTTCAATCATTTCTTCAAGTTTATCCTCTTCATAGTCCTTGAGCATTAACTCTTTGCGCTTCACTTTGTATGCTGTTTCAGGGTTAATAATCAATATCTCCAAATCGATTAGTTTGTTTATAGCATTGGAAACATCAGCTTTACCTATGTCTAATTCTTCAGCTAACTCGCGTTGGTTAATTTTCTTATACTTCTTATAGCTTAATTTCCCGAGTAGATACAAACACACCTTGTAATCCTTGGTCTTCAAGTCAAGTAACGCTAAGTATTGAAGGAACACCAGCAGCTTTTCGGTATACAAAATCGGATTCACCTCGATTAGAATAATGTTCGGAATACAGTATCATTTTATAATTATATATTGAATGATTTGTTGAACATGTGGTATGATCTTAACACAGGTCAAATACCATTACAATTTAATGGAGGGCAAAAAAATGAGCATGTCCAGGGATTACATATTGAAAACTCACGCTAAGAACGGACTTAAGGCACATTACAAATTTAAGGACAGGGATATCTTAAAGAACAAAGCGGTTTTTCAGTTGTTGCAAAGCATTCGCCCATTCATAGAAGAATACCAAAAGGTACATTCCGATGACTTTCATGGCAATCGCTTGAATCTTAGTTATCCCAATCTTGCAAGAACATACGCGATCGCTAGTCGTATTCAACACCCGAACGATATTCAAGAAAAATTGGAGCCGAAGAAACTTAAAAATGATTTGAAGGTACTCGCACAGTCTGTACTTGGAAGAGCTAAATATCGCAAAATTAAAGACAGTGTTAGTAAATCATCCCGTCGCTTGTCCTTGCTGGACAGCATCAAGTTTAATGATGATTACACTCCAGTTTATCACTAAGGCATTATCCACCGTCAACGGCTATCCGCATTTGCAAATGACAAAATGCCTTCCGAAGCAGTTCTTCGGAAGGCATCGACATGGTCACTGATCGAAATGCTGCAGACTACGAATTTCAACCTCCAACAAGGGTAATTTTCTATCTTCGAAAACGTCGATTCGATCTCCCCAACCCGTTCGGCCCCCATCAAAAGGTAAAAATTTTCCGCATAGGGCTCACTGTGATTGTTTCCAATCGTGTTTGTTGAGTTTATTGGAAAAACTTGATGTGAAGTGGTACAATGAAAGGCTTATCGAAAATACGATTGGAAAAATGAACCAAGGAGGTAAATCAAGATGACATCCATGCAAAATGGTTCCCATTCGACGCCTATAAGCGATGAAGAGCTTCAGAAAATTACGGTGGGTGAGCGGAAGCCGCACAACGCAACTATTTCTCTCGCCGAGTACGATCCGCGCTGGCCCGAGCTGTTCGAACAGCAAGCTCACCGGATCCGGGCCGCACTTGGGGACAAGGCACTTCGAGTAGAGCATGTCGGTTCGACTTCAGTGCCGGGACTGTGCGCTAAACCCATCATCGATTTGTTACTGTCAGTGGCGGACTCTGCCGATGAATCCGCCTATGTCCCGTTTTTAGAAGCGGCTGGTTATACGCTGCGGGTTCGTGAGCCCGAATGGTTCGAGCACCGGCTGTTCAAGGGTCCCGATATCGACATTAATCTGCATGTGTTCAGCGAGGGCGCATCGGAGATCAAGCGCATGCTCCGTTTCCGGGATTGGCTGCGGGCAAATGACGCCGACCGAGATTATTACGCAAACGCTAAGCGCAGTCTGGCTCAACGTGTATGGCGGCATGTGCAGCACTACGCGGATGCCAAAACCTCGGTCGTTCAGGAGATCATGGACAGAGCGAACGCAACCAAATAGCACTCGCCAACTCCTTCGAGGAGAAAAACTCACCCAAAACCATAACGAGAACTGCCCGCAATCTGCGAGTAGCTCTCGTTAGGTTCGGGAATTGGATCGCCATTTTCGAGTTTAATTCTTATAATTCGTCCATCCATCCAAGCGCTTGCAGCTTCCTGATCAGCACCGCCGCCGCCTGAGCGCGCGTCGTTTTCCCCTTCGGACTGAACGTAACGGCGCTTGTTCCTGTCATGATTTCAAGCTTGACCATCATACGAACGTCCTGCAACAGCGCCGCGTCTACGCTGCCTATATCCTTGTAGCCGTTCAAGCTTACGAACTCGCCGTTGATCGGCAGCTTCTCGAGCTTAATCGCCGCCGCCAGCATACTGGCCATTTCCTCACGGGTCAGCGGCTGGTCGGGCATAAAGCTCTTGCCGTTCGCAAAACCAAGCAACCCCAACTCCTTCGCTATGGATACCGCGCCGTAATACCATGCGCCGGGCTGGACGTCGCCATAAGGCGCCGAGCTGCCGCTGATCGAGGCGCCGCGTCCTAGCTCCCGGACTAACATGGCGGTAAATTCCGCTCTCGTTACCGCTTGGTCCGGTTGATACTTCCCGCCGCCATCGCCTTCGACAAGCCCTTTCGCCGCGGCAAGCCGGACGAACGATTGGCCCCAATGATTCTGCATGTCGGTGAAGCTCACGGGATTTTCGACCACGACGTATACGCTGTTGGAATAGGAGCTAATCATCGCATACCACGCGCCGTCGATTTGCACCGCCCGGGCAGGGACAAACTCGAATTTCCGGGTCGTTTCGTTATACCGGAACGCGCCCCATTGTTCAGGCAAGCGCGTTATATTCTTGGGCAGAGGGATGATTCTCGTAAGCGCCTTGCTGAACGGGCCGGCCGTGCCGATCAATTGTCCTGTCTTCGCGTTCACGATCTCCATGCGATAATCGACGATCGCGCCCAACACTTCGGCCTCCGGCAAGCCGGCTGCCAACGCCGCCTTGATTTCCTTATTGTCAGTCTTGTCGGTCAAAGTTATTTTGAAGCTGATATCCTCGGCATTGAGGTTGACTCCGGCCAGCAAGTCGTTCAGCCCCGGGATGAGAGAAGCCACATTGACCGGCACTTGATAGCTTCCGTAAGGCGTCTTGATCTCGATGATAAAACCGCCGTTTTTGACTGCGATGCCGATGAGAACGCTTGCCGGTATGCCGACATAGGCCATGCCGTCTCGGTTTGGCGACACTTCAAGCGTAACGGAAGGTTTAGCGGTGTCGATAGTCGTCGGATCCAGCGGAGTGCCATTTACGTCGATGTACGGTCGACCAACCGAAGGCGCCGGACCGCTGCCGCCACCGCCTCCACCGCCCGTCGTCACCCGATACACCTCGACGTTGCGCGTCACGGTTGCAGCCGCGTTGCCGGCGGTATCCTTAACGTTATAGTCGAGCTTATAGATGCCGGCAGTATGTGTATACACCGCTCCCGTCACCGTGATCGCGGAGGAGATGTCTCCGTCTTGCAGGTCCGACGCCGTTGCGCCCGGATCGGTAAATTCGCCATTCAATTGCACTCTCATCGGGTTCGGTCCGTTCAAACGAATTACCGGCGCGGTATTGTCCAGAACGAAAGCGTTCGAAACGGCGTTAACGACGACTTGTCCGTCCCGGTCTACCACGCGAACGTGCAAATACCACCTGCCGTCGCCGCTTGTCCGGGTCAGTACATTGCCGTTCGAGAAAGCTTCCCAGCCGACAGTAGGCGCGTCAGCGCTCGTCGTCCATACATATTGAAGAGAAGCGCCGTCGATGTTCTCCGTACCCATCACGGTGACCTTCGTCGAAGCCGTTGTCGCGGACGTCGAATTCCCGTTCGCGTCGAAAATCACGCCAGGTGACGCGGTGTCCTTCAGCACGGTAATCGTATAAGTTCTGGCTGGCATGAAATACGGGGCAACTTTAACGGAAATGACCGTCGACTCTCCCGATACGGGAACGGCGGCGGCGATGCCGCTTGCCTGCGGCTGATCGTTGATGTATAAATCCGCATAGGCCATGTCGGGCAGCGTTGCCGTCACGTTCACAATCGCCACCGATGAGCCGACTTGAACCGTATAATTCGTTGATAGCGGTGCAAAGGGAATATCGAACGAACCCTCCTGCAATGCTAAACCGTCCAAGGTATCCCGGCCCGGAACTTCCGCTTCATGATTATAATTCATGCCCCAAGCAACAAGGGTGCCGTCATTTTTGAGCGCCAGCGCTTGATCGTCTCCAGCCGCGATCGCAACGACACCGCTTTGGGCCGCTTCAGGTACATTCGTCAGTTCGTCCCTAATCCCGCCCCATGCAATGACGCTGCCGTCCGCTTTCAGCGCAAGCGAAAAGTCATATCCCCCGGAGACGGCGACGACCTCGCTTCGGACAGCTTCAGGCACATCCAGGAGGCCGTTTGATCTCCAGGCGACAACGGAGCCGTCCGATTTGAGAGCAAGAAAGTGGCTATATCCCGCGGAGATGGCGGTGACTTCGCCCTGGACCTCCGTTGGCACGTTTAGGAGGCCATCTTTATTCCATGCGACGACGGAGCCGCCCGATGTGAGCGCCAGCGAGCTGTTAAATCCCGCGGCAATGGAGACGAAGCCTTCCCCTTCTTCAGGCTCAAGCACGTTCGACAGCGAACCCCAAGCGACGATTGTCCCGTCATCCTTGAGCGCTAGCGAATGGGAAAATCCCGAGTCGATTGCGACGATTTTGTTTGTCTCATCCGGTGTCGGTACGTTCAATTGATCGTAAGCATCCATCCCCCAGGCGACGAGGGAACCGTCCGCTTTGAGCGCCAATGAAAAAAAACCTCCCGCAGCGATGTCGACGACGCCGCTTCGAGCGTCTGCCGGCACGTCCGCTTGACCGACAGAATTGAGTCCCCATGCTGTAACCGATCCGTTATTTAGCAGCGCCAGCGAATGGGATCCGCCCGAAGCGATTTTCAACACGCGATTTCCGTTTCCTATAGGCGCCGCAGCCGCCTCTTGCCAACCGGATGCAACCGTTAAGCCCAACAGTAAAGAGATGGATATGGCCATATTCATAATTTTTCGCCAACGGATCGTTAGCATCATCTATCACTCCTATAGCAAAGCTGGCTTCGGAATCCTCCTCATGAATTCGACTCTATCTTAGCAAAATCAATTCCTTAATACTCTTAAAGCATTCTTAAATTCTTGCAAAATATTACAATTTTCACTTCATCTTCGTTGACATTCTCATGTTATACTAACCGTATACCCATTTGTTTTCGGAGACGATGTCGAGATGGAACGAAACCGTATTCTTGTGGTCGACAACGAACCTCAGCTGCTGGATCTCGTCGAGCTTCATCTGACGCAATCCGGCCTGCGCGCCGAGCGGGCGGATTCCGGGCATGCCGCATTGAAGCAGCTTGACGAAGCCGCGTTCGACCTTGTCATCCTGGACATCATGATGGACGAAATGGACGGCTTTGCGGTACTGAAACGCATACGCGGCAGCGGGAGAGAGATGCCCGTCATTTTGTTAAGCGCCATACACGAAGAGAACAGCAAAATCCACGGATTGGGACTGGGAGCGGACGATTACGTTACCAAGCCTTTCAGTCCGGCCGAGCTGGTAGCCCGGGTGCAGGCGCATCTTCGCCGAGCCCATCAATCGGTGCCCGTCGAACGGATGATGACGTATTCGTACGGAAATCTGAGGCTCGACCCGAACGGACAAATCTTATATCGAAACAACCAAGCGATTCCGTTAACCGCAACGGAAACCAAAATCATGCTCGCACTGTTGAAACGCCCCAACCAAACGCTCCCCAAAACCCTCTTGTTTGAAGAAGCGTGGGGGCACAGGAATTATGACGAGAACTCGATTAATGTTTTCATGAACATGCTGCGGAAGAAAATCGAGGAAGATCCCCGAGAGCCCCGTTACATTCAAACGGTGTGGGGAGTGGGGTACTTTTTGACGGGAGATCCGGAATGAAGCTGAAAACCAAGATGGTGTGGATGATCGCGTCTTCCGTTCTGATCACGGTCATGCTGCTGGTCGTGATGCTCATCGTATTCAATGCCTTGTTCGTGTCCGGATACAATCATGTCAAGCTTCAGGAGATGAGCACGCAGCTATCCGAGCGGCTCGAACAGGCCGACATGCACAATGGACAACAATTAACCCGCGCCATGCAACAGTTCGGGGCCAACTATGCAGGCATCGGAATGGAATTGTTCGGCAGCGACGGAAAGCTGCTGTATTCATCCGCGAACCGGGCCGACTCCTCCCTCCTCCCAGATTTGCTGGAGCGTTTCGCCAATCAGCCCGGCCGTATGTTTCAAGGCGAGGACAGCTCTCTCGTTTACGATTTCACGGTTCAAGGAAGCCGATATTTTGTCGTTTTCGATGTGAAAGGAGAGGCGCTTCAGCAAGTCCAATTTTATCTTTATTTAAATCAAGGCGCCGTTTACCCGTTCTTAATTGTCCCGTTGCTCTTGATTATCGCTTTGCCTGCAATGGCTGCGTTTCTATTCATCCTGTTCGTCACGCGCAGGTTGGGCCGATTAGACCGCGCGATGCGTCAAGCCGATTTGCGGGAAGAACCTGCGCGTCTGCAAGACAGCTCCGGCGATGAAATCGGAGCGTTGACCCGATTATTCAACGACATGTCGGATAAATTGCATGCGCAATATACGCATACTCGTCAGATCGAACAAGCCCGCACGAAGCTGGTCGGGAGCCTGTCCCACGATCTGCGGACGCCGCTGTCGATCATTCATGGATATGCGGAAACGCTGCAACGGGGCTCGGCGGATGATCCGGACACCCGGGTCAGGCACTCGACGATCATCATGCAGAAGTCGGAATACATGAACGGATTGCTCGATCAGCTGTTCCGGCTCGCCGAGCTCGACGATCCTTCGAAGGCATTCCGCATGGAACGAGGCTCCATCCATGTGCTCTTGCAATCGATCATCGCGGAATATGTGCTGGTCTTCAAAGATCACGGCATAGAATGGGAAGCGGACTTGTCCGAACCGTTCTCCGGATTGAAATTCGACCGCGATTCCATCGCGCAAGTGCTTCGAAACTTGATCGACAACGCTATCCGTCATGGGAGTGACGGCAAGTTTTTGGGCCTCCGTCTAAGGGAGACGAACGAAACTGTACAGATCGAAGTCGAGGATAGAGGGAAAGGCATACCGGCGGAGGAACTGGATCACATTTTTGACCGATTTTATCGTGTGGATAAAGGCCGACGAAGCACCGGAATGGGCATCGGTCTTTCTATATCGAACGAAATTGTTAACCGGCATGGCGGGAGGATTACCGTGCGCAGCATTCCGAATATGAGCACAGTATTTACGGTCATCTTGCCAATATAAAATTAGTTTAAGGCAACGTGACACTTGGATTACCGCTTCCTTTAGCTTGAATTTTTACGGAAGTTATCCCGTTCAATTCTTCTTCCTCAACAGCCAGGACAAATGCTCTCGGTGTCGCATCATTCGTGCATGGGTTGTCGGAACGAATATCCAAATGAACAATCATTTCCCCTTCGACGTTATCGGACTCGGCGCCCGCGAACGTCAGTGGACAACTCCCCGATTCTATCGTTCCGATAAACAGCATGACATTCGTTCCTTCCGTCCACTCAGGCCGCTCTGCTTTAAAACCGAAATCGCTCCATAATGCAGCGAACTCGTCTTCTACTACCGCTTTCTCCACCAGCAGCCCGTTCTCCGTACGCTCGTAGAAGTTCTCTGGCAATGCTTTTTCTGTCATGACCACTTCGCTTGGAATGGTCTGCTTACTAGGGACAGCGCTATTTCCACATCCCGCGATCACCACGCCGCACATACAGCCTGTCACAAGCCAACCCAGAGACAATCGAAATTTGATCCATTTCATCCTGTTATGATCTCCACTCTTTTCCTTTTCTAACGTCATTCAGACCTATAACGTTGCAATCTCATTAGAAAAATACGTGATTCGCCGTTGAACAAAAAAATACCGCCCTTCCATCCATGGGAAGAGCGGTCGTTCTCTAGAACTTCTACCTGATGCCACGCGTAGGAATCGCCGACCTGACAGGCGTAGCGAGGCCTTCGTTGCCTTGGTTATCCATTGCCGTAACTTTATAGTAGTGCGTCTGGCCGATCGCAGCTGTCGTATCCGTAAACGTTGTGCCGCTCACCTTGTCGCCGATCGTCACGAATGTGCCGTTCGCAGCGTTCGAGCGCCACACATTGTAGCCTGACGCGCCGCTGACCGCGCTCCAACTCAGCATCACTCTCCCGCTGCTCGGCTCGGTATCTGCCTGGAAATTTCCCGGTGCTGCAAGGACGATAAGATGAGGGTTTATCGGTCTGATTGGCGTAATGATGTCATGAAGTCCGGCCAGTTCCGGCTTAGCCGCCTGGATTGCGGAGTCCTTGCTTTCATTACCCAGATTACTCACTGCAGTCACCTTGTAGTAGTACGTTCTGCCATTTTCAACCGCTGTGTCTGTGAACGTCGTATCGCTAATCGGGGAACCTATCGTTCCATAAGTTCCGCCGGAAGCATTTGCACGCTTCACATGATAACCTGCAGCACCCTCAACCTGGCTCCAACTGAGGACGACTTTCCCGCTATACGGCTCAGCGATGAAATTGTCGGGAGCGGGCGGTATAATCAACTGAACAGCCCATGGCATTTCTTTAAGGATGATATCCGGGTTGATTCGTACGTCAAGGTCCGTCAGCTTACCTTTATTTACCCATGCCCAATTGCTAAAACCGCTCTCTCCAGAACGATCCACAGCTGTAACAACGTAGAGATAGCTCTCCTCCCACTTCGCAGTCGTATCCGTGAACTTAGCATCCGGCAGATTAGTGGCAAGTGTCATCAATCCGCCGCGTTCCTTGTCGCTTCGCTTCACGTTATACGTAATCCCGTTGTGTTCCATCTCGAGCCCAAATGGGGTGCGATTGCCGACATAACGCATGCCGTCAAGGCGATCCCATTGCAGCGTAACAACCGATCCATCCCTTTTTGCCTTCAGATTGGTGGGCCGCGGCGGCGGCAGATCGACAATCTGAACCGGTAACACCTGGGTTGCTCCCTCGCCATGTTGATTCACAGCAACAACTTGATAATCGTACGTTTTGCCTCTTGCGGTTGTGGTGTCCGTATACGCAACAGCCTTAAGGTTGGAACGCACTGTCTTGAACGGACCTCCCGGAGCATCCGCACGCTTGACCGTGTAGCTCGTCGCATCCTTGACGGCACTCCAATTCAGTTGGACGTTGATGCGATCTGTAATCATGATGGCTAACTGCGGAGGATAAAAGATTTCACGAATGAGCTGAGCCTTCAAATTCCGAGGCGCTGGCGGTGGCGGACAGAGAAGCTGGTCCGCAAATAGCGGATAGTTCAGGTTGACTAATGTTTTACTGAGTTTCCCTTTGGCTACCCACACATCATAACCGGCGATCACGTCCAGTTTGAGAAAAGCGTCAACCTGGATTTCATCGCATCGCCCTTGTTCATAATAGCGATAAAAGCCTGCCTTGATTCCCGGATACAGCTCGAGGCCGGCATAGGCAATGTCTAATAAGGTCAGCGTCAATTGAATATCCGGACCTGCAGCAAGACTGGCATTCATCTTGGAATTCACATCAAGCGTTGCGGTGTTCGTCGTCTTGTCGATTGTTCGGAACCCTTGGCTTGACGAGAAGGAGAAGCCTTGCTCCAGATGAAATCGATCTTCAAATTTGATTTCGAGTGAAGCTTTGAAATCAGGCTCAATCTTTAAGTAGAGCTGCCCTTTAATGAACACGCCAGTAAAGACGGGTACATAGTACGGAGTCGTCAAAGGAATGTATACGGGCTTGTTTATCGCTTTATTCGCTCTCACATTCACGTTCGTCGTGACATCCCCGGTTAATACCAATTTGGCATAGAAATCCAGATCCACATCAAACCAATCCACATCCACATCAAGTCCGATATCCGCATCAACGCCCAGATTGCAAAAATTCATCCGCGCATCCATGGCAAATCCATCGTAGCTCACGTTATCCATCTTGATCATGAAGCATGGCAGCTTCAGCGCTACAGCCTGTGTGGAAGCAAGCTTCGCGGTTGAATCCGGCATGTCCGTAACAATTTGGATCGAAGGATCAGCCGGGGTAAGCAATCTGGGATCGATCGCCTCGGTCGTATGCACATCCAGCTTGGAGAAAACTTCTCGAACTTTGGGAACGGACGTCGTCACGATTAGCTCGCCATCCTCCTTGCGAACGGCCTCTACCTTCTTCGCAATACCGCCATAAAATTCATCATTCGGAGGCATGACGAACACATCGCCAACGTTCAATGTCAAATCCGGATCGTGAATGACCCATGTATGGTCATCTTTTTTCGAGTACTTTTTGCTTTTGCTCATCTTCACTTCCGGCAAATATTCGACGATTTTACGCGTATCTCCCGAATTCGACGATGACGGTTGATCCGGTGAATAATGAAGCGCGCGCACGGCCATCGCAGCTGCTTCCGCTCGGGTGGATTTGTTGCCGCCTTTGAACGTGCCATCCGGATAACCTCGAATGATTCCCGTCCTCAGCGCCGCTTCGATCAAATCGCGATGACTCTTGATCTCTCCCTGGTCCTTCAATTCGCCAAGCAACTTCTCTTGCGTCTGCGGCGCAAGCTGAAGCGCTCTCACAATCCAGATCGCCATCTCGCTGCGCGTAATCGGCTGGTTCGGCTTGAAGCCGTCCGAGTATTCGCCGACAATCAGAATGCCCTGCTTTACTCCCGCAGCAATGTAGGGGGCAGACCAACTTTTCTGCTCAACATCGCGAAACGGAACATCTCTGGAATCCGTCGGAAGTTTTCGTAATTCAATGAGTATTTTCAAAAACTGTTCCCGCGTTACATCCCCATTAGGCCGAAAAGTTCCATCCGTGAAGCCTGCTATTACGTTATGTCCCGCAAGCTCCGTTATATCTTTGTACGCCCAATAAGACGGAATCACGTCCTTGAACGTAACGGTTTGTGCTTTGCCTTGGTTTTCGCTTACGGCAGCTTCGGCAACATACGGGGGGGTCATGCTGAACAGCATCAGGAAAATAGACACCCAAAGGATCGCTTTATTGAATTTCACTTTTCGCAAATCTCTCACCCTTCCTGATTGTGATCATTATCACAGTATCATTGACCGGAAGGGTGACGATATTATCCGAAAGTAGCAATTCAGGAGTAGTTGAAAAAAACATCTGAAAGTCCGGATTTAAGTTGACTAGTATAGGATACAGGGGTATTCTATATAAATAAAAAGGTTCAGCGACAGATTTACGTTGACATTGAACAGGAGTGAATGAAATATGAAAAGGAAAGTGATGATTATATTAACCGGTGTATTGGCTTTTGTCGTGTTGTCCGCTTGCGGACACTCCAATAAAAGCGCAAATACGGACGGCCATGGCGGGATGGATCATGCGCACCACAATGAACATGATGAGAGTGAATCCATGGGTAGCTATAAAGCGTCATTTTCATTTGCATCCGGAGTAGTGAAGGCCAATGAACAGTCGAATATTAACATTCAAATCACAGACTCTGCTGGCAAAGCAGTCAATGATTTTGAACTAAGCCATGAAAAACTAATGCATCTTATTGTCGTTAGTAAAGACCTCTCTTATTTTAGCCATATCCACCCTGAATATCAGGGGGAGGGGACATTTTCTATCCGCACGTTGTTCCCGAGCGGAGGGGAATACAAGATGTTTGTAGACTTTGTGCCAAATGGAGGATCGAGCACTACGCTCAGCGAGTGGGTGAATGTAGAGGGCGGAGCGAAGGCGCCCGAGACGATAAAAGCCGATACAAAACTGACCAAATCAGTCGATCGCAAAGAAATCGAACTTACGATGAGCAGCGCAAAAGCAAATGAAGAAGTCACGCTTACGTTTAACATTCTTGATGCGCAAACAAAGGAAGGAATCAGCAATCTGGAGCAATATCTCGGCGCAGTAGGCCATGTCGTAATCTTATCAGAAGATGCGGAACAATATCTCCATGTTCATCCAATGGACGAAACAGCAACCGGACCGAAGGCGGAATTTATGACATCCTTCCCGAAGAGCGGTACCTATAAGATATGGGGTCAGTTCCAACATGATGGCAAAGTTTTCACTGTACCTTTCGTCATAAACGTAAATTGATTCAACAGATCGTGCCTCTTACAGCCCTGGCTAGTTTTTTCTTGCCACACTCCCATAAGTGATTTTCATGTTGGAAGCATAAGTGAAGTACGATTCAAGATGAAATTCCTTCGAAAGAAGAAGCTCATTCTCATACTGAATCTCAGCTTCATGAACAGTGGCTCCGCGTTCGATCAGATTGTTAATAAAGACATTCCTGTCCTCATTAGGAACATCCGCATAACCGCTCTCAAGCAAACGGGTAAACAACCTATTTTGACGATCGACCTCCATATTGGGATGAAGGAAATTCACCTTATCGGAAACTCTGCATTCGATATTCTTCAACCCTAGTTGACTTAGATACACAGGTATCTTCATGCCGATATTGCCGTCTTTGCCGCCCCGAGCGGCATCTTGTTCGTAGAGCTTTTGAAGGAGCCCCAACTGTACAAATCTGGATTGGTCATGTCCATGCAAGTAAAAATTGGATGCGTGAGATATCCAGTGAGGTTCAAAAGTAATGACCTTTCCTGTATCAACAACACAATCAACCATCTTTTTCAGGACATCCATGGGGTTCGGAACATGAAGTAAAAAGGCATGACATATTGCAATATCGTACTTTCTGTCCAAAGCAATCTCCTGAATGTCTCCATGCAGAAATACTGTTTTGTAGGGGAGTGGGGCAAAAAGTTCCCGTGCTTCATTAAGCAACTGATCCCCCAAGTCGATTCCGGTATATGTCGAGCCCTGTGGCAGCAAGGGAAGCAGTTTCAATCCTAAATAACCGTAACCACAACCGAAATCAATCAGATGTACAGGCGTTTCGATTCTCCAAACTGTCCGTACTAAAAATTCGATGTAATCATCATTGTAAAATAAGTCTCTTGAATGACGAAGGTATTCCATTTGCGTATCCCAATAATATTCACTCATCACGTCGCGCTCCTTATTAGGGATTGGAATTTTGTACTAACCCCATCCAAACTAAGGATACTGGCTTTTTCCGGAAAGATATAGACTTATATTTTCCTGTCGCTTATAATACTATTGTAAGGGATTGGAAACGGACCCCTGCTTAAATTATGCCCAAAAACGGAGTCGCCAAAGTGGCGATTTTTTTTGTTGCAAAACGGCCGAAGTATATATGGGAGCTGTAAAATACGTTCGGACAGAGGATCCGCTATTTGTGAACAAAACCGAGTTTTGCGCACCTTCGCGGACAGAGGATCCGTTATTCGGCTCCGAAAATAAGAATTCGGCTATTGATCATCGAAATAACGGATCGTCAGTCCGAATCGCCATCAAAATGTGGGAGTTTCAGTAATATAAGGTCTCCTCTGTCCGTTCAGCATTCGCATAACTTTTCACCAATTGCTCCACCCTGATCAGAGGTTCCATATCCACTCTCCTGTCACGCTTGCGAAGAAGCGGTTTCCGCGTGCCTGACAGCCGCCGCGTACAAATAGCAACTCAAGCCGACTTTCATGCCCTCAAGCACATCCCGGTGGAAATCGTCTTCCATGAAGAACCGGGCGGTCTCCACAAAAGAGGCCGCATCCATCGGAGGGAAGCGGTCGCTCAGGAACGCGATATGCCGCTCCAGCAACTGCTGCACACGGTCATTATCGAACTTGCACCCTTCCGCATAAGCGTCCGCAAGCTCTCGCATGAACCGTTCGGGTTCGACCGCCAGCTCGTTCAACTGTTCCGCATCGATATGCTCCGTATCCATCTCATAGCCGTAACGATCGGACAAATACAGCTTCTGCTCCTCCAACGCTTCTTGCCATTGCAGCTTGTTCAGCCCTTTGAACATCCCGGATTGCTCCATCTTGACCCCGCTCCTCTCCGCCGCGATCGATTCGGCGATCGTCAGCAATAGCTGTTCCGTGCGTTCCTTCCGATTCCTGAGCAACTGCTCCTGCTTCAGCAACACTTGCGCGCGATCGCTCTCGTTGTCCAGCGCCTGTTTGATATCCTGCAATCCAAAATCCAGTTCGCGGTAAAACAAAATTTGCTGCAACCGCTCGAGTTGAGCGTCGCCGTACAGACGATATCCCGCCTCCGTAATTTCGCACGGTTCCAGCAGCCCGATTTTCTGATAATGGTACAGCGTCTTTACCGTCACGCCAGACAGATTGCAAACTTCCTTTACGGTGTAACGCCGCAATGGTCCATCGCCTCCTCGTATGATTCCAAGATAAAGGGTGCCCCAAGGTCGGAGTCAACACTTTTATTTGGTATCAAAAAAAGAACGCCGAATCGAAACGACGTTCCCAATGAAGGATACCTCAATATATATCGCCGCGATTATCGATTGTCTGAATGGCGATCACTTTTTCCGAGTGATCAATTTCGAATATTACACGGACTTTTCCAATTCTTAACCTGTAAAAACTTTTCGGCCTGTTTACTTATGATCTTCCGATAGGCTTCGTTCAAGCTCATCCCACTCCACCCATTCGGAATTTTCCTCCATCTGCCGTTTCTCTTCGTCACTCCATGGCTCATCTACTTCAGGCAAACCATCATAATAAGCTTCAACTTTATTGCTTCGCGAACGCTTGAATGCCAGAAACTGTGCAAATTCAAGAACTGATTTTTGATCCACATCGTTCAACTGATCCAATAACTGATCAAACTTTTTTTTATCAATCATGGAGCTCACTCCGTTCATTAAGTCCTCATTACCATTATACCACTTGAATAACGATTTAAAGCACGCCCGAACCGTTGAAGCTTCAATATCGTTATTTCAGTCAGAATACGAACGAAGATCAAGTGTTTCTATCTTATGTTTAATGGCTGCGAGAGATTCACGAGCGACCTTCTCTCCCACTTGAATACTTGAAGAAGATTCCTTAAATGATTTTGAACTGGGTTCTATCCAAGGATTCAATACGATGTCTGCCAGCTGTAATTCGTCCTGAATCATCCGTTTGCTCATAATGTCAATGGTGTTGAGAATGGTGGCTGCGAAGTTTGTCGGTACTTTTTTGGCCAAATCCGGTATGCTGAGATCGACAGCAATTACGATATCAGCTCCCATGCTTTTGGCAAGCGCGACGGGAACAGGGTGCGCGACAGCGCCGTCGAGAAGCAAGTGATTGCCGTATTTGACCGGTTTAATTACCCCGGGAATAGCGGTGGACGCGCAGATCGCATGCGATACTTTGCCTTTATTAAGGATATAAGCCTCGCCGTTCACCGCATTGGATGCAACGGCGGCAAACGGAATCTGCAAATCCTCGAACTCGACAGGACCGATGTATTTTTCAACGAATCGAACCATAGGATGATTGTCGACAAATCCGCTTGGCGAGAAGCTCGGGCGCACGAGCTGTCGCCAACGTACGGTTGGCAGCACTCTTTCAAAAGCCGAAACGGGCTGCCCTCCCGCGTACAGAGCGCCGATAAAAGCGCCAACGCTCGTACCGGCGATCATGTCGATGGGAATGTCCGCCTGCTCCAATACTTTGATCACGCCGACATGCGCCGCTCCCCGTGCGGAGCCGCTCCCTAAGGCCAGTGCGATTTTCGGGCGGGTTCCGGGCTCGCGCGCACTCCCGAATCTTAGATGCGAATTGCGTACCGTTTCCCCATTGCTCCGTATTAACGCATCATGAATAACCCGTTTAAGCTCCTTGATATTGTCGCCAAGAAACGGAAAGTTGCAAACCATATTCATGGCCTCTTGCGAAATCAACGATTCGGGCGCCTCAAAACCCGCATCGGATATAAATGAATAAACTAGCGCGGGAATATCCTCTTTCCGTTCTCTAAGCGGTATGATCTCTAAATCCTCTTCGGCGATTTCAAGCCGGTGCCTCGCGGTCATGATGAATCGGGTGTCATCCAACGAATGAGCCAAACGATGCAATAAATCGGATGGAAGAAGTTCGGCATTCCTCAGGATGACTGTTCCTCCCTTGGCAGCTCGAGCCTTCATCTCCCATTCTTCCAGGTTAAAGCTCTCCCCTTCCATGATGAAAACCGGATCATCGGATCTCCCCGATTGCGCATGGATCTCCCAAGCAACATGAGTTTTGCCGACCCCTTTCTCGCCGATAATACATAGCGAGGATCCCCTTCGAGTCAGTTCGGCGATCTTTCCGTTAAGCTTAAGCATAAACGGACTCTCTCCGACCAAATCTCCGTAACGGGATTTCCGCTCCTCCTTCAATTGACGCAACACCACAGAGCTTTTCGTGTATTCTTCCAATACTCGATCATTGGATCGCGAAATCCGTTGAACCATCGCTTCTATCATGTGACGACGAAACTCGGCGCTTTTGTCCATTAACAGAAGCAAGCCTTCGCGCGGCATGGATATCGTGCGAACGGTCCCCTCCGATTGAACCGTAGCACTCACCGCGGCACCCGTTAAGCATGACATCTCTCCGAAGAATTGCCCCGATTCCAGCTTGGCTACATGTACATTGGTTTCTTGTTGAACGTAAACATTCAATGTTCCTGTCAAGATAATATGGAAATGGGCCGTTTCTTGATTTTGCTTCAGAATAATCGTTCCGCCTTCGAATTCGTTTACGCACAAGAACGGACGTATCAATAACAAATCGTGATCGTTCAACTCACCGATGATCGGAAATCGCTGGATCTCATCGAATGGATTCAATACGCAAGCATCCCTTCAACCGATGTTCAAGGACAAAATCAACGCTTATTTGTGATATATTGATGTTATATTATGAATTTTCATTGGATCAGGTATGGAAGTCAATAATATCGGGAGATAAAGGACATATGGAGGGAATATGTACCACATTAATGAAGATCAAAGGTCAATTCAGTCCAAAAATATGTTGTATCGCGCTTTGTCGAATAAGATGCGAGAAAAAGATTTTCAATCCATCACCATCAAGGAAGTGGTAAGTGAAGCGCAAATGGGGAGGTCTACATTCTATCGGAATTTCCACAACCTGGAGAGTGTTCTGTTATGGAAATGCGATGAAACGTTCCAAGATCTCTACCGCTGCATTCTTCAATCGGTTTCCCCATCGACTGTTCGGACAGGCGCTGATAAATTCCCTTTTACATTGCCTTTTTTTCGCTATTGGCTTGCCGATTCGGAAATCATCGAGCTATTGATTGCGGCCAACAGGTTGGACATTATCTTCTCTGCATTCGATAATACGATGAAAAAACTCGTATTGAAGTTTAATCCCGGAATAACGAAGATGTCTCCACACTTCGAATATTTCCTGGCCTTTCGATCGGGTGCGATGATTCGTATCCTGCTTCATTGGATTCATAAAAATAAAGATTTATCTCCTGAAGCGCTTTGCAAACTCATCGAGGCGCAATCTGAAGGATTTTATACCAAATAACAACCGACTCCATTACAAGATTTCGATATACCCTTCCGTTCCATGAACGCGAATTCGTTGCCCGTTTTTGATCCGTTTGGTGGCATTTTCTACCCCGACAACTGCTGGCAAGCCATATTCACGTGCGATCACTGTTCCATGGGTCATCAATCCGCCCACTTCGGTGACCAGGCCTTTAATGGATACGAACAAGGGTGTCCAGCTAGGATCCGTGAAGGAGGTGACTAAGATATCTCCATCTTCTAGATCCGCATCTTCCATGTTTAAGATGACACGTGCTCTCCCCTCTATAACTCCGGAAGAAACAGGCAGACCCGCAATCGCTTCGGCCGGGAGATTTTCTCGTTTGTACTTACCGGCAACGATTTCGCCATCAGACGTGATCACACGCGGCGGAGTTAGCTTTTCATATAATTTGTACTCGTCTTTTCGTTTGCTGATGATCTGATCATCCAGTTGATGTGTGCGTACGACTTCGCGAAGCTCATCATAAGTGAGGTAGTAAATATCTTCCTGCTCCTGAATAACGCCCGCTTGTACGAGTCGCTCCGCTTCTTTCAGCAAAGCCTGCTTATAGACGAAATAACGGTTAACCATGCCGTATTTGGGGTATTCCCTGTACCCGCTGAAATTCTGGATGAAGTCGATCGCCCGTTTTGTTTCCCCGGCTTTATGTTCACCATCCGGTAATTGCTTCAATCGAGCTAACAACTCTTGTTCTTTGTTCCAAGCTTCCTGTCGCCCTTGCTCGAACATCCGACTGCTGGCATGAGGCTCGAAGTTTTTGACGTTACCCAGAATTAACGGGACAAGCATAGACGGCTTTTCGCTCCAGCGCGTTTTCGTAATGTCGATTTCTCCGGCGCATCGCATTCCGTATTTGTCGAGATAAGCATGGATCGCGTCTCGGGCTTCCGGTCCCCCATCCAATTGAACCAGTTCCTCCAGAAAGCGATCCTCTTTTACATGCTGCAAATAATCAATGACTTCCGGATAAGGACGAATCGCATCGGCGACATCCAATAGCGCCAGCCCCATTTCCGAAGTGATATTGTTGGGTACGGATTGAGAAAGCGTATCTGCTGCGTTTTTTTCCTAGCCACTCGTTCATTTTTTCATTGATCCAGGTTGAAGCCTCCATAGCCGTCATAATCACGGCCATGCTATGCGGGTCAAATAAAATCTTCTTGAGTTGCTGCATATCTTCGAGGATAAAATCGAACAAATCCGATCCAGACTTCGTCCGGATGTTATGCTTTAGCTCTTCTATCGATGCCTGACTGCGCTTAATCAAATCGGAAACGACGGTCGGATCATGATCGATTTGCGCTTGAAAACCTGCAGACGACATCCCTTCATGACTTTTACCGGGGTCTTTTTTAGTGTCCGGCAACGATTTGATAAAATCTCCCCGCTCCAGGATAGTTATAAGCGCGTCTTTAATGAGCGGATCGGATTCCCCCAGATTGTCTAATATCGTTTGTCTGCTGTCGGGCGAAGCCAGCATCGCTGTCACATCAACAAACAGCCTTCCGCCGGCTATACGCATAGGTGCAGGAGTCGTTAACAGGAAAAAAGACAATCCCAATGGCTTGATGGGATCCGTCATCATTTGTTGATGACCGACGGATACATAGACGCGATTTTCTTGATCATTCGCTTCGGGAATGGGGTATAACGTCGTGATTGGCCGACTCTGGACGATATAAAAAGCATCGCCAACCAAACACCATTCGATGTCCTGGGGATAACCAAAATAAGCTTCGATCCGTCTTCCGATGCGCGCCAGCTGTATAATTTGCGGGTCGGTAAGGGTTTGCGTCTTTTGCCGATTCGGATCGAGCTGCCGGATCTCCGTTCCGCCTTCTTCGCGTCCATAGATCGCCAATGTTTTGGTTGCGATCCTCTTGTCGACGATTTCCTCTTCCTGTACTTGATAACCATCGGCTGATACCAAGCCGGAGACCAGCGCTTCGCCAAGTCCGTAGCTGGCATCGATAGACAGCCGCTTTTGGTTGGAGGTCATCGGATCGGCGGTAAATAAAATCCCGGAAGCCTGCGGGAAGACCATCCTTTGAACGATGACCGATAAATAAACTTGTCTGTGGTCGAATCCATTTTGCATTCGGTAGACGACCGCGCGATCCGTAAAGAGGGAAGCCCAACATTTGCGGATATGCTGCAAGATCGCTTCTTTGCCGACGATATTCAGATAAGTGTCTTGTTGACCGGCAAAAGAGGCATGCGGCAAATCTTCGGCAGTCGCGCTAGAACGCACGGCATAAGCATGTTCCTCGCCGAACCGGGCAAGATAGTGCGCAACTGCGTTCACAACGTCGGAAGGAATTTCCACTTCCATAAAGGTTTGTCGAATCTTCCTGCTGATTTCACCAATTTGATCTCGATCTTCTACTCTCAGCATGGATAGTCGATCCACCAAAGCATGATACGCTTCGTTCTGTTCAATGGCTTTCCGGTATCCCACTGTTGTCACACAAAATCCTTCTGGTTTTTTTTGATTTCCGGCTATGCAAGAAAAGAGCTTACGCGATCTCAGCGTAAGCTCTTTACGGGTTCGAACGACATTAATCCGGCCATTGCAAATAAGCCGTACCTCAGACCCTCAGAGAGCCGCGAAACCCCCTGGCGGCATAGTAGGACTCCGCTCCATTGTGGTACACGAAGACCGTGTCGTAGCGACGATCGCAAAAAATGGCCCCGCCGAGCTTTCTAATACTAGCGGGTGTTTTCACCCAACTCGATGTTTTCAAATCGAAATTCCCAAGCTTCTGCAGTTCCCGGTATTGTTCCTCCGTTAATAGCTCAATGCCCATGGCCGTTGCCATTTCAATCGCATTATTTGCAGGTTTATGCTCTTTCCTTGACTCCAGCGCTTCACGGTCGTAACAAACGCTTCTGCGACCTTTAGGACTTTCCGCCGAACAATCATAGAAAATGTATTCGCCCGTCTTATCGTCATGGCCGACAACATCCGGCTCGCCGCCAGTTCTCTCCATTTCATGGAGCGACCGCAGCTTTTCGATATTTGCTTCAAGCTTTGCTTGTACGTCAGCCCATTCAAGGCCTTGATGGCGGTTCATGTTTTTCTCGAAACGGGCTTTCAATGCTTGGAGAAGTCCTTCGCGTTGCTCCGGCGAAAGCTCCGTTTTATTGCCGATTTCACTTCTCTTGGTCATGTTCGTTTCTCCCTTCAGAGTGACGATCTTTTACTTCCTTCTTCTTAAAGCCCTGCCAATGTAGTATACAACCATTCCTAGCAACATAACTCCGATGATTTCAATTGCTCTCCACACTGGGCTTAGTCCCTGTCCAAATGTGACTTCATGCTGCAGATAATCCACTGACTCGTACTTTTCTATAATCTCTGGAACATAGTTCGATGTCAGATACATCCCTTGAATGATCGGAAAAGCATAATAAACAACTACGAATATCAGGCCTACAATTAGAGAACGAAAGAATGGTTTTTTCATAACATCCCGCCTTAGATACTGTATACAACGATTACTATTTTAACGTCATCCGCTTCGACCGTAAATCCGTTGAAGAACACAAATCCAACGACGTCCCCGATTCCGCAGATCGGACACAGAATACCTTATTTTGCCGAAACCCCCGTATTTTGAAGGCGGTTCGGACTGACGATCCGCTATTTCAATGATCAAGGGCCAAAATCGCCATCTCGAAGCCGAATAGTCGAGTAGGTGGGGCCTCGCCTTCCCGGCTTGGGCCCCTTGCCCCTCACAGATCCGTACGTGCCCAATTAAGGCATACGGCTCTTCACGCCACCATTCATAGTTATCGCTTAGACCTTGTTTGCAAAAAGATTTACTTTTATATTGGGAAGGGGGAATTGGCTTCTTTTGACGAACATCTCGAACTTCTCGATTGTGAAGGACAGTTTCTGTCCGCGTCTATTTCTCCACTTTCTGATGAGGAATAGCACGGCCCGGTAGTACGCTAAAATGCCCTTGAAGTTATCCGACACGCCATAGTACTGGTAGTGACCGTTCAACTTCATGCGTACCGCCTTGACTAATTCCTGCTCCTTCATATGTCGATTGCGTCTGATGTAGTCTTTGAATGCCTTCACCCGTGTTCGAAACTTCTTGGGGCTCGTTTTGCGAAGCAGCCGGTATTTCCCGCTTTTTCCTTTGCCCCAGATGTGGCGGAATCCCAGGAAGTCAAACGTCCCGGGTTTCCGCCTCCCCCCCTTGTCGCCCTCGTTCTCTGAACCTCTGCCAAATCGGATAATCTTGGTTTTCTCTTCCGCAATGGACAAGTTGAATTTCTTCAGTCGCTCCACCAACTCGGTGTAGAACGCCTTTGCATCTTCTTCATACTCGAAGCAACATACGAAATCGTCCGCGAAGCGCACCATCGCAGCCTTCCCCTTACATAAGCTTCTCTTGACTTCGATTTCGAACCAGAGGTCGAGGGCGTAGTGCAAGTATACATTCCCAAGAATTGGTGATATGAGTCCACCCTGCGGCGTGCCCTCGGTTGTTTCCTCGAACGTTCCGTCCTCGATAATCCCCGCCTTGAGAAACCGTCTAATGAGTCTCAGGAAATTGGGGTCCGCGATGTCATGCGCCAGAAATTTCATCAACCAGTCATGGTCGACGTGGTTGAAGAAGCCTTTGATATCCGCATCCACCACGTACCTTATCGGCTGTCTCATGATGATCCGGTCCAACTCGCGCAGGGCCTGGTGCTGATTTCTTCCCGGCCTGAACCCGTACGAGCTGTTTAGAAACTTCTGCTCGTAGATCGCATTCAGTACCTTGCACATCGCCTTCTGTACGATCTTGTCTTCGTATGCCGGAATGCCGAGCGGTCTTAAGTTCTTCTCGTCCTTCGGGATGTAGGTCCGCCTTGACGGCTGCGGTTTGTACGCCTGCCGTTTCATGCGGGCCACCAAGTCTTCCAAGTTAGCCTCTAGATTCTTCTCATATTCCGCTTTAGTGACTTCGTCTATCCCTGTGGCTTTGTCAGCCGGCAGTTCAAGATGACAGTCCCACAGCATTTGCTTGTCGAGCAGGTGCGACAGTGAGGTGAATCGTTCTTTCGGTCTAGTCTTTGCGACTTCTACTATTCTTGATAATTTCGTATCCATCTGTTCCCTACCTCTGTGTGCAGCATCTGTTTCCTTACCAAGATCGGTGTCGTGCAGCCTCCTTCCCTCTTCCGGCATTACCCGGCCTCATCGGTACTACGAGACTGTCCGACTTCCTGCGCGCCATTTGAGATTCTCCCTTTTGATCGGTTGTTTGCCATACTCCCGGGCTGTTCCTAAACAGTACTTGGCCGCAGAAGAGCCGCAGGACCTCCCAGGTTACCGTGTAGTCATTGGTCAGCATGCCTGGTTCCCTGACCCCGGGGAAGTACGGATGCACTCGCCTTTTCACGCACATCCGCATGTTGCCTTCCAGTATCCGCAAACCGTCGGCCTTCCCGATGTACAGAATTTCGAGGCTCAATTGCAGGCCTACTGCCTACCTGTCTACGCTTAGCACCCAACATTACTGTTGGCAGCCCAAGACTCGGTATTGGCGACGTGGCTTTCGTCTTACCAAGCAGGGTTTCCACCTGCTAAACTACACGACCTTGCCCGGTCGCTCACGGATCCTCTGTCCGCACAGATGCAAAAAAAACGGTTTTGTTCACAATTAGCGGATCCTCTGTCCGAACGGTCTGGGGGGAGGGCACAGAGGATGAAAGACGGTTGGACGTCGGGGCGACAGGCCGGGTGGAGCGTGAGGTCTGAGGTGACGGAAGAACAGAAAGCCCAATGAACGGCGCGAAGGCGCGAAAAATAACCTTATCTTACGACCAAAGCACCAGCTTGGCGATATGTGGAAAGAGCGCAGAAACATAAACAAGCCGAGGGAAGGTCTGACGCCTTCCCTCGGCGGTTTCTATTCCGTGTCAATCATCCCGAATATCCAGCATCCGGAGCAGCATGATCGCCGCTTCCGCCCTTGTTGCCGTGCGTTCGGAACGAATTGGTTGCCGCCGCGGCCGCCGGCGATGCCCAGTTCGCGGATCGCTTCCACCGCGCCCTTCGCCCATTTCGGAATGTCTTCGTCATCGGCGAAGCCGGTTTGCGCATTCGCGTCAAGAGGCGCCTTCAGCGCTTTGGCAATCATCGACGCCATCTCCGCCCGGGTGATCTGCGCATCTGGCCGGAAGCTGCCGTCCTCGTACCCGTTGACGATTCCGGTGAGGGGTTTCGGCAAAATAAGGTCTCCCCTGTCCGTTTCAGCTTCGCATCAAGTGATGCCGACACCCCCGATACCCAGCATCCCTGTCCTTTCGCCGAGACGGCTTCATTATTCGGATTCAAAAAGTCGCTCGCCGCGATGCAGCCGCCATGCAATGCGTGCGGTATGCGGCATCTCTCGCGCTGTCGGGGCATGGGCGGCCAGATAGCGGGCGCATGCGATCAGCATTGTATTTGCGGCGCGATCGGCTAACGCCTCGGTTCCTCTTAAAGAATACCAATGTTCATATTCGGCGATAGCAGCCTCGTACATTTGAAAGGAGTGAAATTCCGCGTCTTCGCGCAGCAGACAGTGACCAAGCGTATTAAGCAATGGCGCGCGGTCACGCCTCGAGTCCAAATACGCAGCTACCCAACCTGCCGCTTCTTCCACTTGCTGCCGCCGATCCAGCAGCGTCAGCAAATCCTCCGTTAGAGCTTCAGCCATGCCTTTCATATATTCATCCTTTTTCGGCTTTGGAGCGCGCGGCACGTTCAGGAAACGGTCGTGATAAATCGCAATCGCCCCGTAAAACAAAGCGCGATGCAACAGCGGCTCCTCCGAACGCAGCAACCTTTCATGCACGGCGTGAGCATAGGTGAACGTATGCAGAACGGCAAGCCAATCCCCGAAGTCATTCTGGGTATGGAACCGCACGATGCGTTCCGCAGCCGCCAAAGCAATCAGCCGGGCCAAGCGTGCAGGGGCAATGCCGTTAAGCAGAAAGTCGGCAATTTGCCGAATCGTTGCAAGGGGCTGATCGCCGAGCAGCTGCTCCACGAACGCTTCTTCATCAAATGCGGCATTGGAAGCGGCGGCCCGCCGCGAGACTCCTTCGCGCTGCAACCGCTCGAAGGTTTGATTCAGCGGCGTGACCAGGTCTACCGGCGATTGCCAATGGTGCTGCTCCTCGCTCCGCGACGGGTTTCTCAGCAGGGGCGTAAGCGCGGCAAGAATAGATTCGGCTGCATCCGGACCGATAGCTTCGAGCGTTTCAAACGCTTTATTATGGAAATCGAACGTATGCCCTCCGTCCAGATAAAAATGATCGGTGACGGCAATGAGCATCATGTCCGCGAGCTGCTCCGGAGATATGCCGGCGGATATTGCGGTCAGCAGCACTTTCTCGGCGCCTTGCGTATCCCGCACTTCCGTACAGCTGCGATACCAGGCAGCAAGCCGCCCCGCCGATATATCCGCAGACGGCAAAGCTCCGAGGAGCCGGCGAGGAGGACGCCCGACTCCTTCACGAGCAACGTGCGCAAGACCGTGATACAGCGCCAGAATGCGCCCTGACTTGTCCAGCTTTGGAAGCGCATTGCGCATAGCTGCCAGAATCGTCAAACCGCTGCCCCAACCGCCGCTTTGCGATGTCCCGTACAAGATGCCGACGCGCACAATCTCGTCTTCGGACACGCCGGCTTCGATAAGGCCGACGACAGCTTTGGCGATGACAATGCCGATGTTTTGCTCCAAGCCCTCCCGCAATCGCTGATTTAACTTCTCAATCGTCATGGCGTGCCGCGGCGCTTTGTTAACCCATACTTCCCCGTTCTCGATCTTGACATCATGAGCCAGCGCATCGTCTGCCCAAGGGTCAAGCGTGCCGCCGCTGCATAGGTCAAAACGCGCATGATGCCAGTGGCAGGTCAATATTCCGTTGCAAAGACTCCCCAAATGAAGCGGAAAACCGAGATGCGGGCAGCGATTGTCCACTGCTGCCGCTCCGTTTTCATGGGCAAATACGGCGATTCCCCCTTTGATCACTTTAGCGCCGTCTGCTTTCAATTGTTCCAGCGTGCCGGCAGAAATCCACTCCTCCGTACCCATTGCTTCTCCTCCTTCATGATAGAGTTAGCAGAAAGCAATCGTTAGGCAAACACGATCTATATAATTACTAATATTATCTTTTTATCATACCATAATGCCTTTAAAATCTAAGTTCTGAGCTTTCGGGCGTAATTAAGAAAAACCGTCAGGGAGGTTCGCCCTGACGGCCTTTCTATGTACCGTTTTGTTCAGGCCGTTCGGACAGAGGATCCGCTAATGGTGAACAAAACCGGTTTTTTTGCATCTGTGCGGACAGAGGATCCGTTATTTCGCTCCGAGACGGCGATTTCGGCCATAAATCATCGAAATAACGGATCGTCTGTCCGATTCATCTTCAAAATAAGGGGGTTTCAGCAAAATAAGGGCTTCTGTGTCCGATCACGTCTTTTCATCCGCTACATCGAATCCGGCCATTGCAAGTAAGGATAGCTACTACCTTCATCAATACTCCAAATTTCGCTAAAGTCCCAATTCACGAATGTACTTTTTCTTTTCATATCCGTCGTCGTTTTGGGATCGCCATTTCCGTAATCCGATCTTGTCGTCGTCTGGCGGTCGTAATAGCTGCCCGTCACTTTGCCGCGCCCGACAAAGCCGGCGATACCGCCCGGATCGTTATATTCATTCGTGACTCTGCCTGCCGCATAGACGTTTCGAACCTCTCCCTGAACGCTGCCAACCACGCCGCCCGTGTTCGATCTGCCGATGATTTCGGCCAGCGAATACGAATCGGCGATAACGCAATCGAGTTCAATCCAGCCCGCCACTCCGCCGACGGCGTTTTCTGTCGCTTTAACCGTTCCCCTGGAGTAAGAACGTTCGATCGTCGCGCCATAGCCCTCCCCTGTAACATATCCGACTATGCCGCCGACGTTTAATTCGCCTTCGACCGAGATGTCGGCATATACGTAGCGCATCGTTCCGCGGGCAAAATCGCCGACCACCCCGCCGACAAGCGCACCTGTGGAACTCACCGTTCCTTGAACGGACACGTTCTCTACGGTTCCGTACCAGATTGTACCGGCCAAACCGCCGACACCGTGCCCCTCGCTTGCGACCTGGACATCCTTCAAGTGCAGGTTTCGAATAGCGGAATTCGAGACGAAGCCGAACAGGCCGACATTCGTATCCGTAGACGGTCGATTGATGGTCAGGCCGGTAATCGTATGGCCTCCTCCGTCGAAGCTGCCCTTGAAATTGTCTCGATAGGTTCCGATCGGCTGCCAGCCCTCTCCCTGGTTATAGGGAGCCACATTCAGATTGATGTCATTGTTCAGCTTAAAATGAGATTGCAAATACTGTCTCACAGCATCCAACTGTTCGGCGGTTTCAATCCCATACGGGTCCGCCTCGGTTCCCGCTCCGCCGGCGAACGGATGCGGCGGAGCAGCAGGCGCTATCGTAACGGCAATCGACTTGGCCGGGGCGATGTCTGCAATTTGTATCACGAGCGTGTATAACCCGGCAGTGCCTATCGTAATTGGAATTCGGGCTTCCCCATTGACAAAGAGAATCTCGCCGCCGAATAAGCTTTCGTTCCCTTCCTTCCATGTGACAACAACTGCCGCAGCTTTGTTCAGAGACTGACCCGCAGCATCCTGGGCCTCAGTTAGCCGCACCTCGAACGGTATCCCCTCCACGGGAGATGTCCCTTCCGGTCCCAAGCCCGCCTTGAAGCATGACAAATCGGCTTCCGACAGCCCCTTCAAATAAGGATAGCCGCAGCCTTCTACAATCGCCCAAGTCTCGTCGAACTTCCAATCCATGAAGCTCGCTTGCGTTCTCATCCTTTCCGTGCTTAACGGGGTTCCTTTACCCGTATCGGTTAGTCCGGCGATTTCCTGATCATAGTAGGCAGACGTGTATACCGCTCCATCCGACCCTCCCGCCAAGCCTCCTGCAGATTTAGTCAGATCCCCTTCGACGGATACCGCCGCGTAAGAATAACGGATGGTTCCTTGATCGCTGTATCCTACGAGACCGCCGACAGCCGTGTAGGAGTCGCCATCGGTGACGAGCCGCCCTCTTGAATAAGAATCGGCGATCAAACCGGAATGCATTCCCCCGACCAAGCCGCCGATGTAGCCTGTGACCGGTATGACTTGATCATGGGAGGCTTGGGTCGCCGACAAGCGGACTTCGGCTGACGAACGTTTAATCGAGCCCTCCAGACTGTACCCGACGAGTCCGCCGAAGACCGTTGTGCCGCTCACCTCTCCCTTTACGCTGCTGTCGCTGATGTTACTTTCAATGCTGTGTCCGACCAATCCGCCCGAATAGTGGCTAGCTTCGATATTTAGATTTTCAAGGTGAATATTTCGCAATTCCGCATTTCGAATATAACCGAATAGACCCGACCAGCCGCGCTGCGACTGGATCGTCAAATGACGGATCGTGTTGCCGCCGCCGTCGAAAGTTCCGGTGAACGGATCGCCCGCAAGAGAACCGTTGGGCGCGATCTTGCCTTCGCCGATCGGCTCCCATCCCTCTCCTGCGCTGTATCGAGCCGCACTCAAGTCAATATCCTCCGTCTGAAGGAAATGGGCGCCCAAATCATACCTTACCTCGTTTAACTGTTCAGCCGTGGCGACCAGATAAGGATCGCTTGCCGTACCGCTGCCTCCGGCGAAAGGCGCTTTAATCGAAATCGGGTCGCTGTTAACCCCGGCAAGGCCGGCGGGTACGAAGGCAATCGTTACGCCCGTACCTCTGCCTTGCAAATACAAGTCGGTATAAGAAGCGATTCCGTTCACGGCAGGAATAACTGTTGTGCCATGAAGCGAGGCGGATCCGGCATCGCTTCCCGACAGGGAAGCCGTTACGACTAGAGCCGAATTCGTTGCGATGTTGCGAAACCGATCCAACAGAACGACAACAGGCTGTTCGGCCATACGCTCTCCGCTGACCGCATCCAGGCTGGGTTGGGTTTGCAAGATCGCTGTTTGCGCTTCTGCCGAAGACGGAGTAACGATTTTCCTTGCTTCCGGCTCCACAACGTCCGCTACTGCAAACACGAGGGTCTGAGCTTCCGCATGGTGCAAGATCAGGTCCACGCCAGCCTCCCCGGCGGTAAAATCAACCTCGTATTCGTTTGCAGCGTCATCGATGGAGACGCCGTTCCACTGCCCGATCGTACCGTCCGGCGCTGTGCTAAAGCCGCTCGCAACAACCTTCCTAAGGCCGCTGAATGCGGTATCCGTACTTCCGTCCGAACGTTGAACGACGAGTCGAAGCGCATTCGTCTCACCGGCTACCGGCGTGCTTTGGGCCAAATGCGCTTCGACCCTGTAAGCGCCGATAACGGACGAAGGGATGCGGACTTCTACCGGAATTTGCACGGAATGGCCTCTATAGGTCGCTTCCACATACGTTAGTCCTTCTCCGACTGCACGAATCGTCCCGGTACCGCTTACGGTCGCAACGTCAGGGTCCTGCGATCGCCACAGTGCCTCGCTCGTCGCTTCCTTCGTCGTACCGTCGCTCCACCGGGCGGTGACTTCCGCTTGTATTTCCTGCCCCAGGTAACTCAGCCTCGCTTGCTGCGGCTCGTACACCAGCGCCGTTACCGTCGGAGTCGGAGTTGGAGTTGGCCTTGGCGAAGATGACCCGCCCGAGGAGCTCGTGGGCTGCTGGCATAAGGCGTGAGTTACGCCAGAGACGCAGCTAACGCTTTTGGGATTGCGGTCAAACCGAATCTCGTTCGCTTTCAGCTCCGCTTTCTTAATTATGCCTTTGCCTGAGAAGATAGCCGCCTTTTCAATAACCGCCAAATCGACCTTCGTTCCATCCTCCAAGGAAACTCCCGAATCCCCGCTCCCTTCCGCAATACGAAGGGTATGGATCGCTCCTCTCTCCAAGCTTAGCTTCCACTGGGGGGAGATCAGGGTTGCCGTATCGAAGCTGCCGCGCAACCTCGCCTCGGACTCGGACTCTGCCTTGGCCTCCTTGGACTTGGATAGTACGACATGCTCGAACCCCGTTCCCGTTACTTCGTTTTCCTCAAGAATAGCACTGGATAATAGCGTAGTCGTCGGGATAACCGAGCTGCCGCTTGCGAGAATGCGCACGCGCGATCCCTTCTTATCGACGGTCAGCGCCTTGATGTCGCTGTCCCGTACATGAATACTTTGCTCTCCGCCGCCATGGACCAACGCCGTTCCCGTGACGCGGACATTCCGAACAACTGCGTCTCCTGCGCCGAGCTTATCGGTAAAAATCAAGTTCCCGGCAATGTCCATGTTTTGCAGCGTAACCTTGGCGGCATCCACAACGACGTTTCCTTCGACGCTCATCCTGCCAGTTGCCGGACCATAGGCACCTTCCGTATCGAAGACGAGGTCTCTATTGGAGGAAGGCGGAGCTTCCAAATAACGACTCAGGATCACGACCGCTTCTGCACGCGTCAACAATTGGTTAGGCCGAAAGCTGCCGTCCGGGTAACCCTTTATCCACCCCGCTGCAGCACTGGCCCCAATGTGCCCTTTGCTCCATGCAGGCAGCGCGTCGCTAAACTTTGCCGCTGCCGCCTCATTCGCTTCGAGTTGAGCCATTCTTGCCATCATGACCGCCGCTTCTTGCCGGCTGACCGGCCGATCCGGTCTCATGGAGCCATCCTCGAAACCGTATAAAATCCCGGCCGCTGCCGCCGCGTAAATCGCGTCCGAATACCAGGCGTTTGGGGCCACATCGGTAAAACGGATCTGCTGCGCAACATCGGCTTCGGCCGAAAACCCGCCGGCTCGTTGAAACAAAGAAACCATTTCCGCGCGGGAAATGGAACGGTCCGGCTGGAAGCTGCCATCCGGATATCCGTTAATCCACCCATCGGCAACGCCCTGCTTGATCTCCTGCCCGGCCCAATGACTTTCCGTATCGGAAAAGCTTTGCGCGATCGATAGATTCGGGAAACCGAATAGGCTATGGACAATCAGGAGTGTACACAATAGCCAGCCCCGCACCCTTCTCGCTTTACTTCCACCCATTATTCTTACTCTCCTTATCTCGCATTGCCTCTCATTTCCTTGCCTCTACTTTCAAGTCTAGGGGGTTGGAAGAAACAAAAAAAGCCCCTAAAACTACATACAAAACCTCAGATTCGATGCGCTTCTCCAAGGCTTTGTATATAATTCCAAGGACTTTTTTGTCCATTTACTCGATTTCAAGCCACCCCAGCCGATAAGCTTCGATTACGGCCTGCTTGCGTTTGTTGACCTTTAATTTCGTGAATATTCGTTGAATATAGGTGTTTACAGTGCCTGTGCTCACGCCGATATGCATGGCGATTTCTTTGCTTGTCCAGCTTTTGGACAATGCCTTCAGCACCTGCTTCTCCATCGGGCTTAGCGTATTGGCGCCGGAAACCGAAACGTTCTTCGCCCTCGCCTCCTGAGCTTCAAAAGCGATCAGGATCTGATCGACATAACGAATCGAGACGTGACGTTCCTTCACCCTGTACAGCTTCCGCAGTTCCCGATATCGGTACGCAGCCTCCCGGATCGGTTCTCCTTCGTCGATATACACTCGGATATGCCCTTCCTTGTAGGATAAACCAACCGCTTTGCCGAACAGCCCCGCAGCCCGTCTCAGTTTGCCTTGCTTCCGACACATCACGGCTTGCAGCAGGTACGCTTCCAATTGCTCCATAAGCAAATCATGACTTCCGGCCAGCTTTTGAATTCGTGTGAGCTCGGCCTGAGCTTCGGCATACCGCTCGCGCGCGATCAGCGCTCTTGCATACGCAAGGGCGCACAAGAGCTGATTGTTGATCGACCTTCCCGCAACGGCCTTATACGAAGCCAGATATCGGCCCGCCGCTTCCTCATCCCCTTCGGCCGATAGAAGCTGCAACTTTACTTCGTAAGCATCCAGGATCGGAGACCAATACTCGAGTTCCTTAGTATCCAGCGCCGAACGCACAGCCTGCAGCCGGAGTAGAGCCTCCTGGTCCTTTTTGCTGAAATAAGCAAGACGCGCCTGCAGAAGGGCCGCCGGAACGATTAGTGCGGCTTTGCGTTGTTCATCTCCAATGGAACGGGCAAGATCCGCATACTGCTCTGCTTCGCCGAGCTGGTTCCACTCATACATGAGCTCCGCGTAGCCGATCGCATAATAGGCCGTATTATAGGAGCGAACGTGCCGCCACGCTTGAACGATCGGCCCGAAGCAAGCTTTGGCCCGACTCAGATGTCCGGTAACTCCAGGGAAGCTGCTTAACCGCGAGCTTTCCTGCACGGCGTAATCGATATAGGCGAATATCTCGTCGTCGGGGTAGCCCAAGTCTGCGTATGCGAGCAAATAATGGACAAGTCCGTCCAGATCCTTTTTCAGGATGCATACATAGGCGCGCATCACAAGAATAACCCTCATGTAATAATCCGTTTCTTGTTTGCTGCGCAGACCCGCATCTGCCCTGACCCTATGTTCGATTGTATCCAACTGCTGCATAGTCCGATCCGTATCCTGATTTCCTGCCGCAAAAAATAAATACGACAAATACAGCTTCGGTCTGTCCTGAATCGTCTGCTCCGGAATGAGGGTGAAATAACGCATTAACGTCCAAGCTTCGCTCATAATGAACTGCTTGAACAAACCTTCAAGCAGCATCCCCGCTTCTTCGTAATGGCCCCCTCTTACGTAATGCTCCATGGCTTCCATCGGATAGCCGTTGTTCTCAAGCCATCTGGCTGTTTTCCTTTGAAGAGCTTGCCATAATTGGGGATCCTCTTTGTGAAGCTTGTCTTGCAGCAGCTGGGCAACCAACGGGTGATAACGAAACCATTCCTCGCTGCCGGTGCCCAAGCGATGTAAAAAAACGTGATCCTTCGCCAGCTTCTCCAGCATGTCGGGCATCGTTTCAAGACCCGTCAGTTCTGTGCAAAGGGCGTGATTCAGTTGGTGCGGAATCGCGGTACGAAGAAGAAACGCCATCGTTTCGGGCGACTGTCGGGTGAAGATCTGCGTCAGCAGCTGTTCGCGAATGTCAACCGGATCGTCTGGCTCCCTGATCCAAGCTTCAGGATTGCCGTGAGCAATCATCAGCTTCATTCCCAGAATCCAGCCCTCCGTTTGCTCCTGCCACTTCTGCGCCTGCTCCTCGGAAATCGGGGCGTGCAGCGCTTTCTCATAAAATCGTCTTGCTTCATTGCGGCTGAAGGCCAAATCCGACCACCCGATCACATAACGCAATCTTTTAGGAAGCCTGAATGGAATATCGATCCGACTGGCCACAATCATATGAAGGCAAGCCGGCATATTCCGAATCCAGTAAGAGAACGATTCATGGATCTCGGGAATGGCGATCGTGTGATAATCGTCCAGTACAATAGCAATGGGCTCGGATAGACGGGAGCATTCGGCAACCAAGAAAGCTAGCGCGCCTCTCGGTTGCTGCAGGAATTGCTCGACAAACTGCTCCGTCACCCGATGATCGAAGCCGGGAGCAGCTTCATGGATAGCGGCCAGGATATGGAGCCAAAATCGCAAAAAGTGATTATCCGCTTCTTCCAACGTAATGCACACAACAGGATGAGGCGCACGCTCTTTCCATCCGCTTACCAGCATCGTTTTTCCCGACCCTGGCGGGGCGGTTATGAGGGTCAGACACCGTTTGAATACGCCGTTCAGCTTCATTTCAAGACGCGGCCGCTGCACATACGACTCCGGCACCGTCGGATACTGAAGCCTGGAAGACGCGATCATGAAATCCAACCAATCGCGCCGAGCCTCTTGTTCATGGAAATTTTGCCGGTATGACACGGGATCTCTCCCTTTCCGCTATGTTGTTAAGCCATGCATGAATTTAATTTTCTATGAGGAGCTTGAACCGAACTTTATGTTATCATAGTTCTAAGAAGCCGAGTGCTGCTAACACTCGGATGCACAATTGGCTTGGTTGGGTTATCCCTTCTAAGTCTCAGGATAAAGCGAACCCACCTAGGCCGGTGAACCATGGGGTGGGTTCTTACTTTCTCTTGAAGTTATTCCCGATGGATGTTAAAAGTGCCATGCCCACCCCAGATTCCATTGTACTTCTTTATTAGGAACGTTTGTTTGATTTTGAAAGAATTACGATTTCGCCGCCAGGTAAGGGCTATTTGACGTTCCCCCAGATACGTGCCGCCGATCAGTGAAACAACAATACCGGCGGGCAACTCAATGGTGCCATGATAAAGCGGCCTCGTTTCGTTGCGCTTCCCGTTTTTTCCATTTTTTGCACGCCTTTCGCCTATCGCCCACCGCCTCGCCTTGCTTCAAGCCCACTGACTCCCTTGCTCTAGTGCCCTAGGCTGTTCGGACAGAGGATCCGTCCCTCTTTGAACAAAAGCGGGTTTTGCGTACCTTCGCGGACACAGGATCCGCTATTTGGCTCCGAGATAGCCATTTCGGCCATGGATTATCGAAAGTCTGTCCGAATCGCCTTCAAAATGATGGGGTTCCTGCAAAATAAGGTCTTCTGTGTCCGCCTCCGCTCCTTCTGGGAGTCGAAGCTCAGCGCGCTCGAAACAGAGATCGCAAGGGGCAAGAAGAATCGTCGGAGTTGAAGTTCATCGATTTCCGACGGGAAAGGCCGTATTGTTGGAAAGGCTGACGCCGACAGAGCGGGCAGTTTTCATTTTGCGCGAGGCGCTGGGCTTCGACTACCTCGAGATCGCCGAACTGCTTGGCAAACGAGAGACGAATTGCCGCAAGGTGATGAGCCGGGCAAGAACCAAAATGGGAATATCCGAGGAGGAGCCGATCGCGGCCGAAGCGATCGAAATGGAATGGGTTATCCGCTTCCTCACATCTCTCGAGCAAGGCAACGTCGATCATGTGCTTTCTCTGCTGACCGAGGACGTCATGCTCGTCTCCGACGGAGGGGGAAAAGCATCCGCCTTAAAGTATGCGGTGCACACGCGCGATCTCGTGGCCCGAATTTTGCTGACAGGATTCAAAAGCATGGCGTCCTTTTTTCAGGGAGAACTTCGCTTCGAGGCCGCCCCGCTGAACGGTGGGACCGGAATTTTACTCCCCGAGCGGTTTGAATCTTCACACCTACCGTCCGCCAGATTGGTATTATCGGATTACGATCGTTCGCTGATGAGCTTTGCCATGAGCGCTATATCTTCAGCGGCCATTTCAAATTTGGATTTTTCGATCAAAATATTGCCCCCGGTCATAATATACGAAGGCATGACTCGTATATCTCCATAATAGATTTCGCTGTGGCGAATCTTGTAGGTTGGAATTGAAGGCACGGCGTTTTTTCCGGTCTTTTTCTTGGCGAGGAGGTTAAACGCTTTTTTCGCTATGTCACCCATGAGCATAATGACCCTCACATGGGGGAATAGGCTAAGCTCCCTTTCCAGAAACGGCAGGCTACGTTCAATGCTGCTTTTCTCTACCGTATACTGGGATTTGGGCTTCTTGACCGCATTGGTGAGATAGATGCCCATTTTGAGAATGTCTTCGATGGAGGTTACGGGCAGGCCTGCTTTTTGAAACAGGGGAATGACGGTCTCCAAATATTGGGCACTTCCTCCGCCATAGAAGTCCTGCTCTGGATCAGATGGTACGATCTCATTGATCATGATGGCCCGAATAGCCTGAGGATCTACGTCCAAGTCATTAAACCTCAAGTTTTCCGCTCCATCAGAAATGCTTTTCAATTCATTCTTAATGTTCACCATAGATCTGCTCCTCCTCATGACTTCTTTCCTGCGGTGAGATGATATGTCCCAACGCATAGTAATTCGGACTTTAATTTAAGAATTTTGGATTGTTCAATCATCGTATCTCTCACCACCTTGTTTTTGTAGTCACTGTCGACATATCCCTATTACGCACTCCACATAACTCCACATGTGTTGTCTGAGTAATGGGGATATGCCCCCTTATCGCGCTTCTTCCGACTTTCTACCAACCTTCTATGCAGGAAATGTCATATTTTGATATAATACTGGTGTACAACAGACTTGGGTGGGGAAGTATCGCCTCCAGAGCGGAGGTGATGCTTATGCAATTTTCGTTGACAGAAGTGATCATGCTCGGCATGTTCTTGCTGGCTTTGCTCACATATCTGAAAAAACGAAAATAACCCGCCCAGGTTGACGGCCTGCGGGTTATTTTCTGGTCTCTGACTGGGGGTTTCCCACCCAATATGTTGTGCAGGGAGTCGGATGGCCGTCCGGCTCCTTATTTTCTATCTTCATCATATCATGGCTACTTCATTCATGCAATTTGAATCTTATGTTAGTCAGTGTCAAGCTAGTGTGGGCAGTAATTGGAGCACCAGAAAACGAACATTGCAAAGAACCCTTTCCTTACCTTCTTTGCTCCCACAACCAATTCGGCCTGTGCATTCTCCTTTCCCCCACGGAGACAGCGATGCACAGGCCGAGTTTCATGATGCTTTCTGTCCAAAATGTTTCATCAACTACAGATTGATGAACCCGAGATAATGCGTCGCGCTTGCTCATCCAGATAATCGTGTTGAACGCATTGAATAAAAAGTGAGGCCGAATCTGAGCCCGCAGTATGGCCACCTCGGAGTCCAGCAAGCTTGCAGCCGTTCGCTTGAGCTGTACCAGCGTGAACGGAAAAGAAGGACTTTATCCCATTTTATTGACGAAGCTAGAAGACGGTCAAACTGTAGGAACCATTTATCTTACTAGCAAAGATGGAGGGCTGACGTGGGTATATGACGAGACATATGATAAGCTAGAGAATCAGGATTCTTAAAAAGAGAAGAAAGCGGTCCTCTGGCCGCTTTTTTCCCTTTTTTATCAGCAAATAATTACTTTTTCCATCCTCCGCCGCCATGAGAAGAAGACTCTACATAGTCAACTTTAATTTTCCCGGTACCTGTGCCAAGATCCGTATTGAAATTATACTGACGCAGATTAAACTCCTTGGAAATAGGGTACGATCTTATCAGTAACTTCGGAAGGCAGAATGAGGCGCTGCTGCCGTTCTTTGTCATGAACGGCGGTTTGACTCATCTCGTTACCTCCTTTGTGCCGGAAATTTTCCACCCGCTCGCGCGGGTTTGCAGCTCCCATAGCCTCGCATACAAACCTCCTCTGCCAAGCAGTTCCTCATGCCGTCCTTGCTCTACGACACGCCCCTGGTCCAAGACGATGATGTTGTCTGCCTTGACAACGGTTTTCAGCCGATGAGCGATCATGATGACGGTACGCTCTTGAACCAGACGACCAATGGCCTTCTGCAGCACCGACTCGTTCTCCGGGTCCAAGGAAGAGGTCGCCTCGTCCAGCAGCAGGATCGGGGCTTTTTTGAGCATCGCGCGGGCGATGGAAATACGCTGCTTCTCCCCGCCCGACAACGTGGAGCCGCCTTCGCCTACGACGGTGTCGTAGCCCTGCGGCAGCTTCATAATGAAATCGTGGCAGCAAGCTTCTCTGGCAGCCGCTTCGATCTCCTCCTGGGTTGCGTCCTCCCGGCCGTAGCGGATATTATTACGAATCGTATCATGGAACAAATAGACATCCTGGAACACCATCGACATGTTCTTAAGCAGCTGCTCCGGGTCCATCTCCCGGATGTCGCTGCCCCCTAGCAGCACGGCCCCTTGCTGCGGATCATAGAATCGGGCAATAAGGCGCAGCATCGTGCTTTTCCCGCCTCCTGACAGGCCTACAATGGCGGTCAACGTCCCTTCCTTCATCTCTGCCGTGACACGATCAAGCACGATGAGCTTGTCGTAACGGAATGTAACTTCGTCGAATCGGATGTCATGGTTTTTCGTCGGCCCCTTCTCCCCTGTCATGACGGGATGCTTGAGCACGCCTGCAATACGCTCACCTGCCATAGCGTCATATTTGAACGCCGGCAGCCGCATAATTGCCACCGACATCGGATCGAAGATGCGCGTTCCGACTAGCAAAAACAAGGCGAAAACGGGCACGGTGACGGCTCCATCCAACATAAGATATACGCCTGTCATCGTAATCAGAGGCAAGCCTATCTCCACAAAGGCGATCGCAACCAGAAAGAACGGGCCGAGTACGCCTTCCAGCTTGATGCTCTCGGTCATGAAATGATGGTAGGCCTGTTTCAATCTCGTAAAGTTGTCTCCGCGCAAATTGTAGGCTTTAATCACCTTCATGCCGAGCAAGTACTCCTGCAGGCGGCCCGATTGGTCGATTCTCGCTGCGGAATGACTCTGCCCCAGCTTTCGCTCCAGGCGAGACACCCCCCATAAAATAAGCAGAGTGACGGGAAAGCCCGCCAGCATCGCCAGCGACATCCGCCAATCAACAAAGAATAATCCGGCAAAGGCCAGCAAAGGAACGACAGCGCCGCTAACGAGCTGCGGCAAAATATGAGTCGCGGCGTTCTCCGTCTGAGCGAAGTCGTTCATCATCATCTGGCCCAGCTCGCCGGAATTTTTCTTCATTAGAAAGCCGAGCGGCAGCTTCCGGATATGCTCGGCCAGTTGCGTCCGGCCTTCCGCCGAAGCACGGTAGGCTCCACGGTACACGGAGCGATAAGACATCACCTCAACCACAAACACCAGAACAAGGAAGATCGCCATGCCTCCCCAGGCAAGCCACATGCCCTGCCTGTTCAGCGGCTCTTGCGGGTCCGCGTAATACGAGTACAGGATGCTGACCGCCACGGTCAAGCAGCCGAACGGAATCATATTGGCGATATTGGCAAGCACGGTCCATACGACTGGTCTTAGCATGGTCTCCGGACGGCCCGCAGTTATATGCCGCAATCGCTCCATCATGTAGACAGTCCCTCCTCTTTCCCCAACATGCGTTCGATTTGCCAGTGTGTGGACGTCGTGTAGGCGTTCCACATGTTCTTGTATAGGCCGCTGCGGGAAAGCAGCTCCTGGTGGACGCCCATATCTTCGATGCGCCCGTCCTTGAGCACGATAATGTGATCCGCTTCGCAGATCGTCGTCAGGCGATGGGCGATAATGAGCACCGTCTTCCCTTTCATCAACTCTCCCAAGGCAAGCTGCATATGATACTCGTTCTCTGGATCGGCATAAGCCGTCGCTTCGTCAAGCACAAGAATCGGAGCATTTTTGAGAATGGCTCTTGCCACCGAAATCCGCTGCTCCTCGCCGCCCGATAAATACACGCCCCCTTCGCCGATCCGTGTATCGTAGCCGTCCGGCAGCCGTTCGATAAACGTATGGCATTGAGCCGCACGAGCCGCCGCAAGAACGTTCTCCCTCCTTGCCGCCGGATTGCCCACCGCGATATTGTTGTACACCGTATCCGAGAACAGGAACGTATCCTGAAACACAAAGGACATCGTAGCCATCAGTTCGCTCGTCTTCATCTTCCTAATATCGACGCCGCCGATCGTAATACCGCCCGCCTGAACGTCCCAGAACCGTGGAATCAACTGGGCGATGGTCGACTTGCCAGAGCCGGAAGGTCCTACTAGAGCGGTAATCTCTCCTTGCCGTGCCGTCAAGCTGATATTGTGCAGCACGGGGACGCCATTCCGGTCGCCGTAAGAGAAGGTGACCCTGTGAAACTGCACATCGTAAGATGACGGCCGCTCAGAAACGTCAGGTTCCGTGATTACCTCCTGCTCCAGGATCTCGTCGATGCGCCGGACCCCCTCTACGATGACATTCATGGTGGAGGCGAAGTTGTTAAGCTTGAAAATCGGCGAAGCCACTCCCGGCGCCAGCACGAGGAAGAACATCAGGGTTAAGGCAAAGGCCATGTTGTCCGGCTCCCCGCTGAGAAAAAAGAGTCCAGCCGGCAGCACGAATGTGGCCAGCGATACGACGATCACCTTAAAGGACACGTAGCCATTCTGGAAATTGTCAGCGTACTTGAGACTGAAATCGCGGTAGCGCACGATATCTTCATGGAATTTGCGGAATGAGCGGACCGTCTGTCCGAACATCTTGATCGCAGGCATACCCCGTACATACTGAATCGCAGAGCTGTTTATCCTTTCCAATGAGTCAAAGTATTCTTTCATGCCTCTTTTCGCCTTGTCGCCAGCCATCATCGAATATTGAACAGTAAAACCGATAAGAATCGGAATGATGCAGGCCAGCGCCAGCCAGGCGTTCAGGTAAACCATCGTGACGAACATCGCCGCAATCATCACTGCGGTAGAAATCAGATCCGGCAGCTGGTGGGCGATAAACAGCTCGATTCGCTCCACGTCCATCTCCACGTTTTTTTTGAGCTTGCCGGTCGCATTCTTGCTGAAGTAGCCGAGCGGCAGCCGCCCCAGGTGATCGGACAGCTTGACCCTGATCTGGTACAGAATGCGGAAGGCAGCGACGTGAGAGCACATTCCCCCGAAGTACATGAGGACATATCCTAGCGCCATGCCTGTCACTCCCCATGCGGCCCATCGAATGACATAACCGCCGTCGACTGCGGTGATGTCCGGAGCGTGCCGAAGCAGCTCAGCAATAACAAAGTACACCGCCAAATACGGTACAAGCTTCATCAGGACACTTGCCGCAGATAATATCCCGGACCACATGAGCAGCATCTTTTTCTCGCCCGCCAGCTCGAGCAGCCTTGCTATTCCTTGTTTTTTCTCCGCCTTCACTGCCGTCCCCCCTTCCTTTCTTCAGCGTCACCACACGGTTGCAGGCCAGATCCGTCAAGATCTGATCGTGCGTAATAATCACAACGGTTTTGCCGGCCTGTGCCAGTTTCCTCACCCAAGCGGCAACGCGCAGGAGGCCATCGCCGTCAAGCCCGCTTGTCGGTTCATCCAGCACGATCAACTCCGCATCCGAGCAGTACGCTGCAGCCATCGTGACACGCTGCTTCTCTCCTCCGGACAAGGACGCGGGATGTCTGTGCCGAAGTTCGCTTAAGCCGAATGCCTCCAAAGCCTCGTAAGCCCGGGTGCGCAGCCCCTCATCCATGCGCCTGCCCAGCACCAGCTCGTTGCCAACGCTGTCGGCATAAAGCTGATAGTCGGCATCCTGCATGACGAAGTAACTGAGGGTTCGTCGCGCGCGAGCGCTCAAGGGGGCATCGTTGCGGATGAACTCCCCCCTGCTTTGCCGGAGCAGGCCGCTCAACATTTTGCCGAGCGTCGTTTTGCCCGCGCCATTGTTCCCTGTCACCGCGGTCACGCTGCCTCCAGGGAGCGTCAGGTCCATTCCTTCAAATCCTTCGCCGCCTCTCCCGTAGCGATAAGTCAGATTGCATCCTACTATGGCAGGCGATGCGGCCGGACAAAGCTTCGCGTTGTTTTCCGACGCAATAGGGATCATTTCCGGGTGACGCAGTCCGAACGGACGAACGTCTTCGTAGGTGAGCTTGGCAAATTCGTCGTTCGTCCATACACGGGCAATTTCACCGCGGTCCATGCAAACGAAGGAGTCAGCGAGCTGCAGCAGCGGGTGCAAGCGGTGCTCGCTGATGATAAGTGTTGTGCCGTTCCGCTTGAGTTGGCCGAGAAGCGCTATGACAGCTTGCGTCGTCGGTTCATCCAGATTGGCCGTCGGTTCGTCCAGAATGAGCAGCGGAGGCGCAAGAATGGATGCAGCTGCAATAGCGACGCGCTGCTTTTGTCCACTGGATAGATGGTTCAACTTCCGGTCCAGCAGGCGAGTGATGCCAAGCAGTTCGGCTTGCCGGGTTATCCTCTCTACCGCCTCGTCCGGGGGGATGCCGAGATTTTCTGCCGAGAACGCCAGTTCATCCCGAACAACATTCATAAAAAACTGGCTGCGCGGGTCCTGGAACACAACGCCGATTTGCCTCGTACGCTCCTCTGGGGACATTAACGATGGCGATTGGCCTCTTACGAACACTTCGCCGGTGAGTTTGCCGGGGTAGAAACCTGGAGCCAACCCGCTCAAAAGCCGCAATATTGTACTCTTGCCGCTTCCCGAGCGGCCGCACAGCACCGTGCACATGCCTGCCGGGACGGATAAGCTGATTCGGCTTACTCCCGATTCGCTTATTGGCTCTATCCCGGATTCCTCTCCATCTATGCCGTACACAAACGTAACATTGTTCAAGTCAATCATAGGTTAATCCCACCTAACCAATAGATCACACCGCCCATCAGAACATACAACCCTGCAGCAGTACGGTCGATAGCCTTCAATCCGATTGGATAGATCGTGGTTCGCACACGATCGCATTCAATACCCCGCAGCTCCGCCGAGGCTGCTAGTTCGGATGACAGCTTCAGGCAGCGGACGATCAGCGGTACGAAGCAGCATTCGTACGCTCTGATCGGGCAGCACGGCACTGTGCCAATTAGGGAATATGCCTCTTGCCCGGATGCCGTCGCGAATCGCTTTGAATTCGAGCAGCAGCATCGGGAAAAATCGGACCAGAATGCAGAGCATGACAACGACAGGCTTGGGAACATATGCCCTCCGTAAGGCAGACATCATCCTGCCGGGCGGCACCTGCAACAGTGCCGACCCGATCATCGCCATAGGCATCATTTTGGAAAAGGTATAGAGGATAATCCCTAATATTGCGGAGAAATCCGGAATAACAGGAAGCAAAGCCGTTATCGCTGCGTATACCAGCACAAAATACAGCACGTTCCGGAGTAACCCGTTCCAGATCAAATACAAGGCGCTGACCGCCACCAGCATATGCACTTGCGCAAGATCAGTCGCAAGGAAGGTCAGAATGCTGGACGCAATCAGGAGAATGACATGTGTTCGCGGGTCCATCGGTGTCATACAAGCTTCGCTTTCCTCACATGCTTCTTCAGCATCGCGCTTCCGACTAGGCAGCCGGCCGCAGCTCCGACGAACGAGACGACGCACATGATGAACACCAAGCTAGGTGTGCTGAAGTAATAAAGCATTTCCTCCAGCTTGGCCGGCGTGTAGCTTTGCTCCAGGATGGACACATATTGCTCACGGAACAAGACGAGCGGCACGACGCCGCACAACGAATATCCGACATAAAAGATTCCGTAGCCAATGGCGTTGCGACCCGCTTTCTTGTATGTACCATTCCCCAGCATAGCCAGCTCGCACAGCAGTCCGACGACGGCCATGACAATCAAGTAGTAGATGAAGCCAAAGGCCGTATAATATAGCCCTATCATGACGGAATTGAAAAAAAGCACGCCAGGCTTGCTTATTTTGTTGGCCAATACCATATAAACGGGGCCATTAATGAGAGCGACAATGCCCCCTCCGATCAAATACCATATCGGATGGACAATCATATTGCAGATGGTAAGAATAACTAGCATTACCACGTTGAATATGGCCAGTGTAATGAAATCCCTCATCGTCCATCGGTTCGTTTTCAAGACGACATTTGCTTGCGGTTGCATCAATTAATACCTCCTTCACTGCTTGTATAGTCGGCCCATGCTTGCATGTCTTCCCGCTTTGCTTCCTCATCCTGTGTGCCGCAAAAAGCGGAAATCGGGCATTCGAGCGGAGCCTCCTCCAGATAGATATAAGTTTCGTCTACGGCAAAGTCCGCCCTTAGCATCGGAAGAAGCATTGCCAGAAGCTCTTTGCTTTGGAATATTAGCTCAATCTTAAAATCATCGAAGACATACAAGCCGACCTACAATAGCTGCTTTCTTCGACCGTGGTCTTTTGATGTTTCTTGTCCTTTTTCCAATACATGCACCAAATCTCGAAGCAGTTCAAGCGTGCTCCAGCTGAAATGATGCTCCAGTTGTTCCACTTCTCTTTCGATGCGCTGCTCGGGTACGCCAAGCTGCCGTAAAAACCGTTCCAGCAGCCGGTGCCGGTCAAGCAGTTGTTTGCCGATCTCGCTCCCTTTCCCCGTCAAGCAAATTCGGCCGTATTTCTCATATTCAATATAGCCGGATTCTCCGAGTTTCTGCGCCATCTTCGAAGCGGAAGAGGGATGAACGGACAACGCATCGGCAACATCGGAAACCCGAGTATATCCTTTGCTGAGCGACAATAAATAGATTTGCTCCAAATGATCTTCCATGCCGGGCGTTGTCATTTCGTCCCCTCCTGTTTATTTGGATGTCAAGGTCGGCCGCATCAATCTTGCCACGATACCATGCTTGGGCGAAGCAATGAAACTGATCATGAATATGAGTCCGGTCGCAAAAGCCATCGATCCGGAAATGGAGGTGTCCAGCCAAACGGCAATATAATACCCGGAAACAGCGGCAACAATGCCAAACAACCCGCTTAACGCCATCATCATCGCCAGTCGGTCCGTCCATAGATAAGCCGCCGCCGCCGGCGTGATCAGCATCGCCACCACCATAATCGCGCCAACCGCGTCGAAGGCCGCTACCGTTGTCACAGACACGAGCGCCATAAATACGTAATGCATGAGCACAACCGGAATGCCGATACTCGCGGCAAGCGCGGGATCGAACGAAGTGAGCTTCCATTCCTTGAAAAAACCAATAATAGCGATCAAAACGACGATCAGCACGATCGATAAAATAAAGACCGCTTCCGGCACCTCCCCGATCCAGGGCAGGCTTATTTTTTCCCAAGGAATAAATGTAATCTCCCCCATCAGGGTGTGCTGGACATCCAGGTGCGCATTCCCCACCTTGGTTGCAATCAGGACGACGCCAATGGCAAATAAAGAAGTAAACACAACGCCAATTGAAGCTTCCTGCTGTACGCCAAGCGAGTGCAGCCACTGAATTAAAATCGCGGTCAGCAATCCGGCAGCGATCGCGCCAATCAGCATATGAATGCCGCTAAGTTCCCGAGTGACCAGAAACGCCGTTACAATGCCAAGCAACACCGTATGACTGATGGCATCCGCCATCATCGCCATTCTGCGCAAAACGAGCAAAGAACCGACCAGGCCGCAGGAGACCCCGACTAGCGAAGCGGTCAATATAATCCAACCGGCGTAACTCATGCCGAATTCCCCCTTTCCAGCGCGCCGCGTTGATGGACGGACGGCTTGTTAAGCAGCTTGCGCTGGCGGTATTGCTGAATCCCGATAACAAGCAGACCCTTGCGAATGCCAAAGGCCAACGATACGACGAACAGAGAAGCGGCCGCAATCACGATAAACGGGCCTGTCGGCCATCCTTTGCCGTACGCGCTCAGCAACGTGCCGATGACGCCTGCGCCCCCACCGAACACGGCCGACAATACCATCATCCACTTGAAGGAGTTCGTCCAGTATCGGGCGCTGACCGCTGGCGTAATGAGCAGCGCGGCCATTAGAATGACCCCGACTGCCTGAATGCCGACGACAATGACCAGCACAAGGCAAAACATATACAAGCTGTTCATCCAGCGACTCGACAACCCTAATCCTTTCGCGAATGCCGCATCGAACAGAAACAGCTTCCATTCCTTGAAGGCAATTATGGATATGAACAGAACAAGTAAGGCCAATCCGGACATTAACCATACGTCCTTGCTCACCATGGAGGCGGCCTGCCCGAAGATAAAGCTGTCGAGACCGCTCTGGCTGGCCCCGGCCATCCGATTGACAAAGGTGAGCAGCATGACGCCGAGACCAAAGAAGACGGACAGGATGATTCCCATCGCCGCGTCTTCCTTGACGCGGCTTGAGGATCGTATCCAGTGAATGAGCAGAGCGCCGAATAGCGCGCTCGCTGCCGCTCCGGCGATCATGACAGGCAGATTTTTCACGCCAACGATGGCAAAGCCGATAATAACGCCCGGCAAAGCCGCATGAGACAACGCATCGCTCATCAGGCTTTGCCGCTTCCAATAGGCAAAGCAGCCAATAATGCCGGCAGCCGTGCCCAAAATCAAGGTGCTAAGCAGCACCCATTGCGCGTTATGCGACAATCCCAGCATCATCCCGACTTCGCTCCCCTCCAGCGCAGCGTGCCCCCATACGTTCGATAAATGTTGCTTTCCGTAAAGGTCTCCTCCGTAGGGCCGTGCGCAATCACGGTTCGATTGAGCAGCAGGACATGATCGAAATAATCTTCAACCGTCTGCAGATCGTGATGGACGACCAGCACCGTTCTGCCCCTGCTTTTCAGCAAGTTGAGCGTCGCCATAATCGCTCGTTCGGTTGCCGCGTCCACGCCGGCCAGCGGTTCGTCCAGGAAGTACAGCTCCGCATCCATGACGAGCGCGCGGGCCAGGAAGACCCGCTGCTGCTGGCCGCCGGAGAGCTGGCTAATTTGGCGCGAAGCGTAATCCGCCATGCCCATCTCCGCCAAGGCTTCCATCGCCTTGTCGCGGTGAGCGCGATTCGGCCATTTCAGCCAGCCGATTTTTCCGTACAGCCCCATCAAGACGACATCAAGCGCGTTAGTCGGAAAATCCCAATCCACGGAGCCGCGCTGCGGCACATAACCGATTCGGGACTTCACTTTCCGGTAAGGGGAACCGAAGAAGGCCACCTTGCCTGCCAACCGCGGATGCAATTCGAGCATGACCTTGAGCAAAGTCGATTTTCCCGCTCCGTTCGGCCCTACAATGCTGGTCATCGTCCCCGGCCCAACATCGAACACAACGTTGTCGAGCACTTTATTCTTGCGGTAGGAAGCGGATAACCCTTCAACGCTGAGAACCGGAAGCATACCGATCACTCTCCTTCTGCGCTTAACGCCTCATAAATCGTATTGACATTATGGCTGTACATGCCGAGGTATGTACCTTCCGGCGTCCCCGCGTCGCCCATCGCATCGGAGAACAGCTCGCCGCCGACCGCGACATCGAGTCCTTGCTTTTTGGCCCCTTCGATTACGGCATTGATGGAGGCCGGATTAATGCTGCTTTCCACAAACACAGCAGGCACCTGATATTCCACCAGCAGTTTCACCGTATCGTCGATATCGGACAAACCGACTTCATCCTCGGTGCTCAGGCCTTGCAAGCCAACCACTTCGATATCATGCATGCGGCCAAAATAGCCGAATGCGTCATGCGCCGTAATCAACACGCGTTTTTCTTTTGGAATTTGCGACAACTTTGTTTTGGCATCCGCCTTCAGTTCATCCAGCTTATTAAAATACGCTTGTTTGTTGCTTTCAAAATAATCCGCATCCGCAGGTGCGGCCTTCTTCAGTTCTTCGGTGGCCGCGCCGAGCGCCTGCTTCCACAAGTCGATGTCGAACCAGACGTGCGGATCGGTCGCTCCCTCTTCGTCCTCGAGCAGTTTGTCGGTTGGGATCGTCTCGCTGATCGCCAGAACGGGCCTGGTTTTGCCGATCTCCTCGAATACTCTAAGCATATTGGCCTCCAAATGGAGTCCGCTGTAGAAAATCACGTCGCCGTTTTCCAGCTTGCCAATATCGCCTTGGGTCGCATTGTACAAGTGCGGGTCGACGCCTGGTCCCATCAGGCTTTGTACCGTTACCCGATCGCCTCCAATGACGGAAATCGGCTCGGCAATCTGCGCAATGGTCGTTACAACGTTCAGTTTTTCCCCGCTTGCTTCCTTATCCGACTTGTTGCCAGAGGTGCATCCCGCCATCCATACGGCGAAGACAAGCAAACAAACCCCTAATAAAATCCCTTTCGACTTCAATCGTACACGCTCCACTCTTTTCTCCTCCCAAAATCATGAATTGTCCATACCCAAAAGTTTTTACCTTAGGCAAAACTTATGGTTAGATATAACTTAATTATTTTATTTTTCGTTGTCAAGACTTTTTTGCTCGATTGACTTACTTTGGGGTGATGGGGATCCGTATATAAACCATGATAAAACAAGGAATTAACAGACTTGAATTTAGAATAAAGATATGTTTCCTTAAGCAAACATTTTTCCGAACGAGATTCCCCTCGCTCAGTCATAATTCGATATTTGCATGTACGCCCGCCCTCAGCCATACATTCCATGCGCTGAACCTTGGCGCCCAGCACCTCCGCAAACAGGGCCCTTTCGCATTGACAAGCATGCGGAAAAGAAGTGGCGACCTGAAAAATCGGACAATTGGCTTCCTCCAGAATCCACGTCTCTTCTTCATTCCTATACAGGCTGGTCATATAGCCTCTCTTATCCTGATAACTCGCCAGCGCGTGTATTCGGCCTTCCAGATCATCACGAAACATGAACGGCAGCAACTCTTCCTTCAGCTTCTCTTTCTGCCTCAAGAACAGATCGTGAATCGCGTCCTCTCCGCCTAACTCCCGTAAGCTATCCAGCAATTCAACGGCTTGGCTGCAAGGCGGACTGGAAGCTCGAACCTGGGAGCATCTGCAATTGATCAGCGCGCCGATCTTGTCCGGGTGCCTGTTCATGCTGGCCTTTGGCCGCCATTTGAACATGATGCTGCTTGGCGACGATCAGGCCGCGGCATCCGGCGTCCATATCCGGCTCGTTCGCTACCTTCTGCTGGCGCTTGCTTCCCTGATGACGGGAGCGGCTGTAGCGGTGAGCGGCATCATCGGCTTTGTCGGGCTCGTGGTGCCGCATATCATTCGCTTGCTGGCGGGACCCGATCACCGCTTGCTGCTGCCGGCAAGCGCTTTTGGCGGCGCCATCTTCCTTGTGCTGGCCGATGTCGTGTCGCGAATGATTCTTCAGCCGGTCACCTTGCAAGTCGGAGTCGTTTGCGCCTGCATTGGCGCGCCTGTATTTATCGCGATTATTATTCGCTCGCGCCGGGGAGGACATGCGCAATGAACATGCTTGTTGCCCATCATATTCACAGTTGCATCGACAATCGGCAAATTCTGCAGGATATCTCTTTGAGCGTCAGAGGAGGAGAATGCGTTGGCCTGATCGGTCCAAACGGCAGCGGCAAATCCACTTTGCTCCGGACACTGACAGGCCTGCTTCCACCATCCTCCGGGAAACTGAGCATTGCCGATCAGCCGTTGGAACGCTACACTCGCAAACAGCTTGCCAAAATCATTGGTTATGTCCCGCAAAATACGGCGATTGACTTCGATTTTACCGTACGGGATATCGTGCTGATGGGCAGATTTCCTCATTTGCCCTCCTTCGGCAATGAACGCGAGTTGGACCGGGTTATGGCGCAAAAAGCGATGCAACGAACGGCTACCTATCATTTGGCCAATCGCTATGCAACCGAGCTATCCGGCGGACAAAGGCAAATGGTGCTGATCGCCAAGGCGCTCGCCCAAGAGCCCCGCCTGCTCTTGCTGGATGAGCCGATTTCCGCGCTCGATATCCGTTATCAATTGCATGTGCTTGAATTGATGCGCAAGATGGCGCGGCAAGGCTTGGCCGTGGTTGCCGCTTTGCATGATTTAAGTCTGGCAGCACGTTTCTGCGACCGCCTGATTTTGCTGCACAACGGAAGATTGCTCGCTGCCGGAGCGCCGGCAGAGGTGCTGACTCCCGCTATGCTCCAAACCGCTTATAAGGTGGATGCGGCCGTATATACCGATCCCGCCACCGATTCGTTGGCCATTACGGCCATCCAAAGGTCAAGCAGCCTTGATTTTCAGCTCCATTAAAAGAAGAAGACATGATACGAGGAGAGATCGCCATGAACATCATGAAGAAATCCATCAAACGCTGGACATTCCATCTATTGCTGCTGACCGTAGCAGGAGCCGTGACAGGCTGTGCTTCAAGCCAAGAGCCTTCATTGTCCGGCAAGGAACAGATGCCCTCCGCAGTCAGTCCGGGTTCGGCGGCTTCTCCCATACCATCGGCATCCCCTTCCTATCCCCTGACGGTCCAGGTGAACGGAACGGATATTGCTATTCCTGCGAAACCTGAACGAATCGCGGCGCTTTCGCTCGATGCCGCGGAGGTTGTGTTGGAACTAACGGATGCAGAGCGTGTAGCCGTTGTGCCGAGAAGCATTGAGAATCCATCGCTCGCTTTTCGGACCGAGGAGGGCAGCCGTATTGCCAATAAGATCGCCGGCGCCACTTCGCTTGATCCCGAGCAGGTTCTGTCCTACAATGCCGATTTGCTGATCATGACCAAGCTGCATGACAAGGAAAAAGAAGCAACGGATCTGCTTGAGCAATCCGGCATTCCCATTATTTCTTTGGAATCGTGGAGCACAATGGAAGCTTTAATGAATAACATCACAACCATTGGCGCCGCTATTGGCGAGGAGAAGCAGGCAACTGCTATCGTAGCGGATATGAAAGACCGGCAGGACAAAGTCGTTTCCGCCGTAGCCAATGCAGAGAAGCCGAACGTGCTGGTCGTCTCGCCGCTAGGGCCAGGCACCGGTCCCTACTTGCTCGGCTCCTCCAATATTTCATATAATCTGGTTCGCCTTGCCGGGGCTGAGCATGCTGCGGACGGCCTTGGCCTGACCCGCACGACCAAAGCGACCATTGAGCAAATCATCAAAGCCGATCCCGACTATATTCTGCTTGTCGAATGGGAGGAAGGCAAAATCGACGATATGGATGAGGTCACCCAAACGCCCGGGTGGTCGACCCTGCAAGCTATACAAAACGACCGCGTCCTTCGTATGCCAGCGCGCAAGCTGCTTAATCCAACTAGGTATTCGATCGATACTCTGGAAGAGATCGCGCATTGGCTTCACCCGAAACGATTTTAATCTTAATCAAATTGAACCAAGATGTTCAGCCCATCAACCCAATCATCCTCTCCAAGGAGGTGAGCCCAATGAAAGCGGTCCTTTTGCTTAGCTATGCTTCTTTGCAATCGATCGATGATGTTCCGGCTTTCTATACCCATTTGTTTCATGGCAAAACGCCGCCGCCGGAAATGATGCAGGAGGCGCTGTCCCGGTTCCGATCAATCGGAACCGCCGATCCCCTCGGCTCGGTGACTTCTCGGCTGGCAGTCTCTTTGGAAAAACGCTTATCGCAATGCTTCAACGAAGAAATTCGGGTGTATCAGGCGGCAAAGCACACCTCTCCCTTCGTAGAAGAGACGACGAAGCAACTCGTTGCCGATGGCGTTTCTCAACTATATACTTTTCCAATGTCGCCGCTCTATTCCAGAACGGGAACGGCAGCCTATCACTTGCGTGTCCGCAAAACACTTGCGGCACTTCAAGCGGATATTCCGGTGGAGGAAATCAACCATTGGCATTTGCATCCTGAAGTGGTTCAAGCCTTAGGCTGGCGGCTGCGCATCGCGCTGCAATGGATATCCGCCGCCAATCGCCCGCAGACCACCGTATTGTTTACCGCCCACAGCCAACCCGGATTGCCTGCGGCTAATGGAGAGTTTATTGCCGCGTTTCACGAGATGGCTGCTGCTGTGGCCGCAGAGGCAAACTGGGATAGCTGGCAGATTGCCTATCGCAGCGCGGGACCGCATCCGCAAAAATGGCTTGGCCCCGATGTGCTGGACGTGATCGCGGACATTGCGCACAATGAAGGGAAAGCCGTCGTGATTTGCGATCTCTTGTCTTTAATCGAAAACATCGAAGCCGTCTACGATTGCCGGATCAACAGCCAAAAACAAGCCTCGGCGTACGGATTGGAATTTGCATCAACGGAATTCCTGAATGATGCCGCAGACTACGTCGATGCGCTCGTCAAGTGTATTGGCGAACGGATGAACTAAGAAAAAAATGCCCCGGGATAAAATTGTTGGGTCGAGGAAACATTAATCCTACTACATTATCCCGGGGTGTGATGTTATGTTATAGCATATTGACCCGCACTTCTGGTCTACGTTCAAATTCCAGCTTCTGATGCTGCCGCTCTTTCTCGCCGCTAATTTGAGCGTTGGATACGGTGTCAAGTTCGGTATGAAGGCCGTCAATCAACTGGGCTATGTCCTCATCATCGCCAAATGTATCGAAGTGCTGATTTCAATATGGATGGGCTATTGGTTTATGAAGGAAATCCCTTCCTGGAAAACGTGGATAGGTCTTGCTGTCATCATAATTGGCGTTATATTGGTGAAGCAGAAGTAGGAAAATGCTATTTTAAATTATGAAATGTTGAGACTATCCTATAAAAGGTAACGAGTGAGGGGTAGACGTATGAACTTGATTCATTCCATTATCATTTATGGATTCACACTATCTGCTATATTAACAACAATCATTTTAGCCACTTTGTATTTTAATCCTCGGCTGCTCCTGCAATCTTACCCCGCTCCTATTCAACGAGCTGTCAAGAGAAAGACTCGAGTTGAAAAACACAATCGCGGCTCTATCGACAAAATATGGTATAATCGTCTTTACAACAGTATAGGCTTGAGGGCGTCGGCTAGTCTCCCGGAAGGGAGGTGATGCCCATGACAGTATTCGAAGCAATTATGATCATGCTTACTTTCGGTTTGCTGATCGTTTCGTTACTGTCTGCAAATAGGAAATAGACCGCCCTCGACGAAAGGATAACGGTCTATTCCTGACTTCATTCCATTGAGCCTACCGCCCTTAAAAGCGGCTGTTGTGGGGAGTCGTGTTACAGCACGGCTCCTTTAACATCTACCCTGTTGACTTTAACAACAGAACTTCTTTTTAAAGTATACCACGATGATTTATTCTGTAAACAGAAAATCTCGACATCCTTTGCATAAGTCGACGCTGGGGCGACTGATTTGCCGGCTTACCGACGCGACGGCAGGCACGATCGTATTTGACGGCCAGGATATCACGCATTTTAAAAAATGGCAGCTCCGACCGATCTACCGCAAGATGCAGGTCGTTTTTCAAGACAGCGCCTCATCCCTTAATCCCCGGCGGCCGGTCGGCGAACAGATTGTACTGCCCATGCTCCGGCTCGGCATTTACGAGAATCGCGATGTCGCCCGGCAACAAGCCGTATCGCTCCTGAAGAGGGTCGGACTGGGCGCCGAACACTATTACCGTTATTCGCATGAATATAATAATCGCGGTTAAATATCGTCAGCTCGAATATCGCATAGTCATCGTCTATAGCTAATTCGCTAATCGTTGAGCCAACCAGTCGAAAGATTTCCGGCCTGAGATTCGATGACCGCCGGGAAAAACATCGAATTCGAAGTTTTCCTCAGCTCCCATAACCGCATAGTGATTCTCCAGTGTCGAAATCGCCTTGCGCGTATGTTCTAGGGGGAAAATGGGATCCTCCTCTCCCGCCTCGACGAAGAGTCCCCGCGGCGAAAGGAGTCCGATAAAATCAGGCTGTTCTGCCGCAAGCAATAATTTCGGCAAATAATTGTCAATGCAGTGGTGCATAGCGAGAATACTGCCTTCGAACGTATTGGCCCATCCCGACAACACCGTATGTTTGATCCGCTTATCCAGTGCAGCCGTGTAGGCCGCAATCAATCCTCCCCCAGAAAATCCGAAGGCGCCGATCCGCTCGCCGATCACGTCGTCACGGAATTGCAAGTAGTCGAGCGCGCGCATCGCTTCGTAAACCCGCATGCCTGCGAGCGTTTTCCCATATGCCAGCAACTGGGAGGCAAGCGTGCCGCAGGAGCTGTAATTCGGTGCCGTCCGCAGCTCTTCCGCCATGCGCCTCACGCCAAACCCCATGATTTCCGGAATCGCAACGACAAGTCCTCTGTGTACCAGATTTACGGCAAAACGATTGTGGATGCCGGGATCGTTCATCTCGGAATCGTCCGCATTACGGCCTACAGCATCATACTGTCCGTTGCCATGGCCATGACAAGCCAATATCCCCGGCCATGGACCTTGCGTTCCGTCCTTCGGAACAAGAACAATGACGGGAACCTGCACGTGCTCCATTGTCGTGTACGCAATGCGTTCAAGCACATAACTCCCGTGATCCCTCCGTTCCAGGAGAACGGGCTGCAACGGGGTATCTTGCGGCGGAAAAGCGCCCAATGCCTCCTTCAAAAGTTCTCCCAGCTTCATTCTGTCGGTCGCGCTGCGCAATTTCTCAGAACCGTAATAGAGCGTTTTCAGAAAGTTGTCGGTCGTATAATCCATGTTCACGAACCCCGCCTTTTTGAGGATATTGTAAAGACGCGAAGCGCTGACGAAATGTCATGCCGCTTCGCGCCTATGCTTTAAGAACTCCTATGCTTATTGCGCCGCAAGGAAGGCATCGATCTGCTTCTGCATTTCCGCCTGGATTTTCTTCGTCAGGTCGTACGCCTCGCTCTTGTAGCTCTCCCATGTTTTCGTCGGATCGAGCACGCCGTTCGAAAGCGGCGATAAGTATTTGTCGCGAATACCGTTAAATTGTGCGACCTCATTCGCGACCGGCGTCGAATCGAACGTAAAACCTGTCAGCACATCCTTCGTAAAGTTATCGGCTACTGCGGTAAACTTGTTCATCGCAATCGTCTGTTCGCCGAGCGCGACGTCGAAGCGGTCATGCGCAGGGTTCCAAATCCATGCGAACGGGAACCAAGGGTAGCCGTCGTCCAGCTTCTTGTACTGGTCGTCGCCGACTGCTTCCCAGTTCTTGCCCTCAATTCCGTAAGCCAGCAAGTCGTAGTTCTCCTTCTGACTGGCCCAGTCCATAAATTGGATCGCTCGTTCCTTGTTCTTGCTGACGGCAGGCACCGCCAAGAAGTTCCAAACGCGGAAGTCGGACAAGTTCTTCCCTGGTTCCATCTTCTGGAACGTCACCGCTTCAACCTCTCCGCCTGTCGCCTGTTTCACAGCCGATTGAACATCGGATAACACGCCGAAATCGTTCGTATTGAAAATAGCCGCTTTTCCTGATTTATACAACTCTTTAGGATCCTTGACCGACAAGACGTCTTGGTAAATGAGTTTGTCGACGTACAGCTTGCGCACGTCTTCGTGCCAACTCCAGTACGTTGGATCCATCTCGTCGAAAAAGTTATGCACTTTGCCGTCATTGTTCATGATGTGCAGGGCGCCGTCTACGCCAAGCTGCGTCTCTTTAATCCAGAAATCCGATTGGTCGACCTTGCGGAATTGCGCCCAAGACATCGCTCCGTCATCCGAAATAATCGGCGTAGTGTCCGGCACTTGCTCTTTCACTTTGTAAGCGAAAGCAATGAGCTCATCGTACGATTTGATCTCGGGAACTCCGAGCTTCTCCCGAATATCCTTGCGCACATAGTAGACGCGCCCTTGCATGAAGGAATTGCCCAGCGGTATTGCCATAATTTTTCCGCCGATCTTGTTCGCATCAATCATTTGCTCCGTTCGAGCGCTGAGTACATTTGGGCCATGCTTGGCAAGAAGCTCGTCAAGAGGTTCGTAATAGCCGGATGCAATCATTTGATTCAAATGAACCCATGGGGCGTCAAAGATCAGGTCGATTTCTTCGCCCGACGACAGCGCGACTTGCGTCTTCTGGGCCAGGTCCGACCATGGCACGAATACGACATTCAGCTTGACGTTAAGCGTGCCTGCCATCCGTTTTTCGGCTTCGGCGACAACGGAGTCGAAATCTCGCGGTCGATCGCCGGGAATCATGATCTTGAGCGTAACAGGATTCAGCGTCCCGGATGCTTGACCTCCCTCATTCTGCCTGACAGCTTCATTACCCGTAGTTACCCCTCCATTGCCATCATTGCTGCCGCTGCAAGCAGCTAACAATCCGACCAGCATACAAAGCACGAACAGCAGCGCCAATCTCTTCTTCATCCTGTGTATCCTCCCTTTTCTATTCGTATCTTATGAAACTCCCCTTGCATACGCAAGGAAAGGGGTTAACCTTTAACTGCGCCGATCGTCAAACCATGCACGAAATACCGTTGGACGAAAGGATAGACCAGAACGATCGGTCCGATCGTGACGCATACCGTCGCCAACTGCACAACGTTGGCCGGAACCGATACGTTGTACGAGCCGCCCGCTCCGGCAACGTACGAGGATACGTTAATGTTCGAGATGAGCTGCCGAATCATGATCTGCAGCGGATGCAACTTATAATCGTCGATGAACAGCAGCGCCAACCACCAGTCGTTCCAGTAATGCAGCGCATAAAAAAGACTGATCGTCGCGATGACCGGAGTGGAAATCGGCAGGATGATTCTGGTGAAAATCCGCAGCTCACGCGCGCCGTCGACAGTGGCCGACTCGTTCAGCTCGAACGGCAGCTCACGAAAGAACGAAACGAATATAAAGCAATAAAACGGGTTTAGCGCGTAGGGTAATATCAAGGCCCATAGAGAGTCCTTCAGATCGAGCCAATTGACCATCAGGATGTAGAAGCCAACGAGGCCGCTCCCGAAAATCATCGTAAAATAAGTGAAGAAAGCCAAGATATTCCGGTATTTGACCTTCCGATTGGCCAGCACATAGGCGAATGAGGCGGTAACAAGCACCGCAATAACCGTGCCGACGAAAGTGACGAGCAGCGTTACGCCGTAACTTCTTGCAAGCTGATCTCCTTGCAGCAGGAAGCGATAAGCGTCGAGGCTGAATTCGCTCGGCCAAAGCTGATATCCGTTTTTGACGAAGCTGTTCTCCGTCGCGAACGAATCGATCAGGACCAACCAGAATGGCAGGAGACAGGCTAACGTGAACAATACGACAATGGTGTAGACGACAATCGTAAATCCTTTCTCACGCATCGGCTCCGCCTCCTAAAACAATTTGCTTTCGTTATCGATTTTACGGACGAGGCCGTTAAACAGCACGATGCAGACGAGACCCATTACCGCCTGATAGAACACGACGGCTGCCGCCATGCTGAAATTGCCGAGCTGGCGAAGCGCCCGATACGAATACGTATCGATGACGTCCGTCGTAGGAAACAGAACGCCGTTGTCGCCGACAATGCCGTAAATCATGCCGAAATCTCCGTAGAAAATACGTCCGATGCCAAGCAGCGCAAGCATGATCACCACCGGTCGAATCAACGGCAGCGTAATATGGACAATCTGCTGAACCCGATTCGCGCCGTCGATTTCCGCTGCTTCGTAATATTCCCGCGAGATGCCGGTCATGGCAGCCAGGAAGATGACCGAGAAGTAGCCGGCGAACTTCCAAACATAAATCACCGTCAGAATGATCGGCCACAGCCAAGGCGATTGATACCATCCGACCGGCTTCATGCCTAGTCCCAGGAGCATCTTGTTGAGCACTCCGTCTTCGACATTAAGGAATGCGAATGCCATCAAGCTGACGACCAGCCAAGAGATGAAGTACGGAAGGAAGATGAAGGATTGTGCGATTTTCTTGAACAGCTTCATGCGAATTTCGTTCAGCAGAATAGCGATAAATGCCGAGAACGCAAGCCCGATAACAAGAAACAGTCCGTTGAGATAAATCGTGTTCCATGTCACGCGCAGCCAATCCTGTCCCCCGAAGAAGAACTTGAAGTTGTCCCATCCGACCCAATCGCTTCCCCAGATCCCGTCCGCTAACCGATATTGTTTAAAGGCTAACAGATGCCCCTGCATAGGCAGGTAAGCAAATATTCCAAGGAATACCAGACCAGGTGTTGCTAACAAGTAAAGCTCATAATTTTTACGGATTTCCCGAAGGAAACTCATGGCCGCGTCCACCCCCCGCATCGTTCGGCCTTGTCGAAGATTCAACCTGAGCATAACGGCGGCTCGCGCTTGGGGTAAAGTCAACGATCCGGCGATCGGGTTCTGATCGCGGCTCATCTTGGCGGAAGAGCCGGATTCAGGACTCACAGCCGAAATACGCACTTTCTCCGAGATTTAATATCGGGTAAACTCGATAGATAGCGATGATCAGCTACTAGCCTTGTTGGAGGGGACTCATGAAAGCGGTTCGTTTCTTTAAACCTAACTTCAAAATGCTGCTGGTCAGTTGCTCCGTCGTAACGGTTGTCATCGTTTTTTCCCTCTTTCTCTCGCGGGAATATTCTCGGGTGGCTATGGAGGACGTAGCGGCGATCGCACAGTCCAAAATGTCCCACATCGCCCATAATACGAGTGTTACCCTCGATCATCTGCGTATTTATGGCATGAGTATTTACCAAGACAAGTCTGTCGAAAGCTGGCTCGTCGCCGGCAACAGCGATCCGATCGCGGATTTTTCCGCATTTTCTTCCATCCGCAAGTATCAATCATTGCAGCCCTTTATCGCCAATATCGTCATGATTAACTATCGTACGGAGCGGATTGTCGACGCCGGCTTCGGCGCTTCCCCCTTTGCCGATTTTGCCGATAAATTGTTGATCGTGCGATACTCCGACTATGCCGAAAAGTATTTGCAATACGGTACCTACGATTCGCTATCCGGTTCGTATATTACGATGGCACTGCCCGATTCGAAGAAGGGCGAGGGAATACTGCTCATCTTGTTCGATCGCGATAGCTTGGAGCAATTTCTGTTCCAGAACGACAGCGCGCTCGGTTTTTCCATTCGACTTACGGACGAGACCGGCGAGCTGCTGATGGGTGACAGCGCTCCGCCCTCAGGAAACCATGTAGCGAAATTGCCGCTCGAAGGCTACAACTGGGTTCTACATTTCTCTTCCGACCGCGCGGAGTTGACGCGGAATATCGGGGCTTTCCAGCGCAAATTGACGATAGCGGCTTCTGCGGTCATCGCCATTCTGCTCGCCATTATTTTGTATGGCTGGATCAAGACGTTCGGTCCGTTCCGGCGACTGGCGCGAGAGCTGCAGTCCAAGCTCGGCAACGTAGATCCCCCGGGACGCTTGGAAGATTCGGAGATCATTCGCAGCGGTTTCGAATATTTGCTTGATTCAGTCGAACAGATGAACATGTCGCTCCGCAACTATCGCGATATTGCGAAGGAGCAATATTTGCGACAGTGGATTTTACAGGGTTCGGAAAGCCATCTCCGAGGAATACTGATCGATATCGGCGTGCTGCCGAAGATGGCCTGCCCGCGCGTCGCCATTATCCGAATCGAATCGTACAAACTATTCTCCGACGAATATAATTATCAATCCCGTAAATTGTTAAAATACGCCATGGGGAATATCTCTTGCGAAGTAGGAAGGCTGGCAGGTTTTGATTGCGAAGCAGTAGACATGGACGGAGACCATTACGTGCTGCTCATCGCCGACCAAGGTGCGACGGATTCACAATCGGTCATCCGAATGCTGGAGGAAGTGCAGTCCAGGATCGGGGAGTTCCTGAAAACCGCAACAGCGATTGCAGTCAGCGGCAGAGTGGAATCCGTCAATTCGCTGCGAAAATGCTACGAGGAAACGTATGATCTTACCATGCTCAAGTTTCTGACAGGAGAACCCCGCATCTACGAGGATTCCGATCTGGAACAGAGCTTCCAGTCCGCGAAGACGTTGCCGGACGATTCGGTTCTTGAGGAACTCGTGCGTGCCGTCAAGCAATCGGATTCCCAGCGGATGCGGGAACGGCTTGGCAAGCTTGTGGACGGTTTGCGCGGCTTGACAATTGAAGAACTGAATTTTCAACTGCGGATGATCGTCTATACGCTCTTTAAGTCGTTCTCGAAAGTGATCGATCTTCAAGAAGAGACGGGTGCCGGGAGAATCGTTAATCGTTTCTCCTCGCTCTCCGAGATGACCGTCTGGCTCGAAAGCAGGCTGGCCAGCATCATGAATAATCAGAAGTCCAAACCGGAAGGTAACCGGAAGGATGAAATCGGTCAAGAAATCATCGATTATATCCGGAACCATCTACAGGATCCATCTCTTAGCCTGGATTCGATAAGCGATCATCTCGGTCTGTCTTCCAGCTACGTGAGGCATGTCTTTAAGGACGTTCACCAGATTACGTTAGCGGACTACCTCATGCAAGAGCGTCTGCGGAAGGTCAAAGAGCTGCTCCTCACGACCGACTTGACGATCGCGGAAATCGCGGAGTCAGCCGGCTTCTTAACAAAGAGCCATTTTTACTCAGCCTTCAAGAAGTCGGAAGGCATAACACCCGCTCAGTATCGAAATCGCGTAAATTAATGCTCGCAACCGGGCTTGGGAATACGCACCGCAGTTCTCGTTCCACCAGCCGGAGACGTTTGGATCGCGATGCCGTTCGCTTCCCCGTACAAGTTATTTGCTCACCCGGACAGGAGTCTTGGGTTTGGACAACTCGTACACGACCGGCCTGGCGTACACGTACTGCTTAGTCTTCGGATCGTAAGCGTACACCTCGTTTCATTCTCATTTTTTTCACCTCATACACCTAACGTTGTATGTCCATGTTTGCACAATCCTTTTCCGAATAGAAATAATCACTACAGGATGTAGTCATTTAATTTTACTACGCTTTGTAGTGAAATTCAACCTCCCTTCGCTTGACAGATCACTACAAATTGTAGTAAATTATAATCACTACGATATGTAGTGATTATATTCGTTATGGACGCATAACGATGTAAAGAGGTGTTCACCGTGAACCAAGTTCAAAAGTTATCGGATACTGAAATGGAATTAATGGAGGCCATTTGGACGTGTACGCCGCCTGTCACATCGACCGAATTGCTGCGTCTGTTTGCCCAAAGGGGAAGAGAATGGAAAGGACAAACGATTTCCACCTTCCTATCCCGGTTGGTGGACAAAGGGGCATTGTCAGTTACGAGGCATGGCCGGACGAACAAATATGTTCCCCGCATTTCGCCTGAAGATTACAAGCTCATGGAAACGCAAAATGTGCTGGACGGGTTATATCAAGGCTCAGTTAAAAATCTAATTTCAGCTCTATACGACGGAGACAAGCTTTCAGATGAAGATATTGCAGAGCTGAAGCAATGGTTTTCTCAAAAGTAGGGGGTGCTTATGAATACCATCCTTGAATTGCTGTTTCCCCTTACCGTTGCCGGAAGTATCGTTGTAGTTTGTCTCCTTCTATTGCGCCTCGTACCCGTCCATGTCTTCCCTACAACGTGGCGCTATGGAATGAGCAAGATGGCCGTAGGCTTTTATCTTTTACCCGTGGCCCTTGGTATTCAGTGGATTTCTCCGCTTTTTGCATTAAACGAGTGGCCTTCAACTATTCAACATGCTCTACCCGGACAATATTCAGGGTTCAATCTGGAGCCATTCATCACAGAGCGAACGATTCCAGCAAACATAGTCCTTTCTTTTATCCGTTTTTGGGCAATCGGAGCTATTGCTTTTGCTGCATGGCAAACGTATTGTTATCGCAGATTTTTAAAGAAACTAGAACACACACGTACCAGCGTTCCGAAGAATAGCGAAGCAGCTATACAGCTCTCCTCCATCAAAGAAACTCTTGGTGTTAAAAGCAATGTCCAGCTTGCCTACAGCTCCGCTATTCGCAGTCCTGTTCTTGTCGGCCTATGGAAACCAACCATTTATCTTCCTATGGAGAATGCCGTGAATGTGGACATGGGCATGGTGATCCGTCATGAAATGATCCATCTGAAACGGAAAGATTTATGGGTCAAGGCATTCACGCTGAGTGCCAGCGCCTTACATTGGTTTAACCCCTTGGTGCACATTCTACGCAAGGACATTCACATTTGGAGCGAGTTGTCTTGTGATGAAGAAGTCGTCAAAGAGATGTCCCATGCCGAGCGAAAATGCTATGGGGAGACGATTTTGAACGTCATGGCAGGATCAAGGAATTTACCCGTACAATTTTGTGCCTCCTTATCCAGTGACGGAAAACAATTAAAAAGGAGATTAACGATCATGCTTAATGTTAAAAAAATGAAAAAAAGAACCCTTGTAATGACAATAGCAGCCTTGATTAGTGTGGGAGCTATAGGCACAACAACGGCTGTCTGGGCGTCATCTAACACGCCAAAAATTGAATCAGAAGCACCTGAAACATTGTCTGAGCTTGAGTATTTTATCGGAAATGGAGAAAATGGATTGAAGGAAGTGGAAGAAACTCCAGCGGTACAAAAATCGTCGCATGAGAGAATAGAATTTGTTGGTCCTTCCGATTCCGATTCGATACCACTTGAGAGGACGACCCTCCATTCAGTAAAGCTGTCTGATGAAAGCAAGTTCACTCCTGAGGAATGGCAGGACATCCTTCTCCAAATTGAACGTGGCGAAGTGATTCTTGAAGATGAATAAAGCGTAAACGTTGCAGAGTCAAAAGCGAGTGCTTAACGTCAACAGGCACTTCTTTATTTTTGAGAATTTTAGTTTCTTGTCTTCAAGCGTCTTCTAAAATAAAGCCAAGCGCCTCCCAGAACTACAATAATCAAAACAGGATAGATGAACGCATACGATGGACTAGATTGACTTGGAGCAGCACTCATAAACCCGCCGGAGGAATCTTCTTCCCATTCATCTATATTTTTATAGCGTTCCATTAGCATGTTCTGAAATTGCTCTTTACTTTGCAAGTTGCTGAGGCTGTATTTTCCATCCAATTGTTCAAGTTTCATTAGTGAATTGGTTTTCTCCGAGTACACGTAATACTCTTCAGCCGGAAAGTCGTGAACGAGTATTTCGTTATCTTTCAAATTTAGCAATCCGTTTGGCAGCTCGGGAGGATACCCAATTGCAGCCAATTCAAAATGTCCGTCTGCTGTTTGTTGCGTACCGGCTGCATTGACCGGCTGATCGTCCTGAAAGATGACCGCAACCCACTTCGGTTGCTTATCCGTTATGATGTCATCAGATTGCCCCAGAGCAAAGTCTGCGTTCAAGCTGTATATGGGGTAAAGCTCGCTAAATGTGATGGTTCCCTTTTCCTCTTTAAAGCCCCACTCACTCGGACTATCTGAAAAAACAACTTCCTCGACAATCTGGTGAAAATGTTGCTCCGCAAAGTCCTTTGCACCTTCTGGCGGTTGATTCGTACTAGCCAAAGCATATTGTCCTCCAATCAGAGAAACTCCAATCCATAAAGACAGCAGCGCCATCATCGAAACATATCCCCTACTTTCTAATATTGTGTATCGTATTCCTATCCTTCATATTCTCTGACGGATACAACTTGCAAATGTTTCGCGTTCCTTCTTGTCCGATGAAAAGAGATCATAAAGAATAAGCAGTCGTAAAGTTTGTATTAGCAACAAAGTTTTTCCTTAGAGAAAAACTTTGTTGCTAATACAAAATAAATGGATTATACTGGATTAAGGATTTTAGGTCATTAAGTTCAACAACAGGGGGGAGCTATGCCTAACATTTTTGATGAGACGATGAACTCCCTCATTTCTTTAACCCTGGAAACGATATTCGGGAAAGGAGAAACAAGATGAAACTATTGACGATCAATCAATTAGTCAAACGCTATGGAGACGATATCGCTGTAAACGGAGTTAGTTTGGAGGTAGAAACAGGAGATATATATGGAATTCTAGGACCCAACGGAGCGGGAAAAAGCTCCACCATTCATGCGATTACAGGACTACTCCCTTTTGATAGCGGAGAAATCTCATTTGAAGATGGAAAATCTATTCGGCAGTGGAATCGCCATATCGGACTTGTACCACAGGAATTGGCTATATATCTAGACCTATCTGCACAGGAAAACGTACAGTTTTTCTGCTCCCTATACGGTTTTTCCAAAAGTGAAATTAAAGATAGAACCGAAAAAGCATTGGAATTCGTTGGCCTAAGAGATGTGAAAGACAAACGAGCCGAGCATTTTTCTGGTGGTATGAAGCGGCGACTAAATCTTGCCTGCGCGATCAGTCACTCGCCCAGGTTGCTTATTATGGACGAACCGACGGTGGGCATAGACCCTCAGTCACGCAATCACATCCTGCAGAGTGTCCGGCGTTTGAGCGATGAAGGAGTGACTATGATATACACTTCGCACTACATGGAAGAAGTTAATGAATTATGCAATAAAATTGCCATCATTGATCACGGGAAGGTCATTGCTAACGGTACGACACAAGAAATTAAGGACATGGTTCAAGAAATGAAGGTTTGTACGCTCACATTTGCGCAAGCAATTGAAGATGCCTTCTCCCTGAAGCAATCTTTGCTTTCCATTCCGGGTGTGACAAGGGCAGAAATAACATCCGCAGGATGTCAATGCTTTTATGACAAAGACGCGCATATCATTGAACCTCTCGTTATGGCAGCAGCAGCCAAAGGTTTGAATGTCGTCGACATTGCTAACGAAGTGCCTAGCTTGGAGTCTGTATTTTTAACTTTAACCGGAAAAGAGCTAAGAGATTAGAGGAGGGGAACATGATGCTGTTATCTTTTTTAAAAAAGGACATTCGGCAGTTCTCCAGACGCAAGGCTAATGTCTTATTTATGTTTCTCGTTCCAATCGTGCTCATTATACTAATGAGCTATTCTTTGGATCGCTATATGGAAGGAAACGTGGGTACGTTTCAAGACGGGCGAATTCTTTATATGGTCAACACCGAAAATGAACACCTTAACCAATTTACCATCTTCAAAGAACAGATTAGTTCCGATACTGGCGTGCAATTCGAAGAAATTCACTCTTATGAGGATGGAGTCGAGCGTGTCAACAGACAGGAAGCCTATGCGGTCATTTCAATCCATGAGCAAGGTTTTGATTATTACCGTTCTCCTTATAATGAAGAGCTAGGCGGCAAATTGATCAGAACGGCTTTTGACCAAAATATTGCTCTCATTTTAGCTGAAACCATCCCCCCAGTAATTACTACCACCGTATTAGAGGGCAACACCGTTAATTCCTTTGCCTACTTTACCTTCTCCGGACTCGGACTCATTATGCTTTACATTTCCAGCATCATTGCGCACAGCGTCAGTAACGAAAAAGAACTACGAACATTGGAGCGAATCAAGCTATCCAATGCCAATATCCGTCTCATGCTTGTAAGCAAAATTGTTTTTGGTCTTCTCATTGGTGTACTGCAGATTGCGGAGGTCTATATATTTTCTTCGTTTGTTCTAGATGTACATTGGGGCTCCAATACACCGCTTATGATCTGCGTCTTATTGACCTTGGCCGTATTTAGCTCCACACTAGGCGCTATTGTTGGCATCGCCGTTAAGAACAAACTGCTTATTAACAATCTTGTTCTTATGCTAGTCGTGCTTATCGGTTTTCTAGGGGGGGCCTTTTCTCCCATTACCATGCTTGAAAACATCCCTGTTGTTTCCACATTAATAAAAGGAAGTCCGCTATATTGGTCCAATCAAGCCTTAACTTACCTATACAGCGGAACAATTGATGCTTCCGTTTGGATTGCGATGGCTGTTTGCTTAGGCTCCTCCCTACTCATTCTAGCTTTGTACCGCCTAAAAACAATTCGTCCTAATTCCACTTCAAATAAAGGGGTGGCTCGTCATGCTTAGTGTATTTCATAATACGTGGCGTCGATTTTTCCGAAACAAAGAATACATGAAGGCTATTATTGTCACGCCTATCCTCATGTTGTTTATCTTCTCCTATTTGTTCGCATACAACTCGGCACAAAAGATCGTCGTCATTAACAAAGATACGGGTCTCGTCGGACAGACGGTAGAGAACGCTGTAGAATCTTTGGAAGGCATACAACTGCTGGAGGTCAATGAGGATGACATCGCAAAAAAAATTAAAACACGTAGTGTAGAGGTTGCCATCATTGTCCATGAGGATGCCACGATTGAATTCATATCCACCGGCAGTTCCGAAGTCTCGCCCCTTCTCGCTCGTGTGATTGAACAGCGAATAAAAGCCCTGTCCACTGAAGCATCTCAGCCTGTGTCACAAGTCAGTGTGAACGAAGCGCCTAAGAAGGGGATTCCTGTAAACAATTCTTTAGGCGTCATCGTCTTTAAGCTGATCACTGGAGGTTCTCTACTTGCGAGTCTCCTTATTCATGAACGCAAGACCGGCCTCAATGGCCGTATCAAACTTAGCGGAATTCGTTCCTCAAGTTATCTAGCCGGTATTGGATTAGCGTATCTTATCAGCTCTATGATTGCTTCGGTTATGTATTACATTGCAGCTCGTTTAGCAAATTTTGATTTTGGCATGGAGAATACGATTCAGGTTTTAATCATTCTTTTATCAGCAAATATACTAAGTGCAGCATTATATATTCTCTTCGCAACCATACTCAATGAAGATGGGTTGTTATGGTATATTGCCGTTATTGTCGTTCTCCCCTCTTCTATACTATCAGGTGCATTCTGGCCATTCGAATATATGCCGAAAATCATGCAATGGATTGGCAGTATGCTTCCTCAACGCTGGATTGTTCAAGCCATAGAAAACCTGCAATCCGGTCTAGGTTTTACTGCCGCGCTACCTTATATGCTTGCCGTTATTGCTTTATCAATCGTTCTGTTTGCCATTGCCTCATGGAGAATGAAACAACGGCGCAGATCAGCTTTTTAATACATTGAATGAAGATGGGTTTCAACTACAAAGAGGGCTTTACTACGAAGCCCTCTTAATGCTAATTCGATGATCATAAGTACCACGACACGGGAACCGTCGGCCATTTCATTCACCTTGTATCTGAACATCCCCGTCCCAATCCCATGTTTCTTCCCATACGGCAGGCCGCAAACCGGAAACTCCACCGGACACACGCCGTCAATGCGCATATCGCGCAGTTCGTCCACGACACTAAAGCCTTTGTAGTGCTGGTAAATGCGCTGCACCACGATTTGCAGTTTATCCTCTTCCGATAGCTGGACGTCTTCTTGTTCATAAATCTCGCCGATTTCTTCAGCCGTAATGCGGTAAGACAGCTCCTGTTCTTCTTGGGCATCCGGCTTGGGCCGATCCAGATCATAGCGGCGTATTAGTTCACTAAGCGCATAATAGCCGTGACAAGGTTCGGCTCATGCGCAAATACAGGAACAATACGCCAATCAAGACAATGCCTCCGATCAACAGACCATGTAACACGCCCATCATATCGGGGTCTCCTTCCCGCCGAAAAAGGCATTGTGCAAATCCGTTTGTTCGGTCAACGCCTGTGCCAACGCTCGCACGTCCCGCATAAACAGATAGTTTTCATGTGATTGGCAAGAGCAATCACCTTCGTCATTCGCTTTTCCTCCTTTCATGCAAAAAGCCGGCTGCCTGTGAGATTCAGGACAACCGGCTCTTTGAAAAAATATCTATATAAAAAGAGAACGCCCAGCTATGGACGCTCTCTTGGATATTCTTGTTTTCAATTAAAAGTCACTAGGTGTATCTATCCATTCCAAGTCGATAACAATAGAAACCTCGATTTTATCGTTTAACACCTTATTCCTGTAGTCCTTTCCATCAGTCGTAAACGAAGCATACTTTGCGGAATACTGATAATTCAGCACTTCTACGTATCGTCTCGACATATTCCTATTACGCACTCCACATGCACCGTATGAGGGAGGCGACCCCTCTGCCGCGGCATCTGTTATAGTCGCTTCTTGTCGCGTGGAATCAAGGTTGGTGCAACTCCTTTCCCTTCGCTTCACTTGATTTATCATGCCTTATTACGAATTTTTGCGGCAGTTTTACGGCAATCACTATTTAGAATTAAATGCTCTCAATGCTGCTTCGGCCTTACCACAAGTGACCCACAACTCAGGGACAGACTGACAAAGGCATTGCAAATGCGATAAGAATCTTATCCCTTCATCTCTTTCAAGTTTGCCAAACGCCATCTCCGTAAGCCATTCACCAACATAATCTGTCCAATTATTTAAATCGTCATAACTTGCAGCTGCCACTAGGCAAATCTTCATATCTTCAACAACAGACAAATTCCATGTCAAATCGTTTCTATATCTTCTTACAAGAATACGCAATTCACTAGCAAGTAAATTATTTCGCGTTACAGCAGCAATTAAAGCAAGTCCATTTAGTACGGCTATAAGCTGCGATCTATTGTCTAAGTTAACAAGTCGATAATTACCGGTCTTTATAGCTTGCACCGCCAAGTCAGCATGATTGATGTTAATACGGAAAAGCAGTGCTGAATTCACTAAAGCCGCAAATGATTTAGGACTTACTTCCTCAGCACTTAGTTGAGTATCAATCATCTCCACAATCTCTGGGGGCAACGTTGACACACTACCACCTTTACCTTCTAAAGGACCCGGAAAGTACACTGTAGGAGACTTCGCAAGCGAAATAATGCTATCGGGTCTGTCACCGAATAAAAGGTCAAACAATTCGCCTTGACCAATGCTCTCCTTGTTTCTATGTGCGGCCATCATAATTCGACCAATGAATTCAGACTTTAATTGTGATGCAACTGCTAAATCAGGATTCCAACGTGGCTCCAAACGCATATCCGTAAGTGACTGAAAATAATATTGCTCATGGTGACTGTAATGCTTTAGAAGCCATTCGGAAAATTTTTCAATTGATATATTCAAACTCATAATTTGACGATAAATTAGTGCAGCATGTGACAAAGACACTAATCTTCTGTAAAAAGGTGGTTCTTGAGAAAAAATTCGATTTCTAGATAGTTCTCCATCAACAAGGACAAACAGTGCTGAGAGTAGCTGAAATCCACTAGAAGCGCTATCAATATCATCACCTGTAACTTGTTTGATCAATCGTATTACATAAGGTTCAATTTCCGGTCTATCAGGAAGAACTCGCAATCCAATTTCGATGGCACCAATCTGGGAAATTCTATCTCCTGTCTCTTCTAAATAACCAAGAACTTTTAATAAATCATCATTATTTAAATGATCGACATTAATATTATCCGTCAGTTTAGCATGTGATGATAAATACAGACTTAACAAAAGGCCATCATACGAATTCCAAGTCGACAGTTGCTCAGATAACATTTTAGCTTGGCCAGCAGCATATTCCGAAATAGACAGACTTCCATCGTAACAGCCTACCAACCTCTCATAGTATCTTCGAGATGATGGAACTATATTTGTTGCATTGGCTTGTCCGCTCATAATTTCCTTGCGTATTAAACGCTCTATATTTTTAGGAGTATCGCTGAGATCACTGTGTAACTCGTCTATTTCATTATCATCAAGCGCTCGTACCGAAAGGATGTTACGCCATTTGTTCAATGCAGTATCAGGAAAGTTAAGGTGCAAAGCGTCTGAAATTAATGACTTTGAACGAATGTTTTCATCAGTTGACAGGGCACTATAATCTGGCAAGTTAATGTTCTTTTTCCCTTGTGAAATAATAAGTTGCGGTACCTTATCTTTTTTTCTATAAGTTTTTAATATCCAGATTTCCCCCTTAGTATCGGATATACTCATCTCTGATGTGCTATCTGAATAAATACGACGAATAGAATCGTAAAGCTCAGAACGTTGAACGGTAAAATCAGAATTATTAAAGTCAAGAATAGCATTTCCTCTTAGACCAAATTTTTCCCGAAAGGTTTGTTTTTCAAGTAAGGATTGTTGAAGCATTGGAGGTACGATTTGTTGAATTGCCAATAAAATAACCGCTGATTCAAGATCGCGAGAACCGTCTTCTCCAGGCAGATTTATGTTAGCTCTCTCGAAAATTTCTGCTTCCTGCCATTCCACAAGCCAATGGTATAGTTCTCGATATTGTTCTTTTATTGGAATTAAAATTCTTTCTTCTATCCACTCCCAGTAAGTTTCCCTTACCTCTTCACTTACACCGGAAGGAGGAAGGAGCAACAGTAGAATAAATGATCCTCTTCCTGTTTGGACAATATGATTCCCAACTTCTCTTTCTAGTCTATGAGCCCAACCACGAATGTCAAATTGATCTAAAATCCAGTCGGAGTAAGCTATTAATGAGTTATGATCTGCTTGAATAGGTTGAGTTTCCCATAGCTTTCTTAGGACTCTATTCAATATTTGAAATATCGTATTAAGCCAAGCAGCTTCTTTGGGAAGTTGAAGCCAACTACTCATTCTAATTCTTAGCAGGCTTTCTCGAATTGCCTTAAGCTCAGCGGTTTCTACGACCTTGTTGCCCTTGACTGAAGAAGCAGTAAGTTGAGATAACAATTCCTCTTCAATTAATGGCATAAAAATATATCCAGAGCGGCGAAGTTGGGTTTTGTACTCCGTCCTTTCTTCCGAGGTTATAACTCCTACCGATAAAAGAACATCCAAAATATCCAATGTCGAAATCACCTGTGTGTGTGAGTTCCCATTATTTATGTTCGAGTGCTGGTTGATAAATCTGTCATCTGAAATCACGGCATCACAACAAGATGCTAAAGAAAGAACTTCAACTGTAGGTTTTTTAACGAATCGCTTACTCTGATCATCTAGAATACGTTGTCGGCCAACTTTTACCTTTCCTGAAAATATTCCTTCACTTAAGGATGATCGAATGGATTCTATCGTTTCAGCAATATAATCAGAGATACTTTCATATCTAATAAGTTCATTTACATCCGTTATTACTTTAGGAGAAATAATTACTTTAAACTCTGAATTTGTTAACTTTTCTAAAATATCAAGGTTTTGAAAATAATTGATTGATAGGTCATCTAAGTAAAGCGCTGCATTATCAGAAATCTCAGGCTGAAACGGCCAAGGTTCCTCATGCATGTGAAGATAATTAATGGCTCTCTCTTCCTCTGCTCTGGTTAATGCACCTTTTTCACGCAACTTGCGCACAACCGAAAAACAACTACTCATTACAGAAGAGTATTCTGTCAGGTCTGCATTTTCCTCCATCATAGAGCCCACCCTAGGAACAGGATATGGCCTGACGACAACCTTCTGGATATTATCACCGTTTTTTTCTGTTGACGTTGCTTCTGCTATAAGCGTTGCTAGTTCATCACCAACTTGATCAGCAAGATCACTGTTTACTAAGGTGGTTGGGCTTAATTTTTCTAAGCTCCCTGTTGTCAACATACGTTGTATTTTTTTCGCATTCTCAATTCTACTTGGCTGGTGGAATGCCACTTGCTTCTGTTCCTCAAATAACCACATTAGAGTAGAATGCGGGATGAAAATCTCATCAAAGGCTTCAAAAGTTGTATTTAATAGATTGAGAAAGCTCAATGTAAGCAGCGCTGTAGCATCAATGCCAACAGTCTTAATATCTTTAAGTTCTCCGGGATGTAGAGCGCCACTAAAAGCTGGTACAATGCCTTTACGTCTAAAGTCACTTTCTACTTGGTTTGAAAAAGCTGGAAAGAGCATTAGATTAATTAAGGAGCTATTAAGAGTTTGAGCAGCAAGAAACAACGGTATCTTCCCCTGACTTAACAGTTGCCATGTTTCTGACTCTCGACGTTCCCATTCTGGCTTTCTCTCTAACATTTCTTGCAGAGAAACTAGCTGAAGAGGACCATCATCACCCGATAGTTCAACGGCTTTATGAATCCATCTTGAAACTTCAATCTCATCTTCAAACCCCGCATTAACAGCCACAAAGTATGCAGATGCCAGAACCTGTGGGTCGTCATTTGATCGAGCTGCTGCTTCATAAATTAGCTCTTTAGCATAGTAAATTAGATTTAAATGTAACGCTAGTTGAGCCGAGCCAAGTAATTCTAGGGCACTTCTTTTGTCTTTCATTTGAATTTCATTGGCTAAGAAAACAGATAAAGATTTCCAATCACCCAGAGAGATAGCAAGATTAACTTGCAGGAGGCGTAGATTTCGGTTTTGGTCAATATCATTACATTTCGTTAATTCTGAACGAGCCTCGATTAGTCTACCTTCGCTATATAATGCCCAACAGTACATAGTCCTCAATTCATTGGAGCGATCTAAAAGATCAATGTGTGTTTTAAATACTCTAACGAGCCTTTGAGTCTCATCAGTATTAGTCAGAGCTCGTGCTAATCTTTCAGCGTCGGAGATAGTCTTAGTTCTGTCAAATAGCATTTCTCCGTATTCACAGAGATATGTCCAATATTCTTTAGACTCAAGCGCTTGAACTAAGGCCTCCAAGTCATTCAAAGAGTTTGTCTCCTCGAATTGTAATTTGCGTGCTTCAACAGGGTCTAGACCTTCTGATTCTGCAATTATCCTTCGGAGACGGCTTTCTTCAATAGCAGAAATCCCCTCATCAAGCAATGATGCTAAACACTCTTTCGCTCTTTTAGATAGTCCCGCCTTTGAAAGCATTTCTACCTGAAGCGACTGTAAAGATGTGCGATCAATATGCCCCGAAAGTTCTTCGAAATGTTGTTCAATGTACAGCGCCATCTTTTCAGGTGTTTTCTGCGTGAAAGCTAGCGCTAATCGGGCAATTGCTGCATTTTGTGTTACATCACCATTTAGCGCTATTTCTCGATTTATCTCCTTCTCAACTGCTTCTAAGTTTAATTTAGCTCCAAATTGCAGAGCAAAAGGAACGAGACGCAGTCCCGACTGAGGCTCGTCTAATTTCAACTCTAAGTATTTTTTTCCACTATCCGCATCCCGTGGGTCTTTCAATTTCAGCCAAAGAGCATATTCCTCATTAATTATTGCCATATCAGAAAGTCCAAGCTGGCGTGCTGCCTCAGCCGCCGCGCAAAAATGTTGATATGCCTCCCGACGCATTAAAATAGAGGTTGTATCATCAAACAATGGAAATTCTGCAGCATTAAAAGGAATCTGGCGAACTACGACATCCCTTAATTCCAATGGCACTGTAACTACTAAACGTGACATAGCGGCAAGTTGATATAAAACGGGAGTTTCTTTAAAATCGTCATCAGTGATTGAATCCGCTGCTTCCTGAATGTCATCCCAGAAAGAATCATTTATAAATCTTGAGATTATATACGCCTTACCTTCGGAGTCTAAATCTCCATAACTATATTCAACTGTCCTCATCCAACTAGTGATTCCCCGAATATCCTTATGCTGCGTATTAATCTTCAGAGCAACAGAACGTGCATCGGGAGAATTAATAGCAGCGATTGATGCTAGCGCTCCTGAACTTTTCTCACCCTTCTTCGCATCGATGAATGCTTCAGCATATACAGTATCGTTACAAGCCCCTAATTTTTTCGCCTGCTCCAAATACCCTTTTGCTTTTTCAAATTCTTTTGTAACTGCAAATCTCGCACACCACGCCAGTGCCCACCTTCTCACATGATCACTACCTCGAGATAGATCGCCCGTAATCAGTCTCTCAGCTAAGATCGAAGCATCAGGGATAACATCTACTTTTTGATAGAAACGCAACTTTTTAATGGTTGTCGTTTCAATCTTAATAAATTGATCTATAACTGTGGTTGGATACTTGGTGGGAGGAAGATGATCAAATAGATGATTTTGTATAGATGTTAATTTCTCTGTTGTCATTGTTAATTGTTCGGTCGTTTCAGCCATGAATTTCTTCTTCGACAAAACCTCATCTAACTTAAAATGCTGTCTCATTTCTTCTTCTAAAAGACCTACAAACTCCCTAGCTCCGGCCTTGCCTTCACTAAGACTAATTCCAAGTCCGGTTAATACTAACTGATTTTCATTTAGCATTTCGGTTCCATAGAAAATACTGTGGAGAATTATTGTCCAGTTCTTTTCAATGGAGAGAAAGCCACTGGAGGGTGTTCCATATCTATCACCATGAGTTTCATGAAACTGCTTGGCTGCAGCTTCTATTGCCTGTATAAGCAATTGAAATAATTCTTCATCATCTGCAGGAAGATAAGATTTGACTAGTCTTTTTATTATCTCATAGGCACTGTTTCCTAATATTCCAATTAGTATTCCTTCAATCATTATCTTCACCCACGATTCCGTACTATTAAGTTTCACAATAATAAGCGCGGCACACATTTAGTACAAGGTTCAAATCAAATTTTATAATCAACTAGTTCCCAAGCATTATCCCCTACAGTTCTTTGTATTTATTTCGTCATCTAACCAAATGAATAAGACTCCAGATCTACTATTGTTTCGACAGCTATTATCCCCATTCCTTCATAGTTCCATCTATTTCAATTAAAATGTTCTGCTCTCTATGGGTTACGATTCTGTAGATAATTCCGATAAGTCTTGGGGGATACTAGGACAACCGATAGCATACGAAACTTGGGACTAGACCACAGCACATCAGTTGTGGCAGGTCCACTCCGTTTATAAAACAAACCCTCAAACCATAATTTGGCCTGAAGGTTTAAAATCGAGAACTATACATTATTCGGCAAAGGAAGGATTTATCCTTGTTAACTTAACGTTCCCCAGCATCCTTTTGATTAAAGATAACTTTAGCCACATTCAAAATCATTGTATGATCCGTCTTAGGGCGCTTGTCCAACATACTCAGAAGCCTTTCCAAATCGTCCTCTCTGTCAGTAGGGTCCAACGAACGAAAAAGTTCTTCCAATGCCAGACTTAAGCCGCGCGAAATCTTATATAGGCTGTCAATGGTCAGATTCTTTTCTCCCCGCTCCACCTGACCGATATATTTTTCGCTTAGCCCTGCCTTCTCCCCCAATTGTTCCTGACTAAGTCCCCGTTCCTTGCGAATATACCGAATCCGCTCCCCGAGTAGCTTAATAAAGTCCGTCATTCCAACCACCTCAGAAAAAGCTTACCCGAGGGAACACAAACTATTAAGGAACTATTGATTCCCTTTTGAAAAATAAAAGGAATTATAGTATCCTTTAAGTGGTTATCTTTTCCTATGTGCTGATATATGCTGAGTTGAAAATAGCAGGCCGGAAAAACCGCTATGTCAAGCTTCCTGCGGTGCTTATGAAAAATAAGGTGCTAAAAAGCACATTGTACAACAAGCAATCGAAGTCTTGGCGATTTTCCATTAGCGAGAACCCGCAGGGGCTATTCCTGAGATGTTTCAATGGCACTGGGAACGTACTGCAGTTTTCCATTTCCGAATATGAAAACAGTCCTTTTTAATTCTATTCGACAACAAACCCGAAATCGGACTGTGATAAGTTATTTTCCCACGGATATAGGCGACTTAGAATTTTTAAAAGTACGTGTGTATATTGTCGATGAGGGGGAAATAACAGCAAATTCCGCCCAGCAAAGAGGAGCCTCTGACATCCCAACTACTTCAGAAGAGGAGGGTAAGCCACTTAGCCATTTCAATTTCTATTGCGAAGCACACGCATGATACCGAAGTCCAAAAAAACAACCGCAAACCAAGAAATGGAGGAAAAACATGAAACCGAAACTTGCATCTCTTTTACTTGTCGCCGTGTTTGCCCTGATCGTCCAGATTCCTGCGACTGCTTTTGCGGAATCGAACATTACCAACACTGGAACAATCAATAATAGCGGCGTCATCAACAATGGCACAATTGTCGTTCAGTTTATCGATGTCGATGTTAACAACTGGGCCTATGATGCGATTACCAGTATGAGCAGCCGAAACGTCGTCAGCGGCTATGAGGACGGTTCGTTCCGCCCTGACAATCCGATCAGCCGCGAAGAGTTTGCCAAAATGATTGCCGTAACCTTTTCGTTGGACTTATCCGTCACGCAAGACGTCTATTATAGTGACATTCCGCCGACTCGTTGGTCGTACCCGCATATATTGGCTACAAAAGAATATGTCACAGGCTATTACCCGCCGAAAGGCCAACCTTTCTTCGACCCCGCCGCGAAAGCAACACGGGAAGATGTCGCTACGGCCCTGGTCAAAATTATGGGACTCAGCACCGATAAATACAGCACTCATTTCACGGATGACAGTGCCATCTCACCGAATCTTAGAAAATACGTAAACGTGGCCGCGGATTATCATCTCATAAGCGGTTATCCCGATGGCACATTCAAACCGCTAAACCCGATTTCACGCGCCGAGGTTGCCGCCCTGCTGTATCGGGCGATTAAGGGGATAAGCGGAGATATCGTTCAAAACCATCAAGCCGAATTAGAAAAACTGCCCGATCAAGCAATAAATATAAAGGCTCCTGACTTATGGGTGGAGATTGTGAAGGAATCGACAACTCCAGAACTTCCGAACATGATCGCAGACCCGACATCGCCTATAAATATTATCGTCAGGGGAGAGACAACCCCCGGCGCAACTTTAACGGTGAACGGAGACGCTGTCTCTGTAGATCGGCTTGGCAACTACAATTATATTACACCTGTCACGCAAGACGGCATTTACAGCTTCGAAGTCAAAGCAAGCTATTTCAATCATGCGACAACCGTGAACAGGAGCATTACCATTAATATTGAACCCCCGCAGTTGGTTTTGGAAAAACCCGAACCGCAAGTCATTACCGCCCGAAATCCCAGCTTTCGGGTGTTATTTCATTGGATTGATCGTGCAGACAACAATGCTCCGACCCTTTTTGTAAATGGACAAAAGCGAAATTATTCAATGGGAGGCAGATTTAAAAATGGAGGAAACGGCCAATTCGATATTGCTTTACAAAGCGGGCAAAATGACATCACGATTAAGTTGGTAAACCGCTTCGGAAAAGAAAGCAACACTGTGACGAAGTCGGTATACTACCAGTCTGATTATTAACGATCATCAATCACTTTCTCAGAATCGAACATCAGGGATTTATGGGGTGGAGGTGGTTAATTTTCCTTAGTTGGCTACAGTCGTAAGTGATACGCTTATTGCGTTCTTCAGCATGTGGGTAGTACGGCTCACACTCAATGCGTTTCGACCCCTGTGCCGAAGGAGAAAAATGATATCAAAAGAAAATTACGTTACTCGGGAAGGAATAATTTTATTGGAACAGAGATCAAAGTTAACTATATTGGCATTCGTTGGTATAGTTGCATCGGTGCTTCTTGCCGCCTGCGCATCGCTTGTCGAACTCAAAAGCTCAAGCGTTCAACTCGGCAACATTACAGGCCACTACAAATCAGACGTATCGGAAGGTGAGGTTAAAAAAGTCATCCTCTACATGAAGGAATCGGCTGTAATCAAGAGTGACGAGAAATTCAACTTCACCTTGGAGAAAAAGCCGGATGAATACCGCGTGATCATCGATCTACAGGAAGCTGACAAGTTTGATCTTACTGAAAGTCCTGCCGCGTTGTTCGTAGACTTGTTTGGTTCATCCGATAAATCTAAGAAGTTAAGTGAGGAACAATTGCTGAACGTGTTATTTCGAGGTCTGGCTATCGGCTTAACCGAAGATGTGCTGAACGAATATACGGAACTCCGGTTGCTAGACAACGAGCAAAAGAGATATCGCATTTATCCACCTTCATTCGAGTGACCCATGATTGGAAGTAGCTTGCCGTATACAGTAGCACACATCCAAATAACATAGCTGGGGGAAGTGTATCGCATGCATTACATAAAAAATCCGATTGTTACCGAGGAGCACTTGCAGAAATTCGCCAGTAACGACTACTACATTGAAGCATGGCGAAAAAAATTGAGATGGAACTGGGGTGCTTTCTGGCTCAACGTCATTTTCTTGTTATATCGAAAGATGTACCTTGCTTTCTTCGTTTACTTGGCTGTCACCGCGTTCCTTACCATCATCATTCAAGACTTGAACATTAACCGCGTTGTTTTCGAACTCTTGTTTGTATTGCTCTTAAACGTTCCGCTAGCCTTCTTTAGTAACGAAATTTACTTGCGGCATGCCGAAAAGAAGATCGAGAAGATCATTAAAAAAAATTCTGACGAAAAGCTCCAAGACTATCACATCGCTAAAGCTGGAGGAAGCAGCTTCTTTATTCCCTTCATGGTACTTTTCGTTGTACCCATCTGTCTAACCTTGGTTTACGTGAATTTATTCCAGTAGCTTAATAAATGAGACTAATAGGTACGTTCGTCAATACATTTCCTAATAAAGAGAAAGGCAATGAACTGCTTATCAAAGCCTATGCCGCTGCCGGGGAAACGCTGGAGTAGCAGTAGAGGCAGAAATTGATTACTGAGAGAGCTGGGGGACCAACAGGAACCCCGGCTTATTTAATTGCAGAATAAATTGCCCTTCACCCGCTCCCTTGCTCACAACTCGGGAGACGGGCTATATGTGTTCCTTGAATAGTTGCAAGCAAATGGATTTCAGCAGAAAGGATGGAATGCTCAATGCTTCCTACATCTTCTCCTAATCATTGTTCGCAATGCGGTAAGCCGCTGGACGAACACTATGTCATCAACCAGCGCGGGCAATATTTCTGTTCGGAAGCGTGCTGCGACACCTATCATGAACTCCACGCCGATCAATTTAAAGAAGCTGATGACGATCATCCCTATTACTTCGAATACTCCTCCATTCGTCAGCAATTTTTGAATTGGGCGGATTGGAAATCGTTACTGCAAGAAAAGTCGGATGCCGCTTCTTATCCAAACGCCTACGCTCAATGGCATGCGGACGATTTGATCGACGAATTGGACAACATCCTGTGGCACTATCGGGACTACATCCAGACCGAAGGAGATGACGGTCCGGTTGCCCGAGAAATTTATGGCTATACGTTAAAGCTCCGTCGTATTCAGCGGCAGCTTCTGATATGGAGGCCTGAACGACATCTATATTTCGGTTTTTATTGTTATGAAAGCGAAACTGCCTTGGCCAAAAAACTGCTTGAAGATGTGCGCGCGGCGGAAGGTGTCGGGGTTATACTATCGTTGAATCAGCATTCACACCCCTTTCATGTTCATTTCGATTATGTTTTTGCAACAGAACAGGAGCGGGACAAGATGATGGTTCTTCTCAAACCCTACTTCGAGCGCAACGGGCTGGACATGACCGTTTACGATGCCCATTTGTGCGATGGCGGCTGCGGCGATTATTTGGACGCAGCAGACAGCCTCTATCGGCACGATGGCTGGCTTTACTGTGAAAGCTGCCTTGACTTGAAGGATGTCGGAGAAATGGATGCAGGCAAACTGCAACGACTTTTAGCTTACTATAATTGCCACCATGAAGAACTTCAGAAGCTCATTTACGACAAATACGGAGAGTATGACCGATATAAACAGTGGATTCGTAGAGCCTGTCACGTCCATTCGGTCAATTTTCCGGCATGGTCTGAATTTTAAATTTATACCTGGGGGAGATAAACATGGCAAATGAAGTTTATGTTCGCAAAGAAGAGCTTGATCCGCAAAATCATGATTTGGAACTGTTCCCTAACTTTTTTGTGGCACAACATGCAGAAAGATTTTTGGACTGTATAGAAAGGATTGCCCCGGATGTCGTTAGTGATCTATTAGCTTTAAGACAGGAGTTTTGCACAGCATTAGCCAAGGCCGAGTCTATAAAGAATTTATATCATTTAGTTATTAATCCATTTTCCTCTTCGGAAGGTGAAACCGGGACATTAAAAACAAATCTTTATAACTGGGCTAAGCGGCATAATCTTATTGATCATGAAATGAATAATCGGCAATATGTTCGAGTAGGCTTTTTATTTCTACGCGATTATATAGATCACGGAGAGTGCAGCTTATCTGACGGTGTCGATTATCCAAATGAATCGGAATTCAATTTCAATTTCCTATTTCCCATTCACTTTTGTCCAAAGCCTGAAATGATGGTCTTTAAGACTCTCCATCGCAATGGAAAAATGAAAAGAGCTGCGTATAACAAGAAAATTTGCGATTTAGCAAATTTTGAAACAGTTTTCCACAAGACAATTTCCTCTCCATTAGCTTTAGGCTGTAGCTGGGACCCAAGGAAAATGCCAAAAGAAGATTTCAAAAGCATTGCCACGGAGCTATTTTCAGATTACCTTGAACTATTCCTGGATAGGACAGAAAAGCTTATGAGAGATCATGGGTTTCTTCTTGCAACTGGTGAAAGACATAATAATCACGCAGAATGGCTGGTCCGATATCAGATTCTAAACGAAAGCTATAACGAGATTGCTGAATTTTGTATCAAAAATGATGATTCCGGTAAATTCAAAGATAAACCACTATCCCCCAGCACTATACGTAAAGGTGTGATTAAAGAAGCTCAATTGCTCAATTTGCCATTACGCGGATATTCAAAGAAGGGGAAATAACGAGTTTTTCTTAATTCCATGTATCCAGAGCACCTTCGTGGCAAGATGGAACCAAACTTACGGAGGTGCTTTGAGATGGAAAAAATGATGTTCACTTTACCCGAGGTTGCAAAAATCCTCGGGATAACCAAAGAACGGGCCTATGCTGTCGCACGGTCAGGATTGCTCCCTACCGTCCGTATCGGCAGGCAAATTCGAGTCGAGCGGCAACAATTGGACCGTTGGATTGAAAAAGGCGGAAAAGGCTTTCCTGGGGGATGGAGGCGGTGTCGATGAGACCAGCGCAACTCAGCCAAGAGCAGACGACCCACTTCTTCAACCTCTTGTATGCAAACTCGAAAACCGGATGGCTTTGTATCTGGGAAGGACAACGCAAAAAATCCCTCTGGTCTCCTGTTACGAGATTTCAGGAAGCACTTCCTGAAATCTCGAATCTCGCTCTAAATAAGCACGACGTTTACTACGAAATTGGGCTTTGCCGAGAGAAAAAATCAAAAAATGAACGAGGAAAAGCTTCGGAGGTAAGCTATCTTCCGGGGTTATGGATGGATATAGACTGCTCTGAAGGTACGCATGCAGAAAAAAGCCTTCCTACCTTCAGCGAAGCTCAAGAATTTTTAAATCGGCATCTCCCCTCCCCTTCTATTGTGGTCAATAGTGGCGGCGGGTTGCATGTATACTGGCTATTTAAGCAAAGCATTGAAATAGCCGCTCCCAATGAAAACAAACAAATCTCGGAATTGAGTCAAAACTTTCAAAATACTATCCGTCAATTCGGCCAACAGCAGGGTTGGAAATTCGATAACACGTCCGACTTGGCGCGATTATTAAGAGTTCCGGGAACATTAAATTATAAAAACATCCTTTCGCCTAAAGAAGTAACCATAATGTCGGAAACCCCTGCGAGATATTCGCTAGAGGACTTCACCGGCTTTATTGGGGAGCACGGCACGACGACAAATGGAGTTTTCATTCCAGTAAATCAAGAATTCCCTCCTGCCAACGCGGAATTAATACTTGATAAATGCGCCTTTATGCGGCATTGCCAAGAGGACGCCGCAGCATTGTCCGAACCTAAGTGGTTTGCAATGGTAAATGTGTTGGCTTTTGCTGAAAACAGCGAGGAAGTCATTCATCGGCTGAGTTCACCTTATCCGAGTTACAGCAAGAAAGAGACTTCTGCCAAAATTACTCGTGCTCTTAATGACAACGGTATACGCAAACCGATGACTTGCACCGCAATACAGCAGCAATGCGGAGACTCTTTTTGCCGCAACTGCCCATATAATGGCCGCATTAAGTCCCCCATTGTACTGGGAATGAATCAGCAGTTTCCGCTAACTGATTTTGGGAATGCGGAACGCTTCTGCCGACAGCATGGTGCCAACATACGATTTAACGCCAATACGGGAAACTGGATGATATGGACCGGCTCACACTGGCGAAATGACCAGACTGAGCAAATTATCCAATTATCCAAAGAAACCGTTCGTTCCGTTCATAAAGAGTCTGAATTTACTGGAGACGAGCAGGAGCAGAACAAAATACGTAAGTTTGCGGTTAAATCCGAAACCGAGTCAAGAATCAGAGCATTTTTGAAGCTGTCACAATCGGAACCGGGCATCCCTGTTGTCCAGAATCAACTAGATGCAGACCCGTGGAAATTGAATGTTTCCAACGGAGTAGTGGACTTGAAAACGGGCGAACTTCTTCCCCATGACCCCAAATATCTAATGACCAAGGTAGCGTCTGTTCAATTTGTTCATGGAGCAGCCTGTCCAAACTGGCTCCAGTTCCTTTACAAAATCATGAATGGCGACCAAGAATTAATGGACTTTGTTCAAAGGGCTATTGGCTACAGCCTCACGGGGGTTACGACTGAACAAAGCTTCTTCATCCTGTATGGCACCGGTCAAAATGGAAAAAGCACTTTCCTGACTGTCATTCAGGATTTGCTTGGTGACTTCGCGCAGCAAACGCCTTCGGAAACGCTGATGTCCAAAAACAAACCGAGCAATAGCAACGATCTTGCCCGTCTCGACGGCATTAGGTTTGTTTCTGCTTCCGAAACGGATGAAGGAAAGAGGTTGGATGAACCTCTTATAAAACAAATAACAGGCGGCGATAGAATAACGGCTCGATTTTTGTTCGGGGAGTTTTTCGAATTTACACCCCAATTTAAACTGTTTTTAGCAACTAATCACAAACCAAATATACGAGGCAGCGATGAAGGCATTTGGAGAAGAATACGCCTCATTCCGTTCCAAGTCCGAATCCCGGATAGCGAAATCGATAAGAGCCTTCTCGGAAAACTCCGCAAAGAATTGCCGGGCATCTTGCTGTGGGCGATTGAAGGTTGTCTGAAATGGCAACTTGACGGACTAAAGATTCCTCGTATCATTCAAGAAGCTACCACTATGTACAGAAGTGAGATGGATACCATTGGAAACTTCATTTTCGATCAATGCGATACTGGAAATAACAAAGTAACAACCATCGCCGCTATATACGATGGGTATAAGCAATGGGCCAACGACGCAGGAGAATATATACTCTCGCAACGGGAATTCACAAAGCGCCTTAGAGAACGAGGCTTTGAGGACAAGCGTATTGGTCGAAACGGGAGCCGCGGATTTCAAGGCATTGCTGTTAAGCCATTTGTAGCACGGTAAGACTGCCACAATAGGAAGCTGACAAAACTGACACTCATTTCATACCAAGGACACTAATCAATTAGTCGATAATTTTTTATCACTTTAATGATTTTATCAGTCAGTTTAGTCAGTCAAGCTTGGACAGATTGCTAATGATTTAGGAAGGGTGGAGTGATTTCAAAATGAAGATGTTTTATTCCAAGCCCGTAGCCGACCGTTGCTTGGCGTTACATGTAGCCGATCTTAACAAAAATCATTTGCTTGCAGAAGGTACAAAGTTTCAATGGCGATGGCTTAAAAAGCATGTGCCGCTATTCGCTGTATCGATTTGGACTTGTAATAACTCAATCATTATTGAGGGTAATTCCATTAAGCCTGTGAAAGTCCACTTAACTTATACCACTTGCAACTACGGAGGACGGCGTCCTTGGTTTATATGCCCGGCATGCGGAATTAGAGTAGGGAAGCTTTACCTGTTACAAGAACTGTTTCGCTGTAGACATTGCCACTGTCTAACATACTTGAGCTGCCAATCATCTCGTAACCGCGTAATGCAAACTCTATTAGGCAGCCGCAGAATTAAACAAAAATTGTTTCACAAAGGTCTTCTCAATTCAAACTATTGTTTAATTGCTCGTCCGAAAGGGATGCATTTCTCTACGTATCACAAGTTTCGGAAGGATTTCATTCGCTCAGAAAGCTGCCTATCACAAGCACTTTATTATCAGATAGATTCAATTCAGAAAAAGATTAAGCAAGGATGAACACGACGAATGGAGGCTATCGAAATGCAAAAAATCACCTTGACGGTTAAAGAAGCTGCCGAACTGACCGGTCTATCTGCCACGACAATTTACAACATGTGCGCGGCGGGACAATTACCGCACACAAAAGCAAGGAAAAGAATATTGTTCTATCGACCAACACTTGAAAAATGGCTAGCCGGTGAATTAACGGAACCAAAGCAAGCGTAAACGAGTTCCAAGATAATACCCGATGAACTCTGGTTTCAATAGTCTATGTTGGAATCAATCTTCCTGCTGTGAAACCGGTTCATCGGGAATATATTCTAATATATCGCCCGGCTGACAGTTAAAAACTCTGCACAAAGCATTCAAGTGTTCTTTTCCAATCTCCTTTATTGTTTCACGGTAGTACGCTGAAAGAGTGGCTGGGCGAATCCCTGTCTTTTCAGAAAGCTCTTTTTGAGTCATTTTATATTTACCCAGCATATCCGATACCTTAATCTTTATCATTTCCATCACCTCACGCAATTACTTTAATGGTAATAATATATCACTTAAAGTGTAATCCAATCAATTTCTCGCAATAAAATTACTTTTAGCGTATTGATAAATCACTCCTTTCGTAATATAATTACTCTAAAAGTAATTTAATCACGAAAGGAGTACGAGAATAATTGGTGGACTAGCGTAAAGTTATTCAGCAGCATCACAGTTACTCAACTTGGCGGTGAATAAACGGTGAATTATAGTAAAAAAGCCTTATGGCTAGCTTGCAACTCGGAATTTGGTCAACGTCTTCTTGAAATCACCAAAGAGCATGTTTCACTGGCGAAGGAAATCACTTTAAAGGGTCCATTTATGACTGCCAAAGATCGAGAAATCGCTATCGCCCGCATTAAATCATTGCGGCAGGAGCGGGACAGGATTATTTCACGATATGAGCAAAACGATCTTATCCGCTAACTTTAGCCGATAACAGGAGTTGATGAACATGGCAAATTATCGGCAACGCGGCTCCAACTCTTGGGAACTTACAGTGAGCCTAGGACGCCGCTTGAATGGCAAGTACATTCGACGCACCAAGACCATCATCATTGAAGACGAACGCATTCTACGAGCGCCTAGACGCCTTGAAACCTATCTCGAGCGGGAATGGAGCAAATTCAAGGAAGAAGTAGAGGCTGGAGAGTACATTGCTCCGGCCAAACTGACTTTTCAACAATTTGCCGAACTGTGGAAGGAGAAATATGCCGAGAAGCATTTGGCAAGGAAAACGCTGTACTCTTATACGATAAATCTAAACCTCCGCATTTTGCCCGTATTCGGAAGTTATCAGCTCGACCAGATACATCCATTGCACATCGTTGATTTTCTCGAATCGTTGGGCAAAGAAGGAAGTCGCAAAGACACCAAGTCCGGCGTGTTATCCAGCGGGACAATTGAAATAAACCATCGGGTACTGAAGAACATTTTCTGCCGCGCAGTCGAATGGAAGGTCATCAAGAACAATCCGGCGGCGGATGTGCAAAAGCCGAAGGTCATTCATCGAAGAGTAATTCCCTATGACGAGCAGGAAGTTCGCTCCATGCTACAAGCTCTTCAACGAGAACCCTATCACTGGCGCATGATGATAACGTTGGCCCTGACGACAGGCATGCGCCGCGGCGAATTGCTCGGATTGGAATGGAAGCATATCGACTGGAAATCCGGCGTCATCGACGTGCAGCAAAGCGTCGCAATTTCTCTGAAAGGAGAAATTGTCGTCAAGGAACCCAAGACCAGAAACTCCAAGCGAAAAATATCGCTTCCTTCCTCGGTCCTCGAAGAATTGCGGGACTACTACGCCTTTCGTATGAAGGAGCGGGACAAAATCGGGGACGCTTGGAAAGGCTGCAAGGACAGCGAAGAGAACGAACATCATTTTGTATTCTGCCATGCGGACGGGACGCCGTTTCACCATGAGCGCCCTTACCTGTGGTTTCGCGGCTTCGTCAAGAAAAGCGGCTTTCGCTATATCCGCTTCCACGATCTACGCCATACATCGGCCACCCTGCTTATCAATCAAGGCGTACATGCCAAAGTTATTGCAGAACGGCTTGGGCACGGCAGCATCACCACGACGATGAACATCTACGGCCACGCCCTGCGCTCCGCCGACCAAGCCGCTGCCGATAAGTTTGAAAATCTGTTTTCGCTTGATGCTAAAAGGGAAGAGAAAAAGACGTTGGGGTGATGGGTGCCTGGCGTCTTTTTCTTGCTTTACGTTGTTCTACTCTCTTCTCAAATTTTTGTCATACTGTCTGAACTTGAAGGAGTTGCTTCGTTTAACTCTGTCGGGGTCTTTTTTCATTTGTTCAAGAACTGCTTGCATCTGCTTCTCAGACATTTCCCTTTTAGAAGAATACTCTTTCATATATACCATTACTTCGCCCATAAGCGGACTTTTAACGTATTGGGGGGACAATAACTTTCCTGTGTTTGGCTGAATATAAGTATTCTCCCATTTATCCTCCACGCTCTTTTTAATTAAAGTACATATAAGTATTCCAGCGAGATTGGAATAAACATAGTATCCTTCACCATAACCATACGTTACGTAAGTGTAACCAAATGAGCTTGTTCTAAAGAAAACGTGAGGATTGTGAGCACTTATGTCATCAGTAGTTCTCTCAATAGTATCAAAAAAGAAAATATGATTTTCAATTTCATCTATATCATTTCTTTTACCGAGCAAATAATCTCTTAAAATTCTTTCGGCTTTAATTAACACTTCGAGAGCATAGACTGGGATATTCTTTTCAACAACAAAATCAAGTATATCCAAATACAGGTTTCTCCAGTTTACAGAGCTTATAAAATAGTTTAACCAATTATCATAATCAAATGTTGTTATAGAGTTGTTTTGAAATGGATGAAAGATTTTGTTAGCAAAAGCAGTTTCATTTTTTGAAAATAAGTCTTCACATTCTGAACATAACATAGGACGCTTATCACCGTCCTGTAATCTTTTATTGACGTTTTCTGTACTTCTCATATATCCAGTTGCAGAATTTTTAACTATATACCTGTAGACGAACTTAGAGATGATGTGGCTGTTTTCAAGAGTTGCTTCTTTCTCGCATAAAGCACATTTCGGCATTTTCACACCTTCTCTCTGTTCTGTTACTTTGCCTTAGCTTACAGTTTTACGGCAAATTTACGGCAACCCTCTAAAACCGCTTCTGTTACACCTATTCCCACGAATCTGTATCACCCTGAAATCCTTTATATATCAAGCCCTCTCACCATCTGCATCACTCCAAACCAGCAACGAGACCGCTTCCGTATGCACCGTATGCGGGAACATATCCACCGGCTGAACCTCCACCGTCCTGTAGCCCCCATCCTCCAACAGTCGCAAATCCCGAGCCAGCGTTGAAGGGTTGCACGAAACGTAAACGATGCGGGCAGGTTGCAGCTCGAGCATCGTTGCGATCAGCGCGGGGTCGCAGCCCTTGCGAGGAGGATCGACGACGATGACGTCGGGAGCGATCCCTTGCGCCTGCCAGCGGGGCAGGACGACCTCGGCGGGGCCGGCGGCGAATTCCGCGTTGCGGATGCCGTTCAGGCGGGCGTTGCGCTTGGCGTCCTCGATCGCTTCCGGGACGATCTCGACGCCGTACACGCGTTCCGCGTGGCGAGCAAGAAATAGCGAGATCGTGCCGATGCCGCAATACGCGTCGACGACGGTCTCCTTCCCGGTCAGCGCCGCATACTCCACCGCTTTGCCGTACAGGCGCTCCGTTTGCTCCGGATTGACCTGGAAGAAGGAGCGCGGGGAGATCGCGAACCGGATGCCGCCGATCTCGTCGTAGATGACGTCCTCCCCCCATAGCGTCCGGGTTTCTTCGCCGAAGACGACCGGAGTCGCCGCCGTCTGGACGTTCTGGCAGACGCTGACGACCCCCGGCACTTTCTCCCGGATCAAAGCGACGAGCTCCTGAGCGTTCGGGATATCGCGGCCGTTCGTGACGAGCACGACCATCCGCTGGCCGGTCGTCCGGGCATGCCGTACGACGACATGGCGAAGCAAGCCGCGTCCCGTCGCGCGGTTGTAGGCCGGAATATCAAGCATGCGAGCGGCTTCCTTCACGACCCGCACGCTTTCCTCGTTCTCTTCCTGCTGGATCAAGCAGGCGTCCATCTCGACGATGTCATAGCTGCCCATCTCGTAGAAGCCGCCGACCAAGCCGCCCTCACCGTGCCCGATCGGGACTTGGGCTTTGTTCCGGTAGCGCCAAGGCTCGTCCATGCCGATCGTCGGATGGACGACGACCGCAGCACGTTCGCCGTTCTCGCCTTCCCCCGCCACCGATAGCTTGCCGATCCTCGTCAAGCTATCGACGACCTGCCGACGCTTCCATCGAAGCTGCTCCTCGTACGCCATATGCTGAAGCTGACACCCGCCGCACGCATCGTAGATCGGGCAAGGCGGCGCGACGCGACGCCCCGTGCCTGCGTCCAGAACCTTCGCCATCCGTGCCCGGCCGAACGACTTGCCGACGCTTAGAACCTCCGCTCGCACCCGCTCGCCGGGCAGCGCGCCGCGAACAAAAAGGGTATAGCCGTCCGCGCGGCCTACCCCTTCTCCTTCGTGCGTTAATCCGACGATCTCGCATTCGACGCTCTGGCCGACCCGGACCGGCACGCCCGGAAGCGACGCAGGCGCGGCTGCGGCCGGAGCCGCCATGCCCCCTTGCCTGCCGCCCCGCTTCCCGTTCGACCGTCCGGAACCGCCTCTCCAGGCGCCCTTGTTCCCGTTGGCGCCGTTCATAGCTGCAGAGCCCTTCCCGGCCCGTTCTTCCGATAGGAAGATTCGCCCCGCTCGTCGACGATGACGTCGAGGTGCCCGGGCAACAACTGGAATGCGCAAGGCAGGGTTCCCCCGAATTCCCCGTCTACGTTCAGCTGCACGCGGTCGTCCGTCTCCACGACGATGCGGTTCGTCCGGAAGTAGAGGATATGCGGATCGTTCAGGATGACCTCTCCGCGCAGCACGGCCGTGGCGATGCGCACGAATTCCGCCAGGTTGCACTTCCTGAGCGCCAGCACGTCGAACTGGCCGTCGCTTGTGCTCGCGTCCGGCGCCAGCCGGTCGAAGCCGCCGACGGAATTGCTGTTGGCGATCAGGAACAGCATGAATTCCTCGTCGAATTCGCCGACGCCGTCCGCCGTCATGCGGATGCGGGTCGGATGAAGGCGCGTGATCTTCTCCAATCCCTTCATATAATAAGCAAGCTGTCCGACCATCGTCTTCAGCTTGCTCGGAACCTCGTAGGTCAGCTCGGTGAGCGAACCCCCGCCCGCGATGTTGATAAAGTAGCGGTCGTTCGCCTGCCCGACGTCGATCGCTCTCGTATACTTGCGGGCGATCAAGTCGCAGGCATCCTCCCATTTCCGCGGAATGCCGTGCGCGCGGGCGAAATCGTTCGTCGTGCCGAGCGGCAGAATGCCTAGCGCGGGACGACGCTTCTGCGGAGACAGGCCGTTGACGATCTCGTTCAAGGTGCCGTCTCCCCCGGCCGATATGATCATATCGAAGCCCCGCTCCACGGCTTCGGAAGCGGCCCTCGTCGCATCTCCCTTGCCTTCCGTGGCGTGGCAGGACGTCTCGATGCCGCCTTTCTCCAGACGCTGCAGAATGGCGCCTAGCTTGCGTTTGACTTCCTCCCGGCCGGAAGTCGGATTATAGATTAACCGGGCGCGAATCGTATCCAACCGGATCCCCTCTTCATATCTCATTCATATAGGCGCGAATTCCCGCTCCTTCGCCGCCAGCCATTCGCCGGCTTGGCGGACGATCCATGCCGCGACGTTCGGATGCGGCATTAATGCCCGCCCGTCGTAACGGATAGGAAGCCCGCGTCCGTATTCGGCGAGACGCTTCGTTACGACGGCGTTCGTGAAGTAGCCCTCGCTCAGGAACATGGCTTGCACCAGAATACGGAACGGTCCCAAAGCGCATCTATCCCTCAGTCTATCCAATTCCCGCCCGACTTGATCCGGCAATAGAAGCGCGTACGAGCTTTCTCGATAGCCGCCGAGCGACTTCGCCTGCCCGGCAAGCTCCGCGAGCTCGCGCTCCCACGCTTCCCGAAACCCAGCTTCGGCGCTGCCGTGCCCGATCAGCAGGACGATCTCGTCCTCCGGACGCTCGGACATGTCTCTTAACCGCTGCAAGACGATGTCCGCGACCTCCGGATCGTTCCCCATCGGTCTGCCGTAATCGATGCGCAGCCCCCGCGTCTCGAACGGCTGCAGCTCCGTGTCGGCGGCAGGCTCGGCAAGCGCACCGAGCGCCCAGCCGATCTCGTCCGCGTGCGTGCTCCCGGACGAGACGAACAGCGGCAACGCCAATAGATGCGTCGCTCCCGCCGCGGCCAATCGGTCGATGCCGTCCTGAATCAGCCGCTCGTCGACGAGCTCCAGAAACGCCGTTTCCACGAGAAGCGACGCTCCCAGTCGCTCCCGGACGACCCTCATCGTCTCGTCGACGAGCGCCACCCATTCCGCCTCCCGCGAACCGTGACTGATGACCAACAAGCCCGGTCTCATGGGAACCGCCCCTCTCCGCACGAATAAATCTTTATTATTTTCATGCTAGCGAAACGTTAAGCCAATGTCAACGTCGCCCCAGACCGTCGCCCCGACCGTTCGGACAGAGGATCCGCTATGTGTGAACAAAACGGGGTTTTGGGCACCTGTGCGGACAGAGAATCCGTTATTTGCTTCGTTAATGGCCATTTCGGCCACTTCGAATGGAAATAGCGGATCGTCTGTCCGCAGCACCATCAAAATCAGGGGAATTCGACAAAATAAGGTCTTCTGTGTCCGCTCGCGCCCTCCCCCCCTTCCAAACACAACGAAGCCGCCCCCGAACGGCGGCACATGCCTCTCCCCATAGAAAAAACCGCCAAGCTCCGAGAGCTTGACGGTCTTCCCCTTGCCATACGATTCGATTATCCGATCCGCCGAATTATTTGGATGCCAGGAAGGCGTCCAGTTGTCTTTGTTTCTCGGCGATCACTTCGTCCAGACCGTTTCTCTTCAGCTTGTCGAGGTATTCGTCGACTTTGGCCGGATCTACCGCGCCCGTCTCGAGGCCCGGAGCGAACTCGGACTGGACGTTTTTCAGCGCGGTCACTTGCGTCTTCATAGACTCTGCGTCGAACGTGAAGCCGAGCGCCGGAGCGTTCGTCGAGTCGTTGTTGAAGTTTTTGAACTGCTCCCATTTGTCCGGAGCTTCCGTATCCCAGATGTAGTTCAGGAATTGGTTGCCGAGCATCCAGGCCGAAGAGCCGGCCAGATAGTTCGCTTTGTTCGGTCCGTCGGACATGATCTCGCCGTTCAGGACGTAGTGATCGCCCTCGATGCCGAAGTTGATCAGGTTGTTCAAGTATTTGTCCGTGTACAGCAGGTCGATGAACATCATCGCGCGCTCCGGATTTTTCGACGTCGAGGAGATCGCGAGCATCGAGCCCGTCGTTTCGCCCGTCGAAGTCGTAATGCTCGTCATGCCGACCTGGCCGATCTTGCCGGGCAGATTCGCGCCCGCGGCCATTTCCGCGTCTTTGCCCGGCTTCAGCGGGGACACGACCATGAAGACGTTGCCCTTCTTCAGCGCGTCCGTCGGAGACAGCTGGGAGGTCGCGGCGTCGGCGTTGACCAATTTCTTCGTGAACATCTCGCGAGCGATAGTCAACGTTTCCTTGTAACGCGGGATTTCCATGGACGGTACGACCTTCGTATCCGTGCCTTCTTTCAGAATCGCGCCTTCCAGCTTCGTATCGCCGAAGAAGTCGTACTTGTTCATATAGTGGGAATTGAGATTTTCGCCGTCCTTCACGAACAGCGGCGTCCAGTCCGGCTTCTTCGCCTTGACCTCTTCCAGAATCGGAATCAGATCCGCCTGCGTCTTGACGGCTTGGATTCTATCCGTCAAGCCAAGCTCCTCGGCGATGTCGGTCCGATATAGAATGCCGCCTTGCTCCGCCATCTCTTTCAGCGCCGGCACGCCGTAGTTTTTGCCATTGATTTGCGCCCCGCCGAGGATATCCGCGGAGACGACGCTCTTGATGCCCTGGCCGTATTGATCCAGCAAACCTTCGTTCAGCGGCAGATAAGCGCCTTTGCTGACGTTGGCCGCGTGACCGTTCCAGGCCGCCGTGAAGATGATGTCCATCTCTTCGCGGCTCGACACGGACAGGTTCATCTTCTGGTCGTATTGGCCCCAATCGATGAGCCGCATATCCAGCTTCGCGTTGATCTTCGACTTGAGATGCTCGTTGATCGCGTCTTCGACCTTCTTCTCGTCGGCCGGAGGAGTGCCTGGGAAATACAAGGTTAACGTAACTTCCTCCAGCTGGCTGACGTCGATTCCTTCCGTGCCCGCCGGTTCGGACGACTCCGGCGCGGCGGACGGAGATTCCGACGCGGGGGACGGGGCCGACGGAGACGGCGACGAGTCTCCGTTGTTATTGCCGCCGCAGCCTGCGAGAACGATCGATAGCATCATCACCGCGGCCACCAGCACAATCCAGGATTTGCGCTTTCCAAGCATGGTGTTGCCTCCCTTTTCTTCGTCATAATATATGCTCAACCGGCCGGTAACCGGTAGAAGCCGATTCTGCATCAATCGCTTGCCGGATAACCCGGCGCGTCTCCGTATGAATTAACCTTTGACAGCGCCTACGGTTAATCCTTCTACGAAGTAACGCTGGAAGAACGGATAAGCGAGAATAATCGGTCCGATCCCGACGACGGCCATCGCCATCCGGGCGGTCTCGCCCGGCATCGTAAAGCCCGGGTTGTTGGCGACGATCGCGGAATACGCCGCCGTGTTCGCGCTCAGGTTCTGAATGTCGAGCAGCACCTTGTACATGCGGAATTGAATCGTGACGATCGCGTTGGAATCGTTGATGAACAGCAGGCTGAGAAACCAATCGTTCCAATAGTTCAGCGTCGTGAACAATCCGACTGTGGCCAGCACCGGCATCGACAGCGGAAGCACGATCGTCGCGAAGATCCGCCACTCCCCCGCCCCGTCGATCTTCGCCGATTCGAACAGGTCTTTCGGAATCGAATTCGCGAAGAACGTTCGGATCAGCAGGACGAAAAATCCGCTGATGAAGAGCGGCATCATCAGGACGAGAAACGTGTTCTGCAGCTGCAAGCCTTGCGTATAGACCAGGTAGAACGGCACGAGTCCTCCATTGAACAGAATCGTGAAGAACATGAAGAAGGAGAACGTGTTGCGCAGCGGATAGTCCTTGCGCGAGATCGGGAACGCGTACATCGACATCATCGTCAGGCTGATGATCGTTCCGCACACCGTCAATAGAATAGAGTACAAGTACGAATCGACGATCGCCCACCAATCCTTCAGCAGGAAATCGTAAGCGCCGAGGCTCCATTTCTCCGGGAACAGGCTGTACCCGTTAACCAGAATCGTGTTCTCGTCGGTGAACGAAGCGATCAGTACGACGAGAAGCGGAAATACGCATAAGCAAGTGTAAATCCAGAAAAAGATATTGATAGCGAGATTCGCTCTGCCCGAGATTTGCTTGACGACCTTTACGCCGGGCTCCTTGGTCGCAGCGGCGGCTTCCGCCATTGTCATTTCCCCCTCGCTTGCCATCACTGTCGATGAGCTTCTAGAATAAGGCGTCGTCTTTGCTGATTCTGCGAATGATCAAGTTGGACAGCAGGACGAGCAGGAAACCGACCACCGCCTGATAGAGTCCCGCGGCCGACGACATGCCGATATCGCCCGCATTGATAAAGCCTTGGAAGACGTAAGTATCGATAACCCTCGTCGTCTCGTAGATCGCGCCGGAATTGCGCGTCACTTGCCAGAACAAGCCGAAGTCCGCGTAAAAGATTCTTCCGACCTGCAGCAGCACCATGACGATAATGACGGGACGGATAAGCGGAACCGTAATATGCACGATTTGCTTCCATCTCGAAGCGCCGTCGATCATCGCGGCTTCGTAATATTCGTCGTCGATGCCGATGATCGCCGCCATGAAGATGATCGCGTAATAGCCGATGCCCTTCCACGTATTGACGAGCGGCAGGATGAGCGGCCACCACTTCGGATCGGAGTACCACTCGACGGGATCGAATCCGAATAGCGGCAGGATCACCTTGTTCATCAAGCCCACTTCATTGTTCAGGAAGGCGTACACCAGATAGCTGACGATGATCATGGACAGGAAGAACGGCAGGAACATCATCGTCTGGTGCAGCTTGGCCAATCTGCGGCTGCGCATCGCGTTGAACATGAGCGCGAACGCGATGCCGATGACGGTGTTGAGGAAGATGAACACCGCGTTGTAGAGCACCGTGTTTCTCGTAATGATCCACGAATCGGTCGTCCGGAACAGGAACTCGAAGTTCTGGAACCCGATCCAGGGACTGTTCAGGAAGCTCTCGAACAACGTCTCGCCGGGTGCGAACTTGATGTTCTTGAAGGCGATCAGCGAGCCGACCATCGGGATGTAGTTGTTGATCAGCAGGAAGACGATCGTCGGCGCCATCATGATGTAGAACGCGCCGAACCTGCGGAAGTGGCTCTGCTTTAACCTCGCCGGCTTCGTTCGGCCGCCGGGCCGCTGGGGCGCGAGCGTTGCTGCGGAAGCTTGGTCCATTCCTATCACAATCCTTTATGCTTATTGGCAATCTCTGTATGTGTTCTCATTTTATCCTTCCGAAGCATGCGTATCTATCTACTCCGGTGACTTACTTAGCACTTTCGTGACATTGCCGGCAAACCTGCCGAGAAACGCGAATCCCCCGGGTCCGCGGCGGCGGACTCGGGGGACTCAAGACGTTTCCGATGAATCGGATCAACGCATGATTTGATGTTTTTTGCGGTATTCCTGGGGCGAGAGACCCGTCATCTTCTTGAACAGCTTGGCGAAATAAGAGAAATGAACGTAGCTGAGCCCTTCGGCGATATGGCTGATTTTGTCGTTCGTCTCGGCGAGCAGCCGTTTCGCTTTCTCGATGCGCGTCTGCGTGATGTAGTCCGTCAGCGACAATCCGGTTTCCTTCCGGAACAGCCGGGAGACGTACGCCGGATTGCGGTAGACGGATTGGGCGATCTCGTCGCGGTTCAGATCCATGTGGAGGTGATCCTGAATGTACGCCTGCACCTTGGCGACGATCGCCGAGGAATCCTTCTGCCGGTCCTGGAAAGCCTCCAACGCCTTGCGCATCGTCCGGAGCGCCCACGCCTGCAGCGCCTGGGGCGACTTCGCCGCTTGCGGATCCGCGATGTCGGACAGCTCCAGCGCCTCGTAGATCGACGCGCCTTTGCGGAACGCCGCCTGGTACAGCATATGGAGAAAACCGAATTGGAACAGCTCCAGCGTCTCCCTTCCCGCCGAGCCCCGCTGGAATTGGCCGATCGCGGATTCGATCAGCTTGCCCAGCTCTTCCCCTTGACCGTTGTCGAGCAGAATGGCCCATTCCAGAAACGATGGAAGGACGATCCGTCCGCCTCCCGAGGCTTCCTCCGTCAGCTCCGAAGCGTCGACGACCGTCTGCGGGGCTTGCACGTTCGAACGCTCGATCTGCATGAGCCGGTCCAGGGAAGCGGGCAGCTCGCCGATCCTCGCGGAGACGTCGACGTAGCAGGACACCCGGCAGTGGAAGTAATCGCCGCAAGCCTTCACGAAGTCGCGGCACCGCGACAGCAGCTGCTGCCGGTTCGGAAGATCGGCTTCCTCCAGATAGATCAGCACCAGGTTCATCTCTCCGGGCTCCTGCACGACCGTCCCCGGCAAGTCGCCGATGATCGTCTCCGCCGCGGCTTTGCGCAGCGCGTATTCCATAATGCTCTCGTCGCGCGAATCCAGCTCGACGTCCCACTGCTCGACGCTGAGCAGAATCGGCAGCACGCGGCCGCGCTCGGCCGTCAGCGGAATTTCGAACTGCTCGAATTGGCGGTTGAGCCGCTCGGCGCCCATCCCGATTCTCCCGGTCAGCAGGTCCCGCCAGAACCGGTCGACGAGCACCGGCAGCTGATCCTCCCATTGCCTCCTGTACTGGTCGAGCTTATACTCGAAATCGGCCTGGCGCATGCGGTGATCGATTTCGCGGATCGCCCGGGCCGCGATTTCCTTCAGCGCGTCGTGGTCGATCGGCTTCAGCACGTAGTCGAAGCAGCCCATCTGCAACGCTTCCTGCGCGTATTCGAACCGGGCGTGCCCGGTCAGGAACACCGTCAGCGTCTGGGGGCTGACCTCCCGAATATGCTTCAGCAGCTCCAGCCCGTTTTCTCCCGGCATCTCGATGTCGGAGATGAGCAGGTCGATCTGCCCGGAGGCGATATGCCGCTTTGCTTCCGCGACGCTCTCGGCCTCGAGAATCGTGCCGATCGGCAGATCGCTCCAATCGATTCCTTGCGTAATGCCTTTCAGCGCGTACAATTCATCGTCAACGACCAGCATCGTCAGCATCCGGTAACTCCTCCTTCGCGGCAGCGGCCGATTTGTCTTCCATCTCCAACGAATGGTCCCGCTCCCGGGGCAGCCTCACGACGACGCGGGCGCCGCCTTGCGCCGGGTTGCGGAAAACGATTTCCCCTTTGCCTCCGTACAGCATCCTGAACCGGCGAATGACGTTCCAGATGCCCAGGTGCTGCTCGGCCGAGCGGGAGACGTACGTGCCGCCGTTCAGCTCGGCCAGCAGAGGCTCCGGGAAGCCCGGACCGTTGTCTTCGATGACGAGCCTCGCGTAATGGTCCGGCTCCGCGGCATCGGGCTCGCACCGAAGCCCGACGCGGAACGGGCTGCCGTCCTGCGCCCGCTTGTTCAGCCCGTGAATAATGCAATTCTCGATGAACGGCTGCAGCATAAGCGGAGAGATCTCCCAGCTTATATATTCGGAAGGCACGTCGATCGCGTATTCCAGCTTCGAGACATAGCGGATCTTCTGAATTTCCAGGTAATGCTCGATATGCCGGAGCTCGTCTTCCAGCCTGACGACGGTACGGTGTCCCAGCATGAGGAAACGGAAATAGTCGGCCAGGTGCAGGCTCAGCTTCTGAACGGTCTTGTAATCCTTCAACGCGGCCAGATTGTAGATGATGTTCAGGCTGTTCATATAGAAATGCGGGTTGATCTGGATCTGCAGATGCTTGTATTCCGCCCGCTGCAGCCGGATCTGCTCCTCGTAGACGTCGATCTTCAGGCTCTCGATCTGCTCCGCCATTTTGTTGAACGTTCCCGTCACGAAGCTGAACTCGCTGCTGTCCGCGCGCACCGGCAGCCGAACGTCGAACTGCCCTTGGCCGAGCTTGCGCATCCCGCGAATGAGGCGAACGAACGGCTGGAACATGACTCTCTGCAGGAACAGCAAGTAGATCGACAGAATGACCGCCACGGCGAGCGGCATCCAGAAATTCAGCACCTTCTGAAAGAACGGCAAATTTCTCAAAATATACGATTCTTTCAACATCAGCGTATATCGCGCGTCGGCGTACTGGGAAGACTGGGAGAGAACCATGTAAGGCTCGCCCATATAGGTGATCCCCGTCTCGATGCCGACCAGATTCCGCACTTTACCGAGAAACTCCGGATCCTCCAGCGGCGCGTATTCGGCGCCCGCGAGCACGTTGCCTTCCGAGTCGAGCAGGAAGGCCGCCCCGTCCGGGCCGACGTCGAAATTGTTCAGCACGCTCCTCATCGTCTCCGCCTGGATTAGCGCGCCGGCAATCGTCTTGTTCCCGAGATCGTGCGTTTTCATCAAGAACATCTGGCCTTCGATTTCCATCAGGCTCCACTTTCTCTCGTCGTCGGGAATGCCGACGGGCACTTTATCCTTCGCCCACGCCGACAGAATGTCCAGCTTCTCCAACGAATTGTAGACGTATTGGGTCGCGTACAGCATCTCTCCCGATTTGTCCGGATAGACGAAGAACGTATCGATCATGGAGCTGTAGAAGATCGTGTCCACCGCGAGCCGATCCCTGAGCCGCAGCTTCGCCAGCGTAAACTCGTCGCTGTCCGCCTCGAGCACGGGCATGCTCTGGATGTCGGGATTCCGTTCCAGGTTAATGAGATAATGATAGTATTCCAGCATGCTCTTGTCGTTGTTGCGCACGTATTCCGCCAGCAGAATATTGTAATGCGAGGAGATCTGTTCCTTTACGACGCGGATCGCATACAGATTGTTGTAAATGATAAACAGCACCATCGGCAACAGCACGACGAAGAAGCCGACGACGATCTTGAATCGGACGGATTGCCAGAAGCGCATCGGATTCCCTCCGGGGGAGTCTTGCAGGATTTGGTATTAGCATACTCTACCGATTTGCGGAACCGCAATAGCGAATTTCGGCGGAACGCCGGATGAGGACGGAGCATCCGAAGAGCGGGATTAATTTGTAACCTTAAAATAGGGGAAAAAAACGGGGAAATCACGGAGGCCGAGCGGCTGTGGGCGCGCCCCCCTCCCATTGTCGCATTCTGCGACAATGAGCCTCTGCTCGGGACCGCGTCACCCTCCCATTGTCGCATTCTGCGACCATGAGCCTCTGCTTGGGCTCGTGGCCCCTCTCATTATCGCATTCTGCGACAATGAGCCTCTGCTCGAGCTCGGTCCGGCCCGTGAATGGGCGACGCCGATGGCGTTCCGCGGCCGCGGGATAACCGTAGTTGTCGCGTTATTCCGCGTTCTCCGCGCTCCCTCCGTCGCCGAAGCGGCCGAGCCGTTCCAAGGTCATCTTGTAGCCGTCGTTGCCGTAGTTCAGGCAGCGCTTCACGCGCGAGATCGTCGCCGTGCTGGCCCCCGTCTCGGTCTCGATCTGGTTGTACGTATTTCCCTTGCCCAGCATTCGCGCCACTTCCAGCCTCTGGGACAACGATTGGATTTCGTTGACCGTGCACAGATCGTCGAAGAACACGTAGCATTCCTCGACGTCCTTCAAGGTCAGGATCGCTTCGAATAATTGATCTATCGATTTATCGTTCAGCTTCTTCAATTGCATGGACTCAGCATCCTTTCCTCGCACAGGCGAAGACCCGAGCGAGCAGCGGCATAGCCTGCACGCAAGTCTATTCGCGCTTTGGTTACATTGTACTTCGTCCCCAATAATAGTTCAAGCGTTAGCGTATTCACGCATTACAGAGTTAAAATCTCGCTGGGCGCGGGCATCCGTCCATGCCCGCCCTCGCCCGCCGTCATAACCTAGTAGGAAGAAAGGGCGTGAAACCATGCGAGAGTCTCAATCTTCCTCTACGAACAGCTGGACTCCGGGTTACGGACAGGATAGCTTCCCCGGCATACAGGATCCGTTCTCCGGTCCTCCCGCCCCCATAGATCAGCCCGACATCATCGTACAGGCGAATCCGGTCCCGGCGCCCAAAGCCGGCGGCCTTCCGTTCAACCTCTCCAATCTGGGCGACATCAAGAACATCATCGACCGTATGGGCGGCATCGACGGAATTCTAGCGACGATGGGCAAAGTCCAGAAGTTCGTGACCACCATGCAGCAGTTCGCTCCCATGATCAAGCTGTTCATGAACAAGGGAGGCAAAGCCGCCACGGCGAACCGCTCGAAAGGAGGCGCTCCCCGCAGACGCGCGACGAGACGCCGGACTTCGGGCCGCAGACCGGGGTCGAAGCGTCCGGCCGGACGAAGATAAGCCTTCCCGGCCGACCGTCCAATTCAAAGAGGCTGCTCCCTGCCGCGCGCGGCAAGGCGACAGCCTCTTTATTCCGTTCGCGTCCCGTTCTCGTATTCCAGGAACGGATCCGGGAGCGTGATGACGTGCGCTTCCGCGTCGCTGACCCCGGTATACAGCGATGCCGTGCCGTCCGGGTGCCGAAGCAGACCCCCGCTAAAGATGACGTCGACGAGGTCGGGCCGCTTGGCCGGACCGTCCGGAAACATCGACCGGGTCGCGATCAGCTTGATCGGGGTGTAGCGGTGATTGTCCGGATTGTAGACGAACACCATCGGATAATAATGCCGGATATTGTTCTCTTCCATCCACGCGATATGGCCGAGCACGCCGATCATGCCGTTCGACAGCAGATGGGCCTCGTTCGCGCCGCCCCACTCCTCCGGCAGAAACTGCTGCCGCAGCAGCCGGGCGCCCGCGATCGCTTCCTCCGTCAGATCGTCCAGCGAAGCGATCTCGGCGTACCCGATCAGCGCCCTTGCTCCATCCACCATTATCGGCCGCGTGAACACGCCGATCGCCCCGCTCTTCAGCTCGATCAGGCGAATGTCCTTCATCGTCAGCGGGCCTCTGGCGAACGGTTTCAGCGTATCGATCGAAGAGCCGCGATAGAACACGGTGCGCCACGAAGTCACGTAATGCGGATCGTCCGCGTCGAAATACACTTCTACGCCGCCGAAGACGAGCTCTCCCCCCACGAAGGTCACGAACGGATCCTGCAGGGCGAATATCGGAGCGCCGTCTCTCGGCACCCATACGCCGCCCCGTTCGACGAAAAACATCACCTCGGACGCTTCGTTGTCGCGAGCTTCCACCCGTCCCGCGATGACCGGTTCTCCCCGATCCGGGAACGGAGCGCAGATATTGTACACATCGCGGTCCCCCACGCCGGAGAATGCGAGCTTTCGCCCCTCGGCGGTCGGGCGGCCGGCGACGAACGTCTTCAAGAGCTCGATGCTCGATTGCGCCTGATCCGTGTATGCAAGCATGAGGAACCTCCTGATGAACGATGATGACAGCCTCCGACGCGCCGACGGAATCAGTGCAGGAACAAGCTCAATACGTAGTATACGCCCGCGGCCAGCACGGACACGATCGGAATCGTGATGAACCACGTCATGACGATCCGCCCCGCCATGCTCCACTTGACCGCCGAGAACTTCTTCGCGGAACCTACGCCGAGGATGGAAGACGTAATCGCGTGGGTCGTGCTGACCGGGAAGTGGGACAACGTCGCGCCGAGGATGACCGTCGCGGATGCCAGGTCGGCCGAAAATCCGTTGATCGGATTGATTTTGAAAATCTTCGTCCCCATCGTCTTGATGATCTTCCATCCGCCGAGGGACGTTCCGAGCGCCATCGCAAGCGCTGCCGAAATCTTAACCCACAATTGGATTTCCAGATCCGACTGTAGCTCCGCCGCGACGAGCGCCATCGTGATGATGCCCATCGCCTTCTGCGCGTCGTTCGTCCCGTGCGTGAACGCCTGGAACGAAGCCGTCACCACTTGTCCGCTCCGAAAAATTTTGTTGACGCGATGCGGATTCGCGTTCGCAAGCAAATGCTTGAACAGAAACATCACGGCAAAGCCCAATGCGAAAGCGATGATCGGCGATACGAGCAATCCCGTCAGAATCGAAGAAAACCCCGAATAATTGATGCCGGCCCAGCCTTCCGACGCGACCGCCGCGCCCGCCAGGGCGCCGATCAGCGCATGCGAGGAAGACGAAGGAAGACCGAACCACCACGTAATCAGATTCCAGGCGATCGCCGCGATCAGCGTCGCGATGACGACGGTCAGCCCATGCTCGAGCTTGAACGGGTCCGTAATCTTCCCGCCGATCGTCTTGGCGACTCCCGTAAAGCTCAAGGCCCCGATAAAGTTCATGATGGATGCGAGAATGATGGCTCTGCGCGGCGTTAGCGCGCGCGTCGACACGGAAGTCGCGATCGCGTTCGCCGTATCGTGGAAACCGTTAATAAAATCGAAGCCGAGGGCAAGCACGACGATGATGATGACTAGCCACATAATATAATCCATTGTATTCTATTCCGTCCCCGCTTGCGCCGATCAAGAATTGCGCATGATAATGGATTGCAGCGTATTGGCGACATCTTCGCACGAATCGGTCGTCTGCTCCAGCCGCTCGTAAATTTCTTTGCGCTTGATGAGCTCGATCGGGTCCGTCACGTTAGAGAACAGATGCTTCACGCCTTGGCGCATCAAGTCGTCGCCTTCGTTCTCGAGCTCGTTGAGCTTCACGCAATGGGGCTCGATGGCCAGCAGCTTCTTCTGGCTAAGCAAGTAGATCGCGGATTTGATCTCGTGGGCGCTGCGCTTCAGGCAGTCGCCGAAGTTTCGAATGAAGGGGTCGGCGCTCGAAATCCGGTACATCTCGAACCGCGAGGCGCAGGCCTCGATGCCGTCGAGCACGTCGTCGAGCTTCTTGATCAGCTCCATGATGTCTTCCCGCTCGATCGGCGTGATGAAGGTTTTGTTCAGCTCCGTAATGATGATATGAGTGCATTTGTCGCCCTTGTGCTCGAACTCCTTCATGTCCCTCGCGAACGCGGCGACGTCCGGCAGATCCGCGTTGACCGCGTCGACGAAACGATCGACCGTCTCGACGATGATATCCGCCATTTCTTCCAACGTCCTGAAAAAAATGTCCTTTTTCCGAAACACCGATAGCCCTTCTTTCTCCAATATGTAGCTCCTTATTGTTTACACTGCGTTAACCTTCCGTTAACCGTGCGTTAACTCAATCATTTTATCACATGGCGGACGAGCGTGGTACAGCTTACTTTCGACACATTTTACAATTTTTATTACTTTTTCTCGGTCCGCCGGACGGACGCCGGTTCGCGGAAATTCCTGACGTAGGAGAGCAGGAGGAGAAGCGCTGGATAAGCGACCATGAACGTTGACGTGAATGGCGACCATATCGTGGCGAGGAAATTCTGCACGTAGACCGCATTCGTGTAACACATCAAGGAAAGCACGACCATGCCGATCGCAAAAGGCCAGACCAGCGCGCGTTCGTCCAAGCGGAAAATCTGCGATATCCCGAGCACGGACGCATGGAAGGTGAGCGTGACTTTGACGAAGATCGACAGGATCCAGATCAGCATGAGCAGGCCTTCCATCCGTTGCAAAAATTGTCCAATCGAGATGTTCTTCGCCATGACGTATGTCGGAAATAGATGATTCGCCACCTGAACGTAGCTCAGCACGCCGATGCTCCCGATCGTCGTGGCGACGAGCACGAACCCGCCGATCAGCGTGCCCGAGAGGAAAGCCCGGCTTCGACCCTTGCCCTTTTTCACGTACGGGTACAGCATGAGCAGCACGCCCAGTTCCTGCAGCGAGAAAAACGAAAACGCCGCTTCGAGAATGGGCGAGAAACCGTACTCGACCGGAGGCTGCAGCTGGCGCACGTCGAATTTGGGCAATAGCGTGAGGAACAGCACGACGAACAGCAGCACGAACCACGGAAAAAAAATATCGGCGGCCCGCACGTAAGCGTCCATCCCCGCCTTCACCGCGATCACGATCACGACGACGAACAGCACCTGCAAGCTTTCGATCGGCGTCTCGACCATCGTCTGGGTCGTCAGGAAGTACCCGAGATCCCCGACCATCAGGGCAGCCAGCAAATAGCAGTACAATCCGAAGAGCAGCCCGGCCGGCTTGCCGATCCACTTCCCCAGCAGCGTCTCGCCGAATTCGACGATCGACTGGTCCGCATGCCGATTGCCAAGCAGCGCGTAACCGGCGACCATCGCCACATTCGCCGCGATGCCGATCGCGGAGGCGATCCAAGCGTCCTGTCCCGCGACGGTCGCGAGTCCGCTCGGCGCGATCAGAATCGTCGTGCCGATCGTGAAGAAGATGACCAGGATCGTAAAGGACCTGAAGCTGATCTGCCCGGACATCGGTCTCATGCGAACGCTCCTCCTCTCCTTTTCATTTGAACACGGCGTAAAGCGCCTTGCTGACCGGACGGAATACGGCCGCGATTCCGTCGAGCGGATTGGGCAGCGAATAGTTCATTGTTTGCGCCGCGAACAGCAATGCGGCGACCGTCATAAGAACGACGAACACCGCGGTTTCCTTCTTTTTGTTCTCTTTCCATAAGGTCGCGGCCTCCCAAGCCCCGACGACGATCGAGCCTAGCGCGATTGCCCCGACTTCCCACATTCTATCCCCGTCCTCTCGTCTGGTGCTCGATCGATTGCTGGATCGTCCCGATCCTTCGGGTAACGATGAAGATATGCGTGCGAATCCGGATTTTGCGGAACATCTCGTTCCAATCCTTGATTTCGCTCCACTCCTTCGGCCGCTGCCGATGCACTTCTGTGCCGAAGCCAAAAATGTCCGCCCCGAGCTTCGTCTGCGCATGCTCGACCGTATTGTCGATAAGATCGGCCACCTTGCGCTCGGACAGTCGGTTGAGCTGATCGAGCGAAGAGGTCAAGCTGAGATCGATATCGCATTCGACGTCGGCGATGTCCTGCTCGATGCGCAGATGGACGTCGATGGCGGGAATGCCCCGCTCCATGCCGACCCGGATAACGGACTTCGAGTTCACGATGTTAAAGGAGACCTTGCCGCCGCCGGGACAATCGACGAAGCCGAGCGACTTGACCACCGTATTGTCCACGTAATTGACCGCCTTCGTCTCGTCCTCCCCGATCCAGCCGATCAGCTTGTCGTCCTTGAATACGGCCGAACCCGCGTAGACTAGATTCGCGGCCGGCGTAATTTGCCTGGCGTTGTTTGTCCGCTTGCCTTTCTGAAGATTGCCCTGAATTCGTACGCCCGTCATCATCGCGCTCTTCCCCTTCGTCGCCATGTCGACGACCAATTCGTTCAGCGTGATTTTCCCGGTGGCCGCCCATAGCCGATCGGACAGCGCCAGCTTCGTATACAGATTGTTGGCCGGAATCGGATCGACCGCGCTGTAGATTTTCAGGATTTGCGACGCCGTCGTTCCCTTGGCGGTAACGAGGTAGAAGTCGTTGCGCATCTCCGGCTCCCGGGAGAGGTAGTCGAGCGGCTTGCGCAAGCCGGCCCTGGCCGCGGCCTCCCCGAGCACGATCATCCTTAGATGCGAGAAATACAGCTTCCGGGGAGACTGGACGGTCATTCGGCGCAGGGCGTCGGGCAGCGTGCTGCCTTCTTCCTCGAACGTGACGACGGGAGCCTGTCCGCCGGGTCTCTGATTGGCGGATACCGCCCCCGGATTCACGATCTGCACGGTTACGCGATATTTGGGTCCGGCTTTGTCGATCCCCAGACCGACGACGATCGCCAGCTCGTTCAGCTCGTACCGGCTCCAGCAGCCGGACAGCAATGCGGCGGCAAGCAAGACGACGATCATTCCCGGGGCAAGGATAAATCGCATAAGGGCTCCCCCTTGTACACACTCGGATTATTTCTGGCGAACGGCGTTCCGGTTCTGAATATTGGTCGGCCGCTTCTTCATGAACGGGAACGGCACCCTGAACAGCGTATCCTTCTGCTCATTCAGGTGCAGGGGGGCGAACGTCGACATATAAGGAACGCCGAAGGAACGGAGGACGCACAGCCGGAGGACGATGACGATCACGCCCAGGAACAGACCGAACAAGCCGAACGAAGCCGCCAGCGCCATCAACAGAAACCGGATGATTCTCGCCGCAATGCCCAGATTGAACGCCGGCATGACGAAGTTCGCGATCGCCGTAATCGAGACGACGATGACCATGGCCGCCGTGACCAATCCGGCCTGAACCGCGGCTTGTCCGATGACCAGCGTTCCCACGATGGAGATCGATTGGCCGATCGTTCTCGGCATTCGCACGCTCGCCTCCCGCAAGATCTCGAACGTTACCTCCATCAGCAGCGCTTCTACGAAAGCCGGCAGCGGGACGCCTTCCCTCTGGCTGGCCAGGTTATACAGCAGCGTCGTCGGCAGCAATTCCTGATGGAACGTCGTAATGGCGATATAGAGGGACGGAGTCATGAGCGTCAGGAAAAAGGACAGCACCCGCAAAAAGCGAATCAAGCTTGAAAATACGGAAGGCTGGTAATAATCTTCTCCGGACTGGAAAAATTGCTCGAACAACGCCGGCACGACGAGCGCGAACGGCGTCCCGTCGACGAGAACGGCGATTCTACCCTCCAGGATTTGCGCGGCGACGGCGTCGGGCCTCTCCGTATTGAACACTGTCGGGAACAACGAAAATTTGTTGTCGATGATCAGTTCCTCAATATAATTGCTCTCCAGAATGCCGTCGATATCGATCGCGTCCAGCTTCCTCCGCAATTCGGCCAACGCTTCCTCGGAGACAATCCCGTCGATGTAGGCGAGCGCGACTTCCGTCTGGGTCACCCTTCCGATCGTCTTCGATTCGATCCAGAGCCGGCGGTTTTTGATCTTTCTCCGGATCATCGCCGTATTCCAGCTCAGCACCTCCGTGAAGCCTTCCCTCGGGCCGCGGACGACGGCCTGCACGTTCGGCTCCTCGACGCTGCGGGCTTTCAGCTTTTTCGTCCCTACGGCCAGCGCCGTATCCGCCCCTTCGAGCAGCAGGATGCTGTCTCCCGCGAGCAGATGGTCGAACAACGCGCCGAAATCGGCAATCTCGGCGACGCCGGCTTCCGTAATAACGCTCTCTCTCAAGTAGCCTAGCCATTGCTTGGCGTCGACGATCCCGGGATTCTCATGGGCCCTTTCGTTCAACAAGCTGGCGAGCATCGCCTGCGAGTCGGACAGGCCATCCGTGTAGACGATCGCGGCTTTCGCCTGGCCGGGCCCGGGCATCTGGATCGTCAGGCTGCGGATTCGAATATCGAAGCTGTTCCCCGTCTCTTTCCGGATATGCGCAAGGTTGACCTCCAAGCTCGGGCCGAGCTTCTCCTCTACCGTCCCGTTCTTTCCGTTCTTTCCGTTCTTTCCGTTCTTTCCGTTCTTTCCGTTCTTCCCGTTCGCTCTGCTCGTTCCGCTCATGGCCGCACCTGCTCCCCGTTGGATAGACTTGGCATTTAGAATGCATCCGATCCGCCCATAATATTCCTCGATCGGCTATCACGAACGGGACGTCATCGACATTTTCCGGGGAGGGGAGTTATGTTTGACGCCAGAATTTATAACATTTGGGGGTGAAGAGCTTCACTCCTGTTTTTTTTCGTTTAAGGTAGAACGATGTCCTCGCCTCTGCACCTTAAGCTCCGCGTTCCCCCCCTGCACCTTCGCACTCCGCGTCTTCACCACACGATCTTATACTAGTTGTAAAAAGTACAATTATTTGCCCAGAAATTTTACGGATTTTTGACTTAATTGCACAAAGTACAACTAATATGTCCAAACTGGGCGAGAATGAGTGAAATAGGCTGAATTAGTTGTATTTATGCAATAATCGCATCGGAATGGTCGTATCGGACCTGAATTAGTTGTACAAATACAATTCGTACTCCGATCTCCGTAAGCTTCTTCGACATAAGAAGACGCCGAAGGCGTTTTTCTTGAACGAACGCCGAGCGTTCGGGGATTAGGCGGGACGCATCGCACGGAGGCGGATCGAGTCGAGGCGGATCAGGAAGGAGTATCGAGAAATAAGTGTTGAGCAGAGAGTTCGCAGGGGTGGGAGAGTGTCGGGTCGGGGGATTTCGAGTTGGGGCGCGACGGGCTGAGTTTTCTTGAGCAGGAGCATCGAGTCGGAATGTGACAGGCCGAGGTTTCGTGCAGGGGCATCGATTTGGTGCGTGACGGGACGAGGTTTCTAGGGCTGAGCTTACCCCGAGCGATGGATCGGACTGCAGATCCGTTATTCGTGAACAAATGCGGTTTTTCGGTGATCGGACACAGATGCGCTTATTTGCACCAAATCAGCTTGATTTGCATGCTCATAAGCGCAATAGCGGATCCTCTGTCCGATTAATGGCACGTAAGTTGGATTAGTCGAACTAATTGTGCCGGTGGGGGCCGCCAACGGCACGTAAGTTGGATTGGTCGAACTAATTACGCCCGGTGGGGCCGCCAATGGCACGTAAGTTGGATTAGTCGAACTAATTACGCCCGGTGGGGGCTGCCAACAGCACGTAAGTTGGATTGGTCGAACTAATTACGCCCGGTGGGGGCTGCCAACGCACGTAAGTTGGATTAGTCGAACTAATTACGCCCGGTGGGGCCGCCAACGCACTTAAGTTGGATTAGTCGAACTAATTGTACCGGTGGGGGGCCGCCAACGGCACGTAAGTTGGATTGGTCGAACTAATTGTGCACGGTGGGGGCCGCCAACCGCACGTAAGTTGGATTAGCCGAACTAATTGTGCACGGTGGGGGCTGCCAACGCACGTAAGTTGGATTGGTCGAACTAATTGTGCACGGTGAGGGCTGCCAACGCACGTAAGTTGGATTGGTCGAACTAATTACGCTCGGTGGGGCCGCCAACGCACTTAAGTTGGATTAGTCGAACTAATTGTGCCGGTGGGGGGCCGCCAACGGCACGTAAGTTGGATTGGTCGAACTAATTACGCCCGGTGGGGCCGCCAATGGCACGTAAGTTGGATTAGTCGAACTAATTACGCTCAGCAGCCCCGCCTTTATTGATACGTCACGTGATTGTCCAAGGAAGACGAGTTCTGCACGACGTGGTAATAGGTCACGCCCGGCAGGAAAGGCAGCTCCCGGCCGTCCTTCACGAGCCGGACGACATCGTCGCCGCTGCGCTCCCAGCGGCACGGAATCGCCTTGCCGCCCTGGAACAGAATCGCTTCGCCGCCGCTGTTCAGATCGATGGCCAGCCGTCCTTCGCTGTCCTGAATGTCATGCTTGGCGGAGAACACGACGAGGTTCGCGGCCGACAGCTGCTCGTCGTTGTTCTTGTCGATATGAGGCTTATCGTTGATCGATCGGAAATAGAGAGACTTGGCGCTGTCGTAGGCGTAAGACACCTTATAATCCTTCAGCATGAACCGGATGTCGATCTGTTCGGCCGTCGCGGCGTTCGCCAGTTCCGGCGGCTCGCCGCTGAAACGCATCGTAGGAACGGTCGCGGTTTCCTCGTATTTTCGCTTTGCGGCGCCTTCGCGAAGCTGCTCCAGCGTCGAGTAGACGTTATGCGGCGCCTTGCGAGACTTGTCCCGGTAGAAATACGCGCCGGCGTTCGTGATCTCGTCCAGATGCGCTTTTTTCTGGTTTTGCAGAATCGCGAATCCGTCGTTGCTCGCGCCCGCGTGAACGAGAACGCTGCCGTAGAACTCGCCGACTTGAATGTAATAAGGGCGTATGCTGCGGATCGGACCGATCGGATCGGCAAATTCCTTGCTCTGGAAGATCGCGATGAAGCGCGTTATGCCTCCCTCCGCCAGCACCTCCCATACGACGTCGGCCTGCGTCATGCCCGATTGCGGCCTGGCCGGAGCCAAATTGTTGATCATGACCGCGAAGGGCCTGTTCGCGACTTCCTCTTCCGCGGGCATGCCCGTCAAGGGGGCCAGGAACGCCGGCGTCGGCGGGGTATCGTCAGGCGATTCGGGCGCAGTCTCCGTCGGCAGCGCCGTCCCGGTCGGCGGCGCCGTCGTCTCCTTGGATCCGCCGCATGCCGTCAGTCCGGCCAAGAGCGCGGCAGCAAGCGTCAACTTCACCGCGATTCGCATCCGTTGCGTCATCGTAATCTCCCTTTCCGCTTGGTTGTACTCTACCATTAAACCATACCGCGTACTCGGGCAAAAGATCGAATCCACAAAAAATTGTCGGATATTTCCTCGACTATGGAGCCCGTTCGGACAGGGAATCCGTTATTTGCGAACAAAACCGGGTTTTGCGCACCTTTGCGGACAGAGGATCCGTTATTTGGCTTCAAGTGGACGATTTCGGCCATGGATCATCGAAATAACGGATCGTCTGTCCGGATCCCCAGCAAAAAGAGGGGGTTTCGACAAAATAAGATCTTCTGTGTCCGATAGCAATCCGCTGCGGGGCATCATGCGGCTAGCGGCCAACGAAGGAACAAAGTGTCATGGTGCGGAGCGTCATAAGAACTAGCGGCCGACGAAAGCACAAAAAATGCCCCTGGCGGGGCATCCGGGAGCACCCGAGAGCGTCCGAGTCAGCATTTCTTTAGCCAATAGGAGCCTCCCGCCGCGGGTACTTTACCGGGGCCGATCGGATCCAGCACGGCACGGGCGAGGGCCGCCAGCTCCGCGTCCCGGGACACGAAATAGCTCGGAAAAGTCGTCTCGTAGACGGGCCCGGAGGATTTCTGCGCCAGCAAATAGGCGGCCAGAAGATATTGCTCGTTGTAATAGCGGCGGGACCATGAAGCCGGGTAATCGTCCGGGAGGAAAATATCGTGGAAATGGATGTTCACGCCCGATCGAAGCCCAGGCAGGATTTCGAGGAACGCGATGTTCGCATCCGAGTTCTGGAACACGTAGTGGCTGCTGTCCACGAACAGGACGTCTCCGGCTTCCAGTTCCCCGAAGAGGGACAAGTCGGCGTCCTCGAGCGGCTTCCGGACGATCCGGTCGCAGATCCCGTCGATCTCTTCGCGGGGAAAAGGGTCCAGCGAGACGATCTCGGTCCGCAATCCGAGGTCCCGGACGGCTCTGCTCGCGAACATCGTGGAATTGCCCGAGCCGATTTCGTAATACCGCGCCGGGTTGCCCGCCGCAAGCTTGCCGTAGAGCGCGAGAGCGTCCAGCCCGGTGAACCAATCGTTGTCCCAGCAAGGCTGTTCCGGACGGCTCTCGTCCCGCTCGTACGGAATGGCCGCGAGGTTCGCGGAGTAGCGCGCGAACGAGCGGAGCTCGGCCTCGTAACGGGCCCGTCCGCCGGCCACGATCCCGTGCAGCGAGCCGTGCGGCGGCCGATCGCCGCCGAACCGCGGCTTCGGGGTGATCGGATAATTGACGTAGATCGGATAGAGCGCACTCATCCCATCGACTCCTCTCATCCTATAACCGTATTCCGCTTTATTCGTGAATGTGTCCGCTCCCGCCGCGCTTCTCCAGTGAGCGCTCGAGCGGTCCAATGTTCATGCGCTCAATGCTGATCTGCCCGTGCTTAGATGCTCCAATGCTGCCAGTCCTGCTGGCGCTTCTCGTGGCTGGACAGCCAGTCCGCCGTCGTCCGGTACAGCTCCTCCTTATGACTGCCGCTGGAGTACGTATGATCGGCCTGGAACAAAATATTTTTGTCGCAGCGGCCTTCTCCCCTGAGCCAGAACGTCTTCTCGAGCAGGAAGCTGTAATCGGCCGGAATGATATCGTCCGAGGTGCCGTGGGCGATAAATACGTCTCCGTTGAACTTCTGCGCTTCCTGGAACGGCTGATGCTGCTGCAGCGATTCGAAAAATTCCGGCTTCAGCCGATAGCCGAGATAGTCGGCCTGGCCCCGCTGCACCGCCTCGTCGTAGACGCCGCGGCCGACGATCTTCAGGATGTCGTTGAACGGATGGGCGACCGGGGACCACAGCGCGAGCGACTTGACCCGGCGGTCCTTCGTGCCGGTCAGGAGCGCGACGGCGCCGCCGAGGCTGTGGCCGAGCAGCGTAACCCGAAGCGGGTCCACGCAATCGAGGCTCAGGCCGTAATCGAGCACGGAGCGAGTCTGCGCGATCATCGAATCGAGCCCGTGCTCGCCGTATTCCCCGCTGCTCTCGCCGCAGCCGGCGTAATCGAAACGGATGACGAGAAACCCTCTGCGCGCGAGCTCCCTGCCGGCAAGCAGAAACAGGCGATCCACGCCGACGCGGCTGCCGATAAAGCCGTGACAGATGACGACCAGAGGCATTTTTTTCTCCGCGCATGCCCCTTCCTTCTTCGGATAGTGAATCGTCGCCGTCAGGGCCAAGCCATCGTGGTGAATCGCGATCGGTTTTTCCATCTCCGTCCCTCATTTCCGTAAATTCCGATTAAATTAGTATGAATTAAATTTAACATCCTCATTTCTTTCTGTCAAGCATAGCAAGGCGGGTTTGCGAGGACGGGTTGGGCGGGGGCTCGTGCAGATGCCGGCCGAGGGCGTTAACGACAACCGCTGCCGCATGAAGAGGGCCGGACGCATCGTCCGGCCCTCTTGCAAATTGGTTCTATTTGACGTAGAAAGTAGCGTCCGCCCGATCCAGCGCCGACGAGACCGGCGAGATTTCCAGCACGCCGTTCCTGTGCCTCATGTACGTTCCCGTAATATTGTAGGATTCGATAGAAGCCGCCCACTCGCTGGAGAAGCCCGTGCGAATATGCCAGGTCGCATCGTTTTTGTACAACTCCGTATCGGCATAAGGATCCAGCCAGATCTGCCCGTCGCGATGCCGGAGAAAGTGGCCCGGATCGGCGACCGACTCTATCGATACCGCCGAAGGGTCGGCGAGACCCGGAACGAGCTGCCACTGCGACTCCGGCGCGTATTGCCCTCCGTCGATCTTGCCCCTCCCGTTATCGGAACGGATGTAGTTGCCGATATTGAAGCTTTGCAGCTGATTGACGGGAATTTCGACATCGACGCGCTGCAGCTTCCAGCTCTGCGTATCCAGACCGTTCGCCGGCCATTGGATAACCTTCGTTCCGGGAGGAGCGCCTCCTCCCGCATTGTCCAGCATCAAGCCGCTGTGCTCGTTCATGACCGTATAGAGACCGTTGCCCCGATGAGAGAACTGCCATCTTTGCGTCGGCAGGAAGTTGTCCGTCCACAGAATGACGTTCGTTCCCGGAGCCGTCGCCCCGTTCGGATCGTCGAGCACCAGGCCGGTATTTACGTTCTTGACCCGGAAGAAGCCGCTGTCCCGGTAATCCGCCAGCCACCATTGCGTATCCAGCCCGAGATCGGGCCATTGAATGACCTTGGTGCCCGGCGGCGACCCGCCGCCCGCGTTGTCGAGCAGCAGATTGTTGTTCTCGTTGATCAGCTTGTATGCGGCGCCGGAGACAATCGAGGAACCGCCGTTCATTTGCGCGACGTTCGCGCGGATCTCGTTGCGGTTGCCGACCTTGACCGTGTTGACTTCCAGCAGCAGCGAATGATCGAGCGGAAGCAGCGTCCCGCTCCAGCCGGCCGGCGTATTCTGATTGCTCCCCTTGACCGTGAGCGGAGCGTCGATCTCGGACCAGGTCGCGCCGTTATCCGCGCTAGTGAACATTTTGTTGGCGGACGAGACGACATCGGTCATCCCTCTCACGTAAAACCTGCCGTTGGGGCTGCCGTCGTCGACATAGGCAACCTCCGGCGTCTGAGACGCGCGATAAATGCCGGTGCCGACGACGGTGCCCAGATCCGTCGGGCTGCCCCAGTCGATGCCGTCCGCCGACGTTTTGAACCGCACCGCGAAATTGGGAGCCGCCCCCAGCATCTCGAAGAACAAATAATAAGTGCCGTTCTTGTCCTGCACCACGCGCGGCATGCCCGGACGCCAGTCCCAATTCGACGAGCTGCCGACGATGAGACTGTAATCCCCCCACGTCAGTCCGCCGTCGCTGGAAATTTCCTGTGCGATCGCTTGGTTGTAGCCGGGCTGCCCCTCGTCCGAATAGTAGCAGATGAGCCTGCCGTCGGGGCTGACGGCGAATTCGGGCTCCCAGGTTCGCATCGTCCCTGCCGTTCTGCGCGGAGCGAGATGGCTGTGCAGCTGCCAGGTCGCCCCGTTATCCACGCTTCTCCAGATATGGATCGTGTAAGCTTCGCTGTTGTTCCAATCCGTCGAGGCGAACAACAGCGTGCCCGCCGGATAGGCCCCGACTTGCTGCGGCAGCACGTAGAGCGTCGTCATGCCTTGCTGGTCCCGGTTCAATCCGTAATCGTTCGGATCGATCTCGCTGAAGAGCGACCAGGTCCGTCCGTTGTCGGTGCTGCGATAGAACGGGAAGGGCTGCATGCCGACCCATCCCGCGGTTCCCGGAAATCTCCTCGTAAACGTAGCCAGAATATCCCCGTTATCCAGCTTGACGGCTCTGGCGTAATAAGGCTCCGACTCGGTTGCGCTGCTGTAGATGACCGACCCCGTCGCGGCCGCTTGAACGGACGCGCCGGCGAACAACGAAGAAATCAACGTCAGGGACAGAATCAACAACCATGTTTTGCGGAATTTTCTCATGATCAATCCTCCGCTTCAGATATGGATTTATTCCTCTCCGGAAGGCAGCCTGATGTCATGGGAATCGCTTAAAGGTACGCCGAAATCCGGCGTTCCGTCGGCCTTCCATCCGAATCTTTGCATCCGCGTGCTGCGCAGCGCCGTATCGGCTCCCGGCGCGGGCAACGCGTGATAGACGATCCAATCCTCTTCCCCGTCCGGCGACACGGTAAAACTGTTGTGACCGGTGGCGTACACTTGATTTTCCGCGCTTTTGCGAAATACCGGCTCGGGCGATTTGTTCCAGGACGAAGCGTTCATCGGCTCCGCGCCTTCCTTCATCGTCAGCATGCCCAAGGCGTAATCCTCGGACCAGGTCGTACTGGCGGAATAGACGAGAAAAATACGGCCGTTGCGCCGCAAGACGACGGGGCCTTCGTTAATCGCCATGCCGCCTTGCTTCTCCCATTCCAGAGTAGGCGCCGACAGCAGCGCATGCTCGCCCCCAGGCTCCAGCGTCCAGGGATCGGCCATCCGGGCGATGTAGATCGCCGAGCCGTAATCGGGAAACCGGCCGTATCCGGCGTACAGGAAGTATAACCGGCCGCCTTCCCGCATGACGGTGCCGTCCAACCCGGGGACGGGCGTGTCGAGCGCTCCCTTCCACGCCCATTCCCCTTCGGTCGGATCGGCTTCGCCGTTCTCCAATACGCAGATTCGTCTGGATTCGTCCCCGCCCCCGTCGTTGGCGGTAAAGTAGATATACCACTTGTCTCCGAGCCTGTGCAGCTCCGGCGCCCACAGATTGTGGCTGTACGGACCGTCCGCCGGCGGAATCCACACTCTTTTCTTGACGCCTCCGGCAATGCCCGTCATCGAGGCGGATTTCGTAATTTCCAGGCAGCCGAACTGCGTGGACATGAAGTAGTAATAACCGTCGCTATGCTTCAGCAGCCACGGATCGGCCGCCTTCTCGACGATTGGATTGCGAAAGGTTGCACTCATCGGCATGTCTCTCCTTTTACCCCTTCATTCCGGTCAAAGTAATTCCTTCGACGAAGTATTTTTGCGCGAAAAAGAACAGCAGCAGCGACGGGATCAGCGCCAGCACCGATCCGGCCATAATATACGTCCACTGGGCGGTATAGAAGCCTTGGAACGAAGCCAGCACGAGCTGAAGCGTGAACTTGTCGGGGGAGTTGATATAAATCAGCGGCCCGAGAAAATCGTTGTAGCCGGCCAGAAATCCCAGCAGCCCTTGCGTAATGACGGCAGGCTTGGACAACGGCAGCATGATCCGGACGAAGATATGGAACGGATTCATCCCGTCCACCTTCGCCGCTTCCTCCAACTCCTTCGGAATCGTCATGAAAAATTGCCTGAGCAGGAACACCCCGGCAGCCGCCCCGAACATCCCCGGCACCATCAGCGGCAGCCAGCTGTCGATCCAACCGATGTGCTTGAACAAAATAAACGTAGGAATCATCGTCACGACGCCCGGAATCATCATCGTCGCCAGCAGCAGCGTGAACAGAACGTTGCGCGCGGGAAAGTCCATCCTCGCGAACGCATACGCCGCAAGCGCGTTCGTAAACAAGCCGACCAGGCAGGGCAGGGCAATGACGAGCAGCGTATTGACGAATCCTTTCAGGAGGTTGGCTTCCGTCAGGACAAACACATAATTGCTCCATTCGAACGCCTCGGGAATCCAGCGGGGAGGCATTTCGAATTCGCGCCCTTGCGGCTTTAACGAGGTCGACAGCATCCAGAGAAAGGGGATGGCCATCACGAGCGATCCCGCCGTCAGGAACAAGTACGCGAAGATTTGGCGGACAAGTTCGTTCGTCCTCTTCCTCCTGTGAAGGACGCCCTTGGCGGTTGCGGTATTCGACATGCGCGTTTCCCCCTATTCGTAATGCACCCAACGCCTGGACAGCCAGAAGTTCAGCAGCGTGATCGCCAGAATCAGCAGGCCGAGCGCCCAAGCCATGGCCGACGCGTATCCCATGCTCATATAGCGGAACGCGTTCTGGAACAAGTAGTACACGATCGTCGTCGTGGCGTAATTGGGTCCGCCCTCCGTCATAATCTGGAAGCGCGGAAAATCCTGCAACGCGGCGATGGTCGCCGTAATGAGAATGTACAAGGTCGTCGGCGAGATGCAAGGAATCGTGATCCGGACAAACCGCTGCCAGCGGTTCGCCCCGTCGATCTCCGCCGCTTCGTGAAAGCTCTTGGGAACGCCTTGCAGCGCGGCCAAGTACAGCACCATATTGATGCCGAGGCCGGCCCATACCCCTTGAATGATCATCGCCGGCATGGCCCACGTCTCGCTGCTCAACCATGCGGGTCCGCGAAGGCCGACCAGGCCCAGCAAGTAATTCAGCAATCCGTAGCTGTCGTTGAAGATCCACTTCCACAGCAACGTCAACGCGATGATCGAGCTGATCGTCGGCAGAAAAAACATCGTCCGGAAAAAGCGAATTCCGCGCACCTTCTGATTGAGCGCCGCCGCGATTCCGAGCGCGACCGCCATGCCGATCGGAATGCTCAGCGCCGAATAAAACGTATTGAACATCGTTTTCCAGAACAACTCGTCTTGAGAGGCGAGCTTGACGTAGTTCGCGGTTCCGGTAAATACCGGAGGCTGATAGCCGCTGTACTCCGTAAAGCTGACGTATACGGAATAGCTCAGCGGGATAAACGCGAACAGCAGAAAACCCAAGATCGGAGCGGAGATGAATAAGTAAGCCCATGCATATTCCTTGCGTTTCATAGTTCCTCCGTCCTTCGGAATCGGGGGAGGGATACGCGCAAGGCGTTCCCTTCGCCGATCTCCCGTTTATTTGAACAATGCCGGATTGCCTTCCTTGATCGCCTGGTCGAGCTTCGGCTTAAGCTCGTTCAGGACGTCCGCCGCCGACTTCTTGCCCTCCCACATCGGAGCCAGCCCTTGCGACAGCATATCGAACCACTTGGCGTTCGGCAGATTCGTCCATGGACCCGGCACTTGCGACTCGGCCGCTTGGATGAACACTTCCGCATGCTCCGGCTTCTGATCCGGCTGCAGGAAGACGTCGGTCGCGGCCATCGATTTGAAGCTCGGGATGGCGAAGCCCATCAGGGACTGCTCTCTCTGTCCATCCGGTCCGCCCAGAAATTCCACGAGCTTGTAGGCCGCCTCGACATGCTTCGTTTTGCTGTACATGCCGATTCCGACCGAACCGCTCCAGCCGGCCCATTCGTTGACCGGCAGAGGAGCCACGTCCCAATCGAAGGGCAGCTTGCGGAATTCGGGAACCATCCAGCGCCCGGATATCATCATCGCCAGCCGGCCCGTCTGGAACATCTGGCTGTCGTTCATGTCGCTCAGCGCGGCCGAGTTCGGCACGACTTTATGCTTGTTGGACAGATCCGCCGCGAACTGCAGCGCTTCCACCGTCGCCTCGCTATTGCCGACGAACTCGCGCCGATCGTCGCTCAGGAACGCGCCGCCGTTGCCCAGCACGAACCCTTCCCACCAGATCGGGCCCATGCCGTATTGGGTAATTCTGCCGTTCTCTTCCACGGTCAGCTTCTTCGCGGTATCCAGCAACTGCTCGAACGTCATCGGCGTATCCGCGCTCGGGAACGGAACGTTCATCTTGGCGAACAGCTCCTTATTGTAGTAGAGGACGGTCGGTCCGATATCCTTCGGCAGCGCGTACAACGGTCCTTGCCCGTTCACCGCCCCATCGTAGCGATATCTCACGAGGCCCGATTCCCACATGTCCTCCGTATCGATCGAGCTGGCCTCGACGAATTCCTCGATCGGGTGCAGCAGCCCTTGGCTGACCCAGCGGCCGAAATCGCCGTCCGGGACGTAAAATACGTCGGGCGCTTCGCCGCCGGCGAGAATCGTGTTCATCTTCCCCACGTAATCCGCGGGAATATGAAGATATTCCACCTGAATCGAAGGGTTTTTCTCCTCGAAGCTCTTGAGCAGTTTCGAGAACACCTCCTTCTCCGACGGATCGCCCCAACCCGCGAATTTGAGCTTTACGGAATCGCCCGGCGCGGAGCTCTCCGCCGAACCTCCCGAACCGCTTGCCGGTTCCTTCCCGCCCCCGCCGCAGCCGGCCGCCAATCCCGCAGCCAGCGACAGCACGGCCGCAACGGCCAACGCATGTTTAACCTTTCCGAGATTCATCCGATTGCCCTCCCTTTTCTACTCGTCGTCTTTCATCTTTAATTATAGAAGCATAACCGGAGTCAACAATTATGAAAACGCTTTATTCGCTTCGCGAAAAAAAGCAGAACCGAAGCGATTTCGACGGTCGAAAAAAAACTACCCTCAAGAGGTAGCCGCATACGCTCGTTATTCGCTTTGGTTCCGCTTGCGCCACTCCATCGGCGTCATGCCGACGGACTTCATGAATTGCTCGTAAAATCTGCTCGAGGTCGTAAATCCGACTTCGGACGAAATAAACTCGATCGCCCTGCTTGTCTGGCTTAGCAGTCTTTTCGCTTCCTCGATGCGCAGATTGATGATGTACTGCTTCGGCGAGATGCCAATCGCTTCCGTGAATTTCTTGCGCAGAATGCTTTCCGACAAATAGTGGCTCGAAGCGATCTCGTTGATCGTCAGAGGCGTATTGTAGCTTCGATGAATCTCCTTGAGCACCTCTTGAATAATCCGCTTGTCGCTGCTCGATTCCGCATCCCCGTGCGCGTCGGACGCGTTCCGGTGAAAGAGCAGCAGGACGGTTTCGAACGCGATTCTCATCAGGTCGTAAGAATAATCGCCGACCGCTTCCGAATGCCACCCCTTCTCGAGCTGGGACAAGCTGATCTTCGCCCAGCTGCTGTCCTCTTCGTCCAGATGCGCGCTCCAGATCCGCAGCGGTTTCTGGTAAGCGCTGTGAAATAAGTACTGGCAATAGGACGGGACCTTATCGTAGACGAAATGCACGGACAGTCCCGCCCACGGTTCGGTGCATACGAAGCCATGGTGAAGACCGGAAGGAATCAGGATCAGGTCGCCGGCGCTGACTTTGATATTCTGGTCCGGAGAGCTGTAGTATCCTGCCCCGCCCAAGATCAATGTCAATTCGTCGTGCTCGTGGGAATGCGAGATGAACAGGCCTTCCCCTTGCTCTGCCTGAAAGGTGTGCGGCTTGAAACGCTCGATGCTCGTAATAAAGCCTTTAGCCATATCGGACAGCGCCCTTCCTCTCGTCAGATTCGGCGGCCTGCGGGTAACCCGTCTGACGGACTCGTCTTATGAAGCTATATTAACACGCCTTCCCGTATCCTTGCCATAGCTCCGGCCCCCTGTCGCACAGGGCAATCGCTTGCGGATGGCCAGATGCCATTCGGCAGGAGAATGGTACTTGCACTTTGTACACTTAATTGCATCAAGATCCCGGTTCAAATCCTCGATACTTGTATTTTCTACAATTAAATAAGTCCGATTCGCGCCGTGAAGCCTTATTTTGCTTGAAATAGTTGCACTTTTTGCAACTAGGCTTCGGAAACTCGTCCCGTTCCCGATAAATAGTTGCACTTTTGCAATTCACGTCACGGTCTCCGACAAACGGTGGCGACCAGTTGTTCAATCCATATCACATGGTAAAGCGGACGCTGTTTTACTGGAACGATATGTACTACCATCAGTATAGGAAATAAATGATCAAAGCCACTTCAATAATCGGATTAACAAAATAAGAGCCGAACCGACAGGCTCAGCTCTCATCTCAAAACTAAAGAAATTTTTTCGTCACTTCAATGAGCTTATCTTTATAATTCATGAGATCAGATGGACCGTTGATGTTGTAGGTGGTCTTGTCATCGTCGTTAAATTGAACATACTTATTTGTACCATTCAGGCCGAGGCGACAAATCCACTTCCGAATGCTGTTATCAATTAAAATGTTGAAGTAACTTAAGTTGTCTCGGTAATTTACTCTATCCGGAGATACTATATCTCTAAGCAACACTTTTGCAGTTATGTATCCTTCAAGTTCTTCCTCGGTAGTTTCGATTTGCGGGGCGCCTGATTCCTCGACGGTTGCAGCCACTTCTCCCACTGAAGTTGATACAGGTTCGGTATTCGTATTAGCGATTGCAGCTTTGAGCTTGTCATTAAGCATGTCATTAACAAGTTGCTTAAATGATTTCTTCACCAAACCATTGAATTTTTCAAGCACCTGTTTTGTTTTCTTACCCTGGTAGAAGTCGGATAGAATAAACGAAACAAATTCATCGCTTGGATTTTCAAGCTGCCTAGATAAAAATTGCTTAATCTCATTGGTATATTTAAGCTCTGAAGCTGTTGTAAGGATATCATCGACATTGAAATTATCCTTACGAAATTTGTAAAGTTCAGCAACTTGATTATCGCGAATATCAAAGAGGTTAAATTCATAGAATGGATCGGAATCCATCTTGTTTTGCTCTTCTAAATCGGTATAGAACTTATAGACAATTCCATTTGTCAGAATTGCAAATTTAGCTTTTGTAGTACCGAAGTAACGGAAAAGCTGAGAATCATGCCTTTCAAGCTTTTCATTGATTGACTTTGATTCTATCAGAATGATCGGGGAACCATTTTGTAGTATGGCGTAATCAACTTTCTCGCCCTTCTTAATACCCACATCTGCAACAAACTCGGGTAGAAACTCTTCAGGATTAAATACATCGTACTCCAAGGCTTGAAAGAACGGCATGATAACAGAAGTTTTCGTAGCTTCTTCTGTAGTTATGCTCTCTTTCATCTTTTGTACCCGGTTGGATAAGGATTTGAGTTTTTCTTTTAATTTGTCCAAATTACAATCCTCCTTCTAAATTTGAAGATCAGACGAGCATTATATAATATGGTACAATTTTACTACATGAATCTTTGTTAGTTAAGAAAAAAGTTTTAGTGATAATATATTGCTATTATGCTTCAGTAACAAATCACGGGGCAGTCGACAAAATTCAACATGGATAAGGAACGAAAATAGCATGATGGCGAAGGATTCTGTTTTCGTTTCAAATGCTGTGGTACAATGGATAAGCATCCAAATCATCCCTTTCGTATGGGTTTTTAGTGGTACTTATTCCATACGACGATGATTTGGATTTTCCATTGTACTAATGGATCATTCGGCAGCCAAGATCGACCGATGCGGTCTGTTCGCGGTCATGCAAACGCAAAGGAGAATTCGATGAACAGCCTGAGGACCAAGATCGCACTTATTTTTACGGCAATCATGCTGATTGCCGTCGTCCTGATCGGGACGATGAGCTATACGAACAGCCGGAAGCTGGTTACTGATACGCTGGGCATGCAGGCGATGAGCATTGCGAAGCATGCGCAAAGCGTCATCGATCCCGGCGTATTCCAATCGATTACGGTCGATACCGGCGAAAATGGCGCATATTACGAGCTGCGCGAGAAGCTGAATGAAATTCGCGTCACGAACGGATTGAAGTATTTGTACACGATGCGGGCCGTCGAGACGGAAGACGGTTCGGCATACCAGTATGTGGTCGACGGCATGCCGGAAAGAGACGAGGAAGCGTCGGCGCTTGGGGCTGTCGAAGATCCGGACAACATCGATGCCGGCATTGAGCGGTTGTTCGATACCGGCGAGCCGCAAGTAGGCGAATTGGACTATTCCAGCACATATGGCGCAACGCTGTCCGCTTATTTGCCGATCAAGGACGCGAGCGGCGCGGTAATCGGATTGCTCGGCGCCGATTTCAACGCGGACGAAGTATATGAGCTGCTGGAGCAGAACAGACGGAACAGCATCGTAATCGGTACGATTGTCATTCTCATATCGTTCATCGTCATTCTGGTTGTCGCCAATTTGCTCGTACGCCCGCTGCGCAAGTTGACCCATACGTTTGCGGAAATTGCGCAAGGCCGATTGACCGTCAACGTCGCATCCGATCGGAAGGACGAAATCGGGCAATTGTCCCGCGCATTCCAACAGACCGTAGACGAGCTGCGCCGGTTGATTCAGACCATTCAAGACAATGCTGACAAGCTGGACAAGTCGGCCGGCGACTTGCATCGCAATATCCGGGAGACCGAGCGATACAGCCGCGAGATGAACCGCTCGATGGAGGAAATCGCCGTCGGCTCGCGGACGCAGCTGGATCTGACCGCCGAAACGACGCAGGCGATCGGCGAAGTGGCGGCAGGCGTGAACAGCATCGCCGAGGCGACCGCCAATGTCGCGGAAATTTCCAATGCGACGATGCGGGAAGCCGAGGAGGGCGCCAATACGATCGAGAACGTTGCACAGCAAATGTCTGCGATTCATGAAACGAGCGATGCGATGCGGCAGGTTATCGAGCGGATGAACGCGCAGTCGGAGCGCATTGGCGTTATTGCCGACACGATTGCCACGATTGCTTCCAGCACGAATATTTTATCTTTGAACGCCGGAATCGAGGCTTCGCGGGCGGGAGAGAGCGGCAAAGGATTTGCCGTCGTTGCGGAAGAAATCCGCAAGCTCGCCGCACAAGCAGCCGCATCGAGCGAGCAGATCGCCGAGACGATCGGGATCGTTCGGGACGATGCAAGGCGCGCCGCATCGGCAATGACGCGCAACGCGGAAGAAGTGGAAGCGGGGCTGCTGCTCACGGCCGAAGCGGGGCAAGCGTTCCATTCGATTCTGAACGAGCTTCGCCGCGTATCCGCGCAATTCGACGAGGTAACCTCTACCTCGGAGCAGTTGGCGGCCGGTGCAGAGGAAGCGGCTGCGTCGGTTGGCGAAGTGTCGAACATTGCCCGGCTGGCCGCCGGCCATTATGAACAAGCAGCCGTCGCTTCGCAGGAAGAAACGGAAAGAATCCGCCAAATCGCCCAAGCCATCGACGCCCTGAACGCCACAGCCGAGACGCTCAACCTTCAAACCAAGAAATTTAAAGTGTAGCAGCCGGATCCGCACCGACCTCGAACGCCACACAGCCCGCATCGGAATATCCGACCCATTCTGCGGGCTGTGTTCGCGCTCCCCCGTCGGCCCAACGTCCAACCGTATTTTCATCCTCTTTGCCCTGTCGCCCCAGACCATCGGACAGAGGATCGGCTAATTGTGAACAAAACCGGGTTTTGCGCATCTAATTCCTTAAACCTATCGCTTGTAGAAGTCGATCCAGCATAACAGCCGCTTCGGCGCGGGAAGTGGTGTTCTGTGGATTGAAGTTGCCACGATCGTCCCCTTTTATGATGCCATAATGTGAGGCAATGGCAACAGACTCTCTAGCCCACTCGGATATGGTGTGCTCATCCTTAAAGCGCAGGAGTTGTTGACGATCGTCTCGTTCAATCGACCTGTCTGCGTATTTTATAGCTCGCGCGAGCATCGCGGTTAACTCTTCGCGGGAGATCTTCTCTGTCGGCTTTAGCCGGGAGCTGGAACTGACTCCCTCACTTCCCGCGATCAAGCCCGCTTTGAATGCTGTGTTGACAGCGCCGGCAAACCACTCCTGTGACACATCCTGATAAGGCGAGTCCTCTGTCGCCTCATTTAATCCTAAAGCCCGAACGAGAAGCGTAATTGCCTCGGCGCGAGTCAATGTGCCGCTCGGATCAAAGAGGTGATTCCCTTTGCCTTTTATGATCCACTTGTTCGCCATCCGCTCTACTTCCGTCTTTGCCCAATGCTTTTGCATATCCATAAAAGTAATGTCATTTTTGATTACCGTATAGTAACTATTGCTAAGGCTATGCAAATGTACCCTTATCTTCCCGCCATGCTGCTCGAATGTCGTTGGAACAGGTTCATACGCTCCGGTGTCGGGATGGAAACGAGCGCCTGTCGCTAAGTACGGATCAACGGCACCGTCTATCTCCAAAGTACGTGTCACATATTGCGTAAAGCTTGCCCAATCGATTGCCTTCCCGCCGTTCGCCTTGGCCGTAATCGTAAATTCGATCGGAGTGACTAACATCTCGGCTCCTAATTGTTCTGCTGCCTCTGATGCTGAGGCGGATACGTCGTCATCAGCAGACTTGAACGCGATCACGATCTCAAATTCACGATTTCCCAGCATCTGAGCGATATCGTTGATATCCAATTGATCTGCGGGTAATTGATAGAATGTTTCCCCCGCCTGTATCTCGATACGTTGAAACGAATTGAGTTCCATAATATGTTCTAAAGTGCTGGACGAAAAGGAGAGCTTCGCCTCCCCATCGACCCAATATGTTTCAAGGCTAATCGACCGATCCGATGCAATCTCCTCATCACGGAACGATACCGTCGTTTCTTTGCCATCCTCAGCATAGACCGTAAAATGGCTCTGATTCGAATTTTCAGGTACAGAAGAAGCAGGCCCCGGATTTACGGGTCCGGGAGCAGGGCCAGGATCTGGATTGGGCCTTGAAACCGACGTTAATTGGACTACGGCTTTATCCAGGAATTGATTTCCGTCTATCGAACCTGTAATTACAGCTTGACCCGTTGTCGTTCCCGCCTTAAGCGTAGCTTGGTACATGCCATCCGCTACATAATCGGCTTGACTAATTGTACCTAGCGAAGTTATTAACACCACTTCCCCCTCGTCGCGTTCGATCTTGTGCCCATAATCATCCATCAACTGAACATGGATGATCGCCGTACTCCTGCCGTCTGCGCTTATCGAGGTTCGATCCGCTGTAAGGGTCGATTGTGCCAAGGATAATGGTCCTGACGTGAAGTCCACCGTTGCGAAATCATCGATAAGGTGTTGGTTTATCCTCGCGGTAATGGTAGCGGTGCCTACTTCGTTGGAAGCCGTTAGAACGGCTTCAAACTGACCATCCCCCACATACTTCGTCGTGCTGATCACGCCTAGATTCGTAGAAATCTCTACGACATCCCCTTGAAGGGTGTCATCGGTTAAATCATTGTAATAGCGATCTTTAAGCTGAACGACGATTGTCGTTTGGCTTGTTCCATCTGCATATAGCGAAGGTTTTCTTGCCTGGACAGATGAGGTTTCTACCGTTGCAGGTCCCGGGATGAAATCAATGATTTCTTGCACGGGAAGTAACAAAGCATTTCCGTTCTCATCTAGATGATAGGCAGTTATAAGCACTTTCATCGTAAACGGAGGTACGATTAAATCGGCCGTATAGGTCCCATATACCGCTTGATTTACGGTCAGCTTATCCGAATTTGCATAGATCTCCAATGTTCCGCCATCTTCTGTAAGAGGATTGCCAAACTCATCCTTCAACTGAACGACGATGGGCACCGTACCGCTTCCATCAGCCACAAGACGATTGGAGGATACGGTCATCTCCGCATTCCCCGCGTACATCGGACCGGAGACGAACGTGACGGCGGCTGTTTGATTAAGCGATACTTCATTGCCGCTTGCGTCGGATACGACGGCCTGATAAACAACAGGTTCCGCCTTCGTACTGGAAATGGTGAATTTAGCCGTTCCTGTTTGATCCGTTATCGCAAAATCGCCATCGGCATAAGCAGGATCAGGAACGATCGTTGAGCTGCCCGTTTGTTGCAAGGCCACTCTCCGATTCTGAACGGGATTGTCGAAATCGTCGACCAGCGTAACGACGATATCCATCGTTGTCGTTCCGTCGGCGATTACGGTAGAAGAAGAGGCCATGACCTTGGATTGAACAATACTCATCGGACCCGTTGTTACGGTCACTCGAATCTGATTCGTAACGCCGCCATAACTGACTTTCAAATACCCGTTCGCCTTTTTCCCGCCCGTAATGGAGATTTGCCCCCCTGATTTTGACACCGTTGAATCAGGTAAGTTCAACAGTTCAGCCGTCACCATGTCCGTTGCATTTGCGAACGTTCCATTGCTGTAAATGGCCGTCATATCCACCGATTCGGTTTTCCCGGCTTCAATCGACACTTCACGCGTGCCGCTGTCCAATTCAATCAGATTCGCTTTCTTGAGATGAGGATATTGATTCGATCCGATTGCCCATACCTGATCAAAATCCCAAGCCTCATAAGTGTCTTGCGTCTGCATTACGTTCGTCGTGTGCCCTGCGAAACTGTTGTTGTTTCCCTCGTCGGACACCACTCCAAATATTTGGTTAGCCGTGTCGATATCCCAGAAACTATTTTCAATCTTGCCATATATGACTTGACTATCGTCATAAAAATCATTCATCGCATTACGATACACTAATCCGCCGGTGCTAAAGTTATTTGTCGGAATCAATTGATTGGCAGCGTAGGCATGACGGATCAGACTGGCATTCTCTCCCGCTAATCCGCCAATCTTATTCCCTTTTACGGTTCCTCTTGCATAGCTTTGCAGGATAGAACCGTAAACATTGACCCCTGCCAAACCTCCGGCACTCGGGTTTGAATCAGGGAATGGAGGATTGAGATCGACTTGTTCCACGTGAGCGTCGGCAAAGCTTTCTACAATCGAGCCCCAATTTAGACCCACTAATCCGCCTGCATAGACTTCACTCCTAACCATGCCGCGAAAGAATGAATGGGTAATGGTTCCACTAAGATCGCCCACCAATCCGCCTGCTGAATACAGTGTAGATACAGTGACGTTGTTCACATAGCTATTGGTAACGGATCCTCCAATCAATTTGCCAATCAAACCTCCTGCCGTCAAGTTCCCTCCTATTATTCCCCCTTCCACGCTGCAATTCATGATGTGCGTATTATAACCTTTGCCGACGATACCGCCAGCATCCACTACCCCGAAATGGGCTAAGTCCCTTACTTTAACATTTTTAATGATTGCATCCTGTGTTGTCCCAAATATACCCTGAGTATAATAACTGCCATCGTTAGTAGGGTTGTAAATGGTGAATCCATTGCCATCGAAAGTTCCATAAAAGGGGGTACTATCATTTCCTAACGGAATCATCCTGACGACTTTCCTGAAGTCCAAATCATTCCCTAATTTGAAGTGACTACCCGCATAATAATATACGTTCTGAGCGAAATGGTTGAAATCATTCTCTGTATAAATGACATAGGGATCATTCTCTGCCCCCGAGCCCGTCCATGCATATACCGATTTTGGATGTGCGGTTAAAGCAATCGAATACGCGCTGGTTAACACGACGGCTAACAGGATATGAACCAGCTTTTTCAACATTGGAACCTGCATCCCCCTCTAATACATTCCGTGAAATAGGTTGAAAGTATTTTACGATACAACTTTGAACCGATTCTGAACGAAAAAAGATCGAGGACTGTCAACGAAACAGTTCGATCTTTTCAACCCTGCGATATTCCTTTTTCGTTTCTCAACCGATCAAGCTTTCATAATGGGCGACGGTATCGGGATGAGGACTTTCTCCTAATTCTTGTTCCAATGAAATGACGAGTTTGGCATAAAGCTCTTTGACTGACTTATAATCGTGCAGCCGTGCGTATACCGATAACAATTGTCTGTAGTATCCTTCATGAAGCGGGTTTCTCTGAATGAGTTGCCGTAAATACGGAATGGATTCTTTCTCCTGCTCTGTATCGATATAATGACGAACGGCTCGCCATTGCAATTCATTGAATTGATCCGCGAGGCGACGACTCTCTTCCATCGACCATAGATAACCGTTCCCCTCCAGATAAGGGTCGATATAGAGCTCTTTCGCTTGAATGACGATATCCATCAATTTCTCGCCGGGGTTCATGCCGGCTTCCTTAACGAGTAATTTGAAACGATCGACATCGCAAGTATACTCCGTCAATAGAAGATGGTAACAATCTTGACGATAGCGAAGCTCCGAGCCATTATGCAAATACTTGAGCAGCTTACGAATTTGGTATACTGCCGTATGCAATTGCATCAGGGCATTATCATAAAATAAATCGGTCCATAGTTGTTCGATGAGAAAGTCCTTATGCAACGGACGTCCGTAGTAATGCATGAATAGAGCAAAAAGCTCCTCCGCTTTAGCGGTGCGCCACATGATCGGTTCCGTATTTCCCGATGCTTCGATGCTTACTTGCAAGTGTCCAAAGCAACGTACATGAAGATGCGGTTTGGAAGGGTACATCGTTTCTTCCTGCTTTGCAATGGCGGGCTGTCCACGTCTCTCCCGTTTGATTCTTTGGAGGGTTTTATCGATTCGGTTTTCCGAAACCGGTTTCAGCAAATAATCCAGGGCACCTAATTCGAAAGCAGAAATCGCATATTCGTTGTAGGCGGTAACAAACACAAGATGCACATCCGGGAGGAGCTCGTAAAGCTGTTCCGCAACGATCAATCCGTTCGTATCCCTCATCTCGATATCGAGGAAAACAACATCCGGTCGCAGATCATCGACTCCTTCCAATAGAAGTAAAGGATCGGTATATGTACCTACGACATCGATGTCCGGATCATCCTTGAGCAAATACTGGATCGCGCGTATTGCAGGCAGTTCGTCATCCACGATGATCGCACGAATCATAGGATCTTCGCCTCTACTTCCATCGGAATCTGGATCGTTACGCTTGTCCCCTTATTCACTTCGGAATCGATCTTTAAGGAAGAACCATAATATCCTGACAACCTGCGGTTAATATTGCCGATGCCAACCCCGACTCGTTCCGCTCGTCTCTTCTCAATCGCTTGAAGTCGTTCCGCTGACAGGCCAACTCCGTCGTCGGCCACGCGAATGTATAGATTCGTATCCTCTTCCCATACATCTATCGTGACCGTTCCTCCCGCTCGCTTCTGTGCGAGACCATGCCGCACGGCGTTTTCAACGATTGGCTGAAGGATCAACGACGGCACCTGATGACTCTTCACGGCTGCGATATTGTAGACGACCTTCAACTTATCCCCATATCGCGCCTGCTCAATGGCCAAATACGATTGTACGAGCTCAAGCTCTCGTTCTAAGGGAACAAAGACATCCTGACTTTGCAAATCGAAGCTGCCGCGCAAATAATTGCTCAATTGGATAAGCAGTTCTGCCGCTTTCGCACCGTCATAGCGACAGAAGTATACGATCGTGTTAATCGTGTTATATAAGAAATGCGGTTTGATTTGGGCTTGTAGAAAATCCATTTGCGCTTTCATTAGACGATTTACGGATCCCTTTAATTCTAAGAGTGTGCCGACGCGGGCACGCAGCTCCGTTAATTCAAATGGCTTAGTCAAATAATCATTCGCTCCTGCTTCAAAGCCCAATTCAATATCCATCGGACGATTTTGAGCCGTAACGAGTAAGACAGGCAATTCCGTAATCGAATCGTTCTCGCGAATGCTGCGACAGACTTCCAACCCCGACATGCCTGGCATCATCACATCCAGGATCACGAGATCGATCGGCTGTTGTTTCTGTGCCAGCAATTGCAATGCTTCCTGTCCGCTGCTTGCCGTTAGGAGATGAACTCGGCGATCTGCGAGAGCATTCTTAAGAACGAACAGATTGGTCATCTCGTCATCAACGGCAAGAATCGTAAAACGATCTGCATCCGTTCTCGATGAGGTCATCATGGGGACAGACTCTTGATGCACAATAGGATGACTGACTTTTTCCCGTTGCCGACTCTCCTCATGAACCGATTTCTCTGCTTGATGTACGGGGAGAGTGAAATAGAACGTAGAACCAGCACCGAGCTTGGATTCTGCCCATATCCGTCCCCCGTGAAGCTCCACTAGCGTCTTGGAAATATGAAGACCTAATCCAATGCCTTCATGCTCCATTCCATTTGCTGCATCTACTTGCTTAAAGGACTCAAAAATGGACTCCAGCTTGTCCATCGGAATCCCTATGCCCGTATCGCTTACCGAAATGACGAGCTCTTCCCTATTCCAGTATGCGGACACAAGAATGGTTCCCCGTTCCGTAAATTTAATCGCATTTCCAATCAGATTGGAGAGGATTTGCATCAAACGATTCTCGTCTGCCCATGCGTTAGGAAGCGGTTCGGCCAGCTGACTTATCAATCGGATCGGTTTATCCTCAATAAAATAGCGGAAAATATCGATGCTCGCTTGGATCGTGGCGGAAAGTGAAATCGATTTCCGATGCAGCTCCGTATTCATATGCTTGAGCCTGGAAATATCGAGAATGTCGTTGATGAGATGCGTCAACCTCCGTGTCGTGGATACAACGATCCCAAGCTTCTTCTGTTGGTCGACATTCAAGGTGTCAGCGGCTTCTTCCAGCATGAGCTGAGAAATATTGAGAATCCCATGCAGAGGCGTCTTCAACTCATGGGATGTCTTCGCCAGAAATTCATCCTTCATACGATCAAGCGATAATAGTTGGTCCGACATCTCTTGAATCGTTTTATAGGCTTGCGAATACCGAAGAGCAGATATAAATGCCTGGCTAAATACGAATAGCAATATGGAAAACGGGACCATCTGCGATGGAATAAGATGAATGACTGCGGCATTATAAAGCATGTCGTGAATAACCGCTAAGATAAACATGCTAATGATCGCGATGTGAATCCATGCTCCAACCCGACGATGAATCGCTGCGCGAATGACCACGCCGATTGCATAAACGCAGCTTAAAAGAACCACGAGATGGTACCCGTTAATGGTCGCTGTGTAAATCTTCATTGGAAAAAAAACAGCGATTGCGGTAAAGAGTATCGTCAACCCAAAATGAATTTTGATAAATAGCTTAGGTGCTTCTTGCGGGTAAAACTCCTTAATCACTAAGGAGAAGATAAACATCCCCCAATAATAGGTAAGATATTCGATAAATACGCTCAACTGTATATCGAGATCGGGAAATAAATTCACGACGAAAATTTCCCCTGTAAATACCGCGCGCAGGGAAACGATTAAACTGCCAATACCAAAATAGAGATCGGATTTATTCAGTCTTCGCAGCAAATAAATCGCGACATGATAAAGCCCCAACACAAATAAACATCCCGATAAAAACAAATCCTGCCCAATCCCAATAGCCCGCTTGCGATCAATACTGTCCTCATCGCCCAGCAACAAGGAATACCATATCCCGCCGCGATCATACAAATAATTCGAGACTTGAACCAGTAGCTCGTACTCCCCGTTAGCTGCTGGGAGAGTAACCGCTTGCGGTCGCAGTTGTCCCTGTGATTCCTGTGCATCCTCTGCCACAATCCCGTTGGCGGCAACCACTTCGCCATTTGCAATTAATCTATAGGCAGTAGACATGCTCAATATTTTGATGGCCAAGCTCCCATGCTGTTCGGGCAGTTTAATGGTTAATCGATAGGTGGCAAACCCACTCCCTGGCAAATACCGCCCATCTATTTCGTAACTGTTCCAAACACCGGGAACTTGGACTAAGGCTGCTGGCTTTCCCACAGTTTGCAGAGCACTCGCATCTGTCAAGAGCTGCTTCCAATAAAACTCCCAATTGCCATTCAAATAAACCGATCCGTCCGTTATAAAGTCCCAATCGGTGAGATCCAATACTCCGTTTTCTACTTGTGGTTGCTGACGTTTGGCCTCGGAATCAAAAGCCCCGATAACCGGAACTGCGATCGACATCAGGAGAATAAGAACGAGGAAAAGGAAAAGCTTCTTTTTTCCCATCATAACCCCGCATTTCTATAAAATACGATCCTTGGCTGAACCAGGTTTATTTCCGTATTTCTATTTTAACAAAAAAATCAAAATGGAGAGCCTTTTCAAAGCGTTCCCCCGTCCGATGTCTCATTTTTTGGGCGAAAATCGGGAACGCTACTACACGACTGCCGCTTCGCGGCGGATTTTCCGGAAGGAGATGGCGGCATGGAAAACCTGTTCCGCTGGGCATCGACCCACGTCCTGACCGTTCTGCTCATCCTCGGCGTCATTTATGCGGTCGTCTACGTTCTGACTCATCGCAAAACGTTGTTCTACAAAAAATAAGCCCCCGGCACGGTCCGCCCGCTCGCGCGGGCGTCCCAGTCCGGAGGCTCGATTCTATTGCGGGATTCGCGCGCTACACGAGCGCCTTCGCCGCGATGTCCGTTCGATTCATTTTGCCTTGGAACGCAATGGCCGCCGCGGCTTCGTACGCGTTCGCGCGCGCCTCCGCGATGCCGGCTCCCCGCCCGACGACGCCTAGCACGCGGCCGCCGTTCGTGACGACTTGCCCGTTCTTGAACGCCGTGCCGGCGTGAAACACGAGCGCGCCCGGAGCCTTCGCCTTGTCGAGCCCCGAGATCGGGAAGCCCTTTGGATAAGCGCCCGGATAGCCGTCGGAGGCGAGCACGACGCATACGGCCGCCTCGTCGTTCCAACGAATATCGATTTCGTCGAGCGTGCCGGCGATCGACGCCAGGACGATATCAAGCAATTCCGTCTCGAGTCTCGGCAGCACGACCTGCGCTTCCGGATCCCCGAACCGGGCGTTGAACTCGATCGTCTTCGGGCCGTCCTTCGTGATCATCAGGCCGGCGAACAGGATTCCGCGGAACGGGCGGCCTTCGGACGCCATCGCGCGCGCCGTCGGCTTGACAATGTTCTCGATCGCGTCGTCGATGACCGACTGCGGAATGTGCGGAAGCGGCGAATACGTGCCCATGCCGCCCGTGTTCGGGCCCTTGTCTCCGTCGAATACCGGCTTATGGTCCTGAGCCGGCGGCATCGCGCGCACCGTGTTGCCGTCCACGAACGCCAGAATCGACATTTCCTGGCCTTCCAGGAACTCCTCGATGACGACCTTGTCGCCGGCCGCGCCGAACGACTTGTTTACCATCGTCTCCTCGAGCGCCTTGTCCGCTTCCTCGCGCGTGAAGCAGACCGTTACGCCTTTGCCCGCGGCGAGCCCGTCCGCCTTGATGACGATCGGCACGGGCTGCTCGGCCAGATAGGCTCTCGCCGACGCGTAGTCGGTGAAGGTCTCGTACTTGGCGGTCGGAATGCCGTATTTGCGCAGCAGGTTTTTCATGAAAATTTTGCTGCCTTCGATCTCGGCGGCGTTCTTGCGAGGGCCGTAGACCGGAATGCTCGCCGCTTCGAATTCGTCCACGATGCCGGCGGCCAGCGGGTCGTCCGGTCCGACGACGACGAGATCGATCGTTTGCGCTCGCGCGAAATCGACGAGCCGTCCGAACTCCATTTCCCCGATGTCCACGTTTTCCGCCAATTGGGCGATGCCCGCGTTGCCCGGCGCGCAGTAGATTTTTTCGACTCTGTCGCTTTTCTTCAGCGCCCAGACGATCGCGTGCTCGCGGCCGCCGCGTCCGATCACGAGAATGCGCACGATTATGCTCCCCCTTCGGAATCCTTGTTAATAACCTCCAACGCGACCTCTCCGTCCCCGATGCGGATCGTCTTCACGAGCAAGGAGATTTTATTGTCTTCGTTCAGCAAATCCCAATAAAACCGCGCCGTCTCCCGTTCGTCGTCGAACAGGGGCGCCAGCTGCGGCTCGCCCGCGAACGAAGGCAGCGGATTGCCGTCTCCCTGGTACGTCGAGATAAAATGACCGTAGCCTGCAATGGCTTTCTCGTAATGGAAAAATTGGCGTGTCGTCTGCGATTCGTCGTTGTGATTGGACTTCAAAATCGACAGTTTGTAGGCGTTCTGCCGATCGTTCAAATCGACGATGCCCGAGATGCGCGGCGTAAAATTCGGCGGATCCGGCTCGTAGGTGCGTTGCCCCAACGCCTGCTCGAACCCGCCCCCGCTGCGCAGCGATTCCCAGATCGTGTCGGTCTGGTCGCCGTTCGTCACGATATGGGCTCCTCCTTCGTGGCGGAGCGGATAATAAATAATGAGAGAAGGATCGGTCAGCTTCGCGGGATCGCGGGCTTCCGTGCGCAGAAATCCGTTCTCCTCCGGCACAAACACGCGGTTGCGGCTGTTCTCGCTTCTGCCCATGATCCAGTACACCTGAACGAACCGCGAGGCGTCCGGCGTCAGGCCGATCACGATTCCCCGGCCCGGATAAGCGTTCGTCTTCAACTGCTGCACGGTGCGGTCCGCCAGCGTCTGCCATTTCGTCGTCATCTTCGTCGCTCCTCTCCCGTCAATGGTGAAACAGGCGCACGCCCGAATACACCATCACCATGCCGTAATCGTTCGCGGCTTGCACCACTTCTTCGTCACGCAACGACTTGCCGGCCTGGATGACGTATTTCACGCCGCTGCGGCTCGCCCGGTCGAGATTGTCGCGGAACGGAAGGAAGGCGTCGGAGCCGTACGAGACGCCGGTCAGCCCGTTGAGCCATTCGCGCTTCTCTTCGCGCGTCAGACGGGCGGGCACGACCTCGAAGCAGCTTTCCCAAGCCGCCTGCTCGAACGGCGTCACCTCGTCCTCCAGCCACAGGTCGATGGCGTTGTTCTGCTCGGCGCGCGCCAGCCCTTCGCGGAACTTCATGTTCAGCGCGGCCGGATGCTGCCGGAGAAACCAGCGGTCGGCCTTGTCGCCGGCAAGGCGCGTGCAGTGTATGCGCGACTGCTGGCCAGCGCCGATGCCGATCGTCTGCCCGTCCAGCGCATAGCAGATCGAATTGGATTGCGTGTATTTCAGCGTAATCAGCGCGACGAGCATGTCCCGTTTGGCGCTGTCCGGCAGCTCCTTGTTCGCCGTCGCGATATGCTCGAACACCGAATCGTCCGGCACGGCGCCGTTGCGCTCCTGCTGCAGCTTGAGCCCGAACAGCGTCCGTGTTTCGATCGGGCCCGGCACATAATCCGGATCGATTTGCAGAATGAGGTACTTGCCGCCCTTTTTCTGCTTCAGAATGTCCAGCGCTTCCGGCGTGTAGCCCGGAGCCACGACCAGGTCGGACACCTCGCGCTTGAGCAGCGTCGCCGTCGCGGCGTCCACGATGTCGCTGAGTGCGGCGGCGTCCCCGAAGGAGGACATCCGGTCGGCTCCGCGAGCGCGGGCGTACGCAGTCGCGAGCGGCGACAGCTCCGCGCCGTCGACGAAATACGCCTTCGCCAATTCGGGCGTCATGGGCGCGTATACGGCCGCTCCAGCCGGACTGACGTGCTTGAAGGAAGCCGCGGCCGGAAGCCCGGTCGCCAGGCGCAGCTCGCGTACAAGCTGGAACGCGTTGAGCGCGTCCAGCAGATTAATGAAGCCCGGGTCTCCGTTCAAGACCGTCAGCGGAAGCGGCTTGCCGTCCGCCGTCAGCTTCGCTTCCTTCTGATGCGGATTCATGCCGTATCGCAAGGCAATTTCGTTGTTTTCGCTCATGGATCGTTCTCGTCCTTTCCTGTTTCGGTCGTCTCCCGGCGCTATTCGCCGAGGCGAACTTTCACTATCCGTCCGTTCAGCGTCACGCGTCCTTCCGCGATCCAGCGGACCGTCTGCGGCAGCAGCTCGTGCTCGACCGCATGCAGGCGCTCCGCCAGCGTCTCCTCCGTATCGTCGTCGCGGACCTCGATCGCGCGCTGCGCGATGATCGGCCCGCTGTCCATCCCGCCGTCCACGAAATGCACCGTAACCCCCGCCAGCTTGACGCCGTATTCCAGCGCCTGGCGAACCGCCCGCACTCCCGGAAAAGCAGGCAGCAACGCCGGGTGCACGTTAATCATTTTCCCGTAGTAAGGCTTGACGAGAACTTCGGTGATTAACCGCATATAGCCCGCCAGCACGATCAATTCCACGCCTTCGGCGCGAAGGCGCTCGACGATCTCTTGCTCGTAGGCCTCCCGGGATGGGTAGTCCTTTGGGTCGAACAGAAAGGTCGGCACGCCGAGCGCTTCCGCGCGACGGACGACCTTTGCGGCCGGCTTGTCGCAAACGAGGAGCGAGATCGTCGCAGGAGCGCTTCCGGCTTCGGCTTCGGCTTGGAGCGATTCGCACAGCGCCTGGAAGTTGCTCCCGCTGCCGGACGCGAACACCACGACCTTCAGCGGGGAAGAAGGCAATGCTTGCGCAGCTCCTTCGTTGCCGAACGTCATGGCAGCTCCGCGCCTTCGAACGTGACGATCTTCGCGCCTTCCGTCACGGTGCCGATCCGGTAAGCCTGCTCGCCCATTCCCTTGGCGATTTGCAGCGCCTGCTCCGCCTGTTCGGCCGGCACGACGAGCACCATGCCGATGCCCATGTTAAACGTCGTGTACATGTCGCGATCGGAGATGCCGCCCGCTTGCTGCAGCAGGCCGAAGATCGGCAGCACGGGCCACGAGCCGCGGGCGATGTCGACGTTCACGCCTTCCGGCAGCACGCGCGGGATGTTCTCGATGAAGCCGCCGCCCGTAATATGGGCCATGCCCTTGATCGCGACGCTCTCGAGCAGCTTCAAAATTTGCTTGACGTAGATACGGGTAGGCTCGATCAGCGCGTCCCCCAGCGTCCGGCCTTCAAGCTCGGCCAGCTTGTCCGTCAGCGCGTAGCCTTGCTGCTCCAGAAGCACGCGGCGAACGAGCGAGAAGCCGTTCGAGTGAATGCCGCTGGAGGCCAGGCCGATCATCGCGTCGCCGGCCCGGATCGTCGAGCCGTCGATCGCCTTCTTCCGGTCGACAATGCCGACCGTGAAGCCCGCGATATCGTATTCGCCTTCGGCGTACATGCCCGGCATCTCCGCCGTTTCGCCGCCGATCAGCGCGCATCCGGCTTGCTCGCAGCCGTCGGCCACGCCCTTGACGATCGCTTCGATCTTCTCGGGAACGACCTTATCACATGCCAGATAGTCGAGGAAAAAGAGCGGCTCCGCCCCGGTGACGACAACGTCGTTCACGCACATCGCGACGGCGTCGACGCCGATCGTGTCGTGCTTGTCCATCGCGAACGCCAGCTTCAGCTTCGTGCCGACGCCGTCCGTTCCGCTGACGAGGACGGGCTCCTCGTACTTGTCTTTGTTCAGGCCGAACAGGCCGCCGAATCCGCCGAGCCCCGTCAGCACCTCCGGACGGAACGTCTTCTTGACGTGCTTCTTCATCCGCTCGACCGCTTCGTTGCCGGCCGCGATATCGACTCCGGCTTGTTTGTACGCTTCGGACAAATGGTTTCACTCCCCTGTATACGTTTGCGCCCGCTCGGCGGGCCGTCTTGTACCGTGCACTACAGCTCCCCAACGCTCCTCCTCACGCACGCTAATTCGGTTTCGCCGAACTACAGCGCTCCGACGGGGCTCGAAGGGCCAGAAGCATTTCATGCTGGCTATTAGTTCGACCAATTCAAACTACCGCGCTCAGACGAGGCTCCATGCAGGACGTTAGTTCGACCAATCCAAACTACGACGCTTCGACGGGGCTCCATGCTGGCCGTTAGTGTTGACCATTCCAAACTACGACGCTCCGACGGGGCTCCATGCTGGACGTTAGTTCGACCCATCCAAACTACCGCGCTCCGACGGGGCTCCATGCAGGACGTTAGTTTGACCAATCCAAACTACGACGCTTCGACGGGGCTCCATGCAGGACGTTAGTTCGACTAATCCAAACTACGGCGCTCCGACGGGCTCCATGCAGGACGTTAGTTCGACCACTCCAAACTACCGCGCTCAGACGAGGCTCCTTGATGGACGTTAGTTCGACCATTCCAAACTACGACGCTTCGACAGGGCTCCATGCAGGACGTTAGTTTGACCAATCCAAACTACCGCGCTCTGACGAGGCTCCATGCTGGACGTCAGTTCGACCAATCCAAACTACGACGCTCCGACGAGGCTCCATGCTGGACGTTAGTTTGACCAATCCAAACTACCGTGCTCCGACGGGGTTCCATGCAGGACGTTAGTTTGACCAATCCAAACTACCGCGCTCTGACGAGGCTCCATGCTGGACGTCAGTTCGACCAATCCAAACTACGACGCTCCGACGAGGCTCCATGCAGGACGTTAGTTGGACCAATCCAAACTACCGCGCTCCGACGGGGCTCCATGCACTCGCCAGCGCTCCCACATTACCGCTCCTGCCCTACCCGTACGCCGCTCAGTCGCAGCCGCAGGACGTCAGCTTCGCGTCCTCGAAGCGGACCGGCGTCGGGTAGTCGTTGTTGAAGCACGCCATGCACAGCCCGTTGTTGTATTCGTTCGCGTGAATGCCGACCGCGTCGCGCAGCCCCTTCTCGCTCAAGAAATAGAGCGAGTCCGCGTTGATCGCCCGGCGGATCTCCTCCACCGTCTTGCTGGAGGCGATCAGGTCCGCCGGGTTCGGCGTATCAATGCCGTAATAGCACGGATTCATGAACGGCGGCGACGTGATGCGGACGTGCACCTCAAGCGCCCCGGCTTCGCGCAGCATGTTCACGATCCGAAGCGAAGTCGTCCCCCGCACGATGGAATCGTCGATCATGACGACGCGCTTACCCTCGACGACCTTGCGGACGGCGGACAGCTTCATCTTGACGCCTTTTTCGCGCAGCTCCTGGGACGGCTGGATGAACGTCCGGCCGGTATATTTGTTTTTGATCAGGCCCAACTCGTAAGGAATGCCGGTCTGCTCGGCATACCCGATCGCCGCCGAGATGCTCGAATCCGGCACGCCGGTGACGATGTCCGCGTCCACGAACGACTCCTGCGCCAGAATCTGGCCCATCCGCTTCCGCGAAGAGTGCAGATTCACGCCGTAGATGTCGCTGTCCGGACGCGCGAAGTAAATATATTCCATCGCACACACTGCCCGCCGCTGCAGCGGCGTGAAGCGTTCCTCGCGCAAGCCGTTCTTGTCGAGCACGAGCAGCTCGCCCGGCTGCACGTCCCGCGCATAGTCGGCGCCGATCGTCTCGAGCGCGCACGATTCCGAGGCGAAAATATACGCGTCGCCCAACCGTCCCATCACAAGCGGACGGAGACCGTGCGGGTCGCAGGCCGCGATCAGATGGTCCTTCGTCTGGATCAGGAACGCGTAGCCCCCGATCAGCCGGGAGAACGCGTCTTTGACCGCCTCGACGAGATCCTTCGGCGAACGCGCGATCAGATGCGCGATCACTTCCGTATCGCTCGTCGTCTGGAAGATCGAGCCCGCATCCTCGAGCTCCTTGCGAATGACCGGCTCGTTGACCAGATTGCCGTTCGTGCAGACCGCAAGGTCGCCCCCGCGATACTTGAACACGAGCGGCTGCGCGTTCGCGAGCCGGCTCGCGCCCGACGTCGAATAGCGCACGTGGCCGATCGCCTGGTTGCCCTTCAGCGATTCCAGACGGTCGCGGTCGAACACTTCCTTCACGAGCCCCATGCCCCGATGATAGTGGAAAACGCCGTCCTCGGACGTGCAAATGCCGCAGCTCTCCTCGCCGCGGTGCTGCAGCGCATGCAGACCGTAATAGGACAGATTCGCCGCGTCGGGGTGCCCGAACACCCCGAACACGCCGCACTCTTCCTTTACTTTGTCGAAAATGGATTCCTTGCTGCCGTTGCCCTCGTTGTAATAATCCCCGGTCCAGAGCCGCGTCACTGCCGTCCCTCCGTTCGCAACGCTAGAAGTCATGCCGTTTTTCCGTTCATGTGGTTCGAGATCGCCTGCGACCATGCCGCTCTCAGTTCCTCTACCGATGCGTCGATCGCGTCATGTCCGCCGATGCTCACCTTCAGGCGGTCGCCGCCTACCGTGCCCAGACGCTTGAGCGGAACTCCCGCGTGCGTAAGCTGCAACGCAAGCTTCATCTCCAGTTCCGGCTTTACCGTCAGCAGAATGCGGGACTGCGATTCGCTGAACAGCGCCAGGTCCGGACGCAAATGCGTCTCGAACGTCACGTCCGCGCCCAGACCGCGTCCGAAACAGGCTTCCGCAAGCGCAGCCGCCAATCCGCCTTCGGACAAATCGTGCGCGGATTCGACCAAGCCGTCTTGAATGGCTTTCAGAACCGCCTGCTGCAGCTTTTTCTCCACCGCCAAATCCAGCTCCGGAGGACGGCCTTCCGTTACGCCGTGGACCGCGTACTGGAATTCGCTGCCGCCGATTTCCGCTTTCGTCTCGCCGAGCAGGAAAATGACGTCTCCCTCGGCCTTGAACTCCTGCGTCGTAATATGATCCGTATCGTGCACAAGGCCGACCATGCCGACGACCGGCGTCGGATAGATCGCTCCACGAACGTTTTCATTGTACAGCGACACGTTGCCGCCGATGACCGGCGTGTCGAGCGCGCGGCACGCTTCCGCCATGCCGTCCACCGCCTTCTCCATCTGCCAGAACACTTCCGGCTTCTCCGGGCTGCCGAAGTTCAGGTTGTCCGTAATCGCCAGCGGCTCGGCGCCGGAGCAGACGATGTTGCGTCCCGCTTCCGCGACCGCGATGCGTCCGCCGACCTCCGGATCGAGATATACGTAACGCCCGTTGCAGTCCGTCGTCATCGCCAGACCTTTGCGCGTTCCGCGAATGGTGACGACCGCCGCGTCCGAACCCGGACGAACGGCCGTTTCCGTGCGCACCATATAGTCGTATTGATTATAGACCCACTCTTTGCTCGCCAGCGAAGGAGAAGCAAGCACCTTCAGCAAAGCGTCGTTCAAGTCCGTCACTTGCTCGTAACGGTTCGTGTCGATCGAACCGTTCTTCATATAATACTCTGGAACCGCCGACGGCTTGTTGTACACCGGACAATCGTCGACGAGCGCCTTGACCGGCATGTCGCCGACGAGCTCGCCTTTGTGGAACAGCTTCAGGCGGCCGTCGTCGGATACCTTGCCGACTTTCGCGCAGTGCAGCCCCCAGCGGGCGAAAATCGCCTTCGCCTGCTCCTCGTGCTGAGGCTCGCAGACGAACAGCATCCGCTCCTGCGACTCGGACAGCATCATCTCGTACGCGGTCATGCCTTCCTCGCGTTGCGGCACTTCATCCAAATACAGCTCCATGCCGTTGCCGGCCTTGCTCGCCATCTCTGCGCTGGAGCAAGTGAGACCCGCCGCGCCCATGTCCTGGATGCCGAGCACGATGCCGGAATCGATCAGCTCAAGCGTCGCTTCCATGACGAGCTTCTCCATGAACGGATCGCCCACCTGCACCGCCGAACGCTTCGCTTCGGATTCCGCGGTCAAGTCCTCGGACGCGAACGTCGCGCCGTGAATGCCGTCGCGGCCGGTCGCCGGCCCGACGTAGAACACCGGGTTGCCGATGCCCTTGGCGACGCCGCGCTGGATTTTGTCGTGATCGATCAGGCCGACGCACATCGCGTTGACGAGCGGATTCCCCTCGTAAGCTTCGTCGAAGCTCACTTCTCCGGCGACCGTCGGAATGCCGATGCAGTTGCCGTAGCCCGCGATGCCGCTGACGACGTGCTCGAACAGGTAGCGCACGCGCTCGTTGTCGAGCTTGCCGAAGCGCAAGGAGTTGAGCAGCGCGACCGGACGGGCCCCCATCGAGAAAATATCGCGAATAATGCCGCCCACGCCCGTCGCCGCGCCTTGGTAAGGCTCTACCGCGGACGGGTGGTTGTGGGATTCGATCTTGAACACGACTGCCTGATTGTCGCCGATGTCGACGATGCCCGCGCCTTCGCCCGGTCCCATCAGGACGCGGGGGCCGGTCGTCGGGAATCTTCGGAGCAGCGGCTTGGAGTTTTTGTACGCGCAATGCTCCGACCACATGACGCTGAACACGCCGATCTCCGTGTAGTTCGGCTTCCGGCCCATGAATTCGCAGATGAGCGCGTATTCTTGCTCCGATACGCCGAATTGCTTGTATATTTTCTGGTCCGCGATCTGCTCTACGGTTGGTTCCTTAGCGGATACTTGCTGCGCCATTGCGTTCCCTCCAAGCGTTTAGTACGGACGTAAACATCCGCGCTCCGTCCGCGGAGCCGAGCATTTCCTTCACCGCGCGTTCCGGATGGGGCATCATGCCGACGACGTTGCCGGCCTCGTTGCAGACGCCCGCGATATTGTCCACGGAGCCGTTCGGGTTGTCCTCCGCATAGCGGAAAACGACCTGATCGTTCGCCTTCAGCCGCGCGAGCGTCTCCTCGTCCACGTAATAGCTGCCTTCCCCGTGCGCGATCGGAATCGTGACGACCTCGCCCTGCGAGTACGCGTTCGTGAACGCCGTCCGATTGCTGGCGACTTCGAGCTCGACCTGATGGCAGCGGAACTTCAGCGAATTGTTGCGGATCAGAGCGCCCGGCAGCAGGCCCGATTCGGTCAGAATCTGGAACCCGTTGCAGATGCCGAGCACGAACTTGCCCGCTTCGGCCGCTTTTTTCACTTCGGTCATGACCGGCGCGAATTGCGCGATCGCCCCGCACCGCAAGTAATCTCCGTAGGAGAAGCCGCCGGGAACGAGAATCGCGTCGTACGCCGACAGGTCGGTCGCCGTATGGAACACGTAGTCGACGGATTGGCCGACCGTGTCTTCGACCGCCTTGTAGCAGTCGATGTCGCAGTTGGAGCCCGGAAAGACGAGTACAGCGAATTTCATGGGCGCATCAACCCTCCAGTTCGAAGCGATAATCTTCGACGACCGTGTTCGCCAGAAGCTTCTCGCACATTACTTTAAGCTGTTCCTCCGCTTGCGCGCGATCGTTCGTGTTCAGATCCAGCTCCAGGTATTTGCCGATTCTGACCTTGCCGACCTCGTTGAATCCGAGCGTATGCAGCGCCCCTTGAACCGCGTTGCCCTGCGGGTCGAGCACGTTCTGTTTGATCGTCACGTATACCTTTGCTTTCATGGGGGAGTTCCTCCTGATATGGGATGGTGGATGGAAAAAATAAGGACGCGTTAACGTGCCGCTAGGAGGCTGTCGATTCGTGGTTGACGAATTCGATCCAAGAGAAATGTTGCCTTCCTAAGCTCAAACATCTTGTTTTACATTCCTTGATCGGACAAGGGATTAGTGGTATGGAATGTAAAGCCAAAACTCGCCGGAAGGCAATCATTTCTCTTTCCTCTCACGTATCCACATTGAATCGACAGCCTCCGCTACTCCGTCAGTCTCCGGTAAATCTCGCGGTAGCGGGACGTCGTCGCTTCGACGACTTCGGCCGGCAGCGCCGGAGGCGGACTGTTCTTGTCCCAGTCCGATCCGGCCAAGTAAGCCCGCACCGGCTCCTTGTCCATGCTGTCGATCTCCGCGTCGAGCTTGTAATTTTCCTTCGCCCAGAAACGCGAGGAATCCGGCGTGAACAGCTCGTCGATCAGGATGATCTCCCCGTCGACGACGCCGAACTCGAACTTGCAGTCCGCCAGGATAATGCCCCGCTCCGCGCAATAGTCGCGCCCGAACCCGTACAGCTTCAGGCTGCGTTCGCGCAGCGCCTCGGCCAGCTCTTCGCCGACCCGGCGAGCCATCTCCGCGAACGGAATGTCCTCGTCGTGCCCGACGTCGTTTTTGCCCGCGGGCGTGAAGATCGGCCGCTCCAGCTTGTCGTTCTTGCGCAGGCCTTCCGGCAGCCGTATGCCGTTCACTTCGCCGGCCGCCTGGTATTGCCGCCAGCCGCCGCCCGTAATGTAGCCGCGCACGACGCATTCGATGTCGATCCGCTTCGCCTTGCGGCAGACCATGATGCGGCCGGCGAGCTTCTCCGGTTCGCTTACGATGCCGCCGAGCCGATCGACGTCCGTATGCACGACGTGGTTCGGCTGGAAGCCGGCCGTCCGTTCGAACCAGTAAGCGCTCAGACCGTTCAGCACGGCGCCTTTGCCCGGCACCGGCGGGTCCAGCACGTAATCGAATGCCGAGATCCGGTCCGTCACGACGATAAGCAGATGTTCGCCGAGATCGTACAGCTCCCGGACTTTGCCCTTATGAAGCAAGGGAGCGTTCACGAGCCCTTCGGCCGTTGACAATGCTTGTGTAGACATTTCATCCTCCTGACGACGATTCATTCATAAAGCAGCACCTATGCACTTGGCTCAGGAACTCTAGAACCCACCGCTTATGAGCACTTGACTCAGGGACCACTGAACCCGCGATTATGAGCGCTTCACTCAGGACCTCTCAAAGGCCGCGTTCCCTTAACCGTTCAAGCCCAATCGCGCGAAAATCGTATCCACGTGCTTCAGATGCCACGTCGGATCGAAGCAATCCGCGATTTCCTCAGCGGACAGCGCGTCGGTAATCTCCTTCGTCTGCTGCACGATCTCGCGGAAGTCGCGCTGCTCCTCCCACGCCTGCATCGCGCGGGGCTGCACCGTATCGTACGCCTGCTCGCGGGCGAAGCCCTTGTCGATCAGCTTCGTCATGACGCGGCCGGAGAACGGCACGTTGAACGTGCGGGACATGTTGCGCTTCATATTCTCCGGGAACACCGTCAAGTTTTTCACGATATTGCCGAAGCGGTTCAACATATAATTAAGCAGCATCGTCGCGTCCGGCAGAATAACCCGCTCCGCCGACGAGTGCGAGATGTCGCGTTCGTGCCAGAGCGGCACGTTCTCGTAAGCCGTCAGCATATGGCCGCGAATGACGCGGGACAAGCCGCTCATGTTCTCGCACCCGATCGGATTGCGCTTGTGCGGCATCGCCGACGAGCCTTTCTGCCCTTTGCCGAACGGCTCCTCCACCTCGCGGAATTCGCTCTTCTGCAAGCCGCGGATTTCCGTCGCGAACTTGTCGATCGACGTGGCGATCAGCGCCAGCGTCGCCATATATTCCGCGTGGCGGTCGCGCTGCAGCGTCTGCGTCGAGATCGGCGCCGCCTTGATGCCGAGCTTGTCGCAGACGAACTGCTCGACGAACGGGTCGATGTTCGCGTACGTGCCGACGGCCCCGGACATTTTGCCGAACTCGACGCCCGCCGCCGCATGCTCGAACCGCTCCAGGTTGCGTTTCATTTCCTCGTGCCACAGCGCCAGCTTCAGCCCGAACGTCGTCGGTTCCGCGTGAACGCCGTGCGTGCGGCCCATCATCGGCGTGTTCTTATATTTAATCGCTTGCTCGCGCAAGATCGCGATGAAGCTCTCCATATCTTTCCGCAAAATTTCGTTCGCCTGCCGAAGCAGATAACCCATCGCGGTATCGACGACATCGGTCGACGTCAAGCCGTAATGCACCCATTTGCGCTCCGCGCCGAGGCTCTCGGATACGGCGCGCGTGAAGGCGATGACGTCGTGGCGCGTTTCCTGTTCGATCTCGTAGATGCGGTCGATGTCGAACTTCGCGTTTTTGCGCAGCTCGACCGTGTCTTCGCGGGGAATGTGGCCGAGCTCGGCCCAAGCCTCGCAAGCGCACAGCTCCACCTCCAGCCAGGCTTGAAACTTGTTCTGTTCGGTCCAGATCGCCCGCATCTCGGGACGGCTATAACGTTCTAACATGTGTGATTAGCCCCTCCATATGTTCGATTGGGAAATCCATTCCAGCGCCGCCTCCACGTCGGGAACGAGCACGTTGAGATGGCCCATTTTGCGTTTCGCCTTCGCCTCCGCCTTGCCGTACAGATGCACCTTGACCTCGACGCCCAACCTCTCGGCGGCGGGATCCTTTTCCCCCATCCAGGCGAGCAGGGGCTCGACGTGCTCGCCGAGGACGTTCGCCATGACGACCGGCGTGAGCAGCGACGGATCTCCGAGCGGCAGATTGCAAATCGCCCGGACGTGCTGCTCGAACTGCGAAGTACGGCACGCGTCCATCGTGTAATGACCGGAATTATGCGGCCGCGGCGCCAGCTCGTTGACGTACAATTCGCCGTCTGCGGTCAAGAACATCTCAACGGCGATCAGCCCGACAGCGCCGAGCGTCTCCGCGATCGACACCGCCAGCTTCTCGGCTTCGGCGCGAACCTCGTCCGAAATCCGGGCCGGAACGATCGATAAGTGCAAAATATTATGAACGTGAACGTTTTCCGCGGGCGGGAACGTCTTGACTTCGCCCGCAGGGCTTCGCGCCGCGATCACGGAGATCTCCTTGTCGAACGCAATGAATTTCTCCAGCACGAGCGCTGCTCCGCTCTGCGACGCCTCTTCCCACGCCGCCGCCAGCTCTTCTTCGCCGCGCAACACCCACTGGCCCTTCCCGTCGTATCCGCCGGTCGCCGTCTTCAGCACCGCCGGCAAGCCGAGGTGCTCGGCGGCCGCCCCCAGCGCGTCCATGCTGTCGACCTCCGCGTACGGCGCCACTTGGGCGCCCGCCGCTTCCACCGCGCGCTTCTCGCGAAGCCGGTGCTGCGTCGTATACAGCAAATCGCTGCCTTGCGGAACGTAAGACTCCCGCTCCAGCATCTCCGCCACGCCGGCGTCGACGTTCTCGAATTCGTACGTGATCACGTCGGCGCGAGCCGCGAGCTCCCGGGCCGCTGCCCGGTCGTCGTATGCGGCGACGATCTGATCCGCGACCTGTCCGCACGGGCTGTCCGGCGTCGGATCGAGCGCGACGAACCGATAGCCGAGACGTTGCCCGGCGTGGGCGAGCATCCGCCCGAGCTGGCCGCCCCCGAGCACGCCGATCGTCGAACCCGGCTTGATCGTCCGCGGCCCGGCAGCCTGTCCGGCGGCTCCGGGAACGGCGCAGCCGAAGTCGTCGCACACTGCGCCCTCTCCCCCGAACAAGCTGACCAACCCGGTGCGGTCGTCTTCCGATTTTCCGTTTCCGCTCATAGAGGCAGCTCCCCGTTCTCCAGCACTTCCCGCGTGATCCGATCACGACGGGCGGCTACGCGTGCCTGAATCTCCGGATCGAACGCGCCGATCAGCTGAGCGGCGAGCAGTCCGGCATTCGTCGCCCCTGCCGCGCCGATCGCCACCGTCGCGACCGGAATGCCGCCCGGCATCTGCACGATCGACAGCAACGAATCAAGCCCGTTCAACGCTTTCGATTGAACGGGCACTCCGATGACCGGCAGGACGGTTTTGGCGGCGACCATGCCCGGCAAGTGCGCGGCGCCGCCGGCTCCCGCGATGATCGCCTTCAGGCCTCGCGACGCCGCAGTCTCCGCGTATTCGAACATCAAATCCGGCGTCCGGTGAGCGGAGACGACTTTTTTCTCGTACGGCACGCCGAACTCCTCGAGCACCTCGCAAGCTTTTTTCATCGTATCCCAATCCGACGTGCTGCCCATGATGACGCCGACAAGTGACGACATGATTCCACCCTTCCCCGGTTCGTACTTTTCTTTTCATGACCCTGAAAATCAAAAAAAGATCGATGGGAATAAACTCAGTATTCCCCAATCGACCTTCGAGCTCTCTGCCTATGCGGCAATTCCGGACGGCGACAAGACAAAGCCCGAACCGGCTCCGGTCCGCGCTCGATATTGGCGACGTCGACGATTGCCGCGTAGTCCGGAAATTAAGGTTTCCGGGTAGAGACGTTCGGGCCGATTCCCGACATATACGCGTCTTCCAGGCTTGCTGTTCGATTCCGACAAAATTAGCTTTCCGACGCTTCTTAGTGTACCCCACGCATGGCGTTATGTCAATCAAAGACGAACGCTTACATGACATAGAAATATTAATGTTCGGATTTTGAGGTATTGTCACAATTGGAAAACCCCGCCCCACCTCCGTCGGTTCGGAAGTGAAACGGGGTTGATTTATGCTATGAGCCTTGAAAAGGTCGCTTAGGCGAAACTCGGGGCTCATAAACGCGAATAATTACTCTCCGCCGACGAACACGTAGCGCGCGATGACGACGAAGAACAGCACCCACATCAGCCAGTGAATCTTGTGCCGCTTGTCGCCGGCCAGGTTCGCGACGAAGGCGAGCAGCACGTACGAGACGATGCCGAAGGAAATCCCGTTGGCGATGTTGTACGTGAACGGCATGATCGTGATCGTCAGGAACGCCGGAATGCCGATGACCAAATCCTTGAAATCGATGTCCTTGACCGATTGCACCATCAGAACGCCGACGATAATGAGCGCCGCGCTCGTCGCCGGTCCCGGGATGAGCAGCGCGATCGGGAGCAGGAACAGCGCCAGCAGGAAGAAGGCGCCCGTCGTGATCGCCGTCAGGCCGGATCGTCCGCCTTCCGCGATGCCCGCGGAGCTTTCCACGTAAGCCGTGACCGTGCTCGTGCCGAGCATGGCGCCGCCGCTGACCGCGATGGAGTCGACGAACATCGCTTTGCCGACTTTTTTCGTGCCTTCTTCTTTATTTTTGAAGAACCCGGCTCTGTTGGCCGTTCCGACCAGCGTGCCGAAAGTATCGAACAATTCCACGAAAGTAAACGTTGCGATCGCCACGAGCAAGCCCGTCGTGAACAATTGCGTGAAGTCCATGTGCCAGAAGTTCAGCTCGCCGAAATTCGGCGCCCAGCTAGCGCCGCTAAGCGTATTGAAGTTGACCAGGTCGACGCCCGGAATCGCGCCGATCAGCGTAATGACGAGCATGCCGATCAGAATGGCGCCCTTCACCCGCAGAACCATGAGCAGTCCAATAATGCCGAGTCCGACGATGGTCAGCCATACGTTCGGATCCTCGAGATGGCCCATCGTCATCAGCGTGCCGCCGTCTTCGAACGTGATAATCGACAGGATGCCGCTGTTCTTCATGCCGATGATGGCAATGAAGAGACCGATGCCGACCGTGATCCCGTGCTTCAACGCGTCAGGAATCGCCACGATCAGAATTTGCCGAAGTTGCGTAACCGTCAGAATGAAGAAAATAATACCCGAGATAAACACCGCCGCGAGCGCCATTTCCGCGGATATCGGATTGCCCGTCGCCTGCGAGGCGACGACCGTCGTCGCGAAGAAGGCGTTGAGGCCCATCCCCGGCGCCAGCGCCACGGGGAAGTTGACGAACAAGCCCATCGCGATCGTAAAGATGCCTGCCGCAAGCGCGGTCGCCAGGAAGACGGATTCGAAGGACAAACCCGCTCCCGACAAAATCCCTGGGTTAACGACAAGAATGTAAGCCATCGTCATGAAGGTCGTGATACCCGCCATGATCTCTGTGCGTACGTTCGTTCCCAGTTCTTTCAGCTTAAAGAACTTTTCCATGTTTCCATAAACTCTCCCTTCAAAATGAATGAATGTGGAAAACCATGACCGAACAAACAAAAAAACCAGAAGACGACTCTTCTAGGTTCCGCACAACCGGGAAAAAGCATTCCGCGGGGCGCCCCCCGGGACTGGCTTTTCCCTTTCGTAGTAAGATCATTTGCGGTGACCTCGTAGAGACTCCCGGGCCGATTCCCGGGATTATACGAAAGATTTATTCAGTTGTTATCCATCCCATATTCTAGGTCCAAAGCCCTTCCCTGTCAACGATTATTTACGAATATTGTGCGCGATAATCCGCTGCTAACGTTCGGAATTTACTGAGTATTTTGCAATGATAACGTCTCATTTCCCATTGAAAACGAAAACAAAGCATACGCTGGATGTTACACCATATCCCCTTACTTCACGCGCCCGCCCGCTCCCGAGCGCCGATTATCTCCCGATCGGCGGCGCTCGGTGCATCGCTAACTTCCAGCCTGATCGATTTTGGATGAAATTTCGTACATCACATCTCTCGTTGTTCCGGTCCTGGCAGATTGTACGATTTTTCGTACAAATCCCTCAAAAGAACCTTTCTGACGCCGCACTTTGTACGATAATTCGCATAACTTGGATGAATCGCCGACCAAAGCGCGGGTGTGTGTGCGTTTTATCGTACAAACTCGAATTGTTCGAAGACACGGCCGTTTTGCCGGGAACGACCCTTTCCGCTCGTCAAAACGCCGTCGGCGCTCTACAAGTAACATACGACTGACTGTACCGTGCAATCAGATCTGCCGCACCATCGTCGTCCCGTCGTTCCACCGTTCCACCGCTCCCTTGCGCCGTCGTTCTACCGCTCCATCGTCATCCCATCGTTCTACCGCTCCACCATCCCATTGTTCCACTGCCCTATCTTCATCCCGTCGTTCCACCGCCCAGTTGCCCGCCGCCCGCGGCCGTTCGGACAGAACTCTGTAAGGTTTGTTTTATCAGCATCACCACACGTTGATTTCACTGCAATTTTTAGCATTTCGTTTCCCCTAAATCCAGCCAAAAAACTGTTTTCTTAACTTTTGCGTATCAATTATGTATCATATAAACCTATCTTTTTATGCTGTCTATTATATCCTGTGTAATGAGCTTTCTTATGTCAACAACGTCTAATAGTTCATCATGCGTTGATTTGTTTTGGGCATAATATAATGTAATTTGAACCCCTTCGGCTTTGGCAATTTCAACAGCAGGAATAAAATCACTGTCACCTGTAATTAGTATTGCATGGGAAATCAGTCTTTTCGTAGCGTGCATAACCAAATCGGTCGCTAAAGCAACATCTACTCTTTTCTGCTCATAAATCGGTCTTCCTTCATCATCATTTCCCCGATAAGCAAGCTTTCCTCTTCTTACAGTAAAATTAGGCAAGCGATTCAATCTTTTTTGAAACTTTTCAGCATTAGAAAACTCTCTACTTTGCTCTGGTGTTGGGTTTGTTGGTTGATGTGGCAAACAATGATAATAATAAGTCCGAAGCAAGGGAATTGCGTTGGTTAGAACATCACACAATTTAGAGTAATCAATCTTGGCTCTTCCGAATCCAAGCAATACTTGGTCTAAATACCCACCATCAATAAATATCGCACTCCGCAGCTTTTCCATGCGTACACTCCCCTGTAAAACAGAAAACGGAAGGACTATGTCCTTCCGTTTTCCTCTCTTGTCCTGCTATCCCAACGGAACAACAGCGTTTAAATTCTCTAATTAAATTATACACTAAATGATTAAAAACGCAACAACAGTTGCATAATTTGTGGCGCAAGATCGAGTGTGCGGAGAAACGAAATGCGAAGGTACAATGGCCGTGGTTCGAGGTTGCGTAGGGCGGAATACGAAGGTGCAGTGGCGGAGGACATCGTACCGCTCCCGCTGCCCGCCGCCCGCGGCCGTTCGGACAGAGGATCCGCTAATTGTGAACAAAATCGGGTTTTGAGCACCTTCGCGGACAGAGGATCCGTTATTTGGCTCCGAGACGGCGATTTCGGCCATTGTTCAGCGAAATCGCGGATCGTCCGTCCGAAACGTCTTCAAAATGAGGGGTTTTCGACGAAATAACGTCATCTGTGTCCGATAGCGGGAAACCTAAAGAGCCTGCCAAGTCGTCTTGGCAGGCTCCGCGTTTTTCCAGCCTTATTCCCACTCGATCGTCGCCGGCGGCTTGGACGTAATGTCGTAGACGATCCGGTTGACGTTCTGCACTTCGTTGACGATGCGCACCGAAATTTTCTCCAGCACGTCGAACGGAATCCGCGCCCAGTCGGCCGTCATCCCGTCGATCGAAGTGACCGCGCGAATGCCTACGGTATGGGAGTATGTCCGTCCGTCTCCCATGACCCCGACGCTCTTCATGTTCGGCAGCGCCGTGAAGTATTGCCAAATCTCGCGATCCAATCCCGCCTTGGCGATCTCGTCGCGCAGAATCGCATCGGATTCGCGGACGATTTCCAGCTTCTCCGGCGTCACCTCGCCGAGCACGCGAATCGCCAGTCCCGGGCCCGGGAACGGCTGGCGCATGACGATGGCGTCGGGAAGGCCGCATTCCGAGCCGACCTTGCGCACCTCGTCCTTGAACAGCGTCTTCAGCGGTTCGATCAGCTTGAACTTCATATCCTCCGGCAGGCCGCCGACGTTGTGGTGCGACTTGATCGTCTGCGCCGTCGCCGTGCCGCTCTCCACGATGTCGGTGTACAGCGTGCCCTGCGCAAGATAAGCGAAGTCGTCGAACTTCGCCGACTCCTCCTCGAACACGCGGATGAACTCGGTGCCGATGAGCTTGCGCTTCTGCTCCGGATCCTCGACGCCCTTCAGCTTGCCGAGGAACCGCTCGCTGGCGTCGATCTTCACGACGTTCATCTCGAACTTGCCGACGAACGTGTCCATGACGCTCTCCGCCTCGCCCTTGCGCAGCAGGCCGTGATCGATGAACATGCACGTCAGCTGGTCGCCGATCGCCTTATGGATCAGTACGGCGACGACCGAGGAATCGACGCCGCCGGACAGGGCGCACAGCACCTTCTTGTCGCCGACTTCGTCGCGGATTTCCCGGACCATGTCGTCGATGAACGAGCCCATCGTCCAATCGCCCTTGCAGCCGCAGACGCCGAACAGGAAGTTGCGGATCATCTCGTTGCCGTGGACGGAGTGGCGCACCTCGGGGTGGAACTGCACCGCGAAGAACTTGCGGTCGGGATCGCTCATCGCGGCGACCGGAGCGTGCTCCGTGCTCGCGTCCACGCGGAATCCGGCCGGCAGCTCGGTAACGTGGTCTCCGTGGCTCATCCACACCGTCTGGCGGCTGTCCAAACCTTGGACGAGCGCCGAGCCTTCGGCGAAGTCGATATCGGATTTGCCGTACTCCCGCTTATGCGCCGGCTCGACCTTGCCCCCTTGCTGATCCGTCATCAATTGCATGCCGTAGCAGATGCCGAGGATCGGCGCTCCGAGCTCGTATACCGCCGGATCGACCTTGGGCGCTCCTTCCGCGTAGACGCTGGCCGGTCCGCCGGAGAAGACGATGCCCTTCGGCGCGAGCTCGCGGAGCTTGTCCGCCGAAGTGTTATACGGAAGCAGCTCGCTGTATACGCCAAGGTCGCGGATGCGGCGGGCGATCAGCTGGTTGTACTGTCCTCCGAAGTCGAGTACGACGATCATTTCATGCTGGTTGTTCGTCACTGGATAAACCGAGCCTCCCTCAATCAATTGAAGCTATTATAGCTTTGCGGCTTCGACAGCGTCAAGGCGAGCGGCGCCATGGTTATGCGGGATCATCTCCCTCGGCCCGAAGCCCAGGGATATCGTATAACGTTACCCCATCGTCTTATTCCAACACGATCAGGCCGTCAAGTAGCAAATAGGACGATGCAATCGCTCTATCGTCACCATTCCGTGCAGCTCGCTCCCCTTTTACGACCGAATAGCGATACTGTGTCATCTTATTCCCCCAACGAATAGCGTTTCAGCAGTAAATAAAACGATGCGATCGCTTAATACTTGAAGAGGTGTTGTCCCCGTATTTCGCATCGCAAGCAACTCCGGCGCGCGGTATTTCGCTGCATGCCGGCGGTCGGTCGATCACATGGCGGACATGGCGCTTTATTGCTGCCGAAGCCGGCGATTCCGCTTCTGTCAGGCGCGGCACGAAACAAAGCCTTCACAAAGCAAAAAAAGCGCCCGCTCATTCGAGCAGCGCCTGCTTGACGTCGTCCACGTGGCCTTTCACCCGGATATTGCGCCATTCTCTCGCGAGACGGCCTTGTTCGTCGATGAGGAACGTGGAACGCACGATTCCCATGTATTTTCTGCCGTACAATTGCTTCTCCTGCCATACGCCGTACAGCTCGCATACCCGATGCTCCGGGTCCGAAAGCAGCAGGAACGGGAGCTCGTATTTCTCGATGAATTTGTAATGCCTCTTCAGCTCGTCCGTGCTGATGCCGAGGACGATCGCGTTCGCTTCCCCGAACGTCGCTCCGGCGTCGCGGAAGTCGCACGCTTGCCGGGTGCAAGCCTCCGTCATGTCCTTCGGATAGAAATAAAGCACGACCTTGCGGCCGCGATAATCGCTCAGCCGTACCGCGCTTCCGTTCGTCGCGGGCAGCTCGAAGTCGGGGGCGGGTTGTCCGATTTTCGGTTGCTTTGGTCTCTTCGTCATGCTTCCGGCTCCTTTGCGGAAATTTTATCCTTTCTATTATAGTATATGGAGCCGGTGCGAGCGCAAATCGTTAGCTTTGGAATTCGGCGTCAGCCGGATCGCATGCGGCGGCCGTGCTGCTCGCGGAACTGCGAAGGAGACACGCCCACCGTCTTGCGAAAGACGCGGCTGAAATAATTCGGGTCGCGGTAGCCGATGCTGCGGCCGATGCACTTCAGACTGAGGTGCGGCTCCCCCATCATGTCCTTCGCTTTCTCTATCCGCAGCTGCGTCAAATAATCGATGAATGTGATGCCGCTGCAGGTCTTGAACAGCCTGCTGAAATATTGCGGCTTCAAGCCCATCGCTTCCGCTACCTGCTCCAGAGACAGATCGCTCGTGTAGTTGGCGTCTATATATTCCTTGGCTTGCCGGATAACCGCGAACGGATCATTGGAACCCCGCGCTTCCTCGGCCGCATCGCCATAATAGCAAAAGGCCGAAGCGGCATGCTTGTCGGCGGCCGTCAGCGCTTCCTGGTAGGAAGCCGCCAGCCCCTTGATCGACGAATAACACGTGCCGATTCCCGCATGAACCCGCACTTGCCCGAACTGCCGGCCCAAGGCTCCGATGATCTGCCCGGCGAACTGGACGGCATGGGACTTGGCCGCTCGCGGACAGCGCCAAGCCGCTTCGTCCGGAAGCATGACGAATACGGGAACGCGTGAGCCGCTCATCGGGCCTACCACGCAGGAGGCCTTCTGCTTGCAAACACGCTTCAAGAAGTTGTACACCTGCCGCTTGCAGGCTCCCGACAATTCGCCGCCTTCGTCCGCCAATGCGAAAACGACGGAATACCCGGTTTCCGACCGTACGCCGATCATTTCGCTCCATTCGGCAAGCGGCACCTCGTACATATGATCCAACATAACGGCGGATGCCCATGCCGTCTCCATGAGGGAAAGCGCTTGCTCGAACTCGGCTTTTTCGCCTTGCATGGACGCATGTTTTTTCTCTTCGCTCAGCAGCTTGATCATCGACTGCCCCCCTGTCCTGCCCTCATGCGCAACTTCGCTTCGTAGATGAGAACTCGTTACGATCATCATATCGGATATGCGGATGCGAATTGAATGAGGTGATTCTATCATTTCTTCCACTTTCGTGTTCCGCGCACGGGAAAGGGGCCGCCCCCCGGCCTTTGCAGACCTTGCGGGACAGCCCCTCGAACGGCTAACTCATCTCCTATTCGTTGTTTCGGAAAAGATCATTTTAGGCCGCCGAAGCGCTCGAATGCTACGGTTGTTGCTCTTCCGGCGGTTGCTGCTCCTCCGGCGGTTGCTGCTCCTCCGGCGGTTGCTGCTCCTCCGGCGGTTGCTGCTCCTCCGGCGGCTGCTGCTCCTCCGGCGGTTGCTGCTCCTCCGGCGGCGTCTCCTCCGGTTCCTGCGGCTCTTCCGGCTCCTGCGGTTCCCCTGGCACGCCCGTCTCCATAAAGAAGGCGGCATGGTCGAAATTGCCGATGTATCTGTAGGTCGAGCTTGTCGTACCGACAAGCACGAAGTACACGTCGTGAATGCCCGTCACCGTTTCGCTTAATTCGCCTATAGCCGTCCGGTACGTCCCCCAGCCGCTCCCGGTCGGCGGCGTAGCGACCCTGCCGACGAGCTTGCCGTTCACGCCGCCAAGCCGGATTTCCACGGCCGCATCCGCCGCCGTGTTGCCGGTATTTCCGGCATAAGTAACGGCGATCCGGTTCACTCCCTCAAGACCGAAGTCCATCCGGTTGTAGGCCAGCCAAGCGCCGTCGTAGGTGTTCGCCACCTGTCTTCCGCTCTGGCCGGGTTCGGTTTTCATCGGCCCGTTGTTATGCGGATTCAGCTCTTCCGACCAGGCGTTATAGCTTTCCAGCTCCAGATTGGCGTAGTCGTTTCGCACCGCTACATAGCTTAATGTAAAATGGTCGAAATTGCCCACGAACGGCAAACTGCTCGTCGTGCTGCCCCGCATGACCAAATATACGGTACGAATGCCGGTAACCGTCGTCTTGAGGTCTGCCTTTGCGATGCGGTAGCTGCCCCAGCTGCTGCCCGTATTCTGCAGCGCGACCGTGCCGACCAGTTCGCCGTCCAAGCTATCGAGACGAACTTCCAGCACACCGTCCGCTGGCGTTCTCGCCGTCGGTGCATCGTATTCCACTTCGATGCGGTTCTTGCCCCGCGGTCCGAAATCGACGTCGCGGTAGGCCAGCCATGCCCCGGTAAACGTATTCGCCACAACGGTCCCGCCGTTGTTCGATTCCGTCTTCAGCGGCCCATTGTTAAACGTGTTGACCGCGCTCGTCCATTCGCTTCTGTCCTCGAACTCGATCGTCATGCCATCCTCGGCCGGAGGCTCGCCGCCGCCTGGCGGTTCGCCGCTGCCCGGCGGCTCCAGCTCTTCGTCCGGCTCCTTCACCGGCAGCGGAAGCGGTTCGGGAAGAGGCTCTTCTCCCGGATCGCCCGGTCGACCGTCGGGAACCGGCTCCGGCTGCGGCGCGACCGGCCGAGCCAGCCATACCGCGTCGTAGACGTTGCCGTTGTAGGCGTCCATGACGTAGACGTTCGCCTGATAGCGCGGCGCGTTCACGTTAAATCGCTGGTCAAGCGCGAAGCTTCCCCCTTCGACGGGCACGGCGCTGGACAGAAGAGCTTGCCTGTTCCCGTCCATCAATTGAATGACGACGACCGCCGAGCCGTCATAGCCGTCCGTCGGATTGCCCTGCACCTGTACGGTCATGTTGCCCTTGCGTTCGATCTTCACGTCCAGGTCGTACGCTTCTTTCATGCTTCTTGCTCCCGTAAAGGGCTGATTCGATACGAGCGCGCGGCCTGGCGCTTGCTGCCGCGACTCGTCGCCCTTGACCCGCACCTGAACGGCACCCGCATCGTACCGAAGCGGTCCGACAGGCTGCGGATTCGAGTCGGCCGGATGCCAATGAAGGCCGCCGTCCGTGCTGTATTCATAGTCCGATGCGCGCTCGAAGCCCGGGACGAAGCTCCACCCGAACATATCGGCGCGATCGTCCACGACCGGCCCTGTCGGCGCCGGCGGCACATCCAGCTCCCGGATCGCCTCCAGCCGGAAGTCGAACGCCAGGTCCGAACTCGTGGCATTCACCTGGTGGACCTCCGCCGTCACGATGTTCGTGCCTTCGACCAGATAGGACGGATCGAGCACGTATCCGTTCCAGTCCCGCTCGTTGCCGACCGTGCCGTTCGCATAGGTATCATAGCCGACTTCGCCCGGAGGCATGTTCGTGCGAATGACTTCATGTCCGTTCAAATAGACGATTGCGCCGTCGTCCCGGATCAATCCGGCGCTCAGGCTGATGATATCGTCGATATTTTTCGCTTCGAACGTTGCGCGGAAATACGTTGTCGGGTATTTGTTGCCGCTGCTCGGCCCATAACCGACAACCGTATTCAGCAGCTGTTCCGGACCGCCATAGCCTAGCATGGCGCCGCCCGAATCCCAGCCGCTGTCGTCGAAGATCAGCTCCGTCCAGCCGTCGCCCGCATACCTGCCCTTGTCGAAATATTTCCACTCCGACTCGGCTTCGATCAGGGAGTCCCGTGCGAGCAAATTGTCGATTTGCATGGCAAAATCAAACGATGGAGGCGCTGCGCTAGGCTTCGCTCCCCATGAATAATTGGGCTCCGAAGCCATTTCAAACTCGAGCGTGCCGCCCGCCATAATGTCATCGTAGGAGATCCATGGCTGATCGAACGTTTTGCCGTTCAGCGCGGCCGACCGGATGAACCGGTTGTCGCTCGATACCCCGTTGGCTTTGATCGTAAAGGTATTGCCGTTGTCCAGACTGAGCTTCACTTCGTCGAAGATCGGCGAACCGATGGTGAAATACGGATCGCCCGGATTCGATGGGAACAAGCCCATCGCGCTGAACACAAACCAGGAGGACAACGCTCCCGCGTCATCGTCCGCGGACGGCAGATACCCTTCGGGATCGGCGCGGTAGACGCGGGATTTAATCGGGTAATTGTACAGCCCGTGGTTGTGATAGCGCTGAACGACCACTTCCGTCGTATACTCTCTTGCGTAATATTGGGTCAAATAAGGCATCCCCACATAGTTAAACAAGAATGGCACATGCATGTCCGGCTCGTTGACCGCCACATATTCATCGATGTCAAAGAAGTATTTCAGATCCTCGGCCAGCTTCTGCTTGCCGCCGCTCAGCTCGGCGAATCCCGGGATATCGTGCGGAACGGTCCAGCGGTAAGTCCACATATTGCCTTGATAGGCGAATCGGTTCACCCGGGTAATGTCGCTCCGGTCTACCGTCGTTCCGTTCGGCGTGAAGAAGCCGCGAACGTTGCCGCTCTCGTCCACCTGGCCGGGATTCCAGAGGTCCTTGTAGGATAAAGCCATTTCCCTATACCGCTCATACACCTGGCGATCGCCGATCATAGCGGCGAGCTTCATCGGATAGTAAGCGCTGTACGCCTTTTCGAGCTTGCCTGATATTTCGTTTTCATTAATCGAATAATTTTCCGTATCCGAAATCATGCCTTGAAGCACGGCATACAATTCGTCCCTGTCAAGCTCGACGCCCTTGGCAATGCCGTCCAGGATGACCGCACCGTTGAATTCGTTCCTGACGGTCGGGTTCGGCCAATAGCCCGCTCCCCACTGAACGTAGGAGCCCCTCGTCTTGTACAGATCGATCATCGACTTCACGATGTTCTCGAACCGCTTCGGCTCCAGAATGGAGTACAGCGGGTACTTGCGGAAGTCGTCCCAGGTCGACCAGCCGTTGTAATACTCGAAGTCCTCTCCGATCTCCGACGTATGCCGGATCGTCTCCTCGTCACGTCCCGCCCGGAACGTGCCGACCGAGCTGGACACCTTGTTCGGATGAAGGAACGAATGATACAGCTGCGTGTAGAAAATCTTTTTGTTCTCCTCATCCCCGCTGGTTACGCGGACTTTGTTCAGCAGCTCGCGCCACGTTCCCCGCGCCTTCTCGTGCTGTCCGTCGAAATTCCAGCCCGCGATGTCGTACTCGCGCTCGTATTTGGCCTGTTCGACGCTAACGGGGGAGAGACCTACCTTCGCTTGTACGACCGGACGAGCCGCCGCATTAAAGTTCAACCATATGCCGGCGTTCGTGCCGGTCCGCTCGGCAACCTGTCCCTCCGATTGCCCGGACCACGACGTATAGGCATCAAAGGGCTGATCGAATTCGATGGAATAATACATCGTGTAATGGCCGTGCCCGCACACGTTCCGCGATTTGATCATGCCCGATATTTCCGTATCGCTCTCCACCTTTAGGCTTGCGTCGAGCATGCCCGCGTACGAGGCGGAGAGATCGACCAATACCGCCCGGTCCGTCGCGGCATCCGGAAAGGTGTAGCGGTGGAAGCCGACGTTGTCCGATGTGGTCAGCTCCACGCCGACGCCGGATGCGAGCTCGACGGCGTAGTATCCCGCGGAAGCCCGCTCCGCGCTCTTCTCGTACCGCTGCTTGTATGCGTTGCTGTCGCGCGTGAAGGCTTGCGTTAACGGCATCATCAGAATGTTGCCCCCGGCGCCGCTGCAGCCGACTCCGCTGAATCGCAGGTGCGAGAAACCCTTCAGTTCTTTATGCTCGTAATAATAGCCGCTGAACGCCCTGCCGCCGTGGCCTTCGCTGTCGGGCCCGAGCGAGACGAGACCGAACGGCGTATTCGGACCCGGGTTCGTCTGTCCGTTGTCGCCCAGCGTATTGATGAACGGATCGACATAATCGATCGGCTCCAGGTTGACCGGCGGATAGGCCGGCGACTGTCCGAGCTCCACTCCATAAACTTCAAATTCATAGATTCGAGCCGTATTGCCGTCGTGCGCGCCATGATGAATGTAGAGCCGGACATACTGCGCGGAAAACGCTTCGACGTACCGCGATACGATCGTCTGAACATTGTTCCGCACCAGGTCGACATCTTCCCAGGTTACGCCGTCCATGCTTTTCTGAAAGCGGAAATCCTTCGTATTCCGAAACGGACTGTTGGCGGACTCGCCGATCGCCGCGTTTTGCACGACCCACTGATTGATCGTGTACGGTTGGCCCAGGTCCAGCTGCAGCCACTTATGGGAGGCGGAAGAATTGTCGCACCACTTGGTGTCGGTCTTGCCGTCGATCGCAAAGCTGGCCCGCTCGCCGTCGTTGCATTGCCCCGATGCGGCTGCTTGCGCATCGAGCGCCAGGTTGCGGGTCGGTACCCCTCCCGCCGGCGCGGCAAGCTCGTTCGCGGAAGCGGTTCCGGCGCCCGGCGGCCCCAGCAAGCTGAACAGAAGCGATGCGATTATCGTTATCGATAGGAACTTTTTCCTCATAGCTCGGTATCCTCCTTCTCTCGTCGGTTAAAGCGAGCTGCCGGCCAGCAGCCGCTTGATCATGACGGCCACTTCCGCCCGGGTCGCCTGCCCCTTCGGGTTGAAGCGCTTGCCGTCGCCTTGAATCAATCCCTTCGTCCACGCTTCGTTCACGGACGATGCCGCCCAGGATGCGAGCTGCGCCGCATCGTCGAAGCGAGGCGCCGATACCCGCGTGTCGTCCAGTGTCACATATTGCGCCGCGCGGACAAGCATGACGGCCGCTTCTTCGCGCGTAATCCGCTCGTTCGGCCGGAAAGCGCCGCCGTATCCTTGTACGATGCCTAGCGAAGACGCGGATGCGACATGATCGGCATAGTAGCTGTTCGCCGGCACGTCATGGAACGGAACAGGCGCACCGTTCTCCGATCCGTCGGCGGACGCGGCTCCTCCCGCCCGCTCGAGCGCGCGCATGAGCAGCGTCGCGAACTCCGCGCGGCTAATGCTGCGGTTCGGCTCGTAATGGCGATCATTAACGCCGCGCACGATGTGTCTCGCCGACAAGTACGAGACCGCCTCCTCCGCCCAATGCCCTGCCAGATCTTCAAAACGTTTGTCGTATTCGAGGATCGTGTAATAAGAGAAGTGCGACGCCGTGAATGAATATGCCCCGTTCGCCACCGTTCCACCGACGTATTCCACCCGCTCTCCGTCCGCATAATACACGCCCGCAAGCGGCTTCCGGAGCGAGCGCTCCTGCTCCACGGTCAGCCGGATCGTCACTTGGGCGGGCTTGTCGAGCGGGAGAACGCCGATCACCTGCTCTCCGGCGACAAGCTCGAGCACGGCGGACAAGACGATTCCCGTCGCCGCATAGTCGGCGTTCCCCCGGATCGACTGCTCCACGATGCGTCCGGCTTCCTCGGTCCAGGCCGTATGCAGCGCGATTCTGACCCGCACGTCCGGCTCCGCGGAAGCCTGCAAGGCATCCGCCGGAAATTGAACGGTCACGTTCCCGGATTCGATGATCAAGCCCTGCCGCGCGTCCTGCAGCTGCCGCAGCGAATCTGCCGGGAATTCCAGCGCCGCTCCCGACTCGGCGGCCGCGGCCGGCATCCGGATCGTGACCGCCGATTCGCCCTGCTCTACCGCCCGGCTCATCGTCTCGCGGCCGATCCGGTACTTCCCGTCCGCATCCAGCTGCGGCTCGACGACGGCGCCTCGCGCGTCTCCGGCAAGCGGCGGAATCCCCGTCTCGTCCTCTTGATCGACCTCCCCTCCGGCGCCGCCGCCCCCGTTCGAGGGTCCGCCGCTCGACGCTCTGACGACCGTGAACGTGCTGCGCCCGCTCGCCCCTCCGCCCCCGGCAATGACGGTATATACGCCATTCGGAGCGACCGTCTCGTCGTTCGGAATGGCCGCTTTCAAGGAATACCGCCCCTCTACGGGAGCGATGACATCCAGATAAAATACGGTATCGTTCGGACTTACGATCTTGACGACAACTTCCTTCACTTCGGCCGCCGCCGTGCCGGTCAGCGTAAGATCGCCGCCGCGCTGAACCTGCTTCGCGCTCAGATTAAGCGTTAACGGTTCGGCTGCGTATCCGGTTTCCGGCGGCAAAAAAAGGGATACCGCGATCATCAACGCCAGAACGGCCCCTATCGTCTTTTTCACTCAAACGCCCTCCCTCTTCATGCATGACTCCCATGTTTCAGCATTATTGCAAATCGACCGGCCTTGCCAGCAGCGTCGGAGCTTCAAGCTCGCTGTCGAAGGCATCGAAGACGAATATTTTCACCGCGTACTCCGATCCGTTGACGTTGTAGCGCTGTTCGATGTCCATGTCGCCATGCTTGAGCGGAACGGCATTGATCAGAACAGGCGCGTTCCCTCTCATCAACTGAATGACGACATACGCTTCGCCGCTATAGTCGGGTTGAAGCCGCTCCACCGCAATGTCGACCCGCAATTGCTCCCCTCTGGTCAGAGCGGCCGTAACCGCATACCGGTCTTCCCGGTCATTCGCGCTCGCCGCCGACGCATGTCCGCCGTTCGCTCCGAATCGCGGGTCGCCCGGCGCAATGATGCCGCAGATCGCGACGATCAAGCACAAAACAAACTTAACTGCTCGGCCAACTGGGCGCTTGCTGTTTATCGACTCCATGTCCATTCCTCCATCGGCTTTTTCGAAGACCCTTCTGTCTTCTCTGCCCTTTCTCCCCGCCGGTCGTCGTCCCCCTCTCGAGCCGACCTCCCCCTTTTCGAAAATCCGGCTTCGTGATATCGTAAGGGCTACATCGTAAGGGCTACATCGCCCATTATAACTTGTCAGCGCTTACATATTTGCTGGACATTTTTTTAAAACCGCTGGATTTTTTCGCTGGGATTTTTTGCTGCGCCTTGCAGAAAGGAGGATATCGCCATCCGATCCGCGGCTAGACCGGTCTCGATTCGCACCATTCTGTTAACCGCGCTTTTGTCGCTGATGATTGTTCCGCTGGTCATTATGACGCTGATTACCTACAAAAAGGAAAATGAAATCTTCCAGAGTCAAGTCAGTCAGCTCATTGAGCAGTCGGTCGGTCAAATCAAAGGCACGCTCGATTCGAATCTGGCCGAGATCGACCGCCTGACCTGGTCCTTGCTGTATCAGCACTCGCTCGATTTTCTAGACAAGCCGGTCGTTACGACGTATCAGTGGGACGAAGCGAATCATAAATTCAAAGAGAAGGTTTACTCCGACCTGTTCAGCGGCAGATTGAACCACATCCATACGATTTCATTCGTTACGGCGGAGCGCGTCGTCCTCTCTACCGACAGCTCCCTGCACGACTTCAACCAGTTGAATCAAGACAATTTCAACTACATCGTGAGCCGTTTCGACGAAGAACCGCTCAAGATGCACTGGTTCAGCGAGCAACGGGCCGTCTACCGCTCCCGCACGGGCTTCGAAACGCCGGTCCACCCTTCCGTGGTGGCGGCGCGGCGAATCGTGGACAGCAATACGGCCCGCCTGCGCGGCCATATTTTCATTCAGCTGAACGATCTGTTCCTGGACGAATATTTGCGCAAGGTTCAGATCGGCTCTACCGGCGCCTTCCAGATTACGAATCATTCCGGCGAAGCGATCTACAAGCAGCCGTCCGAGCTGTTGGCCAACCCGAGCATCATCGCCGCGATTCGGGCTTTGCCCCCGCACGGCAGCGGAACGCATACCGTCGAGGGCAAATGGTTGATCTCGTACGACACGTCCGAGATCAGCAATTGGACATTGACGGCCGTCGTTCCGCTCAACGAGGTGCTCGGTCCGAATCAGAAAATCATGCGGTCGCTGCTCGTTATGGCCGCGCTGGGCGCGATCGTATCGCTCATCATTGCGCTGCTGTTCACATCGGTGATCTCCAAGCCGATCATCGGGCTCGCGAAGGTGATGAGCCTCGCCTCGATGGACCATCTGCATCTGCGAGAACCGATGGGCTCCATCCGGGAAATCAGCATTTTGCAGCGCAATTTCAACCGGCTGATGGACCGCATCCAGCAGCTGCTGATCGAGAACAAACGCGAGCAGAAGCAGCGGGGAGACGCGCAGCTGAAAACGCTTCAAATGCAAATCCAGCCCCATTTCCTCTACAACACGCTGGACACGATCTATTGGATGTCGCTGAAGCATCGCGCGGAACCGATCAGCAAGCTGGTCACGGCGCTGGGCAAGTTTTTCCGCTTTACGCTTAACTCCAGTCTCGAGAACGTGACCTTGCGGCAGGAGAAGGAGCATGTCGAAAATTACTTGCGCGTGCTGTCGTTCCGCTACCGAGACAAGCTGGCCTACGAAATCGCGGTCGAGCCGGGGCTGGACGACGTGCTGATGATGCCGCTTATTCTGCAGCCGCTTGTCGAGAACGCCATCGAGCACGGGATCGCGAAGCTGAAGGGCGGCGGCCGAATCGCCTTGGACATCTACGCCGCGGAGGAGGAGGTCGTCATCGATATATGGAACGACGGCGGAGACGTCGATTTAATCTACGTGCGCGGATTGCTTGAACGCGGGGAAACGAGCGATCATATCGGCATGCGCAATGTCCAGCAACGTATCCGGCTCTCCTTCGGCGAGCCGTACGGCATTCGGCTGATCGACCGAATAGACGGCCGCACGCTGGTGCGGTTATGTATCCCGCTTATCAGACAAACTTGATTTTTACGAATCGAAGCGAGGTGAATATCGGCTATGCGCCGGCTAGGGTTCAGAGGTTTGATTATCATCTCCGCGGCGCTGCTTGCCGTCTGGTCCTTCGGCGGGATCGCTATGGTCAGCCGAATCAAGATTACGGAGCCGGTCGTCAACGAGAAGGAGCGCGTCGTTCGCGTATTGATCCGCACCGGCACCGAGTCCTCGGCGCTCCGCAAGATCGCCGAACCGTTCGAGGCCCGGAGCGGCATCCAGGTCGAATTCGTGGAAGTGGGCCGCGACAATTACTTCACGACGCTCGGCACCCAGCTGTTCGCCGGCTCGACGGCGTTCGACGTGCTGTTCATGCCCAACACGTCCATTGCCCAATTCGCATCCGCGGGCGCGATCATGCCGCTGGATCGCTTTATCGAGAACCCCGACTTGACCGACCTTCCGTCGTTCGATCTCGAAGACTTTCTCGGCGTTCATCCGTATCAGGGCTCGATCTATGCCCTTCCGACCGACGTCAGCACGCATTTCCTCTACTATCGCAGCGATCTGATGCCCGAGCCGCCCGAAACGTGGGAGGAGCTTTACTCGGCGGCGCGGGAATTCACCCAAGCCGTCTCGCCGGATTCGCCCACCCGCTGGGGCGCGGCCATGCCGGCCGTCGTACCGGAGGAACGGTCGAAAATATTCGCCTCCTTGCTGTGGTCGTTCGGCGGCGATGTGCTGCAGGACGAGACCGGCGGAGTGCTGCTCGACCAGGAAGCATCGGTCCGCGCAGGAGAGTATCTCGTCAAGCTGGTGAAGGATCAGGTCGTGCCGCCCGATCTGTTGGCCTGGGACTTCTCCAGGACGCGCGACGCGCTGCTCGACGGGGAGATCGCAATGGCCGCTCCCTATTGGAACGCCGCTTATCAGGATATTTTGCAGTCGGACAGCCCGTATCGGGATGCGATCCAAATCGCGTTGATTCCCGGCATTCGGGACGACGCGGGTGCCGTTCGCCGCGTTCCGTTCCAGCACAGCTGGACGTTGGCGATCAACGCCAACTCGCTCAATCCCGACAAGTCATGGAAATTTCTCGAATTCGCCACCGGCAAGACGGGCGGCAGAATCTATGCGGAGTCGGGCGGCATTCCCGCGAGAAGGTCCATTCTGGGGGATCCCGCCTATCGCGGCAGCCGCCCAGACTTCGAGCTGCTGCTCGAAAGCTTGCGGACCGCCCGCAATGAGCCGTATATCGCCTCTTACAACGCGATGATCGAAATCCAGGAGCGCGCGCTTGCCCGGATCGTGACGCTCCATTCGGAACCGGAAGCGGCTTTCCGCTCGGCTGCGGACGAACTGCGACGGTTGTACCGATCCATTCGGATTCACCTCGCCAACCATCCTGCGACGATAGGGAGAGATGATCGATGAGCGACGCTTACCGTGCCGTGATTATTGACGATGAAGCCTGGATTCGGGAAGGGCTGAGCGAGAATATCGATTGGGAACGCATCGGCATCCAGCTTGCCGGCAGCTTCGAGGACGGCGCCGATGCCATCAAGGAACTGGCCGTTCGGCCCGTCGATATCATCATGACGGATATACGGATGCCGAATATGACCGGCATCCAATTTCTATCGGAGCTCCGCAGAATCGAACAGGAAAGGCCGGACCACGGTTCGAGCAAAGTCATTATTATGAGCGGCTTCGACGACTTCAAGTATGCGCAGGAAGCGATTCGCCTGGGCGCTTCGGATTACTTGCTGAAGCCGACGGACGTGGAGGAAATCGAGGACGTTCTGCTTAAAGTGAAGTCGGTCTGCGAAGGAGAGCGGCAAAGCGGCCGGGAACGCGGCCAATCGCTTCCGGAAAGATCGCTGGAAGACGACGGGCTTCCGGAGGAGCTCGACGAAGCCGCCTCCCATCTCGTCAAGCTGACGGTCAAAATTGTGAACGAGCAGTACACGCGAGACCTTCACTTGGCGGAAATCGCGGAAGAGCTGCTCGTCACCCCCAACTATCTCAGCCGGATCTTCAGGCTGGAAACGGGCATTTCCTTCAGCAGCTACCTGTCGCAGAAACGCGTGAAGCGCGCCTGCGAGCTGCTGACGGGGACGCTCCTGAAAATCTATCAGATCGGCGAAGCGGTAGGCTATCCCAACCCTCGCTACTTCAGCGAATGGTTCCAGAAGATGACCGGCATGTCGCCCGGCGACTATCGCAAACTTCATAGCTGAACGAAGACCAGCAGCCCTGCCGAACGATCGGCGGGGCTGCTGCCGCGTGTGTAGAAAACCGGAACAAATGATAGGTATACCTCATAGGAAATCCGATTTGAAGCCTTTATGATAATTCGTGTGAGCGATTACATTATGCGATTTTGGGAGGTCGACGAAGTGAAGCGAAAATTAGGAGCCGCGCTATCCATGCTGACCGTCGCCGGCACGCTGCTCGCGGCGTGCTCGGGCAACGGGACGAACGCGCCGGCGAACAGCGCGTCCGACAATCCGCCCTCGGCGGGAAGCGGCAACAACGCGGCAGCGGAACAAACGACGGACAGCATCGAAATCTTCAGCTGGTGGACCGGCGCCGGGGAGGAAGCGGGACTGCTCGGCCTGATCGAGCTGTTCGAGAATAAGCATCCGAGCATCGAAGTGGTGAACGCGGCGGTTGCCGGCGGCGCCGGCACGAACGCCAAGGCGGTCTTGACCAGCCGCATGCAGGGCGGAGATCCGCCGGACGCGTTCCAGGTGCATGGGGGCGCGGAGCTGAATACCGGCTGGGTCGCCGCGGAGAAGGTGCTCGAGCTGAACGATCTGTTCGAAGCCGAAGGCTGGAACGACAAGTTCCCGCAGGAGCTGATCGAGCTGGTCAGCCATGAAGGCAAAGCGTATTCGGTACCGGTCAACATTCACCGCGGGAACGTCATTTTCTATAACCGGAAAATATTCGAGGACAACAACCTGCAAGCGCCTGCGACGTTCGAGGAATTTTTCGCCGTCGCGGACGCCTTGAAGGAGAAGGGCATTACGCCGCTTGCGCTGGGCGATAAGGAGCCTTGGACGGCAACGATGCTATGGGAGAACATCCTGCTCGGAGAGCTAGGCGCCGACGATTACAAGAAGCTGTGGACCGGCGGCATCCGGTTCGACGACGAGCGGGTGAGAGCGTCGCTGGAGACGTTCAAGCGCATGCTCGCTTACATTAACGACGACCATGCCGCGCGCAACTGGCAGGACGCTTCCCAGCTCGTAGCGGAAGGGAAAGCGGCCATGACCAACATGGGCGACTGGACGAAAGGCTATTTCACGACCGATCTCAAGCTGGTCGCGAACGAGGATTTCGGCTGGATCGAGACGCCGGGCACGGGCGACAGCTTCATGGTGATCACGGATACGTTCGCGCTTCCCGTAGGGCTGAAGAACGAGCAGGCGGCAAGGGAGTTCCTGAAGGTGCTCGGTTCCGTGGAAGGACAGGACGTATTCAATCCGTTGAAAGGCTCCATCCCCGCCCGGATCGATGCCGACGTATCCAAATACGATGCGTACGGCCAGGACACGATCGAAGATTTCAAGACGAGCAAGCTCGCTCCGAGCCTTGCCCATGGCTCCGCGGCTTCGGAAGGCTTCCTGACCCAAGCCAATCAGGCGATTAACATTTTCGTCACGAACGGAAATGTGGACCAAGCCGTCGAGGCGCTTCAATCCGCCGCGGATGCGGACGGAATCGGTCAATAGCGGCTAGCAGAATAGACAAGGGGACAGGGTCGGACGGCGGGCTGCCGCTGACCCTGTCTCGTTCGGGAGTGAGAGGAAATGGCTGTTACAGCCAGACGGACCGATACCGGCCGCAGTGCCGGCTTCCGCAGGCGGGAATCGTTCATTCCGATCCTGATGCTGCTTCCTTCCCTGGCGGCAATCGGCATTTTCGTCTACGGATTTATTATGAAGACCGGGTACACGTCCTTTACGAACTGGAATTCCCTTGTTCCATCCAATGCGTTCGTTGGATTGGACAATTACCGTTTTCTGTTCCAGGATTTCCGCTTTCAATCGGATCTGCGGAATACGCTTGTTTTCACGATCTTGTTCATTGCGGCCACGATGGCTTGCGGATTGTTCCTCGCCGTAATGATCGACCGCAAAATCCGCGGAGAAGCTTTTTTCCGCAATGTGTTTATTTTTCCTATGGCGATTTCCTTCATCGTTACGGGCGTCATCTGGCAATGGCTGCTCAATCCGTCGACCGGCGTCAACCTGCTGCTGGGCGGAGCAGGGCTCGACAACTTGCCGAAGTGGTATACGAGCACGGAAATCTGGCTCGGAATCCCGCTAGGCAAAATCGAATTCGGCATTCCCGCCGCCATGATCTCGGTCGTCATCGCGACAGTGTGGCAGATGTCCGGCTTCGCGATGGCGATGTATCTGGCGGGCTTGCGGTCGGTGTCGGACGACCTGCGCGAAGCCGCCCGCGTGGACGGCGCGTCGGAGGGCCAGATTTTCGCCAAGGTCGTATTGCCTCAGCTGCAGCCGATCACGATGAGTCTGATCATTATTTTGGCCCATATTTCGCTCAAAATTTTCGATCTCGTCTATGCCATGACCGGTCCCGGCGCGATGTTCGTGACGGACGTCCCGGGCGTCTACATGTTCGAGACGACGTTCCGGGGCAACCATTATGCGCGCGGCGCAGGCATTGCGATGGTCATGCTCGCTTTCGTGTCCCTGCTGATCGTCCCGTATCTGGCGTCGACGTTGCGGAAGGGGGAGAAATAAATGAGCGCTCCTCGCCTGAAGCAAATGTTCATGTACGTGCTGCTTGTCGCGCTGGCGGCGTTGTTTCTGCTGCCGATTTACGTCGTCGTATTGACGAGCTTGAAGGGAATGGACGCGATCACGTTGGAAAAGATGTGGGAGTGGCCCCGGCAGCTGGATTTAACGGGATACCAAGTTGCCTTCGATCGTTTGGTACCCCACCTGACCAACAGCTTCCTGCTCGTGATCCCGGCTACGGCGCTGTCGGCGCTGCTGGGATCGATGAACGGCTATATTTTGTCCAAGTGGCAATTCCGGGGGGCTAACGTCCTCTTCACGCTGATGCTGTTCGGAATGTTCATTCCTTACCAGAGCATTCTGATTCCGCTGATCCAGTTCATGCAGAGCATCCAGCTCTACAATACGATTCCGGGGCTGATTCTCGTCCATGTCGTATACGGACTGCCGATCTGCACGCTCATGTTCCGCAACTTCTACGTGGGCGTGCCCATGGAAGTGCTGGAGGCGGCCAAAATCGACGGCAACGGATTTTTCGGCATCTATCGGCATATCATCCTCCCGCTTTCCGTCACCGGATTCGTCGTTGTCGGCATCTGGCAGTTCACGAACATCTGGAACGAGTTTCTGTTCGCGGTCACGCTTACGACGCAGAAGCAGCAGCCGATCATGGTCGCGCTGCAGAATCTGTCCGGCAGCCAGATCGTCGAATGGAACGTCCAGATGGCGGGCGCTCTGCTGGCGGCGTTGCCTACGCTGACGGTATACGTCTTTCTCAGCCGTTACTTCATCCGCGGCTTGCTCGCGGGCTCGATCAAGGGGTAGGGGCGCAGCCCCGAAACTCGTGACAAAATGTTCATCAACACTTACTATTAGATTATAAATTAAAAAGCGATCGAGCGGTCGAAGCACGCCGCGTCATTCCCGGGTTCGGGACGGACGCGGCTTTTTCGTCTTGTTCGACGCCGAGAGGAGCGAATGAAGTGTTCGAACAGCATTACAAGCTCTGGATGGACGAACAGAAAACCGGCCGCAACGGCGAGGCGCTGCGCAAACTGGTTGAGGATCACGGCTATTCCGAGAAGCTTTTCCTTCAAGAGGTTTGGTGGCCGTTATTCGGCAGCTTCAATGGACTTCATGCGGAATACGAGGTGCCGAACGGCCGAAACGGCTCCTATTATCTCGATTATGCGTACATTCGCCATCCGTACAAGATCGATTGGGAAATCGACGATTTCGGTTCGCATGCGAAAAACATGACCCGGCGCGAGTTCGAATACGAACGGGACAGGCAGAATCAGCTCGTGCACGACGGCTGGCTCGTATTCCGGTTTTCCCTTGACGCCGTCAAAGAACGTCCTCACCGGTGCCGGCAGGCGATCCTGCAAATCATCGGCAAATTGTACGGCGGCGTTCGCGAAGATCTTGCGGGTCTCTCCCTTAAGAAGAAGGAGATCCTGCGATTAGCCCTGTATACGCGAAACCCGATCACGCCTTCAGAAGTTCGCCAGCGACTTGGCGTTTGCGTGCAACACGCGCGCAAGCTGATGCATGAGCTCGTTAAAGAAGAGCTGCTGCAGGCTCATTCAGGCAAAATCCGCGTTCGTACATACTCTCTCGGCCCGAAAGCCCCTCCCTGGATATAGCATAGCGTTACGGCATCGTCTTATTTCCGTGTAAACGCCTTATCCTGGGGAGAATAAGACGACGCCATCGCTCTATTCGTCCCGTTTCCGGCATCTGGCGCCCTCCTATGGACGAATAGCGTTACGGCATCGTCTTATTTACGAGCAAACGCCTCATCCTGCGGCGAATAAGACGATGTCATCGCTCTATTTGTCCCGTTTCCGGCATCTGGCGCCCTCCTATGGACGAATAGCGTTACGGCATCGTCTTATTCACGAGCGAACACCTCATCCTGCAGCGAATAAGACGACGCCATCGCTCTATTCGTCCCGTTTCCGGCATCTGGCGCCCTCCTATGGACGAATAGCGTTACAGCATCGTCTTATTCACGAGCGAACACCTCATCCTGCGGCGAATAAGACGATGTCATCGCTCTATTCGTCCCGCTTCCGGCATCCGGCTCCCATTTGCGAAAGAATAGCGTTACTTGTCCACGCCTCAGTCCGTTCGGACAGAGAATCCGCTAATTGTGAACAAAACCGGGTTTTGCGCGCCTTCGCGGACAGAGGATCCGCTATTTGGCTCCGAAAGTGCGATTTCGGCCATGGATCATCGAAATAACGGATCGTCTGTCCGGATCGCCAGCAAAATGCGGGGTTTTCGGAAAAATAAGGGCTCCTGTGTCCGATAGCGGAAGACCAAGCGGATGACAGGCCACTCTCGGCATAGTCCGCAGGCTGCAGCCGGACGCGCGCCGAAGCGGTCACTCTCCGCCGATTGCCGCCGGACGCGCACGAAGCGGTCACTCTCCGCCGGCTGCCGCCGGACGCGCACGAAGCGGTAGCTCCCTTAGCTCCCCGCCCCGCGATAACGCTTCACGCCGTAGTTCCAGAAAGCGACGCCGAGCGTCAGGAAGACGAGGCCGACGACCGGCGTCAGCCAAGGCATCCACCATTCGTCGAGCCTGCCGAGGAAAAACGAAGCCGGGTACACGCCGACGAACGCGAACGGCAAAATCCACGTCAACACGAACTTGATCGTTTTGTTGTAAATCTCGACCGGATAGCGGCCGTAGCTTTGGATGTTGAAGATGAGCGGACCGATGCCCGTCGGCGCGTCCGAATAGAACGAAATCGCCGACATCGCCGTGTAGATGCCCATATAGATGAAGCAGGAGCCGAGCACCATGACGATCAGCACGAACGGATCGTACCAATGGAACGGCAGGCCGAGCGTCGTCCACGACGAGACCATGATGACGAAGCCGATGAGCGCGCCGAAGATCGCGGGCGGGTCCATATTTTCCAGCATCACCTGAACGAGCGAATGGGCCGGACGGGTCAGCACCCGGTCCATCTCCCCTTTGACGATGTACCGCTCGCTGAAGTTCCAAGCGCTGAAGAACGTGGAGAACAGCCCCGAGGCGATCATGAAGTACCCGTAGACGAACACGACCTCCGCCTCGCTCCAGTCCCCGAGAGACGGCGTGTGCATGAATACGATGAAAATAAACACGAGATTGAGCCCGTTGAACATCAGGTCCGACAGCACTTCGATCCAGAAGTCCGCGCGGTAGCTCAGCTTCGTTTTCATATAATTGGCGAAATAGTCCCGATACAGCCCGAGCGTAAAAGCGAATCTGCGCATCTTCTCACCCCCCTTGCACGAACAGGCGACGCCGCGCCGCCCGCCAGACGAGCACGATCGGAATGACGAGCACGACCGTCCAGACGACCTGCACGAGCAGCGCGTTCCAGACGTCCGCCCCCTGAATGCGGCCCGTGAAGACGGAGCCCGGCAAATACGTGATCGCCTGGAACGGCAGCCAGTTCATGATCGAGATCGCCCACCCGGGGAAAAACGCGATCGGAACGACGACGCCGGAGAGCAGGTCGACCATGATTCTTTTCATCGACATGATGCCCTGGTTGTTCTCGAAGAAAAACGCGCCAAGCCCGGTCAAGATGTTCAACTGCGAATTGATCAGGAAGCTGAACCACAGCATGACGAAAAAGACGAGCCACAGCATCGGATCGGACGGCAGCTCCAGCGGAAAAATAAACGATACGACGACCATCCCCGGAATCATGAACAGCAGCAGGCGGAACAAGCCTTCGCCGAAGCCCTGCATCATTTTCACGAGCAAATAGGAATACGGCCGGATAATCTGAATCGCCACGCTGCCGTCGACGATTTCGTTGGAGATTTCGCGGTCCAGATTGTTGAAGTAGAACGCCCGCGCCATCCACGAGACGGCCACGTAAGTGGACATCTGGATGACGGTGAACCCCTGCAGCTCCTCCGCTTCGCCGAAGATGGCTTTCCATAGAAAATAGTAAGCGCCGATATTGATCGCGTAGATGACGATGCCGCTGTAGTAGTTCACCCGATAGGCGAGCATCATAAGAAACCGGATGCGGACGAAATCCAGATACATGCTCATCATCGTTTCGATCCCGCCCCCGCCGGCTCCTTCACCGCGACCTCCGCTCCATCGCTTAGCGCAGACAGGTCGCGCGGCGCATCGGCGCTGCCCGACTGATAAATTTCGCGCACGATTTCGTCGGTGTTCGTCTCGAAAATCTTAATGTCACTGATGTCGAGTCGACCGACAACCCGGGACAGCACGTCCGACACGTTCATCTCGCGGGGAATCCATACTTTGGCGGTCACGTCGTTCTCCAGCGACCAGCGGACGCCAAGCTCTCCGGTCATCGCCGATACGGTGGCCAGCGCCACGGGCTCGGTGAATTGGAACTGCACCTCGCGGCCTTTGCCCCAACGGGACTTCAGCTCGTCCAATCCGCCGTCGTAGATAATCCGGCCGTCGTCCAGCATGATGACGCGCGAGCAGAGCGCTTCGATATCCTGCAGGTCGTGCGTCGTCAACAGAATGGTCGTTCCTTGTTCGCGGTTCAGCCTTTTCAGAAATTCGCGGATCTCCGTCTTGACGACGATGTCGAGGCCGATCGTCGGCTCGTCCAGAAACAGAATAGACGGATTGTGCAGCAGCGCCGCCACGAGCTCGCAGCGCATCCGTTGGCCCAGGCTGAGCTTCCGGACGGGACGATTGAGCAAATCCTGTAGCTGCAGCGTCTCCACCAATTCGTCGAGCCGTCGGCGAAAGTCCGCTTCGTCCACGCGGTATACTTTTCTCAGCAGCCTGAATGATTCGATGACGCCGATGTCCCACCAGAGCTGGCTTCTCTGACCGAACACGACGCCGATGCCTTGCACGAATTTCTCCCGATCCTTATAGGGAACGTATCCGTTCACGACGAGCTTGCCGGACGTCGGCACGAGAATGCCGGTCAGCATCTTGATCGTCGTCGACTTGCCCGCTCCGTTCTCCCCGATATAGCCGCATATTTCGCCCTGCGGAATTTGAAAGCTGATCTCCTTGACCGCGGAGACTTCCGTATGCTCCCGCTTGAACAGATCCTGGAGCGCCCCCTTGAGACCTTCGCGGTTTTTCTGGACTTTGAACTGCTTGCTCAAGCGATGCACGTCTATGGCCAACATGGCGAACCTCCCGTTTGTCGAGTCGAATTTTCGCGGCTGCGGAGGCGGCGATTTCTCCCCCAACTTGCGTATGGTGTTACCGAAACTTTATAATTTTAACATACTGCTTACTGAGAGGACATCGTTAGATGAGTAAAAAATGGAAAATTGCGCTGTCGATCTTTGTGGGCCTCGGCCTCATTGTGATAAGTCTCATGGGCTGGTGGACTTGGTCGAATTATAAGGAATTGGCTAGCGCCCAAAAACCAAAGGAAGAATCCCGCTTCGGTCACTTCCAGGAGAAGCCGGAATACCAGCCTCCGGAGTGGGAAGGCACCGAACGGGTGAATATCCTGCTGCTCGGGGGAGACGAAAGAGGCATTCGCGAAGGCGATGTCGCCCGCTCCGACACGATGATGATCGCTTCTCTCGATCCCGTGACCAAAACGATTCATCTGATGTCGGTGCTGCGGGATACCCGCGTCGAGATTCCCGGCTTCCGCGATAACCGCGCGAATACCGCTATTACGCTTGGAGGCCCCGATCTTGCGATGAAGACGATCGGCAATCTGACCGGGCTGGACATCCAGTATTACGTCTACGTCGATTTCCAGGGCTTTATCAAGCTGGTGGACGCGATCGGAGGCGTCGACTTCTACGTCGAGAAGGACATGAAGTGGACGGACAACGCGGACGGCAATCAGTACGACATCGACCTGAAGGAAGGCTACCAGCATCTCGACGGAGACAAAGCGCTGCAATACGTGCGCTTCCGGTACGACAAGCTGTCCGACTTCACCCGCACCGAACGTCAGCGGGACTTCCTGAAAGCGGTCGCCGCCAAGGTCATGAACGGATGGAACTTGATCAAGCTTCCGGAAATTCTGGAGGAAGTCGTTCCCTACGTAGAGACGAACATGTCCCCGAACGACATGCTGAAGCTGGCCACCTTGGGGTACCGATCGCACCAGGCCGGCTCCGCGCAAATTCCGCCGATGGAGCTCGTCTATGACGAGGATGTCGGCGGCTCGGCGATGCTGGGCGTTCGCGACAGGGACAAGCTGAAGGATTACGTGCAGGAAGTGCTCGCAAAGGACGAGACGCGCGAAACGCCGGAGCCGATGTCTTCGTCGGAAGCGACAGGGGCCGAGGCCGAAGAAAAAGAGTAGCGCAGGAGGATGAAGACTCGTATGGACAGAGCTCGTTCGTCGCAATTGTACGAAGAAGCGCAGCGGCACATCGCGGGAGGGGTCAACAGCCCCTCCCGCTCTTTCAAGGCCGTCGGCGGAGGCGCGCCCGTGTTCATGGAACGCGCGGAGGGCGCGCACTTCTGGGACGTCGATGGCAACAAATATATCGATTATTTGGCCGCGTTCGGGCCGATCATTACCGGACACGCGCATCCGGCCGTGACCGAGGCGATCGTAAGGGCGGCGCGTACGGGCACGTTGTTAGGCACGTCGACGGAGCACGAAATTCGGCTCGCGGAAGCTTTGAAGGCGGCGATCCCGTCCATGGACAAGGTCCGCTTCGTCAATTCCGGCACGGAAGCGGTCATGACGACGATCCGGGTCGCCCGGGCATTTACCGGCCGCAACAAGATCATCAAGTTCGCCGGCTGCTACCACGGCCACGCCGACCTGGTGCTCGTCGCCGCAGGGTCCGGCCCGTCGACGCTCGGCATTCCCGACAGCGCGGGCATTCCGCCGAGCATCGCGAGCGAGGTGATCACCGTCCCGTTCAACGAGCTGGACGGCTTGCGCATGGCGCTCGAGCGTTGGGGCGACCAGGTCGCGGCCGTCATGGTCGAGCCGATCGTCGGCAACTTCGGCATGGTCATGCCGAAGCCCGGCTTCCTCGAAGGACTGTGCAAGATGGCCTGGGACGCGGGCGCTCTCGTCATCTTCGACGAGGTGATCAGCGCGTTCCGGTTTCATTACGGCTCGGCCCAGACGTTCGCCGCGTTCCCGGATCAAGAGGCGATCCGGCCGGATTTGACCGCGCTGGGCAAGATCATCGGCGGCGGTCTGCCGATCGGCGCCTACGGCGGACGCGCCGACCTGATGGAGATGATCGCGCCGCTCGGCCCCGCCTACCAGGCGGGCACGATGGCCGGCAATCCGGCGTCGGTGCTGGCCGGACTCGCCTGCCTGGAGGCGCTGCGCGAGCCGGGCGTCTACGCGCGCATGGACGCGATGGCGGCCCGGCTGTGCGACGGCCTGCAGACGTCGGCGGACCGGTACGGCGTGCCGCTGACGATCAACCGGATCGTCGGGGCGTTCTCGACGCATTTCTGCGCCGGGCCCGTCACGAACTACGAGGAAGCCCAGCGCTCCGACGGCGAGCTGTTCGCCCGCTTCTTCCGGCTCATGCTGGACCGGGGCGTCTACCTTGCCCCGTCCAAGTACGAGGCGTGGTTCCTCACGACGGCGCATAGCGACGCGGACATCGACGAGACGCTGACGGCCGCGGAGGAGTCGTTGCGGGAGATGGGCCGCAATCATTGATTAAAGCCTGACATGCGCAATAACCGGAGGGGCAGGAACGCCCTCTCCGGTTATTCGTCATGCTCCCGATTCCACACGGCGCGCCCGCCTTTATAGACGGCTTCCACTTGAATCTCCGTTCCGCGATATACGACCAGATCGGCGGGCGCTCCAACGGCCAGACCCGCTGCCGCCGCCAAGCCCAGGTGGCCGGCCGGTCGGACGGAAGCCATGTCCCACGCCTCCGCCGGACTGCACAATCCGAGCTTGCGCAGATGGACAACGCCTTCTTTCAGCATCTTCACCGAGCCCGCCAACAGCGCCTCTTGCCCGGCCAAATGCAGCCTGCCTCGCTCGGTCAGCACGACGTCCCCGCCGATATGGCGACGGTACCGGCCCGGGGCCAGACCGCTCAGATCGACGGCGTCGCTGACGAGATACATGCGCTCCCGCTTCGCCGCGTATATCACCTGCAATACCGATTCGGGCAGGTGGAAGCCGTCGGCAATCGCGCAAGCGGCCAGACGCGGGTCCGCCAGCTGGTCCCAGATGTAGTTGGGATGCCGCGGAAGCACCGCGTGCGCGCCGTTGCCAAGATGGGTGGACATCGTAGCGCCGGCCGCGACCGCACGCCGAATCTGCTTCGCGTTCGCCGCCGTATGCCCGATCGACACCGTCACGCCCGCGTCGACGCAGCGCTCGATGAACTCCGGCGCCTCGTCCCATTCGGGGGACAGCGTAATCAACCGGATCATGCCTTGCGCCGCTTCTTGCCAGCGCGCAAACCATGCCCAATCCGGCGAACGGATAAAGTCCCGGTTATGCGCGCCTCTCGGTCCGTCCTGGGGAGAAAGAAAAGGGCCCTCCAGATGAATGCCCGCGATCGCCGCCGCTCGGCTGTCGTCCGGCGCGTCGGCCCCGCCGTTCCGCGCGGCGTCGGCGATAAGGCCGACCAGACGTTCGATCGCTTCGGGAGCATTCGTAATCACGGTCGGAAAATAGCTGGTAACCCCTTGCCCGTAAAGCTTGCGAGAAGCCAGCAAAATTTCCTCCGACCGGAGCGACAGGCTGTTGAAATCGATCCCGAAGCAGCCGTTGATCTGCAGATCCACCAATCCCGGCGCCACATCGGGCAGTCCGTCCCGATCGGCGATCTCTTCGATGCCGCTGATCTTCCCCGCCTGCCACTTGATCCGCACCGCTCGGCCGGTCGCATAGTGGACGGCGTCCCGTTCTCCCGCGCGATCAGCCATGGGCCACCTCGATCTGGCCGTAAGCCTCCGTATCGGCATAAACCTTGCAATGCCCGTGCGTACGCAAAATCGAAGCCGGACAGGCCGTCGTAATCTCGCCGTTCAGCATCCGGCGCAGAGCCGTTCGTTTCGTCGGTCCGGGCACGATGCAATACAAATACTTGCCGGACATGAGCATGGGGACCGTCAACGTCAGCGCTTGCGTCGGCACTTCGGATATGGCGGAGAAGCATCCGTCGTTCACCTGCTGCTGCCGGCACGCCTGATCGAGCTCGACCGGCTTGACTCGCAGCGGATCCCGGAAATCGGCCACCGGCGGATCGTTAAAGGCGATATGGCCGTTCTCGCCGATCCCCATGCAGACGATATCGATCGGCCCTTGCGCGAGCAACCCGGAGTAACGCCCGCATTCTTCCTCTTGGTCGGCGTTGCCGTCGATCAAATGAACCTCGCCGAAAGGCACCCGGTCAAAGATGGCGTTGCGCAAAAACCGGCTGAACAGCTGGGGAGCGCTGGCAGGCAGCCCCACATATTCGTCCATATGAAAAGCGGTCACCCGCGCCCAGTCGATGCCTTCTTCCCGGATCAGACGCTCGAGAAATTCGTTTTGCGAAGGCGCCGCGGCGAACACCATGCGCACGCGGTCCTGTCGGGCCAGCAGCTCCCTTAAGCGGTTCGCCGCGTCATGAGCTGCGCATGCGCCCATCTCCGCGCGGCTGGCAAACACTTGTACGTCCATTTTCTTCTCTCCCACTCCTCGCTGCTCCATTCCTGTATCTCCCGGCGAACCCGGCTCACAGCTCACTCCATGATCGCAAGATCGCGATAAACGCCCGGAAACGAATTTTCTATGGCGATGGCGCCCACTGTCCGTTCGTAGAAGCCAAGCGCCTCGGACACCCAGCCGATGATGGCGTAGCCGTAGCCGGCTTCCTTCATCGCATGCAGCGTCGTCACCAGCAGCGCCGCCCCGATTCCTTGCCCGCGGCAATCCTCGCGCACGCCCGTAGGGCCGAAGAAGTCCCGGACAACCGCATCGTAACAAGCAAATCCAACCACTTCTTTGTCTTTGACGGCGATGAACGCATTACTGGGCAGCTGCGCGAATGCGCATTCGCATTCGTTCGCCCAATTTTCCGTAAAATGCTTGCGCACAAAATCGACGATCCGGCTCTTGTCGGCGCTCAGCGCCCGTTTGATCCGCACGCCGTGCGATTCCGTCTTCTCGATAAACGGCTGCTTGTCGGGCAGCTCGTACAGCTTCACCAGCATATCAGGCATCCGCTTCATCCTCCTCGCGATAGGCTTGCTCCAGACGACGCCACTTCTCTTCGTAGAGGTCCAACAAATAATAACGCGATTCCACGTACATATCCGCCATCTCCGGATGCAGCAGCTTGCCGGCGATCGCGCGCATGCTTGCTCGCGACTTCGCAAGCTCGCCGTAGTTGGTCCGATACTTCTGGCCGAGCGATGTCATCGTCTCCTCGCTGCCTCGGGACCAATCGGCGCGATACAAGAACGTATGCAGCGGGAAACGCCGTTTAGCATACGTTTCGAACGCGTCGATCGCCGCCAGCCACTCCGCCGTCAGACGGTTGCGCCGAACGGCGGGAAGCAATTCCGGCAGCAGCGCGTAATAGTCTTCGGCCCGGTAATCGCCGAGCTCTTCGGCGCTCACGCGCGACGGGTCCAGACGATGATGAACGAGCAGAAACCGTTGGAGAAAATCGGCCCTCTCCGCCTTGCGGTTCCATTGGATATCCGCCGCATAGGCAACCGGGTAGCGGGACGTCTCGAACAAGCCGTACGGACTGCCCAAGGCGAAGGGCACGGCCCAGTTCGTGTTGACGATCGCCGGCAACCGCTCTTCTCCCGCAAGCTCCGTCCAGTCGCGGACGTTGTCCAGACGCTGCCGAATCAGCGGATAATTCTGATCTCCGCTGTCGTCCCAGCAGCGCACCGCCGAAGCGCCCCAGACCGCAAGCCCCGCGCCGCGAAATTTGCGGATCAGCTCCCGCGCGTCCCGCCTCATGCGATGGCCGCCGTAGATCCACACCACCACGACGACGCGTCGATCGAGCTCGGCGATTTCCTCCGGCGAGGCGTGCGCCAGCATGTCGTGCCAGATCAGCGGCGTTTTGCCCAGCTCGCATACTTTGGCCGCAAGCCGGTTGACGAACCGGATGAAAGACCGCTCCCGGGTTAATCCCGACTGCCGGCAGGCTTCGCACGCGCCAAGGCTCCATACTTCGTCGCAGCCCATGTGCAAATACCGGCTGTCCGGATGCGCAGCCGCCACCTCTTCCAGCAATGCGGCGACGATTTCATAAGCGCCTGGCCGATGCGGGCAGATCTCGCCGACGCTGTCCGGCGTTTCGCGCAACCGAATGTAATCCGGATGGCGAAGCACGTATTCGAGATGACCGAAAGACTGCTGCTTCGGAATAATTTGCACGAAATGGCGGCGGGCTGCTTCGAGAAACAGCCGATGCTGCTCCTCCGTCCATGCATGCACGGGATGCCGCAGGGCGGCAAGCCGCCGAAACGGAAGCTTGTCCTCGTATTCGACGACGAGCGTATTGACCTTATAGCTCGCCATCTCGGCCACGTAGGCGAGAATATTTTCGAAGACGGGATAAATGACGCGCAAGTCCAAATAATCGCTGCGCACGGCGACGTCGGCCCAATCGGCGATCGTCATCGGCGGAATGGCTCCCGCCTCGGCCGCCAGTTGCCCGTCCGCCGCCAGCCGGCGGCATTGCTCAAGCGTCATCAGGCCGTAAAACAAACCTTCCGGCGTTTCGGCATACGCTTCGACTCCGTCTTCCGCGATTCGCAGCACGTAGCCGTCCGGCTTGCCCGCGATCCTCTCCAGAGCGTCCCAATCCCATTGCCGCGTCCCGCTGACCAGCCCGTATGCGCCCGGCTCGCCCTGCGGCGACGCGTCAACATCGCCGAAGATCCGTTCGGCCGCCGCGTTAAGCCGGTCGTCCTCCCGCGGAATCGACAGAACGGCCCGCTGCCGCGACAACGCCGAGACCGTCAACGGCTGTCCGTCATGCCGAGCGACCTGTTGCGGCTCCGGAATGACAGGCAGGTATGCTGCGTTCATCTTCTCATCCCCTCCCGGATTCGCAGCCGTCTACAGCCAGCGCACTCTTCCTTTGAACCGCTCGATAAACCGGTTGTTCCACTCGTCGCCGCCCGGCGCGTTGCCGCTGCGCCATACCGGAACCTCGATTCCTTTGGCCGCCAGCAAGGAAGCGGTCGTCATCATCAGCGAATTGAGCAGAAAGGCGTTGGCGAACGTGGAAGTCGATCCCATCTTGGGCTCGATCCCTTCGATCGAGATGGCGGCGTCTCCCGGCTTTACCTTGCTGTCCAGATAGTAGTCGCAAACTTCGAATAAATTTTGCCCCGAAGGGTGCCGGGCGATATGGTCCTTGGGCGTCGCCAGCGCGTGCCCGACCGAAGTGACGGCGATCGTCGTCGCGCCGCGCCTCTTGCCCTCCAGCGCCGCGTCGATGCAAGCCGTGTTAATGCCGTACGCGTTGGCCAAGATCAGAATGTCGCCTTCGCCCAGCCTGTTGTCTTCGATGACGAGCTTGCCGTACCCCGGCGTGCGCTCGACGGCCATGGAACGCAGCGCGCCGTTGGAGATCATCGTCCCTTCATCCAGAATCGCGCTGATATGCATCAGTCCGCCCGCCCTGAAAAACACTTCGGTCGCATTCATATTGGAATGGCCTCCGGGACCGTACAAGTAGACGAGTTTGTCTTGGGCGATATGGTCCGCCAGCAACCCGGCCACCTCGTTCAATCGCTCCTTCGGCTCTTCCTTGATCTCTTTCAGCAATCCCGTAATGTAGTCGTAGTAGTCTTCCATAATCGCCGTCGATGTCTGTGCCATGTTCTGCCTCCTGGATCAAATTAGGTTCGTTGGGACGGCCTTGCCGTAGACTCTCTCACCACCAGCCGGGGTTCGAGATGCAAAGTCACATTCGGCGAAGACGAAGGCTGCGCGTCGCTCATCGTCTTGAACAGCAAATCCGCCGAAAGGTTGCCAAGCTCGTAGGTGCTCTGATCGATCGTCGTCATCGCCGGCGTCACCATTTGCGTTAACGGGATGTTGTCGAAGCCGACGACCGACATGTCGTCCGGAACGTTTTTTCCGAGCGATTTCAGACGCTTCGTTACGCCGACCGCCATCATGTCGTTGATGCAGAACAATGCCGTCGGCGGCTGCTCCATCGCCAGAAAATGATCCACCGCCTTCTGCCCGACCGTAAAGTCGTACAGCTCGTCGCTGTCGTCCTCTTCAGGCTCGGTATATATATATCGCTCGTCGATGGTTAAGCCTTGGGCCGACAGCGATTGGCGATAACCGGCAAGCAAATTCCTCCGGCTGGCCCGGCTTAAAGGCGAAGTCACGAACCCGATCCGGCTGTGCCCGAGCTCCAGCAGATGCGCCATCGCCATCTCCGCCCCTTCGGCGAAGTTGAAGCGGGTGCGGTTGCAATCGACGCGCACGTCCTGCTCCATCGCCACCACGGCGGTTCCGCTGTCGATAATTTGCTGAAGCACGCCGCCGCTTTCGTCGATCGAGGCGATCAGAATGCCTTTGACCTGCTTTTGCAGCAGCAAATGGACATGCTGGGCCTCGATCTTGGCGTCGCGGTAAGAATTGCACAGAATCATCTGCGAGTTATGCTTCAATGTGACATCCTGAATGCCGTGTATCAGCGTGCTGTAATAATTGGACATGTTCGGAATGACGACTCCGATATCGTTGTTCTGCACCGACTTCAACTGCTTGCCGGCCAGATTCGGAATGTAGTTCAGACGTTTGGCCGTCTCCAGAATCCGTTCCCGCACTTCCTGCTTGACCGGATAGGAGCTGCCGCTAAGTACGCGCGAGACGGTGGCCGGAGAGGTTCCGCAGGCTTCGGCGATATCATAAATCGTCGTTTTTTTGTGGATACTGTTTCCCATACCGAATTCAACCTTTGCTTTTTAGTTTAGGAGCGATGAATCACTTTTATAGAAAATTTACAGAAATAATTTCGTTATGTTTCTATCCTTAAGTATAGATTTTTCAAAGAAAATGTCAACTATCGGTTTTCTTCCCTGCAAATTTACGGAAGAATCGAACCTTCAGCGCGAAAAATCCCTTGACAACCCCCCTTTATATATTGTTTAATCCTCCGTATCAGGATGTATTTGATAGAAATCGATTACCATCATTTTGCATGGGGGAATCTGATCCTTGGGGGGCACGCGATATGCGAAAATTCAAGCCGCGCTACACTTTGCGGTTGCACGAGAACCTTGTTGCTTATTTGTTCCTGCTGCCCAGTCTGCTCGGCTTTGCCTTGATCATCGCTTTTCCGATTGTCGCTTCGGCTTTGCTCAGCATGACCGAGTGGAATTTCTTGTCCGGCTTCGAAGGCATCCGATTCGTAGGCTTCGATAATTTCTGGCGTCTGCTGTCCAACCAGGACGAATGGTTTACGAAATCGCTGGTCAATACGTTGCTGTTCGTCGTCGTCACCGTGCCGATTACGATCGGGCTCGGCTTGCTGCTGGCCGTGGTAATCAATCAGTACGTTTATGTCTCCACTTTGTTTAAGGTCGCCGTATTCATCCCTTATATATCAAGCGTCGTCGCCTCGGCGGTCGTGTGGATGGTCGTGTTCCAGCCTTCCTACGGTCCGGTCAACAGCCTGCTGATGTCTCTCGGCGTAGAAAATCCGCCTGGCTGGTTTACCGATATGAAGTGGGCGCTGCCCACCGTCATGGCTTTTCAAATCTGGCAGGCGACAGGGTATAACGTCATCGTTTTTCTGGCCGGCTTGAAGGGCATTCCGCAGGACTTGTACGAAGCGGCCACCATCGACGGCGCGGGAGAAATCAAGAAATTCCGGCACATTACGATTCCGATGATTTCGCCCGTGACGTTCTTCCTGACGATTATGGGCATTATTGCCACCTTCAAGGTGTTCGATTCCATCAAAGTGCTGACGAACGGCGGTCCGGGGAACGAAACGACGAATATCGCCTTCTACATTTATCGGGAAGCGTTTAACTTTTACAATATGGGCTCCGCCAACGCCGCCGCCTGGATCATGTTCGTCATCATTTTCCTGATTACATTGTTCCAGCTGCGTCAGCAGAAAAAATGGGTTGTCTATGATTGACAGGGGAGGTGTATTCCGTGGGTAAACGCTTCGTCATGCTGAAGATCGGCAATACGCTGATCTTGTCCGTATTCGCGATTACGATGCTCTTCCCGTTGCTATGGATGATCTCGGCATCGTTGAAGTATGAAGTCGACGTATTCAATTATCCGATTCAATGGATTCCCGAGCGTTGGAACGCGGTGAACAATTACGGCAAAGTCTGGTCGTCCGCTTACAACTTTCCGCTTTATTACTGGAATACGGCCAAGGTGGCGATCATCGTCACGATTGCGCAGTTGGTCGTCGCTTCCATGGGCGCCTTCGCCTTTGCCAAATTGAATTTCAAGTTCAAAAACGGCTTGTTCCTGCTCTTCCTGGGCACGATGATGATTCCCGACCAGGTGACGATCGTTCCCAAATTCATGCTGATGACCTGGCTGAACCTGATCGATTCGTATGAAGGTCTGATTTTGTTGCTCGTATTCAGCGTTTACGGCGTTTTCTTGCTTAGGCAGTTCATGCTGTCGATACCCGATTCGCTCATCGAAGCCGCCAAAATCGACGGAGCCGGATATGCGCGCATCTTCTCCACCATCGTCGTGCCCATATCCCAGCCCGTGCTGGTGACGCTCGCTATTTTGCGGTTCATTTGGACATGGGACGACTATCAGAATCCGCTCATTTTCCTAAGAAGCAAAGAGCTGTTTACGATCCAGCTCGGCATGTCGCAATTCGCTTCGGAATCGGGCACTTTCTATTCCTTGTTGATGGCTGCCGCCGTATGCGCCATGCTCCCGCTGTTCGTCATCTTCGTCGCGGGGCAACGGTTTATTATCGACGGCATTACCAGCGGAGCCGTCAAAGGCTGATCGCCGTGCGTCAAAGCCGCCGAATCCGCTTCGCTTGCCGCGGCTTTTGAGCAATAAATACACAACAAGAAGGGATGGGACTCACATGCAACACAAGAAATGGGCCACAACGGCGTTGATCGCGACGACCGCGTTCGGCATCGTGCTTGCCGGCTGCTCCGGCGGCTCCAACGGCCAAAACGGCGCATCGCCGGGCGCGACGACGCCTCCGCAGACTTCGGGAGGCAGCCAGACCGCCCCGGCCGAAATCACCTTTCTCACGTATGACGGAAAAACGGACAAAGAGGGGAAATCGCTGCGCCAGCTCCAGGTCGATGCGTTCAACGCGGCCAACCCGGATATCGTGGTGAAGCTGGATTTGCAGCAAGGGGATTCCGTGGAATTTCTTAAGAAGCTTGACCTGATGTCGCTAGGCGGAGCTACGTACGATGTCGTCGCCTTGCCTTCTTACAAGGACTACGCGGAGCGTGCGATGAAAGGCTTGTTCGCGCCGATCGACGACCTGATTGCCGCCGACGGCCAATCGTACGACGAGGTGTACCAGTATACCGCCGACGTAAACGGGGTCAACTACGGCCTGCCTTATAACCCGTCGATTTATTTTGTGCTGCTGAACCAGCAGCTGCTCGAAGAAGCGAACCTTCCCGTCCCTCCCGTCGACTGGACGTGGGACGATTATCGCGAATACGCCAAAGCGATGACCACGGGCGAGGGAGCCAACAAGATTCACGGATCTTATATGCATACCTGGAGCGAATATCGGCGCGAGGCTCTGTTCTCCACCAAGCTGGACAATCCTTATGTCAAAGAGGACGGCTCTTCCAATATGGCCGATCCGGCATTCAAGGAATGGCTGCAATTTATTCACGATATGGAAAACGTCGACAACAGCCAAGTCAAATACAGAGACGCCAAGTCCACCAACATGGCTTACCGCGACGTTTACTTCAGCGGCAAAGCCGGCATGATTCTGACCGGCGCATGGATTCTGTCCGACGTGGTCGACACCGAGAACTTCCCGCGCGACTTCTCTACGGCGTTCGCCATGATGCCGCGTTGGCAAGACGGTCCCGCCGGACGCGTGACCGGTTCCGCGACGTTCAACGCCATCAACAAGGATTCCAAGCATCTCGAAGCCTCCTACCGCTTCATGAAATTCATGTCCGGCGAAGGCGCGGCGATCGCCAACGAATTTTCCGCCATGTCCGGCGCGGACAATACGGCGACGGTCGAAGCGATCGCGGCAGGCAACGAGGCTGTCATGGACAAGCAATCGCTGCTGAATATTATGAACTACGAGAAGCTGGAGCCCAACTCCATCATCAGCTACCCCGAACAATTCGCCAAGCTGGATGCCCTCTTTAATGTAGAAACGGAAAAGTTCATGGTCGGAGGCCAGGATCTCGATACGACGATCAATAATTTGATCAAGCAGTTCGACTCCGAATTGAAGTAAGCCGGCAAAGCGCCCCCTTCGCTCTCTTGACGGGCGAAGGGGGATTTTTTATCGACGTTTCAAAGGCGCTCCTTCTCTTTCCAGGATTCGCCGAAATTATCCAAGTCCAGGGTCATATTGGTCGATCCTGCGGTTAGGACGAGCTGAATTGTCGCTCGCCAACAAGTCGTCATACGTCAAGAAGTCGTCATACGTCAACAAGTCGTCATATGTCAACAAGTCCAACTTTGGATGAAATTTCGAACAAAACTCACCATCGTCGTGAATCCGAGTCAGATTATACGATATTTCATACAAATCCCTTATACGAACCTTTCTAACACCGCAATTTGTACGATAAATCACACGAAATGGTGGCATCGCCGACAAAAGCACGGATGTGTGTACGATTTAACAAACAAACTCGAATTGTTCAAAGACAAGACCGCTTTGCCGGGAACGGCCGACACCATCCCCTTCCCCCATCATTCATTCCATCTTCTTCCGTCTCATCGCCCTCTTCTCCCCGTTACTCCATCTACTTCAGCCCCCATCCTCCTCTACGCCCCGTCACTCCATCTACTTCACCCCCACCAGTCTCTTTCTCCCATCACTCCATCTATTCCGCCCACCACTATCTTTTTCTCGTTACTCCATCTCCTTCAACCTCCATCCTCTTGCCCCGCTGCTCCATCTCCTTCCGCCTCATCGTCCTCTTTGCCCCATCGTCCCCGGTCGTTCGGACAGAGGATCCGCTATCTGTGAACAAAACCGGGTTTTGCGCACCTATGCGGACAGAGAATCCGTTATTTGCTTCGATAATGGCCATTTCGGCCACCAAAAATGGAAATAACGGATCCTCTGTCCGGATCGCCAACAAAAAGTGGGGGTTTCGACAAAATAAGGTCCGCTGTGTCCGTTACAGTCAATCAAGCCGGATGCCGGCCCCTCACTTACGATTTACCCTATACTTACCGTGGCCCCAAGAGGCTAAACGATGTTCGGTTGAGATCGCAGAAATTTCGTCTTGCCAAGAGGAAAAAGGACGAAGCAGGGGAATTGCCCAGGTTTCCCGCTTCGTCCTATGTTGATTCGCGGCTGATAGCAGCATCTTCAAGGTGCCTTCATCATCCGCCTGGGCACGCCCCGCTCCGGTTCGGAATACCGGAACGGGCGCCGTCCGTCCATACGAGCGCGGCCGCCCCGACGACGCCGGCCCGGCCGCCGATGGATGCCGGAAGGATCTCGCAGGCATCGCCCATCTTCGCAGAGGTCCGCCTGCCCGCTTCGGCGCGTACGGCAGCCAGCAGCGGCTCGCCGGCATCCGCCACGCCCCCGCCGATAATCACCGCCTGCGGGTTGAAGATATGGATGATGCCGGCCAGTCCCGTTGCAAGCGCCTGTATGACTTGCGACATCACGCGGGAAGCGGCCGGTTCGCCGGCAAGCCAGTCCCGCAGCAGTTCATGCGAATCGTAGCGCTCGGCCTTCTCCCGGTCGAGCAGCCCGAGCCCCTGCAACGATTCCCTGGCCAGCCGCGCCATGCCCGTACCCGAAGCATAGAGCTCCAGACAGCCGTAGTTGCCGCAGCTGCAACGCGGACCTTCGAAGTTCACCGACAGATGCCCGAATTCTCCCGCTCCGCCGAAGCAGCCCCTCACCAAGCGGCCCGATTCTACGATGGCGCCGCCTACTCCGGTTCCCAGCGCCAAACAAACGAAATGCTCGTACCGGCGGCCGGCTCCGTACATCTTCTCGGCCAGCGCGATCGCATTCACATCGTTGTCGACCCATATCGGCAGGTCGGCATACCGTTCCCGGACAATCGAGCGAATCGGCTTTCCCTGCCAATCCGGCAGCGTATCTACTGCAAATTCGACCACGCCCGATGCCGGATTGATCTGGCCGGCGCTGCCGATGCCGATCCCGCGAACTTCCCGGCCGAGTTCTTCCGCTTCCGCCATCATCAGATGGATGCCGCGAAGGACGGCATACATCACTTTGTGGTGTCCAAGCCCGGACGGCGTAGGCTCGGCATGATGCTTGACCACAGCCCCGGATGGATCGACAAGCGCCGCTCGGATCCTCGTTCCGCCAATGTCAACGCCAATCGCGAGTCCGGTCATCGCCGTTCCCCGGTCGCGAGGCTGACGAAGCGCCGCGTGATTTCCTGCGGCCGCGTAATGGCAGTCCCGACCACAACCGCGAAAGCTCCGGCATCCAGGCAAATCCGGCACTGTTCAGGCGTCCATATGCGTCCTTCCGCGATGACCGGCGTACGGGCAAGCTCTGCCAGCAGGCGCACCAGTTCCACATCCGGACCGGATTGCTGCTTGCTGTAAGGCGTGTAGCCCGAAAGCGTGGTAGAGACCGCATCCACGCCCAATTCCATTGCCCTTGCTCCTTCTTCGAAGGTCGATATGTCGGCAAGCAAGAGCAGATCGGGAAATTCGCCGCGTATCCCGGCAATGAAAGCCGCCAGCGGAACGCCGTCGGGTCGTTCTCTATCCGTGGCGTCGAAAGCGACCATATCGGCGCCGGCTTCGGCTACAGCGCGAACCTCTTCCATCGTAGGCGTGATATATACCGGTGAATGTTCGTAATCCCGCTTCAACAATCCGATGATCGGCAGGCGGGTATTGCGCCGGATGGCGGCAATGTCTACAGGCGTATTGGCCCGGATCGCCGCCGCTCCCCCGGCTTCGGCCGCACGGGCCATCGCCGCCATGATGTCGGCGCCGAACAGCGGTTCATGCTCGAGCGCCTGACAGGAAACGATGACCTTTCCTTCAATTTGCTTCAGATCCATGCTCACGGAATCTCACTTCCAATGGCGATCGGCTGCCCTTCACGCGCCGAGCGCTCCATGCAATCGGCGATATAGACGGATCGGCACGCCTCTTCCACGGTTATCGGCAAATCCGCGCCGGTACGGACCGCCCGAACGAAAGAGGACAGCTCTTCCCGCATAATGCCGCTCATTCGACCGTACAGCTCGACCCCGTATGAGGTATCGGGATATTGCTCGCGCGTGCCGGTATGCACCTTGATATTCTGATCGAGCACGTGCAGATTCACTACGCCGGCGGTGCCGACGATGTCCAGCTTGGCGTCGATTTCCGAATAGTGGTCCGGAAGCACCCAGCCGCACTCGTACAGACCGACCGCTCCCGAAGCGAATTTCAAGGTAGACAGCGAAGCGTCGGAGGTGGCGAATTCCCGCAGCCGATCGTAGACTTCCACCGTGTACACCTCGACGATCCGGTCGCCGGTCACCCATTCGATCGCATCGATGTCGTGAACGCCCAAAAATTTCAATACGCTCGTACGCCCCTGTATCCGCTTGCCGTTGGCGTAAGAATTCAGCCTTCTGGCAAACAGATGCAGCGGGGTGCCGACAGCGCCGCCGCGCACGGCTTCGTAGGCCCGGTAATATCGCGGATCCCACCGGAGCGTATGCCCGACCATCATCTTGATCCCGGACTGTCTGACCATCTTCACGATATCCGATGCTTGCCCGATGTCGGTAGCCAGAGGCTTCTCCATCAGCACGTGCTTGCCGTATCGGCAGGCCAGCTTGGCCAATGCGTAATGATGCTCGTCCGAAGTGCAGATGCTGACGGCGTCCAACTGCTCCATGGCGAATAGCCGCTCTGCATCTGCTATGACGCCGACGCCGAATTCTTCGCCGACTTTACGGGCGAACGCTTCGTTCGCGTCATGAACAGCAACGACCTCTACGCCCTCCATTTCCTTATAAATACGCAGATGCTGTCTGCCCATGACGCCCAATCCGATAACCGCGACTTTCATCCTGTTCATCCCCTCCCTGCTTGCCCCGTTCCTCATCCCGCCGTGTCAGCTTGGCTAGGCAGCACGACGCCTTGTCTTCTCAATTCCTGCTGCAAGAGACTGATCTCGACGTCCCGCGGGCGCTTGCCGGTCTTTATCGCGATCGCCGCCCCCGCGCCTGCGGCCTGTCCTAGCGCGAACGCGCAAGGCATGACCCGGATGGCGGCATGCGCTTCATGCGTCGCGGATACGCAGCGTCCGGCGACCAACAAGCCGTCGGTCTCGATCGGTACCAGAATCCGATACGGAAGCTGATAGACGTTGGCCGTATGATAATTTTCATCGAACTCCACCGAGCCGCCTGTCGGACTATGCAGATCGATCGGATACGAGTACAGCGCCACCGCGTCTTCGAATTGTTTTCCCGTCACGAGATCTTCGGCGGTCAGCATATATTCGCCCACCACGCGGCGCGTTTCCCTTACGCCTACCTGAGAACCCGTATCGACCAGGTACGCGTTGCCGAAGCCGGGCACATGCTCCCGGAAGAAATTCATCAGGAAGAACACCTGCCTCCTTCCTTCCAGCTCGGCATGGACCAGATCCTCGACTTTCGTCCCGTCCTTACCGGAGATGCGCGTCGTGTTCACCCGCCATACGCCGGGCTGAACCGTTTTGTATAAGCCGATCTGGTCCTTGTTGACCTTCCACTTGCCCGCCTTGCGGGCGGCTTCCACAATATCGGAGAAGGGGCTGATCTCATCCGGATGATCGAGGATATACTGCTCCACCTTGTCATCCTCTACCCCCGCGATGCGGAAGAACATCGTCATCGGCTGCGTCAAGCCGTCGGTCGCGCGGCCCTTCTCGGTCTTCGCGCCGGCCCGTTCGGCTACGTCCGCATCCGCGCTGCAATCGATGGTCACTTTCGCGCGGATCGCCTGCGTGCCGGATTTATTCAGGATAAGAGCGCCCTCCACGCCCGCATCGCCAACGATGGTATCCAGAAAGAACGAATGCAGGAACAGCCGCACGCCCGCTTCCTCCATCATTTCCGCCGCCACCAGCTTGACGGCTTCCGGGTCGAACGGCGTGACCTGGCCATGACCTTTCTGAAAAAAACCGGCATAGGAGGTGCCCGCTTCTACATAGCGGGGGTGGATCGCGCCGCCAATGCTTTCCATTCGCGTGACGAGCTCTTCGAACACCCCTTTGATCAGCTGCTCTTGACTGTCTCCGCTGAAAGACGTCATGAAGGGGCCGACCAGGCCGGCCGTCGCGTTCCCGCCCAAAAAGCCGTAGCGCTCGACCAGCGCAGTTCTGGCGCCCGCTTGGGCGGCGCCGATGGCGGCGGCGATTCCTGCCGGTCCGCCTCCCACGACAAGCACGTCCAGATCGGCGACAATCGGCACATCCTGCGTGTAATGATACGTTCCTGTATGCATGTTAAATCCGTACCTCCCCGTTATGGCCTTCCCAGCAATTCGTCGGCCCGTTTCTTCATGGCGGCCGCGGCATCGGCAGTCGATTGGTCGCCGATCAACGCGCGTTCGCCTTCTTCATTCGCAATAACCTGCAGCTCGGGATACTTGTCGAATTTCGTATCCACGACGAAATCCTTAACGCCGAACACAACCGACTTGAACGAATCGATATCGAACAGCTTTTCCGCGTGATCTCCGAGAATCAGCTCAGCTACTTTATCTTGGTCCGCGTGCTTCCAGGCCGGAACCCGTCCGCCCGCGATCATCGGCTCATTGCCCTCCGTGACGTACCACTTCAGGAACTTCCAGGCCGCCTCCTTATGCCTGGACTTGGAATTGATCGTGACATAATCCAGATATCCGGTCCCCCCGCCGACATAGGCGCTGGATTCCGTCATCTTCGGAGGAGGAGCGAAAGCGGTCACGAAATCGTGAGGGAAGCTCTCCAAATTTTTAATGTCGCGCAGACTGGCGGTTCCGACCCAATTCATGGCGACTTGACCGCTCAAGAACATGCGCGATCCTTCCATTTTGGACATTTTCGCTTCAGCGTAGGGCGGCTGTGATTTGTCTATATTTTCCATCTGGTGAAGGATATCCAAATACTTCTTGAACGCGGGGTGATCGAAATTGCTGGCGCCGTCCGAGTTATACAGCGCATTCGCGCCCAGCTCCGTCTTGACGGCCTTCTCCATATATTCGAAAATTTTCGGCTGGGCGCCGTTCACATACGAGCCCCATACTTTATTGTTGCCCTCGCCTTTCGTCAGCTGGGAAGCGTAGGACACGTAATCGTCCCAGGTCCATTCCTGCGGAATCGGCAGATTGGCTTCTTCCAGCATCGATTTGTTGATCGAGACGAAATCGTTCAGAATGATCGCCGGAATATAGTAAGTTTGGTCCTCCATCTTGACGATCGCATTGTCGCCGAAATGATCCTTCACGTCGAAATTGTCCCCGGCGATATAAGCATCGAGCGGTTCGGCCATTCCCGCCTGAATGCGCTTGACCAGCTTATCCATGCCGTAATTGATGAATACATCGATCTCGCCGTTCGCCAGCAGCGCTGTCTCCAGCTTGGTGTTGCCCGCCTCATCATTGACGAATCGGGTATACTCCACCTGAATATCCGGATTTGCCGCGTTCCAATTGTCAACGACCTTCTTCGGACCGTTCTCTTCCGGAATCGCCCCCCAGAATTTCAGCTTCACCGCATCCTGGCTGTCTCCGCCGGAAGTCGGCGATGCCGACCCTTGATTGCCCGAGTCCCCCGAGCATGCGCTCAGCAACAATGTCGTGCACAGTGCCAGCGCCAGTCCAATTCTGCTTTTTTTCATCTGCATGTCCTCCCCAAAATTTCTTGTTTTTTATCCTTTCACGCCGCTCGAGGCGACACCCTGGATAAACCATTTTTGACCGAACAAGAACAAAATGATGACCGGCATAATCGAGCTGACCGCGGCTGCCATCATCAGCGAGTATTCCGTCCCTGCTTCGTCAATGAAATTCGTCAAGCCGACCGGAATGGTGTACAACTGCTTGTCCGTCAGAAAGACCAGCGGGTTGAGATAATCGTTCCAATGCTGCGTAAAGCTCAGGATAACGAGGGAGACGAGCGCGGGCTTGGCCAGCGGCATCACGATCCTTAACCAGATCCGGATATGACCGGCCCCTTCCATGAAGGCTGCCTCCGTGAAATCCTTCGGGATCCCCATGTAGAATTGCCGCAGGAGGAATGTTCCGAATACCATAAAAAATCCCGGCAAGATCAGCGCCCAATGCGTATTGTAAATCCCCATATAGTTAAAAACGATAAAGCGCGGAATCAGCGTCACCTGATCGGGGATCATGAGCGTGGCCAAATACAGAAAGAAAATCGCGTCCCTGCCTCGAAATACGATCCGCGAGAAGCCATAAGCCGCAGCAGAGCTTATGATTACCGTGCCGACTACCGACGTTGCCGTGACTTTGATGGAATTCCAATAATAGCGCCAGAATGACAGGTCGCCCGCCCACACTTTCTCGTAATTGTCGAATCGCAAGGATGAGGGAATCCACTGCATGGGATATTGGAACACTTCAAACGGCCGTTTGAACGAGGTAGACAGCATCCACAGGAATGGGAGGATCATGAGGATGCCGACTCCAATCAGCACAATCGTCAGCAGCAGTTTGGCCGTTCTTTGCCGAACTCTCGTATGCATTGCAACCTCCTCTTAAAGTGCGAGTTCAAAAAGTCCGATTTTCAGCACCGAGGCTGGTCGTTCGCCTGACGGCGAACTGCTCGCCCATGCGTCCGGGAAGGTTGGATGAAGACCGGCGATGAGGAACGGAGCGTAGTCAAACCTACGCGAGTACCGGAAGAACCGGCTGAATTCAAGATTCGATGTCGAATCCACTTCCTGAATCGCTTCGTGATCAAAATTGGACTTTTTGAACAACCTCTTAAACGTGCACCCATCTGTTTTGCCGCCGCCATTGTATCCATGTGATGATCATGATCGCCGCGAACAATACCCATGCCATAGCCGATGCATAGCCCATATCATAGAAGCTGAAAGCAACCTGATAAATGTAGAAGGTAATGACCGAAGTGGCGGTTCCCGGTCCTCCTTGCGTCAGGATGAACACCAGCGCGAATACCTGGAAGGAGCTGATGATCGTGGTAATCATAACGAAAAATGTGGTCGAGGACAGCATCGGCAGCGTAACGTTCCGGAATTGGCGGTAAGCTCCGGCGCCGTCGATGCTCGCCGCTTCGTACAAATCCTTCGGAATGCCTTGCAATCCCGCGAGGTAAATGATCATATTGTACCCGACATTGATCCACACGGAGATCAGAATCACGGCCGGCAGCGCCCATGCGGAGCTGGCCAGCCACCCCGGAGGATCGGCAATGCCCAAGGAACGCAGCAGCGCATTGACCGGACCCTGCGACGGATTCAGCAGAATGCCCCATACGATGGAGACAGCCACGATGCTCGATACGTAGGGCATGAAAATCATCAGCCGGATCGCCGATTTCAGATAAACGCTCCTGTTCAACGCAAGCGCTGCCAAAAGCGACAGCAGCATGACCGAGGGAACGACGGCCAGCGTGAACAGCGCGTTATTCCGCAGGCTGGCGATAAAGCGGGTATCGTCCCACATTCTGACGTAGTTGTCCAGGCCGATGAAATGGATCGAGCCGATCCCGCTCAGGAAATTCCAGCTCGTAAAGCTCAGAAGCAGAGACAACAGAACCGGAATCAAAGTAAAAACGAGAAATCCTCCGAGACTTGGCAAGATGAATAGCCAGCCTGTCAGGCTTTCTTTCTTCCGGCGGCTAAGCTTCAAATCGTTCACCCCCTCCGCAAGCTCGATATCCAAAATTGTAGGGGAAGCGAAGGCGATAAAAAACACAATCTCCTCCGAATTGGAGGAGGATTGTAAGGCGAATCGGGGGATTTTTCTTATAAAGGGGGAGGATTCTCCGATTTGATGGAGGATTCTTCGTTCAAGGAAATATTCGCGTATTTTCTGTAGTATTGCGTCGGCGTCAAATCGGTGTAGCGTTTGAACACTTTCGTGAAATACTTGGGATCGTCGAAGCCGACTTGCCCGCTTACTTCGTACCATTTGGTCCTTCCGTCCGCCAGCAGTTCCTTGGCTCGGCCGATGCGGTATTCCTGGACGTATTGGCTGAACGTATTGCCCGTCTCGCTGCTGAACAAGTAACTAAAATAATTTTCGCTAAGCCCTACGGCGGCGGCCACATCTTGAATCCGAAGCGTCTCCGCGTAATGCCGCTGGACGTAAAGCATCGCCTGACGCACTTCCGGCCGGCAGGAAGTGGCGTCCGCAGGCAGCGATGGGGCGGAATGCACGCCATCCGCTTTAGCTGCCTTCTCGGCCCCTTCGGCTTGCAGCGATCGCTTAATGTCCAGCACCGTCTGCAGCAGGTTCTCCGGTTGGATCAGGAACTTCTGCATGTAATCGGTTACGTTCAGGCGAAGCGCCTCGCGGACCGTCTCGAAATCCTCCAGCACGCTCATGAACACGATTTTGATCTCCGGGAATTCGCTGCGTACGATTCTCGCCATCTCCAGTCCGTCCATCTGCGGCATCTTGATGTCCGTCAACACAATATGGGGTCGGCAGCGCCGGATCAACTCCAGTCCCGCCACGCCGTTGCTGGCTTCACCCGCTACCTCGATGCCGTATTGATGCCAATCGATGCTGGATGTGATGCCCTTGCGGACAAATACTTCGTCGTCGATGACCGCAATCTTCGTCGTCATTCCCGCTCTTCTCCTTCCCATGGCAAGCTAATGGAGACCTCGGTCAATCCCCGCTCCTCGTCCCGTTCGATCCTCAAACCGTATTCGGAACCGTACATCATCTGAATGCGCTGATGCACATTCTTGAGGCCGATGCGGGAGAAGCTCCCTTGGCCGGATCCGCTAAGATGCTTCCTTACCTCTTCGAAGCGTTCCGCCGACACAAGCTTCCCGTTGTCGATAACCGACAGGCGAATCAGCTCTCCCGCTTTCTCGGTCCGAATCAGCATTTCACCGCCGCTGTCCTCCATCACGCTGTGGCTGTAGACATTCTCCACCAAAGGCTGCATGGACAGCTTCGGGACGAGCGCATCCAGCGTCGCCGGATCGATCTCTTCCCGGACGCTGATCGTATCTCCGAAGCGGTATTTCTGAATAACCAGAAACCGGCGCACGTTCTCCAGCTCCTCGGCCACCGTAATTTTCTCCTGGCCGCGATGGATGCTGACGTCGAGCAGATGGCCGAGCGCGATCAGCATCTCCGTAATCGGCGCGGTCTTGGCCATAATGGACATCCACTTCAGCGTATTAATGGTGTTCTTCAAGAAATGAGGATTGATCTGCGCCTGCAGCGCCTCAAGCTTGGCCTGTTCCTTGCGCCGCTCCAGCACAACCTCCCGCTCCATCGAGGAATGCAGACGGCTAACCATGAGATTGAAGCTTTTGCCGAGCAGCCCGATCTCGTCCCGGGTTCTGACCTCGTAGCGCTCGTCCAACTGGCCGCCCTCGATTTTCTTGATCGTGGCTCGGAGCCGGTTCAGATGGCGAGTGAACACATTGGACACGATAATGACGAGAAGGAAGAAAAACAGCAGGCTCAAGACGAATACGGTTATCATCCAGGCCACGATCTTCTTCGTATGGGCGAATACGTCGTCATAGTAGAACACCTGCACGACACGCCAATCGGTAAGGGCAATGCCGTAGTTGCTGACGGAAGCCAGGCGGCTGCCCAGCATGACGTCGGAACTCCCGGAACCGCGGCGAAGCGCCTCCTCGACGGAGGGGTACAATTGCTTCAGCCGCCCGGTATCGTCTCCGAGTATGCGGCTGCCATCATCCACAATGAAGCCGATGCTTTCCAGGGACGGATCTTGCGTTTGCAGCACTTTCAAGTAAGGAGTTACCGGCTGACTGACCACGAGAACGCCCAGCTTCCGCTGGAAGTATTGATCTTTAATGACCATCGATTGCGTGATCAGCGGTTGACCGCCCGACGCCATATAATTATCGTGATTCAACGTCCATACGGGATATCCGTCCTGCTCCAGCGTCCGCTGGAACCATTCCGTTCCGCTCACCTGTTCGATGGATTGCCTGGATTGGGGCCAGTTCGAATACATATGACCGTTGAAATCGAGCAGCGCAACGTACAGCGGTTCGTTCACGGCCATCGTGGCAATTTGCAGAAATTTCTGGTCCATCAGCTGTACGGATCGAATCATGCTCCGTTCCGACGTGACCGGGCTCTCCAGCACTTTCGGAATATCGCCGTCGATGCGGATGAAGTTCGTGATTTTCGCGAGCGAACGCAGCTCCCGTTCGATATTCATATTGACTTGATGCAGCCGCTCCGCCGTGATTTTGGTAACCTGCCCGTTCAATTCCCGGCCGATATAATCCGATGCGATCAGTCCGGCGACCAGCATCGGCAGCAGCACCAGAACAATGAAGCCCGCGATCAACTTGGTCCTTAAGCTTATATTCCGCATGCCCATATGCTCCTCTGCGCTGAAGGGTGAGACGCTCCGCAACCGCTTTCTTGAATTTCTGTTTGCAGCTGTGTGCCAAAAGGGTACAGAAAAAACCGCGGAAGGTCAAGCTTCTCTGCCAGTCGCAGCCAAACAAGGAATATCGTTATTTGCGAATAGTTTCTAAATGTTCAGTTTTTGTCAATTTATCTCGCTTAAAATTAAATTGTTTATTATGAATCAGGAGGTAGATTATGAACGGAGCATTCAAAAAGTATGCGGCCGAATTCATCGGCACGCTGGTGCTGGTGCTGTTCGGCTGCGGCAGTGCCGCTACGGCCGGAGGAGAGCTTGGATCGTTGGGGATCGCTCTGGCATTCGGGCTGTCCATTGTGGCCATGGCATACGTTATCGGTCCGGTATCGGGGTGCCATATCAACCCGGCGGTGTCGCTCGCCATGCTCATTCGACGCAAGCTGACGGGCGCCGACTTCGTCGGGTATGTCGTTGCGCAAGTCGCCGGCGCTCTTGCGGGCGCCGCCATTTTGTATGCGATTCTCGACTCCGCGGGCATGCCCGTGACAGGACTCGGTCAGAACGGATTCGGCGACGGCTATGGAATCGGGATTTCCATGCTGATGGCGATCGTTGTCGAAATCGTATTAACCTTCGTGTTTATTTATACGATCCTGGGCGTGACCTCCGCCGAGAGCAACGGCAACGTAACCGGCCTGGTCATCGGCCTGACGCTCGCATTCGTCCATATTCTCGGCATCGCCTTGACGGGCACGTCCGTCAATCCTGCAAGAAGCTTGGCTCCGGCACTGCTGGTTGGCGGGGACGCCTTAGCCCAAGTATGGGTATTTCTTGTCGCTCCGCTTGCCGGCTCGGCGCTGGCCGTTGCCGTCTATCAATGGCTGAATAGCCCCAAGGGGAAGAAAGGCGCCAATCTATGATCCGATTAAGCCCGCCTTCCGGCCCGCTCTCTCCAGCCGGTCGAGCGCATCATCCAGATCCCTTCCCGCAATAGCTCATCAGAGAAACGCATCGTGTCGGCGGGCCGTTCGGACAGAGAATCCGCTATCTGTGAACAAAACGGGGTTTTAGACACCTGTGCGGACAGAGAATCCGTTATTTGCTTCGTTAATGGCCATTTCGGCCACTAAAAATGGAAATAACGGATCGTCTGTCCGAATTGCCATCAAAAAGTGGGGTTTTAGACAAAATAAGGTCCGATATGTCCGTTAGCAGCCGCCGAGCCAATCTAGCCGGATGACCGGACTTTCACCGGCTAGTCGGGACTAGCTTGGCAAGGCGCGCATACGAAAAAAAGACATCCCGCTATCCGGAATGTCCTTCTGAGTCGCGATTCGGTTCGTCCGCGTCCAGCTTCACCTTATCGTAACGGCCGTCCACCTCTTGCGCCATCGCGCGATAGGAACGCGTCTCTTCGACGACCGGGTCCAGCTCCGCTTGAATGCGAATTTCCCAGCGGGGCAGCAGCCGCTTCGCGGCTTGGGCCTCGGCTTCCGCCTCCGAGCGCTCCGGTCCTTCCTCGCTCAGCTTGCGCGCGAGCAATTCCTCCGCCTTCCGCTGGTCCGCGGCATTCGCCTCCGAGCGCTCCGCCCCTGCCTCGCTCAGCTTGCGCGCGAGCAATTCCTCCGCCTTCCGCTGGTCCGCGGCGTTCGCCTCCAAGCGCTCCGGCCCTGCCTCGCCCAACTGGCGCGCGAGCAATTCCTCCGCATCCCGTCGATCCACGGCGTTCGCCTCCTTCACCACTAGCATTCTCGAAAGGGCTTCATCTCATGTGTTAACCGCGGCCGCCTGTTCGCGAATCAGCTCGTCGTGAATTTTACCATTGCTGGCCGCCACGTTGCGGACGCCCAGATGGTACGGCTCGCCCGCCAGATCCGACATGCGCCCTCCCGCTTCCTGCACGAGCAGCGAGCCCGCGGCGACATCCCATGCGCTCAGGTTGTATTCCCAGAAGCCGCTCAATCTTCCGGCGGCCACGTAGGCTAGATGCAAGGCGGCCGATCCGGAGACGCGCAGATTGCGCACCTTCGGCGCGAGCGATTGCAACGCCTTCAAGTTGGCCGGCAACGCCATGTGAGGATCGGCAGGGAACCCTGTCGCGACCAAGCTTTGGTTCAACGCCGGCTCGTCCGAGACTTGAATTTTGCGGCCGTGCACGTAAGCGCCTTTGCCCTTCTCCGCGACGAACAGCTCGTCCCTGGACGGATCGTAGACGACCCCGACGATCACTTCCCCCCGATGCGCGAGCGCGATCGAAACCGAATAAAACGGAAAGCCGTGCACGTAATTGGTCGTTCCGTCGATCGGATCGACGATCCATAAGTATTCGGAGCCGCTCGCTTCCCGCAGCGCCTTCGCCGACGCCTCGGGTCCGGGCTCGACGCCTTCCTCTCCCAAAAAATCGTGAGTCGGAAAATGCGTGGCGATCAAGTTCCGGATCATGCGCTCGGCACCCTTGTCCACTTCCGTCACGAGGTCGCTCATCGAATATTTCGTATCCAACTGGGAGATGCTTCCCATTCTGCTCTTGATCCATTCTCCGGCTTTGGCCGCGCAATTGACGGCGACCGCCGTAAAGCTCTTGCCGCCGATTATGCTGCCCGGCTGGTTCGCGTCCATCATCCATCCCTCTAATCTTCGAAATCGTTTGCAAGGACAAGGTCGTCCTGCTTCTATTGTATACGAAAACGGCGTCGAGCGGTTGCGACGATTGGAACGGAGCGGACGCGGATTTTTCGTTCGGGCCGTTGGAAGGAAGAAGCCGCCCTTGCCACTCGGACATGGACGGCTTCCCCCGGCGATCGGCTAGATGCCGACCGTGCTGAATCCGTTATCGACGTGAATGATTTCGCCCGTAATGCCGCGCGCCCAAGGGCTCATCAGGAACAGCGCCGCGTCGCCGACGTCGGAAGCTTCCGTATTGCGCCGCAGCGGCGCTTTCTCTTCGACCTGCTTCAATATCGTGTTGAACCCGGCGATGCCTTTGGCCGCGAGCGTGCGGATCGGCCCGGCGGAAATCGCGTTGACCCGAATGCCGTTCGGTCCGAGGTCGCCGGCCAAGTAACGCACCGAAGCTTCGAGCGCCGCCTTGGCCACGCCCATCACGTTGTAATTCGGCAGCGAACGCTCGGCGCCGAGATAGGTCAGCGTCACGATGCTGCCGCCCTCCGTCATAAGCGGGTGAAGCCGCTGCGCGACGGCGGTCAGCGAGTAGACGCTGACGTCGTGCGCCAGCGCGAAGCCCGCGCGGGACGTATTGACGTACAGGCCGTCCAGCTCCTCCGCCTTGGCGAACGCGATGCAATGCGCCAGCCCGTGCACGACGCCGACTTCTTCCTTCAGCCGGGAGGCGAGCGCGTCGATATCTTCGTCGGAGGAGACGTTGCATTGCAGCGTCAGCGAGCCCTCGATCGTGCCGGACAATCTCTTGACCCGTTCCTCTACCCGTTCGTTCTCGTATGTAAACACCAGCCGCGCCCCTTGGGACGCGAGCGATTGCGCGATGGCCCAGGCGATGCTCCGCTCGTTGGCGACGCCCATGACCACGATGTTCTTTCCTTCCAGCAATCCGTTCATTCCGCGGTTTTCCCCCTCTTCGCAAGTAAGGACGCGCAGCCGCTTTCCCAGCTCTTGCCGCGGCATCCTTCCTTGTCCAACGTACCTTATTTCCCGGGGGATTGCAACAGCCAAACGGAGCAGGCGGGCCAAGGCTGATTGCGTTTTCACGGCCGGATCTCCACGCATCCTCCGTCGACGATCCGCACCGGGCCCCCCGCCGCCTCCAATTCCCTGAAATCGCGCATAAGCTTCTGCAGCGCTTCGTCCTTGCGCTTGGCTTCGATCATCACGTCGACGGCCGGGGTGATCCCCGCGATCGCGATCAGAAAGTCCAGCAGCGGCGCAAGCTCGACGTAATCGGCGTGGCCTCTCGGATCGGACGCGCTCTTGGGGCTGGAGGCGTGGATTTTGGGCGGCAGGACGAGCTCCGGATCTCCGGCATGGGCGACGTTCCATGCGAGCTTCTCCCACGTCCGGGCGATTCTCGGCCACATCGCCTCTGCTCTATCGCCCCCATGATTGACCGCGTGATGGTGAACGTCGAGCACCATCGGCACGCCGGCCTCTTCCGCGATGGCCAGCGTCTCCGCCGCGGTGAACGTCTTATCGTCGTTTTCCAGCGTCAGCCGCGCCGCCAGTCTGCCGTCGATCCGGGCGAACCGTTCGATGAACCGTCTGCCGGCCGCCGCCTTGTCCCCGTAGCTGCCGCCGACGTGAATGTTGTTCAGCGCGCGGCCGTCCAATCCCATCGCCTCGAACATGCGGACGTGATAGTCCAGATCGCGGACGGCTTGGCGATACACTTCCTCGCGGGGAGAATTCAGCACCGTAAAATGGTCCGGATGGAAGGAAACCCGGAAGCCGTGCTTCCGCACGAAAGCCCCGACCTCGGCGAACGAAGCCGCCAAGACGGGGTACGGATTCCAGTCCCGCAGCTCCGCATGGGTCGCGAGCGGAATGATCTTGGACGTCATGCGGTAGACGCGCGTCCCGATATGGCGGGCATGCTTCAGAATCCGCAGCGTGTTCCCCAAATTTTGTTCCGCGATTCTCTCCAACCGCCGAAGAGCCGCCTCCCGGTCGGCCAGCTTCGCAAAGTTGGTCATCGTCATCGTTTTCGAAGGAGAGGCGTTCTCCAGCTCCACGGACATCGCGACGAATCCGAATCTTACGATCACGAACGTTCAACCTCCCGCGCCTAGGCTACGGGTTCTAGGATTGCTCTCCGAAGAACATTTCATGTGCGAGCGCCGTCTGCACCCTCGATTCTTCCTCCGTCAAGCGGCGCACGAGCTCCATCTCCACCTGGGTCACTTCTTCCCCCTGGAAATTGATTTCGGCGATGGACGCCGAAATGCGCACGATCGCCACCGCCTTATTGTCCGGCGAATACGCGATCACCTTCTGTCCGGTCGGGTAGACGCGAAACTGCTTTTTGACCATTTTGCCCCGCCCGTACTCCAGCAGCTCATATAATTCTTGCTCCGATTTGAATTTGCAGACGGAATTGAACTCCGTTTGGAATCCCATGGCGATCCCTCCCTCTCGATTGGCATCAAACCCCGAGCGCTCCCGTCATCCCGGGACGACGTTCGAAGCTGACCGCTGTGGAATCATTATACCCTTCTCAAGGGCCGCAGGAAAAGCGAACGCCCGACTTCGACATGTTTACAAATAAATTGAAGAACGTTACACTAATATTTGAAACCTATGTTTTATTAAATGAAACTTCTGATCAAGGAGCTGGTAACTGGATGTCGAAGGCTATTCATTCTTCCCGCGGCCCGCAGTTTCCCTTGCCGTTCTCGCATGCCGTTCATGCAGGAGAGTTCGTCTACGTGTCCGGTCAGGTCGGCGTTCATCCGGAAACGCTCGAATTGGCCGGGGATACGGTCGAAGAGCAATTGGCGCAGTGCTTCCGCAATATCGAAACGATCTTGGGCGAAACCGGGCTTACGCTCGACCACGTCGTCAAGGTCAACGCGTTCGTGACCGATCCCCGCGATATCCCCGCGTACAACCGGGCTTACGAGCAATCGGTCGGCAAGCCGTTCCCGGCCCGCACGACCGTCGTCAGCGATCTGGGGAAATATCGGGTGGAGGTCGACGTCGTCGCTTATACCGGGAACGTCCGGCACAGCTGAACCGGATCATTTTTCCGGAATGATTTACTTACGTTGGAAAATGCTCTAGTATAGCACTAGTATGGCACTTGAATAAAGGTAGTGGGATAACCATGAAAAAAAGTACGGGCTCGAGCGCGGAAAACGCGGAGATGCTCAACCGGTACTCCATTCAATCGGTGGAAAAGGCGCTGGACGTCATCGAAGCGTTGTCCGAACATCATTCGCTGAGCTTGATCCAACTCGCGGAATTGGTCAACCAGCCCAAATCGTCGCTGTTTCGGGTCATTCTGACGTTGGAGAAACGCGGCTTCATCAGCCGAAGCGACGAAGACGGCAACTACTGCCTGGGGTTCAAGCAATTGGTCATCACGAAAAACCTGCTGGAGCGCAGCTCGCTCCGGGCTTCGGCGGTCGCGGAGATGCAGAAGCTCGTGAACAAGTACGGGGACACCGTTAATCTGTGCGTGCTGACGGGGCACGAAATCGTGTACGTCGAAATTATAGAAGGCACTTACGCCTTGCGCATGACCGACGCCATCGGGTCGAAATCCCCGTTTCACGCTACGGCCGCAGGCAAGGCGATCGCCGCCTTCCTGCCGGAGAACGAGCTGGACGCGATCGTGCGGGACAAAGGCCTGGCCGTCATCACGCCGAACACGATCACCGACCGGGACGCGTTGCTTAGGCATTTGGCGGGCGTCCGCGAAGCGGGCTACGCGGTGGACAATCAGGAAATTACGCTGGGGGCGCGCTGCGTCGCCGCTCCCGTCATGAATATGTTCGGCCGCGTCGAAGGCGCCGTCAGCCTTTCCGGCGCGCTGCACCGTTTTCCGGACGACAAGATTCCGGCGATCGCGGAAGACATTATGGAGACGGCGCGAGTCATTTCCAAAAAGTTGGGGTATCTGTACGATCGAGCATGACCGTCCTTCCGCCAGGTTGCGACGATGAAAAGCAAGAAGGAACGATAGAGACAGCGGTTTCACGCGAAATCGCTGTCTCTATTTTTATGCGCAATGTCATATTTCCTCACATTTCCTCAGAAAAACTGAAAATATAGTTTTACAATAGCTGAAGCTCATAATATAATATAGAAAAAATGAAACCAAGGTTTTACTGATTTGATTCGACGAAATCAGGAGGCGTTCCGATGACGATCAAATTGGGCGAGATGACGTGGGACGATACGGAACGGCGAATCGCGGAGGGAGCGGTGGCGGTCGTGCCGGTCGGCGCGTTCGAGCAGCACGGCAAGCATATGCCGCTCGACACCGACTGGAGGCTGGCGTCCCGCGTCGCGGAGACGTCCGCCGCGAAGGCTTCGGCGCACGTGCCGGTCGTCGTGCTGCCGGCGATCTGGACGGGCTTTTCTCCGCATCACATGCAATTCAAAGGAACGGTGACGCTGTCGCTGTCCACGTTTCAGGCGATGATCGGGGATGTGTGCCGGAGCTTATGGGAGCACGGCTTCCGCAAAATTTTGCTGCTCAACGGCCACGGCGGCAATATGGCGCCGCTGCGAAGCGTCGCAGCCGATCTGGCGTTCAGCGACCGGGTCCGCGTGGCGACGGCCTCCTATTGGGACTTTGCCGTGCCGGACATTCAGGCCTGGCGCGAGTCCGCGCCCGGCGGCATTGATCACGCCTGCGAGATGGAAACGTCGCTGATGATGCACGTCGACCGCAGTCTCGTGAAGGACGAGCAGATCAAGAACGCGCTATGGCATCCGAAATCCGGCTACTTGTCGGGCGATCTGGCGATCGGCGGGCAAGTCTCGGTCGCGTTCGATTTCAAGGAAATTACCGAGGAGGGCGTCGCGGGCGATCCGACCGCCGCGACGCCGGAACGGGGCGAAGCGCTGTTCGACGTCATGACGGATCGGGTGGCGGCTTTCATCCGCCACTTCTACGAATGGGACTGGGCGCGTCCCGACCAAATTTAAAAACCGGGGGTCGATCGAATTGAAATCGCATTCAATCTGGATTTATCCGTGGGACATCGCGGACGAAGGCATCGATCGCGTGCTGGACCGCTTGCAGGCGAACGGCCTGAACGGGATCAACGTGGCCGTGTCGTATCATTCCGGATTTTTCCTGCTGCCGCGCAACCCGTCGCGCAAGCTGATTTTTCCGGAGCCGGGCGCGATCTATATCGAGCCGGGCCGCTGGTACGCTTCGTCGCCGATTCAACCGCCGGTATCGGCCATCGTCGATCGCAAGTTCTGGAGCAAGCTGCGGGAGGCGACGCGCAAGCGGGGCATGAAGCTGACCGCATGGACGCTGCTGCTGCACAACAGCGCGCTTGGCTTCCGCTATCCCGAGACGGCCGCGGTCAACGCCTTCGGCGACCGGCTGCCGACCGCGCTCTGTCCGTCGAACGCCCAATTGCGCCGGTATTTCCTCGACTTCTATACCGATCTGGCGCAAAACTACGAATTCGACGCCATCCTGCTGGAATCGCTGGAATGCATGCCGCTGCGGCACGGCTACCATCATGAGGTGATGGGCGTGCCGATGACGAAGGCCATCGAATTTTTGCTTTCGCTGTCCTTCAATCCCGGCATGACGGCGGCCGCGGAGGCGAAGGGCATCGATGCCGCGAACCTGGCCCGGTTCGTGCGCGACGCCTGCTGCGGGCATTTCGCCGATCCTTTCCAGCAGACCTACGACTGGAATTGGGACGAGCTGCTGACGCATGCTCCATCCGACTTTTTGCAATATTTGCAATTGCGCGAACAATTGCTGCTCGATCTTCTGACGGAGATTCGCCGGACCATCGGCGCGAACGCGCCGGGCACGGAGCTGCACGCCGTCGACTTCGGGCCGCTGTACGGCCTTGGACCGCGCGGCACGAGCTGGGAGAACGGCGTCGACCTGGCGAAATGGACGCCGGTCGTCGACGCCTTCCACCCCACGTTCTATTTCACGGACGCGGCGGTGCTGGAGAAGAAGATCGCCGAGTACCGGTCGCTCCTCGCGCAATGCGGCGCCATACCGGCGGTGATTCCCGCGATCCGGGCGATTCTGCCGCAGACGGCCGGCGAGCAAGACCTGCTTGGGCAAGTTCGGGCGTTGTCGCCGATCAGCCAGGGCTTCAGCTTCTATAATTACGGCTTTATGGCGGATCAGACGCTCGCCTGGATCGGCAACGCCATTCGCTCGAAAGACGCCTGAGGGAGGAACGCGCATGAAACCGCAAGTGGACGTGATCATTCAACCGTATACGATCCGGTTCAGCCTGTACAAGGACGAGCTCGTCTACCATATGGCCTCGTCGTCCGACATGCAACTGGACGATATGGAACGGCTGTTCGGCATCGATCCGGCCGCGACGGCGCTGCCGAACTGCAATATGGGCTTCCTGCCCGTGGCCAGCGTCGTGCTGATCCGGGGAGAACGGAACGTCATCGTCGATCCGGGCAACCATCATATCGGCTTTTACGGCATGCTGCAAGACGCGCTCAAGATGAAAGACCTGACTTACGAGGATATTGACAAAGTCGTCGTGACGCATTGGCATCATGACCACTTTAGCAATATAACGCTGTTCAAGGGCAAGGAGCTGATCATCGGGGAGGGGGAATTGGCATTCGGAGAGAGCATTTACGGCAAGGAAGAGGTACGCGCGAAGATCGCCGGATTCGACGCCGTCACGACCGTCCCGGCCGGAGAGCCGCTGCGCGTCATGGCAGGCGTGGAAGCCTATTTGACGCCGGGGCATACGCCGGGCAGCCTGTCGCTGATCGCGCGGGCGGCGGACGGCAAGTATGCCATCGTCGGCGACAACGCCATGACGCGGACCGAATGGACGGAACGCAAGTTCAGCCACTGGTACCCGCCGGAGCAGGCGGAGCTGATCGGGCGGAGCCTGGACCGGATTGCGGCGGAAAAGCCGGATCGGATCGTTTTCGGACATGACAGAATGCTTTCAATCACCTAATTTGCTTCTGGGAGGAGCGGTTGCACATGGATTGGAACCAAAAAATGACCCGCAGGGAGCTCTTTAAGCGGGCGGGACAATTTTCGATGGCCGGGGCTCTGCTGTATTTGGCCGCTTGCGCGCCCAAATCGTCCGGGAACAATCTCGGCGGCGCGTCGGACTCGCTGGACGATGAATTCACCGGCCGGCTCTCGCTGCTGTTGAATTCGGAGATGACGTACATCGCCGCGCTCGCCCCCGCGTACCAGTCGCAGCATGGCGTCAACCCCGCCATCGAGTACGTGACCACGACGGATTTGAAGAACAAGCTGACGAGCGCGTTCGTTGCGCGCCAGTCCCAATGGGATTCCGTCTTCGTTACCGCCGAGATCGGCGCCGAGCTTGCCGACAAAGGCTGGCTCGTCGATCTGGACGCGAAAGCCGCTTCCATCGTCAACGGCAGCCGCCCGATACTGGAGGGCGCTTTCGGCGCGGGGCAATTTTCCGGCAAAACGTACGCCATTCCGGTCACGACGGGCTGTCCGGTCATGCTGTGGAACAAAAAAATGATGGCCGACGCCGGACTGGATCCGGAAGCGCCGGCCAACTGGCATTCGACGCCAGGCTCGTGGGATACGATGGTCGAATACGCCAAGGCGATGACCGGCAGCCGCAACGGCACGGAGCATTACGGGCTTGTGGACGCGTGGGCCGGCCCCCACGTGCTCTGGATGTACGGTTCGCTCATTCAGATGCACGGCGGCGACTTGTTGGATCTGGATAATCAGCCGGTTATGAACAGCGAAGCCGGCATTGAAGCGCTGCAAAAAATGGTCGATCTGCTGCACACGCACAAGTGCATCGATCCGGGCTCCGTCACCTATACGTGGGTGTTCGACGCTTCCCCCGGCTTCCTGGCGGGAACGCGCGGCATTTTTACGACCTGGCCGTTTATGGCCGGCGTCGCCGAAGGAGACGATTCCGCGATCAAGGGCCACGTCGGCGTGGCGCCGAATCCGTCGGTCAAGACGAGCGCCTCCGTGGACGGCTCCGAATTCCTGTCCATTCCGGTATACGCCAAAAACCAGGCCGAAGCCTGGCGGTTTATCGAGCTGGTCACCTCTTACGAGAATCAGCGCAAGCAAGGCATCGAGACGCCGTGGCTGCCGATCTACAGCGAGCTGCTGGACGATCCGGAGGTGCTGAAGACGAATCCGACGGCCAGCGTCGTCAAGCAAGCTTACCAGTATCCGACCAAGGGCTACCGCTCCGCGGATTACTCGCAATGGACGAATATCCTGTCGGAAGAAGTCCATCAAGCGTTGAACCGGTCCAAGAGCCCGAAGGACGCCTTGAACGACGCCGTCAACAAAATCAACAGCAGCCGTTCGGCTTAATTTCCGTATCCGCGTCCGGCCTCCTGCGGGCTGGCCGCGGATCAGGATTGCATCTAATGGGGGGGCCTGCATGCTGACGACAACCTCGAAGCGGGGAAAAAGTAAATGGCTCCTGTGGCTGTTTCTGCTGCCGTCCGTTCTGCTTGTATTAGGAATGTATCTCTATCCGGCAGTACAGACTGTGCTTTTCAGCTTTGCCAGAGTCGATTTCGTCTCGTTCGAGATCGAACGATACGTCGGGCTGGACAATTATATCCGCCTGCTTCAAGACAGCCAATTCCAGCAAATCATCGGCCGCACCCTCTACTTCGGCCTGATGATCGCGTTCGTATCGCTCGTTTTCTCGTTTCTGATCGCTTTGCTGCTCAACCAGCCGTTTTTCGGACGGTCGATCGTCCGCACGGCCGTGCTGCTGCCCTGGGCGGTGCCGCCCGTCGTGTCGGGCGTCATGTGGGGCCAGATGTTTCACGCGGAGTCGGGCATCATTAACGCCATGCTGTACCAGCTTGGCTTGACGAACGGCAACACCGTCTGGCTCGGCAATCCGACGTCCGCGCTGCACATTATTATGATGGTGGAAATCTGGCGCGCCATTCCGTTCCTGACGCTGTTCATCCTTGCGGGCCTGCAGAACATCAACAACCAGATCTACGAAGCCGCGTCCATCGACGGCGCGAACCTGTGGCAGAAGTTCCGCTATTTCATGCTGCCGCTCATGTTCCCGGTGCTGATCCCGCTCGTGGTGATCCAGTTCAGCTTCGCGATGAAGGCGTTCGATTCGATCTTCGTGCTGACGCGCGGCGGGCAAAATACGGCGACATTGAACTATTTCGTCTATCGCGAGTCGTTCCAGAACTATGACATGAGCACGGGCGCTTCGGCCGCCTATATTTTGCTCGCGCTGACCCTTGTTGTCATCGGCGTGCTGATGCTCGCGGCAAGACGCATCTCGAAGGGAGGAGAAGCCGGTTGAGTTCACGGAAGCCCCTGAAACGGATTGGCATCTACGCTGCCGCGATCCTCGTCTTCGTCGTCATGATCTTCCCGATCTACACCGTCGTGCTGATGAGCGTACAACATGAAACCGATATTCGCAGCAAAGACATCAACCTGATCCCGACCTACTTGACCGGGGAGCATTATCAGCAAATTTTCAAGCCCGATCACATCGTTCAGTTGAAGACGGCGCTGAAGAACAGCCTGATCGTCTCAGCCTCTTCCGGATTGCTGGCCGTCGCGGCCGGCGTGCTGGCCGCTTACGCTCTGGCCAGAGAGCGCATCAAGTTCGGCCGAACGATTCTGTATTCGATGGTATCGATCTACATTTTTCCGACCGTGCTGTTCGTCATTCCGATCTTCATCCTGTTCGTCAACTTCGGACTGAACGACACGTTCGCCGGCGTCATTCTCGCTTACACCGCGTTCGTGCTGCCGTTCATGATCTGGGTGTTGAAGGGGTTCGTCGAAGCGGTCAACCAGGAGATCGAAGAGGCGGCGCTCATGGACGGCTGCGGCATCGGACGGCTGTTCTTCGATATTTACGCGCCGTTGCTGCGTCCGGGCATGGCGGCGGCGTTCCTGTTCAGCTTCATTCTGGCCTGGATCGAATTTTTGACGCCGCTCATCTTTACGTCCTCGCTGAAAATGCTGACGGTCGAGATCGGACTGTACCGCGGCACGACCAACATCCAGATCGGACAGATGGCCGGCGCGGCCGTCGTCTCGATGCTGCCGGTGTTTCTGATCGTGGCGTTCTTCCAGAAGCAGATCGTGCAGGTCGTCGTCGGAGGCGACAAATAAAAGCAAGGGAGCAGTGCCGATGAGGAGCAAATTGAAGGCCGTCGTGATCGGCGCGGGCGGCATCGGGCATGCGCACGCGCGGGCATACGTGCAGCGGGAAGACGTCGAGCTGACCGCGGCGGCCGATGTGTCGGAAGCCGCGCGGCTAGCGTTCGCCGACGCTTACGACATTAAAGTGTACGAGGATTATACGGAGATGCTGGAGCGGGAGAAGCCGGACCTCATCTCCGTGGCGACGCCGGAATCGGTTCATCTGGAGATGGCGAGAGAGATCGCCGGACGGGGCATTCCGATGCTGATGGAGAAGCCGCTCGCGCGGTCCTTGGGCGAAGCCGCCCAGCTCGTCCGGGAAGTCGAGCGAAGCGGAACCTTGATGGCGGTCAATTATATCCTCCGCCGCGACAGGCGCTTCCAGGATTTGAAGCAGCGCATACTCGCGGGAGAGTTGGGCGATCCGGTGACCGTCTTCGCCCGGCGGCGGGGCACGTTCGCGGGTGCCGAGAAGTACGGGCCGTGGACCGATCTGCTCATCTCGACGGCGATTCACGACCTGGATCTGATGATCTGGTTCAACGGGGACATGCCGCAGCGCGTCTTCGCGGAAAGCATCACGTTAAAATGCGCCGCCATCGGCACGCCCGACGCGTTCGCGGCGACGCTCAAATTCCCGAACGGCTCGCTCGGCATGCTGGATACGAGCTGGGTGCTTCCGTCCACCTTGCCGGCCCCGCTCGACGCGAGCCTGCACTTTATCGGCACGCGGGGCGGCGCGTTTATCGACGGATCGAATCAGGGCGTCTCCCTCGTATCGGAGACTTCCTACCACCTACCGGATCATACGCATTGGCCGTTCTACGACGGCGAGGTGGGCGGCTGCTTCGCCCGCTCGGTCGACCATTTCGTCGCTTGCGTGCGGAACGGCGCCGCCCCCGATGTCGACGGGCGCGAGGCGCTGCGTTCGCTCGCCGTCGTCGAGGCCGTCGGCCGGTCCGCCGCGACCGGGCTGCCGGTCGATCCCACACAACTTCTTGCCTGAGGAGGCGTTAGCGCATGTTCAATAATATCGGCATTCCCGGCTTGATTATCATTCTGATTATCATCCTGATCATTTTCGGACCGAAGAAGCTGCCGGAGATCGGCTCCGCGGTCGGACGCACCTTGAGCGAGTTCAAGAAGGGCACCCGCAACCTGATCGACGAAAAGGCGGATGACAATGCCAAAGAAAACAACAACGAACGAACCCAATCGAACTGAACTGCTGGAGCAGAAGACGATCCTGGAGCACGTCGGCGAATTGCGCAAGCGCATCCTTCAGACCGCGCTCGCGTTCGGAGCCGTGTTCGTCGCTTCGCTGGCGTTCATTCGCTGGCTGATCCCGATCATCTTCAACAGCGACTCGATGGTGCTGCTCGGACCGCTCGACGTGTTGAAAATCTATTTCTCCGTCGCCGCCATTCTGGCCATCGGCTTCACGCTGCCGTTCGCGGCGTTTCAGCTGTGGAAATACGTCACGCCGGCGCTTACTGCGCACGAGCGCAAGGAAACGTTGCTGATCATTCCGTGGATTTTCATCAGCTTCGCCGTCGGCATCGCCTTCGGGTATTACGTCATCTTCCCGATCCTGTACCAGTTTCTGATGACCTTGGCCGAAGGGCAGTTCGAGATGATGATTACGGCGAGCGAATATTTGCGGTTCATGCTGATCTCGACGCTGCCGCTCGGTTTTCTGTTCGAGCTGCCCGTCGTCATCGTCTTCCTCACCTCGCTCGGTCTGGTGACGCCGGATATGCTGCGCAAGAAACGCAAATACGTGTACCTTGTCCTTGTCATCCTCTCCGTCATGATCACGCCGCCGGACTTTATTTCCGACTTTATCGTCATCACGTCGCTGCTCGCGCTGTACGAGGCGGGCATCTGGCTGTCGGGCGTCACCTTCCGCAAACGGCAGAAGGCGATGGCGGCGGCGTCAGCGGGATAAATCGCGAGCAGGCGCCGAATTCCGTCGCCTGCTCGTTGTGTTCGATCGCCGCTCCTCCGCCGACGGTTCGGACTACAGATCCGTCGCATTCGATCGCCTCTCCCCCTCCGACTGTTCGGACTACAGATCCGCTATTTGTGAACAGATGGGGGTTTTCGGCACCTTTACGGACACAGATGCGCTTATTTGCGCCATATCGAATAGATTTGCCTGCCCATAAGCGCAATAGCGGATTCTCTGTCCGAACCGCCCGCAAAAACAGGGGTTTTCGACAAAATAGCGTCCGCTGTGTCCGTTCGCCGCCCATGCGCCTGACAAAGACCGGGCCGAAAGCGGAGTTGGCGAGTTGGCGGATCAAAAAAAGAGGCAACGCCTTGCGGCTGCCTCTTCTTGCGCTCTCCGTTATGTTCCGCTGCCGTAATCGATCGACTGCCGCTCCTCGAACCGCTCGAGCGCAAGCCGAATGAGCCTGTCGAGCAGCTCGCGGTAGGAGACGCCCGATTCCTTCCACATGAGCGGATACATGCTGAACGGCGTAAAGCCCGGCAGCGTGTTCACTTCGTTGATGAACAGCTTGCCGTCGCTCCGCCGCAGGAAGAAATCCGCGCGGCAGAGCCCCGAGCCGTCGATCGAACGGAACGCCCGGATCGCCATGTCGCGGACCGCGTCCGCCGTTTCCCGCGGAATTTCCGCCGGAATGACCATGATCGACTTGCCGTCGATGTATTTCGCGTTGTAGTCGTAAAATTCGTTCGAGCTGACGATCTCGCCCGGCACCGAAGCCCGGGGATCGTCGTTGCCGAGCACGCTGACTTCGATTTCCCGCGCGTCGATGAATTCCTCGACGATGACCTTGCGGTCGAACCGCAGCGCCTGTTCGATCGCGGCGACCAGCTCCTCGCGGTCGCGGGCTTTGGACACGCCGACGCTGGAACCGAGATTGGCCGGTTTCACGAAGCACGGATACCCAAGCTCCTCCACGTCGGCTAGCACCGATTCCCGATCTTTCTTCCATTGATAACGGATAAAATGACGATAGCCCACCTGCGGTAGACCGGCTTGCGCGAACATCGTCTTCATCGCGACCTTGTCCATCCCGACCGCCGAAGCGAGTACGCCCGCCCCGACATAAGGCAGGCCGGCCATCTCGAACAGCCCCTGAATCGTCCCGTCCTCCCCGAACGTCCCGTGCAGCAGCGGCAGCATGACGTCGATCGGTCTGCCGTCGTTCGCGGGAGCGCCATCCGCCAGCATCTGCTCGGACATGCCGCGCAGAACGGGAAGCAGCGCGCTTCCGGTCGGCGCATCCCCTTCCTTCGCCGCTTCCGGAGCCGCGGACGACGCGAATTGCAGCTCGGCGACCGCCGCCGGCGGGGCGCTCAACAGCGGCCCCGACCTCCACTGGCCTTTCGGCGTAATATAGAACGGGACAAGCTCGTAACGATCGTAGTCGAACGCCTTCAACACGGCCAAGGCCGTCTGCAGCGACACTTCATGTTCGCCCGAACGGCCCCCGTATACGAGTCCGACGCGTATTTTGTTCCCCATAGCTGCGTTTACCTCCGGCTTCTCCTCGACATTCCGTCCGCGAGCCCACCCTCGCGAACGAGCCAAACCTTTCATCCTTAAAATTCATCCGCAATATGATAAAAATAGTACCGGGTCCTGTCCGTCCAAGCGTACGAATCCTTATAGTCCCAATATCGGTGGCGGCTGCTGACCGTATTCGCGTTGACGAGCGGCATGCCGTCCGGGGTCAGCGCGGTCACGATCGTGCTGTGGCCAATCCGGCCGTTGCCGTCCCAATCGTAGCAGATTACGTCTCCCGGCCTGAGCGCCTCGGGTTCGTAGACGGTTTCGGCCCGCAGGCCGTACGTTCGCGGATTCGCCAACAACTGGTTCATGCTCCCCGCGACGGCCCAACTGAAGCTCCACTGCTCTTCGTTGCCGGAATATCCCTTGTACCACCAGCCCGAAGACCTCCTACCAGTATAATTCATAGGGGCTCCCCCTGCAAAGAGACACTGGGACACGTAATTCGTGCAATTGACCTCGAAACTCTCATAGGCGGGGTTCGGCTCGTTCCACCATCTCTCGGCGTAAGCGACCGCCGCTTCACGCTGATACGGAGCGCCCCTGAAGCCCGAGCCGGAGGCCGGTCCGTCGCTCCCCGTATAATAAACCGGGGCATACAAACGCGATTTCATTCCGTGGATCGCCAGCGGATTCAAGTATGGCGCGGAAGGGGCCGCCTCTTTCTTCTCCCCGTCCCACGGATCGTGCGCGTCGTCTTCCTCCGGGGGATACAGCTCCGACGTTCTCTCCCCGCCCAACGGCTTGATTCCGGTCAGACGCCATCCCCGGGCGGTTTTGACGAAACGGACCCTTTCCCGTTCCACGCGCTCTTCCGTCCACGGCTGGCCGAACTGCTCCATGGCGCGCACCACATGGACGGACAAATCCGCAGCCGCCTCGCTCCGCGCTTGCTGCGAACGTTCGATGCGCACCCGCATCTCGCTCTTGGCCGCCCGGATTCCGCGCTTCGCGTCCCGGCGCGACTCGAGGAGCAGCCTCGACTCCAATCTATCCCGGTGCTCCCGGTCGGGTATGTCCCGCAATTTGCGGGGGTCCGCATGCAGCGCGGCCTCGTTGACCGTGCTGACGTAGCCGAACAGAGCCTGCTTCCACGCCGTCTCCTCGATCGGCATAGAGATCACCTCCAACATGCGACTTCTCGACAGCCGACGCCAAACCGCGCCATTCCATCCTATGCCCGGAATCCGCGTTCCATTCCTGCCCCGTCTCGGCTAGGAAAGACCATGCCCGCCCGACTTCACGCCGATAACCGGCAAATCCGCCTATCTCCCCGTAATTCCCCCCATCGCCGCCGCCGATAACCCGAAAAACCGTCTATCTCCTCGCAATTGCGCCCGACGCCACCGCCAATAACCCGAAAAACCGTCTATCTCCTCGCAATTGCGCCCGACGCCAACGCCAATAACCCGAAAAACCGTCTATCTCCCCGCAATTGTGCCCGACGCCAACGCCAATAACCCGAAAAACCGTCTATCTCCTCGCAATTAACCCCGTCGCCGCCGCCGATAACCCGAAAAACCGTCTATCTCCCCGCAATTATGCCCGACGCCACCGCCAATAACCCGAAAAACCGTCTATCTCCTCGCAATTGCGCCCAACGCAAACGTCAAGGGGCTTTCGCGATTCGCGTAAAGGGGTAGTTGAAGTGCGTCCAGTTGGAGGCGTGTTGAGGTAAGGCGTTTCGAGGTGAGACGTGTTTGATGTGAGGTGTGTTGAGGTGCTTCGAGCCGAGGAGAGCTACCGCGGTTTTCCCCCGAGCGATGGATCGGACTACAGATCCGTTATCTGTGAACAAATAGGGTTTTGGGGTACCTTTGCGGACACAGATGCGCTTATTTGCTTCATTCTTGCTTGATTTACTTGGTTATAAGCGCAATAGCGGATTCTCTGTCCGTTTCACCTTCAAAAATAGCAGTTTTCGACAAAATAACGTCCGCTGTGTCCGTTCACTCCCCTAACCCGTCCGCGGTTCCACTACTATTACCGACTCGCCTGCCAGTTCCGCCGCTCCCCAGCTCGCCTGCCGGTTCCACTAACTCGCCTGCCGGGTTCCCCATCACCCGCCGATACGCCTGCCGACTCCCGATCGCTGCATCCGCTCTCGCCCAGTGGCTACGGCGTATCGCTCCCCTGCCGCAAAATCGACCGGCGATCCCGCAGGGATGAAATCCGAGGCGTTTGCGGCATTATAAGGTAAGCATAATGCGCAAAAATCGCGGGAATCGGGCCGCGGATCGGCCGAAACGCCTTTACGGAGAAGCGACAACAGGGTATACTTAAGCCATAGAGTATTTTTTGAAATCGCGTTTCACGGAATGAAACTCATTCTCAATTGGACTCGCGATTCCTCGAAAATACGGCCAGCAATACGATACCTATCGAGGAGGTTACACACTTGTCCAAATTCCCTTACCAAGTGCAAGCGCAGCTGCAGTCATCCGGGAAATCCTACCGTTACTTCAGTCTGAAAGCGCTGGAAGAACAAGGAGCCGGTCCCGTCTCCAAGCTTCCGTTCTCCATCAAGGTGCTGCTCGAGGCGGCGATTCGCCAATTCGACGGTCGCGGCATTACGGAAGAGCACGTCAAGCAATTGGCGACCTGGACGGAAGGACGCGAAGACAAAGAAATCCCGTTCATCCCGGCACGCATCGTCCTGCAGGACTTCACCGGCGTACCCGTCGTCGTCGACCTGGCGGCGATGCGCGAAACCGTCAAGCAAGCCGGCGGCGACCCGAAGCGGATCAATCCGCTCGTTCCCGTCGATCTCGTCATCGACCACTCCGTCATGGTAGACGCGTTCGGCAGCCCGGACGCCCTGCAATACAACATGGACGTCGAATTCGAGCGCAACGAGGAGCGCTACCGCTTCCTTCGCTGGGCGCAGACGGCGTTCGATAATTTCCGCGCCGTTCCTCCTGCGACGGGCATCGTTCACCAGGTTAACCTTGAGTACCTGGCATCCGTCGCCGCCACGAAGACGAAAGACGGCGTAACCGACGTCTATCCGGATTCGCTCGTCGGAACCGACTCCCACACGACGATGATCAACGGTCTCGGCATCGTCGGCTGGGGCGTCGGCGGCATCGAAGCCGAAGCCGGCATGCTCGGCCAACCGCTTTATTTCGTCATGCCCGAAGTCGTCGGCTTCAAGCTGACCGGCAGCCTGGCGGAAGGCGCCACGGCGACCGACCTCGCGTTGACGGTAACGCAAATTCTCCGTAAAAAGGGCGTCGTCGGCAAATTCGTCGAGTTCTTCGGCTCCGGCCTGTCCAACATCAGCCTGGCCGACCGCGCGACGGTCGCCAACATGGCGCCGGAATACGGCGCGACGATCGGCTTCTTCCCGGTCGACGTCGAAACGCTCAACTATATGAGACTGACCGGCCGCGAGGAAGACCAAATCGCCCTCGTGGAGAACTACTACAAAGCGCAAGGCATGTTCCGCACGGACGACACGCCGGATCCGGTATTCACCGAAGTGATCGAGCTCGACCTGTCCACGATCGTGCCGAGCCTTGCCGGACCGAAGCGTCCGCAAGACCGCGTCGAACTGACGGCGATGAAGCAATCGTTCAACGAAAGCATCCGCACGCCGATCGACAAAGGCGGCTTCGGCTTGACCGACGCTCAAATCGAGCAGTCGGCGGAAGTGAAGCACCCGAACGGCAAGACGAGCAAGCTCAGCACGGGCGCCGTCGTCATCGCGGCGATCACGAGCTGCACGAACACGTCCAACCCGAGCGTCATGATCGGCGCCGGTCTCGTCGCCAAGAAAGCGGTCGAGCGCGGCCTGACGAAGCCGGCTTACGTCAAGAGCTCCCTCACGCCGGGCTCCCTCGTCGTCACCGACTACTTGAAGAACGCGGGCCTGCTGCCGTACCTTGAGAAGCTCGGCTTCTACGTCGCGGGCTACGGATGCGCGACTTGCATCGGGAACTCCGGTCCGCTTCCGGACGAAGTAAGCGCCGCAATCGCGGACAACGATCTGACGGTCGCGGCCGTCCTGTCCGGCAACCGGAACTTCGAAGGCCGCGTGCACGCCCAGGTCAAAGCGAACTACCTGGCTTCCCCGCCGCTCGTCGTCGCGTACGCGCTGGCCGGCAACGTCAATATCGACTTGACGAGCGAGCCGATCGGCTACGACGCCGACAATAAGCCGGTATATCTGAAAGACATCTGGCCGACGAACGAAGAAATTCAGCAAGCTGTCGCCGCTTCGCTGACGCCGGAAATGTTCCGCGCCAAATACGCGAACGTGTTCACGCAGAACGAGCAATGGAACAAAATTCCGGTTCCGCAAGGCGAGCTGTACGAGTGGGACGAGAAATCCACCTATATCGCCAACCCGCCGTTCTTCAAGGATCTCGCGCCGCAAGCGGGCGACATCCAGGATATCAAGGCCGCCCGCGTCATGGCGCTCATGGGCGACTCCGTCACGACGGACCACATCTCCCCGGCCGGCAACATCAAGGCCGACAGCCCGGCGGGCAAATACTTGCTCGAGCACGGCGTGGAACGCAAGGACTTCAACTCCTACGGCTCCCGCCGCGGCCATCACGAAGTGATGATGAGAGGCACGTTCGCCAACATCCGCATCCGGAACCAGGTCGCTCCGGGAACGGAAGGCGGCGTGACGACCTACCTGCCGACGGACGAAGTGATGTCGATCTACGACGCTTCGATGAAATATCAAGAGAACGGCACGAACCTGATCGTCGTCGCCGGCAAAGAATACGGCACCGGAAGCTCCCGCGACTGGGCGGCCAAAGGCACGTTCCTGCTCGGCGTGAAAGCAGTCATCGCCGAGAGCTTCGAACGGATCCACCGTTCCAACCTCGTCGGCATGGGCGTGCTCCCGCTGCAATTCCCTGCCGGACAGAGTTGGAGGTCGCTCGGCATCACCGGCCGCGAAACGTTCGATATCGTCGGCCTGTCCAATGACGTGACTCCGGGACAGACGGTGACCGTCAGCGCGAAACGCGAGGACGGCTCGACGTTCGAATTCCAAGCGATCGTGCGCCTGGACTCGATGGTCGACGTCGACTACTACCGCAACAGCGGCATCCTGCAAACGGTGCTGCGCCAAATGATGGCGCAATAATCGCGGCTGACGCCGCCAAGCCTTCGCCCCCCGGGCGAAGGCTTTTTTGACGCCGGAATTTATAACATGCGCCTCCGCAACCTCGAACTTCCGGCACTCTCCGCACATTCGCAACTCACGCCCCCGCCACATGCCTTACTCTAGTTGTATGAAGTACAATTATTTGCCCGAAAATATTGCGGATTTTTTAAATAATTGTACGAAGTACAACTAATATGTCGAACTGGGCGAGAATGAAGTGAAAGGGGCTGAACTAGTTGTACTTTATGCAATTATCGAATGGGAAGGGTTGAATTGGACTTGTATTAGTTGTACGAAATACAATTATACTCCGATCTCCGTAAGGTTCTTCAGCATCAAAAGACGCCGAATTTACCTCGCTCCTTGCCGACAGATCCCGAAAATAGCAACGTGCGAACGGAATAGCGTTACGCCGTCGTCTTATCTCGCCCCGAAGAGCCGGCCTTTCCTGAAATAGCGACGCGATCGTCCCGGCTTTGACGGCGCCCTGCCCTTCCCCAAGCCGCTTTGTTTCGAACGCCCCATATAAGGTATAATAAAGCGATCAAAGTCAACGGCTTTCGCCGTCGTCTTCGGATGATCCGTTCCGAACTTGCGCAAACATGACCAGCTTAAGCGAACTGGAGGCGAACCCGGATGCCCACGAAGCCGCAATCTTGGATACGCCGCTACCGGTCGGCCCTCCTCATCGGCTTTCTCATCCTTTTATTTCTCTATGCTTACATAAAGCCATGGCCCTACATGCTATACGGTCCCGGCTCGGCCGAGCCGGTGCATCCGCGCGTCGAGACCGGCCGCGAGCTGGAGGAGAAAGGCGCGTTCCTCTTCACGACCGTCTCCACCTACTCGAAGCCGAATCTCTTCTCGATCGTCTACGCCATGCTGAATCCCCGCATGGAAGTCAAGAGCGAAGCGGTCGCCACGAGCGGCGCGACCAATATCGCGGCTTACCGCAACCTGCTCGCCTGGATGCGCGACAGCTCCGAAGCGAACGCCCTTCTCGCCTCGTACAACGCCATGAACAAGCCGATCGACGTCGAGGAACAGGGCGTCATCGTCTACGCGCTGCTTCCGGAATCGAAAGCGCGCGCCAACGGCCTGCAGGAAGGCGACATTATTACGAAAGCGGATGATACACCCGTCGCGAACGCCAAGGAGCTTTCCGACTACTTAACGTCGAAGAAGCCCGGAGACCGGGTGACCGTATCGGGCACGAGGGGCGACAAGGAATACTCCGCGACCGTCCCGCTCGTCGCGATGGCCCCGGACAACCGGACCGGCATCGGCTTCAGGAACGAAACCGTGCTTAAGGTCACGCCCCCCGATCCCGTCAAGTTCGACTTCGCGGATACGGGCGGTCCTTCCGCCGGACTGATGATGACGCTCGAGATCATCGCCCAGCTGACCGGCGAAGACCTTACGCGCGGCTACCGAATCGCCGGCACCGGCTCGATCAGCGCGGACGGCGCCGTCGGCCTGATCGGAGGCATCAACTACAAGCTGATGGCGGCCGACCGGGAGAAGGCGGATTACTTCCTCGTTCCTTACCACGAACAGAACGAATCGAATTGGACGCTCGCCGAGAAGACCGTCAAGGATCTCAAGCTCAAGCCGAAGCTGGTCAAAGTGTCCACGCTCGAGGAAGCCGTCGAGTTTCTGAAAAATTTGGAGCCGAATCCGAATGCATGAGAGCGGCTCCGTTCGATACGACGATAAAGGCGGTTGGCGGAAAATGAATGTGAGGATTCGATGGGCGGCGGGCGCGCTGGCGGCGATCGCCCTGATCTGGCCGGCCGGCTCGCCGGCCTCGGCGGCGGCGGAACCAGGCGAGCCTTCGCGGCCCGTCAATTTGATGCTGCTGGAGGACGGAGACCAGCTGTACGGCAAAATATGGCCGTTCGTTACGACCGCCCTGGAGATGAACGAGGACGACGCGTCCGAGCTTTCGGCCGAAGCCTTCTACGAGGTCGACTTGGGCCGTTATCCGGAAGGCTGTACGAGGGAATTCATCGCCTTCGTGCAGAACGAGGACTGGATCGAGCTCGTGCTCGTGGCCGCGAACGAGGACGGCTCCGAGATCAAGCTGCTCGACCGCGCTTCCAGCAGCGAGAGAGGCGATCTGTTCCTCAATCGGGCCAAGGTCGACTTTACGACGCACGGCAACCGCATCCGGATCTGGACGCAGGCGCCGTACAGAGCTTACGAATCCAACGCGGAGCTGGAATGGTCCGGCAAACGCTTCTTCGTCGTGTCCCATGCCTACGGCGATCCGACCGAGCGCTACTTCGACCGGAAGAGCCAACGGTTGAAGGCCCGCAATCTGGAAGGCTTGATCGATCTGTACGAAGAGCATTCCCCGCAGTACCCTGCCTCCTACGAGAAAATGTTCGAGCTCGCCGCCCCGACCCTGAAGCTCGCGCACGAAGAAGCCCAGCGGATGCGCAAGAGCGACTTGCAAACGGCGATCCGGTATCTCGATTACGGCTTGAAGCAGTACGGAGACGCCTTCGGTATATGGGGCTATGCCGAAGGCAAGCTCGAAAGCGGCGATATCGTCCCGCCGTCCGCGGACTCTCCCCGGGCCAAGCTGCGAATCGGCCTCGCAGCGTACGTCGGCATGCTGCACGACTACGGTTATTTCTTGTCGCTGGACGGCAGGAACGAGGAGGCGAAGCTCGTTCTCGACAACGTGATCCGGCTCGTCCCGGAGCGCGCGATCGCCTATTTGCACTTGGCCGATGCCGAATGGGCGCTCGGTCTGAGTGAGGATTCCAAGGCGCATTACGAGCAATATTTGGAGCTGCTCGGTGACGAAGCCTCCTTAACCGCGCCCCGGCGCGTACAGGAGCGCATTGAAGCGAAGTAGCCCATCCGAGGTTCATCGGAGGTCAGTCCATTTTCGATTTCTTGCGGTTTTCAATATTCGTTTCACGTTTTCATAATAATAAAAACCCTCCACTATAACACCAGACTTATGAAGTCATGATATCGTACACGGAGGGGGGAGTTCAGATCGTGAGTACGTATCGAACAGCAGAAATCGCGCACCGCTTTGAAATCCATCCGAACACGGTGCGGCTTTACGAGGAACTTGGCCTTATCCCCCGACCGGAGCGAAAAACGAACGGTTACCGCGTTTTTACAGATTTCCATGTGGAACAGCTTAAATTGGCCAGAACGGCTCTGGAAGTCGAGGTTTTGCAAAACGGTCTGCGGAAGCAGGCCATTGCCATTATCAAGGCCTCTGCTGCCGGAAATTTCGACAAAGCCATTCATCTGACGGAGCGTTATGGCCAACAAATAAAAACAGAACAAACAAACGCCGAAGAAGCGATTGCGATTGCAGAAAAGCTGTTGTCAGGCAAAGCCCCGGTACAAAGCACCTCTCGCTTAACTAGAAAAGAAACGGCCGACCTTCTGCAAATCTCAATCGATACCTTACGAAATTGGGAAATGAATGGTTTATTAACCGTGAAACGAAAGCAAAATGGTTATCGTGTTTATTCGGATGAGGATATAAGGCGGCTGAAAATGATACGTTCTTTACGCTGTTCCAATTATTCCCTGGCAGCCATTTTGCGAATGCTGAATGCGTTATCCCGTTACCCCAAAGCGGACTTGCGAGCAACCATTGATACGCCCGAAGAAAATGATGACGTGATCTCGGTATGCGATAAACTGCTCACCTCCCTGCAAGTCGCCGATACAAACGCTCGCATCATACTCACTCAACTTGAGGCGATGAAAAAGCAATTTGCAACTAACCCTCCACTTTAACACCAGACTTTGCGCTGGTGTTATTTTATTGATGCAACAACAAATGCAGGAGGGATGGGATCACGTGCAAATCACGATCAAGGTAGAAAACTTGAGCAAGTCTTACGCCAAAGTCAAAGCGGTTGATCGACTCCATCTGGCGATTTGTCGCGGGGAAGTGTTCGGCTTGCTGGGCGCAAACGGCGCAGGCAAAAGCACCGCCATGGAATGTATGTTGGGCACCAAACAACCGGACAGCGGCACGGTGACCATATTGGGAATGGACCCGCAAAAAGAACGAAAGAAGCTGTTTGAGAAGGTCGGCGTTCAATTTCAAGAAGCCAATTACCAAGACAAAATCAAAGTGGCGGAGCTTTGTGAGGTCACGGCATCCCTTTACCAGACCGCCGCGGATTATACGAGTTTGTTACAGCAGTTCGGGCTGTCCGACAAGCTGAAAAGCCAAGTAAGCGAGCTATCGGGAGGACAGAAGCAACGGCTGTTCATCGTGCTTGCATTAATTCCAAACCCCGAAGTCGTATTTTTGGACGAGCTGACGACCGGACTTGATGCGAGAGCAAGGCGCGATGTGTGGAAAAGTCTCTCCGACTTAAAAGCAAGAGGGTTAACCATTGTGTTGACCTCTCACTTCATGGACGAAGTAGAAGCGCTCTGTGACAACATCATGATTCTGAAAAAGGGGAAAAGCATTTTTTACGGCACCGTGCAAGAAGCGATTGCAGCCAGCCCGCATGAGAAATTGGAGGATGCCTATCTTTGGTATACAGACGAGGAGGGAAGCGAAAATGAAAGCATTTAGAACGCTGCTCAAAACCGAAGGCAAGCTGTCGCTGCGCGGGATGGATATGTTCATCTTTGCCATCTGCATGCCTGTCATCGCAGTGATCATTGTAGGGGCGATTTTCGGGAATAAGCCGGCTTTCGAGGACGCGGCATATACGTTCCTGGAACAATCTTTTGGCGCGCTGGCGACCATTGCGATCTGCGCCGGAGGCGTAATGGGCCTTCCTTTGGTGATTTCCGACTATCGCAGCAGGAGGATACTGAAACGCTTCAAGGTAACGCCGACCCCTCCCGCCCTCATCTTGGGCGTACAGGTTGTCATTTATGCGATCTATTCCATCGCTTCGCTTATCCTGGTTTATTTGACTGCGACGCTTTTTTTTGATTATCAATTTCATGGTTCATGGCTGTCATTTGCAGGCGCATACTTGCTGGTCATGCTGTCGATGTTCAGCATCGGACTGCTGGTGGGCGGACTTGCGCCCAACATGAAAACGGCAAGCGCTATAGCCAGCCTGCTCTACTTTCCCATGCTGATTTTTTCCGGGGCTACCTTGCCTTATGAGATCATGCCCGCGGCGCTTCAAAAAACGGCCGATCTATTGCCGCTTACACAGGGTATAAAGATGTTGAAAGCCGCTTCGCTCGGCTTGCCTCTGGATAGTGTGATCATGCCCGTTGTCGTAATGATTGTGATTGCGCTGCTATGCTCGGGGCTGTCTCTTCGTTTTTTCAAATGGGAATAAGTTGCGTACGGATGCATTACGGCTGTTCACGAAGGAGCTTTGCCATAAGCGCGATATCTTCGGGAGGCCATTTCAAATTTGGATTTTTCGATCAAAATATTGCCCCCGGTCATCATATACGAAGGCATGATCCGAACATCTCCATAATTGATTTCGCTGTGGCGAATCTTGTAGGTTGAAATCGATGGCACGGCGTTTTTTCCGGTCTTTTTCTTGGCAAGGAGATTAAACGCTTTTTTGGCTACATCCCCCATCAGCATGATCACCCTCACATGGGGGAACAAGCCAAGCTCTTTTTCCAGAAACGGCAGGCTCTGTTCAATGCTGCTTTTCTCTACCGTATACTGAGATTTGGGCCGCTTGACCGCATTGGTAAGATAAATGCCCATGTTGAGAATGTCTTCGATAGAAGTTACGGGCAGCCCTGCCTTTTGGAACAAAGGAATGACCGTCTCCAAATATTGGGGATTTCCCCCGCCATAGAAGTCCTGCTTAGGATCGGACGGCACGATCTCATTGATCATGATGGCCCGAATAGCCTGGGGATCTACGTCCAGATCATTAAACCTCATGTCTTCCGCTTCATCGGAAGTATTCTCCAATTCATTTTTAATGTTCACCATGGATAAATTTTCCCCTCTTTATAGACGATATATTCTTTTCTGGCTATGGCTCGAATTGTATATGCTGTCCCTTTCATATGGCAATCCACCAGAATACCCCGAAGCGGTCAATCAAGTTTGAACAATAGGTATTCCAGTCGCACGGACCAAGCGGGTCAATGACGGTGCCACCGTCTTTCAGATGATCATAGGCCTGCCGAACGGCTTCCTCACTCCCCATATCATATACATTAAAGGCCATGGTCTGCCAGGTATCCTTGGGACTGGTGTCACAATCCTTTGGCGCTTCGCTGACAGCCATGAACAGCTTGCCGTTCAGCATCAATTCGCAGTGCATATACTCATTTTTCGCTTCGTCCTTCACTTCAAGCCCCTTCTCTAAACCGAATGCCCGGCAATACATATCGGCCGCTTCGACACTGCCTTTCACATAAACCTGTGAACTTATTTTCATAAAAAAGCCTCCTGTTCTATTTATTTTCCAAAATAAAGGGGAGATGTTTATAATTTTCGGCAAGCCAAATCATTTCTTTTGCGAAGCGCGCTGGCGGTACACTGTGTTGATCCATTTTAGCATTTATCCACCATGTACTTTCCATATACCATAACCAACGTAATGCATTTGTTAAATAGCCCTCCTTCACGATGCATTCCTCACTGTATCCTTCCATAAAGGCTTAAGATAGAGAGACATCTAAATGATCATCTAGGGCACACGATATAACAGCACGAGCTACATCAAGTTGCGGATAGTCAACCCACAGGTCGCGATGCGCCCATCCTAATCGAAGTGATTCAAGGACTTCAATATGGATTTCTTCCGTCGCTATACGCTGAGTTTCGATAGCTGCAAGCAGTTGAACTTTATCGGACTCCTTTGTCTGTTCCATAATCAGGTTCCAATGTGCTAAACGCTCCTCACGGCTTGGAGGAATAAATTTCGGCTGATGCTTCACACCAAGTGTCCCGTCGTTTAGCAAACGATGCATTTTCCCTGTTGCTCGACCTAAGTCGTAGCTTTGGTGGGCATTGCTTCTACCTGGTCCGACTAATTGGCCCGGACAATATTCCATCACCATAAAAATTTCTTCGTTATCCGATATAAATAAAACATTGCCGTTATGCGATAACAACTTTGGGCAAGCAAGTCCCTGCTCTTTCAATCTAATCTGTTGAGAGAAAGCAAACAATAGATCCTCAGAATTAAACAATGAATACCGTTTTTTGTTGTATTGCTTAAGTAAAAATTGTTGCCCTGAATCGGTTGTGATCTTCCATTTTAAGTTTAGCCAGCCTCGTTTTATCGGAGTAGAATGAAGGACATTCAACTTAAACAAACGATGAATTGTTTTTATGATGTCCTCAAAGACCATGGTATCTCGAATTGTCTCCATTGGACTATCCCCTAAATTTATCGTATACAATCGGTATCAAGGCGAGATACTGTTGGCAAATCTGTCCAATGCATCAGTCATAAATAAAACAAATGCGAAAAAGAAAATTTTTAAATTTCCCATTTGACCTTTTAACTTATTAACTTGACTGTTGCGAAAAATGTGTTGTCGACGGAAGCCGGGTAAGGCCAGGTTATTAGAAGATTCGTCGAAAGAGGGAATAGCAGAAGGACATCGAGCCTTTTATGGAGAAGTTGGCGGTCACGGAGCCTATTCTTCCAAATAAAGGAGATGTCCCAATACCATGGTATCCCTCTACTGGCCGATCGTCAAGTTCATTTTGGCGCTTAAATTGGAATTTTCCAAGCCTCAACTCGGTCATCTGTTTACCCTCGTCTTCGATTCGGTGCCAGGGTCGGGATGGTATAACGGCTTTCCGGAATTAATGATAGACAGGCGCATTCACTGTCTTATGCGCTCTACCCGCCGGCAGCAACCCGCTCAAAGAAGTGGTCGCCGCCAACCTGCCCGCCCTTCAACACCAACTCCAGACCATCGAAGTGCGGATTATGGGAATACGCTTTGCACAACGGAGCTCCCGGCTCCAGTGCCGCCAAACACTCGATAGCGTAAATACCGAGTTCGCGAGTGACATAGCCGGAGGTGTCACCCCCGGCGATCAGCAGCCGGGTAATGCCCGCCTCCTCGATCAACCGTTTGGCGACCGCACCGAAACACGCGCCGAGCACTGCGCTGCTATCCTCGGGTTGCAGTCCTTGTTCGCGCAGCGCTGCGCGCCCAGCTTCAATCATCGGATCGCTGGCGCCCGATGCAGAATATAATATAACGCTGCGTCCTTGTTCAAAGGCTTCCAGCGCTTCTGACCGCAATCGTTCTTGCGCATGCATGCGCCGCTCAGGATCGACAAGATCGGCGATCGATGCGCGAATGCCCACATAACCTGCCGCCAGCGCGCATGCTATTTGCCGCTCTGTGACAGGGGAACAACTGCCTGATACCACAAGCAGACGATCCACTCGAGATCGTTCATATGGCTTCTTCGGTGAAGTCGATGAAGTTGCGAATGAAGATGAAAAACCCCGTCCGCCGCCAGCCGCTAATGGCGCCGCCAACGCATACTCGATTCCGGAAGAACCGATCGCATATAACGTGCCTCTGCGCAGCGCTTCCTGCCAGAGCAATTTGCCGACCGCATGCAATCGGTCGTTATCCAGCACATCGAACAACACCAACTCTGCCTGCTCGCGTTCCACCAAGCTGCCGAGACGGGCGCTCATCTCGGCCACCGTGCCTTCCTGTTCCAGAATGTTGAACAAGGCGGAACGCATCGCGGTTTGCTGCGCCAAATGCAAGCGCAAGTCCGACTCGGCCATCGGCGTTACGGGATGCTGCGACATCGTGGGATGGCGATCCAAGCGATGAATCGCCGTTTCCGTTCCAGCTCCAGTTCCGGCAAAATGATGGCCAAATACGGTAAAGCGCCGCAAATAAGGTACGCCGACAAGCAGAGGAATCCAGCCGCCCGCTGCTGCGAATACTTCTCGGCCAATTTCAGCCGCTCGACCGATATTGCCGATGAGCGGCGATGAATCGAAAGTAGAACATACTTTATAATGAGCAACAAGTACGCCCGCGCGACGCATCAGTTCCAGCACAGGACGCAATTCCAACTCCATCTCCCCAGGCGACAAGGAGCGGCCCACGCCCGCAACACCGAAACAAGCCGCATCGGCAAAGCGTGTTTGCAATCTTTCTAAAGAAGGAGGTTGCAGAAACAACACACTTTTTAAACCGGTCTGGAACAACGCCTCCAGAACATCCGTAGATCCGGTGAAATCATCGCCATAATATCCAAGCAAGCGCTGCTGAGGCGTGCTCATATCTTTGGCTACACCATGCTTGGAGGACTCCGCTTGCCCATACTTGATAACGCCGACATCGTCTGGTCTTCCTCTTCTCATCTCACTCATCCCGTTCCGAATTTATCCATCGCCCGGCGCAACACCGGATGCTGTTGAGCGTGCAGTTCCAATGGTATGCCCTTCATTGCGGCCTCCCAACCGAGCTTCATGCTTTCAAAACCAGCAGCGGGGCCGTCCGGATGCGCCAACATACCGCCGCCTGCCAGATGCATAATATCATTAGAGCTTGCCGCTTCATATGTTGCCGGTGCCGTTCCGGCCCATTGCCGGGAAGAAACGACCGGCATCGTCAGACAGGGCTGCTCGTTGAACAGCGGCGTCAAGCAGGCACGCATGGAGCTTTTTACCGATTCATTGCTTTCGTAAAATTTGCTGTCCAGTCCATTCACATGCAACTGATCCGCTCCTGCCAGACGGCACAGTTTCTGATAGGCAACAAAGGATAATCCTAGCGCGGGCGAGCGCGTCCACATCCCCCATTGATTGCGATGTCCATGTATCGGCACCTCGCTGTACTCATTCAGATGAGCAAGACCCGCCAAGCCTACGCTAAGCATGCTGACCATGACGGAAGTTCCGCCCCTGCGAACGACGAGATCATGATGCCGCTTCATCTCATCGATTTCGTCCGTAATATTGAACGCATACATCAGCTTGCGCCCAGTGGCGTCGGCTGCCCGATCCACCGCGTCCATCACTGCCTGCACTTTGCGTTCCAGCGGAGCAAACGGCGGATTGGCATTCAACTCATCATCCTTGATAAAATCGAGTCCCGCCCGCGCCAGTTTCTCGACCAACTGTCCCAGTTCCTCGGGCGTCAAGCCAATGCTCGGTTTGATGATCGTCCCCAGAATCGGCCGGCCGGTTACGCCGGTCAATCGCCTGGTTCCCGCAATTCCAAACTTCGGTCCGCGGTAGCGCTCGGCAAAAGCGACCGGCAATTCCAGATCCTCCAGTCTTAGTCCGGACAGTTCCTGCAACTCAAACAAATTGCCGGCAACCACCGACATCATATTGGGAATCGACGGTCCGAAATTGTGCAATGGAAAAGAAATTCGAATTCGCCCACGCCGATATTTGCCGTCATGATCGCTTGGCGCCTTGGCTCCCGGCAAGGACGGATCCGCAACCGTCTCCAGCGCTTCGATGCTTTCCACCGCTGCGCCATGCCGTGCCTTGAGCGTGTCCGTCTCTCCAGGCACTTCGGTGAAAGTGCCGGTTGACTGTTCACCGGCAATGACTGCAGCAGCCCGGTTCAATGTATAAGGCGTCTCCACCCAATAAGTCGCCACTACCTTGTCCACAATTGCCACATCCCTTCTGCCAAATCCACGCTACTAAGCCAACGCCGCATCATCAAGCATCCGCTTCAACTGCCGGACGCCAAGCCGCGGCGATGATAACACCGGCTTGCCGATCGCTGCGGTCAGCTCTAATTCCATGCGGGCCATTGATCCTTGCGCCAGCACCAGCACGTCGACTTCATCGGCAATCGTTCGAGCTGTTTGCAGCAGCAGTTGATCATGCGCCTCAGGTTTGCCTGAGACTAGCGCGGCGAATGCTCCATCCGCCAATCCGTTCACCAGCTTCACCTGTCGATCAGCGAGCTTTGCTTTATTGCCAATCAATCGCATCGTCGGCTCCAATGTTGACGGCAATGTTGCCAGCACGCCGATCCGTTCGAAGTTGCTTGCGGCTTGCTGCGCCATCGCATCATCGATTTTGACAATCGGCACGCCGATCAGCGCTTGCGCTGCGTCGGCTATTTCACCGACGGATGAGCAAGTATTGAGAATCATGTCGGCTCCAAGCTCTTCAGCGTTATGGTAGTGCCGCACAAGCCGTCGAGCAATGGCCGGCGATAATTCTCCTGTGCGTATAACATCCGCGATCAGGCTGTCGTCGATCATATGGACCAGTCGTACCTCCGGCAGTTCTTCCCGAAATATCGCCTGAAGCGGCTCCGCCAGGCCCTGACCGGTATAGATGGCCGCCACCGTTGTCTGCATCGCCCTCATCTCCTTCTGCATCCGCTGCTCGTTACCATACCAGTTCCTTCTCCGGACGCCGGTAATCGCCTTCGCGCATCGGCGCTTTGTCATACACGCGACGTCCGCTGTAAAGCGGCTTGGTACTGCCCTCCGGCGATATGCCCACAACGTCGTCAGCACGCCACGTCACCTCGAAGGTTTGCCCGACTGCATGCTCGATCGTCTTGCGCACGCTTAACGGAAAAGTGACCGTAATTTTCTCCCCGGCGCGTGCCGCGCCAAGCAGCAGAAACTGCTTGTTCACCCAACGGCAAGCTTCGTTCCCGGCTCCTTCCACCGTCTCATTGTTAAATTCACGCACAAAGCGTATTTTCGTATATCCCGCCCACTCGGGAATGCGTATTTGCAGACGTTCGATATCGCGTCGAACGTCCAGCACCACTTTGCCTTCATGGGGCAAATAACTGTTCACATCGAGCCACTGCGAGCCGCGGTTCAGCAAGAAGTTAACGCTAACGGTTCCCCGCTCCTCCGTTACCGTGTTGCTCCAACCCATGAACAAGCCGCGCGTACCAGAACCTAAGCAGCAAAGCTGCAAATCGCTTGTATGGCCGCGTCCTTCATTGACATCGCACACAAAATCATTTGGCGCCGAGTATCCCGCGAATGAGCCGCGCGTGCGTTCCGCTACTTTGTAAAACGATTTGTCATACGGCACATCCGCTGATTTGTCCTCGCGCTGCGTAACCCAGTCCAGATCCAGCAGTTGCGATTCGCTCAGATGGTTGCGCAGAAACCGTTCCACAACGCCCCAATATTCCACATATCCACTCTTGGCAAGCGTAATGCCGGTGGCAATGAGGTCGACCAGCGAGCATGTTTCATGTTCGTACGCTTGCTCTTGCAAGTCACCCGGCGTCCAGCCGAAGCTCGTGCAATGAGTGAGCGCCCAGTCGTAGCACTTCTTGACCCAGGCAATCATAGCGGCATTGCCTGTATAAGCGCCAAAGCGGGCAATCGCATCAAGCGTGCCCAAGCGGGTGTGGAAATGGCCGCTGCGATACGCCAGCGAGTCATTAAAGCTGCCGTCTTCATTGAACACACCGCTGCGCTCGATGATGAGCGCCGTGAAGTATTGACACAGTTCGTACGCATCTGTATTGCCGGTAACCTCATGATACTTCAGCAAGGGCATGACGAGTCGGCCGCAGAATGCAGCCGGATCGGGCGCCAGACGCAATTGCGCGGCATTCTCCGACGGCCAACCCGTCTCTTTGTATTCCGATGCCGGGTAATACCACACATCGCGTTCTTTGATGGCGATCCGCTTAAGCGCGGCAACATGCCGATCGGCTGCTTCTTTCACCTGTGCATCGCCAGTCGCCATAAACCAGCTGGTGAGCGACAAAATAACCGCCCGCTGATCGATCAGATTCGCATTGGTTCCCCATTTTTTGACCGGATTCAGCTGCCGATAACTCAAACCATCTTCTTTAAAAAAGGATAACAAATTGGCGCGGTATCGCTCCTCTACTTCCTTGCCCCATTCCGCTTCGCCGGACATATGCCGCGCCAATACAAGACCATCGATCATGCGGCCGTGCGATGAACCATAATCCCAATCCCCATGCGTAACAAACGCCGGTTCATGCTTCAGGTTCGCCGCAAAAAACGGGATATAGCCATAGTCTTCATCCGCCATGCCGATCATCGCATTGATAGCGTGCTTGGCTCGCTCCTCCAACATCAGCGTGTCCGGAATTTGCTTCGTCATACGCTTCGCCCCTTTCCCTTATATGCATCGTCGATCGCCGCGCAAAGCGGTTTCATCTGGAAGCTGAAACTCATCGGTTGCGGTTGCAACAAATACTTGTCCAGCGTCGGCGCGTAGCCGCAGCTATGGTTGCCAATGCCGCTTTGCGCCGCATCAATGCTGACGATCGTTGCATGTTGCTCCTGCAATTGATGCACATGCGTCGCTCGCGTCAATTGTTCGGTCGTATAATGACGCGCGCTGATATTTAGCAGCGACTGGTCGTCAGGTAAAGCGCTGAAGCGCAAACCTGTCCCCGTTGCATCAGTCAACTCTGACCAACGAACATCGGCTTTATTGCCGTTTTCTTGCGGCTTGATGTATGCTACGAACTGTTCCGCGACCAATCCCCGATACACACCAAGCTTGCCGCTTGCTTTGCGGTCGGCGTAACATTCATGCGGCCCTCGCCCCAACCAGGCCATCCGCTCAAACTCGCGAGGCATGCTGAGCACAACACCGAAGCGCGGCAATGGCGGCATGTCGGCGCGAAGCGGCTTAATATGCGTGTCCAAGCGGCAACAACCCCGACCATCGATCGTATACCGCATCGCCGATTCAAAGGAGGGCTGTTGGCCGCGTGCGCCTATCACCGCATCCGCTTCTACAAGCACAGTCGCTTCCGCTCGCTGTTCTTCAATACGCACCGCAAGCAGTTGACTGGCCAACCGATCATACCCTGCCTGCTCCCATTGTTTGCGCAAATGCGTGTCATTGTCCAAAGGCGCGCGCCACAGCTGAATCGCCGGTCCGGCGAGCAGCGCCGGTTTGTCAGCGATATGCCAGGAATGAAGCGTGCCGTGCCAACCGTCAAACACGATGGCAAAGTCATTGCCTGTCACGCGCAGCCAGCGGCCATCACGCGTTATCTGCGGCGCAGCTGACGGACTTGTTGGGTTGGCTGCCAGCATGTCGGACTCCACCCGCTCCGACACCGCACACGGCAAATCCGCCCAAGCGATTTCATGCCCTTGCTGCGCCCATCGTTGGTCTTCCAGCAAGGAGAAGCGAACGTGCAGCCAATATTCGCCGGACTCGACTCGTTCCTGTGGAACCCCCTCGAGCTGGACGGTTGCTTCCGCTCCTGGCGCTGTCGTCAATTGCGGTATTTCACCGCGGGCGACAAGTTTACCGTCACGCATCAGCATCCACTCGCCGCGCAAATGCGCCAGCGTCAGAAAGTCATAACGATTGCGCAAACGCAGCATCTGGCTTTGCGAATCATATGCCAACACCCGCACCGGTTCTATCGACTTCTTCAATTCCAGAATCGCCGGTTTCGGCGTGCGATCAGGAAACAGCAAGCCGTCGAGACAAAATGATCCGCTATGCGGCTCTTCGCCAAAATCACCGCCATACGCGTAATAAACAGATCCGTCTTCCGCGCGCTGCGCGATCCCTTGATCGGCCCACTCCCAGATCAATCCGCCCATCAGACGCGGATAACGCTCCACCGTCTCCCAATATTCCTCCAAATTGCCAACTGAATTGCCCATGGCGTGGCCGAATTCACACATCAGATAGGGACGAGAATCATCCTTCTCCCCCTCAGCCGCCAGCATGTCCACAGAAGGGTACATGCTGCTGACAACATCGACAACCGGCGCTTCGTACGCCCGTTCATAGTGAATCGGTCGAGTCGGATCATTAAGGCGGATCCAGGCAGCCATCGCGTCATGATTGCTGCCGTAACCAGACTCATTGCCAAGCGACCACATAATGACGCTGGGATGATTCTTATCTCTTTCCACCATGCGCTGCGCTCTTTGCACATAAGCTTGCTTCCACTCCGGGTCGTTGGACAACCGGCTTTCATCGTCCGCAAAGTGGAAACCATGCGTTTCCAAATCGGCTTCATCAATTGCGTACAAGCCGTAACGATCGCATAGTTCCAGCCATTCCGGGTGATTCGGGTAATGGGAAAGCCGCACCGCATTGATATTATGCTGTTTCATCAGTTCAATATCGCGACGCATCGACTCGCGTGTAGTCACATATCCGGTATAAGGGTCAAACTCGTTGCGGTTGACCCCTTTCAACGTAACGGCAGCACCATTAACGAGAAATTGCCCTGCTTCGATACGCAGGTCGCGGAATCCGACAGCCGTCGTCTTGACCTCAAGTGTTTCGCCGCGTTCGTTCGCATGTGTAATGAGCAAACGGTACAAATGTGGCGTTTCGGCCGTCCACAATTGCGGCGACGGAATCCATGCCGACCACGTGAGCACAGTGTCCCCTGACAAACCGGATGGATCGACAGTCACCCGATCCGTCCGTTGCCACACTTCTTGCCCCGCATCGTCAACTAGCCGCACCTTCAAGTGCGCTGCATGCGCTGCACTTCCCGTATTCGACATATGCATTCGCAATGTGAGCAGCGATTCCCCGTAACCGTTTGGAAACGCTGTACGCACGCATAAATCGCGGAGCAAGGCGACGGGCGGAGCGATCAAATACACATCGCGAAATATACCGCTCATGCGCCACTTGTCTTGGCTTTCCAAATAACTGCCGACTGACCATTGATACACTTTGACCGCAATCCAGTTGTCACCCGGCTGCAACAAGTGCCCGATTCTGAATTCATTTTGCTGATGACTGCCTTGCCCGTACCCGGCCAATTGCCCGTTAATCCATAGATGAAACGCGGAATCAACACCATCAAATACAATTCGCACGTCTCTTTCCACCCATGTAGCCGGCAGCGTGAACCAACGTGCGTAACAACCAATCGGCGTATCGCTGGGCACATGCGGCGGATCTAGCAGGAACGGGTACGGGCAACTGCTGTATTGCGGCCGTCCATATCCGTGCAATTGCCAATTGGAGGGGACGGCAAGCGTATCACTCATCATTTCGCGACTGCTGGCATCGGGAAAACCATGCGGGATATCTTCGGGATGCTGTCCATAGTGAAATGCCCAATCCCCATTCAGCAGAAGCGTATAAGCCGAGCGCTCCCGCTCGCCGACAAGTGCAGCATGTTCCGTCTCGTAAGAAATCAAATTTGCGCGCGGCAGTTCAACATGCCGCTCCAACACATGCGGATTTCTCCAATCTGCCAGGATGCCTGAACGGCTGTCATGTACACCCACTCATCGCACCTCCGTTAAACACACTGTAGTATGATGGCGATTGCCATCCGTTCTGAGCAAAGTTTCGGCAGTGACTGTATTTCTGCTGCCCAGTTATTCCGTCACACGAGTGACGCGGATCGCCACATCGGCGCCGTCCGGCAGTTCCACGTACCGGTCATACACATCTTTGTACAAATAGTCATCTTTGCGCACGATTTCAAACACAGTCGCACAAGGGTCTATCGTCATTTTCCATATATCGATCACATCGACTTGAAAGCGGGTTCCTGGCGGCAATTCATCCGCCCCCCGACTCGGGATTTCAAACATCCAGCGACGATCCGCTTGTTCGCCAAGATATATCAAATAATAGTCTCCCGGCTGTCCGGCCACACCAACTCTGACCCATTCGTCAATCGGGTCGATACCTCGCGCCGGCCCTTCCTCCAATATGTTGCGCAAAAAGCCGATCCGTTCAATGCTGCGTCCTCTCCAAACACCGCCGATACCCGCGAACACTTCCGCAACCGTCGCGCCTGGCGGATGAAACACCTCTCCATGGCCGACGTAAGTCCCCTCTACCGTTCCACGCCAGAAACGCCGCACAAGCTCTTCGGCTTCGACATGTCCCCAATGGAAACGATACATGTTGCCTTCGTATCCAACCTCATCATAAATGACCGGTTTGCGATACACATTGCGCAACACTCCGGCGCGTCCAGGATTCGCAACAGCCAGTCCATCCTGCATGCTGACATGGGTAATCCACGGCCGCCAATTCTCATACATATCGTACATGTTATGGATCGAGACGAGACGGTTATACAGATCAGACTGCTGCACTAAGTTGCCCATTCTTTCCCAATCCGCGCGTGTTTTGGCCTTCACCCAATCGAATTCATTCGCTACCGACCACCAAACATGACGAAACGCGCCGAACCGGTTTATCACATAACGGATATAAAAATCATCCGTTTCAGCAGTCATCCGATCAAAGCCCCATTCCTTGCTGTACGGATGCATCAGAATGAGATCCGCTTCAATTCCCAGTTCCAGCAATTTCAGAATGCGTCGTTCCAACATTTGAAAATAGGCGGGGTTCAACCGCTCGAAATCCCACTTATCCGGCGCCTCTCCCGCGAACGGATAACAAGGAATGCGTTCAGCGCTATACGGACTGTAATGCGGCAATATCAACATGCGCAGTTTGTTGAACGGACTGGCAGCCAACGTCTGCAGCGTCTCATTCGCCAGTTGCTCCTGTTGATGCGCCCAGCCGTATGTTGTCGTGCCAATCGGCTTGTACGGCGTTCCATCGGCATAGGCAAAGTGGTACGTATCACGAACGCGCACCGGCCCGTGATTTCCCGCAGAAGCAGGCGCACATTGAAACGTTCCCGTAAGTCCGTCTAGCTTTGCAACGTTGCTCTTCGTCGCAAAATGCCACGATCCGGTTTCTTCCGGCATGAAGCGGATCTGATAGCGACCTTCTCCATCGTAAAAACCATGCGCTTCCAAGGAACGATCATCACGCGTAAATACAGCCGATAACTCGACTTCGCGAAACGGATTGCCCTCTTGCGGCCCGGCGAGTTCAATTTGCTGCGTACCCCAGCGCTCGACCGTATCCAGCCATATCATATAATTCCCCTCCACTTATGCTTGCACTAATGCTTCCGCTGACGCGTAATGCTGCCTGCTCCCTATTCTTTTACTGATCCAAGTGTGATGCCATGAATAAAAAAACGTTGCAAAAACGGGTAAACAAGCAAAACGGGAATCATGGCCACGAATATTTTGGCAGCATTCAGCGTGCGATTGGACAAACTGCTCATTCTTACGTATTGATCCTCTGTCAAAGTTGCCGCGTCAACGACGACGACCACCTGCTGAATATAGGTTTGCAAAGGATAATAGGTTTGGCGGGTCATAAAAATCAAACCGTTCAAAAACTCATTCCAATGCAAAACGATGGAGAACAGCGTGATTGTCGCCAACACAGGCACGGCAATTGGAATATAGAGGCCAAAGAGCATCCGCCAGGGGCCGGCGCCGTCAACAAGCGCCGCTTCCTCAAGTTCCTTGGGCAAGTTACGAAAATAATTGACCGTCAGTATAATGTTAAATACTAGTCCTTGCGCGCCGGTTGTCAGCACCAAGGCCCATATGCTGTTCATCAACCCCAAACTTTTCACCGTCAAATAGAGCGGAACGAGTCCTCCGTTGAACAGCATAGTGAACACGAGAGTCCACATGATAAAATTGCGACCGGGCAAATGGGCGGCGCTCTTCGATAGCGGGTAAGCCATCAGCGCCACGACCATAAAATTGAGCGAAGCGCCCAGCGCAACCCGCTGCGCCGAAATCCAGAAAGAACGAAAAAACTGACTTTCGCTTAATAACTCCCGGTAAGCGCTAAAGTTAATTTCCTGCGGCCACAGTCCGATTTGATTCACGGATGCAGCCGCACTGGAACTGACCGACAACACCAGCGTGTACCAAAGCGGCAGCATGCAAGATAATGTAATCAAACACAGTACGGCAATTAACACGCCATCAAACAACCTGGCTCCCGGTGTCGTATCTTTAATCATGATCTGTCTCCTTCCCTCTATCCGGCTTCAACGCAACCTGTCTCAAAATATCCGGTAACGGATCAAGCGATATGCCAGGAAATAGGAGAACGCGATCAGCAGAAAGCCGATAACCGATTTGAGCAACCCAACAGCTGTCGCAAGTCCGTACTGCAAGCTGAGCAGTCCTGTCCGGTATACCCATGTGTCGATAATATCGCCGGTCGAATATACAAGCGCATTATACAAGTTAAAAACCTGATCAAACCCGGCATTGAGCACATTGCCGAGGCTCAAGACGGCAAGCAGCACAACCGTCGTACGAATCCCCGGTAACGTAATATGCCACAACCGTCTGAAGCGTCCCGCGCCATCAATAGCCGCCGCTTCATACAGAGCAGGATGCACACTTGTTAACGCCGCCAAATAAATAACGGCACTGAAGCCGAATTCTTTCCAGATGTCGCTGCCGACCACCAGGAATGGAAATAAATCAGCTTTCGTGAAGAAAAGAACCGACTCGAAGCCAAGGGCTGTTCGCAGTTGATTAATCGGGCCGCCCAGCGAGAAGAAATCCAGAACAATGCCGCTCAAAATAACCCAAGACAAAAAGTGCGGCAAATACACGATCGTTTGAATCGACCTTTTCAGCCATTGCTGGCGCAGTTCATGCAGCATCAATGCAAAAACGAGCGGCACGAGCAAATGGGCGACCATCTTCATCAATGCAATGCTCAATGTATTCATAAAGATTTGCTTAGTGTCATTAAGTGAAAACATGTAAGCAAACGTGTCCAAGCCAATCCACTCGGAACCGAACATACCCCGGCCCGGCTTGAAGTCCTGAAAGGCGATCGCTATCCCTGTCATCGGATAGATTGAGAAGACCGCGATCCAAAGCAAGCCGGGAAGAAGCATGAGATAATAATGTTTGGTGAATGATCCTGTTTTCATGCTTCATCCCTCCCGCTGCTTATCTGGCTGCTTGCACTTCTTCCGTGATTTCGTCGCCGCCTTGCTTCTTCCAATCGATGACAAACTGGTCAAAGGCATCTAGCGGCGCTGCTCCGACAATAATCCGCATGAACGTTTCCTTCTCCAACTTCTCCAGATTCGCCCATTTGCCTTCCATCGATTTGGTTTGCCCGTAAGTCAAACTGAACACCTTATTCATCGGCTCAAGCAACGGTTTTGTGCCAACCAACCACGAGTAAGCCATGCCGAAGTACGGACTGCTCGTATCCCAATGACTAATATGCGTATCCAAATACGGCTCTTTCTTAGTCTCAAGAACTTGCTCGTATTGCGATCTCAGGTTCGGATCATAAGGCTGCTTGTCTGCGTCGAGCACATCCGGCGATTGATTGCCTGACAACACCTCTTGCAACAAGTGGATGCCGCCTTCATACTTGTCGTATGGCACCAATACCAGCTTGAGCGGCAGGAAGCCTACGCTTACGCCAGACTCATTGGCCATCCGGTCGCCGTCCTCGATCGTCACGTTTAGCACCTTCATGGCTGCTTCCGGATGCTTGTATCCTTTGCGCACGACCATGTAACGGGTAGTTGGCGAATTGCCATGTGGACTGAACTCGCCGTTCTTATCGAGCGGCAACGCATAAGCTTGCCAGTTCGCTTCCGGATTATGCTGCACCGCTTGTGGCGTTGGCCGGAACCCCATCCACCAAGGAGAGAAGTAAATGCCCGATTTGCCGGCAATAATCGGCTCCATCGCGTCCTTGCGGAAGCCCGTTTCCGGATCAATATAACCCGCATCATACCATTCCCGAAGCTTGGCCAGCGCCTCCTTCGTTTCAGGCAACAGCGAGCCGTACACCGCCTTGCCGTCCTCATCTTCCAACCAATATCCCGGGTAAGCGTTATATGCCGAGAAAATCGGATCGAAGCCGTACAAGTTATTATGAGAGACAAGAAAATTAGCGTTCAGCTTCCCGTCTGCCTGCGGACCGGAAATAGCAAAGGTGTCATGTTGGCTGTTTCCATCCGGATCCTGTTCGACGAACGCCTTGGCTACCTCGCCCAATTCATCGATGGTAGTTGGCGGTTGAAGTTTGAGCTTGTCCAGCCAGTCTTGCCGAATCCACATCAGATGAACTCCGTCCGCTCCGCTGCTTGAGCCTGGAATCGACATCAAACGGCCGTCGATAGTCGCTGCCTGAATCGCAAAGCCATTGGTGCTGTCAATAATGCTTTTGACTTTCGGAGATGCGTATTGCTCATAAATTTCCGTCATATCTTCCAACTGACCCGCGTCGGCCATTTGCTTCATAAAGTTATAATTCACGATCATCGCATCCGGCAAATCGCCTCCCGCGATCGCCAAGCTGATCTTCTGCGGCTCGTCGGTGCAAGGTACCGTCCAATGCAAGGTAATATCCACATTAAGCAGTTCCTCCGCATGGCGGGTAAAAATATTATCCTCAGGCGTATCTTCCGGCGGAAGCGTCTTGTCTGAAGGATCGATGCATAATCCGAGCGAGATCGGCACCGTCTCCTCATATCGACCGAATGGATCGGCGACAGTTGCCGTCTCAGTCGGTGCTGGCGATGGCGTTTTTTCTTCAGGCTTGCCAGGTGTGTTGTCGCTGCAGGCGCTGATCGTCAATACGACAGCTGCAAGCAGTGCTACCCATGCTTTTTTACCCATTGTGTCAAATCCCCTTTTCGTCATATTCATTTGCTACATAATCAGCATAGCATCGATAGAATGGCTTTTCGGCAGAGCCGTGAACGTAAAATACGGGGGAGAATGACTTTCCTCCACCCGTATCGTTCATTCGTCATCCAGTTGTTCGGTCAAGACTCCCCCCTGAGCTTGCTGCTTGCGGTATTCGCTCGGCGGTACGCCCACTTGTTCGCGAAACAAGCGGCTAAAGTACTTCTCATCCATATACCCGGTTCGTTCCGCCACCCAAAGAATGGGGCGGCTTGTGCGCGTCAGCAGTTGCTTCGCTCGCTCAATGCGGACGAATTGAACATATTCGTTGAAAGAGTAGCCGATCATTTCTTTGAACATCTGATTAAAATAGCTTCTGCTCATATTGACGCGCTTTGCTACATCAACCGCATAAACCGGACGATCCATCTCATCTTTGGCAATCTTCACCGCAGCCATAATGCTCCCGGCCACCTCGGCTGAGATGTGAGTGCCGGTCGCGCGCGCGGCGGCAATTCTCATCGTCTCCAGCACGCGGCACGCTTCCTCCCAACTACCAGGCGGCTCGCTCCATTCAATTCGATCTGCGCCCACCGGCACATAAATCCGTTTCCATTCCCCTTCGATTTTGTACAGCAGGCGAAGCAGTTTATGTGGTTCCGGGCGCACAGCCACCCATTCGTTCGTTAATCGCTTGAACGTCTCGCCGTCATGCAGCCAGAGAAGCGTCAGCCATTCCGCTTCGATCTCGTCCATCGGACGTCCGTCCGCCGGTTCGTTAGCCAACGCCGCCAGCGCCTCCGCGCTAATCCGATGGCGGCGCATGCCGCGACGATAATCGTAGAAGAACATTCGCTTGGCGTATTGGCGCAGCCAACGATGCAGATCGCCGGCAGAGAATGCGAATACACCGTCCAGTTGCATCACGGCCCATCCTTTACGCGATTCCACCGCCTCGTCTAACAGTCGCAATCCTGCATCCAGATCGCCATTTGCCGGCGGCGTCCACAACCCGATCGAGCGATCAATTTCCTCCCATTGGCCGCCGGCCAACTTTACCGCCGATTCGAGCCAGCGAATATCCTCCATCGCTTCAGAGGCGCATAACACGGCATACATTTCGTGGACAGCCAGCGGTTCGTCTGTCTTGGTGTCAGCAGCGGTCACATGTCGCCACTCCTGATCCAGCCGCTGCCGAATACGGCCTAACACTTCTTCGAAGCGTTCTTTCTCCAGTTGTACCTTGGCGATATAATCTATCGCGCCAAGCCGCAGCGCTTCCTGCACATATTCAAAATCCTGATGCAGCGTCAGCACAATAATCGGCAGCTTCGCGTACCGTTTGCGCACCTCTCTCATCAATTCAATGCCGGACATCACCGACATCGCAAGATCCGTAACCAACAGATCAACAGGGTGCGCTTCCATAAATTCCAGCGCCTTCTCGCCATTGCTCGCCTCTCCTACAACTTCCATGCCAAAATCCGACCATGGCATGGCCGAGATCAACCCTTTGCGCACCAATCTGTCGTCATCAACGATGAGTACTTTGATCATCTGGCAGTCCTCCCTCCGGCTCTAGTTCCAGCGGCAAGACCAAGCGAACAGTCGTACCCTCGCCGACTACGCTTGTCATCATCAATGTTGCCCGGCCTTTGTAATACGATTCAATCATCCGCTTGACATAACGCATACCAATGCCCATACCGACTTTTTCTTGCGGTTCATCATCTGCCTCAAGCAGCAACCGCAGCTTCTCAGGCGCAATGCCGCCGCCATTATCCTGGACAATGATCACGAAATCCTTGCCATCCACCTTCGCTTCCACACGAATGATCCCGTCATCCTCCATCCCGTGATAGAGCGCATTCTCCACCAACGGTTGCAGAATGAAACGCGGCAGTGGAATATGCATCAGCCGTTCATCCGCTTCTATCCGCAAATCGAACTTAAAATCATAGCGGATTTGCTGCAATACCAAATACTGATTCAGGGATTCCAATTCTTCGCCAACGGTCGATACCTTGCCCAATTTGCCCAAATTGTAATAAAGCAACTTATTGAGCGACAGCACCAACCGATCAATTTCACTCTGTCCATTCATGACAGCCAGCCAATGTATCGTATCCAGGGTATTCATCAGAAAATGCGGATTAATCTGATACATCAGCTTCTCGATTTCCAGATCGGCTCGTTTCTTCTCCTTATTCTCAATTTCCGAAATCAAATTCGCAATCTGTTTCTTCATGCCATGCAATTGCAATAACAAACCATCAAACTCGGGAATCGTCGCCCGACTTGTATACGATTGGAAATTGCTGTGGGAAATCCATTTGATCTCCTGATTGAATTGGCGCAATGGTTTATAAATCATTTTCCATACAAACCACGCAACAACGAAAATGACTGACAAAAACAGTACGAACAGCAAAGCGATCTGTACGACCCAACGATCCCGCTCTTTATTAAACTCATCCTGAGGAATAAGAGAAACTAGCGACCACCCTTGCGAGCTTTCTCCCCTAAACCAGTAATAACCTTCGATCGTGCCGCTTGTGCGCTCGTCATCAAGCTCCAGAAAGGCGCCGCCAATACCAACAACATCCGGCAGCTCGCTATATGTCACATTTCGTTCTCGATTCAGTACCACATAAAAGGAGTTTTCACCGATTCGATTGTTCAGAATATCGCGTGTCAGTTTAAAATTCGACTCCACATACACATACACTTGTTCTTCCGTCGATAAATCTACTTTTCGCAAAGCGGACAACACATATTCATTATTGTATCGCTCATTGCTCACATGAGGCCCGAAATTCGTTATTTTGTAATGATCGGAAAACAACGGCAGTCGGTCGATCGAGAAGCGATCCTTCAGAGCTGCATTTTCAAACAAGTACCTATTTTGATCTTGAAAATAATACATCGCCAAACCAATTGTCGGATTGGTAAACGTAATAAGATTCAGTTCCGTCTTAATTTCTTCAAACAGTTGCTGACGTTGGAATGGCTCTGTCGTCATCAAATACAAGTCAAGCTTATTGCCTATAATCCCAGGCACGGCAAGCTGCTGGGAAATATGATTTATATTGTTAAACGTATTTTCAAAAGAAAGCTGTACTTGCGTTAAGTTGCTGCTCACGCTCGATTCCAACTTGCTGCTCAATATCGTCGACATCGCATCGTAAGACAACCACACTGTACTAAAAAAAGGGACAAGCGCGCTCACTGCCACCACATACAAAATTCTCGTCTTCAGCGTCATTCGCGCAAGTGATTTGACGATCCGCTGCAAGGCCTGCCGTATTCGCTTCAAGCGATTCACCTGCCCTATAGGAGTCGTACACACATCATAGCATACTTGATTATAGATAAATTCCAGCAATAAGTGATCGTCTTTAAAAATAGCTGCCCATGCCGCAGTGCTTCCTCGCTTCAAGTCTTTCACCAAAAACAAATTGAATAACAGCGTTTTTCTCGATGGGGATTGGTGCTGGCAAAAAAAAAGCTGAGTTTGATGTCATGAAAACATTTGGCTGAAGCGCTCGAAAAAATTTCCTGCCGTCCGGATATTATTGGTATCGCTCTTCTGCAAAGCGCAGAACCGGCTTATGAATATCAAGCCGATTTCATTCTGGTTGGCATTTTGAAAAGCAATTATGTCGGATACAGCTCCGGTACGATTACAGGGATTGCTGGCGAAGGAAGTGCGATAACACTGCTACCGGAACAATATCAAGTATATTCAACGGATTTCCGTACGAATAAGAAACAAGGCTTTCAACAAACCGTCTATGATCTAGTCGATGAACTGGGGATTGACGAAAAACAAATTCAGTACAACTGGCTTTACTTGAACGCTCTTGGTATTTCATATGAACAGGAAGGTAAGATTCAAGCGAAGATAGCGGCATTTCCTATGCTCTACAGCGCGGCGATTACGTTAGGTTTTGCTTTTATTGCAGCCATTCCGGCGGCGCGCAATGCCGCAAGAGTATCCCCCACTGTCGCGATGAGAGGAATAACCGGCAAAATAAAAAGAAAGAGACGAAAGGATAAGCCCATTCGCCATTTTGAAGCTTTTTATGCGCGGCTGAATTTGAAACGGAATGCGGGACGTACGGCCATTACCACCCTCTCGCTGGTGATGAGCATCTCCGTATATGTGGCGTTGCAATCTTTTTCCGGTCTGCTGGACGCCGCGCAAGATGTGCGCATGATGTATTTGGGAGATTATTCGCTTACCAATGATGGGATCGGTTTTGATTCGTCTGTAGTAGGATACTTGAGAAAACAGGAAGGGATCTCCTCTGTTTCCACTTTGAAATATAGCCTCTATAGGCAAGATCAAGATGGACATTTGCCAATCGCTATTGGTTTTTCTTTAAAACCTGGAGAAACCCTTCACATTGTTGGTGTCGATGAGGAACGGTTGAAAACTCTTGCGCCGACATTGACCAACGAAGACTTGCAAGCGTTGAAGAACGGCGAGGCATGTTTGATTGCCAAAGTCATGGACAACGAAGGTTTTGTTAACGGGATTCAGGTGGTGGTATTTGATACGGTTTATGACAAGCTGACGGGAAAAACGACCTATGAGGCTATATCCACAATTAGTGGAGGATGCGGACACGGAAGCGGTCGAAACAGAAGATTGAGAGAATCGCCGATGAAACGCCGGGCAGCCGCTGGCTCTCTTACCAGAATGTCGATAAGCAGTTGGAAGAAAGCTTTGAGCAGATTAAGCTGCTGGCGTGGGGATTGATATTCTTTATAAGTCTAATCGGACTTTTGAATATCATCAACACCACCTATACCAACATCCACACACGTATTGGGGAAATCGGGGTGCAGCGCGCCATTGGGATGAGCAAGGCAAGCCTGTATAAAACCTTTCTGTGGGAGGGCGCCTATTACGGCATCATAGCTGCTGTGATTGGTGCTGTAATTGGTTACATTTGTACAATTTTTATAGGAGCTGCTGCAACGGATCGGCTTGAATTTGCAGCTTTGCCCATTATGCCTATTCTTCAAGGCACTATCGAAACGTTTGTTGTATTGTTGACTTCATATTATTTTACACAAATTACTTTGCTTTTTGTCATATGCATTAATTGTTCGGGCGTTAATTGAAACACCGCTCTTGGATGCCCGGCAGCAGCCCATATCTCATCATATTGAAACAAGTCTTCGTCAATAAGAGTTAGGATTGACTCTATATGCCCTAAAGGGGGTACGCCCCCAATAACAAATCCTGTTTGTTCACGGACAAAATCAGCGTCAGCTTTTCCTAATTTCTCACCAAGTTGGTTGCCAATCTGTTTCTCATTAATTCGATTTACTCCACTTGCTACAACCAATAACGGTTTATCGGAATTTTGAAGTCGAAAGATAATTGACTTAGCTATCTGAGCAACCTCACAGCCTATCGAATCGGCAGCTTCCTGAGCAGTTCTTGTGCTATCTGGTAATTCTATTACTTTATTAGGATAACCTAACTCTATTAGCTTGTTTTGAACCTGTTGTGCGCTCTCTTTAAGCTGACTCATCAACGTGTTTACCTCCTATTATTCGAGTTCAAATTAAATGATCCAATTTACGATCCTGGATAATGCATGACGACTTGAATGACCACATCCTCATTCGTGTCATTTATATATTGGTGCAAAACATTTCCTGCAAACCGTATCGCGTCTCCTGCAGGTAAAGTATACTCCTCATCCTTAACCATAATCCTAAACGCTCCTGAAACAACAGTAATGTACTCTAGAACACCCTCATTATGTGGAGTAGAAACATAGCTTGCTTTAGGTTTCAATACAATCGTGAACATTTCAATTTGGGTTTGTGGGTTGAACGGAAATAATACATAAACGAGACAATTACCACTATCCTCTGTTATATCAGGTTCTTTCTTTCGATTAACAATGGATATTGTAGATTCATCGTCTTTTATTAGTGATGAAAAAGAAATATTAAGCCCCGTAGCAATTTTCCAAACGGTGGTTACTGTCGGCTGTGTGTCCCCTCGCTCAATTTGATGTAACATTCCCTTACTAACCCCGGTTAAATCTGCCACTTTATCTAAACTTAACTGCCTTTGCTTTCTTAAACGTTGCAAGTTTTGTCCTATTCTAATATGAATAGCCTCCAAATGATTCACCCCTGTCGTTTATTATATTATACAATTATAACAATATAAAATACAAATTAAAAATGCTGTTGTTACTGAAAACGGCCATCCTCGGATGCAACCTTTTCGCTGCTTTCAGGGTGTTCTATATGAAGTGGGATAGGAGGTGGGGAGGAACATTGGGGGATCAATCCGATACGTTCATAGAAAGCAGTTTACATGCATATGCCTCGTTGGTTTACCGCTTGGCTTGGACACACTCGAAAAATCATGCCGATGCCGAGGATATCTTTCAGGAAGTTTTTCTGAGGTACGTCAAGCATGCTTGGAAGCTTCAAGATGAAGAGCATCGCAAAGCGTGGTTCATTCGCACAACGATGAATTGCAGCCGGAATTTATTCCGTTCACCTTGGTCGAGAATGCGCCGCGTATCCCTCGAAACGCTTGAAGCGCATACGAAAATCATGGAGCCTAACGGTTCAGAAGTGCTGGAAGCCGTCAAAACCCTTCCGCATAAATATCGAACGGTGATTTATTTGTTCTATTTTGAGGACTTTTCCATTCGCGCTATTGCCCAATCGCTTTCATTAAAGGAGTCCACCGTCAAGTCGCAATTGTTAAGAGCGAAACAAAAACTAAAAGAGCAATTGAAGGGAGATTTTGATGATGACTAAACAAATCTACCGAAAAGCCATGGCCAGCATTGTTCCTTCTGATATCTTGCTGAGAAAAACCGCTGTTCGCATGCAAAATGTGCAGGCCGATCGAAGAAAAAGGGTTATGCGTCTTAAGCGATATAGCTTATCTGGGTCTGCTCTGTTGGCGGTATGTGCGTTCGTGGTGCTAATGACAGGTGAGCAACTTCGTCATGATGACACTCCCTTGTCAACAGGTACCCCGTCTGTCATCATTCAACCGAGCATCGAGGGCGGTAATGAGGAAGCAGCTATAGACTCAAGCACTGTAATGGATAAAATCAAGTCGTATTTTGTGCCTTTTCAGGCAAGCGAATATGTGCCTGTACGCGCTCCGTTTCCTATCTTTCCCTTGGAATATGAGGAGTTAAAGCAGGAGAGTTCTGCTATTGTTAAAGTGACGATTAAGGACGTAGGCGTATATAGAGACAAGGAGGTTGCCTATAATCCGCGGGCCAGTTTCGGAACGTACATTTATGTTACGGAGGTGGAGTCGGTATTGCACGGAACAGGCATAAAAGAAGAGACACTTATCCCGATTACAGAACTAGCGTGGGCGATGCCCGGCGAGCAAGTCGATGAGCCGGAATGGAGCTTTAAGCCTTATACGGCAAGGCCTTTGCAGGAATTGAAATCAGGCGAACAATATGTTTTATTTTTGGGTAAAAAGGACGGGAAGGAAACGTATCCACTGATCGGGAACGGCTTCGGGGCATTTTCTCTGGAAGAAATGAAACGTGAGGCCAGCAGCTATACGTTGGATCAATTGCGGGAGATGCATCAGGTAAATATGGAGGAAACAAGCACTCCGATGCTGAACAATCTCGTTTATCGATTATTTGCATTAGAAACTTACCATGAATTTAAAGCTGAACTAAACAAGTAACCCCAAGAGCAGTAGTATGAAAGGCAACCTTCGTTTTAGCTTTCGAAGGTTGCCTTTCAAGGTCAGGAATAATCTGTGCTATACGCACTCACCACGTGGATCGCCTTCTGGCCGCTCGTCTGGCTTCCCGTTCCACGCATCGTCTTTCCATCCAGAGAAATGATATCGCCTTCGCGATTTTCCATCACTTCTTTCATCCATTCGATGAAGCAGACCTCCACCTGTTTCGGCGAGATCAGAGCACTGAATTTGGTCTCCCAAATTCGCTTGTTGAGGGCTACGCCCCCAAACCCCGGCAAAGACGGTAACCCACCTTATTTCGTCACGATAAAGTTAGGTAGATTTTTTTCAAGATACTTCATTCTTTCCGAATAATCTTGTTCTGCATGAGTTTCCGAAAGTATATTGTTCGACACTAACAAGTCATAAAATGATTTCAGCATCTGGGCTGATATAGCGGAAGTAATCATCATTCTTTGACCGTCGATCAGAACAGAAGATATTTTTTCAGGCTGTACAAGTTCAATCTGTACGCCGTTCCTGTCGATTATGAAATACATCTCCTTCACATTTTCAAACACTAAATGTTTTACTTCTGCCCCGTTTGCCAAGCGATTCTGAACTTCTTCCATGGAATAGCCCGGAATCGGATCATTTATCAGCAGCCATTTTGCAAATTCTTCTGCATCGACTTCATTTGTATCGTATTTTTTCCAAACTGCGCCATTATCTTTGCTTATCTGTACTGTGTTATCCATCATGACACGAAGATATATTTCGTTGTCCATGTAAACTGCACGATACTTTGAAGCCATTAGGCTGTCTATCAACTTCGGTACATCATATTTCTTGTTGAATGTTAAATCGTGCGGCATTAAATCTGTAGTTGTGGCACCTTGGGATAATGCGGGCACTATTTCGGTAGTGATGGCACCTTGAGATAATGGGAGTGCTGTTTCGGCTGAAGGTTCGGCTGTAGGATTGTCGACACCCGTAGAAGCTTCCGTTTTGTCCGATGCAGAAGTCGCAAAGATGATAACGACACTGGCTACAAGCCCAATAGCGAGCAGCATCGTGGCGATCGTGATTTTCTTGGTTTTCATGATCGATATTATCCTTTCTTCAGTTGAGTTTTTGGAAAAGCTACTAATCATCGGCGACAAACCGATTTTCTTTTCTTCCAAACGTACAAGTGCTCTAGCATAAGTAAGTTTCGTATTTTCCCCTAATTTTCGTATGACTGTTTCATCACAGAATAGTTCAATATCGCGGTTGGCTAGGATATACATGACCCATACAAAAGGGTTGAACCAATGGACGCATACGCTAGTGGCAAGAATCCATTTTTTTAGTGGGTCGAATTGCTTGATGTGCGTAAATTCGTGGGTCAGGATAAGCGCAAGTTGTTTCTCATCGTCATAGTCTAAATTTTTCGGCAAGAGTACAACAGGCCGAAAAATACCATATGTTAGCGGAGTTGAAATATGATCTAGTTGTCTGATTTGAACATCTCGCCATAACAAATTTGAATGCTGCCATTTTCTTATAAAATCGTTTCTAATAGGCACAGCCATTTTGTAGATTTTGCGATACCTTAAATGCGGAATGATAAAAAATAAAGCACATAACGTAAAACCAACTAACCACACCCATACAAAAGGCGATATTTGTGAAGCCGTCTTCAATGGCATAATCGGCGCGGTCACATGTTCTGTAATTGGTGGCATGATTACCATAGTTTCATTATTAAATGTTGGACTTTCTGGCGAAGAAATCAATTTTGGCAATGTAAACATTCTGCTTAAATGTTTCGCTGCCGTAAAAATGCTAAATTGCGATTGAACTGAAACAGGTACAAGCAATTGAACTAATGCCACACCCCAAAGAAACATAAAGGTCATTTTGGGCAGCTTGTGAATAAGCAAAGAACGTAAGAAAATAACTGCAAGAATAAAGACAGAAGCCGTGATGCTTGTTTGAAGTAACGACATTCCCTCACCTCATTCCAAGCTATCGATTAGACGTTTTAAGCGTTTTATTTCTTCCGTCGATAGTCGTTTCTGTCCCAACAATGAAGCAATCAGTCTGTCGGGGGCGCCATCATACATTTTATTTATCAGTTCCGTTGTTTCGTGTTCTTGCGCCTGCTCTCGTGTAACAACCGCATGGCAAACGAAATTAGGCTCATGCCGCTCGATCGCCCCTTTATCAAGGCATCTCTTGATGATGGTATACGTTGTTGTTTTACTCCAACCTACTTTTTCTTTTGCAATTTCTGCAATTCTCTTTGCGGGGGTATCGCCTTCTTTCCACAAGATTTCCATAATATTAAGCTCGCTATCGAATAACTTCATAACCAAATGAAAACACCTCGTCCATATTTATTCTACTGCTGTAGAATTCCATATCCACATTCTACTGCAATAGAATCAATTTGTCGATATAGTCGATTACCGATAGTCGTAAAATGACGCCTGTTTTGAGAAAGGCCACCTTCATTCTGGATTGGAAGGCGACCTTTCAAGCCGGGATATTAAATCTTTTCGCTACTCAAGATCCGTCTATATAGTCAAAGCGAGGTGACGCGATGCACAGCGACGAGGAACTGATTGGCGAAGTGCGGCTTGGCAATCAGAGTGCGCTGGAGGTGCTGATTAAGCGGTATTACAGAATGGTATTTGCCTATACTTTTCGATATGTTGGCGACTACCATGCCGCCTATGACTTAACCCAGGAAACGTTGCTCAAACTGGTGCGCGCGATTCATACGCTGCAGCAGGGAGAAAGCTTCAAGTCATGGCTGCTGCGCATTGCCCTAAATACTTGCCGGGACTACTTGCGCAGCCGCAGCTACAAGACAGGGCAGCAGTCTGCCGAGTATCGAGAGGAGTTAAGCGGAACAAGCGAACAGATTGTACAGCTTGCGGACAGGCAGGCAGATCGTGCGGAAATTACCGATGCGATGATGGAACTGCCGACGTACCAGCGCGAGGCTGTCCTGCTGCGTTTCTACCATGACATGAAGATTAAGGATATCGCGAGGCTGACCGCCGTCAGCGAGCCAACAGTGAAGTCGCGGTTGAAACAAGGTTTGGCCAAGCTGCGCAAGAGGCTCGAGAGGAGTGAAACCCGTGCCAAGAAACAAGATAGGCGATGAACTGCCCGAGCTGGAGGAAGCTGAAATTGTCCGGCTGGAACGTCTGCTGGAAGCCTACGAGCCGCCTTATCCGAGTGAGACGGAGATTAACAGGACTATAGAGGCGGCTAAGTTCCAACTGAGCTTACAGGGCAAAAGCCCTCAGAGGAGACGGGGAGCAGCGGCGAGGCTGCTACGGCATATGGCGATCGAAATCACTGTTATCAACCGGATATACTGGTTAGTCAGCCTTTTGCTCTATGTGGCGGGGTTCGCCGCGTTGCAACTGCAATTATACCCCGTACCGGAGTTTGCGTTGGTTGCTATCGCTCCCGTTCCATTCCTGCTGGGCTTGATCGAGGTGATGCGAAGCAGGGACGAGCTCATGTTGGAAATGGAGATGGCGTGCAGCTTTAACGGAGCAAGTGTAATGCTGGCAAAGCTTTGTATCATTGGCGGCTACAACATTGTACTTAATGTTGTTGTGTCCGTATGGTTTGCCGGGACGGTGACGGCGCTGCGGTTGGGTGAAATCATGCAATTGTGGCTGCTGCCTTTCACCCTTATTAGCGCACTTGCCCTGCTGATAGTTATGCGGCTGCGAGGAAGCACCGCAGTGCTGCTCACGCTCGGGTCTTGGGCGGGCTGCTGCCTGGTGATGCTTGCGAAGCCTGAATTGCTCAGCCGGCTACTGGCGTTGCCGACTGCGGGCGGGCTGCTGCTGATTGTACTGGGAGCGATGGTGATTGTATATCAAGCGCGTCGGTTGATGCGCAGAACGAGCGAACAAGTAGGAGGAGACTGGCTTGAAATTGAATATTAGACATGTCACGCGCAGCTATAAGAACAAGAAAGCGATTGACGATGTCAGTTGCGAAATGACGCCGGGCGTATATGGGTTGATCGGCCCGAACGGGGCAGGCAAGACGACGCTCATGCGGATGTTGGCGGATGTGCTGCGACCAACCGGCGGCCATATTGAAGTTAATGGCGAACGAACACAGGCACTTGGCGAACGCTACCGCGATCTGCTCGGCTATTTGCCGCAAGATTGCGGGTTTTATAGCTATTTTACGGCAAATCGTTTTTTGCAATACATGGCATCCCTGAAGGGAATCGGCAAACTGGAAGCTGACAGGCGAATTAACGAACTGCTGAAGCTCGTAAATTTGGAGGAACAGAGACATCAGAAAATCGGCAAATTTTCTGGCGGCATGAAGCGCAGGCTAGGCATCGCCCAGGCATTGCTGAATGATCCAAAAATTCTCATTCTGGATGAACCGACCGCAGGGTTGGACCCCAAGGAGCGCGTCCGCTTTCGCAATTTGCTTTCGGATATATCGGGCGAACGAATCGTGCTGCTGTCGACGCATATTATTTCAGATATAGAGTACATCGCGAAGGAAATCCTAATATTAAAGGACGGAAGGTTGGCACGGCAGGATGCGCCGGAAGCGATTTTGCGTGAACTGGAAGGCAAGGTGTGGGCAATCCATGCAGCGGCAAGACAATTGCCGGAGCTATCCGCCCGCTTTATGGTTGGCAATGTGCAACGGCGCGGCGATACGATCGAAGCGAGAGTTATAGCGGAGGAAAAGCCGGAGGGAACGGCAACACCGCAGCAGCCCAGGCTGGAGGATATCTATCTCTACTATTTCGGCGATCTGCCGGAAGGCGAGGGAGAGTAAATGCGGATGATTCGTCTTGAACTGTATAAGATCTATATGCAGAAAGTGATTTATATAGCCTTTGCCGTGTTCGCCGCCTTGTACATCAGCCAGTTCTACAACGAGCTTCAGCCAGCCCATGAAATTGAAGGCGTACGTGCCGCTTACAAGGAATACGGAGGAGCGTTAACGGAGGAGAAGCTGGCATGGGCAGAGGAGACAGAAGCAGCCTTTCAGAAACAGTATCAGGACAGCGTGGAGAGTGGCGTGGCGCTAGATCCGATATTGCGCTATCAGTCCCAGGTAGCCAACGATATTCTATCGGCGTCCAGTTACCGAGCGATGCTCGCCAAGCAGCGGCAAGAGCGCGAGGCGTGGCTGTCATTGCCCAAGGCCCAAGGAGGCCCAACGGAAGCGCAACGCCGGGAAGCCATCGCCGTGTTAAAGGTTGCGGAAGCAATCGGAGCCCCGGACTATGTAATGGACCAGCATGCCTGGCTTCGAACGCTTCAATTTATGAATGAGATCGGCTATTTCTTTGTCGTAGCACTCGCCATTATTGGGCTTGCGGGCAGCTTCAGCCGCGAGTACGCCAACGGAATGGACCAATTGCTGTTAAGCAGCCGACATGGGCGGAGCAAGGCAGTAGTTGCCAAACTGGCCGCCGCCGCGATTTATTGTGCAAGCCTTGTAGCCCTATTCAGTGCAATTGTGTTCTTACTTCATGGCTATTACTATAGCTTCGCGGGCTGGGATCGTCCGCTTGTCAATTTGTTTCGTCTTTATTCCAGCACCGGTTTTGGGGGACAGATCTGGCAGTTCTATCTGTTGCAGCAGATTTGTGCAATCGGAGGATGCGTAGCGCTTGGCTGGCTTACCGTTCTGTTTTCTTCTTGGACCAGAAATATGGTTCTTCCGGCAATGCTCGGCGGACTGGCATTTATTCTTCCGGTTATTATCATCTTTATGAACTTGCCGACTGAGGGCGTTTTCCGCACCGTTCTGCATGTGCTCCGATACATGGAGTATATCCAGGCAGAATATATAGACTCGGTCAGTTACTATCCAATATTCGGTCAACTATTGCTATACCGCAATGGAGTCTGGATCAATTTATTCGTCTCCCTGGCTGTGACAGTCGGCTTGCTGTATGCTACCATTCGCCGGAGACAGGTGAAATAATATGCTGGCTTTGATACGGATGGAACTCTACAAGCTGACTTGGAGCCGTACGGTGTTGTTGGCCGGAATTTGCATCGTTGCGGTCTATCTTGCTCAATCTTTCATACATTATCGCTGGCATGATACGATGGCGTGGGACAGCGTTACCCGCTTTCCCTATGCAGCCGGTGCTGCTTATGAGGGCTTGCTGCTACTGCTTGTGTTGCCTGCCTGCTTCATTCGAGAAAGAGAGCAAGGGACGGAGGCGCTGCTTCTAAGCGCCAAGTATGGGCCTAATAAAGGCGTCGCGGCAAAAATGCTCGCGGCAGCAATCTATGTAACTGTCGTAGTTATCGGCTGCTGGATACTGAATATCGTGGTCAACATCTCCTTTGCAGGCTGGGGCGGCTGGGAATTACCGATACAGGAGTTGCAAAACTACGAGAAGTCTCCTTATGCGCTTTCGGTCTGGCAGTATGTAGGGATTCAAGTCGCTACCAACTGGATCGGCTGTATGGTGCTCGCCTTGTTTACGATTTACTTGTCGGTTGTCTGCAAATCTTCCATGACGGTGCTGTTCATAGCCGGTATTGTGTTTGCGTTGCCCTTTTTCGTCCACAATCTCTCGGAACTCTCGATACCGTGGGCAATCAAGAATGCCGGGATGATGGAGATACTGCGCGTACAGAATCTATACAATCGCTCGCGCTTCGTATGGCGAGGGGAGTGGAGCATGAGCTTGCCGCTCGCGGGCTTTTATAGCTATACTGTACTGCTCGGTCTATTGTGCGCTGTCGGCGCATACCGCAAAGGCAGTCGGCGGGAAGTCGATTCTTTGTAGTGTTTTTTATATTCTATGTAGCGGGAGCCAGAAAGTATATTTTGAAGTCATCACAAATTCTTGCATTGGTATTTGGTGAACACTAATTTTCCGCAGACCTTTCACCCCGCCCATCCCCCAAGCCGTTCGGACAGAGGATCCGCTATTTTTGTGCAAAACCGGGTTTTGCGCGCCTTGGCGGACAGAGGATCCGTTATTTGGCTTGATGATGGCCAATTCGGCCATTTTTCATCGATATAACGGATCGTGTGTCCGAAACGCCATCGAAATATGGGGATTTCGTACAAATAACGTCATCTGTGTCCGATAGCCTGTTTAGCGAATCATCAAGCGACTCCGAATCGGCAAATCCGACTGGAGTGGGGGACGACTCCTCAATCGAGGATCGTCCCCATCCGATGGGCGGATTCGATGATCGCCGGCGCGAACTCGTGCATTCTTTCGGGGGTGAGGCGATTGGATGGCCCAGATACGGAGAGCGCCGCCACGAGCTTGCCGGAACGATTGAAGATCGGCGCCGATACGGCCGCCGCGCCCGCCTCCCGCTCCTCGAAGCTCGTCGCGTAGCCCGCCGAGCGGATCTCGTTCAATTGCGCATCGAACGCTTCCCGGTCGAGCTGGGACGGCCAGGACAGGTCGGACAGCACGGCATCGCGGACGCCCGGCTCGGCGAACGCGAGCAGCACCTTGCTCGACGCGCCGACGGACAGCGGCAGCCGCGCACCCACGGTCGCCACTCGGCGGATCGCCTGCAAGCTCTGAACGGCTTGAATTCTGACGCGCTCCGCCCGATCCCGGACGTACAGGCTGATCGTCTCGTTCAATCGATCCCTGAGCCGTTCCATCTCCGGCAGCAGGACAACGGACGGATCGTCCGAACGGGACAGGTTCGCGGACAGCTCCAGTACGCTAAGGCCGAGCCGGTACTTGTCGGTCGCTGCGTCCCGCGTGACGAAGCCCTTGTCTTCCAGCGTCGCCAGCAGCCGATGCACGGTGCTCTTATGCAAGCCGACGCGCCCGGCGATCTCCGTCAGCCCCCATTCATGGCCGGATATGAAACAGAGCAGCACATCCAATGCCCGCTCCACGGCGCGAACCGTTCGTTTCTCCTCTTCCATTCCGAATCCCCCGTTTCAAGCCCGCTTTATGTTTCACGCTATGAAACCTTGTTACGTCAAGTATAACCGAAACCGAGGCCCTCGTAAATGTTGGAAGCGCTTTATTACAATTTGATTACGTAATCTTACAACTCTTTGGCGCGCGTTGACGGCGTCTTTCCCGAAATCTACGATAAAATTACGAATCTATCGGAATGCGTTCGAGAAGCGAGGCGATCCCATGACAACCTTGACTACGCCCGTGCCCCTCGCCGATTCGGAGAAGACGAACGTCTACGTCGGCCCCGCCTCCGGATCGGCAACGACTCGCCGCCTTCGCAAAGGTTCCCTGCGTCTTGCCGCCGCCGGAATCTGCCTGACGGGCGCGTTGTTCGTCGCTTTTCACGCCGTCGTCGCGTACTTCCTGGCCTATCCCCCAGTTCCCGCGCTTGCGTCCAACCCGCAGCTCGCCAAAAATCTGGCTTACGCCGAAGTTACGTTCGCCAGCGCCGACGGAGCGTCGCTCGTGGAGGGCTGGTGGATTCCCGCGGATGACAGCCGCAGCACGGTCGTCCTAAGCCACGGCTACGGGACGAATCGGGAAGAGCCGTGGGTGCCGATGTACGATCTTGCCGAACACCTCCACGGCTTGCGCTATAACGTCCTCATGTTCGATTACGGCTTCGCCAGCGCGTCCCGCGCCGCTCCGGCGACGGGCGGACGGCTCGAGTCGCGGCAGCTGCTCGGCGCGATCGAGTTCGCCCGCAGCCAAGGCAGCGAGCGACTGATCGTCTGGGGCTTCTCCATGGGCGCGGGCACCGCGCTGCAAGCCGCCTTGCTCCAACCCAGGCTCGTGGACGCGATGATTCTGGACAGCGTCTTCCTCGCCGACGAGCACACGCTGTACCATAACGTTCGCCGCTACGCGCCGCTTCCGAAGACGCCGACCGTGTCGTTGCTTCGCTGGTTTTTTCCGCTGACGAGCGGCACCCGTCTGGATCAGATTCCGTCGGCCGAAGTCCAGGAGACGGCATTCGATTTCCCGATTCTGCTCATACACGGGACGGCGGACGACAAGTCGCCCGTCGCTCTGGCCGACAATATCGCCCGCTCCCAGACGAACGCCTCGTCCGGGCTATGGCTCGTCGAGGATGCCATTCATGAAATGACGTACCGGACCCATACCGAGGAATACGTGCGGCGCACGTCCGCCTTCCTGAACGAAGTGAGCGGCCCCGCCCCGGCGTCGCCGCCGAGCGCGGACGTCTCGCTCGCCTCGCTCCGGCCGTAATGCGCCGAGTCATGAATCCGCTTGCCCCCGCATACGCTTGGTACGAAGTTTATTTCGGCTCTAGCGATGATGGGAGGTTATCGGAGAACATGCAAGCCATTCTGTCCGTTTACGGCAAGATCGACCCGCCTCGGCTGCTGGAACAGCTCTCCATATGGAAAACCCGCGAGCGGGAGCAGGCGGCCGCCATTCGTTCGGCCATTCCCGATTTGGAGCCCGCGTACGCGAAATGGCTCGTCGATTGGGAGAATCTGTTCGCCAAGACGCAAGAATTCGCCGAACGCTTCCAAGCCGAATCCGCAACCCGCTCCGCCGCCGAAGCGGGCGGCAACGAAAGCTTCCTCTATCCCCGCCTGCTGGAGGACGCGATCGTTCAATCCCGGGAATTCAGCCGCCAGCTGCTGCTGCTGTCCCAGTACAGCCCCGCGGCGGCGCGCTCGGCCGGTACGGGAAGCGTCAAGACCGCCCTCGAGGAGCCTCCCCGCTTCTTCGACGGCATTCTGGAACGTCTGCGGGAAGCCGGCGCCGTAATCCCCGCCTCCTACCGAAACGCGGAAGAAAGCGCCCCCGAGGGCTCGGGAGGCCCGGAACCGGCGGACGGGGTCCAGAGCTTCAGTCCCCGGAACGAGGCCTCTTCCGCGGAACCGGGCCGTCCGGAAGGTACCTGGTCCGATCCGATGGGAGTCCTGCATTCGTCGGGAGGCGGCCCCGTTCCGATCGGCGGCCACAAGCTCCCCCCGCTTCCCTATTCTTACAAAGCGCTTGAGCCTTACATCGACGAGAAAACGATGCGCATCCATCACGACAAGCATCACCAAAGCTACGTGGACGGCTTGAACAAAGCGGAGAAAAAGCTGGAGGAAGCGCGGAAGAGCGGGGACTTCGAACTCGTGAAGCATTGGGAGCGGGAGCTGGCCTTCCACGGCGCGGGCCATTACCTCCACACGATTTTCTGGGACGCCATGTCGCCGAAGGGCGGAGGCAAGCCGACGGGCGCGCTGCTCGAAGAGATTAACCGCAGCTTCGGCAACTACGACGCGTTCAAGAAGCAGTTCTCGGAGGCCGCGAACAATGTCGAGGGCGGAGGCTGGGCGATTCTCGTCTGGAGTCCCCGGAGCCACCGGTTGGAAATCCTGACCGCGGAGAAGCATCAGAATTTGTCCCAATGGGACGTCGTCCCGCTCCTGCCGCTCGACGTCTGGGAGCACGCCTACTACTTGAAGCACCAGAACGACAGAGCCGCCTATATTAAAGACTGGTGGCACGTCGTGAACTGGCCGTATGTCTCGGAGAGGTTCGCCAAAGCGCGTGCGTTGAAATGGGTCCCCTATTGACGCTCCCCGTTCCCGCCAGGCCCGGATGCCGGGAAGACCGATTTCCGGCATCCCCCGCTTCAACTCAGCGCGTGGCCGATCCGGTCCAACACGTACAGGCCGAGGCCGACCAGGACGTTCACCCATCCGAGGAAGCGCGAGATGTTCTTCTCCTTGCGCAGGCCCGATTTGCGGTACCCTTTGACCTCCCATCGAAGGATGATCGCCCCCGTAATGATGCTTAAGGGAACGATGTAATCCAGCGCCCCGGTGTAGCCGCCGCTCATCATTGCCGCCGTCACGCTCCTCTGTCGCGATAATCCGAATCATTTCGCCTTCATGCCGATCCTGCGAATTCTCGACTCGACGCGCACCTCCACGTCGAGGTCCCGGAACGCAAGCTGCCATTTCTCCTTCGTTCCTATTCTCGCGTTCCAGTAGCCCGACTTTTTCGCGCGAACGTACTCTCCGAATCCGAAGATGTCCGAGCCTTTCGCCTGCAGCTCCCAGATCAGATTTTCCACTTCCTTCTTCAGCGACTGCTCGTTTCTCGTTTCGATGTCCCTTAAGGCATCCGAACTTTTGACGTTGAACTGCTCGTTGATTTTCTCCTCCAGGTTGATCTCGGTGAAAATCGATACCTTGACCCGGAGGTTGCCATTCTCGACCCTCGCATGATAGTCGGAACGGCGGGAAGTGGCGTAGACCGTGACCGCGTTCTTCTCGCCTTCCAGCTTGACGACACCCCGGTATCCGGCCGGATTCATGCCCCGGATCGCCATGTACGCGGCGATTTGGAACGGCCTGGTCGCCCCGACCATCCGATCGCCCTGGAAGTACGCCAGCCCCTTGAGCTCAACGTTCTGCTGCTTCTTCAGCTCAATGTAGGGCAGAAACGGCTCCTGCCCCTTCTTGGCCGAATTGCTCCAGAACATGCCGACGTAATTGACGGGGAATCTGCCTTGCTTGACCGCATTGTCCATCGTCGACATCAGGTACAGCGCCGGAACCCGCTCCAGCTCGGGCGCGGCGCGGAGCAGCCTCTCCGCCTTACCCTTCGAGATCATCATCCAGGCCATCCTCCGCACTTCGGAATTCCGGCGGAAATAATCGTTGATATTTTGCATCCCAAGCTTGGCCAGCTCGTCGGACACGACGATCACGCGAAGGTGGCCGAAAAAAATCCGGCCGGAAATTTGCTGCTGCATATTCATGATCGCGTCGTCGATCGTATGCCCTTCCGTGCTCACGACCCAGACCGTCTGGCCCGATTTCTCTCCGCCTCCTCCCCCGCCTTCTCCGGGGCCGAGAGGAATTTTGCCCGGCAGGGCGATCTGCACGGTGACGCGGATCATATCCGTGGTCGGCACGGGATAGCCCTCCATCGTATGCGTGACCTCGTCCTCCCGTCTCTCCGCTTCCTTGGGGGCGGCATCGACGGAGATGCCCAGTACGACGGCGCGCTCTTCGATTTCCATGCGATCCCAGCACCCCGTCAGCACCGGCGCGAGCAAGAAGACGATCAGTATCGATTTAGTCAGCCTTGACCGCAGGTCTGCCTTCACTCGAACTCCCTCTCTTCTTCCGCATCATCGCGATGATCAGCAGCAGCCCGGGATAGGCGATCGTGATGTACAATCCGATCCGTCCGACGTTCTGGATAATCTCATACATTTGGAACATGTTCTCTGGAACCATCGCCATCGTGAACACCCAGGGAAGCAGAAAAAACGTGAACAGCTTGTGGTCCCTCAGCCGGCACAGCTTGCTCAATTCCTTAACCGTGAGAAAATAGCTGGAAAATAACGTCGTGAATACCGCGGTGACCCATACGGCCAAAAAAGCGGCGTCCAGCCGCTCCAGAACGTTCGCCGGCAGCGACGTCGCCTTGGCTAGCTCCAGCGTCGGCCAGAGCAGGTTTTTCGTCTCCTCGGCGCCGAATACGCTGACTGCCGCAGCCACGATGATGACGTAAAGCCCTCCCGCGATCACGATGCCCGAGATGCTCGCCTTCATCGCCTTCTCCGGACGGCGCATCGCCGGGATGACGGACGTGATGATGAACGAGCCTTGGAACAGGGCGGCGATCGTCCAGACGCTGGACAGCATCCCCTGGTGCTCGTTCCCCCACACCGGCTGAAGATTGATAACGTCGTAATTTTTGAGCGACAACGCGACGATCAGCACGACGGGACCGATCAGCAACGGAAAATACAGCTGATGGATATAGGTAAACGTCACGATGTCGTGCCGGGTCGAGATCGCCGCCAGCGTCAGCATCACGATCACCGTCACCTCCAACGGGGTTTTGGTCAGGACGGCTGTGATGACCACCTCGCCGAATTCCCTTGCCGTCAGCGAAGTGAGGACGGCGAAGAAGCCGAGGACGAACAGGCTGCCGACGAACGCCAGTCCCTTCCCGATAATGTCCTCGGCGTATTGCACGATCGACTTCTCCGGAAAACGCATGCCGAGCTTGGTGACCAGGAATAACCCAACGAAAGCGACCATCGCGCCAAGGAGCGTCACGAGCGGCGCGCCCGAGTCGGCCCCACGCACTGCGAACAGGGGAATCGGCAGTACGCCGACCCCGATGATCGTGCTGACCAGTATCGCCGCGGCTTGAATCGTCGTGATCTGTCTCGGATATTTCACTTGCCGTCCTCCTCCCGTTCTCCTTTGAATTTCATCGGATCGAGCACGTTGCTCGGGGGCTGCTGCATTTCATCCACGGTGCGGTCGCTGACGCGTTGGTCGTCGACGGGAAAGAGGAAGGCCGGCCTCGTCTTCATCCACCATAACGGACCTCTCACGAACAGGTCCTTCATGCTCTTCAGATTGCCCGGAATGAGCGGGCTCAAATAGGGAACGCCGAACGACTTCAGCGAGAGCAGATGGTTCGCGATCAGGATCAGCCCGATCATGACGCCGTACAAGCCGAAGGTTCCGGCCAGGATGATCAGCGGGAAGCGGAGCAGCCGCAGCGCCAGCGCCGCGTTGTACGCCGGCGTCGCGAACGAGCCGATCGTCGTGAGCGCGATGATGACGACGGTGATCGGGCTGGCGAACCCCGCCGCGACCGCCGCCTGGCCGACGACGAGGACGCCGACGATGGACAGCGCCCCGCCGACTTGCTGCGGCAGCCGTATCGTCGCTTCCCGCAGCACCTCCATCGAAATCTCGATCACGAGCACCTCGATGATGGCCGGGAACGGAACGCCCGCCCTTCCCCCCGCGACCGCGACGGCGAACTCGGTCGGAATCAGCTCCGGATTAAAGGAAATGATCGCGACGTAGAGCGACGGAAAGATGAGGGAGAACATGAGGGCGACGAGCCGCGCCCAGCGGATGGCGCTCATCATCAGGAAACGTTCGGTGTAGTCCTCGACAGTCTGATAGAATTGGCTGAATACCGTAGGAACGACCAGCGCAAGCGGAGACCCGTCCATAATGATCGCCACGCGGCCTTCCAGCAGGTTGGCGGCGACCTTGTCCGGCCGTTCCGTGTACTGCACTTGCGGAAACGGGGACATCTGGTTGTCCTCGATATATTGCTCCAAGTAACCCGAGTCGAGCAGGGCATCCACCTCGATCGCCCCCAGGCGGCGGGTCACCTCGTCGACGAGATCCGGGTTCGTGATCCCTTCCATATAGCAAATGGCGACTTTCGATTGCGTCCGTCTGCCGATTTCCATCGTCTTGACGCGAAAATCCGGGGTTTGCAGCCGGTAGCGCAGCAGCGAGATGTTCGTCGCCAGCAGCTCGATGAAGCCTTCCCGCGGCCCCCGGATGACCTGCTCCGTCTCCGGCTGGTCGATGGCGCGCTTCTCGATGAAGCGGGTGCCGAACAGCAGCGCTTCGTCCACGCCTTCGATGACGACGACGGTCTGCCCGTGCAGCACTTCGTCGATCGTCTTCGTGACGAGCGCTTCCGAACGAATATCGCTATGATACAGCGTGTCGTGCAGGATGAAATCCCTCAATCGGCTGCGTTCGACTTGCTTACTGTCCACGTGCGGCGGGCCGTACATGAGCGGCTTCAAAATCTCGTTGTTGAGCGTCGTCAAATCGACCATATTGGGGTAATAAAACATCGCCGCCGGATATCGCCCGAACACCTGGAACCTGCGCACCGTAAAGTCGTCGTTGACGCCCAGAAGCCCTTTGATGATTTCGGCCGTCTTCTCCAGGTCTCCGTCGATTCGTACGCCGCGAAGCTCCTCCATGGCCGGAGTCGGCGGCAAAGCCAGCGCGCGGTCGATTTTCCTCTTGTTCCTTTTTTTAAACACGCTCGAGATTCACCACCGGATAAATGCTTCGTTGTGAAAGTTATTCTTTGGCATTATCGCTGCTTTTAAACAAAATTCGGCCTATCCCCGTCCCTCAACGTTTCCCGCGCCTTTTTCCGCCCGGGACCGTTGCTCAATCGCCCCGTCGGAACGCCGTAGTTTGGATTGGTCGAACTAACGTCCAGCAGGGAGCCCCGTCGGAGCGCCGTAGTTTGGATTGGTCGAACTAACGTCCAGCAGGGAGCCCCGTCGGAGCGTCGTAGTTTGGATTGGTCGAACTAACGTCCAGCAGGGAGCCCCGCCTGAACGCCGTAGTTTCGTTTGGTCGAACTAACGTCCAGCAGAGAGCCCCGTCGGAGCGTCGTAGTTTGGATTGGTCGAACTAACGTCCAGCAGGGAGCCCCGTCGGAGCGCCGTAGTTTGGATTGGTCGAACTAACGTCCAGCAGGGAGCCCCGCCTGAACGCCGTAGTTTGGATTGGTCGAACTAACGTCCAGCAGAGAGCCCCGCCGATGTTGCCCTATCGTCTCGACGTCCCTTCGTCCCGTTCGCCGCACCGCCGCACCGCCGCACCGCCCGATCGCCCCCCATCGTCCTCATCCCATTGTCCCGCCATCCGACCTCTCGACGTCCTCTCGGTCCCTCTCGCCCCAGGCCGTTCGGACAGAGAATCCGCTATTTGTAAACAAATCCGGGTTTTGCGCGTCCATGAACAATGGAAATTTCGCCCCCTCCGAATGGAAATAACGGATCGTCTGTCCGGATCCATCTCAAAATAAGGGAGTTTCGACAAAATAAGGGCTTCTGTGTCCCTAGCAAACGATCAAGCAAACCATAATCGTTCTTCCATGCAAAAAAAGAGCCGCCCCGGCAACCGGAGCGACTCTGCAATAGGCGATTCGACGAAACCCCAGACTTCTCAGCTTCTTCTTCTCTCAACCAAATTGATGCCGACCCCCATGCAGATGACGCCGATTAAAGCGAGCTTGGCAAGCGACAGGTAGATGTTGGACCAAGTCTCATCGTATATTGAGATTCCGATCATCGCGTCCAACGCGTGGGTCAATGGGAAAGCCTCGGCGACCGCGAGCAGAAACGGATTCGTGATCGTTCCGGGCGGCATATAGCCGCCGCTGATCAGCGGCATGATCGGGATCAGGGACGGGAACACCATATTGAACTGCTCCGGCGTTCGGACCAGGCCCGTAATCAGCATGGAGAAGGCGACGGCCGTCAGCGTGTACAGCGCCGCAACGAGCAGCAGCATGCCGATCCTATCCCCCAAGCCGAAGCCGAACGCGTACCGGAACAGCAACAACACTGCCGCGATCTGAACGAAACCGATGATGGAGCTGTAAGTCAAATGTCCGACGTACATCTCGGATTTGCGCATCGGCGACAGAATGACCCGATTCCAGATACCGGACACTTTTTCGTGCGTTATCGCGTTGACTTTGTAGCCGATCGTAAAGAATGCGAGGAACAACGTAAACGTAAAAAGAAGCTGCAAGCTCATATCGTAGTTGACCAATTCGCCGTCGTCCGATGACGTCAGCCTTACGTTAATGGGCGGTTGCGCCAAATAGCGCTCGACATCTTCCCGGAATCCGTCCGCGTCCTCTGCATAATTCGCGGCGGCCCGCAGCCGCAGCTCTTCCGTGAACACGGTATTCACGTGACTTTCCACCAATTGCACGTTCGGATTCTCGATCGTCGCGATCAACCGGTAGTCGTTTTCCAGCAATTGAATGGCGACGTCCGCGCGGCCCTCGCGCACTTCGGAGCGCGCATGCGCCTCATCCTCCAGGACGAATGCGATCGTTTCGTTATCGTTCAGCCGGTCGAGCCATACGTCCGCCACGGAAGCCTCCAGCCCTTGGGCGGGAAAAGCGGCGATCGTCATTTTGCCCTGAATGCCTTGCCCGAATAGAAAGGTGGCGATAATGCTTAACCCGAAAAAGGCGAGGACCATAATCGGAGAACGCTTCTCTTTCATCCATTGCGACATGAAGATCGGATTCATTAGATTCGCCCCCTTCTCGGAAAACACCAGATCGCGAGTCCGATCGTGACGGCGGCGAATACGGCCAGACGGATCAGAGACACGGTCAGATCGGCTGCCGTCTCGGTCTGAAGCCATTTCAGCAATGCGGACAGCGCAAGCCCGTTCGGCGTCCATTCTCCGGCCAATCTAAGCCAATCGGGCAGGATGAACACCGGAGCGAAGCTTCCCCCGATCGTGCCCGCGACCAGAATGAACAGGAACGTGATGCCGTTCGCCATGGAATCGTCGAGACGAAAGACGAGCGCCGTGAACAAGGCGGCCATCGCTCCCACGCAGAGCATCAGCACGAGCAGCACGGCGGACATGCCGGCCCAGAACGCGAAGGAACGTCCCGAGAATACGCCGAACATGAAATGCGCGCCAACCAGGACGAACGAGAGTAGGATCAGAGCCAAACAGAAAGTCGAGCTAAGCTTCCCGGACAAATATTTGAGCGGATGCGCCCCTGTCAGCAGGATGCGCTGAAACGTGCGCTCCCGCTTCTCCGTCACCGCCTTGGTCGCCGTCGTCACGGCTACGAACAATGCGAATACGATGCCGATGGCCAGCGTGAAGTATTGGAACGACGTGACCGTCTCGACGCCGGGAACCGTCTCTCGTCCGCCGAAATCGCCGACTTCGTTCGCGGCTGCGGCCGCTTCGGCTCCCAATTGACTCTGAATAGCGGATTGAAAATTCGTCGTCCGAACGAAACCGTTGACGATATTGTTCAGAACGTCGAGCGACATCGTCCAATCCTCCGCCGCGATGCGCAGCTCCGCGCCAGCCCCTTCGCCGAGCATCGCTCGATTCAGCGTCGCGAGCGTGTAGCCTTCGGGAATCGTAAGGACGGCATCGACCAGCCCGTCGCGCAATTGCCCAAGCGCTTCCTCGGCTTCCATCCGCTCCATGCGGACGATTTCCTTGACTTGCTCTTCTTCGAACAACTGCATCAGCATACGAATCGGCATAACCGTTTCCAACTGCGCTTCGATCGCTCGCGATTGTTCTTCCGGCAACGACCGCGCGGCGAGCGCTTCCCGGAACTGCCGCAGCCCGGCCTCTTCGTCGTCGAGTTGAACGACGGCTGCCTTCACCTCGATGATATTCGCCGGATTGGCGAATAAGCTGGGCATAGCGAAGCCTAATACGGCAATGAGGACGAGCGGCGTAATCAGCGAAATCGAAATTTCCTTCCGGTCTCTCCAATAGACGAGGAAGTCTTTTATAAAGAACGACAGCAAGCTCCTCCCCCCTTTTAGTCCCGCAGCTTCCGTCCGGTCAGATGCAGGAACACATCTTCAAGACTGGGCGTTTGCACGTGAATATTCGTAATTTGCACCCGATGCTTTTCCGCCGATTGGACGACCTGCGACATTAAGCCGCTCTGCTTGGCTACGATCAGCTTCAAGCCTTTGTCCGTCTCTTCGACTTGTCTGACGGGTCCCAGCGAGCGCAATTCGTCGGCCAGCTCCGCGCTCGGCTTGTCGAGCTGGACGAGCAGCGTGTCTTCTCCGGACAAGATGCGGCGCAGCTCCTCCGTCGTGCCCGAAGCGATGATCCGCCCGTGATCCATAATGTATACCCGGCTGCATAGCTGCTCGACCTCTTCCATATAGTGGCTCGTGTACAGGACGGTCGTTCCTTTTTCCCGGTTCAGCAGCCTGACGGTGTCGAGAATATGACTGCGCGATTGCGGATCGATGCCGACCGTCGGTTCGTCCATAATGACGATTTTCGGATCGTGAAGCAGCGCCGCCGCGATATTGATGCGCCTCTTCATCCCGCCCGAATAGGTCTTGATCAGCTCCTTCTGCCGGTCTCTCAGTCCGACCATCTCCAGCAGCTCCTGGATTCTCGATTCCAACAGGCTCCCCTTCAAGCGATAGATCCGGCCGAAAAACTTCAAGTTCTCGTACGCGCTCAGTTCCTCATACAACGCGATCTCCTGCGGCACGACGCCAAGCACGTCCCGGATTTTCTGCGGCTTGGCCAGCACGCTCTCCCCGTTCAGCCGGACGTCGCCCGAGTTTGGTTTGAGCAAAGAAGAAAGAATAGAGATCGTCGTGGACTTGCCCGCTCCGTTCGGGCCGAGCAAGCCGACGGATTCTCCTTCGTCCAAGTAAAAGCTCGCGTCGTCGACCGCGACTTTGCCTTTGAATATCTTGCGTAAATCCAATGCTTCCAGCATCTCTTCCGCCTCCTCGAAATCGAACCTTTGCCTTTCTCTCAACAACGCCAGTATACAAACAAAAAGACAGTGCTCCCACTGTCTTCCGTCATTCGTTCGTTGCCGACCCGTGACTCCGGTCATGTCGCTCATGAAACTTTCTTCGTTTATTCTTCCCTACACGACGTTGCGGCGGATCGCGTAGATTGCCAGCTGCGTGCGGTCGCGCAAATCCAGCTTGTCCATGATCTGGCTGATATGATTTTTCACCGTGCCGACGGACAACCCTAATTCGTCGGCGATCTCGCGATTGCTGCGGCCTTCCCCGACCAGCTTCAGAATGTCCAGCTCGCGGGGGGTAATCGACGCGTCGACAGCGGGCTGTTCCTCCGCCGGGCGTTGCAGCAGCCTCGGGATCACCTTCGCCGCGACGTCGTCCTGCAGCGACAGCCCCCCCGTCAAGCAGCTGCGGATGGAACGAACCAGCGCCCCCGGCTCCGCGTCCTTGAGCACGTAACCGCTCGCCCCGAGCTTCAGCGCCTCCAGCGCGTACTCGTCGTCGTTGAACGTCGTCAGCATCAGCACTTTGCGGTCGGGCCAGCGCTTGCGAATCGCCCTTGCAGCCTCCAAGCCGTTCATGACGGGCATTTGGATATCGAGAATGACCAGATCGAAGATCCCGCGTTCGTTCAATTCGACCGCTTCCTTGCCGTTGCCGGCTTCGCCGGTCACGCGAAGCTCCTCGTCCGTTTCGATCATCATTTTCAGCCCTTGGCGAACCATTGCCTGGTCTTCGGCCAACAAAATTCGAATCATCCGCTTGTCCCTCCCTGGGCGGCGGCCGCGTTCAGCGGAATCGTGCCCCTTACGGTGAATCGGTCGCGATTCGCGACGATTTCCAGCCGGCCGCTGCCGCTCTCGAGCCGCTCCCGCATCGAGCGGAGGCCGAAGCCTTCCCGGTAACGGTCCGCCGCGCCGCCCGGATTCGAAATTTCGAACCGGAACACGCTGCCGCCCGGCGCCTCGAACATGACGTCGGCCTCGCGGATTTTGCCATGCTTCATCACGTTCGTCAGCGCTTCCTGCACGCACCGGAATACCGCGACCGATTGATCGTTCGTCAGCGGAGCGGACAACGCCCCGTGCTTCACCGTAAAATAAATGCGAATCAAGCTTTCCGCTTCCAGCTTGCGAATGAGCCTCAAAACCGACGACAGCCCGCCGGGCTCGTCGTTCCTCAGCGCCTTGACGGCATTCCTCGTTTCCTCCAGGCTTTCCCTCGCCAAGTCCCGCAAGCTCCGGACTTGCGCTTCCGAATCGGCGTCCGACTTCATGCGAAGCACTTCCAGCTGCATCGTCAGCGCCGTCAGCTTGTGGCCTACCGAATCGTGGATATCCCGGCCGACTTGCGCGCGCTCCTCTTGCCGGGCATTCTCCTCGGCGGACGCGTTCAGCCTTTTCATTTTCCGGTATTCGCCGAGCAACGCTTCGCTTCGCGCTTCGGCGGACGTCGCCCGATGCCATACGTTGCGATAGACGGCCAGAGCGAACGCAAGCAAGGCGGCGTACAGAACGAGAAAAACGGGAGGAAACGAAGGATAGCCGGCGACAGCGGGCGCCAAGGCCCCGACGGCGAGAACGCCGCCGACGATGCACGCGTACGCCCCCGGCAGCCTGTACGCGGCTTTGCCCGCGACAATCGACAGCGCCAGCAGGGCATACGGATTCGCCGTCCCCTCCCCTTCGGGCCATAGCGAGGCGACCGCGGCCGTCGAAGCGGCGGATAACAGAAGCGTCAGGATTCGGGGTTTGTTGCGGGCTAACGGAACGAGAAAGAAGGCCGCGAAGAACAGCGCGCTGCCCGCCAATCTCCAAGGCAGCATCGACGCTTCGGGGGGAACGAACATGATCGCGCTGACCCAGACGATGCCGAGCAGCGTTAACGCAATCCAATAGGTGCGCATGGTCATCTCCTTGGTGCAAACCGCAAGCTTATCGTTTCATTTTACCTTATCGCGGCGGAATTTCCCATCCTCCACGCAGGTCATTCCCCCTTGCCCCAGCGCCCCGGACCGTTCGGACAGAGAATCCGCTATTGTGAATAAAACAGGGTTTTTCTCATTTTCGCGGACAGAGAATCCGTTATTTGCTTCGTAGGCGACCATTTTGGCCGCCAAAAATGAAAATAACGGATCGTCTGTCCGGATCGCCAGCAAAATGAGGGGGTTTCGACAAAATAACGTCATCTGTGTCCGATAGCCATCGATCAAGCGGATGAAAGGCCCCTCCACATTCAAAAAGCGACTCACCGGATCCTTGCGGATCGATGAATCGCTTCATGTTGTCGCGGGCTACAGGCTCCAGTCCAGCTTGACGGCTTCCCCGGTGCGGGAGGATTCGTAGATCGCGTCGATGATCAGATTGCTGCGCAATCCCGTTTCCGCGGACGTCCATGGCTGCTTGCCCGTGCGGACGCACTCGAGGAAATGGCGGCTTAAGCGAACGCGCGAGCCTTCGTCGTCCGACGGCGTCGAGATCGGAACCTCCATCGCTTCGTCGAAGCGTTCGGTCAGAAATTTGCCCGAGTCGCCGCGAAGCGCCGCTCCGCCTTCGGAGCCCATCAGATGCAGGAACGGCGAACTGTCGGTATCCATATGAACCGCCCAGCTGACTTCGAGCGTCAACGAGGAGCCGTCTTCCATCTTGATGATCGCCGTGGCCAAGTCCTCCACATCGTAGATTCCGTTCCAGTCGGGCTTGCCCCACGTGCCGATGCCTTTTTTCTTCGGCCCGAACTCGGCGTACGTCGAGCCGTATACCGATACCGGCTTCGGGTCGCCCATCAGGAAAAACGCCAGGTCCAGCATGTGAACGCCGATATCGATGAGCGGACCGCCGCCCGACTGTTCGTGACGGGTGAACCAAGTCCCCCAGCCCGGAATGCCCTTGCGGCGATACCAGCCGGTCTTGGCCGTATAGATCTTGCCGAGCTCTCCGCGATCGATCTGCTCCTTCACTTTCAAGGAAAGCGGCTCCCACCGCATCTGGTGAGCGACCATGACCGTTTTGCCCGTGCGCCGCTGCGCTCTTACGATTTCCTTGGCCGCGGCGGAATCGAGCCCCATCGGCTTCTCCACGAGCACGTGCTTGCCGCTCTCCAACGCCAGAATCGTCAGCGGCGCGTGCGCTTCGTTCGGCACGGCCACGATGACCGCGTCCACGTCGTCGCGGCGGATTAACTCCTCCGGCGACGGAGAGACGACGGGAATGCCGTATTGTTTCGCTCGTTGCTCCGCCAGAGGAAGAAACGCGTCCGTAATCGCGACGAACTCGCACTCTTCGCCGAGCTTGCCGAATTCGCTCAAATGCACGTTGCCGATGTTGCCCGCCCCGACCAGCCCGATGCGGATTTTGGTGCTTGCCATTGGAATGGATTCCCCCAGTGCCATGCGGATAGATAAAACGCTTTTCTCATCATAAGCGATCGCCCGAGCGGACAACAGTTCCATTTTAGCTTACTTATTATGGTCATTTGCCCCGGTTTGCATAATAGACCGCGGCGACTTCGCCGGCCAGCGGAATGAACAGCTCCACGATCGCGGGGTCGAATTGCGAACCGGCGTTATTCCGCAGCTCGCCCATCGCCTCTTCGACCGACTTCCAACGGCGGTACGGCCTCGGCGACATCATGCTGTCGAAGGCGTCTGCGACCGCGCAAATTCTGGCGAACAACGGAATCTCTTCTCCACGCAGGCCGTACGGGTAGCCCCTGCCGTCCCATCTCTCGTGATGGTGCAGCACGAGCCGCACGATATCCGCATCCAACTCCGCGTTGTCCCTCAGCATCTCCGCTCCGAATTCCGGATGCCGCTTCACCCACGCCCACTGCTCTTCGGTCAACTGGACGGGACTATCGAGAATCTCGTTCGGAATCAACAGCTTGCCGAGATCGTGAATAAAGCAGCCCCGGACAAGCTTCGTGCTGCTCGCCGGACCGAGCCGCAGCGCCGCCGCCAGCTTCTCGCCGAGCAGGGCGACGCGGACGCAATGGCGGTACGTCTCCTCGTGCTTATTCCGCAACAGCTCCATCTTCCCGGAAATATCGGACGGATGCTCGATTCGATGGGACGACAAGGCCGGCTCTCTCGCGCTTTCGATCAACCTTCAAGCACCTCCCGATTGCAATGTTCATCGCGCAGAGCCGATATACTGGACAATGCGTGACACATCTGTCGAACAATTACAGTTGTGCGACATTCGACCTGCGTCTAAAGTTCGGAAAAACGCAGTTCTTCATCAAATTTTAGGCGATACGACCTGATTATACAACCTTTAATTTGCGCCTTGCTCCGATAGTTCGACAATTAATGCGCGATAAAATCCGCCAAAACCTCTTCCACGAAATCGGGAGCGCCCTTGCCGATTTGCTCGACGGTGTGCAAGTAACGCTGCGTCGTATTGATATGCGAGTGGCCTAGCGATTCCTGGACCTGCTGAAGCGTAGCGCCCGTAAGCAAAGCTAGTGTCGCGTTCGTGTGCCGCAGCCAGTGAGGCGTCGGAATCTTCGAATCGCTGCATTGCTGGCCGGCGCTTTTGATAATCCGTTCGATTTGACGAGCGGAAATCGGAAACACGGCGCCCGGATTTCGCGAAGCGGCCGCTGGATTCGTTTCCCGGTAATCTTTGAACAGCGACCAGAGGCTCCGGGGCACTTTAACGTCGCGGCTTTTGCCCCCTTTGCCTTTCCGGACGTGCAGCCATATGGACAAACCGACGGGATCCGTATGGAAATCCTCCCACCTGATCTGCGCCAGCTCGGATACCCGCAGCCCGAGCGTTACGAGCGACAACCCGATCAAGTAATTGCGCGGACTTTGGCGCCGCAATTGCCCAAGCAGGCGGCCGACTTCGTTTTTCGTCAAGTAATGCTTGCGGCTCGTCACCATCACTTGCGGAAGCCGGATGGAACTCGTCGGATTACGGGGGAATATACCGACATTCGCGTCGCTACCCCATTTATACAACGATCTGAGAGGAGCGATCAGCGCCGCTACGCTGGCGGGAGCGAGCGGCTTGCGGCTGGCGCTGGCAGCCCCCCGTATCAATCCGATCTTGTAGGTTTCGACCTCTTTCCAGGTCACTTCGCGCAAGGCGAGATGGGGGACGAACGCTCTGAACGCTTCAATCGCTCTTCGATAGTTGCGAAGCGTATGCGAAGAATGGCCGCATACGGCCAGGAACATCTCGACGATCTGGTCGTCCCCGAGTTCCTTCTCTTGAAGCGGGGAGAGGTCGTACACCGGAGAGACTGCGATTCGATACTCGGACGTGCTGAAATTCACCACAAAATTTTCCTCCTCTAGGATGTCGGATAACTGTAATTGTTCGACATCGCTTTTTTCGCTGACTTGCCGATTGCGATGATTGACATTATTCCTTCCCATCTTCTCCGATCCATATCTCAAAATAAACAAATAAAAAAGGCCTAAACCCTCGATTGCCCGGGTTAGGCCTTATGATTTCCCGCTTTCGCGCCGCAGCGCGAAAGACGGAGCCCTCATGAGGATGATGTTATCGCTTGATCAGCTCCAGGAACTCCGAGCGGAGCGCGGAATTCTGGCGGAATTGTCCGCGGACCGCAGACGTAACCGTCATGCTGCCCGTCTTCTTGACGCCGCGGGCGCACATGCACAGATGCTCGCCTTCGACGACGACCATGACGCCGTGGGGCAGCAGCACCTCGTCCAGAATGTCCGCGATCTGCGACGTGATCCGCTCCTGCACTTGCAGCCTGCGCGTCAACGCGTCGACGAGCCTCGCCAGCTTGCTGAGTCCGGCGATCTTGCCGCTCGGGATATACCCGATATGCGCTTTCCCGAAAAAGGGCGCCATATGGTGCTCGCAATGGCTGTAGTAGACGATATCCTTCACGATGACCAGCTCTTCGTGCCGCTCGTCGAAGGTTACGCCGAGCACGTCTCTCGGGTCGACCTCGTAGCCGGAGAATACTTCCTCGTACATTCTCGTTACGCGCGCAGGCGTTTCCAACAAACCTTCCCGTTCGACGTCTTCGCCGATCAGCTTCAGGATTTCCCGCACGTGATGCTCGATTTTCTCCCGATTGCTTCCGACCTGATGATTGACGTAATCTTTGACGCCCGCCATGTCGACACCCCCATTATCTCCGAAACTTCGGATCGTTGCGGCTGCTACCGCCTTGCTTCGGTTTGCCACCGCCCTGGTTTTTCATCATTTGCTGGGCTTTGGCGATCTGCTGGCTGTTCATGTTGTAACCCATCTGCTTCGCCATCTTCTGAAGCATCTCCGGGTTATTCTGCATTTTCGTCATTTGCGAGCGAAGGTAGAACACCCCGATAATAAACCCGATGACGATACCGACGATCAGCGTCACGATCGGTATAATATAGGACCACATTGCCGAAACCCCCGAATGTCAAAATAAAACCCCGCGAACGCTCCGTGCGCTGAGCAGGATTATCGTACTATGATAGCATGGCCGACCTTCTCGCGCAAACGGCGACTTACGCAAGCACGGCTTCGATAAATAACGTCGGATGCTGCGCGAGGTCGATCTCCGTGTAACCGACGGCTTCCTCGCCTTCCTTGTCGATCACCCGGACGACCGGTCTTCCCGGCAGCCCCCTGTGCTGGCCGATGACGACGCCGGTCTGGCGATTGGACAGCCTCACCGAAATGCCGTTCGGATAGATCGAAACGATGCGCATGAAGTTGACGAGCACCTCGTGATCGAGCTGCGTGCCGGACATCGCGTTCAGTCTTTCGCAAGCCTCGTGAGGCAGCATCGGCGCGCCGTCGTCCGAATGGTAAATCAAGTTGTCGTATGTGTTCGCCACGGCCGCGATTTTCGCGTACGTATGAATGTCCTCTCCGGTCAAACCGCGGGGAAGGCCGCTTCCGTCGATCGCCTCGTGATGCTGGAACGCCACGTGCGCGATCAACAAGCTGTATTCTCTCCGGTTTTTCAACAAATCGAAGCCTCTCCAGGCGTGATGCATGCGTCCTTCCTGAACTTCCGGCGCCCCGAGCTTGCCGATATCGTGCAGCAGCGCCCCGATCGCCAATTCCTTCAATTGAATCATGTTAAGCCCCATGTTCAAGCCGATCAGGGAAGAGATCATGCAGACGTTCATCGCGTGCAGGAACATCGCGTTGTCCGCCGTGCGAATATCCGACAGATGGATGAGAACGTTCTGGTTTTTCAGCACGTCCTCGAGCAGCTCGTCGACCGTCTGGCCGACGACCTTCGCGTTGAACGCCTTGCCGGAACGCAATTGCTCGAACGTTTCCGACATTTGGTGGATAACGACCCGCTTCGTCTCTTCCGACAGCAGCTCTTCATGCGAGATGTCCCGGTACAGCGGATCGTCGATGTAGATCGTCGTCACGCCGAGCCTTTTTAACGTGCTGATCATATATACGGTCAACTGCACGCCTTTGGAGAGCAGGACCGTTCCGTTCGAAGAAAATATCGTCTTGCCTAAAGTTTGACCCGGTTCTACCGTCTCGATATCGACCAATTTCATGTTTCCGCTCTCTCCTGCCTTTGTCTCCGCAAGCTTCCCCGGCGTCCGTCGGGCGACGGCCAGCCCCGCTTGTCTGTGCGAAATGCGCTTACGCTATATTTCGGCAAAAAAGAGTCCGAAATGAATGCGTCGCCGCCGCGGCGCCCCATTTCCCCGGAAATAATCTATGCGCCGCCATGCGGCGACAAAGCCCGCCCGATCGCCTCCAGCGCGGAGGCGTCCGTTTCGACGTCCCGCGCCTCGCGGAGCGCGTCGATCGCCTCCGGCGAGCCGATGCGTCCGAGCGCCCATGCCGCGGTCGCCCGCAGCTCGGGCCGCGGATCGTCCCGCAAGACGGCCGCGACGTCGGGCGCCGATTCCGCATCGCGGAAATTGCCGAGCGCGATTAGCGCGTTGCGCTGAATCGGCTTGCGGCCGCGCCACGCCGCCGAGCTCGATCCGAATTTCTCGCGGAATTCCCGGTTGCCCATCTTCAGGATCGGTCTTAGCAGCGGTTTGACGACCTCGGGATCGGGCAGCAGTTCCTCATGATGGCGGATGTCGATTTTACGGTTGACGGGACAGACGATCTGGCACGTGTCGCAGCCGTACAGCCGGTTGCCGATCTTCCGCATCATCTCGTCCTCGACGATGCCCTTGGTCTGGGTGACGAAGGAGATGCAGCGCTGGGCGTCCAATTGGCCCGGTCCGACGAGCGCGCCCGTCGGGCAGGCGTCGATGCACAGGGTGCAGTCCCCGCACCCGTCCGGGAGCGAGACGTCCGGCGGGAGCGGCAGATTCGTGATCATCTCGCCGAGATACACCCACGAGCCCAGCTCGGGCGTAAGCACCGAGCAATTTTTGCCGCTCCAGCCGATGCCCGCGCGCTCGGCAACCGCACGGTCCGACAACGCTCCCGTGTCCACCATCGGCAACAGCTTGGCGTCCGGCACCCGCTCCAAAATCCACTCGGAAAGCTTGTCCAGCCTTCGCCTCAGCGCCCGATGGTAATCTTCCCCCCAAGCGGCGCGGGCCAGAATGCCCCTCCTCTTGCCGGGTTCGGACACGGGAGCGTTTTTCAGCTTTGACGGATAGGCCACGGCGATCGCGATAATCGAACGCGCTTCCGGCATATGCAGGCCAGGCTCCGTGCGCAGCTCCAGATCCGGTTCTTCGAATCCGGACTCGCGGCCGAGCTCGCGATGGCGAAGCAACCGTTCCTTGAGCTCCGCGAACGGCTCCGCGGTCGTCACGCCGAGCTTATCGATGCCGAGCCCGGGCGCCGCCGCGATCATCTCTTCCTTCAATTTCCTCCAATCCGTGCGCATATCGTTCATGTTGCAGCCTCACAATCTTGCCCAGCGGGTGATCGGCCAGACGATCAGATCGGCTCGCCCTTCGATCAATTCTTCCGGCACTTCGTCGAATTGCCGGCTATCCTTGCTCGCGTTCAGACGGCGATTGTCCCCGAGCACGAAATAATGTCCCGGACTGATCGTTACGGGAGCGAAATCTCCGTTCTCGATCTTGGAGTCCGTATAGGATTCTACCTTCAGTTCACCGTTAATATATAGCTCCCCGTCCCGAATCTCGAGCGTGTCTCCGGGAATGGCGACGATGCGCTTGACCAGGTACTCCTTGCGCTCGACGCCCGGTTCCTTCAGAACGACGACGTCGCCCCGTTCGAGGCTTCCCAGCCTCAAGGCGATTTTGTTGACGAGCAGCCATTCATTGTGGCGAAGCGTCGGTTCCATCGACATCTTCTGCACTGTGGACAGCTGGAAGACGAACGTTCGCAGCAGCAGCACGACGATCAAAGCGATGATCAGCGCCTTGGCCCAATCCCACAGTTCTTTGCGCCAGCCGCCGAGTCCCGGCTTGACCGCCTTCGGCGCCGAGCGCTTCCTGGTTTCGGCCATCGCAGGTTCGTTAGCGTTAGTCATCGCGGTTACCGCTCCCTTCGGCCAATCGATATCTCTTCCACTTTTCGTAATGTTCGTAAATCATGGCGTCGTCGAAAGGAAACGCGCGCCGCCCGATCGCCGCCGTCAATTCCCGCAACCCGGCCTCGATCTTGGCTTCGATTTCGTCGCCGTAACGGTAGATCGCCTTATAGAGCCGATACTCTTCTCGATCGAGCTCAACAACTTCGCCTTCCGGCGTGAGCATGACGTCCACATCGTAATCGATATAAGCCAATACGCCGTCGTATCTCTCGGGCGGGGAAGCGAGATTGCAATAATAGCGAATGCCGCCGCTCTCGAGAAGCGCGGCGACGTTGTACCACCGCCCGGGAAAGAAAAACGACACCGCCGGCGCTTGGCTGACCCGGATCTTGCCGTTCGGCTCGACGACCGGGGTTCGTTCGTTGAGCAGTATCCATGCCCGTCCTCCGGCTTGTCCGGGATCGGCCCCCGGTTGGGCGGCTTCCCAGTTCTCCAGCCAAACGCGATGCGGCGTCCCGTCGTGCTTGAAGCTCTTGATCGTGCATTTCCGATATTCGCGAACGTCGCTTCCCACGAACGGCCCGTCCTTCCCGCGGATTCTTTCTTTCTCTACGTATAAGGAAAGCACATCTCTTCGTCAAAAGCAACGGCGCAATAGACGGGCTTCCGGAGTTTGGCGCTTGCGCTTACGATATTCGGACAGAGGATCCGCTATCTGTGAACAAAACCGGGTTTGGCGCATCTTCGCGGACAGAGGATCCGTTATTTGCTTCGATCAAGGCGAATTCGGCGGCTACGAATGGAAATAACGGATCGTGTGTCCGAACCTGGCCTCAAAATGAGGGGTTTCGACAAAATAAGGTCATCTGTGTCCGAAAGCAATCGATCAAGAGAGTGACAGGCCACTCTAATAGAACAAGCTGACACCGATATAGTATCGACGCCAGCTTGCATTCGGGGCTTTAATACGCTCTACGACGTTGGCGGTACCGCCTGGTCGAGCCGCGCATGTCGACGGGCTTCAGCCCGCGACGATCGACAACGGCTGTGTTAACTGAACGAAATCGACGGGCTTCAGCCCGAGCGATGCGTAAAAGGGACGAAGCACTTCGTTATGCTTGTCTCCCGCCACGAGAACCTTGAGCACCTTGCGCTGGCGGAAGCGGTGCTGCATCTGGGAGACGAGCTCCCGGCCGACGCCTTGTCCCCTGAACTCCTCGCGGACGGCGATGCGGTATACGTAGCCTTTGTGGTGGTCAATCGTTCCGATCAGGACGCCCGCGAGACCGTCCTCCGATTCCGCCACGAGCACCAAATCGCTGTCCCAGGACAATTGGCGGGCGAAAGCGCCCATCGTCTCTTCGCAGCATTCTTCCGAAAGCACTTCTTTCAGCAATTCTGCAACCGATCTGTAGTCCGACAATTGGAAAGAGCGAATCCGCATGCTGTAAACTCCTCCGGCAATTCAGTTTTACATCCAGTTAACGGTCTCTTCATTTTACGACAATTTAGCGAAATTTCTAGCTCTTTTATTAAAAAAACCTAAAATTTTTTCGTATAACTACTAGAAAACAAGGTGAAAACGCTTTAAAACGAACGATTCACTGCGGTTTTCTATCGAAAACGGAGATATTCGGTCGAATAAGGCAAAATATGCGGAATAATCATTGGCCATACGGGCAAGATATAGAGGAAATCGCCATCTTCGTCCTGTCGCAGGCCGCCGACTTTTGACTTTTTATACATTGATGTTGATTTAATCGGACGGATATTGGATAATAGAAAACGTGGGCATCAATAAGCTACATAGCGAATTCAATTTTAGGAGGTTATTGTTCATGGCACACGAATTACCGGCACTCCCGTACGCGACTAACGCACTCGAACCGCACATCGACGCGACGACGATGGAAATCCACCACGGCCGTCACCATAACACCTACGTCACGAACTTGAACAACGCGCTGAAATCGGCTCCCGAGCTGGAGAGCAAAAGCGTCGAGGACTTGATCTCCGACCTGAACGCCGTACCCGAGAGCATTCGCACGGCCGTTCGCAACAACGGCGGCGGACATGCCAACCACAGCCTGTTCTGGAGAACGATCAGCCCGAGCGGCGGCGGACAACCTTCCGGCGCCCTGGCCGCCGCGATCGACGGCGAGCTTGGCGGTTTCGACAAGTTCAAGGAAACGTTCTCCGCAGCGGCGACGACCCGCTTCGGCTCCGGATGGGCTTGGCTCGCTCTGGGCAAGGACGGCAAGCTGAAAGTTTACAGCCTGCCTAACCAAGACAGCCCGATCATGGAAGGCGACACGCCGCTGCTCGGACTCGACGTATGGGAGCACGCTTACTACTTGAAATACCAAAACAAACGTCCGGATTACATCGCCGCATTCTGGAACGTCGTTGACTGGAACGCCGTCGGCGCGATCTACGATTCCGCGAAGTAATATCCGCTTTCCCGCCGTTTCGGCAAGAAGGCCCGCCAGCCGCGATTCTTACGCGGCCGGCGGGCCTTGTTTCAGTTTACGTGCGCCTTAAGCCTTAAGCATGGACGCCGTCGTCGTCGAGCAAGCTGTTCAAGTCGGTCGCGACCGTCTCGATCATCTGCACGAACGAAGACAGCTCCTGCGAGCTGGCCGCCTGTTCTCTGGAGAACCGGACGGTCTCCTCGCTGCCTTGCTTGACTTCCTCCAATGAGGACCTGATGTCTTTCAGCTTGCTCTGGATCGTGACGAGCGACTGCTTCGAGCTAGAGGCCAGCTTGCGGATTTCGTTGGCGACGACCTCGAACCCGAGCCCGGCTTCCCCCGCGCGGGCGGCTTCCAGAGCGGCGTTCAAGCCGATAAGATGCGTCTGGTCCGAAATATCCCGCATCGCCGTCCCGAGCTGGTTGATCTCGTCGATGCTGGCCGACAGCTCTCCGACCTTCGCGTGGGAAGTCTCTTGAACGGCCGCCGTATGGGACGCGTTCGTCGCGACCATGTTGCTGCTCGCGTTCAATTGCACCATCATCGACGACAGCTCCTGGACGACCGAGCTGACCTTCGTCAGCATATATTGGCGGGACTCGACCAGCCTCTCGATCTTCGCTTTCTCCTCCTGCTCGTAAGCTTCCAGCACGATTTGGGAATCGAGATTGAACAGCTTGCTGACGATGTGCGTCGCCCGCACCCATTCGTCGGGCAGCGCGCGCTTCAGCCGATTCGTCGCGATGTCCAGATACAGGACGTACGTTCCCAAGTACCAGTCGGTCGTCAATCCGATGTTCGAATGGACCTTGCCGATATGCAGCCGCTTGGCGAAAAACGACTCGTCGATCTTGCCGGCGGTCAGCGATTGAAAGTACCAGCGTTGCGTCTCCTTCAGCCGATCGATCGTGCTGTGGGCCGTAATCAGCTTCAAGAGCTCAGGCTGTTCCATGATTCGCGAATACAGCTCGTCCACGACGCCGTCCGTAATGTCGGCGAAGACGGCTTGCTTTGCATGCAGATAGATCAGATCTTCTTCCGTAATTCCGATATAATCCAATTGCTTCTTTCTCGCATCCCCTACTTGAATCAATCCATTTCCCCCTCGTCTGGTTGCCCGGTTACTCGCAGTATACTTTTCGTATACCTATAGAGTGGCTTGAATCCGGCCGTTCGTCAAGCACCGAAAGCAAGATTTATCCCGTCCCGTCGGACGGAGCGCCCAACCTGTTCTCTTCGCGATGTCGTTAGCCGCCGATCGATGCGCTCCCTAGGCCTTGATTTCCCGGGGAAGCCGCACGACGCAGTCCAGAATGTTCATCAATTCGCCGCGGGTGCGATGGATGTGCCCCATCAGCGAATCTGCCAGCTTGTCCGCCGGAAGGGCTGCGTTCAGCCATATTCGGCGGTTCAAAATGACGAGCGACAGCTCGGAGGAGGACGGATAACGCTTGATCTCCTCGTAGATCGTCGTGTCCAGATAACACTCGGGCAAAATCAAGGAATACAGAATTATCGGGTAGCCGGAACGATTCGCTTTGACCTGGAATTGTTCGTGCAGGGGATAGTCCTGCTTGCGCCAGCAATAGCCGTCCGGAACGGCCGTTTCCTCCCATACCGGCTCGTACGTCCCCCTAGCCTCCAGAAATAGTTCCCGGTAAAACTCGATTAATTTCACTTCTTCCCCCTCCGCGACGATGATGGCTTCCCTTTTCGGAGAGCATCGCCGGCGGGCGCCCTCCGATCTTTATTCTCTGGCAATTTTTCGGTCTATGTCCCCACTGTACGCCGAAAATATTAAAGTTTCTGCCTGGCGAATATTTGCAAGTTGTGTTTTTCCTTAACCGATCCTCTTCGGTTCTCCCCCGTTTGTTAGCAAATTGTTTGCGCGAGTCACGCCTGTTAAGACAAACCGTCAGGGGAATCCGCCCTGACGGTCCTTGTTCGCGCCTTCGCGCCGTTCGTTGCGCTTTCTGCTCTTCCGTTACATCGAACCTCCCGCTCCGCCCGGCCTGTCGCCCACAACCTCAGCTTGTCCAATGCCCACGCTCTCCTTGTCCAATCCCGCGCCCCCCAGTCCCATTAATCGCCCGCCGCCCCGCCTTGCCCCAATGCCCAGTCCGTTCGGACAGAGGATCCGCTAATTGTGAACAAAACCGGTTTTTTTGCATCTGTGCGGACAGAGGATCCGTTATTTGGCTCCGAGAGGGCGATTTCGGCCATTAATCATCGAAATAGCGGATCCTCTGTCCGAATCGCCTTCAAAATACGGGGGTTTCGGCAAAATAACGTCTCCTGTGTCCGATAGCAGAAGATCAAGCGGAATGAAAACCTCCAACTTGAGGGTCATCTTGCTCGGTCCTTGGATCAGGCGAAAATCAAGTCGTCACAATCGTCACACGCCAATTTCGGCAATTTTTTTGGATGAAATTTCGTACAAACGTATCCCCTCGCCATGGGTTTTGAGCTGGTTGTACGATTATCCATACAAATCCCTCAAACGAACCTTACTAACGCCGTATTTTGTACGATAAACCACCCAAAATAGATGAATTTCCGACGGAGCGCAGCCGGCTGTACGATTTATCGTACAAACTAGCTCGAGTGCCGGGCGGTCATTGCAGCGAGCGGCTAGCGAAGGCACGTCAAGTGTCTTGGCGCGGGGGCGGTCATGTTGGCGGGCGGCCAACGATGGCACATCAAGTGTCTTGGTACGCGGGGGCAGTCATGCGGCGAGCGGCCAGCGATGGTACATCAAGTGTCTTGGTACGCGGGGCGGTCATTGCGGCGGGAGGCCAATGAAGGCACAAAATGTGACTTGGGTGGGGGCGTCGTTGCGGCGGGAGGCCAACGAAGTCACATCAAGTGTCTTGGCGCGCGGGGGCGGCCATTCGGCGGGCGGCCAGCGAAGGCACGTCAAGTGTCTTGGTACGCGGGGGCGGTCATACGGCGAGCGGCCAACGAAGGCACATCAAGTGTCTTGGCGCGGGGAGGCGGTCATGCGGCGGGAGTCCAGCGTCTTGGAGCGGGGACGGTCATGCGGCGAGCATCGACGAACAAAGAGGAGGATGAGGCGCAGGACGATGGGACAAACGGACAATGAGGCAACGGAACAATGGGGCATGTAGGCCGGTTGTTCCAGACCGTTCGGACAGAGGATCCGCTATCTGTGAACAAAACCGGGTTTTGCGCACCTTCGCGGACACAGGATCCGTTATTTGGCTCCGAGAGTGCGATTTCGGCCACTGATCATCGAAATAGCGGATCGTCTGTCCGAATAGCCTTAAAAATGTGGGGGTTTCGGCAAAATAACGTCTCCTGTGTCCGAACGCCAACCCGATCAAACGGATAATGGGTCGCTCGCCTATCGCAACATACGCCAACGCCAAAGAAGCCGCGAGACCGTCCGGCTTGTTCCGGACGATCTTGCGGCTTCGCTCGCTCGTCATTCGTTAACGGCGTGAATATAAAATTCCGTTAACAATTTCCTAAACACATTAGGCCAGGAATATTGCTCGAATTCCTCCGCGCCTACCCAGCGATAGGCGGTCCGGTCCGCGACGTACGCCTCTTCGGCCGCGACGGCCGGGAGCACCTTGACGTTCCAGACCAGGTGCGTGAACACGTGCTGGGCCTCCCCGACGACGTCCGCGGCGGCGCGAATCCGCACCCCGTCTTCCGCCAGATGAGCTTCCAGCAAGCCCGCGCCCGTTCCGGCGTCTTGCCAATCGTCCGCTTCGGCTTCGACGTGCGGAAGCTCCCACATGTTCGCCAGCAGCCCCGTTTCCGGACGCTTGCGGACGAGCGCCTTCCCGGCGTTGACGCCGGTTCCTTCCACCAACGCGGCGAACCGGTACACCGGCTTCGCCTTCTTCGCCTTCGTCTTGACGGGCAATTCCCGCTCTCTCCCCTGCCGCCTTCCTTCGCAGCCTTCCTTGACCGGACATTCCGGACAAGCCGGCGACTTCGGCGTGCACACGAGCGCCCCGAGCTCCATCAACGCTTGATTGAAATCGGAAGCTTCGCCCTCGGGAATGAGCGACTGAGCCAGCCCCTCCATCCCGACGCGAACCGCCGGCTTCGCGATATCGTCTTCCAGGCAGAAATAACGCGACAATACCCGCATCACGTTGCCGTCTACGGCAGGTTCCGGCTGGTTGAAGGCGATGCTGAGGATCGCTCCCGTCGTGTACGGGCCGACCCCTTTCAATTCCGATACTTCCCGCTTCGTGCGGGGCACTTCGCCGCCGTACCGTTCCACGACTTCCCGCGCCGCCGACTGCAGGTTGCGGGCCCGCGAATAATAACCGAGGCCTTCCCACATCTTCAAGACGTCGTCCTCCGGCGCCCGGGCCAGCTCGCGAAGCGAAGGAAACCGGTCCATGAAACGGTGAAAGTACGGAATGACCGTATCCACCCGCGTCTGCTGCAGCATGATTTCCGATACCCAGATATGATAGGGGTCCCGGCTTCTTCTCCAAGGCAAGTCCCTGCGTTCCCGGCGATACCAGCGCAGCAGCTCCGATGCGAACAATCGCTTGTTGTCTTCTCCGCTCAATGCCGATAGCCTTCCTTCCCTTGGCGGTCTTCGCCGCCGGCCGCGATGGCGTAGGCCGCCGCTTGCTTGCGGTAGCGGCTCGGCGTCAACCCCGTGTGCGCCTTGAACATCCGGGAGAAATAGTAGATTTGCATGCCGACCTCGCCCGCCACCGACGAGACGTTGCTGTCCGGCTGAAGCAGTAGGCTCTTGGCCTTCTCCATGCGCCGCAAATTCACGTACTGGATCGGCGAATAGCCCAGAATCCCTTTGAAGAAAACGATAAAATAGTTCGGATGCAGGTACACCTGCTTGGCCAGGTTCTCGACCGTGATGTTGTCGGACAGATGGTCGTCGATATACTTGAGGACGACGTCGATTTTGTGCAGGTCGTCGTTCGGCGCTTCGTTGCCGCCGATCGACAGTCCGTCCAGATACAGGCTGATCAGCTCCAGCATCGTCGCCTTCAGCCTCAGCCTGGAGGTCAATCCGTCCCGGTTAAGCTCCTCGAACAGCTTCGTGAACAGCGCGGAAGCCGACTGCCCGTCCGCCAGGCGAAGATGGAACGGCAGCCGCAGCGCGCGATACAGATCGCGATCTTCGTAGCTGCTGCGGAAATGGCACCATTGCAGCGTCAAGCTCTCCCCGGGCTCGACGGAGATCCGGTGGGCGATGCCCGACAGCATAATGCACATCGTCCCCGCGGTCAAGATGACCTCTTCGCTTAACGTCCTTAATTTTCCCGCGCCTTCCTTCACGAACAAGAAGCGGTGGCAATCGTAGACGTCGTCGCGATTTTTCAAGGACGCGGCGTCCAGCACCGTCTCCGCCGCCGCGGAAACCTCGATATTCATATGCTCGAAATGCTTCATCATAATCGTCAAAAAATTCGTCATCATCCATCTGCCCCATTATCCGAAATCGCGGTTCGTTCAATTCTCGACTTCCTTCATTATACGTGAGGAGCGTACCTGCGTAAATTGCCAGTTCATCATTTTATATCCAAAATATAACAGCCCGGCATCGACGCTCGCCGGACTGCAATCGTTAACGCTGCTTTTCGATCAAGGCCGTTGCCGCCGCCAAGGCGCGTTCGTGCGTGATCGCGACGTGCAGCCGGTAAGCCCGATCCTCCCAGCCGAGCCGCCGAAGCGCGCCTTCGGACAACGAGCAGACGGGCTTCCCGCACTCGTCCGAGAGCACTTCGATGTCCTGAAAGCCGACCTTGGCGCCGATGCCGCAACCGATCGCCTTGACGACGGCTTCCTTGGCCGCGAACCTGCCCCCTGCGAACTCGAGCGCGCGGCGACCCGGCAAGGCGGACCAGACGGCGCGCTCCCCCGGCGTAAGCACGCGCGCGATAAACCGCGCTTTCGCCGGTCCGGACAACAAGCTGTCCATGCGCGCGAGCTCGACGACATCCAATCCGATTCCGACGATCACCGCTCGGTTCAGATCCCCGGAATGCTTTGCCGTTTATGCTCGGTGCGGCGGTAATGCTTCTCGAGAATTTCGCGCGCCTGCGGAGAAATCTCTTTGCCTTCGAGATAGTCGCTGTTGTCCTCGTAGGAGACTCCCAGCTCGCCCTCGTCCGTCTGGCCTTCCCATAGACCGGCGGTCGGCTTCTTGTCGACGACGGCGGCGGGCACGCCCAGCCGGCGGGCCAACTCGCGCACTTGGCGCTTGTTCAGCGTGCTAAGCGGCGTTACGTCGACCGCGCCGTCCCCCCACTTGGTGAAAAATCCGGTCAGCGCTTCGGAAGCATGGTCCGTGCCGACGACGAGCAGATTCAAGTCGAAGGCGAGCGCGTACTGCACGACCATCCGGGTGCGGGCTTTGACGTTGCCTTTGCCCCCGCGGCTCAGATGGCGGTGAATGTTCAACGTCTTGAAGGCGTATTCCGTCTCCAGGGCGATCTCGTCGACCGCTTCCCGGATATTCGTCTCGACCTTATGCGTCAGCTTGAACGCTTCCGCCACCGCATAGCTATGCTGGATGTCTTCCTGTTCCCCGTAAGGCTGGAACACGCCCAGCGTGATATACTCCTTGCCCGTCTCCGCGGACAGCTCGTCCGTGGCCCGCTTGCACAATCCCGTCGCGACCGCGCTGTCGACGCCGCCGCTGATCGCGATCAGCAGTCCGGTCGCGCCCGCCTGTTTTACGTAATCTTTCAGAAATTGCACCCTTCGGCGGATTTCCTCGTCCGCGTCGATCGCCGGCTTCACGCCCAGCTTCGCTATGATTTCTTGCTGAATCGTCGTCATCTCGCCTTCCTCCTTCGGCAACAAAAAATAACCCGGGGCCGGGCCGCAACGGGCCAAGCCTCCGGGATGTCAGGGTTTACCGGCAATAACGGTCGAAGGCAGCCGTCAAATCCGCGGCGATCTCGCCGCCGCTGCGATTTTCGATTTGGTGCCGCTCGATGAAATGAACGAGTTCTCCGTCCTTCAGCAGCGCGATGGACGGGGAAGACGGAGGGTACGGCGCGAAATACTCGCGCGCCTTGGCCGTCGCTTCCTTGTCCTGGCCAGCGAATACGGTGAACAGGTGGTCCGGCACGACGTCGTGGCCGAGCGCTTCGGCGACGCCCGGACGGCATTGGCCGGCCGCGCAGCCGCATACGGAATTGATGACGACAAGCGCCGTTCCGGACGCGGTCGGAAGCTTCGCTTCGACTTCTTCCGGCGTTCTTAATTCTTCGATGCCCAGACGGGTCAACTCGTCACGCATCGGTTGGATCATGTCCAGCATATATCTTTCGAAAGACATCGACATGGATGGCGCCTCGCTTTCCAGAGCTTGATAATCGACGGACTTACGTTCCGCTATCCTTTATTATACAGCGGCATCGTAAGCGCCGTCAAAGCCGGGTTCGCGCAGTCCGCGCGACCCGGCCGTCGCGTTCTCCCCCGGGCCTCAAGGCTCGTCCAGATCCTCGGGCACCGGATAGTCCGTCTCTTCGCCGGACTCGATTCCCGCGGCCGTCGAATGGGTCGGGTGCATGAACGGACGGGAAGGCGGAATGCCCCGCTCGAACCAGCCGCGATTGTCGTTCGTCAGGAAGCCGATGTCCTTGTAAGGGTGAACCCATTGCTCGCCGGCCATGACGGCCGGGTCGGTGTCCTCGCTCCAATGCTCGAGAGGAGAGCTTGCCGACGCGTAATCGTGATCCCCGATCACGACCCCGTGCTCGTTGACGAACGGCTCCCGCGGCCCCCGCTCGCCGCCGGGGCTGTCCCGGAATTCGATCTCGTAAGGATCCAGGTCCGGATCGTCCCGGCTCTCCGCGGGTTTCGCCCCCTTGTAAGGCTTTGGCCGACCCATATCAAGTCGAAGGACGGTCGGGGCCGTCGAGCTTCTTGTCGTATGCCGGGGAGAGAGGCGAACGGTTGCGTCCGCCGCGGGCTGGGGCGTTGCCTTTCGATTTCGCGGGCCTCTGCTGTTGGGACATGGAAGCATCCTCCTTCGGAAATGGAAGTATGCCCCTAGTGTGTCCCGATGCCCGCCGGATATCCGCGGAGGGCCTACCAGCAGGCCCGGCCTGGCTTGCAGAAGGATACGATAAACGTCGTGCCTTCGCCGACTTGCGATTCCACTTGAATCTTCCCGTTGTGCCGCTCGACGATGCTGAGGCAGAGCGCCAGGCCAAGCCCGGTACCGTTCGCCTTCGTCGTGAAGAACGGCTCGAACAGCCGCTCCAGCTTCTCCGGCGGGATGCCGACGCCGTGATCGACGACGCGGAGCTGGACGACATCCCCGAGATCCTCCGTTTCGATGCGCAGCACCCCTTTGTCGCTCATCGCCTCCATCCCGTTGCGCGACAAGTTGAGAACGAGCTGCTTCATCTCCTTGCTGTTCATCGGAATCAGCTCCACCCGCTCGGCCAGTCCAAGCTCGATCATCTGGCCGCGCATGTTGGCGTCCGCCCAGATCAGGGGCAGCAATTCGTTCAACAGCTCGTTCAGGTTCGCCGGCTCCTTCTCGACGATGCGATTCTGGGCGAGCGACAGAAAGTCGTTGATGATCGAATTGGCGCGGTCCAATTCCTCCAGCACGATGCGGAAGTACGACTGCTGCTCTACGGGACTCCGCTCGTTCAGCAGCTGGACGAACCCCCGGATGACGGCCATCGGGTTGCGGATTTCGTGCGTAATGCTCGCGGCCATCTGGCCGACGAGGCTTAATCTCTCCATGCGGTCGACTTCGTCCTTCAGCTGCTGCAGCTCCGTCACGTCATGACCGATGAACAGCACGCCGTCCGTTCCTTGCGAAGGCATTTCCCGGATCGAACAGCAGACCGTATAGAACGCGCGGCCGTCCACCCGGAGCAGCTCGGTCCATTTTTCTTCGCCTTGCATAATGCGGTCCACCGGATTGACTTCCACCTGGGCGTTCATCTGCTCCAGCAGCATGCCGAAATTTTGTCCCAGCACCTCGTTCCTGCCGAGCGATACATGCCGCATCGTCAAGTCGTTCACATGGGTAATTCTCCCCGCCGTATCGCAGAAAACGACCATCAGCGGGGAGTTGTCGATAAATTGCTGAAGCCTGCGCATTTCCTTCCGGTATTTCATCGACACGTCGTACAGCTGCAATTGCAGCTGGATGCGCTCGAAGCCCAATTCGATAAAATGAACGCAAATCAGCGTCAACGCGACGAACAGCACGCAGAAGATCAGGACGACGCCGATGAACTCGGGAAATTCCGGCAATCTCACGTCGTTCATTTCTACGAAATAGGTTGCGGCCTGGTAGATGGAGAGAAACACGCTCAAAAACAAGACGATCTTGAACTTGCCCCCGCGGTTGCGCGTATGGAAAGCCTGAATCCGTAAGAACAGCACCGGGACGTACGTCAGCAAGAAGGTGAACAGGACGACGTATTCCCATTGCTGGGAAATCTCGTACAGCATAGCGGCCACGTAGATCATCAACAGAATAAAAGACACGATGAACCCGCCGTACAGCGAACCGACCAAGAACGGAACGTGGCGAAGATCGAAATGCGCCCCATAGTCGATAACCGTCGAGAATTGCGTATTCAGCAGCATTGCGATTCCGCATCCGATTCCCAGAAAAGCCGAGCTGTATGCCGTTCTCTCCGACTTGGAGTACCAGACCATGAACATAAAGACCGGAAGGCATGCAATCAGAATCTGCAGCAACGTTTCTTTCCACATATCGGGAACCTCCAGCCTTGCGACGAATCAGGGAATATGAGATTGGAAAATTAGGGAAATTTGTCAGATGAACGAATCAATTAGATTTAAGCATAACTCACAATGAGTTACAATAATAGGTATTTGATTAAAAGAGTCTCGCATCGGGGAAGCAACAATCGCGCAAAACGCGTACAATGGAGAGATTTCGGATGAGAAACGGAAACAAGGGACATCGCCTTCGGACAGAGAATCCGCTAATTGCGAACATAACCGGGTTTTGCGCGCCTTCGCGGACACAGGATCCGTTATTTGGCTCCGAGATGGCGATTTCGGCCACCTGTCATCGAAATAACGGATCGTCTGTCCGGTTCGCCATCAAAATGAGGGGTTTTCGACGAAATAAGGTCATCTGTGTCCGATAGCGGAAGATCAAGGGATGACGGGCTTCACCCCTCGAAATTTTATAAATTCCGGCGTACAAAAAAAACGGCCCGGAGAAGGCTCCGAAGCCGTTTTTTTGCCGTTCTATGAAAGAAGTCCCGATTGCCGCAGCAGCCGCTGCAGCATGACCGCCGCTTCCGCTCTGGAGATTTCTTCTTTCGCCGCCAGCGTCGTCGCGCTCCTGCCGGACACGATGCCCGCCTTCAGGGCGGCAGCAACGCTTTCCCGCGCCCACGCGCCGACCTGGGACGAGTCGCGATAGGCCGACAGCTCCCGTTCGACTTCGGGGGCGGAGACCTCCGTCTTGACTCCCGCCAAGCTCATCGCCCTGACGATCAGAGTCATCGCCTCCTCGCGGGTCATGCGATCCGCCGGCTTGAAGCCCCCGTCGCCGGCTCCGTTGATCAGTCCGTACAAATGAGTGATCGACACCGCCTCGTAATACCAGGCTCCCTGGCCGACATCCCCGAATACCGGTTGCCCGGCTTCGGGACGCAGCAGACCCAGAGCTCTGACCAATACGGCCGCAAACTCTGCCCGGGTGATCTGGCGGTTCGGCTCGAACCGGTCTCCTCCGACCCCTGCGATAATGAGCCGCGATCCCATTTCGTTAATGGCGTCTTTCGCCCAGTGATGTTCAGCGTCCGCGAACGTCTTGGCGCTTTCAATCACCAGGAAAGTGCCGTTAAGCCTGCTGTTGATCCGTGCGTACGTTTTTCCGTCCCGAACGACGACAGACGTAGGCACGGGAACGAAGGTGCCGTCCGGGTATACCGCTGCTGCGGTCGTGAAGCCTCGGGCGTTGCCCGCCGGTATGGCGATCCACCTCTCCGCATATCCGTTAAGTTCGGCCGCTTCCACGGTTTGATGTCCGTCGGTCCAAGCAATCGTAAATTCAACCGGCTTGGCCGCCGACCGGTAACCGGCTTGAATAGCCGCCTGCTTGATCCGGCTTTTCTTGTCTTCGGACGGTGAAGCGATGACGATGCTGACATTCAGAGCTTCAAGGCTGGCTTGCGCGCCAAGCTGCGAAGCCCGCCGCTCCACGCCGATCAGGGCTGCGGGCAGCGTAAACGACGCTTTCTCCGTCTCGATTACGAGAACATCGTCTCTGGCTTCCAGCCTTTGCGCCGTCTTCCCGCTCAAGGATAGCACCGCGACATCGGCATTCGCGGGGAACGGCACGACAATTCGGGCGTTGCGTTCCGTCTGGGCCAGAGCCCCTTCCGTCTTGCCGTCATCCAAAGTAATCGTCGTAACCCTGCTGGAATCCTTTTCCGTCGTAACCGCCGCGGCTAACCGGGACGCTGTCATCCAGCTGGAAGGCGCTGCGGAAGTCGTCGATCGTCGGAATTTCCGCGGGCGCCGCGTTGCTGTAGCGCGTCGCCAGAAATCCCCACAGGACGACGCTGCCATGCGCGGGAACGATGACATCTTCCGTTGTTTGGTACAGAGGCAGGCTGTATTCCCTGTTGGCCGAATTTCGAAAATGGTAAAGGGCATAATTTTCGGAAAAATTGACCGGGTTGTCGGTAGGATTATAGATTTCTACGAATTCCATGACGTCGAAATTCGCGACGCCGCTGGGGACCCACTGGGGACGCTCGATGTCGTCGATATAGGCTTCCGTGATGATCAGTTCCATGGCGTCCGATTGAACCGCCGAGGCTTCTGCCGTCCGCGTACCCTCTGTCCAGGCAATTGCCGGAAGCAATAAGGACGCAGCTACGAGCAGCTTCCAGGCTTTGGCCAGGATACCTTTCAAATGAGTCACCAAGTTGTTCATCTCCTTTATGTTGTACAGACCGGAAGGCGGGCAGCGCAAAAAAAGCGGCTGTCCATCAACCGAAATCCCGTTTGCGGACAGCCCCCGATGCATTTGCTCATTGATGCGATGCTTTGCTATTGACGCGACGCTTTTTCGTCGTTGTAAATTTTCGTCGCCTGTTCGATCCAGTCGCTGCCGCCTTCGGACAAATATTTCTTTTTGAAGTCCTCGTACAGCTGATCCACGTTTCCTTTCGCCATGATCGCTTGCGTCCGGAACTCTTTTTCCATGTCCTTCAGAATGGTGCCCCTGTCGATCTCGATTTGCGGCATTCCGTAAATGTGCGCTTCATCAATGAGATGGTCCGCGGCCAGTTGTCTGCCCTGCTTCGTCTGCTCGTTGAACAGCGACTCTCTCATCCCGTCCATTCTGTTCAGAAGCACGGAATACATATAGCCGCCGGCATCTCTAAGCTGTACGGCATCCTCGTATGGAGAAATCCACTGGAACTCGCCGTTCTCGTACTTGTACTGGGAGCCTTCGATGCCTGCCCAGGTTAAAGCGTCGCCCTCTTCGCTGACGAGGAAATCGAGCATTTTCATCGCCGCTTCCGGATCCTTGGCCTTGCTGGAAATGACCGTATACAGGTTGCTGTCCGCGACGTTGGGATTCAGATACCCGCCGTGACCGTCAGGTCCCTTGATCACCGTATACTCGAATTGGGGAGCCGGCGATTCGACGTATCGGCTCAGCCAGTTCTGCGTAATGCCGTCGGCATTGAAATTGTAGACGCCCACCTTGCCGTTCCACAGCTTCTGGAACGATTGCAAGGTCGGAACCGTGGCGAATTCCGGATCGATCAAGCCTTCATGATAAAGCTTGTTGAGATATTTGACCGCGTCCAGATAGCCGGGAGCGAGCATCCAAGGGGTAACCTTGCCGTCGACGAGCACCTGTCTGCCCATCGGAACGTTGTACGCCCCGAATATGTGCGCCCACGTCTGGTCGACTTGAATGGCCAGCCCTACGCCGATCGTATCCTTCTGCCCGTTATTGTCCGGATCGTCGTTGACGAACGCCCTGAGAACGTTTTCATATTCCTCCAAATTCGTCGGTACGGGCAGCTTCAGCTTATCCAGCCAATCCTTGCGAACGGCAAGCGCGCTGCCCGGCACGAAGCCTTCCGGAATGCCGTACGACTTGCCGTCGACGTACGCGCCCCCCTTCAGGTAGTCCCCTCTGTTTTCTTTAATGTTGGGCGCGTGCTTCTCGATTAGTTCGTCCAGGGGGAGAATCGCCCCGTTGGCGATCAATTCCTGGATTTTCGTCTTGCTTACCGTAAAAATATCCGGCGCCTGGCCCGAGACAAGCAGCGTGTTCAGCCGCGTCTCATAATCGTCGTTGCCTACGGTTTGCACCTGCAGATCGATGCCCGAAAGCTTGCGAATCTCTTGTATGACCGGATTGTCTTCCGGGAAGTCGGTCGTTTTGGACAGCAGCGCCGTCACGGTCGGGAGATGGGCAGAGGCCGACGGATCCGCCTCCTCCTTGTTGTTCGAGCTGCTGCAGGCCGATGCCAGCAGCGCGGTCGCAAGCACACAGACGAAAGGAACGGAGATTCGAGAAACCTTTCTTTTTTTCATGCGTAACCCTCCTCAGTTTTGACCAGTCCACTTGTTTAAAGCCTTTCAATTGCTACTAGCCTAGCCCTTTACAGCTCCGATCAACACCCCCTTAACGAAGTACTTTTGAAGGAACGGATACGTCAGCAGCATCGGAAGCATCGTGGCGATGATCGCCGCCATCTTGACCGATTCCTCGGAGATGTTGGTCACGACCGCCGCGTCGTTCATCGAACGGGTCGACTCCATCGCGCTGAAGTTCATCATCGTCCTTAAGAACAACGTGAGCACTTGCTTGTCTTGAGAATGGATGTACAAGACAGCATCGAAGAACGAGTTCCAGTGCCATACGCCGTAGAACAGCGCGATGGCCGCGATGACCGGCATGGAAACCGGCAGAATGATCGATACCAGCGTGCGCATCGGCGACGCCCCGTCGATATTGGCCGATTCCTCCAATTCGGGCGGAATGCTCTGGAAGTAGTTTTTCATGATGAAAAAGTTCCAGGCGCTGATCGCCGACGGAACGATCAAGGCCCACAGCGTATCCACCAGCCCGAACGAGTTCACCAGCAAATAAGTCGGAATCATGCCGCCGCTGAACAGCATCGTGAAGAAAATGAGCAGCGTAATCGGCGTTCTCCCCATAAATCTGCGGATGGACAGCGGATAAGCCAGCATGGCCGTAAGCAGAATGTTGACGAACGTCCCTACGAACAGCCGGAATAAGGAATTGGAGTAGGCTTCAAAAATCATGGAATTTCTGAACAGCATCAGGTATGAATCAAAAGAAAACCCTTTCGGAATCAGGAACAGGCCGCCGCTCATCGCTTTTTTCGGATCGCTGATCGAATACATCAGCACATGCCAGAACGGGTACAGGGTGAGAATCGTGAACATGAGCAGGACCGCATACAGAATCCACCGTCCCCAGTTCAGGCCGCTTCCGGTTGTCATTTTCGATCCCCCCTAGATTAATCCGCTGTCTTTGTCGATTTTTTTGGCGATATAGTTGGTCAGCAGAACAAGAGTCAGTCCGACCAGCGACTTGAACAGTCCGGAGGCGACGGCCAGGTCGTATTTGGCGTCTTCGAATGCCAGCTTGTACAAGTATGTGTCGAGAATCTCGCTGACCTGGTAAACGGCCGGATTATACAACGCGTAGACTTGCTCAAGCCCGACGTTCAAGAAATTGCCCACATGGAAGATGAGCAGGATGACGATCGTCGTCCGCAGGCCTGGAAGCGTAATATGCCAGAGCTGTCTGAGCTTGCCGGCTCCGTCCGCCTTGGCCGCCTCGTACAGATGCGGATCGATCGTTACGATCGTCGCCAAGTAAAGAATGGTCCCGAAGCCCGCTTCCTTCCATATGCTGGACAAAATAAGCACGCCCCGGAAATGCTCCGTACTTCCCATCAGGTTGGCGACAGCGCCATCGTGGCCGAACCACGACGCGATTTCCTTGACGACGCCCGTCGTGGGAGACAGAATCGCGTACAGGATGCTGCCGATGACGATCCAGGAAACGAAGTGCGGCAAATAGATCACCGTCTGTATGAAACGCTTATAGCCGGAATGCGCCACCTCGTGAATGAGAAGCGCCAGCAGGATCGGTGCCGGAAAGACGAAGAGCAGCTGATAGAGGCCGATGATGACCGTATTGGCCAATGCCCTCCTGAAGCCGGACATTTCGAACAAGGTGCGGAAATTGTCGAAGCCCACCCATTCGCTGGCGAAAATTCCCTGATAGATGTTGTAGTGCTTAAACGCGACCACCAGGCCGTACATCGGACCGTAATGAAAGACGAGGAAAAACAGAATTCCCGGCACGGCCATGAAGTAAAGCAGCTTGTCCTTCTTCAACCGTTCGAAGATCGATTGCCAGACCGATGACCGATTCATAGTCGCTTGAGGCGAGCCGCCCGATGAAATTTGCAAAACGATTCCTCCTTAAACCGCAAACAACGATCAGTTCGACATCAAAGCGAGCAAATCCAGCTTGGCCCCTTCGCTGTGCAGGTGTATGATTTTTTCAAGCGCTTCGGCATCCTGATTTTGCAACGCTTCGATGATTTTCCAATGCTGATTGACGATATTGTCCATGCGATTGACCCCGTAGCCGTATTTTTTGCGCAGCGAACCGATCAGCCCTACGTATTTTTCGTAGATTTGCAGAGCCTCCGGATTATTGCTGCTGCCGTAGATCGCCGTGTGGAATTCCCGGTCCAGCTGAACGATCTCGTCGGCCATAATTCCGCTATGGATCAGGGACTCCATCTTCGCGTTGATTTCCTTGAGGCGATTCAATCCCGACAAAGTCAGGTTCGGCATGCTGCGCCTGGCCAGAAGCCCCTCCACGACGCCGCGGATTTCGTAAATATTGCGCAAATATTCCGGAGTCAGCGACTTGACGCTCGCTCCCTTGTGCGGAAGCAGCTCGATAAAGCCCTCCCCCTGCAAAATCTGAAACGCTTCTCTCACCGGCATCTGGCTGACTCCGTACCGCTCCGTAATCTCTGCGATCGTAATGCGCGCCCCGGCGGGAATCTCTCCGGACAGAATGCTCTCCTTGATCATTTCCTTCACCTGGGTATATGCGGTAATCTTCGAGCTTTTCGTCACATTCGCACCTCAATTCTCCAAAATAAGAGCTATTCATTCCTCTTTTTCGTATAATGCCACAGCAACCTGCTGCGGCGCCAACGCATGAGGCATGGAAGCGAACGTTTCCTTAACGGTGGATACCTCGATCAGCCGATATCCTGGAGCCTCGACCTTAATATCCGCATCCAAGGAAGTATCGTTCCATAGAGCGATTGCAAGCCTGCGATCCTTGCGATAAGCTTTGGCCACGATCGCCGGATTTCGATTGGCAATGCCTTCGACGTCCCGGAACTCGCCGTAACCGAGCACATCCCAATACTTGGCGCGAAGCTCTGTCACTTGTTTGGCATATTCCCGGTAGTCGGCATACCGGTCAGCCAGCAGCTCGTCCCGATCGTTCTCGTAACGGATTTCGAGCTCGTACCGCAATCCGAACGCGAACGCATAATTCGCTGCGCGAGGCGCGATATACGGATACGGATTTCGGATCGTAACGACCGTCTCCGGGAAACAGTACCGGAATAGCTCCGGGTAATTAATCTTCTCGGCAAGCTCGTCGTTCGTTTCCGTATCCAGACGATTGGCCTCTCTGGACGGCTCCGCGAACATGCCGTGAAGACAATCCGCATATCCGGAATACGCGTCGGTGACGTGTTCCGTAAAAAACCCGTATTCGCTGTCGATCTCTTTGGTGCGGGACTGAATGCCCTCGAGCAATTGCAATCTTCCTTGGGACATGGAAAGCGAAGGCTTGCCTTTCGCATGCGGGTGCTCATCGTTAAAGCACGGATAAGCCGGCATGCCGCCGATCTGGTCGAACAATACGCCGTCGGCGCCGAAAGATGCGATATCATCCACCTTTTCCTTCATCAATTGCTGCCACTCCGGGCAGGAGGGACAAGAGATGGAAAAGGACTTGCTCGTATAGCTGGCCTGGAAAGAGCTCTGATGCGACTTGTTGTAAAATTCGAAGTAAGGCTCGTTCCAGCGGCTTTTGGATTCGAGACGATCCCCGCCGTTCTTGTAGAAATCGGATGAGATGTCGATCAGATGTCCTTGCTGGTACAGCGTAACCTTGCCGCCGGCCGCTTGCACGGCCTTGATGTTCGCCTTGAGCGTCTCCGCGCCGCCCAGCGATTCGCTTGCGAATACATGCGGATACTGATTGTCATGGCCGCTGTCGTACCAGCCGAACAGACCGAGCGTATCGCAGCCGTGCGCCCGGGCGATTTCGTACAGCCGAGGCAGTTCGTCGTATTTCCACATCTCCGTCCCGAATTGCTGCTTGTTGATGACGAGAAAATAGCCCTTCATATCCTTGACCCACTGAGGCTTGTTCGATTCGTGCCGCCAACTGCGGGACCACGCGGCATATTCCCGCGCGCCGCGGTGCCACGTGCCCGTGTAGAGCTTGAGTACGGAATCGGGCGCCTCCCAGATTTCGTTCGGTTTCGCGAACGGCATTTTCTCCAAGACGAGCGTGATCGCGCCAGGGTCGCGTTTGCTTCCCCTCGCAAGCAATTCGGAAGTATAGAACTCGGAGTCGCGGCCCGCCAGGAACAACGTTTGATCCCCGTCGACAAGCGCCATCCATTGCATGCTTCCGCCGTTCGGGTGGCCCCCGGGGTAATTCAAATGCACCGTGTTGGAATGCTGCTCCCGGGTTTCCGTCATCTCCGCCAAATACTTGCCGACGTTCGTAATTTTCTGCCCGCATTGCTGGGGCCATAGCAGCGCCGGCTTCCCGCCGGCGAGCGAATGAACGACGCCGATATTCGGATACTCGAAGTCGGTAATCAGGACATCATCGCGGTTATCGATTACCGCTCCGAATACCAGATCCTCATCTTGCAGCGTAACTACCAGCTTGATCCCGATATTCGCCGTCGAGCCGCGAACCTTCAATTCGTCGACCGCGAATTCAAGGCTGTCGCCCTTATGCGTAACCTTATAGGATTGGTCGCCGGAGCGGACAGCATTCTCCCAATCCTCTCCCCGTTTGAAAACGAGCTTGAAGCTTCCGGCGGCAGGCGAAGAAATCACATTGCCCCATGTGCGTTGCCGATTGGAAAGCCACGTCAATCTTCCTTGTTCGTCGAATCTTGCAGTCAAATGATCATTCGTCAGCTCGTACATGTGTAACGTCCCCCAGACGATGGATTGCCGTATTCAAATTTGACAAACCCGCTACTCCATACCGTTAACGGCCAGCGACAACGCTTGCGTGGTCGGAAGCGGAGATGACAGCTTGTAAGGCTCAATCAGCCACAGCGTAAAGCCGTAGGGCTCAAGCACGGCGGAAATGTCGACGCCCTTCTCGGCTCCGCCCGTCCATCCGTTCCATCTGTTGGTCAATCCCAGCTCGGTGCAGGCCGGTCCCGTCAGCCGGTTGTTGTTCAGGGCATCCACGCGATATTCCGTAATCGTGACGCTGTCCTCGCGAAGCTGCCGCAGCATCAGATCGACCGCCATCGGCTTGTCGCTCGGATTGGTGGCCAGCACGGCATAGCCAGTTTCGTCTCCCGTCGCCGCGATGCGGCTCTGGTGTTCTCCCTCGATTTCCAGCTCGTTCGTCTTGAGCATGTGCAGCATGCGCATCGCATTGCCGTTGGGCGTAGAAGCGTACCCGCCGTCCTCAAGCCGTAAATATTGGGTGAACGACATTTGATAAGACGGATTATGAAATGTACACCAAGGAAAAATGCGCATGCCGGGCAGCTGCGTGGACAGAAGGATGGCCGAAAGCACGCCCGAGGCGTTCTTCAGACTATCGGTCCATATGCCCGTCGTCTGCGTAAATCCGTATTCGTCCACGAATATTGGCAGATCGGGCAGACCCAGCTCCTGGATCCATGCGCGATGCATCTCGTAAAACACCTTCATCCGATTGGGGTGTCCATTGTAATCGTGCATGGAATAGAAGTCGATCTGCCGGCTTTCGCTGCGATCGTCGGCCAGATGCTGCAGAAACTCGCGCCACCGATGCGGGCGGTCCATGACCGCGTTGATCGCGGTGCCGCCGATGCCAAGGGGAACGTCGTACCGATGGCGCTCGTTCAGCCTTCTAACGACGCGATAAGCCCTCGTGTACAGCTTGTAATAATGGGTCGTGTCGATTCCTCCGAAGACCTCGTAGTCGCTTTCGTTGCAGGGCTCGATATAACGGATGTTCGGGTACAGATTTTTGTAGTATTCGATCACGCGCTCCAATACTTCTTCATATTTATCCAGAGAAAGGATGCCCGTCAGCGTCTCTTTCTCGTATCTGCGGAGATTGAGCAAAATCTCGTCGCAGTGCCGACTGTGAGCGGACAGATACTCTTGAATGCGCACCTCCGACGGAACCGTCGATCCCCAGTCGTATTCATGATGCCGGGGATCGTCCTGGTAGCGGTTGACGCCGATCTGGTAGTTCCAGTCGTATTCGTCCGTGCGATAGTCCCACACTTCGTCGAGCGTCACCCAGCACCGCATAATTTGGGGCCGGCCGTGCCGCTCCGCCCAAAATTCCGGAAAGTCGGCCGGAGGCGCGAACCTCAGCGTCGAGTTCTGGTAGCCCTCTACGCGCGGCCACGTTCGAACCGTTTTGTCGGTATGGATTTTTACTTTCGGCATGGTTGTTCTCCTCCTCGGGAAATGGCGGCCCAGAACCGGACGCTTTCCTTTTTCTTCAGTCGGATATAGCCGTCGGGCCGGTTCAAGCCGTTCACGGGACCGCTCTGGGGCTCGATGCATAAGAAGCCTTTGCCGCCGCCCCCGTTATACAGCACCCATTGCGTGAACATCTCGGACACGCGATAGCGGTAATCTCCGATATGAGCCGTATGCCCGGCGGCCGTGTAGAAGCCGGAGATCGCCACTCCGATTGAGCGGCTTCCCCGAACGTATCCGCGCTCCCGTTCGTCCAACTCGAGCAGCTTCCCCGTAGGAATATGCCTGTCGCTTGTTTCCCAGCGTCTGCCGATCGGCACGCTGAACGTCTCAGGTTCGGCAAAAGCGGTATGAAGGCCGAGCATGACGGGAATATCGGCGTTCGAGGGATTGTGGAGCTCGATCTGCTGGAGGAAGCCTTCCTCGCCCAGCGAGCTGATGACCGTCATCCTGAACGGGAAAGGGTAGCGGCCTCCTTTATTCTCATGCACACATACGACGCGATTGCCGCTTAATTCCTCGACCGCGAAGGGAGCAGTCGCCAGAAAGCCGTGAATATGGTTGCGATGGCGCGGTTCGTTGATCTCCAGCCGATAGGTCTCGCCGTCGAACGAGAACGTCCCGTCCTCGACCCGATTGGGAGGCATCAGAAGCGGCGTTCCGTACAGCCACGGCTCCCTTCTTAGCTGCTCCGCATTGACGGGGGTATGCAGCACGTCGCGATCCTTGTAACGGAGGCGAACGGCGTTGGCTCCGAATTCGGGGAGCACGACGGCGCTCCAGTCCCGGCATTGCAGATGTACGCTGCGTCCGATCATGGCGATCCCTTCCTAGAAGTAAGGTTCGGATTCCGGCGGACGGATGTCCGTCAGCGTTCCGCTGTAATGTCTCAGATCCCTCGGCACGTACGGATATTTCCCGATCGCCTCCTCATGAAGCTCGATGCCGAGGCCGGGCGCGTCGGGAATCGTCATATAGCCGTCCTCGAAGTTCAACCGCTCGTCTGTAATTTCTTTGCGCCACGGCACGTCCGTCTCCATGATTTCCAGATAAAAGAAGTTCGGCGTGCAAGCCGCCAACTGAAGCGTCGTCGCGTTGGCCACGGGCCCGCTCGGATTGTGCGGCGCGAACGGGATATAGCAGCTCTCGGCCATGGCCGCAATTTTACGGCATTCCAGCAGCCCTCCCGCATGGCTGATGTCGGGCTGGACGTAATCCAGCGCCTTTTTCTCGAACACCTCGCGGAACGCGTATCGCGTATACAGCCGCTCTCCCCCGGCGATGGCCACGTTGGACTTCAGCTTGACCTGAATCAGCGCGTCCAGATTGTCCGGCGGAATCGGTTCCTCGAACCAGACGGGCTTGAAGGCTTCGATCTCCCGCGAGATCTGAACGGCGGTAGGGACGTTAAACCGGCCGTGCCCTTCGATGAAGAGGTCGATGCCGGGACCGACGGCGGACCGGACGGCCGCGATGCAAGCCAGGGCGTTGTCCATTTCCTCGTTGGAGATCGTCATATAGGCTTGGCCGAACGGATCCCACTTCAAGCCTTTGAATCCGCGCTTGACCGCTCTTTGCGCCGCCGCGGCGAACTGCTCCGGCCGTGTGGCTCCCGCGAACCAACCGTTGGCGTACACCTTCACCTTGTCGTGATATTTGCCCCCGAGCAGCCGGTGAACCGGAACGCCGAGCGCTTTCCCGTTAATGTCCCACAGACCGGCCTCGACCGCGCTCAGCGCCGACATCAGCACTGCGCCTCCCCTCCAGTAAGCGTCGCGATAGATGTTGTGGTAGTGAAGCTCGATTTGCGTCGGGTCCTTGCCGATCAAATATCGCTTCAGTTCCTCAATCGCGCCGGCAACCGCCTGTTCCTTGTATTCCAGCGTCGCTTCCCCGACGCCGGATATTCCTTCATCCGTCATGATCTTGACGAAAATCCAGTTCGTTCGATAGCAAAATACGGTATATGTCTTGATATCCGTAATTTTCAAGCGGTCTCCCCCACATTCTGTATGTCGGTCTATCTGAAGTACAGGCCGCCGTTGACATCGATCGTCGAACCCGTAATATAGCGAGCCTCGTCGCTAGCCAGGAAAACGACGGCGGCAGCTATATCGTTCACAGTTCCAAGGCCTAACGGGACGCTCCGGCGAAGCTCCTCCAGCCGGCTCTCTCCATGCGTGCGGCGCAGCAGCTCGGTATCGATGATGCCCGGGGCGACGGCGTTAACGGTAATTCCGTAAGGAGCCGCCGTCCGGGCCAGCGACTTGGTCAAGCCCAGCATGCCGCTCTTGGAGGCGGCGTAATGAACATGCCCGTACACGGCTCCCTGATGGGCGACCACCGAGCTGGTCTGCACGATTCGCCCGGCCGAGCGCTCCATCATCATTTCCATCGCATATTTCGAGCAGAGAAAGCAGCTCGTCAAATTCGTATCCAGCACGTGACGCCAGCTGTCCAGGTCCGTCTCCGCGATCGTCTCCGCCCGGGAGATTCCCGCATTGTTTACCAGAATATCCAGCTTGCCGCAGCGCTCCCCGATGCTTTCGAACAAGCTTCGAACGTCGCTCTCCCGGCTGACGTCGGCTTGAACGAACCATGCTTGCCTTCCCATGCTTTTGATTTTCTCTACGATTCTTAGCGGTTCATCGCCCGATTCATGCGAATTCAGAACGACGTCCGCCCCGGCCCTGGCGAGCCCCGTCGCGATTCCTTCGCCGATCCCTCTCGTGGAACCGGTCACCAGCGCCACCTTGCCATCCAACCGGAACAATGCGCAAGCCCCCTTTGACCGTTAGCCGCGGAACGGATAAGTCCGCATGCCCGTTACTGCAGTTCGAATTCGAAAGATGCCCCCGGAATGCGGATATTGCTGGAGCGTCGCCTCGTCCAGCCGGATTCTGGCCGTCGTGACGTACAGCTCCCGCCGGTCCGGACCGCCGAACGCGCAAGAAGTGACGCGGGGAGCGGGGATGGGAATCGACTCCAGCCGTTCGCCCGTGCGAGGATCCCATCTGGAGACTTGGCCGCCGTCCCAATGCGCGATCCAGAGCATCCCCTCTTCATCCGTCGTCATCCCGTCGGGAACGCCATCCTCCTCGCGGAAGCGAACGACCGTTTCGGGATTTTCAATATGGCCGGTGGCCGGGTCGTAAGCGAAAGCCGTCACTTGCCTCGTCGGGGAATCGATCCAGTACATGCGGGTATGGTCGGGGCTCCACCCCAAACCATTGGATACGCTGACGCCGGATCTCATTTTGCTTAGCTTGCCATTCGTATCCAGACGATACAGCGAGCCGGCCGCTTTCTCCCCGTTCAGATTTAGCGTGCCTGCCCATAATCGCCCGAAGGCGTCGCATTTTCCGTCGTTGAATCGATTGTCGGTCCGTCCGTCCTCATTGTTCGCCAGCCGATCCAGAGCGCGCGTCCGCAAATCCAGAACGTACAAGCCGTCCTGCAAAGCTACGACCACGCTGTCGGCCGTCCGGGGCGCAACCGTTCCGATTTGCTGATCCAATTGGATCGTCTGATTCGTACCCGCCGTCGGGCGAAACAGATGCAATCTCTTCTCTACGATATCTACCCACCATAAGCCGTCCAACGTTTCGTCCCAGCACGGTCCTTCGCCGAGGATAGCCTGTGCGTCCAGCACCAGCTCGGGCTTCATCCAACCCCTCCGTAAAATATATAATTTATAGGATTGTATCAAATCTGAGTTTATTGTATATAATCTATAATCATGTGTCAACGCTTTCTTTTGGATTTGAACAGCATCGTGGACAAAGGAAATTGTCTATTTCAGACTCAAGAAAAAATTCAAAAAAAGAAAAACCGTCACTTCACCCTGACGGTCCTTTCTATGCGCCATTTCGTTGCGTTTCCCGTTCTTCCGTTTCCGCAGACCTTTCACCCCGCCCATCGCCCATCGCCTCTCCCTGCCCCATCGCCCATCGCCTCGCCTTGCCCCATCGCCATCGCCTCGCCTTGCTCCAATCCCCCAACCGTTCGGACCGTTCGGACAGAGGATCCGTTATTTGGCTCCGAGATGGCGATTTCAGCCATTGATCATCGAAATAACGGATCGTCAGTCCGGATCGCCGGTAAAATGAGGGGTTTTCGACGAAATAAGGTCATCTGTGTCCGATCGCATTCGTAGTGCCTTCTTCGCGATGCTCGATCGCCTCTCGCCCCGCCTCGCACGCCCGACCTCGCAAGCTCCGCCTCGCGCCCCGCCTCGCAAGCCCCGCTTCGCGCGTTTGGCGTTCCGCGGCCGCGATGTTACACTGGAAAGGAAAGATCCGGCAACGCGAAGGAGAAATGGCTTATTTACGACGTCATCGTAATCGGCGGAGGCTCGGCCGGCTTGATGGCTTGCATTGCCGCAAGCGCCCGGAAAGCGCGGGTGTTGCTGCTGGACAAGGGCGACAAGCTCGGGCGCAAGCTCGGCATTTCCGGCGGGGGCCGGTGCAACGTGACCAACAACAAGGACTTGGACGAATTAATCAAGCATATTCCCGGCAACGGCCGGTTTCTGTACAGCGCCTTCTCCAACTTCGACAACAAGGACATTATCGACTTCTTCGAGAAGCTCGGCATCCGGCTTAAGGAGGAAGACAACGGCCGCATGTTCCCCGTCACGGACAAGGCCAAAACCGTCGTCGACACGCTCGTCGCCCAGGTGCGCAAGCAAGGCGTGGACATTCGGGTGAACGCGCCCGTCGACACGGTGCTGTACGAGGACGGGAGCGTGGCGGGCGTGCGGCTTCGTTCGGGGGAAACGATTCGGTGCCGCGCCGCCATCGTCGCCTCCGGCGGGAAATCGGTGCCGCATACGGGTTCGACGGGAGACGGCTACGCCTGGGCGGTGAAAGCCGGCCATACGATTACCGAGCTGTTTCCGACCGAGGTGCCCCTCACCTCCAACGAGCCTTTCATCGCGAGCAAAGAGCTGCAAGGCTTGTCGCTGCGGGACGTCGGCTTGTCCGTATGGAACGCGAAGGGCAAGCGGATCGTCGAGCACCGCGGCGACATGATCTTCACGCATTTCGGCCTGTCGGGCCCGATCGCGCTGCGCTGCAGCCAATTCGTCGTCAAGGAGCTGAAAGCGTCCGGCGCCCGCAACGTCGAGGTGTCCGTGGACTTGAAGCCGGACCTTACGGTCGCCGAAATCTATGAAGAGACGTTGAAGCTGGCCGAGAACGAACCGAAAAAAACGGTCAAAAACGCGCTGAAAGGCGCGTTGCCCGAAAAAATGATCCCGCTTCTGCTTCGCGAAGCGGAGCTGCCGGAGACGGTCACTTACGACAACCTGCCGCGCGCGGGCTGGATGCGCCTCGCCGAACGGATCAAGCGGTTTCCGGTCCGCGTGTACGGCACGCTGTCGATCGAGGACGCCTTCGTCACGGGCGGAGGCGTCAACCTGAAGGAGATCGATCCGCGCACGATGGAGTCGAAGCTCGCGTCCGGGCTTTATTTCTGCGGCGAGGTGCTCGACATCCACGGCTACACCGGCGGCTACAACATAACCGCCGCTTTCTCCACCGGGTACACGGCGGGGATGCACGCGGCCATGATATAGTTCCAGAAGCTGATATACTGCCCCTTGAACGTGTTCAGCCCATGAAAAATAAAGATCGTCTGGGCGACGACATTGCGGGGCCACGGCGAGGCTAGAGGATTAGATGGTTGGACCGCTGCGGTTGTGCGGTGGGGCGACGGTGCGGAGAAACGGACGATTGGCCTCTGCGGTTAGCGGTTGCGGGGCGAAGGCGGGGAGACGGGCGGTTGGCCTCTGCGATTGGCGGTTGCGGGGCGATTCGGGGTCCGGTATGTACGTCCACGGCCTTATCGGACACAGAATCCCTTATTTGTTCGGAAACCCCTCATTTTGCCGATGAATCGGACAGACGATCCGTTATTTCCTCTAAAATCGGTCTAACCGCCCCTGAATGAGGCAAATAAGCGCATCTGAGTCCGCAACGTCGCTCAAACCCCCCGTTTGTTCACAAATAACGGATTCTGTGTCCGAATAGGAAAAGATGCTTCGATGCTGGGGTGCTGTTGGTGCGGGTGCTGTTGGTGCGGAGTGCTGGGGTGCTAGGTGCCAAGAGCGATCAACGGGCTGCAATTGGCGCAAATAAGAACCCTTCCCGAGGGAGGGTTCTCGACGAAGGTTCGGCCCGACGGCGCCAAAAGCCCGGGCTGCCCCCGTTCGAAGGCGGTCCGCGTGTTCGGGGGGCCGGCTCCATCGGCCGAGGCGTCAAGCTCGAAGCCGATCACGTCGTTTCGAAGCGGTCGTAGGAGCCGTCGTCGGTTGCGAAGCCTTCGCGCGAGTCCGGCTCTTCGTCCATGTCCGGGGCAGCATACCGATCGTCGTCGACCCAATCTTCGTTGACCGTATGGGCCGGGATCGGGATATTCTCGATTCCGTAGGCGGCGTCGGTCGCGGCGATGGTTTCGGTCGGGGCTTGGTCCAGCAAGCGGCCGGAGCAGCTTTGCGCGATTTCCAGCGCAGACGTCAAATCCTCGTTGCGCACGTGGATGTGCAATCTGTCCCCTTCATGCAGCTGCGGCTCGTAGCCCAGCTCGTCCAACGTCTCGGCGGCTAACCGGGCTTGAGCTTCGTCGGGAAATTGAAACATCAGGGCGGCATGACTCATTTTCAATAAAACCTCCTCTTTGTCCGCAGCATAGGCTGGCGATCACAGTTAGCGGTTCCCACAATATGGACCGGCTATTCTTTGCGCTTACGGGACGAGGAGAAGGCGAAAAGAAACTCGTTTACGGTTTTCAACCAAAAATAGCCGAGGACGGGAGCGACGATGACGGCTCCCCACGTCCAGCCTCCCCAGGCCATGCCCGCTTTCGCGCCGACCGCGAGCCCCCAGATCGCCATGATAGGAACCGAGACGAAAAACGTGCCCAGGCCCGACGCCCGCCTCGCCACATCTTCCGGCCAACGGAATATGGCCAGGAAGGGCTCGTCGATCCATTGCTGCCATTGACGTTTCAGCAAGGTCGTCAGCATCGCGGGCAGAACGAGCCAGACGATAACCGAAAAAACGATCGGAGGCAGCCAGATGGCAGCCAGCCCGACGCCGGCGAAATAAGACATCGTCTGCCACTGGTCGGGGCGGCGGAGCATTGACTTCAGCCAGCCGTCCGCTAACCGGGACGCGTCGTCCCGGTGGCGAATCAGCGTCCGCGAGCCGGCGAACAGCGTCGGCCTCCGCCGCCGAGGGACGACCCGCCGCTCGACCGAGAAGTTCAGCAACCAGCTCACGCTGGCCAGGTACGCTTCGTTCTCGACGGCGATCTCGTGCAGCAGAGCGCCGCGTTTGCCCGCGCGATGCAGCCATACGCCTGCGGATACCGCCAATAGCGCGATGGCTGCGACGTACGTGAAAGCCGCGTTCCCCGCTTCCGTCCAGACGAGTCCCGCGGTTCCGATCGCGTACGAGACGCCCGCCGGGAACAGAACCGCCGCTCGCCGCCATCCTCGATAGCGTTGCGACAGCAGATCGGCCAGCAACAGCCACAGCGTTCCGGAAGCCCCGAAATAGGCGACCAGCGACACAAGATTATGACCGCTCAACCCGGGCGTCCGGATCAGAATAGGCGACAATAATGCGATGGGCACGGCGGCCGCGAGCAGCCGGGTCAGCAGGCCGTAGACGTACCCCATCGCCGCGAACCCGCGCCGCCATCTCTTCAAGCGATGGAGGAACAGCCCGTCCCCGGGCTCGGCGAACGTCCGGAACTTGCCACTCAGTTGAAGCAGCGCAAGCGCGGCCAGCAAAAGCGGCAGAACCGGAAAATCCTCCAGCCAGGCGGGCGGATTGCGCATGAAGTCCCGATACATCCCGACGCCGATGAACCCGGCCGGTAACGCGATGTAAAGCAGAACCGTCCAATCCAATACCGTCCGCCAACACTTCCAGATGGCCGTCCAATAGGCGGCCGACCTTTCCAGAAATAGCGGAATCGGCGCATATCTCCCCGGCGCGTAGACGTTCCGGTTCGGTTCCGCCTTCATGATCGGACTCCTTCGCCGTTCAGGGTCAATCTGTGGAAGCACTCGAACAGGGGCGCGTCCGGCCCGCAGCCTGCCCGATCGCGAATTTCCGGAAGCGTCCCGGAGGCCGCGACGCCCCCCTCGTGAACGAGGACGAACCGGTCGCATAGCCGCTCCGCGGAATCCAGCACATGAGTCGTCAGCAGCACCGACGCTCCGCGGCTTCTCTCTTCGTCCAACGCGTCCAGCAGCTCGAGCACCGCTGCGGGATCCAGTCCGATAAACGGCTCGTCCACCAAATATAAGTCCGGCCGCAGCAGAAATCCGACGATCAGCATCGTTTTCTGCTGCATGCCTTTCGAGAACTTGACCGGATAATCGTGCCGGAAGCCGTGCAATCTGAATCTTTCGAGCAGCCTGGCGGAACGCTCCCGGAATTCGTCTTCCGGCAAGCCGATCGAAGCGGCCGCGATCGAGAGATGCTCCCATAACGTCATTCGCTCGTATAATACCGGCTGTTCGGGAATATACGCGATCGGCAAGGAGGCCTTGCCGGCCTCCTTTCCTTCCCGTTCGCCGGTCCCGGCGTCCGTTCCTTTCCACGCGATCTTCGCTTTCCAATGCGGCAATTGACCGAGCAGCCCTTTCATCAGCGTGCTCTTGCCGGCTCCGTTCGGTCCGAGCAAGCCGACTCTTTCCCCGGGCCGAACGCCGAGGACGACATCCCGCACGATGGGGCTTCCCGGCTCGTATCCCGCTTCCTCGATCTCCGCGCGCAACAGCGGCGTCTCGTTGTCGTTCACTTTCGGCCGCGGCCTCCTTTTGCCCGTTTCTGATTTCATACGGATCGGGGCCCGGATCGTTCCGTCGGCTTACAATTTGATCGCGATATTTCGAGTCGACAGCCGGATCGCCGCGAGCGCGGCCGCAATGAGAACCAGCGAACCCGCGAACGAAGCGGGAAGCGTAATTTCCACGGATTCGAGAGACAGGCGCCCCCATAAGGATGCCAATTCGAACGTCCACAATACGTCCATGACGCCGATCAGAGCGATCGCGGCGGCAATAAAACCGAGCCCGCGAATCCAGTCGTAGCGGTAAAATCCGGTTCCGATCAGCCACCCCGCCAAATAATAAAAGAAAATTTGAATGGCGTAAGACGCAAGGGCGACCGTCCAGTTGCCATCGAAGAACGCCAGAATCGGGCTTTCGGAGGAAATCCATAAATTCAGCTGCTCAAGCACGAGGCTGACTACGGCGACCGCCAGCGTCAAGGCAAGCGACAGCAAGCAGGCGGCCGACGCCGCTCCCCGGAAAAAGGCTTTGCGAGTGATGCCGTTTTTCACATAGTAGCTGAGAAAACCGAAGGAGGAAATAATGCCGATGACCAGCATGAAGCCATTGGTCGAACGGTAGGCGACGGAGAATAGGTCTTCCGTGAACCCGCCGACGAAGCTCCCGATCATATAGATCGCGAGAAAGACGACGAAATAGCCTAACGCCCAGGTGCCTTGGTGATAAAACATTTCCATCGATATTTTGGCCGCGGCAGATGACTTCCTCATTCCGTATACGCCTCCCCGGTAAGATGAATAAACAGGTCCTGCAACGAGAGGGCTCCGAGCTCCAATCCCGCGCGGTGCGCCTCGCGCTTGAACTGCTCGCCGATTTCCCCGTAGATCATGACGGATTTGGTCGAGCCGAGCCGCTGAGTGCTCAGCACCTTCATTCCTTGAACGCATTCGTCCACTTTGGAGGCGGGACCGGTAACCGAAATGCCTCGCGACGTTAACGATTCGTAGTCGTCCCGAAGCACGAATCGGCCTTGATGCAGGATAACGACCTCGTCGAACAAATAGTCCATTTCCGAAACCAGGTGAGTCGAAAGGATGAACGTGCGGGGATGCCGCGCCTGATCCTCCAGCAGCTCCCGGTAGAAAATGTCGCGCGTCGGCGCGTCCATGCCCAAATACACCTCGTCCAGAATCGTCACCGGCGATCGGCTCGCAAGGCCGATGACCACGTTGTACGCGGATTGCATCCCCTTCGATAACGAATTGATCGGCTTATCCTGCGGCAGGTTGAATTTCCTCGCGAGCTGGATGGCATACTCGGTATCGAAATGCGGCCGGTATCGGGCGATCGATTCAATCCCGGATCGGAGCGTGTCCGACTCGTCTTTGTGGTCGACGTCGTAGACAAAAGAGACTTCTCTCATGACCTTTGCGTTTTCAAAAGGCTGCTCCCCGCCAACCTTGACCGTGCCCGAAGACGGCTCCCGAAAGGAGGCCAGCACGGACAGAAGCGAGGTTTTGCCCGCGCCGTTCCGCCCGAGCAGGCCATATATTTTCCCGCCGTCCAGCTTGAACGAGACGTTGCGAACCGCCTCGATATCGCCGTATTTGACGGATACTTGATCAAATTGAACGTCAAGCTTCATCATGGTCACGCTCCCTTAATCGCGTAATGATTTCGAACAGCTCCTCCGCGGTCAATCCGAGATGATCCGCTTCTCTCACCATCGGCGCGACATAATCGTTCGCGAATGCTTTTTTTCGGGATTGGATCAGCTTCTCCTTGGCCCCTTCCGCGACAAACATGCCAACCCCCCGTTTCTTATAGATGAGCCCCGATTCGACCAGCAGGTTGATCCCCTTCAGAACCGTGATGTGGTTAATCTTGTAGAAGTGGGACAGCTGCGTCGTAGAAGGCACCTGATCGCCTTCCGGCAAGTGGCCGTTTACGATCTGATCTTCGATTTTCTCCTTGATTTGAACGAACAGAGGCTTGTTATCCGGATAGAGCTTGCCGCCGATGGGAATCACCTCCTTGTCGCCACGCTTTGGTTATATACTCATATATATAACTATATAACAAAGAAGGAGCCGGGATGTCAAGGCCCGTGAACTCCCCCCTCTATCGCCCTGCTCTGCTATTCGGACTAGAGTGCGGCCCCCAACCTGATGGGAGTTGAGTCGCACGCCAACTTTGGGTAAAATATAGAAATTTCGTACAAAACCTCATCCCTTTTCGTGGATCAGAGTCAGATTGTACGATTTTCCGTACATCGTCCTTAAACGAACCTTTCTAGCGCCGCATTTTATACGATAAATCGCACAAGTGGCTGCAGGCCCGACGAAAGTTCGGATGCTTGTACGATTTATCGTACAAGTGGCTGCATCGGAAGCATACGCTCGATCCGGCTGAATGCACGCCGAAGCTGACAGACTGTGAAACGCGAAAAAGAGCCTTCTCCCGTTTACCGGCCGGGAACTGCGAAGGCTCTTTCGTAAAGGAAAGGGAGGCACCCCTTGCCTTTATCCTCATTTTATCCTAATTTTCTAATCTCGGAAAGCGTACAGGGCGTGGTTGATGTCCCGCGTCTCGCCATACGTTCGTTGATAAATGCGGAACAGCCGCTCGTATCGTTCGCTCTGCTCCGCGTTCGGACGGTAGATTCGCGACGGCTTCACGAACACTTCGCCGCAAGCGTCGAGTGACGGGAACCAGCCGCAGCCGACCGCCGCCAGCATCGCCGCGCCGAGGCCGGGACCTTGCTCGTTCTCGAGCGCCACGACGTCCGCCCGAAAAATGTCCGCCTGCATCTGCAGCCAGACCGGGTTTTTCGCCCCGCCTCCGATCGATACGATTCGGTCTACGGTCTTGCCCGCCGACCGGAACAGGTCGATCGATTCGTTCAAGGAAAACGTGATGCCCTCCATGACCGCCCTGGCAAAATGCGCTCGGGTATGGCTGCCGTCGATGCCGATGAAGCTGCCGCGGATTTTCGCGTCGGCATGGGGCGTCCTTTCGCCGACGATATAGGGAGCGAACAGCAAGCCGCCCGATCCGGCGGGGATGTCGCCGACGCCCGCGAGCAATTGCTCGTAGGACTCGCCCTTGGCGAACGCGCCGCGGAACCAGCTCAGCGAGTAGCCGGCCGCAAGCGTAACGCCCATCGCGTAAAACGCGTTTTCCTTGCCATGGTTGAAAAAGTGCACCTTGCCCCGGTAATCCGCGGATGCGTCCGCCTCGTAAGTAAGCACGACGCCGGACGTTCCGATGCTGCATAGCGTAAGCCCCGGCGACAGGATGCCCGCGCCGATCGCGCCGCAAGCGTTGTCCGCGCCGCCCGCGAATACCTTCGTGCCGGTCGCCAGCCCCGTCGTCCGCGCCGCCTCTTCGGACACCGCGCCGACTTCGGCTCCCGCTTCGACGAGCGGCGGACAGAACGACGCCGGAATCCCGAACGCCGACAAGACGTCCGCGCTCCAGCGCTTGCCTTCCACGTCGAGCATCAGCGTGCCCGCCGCGTCGGACAAGTCCATATGCAGCGCGCCCGTCAGTCGCAGGCGCAAGTAGTCCTTCGGCAGCACGAACCGGCTCGCGCGCGCGTAGACGTCGGGCTCGTGCTGTTTCACCCACAGGATTTTCGGCAAGGTGAAGCCTTCCAGCGCCGGGTTCCTCGTAACGGACAGCAGCTTGTCGCCCAGCTTCCGCTCGATATCCCGGCACTGCTCCGTCGTGCGGGTGTCGTTCCATAGAATCGCTCTGCGCACGGGCGTATTCGAGGCATCGAGAAGCACGAGCCCGTGCATCTGACCGGAGAAGCTGATCCCCTCGACGTCGGCCGCGGCTACGCCCGAATTCGCGAGCAAATCCCGCAGCGCGCCCGCCGTTCCCGTCACCCAGTCCTCGGGATCCTGCTCGCTCCACCCGGCTTTGTCGTGGTAGAGCGGGTATTCCCGGGACGCTTCCGCGTGAACGGCGCCGTCTCTGCCGACGAGCAGCGTCTTGACCGCGCTCGTTCCCAAATCAACGCCAATGACGTATTTCATGGGCCGTCTCCTTATACGCCGAAAATAATATCGTTAAGCGTCGCTTTCAATTGCTCGAGCCTTCCGGATTCGTTGCGGATCGGCTGCGCTTGCAGCGCGTAGGCTTCAAGCGACTTGAGCGTCGCCTTGCCGGCGACGATGTCCGCGCCGATGCCTTCGCCGAAGCTGCGGTAGCGGTGAGCGACGATGTCGTCCAGCACGCGCTCCTCGATGATCTTCGCGGCCGCCTTCAAGCCGCGGGCGTACGTGTCCATGCCGGCGATGTGGGCGAAGAACAAATCCTCGTCCTCGAACGACGAACGGCGCACTTTCGCGTCGAAGTTCACGCCGCCGCGGCCGAGCCCGTCGTTTTTCAGAATCTCGTACATCGCGAGCGTCGTGGCAACGAGATCGGTCGGGAACTCGTCGGTATCCCATCCGAGCAGCATGTCGCCCTGGTTCGCGTCGATGGAGCCGAGCATGCCGTTGATGCGGGCCGTGCGCAGCTCGTGCTCGAACGTATGTCCGGCGAGCGTCGCGTGGTTCGCTTCGATGTTCAGCTTGAAATGATCCTTCAGGCCGTAAGTTTGCAGGAACGCGATCGCCGTGGCGGCGTCGAAGTCGTATTGGTGCTTGGACGGCTCCTTCGGCTTCGGCTCGATGAGGAATTGCGCGTCGAAGCCGATTTCCTTCGCGTAGTCGACGGCCATATGGAGGAAGCGGGCCAGATTGTCGAGCTCCAGCTTCATGTCCGTGTTAAGCAGGGATTCGTAGCCTTCGCGGCCGCCCCAGAACACGTAGTTTTCCGCGCCGAGCTCCTTGCCGACTTCAAGTCCTTTTTTCAGCGTCGCCGCCGCGTACGCGAACACTTCCGCGTTGTTCGTCGTGCTCGCGCCGTGCACGTAGCGAGGATTCGTGAACAGATTGACCGTATTCCAGAGCAGCTTCTTGCCCGTCGACTTCTGGTAATCCTTCAGCATGGCGACGATGACGTCCAGGTTCTTGTTCGTCTCCGCGAGCGTCGCGCCTTCCGGAGCGATGTCGACGTCGTGGAACGCGTAGAACGGCACGTTCAGCTTCTCGAGCAGCTCGAAGTTCGCTTCCACGCGAGCCTTCGAACGGTCCAGCGGAGACAGCGAATCCCAGCTGCGGACGGCCGTGCCGACGCCGAACGGGTCGCTTCCGTTCGCGTTGAACGTGTGCCAGTAAGCGACCGCGAACCGCAGGTGCTCCTCCATCGTCTTGCCGAGCACGACCTCTTGCGGATTGTAGTGCTTGAAGCTGAACGGATTTTTGGAATCGCGCCCTTCGTATTGGATCTTGGGGACGTTAGGGAATTTGCTCATGGATAATGGCCTCCTTGTAAGCGATCTCATTTATGGAACTGATACCAGCATATCACCTTCGACTTAGTTTGTCTATCCAATAAACTAAGTTGTTTTTGACTTCGTATGCTATGATAGAAAAAAACCGCAAACGGCGGGAAACGACATCCGAAGGAGCTCCGGCACCGACATGAAAACACCGACGGGCGATCAAGCGCTCATCAAGCGAATCAATACGGCCATCGTGCTGGAATGCATTTTGCGGGGTTCCCCGCTGTCCCGCGCCCAAATCTCCGAGCAATCGGGCTTGAACAAGGCGACCGTCTCCAGCCTCGTACAGGACTTGATCGACGGTTCGCTCGTCCGGGAGATCGGCACCGGCCAGTCGAGCGGCGGACGCAAGCCCGTCCTGCTCGAATTCGTGGCGACTTCCGGCTACGCGATCGGCGTCGATCTCGGCGTCAACTACATTCGCGGCGCGCTGACCGATATGCGAGGAAATATCGCGGCCGAAAGGACGTCCTCCCTTCACGACCCGGAGCCGGGAGCGGCGATCGGACGATTGGGCGATTTGATCGAGACGCTCGCGCGGGAGGCGCCGCCGAGCCGTTACGGCATCGCGGGCATCGGCGTCGGGGTGCCCGGCATCGTCGACGAGAACGGGACGATTTTGTTCGCTCCCAATCTGCAATGGCGGGACGTTCCCTTGCGCCGTCTGCTGGCGGAACGGTTCGGCCTGCCGGTTACGATCGACAACGAGGCGAACATGGGCGCGCTCGGGGAACAGAAATACGGGGCCGGACGCGACGTCAGCAATCTGGTCTACGTCAGCGTGAACATCGGCATCGGCACGGGCTTGATCTTGAACAAGTCGCTGTATAAGGGCGCGGCGGGCTTTTCCGGGGAGATGGGCCACCTGTCGATCGAGGCTCGCGGCCAGACTTGCACGTGCGGCAACCGCGGCTGCTGGGAGATGTACGCCTCGGAACGGGCGCTGCTGCATCGGGCGGCGCCGCTCGGCTTCAGCAGCCTGGAGGAGCTGATCGCCGCGGCTGCCGGCGGGCGGCGTGACGTGCTGGCGCTGTTCGCGGAGATCGGCGAATATCTCGGGATCGGCATCGCCAACATCGTCAACGTGTTCAACCCCGACGCCGTCATCGTCGGCAGCCGGATGAGCCAAGCCCGTCCATGGCTCGAACACGCGTTGCGGGAAACCGTCGTGCAGCGCGCCCTCGGGTTCCATCTGCGCAAAGTTCAGCTGCTGTTCGCCGAGCTCGGGGAACGCTCTTCCATGATGGGCGCCGCCGAAATGGCGATCTCCGGCTTTTTTGACCGGGTCAAGGCGACGTGACGACAGCGAACGGAGAGGAGGCGATTGAAGTGCCTCTTCTCCCCTAGCGATCCGTTCGTTAGTCGCTTGGTTGACTCGATGCCCGCTCCGTCCCCCGGATTTGCGCTATCCCGCTCAGCCCCCTCCTTGTTCCAAGTCCCGTTCCTGCTCCGCTCTTCGCCCCATTCGCGCGCCGTAATTTGGATTTGCCGAACTAAATGCCCGCTCCTTGCCCCATTCGTGCGCCCTAGTTAGGTTTAGTCGAACTAAACGCCTGCCACTCGCCCCGTTCATGCGCCTTGTTTGGTTTGGCCAAACTAAATGTCCGCTCCTCGACCCATTCGTGCGCCGTAGTTTGGTTTAGTCGAACTAAACGCCTGCCCCTCCCCCCATTCGTGCGCCGTAGTTTGGTTTAGTCGAACTAAATGCCCGCTCCTTGCCCCATTCGCGCGCCGTAATTTGGATTTGCCGAACTAAATGCCCGCTCCTCCCCCCATCCGTGCGCCGTAGTTTGGTTTAGTCGAACTAAACGCCTGCCCCTCCCCCCCCATTCGTGCGCCGTAGTTAGGTTTAGTCGAACTAAACGCCCGCCCTTCGCCCAAACGTCCTCCAACGAAATCCCTGCCGCATACCCCTTCCCCATGTCCGCCGACATCCTTTATCCCTCTAACCATTTATGCTATAAATTAATATATCGTTATATACGAATCTATGACATCCAAAGAATAGATTTACCGGGGAAACGAGGCTGCGAGCATGAGCGATCGATTGGGAGATATGGCGGAACTGCTGAAATTGCTTGGCGATCGGACGAGATTGGCCATTCTGGGCCTGCTGCAAGAAAGGGATTTATGCGTATCGGACATCGTCGAGCTGCTGGAGACGAGCCAGCCGAACGCGAGTCAGCATCTGCGCAAGCTGAGAAGCGCCGGCCTGATCCGGGAAGACAAGCGAGGGCAATGGGTCTACTATACGTTGAACTTGCAGGAGTTTCCGGACTTGCGCATTTTCCTCTCGCAATTGCCGGGCCGCAAGGAAAGGCTTCAGTCGCTTTCCGGCCTGCAGGAACGGAACTGAGGCTTGCTGACGCTCGATAAGGCTGCCGTTCCCTCTAGGGAACCCGGCGGCCTCTTTGCGCATGGATTCGTCCCCCTTCCCTCCATCTGATATCATACAGATAAACCTCTAACAAGCAGGAGCAAGAGCCATGAACGACATCTTGACGAAAAAATACATTCGCACCTTATGCGGTTCTTATGCGTACGACCGGGGAGAAACCTACAACCGCACCGGCAAAGTCGCGCTCTCTTCCGACGATCCGACGCTGGCGGCGTACGAAGCGACGGTTCGCGCCGGCGGCGCCGAATTCCGCGTCGCAGCCCGCATCGGCGAATCGGGAGAGGTACAGGTCCGCTGCGATTGTCTCGAGACGAATCTGTCCGCCGCGAAATCGTGCGCGCACGTCGCCGCCGTCCTGCTGCGGATTCACGACCTCCGGGCCGGCCTGATCCGGCCGGGCGGACGGACCGAAGCCGCGGCGTCCCGCTCCCCCGCTCAGCCGAACAAAGCGGCAGCAGCCGGAACCCGCCTAGCCGACGAAATTCTCGGCCTGTTCGCGGACAGGCCCGCGCGCGCGATTAGAGCCGGACGGACCTTCGACGAAAGAACTCCTCTTCGCATAGAATTCTCGCTGATCGTTCACCCGTACGGCTATCGAAAATCGATGTTCAGCCTGGAGCTGAGAGTCGGAACCGAACGGCTATACGCCGTACGGCGCATTCGCGAATTTCTGGACAAGCTGGACCGCGCCGAACCTTACGAAGTCTCCAAGACGTTCCGGTACGATCCGAGCCTGCATAGCCTAGGCGCGACCGATGAAGCGATCATGCGTCGGCTCATTCGCATTCGCCGCGGAGAGAACCTGTACCGGGACGCTTCCAATCTCCCGTACGCCTATGCGGGACTGGTCGGCAACGACCGCATGCTGCCGATCCCTCCCGCCTCGTGGGAGAGCTTGCTTCCGCTGCTGCTGCAAGCCCCGGAGACGAAGCTCGAATACGGGGGCGCCGTTCACGAAGGCATCCGCCTCGCGGACGGTCCGATGCCGCTGCGTTTCGAGCTCGACCGGGATGAAAACCAGCCAAATCCGGCCGAATCCAGCTTCCGGCTGCGCGTCGAAGGCCTCGACCTGTTGAAGACGATGGAGCTCTACGGCGTCGTGCTCTCGGCAGGACGGCTATACGAGCTTCCTCCGCGCAGCGAACGGCTCTTCGCGCTGCTTCGGTTGCTGGAATCCGCCCCCGCGGGCCGGGGGATCGAAGTTTCGTCCGAGCAGGCGGAGCCTTTCCTGTCGCAAGTCGTCCCCGGACTCGGGAAGCTGGGCGACGTGCGGCTCGCGCCCGCCGTAACGGAACGGATCTTCCATGCGCCGCTTCGCGCGAGATTATATTTGGACCGGGTGAAGGACCGCCTTCTTGCCGGGCTGGAGTTCCAATACGGCGACATTGTCCTCAATCCGCTCGAAGACGATCGCCGCCGCCGCGGCCCGTCGCGCATCTTGATGCGGGACGGGGACAAGGAAGCGCGCATCCTGGAGCGCATGGAGCAAGCCGGCTTCACGCGCACGGAAAGCGGCTACTTCATGGAAGACGAAGAGGCGCAATACGATTTCCTTTACAACGTCGTGCCCGAACTGGAGAAGCTGCTCCAGGTATACGCCACGTCGGCGGTGAAGGCCCGGCTTCACGTCGGTCACGCCCCGCCCCGCATCCGCGTGGACGCCGATGCGAAAACCGATTGGCTGGCGTGCAAATTCGAGCTCGACGGCGTTCCCGAGACGGAAATCCGCAGCCTGATCGAAGCGCTAGCCGACAAGAGAAAATACTATAAGCTGCCTGCCGGAGCCTTGATGCCGCTCGATACGCCGGACTTCGAAGCGATCAACCGGTTTATCGTCACGATGAAGGTCGACAAGGGCGAGCTTCGCGGCGCGGAATTCCGCCTGCCGGCCGTTCGCGGAGTCCGGCTGCTGGAGACGGAAGGCCGGGATCCCGCGATCAAGCTCGGCAGAGCGGTCCGCGAAATGCTCGACAACGTGAGCAACCCCGACAATCTCGTCTTTCCCGTGCCGGAAAGTCTTGAACCCGTACTCCGGGATTATCAGAAATTCGGTTATCAATGGATGAGGACGCTGGCCTATTACGGCTTCGGCGGCATTCTCGCCGACGACATGGGACTCGGCAAGACGATCCAGAGCATCGCCTTCCTCGCGTCCGTCCTGCCCGAAATCCGCAGCCTCCGCGCCCCGGCGCTCGTCGTCTGTCCGGCCTCGCTCGCGTACAATTGGCGCAACGAGCTGCGGACGTTCGCGCCCGACATCCGCGCGACCGTCGTTGCCGGCGCGAAAACCGCCCGGTTGCGCTTGCTGCGGAACGCGGACGAAGCCGACGTCCTGATCGTCTCCTATCCGCTGCTGCGCATCGACGCCGAAGCGTACGCGGATCGCGACTTTCATACGTTGATTCTGGACGAGGCGCAGGCGATCAAGAACGATTACACCCGGACGGCGCAAGCCGTGAAAGCCGTTCGCGCCCGCCGCCGGTTCGCGCTGACGGGAACGCCGGTGGAGAACGCCGCAGAAGAAATCCTGTCGATCTACGACGCCGTCTTTCCCGAGCTGTTCCGCGACCGGGCCGCGCGCGGCGAGCCAAGCCGGGATGAAATCGCGAAGCGAATCCGCCCGTTCCTGCTTCGCCGTCTGAAGACGGACGTTCTGTCGGAGCTGCCGGAAAAAATCGAATCCGTGCAGCCCTCCGTGCTGCTGCCGGAGCAGAAGAAGCTTTATTTGGCCTATCTGGCCAAGCTCAGGAAGGAATCGTTGAAGCATCTGGACGAAGAAGGCTTCGCCAAAGCCCGGATCATGATTCTCGCCGGACTGACCCGGCTCCGCCAAATTTGCTGCCACCCCGCCTTGTTCGTCGAAGGCTACGCGGGCTCCTCCGCCAAGTTCGAGCAGCTGCTCGAGCTGCTTGAGGAATCCCGGGACGCGGGCAGAAGAACGCTCGTCTTCTCGCAATTTACCGAAATGCTCGGCCTGATCGGCAGAGCGCTCGGCGATCGCGGCATCCCCTTTTTCTATATGGACGGCCAGACGCCTGCCGCCGAACGGGTCGAGCTCTGCGACCGCTTCAACGAAGGCGAGAAGGATGCGTTCTTGATCTCGCTCAAAGCCGGCGGGACGGGCCTGAATCTGACCGGAGCCGATACGGTCATCCTGTACGATCTGTGGTGGAATCCGGCCGTCGAGCAGCAAGCGGCGGATCGCGCCCATCGGCTCGGACAGAAGAACGTCGTGCAGGTGCTCCGTCTCGTCGCCCAGGATACCGTGGAGGAGAAGATGCACGCGATCCAGCAACGGAAGAAAAACCTGATCGGCGAAATCGTGCAACCGGGAGAAGAAGCGTTCTCCGCCATCACCGAGCAAGAAATCAAAGAGATTTTGAACCTCTAAGCGCCAACCGCGAAGCGAAGCTTTGGATGCGATCATTCGAATCGTCGGATCCAAAGCTTTTTCGTGTTGATATCGAAATCAAAATTGTATATATTATTACACATAGTAAATAAAAACGAGAGAAAACCATCATTCCGAAAGCGAACCCAATCTTCCCGAACTCTCGTCCAAGGAGTGGATATCATGCTGGAGATCGACGAAGTCGACCGCAAAATCATTAAAGCGCTGAACGCCAACGGAAGAATCTCCTACACCGAATTGGCCAAGGAGATCGGCCTTTCCCGCGTCGCCGTCCAAGCGCGCGTCAACGCCCTGTTGGAGGAAGGCGTCATCGAACGGTTCACCGCCGTCGTCAATCCGGAGAAGCTCGGCATCGCCGTGTCGGCGTTCTTCAATGTCGAAGTCGAGCCGAAGAGTCTGAAGAGCGTAGCCGATACGCTTGCGGAAGAGCCTTCCGTGACGAGCCTGTACCATATGACCGGTCCGAGCAAGCTGCACATGCACGGTTTGTTCGCGAACAACGCGGAGATGGAGCGATTCCTGAACGACAAGCTGTATAAGCTGCCCGGCGTCGTCAGCGTCGATTGCCAGGTGCTGATTACCCGGTATAAAAGCCGCATGGGAATGAGGTTGTAGCGGATGGCCGGCAAAAAGAAACGACAATACGCGGAGCTCGCCTGGTCGATGGGCAAGACGGGGATTCTCGGCTTCGGCGGAGGGCCCTCCGTCATCCCGTTGATCCGGTACGAAGCCGTGACGAAGTACCGCTGGATGAACGACGAGGAGTTCGGGGAGACGCTGGCCGTCGCCAACGCCCTGCCCGGACCGATCGCCACGAAGATGGCCGCGTATCTGGGCTATCGCGAGAAGGGCGTACTCGGGGCGATCGTCTCCGTGCTGGCGCATATTGTTCCGACCGCGGCCGCGATGATCGCGCTGCTGTCCTTCGTGAATTTCCTCAGCCATTCCCCCGTCGTGCAGGGCATGATCGCGGCCGTCCTGCCGGTCATCTCGGTCATGCTCGGGGTCATGGCGTTCGAATTCGCGAAGAAAGCGTACAAAGGCCTTGGCAGATGGATGGTCGTCGTCTTCGGCGCGCTTTCGTTCGCGCTGCTGCAGCTCGTCCCCGTGCACCCGGCGGCCGTCATCGTGCTGTTCCTCGGATACGGCGCCGTTCATTACCGGATCGTCCGCAGGCTTGGCGCGAATAAGAAGAAGACCGAAGGTGAAGCCCCGTGAGCGAGCTGATCGATCTGTTTCTCGGCTTTTTCCTGCCCAACCTGCTCGGCTACGGAGGCGGTCCGGCATCGATCCCGCTCATGCACCGGGAAATCGTCGTTAACTACCAGTGGACGTCGGACACGCAATTTTCGAACATTCTCGCCCTCGGGAATACGCTTCCCGGACCGATCGCCACGAAGATCGCGGCGTTCGTCGGGTACGACGCGGCGGGCGTCGCCGGCGCCGCAGTCGCGCTGATCGCGACCGTCGTGCCGTCCGCTCTCGCGCTCATCATGCTGCTGAAACTCCTGGCGAAATACCGCCAATCGTCGGTCGTCAAGGGCATGACCTTGCTCGTGCAGCCGGTCATCGCCGTCATGATGCTTCTGCTCACCTGGCAGATGGGCAAAACGTCCGTCGAAGCGCTCGGCATCTGGCAAGCGGTCCTCATCGCCGCGATCGCGCTGTGGGCGATGGAGAAACGCAAGCTCCACCCCGCGCTCGTCATTGTGTGCGCGTTCGTCTACGGCGGCTTGGTCGTCCCCCACGTCTGAAGAAAATGGCGATGCGAGGGAGTTAACCCTGCATCGCCATAATTGGCTTGCGCCGCTATCGGACTGAGAGGACGCTATTTTGTCGAAACCCCCTCTTTTTGCCGGCGGTCCGCAGACGATCCGTTATTTTCATCCGTAGCAGCTGGATTCGCCCTTATCCAAGCAAATAAGGGCTCCTCAGTCCGCAAAGGCGCCGAAAACCCGGTTTTGTTCACAGATAACGGATCCTCTGTCCGAAGTCTGGCCGATAGGGGCGCGAACCGGATACCTCGGCCTTCGTCATCCTTTTTCCAGCTGCTTTTTCAACAAGTCCCTGCCCCGCTTCAACCGGGATTTGACCGTGTTCATCTTCACCTGGTTCAGTTCCACGATCTCTTCCATCGACAGATCCAGCACGTATCGTTGATAGACCATCAGCCGATAGGCCTTCGGCAATCTATCGATCGCCTCGAGCATTTGCTCCGACGCTTCCTTCAAGATCAAGGCGTCCTCCGGCCGGTTCGCCTCGGCGACCTGGTTCTCCCATCCTTCGTGCTTCATCAGCGGATGGTTCAGCGTCAGCTTCGTTTTTCGCTTGCGGAGCATGTCGATGCATATATTTTTCGTCGTCGTGAAAATGAGCGAAGAGAGCGATCCGGCGGGGTCGAGCCGCTCGAAGTTGACGTACAGCCTGAGGAACGTCTCTTGAACCGCCTCTTCGGTATCGGTCTTGCTGCGCAGGATTTTCCACGCGAAGCTGAATATTTTATCCTTGTAATGCTCGAATAATTGCTCGTAGGATAGAGCCGGGATGCCTCTTCCGACTGCGGGCTGCGCCTCCATGGGCCTGCACCTCGTTTCCGTAAACCTCAATCCTACATTATTATAACATCGAGAAACGCGTTTGCTTGCAATTCACAGAAAATTCGCAAACTCATTCTCCCGAAGCAGGCGCAAGGGCCTCCCGGCAGTCGCTTGCGACGACCGCTGGCAGGCCCTTGCTTCATAACGCGTGGAAGATTCTATAAGTGCGTGTTCAGAAAGTCCGGTTTTTAGCACCGAGAAGGTTGAATGAAGACCGGTGATGAGGAACGGAACGTAGTCAAATCTACGTGAGTACCGGAAGAACCGGCTGAATTCAAGATTCGATGTCGAATCCGCTCTCTGAATCGCTTCGTGATCAAAATTGGACTTTTTGAACAACCTCTATAACACTCGCCGTGCCGTCACGTACGCTTTGGACCAATAGTTCGAATTCATGTTGGACAGCGTAACGCCCTGGCTGCTGCTCGCGTGCAGCATTTTGCCGTCTCCGGCGTAAATGCCCACGTGGCTGATGCCGCTTTTGCCGGTTTTGAAAAAGACGAGATCCCCGACGCTGATGTAGCCTTTATCGACTTTCTCGCCCATGCTGGCTTGGGAGGATGCCGTTCTCGGCAGTTTGACTCCGAATTGTTGGAAGATGTACTGGACGTACGAGGAGCAGTCGAAAGCGTTCGTCTTAAACGCCGCGGCTCCAAAACGATACGGCGTACCGACATATTCTTTGCCATAGTCGATCAGGCTTAACGATTGCGGCGTCGCCGCGCTCGCTGTCGAGGGCGATCCGGCCATCGTGCCGATCAGCCCCGTTACGGCGATGCTGCATGCAAGCAAAACTTTTAACGTCGCGTTCCTTTTCATTCGTAGCTGTTCCTCCCGGCTTCTCTGGTTGCGCACGAACCATCGTTGTCGGGATTACTATAACATAACGATTTTTGCCGGTTTTTTACCAAGGAAAAAATAAAGGCCGCGCTTATCGCGATTAGGCCGCTTTCTTAAAAAACGGTTAGAAAACGTTAATGTTAGCAACCTTGCGTTCCGGACAGGGTTTACCCTTGCAATCCGCGGCGAATCAGGTTCGCGTTCACGGGCGGTCTGCCCGACTCGCGCGCCCACACGGACAGCTGCCCGATATGGTGAATCTCGTGGGCGAACGGGATGTCCGCGGAACGTCAAACCTGCAATTCCATGTGCCGGATCGCGGAAGTCTCGATTTGGATCGTCGCGTGCCGGATTTTGAATTTCTCCTCGACGAGCCTGATCGCGCTCTGAAGAATCCGTTGATGATCCGCGTCTTCCCGGACGAGAAGATGGCAGCTCAAGGAATCCAGCCCGGACGTGATCGTCCAGATGTGCAGGTCGTGAACGTCGATGACGCCTTCTAGCCCGGTCAACGTCGAACGGACATCGTCCCGGTCGATCGTGATCGGCGTGCCTTCCATCAGAATATGGACGGTGTGCTTGATTACGCCCCAGGCGCTCTTCAGAATGAGCAAGGAGACGAGCACGCTGATGATCGGATCCGCGACGTACCACCCGAACGCCAGCATAAGAATACCGGCGAGAACGGCGCCGACGGAACCGAGGGCGTCGCCGAGCACATGAAGATAGGCGCTGCGGAGGTTCAAATTGTTCTTGACGTCGCCTTTGCGCATAAGCGCGAATGCGCTGAGCGCGTTCGCTCCAAGCCCGATCAGCGCGATGAGGATCATGGGCAAGCTCGAAACCTCGGGCGGCTCCGAGAAGCGCCGATAAGCCTCCCACAGGATGAATCCGGCGATGACGAACAGCGTGACGCCGTTGAACAGAGCCGCCAGGATTTCGAACCGGTAATAGCCGTACGTCTTGTTCGGAGAAGCCGGGCGGGCCGCGAACCAGAACGCGACCAGGCTTAACGCCAACGCGCTCGCGTCGCTCAGCATATGGCCGGCGTCCGAGAGCAGCGCCAGGCTGTTCGTGATCAGACCGCCCGCGAATTCGAGCACCATTATCCCGGACGTGATGATCAGGGCGATCGTCAGCCCTTTCTTGTTGCCCTCCCTGTTGCCGTCGTGGTGATGATGATGGCCTCCGAGGCCATGGTGATGATGATGGCCGTGAGCATGCGCGTGACCGTGCTCGTGCTCGTGCGTATGGTCGCGCTCGTGCGCGTGGTCGTACTCGTGCGTGTGGTCGTGCTCGTGCCCGTGATTGGGAGAATGAACGTGCGCGCGGTCGTTACGATTGTTTTTGTTGGTCATTCGCTTCCCCTTCTTTCTCGCTAACATATGAATATATGATCATATATTATATTGAAGAATATCGGGAAAATTGTCAATAGCAAACTGCCATTACGCCAACCATGTCGTTTCCGGATTGCCGACAGTTGCTCGATAACCGAAAAAACCGATTATCTCTACTCAGAATTGCCCGCAAACGATGCCGATAGACGGAAAACCTTCCGATTAACGAATCGTTGCCAATCTTGCGCTTATAAATCCATAAGATCAAATGAAATCGACGATCCGACCGACATGCGTAGGCTAAAGCATGATAAAAAACCGTCAGTTCTCCCTGACGGTCCTTTCGCATTTGATTCGTTCCCCCGCGCTTTCGCTTGCCACAGTCTTTCCGCACCGTCCGGTTCGCCGTCGTTCGCCTCTTTGCCCCGTCGACCCGAACCGTTCGGACAGAGGATCCGCTAATTGTGAACAAATCCGGTTTTTTTTGCATCTATGCGGACAGAGGATCCGTTATTTGGCTCCGAGACGGCGATTTCGGCCATAAATCATCGAAATAACGGATCCTCTGTCCGATTCATCTTCAAAATGAGGGGGTTTCAGCAAAATAACGTCCGCTGTGTCCGATCAAGCACACTGAATCGACGCGCACTCTCGTGGAGGCTCTTCTTTATTTGACGACGATTTTGACCGCGCTCGTCTGAGCCGGATAAGATTCGTTGACCATTCCCGTCGTCCACGCTTTCGCTTCTTTGCCCACAAGCGATTCGTCGATCGCGAGAACCGTCTTGCCGTCCTCGGCCAACAATTTCCCGTCTGCGGTCAAGCCGACCCAATACGCTTCGGGATTGTCCGAGTCGCCGTTTTTCTTGTCCTCGTTCACGATTAATACCCGGTTCTTCTCTACGGACTTGATCTTGCCGGTTACGTGAGGTTGAACCTCGCAACACTGCCTTACGGAAATCTCCACCGGGAACGCTTCGCCGGCCAATTCGAACAGACTCGCCTTGAAGGCTTCGAGGTCTTCCTCGGTCGGTTCCCTCTCGAAATCCCCGTAAGGGCGTACTTCCATCTTGAGAACGTCATCGGTCGAATAGACGAACTGCAGCGCGAGCGCGTGCTCCTCCTGCAGCGCTTCCCATTGTCCGGTCAGTCGATCCTGGATCGCTTGCAAGCCTTCCGAAGAAGGCGACGGAACGTCGGTCGGCATCGACGACGGTACCGCAACGGGAGACGGCGAGTCGGGCGGCAAAGCCGCGGGATTGGTGTCCGATGCTCGAGCCCCGCAACCGCTTAATAGCGCCGCCAGCAACAAAACGACGAGTTTTCTCATAGGACGAAGACCTCCACAATTCGCAGATTATTTTCCAACTTAAACGGAAAATAGGACGAAAAGGTTGCAGAAGTGCAGCTCCATGCCGTTGTAGGCCATCACCGTCCCGTACTCATCATCTCTCGGCATGCCGGTTTTGTCTCCGCGCGAGAGCCGCCGATGCCTCCGGCCATAAACGCGATGGCATGGCGATAGCCGCCATCCCCAGCCGCGATCCCTGCGCTTCCGATTTTGTTAGTTTGGCGTCTGTCGGAGACACCAACGCCCGTCAGGCCAGTCTCGACCCGATGATACGAATATTGTCAAAAATATCCCTGAGCGTAAAAGAGATGCAAGGGAGCTTATCCGATGAAACCCGGTCGTCTTCGGCGTACAGCTCCGCCAGCTCGTAACGATCGCCGGCCAGCCGATACCGCTCCAGCGTTCGCGTCTCGGGATCGACGAGCCAGTATTCCGGCACTTGATGCCTGGCATAAACCGCCGCCTTCACGACCTTGTCCCGCTTGCGGGTGCCGCGAGAAAGAATCTCCACGGCCAGGTCCGGCGCGCCTTCGATCCCGTGGGGCTTGACGGTTTCTAAGCGGCTGATATGGATCATCAGAAGATCCGGCTGTACCACGTTTGTCTTGCTTAATATGACGTCCAAGGGCGCGCTGAAGATTTCATATTCCGAGCGACAGCTTGTCATGAATAGAAACTCCAGTTCTCTGCTCACCGCCTGATGAATCGTCATCGGTCCCGGCGACATCAGCTCCAGCACGCCGTCGATGATCTCGTACCGGTTGCCGTCGTCCGGCATCGCCGCATAATCGTCGTACGTCACCGGCTGCTCGCGAATAGTCGGCTCATCGTCCCGCTTCTTCTTCATTCTGCGTTCCTCCTCTCCTACGAAGTCGGCAAATTCAAGCGGTTGACCTCGTTAAAAATCTCGCCCAAGACAAAAGAAACGCACGGAAGCTTGTCCGACGAAACCCTGTCTTCTTCGGCGTACAGCTCCGCTAACTCATAATGCGCTTCGATCAACTCATATTGCTCCAGCGTCCTCGCCCCGGGATCGACAAGCCAGTATTCCGATACTTGGTGCTTGGCGTAAGCGTTGGCCTTGATCACCTTATCCCGCTTGCGCGTGCTTGGAGAAAGAATCTCCACGACCAGGTCGGGCGCCCCTTCAATCCCGTGGGGCTTTACAATCTCGAGCCGGCTGCGGTGAATCATCAAAATGTCCGGTTGCAGCACGTTAGTTCTGCTTAAGATGACATCTATTGGAGCGTAATAGATTTCATAATCCGAACGGCAGCTTTGCAGAAATAGAAACAACTCCCTGCTGACCGCCTGATGAATCGTCATCGGTCCCGGCGACATCAGCTCCAGCACGCCGTCGATGATCTCGTACCGGTCACCGTCGTCCGGCATCGCCGCATAGTCGTCGTACGTCACCGGCTGCTCGCGAATGATCGGTTCGTCGTCCCGTTTCTTCTTCATTCTGCGCTCCTCCTTCTATGGAAAAAGCACCCCGACAAAGCCACACGTATTGTGTTGGACTTTGTGAGGTGCTTCCTCGACTCCTGTTCCTTCTATTATGTTAAAAATGTACGAATCTGTCAAACCTGCTCGTATACAATTATTCTATTTCTGCGATTCCCGATACGTCCGCAAGCCCAGAGCGATCGCGCCGCGCAGGCCGGCGTTGTCGCCGAGGCCCGGAGGCACGATGTAGCCGTCGATGCCGCCGGGCTCCAGCGCCGGGGATACGACGTAACCGTTCAAGGTTTTCCTTACGTGCTCCCGAATTAGGGGGAACAGCTGCGATTGGTGCATGACGCCGCCGCCGAGAATGATCTTTTTCGGCGACAGCAGCAGGATCGCGCTGACGAGCGCTTGTCCGATATAGAACGCTTCGATTTCCCATGCCGGATGGTCGGCGGGCAGCTCGCTGCCCTTGATCTTCCAGCGCGCTTCGATCGCCGGTCCCGCGGCCATGCCTTCCAGGCAATCGCCGTGGTACGGGCAGTGGCCGGCGAACGTATCGTCCCGATGGCGCCGCGTCGGCACGTGGCCCCCTTCCGGGTGAACCAGCCCGTGCACCATCCGGCCTTCCGCGAAGACGCCCACGCCGACGCCCGTCCCGATCGTATAGTACACGCAGCTGTCCAGTCCTTTTGCCGCGCCCCAAGTCGCTTCGCCCAGGGCCGCCGCGTTGACGTCCGTATCCCAGCCGACCGGAACGTTCAGCGCCCGCTTCAATTCCGGCAGCATCGGATAATTCGCCCACCCCGGCTTCGGCGTCGTCGTGACGTATCCGTAAGTCGGACTTTCCCTGTCGATATCGATCGGACCGAACGATCCGTAACCGATCGCGACCGCCCGCTTGTCCCGAAAATAACCGACGATCCGCTCCAGCGTCTTCCCGGGAGCTTCCGTCGGAAAGCTGATCCGATCGAGCACTTCCCCGTTTTCGTTGCCGATGCCGCACACGATTTTCGTGCCGCCCGCTTCGACCGCTCCGATGTTCATCCGTGTCCCCTCTTCCTTATCCTTCGATTACGTCCGATAGAAGCCGACGAGACGGGAGGCGACTTCCTCTTTCGAATTGTCCACGACGACTTGCCGCTGAGGCCGGTCGAACAGCGCCGAGATTTTCTCCGGAAACTTCTGCTCGATGCCCACCAAACGAATCGCTTCGTCGAATTTCGCCGGATGCGCCGTCGCCAAAGACACGAACGGGCCGCCGTTCTTGCTCCCCGCGCGCTCGTAGGCCGCCACGCCGCAGGCGGAGTGCGGGTCCAGCAAGTAGCCGTAGCTCTCGTCATACTTGCGGATCGTCTCCAGACACTCCTCGTTACCGACGCTGTACGCCGTCAAATCCCGCTGAATGCGCGCGATTTCCCCGGCGTCGAACGTCAGTTGCCCTTCCGCCTTGAAACGTTCCATGCGCCTTGACACTTCCGCGGCGTCTTCGCCGCAGAAGTAATACAAGTAACGCTCGAAATTGCTCGCGATCTGGATGTCCATCGACGGACTGTGCGTGCTGCGGAAGCCTTCCGGCTTGTACACGCCCTCGCGGATGAACCGCTCCAAAATATTGTTTTCGTTCGTCGCCAGAACGAGCTGCTTGATCGGAACGCCCATTTTCTTGGCCAGCAATCCGGAAAAAATATTGCCGAAGTTCCCAGTCGGAACGCTGACGTTCACGCCGTCCTTCCGCTGAGCTTCCGGCAACCGCAAATAAGCGTAGAAATAATAAACCGACTGCGCCAAAATTCGCACGAAATTAATGGAGTTGATCGCGCGAAGATGATATTTCGACTTGAACGGAATGTCCGCGAACAGCTCCTTGATGATCCGCTGGCAGTCGTCGAAATTTCCGTTCACCGCCAAGTTCAACACGTTCTCGTCCTGCACGGTCGTCATCTGCAGCTCCTGCACGCGGCTGACCTTGCCGTGCGGATGCAGGATGCAGATTTGGATGCCTTCCTTGCCGCGAACGCTGCTGATCGCCGAAGCGCCGGTATCCCCGGAAGTCGCCCCCAGAATATTGATGACTTCGTTCCGCTGCTTCGCTACGTACGCATATAAATTGCCCATGAGCTGAAGGGCGACATCCTTGAACGCGAACGTCGGACCGTGGAACAGCTCCATGACGCTCAGCGAATCGTTGATTTTCTTTAACGGCAACACTTCGGGGCTCGCGAAGCCGGCGTAACTGTCTTCGATCAGCTTGCGCAGATCCTCCTCCGGAATTTCGCCGTTCGTATAGAAGGAAAAGACGTTCAGCATAAGCTCCTGGAACGACAAGTCCGACCAGGCTTCAAGCTGCTTCGCGCCGATGGCCGGGATCGTCTCGGGAACGATCAGTCCTCCGTCTTCGCCGAGTCCCATCAGGAACATGTCGACAAAGCCAATCGGCTCGACTTTTCCTCTCGTGCTTATATACTTCATCAAACTTCTCTCTCCTTGGGAAAAATGTACTGGCCGATATCCTTCATCCATTTTGGACGAAAGCGCACATAATTTCAATAACCGCTTGAATCGCCCAGGCCAAAAAAAGCGACAACTTCGCCACATTGCGCATTGGAACGTTCCGAAAAAAACGGCTACGATAAGATCAGGCTTCAACGAATTCATCTTTATTCCGGGGGGATGCCAACTGTCCTACTTATCCGTCAGCACATGGAGCTTGCACAGACTGCTCGGCCCGCTTCGCTGGACTTCTTGGGATGCCGAAGCCGGAGAACACGGGACGATAGAGCAAGATCAGCCGCAGATCCACACCTTGTTGGAGCTGCCGAGAGAAGTTTCGCGAAGAGGTTATAAGGCCGCGGAAGTGTGTCATTTTCATTTTCCGTCTGTCGATGCCGATTATATGGAGGAGCTAAGGCGGTCCTTCTCGGATGCCGGCGTTTCCTTCGATACGCTGCTGCTCGATTACGGCGACTTGTCCACGACCGACGAGACGCGGCAAGCCGCCGACGGGAAGCTGTACCGCGAATGGATCGGTGTCGCCTCCCGTTGCGGAGCGAAGCGAATCCGTATCGTCGCCGGCGAAGCGCCGCCGACCGACGAACAAGCGATCCGTCGGTCGGCGCAAGCGCTGCGGGAGCTGGCCGACTACGGGGCGGCCCGCGGCGTGCGCGTCGTTACCGAGAACTTCAAGGCATTGACTTCCACGGGCGCAAGCAGCGCGAAGCTGCTGGAATTGGCGGGAGACGGTTTCGGCATGATCACGGACTTCGGCAATTACGAGGGCGCAGCCAAATACGACGAGATCGCGACGACCGCCCCGCGCAGCTCGTCCGTTCACGTCAAACCCGAATATGATGAGAACGGCATCCCGAACGAAGCCGAGCTGATCCGTTGCCTGGAGGCCGTCCGGAGGACGGGCTACGACGGAGCCTACGTTCTCATCTACGACGGCCCCGGCGACATGTGGGAAGGGCTGGAACGGGTAAAACGAATCGTCGCGCCGTACCTGTTAGAGAAATAAGCAGTCTGCCCCAGGCCCGACGAATCCGGCGACGGACTCACTCGGCGACGAGCTTGATGGCCGAGGTCTGGCCGGGATACGATTGTTCGACCATGCCGGTCGTCCACGCCCGTGCCTCCTTTCCCAGAAATTCGTCGCCGAACGCGTTCGTCGGCTCCCCGCCGTCCAGGACCGCTTGGCCGTCCGGGGTCAGCCCGACCCAATGGGCTTCCGGATTGTCCGTGTTGCCGTTTTTCTTCGTTTCGCTGACGATCAGCACCCGGTTCGTATCCGGATCGACCTGCTCGATCTTCCCAACGAGCATCGGTTCTCCTTTGCAGCACGCCCTGACGGCAATATCCACCGGGAATTCGTCTCCGACCGATTCGAACAAGCTTTGCCGAATCTCCTCGACATCCTGCGGGCTCAGCTCGCGTTCGATATCGCCGTAGCTGCGGATCGTCAGCGAAATCTTCTCCTTGTCGGACCAGCCCATCAGCATGGCCACGGAGTGCTTCTTCTCGATGTCCGGCCAAATCTCTTGCGTTTTCTCCCATACCGCCTCCAGTCCATCCGCCGAAGGCTCCGGCAAATTTGTCGGCATCGCGCTCGCGACCGGCGAAGGCGAGACGGACGGCGTTTCGGCATCCGACGGACCGCTTCCGGCCCGAGGCGCGCCGCAACCGACCAGCAGAACGACCATGAACAACAGAGCGATTTTTTTCATAAGACACTCCCCGTTCGATCACGATTTATTCTTATAACGGAAATTGCCCGAAAAAAGTTGCTCGAACGCCACCATCGTCCTGGCAGCCTCATGGTCCTCTTTGCCTCCCGTCGTCCCGTCGCCCCTGCCTCATCGTTCGCCTTGCCTCCCGTCGCCCTCCGCCGTACCATCTCTCTATCGCCACGCCGTTCGGACAGAGGATCCGCTATCTGTGAACAAAACCAGGTTTTGCCCGCCTAAGCGGACTGAGAATCCGTTATTTGCGTTGGTGGCGGCCATTTCGGCCACCAAAAATAGAAATAACGGATCGTCTGTCCGGATCGCCAGCAAAATGAGGGGTTTTCGGCGAAATAAGGTCATCTGTGTCCGATTGCATTCGACAATGACAGCACCGCCCCCCTTTTTTCGCTCCCCCTCTGTAGGCTACACCGACATTGGCAGCGAAATTCTGTCCGGCGAACGAAAAAACGACGCCCCTCGATTCCGGGCGCCGCGATGCCGATTTTAATTTTCGTCTTCGTTTTTGCATGCTACCAACGTCATCAAGTCGGCAGCTTCAAACCGTCCACCTCGATAAAAATATCATTCAGCGCAAACGACACGAAAGGGAGCCTGTCCGAGACAACCCGATCTTCTGCCGAGAAAAGCTCCGCCAATTCGTAGCGATCGTCTATCAACCGATATTGCTCTAACGTCCGTCCCGCTGGATCGACAAGCCAATACTCCGGCACCTGATATTTGGCGTACACTTTGGCCTTCACGACCTTGTCCCGCTTGCGGGAACCGGGAGACAGGATTTCGACGACCAGATCCGGAGCGCCTTCGATTCCGTGAAGCTTGACGATCTCCAGCCGATCGCGATGGATCATCAAAATATCCGGCTGCAGCACGGTCGTCTGGCTTAGAATGACGTCAATTGGAGCATGAAGGATGACATAATCCGCTCGGCAGCTTTGTTTGAACATGAATTCTAATTCCGCACTTACCGACTGGTGAAACGTGGACGGTCCCGGAGACATCATCTCCAGCGCGCCGTCAATGATCTCATACCTGTTGCCGTCGTCCGGCATGGACGCGTAATCGTCGTACGTGACGGGCTGTTCGCGAATGACCGACCGATCGTCGCGTTTGTTTGCCATACGCCCTTCCTCCTCAACATAAATAACACCCCGACAAAGCCACACGTATTGTGTTGGACTTTGCGAGGTGCTTCCCGGATACTGTTCCTTCTATTATGTAAAAAATGTACGAACTTGTCAAACTCACTTGACCGGCTCGAGCAACTTACTCCGCGATAAATCGCACCGTCCTGCCAGGGTACGTTGGATTCTCCGACCTTAAGCCATCGGTTAACGATTCGGCCGATCGAGCATATCCGGCCGGAGCAATCTTTTCCGGTAAACTCCCGGAGACATGCCGTACGCCGCCCGAAATACGCGGTGAAAATACGTATAGCTGCCAAGCCCCGTCTCGTAAGCGATCTGTTCGAGCGACTGAAGACTATGCTCCAGCAGGTCCGCGGCATGGGAGAGCCTGAGCCGCTGCGCATACTGCATGGCGGATATCCCGAATTGCGCCTTGAACAGGTGAACCGCCCGCGACACGCTCAATCCCGCTTGACCGGCGATTTCCTCCAGCCTGAGCGGCTTCGTCGCGTTCTCCTCAATGTACTTGCGCATCTTGAGCGCGTGAAAGGCGGCGGCGGATTGCGCGGAAGGAGCCTCCTCCAAAGCGCGGTCGAGCAGCAGCAGAAGCGTCCGGACGATGAGCGAGACGAGCTCCGGATGACCGCCGTCGAGCCTTCTCTTCTCCAGAAGCAGCTGATTCCACGTCCCCTTGATGCGTTCGTCCTCCGCGATCTTCTTGCGAGCGGGCCGCTCCTTCTCGGCCCACCAAGCGTCCATGCCCGCTCCCGTGCACAGGATGAAGTAATCTCCGCTCGGTTTCATTCCTTTGCCGGGTTTGTCGATGACAAGCTCGTAGACGTCTCCCGGCTTGAACAGCAGCAAATCTCCCGGCATCAGGTCCGTCATCTCGCCGTCGACCAGCGCCCGGCAAGCCCCTTCTATCTGCAAGCGAATAATATAGGTTTCGAGACCGTTCCGATATTCATGCCTGAACGGCTCCCGATGCCGGGAATATCCGCATAATTGAACGTGTATCCGTCCGCAATCCATCTCCGGACCGCCCCGCTTCCTTTTGCCAGTACGACCAGATCGTATAGGTATACAATCATATTGTTTCTACAAATCTCCTGTTTCTTCCTTCTATAATAGGAGTAAACTATGCTCGAAATTCGGCGCACGCGATTCAATCGCTGCTGTTCGCCGCCCCGGGAGAGGAGACGAAACGATATGACAAGAGATTCATGGATCGCTCCCGCGATCAGGGAACGAGCCAATGCGTTGCTGGCCGATATGACGCTCGAACAAAAAGCCGGACAGATGACACAGTTCGATTGGGGCTTCAACCCGATCAATCCCGATACCGGATTGTCCCGGAGAGACATAATCGCGGAGCAGATCGCCCTGGGCCGGGTCGGCTCGGTCTTCAATCTGGCCGGCGCGGAGGAAGCGAACCGGCTGCAGCGCGCCGCGATCGGCGAATCGGGGCGCGGCATTCCGCTGCTGATCGGCCGCGACGTCATCCACGGCTACCGGACGGTCTTCCCGATTCCGCTTGCCCAAGCGTCGGCCTGGAACCCCCCGCTCGCGGGAGCGACCGCGGCGGCCGCCTCCAAGGAAGCGTTGGCCGACGGGGTCGCCTGGGTATTCGCCCCGATGATCGACGTCACCCGCGACCCGCGGTGGGGACGGATCGCCGAGAGTATCGGCGAAGACCCGTATTTGGCTTCCGCCTACGCGGCGGCGTGGGTGGCCGGCGCTCAGACCGACGAAGGGCCGGGCCGGGCGACCGCCAGCTGCCCGAAGCATTACGCCGGATACGGCCTCGCCGAAGCCGGCAGAGACTACAATACGGTGGACTTGTCGGACCGCGTGCTGCGGGAAGTCATTTTGCCTCCGTTCCGCAAGGCGGTCGAGGCGGGCGCGCTGACGATCATGGCGTCGTTCAACGAGGTGAACGGCATTCCGGCGTGCGCGAACCGGTATTTGCTGACGACGATCCTGCGCGAGGAATGGGGCTTCGAAGGCATCGTCGCGAGCGATTACAACGCCCTGCAGGAGCTGATTACGCATGGCGTCGCCGCGAACGAGGAAGAAGCCTGCGAGTTGGCCATTCGGGCCGGCACGGACGTCGATATGGCTTCGGGCATCTACATTCGCTATCTGCCGAAGCTCGTTCGCGAAGGCCGAATCCCGGAGAGCCTGGTGGATCAAGCCGTATTGCGCATCCTGCTCGTCAAGCTCAAGCTCGGCCTGTTCGAGAATCCGTTCGTCGCGCCAAGCGAATATACGACGGACGTCATCTTGCCGGAATCGCACGTGGCGCTCGCCAGGCAAGCCGCCCGCGAATCGATCGTGCTGCTGCGCAACGAGAACGGCGTTTTGCCGCTCAGCCGCAAGACGCCGTCTATCGCCGTGATCGGGCCGCTCGCGGAGAGCCGGCAGGATCCGCTCGGCTGCTGGGCTTTCGACGGCAGGCCGGACGACGTCGTCTCGGCGCTCGAAGGCATCCGCCGGTCCGTGCCATCAAGCATGGACGTCCGCTGGGCGAAGGGCTGCGAGATCGACTCCGACGGGGCCGACGGTTTGCCGGAAGCGCTGGAAGCGGCCCGGAACGCGGACATCGTCGTCCTGGCGCTCGGCGAGACGTTCGAGATGAGCGGCGAAGCCCGGTGCCGGACCGGTCTCGATTTGCCGGGCGGACAGCGGCGGCTCGTCGAAGCCGTCTCCGCGCTCGGCAAGCCGGCCGTCGCCGTGCTGCTTACCGGCCGTCCGCTGGCGATTCCGTGGCTCCGGGAGCATGCGGACGCCATCGTGCAAGCCTGGCACCTCGGCGTGCAGAGCGGGGCCGCGATCGCTGATGTGCTGTTCGGAGAGCACAATCCGGGCGGACGGCTCCCCGCCACGTTCCCCCGGAACGTCGGACAAATTCCGATCTACTATTACCGGAAAAAAACGGGCAGGCCGCCCGGCGGCGTCTACACGTCCGATTATCTGGACTCGTCGACCGACCCCCTGTACCCGTTCGGTTACGGCCTGAGCTACACGACTTTCCGCTACGGCGAAATCCGCTGCGACCGACGCGTCGCGGCCCCGGGAGAAGCGTTCGAGCTCTCCGCCGAAGTGACCAATACCGGCGGCCGCGCCGGCGAAGAAGTCGTCCAATGCTACATCCGGGACGAAGCCGCCAGCGTCACTCAACCTCTCAAGAAGCTCGTCGGCTTCCGCAAGGTCGCGCTGGAAGCCGGGGCATCGACCGTCGTCTCGTTCACGCTCGGCGACGAAGCGCTGGCCATTATCGGCGCGGACATGAACGTCGCCGTCGAGCCTGGCGACTTCACCGTCTGGATCGGCCCGAGCTCCGCCGAAGGGGAATCGATCCGCATCACGGTGCGCGGTTAAACGCGGTCATGCTGCTGCGAATGCCGGAAGCGGCTCCCCGCCAAACGGATTAAGAAGTTTTACGGGTCACGAACGAATCGATCCGTTCAACGGTAGAGAAGTTGTCCAGCTGCAATTCGTCGTCTTCCACGGTCAGACCGAACATGATCTCCAATTCAACGACGAAACGGATGGCCAGCATGGAATTAAAGCCGAGATCGACCAGCGGCGCGCGGTCGTCGCCGATTTCGTCGATATTCATGATTTCGCACAATTTTCGCTTAATTCGCGCTCTGTTGTCTTCGCTGCTCATCCGATGATCGCCCCTTCGTATTTTTGCAAATATTGCTTTTCCAGCGCGCTCGTTTCCTGCAAGGAAGCGAGCGTTTCTTGAATGCCGAGAGACCGGTCGATGCCGATCTTCATATAAGCTTTCGTCGTCTTTCTCCACGACGCGATAATCGCCGCATAAAGCTCTCCCGCGATTCGCTTCGTATCGTCGGATTCGAAATGCCTTAATCGCGCCTTCCATATATTTTGCAGATTCGCGAAGTATTTTTTGAACAGGAACGTCTCGTACAGCGCCCCGCCGGGCTCGAGCGCTTCATGGAGGCGCTCCTTCATTCGCTCGACGGCGCGCGTATAATTATCGGCCTCCCGTCGCTGCGCCAGATAAGGCCGAACCGTCGCAACCGAAGATGGGCCGCCGCCGGAGGGCGAGCGTTCCAGGCGGAACGTATCCCGGTTCAAATGGCCGGACGACTCCCGGATGTCATCGGCGGACAACGGCCCGTAATAACTGAAGATCGGATCCGCAACTTCGAACGAATCAGCGGACGAACGCTTGGCGGGAAAGTAATGAACGAGCCGATGCTTGTTGTAATAGTCGTTCGCGTAAGGCAAATAGAAGGCGTCGGCGACGAGGATCGCCGGCTCATGGAGCGGAACTTCTCCGATATCCGTCTTCGGGAAAGCGATGCCGAAGGTCCGTTCGACGAATCGCAGCAGCGGCTCCAGCGGCACGGAGCCTCTAAGCAAATCTTCTTGCTCGTCGTAGTAGAAATCGAAATTATAACGATAGAGCGGTTCGAGAGGCACGTCGTACTCGCGTAAGAGATACAAGACGGAGTTGACCTCGCAATCGAACTCGCCGTAAGGCAGCTGCCACATGCTAACCACTCCTGTCCTGACGCTGGGCGGCTCGGGTTACAAGGAACCGTTGTCGACGCGCACGGTCGTGCCGGTGATCGCCGCCGCCTGTTCCGACAACAAGTACGCGACGGTGCGGGCGACGCTGTCGACAGCCGTAGGCCCGCCGAGCGATGTTCGTCTGTAGATTTTGTCCCTGAGATCGTCCGGCAGCGATTCGCTCATCGCCGTTTCCATAAAGCCCGGGGAGACGCAGTTCGATCGGATCCCTTGGCCGCCCCACTCCCTGGCGACGCCTCTCGAGAACGCTTCGAGCGCTCCCTTCGTAGAGGCGTACATGCTTAATCCCTTGTACCCGGTGTGGGCGGAGACAGACGAAATAAACACGATCGAGCCTTTCGTGCGATGGAGAAGCATATCTCTGAGCGCGTATTTCGTCAGCATGATCGGAGAGAGCGCGTTAATGTTGTACATTCGGGCCAGCGTCTCCGGATCGGCGTTCGTCACGATCTCGTCGTAGGCCGTCGCGGAGTTGTTGACCAGCCCGGAGAGCGGGCCGATCGACCGAACGGAACGCCGGTACAGCTCCTTAATGCCCGCCGGATCGGATAGATCGTAATCGAGATGAACATACCGATCGCCGTATTTAGCGGTCAAGGCAAGCACCCGGTCGTTGCTCTTTCTGCTGATTCCGATTACGCCGCGGCTTTCGTTCTCCAGCAGCGTCTCGGCGATGGAGCCGCCCAAGCCGCCCGAATCGCCGGTGACGATCGTCCATTTCATCTTCTCACCATCTTCCCCGTTGTCGTCGTAGGCAATTGCTCCGCGAACTCTACGATTCGCGGGATTTTCCAGCTTTGCAGCTGCAAACGGGCGATATCGTCGGCGATCTGCTCTTCGCTGCGCGAACCGTCCTTCACGACGCTCGCCGTAAGCAGATTGCCGGTCAAGCGGTTGGCCCGCGGCTTCACCAGACAGTCTCGAACGCCCGGCAGCTTGCGGATTTCGGCTTCGATCTCGTGAGGGTTGACCTTGTAGCCGCCGACATTGATCATCTCGGTCTTGCGGCTGACTAAGACGAATTGGTTTTCGCCGCGTCTCTCGACCAGATCGCCCGTCGCATACCATTCGTCCTCCGACGGGATGAACTCGCCGCCGCCCGCCAGCAGGCTGCGATGAATCAACAGCTCCTGTTGGTCGGAGACGGAGACGAAGCTTTTCCATCTCTCCGGAACGGAGAACAGATCGCCCGACGCGCTGAAGAGGCTTCCCGCCTCCGTCGACGCGTAGATGTTGCGGACGGAGGCTGACGGAAACGCCTGCTTCAGCTGTTCGAACAGCGCTTCGTCGCAGCGTTCTCCCCCGCATGCGGCGCTGCGTATCGCTGGTAAAGGTTCGGCAACGTATGGCAGCAGCGTGCGATAAAACGTAGGCGTCGCGGAAAGATGCGTGACCCGGTGCCGCTCCAAAGCATTCGGAATAAAACGGGCCGCCAGATCGCAGAGGGACACGATCGGATTCCCGTTCAGCAAGGCTTGAAAAAACACCTGGAATCCGGCGAAACGGGTCGGATGATAGGCGAGCGCCCACACATGGGAGCGGCAGTCGGCGGCGACTTTGGCCGCTCTTGCCAGCGTAGCCAGGCGATGCTTCACGACCTTCGGTTGGCCCGTCGTTCCGGATGTGAAGATCGAGACGCCCCACTGGGGCGCAGGCACTTTAACGCGTTGGAGCAATTCATGCGCATTCCCGATCCTCAAAGGCTCGGCGGCGAATGCGGCGTTCACCCGCTCGGGCTCGATTCCGAGGCTGCGGATTTCTCCGTCCGACAGATTGCCGTCCAGGCATACGACTTCGTAGCCCGCAAGCATGCTGTGCAGCACATGCACGTAAGCTTCATACGGATCTTGCTCGTAAATATACGTTTTGCCGTAATCGCGGCGATTCAGATCCTCCGTCAATTGCTCGTAGGTTTTCGCGATTCCGCGGGAATCGTCGATCCAGAATAACGACATCCCCGATCACGCCCCTATGATCTCGTAGATCTCGGATACTTTGTCGACGGTCATTCGCTCCTCGAAAATATCGACGCCGAACCGGTCTTCGATTCTCACCGTCAGCTCCGCCAGATCGAAAGAATCGAACCCCAGGTCCATTCTTAACGAATGGTCGGGAGAAATCTCCGCGATGTTCTTCTCCGAGCGCCGCGCGATATCGAGAATCAAGCGATCGATCGTTTCTTTCATGCGAACATCGCTCCCGATCGAGGAAATTCGCGCAGCGCAGCGATCGCCGCGAGCTCCTGCGTTTTCAAGCCCGTTACTCGGGTCTCGAGCACGTTCATATCCAATTTTTTCGTAATTTTGCCGCGCACGAGCATGTTTTTCAGCACGTCCGACTGCCTGGCGCTTTCCCGCAATGCGGCCGCGATTTCTTCTCCCATGCCCGCGCAGCCGCAAAAGGTCGCAAACAGCTTCCTCGACCCGGTAACGATGGTCAACATGTTCGTTACCCGTTCGATCAGATCGTCTCTGTCCCGATGTTCCCACCCGTCCCGGAGCAGTTCAAGAATACGGTCATAAGCTTGAAAATCATCCTGAAAGGAGGAGATCCACTCTCTGTACGCGTCCGCGATTTTCCGGAAGGCGCCGGCGTCGAACCGCTCGGGATATTCATAGGAAATGACGTTTTTCGTCGCGCTGTCGAACGCTTCGGCGATCAACCCGCGATCGTAGCGGTAACGGGTATAATCCCCCAGCGCGCTGGAGTTGTCGTCCAGAATCCGGAACCATTGCTCGCCTTCTTCCTTCGCCGTATGTTGAACCATCACGTAATGAGGGATATGTTGATTCCGATAATACGAACCTCTGTGCGGCAAGTAATACAAATCGCTGGCGACGATCGCGATTTCGCCTTCATTCAAGATGCGTTCGACATCCTCTTCGGCATCGGCGAAGGAGTCGTACCACGCCTCGCGCATCCGAATGCCCGCCATTGCCAGCCGGTCCGCCGACATGCAATCCGTGCCGTATTGCCATTTCGGTCGATTTTCCGCGATAAATTGCCGGAAAACCTTGTCCGTCGGCTCGTAGCTGTTATACAACAGCAGCTCCATCGGGAGCCCCCGATATTTCAGGTAGCTGAACGCTTGGGATTTTACGCAATTGAAATATTTGCTCTCGTATCTCGGAATTTGTTCGATCAGACGAGCTTCCATTGCTTTGCCTCCTTATTGGCGGACTGCGAAAGAGCATGCACGAACCGTTCCAGTCGCTCGTTATACGCGAGCGTCCGGCTCCATTCCTTCGCCGCGATCAGCACGAACAAGCGCCCCGGATATCCGCCCTTCGCCTGGTCGAACCGGGCCGGCAGCGTTCCGGACGTATACGGCAATACGCCTTCGCCCATATCTCGCTTGAACAGCAGCCCCTCGCGGTCCAGCCGCTCGCACAGCTCGCCGTACGATAGCGAGGCGCCGGTGACGAGCTTGAAATAGCGGGACAACAGAGCCGTTCCGCCCAGAGCTTCACCGGCGAAGGAAATATAGGTCGACAACGTAAAGCGTCCGTTAATCTCGACAATCGGTACGATCGTCTCTCCCTCGGCGGTAATGATCGAATCGATGGACGCGATGCCGGTATAGCCAAGGTCGTGCAGCTCTTTGCCGATTTGCCGTCCGTACGCGCGATAGCGCTCGGACTCCTCCGGCGTTAAATCCGCCGGCATTTTCGACCCGATATAGACCGTCCCGGTCAGAAGCTGCCGCTTGACGGAGAACACGTCGACCTCTCCGGATTCCGCGATGAACAGCTGATAGTTGATATCCGCTTTGCTGGCGTGCCAGCCCTCGACCAGCCATTGCGGATCGCTCAGCTTTCTGGATGCCCTGGCCAAACGAAGCAATAACGGCTCGAGCATGCCGTCGTTGTCGACGATGTACAGCCCTTTGCCCGAAGCGCCGTGCGGCTCCTTGATAATCACTTTCTCGAAGCCCGGGGATCCGCTCTTCAGTCGGCGGTACGCTTGCCTGACCTCTTCGATGCTTGCGCATATCTCCCCTTCGCAGACCGGCATATTGAGGGAAAGGGCCAACTCCCGGCTATGGATCTTGTTGTTGACGATTTTGCTGATCGAAGACGGGCCTCCGACGACGCGCAGGGAGCAGCGCGACGCGATCTGTTCCTCCAGATGCGTAACGGCATAAGGAATCAAATAGACGTCGTCGTTCGCGCGGGCGATTTCGGCGATTCGGGCAAGCAGCTTCGCGTCGCGGAGAACCAATTCCGAGATCGGCGTATACGGATCGGAAGGATCGGGAACCACAATTTCGGGCACGGCAAATCCGGTCGACCGAAGCCTGTCCAGAAATTCCCGATCCGGGTACTCCCGCATGATCATGATGTCCTGCGTACGGCAGAGCAGCAGATTCATCTCTTCCATTCGGCCCACGAGCGCGTCTTCGCTTCTGTCGACGACCGCTGCCGGGCTCTGATGCCAATATCGCTCGGCGCCGATATTGAACAGCCAGATCAGGATGCCGGAATCCCGGCTCGCATTAAGACATTCGACGATCTTCAACGGCAAATTCGTCACGATCTCCCTCCCCGCCCAGCCAAGCGCCGGCATGCGCATGGCCGATATTCGACAGCTTCCGTAACACGGATTGCGCGATCCGTTCGTCCGCGCAACGATCTTGGTCCAGAACGCGAAGGATCGGCAATCGCTCCTTCTCCTCCGCGTCATCGAACAGCTTGCGATACTCCCGATGCAGCCGTTCTAAATAGAACAAATCCTTGTTCGGGATCGTCCTGCTCTTCTTGATCGCTTTGTTCGTATGAAACAACGCTTTGCCGCGCGATTGGATCCGCTCGTAGCACAAATGGGCCGGCAAATCGTAATACACGATCAAGTCCGGTTGCCTGAATCGCTTGCGCAGCCACTTGCCCGGAACGATTCTCGCTCCATTCGCCGCGTCGCGGGTAATCGCCGTGTAGACGTACCGATCGGCCACGACGATCCCGTTCCGCTTCAGAGACGGGACGATCGTCCGCGAATAGGAAAGCATAAAGCTCAGCCATTGAAGGACGGAGTAGCCGGCAGGCGTCAACCAGCCGACGGCCTCGAGCCGGGCGATCGCGCTTCGGATGCGCTCGATTGAATTCCATTCCACGATCACGGGAGCATGCCCCTGACGGCTCAGCCGTTCCGCCAACCGCTTGATGCTCTCGCTTTTGCCGCACCCGCTGATCCCCTCATACACGATGAATAAGCCGTCGGGCTTCGCTTTCGCCTTGGTCATACTCTTTCCAGGCTGTCGTAGCGATGCATATCGAAAAATCGCGGCAGAAGACCTTTGGTCCATCTGTATACGATGCTGGCGTCTCCGCCGTCGATGACCTGCTCCAGGTAATCGGTATTGTCCGGCTTGATCTGCTCCAGCGCCTCGATGAAAGCCCGGTTGTCGTTCAGAACCGGGAAGAAGGTGCGCGCGTACTCCAGCGCGTAGAAGCTCTCCTTGACGATATCGTTGTCGCGAACGATCCGGATGAAGCCGTTCCAGTCGATCTGCAGCGCGGAATCCGTCAAAAATCCGTACAAATCGACGAACTTGTACAGGCCCAGGTCACGCTGCCACTCGACCCATGTGATGACATGCGCTTCCTTGAACAAATGCACGCACAGATGCGCCAGGAAATATTCCGGCGGCAGGGAAGACACTTGCTGGCCGTCCGGGAAATCGTACATTTGCGCCTGCAAAATGAAGTTCTCCACCGCCTCTTCCGTTCCGTGCGGCAGCCAGTTCAGCGAGAAGTTGATATCGATCTCGATCAGATTGATTCCGGGCTCGTCGATCACTTTGCGGAAAGGCACGACCTCGCCGAAATTCATCCGGTAATTGATCAGCTCCTTGCGCGTGGCCGGAATAACCTCGTTTTTGTTCTCGTCGTGAAAGCCTTGAATGAAGCCCAGGCTCTTGAAGATGTTGCTGCACTCCGTCAGATGGCCGGCATTCAGCAAAATGTCGATGTCGCTGGAAATCCGGCAGCCTTCCGGGTAGACGGAATTTGCCAGGATGGCGCCTTTAAGAAACGCGTGCGGAATGCCGCTTTCGTTCATCGCCTTGGCCAGCTGGGAAATATGCTTTTTGTGCGCGGACGTTCGCAGCGACTGGATTTGATGGATCAAATAAAGCGCCATCTCGAACTCGCGATTGAAGGAAGGCGCTTCAATCTGCCGCAGCACGTGATACGCGATCCCGGCCGTCCGATTGTACGTCAAATGCCCGAGAATTTCCGCCAGGTCCAGCTTGCGCGACAATAATTCGACAATTTTCTCGCGATTTCGATTGCGAAATTGGGACAGCTCCAATACGAGTTCGTGCTCCGGCTTGATGGCGGGCGGATTCATTGTCGTGATCATGCTCATCGCTCCCTATCCTTAATGAATTTATTTGTACCGCTGATTGACGACCGCAATTCTGCCTTCGGCTTCCTCGGGCAACGTGCCGAGCTTCTTCACGTAACGGCCGACGACGTCCTTCAGCAGGCCGCCTCTGGACAGCACTTTCGCGTCTTCGAACATGCCGTAATTGTCTCCGCCGGTGAGCAGGTAGTCGGTAATCGCCACCTTGAACGTCGCGCCCCGATCCAACGGCTGCCCGTTCATGCTCACGCCGTTCAAGCGTTTGCCGGCAGGCTGCGAGCCGTCGATGACGTACCGGATGCCCGACACTTGCGGAAATCCGCCGTTATGAACCCCGTTCGGCCAAGTGTTCAGGCCGTTCTCGATCGCTTCGTAGATCGTTTCGCCGCGGATTTCCACCGTCACGAGCGAGTTGTAGAACGGCAACGCCCGTTCGAGCTTGTACAGGTTCACTTCCCCCGGCGGGACGCTCTCCCGGATGACGCCGGCGTTGAAGATCGCAAGATCGGCCTGGCCTTCGTCCCGCATCGCGTCCGCGATGACATTCGTGAAATTCGTTTCTCTCGTCCGGACGTGCGACCGAATCCCGTCCAGACCGGAAGCCGTTACGGCGAGAACCTCTTGTCCTTCGGCCAGCGCCAGGCGATGATACCGCTCCGTCGTTTCCGCGACGGCCTTGTCCGCTTTGCTTTGATCCGCCGATCTTAGAATATTCCAGTCCACTTTGGCCACTCGGCCGTCCCGGAAGTACATCGAGGCGACGCCCAGGTGCGAGCCGAACGCGCCGGCCTCCGCGACATAGGTGTCGTTGATTTTGACGGCTTTCTTGTACAGCTTGAAGCCGCGGCCGCTCAAGATCAGGTCGATTCCGTCCACTTGGGGAACGATTTGCTCCCTGTCGTAGTCGTCCCCGATATGAGAGAGGAGGATGATCGCGTTCACCTCTTGGCTGCGAAGCTCGGCGACGACCGATCTGGCGGTCTCGATCGGATCCTCGTAGCGAACGTTCGGCGACTCGCGCATCGCCACGCCTTGCAGAAATTGATCGGAAGTGAGTCCGAACACGCCGATCTTCAAGCCGTCCACCGTGTAGATGACGTAACGTTCGAACGCCGGCTTGCCGTCGTTCGAGACGTTCGCTGCCAGGATCGGAAAGCGGACCTGCGACTCGATCTCCTTCGTCCGTTCGAACCCCCACGAGAAATCGTGCTGACCGAGCGTCATGCCGTCGTAGCCCATCAGATTCGCCGTTTCGACGGTGCCTTCCGACCGGTTTACGTTCGCTTCGCTCGTCCCCGCGAAAAAATCGCCGCTGTCGAAAAACAGTGAGTGCGGATTCGCCGCTCTCACTTCGTCCGCCAATCCCTTGATCAGGGCCGCCCCCATCTCCGTGCTGGAGCTATCGAGGGCAAGATCGTCTCCCGCCCTTTCGTAATAAACGATATGACCGAGAACGTCGGCCGTGTTCAACACCGCGATTTTGTTGTCGTAATACCCGGCTTTCCACAGCGCTTCGTTCACGTTGACGGATCGATACAGCAGATACGATGCGGCAGCGACCGCGATAACGCCGAGAACGATGACGTTTTTGTAGCTTTTCCGGCGATTCATCCGACAGCTTTCCTTCGCAAGTATAGTAAGATCATCGTATCTACGCCTCATTTCCGATGCTGGAATAGTGTTTCATGCCGAACCGCCATAGCCGGTACACGATCAGGTACAGCACGATCGCGACGATCGGAGCGAGGTACGCGTACCCTTCCCAGTAGCCGTGCGCGCCTTCTTTATTCAGAAAATATTGCGCGGGGAAATAGTTCACAAATGCAAAAGGGATGACGAACATGAGCGCCTTCTGAATGACGGCGGGATAAAAGCTGATCGGATAGCCCGCGACCCTTCTGGCGTTGAAAAAGATCAGGTTGCGCAAATTTTCGGTCTTGATCGCCCAGAAGCTGAAGCAGGCGGACAACATGAAAATCGCGGTTTGAATGACGCATCCGGCGAGCAGGGCGACGATATAGTAAACGACGTTCGCCAAATTCCACTCGATCCCGACGCTCGTCGACGTATTCAGGAACAGGATAAGCCCGACAGTGCCATGCCCGATCGTCGCCGGATAATCGACCCGGGAAGCGATGATCTGAAACAAAACGCCGACCGGCCTCGTCAGATAACGGTCCAATTCCCCGGAGTAAATCATATGGTCGAAATCGCGTATGCCGGAGAACAGAAAGACGAACAAGCTGTAGGAGAGGAACAGGAAGCTGTAGAGAAACAGCATTTCGTTCAAATCCCAGCCCTGGATGTGCAAGAAGCGGGCCAGGATCAAATAGAGCACAATGACCGCGACGATCTCGCGACAGAAGATGGCGACCGCGAGCAGCATTCGGTCGAACTTGTATTCGAGCAGCGTCTTCAAGCTCAGCTTGGAAAATTGGCCGAAGAGCGCGACCAGATCGAACAGCGAATGAGGTTTCACCTTTATCCTCCTTGGATGACCAGTTTCCGCGAGGCCAACATCCAGAGCAGCTTGCCGGCGCCGAACAGGACGACGACCCAGATCAGCTGGCGGCCCAGATTCAGAAAAATTTGATCCTCCGGCATCATGCCCAGGTAAATTAAAATCGGCGTCGAGAAAATATAGCCGAACGGCGTCAGCGAGATCGTATCGACCAGCCATGGCGGGAGAAACCAGATCGGGATCAACGCGCCGGACAAGATCAGAATCGCCGCGTCTTTGATCGTGACGAGACTGAACGACCAGTAGAACCAAAACGTGCTGAGCCAGACGATGAAGTTCAAATTATAGAGCACGAGATAGCCGAGAATCGCGCTTACGATAAAATAGAGCAGCATTTCCGGCGAGAAGACCGGCAGCATCTGAAAGACGAATGCGGAGACGATGCACGCCGGAACGAATTGCAGCAGCAGCCGGAAGACCAACGTTCCGAGATGGTAGGAAAACAGATACCCTCTGAAATTGATCGGCTTCAGCAAATCCATGGCGATCGCGCCGCTTCTCACCTTGCCTTCGATGACGTATTCGTTCATCGCGTAGACGAGCTGCAGCAGAAACGACAGCACGATATAGGTCGCGAGAATTTGCAGCTGAATGCCGCCGATGCTCTCGTTATCCGCGTTGATCGCTTTCCAAATCGCGATATTTACGAAGATCAGGACGATCGCGTTCAGCACGCCCGCAACGTAATCGAGCCGATAGACGATGTTGTTCTGGAAGGATCGTTTGGCGAATTCAAGATACACTCTCAACGCGAGCGATGCCTCCTTCGTAGATGTCCCTGATCACCTCTTCGATTTCCGGTTCCTTCACCGTAATATCCGAGATTCCGTACCTTTTGCTCAACGTATGGATCAGCGCGGAGACGTCGGTCTGGTCTTTCGCGAACTTGAACCACTTTTTGTTGTCCTTCTCCCGAACCAGATCCGCGCCCGGCAGCAGCACGTTGTCGCAGGCCTCCGTAAATTCGACGGCGAGAATCCGCGTGCCGCCGAACCGATTTTTGATCTCGCCGACGGAGCCGTCGAAAATTTTCTTCCCGCGGTCGATAATGATCATGCGCTCGCACGTCTTCTCGATGTCCTGCATATCGTGTGTCGTGAACAGCATCGTCGTCCCTTTCCGCCGGTTGACTTGCCGCAGAAACTCGCGGATTTTTTCTTTCGCCACGACATCCAGGCCGATCGTCGGTTCGTCGAACAGGATGACCTCCGGATCATGAAGCAGCGCCGCCGCGATTTCCGCTCTCATCTTCTGGCCTAGGCTCAGTTGCCGGACCGGTTGGCGAATGAATTCGTCCAAGGAAAGCATTTCGCTGAAAAATTCCAGGTTCGACTTGTACGCGTTCGCCGGAATCTTGTAAATGTGCTTGAGCAATTCGAACGTGTCGATTGCCGGCAAATCCCACCACAATTGCGATCGCTGGCCGAACACGATGCCGAGCCGGGCGGCCACCTTCTTGCGTTCCCGGAACACGGACAAGCCGTCGATCGCGACGGCGCCCGAGGTCGGCGCCAGAATGCCCGTCAGCATCTTGACGGTCGTCGATTTGCCGGCGCCGTTCGGCCCGATGAACCCGACCGTTTCTCCCCGTTCGATGGAGAAATCGATGCCGTCGACGGCCCGTTTCATCACATGCTCGGGCACGAGCAGCGATTTCAGCGAGCTGAGTATCCCTTTGTTTCGCACCGTGATTTTGTATTCCTTGACCAGTTGGTTCACTTCGATGAATGCCATCGCCATCTTCCTCCCGTTCCGGACTACCCGCGTTTGACGTTGATGATGTCCGTCAGCTTGCGAACCGTATTCAATTGATCGATCATCAGCTCTTCGTCCTCGAACATAATGCCGAAATGCTCCTCGAGCACGACGATCACTTCCACGCAATTCAGCGAGTCGAACCCGATCGTATGCAGCGGCGTATCCTCGGTCACGGCCGCCTTCCTCTCGTCGTCGACTTTCAACACGGCGGCGACAATTTCCAACACTTGCGACTCTATCGTTCCGATCGTCATTCGGCTGCTTCTCCTAACGAAAGTAATATTGAAATCAGCACCATCGATTTCGCAGCGTTATCAAGCCAAGCGACTTTTTGGCCAGCAGTTCCTTCAGCAAGTCGCTGCCCGGCTGATGGAAGGTGGCCGCCCTGACGTCCCGGTACAGCCTCTCGAGCGTCTGTCCCCGGGTCAAAGCGTTCATGCCTTCGATCTGCATCGCTTTGTATACCGTTTCGTTTGCCGTATGGGTCACGTAATATTTCGTGATTAACGACTTCTGGAACAGCTCGTCGGAGAAATTCCGCTGCCTGCTTTCTTCGTCCGCTTGTCTCGCGAATGCGAGCAATTGGCTCGATGCCGTCTCCAATTGAATCAGCAGCTCGGCCAACGTGAATTGAACGCCGGGCATGAAAGCGAGCGAAATTTGCGAATAACTGTCCTTTTTGTGCTTGACGGCATTCAGGATATAATCCACGGCCGCTTTGGCGATTCCCTGGTAGACCGAAGAAATCGCCAATCTCGACCACAGCGTCAGCTCGTTCGTATCCTCTACGCCCGTGCCCTCTTCGCCGATCAGCCTCTCTCTCGGAACGAACACGTTATCCAACCGGACATGATGGCTCAGCGTTCCGCGCATGGCGGTCGACTGCCATGCCTTCTCGATGCGGACGCCGGCATCTTCGCGCGTCACCATCAACGCGGTGATGCCCAGCTTCGTCTCGCTGTCTTCCTGATTCCCGTAGATCGGAAAATACTTGAACCGTTCGCAGCCCGACACGTATGGCTTGACTCCGTTGATCAGATAACCGTCTTCAAGCTTCCGAATCGCGATACGGGTCGAATTCTGCGTCTGCTCCCGCTTGAGCTGAAGCATGACGTTCGGCTGGTTGAACGAAGTCATATATTCCCCGTTGTTCCGGATATCATCGAACACGCGAACGAGCATGCCGTTGTCCCGGAACTTGCTTAAGCCGGCCAGCGTGTAATAGTGCATGGCCAAACAGAGCGCCGTCGAAGGACAGCCTGCCGCGATCTCCGCGAGCAGCCGGGACGTCTCCTCAAATCCGCAGCTTAGGCCGCCGTCGCTTTCGGGAAGCGTAGCCGCATGCAAGCCCGCTTCCGCCAAATCCGCAAAGTTCTCGTGCGGAAACCGGTCCGTCAAATCATAATTGGCAGCCCTTTCAAAAAACGTTTCTCTTAAACGATCCAAGGAAAGCAAAGTTTTCATCTCGTTACCTCTTCTGCTTTAGTCGCTCTTGCTTGTTCGCCTTCGATCAAGGTGATCGCGAAAATGTGCAGACACGGCTGTCTGGGCAGTTTGATTTGCCGTACCGGGCGATCGACGCGAATAATGCGCGCGAACAACGACACTTGCTGGCCCGTTACGAGGCCGTCCGTGTTCACGTACCAGCCCTGCCATACGATCTCGTCGTCGAATACCGGTTCCGTCTTCCAATCCGATATTTCGAGGACGACGGTGCTCGTGACGCCGTCCGCGTATGTCAATTCCATCGTTTCCGCATAGCTGCCCCATTCGGAGCAGCCCAGGAAGGCGATATAGGCGAAATGCCGATCCGGCAATTCGATTTCTTCGCCGTTGCACGCGATATTGTCCGCCTCCGAGCGCTCGTCCGGCTTCGCGAAAGCGATAGAATTCAGGCGAAACCATGCGGAATCCGGCAAATCCTTGCTGGCGAAAGAGGTGTTTAATCCCGTAAGGTTGCCCGGCTCGCGTTCGGTTGAAAACCCCTTGTTATTGAAATAAGGCTTCAGGTCGATCGGATACTGGGACGCCGCCTCGACTTCCGAGCTATGAACGGTCCGATACGTCTCCGATTGCTCGACGTTGGACAACGCATGCCGTTCGATGTGCAGTTCCTTTACCGACCGGAGAACGGATTGTTCCTTGTTCTTCAATTGCAACAGCTTCTCGGCAAGATCGACTTTGTCTTTGCCCGCGAGGCAGGCTTTTACGACGATGTTGCGAACGGTTTCCCACTCGTACCCGAGCTTCGTCACTTCTTCGATCGTGTCGGCGATCCAGTCGTAAGGCACCTTCTCTCCGTAGAGCCGCATGAAGGAAGCGAATTGAAACCGGCCTCTGGCGATATTCGAGAGAGCCAGCCACAGCTCGGAAAACCAAAATAATCGCTTATCGATCTTCCAGGTCTGCAGATTTTCATTCGCCAAGTCTTCCGCCCATCGCGCGATGCCGTCGAACGTTTCGTCCGGAACGTTCGAGAGCGCTTCGGTCAGCATCGCGCCCCAATCGTCTTGAATGTCCCCCTTTTCCGTCGCAAAATAGACGATTTCTTCGTCCGTCTCGAAGTCGTACGGCAATCGGATCTCCCTCTTGCCATACCAGCAATCCAGGCAATAGAAGCAGCGCTGCTCGTCGTCGTAACCGTGAATAATGAAAGCATGAACGATGCCGGCGCTTTCGTTCCGGTAGTTGTTATCCCAGGGCACCCGGTGCGACTTCATGCGCATCACGACCGGACGACGATGATCGATTTCCCGTTTAACCGCTTCGATGAACCGCTCCTTGTCGTTCGTCCTGTTGAATCGGACGGACAGCCCCGCCTTCCGGAGCTGGGAGATCAACTCGTCGCCTTTGTCTAATTTGCCGAAAAACGTCGACGCTTGCTCGTCGTACCGTAAATTCCAGGCATGTGCGAAATACAGCCTGTACTCGAGTCCATAATAGGCGGATACCGCGAAAAAACTGATTTCAAAGCAGTCCGCCTGTTCTTCTTTAAGGAGTTCAATATTCAGCCGCATATTCTCTCCCTCTTGTCTGCGCTTCGCTGAACTTCTGCAGCATGCGGTGCGCTTCGATCATCCGTACGTCGCCTTGCTGGATTTTCTTGTACAAATACGTTTCGATCGTATCGAACTTGCGGATAAACCGGTCAACGTTAGTCAACCCTTTCTCCTGATCGACGCTTTCTCTCGGATGCTCTTGGTGGTAGTTGACCGCGCTCTTGGCCAATGCGTACTCGTATCCGGCCAATTTCAGCTGATAGGAGAAATCGTTGTCTTCGATTCCCCAGCCCAAGTAGGATTCGTCGAACCGCAGGTTGTTCGATCGAGCGGCGTTAAACGCCATATTCCCCGTCGTCGCGCATGCCCAATCGAAATGAAATCCCGTCAGCTTATCGCCGAACTCCATCGTGTCCCATTTGAAATTTTCGATTCCGTCGTACAGGTAATACCGCTCGAGCACGCCGTTCGGGTCGTCTTCCAACTGTCCGCAAGTGAATAAATCGAAAGGCTGACCTTGTTGGAATTTGCCGATCATCTCGGGATTTCTTTCGAAAAAATGGGCGTAGGTCAGAAGCAAATTTTCTCTCTTGCTCACGTAATAGGGACTGATTTCCGGATAAAACCGGGACAGCACCGTTCGTTTATAGCCGATCGATACGATTTTCGCTTGTTCGGCCTGTTGGATCGTCCGGATATGGCCGGCCATATAATCGGGGGCCGGAATGCGATCGTCGTCGTTGAAGACGACGATGTCGTTCGCCGCTCGTTCGAGCCCGTTATTCCGGGCGGCCGACCTTCCGCGATTCGGTTGATGAACGTACTTGATCGACAGACGAGTCTCGAATCGGCGGACGACCTCGCGGGTTAGATCCGTGCTCCCGTCATCGATAATGATCATTTCGAAATGAGGGAACGATTGCTTCAGAAACCCCGTCAGCGTATATTCCAAATAACGGCTTTTGTTATAGGTCGGAATGATCACGGATGCGGTAATAGAAATTCCTCCCCGGTCTTGTCGAAAAAGTAAGATGCATGACCAGTATAGCAAGCAAAATTTCCATGGAATACCTTAAAAAATTTACTACAAACTTCATTTATTTAACAAATATCCCTATTGTTAAAAAAATACGCCCATTCCAAGATAGGAAGGGGCGTATTTTGGCGATTGATCGGAGGAGAACGGGTCAGCCTTTGACGCCGCCCACGATCAAGCCTTTTACGAAGTACTTCTGCAAGAACGGATAGATCGCGATCATCGGCACGGATGCGACGATCGTCATCGTGGCGCGAATCGAGAACGGCGTCACCAGATTCGCTCCGATCGCTCCGGAGCCGCTGAAGGCCGACTCCGCGGACGAAGTCGCGTTCGAGTTTTGCAAAATTTTCTGAAGCTCGTATTGCAACGTGCTGAGCTCGATTTTCGATGAGGTGTACAGGAAGACGTCGAACCAGGAATTCCATTGATAGACGGCCGTAAACAGCGCCACCGTAGCGAGAACAGGCGTGCTTAGCGGCAGCACGATGCTTACGAACGTTTTGAAATCTCCGGCGCCGTCGATTCGGGCCGATTCGATCAAGCTTTCCGGCAGCTGGTCGATGAAGGAGCGAATGACGATCAGATTAAAGACGCCGATGACGCCCGGCAAAATGTAGACCCAGAAGTTATTGATCAAGCCCAGATCCCGGATCAGCAAAAAGTTCGGAATCAGGCCGCCGTCCAGGTACAGCGTGAGAACGAACGCGATCGTCACGAATTTGCGCAATACGTATTCTTGCCGGCTGATCGTATAGGCGACCATCGCCGAACAGAAGACGGTAACGACCGTGCCGATCACCGTTCGGGCCCCCGAGACCAGAATCGAATTGAAAATCGTGGCCTGCTTGAACACGTAGTTGTAATTCTCCAGGGAAAACTCCCGCGGCCACAAATAGATGCCGCCTCTAAGCGAATCGCTCGCGGCGTTCAGCGATACGGCAAGCGTATTCACGAACGGATATAACGTGACGATCAAGACGAGCGTCAGGAACGTATAATTGAGAATGTCGAACAATCTGTCGCCAAACGTAGAGTCGCGACGCAGCTTCTTTATTACCGTTGTATGCGCCATGGGAACCTCCTTCTAGAACAATCTGCTTTGACCCAACCGTTTGGCAACGCTGTTGGCCGCGAAGATTAATATAATGCTGACGACGGTTTTGAACATGCCCGCGGCGATCGCGAGCGAGTAGTTCGATTGCTGAATGCCGTAATTCAGGACGAACAGGTCAATGACCTCGGAATAATCGATGTTCATCCCGTTTTTAAGCAGGTACTGAGCCTCGAATCCCGCTTGCATCAAATAACCGATGTTTATGATTAACAGGACGACGATGACCGGCCGAATGCCCGGCAGCGTAATATGCCAGATCCGTCTTAACCGGCTCGCGCCGTCGATTTCCGCCGCTTCGTATTGCGCAGGGTCGATGGACGTTATCGCCGCCAAGTACACGATCGTGTTCCATCCCAACTCTTTCCATATCGTTCCGGCTCCGAATAGTCCCCAGAACCATTCCCCTTTGGCAAGGAACAAAAATTCCTCGCCCTTCGAGATCACGCCGAACCACTTCAACAAATCATTGACGATGCCGTCGGTCGCGAGCATCGTTTGGATAATTCCCGCGGCGACAACCCACGAGATAAAGTGCGGCATGTAGCTGATCGTCTGCACGACGCGTTTGAACGCGATCTTGCGAACCTCGTTGAGCATAAGCGCGAACGTGATCGCCGTGATGAAACCGAGCACGAGATTGATTCCGCTCATCGCAATCGTATTTCTCAAGACGCGTAGAAACCGATCGTCCGCGAACAGAAATTCAAAATGTTTAATACCGACCCACTTCTGATCATTAAAATCCAGTGCGGGTTTAAAATCTTGGAAAGCGATCGTCCAGCCCCATAGCGGCACATACTTAAAAACGAATAGCCAAATGACAAACGGGATGGACATAAGCACGAGCGCGCGTTGTTGAACGAGTCGAATCAAAAAGAGCTTCAGCCCGGTCGGTTTTCTGTTTTCTAGGATGGCATGCGTGCCAAGATCAGGGTTGTTCTCCACTTGCGGATCTCTCCTTCCAGGCGGGACGGACTATAGATGAAGGAAAGGCCGGACTTATATGCGTCAGCACGAGTAAGCCGGCCTTTCGCTTGCGTATTGAATTATTGATTAACCTCATCGATGATTTTCTTGATTTGCTCCGTATACCATTGCTCGTAACCCGCCGTATCCAGCTTGCCGAATTCTTGCAGGTATTCCGCCCATATGCCTTCGAATTCTTCCGGTTTGGCGAGGATGAGTCTCGGGAAGTATTTCAAAGTCACTTCGTCTTTTCTCGTCTCCCAGATTTGCTGCGGAGAGCCTTGCTCCTTCGGAATTCCCCATGCCGGGAACCATGGACGCTCGTCTGGCTTCGCGAACAGCTCCGCATACGTTTGGACGCCGTACTGCTCCAGAATGTGTTTGTCTTCTGCCGTCAATCCCATCTGGAACACTTCGGGCTGCAAACCGGCCGCGAACGCGTTGCCGTCGGCCAGCGTGGAGTTCGTGCCGTATTGCGGCCAATCCCATGCGTAGTATCTGAAACCGAATTTCAGATTGAAATCTTCGTTGATCATGTTGACTTGTTCTTGCGTGCGGTAGAAGCGGCCGTTCTCGTCCACTTCGTACGTCTCGCCTTCGATGCCCCAGCTTTTCAAAATTTGGTTTTCCTCTTTCAGCAGGTTGTCGAAGTATTGAATGATGCGTACCGGATCCTTGGCGCTGACCGTAATGCCGACGCCGCGGTCTTTGACGAAGCCCGGAGGATCGATCAGCTGGTCCTTCTGACCGTCGAACGTAATCGGCATCGGGAAGTAGACGAAATCGTCCTGGCTCGGATCTTGCCTTGCCGCGTCTCGCAGCAGGTTGCGCGCGTTGCCGGTCTGCCAGCCGTAGTCGAAAAATCCGACGACTTTCTTGGACGACAGCTTCGCAAGATACTGGTCGTAGTTATCGACGAAGGAAGATTTGTCGAACAAGCCTTTGGCGTTAAATTCGTTCAGCTTCTCCAGCCACCGCTTCGTATCGTCGTTCGTGGCATACGTTTTGGCCTCGTACGTCTCCATGTCGACCAGAACGTTGCCGTCGTTCGGATAGCCTGCAAGGTGCATCGGCTGGTTGGCGAGGGCGAAAAATCTCCAGTCGTGCGTCAGCGCGGTGAAGCCGATCAGATCTTCGTCCGGGTGCTTGGCGACGAAATCTTCGATCAACTGGAAGTATTCGTCCATCGTCTTGATCTTCGGATAGCCCGCTTCCTTCAGCACGCGGCGTTGGAGCCAGAACGCGCCTTGGTTGATGTTCGGGTCCGGCTGATACTCGTTCACGACCGTCGAGAACGGAAGCGTATAGATTTTGCCGTCTTCCGATCTCATTTGGTTGAAATAGGGTTCGTATACCCGCTTGATGTTCGGACCATGCTCCTCGATCAGATCCGTCAGATCGATGAACGCTCCGGCGCCGAGCACCTGGCTCATCGCGTCGTCCGGGGCCATCACGTCGGGAAATTCCCTGGAGGCGATCATTGTGCCGATTTTCGTATTCAGGTCGCCGACCACGTGCTCCATGTAGAAGTTGACGCCGGTTTGGTCTTCGAGAATTTTACCGATCGTCGTTTCGTTCATGTTGAGGTCCGGCGCGTTCGCAACGCCGTTAAAGAACGTGAACGTGACCTTGTCCAGCGGTTGTTCCGATGGCGAGGCACTTTCCGTCGCCGTGCCGCTAGGCGCGCTTGGCGAGGGGGAGCTTCCGCCGTTTCCGCCCTGAGAGCAAGCCGCGGTGAACACCATCGTGGCGGCCAAGCAGCCGAAAAGCAGTTTTTTTGCCAATCCGTTCGAGCCCCTTTCGCAATTAAGGAATGTTTGATGTAAGCATTTTCAGTATAAAAGCATTCCCGGCCTTTGTTTACCTAGCAAACTATAGTAGGGGCTTAGAAAAGCATAGTTGTTGCATGGAAATGAAACGGCACGAAGCGGCATTATACGACAGGAATCTGCAGGCGGATATAGGTCCCCTTGCCCGGCGAGCTGTCGATGAGCAGGCGAAAGCGGTCGCCGTAGATCAGCTTGAGACGATAGATGACGTTCTGGATGCCGATTCGCTCTCCGATCGCCGCTTCGCTTTCCAAATAGCCGTAGAACCGCCGGACTTTCTCTTCGTCCATGCCGACGCCGTTGTCCATAATGGCGAACAACAAGTTGTCGTCGTCGCGTTCGACGCGGATGTAGATGTTTCCTCCGCGTTTCAACGGCTCGATGCCATGAATACAGGCATTTTCCACGAACGGCAGGAACATCATTTTCGGCACGGTGCACGACTGCGCCGACGGTTCGATGTCGATCTGGTAGTTCAGCCGCTCCTCGAACCTGTATTTCTGGATTTCGAGAAAACAGAGAATAAAGCCCATTTCCTCGTTGATCGTGATGCGGTCCTTGTTCCAGGTCAACGAGGTTCGGAAAATTTTGGCCATGTTGGCGATAATTCTGGCCGTCTCCGTCTCTCCCTTGATCAGGCTTCGCATCCGGATCGTCTCCAGCGCGTTGAACAGAAAATGCGGATTGATCTGGGTTTGCAGCGCGTTGAGCTGCGTCTTCCGGCGTTCGAGCTCCAGCGACTTCTTCTGAATGTCCGCCACGTAGACGTCGTCGATCAGGCTTCTCAGCTGCAGCGTCATCCGATTGAATTCGCCCGTCAATTGCCCGATCTCGTCGTGATCGTTCTCGCCTTCCTTGATCGTGTCGAAATTATGGTTTTTCACTTTTTTCATATGTCTGAGAATCCGAATGAGCCGCACGTTCAGCGATCGCGTAAACCAAATGATGATCAAGGTCGACACGATCAGATTGGGAATCGCCATATAGAGCACGAACTCCCGCGATTGGCGAACCTCCTGTAGAACGATGCTCTCCTGGAATGCCCCGACGATTCGCCATCCGTTCAAATAAGCCTGATTGCCTAATCGTTCTTCCATAATCATCGCGCTTCTGGACACGGGCACGGCGGAATACGGACGTTCCTCGTCGATATCGACATCCGGATCCGTCGTGAACATGATGCGGTCGCCGTTCAGCAAATACATGTCCCCTTCGAGCGTCACGTTGCTGAACGTCTGTTGAATCAACCCGCGATGAATGTCGATTTTCAATATTTTTCCGGGATCGCCCGCGACCGCCGTGTCGCCCATTCGCCGGATAAAGCTGAAAGCGGATTCCGGATTGCCCGGATAATCCCGGACCACTCTCTCGATCATGATGCCCGATGCCGGATCCTCGGCCATGCGTTTATACCAATTCATGTCGCGCATCTGCTGCGTAATCGGCTGCACGCGTCCGCCGTAAATGATCGAATCGTTGTCCACATAGATCGTGATCGCCTGGATCGCTTGGTAGACCGGGCTGTACTTATCCAATGTTTTGGCGATGTAGGTGTTGTAGTTCTCGACGTAGTCGGCCGGATATTCATAGCGCCGGTCCAAATAATCGATGATCAGCGGTTCGTTGTAGATGACCGAGGAAATGCCGCTCAGCGTATCGAACAACGCCGACAGATCGTTCCGGACTTGTTCCATGGCGAGCGAAATGTCGCGCATCTTCTGCTTCTTCACGTTCGTGGAAGTAATATTGTAGAAAATGACGTTCGTCAGCATGACCGGAATGAACACGGACAAGAAGTAGACGATCAGCATTTTATTGCGAAGCCTGACGTTATTCAGACTTAGCGCGTCCATCCATTTAGCGAGCATCCCAATCACCGCTGTCTAATTATTCGTAAGAAGTCCGTTCTTGTATTCGGTCGGCGTCTTGCGCTCGACCTTCTCGAATTGCGTCACGAAGTAATCCGGATTGCCGAACCCGACCCGCTCCGCGACTTCGTACACCTTGAGATCGGTCTGACGCAGCAGCTTCTTCGCCTCTTGAATGCGGATTTCGAGCAAATAATCGTTAAAGTAGACGCCGTACGTTTTCTTGAACAGCTGACCCAAATAAACCGGGTTCATATAAAATTTTTTCGAGATGTGCTTCAGGCTCATATTCTCGTGATAGTGGGTTTCGATATATTGCTTGACCTTCTGAATGGCGCCCTTCGCCCGTTGCTTCCTTCTGTCCGCGATGTAAGCGGCGCTCTCCATGGCGAACGACAGGAACATGCTCCTGAGTCCGGACAGCGTTCGCGGTTCCTGGCTCCACTGCATCATCGCCTTAAGAGAATGCAGCTCCTGCTCGTTGCCTTCGAGCTCGCGCACGACCCGGGTCATGCCGAGCACGCTTTGCGCGATAGAAGCTTGAACCGACTCCGGCGCGAATCTCTCCTGGCGGAACGATTCGAACAGCTTGTCGACCGTCGACCGCACGGCCTGCTCGTCGCCTTCCTCGACGGCTTCCGTCAGTTCGGCGTTCAGCTTCGCGTCGGATTGCTTGTACCGAAGCGATATACGCGTCGCTTGGTTATGCATAATGACGGATTGGCCGTCCAGCGCATATTTGTACTGCACGGCTTCCTTGGCCGTTCGGTAAGACTCGGCGATTCCGGCGACGCCTAACCCGGGCTTGCCCGCGTATACGCGAACGTTCGCTCTGACTTCCGGCGGCGCGGACCGCAGCAGCCTCGCGGAGAACGCTTCCCAGTCATTCGCCCGGCTGCCCGGCGCATTCGTCGTTGCGACGATGCCGAATACCGATGGGCCGATATCGAACAGCGTCGCCTTCTGTTCAAGCGCGATCGCATCGTGGATCGACCGCTTCAGCGCTGCGATCTCCGCCAGCGCATTCGGCTCCCGCTCCTGTCCGAAGCCGACGTTATTCCGTTCAATCAGGATACAGCAATATTCGCAATCCCGGCGGATGTCGAGCAGCTCGGCGTTCGCCTCGGCCATCTCGTCGTTCACCGCGCCGGAGGACCAGTTCTCCAGCAGCGCGGCATCGAGCTCGACGCGGGCAGTCTCCTGGCCTTCCCGGTTTTTCTCCAGCATTTCCGCGATTCTGCGCAGCGTCTGGGACATCTCGGCCTCGTCGATCGGCTTCAGGATGAAGTCCTGCACGCCGTAACGGACGGCCTGCTGCGCGTATTTGAAATCGCTGTAACCGCTAATGATGATGAATTTCGGGGCGGAGTCGATCATCTCCCGCACGGCGCCGATCATTTTCAAGCCGTCCATGACGGGCATGCGGATGTCCGTCACGACGACGTCCGGCCGCAGACGTTCGATCAGCTTCACCGCTTCCTCTCCGTCATCCGCTTCGCCGACGATTTCGTAGCCGAGCTCGCTCCATGGGATAAGAGCGAGCAAGCCCTTGCGCGCGAAGGTTTCGTCATCGACCAGAATGACCTTTTTCATGCGCACACCCCTTTTTTTCATTTGAAATCGCTTTCATTAGCAACTGAAAATGAACGCAATTTATTTTACCTCATTGTGCATCGATCTTCACTTCGTAATTCTTAGGATATCCTGCAAAAAAATTAGTTTTTGCGCTTTGGGTGAAATTTCGTACAACACGATCCCTCGGGAGTGGATCAAAATCAGATTATACGATTTTTCGTACACATTCCTTAAACGAACCTTTCTATCGCCGTTTTTTGAACGATAAATCGCACACAGTTGTTGCATCGCCGACAATAGCGCGGGAGTTTGTTCGATTTATCGTACAAACAAACCCGAGTTGTCCGGAGACGAGACCAGTTCGCCGGGGAACGACCGTATAGCTTGCCATTTGTTCGTCCTGCCGGCAAAATAACGTCATCTGTGTCCGATAGCCATCGTTTCGGCGTCCTTACGCCGAAGAAGCCGACGCCAAAAACTCTGATCCGACGCGATCAGAGTTTGGGGCAGCGGCTGCTTCAATATTATTCCGGCCGATCGTCCAGGAAAAACTGAATCGTCCGGTCCGTCGCGCCCGGCAGATGCTCGTGCCCGAAATCCGGATAGACGACGAGCTGCTTGGAAGCCGTTATCTTATTGTACGCCGCGAACTGCGTCGAGGGCGGACAGATCGTATCCATGAGCCCGACGAACATCAACACGTCCCCGCGGATGCGGTGCGCCAAATGCTGCAAGTCGATGTAGCCCAGCTTCGTGAAGATCTCGTCTTCGCGTTCGTGCAGCGGATCGAAATGACGGAAGTACGTGCGCAGCTCCTGGTAAGCGTCCTTCGCCAGATCCATCTCCCACGTCCGCTTGTAATCGCTCAGGAACGGATAGACCGGGGCCAGCTTCCTGACGCGAGGCTCCAGCGCCGCGCAAGCGATCGTCAGCGCCCCGCCCTGCGAGCCGCCGGCCGCGTAGACGCGCTCCGGATCGACTTCGGGCAGCCCGATCGCGATGCCCGCGAGCTGCGCCGTGTCGAGGAATATGTGCCTGAACAGCAGATTGTCTTCGTGATCGTCCAAGCCGCGGATAATGTGGCCGTGATGCGTATTGCCCTTCACCCCGCCGGAATCTTCGGACGAGCCGCCTTGCCCGCGGCAATCCATCGCGAGCACGGAGAAGCCGAGCGAGACGTACGCCAGCTTGTCCGCCCAATCTCCCGCGCTCCCCGTGTAGCCGTGGAAGAGCACGACGGCGGGATGGGGCTCGGGCGCCTGGCGGGGGCGCAAGTATTTCGCGTGAATCCGCGCTCCTCTCACTCCGGTGAAATACAGGTCGAAGCATTCGGCCGCCGGCGTCCGGAAGCCGCTCGGCACCAGCTCGACCTGCGGATCGACGGCCCGCATCTCCGCGAGCGCCCGCTCCCAGTAGGCGTCGAAATCGGCCGGTCGCGGATTGATCCCGCGATACGCTTTCAATTGTTCCAGCGGCATGTCGATTAGTGGCATGGAAGAACATCCCTTTCGCGAATGATGAATGCCGTTCCTCCACATGTTACCACATCGGCTCCGGCATGCCAGCACCCATTTTGCTTCGCTCCGGCACGGAACGACCGACGCAAGCCCGACGCCTCCGTTATAGAGGCATCCCCTTCCATGCCATCCATGCCGCACCTGTCGCAACGGCATCCTCCCGCAGCTCGCCTTTGGTAAACCGCGGCTCGTATTCGGGATAATAATAAACGTTTTTCCTCGCGATCTCGGCGGCCGTCTCGAAGAAGCGTTCGTAAGAATTGATTAATGCGCCGCCCAGCACGACGGTTTCCGGATGAAACATATTGATCAGGTTGGCCAGCCCGATGCCCAGATAGGCCGCCGACTGCCGGAACAGCTCTTCGACAAGGGGATTATTCCGCCTAAGCTCCTGAAGCAGCAGATCGTAACGGATTCGCTCGGGCGGGACTCCCAGCTTGCCGCTCCACTCTTCGCGCCCCATCTTCGCCCGGGACTGCGCCATCTTCTCGAGCGCCCGCACCGATACGAACGCTTCGAGCGCGCCGAAGTTGCCGTCGTCGTTCAGCCGAGGTCCGTCCGTTTGGACGATCATCTGTCCGATGGCCCCTTCCATATCGACCATGCCATGGATGATCTGGCCATGCGACATCATCGAAGATCGCAAGGTGACCCCGGCATGCACGTATAGCAGATGCTGCGGCTTGGAACCTCTTATCGCCCAGCGTTCCCCCATCAAAGCCGTATTCGCCCCGTTTTCCAGCACCGCCTTGAATCCGGTTTTTTCCTCGATCATTCGGCAGATCGGCACGTCTACCCATCCGGGCGAGGGAAAATACATCGGCTTCAGAATCAGTCCCCGCTCCCGGTCCAACGGTCCGACCGCGCCGATTCCGATGCCCAAGACGCAGGACGGATCGATCCTGTGATCGTTCAGGATCGCTTTCATGTTCGCGGCGACGTGATCGACGACGACCGACGGCGTCATCGCTTCGTCCATGCGCCAACGGGTGAAGGACATCGGATTCATGCGAACGTCGAAAAACCCGAGCGACGAAGAAAACCGGGAAATTTCCACCCCGAAAAAATAGCCGTATTCCGGATTCGTCTCGTACAGGATCGGTCTCCTGCCCCCGCTTGACGGACCGAGCCCCGAAACGAGGATCAACCGCTCCGCGACCATCTCCTCCAGCAGCCGGGTGAGCGAGCTGGGGGTCAGCGCGTAACGGTTCTGCAGCTCCGCCTTGGAGACGGCGTCGCGCTCCGCGATGTGCGAATAAATCGCCCTTTTCAGGGACGGCAAACCGTTGGTTCGTTGCATGAGCGATACTTTCCTCTCTTAACCCACTAACCGCATTGGAAATCTTAAAGATATTATACCCGATGCGTTTGTTTCCGACCACATTCGCAGACGACACGGCTTCAAACCTTATTGTCATTTTAGATTTAAGAATGATTTATATCTTTTATCAGAACAATTTATCGTTTATTTTTGACCAACTTAATTCCAAAATGAAAAAAAGATGATATACTAGATAAGCGAGGAGGGATTCGGATGAAAGCCCCTTGGAAGCTGCTCGGTTCGATCTTCCTAACCTTTCTTAAAATGGGCCCTTTCACGTTCGGCGGAGGATACGCTTTAATTCCCGTGATCGAAAAGGAAATCGTGGACAAGCGCAAATGGCTGCGCGGCGAAGACGTCGCCGACATCTTCGCGGTTTCCGGCTCCGTGCCCGGCGCGATCGCGATCAATTCCGCCGCCTTCATCGGCTTCAGAATCGCCGGCGTCCGCGGCGCGTTTGCGGCGCTGCTGGGCATTTTCCTTCCGACCTTCGCCTTGATGATCGGGCTTTCGCTCGTGTACATTCAAATGAAGGACAACCCGAAGCTCGAAGCCGCCTTTCTTTCCATTCGCGCGACCGTCGTGGCCATGATCGTCTACGCCGCCTTCAAGCTCTGCCGAACGGCCGTCGTCGATTACGCCACTGGCGCGCTCGCCGCGCTAGCCGTCTGCCTGCTGTTGTTCGGAGGCGACTACGTCCACCCGGTCTGGCTGATCTTGGCCGGCGCCCTCGCGGGCATCGGATTCTTCAGGAGGAGAAAGCCGCCTGCCGCGGACAAGAAGAAGGAAGAAAAAGAACCCGTATACGACTATATGATCTAAACCACACGAACAATGGGGAATGGCAATGCTCTTCGATTTGTTCTTGACGTTCTTCATGGTCGGACTCGTCTCCTTCGGCGGAGGGTACGCCATGATTCCGCTCATTCAGCAAGAAGTGCTGAACCGGCACCACTGGATGGATGCGGCGCAGCTGTCGGATATCGTCGCGGTCGCCGGCATGTCCCCCGGACCGATCGCGACGAATATCGCGATCGCCGTCGGCTACCACCAGGCCGGGACGATCGGGGCGGCCGTCGCCTCCCTGGCAATGCTCCTCCCGTCCCTGGCCTTGATCCTTGCCGCCGGCAAATTGCTTATCCGTTATCGGAACAATGACCTCGTCAAATCTTCTTTCTTCGGGCTTCGGCCTGTCGTCGCGGGAATGATCGTCTATGCGGCCATCGTGTTCGCGCAGCATTCCGGAATGACGTTCGCGTTCGACGGCCTCGCTTGGAGCCAACTGTTGATCTTTGCCGGGTCGCTGTTCGCCCTTGTCTATCTGCATAAGCACCCGATCTCCGTCTTGCTCGTGTCCGGGCTCGTCGGCATCGCGGTGTACGGATAGCCGCCGCCGCATGGCATTCGATTGACGAAAGGAGCACACCCGCTTGAATCAACGACCGATAAAGGCTTGCTGCGCCGCGCGGCGAAGCGCCGGCCCCGCCGGAGGAGAAGCCTTGGACGCTCTCCCCGCAGAACCGATCGAAGCTCGATCCGCCGTCAATCCCGCGGAAGATTTGGTGTACTTGCCCGGAGGCGAATTCGTCATGGGCACGGACTCCCGCGAGGGCTTCCCCGCCGACGGGGAAGGCCCGGCGCGTCTCGTCACAATCGCTCCATTCTATATCTCGCCGCGCGCCGTCACGAACGCGCAATTTCAACGATTCGTCGAGGCCACGGGATATTTGACCGAAGCCGAGAAGTTCGGCTGGTCGTACGTCTTCCACCTGCTCGTCTCCGAGGAGACGAAGAGCCGGGTCGACGCCGTCCCGCAAGCGACCCCGTGGTGGCACGTCGTGAAAGGAGCTTATTGGGCGCAGCCCGAAGGTCCCGATTCCGGCATCCGGGACCGGATGGATCATCCCGTCGTTCACGTCTCCTGGCACGATGCGGACGCTTATTGCAGGTGGTCGGGCCAGCGCCTGCCGACCGAAGCGGAATGGGAGTATGCCGCAAGAGGCGGGCTGGAGCGGAAAACCTATCCGTGGGGCGATCTGCTCAAGCCGGACGGGGAGCATCGCTGCAATATTTGGCAGGGCAAATTCCCGGTGAAAAACAACGCGAGCGACGGTTACGAAGGGACGGCTCCGGTCGATGCGTACAAGCCTAACGGTTACGGCTTGTACAACATGGCGGGCAACACGTGGGAATGGTGCGCAGATTGGTTCAGCCCGAGTTATCATACGACGACTGCCGCGATGAACCCGCGGTTCGAACGACCGACGGGGAAGCGTTCCATGCGAGGCGGCTCCTACTTATGCCATCGCTCCTATTGCAACCGCTACCGGGTCGCCGCCAGAAGCTCGAATACGCCGGACAGCTCCGGCGGCAATATCGGGTTTCGGGTCGCTCTTTCGGCAAAATAAACGAGGAAGCCCATCGCTAGCTTGACCTCTGGCCCCTGCGCGCCAATGATTGACAGCGTCTTACGAATTCGGCATAATAAAGGAAATCAAGTCGAGGAAGCACCTCCCAAAGCCGGACACGTTCACGTGTTTCTTTGCGGGGTGCTTTTTGATTATAGTGCTTGCGGCGTTTCCACCAATTTTTATAAGAAAGGAAGGATTCGAATGGAGAAAACCAAAAAAGCCGCAGACAAAGTGAAGGAGCAGCAGGTAACCTACGAGATTTACGCGGAAATGCCCGACGACGGGAATCGTTATGAAGTGATCGACGGAATGCTGGAGCTGATGTCTCCCAGTCCTACGGCTTCGCATCAGTCTATTACGTTAGACATTGGCTTTGAGCTGAAACAAAGCTGCAAATCGGATTACTTGATCTACATCGCGCCGCTGGACGTCATCTTGAGCAACACGAATATCGTTCAGCCTGACGCGCTCATGATCCATCGAAGCCGAAAGCATATTGTCACTCCCAGAGGAATAGAAGGTCCGCCGGATCTGGCCGTAGAGGTTCTCTCCCCCAGCTCTCGAAAACGGGACAGACTGAAGAAGATGGCCGTATACGAGAAATACGGCGTGGCGGAATATTGGATCGTCGACCCCGAATCCCGAACGTTGGAGCAGTTTCACTTGAACGAGCGCGGGAAATATGCGCTGTTCCAGTTGTATGAAAATGACGAGCAGGTCATCTCAAGCAAGCTCCCTTGCGTTTCCTTCGCGGTCAGCCGGCTTTTCGGCGATGTGCTGCAGTAGCCGGAGAAGCCTCCGCTTTACAGCAGAGGCTACCGCTTGTTCGGTATGGGCGTTCTGCCGCGATAAAGACACAGGGATATCCCCCAGGTCCGTCTCGCGACCTGGCGGGATATCCCTTTGCGCATCCGACAGGAAAGTCGGGGCCAGATCGACCAGCGATTGGATGGCGGGACTCGTCCGCCCTGCGGGCACTCGACCCGGATACCGAATGACGAACGGCAGCTTGATCAGGTCTTCGTAATGGAAGCCTCCTTTGAATTGCAGGCCGTGCTGGTCGAAGAAATGCCCGTGATCGGACGTGAAGACGACGATCGTGTCGTCCCAGCCCGAGATCGTCCAGCTTGTCCAGGATGCGTCCGATGTCGTGAATCTAAGTCAAATTGTACGATTTTACATACAACTCTCGGTCACGAACCTTTCTAACGCCGCGTTTTGTACGATAAAGCATCCAAAGCGGTTGAATCGCCGACAAAAGCGCGGTTGTTTGTACGACGAATCGTACAAACAACCGCACGAGAGCTGCGTCGAAAACAAACCCGCTTGCCGGGACCGACCGTATCGTTTCGCCATTTGCAGGGCAAGAGAGGTTTGCTTTATACAAAAAACTCCAGACTAACCTGTTAACGCTGGATTGCGCGCGCTAGCAGATCCGTCTGGAATTTTTCATTGCTCACCGGTTATTTGAAATACTTGGCCAAGTGCTCCGCCGCTTTCTCGATGCCTTGACGTTCGGCTTCCGGAGATCCCCAATACCGGTGATCCTCCAGCTCGATGCAGACCGGCCCCCGATAGCCGGCCCGCTCCAGCCGAACCGCAACCTTGCCCCAGTCCACTTCTCCGTGACCGGGGATCGCATACCGCCAAGAGCCCTCCGAGAACCCGTATTTCTCTCCGAAAGTCGCTGGCAAGTGACCGCATTCGTACAGCTCGTCCTTCAGCAGCTCCGTATCCTTCCCGTGGCAATGGTTGATCCGTTCGCCGAATTCGGACAACGCCCGCACGTAATCGATGCCGAGGCGAACGAGATGGGAAGGATCGTAATTCAGGCCGAAATGCTTGGACGGGATCGCTTCGAACATCGCCCGCCACATTTCCGGCGTGCACCCCAGCGTCGGATAGTGCGGCGCCGGACCCGGCCAGCCTTCGATAGCCATGTAGACGCCTTTCTTTTCCGCGTAGGCGACCAGCTCGGGAAACGTCTCTTTCCAGATCGCGAACCCTTCCGCCCGCGGCAGCGTCGCGTCTTCGGGCACCAGGCACAGGAACAGCGTTCTGCCTCCGAGCCGGGCCATATCGTCCATCTGCTTCTTCAGGCCCGCCGCTGCTTCCGCGCGCCGGCCTTCGTCCCGGCTCAGCAATTGCCCGACGTTCCGGGCGTCCGTCGAGCCGATCCCGATTCCCGCCTGCTCGCAAGCCGTCTTGACGTCCGAGGTCAGCTCGCTTACGTCCAACACGTCCAAACCGATGCCGGCCGCCCATGCGGCGACCGACGCGATCCCTTCCGCTCCGATCTGGGGAGGGATGCGCATTCCGATCGAATAATTCACCCTTCGACCCCTCCTGCCGAACGTTCTTCTAGCGGCGAATACCCCGCGGACGCGTACGCCATCTCCGAGAACTTCACGACGCGATACGCGAACTCCCCGCTCACCGCAACTTCCTGACGCCCGAGAATCGCGTCGACGAAGCTCTTGTCCTGATCGGTCTTCGGCTGCGGCAGCTCGGGCACGATCGGATCCTCGCGATGGCGGCGAACCGTAATCTTCCCGTTATCGTAAAAAATGCCGCCTTTCTCCCCGCAAAACACGTACGTCTCGTGCCAGCATGGCGCGTATCCGACCAGGTTCAAGCCGGCTACGGCGCCTGCGTCGAACCGGATCGTCGTGAACGTGTCGATCTCGACGGGAGAACCGTGGCGATGCAGCCGCGTATTGACCTCGACCGGAGTCAGCCCGGTCGTCCATAGCAGCACGTCGATGATGTGGCTGCCGGAATCCATCAGGAAGCCTCCGCCGGAGAGCGCCGGATTTTGCCGCCAGGTTCCCGGGGTCAGCTGTTTCCAATCCTGGTATAGCGAAGCCGTGATCGACGTCAGCTTGCCGATCTCTCCTCGGGCGATCGCCTCTTTAATGTATTGAAACTCCGGTTGAAAATGGCGCTGGTACGATACCTGCAAAATTTTCCCCGACCGCTTCGCCGTCTCGATCAGCCGCTCCGCTTCCGCGGAACTGCAGGTCATCGGCTTCTCGATCAGCGTATGCAGCCCCTTGTTCAGCGCATCCGTCGCTTGCTCGTAATGCAGCGTATGAGGCGAGCAGATGACGACGGCGTCCAGCTCGGTTTCCTCCAGCATCGCGCGATAATCCTCGAACTGCGCCGCCTCGCGCAAATCGAATTTCGCAGTAAATCTGTCCCTGCTCCGCTCGCTCGTGTCCGCGAGCGCGACAATCTCCGCCTCCGGCAGCTCCAACAGCTGTCTTCCGTGCCATTCCGCGATTCCACCCGTGCCGATCATGCCGATACGCAATCTGCTCATGGTTAGCCTCCACCTATCAGGATTCGGATTAGACAAGATCAGGGTATCAGATCTCATCGCCCATGTGTATCCACAAACGCGACATCGGTATACGATATTGCTCCGCTATCAAGCGGATCTGCCAATCTCGTAACCGTCCAGCAGCGACTGCAGCTCCGGCCAAAGCAAGAAGACGCCCCCATCCGCCGCATAAGCGGCACGGGGGCGTCTTCAAATTACTCGGCGGCTTCCAGCAGAACGCCCGATTCCCGGCAAGCCAGCGCAAGCGCTTCGTCGGGCAGCCGATCGGTGACGATCCGCTGCACGCCGGAGAGCGGAGCGAACGAGATCAGCATCTTCGTTCCGAACTTCGAGTGGTCCGCGACGATCGTCGTGTCGGTAGTTTGACGGATCGCGATCTGCTTGATTTCCGCCTCGTAAATATTGGAATTGCTGAAGCCATGCTCTACGGTGATGCCCGTCGTGCCGAGGAAGGCGCGATGGAAGGCCATTCCGGACAAGCTCTGAACCGCGAGCGGCCCGGAGAGGGAATGCGTCGCTTCAATGTACATGCCTCCCGTCATCATGACGGGAATTTGCTTGCCGGACAGCTCGGTGACGACATTAAGCGCGTTCGTCACGACCGTAATGTTCATCCCGTGCGGCAGAAACCGGGCAATCTGCGAGGTCGTCGTCCCGCCGTCGATGAAGATCGACTCCCCCGGCTTGATCAACGACGCGGCATGTCGGCCGATTCTCGCCTTCTCGTCGGTCAGCAGGGAGACGCGTTCCTGCAGCGCCACGTCCCGGCCGACGAAGATGACCCCGCCGAACGTGCGCTTGACTTCCCCCGTCTCCTCGAGCTTCTCCAGATCGCGGCGGATCGTCATCTCCGTCACGCTGTACGTTTCCTTCAAGGTCGACACCCGAACCTCGCCTTCCCGGGAAATCTGCTCGAGCATCTGTTGCTGCCTTGCATTTAAGCTGTAGTAATTCCCTTTCATTGCCGTACGGCCTCCCGATCGTCCCATTCGATATGCCTCTATTATCGCCTTCCGTTAAACGACGTTCAACTCCAATCGATAATCGATCGATTGACCGGGCGCCAGGACGATCGGTCCTCCGCGGCGGCGTTCCGCCTCGCGCCCTTCGACGAAGCAGTTGGACGGCTCCAGGCCGAGGACGTGCTCGCCCGCTCCGGGCATCCGCCACTGGACGAGCAGCGGAAGCGTGTCGGCCGACCAGCGGAGAGCGACCTCCGTCGCCCTCGCTCCTCCGACCGCCGGAAATTCCGGCTGAACGATTATCGCCTCCGCCATGCCTTCCCCATCGGCCGCCTCCCGCCTCAAGGTATGATAGAACACCGTTTCCTCGACATCCGGATCCGGCGCATCCCAGGAAGCGCAGCTTTCCGGCGCGGCTCCGCCCCCGCCGGCGCGGACTTCGCGGTCGGCCTCCGGAAGCCGGATTTCCGCCCGCTCGCCCAGCAGGGGGAACCCGAAGTTGAAGTGATAGAGCATCATATGCTCCGCGGGCCGAAAGCCGAAGTTCTCCACTCTGTCCCGGATCGCGACCCGATTGTCGCCCAGCCTGCCGGACAGCTCCCGCGTCAATCTTAGCTTGCTGCCGAAGATCGCCGTTTCCTCCACGACGCCGGTTACGCTCCACTCCAGCTCGTCGCCGACCCACTCTTCGCGGATGCAGACGCTGCGGGCCGGAGTGTGATGCGCTCTGCCGTGCAGACCGTAGCTGCCGGACTCGTCCGCGGAAGGAGAACCGACATGCGCCAATCCGCAAGTCATCAGCAGACCGCCCGACGCCGTACGCAGCCAGCCCGTTCCTTCCGGCTCGTAGAAGGCCGGGTGAGCGTTGCCGTTCGGGGATTGCCAGGAAATCGGCGTACCCCACAGCTGCGCCAGGGAGATGTCCATTCCTTTGGAGGGAACGATCTCGAACGCAAGGCCGGCGCCGGTCCGCACTTCGATCAGCTCCGTCCCCGCTTCCTTGCCCTCCGACAACGTCATTCGCCTGACTCCGCCAATCTGACCGACGCCTCCGACGCGCGCCTCGACTTCCCTTCTTGTCCAATGTTTGCCGTATAAGTGCATGCCGGTTCCCCTTTCTCCCGTCAGTCCTCGATCACTCGGGGTATTCTCTCGATTCCCGGATCTGTGAAAATATCGAATTCGTCCCGGCTCGTGCTGGAAAATTCGGAGACGATCGCGCCTTCGGGGCCGCCCTGAAACCAATGCTTCGTGTTCGGGGGAATCGTATATTGCTCTCCCGGTCTAAGCGCGATTTCATGAAATACGGTGTAATGAGACTCGCTTCCCGCGGGAACGACAGCCTGGGGAACGGCAGCCGCTTTCCCTTCCACGTATAAGTACACAAGCCCCCAGCGGCAGCGGAAGGTTTCCACCTTGCCCGGTTCGCCGTTGACCGGAGGATGAATATGCTCCGGACAAGTCTGTCTCGGGAAAAGCACCAGATCCTTGGCGCAATAGCGATCCGTATTCACGTACGTAACCAGTTCAAGACCCTGAGTCTCCAAGTCGCCAAGCCCGAAACCGGCGACTTCGATGTTCTCGCGCTCCACGTCGGTCAGCACGATGCCGGCGTTCGCCAGCAGCTCCGCCGCGCGCTTCTGGGCTCTCTTCACTTCGCTTCGCAGTATGGACATTGTACAGCCTCCTTCTTATTCGTCGGCGTTCAAGGACCAGATTCCGTCGGCGGATTCGCGCGACCAGCCGGGCAAAGACAACCCCGTTTCCCGCTGCGGCCAGCCGGCCGCGATTCTGCTCTGCAGGTCGTCCCATCCCGGGATGCCGCTCACCGCATCAGCCCGTTCCACGTTAAACGCGCCTGTGCCCACTGCCGCAAGCAGCGTCTCCTCCGCCGACAGCCCCTTGAGCAATCCGGCCAGGAACCCGGCGATCGTACAGTCTCCGGCCCCCGTCGTTCCGGCGACCTCGACCCGATAACACGGCGCAAGCAATTCCTTGCCTTGCCACGCTTCCAGCTTTCCGGCAACGGGCGCGCAAAGCCCCATCTCGCGCAATCGTTCCGGACTTCCGGTCGTCCGAACATACAGCCCGTGCTCGCCCAGCTTTAACGCGACTACCGCAGCCCCCATGCCGAGCAATTGTTCGGCAAGCGAGGACAGCAGCGGTCCGTCCGCGTACGCAAGCAGCTCGGTCGTGCCGTGGCGTTCGGAAAGCTCGCTGTATTGGGACGGTCTGAGCATAAATAAAATTTCTTCGAAGCTAGGCAGGAACACGTCGACATGCGGCAGCGAACGCTTCAGAATCGTTTGCCAATCGGCTTGACCCGCAAGCGATTCCGGGTCCGGGCGGGCCAGATCGAGCGATACGGTCAGCCCGCTCGACTTGGCTGCGGACAGCGTTCTCTCCAGCTCCGCGCCGCCGTCTTCGTACATCCGCCGCATAAGCGGAGGGTATCCGAAGTGAAACAGCCTTGCTCCCGCCAAAGCGGCTTGGGATACGTCGTCCGCCGAGAACGTATCGTTCGCGCCCGTACAATGCAGGAAAATCCGGTCGACGCCCGGAGGATTGATGACAATCGTATAGGAGCTGGATTCGCCCGCCCCTACGATCATTCCGTCGGCCAACCGCTCTCCGTATCCTTTAAGGATAGACAGAATCGCCCCGCCGAACAAGTCGTCCCCGATCTTGCCCATCAGCTTTACCGGGAACCCGAGACGGTGCAGGGCGATTCCGGTATTGGGCACCGCGCCGCCCGTCGAAAGCCGTGCGGCCCCGATGTCGACCAGCTTGCCCGGGACGAGCAATTCCCCGATCGCTTGACCCGGCTTGCCGCCATGCATCGCCGGAATTACGTCAAGGCAAATATGTCCGGCAACGACGATCTCGGCGGCGGATGCGGAGGAATCGCTCTTGTTCACGCCCCGCTCCCCCAGTCCACGACCGCGGTTCCGCCCGTCTTGTCGGATTCCAGAGCGGCAGTGAACAGGCGATGACTGCCTGCCGCTTCCTCCGGCAATGCGCATGTGAACGACTGCTGCATCCCTTCCCTGCCGTGAACGACCTCGTCGCAGAACGCCGCCCACATCTGCAGAATCGAATCGGAGAAGCCGAATTCGAAAATTCCGCCGGTAATCGTGCCGTAGGCCGATTTGTACGGCGCATCTGCAACATGCCAAGCCTGCGGTCCGCCAGGCGCGTAAGGAAGAGACGCCACCTGCTTCGGATTTTTGGTCGTGAATTCGGCGGACATCTCGGTGCCTTGAATGCGAATAAACCACGTATTCGCGTGTCCGGGAGCGATTCGTTTCGTCGACAGAACCATCGGGAACTGCTGATCGGCCGTCCTCACGTCGCAAGCGAGAATCGCGTTGTCCCACGTCTCGCACGGCGCCATGCCGCCCTTGCCGTCCGGACGCTCTTCGACGATCTTGGAGAGCAGCGCGCGCACGCTCGCGGGCTTCCAGCCGAAGCGCAGCGGCAGATGCAGCACGTGCAGGCCGAGGTCGCCCATGCAGCCGTACTCCCCGTTCGTCGCGATCCGCCGCTTCCAGTTGATCGCCTTCGTCGGATCAAGGTCGCTGGAATGCCAGAAGCCGGCTTCGACCTCGATGATCCGTCCGAACTTGCCCTCGTTCACCCACTGAACGATTTGCTGCGCGCCGGGGAAAAACGGGAACTCCGACGAGCTGCGCACGACAACCTTAGGATTTTCCCGGATGGCCGCCATAATCGCCTCGTTCGCTTGCAGGTCGATACCGAACGGCTTTTCTCCCAACAAATGCTTGCCCGCCCGGATAATATCGATATAGATCTGCTCGTGCAGATTATGCGGTACCGCGCAGTAGATTGCCTCGACCCCAGGATCCGCTAGCAGCTCCTTGTAGTCCGTATAGGCGCGCTCCACGCTCGGCACGTTGTCCTGGAACCACTGCGTCGCCGCCGGATTGGCGTCGCAAACCGCCACGATGCGCGGCTCGAAATCGACGCCGGTCAGATGGCACCAGCGTGCCGCCGCGCTGGCAAACTCCTTGCCCATCAGCCCGCAGCCGATGACGCCGAAGGATACAATTTTCTTCGCCATTATTGCTGCGCCCCTTTCAGAATCGCCAGCGCCTGCTCGGCCCCCGCGCCCTCGTGCACAATGCTCATCAAGGCCGAAGTCATCGCGCCCGGCGTCGGATGCTGTACGACGTTCCGTCCGTAGACGATGCCGGCCGCTCCCTGGTTCATCAGCTCGACCGTCCGGTTCACGATCTCCTCGTCGCTCGCGCGTCCCCCTCCGCGAACGAGCACCGGAATGCCGGACGCGACCTCGATGACGCGGTGATACTCGGTCACGTCGTCGCAAGGATCGGCTTTGATGACGTCCGCTCCCAGCTCGACCGCCTGCCGGACGAGCGGCATGATTTTGCGAATGTCGCCGTCGACCATATAGCCGCCCTTCTCTTCGTTCGGCAGCATGACCAGCGGCTCGACCATCAGTGGCATGCCGTATTTATCGCTTTCCGTCTTGAGCAGCGAAACGTTGCGCACGCATTGGCGATGCAGCTCGGGCTGGTTCGGCAGCAGCAGCAGGTTGACGCACACCGCTACGGCATCCAATTGAACCGCCTGCTCGATCGCGCGGTCGACCAGCTCGCTGAACAGATGACGCGGCAGCACGCTTCCATAGATGTTGGCAGCGTCCGTGCGCAGCACGAGGCCGGGCTTCTTCTTGCCCGGGATCTCCTGCAGCAATCTCGCCTGCCCCGTGCTGAGCTGAATGCAGTCCGGTCCGGCCTGAACGACCGTCTCGATGGCGCTCTTCATATTTTCAATGCCGGCAAGGAAGGAGTACTCATTAAAAAAGCCGTGGTCGATCGCAACGTCGAAGCACTTGCCCTGCTCACTGAACATTCGGTTAAGCCGTGGTTTAAGTGACATGTTGTTTGCTCCTTTGTTCGTTTTATGTTTTTTTATAACATAATATTAAATCAAACGAACATTAATGTCGAGCAATATTTAATCAATTACGGCGTCTCCCCGAATCAGTATTTGGAGAAGAAATAGCGGGGATGGCAGGACACCATCGGCGTTATTATCATACGGTTATGCCTCAAATTGACAGACCATGGAGATTCATGCATAATGGAGTAAATAATTGTCGAGGAAGCACCTCACAAAGATAAACACACGATGTGTTTCTTTGCTGAGGTGCTTCTTTTCTCCGAAGAGGAGGAGAACTGTCATGAGCGTGAAAAAGAAAACGTACGAAGAGGTCATCAAGGAATCGCCCGTAACTTACGAGTCGTACGCCAGTATGATCGACGACGGCAACCGCTACGAAATCTCCGACGGCGTATTGGAACTGATGAGCCCTTCGCCTACGTTTACGCATCAGATGATATGCCACAAAATGCTATTCAGTTTAGAAACCAGTTGCAGAAACGAGTTCATCATTGTCCCGTCGCCGATCGATGTCATCCTGTCCAATACGGAAGTTCGACAGCCGGATATCGTCATGATTCATCGCAGCAGATTGTCGATCATCAGCAACAGAGGCGTTAACGGCGCCCCCGATCTCGTCGTGGAAATTACTTCCGAGCATTCGCGCAAGCGGGACAAGGTAAAGAAGCGCACCGTTTATGCGAAATACGGCGTCCCTGAATACTGGATCATTGATCCTTCCAACTTCACATTGGAGCAATACACTCTGGACGGAGATCGCTACGAACTGATCGAGGTTTACGCCGAAGACGACACGATCAGCTCAATGACGGCTCCTTGCGCTTCGTTCAGCATGAGCGAAATTGTACAAAGCCTGCCTGTGCATCCGGACATGCTAGAGTAAGAGTCTTTTATGTTATACATGCTTATATCTGGTCAGGCTTTATCGTTGCTAACACTATGTCTATCGGCTTCCCGCCGCAACCTCGCAATCGCGTTTATCCTTTGACCGCTCCCAGCGTTTCGCCTTCCATAATGGATCGCTGCAGGATTGCAGATCAAATTGACTCTCTTCAATCGTCAACCAGTCTCCACTGGGAGCCAGACCGCAAAATCCGGTATGTTCGTTTTGATTTCCGGAGTATAGCTCACCGTGTAAAATTAACGTACGAGGAACTATCTATCGTTCCGGTTTATCAAGCGCAATTTCTGTTTCCATAATATAATCGTCCATAACGTAGCCTCCCCCGATGTCCGCCACTTGCTCGCGAACGGTTCGAAAGCCTTTTTTCTCGTAGACCGCAATTGTGGATGCGTTGTGCCGATTAACGGTGAGCCAGATCGCGCCCAGCTTGCGCCTCTTGCATAGCTCCTCCAGGAAGCTCATTGCTTGGCTCGCGTACCCTTGGCCCCTGTGCGCCTTGAGAAGGTAAAGCTTGCTCAGCAGCAGCTTCGTCTCCTCCGGCTTGATCCCTATGTACCCGACGTTGCGTCCTTCCGCCTGCATGAAGTAATACTCATAGCCTTGGCGCTCAATCTGGTCCGTCAGAGCTTGGGCGGATTGAAACTTGTCCAGCATATAGTCGATCTGCTCGGTGGAAATAATGCTGACGAAATACTCGTGCCAAATTTCGGAGGCCAATCGAGCCGCAACCTCGATGTCGACCCTTGTTTCTACTTGCCGGAATGATAGCTTCATCGCCTTTCGTCCTTCCTCTCGCTTTCTCTTTATCCTACCTTCTCGGTCGCTCTGTCGCAAATCGCAGGGCTGGGCGGCCTCAGCGCCGAAGATTGACAGCCCCTGATAAATTCGGCATAATAAAGGAAATCAAGTCGAGGAAGCACCTCTCAAAGCCGGACACGTTCACGTGTTTCTTTGCGGGGTGCTTTTTGGGCTATGAACCGGAGGCGGGGAAAATGAAGAAGAAGACGTACGAGGAATTGGTGAAGGAGTCGCCCGTGACCTACGAGATGTACGCGAATATGGTAGACGACGGCAACCGTTACGAGATTTCGGACGGAGTGTTGGAACTGATGAGTCCTTCTCCTCTATTTATTCATCAGCTGTTGCTGGGAGAAATCCTGTTCAGGCTGAATGCAAGCTGCCGAAATGAGTTTATTATTGCGGTTGCACCGGTAGACGTAATCCTCTCGGATACCGAGGTTCGACAGCCCGATCTCGTTATGGTCCACATGAGCCGAACGCACATTATCAGTAACCGTGGCATTAACGGCGCTCCCGACCTCGTCGTCGAGATTATGTCCAAGCACTCTCTTAAGCGTGACAAGCTGACGAAACGCAACGTATACGCCAAGTACGGTGTACGCGAATACTGGATCGTCGATCCGTCCAACTTTACTTTGGAGCAGTATGAACTTCAAGACGGCTATTATGAGCTGATCGATGTCTATTCTGGTGAGGAACCGATTCGTTCTCGTACTGTCCCTTGTGTTTCTTTCAGCATGGACGAACTCTTACGCAGTCTCCCCGTTCCTCTGGATCAGTTGAAATAACCGCTGGCTGCGTTGACTCCGATTTCTACAAGAAGGGAAGGTTTCGAATGGAAAAAAACAAAAAAGCCGCGGACAAAGTGAAGGAGCAGCCGGTAACCTACGAGATTTATGCGGAAATGCCCGAAGACGGGAATCGTTACGAGGTCATCGACGGGGTGCTGGAGCTGATGTCTCCAAGTCCTACGGCCTCGCATCAGTCTATTGCGTCGGATCTTTGCTTTGAGTTAAAACAAAGCTGCAAATCGGATTACTTGATCTTCGTCGCGCCTTTGGACGTCATCCTAAGCGATACGAATGTCGTGCAGCCCGACGCGCTCATGATCCATCGCAGCCGAAAGCATATTGTCACCTCAAGAGGGATAGAGGGTCCGCCGGATCTGGCCGTCGAGGTTCTATCCCCAAGCTCTCAGAAACGGGACAGGCTGAAGAAGAGGACCGTATACGAGAAACACGGCGTCCCGGAATATTGGATCGTCGATCCCGAGTCTCGGACTTTAGAGCAGTTTCACTTGGACGAACGCGGGAAATATGTGCTGACCCAACTCTACGAAAATGACGAGCTGGTTGTCTCAAGCAAGCTCCCTTGCGTTTCCTTCGCTGTCAGTAAGCTTTTCGGGGATGTGTTGCAGTAACCCGGCTTACGCCGTCCTTGGGATCGGCGGGATAACGTTTATGTCGGAGGTGATTCAAATAAGTAGGGCGAGTTTTATACTTTCTGAATCACCAAGGAAGCCTCCGCTTGGCAGCAGAGGCTTTCCGGTATCTCAGTATAGGCGTTCCACCACGATTCCGCCGACTGCCGCCTCGTCAACCTGGCCCAGGAAAATCACATTCAGTTGCCCATCCGTGACGTGTACCTCGAATTGATACGTTCTTCCTTTATCTTTTCCGCCCGTCGTTCTCGACCACTCTTTCGACGCACCGACGATTGGATCTTGCTGCTTGAATCAATAATTAAGCCGTACCGCCTTCGGCACGATTTCCTCCATCCGAACGGACGAATCTTGAACCGTAATCGTCCGACTCTCGCCGGGCAGCAGATCGAAATATTCGTCCGACAGCTTTACGCGATCCGGCAGTCCGAAATGGACGGCATGGGCGTAGACGTCGCTCGTTACCGCGAATCGCACGCCTTTCTCAAGCCGGACGAATTCGCTGACCGACAAGCTCGGCGCGGGCAGCTTCAGATCGCGGACGGCTCCGCTGCGCAGAATCGCCGGCAATATCTCGAAATCGAAGGAGCCCGTCTCGGGGCGAACGAACCAACAGCCGGACGCCGCGTCCCCGGTCGATTTCGCAAACTCCAGAACGACGTCCCTAGAATACGCTGGAAGCAGGATGCCGGTTGTTTGCGTGTCCCGCGCGCTCCCGTCAAAAGAAACGTAGCCGTACTCCAACTCGCACCGGATGTCCTCGCCGGTCTCGTTAACGCCTACGGCTCGTATTAAACCCTCGTTTTCCCTCACGATAAAGGTGGCGGGAGCGCAAGCCCGCTTCGCGAAATACCAGGCTATTTTTCGTTTTAATTCATAGTCGATCACGCTCCAGCCGATCTCGCCCCAGCAATCGTTGTACATCCAGAACAACGCGCCGGAGCAGTCGAGCTTGTAACGCATTGCCTCCAGGGAATAGCCGTACATCAACCCCTGGCACAGTCCGGCATAGAGCAAGTAGTCGTCCAGCTCGAGTTCCTTCGCGTCCGCGTAGTGTTTCGCGATGCCTGCCGCGACCGTCTCCTTCTCGTACATGTTGTTGTGCAGCTGCCAAATGCGCCCTTCCCGATCCAACGGTTCGCCGGCGTGGTAACGCTCGATCGTCGACTTGCGGCAAGGCCCGATATAGCCGTACTCGGATACGAACTTCGATTTCCAGTCGTCGTACCTTTCGGGGGTAATTCTCTTCTCCATATCAGGGCTCATCATCGCGTCTTGCCAGTAATGGGTGTCCCCGCAATCCTCCCCGTTCGGATGTATCCCGCCGTAAGGAGAGCTGTTCCAATACGGAATTTCCGGGCAATTGCGGCGTACGATGCGCGGCGCCAATTCGTTGTAGCAGATCGCCCCGCCCACAAAGCTTTCTTCCGGATTGACTTGCTTCCACATGTCGAAGTTCCAATGATTCTCGTTGTTGCCGCACCATAAAACAAGACTGGGGTGGTTGCGAAGCCGGCGCGTCTGATAATCCATCTCCTCCCGTACCTCTTCGCGGAACCAGGGCAGATCGTCCGGATACAAAGCGCAGGCAAACATGAAATCCTGCCAGATCATAATTCCGTTGCGGTCGCAGGCCTCATAGAAGACTTCGGACTCGTAGAGTCCGCCTCCCCAGACGCGCAGCATGTTAAAATGAGCGGCCTTGGCTTCGGAGACCAGTTCCGCATATTTCTCGTCCGTGATCCGTGCATAGACGGAATCCGCGGGAATCCAGTTCGCCCCCTTGCAGAACGTCCTCACTCCGTTCACGCAAATCGCGAATAGCCGCTCCCCTTCGCGAACGGGTGCCTGATTCAGCTCGATCGTCCGAAGGCCCATCCGAAACTCCGGATAACGGAGCGTTCGTCCTCGCATCGCAACCGATATGGCTACTTCATATAAATCCGGGCTGCCCATCCCGTTGGGCCACCATAGCTTCGCATCCGTAACCGTATGCCGCAAATCGACGTAATTCAGGCCGGAACGAAGCGGCATCTTCTTCGACAGTTTGGCCGCCGCTTCCCCATCGTAGCTCAGTTCAACATGAACCTCGGCCTCAAGCGTAGAATAAGGATGGAGGTTCTCGATCTCCACCTCGAAGCTTACGGCCGCCTCGCTGCCGAAGATCGACTCCGTGAACGCATGAACCTGGCGAATCGCCGCTTGTTCATAGCCCTCCAAGCGGACGCCTCCGACAATGCCGCAGGTCGGCACTCGCGGCCCCCAATCCCAACCGAAGCCGTACTGAGGCTTGCGTACGAATACCCTCCTAATGTCTCCGCGGTTATGCTCCTTTTCGATGCCTACCCGATCCTTGAAACGGGCCATCTCTGATGGATCTCCATACGGCTCTAAACCGGACGTCAAGCGGACAAGCAGTTCGTTGTCCCCTTCCCGCAGCAGCTCCTTCACCTCCCGGCGAAAAGGATAAAAGGCGCTGCGATGATGACCGAGAGGCGAGCCGTTCAGGAACACGTCCGCCTCCGCGTCCAACGACTCCAGCACGAGCTCGATTCGTTCAGCGGCCAACCGTTCGACCGAAATCCGAAAGCTCTTTTGAAACCACCACGACTTGCTCTCCGTCCATTCGCAGGCGAAGAAATGATCTTGGAGCAACGGCTCCTTGATCCGTCCCGCTTCCAGTAAAGGCATATGAATATCGCAAGGAAGGGAAGCGTTCATCCAGCCCTCCGATCTCTCCGCGATCTCGCGATAGCGGTCCGCCCCCTCCGTCAGCTCTTCGAACCGCACCTTCCAGCCCTCGTTCAGTTCCATCTTGTACATCGGTTAGAGTTTCCCCCTTCTGTCCGGACGAAATATTAATCGAAATAGACGCGGACAGCCGAAACCTCGCAGGGTCTGATTCGAATATGCAGCCGCTGCCCGTCGAACCGGATATCGCCCTCTTCCGCGCTCGGCTGTCCGCCGCCTTCGGCAGCCTCATGAACGTCGACCCGCTCGGCTCCCGCGATCGGGAGCGGCAAACGCAGAACGGCATGTCCCGCTTCCCCGTCGGTCTCGTAATATCGGATAATGAGACCTCTTCCTCCATCCTCCGGCAGCTTGACGGCGGAAACGGCGATCGAGCCTTCCTCGAGCCGCAGAAAACCGTCGTCCGCGGGCAAGCTTCCCGAGCGGAACGTTCCCGACACCGCGTTCAGAGGATGATTGAAGCGGTATCCCCGTTCGACCAATGTGCGATTGTTCGTATCCGCGAGTACGCCTAAGCCGATGCGAAAACGATGCATGCCGAGCTCCGGATACGGGTCCGGGTCGTAAGAGCCGCGGATGAGGGACACGCTCAGAGCTTGCCCGTATCCGCGGAAGCCGTATTTTGAATCCGTGACCAGCATCAGCGACGCGCCGGAGGCTTCCGGACTTGCGGCCAGCGCCCACGATGTGGCCGGCACATCCATATCTGACGCCTCGCGAGCGACGACGCCGTACGGGACGTCATACCGAAAGCTGTCGCAGCGATAGGCCAGCGGAACATAAAACGCGAGCTGGGGAACACCCTTCTCCGCGTTCCCCCTTTCCTGCCAGTCGCATTCCGCCTCGAATACCAGACATTCGCTGTCCTCGTCCAAGCTGACGGCCACTTTCAACAGCGAGGACGCAAACGGAACTTCGTAAGAGAAGGATTGCCGGAGCCGGCCCTCTCCTACATTGACGTCCCGGATGTTGACCTCTTCGCGCAGGAGCGCGGATCGTTTATATCGGCCTACGTACCACGCCGTCATTCCTTTATCCGTATCCTCCGTAATGAACCGAAACGCAGCCGAACCTATGCCTGCATCCGATTGACCGATCGTCTCCTTCCCCGATCGCTTGTCGATCAGAGACACAAGCGCCGCATTCTCTCGATCGAACGTCGCAACGATTCGGGCGTTCTCCAGCACGATAGGGCCGGTCGGCCGTTCCTTGCGCGGATCGGGATACGGAGGCGTCGGAAGCTTCTTCTTCCCCTCGGTCAGTACGTAGGTGGCATATCCGAAAGCCGGAACGCGCGCGAAGAGCAGAACGGTCAAATAATGGTGGCCCCAGTAATGATTAAAGCCGCTGTCGACGATTTGATGACGAACCGGGTTGCCGGAGCTGTCCGTCGTTCGGATTGCCGAGAGATCTCCCTGCCAATCCCAGATCGTAATCTCGGTCGCCTCCTCCCGCTCGAACGAGGCGGAATTGAACAAATGGACGATACGCGTCCTGCCCGATCCCCGTTCCACGTGGCTGATGCGATACCGGTCCGCCCGGAATCCGGCGCCCGAGCCTTCCGACGTCGTGCCGACGCGCTCCTCCTGCCCATACTTGGACGTGTCGATCGCGTCGACGATTCGCTGCATGGCCAGCTTGCGCACGCTGTTGGCGGTCGCCATCGTATTTTGAAACAATCCCATCGCGTGCTCCCGGGTCGCCGCAACTCCGGAACCGGGCAGAATATCGTGAAACTGTTTAAACAGCACGTTTTTCCACGCATCGGCTAATTGCTCCGACCGATACGGGAAGCCCGCGGTCAATGCAGCGAACGTCCCAAAAGACTCCGCTTCGTTAAGGGCCGCTTCTCCATAGCGGTTAGCCATCTTGATCCGGCTCTGGCTCGTATAGCAGCCCGTAAATACGAAATTCCTCTCTCCGCGAACTACGGGCAGCCGGTCGGCGATCGCGTCGGTCAAGCGAAAGAAATCCCGGAAGGTTCCGAACGATACGGCGGGGTAGATCGGCCAATCTGCCATATCTATAATTCTCTCGATATCGCGCCGGGTCGGCCCGCCCCCGTGATCTCCGACCCCGTAAACCTTCAGCATCGTGTCAAGTCCGTAGCACTCGCAAAATTCCGGCAAATACCAGGCCATATCGGCAGAGATTTCCCCATTGTACCAGATCGGCTCCCGGTAAGCCGTCACCGCCCTTCCGGAAGGCGCGTACCAGCGATACAGCCGATGCCCTTCGTCTCCCCGGCAGTGGTAATAATATTTGACGCCGCCGTCCGCCAAAATTTCCGGCACGTTCTCGCTATGGCCGAACGTATCGGGCTCGAAATCGAGATCGAACGATGCGGGATCGATTTCCAGCAATCGGGACAGATAGCGCCTCGTATATAGCAGATGCCGCGAGAGGCTTTCTCCGCTGGGCATGTTTTTGTCCGCTTCCACCCAATGGGATGCCGTCACTTCCCAGCGCTTCTCCTTGATCCTTCGTTTAATTTCCTCCAGCATCTCGGGAGCGTGCTCCTCGACGATGCGGTAAATGGCCGCCTGCGATTGGGAGAACCGAAAATCGGGATAACGGCGCATCAAATCCAGCACGGTTCGAAAAGTATCCAGCGTGACCGATACCGTCTCGTCCCAGCCCCACATCCAATTCATATCGATATGGGCATGACCCGCGCAGATCATGCGATAGCTTTTGCAGTCGGCGGTCAGAGAAGCAAGCGTCTCCTCCGCCGCCAACGCCGCTTCCTTCGTAATCGTTCCCTCGGCTTCCGCCCGAGTCGCCAGATCGGTTACGGCTTTCTCCAGCAGAGCGTCGTACTTGCCGTTCTTCATCTTCGAAAGCTTCGTTGCATAGCCCAATTGGGCTAACGCTCTCTCGCTCCAATAATGCTTAGGCTGCGCGGCATGCATCTCAGCCAGCATAGATTCATATGTGCTCATCGTACGGTCCTCCGAATTTTCTCTCTTATGCCATGTTAAGTCTGCGGATATCTAGTTGATAATGACTTTGTCGCTTCGAATATAGGCGGATTTGTACCAGTAAATTCTGAACTCAAGCCGATGGCCCGCCGTTGCGTTTACGAAATCCAAGCTGAAATCCTGAAATTCGTTCGCCGCCGCAAATTCCTGACGAGTCACCGTTCTCGACGCCAATACCGTGGATTCCGTAGCATCGTATACGTCCAAGTGAACGACATTGTTGTTATCGAACGTATGGTTATCGATCAGCATTCTGAATACGGCAGTCCGGTTGCCTGTCGGAATATCCGTTGCATAAGGTCCATACAGCAAGTAGCCGTCGTTGTCCTGTCCGACGTTCGCCGACCATCCCTCCAAATCTTTTCGGCCGATCTGGTGATAGGACGAATCCTCCGTTTCGTAGATGCCCCTTCTATCGTGAACAGATACATCGTCAAAGGAGACCGTGCTATTCCCGGAAGCCCCGGACGATCCGCCGTTCAACCCCGGATACCCGCCCGTACGGGTGTTGTGCGTCCATTGATAAGGATAGTAGCTGGGCTCTTGCTTCCCGTCCTCCCATACTTTTCCGTACAGCGTCCCATTATAATTTTTAAGCTTGAACCAATACCACGTATCGTTGGACCAATTAAACGTATAGCTGGGGCCGAACGCGACTCCGTCATCCAGAAATGCGACCGTATGGTGATCGTTGTAGAAAATTAGGTTGTACCCATTTCCGTCCACGGTGTTGTTGGCAATGCTCACGCCGGCTCTTGCGTAACCTCCATCCGTCCAGGAGTCCACCCTAACTTTGGCGGTAACCTCGATATTGGAGGGAAAAGGAATCCCGCTGTTGCTGATCAAAGCTTTCTTCGGATCGCCCAACGCGGTAGAGGTCTGTCTGAGCACTTGGTTCGTCTCGCTCCAAACGCCGTTAAACGTCGTCCAAACCGTTCCGAGGTTATTGTCGTCAAAATTGTCGCTTAGCTCCAAACGCTCATTGTCGCGCACCAATGCGGCATGGGGATCAGGATCTCCGTTTTTCACCAGGATTCTGTCGTAGGTGATATCCGCGTTTCCGTACCAATACACTCTGAACTTAAGCGTATGTCCTTCTGTCGACACATAGGGGAGCGTAAAAAATTCATAATGATCGGTTTGCACGAATTGTTGTCTTGTAATCTCCCGGGAGGCGATCAGCGAGCTTATCGTGCTATCATATACCTCGATTCGCATGACTTTTGCATTATCGAAAGAGTTGTCGGTTATTTTCGCTTTGAATATGGCGAGATTCTCTCCGCCCACGAGTCCGGTCCGATCGGGGCCGGAAATCATATAACCCGCGCTATGGCTGCCCTGGAGCGCCTGCCAGCCGTCCGGAACGGCGCTTCCGATATCGTGAGTCATGCTCTCGGCTTCGTAGATGACGTCGTACCCGATTCCCGGACCGCTCGTTTCGTTGGCCAATCTCGCTCTTTTGGCATAATTGTCATTGCCGTACGGATTATTGTCGTCGCGATAATAGATCCATTTCGTTCCTAAAATATCAACCAGGGTAGGGCCGTCGTTCCCGTAAGAGTATTTAGACGGGATGACCGGATTTTGGCTTAGCTTTTGCCAATTCAACAAGTCCGTGGACTTAGCCAGGGCGACCGTCCAGTAGGCGGTGCTGAAATCCGCATAGCCGCTTGCAGCCGTGGAAGCTTCATAGGCCATGTAGTAAACGCCGTCTTCCAAAATAATTCCCCGGCGTCCTGCCGTACCTTCGTCGTAGGAGCCGGCCGGACCTGCGGGCAAGACCGGATTCCCGGAATATTTGGTAAAGGGGCCAGACGGAGAGGGGGCAGTGGCGACTCCCGTATACATCTGATTGGTCGTCGTATTAAACCCGTGATAGAACAAATAATAGGTGCTGCCTTTCCTGACTAAGTTCGGCGTACCAATCCCTCCGCTATCCCAAGTCCCCGCTGTCGCGGTAAGCAAAGTCCCCTGTTTCGTAAAGTTGATTCCGTCCGTCGAAGTGGCAAGCGTAATACTGTAGCCGTTGGCCGAGCTTTCCGTATACAGATAGAAGGTTCCGTCCTCGTAGAAGGCTCCCGGAAAGCTTTCGTAGCTGACGCCCGGATCGGGCGAAAGCACCCTTACCGGCGTGGAGAAGTTGACGCCGTCGGTCGTCTTGGTCATCGCCACGCCAAAGCTGTCGCCGCCGATAAAATAGTTGTAGTAGGTATCTCCCACCTGTACAAAGCCGGGGAAACACATATTGTAATCCTTGCCCATCTTGGTATTCACGTTGTCCTGAACGATATAGCTCTCATTGTTCCATAGGCTTTCGAAGCTGACCGGATAGCTGCTGTCGGCGGCTTTGGCGGAACCGCCCGTTACGAGCACAAACGAAACGCAGAGTACAAGGGCCGTTACGAACTCGCTTAACTTCTTCATCATGCTTCCTCCTCCGTTTTCGATAGATCAGCCTTTGACCGCGCCGGCGGTCATTCCTTTCATGACCTGCTCCTGAAAAAGGATATAAATCACGATGGTCGGAATCGCGGCTATTGTGATCGCGGCCAGAGTGAGTCCATAACTTGTCGAATAACCGGACGTGAAGATATTTAAGCTCAAAGGCAGCGTCTTCAGAGAAGCTTTGCTGATAAAAACGAGAGCGAACGCATACTCGTTCCAAAATTGCAGGAAGCTCAGTATTCCCGTAGTCGCAAGCGCGGGCCTGGATATGGGCAGCATGATTCTGACGAAAAATCCCCAGATCCCCGAGCCGTCGACGAATGCGGCTTCTTCCAGCTCGCGCGGCACGGTAGCCATAAAGGCGGAGATCACGAAGATGGCCACCGGCAGGGAAAAAGCCGTATAAGGAAGAATCAGCGCGGCATACGTGTTCAAGAGATGGAGCTGCTTCATGATGATGAACAGCGGCACCAGCGTGCTGTGTATCGGAATGAGCATTCCGACCATAAACATGCCCACAATCAGAGGCTTCAGCTTAAACCGAAATCTCGAAAGAATATACGAGGCCAGCGATCCGACCAGCAGCGTCAGGACCAAGGAGCATAAAGTAACCCCTATCGTATTCGAAAATCCGATCCCCATCTTTCCTACCGACCAGGCTTTGGAGAAATTGGAGAGCATCCATTGGGACGGCAAGCTGAACGGCTCCAGAAAAAACGCCCGGTCCGTCTTGAACGCGCTGAACACCATCCATACGAGCGGATAAACCGTCAATATCGCATATAGAGCAAGAATCGTTCCAATAGATAGGGATAACCATCTTCGGCCGATCGCGCCGGAGCTGCCGATTGAAAGATTGCCGGTACGCAAAGCTGTCATTGCATCGTTTCCTCCCTGCTGTCCGATCAAGAAACGGAATTGTCCCTTCTCATGATCAATTGACTTACGACGATAATCGTAAAGCTGATCAGAATCATGACCGTCGATACGGCGCTTCCGTATCCGTAGCGGTAGATGCTGAACGTATTATTGTACATATAGGTCGCCAGCACTTCCGTAGCGTGCGCCGGGCCTCCGCCGGTCATAATGAAGATCATGTCGAACACCTTCAAGCTGCCCGCTATGCAGAGGACGACCGCAGTCTGAACCGTGCCCCAAATCATAGGCAGCGTAACCTTGCCCAATTTGACCCAACCGGCCGCCCCGTCGATTTTGGCGGCGTCGTTCACCTCCGACGGAATGTTGGACAAAGCCGCCATAAACAGCAGCAAGTACAGACCGACGTAATTCCAGATCAGAGGGGGAATCAAGGAATAGATGGCGATAGCGGGATCTCCCAGCCATTGCGCCTTCAAGGAATCCAAGCCCAGCCGCTCCATGGCAAAGTTCAATATCCCGATTTGCGGGTGGTAGATATATTGCCAGATCATCCCGATGACGACGGAGGAAAGAACCATCGGCAGGAAGACCGCCGCCCTGACGAATCTGTGAAAAAAAGAGCTTCTGGTCAAGAGCAGGGCGATAAGAAGCGCCAACGGCACCTGCCCGAGCACGGACGCCGCCACGACAATAAGGTTGTTCTTCAGCGCCTTCCAGAAAGTCGAGCTTTGCCCGATTTCGATATAATTATCGAAGCCGATAAGCTTAGCCGAGCCGATTCCCGACCAATTAAAAAAACCGTAGTACGTCGACCAGAAAATCGGCGTAATTACAAACAATAAAAAAAGCGCGGTTGCCGGCAGCAATCCGATAAAGATGAACCAGCTTTTATGCTTTGCTGTCATTCCGCTCTCCCCTCAAGTAGGAAGCCCTCCCCTGCGGCAGGAGGGCTTCCGTCATTTCCTCTTATTTGCCCAACGCTTGCTCGACCGCTTTCTGGATTCTGTTCGCCACATCCTCCGGCTTCGCTCCCAGAAGCACTTCCATCAAGCCGTTATTAACGGCGTCCGTTCCCGCCGCCGGAAGGACGGCGTCGTAGACCGGCGTCAGTTCCAGCGTGCCGACCAAACGATTGGCTTCGGCGAAGAGCGGCGAAACCTTTTCGGGCGACGCTTCGACCTTGTAGCTGACAAGCTTGTTGTTGTCCACGCTCATTTTTTGCGCTTCCGGCCCGGCCAAGGCATAGATCAATTCGAAGGCTGCGGCTTTTTTGTCTCCGGAAACTTTGGAGCTAATCGCAGGTCCGAGACCCGCTACGCCGGATGTCGCTTGAGGATTGCCCTTGCCTCCCGGAATGGAAGGCAGAACCGTCAGATGCGTCGCTTCCAGAATGTCCGGAGGCGATTGGGAGACCAGGTTCGTAATCGCCCATGCCCCTTCGATGAACATGGCCGCTTTGCCTTGATTGTAAAGCTGCTGCTGTCCTACGTTGTCAATGCTGCTGAATCCGTCCTGAAACGCCCCGTTGTCGGACAACTCCTTCAAATATCCGAGCGCCTGGATAAACTCGGGATCGGTAAACTGCGCGCCATCCAAGGCAGCCGCCTTCAAGAACCATTCCGTACCCGTAACTCTGTCGGCAAGCGCGCTGAATATCGAGGACTGAGCGAGCCATGTCGCCTTATTTCCCAGCGCAATCGGAATAATATCGTTAGCCTTGAATGTATCGATCGCCGTTTTCAATTCGTCCCACGTTTCGGGCACCTTCACGTTGTTTTCGTCAAACAAGGTTTTGTTGTAATAAACAAAAGAGGTCGGCGTCAGTTCCATCGGCACAGAGTAGACTTGATTGCCGAAAGTAAAGTCGCTGAAGGAGTTCGGCAGAAACTGGTCCCGCCACTCCGGCTTGTCCAGCAATAGCTCGTCGATCGGCCCGATCGCTTGTCCGTCGACCAGTTCCTTCGTCATGGCTCCGGCCCAAGTGAGGAACACGTCGGGCATGTCGTTCGCGGCGGCGGCCGTTTTCAGAAGCGTCTTGTACGAATCGTGCGGCGTGGCCAGTATCTCCAATTCAATGTTGGGGTGCTCCGCCTGGAACTTCTCAATCAGCTGCAGGAACGCCTTCGTTACCTCGTCGTCGCCCGTCCACGCATGCCAGAACTTTAATTTAACAGATTTGGCACCGGATTCGGCAGCGCCGGAGCCCGGCTTCTCGCTCGCTTCCGAATTCGTTGCGTCGTTGTTTTTCCCGCATGCCGTCATAACGATCAGTAAGACCGAGATGACGACCAGCCAGCTTTTTTTCATTTTCATTCTCCCCTTCGCCATTTGTAGCCGCTTACAATAATGAATCTTACATTGCATCATTCATTTAGTCAATACATTTTATAATTCATTTATTAATACATTGTTTGTGGCAATAGACAGATTCTCCTTTTCAAAGTACGATAAATCATATAGAATAAAATATATTATGACATTTGAGCGAGGAATGTATGGAGCAAAATAAAAAACCGTTGCACATCCAGATCAGGGAATATATCAAAGGGCAGATCGACGAGGGCATATTGAAGGAAGGCGACCAGCTTCCGACAGAAGCTGAGCTTATGTCGCATTTCAAGGTCAGCCGCGTGACGATCACGACGGCGATCAAGCATCTGGTCAAGGAAGGACTCGTGTACCGGATTGCCGGAAAAGGAACATTCGTCAAAGCCGCCGAAATGAATCAGTATTTGGACAACCCTCGGTTAAAGGAGATTAATCCCAAACTGATCGGTTTCGTTATGCTTCCTTTCCACGACAACTTTACGTACCGCTTGCTTTACGGCATCGAAGAGGCCTGCCGCGATGCGGGGTATACGCTCATCGTGAAATCCGTTTTCTCCCAGGAGGAGGAGCAGGCGGCCATTCGCGAGATGGTGGCCGCGGGAGCGGCGGGGTTGATCATCTGTCCGGTAGACGGGGAATCGTACAATGAGGAAATTTTGCAGCTTCGCGCCAACAACTTCCCGTTCGTGCTGGTGGACAGGTTTCTGCCCGGAATCCAGACGAACGCCGTCTATTCGGACAATTATCAGGGCGGCGAGATGGGCGCGGAATACTTGGCCGGCTTGGGCCATCGCAAGATCGGCGTCGTATCCTCTCCCAAATCGAAGACGTCCAGCGCCGAAGAGCGTTTCCGCGGATATCTGGACTTCGCCAGTCAGGCGCTGCTGCAGGTGGAGCCTCGGCATTGGCTGACCCGAACGGACGATGAATTGCCTTATCACGACGAGATCAATTCGATGGAGCGTATCCGGGAATGGCTTGCGAAGAATACCGACGTTACGGCCGTTTTCGCCTTGAATCCGCTGGATGCCGTGTACGTCGCCAAGGTCGCGGAATCCATGAATATCCGGGTTCCCGATGATCTGGCGATTCTGTCCTTCGACGACCCGGGAATTCGCGATCTGCACCATCCCTTCTTCGGCTTCATCGAGCAGAATCTGGAGGAAATCGGCGCGCAGGCCGTTAATCTTCTCGTCGAAACGATCGGCGATTCCGCTACTCTGCGCCAAATCAAAATTCCGGTCGCTTTGCGGCCGGGCTTATCAACCGGGAATAAGCCCTTTACCCTGTACGCGAAAGGGTAAGGAAAAGCGTCATCCCTCCGGAGAAGCCTCTCCGAAGAAGGGACGATTTTTTTTACAATATCGGAGACAGAAGCCGGGACACCGACTCCTTAATCCGGATAAGCCGCGAACGCTGACCGTACTTCTCGAGCGTCAGTTCCTCGGAGACGCGAATGTCCTCCTTGAACGCGTCGGCCAGCTTCTTCGCGATGTCGCTGTCGTAGAGGAAGGCATTCACCTCGAAATTCAGCTTAAAGCTTCTCACGTCCATATTCGCGGTGCCGACGGAAGCGATCTCCTCGTCCACGACGATCGTCTTGGCATGCATGAAGCCGTTGCGGTAAATGTAGACGGATACGCCCGCCTCCAGCATTTCCCCGATGTAGGACAGCGTAGCCCAGTAAATGAACGGATGGTCCGGCTTGTCCGGAATCATGACGTTCACCTGCACGCCGGACACGGCCGCGATGCGAAGCGCGTCCAGGAAGCCGGCATCCGGGACGAAATAAGGCGTCTGGATGAAGATCGACTTCTTGGCGGAAGCGATCATTTTCACGTAACCGTTCTTGATATGCTCGAGCCGGGAATCGGGACCGCTGGCGACGATCTGCACGCCCGTCGATCCCTTGGCCGAGGAGGCCGGGAACAGGCCGGGGCGATAGCGGATATCCCGGCGGGAAGCCTGGTTCCAATCGAGAATGAAGCGGACTTGCATCGCCTTGACGGCGCCGCCTTCGACTCTGAGGTGCGTATCCCGCCAATAGCCGAATTTCGGATCCCGTCCCAAGTATTCGTCGCCGACATTGAAACCGCCGACATATCCGATTGCGCCGTCGATGATCGCCAGCTTGCGATGGTTCCGGTAATTGAGCCGGAAGTTGATCCAACGGAATTTCGACGGGAAGAACGCCTCGGCGATTCCGCCCGCGTCCCGCAATTCCTTGAAAAATCGCTTGTTCAGCAGCCTGGATCCAAGTTCGTCGTAGAGCAGCCGCACGCCGACGCCTTCGCGCGCCTTCTTCGCCAGCGCCCGAACAAGCCTCTTCCCCAAGGCATCGCTTCGCACGATATAGTATTGAATATGAATGTGGTCCCGCGCCTGCTCGATGTCCGCCAACAAGCGGGCGAATTTCCGTTCCCCGTCCATGAGCAGTTCGACTTCGTTGTCTTCGGTCAGCACGGCTTGGCTGGCGTTCAGGTGAAGGGAGACCAGGTCCCGGTACGCGGAAGCCGTCGGATTGCGAATCTCGTCGCCGCCCGCTTGCAGCCTGGCGAATTGCGCCCGCGCCTCCTCCTCGCCTCCGATCCGATCGATATCCTTCCATTCGAAAAGCCGCGCGCGCCGATAATTCTGCGCGAACAGCAAGTACAGAACAAACCCGAGCAACGGGATGAAATAGAGCACGAGCAGCCACGCCCAAGTCGACCCGATGTCCCTTCTCTCCCGGAAAATGACGACGGAAGCGAGGACCATATTCAGAATAAGCACCAACCCTAGCAACAGGGACAACATGTTCATGCCTTACCCTCCCGGGCATCGTCTCGCTTGCGCGGCCCCATTATCGAGTTTAGCAGGGACGAGGCTCTGTGACCAGTCCATCGTACCCTCCTTTTCGCCTCAGACCCGCCGACGTAACATGCTCTTTGCCTCGTCTTCCGAAACCGTTCGGACAGAGGATCCGCTATCTGTGAACAAAACCGGTTTTTCGCACCTATGCGGACTGAGGATCCCTTATTTGCTTCGTAGATGGCCATTTTGGCCGCCAAAAATGAAAATAACGGATCGTCTGTCCGGACCGCCTCCAAAACGTGGGGATTTCGACAATATAACGTCATCTGTGTCCGATAGCCATCGATCATGGGGATGACAGGCTCATCGCCCGATTTTTCCGTCCGTTTTTGGAATTCGCCCCACGCGGGTGCTATAGTAAGAAGTATCACGAACGAAGGAACGGGATGCTATGATCTTCCAACGCAACGAAAAGTTCCGCGACTACATTCGCCTCTATCCGGTCACGTCGATCTTCCTGACGATCAACATTGTCGCGTTCCTGCTCGATCATCTGATTCTGAACAGAGCCTTGTCGGAATGGGGCATCTTCTACCAGCATCCGTATTTCGACCGTTACGGCTTAGGCGAGCCGTGGCGTTACGTGACTTCTATCGCGCTTCATGCCGGCTGGGAGCACCTGCTGTTCAATTGCTTCTCTACGCTGATCTTCGCCCCTCCGCTGGAGCGGCTGTGGGGACATACCCGTTATTTGGCGTATTATCTCGTCTCGGGCATCGCCGGCAACGCCTTGAGCGCGATTGTGTATGCGGGTACGGAATACGGCTCCCTCGGGGCTTCCGGCGCGATCTACGGCTTGTTCGGCGCCTACTTGTATTTGGCCGTCTTCCGCAAGGTCGTTCTGGACGAGGCCACTCGTAAAATGATCTTTATCTCGCTGATATTCGGGTTCTTCTATTCGTTCCTGGCGCCTAACGTCAACATTTGGGCTCATCTCGGCGGCGCGATCGCGGGCTTTGCGCTTATGGCGATGTACGTCTCGCAGAAGGAAAACAAACGGCGCCGGACGAATCAAATGTGAAAATTTCGTTGCAATATCGGGATCTCGGCCACCTTCGACTGGAGCCGTCGGCAGATTGATGGTAGAATGTTCAAATGGCGCTTTCTGGATAAACGTCGCCCCGAGCGCGGCGGATGGAAAGGAACTCGCGATGAACACGACCGAAAAGCCTGCCTCCTTCTATAAGGTTACCGGAATCTTGCGCAAGGACGCGTACGACTTCCAGGCCGTTCCCTGGAAGCTGCTGCTGGAGACGCGCCGATATTACGAGATCAAGTCGGAGACCGGCGCGGTTAAGCGAATTTACAAGGAAAAGCTGAATACGGCCGTCATCGAAACGAAGCAATACGCGGGCGGCGTGCTCGCTTGCTCGGCGTTCTGCACCGGCGATTGCATCGACCGGCTTCAGGAGGACATTCTTCTGGAATTGCAAAAATGCGTGCGGGCGTATATGGACGATCTCCGCTCGAACCAGCTCGCGTTGGACCGCCAGCTCTCCCGCAGCTCGTCGTAAATCCCTTCCCGGTCGCCCGGGAAGGGATTTTTTCCGTCCGCAATCCGCCCAACGCGGGCATTCCGGCGCCGAATCGGCTAAAATAAAAGAAAAAGGAGGCTGAATTATGGAAATCATTTACCACGGCCACTCTTGCGTGCAGCTTGTAACGGGCGGGAAGTCGCTCTTATTCGATCCTTTCCTGCGAGGCAATCCTCTGGCCGTCGCGAAGCCGGAAGACATTCGCGCGGAATACGTATTGCTTACCCATGCCCACGACGACCATATCGCCGACGCGGAGCCGATCGCGCGGGCAAACGGGGCCACGGTCGTCGCCATCGTCGAATTGGCGAACTACCTGGCCGCCCGTAAAAAAGTTCAAACGCTCGGCTTCAACATGGGCGGAACGGTCGATCTCGGCTTCGCGAAAGCGAAGATGGTCCAAGCCTTCCACACGTCCGGAATTACCCTCGAGGACGGTCAAGTCGCCTACGGCGGCCTGCCGGCCGGCTTCGTCGTGCAGATCGAGGGCCTGACGGTGCTTCATGCCGGAGATACGGCGCTTTTCTCGGACATGAAGATGATCGGCGACCGCCATCCGATCGACATCGCCTTCCTGCCGATCGGCGACCATTACACGATGGGTCCGGACGACGCGTTGCAAGCGGCGGCATGGTTCGGCGCGAAGCTCGTCATTCCGATTCACTACAATACGTTCCCGCCGATCCGGCAGGATGGCGAAGCTTTCGTCCGGCGGCTGGAGGCGCAGGGACAGCGCGGCCGGGCGCTCACGCCGGGAGAGAGAATGGAAATTTCGGCGGCGGAATTGAAATAACCGGCGATCGTCCACCGTCCTACGCCCAGTCCACCCACGCCGTTCGGACAGAGAACCCGCCATGCCGCCACTGTCCTAGTCCGTTCGGACAGAGGATCCGCTAATTGTGAACAAAACCGGGTTTTGCGAACCTTCGCGGACAGAGGATCCGTTATTTGGCTCCGAGATTGCGATTTCGGCCATTGATCATCGAAATAGCGGATCGTCTGTCCGTATCGCCTTCAAAATGAGGGGGTTTCGGCAAAATAAGGTCATCTGTGTCCGATAGCCAAAGATCAGGGGATCGCAGATCTTTAAGGAAATCAAAATGGAGGGCGGGCGCCCTCCATTTTCTGCTCGGATTGCTTCCCGGCCGCTCACTCGTAAACCGCGGAGAGGATCGCGCCCAGTTCCTGCATCGCTTCCTCCGCGCGCTCGCCGTCGATCTCCAGCGTGACCTCGTCCTGCGTGACGATGCCTAAAGTGAGCAGGCTAAGCGAGCTCTTGCCGTTGACCTTGCGGCCTTTGGCGATGACGGCGATGTCGCAAGGGTAGCTCATCGCGGCTTGCACGAACGCTTTCGTGGGACGAACGTGAAATCCGGTTGGATTCGTAATCGTAAAAGTCTGCCTGATCATGCGAACATTCCTCCTTCTTGCGCAACGTGTCGGCGCACGAATCGTTGAATTTCCTCCTGGCTGTCCAACCGCATCGCTTCCTCGGAAAGAAGCGTCCACGCTTCATGCGAGAGTCTGCCGATCAGCTCGCGAGACGGAAGGATCGATCCGGCGCTCATGCTGAATTCATGCAGCCCGAGCCCAAGCAGGATCGGGATGGCGGTCTCGTCGCCGGCCATTTCGCCGCACATGCCGACCCATTTGCCTTCCCGGCGGGCGGCTTCGATAACCGTCCGGATTAAACGCAGCAAGGACGGATGACACGGCTGATACAAGTAAGCTACCGTCTCGTTCATCCGGTCGGCTGCCATCGTATATTGAATCAGATCGTTCGTGCCGATGCTGAAAAAGTCCGCTTCCTTGGCGAACAAGTCCGCCGCTACGGCGGCGGCCGGAACCTCGACCATCATGCCGACCTCGATGCTATCCGACACCTTCGCCCCTTCCTCCGCCAGCTTGCGCCTTTCTTCTTCGAGCAAGCGTTTCGCTTCCCGAAGCTCTTCCGGCACGGCGATCATCGGAAACATGATTTTCAAATTTCCGAACGGGCTCGCCCGCAGCAGCGCGCGAAGCTGGACGCGGAACAGCTCCGGCCGTGCCAGGCACAGCCGCAAAGCGCGCCGGCCCAGGAACGGATTGCTCTCCCGCGGCAGATCGAGATACGGAATCTCCTTGTCCCCGCCGATGTCGAGCGTCCGAATGACGACAGGTTTGCCGTTCATTTGCTCTAATACGTGCTTATAGCAATTGAATTGCTCCTCCTCGGTCGGCAACCGTTCCCGTCCCATGTACAGAAACTCGGTCCGGAACAAGCCGATCGCTTCCGCTCCGTTGTCGATCGCCTTCTGAACGTCCTCCAAATTCCCGATGTTGGCGGCGAGCTCGACGCGATGTCCGTCGGCCGTCGCGGACGCGCGGTTCACCCACGTCGCGAGCTCCGCCTGTCGGCGATCGAACGCCGCTTGCTTCTCGCGGTATTCCGCCAGCTCCTCCGCATCCGGATCGACCTGCAGCACGCCTTCGACGGCGTCCAGCACGACAAGCGAGCCGGACCGCACGCCGCGCAAGCCCGATCCCGCGCCGACGATCGCGGGCACGCCCAGGGAGCGCGCCATGATCGCCGAATGCGAGGTGCGGCTGCCGATCTCGGTCGCGAAGCCCCGGACTTTGCGCAGATCGAGCTGGGCCGTATCCGACGGCGTCAAATCCTCCGCGATCAGCACGCACTCGTCGGGCAGCGAGGACAGATCGGTCTCCGCCGTTCCCCGCAGATGCCGCATGACCCGGCCGGCAACGTCCTTCACGTCGACGGCCCGCGCCCGCAGCAGCTCGTCGTCCATCTGCTCGAGCAAGCCGATGAACGACTGCGCCGTCCGATGAAGCGCGTACTCCGCGTTGTCGCCTTCGCGCACCATTCCGAGAACGGCGTCGATCAAATCCGGATCCTCCAGGATAAGCAGATGGCCTTCGAAGATCTCCGCTTTGTCCGCTCCCAGCCGCTCTTCCGCGGAAGCCCGGATGCGCGACAGTTCCTCCCGAGCCGTGCCGACAGCCGCGCGAAACCGCTCCGCCTCCGCCGCCGGATCGTCCGTCTTGCTCTCGGCCGGCACGAAATCTTCCCCGGCCTTCAGGACGTAAGCCGGGGCGATCGCCAGACCGGGCGAAGCCCCAATCCCTTTGAATCGTACCATCGAGCTCCCCTTCCTTTCCATGGCTTAGTCCGCGCCTCTCATGGACGCGTACGCCTCTAAGATGTCGTCGAGCAGCGCATGGCCTTCCGGAAGTCCGGTCGCCTGCCGGACCGTCGCCTCCGCGCCTTGCCGGCGGAGCGACCGCTGCAATTCGGCGGCTTCGGAGTCCCCGTCGACGTCGAACAGCAGCGCGGCAGCAGCCGCTCTCGCCAAATACGGCGTCGGCAAGCCGTGTCCGTGCGCGAGGAGAGCCGGACGGACGAGCCGCTCGTTCGCCGATAGCTTCCGCATCGGAGACCGGCCTACCCTTGTGACTTCATCCGTCAAATAAGGGTTCCGGAACCGGTCCAGAATTCGCAGCACGTACCGTTCGTGCTCCCGCGCATCGAAACCGTATTGCAGGCGCAAAGCCGATCCCGTCTCCTCCAGCGCGCCTTGCACTTCCCGCAACACAGCTTCGTCGTTCATCGCTTCCCGGATCGTGCCGCAGCCGTTCAAATAGCCGTGATAGGCGGCGGCGCAATGCCCCGTATTGACCGTAAACAGCTTGCGCTCGATATAAGGCAGCAGCCGGTCGGCATAATGAACGCCCTCGATCTCCCGATAACCCGGCAGCATGGCGGAACGGTCGACGACCCATTCGTAATACGGCTCTACGACGACTTTAAGCGGATCGTCGTTCCGCTGCAGCGGGACGATCCGGTCGACGGCGGCGTCGGGGAAAGCGACCCGCCGCTCCGCTTCTTCGCGAACCTCCTCCGGCATAAATTCGAGCGCCAGCTTTTTAAGCAACGTGCTGCCGCCGATCGCGTTCTCGCAGGCGATCACGTGAAGCGGCTCCTGAATACCCGACGCCGATAACCGGCGTTCGATTCCCGAAGCGATGTTCTCCGCGATAGACTTGAGCGCGTTGACGCCGACCGCCGTCGTCACCAGATCCGCCTCCGCAACCGCTTGGACGACCCGCTCCCGATCGTTGCCGTGAATCGCGGCGACGCGGCTTACCGTTACCGTCTCCGCCGTCTCGTCGGCGAGCTGTACGAAATATTCCCCCCGTTCGTTAAGAAGAGCGACAAGCTCGTCGTTCACGTCGACGAAGACGACATCGTATCCCGCGCGGTACAGCAGCAGCCCGATGAAACCCCTGCCGATATTCCCCCCTCCGAAATGAACGGCCTTCATCGTTCCACAGCCCGCTCGAAAACTCGCAGCAAATCTTCTTCGGACGAGGCGTTCAGAATGCGTTGCCTGTCTTCTTCATCGGACATCAGCTCGGCCACGCCGGCCAACACGTCCATATGCTCGTCGCCGAGAGCCGCAAGCCCGATGACGAGCCTGACCGGTTCATCCCCGCCGAAATCTACGCCATCCGTCAATACGAGGATCGACAGCCCGGTAGACTTGATCAGGCTCTTCGCCTCGTTCGTGCCGTGCGGCATCGCCAGCCCGGCGCCGAGATAGGTCGACGAGGCTTCCTCGCGCCGGATCATCGAATCGACGTATTCGGGCGGCACGTGTCCGTCTTCGACGAGCAGCCGTCCCGCAAGCCGGACCGCTTCGAGTTTGTCTCCCGCCTTGACGTTCAGCCGGATTTTTTCTTTCGACAGTATTTTCATTCGGCATCTCTCCATTCCATTTTCTCTGCGATGTAGGCGACAAGACGGTGCGCGATAAAGGAACGGATTCGCTCCTCTTCCCCGTCCTCCAACAGCCGGGCCAGCTCGGGCAGCAGCAGCATGGCGCTGATCTCGCCCAACGTCTCGAGCGCGTGCTTGCCCGGGTTCCGCGGAGCGAGCATCAGCAGGATCCGCCTCGCATAGGCGCCCGGTTCGGCGTATACCGGCTGCGGGACTTGGAGCCGGAACAGGGCAAGCGCCGGCTCGCGCACCCATTCGCTTCGGGTATGATACAGGGCCAGTTCCGTGTCCGGAATCCGCAGGCTCCCCTGCTCCTCCCGTTCGATCAGTCGGTCGGCGATCGCGCCGGCGCGCTCGGCATCGATTTTCGCCGATACCGCGTCCAACATCCGGGCCAGCAGCCGCCGCGGATCGCCGCGATCGGATTCGTTATCGAGCGGATAGACGCGGAAAGACTCCAGCAAACCAAGCATGACGGGCGCGTAGGCGGACATGATTTTCAGACGGCTCCAATTGCCGTAATCCCTCTCCGAAGCGGGCAATTCGGAACGGAGCGCCTTCGCGTCCATTGCTCGAATGCGGGCCCGGAGCCTCTCCGCTTCTTCCCGGACGAGCAAAGGGCTCAGCTTAATATAGCGCTCGGAATCGATGGGCAGATCCACCGTGCTGATGATCAGATCGTACCGATCCTCCGGCATCCGGGAAGCTTCGTACCACGAATAATGCCCGATCAAGTCGATCTGCGGAATTTCTTTCGTAATGCGCACGGCAAGCAGCTTCGAAGAACCGATCCCGCTCGTGCACACGAGCAGCGCCTTCAGGCGCCTCGGCATTAGCTTCCACCGTTCGAGCGCCGCTCCGACGTGCATCGTTAAATATCCGATCTCTTCATCGGGAATCGGCAGCTCAGGCCAGGTCGCTTCGGCGGATTGCCGGACAGCCCGGAATTCCGTCTCGTAATCCTTCTTGATCTGGGGAAGCAGAGGATTGCGAATCGCCTCCCCCTTGCTCAGCCGGTGAAGCGCGGGGCCGAGATGGCGGATCAGTCCGTCCAGCAGCGACCGATCCGCGCCGAGCGCCGCACCCAACAGGCTCTCCGCCGAGCGGACGAACGCGAGGGCGCGTTCCGCGAGCTCCAGCCCGTACTTCTCCAGAATGACGGCGGACGTATCCGCGGCGTTTTCCTTGGCTTCTTCGAACAGGCTTCGGAGATACGCCGTTTCTTCTTCCGGCAGTTGGCCGAGTTCAAGATCGTTTCGAAGCTTGCCGATTAGAGCGGCATCCCCGTCTTTCGCGTCGTCCCGTTCGCCCCGGCCGCGAATTTCGTCCCGCTTGACGGTATGGCCGCCCCGGATTCGCGTAACGGCAATCGAAAGCCGGATCAAGAGACGCGTATAGTCGTACTCCTTCAACCCGTTCAGCCATTCCTCGGCCGTATGCCACAGGCTCCGTTCGATCCGATGGAACGTATCTCTGCCGACCGTGTCGAACAGCCTGCGGGTAACCGGCCACTGTCCGGCCGGATTCTCCGGACCGAACCAATCGGAATCGTCGAGAATTTCCTCCGCCAGCCAGACGATCAACAGACGCTTGTCGACTTCCGAGCCTTCGATCTCGATTCCGTAGCCTCGCCTGCGGATGAGCCGAAGCCTGCAGCGGCGAATATGCGGCTCCAGTTCGTCCAGATCCCGGCTCGCGGTCGGAATCGCCGCTTGCGCCTCCCGCGCGAGCGCGAACAATTTCACGGGCTCATCCGTCTCCAGCAGCAGACACAGCATAAGCGCCTTCCGTTCGTCCGGCGAATAGGTTTCCGTCTCCGATTCGCCGATCAGCTCCCGAAATCGGTCCAGCGCGTGTCTAGCCCCTTCCAGCGTAATGCCGACGCCGGATTTCTTCACGAGCGCCAGCCCGTGGGACCGCACCGTCGGCTCCAGCTCTTGCAGCTCGCGGTGGACCGTTCGCGCGCTGATCCGGACTTCCTCGGCGAGCCGGCCCGCGGTGACTTCGCCGTGCCGCCCAAGCAGAACTTCGAGTATTCGGCGCTGCCTGTGCGACAGCTTCATCTCCGCGCTCCCCCCTTTCCGTCCCCGTCCGATCAAACGGGAGAAACGCCGGCATCGAGCGCGGCGTTACCCTTGACTTATTTGCCCAACCTTTTGGCCAGTTCCTCGTACTCGGGCGCGTTCAGGAAATTGTCGATCGAAATATGCTCGGCTTCCGGCGCCTTTGCTTTGGCCCGATCCGTGAGGGTTTTCTGCGTGATGATAATATCCGCGTCCGCCGGAATGTCGCTGATCGCGGTATTCACGACCGTCACGTCGCTGCCCGCCTTCTGCAGCTTTTTCCGAAGGACCGATGCTCCCATCGCGCTGGAGCCCATGCCCGCGTCGCAAGCGAATACGATTTTGCCGACCTTGCCGGCCGCCGCTTGCGCGGACGTCGCGGGGCTTGCCGTCGTTTGCCCTTTCGATTGGGCTTTCATCTCCCGAACTTTCGCCGTCGCCGCTTCGAGATCGTCGGATTCGCTCTTCCGATCCGTCTTCAGCATAATCGCAGCCACGAGGAACGATGCGGCGGCCGCGGCCAGCACGCCGGCGATCACCGCGAAATGGCCGCCTTTGGGCGTCATCGCCATCAATGCGAAAATGCTGCCGGGGGACGGCGTAGCGACGAGCCCTCCTCCCAGAATCATAAACGTGAACGTGCCGACGACGCCGCCCGCGATGGCGGCCAAAATGAGACGAGGCTTCATCAGAATGTACGGGAAGTAAATCTCGTGAATCCCGCCCAGGAAGTGGATGATGACCGCCCCCGGAGCGGAGTTCCTCACCATGCCGCGGCCGAACAGCCAGTAGGCGACCAGAATGCCGAGTCCCGGACCCGGATTCGTTTCGAGCAGGAAGATGATCGATTCTCCCGTCGTTCGCGCCTGCTCCAGCGCAATCGGGCTCAGGACGCCGTGGTTGATCGCATTGTTCAGGAAGAGAACCTTGCCGGGCTCGATCAGAATGTTCGCCAGCGGCAGCAAGCCTGCGTCGATCAGTACTTGCACTCCGTTCGCCAGCGTCTGGCTGACCGCCTGGACGACCGGTCCGACGCCCGCGTACGCCAGCAGCGCGAGGGCGCCGCCGATGATGCCGGCCGAGAAGTTGTTGACCAGCATCTCGAAGCCCGATTTGATTTTGCCTTCGATCGCTTGGTCGAACTTCTTCAGCACCCACGCCGCGGCCGGTCCGACCAGCATCGCGCCGAGAAACATCGGAATGTCGGATCCGATAATGACGCCCATGGTGGCGACCGCTCCGATGACGCCGCCGCGATGGCCGTGCAACATGTGACCGCCCGTGAATCCGATCAGCAGCGGCAGCAAGTACGTGATCATCGGACCGACAAGCTCGGCCAAATTCTCGTTCGGCGTCCAACCGGTCGGAATGAATAACGCCGTGATCAATCCCCACGCGATAAAAGCGCCGATATTCGGCATGACCATGCCGCTCAAGGCCCGCCCGAATCGCTGAACGGCGACTTTGAAGCCGCCGTCCCGAGCTCCTTGCGATTTCGTTAACTCGCTCATGAGATAGCCAACCTCCCTACTCATCTTTTACCCATTCTCCATAACATAACCGCAATGAACAAATGGGATTCTGCATCCATCATAATCGGAAAGCGTTTACAAAAACAACGAAAGGAAAAACAGCTTCCGTCATGAAAGCTGTTGACAATATGTTTATACGAACGGGGAATCGTCGGCTTGCAGCAGCTTCGCCATCCCCTCCGCCAGCATCCGGCGAATCGCTTCCCCGAACGAACCGCCCGGGAAGTCCGGGAGCGCGGCGCGAATCAAGCTCCCGGCCTGTTCCGGGTACGGAACCGCGCCTGGCTCCTTCGCGCCCGTATGGCCGCAGACGGCCGAAATGAGCCAATGCTCTCCCTCCGGCAGCTCAGCCTTCAATGTCGGGAGCACCGTTCGGGGGTGCAGCAGGTTCGTATTCGCCTGGGGGCGGACGAGCTCGGCCTCTCCGAAGCCCCGTATGCCGACGATGCCGCTCGTGCCGGCGGAGCCGGAAGCGAAGGCCCAATCCCGCCGCCGTTCGATCTCCGGATCGTCCTCGGCCGGCAGAGAGAAACCGCCCTCCGCCGCGGAGAGCGGACGTCCGTTCTCGATCCGATGGACGCGGATATGCCAAGGCAGTCCGGCCAGCAGCCAAGTCCGCACCTCGACGTCGCGCCACGGCTTCCATCGGGAATAGAGGATATTGCCGCCAATGGCGCGCTCCTCGCACCGCCTTCTGACGCGATAGAGGTTATCCCTCTCGCTCAGCGCGAGCGCCGAGTCGTAAGCGCCCTGCGCGAGCCCCCACTCCGCTCGCGGCACGCTGAAGCCGAACCGGGCGGAATAGACGAATTTCTCGTATTTCGCCGCCGCATGGGTATGCTCGATCGCAGACCCGTGACCGGCATTGAACGCGGCAATATGATCGGCAGCCGCTCCGCCGGAGGCCGCTGTTCCGTCGTTGCCGCCAGCCCCGTCTCCTGCCTGCCGGACGACGACGAGACTCGGATGCCGCTGCTCGCCGAACGCCGGAAGCGGCGGGAGCGGCCGTTCCTCGGCGGCCCAGAACGGATCGTTCTCGGGAAGCGCCAGCGGCAGAAACGCTTGCAGCGCCCAATAGGGAGAACCGGGCGAATTGTAGTTTTCCGCCATGACCGGATTGACGTAGGCGTAACCGATGCCAAGCGCGCCGTCGGGACGGAAAATCGGCTGCCGGAGCCACCAGCGCAAATTGCGCATGACGATGCCTTTCGCGACCCCCGGCGCAACGTCATCGTCGTATGCGCCCGCGTAAGCCAGAGCGCTCCAGAACGCCGATTGCGCAAACCGGTAAGAGAGGCTCCTGCCGTAAGGGATCGCCGAACCGTCGGCCGAGAACCACCGGACGAAGTCGCGCGCGAAAGCCAGCGCTTCCGCCTTGTGCCTTCGGGCGCGCGCCGGCTCCTCGCGCTCCGCGAGCCCGGCGTACAGCAGACGGAAATAATGGAACGCGAACGGCGTATAGTAATCGCTGTGCCCGCCGATCCCGTCCGCGTACCAGCCGCCGTCCAAGGCGAATTCGTCGATCCGCCGCAGATTCCGCTCCATGCCTTCCGCGTCGTGCGGAAGACCGAGCTTCCGGAAGCCCAAATTGACGAGCACGGGGAAAAATAGCCAGTTGCAATCGTGTACGGGACGCCGGTTGATCGCGTCCAGCCACTCCCGCAATCGCTCCCGCCGCGGCGCGCTCAGCGGCGTCCAGATACGCTCCGGAACGGCCGCGAGCGCGAAGCCGAACGCCGCCATTTCCACGAGCCGCTGGTCGTAGTCGCCGGGCAGGCCCCAATACTCGGCATGGTCCGGGTCGGTTCCGCTGACGATTCCGCGCAAGACGATATCCCATAGCGGATCGTCCCCTCCCCCGGCCAACAGCGGCGCCAAGCCCCACAATACCCGGGAGAACCCTTCCAGCTCGGCCACGGACGCGGAATGGCCCGCGCCGCTCCCGCCCAGGCGCAGCCGGGCGCCGCCAACGCTGTAGTACGGAGCCAGCGGCGCGAGCAGGCGCCGAAGCGCCTTGCGCATCTCCTCTCTCGTGCCCAGTGGCCGCTCTCCGGAGTTCGGCATGCTCCCCCTCCTATTCCCAAAATATCGTGCCGGTTCCCCGCAGCCTCGCCAGCCCTTCGATGAAAAAGAAGTCTCCGTAGATGAGCGGGACGCCGACATGTTTGCCTTCCGGGTAATGGCTCGTGCCTTCGACGATCAGCCCTTCCTCGTCGGGCCGGTCCCAAGCGCCGTAATTCCGGTACAACGATTCGAGCATGCGAACGGCGGGCTCCCGATATACGCGCGCTTCCAGCGGATCGACCAGCTCCGCGAGCAGCAGCAGACCGCTCGCGGCGATCGCTCCGGCGGAGGAATCGCGATGGTACTTCGCCTCGGGAGGCGCCCGGAAATCCCAATGCGGAACGAGATCCCCGGGCAGATTGGCGAGGAAGAAATGGGCCGTCCGCTTGGCGGCATGCAGATAAGCCGGGTTGGCGACATGCCGATAGGACAGCGCCAAGCCGTACAACGCCCACGCCGTTCCCCGCGACCAGGCGGACTCGGGAGCGTACCCTTGGCCTCCCCGGGCCCGGATCCGCTGCCCGCTCGGCGGATCGAATTCCACGATATGATAGACCGAGCCGTCCGGACGGATAAAATGCTCGAGCACGGTGTCCATGTGCGCTTCGGCGATATGGCGATATCGGGGATCGCCGCTCTCCCGCGACGCCCAGTACAAAAGCGGCGTATTCATCGCGCAATCGATGATCGCCCAGCCCGCGTTGTTCTCTCCCGCGAACCAGGGATTCCAGGCGCGGATATAGCGCCCGCGCAGGTTAAACCGGGCGGCGAGGAAGTTGGCCGCCTTCAGCGCCCGCGTTCGCGAAGCCTTGCTGCCTAGCAGCTTATAGGAAGCGACGCTCGTCAACGTCCACATGAAGCCCAGATCGTGATCGAGCCGCTCGTACCCATTCAACACCGCGTCCAGCCGCGCTTCGCAGCTTGCGGCCGCCTCCCGGAGCCGCTCCTCTCCGCCGTCTTCGTACAATTGCCACAGCATTCCGGGCCAGAACCCCGCCGTCCACCAATGCGGCTCCTCCAGCGTATAAACGCCGTTCACGCTCGCGTGCGGGAACCCGTCGCCGATGCGAACGAGGTTGCGCGCCGTTTTCTCCTTCGCCCGCCGCCAAGCTTCCTCCGCCCAATCCGGCCGTTCCGTCCGCTCCCGGCTCGTCTCCGTCATCTCCCCGTCTCCTCCTCTTCCCATTCGAATACGAGCTCGATCCGCTCGTCCGGCTGCGGCCGGCGCACCGTCCAATCGATCGCGTACCACTCCCGGGTCCGTCCGAAATGATCGGCGTACGCGCGCCGCTCGACGGACGCGGCCAATTGAACGGCGTCGTACCGGATTATCGCCGCCAATCCGTCCCCGCCGCTCAACCGCACGATCCCCTCCTCCTCCAGGTCGGGAGGAACGAACGTCGCGACCCTTTCCGCGAACGCTGCCGGCCGGCCGTCGAACGACACCTCGTCCGTCAGCGTCAACGTCGGAAGCTCCGATTTGCGCCATGCCAGCTCGCGAACGAGCGAGCGCAGTTTCGGCGTTCGGTACGCCTTCGTCAGGTCGAGCTTCAAGCGGTCTTCCCGCTCCCCGGCCGCCGACGCCAGCACAACGGCCGCGCGGTCTCCGCCGGCTTCCTGCCCCCGGCCGCCCACGATCGGCACCGAATGCCCGTGGGAGCCGTTGCAATCGTAAGCGTATCGGCCTTCGCCGAAATAAGCCGCCGTATATTCGCCGCAGCCGAGATCGGCCGCGTAAGCCGTTCCGTCCGCGACGAGCATGAAATGTCCGACGTCGTTATGGTTGTGCGGCTCGTCGTTGCGCCCGCCCTTGGCCGCGAAGCCGAATCGGCGCCCCGATGCCGACGCGTGTCGCGCGAGCAGCCATTGCGCTTCGGGCAGGTAACGGGACGATGCGCTCCATTCTTCGCCGTCCAGCCGCGGGTCCGACCAGATCCAATCGCGAAAGACGGGCGCCCAGCGATGGCAATGGTCGTCTGAGAAGCCCGCTGCATAGCGCCGGGGCGGGATCTTCAGCTCCGGGTAGAGCCGGGCCAAGTAATGCGTCAGGCCCGCGCGGAACGGAATCCGCTGCGGCGAGTCGGAGAAGCAGGCGACGAAATCCCCGCACAAGTAGGCGGCTTGCTGGAACGCCGCGATGCGGCGAACCTTCGGATCGGCGAACAAATCCTCTCCCGTCCGCTTCTTCAGCAAGTCGGCGAAATAAACGAAGTACCCGAAGCCGTAATTCCAGTAGCCGAGACCTTCGAGGCAAGCCCCGTCCTCGCCGAAGCCGTCCAGGTAGCAGGACAAGCTGATCCGCGCTTTCCCGAGCACGGCGTTCAACGTCCCGGCGTCCTTCGCCCTGAGCAGCGCGGCCGCTCCGATCGACCCGGCGCAGACGGCGGACCAATTGTGCCGCGCGTTCTCCCAAGGGTGCGGGCCGTGCGCCAAGTACGAGCGGAACAGCCGATCCGCCACGGCGCGATCGATCTCCTCGGCGAGCGCCGCCGGAAGCCGGTCGCCCAGCAGACAAGCGATCTCGCTAAGCGTAAACCCCGTCTCCGCGGAGAACAGGTCGATCGTTCTCGCATCGTCGGCTCCGTTCGCATGCGCGGGCAAGCACCAGATCGGCTCGGCGAGGATGACGCGAATCGTCTCCAGCAATCGTCCGAAGTACCGCTCCTCTTCCGGGGCGAGCAAGGACAACAGCATGAAGGCGTTCAATCTTCTTCGCCGTCCGAAGTACGCTCTCTCGTACGCCAGCCGGGAGCCGGTCGTCGCGTAGAGCGAGAACAGCTCATCCGTCAGCTCCGGCATAGGCTCCCGCTCCAGCCTCTCCCCTTCGGAACGGATTTCCGCGACCATCCCGGCATACTCCGGCGCCTTCGCCGCCCGCGCCCAGAAACCGGCCGCGGTCTCGCCGGGAGGATAATAAAGCTCTTCCGGAGCCGGAACCGAGGCCTGCATCGCCTCGCCCGTCCATTCCGATCGCATGTCGGCAAGCCCCCTTATTTCCGGTATTCCATCGGCGTGACGCCCGCATGAGCTTTGAACGTTTTAATGAAATAGCTTTGATTGTCATAGCCGAGCAGCTCGGAGATTTCCCCGACCGTGCGGGTCGTCCGGTCGAGCAGCTCCTTGGCCCGCTCCATCTTCATGCGGGTGACGTATTCGATGAACGTCTCTCCCGTCACCTTCTTGAACATTCGACTGAAATAGCTGGGGTTCAAGTGAAGCACGTCGGCGACCTCGTCCAGCCCGATTCTGCGGTGCAGGTTCAGGGAGACGTACTTGCACGCTTCCTTCACCTCGGGCCGCCGATTGAAGGATGCCGCCTTCTCCCCCTCCGCGGAGGCCGCGAGCCGTTCGGACAGCCACTCCCGAAGCTCGCCGATCGAATCGATCGCCGATATTTCCTTGTGCAGCGTATCGGCGGAATAGCCCGACCTTGCGTAATGGAGCATGCGCAGCTTCAGCTTCAGATCGAGCAGCAGCTTCAGCGCCCAATCCTTCACGGCGGCGGGCGGGTACTTCTTCCGCGCGATGCGCTCCATCCATTGCTCCGCCATCCGGCAAGCGTCGGCGTGCCGCTTGTCGACCAGCGCCTCCCGCAGCTGCGCGTTCGCCTCGTCGTAATGAACGAACAGATCTTCATCGGCGAGCGTTTCCTTCCGATGCTTCGCGACGGAGCCCGCCGGCAGATAGAAGCGTTGATCTTCTTCCGCGACAAGCGCCAGCAGCTCCCGCTTGAGATCCGTCGGCGATGCGCATTCCGTTCCCAGCAGAAACGACATGCGGATTTTCAGCCCTTGCCGCATGGCCTCCTGGATCGTCCGGCAACGGTCGGCAACGCTGTCGTATATATTGATTTTCAGGCTCGGCCGATACGAGAACAGCAGCATCTGCTTCCGCTCGTCGTACGAGACGTGCAGGGCGCTCCGGTCCCATGCCGACAGCACCTCCCGCATCACGTTGGCGATGGCGAACCGAAGCGTCTGCTCCGAGGCGAACCGGCGCTTGACTCGCGGATAATCGTCCACGCAGCCGACGACGGGCAAGCAGCTTGCTCCGTCCAGGAACAGGCCGAAGCCGTTCGCCTCGTTCATCCACCGATCTGCCGACAGCAGCGGCTGGTGTATGAAATTTTTGAACGCTTGCTCCTTGCGCAGCTCCAGGGCGTCGGTGGCGATCGCGTGCAGGCGGAGCCGCTCTCCGTTCATGTGCAGCGCCGCATCCAGCCCTTCCTTGAATCGTTCGAGAATGCGGACCAAATCGTCCGGCTGCAGCGATTCCTTGAGCAAATATTCCTGCACGTTCAGCCTCATCGCCTGCTGGGCGTAGGAGAACTCATTATGGCAGGATAAAATGACGATCCGGGTATCCGGCTTCCGCGCCATCATTCTCGCGCACAATTCGAGCCCGTTCATCTTCGGCATTCCGATGTCGGTAATCAGGACGTCGGGCATTTCGCTCTGCGCATATTCCCAGGCGACCGCGCCGTTCTCGAATGTCCCGAGCAGCCTGAAACCGCGATTCGCCCAGTCGATCGATTCCGACAGCAGCTCCAGAACGGGATAATCGTCGTCCACCAGCATGACGTTATACATGGTCCCCCACCCTCTCGTAAGCAATCGACAACCGGATGACCGTTCCGTTGCCGGGACGGCTCTCAACCTCGATGGAAAACGCTTCGCCGCGCAGCAATCTCATTCTCTCGACCACGTTGACCAGCCCCATTCCCGAGAAGGACGTCCCGGAGCCGATGCCCGCCGCGGCGGTTCCGCCGCGTTCCCCCCGTTCGTCCATCGCCCTCGACAGCTTGCGGTTAAGCGCTTCGACGGCGTCCTCGTCCATACCGACGCCGTCGTCCTCCACCGTCAAGCGCAACACCCGGTCCTGCATCTCCGCGCGGACGCGGATCGTCCCCGCTCTCTGGTTAAAGCCGTGAATCAAGGCGTTCTCGACAATCGGCTGCAGCAGAAATCTGGGCACCTTCACCAGCAGCGCCTCCGAAGCGATATCCGGCAGCAGCTTGACCTTCTCCTTCTGGCGCAGGTTCATCAGCTCCACGTAATGGGCGAGCAGTTCAAGCTCCTCGTGCAGGCCGATCTCCTCCGTATCGCTGTTGATCGTCATGCGCAGCAGCTTCGATAAGGAGCCGATCATGCCGGCGCTCTCCGCGTCTCCGTGCCGCAACACCTTCATCCGTATCGAATTCAGCGCATTGAACAGGAAGTGCGGATGAATTTGCGCCTGCAGCATTTTCAGCTCGGCTTTCCGTTTGCGCGCTTGCGAGTCGGAGATTTCCGCGATCATCTCCTGGATCCGGTCCAGCATCTGGTCGAACAGAAAGCCTAGCCGGCCGATTTCGTCTCTGCCTCGAATGCCCGACCTCACGCTCAGGCTGCCTCTTTGCACGGCGGAGGCCGTCCGACCGAGCTGCACGAGCGGGGTCGTAAAAGCTCTCAGCAGCCCGAGCAGCAACAGCAGGAACACGACGAACGAGGTCATCTGCACGACGAACACCTGGTTGAAGATCGCGCTGATGTCCACGATCGCCTCGCTGTAGCGCTGCTTGGACACGAGCCTCCAGTCGTTGAACGCGAGCGGCTTCTCGGTCAGCAAGTACCGGCTGTCGCCGATCGTCGCGATCGAAGTGTTCAGGCCGCCCGAGGATTCGCCGATATCGGTGAACTCGGTCCCGATCAGGGCCGCGTCGGCGCTGGATAGAATCCGGTTGTTCTCGTCGAGCAGCATGACCTCCTGAACGGGAGCGAGCCGCTTGAACAGCTGGCTCACTTGATTCTCCATCACGGTGACGACGACGTACCCGTATATTCTCGAATCGTCCCGGCGCAGCGTTCGCGCGAGCGAGAGCTGATAGGGACTCTCTTCCTCCATATAGTCGAAGACGGTCGGACTCGTCCCGATCCAATGCGAGCTGGGCCACTTCAGGCTATCGAGTCTCTCGAACCACGGCTCCCGCAACAAGGATAACGGGTCGTAATCGCTCGTGGAATAATTCGTGAACGCCGTGCCGTCCGTCAACAGGACCGTAATATAGCTTTTATCGTTGACCGTCAAGCTGTCCAGCTGCTCGAGGATCCTCTTTCTCTCCGTGAAATCGGCGTAGGCGTCTCCGTCCTTGCCGTTGCCGGAGACGATCAGCTTGAAGTAGCTCGTCATGCCCGCGTTCATCTGGATATAGTTGGCCATGTTCAGCATGCCGCCCAGCAGGTTGGCCACGGAGCTCTCCGCGAGCAGCAGAGAGTCCTGTGCGTTGGAGACGGCTTGGCGTTGAACCGCGTCTTTCGTTATGGAAATATAAATGAATTGCGTCAATGCGGCGGGAATCAAAATGCAGGCGATCGCGGCGATCATAAGCTTGTGTCTGACGGAAGGCAATCCGAAACTGCGATTCGGCCGCGGCATGGACGTCTCCCCCATTCTCGATAACAAACGGAGACAGCGAAAGGCTGTCCCCGCACGGCCAGTATACCATTTATTTCTTGTTCGCTTCGATAATTTGTTGCGCGCGGTCCTCGCTGTTTATGACCGTCGCGTCGATATCCTGCTGCCCGAGAATCAGCTTCTCATATTCCTCGTTGATCGCTTTGTACACTTCCCCCTGATAGGAAGCGGCCGGCACCATCTCCGAAGCTTTGGAGACGAGCAGCGTATCGATCAGAGACGTTTTGTCGACGAGCTCGGGATTCGCCGTGCCGGCCAGAATCGCGTCGATGATCGGCGTCAGCTGATCGTTGGACACCTTGCTCCACGACGGCACGTTCTTCGCCTGCACCAGCTGCCCTTCCGTCGTGTACCAGCGCACGAATTTATAGGCTTCTTCCTTGTTCTGGGAGGTCGATGACACCGCGGTATAGTCCGTCGTGACCGGCGCGTAGCCGATCGCATCGCCCATGTCGTTCTTCGGGAACGGCGCGACGGCGACATGGAACGTCAGCGGCAATTGGTCGGTTCCGCCGATTTCCGTGTTCATCCAGCTGCCGATCGTCAGCATGCTCGCGGATTGGTTGAAAAATTGGTTCCGGTAGGCCAGCTTCTGGGAGATGATGTCCGAATACGGAACGGAGGACTGATCCTCCTTCTCCATCTTCACGCGCAGCTCCAGCGTTCTCCGGAAGTTCGGATCGTTCAGGTTGGAGGAGCCGTCCGCCTTCAGAAAATCGGAATTCGTCGGCTGGTTCATCATCATCAGCTTCAGGAACTCCATCCAGCCGCCGCCTTGCGGGCCGTGGAAATACGTGCCGTACCGCTTCGACGTCCCTTCGCCTTGCGTCAGCCGCTTTGCGTAATCCGCGTATTCGTCCCAGGTCCAGTCGGTCGGAACCGGCAGCCCCGCTTCGTCGAGATGGTCTTTGTTGAGCAGCACGTACCAAGGATTGAATTTGCCCGGCAGCGCGTACACTTTGCCGTTCAACGTCGTGTCCACCTTATACTCCTCGGCCACTTTGTACCCGCCGTCCCGGGCGATAAATTCGTCCAGCGGCTCCGCCATGCCGAGCGAGACGCGCTGCGCGTACCCCGCCGGATCGCTGAACATGAGCACGTCGATGTTCTCTTTCGAAGCGAAAGCCAGGTCCAGCTTCTTCATCGCATCCTGCGTATCGCCCTTGTCGCTGAGCACGACGGCTTCGACCGTCACGCCCGGATTCGCTTCTTCGTACGCCTTCAGCGTCTGGGACCAATTGTAGGTCGCTTCCGGTCCGAACGTATACAGCCGGAGATTGACGTTCTTGGCCGGCTCGGACGCCGAAGCCGAAGCCGATGCGGACGGCGCGCTCGCGCTTGGACCGGCGGCGGGCTCGTTGCCGCCGTTGCCGCCGCAGCCTGCCAGAAGCCCGAGAACCAGAACCCCGGTCACGAGGCCGTACAGCCGTTTTTTCATGTTCATGACACCCTCCTATTGGATAAGAAATCTGGTGCTGACAAACCCAATTATAAGGAGAACCTTTTTGTTCAAGTTGAAATTATATTTACCTATAATGATAGATTTTTGATCACTTTACCCTTTGACGCCTCCGAGCGCGATGCCGTCGATAACGCTCTTCTGGCCGATCATAAAGACGATGAGCAGCGGCACGATCGCCGACACCGCACCCGCCATGATCAAGGAGTAGAACTCTCCGCTCATCGACGTGAATTTCTGCATCGCGAGCGGGATCGTGTACAGGCCGTCCGTTCGCAGGAAAATGAGCGGATTCTGGTAATCGTTCCACGTCCAGATAAAACGCAAAATCGCGTAGGTGGCGACGGCCGGCTTCACGAGCGGCAGCGCGATCGAAACGAAGATCCGCAGATGGCCGGCTCCGTCGATCTTGGCCGACTCGATGTATTCCTGATGGACGCCCATGAAAAATTGCCGCAGCATGAACGTGCCGAGCACGCTGAAGCTGCTAAGCAAGATAAGTCCGAGATGGCTGTCGAAAAGGCCGATGTTCCGATACAGAATGAATTGGGGGACGAGTATCGCCTGAGTCGGAATCATGTAAGTCGCCAACACGATCAGGAACAGCCACTTGCCCGCTTTAAACCTTACTTTAGAGAAGCCGTACGCGGCCAGGCTGGAAGTCGCGCAAGAGATCAACACCGTAATGACGCTGACCTTGATCGAATTCCAGTAATAAATATAGAACGGATATTGGCCGAACCACACTTCTTTGTAGTTCGCGATCGCATTCCATTGCTTCGGGATCCATTCCACCGGGTAGACGAACACGTCCTTCTCGATTTTGAAGGAGGTGACCAGCATCCAGAGGAACGGCAGAAGAAACAGAATGCTGACGGCGAACAAGACGATCGTCACGGCGAGCTTGCGCCAATCCCATCGAAGCAGGACATTCACGCCCGCTCCTCCTTCCGAATTCCGTAGTTTAGTAGTTGACCCATTTTTTCTGCGCGATCCACTGGCCGGCCGTGATGAGCATGACGAATAAAAACAGCATGACGGCAACGGAGGAAGCGTATCCGATCTTCAAATTGTTGAAGGCTTGATCGTACAAATACCAGACCATCAGGCTGGTTGAGCCGATCGGTCCGCCCTGGGTCATGACGGCGATAATGTCGAACACCTTGAAGGAGGAAATGATGCCGGTCACAAGCAGGAAAAAGGACGTCGGCGACAAGAGCGGAAACGTGATTCTCGCAAATTTGACCCATGCGTTCGCACCGTCGATGTCCGCCGCTTCGTACAGATCCCTCGGAATCGATTGAAGTCCGGCGATATAGATGATGAGATTAAAACCGATCGAGATCCAGATCGTGATCATCATGATGGAATAGAGCGCGAATTGCGGATCGGCGATCCACATCGGCGGATGGGCGATTCCGATCGCCTTCAGCATCTCGTTGATCGGACCGTAGGAGGGCTGGAAGAGCACCTGCCAGACGACCGCCACCGCGACGATGTTCGAAATATAGGGCATGAAGTACGAGACTTTGAAAAATCCCTTCAAATAGACGTACCGGTCGATCAGGACGGCCAGCACCATCGAAATCAACATATAAACAGGAACCGCCAGCAGGAAGATCAGGTTATTGCGGACCGAGCGAACGAACGCGGGGTCGTTCCACAGCTTCTCGAAGTTGTCGAGTCCGACCCAGACGATGCCGTCCCAGCCCTGCACGAAATTCCAATCCGCGAAGCCGAGGACGAGCGTCGCCGCGATCGGCAACAGGACGAGCACGGTCACGCCGAGCAGCATCGGGCCGACGAACAGTAGCCCGGCGACCGTCTCGCTTCCGCCGAGCGACAGCCGGGAGCGGCGAACGGGCTTGGCGGATGCGGGCACAACCGTCGGGGGAGAGTTGCTCATGGTTAACACCTCGATTTGGAAATGAAAGGCTCGTATAGCCTCGGATAGGTGTAATTATATAAAAAAATACCGTCTCCCTTTGACGGTATTTTGATCTCGTACGCGATTTATTTTACTTTTTCCGAGGGCTGCTTTGCAGGATGCAGACGGCGAATTCAGGAGACTTCGTTTTCCGGTGGAAAGAGATCTGCAAGCTTGATGCTCAAGCAAGGAACGGTGGGCGACGATAACACGTCGTCTTCCGTCAGCGTCGCCACTGCCGCGTATTTCCCGTCCGCGAGCACGAATTGCTCCACGAGCCGGTAGACCGGATCGAGAAGCCAATATTCGCGTACGCCGAATTTCTCGTATCCGTCCTTCTTGATCGTCTTGTCCCGGCGCCCCGTGCTGGAGGATAGAACCTCCACGACCAGATCAGGGGCTCCGTAGATGTACCCGTCCCGGATAATGCCGCGGTTCTCGCGAGAAATAAAAATCAAATCCGGCTGGAAAATATTCTCTTCGTCGAAATGAACGTCCAGAGGCGCGAACAGCACCTCACCGTCCGCCGAACAATCGTTGCGGATAAGGGAATACAACTCCCCGAGCACCCGCTGATGAGCGTACACCGGTGACGACAGAAAATCGTACCGTACCCCTCCGATAATTTCATACCTTTCGTCGATCAGGTAATTGTCCGGGCTCTCCTTGATCTTCCCCGGCTTATCCTTCGCGCGGCTTCCGTCGTCCCGATTGTCCGTCATTTCCTTATCCTCCCTGAAAAATAATAGAAGCCCCCCGGCAAAGCAACACGTCCCGTGTCCGGCTTTGGCGAGGTGCTTCCCCGTTCCACTATCTTATATTTCCAATTATGCCATTGCGAATCGAAGAATGTCAATGCCTGTCGGATCCGTTCTTCGCGATAAAAAACAGCAGCTGCTGATACCAAAGTCTTCCTACCAAAGTATTGAATAGGAAACCGTTTATAGGTATAATGATCCTGTGTTTGAACGGAGAACATATCGATACTGGCAAACCCGTTCGAAAGACGGGGACGCAAAGCTTCAGGCCTACAGGATTGAATCCCGTCCCAAGGTAGCTGAGCCGCCGAAAATGACCGGATCTCCGCACCTCTGCCCATGAACAACACGACGAACAGACCGTTCCTGCTTTCGGAACGGTCTTTTTTTTCGTGATCACTGCGCGGTATCCAGGATAACCAGATCGTACTGCGCTCGCAGATCGATTTCATACGGGAAGGCGACATGGCTTCCGTCTTTCTCGCGAATGATTTTGACGACGGGGCGTTGGACCAGAGAGGAGTCGACCGAGGTGATGACCGCCGTCTGCCCGCTGTTGAGGACGACGCGGCTTCCGACCGGATAGATCGAAATATGTCTGATGAATAGCTTCACTAGCGACAGATTGAACATGCGGTCGCCGGAGCCGAGCAGGAACTCGACCGCGTCCCTTCGCGTGTAGGAGCTGCGGTGATGCCTCCGGGAGACGAGGGCGTCATAGGTGTCGGCGAGCGCGATGATCTGGGCGAACTCGTGAATCCGGGAGCGGCCGATCCCCGACGGATAGCCGGACCCGTCATACCGCTCGTGATGCTGCAGAGCGCATATCGCGGCCGCTTCGGGGATATCGGTCCGGTGCGCGAGCATCTGGTAGCCTTCGGTCGTATGGCGTTCGATGAGCCCGCGATCGTATTCCGTCAGCCTGCCCTTCTTGGCCAGCAATTCGTCCGGGAGGTGAATCATGCCGACGTCGTACAGCAGAGCCGAGACGATCAGGTCGTGCAGCGGCTCGATGGAGTATTGCCTGGCGAAGCCGATGATCGCCGACAAGGTCGCGACATTAAGCGTATGCTCGAACAGCAGCGGGTCCTTCATGTGGAGCATCGCAAGCCTGTCCTTGATATACGGGTGATCGGACAGTTCTCCCAGCAGTCTCTGGTATACGCGCAGAAAGCGATCGCCAAGCACCGGTACGGATAGCTGCTGGCGAATAAGCGGATTGTTGACCAGCTTGGCGAACGCTTCGTCGACCGCCTTTTTGGAAGCGGAGGAGCTTTTTTTCCGGACCGGCTTCTCCTGCACGGGAGCGGCGGCGGCGCTCGCGGACGAGGAGGCCGGAGGTTCCGCTCCTTGAGGCCCGCGCGGGGCGTCCTCCTCGACGTAAATGTCGGTAATGCCAAGCGTCCGCAATCGTTCGATATATTTATCGGTCAGCTGCGTTCCGGCGCCCAGCATGACCATTCCGTTTTTGTTCAGCACCGGCTTGGCCAACGTTTGTCCCGGTCGGAGAATATAGTTCGCTGTCGGTTTCATGGACTTCATCCTGCCTTCGCTTGCGCGTTATGAACGATAACGCCGTATTTTTTCAATCGTGATTTCCGGAATGGAGAGAAACAGCTCGACGCAGCTTTTGTCGAATTGAAATCCGCTCTGCCTTCTGAGCTCGTCCGCCGCTTCCGCGACCGTCTTGACCCGATTGTAGGAGCGGGACTGAACCATGGCATCGAAGGAGTCGAAGACCGCGCACATGCGCGCCCAATGCGGAATACGCTCGCCTTGCAAGCCTTCCGGATATCCCGTTCCGTCCCAGCGTTCGTGATGGGAGCGCACGGTCGCGATCATTCTCGGGTCACGCCAGCCCAGCCGGCGAATGAGCCGTACGCCGTGAAGCGGGTGCTCCCGAATTTGCGCCCGTTCCGCCTCATCTAGCGGGAGCCGTTTGACGAGCAGTTCGCGAGATACGAGAAGTTTGCCGATATCATGGAAGCTGCAGGCGGCGACAAACATCCGTTTCTCGTCCTCCTGCATTCCGAGCTGTCCGGCTGCAGCTTGCGCCAGCATGCCCACCCGCACGCTGTGCGAGAAAGTGGCGGGATCCCTCCGCAGTCCCAGGGCTTGCAGCTCCGAGCGGATCAGGTTCGGCACCTGTATAATCCTCCTTCCTTCATACATAGCGGCGGAGCCGCTCCGACTAACAAGGTCGAACAATAGTGATTGTTCGAAGTTAACCGACAGAAAGGAGCCAACGACATGAATGCGGAACGCAAGCTTTCGAACGAGGCGGTCGGCTTGGACGAGGAGCAGATGATTCAAAGCTTCTTGGCCGGATTTCATCGCCCGAACACGATTCGCAATTATGAAAGGGCGCTTCGCCGCTTCCGGTCGTTCATCGGGACGACCTCATTGCGCAAAGCGACCTGGCATGATCTGGAGCGGTACAAAGCATCCTTATTGCGGGGTACGTCCGCAAGCGAGCCGCTGGCCGCTTCGACCATCGCCAGCTTGATCGCGCCGCTGCGCTCGTTTTACAGATGGGGGAGCGACGCCAATATCGCGTTGTTCGCGCATAATCCCGCCTCGTCCATCCGCCTGCCCAAGGTGCAGGTAACAAGCGGGCATCATTTTTTGACGCAAAGCGAGCTGACCAGGCTGCTGACCCATCTGAGCTCCAAAAACATACGGGAATGGATGATGGTTCTTTATATGGTCATACTGGGACTGAGGGTTTCGGAGCTTGTGCAGATGAGATGGAGCGATTTTGTAACGGACCCGCTGGAAAGCGGCGCGTGGCTGACCGTCGCGAACGGCAAGGGAGGCAAGACGAGGCAGGTGAAAATGCCGGAGACGCTATGGGAGCTGCATAACGATCCTTCCGTCCGGCGATGGCTGGAAGCCGGCTCCTCGTATACGAATCAGCAAAGCCGCATTTTTCCGATTACGATCCGTCAAGTGGAGCGCATTGTCAGCAGGGCGAGCAAGGAATGCGGAATCGCCAAGCCCGTGACCCCCCATTGGCTCCGCCACACGAACGCCACCATGGCGCTTCTTAACGGCGCATCGCTGCAGCAGGTGCAGCAGACGCTCGGCCATGTGCAGATCAATACGACACAGCGCTATTTGCACACGGTCGAGCTGATGAAGAAGACCGCGCCGGATTTCGTAGCCGAAAGCATGCACAATGTGCTGAAAAATGTATTGTTATGAAAGATTCGGTCGTTTATAATGAGTAGCAAAGCAGGGATAATTAAACAAAAAATGTCGAACAATCACTATTGTTCGACATGATTATCATACCTTATTCGCTCTTATTCATTCATCGGCCCTTAGGACGACGACGAAGCCGGCGGTCGGCTAACTCCGCCGGCTTCTTCATTCCGCCCGTCGCCAATAAAAACAACCGCCATTGTCGACGAATCGAAGATGGCGGTTCAAGATTGGCTTGCATGCGACTATTTCGCGAAACGATGGTTGCCGAACGTTGCGACCGTCTCCAGCCCCGACCAGAACGGCCCTTTGGTGACTCGCGGGTTGTAGAAATAGACGGCGTCCTTCACGTTGTTCTTCCCGTTCAAGGCGTCCTTGGCGGCTCGCAGCACGCTTGCGTTCGGGACGCTCTTATCCAGCATGCCGTTATGGGCGACGGGAAATTGCTTGCCCGAATAGATGACGTCGCGGATCGAATCCGGGAATCGCGAATCCTTGACCCGGTTGAGCACGACGTTCGCCACGGCCAGCTGCCCTTCGTAACCCTCATAGCCGGACTCGACTTGCGTAAGCTTCGCCAGCAGCATATAATCGGCTTCGGTATAAGGCTTCGCCGGGCTGTCGAGCAGAGAAGGAACGACGACCTTAAGCGCGCTTCCCTCCTTGACTTCGTGACCGTTGCCGTATCCGTTGCGCGCCAGCAGCGCCACCCGGCTGATGCCGTAATCCTGAACGATGTCCTCGATGCCGTAGTCTTCCGTTACGGTTACCAGATCTACCGCTTCGATCTCCGCCAGCCGGGCATCCGCGTCCCACTTCACGGTGGCGTGCAGCAGCTCCGCCACATCGCGAAGCGGAATATAAATTCGGCCGTCGGTCACGAACGGAGCCGTATCCATCAGATAGCGCTCTCCGTTGAAGTAGACGACCGGCACGCCGTTGCCCAGCTCGATCTTATCTCCGTGCGCGGAATGGATCGTTACGGTTTCGTTATTCTTATCCCAAGCAGTTTGCGCGTTAAGACGAGCGGCGAGCGACGCGATCGGCAGAAACAATCTTCCGCCGTCCGTCATGGCCGGTTCGGCCAGCTTCGCTTCGGCTCCGTTAATCTTGATCGTGGCGTCCAGTTCCTGCGCGGCTTCGGCCTTGCTCGCGGTGCCGGTCAGGGCGGCGGCAAGCAGAATCAGCGCCGTAAGCGGCGCGAAAGCGATTCTGCCGACAAGCTTGCTGCGTGAAAGCATGACAACCTCCCTAAAAATTGGCTATGTATGATTTCAGCATCCCGTAAAAATATATCACACTCCGCTAGGTCTTTTGGATTAACATTTTCACACAATTCCGACTCGCGGGCGGGCAAAGTCGTCTTTCCTAACATAACCGAACGCAAATAAACCCAAATAAGGGTAATTTCATAGACCTGTGATCATGCTGCCATGGATTCTGAGCCAGTTATACGATTTTTCATCCAAATCCCTCAATCAAACCTTTCTAACGCCGCATTTTGTACGATAAATCGCACAAGATGCATCCATAGCCGACAAAAGCGCGGCTGTTTGTACGATTTATCGTACAAACCCATACGAACTCGAGTCGAGGACAAGAGAAAAAGGTGAAATGTATTAAATGTTAAGAAACGTCAGGGGAGCCCTGACGGTCCTTTCGCATTTGATTCGTTCCCCGCGCTTTCGCTTGCCGCAGTCTTTCCGCACCGTCCGGTTCGCCGTCGTTCGCCTCTTTTGCCCCGTCGCCCCAACGTCCAACCGTATTTTCATTCTCTTCCCTGTCGCCCTGAACCGTTCGGACAGAGGATCCGCTAATTGTGAACAAAACCGGTTTTTTTGCATCTGTGCGGACACAGGATCCGTTATTTGGCTCCGAGACGGCGATTTCGGCCCTAAATCATCGAAATAACGGATCGTCTGTCCGATTCATCCTCAAAATGAGGGGGTTTCGGCAAAATAAGGGCTTCTGTGTCCGATCGCAAAAAAAGACGGCTTCGCGTCCCGCTGACGCGGGAAACCAAGCCGTCTGGCGTCGACTGTTGCCGTTACTTAAGCCTTCTGCATTTCTTTGGTCGGACCCATGACGCCCGGAACGGTCAAGCCCGCTTGACGGAGCAGGACGGTCATTTGGCCCCGATGATGCGTTTGATGGTCGATCAGCGACCCCAGCAGCTTCCCGCGTGCGACGGGTCCGCCGAATCCGTTCACTTCTTCTTCCATCCCCTCGTCCGTTAATGCAGCCGCTTCGGTCTTGTACCTGCGGCCGATGCCGTCCACTCTTCGATGAAATCCTTTGTTTTCCGATACATTCCAATGCCTCCCATTGATAAATGCTGAACCTGTGCCAAAATATATCATACCCCAATTCGATGCTCCCGCTGCCCGAAAAATTATGTTTTAATATACATATACCCGATTAAGCAAGGAGGAATGAACCGGGATGGAAATCAGATCGTTTTTGCTGCCGAAGGACAAAGTCGCGTACTTGTCGACTTCCGCGTCCATGAAGGAAGCGCTGGAACTGCTGGAGGTTTGCCATTACTCCGCGATTCCCGTTATCGATAACGAAGGCAAATATGTCGGCACCTTGTCGGAAGGCGATCTTCTGTGGAAAATGAGAGACACGCCCGGCCTGAGCTTCGACAACCTGGACGGCGTCCCGGTCAAAGAGATCAAAAACCGCATCTACAACGAATGCGTCGAAGTCGACGCGCATATGGAAGACATGCTGACGTTGGCCGCAGATCAGAATTTCGTCCCCGTCGTCGACGACGAACGAGTCTTCCTCGGCATTATCCGGCGCAAGGACATTATCGAGTACTACACGAGAAATATAACGGACTAAACCGTCCGCGGCAGAAGGGAAATCAAGAAGAAGTTTCGTGTCGGGGGTGGCAAGGCCTCTATGTCCAAGGATTTTCAAACCCGGAAGACCGCCGGCGAAATCGGTCGCTGGGAACGGCATTATCTTGTCGGACGGGACCGGGAAATCCAATCGTACCTGGACGCTTTATCCGCCCATCCCCCGAAGGAACGAATTCTGAATCTATACGGAACCGGCGGCATGGGCAAGAGCTATTTGCTGGACGAATTTCTGCGGCTCGCCGAGAACGGCCATGCCAAATGCGTATTGCTGGATATTCATACTTGCCCGCGAAATCCGCTGGAATTCTGCATCCGCCTCTTGCATCTGCTTCATTATCCGACCCGCAAAATCGAAAGAAATCCGCACGACATCCGCTCGCTAAGCCAAACCTGCATCCAGGAAATCGAAAAAGCCGCCGCCCAAGGGAAGCTGATCCTCGCTCTGGATACGTTCGAGGAAATCGGCGACCTGGAGCATTGGCTTCGCGACGAATTGCTCGCGCATTTAGGTCCGAACGTCTTTACGATCATCTCCGGCAGGTTCCCTTTGCAAGGGGCATGGCAATCCTCGCCGGCATGGCGGCGGCTCGTTCTCCGCATGCCCGTGCAGGAATTAAGCGCGGCGGCCGTCAAGCAATATTTGCGCCGATCCGGCATCGAGCAAGAAGAGACGATGCTTGCCCTATGGGCCAAAACGAAGGGGCATCCTTTAACGCTCTCCTTAATCGTATCGACGGCGCAGGCCCGGACATTGCCCGATATCGCGAGAACGGCGAACGAACAAATTTTTCCCCATGTCGTGAAGATGTGGCTGAAGGAAGCTCCCGACCGGGAAATCCGCGAGCTGGTCGAGGCAGCCGCCGTATTGCGACGCTTCAACCAGGAGATGCTGAGCTTCGTCCTGGAGAAGCACGTCCCGTCGGAACAATTCCTGAAGCTGACCGAGCATTCTTTCGTTCGCAGGGTCGACCGCGGATGGATGCTGCACGATATGCTGCGGGACGCCATCGGGCACGAATTGCGCCTGCGCTCGCCCGCTTACTACGACAGGCTGTGGAAACGCTGCATCCTGCATTATTATGCCCAGATGAAACAGTCGGCCTCCAAGGCGGCTCCCTGGAGCGCGGATTGGATCTATTATATCGGAGACCGCTTGATCCGAACGTTATTTTATCAGCAATCCGTTCCCTACTACCTGGAACCGCTGGATCCTTCGAATTGGTCCGAAGCCGTGCGATATATCGAACATCGCCGCATGAACGCCCGCGACGTGCGAATCGCGTCGATGGATCCGGAGACGAACGAACGGTTCGAATACGTCATCGAGGCCGAAGAGGGGCTCAGCGGCTTTAAGCACGTCCATCTGCAAGAACTGTACGAGCTCGATCCCGGCATCGTCAAGCTGATCCGGGATACCCGCCGCGAGGTGTGCGGCATGGCGATAATCGTGCCCATCCATGAAAAGACGCTGATCTATTTGCAAGCCCATCCGCCGTCCTCGGCTTATTTCGCCAGTCTCCCGGAAGCCAGGCTTAGAGAGCTGAGGACTCCGCGAGGAGCGCATACCGGTTATTTTATCGCGTGTATCGATGTGCGCGACTATGCCAACCTATCCATGCGGCAGGCGGCGGGGTTAACCTTCATCGCCCATATGCTGTCCGCCGGTTTGGTCGTGACCACTTCCCCGGCGATCCCTTTCTTTCATTCTATTTTTCGAAGCTTAGGGTTCGAGGAGCTCGAGAGCGTCGTCCACTTCGATTACGACGAACAGAAGCCGACCCCGTATTTCGTTCTGGACACGAGGGGGAGCAGGTTCCAAGATTATTTGGACAGAATGATCGCCTCGTTCGGCCTTTCGCTGGAGAGGGAAGCCGGAGACGACCCCGCTCGTCTTCTGTCCAGGCGGGAAAGGGACGTCGCCGAGCTCCTGTTGGAAGGCCGCTCCAATATGGAAATCGCCGGTCATCTTTATCTAAGCGAAGCGACGGTCAAAAAACACATCTCCAACATCTTCAAAAAAATGAAGGTCAAAAACCGCGTCCAATTTCTGAACCTCCTCAGAGGAAATCCGCCGCCCAAACGATAAACGCCCCTTTTTTGAACGCCTCTTCGGGGGCGTTTTTCTTTTTTCTACGACGAAATTACGCCTTTCGGATAATACCTTCCGGTTTCGTTCAGTGGTACGTTGAAGAAGACGCGTTTCGTTGCAAATCTTAAATCCTTAACCTTAAGAAGGGATGATCGAAATTGAAATGGAAACGGAATTGGATGAACAAGAAGTGTGCGATTATGGCCTTATTTATCGTCTCTATCTTATCGAGTTCGTTCGGGTCCGCCTATGCCGCGGCGACTCTGGAACCGATCAAAGCCTTTTTCAACCGGGGAGTGTCGTTCGTCCTGAACGGCGAAAGATGGCAGCCCACGGACGCTTCCGGCAAGCCGTTGAGTCCGATCTATTATAAAGGGGCGAATTATTTGCCCGCCCGCGCGTTGGCGGAGGCGCTGAAAGTGCCGATCGAGCTCGACGCCTCGGGCCAAATCATCTATATCGGGGGCAAGCCCGGCGTTCAAACGCCGATATTCGCCATGCCGATGGAGATCGACAATATCTATGCCGTGCTGACGAAGGATCCGAAAGAAACGGTCGTGAAGGACCAGAAGTATAATCAAGTGCTAAAGATCGATCAATACGGGGATGTCCTTTTTACGATCGACCGCAAATACAAGCGGCTCGTCCTGAACGCCGCCGTCGTCAGTCCCGGAGAGCACGAGGTGCAGTTCACGTCTTACAATGCGGGAGAAGCCGCCGGCAACGCCGCCCTTACCGCCCTGGAAACCCATACGATCAGTCCCGACGACCCGGTGACGCAACTCGTCTTCAACGTCGAAGGTCTCGAAAAAGTCAAGATCCATGTGCAGAGTCCGAATTTGAACCCTTATATTTATGCGAGAATCGTGGACACTTCTTACTTCGATAACGGCGAATTCGAGCGATAAAACGGACGGGGATGCCCCGTCGGGTCGTTGACCCGAGGGACATCCCCGTTGCGCGCATTGACCGGCTTTCCGAATCGTGCGAGCGCCCCCTCGTTACCGCTTAAGGAGCCGTTCCCCACACAAGCGTACCGTTTTGCAGCAGCGTAATCCTGTTCCAATCGGCGAAAGACGTCTTCGTTCCGTCGAAGGAGTAGTCGTTCGCTTCGTTGAAGTTCGACCAATCGGACTTGGCGATGCGGATCTGGATGTCGCCCGTCTGGCTTCCGGGCCCGAGCGATCCGGCGCCCGTTCCGAAGGACAGCTCGAGATACGTATCGGTGTTGGCGCCCGTCGCGCTCGCGAACGCGCCGCTGACGTTGGAAGAGCCCAGTTGGGCGTAATCGACGTAGAAGTTCAAAGAAGCGTTGCTGTCTTTCGTGAAATAGTAGCGAAGCTTCAAGCCGCTCAAGCTTACGGCGCTCGTGCCCGTATTCTTGATATTGAACGCCGCGCCGATCATGTTGTCCGTCGCATTCGTATTGGTGGCCCGATACTGCGCCACGAGCGCGCCCGGTCCGCCTCCGCTTCCGGCGCTCGGCGTCGCGCTGACCTGAGCCGAGTTGGCGCTCGTGCCCGCGCTATTCGTCGCGCTGACGACGTAATAATACGTCGTGCCGTTCGTTAAGCCCATATTCGTATAGCTTGTCGCGGTCACATTCGTCGCCACGTTCGTATACGGGCCGCCGCTCGTCGTCGCGCGCTTCACCGTATAGCTCGTCGCTCCGCTCGACGCCGTCCAGCTCAGAGCGACCTGCGCGTTGCCCGCCGTCGCCGTCAGACCCGTCGGCGCTGCCGGCACTTGCGGTCCGCCGCCGCCGCCGAGATATTGCCTTAGCCAGGTCATGGCGGGCCGCTCGGCGCCTGAGCTCGTGATCAGATGCGTGTTGTCTCTCCACGTCTGGCCTTGAATGTAGCCCCACAGCGTAATGCCCTGAACGTTAGGGTTCTCCCATAGGACGGGGAATTTCTCCTGGTATCTCGCCAATTGCGTCGCGTCGTCGCCCGTCATGTCCAGCTCCGATACGTAGATCGGCAGTCCGGTGGCGGACAACGTGTTCAAGACGCTGTTCATCGTGCTGACGGAAACCGTGTCCATGTTGAAGTGGTGGCACTGTATACCGATCCCGTCGACCAAGCCCCTGCTCTTCAGCAGGTTAATGATCGCGACGTATTGGCTTGCGGCATTCGGATCGCTGATAATGCCGTAATCGTTGATCAGCAGCTTGGCGTTCGGGAACGCCAGCCTGGCCTGCTCGAAGGACCAAATAACCCAATCCCAGCCCGTCGTCCCGTCCCCGCCGATGGCGTTCCGGTAGGAGGGCTTGGCGTGCAGCGGCTCGTTCACGACGTCGACGAATTCCGCGTCCGGATATTTTTGCCCGGCGGCCTGAATCCATTGGAGGACTTCCGCCCTCTGGTCGGCGGCCGACAGTCCGGAGATCCACCCGGGCTCCTGGCTCCCCCATACGAGCGTGTGGAATTTGAACGGAAATCCGTTCGTCTTCGCGTAATTGTACGCCATGTCCGCCTGGGTCCAGTTCATCGTGTTGCGGGTGCCTTCGACGGAGCCCCATTTCGTGGAGTTCTCTGGCGTAACCTGGTTCCAATACGTCGCGAAGTTCGCAGGAATGCTGCTCGCGATGACGTTGCCCAGAAACTTGGGACCGGACGCGAGTCCCGCGTTGGCCTTGTCCGGCGATGCGAACAAGAGCAAAGAAACGACCATTGCGAATGCGATGGACAAGCTTACCGATTTCGATTTTACCGTTGACATCATTCCGCCTCCTTGGCTCATTTTCATTGTTCGCTCGGCTTGGCGAGCGCAAATCGTTAGATTGTCGATGGTCACCTCCTCATAAGCATAGTTCATGACACACAACCATTTAGATAGCGCTTACATTTCCATATTATAAATGATGATCCAAGCGGATTGAACTCTGAAAATTATAGAACTTTACCAAAAAAATATAGAAAATGAAGCGAGAACCGAAAATTCCAGGGGAATGTTCCTGAAAAATCTCGCCACTTTTGCCTTTCGCCCCCTCTTCGTCCGTCTCCCATCGTCCTATCGCTCAACAATCTCTCGTACACTTGCCGCTTCTCCATATCATCCACTTCGCCGCCGTCCATCGTCCTCTCTAATTCGGTTCCGCCGAACTGCAGTCGCTCGCACCCCCCTTTCCCGCCTCTCCAACCGATCGAGCCAAATAAGAAAAACGCCTTCGGCATCTTCTAATGCTGAAGAAGCTTACGGAGATCGGCGTATAATTGTATTTCGTACAATTATTTCAGGTCCAATTTGCCCCTTTCTATTCGATAATTGCATAAATACAACTAATTCGGCCTCTTTCTCTTCATTCTCGCCCAGTTTGGACAGATTAGTTGTACTTCGTGCAATTAAGTAAAAAATCCGCAAAATTTCCGAGCAAATAATTGTACTTCATACAACTAGTGTGAGGCCTATAGTGGGGCACGGAGTGCGAAGGTGCAGCGGCGAGGTTGATTCGTTCCCCCGCGCTTTCGCTTGCCGCAGTCTTTTCGCACTGTCCGGTTCGCCGTGTTTCGCCTCTTGCCCTGTCGCCCCAACGTCCAACCGTATTTTCATCCTCTTGCCCCGTCGCCCCGAACCGTTCGGACAGAGGATCCGCTAATTGTGAACAAAACCGGGTTTTGCGCACCTCCGCGGACAGAGGATCCGTTATTTGACTCCGAGACGGCGATTTCGGCCCTAAATCATCGAAATAACGGATCGTCTGTCCGAATCGCCATCAAAATGAGGGGATTTCGATAAAATAAGGTCATCTGTGTCCGCAAAGACAAAAGATCAAGCCAACGGAACAAAAGAAACTGCCGATTCGCACGGCAGCTCCTCTTTATTCGACGGCTAACAGACGAATCGTCGCTTCGTTATCCGTCTCGAAATCCAGAAGCTTTCGGCCCCACTTCTTCCTTAGAACGCTCCCGACTTCAAGCTTCATGATCGCAGACGCAACGAACTCCTTCTTTTCTCTCAGCAGTCGAATGACGAGCTCTTGAGCCGCTTTCGTTCCGGGCTCCTCGGTCAAGATTTTGATCCAGATGTTGGCATCCAAACAAACCTTGTTCATCGGTCGCCTTCCCGCATCTTCCTGATCTCGTCCACGGAATTCGGCTGAATCCCGGTCAAATCCTTCGCCTTCTCTCGGACAAGCGCGATTTCCCGAAGCAGCTTCTCGCCTCGATCCGCGTTCATATACTGCTCAGTCACTTCGACCATGACATCGTTGAGCGTCTTATTCTCTTCGGAGGCTTTGGCAGCCAAATAATCGACGATCGCTGCAGGCAAGCGCAGAGTCAATTGTTTTTTTTCGCTCACGCCATCCCTCCGTTCATATGGATTGATTTTAGTTTATCAAGATTCATAAGACGGAATCAATCCACAAATCCGTCAACGAATCAGCGTTCGCATCGTCCCGGAGATTCATTCCAGCTCCTTGGTCATAAAAGCGCTGTACGGATCTTCCTTGTACGTCGCGAACGGCGCGCAATATCGAAAGCCGAAGCTTTCGTACAAGCTCCTGGCGGGAAGGAACGACTCCATCGATCCCGTCTCCAGGCTCAACCGCCGGTAGCCGCGCCTCTTGGCTTCGTCCACGATATGCTGCAGCATTCGCCGGGCTACGCCCTTCCGCAGATGAGCCGCGGCCGTGCGCATCGACTTGACCTCGCCATGCTCGCCGTCAAGCTCCTTCAGCGCGCCGCAGCCGAGCAACTCGTCATCCTCCCAAGCGGTCCAGAACGTGACGTCCGGGCGTCTCAGCCCATCCGTGCTCTACGCATGCACGCTTTCCTCGGGAGAGCCGGCCAACATCTCCGACAGATGCTCCAGGATTAGCGCTTGCGCTTTGTCGCCCGTTAAATCGTCCACTCGAATTTCCACGCTCGCCACTCCCTATCGAGAATCTATCTATTTCTCATTGTGACATTTCACCCTTTCGTCATCAACGGAATTTTCGGCCGAGCAGGGAGCGCATGCGTTATGTTATCTTTAAGGCAGTGAAATATTAAGGAGGCCAAAAAGTGCCCGAACCGTTAAAAGAGATGTATTCCGAAGAGTTCCTGCATGGATTCGGCGAACGGGTGAGGTCCGCATACGCCCCGTTTCGGACGGATTCGTTCGTCCGGGACACGATGTCCGGCGATTGGGACGAGCTCCCCCTCAAACGGAGATTCCGGAAAATAACCGTCGCGCTGGGGAACCATCTCCCCGCCGGTTACTCCGAAGCATTAGACGTTCTATACGCGATCGACGAGCATTGCGTCGGGTTTCCTTATTTGTTTTTCCCCGATTTCGTGGAGGCGTACGGACAAGCCGAAGAAGACTGGGAACGCTCCATGGAGGCGCTGGAGCGGTTTACCGCCAAGTCTTCCGCGGAATTCGCCGTGCGTCCGTTTATTCTCCGCGATCCCGAACGCATGCTTCGCCGAATGGCGAACTGGGCCGATCACCCCGACGAGCACGTCCGCAGGCTGGCCAGCGAAGGCCTTCGTCCGCGCCTGCCTTGGGGACAGGCGCTCCCGCTTTTCAAACGCGACCCCGCGCCTTTACTTCCGATCCTGGAACGGCTGAAGGCCGACCCTTCGCTGTACGTGCGCAAAAGCGTGGCCAACCATCTGAACGACATTTCCAAGGACCACCCTGCCGTCGTGCTGGAGACGGCCCGCCGCTGGAAAGGCGCTTGCCGCGAGACGGACTGGATCGTTCGCCATGCCTGCCGAACGTTGATCCGCCAGGCGCATCCGGAAGCGTTGGCGCTATTCGGTTACGCTGCGGCGGAAGAGAACGCTCCGCTCGCCCGGCATGCCGTCTTGTCGGCGGCGCCTTCCGAGCTTGCGATCGGCGACTCGTGCGAGCTTCGCTACGAGGTCCATGTCCGCGAAGGAGAGCCCGCGCATCTCCGCATCGAATACGGAATCGATTTCGTCAAGACGAGCGGCCGCGTCTCCCGCAAGCTCTTCTTGCTCTCGGACAAGACGTCGGACGGCGGGGCCGTCCTGACCGGCGCGAGAACGCATCGCTGGGCGGATTTGACGACCCGCAAGCATTATCCGGGCGATCATCGAATCGCGCTTCTGATTAACGGCAAAGAGTTTGCTCACGCGTCTATCCGATTATCCGAATAAGCCGCGCGATCACTCCCGCCGCTCCGCCGGGAACGTAATCGTCACGTTCGTCCCGATGCCGAGCCGGCTGTAGACGCGGACGCCGTATGCTGCGCCATAGTGCAGCTTGATCCGCTGATCGACGTTGCGAATGCCGTATCCGATCCGGGTCTCGGACGGATCGGACAATCGGCTCGACAGCTCCCGCGGCATGCCGATGCCGTCGTCGATCACGTGGAAGACGACATCCTGGCCGCTCTTATAACCGACGATTCGAACGTAGATGCGGTCCCCGCACCACGCGTGCTCGACGATATTTTCGACGAACGGCTGAAGAATCAGCTTCAGCGTCGAATAGCGGAACAGCTCCGGATCGATCTCGAACTGAATCGTCATCCTATCCTCGTACTTGATCCGCTGAATATCGACATACGCGTTCGTCTGCGCCAGCTCGCTCCCGATCGGAATAATGGACCGCCCGTCGCTCAGCGACAGCCGGTAGAACGCGGCGAGGTCCCGAACCATCTTCTGAAGCTTGGCGGTCTCTCCGAACTTCGCCAGACGGTTGATGGAAGACAACGTATTATATAAGAAATGCGGATTGATCTGCGCTTGCAGCGTCTCCAGCTCCGCCTCTTTTTTCTCGAGGTCGGCGATATACACTTTGCGGATCAATTCGCCGATATTCTGGCCCATGTCGTTTAAGGCGAGCGAGATGCGCGTGAACTCGTCGTTGTCCTTGAAATGAATCCGCTTGTGGAATTCCCCCTGCTGGAACGAATCGAGCACCGAGATGATTTTGCGCACTTTAAGCGAAAAATAACGGGTCAACAGCGCGCCTACGGCGAACAGCGCGAGAACGGACAGCGTGCTGATCAAATAAGTCAGTCCCATGACTTTGCGAATGTCCCGATCGACGATATCGACGGGGATGTGGGCGGCGATTTTCCATCCAAGCTCCGGAATCGGCTCTTCGATCGCCAAAAACGAAGGATTCGACTGTTCGTGAGCCAACGTCTCCAGCTCTTCGTCGGTTCTGCCGGAAGCCAGAATGATGCCGCCTTCCCGGTCGGCAATGTACAGCGCGGTTCCGTCGCCGAACTTGTTGAAATCCACGCTCTCGAAAATATCTTCGACCGGCACCGATATGCGAATTAGACCAAGTTCCGCCATACTGAGCGGTTTTTTAATGTCCATAATGCGGCGAAGCAGCGAGATGCGCCCGAACTTCGTGTCGTCCTCGATCTGCCGCCATACTTTCGTTCGGCCGTATACTTCTTGCGGAAATTCGACGTACCAATCTTTGTTCTCGATCCGGGTTATATGGTACAGATCGAACCGTCCCTCCCTCAACAATTCCGGATCGCTGCTATAATTATAAATTTCAGGCAAAGTTTTGTTGTGCAGGTAGACGGACAGCCAAATGATCTGGCTCGTGGAGTCGATGATCGAATAGAGTCTCGGAATGACATATTTCGTCGTATTTTCGTAGCTGACCCATCCTCTTTCATAGTGCCGAATCCGGTCGATCATCTCCGTGTCGGTATATAGCAATTCGGTCAACCGCTCGATATCGTCGAGCTTGTACTGAACGTTGTCCCGAATTTGCTGAAGCGTAATGTTCATATTGTCTCTTGTCTGCGTCCGCATCGAATCGGCGTAGATCGTGTTGGCCAAGTAGCCGATGATGAGGCTGGGCAATACGATAATGACGCTGTAAGACAGCATAAGCTTATAGCCGAACGGAACGTGTTTTTTGATCCTCATCGCGATTCACGCCTTCCGAGCCGAGCAACCCCGCCCGTTAATGTTTTTTGCGATATTCGAGCGGCGACATGCCGTAGCACTCCCGGAATTTTTTGCTGAAATACGGCAAGTACCGGTACCCCGTCAAGTCGGCGACCTCGTACACCTTCTTGTTCGTGTTAAGCAGCAAATCCTTCGCTCGTTCCATTCGAAGCGTAATCAGGAAATCGCTAAAATATTGATCGGTCTCTTCCTTAAAGAGCAGCCCGAGATAGTTGGGCGAGAAAGAGAACTTGTTCGCCAAATCCTTCAGCGTAAGGTTCTCGTGCAAGTGCTCCTGGATGTAGCCGGTCAAGTCGCTGATCAATTTCCAATTGCGGTTTTTCTGCCGTTTCCGGTGAAGCAGCTCCGAGATTTGGTAAGCCTCCCGCCGTATCCAGGCATGAATCTCTTCGATCGTCTCGAACTTCTGGAGAATGTCCAGGCTGTTGAACTCCTTGCCGATCAGCTCGAATAAATCCTCGTTCAACGACCGCAAGTAATCTTCAAGTTTCATCATCATATAGAGAATCAGGTTGTGAATCGTGCTTTTCGAATGCAGCTTGGCCGCCGACGTAATCAACCGCTCCAGCTCGTCGTGGATGCCGATGAGGTCATAGCGGACGATCGACTCGAACAAACCGTCCAACGGGAGGTCCGGATGACGCAACGATTGCCGATTCTTTTTCTGCAGCTGCTCGTAACGGATGACCGCGCCTCTGCCGTAAAACATTTTATACTCCAGCGCTTCCGCCGCCGATCGGTAAGCCTGCTTGACCTCTTCCGGAGACGAGACGGCCTGGCCGACCCCGACCGTTACGCCCGACGGCAGATCCGACGGGGACAACGACCCCGCGTCGCCGACAAGCAGCACGTACCGGCGGCTGCCGATCGTGCACAGGTGAAGGTAACAGCGCTCGGCGCACCATGCCGCGATCTCGCCCGACTTCCGGTCCGCATCCGCCGGGTCGTTCAGTTCGAGCACGACGACGTTGGACGGCCAACGGGCTTCCGCGAAAATCGGATCCGCCCGCACCTGAGCCGCCGCCTCTTCTTCGGGCGATTGCTCGAGCCATTGCACGAACCGCTGCTGGCGAACGAACGGCTCGATCCGCTTGAGCTCCCGCTCGGCATCGACCCGCCGCCGATTCTGTTCCAGCCCGTCTCTCGCCTTCACCAGCGACTCGACCAATTCGGCGTCATCGGTCGGCTTCAGCACGTAATTGAACGCCTGCAGCGACAACGCCCGCTTCACGAAGTTAAAATCTTGGAAACCGCTTACAAATATAACCTTCAAATGAGGCTGCAACGTCAATCCCCGCTCCATCAGCTCGAGCCCCGTCATGTTCGGCATGCGCACGTCGGTGACCAGAATGTCGATGTGCTCCCGCTTCAGCACCTCGTAGGCGGTAAACCCGTTGTTTACCGCCTCCGCGACTTCCATGCCGAGATCCGCCCACGGAATGAAGGTGCGCATCCCTTCCAGGTCCAGCGCCTCGTCGTCGACCAACAGCACTTTGTACATCGAGACCACCCCCGTATTTCATGCCTTCCAGGAAAAATCGAATAGGTGGAAAGGGCATACTATATCGAAATAGTATACCCTCTCCACCATTTATAGCATTTTTAGAAGTTGCCCGCCATAATCTCTTTATTCTTATGCCATTGTACCGTTCTCCATTCAAGCAGCTTGGTGTATCCGGCCGCTTGCGCGTCTTGCTCCGCCTTGTCGAGCATTTGCTCGACTTCCTCATCCGACTTCGCCATCAAAGTCCGGGCAATCACTTCGTTGAAGAGATCATCGATGGTTTGACGGATAATGCCTTCTTCGCTGTCCGGATCCGGATTCAGGTTGACGAATTCCGTATGGTCGGCTTGCGTCGGCCACGACACTTCGGCCTGAACCTGCGCGATCCAGCTGCGCTCTTCCGGCGGCAATTTGTTCTGGGCTTTGACTTTGCCGCGGTCGTTCAGCTTGGCATTGCCGACCCACCAGATCGGCTCGTTTTCCGCTTCGATCTCGGCCGCCTTCTGCACGTCCAGATTGTCCGTGAAGTTCGGGTAGCCGTCCGCGTCGAAGCCTTGCCACATTTCGCCTTCCGGTCCGTAGTGCAGAATCGCATGGCCTTCGGAACCGGTCATCCAGTCGAGGAACGCGAAGATTTTTTCCGGATCCTTGGCGCTCGTCGTGATGACGGCGGCGTTCCAGCCAAGCGTGGCGTACGAGCCCGGGAAAATCTTGTTTTTATCCAGACCCGGCTTGTGAATCGGCCACGTCATGAAGTAGCCCGGATGCCCTTGCTTATTGAGCTCGATCTGAGCCGACATGCCGATCGTCGTCGGGGAAGAGCCCGCGTACACGGCAACCCGGCCGGTCGTGACTTTTTCCGTGATCATGTCAAGCGTCTGCGTCATGGCGTCTTGCGCCATCAATCCTTCGCGATACAGCTTGGCGGCGAACTTCTGCGACTCGCGGAATGCCGGATCGACGAACACCGAAGTCAACTGGTCGCCGCGGGGAATGGCCCGCATCTGGTTGCCCAAGTACCAGTACAGCGCGTTTTCTTCGAACGCGGTGTACAGCAAGCCGATGCCGTGAAGGTCCTTGGCCAAGTGCGGTTCGAAAGGAATGATTTCACTGCCGTACTTCTCTTTAACAGCTTTCAGATAGTTGTACAAATCTTCGGTCGTTTCCAGCGGAGGCGCGCCGAGTTCGTCATAGATCTTCTTGTTGATCAGGTAGCCCGCGTTGCCGTACGGCTCGTCGTTGTACCAGTTCGGGAACGTGTACAGCTTGCCGTCCGGGGAACGAAGCATGTTCAGCACCGTCTCGTTCAGCCACTTTTTCAGATTCGGATATTTCTCGACATAGTCGTCCAACGGGACGAGCATGCCCGCTTCGCGCAGACGCTCGACGTTGGCGCCGCGGTCGCCCCAGATGACGTCCGGCAGATTGCCGTCGGCGATCATCGTGTTCAGCTTCTGCTCGTGGTTGCCCGAAGCCTTGATCGGCACGACGTTAACCTGGAGATTCTCTTTCGCGTACCGGCCGAACGGCGTGCTTTCCCATTCGGGGGCGTCCGACCAACCGTAATGGTGATACATGGAAAATTCCAGCGGCTCCGAGCCGACTTGCCAGTAGTCGGGAGCGGCATCTTCGCTCTCCGACGGGCTTGAGGAAGGCGACGAAGGAGCGGAAGCGGACGGCGATGCGGGCGAATTGTTCCCTCCGCCGCTGCAACCGGCCAGAACTGCGGTAAGGGCGAGCATCACCGCCAAAAGGATAGACGTAGGTTTCCTTGCGTTCACTTGCGGATTTCCCCTTTCAATATGATGTTTATATGTTCAAAGCCTTGCGGCTTATCCCCGAACAAGGCACTACTCTTTCAGCGAGCCGATCAGCACGCCTTTGACGAAGTACTTCTGCAAGAGCGGATACAGGATGATAATCGGCGTCGTCGCGACGATCATCGTCGCCATGGATATCGATTTGGACGTGACCTTTTGCATTTTTTCCATACGGGCAAGCGCCCCGGCGTCCGCAGAAGAGAGAAAATCCGTAACGGTGTTCGCGTTAATGATTTGTCGCAGCATCGTCTGGATCGGGATCAAATGATCGGAGGTGATGTAGATCGTCGCCACGAACCAGTCGTTCCAATGCGCCACCGCGGTGAACAGGCCGAGCGCCGCGAGCACCGGCCCCGACAGCGGCAGCACGATCCGGAAGAACGTCCCCCAGTGGCCGCAGCCGTCGATTTTGGCCGATTCCTCCAGGCCTGCCGGAAGCCCTTTGAAGAACGTCCGGAATATAATCATGTTCCATACGCTGATGAGCCCCGGAATGATATAGACGAGGAACGAGTCGATCATGCCGAGCGAGCGGATGAGCAGGAACGTCGGAATCAGGCCGCCGCCGAAATACATCGTGATGATGAAGAAAATCATGTAATATTTGCGCCCGATCAGCTCGCTTCGGGACATCCCGTAGGCCAGCAGCGCGGTCATGAACAGCGCCGTTAACGAACCGACGATCGTTCGCGCGACCGTCACGACGAATCCGCCGATCAAGCGGGAATCCTCGAAGACGATTTTATAATTTTCCCATGTGAACATTCTGGGCCAGAACGTCACGCCGCCCTTAGCCGTATCCGCGCCTTCGTTAAAGGAAATGACGATTGCATTCCAGAACGGATACAAGGTGGAGAAGGCCAGCAAGATCAGGAACGTGTAAATGAAGATCATAAGCACCCGGTCGGACAAACCTAGTCGCATGTTATTTTCAGCCTCCTTGTTCGCCGAATCGGATTACCACAGACTGTTCCCGGATCTGCGGGCGAAGTAGTTCGCCATGACCAGCAGTCCGACGCTGATGATGGCCTTGAACAGCCCGATCGCCGTCGCGTACGAGTAGCGATAGTTCTGCAGACCGATCCGGTAGACGTACACGTCGACGACGTCGGATACGTTGCGCAACGCCGGGTTGTTCGCCAGCAGGAGGATGTCTTCGAAGCCCGCGTTCAGCAATTGCCCGATCGCCAGAATCAGGAAGAGCGTGACGACCGGAATGATGGACGGAAACGTAATGTAGCGGATTTGCTGGAATCGGCTGGCCCCGTCGATCTGGGCCGCTTCGTATTGGTGTTGATCGATGGACGCGATCGCCGCCAAGTAGACGATCGACGAGAATCCGATGTCCTTCCATACGTTGGACGAGACGAGAATCGCCCAGAAATATTCGGACATTGACAGGAAGTTCAGCGGCTGGGAGATAATGCCCAGCTTCATGAGCAGAATATTGACGCTGCCGTTGTCGACGGACAGCAAGGATGTGACCATCCCTGCGACGACGACCCATGAAAGGAAGTGCGGCAAGTAAGTAACCGTCTGCACCGTCCGTTTGAACATCATGTTGCGCACTTCGTTCAGCATGAGCGCCAGCAGCACCGGGGCCGGGAAGCCGAACAACAGCTTGAGTCCGCTGATGACCAGCGTATTGCGGATGACCCTATTGAAGTCGGGAGAATCGATAAACATCCGGATATGCTTGAAACCGACCCACTCGTTCGCGAAGATATTGGCGCCGGTATGAAGCTTGTAGTCCATGAACCCGGTGAGTACGCCGTACATCGGCAAGTAAGCGAATACGAAGATAAGAATGATGCCCGGCCACACCATCAGCTGGATATCCCATTGCTTGAGCAGCCGCGTCGCGAAGCCCTTATTCGCGGGCCGTACCGGAACGTTGTTCGTCGTTGAAATATCCGCCATTTTCTTCCTCCTTCCAACCCTAGCGTAAGATGTTTGTTCGCTGCTTCGGACTCGCGTACTTCTTGTTCGAAATAATTGTAAAGGTTATCAAGGCCGGTTCGCTATTTGACGAATCAACGAAATTTGATACTTTCCAATGATGAATTCATTGGTTTGTATCACATACGCGGATCAGGGAATGCAGACGTAAAAAAAACCGTCAGGGATTCGTTTCTCCCTGACGGTTTTTTGTTTTCGAGCTTCGTTCCTATTCGATAGTTGAGCAGCGTCGACGATTGGCCGGAACATCGATACACGATTGCCCGCCTCGCGCAACGCTACGAAGCTTCCCAATCCTCGGCGTGAGCCGGGAAGGTTTTATAATCGCTCGATCGTCTCCGGTTACAGCTGCGCAAGCCGATCCAGATAAGGGCGAATCGCTTTTATCCGGCGGAATTAGCCGAGAATCAGATCCTTGCGCGATTGCTGCGGCGACGATATCCACAGAAGGGTCGTCCTTACGATCAGCTCGATCAGCTGCTTCAAATCCTCTACATCGCTGCTCTCGACGGCGGAATGGGAGTAACGCGCGGCGATCGCCATATCCAGCGTCGCGATTCCGGTTCCTTCGTATTGCACGTACGATGCGTCCGTAAGGACGCCGATGAGAGCTCCGCGCTGAACGGGAATCCCCGCTTGTCTGGCCGCCTCCAGCGCCGTATCCCGCAGCGCCGGGTCGGGAATAAGCCCCATGAGCGTCCCCCGGCCGTGGAAGTTGTACTCGCTGATGACGGGTCCGCCGCCCAAAGCCAGATCGGCCTTGTAATCGAGATCGGGAGTATCCGTAGACGGATAGATGTCGACGCAGAGCGTCATATCCGGCTTCAAGTGCCGAGTAGCGGGAAGAATGCCGCGCAGGCTCCACTCCTCCTGCACGCTGCCGACGAGCCAAATCTCGGCGTCCGGCTCGGCGGCGGCCAACCGCTTGCCCGCTTCGAGCATCGCGGTAATGCCGATCCGGTCGTCGAGCGCGTTGGAGAAAATTCGCGAGCCGTTCCGGAAGAAGGTGCGCTTGTACACGACTGGCGTGCCGACGCGAACGCCCGCCGCTTCGGCCTCCTCCTTGCTGCGGAACCCCGCGTCGATGAACAGATCCTCGATCGGCACGACCTGATAGCGCTGCTCCACTCCCGTCAGATGGTGCGAGCGGGTTCCGATCAATCCCGAGATCGAACCTTGGTCGGAGAGCAGCTCGACGAGCTGGCCGAGCAGATTTTTCTCGGGAATGCCGCCGTTTCGCGTTATTTTGATAAAACCGTTCTGCTGAATTTTGTGGACCATGAACGAGACCTCGTCCATATGCGCCGATATCATTATGCGTTTGGCCCCCGGCTTGCGAGGAGTGACGAGCGCCATCACGTTGCCGAGGCGATCCACTTCAACCTCTTGGGCGAAGCTTCGCATATAGTCGACGAGGAAGCGCGCAAGCGGAATTTCATTGCCGCTCGGAGCGCCGATTTCGGTCAGCTTTTTCAACAAATCCAGTGTCTCTTTCATCGTTGCCCTCCATTGTTCGCCGATTAGAGCTCGACGCGGAACTGTTTGATCTGATCCATCAGACTGCGTACGCGATCGACGTCGACCTGGTTCGCGAATTTCCCGTCGTACTTGAATGCCGTCCCCATGACCGCGCCGTCCGCGATCGAGAGCTGCTCCCGGAAGTTGCCGGCATTGACGCCGGTATTCGCGAGCACGACCGTTTCCGGCACGGCCTCTTTGACGATGCGCAGCGACTGGGAATCGGTCGGCGAGCCGGCGGTCAAGCCCGAGACGCACAGCGCGTCCGGCATGCCGATGAATACGGTGGATTTCGCAATCTCCGCGATGTCGCGGGGGACGATATACTTGGCCGATTCCGGCACGATATTGAACAGAAGCTTGACATGGCCGGCTCCGATCGCATGCTGGTGCCGAACCGTATCGCCGACGTTCGTATTCCATAAGCCGAAGTCGCTTCCGTACACGCCGGTGAAAATTTCCCGCACGAACATCGCATCCGTGGCGACCGCGAGGTCCAGCGACTTTTTGGCGTCCCACAGCACGTTGACGCCGTAAGGAATGCGGATTTCGGACTTGAGCTCCCCGATGATCCGGGCCATCGAAGCGACCGTCTCCGTCCGGACGTCGGTCAAGTACGGCAAGCTGAATTCATTGGAGAACATGACCGCGTCGACGCCGCCGTCCTGCAGCGCGCGAAGATCCTCTCTCGCTTTCTCGATCACATATTCCATGCCAAGCTCGCGATTATACTGAGGATCGCCGGGCAGAGCCTGCAGATGACACATGGCGATGACCGCTTTTTTCGTTCCCGTGAGTTGCTCCAACCAGTTCATATCGATGATTCCTCCACTCGTTTGCGATTGAATAATTGCATGATTCCGTCAGCCTCTTGCCAGCCGATGCACGCTCTCCCGCGTCTCTTCATAGAGCTTCCGGTAGACTTCATAACGGGAATCGTACAGTTCGGAAAGCTTCGCGTTCGGCTGCAGCTCCACCGGCCGGCACAGCGACAGGGCCATCTCCCGCATCCGTTCTTCTCCGTACAAGCCGGCGCACCGTCCGGCCAGCAGCGCATCGCCGATCGCCGAGCTGGTATAGGGCATGATCCGCTGCGGACGGGCGCATACGTCGGAGACGATCTGCGGCCAGAACGGATCGGTGACGCCCCCGCCCGCGCCGACCAGCCGAACGGGACCGACCTGGTCTTCGAACGCTTCCAGATTGTGCCGGATGCCGTAGGCGACGCCTTCGAGCGCTGCCCGGGACAGCTCGGCTCTGCCGTGCTTCAAGCTCAAACCGGCGATCAGCCCCCTGGCGTCCGGATCCGCCAACGGGGTGCGCTCGCCGCTCATGTACGGCAGCATGACGAGCCCCCCGCTTCCCGGCTCGCTTCTTTTGGCTTCCGCGAAAAAGTCGCCGAAGGAAGCTTCCGAAGGATAAGCCAGATCCATCACCCAGCGGACGAGCGTGCCCGCCGTGGACATACCGCCCGCCACCGCCCACGTTCCCGGCGACAGACCCGGGGAAGGCCAGAAAATCTTCGACGAGGAGACTCGGCGAGATGTCGTCGCGATAAAGAAAATCGAGCTGCCGTACATGACGAACAGATCGCCCGGGCTGAGCGCCGCCGCCGAGATCGCTTCGGTCAGGGCGTCCGCCGACCCGACGGCCACCGGTATTCCCGGAGGCAGTCCGAGCGCCGAGGCGGCGCCGGGCAGAAGCTCGCCGGCCGCATCGCCGGGCCAGGCCAGCTCGGGCCACTGCAGCCGCTCGCCTTCTTCGCCCAAGTAGCGGGCAATCATCTCCCCGTCCCATTCCATCGCGTCCATCCGAAAGAACGGGGCATAGCTGGGGGCAATATAGGCGTCGATCGTCCATTTTCCCGTCAGCCGGTGCACCAGGTACGTGCTGGCGGGCACAAAACGCCGCGAAGCCCGGAACACCGAAGGCTCTTCGTCGCGCAGCCACATGATCTTGGGCCCCGCCGTCTGGGAGGACAAATACTGCCCGTAACGTTCCAATACGAAGGCGTCGCCGAGCTCCTCGTTCAGCCTGTCGATCTGGCGTCCGGCGCGAACGTCGACGCCATACAGAATGGCCGGACGAACGGCCCTGCCCGCGTCATCTACCGGCGCAACGCACGGAGAGAGCGTACTGACGCCCAGCGCCCGGACCCGCTCCGGGCTGAATCGGCCGCGGGAGACCAACTGTCGGACGGCCGATTCGAGACCGTGCCACCATACCTGCTCCGGATGCTGCTCCGCGTAGCCGGGCTTGGGGATGGACACCTCGTGCCGCAGCGAGACCGTGTCCAGCAGAACGCCATCCGCAGCGATAGCCGTAGCCTTGACCGAATACGTGCCGATATCGATGCCCAGAAGCACCTCCATCCGATCGCCCCCTCCTTCTGCTTATTGCCTCGTTTAGAAAATCATCATGCCGCCGGTAATGTTCACGGCCTGTCCCGTCATGTACCGGGCATCGTCGGAGGCGAGGAAAAACGCCACGTCGGCCACGTCCTCCGGCTGGCCCAGCCGTCCGAGCGGCGTCCGCGGCAGCCACGATTCCGCGGTCATCGGCGCATCCTGGCCGATATCCGTCTGAATGATGCCCGGACAGACGGAGTTGACCCGGATGCCGTGAGGGCCTAACTCTTTGGCCATAATATTGGTCAACTGAATGACGGCCGCCTTGCTTGCCGCATAGACGGATTGCAGCGCCGCGCCGTCTTTGCCGCCCATCGAGCCCGCATTGATGACGACGCCGCGCCCGCGCTCGATCATGCCGCGAACGACCGGCTGGGAGACGAAGTAGATCGCCTTGACGTTCACGTTGAACTGCAAGTCGAACTCCTCCTCGGTCGTATCGAGGAACGATGTCCAGCGCAATACGCCGGCGTTGTTGAACAGCACGTCCACGTGGCTGAAGCGCGCCTTCACTTCGTCCATGACGGCGTCCACCTGCTTTTTGACCGTAATATCGCATTGGAAGTAGGCGCCGCCGCTATCCCGCGTCGTCCGTTCGGCTTCTTCGCCCGGCGCAGCGGGCAAATCCAGGATGACGATTCTGTCGCCTGCGGCGGCGAATTTGCGGGCAATGGCGAGACCGATTCCCCGATTGCCCCCGGTGATCAGAATCGTTCGTCTCTCGTTCTCATGATTTGCAGTCATGTCCTTCACTCGCCTTTGCTCTGATATGGGAAGACGGTCTTAGCCTTTAACCGCGCCGAAGGAAAGGCCCGTCAATATGTTCCGTTGAATAAGGAAGGTCAGAATCGCGACCGGAAGAAGCTGAACCATCTGGGTTGCCGCCATCGTCTGATACTGCACGGACACGTCGCTCGCATATCCGGACAGCACGACGGGCAGCGTCTGGGTTCCTTGTCCCGTCAACACCATCGCGAACGCCAGCTCGTTCCAGCAGAAAATAAACACGAACGCGGCGATGACCCAGATTCCGTTTGCCGCGAGCGGGATCAGAACGCGAACGAGCGACCCGAAGTAGGAGAGTCCGTCGATATGGGACGCCTCCTCCACCTCCCGCGGCACGCCGGAGAAGAAAATCGTCAGCAGCCAGACGGCGAAGGTGGCGTTCATCATGACGTACACGATGACCAGTCCGCCGATATGGTTCGTCAGCCCCAGCTTCCCGAACAAAATATAGATCGGGATCATCGCGGCGACGGGCGGCATCATGCGCAGGCTGATGATCCACATCTGAACGTCCTGCGTCTTGCGCGTCCGAAAGCGGGCAAGGCTGTATGCGGCGGGAATGGAGAGCAGCATCACGATCAGCGTGGCGACGAGCGCCACGACGAACGAATTGACCAACGACGGCCAGATCGAGACGGCTCCCTGGAACAGCCCCGTATAATTGGACCAACGAAATTCGGTAGGCAGCCATAACGGCGGATACATTTGCGTCTGGATATAAGACTTGAACGACGTTCCTAACGACCACAGGATCGGCAGCAGGCTGACCAGCGAGATCATCAGGCACAGCAGCCAGAGAATACCGTTCTTCATCGCTTTCATTCCGGCTCCTCCTTCAGAACGTATCTGGCGAACACTTGACTGAGCAGCAGCGTCAACGCCAGAATAACGATCGATTCGGCGGCGCCTTTGCCGCTGTCGAAATACTTGAACGCCTCGCGGTAGACGGCAAAGCCGCTAACGAGCGTACTCGTGCCCGGACCGCCGTTCGTCGTCGCCAAAATGAGATCGAAGGTTTGAATAATCTGCACGAGCGACAGAATGCCGGTCACCCCGAGCACCCGCCGCAGCAGCGGAAGGTCGATGCTGAATACGCGGTTCCACCATCTCGCCCCGTCGACCTGCGAGCTTTCGTAGATTTCGGGAGAGATGGACAGCAGACCGGCCAGAATCAGCATGGCCGCGAACGGAGTCCACTGCCACAAATAGATGCCGATTATCGTAAACAGCGCCCCTCCCGGCTCCGACAGCCAAGCTTGGGAAGGCAGATGGAAGAGCTCCAGCACGTGGTTCAGGACGCCGACCATCGGATTAAGGATATAGGACCAGAACAGCCCGACCGAGAGCGGCGTAATCATGACCGGCAGCAAATAAATCGTGCGCAGCAGCACCGTGCCCGGAAGCTTGTCCGCCGCCGCGAACACTTTGGCCACGGCGTATCCGGCCGCGAACTGGATAGGAAGGGCGATCAAGGCGAATAAAGCCGTCTTGCCCAGCGAACTGACGAACAGAGAATTCTCCGTAAAAATGCGCCAATAATTCGATAGCCCGACGAAGTTTCCCGTGCCGGGAGTCCCGATTTTCAAGTCGGTCAGACTGACCCACAAGGAATAGACGCCGGGGAAAATCGTCGTGATGAAAAGAAATACGGTAAGGGGATAAAGAAAGGATCTGGAGGCCGCCAGCTTCCTTTTCCCCATCAAGGTCATCCTTGTAGATGGCATGCGTTGCAGCCAACCTCCTTGCTTGGTCGGAAATGACAGGCGCGGACGGCATCCGCGACGCTCCGCGCCTGCTTGCTACGTTAAGTTCTTCGCTCGCGTCTTGACGCGCGGCGGCTTAGCTATTCACCGTGTAGCCCGCCTGCTTCAGAAGGTTGCCGATTTCGGCATTGGCTTTGGCCATCGCGGGCTCCAATTCCATTGCGCCGGCGAGGTATTCTCCGATGTAGGTGCCGAGCGTATCGATAATTTTGAACGCCTCGGGAATTTGCGGACGGAAGGCCGGGAACGCCGTATCGACAACCTGCTGCAGCGTCGGATAATACGCGTACTTGCCCGTCAGCGTCTCGTCCTTCAGAACGGAATAGCGATTCGGGAAGCCGCCGGTATCCGCGAACTGGTAGGCGATCTGCGGACTCGTAAACCAGACGAGGAAATCCCACGCCAGATCGGCGTTGGCCGAATAGCGATTGATGCCGAGCGAGTACCCGCCGACCGGCGTATGGGCGTCGACGCCTTCGGCGGTCGGGAGCGGAGCGGTCGCGTATTGCTCGGATACGGCCGATTTTTCCGGATCGGAGAGCGGGGCAATGTCCGTCACCCAAGGGCTCATCATCGCCGTACGACCGGAAGCGAAGGTCGAGGCCCGGTCGTTCCAGGACATATTGAGCGCGCCGTCCGGTTCGTAAGCGAGCATATCCTTGAACAGCTTGACGACGGCCAGCGATTGTTCGGAAGCGAATTGCGGCGTCATGTCGGCATAATAATCGGAGGATCCCGGATACACACTGGCGAACGGCTTGCCGCCGAAGTTATAGATGTATTCGAAGAAAGCCTGTCCGACGGCGGTGCCCGATTGGTTGTTCATCGACGCGCCGAACACGTTGGGCAGCGCTTCGTTCTTCGTCAGCAGCTTCGCGGCTTCAAAGAACTCATCGAAGTTCGCAGGCGGCGCCGCGATGCCGACCTTGTCGAAGTAACTCTTGTTGTAGGTGTACATAATAAAGTAGGGAGCGAACGGAAGGCCTTTGACCTCGCCGTTCCAGGTCGTCGCCTTGCGCATGACGTCGAAGAAGTCGTCGTAGTCGACGAGCTCCGGCGTCTTGGACAGATAATCGTCAAGCGGCAGAAGCATATCGGACATCGCCCCGATCCAGGGAACGTCGTACACGAACAAATCTTCGGCGGCCGACTTCTCGCTGCCCGTCAATATTTCCTTGGAGTAAGCGGCGTCGTAGCCGAAGGTGGAAATATTGATCTTGGCGCCGGTCAGCTTCTCGAATTGCCCGACCAACGCGCTCATCGAGTCGATCCACGGGTCGGAGACGGAGACGATATTCAGCGTCTTGCCTTTCCATTTGTCCTGCAGCTCCCCGGCAAAAGAGTTCCACGCAGCCGCTTGCTGTTCGCTCGTCGAGAACAAGCCGTCTCCGCCTTCGCCCGAAGAAGATGGCGACGATGCGGAACCCGACGGCGATGCGGCCGGCTCTTCCTTGTTCCCCGCTCCGCAACCCGCAACTACGAACACCATTACGACAACCAGCGTCAACAGCCACATTTTCCTAAGCATAGCAATCCCCTCTCCTGCTCCTGATGTTTTGGCTACCTATGTGGTCTTTCAATAGGTACAATTGTGAGGTAAAATTACATGAATGTCTCGTTAAAATTTAAAAAATGAAAATATTACCTCCATAATGATCTATATCAATCATAATTGATCATTTACAGAAACTTATAAGGTCATTATAAACACATTCGTGTCATAGTCAATACTTTATTTGCTCGAAATCATATTTTACGTCATGTTTTATCACATGAATTTCATTTTAGCGATCATTAAAGCTTCATATTGAACTACATCTGAATATAATGCGATCAAAAAGAAGGTGACATTTCGACTGGATGCGGATAAGATAACGTTAACGTGATCAAGAGGGAGGCGCCGATAGTTGCGAGTCAAAGACTTAGGCAGAAGACGAAAAATTTTGGACCTGCTGAACGACAAGAGCCATTTATCCGTCCAGCAATTGGCCGAGCTTGCTTCGGTATCTCTGCCGACCATACGGCGCGATCTGAGGGAGCTTGAGGAGCAGGGGCTTGTCATTCGCGAGAACGGCATCGTGCTGCTGCAAGGGATTAGCGCGGAAACGAAGCATTACCAGAGGGAAAATCACAATCTCGATCTGAAAAAGCGGATTGCCAAGCATGTCGCGGCCAACGTCTCGGACGGGGAGGTCATCGCGCTCGACATCGGAACCACTTGCGTGGAGATTGCGAAGGAGCTGTGCTCCCGATCGAACTTGACCGTATTTACCTCGTCGGTGCAGGCGGCCACCATCCTTTCCAGAACCAATCTGAGCGTCTATCTGGTCGGAGGCTTCCTGCGCAATGCGCAGATGGCCAGCGTCGGTTCGATCGCCATCGATACGATACTCAAATTCAAGTACGACCGCTTCTATATGAATCTGGCGGGCATCAACAACGCGGACGGTCCGACCGATTACAACCTGGAGGAAACCGAAGTCAAGCGGGCCTTCATCTCCCGCTCCCGCGAGGTGACCGCCGTGCTGGACCGGACGAAGATCGGCAAGTCCGCGTTGGTGAAGGTGTGCGAGCTCGAGCAGATCAATGAAATCGTCACCAACCGTTATGAGCACCCGGCCGAGCCGTTAAACTTCGACGGTAAGCTGACGCTTATTGAATAACGCCTCCTATGGCGCCGATAATTTCGGAATCGAGGCCGATTACGCCTCTTTCTCGAATATCGCCGACAGATCGACGGTCAGACTGGGCACGGTAGAAGCAACGAGTTCCTCCTCCTCCGAGCAGGTCGCAACCAAGCGGTACTCGCCCTCGACAAGCACGAATTGCTCTACGAGCCGGTAGACGGGATCGACCAGCCAATATTCTCCGACTCCAAACTTCTCATAGGTCGATTTCTTGAGCGTCTTATCCCTCCGAGCCGTGCTGTCCGACAAAATTTCCACGACCAGGTCGGGAGCTCCGTATACGTAGCCGTCCCTGATGATTCCCCTGTTCTCCCCGCGAACGTATAAAATATCCGGCTGCAGAATGTTCTGCTCGTCGAAATGAACGTCCAGCGGGGCGAGCAGAATGACGCCGTCCTCCGAGCATGCGGAATGGAACGACACATACAGACGCCCAAGCGCGTCCTGATGCGCAAACTTCGGAGAGGTCAGGAAATCGTATCTCACGCCGCCAATAATTTCGTATCTTTCATCGATAAAATAAGTGCCGTGCGTCTCCTTGACTTTAACCGGTTTCTCTTTCTTGTTATCGCTCATCCCCAATTTCCTCCTCGTACGAAAACACCCCGCAAAGCAACACGAATCGTGTCTCTCTTTGCGGGGTGCTTCCCCGTTATTTTCCCTTATTATGGATTAAAATAAATCCGTTTGTCAATACACCGATCGCAAGCATCGATAGCCCCTTGTCGTCAGGCGCAGCTTGACCGTCTGGCCGGGCGCGCAATCGAATCCGATATTCGTTTTCTTCATATTCGAACCTTAAACGGCTAAATTTTCGTTATATCGCGGCAGTCCGCTGACCCATGTTTGGTTATGAACCGGCTTCAAAATTTCCAATACGTCGTTCAACAGCTCCATATCCATCGGTTCATCCGACCATTGCGCGTTTCTTGCGATATTGGCCGGATTTGCCGTGCTGACGAGCGTTGTCGGAATGCGCTCGTCGCCCGTCGAGAACTGAATCGCCAGCTTCGCAATATCTGCTCCGCGCTCTTCCGCCAGCTTGGCGGCCCGCAGGCAAGCCGCCTTCACTTCCGGGCTGGCCGGATGCCAATCGGGCGTTCCGCGAGTGCTCAGCAATCCCATCGAGATCGGCGAAGCGTTGACAAGACCGACGCCGTGCGTATCGAGCAGCGGGAGCAGCCGCAGCAGAGATGTGTCGTTCAAAGAATAATGACAGTATGAAATGATCGCGTCGACCTGAGCTTGCGGCAGCATTTGCTCGAACAAGGCCAGCGGCAATCCGCAAATGCCGGTGAAGCGAATTTTTCCTTGCTCCTTCAAGCGGTTCAGCGCGGGAATCGCTTCTTCCAATATCACTTCCGGTTGAACGAATTCGATGTCATGCAGAAATAAAACATCGACGTAGTCCGTTCTCAGCCTGCGCAGGCTCTCTTCCAAGCTCGATTCGATTCTCGATCTGGAGAAGTCGAACGTATCCGCTCCGTATCTGCCGGCTTTCGTGGATAAATAGAAGCGGTCTCGCGACGTCTGGCGAATGGCTTCGCCCAATACGGTTTCGGCCTTCGTAGCCCCATAGTAGGGCGAGACGTCGATGTAGTTGATCCCCGCGTCGAGAGCGGCATGTACCGTGCGCACGGCTTCTCCGTCATCCGTTTGGCGAAATACGGAACCCAGGGAGGAAGCGCCGAAGCTCAGTTTCGAAACTTCCAATCCCGTGTTCCCCAATAGGCGATATTTCATAGCTTGTAGAACCTCCTTGCGTTGTCCCCGAATAGCGCAGCCCGCTCTCGTTCTCCCCAGCTTTCGGGGATCGCCCCCTCCAGCACTTCCACGACTTCGTCGTAGCTGGCGGCAAGCAAACAAACCGGCCAATCCGTCCCGAACATTACCCGTTCCGGTCCGAAGACGCGAATCGCATGCCCGACGTAGCCGACAAAATGCTCCGGTTTCCATGCCCGATGATCGGCTTCCGTCACCATGCCGGATATTTTGCAATAAATGCCCGGATGTCCGGCCGCCCGTTCGATCTGCGTTGCCCACGGCTCGATTGCTTGCTCCGCGATGCGGGGCTTGCCGATGTGGTCGATCACGCCTCTCAAGCCCGGTACGGCGTCAAGCAACTCATTGAGGACGTCCAGCTGATCCGATCTGACAAGCAGGTCCACGGGGACGTCCATTCTTGCATACGCTTGAAGCGCTTCTACAAACGATGGCTCGAGCACTCGGCTTGCGTCGGGCATATCTTGGATCATGATGCGAAAACCGGCAAATTTCCGATGCTCGCGGAAACGATCGAAATGCTCCCGGTGAGAAGGATCGAACAAGTCCAGCCATCCGACGACGCCGAGAATCGATTCCGACCGATCGGCCAGCGCCAACAGGAACTCCGTTTCCTGGATCGTAGGGGCGGCCTGTACGACGACGGTGCCGTCCAGGTCGTGTTTCTTCAAATGGCTTTCGAGGTCTTCCGGCAAATAATCCCTGTACAGCACCGGCAATTCATGCGTAATCCAGCCGTAATCCGATCGGGACATCGACCAATAGTGCTGGTGAGCATCGATTCGCATAAGGAGTTCCCTCCTTTCTGAATTGATACTAATTTTACGCATGATAGAGGAAAATAAAATGTCACGGACTTGCATTTATATGTCCGATTTTGATATGGAGCCGTCAATTTTGCCGATATCGATTCCGGCGACGATCATAATCCCAGCTTGGAGAAGTATTTCGAACGGAAATTTTGCCTTCTGCTCTCTTGATGCTGCTCGATATATTCTCCCACGCTCGTTCGCGGAGGGCCTCCGACGATCATCTCCTCATCGTCCGAGCCCGATTTCGGCTTCGGCTTGGGAATGGGAATCGGCTCGGAACGTTTAATTCCCAGCGCAAGCTCCACTTTGGTTCTTTCGTCCTCTTCCTGTTTGACCAGCGCTTGCCGATGCATTTCCTCCATTCGCGCCGGCAGCCGCTTGACTCTCTCTTTCGCTTCTTTGAATTTTTGCTCGTCCACCCAGTTTTCGGCTACGAAGCTGAACAGTTCGTCGATCGCTTCCAGTAAAGGCTCCTTGTACTCCGCCTTCAGATCCGTTTTCTTCTTGATGTCCTTTTCAATCGTCATGATCTGTTCGAGCATTTCCTCTTTCAACACATACGGCGTATTGATATGCCCTTTCCGTTCTCCCAAATCGAACTCGTTGCGCAGCGCGTTTTCCGTTCCTTTGATATTGATGTATTCCTCCATATTCGACCAACCGTCCAGGCTATCCCGTTCGTCGATCAGCCCCATTAAGGATCCCGCTTGACCTGTGACCGTCCCTTCTTGCATATGCGCCGCATGTCCAAGCTCGTGGTTTAAGGTAGAGAAGATCGGCGCGATCAACTCATGGTCGGCGGCATCGATCAGCCGGTTCTCGTAGTGGAGGGATGACTCCGACAGATTGGAGGGCATCGTCACTCGGACGTCGCTGCCCGCTCCGAAGGCGTAATATTGCGTCTTGTCGCCCAATACGAGAGCGACGCCGAGCTGGTCTCTATTCTCCCTCCTCAAACCGTTGATCAGGGCGATTCGTTGTTCCTTATTCAGATCGTCCAGAATGATTTCATTGAATAAAGGCTTCTGGTCTTGGTCGGGCTCTTTAGGAAGCTTGCGGAGATGGGAGCTTTCCGAATCGGGGCTTGTCGGCGAAGCGGCGAATACGCCTCCGTCCCCCACCTGAAACGGCGAGATCGTAATCGTCTTGTCCGATTCGTTGATTCGAGCGAGCAGCGAACGTCCGAACTCGCTTTCCAGCATCCGGGAAAACTCCGCAAGCACCTGCGTCGAAAACCCGTCATGAACGATTGTTTTCTCGCCTTTGCGCTGTTCTTCGGTGATCTGTATTTTTCCCTCATTCTTGACGAGATCCTTCCACATCTTGCGAACCTTCTGCTGGATATCGCGATCCAACGTATCGAACCCCGCGATCGGCAAATCTCCGTTCTGTTCGTGATCTTCATTCTCGATCGACCGCTCGACGATCGTATGCCGCTCCACATGCAGCAGATCCATCAGCTTTCTCATCTGCACGGCTTCTTCGTCTTCCTCTAAATCTTTGGAATTGCGCGTCGTAAACCATTGGAATACCGCCCGTTCCACGACCGACAGTCCATTGATTTTCTCGTGCAGAGGCGCCTCGTCCTCGATCTGATTATATTCCGACACCAGGTCGACAAAATCGGGGTGCAGACTAATCGTGAAGGGCGAGATATTGATTTTTCGTTGGATGACCGGTTTCTGCGAGCCGTTCGCGGACATCTGCCGCACGGCCGCCTGATTCCCGAGACGGGGAAGCATTCGCTGCAACAACATCGGCGAAGAACCGGGTCGGGAAAGCAGCTGCGCGACGGCTTGATTGCCGATCTGCCGATGCAACGACTCCACGGAGGCGCTCCCGCTTGCAACTTCGCGATTGCCATGCGCAGAACTGCTATGGGACAACTCTTTTCGAGCGAAGCGAGGATGCGCTTTATTCAACAAGACCACCTGACTTTTCCTGATTTTATCAATACCATACCACATTGGTAAAAAAAACGTCAGGGAAAAGTTCGTCCTGCCGCAGACCACTCCCCCGCCCATCGCCTCTCCCTGCTTCATTACCTACCGCCTCCCCCTTCCTATACCGCGTACCGCTCGCCTAGCCCCATTGCCCGTTACGGACAGAGGATCCGCTAATTGTGTACAAAACCGGGTTTTGCGCACCTTCGCGGACAGAGGATCCGTTATTTGGCTCCGAGATGGCGATTTTGGCCCTTGATCATCGAAATAACGGATCCTCTGTCCGAATCGCAAGCAAAATGAGGGATTTCGGCAAAATAAGGTCTTCTGTGTCCGATAGCGGAAGATCGAGTACTTCGTTTAGGTTTTAGGTTGCTAGTTTCATTCTGTATGCCAGAAATGCCTTTGCCAGTTTCAACTGCAACAGATCCAATCGTACCTTATCTTCCAGTTGATGCAGGTTCAGCAGCACTTCCTCTGCCGTCAGTTCATCGAATTGCCCGCCGTAGCGATAAATGTGATCAAATATAGCGCTTTGGCATGATTCCAATGTTTCCAATTGCCTATAATAGTCGTCTTCCTGCTCAACATAGCGGTTATAGGTTTCCATCTTTTCCATAGCTGACACCGCCCATTTTCGTAAATTGATTGCCTTGTTGCGTCGATACTCTAACATAACCGATGATATCCATTCCGTTTCCTCCCCTTCGTTGTGATAATTCGGACTTGTAACGCCTAGTAGATACAATTTCATTATATATCGCCTAGACGATACATTCAACTACTTTTCATTCTGGTCAAGAAAAACGTATAATGATTGAGGGACAGAAAGCTGTCGGAAAGTAGGTGTTATTTTTGCCAGTTGTCGTAAAACTCAAAGAAATTCTTGCCCAACGAAATATGTCTCAGCGCGAACTGGCCCGATTAACAGGACTACGACCGAATACGATTAGCCATTTGTGCTCCAATGAAGTAGATAGAGTACACCTGAGCACTTTTGATATTATTTGCAAAACGCTTAACATTAGCTTGCACGAACTTCTTGTACGGGAAGATGACTGACCCTGTCTCAGACAGTAAGCCACATGGAGTTGTTACGTTCCTGTGTGGCTATTTGAATTCCTAACAATCCACCGCCGATTCATTCGACACTGGGTGGGGGTAAAAAGAAGACCTTGAGGATTGCCCCAAGGTCCTTTACTCAATATATTTTTCTTGATTAAGTCTAACCGACAATTTCTCTACAAAGGTTAGATCTTCTGTCTAGTCATTCGACGAATTTAAACTGAGATGTATCGACAGCGAGATCCCCACAAATTAATCAAAAAAAAACAGCCCGCGAACAACAAGCTCCGTCGGGCCATTCTATCGATGTCCATTGGTCAAGCTCTAACAGCGAGTTGCGGGTAATAAAGTATGCGGATTCTTATGTAGAGAGAAATCGCATGCTTTTTTATAATATTAATCAACGGTTTCATAAAACCAGCTTGGAGTTTTATATCGAACTCCTCATGATCAAATCGGACATTGCGATAGTTATTCAATGATATTTTTATCGATTTGTAACTGATTTTCGATACACAGTTCGAGGAGATCGGCTTTGGTATACTGCCTTTTTCCAGTCAGGCCAATTGCTAATGACTTTAGAAGCCAACTCAATATGTGGATCAATCTTTCTTTGGGCCGGGTCAGCTTCAACGCTTTTTTGCAATTGTTTTTTTGTTTTCATTTAAGACTCTCCTCTTTTCTTCAAAATCATTTGTAGCATAAGTTTCTCGCTCTAAATAAGAAACAGGAAGTAACTGAGATCGCATTCTCGCGTCTGTAGGTTTCCACTTCAGCGCATCGCCATCCTTATTCTTCCTTATTTTATTATAACCTGATCCCAATGACATTGAGAAGAGTTCAAAAAATTTTCTTGGCCCGATTCCAACAAACGGTGTAAAAACAACTGCTTCAGAATCACTAGAACTTGTAGCAATTGCATCTGAGTGAAATTCAAGTGCCTTGCTTTTGGGGTATGGTTCCACATAAATTACTTTGGTAATCCCAGCAGCAATAATGTGCTTCGCACAATTATGACACGGAAAAGTCGTGCAATATATCGTTGCACCACGGGTAGAAACATTATCTCTACCTCTGCAGGATGCTTCAAGGAGTTAATTATGTAAGCAGTACGAATTTTAGGCTTCACTGTCTCCTGGTCAATTTCTCTTCTTCTGAAAATTTCTGATGCAACGCCTAGTGCAAGAATTGAGTTATCACCTGATTTTTCTCGAGCTCTATTCCCAAACTCTATTAATTCTTGTACACGATCAAAGTCAGATTCATGATGGTTTGGTGGATACAAACTGGAGATGACATCTTTAGAAACATGAACTGACTCCACTTTATAACGAAAGGCCGTTTGCAATCGATCTTTGATTATCTCGACGATATAATTTTGTTCCGTCCCAACAGCTCCCACAAGACCAATAACCAATTCAGAATCAGAGTACTTCCCTTCAAGAATATCTGTCGGTTTCTTTAGTACTCGCTTATTCTTAGAAGCTTGTGGTTTCTTTAACAAGCACACTCCCCCCAATGCAGCGTATCATAACACACGAAAATATAATGTATAATTCTATTTTATTCTCCACCATTCGCCAAATATCCTTTTTCTTCAAGGACCAAAAGATAAATTTGCAGCCGGCCCAAACGGACCGGCTGATGAAGAGACATTAGGTATTTCGTTTCCGCTTTTCCAAGCAAGCCAGCTGAACATACCGCCTGCCAAGTTTCGCGAATCGTTCAAGTTCGGTTCCGAATCGCTATAAATCCTCCACTTTCTTTCGAGCTTTTCTTTTTAGCTTAAAGCTAACGCGATTCACGTACTCCTTATTTTTCACAAGCAAATAATATCCGTCCAGCGCTAATGCGCGGGTGAGGATGTATACGCCGACTGCAATCGAAGCGATGCACAGGGGATAGTAAGGCACGAAGAAACCCGAGGTAAATCCCTTTCTATCGAACGCAATCGGCAGCAGGCCCAGTAAAAATAAACTAACGCCGATCAGGATAAGCGCCGCATACTTTTTCATCAGCTGCTTATATCTTGCCAGCAGTTCCTTTTGGTATTTTTCGTCAAGCAGCAAAGGCTCCTGCCTCAGGATTTTATATTGATCCTCTTCCAAATACATGGCCGACACATAGATTCCAAATCCGATGATCGCAACGATAATGGTTGGCAATGCAAACTTCGCCGGATCCCCCTCGAAAAAGAAATAAGGGATAAACGCCAGCGCGACGACAAATAGTCCTAAGGCGCTATATTTGCTCACCTTATGTTGATTCATCAAAAATCCCTCGGCCATTTCTTTACTGACATAATAACCATCGGGCAACTCCTCGCCGGGCTGGGAGGTTTCTTTCAACAAATAGTCGATCGACACCTCGAAAAGGTTTCCGATCATCAAAATTTTTTCCGTCTCGGGGTAGCCTTGTCCGTTTTCCCATTTGCTGACCGCCTGTCGCGTCGTGTTTAATTTCTCGGCCAAAGCTTCTTGAGAAAGCCCTTTTTCCTTCCGAAGCTTGTAAAGTTTTTCGCCAAACGTCATGCTCTCCATCCTTTCGTATTGTTTACTCTATTGTAGGAAAACATGGCCTGATCTTCTATCTCGCGAGAGATGCGCTTTGTCAACTTGCGGTTGCGTCTGTGTTTCGCCAGGCTTGCTGTTACGTTAAAATAGAGCTAACCCTTCATAAAAAGGAGCAAACGAATGAGGAAGCTGAGATCGGCAGTCGTTGTCGGCGCTACGGGGTTGGTTGGATCGGAACTCGTCAAAATATTATGCGCGAGCGATAATTATCAAGCCGTCAAAGTCATCGCTCGACGACCTTTGGATGATGAACATCCCAAACTAGAGGTCGTCGTCAAACAACTGCATCAGGTCGCAGACGAGGATTTGAACGGCATACAGGATGTGTTTTGTTGTCTGGGCACAACGAGGAAAAAAGCCGGATCCAAAGCAGCCTTCAAGCAAGTCGATTTGGACTATCCTCTTCTGATTGCTCAAAAGGCCAAAGCCGGTCAGGTCGAGCAGTTCGTCGTCATTTCGGCAATGGGCGCCGACGAGCGATCCTTCTTCTATTATAGTCAAATTAAAGGCCGCCTGGAGAACGAGCTCATTCGGTTGAATTTCCCGGCTCTTTCCATTTTCCGGCCTGGTTTGTTAACCGGAAAGCGCAAGGAATACCGCTTGTTCGAATCGATGGGGGCGGCCGTTTTTAAGATCCTTGACCCTTTATTCGTCGGTCCCTTGCAAAATTTCCGTTCCATTCCCGCACGCCAAGTCGCGCTCGCGATGAAAAACATCGCTTTAACCGCAGACAAAAATACGGTGAACGTTTATTATACCAGAGAGATTCGTCGATTCGGCAAGTTAGATTGAGGAATTCTGCGTACTCCTGCTTTACGTCAAAAGTCTGTGCGGTCAGCGTCAAGCGAATACGTCGCGCAATCCGACCTGCAAGCCTTCGAAACAAAACGAACGAACCTCCCCATCTGCGTTGTTGACGTACGTTCTGTGATTCACGACATCATTGTCTGCAAATTGATACACCATAATCGTTTCGTTCATCGGGTCGATCACCCAATACTCCTTCACGCCGCATTGCATGTATAAATCCAGCTTCTTGACCATATCCTTGGTTCTGGTAGAAGGGGATAACACCTCAACGGCAAGGGTCGGAATCCCTTGGTACCGGTCTTTAACGTCCCTCTTTTCCGGGTCGCATATCACCACAATGTCCGGCTGAACGACGCAGATGTTGTCTTCCGCTTTGCGGAAAGTAATGTCGAACGGAGAGGTAAGCGGCGTACACTTTTTTCCTTTGAACCAATTGTAAAAAGCTCCATGCAGCTCATGTACGGCCACTTGGTGCTTGTACGAAGGAGCGGCCAGGTTATAGATCACGCCGTCAATCAACTCGAATCGCTGCTCCGAATTTTCCGTCAATTCCAGAAATTGCTCATAAGTGACCCGACTGCCGCTCGTCTTGTACTCCGCAGCACCTTCCATGACGCCATCCGCTCCCATTTCTTCGCAGGGCACGATTCTGGCGATGTCCCTTCCCTTCCGGGTCACGATAATTTCCTCGTTGGCCTCTACGAACTTCAAATACTTGCCGAAATTGTTCTGCACCTGCGTGGACGGAACTCTCACAACGCTCACCCCAGTTAGCTAATTTGTCCATATTATAGCGCATTTTAGCCATTAAATGAAATTCATCGTTGTAATTAGCTAAAATAAAGTGATTCGAAGTCTGAATGTTCCCCCTGCTGCAAGAACGACTGAACGCAAAGAGAATCCCGGGGCATATTTATTATGAGCTCTAAATGGCGGCTGTTGCGCTGCGCCTTCGCTCCAAGAAGAAATCCATGTGGAGAACGATCGGACATCAACACATGCGCTAAATCTGTAAACGATACGACCTTCGTGGAATCCGACATCCATCTTCCCAGCGTTCAAGGACTTGCAGCGTATTTCAGCATCGGACTTTTTCAAGTGTTTCTTACGGATTCCTTCACCGAAAAGTTATCCTGAAATTTCCAGTCGAGTTTTTGACAGTAGGAGCAGATTTCGTCCTGTAAGTACGATTAACTGTCACCATCATTGGCTTGTCCTTATTTTGTAACTCTAACTAATGCGATTAAATCCATGCTGTTTTCCTCCTTCACCATTCGATTTTTGTAACTCTTAAAAGGTTCACAATTTGATTATATAACTGTTAAGAGTTACATTCAATGATTTTTTGACTGCTTCATGGTATATTATGAATTAATTTAGAACCCTTAAAAGTCACAGACGAGGGAGTATCCATGAAAATCAAAATTCGGCTACGAGAAATCCTGGAAGAACGCAATATGTCTCAAAGAAAGCTTGCACGTCAGATGAACTTAAGGCCAAGCACCATCAACCATCTTTGTTCCGATTCGGTAGACAGAGTTTACATCCGTACGTTGGAACAAATCTGCGAAGCCTTGGATATTTCCGTTGACCAACTCATTGTATCGGTAAACGATAATGAGAAACCGGATAAAAAATAGGATTATTTGGCGCTAGAGATAGTTCGCTTCGAAAATCGTCGAGAGCAGTTGGCGAAACGGGACGTGTTAAGAGAGGTTTGATTGTTATGTTGACGGCTATATTGATTTTTGTGCTTGCCGGTCTTGCCGAAATTGGCGGAGGGTATCTGGTTTGGCTATGGCTGCGGGAATCAAAGCCCTTCTGGTATGGGGCTCTTGGCAGCGTCATTCTCGTTTTGTACGGCATCATTCCAACGCTTCAAAGCTTTCCTACGTTCGGACGCGTCTACGCCGCTTATGGCGGCGTATTTGTTGTGCTAGCCGTTCTGTGGGGATGGCAAATCGATAAAAAAACGCCCGATATATACGACTGGCTGGGAGCGGCGATCTGCATTGTAGGCGTGTCGATCATGCTTTGGGCTCCTAGAAATCACTAGATTCGCAAACCCTAGTCCCTTCGGACAGAGGATCCGCTATTGTGAACAAAACTAGGTTTTTCGCGCCTTTTCGGACAGAGGATCCGTTATTTGGCTCCGAGACTGCGAATTTGGCCACTTATCATCGAAATAACGGATCGTCAGTCCGAATCGCCATCAAAATGAGGGGGGTTCGGCAAAATAAGGTCATCTGTGTCCGATACTTCGGATACGTTTGAAAAAAGGATGAGCCCGCGTCTATGCTTGGGCCCATCCTTCTTTACGGCCATACTAACATCCACACTTCAGCCCCGGCTGCGGCGCTGCTTCGGGCCTCGCCGCGATCAGCGAGCGCTGCGAGGCCCGCAACCGCCGCTACACGCTCGCCGCGTCCTCGCATCGGCAGGCGCCCGCAGACTACGCGCTCAGCCCGCAGACTACGCGCTCAGCCCGCCGCCTTGGCCGCGCCGCCAAGCAGCTCGTGCAGCTCCGCGCAGGCGTAGCCGTGCGCCTCGGCCACGCCGCTGCAGACGACCCGCCCGGCCGCTACGTTGACGCCGCGGGCAAGCGCGCGATTACGCAGCGCCGCGTCGCGCAGCGTTCCGCCCGCCAACTGCAGGCCGTACGGCGTCGTATTGTTCGTGAGCGCCAACGTCGAGGTGCGTGCAACCGCGCCCGGCATGTTGGCGACGGCATAGTGCAGCACGCCGTGCTTGCAGTACACCGGATCGTCATGCGTCGTAATCCGGTCTACAGTCTCGATCGAGCCGCCCTGATCGATGGCGACGTCGACGATGACCGAACCCGCCTCCATTGCCCGCACCATTTCATCCGTCACGAGACGCGGCGCCCGCGCTCCCGGGATCAATACCGCTCCGACCAGCAAGTCGCAGCGGCGCACCGCCTCGCCGAGATTGTCGCTGTTCGACATCAGCGTTTTGACGCGGCCCTCGAACCGCTCGTCAAGCTGGCGCAGCCGCTCCGGATTAATATCCAGCACCGTGACCTCCGCGCCCATCCCGAGCGCAATCCGCGCGGCGTTGGCGCCGACAATGCCGCCTCCGACGATCGTCACCCGTCCCGGCACGACGCCGGGCACCCCGGACAGCAATACGCCTTTTCCGCCGCTCCGATTCTCCAGAAGCCCCGCCCCGATCTGCACCGACATTCGTCCGGCCACCTCGCTCATCGGCGAGAGCAGCGGCAGGCTGCCGTTTTCCAACTGAATCGTTTCGTACGCTACAGCCGTCACGCCATTGTCGACCAGCGCCTTCGTCAATTCCTGCTCCGCCGCAAGGTGCAGGTACGTATACAATACAAGCCCCTCCCGGAAATGGCAGTATTCCTCCGGCAGCGGCTCCTTGACCTTGACGACCATGTCCGCCCGCCACACCTCGGCGGCCGTATCCGCAACCGCCGCGCCCGCAGCCGCGTAATCGCCGTCGGCGAATCCGATGCCCGCTCCGGCCCCGCTTTCCACGACAACTTCATGCCCGTCCTTGACATAAGCCCTGACCGAGGCAGGGGTCATGCCGACCCGGTATTCGCGATTTTTCAATTCCTTCGGAACGCCGATTTTCATGCTCCCGCCCCCCTTTGAGCTGCCATGACTTCATTCAGCGTCTCGATTAGAAAACGGACATCCCCGTCGGTGGAGGACAGCGGCGGCGCAATCGTCAATACGTTGTTGTAGCCTGCCATCGTATCCCCGTTTTTACCGATAATCAGCCCCTTCTCCTTGCATTGGGCCACAATTTCCGTCACCGATTCCGCCGCGAGCGGAATTCGGCCCGGCTTGTCGCTCACCAGCTCGATCCCCGCCAAAAACCCGAAACGGCGAATATCTCCGACCAGCGGATGCTCCGCAAGCGCGGCCAGATCGGTGCCGAGCCGCTCTCCGAGCTCGTCCGCGCGTTCCACCAGCCTTTCTCTTTCCATAATGTCCATATTTTCCAGCGCAAGCGCGCACGAAGCAGGCGCTCCTCCGAAGGTGTTGACATGACGGAAGTGGCTGTAAGGCCCCCCGTCGGCGAACGCTTCGTAGACTTCCCGTCTCACGGCGGTTGCGGACAGCGGCAAATAACCGCTTGTCATGCCTTTTGCCATCGTGACAATATCGGGCTTCAGCCCGAAGTTCATATGCCCGAATTTGCGGCCGGATCGACCGAAGCCGCATATGACTTCATCGACAATGAGCAGCACGCCGTGACTGGCGCAAACCTTCTGCACCTGTGTCACATAGCTCTGATGCGGCACCAGTACGCCGCCTCCGGTGATCGCCGGCTCCATGATGACAGCCGCCACCGATTCCGCGCCTTCCCATCGGATCGTGTCATCCAGCTCTTCCGCGCACAGCAGGTTGAACTGCTCGACGCTCATCCCCGTGGGACGCCGGTAGCTGTCCGGCGGGCGCACGTGGACGAAGCCGGGGGCAAGCGGCTCGTACTTGTGCATCCGCTGCGCCTGACCGGTCGCCGCCAGCGCTCCCATCGTGTTGCCGTGGTAGGCCCGATACCGGGAAACGATTTTGTATCCGCCGTGCCGTCCTTTTTGCTGCTGGTACTGGCGGGCGATTTTAAAGGCCGTTTCATTGGCTTCGGACCCGCTGTTGGAGAAAAAAACGATATAATCGTCCTCCAGCCATTCGTTCAGCCGCTCGGCAAGCCGAATCGCCGGCAAATGGCTTTGCGTCAGCGGGTAATAGGGCATCGCCGCAAGCTGGTCATACGCTGCCCGCGCAAGCGTCTCGCGGCCGTAGCCGACATTCACGCACCACAGCCCGGACATGGCGTCCAAATAACGGTTGCCTCTCAAATCGGTAATCCACGATCCGGCTCCTCCTGTTGCAACCAGCGGTTCGGAGTACGGATTGTACGGCGTCATCGCGTGCCATAAGTTTGCCTTGTCCGCAGCGAATATTCGCTCGATTTCGCGCTTGTCTGCCGGCGGCCGCTCATTCCTGTCCGTCCGCATGCCGCCGGCAGCCCCGCCGTGAGGCTGCGCCTTGCCGACTGCGGCCACTTGTGAAGGCAACGGTTTGTTCATTACGCTCATCCCTCTTTTCCCGCCTAGTAACGTGCGGTAACCATTTTTTTGCGCGTGTAAAACTCCACTCCGTCCTTGCCGTTGGCATGCAGATCGCCGTAAAACGACTGCTTGTAGCCCGAAAAAGGAAAGAAGGCCATCGGCGCCGGAACCCCGAGATTGATGCCCAGCATGCCGGCATCGATTCGTTCCCGGAAATACCGGACCGCTTTGGCGCTGTCGGTGTAGAGACAAGCTCCATTGGCAAACGGCGAAGCATTGGCGACAGCGATCGCCTCGTCCAAATCGCCGGACCGCACGACCGAGAGCACAGGCGCAAAAACTTCCTCGCGCCATACCGACATCCCCGGCTTGACATGGTCAAACAAAGTCGGACCCAGAAAATATCCGCCCTCCGATCCGGCTTCGCTCCGCCCGTCGCGCACCGCAACCGCGCCTTCGGCAACGGCCTGTTCAATGAAGCCGACCGCCCGGGCTTTGTGCTCGGCTCGAATGAGCGGGCCGAGAAATACGTCTTCCTTCCTTCCGTCCCCCATCACCAATTTGTCGGCGGCCGCCTTCAGCCGGCGAACAAGCTCGTCCCCGATCTCCCCGACCGCAACGACGACGGAAGCCGCCATGCAGCGCTCGCCGGCGGAACCATACGCCGCGCCGATAATGTTGTTCACCGCTGCGTCCAGATCGGCGTCCGGAAGTACGATCGAATGGTTTTTGGCGCCGGCGAGCGCCTGTACCCGTTTGCCGCGCGCGGCTGCCGTACGATAAACATATTCGGCAGCCGGCTGCGAGCCGACGAATGAAATGGCCTTGACATCGGGATGATCCAGCAGACCGTTGACCGCCTCGCGCGAGCCGTGCACCACATTTAACACGCCGCCGGGCAAGCCCGCTTCGCTCATCAGCTCGGCCAGTCTGCCGGCAAGAATCGGCGTCCGCTCGGACGGTTTGAGCACAAATGTGTTGCCGCAGGCAATCGCCAGAGGAAACATCCAGCAGGGCACCATCATCGGAAAATTGAACGGCGCAATGCCGCCGACCACGCCAAGCGGATAGCGGTAAAATCCCGATTCGATCCCTCTTGCGATATCCGGCAGCTGGCTTCCCATCATCAGCGTCGGCGCACCTGCCGCAAATTCCACGCATTCGATGCCCCGCTGAACTTCCCCGAGCGCTTCGTTCGCATTTTTGCCATTTTCCAATGTAATGATATGCCCCAATTCGTCGCGGCGCTCCGTCAGCAGCTGCTGATAGCGGAACAGCACTCTGGCGCGCTGCGGAACGGGCGTGCGCTGCCAGCCGTCATACGCTTCGCCCGCAGCTTTCACCGCCTTGTCCAGCTCGCTGCGCGGCGACAGCGGCACCAATGCGAGCGTCTCGCCCGTCGCTGGGTTGGGGACCTCCGCATAGTCGGCGCCGGCCGCCTCCACCCACAGGCCGCCGATATAATTTTTCAGCTTCCCAAACATTTCCGTAGCCGTTTGCGGCATTGCCGATCCCTCCATGTTAGTGATCATACGACGCCATCGTTTCAAGCAGCATCGGCCAAAAACGACCGCCGTTCAGTTTGTCCGCAACATTGACATTCGGCGCTCTGCCGGTCACCCCGCCGCGGTCGATGACGGTCATGCCGGACGTAAACTCGCCGCGCGTCTCGATCACGACATTGCAGCGCTTGGTTGTGATCATGTCCGGATCGATGCAGTAAGCGACGCAGCAAGCGTCGTGTATCGGAGCGCCGTCCATCCCGTATACCTTCTTATACGACTCTGTGACGAACCGGTACAGGTCCGTCACAAACCCGGGCACTGCGCCAGGCAGACGCGCCACCTCCGCCAGCCATTGCGGCGTCGCAACGGCCTGATGGGTCAGCTCCAGTCCGATCATGGTAAGCGGCGCGCCGCATTCGAAAACGACCTTCGCCGCCTCCGGATCATTGTAAATATTGAATTCCGCCGCAGGCGTCTTATTGCCGAAAAATGCGCCGCCCATAACGACAATTTCCTGCAGGCGTCCCGCAATGTCGGGCGCTTTGCGCAGCGCCAGCGCGATATTGGTGAGCGGTCCCACCGCGACCAGCGTCACATCCCCTTCCGACTCGCGAAGCGCGGAGATGATAAAATCGACGGCATGCCCGTCGGCTAACCGCTTGCGCGGCGCCGGCAGATCAGGGCCGTCCATGCCCGACTCGCCATGCACGGCGGAGGCCGGCAAGCGCTCCCGCACGAGCGGCCCTGATGCCCCGGCATACACGGGAATGTCGTGCATGCCCGCAACCTCGCACACCTTCAGAGCGTTGACCGCCGTTTTGTCCGCATCCGCGTTGCCGGCGACAGTCGTAATCCCCAGCAGGCGGATTGCAGGATGACCCCCTGCCAGCAAGATTGCAATCGCATCGTCATGTCCCGGATCGCAATCCAATATTAGTTTTCTGCGACTTGCAGCGTCGCGTTCCTCACTCGTCATTTGTTTCTCCTTTCCGGTTTCCCCCAGCCGCTCGGTACAGCTTGCATTCAGACCGTCGGCGCGTTTCAGCGCCTCGTCTCCCGCCTCGCCGCCTTGACAATCTCCACCGCCAGCTCCACGTCAGCCAAGCCTTCGTCTCCCGGCGTTCTCAGTTCCGCGCCGTTGACGATGACGTCGTAGAAATGGAGCCACTCTCTGCGGAACGCTTCCTCATACGAAGGCGTCGCTTCCTTTTTGACCGGCACGCCATTCTCGGAAGCCAGCTCGGTTACTGTCGTCGGTACAAACTGGACATACGGATTTTTAAAATCGATCGTCACGATGCCGTCCCGGCCATAGGCCGTCACCTGCTCGTCCCACCATGCATATCCGGCCCACATGCCCATTTCCAGCAAGCAACGCCGATCCCCTTCATAGGCAAGCATCGTAATCAGCCCATTGGAGAATGGCGCGTCGCTGTACAGCACGCCCTGCGGAGCGCCAAGCAACTCCCGCAGCACGGCCAGATCATGGCTGCACAACATCAGAAACGCCCGGTATAGTTCCGCCAAATCCTCAAAACCCGGGCCCAGCGCGGCCTTGAGACTGCTCTCCAGCCGCAGCTGCCCTTGTTTCAACAGCTCCGGCGGCGCATCGTTCGCGCTATCGAGCGTGTACATGTCGTCCCCGACCCGGAAATTGCCGGCAAAGTCGTGGATGCGAAGCAGCCTTACATCGTCCAGCGCGCGAATGCGGGCTGCGCCGTGCTCAAAACCCGGATCGTAACGCTTCATATAGCCGACCATCAAATGCAGGCCGCATCGCCTGGCCGTCTCCACCATTCGCCGGCCGTCCGCCGGATCGAAGCACAGCGGTTTCTCCACCAATACGTGCTTGCCCGCTTCCAGCGCCGCCAACACCGGCTCCGGATGATCCATCGTCAGCACGGCAACGATATCCAGATCGGAACGGGCCACCAGTTCCCGGTAGTCGGTATAACGGTGCTGCACATGGTACCGTTCCCCGATCGAGCGCAGCAGCTGCGGGGATACATCGGATATCGCCGCGAGCTCAAACTGCGGCAGCTCCCGCAGGAACGGCAAATGCATAATTTGCGCCACTTTTCCGCACCCGATAACCCCTACTCGAAGCTGTCTGCGGCTTGCTTCGCCGCCCCCCCGATGTTCCATCGGCGCTCCCCTCCTTGTCTTCCGACCCTATCCTTTAACGGCTCCGGCAGTCAGACCGTCTACAAAATGGCGCTGCATCGCGATGAACAGGGCGATAACCGGCGCCGTTACGATGGAAAGGGCGGCAAAATAAAGCGTCCAGTCCGATTGGTACTGAAAGAAAAACTGGGTCATCCCGAGCGGGAGCGTCTGCAACGCCACATTGCGCACAAAGATGAGCGCCAGAAAAAATTCGTTCCAAAAATGCATGCCCTGTATAATGACCACCGTGGCCAGCGCGGGGCGAATCAGCGGCAAAATGACATAAGCAAACACTTGCAGCCGTCCGGCACCGTCAACGAGCGCCGCCTCCTCGGGCTCTGCCGGCACCGATTTGAGAAACGCATGCAGCGTTATGACGCTGAACGCCAGTCCCCCGGCGGCATAGGTCAAAATCAGCGACAGCCGTGTATTCAGCAGATCCAGGTCCCGCACCGTCAAAAACAGCGGGATGACCGTCGTCTCCGACGGAATCATCATCGAAGTGATAAAAATGCCGTACAGCACGAGGGAGAAGCGCAGATTCAGACGCGCCAGCGCGTATGCCGCAGTAGTGGACAAGACCAGCAGGATGACCAGGGCCGATACGGTAACTAGGACGCTGTTTACCATGCGCGGACCAATGTTGGCCGTTTCCCACGCTTTGGCGTAGTTGCTCCAATTCAAGGAGGAGGGCAGCCCCCAGATATGATTGTAAAATTCGTTCATTTCCTTAAAGGAGCCGAGAAAAATCCATACGATCGGATAGACGGCCACTGCCGAAAACAAAATCAAAACCGTATACGATATCCATTTCCGCATGACTTTTCCCATATCACCCTCCCCCTTTGCCGCGGTTAAACAGTCTGGCATATGTCACAATCAGAATGGCTACCGTTGCAAACAGCGTGTAGCCCATGGCGGAGGCATATCCCAGATTGCTGCGCTGAAAGGCCTCGGACACCATATGGGTCAGCACGACCTCCGTAGCATGATTCGGTCCGCCGCCCGTCATGATGTAAACAAGATCGAAATTTCGGACGAAACCGCCGTTCAGCGCCAAAAACACGCTAATAAACGCAATCGGCTTGAGCAGCGGCAGCGTAATATGGATAAATCGGCGGCGCGCCGATGCGCCGTCCATAATCGCCGCTTCGTACAGATCGGACGGGATACCCTGAAGGCCTCCCAAGAAAAGCACCATATGGAACCCGGCCCATTTCCATATTTCCACAGCTATAACCGCCCAAAGCGCGGTATGCTGACCGCCGAGCCACGGAATGACCCAGCTCTCCAGGCCGATCGCTTTCAGACCCGATGCAAGCAGACCGAAGGACGGATTGTAAATCCAGGTCCAGAGCAGGCCGACGACGACATAGGACAGCGTAACCGGCACGAACAGCGCGGTGCGAAAAAACAGCAGCCCGCGAATTTTCTGGTGGACCAGCAGCGCCAGCGCAAGTCCGATCACATTTTTGCCGATCGTAATCGCGAACGCATACAGCAAGGTATTGCCCGCCGCCTGGCGAAACACGCCGTCCTGCATAAATAGATTGCGATAATTAAGCCATCCGACAAACGACATATCGGAAAACCCGTCCCAGCGGTGGAAGCTGATGTACAACCCGTAAAAAATGGGATAGATGATGAACACGCCGAGCATGATCAGCGCCGGCGCGACCATACCGTAGCCTTCAATGGCGGCCTTTAAGGCGAGCGTTCCGCGTCTGCGGCGCTTTTCCCGAGGCGCGGCGGCCGCTTGCGCCGATTGCAGTTGGTTAGCCATATGCGCCCCCTTTAGCTGATATTCAGCTGCAAGCCGAGTTTCTCCGTCACATATCGGACATTGTCCCGGCAGCTCTCGTCGGCGGGCTTGTCCGTTGCGTCCAATTCCAGAATGACCAGCTTGTCATATCCCCCCTGCAGCAGGACCTCCGTCATGCCCGCCAAATCGACGCGGCCTTCTCCCAGCTCGCAAAACGAGCGGTATCGGTCAGCGCCCTGCAGCTTCGCCGGATCGCCGCGGCAATCCTTGAAATGAACATGCCCGACTTGCGGCAGATAGGTCCGCAGCAGGTCGACGGGATCGCTGCCGCACAGCAGCAAATGCGCGGGATCCACGCAAAGCCCGACAAGCGAGGTATCGAGGATGTCCATCAGCCTGTCCAGCTGCTCCCGCGTTTCGATAAAGCAGTCCATGTGCGGATGGTAGACCGTACGGATACCCAGCTGCGCCGCGTAAGAGCCGATTTGCTCCAGCCGGTCGGCGAACGCCCGGTAATCTTCGGGCGCATGCGGACGGAAACGCGCGGAAGGACCGCCCCCCATAATGAGCAGCTCGGAGCCGAATGCTGTGAGCAGCCGCACGGTCGCTTGGACCACTTCCCATTCGTACGGCCACAGGTTGGGGCGGAGCATCTCCGCGTTGACATACAGACCGGCCAGCTTCATGCCGTAATCAAGCTCGGCATTGCTGAAGGCGGCAATTCTACCCAGCATATATTGATCGCTGTGCCGGGGCGGAAGCGATACTTGGCGCTGCGTAATATAGCGGCGGCAAAAATCGTCGCTCATGCTGTCCTTCACCAGCGGCTCGTACCATCTGACGCCGTTGGCGGAAAGCGTGGAAAATGCCGTATCCATCTGACCGCTTAAATCCCACGTGTTCAGATGATATCCGATCTCAAACTTTTGACTATGCATCCCGCTTGTCATCCGGCTTGCACCCCTTTGCTCAAATTATGCGCCGTTCAATGCGAGGCGAGCCAGACCCGGAGCATATGGGCCCGTAAGGCCTCCCGCCCCGGGTCCGCTCCGGGTTTACCGTCTATAACCGGGCGACCCTCAACCGCCGCCGAACGTGTAGCCTTCCGCTACGGCCTTGTCATAGGCTTTCTGAATGGAGGCGGCCGCCTCCTCAGGCGTCATCGCGCCTCCCGCAATCCCTTGAAGGGCGGATGCAATGGCATCTTTCACCGATATCGGCCAAATCCAGTCCAGGAAGCGCACCGTATTTTCGTAATGTCCCTGCAGATCCTGAGCCAGCGGCTCGTCGGACAGCGTAACGCCCTCGATCGAAGTAAACACTGGTTTATACACGCCGAGGTAAATATCCGCCACTTCCGGCCGGGTTAAGTATTCCATCAGCTTGATGGCGTACTCCTGATTGGCTTCTTCGATGCCGCTGCTGACGCAGATGCCATAGTCCGGTCCGCCGCCGTGCTTTGGATCGCCCGGCGTGCCGGGCAGCTTCGGAAATTCGAACGCCCCGACCTCGAAATCGGTCACATTGCTTTGGATCCACGACAGCTCCCATGTGCCGCCGTAATACATGGCGGCCTGCTGCGTCGCGAACGCGCTGCGCATCCCGTCGGTATCGACCGTCAACGTATTGCCGTCAATGATTCCGTCCTCCATAAACCTGCTTACCCAGCGAAGTCCTTCCACGTCCGCCTCGTCCGTAAATTGGGTATCTCCCCGGAGATTGGACTCCGTTTTGCCGACGGAATCGCCCGATGTTTGCGCCAGCGTCTCCATAAACCACATCGGCCAATACCAGGCGTTTTTGCCTTGGTGAATAACCGCCATGTAGCCCTCTGCCTTGACCGCCTCCGACACTTCAAGCATCTCTTCGTAGGTCGTCGGCGCCTGAAGACCAAGCTCCGCAAACAGATCCTTGTTGTAATAAAAGGTGGAAGTGGACATCGTGGCGATCGGAATGCCGTACACTTTGCCGTCGCGCGAGTAAGCGTTCAATGCGGACGGGTCGATGCGGTCCTTGAAAGGCTCGATGTCGGCGGTAATGTCCTTGAGAATCCCCCGATCGATAAACGTCGTGTTTGTCGGATTGGCGGCGCAGGCAACCATGTCCATATACTCGCCTCCGAGCTGCGCCGCCATCATCCGGGTCACCTGATCCGCCACGGGACCCTGGGCATCCCATATTACCGATTTGACCTCCGGATTTTCCGCGAGGAAGCCGTCGAGTACCATCCGCTCGATCTCCTGCTGATTGTCGGCCCTCGCTCCCAGCGCATCGCTTGCGGAACCGCCGAACACATACAGTTCGATGCTGGCGTCCGGAGTTCCCGAACCGCCTTCCGAGGCGCCGGCGTTTCCGCTGCCGGCATTGCCGCCGTTTCCGCAAGCAGCCGTAAGCAGCAGCATTGCTGCAAGCCCCGCCGCCAGCCACATCCGACCGTTCCGCCAGTTGCTTTTCTCCTTCTTTTCGAGCCCGGCTTTTTTTGCTTGTGACGCTTTGTACTGCCTTTCTCTTTCCAACATGCCAAGTCCCTCCTCTTGATAGGATCGTGATATTGATGACCGCAAGGGTCTTATCACCTGTTTCTTCGGGAGCAGCGTCAACCCATCGTCCCGCTCAGCTTTAGAACGGTGCGATACAGCAACTCGGTGCCGCACTGAATATCTTCCCGGCTTGCATATTCCTGCGGATTGTGGCTGATCCCGTCGCGGCACCGCACAAAAATCATGCCGTACTTGCAGTAGTGGGACAACGCCAGCGCATCGTGAAACGGACCGCTCATCAACTGCGGCGCGCTGCCGCAAAACTCCGCTGCCGCCTCGGCAATCGTCGACATAATCGTCGGATCGCAATAACGCGGCTCGCTGTTCGTGTCTTCCCTGATCGTGTAGGTCAAGCCATGCTCGCGGCAAATGCTCTCGATGCTGTCGTACAATTCACGCTCCATCGCCCTTCTCCGCTCCAGGTCGATGTCGCGCAAATCGATCGTCATGCGAACCTTTTCCGGAATAATGTTGCGGGAGTCCGGGAACACGTCGAGCGTTCCGACCGTCGCCACCGAAGGCGTCGTCAGATCGCGCGCAGCCAAGCCGTGCACCGCCGTGACGACCTTGGCCGCACCTACCATCGCGTCGCGGCGCATATTCATCGGCACGGAGCCGGCGTGCCCGGCATAACCGAAGAGCTCCAGCGTCAGCCACAGCGGGCCGGAAATGCCGGTCACGATTCCTACCGGACAATCCAGCGCCTGCAGCACGGGCCCCTGCTCAATATGCATTTCCAGGTATGCAGCCAGCTTGCCTGGTGCATATTGCGATTCGGCAAACCGCGCCGGATCTCCGCCGAAAGCGACCAATGCTTCCCTGCGGGTCACGCCGTCGCGGTCTGTGCGCTCCAGCTCACCCTCTTCGAGCAGACCAACCAGACCGCGCGAACCGAACAGCCCTTTGTTGAAGCGGGTCCCCTCTTCATCGCAAAACGCGGCGACCTCAAGCGCCACGGGCAGGACTTGTCCCTTTTCGCGCAGCGTCGCCGCCACTTCGATGGCGCCGATGACGCCGACCGTGCCGTCATATCTGCCCGCATAGGGCTGCGTGTCAATATGCGATCCCAGCATAATCGCCGGCATGTCGGGTTGTTCGCCCTCCAGCCTTCCGATCAGATTGCCGAATGCATCCAGCCGCGTCGTCATGCCCGCTTCTTCCATCCAGCCCCGCACCAGTTCAACGGCCCGGCGATCGTTAACCGTAAGCGCCAGCCGACATACACCGCCGCTTTCCCCGAGGCTGCCGATCGCCGCCAACTGCCCGAGCCGTTCATAGACGCGCGCTCCGTTTACCGCTGTCGGCTCCATCACGCTTCCCTCCCGCTCCGTGTTTTTGTTGCATCCCCTCTGTGTTGAGACTCATTATAAACACGGTCGCGCATTTGAATCATTAGACAACCTGTCAAACGAATGATGCCCGTTTTGCCGTTTCGCCGCTGTAAAACAGCGTTCATTCCTCCGGCAAACTTGCCTCCGACATAAGCAATCGCTTGCAAGATCGGCGTTTATGTCATAAAATATGACACGAATACAAGGGTTTCACACAGTGTCCACTGAAAAAAAATTTTCCATTCCATTTCCCTGCAATTTGATGTACGATACGACTGTCAAATGTTGATTATCTCTTCGAATATCGTCTCTTTAGCGTCATTTTTTCTAACATCATGTCAAAGGGAGCTGATGGACGATGGAGGCCGCTTCTTTAACCATTCAAGAGATTATTCGCCGCCCGCTATTTCAGGGCGCTGTCGTATTTGCAAATGAAACGGCACTGGAGCGCGTTGTCAAATGGGCGCATGTGATGGAAGTAACCGAAGTTGGCCATTTGTTGAGCGGCCAGGAGCTGATTTTGTGCACAGGCATCGGCTGGCAGGACGACGAGGCAAAAAGCGCGTCCTTTCTGGAGCAGTTGATTCGAAGCAATGCGTCCGGCTTGTGCGTGGAATTGGGAACATACGCCAAAAAACCGCTTGAGCAAATGAAGCGGATTGCGATGGACGCGAATTTCCCTCTTATTTTTTTCTATCATGAGGTCAGATATATCGATATTACCCGGGATCTTCATACCCACCTGATCAATGAACAGCACCAAATCAGCTCCCAATTGACGCAATTGGACAAACGGCTGAACGAATTGGCCTTGTCCGGCAAAGGATTAACCGCTCTGCTGGGGGAATTGCGCAAAACGGTGCACGCACAGGTCATCTACAGGCGCGTTGACGGCGGAGACGGCCAGCCTTACTTCGACCCGCCGGTGCCGAACCGGAAGCTCGCCGCCAGTCTGATCGATCAAACGTTCGAAGCGTCCGAAGGGACGGATATGAGGAAAGGCAAGCCGACCACGCGAATTGGCGAGTCTTCCCGGTTCACGCTGCAGCAGCCGGTAATTGTCATGAACCGCGTATTTGCGGAGATCGCCTTGCACGCGGAGCAGCCGCTCGGCCGATTCGAGCGGTCGGCGCTGGAACGCTGCGCCTCCGCCGTTGCGCACGAACTGCTGCGTACTCTCTACAATGAAGAGAAGCAGCGAACTACGGAACATCACTGGGTCACCGACTGGCTGCAAGGCAAGCGTTCCACCCGGGATATTTCAGGGTTGGCTGCCGCCGTTCCAGGTTTTCGCGCAAACTGCCCGAAAGTTGTGATCGTTATGGAGGCAAGTTCGGCAGCGCTTGGCCTTCCCGACTTCGGCGGCGCGCTTCTGCACTTCAATCTACTGGCGCGCCGCCGATACGACAAGGCCGGCTTTACGCTGCTTCCCGCCATGTTGGGTCAGCAAGTCATCTATGTCGTCTTCGCCCGAAAACACATCCCTGCGATGGCCGAGACGGTCCGGTCGCTGGCAGACGATTTGCGCAGTCAGGATGCGTCCGAGCAGCCGTCGCTGTTTGAGCCGCTTTACGGCATCGGCTCGATTTTTTACGAACCTGAAGGGCTGCTGGCCAGCTATGAAGCAGCCAAAGAAACGCTGGCCGTTCGTCAGACAAGCGGCATCGTTGACAGTCCGCTGCACGACGAGCTCCATATTTACCGTATGATTCACAATATGCGGCAAGATGAGGTCTTTCAACATTTCTGCGCACAGTATGTGACGCCGTTGCTTCATTACGATAATGAACACGACGGGCAGCTGATGCTGACGCTGAAGACGCTGCTGCAGCATGCCGGCTCCAAAAAAGCCGCCGCCGAGGCGCTGTTTGTCGTGCGGCAAACGTTGTATCATCGCATCGAAAAGCTGAAGGAACTGCTCGGACCCGATTTTATGGAGCCGCACAAGCGGGTGGCGATCGAGTTGGCTCTCCACGTCCATGACTACAATCAGCGCCGTTTTTAGTAACTATGTCATAATCATATTCTTGCAAGGTTAGAAAAACCTGTATCATTTTCGCGAGCCAGTATCTAGACCTTCGCCGTTACGACAAAAAAGCCTTGATAGACCCTAAATTCGGTCTACCCAGGCTTCGCTCCGAAGCTTAATCCATGCCCGCCCATTTCTCATGAAACACCGAGATAAGCCTTGGCAACCTCCCGGTTGCCTCTTAATTCCTCGGCTGTCCCGCTGATGGCAATTTCCCCATTCTCCAGTACATATCCGCGGTCGGCAACCGACAATGCCTTGTTCGCGATTTGTTCGACCAGGACGATCGTCATTCCTTCTTCTTTTAGACCTTTTATAATATCGAAAATTTCGTTCACAATGATCGGCGCCAACCCTAGAGAGGGTTCGTCTAACAGCAGAAGCTTGGGCTTGCCGATCAATGCGCGCGAGATGACCATCATTTGCTGTTCTCCACCGCTTAATGGTTCCCGCCAGTTGATGGATGCGCTCCTTCAATCGAGGAAACCGGGCGAATATTTGCTCGAGCTCGCGGTCAAGCTCCGCATGACTGACGCGGCTCACTCGTTTTTTCAAGCCCAAACGAAGATTTTCGTAAACGGTCAGGCTGCCGAATACTTCCCTGCCCTCCGGCACCAGAGAAACGCCCCTGTTCACCATTTTGTGGGACGGCACGTTTGTGACATTCTGGCCATCATACGTAATCGTGCCCGATCGGGGTTTGACCATTCCGAGAATACAGCTTAACAGTGTCGTTTTGCCGGCCCCGTTAGAACCGATAATGGCCACGACTTCCCCTTCCTTGACTTCAAAGTTGACGCCCTTCAGGGCATGAATGCCGCCGTAATACATATGAAGATCAGACACCGTCAGCATGATCGAGCTCCTCCTCTCCCAGATAAGCCTTAATGACTTCGGGATCTTCCCGAACCTCTTCCGGTCTGCCTTCGGCAATTTTTCTCCCGTAATCGATTACCGTGACCTTATCCGATATTCGCGAAACAAAATCCATATGATGCTCGATAAGAATAATGCTAAGCCCGGCTTCTTTGAGCCTGCGGACAACCGCTTCAAGCTCATCGATTTCTCCCGCCGTTAATCCGGCGGCCGGCTCATCCAATAGCAGAAGCGATGGCTTGACCGATAGTGCTCTGGCGATTTCAACGATCCGTTGATGACCGTAGGCCAGATGTGCAGCTTTGACATTGCGCTTTCCCTTATATCCTGCAAGATCCAGATAAGCGTTCGCCATATCCTTAATCCGTTGTTCCTGTTTGCGCATGGAACCGGACCGGAACAACGCCGAGAATAGACTTTGTTTATGCGCTTTAGCCACACCGATCATCACATTCCCAAGAACCGTAAGTTCGACTAACAATCGGGTTTGTTGGAATGTTATAGCAATTCCTTTATTCAGCATTTCCTGCGGAGCGGCACCATCAATCTTATTCCCGTCCAAATATATGTCGCCGGAAGTCGGAGAATAGAAGCCGGAGATCATATTAATGACCGTGCTCTTACCCGCTCCATTGGGACCGATCAGAGACAAGACCGTCGAGGACTGAACTTCAAAAGACAGGTCCTTTATCACCTGAAGTCCGCCGAATTGTTTGTTCAAATTGCGAATGCTTAGAAGCGTTCGGGAATCGGTCTGCGGCTTAACCGCCAGGAGCTGTTCCAAATGGAGCCCAGGGAAGAGTGATTACGTCCCAGGGCGCCGCTTATATCACCGATCTATCGGATAAAGTAAGAAGAGAGCAGCGCCAGAAGAAAATGATGGAAGCCGCTCAACCACAAGACTATCAGGAATTGATCGATTTAATGAGGACACGAAAGGTGTTGGAATGCGAAACTGCCCGAATGGCAGCAATTCGAGCTAACTCGTCAAACATCAAAGCGTTGGAACGGACCATTAGCAGGCATGAAATGTGTTTAGAAAACCACAGCGACCCGACCGCACCTGCATTCGACTTTCACAGCAAAGTGGCCGAGGCGTCAAACATCAGATTTCTCATTGCATCTCTCGAAATTCTGGTGCATGAAGAACTGGATTTAAGTTCCCAATTTATGGAAATCACCAAGGAGAGAAGCGCTTATTACGCCCAGCATCACAGAAGGATTGCCGAAGCCATCAAACGAGGGGATCCGGATGAAGCGGAAAACCAAATGCGAATTCATATGGATGCTATGATAGATGACCTGCTGAAGTTAATCAAAAATGCGGAGATAAAATAAGCGGATTAAATCGGCAATCGCGAAAGCCGGCAGCCGAATCGCAATCCGAGGTTCAGCCTATGTTTGTTCCTATACCTTGGCGGATTGTCCGCTCTTCGCGCCGCGCACGACTACGGTTCCCGCAGCCCGGATACGGTCGTGTATCCGCCCAGGACGCGAACCTGGTGGCCGAACGTCCGCAAAATCGAAATCGCCTTGCGCACGCGGTCTTCCCGGTGCCCGGCCTGCTCCACCCCATTCGGCGTATACGGATGTCCATCAGCGCGGACTGGCCGACATTGTGCATGGATCCCGTCGAAACGGAAAGCCGCCGCCCCGATTAGACGCGGGTGCGGCGGCTTTGTCTGTCAGAATGGAGCGGATTTCGGCGCGTTCTCGGCTTTGTCGAACGCCGCCATCACGTTCCGGTAGTCGGCGTCGGTTTCGATTCGCTCCACCAGTTCATCCCAGATCGTAAACGGTTCGGCCCCCATCACCAACTTCGTTTTCGTTTCGATGACTTCCCCGTGCCGCTTGACGATCGCTTCCTTCTGCCGGTGGTCGAGCCAGCCGGGCAGAGAAGCGTCCCATACCGCGCCGGACCGCTCCCATTCCTCCAACCGCTTCGCGAACGACTCGGCATCGAAATTCGGCACGTCGCCGAACCAGTCGCTCGGATCGGCGTCCCGGCCGAGGAACGTCTTGACAGCCTCGCCCGGCTCCGGCAATCCGTTGGCGGAGCCGGGCGGCGCGTAAATCGCGTCCAGCACCTTGAGAACGGCCGGCAGTTCCCCTTCGGACACTTGCTGCGACACCGCCATGACGCCCGCGTATATCGGTCCAGCGGGCAGAAGCGGCTTGCCGCCGGGCGATTGCAGGCCGACGAGCGGCGCGAGCACGGCGTCCGTCCCTGCTTCCGCGAACGCGCGGTTCAATTCCGCCGCCTCCCGCAACGACAGTTCGGCGATGCCCGCCTTGCCCTCCTCGATCGACCGGATCATCTGCTCTTCGGACATCACCGCGAACTCGGGGTTCAAATAGCCGTTTTTGTAGGCTTCGACGAGCCACTCCAATGCGTCTCGGGTGCCCGCTTCAAGCAGCGTGTCGGTTACGGCGCCGTCCGCATCAACCGAGAATCGACCGGCGCTGCCGTTGAACAGCCGCTCGACCCACGACAAGCGGCCCAACTCTCCGCCGCCCGCCACGGAACCGGTCAGGCCGATTGTGTCGTTTTTGCCGTTGCCGTCGGGGCCGGTTTTCGCAAACTGTTCCATGACATGCATAAGTTCGTCCGCGTTGGTCGGCGTCGCGAGCCCGAGACGATCGAGCCAGTCCTGCCGAATGAACGGCAATCGCAATTGCTCGATCGGCGTCTTCCGGGGAACGCCCATCAGAAACCCGTCCGGCGTATACGCGGCGCGTTCGTGTTGTTCCACCGCACTCTTCACATGCGGATACGCGTCCAGATGCGCGAAGATATCCTGCAAGAACGCTTGCGGCAGATGCGGGTCGTAACCGGACGGCTGCTTGAGCAGCATGATATGGGGCATGTCGCCGGAGGCGATCATCACGTTCGATTTTTCGCGGTAATGCAATGACGGGACGGCGGTCCAAGCGATGCGCGCGCCCGTCTCCTTCTCCAGTTCGGACATCCACGGATCGTCGCCGGGCAACGGCTCGTCCGATTCGGACATGATGTCGATGCGCAAATCGCCGGGCGGCGTGATCGACCCTTCGGGACGCGCGGAAATGTCGACGCGGCGCGCGCCGCCGTCCCAGCTTACTTCGCGTCCGTCAAATTCGGCCAGCGCCCGTACCGGCACGAACATCGTCCGGTTGATCGTCAAGGGCGCGACGGGCAACGCGAGCACGCCGTCGCTGTTGCCGAAACGCCACGAAGCGTCCGTTTCGCCGGCGACGAATCGGATGAAGCTGCCGTTCTTTTCCCCGAACGCCTGCCGACCTTCGGCGTCCTGCCATATGGCGTATCCGAGCGCCCGGAACAGCGGACCGGCCGGCGCGAACGTGTAGCCTTCCCGAATGAACGGGGCCGGCTCAACGACGAGTTGTTCCTCTTCCATATGAATGCGCAATCCGCCCGTTTCCCCGGCCGCCAGGGCAGCCTGAACCGGGATCGAAACGAACATCAGCAACCCAAGCATAACGGCCATCCAACGCTTCGAGGCGATCAATCATGCCAACTCCTTATCTGGTTTTCGGCAGTCCGCTGCATGTATCCGATCTCCCCCTTCTCGGCGGACATGCAAGTTCGCACGTTCATTATCCCATAAACCGGCTTCGATCACACCTTACAAATAAAAGAGGCTCAAAAACGCCGGAGACGTGGCTCTCACTCACCGAAACGATGGCTCAATTCGCTCCGGATTATTCAGATGTCCCAATTCCGTGGTATCCCTCTGCCTGCTTACAAATCGGATTGCCGGTCTTGCCGAAATTGGCGGAGAGTATCTGGTTCGGCTATGGCTGCGGGAATCGAAGCCCATCTGGTATAGGGCTCTTGGAAGCGTCATTCATTTTGTGCGGCATCATTCCAACGCTTCAAAGCTTTCCTACGTTCGGACGCGTCTATTTTTTGTACGTTTCGTTCCTTCCCGTTGTTTCGTTTTCCGCAAACCTTTAACCCCGCCCATCGCCGCCGCCCCGCCTTGCTCCATCGTCTACCGCCCCGCCTTGCTCCAACCCTAGGCCGTTCGGACAGAGGATCCGCTAATTGTGAACAAAACCGGTTTTTTCGCACCTTCGCGGACACAGGATCCGTTATTTGGCTCCGAGACTGCGAATTTGGCCATTTATCATGGAAATAACGGATCGTCAGTCCGATTCACCATCAAAATGAGGGGGTTTCGGCAAAATAAGGTCATCTGTGTCCGATACTTTCTGATACGTTTGAAAAAAAAGGATGAGCCCGCGCCTACGCTTGGGCCCATCCTTCTTAAATTAACGTGCATATAGCTTAGACCTCTTACTCCACCGTAACGCTCTTAGCCAAATTCCGCGGCTTATCCACGTCGTGGCCCAGCGCGAGCGAAGCATAGTAGGACACCAACTGCAGCGGAATGACCGACAGCGCCGGCGTCAGCAAAGGCAGCGTGCGGGGAATCGCGAAATAACGGTCGACCGACTTCGCGACTTCCTGCTCCTGGCCTTCGTTGATGACGCCGATGACATGCGCGCCGCGAGCTTTCGTTTCTTTAATGTTACTAAGCATTTTCTCGTACAGCTCCTCTTGCGTCAGCAGCGCGACGACCGGCGTGCCTTCCTCGATGAGCGCCAGCGTCCCGTGCTTGAGCTCTCCCGCCGCGTACGCCTCAGAGTGGATGTACGAAATCTCCTTCAGCTTGAGCGAGCCCTCCAACGACACCGCGTAATCGACGCCGCGTCCGATGAAGAACAGGCTGCGATGATGCGATATCGATTCGGCCACTTCCTTGAGCGCATCCGCCTGGGCCAGAATTTTCTCGACTTGCTCGGGCAGAGCTTGCATCGCGGCCAACACTGGGGCGATGGCGGCTTCGTCCAGCTTGCCGACCGTCTGCGCCCAATACAGCCCGAACAGGAAAAACGCGATCAATTGGGACGAATAAGCTTTGGTCGACGCGACCGCGATTTCCGGACCTGCGAGCGTAATGATGACGTCGTCCGCTTCGCGGGCGACCGAGCTGCCCACGACGTTCGTGATCGCCAGGACGCGCGCGCCGCAGCGTTGCGCTTCGCGCAGCGCCGCCAGCGTATCGGCCGTCTCGCCGGATTGGCTGACGACAATGACGAGCGTATCCGGCGTAATGATCGGCGAGCGATACCGGTATTCCGAAGCGACGTCCGTCTCGACCGGTACGCGGACGAGCGATTCGATCACGTTCTTCCCGACCAGCCCGGCGTGCAGCGCCGTTCCGCAAGCGACGATATGCACGCGGTTAATGCCCTTAAGCTGCTCGGCAGTCATTTTCAGCTCCGGCATCTCCACGGAACGGCCGTCGTCGCTGATGCGCCCGAGCATCGTATCGCGATACGCTTTCGGCTGCTCGTGAATTTCCTTCAGCATGAAGTGGTCGAAGCCGGCCTTCTCCGCCGTCATCAAGTCCCAATCCACGCGGAAAATTTCTTTGGCAATGAAGTTGCCTTCGATCGTGAGCAGCTCGACGCCGTCGCGGGTCAGCACCGCCATCTCGCCGTCGTTCAAAATGTAGATATCGCGCGTATGCTCCAGAATGGCCGGAATGTCCGACGCGATATATTTCTCCCCGTCGCCCACGCCGATAATGAGCGGGCTCGCGTAGCGCACCGCGACGAGCCGATCCGGTTCGTATTCGGTCAATACGCCGAGCGCGAAGGCGCCGCGCATTTTTTTGACCGCGCGCTGCACGGCTTTCACGATGTCGCCCTCATACTCCACCGAGATGAGGTGGGAGATCACTTCCGTGTCCGTCTCCGAGACGAACTTGTGGCCGGCTTGAACGAGCTCTTCCTTCAGCTCGAGGTAATTCTCGATAATGCCGTTATGCACGACGGAAAACTTCAACGTGTTGTCCGTGTGCGGATGCGAATTGACGTCCGACGGTTTGCCGTGCGTCGCCCAGCGCGTATGCCCGATGCCGACCGTCCCGCGCAGCGGGTCTCCGCTTAGCCGGTTTTCCAGGTTCGCCAGGCGGCCAACCGTCTTCGTTACTTCCAAGCCTTGCACCGTCTGTACCGCGATGCCCGCGGAGTCGTATCCGCGATACTCCAACTTCTTGAGCCCTTCGATCAGGATGGGCTGCGACTCACGATATCCGATATATCCAACGATTCCGCACATATTTAAATAAGCCTCCGTTTTCGGGTTCCCGACATCGTTCCGGTTCCCGCAACCGAGCCGTATGAGCGGCACAAGCCGTAATCAAATAAGGGGTCCGTTGCCCCGTCAAATCCCACGTTATGCCCCTCTCGCGACCGGTTCCAGGCCGCCGGACATCCGTCTGAACGCTGCGTTTTCTGTTCATCGTATCGGAACTTTGTCCGCCTGGTTGCCCTAAGCGTTTTGAGATCCGATTGTCGGCTCCGATGGCGAGCCGGGAGGTCCCCGCCGAACGTTTCGAACGCCTCCACCTCGTCAACTTGTTTACTCGCGGCCGCTGGTCCTTCGGCTTTCGCGCTCCGATCGGCTTTCCGATCCCGATCTTCCGCTCAGCCGCGTCCCTCGATTCGACAAGTTCTGGCGCTATTGTTGCTTATTTTCCTCTACCCTGCCCTTCCATTCCAAAATCTATTCCTCTATCTTATTCGTTTTGCGCGGTCGATGCAACCTTCCCGCAATATTTCCGAGGAAATGACGCCCTTCTACATTTTTCCACTTGTTCGAGTCGGTGATATATTGTCGCATACCTCCCCTCGAAAATTAAGAATAACCGTCGGGGGAGTTCGCCCTGACGGTTCATTGTCGTGCTGTTTCGGTACTTTTCCCGTTCTTCCGTTTCCGCAGACTACTCGCATTACCCGATCGGCCTGTCGCCACTAACCGTTCGGACAGAGGATCCGTTAATTGTGGACAAAACCGGTTCTTGGGCATCTCTGCGGACACAGGATCCGTTATTTGGCTCCAAAACGCCGATTTGGGCCCGTTCGAATAGAAATAAGCGATCCTCTGTCCGAAACGTCTTCAAAATGAGCGGTATTCGACAAAATAAGCGCATCTGAGTCCGAACGCCAAAGAGCCAGCAAACGACCGTCCCTCATCCTCTGACACCCGAGAACTCCTCCCGGGTGCAGCTCCGCTCGCTTATACCAGCTCCGCCTTGACGACCTCCGCGATCGCGGAGACGTGGCGCTCGATCTCTTCCCGCTTCGGCCCTTCGGCCATGACGCGTATGAGCGCCTCCGTCCCGGACGGCCGCACGAGCACGCGCCCGTTGTCGCCGAGCGCCGCCTCCGCCGCCGCGACCGCCTCGGCGATCGCCTCGTTGCCCGGATAGCGCGACTTGTCGGCCACCCGCACATTCACGAGCACCTGCGGATACTTGCGCATCATCTTCTTCAGCTCGCTCAGCTTCTTGCCGGACGCGACGATCGTATCCAGCAGCTGCAAGCCCGTCAAGATGCCGTCCCCCGTCGTGCTGTAATCGAGGAAGATGACGTGTCCCGATTGCTCCCCGCCGAGATTATAGCCGCCGTTCACCATTTCTTCCATGACGTAACGGTCTCCTACGGCCGTCTTCGCCGTGTTCAGCTCCAGCCTCTCCGCGGCCTTGAAAAAGCCGATATTCGCCATGACCGTCGTCACGATCGTATCTTTCGCCAGCTTGCCCGCACGCCGCATCGCGTCTCCGCAAATGCAGAGGATATAGTCGCCGTCCGTCTCCTCGCCGTTCTCGTCGATCGCGATCAACCGGTCCGCGTCCCCGTCGAAGGCCAGTCCGAGATCGGCGCCGTGCGCCTTCACCTTCTCGGCAAGCATCTCCGGATGCGTCGATCCGACGCCTTCGTTAATATTCAGGCCGTCCGGCTCCGCGCCGTACGCGATAACCTCGGCCCCAAGCGCGCGAAACACCTCCGGCGCAAGCTCGTAAGCCGCGCCGTGCGCGCAATCGAGCACGAGCTTTACGCCCGAGAAGCTGTTTCCTACGGTCGATTTCAAGTACTCGATATAGTTCGCCTTCGCGCCGAAATCGGTCGTTACCGAACCGATATCCCCGCCGACCGGACGCGGCAGCGTATCTTCCGCCGCATCCATCAAGCGCTCGATTTCCGCTTCCGTCTCGTCAAGCAACTTGAAGCCGTCTCCGCCGAAAAACTTGATCCCGTTATCCTCAACCGGATTATGGGATGCCGAGATCATGACTCCGGCATCCGCTTGCAACGCGCGGGTCAAATACGCGACTGCGGGCGTGCTGACGACGCCGAGCCTTACGACGTCCGCGCCGATAGACAGCAGTCCCGCCGTCAACGCGCTTTCCAGCATTTGCCCGGAGATGCGCGTGTCCATGCCGATCAATACTTTAGGCCGCTTCACTTTGCCGGCCAATACGACGCCGCCGCAACGGCCGATCCGATAGGCCAATTCCGGCGTCAGCTCTCGATTCGCGATTCCGCGGACGCCGTCCGTTCCGAAATATTTCCCCATAAGACTTTTCCTGCTCCTCCATTCGAAATGTTCCGATCGACAGCCGTCCGGTTGTCGGCATGCTCTTGAAGATTCGGCTGCCCGGAACTATGCGCGAGCCGTTCCGCCGCTCGCTCGGGGATTCTTCCGTTCGTTGCCTCAAGGCTGCGGAGGCTGCGGAGACTCCGTCGCGCCCCCGCCGCCTTCATCCGATCCGTCGGTGCCCCCGGTTCCGCCGCCCGCTCCGCCTTCGGGATCCCCGGGCGGCGGCTCTTCGCCGTCCGCGATCGTCTCCTCCGCGTTCGGATCCGTGATCTCGACCGTAATGCTGCTCGTGCCGCCGACCTGTTCCATGAATCTCTCCAGGCTGACGACAAGCGGAATCGTATACACACCCGGACCGCGGCCGCTGAGATCGGCAATGACGTCCACGTCCCCGGGCCGGAGCCGGTCGAGAATCTGAGGCGCGCCTTGAATCGTAATGTCCGCCTTGCCCGATTCCGGATCGACGATTACGGCCTCGAGCCCTTCGCCCAATCCGCTGAGCGTAATCGGCAGTCCTTCCAGCTTTCTCGTCGTCGATAGAAGCACTTCGATTTGGATATCGATCGCCGCCGGCGAGATTTCGATAATCGGGGGCTCAACCTTAAGCGGCACCGTCACCTTGCCGGAATTCCGCACGTCGCCGACCGGCACTTCGACGTCGATCAACTCGAGCCTGTCGAGCGCGTCCTGCGGTCCGTATACCGTCACCTGCTCCACGTCCGGCTTGAAGGAAGCGATCCCTAGACCTGACGGCATCTGCCCGGTCAATTTGAATTGCAGCGGCACGATTTTGAACGGATGCGTAATCGGAATCTCCACTTCCAGCACGGCCGGATCGATCGCCGCGCCTTCGATCGGCTTGCCGTCCTTGTCGTACGCGGCAAGCTTGACGCTCTTGCTCTTGATCGTTTCCTTCTCGCCGTCGATCGCCAGGGTCGCTCCGACGCGGACCACTTCGGACAGCTGGCTCTTGGGCAACGTCACGTGAACGCGATTGTTCGGCTTCACGATCGGCGTGCCGACTTTGTAGCCTTTGGCCGGAGCGCCGGTCGTCGCGATCTCGACTTCGTATTCCCTCGTCTGCAGCGCTTCAATGCTGACGATGGCGGAGGAAGGCGTCGTCGTTACCGCCGTAATGCCTCTGGGCAAATTTTCTTCCAATGGCAGTGTATGCTGCCCTTCGCCTACGGTTCGCAGATCGACTCTGATCCGGTAATCCTTCGTCTGGGCGGCTCTCAGATCGCTCCGCGTGCCTCGGACGGTCAGATTGACCTTGAGCGGCTCCATGCCGATCAGCACGTAATTCCGTTCGTCCAATCCGTACGGCTGTACGGTCACGCCTTCGATCACTTTCGTCTCGAACAGCGGAGCGACGTTGTTCGAAGACGCATCGTCCGGATCGAAATGGACGACCGCCCACATGAGAATGCCGAGCGCGAGCGCGACGAGCTTGGCGGCGGTCGGGTGATCCAGCCATTTATCCACGCTTGCCACCTTCTTTCCGCTTCCAGAACGCCCAGTCCGTGTTCTTCGACTTGAATTGCGGACGCAGCTCCTCGAACAGCTTGGAGATCAGCGACTCTTCCTTAATGTCGCGCACGATCTGGCCGTTGATCGCCAGGGCGATCTGTCCCGTTTCTTCCGATACGGCGACCGAGATCGCGTCGCACACTTCCGTGATGCCGATCGCCGCCCGGTGCCGGGTTCCCAGCTCCTTGCTGATAAACGGATTTTCCGACAACGGCAAATAACAGCCGGCGGCCATGATGCGATCGCCGCGAAGGATGACCGCTCCGTCGTGCAGCGGCGTATTCGGCACGAATACGTTGCTGAGCAGCTCCGACGACAGCTTGGACTCCATCTTGATGCCCGACTCGATATAATCGCTCAATCCCGTATTCCGCTCAAACACAATTAACGCCCCGATTTTTCGACGCGCTAAATAGTTAACGGACTTCATGACCTCGTTGATCCGATGGCTGATCTCCTGCTCCTCCGGCGACGACCGGTTGAACAGTTTGCCCCGTCCCAGCTGCTCCAGCGCCCTTCTCAGCTCGGGTTGGAAAATAATCAGCACCGTCACGACGCCGAATGTAAACATCTGGTTCATCAGCCATTTCAGCGTGTACAAGTTGAGCCAGGTGCTGAGCGCCCAGGTGATGACGAGCAGGAATACCCCCTTCAACAACTGAACCGCGCGAGTTCCCCGTACCAGCTTAATAAGACTGTATATAATGTAACTGACGATCAGGACATCGACGATGTCTTTAATCGAATTTTTCAATGTCAGCCCGGCAAAATAGTCCAAGACGCGTCCCCCCCGTCCCGGCGCTGGATGAATTGCTGCGAATCTTGTCGGAATTGTTCGTATCCTTCGTTATTATCTTTCTCTACTATTGCCCAGAAATCCTGTCGTTTACGCAAAAAAACCTCCCCGTATCGCGGAGAGGCCAGTCGGCGCCGTCCGGGGCTCGCCTTATCCGTTGTCGGATCCCGTCGGATCCGTTAAGAGCCGTACGCCAACGTTCCGAAGAAAGAACTGACCTTGTACCAGAACCAATCCACGGCGCGGTCGATCGTCTTGATCTGTCCCCCGATATGCGCGGTCGACGCCAAGGGGGTTACCTGCCCGTCGATGACGGTCAAGTTGCCTTCCAGATCGCCCAGCACCTGCACTTCCCCGTTGACGACCGTTAAATCTCCGGATACTTTCGTTCCGTAGGGCACGATGACCTTATTGCCTTCGACCACGACTTGATCAAGATCGGAACCGGCGATCGACAGCTCCTCTCCTTGATTCCACAACGAGACGAAGCTGGACAGCATCACGACCACGAACAGCGCCGCGGCCGACAACGCCGGATGCCTGCGAACCCAGGACGTCCATACGGCGGGCCGTTTCGGATTGGGCATAGCTTTCATTATTTTATAGCCTAGATCTTCCGGCGTTTTCTCGATCGGTTGGGCTTTAACCAGCGCATCGGTCCGAGCCAGCGCTTCGAAACGAGCGTTGCACGAAGGGCATTCATGCAGATGCTCGCGCAATTGGCTCTTCTCTTCGCGCGACAAGTCTCCATCCAAGTAATCATGCATATACATGACGGCGACGTTGCACTTCATATCAGCCATCCCTTTCTCGGCGGTTATCGAACTCCGCAATCGATGCTTCTATACAGTACGTTCGTTGCGCGATGCGGTTTCACGAAAATATTCGGAAGGGATTTACAACTTGTGCTCCAGTTTTTTTCTTAAAAATTCCCGTCCGCGGTGCACCCGGGTTTTGATCGTCGTGACCGGCATGTCCAGCACGTCCGATATTTCCTGCAAGGACAAGTCCTGCAAATAGCGCAAAATCATCACGGACTTGTATTTCACGGGCAACGTCGCGATCGCCTCTTGAATGAGCCATTGCGTCTCCGAGAGCAGCAGCTCGCTCTCCGGCGTCCGATTGTCGCTCGGCATCATCGCGTACCCGTCCAAGCCTTCGTGATCGGACGATTCGGCGTCGAGCGAATAGACGGCCTTGCGCTTTCTGAGCCTGTCGATGCACAAATTCGTGGCGATCCGATAGATCCAGGTCGAGAACTTCTGGTTCACGTCGTACCGCTCCAAATTTTTGTACACCCTTAGGAACGTTTCCTGAACGATGTCTTCAGCCTCCTGGCGGTTCCCCGTCATCCGGTAGGCCAGATGATACAGCTTGTCCTTGTACAACTCCACGATCTCCGCGAACGCGCGCTGATCCCCCTTCAGGGCTAACCGCGCCAGCCTCGTCTCCACAGGCTTCAAATTAACGTCTCACCTTCTTTCCTGGCGCGATCATGAACTTTCTCGATCCGTCCATGGACGACCAACCTTTCTTCCGGCGCAAAAAAGACCCGGGGGGCAGCCCGGGCCAGTCTAGCGTCATCCGTCAGCCCGTGTTGCGCAGCCCAGCGGCAATGCCGTTAATCGTAAGCAGAACTTCCCGCAGCAGCTCCGCGTCGTCCCCGTTTCGCGAGCGCAAGCCGCGTAGTTCAGTCAACAGTTGAACCTGCAAGTAGCTTAACGGATCCACGTATGGGTTGCGCAGCCGGATCGACTCCTGGATGACCGGCACGTTGTCCAGAATTTCTTCCTGACCCGTAATCGTCAGGATCATCTCTTTCGTCTTCGCGTATTCTTCCTCGATTTGGGTGAAAATACGCCCTTTAATCTCCTCGTCCTCGATCATGCCCGCGTATTGGCGCGCGATCGTCAGGTCCGCCTTGCCGAGCGCCATCTGCAGATTGTCGACGAGCGAGGCGAAGAACGAATATTCGCGGTACATCCGGCGAAGCGTCTCCAGCCGTTCGGCATCCCCGTTTATGAAGTTCGAGAACGCCGTTCCCGCCGCGTACCACGCCGGCAGCAGATAACGGCTCTGGGTCCAGGCGAACACCCACGGAATCGCGCGAAGATCTTCGAAGCGATCGCTGCCTTTGCGCTTGGAAGGACGCGAGCCGATGTTCAGCTCTCCGACTTCCGGCAGCGGCGTCGATTGCTTGAAGAACGTCATGAAGTCCGGATCGCGGAAGATCAAATCTTGATATTTGGTCTGCGCTTCGACGGAAATTCCCTTCATGATCTCTTCCCATTGCGTCTCGATCGAACGCTCCTGAGCCGGGTAGCGAGCGAGGTAAGCGCCCGTGAGCAACGCTCCGGTCGCTTGCTCGAGGCTTCTGTAAGCAATGCCCTTCATCGCGTAACGCGAGGAGAGCACCTCGCCTTGCTCGGTGATCTTGATGCCCCCGCCGATCGTATGGGGCGGTTGGGCCAGAATGCTGCGGTTCAGCGGCATGCCTCCGCGGCCGAGCGCGCCTCCGCGGCCGTGGAAAAACTTCAGGCGGACGTCGTGCGCCTTGGCGGTCCGGGTCAAATCGTTGAGCGCGACTCGCAGCTCCCAGTTCGCCGTGACCATGCCCCCGTCCTTGTTGCTGTCCGAATAGCCGAGCATGACTTCGTGCACGTCGCCCATCGCGGACAGGCATTCGCGGTAGGCCGGCAAGTTAAACAGCGTCTCCATGATCGCCGGAGCCGCGTGCAGGTCGTCGATCGTCTCGAACAGCGGCGAAGCTTGCAGCGTGCCGACCAGCTTCCCGTTCGCCTCGCGGCGGACGAGGCCGGCTTCCTTGGCGAACACCATCACCTCCAGCAGGTCGCTGGCGCCTTGCGTCATGCTGATCAGGTAGCTCGTAATGCAACCGACCCCGAACTCCTGCTGCGCCCGGAAGATCGTATGATACACCTCTAGACATTCCTTGCTCGCTTCGCTGAGCTCGATTCGTTCGTCCAGCAATCGCTTGTCGCCCGCGAGCAATCCGTGAAGCAGGTCGATTTTCTCTTCCTCGGACAGCTCCGCGTAACCGTCGGTCACGCCGGCCTTGGCGAGCAATTCGGTCATCGCGTTCTCGTGCTCCTTGCTATGCTGGCGAACGTCCAGCGCGGCCAGGTGGAAGCCGAACAGCTCCGCCTGCCGGATGAACCTCCGCACATGCGCGTTCGCAACGTAATCCGCGAAATGATGGCGCAGGCTGCGATCGACGACCTCAATGTCCGAGATCAAATCCGCGACCGTATGATAGCGTTGCTTCGTGCCCTTATACTCGTCCCGTCTCATGTTCTGAAGCTTCTGCAGCATGTACCGGAGCTTCACCCGATAAGGCTCTTTCTCGTTCGTCCACGGTTCCACCGTCGTGAGCTCGACGTTCGCAGCGTCTTCGCGGATCGATTCCAGCAATTCGTCCGTCACGACGACGATCGACGTGCTGAAGCTGAGCTGCCGGGTCAAAGAACGGATAATGTTCTCGTACTTATGGATGACGAGATTGCGCTGCATCTTCAGCGTCTGCCACGTCACTTCGGCGGTGACGGACGGATTCCCGTCCCGGTCGCCGCCGATCCACGAGCCGAAGCGCAGATAAGTCGGAACGTGCCATTGCTCTTCCGGATAATACTTCGCCAAGCAGCGTTCCAGCTCTTCGTACACGTCCGGCAGCACCTCGAACAGCGTCTCGTTGAAGTAATACATGCCGTTGCGCACTTCGTCGAGCACCGTCGGCTTGCGGTCCCGAAGCTCGTCCGTTTGCCAGAGCGTCATCACTTCGTTGAGCAGCTGCTCGCGAAGCTTCTCGCGCTCGCGGTACGTGAGGGTCGGGTTGTCCAGCTCCATCACTTCGTCCGCGATTCTCTTATGAATATCGAGCACGTCGCGGCGCGTCGCCTCCGTCGGATGTGCCGTCATGACAAGCTCGAGCGAAAGGGTGTCCAGAATCGTCCGGACTTCGTCGAGCGGCACGCGCTTATCCTTGAGAGTCTGCACCACGCTTTCGATCGAACCGGGCTGCACCGCTTCGCCGGCCGAACGCTCGTAATCGCGCTTGCGGCGAATCCGGTGATTCTGTTCGGCGATATTGACCAGCTGAAAATAAATGGCGAACGCCCGAATGACCTGATGCCGGATGCCCGGCTCCAAGTTTTTCACCGTGTGGATAAACCCTTCGTACAGCTCCGGCAAATATTCGGCTCGTAGCGCCTTGCTCATTTCCCTGATTTTCTCGACATGCTCCAGAAGCTCCCGACCGCCTTGATGCACAAGCACTTCGCCGAGAATATTGCCCAGAAAGCGCACGTCCCTCCGCAGCAGATGATTGGAAGAAGAACGTTGTCCGGCTGTCATTTCCGTCATCTCACTCACCCCAAACCTTGCATTTAAACTTCTCCGTCCATTTGACGGGGATAACATCGTCAAGATCGCTCGAATCCCCGAATAGGCGGAGCATCCGATCGGTCAAGCCGTTCGGCCGCTCGCCGCCCTCGGGACCAGCGGGATCACGATTATCTACAAAAGCTCTAACTTTTATCATACTACATTGGCCGTGGAAAATCTCCTTTTAATTCATCATTTTGTCACGAAAAAGAAAAAAGCCCTCGCACTCGAGGGCAGTGTCGCAAAGCGATATAACGTTGTTGAGAAAAATAATGGTCGGGACGACACGATTTGAACATGCGACCTCTTGGACCCGAACCAAGCGCTCTACCAAGCTGAGCTACGTCCCGAAAAGCAATCGATCCCACGCCCGCACCTCTGTTGATGGGCAAACGCGGCAATAGATAATATATCAAATATCAAGGTAAAATGCAACTGTTTTTTTGCGCGTTTTTTTGCCCGGCTCCAAGCCGCCCCTCCCTGCTCCATCGTCCACCATCTCGCCTTGCTCCATCGCCGACAGTCTCGCTCTGCTCTATCGCCAACCGTCCCGCCCCGCCTCATCGCCCACCGTTTCGCCTTGTTCGTCTCGCCCTGCTCCAATGCCCCCGGGCCGTTCGGACTGAGGATCCGCTATCTGTGAACAAAACCGGGTTTTGGGCACCTTCGCGGACAGAGAATCCGTTATTTGACTCCGAGATGGCGATTTCGGCCATGGATCATCGAAATAACGGATCCTCTGTCCGAATCGCCATCAAAAGGAGGGGTTTTCGCCAAAATAAGGTCTTCTGTGTCCGATAGCAACGACCAAGCAGATTGAAGGCCACCTCCGCTCTTAGAAAAAACAAAAAAAGCCTTGGACTAAGGCTTCCTTATCGTTCATAATGGAGCGGGTGATGGGAATCGAACCCACGCTATCAGCTTGGAAGGCTGAAGTTCTACCATTGAACTACACCCGCATACTGTACCCACAATCAGCTTGCATAATGGTCGGGACGACACGATTTGAACATGCGACCCCCTGGTCCCAAACCAGGTGCTCTACCAAGCTGAGCTACGTCCCGAAATAAAACTGGCGCGCCCTGAGAGATTCGAACTCCCGGCCTTTTGATTCGTAGTCAAATGCTCTATCCAGCTGAGCTAAGGGCGCATATGGAGCGGAAAACGGGGGTCGAACCCGCGACCTTCTCGTTGGCAACGAGATGCTCTACCACTGAGCTATTTCCGCGCGTTTCGTCGTTTATTGTCTTGGTTTCATAACCCGAGTGCTTTAAGCGACAAGTAATAATATATCAAACGTAGACCGAGAATGCAAGCCCTTGGTACGATTTTTTCGCAAAAAAATTCTGGAAACACTGGGCAAGCCTTCTCCGCCAACCGTAAGCTTGCCCGGAATAATCGCTATATCCCGCTAAACAAACGAAAACGCCCGGGGAACCGTCTCTCTCGGAGGTTTCGGGCGAAGTTTCCGTCTATTCGGATCGGCGCTGCAACGAAGCCCCGGTCGTCCAATCGAACACCGCCATTAACGGGTACATTTCCGCTTCGAAAATGCGCCGGACGATCGCCGGAGCGTTGTTCAGAATCGCCGCGGCTTCGTCCTTGTCGGTCGCTTCAATGACAGCCATCCCACCCCGGTCGTCCAGGTAAGGCCCGCCGATCATCAACTTTTTCTCGTCGAACAGCTTCTGCATATATTCCCCGTGATCGTCCAACGATTGTTCGAATACCGATTTTCCGTTCACCCAGGCGGCGCCCGGCCGGAAATGAATCACGAATTTCATTTTTAACCCCTTTTCATCGGCTGGCGTTCGCCGTATGTCAACGATCTCCACAACCATTCCGCTGGCCCGAAGCGGTACCGTCTCAACCAGAGACGGCTGCCCCAGACCTGCGCGGCGAAAATAACCAAGGACAGGAGCAACCCGTAGAGAGGCGAGACCTCTCCGTACCAGCCCAGACCGTAACTGTAAAACAGCAGCGTGCACACGACGGATTGCATCAAATAATTCGTAAGCGCCATGCGGCCTGCATCTTGAAACGGGGCAAGCAGCTTGCGCCAAAATGGCTTGCGGGCCAATAGGATTAAGGAGGAAATATAAAACAAGCAAATCGCCGGACCGGCAATAAGGATGCCCGACCATTGCGCGTGATTGAATCCGCTGCGCTCCGCATCCACGCCATAATATAACCACAACTGATAGACCAAAAACAGAACGCCGATCGAACCGCTCCACGCGAGCGTCTTGCGGAAGAAGTCGATATGGTTCCGCGGATTCCGCAGCCAGTCCTTGCGCCATGCATACGCCCCGAGCAGGAACATGGCGAATGTCATCGGCGCCGTTAACAGAGCGCCGTTTTGGACGTTGGAGCTATCCGCAAGCCGTTGCTGAAAGATGTCCGAGTACGAGCCGCTGCCGTAAGCTTGGATGGAGTCGAGAACCAGACGTTCGGCCTCCTCCGTCGACGGACCGGGCGGAAGTCCCCACGGAACAAGCCCGGGCACGAAAGTATGGAGGGCCATCCAGGCTGACGGAACAAGCAACAGGCCGATTGCCCAGACGAGCAACGTGTTCGCCTTGCATGTGCGAAAAGCGAGCAAGGCAATCCCTAATATGGCGTAGATGACCAAAATATCGCCGAACCATACGAAATAGCCATGAACGAGGCCGAACGCCAACAAGACGGCAAGCCTTCTCGCATATCGACCCGCGCCTTTCCGCCCGGCTTTCTCCGCCCGTTCGAGAAAAATCATGAACCCGGCTCCGAACAGCAATGAAAACATCGTGATGAATTTGTACTCGACCAACACGTTGATCGCATTTTTCGCGATTTGATCCCCCAGACCGGTCCACCATTGCGTTTCCAGCAAATTCATGTACAAATAAGGGGATGAATACAGCGGCATGTTGGCGATTAATATCCCTAGCAGCGCAACGCCGCGAATCAGATCCAGCTCGCCGATTCGCTCATTCCGGTCCACAGGCTTCGGCTCCTTGTCGCTGCAGTCCATCTTATTCCTCCCATATATGACGCCTAATCGATATCTTTGAACCCGTATAATTCGGCCAGGTCGGCGACCGGGATCGTCCGCCCCGTATGACGCTTGACGTCGGGATCCTCCAGCAACGCCCGAACCGCGCGTCCCGGGAACTCGACGGAATCGCTGCCCGGCGGCCGCTCTCCCATGGCGGAAGTGATCGCCTCCGTACGCGTAAATCCGGGAGAGATCGCAAGAGCCGTTACCCCGTACGTCTGAAAATCGCGCGCGAACGAGCGGGCGAGTCGGCTGACGCCGCTCATAGCCAGATCGTAGAACGCGTTGCCCATGATCTCATCTTCGGGGTTCGAATATCCTGTAAGCACGACGAGCCCCTTCTTCTCGATCAATAGCGGCGCGGCATGCCAGACGGCAGAGAGGTGGTTGCGCACGCCGTTCTCGATCATGTTCCGCCAATTTTCGAGCGGAAGCGTCCAGAAAGGACCGCTTTGAAACGGAAGCGCATTGCCGTTGAAAGCGTTGGCGACAAGAAGGTCGATGCCCGAGTGTTCGCGGCGAATCCTTTCAAAGAGCGCCGCCACGGCTTGATCGTCCGTATGATCCAAAGGCACCGGAATGCCGCGTCCGCCCCGCATATCCACTTGTTCGGCGGTGTCTTCGACCGTGCCGGGCAATTGCGACGATTTCCGGTCGCGGGATTCGATATCGGTCACGTACACGGTCGCGCCGGCTTCCCCCAGCACCAGGGCAATTCCGCGGCCGATGCCGCGGGCTGCGCCGGTTACGACCGCAATGGTCGGATTAGGATGGGATGTCATTGGTCGGAACCTCTCCTCTACTCGCTTGATCCGATGATTGATACGTCGCAATCACGCATGCCACCGGTATTTGCATTTGATCTCCGTACAGGACAGCCGCAACGTGCAAGCCGGCATCCCTTAGATTTAGACAGGTTCTCTCGACGATCGTCGCGACCTTGCCGGCAGCGGGAGGTTGGTTGAACAAATAAACCGCGCCACCAGGCGACAATCGTTCCTTGACGATTTCCAATTCGCGAACCGCCTTCATCCAGAACAAATTGACGTTTACCGCGAAAATTTTATCGAACCTTTTTTGACCCAAATCGGCCTCGTGCAGGGACGCGGCAAGAAAGCTCGCTTTCCCCGATGCTACGTGCTCGGCATTCCGCTTCATGGCGGTATCGATCATTTTGTCGGACCTGTCGATTCCGGTGATCGTCCCGTCGGTCAAGCGTCCCCCGATCAGGGAAACCGCCGCGCCATTCCCGCATCCGATTTCAAGGAGGCGATCCGACGGTTCAACCGCCAATGTCTCTAAGGCCCATGAGAGACGTTCCGGGATCGATTCCGGCATGGGGCGCCTCCTTCCCGCTAGACGACGCCAACCGGTTCTCCAGCGCCTCCTGCAGGCTGCTCAGATGACGATTCCAGCCATCGAGATGGCATTCCCTCTCGGATTCCGGAATGGACGTATGCTTGAGCGTTAACCAAGTCCCGTCGTTGCTTGGATCGAGGACGATCTCGACCAAAGACGAGCCCGGAGGATGCTCGTCGCTTCCCGCCCACCCCCAAGTAAAGACAATGCGATCAAACGGTTCGACGGCTTGAAACGTACCCGACACGATGTCATGTCCGTTCATATCGATCCGAAGGGGGCCGGATTTCACCGCTTTCAGCTTCGCATGCTTGCCTAGCCATTGGCAGAGCTTGTCGGCCTCGGTAAAATAAGCAAAGATCGTCGCCGGTCTGGCTTCGATATAAATCTTTCGCTCGATTAAAACCTTGCTCACGAACGCTCCTCCTTTCGTTCTTCCGCCTCGGCCAACCGTTTAAGCACGGACAAATGGTCGTCCCAGAATTGGCCCAAATATTGCTCCAAGTCGTTAAACCCGTCTTTCTTCAAGTAATAGATTCTGTTCGTCTTGCGCTTCTCGACGCCAACGAGCCCGGCCTGCAGCAATACTTTCAAATGCTGCGATACGGCCGAACCGCTGATTTCAAAAGCGGACGACAGTTCTCCGGCGGATTTGCTGCCCTGATTAAGGAGCTCCAGCATTTTTCTTCGATTCGAATCGGCAAACGCCAAAAAAATGTGATCTATCATGGCATTATTTTAGCACAAACTTAATTTAGTGTAAACTTAAATGAAAATTTTACCTCATCGCGCTCTTACCCTATCCCCCAACTGCCGCCGCCTTAGTGCCCCACTTCCGATTCGCACTCTTGCCTCATCGCCCCACTTCCCGCCGGCTCATTCCGTTCGGACAGAGGATCCGCTATCTGTGAACAAAACCGGGTTTTGCGTATCCTTGCGGACTGAGGAGCGCATTTGCTTCTTTGATGGCGAATTCGACCATTTTTCATGGAAATAACGGATCGTCTGTCCGGATCGTCATCGAAATGAGGGGGTTTCGGCAAAATAAGGTCATCTGTGTCCGCAAGCAAAAAGATCGATAGACAAATAACCCGCACGATCGGCCGATCGTGCGGGTTTTACGGTTATTTTGTTGGTGCGCGTAGAGGGACTTGAACCCCCACGGTCTCCCGCCAGATCCTAAGTCTGGTGCGTCTGCCAATTCCGCCATACGCGCGCAGTCGATTTCGTTCGATCCGGTGTCGGAAGGAATGGTGAGCCATGAAGGACTCGAACCTTCGACACCCTGATTAAAAGTCAGGTGCTCTACCAACTGAGCTAATGGCTCGAGAATGGCTGGGGATCTAGGATTCGAACCTAGGAATGACGGAGTCAAAGTCCGTTGCCTTACCGCTTGGCTAATCCCCAACGGCAGGAATGATCGAGATGGTGGAGGCTGAGGGGATCGAACCCCCGACCCTCTGCTTGTAAGGCAGATGCTCTCCCAGCTGAGCTAAGCCTCCACGACAATGCGGTACGGAGAAAATTGGTGACCCCTAGGGGATTCGAACCCCTGTTACCTCCGTGAAAGGGAGGTGTCTTAACCACTTGACCAAGGGGCCGTGAAATGGTGTTGGAAATGGAGCTCTCAACCGGGATCGAACCGGTGACCTCATCCTTACCATGGATGCACTCTACCTACTGAGCTATGAGAGCGTGATCCTTTATTAATACACAGCTGCGATAGAGAAACTGAATCGGCCTGGCGACGTCCTACTCTCCCAGGACCCTGCGGTCCAAGTACCATCGGCGCTGGAGGGCTTAACGGTCGTGTTCGGGATGGGTACGCGTGGAACCCCTCCGCCGTCATCACCAGACCAGAAGTTTGTTGCAGGGCTTGCGCCCTGAAAACCGGATACGAACCCGTGCGACACCTGTGCGATGAAATCGTCACAGAAAGCGAGGCAGCAGTCAGCGTTGTGAAACAACGCGTTGCTGTCTTGCCCGTAAGTCGTCACGGCCCGTATGCTGCAGGCAGCATTGCGAAGCAATGCGTTGCAGGCATACGAACAAAAGTGTGCGAAAGAAGAAGGTGAATCTCATTGTGTGCCCATCCGTTAGGATAAGCCCTCGACCGATTAGTACTCGTCAGCTCCACACGTTGCCGCGCTTCCACCCCGAGCCTATCAACCTGGTGTTCTTCCAGGGGTCTTACGAATTGGGAAATCTCATCTTGAGGCAGGCTTCGCGCTTAGATGCTTTCAGCGCTTATCCCTTCCGCACTTGGCTACCCAGCGGTGCTCCTGGCGGAACAACTGGTACACCAGCGGTGCGTCCATCCCGGTCCTCTCGTACTAAGGACAGCCCCTCTCAAATTTCCTACGCCCGCGACAGATAGGGACCGAACTGTCTCACGACGTTCTGAACCCAGCTCGCGTACCGCTTTAATGGGCGAACAGCCCAACCCTTGGGACCTACTTCAGCCCCAGGATGCGATGAGCCGACATCGAGGTGCCAAACCTCCCCGTCGATGTGGACTCTTGGGGGAGATAAGCCTGTTATCCCCAGGGTAGCTTTTATCCGTTGAGCGATGGCCCTTCCATTCGGTACCACCGGATCACTAAGTCCGAGTTTCCTCCCTGCTCGACTTGTCGGTCTCGCAGTCAAGCTCCCTTATGCCTTTGCACTCTTCGCGCGATTTCCAACCGCGCTGAGGGAACCTTGGAGCGCCTCCGTTACTTTTTAGGAGGCGACCGCCCCAGTCAAACTGTCCGCCTGACACGGTCCCTCTGCCCGATTAGGGCAGCAGGTTAGAACTCCGATACGATCAGGGTGGTATCCCAACGGCGCCTCCATGGAAGCTTGCGCTCCCACTTCAAAGGCTCCCACCTATCCTGTACAGACCGTACCAAAGTTCAATATCAAGCTACAGTAAAGCTCCATGGGGTCTTTCCGTCACGTCGCGGGTAACCTGCATCTTCACAGGTACTAAAATTTCACCGGATCTCTCGTTGAGACAGCGCCCAAGTCGTTACGCCATTCGTGCGGGTCAGAATTTACCTGACAAGGAATTTCGCTACCTTAGGACCGTTATAGTTACGGCCGCCGTTTACTGGGGCTTCGGTTCACAGCTTCGGGTTGCCCCTAACCGCTCCCCTTAACCTTCCAGCACCGGGCAGGCGTCAGCCCGTATACTTCGCCTTGCGGCTTCGCACAGACCTGTGTTTTTGCTAAACAGTCGCTTGGGCCTCTTCACTGCGGCCCCCTCGGGCTATTCACCCTACCGAGGCACCCCTTCTCCCGAAGTTACGGGGTCATTTTGCCGAGTTCCTTAACGAGAGTTCTTCCGCGCGCCTTAGAATTCTCATCTCGCCCACCTGTGTCGGTTTACGGTACGGGCACCTTCTCCTGGCTAGAGGCTTTTCTTGGCAGCGTGGGTACATGACCTTCGGTACTGTGATTTTCCCTCCCCGTCACAGCTCAAGGTTAAATAGCACGGATTTGCCTATGCTACCCTCTCACTGCTTGGACGAGCACATCCATCGGCTCGCGTCGTTCCCCTCCTGCTTCCCCCCATCGCTCATAACGGATTACGGTGGTACAGGAATTTCAACCTGTTGTCCATCGACTACGCCTTTCGGCCTCGCCTTAGGTCCCGACTTACCCTGGGCGGACGAACCTACCCCAGGAACCCTTAGGCTTTCGGCGGACAGGATTCTCACCTGTCTTTTCGTTACTCATACCGGCATTCTCACTTGAATGCAGTCCACCAGTCCTTCCGGTCTGACTTCAACCCGCATTCAACGCTCCCCTACCCAGTTCGTAGTCTTCACTTCACCCTGGTGTGTTTAGCGGGGCATTTGGTCAGAATCTTTGAATAACCTTAGCGGTTGATTCTGACGAAATGTCCCGGTGCTTAACCAGAACAAAGTGAAGACTACGACCTGCCATAGCTTCGGTGGTGTGTTTAGCCCCGTTACATTTTCGGCGCAGAGTCACTCGACCAGTGAGCTATTACGCACTCTTTAAATGGTGGCTGCTTCTAAGCCAACATCCTGGTTGTCTTCGCAACTCCACATCCTTTCCCACTTAACACACACTTGGGGACCTTAGCTGATGATCTGGGCTCTTTCCCTCTTGACGACGGATCTTAGCACTCGCCGTCTGACTCCCGAGTATACATCCATGGCATTCGGAGTTTGACTGAGCTTGGTAACCCTTGGCGGGCCCCGCACCCAATCAGTGCTCTACCTCCACGATGCTTCACCTCGAGGCTAGCCCTAAAGCTATTTCGGGGAGAA
>CP171108.1:4440000-4525000 GCA_043187495.1 Paenibacillaceae bacterium WGS1546
TGTTACTCACCCGTCCGCCGCTAAGTTAATCGGAAGCAAGCTCCCTCATAACTCCGCTCGACTTGCATGTATTAGGCACGCCGCCAGCGTTCGTCCTGAGCCAGGATCAAACTCTCCATAATAGGAGCTTTCACGGCAGGGCTTCCGATAGGAAGTCCCGAGAGTGAAAGTCTCCACAAGAAGTTGATTTAGCTCATTTCTTGCTGGTTACCGTCTTTCGACAGTGTGTTTGTTTCTTACGCTCAATGTTCAGTTTTCAAAGAACGATTCGGTGTTTCTTCATTGTCAACCGCGCTAACGGCGACTTTTATAATATACCACGTTTGACAAGCTCTTGACAACAGGTATTTTCTGTCATTCGGGACCTTATGCCGTCGATACTCAACCAACCGTTACCCCGAATTGTGGGGCGAAGGCTACTTTATCATAGATCCCCGCGATTGGTCAAGCTTATTTTTAAGATTTTCCGTTTTGCGTCCTCAATCCGAGCGCGTAACGGGAAAGCTCTTTTTGCGGAGCGATGCGGGCGTACATTCGGAAGATAATCTTATACCGTTTGGTGATCGCTTCTTTTACCGGACCGTCCAACCGCCTGTCGCTCATGTCCAGCAGCATCTCGTCCATCTCTTTGCGCAGCAAGTAGTCGAATTCCTTGCATTCCTTCTCCGTAAACATCATCCCGAGCATAGTCGCGAATCCTCCCGTGAATAATCGGCGATTTGCCGAGCGGCCCGTACGAGGGGCGGAACCTCGGCATGTTCTACTGTTATGCGCCAAATTCGCCGACTTTATTAGGCGTCTCCAAGGGCGATTTTGCGGAGACGGCTTCGAAGACGGGAGAACGAGGGCTGACCGGCTTTTACAAGCTCATCAACCAGTACGTGATCGTGCTCTCCACGACGGCTCCGAGCAGCAGGAACGCGACGACGACGATCAGAGCCGGAACCGCGCCCGTCGCCGTATTCACGAAAGGCTGCCAAGGCTCCGTCTTGCCGAAAGCCGAGCCGAATATTCCCTTGATCAAGGTCACGCCGAAACGCATCCCGAACGCGCACGCGAGAAAAACGGCGGAAAGCTCGAGTATGCCGTGCGGGAGAATCCCTTTCACGACGAGCATGAACACGTTCTCCCCGTTCGCGGCCAGGCCGGAGAGCAAATAACCCATCACCATCCCGTTAACGACAAGCGTAAAGAATGGCATGATGCCTCCGATGATGCCCAAGCCCATGACCAACAGCGAAATCATGACGTTGTTCATCGTGATCGCCTTGAACGCCGTCCATTCCGGATTTTCCGATTCGACGATCGATTTCGCGATGTTTTCGACCCCCTGCATCTGGGCTTCCAGCAAATCCGTCGGCGCTCCGGGCGTCCCGCCGATCACTACCCCCGCCATAAATAAAATGAAGGAGAACACGAAGTACGGACGAATTCCCTTCCACGCCAGCAACAGGCCTTGGCGAGTAAACATATCCTTTCCCCCATTCGACCGGCTTCGGTCATCTTTATTCTCGGTTTTCCGTATGAATATCTCTATGGGTCAAGCCATACATTGATAGTAATTTCGCGCAGCGGTCAAGCCTCGCCCGAGGAGATCAGCAGGCGCGACGATTCCGGAAAGGAGCCGATTCATCGTGAACCACTTTTTCGTGATCAACGGACGGCGCGTCAAAAAAATGTTCTTCCTCACGGTTGCGGCCATTCTCTCGATTGCCGTCATATGGGTGGAGAAAAACAATCTCAGCGTCTTCGCGCCTCACCCTCCGGCCGCCGTTTACAACGTGCCTACGGACCGCAAAATCATCGCACTCACTTTCGATATCAGTTGGGGAGAGAAGCGCGCGGAACCGATCGTGGACATTCTCCGCTCGAAAAACGTAGAGAACGTCACCTTTTTCCTCTCGTCGCCCTGGAGCAAGACGCACCCCGATATCGTCAAGAAGATCGTCGACGCAGGCTACGAAATCGGCAGCCACGGCCATAAGCACGACAATTACAGCCAATATACCGACGAGGAAATCCGCAAGCAAATCACGATCGCCGACGGCATCCTGAGAGACGTGACCGGCAAGTCCCCGAAGCTGATCCGCCTGCCGAACGGCGATTTCGACAAACGCGTGCTGAGGATCGCCGACGAGCTCAATTACAAGGTGATTCAATGGGATACGGATTCGCGCGACTGGCAAAATCCCGGCGTCGATGCGATCGTCAACCGGGTCGTCGGCAACGCTCATCCCGGGGATATCGTTCTCCTGCATGCGAGCGATTCTAGCAAGCAGACGCACGAAGCGCTGCCGGTCATTATCGATCAACTGCGGGCCAACGGATACGAATTCGTCACGGTATCCCAATTGATCAACCAGACGGAGACGAAAGGCAAGGCGGTTCAAGACCGATCGGCATGGAACCGGCTCGCAGCGCCGACTACTTAGACAGCGCGGCGGCGGCCGGAGCCGCGGCGGCGGGCTTGGCCAGGATTTTGTGCAGCTGCATGATCTGATAAGCGTTGCACACGAACAATGGGATCAACTGATAAGACAGCGACCAAATATCCCAGATTCTGAAAGCGGGAATGGATTCGAGAACCGTCATGCCGATCATGAAAAAGACGGTCGGAATCCATGCGCCTGCGGACGTTTGGCTGACTTTGAGCCAAGCGATCAGCAAGGAGCCGGCGAGCAATGCGAGCGGCAGCACCCAGAAGGTCGCGGCCGGGTAGTCCGAGTCGTACGTCCAGTAGGCGATTTCGACCAGCACGAACAAAGCGATGAAAGCTTGAATGGCCACCCAATAGTAAGGCCGTTTCACCACGCTTCGAGCGATGTAATTCAACATTAAATAAGCGAAAAAGCCCATATGGGCAAAGGCGCCGAACATCATGCCCGCAAGAGCCATCATCAATAAGTACATCAGCCAGCCGGTCGCTTCCACGTCGCGAAAGTCGGGATTGAACAGCTGGATGCATACGCTGCCGACGACGGTCACGAGCGCGCCGATCAATATCGTGGTGCCGAATAATTTCATCCATTTGCGTAAACTCACTTTCGGATGCCTCCTCTGTATATTCAAATTACATTTTACCATGATCAAGCTAAAAAGCCATGAACAACCCCTTATATTCACAAGGTTGTCGAAGCATACTACAGCCATTCCCCCTCAAGAAAGGGAGCTGATCGGTATGCGATGGAAATATCCGATTTTAATCATGGCCTTATCCCTGTTGCTCTCCTCCTGCGGAGTCGAATCCGGGAACAACGGCGGCGGCGGGCAAATGAGCTATAAAGAAGTCAAATCGATGGTCATCGATATTCTCGGCTCGGAGGAAGCCCAGAAAGCGATGGAGAAGGCTTCGGCGGCCCAATACGGGGAGAGCACGCTGCAGATGAAAAGCATGACCCCTTCGGATCAAGCCCAAGTCCGGCTCGCCGTCAAAGACGTCCTGACTTCTCCGGAATATTCGACCATCCTCGAGAGAATCATGCGGGACCCGAAGTTCGCCGGCGAATTCGCCAAGGCGGTCAGCAAAGACAACAAGCAAATTCATAAAGACTTGATGAAGGACCCCAGCTACCAGCAAGAGCTCGTCGAAATGTTCAAAACGCCGGAAATGACCAAAATCTTGTCCGATTCGATGAAGAACCCCGACGTTCGCAAAGTCATTATGGGCTCGGTAACCGAAGCGATGCAGAATCCGCTCTTCAAGCTCGAGATCATGAAGCTGCTTCAGAGCGTCGTCAAAGAGGAACTGACCCCTAAAGCCGAAAAGAAACAGCAAGGGGATAAGGGCGGCCAGGAGCAAGACCAGGGCGGCGAAGGCGACGATGGCGAAGGCGAAGGCGAAGGCGACGGGGAAAGCGAAGGCGATGGCGGAGGCGGCGAGAACGGCGGAGGCGAAAGCGGCGCGTAAAACGCGAAAAAACGGTTGGACGAGCGAAACGCCCGTTCAACCGTTTTTCCTTTGGACTTTAAAAATTACTTCCCGCAGCGATCGGCAACCGCCTGCGCCAGCTCCGTATAGGCCTTGCCGATTTCCGAATCGGCCTTATAGACCGACGGCGAGAAGTCGGGCTCAGACGGATGGTTATCGGGCGCGCCCAGCGGAAATTGCGCGAGCAGATCGGTGTGCAGCGTCTCCGCGAGCTTGCCCCCGCCTCCTCTTCCGAAGACGTATTCCCTTTCCCCGGTCGTCTTGCTTTCGAAATAAGCCATATTCTCGACGACCCCGATAATCTCATGGTTCGTCTTGATCGCCATCGCGCCGGCGCGGGCCGCGACGAAGGCTGCGGTCGCGTGCGGCGTGGTGACGATGATTTCCTTGCTCTGCGGAATCATCTGGTGGACGTCGAGCGCCACGTCTCCCGTGCCGGGCGGCAGATCGAGCAGCAAATAATCGAGCTCTCCCCATTCGATCTCCGCGAAGAAATTGCGCAGCATCTTGCCGAGCATCGGTCCGCGCCAGACGACCGGACTGTTGTCCTCGACGAAGAAGCCCATCGAGATCACTTTGACGCCGAACCGTTCGATCGGCATAATCTTGTCTCCGACTTGCTCCGGCCGTTCTTCGATCCCCATCATGTCCGGAACGCTGAAGCCGTAAATATCGCAATCGATCAGCCCGACGCGCTTGCCCAGACGAGCCAGCGCCGCGGCCAGATTCACCGTGACCGTCGATTTGCCGACCCCGCCCTTGCCGCTGGCGACCGCGATGAATTCGACGCCGCTGTCGGGATCCAGTATCGTATTCCGCTCCAATCCGGCTCCGTGGCCGCGGATCGGCGCTTCCTTCGGCTTCGCGGAGGCGCCTTGCGCCGGGTTGTTCCCCGGCTTCGGGGCCGCGTCCGCGAGCTCGCGCTCCGTCATCGCGCGAATGCGCAAATGCGGACCGGCCGCTCCCGTCTTGGATAGCGCTTGAGCGATCGCCCTTTCCACTTCCGCCGATTTGTCCATGCTGTGCGGATGCAGTGTGACCGACATCGAGACGGCGCCGTCTCTAACTATAATATCGCGAACGAGCCCCATATCGGTCAAGCCGCGTTTCAGCGTAGGCTCGTATAAATCCCGGAGTGCCTCTAACACGGTTTCTCTGGTGACCACGGTCCAACCCCCAATGAATTCGATTTGGCGTATTCCCTTATTATAACACAGGCTTCCCGGAATCACCGGACACGTACCGGAGAATTCCCCGATAGATCGAAGCCGCGACTTTCCTTTGATAATCCGCTTCGGCGAGCAGGCTCGCTTCCCCCGGATGGGACAGGAAACCGACTTCCACGAGCGCCGTCGGCATCTGCAGCGTCTTGAGCAGATAAATGGTGTCCGCCGGCTTGGCAATCCGTTGCGTATTGCCGAGTGAAACCCGAAGCTCCGACTGAATGTCCGACGCGAGCCTCTTCCCTTCCTCGTTCTTGCCGGAATAGAACGTCTGCGCGCCGGACCACCTCGGCGACGGAATGCTGTTCATATGGATGCTCACAGCCAGATTGGGGCGTTGCCGATTGATTTGATCCGCCCGCCTTAACAAGTCCTCCGTCTTGCGGCGGGAGTACCCCCTCGTGTCGGGCTGGGCCAAATCGTAATCCCCTTCCCTCGTCAGCAGCACGAGCGCGCCCGCCTGCTGCAAGTAATCGCGCAGGTAAAGCGCGATCGCCAGGTTCAGATCCTTCTCGATGACGCCTTCCCGGCTGGTTGCGCCGCCGTCGGCGCCGCCGTGGCCGGCATCCAGCGCGATGACCTTCCCGGACAGCGGCAGCGTCCAATGCGTCCACGTCCGCGATGAGGGAATTTCGCTCAGGAATATGGCCGCCGTCAGCGCAATCAGGCAGACGACGATGCCGATCCTCAGCATCGCCCGGCGCGTCATCCACACGACAACGGACTTCTTCCTTCGCAACAGCGAGCCGAACCGCCCGATCCATCCTTTAAACAAGAAAACCACCTCGTCCCAGGGAAACTCCCTACATCATATGGGACAAGGCGGTTAAATATGAATCAGATCGAATACGATTTGCTGGCTTCGGCCATGCCGTCGATGAGGATCTTCGCCACCTCGGGCCGCGAGAACTCCGGGGGCGGGCAGATGCCGTCCCGCAATAACGCGCGCACCTTCGTGCCCGACAGCGTCAAGTGATCTTCCTTGCCGTGCGGACACGTCTTGCTCGACGCCATGTTGCCGCACTTCGTGCAATAGAAGCTGTGTTCGAAATACAGCGGCGTAATGCCCAGTTGTTCCGGCGCCAGCGACTTCAGCAATTCTTGCGCTTCGTAGGTGCCGTAATAATCGCCGACGCCGGCATGATCGCGTCCGACGATAAAGTGGGTGCAGCCGTAATTTTTGCGGACGAGCGCGTGGAAGATCGCTTCGCGAGGTCCCGCGTAGCGCATCGCGGCTGGGAACACGCCCAGAAACACGCGATCCGCCGGATAATAGTTGTCCAGGAGGGCCAGATAGCTTCTCATGCGGACGTCGGCCGGGACGTCGTCCGACTTCGTCTCGCCGACAAGCGGATTGAGGAACAAACCGTCGACGATTTCCATTGCCGCTTTCTGAATATATTCATGCGCCCGGTGCACCGGATTGCGGGTCTGGAAGCCGACGACCGTCTTCCACCCTTTCTCCGCGAACAGGCGTCTCGTTTCTGCGGGATCGAAGTAAAATTCGTTGAATTTCTCCGGGACCGGCCGATTCAGCACCCGGATCGAACCGCCGACGTACGTGCTCGGACGGTCGAACAGCTTCACGACTCCCGGATGGTCCATCGAATCCGTCTTGAACACTTGCACGGCTTCATGCCGTTTATCCGCTTTGTAGATGCTTTCAACGTCGATGACGCCGTAGACGATGCCGTCTTCTTCCCCGACGAGCTTGGCGCTCTGTCCGACGGTCAAACCGGCCGCTTGATCTTCCGTCACCGCGAGCGTAATCGGGATGCTCCATACGGTTCCGTTCGCTAGACGCATGTCGTTGACGACGGACAAGTAGTCATTCTCGTTCATAAAGCCCGTCAGCGGGCTGAAAGCTCCGACGCCGATAAGATCCAGGTCGGAGATCGTCCATCTGTTGATCGGGATCGATGCCCAATCGGCAGCCCGGGCGAGCAACGCCTCGCGTTCCGCTCCCCGGACGACAAGATGGATCAACGTACCGCCATGCGGTTGAATCGCGCTCATGATCTGAGTAGCTCCTTCTGAAAATAAATTCGTTCCGCTCCGGGGACCGTTACTTGTGCAAGCCGCATTCCGTCTTCTCGTTGCCGGCCCAGCGTCCCGAACGGGGATCTTCGCCGGGCATGACCGGCTTCGTGCAGTATTCGCAGCCGATGCTCGGAAAGTTCCGGTCGTGGAGCGGATTGTAGATGATGTCGTTGTCGCGAATATACGTCCATACGTCTTCCGAAGTCCAGGCGGCGAGCGGATTGAACTTCACGAGGCCGAATTTCGTATCGTATTCCACCTTCTTAGCGTTGGCGCGCGTCGGCGCCTGATCGCGGCGAATGCCCGTAATCCACGCTTCGTAGCCGGACAGCACGCGGGTGAGCGGCTCCACCTTGCGGATGTTACAGCATGCCGTCGGATCGCTCTTCCACAGCTCTTCTCCATGCGCAGCGGCCTGTTCCTCCGGCGTCAGCTTCGGCTTCACCTGGACGAATTTCAGCTTATACTTCTCGGTCATCCGGTCGCGCGTCTCGTACGTTTCCTTGAAGTGAAAATCCGTGTCCAGGTAGAAAATGTCCGTGGAAGGACTGATCTTCTGAATCATGTCGACGAGCACGACGTCTTCCGCGCCGAAGCTGCAGGCGAACGTAATGTTCGGGAACGTCTCGACGGCCCAGGAGACGACCTTTTCCGGCGAAGCGTTCTCGAACGCCTCCGCTTTCTCTCGAATCAGGTTTTCTTTCTCGATCAAGTTCATTTTCCAATGACCTCCACTTAAAACCTAGTAAGAAAGTATGAATACACTATATTATACGTCTCCAGGAAAAATAGTTCAATAAAATCCTTTTCTTCGTACGGATTGGCTGCTCTTCTCTCCCCGTTCTTCCGTTTCCGCAGACCTTTCACCCAGCCCTTTTTACTCCCAGCGCCCCATCCTGCAGTCACATCGCCTTCTTTGCCCGTCGCCCCATCCTGCAGTCACATCGCCTTCTTTGCCCCGTCGCCCCATGTCCTTTCGGACAGAGGATCCGCTAATTGTGAACAAAACGGGGTTTTCAGCATCTCTGCGGACACAGGATCCGTTATTCGGCTTCGAGACGGCGAATTCGGCCATTCTTCATCGATATAACGGATCGTCTGTCCGGATGAACCTCGAAAAGTGAGGATTTAGCCAAAATAACGTCATCTGTGTCCGTTAGCAATCCCGGGAAAATAAAAATGCCTTTCCCGGCATCCGATAGGATGAGGGAAAGGCATTCGAACGTGCGAATATTAACGCTTGGAGAATTGAGGCGCGCGGCGAGCGGCTTTCAAGCCGTATTTCTTCCGTTCCTTCATCCGCGGGTCGCGAGTGAGGAAGCCGGCTTTCTTCAGCGGGGAACGAAGTTCCGGGTCCGCTTTAAGAAGCGCGCGGGAGATGCCGTGGCGGATCGCGCCGGCTTGGCCGGAAGTTCCGCCGCCGTGAGCGAGCACGAGAATATCGTACTTGCCGAGCGTTTCGGTCAGGTTCAGAGGTTGCTTGACGATCAGCTTCAACGTCTCGACGTCGAAGTATTCGTTGATATCGCGTTTGTTGATGACGATGCGGCCTTCACCCGGCACGAGACGAACCCGCGCAACGGAGTGCTTGCGGCGACCCGTTCCTAAATATTGCACTTGAGCCATTCGTAAGTCCTCCTTTTATTATCCGCGAAGTTCGTAAACTTCAGGCTGTTGGGCTTGGTGTGGATGTTCGGAGCCGGCGTACACTTTCAGCTTGCTTTGCAGCTGGTGTCCGAGCTTGTTCTTCGGAAGCATGCCGTAGACCGCCAATTCGATCATACGGGCAGGCTTTCTGTTCAGCATCTCCTGAGCGGTCGTCGTCTTCAATCCGCCCGGATAGTGGGAGTGCGTGTAATATTTCTTTTGTTGCAGCTTCTTGCCCGTCAGCACGATTTTCTCGGCGTTGATGACGATCACGAAATCGCCGGTATCGACGTGAGGGGTGAATTCGGGTTTGTGTTTGCCGCGGATCAGTGCCGCAACTTCGCTGGCCAGACGTCCGAGCGTTTGGCCTGCGGCGTCGATGACGTGCCATTTGCGCTCGACTTCAAGCGGCTTCGCCATGTAAGTAGTACGCATGAAACATCCTCCTTCGGGTAATTTCCCTGCTTTTATCGGTTGCGCCGATTCCGAATCGTGCGCATTCGTTTCATTATCAAATCGGGTAATGCTGGATGCGTTTGCCTGGATGTTGGAAGCCGACGAAGCCGGTTCCGACAAACACACCAAAAAAGGTGTCTTCTCCGCGCTGGGGCTGTGGGTAGCCACGCAGAAAGCACAAAGTTTATTCTACATGAAAATATAGCGCTATGCAAGCAAATATTAAAGTTTAACGGACTCGTCCGGATCGTAGGCGACCTCCCACAGGCTCAGCCCTTTCGCGACCGCCGTCGGACCGGCTTGCGAACGGTCCTTCGCCGCGAGAATGTCCGCGACCCGCTCGGGAGGAATCTTGCCTTCGCCGACATGAATCAACGTCCCCGCGATAATGCGCACCATGTTGTACAGAAACCCGGTGCCCTTGACGTACAGATGAACGATCCCCCGACTCTTTCCGGGGTAGTGCTCGGCGTCCCATTCCGCGCCGTACGCAGGGTCGAAGCTGTCTTCGCCGGTCGATTCGCGCTCCAGCTCCAGCCTGGCCTCGAGGATCATACGAACATGGCTGGGCTTCGTCGACAGCGGGGAAGCGAACGAAGTGAAATCATGCTCGCCGACGAGGGGACGCAGCGCCTCTCTCATCGCGCCGATATCGAGCGGCGTCGGATGATGGAATTCGTATCTTCTGCGGAACAAATCCGGCACGCGGTTGCAATTGATCGTATAACGGTACGTCTTGCTGACGGCATGATGGCGGGCGTTGAAGCCGTCGGGCGCGACCCATGCTTTGCGAACGACGATGTCGTCCGGGAGCCTCGTATTGAGCGCGATCGCCCAACGCTCGATCGGAATGGCCGACGACGTCGGGAAATTGACCGTCTGCGCCCGGGCGTGCACGCCCGCGTCCGTCCGTCCCGAGCCCGTGATGCGGACCGGCTCGCCCGTCAGCGCCAGAATCGCATGCTCCAGACGGTCCTGGATCGTACGGCCGCCGGGCTGACTTTGAAAGCCTTGATAGTCCGTTCCGTCGTAACTGACGACTAGCGCGATGTTGCGCACGGGTCTCCCCCCTTCAGTCTATCGGCTTCGCCGTCCATTGGAACAAAAAAAGGATGATCCGAATGCAGCATTCGGGCCATCCTTCCTTGCACCGCTCTTACGCGCGATCTACGAGCTCGAGATATACCATCGGTGCCGAATCGCCGCGGCGAGGTCCCAACTTCAGGATTCGCGTATAGCCGCCCGGACGTTCCGCGTAACGCGGAGCGATCTCGGAGAACAGCTTTTGGATGGCGTCTTGCTCGCCATTCAGGGTTTCGCGGCGCACGAACGCCGACACTTGACGGCGCGCGTGCAAGTCGCCGCGCTTCGCCAACGTGATCAAGCGCTCCGCGATCGAACGCACTTCCTTGGCCTTCGCCTCGGTCGTCTGAATGCGCTCATACAGGAACAGGTCGGTCGTCAGATCGCGGAACAACGCCTTCCGCGAGCTGGAGTCGCGACTCAGTTTTTGATAAGCCATTGTTTTCCCCTCCCTCAGTGCAAAATGCTACTCTTCGAAGCGCAGACCCAATCCGAGCTCCTCGAGCTTCTCTTGAACTTCCTCCAAAGACTTGCGGCCCAGATTGCGAACCTTCATCATGTCTTCCTCGGTTTTCGTGATCAGCTCTTGAACCGTATTGATGCCGGCGCGCTTCAAGCAGTTGTAAGAACGGACGGAAAGGTCGAGCTCTTCGATCGTCATCTCGAGCACTTTCTCTTTCTTGTCCTCTTCTTTTTCCTTCATCGTTTCGGTATCTTTAGCCTCGTCCGTCAAACCGACGAACAAGGATAAGTGATCGGTCAAGATTTTCGCGCCCAAGCTGACCGCCTCTTCGGGACGGATGCTGCCGTCGGTCCATACTTCAAGCGTAAGCTTGTCGTAGTTGGTCACTTGGCCGACGCGCGTATTCTCGACTTGGTAGTTTACGCGGGTGATCGGCGTGTAGATCGAATCGACCGGAATGACGCCGATCGGTTGATCTTCCTTCTTGTTCCGATCGGACGGCACGTAGCCGCGGCCGACTCTGGCGAAAATGCGCATGTGAAGACGGGCTCCCGAAGCCAGCGTTGCGATATGCAAATCCGGATTCAGAATTTCCACGTCGCTGTCCGCGCGAATATCGCCGGCCGTGACGACTCCGTCGCCCTCGGCGTCGATCTCCAGCACTTTTTCCTCGTCGGAATGAATCTTCAGCGACAGACGCTTCAGATTGAGAATAATCTGCGTGACGTCCTCGATGACTCCCGGAATCGTGGAAAACTCGTGGAGAACGCCGTCGATCTGAACGGACACGACGGCGGCGCCTGGCAAGGACGACAACAGGATGCGGCGAAGCGAATTGCCGAGCGTCATGCCGTAGCCGCGTTCGAGCGGCTCGACGACGAAGCGGCCGTACCTCTTGTCATCCTGAAGCTCCACCGAATCGATTTTTGGTTTCTCGATCACTATCATCACCAAAACCTCCTTCAAAACGTCGCTGACGTTGCCCTATAATCCCCATGCTAAAAGGTTCAACCTTTAGAAAAGGAGACTTGTTAACGGGGTAAACCGTGTAGTATGCCTAACCGTTACAACCATTATTCTCAAGTTGTTCTTGTTTGATACCACAGTAGCGACGTTTAACTATACGCGGCGGCGTTTCGGAGGACGGCATCCGTTATGCGGGATCGGAGTTACGTCTCTGATCATGCTGACTTCAAGACCGGCAGCTTGCAACGAACGAATCGCGGCTTCGCGGCCTGCTCCGGGACCTTTAACGGACACTTCGACCAAACGCATGCCGTGTTCCATCGCAGCGCGGGCTGCGGATTCGGCGGCCATCTGAGCGGCGAACGGCGTGCTCTTGCGGGAGCCCTTGAAGCCGAGGTTGCCCGAGCTTGCCCAGGATACGGCATTGCCGTGCGGATCCGTGATCGTGACGATCGTATTGTTGAACGTGGAACGGATATGGGCGACGCCGGAGTCGATATTCTTCCGATCGCGACGTTTCGTGCGTACGACTTTCTTGCCCTTTTGTGCCATGTTGAGTTATCCCCCCTTATTTCTTCTTGTTCGCTACCGTACGGCGCGGACCTTTGCGCGTACGGGCGTTCGTCTTCGAACGTTGTCCGCGAACCGGCAAGCCGCGGCGGTGACGGATGCCTCGATAGCAGCCGATCTCGATCAGCCGTTTGATGTTTAGTGCAATCTCGCGACGCAGGTCGCCTTCGACTTTGACTTCTTTGTCGATCGTCTCGCGGAGACGAGCCAGTTCGTCTTCCGTCAGATCGCGAACGCGCGTGTCGGGATTGACGCCCGTGGACGCCAGAACCTTCTGGGAAGTCGATTTGCCGATTCCGAAGATGTACGTCAGGGCGATTTCCACGCGCTTGTCGCGCGGGAGGTCAACACCAGAAATACGTGCCATAATGATGGGGCACCTCCTTCTTATCCTTGTTTTTGTTTATGCTTCGGGTTTTCGCAGATAACCATCACGTTGCCTTTGCGGCGAATGACTTTGCATTTTTCGCAAATCGGTTTGACCGAAGGTCTCACCTTCATGATAATACCCTCCTTAATCGGGGCGTGCGCTTCGGTCGTCGACCGGTACGCACGGATAGAAACGAACTTATTTGCGGTAAGTGATGCGGCCCCGCGTCAGATCGTAGGGCGACAACTGAATGACCACTTTGTCCCCCGTCAGAATCCGAATGAAATGCATCCGGAGCTTTCCGGAAACATGCGCAAGGATTTGGTGTCCGTTCTCTAGCTCTACCTTGAACATGGCATTCGGCAGCGGTTCAATGACCGTTCCTTCCACCTCGATGACGTCCTCTTTGGCCACCGTCATTCTCCTTTCTCTTCAGCATGCATTTCGCTGTTCGCGAGACTTCGTTCGAATTGCACGATGGCGTGCCTCAGCTTCGCGTTCGTCACGCGGCCGGTGTCGCGAAGGCTGTTCGCGACTTCCTCGCTGCGGCTGCCGACCGGTTCGAGATGCAGCACGTTTTTGCGTTTCGGCCGGTCGAACCGGCGTTTGTCGCCGTCGGCCACGAGCGCGAACCGCTCATCGACGAGGGCGATCACGACCGCGATTTCCCCTTCGTCCTTGCCGCGTCTGCTTCTCACGAGATCTCCGGGCATTAGCTTCACGTTTACCGTCATTTCTTTCACCTAGCTTTACGCACGGGTCAATATTTCGTACCCTTCTTCGGTCACGGCAATCGTATGCTCGAAATGCGCGCACAGCGAGCCGTCGACCGTGACGACCGTCCAATTGTCGGACAACGTCTTCACGTACCGTTCGCCCACGTTGACCATCGGCTCGATCGCGAGCGTCATTCCCGGCTTCAATCGCGGACCGCGATCGGGAACGCCGTAGTTCGGAATTTGCGGCTCTTCGTGGAGCTTCGCTCCGACTCCGTGCCCGACGTATTCCCGAACGACCGAGAACCCCGCCTCTTCGATGACCTTCTGGATGCCGTGGGATACGGTGAACAGCCTGACGTCCGGACGAACGAGGGCTAAGCCCGCGTAGAGCGACGCTTCCGTAACGTCCAGCAGCCGCTGCGCTTCCTCGGAGATCCGGCCTACGCCGTAGGTCCATGCGGAATCTCCGTGGTAGCCTTTGTACTGTGCGCCGATATCGATGCTGATGATGTCGCCTTCTACGAGCTTCCGCGGCCCCGGGAACCCATGAACGAGCTCCTCGTTCGTGGAAGCGCATATGCTGGCTGGAAAACCGTTGTAACCTTTGAACGAGGGAACGGCACCTCGGCTGCGGATGAACTCGTCGGCGATCCGATCGAGCTCCGCCGTCGTGACGCCTGGGACGACGGCCTCTTTCATCAACCGATGAGTCTCGGCCACGATCCTTCCGGCCTCGCGCATCAAGCTTAACTCATGCTCGGACTTGATTACGATCATGGCCGATTACCCTCTGAGAAGAGAAGCGATCTCCGCCGTAACCGCATCGATATCCTTCTCTCCGTCGACTTCGCGGAGCAATCCTTTGTCGCCGTAATACTTCAGCAGAGGCGCCGTCTTGCTTGAATACTCGTCAAGCCGAGTGGCCACTTTCGCTTCCGTATCGTCAGGACGCTGATACAGCTCTCCCCCGTCTTTGTCGCAGACGCCTTCCTGCTTGGGCGGGTTAAAGGTTACATGATACGTCGTTCCGCAAACTTTGCATATCCGTCTTCCCGTGATGCGGGTCAACAAGAAACTGCGATCCACTTTCAGGTTGATGACATGATCGATCTTGCGTGCCATTTCGGCCAACATGCCGTCCAGCGCTTCGGCTTGCGCGATCGTCCGCGGAAATCCGTCCAACAGAAACCCGTTGGCGCAATCCGGCTCCGCGAGGCGATCGCGCACGATGCCGTTCGTCACTTCGTCCGGAACGAGAAGGCCCTGGTCGACGTACTCCTTGGCTTTCTGTCCCAGCGGCGTGCCTTGCTTCATGGCTAAGCGAAACGCATCCCCCGTCGAGATGTGCGGAATGCCGAACCGCTCGACGATCCGCTCTGCTTGCGTACCTTTGCCGGCGCCAGGAGGCCCCATAAACAAAATGTTCATCGCTGTTCCTCCTGTCCGCGTCTAGATTACTTGTTGATAAACCCTTTGTAGTGGCGTTTGATCAATTGGCTCTCGATCTGCTTCATCGTTTCGAGCGCGACGCCGACGACGATCAGGAGCGACGTTCCGCCCAGCTGCACGGTACGCGGCAGATCGGCGATGGCGCCGAAGAATACCGGGAGCACCGAGATCAGCGCCAGGAAAATCGCGCCCGCGAGCGTAAGCCGAGTAATGACCCTCATCAGGAAGCCGGCCGTCGGCTTGCCCGGACGGATGCCCGGAATGTAGCCGCCGTTCTTCTTCATGTTGTCCGCCATTTGCTGCGGATTGAATTGAACGAACGTGTAGAAGAAAGTAAAGCCGATGATCAACAGCACGTACAGCACCATGCCGAGCGGCCTGTCGTAGTACAGGTGGCTGATGACCCATTGCGCCCAGTTCTGGTTCGCCCAGAATTGCGCGATCGTAATCGGGAACATCAACAGCGAGACCGCGAAGATGACCGGAATAACGCCGGCGCCATTCACCTTGAGCGGAATGTGCGTCGACTGGCCGCCGTACATTTTCTGTCCGACAACCCGTTTCGCGTATTGTACCGGAATCTTGCGTACGCCTTGCTGAATGAAGATGACCCCTGCGATAATCAGGACGATTACGATCAGGATGATCAGCACTTTCACGATGTTCAGGAACAATGCGTCCGCATCGATGAATTCGCTGGCGTAGATGTCGCGAATGTGCTTCGGCAGCGACGCGACGATCGCCGCGAAGATCAGGATCGAAATCCCGTTGCCGATGCCCCTCTCGTTGATCTGCTCGCCGAGCCACATCAGGAACGCGGTACCGGCCGTAAGCACGATGGCGATCATCGCGTAAGTGGCCACGGTCGGATCGATGACCATCTCGAAGTTGTACATCCGGTTAAAGCCGATCGCCGTCGCGAAAGCTTGAATGAGCGCGAGCACGATCGTCATGTAACGAGTGACCTGCGCCAGCTTGCGCTTGCCGTTCTCGCCTTCCTTCTGCCATTCCGAGAACTTCGGAATGACGTCCATGGAGAGCAGCTGGACGATGATCGAAGCCGTAATGTACGGCGTAATCGACAGAGCAAAGATAGAGAAGTTGAACAGCGCGCCGCCGGAAAACGTGTTGAGCAGACCGAACAGGTCCGCCCCTTCTTGCCCAGCCATTGCCAAGACGTCTTTGTTAATGTTCGGGACCGGGATGAAGGAACCGATACGATAAATTAACAGGATGAAAAGGGTGAAGAGGATCCTCTTGCGAAGGTCCTCAACTTTCCAAATGTTAGTTAGGGTCGCGAACATTAGATCACCTCGGTTTTACCGCCGGCGGCTTGAATTTTATCCGCAGCAGACTGAGAGAACTTATGAGCCTTAACTGTAAGCTGCACGTTCAGATCGCCATTGCCCAGAATTTTAATTCCGTCTTTCGCGTTTTTCAGAATGCCTTCGCTAAGAAGCAATTCCGGCGTGACTTCCGTACCGGCCGCAAAACGGTTCAGTTGATCGAGATTCACGATCGCGTACACCGTCGCGAAGCGGTCGTTGTTGAAGCCGCGCTTCGGGAGCCTGCGGTACAAAGGATTCTGACCGCCTTCGAAGCCGGGACGCACTCCGCCTCCGGAACGAGCGTTCTGCCCTTTGTGACCGCGACCGGACGTCTTGCCGAGGCCGCTGCCCGCGCCGCGTCCGACCCGCTTGCGGGTGAACTTGGAGCCTTCTTTCGGAGCCAGCTCATGCAATTTCATCGTACGTCGCACCTCCTTGAGAATTATGCTGGATTATTCTTATACTTCTTTCACTTCGACCAAGTGACTGACCGTATTGATCATGCCGCGCGTCGCAGCGTTGTCGTCTCTGATGACGGACGAATGCAGCTTGCCGAGTCCGAGAGACTTCACGGTTTGACGTTGATTCTCGGGACGGCCGATCAAGCTGCGAACGAGGGTAATTTGAAGCTGTGCCATCTGGTTCCCCTCCTTAACGGAATAGCTCTGCGACGGTTTTGCCGCGCAGTCTCGCTACGTCTTCGGCGCGTTTGAGGCGGGACAACCCTTCCAACGTCGCATTGACCATGTTAATGGAGTTGGAGGAGCCCAGCGATTTCGTCAAAATATCGCCGACCCCGGCCAGTTCGAGCACCGCGCGGACAGGACCGCCCGCGATTACGCCCGTACCTTCCGATGCCGGTTTCAGCAACACTTTGCCGGCGCCGAAGCTTCCCGTAACGGCATGTGGAATCGTCGTTCCGACGAGTGGTACGAAGACAAGATTTTTCTTGGCGTCATCGACGCCTTTGCGGATCGCTTCCGGAACTTCGGATGCTTTGCCGATGCCCGCGCCGACCCAGCCTTTGCCGTCGCCGACAACGACCAGTGCGCTGAAGCTGAACCGGCGTCCGCCCTTGACAACTTTGGACACACGGTTGATTTGAACCATTTTTTCCGTAAGTTCCAATGTATTCGGATCTACACGCAAGTCGTTTACCTCCTTGTGGCGAAAATTGAATTAAAACTGTAAACCGGCTTCGCGTGCAGCGTCGGCCAGCGCTTGAATACGTCCGTGGTACAGGTATCCGCCGCGGTCGAACACGACGTTCTCGTAGCCTTTCTCTTTGGCGCGCTTGGCGATCAGTTCGCCAACCTTGCGCGCGGATTCCACGTTGCCGCCGTTTCCGATTCCTGCAAGCTCTTTGTCGACCGTCGACGCGCTAGCCAGCGTTACGCCTTTAACGTCATCGATCAGTTGCGCATAGATATGCTTGGAAGAACGAAACACGGACAGACGTGGACGCTCGTTCGTCCCGCTGATTTTCTTACGCACCCGAAGATGTCTCTTCAGACGAGCCTTGTTTTTGTCGGCTTTCGTAATCATCCGCATTTACACTCCCTTCTCACCGTTCATGCGGCCTTAAGCCGCGTTATCGTTATTTCTTCTTGCCTGCCTTGCCTTCCTTGCGAAGAATGCGCTCGCCTTCGTACTTGATGCCTTTGCCCTTGTACGGTTCAGGCTCGCGCACGGAGCGGATCTTCGCCGCCGTCGCGCCGACGAGTTCTTTGTCGATGCCTTTGACGACGATTTTGTTCTGCGCCGGAACCTCGAATTCGATGCCCTTCTCCGGAACGAATTCGACCGGATGGGAGTAACCGACGTTCAGCACCAGCTTGTCGCCGGATTTGCTCGCGCGGTAACCTACCCCGACCAGCTCGAGGTTTCTCGCGTAACCTTCGGTTACGCCGTTGACCATGTTCGCGACGACGCTGCGAGTCGTTCCGTGCAGCGCGCGGTGAAGCTTATTATCCGAAGGACGTTCTACGGTAATAACGTCGGCTTCGTACGAAACTTTGATATCGCCGTGCAACGTGCGGGACAAAGTTCCTTTCGGTCCTTTGATTGTAATCACGTTGTTATCCAGGCTCACGTTCACGCCGTTAGGCACCTGGATCGGCTTGCGTCCAATACGGGACATAGGTACACCTCCAATCGTGTGACGGTTATATTACCAAACGTAGCAAAGCACTTCGCCGCCGGCTTTCCCTTGACGGGCTTCCTTGTCGGTGATGATGCCTTTGGATGTGGAAATGATCGCGATGCCGAGGCCACCCAGCACGCGCGGAACTTCGGTAGACTTCGTGTAGACGCGCAGACCGGGCTTGCTGATGCGCTTAAGGCCCGTGATAACGCGCTCGTTGTTCGCGCCGTATTTCAAGAAAATACGGATCAACCCTTGCTTGTTATCTTCGACATATTCGGCGTCGCGGATAAAGCCTTCGCGCTTCAGGATCTCGGCGATTTCCTTCTTGACCTTGGACGCAGGCATTTCCACCGACTCGTGACGCACGAGATTCGCGTTGCGAATACGCGTCAACATATCTGCAATAGGATCAGACATAACCATGGGGTAAACCTCCTTCCCGAACTAGGCTGATTACCAGCTCGCTTTTTTGACGCCAGGAATCTGGCCTTTGTATGCCAACTCGCGGAAACAGATCCGGCAGATTTTGAACTTTTGCAATACGGAATGCGGACGGCCGCAACGTTCGCAACGCGTGTAAGCTTGGACTTTAAACTTCGGCGCGCGTTGTTGCTTGACCTTCATCGACGTTTTTGCCACTTGCTTTCACACCTCCATTAGGTAGCCTTTTGCTATGGACCGGGTGATCGTCACTTCGCAAACGGCATCCCCAATTGGGTGAGCAGCTCACGCGCTTCCTCGTCCGATTGTGCCGTCGTGACGATGACGATGTCCATCCCGCGAACCTTATCGATTTTGTCGTATTCGATTTCCGGGAAGATCAGCTGTTCTTTCAAGCCGAGCGTGTAGTTGCCGCGTCCGTCGAACGATTTCGTCGATACGCCGTGGAAGTCGCGCACGCGAGGCAAGGAAATGTTGAAGAGCTTATCCAGGAAGTGATACATCCGTTGGCCGCGCAGCGTAACCTTGACGCCGATCGGCAGGTTTTCGCGCAAGCGGAAGCCTGCGATCGACTTCTTGGCGCGGGTGACGACCGGCTTCTGACCGGAGATCTTCTGCATGTCCTCGACCGCGAAGTCGATGATCTTGGAGTTCGAGACCGCTTCGCCGACACCCATGTTGATGACGACTTTCTCGACCTTCGGCACTTGCATGACGGATTTGTAGCTAAACTTCTGCATCAGCGCAGGAGTGATTTCATTCAGGTAACGTTCCTTCATTCTTGCTGCCATGAGTCACAATGACCTCCTTTCCGTTCTAACTGCGATTAGTCGATCGATTCTCCGGAACGTTTCGCGACCCGGACTTTTTTGCCGTTATCCAGCGTTTTGTAGCCGATACGGGTCGGCTGTCCGCTCTTCGGATCGATATGCATCACGTTGGATGCGTGAATCGGCGCTTCGCGCTCGACGATGCCGCCTTGCTGGTTTTTCGGATTAGGGCGAGTATGACGCTTGATCATGTTCACGCCTTCGACAAGAACGCGATTCTCGCGCGGGTAAGCGGCGATGATGCGGCCTTTCTTGCCTTTGTCTTTGCCCGAGATGACGATGACGTTATCGTCTTTTTTCACGTGCAATTTATTGTTGTGCGATTGAAGCACTTTAGTCAGACGGGGCATGGGTACACCTCCTTGAGCGTTTCTCCATCGGTGCGTTCCGGAGCCTTACAGAACTTCCGGCGCCAGGGAAATGATTTTCATAAAGTCGCGTTCGCGAAGCTCGCGGGCTACGGGTCCGAAAATCCGGGTGCCGCGCGGGCTCTTGTCTTCTTTAACGATTACGGCCGCGTTCTCGTCGAACGCGATATAGGATCCGTCTTTGCGGCGCACCGAACGTTTCGTGCGGACGATCACGCATTTCACGACATCGCCTTTTTTGACAACGCCGCCTGGCGTTGCTTGTTTGACGGAACATACGATCATGTCGCCGATATGCCCGACGCGACGGCCGGTTCCGCCGAGCACGCGGATGCACATCAATTCTTTCGCGCCGGAGTTGTCGGCAACTTTCAGACGCGTAAACGGTTGAATCATCGCAAGGTCCTCCTTTCAATCGCGGGTGTAACGGCAGCTTAAGCCAATACGGCTTTCTCGACGATTTCGACCAGACGCCATGTTTTGTCTTTCGACAACGGGCGGGTCTCCATGATTTTGACGGTGTCGCCGATTTGAGCTTCGTTATTCTCGTCGTGCGCTTTGAATTTTTTCGTATATTTAATCCGCTTGTGGTAGAGGTTGTGCTTCTTGTACGTTTCGACAGCTACCACGATCGTTTTGTCCATCTTGTCGCTGACGACTTTGCCGATCTGCACTTTCCGGTTGTTGCGTTCGCTCATGGGTATCCTCCTTCCTGAAATCCAGCTTCAGGTGTTATCCCGATTAGCCGATGCCGAGCTCCCGCTCGCGCAAAATGGTTTTAGCCCGTGCGATTTCTTTCCGCACCTCGCCGAGGCGATGCGGGGCGTCCAGCTGGCCGGTAGCCAGTTGGAAGCGGAGGTTGAACAGCTCGTCTTTGAAGCCGGCGATTTTCTGCTCAATTTCCGCCGTCGTCAGGTTGCGGAATTCACTGGCTTTCATTTGCTTCACCACCCAGTTCTTCACGTTTCACAAACTTCGTCTTGATCGGCAGCTTGTGCGCGGCCAGACGCATTGCTTCGCGTGCAATCTCCTCGGATACCCCTGCGAGCTCGAACAACACTTTGCCCGGTTTCACAACGGCAACCCATGCTTCTACGTTACCTTTACCGCTACCCATCCGTACCTCGAGAGGCTTCTGGGTGATCGGCTTCGAAGGGAAGATTTTGATCCAGACTTTACCGCCGCGTCTGATGTAACGGGTCATTGCGATACGGGCGGCCTCGATCTGACGGTTCGTGACCCAGGAAGCTTCCTGCGCCTGCAGGCCGTATTCGCCGAAGTGAACTTCGGTGCCGCCTTTCGCGCGGCCTTTCATTTTACCGCGGTGAACTTTGCGGTGTTTGACGCGTTTAGGGACCAACATTGGTTAGTTGCCTCCTTCCTGGGCAGCTCTTTTCTTCGACGGAAGGACTTCGCCGCGATAGATCCAGACTTTAACGCCGATGCGTCCGTAAGTGGTGTGCGCCTCGGCCGTTCCGTAGTCGATGTCCGCGCGCAGCGTGTGCAGCGGCACCGTACCTTCGCTGTATCCTTCGGTGCGGGCGATTTCCGCTCCGCCCAGACGACCGCTGACGGACGTCTTGATGCCTTTCGCGCCGGCGCGCTGCGTGCGTTGCATCGCTTGCTTCATCGCGCGGCGGAAGGAAACGCGGCGCTCCAGCTGTTGCGCGATGCTCTCGGCAACGAGGATAGCGTCGAGTTCCGGATTTTTGATCTCGGAGATGTTGATGTGTATTTTTTTGCCGTTCGTGATTTTCGTCAATTGGCCGCGAAGCACTTCGACCTCGGAGCCGCCCTTGCCGATCACGATGCCCGGTTTCGCCGTATGAATCGTCACGTTGACGCGGTTGGCCGCGCGTTCGATTTCGACTTTGGAAACCGCAGCGTCTTTCAACTTCTTCTTCAGGAATTCGCGGATTTTGACATCTTCGATCAGAAGGGAGCCGAAATCTTTGTCGGCGTACCATTTGGATTCCCAGTCACGGATGATGCCGATGCGAAGACCGACGGGATTTACTTTTTGACCCACGCGTTGTCCCTCCTTATTTCTCGGATACGACCAGCGTAATGTGGCTGGTGCGTTTGAAAATGCTGAATGCGCGACCTTGGGAACGAGGCTGGAACCGTTTCATGGTAGGCCCTTCGTTCACGAAGGCTTCGGAAACGACCAATTTGTTCACGTCGAGCTGATAGTTGTGCTCCGCGTTCGCGATGGCGGAGTTCAGGAGCTTCTCCAGAACCGGCGATGCCGAGCGCGGCGTATGGCGCAAAATCGCGATCGCGTCTCCGACCTTCTTGCCGCGGATCAGATCCACGACCAGGCGAACCTTGCGAGCCGGAATACGAATGTTATTCACGACAGCTTTCGCTTGTTGAGACATCGGTGTACCTCCTCCCTTACGTACCTGTCGCGACGATCGAACCGTCAGCCCCTCAGGCTTCCGTCATTCCATCGCGCTTCGTAGGGTTTCATTATCTTCTCGTTTTCTTGTCGTCGTCCGTGTGACCTTTGAACGTGCGCGTCGGCGCGAATTCGCCGAGCTTGTGGCCGACCATGTCTTCCGTCACGTAGACCGGCACGTGCTTGCGGCCGTCGTATACCGCGAACGTCTGACCCACGAATTGCGGGAAAATCGTCGAGCGGCGCGACCACGTTTTGATCACGACTTTTTTATTCGAATTGGACAGCTCTTCTACTTTTTTCAGCAGATACCCGTCCACGAAAGGCCCTTTTTTCAAACTGCGACCCATGGAATGCTCCTCCCTTCATCGCGGTTATCCGTTCATCCCGCCGCGCAAGCCCGATTACTTGCTGCGGCGACGAACGATATATTTGCTCGATGCTTTTTTCTTCTTGCGAGTTTTGTAGCCGAGCGTCGGTTGGCCCCAAGGGGAAAGCGGGGATTTGCGTCCGATCGGCGCGCGTCCTTCGCCGCCGCCGTGCGGGTGATCGTTCGGGTTCATGACGACCCCGCGGACGACCGGGCGATTGCCCAACCAACGTTTGCGTCCCGCTTTGCCGATGTTGATCAGCTCGTGGTCCTGGTTGCCGACCGTGCCGATCGTCGCGCGGCAAGTTTTGAGGATGCGGCGGATTTCTCCGGATGTCAGACGAATCGTGACGTAATTGTCTTCTTTGCCGAGCAGCTGAGCGCTCGTGCCGGCGGCGCGTACGAGTTGGCCGCCTTTGCCCGGCTTCAGCTCGATGTTGTGGATGACCGTACCGACCGGAATGTTTTCCAGCGGAAGGGCGTTGCCCACTTTGATGTCGGCTTCGGGGCCGGACATGATCACGTCGTCGACCTTGAGGCCCTTCGGCGCGATGATGTAAGCTTTCTCGCCGTCTACGTAGTGGATCAGGGCAATATAAGACGTACGGTTCGGATCGTATTCGATCGAAGCCACGCGGCCGGGGATGCCGTCCTTCGTGCGCTTGAAATCGATAATCCGATATTTACGCTTATGACCGCCGCCATGATGGCGAACGGTAATTTTACCTTGGTTATTGCGGCCGGCGCGTTTCGAGAGCGGCGCGAGCAGCGATTTCTCCGGTTCGCTCGTCGTGATCTCCTCGAACGTCGCGATCGTCATTTGACGGCGGCTCGCCGTTGTCGGATTAAACTTTTTGACTGGCATGGGATTCCCTCCTTACGTTAGAGACTGGATTAAACGGAAGCTTCGAAGAAATCCAGCGGCTTGCTGTCTTCGGAAAGCTGTACGATCGCTTTTTTCCATTCGGACGTATAGCCGCTGTGTCTGCCGTAGCGCTTCGGCTTGGCAGGCATTCTAAGCGTGTTGACGCCGACGACTTTGACCTTGAAGATCTGTTCGACGGCTTGTTTGATTTCGGTTTTGTTGGCTTTCAGATCGACCTCGAACACGTATTTGCGCTGCTCGATGAACTCGCTCGTGCGCTCGGTGATGACCGGCCGTTTGATCAGATCGCGAGGGTTCTTCATTACGCGAACACCTCCTCGACTTTGGCGACCGCGTCTTTCGTGATGATCAGCTGATCATGCTTCATCACGTCGAGGACGTTGATTCCGTCCGCTGCGACGAACTTCACGCCTGGAATGTTGCGGGCGGACAAAGCGACGTTCTCTTCAAAGTCGGCTGTCACGACGAGCGCTTTGCGGGACACTTTGAGATTGGTCAAGATTTTCGCGAATTCCTTCGTTTTCGGTTGGGCCAAGCTCAGTTGGTCCAGCACGATCAGCTGGTTCGCGACGACTTTGCTGGACAGCGCCGATTTGATGGCCAAACGGCGGACTTTCTTAGGCAATTTGAAGCCGTAGCTGTGCGGAGTCGGTCCGAAGACGATGCCGCCGCCTTTCCATTGCGGAGCGCGGATGCTGCCTTGACGGGCGCGTCCGGTTCCTTTTTGTTTCCATGGCTTGCGTCCGCCGCCGCGCACTTCCGAACGTCCTTTCGTGTCGTGCGTGCCGGAACGAAGCGACGCTTGCTGAAGAAGCACGGCGCTGTGGATAACGTGCACGTTCGGCTCCAGTCCGAACACGCCTTCCGCCAGATCCAATTGTCCGACTTCTTTGCCGTCTACGTTAAATACGGATACTTTCGGCATGAGTGGTCCTCCTTTCCTCTTACGTTAAGAATTATTTCTTCACCGCGGAGCGGATTTTGAGATAACAGTTGCGAGGGCCCGGTACGGAGCCTTTGATCAGCAGCACGTTGCGCTCGGCGTCGACTTTGACGACTTCGAGGTTCTGTACCGTGATCGATTCGCCGCCCATGCGGCCGTGCATCTTTTTGCCCTTCGGCACGCGGTTGGCGTCGCGAATCGTCGCGAGCGAGCCGTTGCCGCGGTGGTATTTCGAACCGTGCGTCATCTTGCCGCGGTGGAAGCCCCAACGCTTGATCGCGCCCGCGGTTCCTTTGCCTTTGGAAATGCCCGTTACGTCAACAAAATCGCCGGCGTTGAATTGGTCAACTTTAAGTTCCTGGCCGACCTCGACGTCTGCCGGCGTAATTCCGCTAACTTCGCGGATGAAGCGCTTGGGTCCCGTGCCCGCTTTTTTCGCGTGTCCGATCGCCGGTTTGGTCGCCAGCTTCTCGCGTTTGTCCGCAAAGCCGAGTTGAACGGCCTCATAGCCGTCGTTATCCACAGTTTTCTTTTGCAAAACGATATTCGGAGCCGCTTCCACGACGGTTACCGGCACTACGCTGCCGTCTGCCGCGAAGATTTGCGTCATTCCGAGTTTGCGTCCCAAGATTCCAGACATGTTGACACCTCTTTTCTCGATGGATCTGATGTTCTTCTAGATTAAAGCTTGATTTCGATATCGACGCCCGACGGCAGATCGAGACGCATCAGCGCGTCGACCGTTTGAGGCGTCGGATTGACGATATCAATCAAACGCTTGTGCGTGCGCATTTCGAACTGTTCGCGCGAATCCTTGTACTTGTGCACCGCCCGCAGAATCGTGATGATCTGCTTCTCGGTCGGCAGCGGAATCGGTCCCGATACGCCTGCACCCGTACGTTTTGCCGTTTCTACGATTTTCTCCGCGGATTGATCGAGGATACGGTGATCGTAGGCTTTCAAACGGATTCGAATTTTTTGCTTTGCCATAGCAATCCCTCCTTCATTCGCCCAATTTTGGAATCGGACATACTCCGTGAGAATAACCCAACATGCACCGTGTGGCTTCCTTAATGGCAAAGGGGCCGGGTGTGTCGGCAACCTCTCACATCATCGCACAGTCACAGACCAACATTCACTATTATAGCGATCTGCCTAAGCAAATGCAACAAAAAAATTAGAAAAACCGTCAGCGAGTTCACCCTGACGGTCCTTGTCATATGGTTACGTTCTACTTCCCCCGTTCTTCCGTTACCCGCAAGATCTTTCGCCCCCTCCTCTAGCTCCCCCCTCTCCTTGCTCCCTCTCCTCCAGCCTTCGCCATACTCCATCGACCGCAGCCTCGCCACGCTCCTTCTCCCACAGCCTCGCCTCGCTCCATCGCCTACAATCTCGCCTCTCTCCATCGCCCGCCGCTTCGCCTTGCTCCTTCTCCCACAGCCTCGCCTCTCTCCCGTTCGGACAGAGGATCCGTTAATTGTGAACAAAACCGGGGTTTGCGCACCTTTGCGGACAGAGAATCCGTTATTTGGCCCCGAGACTGCGATTTCGGTCATTGATCATCGAAATAACGGATTCTCTGTCCGAATCGCCGGCAAAATGAGGGGGTTTCGGCAAAATAACGTCTTCTGTGTCCGATAGCAAAAGATCAAGAGGATGACAGACCCACAACCCCTTGAAAATTCCGGATCCAAACGCCGCATCTTCATGCAAAAAAATCATCAATTGCCTCGAATTCCCATATAGATAAGACAGGCCAGGATGAAAGGATGGGTCGGCATTGATTTCCCTGCGTAAAATCGCCGTCGTCGTGATCGGCAGCCTCCTGATCGCCGTCGGGATCGATTTCTTCCTAATGCCGATTCAGGTGCTCGACGGCGGATTTATCGGCATCGCCTTGATCGCCAATTACTTGTTCGGAATCAAAGCGGGCGCCGTGCTGCTCGTCTGCAGCTTGCCGGTCTTCCTCTATACCTGGTTCAAGGACAAGAATATTTTCTTCCACAGCCTGTTCGGCATGATTCTTCTCTCTTATCTTGTCGATTTGCTCGATTCCTATCGTCCGTTCGCTCCGGCGATTCTCGCCCACCCTTTCGCCTCTTCCGTCGCCGGCGGAACGCTGATCGGCGCCGGTTTCGGCATTATGCTCAGGAACGATACGAGCACGGGGGGCATCGACCTGTTAGCGAAGCTGCTCGCCGTGCGCCTGAAGATCAACGTCGGTTTTCTCATCCTAATCATGGACGCGATCGTCGTCGCGACCGGCGCATATCTGTTCAGCATGGACACGTTCTTCCTCTCGATCGCGACGATCACGTCCGGAGGATTGGCAACCAGTCTATGCACGTCGAAATACTTTTCGTACTAGTCGCTTCATGCGCGTTATATTATAGAAGAAATCGATTAGCCCCTACGTACATTGCATCGACTCTTCCAGGTCCGGACATGCTATTCAAGGTTGGCTAGCGCTTCATTCCAGGCTTTCTCATTGCTCATCGGAATGACGCTGCCGGTTTTAGCCGTAACGATGGCCATGCTTTTCTTATGCAAATACACCAAATAGTCTTTTCCGATTTCGATGCTGGACGGCAATACGACTTCCCAGCCTTCGTTGAAGTCCCCTTTATAGGTTTTTAAGACTTTTACTGCGGCGATGACAAAGTATTTGTTTTTTACATGGATGTATTCAGGCTGAATATGCGCAATCAGGTCGGAGTCTGCGGCCAACTCATCCGCTGTTGCAACTTCTCGAACGACCATCGCTAGCTCCGAATCGTCTTTGATTCTGTTCTTCGTAATTGCCGGAGACGATTTTATTTTTGCGATCAAAGCGTCCAGGCTCAATTTTTCGGTTAAAAAGCGATTTGGGTGTGCTGTCCCGTCATTATCAACCTCAAACATCCCGTCAAAATATAGAATATTATACTCTGGCGAAGGATATAAGCCGCCATCAAAGCGTTCCAAGAACAATAGGTAACTCCCGCCCGACTCCAATTCACCCTGCGGATAATAAACATTGATTTGTTTTGATGCGGTATCCCCTTTGATTTGCTTCTCAACTGAAAACACATATTCGCTTGTCGACTCATCAAACTTGGAGCTGCTGATCAACTTGCCGTAAACGATATGATCCGCATATCCGATATAGTCATCCAAGGTTTCGAATTTAACCGCGCTTAAGGCGCTTCCAATATGTTGATGCGGGTTAGATTCGGTGATTTCTTCCGGTTGAGATTTACCCATTGGATTGTTCGCCAGTGTAACAAGAACAATCATCAGAAGAACGAATGCTATGGCTAACAACGGTTTGCTAACTCTCCTGTTGACCATCGTCAATCCCTCCTTGGAGGTAATCAATAGCTTTGCCCGATATGTCTTTTATTTATTGTAGTAAGCGAAGTAACTTTACGGACAGAGGATCCGCTAATTGTGAACAAATCCGGGTTTTTCGCGCCTTTGCGGACAGAGGATCCGTTATTCGGCTCCGATACGGAGATTTCGGCCATTGATCCTCGAAATAACGGATCGTCTGTCCGAATTGACTTCAAAATGAAGGGGTTTCGGCAAAATAGCGTCTTCTGTGTCCGATAAAATAAGATCAAGTGGAATGAAGACCCTTCACCCGTCAAAAAGAGGCTGTCCCTCCGTCATCAAGCGATGACCGGAGAGACAGCCTCTTCTCGGAAAAGATATTACTTTTGGATGGAAGCAACCGCGCCCGCGCCGACCGTACGGCCGCCTTCGCGGATCGAGAAGCGAGTGCCTTCTTCGATCGCGATTGGGGAGATCAGTTGAACCGTAACCGTGATGTTGTCGCCAGGCATAACCATTTCCGTGCCTTCCGGCAGGTTGATGATACCCGTAACGTCCGTCGTACGGAAGTAGAACTGAGGACGGTAGCCCGTGAAGAAAGGCTTGTGGCGTCCGCCTTCCGATTGAGTCAGAACGTAAATTTGCGCCGTGAATTCCGTGTGAGGCTTAACGGAGCCCGGCTTAGCCAGAACTTGGCCGCGCTCGATGTCTTTACGGTCAACGCCGCGAAGCAATGCGCCGATGTTGTCGCCGGCTTGCGCTTGGTCGAGCAATTTGCGGAACATTTCCACGCCCGTTACGACCGTTTTGCGCGTTTCTTCGTGCAGACCGATGATTTCGGCTTCGTCGCCGACTTTGACGATACCGCGCTCGACGCGGCCCGTAGCGACCGTACCGCGGCCCGTGATCGTGAACACGTCCTCGACCGGCATCAAGAAAGGCTTGTCGGTTGCACGCTCAGGAACCGGGATGTAGCTTTCGATCGCTTCGAACAGCTCGACGATCTTGTCAGCCCAAGGGCCGTCCGGATTCGCCAAAGCTTCGCGAGATGCGCCGCGGATGATCGGCGTGTCGTCGCCCGGGAACTCGTATTCGGTCAGCAGGTCGCGAACTTCCATTTCAACCAGTTCAAGCAACTCTTCGTCTTCGACCATGTCGCACTTGTTCAGGTATACGACGATGTAAGGAACGCCGACTTGACGGGACAGCAGGATGTGCTCGCGAGTTTGCGGCATCGGGCCGTCAGCAGCGGATACGACCAGGATCGCGCCGTCCATTTGAGCAGCGCCGGTGATCATGTTCTTAACGTAGTCGGCGTGGCCCGGGCAGTCAACGTGAGCATAGTGACGGTTAGGCGTTTCGTATTCAACGTGAGCCGTGGAGATCGTGATTCCGCGCTCGCGCTCTTCCGGAGCTTTGTCGATTTGGTCGAAAGCTACGGCAGAGCCGCTGCCGTATTTCTTGTTCAATACCGTCGTGATTGCAGCCGTCGTCGTCGTTTTGCCGTGGTCAACGTGACCGATCGTACCAACGTTAATGTGCGGTTTCGTACGTTCGAATTTAGCCTTAGCCATGGATACTGTTCCTCCTTAATGAGAGAAAAGATTTATTTTATTTGATGACGGGCGAGAATCGGGAAGCCGCTCCCGACCCGTCCGCTTTCAGAAAACCTTAAGCGCCCTTATGCTTGGACACGATTTCGTCGGCGATGGATTTCGGCACTTCTTCGTAGTGCGACAGCTCCATCGAGAAGACGCCGCGGCCTTGCGTACCGGAACGAAGCGTCGTGGAGTAACCGAACATCTCGGCGAGCGGCACCTTCGCGCGGACGATTTGTGCGCCGAAACGCATATCCGATCCTTCGATGCGGCCGCGACGGGAGCTCAGCATGCCCATAACATCGCCGAAGTACTCTTCGGGAACCGTTACTTCAACCTTCATGATTGGCTCGAGCAACACAGGATCACATTTGTCCTTCGCTGCTTTAAGCGCCATCGATCCGGCGATTTTGAACGCCATCTCCGAGGAGTCGACGTCGTGGTATGATCCGTCGAAGATCGTTGCCTTGATATCGACGAGCGGAAAGCCTGCGAGTACGCCGTTCTTCATCGACTCCTCGATGCCCGCTTGTACCGGCGCGATATATTCGCGCGGCACGACGCCGCCGACGATCTTGTTCTCGAACTGGAAGCCGGTACCCGGCTCCAGCGGCTCGAACTCGATCCAGACGTGGCCGTATTGGCCGCGTCCGCCGGATTGGCGAACGAACTTGCCTTCGACCTTCGCCGTCTGACGGAACGTCTCGCGGTAAGCGACTTGCGGCTTGCCGACGTTCGTCTCGACTTTGAATTCGCGAAGCATGCGGTCGACGAGAATTTCCAGATGGAGCTCGCCCATCCCGGAGATGATCGTTTGTCCCGTTTCTTCGTCCGTGTGGGCGCGGAACGTCGGATCTTCCTCGGCCAGCTTCTGCAGAGCGATACCCATTTTGTCCTGGTCGGCTTTCGTCTTCGGCTCGACCGCGAGCTGGATAACCGGCTCCGGGAAGTTCATGGATTCGAGAACGACCGGGTTTTTCTCGTCGCACAGCGTGTCGCCCGTCGTCGTGTCTTTCAGACCGACGGCTGCGGCGATGTCGCCGGAGTACACTTGGTCGATCTCCTGACGGCTGTTCGCGTGCATTTGGAGAATACGGCCGATACGCTCGCGTTTGCCTTTCGTGGCGTTAACGACGTAAGAACCGGAGTTCAGTACGCCGGAGTACACGCGGAAGAAAGTCAAACGGCCCACGTAAGGGTCGGTCATGATTTTGAATGCCAGAGCGGCGAACGGCTCGTTGTCCGCAGACTTGCGAACCGTTTCCGTGCCGTCTTCCAGAACGCCCTTGATATCCGGAACGTCGGTCGGGGCAGGCAGATAAGCGACGACTGCGTCCAGCATCGGCTGTACGCCCTTGTTGCGGTAAGAGGAACCGCAGACGACCGGGAAGATTTTCACTTCGCAGACGCCTTTGCGGAGAGCCGCCTTGATTTCTTCGACGGTCAACTCTTCGCCTTCGAGGTATTTCATCGTCAGCTCTTCGTCCAGCTCGGCAACTTTCTCCACGAGTTCGTTGCGAAGCTCTTCAACTTGGCTGGCGTACTCAGCGGGAATTTCAATTTGCTCCGGCTCTTTGCCGAGATCGTCTTTGTAGACGTAAGCGACCTGTTCGATCAGGTCGATCATGCCCTTGAACGTGTCCTCGGCGCCGATCGGCAGTTGAATCGCTACCGCGTTCGCGTTCAGGCGCTCTCTCATGTCCTTGACGACGTTCAAGTAGTCCGCGCCGATAATATCCATCTTGTTGACGTAAGCGATCCGCGGTACGCCGTAACGGTCGGCTTGACGCCATACCGTCTCGGATTGCGGCTCTACGCCTTCTTTGGCGCTGAATACGCCAACGGCCCCATCCAATACGCGCAGGGAGCGCTCGACTTCCACCGTAAAGTCAACGTGACCCGGAGTGTCGATAATATTGATGCGGTGACCTTTCCACTGAGCGGTCGTAGCGGCGGAAGTAATCGTGATTCCGCGCTCCTGCTCTTGCTCCATCCAGTCCATCGTAGCGGCGCCTTCGTGCACTTCGCCAATCTTATGAACGCGTCCGGTGTAGAACAGAATCCGTTCGGTCGTCGTGGTTTTACCCGCATCAATGTGCGCCATAATCCCGATGTTGCGCGTATTTTGCAAGGAGAACTCTCTAGCCATTGATATAGTCTCCCTTCAAAATGTGTTGCTTCGCAATCATTACCAGCGGTAGTGCGCGAACGCTCTGTTCGCTTCCGCCATTTTGTGCGTGTCTTCGCGTTTCTTGACCGCGGCGCCCGTGTTGTTGGCGGCGTCCATGATCTCTGCGGCCAGACGCTCTTCCATCGTTTTCTCGCCGCGGTTGCGGGAGTAGTTCACGAGCCAGCGCAGTCCGAGGGAAGTACGACGCTCGGGCTTGACTTCGATCGGAACTTGGTAGTTCGCGCCGCCTACGCGGCGAGCTTTGACTTCGAGTACCGGCATGATGTTCTTGATGGCGGATTCGAATACCTCCATCGGGTCTTTGCCGGTGCGCTCTTGAATCAGCTTGAACGCATCGTACAGAAGCTGTTGCGCGACGTTCTTCTTGCCGTCGATCATGATGCGGTTGACAAGACGCGTCACGAGCTTGCTGTTATATACCGGATCCGGGAGGACGTCCCGTTTCGTAACTGGTCCTTTGCGTGGCATTAAGGTTCCTCCTTTCCCATTCGTATCCGTTCGCGTCAGGCAGCCGGGCCGCCCGGGCGCTTGTTAGGATTTTTTGGCTTTCGGCTTTTTCGTTCCGTATTTGGAACGGGCTTGCATCCGGTTATTGACGCCCGCTGTATCGAGCGCGCCGCGAACGATGTGGTAACGAACGCCCGGAAGGTCTTTAACCCGGCCTCCGCGCACGAGTACGACGCTGTGCTCTTGCAGGTTGTGGCCGATTCCTCCGATGTAGGCGGTCACTTCGACGCGGTTGGTCAAGCGGACACGCGCATACTTCCGCAGCGCGGAGTTCGGTTTCTTCGGCGTCATCGTCCCTACGCGAGTGCAGACTCCGCGCTTCTGAGGTGCGCTCAGATCGGTTTCCACGCGCTTAAGAGCATTGAACCCTCTTTGCAGCGCGGGGGATTTCGATTTGACGACCTTCGATTGACGGCCTTTGCGTACGAGTTGGTTGATTGTTGGCATGCTGCCACCCCCTTCCCATGATGGGTCAAAATAATGAGTAAGCGACTTGTACGATACCTTTTGGCGAAGCCCACAGATCCAGGTGGTTCATTTCGAGAGACGAGAAAGGGCTCGACCATTCATTCCCGCCCGCAAGCGCGTTTGCGAGAACGTCCGCGTCAAACCCGTCTATCTATTCCCCAACCGCGGCATCCGCCTTGCGGCTTCATGTCACACGGATCGCTTAGGTCCGCACCGGTTCAACGCACGTCGGTTCGACGCGCGTCTGGCACACACTAGAACATATTATCACTTCGAAATAGGAGTGTCAAGAACCCAGGTTCGCCGAATTCCATCGCATTTCCGTCGCAATAATCGCCGATTTTTTCACCGTTTGCCGCTCGTCATCCATCGCAGAAATACGCCATAAATCGCGGACGCGTATGCCCACGGCGCAAGCAAGACGATCGCTGTCCGAATGCCGGGCAGTTCTTCGTAACGGTTGAAGGCATCCATGACGGGAAAGACCGGAGGCAACAGCCAGACGACGAAACCCCATGGCGCCGGGAAGCGAACGCGAGAGCAACCGTCAAGAACATGCCGACGAATGCGGATATCCCTTCGGAAAACGTCGGCCGCCTGTCGAATTTCGCGAACGCGATCGGATATTGTCGCTCCTCCCGCCCCGAGAACCGGCAATTGCGTTACGTTGGCGTTGGATCGGACACAGCGGACCTTATTTGTGCGAAAACCTTTCTTTTTGCGGGTGAATCGGACAGAGAATCCGTTATTGTACTCATAAACTGGAAAATCGCTTCGGATTGGCGCAAATAAGGGATCCTGTGTCCGAAGTGGTGCAGAAAACCCCTATTTTCTCAAATATAACGGATCTACGGTCCGATCCACCAACGAAATGCCCACTTTGTCTTTACGAGACGACCTAATCCAATCCCCTGTCTGCCCCGGCTTTTGTTCCATCGCGCATCCCGCTCGATTGCCAACTGCAAAGCCAAATAAGACGATGGCGCCACGCTATTCTCGAGAAACGAGCGCTCCGACGACCACATAAGACGATGGCGTAACGTTATTCGTCGCGCAACCCGTCCCGCGCCGTCCGGCTGGATACGCCAAGCGCCCGTCCGGATGGACGGGCGCTTGGCCGAATAAGGTGATCGCGTAACGCATTACTCCACGCCGACCGGCTCCAGTTCGGTCGCTTCGTCCGTCTCTTCGTCGAACGGAGAGACGACCTTGATGTTGCGGTAGCGCGCCATTCCGGTACCTGCCGGAATGAGCTTCCCGATAATGACGTTCTCCTTGAGCCCGAGCAGTCTGTCGACCTTGCCCTTGATCGCGGCGTCGGTCAGGACGCGCGTCGTCTCTTGGAAGGAGGCCGCCGACAAGAACGAATCGGTCTCGAGCGACGCTTTCGTGATCCCGAGCAGCACCGGGCGGGCGACTGCCGGTTCTTTGTCCGACAGGATCGCCTCGCGGTTGGCCGCTTCATACTCGTGAAGGTCGACGAACGAGCCCGGAAGCAGGTTCGTGTCGCCCGGATCGACGATGCGGATTTTCCGCAGCATCTGCTTGATCATGACTTCGATGTGCTTGTCGTTGATCTCAACGCCCTGGTTCCGGTATACGCGTTGAACTTCCTGCAGAATGTAGTTCTGCACGCCGCGAATGCCGCGAATGCGAAGCATTTCCTTCGGATCGATCGAGCCGTCCGTCAATTCGTCGCCGGCTTCGACTTGCTGGCCTTCGATGACGCGGATGCGCGAGCCGTAGCTGACCGAGTAAATCTTCGATTCCGATTCGCCTTGCAGTTCGATCTCGCGACGGTCTTTCGTCTCGCGGATTTCCTTCACGACGCCGTCGAGCTCGGAGATGATCGCTTGGCCCTTCGGGTTCCGGGCTTCGAACAGCTCCTGGATCCGCGGCAAACCTTGCGTGATGTCGTCCCCGGCGACGCCGCCGGTGTGGAACGTACGCATCGTGAGCTGGGTTCCCGGCTCGCCGATCGATTGCGCGGCGATGATCCCTACGGATTCGCCGATCTCGACCTTCTTGCCGGTCGCCAGGTTGCGCCCGTAGCAGAGCTTGCAGACGCCGTGACGGGCGCGGCAGCTGAGCACGGAGCGGATCTGGATGCTCTTGATGCCCGCGCGCACGATCTCTTCCGCCTTCGGCGTGTCGATGAGATCGTTGCGGTGCGCGATGATTTCCTTCGTCTCCGGATGCCGGATCGTCTCGAACGCGTAACGGCCTTCGATGCGGTCGAACAGATCCTCGATGACTTCCTTCCCGTCCTCGATCCGGCTGACGGTAATGCCCTTGTCCGTACCGCAATCGTCCTCGCGGACGATGACGTCCTGCGCGACGTCGACGAGACGGCGGGTCAAGTAACCGGAGTCGGCCGTCCGCAGCGCCGTATCGGCCAGACCTTTCCGCGCGCCGTGGGTGGAGATGAAGTACTCCAATACGGTGAGGCCTTCGCGGAAGTTCGATTTGATCGGCAGCTCGATGATCCGTCCGGACGGGTTGGCCATCAGGCCGCGCATGCCCCCCAGCTGGGTGATCTGCGATTTGTTGCCCCGCGCCTTGGAATCGACCATCAGCATGATGCTGTTGTAGCGATCCATGGACTTCATCAGGATGTCCGTGATTTCGTCCTTCGTCTTGCTCCAGATCTCGATAACGCGGTCGCGGCGTTCTTCGTTCGTGATCAAACCGCGGCGATACTGGGTCGTTACGACCTTGACGCGCTCTTCGGATTTCCGCAGGATCTCTTCCTTCTCCTGCGGCACGACGACGTCGGCGACGCCGATCGTGATGCCCGCGCGCGTGGAGTACGTGAAGCCGAGCTGCTTGATGTTGTCCAGGATCACCGAAGTTTGCGTCGTATGGTAGATGCGGAAGCATTCTCCGATGATGTTCCCCAAGTACTCTTTGCCCACGGCTCCCGGAACGGCCGGATCCTCGATATATTTCGAGATGTCCGCGCCCTTCTCGTAGATGAAATATTTGTCCGGCGTTCCTTTAACGAGGTTTTCTTTCGTCGCCTCGTTAATATACGGGAACGTATCCGGGAAAATCTCGTTGAAAATAATTTTGCCGATCGTCGTCACGAGGAGCGCTTCCTGCTGCTCCGGCGTGAACGTCTTCTTCTTCAGCTCTTTGACCGGAATGACGACGCGAGCATGCAGCGAGATGCCTTCCGTGCCGCGTTCGTACGCGGAGATGGCTTCATTCACGCTGGAGAACCGCAGGCCGGAGCCGTAAGACTTGTTGTTGTCCATCGTCAGGTAATAGCAGCCGAGCACCATATCCTGAGACGGCGTAACGACCGGTTTGCCGTCTTTCGGGTTCAGAATGTTGCCCGCGGCGAGCATCAGCAAGCGGGCTTCCGCTTGGGCTTCGGCCGAGAGCGGCACGTGAACCGCCATCTGGTCGCCGTCGAAGTCGGCGTTGTACGCCGTACAGACGAGCGGGTGAAGCTTGATCGCGCGACCCTCGACGAGAATCGGCTCGAAAGCCTGGATGCCGAGCCTGTGAAGCGTCGGCGCGCGGTTCAGCAGCACCGGGTGCTCCTTGATGACTTCTTCGAGCACGTCCCATACTTCGGGGCTGACGCGTTCGACTTTGCGCTTCGCGCTCTTGATATTGTGGGCCAGGCCTTTGAGCACGAGCTCCTTCATGACGAACGGCTTGAACAGCTCGAGCGCCATCTCCTTCGGCAGGCCGCATTGGTACATCTTCAAGCTCGGGCCAACGACGATAACGGAACGTCCGGAATAGTCGACCCGCTTGCCGAGCAGGTTCTGACGGAAGCGCCCTTGCTTCCCTTTCAGCATGTGGCTGAGCGATTTCAGCGGACGGTTGCCGGGACCCGTAACCGGGCGGCCGCGCCGGCCGTTGTCGATCAGCGCGTCGACGGCTTCCTGCAGCATCCGCTTCTCGTTCTGGACGATAATATCCGGCGCGCCGAGATCGAGCAACCGCTTCAACCGGTTGTTCCGGTTAATGACCCGGCGGTACAGATCGTTCAAGTCGCTTGTCGCGAAACGTCCGCCGTCCAGCTGAACCATCGGGCGAAGCTCCGGCGGGATGACCGGCAGCACGTCGAGAATCATCCAGTCCGGCAGGTTGCCGGAGTTGCGGAACGATTCGATCACTTCAAGGCGCTTGATCGCGCGGTTGCGTCGTTGGCCTTGCGCCGTGCGCAGCTCTTCCTTGAGCGTATCGAGCTCGCGGTCCAGGTCGATGTCCTGGAGCAGCTTCTTGACCGCCTCCGCGCCCATGCCGGCGTGGAAAGCGTAGCCGTACTTGTCGCGGTAGCTGCGGTATTCCTTCTCGGAAAGCAGCTGCTTCTTCTCGAGCGGCGTGTCTCCGGGATCCGTGACGACGTAGGAGGCGAAGTAGATAATCTCTTCGAGCGAACGAGGAGACATGTCGAGCGCCAAGCCCATGCGGCTGGGAATGCCTTTGAAATACCAGATGTGCGACACCGGAGCGGCGAGCTCGATATGGCCCATCCGCTCGCGGCGCACTTTCGCCCGCGTCACTTCGACGCCGCAGCGATCGCAGACGACGCCTTTGTAGCGCACGCGCTTGTATTTGCCGCAATGGCATTCCCAGTCCTTGGTCGGCCCGAAAATCTTCTCGCAGAACAAGCCTTCTTTTTCCGGCTTCAAGGTCCGGTAGTTTATCGTTTCCGGCTTTTTGACCTCGCCCCGGGACCAGGATCTGATCTTGTCGGGCGAAGCCAAGCCGATTTTCATAAACTCAAAGTTATTGACGTCTAACAAGGAGCAAGCCCTCCTTCATCGTTGCACAGTTTTCGGATCTTAACGGTTTACTCGACACCGACTTCGGAGCCCTCGAGATTGAGGTTCAGCTTATCCCCCGCGGAATCGTCGTCGTCGTCGATTTCCTTCATCTCGATCTCCTGCTCGTCGCCGGACAGGATCTTGACGTCCATGCCCAAGCTCTGGAGCTCTTTGATCAGAACTTTGAACGATTCCGGAACGCCCGGTTCCGGCACATTCTCGCCTTTGACGATCGATTCGTACGTCTTGACGCGCCCGACGACGTCGTCGGACTTCACGGTCAGAATTTCCTGCAGCGTATAGGCCGCGCCGTAAGCCTCGAGCGCCCACACTTCCATCTCCCCGAAGCGCTGGCCGCCGAATTGGGCTTTACCGCCCAGCGGCTGCTGCGTAACGAGCGAATACGGACCGGTGGAACGCGCGTGGATCTTGTCGTCGACCATGTGCGCCAGCTTGATCATGTACATGACGCCGACCGTAACGTCGCGCTCGAACAATTCGCCCGTGCGACCGTCGCGCAGGCGCCATTTGCCGTTGCGGGCCATGCCGGCCTCTTCCATCGTGTCGAAGACGTCGTGTTCCGACGCGCCGTCGAAAACCGGCGTGGCGGCGTGAATGCCGAGCAGCTTGCAAGCCATGCCCAAGTGCACTTCGAGCACTTGCCCGATGTTCATCCGGGAAGGAACGCCCAGCGGATTCAGAACGACCTGCACCGGCGTTCCGTCCGGCAGGAACGGCATATCCTCCTCCGGCAGAATGCGGGCGATAACCCCCTTGTTGCCGTGGCGTCCGGCCATCTTGTCGCCCTCGGAAATTTTCCGCTTCTGGGCGATATACGCGCGGACCAGCTGATTGACGCCCGGCGGCAATTCGTCGCCGTTCTCGCGCGTGAACACCTTCACGTCGACGACGATTCCGTCGGTACCGTGCGGGACGCGCAGCGACGTGTCGCGCACTTCGCGCGCCTTCTCGCCGAAGATCGCGTGCAGCAGGCGCTCTTCCGCCGTCAGCTCGGTGACGCCCTTCGGCGTGACTTTGCCGACGAGAATGTCCCCGGCGCTGATCTCCGCGCCGACGCGGATGATGCCGCGCTCGTCGAGGTTGCGGAGCGCGTCCTCCCCGACATTCGGGATGTCGCGGGTAATCTCTTCCGGCCCGAGCTTCGTGTCGCGCGCTTCGGATTCGTACTCCTCGATGTGGATCGAGGTGTAGACGTCCTCGCGGACGAGCTTCTCGGACAGCAGGATCGCATCCTCGTAGTTGTAGCCTTCCCAAGTCATAAAGGCGACGACGACGTTGCGGCCGAGCGCCAGCTCGCCCGTGTCCGTGGACGGACCGTCGGCCATAATATCGCCCTTCTTGATGACGTCTCCGCGACGCACGAGAGGCCGTTGGTTGATGCACGTTCCTTGGTTGGAACGCATGAACTTCTGAAGCTTGTATTTGACGATGTCGCCCTTGACTTCCTTGCCGTCGATCGTTTCCACCCGACGGAGCTGGATTTCATTGGCAGACACTCTTTCGATATATCCGTCATATTTGGAAACAATACATACCCCGGAGTCTTTCGCGGCTTTGTGCTCCATGCCCGTGCCGACGAACGGGGCTTCCGGAATAAGCAGCGGGACGGCTTGACGCTGCATGTTCGATCCCATGAGCGCGCGGTTGGAGTCGTCGTTCTCGAGGAACGGGATCATCGCGGTAGCGACCGACACGACCTGCTTCGGCGAGACGTCCATGTAGTCGACCCGGTCGCTCGGCATCGTCAGGATGTTGTCCGTCTGCTTGTTGTAGCGGACGATGATGTTCTCTTCCGCGAACGTATTGTCCGGATTCAGCTTGGCGTTCGCCTGCGCGATGATATAGTTGTCCTCTTCGTCCGCGGTCATATAGACGATCTCGTCCGTGACCCGGTTCGAGTTCGGATCGACTTTGCGGTAAGGCGCTTCGATGAAGCCGTACTCGTTGATCCGCGCGAAGGACGACAGCGAGTTGATCAGCCCGATGTTCGGACCTTCCGGCGTCTCGATCGGACACATGCGGCCGTAGTGGGAGTTGTGAACGTCCCGCACCTCGAAGCCGGCGCGTTCCCGCGTCAAGCCGCCCGGACCGAGCGCGGACAGACGGCGCTTGTGGGTCAATTCCGCCAGCGGGTTCGTCTGGTCCATGAACTGGGACAGCTGCGAGGAGCCGAAAAACTCCTTGATCGCGGCGATGACCGGACGAATGTTGATCAGCGCCTGCGGCGTGATCGCGTTCTGGTCCTGAATGGACATCCGTTCGCGCACGACCCTCTCCATCCGGGACAGCCCGATGCGGAATTGGTTCTGCAGCAGCTCGCCGACGGACCGGAGACGACGGTTGCCCAAGTGGTCGATGTCGTCGGTGTTGCCGATCGCTTGCAGCAGGTTCATGAAGTAGTTGATCGAGGCGATGATATCCGCCGGCGTGATGTTCTTCACCGACTTGTCGATGATCCCGTTGGAGATGATCTTGACGACTTTGCCGTCCTCGACCGGGGAGAACACGTTGATCGCCTGCAGCGGAATGTCTTCCGCTTCTTGGATGCCGCCGGCGACGCGGTAGTTCTTGAAGCCGACGTTCTTCTCCAGCATCGGCAGAATTTGATCGAGCAGCCTGCGGTCGATCATCTGCCCGGCTTCGGCGATGATCTCGCCGGTCGACGGATCGACGAGCGTCTCCGCGAGGCGCTGGTTGAACAGCCGGTTCTTGATATGCAGCTTCTTGTTGACCTTATAGCGGCCGACGTTGGCCAGATCGTAGCGCTTCGGATCGAAGAAGCGCGCGATGAGCAAGCTGCGCGCGTTCTCGAGCGTCGGCGGCTCGCCCGGACGGAGACGCTCGTAGATTTCGATCAGCGCCTTCTCGGTCGAGTCCGTGTTGTCCTTCTCGAGCGTATTGCGAATATATTCGTCTTGTCCGAGCAAATCGAGAATTTCCGCGTCCGTTCCGAAGCCGAGCGCGCGCAGAAGAACCGTTACCGGAATTTTGCGCGTGCGGTCGATCCGAACGTATATAATATCTTTAGCATCCGTCTCTAGCTCGAGCCAGGCTCCGCGATTCGGAATAATAGTCGCCGTGTAGTTTTTCTTGCCGTTCTTATCTACTTTCGTACTGAAATAGACGCTCGGGGAGCGCACCAATTGACTGACGATAACGCGTTCCGCACCATTGATGATGAACGTGCCCGTTTCGGTCATGAGCGGGAAGTCGCCCATGAATACTTCCTGTTCCTTGACCTCGCCCGTTTCCTTGTTAAGCAACCGCACTTTTACGCGCAGCGGGGCAGCGAAGGTGACGTCGCGTTCCTTCGACTCGTCTACGGAATATTTGGGCTCTCCCAAGCTATAGTCGATAAACTCGAGCACGAGATTGCCCGTGAAATCCGAGATCGGCGAAATATCCTGAAAAATCTCGCGCAAACCCTCGTCCAAAAATTTCTGGTACGATTGCTGCTGGATTTCGATCAGGTTCGGAACGTCCAACACTTCATTGATGCGGGCGTAGCTGCGCCGCGTACGGCGGCCATACTGAACAAGATGTCCTGCCAACTTAACCTCACCCCTTAAGTCTGCTTCAACACGCAAATAAAGAAAAGCCCTTATGCGCCGGTTTGGCGGCACAATGGCAACTCATCCTGCCTTGCCCCAAAACAAACACATTATACGCGAGCGAACGCGAATTTATTCCAGGGAAAGGACCAGGGGCCTGCTGGTGTTCATGTTGAAGACAATTAGCCCATCCTAATACTGACATTTTTTAATAATACCACAGCGAAAATGTCAAGTCAAATTTTTATTTTTCCCTCTCGTTTCATGCAGCGATAAATCCGAAATCCCTTGTCCTTCCCGACCTCCGAGACTTCTTCCGACCCGAAAATTTCTTCGAGCCGCGCGCGCGCGGAAGGCGCTCCCTGCTTGTTCTGGATGACGACCCACAACGCGCCTCCCGGATTCAAGCGCAGGAGGGCGTCCGCGAACAGCTTGTGCACGACCGCCTTGCCCGCGCGGATCGGCGGATTCGACAAGATGACGTCGAACGTCTCGTTCCCGACCGCGCCGAACAGATCGCTCTGCGCGAACGATACGTTGCGGATGCCGTTGGCCTCCGCGTTCTCCCTGGCCAACTCAACCGCCCGTTCGTTGATGTCGATCAGCTTGACATGTCCTTGCGGCGCAAGGCGGGCGGCGATTAAGCCGATCGGACCGTAGCCGCAGCCGATGTCCAGCACCCGGGCATCGCCGGGAATGTCCATCCGCTCGATCAGCGCCCGGCTTCCGTAGTCCACCCCGTCCCGCGAAAACACGCCCGCGTCCGACGTCAGGCGAAGAAGATGGCCCCGCAGCTTCGCTTCGAAAGTCCGACGGTTGCTCGCCGAACGGGGTTTCTCCGAATAGTAATGATCGTTCACCGGATCATCTCCTCCACTTCTTGCGTAGGGATGCCTTCTCTAAGCATAAGCAACTTCGCCCATGAACAAACCCCTCGAAGAAAATCTTCAAGGGGTTCGTCGAATGCCCGCTTCTTATTTTACTTCGACTTTAGCGCCGGCTTCTTCAAGCTTAGCCTTGACCGCGTCGGCTTCTTCCTTCGCGACTTTTTCTTTGATCGGCTTCGGAGCGTTGTCTACGAGATCTTTCGCTTCTTTCAAGCCGAGACCCGTGATTTCGCGAACCGCTTTGATGACATTGATCTTGGATGCGCCGGCATCCGTAAGAACGACGTCGAATTCGGATTGCTCCGCTGCTGCTTCGCCAGCGCCCGCGCCGCCTGCGACGACGGCTACTGGAGCTGCGGCCGTAACGCCGAATTCTTCTTCGATGGCTTTAACGAGATCGTTAAGTTCAAGAACGGTCATGCCTTTGATGGCTTCCAAGATTTGCTCTTTGCTCATTTGATATTCCTCCGTATATTGAGATCGATCGATCTTCTTATTTTTGAATTACGAGAGATTACGCGCTTGCTTCGTTCTTGTCGGCGACCGCTTTGACCGCGAGCGCGAAGTTGCGAACCGGCGCTTGCAGCACGCTGAGCAGCATGGACAGCAAGCCTTCGCGGGACGGCAGATCGGCCAGCGCCTTCACCTGCGCCGCGTCGACGACACGTCCTTCGACGACGCCGGCTTTGATCTTGAGCGCATCGTTCTTCTTCGCGAAATCGCTCAGGATTTTGGCCGGCGCGACGGCATCGGTACCGAACGCGACGGCGGTCGGGCCGGTCAGCACGGTATCCAGCTCGGACAGCTCGGCGCTTGCCGCGGCCCGGCTGACCAGGGAGTTCTTGAGCACCTGGAATTCGACGCCGGCTTCGCGCAATTGCTTGCGCAGCTCGGTCACTTGCGCGACGTTCAGGCCGCGGTAGTCGGTCACGATGGTGCTGCTGCTCTCGCGCAGCTTCGCCGCGATCGCGTCGACTTCCTGCTGTTTCGCTTGAATGATTTTCGCATTTGCCATTGTGTGCACCTCCTATGAGATTGGATGAACCCGTATCGTCCCTATGATCGGGGAGGCATAAGAAATGCCTCCGCAGACGGTCGCGGAGGCATGGCTCGGTTTTTCCCCATGCGGAACGGCAAGCGCTTCGCGCGGGGGAAAAGCTCTATTCACACACCTCGGCAGGAAATTAAGCTCGGCCGCGGACGGAACGTCGACGATTCTCGCCTTATTCCGACCCTGCCTCGCACCTGCGGTCTACGGTATCCATATTCGTTTGTCAACTTCATCAGCTTACCACGCTTGGCGCGCCGATGTCAAAGCTCGTTTTATCGACCCGCAGGCTTAGCGATATGCCGCCGCGTTCACGCGGGCGCCCGGTCCCATCGTCGAGGAAATCGAGATGTTCTTCAGGTAGATGCCTTTGGAAGACGCCGGCTTCGCGCGGTTCAACGCGTCGATCAGAGCTTTCAGGTTCTCGTCGAGCTTCTCGGCGTCGAACGAGACCTTGCCGATCGGAGCGTGAATTTGCCCGGCTTTGTCCAGACGGTATTCGATTTTACCGGCTTTGATTTCTTGGATGGCCTTCGCAACGTCGTTCGTTACGGTACCCGCTTTCGGATTCGGCATCAAGCCTTTGCCCCCGAGGATACGGCCCAGTTTGCCGACTTCGCCCATCATGTCCGGAGTCGCGACGCAGACGTCGAACTCGAACCAGCCTTGCTGGATTTTGTTGATGAGGTCGGCATCCCCCACGTAATCCGCGCCGGCCGCTTCCGCTTCTTTCAGCTTCTCGCCTTTCGCGAATACGAGGACGCGTTGCGTTTTGCCCGTGCCGTGAGGCAGGACGACGACGCCGCGCACCGCTTGGTCTTGCTTTCTCGGATCGACGCCGAGACGGACGGCGGCTTCGACGGTTTCGTCGAATTTGGCCGTTGCCGCTTTCTTGACAAGCTGGATCGCTTCGAGCGACTCGTAGGTCGCGTCGCGGTCGATCAGCTTGGCGGACTCGTTGTATTTCTTGCCGTGTTTAGCCAAGTTGTTCTCCTCCTTTTGTGGTAGTAACGGTTTGTGCAATCCGCGCTTCCGCCCGGGAAAGACGGATTGCTCCTCCCACTGGCGCGTCCATGAGAACGCGCTGAACCGCCGAATCAGGCGGAATTAGTCTTCGATCGCAACGCCCATGCTGCGGGCCGTACCTTCGACCATGCGCATCGCCGCTTCCACGGAAGCCGCGTTCAGGTCTTGCATTTTTTGCTCGGCGATTTCGCGGACTTTCGCGCGTTTCACCGTCGCGACTTTCTTCTTGTTCGGCTCGCCGGAACCTTTTTGGATTCCCGCGGCTACGCGAAGCAATACCGCCGCCGGCGGAGTCTTCGTCTCGAACGTGAAGGAACGATCCTCGTATACGGAGATGACGACCGGAATGACCAGGCCGGATTGATCCGCCGTGCGAGCGTTGAACTCCTTGCAGAATTGCATGATGTTAACGCCGGCTTGACCAAGCGCGGGACCGATCGGCGGCGCCGGGTTCGCTTTCCCCGCGTTAACTTGCAATTTCACCACTTTGATGACTTTCTTTGCCATGTTGCACACCTCCCTGACCCATGATGCGGTTTGGCGGAACTCTCGTTCCTCCCGCTCTTTCAAGAAACCCGTCTTTCAAAGATGCTTATATCTTCTCCACTTGAGTGAAATCCAACTCAACCGGGGTTTCCCTGCCAAACATGTTGACATGCACCTTAAGCTTGCTCTTGTCGGCGAGAATTTCTTCCACGGAACCGACGAAGTTCGCAAAAGGCCCAACCTTGACGCGCACGTTTTCTTTCAGCTCGAAATCGATGACCGGCTTCGGCTCGTCCATCCCCATATGACGGAGGATGCCTTCCACCTCTTCCGGCAGAAGCGCAGTCGGCTTCGATCCCGATCCGGTGGATCCGACGAACCCGGTCACGCCGGGCGTGTTGCGAACCACGTACCAAGAATCGTCCGTCTGGATCATCTCGACAAGGACGTATCCCGGATACACTTTGCGCATAACCGTCTTTTTCTTGCCGTCCTTGTTGACGATTTCTTCTTCCATCGGCACGAGCACGCGAAAGATTTTGTCTTGCATTCCCATCGACTCTACGCGTTTCTCCAGATTCGCCTTTACCTTGTTCTCGTATCCGGAGTACGTATGGACGACATACCATCTTTTCTCCATGGAGAAGCCACCTTTGGTTCCCACGTCAAATAATCATATCGACGAGAGATGAAATACCGATGTCCAACACCCAGAAGTAGATCGTTACCAGGATGACCGTCACGATGACGATGACCGTGTAGCTGACGAGCTCTTTCCGGTTGGGCCAACGTACTTTCTTCAATTCGTTCCAGCTATCGGCGAAAAACGAAAAAAAGGACCCAAGGTTTTGTTTCATTTTAGCCAGGAAAGTCACGTTCATACCTCCTAGGAGTTAGCGCGTTTCGCGATGAGGAGTATGTTCATTGCAAAATTTGCAGAACTTCTTCAACTCGATGCGATCGGCGTGCGTCCGTTTGTTCTTGCTCGACGTGTAGTTCCGTTGCTTGCAGCTCGTGCAGGCCAGAGTGATGATCACCCGCATCCCTTCCACCTCCCGGGATCATATCTTCATAAAAATACAACCATTCAGCGGAAACCCCGGCTTGGCGAACCAAGGCCGAGTCGGAATGGCGGCGTGATGACGGGCATCAAGACAACAATTCCTGGTGTTTCGCCGATGATTCAGACCAGCGCATAAGAAACCACGTTAAGGTTACTAAAATAATTTATCACAGGGGTAAATCGATGTCAACGAAAAGGTGCGGGCGCATGCTCGTCTCGCAGCCGACCTCCTGTGTCTGGCCCGGATCACTGGTGATCGACCGATCCCGGCAATTCGTCGGAATTTCGCCGCATCGGCGCTATATCGCGGTCGTTCAGCCGTCCGCCGGCCTTAGAAGCGTACGCTCGAGCCGGCTGGTCGAATCCGCTATAATATCATTCTTCCATTATTCGTTTCTATTTAACCTTCTACCGAAGAAAAATTCGTTTTCCCGATCTTTGCCCTCCTCGCGACGCGGCCAAGCTCCTTCCGAAAAAGCCTAGACTAACGGCTTCGCCGTCCTAAGGAGCGGCAACAAGGCTGGCGATTGGATCGCTCGCCGTCGATGCCGGATGAAAGAACGAAAGCGCTAACGGCGTGCGGACAACGAGGGCACGAAAAGTGCCCTGGTGCAGGGGCGGTCATGCGGCGGGCGATGAACGAGGGCACAAAAAAGCGTCTTCTTGGCCTGGGGCGGTCATGCGGTGGTTATGCAGCGGGCAACGACGCCGGCCCGTTCGGACAGAGAATCCGTTATGGGTGAACAAAACCGCGTTTTGCGCATCTATGCGGACTGAGAATCCCTTATTTGCTTCGTTGACGGCCAATTCGGCTGTTACGAATGGAAATAACGGATCGTCTGTCCGCAGCGCCACCGAAATAAGGCGTTTTTGGCTAAATAAGGTCATCTGAGTCCGATAGCAAATGATCAAGCGGATGCAAGGCCGCTCGCCCCTCTCGAAATTTTGATAAAACGTCAAAAAAGCAGCTCTGCACGGCTGCTTGCGCGATATCTTATGAGTGAAAAGAGAGCTATCCGCCGATGTCGCGGACTTCCAAATACCGTTCCAGCTTGCGCTTCACGCGCTGGAGCGCGTTGTCGATCGATTTCACGTGCCGGTCGAGGTCGACCGCGATCTCCTGATAGGATCGGCCGTCCAGATAGAGCATCAGAACTTTGCGTTCGAGATCGCTGAGAATCTCCGACATCTTGTCCTCGAGGCCGTAGAACTCCTCTTGGTTGATGATCATTTCCTCGGGATCGCACACTCTCGAACCGCAGATGACGTCCAGCAGCGTCCGGTCGGAATCTTCGTCGTAGATGGGTTTATCCAAAGAGACGTATGAGTTCAGGGGAATATGCTTCTGACGCGTGGCGGTCTTGATCGCAGTGATGATCTGCCGGGTGATGCAGAGCTCCGCGAACGCCTTGAACGAGGCCAACTTGTCTCCCTTGAAGTCTCGAATCGCTTTATATAAGCCGATCATGCCCTCTTGCACGATATCTTCCCGCTCCGCGCCGATCAGAAAGTAAGAGCGCGCCTTCGCCCGCACGAAGTTCCGGTATTTATGAATGAGGTACTCCAACGCCTCGCTATCGCCCAAGCGAACGAATTCAACCACGTCCTCGTCGGCCTTGAAGTCGTACTCAAGCGTTGCCAGTCTCTCCAAGTCGACGCTCACGAACATCCCTCCGGTCTGCATTGGCGTACTGGAACCTCGTACTCTACCAAACTATAACCAATATACTTGATATGGCGCATAGCGTCAATGGATTTGCCAGCATTAGCCGTCTCGGGCAGCGTGGCAAAACTGTCAATAAAAACCACATTCGGTCACGGTTCTCCGAGTCCTCGCCTCATTCTTTCGAGCCGTCTTTGCACATCGTCGGGCAGCACGCTTTCCACCGGATTCCGTTTCACCTGGACGTCTTTCTTGATCGCCGACCGGATCTCGGCTCTTCCCTCGCGCACTTTGTCCAGCAGCTCGCGGGCGGGAACCCGCAGCGCTCCGCGCCCGAACGCCACGTGCTGTTCGACCAGGTCCGAGGTCGCCACGTAAATATTGCGCTTGACCGAGATCCATTCGCCGACGAGTCTCTCGATACACTCGTCGGCGGTTTCTCTCTCCCGGGTGTAGACGACGCTGAATTTCTTGCGATGGCGATATTGCGCGCCGGCCCCCGACACGCGGAACGCGTCGAAGACGACGATGACGGTCAGCCCCGCGTAGCCTTGGTAGTCGGACAGCATGTCCAGCAGCCGGTCTCTCGCATCCTCGAGCCTCTCGTCCTTAAGGGCGGCCAACTCCGGCCACGCGCCGATCATATTATAGCCGTCCACGATCAGGACGTCTTCCTTGTGAAAGGACGTTCTTTGCTCAGGCATGGCCGGGATCGTCGACGGCTTGCCGGCCCGCGGTCAGCCTGCGCTGGCGGACGATCTCGTACAGAATGACGCCGGTCGCGACGGAGGCGTTCAGCGAATTGATCCGGCCGGCCATCGGAAGCGACAGGATGAAATCGCATCTTTCCTTCACCAGCCGGGACAAGCCCTGGCCTTCGTTGCCGATGACGACGGCGAGCGGACCGGTCAAGTTCGTCTCGTAGAATCCCTCTTCCGCCCCGACGTCGGCTCCCGCGATCCACAAGCCGGCTTCCTTCAGCTTTTCCATCGTCTGAACGAGATTGGCCACCCGCGCGACGGGGACGTATTCGACGGCTCCGGCCGACGTCTTCGCGACTGTCGCGGTCAAGCCCGCGCTGCGGCGCTTCGGCACGATGACGCCGTGAACGCCGGTGCAATCGGCGGTCCGCAAAATCGAACCGAGATTATGTGGATCCTCGATCTCGTCCAGCAGGACGATGAGCGGCGGTTCGCCCCGTTCGGCGGCGCGAGCGAGCAGCTCGTCCACGTCGGCGTAGCCGACGGCGGCCGCCTGAGCGACCACGCCTTGGTGCGGCAAGCCCGGCGCAAGCCGGTCAAGCTTGCTCTTATCCACCGGCTGGACGACGATCCCGCGCGCCTTGGCTTCTTCGAGGATCGGCTGCACGTGCGCGCGCTGGGCCTGGTTCGAGACGAAAATTTTGTTGATCGCCCGTCCGGCCTTGAGCGCCTCCAGCACCGGATGCTTGCCGGCCAAATATTCTTCGTCGCCGGCTGCCGGTCCTTCGCCGAATTCCCGCTCCGCGACGGGTTCCTTGCCGTATCGCTCCTTCGCGCCGGACGCGAACTTCGCTTGGCGGCCTGGTTGCGGGGCTTGCTTGCCTGGACTCCGGTCTCCCTTGTCGTAGCCTTTCGGGCCGCCGGGAGGGCGAGCGCCCGGCGATTTGGGCTGGCGATTGCTCATCGTGCATCTTCCTTTATCGTTTAATGCGTTCGCTTGGGGACGGCTTCGCTGCCGACCAGGCGGACGAACCTCGTTTCGTACGAATACGTTAGACGGTTTTTCCGCCTATCTCCCACACCAGGACGTCTCATTCAGGCACGTTAGACGGTTTTTCCGCCTATCTCCTACACCAGGACGTCTATTCAGGCACGTTAGTCGGTTTTTCCGCCTATCTCCTACACCAGGACGTCTCATTCAGACACGTTAGACGGTTTTTCCGCCTATCTCCCACACCAGGACGTCTCATTCAGGCACGTTAGACGGTTTTTCCGCCTATCTCCCACACCAGGACGTCTCATTCAGGCACGTTAGACGGTTTCCCGCCTATCTCCCACACCAGGACGTCTCATTCAGGCACGTTAGACGGTTTTTCCGCCTATCTCCTACACCAGGACGTCTCATTCAGGCACGTTAGACGGTTTTTCCGCCTATCTCCTACACCAGGACGTCTCATTCAGGCACGTTAGTCGGTTTTTCCGCCTATCTCCCACACCAGGACGTCTCATTCAGGCACGTTAGACGGTTTTTCCGCCTATCTCCCGAACCAGGACGTCTATTCAGGCACGTTAGTCGGTTTTTCCGCCTATCTCCTACACCAGGACGTCTCATTCAGGCACGTTAGTCGGTTTTTCCGCCTATCTCCCGCCTCAGGAAGTCCCATTCGAGCGAGTTAGTCGGTTTTCCCCTAACTCCTGCCCCGGGACGCCCCGTCATTCAAAAGCCATCCCGATCAGTTGCTCGAGACGCGCTTTGTCTCCGTTATAGTACAAGTACCCGACCAGACACTCCAGCGCCGTGGCGTGGCGGTAATCCCCGGGATCGGCGTTGCGCGGAGGCTGGCCGGACTTCGCGTTGCGTCCGCGCCGCACGACCTCCGCCTCTTCCTCGGTCAGAAGAGGCGTCCACTTCCGCAGCAGCTCCGCTTGCGCCGCCGCCGAGACGTAGCCCGTAGCGGCGCGGTGCAGCTCGTGCGGCTTGCGGCTCGAACCGGCCACCAGGCGCTGACGGACGTACACTTCGTATACGGCGTCCCCGACGTACGCCAGCACGATCGGGGACAGCAAGCGGACCGGCACGTCGGCCGGGACGACGGGGGAAATGACGGGAGGAAGCACGCTGCCGGTTCTCTCCGTCATTTGCGCCGCCATCGAATGCCCTGCGGCGTGTCTTCCAATACGATTCCCCGTTCCGCCAGCAAGTCGCGGATTTCGTCCGCGCGCTTGAAGTCGCGGTTCGCTCGGGCCGCCGTCCGCTCGGCGATGAGCGCGTCGACTTCGCCGTCCGGGAGGTTCGCTTCTTCCGCCTCCGGCAGCAAGCCAAGAATGCCGTCCAGTTCTTCGATCGATTCCAGAATAAACAGCAGATCCTTCTCGCTCACCGCTTCCCGCTGCAAGTAGGCGTTCACTTCGGAGACGATGCCGAACCAGGCCGTAATCGCGTCCGGCGTGCCGAAATCGTTCCGCATCCGGGCATGGAACTCGTTCCGCAATTGCTGCAGCCTTTCCTGCAGCGCCATGTCCGGACTTAGCGACAAGCTGCCCTTCGCCACGGTGGACAGGCGGTGCCGCACGTTGTCGCGGCAGTTCGTCAGCCGTTCGACGCTCCCCGTCGCTTGGCGGATCGTCTCGTCGCTGAAGTTGAGCGGGCTGCGATAGTGCGTCGACAGCACCAAGTACCGGACCGCGGACTTGCTCGCCCGCTGCAGCAGCTGCCGGACGTTCACGCCGTTGCCGAGCGATTTCGACATTTTCTCGTTGTTGATGTTCACGAATCCGTTGTGCATCCAATAACGGGCGAGCGGCTTGCCGGTCAACGACTCCGATTGGGCGATCTCGCACTCGTGGTGCGGAAATTGCAGGTCGTGTCCGCCGCCGTGAATGTCCAGCGTGTCGCCCGCGAACTTGCGCGCCATCGCGGAGCACTCGATGTGCCAACCCGGACGTCCTTCGCCCCACGGGCTCGGCCAATGGATCTCGCCGGGCTTGGCGGCTTTCCACAGGACGAAATCCTGCGGACTTTCCTTCCGCTCGTCCACGTCGATGCGGATGCCGTATTGCAGTTCGTCGAGATTTTTGTGCGACAGCTTCCCGTATTCGGGGAACGTACTCGTACGGAAGTAGACGTCGCCGCCGCTCTCGTAGGCTTTGCCCTGCTCGACCAGCCCGCGGATGAATTCGACGATCTCCCCGATCGTCTCGGTCACGCGCGGCGACACCGTCGGCGGATGCGCGCCCAGCGCCTCTCGGTCTTCCTTGAAGGCCGCGATGAATTTCTCCGCCAGCTCCGGCACCGTCGTGCCGAGCTCCGCCGCTTTGCGGATCATTTTGTCGTCGACGTCCGTGAAGTTCACGATATAGTTGACCTTCAGGCCGATCGCTTCCAGGTAGCGCCGGACGACGTCGAAGAAAATGACCGGTCGGGCGTTGCCGATGTGGATATAATCGTATACCGTCGGTCCGCACACGTACATGTCGACCTTCCCCGGCTCGCGCGGAACGAACGGCCGCAGCTCCCTGGACATGCTATCGTAGATTTTGAGGTTCACGCTCGTTAACTCCTTTTGTGAGGTTGTTCAAAAAGTCCAATTTTGATCACGGAGCAATTTCAAGAAGCGGATTCGACATCGAATCTTGAATTCAGCCGGTTCGAGCATATGCTTCCGAAGCAGGTTTCCTGCGGAAACCTTGGAGGTACTCACGCAGGTTTGATGGCGCTCCGTTCCTCATCGCCGGTCTTCATCCGACCTTCCCGGCGCTGGCACGCCGACTTTTTGAACGCCCGCTTTATCGTCGAATTCCCATAGCGGATGATCGTTCGCCGGGCCGTCCCGTCCCTCTTCCGGGCCGCTTCCCGAACCGGACTTATCCGGATCGGCTTCCCCGCCTTCTCCGCCCGCTTGCGCTTTAAGCCGCTCGACCTCCGCTTTTAGCTCGTTGATCTCCTTCTGCATGAACCGGAACGTCTCGATAAGCGGATCGGGCAAATTCGTGTGATCCAGCCGGTCGCCGATCTTTTTGCCGTTGCGCTTCACGATGCGCCCGGGAATGCCCACGACCGTGCTGTTCGCGGGCACCTCGCGCAGCACGACGGAATTGGCCCCGATATTCGTATTGTCCCCGACCGAGAAAGAGCCGAGCACTTTCGCCCCGGAAGCGATGACGACCCGGTTGCCGATCGTCGGGTGGCGCTTGCCTTTCTCTTTGCCCGTGCCTCCGAGCGTGACGCCCTGATAGATGACGACATCGTCTCCGATCTCGCACGTTTCGCCGATGACGACGCCCATCCCGTGGTCGATGAACAGCTTTTTCCCGATCCGCGCCCCGGGATGAATCTCGATGCCGGTGAAGAACCGGCTCACCTGCGAAATGATGCGGGCGGCCGTGCACAGCTTGCGCCGATAGAAGAAGTGCGCGACGCGGTGCGCCCAGATCGCGTGCAGCCCCGCGTACGTGAACACGACTTCGAACCAGTTCCTGGCCGCGGGATCGTTCTCGAACACCGCCTCGATATCCGATTTGACCGTTCGCCATATGCCCATTTCCGCTCCCCCCAACGCTCTCTCTATATCCTTACCCGAAATTGCCGGCGTTCTCCGCATCTGCGCCGCGGCATTCCGTACTTTTCGAGAAGGCTCCTGCCAAATCTAAAATGGCTTGGCTGTCCTTCGTCCCCTCGACTCATCGTCCTCTAAGCTCCATCGCCCCGGCCGTTCGGACAGAGGATCCGCTATCTTTGAACAAAACCGGGTTTTGCACGCCTATGCGGACAGAGGATCCCTTATTGGCTCCAATAATGGCCATTTCGGTCATGACGAACGGAAATAACGGATCGTCTGTCCGGATCGCCAGCAAAAAGAGACGATTTCGACAAAATAAGGTCATCTGAGTCCTATAGCAAAAGATCAAGCGGATGAGATTCCGATAGACCAAGCAAAAACGCCTTCGGCGTCCCTGGATGCCGAAGAAGCTTTGCGGAGATCGTTCAGGCAATGAGATAGGTGAAACTTATCACTTCTGAACGATAAAAAAAGTCCCCGCAGCGAATCGCTGCAGAGACGTCGTGACGTGGTTCCACTCTGCTTAAGCAGCGCGGGCGCGTACGCCCGGCTTGCTCCTCTCGGTTTCGGTAACGGGAATCCCCGGCCCCGCTTAACGGCTCCCGCGGAACGCGATCCTCATCGTCGCGTTCTCTTCGTTCGTCCGCTCGGCGGCGCAGCTCCCAGGCGCATTTCGGCTTTGCGGGAATGAGGCGGCTCGCAGCCGGGACCGCCCTCTCTGGGCATTCCATCGCAAAACGTACTTTCCTGTTCGTCGCTCGTATCGATATCTATTGCACTCAGTCTGCTCGTAGTCGTGTCTTGGTTCCAACCTATCTAGCTTCAGTATAGCCGAAACCCCGCAGACGTGACAAGGGATGCGGGGCGCCGCTCAGGTCCTCGTCAAAGTCGCAAATGGGGGACATGATGCCAGAAATAGCAACGTGTGGACGGAATAGCGTTACGCTATCGTCTTATTTCGCCCCGGAGAGCCGGCTTTTCCTGAAATAGCGATACGCCATCGTCTTATACGGCACCGGACAACCGCTCTCCGAGACGTTGCAGCACTTTGTCCCGTCCGAGCAGCCAGATCGTGCCGTTCAAGTCCGGCCCGTGGGTCTGCCCCGTCAGGGCGACGCGGATCGGCATGAACAGGCCCTTGCCTTTTACGCCCGTGGCGGCCTGCGCCGACTTGATCAGAGATTTCATATTCTCGGCGGAGAAGCCTTCTTCGCCCGCTTCCTCGATCGCCTTGCGGAACGCGGCCAGAACGGCGGGAACGGTGTCTTCCGCCAGCACGGCCCGCGCTTCGTCGTCGAACGAGAGCGAATCCTGGAAGAACAGGTCCGACAACGGTACGATCTCCGCCGCGAATCGGAGATGATCGCGGAACAGCGCCACGAGCGCCTTCGCCCAGGCCAGCTCCTGCTCGCCCGGCTGTTCCGGCAGACGCCCGGCCGCCTTCAGATGGGGAAGACACAAGCCGACGACCCGCTCCGTCTCCGCATGCTTCAAGTAGTGCTGGTTCAGCCAAACCAGCTTGGCGGTATCGAACACGGCCGGACTCTTGGACAGCCGGTTCGCGTCGAAGATCTCGATCAACCGCTCCCGATCGAAAATCTCTTCCTCTCCTTCCGGCGACCAGCCCAGCAGCGCAATAAAATTGAACAGCGTTTCGGGCAAGTAGCCCAGTTCCTCGTATTGCGAAATGAACTGGACGATCGATTCGTCGCGTTTCGACAGCTTCTTGCGCTGCTCGTTCACGATGAGCGTCATGTGGCCGAATATAGGCGGCGTCCAGCCGAACGCTTCGTACACCATCAATTGCCTGGGCGTGTTCGTAATATGGTCTTCGCCGCGCAGGACGTGCGAGATTTCCATCAGATGGTCGTCCACCGCCACCGCGTAATTATAGGTCGCGATGCCGTCCTTCTTCACGATGACGAAATCCCCGAAGTCCTCCGAGCGGAACGAAATTTCGCCCTTGACGATATCGTCGAACGTATAGACGCGGTCCGCAGGCACCTGGAACCGGACGCTCGGCACGCGCCCTTCGGCTTCGAATTTCGCCCGCTCCTCGTCGCTCAGATTGCGGCATCTTCCGGAATATTTCGGCGTCTCGCCGCGGGCCGACTGCGCTTCCCGCTCCCGCTCCAGTTCCTCTTCCGTGCAGTAGCAGCGGTAAGCCAGCTTGCGCTCCAGCAGCTGCCGCGTATGGGCATCGTAGATGTCCAGCCGCTCGGTCTGGCGGTAAGGACCGTGCCGGCCCGGACGGTCGACGCTCTCGTCCCAGTCGACGCCCAGCCACTTCAAATATTTGAGCTGGCTTTCCTCGCCTCCCGCCACGTTGCGCTTCACGTCCGTGTCTTCGATCCGGATAATGAACTCCCCGCCGTGATGGCGGGCGAATAAATAATTGAAAATGGCCGTTCTCGCGTTCCCGATATGCAGATGCCCCGTCGGGCTCGGCGCGTAACGGACGCGCACTTGGTTGTTGGACATGCCGTCTCCTCCTTGATCAGTACGTTGCGGACGATCGATTATGCCTTAACGAGCAGCACGGCCGCTTGCGCGGCGATGCCCTCTCCCCGGCCGGGGAACCCGAGCCGCTCGGTCGTCGTCGCCTTGACGTTCACCTGCGACTCCTCGCACTCGAGCGCGCGGGCGATGACGGCGACCATCCCCGGAATATAAGGCGCCATCTTCGGCGCTTGCGCGATAATCGTCGCGTCCGCGTTGCCGAGCTTATAACCGCGTTCTTTGGCCAGCGCCCACACCCGCTCCAGCAGCTTCGCGCTGTCGGCGTCCTTGAACGCCGGATCGGTATCGGGAAAATGCTTCCCGATATCCCCGAGCGCCAGCGCCCCGAGCACGGCGTCGCTGATCGCATGCAGCAGCACGTCCGCATCCGAGTGGCCGAGCAGCCCTTTCCCGTACGGAATCTCGACGCCGCCGATGATGCACGGCCGCCCTTCCGCCAATTGATGAACGTCGAACCCTTGACCGATTCTAATCATTCCGGACACCCATTCCTTCCCCCTGACGCCTGGCCGCGAGCAGCAGCTCCGCGACCGGCAGATCCTCCGGCGTCGTGATCTTCAAGTTCATGTAATCGCCCGGAACGATGGCGATCTTGCGTCCCAGCCGCTCCAGGAGCATCGCGTCGTCCGTCGCCGCAGCGCCGTCCTTCCGCGCTTGCCGGTGGGCAAGGATCAATTCCTGCCGCCAAAAAGCTTGCGGAGTCTGCACGCTGTACAGCGTCTTCCTTTCGGGCGTAGAGACGATGAAGCCCGCGCCGTCCGACACTTTGATCGTGTCCTTCACCGGCACGGCGAGCGCAGCCGCTCCGTGCTGTTCGGCCGCCGCGCAGCAGGCGGCGATCATCTCCGGCGTAACGAGCGGCCTGGCGGCGTCGTGCACGAGCGCGCCTTCCGTCCGCAGCGCCGACAGCCCCGCGAAGACGCTGTCTTGCCGCTCGGCTCCCCCGGTCACGATGTCCGCGACCTTCGAGAATCGGCCGGCTGCAACGACTGTCGCGGCGCGCTCCTCCTCGCCCGGCGCGACGACCAGCGCGATCGCGGACACGGAAGCGCAGCGTTCGAAGGCGTCCAGCGCGCACGCAAGCACCGTCCGTCCCCCGAGCGGCAAGTACGGCTTGTTGTCCGCGGCTCCCATGCGGGCTCCCCGGCCCGCCGCCACGATGACGGCTCCCCATTCCATATCGCACGATTCCCCTTAAACGCAGCGTAACCCGCCAAGATATCATAAGAAAGACGGGACACTGGAGCGCGTCCCGCCCGTATTCCTATTATCATACCTCGTCACTGCGCTTTTTCCAATAGCTTCGGCTTCGCGAAGATCATTCTGCCGGCCGAAGTTTGCAATACGCTCGTCACGAGCACCTCCATCGTCGTGCCGATAAAGTCCCTGCCGCCTTCCACCACGATCATCGTTCCGTCGTCCAGGTAAGCGACGCCCTGCCCGTGCTCCTTGCCGTCCTTGATAACCTGCACGACGATTTCCTCGCCCGGAAGCACGACCGGCTTCACCGCGTTGGCCAGATCGTTGATGTTCAGCACCGATACGCCCTGCAGCTCGCACACCTTGTTCAGGTTGAAGTCGTTCGTCACGACTTTGCCCTGCATCGCTTTCGCCAGCTTGACGAGCTTGCTGTCCACTTCGCCCGGCTCTTCGTTCGCTTCCTCGTAGATCAGTACCTTCACGTCCAGCTCTTTCTGGATTTTGTTCAGAATATCCAAGCCCCTGCGTCCTCTATTGCGTTTAAGAAGATCCGAGGAATCCGCGATATGCTGCAGCTCTTCCAGAACGAATTCGGGGATGACGAGCGTTCCTTCGATAAAGCCGGTTTTGCAAATGTCCGCGATCCGTCCGTCGATGATGACGCTCGTATCCAGGATTTTATGTTCTTCGTATCTCGGTCCCGCGCTCTCGGGCGCTTCGAACGATTTGCGGCTTCTGATCCAGCCCCCCAGCTCGTCCTTCTTGCGCAGGCCGACGCTCAGCCCCGCGTACCCCAAGGCAAGCGCGGCGCCCGCCGCCAGCACCTGTCCGACGTATGGGATATCCGTCACATATGGATACAGGAAGGAAGAAAGTGCAAGCCCGCAGATTAAACCGATCAAGCCGGACACCAGTTCCGAAGCGGGATAGCCGGACAGCCTGTCGATTCCGCGTTGCAGCGCATTCGCCAGCGGCGCGGCGACGGACGTGGCGAGCAGAAAACCCGCGAACGCCCCGACGGCGGCGCTCATCGCGCTTCCCGATCCCGTCTGCGCGCCCAGCAGCGTTCCCATCCACGGCGTCCCGGAGGACAGCGCCGAAGCCGACATCTGCTGTCCGAGCAGCGCGCCCATCAGGAGCCCCAACGTTTGGATCACTCTTTTCATGACCATTAAAAAATCACTTCCTCTCTAGTCGCGATTCAAAAATCTCGTTACTAGTATGTTCCATTTTTCCGCTTGCTAATCTTCCCCCCGGGAGCTTCTTAAAGTTTCTTTAGATAACGTTTACGGCTTTGAATTATCGCACCCCTTGCTCTATAATAAATAGGAAAAGTAAATAAAAGGTAACCGAGGTGGAACGGATGAGCGCACCTACGCTTCAGGAATTCCAGAGTCAGGTGTCGGAATTGTTGCTCCGTCATCGCAGTCTGCTCGATGTCGTCACGAAATTCAGTCAATCCAATGCTTCCGTCAACCGGGCCGTTTCCAAGTCGATCACGGAGTGCGGCTGCATCGCCCTGAACGCCCGCAACCAGGGATTCTCCGCCGAGATGCCGCTGGACCAGGCCCACCGCCAGTCGAAATCGCACATGGAAGGCAGCCTCTGCGAGCAATGCCGGGACGCGATTCGCAACGAATTAGGCAAAAACATGTTCTACATGTCCGCGCTCTGCAACCTCCTGGACATTAGCCTGGAGGACGTCGTCGCCAAGGAATCGGATAAATGCTCGACGCTCGGATGGTTCAATTTCACTTGAGCCGCCCGGATCGTTCAGACCATAAGGCGGGCGAGTCCAATCCATTCTGAACGATAAAAAAAGCATCGATGGCGCCCCCGGCGGGGAGACGATCGATGCTTTTTGGCTTATTCCGGCGAACCTTCCGCTTATGCGCTATGCTTGGAGCTCTCCTCCTCGTCGGCGTCGCGTCCGCGACCCCGACGCCGTCTCGAAGGGAGCAAACTCTCAACGTTTTTTTTTAGCCCCCATAACGCATAAAGGAGCAGCAACGCGAGAATGACCTTCGGAATGGCCGTCTGGAACATATAGGCGAGCACGGCCGCACCGGCGACGACGACGGGAATGGCCCACATCGTCTTGCGCGGCAGTCCGAGCTTCTTGAAATTCGGATATTTCATGTTGCTGACCATCAGGAACGACAACGCCAGCGTGCCGATGAGCAGGAACGAGTAGTGCAGATCGCCGCTGAACAGAGCGAGCGTGGCCAGCACGCCGCCGGCGGCCGGGATCGGCAAGCCGATAAAATAGCCGGGGATGCCGTCGATGACGTTGAACCGGGCCAATCTTAACGCTCCGCAGATCGGGAAGATCGCCGTCACCATCCAGGCGAGGGCGGGGCTGACGTCCTGAAACGCGGCCTGATACATAATAAAAGCCGGCGCCACCCCGAAGGAAATGACGTCGGAGAGAGAATCCAATTCTTTGCCGAACTCGCTCTGCACGTTCAGCGCTCGCGCGACCCTTCCGTCCAAGCCGTCCAGCAGCATGGCGACGATGATCAGCAGCGCGGCCGTGTTCGAGCTGTTGGTTTCGTTATGGAACGCCAATATGATAGCGATTACGCCCAAAGTCAAGTTGCCTATCGTAAAAATATTCGGAATCGACTTCGTAAACATTCTGTGCCACCTCGACTTTACTATACCCTGCCGGCCCGATTGTTAAGCGCCGATCCGTTCGGGGTATGCCGTCTTTCGGAAGAACAGTTCCAATTGTATTCCCCTTAAATCTGTCTGTCAATAAACACCTGCTCTTGAATTCTTTTAAGTCCTTCCTTGATCGTCCGGGCGCGAACCTCCCCGATGCCGTCGACTTCGTCCAGCTCTTCGATGGAAGCCAGCACAATATGCGGAAGCGCCCCGAACCGATCGACCAGGTTGCCGATAATGACGCCGGGCAGCCGCGGAATTTTGCTCAGAATCCGGTAGCCTCGCGGCAGCAGGCCTTCCTCCACGACGGAGTTCAGCGACGGGTAGCCGAGAATCCGGATCAGCGACGCCGGGTCCAGCAGCTCCTCGGACGACAGCTTGCGGATCGCCTCCAGGATCTCGCGGGTTCTGCCTTCCCCGTCCTCTTTGGCGTAATCCCGGATCAACAGCCGCGCTTCCTCTTCGGCCGAGCCGACCAGTTCCTCCTTCTGCATGCTGATCAGCCTTCCCTCGTTGCCGAGCTCCAGCACGTAACGATTGATCTCGTTGTTGATGCGCAGCACCATCTCCGCCCGCTGGATGACGTGGGCGACCTCGTGCATCGTCACCATTTCCTCGAACTCCAGCGCCGACAGATTGGTCAGCGACTGCGTGAAGACGGCCCGATAACGCTCCAGTGTCTGGATGGCCTGGTTCGCTTTCGTCAGGATGACGCCCATTTCCTTCAGGGCGTACCGCAAATTGCCTTGGTACAGCGTAATGACGTTGCGGCGCTGGGAGATCGAGACGACGAGCTTGCCCGTCTGCTTCGCGACGCGCTCCGCCGTCCGGTGCCGGATGCCCGTCTCCATCGAAGGAATCGACGAATCCGGGATGAGCTGCGTATTGGCGTACAGAATGCGCCTGACATCCTCGTTGAGGATGATCGCCCCGTCCATCTTGGCCAGCTCGTACAAATAGTTCGGACTGAAATCGCAATTGATGGAGAAGCCTCCGTCGACGACCTCCATCACTTCGGGACTGTAGCCGACGACGATCAGCGCGCCCGTCTTGGCGCGAAGCACGTTCTCGAGGCCGTCGCGAAAAGCGGTGCCCGGGGCGACCATCTGCAGCAGCTGGTTCATCGTTTTCTCCTGTTGATGGCGTTCTTTCTCTCTAGGATCCTTATCCCTGTTATCCTTCATGACGTTAATGATCCCCCCTATTCCAATGCGGCCTTCAGCGCTTCCGCGACGGTCGTCACGCCGATAAGCGCGATCCCTTCGGGAGGCTGCCAGCCTTTCATGCTGTGTTCGGGCAATATGACGCGCTTGAAACCGAGCTTATGCGCCTCCCTCACCCTCGTCTCGGCTCTTGACACCGCACGGACTTCGCCGGTCAGCCCGACTTCGCCGAATATCGCGTCGTACGGCTTGGTCGGCGCGTCCTTGACGCTGGAAGCGAGGCTGACCGCGGCCGCCAGATCCGCGGCGGGTTCGTCCAGCTTCACGCCGCCCGCCGCATTCAAGTAAGCGTCCTGATTTTGCAGGAACAGGCCCATCCGCTTCTCGAGAACGGCGATGACGAGCGACATCCGATGATGATCGAAGCCGGAGGCCATTCTTCGCGGGGAAGGAAAATGCGTCGGCGCCACAAGCGCTTGCAGCTCGACGAGCACGGGGCGGGTGCCCTCCATGCTGGCCACGACCGTCGATCCCGCGACGCCCAGCGGCCTCTCCGACAAGAACAGCTCGGACGGATTCGCGACCTCCCTCAGTCCGTCCTCCTTCATATCGAAAATGCCGATCTCGTTCGTCGATCCGAACCGGTTTTTCACCGCGCGCAGGATTCTGTAAGTATGATGCCTCTCTCCCTCGAAATAAAGCACGCAATCGACCATATGCTCGAGAAGGCGGGGGCCCGCGATCGCCCCTTCCTTCGTGACGTGGCCGACGAGCACCGTCGCCACTCCGTTCACCTTCGAGATGCGCATGAAATGAGCGGTGCACTCCCGGACTTGCGCGACGCTTCCCGGCGCGGAAGCGACCTCGGGCCGGTACACCGTCTGAATGGAATCGATGACGAGAAAGTCGGGCCGGACTTCGCCGATCGCCTCCTCGATCGTCTCCAGGTTCGTCTCGCAGAGCACGTAGAGCCGGTCATTAAGCGCGCCGAGGCGATCGGCCCGAAGCTTCGTCTGGCGAACCGACTCTTCCCCGGAGACGTACAGCACCTTCAAGCCCTGCGCGGAGAGAGAATAGGACGTCTGCAGCAGCAGCGTCGACTTGCCGATGCCCGGATCGCCGCCGACGAGCAGCAGCGAGCCGGGCACAAGCCCCCCGCCGAGCACCCGGTTCAATTCCGCCATGCCCGTCGCGATGCGCGGTTCTTGCCCGCTCTCTATATGTATGATCGCCCGCGGCTTTTCTTTCGCGCGAGTCTGTTCGCTTCGTCCGACGAGCGCCTTCACTTCGGTCTCGGTTTCCTCGACCATCGTGTTCCATTCCTGGCAGCCCGGGCATTTGCCCATCCATTTCGGAGACTCCGTCCCGCACTGCGTGCAGACGAACTTGATTTTGACCTTTGCCATGGAAGAGGATGACTCCTTTAGGATTTCAACCCAGGCCCTCTCAAGAGCGCCCCAATTTATAAATGTCCTTAATAAGTTTACCATGTTCGTCTGCCAAGAGAAACCGACCGGGGGAAAAATGCGCCTTTCGTCGGGGCCTTCGGCTCGTCTCTTAGCGGGATGCCGGGCTGAGGAGTGTATCGTGCGGAGTGTGCCGAGCGGGGGTGCTGGGCGGAAGTGCCAAACTGAGGAGTGCAGCGTGTACCTGGCAGGGCTTGCCCCGAGCGATCGGACTACAGATCCCTTATTTGCGAAAAAATGAGGTTTTGAGCAACCTTACGGACACAGATGCGCTTATTTAGGCCAATTGAGCTTGATTTGCTGGTTTATAAGCGCAATAACGGATTCTCTGTCCGATTCTCCGGCAAAAATAGGGGGTTTCAACCAAATAACGTCCGCTGTGTCCGTTCGAAGTAAATGCTGCAACCGCCGCATCTTGCGATGGCGAACCTCACGGCAGGATGGCGCTCGCTTGCAAAATCAAGAAAAGACGGCGAAAGGGATAGCCACCCTAACGCCGCCGTTTTCTGCTTTATTGCGAACTTTACGCCTTGGACAGCTCGATCTCGCCTTTCTGCTTGACGACGAGGCTGCCGTCCTCCTCGTCGATGACGAGCGCGTTGCCTTTGGCAATCTTGCCGAGCAGCAGGTCTTCGGACAAACGATCCTCGATGTGCTTCTGGATCGCACGGCGGAGCGGACGGGCGCCGTATTGCGGATCGTAGCCTTCCTTGGCGAGGAACGCCTTCGCCGAATCGGTCAATTCGAAGCTCACGTCGTGCTCGACGAGGCGCTTGCGCAGGTCGTCGGCCATCAGCGTGACGATCCGGGCGATGTGCTCCTCGTTCAGCGGATGGAAGACGATCGACTCGTCGATCCGGTTAAGGAACTCCGGACGGAACGACTTCTTCAGCTCGGCGAGCACCTTTTCCTTCATATTCTGATAGTCGCGTCCGGCATCTTGCGCCGCCGTGAAGCCGAGCGTCGAGTTTTTCTTGATCTGCTCCGCTCCGACGTTGGACGTCATAATGATCAGCGTGTTGCGGAAGTCGACGGAGCGGCCCTTGGAATCGGTCAGCCGTCCGTCTTCCAGCACTTGCAGCAGGATGTTGAACACCTCCGGATGCGCCTTCTCGATCTCGTCGAGCAGGACGACCGAATACGGCTTGCGGCGAACCTTCTCCGTCAGCTGGCCGCCTTCGTCGTAGCCGACGTATCCCGGAGGCGCTCCGACGAGACGGGACGTGGAGTGCTTCTCCATGTACTCCGACATGTCGATGCGGATGACCGCGTTCTCGTCGCCGAACATCGCTTCCGCGATCGCGCGGGCCAGCTCCGTCTTCCCGACGCCCGTCGGTCCGAGGAAGATGAACGAGCCCATCGGGCGCTTCGGATCCTTGAGGCCGGCCCGGGCGCGGCGGATGGCTTTGGAGACCGACTTCACGGCTTCTTCCTGGCCGATGACCCGATCGTGGAGGATGTTCTCCATCTTCAGCAGACGCTCCGTTTCTTCCTCGGCGAGCTTGCTGACCGGGATGCCGGTCCAGCTGGCCACCACTTGCGCGATATCCTCCGGCGTTACCTCGGAGTCGGTGCGGCCCTGCTTTTCCTTCCATTGGTTTTTCGTCGAGTCGAGCTCTTCGCGGATTTTCTGTTCCGTGTCGCGCAGGGCGGCCGCCTTCTCGAACTCCTGGCTCTGTACGGCGGCGTCCTTCTCCTTGCGGATATCCTCGAGCCTCGTCTCGAGCTGCTTCAGGTTAGGCGGTACGGTATACGAATTCAGCCTCACCTTGGAGCCGGCTTCGTCGATCAGGTCGATCGCCTTGTCCGGCAGGAAGCGGTCGGGAATGTAGCGATCGGACAGCTTTACGGCCGCGTCGATCGCTTCGTCCGTGATCTTCACCCGGTGGTGCGCTTCGTAACGGTCGCGCAAGCCGAGCAGAATCTGGATCGCTTCCTCGGGCGTCGGCTGGTCGACCGTGATCGGCTGGAACCGGCGCTCCAAGGCGGCGTCCTTCTCGATATATTTGCGGTATTCGTCCAGCGTCGTCGCGCCGATGCATTGCAGCTCGCCGCGTGCCAGCGCCGGCTTCAGAATGTTGGAAGCGTCGATCGCGCCTTCCGCGCCGCCCGCTCCGATAAGCGTATGAAGCTCGTCGATGAACAGGATGACGTTGCCCGCCTGGCGGATTTCGTCCATGATCTTTTTCAAGCGATCCTCGAACTCGCCGCGGTATTTCGTGCCGGCGACGACCGAGCCCATGTCGAGCGTCATGACGCGCTTGTCGCGCAGCGTCTCGGGAATTTCGTTGCTGACGATTCGCTGGGCGAGACCTTCGGCGATCGCCGTCTTCCCGACGCCCGGCTCCCCGATCAGCACCGGATTGTTCTTCGTCCGGCGGGACAGCACCTGGATGACCCGTTCGATCTCCTTCTGGCGTCCGATGACCGGATCGATGTTGCCTTCCTTCGCGCTCGCGGTCAGATCGCGGGCCAGGCCGTCCAGCGTCGGCGTGCTGACGTTCGCCGACGGGCCGTGGTTCTGCGATACGCTCTCGTTGCTGCCGAGCAATTGCAGCACTTGCTGGCGAGCTTTGTTCAGGCTGATGCCCAAGTTATTGAGCACGCGAGCGGCCACGCCTTCTCCTTCGCGGATCAAACCGAGCAAAATATGCTCCGTCCCGACATACGTATGGCCGAGCTTCCGGGCTTCGTCCATGGACAGTTCGATGACTTTTTTGGCGCGCGGCGTGTAAGCGATATTCGTAGGCTGCTCTTGACCGCGTCCGATCAGCGCCTCGACTTCGTCCTGGATTTTCTCCAGGCCGAGCCCGAGCGCGATCAGCGCCTTCGCGGCGATGCTCTCCCCTTCCCGGATCAAGCCGAGCAGAATATGCTCCGTGCCGATATTGTTGTGTCCCAACCGCACGGCTTCTTCCTGGGCCAAGGCCAACACCTTTTGCGCGCGTTCCGTAAATCTGCCAAACATCATGAGACACACCTCCTGGTTAATTTAAGAATATTACATTTAGGAACGAGTTGCCAGCCGGGTGCGGATCAATTCCGCCCGCGAGCGGTCTCTGTCCTCCGGGCTCATCGGTTCCCCGAACGTCATCTGCAGATTGCCGGGCTGCATCGCGACGAGCAGCTCGTTAAGCACCTGCGGATCCGCTTCCCCGAGAAGCCCGAGGTGCGCGCCCAGCCGGATATCCGACAGCCGCTGCGACGCTTCCTTCGAATCGATGATCATCGCCTGGGTCAGCACGCCGTAGGAGCGGCGGATCCGATCCTCGACGCGAAGCCGCGATTCGTTCAGCAGCTTCGTTCTCGCCGTCTTCTCGTGTTCGATGATCTGGCGCGCCACCTGGAACAGATTCTCGACGATTTCCTGCTCCGACTGCCCCAACGTGATTTGGTTGGAGACTTGGAACAGATTGCCCGTCGCTTCGCTGCCTTCGCCGTACATGCCGCGAACCGCGAGCCCGACCTGGGCAACCGCCGACAGGATGCGGTTGATCTGACCCGTCATGACGAGGGCGGGCAGATGCATCATGACGGACGCGCGAATGCCCGTGCCGACGTTCGTCGGGCAGCTCGTTAAGTAGCCGTGCTTCTCGTCGAACGCGTAATCGACCTGCTCCTCGAAAATATCGTCGATCTTGCTCGCCGTCTCCCAAGCTTCCCGCACCTGAAATCCCGGGCATAGACATTGAATGCGCAGATGGTCCTCTTCGTTCACCATGACGCTGATGTCCTCGTTCGGGCTCAAAATCAGCGCGGCATTGCGCGATTCGTTGGCCAAGCCGGGACTGATCAGGTGCTTCTCGACGAGCACGAGCTTCTCGAGCTCCGACAATTCGGACAGGCGAGACTGCTCGATCTTGCCGAGTCCGTTTAGCCGCCCGCTCTCGGCGACTGCGAGCAGCTGTTCCATCGCGGACAGCGATTGCTCTTCGCCGGCCATCATCGGAAACGGCAAGTTGCGCAAATTCCGCGCGATGCGGACCCGGCTGCTGACCACGACTTCGGAATCCGGCCCGCCGGCCTTCATCCACTGGCTGAGCGCTTGTTTGACGAATTTGCGTTTGGCCATCGTCTCTCTCCCCCCTTCAACCGCTCATTTCGTTCTCGAGCTCGCGAATCCGGTCGCGCAGCTGCGCCGCGGTCTCGAAATCCTCCCGCTGAATGCGCGCCTGCATTTCCTTCTTCAGCCGGTCGATTTCCCGCTTCGTCTTCAAGTGGCCGCCCGCCCGCTTCGGCACCTTGCCGACGTGAACCGTATTTCCATGCACCCTTTTCAGCAGCGGATCAAGCCGTTCGGAAAATTTCTTGTAGCAGTCGCTGCACCCGAACCGGCCGAGCTTGCCGAATTGGGCGTAGGTCATGCCGCACGTATCGCATTTGACCGTCGCGGGCTTGGCCGCCTGATTCGGATTGTGCGGCTCGAAATCGAGCAATCCGGAGAGCAGGTTGTGAATGGAAAAGCCGGCGTTCGTCCCGGGAAGAAGCTCTCCTTTCTCCCTGGCGCACGACTCGCAAATGTGCAGCTCGGCTTTCTCTCCGTTCACGATTTTCGTGAAATGGAGCGTCGCCGGACGTTTGCCGCATTCTTGACATTGCATCGCTACCCGCCTCCTTGTTCTCATTTCGACAGCAAGGCGATCAGCATCGCCTTGAGCACCTTGGCGCGGATCTCGTCCCGCACCGGAAGCTTCAGCGCTAGCGCGTCCCGGGAGACGGCCGCCCTCAATAAATAAGCTTCCCGGCCGGTGACGAACCGGGCCTCTTCCAACTGGTAGATCAGCCCTTCCGCCGTCGTCTGGTCGATCCGTTCGCCCACCGTCTGCCGGATATGGCGCTGCACCGCTTCGAGGGAGGGCAGATCGACCCGCTGAATGCGAATGTACCCGCCGCCGCCGCGCTTGCTCTCCACGGAATAGCCTTTCTCGAGCGTGAACCGCGTGCTGATCACGTAATTGATCTGCGACGGCACGCAGGAGAATTTGTCGGCCAGATCGCTTCGCTGGATCTCGATGGCGCCTTCCGCGCTGTTCTCCAGACTCTGCTTTAAGTAATGTTCGATAAGATCGGAAATATTACGCACGCTCCAACCTCCTTTCGTCGATACGAGCAGGCGAACGCCGATTCACGCCCGTCACCGGACCGTCCGTGCGCCTGCCGGGGGCGGATCTGACTTTGACTTTCTTTGACCATATCTATATTATACGCCGCTTGGCGAAAAATGCAAACCCCATCAACTGCCGTCAAGGCGGCGACGTTGAAGAAAAACAAAAAACCCCCGTTGAATGATTACACGGGGGCTCCACATGCATCGATATTATGCCAATCTCTCGATAATCAGCGACGCGCTTACCGTGGGCGTTCCGCCGCCGATGCTCGCTTGCAGCGTCAGGGCGCCCGTGTTGTCGATCCGGTTAAGCGTCAGCGTCCCTCCGGCCGTTAATTGCGCGATCACTTGACCCGGATAAGGATTGTTCCCCGCTCCGGTTCCGTAGTTGCTGCAAGGCACCAACGTTGCCGGAATCGGTCCGGCTCCGTCCGGATCGAAAAACAATCCGAATGCCGAATTTCCCGGCGTAGGAAACACTTCCCAAGTAATGCGGTAAAATCCGGTTTGCAAAATGTTCACGGTAGATGGCGCGGTAAACGAAACGTCCGTGGAGTTGATTACGGAGTTATTGAACGTAACCGCTCCGCCTTGACCTCCGGGGGTAAGCGCCGCAGCGACGGTTTGATCCACCGTGCTGCACAGGAAAGCGAACGATACCGGCGCTGCCGGACCTTGCGGACCTGCGGGGCCTTGCGGACCTGCGGGGCCTTGCGGACCCGGAGGCCCGGGCGGACAGGGAGGACATATCCCTTGCGGACCTTGCGGACCCGGAGGGCCGGGCGGCCCTTGCGGACCTGGAGGTCCCGGAGGACCCGGTAATCTACCCATTCAGACACGCTCCTTATGAAGATTGTTGTTTGTTACTGCACTTACACTATTCCCGCGACCGCCGTTCGTTGCTAGTACCTATCTAAAAATTTTAATGCGGTGTATATTTGTCCACGCATTTGAGGCATCTCTACATACGCTATTTTTGGCACCCCTTAATCAAACATCGGAGGCAAGCCATGAAAAAACCAAAGGGTTTGGTCGGCATTATGGTTGCAAACCGCATTCAACGAAAGTACGTGCTCAATCAATATCTGAAATACAATAACGCTTCCGTAAAACTATTCTGCTTCACCCCCTCGTCCATCGACTGGAAACGGCGGCAAATCGTCGGTATCTATCGGAAAAACCGAAAATGGACCGCAGGCAAGTTCCCTTTCCCTCAAGTCGTATATAACCGCTGTTACGGCACCGATCAGGAGCTGATCCGGCGTCTGGCAACCGCGATCGGCATGGATAAATGCTTTAATCACATTAACCAGCTGAATAAATCCGAAATTTACGACTATTTAAACAGATGGCTGGCCGATTATTTGCCGGAAACCGCGATCTACGAGCAGGGAAACGAAGTCGAATTGTTGCGGAAGCATAACGTCGTTTATTTTAAACCCTTTTACGGAAATAAAGGCAAAGGGGTTTATCGGGCGGAGTTGACGGGTACGGGAGAAATTCACGTCGGCCACCATTACTTTTCGCCGAAATGGATATTCAAGCGCGAAGCCGAATTTCAGGATCACGTCCGCCGTCTGCTCGGATCCAATCCCTATATTATTCAAAAAGGGATCCCCGTTCATCGAATCAAAGATCAAGTGTTCGATATCCGGGCGCTCGTGCAGAAAAACGAAAACGGGTTATGGTCCGTCACGAATCTTGTGAGCCGGATTGCGTTCAAGGGCAGTTACAATACGAGCATCTGCGTCAAAGCTTGTCTTGCGGACGAGGTGCTTAAGCCCTTGTATCCTCCCGATCGGGTCGACGCGATCAAAACGTCTATATACAATATCAGCCTGAGAACGGCGGAAATCATCGAAATGAACACGCCCTACCATTTAGGCGAATTCAGCGTGGACGTCGCCTTGGATCACGATGCGCACCCCTGGATCATCGAACTGAACGGCAAGCCGCAGAAAGACCTTTACAACGGAATTCGCAATCGATCCGTCGTATATATGCGGCCTATCCAGTATGCCAAATACCTGTGCGGGCATTGACCCGACCGACAATTCATTATATGGGTCATAGCTTGGCAGGGTTCTTGTCGAACCCTAACAAATCGCAAGTAAAAACGACTTCGGCGTCCCTGGATGCCGAAGAAGCTTACGGAGATCGGAGTACGAATTGTATTTTGTACAACTAATTCAGGTCCGATTCGACCCTTCCATTTCGATAATTGCATAACTACAACTAATTCAGCCTCTTTCCCTTCATTCTCGCCCAGTTTGGACAGATTAGTTGTACTTCGTGCATTTATTTAAAATATCCGCAAAATTTCCGAGCAAATAATTGTACTTCATACAACTAGTGTGAGGCCTATGGTGGGGCACGGAGTGCGAAGGTGCAGCGGCGAGGTTGATTCGTTCCCCCGCGCTTTCGCTTGCCGCAGTCTTTCCGCACCGTCCGGTTCGCCGTCGTCCGCCTCTTTCCCCCGTCGATCCAACGTCCAACTGTATTTTCATCCTCTTTGCCCTGTCGCCCCGAACCGTACGGACAGAGGATCCGCTATTTGCGAACAAAACCGGGTTTTGCGCACCTTTGCGGACACAGGATCCGTTATTTGGCTCCGAGACGGTGATTTCGGCCCTAAATCATCGAAATAACGGATCCTCTGTCCGATTCATCTTCAAAATGAGGGGGGTTCGGCAAAATAAGGGCTTCTGTGTCCGATCGCTAAAGATCAAGTGGAATGAAGATCCCTCACTCATTTAAGAAAAACCGTCAGGGGAGTTCGCCCTGACGGTCCTTTGTCGCGCCTTTGCGCCGTTTCGTTTCGCTTCCCGCACTTCCGTTTTTCGCGCACCTTTCACCCCGCCCATCGCCCGCGGCCCTTCTGTGTCCGCCCAGCAATCCCGTCAGGAGGCTGCAAACCTAGATGGCGGCCAGCCGTTCCCGGATCGCCCGGCCGGACGCTTCGGGCGAGAACGATTCGCGAATCGTCGCCTGCCCCTTCCTCGCGATCCGCATGCGCCAACCGTCGTCGTGGACCATCCTCCACATCAGATAGGCGGCGTGCTCGGCGTCGGGCTCCGCCCATAGCTGATGCGCCTTGTAGGGACCGAAATCCGTGCCGATCCGGGCCAGCCTGTACCGCACTGCGCCGGAATTGTCCTCGTTCATGAAGTCGGTGTTGCCCGACCAGTTCGTGCCGATGACCGGCTTGCCCAGCTCCATCGCTTCGGCCAGCGGCAGCCCGAAGCCTTCCGCCCGGTGCAGGGAAACGCAGCAATCGGCGCATTGCAGCAGAGCGTTCGCTTCGGCGCGGCTGAGCACCCGGTCGATGATCCGCACGTCCGGCAAGTCCTCGGCTTCCCTCCGGATATTGTCGGTCTCGCCCCGCTGCGGATTGTTCATCTTGACGACCAGCCCGGCCGGCATGCCGTACCTGGCGATCGCCGCCCGGTACGCCTTCAAGACGGACGAAGGGTTTTTGCGCGAGGAGTAGCTGAACGTGTCGTACATGCAGAGGAACAGGAACTTTCGTTCCGGCAAGCCGAAATATCGCCGATCGACGCCTTGCTCCGCTACGACCCGGATGCCGTGCGGGACGACGCGGACGGGGATCGGCGACTTCCGGGAGACGCTGTCCCGCACGAATGCGGACGGCACCCATACCTCGTCGAGGTGACGGAAGCCGGCCGCGTATTCGTCCGGGAACTCCGGCAGCTCCCAATGCCAGTACCCGATGTTCTTCCGGCCGCTGAACCAATACGGACCGAGCGTCTCGCAGGCAAGCGGCATCTGATCCGCGTTAATGTGGAACAAATTGACGGGATGCCGGGGAGCATCGATTTCCTTGAACGCCCAGGAACGGTCCTCGCTGCGGGACATATTGCCTCCCGAGTAATTCAGGATGCCGAACGGAACGCCGGCGGCCTGCAGCGCCCTCGCGGCCAGACGGCACGATTCCCCGATTCCCATCTCGTATCTCGCGTAGCCGATCAGGTTGACTCCGGGAGCCACCGCGCCCCCTCCTAACTGTAGATCATGGAATCTATGACCGGATGCCAGACGACCGGATCGACGCCGTATTCGATCGGCACGAACTGCCTGGCCCACGTCATCAGGCTCCGACGGTGCTCTCCCTGCATGGCGGGAAACAGTCGTTGCAGGTCGACGCGGGTTTCGTAAATTTCTTTTAACAGCCGGGGAATCGGAGAGCCGGCTTCCGCCGGAGCGAACAGCCAGGAGTAAAACCCGTTCGGGGTAAGCGTGTGAAAAGGATTTCCGAACGCCGGCAGCGCCCCGAGCTTGCGGTAGATTTTGCGGGCGATCGCCGGAATCGCGACGCCGTTGTCGAAATAGTCGTACGCGTAGCGCCAGCCCGACGAGACGGCCAAGCCGTTCTGCGCCAATCGCTCCGCGTATTCGCGGAACAAGCCGTGCAGTCCCGGCTTCCCCTGCCAGCCGTGGCGAGTCTGATGGCGGGAAATCCGCGTCAGGCTCGCGTCGAAGCCGCTGAAATGGAAAAACGTCAGCGGCCTTCCGTTCACTTCGTACAGACCGCCGCGGTTCGCGATCGGGCGTTCGTGGAGATTCCAATAAGCGGCGTTATACGTCGGATCCTTATGAATATGGACGCCTTCGAACAAAGCCGGCGCGAGATCCATCCATTTCTGATCGACATGGTAGCCGCGGGCGGGATCCATAATGCAATAGTTGGCCAGCCTCGCTTTCCACCATTCCAGCAGCCGGAACGTCTCGTCCTTGCCCGTGACGGCGATGAACCCCAGGTTATAGACGCCGGCCTGAAGCAGATCGACTTCCTCCGGCTGCAGACGATCGTCCGGCAGCGGGGAAAGAATATGCGGGGTCAGCACGGCTGCGTATTGCGGAAGATTCCGGTAGAAATCGTCCATGCGCTGCGTGATCAGAATGTCCGGATCGAAATAGATGACCGATTCGGCGCCTTTGCATTTCAGCAAATATTCGAGAAAAAAAGGTTTGACCGCCGTGCTGAACTCCGTCACGTCGTATTGAAACCGCATGTCGGGCCATGCAGGCAAGCCGATATCCGCCAGATGAACCCACTCGAACGTTTCCTCGTGGGCGTTCAGCTTGCCCTCGTTCTCGTCGGCCAGCAAGACGTACGCTTTGCCCGTTGGATGGTGCTCGAGGAAGGATTGCACGAGCGTCCGGGCGAACGCGGTATAATTTTTGGCGACGATCGTGCACATCGTATACATCGGCTTTCCCCCTTCTAAGGCCGCGAGCGCCAATAATGAAGAAGATCCTCCATCGTCCGCTCGAACGGAATTTCCGGCTTCCAGCCGGTCGCTTCGTGGAATTTGCGGTAATCCCCCAGCAGAATTTCCACGTCCGACGGCCGCAAGCGGGCGGGGTCGGTACGGACTTCGATGCGGACGTCGCTGAAGCTCAGGAGCGTCCGAAGCATCTCAGCGATCGTATAGCACTTGCCGGAGGCGATGTTGTAGTTCTCGCCCGGAGCGCCCTTCTCCAGCGCCAGCCAGTACCCTCGCACGACGTCTCGAACGTCGGTGAAATCCCGCTTCGCTTCCAGATTGCCGACGAACAGAATCGGCTCCTTCTTCCCTTTCTCGATATCGACGATCTGCTTGGCGAAATTGGACGTCACGAAGTTCTCCCCGCGCCTCGGGCCGGTATGGTTGAACGTAATCGTCCTCACGACGTGCAGCCCGTAGCTTCTGTAGTACTGATAGCCGAGATAATCCTGGGCGACCTTGCTGATCGCGTACGGGCTGAGCGGGCGCAAAGGATTCGTTTCCTTGATCGGCGTCTCGTCCGGCTCGACTTGCCCGTACTCCTCGCTGGAACAGGCGATCTGGATTTTCGTACGCAGTCCGAAACGGCGAACGGCCTCGAACAGATTCACCTGCCCGGCGACGTTGTTGTGAATCGTATCGATCGGAGAGTTCCAGGACGTCGGCACGAAGCTCTGCGCGGCCAGATGGAAAATGAGATCGGGCCGCTCCGCGTCGATCATCGTTTCCACGGAGAACGGATCCCTGAGCTCGCATTCGACGAGGCGAATGTCCTTCAGGAGATGGGAAATATGGTCCATGCGGCTGCGATGACGGATCGTTCCGACGACTTCCACCCCTTTGGCGAGCAGCAGCTCCGCCATATGGCTTCCGACGAAACCGGTAATGCCGGTCACGAGCGCTTTCATCAGACTGCGCCTCCCCCCTGCTTTTCCACGCGTTGAACGAACGACTTTAAATCGGGCTCCTTCGATTTGTGACAGACGAGAAGCCCTTCGGTTGTCGATACGATGATCAAATCCTCCGCTCCGATCACGATCGTCTTCATGCCTTCGGCGAAAATGATGTTATGGCTCGATTCGAACGCATGAACGGTCCCGTGCGTAATGTTGCCGTTCGCATCGGCCGCCGCCTCGCGGATCCGTTCGAACGAAGTCCAGCTTCCCATGTCCTCCCATTCGTAACGGAAGGGAATCGCGTACAGATTGCTCGCCTTCTCCAGGATGGCGTAATCGACCGAAATTCGGGGCAGCTCGGCGTACGCCTCGGCGATGCGATCCCCCGCTCGCGCGAGCGCCTTCCACATGTCCGGCTGGTAAGTCTCCGTCGCCCTCGCGATCGTGGAAGGCCGCCAGACGATAATGCCGCTGTTCCAGTACACGTCCGGCTTGGCGGCCAGTTGGCGCGCCGTCTCCAGATCCGGTTTCTCCACGAACGAGACGACCTTCCGGGCGCCGTCGTGGGTTCGCTCCGGGGAGGCGGTAATATAGCCGTAATTCGTCTCGGGGCGAACAGGCACGACGCCAAGCGTGACGATCGACGGCGACGCGTCGGCGACCGCCTCCGCCTTGATCAACGCTTCGTTCAGGGCGAGAACGTTCGGAATGTGCTGGTCGGAGGGCATCATGACGAGCGTCTCGTCATCCCCCAGGCGAATAAAGTGAAGGGCGGACAACGCGACGCATGGCGCGGTATCCCGCTGCACCGGCTCGAGAATGAGCCTCTCCTCCTCCAGCTCCGGAAGCTGCTCCAGCACGAGCGACCGGAAAGCCGCCGCGGTGACGACGTAAATTTTCCGCGGCGGCACGATGCGGGCGAGGCGGCGATACGTTTGCTGCAGCATCGTTTCCTCCGAAGCCAGCGCGAGGAATTGCTTGGGACGATCCTCCACGCTTCTCGGCCATAGCCGGCTGCCTTTGCCGCCTGCCATTATGACGATTTTCATGTCTCAGATCCCCTTCGCTTGGATCAACGGAATCCGATCCGGCGGATCGACCGCTGCAAATGCACGGTTTATTGTATGGACGGCCCGCCCGCATGGCATGGACGATTAACCAATGGCGGCAAAATGGTCCATCCGCCCTGACCCGCAAGGCGTTTTTACCGTACGCCGAGCAACCGCTTGATCCGGCTGCCGATGACCGCGGGGGAAAATTCGAAATGAACGTCGAAGGCCGCTTTTTTGCCGATTCGCTCCCTCTTCGCCCGATCTTCGTACAAATTCCGCATCGCCTTGCCGACTTTGTCCGCCCGGATGTCCGCCCATCGATGATCGCGGTAGTAGTCCGGACGCTCGGATTGCAGCTTGGCGTCGACCGGCACGAGCTCCGGCTCCGGCTCGATCAGAATGCTGTTCTCCGCGTTCATGAACTCGGTATAACCGCCCCAGTTCAAGCCGATCGCCGGCTTCCCGAGCGCCATCATCTCCATCGCCGGCATCCCCCAGCCCGCCCGGTCCACGGAGACGTAGGCGTCGCAGCTCGAATACAGATCGATCAGCTGCTGCTCTCCGAAAGGCTCGACAATGACGAAAATTTGCGTGAACAGCCGGTCCGCCGGCACGTACGAACGGATCACGGACATGACGTAAGCGGGTTCGTAACCGCTGTGCACGTAAATTTTCAAGACAAGGGACACTTCTTCGTCCCGGCCGAACTCGGAGCAGAACGCCTGGACCAGCAAATCGACGCCCTTGCGAAAATCGAAGCCGAAGACGTAAAGGAAGGAAAAAGCGCGCAGCGGGGGATGCCACACGACTTGGTTGTACGGCCGTCCCGGGTAAAACCTCGTCACGTCGATCGGATACGGCACGACGCGAAGCTTGGCAGCGTCCACGCCGCTTCGCGAGAACGTGTCGTAATTGAATTTGGAAGGCACCCATATTTCGTCCAGGAGATTGCATTTCGCCGGCCAATCCGCGGGAACGCGATCCGTCTCGAACAGCGTGATGCCGATCGTCTTGATCACGCGGACGAGCGGCGGGCTCAGGTGGAAGTGGGCCGGCACCCCGTGCCGGATGCAGACGACTTGATCTCCGATCGCGGTCGTCGACAGGCTTTCCAGCCATCGGACCGTATCTTCTCCGATCTCCGCCTGGTGCCCGCCGTCCATCGTCTTGGCGATATAGACCGGAATATTCGCCGCCTCGAGCGCGCGCAGAAAGTTGCGCGATACGTTTCCGTAACCGCCCATATCGTATACCGGACCGACCCAGTACACCCCCGTACAGCTCATCGGTGTCCGCCACCCCTTCCGCTTGCCGTTTCCGTCAGTATATGTGCTCGCCGGCCGATCGGCTTCGCGGCCCTCGGCGAACAATTAGCCGGCGCACCGACATTTGTCCATGCGGAATCGCGTTTTCCGCATATACTTCATTACTGGTGTTACAAACCTACGCGCACAAAGGATGACCGCCTAACATGGGAATCGCCGGACGGGAAATGTTCAATTACTTTTTAGTCGACCGTCAGCCGTTGCCTTATAACTACCTCCCCTACGGGAACAGCTCGGAACGAGCGATCGAAATTCCGATCGCCCTTCGTTTTTTGCTCGAAGAAGAAGCCGGCGTTCGCGAGCCTTTCCTGGAAATCGGCAACGTGCTCGCCAACTACCGGAGCCTGCTCGATCCCTACCCCGCTCTCGCCAATCGGCTCGTCCTGGACAAATTCGAGGAAGCCCCGGGCGTCATGAACGTCGATCTGTTCGATTACGCCGATAAGCATGCGCTGATCGTGTGTCTGTCGACCGTCGAGCACGTCGGACAGCACGCTTACGGAGAGAGCAAATCCGGAGACGTGGAAGCGCCGCTGAGGGCGATTCGCCGGATCTATAATCTGCTTGAGCCCGGAGGAACGGCGCTCGTGACGGTCCCCTTCGGCAAGCTGATGGACATGGGCTGGCTGATTCAGTTCAGCGACGACTACTTAAGCTTGTTAACGACCGCTTACGGTCTGCCGACGGAGTCGCTCGGAGCGACTTATTTCCGCAAGCTGGACATGGATATGCATCTGAACAACCCGCGCCAGTGCTGGATTCAATGCGACAAAGCCGACTTGGCGGAGACGATGTTCGACAGTCCGTTCCTGTTCGCCAACGGCATCGCCGTCCTCCGCATCCGCAAAATCGGCAAGGACTTGACGGGCGAACCGCTGCCCCACGAGCCTTTGCGCTACATGCCGGCGCCGATCGTCCCGAACGCTTATTTCGCGCCTTTCGTCAGACCTTCGGGATTCGATAAAGACGGTTATTTCGCTGCGGGTCGCCCCGGATACGTGCTGTACGGCCCTTCGTTGACGCTTGCTCCCGGACGCTATGCCTTACGGGCGGAGATCGAGATCGACGGACATGGCGAGTTCACCCTCGAGGTCACCTCCGAACGCGGACGACGGCTGCTATGGAATCACCCCGTTACCCGGACGGAGCGGCTGGATGCCGGCTTCGCCGTCGAAAAGGAAGAGCCGCACGCCGAGATTCGCCTGTATAAGCACAACGCCTCCCCGTGCCGCGTGCGTTTGCCGTCGCTCCTGCTGACCGAAGATCAACCCCCAACCGCATAGGAGGAGTTCGCATTGTTCGAATTTAGGCCCCACGTATATGTCGGAGAGCATACGGTGTTGACGAACCTTAAGGCCGGGCCGGCGATGTTCCTCGATCTTCGCGACCCGGTATGCATGGCGATCTATCTGACCGGCGGCTGGGAGGAGTGGCTGACGGGCTCGTTCCTGTCCGCAATCCAGCCCGGCATGACCGTCCTCGATATCGGCGCCCACAGCGGTTACTTCACCTTGCTGGCCGCGATGAAGGCGGGGCCGACCGGCTTCGTTCACGCGTTCGAGCCGAATCCGTTCCATCATCGCAATCTGTTGAAAAGCGCTGCCGTCAACGGCTATGCCAACGTACTGCTCCACCGGGTCATGGTATCGGACAAGAACGGCGAGCAGGTCATAGAGACGCGCGGCGAGGGCGGATCGAGCATTTTCTATCCCAGCCTGCACGATTTGAATCCGGTCACCCGAACGAAGGTCAGGACGGCCGTATTGGCCGAGCTGCTGGGCGCTTCGAAAAAAATCGACGTGATCAAAATCGATATCGACGGCGGAGAACCGTACATTATGGACAGCCTGTTCCAGGTCATCGACGCGAACGGCAGGCTCGCTATTTTCATGGAATATTTGCCCTTGCTGTGGGGGAACGTCGCTCCTCGGCCGATCATGCAGAAATTCGTCGACAGAGGCTTTCGGATCTACAACGTTCCGATGACGGGCGCCGCGATCGAGTCGGTCACGCTCGATCAGCTGGCCGCCCACCAAGGACATCTCCATTGGGATTTGATTTTGCTGCGAGGATAGCGACTCCCCCCCAAAAAAACCGTGCGGAGCGCAAGGCGTTCCGCACGGTTTTTTCTGTTATATATTTCCTTATATTTTGCCGTTTATGAGTTGTCTCACATTTTTTTTGAAGCGGCGCAAGCCCCCGTCAGACCGGCATTTCTCGGTGTCAGCTAACATTCCGCAAGGTTGTCAGGAAAATCATTGTTTGTTATAGTAAGAAAAAATTATCGAGTACCTATAACGGCGACTCCATAATCCGCCAGGCTTTTTATCCTCGCAACAAACCGACTTCTCACTCCGGATAGCTTATGCAAGTTTCTCATTTCGCCCTTCAGTCGCTAAACGATGATCTTTATATCCGGACGGAAAGACTGCGCTCGAGCAGCTCTTTGATTTAAGCTACTCATTTTTTATGATTCGTAACGTTGCATGATTTATGGGTCGTAAAAAGGGAGGGGGATTTTTCTTGATCAAGTTTGAAGGCGTAAGCAAAGTCTACGACGGCGGACATCGCGTGCTGAACGAATTGGATTTCGAGATGAAGGAGGGAGAAATCACCGTCCTGATCGGTCCCAGCGGATGCGGCAAGACGACCACGATGAAGCTGATCAACCGGCTGATCTCGCCGACGTCCGGCCAAATCCGGATCGACGGCAAGCCGATCTCATCCATCGATCCGGTCGAGCTGCGGCGGAAGATCGGATACGTCATCCAGAACATCGGCTTGTTCCCGCACATGAACATCGCGAAGAACGTCGGCGTCGTTCCCCGTCTTCTGAAATGGGAGAAAACCAGGATCGCGGCCAAAGTCGACGAGCTTCTGCGTTTGGTCGGCCTGGATCCTGCGATCTACGGAAGCCGCTATCCGGCGGAGCTGAGCGGCGGGCAGCAGCAGCGCATCGGCGTCATTCGCGCCTTGGCGGCGGAGCCGTCGGTCATCCTCATGGACGAACCGTTCAGCGCGCTCGATCCGATCAGCCGCGAGCAACTGCAGGACGAACTGATCCGGCTCCAGCGGGAGCTGAAAAAGACGATCGTGTTCGTCACCCACGATATGGACGAAGCGATCAAGCTGGCCGATACAATCGTCCTCATGAACGCCGGCAGCGTCGTGCAGTCCGGGCCGCCCGAACGAATTTTGCGCCATCCGGCCAACGATTTCGTCAAAAGCTTCATCGGCAAAAACCGGCTGCGCTCCGAGAACCTGCAGGACGAGACGATGCCGTCCGTCGAGGACGTCATGGTCGAATCGCCGGCCGTCGCCCTGCCGACGCGGGGACTCGCCGAAGCGATGAAAATGATGGAGAAGAAGCGGGTCGACTCTCTGCTGATCGTCGACAAATCGAACCGGCTCGTCGGCACGGTGTCGATCTACCGGATTCTCGACCATTACGGGGACGAGAGCAAGACCGTGGCCGACGTCATGAAACCGGTCGAGCACGTCGTGCGGACGAACACGCCGCTGGGCGTCGCGCTTAACCTGCTCAGCGAACACCAGCTTTCCAACGTGCCCGTCGTCCGGGACGATCAGCAATTCGTCGGCTTGATCACGAGAGGTTCCGTCGTCAGTCATATGGCGGACGTGTACGCGGAGCAAGGCGAAAGGGTTGCCGCCCATGTCTGAATATTTCGACTTTTTGCGCGATCGTTACCCGGATTTGCTGAACGCGACGAAGGAGCATTTGACGTTGTCCGCCATCGCGGTCGCTTTAGGCGTTCTCGTATCGGTTCCGCTGGGCATCTATCTTTCCGGAGGCAAGAAAAAGCTGCTGCACGGTCCGATCTTCATGCTCGCGAATCTGTTCCAGACGATTCCGAGCCTGGCGCTCTTGGCGCTGCTGATTCCGCTGCTCGGGATCGGCGTGAAACCGGCGGTATTCGCGCTGTTCCTGTATTCCATTCTGCCGATCCTTCGCAATACGCACGCGGGCTTCCAATCCGTCGATCCGGCGATACTGGAAGCGGCCCGAGGCATGGGATACAGCCGGATCCAGCAGCTGCTGCGGATTCAGTTCCCGCTCGCCTTTCCGTTCATCATGTCCGGAATCCGCCTGACGACCGTCTACGTCATCAATTGGACGACGCTTGCGGCGCTGATCGGAGCCGGCGGGCTCGGACAGCTGATCATCTCCGGCATCGGCGTGAACCGAACGCCGCTGATCGTCTTCGCCGCGCTCTGCGCGATCATCTTGGCCTTGCTGGCCGACCGGCTGCTGGGCGCGTTGGAGAAACACTTTACAAGAAGAGCGAAAACGCTCGCTGCGTCCCCCGGGCGCTAACCATCGAAATTCAAAATCTGGAATCACGGGAGGAAACATGAAAAAACAAGCTATGATCGTTGTCGCGTTGGTTTTGGCGGTATCCGCCGTTCTCGCCGGTTGCGGGGGGAGCAATGGAGGCGGAGCCTCGTCAGGTACGATCAAGATCGGAACGCAAACGTACTCGGAACCGAAAATCATCGCCGAGATGTACAAAGCGCTGATCGAAGACCGCACGGACATCAAAGTCGATATCGTCCCCGATCTGGCCGCAAGTCCGATCGTTATTCAATCGATGAAAAGCAACGACGTCCAGATGGCCACGCTGTACTCTGGCGAAATTTATAACGGCTATTTCGACATCGAGGATACGAAAGACCGCGAAGAGGTGCTGAGGCAAGCGCAGCAAGGCTTCGACGAGCACTTCGGATTCAAATGGTACGACCCCTTCGGCTTCGAAAACACTTACGCTTTTACCGTTCGGAAGGAAGTCGCCGACGAGCACGGCCTCGTTACCGTCTCCGACTTGCAGGATCTGGCTCAAAACATGAATGTCGGCGTCGACACGACGTGGCTCGAGCGGGATAACGACGGGTACAGAGCGTTTACGGAATATTACGGATTTTCGTTCGATAAGACCTTTCCGATGGAAATTTCCCTGGTGTACAAGGCGGTAGCGGATAAAGAAGTGGACGTCGTGCTGGCGTATACGACGGATCCCGGCATCAAGGAGTTCAACCTGCAGACGCTCGAGGACGACAAGCAGTTCTTCCCGCCTTACGACGCCTCGGCGGTCGTCCGGAACGACGTTCTGGAGCAATACCCGGAATTGGATGAAATCGTCGCGATGCTGAGCGGGAAGATCGACGTCGAGACGATGACGTCGTTGAATTACGAAGTCGACGTGAACAAGCGCAGCCCTCGCGACGTGGCCCGTGAATTTTTGACCGGACAAGGGTGGTTATCCTAACGCAAGGATGTGAGACAAGATGGGCAACAACGGATTCATGGAGCTGATGCACTATTTGCAGAACAATTGGCAGCATCTCTTGAATTTAACCTGGGGCCATATCTTGATGGTCCTGTGCGGATTAGGCTTGGCCTTGCTCGTCGGCGTGCCGCTCGGCATCGTCAGCGCCCGCAACGAGAGGCTGGCCGCGGTTATTCTGGCGACGGCCAACATCATTCAGGTCGTCCCGAGTCTGGCGTTGCTCGCCTTGCTGATGATCGCGCTCGGCCTCGGGTTCAAGACGATCGTCGTCGGCCTGTTCCTCTACTCCCTGCTCCCGATCATCCGGCACACGTACGTCGGACTGAAGGAGATCGACAAGGGGATCATGGACGCCGGCAAAGGCGTGGGCATGAGCCAGCTGCAATTGCTCGCGAAGGTTCAGCTGCCGCTGTCGTTGCCGTTCCTGATGGCCGGACTCCGCGTCGCCGCAGTCATCGCGATCGGCGTGGCGACGCTCGCCCCGCTGATCGGCGGCGAAGGACTCGGACGGGAGATCTACTCCGGTCTGAACATGCGCAACAACGTGCAGATCTATGCCGGCGCGATCCCGGCGGCCTTGCTCGCCATTCTGGCCGATCTCCTGCTCGGCAGATTGCAAGGCAAGCTCCGGACCTGAGTCCGGGGCGATGATCGCGAAGAGGGACGAAGCGATGCCGCTTCGTCCCTCTTCGTTCGTTCTCGCGCGATTAAGGCTTCTCGATAATCAAGCCGATCGACGTCGAGACGTATTGCCCCAGCATCAATCGCAGATGAACGGGGTTCGTATACGGCGGCAGATCGACGTAGGATTCGAACGGCCCCGTTCCCGCCGTGTAGTCGACCGTGATCCGATAGCCTTCTTTGCGCAATTCCGCGACCATCTCTTCGATATCCCTCCGACGAAAAATAACGAGGATCGGCGCCTCCAGCGTCGCGTCGTTCGATGTCAGGTTGAATTCGGTCGTATGGACGGCCACCCCGCCCGGGCGCAAGCATTTCATCTGGTTAACGATAAATCTTTTCCCGTTCTCGATCGATCCGAGATGCTCGAAGCTGCAGGACGACCAAGTAAAATCGAATTGTCCCGTATAGGACTCGCTGATCCGATTCATATCCGCGGTTTCGTATTTCACCAAATGCGCGAATTGATGCGGATCGCACAGGCCCCTTTCGTTCAAGTCGGTCAGGCTGAGGGCATGCTGGTTCGTATCGACCCATCCCTGCGCCTTGGCGCGTTCCACGTCCAGATCGGTCGCGACGATCTCGGCCCCGAGCGAGGCGAAAGCCGCGGTAAGCGGCTCCTTGCCGACCCCGAAGCCAAGGCCCCGCTTGAACGGCATCAGCTTGCCCCTTTCCCTTAACGCCTCGTAGATGTAACACCATTCCCACAGCTTCCGGTGATACCGCATCCCTTCCCTCAGCTTGCCGCAAGCGTGGGCAAACCATGGCGCGGAGAAGTCCGCTTCCTTGCACAGTTGGGATTCGAGCATATCGCCGCTCCTCCTCCGTTACAGATTTCGTATGCGCGGTACGCCGTCCGGACTTTGTTGAATATGCCAATATACGGTCGGATTCTCCCCCAGGCTACCGCTTAATTCAATCGCCTCCTGAAGCCTCTCCGCGAACAAGGCGACGGAATGAGCGGCCCTCAATCGTTCGGCGGCTTCCGCAACGTCACCCGCGGCCTCGCTCCGGCCGCGATACAGCCGAAGCATCGCCTCCGCCAAGCTCGCTTCGAACGCGGCTCCCGCAGGAACGCGAATCGCGAGCTCCTCGGGAAGCTGCCGGTATGGTTCTTCGTCGGGGACGATCGCGGGAATGCCGGCGGCCATCGCGGCGAACGCGGCGTAAGGCGATTGGCCCGAGGAGGCTTCTCCCGCGAGCACGACCGCGTTCGTCTTCCGGATCGCTTGCTTGTATTGCCGCAGCGATGCTCCTCCGACGATCGAGACGTTCCGTTCCAGCCCGTAGCGCGCGGCGAGCGCACGGAGCTCTTCCGCCGGTGCGGGGTCGCATCGGCCGAGCAGCGTGAAGTGAAATTTGGCGCAGCCTTGGTCGGCCAAGCTTCTTAGCGCGCGGATGACCGCGGGATCGAGCGGCCGCTCGGGATCGGCGGCGAAACTCGCGAACCTGAATGTCGAGCCGCCGCTTGATCCGTTCTCGACCGGAGCAAGCGCGGGAACGGCGGACAGCAGCACGTTCCGGTAGCCTTGCCCCCGCAAGCGCGCCAACGTCAAAGGATCGTAGACGATAATCGATTTCGCGCAGCCCAAGTAATATCGAACGAGCGGAACGTCGCTTCTTTCCGCCGCTCCGCAGAGCACCCGGTCCATGAGCGCTTGCGCGTTCGAACCGTACTCCCGGGCCATCACCCGGTAATAATCGTCCAACGAATTGCGGCCGATCGTCCATTTCCATGTCAACTCGTGCAGATGATCCCCGTTCAGCACCGCGATGCCGGGAATCGTCGACATCTGGTCCAAATAGGGGACGATAAACCGGTAGCGATCTTCGTTTCCGAGCTCATAGAGGATATAGTCGTAGCGGGACTTGCGGCTTGCGAATTCCGCGTGGGGATAGACCTTGATCGGACTGTCCGGATCGTGGCCTTCGTTCGGATCGCGCACGGTTTCGACATACACGTCGACCTCGCTGCGGTCCGTCAGATAGGGAATCGCTTCGCGCAGGGGACCATGGGTGTCCGGAAGAAACGGATGATCCGCGGAGAACACCGCGATCTTGCGGCGAAACACCGTTTCGTACCCGTCCAGCACCTTGCGCGCCACGTCCGCCCAACCGAATTTCTTCGCTTGCTCGAGACCTTTGGCAGCCATATCCTTCAGCAACGGCGGATTCGACAGCAGCTGGAACAAACCGTGGGCGATGGCGTCCCGGTTCTCGGGATCGACCAGGTACGCCGCATGCTCGCTGATCTCCGCCAGCGATGAATTATACGAAGTCAGAACGGGCGTCCCGCATGCCATCGCTTCGACGACCGGCAAGCCGAAGCCTTCGTACAAGGAAGGAAAGGCGAAGAGCTCGGCGCCGTTATAGAGCGCGACCAGATCCTCGTCCGGAACGTACCCCGTAACGACGACGGAGCCGGCCCCGTCCAGACTCGACGCAAGCTCATGCAGGACGTTCTTTTCCTGCTCGGACGCGTTATAGACGATCGCGAGCTGATAGTTCCCGTGCAGCAGCCGGTTGGCGACGATGAACGCGTCGACGAGCCGGACGAGATTTTTGCGCGGATCGTCTCCCCCCGTGCACAGGACGTAGGGACGATGGATCCCGTAGCGACGGGCGGTCTGGAGCGGGTCGCCGCCGGGCATCGGCCGGAACTTCGGATCGTAGCCGCCCATGATCACGCGGATCTTGTCCGGGTCCATTCCGGCCAGCCGGACGGCATCCCGCTTGGTCGTCTCCGAGATGGCGTAGACGATATCGCAGGAACGGATCATCTCGATGACCCTCATGTAGATCGGCCGGACATGCTCGTTCATGTACTGCTTCTCCAGCACGAGCGGAATCACGTCGTACAGCGTGGCCGCGACCCGCGTGTAGCCGAACCACGCCTTCGTCAGCATCGCGTCGCTGTACGCGTGGAACAGATGTCCGGGCAGGTGGAACAGATTGAACGGACTCGTCATGTGATAGACGTCGATCCGGTTGCGGTACAGAAACTGCTGCAACTGATCCTTCAGATGCTCGGCCCCTTGGCTGATGTCGGGATAAAAATAATAGTAGGCGTGATTTTCGTCCTGACCGAGGATGGCTTCGATCATGTTTTGCGAATAGCGGCCGATCCCCCTTTTCATCGCTTCCGTTCTGGCGAAAAACATATCGAAAGCAATATTCACGGTTTGCGGATTCACCACCGATCGCTCGAGACTTCATTCCCTTGGTTATAGTATGGTCGCTTAACCGAAGGGCATGGGCAAGCGCGGGCCTCCCGGCAAAAAGGGCGATAGAAGCGGAGGTCCGACCGTTCGGACAGAGGATCCGCTATTTTCGGAAAAAACCGCGTTTCGAGCATCTGTGCGGACAGAGAATCCGTTATTCAGCTCGATGATAGCCATTTCGGCCTGTTTTCATCGATTTAACGGATCCTCTGTCCGAATCGTCATCGAAATGTGGGGGTTTCAGCAAAATAAGGTCTTCTGTGTCCGCAAGCAAAGGATCAAATGAAAAAAAAGCACCTGCGATAGGTGCTTTCCGTTAAATTAACATTTGTTAGGCTTGCGCCCTGAAAACCGGATACGAACCCGTGCGACTTTAGTCGTCACGGCCCGTATGTCCGCAGGCAGCATTGCGAAGCAATGCGTTGCAGGCATACGAACAAAAGTGTGCGAAGGAAGAAGGTGAATCTCATTGCGTGCCAATCCGTTAGGATAAGCCCTCGACCGATTAGTACTCGTCAGCTCCACGCGTTGCCGCGCTTCCACCCCGAGCCTATCAACCTGGTGTTCTTCCAGGGGTCTTACGAATTGGGAAATCTCATCTTGAGGCAGGCTT
>CP171108.1:4530000-5572500 GCA_043187495.1 Paenibacillaceae bacterium WGS1546
AAATGCCCTCATTTTTATCCAAAAATACCTCATGTTATTATTCTAATTCCTAAATTTAAGTGATATTATCTTACATGAAAATCGCAATGCGGGGAAACCAATTTCGAAAAGCATGACCATTCATCGTTCAAGGAGGGATGCGGAGCAGTCGCCCGATCGTCAGCCGATATCGCCATACGGATGCAGAACAATCTACCCGTCTCGCTATATTTCCAATTCGAAAGGAGATTCGCACATGCAATCATACATCCTTCGCAATCGCTTCGCGATGCTGTTGCTCGCCTTCATGCTCGCCGCCGCTTCCTTCGTCGCGGCGCCGAACGCGCGCGCAGCCTCCAAATTTCAATTCGAGGAAATGACGTTGTCGGAGCTGGAAGCCGGCTATCAAAGCGGAAAATATACGACGGTAGAGGTCGTCCAGGCCTACTTGGACCGCATCGCCCAATATGAACCGAACTATAACGCGTTCACGGCCATGAACGCCAAGGCGCTCGAGGAGGCGAAGGAAATCGATCGCCGCCGCGCCGCAGGAGAACCGGTCGGACCACTGGCCGGCGTGCCGATCGTCATCAAGGAAGCGGTCGACATGGCCGGGTTTCCTTCGACGATGGGTTGGGCTCCGCTCAGCAAGGAGAAAGGCGGTATCGAGCTGATTCCCGAATTCGACGCCCCCGTCGTCGCCCGGTTGAAGGAAGCCGGCGCCATTATTTTGGGCCGAACGAACATTCCCGCCTTCAGCGCGTCGGGTACGCGCGCGACGACGAGTTGGGACGGGGATACGTATAACGCCGTCGATCGCAAGCTCGTCCCCGGCGCGAGCAGCAGCGGCACCGCGACCGCAGTGTCGGGAAACATGGCGATGCTGGGCATCGCGGAGGAAACCGGCGGCTCCATCCAGAACCCGGCCGCGGCCCAAGCGCTGGTCGGCATCAAGCCGACGTTCGGGTTGGTGCCGAACACCGGCGTCGTTCCTCTTGCCGGGAGCACCCGGGACGTCATCGGCCCGCACGCGAGAACGGTTCGCGACGCGGCCGTCATGCTGGACGTCATCGCCGGCTACAGCTACGAGGATCCGAAAACCGTAGCCTCCATCGGCAATATTCCCCGCAACGGCTATACGTCCAAACTGAACAAAAGCGCGCTGCAAGGCAAAAGGATCGGCCTCTACGGTCCGGGATGGCGCGATCAGGACCTGACGGCGGAAACGCAATCGCTGTACGACCGAGCGATCAAAGAGCTGAAGGAGCAAGGCGCCGTCGTCATTCCCGATCCTTTTGCCGGAACGGAATTCGCGGCCTATTTCAAAGCATCCGGCAACGTCGGCATCGAGTCCGTCATTTACGACATGGAAAGCTATTTGAACCGGCTTGGCAATCGCTCTGCTATTCAATCCGTCAAAGAATTGTTGGAGAAAACCGGAGAAAACCCGTCCATCTTCAACAGATACAACGGCAATCTGCCCGATCCGACCTCAGCGGCCGACCTGTCGAACTTCGCCGAAGTCCGCACGAAGCTCCTTCATATCATTAACGACGTGATGGACAAATATGAGCTGGACGGATTCGCCTTCCCGCAAATGTTCAAGGAAACCCCGCCGCTCTCCAGCGAAGACAATATCGGAGCGACGACGGTTTCCGAGATCAACGTGGCGGGCATCCCGCTCGTTACCGTCCCAGGCGGATATTACGCAAGCGGTTCGCCGTTCTCGCTGGCTTTCTTCGGCCGGATGTGGAGCGAAGCGGAGCTGCTCGGCATGGCTTACGATTACGAGCAAGCGACGAAATATCGGAAAGCGCCGACGCTGGTCCGGAAGTGAGCGCGTAATGAAATCGATCATCCCGTACGATGCAAAAACCCGTGTCCGCACGGGTTTTTGCCATTCCGATCAACCGCGAACCCGCGCCAGCTCCTCTCGCCGACAACTCGAGCGGGAAACGAGCCCCTCCCTATTGCCTTTCCGCGCCCGATCGATTACGATGAAAATAAATACAACTAAACTCATCGACATTGGGGTGATTATTCGTGCGCGAAATTCCCATGCGATATGTAAAAGCGAATCAGATCGGCATCGTCGTCTCGGTCGCGCTCGCGTTATTCATTAACGAACCGTGGATTCTCGCGGGGCTATGGGTCGTCCAGCTTGCCGGCTTGCTTTCCGGGGGAAAGCTCAATCCGTTCGTCGCGATCGCGAAAGCCGTTCTGAAGAACAAGGGAGAAGAGACGCAGGCGGCCGAGCTGCAACGCTTCAACAATACGCTCGCCGTCCTGTTCCTGACGTTCGCCCTCGTCTCGTTCGGCTTCGGATGGCCGATCGCCGGCTATGCCTTCTCGGCTATGCTGCTGCTCGCCGCCGGCGCCGCCGTGCTCGGCTTCTGCATCGGCTGCACGTTCTACTTCTGGTATAAGCAGCTTCGGGCGGGCAGAAAAATCGGAAAAACGTAAGCGATGATGTGACTTTATTTTAGATCATAAAGATATAATGATGTACGAATATTAAGCGGGTTAATCGGACTACAGAGCCGTTACGATCGAAGGCGATCTTACGGCATGGAAAGCACCAAGAGCCCGGCATACGGATTTCCCGTGCCGGGCTCTTCGATATGGGTTCACAGCGCCGAATATGTTACCTAGGCGCGTAAAACTTCTGCGTATAATACGTATCATATGCGCCGACGCCGAGACGCTGCAAGGCGTCGTTCAGCATATTGCGGCGGTGCCCCGCGGAATTCAGCCAGCCGTGATGCACGGCAAGGGCATTCGTGAAGCCGTTGGCGATGTTCTCGGCGGCGGCGGAATAGACGATGCCGTCCGCGGTCATCCGGTCGAACGGGGTCAATCCGTCGGGATTCGTATGGGAGAAGTAATCCCGTTCGTCCATGTCCTTGCTGTGCTTGCGCGCGGTCAAAGCAGCCTTTGCATCCCATTGCAGCGGATCGATGCCGTTTTTCGCCCGGAACGCGTTCGTAAGGTCGAATACCTGCCGCTCGTAAGCTTCGGATAGCGCGGAACTGGCGGCGACTGAACCGGACGGGGCCGGAAGACTCTGTACGAAGATGGCGTCTACCGTGCTGCCGTTCAAGGTGTCCAAATAGTATGTCGTCGTTCGATCGGAGGCCCGCTCGACGTAAGTATCGGCTTCCGCAATCGTCGTGCCCAGCAATTGAGCCAGCCGGGAAGCCGTTATTCCTTCGCCTATGCCGTCGGACGATGTCCACACGTCCGCCGCGTTGGAATACAGCGCGACGACCTTGCCGTTCGCAACGCCGAATTGGGCAAACCGGGTATAATCGGCGTTGTAAATATACCAAGTAAAACCGAACTCGCTGGCATCCTTGCGCTCGGGCGATCCCAAGCGTCCCAACAACTCCTCTTCCGTCCATCCCGTTCCGATGCCGAGCAGCCTCAGCTCACCGTCCGAAAGGGGCGGATCATCCGAACGGGGAGGCAAGGAAGGAAGCTTCTCCTTGAACCGGTAGATAAAGGTGACGGCCTCGACGCGGGTTAACGAATCGCCCGCGCCGTATCCCTCGACGGTGTTGGCCGTTTTGCCTCTGGCAAGCCCTTCTTCGAGCAAATAGCGGACCGATTCGTTCCCGTAAACCCGATGGCCCGCCGCATGCGCCAGCAAATCGGCCGCATGGCCTCGGGTGAAGAGCGCCGCGTTGGGACGCGCGGGCCAATTCAGCTCCGCGGCTGCCGTATAGTAAATCGTATACCACGGCTCCGATCGCCCCGCAGGGACGATGTCTATCTCGTCTTGATAAGCTCGAAACAACATGGCCAGAAATTGCGGCTCGGATACGTTGTCATTCGGTAGAAAGTTCCCTTTGCCGTCCCCTTGGACAATGCCGTTCTCCGTTGCCCATTGGACGGTTTCGTACCCCCAATGCCGAACCGGAACGTCGGCATATTCGCGCTGCGCCGCCGCCGTTTGCGTCGGCAAGCCGAAGATTCCGGCAAAGGCGAACGCAACGAAAATCCCCGCGATAATCCCAGCAAATCGTGTCATGCGATCTCCCCCTCGTCTTCAGTGATAGCGCTCTAAATTTTGTATCGACCGGTTCATAGGGGGCAAAAAGAGAATTTATGCCTATCTTTCACCGTCTGCAGGAGCATTTACGGGAGTTCCGATTGCCTATTGTCATTTATCATTTGATTCGTTCCCCGCACTTTCGCTTGCCGCAGTCTTTCCGCACCGTCCGGTTCGCCGTCGTTCGCCTCCTTGCCCCGTCGCCCCAACGTCCAACCGTATTTTCCTCCTCTTTGCCCTGTCGCCCTGAACCGTTCGGACAGAGGATCCGCTAATTGTGAACAAAACCGGTTTTTTGCATCTGTGCGGACACAGGATCCGTTATTGGGCTCCGAGATGGCGATTTCGGCCATAAATCATCGAAATAACGGATCCTCTGTCCGATTCATCTTCAAAATGAGGGGGTTTCGGCAAAATAAGGGCTTCTGTGTCCGATAGCAATTGGTCAAGCGGAAAACAGAGCTCTGCCTCGTCGAAAAAGATATACTTCTTTAATGTAAAAAAAGCCGCCCTAGGCGCAGAGAATCCGGAAAGACTCCGTGCGCATATAGGGCAGCCCCATATATTCGAGAGCGATTTTGCCGAAAGGAAATGCCAGCGCTTGTTCGCGACCCTTCCTATTCCCGTTCCGCCAAATATTTGCGAACCTGGTTCATGTCCTTCAGCCCGTGACCGGTCAACACGGCGACGATCCGGTCGGACGCGCCGACCTTGCCTTCCCGGACGGCCGCGGCGACGCCCGCGATGCACGCCGCCGCGGAGGGCTCGACGAACACGCCTTCGTCCTTCGCCAGCCAAGCTTGCGCCTCCGCGATCCGCTCGTCGGAGACGGCGAGCGAGAACCCGGACGACTCGCGGATATGCCGCAGCGTCCACGTGCCGTCCTTGGCGTAGCCGTTCAGGCCATCGCAGATCCCGCCCGCGATCGTGCTCGGCGCTTCGTCCGCGACGACGGTCTGTTCGCCCGCGGCGAACGCCCGGGCGATCGGACTGCAGCCTTCGGCCTGGATGCCCGCCATCCGCGGGACGGCGAGCGACGGGAACATCAGGCGCAGCTCCCGGAACCCCCGATGAGTGCCGACGAGGATCGGCCCGTCCCCGATCGGGGCGAAGACGACATCCGGAACGGCGTTTCCGAGCTGCTTGTAGATCTCCACTCCGACAAGCTTGTCCCCTTCCACCGTATAAGGATTCAGGAACGTCGTCGTCAGATTGAAGCAGCCCTCGTCTTCCGAGATCTTCTTCGCCGCCGCGTAGCAATTGCTATAAGGACCCGGAATCCGTTCGACATCCGCGCCGTAAAACCGGGCCTGGCTCACCTTCTCGTCCGGAGTCGATTCCGGCACGAGCACCCGGGCGGCCAAGCCGGCCTTGGCCGCGTAAGCCGCGGCTGCGGCGGCTCCGTTGCCGCTGGAGGCGATGACGATCTTGCCGACGCCGAATTCCAGCGCCTTGGCGATGCCGACCGAGATCGGGCGGTCCTTGAAGGAGCCCGTCGGATTGGCCGCTTCGTTCTTGAGCCACAGCTCCCGGAGCCCCAAACGGCGAGCCAGCCGGTCCGTCCGGATCAGCGGCGTGTTCCCTTCCCCCAACGTGCGGACATGCTCCGGACGGACCGGCAGCAGCGCCGCGAAATCGTCGAACGCCTCCGGCGACGGATAACGCTCGGCCAGCTTTTCGAAGTCGTAATCGACTTGAAGAATGCCCCCGCATTCGGAGCATTCGTATAACGCCTCCAGCGGATAGACCTTCTCGCAGGAAACGCATCGCAAGCGCGTTGCGAACATGCGATCACCCCAATAGTTTTATCGCCAAGGCGACATAGATTCTTGCCGCGTCGACGGCTTCTTCCACAACCACGCACTCGTCGGCCGTATGCGCCTGACGCAAGCTTCCAGGCCCGATGATCAAGGTCGGAATCCCTTTGCCCACGCCGAAGAAGGACGCCTCCGCGGACGCTTCGAACGGCTTCGCGACTTTGCGCTTTCCGGTTACGGCATACACCGCCTCCAGCGCCGCGAGCACAAGCTCGTGGTCCTCTTCGATCATATACGGAGGGAGATGTTGATACTGCTCGGCTTCGAACTCGAAGTTTTCCGCTTCGGCGACTTCCGTCAACGCATCCATGAACTCGCCGAACGACGATTCGGCCGTTTCGCCCGGCATCAGCCGGCGGTCGACTTCGACGACCGAATGCGCCGGCACGATATTCGGCGCCGTGCCGCCGTTGAATTGCGCGACCGTCAGACTCGACTCTCCGAGCAGCGGATGCTTCGTCCGCTTGACGCGGCCGGCCAGCTTCTCCAGCGCCGCGACCAGCTTCACCATTTTATAGATCGAATTGTCCGGATCCCGGACGACGGCCGTATGCCCGGCCCGCCCTCTCGTCTGTACGCGATACCGGGACACGCCCTTGTGCCCGACGCACGCGTCGAGGTCCGTCGGCTCGCCGATGACGGCGAAATCCGCGGAAATGTCCTCTTCGAGAAAATGCTTGATGCCCAGATTGCTGAATTCCTCGTCGACATTAAAATAAAGAATCAGTTCGCCCGCGAACGGGCTTCCCGTTCGCTTCAGGACGAGCGCGGCATAGATCATCGCCGCGACGCCCGACTTCATGTCCGCCGAACCCCGGCCGTACAGCTTGCCGTCTTCGATTACGGCGCCGAACGGCGGTTTCGTCCAGCCGGCGCCGACGGGAACGACGTCGAGATGGCCGTTGTAGATCATCGTTCGGCCTTCTCCCCGGCTTCCTTTCAGCACGGCTTTCACGTTGGGGCGGTCGGGCGCGGGCCAGGAGAACGAAACGTCGATTCCGTTCTCCTTGAACGTCCGATAGACGAACTCGGCCGCGCCCAGCTCGTTGCCCGGCGGATTCTGGCTGTCGATGCGGACGAGCGCCCGCAGCAGCTCGAGATATTCTTCCGCCTTGAAAGCTCCGTTCCATTCTCCTTCGATCGTCATGCCGACCTCCGCAAGCCGAGCTCAAGCCGGCCTTTGGCCGTTCTGACGCCGGAATCGGCGATCAAGGCCAGGATGATGATCGCGCCCTTGAAGAAGTCGAGGCTTGTCGCGCTCACTCCGAAGATCGTCAAGGAGTGGGTCATCAAGCTGATGATCAAGGCGCCGATCAACGTGCCGGAGATCGAGCCTTTGCCGCCGAAGATGCTCGTGCCGCCGATCACCGCCGCCGTGATGGCGTCCAGCATGTACGAATTGCCCCCGAGGTTCGGCGTGACGATCGACACGCGGGAAACCATCAGAATCGCCGCGACGACGGTGCACACCGCGCTGAACACGTAGACGAGCAGCAGCTGCCTGTGGATCGGAACGCCGGTCACGGCCGCCGATTCTTCGTTTCCTCCCAGCGCGTAAGTCCGAAGACCGAACCTGGTTTGCTTGACCAGCACCGCGATGATCAGGATGATCGCGACCGCGACGATCAGAATGTTCGGTATCCCTCCGGTCGTCCCGAGTCCGATGCTCTTGATCGCCTTGTCGGAAATGATCAGGACGTGCCCGCGGGCCAAGAGCAGCGTAATCCCTTGAATGATAATCATCGCACCCAGGGTGACGATAAAGGGCGGAATTTTTAAATAACCAATGAAAAATCCGTTGAAAATGCCGACCGCGAGTCCCGCGGCCAACGCCCATACGATCGCTTCGAACAGCGTATTCTGATTCGACAGACTGACCCCGACGACGATGGCCGCCAATCCGATGCCGAAGCCGACCGACAGATCGATGCCGCCGGAGACGAGGACGACCATGGCGCCGAGCGCCAGGATCGCGATCGGCGCGGCCTGAACGAGAATTTGCTTCAGGTTCGTGCCGTTGACGATCCGCGGATCGATGGCGGCGAACACGACCGTCAGAACGATAAGGAGCAGCAGCGGAGCGAAATCTAGTACCCGTTTCCAGAACAAGCGGGATTTATCGGATTTCACGGCGATTCCCTCCCGGCAGATTCAATACGATCGTCCGCGTCTCGCTCATTTCTTCGATGGAAGCTTTGCCGCCGCTTCTGCCGTATCCGCTGGGGCTTCCCGACGCGCCGCCTGCAGGAATTACCGTCTCCCAATAATGGCTCGATTCGTTGATGTTCACGATGCCGAATCTCATCTGCTCCGCCATCAGCATCGCCCGCTCGATATCGCGGCTGAAAATGGCCGCCGACAGCCGGTACGGGCTCGAATCGATCGCTTGCTGCAGCTGGCCGTCTCCGAATCGGATGATCGGAGCGACCGGCCCGAACGTTTCCTCGGAGTTGATCAGGGCTTCGAGCGGCACGTTGTCTATGACGGAAGCTTGCATGAACTGGGAAGTCGGACGGTCCGACAGCAGGCTGCCGCCGGCGACGACGCGCGCACCCTTCGCCTTGGCGTCCTCGATCTGGTCGACGACCTTGCGAGCGAGCGCTTCGTTGTGAAGCGGCCCCATCGTCGTCTCCTTATCCAGCGGATCGCCGAGCTTGATCCGGCTGGCCGAAGCGCCAAGCGCTTCCGCCAACGCGTCCGCCACGGACTCGTGAGCGAGGATGCGCTCCGTCGACGTGCAGATTTGACCGGCGTTGCTGAAGCAACCGCCGTGAATGGCCGCAGCAGCCGCTGCGACGTCGGCGTCGGCCATGACGATCGTCGGCCCGTTGCCTCCGAGCTCCAGCAAGCAAGGCTTGGCGCCCGCCCTGCGGGCGATCGCTTGCCCAGTGCCCGTGCTTCCGGTAAAGCCGATGGCATGGGTGCCTTCATGTCCGACGAGCGCGTCGCCGACGACAGCCCCGTCGCCGATGATCAGGTTCAGCGCGCCTGCGGGCAAATCCGTCTCTTCCGCGATTACGCGCACGTACTCGCTGGCGATCGCCGCCGTGCTCGGCGCCGGAACCCATACGATCGCGTTGCCCGCGGCAAGGCCCGGGGCCAGGTAGTAAACGGAAGGATTGCCGATCGGGAAGTTCCACGGCGAGATGACGCCGTATACGCCGCGCGGGCGGCGGTAAGCAAACGCGCGCTTGCTCGGATCCCTCGTCGGGATGATCTCCGAATGCATCCACCGGATCTGCTCCGCCGCGTCGCGGAACGCCGACACGCAGGCGCCGATCTCGCCGAAGGCTTCGGAATGGTAGGGTTTGCCGTGCTCCATGGAGAGCAGCTTGGCCAGCCGTTCCCGGTTGTTCTCGATCGCGTTCGCGATCTGCTCGCATAGGTCCGCCCGCTCGAATACCGTCATGAGGGCCAGCTTCGGAGCCGCTTCGTTCGCCGCCTTGACCGCGTGGTCGACATGCTCCGGGGTTCCGATCGGAATATGGCCGATCGTCTCGCCCGTAGCCGGATTCACGACCGCGCGCCTCCGATCGGCGCCGCCTTCAACCCATCGGCCGCCAATATACATGGGATATAACATATTGTCCGCTCCTTCCTTCGCTTACACGGATTCGACTTCGACGATTGCGCCGGTCTCGACCGATTTCAGCACGGCATCGTTCACCGCGACCGCCCGCATCGCTTCTTCGACGGTGATGCGGAACGGTTGGCCGTCCCGAACGGCTGTGACGAAATGGTTGACTTCTTCCTTCAAGTCGCCGGTCGTCAGGCCGTACACTTCCGGCCAGTGCAGCCCGTCGGGAAGCGAATAGCCTTTTTCGTTCTGAATGTTCAAGCCGTGGTCCGTCGTATCGACCTTCAGCAGGCCTTTCGTGCCGACGATGTCGAGGCCCGCGCTGATGCCGCCGCCCGCGTAGTCGGGAAGCGCCCAGCTGATGTTCAGCGATCCGATCGTGCCGTCTTCGTACTCCACGTTCGCGAAGATGGCGTCTTCGGATTTCACGCCGTTTTCGGCCATCACTTTGGATACCGCGCGCGCGAACACGCTTTTCACTTTTTTGCCGGTCACCCACTGCATCGCGTCCACGTCATGAATGCCCAAGTAAAAGCATACTGAGCTTCTGCCGTTCATCCGAATGCCGACGTTGCGCAGGGAGTAACGCTTGGCCGCGACGTGAACGACGTCGCCGATCTCGCCGTCTTGAACCGCTTTGGCCGCTTGCGCGTACCGCGGGTCGAAGCGAAGCAATTGGCCGACCATCAAGCGGCCGCCGCCTTCCTTCTCCGCCGCCGCGATTTGACGGGCGCCTTCGAGCGTATCCGCCATCGGCTTCTCGAGAAGCACGTTTTTGCCGGCTTTCAGCAGCTTCACCGACATATCGACGTGCAGACGGTCCGGCAAAGCGACGATAAAGGTGTCGACCTCTTTTTCGGCGAGCAGCTCGTCGACGTTTTTCACGTAGCGCGTTTGATATTTTTCGGCCGACTTCAGGCCCAGCTCTTCATTCAGATCGACGATGGCCGCGAGCTCGGCGGAATCCGATTCGAATACGACCTTGGCATGCAAATCTCCCATAAACCCCGTACCGCCGACGACCGCGACCTTCACTCTTTCCAACATGCTTCTCAGCTCCCTGTCTTAGATGTGTGCATTCCCAAAGCGTAGTTCATGACTTCCGTTTCGGTAGCGCCGTGAGCAAGCTCCGCCACGGTGCGGCCTTCGTGCATGACGATGATGCGGTCGGCGACGTTCAGCGCTTCCGGCAATTCGGAGGAAACCATCAAAATGGCCATTCCTTTCGCCTTCATATCCGCGATCAATTGGTGAATTTCCGATTTCGCGCCGACGTCCACGCCTCTCGTCGGGTCGTCCAGCAGCAAAATATCCGGTTCGACGGCAAGCCATTTGCCGAGCACGATTTTCTGCTGGTTGCCGCCGGAAAGCTGGATCGTGGCCTTGTTCGGTTCGGGCGGTCTTACGTTCAGCTTGGCGATCATGTCCGCGACCATCTTTTTCTCCTGATCCATCGGGATAAATCCGAATTTCTGCTTCAAATTCATCCAATAGAGGCTCAGGTTGTGGCGGTTGGACATCATCGGAACGAAGCCCGAATACAGGCGGTCCTCCGGCACGAACGCGACCTTCATCGCCGTCATCCGCTTCGGCGTCGTTTTCGTAATCTTCTTGCCCTTCACCGTAAACGAGCCGTTATGAACCTTCGACAAGCCGAAAATACAGTTCATGACTTCGCTTCGGCCCGAGCCCATCAGTCCCGCCAGGACGACGATCTCGCCTCTCCTCACCTGGAAAGAAGCGGATTTCAGCAGATTGCCGTCGCCGAGATTGTCCGCTTCGAGGACGACTTCCTTCGGATCGGCTTTGACGTAAGGGAAAACGTTCTCGATATCGCGTCCGACCATCATGCTGATGATTTTCTCTTCGGTCGTGTCGGACAGCTTCACGTCGCCGATGAACTTGCCGTCCCGCAGGACGACCGCTCTCGTGCAAAGCTTGTACAGCTCTTCCATCTTGTGCGAAATATACAGGATGCATACGTTTTTCTCTTTCAACTGCTCGATCAGCTTGAACAGCTTCTCGACTTCGCTCTTGGCGAGCGAAGAGGTCGGCTCGTCCATGATGATAAGCCACGGATTGCCGAGCGTCGCCTTCAACACTTCGATCAATTGGCGCTGACCGACCGTGAGATCGGCGACCTTGTCGTTCGGGCTCAGCGGAATCTGGAATTCGTCGAGCAGCTCCTGGGCGATCTTGCGCATTTTGCCCCGCTGCATCGTGCCGAACTTCAGCCAGCGAAGCTCCCTGCCCAAGAACAGGTTTTCGGCGATCGTCAGCTCCATGACGAGGCTGTAGTGCTGGTGAATGACGCCGATGCCCGCTTCCCTGGCATGCTTGGGAGATTTGAGCTGCACCGGTTCGCCGTCCAGAACGAGCGTGCCTTCGCTAGGCTGGATCACGCCCGACATCGTCTTGACCATCGTGGATTTCCCGGCGCCGTTCTCCCCGACCAGAGCGACGATCTCGCCGGAACGCAGCTCGAAGGAGATGCCGTCGAGCGCGCGGAAGCTTCCGTATATTTTGGAAATTCCGTCGAGCCGCAGCGTCCTGACGCCGGAAGCCGACGCGGTTCTCGTCGCGGAGCCTGCGGCCGCCGGACTTTCGCCAGCGCCCGATTTCGGGGACGATCTTCCCCGGAATTTCGTGATTTTCGCTTCATATAACAAGACCGAGATCAGGATCATGGACCCCGTAACGATATAGGTCACTTCCTGCGGCGTGCCGAAGAACGACAGCCCGGAACGGATCAGCGTAACGAGGATCGCCCCGAAGAGCGTGCCGATCACGCCGCCGACGCCGCCCGACAGCTTCGTGCCGCCGATGACGACAGCCATGATGACGTCGAATTCCAATCCCATGCCTGCCAGCGGCTGGGCGGATTGCACGCGTCCGAACATCAGGATCGCGGCGAGTCCGGCGAACGCTCCGGCCAGGACGTAGGTCATGAATTGAATGCGTTTGCTGTTGATCGCCGACGATTGCGCCGCCTCGAAGTTGCCTCCGACGGCGAATACGGATCGCCCGAACGTCGTGCGATTGAGCGCGATCCAACTGACGACCAGACCGACCGCGATCAGGTAGATCGTAATCGGAATGCCCAGGAACGTGCTTGAACCGAGCGCGTTCATGACGGCATCGTTAACGGGAATGCTCTGCGCGTCCGACAAAATCAAAGAAGCGCCCCGACAAAGCGCCATCGTTCCGAACGTCGCGATAAACGGGCTGATCTTGACGTAGCTGACCAGGAATCCGTTCAAGACGCCCACGAGAGCGCCGACGAGCAAAGTCGCCATAAGACAAAAGAGCGGGGGAAGCCCGCTTGCGTACAGCTTTCCCCCCACCATGCCCGCGAACGCCATCGAAGCGCCGACGGACAGATCGATTCCTTTGGCCAGAATCACGGCCGTCATCGCGAAGCCGATCAACACCGTGATCGCCATCTGATGGCCCATGTTGATGAAGTTGCTTCCGCCCAGGAAATTCGGCTCGTTGATTCCGAACACCGCCATCAGCAAAACGCTGATGACGATGAGGGAAGTATTGATTCTTGCGGCGCGGTCTTGAAATAACTTCGGTATCAAAGCGGGTTTATTCGTACCTGCCCCGGTCATTTCGCTCCACTAATCCTTTCGTCCGGCTGATCCGGCCCCAATTCGTTCGAATAGTCTTGTCCGACTTCAACCGCTTGTTCAGGCGTAATATATTCGATTTCCAAGCCTTTATCTTTCAGCATGGCGGCCGTATCGTCCGACATGACGAAGTACGTCGGCATGAACAGATCGATCGGCATTTCCGCGCCCTTCGCGATGCGCGCGGCGGCCGCCACGTTCCAATAGCCTACGCGTTCAGCGCCGGTCAGCACGTCGACGAGCATCTCGCCGCTGTTGATCATGTCGTGCATTTCCACGTCGCCGTCGTAGCCGGCGTACAGCAGCTTGACGCCTTTGGCGTCGGCGCTTCCTTTCGCGGCAAGGCCGAGCGGATCGTTAATGAAGGCGATCGCGTCCAGGTTGGCGTTGTTCAGCCAAGTCTCGGCAATCCGCTGCGCTTGCGCCGGATCGAAGTTCGTCGGCTGCGCGGTCACTTTGATGTCCGGGAATTCCTTCGTCATCGTGTCCACGAAGCCTTTTTCCCGGTTATCGGACACGTAGTTGCCCGCGTTGCCGGTCAACAGGCCGACCTCGCCTTTGCCGTCCAGCGCTGTGCCCATAATGCGGGCGACGACGGCTTCGTTCTCGTAGTCCGGATACAGCGTATTGTAGTTGCCGTTGCCTTCGACCTTGTTCCCCATCGTAATGACCGGAATGCCCGCTTTCGTCGCTTTGTCGATAACGGGAACGATGCCCTTCGCGTCTTGAGGGTCGATCAGGATGACGTCGACCTTCTGCTCGATGAAGTTTTCGACGATCGAGATTTGTTTCTCGAGAGAACCGTCGGCGGATTGCCAGACCGTCTTGATGCCGTAGTCTTTGCCCGCTTTCGTGCCGGCGTCTTGCATGCGCACGTAGAAGGGATTTTTCAGATCGAGCAGCACGACCCCCGCCGTAATGGAGGAGCCGTCTCCCCCGTTGCCGGCCGTCGCCGAGCCGTCCGGAGACGCCGAGCCGCCGGGATTCGTCGTGCCGCACGCGCTTATGACGGCCATCAATAGGGATAAAGCAAGTGCAAGAATACCGAGTTTATACGTTTTCTTATTCATGAGCTGCACTCTCCTCGTGAGGTTAACGAAAATGGGATAAGACCTGAGTTCCTGCGATTTATTTAAGCTCGACGATCAATTCGATTTCCACCGGCGTATCGAACGGCAATTCGTTCGCCGAGATCGCGGAGCGCGCATGCTTGCCGCTTTCCCCGAATGCCAGCTCCAACAGCTCGGAAGCGCCGTTGATGACGAAAGGCTGCTCCGTGAACCCGTCCGCCGAATTGACGAACGCCAGCATTTTCACGACTTGCTTCACCCGGTCGAGATCCCCGATGTGATCCTTGAGCACGCCCAGCAGGTTGACGGCGACTTGCCTTGCGGCGTCGTAGCCCTGCTCGACCGTCAGATCGGAGCCGACTTTGCCCGTATATTTCAACACGCCGTCGATGCGGCAGTCGTTGCCCGACGTATACACCAATTTGCCTACCGTCTTCGCCGGGACGTATGCCGCCACCGGCTTCGGCGTCGTCGGAAGGACGATGCCGGCTTCGTTCAAACGCTGTTCGACTTTCGATTCGGTTTGTTGCATGTGGTTGCACCTCTTGGATGTTTTTTGCTCTTACCTAATGTGCCTACGATTGCCTCATTCTATGATTTTCCATTCTCGCCCCCTTCGGTCCGAGATGCGCCTTCCTCCCCCTCCAAACAAATAATAAGAATGACTAAATGTTTTTTCGTAAAACTTTTTGTCTTAACGGTGCCATTATAGTACACGCTTTTCGGGGCCGTCAACTGCAAAATTTTTCTGGAAACGCATTCAATGTAAGGTTATATGACATAAAATGATTGAAAACGCGAATGTTTCTAACGGATACTGGAAAATCGTTCGTTGAGCAACCTTTTTGTTTTTCTATCGAACAGTTTGTGATAAATTAATAAGAAGTGCGAAGACGAATGGGGAGGATTTGATGAATTCCATTAGCGACGAGAAGGAGTTTTTGCTTTCGCTGGTGTCGGGGCTCGCGGAACAATTCGGCAGCGAGTGCGAAGTCGTGCTCCACGACCTGACTCGCCCATACGAAAGCACGATCGTGGCCATACAGAACGGACATATTACCGGTCGCAAGGTCGGCGATCCCGGCACCAACCTGGGGCTCGAGATTTTGCGGGGGACGGACAAGAACGGCAACCGTCTCAATTACTTGACGCAGACGAAGGATGGGCGCATTCTCCGGTCTTCGTCCTTCTATATCAAGAACGACGAAAATAAGACGATCGGTTCCTTATGCATCAATTACGACATTACCAACCTGATGATGGCGGAGCGGTCCCTGCAGGCGATGACGATGAGCGGACGGCAGCCCGAGGTCAACGAAACGTTCGCGACTAACGTCAACGATCTGCTGGAGGTGCTGATTCAGGAAGCCAGCGATTTCGTCGGAAAACCCGTGGCCGCGATGTCTAAGGAAGACAAGATGAAATTCATCCGTTTCCTGGACGACAAGGGCGCCTTCCTGATCAAAAAAGCCGGAGAAAAAATATGCGCTTACCTGAGCATATCGAAGTTCACGCTGTATAACTACCTGGAAGAATCGAAAACGGAGGGCAAGTCGTAAGCGCGTTGTGCCTCGCCTCCGACAGCGCAGCGAGGGCGCAGCGAGGGCGCAGCGAGGGCGCAGCGAGGGCGCAGCGAGGGCGCAGCGAGGGCGCAGCGAGGGCGCAAGAGAAAGGACCGTCAGTCCCTGACGGTCCTTTCTGGTGCCGAAGACGCTTACGGGGGCTAGGAGTAAGAGTTGTATTTTGTACAACTAATTCTGGTCCAATTCGCCCCTTCCAATTCGATTATTGCATAAAATACAACTAATTCAACCTCTTTCCCTTCATTCTCGCCCAGTTTGGAGATATTAGTTGTATTTTGTGCAATTAATCAAAAATATTGTTAAATTTCCAGACAATTAATTGCACTTCATACAACTAGTAGATGGGGCGTGAGGTCAGAGTGTGCGGAGAAACGAAGTGTGAGGGTACAGTTGCGGAAGGCTCGAAGTTGCGGAAGCTCGAGATTGTGTAGGCTAGAGGTTGCGGAGGCTCGGGGTTGTGGAGGCTCGAGGTGGCGGAGGCTCGATGTTGCGGAGGCTCGGGGTTGTGTAGGCTCAGGGTTGTGTAGGCTCGAGGTTGTGTAGGCTCAGGGTTGTGTAGGCTCGAGGTTGTGTAGGCGCGGAGTGCGAAGGTACAGTGGCGAAGGACAGGAGTGAAGCCTCCACCCCCAGGGGAGTCCCCTGACGGGCCTTTTTCGTACGGTTTCGTTACTTTTTCCGTTTTCCCGTTCTTCCGTTTCCGCACCTTTCACCCCACCTATCGCCGCCCCGTCTTGCTTCCTCTCCCACAGCTTCGTCATGCTCTATGGCCGCCCCATCTTGCTCCCACTCCCACAGCTCGTCATGCTCTATCGCCGCCCCGTCTTGCTCCCTCTCCCACAGCTTCGTCATGCTCTATCGCCGCCCCGCCTTGCTCCATCGCCCGCCGCCTCGCCCCGTTCCATCGCCCGCCACCTTGCCTTGCTCCAATGCCCCCCGTCCGTTCGGACAGAGGATCCGCTATCTGTGAACAAAACCGGGTTTTGCGCACCTTCGCGGACAGAGGATCCGTTATTCGGCTCCAAGATGGCGAATTCGGCCATCCATCATCGAAATAGCGGATCGTCTGTCCGAATCGCCATCAAAATGGGAGGGTTTCGACAAAATAACGTCATCTGTGTCCGATAGCGAGTGTTCAAGCAAAATCAAGGCGCTCTGTCTAACGCCAAATTATTCGGCATCGCCCAACAGCCGCAGCAGCTCCTCTTCGTCCTCCAGCACCGGAACGCCGAGATCCCGCGCCTTGGTCAGCTTGCTGCCGGCGCTCTCGCCCGCGATGACCAAATCGGTCTTCTTGGACACGCTGCCCGACACTTTCGCGCCGAGCGCCTCGAGCTTCTTCGCCGCTTCGTCCCTCGTCAAACGCGTCAGCGTCCCGGTCAGCACGACCGTCTTGCCGAACAGCGGATGGCTCGCGTCCGCGCTCGCCGCCGGGGGCGCAGCCGCTTCCGCCTTCACCCCGAGCTCGCGCATTCTCGCGATGCTCGCCACGTTAAGCGGGTCGCGGAAATATTGATAGATGCTCTCCGCGACGATGCCGCCGACGTCCGGCAGTCCGATCAATTCCTCCACCTCGGCCGCCATCAGGCGATCCAGGTCCCCGAAATGGTCCGCGAGCATTTTCGTCGTCGCCTTGCCCGTGTTCGGAATGCCGAGCGCGTTCAGGAACGGGGCGAGCTCTCGCGACTTCGATTTCTCGAGCGCGGCGAGCAGGTTGCTCGCTTTCTTCTCCCCGAACCGCTGCAAGCCGACCAATTGCTCCAGCGTCAAGCCGTACAAATCTGCGGGCTCGCGAACGCCAAGCTCTTCATATAGCTGCTCCGCCGTTTTCCCGCTGAACGTCTCGATATCCATGCAGTCGCGCGATGCGAAATGGGTAATCCGTCCGACGACCTGAGGCTTGCAGCCGAGGCGATTGTTGCAGAACAGGTGGGCGCCGCGCATCTCCAGCGGGGAGCCGCAGCCGGGACAGACCGTCGGCACTTCGATCGCGCCGCCCGCTTCGTCGTCCGCCTTGCCCAGAATTTCCGGGATGACGTCGTTGGAACGGCGAATGAACACCCGGGTGCCGAGCGCGTTCATCAAATTTTTCCGTTCGATGTCCCCGACGTTGTTCAGCGTGCAGTTCTGCACCGTTACGCCGGCCAGTTCGACGGGCTCGACGCGGGCGAGCGGCGTCACCTTGCCCGTGCGTCCGAGCTCCCAGGAAACCGATTCGAGCACGGTCGTCGTCTCTTCGGCCTCGAACTTGAAGGCGACCGCCCAGCGCGGGAATTTGTCCGTATAGCCGAGCGCCTCCCTCGTCCTCATGTCCGTCAGCTTGACGACGGCTCCGTCGATCAGATAGTCCAGCTCGCCTCTCCGCGCGACGATCGATTCCAATTCCTTGACCAGCTCTTCGACCGAAGAAAAATAGGAAACGTACGGATTCACCGGAAAACGGTTGTCGCGCAGAAACGCCATCATCTCGCGATGGTTGGCGAAGGAGATCCCTTCGGCGTAGCCGACGTTATAGCAGAACGCGTCCAGCCGCCGGGAAGCCGTCACCTTCGGATCGAGATTGCGCAGCGCCCCGGCCGCCCCGTTCCGGGCGTTCTTCAGCGGCTCGGTCGCGGTTTTGTTGTACGCCTCCAGAACGGACAGGCGCATGAAGCCCTCGCCCTGCACCTCGATCGTTCCGCCTTCGTAGCCGATCGCGAGCGGCACGGAGCGAATCGTCCGCACTTGGGCCAGAATGCCCTCGCCGACTTCGCCGTTGCCGCGGGTCGCGGCTTGCGTCAGCTCGCCTCCGTCGTAAGTCAGATTGAGCGACAGGCCGTCGAACTTGAGCTCCACGACGTATTCGGCCGGGGGCAGCGGGGCGTCCGGATTTTTGGCGTTGTAGTCCGCGATCAGCTTGTTCGCTCGCGCGGCCCAAGCGGTCAAATCCTCGATGTCCTGAGCCTTGTCCAAGCTCCACAGCCGGGACAGATGCCGATGCGGCTCGAACCCTTTCAGAATGTCCCCGCCGACCCTGCGCGTCGGGGAGGCCGGCAATACCTCGCCGCTCTCCGCCTCCAGCCGAACCAGCTCATCGTACAAGGCGTCGTACTCTTTATCGCTGATCGTCGGATTGTCTTCCGTGTAATATCGATGGCCATGCGCGTTAAGCTCTGCGACGAGCTCCCGCATGCGTTCCCGATGACCCGTGTGCGCCATGCGCGTCATCCCTCGCTTCTCTCATAATGGCGGGCTTTTTCCCTAGTCTATTTCAGCGCCCGGACAGTGTCAAATGTGCCGGGACCTTGCGGATGTTTCAGCCTGCTCCTTGCCGTTTAATGATCGTTAATCGCATGAATAAGGAGGCATATGGAATGGACAAACAGCGTTATTACGTCTCCGTCTCGGCCGGCATCGTGGGTACGGAGCCCTCCTTAATCGACCAATTGACCGTGTTCGCGACCGCCGAGGAGCGGAACGAGCTCATCTCGCTCTTGGAACGGGATCGGAAATCGGTGGAAGACGCCTACCTTCGCATGTATTCGACGTTCGATCTCCCGAACCGCGAAGCCGACGCCGAACGGTCCGACGAGAAACTGATCGAAATCTTCCGATACATCTACCGGATCGGCACGATCGAGACGAAGCGCCGGCTGGAAGGCAGCGGCATTCTGAAAAAGCCCGGAATGGCCGAAAGGGACCGCCCCGGCGGCTCCGAGCGCCACGGCCGTTCCGGTCCGAAGCCGAAATAAAGAAAAAACAGGGTTGAGCTCTGCGCCTGCGGAGTCTCGACCCTGTTGCCGTTACAGCTTCGTGACCGGGGCGAACGCGGCTAGCAGCCGCTTCACGCCGACCGGCGCCGGAAACGCGATCTGCAGCTCGGCGTCGTTGCCCGAGCCCTTGACGGAGACGACGGTGCCGACGCCCCACTTGGCGTGCTGAACCTTGTCGCCCGCGACGATCGCCATGCCGTCGCCGACCGGCTTGGCGGCGGAGGGCGTCTGCGGGCGCAGGGCGAAACCGCCGGACGGGGAGCTGCCGTAGTTCGCCGGCGAGACGGTCGGACGGGCGCCGAAGCCGGAAGGCGGGTATCCGCCGCCTCCGCCGGAGCCCGTTCCGTAGGAGCCGCGCGAGCCGTACCCCGTCCCGCCGAGCCGCGACGCGAAGCCGCCGTACGATCCGGGGCGGGCGCCGCCCGCCGGCTCGACCGCTTCCTTCAGCTCCGGCGGAATTTCCCCCAGAAACCGGGAAGGCGGATTCGCGTTCGTGCGTCCGTACAGCAGTCTCATTCGGGCGCAGCTCAGGTACAGCTTTTTCTCCGCCCGCGTGATGCCGACGTAAGCCAGTCTGCGCTCCTCTTCCATCTCCTCGTTGTCCATCAGCGAGCGGCTGCCGGGGAAGATGCCTTCCTCCATGCCGACGATGAACACGACCGGGAACTCCAGCCCTTTCGCGCTGTGCATCGTCATGAGCACGACGGCGTCGTTCGCGTCCTCCTCGTCGTCCATCGAATCGATGTCCGCGACGAGCGCCAGCTCCGTCAGGAACGACAGCAACGACTTGTCCTCGTTGCGCTTCTCGAATTCTTGCGTGACCGACAGAAATTCCTCGATGTTCTCCAGGCGGGACTTCGCTTCCAGCGTATTCTCGCGCTGCAGCTCCAGCCGGTATTCGGACATCTCGAGCAGCTTCTCCGTCAGTTCCGTCACCGACAAATATTCGGTCATCGCTCTTAAATTCCGGATCAGGTCGCGGAACCCGGCCAGCGCGTTTTTGGCGCGGCCTTGAATATCCAAGTGATACAGCCCGTCGCCGAGCAGGCCGTCGCTCTCGTTCAGCAGCCCGAGGATCGATACGCCCTTCCGGTTCGCCTCCTCTTGAACCTTCGCCATGGTCGTATCCCCCAGCCCGCGCTTGGGCACGTTCACGATCCGCAGCAGGCTGTTGTCGTCGTCGGGGTTGGAGATCAGCCGGAGGTAGGACAGAATGTCCTTGATTTCCTTGCGGTCGTAGAACTTGATGCCGCCGACGATCTGGTACGGAATTTCCGACTTGATCAAAATTTCCTCCACGACCCGGGATTGCGCGTTCGTCCGGTACAGGATCGCATGGTCGCCGTAACGATAGCCGTCCTGCCGGTTCTTGCGGATCTCCCCCGCGACGAAATACCCTTCCTCGTGCTCCGAATCGCCCTGGTAGACGGTGATCTTGTCGCCGCCCGCGCGGTCCGTCCACAGCTTTTTCGCTTTGCGGCCCATATTGTTCTGAATCACCGCGTTCGCGGCGTCCAAAATGTTCGAGGTCGAACGGTAGTTCTGTTCCAGCAAAATGCTGCGCGCGTCGGGATAATCGGCCTCGAAGTTAAGAATGTTCCGAATGTCCGCGCCGCGCCAGCGGTAGATCGACTGGTCGCTGTCGCCGACGACGCAGATGTTGCGATGCTTGTCCGCGAGCATTTTGCACAACGTGTATTGCGCTTTGTTCGTGTCCTGATATTCGTCGACGTGAATGTATTTGAATTTGTTCTGGTAAAAGTCCAGCACTTCCGGAGCGTCCTTGAACAGCTGAATCGTATGCAGCAGCAGATCGTCGAAGTCGAGCGAATTGTTCGCCTTCAGCCTGCGCTGGTATTGACCGTACACCTTCGCCACGATCGATTCGAAATAATCGCCCTGCCGCTGCTCGTACCTGGCGGGAGTCAGCAGCTCGTTTTTCGCCGCGCCGATCGCGGCCTGGACCGCCTTGGGCTCGAATTTCTTCACGTCGATATTGTTGTCCTTCATGACGTTGCGGATGACCGACAGCTGGTCGGTGGAATCGAGAATGCTGAAATTGGAGCCGAAGCCGATCCTCTCGATATCCTTGCGGAGAATGCGCACGCACATCGAGTGGAACGTGCTCACCCAAATATCGCGGCCGGACGGGCCGACGAGCTTGGACACCCGCTCCTGCATCTCGCGGGCCGCCTTGTTCGTGAACGTGATGGCCAGAATGCTCCAGGGCGCTGCCAACCGCTTGGAGATAATATAGGCGACGCGATGCGTCAGCACCCTCGTCTTGCCGCTCCCCGCTCCGGCCATAATCAGCAGCGGTCCTTCGGTCGTGACCGCCGCCTCCTTCTGTCTCGGATTTAGCCGATTGATCGAATCGTCGATCTCGATCGCGTTCGCGTTGTCCCGTTCGAAAAACATCCGATTACTCCTTTGCCGCTTGGAGCGCCGCGCTTACGGTCGCAAGCGCCGCCTCCAGATTTTCGTAGATGACGTTGCCGACGACGACCGTATCCGCGAACCGGGCAGCCTCCGCCGCCGTCACGGGGCCGTCGATGCCGCCGCCGTAGAACAAATGCGCGCGTTGCAGCCCTTGTTTGATGCGCCGCAGCAACGCCATATCTCCGAACGTCCCGCTGTACTCCACGTACAGCACGGGAACGTTCCATAGCCTGTCCGCGACTTGGCTGTAAGCGATCGCCTCGCCCTCGGAGATGCCCGCGTCCGCGCCGGTCAACCGGGCGACGGCGGAATCCGGATTCAGCACGAGATAAGCTTCGCCGGCGATCGATTCCCACGGGAGCAGATGCCCGTAATCCCGCAACGCTTCGACATGATGGCCGATCAGCCACTCGGAACGCCTCGTGTTGAGCACGCTCGGGATGAAATAGCCGTCGAAGCCCGGCACCCCGCAAGACGGGTCGGACAGCTCGAAGGCGCAAGGCACTTCGTACCTCCGAACGCGGGACATCAGCTCCACCGTATTGTCGAACGTTACTCCGCTGGAGCCGCCCACGAGGATCGCATCGGTGCCGGACGTGCACACGGCTTCCAACGCTTCGTCGCCGATCTCCCTGTCGGGATCGAGCTTAAACACATGTCGCCAGTTTCTATAAAACAAAGGGAGCATCTCGCCTCCGAAAAATCCGAGTTATATACGTCAAAGTCATATATTCCTAGTCTACATGAAAACAGGTGATCATCCAACTGGCTAGTTCCGGAACAAAGATAAACCGCCCGTTCCCGGCAAGGGAGCGAGCGGCGGAACGAAAGCTATGAGCGGCGATACCGTGCGGCGGGATGATCATCGGGAAGCCGGCTTCTGCCCGGCCCGAACAGCTTCTCGCGAAACGTCCCTTCCTCGTATTCTGTCTTGAAAATGCCGCGGCGTTGCAATTCGGGGATAACCAGCTCGACGATATTGCGAAGATCCGCCGGAGCGACGAACTGCAAAATATTATAGCCGTCGATTCCCGTCTCTTCGACCCAAGCCTGCATCTGGTCGGCCACCTGCCCGGGCGATCCGATAAACGCCTTCTGTTCCTCGAAGGAGCTGACCCGATCGATCAGTTCCCCTACGGTCTGGCGCTTCTCGGACGCCTTCTTGATCGCTCCCGCCGCGGTTTGATGACGTTCCGTACCCGCGTATTCCAGATAGGAGTCGCGATCGTACTTGCCCAAATCGTAGCCGGTCAGGCTGCAATGATACGCCAACGCCCCTTCGCGGCTCCATAAGCGGGCGTATTCGTCGCGTCTTTCCTTCGCCTCCAGCTCCGTCTTGCCGACGATGATCAGGATGACGCTCAGAAATTTGATATTGGCCGGATCGCGTCCTTGCCGGGCGGCCAGTTCCCTCACGTCCCGGATAAATGCCCGTACTTCTTCCGCCGTCGAACCTACCGTCAGGACGACCTCCGCGTGCTTCGCCGCGAACGCCTTGCCTCTCGGGGAATTGCCGGCTTGAAACAGCAGCGGCATGCGCTGAGGGGAAGGTTCGCTGACGTGCGGACCTTTCACTTGGAAATACTTCTCGTCGTGGTTGATCGGATGAATCTTCCGCGGATCGAAGATGACCCCTTTTTCCTTATCGCGCACGGCGTATCCGTCCGTCCAACTCCCCTCCTGCAGCTTGTATTGCACGCTCAGAAACTCGTCGGCGATATTATATCTCTCGTCATGAGGGATAATGTCGGTAAACCCGTGATTCTTCGCCTGACCAGGAATGAACGAGGTGACGATATTCCAGCCGAACCTCCCCTTGGTCAGGTGATCGAGCGTCGATACTCGTCTAGCGTAAGCATACGGATGCTCGAACGTCGTGCTCGCTGTAATCGCGAACGACAGGTGGCGCGTCGCATGCGCCATCGCGGAGACGAGCATGAACGGATCGTTCGTCGGGAACAGCACGCCGTCCCGGATGCCGGCATCGCTGTTGCCTTTGTACACGTCCGGCACGCCGAAACTGTCGGCGAAGAACAGCCCGTCGAACTTGCCCTGCTCGAGCAGTCGGGCGACCTCCACCCAATAATCGATATCCTTGTACCGGTAACGCTGATCCTCGGGATGCTTCCACAATCCGTGCCCCGTCTGCGATGTCGTGTTCATGTCGAACGCGTTCAGGATGATTTTCTTGGCCATGTGCCGCTCCTCCGTCCCTCTAGGTAGCTATTCGTCCCAAACCTTCACTTCTATCATGAGATCCCCTCGCTTCAGCCCGTCCACGAATTCCATTCCCGAGACGACGCGGCCGAAAATCGTATGCAAGCCGTTCAGATGGGGCTGCTCCGAGTACGCGATGAAAAATTGCACGTTCCCCGTATTCGGCCCCGAATGCGCCATCGACACGACTCCGCGCACGTGCTTGCTCGTATTTCCCGCCGCCTCGCACGGAATCGAATAATTCGCCCGCTCCTTGCGCGGCTCGTCCGGCTTCCCTCCCTGGGCGACGAACCCGTAGACGACGCGATGGAAGGGCAGACCGTCGTAGAAGCCTTCGCGCGCCAGCGCCGCGAAATTGGCGACCGTGCCGGGAGCCTCCCGATCGAACAGCTCGATCTCGACGATGCCGCTCGCCAGCTTCAGAGAACCTTTCATCTAGCGGATCCCCCCGGTCTTTGATCTTCCGTCTCGTAGAGCGTGCAGCCGATTCGAACCGCGGTCTTCGTTCCGGCTTCGGGAACGTATCTTTCGTAGACGTCCTCCTCGTTCAAAGGACGCAGCTCGCCGGGCCCAGTATACCAGAACACCTCAGACCGCGGATTCATGTTTTGCAGCAGAGCGATCAAATCTTTCACTTTAAGCGTATTTCCCATCTGTACCTCCTTGTGGCATTTCCAGTTACGGCCGAACCAGGTGGCACGCGACCCGGTGCCCTTCCCCGACGTCGCGGAGAACCGGTTGCTGCTCCCGGCATTCCGCCGTGGCGTACCGGCATCTCGTATGAAACGCGCACCCTCGAGGCGGGTTCGCCGGGCTCGGGATATCCCCGTTCAGAATAATCCTCTCCCGGGTCACGTCCGGATCGGGAATCGGAATCGCCGAGAAGAGAGCCTGCGTGTACGGATGCCGCGGATGGCGGTAAAGCTCATGGCTCTCCGCGAGCTCGACGATCCGCCCCAGGTACATGACCGCGACGCGATCGGAAATCTGCTTGACGACGGACAGCCCGTGGGCGATGAACAGGTAAGTCAACCCGAATTCGCGCTGAATATCGGTCAGCAAATTCAGAATCTGGGATTGCGTCGACACGTCCAGCGCCGACACCGCTTCATCGCATACGATGAATCTCGGGTTCAAGGCCAACGCCCTCGCGATCCCGATCCGTTGGCGCTGGCCGCCCGAAAATTCGTGCGGGTACCGGTTGAAGCTGTCCCTCGCCAGTCCGACGACTTCGAGCAATTCGTAAGCGCGGCGGCTTCTCTCCGCCGCGTCCGCCGCGCGTTGGACTTTCAGCGGTTCTCCGATGAGATCCCCGATCTTCATTCTCGGGTTCAACGAGGAATACGGATCTTGATAGACGATCTGCATCTGTCTGCGCAGTCTTCGCAGCTCTCCGCCGCCGAGGCTCGTCAGCTTCATTCCGTCGAACGCCACCTCTCCGTCCGTAGGCTCGACAAGACGAAGAATCAGCTTGCCCAGCGTCGACTTCCCGCTTCCGGACTCGCCGACCAAACCGAGCGTCTCCCCGGCGCGAACGTCGAAGCTGACCCCGCCGACGGCTTTCAGGACCGGCCGCTCCCTGGACAGCAGCTTTCTTGGAAGCGGGTAGTGCTTCGATAGGTTACGGATTTCCAGCAACGGCGCGGATTCGTTCGTCTCCGTCATATCGCATGTCCCCCTATCCGTTCGTTCGAATGAAGCCAGCAGGCGCATTTCCTTCCGTCCTCGGACATTTCGAGCGGAGGAGCGCGGCGCGAACATTCGTCGATCGCGACCGGGCAGCGATTATGAAAGCTGCAGCCCGGAATATCGTCCCGGTTGCCGGGAACAGTTCCCTCGATGACGTGGAATCGCTTGCCTTCGTCATCCAGGCGAGGCATCGCCTTCAGCAGAGCCTGCGTATAAGGATGCCGCGGCCCTCGGAAGAACGATCTCGCTTCCGATTCTTCGACGATGCCGCCCGCGTACATGACGGCGACTCTCTCTGCCATCTCCGCGACGACGCCCATGTCGTGGGTAATGAGCAGGATCGCCATGCCGAACTCCTTGCGCAGCTTCTTCATCAGCTCCATGATCTGCGCCTGGATCGTCACGTCCAGCGCCGTCGTCGGCTCGTCCGCGATGAGCAGCTTCGGCCGGCAGACCAGGGCCATCGCGATCATGACCCGCTGCCTCATGCCTCCCGACAGCCGGTGCGGATATTCCCGCGCCCTGAGCTCGGGAGAAGGAATGCCGACCGACTCCAGCATCTCGACCGCTTTCTCCAGCGCGGCCTTCTTGCTCAGCCCTTCATGAATGCGGACCGCCTCGGCGATCTGGGCGCCGCACGTCATCGTCGGGTTAAGCGAAGTCATCGGCTCCTGGAAGATCATCGAGATGTCTTTTCCGCGAATGCCGCGCATCTGCTTCTCGGTATAGGGCAGCAGATCGCGGCCCTCGAACAGTATCCGTCCGCCTCGGATTTCCCGCGACGATCGGGATAACAGCTTCAAGACCGACATCGCGGTGACGCTCTTGCCGCTGCCCGACTCGCCGACGATGCCGACGATCTCACCGGCGTTTACGCGAAGCGATACGTCCTTCAGAACCGTCTTGGCCCCGGCGGCGGTCGGAAAAGCGACGTTCAGTCGGTCGATTTCAAGCAAAGGAATCGCCATCCGCTTCCCACCGCCTACCCGATTATTTGCAGTTCCCGCGGCAGGCTCGTCAGATGCCTCGCCCCGTCCGCCGTTACGGCGACGACGTCCTCGATCCGAATGCCGAACCGGCCCGGTATATAGATTCCCGGCTCGTCCGTGAACACGTGACCCGGCTGCAGCCGCTTGCGGTTGCCCTCGACCAGGAACGGCTCCTCATGCCCGTCCAGGCCCAGTCCGTGCCCCAGCCGATGCGTGAAGTACGGACCGTAACCCGCTTCTTCGATCGTCTTGCGGGCGGCGCGGTCGATCTCCTGGCATTCGGCCCCCGGCCGGATCGCCTCGAAGGCGGCCCGGTTGGCGGCAAGAACAACTTCGTACGCCTCCTTGAACCCTTCGGGGGCATAACCGATTACGGGCGTGCGGGTAATGTCGGCGCGATATCCGCGATACTGGCCGCCGAAGTCGATGACGACCGCGTCTCCCTCGCGGATGAACCGATCTCCGATCAAATGGTGCGGAGAAGCCCCGTTCTCGCCGGAGGCGACGATCGGAGAACCCGGATGGCGCAGGCCCGCCTCCTGAAGATAATCCGATAACCTCTGCGACGCTTGCCGCTCCGTCAGCCCGGCGATCCCTTCCCTCGTCAGACGAACGTAAGCCTCCTCGGCTTTGGATTGGGCGATCCGCAAATTCTCGATTTCCTCGTCGTCCTTCACGATCCGCAAAGGCCCGATAATGTCCGAGCCCTGCACCCATTGCAGATCCGGCCTGCGCTCCTGCAGCCCGATCAGCACGGAACTGGCCGTCTGATTGCCGATCGCCGCGCGAACGGCAGGCTTCGGAAGCTCGGACGCGATCATCGCAAGCGGATCTTCCTGCTCTTTCCAACCGACGATTCTCGCATGAGCCCTTAATTCCGGCACGACATGATCGAGCTCGAATTCGGGCGTATAGAAGACGGCCTCCCGATCGGTGAACACGAGCGCCGTCACCCGACTGGCGGTCAAGCCGACATGGCCGGTCAAATAAGTCAAATCCGTCGAAGAGGTCACGACAAGAGCGTCCACTCCATCCTGCCGCATGATCTCCCTCGCCCTCCGCCTTCTGCTTTCGTAGATGTCCATACCCGATCCTCTCCTTATCGCGGAGTTAATCTTTTCCCGTTTTTTTCGGATTCAGCGCCTCCTGCAGCGCGTCGCCAAGCAATGAGAAGCCTATTACCGACATGAAGATCGCCAGACCCGGGAACAAACCGTACCACCATGCCTGGAAAATGAAGTTCCGGCTCGCTCCGACCATCGCCCCCCACTCGGGGAGCGGCATCTGTGCGCCAAGCCCGATGAACGAGAGCGACGAGGCCGCGATGATCGCGCTCCCAAGGCCCATCGTAATCTGCACGATCAACAAAGGCACCGCCTGCGGCAAAATGACCCGAAGCACGATGTAGATCGGCGATGCGCCGATCGCGACGGCAGATTCGACGAATAGATTCTCCCGAATGACGATCACCATGCCCCGAACCATCCGCGCGTATGACGGCCACCAGGCGATCGCGAGGGCGATAATGGTCGAGTTCAGCCCCGGTCCAAGCGCGAACGCGATGAACATGGCGAGCAGAAGCTCCGGGAACGACATGAAAATATCGCACAGCCTCATCAACAAATTGTCCAGCCACCCGCCGATATAAGCGCAGAAGCCGCCGACGACGATGCCGACCGTCGCCGCGATTGCCACGACCGCGATCGCCGTGCCAAAGGAATAGCGAGCCCCGTCCGCCAGACGGGCGAAGATGTCCCTGCCCAGCTCGTCCGTCCCCAGCCAATGCTGCGCGCTCGGCGGCATCAGCTTCTCGTCCATGTTCACCTTCAGCGGATCGTAATCCGTGAGCCAAGGCCCGACGATCATGAACAGCAGAACGAATGCCGTGAAGAACGTCCCGATGACGGAAGCCGCGTCCTGGAATATCACTTTACGTATCATGACACCCTCACTCTCGGATCCAGAAGGACGTATAGGATGTCGACCAACAGGTTGACGAGCACGAAGATGAGCGACAGCGTAATCGCGACGCCCGAGATCGCTGGGAAGTCCATGTTCGTGATCGCCGACAAGGCGTACGATCCGAGTCCCGGCCAGCGGAAGATCGCTTCGATCAGCACCGTTCCGCCCATCATGTAGCCTGCCTGCAGACCGACCATCGTCACAACCGGCGTAATCGAGTTGCGCAGCGTATGCTTGTAGACGATCGCCCCGGAGGAGACGCCCTTCGCTCTTGCCGTCCGGACGTAATCCTGTCCGAACTCCTGCACGAGCCGCGAGCGCATGAGTCTCGTCGTCAGCCCGAAATGGCCGATGACGAGACTGGCCACCGGCAAGATCAAATAGAGCGACGAATAGAACAGCGCCTGCCCGTTCATGGACAGCAAACTATCCAGCAAGTATAAGCCGGTTACGGAATCGGGAGGCGCGACGCTAAGCGGCAGTCTCCCTCCGGACGGCAGCCAGTTCAAATAATAGTAGAAGATAAGCTGCAGGAGCAGCGCCAGCCAATAGGGCGGAATCGCCATGCTCCCTACGGATAGGAGCCTGATCCCGTTGTCGATCCATCCCGACCTGCGGGTTGCGGCGAAGACTCCGAGCGCGATCGATAACAGGACATAGAGGACGACGGAGATAAGCGTCAGCTCCATCGTCGCGGCGAGCCGGCTCCCGATCTCGTCCGCCACCGGCTGCAAGCTGCGCACGGAGACGCCCAAGTCGAGCGCCGCCAGCTTCTTCAGCGAAATCCAGTATTGCTGGATCAGAGGCAGATCCAGGCCGAGCTCGCTGCGAATCCGGGCCACGTCCTCGTTGCTCGCCGTCGGCCCCGCCGCCGCCCGAGCCGGATCTCCGGGCAGCAGATGCGTAACGGCGAAGATCAGCACGGTCATGCCGAACAAGATGATCAAGAGCGATATTAAGCGTTTGGCGATGAATGATGCCACACGTTACGCCTCCGATCGCATTAGCCATTCGCGTCCTTCGCGCCCGTCGTCAGATCGTAGAAGCGAATGGAATGAAAATAGTCGAGCGGGTGAAGCACATAGCCTTTGAATCGGTTATTGATCGCTTCCACCTTGCTTGGGCTGGCCCAATACAGCGCCGGCGCTTCGTCGACCAGAATGTGCTGGGCTTCGGCGAGAAGCTTGTTCCGCTCTTCCTTGTCCACCGTAGAGGCGGCCTTGCGGACGACCGCGTCGAATTGGTCGTTCTTATAGAAGGACCAATTATAGGGCTGGCCGATGTTTTTGCTGTCAAAGTTCTGCTGGAGGAAGAAGATCGCATCCCCCGTGAACGCGCCCATGTTCAAAGCACTCATATCCGGCGCGCTGTCGCCCTTGATATTCGCTTCGACCAGCGTCTGCCAGGATACGTTCTTGATGTTGAGCGTAATGCCCAATTCGCGAAGGTTATCTTGCAGAATCTGCGCTCCGGTCGTCTGATCCGGTCTGCCTTCGTACACGTACAAATCCAGCGAATCGACCTTCTCACCCGATTCCTGCAAGAGCAGCTTGGCCTTCTCGATGTCCCGCGTCTGCTCCGGGATCGTCTCGTCGAACCCGTCGAAGCCTTCCGGCAGGAAGCCTCGGGGGACAACCGCATAACCGCTGTATACTTTGTCCGCGACAGCCTTGTAATCGAAAGCGAACGAGATGGCTTGCCGTACCTTCTTGTTATTCAAGGGTGCTTTCGACGTATTGAAGGTGAATATATAGGTCTGCAAAGCGTTGCCCTTCAAGATGTCCAGGTTGTCGTTCTTCTCCAGCAGATCGAGCGAGTCTGTGATCGAGACCTCCAGCTTGTCAATCTCGCCGCGGTCCAGCAATTGGATGTCCGTCGCGGCGTCCGGCACTCCCTGAATCGTAATCTCGTCGATCTGACCGTCCTTCCACCCTCTCCAGTAGCCGTCATAACGCTTAAGCGTAGCATGCTGCCCTTCGGCCCATTCGGACACCTGATAGGGACCCGTGCCTGCCGAGTTTTTGGCGAGCCAGCTTTTGCCGTAGTCGTTGTCCTTCTCGTGCGCCTTGACGGCCGTCGGCGAGACGATCGCGATTTTGGCCAAACTGTACAAGAAATTAACGTCGTCGTTGACCAACCTGATCGTCACCGTCCTCGGATCGGCGACTTCCACGGCTTCGATATTGGCGACGAGTCCGGAGATGCCTCCTCCGACCGCCTTGATTCGTTCGATGCTGTATTGAACCGCGTCCGCGTTGAACTCAGAGCCGTCCGTGAACGTAATTCCTTCGCGAAGCTTGAACGTCCACGTCTTCGGGTCGACGATCTCCCAGGATTCGGCGAGCAGCGGCTCGATCTCGACCGTGCCGGCTTTCTCTTGTACCAGCGTCTCGTAAGTGTTGCGGATGAACTTCAATCTTCCCGAATCCGTGCTGTTGATCGGATCGATATTGTCCGGCACCGACACTTGAACGGAATAGTGGAACACGTTTTTGCCCGAGCCGGCGTTCGAACCCGATTCGGCGCCATTAGAGGCGCAACCCGCGAGCGCAGCTGCGAGAAGCGATGCGGACAGTATCGTCGCGGCTAGCTTTTTATATCTGTTCATCTGTTTCCCCTCCTAAAAATAATTATCCCGATGTGATTAGTGGTTTTTATACTGAAGAAGCCTTGTCTCCAAGATACCAACCCCTCCCGGAGACGTACATGTTGCATTATGACCGATCCGCATGTCAATTCGTGCGCGTCAGCGACATGATCCGGTTCTCTCCCGCCGTCCGGTTCCGATACTCCTTCGGCGATACGCCCGCCAGCTTCTTGAACGACTTCGAGAACGTAAACATATCCGTATATCCGATCGATTGGGCGATGACGGTCAAATTAAAGTCGGAATTCTCCAGCAGTCTTCTCGCCTCGTTAATTTTTAACTCCAGCAAATATTTAGCGGGCGTAATGCCGAACGCTTGATGGAACCTTCGGGTAAAATGAGCCCGGTCCACCCTCACGCGATCCGCTACCGTTTCGACCGTTATCCGTTCGCAATAATGCGTCTCGATATATTCCTTGCCCTGGAGCAGCCAGTTATCCGAACACACCTTGTCCCGAAGCGAGTCCGGCGTTTTCCGGGAGAGCTCCTCGAAGAGCCTGAAGAACGCGATCAGCCTCGACAGATCCATATCGCGGCCTTCCGGGTCTCCGGCCGTCTCCAGCATCCGGTTGAACAGCTCCTCCACTCCTGCGTGCAGGGCATTCGGAATGTACGGCGTGCACGCCTTGATGCCGATCCTCTCCAACATGCGATAGCCCTGCGGGCCTTCGAAAGCGATCCAAGCTTTGCGCATCGGCCCGTCGCCCACCGCATAGTATTCGTGGGACGCTTGCGGGAAGAGACAGAACAATCCCGATTTCTTCAGGGAGTACGTCTGTTGGCGGTAGATCAATTCGCCCTGGCCCTCCTGCACGAAAATCAGATAGAAATGGGGCACGACCTTGGGGCCGACGCGGCGGTTCGATGGCAGAACGTCCACTCCCATCCGGACCGGCCAGACGGCGCTTGATTTTTCCAGCTCGGTTACGCAAAAATAATGTTGAGTCAGGATTTCCAATTCGTCTTTCCGCAAGTTTCTGCTCATGATGTCGCTCTCCCGTTCGTAAGAATCACTCTTGAGCCGCCATGCAGTCGTTCATCCATCTCGATTTCGATCTTATCAGGTACTATAGCATAGTTTTCTTGTCGGATTAATGTATAATGAGAAATGCACACAATAAGGCATGTTTTATAGATCACAAATTAACATGGACTTGGAATTTCGCCGCTTGATACGATAAACAGGACATCATTGTTCAGAGAGGGGTTTTCGTCTTGGCTAACGATTCGGAACGGTTCGCCTTTTCGGAGAAACAACGGCATTGGGTATCGAAAATCGGGGAAATCGCCGACCGGCACACGGACGGGGCGCGGATCGCGGACGAAACGAACGGATTGAACCGCCCTCTCCTCGAGGAACTGCAATCGATCGGCTATTGCGCGCTGGCCGTTCCGGAATCGTCGGGAGGACTAGGATTCTCCGTGTACGATTTCCTGCTGTGCCAGGAGAGACTCGCGCAAGCGGACGGACCGAGCGCCTTGGCGCTCGGCTGGCATCATACGACGCTATACGATCTCGGGCAAACCGGGGAGTGGGACCGCGCCTTGTACCGGAAGCTGTGTGAAGAGGTCGTAACCGGGGGAGCGCTGATCAACCGCGCGGATTCGGAGAAAGCGACCGGGAGCCCGTCCAGGGGAGGCAAGCCGCAGACGACGGCTCGGCGATCGGAACATGGCGGCTACGCGTTGAGCGGCCGAAAAACGTTCACGTCCCTGTCGACGGCGCTGGACTATTTCATCGTCAGCGCGGTCGACGAAGAAACCGGGGAGGTCGCCGAATTTCTGCTTCCGCACGGCACTCCCGGCGTATCGATCGAAGAGACATGGGACATGGTCGGCATGAGAGGCACGGCGAGCCACGATCTGGTCATGGACAACGCGGAGCTTCCGGCAAGCGCCAAGGCGTACGTCCGATCCGGAGCGGGCAAACCTCACGGGAACCCTTACTTGCTGAACATTCCCGCCGTCTATCTGGGCATCGCGGGAGCGGCTCGCAACGAAGCCGTCGCGTTCGCGGCGCGCTATCAGCCGAACAGCCTGGATAAGCCGATCGCGCACGTGCCGCATATCCGCGAGAAGATCGGACGCATGGAGCTCGAGCTGAGCGCGGCGCGCCGTTTCCTGTATGGCGTGGCGGCGCAGTGGGACCGGGACAAGGAGAGCGCTCCCGAACGCTTGCCCGGACTGCGGGCGGAGCTGGCCGCGGTCAAGACGTTCGCGATCCAGACCGCCATCTCCGTCGTGGATACGGCCATGCGCGTCTTCGGCGCCCACGGGCTCGCGAGCTCCAGCCCGATGCAGCGGCACTACCGGGACGTCCGGTTCGGGCCGAGCAATCCGCCGATGGACGACAGCACGCTGAACCTGCTCGCGGACCGGGCGCTTTCGGAAGTCGTTCCAGAAGAATAAAAAAACTTCAAAGAGACTAAATGGAGTAGCTTGGCGCCGGACTTATCCGGTTGAGAAATAGCTTCGTGCGCTCTTCCTTCGGATTGTTGAACAGCTCGTTAGCCGCACCTTGCTCCACAATAGCGCCTTGGTCCATAAAAACGACATGGCTGGCTACATCTTGGGCAAAAGCCATTTCGTGAGTTACGATAATCATCGTAATCCCTTCTTTGGCAATTTTGCGGATGGTTGCCAGCACTTCATTGACCAGCTCCGGGTCGAGCGCAGAGGTCGGCTCATCGAACAGGATTACCTCAGGATTCAGCGCCAACGCCCGGGCGATGCCTACCCGTTGCTGCTGTCCGCCGGATAACTGGGAAGGATAAGCATCCTTCTTATTGTCCAGGCCGACCTTGCGCAGGTGCTCAAGAGCAATTGCCCTCGCTTCCTCCTTAGGAAGCTTCTTCACGACAATAAGCCCTTCCATCACATTTTCGATTGCCGTTTTATGCTTGAACAGATTGTACTGCTGGAACACCATCGCGGATTTTTGGCGAAGCTGGTGAATATCCTTTTTGCGCGCATGGCGGCAATCTACCGAATAGTCCGCGATGGCCACTCGCCCCTCATCCGGCTTTTCCAAATAGTTCAAGCAGCGAAGCAGCGTCGTTTTGCCGGATCCGCTTGGCCCGAGAATAGCTACAACTTCTCCCTTCTGTACCTTCAGGTCAATTCCCTTCAGCACTGGGTTACGGCCGAACGATTTGGTTAACTTGGCGATTTCGATCATGTTGCTCCACCTCGAATAAGTGAATATAGGGCCAATGCCGTCAATAGGCGATTTTTCTTTCATGGCGGCTATATGCCGTCTCCAGCCGCGAGAAGAGCCTCTCGCATATCCAGCAGATCGCCCAATAGATTAGAGAAGCAACCACATACATCTCCAAATAACGGTAGCCGTCGCCGGCGATGATTTTGGCCTGAGCCATGACCTCCACGACCCGGATGGCAAAGGCGAGCGAAGTCCCTTTGATTAAATTAATAAAAATGTTGCCCATATTCGGGAGCGCCACAACGAACGCCTGCGGCATAATAATTCGCTTCAGCGCTTGGGATGGGGTCATGCCAACGGCAAGGGCTGCCTCCATTTGCCCCACATCGGTTGCATTCAACGCTCCGCGAATGACCTCCGACAAGTAAGCAGACGAATTGACCGTGAATGCTAGAAGCGCAAAGCCCAGCGGAGGCAGCTCCTGGCCGGGCAAGTGCCATCCCCACTCCTGGCCCAAATGGTCTAATAATTGCGGCAACCCATAAAACACAATGTAAATTTGCAAAAGCAATGGCGTTCCTCGAACGAAAGATACGTATAGCGCGCACAACTGATGAAGGACCGGCAGCTTGTGCAGCCTGCACAAAGCGATCGCCGTGCCAAACAGCGTTCCCAGAACCATGGAGATAACCGCCAAAAACAGCATGACCGGCACGCCCTTCAGCACTTGCGAAAAATGGCTGATCGCAAACTCCCAACTGAAAGTATCCATGCTCGCCCCTCCTTATAGGCCTCTTATTTGGCAATGCCGACATGGCCTTTTTTGTAGCTGCGTTCCAAACGCCTGAATACCGTTTCGATAAGAAGGCTCATCATCCAATAAAGAATCGAAACGACGATGTACACGAGAAAAATATTGGTTCCGTAATTGTTCCCGATAATAATTTCTGCTCTCCCCATGATGTCTACAACCCCAATGGAAAAGGCTAGCGAGCTTTCTTTGAGCAGGATAATGACGTTATTGCCCAATGCAGGGATCGCAATGCCGAACGTTTGGGGCAATAGGACACGGCGCAGCGCTTGGCCGTATCCCATTCCTACGCTGTATGCAGCCTCCAATTGGCCGGGACCTACCGCTAAATAAGACGACCGGATCGCCTCGGAGAAATAGGCCGCGCTATGCAGGGAAAAGGTAATAATCGCAAAGATCATAGCATCCCAGCCGTTAACATCGATTCCGAACAGAAACAGAAATTGCGGCAATCCATAATAGACCAGGAAAAGCTGGACAATGGTCGGCGTACATCTCATGAAGGACAAGTAGAACGTCGCGATGGCATAAGGAATCCTTCTCTTATGGATTCTCGCTAGAGCTATAACTAACCCTAGCAATAATCCAAACAGCAGCGATAGCGCCAGCAGGGATAACGTGACCGGCAATCTTTCCGCAATTTCGCGGACCAGCTTCAGCGTATTGTCCATCCTGAAGACTTCCCTTCTGCATTAGCCGTCTTTGCGGAACTTGTAGCCTTGCTGGATATACTCCAAGTTTTGGTAGACATCGACACCGAACCACTTCTCGGAAAGCTTAGGCAGTGTGCCGTCCTTAATCAGCTCTTCCGTTGCCTTGTCGAATTTGGCAGCCAGCTCTGTCTGGTTTTTGTTGAACAGCAAATAGACTGGCTCTTTGGAAACGATGCCCCCGACCTTCAAATCCAGATCCAGCTTCTTAACCACATCTTCAAAATGGACAACGTTCAGCAGGTGGACATCATATTTGCCGGAATCGACCAGCTTTAAGTCTTCAGCAGGCGTCGTCTTATCCACATCCTCGATGACAATCTCCTTGCCAGGGTGGTTAAGATTATAATCTTTAAGGATATAACGGAAGCCGGACACCGGCGTCATCGGCGCAAGCTTTTTGCCCACTACATCGTCCAGCGTCACAATGTCGTTCCGGCTTGACTTAACGGCCAAAGCGGTGATGGAATAGCCCATTTCTTGCTTAGGGTAGAGATACTTTTTCTCCCGCTCCGGATTTTTGAACCAAAAGTTAGCTGCGAACGCATATTTCCCGGTGTCTGTTCCGATTAATTGCCCTTCATTATCTGCAGATTCGAACTCGAAGCGGTATTCCGGAAGCTTCTTCTTCAGCTCTTCCAAATAGTCGATAATGAAGCCCACCGGTTTATTGTTCTCATCCAGATAGCTGAACCGAGGAACGGGAACGGTGTTCAGGGCCGCCTTGATGACGATCGGCTCATCGGAAGAACCTTGGGCAGCTTTGTCAGATTTGCCGCAGCCCGCCACTACCATAAGTGCAACAACGGCTATTGTTAACATAAGAAGCAAGCGTGTTTTTTTCATTTAAATTTTCCTCCTCAATTGTAGTTATCGGGAATGGCCGGGCTGTTGCCGCAGTAGATCAGGCTTAGCCAGACCCAAATGGTCGCGAAGCGTATTGCCGGCATATTCGGTGCGGTATAGCCCTCTCTGTTGCAAAATCGGAATGACGTGGTCCACGAACTCCTCCAGGCCGCGAAAATAATGGGAGGGCATAATGTTGAACCCGTCGCAAGCCCCGTTATCCAGCCAATGCTCCATCAAATCGGCGAGCCGTTCCGGCGTGCCTGCGAAGGTGTGGTGCCCGCCTGCGGAGACGACATGCAGACCCATCTGCCGAATGGTGAGGCTCTCTCTTTTTGCCAAATCCTTCAGCAGCTGAAGCCGGCTTTTCTTGCTGTTGCTTGCTTCCGGGTTCACCTCCCAATAAGGGAAAGGCGCATCCAGAGAGTACGCGGAGAGGTCGACATCAACTGTTCCCGACAATATTTTTACGGCTGCTTCCGGCACAATCAACTCGTTGAAATATTGCTCCTTCTCTTTGGCCTCGCGTTCTGTCGATCCCAGAATGGGGGCAAGCCCCGGCAAAATATGCAGTTGCTCCGGCGTACGCCCGTATTGGGCGAGCAGCCCCTTCAAATGGGCGTAGTAGGCACGGGCAGCCTCCAGGTTGTCCTGCGCCGTGAATACGACCTCGGCTTTTTGGGCTGCAAACGCGAGCCCGCTATTCGATGACCCCGCTTGGAAGAGAACCGGGTGCCCCTGAACCGGGCGCGGAATGTAGGAGCTGCCGCGATAAGAGAAATAGGTTCCTGAATGGCCGATATCGTGCACCTTGCCGGGGTCCACATATACGCCAGTAGCCGCATCCGCTAGTATCGCGCCTTCCTCCCAGCTATCCCACAGCTTTATGGCCACCTCGACAAATTCATTCGCCCGTTGGTAGCGCAGCGCATGATCCATATGGGCATCCTTGCTAAATTGGGCAGCAAGAAGGGGGTCCTGGGAAGTAACCATATTCCATCCTGCACGCCCGCCGCTCAGATGGTCCAGCGTAGCTACTCTGGACGCCAGATGGAACGGGTTGTTATAAGTCGTAGACAACGTTCCCGTGAGGCCAATCCTCTCTGTTACGGAAGCCATCACAGACAGCAGGGTCAACGTATCTGGCGTCGGAATGGACCGTTCCTCCGCCACCTTTCCGTTCTGCTCGGCAATCGCAATTTGCTCCAGAACTAGAATCGTATCGAACTTCCCTCTCTCCGCCAGCCTTGCAAAGTCTTGATAGAACGCCAGATCAAGCAAGTTGGCATTCGTCTCCGGGTGCCGCCAGCCGCCCATATGCTGGCCCGTATTTAGCAGAAACACGCCTAGATGCAGTTGTTTTTTGCCCATCTCTCTTATCCCTCCTTGGCCAACTGCTGAACGCCCGGATTCGGCAAATCGAGATGATCCCGCAGCGTATTGCCCGCATATTCGGTCCGGTACAGGCCTCTTCGCTGCAATTCCGGAATCACATGTGCAACCAAATCATCCAGCTCGCCCCGCAGCAGCGGCAGCTGCAGATGGAATCCGTCACATCCGTTGCCGGCATGCCAAGCTTCCATCCAATCGGCTAGCTGTTGCGGCGTACCTATGAATATGTGCGTTCCCGTGAGGGCCAAAGCCCGGCGGCTATGTTCCCGCAGTGCGGCATGGGGGAGGTTCACCGCCTCAACCGCTTCTCGCAAGCCGGGGATCCGGCTTGAATCGGTGTCAAGCGGATAGTCGGCTAAGTCTTCATTCAGCCAATCAGATAAATAGGCGCGCCCGATCTCTGGGTCAGCCCATTCGTATAGCTCAGCCGCTTTATGGCGGGCTTCCTCTTCCGTTGTGCCCAAAATCGGCGAGACAGTTGCCAATACTTTGACGGCATCCGGGGTTCGCCCCCGTGAAGCGATGCGCTGCCTGAGGGCAGCACGGAATTCGATCGCTTCCTCCAAGGAAGGACGATAGCTGAAGACCAGCTCAGCCGAATCCAAATCGGCTGCTTGCTGATAGGCCGAGGCTGCGCTGGCCGCGATGCGGACAGGCTGCCCTTGCGGGGAACGAGGGATGCTCAGCGGTCCCCGCACCCGGAAGTGCTTCCCTGCATGCTGAATCAAATGGACTTTGCTGGAGTCAATATACCGCCCGGTTTCCCGGTTGGCGATTACCGCCCCTTCCTCCCAACTGTTCCACAGCAGCTCTGCCACTTCTATGAATTCTTGCAAGCGGCTTTCCTGCTCTGAAGGAGAGAGTGCCTGGGTGCCCAGCCCGCATGTAAGCTCGCGGCTGTCTTGCGGAATCGGCTGCCACGCCAGCCTTCCGCCGCTGAGATGATCCAAAGCTGCCAACTGCCTAGCTACGCCAAAAGGCTCTAGTGCAGAAGCAGAAACTGCAGCCCCTAGTCCGATGCGCCTCGTAACCGAAGCCACACCTCCCAATAATGTAAAGGGCTCCAGTGGCAAGCCAGGCTCTTTGCCTGTTGCGCGCAGGCGCTCGCCTGCTGAAGCGCTATCCAGAAACAACAGGTCGAGCTTCCCCTGTTCTGCTGTTTGCGCCAATCGGTAATAGTAAGCAGCATCGTGCAGCTTGCCAGGCTTTGCGCTGGATTGGCGCCAACTTCCTATGGAATAGCCCGCACCCTGCACGGAAAGTGCAAGATGCAACTGCCCCTTTCTAGTTCCCATTTCCGTTTCCCCTTCCTCTTCCATTAGCAAAGCAAAAGAGGCCAAGCCGGCCCTACTCCTCGTAAGATTGGGCACACTTAGCCTCCGGCTGTCCGGTCAGCGATTTCTGTCCAGTGATTAAGCTCCTGTTGCAATCGGGTGGTCTGGATAGGAGATCCAGTCGCTCCAGCTTCCTCCGTACAGCTTGACGTTCGTAAATCCAGCTTCCGTTAAGGCGAGGATGTTAGGGCATGCCGTGACGCCTGATCCGCAATAGACAATAATCTCTTTACCCGCATCCAGCCCTCCAAAGATTTCCTTCAGCTCCTCCGGCTGCTTCAATAATCCTTCGTCTGTAAAAGCAGCCTTCCAAAAATAATGGCTAGCCCCGGGTATATGACCGCCGATCCGGTCGATCGGTTCTTCCGTCCCCAAGTACCTCTTCTCATCCCGGGAGTCGACCAATTGGATATCTGTCCTTCCCAAGCTTTGCCTAACATCTTCCGCATGCAAGAGCCAACCTTCCCGCAGACGAGGCTCAAAGGCGCGTCCTGCCGAAGGGACAATGTCCGTTGTCGTGCCATACCCTAAGCCCACCCACCGGCTGAACCCTCCATCCAGCACATATACGCGGTCATGCCCGTAATACTTTAATAGCCACCAAAAACGGGAAGCCATCGCACCGCCCTGGTCATCGTAGGCGACCACAGTTTGGGTACCATCTATGCCCGCTGCCCTCAACTTCGCCGCGAGCTCTTCAGCATTCGGCAACGGATGCCTCCCGCCATGCGCCCCAATCGGTCCGGACAAGTCTGCCTCGAGATCGAAATATACCGCCCCCGGCAAATGCCCCGCATCGAATGCCTCTTTCCCGGCAAGCGGCTGCCCAAGTGCAAACCGGCAGTCTGCGATCACCAAATCCCTGTTATTCAAGCGTTCGTGCAGCCATTGTGCATTGACCGTATTCGCCAACCGTATCCCCTCCTCCAAACACTGTAACGTATTGCCTGTTGATCATTGATTATTCCCATATATATACTAGGAATAAGAACTAAAGTAGCATTGACGGCTGGACCCGTCAACAGAATGGGCAAAGCCGATGAGCAATGAAGAAAATAGAAGAGGATCCCCTTTAATTTCCAGCAGGTTATAGATAGCCGATAGGAGGTACTGCGCCATGTTAAAAAACCAGCTTGACCTAGTGCCTATTTCTGAAGCGATGGAGCTATTGGACGTGAGCCGCTCCACGATTGACCGCTGGCGCAAAAGCAAGCAGCTTCCAAGCGTAAAAATCGGAAAAGAAATTTACTTCGATAAGCATGAAATGCTGCACTGGTATAAGGAATTTTCCAAGATGCGGCACAGCGCTTCAGATGAGGATGCGGATGAGGTATTAACCATAGGCTATACGACGGTAGCTGCCCACATGTGGAGCCCGCTAGTCATCCAGGAATTCGGGTTGCTCGAGGATGAGCTGCGGCGCGTACGCCCCAATGAACGGATTCAAATCAAATGGCATAAAGCCAAAGACGGAATGGAGCTTGTCAAAGAGCTTGTTTCAGGCAACATTCAGCTCGCAACCCTTGGAGATTATGCCCTATCGGTCAGCCACATGATTAGCCGGCTATTGCCTGATTTCCGCCCGATTCTGCTGGCCGCTGGAGGAAAATCGACCAATGGCGACGGATTCGGCCTAGTTGTGCCGCCCACTTGGACGTTTCACTCCCTATCCGAACTCGCAACCTTGCCGATTGCTACCACCTTCCGCACCAATGCGGAGTACCGGTTAAGAAAGCTGTTGGAGAAGCATAGCTTGCCGGAATTGAATATTATTCACCGCTCTATAGAAGAAAGCATCACTAGCCTGCGCCAAGGCAGGCTAAGCGCATCGATCATGTGGGAACCGTTCCTTAGCCTTGTCCAGCACCGCAAACTAGGCAAGCCTATTTTTCATAAGGAGCTGGGCTTGGGCTTCCTAGCCGGTGTTGTTGCCGATGGCGGGTGGGCCCAGGAGCACGAGGATTTGGCTATCGCTTATATGAAGGCGCACCTGCTGGCCAGCCGGATGATCCGGGAACAGCCGCTTCGCGCCGCCAAGGCTGTTGCCAAAGAGATCGGCTTCCCTGCGGAGGTAACCAGCCTCGCCCTATCGCGTATCCGGTGGGATGCCGCCCTGTATGAGAACGACTTGAAGGTGTTTGACTATTTCGGACCTTCCGATGTAAGAGATGGAGCCGCGTCTCCTTTAATCGATACGAAAATCCAGTACAATATCCGATATCTTCGGATAGCTGCCCAAGAGTTGAAGCTCCCGGCACTTCCCCCATCCCCCATTGCAGGGTCTTGGCAGGAGGAAATTCACTATTAGCAGGCGTCCCATCGCCCAAGCTGAAGACAATTTGGAAAACCAGCTTGCTTTTCCTTATATTTATCTCTTTTGTCAGCTTTAACGCAAGGAGGTTGCCTTCAGGTTCACAAGAACCGTAAGGCAACCTCCTTGTTTAGAGCGAAGTATTATTCCGGTAATTTCGTTACTGTCACATAGTTCACGGCGCGAATCGGCCTCATTTAAGTGCAGAAAATGCAAGTATCAAGGATTTGAACCGGTACAAAGTGCAAGTCCCTTTCTCCCGCCGGATGGCATCTGGTCATTCGTAAGCGATTGCCCTGCGCCGAAAGCCGTTTATGCTTGTTTGCGTTGCAATCATACGATACGGTTCGTAAGCGAGCCCAACCCTTCGATCTCGACCGTAACGACGTCGCCCGGTTTCAAGTAAGCTTGCTTCTCCTTCGGATACCCTAGCACGACGCCTTCCGGCGTGCCGGTCAGAATTACGTCGCCGGGAAGCAGCGTCATATGCCGAGATAAGTAGCTGATGATTTCGTCGCAATAAAATATCATATCGGACGTTCGGGAGTTCTGGCGTTCCTCGCCGTTCACCGTCAAACGGATATCGAGCGCGTTCGGGTCAGGAACCTCGTCGGCGGTGACCAGATACGGACCAATCGGGCAGAATCCGTTGCCGGTCTTGCCCATCAGCCATTGCGAGGTCAAGAGCTGCCAGTCTCTTGCCGACAGATCGTTCGCCGTCGCGTAACCGAAGACGTAAGACAGCGCTTCTTCCCGCCCGACATGGTCGGCTTGCTTCCCGATCACGATCGCCAGCTCCGCTTCGTAATCCAGCTTGTCCGTCCCTATCGGCAAGGTCACGTCGGATAAATGACCGGTCAGCGTATTGTTGAACTTCCCGAACACGACGGGCGTCTGAGGAATCGGAGCGTTCGTCTCTTCCGCATGCTTTCGGTAATTCAGTCCGATGCAGATGATTTTCTGCGGATTCCCGACGCAAGGCCCCCATTTCGCCGACTTTTCATCGACGAAGTAAGCTGCGGTGTCGATATCGGGCTGAGAACACAACTTATCCAAATAGCGATCGAGAGCCTTCTTCGCTTCCGCTCCGCCGGCGATCAAACCGTCTACCGTATCCGGTATCGGCACGTCCGGTGGAACCGCGCGCGCGGCTGCACCTAAGTCGACTATGCCGTCAGGGGTCGCGACGCCTGCCGAGAGCCTGTCGCCTACGTGAAGATGAACGAGCTTCATGATTCAAGCCTCCTTCTTCAGCTTGGCAATAAATTCGATCTCCGCCGAAGCGCCCAACGGGAGCGTATACATACCCAGCGCCGCCCGGGCATGCTTGCCGTTCTCTTCTCCGAACACGTCAACAAAAACCTGGCTGCCGGCGTTCAAGATCGACGGCAATTCTTCGACATGTTCCGCGCAACGCAAGTACCCGGTTACCTTCACGATGGTTGCTACTTTGTCTAAGCCAATAGCTTTCTCCAGCAATTCCAAGCAATTTACGGCCGCAAGCGCGGCGGATTTCTTGCCTTCTTCGATGGTCAAGTTGCCCCCGATGACCCCTTTATAGAGCAACTCGTCCCCCGAAAAGGCGACGTTCCCGGATACGTAGGCCATGCCGTCAACGATCTTGACCGGTACGTAGGGCTTATATACGTTAGAAGGCGCACCTTCCTTATAGCCCTCTCTGATTTTAATAGTCTCATATGCTTGTCGGTTCATAGATGTAAACCCTCCATATTCGATTACTTAATGATTTGTCCATATAGTCCGGGCAGCGGTATACCGCGCTCGATCGCCGGTTTTCCGTTGACGATCACGGCATCTATCCCGACCGGAGCCAGCCGGGGATCGGCGAAAGTGGCTGGGCCGTCGATCGTCTCGGCATCGAACACCACCAGATCCGCAAAATAGCCCTCCCGGATCGTTCCGCGTTGCTTGATGTTGAACACGCTTGCGGGGAATGCCGTCATTTTACGAACTGCTTGTTCAAGGGTCAGCCAACCGTTCTCCCGCACGTATTGTCCCAACACCTTCGGATACGTGCCGAATCCGCGCGGATGCGGCTTATCGCCTACGTACACCCCGTCCGTAGACACCATATGGCGTCCATGCCGAAAAGTCGTTTCCAAGAACGGATAACGCTCCTCCGCCCAATGATAAATCATGAGAGCTTGCAGATTCGTCTCCAGCAAGATATGGCCGACGGCGTCCGCGAGGCTCATATCCAGCTCCCGTGTCACCTCGCGAAGAGATTTGCCCTCCCAACCCGATGGATATCGCGTGCCCGCCGCCGCGAACACGACGCGATCGAGCGGAAAATAGTCCTCGAGATGTTCTTGCATAGATGCACGAATTTGCGGGTCCCGCAGACTCTCTAGAATCCGATCCGGAGGACCGGCCTGAAGGCTTTCCGGCAATCCCATAAGCAGATGAGTGCAGCCCGCCGGGTACGCATACATGTCGAATGAGACTTGTAGGCCGTCCCCCAAGGCGTCGTCCACCAACTGCTCCGCGACGCCGTCGACGGTGAAATGCGAGATATGGACCGGGATGTCAGCTTCGCGAGCGATTCGGAACGTCTCTTCGCAGCCAACTTGAACCTTGTCCGCATAACCGCGTTGGTGCGCAACGTATATGCCGCCGTACTCCGCGGCGACCTTGGACAGCCGAATCAATTCTTGCGTATCGGCTCTTCGCATCGGCTCGTATTCCAGCCCCGTGCAAAACGATCTCGCTCCGGCTTCCATCCACTGCCTGGTCATTGTCTCCATTCGGGACAATTCCTCTACAGTTGCCGGACGCTCCTCCCAACCGACGACGGCGGTCCGAATCGAACCGTGCGGCGCTTGGAGCACGATATTGGAAGGAAGATTTCCTTGGAACAAGTTCATGAACCCGCCGATATCGAGACGATCGAGCCCCTCCATCAAAGCATCGTCATAGAAGACGTGCAGCAGCTCCCGCATCTCGCGAAAACCACAGTCTTCCAAGGGGGCCCAAGAAAACCCGTCCGGTCCCGTTAGTTGCGTCGTCACACCCATCCGGAGCGGCGCGAATCGGTCCTTCCCGCCTAGCAAAGCCAATTCCGAATGCACGTGCACATCAATGAAACCGGGAGCGACGACTTTCCCGGAAGCATCGATGCGCCGCGACGCCTCCGCCGCCGACAGATCGCCGATCGCGAAGATCCGGTCTCCCCGAATGCCGATATCCGCCAGGTACGCAGACTCTCCCGTTCCGTCGACTACGATTCCGCCGTCAATGATCAAATCGAATGTCATCGGGACACTTCCTTCTCGAGTATTGTTGCGATCGTTCTTCTCGAAACCGCTTTAACGGTTTTTCCCGCGGCCCGCGACCGGAATCACGGTTTCCAACTTTCCATCCCGGAATCCGTACAGCCGGTCGGTCAGATTGACGACCGGACATACGTGATTCGGAATAATCTGCACCGTATCTCCGATTTCAATGGATGTCATGCCCGATACTTCGACCTTGCCATGCTCTTCGGACAGTTGCTTCAAAGTCAAATTATCGTGTCCAACGATCTTGCCGTGCCCTCCGTGGCGGAAAGCATCAAGCGCCAATGTCTTGCTGCCGGCGTCTATGATGATGCGGGAGCTGTCCGGATTCCCGACGACGGTAGCCACGACACGCAAGGCGCAATCGTCTTCCTCAGCGCCGCCCGCATCCATGACGAAGCGGTCGTTGAACACATACATGCCGGGTCGCATTTCCGACGCGTACGGAATCTCTTTAATGAACCGCGCGGTCGCGGTTGCACCGACGCTGATCTCCGGAACGAGAACGCCTCTGGCCTCCAGCAATTCCTTCGTTTTGTTCATGAGCGCCGCATCTTCGATGCCGACCGCCTTCACTTTGTTCATATCGTCAAGTCCGTAAGCATGTCCCGTATGGCTCATCAACCCGCGAACCTCGATGAAGGGCAGCTTGGAAATCGCCAAAATATGTTCTACGCTGGCAAGCGGATCGCGTCCCATTCGATGCAGACCCGTATCGACGTCGACGTAGACGGCGATACGGCGTTTCAACGCTTCTCCGACATCGTTGAGCCCTTTAGCCACTGCAAAATCGTCTAAAGCGACCATCGCCTCGGCCTTCTCCAACAGCTTGGCGTAACGAGCCAGCTTTGCTTTTCCGACGAGAGGAAACGCAACTAAGATGTCTCGAATACCAGCTTCGGCCATCACCTCGGCTTCTCCCAGCTTAGCGGTCGTAATGCCCGAAGCCCCTGCGTCCAATTGCAATTGCGCGATGTACGGACTTTTGTGCGTCTTTGTATGCGGCCTTAGCTTGACGCCCGCTTCGCCGGCCAAGTCGGCCATTCGACGGATATTTCGTTCCATAACATCCAGATCAACGGCGACGAACGGCGTATCCTGCAACAGCTCTTCTTCAGATATTTTCATTCCGTTCGCCTCCCTAGCATTCGATAGCCTTGCCAGATCGATCGCATCGTCGCGAGATGTTCTATTAAAGTGAGCCCTTTCGGGAAAACCGCACCAGGGCGCAGGCCGTCCATGAATGTTCGAACCTCCGTCTGCAATCCGACCATCGTCTTAAAGCCGAAATCATCGTCTTCCCGGTACGGCTTACAGATTTCCGTCGTTCTATCCGACGCCAGCAAGACCGCTTGATTCCATACTTGAAGCTCGATTCTCCCCTCGGTGCCCAGAATGACGGTCTCTTGTCTTTCCTTCGCATTGCTCCACTCCATATGAAGACTGTACGGCACCCCTCCAGACAAGCTCCCCGACACGTAAGCGAGCCGATCGAAACCTTCGTCGTCCAATACACCGTCGCAGCAGACGTCGCCCTCGAGCTCGTCGTTTAGCAAATACTGAACCCGATCCAGCAGATGTGAGCCGTTCGTGATCAGAATGCCGCCGCCGGATATACCCAAGTCGTAATACCAAGCAGGTAATCCTTCTCCGCTTAGAATCAACGTATCGCGCACCGCGATCGGGCGTCCGATCCGCCCGCCTCGAATCCATTCCGCCGCTTTCACGACTTCGGGATAGAACCGCTGCGTGAGACCGACCATGACTTTACCGCCCGTCCGCTCGGTCTCCTTCAACATTGCTTCGTATATTGATTCGCGAACAGCGACAGGTTTCTCCATCAATACAGGCAAGCCGCGTGCCAGTAGCACCGTCAATGCCTCTGGATGAAACTTGGGAGGCGTGCACACGCTCGCCGCCGCGATCTCCGGATACCGCTCCAATGCTTCGTGAATGTCATTCAAGACTTCCGTCCCACCAACACGGTAAAAGAGCTTGTCTTCCTCACCCAAATACGGATCGACGATAGCGACCACGTGCGCCCCATTGCGCTCCCATGCGACTTTATGCAGCCTTCCAATGAAGCCCGCGCCGATGATCAATACGTCCATGACCACTCAACCCTCCAGCGTACGCATAATATTCCCAGTCCAACGCAGGCGGGTCTCGGTCAGTAACGAAGCGTTATAGAAATAGACGCCCTTGGTGTCGTGACTCGTCGCTGCTTTCGCGCATGCGGCTAGCGTCGCCTCGTCCGGAGCGTCGGAGCCTCCGGCGTTAAAGGCCGAATACAGTTCCGAGCGGCTCGCGAACATGCGCAGCCATTCGATATCCGCTTTTACCAGCCTCGCGTTGGGGAAATAAGACAACAACATGAAACCGTCGATGAACTCGTCCAATTGCTTCAAGCCTGTTCCTTCCATCCATGCCTTCGAACCCGGGCGCACAAACACGGAAGGAACCGCAAGCAGCCTGATGCCGTAGCCCGAGACGACCTTGTACAACTCGCGAACCAATTCCGTGACGGACCTGATCCGCATAGCCGTATACGCATAGAGCTCAGGCTCCTCCAGGAGAAGCGAAGCCATCTCGCCGTTCGTAAAATCGGTCGGAATAGACCCTCGTTCGCGCTCTGTTAAATATTCGACTTTGCTCAGCACCGTTCTGTGCAACTCATCCGTATCGATCCCTTCCGTCTCAGCCCGTGCTTTGCAGGCGGAGCAAAAACACAAGGATAACAAGTATTCCCCGACCGGTCCTAACTGGCTCAGCACAAGCTCATGGTGATGTCCGTGCACGAATCCGAGAAAACCAGGCGTCTCGAGCAGAATGCTTTTCGGCTGAAGGGACGTGGCGATATCTTGAACGAGTCCAATTAAATATCTTCGCACAGACGGCTGGCTGGGACAGAGCGCATAATCGTATCGATTGCCGTACGTGTTCATGACGGTCCACTCGGGGTGCTCCCTGCCCAACGTGGAATTATGAAGACCTACGGCCCAAGAATGATAGGCAACGCCGTGCTTGTCGCACGCTTCCCGGATCCGTGCATGCTGGCCATGCTGCGCTCCTTCGTCAACTGTAGGCTTAAGCTCGTCCGGATACAGTTTCAGGTTCGGAATAAAAGATAATCCCGAACGATGACGCGTCCATACGCGATTGGCGGAAGACGGTTGAAAGAAGCGGCCGCTGTGATAACTGCAGCCTACGTATAAGCTGTTGGCGCCAAATTGTTCGGCATAGCGTTCTACGCACCCTTCCGCGTTTGCTTCGTCTATCGTCCACGGATAAGCGAAATAACCTCTTTCGATCATCGTCATTCCCCTCCTATCGGATAGTGGCATGCGACCATGCGGCTCCCGTCGCCGATCGGGGCTAGCGATGGCTTCTCCCTCGCGCATCGTTCCATTTTGTATTCACATCTCGTCTGAAACGGGCAGCCCGCAGGAATATCGTAGAGACTGGGCACTTCGCCGGACAGCCCTTCCAATCGGGAGCCCTCCTCGGCATCCAAACGCGGAATGGACCGGGTCAGCGCTTGCGTATAGGGATGAGCCGGGCGCCCGAACAGATCGTCGGTCGGTCCCGTCTCCACAATGTTCCCTAAGTACATGATCGCGGTCCGTTCCGTAAATTTATGCACGACGCGCAAATCGTGAGAGATAAACAGGATCGTAAGCCCGATTTTTGCTTGGAGCTCGGTAAGCAAGTTCAGAATTTGCGATTGGATAGATACGTCCAACGCAGCGATCGGCTCGTCTGCAACAAGAACGAGCGGGTCGATGATAAGCGCTCGTGCAATCGCCACGCGCTGAAGCTGTCCCCCGGACAATTCGTGCGGGTAGGCATCGTGCAGCCTCTCAGGGATGCCTACCCAATCCATAACGATTTTGAACTTGCGGTTCATCTCTTCGCCGTTCAATTTGGCCAGCGATTTAAGGGGCATAAGCACCGAGTGGCGAACCGTTTTCTTAGGATTGCAGGAGGAATACGGGTCCTGAAAGATCATCTGGACTTTTCGGCGATAATCCATAAGCTCCTCGCGATTTCGAAATTTTGCCGGACAGTCCTCTAACTGGATCTCCCCCTCGGACACGTCGAGTAAATTCGAGATCATCTTGGCAATTGTTGATTTGCCGCAGCCGGACTCTCCCGCGATGCCGAAAATTTCCCCTTTCTTTACCGCTAGGTTTACGCCGTCAACGGCGCGGATTTTCTGGCCGGCGCCCAAACGGCCGACTCTGTATTGCTTCACGACGTTGGTCAGCTTAAGGATCGCCGGAGCGGCTTCAGACATCTGACTCCCCTCCCTTCTGCATTCGATTCGAAGCCGATAATGCCGGCTCTGCAACTTGCTTCCGCATAACGGCACCTGTCGGCGAAATGACAATGGTCTGGGATGGCGTTCAGCTTCGGCGGCTGTCCGGGAATCGTCACGAATCCCTCCCCGCCGCCCTTATCCGGGACCGCAGACAGCAGCGCTTCGGTATAGGGATGCCGCGGCGCGGTAAGCACTTGTCTTTTCGTTCCCCATTCCACCATCTGCCCCGCATACATGACGCCGATTTTGTCGCACATTTCCGCCACAACGGCGAGATCGTGCGTTATCAACAAAAGCGAAGTTCCGGTTCGCGCGACGATATCCTTCAACAAATTTAAGATTTGCGCCTGGATCGTCACGTCTAGCGCGGTCGTCGGCTCATCGGCGATTATCAGGTCCGGCTCGCCGACAAGCGCCATGGCAATCGCGATCCGCTGCCTCATGCCGCCGCTGAACTCGTTCGCGTAACGTTTTAAATACGTATCCCCTTTTGGAAAACCAACGCTGTCCAACGTTGAGCGTGCATTGCGAAGGGCCTCTTTTTTCGACATTTTATAATGCTGAATCAGCGGTTCGGCTACCTGATCTCCGATCGTTAAGACCGGATTCAAGCTGGACAACGGGTTTTGCGAGATCAAGGATATTCTCTTGCCGCGAACTTGCCTCATGCGCGCTTCCTTATAGAGAAGCAAGTTCTCGTCATCAAGCAACACTTCTCCGCCCGTAGTGACATTGGGACCGTCGATTAGTTTTAGGATCGCTTTCGTCGTGACGGATTTTCCGCAGCCCGATTCACCTACCAAACCTACGATTTCTCCCGGAGCGATGCCGAACGAAACGTCTGTCACGGCGAACACGCTGTCCCGCTCCCGCCGGAACGTAACGGACAAATCGCGAACTGTCAATCTGGCGCCCATACCGTTACCTCCTCACGTCCATTTTGTCTCGCAAGTAATCCCCTATAACGTTAACGGAAAGTACGGCCATCAGAATAGCCACCCCAGGGATGATCGAATACCAAGGCGCCATGAGCATATAGTTCTGCGCGCCAGACAGCAATCCGCCCCAAGACGGATCCGGAGGTTGAAGCCCGAGCCCGAGATAACTTAATCCCGTCTCGATGAGAATGGCGTTCCCCATTAATAGAGACGCTTGCACGATAATCGGCGTCATCGCATTCGGCAAGATCTGATGAAACATGATTCGCACGTCCGATAAACCCGCCAACTTCGCAGCCATGACATATTCTCTTTCCCTCAGGGAAAGAATATTGCTTCGAACGATCATCGTAAACCTTGGAAAATTGACGAGCGAGATCACGCAGATCAAAGTCGCCGGATTCGGCTTCCACGCCGATACGATGAGAATGGCCAAAAGCATGGACGGGAAGGACATCATCGCGTCGACCGCCAGCATGATGATCCGATCCGTTTTGCCGCGCAGATAGCCTGCCAGCAACCCGAGCGGAACGCCGATCAAAGCGGCAAGAGCCGCGGATCCTGCTCCGATCAGTATGGTCGCGCGAGCCGCTTCGACGATGCGGGAATACAGATCCCGTCCGTACTCGTCAGTCCCGAACGGATGCTGCCAGGAAGGAGGTTGCAGCACGTTCGCGCCATTGAGCTCGTAAGGATCGTACGCGAGGAACAAGCCGGGAAATAAACCCATGAGAATCAGAACGGACAAGACGATCGATGAAAACCAGACTAACGCCCCGCCGCCTACGCGATGCAGCCGATATTTTCGTAACTTTCTTCCCGCTGTTGCTTGCATTTCGGTCTGCATCGGTCTCACCCCTCTCTCTCATTCATCTTCACTCGAGGATCCAAGAATGAATACAGCATGTTCAAAATCAGATTCACGAGGACGACGGCTACCGACACGAGCAATACCGTCCCCTGCAGCAGCGTATAATCGCGGGTAGATACCGAATTCAACACGAGCCAACCGATCCCGGTCCAACTGAATACCTGTTCAACGATTACGGTGCCCGATACGAGAATTCCGATTTCCAGCCCCAAAACAGTCATGAATGTGAGCAGCGTATTGCGGAAACCGTGCTTCAAGTAGATTTTGACGGGGGACAAACCTTTAGCCCTAGCCGTCTCCATGAACGGCTCTTTCAACACGTCCAGCATACCGTTGCGGATAAAACGGAAAAATACGGCCGCCTCGCTAATTCCAAGAACGATCGCAGGCATCGCCACGAGTTTGAGATGCTGCCAAGGATCATCCGAGAACGAAACGTAGCCCGAAGCAGGCAGCCATTGCATTTGAATGGAAAAGAAATAAATCAATAGCAAACCCAGCCAGAAAACCGGCGTCGACATACCCAAGATGCTTATCAACGAGAATAATTTATCCACCCATTTGCCTGATAGAACCGCGGCGGCGATTCCAAGAGGAATGGCCACGATCAGCCCAATTAAAATAGAAAAGGCGATTAGCTCCAAGCTAGCCGGTAACCGCGATAGCACGATCTCCAGCACCGGCTTTCCGCTGATGAGCGAATGACCGAAATCCCCTTGCAGGACGCCTCCGATCCATTTGAAATATTGCAGGATCAACGGATCGTTCAAGCCCATTTGCTCGCGAAGCAGATCGGCTTTCTCGGCGTTATTGCCGATCGCTCCCAGAACCGTCATGACCGGATCGCCCGGCGCAAGTCGGACGGCGAAGAACACGACGACGCTAATAAACCAGATGACCACAATCGCTTGCACCAGCTTCCGGACGATCACCATCTTCAAGCTCACCCTCCTTCTCAAGGGTCCGGAGCAAGAACTCTCCGGACCCTTCAGAATCAATCTGACGTCTCATGCTCTTTTAGTTCACTTGTGCATTGCCGAAGTAAACGTAGGAGGTTGGATATATTTCAAGTCCGGTAATCTTATTCGATACGCCTGCCGCGATCGGCACTTCCTGAATCGGAATAATCGGCGCCTGCTCGCTCACGAGATCCTGCAACTTCGCGTATAGTTCCAAGCGCTTCGCTTCGTCTGTCGTAGAGGATGCATCCTCGATGAGCGCTAGCGCTTCGGAAGGATCGGGCAAGCTCTTCTCGAACAACGGGATCATGATTAAGTTGGCATAGATGGAGGCGTCATTGCCGGACTGAGGATAGATATTTAACGTCATTTCGTAGTCTCGCGCCACGTATTTGTCGACCCAACTGTTCAGTTCCATCTTTTCGATTTTCATGTCTACGCCCGCTTTTTTCAGGCCCGCTTGCCAGATGACCGCGATTTGTTCCAGATCGGAGAAGCCGGTAGGCAGAATCAGCGTAAAGGAAATTCCATTGTCGTAGCCCGCTTCCGCCAGCAGCTTCTTGGATTCCTCAATATCGAATGGATAAGCCGTCCCCTCCTTATAACCGAAGTCGTTCGATGGGAATGGACTCCAAATGATATTGCCATAGCCTTGATAGACGTTTTTCTTGATGTCATTCTTATCGAGAGCTCGGACAAGCGCCTGCATCACTTTTGGATTCTTGAAAGCTTCATTGTTGTTAAGAACGACCTCGGCCAAAACCGTCTTGTTGGAAGACTCAGGTTCCAGTATAATGTAATCTTCCCTGGCATTTACGTGAAGTAACTGATTCGGATCCAGCGTCGCCACGACATCTATCGTTCCGGAGATCAGATTACTCAGGCGAACTGCGGCGTCAGTGATCGGACGAACGACCAGCGTGTCGATATTCGTCGTGTCGCCTTTCCAGTAATCCGGATTTTTCTGAAGGACGATCTTATCCCCGGCTTCCCAGGATACGAATTGAAAAGGACCGGTACCGATCGGATTCGAAGACAAGGCATCGAAGGAGTTGTTGGGAACAATCGGGAAGTTGGCAAATGTGCTTAATAAGACGGGATCGGGCTTGCTGAGCTTGATCACGACTTGATTGCCTTCTCCCTCCACCGAAGAGATGTTCTTCAAGTCCGATGCGAAAAAGGAAGCGCGATCGGGGTTCAACGCACTGTCAATCGAATACTTCACGTCTTCCGCGGTCAATGTGTCTCCGTTATGGAATACAATTCCGTCGCTCAGCGTAAACGTCCATTGCGTATCGCTATCTTGCTTCCATTCCGTTGCCAGATTGGCTTCTATTTTCATCGATGAATCGTATTTCACCAGCGTGTCGAATACGTTATAACGAATCGTGAAAAAGTCGACAGATTGGTTCGTATACGGATTGAAATTTTGAATATCGCCGTTAATCGCCACCGTGACCGTCTGGCTGACCCCCGAAGCCGATGCGGAGGCTGACGACGATGGTGCTCCCTCGTTCGAAGGGTCCCCTCCATTGCTGGAACTGCATGCCGATAACACCAGAATCAACGTCAACGCCAACGCAGCGAAAGTCCATCCTTTTGTACCGCTCCACTTGTTTATCATGGTTTATACCTCCTGAGCTAGCCGATTTATTGGGGGAGCTTAAAACGATGTATCTCTAAATTGCGAGCAATCATCTCAGCGGCTTTCATCAAGTGTCCGCCTACTTCTTCGAATCTGCGGTCAGGGAGCTTGCTCTTCAACTCTGTGACGCTGATCGCCCCGATCGTCCGTCCTCTCGAGTCGATGATCGGCGCGCCTACGCAGCGGACTCCGTATTCTCCCTCTTCGTCTTCGATAGTGTAGCCCATCTTGCGGAAGTCCGCGATCTGTTGCAGTAGCTGTTCTGGAGTCTTGATTGTAAATTCGGTCTTAGGCGTAAAATGCTCCCTTGGCAACAGCTTCTTGATCTCGTTGTCGCTCATGCCCATCAGGATCGCCTTGCCGACGCTGGTCAGGTGCAGCAAATGTCGCTGGCCGACATGCGTGTTAAACTGTACGAATCCCGGGCTTTCCCGCTTTAAGACGTAAAGGGTCTCGTTGCCTTGGCGAACAGCCATGTGAACGGTCATGTCCAGATCATTCGCGAGTTCCAGCAGTACCGCATCGCCGACTTGTCTCAGCCCGTTCATGAAATCGTCTCCGAATACGAAATCGTAAATTCCATGACCTATCCGGTACTTATTATCGTCCGTTCTAATGACGATGTGGCTCTGTTCCAGCGTCTGCAATATCATAAAACAGGTCGTCTTCGGCGTCTCGATCGCTCGTGCAATGTCCGACACTTTCATCGGCTCGGAATCGGCAAGCAGCTTCATGATGGATATCGCCCGATGAACGGATTGCACTTGATAGGGACGGGTGGATCCCTCCACTGGTCATCACGCTCCAACAAAAACGTTATAGTGGCAAAGTCCCTTAGGACAGCCCGAGAAGCCCTAGCGTATCTCGATGAATCAGCTTCTCGATCTCCTCTTCCGGAATGCGCGGAAGTTTTGTGCCTTCAATGATGCCGTTTACGTTGCGCAATCCTTCCAATGTCTCAGCCGTCGTCGCGATCGGATAATCGCTGCCGAACAAGAGCTTGTCCAATCTGCCGTATTCGTGGCAGAGCGACATCGCCTGATAATACTGCCACGGCCGGTAAAACAACCCCGATATATCCGCGAAAACATTGGGCTGTTTACGGATCAGCACAATCGTCTCGGCGATCCACGGATGTCCCATATGGGCGATAATCATTTTCAAATTCGGGAAATCCAAGGCAACGTCTTCGAGTAAAATCGGATTGGCATACTTGAGAGGAGCTTGCCTCGGGTAAGTCGCTCCTTGATGGAACAAGATCGGCAAGCCCAACTGTTCAGCTCTCGCATAGATCGCGTAAGCCCGCTTGTCCAACGGATGAAATTTCTGATAGATCGGGCCTAATTTAATGCCTTTCAAACCAAGATCGTAATAACTTCGATCGAGTTCGTCCAGAACGTTAGCCTGTTTCGGATCCAGTCCCATGAAGCCGATCACCCGGTCCGGATATTTCTTTGCGTAAGCCGAAGTCGTATCGTTCGGATTGCCGCCGATCGCCATGTTGAACGCAATCACCTTATCCGCGCCTTCCGTCCCCTTGATATGCTCCTCTTCCGAGAAAATCAGTTTCACGCCGTCGCTTCCAGGCCGCATCGACTGATTGACGTCGGTTACGCCGACTTCATCATCGTCTACCGCCATGAAGAAGTTCGGCGAATGGGTATGAACGTCAACGATCATGCTCTTCCCTCCTCGTGATTCTAGCGAATTCCCCGCATAACGTCTTCCGCCGCCTCCAATGTCTTTGCAGCATCCTCATCTGTATGGACGTACATAACGTGGTTGCGTTTCATGGCCATCGGGAACATGAGAATGCCTCGCTCTATCATGCCGCGGCGAAATTTCAAATCTTTCTCGTTGTCGGAGCGCATGAGATCTTCGTAATTTTTAATCGGGCCCTCCAAGAAGTAAGGAACAAATACTGAACCGTGGCTTTGTACGGTTACCGCGACGCCATTCCGATCGGCGATTTCCTGAATCCCGTCAGCCAGCATATTGCCGAGTCTTGCATTATGCTCGTATACCGGCTCTGTCTCCAGGACTTCTATCGTTGCAAGCACGGCTGCCGTACCGATGGCATGTCCGTTGTAAGTGCCGGCGAACAACGCGTTGCCTTGCGGATTCGTCGTAAAGCAATCCATAATCTCCGATTTTCCCGCGACCGCCGCGATCGGATAGCCGTTGGCCATAGCTTTGCCCATCGTCGTTAAATCCGGCGTCACGCCGCAGACGGACTGGTAACCTCCGAGCGCATGTCTGAAGCCCGTAATGACTTCGTCGAAAATCAATACGATTCCGTTCGCTTTCGTGATCTCGCGCAAACCTTGCAAGAATGCCGGATCCGGAAGCACGCATCCGATATTGTGGGGAATCGGCTCAATGATCACAGCCGCGACTTCGCCCTTATTTTCTTCTATCACGCGCTGCACGTCGACCAGATCGTTAAAGCGGCATACAAGAGTCGCATCGATCACCTCGTCTAAAATGCCCGCCGAGCTGGGGTCTCGTTTGCCGATCATCTCTTTGGAGCTAATGACGTTCCGGGAGACGTAGTCGTGCCAACCGTGATAACACCCCTGGAATTTGATGAGTTTATTCCTACCCGTGTATGCCCGAGAAACGCGAATCGCGTGAAACGTCGATTCCGAGCCGCTGTTAGTCAGCAGCACTTTCTCCGCGGACGGCAAATGCTCGACGATCTTAGCGCAAGCGCGCATCTCCATCTCCGTAGCTCCGATGCCAAACAAATCCTGATCCTGGAGAGCTTCCACAACTTTTTTCGTGATCGGTTCATACGCATGCCCAATAATAATCGGACCGAAAGCCGCATGATAATCGAGATATTCCTTGCCGTCCGTACTCATCAACCGGCTTCCCGTCGCGCTGCGCGGCATGATCTGAGGTTGAATTCGCCTCGTATTGGAATGAACTCCGCCGGGAGAATACTGCTCCGCCCACTCCAAGTCGTACTTTTCCAAATCCATCACTCCAAATCTGTGTTAGCTTAGTTGACTTTCTTATTCATCAATATAATGCCACGTTTGTATATATGTCAATTAATTAATTTTTGTTCGTATATACGAACAATGAAAGCGAAACCACTTTTTTAAACATGTAAAGTTTTATTACATTAAACCATCTATATTTTTTAAATATTTAAATTATATGTAATTTTTAATTTTCTAAAATATGATTTTTTTGGATGTCACAATCGATTATTGGAAGCGGTTTCAATTTAAAACGTGCGAATAGGGGTATTTGAAAGAAAAAATGTCGGGCTTATTAACGTTTCCGAAAAAATAATTACGCGATTAAAAAAAAAAAGACCTTCGGTTCGCGAACGTTCCTGAAGGTCTTCCGATATATTGGCCGCGGATAGACACCGACCCGTTTCTTTCTATTATTTCTGTTCAGCGAAGCAATCTCTCCATGAGCAGCTTCACGAATCCCGGTCCGTCCACTTCCAGGCATACGTCGACGTTGCCCGCCGGGTCGGCGACCGCGATCGTCTGCCCGCTCGGGTGACGATGATCGTATTCCACGGATACTTTCATTCTCCGCATCCCGCACAGCGACCGGTCGGCCAGCAGCGCGACCGCCAGCGGATCGTGCATCGCCGTCCAATCCTGTCCGATCACGTCCATCCACTTCTCGATCAGCCTGGCCAACGCCTCGTTCAACGGGTTCCCCGAACGGGCGAGCATGCGCGCTTCCGCGCGGCGGATTCTCGCCTTCATCGTGACGTCAAGCCCGACCATTACGATCGGCGCTCCGCCGGAGAAGACGAGCGCCGCGGCTTCCGGATCGCTCTTGATGTTATGCTCGATCGGGGGCAGCTCCGCGCCGTTGTCGGCCATGCGGGTAACGCCCCCCATCAGGACGATCTCCTTGACGTTGCGGGCGACCCGCGGCTCGCGGATGAGCGCCGCCGCGACGTTCGTCAGCGGCCCGATCGGCACGAGCGTAATTTCCCCCGGATGGTTCATCACCGTCCGAACGATGAAATCGACGGCATGCTCCTCTTCGAACGGGATAGCTTCGTCGCCGAGCACGCCTTCGCCTTCATGCCCGGGCCACCATACCTCCCGGTTGCGGAGCAACGGCTGCTCGATGCCCGCCAGCACCGGCACGTCGCCTTTTCCTTCCAGCGTCAGCAGCTTCTTGGCGAGCCGAGCCCGTAGGCGCACGTCCCCGTATACGGTCGTCACACCCGCGATTTCGATTTCCGGAGAGCGCATGGCCAGCGCTAGGGCCATCGCGTCATCCACGTCGGTGGCGATATCGGTATCCAGAATCATTCGCGCCATTCGGCGACCCCTCCTATCGTGCCGGCTCGACCGGCTTCTTCAATTCCGCCGACCGGTAAGCGGCCAGCGCCGCCTCCAGCGCGCGCAAGCCGTCGGTTCCCGTGACCGAGACCGGCTTGCCGCTCGCGACGCAATCGATGAAATGATCGATCAGCGCCTGGTCGGGATCGTCTCCCCAGAACGGCTGCGTCGTCTTCATCGTATCGTCGCTGTGCAAGGTGAAATGCTGTTTGTACAAATCGATTTTGGCCGTGCCTTTCGTTCCGACGATGTCCAAGGTCAAATCTCCCCACACCGGATACGATTTCGACCTCGACCAGGACGGATCCAGGGAAGCGATCGCGCCGTTGTCGAAGACGAACGTCAACAGACCGCAATCGTCGATATCGGCTTCCTCGTAGAACAGGCGGTCCGCTTCGGCATATACCTCGGTCACTTCCGCGCCGGGCATGTACCATCGCATCACGTCGAGGACGTGCACCGTATGATCCATCACCGCGCCTCCTCCCGACATGGAGCGGTCGACGAACCATCCCCAAGGCATCGAGCCGCGGTTCGTGCCGTTCAGCGCCACCAGCTCGCCGAGCTCCCCGGAAGCGATTCGCTCCTTCGTCCTCCGGGCGACCGTGCTGAACCGGCACGGGAACGCGATCATCAGCTGCACGCCGTTGCGTTCCGCGGCTTCGATCATGGCCTTGCCGTCTTCGATCGTCGTCGCGATCGGCTTCTCGCACAGCACGTGCTTGCCCGCTTCGGCGGCCGCGATCGCATGGGCGGCGTGCTTCGCGTTCTCCGAACAGACGATGACGGCGTCGACGTCGGCGAGCATGTCCTCAAGCCGCCCGTACCCTTTCGCGCCGAACCGTTCGGCCATGCTGCGGCCGCGCTCCGCATCGTCGTCGAAGATGCCGGCCAGCTCGGCGTTCGGATTTCTCTGCACCGCATGAGCGTAAGACCAGGCGTGCATATGGGCAAAACTGACGATGCCGATTTTCATGTTGTTGCGCGCCTCCTTCTTTAATCGAAATGAACGACTTGCCCGGAATCGGCGGAGCGAATCGCCGCTAAGGCAAGCTCCAGCGTCAGCGCCGCTTCCTCTCCGTTCACGAGCGGTTCCGTCCCCGTTTCTATGCAATCGACGAAATGCTGCAGCTCTGCCGCGTACGCGTCCGACGCGAGCGGGCTTTCCGAGAAATGCGCGGCCCGGCCGCCTTCTTCGGCGCGAAGCGCGATCCGGATCGGTTGAGCGCCGTCCGAATCGAGCGTCGCCACGCCGCCGGTTCCGGCCATCTCGAGGTACGAGCGAAAGCCGTCCGGCTGCGCCCAGCTTCCCGTCAAGTGCGCGATGACGCCGCTCTTCATGCGGATCGATACGAAAGCGTGCTCGCCCCGCGGCAGCCCTTGTGCCGCGGACGCCGACTTGGCGTACACCCGGCGAGCTTCGCCGAACGTCCAACGCAGCCAATCCAGGTCGTGAACCGCCAGGTCGAGCAACACGCCGCCGGAACGGCTTCGGTCCGCGAACCAGGCTCCCCAGCCGGGCATCGCGCTCTCGCGGATCATTCTCACGGTTCCGATCTTGCCGAGCTTCCCTTCGGCCGCCATCGCCTTCGCCATCCGGTAGTCCGGGGAGAAGCGCAGCGCATGGCCGACCATCAATACGACCCCCGCCTTCCGGCAAGCCTCGATCATCCGCCCGGCATCTTCCAGCGTCAGGGCGATCGGCTTCTCGCACAGCACGTGCAAGCCCGATTCCGCGGCGCGGACCGTATACTCCCTATGAAGCTCCGTCGGCAGGCACAGGTCGACGGCGTCCGGGCGCTCCCCGCGGATCAGTTCTTCCATCGATCCGTAATGCGGCACGCCGGCGCGCTCCGCCAGCCTGCCGGCGGCTTCGGCGCACTCGTCGGCTATGCCGACCAGCCGGGCTCCGCGAACCGAAGCGTAAGCTTCGGCGTGCGCGCGCCCCATCATGCCCGCGCCGATCAATCCGATTTTCAACATCAGCAATCGCCTCCTCGCGCGTCATCGCAAGGGCGTTCCGTCGGAGACGTACACCCTTCGGCCGCGCACGTAAGTTTCCAGCAGCTCCAGGCTTTCGTCCAGCACGAGGAAATCCGCGTCCTTCCCCGCCTCCAACGTGCCCTTGCGGCTTGCCGCCCCGGCCTCTCTGGCCGAGACGGCCGTAAACGAAGGCAGAACGTTCTCCAAAGTCCGGCCCGTGTAAGACAACACCCTGCGCAGCGACCCCAGCATCGTGGAAGAGCTGCCGGCGAGCGTGCGGGTTCCCTTCAAATAAATCTCGCCGCCGACCGTCTCCGCCGCGCCGTATACGCCATCCGGGAGGCCGGCCTGCGATACGGCGTCCGTGACGACGCACACGTTCCATACGCCCTTGACGTCGAACAGAAACCGCACCGCGGCCGGATGGACGTGCAAGCCGTCCGCGATCAGCTCCGTCGTCAGCGCCGGCAGCATCAAGCCCGCTCCGGCTGCCCCGGGATCGCGGTGGTGCAGCGGACGCATGCCGTTGAAGTGATGCGTCGTGCGGCGCGCGCCCCACGCAACCGCGTCCAGCATCTGCTCGTAGGTCGCGTCCGAATGTCCGATTGACACCCGTATCCCTTGCGCGCACAGCCGGCGGACGAACGCTTCGCCGCCCTGCAGCTCCGGAGCCAGCGTGACGATGCGAATCGTCCCTCCCGACGCGTCGACATACCTGTTCATCTCTCCGGAATCCGGCGGATGAAGCCACGATTCCTCGAAAGCGCCCTTGCGCGCCGGATGAAGAAACGGCCCTTCCAGATGAACGCCGATGACGTCCGCTCCCCCGGTATTCCGCTCCTCGATCGCGCTGCGAGCATGGCGAAGCAATTCGAGGGTATGCGCTTCGGGCGCTCCCCCGGTCGTCGCCAGAAGGGACGTCGTGCCGTAAGCGGCGTGATAGCGGGCGGCGCCCGCGAAATCCTCGGGCGTCCCGCGCAGCATATCCCAGCCGCCTCCACCGTGGACGTGGACGTCGACGAACCCGGGCAGCACGAGACGGCCCTCCAGATCGACGATCCGGGCGCCCGCCGGGATTTCTCCGGCCATGCGCCCGTCGCCGACGCCCGCGACGGCGCCCGCCCCGGAGACGAGCAAGCTGCCGCCGCGAATGACTTGCTTCCCGGTGTACAACACGCAATTCCGGTATAGTACGGACTCCGCCGTCATATGCGTTCCTCCAATCCTGCTTCGGGATGCGCGAGATGCAAGGCGCCGATCGGCGCCGCGTCCTCTCCCAAGGCGCTCTTGACGATCCGCAGCTTGCCGTTCAGCCAGGGGAACGCCGCGTTCAGCTTCTCGCGCAGCGGCCCGAACAGCCATTCTCCCGCCTCGGCTACCCCGCCGCCGATCACGACGACGTCGGGATCGAGCAGCGCAACGGCCGTGCTCAGCTTCCCTGCCAGCAGTCCGGCGACGTAACGGTACAGGTTCAGCGCCCGTTCGTCGTTGTCCGCGCACTTTCGCGATACGTCGGCGGCGTTCGGCCGCGCCGACCGCCCCCCGGCCGAAGCGCCCAGCCCGGCTTGCTCGGCCAGGCGCGCGATGCCAGGCGCGGACACGACCGTCTCGAGACAGCCCGTTTTGCCGCACGCGCATTCCGTCCGCAGTCCGGCGACGGAATCGTGACCGATCTCGCCGGCCAGATAACGGCTGCCGTAGACCAGTTTGCCTTCCAGCACGACGCCGGCCGCGATGCCCGTGCCAATCGTCAGGCAGATTGCGCCGCGGCAGCCCCGGGCGGCGCCCGCCATCGTCTCTCCCCAAGCGAAAGCGCGTACATCGTGCTCGATCCGGACCGGCGCTTGCAGACGGGCTTCCATCTGCGCCGCTAACCGAACCTCTCGCCAGCCGAGGTTGGTCGCGTCGCGAACCGTGCCCATCTCCGGCGCGACCTGGCCCGGAACGCCGATTCCGACGGCCGCCAGCCTCCGGTCGCCGGAAGGAAACACCGTCTCCGCCGCCCTCCGCAGCTCCGTCTCCAGACGGTCCATGTAACCGGAAGGATCTCCATGGAGCTCGCGCCGTTGCCCTAATGTCGGGAATCGGGATTTGGCCAGCGGACGCCGCCGTTCGTCGAACAGGACGAGAACCGTATTCGTGCCGCCGATGTCGATCCCCGCGTAGATGCTTCGCATCCGCCCGGCCTCAGCCCGGAATCCGGACGGCATCGCCGGACTCCGAGGAACGGCGAACGGCATCCAGCATCTTCATCACTTCGAGCCCCTGGCGAACGTCGCAGACGGGCTGCCTGCGATGGACGACGCATTGCACGAAATGGTCGATCTCGTCCCGGTAATAATCGTTGTCCGGTACGTCCAGTCGGCATTCCGCCGGGATGCCGCCGGCTTCCTTGAAGACGAACAGCGGATCAAGGCCGGCGCCCCCCTTCGTGCCGAACAGCTCGAGCTTCATCGCTTCGTCCTGCACGCCGTTCGCCGCCCAGCTGGCCTCGACCGTCAGCGCCGCGCCGTTGGCGAACGTGAAATAGGCCGTGCCCATGTCCTCCACGTCATAGACCGAATCCGCCTTGTTGTCCGCGGACATCGCTTCGTAGAACCCGGACGCTTCGGTTTCGTACGGCGCGATCTTGCGAAACAGCTTGCCCATCGCCTTGTCGGGCTTCGGCATGCCCATGAGCCACCATGCGGCGTCCAGCGCGTGTACGCCGATGTCCATCATCGGGCCGCCTCCGGACAGCGCGCGGGACGTAAACCATCCGAAAGGAACGCCTCGGCGGCGGATGATCCGCGCTTTGGCGTAATAGATTTCCCCGAGCTCCCCGGCTTCCGCGATTCCCTTTAACGCCCGAACGTCGTTGCGATGGCGGCTGCTCATGCCCACCATGACGATTTTGCCCGACCGCTCGGCCGCGAGCCTGAGCCGCTCCGCTTCCTCGACCGTGGCGGTCATCGGCTTCTCGACCAGCACGTCCAAGCCCGCCTCCAGCGCGCGGATCGCGAGCTCCGCGTGGCTGGCGTTGAACGTGCAAATGCTGACCGCGTCCAGGCCGGCAAGCCGGAACATCTCGTCTGCGGAATCGTATGCTTTCGCCCCCCATTCTTCCGCCGCCTTGACGGCGCGTTCGGCGTCCGCGTCCGCCACCGCAGCGAGCTCCGCTTGAGGATGCCGGCGATAATTCGGCAAATGAAAAATATGGGCGATCGCCCCGATTCCGACGACGCCGACTTTGATTTTCCGCATCGTGCCCGAGCCTCCTTTGTCGAAACGTTTTGACAACCGCGTCCCAAGAATAACCGATTTACGCCGGTGCGATCAGTCCTGTCCCCTCTTCCCGTCGCCCATCGTCCCGTCGATAACAACCTCTCGTTCTCTTGCCGCTTCTCCCCATTATCCTAATTTGCCCGTCGCCCCTCACCTCAGACCGTTCGGACAGAGGATCCGCTATCTGTGAACAAAACCGGGTTTTTCCCACCTATGCGGACAGAGAATCCCTTATTTGCTTCGATCATGACCATATCGGCCATAAAAAACGGAAATAAGGGATCGTCTGTCCGTAACTCCGCCAAATTGAGGGGGTTTCATCAAAATAAGGGCTTCTGTGTCCGATAGCAGAAAATCAAGCAGCTGACAGATGCCGCGATGGCGAGTCCGCCGCGACGGCCTTGACGCCCAGACGGCGAGCTCGCCGCGGCGGTCAGTCTGCCGCCGCGACGGCCTTGACGCCGCCCGAGCTTTCCCGGACAACGAGCTCGGTCGGAATGACGATCTTGCGGGCGGGCCGTTGATCCGGCTCGAGGTCGACCGCCTGAATCAGCAAGCTGACGAGTTCCTTGGCGATATCGGGAATCGGTTGCCGGACCGTCGTCAGCGCCGGCTTGAACAGCCGGGCCGAGAAAATATCGTCGTAGCCGACGACCGCAATGTCCTCCGGCACGCGAACGCCCGCTTCCTCCATCGCCTTGATGGCGCCGAACGCGAGCAGGTCGTTCCCGCAGAACAGCGCGTCGAACGCCGCCCCCGATGCCCGGAGCTTCGACAGCGCCTGATAGCCGTCGGAGAACGATTGTCCGTTGACCAGGCAAATCAACGATTCTTCGACGTTGATCCCGTACATCATCAAAGCTTTGCGATAGCCGAATTCCCGTTCGATGGATACCGCCGGTCCCCCGATATAAGCGATGCTGCGGTGCCCCAGCTGGATCAAGTGCTCGACCGCGGAGAACGATCCGAGCAGGTGGTCGCCGACGACGCAGCTGAATCCGCTCATCGCCGGATCGAGCGTGACGACGGGAATGCCCGATTGCCTCAGGATATCTACCTGATCCTGGGTCGCGCCCTGGGCGTACGGAAACGAGCAATAGATGATGCCGTCCACTCTCCGCTCGATGTACATTCTTAAATAGGCGGATTCCTTGTCCGTCTCGTTGTCCGTCGAGCAAATCAGCGTCGTATAGCCCAGCGACCACAATTCGTTCTGAATCACTTCCGACATGAGCGCCCAATATTCGTTGGAAAGCTGCGGGACGATCAGGCCGATCGTCTTCGTCTTCTTGTTGATCATCGTTCGCGCGACATGGTCGGGGTGGAATTGAAGCTTGTCGACCGCCTGCTGCACCTTGCGCAGCGTATGCTTGCTGACTCTGTCCCGGCCGTTGATGACCCGCGATACGGTGGAGATCGAGACGCCCGCCTCCTTGGCCACTTCCTTGATGGTCGCTTTCATGTTATCCCAACTTCTTTCATCATTGTGAAACGCAGCAGATAAAAACGTTTTTATTCCTTCTTTTTACCATAGCACCAAGCCGTAATATCGTCAATATCGCAACGCAAAAATGAACTTATTTGGACGTTTTTGGCGTATTTTGCTCAATCAGCATCGATCCGGCCAACGGGCCGAGCTTCAACGAGAGACGGCCGTCCCGCACCGTAAGCTCGCCGCCGTTCAGGCGATCCTCGAACACCGTTCCGTCCGGCGCGAAGCCCGCGATGTCGAGTTCGACGGCCTGCTCGCGATCGCGGTCCTTGTTGACGGCGACGACGGCCCGGCCGTTATGCTCGGCGATCCGCACTGTCGAACCGGTAGCGTAATTGTAAATATATTCGCTTCTGCCGAGCGCGTCGGCCTCCCCTTGAATCGACCGACCGAATGCGTATACGGGGCTGCCGGCTTCGGCGGACAGCGGAACCAACTCGCCCGTCTTCAGCACCTGGTAATCGCTGCGCACGCCGGCGATCTCGGCGATGGCGGCCCACAACGGATTGTCCGGCGTCGCCCGCTCCCAGTTCATCTGCTTCCGGTTGTCGGGATCGCCTTGGCCGGGGTGTCCGGCTTCATCGCCGTAGTAGATCGTCGGAGAGCCGGGGTACCCCATTTGCAAGATCGTGGCCAGCTTAAGCCGGCGCTCCGCCAGCTCGTTGCGCTCCCGGACCAACTCGTCCAGACGTTCTTGCGGCACGAAGCCCAGCTTGACGAAGTCGTCCAAATAGAGCACGTTCCGCACGTCATGGCTGATATCCAACTCCATGGCGACCCAGTCGCGCACGCCCGGATAGAGCGGACGGCTTCGTTCGAGATGGCCGAACACGGTCAAAATCCGGGGCACGTCGTGGTTGCCGAAGGCGTTGAGCAGCGCGAACGACGTTTCCTTCGGGTACTTCTCGTAGAACGTCATGAGCTCCCGGTTCAGCTCGAAAGCGTCGATCGGCGTCCAATGCTCCATCGCGTTCGATCCGCCGAAATCGTAACGGGATTGGTACGACTCGTCCAGAACGAACGAGATCGCGGCGCTGCGGAACAGGTAATTTTGCGTCGAATCGAACGTGCCGTTAATGAAATCGGTGGTGGAGTCCTCCCAATTCTCCGCGATCATGACCGGATCGCCGTTCGGCCAGTCCGGCTTGCCGTCCCCCCGGATCGAATCTCGGAACGCGTTCCAGAAATCGATGTTGATCTGCGGCGATACGTCCAGCCGCCAGCCGCTCGCGCCGTTCTCGATCCATTTTCGCGACAGCGCGTCCGGTCCGCCCAGAATCCGCTCGGCGAAGTCCTCCAGGTTCAAATGGCTGCCGCCCGGCGTATTCAACTGCACGAAATTCGGGATTCCCTCCCATGCATCGTAAGAGCCGTCTTCGTGAATCGTGAACCAGTGGTCGTACGGCGATTCGATTTCTTGCGAGCCGGTTAGGATCGCTTCGTAAAACGCCTTGCCCCGGAAATGCAACGGATGCGCCTCTCCGAAATACGCGTTGCCGAACCAATCGCGGTAGATCCGCTCGGCCGCCTCGTTGCCTTCCCGCACGCCCCGGAGCACCCAAGCCTCGTAAGCGCCCAATTCGTCGCCGTAATTTTTGCCGTATTGATTGAAGTATTTGCTGTCGTTGCTGACGTGGTTGAACGAGCCGTCGAGCACGAGGAACATGCCGCGTTTCTTGGCTTCCGCCGCGAGGCGCTGGAAATCCTCCTCCGTGCCGAAGCGCGGATCGATCCGGTCGTAATCGGCCGTATCGTACTTATGCGAGCTAAGGGAGTAGAAAATCGGGTTCAAATAGATCGTCTTGACCCCGAGCGACTGCAAATAGTCGAGCTTCTGTTCGATGCCTTGCAAATCCCCGCCGTACGTCTCGTTGAACCAATTCTCGTCCCAGCCCCACTCCTCCGACAACCTGGCGTATTCCTCAGCGTTGACCGAATTGTACCGGGAATCCTCGTACCGGTCGTACGCTTGCCATTCCGGATATTGAAGCTCGGCGTCCGCGTAGAAGAAAGGAACGGCGCGGTCGTTGGACGGATCCCCGTTGCGGAACCGGTCGGGCAAAATTTGATACGTGACGGACAGCTTCAGCCAATCGGGCGTCCGGTAGCCCTCGATATAGGACACGAGCGTGTATTCGTCCCCCGCTCCCTCGGCTTCGTATGCTTCCCCCGGTCCGGAGGCGGCGGAATAATAGACGCTTTCGTCCCCGCGAACGGCCTCGAACGCATACCGGAATTCGCCGACTTCCCGAACGACGTGCTTCGCTTCGTAGTAATCGTAAGCGTCGTCGGACGAAATTTTGCCCATCGGAACGGATTGTCCGCCGAGCAGCAGCGACACCCGGTCGGCGTCGTCCTTCGCCGTGCGGAACGCGAGCGTCACCTCGGTTCCTTGCTCCACCGCGCCGAACGGCCTGCGATAGCGTTCGTCCCAGCTGTCGTGCAGCAGCGCTTCCTTGCGGATTCCGGATTCGGCGTCCGTTCCCTCTTGCGGCGGTTGCGTCGGGTTCGGAAGATTCGCCGGTTCGCCGTTCTTGCCCCCGCCGGCCGCAATGAACGCGGCGACGACCGCGATCAGGACGACGGCCGCGATCGCCGCCGCATACGCGCGCTTGCCGCGGAATGCCGCGATGCCCTTCATAGCCCAGCGTCCCGGCGGATGCGAGGATCCGTGAAAATATCGGATTCGTCCCGGCTCGCGCTGGAAAATTCCGATACGACGGCGCCTTCGTCTCCGGCCTGGAACCAATGCAGCGTGTTCGGGGGGATCGTGTATTGCTCTCCGGGATTCAATTCGACTTCATGGAAGACGGTGTAATAAGCTTCGCTGCCCGCCGGAGGCTTGGCGCCCGGACTTGCGGCCGCCGGCCCTTCCACGTACAGCCATACCCGGCCCGCCCGGCAGCGGAACGTCTCCTGCTTGCCGGGATTGTCCGCCCCCAGGGGCGGATGCCGGTGCTCGGGGCACGTCTGCCGGGGAAACAGCACCAGATCCTTGGCGCAATAGCGCTCCGTGTTCACGTACGTGATCAGCTGCAGGCCGCTGACGGCGAGCTCGCCCAATCCCATGTCGGCGACTTCCACGTTGGCTTTCTCGTCGTCCGTCAGTATGATGCCGGCCTTCTCGAGCATGAGAATCGTCCGCCGGCGGGCTTCCTCCCGTTCGATCGTCGTCGTCATCTCGTTTATTCCTCCTTCTCTAGTCTGTCGAACAACAGCCGCAGAAACCGGTCCGCATCGACGTCCAGGCAGACGTCTACGTTCCCCTCCGAATCGGGCGTCGCGATCGTCATCCCGGTGCCTTCACGATGGTCGTATTCGACCCGCACGCTCATCCGACGCGTCGTCACGAGGGAGCGGTCGATCGCGGCCGCGAGAGCCAGCGGATCGTGCATCGGCGTCGCCGGCAAGCCGATCCGCGCGAGCCACCGTTCGACGACGTCGGCGAGCGCCGCATTGATCGGCTTGCCGGTGGCGACGAGCCGGCGGCAATGCTCGCGGCCGATCGTCGCCTTGCGCGTCGCGTCCAGGCCGACCATGACGATCGGAGCGCCCGAGCCGAACACGACGGAAGCCGCTTCCGGATCGCATTGAACGTTGTGCTCGACGGGCGGGCAGTCGGCGCCGCTCTCGCCCAGCCGGACGGCGCCGCCCATCAGGACGATTTCCTTCACGAGGCCGATAATACGCGGTTCGACGATGATGGCGGCGGCTACGTTCGTCAGGGGTCCGATACAGATAAGCGAGATCTCGCCGGGGGCCGCGAGAATCGAACGAACGATGAAGGTGACCGCGCTCCCGGCGTCCGTCGGCTGCGGTCCGCCGTCCAGCGCGTCCCCGCCGCCCGCGTCGTCCGCCGTATCGGATTCGCCCGTCCAGCGGACGTTCCGGTTGCGCAGCAGCGTCTCGGACAGCCCGTTGTAGATGGGAACCGGGGGCGCTCCCGCCAGCTCGAACAGGCGGGCGACGCGTCTGGCGTGATATTCGACGTCGGAATAAACCGTCGTAATGCCTTCGATCGCGAGCTCCGGAGAGGCGATCGCCAGCGCGATCGCCGTGGCGTCGTCCGGGTCCCCTCCGATATCGGTGTCGATGATGATCCGTTTCCGGCTCGTTTCCGCGTTCATATGGACGACTCCCCCGCTCCGGCCCCATGCCGAATTCCTCCGCCGCTTCCGCGGCCAGCCGGGCGAACCGTTCGGTCATCCAGCGGTTCAGCTCCCACAGGTCGGCGACCGGCTGCTTCGTATAGGGCAACGTCGGCATATATCCCGGCGGCCCGAACTCCGGCGTGAAGGTGATCGTCGTCTCCCCCCGGGCGAGGCGTCCGCTTACGATTCGCTTCCACCAGCGTTCGTGCGCCGCCAGCTCCTGCGCGTATTCCGGCGCGCGGGGATCGGACACCTGCGGACCTTCGCGGTGCCCGACGCGGCCGTGGATATGGATCGTACGGGCGCATGCGGCGGCCATCCGCTCCTCGTGCTCCTCGAGCAGCGATTCCGCCACGCAGCACCAATGGCTGAAATCCGCGGCCAGCTTCAGTCCTTCCAGCTTGCTAAGCAAGTCGGCCGTATGCCACGGCGTATAGAGCGCCCGTCCCCGGTGCGTCTCATGGGCGACGGGGATGCCGATCCGCGCCTCCGTCTCCAACGCCCGCTCGAAGGTTGACAGGCTCTCCTCCGGCGAGCTGCTGTCCTTGCCGCTCTGCGAGACGATCAACGCCGGCTCGAAGGCGGCCGCCCGCTCGACCTGCCGCTCGAACGAGCGCGCGTGGTCGGGCCCGTCGGTCAGCACCTGCGCGATATATTCCAGGCGATGCTCCCGCAGCAGCTCGCGGAACAGCGGCTCTTGCTCCGGCACAGGCAGCGGGCATTCGATTCCCCGGTAGCCGGCCTCCGCGATCCGCTCGAACGTGCGCCCGATCTCGCGATTCATGCGAACGGATAGCGGCGAGCCCTCGAACCCGACGTATTCCCACAGCGACTTGTACGCCTTGATCTCCGGACGCCCGTTCATGGGGACTCCGCCGTCAAGCATTCCACCAGCGCGTACAGCGGCATCGACGGAATCGCGACGGTCAAATATCCGTCCTCGCACCGCCAATCGGCGTCGATCCGCCGGTCGTCAAGCGTATGCACGACGATTCCTTCGACCGGACGGTCGACGCGCATCCGGAAGGCGACACATTCGATCGGAACGACCCGGTCCTGCTCGCGGTGGAATTGATAGTTCACCAGATGCACCGCCGTCCCGCCGTCCGCCAGCCGGTGCGGGTGAAGCCCGATGTCCGGGCGGCCTTCGACCTCGAGCTGGAACTTCCGGTCCGGCAGCATGTCGCGGATGGAACCGACGAAGCCGAACAGCTTCTCCGCCGGATCGCACACCTTCGTCCCCGGGTGCGCCAAGATCCGCTTCGCCAGCTCCGCATCGCCCATCTCGTCCGCCAGCCGGCCGTACACGACGACCTTGCCGCCCGCGTCCAAGTAATCGAGCACGACCTGAAGCTGTTCCGAAGTCATCTTGTTGTTGTCCGGCAGCACGAGACATTTGTACTTGCGCAAGGCGGCCAAGTCGAACGTATCCCGGAACAGCTCTCCGTCCGACGAGATCAACACGTCGAACGGCACGTGCTGCTTGCTCATCTCCTTGATGATGTCCCAGAACGGCATGACGACGTCCTTGTTGACCGTGGACGACAGCATCGTCGCCTGCTCCGGATCGTTCTCCACCGCGTCGTTCTCGCGGTAGTAGTAGCTCGGATAGCTGTAGTTGACGACGATCTCCGCCCCGGAGACGTCGGAGATGAGATGATCCTTCGCCTTCAGGAACTTCTGGACCGCCATCGTCGGCGCCTTCGGCGCGTAGAACGCGTCGCGGATCGTGTTGCCCATCCAGCCGCCGTACGGCACCGACAGGTTGCAGCCGTAGGTCGTCGCCTCCAGCAGCATCAGCTGGAACTGCTCGGCCATCCGGCCGGCCCGCAGGTTCTCCAGCAGCTCGGGCACGACGCCGCCGTACGGATTCTCCACGACGGTCATCGGCTTCCCGTTCGCGAACCCGTTCGCGTAACGGTACCAGTACGCTTGCCGGTACAGCGTGTTGCGCATCTCCGTCGCGATGATATCCACTTCCGGCTGCAGCGGCATGTACTGGTGCATGACGTGGAAGAAGTTGCCCGACACGAGCACCTCCCGCCCCTGGGCGCGGCCGTAGGCGCGCACGTAGTCGGTCAGCTCCTTGAAGTAGCCGGTCATGATTTTCATCTGGAATTGGAAATATTCCGTGAAGAACGGCGTCTCCGACGCCTTGCCCGGGAATTCGGCGCCACGGGCCTTCAGATATTCCCCGTAATGGAACGCGTCCAGGTCCATCGCCTGCAATTCCGCGGGGAGATCGCCCTTCTGCTGCCGGTCCTTCAAGTACGCGTTGAACTGCTTCATGCAATCCTTGCAGAAGCATCCCCCGTAGCCGATCGCCGTGATCGGCAGCTCGCATTCGTCCAGATGCACGCCGTGCACGCCCGCGTCGATCTGGATCTCGATGATCTTCTTCAGGTAAGCCCGCCATACGGGATTGTTCCGGCACATCTGGTAGCATTGCTGCTCGTGCCCGACGACTTCCACCCAGGCCGCGTGCACGGCCGAGCCGTCCAGCTTGCGGGCGGCGCATTCCTCCCACAGGTCGGTCACCGGCTCCCCGTCGCTGTTGATCAGGCCGTCCGGGAAGTAGTCGCGGAACGTCTTGCGGAACAGCTTCGGATATTTGTCCTGGCTGAACTCGCGCAGGCCGTACGTGATTTTCTTTCCTTCGCCGCGCATAATGTTGAGCCCGAGCAGCCGCGTCTCGTCCTCGCTGATCTCGGCCGGGAACTCCCAGCCCTGCACCTCGAACACGACGCCGAACACCTTGATGCCGTGCTTGTCGCATTCGCGGATGAATTCCTTGTCGTTCATGTAGCCGTACATCCGCAAGCGGGACGGCACTTCCCCGTAAGCTTCCTCTTCCAGGTACGGCAGCGACACGACGCCGCCCCCGAGCGCCGACCAGACGAGCAGCGTTGCCTCGTAGTCGACGAGGTCCTGCACCATCTGCGTCCGGCGCATCGGCAGGCTCGGATGATAGCAATGCTCGTCCCGATACCAGCCGTCAAAATATATTCCGCGTTCCATAATCGAACCATCCTTCCTGTCAAGCGCGTGTTGAGTGCGTGGTTGAACAACCTCTATGAGGCGAATCTGCCGATAGAGAACATACGAATATCGAATCCGGGCGGCTCTCCGGCGGCCATCCGGGCCAGCATCTCCCCGACGGCGCTCGCGAATTTGAAGCCGTGGCCCGAGAAGCCGGCTCCGAAGACGACATGGGCATATTCCGGATGGCGATCGAGGATGAAATGTTCGTCCGGCGTCATCGTATAAGAGCAAGACGAACCCCTGACCGGCTCGGCGTCGGCTCCGGGCATGTATTTCCCGATGAACCGGGCGACGTCGTTCCCGTCGCCGGGATCGGCTCCGTAAGGGGCGAGCGGTTCGCCGGCGGGAACCGGCCGCCAGGCGCCGTCGTGGCGTCCGGCCTTGACGCCCGAGCCGTCCAGATCGGGAAAGCCGTAGTAGACGCCTTCCGGCAAGTCGAACAGAAAGGCGGGAAACCGCCCGGCGCCGTATTCGCTGCAGTTCGCCCGAAACCACGCGACCGTCTTGCGGATCGGCGTCAGCGGCAACCCGAGCCCGATGCCGCCGAGCATCCGGCCCGCGAATTTGCCTGCTGTCAGCACGAGCGCGCCCGCCCGGTAAGCGCCCGCTTCCGTCCGCACCGTCACGCCTTCGGCGTCCGGTTCGACGGCGACGACCGGCGTCTTCGTCAACAGCGCCGCGCCTCGCGCCAAAGCCGCCTCGCGGTAGGCGCCGATGCAAGCCTCGCACAAGAGTACGCCGCTGTTCCCTTCGTAGCATCCGATATGCGATTCCGGAAGCGCGAGAGCCGGCCAGCGGCGGCGGATTTCCGCCCGTTCGAGCAGTTCGGTCGGCAGTCCATGCTCGGCCGAACTTTGCCGCATTTCCTCGAGCATCTTCGAGCCCGGCTCTCCGGTCTGAAGAAAGCCGGTCGGGAGAAACAGCTTCCTCCCGGTCTCCCGTTCCAGCTCCTTCCATAGCCGCTGGGCCCGCAGAACCATCGGCGTATACGCCCGTCCTTCCCCGTAGGCATGCCGGATAATGCGCGTATCGCCGTGATGGGCTCCGTTCCGATGCGGCGGATCGTCCGCGTCGATCAAGAGCGTTCGCCGGCCGTTCGCGGCCAGATGGTATCCGGCCGACATGCCCATCGCGCCGGCGCCGACGACGATGACGTCGTAGTGCTCCAATTGCGCCTCCTCCTCCCGAATCGGCTTATCGTGCGAGTTCAAAAAGTCCGATTTTCAGCGCCTCTTATAGAGCCCACACCGCGCTCCCGTAGCCGCGCAGCGACGCGCCGCCGCCGGCTGACGTCTCGGCTTCCCCGTATACGAGCCGCGCGCCGCGGGACAACACGGCTTCCGCTTCCGCGAACGCCGCCGCTTCGCCTGACAGATTGACGGCGACGAGCCGCTCTCCGCCTTCGCCGCGGCGATATAACGCGACGACGGACGTGCCCGTATACACGTATTCCGTCTCGTAATCGTTGCCGAGATACCGTCTGCGCATCGTGAACAATTCCCGGAAAAACGGCCGCAGGTCGGGACCGTCCCCGCCGTAGATCGAAGCGTCCTCGTCGCCCTGGTAGAGCATCGGCATGCCGTCGATGCAGCTCAGCAGCACCCACAGCGCTTTCGCGCGTTCGACGCCGTACCATGCGGTCGCGCGGGCTTTGTTCCATACCCAGGTCACCGTATCGTGATTGCCGAGAAAGCGCAGCTTGACGTAGCCCGGAACGGTGCTGAGCAGCTCAGCTTCCAGCCATCGGGTCAGCTCTTGCGCGAATCGCTCCGGCGTCAGTCCCGCGTTCTCCATATCGTACAGCGCCCGGTAGAGCGCCATGTCGTAGAACACGTCGGTCACCGGCGCGTAGGCCGGCACCGGATTGAAGTTTTCCGGGGTCACCAGCGGCTTCTTGCCGCTCTCCGCGAAGCCGTCCCGGATCGCCTTCGAGATCAGGATGCCGCCCTTCAGGTTCGAATTGCTCGGCCGGTGATCCCCGTAAGGCCGCCAGTTCGTCAGGCCGCCCATGGCGCAATCGATTCTCGCGCCGTCCACGTCGAACCGGGCGACATGCTCTTTGACCAAATCCTTGGTGTATTGCAAATAATCGGGATGGGTCATGTCGAACGACAGGCAATTCCATTCGATCTGGGGTTCGCCGTCCCGCCGCAGCGAGGCCCATTCCCGGTGCGAGAGGCCGAGCGGATCTTCCGGCTCCGGCCCGTGCGGCACGTAGTCGAACAGCAGCGTCATGCCGAGCTCGCGGATGCGCCGGCTGAAGCTCCGCACGGCCTCGTCCCCGCCGTAGCGCGCGTCCACGATCCGCTGGTCGGTCGGATGGTACACGCCGCGGTCCAGATGCTCGAAGATCGGCAGCACCCATACGTGATCGACGCCCATCTCCCGCAGGCCGTCCAGCTCCCGCGCGTATTCCGCCATGTCCCGCCGGAGCGGAAAGCCCGAATCCATCGTGCCGTGAGGGTGGCAGGAATAGAGCACGCCGTCCCGATGCCCGTCCGTCGGCGGCGTCCAGCCCATGCCGGCGTACAGCTCCCGGATCGCCGCGTACGCTTCCGCGTCGCCGGTCGCGCCCGCCTGAATGTACAGCGCGCCGCAGACGAGCGGCTTCCCGGGCTCGAGATCGGCTTCCACGGCCGCCAGATTGACCAGATGCAGCTCGCCTCCCGAACGGTAAACCCCCGTCCCCCACTTTTCTTCCTCGTCGACGAAAATGACGTTCGTGCGGGCTTCCCCGCTAGCGAGCCGAATGACGGGGTTGACCAGACCGGTCTCCACCGCTTCGCCTTCCGGCAGCTCGTTCGCCTGGAATACCGGAAACGGCACGTTGCCGGGGAAATCGAACGCGACCGGCTCGCCGCCCAGCGGCTGGCTGAGCATGAACGCCACGCCGTTCACGTGCAGCGTCCGGCTCGCCTCGCTGACGATTTCCGCTTCGACCGCGACCGTTCCGCCGTCGATCCGGTATCGGACGCTCAGCGCCAGCTCCTCCATTCGATAATGCGCCCGCAAGGCGCTGCTCGTCTCTTCAAAACCGGCAAAAATCCACGCCTTCTCCGGGCCCTCTCCCGGAACGATACGGGGAAGATCCCACGTGTTCGCTCCCTCGAAGGAACGGTATGCCAGCCGGCCGGTCCGATACTGGCCGTCGCAGCCGATATCGATCGTCAAAGTGCCGGCCCAGGCTTGTTTTGGCCCTTTTTGAATGGACAGCAGACGGCCCGATGCCGCGTCGAACGAGAGAGCGAGCTCTCCCCGTCCGAACGTCCGCACGCTGCTTGTCTCTCTCGCGTTCATGGCCCGATCGCCTCCTTCGCGGTTTTTCCTTGGCTAGCGAATGGCGGGAGCACGCGGTCCATCCCGATGCTCCCGCGGTCGCGCGACGTTAGATGTCCGCGTATTTGTTGCCCGCCAGATCGACGCCTCGCGCGAGGATGATCTCCCAATTCTCGTTCTTCTCCGGAACGACCTTCGTGTCCGTGGAGATGAACCGCATCGTGTAGCCGCACCGGCGGTGCGGGCTCGTGTTGGCCGCCGCCCCGTGGATGATCCGCGAGTCGTGCAGCGAGCATTCGCCCGGCTCCAGCTCGAAGTAAACGGCCTTCGATTCGTCGATGTCCTTGATCTGCGCGTGGAACGTGTTGACCGACATGTCGACGTTCTCGTACTGCGAGAAGCCGTTATGGTGGGTTCCCGGGATGACGCGCATGCAGCCGTTCTCCTTAAAGCTGCGGTCGATCGCCAGCCATACGGTCACGATCTTGTCGTACTTGTCGAAGCGTCCGTTCCAATACGCCGAATCCTCGTGCCACGGCGTCGCCCGACCCACATAAGGGTCCTTGCAGATGAAGTGGCTCGACCAGAGCATGATGTTCGGCCCGATGATCGGCTCGACCAGATCGAGCACTTCGTCCGCGAGCAGAAACTCGAGCAGCCGCTTGTCGCGGAAATGCGGCGTATCCAGCTCGTCGGACAGCTTATCCCCCTTCTCCGCCAGATGATCCTCGAAGATGCCCCGCAGCTTATCCATCTTCTCCTTCGAGAACACCGGCTTCTTGTACAGCGTATATCCTTGCTCCCAGTAGGCGTCGACTTCGGCTTTCGTCAGTAAATGCGTCATGTTCGGTTCCTCCGTTCGTTTATTCGTGTTCAAGAGGCTGTCGATTAACTGTACATAATTTCGAAAATCTGCGGGAGACCAAGAAATGTATGCGAAAAATCATACACCATGAGCCGCGCTGCCATTGAATCCATCGATTCTATTCGAAATTTCACACACAAAACGCAATTTGTGCCCTGTTTCGTGTAAATGTGTTCGAAAAATCATATCCATTTTCTGCATACGTCCGCTCACGTCAAAACTATCCACATTGAATCGACAGCGTCTTCAAGTCCTTAAACTTCCTCTTTAAGCAGCGCTTCGGCGATCATCTTGAAAATCGCCAGATCGTTCTTGTAGTCCTCCGGCGTCGTCTTCGGAACGATCCCCTTCGTCACGACGTCGTAGAAATATTCCAGCTCCACCGTGTACGGGTCCTTCAGCGTCGGCCGGTTCGCGCTCTCGACGTACGCCTCGCCGATCGTCTCCTTCACGTTCAGCGTCGTCGGCAGATGGCGGATATACGGCGTGTCGTATTGGATCGTCATCGACTTGGTCCGCCCGAACACCTCGATATGGGCGTCGAACCGCCGCTGGTCGTCCACCCCGGTCTCGAACGTCGCATAGTACCCGTCGAATTCGAGAATCGCCGTAATGTAGCCGCCGCCGTTCCATTGCTTGGCCGACACGACGCGCTTCGGCATGCCGAGCAGCTCCCGCATCGCGGACAGGTCGTGGCTGTTCAAGCCGCAGAGCAGGCCGTACGCGTTGTAGACGTCCTTCGGCACGTCGCCGATCGCTTCCTTGATCATCGCCTCGCGTCTTGCCCAGCGGTCGTTCGCCGCTTCCCGCGGAATGTCGTCGAAGCGGTAGACCGTGCTCGATTGCTCGATGATGAGCCGGTTCTGCCCGATGATGTCGCGGATCTTGGCGTATTGGATCGGGCCGAGCGTCTTCAGCTCCTCGAGCGCTTCCGCGAACGCCGGCGCGAACCGCCGCATGTAGCCGACCATCGCCTGCACGCCGGCTTCGTCGCGAGCCCGAATGATCGCGTCCGCGTCGGCCGCGTTCAGCGTCATCGGCTTCTCGATGAGCACGTGCTTCTTGTTGCGCAGCGCGTGGATCGCGCATTCCGCGTGGTACTCGTCGCTGTTGAGCACGAACACGGCGTCGAGGTCGGCTTGCTCGCACAGCAGCTTCGCATCCGTATACAGCTTCGTTACCCGGTACTTCTCGCCCAGCACGGCGAGCAATTTCGGGGAAATGTCGCACAGCGCCGCGATCTCGTACCGGTCGGCCAGGTTTTCCAGTATCGGCAGATGGATGATCTGCGCCACTTCGCCCAATCCTATCAATCCTACTTTTAATTTTCTCAAGGTAATATGCCCCTTCTAAAATGTAATGACGGCCTTGAGGAAACCGTGCGGCTTCTGCTTGGCGGCTTGAAAAGCTTCTTGGATGTCGTCGATCGGATAGGCATGCGAGAGCAGCGGCTCGACGACGAGTTGCCCGGATTCGAGCAGCTTCATTCCCGTGCGGATTCCCTGCATATAGGCTTCCGGATCCCGCTCGTGCGCGTTGATCACGTCGATGCCCTTCCAATTCCAGGTCTGCATGTCGATCGTCCGGGTTCCGTTCTGATGGTAACCGAAGACGATCAGCCGACCGCGGATGCGGACCGCCTGCGTGGCGGTATCCAGCGCGGCCTGGTAGCCGGTCGCTTCGATGACGACGTCCGCGCCCCGGCCCCCGGTTAAGGCCATAATCCGCTCTGCCGCATTGTCCTGTCTCGCGTCGATAACCTCGTCGGCGCCGAGCTTGCGGGCCAGCTCGAACGACTCCTCGCGAGTATCGACGGCGATGATCCGCGACGCGCCTTTCAGCTTGGCGCCCTGCAGAATCAATCCTCCCATGAATCCGACGCCGATCAGCGCGACCGTGTCTCCGACTTCGATGCCCGACCGCGCCGTCGCGTTCATCGCGCAGCCGATCGGCTCTCCCAGCGCCCACTCGTAAGGAATCTGATCGCCGAGCTTGACCGCCCAATGCTCCGGCACCGCGATATATTCCGCGTACCCGCCGCGATCCGTGAACAGCGTCACGCGATCGCCCGTCCGGAACGATTCGCTCCCTTCTCCCGTCTCCACCACGACGCCGCTGGCCTCATGCCCGAAAAACACCGGTTGTTCCGAGGAGAATTGGGGATTGTTCCACATCCCCAATTCCGAAGAGCACAACCCGCAGGCTTCGACTTTGACCAGCAGCTCGCGGGGACCCGGCTTCGGCTTGGCGATGTCGAATACTCGTACGTCGCCGGGTCCGACTAACGCGGCTGCTTTCATTGCGTTCCTCTCCCTTGCAAACGAATTACGACTTGCCTAATTTTTTCAACAGTTCTTCCTTGTCCTTGCTGACCGCTCTCTCGACCGCTTCCTGGATTTGCTGCAGCGCGGTGCGGGAATCGATGTTCTTGTCGATCGCTTCCTGCAGCATCTTGTTCCAAATTTCCTGCGCCTTGGCGTCAAGCGGCGTCGGAATGTTAAGCGGAATGTTCTTGACGAGCTCCTTATACAACATCAGAGGCTTCTGTCCGCCGAGAATTTCGAGCGGCTTCTCTTCGGTCTCGGCCAGATCGAACGCCGGCAGGAAGCCCGTCGGATTGCTCCATTGGATCGCTTCCTTGTTGGAGTAGTCCATGCCGAGAATGTTCAGCCGGATATACTCCCAGCCGGCAAGCTTGTTCTTCGCCTGGGAAGGGATGGCCAACGACGCCCCGCCCATGCCGCCGTACGAGCCGAACGGCAGGTTCGTCACGCGCCATTTGCCCTTCGTGTCCGGCGCCTTGCCGTCGATGTCCCAGACGCCGAAGTCGCCGGAATAGAACATTGTCGTCGTGCCGGACGCCAGCGCCTGCGCGCCTTGGTCGTCATAGAAATTGATATAGGAAGCCAGCTTCTCTTTCTTCATGTCTTTGGCCATATCGAGCGCGGCGACGAATTGATCGTCGTTGCGCAGCCAGACCAGGTCGCGGTCGAAGTAGCCGATGCCGCTCGTCATCAGATTGACGATCGTCGTGTCCCAATCGTACGTATACTTCTTGTCGGCGGCCAACGTCTTCGCCAGGTAGACGAAATTGTCCTTGTCCTGGATATATTCGCCGAACTCCGCCGGATCGGACGGAAACCCGGCCGCATCCATAATATCCGCCCGATAGAACGTCAGCCCGGGAGGCGTCGTCCACGGGACGGCGATCTGCTTCGCGCCGTCGAGCGATTGGAACCGTTGCCAGTGGGAATCCGCGAAGAACGGCTTGTATCTGCCGATGTCGTACGGTTGCTGGAGCAGATCGTCCAACCCTTCGATCGTATTGAACTCTCCCATCCGGGAGCCGTCGATCATGGCGACGTCGGGCACGCCTTTCCCCGAAGCCAGCACGGTCTTCAGCTTGTTGTGCATCTCGTCGGGGCTCATGACGACGTTGTTCACCTTGACGTTCGGGTACGTGTCATTGAAGAAGGTCGTCAGCGACGCCAGCTCCCAGAAGGACCAAATGACGACTTCTCCGGAAATGTCTTTCAATTCCTCTTCCGGAAGCGGCGGGAATTCGGAACCCGCTCCGGATGGCGTTTCGGACGCCGGCGGCGCGGACTCCGAAGGAGCGGCGCTGGCGGACGGCGAAGCCGAGGCCGGCGGCGAGCTGTCGTTTCCTCCCGAGCCGTTGCCACAGCCGCTCAATACGACGGCGGCGGCCAAAATGCCGATCAATGGAACCGTAAACCATTTTTTCATCGACCCTACACCCTCTCGCATGAATTGTTATGCTCACTGATTAAGCTTGCAGGCTGGTCATGCCAAGATGCCGTTCATCCGCTTCCCGATAGGCATTCCCCCTTTCGATAGGAACAGGCTTCAATCGCCGGCAAGTCCCGTGCGTTCGAGGCTTTCCACGAAGTAGCGCTGGGCGTAGCCGTACAGGATGACGAGCGGCAAGATCGTCAACAGGGCTCCCGCCATGCTGCGGTTATAGTTGGTCGGCACGGAGCCGATCAGCCCGCCCCCCATCATCTTCTGCGCGTCGCTCAGCCGCTGCTCTCCTTGCGTATCCAGAATCATCAGCCGCTGCGGCAGATTGTAATGCTCCGTCAGCATGAGATACAGGTTCGGCTGGAACACGTCGTTCCAGTGCCAGACGACGGAGAACAGAAACACGACGAGCATGGCCGGGCCGGCAAGCGGCAGCATGATCGAGCGGAACGTCCGGAACGCCCCCGCGCCGTCGATCCGGGCGGATTCCTCCAGCTGGAACGGCAGCCCGCGGAAAAACTGGATGAAGATCAGGACGAACAAGGCGCCGCGCAGCCCGTGGCCGAAGGCGCTGGGCACGAGAAACGGAAGAACCGTATTGATCCAGCCCAAGTCGCTGAAAAACATGTACAGCGGCACGACGATCGTCTGCGGCGGCACGAGGAACGTGAACAGAACGAGCCCGAGCAGCAGCGCATGGCCGGGAAACCGGTACCGGGCGAAGCCGTAGCCGACGATCGCGCAGCTGACGATCTGCAGCAAGGCCGGACCGAGCGACGTGACGGTGCTGTTCATGAAGCTCCCCCAGAAATTCAGCCGATCGAAGGCGAACCTGAAATGCTCGAAGCTCAGCTCCTTCGGAATCCATTTCACCGTCGCGTCCGCGATATCGTTCGCCTGCATGAAAGATTGGCTGACGATATAGAGCATCGGATAAATAAAGACGAAGCTCAGACTTGCCAGAACCGCGTAATGAAACAGGTTGGAACCGAACGATCGGACTTTGCGCGCGGGCAGCGTCCGCGCCAACGCTCTAACGTCGCTTCGCATCGGCTCTACCTCCCTTCCCGTTGAACTCTAGAGCCTGCGTCCCGGAACAAATACAGGACGAGCAGGATGACGGCGAAAATGATGACGAAGTAAATCCATCCGAGAGCGGAAGCGTAACCGTAGTCGTTTTTCTCGAAGGCGATCGTCTGAATGTATCCCATGACGAGATTGCGGACTTCGGTGAACGAATTCACGATGCTGAACAGCGTATTGACCAGCACCATCGGCATGATCATCGGAAACGTGATTTTCCAGAACTTCTCCCACGCCGTCGCCCCGTCCATGTCCGCCGCTTCGTACAACGTCTTCGACACCGATTGGAGGCCCGCCAGGAAAATGAGAATCTGCACGCCCGAATCCCAGATGACGAGCGTCAAGGAATCCATCATTTTCAGCAGCGGCATGAGCACTTCCGACGGAACGTAGACGCTCAGCTTGGCCGCCAGGTCGTATTGCAGGAAGATCGGCAGCGTCGCCGCTCCTTGATCCATCAGCTTCTGCAGCACGGTGCCCGACGCGATGATGACCGGCAGGAAGAAGATGGAGCGGAACAGGAGCCTGCCGGCGAACTGCCGGTTCAACAGGAGCGCGCTGAACATGGCGAAGACGAGAATAAGCGGGATGTGGAACGCCATCGTCGTCATCGTATTGAGCAGCGCCGGAACGAAATCGACGTCAACCGTGAATGCGTCGCGAAAATAATGGAAGCCGTTGAACGTCGCTCTCAGGCCGGTGCTCGAGATTTCCATCCGGTTGAAGGCGTAATAGAGCGACCTGCCGAGCGGAACGGCCAGGAAAAGCAGGAAGCCGATAAACCAAAGCGAAATGAAGGAATACCCCTCCAGAATGTGCCTGGCTCGCATGGATAGCTTGACTGATTTCTTCATTCCGCGACCTCCTTGCCCGTTACGACCGCGAATCCGCCCGCCGGAACGTCGACGCCGTCGGCCGTCGCCGCCTTGTCTCCGTAATTGACGATGATCCGCACGCCGTTGCCGTACTCGGTCCGGTACAAATCCGGACCCAACCGGCCGTGCCCCGTGATGAATTGGCCTTGCACCTGCGCGAGCGCTTCCGCGGCTTGCTTGTACTGCTCGGCCGACAGCGCCGCCCAATCCTCGTAAGCCGAGCTGATGACGTCGTCCACGAGCGTCCGCTCCAGCTTGGAGGGCTGATCGTGCGTCAGATAGTAGGACGGCATGGCGCCGTATTCGATCGCCCGGAGAAAGTGTTCCCGCGGATGATCGCTGAAATTAAGCGGCGCGCTCGCGTAGGGCACGAGTCCGTGAACCGCGATCTGGTAGAACGGGATCGATTCGTCCGAGTAGGCGTACCCGCTGGACCCGAGCGGAACGTCGTCGATTCGGTCGACATGGCCGAGCGCGTAACCGAAGCCGTAGTCGACGGCGGTCGACCCGACCCGTTCGCGGGCCAGCTTCATCGACCGGATCCAGGCGTCGATGCCGTCCTTCCGGGACAAGACGTTCTCGTTCTCCGCGCCCGGATCCGAATAGAGCATGCCGCCCATCGCGCCCAGATGGACGCCCTGAACGCCCCGCTTGGCGAAAGCGTCCGCTTCGCGGGACAAGTACCGTTCGTAAGCGACGTCGGGACGGACGAAATAGAACACGCTGCCGCGCGGCTGACGAGTGCTCCGGCGCGGATTATGCGACTCGACCGTTTCCTTGTTCAAGCCTCTGATCGCCTCGGACGAGCGCTTCAGGGCGTCCCCGCTTTTCGCGGCGCGAACGTAATTCGTCTTCAGATACAGCTTGACGCCCTTCTCCTTGGCGTAAGCGGCCAGCTTGTCGAGCTCCTTGTTGCCGCCGAGCCTGGAAGCCGCCGGGAAATGCTTCGGCTGATCGCCGTACAACCCGTCCGACGACCAGCCGTCGTACGTCACTTCCAGCGAATCGATCCCTTGCTCCAGCAGCTCGTCGATGATCTTCTTCGCCTCCGCGAACGTCGTGACGGAGACGAAGGAGCGGCCGATGACTTCCCCTTGCATCGCCCCGCCCAGGAGGCGCAGCTGATACGGCAGCGCCGCCGGCGCTTCGACGGGCTCGATGCCCCGATCCCGGATCAGGTAATTCCGGTACGCGGCCGCCATGCCGACGTATCCGGGCTCCGACTCGTCGAGCAGCACGTAGCGGACTTGCCGGTCTCCGGCGATCATCCGGTTCTGCATGAGCGGTACGGCGCCCGTGCCGGCCAGCGTCACCAGATCGTCGTTGCGGTAGACGAATTCGACCGACGTCCGGTATAGCTTGATGTTGCGGACGCCCGCGGGCGTCGCGTTGATCTTGGCGTCCGAATCGCCTTCGGTGATAATGCCCAGGAACGAGCGCTGATCGCGGTACAGGCCGAATATCGGCAGCGCCGCTTGCTCCCGCCGCCAGTGGCTGACGTTCTCCTGAGGGATGGAGGACACCCGCTCCAGCACGTTGGTCGCATAGGCGTAATCGCCGCCGTAGACGAACTGGCTGTACGATTCGAAATACCTGGGATGCTCCTCGCGGAACGCAATCAACGCGCCGGAGCCGTCCGGAAGCACGATCGCGCCGTTCTCCGTCTCCGCCCCCGCTTCGAAGAACGGAAAGGGCTCGATCGAGACGAGCCGGAATTGCGCGCCCTCCTTGACGGAATCGAACGGGATCGTCGCCTCCAGCCCGTCCTCCCTCAGCCTCAGCTCCAGGCCGAAGGAAATCTCGATATTCGTCAGGACATAGTCCAGGCGCAGGCTGTCTTCCTGCCGGCTTACGCTCAGGGTCCCTTGCTCCTTGAAAGGGTACGTCTGCACGAATTGCTTGCCTTCCGAATATTTCACGAGCACCGGAGAACGGACGAATCGCTTGTTGTTGCCCGGCAACGCCCGGACGTGATCGTCGTCGGGCAGGCTTCCCCATCGCGTGCCGGTCCTCTTGTCCGTTACCGTTACGCTTCCGAAGCTGCCGTCCACTTCGAGTCTGAACCGGTCGTTCTCGAGCGAATGCGAATCCGCTGCGAACGACTCCAGCTCTTTCACGACCTCCGCCTCTTCCTCCATGAGTCCGCCTTGAACCCGTTCGATCGGCGGCTTGCTGATCACGTTCAGGAAGGCGATGAGGAGCGCGATCACGATGGCGGATCCGGCGAATTTGCGAACGTACTTCATCTTGTTGCCCCCCTTCTAGATCCTGAACGCGATCTCTTTGTAAATCGTGATAACGAACTGGATGGCCTGATTGATCAGTCCGAACAGCAGCAGCCCGACGAACCAGACGATGAACATGCCGACGACGGACAGCAGAATGACCAGGAACGTCCGGCGAAACTCGAAATCGTGCAGCACCTTGACGTGCAGGAACAATTGCAGCAGCATCCACGAGAACATGAATCCGAGCATCGAGACGTACAGCGTATTCGGAATGCCGAGCGGCCCGTTGCTCAGCGTCATCAGGTTGGACAACGCCGCGATCCCGAGAGACAACGGAATATAGGGCACCAATACGAACGCGCTCGTCGTCAGAATATCGATGAACTTGCCTTCCCCGTCGACGATCGTGCTGACTCCCCAGCTGGCTGCCGACCAGGTCAGCCAAGGGACGATAATCCACGTCGCTTCCACCAGGATGGACACCTGATGGGGCTCCTGCGTCTGCAAGGCGAATCCGGTGATGAGCAGCGAGACGACTCTCGCCGCGATCGCGCAGAGCACAATGACGCCCGCGTGCATCAGCTTCAGCCTCTCCCGCCCGCGCAGCTCGCCGGGGAAATCGAACAGAAATTCGATCGGGTGGCGCAGCGACCGAAGGGCCCACTGGAAGGTGTTCATGCTTGCGTCCCCCCTCCGGCGTCCTTGTCCGGACGGATCCCGGCTGCCCCGCGTTGCCGCTTGAGCTTGCCGTACAGGTAGAAGCCGAGCCTGATCGCGAGCAGCAGCCCGATCAGTCCTCCCGCCAGCTCCCCGAAGTGCTGGCGCATCACCTCTTTGCGATGCTCCGCGAGCGCCGCGGAATACCCGTATTTGTCCTTGGCGAGCTTGAAGTATTCCATCGCTTCGGCATATTGCTCGGACTTTAACAGCGCCTGCCCGATGCCGCCGTAGGCCAGCTTGTAGTTGGCGTTCATGCGCAACACTTCCTTCCAGATCGGCTGTGCTTCGCCGTATTTGCCGTCGGCGTGGAGGATGGAAGCCTGATGCACCAGTTGGCCGAACGGCGTCGTGACGAACCGGTCGATCCGGTTGCGTCCTTTGTCGGCGATGTAGAGGGTGCCGTCCGACGTCTGGGCGATGCTGCTCGGCACCTTGAACAGTCCGTCCTGCTCGCCGATGCCGCCGAACACGAACAGCATGTTCTTGATCGCGTTGTATTGATAAGCCTTGCCGGTCACGCTGTCCAGCGCCGTAATGATGCCGTCCGCGCTTGCCGTCACGTCGACGAACGATTTGAACGCGGGTACGTAGTTGGTCGTAGGCAGCTGGTAGTCCCCGTAGACGTTCTGCTCCTTGCCTCCGCCGCCGTCGCCGTTCAGAATGTCGACGCCGACCGTGCTGAGGCGCTTGACCTGATTCGTCGCGATCCCGACCGTCGTCGTATAATAGAAGCCTTCCGCGTCTTCGAACACGTTGGAAAACTCCGGGGGTTTCTCGCTGGCCATCTGGGCTCTCTGCTCCTGGCTGGCGATCAGCTTGACGAGAAACTTGCTCAGACTCCACTCGACGTGATTGGCGCCGAAAAATCCGGCGAACCGGCCTTCCGGGCTAATCTGCAGCAGCCCTTGGCTGGCCCCCTCGCTGACGACGAACAGGTAGCCGCGTTTGTCCACGACGACTTTCGAAGGCGCGAAATAAAACTGATCGCCCAGCAAGGGGGAATCCGGCTTCGAATATTCCTGGGCGAACCGGCCTTCCGCGTCGAAACGGACGATTCTCCGATTGCCCGTGTCGGCGACGTAGACGTCGCCGTCTCTCGTCGCGAATACGCCCTTGGGCGTATTCAGCTGTCCCGGCCCCTCTTCGTCTCCGACGATGAGCAACACATTTTGATCCCGATCCATATGAATGACTCTCGCGTTGCCGCTGTCCACGATGTACAACGTATCGTCTTCCGCGATGAAGAGGTCTTCGGGCGAGTCGAACGGACCGACGGGCAGCCCGTACCCGTCGATCGAATCCGCATAGACGTACCCGTTCAGCGAAGCGGGCGTCTGCATGTTGGGGCTATAAATGTAACCCGGATACGGGCTTCCGGCGGACACGGCCGCGGGAAGCAGGAACAGCGACAGAGCGACTGCGACGATTGTCGTCTTGATCGATGGGTTCACGCCGTCATCACTCCTTGATTCCCGAATGGGCCATCGTCTCTAGCACCATCTTCTGGGTAATCACGAACACGACGATGGTGGGCACGACCATCAGCAAGCTCGCGGCGCCTACCGTGCCGACCGTCGCGATCGCATTCGCGCCGCCGCTGATCGTCGTCAGCGCGTACGGCAGCGTCTTCATGTCTTCCGTCGTCGTGTACACCGCCGAAGACCACGGATCGTTCCACGCCGCGATGAAGATGAAGAGCGACAAGGTCGCCCACGCGGGCTTGAGCATCGGCATGACGATTTTCCAGAAAATCGTCCACTCCTTCGCGCCGTCCATCTTCCCTGCTTCGAGCAGCACGTCCGGAATCTGGTCCAGAAACTGCTTGATCAGAAACAGGCCGACCGGATAGGCGAGATAAGGCAAAATGAGCGCGAAGTACGTGTTCGTCAGTCCCAATTGGCTGATGATGATGTACTGCGGAATTTGCGTCACCTGCGGCGAGAACATAAGCGCCAGAATGACCAGGTTGAAGATCGCTTTGCCGAACGGCATGCGATGCTTGCTCAGCGGATATGCAGCCAAAGCCGACAGGAGTACGCCTCCGGCGACGATCGCCATCGAAACGACGACGCTGTTGAAAATATAGCGGGAGAACGGGACCATCGTGGATCCCGAAGCCGCGAACAGCGTGTAGAAGTTTTTCATCGTCGGGTTCATGACGAAGAAGCGCGGCGGAAACAGGAACAGCTCCGAGATCGGCTTGAACGCCGTCGACACCATGTACACGAGCGGCGTCAACATCACGATTCCCATCGCCGAGAGCAGGACGTAGAGCACGACGCCGCCCCAGTCCAACCGTTTGCCCTTTACCATCGAGGACATGATGCCTTCACTCCTTGCTCCCGAGAATCTTGAATACGATGCGGTTCAAGCCGACCATCAGCAGGAACAGGACGACGGCGATGGACGCGGCGTAGCCCATTTCGAACCGGATGAACGCATAATCGAACAAGTGGGTCATGATCGTATGCCCCGCGTACAACGGACTCGGCAGTCCCGCCAGCTGCACGCTGACGTCGAACACCTGCAGCGAGAAGACGATCTGCATGACGGCGCCGAACAGCAGCTGCGGCTTGACCGACGGAATCGTAATGTACCAGAGCTGCTGCCAGCGATACTTGACGCCGTCGATCGCGCCCGCCTCGTACATGTCTCTCGGCACGTTCTGCAGGCCGGCAAGAAAGCTCAGGAAGCCGATCCCCATGCTCATCCACAGGCTGACGACGATCAGAACCGGCATGATCGTCCGGATATCCTGCAGCCACAGGAACGGTTCGTTCAGAATGCCGAGCTGCATGAGCCAATTGTTGATCAGGCCGTAACGGTCGCCGGAGAACAAGTACGTCCAGACGACGGTCATCGCGACGGCGCTCGTGATCGCCGGCGTATAATAGAAGAACGTGTACAAGAAGCGGTACCGGACCGGAATCTGGCTGATCAGCCAGGCGAGCATGAAAGCCATCACGTAGCTGACCGGTCCGGTGACGACCGCGAACTTCAGCGTGTTGGCGACGGCGGTCAGAAACACGTCGTCGTCCACGAACAGCAGCCGATAGTTGCCGAGACCGACCCATCTGGGCGGCTCCAGAATGTTGTAATAGGTGAAGCTCAGTCCGACCGACGTCAATACCGGAGCTACCGTAAAGGTCATAAAAAGCAGCATAAACGGCAGCATGAAATAGTAGGAGACGCGGTGTCTGACGATTTCGCGCAGCAGCCCGGCGATCTTGCCGGAACGGGCTTGCGGCGCCGTATTCGTCGTGCTTGCGGTTGGTTGTGCCATCGTTTCATTCCCCCCTGGCCGGCGCATGGATTATCGGTCGAGACCGAACTCTTCTCTTTTCTTGCGGAGCTCGCGGTTGATCTCCTTTACGCCGTCCTCGACGGCCTCGCGCCGGTTTTTCCCGTTCAGCACGATTTCGTTCCAGATGTTCTCGATGTAGCGATTCGTATAGTAACCGCCCAGGACGACTTCCCGTTCCCTGAACCATTCCCATTGCTCCAGAATGCCGTTCAGGTCCTCCGTCGGCCACGGCAGCCGTTTAAGCGCTTCCACGTTCGCGGTGTTCCAGCGGGCTTCGACGCCGAGAATGGACTCCAGCTCGGTGCCGAACTGTTCCTGCACGTCGGCGCTGGTCCACCATTTGAGAAATTCCCACGATTCCTCTTGCATGTCGGAGCTATTGAAGATCATCGCGGTCTGCGACATGCCGCCCGTGGAGCGGTTGATCGTCCCGTCGCTTTGCTTGATGCCGGGCATCGGCACCATGCCCCACCAGCCCGTCAACTCCGGCGCGGCCGTGGACAGCATCAGATAAGTCGAGTAATCGGCCACTCCGATCGGCATCTCCCCGCTGCGGAAGCGGTTGTAGAAATTGGCCGATTTGCTGATCTTGTAGTTGGTGAACAGCCCCGCCCACATCTTGAACGCTTCGATGCCTTCCGGCGAGTCCAGATCCGACTTGGCGCCGTCCTCCTTGTAGAAATCCCCGCCGTGCTGGAACAGGAAGGGCGTGAATTCGCTAATGGCGTCGCCCAATCGCGGATAGTGGAAATCCATGCCGTGCTGCTGCAGGATCGGAATGATGTCCATCACTTCTTCCCACGTCTGCGGAACGTCCTCGATGCCGAGCTCGCCCAGAATATCCTTCCGGTAAAACAGCATGTTGAAATTCTGGTTTTCCGGCAGCGCGTAGTCGCCGCCGTTGAACCGGTACGGGATCAGCGCCCCGGGCCTGAAGCGCGCGGCGATTTCCTCGTAATCGTCGAACCGGTTCAGGTTGACGACCGCGCCCCGGATCGCAAAATCGATCGGCACCTGGCCGTCGACGCCGAGCGCGACGTCGGGCGCCTTGCCGGACGTTTCGGCCAGCATCAGCAAGTTCATGGCGCCGGCCGGAATGACGTTGACGTTGACCTTGATGCCCGTCCGGGCGGTGAAGTCTTCGTCCGCCAGCTGCTTGATGATCTGCGCCCAGTCGCGCCCCCGCGCGACCCATACGTCGAGCGTCTTGCCGTCGTTGTAGATGTTGCCGATGCCGGAGTAGTCGTTCCTGAAGGAAAGCGTGAAGTCCGACAGCGAATGCCACGATTTCTTGAAAAATCCGGCTTCGGCTTTCGGCCACGGCCGATCCGGCGATTTGATCGCCAGCCAGTCGAGCGTCAGGCTCTGCTCGCTGAGCGAGTTGATCCACGTCCCCAGCGACGATTGCGTCTCGCCCATTGCGTTCAGCCGGGCGGGAATCGTGTCCGGCTTGTCGGCCATGCTGAGCAGCTGATCCCGCGCCATGCCGAGCTGGCTGACGTTGGAGCTCGTCTCGCTGACGCCCAATTCGATCATTTCTCGTATCGCTTCGTCGATCGTATGGGCCATCATCTGCAGCCGGGGAACGAGATTCGTGATTCGGCTTTCCAGCCCCCAATCCAGATTCGGATCGGGATTCGTGCCGGTGTACAGGATGATTTCCCGGCTCAGCAGAGACATCTTGCGGGAGACGTCCTGAACCTTGTCGAAGACGGATCCGAGCGAGCCGATCTGCACTTCCATGCGGATCGTGCGCTTCCCTTGCTCCAGGTAGAAGAGGTAGGGGCGTCCTTCCTTGTCCTTAAGGCTGCCGACCTGCCACTTTTCCTTATAGGGAAACGGGTAAGCGTTCAATTCCTTGAACGGAATCTCGCCGTCGATCCAGATGATCCTCTCGACCGGCACGCCGTTCTGCCACCAGCTGCCGTAACGCCCCCCGATCTCGTACAGTCCGCTCTCCGGCACGTCGACGACCCATTCGGCCCACTGGCCTCCCGTTTTCCACGAGCGATCCCCAAACGCGTTCAACACGATGCCGTTCGCGTTGTAAGGCTCGGTATTCGGCTCCCGGTTTTCGATGCGCCGCAGCGTCGGATCCGACTTCAGCGTCGCCTCCTCCGCCTGCACCTTGACGAAATGGCCGGACGTCTCGCGGTAGCCTTGCGCCTCGTAGATTTGCTTCACTTCTTCATAGCTCGGGAACACGACCGGGGAATGAACGCTCAGCTCTCCGATCGCCCCAGCCTCCCGAAGCGCGTTGATGCGCACGGTGTGCTTCCCTTCGGTCAGATAGAACCGGAAAGCTTCGCTGACTTTGGCGTCGGCGTCGCGGAAATCCCGATACTGCCAACCCGGCACCTCGACGTTGTTCGGATTGTATTCGTTGCCCTGGTTGTCCTTCCACGTATCGCCGCTTTCCTCCCACATGCGCTGAAACACCATGCGCTTAGCCTGGAAAAACGGAAACTCCCCGTCGATCTGCACGTTGCGCAGCAGCGCCGACCGCTTCCCTTCCACCGGATAGTAGGCCATGCCCATCTGGTAAAATCCGCCAACCGGGACGTCGACTTCGAACTCGATCCAGCTATCCTCCCCTTCGAGGATGACGGATTCGCCTTCCCGGCCTCCGAGCGATTCGGCGACCGTCGCACCCTCGGGGCTGATCGCGGAGTATTGCCCGGCGGGGATGCGGATCTCGATGCCTTGCGTGTCAGCGACGCCCTCCCTGGTCAGCTGCTCGAAGTATTTGTTATAGGAAGGTTCGAGCTTGGATGCGATATCGTCGCTTTCCAGAATCGAGGATTGATCCAAGTCGGGGTAATACGGAACGCCCGCCATCGCCTCGCTGTCAAAACGTTTTGACGGATAAAAATAAACAACGGAAGCGAGGATTGCGGCAACGATCACGACATTCAAGCTTCTCTTTTTCCAATTTCGCCTCATCATCGATCGTCCCCTTAGTCAATAATCGTTTGTCGAAACGTTTTTATTACCGATTGCAAAGCATTCATCTATGTGAAATAGGTTTGGATTTTCTATTTATGTAAAAACGTTTTTTCCAATATGTGCAGCGCATTGAGCGTCGGAACATTTGGATGCGCTTTATTAAGCGCTTACAAATAATATAGCACGGATGATCATGGAAGGGAAGGCTAAATTTTAACTCATTCGATGCCTTTTTTTCGTATGGTAACGTTTTTACCAAATGGTGGATCCTTCCCTTATTTCGAAGCGCATTCGTCCTCCGCCTCATCGTTCTTTGTCTTATCGTCCCATCATCCGCTTTGCTCCATCGTTCCGTCCCCCTCCGCCTACGTCCTCCTCTTCGCCCGCGCCCCATCGTACTGCCATCCTACCGTCCCATCGGCCTCTTTTCATCTGCGCCCCGCCGTCCTACCGTTACATCGGCCCTCTACTCCTGAACCCCGCCGCCCTACTGTCCCATCGGCTTCTTTTTCCCCCGTCGCCCTACCTCCCTACGACTCTTTGGCCTCTTTACACCTGCGCACACCGTGCTATCGTCCCACCATCCTACCGTTCTGTCGGCCCCTCTACCCCTACGCCCCGCCGCACTACCGTCTCATCGACCTCTCTGCCCCAGCGCCCCGCGTCGTTCGGACAGAGGATCCGCTATTTTTGAACAAAACCGGGTTTTGCGCACCTCTACGGACACAGGATCCGTTATTTGGCTCCGAGATGGCGATTTCGGCTATTTTTTATCGCAATAACGGATCGTGTGTCCGAAACGACTTCAAAAAGCGGGGGTTTCGACAAAATAAGGTCTTCTGTGTCCGATAGCGAAAGCGGGATAGCGACACTTCATAAAAGCAGCCGCCCGAACGGGGCGGCTCGGGCGGCTAGGACAAGATATCATCGGCATATCCATCAATCAGGGCGGAATCTCTCAGGTCTGTCGTATCGGCGATACAGCCGGGGCCACGAATGAGGGTTCGAGTGCTGCGTATGTCAGCGGGGGACGCGTCACGCTTGCGATGCGCCGTAATTTAGCGAACGTTCAATTTGCCCGCCAGATAGGCGCGAACTTCATCCTTCAGATCCGGACGCTCCAGCGCAAAGTCGATGATCGTCTTCAAGTAGCCGAGCTTCTCCCCGGTATCGTATCGGGTTCCTTCGAATTTGTACGCGTAGACGGCTTCGTCGCTCATCAGCCGATAGATCGCGTCGGTCAGCTGAATCTCGCCGCCGGCCCCGATATCTTGAGTTTCCAGAATGTCGAATATCGCCGGCGTTAAAATATATCTGCCGATAATCGCAACGTTGGACGGCGCATGACCGGGAGACGGCTTCTCCACCACGCCGCGCACTTTCAGAATGCGATCGCCGTCGCCGCCCGCCGGATCGGGATCGACGATGCCGTAACGGGATACCTCCTCGTCCGGCACGCTCTTCACCGCCAGTACGGAACCTTGGACACGGTCGTACACGTCCATCATTTGCCGCAGGCACGGCGTCTCCGCCTGAACGATATCGTCTCCGAGCAGCACGGCGAAAGGCTCGTCGCCGATGAACTTGCGGGCGCACCAGATGGCATGTCCGAGACCGCGCGGCTCCTTCTGCCGGATGTAATGGATGTCGATCAGATCCGATGGCTTCTGGACTTCCGACAGCAGATCGAGCTTGCCCTTCTGCAGCAGGCTCTGCTCGAGCTCGTAGGAGCTGTCGAAATGATCCTCGATCGCGCGCTTGCCTTTACCCGTTACGATCAAGATGTCCTCGATCCCGGCGGCGACCGCTTCCTCCACGATGTATTGAATGCCGGGCTTGTCGATGATGGGGAGCATTTCCTTGGGCATCGCCTTCGTCGCCGGCAGGAATCTCGTTCCCATGCCGGCCGCGGGAATAATGGCCTTGCGTATTCTCATCGTCATGATTTCCTCTCCACATTACGATATGGACCGTCAAGCTTCCGTTCCATGGTCTTCGCCATCTGATGTCGTAAATTCGGCGTCGTCCAGGGCGATTCTTCCAACCTCATTATAGGTCGAATCGCTGGGGATTTAAAGTCGTCCATTTGACGCGGGTTCGGGAGTAGCTCCTGCGGACTGAATAGCGTTACGCTATCGTCTTATGCCGTCCCGGAGATCCGGTCTATGCGGAAATAACGGCACGCCATCGTCTTAAGGGAAGGCCGGCGGTCGAATACGGCTGCTTTTGCGAAGAATAGCGCTCCGCCATCGTCTTATATCGTCCCGGATATCCGGTCTATGCGAAAATAGCGACACAGCATCGTCTTAAAAGGGGGGTCGGCGGTTGTTCCCCCGCGCTTTCGCTTGCCGCAGTCTTTCCGCACCGTCCGTTTCGTTGTCGTTCGTCTCTTTACCCCGTCGCCCCAACGTCCAACCGTATTTTCATCCTCTTTGCCCTGTCGCCCCGAACCGTTCGGACAGAGGATCCGCTATCTGTGAACAAAACCGGGTTTTGCGCATCTCTGCGGACACACGATCCGTTATTCGGCTCCGAGTTAGCGGTTTCGGCCCTATTTCATCGAAATAACGGATCGTCTGTCCGATTCGCCTTCAAAATGAGGGGGTTTCGACAAAATAAGGGCTTCTGTGTCCGTTCCGCCCAGCATCGCATCAAGTGAAAAAAGTCCCCGCCTCCTGAATCCATCAGGGGCGGGGACTTTGCGCTATTTCACCAGCTGCCCGCGGGTTACCCCGAGCTGGTTGGTCGCCTTAAGCTTGCGCCACACATCGGTGCCGCCGATCTTGCCGTCGATAGCCGCGCGGTAAAGCGACAGCACCTCGTGCACCTTGTCGGCGTCCTCTTCGAGAAACTCGACGCGGTAGGAACGCACGCCCAGCTCCATGAACAGATCGAGATACTCCGCCCCGGATTGCTCGATCGCGTTGTACACCGTATTGCGGCAGCCCTCGTCGACGCGCACGGGATGCGACATGCCGATCCGGTCGCGCAGCGACGCCCGCTTCTCTTCGCATGGACGGCCGCAGTTCGTGTAGTCGGTGCCTTCGCTCATGAACGTGCAATAGACGCAATGCTCGGTATGGAACATCGGCATATGCTGATGGATGACGATCTCGAGGCGGGACGTATCCGCGCGTCTGAGCAAGTCGACCATCTGCTGGATGTTCAGATCGTAGGAAGGCGTCACCCGATCGAGGCCCGCTTCGCGGAAAAGACTGACCGTCTTGTGGTTCGCCACGTTGAGCGAGAAGTCTCCGATCAGCATCGGCTGAGGCTCGCCCGGGTTTTCCATCCGATGCTTCATATAGAAATACAACGCGCCCGTATTGCGGACGAGCACGGCGTCCGGCCGCAAGTTCAAAATGTTGCGATGGTAGCCGTTCTCGCCCGGCATATGAATGCGCGGCGTCGCCAGCGCGATTCGCTTGCCCGCTTCGCGGCATACCCGGATCGCTTCCGGGAACTGCTTGATGAACTCGAAGTCGGCATAGATCAGCTCGACCTCCGTCTGCGCGACCGCCTTCACCTGCTCCAGCGTCCGGCACAGCGCCGTCAGCTTCACTTCGACGGGCGATACGGATGCGTCTGCCGACGGGTCGACGGCGTCCGCGAACTCGTCGATCTTCCGCTTGACGTACTTCGGCGGCTGCTCGCGCATCGCCTCCAGCTTCTCCGCCGCTTCGCGCCGGATCCGGTTCAGCTCGCTCTTCGGAACGATGACGTCGCCTTTCAGTGCGACCTCGAGACGATCGAGCGAATACAGCGTTCCGCCAAGGCGGCCGAACTGTTCGCTCAGCACCTCGTGCCCGAGCGGCCGTTTCTCCGCCCGTTCAAGCGGCATGGCGGACTCTACGGCCACGGTCGTCCCCTTGCGAACGTCCGTCCACAGCGTGCGGAGCGGCGCTCCTTCCTGGCCGAACACGGACACCGCAAGCGGGAACGTGCGGTACGGCTTCTCCGTCTCGAAGCTGGCGCGCAGCCGCTTGTCCAACGCCGGGTCGCTCGTCTTCCAGACCCGGTCCCCTTCATGGACGCGGTTCAAATCGACGTCGTTCCGTCCGGGGACGATCTCGATCCGCGTGCCTTCGGCGGCCTCTCCCTCCAGCTTCGCTCCGGAAGCGCGAACATCGTAGACGCGCCCACCTTCTTCCTTTTTCGTCGGATCGCCCGCGTCGAAGACGATGCCGTCGCCGCGCTTAAGCGGCGCTTCGAGCCGACAGACGACCGCGTCGCGCAGCACCTTCTCGACTATGCCCAAGTAGACGCCTCGGCTCTTCGGGAAAGTGCCTTCCACGAGCTGCTTGTTGTTCGTCCCTTCAAGGAAGCCGTGCGTGAACCCTCGCGAGAAGCTTTGCTGCAGCTCCCGCACTTCTTCCTTGGAAGGGCCGGACGCGTCGCCGGCGAAATATTTGTCGATCTCTTGGTTGTATTTGCTGACGACGTTCGCCACGTACTCCGGGCTCTTCAGCCGGCCTTCGATCTTGAAGGACGCGACGCCCGCTTCGATCAGCTCCGGCACGATATCGATCGCGGCCAGATCCTTCGGAGAGAGCAGGTAGGCGATGTCGCCCATCGGCTGCTGCACGCCGTCCACCATCAAGTCGTACGGCAGGCGGCAAGCTTGCGCGCACTCTCCGCGGTTGGCGGAGCGTCCCCCCCACACTTCGGAGGTCAGGCATTGTCCCGAATAGGAGACGCACAACGCGCCGTGAACGAACACCTCCATTGGCAACCTCGCTTGCTCGCCGATCTTCCGAATCTGCTTCAGGTTGTTTTCCCGTCCGAGCACGACGCGCTCCATCCCGAACGGCTTCGTGAACTCGACGGCCTCGGGCGAAGTGATCGTCATCTGCGTCGAGCCGTGGATCGGGAAATCCGGAGAGATTTCGCGAATCATTTTCACCAAACCCAAATCCTGCACGATAACCGCGTCCACCCCGGCCTCGATGCACGCTTCGATCAGCTTCCGCGCCTCCGGCAGCTCATCCTCGAACACGAGAATATTGAAGGTCAAAAACCCTTTTACCCCGTACTTATGCAAGAAGGCCATAATCTCCGGCAGCTCGTTCGTCTGGAAATTGTGCGCGCGGGCCCGGGCGTTGAACTTCTCCACGCCGAAAAACACCGCATCCGCCCCATTGGCTACCGCCGCCCGCAAGCATTCCCAATCCCCCGCCGGAGCGAGCAATTCGATATCTTCACGCCGCAACGCGGCCGTTTCTTTCATCGCTGTTAACCCTCCATAGCCGCGCTCCAGGCACGGCATTGCTGTTCTCATTATTACGTTTCGAGCCGGGCAGGTCAAGATAATTGGTTTTCCAGCCCGGGGCGTCCCAGGCGCGATTCAACCTCGTTAAACACGAAAAAACGAGCCGCGCGAAGCTCGTTCCGGGCTCGTTTATGTATGCGATATTTTTCCGGTTACCAGCCGCTGATCATGATATAATCGGCAACAAGGAACACGAGAAGCGAAACCGTCGCGAAACCGATCGCGAGGATGTTTTTGCGAGGCCTCTGCATTAACAGACGCACTAAACCGATTGCAATCAAGATCGTGAAGATAATCATAAAAATATCGAAATTCGAGTATGTGCTCTCCACAGTCTCATTTGCCGCTTCGGCTAGAAACATAAAGGGGACCTCCTTTATCTGACCTAATGAACCCATCTTTATCTATGTTAGCTTCATAACGTCGCGGTTGCAAGTCCGAAGTCGCCGTCGTAACAACTTTGTCACACATTTTTCGGGAAGCGCCCGGCGGCGGCGGCTAGCGGTAGTATCCGTTACTTCAATGGAACCTATTCCCTCGTTCGCGCGAATCGCGCGTAAAAAGGCCCCTCCAAGTCCCATTATGATTCGAAACGCAGACGACTCCGGTTAACGATTTTGTCGACCAAAGAATGGAAAATCGTCGTTTTTCCTATACTAATGGGGAATCCACGTAACGGGAGGAACAGAAGATGAAACGCACAATCGCATGGCTCGCATTGGCGATGCTGATCTTTTCGGCTCCGGCGCTGTCCGCCGCGGTCCCGGAAGACCATCGCCATTCGGGCGGCGCGCACGGACACGGTCACCACCCTCATCCTCGCATGCCGGCAATCGATTGGAACGCCTTGCCCGCCGAATTTCAGAGCTTGAAAACCCAACTGGACGAAGTCCGCTCCGAACAAAAAGACTTGTTCCGGCAGATGAAATCCCAGAACGAGCAGCTTCGGGAAGCCCGCAAGGCGCTGACGAACGAAGAGCGTAAGGCGCTGAAGAAAAAGGCGAACTCGCTCGTCGGCAAAATGAGAGCGTCCCGCAACGAAATCCGCGAGCTGCGCGAGCAGAAACGGGAGGCTTGGGAAAGCTTCCATAAGCATGCCGAGAACAAGCAATGGAAATCCGCCAAGAGCGATCTGGAAACGATTCTGAAGCAGAAAAAAAGAGTTGTCGAGAAGCAGCGCGACATCGTGAACATGCAAAAGCAGCTGATCGATCTGATCGAGCCTTCGCGCAAAGCGACGCAAGCGAAATAAAGCTAAGAAAAAGGACCGTCAGGGAGATTCCTTCCCTGACGGTCCTTTTTCGCCTTCGCGCCGTTTTTGGCGCTTCCCGCCCTTCCGTTTCCGCAGCCCTTTCACCCCGCCCATCGCCACTGACCCGCTTGCTCTATCGCTGCAGCCTCGCCTTGCTTCATCTCTTACAGCCTCGTCTTGCTCCAACCCTAAGCCGTTCGGACTGAGGATCCGCTAATTGTGAACAAATCGGGGTTTGCGCACCTTTGCGGACACAGGATCCGTTATTTGGCTCCGAGATGGCGATTTCGGCCATGGATCATCGAAATAACGGATCGTCTGTCCGAATCGCCATCAAAAGGAGGGGGTTTCGCCAAAATAAGGGCTTCTGTGTCCGTTAAAAATGACGGCATGGAGTGCTTACTCCGTGCCGTCATTTCTGGGCGAAAGGGTCGTTCAAGATTTGGCCAAGGCGGCTTCCGTGCGGGCCCGGTCTCGCTCCAAAATCGGACCCAAGTACTTGCCCGTGTAGGACTGCGGAGACTTGGACACTTCCTCGGGCGTCCCGGTCGCGACGATCGTGCCGCCGCCGCTGCCCCCTTCGGGGCCAAGATCGACGAGATAGTCGGCCGTCTTGATCACGTCGAGGTTATGCTCGATGACGAGCACGCTCTCGCCGGAATCGACCAGGCGATGAAGCACTTGCAGCAGGCGGTCGATGTCGTCCACGTGCAAGCCCGTCGTCGGCTCGTCCAAAATATACAGCGTCTTGCCTGTGCTGCGGCGGTACAGCTCCGCCGCCAGCTTCACGCGCTGCGCCTCTCCGCCCGACAGCGTCGTCGCCGGCTGGCCCAAATCCATATAGCCGAGGCCGACGTCCATCAGCGTCTGAAGCTTGCGGTGGATTTTCGGAATGTTGACGAAAAACTCGGTTGCGTCCTCGATCGTCATCGCCAGCACGTCGGCGATGCTCTTGCCTTTGTATTTCACTTCCAGCGTCTCGCGGTTGTAGCGCTTGCCCTTGCAAACCTCGCAAGGCACGTAAACGTCCGGCAGGAAGTGCATCTCGATCTTGATAATGCCGTCTCCCTTGCACGCTTCGCAGCGCCCGCCTTTGACGTTAAAGCTGAACCGCCCCTTCTTGTATCCCCGCACCTTCGCTTCGTTCGTGATCGCGTAGACGTCGCGAATATCGTCGAAAACGCCGGTGTAGGTCGCCGGATTGGAGCGCGGCGTCCGGCCGATCGGGGATTGGTCGATGTCGATGACCTTGTCCAGATGCTCGAGCCCTTTGATTTCCTTATAGGCTCCGGGACGGGTCTTCGCCTTGTTCAGGTCGCGCGCCAGCGTCTTGTACAAAATCTCGTTGACGAGCGTCGACTTGCCCGAGCCGGAGACGCCCGTCACCGCCGTGAACACGCCGAGCGGGAACTTCGCGTTCAGGTTGTTCAGGTTGTTCTCCTTGGCGCCCTTGATCTCGATCCATTTGCCGTTCGGCTTGCGCCGCTCGAGCGGAACCGGAATGAACTTGCGCCCGCTCAAGTAAGCGCCCGTCAGCGACTTCTCGTTCCCCATCACCTGCTCGGGCGTGCCTTCCGCAATGACGGTGCCGCCGTGCTTGCCCGCTCCCGGACCGATGTCGATAATCCAGTCGGCAGCCATCATCGTGTCCTCGTCGTGCTCGACGACGATGAGCGTATTCCCCAGATCCCGCATGTGGCTGAGCGTCTGGATCAATTTGTCGTTATCCCGTTGGTGCAGGCCGATGCTCGGCTCGTCCAAAATGTACAGCACGCCCATCAGGCTGGAGCCGATCTGCGTCGCCAGGCGGATCCGCTGCGCTTCGCCGCCGGACAGCGTGCCGGCCGCGCGGGACAGCGTCAAATAAGACAAGCCCACGTTTACGAGGAAGCCGAGCCGGTTGTTGATCTCCTTCAGAATGAGGTTGGCGATCGACCGTTCCCTCTCGTTCAGCTCCAGAGAGGAGAAGAAACGCTGCGCGTCCCCGATCGAGAGCGACGTGACGTACGCGATATTCCGGTCGCCGACGGTGACGGCGAGCACTTCCTTCTTCAGGCGCTGGCCCCGGCACTTGCCGCAAGGCTTCGCGCCCATGTACGCTTCGATGAATTCGCGGATGCCGTCGGAGCCGGTGTCCCGGTAGCGGCGCTCCAGGTTGTTGACGACGCCCTCGAACGGCACCTGGGCATCGCGGGAATAGCCGAATTCGTTCTCGTAGCGGAAACGGATCTTCTCTCCGCCAGTGCCGTAAAGAATGATTTTCATCTGCTTGTCGGTCAGCTCGTCGACGGGCACGTTCGTCGGAATGCCGTAATGCTCGCACACGGCTTTCAGAAATTGCGGATAATAGTTGGAGGTGCTGCCCGCCCACGCCTCGAAGGCGCCGTCATCGATGCTCTTGGACCGGTCGGCCACGAGCAGGTCGGGGTCGACCTCCATCTTCATGCCGAGGCCGTCGCATTCCGGGCACGCCCCGAACGGCGAGTTGAAGGAAAACATTCTCGGCGCAAGCTCGTCCATCGAAAAGCCGCATTCCGGGCAGGCGAGGTTGGCGTTGAACAGCAGCTCTTCCCGGTCGATGACGTCCACGAGCACTTGCCCGCCGGACAGCTTGAGCGCCATCTCCAGCGAATCCGCCAGCCGGGTCTGCACGTCGTCCTTGACGACGATCCGGTCGACGACGACCTCGATCGAATGCTTCTTGTTCTTATCCAGCTCGATCGTCTCCGACAGATCGCGGATTTCGCCGTTCACGCGCACGCGAACGAAGCCTTGCTTCTGGATGTCGGCCAGCAGCTTGACGTGCTCGCCCTTGCGTCCCGATACGACGGGCGCCAGAATCTGCAGCCGCGTCCGTTCCGGGTATTCCATAATCCGGTCGACCATCTGCTCCACCGTCTGCGAGGTGATCTCGACCCCGTGCTCCGGGCAATGGGGCTTCCCGACCCGCGCGTACATGAGCCGAAGGTAGTCGTAAATTTCCGTTACCGTGCCGACCGTGGACCGCGGATTGCGGCTCGTCGTCTTCTGGTCGATGGAGATCGCCGGGGACAGCCCGTCGATGGAATCCACGTCGGGCTTGTCCATCTGTCCGAGGAATTGCCGGGCATAGGCCGACAACGATTCCACGTAACGACGCTGGCCTTCGGCATAGATCGTATCGAAGGCGAGCGACGACTTGCCCGAGCCGGACAAGCCGGTCAGCACGACGAACTTGTCGCGCGGAATGTCGACGTCGATATTTTTCAAGTTATGGGCGCGCGCGCCCTTGATGACGATTTTCTCGTTAGCCACAACGAAATGCCCCTTTCGCGACAACGCGGGGGCTTCGATTCGTTACGGGCCGGCCGCAGTCGCACTCCGAATAGGAATGTGTGTTCCCGTATCATTATACCGAACTGCGGCGAGTCGCGCAAATAGTTTGTAAAAGAATTGCAGGGAGGCGAGACCGTCTACATGCCGGCCTTCAATTCGAGCAGCGCGTCGCGAAGCTCCGCGGCTCGTTCGAACTGCAGGTTTCTCGCCGCATCCTTCATCTCCGCCTCGAGCCGCTCGATCACCTTCGCGCGCTCCTTCTTCGACAGCTTGCCGAGCTCTTCGGCTCCGCTCAAAAAAGCGTTCTTCGACTCGACCGCCTTCGTCGCTTCGATCAGGTCCCTGACCTTCTTCACAACGGTCTGCGGCGTAATGCCGTGGCGCTCGTTGTAAGCGAGCTGGATCTTGCGGCGGCGCTCGGTCTCGCCGATCGCGCGCTCCATCGATTCGGTGATCACGTCGCCGTACATGATGACGCGGCCTTCCGCGTTCCGCGCCGCCCGCCCGATCGTCTGGATAAGCGAGCGCTCGGAGCGGAGGAAGCCTTCCTTGTCCGCGTCCAGGATCGCCACGAGGCTGACCTCCGGAAGGTCGAGGCCTTCCCGGAGCAGGTTGATCCCGACGAGCACGTCGAATTCGCCGAGCCTTAGGTCGCGCAGAATCGCCATCCGCTCCAATGTCTTGATGTCGGAGTGCAAATAACGGACCTTGACGCCGACTTCCTTCATATAATCTGTCAGATCCTCCGCCATCTTTTTCGTCAGCGTCGTGACGAGCACCCGTTCGTCCTTGGCGATCCGGTCGCGAATCTCGCCGAGCAGATCGTCGATCTGCCCCTTGGTCGGACGCACTTCGATGACGGGATCGACGAGCCCGGTCGGCCGGATGATCTGCTCCACGACCGTCGGGCAATGCTCCAGCTCGTACGGTCCAGGTGTCGCCGAGACGTAGACGAGCTGCTTGGCCTTCTCCTCGAACTCCTCGAATCGGAGCGGCCGGTTATCCTTCGCCGACGGGAGCCGGAAGCCGTGGTCGACGAGCACCGTCTTGCGCGCCTGGTCTCCGTTGTACATGGCCCGCAGCTGGGGCAGCGTGACGTGCGATTCGTCGATGACGACGAGGTAGTCGTCCGGGAAAAAGTCCATCAGCGTGTACGGCGTCGCGCCGCGTTCCCGGAACGTCATCGGGCCCGAATAGTTCTCGATGCCCGAACAGAAGCCCATCTCCGCCATCATCTCCAGGTCGTACCGGGTTCGCTGCTCGAGCCGCTGCGCTTCCAGCAGCTTGCCGGCTTCCCTCAGCTCGACGAGCCTTTCCTCCAGCTCCCGCTCGATGTTCACGAGCGCCCGCTTCATTTTCTCCTCGCCGGTGACGAAGTGGGAGCCCGGGAAGATAACGACGTGATCCCGCATGCCGGTAATCTCTCCGGTCAGCACGTCGATCTCCGTGATCCGTTCGATCTCGTCCCCGAACATCTCGACGCGAATGGCCGAATCCCCTCGCGATACCGGGAAAATCTCGATGACGTCCCCGCGCACGCGGAACGTCCCCCGCACGAAGTTGAGATCGTTGCGCTCGTACTGAATGTCGATCAGCTTGTGCAGGATGGCGTTGCGGGACTTCTCCATGCCCACCCGCAGGCTGAGCCGCAAATCCCGGTATTCCTCCGGGGAGCCGAGGCCGTAGATGCAGGAGACGCTCGCCACGATGATGACGTCCCTTCTCTCGAACAGCGCTGCGGTGGAGGAGTGCCGCATTTTATCGATCTCGTCGTTGATGCTCGAATCTTTCTCGATATAGGTATCCGTAGACGGAATATAGGCTTCCGGCTGGTAATAGTCATAGTAGCTGACGAAATATTCGACCGCGTTCTCCGGAAAAAACTCCTTGAACTCGCTGCACAGCTGCATTGCCAGCGTCTTGTTGTGCGCGATGATCAGCGTCGGCTTGTTCACCCTGGCGATCGTCTGGGCGATCGTGTACGTCTTCCCCGTCCCCGTCGCCCCGAGCAGCGTCTGGTGCCTCTTGCCGGCCATGATGCCTTCGGCAAGCTGTCCGATCGCGACCGGCTGGTCGCCCGACGGCTCGTACTCCGACACCAGCTTGAATGGCCTGTTGTCCAACTCCGTTCCTGCCATGTTCCCGATAACTCCTTCCGTGCTTTGGCTTCCCTGCGGAGGATCTCCTCCCGGCGCTTTCGCTTCCGTCAACAGAATGTGTGTTCCCGTTTATTATATCGGTTTGCCGGGACAGCGTCAAAACGGGCCGTTCGGCGCTTATCATCCTCTACCGCTCCACAACCCCGCTGCCTCTTTGCCTCCGCCGCCCCGTCATCCCGCTGCCGCTTCGGCTTCTTCTGCCTTGTTTGCCCCATCTCCACCGTCTCGTCATTCTCTTTGTCCTGCCGCCCCCTGACCGAGGCCGTTAGTTCGACCAATCCAAACTACGACGCTTCGACAGGGCTCCATGCAGGACGTTAGTTCGACCAATCCAAACTACCGCGCTCCGTCGGGGCTCCATGCAGGACGTTAGTTCGACCAATCCAAACTACCGCGCTCCGTCGGGGCTCCATGGTGGACGTTAGTTCGACCAATCCAAACTACCGCGCTCCGACGAGGCTCCCTGCAGGCCGTTAGTTCGACCAATCCAAACTACCGCGCTCCGACGAGGCTCCCTGCAGGCCGTTAGTTCGACCAATCCAAACTACCGCGCTCCGTCGAGGCTCCCTGCAGGCCGTTAGTTCGACCAATCCAAACTACCGCGCTCCGTCGGGGCTCCATGCAGGACGTTAGTTCGACCAATCCAAACTACCGCGCTCCGTCGGGGCTCCCTGCAGGCCGTTAGTTCGACCAATCCAAACTACCGCGCTCCGACGAGGCTCCCTGCAGGCCGTTAGTTCGACCAATCCAAACTACCGCGCTCCGACGAGGCTCCATGCAGGACGTTAGTTCGACCAATCCAAACTACATCGCTCCGACGGGCCTCCATGGTGGCCGTTAGTTCGACCAATCCAAACTACCGCGCTCCGTCGGGGCTCCCTGCAGGCCGTTAGTTCGACCAATCCAAACTACCGCGCTCCGACGAGGCTCCCTGCAGGCCGTTAGTTCGACCAATCCAAACTACCGCGCTCCGACGAGGCTCCCTGCAGGCCGTTAGTTCGACCAATCCAAACTACCGCGCTCCGTCGAGGCTCCCTGCAGGCCGTTAGTTCGACCAATCCAAACTACCGCGCTCCGTCGAGGCTCCCTGCAGGCCGTTAGTTCGACCAATCCAAACTACCGCGCTCCGTCGGGGCTCCATGGTGGGCGTTAGTTCGACCAATCCAAACTACCGCGCTCCGACGGGGCTCCGTGGTGGCCGTTAGTTCGACCAATCCAAACTACCGCGCTCCGACGAGGCTCCATGGTGGCCGTTAGTTCGACCAATCCAAACTACCGCGCTCCGCCGGGGCTCCCTGCAGGCCGTTAGTTCGACCAATCCAAACTACCGCGCTCCGTCGGGGCTCCATGGTGGGCGTTAGTTCGACCAATCCAAACTACCGCGCTCCGACGGGGCTCCGTGGTGGCCGTTAGTTCGACCAATCCAAACTACCGCGCTCCGACGAGGCTCCATGGTGGCCGTTAGTTCGACCAATCCAAACTACCGCGCTCCGCCGGGGCCCGCGATGCGCCCTGCCGCGTCCCCCAATTCGGTTTCGCCGAATTGTAGGCGCGCCCGAGAGCATTCACGAACGGTATTCGCGAGCCTGAGCGCATTTGCGGGCGGCATTCCCGCTTGACTCAATTCAATATTTAGCTTATCATCTAAATATAAGATTTAGATATTTGTCTAATTATCAAAATCACGTCCCGTCGACGTCCCGTTCGAACCGTCAGTCCCATCAGGAAAGGAACGATCAGGTCCCATGAACGACGCGTTCAAAGCGCTGTCCGATCCGACGAGACGCAAGATCCTCCAGCTCCTGAAGGAGAAGGACCTGTCCGCCGGAGAAATCGCCGATCACTTCGACATTTCCAAGCCGAGCATCTCCCACCACTTGAACCTGCTGAAGCAAGCCCGGCTCGTTCAGGATGAAAGGCACGGCCAAAGCATCGTTTACTCGATCAACCTGACCGTCATGCAGGAAGCCATGAGCTGGTTTCTCGACATGATCGGAACCAAAGGAGAACGCCCGAATGACCCCTAACAACGAACAAAACCCGAGCTTCTGGACGGCCAAGGAATGGCTTCTGCTCGGCATGAACGTCGCCATCTTCGCCGCGATTTTCCTTATTTTCAACAACCGTCTTCCCGATCAGGTCATCGCGCAGTACAATTTCAACAACGAAGCCAACCGGATGATGAGCAAAGGCAGCTTCTGGCTCATGTACGCCGCCCTCGGCGTCGCCCTGCCGTCCGTCCTGTCCGTCATGCGTCGAATCGATCCCCGCAAGCAAAATTACGCCCGTTTCGAAGGCTTCTACCAGGTCATGAGATGGGGGATCAGCCTGTTCCTGCACAGCTTGATGGTGATCGTCATTCTCGACAATATGGGCCACAAAATGAACGTTTCCAGCATCGTCACGGGCGCGATGGGCTTGCTTTGGATCGTCATCGGCAACCGTATGGGACAGGTGCGAAGCACTTACTTCGTCGGCATCCGCACGCCGTGGGCGCTGTCGGACGATCGGAACTGGCGCTTGACTCACCGTCTCGCCGGACGGTTGTGGGTTATTGCCGGAATCGTCATGTTCGGCTCCGCCTGGTTCGCATCCGGGTTCTGGGCCATGATCATTATGCTCGTCTGCATCCTGGGAAGCACGGTCGCCCCGGCCGTTTACTCTTATCTCTTGTACAGGAATAAAGCTAACGCCTGACCCGAGAGATTGTTCCAAAAGTCCAAACCTATCCTGGAGGTAACCGATGAAAAAAGTTTCCTTGTTCGCTCTTGCCCTCGTTCTCCTGCTGGCGGCGATGCCGCTGACCGCTTCCGCTTCGGACATCAAGCTCCGAATCGATCAAGAAGCGGTGACGTTCCCGGACGCGAAGCCGTACAAAAACGGCAATCATTACATGATTCCTCTTCGTCAAACGGCGCAAGCGCTCGGGCTGAAGGTCGAATTCGACCAAGCTTCCGGCAAAGTCGCGGTATCCGGGCCGAACGCGTCCTGGACGGTCGCGCCGGGCAGCGACCAAGCGACGGCCGCCGACGGGACGACCGTCGCGCTCAGGGCCCAGACTGTCGCCAAGCACAACCGGACCTACGTTCCGCTTTCCTTCTTCGAACAGGCGCTCAGACTGTCCACCGCGTATCATGAAGACTCGCGGGAGATCATCATCTTCGCCGCCAAGGATCACGACGCCGTCGTCAAAGCCATCGTCGAGCTGCTCGTGCAAGGCGAATTCGAGCAATTGGCCGAAGTTTACTTCGACGATTCGATCAAGGCGGCCCTGCCCGCCGAAGCGCTACAAGCCGGATGGCTGCAGACGGCCGCCGCTGCGGGCGAGTTCGCCGGCCTCAAATCGATCGGGCTGAACCCGGACGTCGCCGAGCATCGGGAAATGTCGGCTCGTCTCGGCTTCTCGAACTTCGACGTCGTTCTGACGGTGAACCTGAACGACGCCAACCGCATTATCGGCCTGTGGCTGTCCCCGTTCGCCGAAGAAGCTCCGCTTCCCGACACCCTGATCGAAGAAGAGATCGTCGTCGGCGAAGGCACGAGCTATCCGCTCCCGGGAACGCTCACGCTGCCCAAGAACGCCTCCGGCCCGCTCAAGGCGGTCGTCCTCGTCCACGGATCCGGTCCGCACGACCGCGACGAGACGGTCGGACCGGTCAAGCCTTTCCGCGATATCGCCTGGGGATTGGCCGAGCAAGGCATCGCCGTGCTTCGATACGACAAGCGGACGTTCGTTCACGGCAAGAGCTTCACGCCCGATATTCTCGCGTCCTTCACCGTGAAGGAAGAAACGGTCGACGACGCCGTCGCGGCCGCCAAGCTGCTCAAGGCCGACAAGCGCATCGACGCTGCCGAAGTGTACGTCATCGGCCATAGTCTCGGCGGAATGCTGGCCCCCCGCATCGACGCGGACGGCGGAGACTTCGCGGGACTGGCGATTCTCGCGGGCTCGCCCCGTACGCTGTGGGAGATTATCGCCGACCAGTTCGCCGCGGTCATCGCCGCGATGGACGACGCCGATCCGGCCAAGCAAGCGCGCGAAGCGCTCGTCGCCGCGGAGCTGGAAAAAGCGAAGAACATCGGCAAGCTGACCGACGAAGAAGCCAAGGCGCAGACCGTGTTCGGACTTCCGGCCTACTACTTCAAGGAAATGGACGAACGCGGGGCCGCAGAGCTGTCCGCCAAACTGACCAAGCCGGTTCTCGTGCTGCAAGGACAATCCGACGTGCAAGTGTACGCGGACAAAGATTACGTCCTCTGGCAAGAAGTATTGAAGAACAATAAGAAGGCTTCCTTTAAGCTGTATCCCGAATTAAATCATTTCTTCACGAGAGATTCCGATGCCGGGGACAACAAGCTGGACCCGCAAGTCGTGCAAGACTTGGCGAATTGGATCCTGGCCGGTTAATCCCCGATCAGCTTAAGTCCGACGACCGCCCCGATGACGAGGCACAAAAAGAAAATGCGGCGAGCCTGGCGGGATTCCCCGTAGAAGAGCATCCCTACGAGCGTCCCGCCGACCGTCCCGATCGCGGTCCATATCGCGTAAGCGGTGCCCATCGAGATCGTGTTCATCGCGATCGAGAGCAGCACGAAGCTGACGGCGAATCCGAAGATAAGCAGAATGATGCTCTGCTTGTCTTTTTTTTCTTTGAACCGATTGATGCCAAGTACGCCCACGACCTCGAACAACCCGGCAAAAATTAGCGACAACCAAGCCATTATGCGTTCGCCTCCTTATTCGGAACGTCCGTCGTCATTTTCAACCCCGCGATTCCGACGATCATCACGATCACGAGCGCCAATTTGCCGGCGTTAAGCGGAACGCCGAAGAACACCGATTCGGCCAGCACCGTTCCCGCTGCGCCGATGCCTGTGAACACCGCGTAAGACGTGCCGACCGGAAGAGCTTTCGACGCGTAGATGAGCGCCGCGAAGCTGAGCACGATTCCTATCGCCGTCAATCCCCACTCGAGCGCGTTCGACGCGTGCTTCAAGCCCGACACCCAACCGATCTCGCAAATTCCCGCTCCGAACAGCACCAGCCAATTCCGATTCATAATATCATGCACCTCCGATTCGTAGTTTGTCCCGCCGCCAACCAAAAACGCCTTAGGCGTCCGACGACGCAGAAGAAGCTTTGCGAAGATCGTTCAGACGATAACATCGACGAACCTTATCATTGCTGAACGATGCCAAAAAACCCGAAAGCATCGCGGGGCCGCAACGATTGCCATCGTCGCGCCGTCATCGATACTCCCGGGCTTTTATCCCTCCGTGTCCACCTTCCCCTATCCGGGAAGATGCGCTCCCTCTCGGACCGAACCGGCGAACGGGCGTCGCCGTGGAACCCTAGGGACCATATTGTCAGATGATCCATTTCAAGATACAAGACGCCTCCGCGGTTGTCAAGGCTTTTTTCGGGCGTTTCCGCGAGGGGGAAGGCCGGCGTCCTCTTCCGGCTCCGCCGTTTCGGCGGCAAGCGCCGCCGCCTCGCGAGCCGCCGCCTGCTCCGCGGCGGCTTGCTCTGCTTCGCGCCGCGCCTTCATCCGCATCGTCGGCGAGTTGCGCAATCTCCGCGCCCCGGCTTCCCTCAGCCCTTGCCAGAGCGAAGCGGAGCGCGGAGCTGCGACGAACTCGACGGTATCGTCGGGGGCCGGAATAATTCCGAGCTGATAATGCTCGCCTTCGTACCGCGCGCGTTGAAGAAATTTGACATGACCGTCGCGGTTCTCGACCTCCAGCTTGCAGAACGCCGATTGCAGCTGCAATGCGGCGTGAAGCTCCTCCGCGTCGCGGACGACGGCGCCGTTCACTTTGCGGATCCGCTCTCCGGCTTGCAAGCCGAGCTCGGCCGCCGGCGTATGCGGCAGAACCGCCAACACTTTCACGCCTCCTCCGTCTTGGGAGAACAGCGGATCCCTTCCCGACTCCTTCGCCCGGCCGATCCACAGCACGGCTTCATGCAGCGCGAAAGCCGCGAGCGCCGCGACGACGGCCAGCGGAGGCCAATAAACCGCGCCCGCCGCGAGCGCCGCCACGACAGCCCCGTACAGCATCAGCAGCGTGCCCGACGCGCTCGCCTTCTCTTCGGGCCATCGGGCCGTCGTGCGGTCGCTGAAGCCGATCAGCACCGGAAACGCCAGAAAAGCCCAAGCGGCCGCATCCCCGCCGAACAACGGCGCCCATGGCAAGGCGAACCCGCCGCCGTCCGCCGCCGGCACGAGCCACAGCAGCGGAATCGGCCAGACGCCGGTCAGCGCATAGGCCCCTGCCGGCTTGCCGCGCTTGCCTTCCAGGAAGAGCGGGACGGCGAGCTTCTTGCGCTGAACCCGAACGAGCAGCCCTTCGGCCACGTGCAGCAATCCCGCCAGGAACAGAATTCCCGGAACGTCGATCGCGTCGAGCATCCGCTGAGCGTCCGCCCATACGCCTTCCGCAGCCCGGTAACCCGTCCAACCGACGGCTGCCTCAAGCAAGCCCAAGGCTCCCGCCGCATAAGCCAAGCAAACGTACCTTAACCGGAATAAAGCCAATACGGCCATCGCGATCCAGAGAAACATAAGCGTCTCCGCGTTCAGCTTCGCGCCGATTCCCATGCCGGCTAGCGACAAGACGAGACCGACCGCGACTCCGGCCGCAATTCTCGTCCAGACCAGATCCAGCGTGCCGTAGAGCCGCACGTGGAACAGCTTGCGCTGCAGCGTGACCGTATGGCGGGCGTGCCACCAGACGATCGCGACGGCGATATAGAAGTACGGAAGAACGAACAGGCCGATCGCGGCCCGCCCCGCTTCCCGCAACGCATCCAGCAGCATTTCCACCCGATTTCTCTCCTTTCCGACACTCTCGTTCATGGCACATCGATCTATCGCCGTACTTGTACAATCATGGAAAAAGGAAGTTGACCCGAGGTCAACCTCCTAAGTATTCGACGATTCCGAGGGAAATTCCTGCTCTTATTACCCGCCGGCATCAGCCTCGAAACGCCGTTATGATCCGGACAGCTCCCTGGCTTTCGCCCGGGCCGCCTTCAATTGCGCGTCGTTATTCGGATCGGAAATCCGCTCGTACAGCTTCTCTTCCATCCGCTGCGCCGTCTCCGCGTCCACTTCCCCCGTCGCCGGCAACGATTCGCTTTCCTGAAAATCCTTTACCGCCCTCGCCGTGCCATGGCCGAAGTAGCCGTCCGAGCGATCCGCGGGAAATCCGATGCCGGCAAGGATCGTATGCAGGTTCTGAACGGCCTCTCCCGCATCGTCGTATTTCAGCGCCGAATCCCTGGGCAAGCGCCATGCCCGGTAATAGCTCGGCTGAACGACGCGAATATCCGGCTCGAGGCCTATGTCGTTAATCCACGTCCCGTCGGGCAGCAGCCATTTGTACACGGTCAGCTTGATCAGGCTGCGGTCGCCCAGCTCTTCGTTGAACGGAACTTGCACCGTCCCCTTGCCGTAGGTCGTCTCTCCGACCAATACGGCGCCTCCCGACTGCTTCAACGCGCCCGCCAAAATTTCCGCCGAGCTGGCGGTGCCCTTGTTCACGAGCACGACGATCGGGCAGCCCTCCCCGTCCGCGATGCCGTTGACGGCCTCGTCGATCTTGCGGTCCCCGTTCCTGTACTCCGATTGCACGATCGGCTTGCCTTTCTCCACCAATTGGTCCGCGACGTCGACGACCGCCTGAAAGTAGCCGCCAGGATTGTCGCGAACGTCTATGACGAGCGCCCGCAGCCCTTGCTTTCGCATATCCTCCAGCACTTCCGACACTTGAATCGCCGTATCGTCCGCGAACTGGCTGATCGTCAGCAAGCCGACTCCCCCGTCGCCCATCTGGCCGACGACCGACTCCGGATCGATCCGGTCCCGGACGAGCTCGAGATCCAGCGGCGCGGACACGCCTTTGCGCTGCACCTTCAGCTTCGCCTTCGTGCCTTTGGGACCCCTGATTTTCTCGACAGCCTCGCTCACCGTAAACCCGTACAACGATTCTCCGTTAACCGATAGCAGCAAATCCCCCGGCTGCAAGCCCGCGCGCTCCGCCGGGGAGCGCCGGACGAGGGACTCCACGGCGATGGTCCCGTTCTCGGTCATCAATCTGGCTCCGATGCCGGTAAAGGCCCCTTGCAGGGAATCGCTATACGCCTCGGACTCCGATTCGGATTTATAGAGCGAATAAGGATCGCCCAGCGATTCGACCATCCCCTGGATCGCCCCGTCCATCAATCTTCCCCGGTCCGTCGGAAGCATGAAGCGCCCCTCGATCAGCTCGACCGCCTTATTCAATTTATCCAATTCGTCCTGCCGCAGGCCCTTGCCGTCGGGAGAGCCCTCCCCCGCCTTGGCGCTTGACGGCGAGAAGCTCCAATTCGGATACTCCAAGTACATATAAGTCGCAACGCAGGCCGCTATCGTCGTCAGCACCATCATCGCAAGGACGGTGCGACCTCTGAACCACACGTTCCCCACTCCCCGGTTTACGCCATATTTCTAGATTATGACAAGCTTATTGCATCTATCCTCTTTTGACAAGAAGGGGATTTGCCGTCTCCGGTTCGGCGTAAAAACGGAACAGCCGTCTTCCGACGGGAGAAGTCGGAGGAGCGGCTGTCCTCGCGCGAAGCTATTTCAAATACGGCGCCGGATTGACCGGTTCGGAGTTTTTGCGGACTTCGAAATGCAGATGGTTGCCCGTCGATTGGCCGGTCGAGCCGACCTCTCCGATTTTCTCTCCCCGCTTCACGGTATCGCCCTTTTTGGTCGAGATCTTGCTCATATGGCCGTACAACGTCCATAAGCCGCCGCCGTGATCGATAATGACGCAATTGCCGTACCCGCTCCAGGACTGGGCGACGATGACGACGCCCGCCTCTGCCGCATAGATCGGCGTGCCCTTGGGCGCGGCCATGTCGATGCCGGCGTGGAGCCTTTTCTTGCCGGTAATCGGATGCGTCCGCATGCCGAATTCCGAAGAGAGGCGATAGTCCGATTTCAAAGGCATGCCCAGCTTGCCGCCCGTATAATACGTTTTGATCCGGTTTTTCTTCGCTTCGAGCGCCGAAGCCTGCTTCGCGAGCTCGGTCAGCTGCCTGGCGGCTTCCTCGCTGATTTCTTCCTGGTGCTCAATCTCCTGAGCCAACTGGGAGATAAGCACTTCCTTGTCCTTCTCCTCCTGCTCGAGGTCCTTCTTGTGCCGTTCGATCTCCTCGTACAGCCGCGTAACCTCTTCCAGCTCCTGCTCGCTCTGGATTTTCAGATTCGCGACTTCATCCGCATATTTCTGCTTCACGTCGAGAATATTGCGGTCTTGAGAGGCGATCGCCTCCACCGCGTCGAACCGGCTGAGAAAATCCGAGAAGCTCGCCGCGCTGAGAAGTACGTCGAGAAACGATACCGGTCCGGCCGTATAAGCCATTCGAACGCGGTTGGCCATCAATTCGTCATGCTTGTCGCGCTGCTGGATCGCGTTTTCGAGCTCCAGGCCGGTCTGTACCAGCTTCTCCTCCGCCACGCCGATCTTGACCAGGGTATTTTCCAGCCGCTTCTGCACGATGTCGATCCGCGCCAGCAATTTCTCGATGTCTTCCTGGGTCGCTTGCTGCTTGCCGGTCAGCTCTTCGACCGTTCTCTCCGCGTATTTCTGGTTTTGCGCCGCGCGGTCCATGTCGTTTTTCAGCTGCTTCAGTTCTTGCTCGATTTTCTCGAGTTCCGACTTCGCTTGTCCATCATATGGCTGGACGATTAATCCGACCGCGAGCAACATCGCGATCAGAAGCCCTAATTTCCTCTTCACCGCGCCTCTCCTCCGAATGCGTCTTTTCTCGCTTCCTGGTTAGGTACGAGCCTGAATCAGACCCTTAAATATTTGCGGACGGAAATCGTGCTGCCGAAAATGCCGAGCAGCGTTCCCAAGCCGAGAATCGATCCCCCGACCATTCCTCTTACTTCATCCATCGTCGCGAATTGAATCATGTACAGGCCGACCGTTGCGCTCGTATTATGAACGAGCTGCGAATAGCCGTAGAGCAATATCGTCACGCTGATCAGCGAGCCGAAAAATCCGATGATCGCCCCTTCGATAAAAAACGGCCAACGGATAAAACCATTCGTGGCGCCGACGAGCTTCATGATCGAAATCTCGCGCCGGCGGGCGATAATCGTCATCTTGATCGTGGTGGAGATCAGGAACATCGCCATGACGGCGAGCCCGAGCACGATGACGATGCCGATGTTGCGTACCGCATTGGTGATGCTGAACAGCTTCTCGATCGTGTCCTTGCCGTATTTGACCTGGGAGATCGTCTTGTCCGGATCGGTCAAGTTGATCGCTTCGATCTGCTTGGCCACATAGGCGATCTGCTGAGGATCGAACGCTTCGACCTCGAACGCATCGGGAAGCGGATTGTTCTCTTCGTCGTAGCCGTCGAGCGCCGCTCTCCCCTCTTCGCCCATGCTTTCGCGGAAGCGCTCCAGGCCTTCGGCTTTCGGCACGAACGTCACGGACTTGACTTCGGGAATTCGCTTGATCGATCTTTCGATCTCTTCGGCTTTCGCTTCGCTAGCGTTGACATCCAGGTAGACGCTGATCTGAACCTGGCTGTCCAATTGGTCCGCAAGCTTGTTAACGTTAAGCGCCAGCAGCATGAAAATGCCGAGAATGAACAGCGAGACGGCGATCGAGCTCATCGAGGCGAACGACATCCAGCCGTTGCGGCCGACGTTCTTGAAGCCTTCGCGGAAGTGCCGGAGAAGGGTGCTAAATTTCATAGCCGTATTCCCCTCTCATCTGGTCGCGCACGATCGTTCCCCGCTCGATGGCGATGACGCGCTTGCGCATCGAATTCACGATGTCCTTGTTGTGGGTGGCCATGACGATCGTCGTGCCGCGGAAGTTGATCTCCTCGAGCAGGTTCATGATGCCCATGGACGTCTCGGGATCCAGATTGCCGGTCGGTTCGTCGGCGACGATGACGGCGGGATTGTTGACGATCGCCCGGGCGATCGCGACCCGCTGCTGCTCTCCCCCGGACAGCTGGGCGGGCAGACTGCCCGCTTTATGCTTCAAGCCGACGAGATCGAGAACCTCCATCGTCCGCCTGCGGATGTGCCTCCGGGGCGTCTCGATGACTTCCATGGCGAAAGCGACGTTCTCGTATGCGGTCAGCTTCGGCAGCAGCCGATAATCTTGGAAAATGACGCCGATGTTGCGGCGGACGAACGGAATTTTGCGATGCTTCAGCTTGCCTATATTGAAACCGTTGACGGAAAGTTGGCCTTTGGTCGGGTATTCTTCGCGGTAGATCAATTTCATGAACGTGGATTTGCCCGCTCCGGACGGCCCCACGATGTAGACGAATTCGTTGCGATCGATGACGACGTTGATCTCTTGAAGCGCCGTCGTGCCGTCCGCGTAGGTCTTCCATATATCTTGCATTTCGATCACATTATCACTTCCTGTTAGAAGTAGTTCAAAAAGTCCAATTTTGATCACGAAGCGATTCAGGAAGCGGATTCGACGTCGAATCTTGAATTCAGCCGGTTCTTCCGGTACTCACGTAGGTTTGACTACGCTCCGTTCCTCATCACCGGTCTTCATCCAACCTTCCCGGATGCATGGGCGAGCAGTTCGCCGTCAGGCGAACGACCAGCCTCGGTGCTGAAAATCGGACTTTTTGAACTTGCCCTGTTAGAATTCGGACCTTAGTTACTTCGACACCATACCCGATTTTCCTCTCTTTTGTCGACGAAACGCGGCGGGGATCGTGTCGATGTCCGGACGAACAACCCTTGACGGAGTAGGCAACCGGACGAATTATAAATTTTTTCTCATATTGCGGAGGAATAATAAAGGAACAATAACAGGGAAACGGGGTATAAACAATTAGAAAATTTTCCTAAACCCTGGAGGCGATGCGGCATGAAAAAAGGCGGACTGATCCTCGGAGGAACGCTGGCGCTGTTCCTGCTCGCGGGCGCCGCTTTGGGCGGGGCGATGAGGTACGGCAGCGACTCGAAGCTCCCCGACGGCTTCTCCGTCGGCGGACTTTCCCTCGGCGGCATGGAGCCCGACGACGCGCTTAAGGCCGTTCATTCGAAAATCGCGATGTGGGAAGGGCTGCGTGTCTCCGTCGATCCGGACAGCTTGGGCGCAAAGGCCGAAGCGGGCGGGGATTCGGGCGCAGCGGCGACTGCGGCCACGGGACCGGAATCGAGCCCGAGCGCCGGAATCGCTTCTCATTCGCTGCGCGAGCTGGGCTTGCGGATCGAGGCCAAGGAAGGCATTCGGTCCATCGAAAAACATCGCTCTTATGACTGGTGGGAGCGCGCCAAGCTTCGTTACCGGAAAGAACGGGGGAAAGCTTACGGCATTGCGGTTTCCTGGGACGAAGACTCGCTTAAGCGGGCCGCGGACCAGGCTTGGAGCCGCTTGGTCGAGGAAGACGGCGTCAACGCCGCCCGCGCGATCGACGACCGCGATATCGTCGTCTATACGGCGGAAAAGATGGGGCGCCGAATCGACCTCTCCCCCGTCATCGAGGAAATCCGCTCGCTTATGCCTTCCGCGTTAACGGATCGCGCCGACGATGCGCTGCGTCTCGTGCGCGCCAGGATCGTCGAGACGCCGCCCGACATTACGTTGGCCCGGCTTAAGGAAGAAGGACTGGAGCGGAAAATCTCCGAATTCTCGACCTCCTTCAAGACGAGCGCCGAAGGCCGCTCCCACAACATTGAGGCGGCCGCCATGGCGTTGAACGATACGCTGCTTCAGCCGGGAGAGGTGTTCGAGTACAGCAAAATCGTCGCCAAGGCGGAAGAAGAATACGGCTACAAGGAAGCGCCCGTCATTCTGCACGGCAAGCTCGTGCCGGGCATCGGCGGCGGCATCTGCCAAGTCTCGAGCACGCTGTACAACGCCGCGCTGCTCGCGGGACTCGAGATCGTAGAGCGGCGCAACCATTCGCTGCCGGTCAACTATTTGCCCCGCGGCCTCGACGCGACGTACGCGGACGGATACGTCAATTTCAAGTTCCGCAACTCGACGGGCAGGCAGCTGCTGATCCGCACCGTCGTCAAGGATAAGACGGTCACGGTCAAGCTGTTCGGCACGATGGACGAACGCGAGTCGTACCGGACGGAGACGGCCGAGCTTAAGGTTAATCCTCCGAAGACGGTTTACGTCGCGAACCCGGAAATCGCGTTCGGCAGCGAGGAAATCGTACAGCAAGGAGAGAACGGCTACGTCGTGGAAGCTTATCTGGTGAAGCTTTTCGACGGAGCGTTCGCGGAGAAAAAGAAGCTTTCCAGAGATACGTACCGCACCCAAGACACGTTGATCGCCGTTCATCCGGACGATCCGCGGCTGCTGCCGGAAGGCGCGGGCAAGGCGCCCGAACCGGACGCCGCTCCGGCGCCGGGCGAACCGCCGCTGCCGGAGCTCCCCGAAGACGAAGGCAGGGAATTCGTGGAGCCGGTGTGAGCGCGGGCGAAGCGGCGGGGGGCTCGCTCCCAATACTGTCGGGTTCCCACCGATATCGCTTTTGCGTTCTCATTCACGCAGGTTCAACCCCGCTTTAATCCGGCTTCAGGCCGATCGCCTGCCGGAACCGATTCAGCTTGTCCATATCCACATGCTTGTCCGAGTAGGCAGCCGTCGTGCCCAGAACGAAAATGTTGGCGCCGTAGCTTCTGCAAATCGCAGCCGTATCGGATCCGATATTGCCGTCTACGACAATATCCTTATTCGGGCCGATCAGCTCGCGGATTCTTCCGATTTTCGGAGCGCTGCCCTCCAGAAACTTCTGCCCGGCAAAGCCGGGCTCCACGGTCATGACGAGCACGTAATCCACATACGGCGCGATGTTGGCCAGAAATTCCGGGGAAGCGTGCGGATTCAGCGCAATACCGGCCCGCTTGCCCGCCTGCCGAATTTGCGTCAAATATTTGACCGGTTGGCTCGTCGCCTCGATATGGAAGGACACATGGGTACATGCCGTAAGCAGCACCTCGTTCAGCGCGATGTCCAGATTGCCCACCATCAAATGAACCTCGACGGGAACGGCCGATGTCTCCGCTATTCTTCCGATCTGGTCGAACCCAAGCGTAATATTGTTCACGAAAGTGCCGTCCATCACGTCCGCATGCACGTAATGGGCGCCCGAGAGCCGAATCTCGTCCAGAGCTTCGCCCAGATTCAGCGGATCGGCGCACATAATCGACAAGGCCACCTTGGCTTCCATTTACGATTCCTCCTCAAGCGATCTGGCATAGAGTCGATCCACTTCTTCCCGGAACGGCAACGCGTCTATCGCTCCCGGACGCGTGACGGAAATGGCAGCGGCCACGTTGGCGTAGCGGATGCTGCCGTGCATGTCCATCCCCCTCGACAGCCCGAAGGTCAAAGCCGCCATGAAGCAGTCGCCCGCCGCCGTCGTATCCACCGCTTCGCCCGCCCCGCGATAGGCGGGAAAGCGTATGAATTCCCCGCCGTCATACAGCATCGCGCCTTGCGCGCCCAGCTTCAAAATGACGTTGCGGCAGCCGGATTCGTAGAGCTTGACGCAAGCCTGCCGCGCTTCGCTTTCGCTTGTTATCGCGATCCCCGTCAGCTCCGCCGCCTCGACCTCGTTCGGGCTAAGCACAAGCGCGCCGCGGAACAGGCCGAGGGGAACGGATCTCGCGGGTCCGGCATCGACAATGGCATGCACGCCGCGAGCCCGGGCCTCAGAGAGCAGCTCTTCCACGACGGGAAGACTGATCTCCAGTTCCAGAGACAAATAGCCGAATCGAGGCATGGCGGAAAGCAGCTTGTTCAGGTCATTCCGAGTATAGGTTTCGTTGGCTCCCATGTAAGACAGGATTGTGTTGTTGCCGTTCTCTTCGACGAGCACGTATGCAGTGCCAGTACCCGCCTGCTCGTCGTAGAAAATCAAGTCCGGGGCGATATTCTCCCGCTCGTAGGCGGACAAGAGAATATCGCCTGGGGCATCTCTTCCGATCTTGCAGCTGAACTGCATGTCGGCTCCCAGACGGGACAAAGCAACGGCCCTGTTCGAGCCTTTGCCCCCCAGTCCGTTCAGACGATCGCGCACGAGCAGGGATTCTCCGCTGACGGGGTTTCGGGGAACATGCAGGATGACGTCCGCGTTGGCGCTTCCCACGACCAGGATGCGTTGACTGCTGTGCATGGCTCTGCCTCCTATATGCGGTTCAAATGTTCGATAAAGTCGGCGTTCTTCTCGGCATTGGCCAGCCTGTCCACCGCGCCGTATACGTTCGTGGCGCTGACGACGAAGCTGTCCAGCTTGCCGTAGCCTTCATTCAGGCATTCGAAGATTCCGTCGCGCTCGAAGCTGTCCAGCACGTCCTTGACCGTCTTCGCAGCAAGACCCGCGTCGATCTGAGCCAGGCACCATACGACCCAGCCCGTCGCCGTCGCCCAGTAAGCCCCGTTCTGATATTCCTCGCGAGGCACGTCGATCAGCAGCCGCTCCCAGTACTCCCCCTTGAGCAAATGACGAATCTGCCCCTTATAGACGTAGTTGCCGTACTGGTCTCTCAGAAAAGCCAGCAAGCTGTCCTTTACGCTTGCCGCCGGGAAGTCAATGTAGAGCATGTAGGCGATGCCCCAAATATCCAGCTGTCTGCAGTCCTGCGAAGCGGCGAAAAAAGCGCCGCTCTCCTCGTCGTACAGCCGGAAGATCGCCGACTCGATGGCCGCCGCTCTCCGCTCCAGCTCGGCCGACCCGCCGCCGTCCCCGAATCGCCGATCCAGCTCGGCCATGAACTTGCAGCTCCGCCAATACAGCAGCGACTCTTTGAACAATTCTCCGGTTTTGCCGATCGTATCGGTAAAGCCGTACGGAGAATGCGGGTCCGCCGGATCGTTGTAGACGAGGCCGGACTCGCTCAGGACGATCAGGTCCAAGCCGCCGCGCAGCAGTTCCTTCCACTCCCGATACAGCTCGATCGCCTTGTCTTCGGCAATTCGGTTCAAATAGAAATAAACAACGAATACAAGAAACGGCGTATTGTCCAGGTTCGCTTTGCCTACCGGTTTGCCCGCTTCCCCGGCCGCGAACACGGCCTTGCCGTCGCTGTAAACCCGGTCGGGCATCCAGCCGTCCTCGCGGCGCGCATTTATAATGAACCGAATGGCCTCTTCAATAGAAGCGTCCTGCAAATAAGCTCCGGCGTATTCGACCATATAGCCGAAATCCCTTACCCATAGCGCGTTATAGCTGGCAATGCCGTCCGGGGTAAACAGAACGGTGCCGTCGTGTGCGGGAGTCTCGCATCCTTCGATCAACTTCTTGGACGTTTGTCCGAGCTCGTTCAGGACGTCTTGGATCATCATGGTTCAGCTCACCCTTCTGATGCGAATTAAGTGCTGTCCAAATTGTATAACATAAACAAAATAGTTTTCAACAATACATTTAGAAATCTATTTAATAAAATATATTTACAAAAGATTTTGTCATTGTTATACTAACCTCAGAAAGAACCCGCCAAATAGAACTTGTATTTTGTCAACAGTTGTCACAAAAATGAAGTATAGAAACCAATAATAGTGAAGAAGGTGCTCGTTTTGGCGGGAAATAACACGAAGATCTTGAAGCAAGCGAACAAATATCTGGTGCTGCAGTGCATTTCGACTTACGAGCCGGTCACCATCGAGGACATCGTCAAGAAAACGAACCTGAGCCGGCCGACCGTCATCAATTCCGTCAAGGAGCTGACGGAGAGCGAAACGGTGATCAAAAACGGCTACGCGGAATCGACCGGCGGAAGAACGGCCGCGCTGCTTTCCACGAACGCCGATGCCTATTATGCCATCGGAGCGGATTTTGAATTCCCCAAGGTTCGGCTCGCCATTGCCAATCTGAAAGGAACGATTCTGGCTTCCCATCATATTCAATATTCGCTCGACACGACGGCCGAAGAGATTCTAAACGACTTGCCGGACCGGATTTACGACTTCATGCATAGCTCCAACGTGCCCGTGGAAAAGATCGAAGGGCTGGGCATGGGCATCTCCGGAATTCTGGACGCGAATAACGGGTATTCGAAATTCATCGAAAGAATCAACGGCTGGAAGGACATTGACATTCAATCGATTTTGGAGCGCAAGCTGAAGATGCCCGTCTACATCCGCAATGACGTTCATTTGATGGGCCTTGTGGAGAAGCGGTTTTATATTCCTAACGATACCAATGCCTTCATCTACGTCGGACTTCGCTCCGGAGTCGGCAGCGCCATCTTTCTGGGGAATTCCATCTATGAAGGAAAAAACGGCAATGCGGGGTTCACCGGACACATTACGCTGGATGTCAACGGACCGCGTTGCTTCTGCGGGCAGAGAGGCTGCCTCGATGTCTTCGCCGGCGAGCTGTCGCTTATCGAAAGGTATACCGCCGCCAAAGGATCTGACGTTCATGTCGGATCCGGCGAGGAGATCAATCTGGATTATCTGGTCCGCAAGGCGGAGGCCGGCGACGAGATTGCCGCTTCCATTCTGAAGGACGCCGGATTCTATCTGGGCGTGGCCATCGCCAACCTGGTGAAGACGCTGGAAATTCCCAACGTGGTCGTCGGAGGCTGTCCCAGCATCGCAACGTCCCCGTTCTTCAGCTCCGTGCAGCAAACGGCGGACGCCCATCTCAAGCTTCAGTTCGAAGACGTCTTGATCGGCTGCGGCCGATTGGCGGAGCACGACTATGCGCTCGGCGGATGCTTCCTCGTTTTCGATCATCTGTTCGACAAGCCGAAGCTTAAACTGCAAATCTGATTGATTGCCAAATTCAACTAGAGGTGTGACTCCCATGAACACAGCATTCAGCAAACCCGCTATCGGAATCCGTCCGGTCATCGACGGCCGCACCGGAGGGGTAAGAGAACAGTTGGAGGAGCAAACGATGCGCATGGCGGAGTCGGTCGCCGCGCTGATCCGCGATCAATTGCGATATAGCGACGGCACCCCCGTTCAATGCATCGTGGCCGATACGTGCATCGGAGGCATTCAGGAGGCCAGGCAAGCGGACGAGAAATTTTCCAAGGCCCATGTCGGGGCGACCATCTCCGTCACCCCGTGCTGGGCATACGGCAGCGAAACGATCGACACCGATCCTTTCAGACCTAAGGCGATCTGGGGCTTTAACGGCTCGGAGCGCTCCGGCGCCGTCTATCTGGCAGCCGCGCTGGCGGCTCACAATCAGAAAGGGCTCCCCGCGTTCGGCATATACGGCCAAGACGTTCAGGATAAAGAGGACGGTTCCATCCCGGAGGACGTCCGCAACAAACTGCTTCAATTCGCCAGAAGCGCGATCGCCGTGGCGGAAATGCGAAACCAATCGTATCTGTCCATCGGTTCCGTCAGCATGGGCATTGCCGGTTCGATCGTCAATGAAGATTTCTTTCAGTCCTACCTCGGCATGCATAACGAGTATGTCGATATGAGCGAGATCAGCCGCCGGATCGAGTTGGGCATTTACGACGAGGAAGAGTATAGGAAGGCACTGGCCTGGACACAAAACTACTGCAAGGAAGGCGCCGACTTCAATACGCCCGGCACGCAGCTTACCCGAGAAAAGAAAGACGACGTCTGGCGCTTTGTCGTGAAAATGACGTTGATTATACGAGACTTGATGATCGGCAATCCCCGATTGGCGGAACTCGGCTACACCGAAGAGGCGCTCGGCCATCATGCCGTCGCCGCCGGCTTTCAGGGACAGCGGCACTGGAACGATTACCTGCCTAACGGCGACTTCTCCGAAGCGATGCTCAATTCTTCGTTCGATTGGAACGGTATACGGCAGCCCTTCGTCGTCGCCACCGAGAACGACAGCCTTAACGCCGTTACGATGCTGTTCGGAAAGCTGCTTACGAATACGGCGCAATCCTTCGTCGATATTCGCACGTACTGGAGCCCGGATTCCGTCGAGCGCGTTACCGGCTACAAGCTGGAAGGGCTGGCGGCCGGAGGCATCATTCATCTCAAAAACTCAGGCTCAGTCGCTCTGGACAGCTGCGGCGAGCAGTCGATCGACGGCAAGCCCGGCCTCAAGCCATACTGGGACATTTCCGAGGAGGAGATGAATCGCTGTCTGGAGGCTACGACCTGGCATCCGGCGCATCAGGGCTATTTCCGGGGCGGCGGCTTCTCCAGCCGGGTGCTGTCCCGCGGAGGTATGCCGATCACCTTGTCGAGACTGAATCTGGTCAAAGGCTTGGGCCCGGTCCTTCAGATTGCCCAAGGCTATACCGTCGATCTGCCGGAGCAGGTTCACAACATGCTGGATAACCGAACGGATCCCGCTTGGCCGACCGCCTGGTTCGCCCCGATCATTACGGGCAAAGGCGCGTTCAAGGACGTGTACACCGTCATGAACAGCTGGGGCGCCAACCACGGCTCCTTCAGCTACGGACATATCGGCGGCGATCTGATTACGCTGGCGTCCATGCTCCGAATTCCCGTGACGATGCACAACGTGCCGGAGGAGCAAATCTTCCGCCCCAGCTCCTGGCTCGCGTTCGGCATCGAGGAAGATTACGTCGGCACCGATTACAGAGCGTGCGCGAATTACGGCCCGCTGTACTCTGCCCTATAACCCTGTTGTGTCGCGCCTGGATGTTGAATTGGCCAACAGCATCCAGCAGCGCTTTCACATATAGCAAAGCCATAAGATAAAGGGAGGCTCTCACATGAAGAAAGTCGCATCAACGCTTACGGCAGTCGTCTTGCTGTCCTCCGTGCTTGCTGCTTGCGGATCCAACAATTCCGGCAACGGCGCCGCAAGTCCGGGATCCGCCGCGCCGAGCGCCGGGAACGGGACCGAGCCGGTGAAGCTGCAGGTATTGTCCCTCAAGCAGGAACAATCCAGCCAGGAAGCATTCAAGCAAATTACGGAAAAATTCCAGAACGAAAACCCGAACATCACGATCGAAATTCAGACGATGAATGCCGATCAGCTTAAAACCACGTTAAGGGCAAGAGCCGCGGCCAATGAAATGCCCGATCTTGTCACCTGGATGAAGGAAATCGAGCCGGACAGCCTGCTGGATCTATCCGGTGAAAGCTTCCTGTCCAACCTGAACGCCGAAAGCGTCGCCGCAGCCAACGCCATCTACGATGGCAAAGTCTACGCCATGCCGATTGACAACGGATACATCGGCTTCTACTACAACAAGACGGTGCTGGCGGACAACGGACTTGAAGCGCCGAAGACGCTCTCCGAGATGAAGAACGTCGTTGAAACGCTGAAAGCCAATGGCGTTCCGGCATTCGCCACCGGCGCCAAAGATTTGTCCGTCGCTTATATGCCGCTGATCTCGCTATTCTCCGAGACGGTATTCGGACAAAATCCGAACTGGTCCCAGGATCGCGACGAAGGCAAGGTCAGCATCGCGACCGACCCCAACTGGAAGCTGGCGTTCGATCTTCACAAAGACTATGTATACGGTTACAGCGATGTCGGCAATTCGTACAACATTTCCTACGACGATGCCAACGCCATGATCGCTCAAGGCAAAGCGGCGTTCTACGGCAACGGCCCTTGGGCGCTGAGCGGCATCCGCGAGGTAGGACCGGATGCGGACCTCGGTCTGATGGCGTTCCCGATCTCCGAGAATCCGGACGATTCGAAGCTTCTCGTCTTCCCCGATACGTCTCTGTCCATCTCTAAGGACAGTAAAAATATCGAAGCCGCCAAAAAGTTCCTGGCCTTTATGACGACGCAGGAAGCGGGCACCATCTGGTCCGAGAACGTTAAAGTGGCCTCTACCGTAACCGGGGTCAACGTCGATTACGATCCGATCGCCAAAGACATCAACGAGTATATTTCCAGCGGCAAGTTCACACCTTACGGAGACCGGGTGCTTCGTTCCGTCTTTACGGACAAGCTCTGGGAAGACTTCTCCAAATATATGATCGGTCAAACCGATTGGGACAAGCTGTCTGCCGATCTTGACGAGTTCTGGGACAAAGCGAAAGATATCGAAAACACGGCAGGCAAATAACATCCGTTGTTCAGTCTGACGACCGCTTGACGGCACCGCATGGATATTCCTTGACAGAGCTCTGTCGATGGAATATCCATGCTTTTCAATCGGTATGTCTTCCCTTCGGACGATTGAACGGTTAGCCAATATGCATGTCGAAAGAGGAATTTATTATGAAAATAAACCGAAACGGATTGTTTTACTTTCTCATCCTTTCGCCGGCTTTGTTGCTGTTCACTGTCTTCTTCGTCATCCCTGTCGTGCAGAGTCTGACGCTTTCGTTGACGGACTCCTACGGCATGAGAGCGACGTACAATTTTATCGGCCTGGACAATTATATCGAAGCGCTGAAGGACGACAGCTTCATCGATACGATCAGCGCGACTCTTCTGTTTACGGCTTTTGCCGTCATCGTCGGCAATCTTTTATCGCTTGCGCTGGCCTTGCTGTTGGATACCAAGCTAAGAGGACGGAATTTCCTGCGCTCGATCTTTTTCATTCCGAACATTATGAGCCTGCTCGTCGTCGGCTATGTATGGTCGTTCGTATACGGAGACGCGATACCGGATTTGCTCAGCTTCCTTCAGGTTCCCCAGCAGATGCAGCGGTCCATTCTCGGAAATCCGGACATTGTCGTCTACGCGCTGGCGATCACGGCCATCTGGAACGCGGCGGGGTACTACATGATCATCTACCTGGCGGCGCTCCAGGGCATCTCCGACGATCTGATGGAAGCGGCCAAAATCGATGGAGCCAGAGGCAGGGATATTTTGTTCAGAATCAAGCTTCCGCTGATCTCGCCTGCCATCATCACCTGCCTGATGCTGTCCGCAGCGGCTCATATCAAGGTATTCGAGCTGCCCTTTACGATGACGTCCGGCGGCCCTGCAGGCGCCTCCATGACGATGGTGCTCAAAATATACAATACGGCGTTCAATGCGAACCGGACGGGTTACGCCACGGCGCAATCGACCATCTTCTTTATTCTGATCGCGACGATTACGCTGGTGCTGGTCAGAATCATGAAGTCGAGGGAGGCGAAGCTCTAGATGCAAACTACCGCCAAACGTTCGAAGTCGACAGGGCGGAAGCTGTTGCCGAAGGCAATCGTCTGGCTGTTCGCCCTGCTGTTCTTCGCGCCGCTCTATATCGTCATTTTGAATTCGTTCAAAACCAAATCCGAGCTCATGGTTTCGGCTATCGCCTGGCCGAAGAGCTTCAGCTTCGACAACTACGCCACGATCCTGACCAATAACGATTTCTTTCCATCGCTGCTGTTCAGCGTGTTCATCGTCGTGGTAACGACAACGCTTACCATTCTCGTGTCGTCGCTTGCGGGATATGCTCTGGCGCGTTGGAAAAGCAAGCTTTCGGGCGGAATTATGCTCGTGTTTCTTTCCACGCTGTTCGTTCCCTTTCAAGTGTACATGGTTGCGTTGATCGTCATTGCTAGAGATCTTCATTTAACCGGGAACGCCATCGGCCTCATTCTGATTTACATTGCCCTCGGCATGCCGGTGCCGATCTTCCTGTACCGAAGCTACGCCTACTCCATGTCCTCCGAGATCGAGGAAGCCGCGGCGATCGACGGCTGCAGCAGGCTTCAGCTGTTTTTCCGGGTCGTGTTCCCGCTCATGAAGCCGATCACCGCCACGGTAGCCGTTCTGAACGCCCTATGGGCATGGGGAGAATTTTTGGTCGCCTTCCTGGTCTACGGCAACCACAAGCCGATGACGATCCCGTTGTCGCAGCAATATTTTTACGGGACTTACAACCAGCAATGGCAGCTCATCATGGCCGGATTCGTCGTATCGACCATCCCCATCGTCGTGTTCTATATCCTGATGCAGAAGCATATCGTCAAAGGCATTGCCGCAGGAGCCGTCAAAGGATAACTCCAAGCAGAAAAGAGAGCTGACAGCATGTATTCATCCATTCATCGCAAAGCGGAAGCCGCGGCCGAGCAATTGAACCGGATCAACCCGGAGCTTGCGCGCGTATTCCGGCAATCCTATCTCAATACGCTAGATACGACAGTCGAACGGCTGGCGGACGGAACGACGTTCGTCATCACCGGAGATATCCCCGCCATGTGGCTGCGGGACTCCTCCGCTCAAGTACGGCCCTACGTGAAGCTCGCATCCGAGGACGAACAGCTGGCCGCGATGATCCGCGGGCTCATCCTGAGGCAGGCGCAATATTTGCTGCTGGATCCTTATGCCAATGCCTTCAACAAAGAAGCCAACGGCAACGGCCATCAGCAAGACCGGACAGCGATGGGCCCGGCGATATGGGAAAGAAAGTTCGAGTTGGACTCGTTATGTTATCCGGTTCAGCTTCTGTACGATTATTGGAGCGCCGCCGGAGACCGGAGCATCTTCAACGAAGTCGTTCACATGATGATGAAAGCCATTGTCGATACCATGATCGTCGAGCAGCATCACGATTCGCAGTCTCCTTATTCGTTCGAGCGCGACGATATTCTGCTGCCTTCCGATACGTTGCCTTTCGACGGCCGAGGCACTCGCACCAATTTCACGGGCATGGTATGGTCGGGCTTCCGTCCAAGCGACGACGCCTGCAAATTCGGCTACCTGATCCCGGCCAACATGTTCGCCGTCGTCGTTCTGGGTCATATCGAGTCGTTCGCCCAACAGTTCTATAACGATGCGTCGTTGGCCGTCAAAGCGAAAAAGCTGAGAAATGAAATCTCCTTCGGCATCGAGACGTACGGCATATACAACCATCCCGTCCACGGCCCGATTTACGCTTACGAGACCGATGGATACGGCAACTACAATCTGATGGATGACGCCAACGTGCCGAGCCTGCTCTCCATCCCGTATCTGGGCTTCCTGCCCGCGGACGATCCGATGTATCAAAGAACAAGAGCGTTCGTGCTTAGCCGGGATAATCCCTACTACTACGAAGGAACGTTCGCCAGAGGAATCGGGAGCCCTCATACGCCTTCAGGCTATATTTGGCCTATCGCGCTAATCATGCAAGGATTGACCGCCACCGGCCGGGAAGAACAGGAAGCGTTGATCGGGCAGCTTCTTGCGACTACGGCAGGCACGGGCTTCATGCACGAAAGCTTCGATCCGAACGATCCGGGGCAATTCACCCGCGAATGGTTCGCATGGGCCAATAGCCTGTTCGGCCAGTTCGTCCTCGAGTGGCTGGAATCAGGGAAAGACGCAACCGTCTCCGTTTGACCCGCATTATTAAGACGGATGCCGGCTCCCGACCGACAAAAAACCACTCCGGCGAGGGAGTGGTTTCGGTAAAGCTTATCGTTCGGTTTAGGAGAGTCCTTCTACGAGCTGGCCCAGCGCTTCGCGAATCGGCGTGAGCGGACGGCCGAGCAGCTTTTCGAAATCGCCGCTTTCGATCTCCAGCCCGCCTTCCCGGATGCCTTGCTGAATGCCGACCAGGAAAGGAATGACGAAATCGGGCACGCCGGCATTTTTCATGATGTCCGCATATTCCGCATCATCGACCTGCCGAACGGGAACGTCCTTGCCCAGAACGGCGCCCAGCTCGGATACGAGCTGCTCTTGGGTCAGGAGCTTGCCGGACAGCTCGTAAATCGTATTCTCGTGTCCCTGTCCGGTCAATACGGCCGCCGCCGCATCCGCATATTCCTGCTGAAGCGCCCAGCCTACTTGGCCGGATCCTGCAGACGTTACCCACGGGGCTCCGGCCAATACGCCCTGAATGCTGGAGCTCTCGTTCTCCAGATACCAGTTATTGCGCAGAATGGAATAAGGGATTCCCGTATTCAGAATCGCTTTCTCCGCCGCCTGGTGGGGAGGGGCCAGCAAAAGCTTGCTGTCTCCCGCGTTCGCCAAGCTCGTATAGGCAATGAAGCCCACCTTCGCGCGGGCGGCGGCTTCCACCGCGTTCGTATGCTGACGGATTCTCGTTTCGGTATCCCCGTCCGCGGAGATGATCAAGATCCGATCGATTCCCGCGAAAGCCGAGTCCAGCGACTCCGGACGGTCAAAGTCTCCTTGGCGAACGTCTACCCCCCGCGCGCGCAGCCCTTCCGCTTTGTCCGGATTGCGGACGCTGACACCCAGTTGACTGGCCGGCACGCTTTTCAATAAGGTGTCCGCCACTTTCGATCCGAGCTTGCCCGTTGCTCCGGTAACAAGAATTTTCATGAGTAATCCCTCCGCTTGGTTTGTAGTCGATAACGTTATAACCATTTCGATTACAACAAATCTATAAAATAAGAGCCCCGTTAAGAGCTTTTATTTGAATTTCCCGATCAGCTTATCCAACGTGGTCTGCTCCAGTCGCCGCTCCATCGCCGATTGAGCTTCTTCCAGCTCCTCTTGCAGAGCTTGCTCGATATTGCGCCCTACGGGACAGTCGATATTCGAATCATCATGAATACGGAACAGCCGGTTCTCCGCCACGTTCACGGCGCGGTAAACGTCCAGCAGCGTAATCCGGCCGGGTTCTCTCCGCAAGGAAGCTCCCCCTACTCCGGGACGCACGTCCACAAGTCCCGCCTTCTTCAGCATGCCCATTATTCTGCGGATCACCACAGGGTTGGTGTTCACGCTGCCCGCGATGAAATCCCCGGTGCATTCCTTAGGGTTGACGGCAATCAGCGATAGAGTATGAACCGCAATCGAAAAGCGCGTACTGATCTGCTTCATTCGTACCACCACCGTTGTAACCATTCTAGTTACTCCTCGAAGCTTTGTCAAGCCCCGGGCAGCAGAAGAACGGGCCTGACGTCGAGCAGCGAAGCAACAAAAGTCTGTCGCGCCGCGGCGCTGCTATCCGCTGTTCTTCTTTTGGTGTCGGCTTTTCGCCGCCCTGTTACTCCTTGGCCAAAGCCGTTCGGACAGACTGCTGAACAGTGAAATAACGGATCGTGTGTCCGCTAGCAAAAGGGATCAGACGAAAAAAGCGCGAAAAAAGGCCCTCATCCCGCAAAAGACCGCATCCCGGTTGGGGATGCGGTCTCTTTGCTAATTACGGGACTTATTGAGCCTTCCGCTCGTACTCCGCGACCCACTCCGCCGTGCGGACAAGCTCGGCTTCCGCGCGCGAGATGGCGGCCTCCACTTGCGGGGTCGCCGTTCCGCCGTGGACGTCGCGGGCGTTGACGACCGCTTCCGGCTGGAGCACGGCGTAGATGCGGTCGTCGAACAGGTCGGAAAACTGTTTGAACTCGTCCAGCGTCAGGTCGAGCAGGAATTTGTTCTGCTGAATGCAGTACAGCACCGTCTTGCCGATGACTTCATGCGCCTGGCGGAACGGCAAGCCTTTGCCGACGAGGAAGTCGGCGATATCGGTCGCGTTCGAGAAGTCTTGATCGACCGCGTGGCGCATGCTGTCCTTGCGCACCTTCATCGTCTCGATCATCGGCGCGAACAGCTGGAGCGCGCCTTGCAGCGTCTTGACGGTGTCGAACATGCCTTCCTTGTCCTCCTGCATGTCCTTGTTATACGCGAGCGGCAGCGACTTCAGCACGGTCAGCAGACCGACGAGATTGCCGTAGACGCGGCCGGTCTTGCCGCGGACGAGCTCCGGCACGTCCGGGTTTTTCTTCTGCGGCATGATGCTGGAGCCGGTGCAGAACGCGTCGTCGAGCTCGACGAACTGGAACTCGGTGCTCGACCAGAGGATCAGTTCTTCGCTCAAGCGGGAAAGGTGCGCCATGATCAGCGACGAGCCGGCGAGGAATTCGACGATGAAGTCGCGGTCGCTGACGGCGTCGAGGCTGTTCTCGTAGACGCGGCCGAAGTTCAACTGCTCCGCCGTGAAATGGCGGTCGATCGCGAACGTCGTGCCGGCCAGCGCCCCCGCGCCAAGCGGCAGCGCGTCGATCCGCTTATAGCTGTCCTGCAGGCGCTCGATGTCGCGGCCGAACATGGACACGTACGCCATCAGGTGATGGGCGAACAGAATCGGCTGCGCCCGTTGGAGGTGCGTGTATCCCGGCACGATCGTGTCCAGGTTCGCCTTGGCTTGTCCGATCAGCGCCGCTTGCAGCTTGCGCAGCATCTCCACGAATTCGACGACGCGCTTGCGCAAGTACAGGTGCATATCGGTCGCCACTTGGTCGTTGCGGCTGCGGCCCGTATGCAGCTTGCCGCCGACCGGTCCGATCTCCTCGATCAGCGCCTTCTCGATGTTCATGTGGATATCTTCGTCGGCGATCAGAAATTGCTGCTCTCCGCGGCGGATTTTCTCGCGAACCTTCAGCAGCCCCGCCTTGATCGTCTCGACGTCTTCCGCGGGCAGGATGCCGCACTTGCCGAGCATCGTCACGTGCGCCAGGCTGCCCTGGATATCCTCCTCGGCCAGCTCCTTGTCGAACGTGATCGACGCCGTATATTCCTCCACCAGCTGGTTCGTCTGTTTCGTGAACCGGCCGCCCCACAGCTTGCTCATTGTCGGTGTGCCCCTCTCGTGCTTGATCCGTTTAACGGCAAAAGGGGAGCGCCTGAAGCGAAGGTGCCTCCCGTCATGGCCCCGCGCGCGGGGGATGGTTCGGCAGGCTTCGCGCCCGGTTCTCCCTTTTGCTCTTATATCGATTAAATGCCGGAAGCCCCGTTGACGCCCGAAGAAACCTTCAAGCGCAGAGCGTTCAGGCGGATAAAGCCGGTAGCGTCGCCCTGATCGTACGCTTGCGTAGGATCGGCCTCCATCGTCGCGATGTGCGGATTGTAGAGGCTGACCGGACTTTTCAATCCGGCGGCGATGATATTGCCCTTGTACAGCTTGAGACGGACGGTGCCCGTCACGTTCTTCTGGCTCTCGGCGACGAGCGCCTGAATCGCCAGCCGCTCCGGCGCGAACCAGAAGCCGTTGTACACGAGGGTGCTGTATTTGGAGATCAACGAATCGCGCAGATGCATGACGTCGCGATCCATCGTCAGGGACTCGATTTTGCGGTGGGCGGCGAACAGGATGCTTCCGCCCGGCGTCTCGTACACGCCGCGGCTCTTCATGCCGACGAAGCGGTTCTCCACCATGTCGACGCGGCCGATGCCGTGCTTGCCGCCGAGCTCGTTCAGCTTCTCCATCACGCCCAGCGGGCTCAGGCGCTCGCCGTTAATGGCGACGCAGTCGCCGGCTTCGAAGTCGAGCTCGACGTACTCGGCCTCGTCCGGAGCTCTCTCCGGCGATACGCTGAGCACGTACATGTCCTCGACTTCCGGCGCGCTCGGATCGAACCAGGGATCCTCGAGCATGCCGCTCTCGAAGCTGATGTGCAGCAGGTTGCGGTCCGTCGAATACGGCTTGGCGGCCGAAGCCTGAACCGGAATGCCGTGCTTCTCGGCGTAGGCGATCATCTCGGCCCGTCCCGGGAACGCGGCGCGGAACGCCTCGTCGCGCCAAGGCGCGATCACCTGGATGCTCGGGGCCAGCGCCGCGGCCGCGAGCTCGAAGCGAACCTGGTCGTTGCCCTTGCCGGTCGCGCCGTGCGCGATCGCCGTCGCGCCTTCCGCCAGCGCAATCTCGACCATGCGCTTGGCGATGAGCGGACGGGCGATGCTGGTGCCGAGCAAATATTGCCCTTCATAGAGCGCGCCCGCCTGGAACATCGGGAAAATAAAGTCCTTGGCGAATTCGGCGCGGAGGTCGTCGATGTACGCTTTGGCGGCGCCGGTCTTGAGCGCCTTCTCCTCGAGACCGTCCAGTTCGTCCTTCTGGCCGATGTCGGCGGTGAAGGTAATGATCTCGGCGTCGTACGTTTCCTTCAGCCAGGCCAGGATGACCGAGGTGTCGAGGCCGCCGGAGTACGCCAGCACGATTTTGTTTTTTGCCATGGGAATTGAAGCTCCTTTAGATAAAATAGTACGGCCATTATCCCGTTCGATCAGGGGCGATTACATGATCGCCGCCATGATCGCCTTTTGCGCGTGGAGACGGTTCTCGGCTTCGTCGAAAATGACGGAATTCGGGCCGTCGATGACGCCTTCCGACACTTCCTCGCCGCGGTGGGCCGGCAGGCAGTGCATGAACAGGTAATCCGGCTTCGCGTGTTGCACGAGCGCTTCGTTGACCTGGTAGTTCTTGAACGCCTTCTCGCGCTCCTTCTGCTCTTCCTCGAAGCCCATGCTCGCCCATACGTCGGTATAGACGATGTCGGCCCCTTCGATCGCTTCCCGGGCGTCGCGGACGATCTTGACGCTGCCGCCGGTCTCTTCGGCCGCTTCGATCGAGGATTTCACCGATCTTTCGTCCGGATCGTAGCCTTCGGGAGAAGCGCTGGCGAAATGCATGCCCAGCTTGGCCGCGCCCATCATCAAGGAGTGCAGCACGTTGTTGCCGTCGCCGATGTAAGCGACTTTGAGCCCTTCAAGCTTGCCTTTGTGCTCGAGCGCCGTCTGGTAGTCGGCAAGCGCCTGGCACGGATGGGATTGGTCCGACAGCGCGTTGATGACGGGGATCGTCGCGCCCCGCGCCAGTTCGACGACGTTGCGGTGGCCGAACGTGCGGAGGATGATGCCGTCCAGGTAGCGGGACATCACTTGCGCCGTATCCGATATCGTTTCCCCGCGGCCCATCTGAATATCGTTGCGGCTCAGGAACAGCGCGTGGCCGCCGAGCTGGTACATGCCGACTTCGAATGAAACGCGCGTGCGCGTGGAGGATTTCTCGAAAATCATGCCGAGCGTTTTGCCCTTCAAGGGCTGGTAAACTTCGCCGGCTTTCTGCTTGCGTTTGAGTTCGACGGCCAGGTCGAGCAAATACCGGATCTCCTCCGGGGAGTAGTCGACCAGGCCGAGGAAGTCGCGGCCCCGCAATTGGGACGCGATCTGTTCCAGGTTGGCTGTCGTCGTCAAGGGCAATCCCTCCGTTTCGTTGAAAATGGCTGGGGAACGGAATATCAGGAGCCGGCCGTCTTCGCCGCCGCTTGCTCCGCGAGCACGGCCGCGATAAGATCGACCGCCGTATCGATTTCTTCGTCGGCGACGAGCAGATTCGGCAGCAGGCGGATGACGTTCGGACCGGCCGGCACGACGAGCAATCCCCGCGCGTGCAGCTCCGCGATCGCCTCGGCCGCCGGACCGTTGCACAGGATGCCGATCAGCAGCCCTTGGCCGCGCACTTGGTCGACGTTCGGCAGACCGGCCAGCTTCTCCCGAAGCTGCCCGAGCAGATAAGCCGACGCCCGGGCTGCCCGCTCGACGACGTTCTCCTTCAGCATCGTCTCGATCGTCGCCGCGACGACCGCCATCGCGATCGGCGTGCCGCCGAACGTCGTCGCATGCGCGCCCGGCGAGAACGACGGTTTTAAGTGCGCCTTGGCCAGCATCGCGCCGACCGGAAAGCCGCTGCCGAGCCCCTTGGCGAGCGTAAAAATATCCGGCTCGACGTCATAATGCTCGTAGGCGAACAGCTTGCCCGTGCGCCCCATGCCCGTCTGCACCTCGTCCAGGATGAGCAGAATGCCGTGACGGTCGCACAGCTCGCGCACTTGCCGCAGAAACGCCGGGTCGACCGGAATGACGCCGCCCTCGGCTTGCACCGGCTCGAGCATGATCGCCGCCGTCTTGTCGTTCACCGCGGCCTCAAGCGCCGCAAAATCGTGTAGCGGCACGTGCCGGAAGCCGTCCGGCAACGGCAGGAAGCCTTCCTTGACTTTGTCCTGGCCGGTCGCCGTCAGCGTCGCCAGCGTCCTGCCGTGGAACGACTGTTGGAACGTGACGATCTCGTACCGGTCGTTGCCCTTCACCTTCTGGTGATACCGGCGGGCGAGCTTGATCGCCGCTTCGTTCGCCTCCGCGCCGCTGTTGCAGAAAAACACCGCGTCGGCGCAGCTGTTGTCCACGAGCAGTCTGGCCGCCTTCTCCTGGTTCGGAGTGCCGAACAGGTTGGACACGTGCCACAGCTGATCCAATTGCCCGACGAGCGCCCGCTTGACGGCGTCGGGCGCGTGTCCGAGATTCGTGACCGCGAGTCCGCTCATGAAATCCAAATATTCTTTCCCTTGATCGTCCCACAGACGGCTGCCTTTCCCTTTCACCAACGTGATCGGATATCTCGCGTACGTCGGGAACATCGCGCTTTCGCTCATTATCGCTCTCTCCTTTTATCCGCCCGGCGCCTTCCGCTAGGCCCGAACGATCCGCGTTCCGATGCCGCCTTCCTGCAGGGCGCGGCTGAGCACCCGCTCTGCGGCGCCGTCCACGATCCGCACCTCTTTGACCTTGCCGTGCAGGCAGCTCATCGCCGCCCGCACCTTCGGAATCATGCCGCCGTAGATGCCTCCGCCGGCGATCATCTCCTCGATCTCCGCGAACGTGACTTGCGGCAGCGTCGTCTTCCGCCCGTCGACCTCGCGCAAAATGCCCGGTACGTCGGTGACGACGATCATCGTATCGACGCCGAGCGCGGAAGCGACGGCTCCCGCCGCCGTGTCGGCGTTGATGTTGTACCGTTGGCCCGCTTCGTCGATGCCGATCGGGGCGATGACGGGAACGTACCCGAGTCCGATCACGCCTTCGATCAAGCCGGCGTTCACGCCGACGACTTCGCCGACGAGGCCGACCTCGTCCGCGTTCGCGACCGGCCGCGTCTCGATCAACCGGCCGTCGGTGCCGGACAGTCCGACGGACCGGGCGCCGCTGCGCTGCAGCTTCCGCACGATCTCCTTGTTGATGCGGCCCGCCAGCACCATCTCGACGACGTCGAGCGTCGCTTCGTCGGTGACGCGCAGGCCGTTCGCGAACCTGCTCTCGATGCCCAGCTTGCCGAGCGTCTCGTTAATCGCGGGGCCGCCGCCGTGCACGATAACCGGCTCGACGCCGCCCTCCTGCAATTCGCGCAAATCTTCGAAAAAGGCTTCCGGCAGCGCCGCGAGCGTGCTGCCTCCGCATTTCATAACGAACCGTTGTTTTGCCATATATAAGTTCTCCTTACGTCCGATAGGCGGCGTTGATGCGCACGTAATCGTACGTGAGGTCGCAGCCCCATGCCGTCGCTTGGCCGCCGGCCATGTTCAGGTTCACGTAGATGCCGACGGTATCGCCTTTTAAGTATTGCAAAGCCAAATCTTCGTCGAACGGAACCGGACGGGATTGCTCGAGCACCGGAATATCGCCTAGCCGGATGTCGACCGTCCCGACGTTAACCGGCTGTCCCGCCCGGCCGACGGCGGCGATGATGCGCCCCCAGTTGGCGTCCGCGCCGAACGCCGCCGATTTCACAAGGCTTGAGCCGATGATCGTCTTGGCGATCGCCTGCGCCGCTTCGTCGCTCGCCGCGCCGACGACGGTCGTCTCGATCAGCTTCGTCGCGCCTTCGCCGTCCCGCGCGATCGCCTTGGCCAGCTCGGTGCAGACGTGGCGCAGTCCCGCGACGAAAGCGCCGAAATCCGGATGGTCCCGGATCAGTTCGCGATGATCCGCCAAGCCGCTGGCCATCGCCACCAGCATGTCGTTCGTGCTCGTGTCCCCGTCGACCGTAATCATGTTGAAGCTGACGTTCGTCACTTCCCGCAGCGCTTCCTGCAGCAGCGGCGCGCCGATGCGCGCGTCCGTCGTGACGAAGCCGAGCATCGTCGCCATGTTCGGATGGATCATGCCGGAGCCTTTGGCCGCGCCGGCGATCGTGACGGTCGCGCCGTCGATTGCGAGCGATACGCAGCTCGTCTTCTTCACCAGGTCGGTCGTCAAGATCGCCTGGCAGAAATCGTCGGCGCCTTGCGCGTCGCTTCGCAGCCGCCCCGGCAGCTTCGCGATGCCGGCGTTCACCCGGTCCATCTTCAGCAATTCGCCGATGACGCCGGTCGATGCGACCGCCACCTGCTCCTTGCTCACGCCGAGCGCTTCCGCTGCGTTCGCTTGCATCGCCCGCGCGTCCGCTTCCCCCTGCGCGCCGGTGCACGCGTTGGCGTTGCCGCTGTTGACGACGACCGCCCGAAGCAAGCCGCCGGCGCCGAGCGCTTCCCGCGTCACAGCCAGCGGGGCCGCCTGGAACAAATTCGTCGTATATACGGCGGCCGCGGCAGCCGGCACGTCGCAAGCGATGACGCCCAGATCGTGGCGGTCCGTCTTCTTCAAGCCGCAATGGAGACCGCCGGCGCGGAAGCCCTTAGGCGTCGTGACGCCTCCGCCGTCCACGACCGTAAAGCTTTGTTTTCCCATGATTATCGGTCTGTCCTCTCTATATTCGTTCTTCGAGCGGTTGTTCAAGCATTATGGGTATGCCGGGACGAATTGCAAGCCCAGCGTCTCGTCCCAGTTCATGAGCAGATTCAAATTCTGGATCGCCTGGCCGGCCGCGCCCTTCACCAGGTTGTCGGTGACGGACACGATCGTGATGCGGCCGGTTCTCTCGTCGGCAGAGAAGCCGATATCGCAATAGTTCGAGCCGTACACTTCCTTCGTCGACGGCCACTGGCCGTACGGACGGACGCGGACGAACGGGCGCCCTTCGTAAAATTGCCGGTACAGCTCGACGAAGTCCGCGCCCTCCCGGCGTTCGGTCATCTTCGCGTACATCGTCGCCATGATGCCCCGGGTCATCGGCACCAGGTGAGGCGTGAACGTCGCGACGACGGGCCGGCCCGCGGCCTCGGACAGCACCTGCTCGATCTCCGGCGTATGCTGATGATTGTTGATTTTATATGCCTTGAAATTTTCGTTGATTTCGGAATAATGAGTGCCGAGATTCAGGCCCCTGCCCGCGCCGGACACGCCGGACTTCGCGTCGATGATGATCGTGTCCGGATCGATCCAGCCGGCCTTCACCGCCGGGTACAGGCCGAGCAGCGACGTCGTCGTATAGCAGCCCGGATTGGAGATGAAATCGGATTGGGCGACCTGCTCGCCGTACACTTCCGCCAAGCCGTACACGGCTCGCTCCAATAGCGCCTCGTCGGCCGGCTCGTGTTTGTACCAACGGCGATACGTCTCGCCGGATTTCAGCCGGTAATCGCCGGACAAGTCGATCACCTTCAGGCCCGCATCGAGAAATTCGGGAGCCAGCTTCATGCTGACGCCGTGCGGCGTCGCAAGGAATACCACATCCGCCTTGCCGCGGATCAGCCCGACGTCGATGCCGTCCAGCAGATCGGCGCGAATCTCGGTCAAGTGCGGATATCCGGCCGCGATCGGCTCTCCCGCGCTGGACGAGGAGATCACCGACGTCACGACGACGCGCGGGTGGGATTGCAGCAGCCGGATCAACTCGACGCCGCCGTAGCCGGTCGAGCCGACGATCGCCGCACGAATAGGCTTCGATGTCATTCATCATTCCCCCAACCAAATAAATAAAAGCGTGACGCGCAAACCATCCTCAATTGTACCGGATTGCCCATCCGATTGAAAGATCGTCCGCGGGCAAAATTCGAATCTTCCGGCCGAAGCGAACGTACGAACGAATTTATGTATTATTATACATCCGATGTATTATTTATTCAATGGTCTTCGGCATGTTTTCGGAATTACAGGTTCCTTTCGTCATGGAACCCTTCCCCGAGCACCTCCGCCGCGTTCGTAATAATGACGAAAGCGGCCGGGTCGACGTCGCGCACGAGCTGCTTCAGCCGCACGACTTCGTTCTGGGCGACGACCGCCAGCAGCACGGGCCGCTCGTCTCCCGTATAGCCGCCTACGCCTTGCAGCTTGGTCAGCCCCCGGTCAAGCTCGTGCAGGATCGCCGAGGACACGCGCTCGGGATCGCCGGAGATGATGAACGCGGCCTTCGACGTTTGCAGTCCTGTCTGAATCAGGTCGATCGTCTTGCTCGTGGCGAACAAGCCGATCAGCGCGTAAAGCGCGTTCTCAAGCGAGATGAACAGACCCGCGGACAAAATGACGAGACCGTCGAGCACCGCGACCGCCAGCCCTAACCGAATGCCGAGAACGCGGTGGACGATCTGGGCGGCGACGTCGAGTCCGCCCGTCGAGCCCCTTCCGCGGAACACGAGGCCGAGCCCGATTCCGACGCCGAGCCCGCCGTACAGCGCGCCGAGCAGCGGGTCGTGGGTCGGCGGCGTCCAGTGGGAGGTCATCAGGACGAATAACGGCAGGAAAATCGAGCCGACCAGCGTTTTGAGACCGAAATGCTTGCCCAGCACGACGACCCCCGCGATGAACAGCGGTATGTTGAGCGCCCATTGCGTATAGGCCGGCGGAATCGAAGCCAACGTATCGACGATGACGGAGATGCCGGATACGCCGCCGGACGCGATGCGGTTGGGCAGCAGGAACAGGTTGAAGCTGATCGCGATGAAAAAGGAGCCGACGAGCATGGACACATAGCCGAATGCCGTTCGGAGCTTTTTCGAAAACCGCCGGGCTTTTCTTTTGTTCGGGATTGCCGGATTGATCGAAGTCATCGTACACCCTCGTTCGCGATGATAGAGTCCCCCTACTTTTTCGAGACGTTCTCCCGATTTCCTTTTCAGAGGTAGTTCAAAAAGTCCAATTTTGATCACGAAGTATTTAAGGAAGTGGATTCGACGTCGAATCTTGGATTCAGCCGGATCTTCCGGTACTCACGTAGTTTTGACTACGCTCCGTTCCTCATCACCGGTCTTCACCCAACCTTCTCGGTGCTGAAAATCGGACTTTTTGAACACGCATTTTCATTATGCGCATTGCTTCCTTCGGCCATGAAAAAGCTCCCCGGCGATTCGATCGCGCGGGAAGCGTGCAGGCTTGCCGATTCGGTTATTCGACGTCTTGCTTGATCTGGCTGCGCAGATAGCCGTCGATGAAGGGGTCCAGGTCGCCGTCCATGACCGCGCCGACGTTGCCCGTCTCCACCTGGGTGCGGTGATCCTTGACCATGCTGTACGGATGGAATACGTAGGAGCGGATCTGGCTGCCCCAGGCGATGTCCATCTGCTCGCCGCGGACTTCGGCCAGCTCCTTCTGCTGCTCTTGAATTTTCAGCTCGTAAAGCTTGGAGCGCAGCATCTGCATCGCCTTCTCGCGGTTCTGGATCTGCGAGCGCTGCGTCTGGCAGGCGACGACGATGCCGGTCGGCAGGTGGGTGATCCGGATCGCCGAATCCGTCTTGTTGATATGCTGGCCGCCCGCGCCGCTGGAACGGTACGTGTCGATGCGCAGATCGTCGGGACGGATGTCGATCTGAATGTCGTCGTTGATCTCCGGGACGACGTCGCACGAGACGAACGACGTATGGCGCCTGCCCGAGGCGTCGAACGGCGAGATCCGCACGAGGCGGTGCACGCCTTTCTCCGCTTTCAGATAGCCGTAGGCATTATGGCCGCGCACCTGAATGGTGACGCTCTTGATTCCGGCCTCGTCGCCGGGCAGATAGTCGAGCAGCTCAACCTTGAAGCCGCGCTTCTCCGCCCAACGGGTATACATGCGATAGAGCATCTGTGCCCAGTCCTGCGATTCGGTGCCGCCCGCGCCGGGATGCAGCTCGAGGATGGCGTCGAGCTTGTCGTAAGGCTGATTGAGCAGCAGCTGTAATTCAAAGGAGTCGACCTTGGCGGTCAGCTTCCCGACGCTGTCGTTCCATTCCTCGGCCAACGCTTCGTCGGCTTCTTCCTCAAGGATGTCCAGCATGTCCTCGAGATCCCGGCACTCGCTCTCCAGGCTCGTGTATTGGTCGACGACGGACTTGATCGCGTTCATCTCCCCGATGATCGCCTGCGCTTTCTCGTTGTCGTCCCAGAAGTTCGGGTCGCTCATCTTGACTTCGTAGTTCTCGATCTGTTCCTGTTTCAGATCTAAGTCAAAGAGACCCCCTAAGTTGCCGTAGTCGCTTCGCGTTGGCGCGAAGGTCTTGCTTAACGGATGCATCGAGTTCGAACATCGTTGAATCACCTCTGTTAAAATCTGACGACGGCCGCGGGAGCGGCCGCCGATTGCCGCTTGTCTGGAATCAGCTTATGCGGCCGTGGCACATTTTGTATTTCTTCCCGCTGCCGCACGGGCACGGATCGTTGCGTCCGACGGCGTTGGCGTCGCGGGTTTTCGGCTTTTTCGGACCGGCTTCGGCCTTCGTATCGACCGCTTGGCCTTCCGCCACCGCTTCGCGCTTCGGCGTCGCTTGCACCTGGGCCTTCATCGTGTACATCGTGATCTCTTCCTCGATCCGTTCGATCATGGCGAGGAACATGTTATGGCCTTCGAACTGATATTCGCGAAGCGGATCGTTGCCGCCGTATGCGCGCAGGTGAATGCCCTGGCGCAGGTGGTCCATCGAATCGATATGGTCCATCCACTTGCTGTCCACGGCGCGAAGCACGACGACCTTCTCGAATTCGCGCATCGTCTCGACGCCGATCGACTCCTCGCGCTCGTCGTACAGCTTGCCGACGCGATCGAGGATCAGCTCGACCATCTCTTCCTTTTCCTTGCCCCACAGATCGTCCTTGGACAAGCGATCGTCCGGGAGCACGTGTTGGTGAATATAGGCGACGAGACCGTCCAGATCCCAATCTTCCGGCACGTCGTTGTCGGAGCAATGATTGTCCACCGCGCGGGTCACGACGGATTTGATCATGCCCTCGACGATCTCGCGAATGTTGTCCGAGCTCAGGATCGCGCGGCGGTCTCCGTATATTTTCTCCCGCTGGAGATTGATGACGTCGTCGTATTGAAGGACAATGCGCCGCGTATCGAAGTTATTGCCTTCGACCCGCTTCTGGGCGGACTCGATCGCTTTCGTAATCATGCGGCTCTCGATCGGGGAATCCTCGTCGAAGCCGAGACGCTCCATCATGCCCATAATGTTGTCGGCGCCGAACCGTCTCATCAGCTCGTCCTGCATCGACAGATAGAACTGCGAGGAGCCCGGGTCCCCTTGCCGGCCGGCGCGGCCGCGCAGCTGGTTGTCGATCCGGCGGGATTCGTGCCGCTCGGTGCCGATGATGTGCAAGCCGCCCAGATCGGCGACGCCTTCGCCGAGCAGGATGTCCGTTCCGCGTCCGGCCATGTTCGTCGCGATCGTAACGGTGCCTCGTTGGCCCGCGTTCGTGATGATGCCCGCTTCCTCGGCATGGTATTTCGCGTTCAGCACCTGATGGGCAACGCCCTTCTTCTTGAGCATATCCGAGATGCGTTCGGAGTTCTCGATCGAGACCGTACCGACGAGCACGGGTTGTCCCGTCGCGTGGCGCTTCACGATCTCCTCGACGACCGCCTTGTATTTGCCGTTCTCGGATTTGTAGACGACGTCCGGCATGTCGGTGCGGATCATCGCGCGGTTCGTCGGCACCTGGACGACTTCGAGCCCGTAGATCCGCTTGAATTCTTCTTCCTCCGTCTTCGCCGTACCGGTCATGCCGGCCAGCTTGCGGTACATCCGGAAGTAGTTCTGGAACGTGATCGTCGCCAGCGTCATGCTCTCGTTCTGTACGGTGAGCTGCTCCTTCGCCTCGATCGCCTGGTGCAGCCCTTCGCTGTAACGCCGGCCGGCCATCAAGCGCCCGGTGAATTCGTCGACGATGACGACTTCGCCTTCCTGCACGACGTAATCGACGTCCCGCTTCATAATATAACGGGCTCTCAGCGCCTGGTTGACGTGGTGGTTCAAGGTGACGTGCTCGTGCGAGAACAGGTTGTCGATATTGAACGCCTTCTCGACCTTGGACACCCCGGTCTCGGTCAGGGCGATCGTGCGCAGCTTGATATCGACGGTGAAATCCTCGGTGTCCTTCAGCCGGCTGACCAGACGGTCGGCCGCGTAGTAGAGCTCGGTCGACTTCTGCGCTTGTCCGGAAATGATGAGCGGCGTCCGCGCCTCGTCGACGAGAATGGAGTCGACCTCGTCAATAATTGCGTAATTAAGCGGCCGCTGAACCATCTGCTCCTTGTACAGCACCATGTTGTCGCGAAGGTAATCGAAGCCGAATTCGTTGTTCGTGCCGTATGTAATGTCGCTGGCGTAGGCTTGCTGTTTCTCCTCATGGGAAAGACCATGAAGGTTGCAGCCGACCGTCATGCCGAGGAATGTATAGATTTGCCCCATTTGCGCGCTGTCGCGCTGGGCCAGGTAATCGTTGACCGTAACGACGTGAACGCCTTCGCCTTTCAGAGCGTTTAGGTACACTGAAAGCGTGCCGACGAGCGTCTTGCCTTCGCCTGTCTTCATCTCGGCGATCTTGCCCTGGTGGAGCACCATGCCGCCGATCAGCTGCACGTCGAAATGGCGCATGTTCAAGACGCGCTTGGACGCTTCCCGGACGACGGCGAACGCTTCGGGGAGAATATCCTCCAAGGACTCGCCTTTGGCGATGCGTTCGCGGAATTCGTCCGTCTTCCCGCGCAGCTGATCGTCGCTCAGGGAAGAAATCGCGGATTCCAGCCCGTTGATCTGCTCGACGGTCTTGAGAAGCCGTTTCACCTCACGTTCGTTGGCATCTCCGAATATTTTTTTGACAAGTCCCATCATCTCGAATATACCCCTCTCTTTCACGGGTCTAACTATATCTTTACATTTTATCAGTTCGTGGATATCGGGGCAAGGAAGGGGGGCTGGAAAGGTGCTGGAAAGGACTGAGAACGGCTCTAGCGGGAACTTGGGCATTAGAAAAACCGTCAGTTCTCTCTGACGGTCGATTTCGCGCCTACTCGTCGATTCGTTACGTTTCCTTTTTTTATTTCGGCACGCCTTTCGCCCGCCTATCGCCTATCGGCCATCGCCTCGCCTTGCTCCATCTACCACCGTCTCGCCTTGCTCCATCGCCCCACCTTGCTCCATCGCCCACCGCCTCGCTCCAATCCCCAGTCCGTTCGGACAGAGGATTCGCTAATTGTGAACAAAACCGGGTTTTGCGCACCTTTGCGGACAGAGGATCCGTTATTTGGCTCCGAGATGGCGATTTCCGCCGTTGATCATCGAAATAGCGGATCCTCTGTCCGAATCACCATCAAAATGAGGGGGTTTCGGCAAAATAAGGGCTTCTGTGTCCGTTCCGCATCATAGCAAGTGGAATGAAGATCCCCTCACCCGCTGAAAACTTTATCATTTCTACGTGTAAAAAATCTGCCTCGGAAGGCAGATTCGAATCGATCGCGCCGGGACGATCATTTGTGCAGTTGAAGATCGCGGACGATCGTTTCCTGTTCCAGCGAGCGCAGCGACAGCGTTTCGAGGATGCGCAATTGCCGAAGCTGGCCCGCCTTCAATTCCTCCGAATCCGAATTCAACTTGGCTGTGTTGGACTTCAGTACGGATACGTCGGACTTGAGCTCGACGACATCGAACTTGAGCTCGGCTACGTCGGACTTGAGCTCGGCTACGTCAGACTTGAGCTCGGCTACGTCGGACTTGAGCTCGGCTACGTCGGACTTGAGCTCGGCTACGTCAGACTTGAGCTCGACGATGTCCTTTTCCATGCGGGTGATCTTGGCGTCCATCACTTCGACGCTGTGCTTGATCGCTAACAGGATTTCCTTCGTTTCGTCCATCAGATTCACCTCCGTGTCGAGAATGCCAGCGCTGTGGAAACAAAAACGCCGCCCGGATCTCCGCAGAGAAGTCGAGCGGCGCGTGCTTCGCGTCCGAGATGTTGTTAATTGTAGAATATCATGGACGGCGTCGACAGTCAACGGTCGGTTCATTGGCTGCTGCACTCTTCCGCAAAAATCCGGATCTCCGCGATGACGTAATCGATCTCCTCGTCCGTAAGTCCCGGATATACCCCGAGCCAAAAAGACCGGTTCATGACGACGTCCGTATTCGCGAGGTCGCCGACGACGCGATAGCCTTGGCCCGAAGCCCGCATCTCGTCGAACAACGGCTGTCTGAGCAAGTTGCCGGCGAACAGCATGCGCGTCTGGATGCCTTTTGACTCCAAATGCCGAACGATCCGATCCCGGGTAAAGGGCGCGGCTTCCTTGACCGTCAACAGAAAGCCGAACCAGCTCGGGTCGGAATTCGGCGTCGCTTTCGGAAGTTGAAGCATGCGAGTCAACGGTTGAAGCCCATCGTGCAGCTTCTTCCAGTTTCTTTTGCGGGCCTCGACGATCTCCGCCAGTTTCTCCAATTGCGCGCAGCCGACGGCGGCTTGCATATCGGTAATTTTCAAATTATAGCCGAAATGGGTGTACACGTACTTGTGATCATAGCCTTCAGGCAGCTCGCCGAATTGCTGGGAGAACCGGCGTTTGCACGTATTGTCGCGCCCGGACGCGCACCAGCAGTCCCGGCCCCAGTCCCGAAACGATTCGACGGCCCGCTTGAGCAACGGATCGTTCGTATAGACGGCCCCTCCCTCCCCCATGGTGATATGGTGCGGCGGGTAAAAGCTCGAAGTGCCGAGATGGCCGATCGTCCCCGTCAGCCTCCATTCGCCGTCGTAGAAATACTTCGACCCCAACGCATCGCAATTGTCTTCGATCAGCCACAACCGGTGCTTGTCGCAAAAGTCGCGAACGCGCCGAAGGTCAAACGGATTGCCCATCGTATGCGCGATCATGACCGCTTTCGTCTTGCCGCTTAACGCCTCGCGCAGCTTTGAAGCATCGATGTTGTACGTCTCCGGGTCGATGTCGACGAACACCGGCACCGCGCCGTACTGCACGATCGGATTGACCGTCGTCGGAAAAGACGCGGCGACGGTAATGACCTCGTCCCCTTTGCGAATTCTGCGTTCTTTCAACATCGGCGATGTCAGCGCGGAGAATGCGAGCAGGTTGGCGGAGGAGCCGGAATTCGTGACGAGGCTGTAGCGAACGCCGAGAAACTTGGCCAACTCGCGCTCAAAGCGGGCCGTATAGCGTCCGTTCGTCAACCAGAAGTCGAGCGAGGCGTCGACCAGGCTGCGCAATTCGCGTTCGTCGAAGAAGCGTCCGCCGTACGAGATCGGTCGACCGGGGACGAAGGGTGAGCGAACGCCGTGCTTCGCTTCGTAGTGTCGCTCAGTCAAGGCAAGGATTCGGTTTCTGAGGATGCGCTCGAGAAACGCAGGCTTCGCCATTCCGATGATTTCGGCGATGTCGTCGGCGACAAGCGTGTAGGCTTTGTCCGTGGCGAAATCTTCGTCCGCCGATTGGCTCGCTGTCGTTCCCGTTCTCGCCATGACGAACTGGACTTCGTTATGCTCATCGACTTCCGCCAACGCGACCGCGGTTCTCGTCTCCCCCCTCCATTTCACCTTGCAGATCGTCCCGGGTTCAATTTTCATCCGTCAGTCCCCTCTCATAAGCCGCGATCTGATCGAGGCACGTCCGGCGAACGTTCTCGCCTTGCAAGAATGCTTTGTGCCACTCTACTGTTCGACTCAGAGCTTCTTTCAGTCCCCATGGCGGAGACCAGCCGAGCAGCGACCTTGCCCTGGAGCTGTCCAGCTTCAGCAGCCCGGACTCCCGGTTCGCTCCATCTTCCCGCGTAACGATCGGACAGTCCGATCCCCAATGTCGCCGCAGCGCCTCCGCGATTTGCCGGACAGGAAGGGCGTCCCGGTCTTCGGGACCGAAATTCCATGCGCCTTGATAGGCCGGTCCTGCTTTACAGAGCCCCTGAGCCAACTGCATATAGCCGTGAAGAGGAGCCAGCACGTGCTGCCATGGCCGAACCGCGCGAGGATTCCGCAACGTTATCGGTTGTCCGAATTGCAGCGCCCTTAGGCAGTCGGGCACGAGGCGGTCTTCCGACCAATCCCCGCCGCCGATGATGTTGCCGGCCCGGGCGGTCGCGACGGCGACTCCGTGACTTGCGTAGGTTGCCTCCGGGAAGTAGGATGCCGCATAAGCGCTGACCGCCAGCTCCGCGCCGGCTTTCGAAGCCGAATACGGATCTTTGCCGCCGAGCTTTTCCTCTTCCCGGTATCCCCACAACCACTCGCGGTTCTCGTACACTTTATCCGTCGTGACGACGACGACCGCGCGCACCGAATCGACGCGCCGAACCGCTTCCAGCAGGTTAACCGTCCCCATAACGTTCGTCGCAAACGTACCGGCGGGGTCGGCATACGAACGCCGGACAAGCGGCTGAGCGGCGAGATGGAAGACGATTTCGGGCCGCGTTTGCCGGATAGCCTTCACAAGCTGGCCGTCATCCCGGACATCGCCGTCGATGTCGACTACGGTTTCATTTAACCGGCTTAACCCGAACAAGGCAGGCTCGGTATCGGGCCGCATGGCGTATCCGGTTACGGATGCCCCTTTGGCGGTTAACCATAAAGCAAGCCAACTGCCCTTGAAGCCCGTATGACCGGTTATGCCTACTTTGCGTCCCCGCCAGAAGTTGTCCGTCATGGCTTGCCCTCCTCTTCCATCCTTTATCCTATTGCAGGTATGCGGCGAACGACTGTGCGCGAATACTAAAAAGCCCCGGCGAAAATTCGCCGAGGCAGGTTATTCGTTAGGTATTATTGGGCTTCGATAAGCCCGTACTTGCCGTCGTTGCGACGGTATACGACGTTCACTTCCTTCGTGTCGGTATTGGCGAACACGTAGAAATTATGTCCGACGAGATTCATCTGGAGAATCGCTTCCTCGATGTCCATCGGCTTCAGGTTGAAGCGCTTCGTTCGGACAAGCTCCAGCTCTTCCTCCTCGTCCCGGGCGATCGTCGACACGCTATGCCCGTTGCCGTAATCTTCCTTGAACAGCGCTCTTGCCGAGCCCGGTGCGCGGAACTTGCGATTGATCTTCGTCTTGTGCTTGCGGATCTGGCGTTCCAGTTTGTCCACGACGAAGTCGATCGACGCGTACATGTCCTCTCTTTTCTCCTCCGCGCGAAGCATCGCGCCCGGCAGAGGGATTGTAACTTCGACGGCTTGCTGGCCTTTCGTGACGCTCAGAGTTACGTTGACATCGGATTGTGGAGGTGCTTCAAAATACCGCTCCAGACGACTCAGCTTCTTCTCGGCGTACTCCCGTAGAGCATCTGTGACTTCCATTCGCTGACCTCGAACGTTGTATTTCATGGGGCAACTCCTCCTTTGCTTACCTTCATGATATCATATTCGGCCTGGGCGTTTCAAAACATTCAGTTAATAATTTTGAATTTTTTGAAAACTTGCCCCCAAATAAAAAGCCAGCTCAAGCAATTACTCATTCTTGAGACGGCTCCTTAACGATTCATTTTTTTTCGACAATAACTCTGCCGATAAATGGATCCTCATCGTTATATACGGACATCCCTGTCCCTTTCGTGAAATACACTTTGGAGAAAGAATAGCGCTGCTCCAATTCCTGCAGAAGCCCTTCCGCATCGATGAACCTTCGATAATGATCATTATATATTTTCGCTAGCCCTTGATCTTCAATCGTTCTGAATTCCGCCGCAAAATAATCTCCTCTGTTCAAATATTGGGAAATTAGCCTCAGCAATGATCTTTCGGTCTCCTCATTGATCGAATGAAGGACAAACCTTGCATAAACGACGAATTTTTTGTGTTCGGCCAACGCTTTACGTCCAAGGGACTGGATGATTTCCTGAAACGATCTCTCCTCGCCGATATCGACAACTTCGAAACGAATATTCATTGAATCTTCTTTAAGCATGTTGTTTTTTTCGATCGCTGCTACCGAACGATCGATGCCGGTAACTTCGTAGCCCGCACGAGCGAAAGCAAACGTGTCCCTGCCGGATCCGCAGCCCACATCAAGAATAATGGCATTTTGATCGACTTTCGTCTTCATGAATCCGCAAAAGCTTGACTCTTCCAAAATGTCGACCTTCTTGTAGAACTCATCCCAGTACATCAAGTTGTATTGATCGCTTCCAAGCACTTTTGCCATACCTTCTCCACCCTTCTTGGTGCCGCTGAATCCCCAAAATCGACAGTTAACACCTAAACTATTTATCGGATTTAATCGTTGGCAGAATTAGAGATTAACAGTCGCATGTTAAACAAATTAACCGTATTCAATAGAAGTTTCGGCAAAAATAAATACCCCGGTTCCCCGAGGTAGTCAAATAAAGCTTCGCTATTCTTGTATGGTTTCCGATAGACGTATCGGTAAGATTACAGTTTGATCACGTTTGCCGCTTGAGGCCCTCTTGCACCTTGAACGATATCGAATTCCACGGTCTGGCCTTCTTCAAGCGATTTGTACCCGTCCATTTGAATAGCCGAGAAGTGAACGAAAACATCGCCGCCTTGCTCAGTTTCAATGAAACCGTAACCTTTTTCCGCATTAAACCACTTCACTTTACCTTGCATGTGTTAAACATTCCCTTCATATTCAAATGACGTTAGACATAGGCATCTTTACCCAGCCCACAATCCGAATATACCATCCGGTAAAGATTGGTGTCAATCTTTTTTTGTAAGCGTTAACAGATGCCCTCGATCGCCCGATCATCCCCTTCTTTGTTCCAGCACGCATTCTTTGATGGCTAAATACACTTTTTCTCCCGATGTCCCGTCCGCGTTGGCATATACTTTAGCAGCCATCCCTTTTCGGTTTTCTGCTAACGGATCATAACCTGCAGAAAATTTTTTGACCACTTCGTACCAAGGCTCCGACCGGTTAAAGGCAAAATAAAAAACATTCGGCGGCAGTAAAGATTCTTCCGGCAAGCTCTCCCCCCAATACAAAACTTTCTTTTCCGTTAGCAAGTAAGACCGCAACAGAGAGCCATCAGTCGATATCAATACGTCCGCAGCCTTCAATGCCGGCAGGTAATCGTCGGACTCGTCCAAAATGATGTTGTTGTACAACTGGTCCCCGCCTTTGATTCGCTTTTCAGTCAAATCAACATAAAACTCGAGAAAGTGAGGAGTATACTTCATGATTGAAATCAACGTCAGCGGATGAGGGCGCCAGATGACGACGGCGTCATCGACGAGTCTAGAGATGCTGAATGTATCGAGCAACCATTCCAACGCTTGAAACGGCTGCGCCGCAAAAAACAAGCATCCAGTATTCACCACGTAAACCGTCTTGCCTTGGATTTTATTCATCCACGCCTCGGGATGTGCCCCCTCGTCTTGCATGGCCTTGACCATGACGTCAAGCTTCGGCGAACCGAGGACCAACAGCTTTTCGGCAGGGACTCCATCCCGAATCGCCGTTTTCTTTAGAAATTCGCCTACTAATATGATTTTATCGATGTTCGCTATTGTGGGTAGACTATAGGCTAAAGATTCTACGCCCTCTTTGGGAACAATGAAAGAAGATACGTGATAGGGGACGTAAACGAGCATATCTGTATATTTTTTCAAGTTAGTCGTGTAAAACATCTCATGAACGCGGGTCAGTGTATTATATTGATCGTAAACATTATGCACGAAAATCATATCCGGCTCTTCCGAAGCTAAATCGTAGTCGTTATAGTGCGTAATCGGTACGTCATCGGGAAACCGTTCGCCTTCGTAAGTCGGTATCGCTTCATTCTGAGAAAGCTGATAGTAGGGTATCGGAACGACCTTCGCGACGCAATTCTCATCTCTGCGCGCGGCTTCATATACGGTTGCAAGACTATCCCACATCGAAGCCTTGTAAGGCAAAAAAACAACGTTCAGTTTCCCTTTGACTTCTTCTTCGAAAGTCTCTTTCAACAACCGGACATGCTTCATCAGCCTTTCAAGCGATTCCGGATGGATTTGTGAAGGGTCACGATATAACCGAAACCCTTCCCGAACTTTCTGCAGCCGATTCAGTGATTGGGCGGGAACCTCTTCCTCCGCATCCAACCGGGACTGAATGATTTCTACAGCAGCCAAACAGTCCGATACCGCGCTTGAAGTTTCCCGCATCTTGGGCAGCACTTCGAGATATTCCGACATCGTATCCATCAGATCCGAAATTCGATGTTTGATCTTGCTAAACATACTGCTTTCCCTCCATTGAAGCAATTCGATTAAACGCGAGACAATGAGTGTTTTTTGCTTAGAAAGGTTTCTATTATGCCAGCAATTGCAATGGATTCCTTGGGAGTGAGCTTAAACCCTTTCTTCTCGTTGCCGTTAATCAGGGATACAAAATCGCTTAGCTCATAGCGCAAGCCTTCCGAAGCAAACTTCGAGAAGAACTTTTCATTCAGTTCCGGATTTTCGTGGCGGACTTCGAAGTATTGCGTTTTCCACCAAGGGGCTTCCACGAATATGTAGCCTTGTGTACCGGAAATGATTAGCTGCCCTTCCGATTTGACGCCCAATCCTACTTTCGCGGTCGATGTCGCATGATCATACTTCAAATACATTTTCGTGTATAAATCAACGCCCTGGTCATTTTCAAAGGATTCGAATCTAATCTCATGATAATTCGTCCCCAGCAGCTTCATAATCGCCAGCAACGGGTAACTTGCCAGTTCCGTTACGCTGCCCCCGTTTTCTTCCGGACGCAGCTCCCGGACATCACCGTGCACAAGCTTGGTAAAGCAAGCCTCCACATCGCGGATCTCGCCGATTTTACCGCTTCTGGCTATGGCCAATAGCTGCAAGAAGCCTGGAGAATAGGCGGTTTTAATAGCTTCTAACAAAATAAGATTTCGTTCCTTCGCCATCGCGTAAACTTCTTCCGCTTGATCGGCCTTTAATACGAGCGGCTTCTCGCATAGCACATGCTTTCCGGCCTCCAGCGACCTTCTTATGTATTCATAATGGGAATTATGAGGAGACGCAATGTACACCGCATCGACTTTATCAAAAAAATGATCCAAGCGATCCGTGTTAAACTTTAATTCGAATTGTTGCGCGAATTGCCGGGCTCGGTCGATTCTCGGATGATATACCCCCTCCAGGTTCGTGCCGCTTACGTACTTGACTTCCGGGGCAAAGCGCAATGCGATTCTGCCGCACCCGATGATCCCTAGCCTAATAATGCTGTAATTTTTTTGCCTGATCAGGGTACTGGATATTCCTTTTGTCCTTTCTAGATAAATCACTTCGCAATAGGGCCGTAAATATTCGAACTTTCCCTTCCAATCCGAACCAACCGTAAAAATATCTATTCCATACTTCTGAATATCCTCGACCTTCTGACCCTCGTGATCTTCAATGATGATCTCGTCGGCCAATCCGGTCTGTTTAATGCTCTCTATCCTTTCCATCAGTGAATGAACAACGTTCATTTTCCCTCTGTACTCGTCATATTGTTCCGTCGTTACGCCAACGATCAAATAGTCTCCCAGTTCTTTCGCGCGCTTAAGAAGCCTATAATGTCCTTCGTGAAACAAATCGAAAGAACCGTATGTGATGACTTTTTTCAACTTTCTCCCCCTCCTCCGCCGCTATTCCGATTCCAGAAGCTTGTATCTTGTGGCCGGATGCCCCTTTCTTTTTTCCACGGGGGGCAATTCGAGATAATTTCCGTACGTAAAGGTAAGATAATCGTCGAAATCCCTTGTTGCCGGAAATCGATGCCCTTCGAAAGCCACTTCCGCCAACTCATTGAACCATTTGCAGTCAAAACCGTACTGACCGTTGTTAGGCGTAGGAAACGTTAACGTTCTTACCCGCGTGGTCGGCTTTCTGTTACTGAAATTTCGCAAGGCATCGTACATCTTGAACACGGCGCTCCTGGGAATCCAGGATAAACAGCGGTACACGCTTCTCATGAACGCGCTTGAATCCGTCCTTTTGCCTACTTCCGACCATTGCAGTTTTCTAATGATTGTACAGCATATATGATGGAAGCGGCGGGCCAGCCCATTATCGGGAACGAAATCCAACGGGAATATATCGATAAATACACCCGTCCGATAGGGCAAATGCTCTTGCCCCTCGCGAACGTATTCCGTTCCGACTCGTCGGATCTTTCCGTAGCCCCAACGGTATCCTGGCGTGTTTACATGATTCTGCAGATAGAAACGACGGCTATCCAGCTCGCGTTCGCACACCTTGCAAAACTTTTCGTATTCCGCTCGGAGCATCGTCACATCCGCGTCGTCGTCCCATGGAATAAACCCTTGATGCCGAACGGCGCCCAGAAGAGTGCCGTAAGAAATGTTATATTTGATCTTGTTTTTTTTGCAAATTCGATCTACCTCTAGCAGCATTTCAAGCTGCAGCAACTGGATTTGACGCAAATCCTCCGGAGGCATAGCTGTAAATTGATGTCCCATCGCAATCTCCTTTATTGCCGACTTGAAATGATTCGGACGGATGAACCGTTCCGATTTCTAGCATATCTCATCTAGGAAAATTCTGATATACTTCTTATATCATTTATCGACACCATACGAGCATATTTGTAGCTCAATAAGAGTCAACATTTTTGCTCTGTTGGTAAATAGAGGAATATACATGCGTTGCGGAGGGGCACCCATGGATAAGCTGATCTCATTGTGCATGATCGTTAAAGACGAAGAAAGCCATCTGGATCGTTGTCTATCTAGCGTTAAGGACTATGTTGATGAAATGATAATCGTCGATACGGGGTCGACCGACAACACGAAACAAATCGCTTCCATATATACGGATCACGTTTACGATTTTACTTGGATCAACGACTTTGCCGCAGCTCGGAATGAATCCTTGAAATATGCGACCGGTCAATGGATTCTCGTGATGGATGCCGACGAATACTTCACCGAGGCCGACGCCAAAGCCCTTCGAAACTTTCTGAAGCAAATGAAGCCGGTTCAGCATACGATCTACGGCGTCTCCGTTATCAGCTTTCTTGGATCGCAAAAAAAACCGGTTTCCAACGAGTCCATCGTGGATCGTATTTTCCCCAATTACATGGGTATTAAATACGAACGGCCCATTCACGAACAACCCGTCAGCAAAAATAAAGCGCTCATGAGAAGCCTTAATCTCCCAATCCGAATTTATCACTCCGGATATACGGAAGAAACGTTAACGTCGAAAAACAAACATGAGAGAAATCTTGAAATCTTCTTTAAAATGAAATCGGAAAAGGGATATTATTCCGCATACGATCATCTAAAGATCGGCAGTCAGTATGTCATGATGAAACGCCACGAAGAAGGAATGGATCACCTCCAGCAAGCTTTGAAACGCAATCCCAAAGAACTTGGTTCCGCTTATAAGCATTTATTATTTGCCATTCTCCAAGTGTATCTGGAAACCGAAAAATATATTGAAGGCTGGGACTTTTGCGATCAATACCTTAAGGAATACGATAACTACCCGGATATACTCAGTCTGAGAGGTATGATCTTGCTTAACCTTGGATTCAAGGAATCGGCTAAATCCTATTTAACGCAAGCCTACCAACAATCCGAAAGAAGGGCGATTGAGGAAAAAACGATATTCATTGTCAGCCCCGAGCTTGCTATCAGTACGCCAATTCGCCTGCTTGCACACTTGAATGAAACGGAGAGAAACTTCGAGCAAGCCGTTTATTTCCTAACCAAGCTCGTACAGTTAAATCCAAGAGATATCGTGCCCTTAACGAAGCTGATCGAAATCTTATGTCTCAAGGAGAAAAGTAGCGTTATCCTTTCTTTTCTTCATAAATTGTTGGACTTTGACAATCATCCCATTCATATCTTTATGGCATATAAGATCGCGCTCTCGTTAGGAAATGTCGAATTGGCGAACGCATTGAACGAGAAGCTTGCGACTTCTGAGGATATCGGCAGTGCCGACCATCTCCGTCATGCCGTAATTATAAACGATCGAGCTAGCTTTGACCGAATCGTCGAACAATGCCGGCATCGCGATGCTCAAGATTCTGCGGTCATTACGCACCTTTATGCGGGAACCTTAATATGGAGAGAGCCTAAATACGCTTTGATGGTCGTTGCCGACGATGAGCAAGGTAACCGACCTGCAGCAAACGAACTGATTCTCTCTATGCTCGACGATCCGATTCCTTTGGATGATTCGCCGTTCGCCTATACGTTGTTAAGCGAACTCTACACGCTTAACCAACATACTGCCTTTGACTTCGTCATGGATCATGTATCGTCACCCGCTTTAATCAATAGACTGGCAAATTTTTTCTATGATCGCTACAACGAAGATTTGGCTTTCCAATACTATAATCACTTGGAAACGCTCGGAGAATTAAACGCGGCCAGCTGCGCCAATATCGCTGAAAGCTTCTATCGCGAGGGCAGGACCAAAGAAGCGCTGATGTTCATGGAGCGCGCGATGCTTCAACAGCCCGACCATCGCCTTTATAAGGTAAGGGCTTGCTTGTTCGGGTTCGGGACTTCCTCGGAGCAACGTCTATTCGAAAAATTGCTCGAACAAGAGCCTGCGATATCGAACTCTTCATTAACCAGCCTATTCAAACAACTGAACCCAAGCCTGACATAAGGCTTGGGTTTCCTTATTTTCGTTTATCGAACAGGATGCTGCCGAACTCCACCTCGTTCTGGTAAGCTTTCCTCTGTAATTTCGAGCCGTTCAATTGATTGAGCGCTTGACTAGCTTCGTCTTTCAATCGTTGCATATGCCCCAGAATCGCCGCATCCATGTGCTTGAGCTCTCTGATTCTTTCCTTCTGCGCATCCGTCATCGCGTCGCGTTTTTTTTCCACTTCATCCGTTAATAATTGCCGGAGTTCCACAAGTTCGACAAACTCCAAATAAGAACAGCTCTCCCCGTCCTTCGACAGTCGTTGGGTCTCTTGCAGAACTCTTTCGATGAGTTCATTCATGACGTTTGACTTTCTTGGTTCGAAGTCTTTACGACATGCAGCCAGCTTTCTCTTAGCTCAAGTAAATGACCAATCGTTTCTTCAACCGGCTTGGCGTTTTTTTTGATGTTTCCGTTGATCAGGTTGTGCAGCATGTATTCATAAATAACCGCGAGATTATCGGAAATCGGATATTCTCTGTTCAGCGATGCGAGCAATTCGTTAATGATTTTTTGGGCCTTAAGCAGGTAGAGATTGCTTTTCTCCAAATTTCTCTCTTCAAGGGCTTGAACGCCCAATTTTGAAAATCGGATAGCACCATCAAAAAGCATAAGCGTTAATTGCGCGGGAGAAGCCGTCTGCACGGATAGCTGCTGATACTTCTGATTAGGCGTCGTGATCACGTGAATCACTCCTTAACATCGCTTGTAGTCTGTTCCGGGCTTTGCGATAGCCCATATCTGCTGACTGACGATATCGACGAATCGCTTCCTCGCTTTGTCCAAGCACTTCGTAGAAGTTCCCTAGATTGTACAGTGCTGCAAATGACCCCGTTCCGACAACACTGTCGTACTCATCCGTTTCGCCGATTTCCAAGCATCTTAAATAGTTCGACTCGATGAGTGGAAGATAAGATGAAGCTCTGGCAGGATCCTGAATCGACGCATCGAGGTAAAATAAGCCGCATACGAAATAATAATCCGGAAACCGACGCAGCCACAAGTATTCTCTTTGAATCAGTTCAAGTCCTCGCTCGTATTGTTTAGCTTTGAGCAAGACATAAAGATAATCCACGACCACATTCGGCGCGTATCTCTCGCGACCCGTCAGTGCCCGAATCGCCTTTTCAAAGCATTCGATACTGAAGCTCCATGACTCGATTCCCCGATACTCCTTAGCCAATTGATAATGGTAATAAGGATCGGTCGGATTTTTATCGATCTCGATCCGTAAAAGCGGAATATTCCTTTCGGCCTTGGTTTGCTTCAAGTAACCGTCGTGCCTGACGACGATTGGAACATTCATAGGCACATAATCGCTGTCGACTTGCTCGTGAATGGCGCCCGAATAGCGAAGATGTCTCGGAAATAACCGGGTGATGTACGCCCTCGAATGTCCCTTCTCGTCTTCCATATCGTTAAGCATGACAATTCGGCCAATTGTCCTTGGAGATTCGATAAAAGCTCGAACCGCTTCGATATCGACCGACTCCACCCACTCATCCGCATCGAGCACCAGAATCCAATCCGCCGAAGCTCGTTCAATCGAATAATTCCGCGCTCGGGAGAAGTCGTCGCACCATACAAAATCGTATACTTCGGCTCCGTGCCTCTCTGCGATCTCTCTTGTACGATCGGTCGAGCCGGTATCCACGACGATTACTTCATCAACCCAGTTTACGCTTGACAAACATCTGCCAATGTTTTTCTCTTCATTTCGTGCGATTACGGCAAGTGCGATTCTCATGGTTTAGGATCCTTTATTTAGCTAAATAAACTTGTTGCTTGCGCGCTATACCGGTTCATCGCTGTTTCCATGGCGGTAAATTGCTTGTAATAATTGATTTCAATCGTTTTCAGCCTGCTCGTCATATCCGCGATTCGTCTATCCAACGATCTTAATTCTTCGGCCATACTATTATCGGTATTGAAGGCAGCAGTCACATCCGCGCTGTTGCGCGAAGTCCCGGCGGTCTTGGAAAGCTGCTCCAGAGCTTTCATCATGCTGTTGGAGAGTCGATTGAATATTCCGCTGTCCGCCGCCGATGGGGACTTGGCGGCATTCGAATCGGGATTGGACGATCTCTGGGAAAATAAAGCGATTACCTCATCCGGCGAAGACTCGATCGCTTCTCTTAATTTATTCTCGTTCAAGATCACCAGTTTTCCTTGCTGGGTATAATCCGCCGTTCCGATTCCGAGTGACGTCAAATTAATTTTGCTTCCGTTATAGTCGACGCTGGAAATGACACTAAGCCTAAATTCGCTTACCATCGACGATAACGTGCTGTCTCTGCGAAGCAAGCCGCTGGATGCTTTAGATTCCCACAATTCGACTTCTTTTTCGCTCATTTCTTCTTTTTGTTCGGCAGTCAATGGTTTATACGTGCGAAATCTTTCCTGATTTAGTCTTCCGTTTACCAAACTCAACATTTCGTTATAATCGTTAATGAACGATTTAATCGTATCCATGATTTTATCCGTATCAGCCGCGACTTGAAGCGTGCTTCCCGTACCCGTGGATTTCGCGTTCAAGGTAATTTCGATCCCATTCTCCGTAAACGTATTGCTCGGTCTGGTCGTCTCGATTCCGTTAATGACGACGCTAGCGTCTTTTCCTTCCTTGAAATCGAATCCGAAATTAGCAAGGACGCCGGTCGGATCTTCGTATTCGATTGTAGACGCATCTCCGACGCTCTTGGAAGTGAGCGCTACCTTTCCCGTTACGCTGTCGACAAACGCCGTTACTCCCGCATTGGCATTATTTATCTTCGAAACTATACTATTGATGGAATCCGAATTTTCATCCAACACGATTTCTTTGCCGTTAATCTCGAAATAAATTTTGCCAGCCGGGTGAGCAGGGTCCGAGCCGTCGCTTGGCGTATAATCGAACGAATCCAGTTCGCTCAACGTCTTCGCTCTATCGGCAGTCGAAAAGCCAACTGAACTGATCGCGCTCCCCGCCGTAGCCAAATCATTCACCTTGATTGTCATGTTTCCGCTCGCGCCTGCCAAGGCCTTTGCCGTCACGGCTCCTTGATCGCCGGATATCGTGACTTTCTTGCTATTAAGGTTAGACTCCAGTCCATAATTGAACAGCTTATTATTCCGGAAATCCACGATTTTGCTCGTAATCTCCCGATATTGCTCTCTCTTCCATTCAATGATCGTTTTCTGTTGATTTAATTTATTTAATGGCTCTCTTCTGGCTCTCATCAAGTCGCTTACGATTTTATCGATATCCAGGCCGGATACGAATCCCGATATGCGCATCGTCATTAGATTGACCTCCTTTTAAATCTTTTTGTCCACGATGATACCCGCAAATTCCATCATTTTCACGACGAAGTCCAACGTCTTTTCGGGCGGAATTTCCCGGATCAATTCACCGGTCTCCTTGTTTAGCACCTTCACCATCACGGCCTTCGTTTCCTTATGAACCTCCATTTCAAGCTTCGTCGCGTTTCCTTCGACTGCCCGAATAGCGCGATCAATGGCTTTAATGATTTGCTCTTCCCCGATGGACAGCTTTACCCCTTGCAATTCGGCCTCTTCCAGCTGCTTGCCGTTGCGCAAAATGCGTACGCCGAAATCCTGTGGCTTAACGTTATTCTGACCCCCGGTATCCACCGCGGCTTTAATCGCCGTGGAATTAACTGTAGCCGCTGAAGAGCCACCGCCAACCGCAGACACGTTCATCTCGCTCACTCCGTCCGTTTCGACTTGACCTGCTACTGTAATTATCGTCATCACCAGCCATAAACTTTAGCGAAATAAAAAAAAGACCCCGGTAGCGGGGTCTTTTCGGGTTGAAATTAACGCAGCAAGGAAAGAACGCCTTGAGGCGCGGAGTTCGCTTGCGCGAGCATGGCCTGAGAGGACTGCAGCAGGATTTGGTTCTTCGTAAGCTCGACCATTTCCTTCGCCATGTCGGTATCGCGGATCCGGGACTCGGCTGCCGTCAAGTTCTCGACGGTCGTGCCCAAGTTGTTGGAAGTGTACTCCAGACGGTTTTGCATCGCACCCAGCTTAGCGCGCTCTGTAGAAACAGCTTCGATTGCTGTCTCAATAGCTCCGATCGACGAAGCACTGGACAATGCAGTAAAGCTTCCCGTTGAAATTGCGCCGATGCCGATTTTCAGGCTTCCATCGTCGGATTGGATCGTTGCGCCGGAAGTGATGCTAATGCCATTGAACTTCGTATTGCTCATGATGCTCGTGATTTGTGTTGCCAGTGCATCCAACTCTTCGCTGATGTTTTTCTTGTCGTTCGTCGTGTAGGTTCCGTTTTCTTTTTGAACGTTCAGTTCTTTCATGCGAACAAGCATCGCGCTGACTTCGTTCATCGCGCCTTCAGCCGTTTGCACGAAGGAGATCCCGTCTTGAACGTTGCGTTGAGCCATTTCCAGACCACGGATTTGGCCGCGCATTTTTTCGGATACGGCCAGACCGGCGGCATCGTCGCCTGCGCGGTTGATGCGAAGACCGGAAGACAGCTTCTCCATGTTCTTGCCCGTCGCAACGTTGTTCAAAAGCATGTTGCGGTGGTTGTTGATAGCGGTAATGTTGTGGTTAATACGCATAATTCATATTCCTCCCTGAATGTTGTTCGAGATTCACTTCCATGTGAATCTTCGGGTGCCGAAACGAGGTCGGCCGCCCTCTTTCGGTTACAATTATTTTATCGGAATAATTTTCAGAAATTGTATAGCTAATTCGTCTTTTTTCTGATTTTTTTTATTTGATCCGCCAGACTAGGGAGATTCAGCCCCCCTTCGGCAGCTTCGAGATTGGATTGTTTAATTGAGATTAATAACTCTTCCCTATGGATCAGCACTTCCTTAGGAGCAGCTATGCCTAGTTTAACAACATCTCCTTCAATTTCGAGAATGGAGACAACGATATTATCCGCTATCACGACGGCTTGACCTTTTTTGCGGGATAGTACCAGCATGACGATCGCCCCCTTTAACCTCTCTCTTCCGATTCGAACAACGGATGCTTGGTCGTGTATCCCGGATGACTAAGAATTACTTGTTTGCCTAACCTCTCATTTTCGTTAATGACCAATGGCGCGATCAAATTGGCCGTAGCCGTTTCCAAAGAACCGCGTATGGTGACGATGACATAGACCGATACAGGTCCATCCGGCTTCATTGCTAACTCTTCCGTAATCGAATCCTCCAGATCGAAAACATAATCTTGGAAAAAATCAAACGGAGAGACAACGACGAAACAGAGCTCGCGGTTATCCAAGGACTGCAAATAACGAAACGGTTCATGCCCTTCGACGTCTAATAATATGTATTGTTTACTCCCTTCAAATCCAGGCAATCCGGCCGAAAATTGAATAATACGCTCGTGACGATATTCAACCTCGCCGAATCTCGTTTGAATCGTTAGCATAAGATCCCTCCGAACGTTAAAATAAAGAAAGACCATAAGCGTTCACGTTCGCTTATCGTCCATCTTTCATCTTTCTATAATAACAGATCAATAGCCGGCGGCGTAATCGTAACTTTGGGATACTGCTTCATGTAGATGTTGACGCCGCCCCTGTGATAATTAATCTCGGGACGGTGAATTTGCGCTTTTATCTCGATACCCCCCGGTATGACTTCCAAGTTCAAATCATTGGGGGTATAGCTGAACTGGATGTTCGCAGGCGAAGCAAAACCATAAACCTGAAGATCCGGCGGTCCTTCGATAAAATCGTCAAGCGCCATCAAAGGACGAGGATCGACCTTGTTCCTCAGGTCGCCGACGAGATTTCCTTTTTCTACGATTTGCTCAATGTTACTCCTGGCGACTTCTTTATACTGCGAATAGATCCTCTGCCAGAAAGCTTCCGGCTTGCCTCCCGTCAACGCATCGTTCGTCAAGGATTGATCGATCTGCAAGTTGCCGGGCCGATTATTCGCATGGATGACCGTTGGGGTTCTTTGAACGTCAAGTGTAGGCTGAGGTCTCCGAATCTCATATTGACCTCTCGTAGATTCGATGCCAATCAAACCTCTTTGGGATTGAATGGATATGAATGGTATCATCTAGCACTCCTCACTCCGAATCTATCTCAAGAAATCGACGAGAGACGGCTGAATAACCTTCGCACCAACTGATAGTGAAGCTTGATATACGCTTTCGTTGACTTTCGCCCTGATAATTAAGTCCTCAATTTCCGCATCTTCCGTCTTCGATTGCAAGGTCTCGAGGTTAATATTCAAGTCAATGAGCCGTTGCTCCATCATTTCGACCCGATTGACGCGAGCCCCGACTTCTGCTCGTTGAGTCAGGATTTTGTCCATTCTGATTTCCAGCTTGGAGATTTGATCGGAGGCCCCGGAGTGATTCCCGGCTTCCAAATTCGCTACGATCTGGTCGATCACGTAAAATAAGTTGTCGTCTTCATTCTTAGGTGCGGCAACGCCCGGAGGCGGATAGCCAAATACGTCATTGCCGATGAGATTAACCGATAATTGAACCCCAGAATTGATCAAGTAATCGAGATTTCCTGAATCGGTAATAACGTTCGCGGGAGTTGCTGAAGTATACGGCTTCTGATCCGTAAACTGGCCGTTGAAGACATATTTCCCTTTAAACTGGCTATTTGCAATATCGACCAATTGATCTTTTAATTGCTTGATTTCTTCGGCGACATTGTCCAACGCAACGTCCGGATTCGTGCCGTTCGCTCCTTGCACGGTCAATTCCTTAATTCTCTTAGTTACTTCCCCGACCTGAGCAAGCAGCGTATCATTAAAATCCAACCAAGAAAGCGCGGAAGAGACGTTCGTCTGATAACGCTCGTTCAGGGACAGATCGCTCCGATACCGAAGGGAGTATGTAATTCCCACCGGATCGTCCGAAGGCCGGTTGATCTTCATGCCTGTCGAAAGCTGCTCTTGCAGCCCTTGCATTTGGGACATGTTTTTGTTGATGTTGCGAAGCAGTTGGTTCGTGATCGTGCCTTGCGTAACGCGTCCCAGCACTTCCATCACCCTTTCCTAACGATAATGTCTATCGGATTATCTGCCAACCGTGCCCATGCCGTTGATGATCCGGTCAAGCGTCTCGTCGATCGAGGTCATGAAGCGAGCAGCCGCGTTGTAAGCATGCTGGAATTTGACCATGTTGCTCATTTCTTCGTCCAGCGATACCCCGCTGACCGATTGGCGACGGGATTCCACCTGGTCCACGACGATCTTGGCGTTCGTCGTCTGGCGGTTCGCTTCCTCGGCTTCGACGCCGAGCTGGCCGACGACGGAGCGGAAAAAGTCGTTGACGGTGCCTTGCGCGGTTACGGCGCCCGTCGCCACGGAGGAAAAATCGATCTTCATCTCGCTGAATTGGCTGATCAGCATGGCCAGATCCTTGTTTCCTTTGACGACGCTTTCCGGCGTTCCGGCGGTCCGCATCGAGGAAGCGATGAAACCGGCATCCGCAAGGATATTGGCGTTCAGCGAAATATTGCCCGCGGTAAGCGGACCTCCGTCCTTGGAGACGAAGAAGGTGCCGCCGGCCTGAGGAGGATCCATCATCGTATACCCTAGCTGGTGCAAGCCGTTCAGACCTTTGACGGTTACGGTCAGATCGTTGGCCAGCGTCCGGTTCGGGCCGGTATAAGTAACGCCGTTAAGGATCGTTCCCTCCGGCAATACCGAACCTGCGGGGATCGTGACGGTAATATCGCCGTTGGCGAGTCCGTTCACGAGCGTATTCAGCTGCTGCTGGTAGTTGGCGACGTATTGATCCCGGGAAACGAACATCCCGTACACCTCGCCACCGTTCAGGTCGCCGCCGGCCATGCTCGCTTGCAAGCCGGCCGCGGTTACCGGGGCGACGATATCATTATCGACGAGCACGACCCCGCCCATCAACACCTGATAGCCGCCGTCCGCCGTTTCGACGCTCGTCACGTTAATGATCTTCGAGAGCTCGTCCATGAGCAGATCGCGTTGGTCGCGCAGATCGTTCGCGTTGTCTCCCAAGCCTTCGATCCGCCTGATCTGCAGATTAAGACTGGAGATCGTCTCTAGCGAAGTATTGATCTGATTGACTTTCACGTCGATGTTCTCGGTAATGTCCGCGCTCAGCTCTTCCAGTTGACGCGCCGTCTGGTTGAAAGCGTCCGTGACGGCCTTCGCCGTTTCCCGGACGAGCTTCCTGGCCGTGATATCCTCAGGGTTCTCGCTCAGGTCGTGCCACGACTTCCAGAACTTGTCCATGACGGCTCTCAGTCCGGTATCCGAAGGCTCGTTCACGATCGTCTCAAGCTTCTGCAGCGTATCCGCTTGAATGGACCAATTGCCGTACGTCTTGTTCTCGTTCCGGAATTGGGAATCCAGGAAGCTCTCGCGGATTCGCGTAATCGAGCTGAATTCCACGCCCGTGCCGAGCTGGCCTGGAATCGTCGACTTCGTCAGCCCGACCGCTTCCATCGGCTTCGATGCGGTCATGTTCACGACTTGCCGGCTATAGCCGACCGTATTCGCGTTCGCGACGTTGTGACCGGTCGTCTGCAGCGCGGTTTGCTGCGTGAACAGACTGCGTTTCGCCGTTTCGACCGCGTGGAATGTCGATCTCATCATTTATCTCGTCCCCATTTCGTTGGAGGGTATGTATTCAAGCCTTGGAATCGAAGAAGCTGTGTTTCTGCTGGCCGTAAGCCGAATCGGTCGGCTTCTTGTACACGAAATCCGAATCGTCGTACGCGCTCGCCAGCAAATTCAAGGAGAAATCGTTGAACTCGATCGCTTGCTGCGTCAAGCGCATGTTGATCCCGTTCAACGCTCTCAGCTTCTCGATGGCGGCGCTTAATTTATCCGCCAAGTCCGACAGCCGCAACTTCTCGTCGGGATTCGAAATCATCCGAACGAGGCTCGCCAAGGTCGTCGAAGGCGTCGCGTTCATTCCCATTTCCGAGAGGCAATCGATCACCGCTTGCTGGCGCTTCGACTCGGCTTCCGCGATCAACTTGATCAGCCGCGACTCCTTCGTCACCATCTCGTTCAAGACGTCGATATCGTTGCCGATCAACGCCTCCTTCTTCCGCTCGGCGAGAGCGATCAACTGCTCGTGCTGAAGCTTCAGCGTCTCCAGAGCTTCGCACAATTCGCGAAAAGCCATGCTTTCACCTTCCGTTCGCTCATTTGCCGTCCTGATATCCCCGCACGAAAGGCAGCAGTCTCTCCGCCAGCTTGCCCGAATCCACGTAATACGTGCCGGAGGCGACTTCGTTCTTTAACTTATCGATGCGCTGCGCGCGGTTCGGATCCTCGGCGCGCTGTGCCCCGAGGAGCTCCATCGCCTCCGCCGAGAACTGGACCTCGTCCTTGCGGCGTTTGCCGGACGTCTGGTTCGCGCGAGCGTCCATTTGCTGTTGAAAAGCGCGGTACGCGCCGATGCGCTGTGTTTCGTTGATTTTCACGACGATCACCCCAATAAATAAAAAAGACCGATAATACCTACAACTATTATCGGTCATCGGTTATGAAATGTTTAGAGCGGCTATGTTTTGCCGCGATCGTGCAGGCGGTCCCCGATCTGGTAGGCGCCTCTCTGCTTAAGCTCGTCCGGATTAACGCGCGGGCCGGCGGCGCTCGCGTTCTTCACGTCCCGCTGGAATCGCTTCTTGCAGCCGTCGCACAGATGGCCCTCGCGGATCAGCGTGCCGCAAGACTCGCAGGGGTAGGACAGATTCGGCGCGTCCATGAGCGAGATCCGGCCTTCCCGTACCCATCTCGTGATCTGCTTGATGCTGATCTCCGTCTCCTCGGACAGCTGCTGAATGTCCATGCCGCGATTTTTCCGCAAATGCTCCGCGCATCTCTCGTAGTCTTTCTCCAATAGTTGGTGGCAGCTGTTGCAGACCTCGCGGAAATTTCTGGCGAACAACTTCCCGCATTTCGGACAGTACGTTAAATCCACGCCATCATCCCCCGATCTCCGACATCCATCGCCTATATTTTACATGATGGATAGGCCATCGGGCAAGTTTTGCCAATATTCTTGCTTATGCGACGGCGATCGTCGCTCTAGGCCCCGGCCGATGGCGCCGCCGGTTTGCCCGCGTCCGATTTCCGCTCGGCAGAGAGAGCTTGCAGCTGATTCGGAACGCTGCCGAACAGCAGCCACGACCAGCGGGTCGCGCGGCCCAGCGCGGTGACGGCGATCCAGGAGATCAACAGCGCGAGCAGGAAGCCTCCCGCATACCACGCATGATAGACCATCGTCCCTCCGCTCGTGACCGGAAATTGCCTGTAAACGAGCAGGATGACCGGGTGGACCAGATATACCCCGAACGATACGATACCCAGATGGCGCAGACGGCCGACCCAGAAGGAGCTTTTCATTTTGCCCCCGATCAGGAAAGCGATCTGAATAAGCACAAGCGGCGTCAGCATCGTATAGATATCCCAGAGGCCGTCGTAAAGCGCGTTATGATACCTTGTGCCGAACTTCCGCTGATTGTAGAAAATCGTCACGTACGCGATTCCGGAAGCCAGCCAGGCGCCCCATAGCATGAGCCATACGAACACCTTGGAGCCGGTGATTTTGTCCTTGGCGATGATTAGCCAGTCCTTGAAGCGGTCGAAGTAAATGCCAAGCCACGCCCCTAGAAAATATTGCCCGAAATACGTAATAGACCAGCTGCCGCGATTCTGCACCTGCCAATATTCTCGGTTAAGCAGGAAAAACGCCCACTGAACCGCGACGCCCACGAGCACGATAGACGCTGCGAGCCATTTGTACCGTTTCAACAGGAACAGGAAGATCGGGAACAGCACGTATAGCTGAATGCTGATATACACAAAATACAAATGCGTATAGGCTTTGCCGGTGGTCACGTTGTCCCAGAACTTCGGCCACATCTGCCCGATGTCCCAGGCAAATCCGTTCTGGTACCATCGCAAGACGAAGTAAAACATCGAGAACAGCACGTAGGGCACGATAATATAGAGCAGCCGGTTGCGGTAAAATTTCTTGAACCGATGCGCCGTGAGCGGCTGATGGTAATAGTTATAAAACAGCACGAAGCTGCTCAGCATAATGAACGTGGTCGTACCGATTCTGGAAAAGGTATTTAAGAAATTATAAATCCCGTACGAGGCCGCTTCCTTCATGTCGATCGTGGCGAACGACGTGGAATGCACCATGATCACGCCCAGAATCGCGAGTCCTCGCACGAGGTCGATTTCGTTCAGTTTCAAGCGACGTTCCATGGCTCCTCCTTTTTGAATAACGGGGTTTTTGCGTCATCCTATCATAGCACAGGTAGATTCCCTCGAAAAGCGACTTCCTCTGCCAACTCATGTCGAAATTAGGAGCGCGCCCATAATAGCCCATAGACCCGGAGCGGCGCGTTCGGAGCCTCGGCTTGACGCAGCGCGCGGGCGCATTCCTCCAGCGTGCTGCCGGTCGTGTACACATCGTCGATCAACAAAATATTTCCGGAAAATAAAGCTTTCGGATCGGCCGCGAAGCTGCCTCTCATGTCGACGACGCGGCCGCGACGGGATTTGAGACTTTGTTTCTCGGTGTGGCGGAGGCGGACGAGCATCGGCCGATAAGGGATGCGGTACCAATCGGCCAATCTGAGAGCAAGTCTTTCGGCTTGGTTGAAGCCGCGGTCGCGCAGCCTCTCCGGCGCCAGCGGCACGGACGCGATCGCTTGAAAATCGGTGCGGGCCGCATCGCGCAGCTGTTCGTACGCGAACGCGAGCATGGCCGCCATGACGGTCTCCAGGCCTTCGTGGCCGCGGTACTTGTAGAGCGCCAGCCACTCTTTCATCTCGTCGTCGTACCGGACGGCGCAACGGCTGAAAACGGTCGAACGGCGTTGCCGGCGAACGCAATCCTCGCACCGTTCGGCCCGGCCGCAGATGCGGCATGCCGGATGGACGATCCACGGGATCGCGTCGCGGCACATGCCGCACAGGCTGGCGATGATCCGGCGCGGCGCGGGATTCCGAAGGGGAACGGCCGCGGCCGACGCGTCCTTGCCGGCATCCCGGGCGCATATCGGGCAGCACCGCTTGCTCGGGGCGAACCATGTGCTGAAAGATGAGATAAACATGATCGGCGTGCACCTCCTATCAGACGAAGATCGAACGATAAAAGTTTCAGAGACGGGGCAGGCGGACGCAAGACAGGATGACCTTCATCGTCGCTCGCTCGATTTTAAGTAGCCTTTCTTCCGCGCCATCGCGTTCATTGCGCGGATTTGCCCGATCGCGCTTCGCTGACCGTTGGTCAGTGCAGGCGCGCCGAAATAAACGAACCCGAACGGATCGTCCCCGGAGCGGCCTGCTCTGCCCGCCATCTGGACGAGAGAGGCGGCGTCGAACAACGGATTGCCCGCGTCCAGGATGAACACGTCGCTTTTCGGAATCGTTACTCCCCGCTCCAGAATCGTCGTCGTCACGAGCAGCTGCACCTCGCGCTCCCGGAAACGGACGACTTTCTCGCCTCTTTCGTCATCCTTCGAGGACGTTCCCGCGATCGCCTCGGGCCGCAGCGGGAGCTGTCCCGCGACGCGTCTCAGCAGCCGCACGAAAGGCTCCACCTGCTTGACGTAAGGGACGAACAGAAACACTTGCGCGCCCCGGGCGATCGACTGTCGCAACGAAGCCAGCAGCTTGGGCGGCAGCGCTTGTTTCTCGGCGATCCGGTATACTGCCGGGATCGCTAGCAACCTTGGCACGGGAAGCGGATGGCGATGGTAGCGGACCGGAACCCGCGCGCAAGGCAGCCGTCCTCTCGCGGCGGCGCGCTGCATCGGCTGCGGAGGCGTCGCGCTCAGCAAGACGGTCGTGCCGTCCGGCTTGCGGCATTTGTTCGCGGCGTAGTGCAGCATCGGGTCGTTATGGTAAGGAAAAGCATATAAAATAAATAGTATATTAAACCCCTAGGATAATTTTTCCTAGGGGTTTTTCTCACCTTAAATATTTGCTCAAGGATATGCCGTCCGTTAGTCCGATCCGATAAGCAGTCTCAACGACAAGAATTTGTCGTAGGAAGATATCTTCCATCCGATTTAGATCGACATTCATTTCCGATCGATGTTTTTTTAATGTATCAAGAATCTCGTAGAATTCGGAGTATAGTTTATTGTTTTGGGTCTGGCAAACGACGACTACTTCCTCAGCCTTCTTTTCGATCGACGGTTCGAGCCATTCCATGATTTTATCCATGTTGTCCCGTCCTTTGATTGATGTATAATTAATCATAACTCAAAAGGCCCTTTTGAAAATTAAATATCGGAGGACAGTCCATGACACTTCGCAGGGGAGTGTGTCGACTGCCGGAACTCCGTAGAAATCGTGGTTGGACTCAACAAGACGTGTTGGATCGTCTGAAAAAAGAGCCGTTCGAGATCGTGATAACGAAATCGACGCTCTCAAAATACGAGACGAACAAGAAGGCCATTCCAGACGTCACACGAAGAGCATTGGCGCTTATATTTAAGTGCAAAATGGATGATTTCTACGAATATCCGGAAGTTTAGATAAGTAGCACAATGCTACTTCTCCCTAACGAAAAGTGTCACGAAGAGTGTTATCCGACATTTGTCAAGTCAAATAATGTTCATAATTACATTGTTATAATCTATTGCGAACTGCTTTGCCTCATGGTAACTTACATTGTGTGCAATACTGAATTTTGGACGAATCACCCGCTCCAACGGGAATCGCCCACCTAAGCCGTAGGATCTCTGCTGCGGCTTTTTCTTTTGCCCATAATTGTCCCTCCTTTTAAGCGTCGTAGGAAAAAGATACCTCGAAACCCATCGAACAATCAATGATTATGAAAATTTATTTCGGACCTCATGGCAAATCTGTATGTAAAAGATAATTATTGTCACTAAGATGGAAACGCCCCGGAAATCACCCGGGGCGCATCTTATCAATCACCCGCACCATGTCCCCCTCGATCGCTCGCATGTGCATGTCAAGATCGTCCTGGCTGATCTCATGCTCGCCTCTCCGACCGGCCAGCGAATACCGATATCGCCTCTCCCCGATCGGACGATCGGCAACCCAAATCTTATTGGCCCGCAGCCGCTCCCGGGATCGCTCCAGCTCGGCCATTAACATTTTGCCCGTGAACCGCATGGCCAGCAGTTTAACGCCGTTATACTTGACGACCTCCTCTTTTGCCAGTTCCACAAGCGCAAGCAAGGCGACGTGATGATTAAGCAAGATCGTCGGGTCGTCCATCGGTCCTTACCTCCCTCAGCGGATACCACTCTCCGGCCAACCGCACGCGATCGTCGTCAATTTCCTCGACGACGGCGGTCATATGTTGATTGCCCACGAGCAGGCCGATCGGCAGTCCAAAATTGCACGACAAGGTTAGCAACTCCTCCATCGAGTTCGCCTCCAAAATAAGAACGTTTGTTCGTTTATTATATGACGAACATGCGTTCTTATCAAGAGAAAAGAAAATAGTTGTTGACATGCGCTAGCGCACATTGTATATTAGAATCAGAACATGCGCTAGCGCACATTAACGAAGAGGAGAGGATTTCAATGGCAACGCGGGAACAGAAATTCGGACGTATCTTGGCGATCGCGAACGTATTGGGCGAAAAGGTGTTTCCTGAGGATCAGCAGAGTATCGCAACGAAGTACTTAAGCAAAATGGACAGGCATCCGGCCACGGTGTTTGTTCAAATGCACAAAGAGTTGATGGCTCACATGCATCGTTTCGGCGCTGGCGAGCACGTACTCATGGACATGCTCGGCGAACAGATCGCGGAGCTGACCGTCGAAGAGATGAACAATAAGCCCCTCGACGGACAATGGCTCATCAACTACTACCACAAGAGCCATGAGCTTAACAACATCATGGATGTACATGAGGCAGGCGCGATGTGGGGACTTTCTCCGGCGTATGTCCGCAATCTCTGCGCGGCGGGAACGGTAGAAGCTAAAAAAATCGGCAGGGATTGGGCGATCTCCAAAAATCACCCGAACCCGAAGAAAGGCGGCGAGGAACAATGAGAGTAAAAATTGAGTATGGGTCGTACAATTCCCGGAGGTACGGTAAACCGTGGGGCGCTAAGGTATCATTCGAGGGGGCTAAACTCAGCTACGATTTCGCGGCCGGAAGTTTTCTCGGCGACGACAGGGGCGGAAACGTCTATATCGATTGCGAGCCCGGGGACGTCGTGGCCGCCGGTCAAAAGGACAACCGCAATCCGCGATATACGGAAAATAAGTTGTACATCGTCCAGAAGGACGGATCGCTCGCGGAGATCGACAAGGTCACGGCACTGGAACATTGGGAGCAACGCCAGAAGGTGGAGACGGACAACCCGCTCGCCGGCTACAGCGTAGAGGATCTGGTCGCCGAATTGCAACGTAGAGGAGTGACAGTCCATGTCGGGACATAAATCTGTAGGGCAACGTATTAAGTCGGCCAGATCCAGGATAGCGCTCGCCTCTCTCCTTCGCGATTGGTCGCAGGAATGGGAGAACGGTCACCGGGACACGATGGCGGCGCTGGACGCGGCGATCGATCGCCGAGACTGGGATAGTGTAGAGCGGGCCGCTCGTCAGCTGTACGCGTTACACGATAAAAAGTTTGCATCGCTCCCCGGCGTTGTTCGTAAGGCCGTGGAGAGTTTGCCGGAATAAGCAAAAGAGCCCCGGAAGGGGCTCCATGCTCTATCTCACCTAAAAATCAACATGTTTCAATCCACGCACGATAAGCGCGACCTTCTCAAATACAAAATATCTAACTCATAATTTCAATCCACGACCAACAGGGTCGAAATACTTTACCAATACTATGTTTCAATCCACTCGCCCGCTCGGGGCGTGAATGTCCGGAAGCACCGGACAATTACAGTATATACCGGCGCGGGAGATGCGTCAATAGCTCGAGAGCATTGTGCTTCACGGCGAACTTGAATATAATGGTAAAGGAGGTGCGTAGATGAGATCAAAAATTATGGCTAGACTCCTGATCAAGGGCGACACAATCCGGGTAGGTAATAAATCCTTGACTGTTATGTCTTCCCGCGACAACGGGAGTCATACGTCCATACTCGCGAGAGATAGGCGTCTTGTGCGCTTGTTATCCATACGTAGCAATGACTTTTTGACAGTCACAAACGATGGTCACCATATGGAGGGTTAAAATATTCAGCCCGAGAGCCGAAGCCCCCGGGCTGGTGAATTACTTCCGCGCCAAGATGATCGTATTGAGCCAAACGAGCTGAGATACGGTCAGTTGATCCTTCTCGACCTTCTCGGCCCAAGACTTTTCAATCGTCCCTGCTGCAGCCATCTTGTTAAGCGCGTTGACCAACATCGTCTTCTCGTTCTTAGTCAGCTTCAATTCGTCCTCACCCCCATCCTCCGACGCGCCCAGCGCATCATATTTTCGCAGCCCGTACGAGTTAATTGCATTGATCAGCTTGGTCGCGTATTTGGGATCCGTCGCGTACCCGCAAGCTTGCAGCATGTGGCATTGCTCGTCTGGCGTCTTGGCGGCGCGGACCCGTGTGTACCGGCTCAGGTCAAACAACAAGTCCTGATCCTTGTAGTAATGATAGATCGACTTATAGGCCCGCCAGTTGGCACGCGTCAAGACCTCTTTGCCGCCGTATACCTCTTTGGTCGCTGTGTTGACGCTGCTGCCGTCCCACCACAGCGTAGGCTTGCCACTCCCCACTTTGTAGCCGCCGAGGTTGTGCCAGCTCGGGACCTTGCCGCCGGTCTCGTGCCAGCTCTGCGCGATCCGGACGGAGGGCAGCAGCCGGCCACCCTCTCGATGAACCTGCATGACGATCGGCGCGACGAGTGCGATAAAGGCGTCGCGGGCGTACTTAGTGTACGTCGCCATCAGACATCATCCTCCGGCGGCCGCGAAGCGTCGACGTGCGCCTCCGCCAAGATGTACGCCACAACCGCCCCGACCGCTGTGATTAAGCCGGTGATCTTGACCGCCGCCTCCTCGCCAGCTCCGACCAAAACGATAACGCTAGTCGCCAACGCGGCCACCAGCGCCCAGAACTTACGGCTTGCCAGCTTACGTCTCCAATTGATCATTGTAGATCCTCTCCTTAGTCTTTGTGGCCCTCCAGCCGGTTAATCCGGTGATGGGCTTGTTTGCTCGACTCCTCAACGCGCGTTACTCGCTCAGCCAATACGTCGTATCGCTGCCCCTGTAGCCTGATCTCGACTCGCATGTCATCTACGCCGCGTTTGATATAATCGACGTCCGTCCGCAACGTTGCATCCCGGTCCGCCTCGGCGGCGGTGTCCTGACGGACCGTGCGGGCTTTGCCGATCCAGCCGAGAGCGATCCCGCTGAGTGTCCCGGCTACTGCAATAATCGTGATTACGTTTTGATCCATTGACCGCCCTCCTCAAATTAAAGAGCCCCGCCTAAGCGGAGCTTTAGAACACCTGTTTGCAAGGAAAAACCTCCCATTATGTCGAAAGGAAACGACAAAGGGAGGATTTCTATGAGCCTATTTCCTGAAGAACTTCTGACCGTAGTTTTGCCTATTACTGGAGGAGTCGCCGGGTTAATCTCTTTGTACATCCATATCTCTCGGCATATTAAAGAAAGATCCCTCGTGTTGTTCAAACCCATAAAGGGGGATCCGCCAAGTTATTTTAGGATTTTCGAAGGTAAATCAGACGATTCTGGTCAGATTATTGCGGATGAAAGTAATTTTGAAAATGGACTTCGATTTGAAATCAACATTATAAATCGATCCATTCATCCCGTTTCCATATACGAAGTAACCACCGTTGTAAATCAAGACGAATTGTTGCTCTTAGGTGAAGTTCCCGCCTATCACGACAGAGATCATTTTATGTTTCGTGAGGATATACTCTCGATGCCTACAACAATTCATCCTTTCGAATCAATTCGCAAGGTTTTATTTTTTAACATAAAACAGGAGAAACCTCAAAAGGTGAAAATCACCTTCCAGACTTCTCGGAAGAAGTATGTTCGGACTTTTTTTGTTCCAATTGTTCAATCTGAAACATAAGTTTCCCGTTCTTCTTTTGTGCGGCATTGCGTTCATCACAGGCACGTAAATGAACGGTCCACAATGTTTCGAATTCGCTTCGCTTTATCAGGAACAATTGAATCAAAATACTGAATGCGAACAAGACGAGAACAGCAATCCCTATTATCGCCGCTATAGGTATTTGAACCATTCCGAAACCATCCTCTCTATTTCGTGGTATAATATAGTAAAACTTGTCGGGAGGTTATCCCTTGAAAAACATCCGTATGCTCATCGTCGGCCTAATCGCCGGCGCATTACTTGCCACAGCCGGAACGGCCCTCGCCGAATCTGTCATTGAACGCGTTACCGCCACCGTCAGACCAGACTATAAGGTCAAGGTGGACGGCAAGGACGTAGAGCTACAAAACGCTCCTCTAGCATACAACGGCACCACCTATGTCCCGCTTCGGGAAGCAGGAGAGATATTTGGATACAATGTCGGATTTAAGTCCGGAACGATTTCGCTCGACCAAATTGAAGAAAAGGACGTGAAACAAGTGGAACCAGTTGTACCAGTAGAAACACCTGTCGTCGAGACGCCTGAACCGCCGGTAATTTTGCCACCGGCCGATGATTTACCGGGCGTGGTCGAAAGCGTATCTGTCGATGGGCTCCAAGCAATCGGGGTAACGTATTTAGTTGACGAATCAGCAAGGATAATCACCCTATCGAAAGGCGAGAAAGAACTGCTATTCCCCGCCCTCGAAAAGGATGCCGTTGTCATCACGAAAGAGAATCACGGCATAGAGAGAAAGTCCGGAATTTACTATTTTAGCGTTTCAGTTTTGGAGTATTTTCAATAATCCCCGCCGCCTCGTGACTGGATGAATAGTTGGCTGAATACAGATGCGACGATCCTTCCCAAGTTGTCGGGAATAATCTCGATCGTGTGCCACGTGCCGCGCTGTATTCGGCCTCCCCCATCCTTTGCAAGATACTGAACGATGTCGATATCCTCGCCATGCACTCCAAGCCCCGGAACGACTTGACCGTCCACTTTAACCGTAACCGTCGTCGGTGTTGGCCCCTCGAATATGCCGTGCTCAATCTCGTGCGTGTGCGCCGGGATTGTATGCGTATGCGGCATATTGTGCGTGTGTGGCATGTCATGGGTATGCGGCATGTTGTGGGTGTGATCCATACCGTGCGAGTGGAGATCGCTTGTAAATTCATGTTTGTGATAACCGACTCGGTGTTGGTGACCTCCGGAAGCTGACCAAGTAACGACTCCACCATCCGCTGTCCTGAGCTGAGTTCCGGGAAATATCCCGTGATTGTGGTCAGGAACGGTTTCCATCGTATTTGAGTTGGTAAAGGACGTCTCATATTCGATCCATCCGACGCCTGTGCTGGTGTTGTTGTTGACACCGACCTGTGTTGTCGTCGTCGCACTACTCGGCCCGGTCGTTGTGATACTCGATGCTCCTGTTGTCGTGATGCTGGACGCTCCAGTTGTCGTCGCGCTGGACGGTCCACTTGACGTCGCCGGAGCCGCTTCGATAGATCGGCTATACGCCCTGAACGCTTCGACGTCGTAGGTAAGCCGTACCTTATTGATCCGCGCTGCTTCTTCCGGCACCCAAAACTTGATGACCGCCGGATGCGTCGGGTCGCAGTTGTCCGCAAAGCTTTGCGTATCCCCGTTGGTCGCCCCTTGTGCGTAGACCTCGCCGATCCGTTGCCGGTTAGCCAAGTCTGCCATGCTGCCCGCAATATCGACAGGTCGATTGGCAATCTCAAGCTCGACGTCGCCCGGCGCGCCGAACACGTTTGGCTTGCGCTTGTTGACGACCCGAATGACAATGTCTTCGCCCATCTCTGCGTCTTGCACTCGGACGAGCGTTCCCGTTTTAAATCGATCGATTGGGTCGTTGGTTAAGGCGTACAATTCCCCGGCTTGCACAACGTACGATATACGAGGATGCTTGGACTCGTTAAGCAACGCCTCGCCGCGAGCCTTTAACGTCTCCGGGCTTGTGAATCGCCGGTCTACCCATATGCGAGTAATGACGCCGTACTGCGATTGCGTATCCGCGTCCAGATAAGGTCGTCCGCCGTTGATGTCCGATATGGTAAGCTGATTGACACCCTCGCCGTAGCCGAGACAAAAAAGCCGCGTACAGAGGTTCGTCGGATCCGTCGTCTTTTCAATCCCTCGCAAATTGACCCCATATCGAATGTACGCCTCGACTTCCTGCGACGGCTCCACGAGGTTAAGTGTCCAGGGCGTTGTCGTCGTGTCCCATGTCCATTGGTACTCCTCGACAAACGGCTTCGGAACCGAGAATAGAGCGCCGAGCAAGTTTTCATTTTCCCAGTTGTACTCGAACTGGCGATTGAACGAAACTGTGCCAAGTTTCCACCGATGAACGACCTGACGGGTAAGGATGTACTGCAAGACGGCAGGTGTGTAGTACCCCAGGTTGCCGACCGTATGAAACTGAAATAGGACATCGTCCAGCAGCGTCGCAAGGACATGCTCGCAGTCATAGGTGATCGTCAGGCCGTCGGCGGATCTCCGCGCCACGGACGGGATAATCCGGAAGAGGTCAAGCCTTTCGTCGCCGTCGAACAACTCCACGTATCGGAGAGGTCTACATTCCTCGTTCTTCGGATCTGTCGCCGGGAGCGAGAAGGAGGCTCGCCAGAGCGAGTTAAACGGCGTCTCGTAGCTGACAGTAAAGGCGTTTTCGAGATAAGCGACGAGCTGCATGTTTTGGTCATATACTTTGATCAAGGCATTCCCTCCCAAAATAAATAGCCCCGCCTAAGCGGAGCCCTGTTGCACATAATCGTCCGTTTGAACATCATCACTTGTTTATGCCAATATCGCGCCAAAATCTTTCCACGTCCCCGGAGTACCTCCAGCCGTACACATCGTGCCTATATGTCCTCCAGCGGCTGGATTAGGTCTGTACCTTTTTGTTCCCGCAATCCACGTTCCCGCCGTGGGAACTCCATACCAACGAGCATTAACGGTACCCGTTGTACAAATGCAATTATCGTCCAGTATCCCGAAAGCATCGCCAGCATTAAAAGCTAGATCAGCATTAAACGTGCACCCGTATCCATAAAACCTCGATCCGTTGCTGTTAAGTGTTACGACGCCATTAAAGGTGCAATTGTGTGCCTTTGTAACTTGGTTAAATCCTGTATTAAAAGCGTTTGTAACCGTACATTCGTCCAAATATACGGATACCATATTCGGGAAATTAGTCAATTTGGAATTGTGAATATTTACCTCGTTGTTGCCCGCCATCGACCAAGTGCCGGAAACTTCGGAGTCGAACAGGTTGAGGATGGACCCATTCGAACGGACGCTTACATTAGATAAGTAACTGTCGTACACGTTTACATCATTACTGTTTGCAACATCAAACAGTGCAGAAACTTTTATGTTCCTGAGAACCCATTTAGGCGAGAACGGACCTAAAACATAGACATTGTTACAGGACAACCCATTGATTTCCGTGTTTACGTCGTTCTGGAACCATTCCAGATAAACGTCCGAACCAACGCATCTGAAGCTGTTGTACTGGGAGTTAACTCCGCCCAATCGTATCCTTACATTGGTATTGGACTCGATTCTCGCGCCGTTAAAGATACAACTATCACCGCGCAGATCGTGTGTATAACTAGTTCCGTCTCCCGTAGTTCTCTCGGAATGTATATTGCTAAATACACATGATAGCGTACTTGCTGCAATAGACATTGCCTTGCTATACGACCTCTCAACTTGGATGCGGTCAAAGGTGCTGACGTTGGTCGTGTCATTCGTGCTCAGGACCGAAAATGCATATTCGTCGGCGTTGCCACAGAGTTCAACGGACAACCCTTTAAAGCTGCTGTCGTACACCGTATCTATCTTAATGCCGAATCCATCTAGGTTGTATGTTCTCAAATATGACGCATCCAGCCAACCCAAGAAACCGCCGAGACCGGCGTTCAATCCGGAAAACAAAATTCCGTTTACCTTGTTGCGATCTCCTACAATTCTGAAATGTCTATACACGACACCCGTAGTTATCGTCAATGCTGTATAACCATCGTCTATTACGGTTATAGTTGATTTGTTTTGCTGTATGCCTACAATTCCGGCGAGTCCTTCGGGTGTGGTCAGACCGCCATTTATCGTATAACTGTGTTCATTCAAACAGCAAATTATGTTTCTTGCAGCGGCGGCATTAATCGCTCTTTGCATTCTGCCCGTATCGTTAGTTTCTGGTGGCAAAACCGGATAGTCGGATGTAAAAACACCGACTGCATTCGCAATATCCGCCTTTTGTGCAGCAACCTCGGCGCTCACGGCCGCGATATCGTCAGCGTTTCCCTTGACCGTTTCCGTCGTCCGGCCGACCCCGGCGAGGTCGATAATCGCGTCGGTATTATCCGCTACCGTCGCGGAGAGGTCGGAGACATCGTCAATTACTTGATCGAGCGCGGGGATCGGGTCAGGGCCGTCCGGATCGTGGGACGGGCCGTGCGGCCCCGGTATTGCCTCCCCGGTCGCCGTAAGAATGACCTTTTTAGTGGCCGGATTGACGGTTACAGCAATACCCGTGCTGCCCTCGATCGTCAACTCATCGCTCGGGTTATCGGCCACAATGCCGTTAATCTGCGCATAGGCGTTCTGATTCTTTTCCGCGCCCGCCTGAATACCATCCAGTTTTTCGTGCTCCACTTCCGTTACATGCACGATCGTGTCGGCCTCGTGAGCGTCCAAATTGGATTGCACGGCGTCCGCCTTAGCCTGCGCTCCTGCGGGCGTCTCTGCGCCCACCTGGGCGGCCGTGACGTTGTGCGGGTTGCTTTGGTCGGCTTCATGCGCGGTGATTTGCTGCTTGACCTCTCTGTCATTCGCTTCCCACATCGGCCACGCATCCCGAAGTTTTGTATTGCCGTTTGGATACTGCATCTACTCGCCTCCTTATAAAAACTGCGGATCGACTATCACGGTGATGCTGCAATTCAGCCCGGCACCGGACACCGCTATCTGATTGTCGCCCGGCAGCACTTCGATAAAGTCGCCGGTTATGCTGTTTAAAGCGTTGACCCCGTCGAGTTTGACCGTTAGGGCCGCTCCGTTGATCGTGAGCGTTTTGTTGGTCACGACTTGATTGAACCCGAACGTCTTACCGTTGGCCGAAAGCGAAAGGTTCGTATAGTTTCCCGAGACGATGATCGTCGGCCGTGAGATAAGGGAACCGATATTCGGAACCGTCATTGCCGTCGACCCGGTCACGGTGAACGAGTACTCCTCGCCGCTGAGGCGAATGTCGCTGTTGAGTATGATGTCACTATCAAGGATCGGCTCGATTAAGTAGGCGTTAGGATCAAAAGCCACAAGCGGCAGCGTGAACATTCCGATAGCCGAATACATAATCCGATCGATCGGGGACGACCCGGCGTAACGAACGGTATAATACTTGTCCGGATCCCGCTCCATTACAAGCTCGATCGCTTTCGGCTTGCCGTAACCGTCAGTGAGATGCGTCGCGAGTTGGCGGACACGCTTTTGCAGTTCTATCGCGCTGGGCGCGGTGTAGTCGGTCCCGCTCGTGACGAAGGCGCACTTAAAACCGAAGTATCTCGCGCTCAGGTCTGCGCCAAAATACCACGCGCCCTGTCGGCCGGATATCGCCATCGTTCGGTCAACGGTATCCGGAAGGATCGTGTCTTCCGACCCTTCCAGTACCCTGAACCCAAGATCGATGTCGCGGACTCCGTTCAAAATGATGCTCATACCGTGCCCATCCCCCTTTCGGCGTTTTTCATGAGCGTCGCGAGCGGCCCGGCCACTCTCTCAGCCACAACTTTTCCGTCCAGGAAGACTTGCAGCATGATCGGCCTGTTCGACATCGTGCTTTCAAACGCGAATTCATCGTTTTGTCCTCGAACGGCGTTCGCGACTTGTTCGACGGCATTGGTTGCAGGAGCCGACAATCGATTTTGGATGGCGGACAATTCGGGATTCGACAAACGAACCGCCGCCGCGTCGGCCATGCTCTGTGCAGCTCGCTCGACAAGGTCGGTTTGTCGTTCGATGCCGAGCGCAAGACCTTCGGAAATGTTCTCTCCGAAGCCTTTCATCAATCGCGAGGGGGAATTGATTCCGAAAAAGTCTTTGATGCTGTCCCCGATGCCTTTGGCGATCGACTTCGCCTTGTCCCATACCGCATTCGCCATGCTGCCGATTCCGTTGATCAAGCCTTGAATGATGTCCTTGCCTATTTTTAGCATCGTCGACCCGATCGTCGAAAAGATATTTTTGATCCCGTTCCAGACGGAAACGACGATGCCCTTCACCGCATCCCAAGCCCCTTTCCAATCGCCCTTGAGCACCGAAAGAAATAGCTTGATGACGTTCGAAATCACGCCGATGACCGTTTCGATGACTGCTTTAATGGTATTCCAGACGCCCTCGAATACGGATTTAACCACGGCGAACACAGTTTTGAACGCAATCGTAATCGTCTCGCCCCAAGTGTCCCAGAACTTCTTGATCGCATTGAAGACGGTTTTGATCACGGCGAAGATGACGTCGAACACGGCGGAGAAGACGGTTTTGAGAATTTCGAATACGTTTTTGAACGCCTCTACGATCGTGTCGCCCCATTTATCCCAGAATGCTTTGATCTCTTCGAAGATAAACTTAACGGCCGTCCAAATGGCTTCGAAGACCGTGCTGAATACGGTTTTGACGATCTCGAAAGCAGCCGTAAAGAACGCAATAATGTCCTCGCCCCATTTGTCCCAGAACGCCATAATTCCGTCGAAGATGGATTTAATCATCTCCCAGATGGCCGTGAACACGGTCGAAAAGATATTCGATACCAATTCCCACACCGTCGTGAAGAATGCCATGATCTCTTCGCCCCACGTCGCCCAAAACGCTTGGATTTCCGTGAACACGGCCATAACAATCTCTTTGATTGCATTGAACACCGTTGCAGCGGTTTCGCTCAGCCACGTCCAGGCGGCGTTCAGCGCGTCTCTCACCGTCTCGTTCGTGTTGTAGAGGTAGACAAGCCCGGCGACGAGCGCCCCTACCGCTGTGACGATCAGGCCGATGGGACTGACGATCGCCGCGAAGACGGGAATTAGCGCGGAAAACGAAGATACGAGTTTCCCGGCAATCAACAGGACCGGGCCGATTGCCGCGGCGAGCGTTGCCAAAACAATGATGATCCGTTGCATACTCGGGTCGAGACTGGCGAAGCGATCCGCAAGGGATGCGAGCAAATTGATAAACGGCTCTGCGGCTTCCATTGCGGCCAAAAGCGCCGGCATCAAGGCGTCTCCGATCGTGATCGCAATGTCCTTCAGGCGATTCCAGAATATTTTCAGTTGGCTTTCAAAGGTCGCATATCTTTGCTCCGCTTCTTTTGTGAGCGCGCTGTTTTCTTCCCACGATTGCGTCGCAAGATCCAAGCTTTCCCGCAACACGTCTCCCGCTCCGGCCGACCGGAGCAGAGCGTCGCGCAAGCGGACTTCGGATAGTCCCAATTCGTCCAAGACGCCGAATACGTTGCCGCCAGCTTTATCGATTTCCCCAAGCCCTTCGATAAAGGAGACGATTGCGCCCGCCGCATCCTCCTTGAATGCCCGCTGGAATTCTGCCGCCGACATGCCCGCGACATTCGCGAAGCCTTCGAGTTTCTTACCGCCCGTCGCAACCTCGTTCGCAATGTTGATCATGAGTTTGGAAAAGGCTGTGCCGCCCGCTTCCGCGTTGATTCCGACGGCCGCCAGCGATCCGGAGAACCCGAGAATTTGCGCTTCGGTCATGCCGACGATATTTCCGGCCCCTGCAAGCCGGAGGCCCATTTCGACGATTTCCGATTCCGTCGCCGCCAGATTGTTGCCGAGACCGACGACCGTAGCGCCGAGCCGGTCGAAGTTTTCTTGCGGCATTTGCGTGATCGTTGCGAATCTCGCGAGCGCCATAGCGGCCTGCTCGCTGGTTAGGTCCGTTGCAACGCCCAAGTTCACCATCGTTTTCGTAAAACCGAGGATCGCATCGTTTTGAATGCCGAGCTGCCCGGCCGCTTCCGCCACGCCTGCGATTTCCGTCGCCGCTTGCGGCATGCTTTTCGCCATGTCGCGAATCCCTTGGCGGAATACCGCAAACTCCTCTTCAGTTGCGTCCACGGTTTTACGAACACCGGCGAAAGCCGACTCGAAGTCCGACGCCGTTTTTACGGATACCGCGCCCAATGCAGCAAGCGGCGCGGTGACGAGGGTCGACATGGACTTCCCGACGTCTTCCATTGATTTTCCGAATTTCTCCACGGATTTTTCTGCATCGCGAATGGCGTCTTCAAATCCCGCTGTATTGCCGAGGATGCTGACGACCAAGTTGCCGAGAAGACTCATGTCCCCCCTCCTTCGGGTCGTTTAATTTTTTTCCCGTACGCTTGGTGGAAGGCTTTCCGATCCGGTTTGTCATCCTTCACCTTCGGTTTTTCCTTTGCACCAAAAAGGCCGACCGCTAAGCGACCGACCAGAATGTTCGATTCGATTTCTTTTTGCTCGATGCCATATTCGTAATACATGATGATTTGATCAAAACTCATATGGTCCAACAGATATTCAGGGGTAGCCCATGCATACATAGACCCCACCCGCGCAAAAATGCGCCCCAGCTCTATTGGCCGGGGCTTTCCGCTTTTTTTTCCTTTACTCGCTCCTCAACCGGGGCGAGTACGAATTCGATCAATCTAATAAGTTGATCCAAACTCGTATTGTCGACGATCCAATCTTTCGTAATGTCCGGACAAGACGGCTTGCAAATTTTGACGATCATGTCGAGGACGAGCGGGAAACTTTCCTTGCCGCCGCTCTTTAACGTGTCTGCCTTCTCCGCGATTTCAAGCGTCACCCTGGACGGGATCTTGGAAACATCGATCTCTCGCCCGGCGAGGCGAATTAAGCGTTGCGTCGTGATGATCTTGTCCAAATCGAGAATTTTCGGTTGCACGATTACACAACTCCTTGCTCGTCGTAGATTTCGAAGAGTTGCTCGCCTACCGGGCGATTCGCGTCCGGGCTGCCGGTCATGCGGATCGGCGTCATGGCCGGATCCTCGCTATCCGCTTCGGGGAACGTAATGTTCAGACCGCTTTCCGGGCTGGCGTTGTACACCGTAATTTGGAACTTGCGGCCCGCGTCGTCATAGTTCGTAATCCGGGCGACGCGAGGCTGGAACGTGCTGAAGCCGCCCGACAGCAAACGGATCGCGGCCAATTGTTCCTCCTCGGGATCGGCCGGAACCGTTTCGATCTTGTCGATGCCGCCGCGAATCTCGGCCAGCGTCTGCAAGTTGATTTCCATCAACTCTCCCTCGATAGCCGCCATGTGATTGTTGATCCCGACGCGAATGACGCCCGCGTTGTCGCTCATGACCCGGACCTCGTCCCATGTTTCCTCGAATGCGATTCCGCGCATCGCCCCAAGGTCGACCAAGTTGTCAACGTCCTCGCCGACTTCGAATTTTGCGGATCCGAAACGGATGCTATTCGCGTTTTGGACCGTCGTCATATTTCTAGCCATGGACTAAACCTCCCGGTAAATAATTTTGAAATCCGTTGCGATATGGTAAAGCTTTGTACTGGCTTCGTACATTTCCCGCGACCCTTCCCAAGATATCTGAATGATTCGCGTATTCCCCATCCGCCCCTTGTATCGTTGGAGACTGTTTCGGATGGCGTCGGACAAGGCTTTCGCATCCAAATACCTTCGGGAGAAGCAAGAAAACTGAAAGCGCGGGTAACCGATTGGTATCTCGTGATGTGCGACTCCCGACACTTCCAAGAAGGCGACGGCAGGATATTGCGGTTTTTCCGGAAGCCATCCCGGGTAAATCCGATTCTGTACCAAGTTCGTTATCTCGGGAGTGCACATTAAGTAGTTCTCTAAATCAACCACCAACAATACGCATCACCTTCCTAGATCCTGAATCACCTTTGCCAGCCCTTCCCTCAAGAGTGTGCGAATCTTCGCCCTGCTCTTGTCCATGCTCGGACGCATGAAAGGGCGAGGGGGCTGACGGCTTGAACCATACTCATAAAAGGTGACATAAAAGGCGCTCTCGGCTGTCGTTTCGCCTTTGCGAGCGCCTATGATGACATTGGCGTAAAAATTTCCCTTTTTAGATATGCCGGTTTCGATCCGCAAGCTAAACCGCGTCTTCTCCGTTTCACCGACAGGGGCGCGGGCGTCCGCCTCTCGGAATACAATTTCAGCCGCTTCAGCGATGAGGTCGTTGATTTTCTTTTTGATCTCTTCGTCGGCTTCCTGGAGTGCCCGAATCACATCTTCAGCGCCGTCGACACGGATTCGAGTGTTGGACGTCCGCCGTTTTCGGCGCGCCATTATTGCCGCTCCTTACTCATGAGCTGCAATTCCTTCCTGCCGAACTCGGGATGCAGGACATACATGACTTCGAATTGTTGTTCCCCGTAGACAACGACCATCGTCCGATCGATTCCCGGTCGATAGCGGATTCGTATCCGGGTCGTGACTTCCGCATTCGCTTGCATCGAGGCGAAGCGCTCTTGTCCACGAAGTGGTTCTATGGCTGCCCACACCGTCGCGACCGGGATCAAATCGTCGAGCGGTTGGTTCGCCTCGTCAGTCTCGTCGGTCGGCCGGCAGATGGTCACGCGCTTATCCAGACGATCAATCAGGCTTTTCGCCATCGGAACCGCCTCCGTTTTTCGTGCTGACGACGGCGAGCTGCGTGATCAGGTTATTGATGATCGGCGGAACCGACACGCCTACAGTGTCGCGATGTTCGTAGAACAGAGCGACAAGCATGAGGATAACGGTATCGTACAACTCGCCTTGCGCGGATTCCTTCACGCCAGCATTCGCCAGATAACCCTTCGCCGCCGCGAGGAATGCCACGATCAACGCATCTTCATCGTCGCCATCGACGCGAAGATAATCTTTGCACGATTGGAGGTCACTCATCAGATTTTTCCTCCTGCGGCACTTCCTTGATTTCTGCGCCTACGGTTACGTCCACCGCGTGTGGCACCAACAGGATTTCAACGCCCGTCCGCGCTTCTTCTTCCTTGAGTTTGCGGACAAGCTGTTCGTGCAGCTCTTCGCTCAGCGGCCGATTCGCTTTGCAAATCAGCACCGGGACGGCCGCTTGAATGGTGACAAGCTTGCTTGCGTCTTGTTTCTTCGCCATTTCCTCACCTTCTTTCGTGTAAAGGAGCGGTTTCCCGCTCCCGTTTTATTCTCGATCAGGTTCCGCCGCCCGAAGCGGCTTTCTTGATAATGACAACCCCGTTCGGGTCAAGCAGCTTCCCGTCGGCGATCAGGATCGCCTTGTCGACGATTTCGTTCTTGTCGTGATCCGTGTAACGCACCATGGCGAGTTGCATGTTCGAGTTGATCGCATAATTCTTCAGATTGCAGAAGACGGCAACGACATCGCCGTCGCTCGCCGTGTCGTACGGCTTAATGATGTCGTCTTCAACGAGAATGACTTCCTTCCCGCCGAAACGTTCCTGAATGCCGTCCGAAATGCCGTGGTTCGTCCGCCCGATCGGTTGACCGCCGTCGTCCACCATGCCGTCGATATGTGTCTCGAACGTGCCGGAGGCCATGAAAAATACTGCTCCCGGCTTATAGGCGAGCGGCATCTTGGCGAATACTTTCGCTTTCCACGGCTTGTAGGCCGAGATTTCGGTCTCGTCCAACGTCACAACTTGCTCAACCGGAACGCGAGGGTCGACCGTTACACCCAAAGGCTGGCCGCTACCCGCCCCCTTGATCACCGCTTCGTCAAGCGCTTTGATCATGGCTTCGTAAATCAGTTCCGTGACCAGTTCCTCGAAAGCATCCAGCGTCGTGACATTCGTGAGGAGCGTTTGCGAGATGCGGCATTCCAGTCCGTAATACGAGAAAGTGACTTTCGTGCTTGTATTCAGCTTTTGGCGATCGGAGGGGGCTTCCTCAGTGATCCAAGTTGCGACCGGGATCAAGGAAGAAATCGGAACCTGTACGCCGCCCGGAATATTGAGTTTACGAACGCGGGCGAATACTTGACCATACACCTTCATTTTCCTGATGACTTCCGTGAGGATCGTCGTCGGAATCAACGCGGCGGCGTCGGCCGTTGTCGTCGTTGCGTCCGCGCGTTTCTCGAGCTTCAGCGGTTCTTGAACGACGCCCGTGCGAGCGTATACCATGAACGCCTTCCGATACTCGAACGTCGCGAACGGATTTTCATCCTCGCTCCGCTGTTCCTGTTGGCGAAGCCCGAACGATGCCAACACTTGCGTCAACGCGGCGTTCCCGCCGCCATTAGCACCGGCCGGCACTTGGCTGCGAGTTTCTGCCGGAGGCGTTGCGCCGCCTGCGATCGGTTCTTCCGGCATGGTGTCGATTTGCTGACGCAATTCCGCGATCTCCCGATCAATCTCTTCAATTTCTCCGATGATCGATCGGACTTCCTTGACATCCTCGCTTTTGTCGCCGCGCAGTTTCAATGCGGAGCGCTTTTCTTCCTTCTGTTTCAGCAGTTTTTTCAGCCATTCTTTCATGTGCAATTTCCTCCTTTGATTTACCGAAGCTTCAATTTGGCTTTCAGTAGTTCCAGCTCGTTTTGAGGACTCTCCAGTCCCGACCGCGCACTCTCCAGTGCGGCGCGGGCGCTCTCCAGCGCTTGCGCGTCCCGAGCTTGTATGTCAGTCCCGGCGTAGGCCGGGAAAGATACCGCAGATACTTCATACACGCGGGCAATGTCCCTAATCCTTCGGATGGGAAGTTCTGTGTCAAGCCCTTCCCAGAAGACGCCATTCGCGCGAACAGAAAAAATAAACGACATCCCTGAGATGTCGCCCCGCTTGATTGCGCTGTATAACGCCCTGGATTCGGAATTGTTTTCTGTGTCCAGCGTCGCCCGCGTCAATAAGCCTTCGTCGTCTACGCTAAGCTGTAGCGTCGAATTCTCGTTGTTGTTCCGGCTTCGAGCGAGCGGGATTTGCTGGAGATTGTGGTTGTAGCTCATGACGACGTCCCGGAAATCCGTTTTGTCAAATGCCCCGCGCTCGATAATTTCGATGAACCATCCGCCAATGTTCGCCTCTTGCCCGAACACAGCGGCATGCCCCTGGATGATGCCGTCCCCGCCGTCGGCCCGTAGATCCGGAACGGCAAAGGAACGGCGTTCCCGCTCCAGCCCTTGCGGCAAGTTCTTATTCTTCATCTTCCATCACCGCCTTGTTCTTGTTTTGCATTTGATATTGGTTGATGAGTCGTATATCGATGTAGTTCAGCGATTGTGTAATTCTGTCTCCGCCCGGAACCGGCGGATATCCCATAAGCGCCAGCTTTTGGTTATCGCTCAAAAGCCCCTGTTCGCCCATCGTCTTCAGAATGTTGATCTTGGAGTTCGTGGACAAATAGTTCATGTCTCTGTGATACCAAGCGATTTCGTTTCCGACATCAAGCTCCCGCTCCGTGAACAGGATCTTGGAATATTTCTGTCCGAAGTAAATGACGTCAGGCTCCAGCGTCTTTTCGTAAAACGCTTGGTATTCTTCGTCGGTAAACTCCCCGGTAAGAATCGGCAGCGACACGCCGAACCAATTTAGGACGCTTTGCTGCAAGAAGCCCAACGTGTCCTTGTCGATGAATTTCACGTCGCCCTTAAGCTGCGTGTACTCGCCCTTGAGGTCGAGCGGAAGAATGCCGTTCTCCCCCGACTCGACAAGCTTGACGAACCGGTCTCGCTCTGCGCGTTGGGCGGCGTCGTCCATGAGCGTATTAACCTTGAGAATGCCTTGGATCGCCGCGTTGATCTTCGCGGCCCGCTCCAGTCCTTGCGAGAGCGTGTGATTCGTTTGCAGCACCCGAAGCAGCGCCGCGTTGTCCGGCTGCCCGTCCGCGCCGCCGCCCATCAGTTCATTTACGGAAAACTTCTTCCGCAAGTGAATGATGTCGGCATAGACGAACGTGAAGTCAACGCCGGATGGAAAATAAAATCGAATCAGAAGTTCGCCGGCCGGGTCCTGCAGGAACTCGACGCGGCTCGGATTGATCGGATACAGCGCCCGATAGGTCCGGCGCTCCGTGCCTGTGCTGTAGTCCGAATCAAAGATCGGAATGACAAAGGCATTGTAATTCATGAGCAGCAGCCACATTTTCTTTTCGATGAATTCGCTCGTCGTCATCAGCGGATTGGGGCCGAAGCGGAGCAAGCGGTTAATGTTTCCGCTTGGAATCTTCTGTTCGTTGTCGATCGTCCGAATGTGCCTTGGCTGGAGCTTGCTCATTTCCTTCGCGATGATGTTGATGCAGTTTTGCACAATGTCTGAGGCGTAGATATTCGTCCCAAATTGGCTGTAGATCGGCAATCCGCCGCTCAGCATGCGGACCCACTTCGCTTCCCTTCTGCCCGCTGACCATCTCCGGAACACGTCAAATAAATTCATGGGTTCCCTCCCTTCCTCAAGCGCAGAGACGGAGGAAGTCGCTGCGGTTGTCGATATACACCCGATAGCAGATGATCAGCGTCACCGCGCCGTCGATCTTCTTGTCTTCTTTGCCCTGTACTTTGATCGGCATTTGCTCCATTTTGCTGTTGACCTCTATGGCCGTATTCTCAAGGCAAAACTTGTCCAGGCTGTCGTTGTTGTAGCGGATGAGGTTACTTTTCAGGTCAGCTTCAACGAGCTTCATGGGCTCCGACATCGGCGCCCAATCTTGCTTGACACGGTCCATATCGAATCCCGCTCCCTCCATCTCCTTGACCCAATAGACGGCAGACCATTTGTCGTAGCCGATCTTCAGGAAGCGAATGCCGTAATCCTTGACTAACCGAACGAACCATGCCGTCACAAGCCGGAAATCATTCTCGTTTCCGTCGCTAAGCGTTATCCGCCCCGCCTTGATCCACGCCAAATATTTCTCCTTATCCTCCTTGGAGAGCGTCGCCAGCTTGGATTCCGGGATGAAGTATTGCGATACGGTGTATTTCTTCCCATCCTTGAGGAACAGCGCCCGCGCACATGCAAGGTCGCCCGACTTGGACAAGTCGACGCCGCCGATCGCCACGCGCCCGCGCATTTCATCAAGGTCGAAGGGTTCGTCATCCGCCGTTATGATATCCTCGTTTGTCAGCCACGCCGCCGCATTGTTCTGCTTGACGTTGAAATCCTTCGCCAGGACGAAGATGCGCGTCGCCTTGTTCGTCTTCGACTCTTCGACCATTCCGCGCAAGAAGGACCATTTCTTGATCGTGCCGAGGCCGGGATTGCTCTTGACCCATGTCCGCTCATCCTGCCAAATCTCTTGTTCGCTGTCTTGCGTGTACAGCCAGATAAGCCATCGCGGGCGATCCAGCTCCCGGTTCAGCACTTGCCGAGCTTCGATCATGCGACCGTCGAGGTATCCGTCGTTCGTGAACCCTTCGGTCGTCAGCTCGTAATAAAGCGGCTCGTCCTGTGTCGAAAGAGACTGGCGGATCGGCATGACACCGGAGTTGTCTTTCATCTCATGCACTTCGTCCGCCGCGCCGACCGCAATGTTCCGACCTTCCTTCGCGCCGGTCTTCGCGGAAATCTTCTTGATATGGCCTTTGTTGCGATAGCTGAACTTGCCCTTCTTCGACCGGCGCTTCGGATTGCCGAAGTAGATCCCCGTCAGATTCTTCCGCGTCACCTTATCAAGCGATGGACTTTCCTCTCGCATGGCATTGATCGCGTCGAACATCAACGCGGCCTGCTCGTAGTCGTTCGAGGAACAAAGGATCTTGATCCCTTCCGGCCCGCAGAAGAATTCCGCAAGGTTCATCGCGCCGATCAGCGGCGTTTTCCCGTTTTTCCGGCCAACAACAAAAAGTACGTCCTGGAAAAGACGCACCCACTTATCAATTTCCGGCTCATACACCTTGAACGCATGCAGCGCGACAATGAACGCCTTCTGAAAAAGCTCCAGCTTGAACGGCTTGCCCGCATATGGTGCTTCGAAGTGACGGCATTTCTCTTCGATGAACTTTATCCGCTTGTTCGCGTCCCCCGGTTCGAAGCGGATGTCAGGATCTCGCATATGCTCGTCGAGTATATCGAACATGAGCAACAATTCCTGGCCGACAAGGATCTCCCCGGACCGGCATTTGTGCATGTATTCATGCAGCCAGGACGCCCAAGGCGCGTTCATTCGAACTCACTCATATCGTCGTCATCCTCGTCGAGCATGTTTTTGTTCAAGATTCCGTTCAATGTCTTGATGATGACGGAATAGGAATTGACGTTCTTCAAATACTGCTTCGCGGCCTCTACCGGCTTTTGAAGCTGCGGATTGGTCGGATGCACCACAACCGTCCCCGTTTTCCCCAGCACTTCGCGCAACTCCGCATTTTCGGTCTTGAGAAACGCAGCGTCATGCAGTAGGCCGTCGACCAACTCGGACTTATCCGGGTCCACTTTAGCGAAGATATCACGCAATCTCGCCAATTCTTTGTCGTACTCCGCTTTTTTCACCGGATTTTACTCCTTTCGTCCGAATTTCGATTTTTTGGGTTTGCGCCAAAATCGGGTTGGGGGCGCGGTGTGCAAGGGGATCCCCCTCTTGCTTCCCCGGGGGGGGCTCTTTTGCTTTAGTCGACTAAAGCGTTTTGGTGGATTTCGAAAGCTTGCCCGTCGCCCAATGAGCCGCTTTATCGATCTTTAATTCTGTGCAGATGGTTACAATGAGTTCCTTGAAGGCGCTCCTAAGTTCATCAGATGCATCTATTAATGTCGATTTCTTTGTCAATCGGATCACTCCCTTTACTCTTGATATCGTTCGAACCACTTGCCAATATAGCCGCGCCATTCCGCTTGTACGTGCTGGCGTTCTGTATCGGCAGACAGCCGCGCCAAACATTCCTCTTTGGTCGCTGAGATGAAGACAAGTTCAGCCCCTAGCATTTCCGCTGTCCGGTCACGTTTGAATTTGTCTGGATAACCTCCAATGACCCAAGCGTCTCCCCACTTGCCCATGCGCGTCTTGATGTTATCGAGCAGTAGGTTATGGACGCCCATGACGTTGCTCAGTAGGTTGTCCGGCTTGTCATAAGATGGCTGAAACGAAACGGCTTCGAACAGTCTGTCCATGTCGACCACAAGATCGCCGCGAAGCATCTGTTCGGAGACAAACGTCTTCTTCCCTGCTAATGGCGGACCATAGACGAGATAGACTTGACGCTGTCGCCTTGCTCCGAATCGCTTATGAATTTCGTTATGGCACGAATGATGGACCAGGATCACGTTTGCCGGATTAAGCGATATTGTCACATCGTGCACATTGTCCGGCGTTAGCTCGATCTTATGATGCGCCGTTAGCTGTCGAGCGTGAATAACCATTTCGCCGCAATGCTCGCAACGTAATCCGCGTTCGAGTATCAGCGTCATGCGGAAGTCTCGCCATGCTTTCGAAGCGTAGAAGGCTTGAAGGATACTGTGTCGCGCCATTTACCACGCCGCGTCCTTCAGACTCTTAACCTCAAGCCGCATGCGTTCGACCTTCAACTCCAGTTCTTCAACCGTAAGCTCATTGCGGTCGAATTGATCCAGCAGGGCAATGCACCGAAGTTTCCGCCCCTGAACCGTGGACAATGCGTTTTCGATTGCAAGAAGCCGCTCCAGCTTTTGCGGCGTCTTCGTGACGAGTTCGGTTTCGATCATCTCGTATTCGATCTTTCGCTCCGTCTGGAGGTTTCCGTCTTCGTCGAAGGTCGGAACGTCACCGATATCGTCCACGAGTTTCTTAAATCGCTCTTTCTTGGACTTGATCTCGCTTGCGTCCCATCCTTCCTCGATTTGCTTGATATAGCCCATCATCTTGAATTCGCGATATTCGAGCAGGAAGATTTCATTCACCAGAATTTGACGCGGGTCCGTTTCCGTCTTCATCAGCTTCAGTTTGTGTTCGATGGCAATTTGACTCATCCACATGGATTCGTACATGCCGTTCTTCCAGCCGTTCTTATTCCCCGGAGGTGCGCCGCCTTTATTGCCGACCGCGTTCTGATTCCCCGGCTGTCCGCCTCTCTTCCGGGATGGCCTCGCATCCCATGCGTCCTCGTGCTTCCACTTTCGAATAAGTGGCGCTGATAATCCCAAACGTTTGGCAATTTCAACAAGCGGCATCGACCGCCCGCTCTTGTCCCACATCAAATAGGCTTTATCGCGTAATTCGCTTCGCCGTCTGCTCACGCCATTCGTCACCACCTCCGAGTGTATTCGAGTTGAGTAGTACGCTTTTTCCTCTTATTTCCATAACGTTACTTTAATCAGCTAAAGCGAGCACCACCCAACCTCCTAATAATTGGTTCTTGAGTGAACCACAATGGAATTCTGGTGCACTCAGGCGACTCATTCCGAAAATGATCGCTTCATATAATGCGCCGGGTCGGAAAATGCCGAGTGCAACAAAGCGCGAATTGTGGTGCGTAATCGTCAGTGCATTCGGAGGATTGCACGGTCTAAAAGGTCTTGCGTGATGCCGATATAGCGTAAAGTGACCCGCATATCGGTGTGTCCGAACGCTTCCATTAGTAACGCTAGATTCGTTTCGTCTTGCATGTAAAGCCTGTATCCCCACGTTTTCCGGAGAGTGTGATTCCCGATCTCTGACAACCCGAAATGCTCGGCGGCCTCATTCAGGAATCGATAGGCTGTCGAGCGGTCGATCGGTTGGTCTTCAAGTCGGCTGATTGCCTTTCGCTGACGGCTCGCGAATAGGAACTCATGGTCCTCCTTGTCCGCGATATACAGTTCCAGTTCATCGCGATAGGCTGGATGAATAACGAAGCGCTTGCTGTTCCTGTTCTTGCGCTCCAGTCTTGAAATGTGGCTTTGCCGGGTCTCTCCGACTCGGATCGTCAGAAGGTCCGATACCCGCAAGCCCGAATAGATGCCGATGCAGAAGAATAGATAATTCCGCATGCTCCGCATCCGAAAGTATTGTTTCATTCCTTCTACGATTCGATCATCCCGGATCGGCTGTACTGTCTTCATATCACCACCTCACAATTAGAATAAGGAAAAGCGGACCCTTTTCGGTCCGCCAATGCTATAAATCATGCATGGTTTTGAGGAAACGTCTTTCTATAAATAGCGTTTTCGGGCGACAGGTGGGCGACAAAATCCTTTAAATCGCTTGTCCCAATTGAGATCGAGCATTTTCAATTTTTTTGTACGCCCGAGCGATATTTGTTCTTACTGTACGCCGGTCCAGCCCGAGCGAATCCGCTATTTTTCGCTGGCTTACTCCGTCTACTACGTATAGCATGAAGCAGTTGCGTTCGGGGTCGGTTAGGCTGCGAATGATTTGGATAACATGGTCGCGCTCTTCGTTGGTTAGTCGTTTTGGCTTGGATTCCGGCTCTTGGAGAGAGGGGAACAAGTCCTTGTCCAAAACAAATGGCTCCCGATATACGCCCCGGCGATCTATGCCGCGATAAGTTCCGGGTTGTCTTCCTGTTTGCATCCATTCGATAGCCATTGCCATTTCGCTGATCATTCCGCCGACGATGCTGATTTCGATGGCTCGATTAGCGGAGTAGCCTTTATTTGCGCTCCGCTTGAGCTGCGACCAATAAATTTGTATATCTCGCTTTCCCTCCTCGTATTCTTTGATCCGTTGATCGACCCAGGATCGTTTCGGCATGTCGGACCCTCCTATCTCTTGGAAAATGCCTCTTGCCGTTTGTCTCGCAGCTCCATGAGCTGGACGACGGTTGCGGTTATGTCGACCGTTTTCCCGTCTTCGCTCACCGAATAGGAGACTCCCGGCCACAATTTATCCATATATTCCTTTACGTCTGCGATTCGGATCGTTCCGACTTCTCGGCCGTTTATGAGGATGTTGTAAAGTTCATTGGGTTGGGTCACCCCTGTCCCTCCCCGGCTCAAGGCTTCGGTTTTGTTGTAACATCCCTGTGCGTTTGGCATGATCTTAAGTCCTCCTTCACAAAATCTTCGTTATGTGCATTAACGAATCGATCTCAATTGCTTCGTTTCGTCATGTTCGTTCACGATTTCTTCTTGTTGGGCGAAGTATTCGACTACTTCATTAATGTCGTCAGTGATGAAGTCGGCGAAGCCGTACATGACATCGAACTCGCCATTCGGAAAATCATATTGATAGATGACAAGGTGTTTACCTTGTCCTTTTGCATACCCAGCTTCGAGATGTGCCGATTTGCCCGCTGGCAAGATCAACAGTACAGCTTCCGCCCAGTCCAGCCACTTCTTGTCTTCTTGGAAGGCTCTATTAACTGGCGGGAAGTTGAAAATGGTGATTGCGTTATGCTCCGAAAGGTTTGCCGGAAGTTGATCGAAACTGAACACGAATCTTCCCGCTGACGTATCACAGAACGCATCAACCTCGTTTCCGCCTGCTTCCAAGAGGTTTTTCACACCCTTCACCAGCTCTGCATTCTTCCAAGATGATGCCAGATAAATTTTCATACTCCTCATCCTTTCTGCTTCACAAAATGGGTCATTTATGCATCACGATCTAGTGTCCCTCTCGACCGACGCGCACTCACCCATCAAGGCGAAGTAGGCAGCACCATCCTCGTAATTGTCCGCCCGGTAGCCGCCTTGGCTAGTTCGGACAAGTTTGAGAACAACCTGAGCGCCCCATGCCATCTCCTCGGTAAACTCGCCGCGCGCAAGCTGCTGGGCGTACAGCGTGCGGATAATGCCGGCCACCTTTCCCATGCTGCGCTCTCCGCCTGCATCGTCGTACGTCTTCGCCCTGTCCGCCATGTGGCCGGAAGCGCGCTCCAAGATTTCAGGCGCTGTCATTGTCGCGATGCACTTACCCCGGACATCCGTCTTCTCCCATAGGCGCTTGATGATTTCTTTCTTGTACTCGTCAGCAAACTCGTAATCCCCAGCCCGACAAGCAAGCTCGAATTCCTGTACCAGCTCATTGTTTTCGCATACCCCCGGTTGGCGTCCCGGTCCCATTGTTCTTCACTCCTTATGAATTAAATTGTATCTTGGGCTGCAGCGATGCTGTTCGGTGTTCGGCGATGGCCACATATTGTGGACCGATTTCGATGATTGTTGGCTTGCGCTGGTTCTCCAGAGCGACTTTGTATACTGTCCCGGAGCCGCCAAATGGATCGAGGACATTTCCGTCCACTGGTGCCCCGGCCAGAATTGGAGGTTCGACCAGTTTTTCAGGGAATGTGGCGAAATGAGCTTCGGGAAAGGCTTGGGTTGCTACCGTCCACACGTCCCGTTTGTTTCTCATGCCGGAATATTCGATATCTTCCCGATCCGGTCTGTGTTGGTTCTGTTGTCCCGGTGGAGGAGACTCTTTCACGGAACGGGCAAAAGAATTCGAACGGCTGCGGCCATTCCTGTGAATCGTTCCATGAGATCCCGGCTCGGTGTCCCACCCTGTCGGAACCTTGAAGTTTCCGCGTTGCTTGCGTTTTCCGGTTTGGTTGTCGAAACTCTCGTCGTTTGTGTAACTGCCGCCTCGGAATCCGTTCGCCCACTCGTTTTGCACGCCTGGCTCCTTAATTGCTTCATGGTTGTAGTAATAGCGCTCGGATTTCGAAAACAAGAATAGATATTCATGTGCTTTGGTTGGTCGGTCGGTAACGCTCTCAGGCATCGGGTTCGGCTTCGCCCAAATGATGTCGGATCGGAGATACCATCCATCTGCTTGAAGTGCAAAAGCGACTCGCCATGGGATACCAATAAGGTCTTTTGATTTCAAGCCTCTCGGTGTCTCCCTTCCAGCTCGAACGCGATCAATATCTCCCTGTTTGTCGGTCATGTAGTGTTTTCCGTGCCAACGCGCATTGAATCCTTCGTCTCGGCGTGGTCCGCCCCCGGCGTAGCTGTCGCCGTAGTTGAGCCAGAGCGTTCCGTCATCTCGGAGGACTCGACGGACGAGTCGGAAGACGTGAACCGAATGAGCGACAAACATTTCCGGTGTTGGCTCCAGCCCGAGGCATCCGGTCCATGCCGGAACGGTAACGCTCGGTAGTCCTGGCATTGGCGTATAGGTGATTTCAGGCCATTCGGACGGCGGTATGCCGTAGTCTCTCAATCCCCAATAAGGCGGGCTTGTTACGCATGCGTGAAAGTTCTGTTCTGGGAGGGTCGGAAGAATATTAAGGTTGTCCCCTTGAAGGATCATGTATTTCCCCTCCTTATCCAGTCATCTATAATTTTGATGGCGTACATGATCGGAAAAAATTGAAGAGGATCGACAGCGTTGCCGATTGCATGCAATCTATCCGTCGCTTCCCGGCATAGCTGAAAGGCTGGCAAGGATATCCGGCGGAAATAAGGTCAATTCTTCCGATGCCAAGCGCTTCGACCCTCTCTCTTATGAAGTCGTGGACATCGTCGATGATGGGGATGTCCGGCCAATGTTTTCTCAAAACGCGTTGGGGGAATGGTTCTCGTTCGCAGAAGACGACCGTTTCCATTCCAGCCCACTCGGCGGCGAGGTCGACGCCGCCGATTCCGCTACAAAGACTTGCTTTCCTCATGGCGTCTCTCCAGGAACGACGAGAATGTCGTCTACGATTTCCATTTCGATTTGCTCGTATTGGTTCATGTCCATTCCCCCTCGTGCGCGATTCGGGGGATAACAATGAATTTCGCCTTGTCTTCGTCACTGGTCAATTCCGCGAATTTTCCGATTTCGATTTTGACTTCGGTCCCGTTGGTGGCCTCAAGGACTTCGAGGAAGAATTCAGCATTGACGCATACGCGAATGTCCTCCCCTTCGTATTCTCCGGGTTCGAGAAATTCTTCTATTCTGCCGGTTTCGCCCTTCCCGAAAATAACGACTTCGCCAGGTGACGCTTTGATAAACATGTTTTTCGCCGCTCCGTCGCCGATAATTTTAATGCGTCTGGCAGCTTCGGCGATTTCGGATGTCGTCAACCAAAACGAAGCCTTTACCGCTCCTTGGTCTAAAAGACTTTCGACCTTGGGGTAAATCCCTTCCATGTTCGTAAAATGGGCTGTTGTTCCCTCTGTCGAAAATATGGTGCGGTTTCCTGCGAATGAAACGGAGACTTCCTCTTCAACCCCAAATAGATCCTTCGTCTTTCTCAAGTGTCCCGCTTCAACTGCAACTTGAAAATCCTGTTTCGATTCAACTTCAAGTGGCACGCTTGCCAATTTGGTCTTATCGCAGCTCGTGAACGAAATCCCGCTGTCTTCGGACTGGATTCGGATTCCGCCGAGGATCGGCATTTCATCGCGGGCGTTTGCCGCGAATTCCGTTCTTCTGATCAACTCCCGAAGTTGTTCGCCCTTCATTTTGAAGGCTTCTTCGCCCTTGACCGGGCGGAACGTGTACTCACCAGAGTCGATCCCGGAGAGTTTCAGTTTGATTTTTCCGACTGAAATGTGAGCTTCTAGCCCTTTTAGATCAATGGCGATTTCTTCGGACGGCATTGTTTTAACAATGTCGATGAACTTTTTCGAAGGGAGAACGATCGATCCGAGACGAACGATTTGCATGTCGTCTGCCGGGATGTTGCGGACGATGGCATGGCCGACGTCCGACCCGACGAGCCGCAGGCCGTTTTTACTCAAGCTCATGAAGACGCCAGCAAGCGCTGAAATTGGGTTTTTGTGGTTAATGGCATGGCTGACTTGGATTAGTGGCTCAAGCAACTTGGATTTATGAATGCGTAAATGCAACGGAAATCACTCCTTGGTTGTGGGGGTAAATGACTCGACCGCAGTTCGCTCGGCGCTAGAATCGTTAAGCCCCCATTTTCGGAGCCGGTAGCTGATCGAGGAGGGATGCATATCGTAAGCGGCGGCGATCGCCTTTTGTGTCAGACCTTGTTTTCGCAGAGCTAAGTACTCAGCCTTCGATATTTTTTCGTCCGGGTTTTTGCCGTAATATCCGTTGTGGCGCTTTGTGGTTGCGGTCGGCGGCTTTGGCAGGATAATGTCATCCGGTTCGCCGAGGTCCATACCCGGCGTGTACGCTGCTAATTGCTCGGGGGTCTTTCGCCACACTTTTATCGGGTAAACCATCGGTTCCGGCCTTACTTCGCGCTGACGAAACAGACCGAATTCGGCATACTCCCGGATTTTGGATCGTCGAGATCGACGGTTGTCGGAGAATGGTTTCATTCCTGCCCTGCCACCTTTCTCAGGAGCCATGCCACTTCATCGCGGAACGGTCCGAGATATTTTTTCTTATGGACCTCGAATTCCGCCTCGTCGTCGAACGGGCATTGTTGGTCCATGGAAATCCAGAGATAAAAGCCGCTGGCGTTGTACTTGAGGATGGTGCCGTAGCATCGGAAAGACCATAGTGTCGTGTGCAATTTGCAAGCGAGGACCTTATCCTCGATTAGCGGAACAAGTCGTAGCAGTAAGCTCCATTTCTCCGTATCCGGAAGATCAGGACGAGGGTCGGTCAAAAGGTAATCGATTGTCCTCGCCTCCCTTTCGCTCGATTGTGCCGTTCTTGAGTTGCCGCGCCCTCTCTAACATTCGCTCCATTTCTTCGGGAGAAACTTCAGGGGCTTGTCCGTCGTTCTTTACAACCTTGAGTTGGGGTCTGCCTGACTCGGACGGGGCTCGTTTGGTTCTCTTCGGTGCATCAAACTGCTTATCTGACTCTTTGGCTTGATCCAGCGTTTTAGCCCCCTCGGCGGCGTAGTCATTCAGAATCCGAACGACGAGGCCAATTCCGCCTCCTTTTAGCGCTGCCCGCTCAATTGCATGAACAACGACCGCCTCTTCGATGCCATCGTTGTCGATATACGCGCCTAACTCCTGAACTTGGTATGGTGTTAACTCCCTTTGATAGACCCGTTTGTAAGCCGAAAAGAGAGATTCAAAAGGAAGCGCGGTCGGCGTCGCCTCCTTCGTTTCGTTTTCTTTAATTTCTTTTATTTCTTTAAACCCCGAACTTTTTATAGGATCATTTACCGGATGATTTACCGAACCTTTTACCGGATGATTTACCGGAATATTTCCGGTAATCTGTTCGGCTTCCAATGGGACGATCCAATACTTTCCCGGTTTTTGCTTGCCCCGGTTCTCGTACTTGATTCTTCCGAATTGGATTAAATAATTCCGATGTTTAGCCAGACTCTTGTCAGATAATCCGATCCGCGCCTCCAAAAGTGAATTTTTCACGAGGAACCATTCAGGCCATCCACTCTTATTTGCAATCGCCATAAGATGGAACCACAAAGTTTGTGTGGATGCTTCCATGGGGTTCGTCTCCAAAAAATCCATGAAGGCGTTAATCTCTCGGATGTAGTTCAACGTCTCCCCTCCCTCGTTAGGGAGTCTATTCCCTCTCGTGTCAAGATGTGGTATAATTGAACAGTAATATCATTACATCTTGTGGTGAGTGTAGCCCGGACGGCGGTATCCGTTCCGGGCCGTTTTTTATGCCCGCCGACTCTTGCGGTTCGGAGCGGTGTGTCGATCGAGCCAGCGAACAAAGCGGCTCGGACGATAATCCCGCCATTTGTTGCCCCGAGGCTTGTCCCCTGCTTCTTTACGACGTCTCGCCTCTCCCATGTCCCTCACCTCCTGTTTAGAATCGAAACAGCATTCACCGTCTGGTCCAACGCCTCTTGTTGACCGCGATCGCGTTGCTGATGATCGCCAGCTTTTCCGGGAGCGTCAGCGCGCTCCAACTTTTACGCCTGATTCGCATGTGCCTCACCCTCTTTCACGGCCCGTAGTGGGCCGGCTTTTCGTGGATCGAGATAATGCGGCACGGCCACCGGGCTTCGAAGTCGGATTCGGCGTCGAAGTGCGATCCGGCGACGACTTCCGCGAATGCGGAACCGTAATCTGGATGATGAAAACGAACGATGTATGTCCTCATTGAGTTACCGCCCCTTTCTTTTCAGCTTCACGAAGCCGGACTTTCAAGGCTGCGAGCTTATTGGAGATGTTCTCGTGTTCGATGCGCAAATCCCAGCATCGATTCCATAACGCGCTATGTACAACGCGTTTTTCGCTCGGAACCATCTTCATTGCGTCTACCAACTCATTGATACCGTCATCCAGCGCCTTGATTTCGAGTTCTTTTGCATTGATCAGATGGCGTAAGGTTTCGGGCGAACTCTTTCCGTTTTTGTTCAAGCCATTTCTCCTTCCTGTCGGTAGGAATTCCCCTCCTTCTGTCGAATATTGGTAGTTGTCCAGACTATCCAAAATCGGGAAGGGGTTTTTCAATGAAATTTGACTTCGATCCATTTGAGTCCATTAAAAAGTCTTTGGAAGAAATAAGTTTGCATAATGCACAGGCAATGAAAAATGCTATACAATCTATCCAAAAATCAAATTCTGATGCCCTAAAAGAGGCGATGCGACGTGCTGCTGGATCTCAACTCATTGCGATTAGTTCCACTAATGATGCTCTTGAAAAATTCAGAATTGAACTTTCGCGATCATTTCAAGAGATATCTGCTAGCCTGCAAGCTATCCAGCACATGAAGATCCAAGTTCCAAGTATAGTTATTCCGAAGCTAGAGTTATTGATTGATCGAACGGCCGCTTTGGTACCTGAATCCGGTTCTAGTCAAGTTGCCGGAAATTTAACTGTCACCAGACCCGAAGAAGTCAAGAAAAGCAACATTACTTGGAAAAAGGTTTACGAAGTACTTATGGGAGCCGCTTTGATCTACTCCAATGTGGTTCACCCCATTCAAACGAGCATACAGAGTGAGCGCCACCACCAAGAACGTATGGAGATTGACAAGGAACGCCTTAAAGTCGAACAAGAACAACTATCCGTTTACAAGGAACTGCTCGAAGTCGACAAGCAGAACTTGTTGTTGAATCAAGAAAGTAAGAGCAAGCGGGATTCCTTCGAACAAGCATTTAATTCATGTGTGAGTTCAATAGGTTCTTTAATCCGGGAGTCAGACGATTCAAATTAGTAAAGATTTCATTCAACACTTTCAGCCTTTCCTCGTAAACCATATTCAGTTCTTTATGAATTTCAAATTGCTCTAATCGAAGCTCGTAGAGTTCATTGAATTGTTTGTCTTGACGCTCAATCTGCTGTCCGTACAGCCGGTTGAGCTTTGTTCTTTCATAGCTCAACCAAACGAACCAGATCGACGTAAGGAGCAAAATAATAACCCCTGCCGAATGAATCCATCGCATCCACTTGTTCAAGTCTTCACCTCCTCTCCTTATTGGGCTTGTCCTAACTAAGCTGACTTTCGAGTGCCAATGTCTTCCAAATACTTTGGCAAAATTCGGGCAATGAACATATGCAAGTTTTTCATTGCTTGTTGTGAAGGGTGGTTTTTCGACATAACCCCCCCATCTCCTTTCGAACATGATTTTAAATCATGTTATAGGTAAATTTTTTTGTCCTCACCGTCGATACCCAGCAAAGAATCAGAACTCACTTTAAAGAATTTGCAAAGTCTAATTAGGTGCGGGGCCGATATTACGGTAATATCTTTTTCCCATGCGCTAATCGTAGTTTGGGTCGTACCAATGCTATCAGCCAGCTCTTTTTGAGTCATCTTTCCATTCCTAGCCCTGAGTTCTGCGATAGACACCATTGTGCTAAACCTCCCTTCATAAGACTTGAACCAATCATACATGATTAAAAATCATATGTAAAGATGTTTAATGATTTATTATCACAATTTGATCTAATTTTTGTAAACCAACTAAAATAAATGTTGATTTATTATCATATATAAAGTAAACTTTATACAAGGAAAGGGAGATGAATGATGAGGACCACCGGTGAAATTATTAAAGGGCTCAGAGAATCGAGAGGACTTACACAACAACAGCTTGCTGACATCGTGGGAGCGAAAACATACACGACGATAACAAAGTGGGAAAGTGGAGAAAACTTCCCGAAGGGTAAGGACATTATTAGACTTAGTGGATATTTCAAAGTAAGTTCGGACTACATCCTAGGTCTTGAAGAAGACGTAGAACAACCTGCGAAGTTATCCGACTACGATTATTTCCCCGTATCCATTGCAGCAGGACTCCCGGTAGGAGTAGACTCAGTGACTGAATATGAGGTTGGGAAAATTTCGATACCGGACAGCATTATGGGTAAATATGCAGGTCACTCAAATATATTTACAACTAGAATAAATGGAGAGTCAATGAATCGAATTATTCCTAATGGATCATTGATTGCAGTGAAGGGGGCAGAATTGGAGTCCCTTCATGATGGCGACCTCGTGGTATACAGCCACGAACACGAGTATTCGGTTAAGAGGTTTTTTAATGATCCAGTCCAAAGAAGAATTATTTTTAGGCCGGACTCAACTGATAATAGATTTACTGACTATACAATTTCGTATGACGATAGCGCCAACTTGAGAATACACGGAAAGGTTGTGCTTTACGTTGTTGAATTATAATCAGAAAGGGTGGTCGACGTGAGGGTTGCAACATATTCCCGCGTTTCAACTGATGAGCAAGTAAAAGAGGGGTACTCACTAGACGCACAACTCGAAAAATTGTCTAATTACTGTAAATCTCAAGATTGGACAATAGAGGAAACATACGTTGAGGAAGGTAAATCCGCAAAAGACGTGAATCGCCCAGAATTGCAACGAATGTTGGCGGATGCAAGGTCCGGAAAGTTTGAAGTAATTCTAGTCTACAGATTAGATCGTCTAACCCGATCTGTCATGGATCTGTACGAACTTCTCAACATCTTTGAAGAGAGTGGCGTAAAATTCAAATCTGCTACAGAGGTCTACGACACGACAACAGCCATGGGAAAACTGTTTATTACAATCGTTGCCGCTCTTGCTCAATGGGAACGTGAAAATCTATCTGAACGAGTGCGCTTTGGAATGGAAGAACTTGTTCGTGAGGGACGGTGGCATGGCGGTCCTGTCCCGTATGGGTATTCTTGGGATGGGCAACGAATGACAATCATTGAATCAGAAGCAAAGATACTTCGGGAACTTAGGAAAATCTATATGAGTGGCGAAGGATTGGGGAGCACAGCAAAGAAACTTAACAATAAAGAATTGATGAAACGAGGGAGGAGCTGGTCGGCGACGTCTGTATGGTATGTGCTCGACAATCCAATTTACGCCGGAAAAATTAGATACGGAGAAAAGAAGAAGAATGGAAAATATGCATCACGTAAGAAAGAAGAGAGAGTAAACGTAATTTGGTCAGATTCCGGATTCCCGACAATATTTAGTTGGGATGAATATCAAGAGCACACCGAACGAATGAAACGAAAAGAGTTTTATGGACATGCCAAGAAAAGAGAGTACCGCTTTACCGGAGTATTGCGATGCGCTCGATGTAACTCGACACTAATTGGCAGGCCTTATCGGAACAAAAATAAAGATGGGGTTTGGATGGAGCCTCATTATAACTACATTTGTTCGGGTCGTGCTCTTTCATCCGGTTGTGATCTCCCTTTATTGCGACAAGAGGTTGCTGAGAAGATGATCATGCAACACCTCGATAAAATTAAACTTGACCATGATGAAATTATGAGACATCAAGAATCACCAGACTCGAACCACGATCAAGAACTTGAGAAATTGAAACGAGAACTCGTCGTTGTCAGGGAACGGAGAAAGAAGTGGCAGTATCTTTTGGCTGACGACTTGATAAGTAAAGATGATTTCCGTCTCAGGAGAAAGGAAGAAGATGAACGAGAACTTGAAATCAAAGAAACGATAGAAGAGATGAAAGCAAAACATGTAGGAGCTAGTCGCAATGTCCTCGATAAAGCATTAGGACTTTCGGATATATGGCCACACTTGAATGATGCCGAACGTAGGGAGTTGATGCAGATAACATTTAAGCGAATCGTGATCGACTGCGAAGTGAAATCGGGTAAAGGCATCGCTGGTAGGGGTAAGTCGCTCCCTTTTGCTATTCGGGAAGTCGAGTTTAATTGATTTTTTATTGTACTTTTTTCATATACTTTTTGTATCATACGCTAAAGCGTCGAGCTCGTCGATGAGCACGAGATCGAACGCTTCCTGAAAACGAAGCAGCTGATGCGTGGTGGCGAGCGTCAGTTCGCCGATTTTCCACCGGTCCTCGCAGCCGCCGTACAGCACCGCTCGGGAATAATTCGGGAACGCCTTGGCCAGCCGCGGCGCAAGCTCAAGTACAACGTCCCGTCTAGGCGTCGCGACCAGCGCGCGGCCTCCGACGGACAGGACGGATTCCAGCAACGGGAAGATCATCTCCGTCTTGCCCGCGCCGGTGACCGCCCAGAGCAGGAAGGCGTCGCCCTTGCGATTGCGGTCGAGCAGGAAACGCAGCGCCTGCGCCGCCGCGTCGCCTTGGGCCGGGCTTAGCCCCCAGCGCTCGACGAGGCGGGCGGGAACAACGGGAGCGGCTGTCCCGATCGGTTGCGTCTCGTCGGTGTCGGCGACGGTGGGCAAGGCGGTGCCGGATGCGACGACGGAGAGCGATGTGGTGCCGGATGCTTCGACGGAGGGCGATGCGGTGCCGGCGGCGGCGACGGACGGCAACGTGGTACCGGATGCGGCGACCCGTCCGGCAGAGCGCGCTTCGGCGTCCGAGCCGGCCGGTGGGGCGCCGATGATCAGCAGCCCGCATTCGCGGCTGCGTCCCATCGTCAGGCAAGCCTCGCAATAAGCGCAGGCTTGCCCGCACGCGGCGCAGGACGTGCGCCGCAGCTTGGTCTTGCCGCTGCCGCAGCGGCGGCAAGCCAGCTCTTCGGGGCGGCCCGCGGCCCGCCCCGGGAGCAGCCGAGCGAGGCGCAGCCGCCGCTCGGCCCAAGCGCGGAAGCCGCCGCGCGGCGGAGCGGCTTGAGCTTTGGGGGCCACGGCAGCGGTTAGCTGCAGGGCCCCCTGGAGCGCCGCGAGCTGGAGCGCGGCGAGCGGGCTTGCACCGGCGGCGGGGAGGACGCCGGCGAGCAGCTCCGCCGCTTCCTCGCGCAGCAGGGAGCGGCCGCGAAGCTGCTCGGCGGCGAGGCGGGCGGCAGCGGCGAGCGCTTCGGCATTCGCTTGCCCCGCCTTCCCTTCGCCTGCCGGCAGCTCCACCTCTTCCGTTTCAAACGGTACGCTATCGCTTGCCTCCGCCCACCTTGCACGCAGCGCTTCCCTCAATTCGTCCCCGCACCGTTTGGCATCGAGAACCGATTGATTCCGCCATTTCACCGATAGCGTCGCGCATACACGTTCAGCGACGCCTAGCGGCACGGGCTCCCGCGCGCGTACGAGCCGTTCGGCCTTGCCTCGCCAGATCAGCTCGTCCGCTTCCCAAGCCACCGAGAACATCGCGCGCCAGCTGCCCCCTGAGTAAACTGCATACAATATCGCCTTCATCCCCGCTCCCCCTCGTCAAACGATGCCACCGAACTTCCTTCTCCTATCTCAAAATCCAATCCAGAACCCGCACCCGCACCTTTTCGCCGTCACGCGGCCGCGCTCGTCATACCGCCGAAAACGCAAAAAAACACACCTGTCGCCAATCGGCGATCCATGGTGTGCTTCACCCGGATATGAATCGTTTCCTATGTTTAACATTTTAGGACAAAATGCGCCACTCCGCAACTGTGACAACGTGTAAACCGATTAACGTTACGCCATCGTCTTATGCAACGCTCGAGAGGAGGTTTTTTCCGAAATAGCGTTACGTTATCGTCTTAATGGGAAACAAAATGCCGGAAAAGAAAAAATGCGAACCGATTAACGTTACGCCATCGTCTTATACAGCACTGGGGAGCCTATTTTTTCCTAAAGAGCGTTACCTTATCGTCTTAATGGGAGACAAGATGCCAATCCGTACGGTAATAGGCCCAACTTCCGGCTTTATAACGGCAGCTTCTTGACGCCCTCGAGCCGATCCAGATCGACCCGAATAATCGGCCCGGCGGCCGCATTCAAGGCATTCCCGTGCATTCCGCCCCTCGCATCCGTCGGGCTTGCCGCCATTGACGCTTGCCCGGCCGGGACGCACTCGATCCCGTAATCCCGTCTCGCCAACAGCTCCGCAATCCGTCTCGTTTCGTCGGTCGATTGCTCCAGTACGACCGTAATGCCGATATCCGTCCCCGATCTTCTCGAAAACTGCTGAATCGCCCGAACATATCCTTCCAGCTGCATTTGGTGGTTGCCCGCGACCAGCACGTATTGACGGCGCTCTTCCCCGGAACGACTGCGGATCAGCCAATGCGCGAATGCCGCGGCCGCAGCGTAAATTCCGATAATCCACAGCAAGTCGAGCATCACGGCGGCCACCTCCTTTGGGATGAAGGCGAACGACGGAGCTCGCGGCGGCGCCCGGCACGTTCTCCATCGATCGTTCCACAATATATGCCGAAGGAGCCGAGGGAGTTCCGGCGGGACAGGGAGATCCTTGAACCGGGAACTTTTCCCGGATTTAGAAAGGAAATTGATTACAACTGTCGAATTTTGTTACCTAGTAGTATTTTTTCAAAAAGTGGCGCAGAGCGAGAAAAAGATTTGCATTCTTATTCGATCCCCTTGTCCGGTTAAATCAAGTGCAAATGTGAAGCTCCCATAAAAATCCCGGGGGATTCGCACCAAAAAATTCACCTAAATTTGGATATTTTATGTTTTTTTGTTGGCTCAAAACCGAAATCAGTGCTTGAAAAATGATACTGTCGGCTGGAGCGCTTAAGGGAGGGGTGGCAGTTTTGTATGATTTTTCGTACAAGGGGCGACCTTTTCAAGGCAATTACAGGTGTTTTGAATGAAAAATCGTACGAAGTTCCGTTTTTGAGCACTGCTGAGGTAGTGTTTTTATATGAATTTTCGTACAAAGTACCTCCATTTGAGTGGATTTTTGACAACTTAGATGAAAAATCATACAAATCCTCTTCGTAATGGTTGGTGCTCAAGCCGAATTTGGTCTCTCGGACCACCACATAAGCGTCAAGCACTGATTTTGAGATAGAGCCTTTTGTTTGCGAATTAGTCCTATTTGCGAATTTCGGTTATTATTTCTTAAATTTATGAGAGACTTAAGCTTCAAATTCGCTGTCGCATCCCATGCGGAGGTAGCGTGGATTGAAATTTGCCGCGTGTCCATGATACCATAGCCCTCCGAAGTCGCATCCCCTGCGGATGCGTGGATTGAAACCTCTTGCCGGTTCGTCCCCGGGCGGCCGCGCCCGTCGCATCCCCTGCGGATGCGTGGATTGAAATTGGCTGCTGCTCCAGCGCTTTTTCCCGTTCGGAGTCGCATCCCATGCGTGCGCGATTGAATTCGTGCGATGTCGTTGGGTTTACGGTTTTGGTTTGTCATACCCCATACAAGTGAGAATTGAAAGTTTGTCTACCGCGCCCGCAACGTTCTCGCCCATCTCGATCCACTGGACAGTCAAGCCTTGCAGAAACTTCTGTATTTGGAGGAGTGATTCAATGGTCTACATTGCCCACATCCGAGAAAGCGATAGAGAGATTCAGACGGTCAAGCGTCATCTTCTTGAAGTCCAACAACTCGCAGAGCATTACGGCGCAAAAATCGGAGTCCGGCATGTCGCAGGACTGGCCGGGCTGCTGCACGATGTCGGTAAATATACGGAGAAATTCAAGACGTACATTTCGGAAGTCTCTACGAACCCCAACCACACGTGGAAAAAAGGCGAAGTCGATCACTCCACCTGCGGCGGCAAGCTGCTCTATGACCTTTTTAAAAGAACGAGAGCCTCCAGATACAAAGAGCTATTGGCCGAAGTCGTAGGCAACGCGATCGTCTCGCACCACGCCTATCTCCACGATTACTTGGGTCCAGAGGCGAAATCCGACTATCTCCGTCGCGTGAGAGACAAGAAGATCGAAGAATACGAACGTTCCAAGCAACTGTTCTTCGAAGAGGTAATGGATGAGCCCGGCTTCCATGCCTATGTCGACACAGCGGCCCAAGAACTGGAAGCTTTCCTCACCCGCTCTTCGGGCGACGTTTCGAGCAAGCTGATGTTTCTGACGAAATTCATTTTCAGCGCGCTGATCGATGCCGATCGGACCAATACGAGACAGTTCGAGAATAGAGAGATGGATAAGCCCGGGCCGGACTCGCAGCAATTATTCAACGAATACTACAAGAAGCTGATGAGCAAGATTGCGAGCCTGCAAGCCCGCAACGACGCAAAGCCCCTCTCTCCGATCAACCGGTTAAGACAGGAAATGTCGGAGATGTGCGACCGTTATGCGGATAAACCGTCAGGGATTTATACACTGTCGATCCCGACCGGCGGCGGCAAGACGCTGGCCAGTCTCAGGTACGCGCTGAAGCACGCCAATACTTATGACAAAAGGCATATCATCTATGTCGTCCCGTTCACGACCATCATCGAGCAAAACGCCCGAGAAGTTCGCGGCATCATTCAAGACGACGCCAACCTGCTTGAGCATCATTCGAATGTTGTGCACGACCTGGCCGATAACGACGAACTGGACGACGGCTTCATGAGCGTCCGGCAGAAACTCAAGCTCGCCAGAGACAACTGGGATTCCCCGATCGTGTTCACGACGATGGTGCAATTTCTGAATACGTTCTACGCGCGAGGAAGCCGTTATATTCGGAGACTGCACAATTTGAGCGAAGCGGTCATTATTTTCGACGAAGTGCAGAAGGTTCCGGTACATTGTGTCTCGCTGTTCAACCGTGCGCTCAATTTTCTTAAGATTTACGCCCGTTCCAGCCTCGTTCTGTGCACAGCGACGCAGCCCGAGCTGGATTTCGTCAAGCACAAGCTTGACATCGCTGCGGATGCCGAGATGATCGACAACCTTCCTCAAGTTATCGAAGCGTTTAAACGCGTGGAGATTGTAGACCGGGCAACGGAACACACCTTTACGACCGACAAGCTGGCGGATTTCGTAGACGAACAGCTTCAGTCGGTACGCAACGTCCTGATCATTCTCAATACGAAGGCGGTCGTGAAACAACTGTATGACCGGCTGTCGGGCGGCGATACTCCGGTCTACCACTTGAGCACCTCGATGTGCGCGGCTCATCGCAACGACATCCTCGATAAAGTCAAACAGCACCTCGACAAAAAAGAAAAAGTCGTCTGCATCAGCACGCAGCTGATTGAAGCAGGAGTCGATATCAGCTTCGAGTGCGTCATTCGGTCGTTGGCGGGACTCGATTCCATCGCCCAGGCTGCGGGCAGATGCAATCGGCATGGCGAAGACGAGCTACGGCAAGTTTACGTCATCGATCACGAGGAAGAAAATCTGAAGCATTTGCCGGAAATCGCCAAGGGCAAGCAAATTGCGAAAACGATCCTCGCCTACTTGAAACGAGACGCCGACGCGTTCGGAGGGCATCTATTGTCCAAACAGGCGATGGAACGATACTTTCAGGAGTTTTATACCGCGTTCGACTCCAGCCTGAATTATAATATCGGAAAGCTCGGAGTGAACATGACGCAGCTGCTGATGGCCGAGCGCAAAGCCAGCCCTTATTACCGGGAGTATGCGAACGCGGTGAAATCGGAATTGCCCCTCTTTCAAGCTCATAGCCATAACACGGCCGCAGAACATTTTAGCGTAATAGACGATCTGACAACTTCGGTCATCGTCCCCTACGAAGGCGGCAAAGAAATCATTGCCAATCTTACCGGAGGGGATACGATCGACAATCTGTCGCAGCTCCTTCGCGAAGCGCAGCAATATACGGTCAATCTATTTCGTTACCAGTGCGATCTGTTAACCCGCAACAACGGATGGGTCAAATTGCTTGACGGTAAAGTATTCGCCCTCAAGGAAAGCGCCTATCATGAACAGTTTGGTGTGGACATCGAAAATGACAGCGGCGGGGGCTGGGACATGTGGTAGAAATCTATCAAACCTTGATCAAATATGGCACTCAATGGTAGAGTTGTGACAAAGGAGGTGTGGAAAAATGAGGAATTCCGTCGAATTCACCGTTTACGGCGATTACGCTCTGTTTACGGACCCGCTGACGAAGATCGGCGGCGAGAAGCTTTCTTATCAAGTCCCGACGTACCAGGCGCTTAAGGGGATTGTTGAAAGCGTTTACTGGAAGCCAACCTTGATCATGTACATTCACGAAATCCGGGTCCTGAACGCCATTCGCATGGAATCCAAAGGGATTCGACCGCTGGAGTACGGAGGCGGCAATACGCTCGCGAATTACACGTATTTGAAAGATGTGAGGTACAACGTCAGAGCGTATTTCGAGTTTAATCCCCACCGTCCGGATCTGGCCCACGACCGCAACGAGCACAAGCACCATAATATTTTCAAGCGCGCGCTTCAGGCCGGCGGCAGGAGAGACATTTTTCTGGGGACCCGCGAATGTCAGGCTTATGTCGAACCCTGCGTTTTCGACGAAGGGAAAGGCTTCTACGACGATTACGGGGACATCCATATGGGCACGATGGTGCACGGCATCAATTATCCGGATGAGACGGGCCGTAACCAGATAGAAGTCCGCCTCTGGAATCCCGTCATGAAGAACGGCGTCATCTCCTTCATCCGGCCGGAGCAATGCGAACAGGTGCGAACGATCACGGGAATGATGCCCAAAGCTTTCAATTCCTCCAATGTTCAATCGGCGGACGAGCTGTACGAACAAATGGAAGAAAGGAGCACGCGATGAGCTGGCTGCTGAATTTGTACAAAACGTATGAGTCGAACCAGGCGTTCGTCGGTCAAATCGGCACAAAAGGAAACGGACAAGAGTTCACCCTGCTTCCCGTCTGCCATACGACCCAGAATGCGCATGTCGAAGTCGAGATTACGGAAGACGGTCAATTCCTCGCCGCCTCGGTGATCGACAAGAACGAGATGAACACGTTAATTCCCTGTACGGAAAGCTCGGCCAGCCGCGCCGGCGCCGTCGTTGCCCCCTATCCGCTGCACGATAAGCTGAGTTACGTCGCGGGAGACTTTGTCGCTTACGGCGGCGAAGTGAAGAAGGAGCTTCCTTTCGCTGCCTACATTCGGGAGTTGGGCAAATGGGCCGAATCCGTTCACGCCCATCCGAAGGTCAAGAGCATCTACGATTATTTAAGCAAAGGCCAACTCATTCAGGATCTCGTTCGGCACAAGGTGCTGTGCGTAGACAGCGACAATCGGCTGATCGACAGATGGGACAAGCAGTACGAGACGCTCTATCCTGTCAAGCCCGCCATCTTCTCGGCCGTTCCGGGAGATCAGACGAGCGCGTTCATCCGATTCAACGTTTATTCTCCGAACAAGGCGCCGGTCAAGGTATGGAAAGACCCCGAAATGTTCGATTCGTTTATCCGCTACTACAGCGAACAATTGGGCGACAACGATCTGTGCTACGTGACGGGACTGTCACTGCCCGCTTCCGAGCGGCACGCCAACAAAATCCGCCATCCGGCGGACAAGGCGAAGCTCATCTCAGCCAACGACACGAGCGGCTTTACGTTCCGCGGCCGGTTCAGCCAAAGCCGCGAAGCGGCGGCCATCAGCTACGAAGTGTCGCAGAAGGCGCATAACGCGCTGAAATGGCTTATCAACCGTCAGGCGAAAATCGTCGATCAACGCGTGTTTCTCGTATGGGGAAACGAGGAGCTCGATATCCCCGCGCCTGACGGCGACTCGTATGATCTGGATATTGAGGCTTCAGAATCCGGCGAACTGCTGGCCTATACGCGGGAGGATTTGGCGCGGGAATTTTCCAAAGCGATGGACGGCTTGCGGAACCGGCTTGCTGCCAAGGTGTCGGAACTGGACAAGGATTCGAACGTGAACATTCTCATTATGGACTCGGCGACGACGGGTCGAATGGGCATCTTGTATTACCGTAACATGAACCTCGAATTGTACCTGGACAGACTGATCCGTTGGCATTCGACCTGCATGTGGCTTCACCGCTATCGCAAGAACGAGCAGGGAGATTATGTGAACTTCAAAGGCGCGCCGGCGACGAAGGAAATCGCTTTTGCCGCGTACGGTTCGAGAGCCGACGACAAGATCGTCAAAGGTTTAAGGACTCGTATGCTTCCCTGCATCGTCGACGGTCTCCCGATCCCGAAAGATATTGTAGACAGCGCCCGCCAGCGCGCCTCCAATCCCGTATCCATGGAACGATGGGAATGGGAGAAAACGCTAAGCATCGCATGCGCTTTAATTAACAAGAAGGAGGGTTTGAACGTGCCGCTAGATACGGAAAATGCAAGCCGGGATTACCTGTTCGGCCGCCTGCTGGCGATCGCCGATGTGTTGGAGCGCAGCGCTCTCGGTCCCGACGAATCCCGCGCCACCAATGCAATCCGGTATATGAACGCTTTCTCCAGACATCCAGAGAGAACGTGGAAAACGATCCAGGCGTGCTTGCAGCCTTATCAGGCCAAGCTCGGAACGAAGGCAACCTATTTGTCTAAAATGATCGACGACGTTGGTACCCGTATCGCGATCGAAGACTTTAACAACAGGCCGTTATCCGGACTGTACCTGCTAGGCTTCTACAGCCAACGTCATGAACTGTACCAGAAAAAAGAAAAGCCCCAGGACGATCCAGCCGACACATCCCAATAACAAAGGAGAGATATCGAACAATGACGACATTGGATCATAAAATCGATTTTGCCGTCGTACTTTCCGTAAAGAATGCAAATCCGAACGGCGATCCGCTAAACGGTAACCGTCCGCGTCAGAACTACGACGGCTTCGGGGAAATCTCCGACGTGGCGCTCAAGCGCAAAATCCGCAATCGGCTGCAGGACATGGGGGAGCCGATCTTCGTGCAATCCAACGACCGGAAGACCGATTCCTACGGCAGCTTGCGGGAGCGCGCCGATGCCAACGCCGAGCTGGAGAAAATTTTGAAAGCCAAAAACGTATCCAGCGATGAGTTCGCCGGTGTCGCCTGCCGGGAATGGATCGATGTCCGCAGCTTCGGACAAGTATTCGCTTTTAAGGCGGAGAAAGGCTCTCCCGGTGTATCCGTCGGGGTCAGAGGGCCGGTCTCCATCCACCCTGCAACCAGCCTCGATCCCATCGACATTTCGAGCCTCCAGATTACGAAGAGCGTCAATTCCGAACCCGGCGCGACGCGCGGCTCAGATACGATGGGCATGAAGCATCGAGTCGATTCCGGCGTCTACGTCTTCTATGGCAGCATCAATACCCAATTGGCGGAAAAGACCGGATTTACAAACGAAGATGCCGAGAAAGTAAAGCAGGCGCTGATCACCTTGTTCGAGAACGACGTATCTTCGGCGAGACCCGAGGGCAGCATGGAAGTGCATACCGTCTACTGGTGGGCGCACAAGTCGAAGCTCGGCCAATATTCCTCGGCCAAGGTGCACCGCTCTCTCGTCATCGAGAAATTAAAAGAAGAAGCGCGGGCCTACGAAGATTACCGGTTCAGCGTGAAAGAGCTGGACGGCTTGCAAGCGCAAATCTTCGACGGTCTATGAGGGATGATGAAACGGAATTGATGCTGTCGGGCATTCAGCACTTTCAATTCTGCAAGCGGCAGTGGGCGCTGATTCATATCGAACAGCAATGGGAAGATAACGTGCGGACCGTAGAGGGGCAATATCTTCATCGGAACGCCGATCAGCCCTTCGCGAGAGAAAAACGCGGAGATAAGCTCATCGTTCGCGCGATGCCTGTAAGGTCCAGCTTGCTGGGCGTTACAGGCATATGCGATGTCGTGGAATTTATCCGAGACGATAAAGGCGTCGAGATCAGCGGCGCGGAAGGCAAATATCTCGCCTATCCGGTGGAGTACAAACGCGGCAAGCCCAAAGCGGCAGACGAAGATATCCTGCAACTGACCGCCCAAGCCTTATGTCTGGAAGAAATGCTGTTATGCGACGTCGAGGTCGGCTATTTATTTTATAACGAGATCAAACATCGGGTCGAAGTGCCGATTACGACGGAGCTGCGGGACAAAGTCAAGCGGATTTTCGTCGAAATGCAGGATTACTATCAACGCAGGCATACGCCCAAAGTGAAAACCGGACCTTTCTGCAAGAGCTGCTCCCTGCAGCACATTTGTTTGCCGGAAATGATGAGCAAGCGAACGGTGCAAAGCTATATCGAAGGGAAAATCAAAGAATGAAGAAGCTTCTGGGCACTTTGTTCGTGACTCAGCCGGACGTCTACCTGTCGCTCGACGGCGATAATATCGTGATGTCGAAGGATCAAGAAAAGCTTCACAGACTGCCACTTCACAATCTGGAGTCCATCGTCGCTTTCGGTTATACCGGCGCAAGCCCCGCTTTGATGGGGTATTGCGCGGAACGCAATATTTCCTTGGTGTTTATGACGATGAACGGAAGGTTTATCGCAAGAGTGATCGGCGAGAGCAAGGGCAATGTCGTGCTTCGGAAGAAACAGTATCTTCTATCGGAGGATGAACCTTCGTCCGCGAGAATGGCGCGTAATTTTATCGTCGGCAAAATTTATAACCAGAAGTGGACACTGGAACGAATGACGAGGGAGCACCCCCTGCGTATCGATGTCGATCGGTTTAAAGAGGTCTCGCAACAGCTGTCCGCGCTTATGGTTGAAGTCAGATCCTGCGAGGATCTGGAGAGGTTGCGAGGGCTGGAAGGCCAAGCCGCAATCGCTTATAACGGACTGTTCGATCGGATGATCTTGCAGCAGAAGGAGCACTTTTATTTTCACGGACGCTCCCGCAGACCTCCGCTGGACAACGTAAACGCGATGCTGTCGTTCGCTTATACATTGTTAGCCAACGACATGGCCGCCGCCCTGGAAGGCGTCGGTTTGGATGCTTATGTCGGATTTCTGCACCGAGACCGGCCGGGGCGCGTATCCTTGGCTCTCGACGTCATGGAGGAACTACGCGGCGTATTCGCCGACCGGTTCGTCCTTTCGCTCATCAATAAGAAGATCGTAGATGGCGAAGACTTTCTGAAGAAGGAAAACGGAGCAGTGATCATGAAAGAAGAAGCCCGCAAGAAGTTCCTCAAGGCTTGGCATGAACGAAGGCAAGAGAAAATCATGCACCCTTATCTGGGCGAAAAAATCTCGTGGGGACTCGTTCCGCATACGCAAGCCTTGTTGCTCGCCAGAACGTTGCGCGGCGACCTGGACGAATACCCTCCCTTCTTATGGAAGTAGGTGAAAGTGGTTGCTAGTGGTGATAACCTACGACGTCAGCACAGTGAACAGCGCCGGACAACGACGACTGCGTCTCGTATCGAAAGCTTGCCAGAACTACGGTCAGCGCGTGCAGAACTCCGTGTTCGAATGTATCGTCGATGCCGCCCAATTCGCGGCATTGCGATTGAAGTTGCTCGATCTAATCGATCCCGAGCAAGACAGCTTAAGATTCTACCAACTCGGCAACAACTACAAAACAAAAATCGAACACGTCGGAGTCAAAATGTCTCTCGATTTGGAAGGCCCGCTCATTTTGTAAAATCAGGTGCGAATGTGAAGCTCCCATAAAAAGCCTGGGGGATCCGCACCTGAAATGTCTTTGAAAATTTACTTAAATACCATTTTTATGCAATTTATGAATTGATTTTTTTGCTATTCGCGAATTTATGGTATGGTTACAGGGATATATGCGAGACTTGACTCTCAATTCTCGCTGTCGCATCCCGCTCGGGATGCGTGGATTGAAATACGGAGCGCTGGCGGCCAGCCTGGACGAAGGCACGACGTCGCATCCCGCTCGGGATGCGTGGATTGAAATTGGATGCGTCAATCGTCTGATATTTGACCTTTGGTCGCATCCCGCTCGGGATGCGTGGATTGAAATAATCTGTTCAATATGCCATTTGGAAAAATCGGCGTCGCATCCCGCTCGGGATGCGTGGATTGAAATAACATGAAAGGCATCCAAAAGACAAGCCATGACATGTCGCATCCCGCTCGGGATGCGTGGATTGAAATAGGTCTACCTTGCGAACGAGCGACCGCATAGACGTCGCATCCCGCTCGGGATGCGTGGATTGAAATAGCGATGGGACGTGGCGCCGGTGGAGCGGGTCGGGTCGCATCCCGCTCGGGATGCGTGGATTGAAATATGTAGTGAAGCTCGGGCAGGAGACGATCGAGCAGTCGCATCCCGCTCGGGATGCGTGGATTGAAATCCCGCCGACTACAGGGGCTTTACTCCCGACTAGTCGCATCCCGCTCGGGATGCGTGGATTGAAATGCACGGACAAAAACCCGAACGCACAGGGCAAGTGGTCGCATCCCGCTCGGGATGCGTGGATTGAAATTCGCGTAGAGTTTCAAATTACGTGTAATCGGATCGTCGCATCCCGCTCGGGATGCGTGGATTGAAATATGGCGGGGTTGAAAATCGTGTCCCCCGTCGTGAGTCGCATCCCGCTCGGGATGCGTGGATTGAAATCTCAACCTTTTGTTGCTGCGCTGCCGGCACTTGCGTCGCATCCCGCTCGGGATGCGTGGATTGAAATATGGGATTGGGCCTCCTCGTACGTTATTACTTGACCGTCGCATCCCGCTCGGGATGCGTGGATTGAAATCCTAGATCCATAATGAGCGTAAGCCAAGCGATGTGTCGCATCCCGCTCGGGATGCGTGGATTAAAATATGAAATTCCTCCTTGCCCCATTCACGCGAATGGTCGCATCCCGCTCGGGATGCGTGGATTGAAATCTTGGAAGGAACCTTTGCGTATTCGGTCGGATCGATTGTCGCATCCCGCTCGGGATGCGTGGATTGAAATGTGGAAATATGTTGCCCCTGGACCTCTTGGGTTTGTCGCATCCCGTCCGGGATGCGTGGATTGAAATCCGATGGGCGCGCACGATGACGGCCCGGACGCCTGTCGCATCCCGTTCGGGATGCGTGGATTGAAATGTAAGCGTCAACCCCTACCCGCCCGCCCCCTGATACCGATTCACGCCGAGCATCCAGACACGATAGCCAATCCAGTAGCTGAGCGGTCCGACCGCGGGTACGATCCACATCGCCCAGGAGGAGAGCAAGGATGTGTCATGCGAGAGCAGGAACGCCGCGGGATAATAATTGATAAAGGCAAACGGAATGACGAACGTCAGCAAGAGCTGGATGAAAGTGCCGAATACGGGAAGCGGATACGAGATAAAGTCCTTCAGCTTGAAAAACAGCGTAAACAGAAACCCCGTTCTCACCCAGACGAACGAAGTCGCCCCGATCAGCGACATGAAGCCGGCCTGAATCAACGCGCCGCCGATAACGGCCAACACGAGGTACAAAACGCTTAGCGCCGTCCACTTTATATCGAGGGAGACAAGCGACCAGACGAGAACCGAGCCGGAAATGGCGAGATGGGCGATGTAACCCAGGTTAAATCCTCTGCACACCATATACAGATAAGGATTGACCGGCTTGACGAGAACCGAGTCGAACGTGCCGTTCTTCACATGCCCTTCGAGCTCCCGCATTTGCACAAACGAGAAGGATGCCCCAAGCGCGTAAGTAAACAAACCAATACTGTATAAAAAAGCGATCTCCGGCCACGTCCAACCGGCTATCGAATCGAACCGACGGATAAACAGCCAGATGACGAGATAATCCGCCGTATAGCTGACCATCTGGGCCAGGATCGCCAGCAGGAAGTCGGCCCGGTACTCCAGTCTTTCCTTCGTCAGCAGGCGCACCAGTTGTCCGAACAATCGAAATGTCATTTTCGTCCATCCTCCTTATCCGCCTTGAACGGCAAGCCGCCGGACAGCTTTTCGCCATAGCCAGTTCACGAATACGACCAATACCGCCGTCCAGATCACGCCTTTGCCGAGCAGCATCGCAACTTGTTCCATCGGAAGCGTACCCAAGTACAAGGCGGCCGGAACATATCCGAGAAACTGGAAGGGCAGCGCCGAAGCGACTGCTTGCCACGATGCAGGGAAAAACCAAAGCGGCAGAAACGATCCCGAAAATAGCGTCGTCAATCCGCCGAGCAACCATACGAGCGCGAAATGATTCATCACCCAGAACGCGATGAGCGAGATGAGGTAACCGAGCAAAAAGGAGATCAGCAAAGCGATGCACAGCGAGATAAGGAATGCGGCCAGATAGGCGCCGGAGGCGGGAGACAGCATGCCGAAGCAAAGCCATACGACCAGAAGCGACGGCACGGCGGTGAACAGGAACCGGTAGAAGGCGCTTCCGAGGCCATCGGCGAACAAATAAACAGGGTAAGACAGCGGCTTGATCAGCTCGGAAGCGATAGCTCCGGATTTCAGGCTGTTATCGACCTTCTCGCTCATTCCGTTGAACAGAAGCCCGTACAGCAGCGTATTCAGAATGCTGTAGGTAATCATTTGGTCGGCGGCGATGCCTTCTACGGTCCCGCCCCCGATGACGGCCCGCCATATTTCAACCTGAATAAGAATCGTAACGAAATTTCCCAGCAGCCGCAGCCAAACCTCGGAGCGATAGGACAATTGATTGATGAATGCTTTAACGCCGAACATCCAGTACGCCTTCAATGAAATGCCCTCCGTTCATCCGATTTCACGCTGATCCCGGTCTTCCTCTTGCAGCTGCAAATACAGCTTGCGAATGACCGAGTCGATGTCCGCTCCTTCAATAGAGGCGTCCTCCACCGGATACGACGCGGCGACTTGGCTGATGCACTCGAATACGGCCGAGCCTCCTCGTTCGCAGAGGAATGTCTTGCGCACGCCTTCGTCATGGATAAGCGTCATGCCGGGAGACCTAACCGGGCCCGGATCGAACCGGAAATCGATGATGACGCGCCGCTCATTGCCGAGCTTGCTGCGCAGACTGGCAACGGTGCCATCGTAGACGAGATTGCCTTTGTTCACGACGATCATGCGAGGGCAAATCTCTTCGATGTCTTTCATATCATGGGTCGTCAAAATAATGGAAATCTTCTTTTCGCGGTTGACCGTGCGCAAAAATTGCCGGATCTGGTCCTTCGCCAATACGTCCAACCCAATCGTAGGCTCGTCGAGAAACAAGATTTTCGGTTCGTGGAGTAGAGACATGGCGACTTCGACGCGCATGCGCTGTCCAAGGCTCAGCTGCCTGACAGGCTTTTGAATAAAGGAGGACAAGGAAAGGAGCTCTGTGCAGAACTCGACATTGTCACGAAATTTGGCGTCGGAAAGCTTGTATACATATTTATGCAGATCGAATGAATCCATAACGGGCAAGTCCCACCACAGCTGGCTTCTCTGTCCGAACACTACGCCGATATGCTGAGCGATCCGCCTCCGCGACTCATGAGGAACGGTGTCCATGACCCTCACCTCACCGGAAGTCGGGACTAGAATGCCTGTCATCATTTTGATCATCGTCGACTTGCCGGCACCGTTCGGTCCCAGATAGCCCACCGCTTCGCCTTCCCCGATCGAGAAGGAAATTTCGCGAACCGCGGTCTCTTCCGTAAACTTTCTCGTGAACAGACTGCGCATGGAACCTATCAATCCCGGATAGCGTTTGTATTGCCGATACGTTTTTGTCACTTGATTCACTTCGATAATACCCATTCCGTCACCCGTCCGTCTTTTAGAATTTATCAACTAGAATAGCACTTTCATAATAGCGGTAATACCTTCATAATTAGACATCTTTTCATGGGGGTATTTAACATATAGAGTTGGATAGGAACGTGGGGATTTCCACAGTGCGAGCTTAACGACTAATGCCGGGAAACTGACACGGTCTACACCGAATTCTGCTCGTCGGCTGGGTGCCCGGCTGTGAACGGATTTTCCATTTTCGTCGTTACAAAGCGATGCGCTGCTGAGACGCTTCCTCGGCGGCGCTGCCCGCATCACAGCCTGCTGTACAATACGCATTCTTCCACCGACGCCGCCGACTTCTTGAAACAAACGTTTGGCCTGATCGAGAACGCAAGGTGAAGTGCGCGCGATTCGACAAAGGCTTTGGCGGTGAAGATTTCTGATGCTGAAAAAGTTTATTGCATAAAATACAACTAATTCAGCCTCTTTCACTTCATTCTGGCCCAGTTTGGACAGATTAGTTGTATTTCGTGCATTTATATCCAAAATCCGCAAAATTTCCGGACAATTAATTGTACTTCATACAATTAATGCAAGGAATGTGGTTGGGGCGTGAGGTACGAGTGTGCGGGTGTGAGGAGAAACGAAGTGCGATGATGCTAGAAGGTACAGTGGCGGAGGACATCGTCCCACCTTAAACAAAAAAAGAACAGGATTGAAGCTCTCCCCCCCGTAATGTTATAAATTTTGGTGGATTCAGTGAAACCGTCTGGGAAGAAGGTCGATTCCCTGACGGTCCTTTTTCGCGCCTTTGCGCCATTACCTTGTCTTTCCGTTCTTCCGTTTACCGCATACCTTTCACTCCGCCCGTCGCCAAACGCCTCGCCTTGCTCCATCGCTAACCGCCTCGCCTTGCCCATCGCCCTAGGCCATACGGACAGAGGATCCGCTAATTGTGAACAAAACCGGGTTTTGCGCACCTTCGCGGACAGAGGATCCGTTATTCGGCTCCGAGATGGCGATTTCGGCCATGGATCATCGAAATAACGGATCCTCTGTCCGAATCGCCAGCAAAATGCGGGGGTTTCGGCAAAATAAGGGCTCGTGCGTCCGATAGCCATTCCCGGCCCCAGTCGCATCCCATCCGGGAATGGCAAAGGCGAACCGCGGCTGTACAAAACCGCAATTCGCCTCCTTGAATAGATCAAACGATTTGGTCAGTCGCGATCAACCGAGCGTTCAAGTCACAGCCGACTCACAAGCCGACTTTATCCCACTTCACAAGCTTTTCCAGCAGAATCGATAATACAACGCCCATAATAAAGCCGTTCGTGAGCAACGGCTGCAGGAGAACGGGCACCCCGCTGAACAGAGTCGCGTCCAGATTCATCATGCAGACCCCGACCAGAAGAGGGATAGCCAGACGATGAATCGTAACCGAATTGAAATCGTAACCTTTAATGCCTCTTAAGGAGGTTCCCAAGAGCTGCAAATTCGCGGCGAACAGCACCGCGTTCCCTACCGTGATGGGCAAGGTCGCCAGAATCCCGCCGAGAAGCGGGATTGCCCCCAGCAGCGACATCAATCCTCCCCCGATCAGAAAGGGCTTGCGATCGAAGTTTCGGGTGCTTTCCAGAAAACCGATAGTGGAGGCAAATGTCGCATAGGACACCAATCCCAGAACGGACGCCGCAATCGAATACAGACCTGTTAGCACATACGAATTTCTCAGTTGGCTTTTCGTTGCTTTGCGCTGAAACAGGTTGGAAGCGGCCTGGACGGACGCGATCATATTGCTTAGATTGACGAAGCTTGCCAGAAACGTAATCGCAATAATGCTCACATTTAAATTCGGCGTTCCCAGCGGGAATATCGGGATGCTGAACGAAGACTGAGCAACGTTAACGGATTGCGCCGACGGAAAAACAAGCAAATATAAAACCCAGCCTACGACAATTCCGATCAGGATGGAAAAGTTCCCAATCGCCTTCCCCATGATTTTGAGCAAAATGACGAATAGGGCAATTCCGACAGAAAACAAACTTACGGGCATGTCCAACATCCCGTCCGGCGAAGTCTTCAGCATGCCCTTGAAGAAAATCGAAACCAACTGAAACGTTAACAGAAACAAAAAGACGTTCATCACCATCGGGGTAAAAATCTTCCGGATAGAGGCAAGGAGATTGAACGCCCCCAGCACCGCAGTTGCGACTCCGGCCAGCAGCATCCCCGTTGCGATTCCTCCGCCGATCGACGTCAAGCTCATCCCCGTGGAAGAAGCCGAAATGCTTAAAGTAAGCATCAGCCCCCACATGACTCCCGAATGTCCTTCCAGAAGCGGATATCGGTGGCCGATCAAGCCTTGCAGCATACAAGCGATTCCCGTGAAGATCAGCGAGCTTCGAACGATTCCGGCGATGTCAGACGTGGGCAGATCGAAGGCCGAGCCTACGGATAAAGGGACAACGACCGTATTGGCAAACATAAACAGGAGCCATTGCAAAGAAGCGAGTGACGTTGTCCATGATGTTCGCGTTGGCATTTTACATGATCCTATGCGGTGCCGTTTTGAATTGCCGTCAAAAGTTGATCCATGGTTTTAACATGCCGAGCAGCGACTTCGTCTTGCATCTCCAAGTCTCCGTGGCCGTTCCAGCTCACCTGCGAATCCAGGACGAACATGCCCGTTAAGATCCGCGTGGCGCCGAGGGCGGCCATCAACGGTTTTATCGCATAATCGATGCTGAGCTGATGGGCCAGCGTTCCTCCCATGGCCAGAGGCAGCATGATTTTGTTCTCGAATCCTTTCTGCGGGAGCAGATCGATATACGCCTTCAATACCCCGGTATAGGACGCCTTATACACGGGCGTCGCCACGATGACGGCGTCCGCCCAAGCTACCGTTGCATTCGCCTGTACGATCGCGTCGCTGTCGAACCGGGCATAAAGCAGGTCCTCGGGCGGCAAATCGCGCACCCGAAGCAGCGTCGCGTGCATCCCGCCCTTCTCCAAATAAGAGATCGTATGCTTCAATAGTCCGTCCAACCTCGATGTGCCTGAAGGGCTGCCTGACAGGACGACGACTTTGCTCATCTCAATTCCCCCTTAGAATCTTGGTCGAGTTAGCTCATATCCGCAATTTCGTCAGCACCCGCTCGCCGAAAAACCGCAGGTCCTCAATATAATCGGGAAACGTCAGCATCATTCCGTCCAAGCTGGCCGTTTCGATAATGGATCTGATCCGTTGCACGATTTCGTCCGCGTCGCCGGAGATCGTCTCCGTCATAAACACGTTTCTGGAACGCGCCACCATGGAATTTTCCCTTCCGTCCGGCTCCAGCCCGTAGCTCCGCAGGATGCCTTGAATCGCCTTGACGTCGGCCCCTTCCTGATAGATCCGCTTGCGTTCCTCCGCAGGCATGCCCGGCTGATCGGGGATGATCGTAAACATGGCGTAGGTCTTGATCGTTTTGTTTTTCTCCGCAGCCATCCCCTTCGCCCTTCGGCTCACCCGCGCCAAATCTTCAAGATCGCTGCCGCCGACGAAGCACGCGTCTCCCTCTTCGATGCCGAAGCCCATCCCCTTATCCGATGCGCCGGCGCACAGGATAAGAGGGCGGGGTTGCTGCAAAGGCTTCGGTTTGGAACGGCAATCGTTCAGCTCAAAAAAGGCTCCTTGATGGTCGACACGTTCCTCGCTCCACAGACGCTTGACAAGCCGGATCCACTCTCCGGCCAGATCGTAGCGCGCGTCGTGATCCAGGTGCCGAGGCCACATGCCCATCTGCGAAAATTCTTTTTCGTACGCGCCCGAAACGACGTTCATGCCGATTCGTCCGCCGCTGATCTGGTCGAGGGTCGCGAACATTTTCGCGGCCACGACGGGATGATACAGCAGCGTGTGCACGGTAGCGAACAGCTTGACCCGGGTTGTCGCCTCGGCCAAGCCGGCCATCATCGTCATCGATTCCAAGGACGTTCCCCAATGATCGGTATCGCCGCCGTAACCGCGCCATTTGGCCATCGACATGACGAAGTCAAGGCCAAGCTCCTCCGCCAGAATCGTCGATGCGCGATTCAACGAATAGCTTGCGTCCAGTCTCGGCGAGGCGTTCGAGATGATCCAGCCGCCATTGGCGATGGGCAGGAACACGCCGAAATCAATCTTGTTATAATCGATTCGATTCGCCATTTTGAGCTCCTTGTTTGATCTAGAACTCCAGCAGATTTTCGCGAAGCGTGCTTCCCTTGTACTCCCGGCGCACCAAATCCCTGTCCTTAAGCACGGGAATGACCGTCTCCACGAATTCCTTCAAGTAATGGTAGTTATGGTTGTCCACCCGAACGACGAATCCGTCTCCGCCGACGGTTTCCATGATTGTCGCCAATTGATCCGCAACCTGCTCCGGAGTGCCTACGATGTTCAGCTTGTTGCCCGAGGCTTCCTGCGCCGCAATCTCCCGCAGCGTTGGCCGGCGTCCCTCCGACTGATAACGGGATATGGTCGTCTGACCGCCTTGCACCTTCGGACCGCCGAGTGCCGGCATCGGTTCGTCCAGATCGTATTGGGACAAGTCGACGCTCATTCTGGAGGACATGGCCGCCAGCGCCGTATGAATGGCCATTTCCGACGGCGGCTCCGCCGCCTTTTGCCTGGCGATCTCCTCCGTCTCCCCGATCACCGGCTTGATGATGAAGAACACCTTCATCTCATTCGGGTTGCGGCCGAACTTGGCCATGCGTCCCTTGATATCGGCGTAGTACTTTTTCATATCTTCCACCGTCTGTTTGGCCACGATGATCGCGTCGGCCCACCGCGCGGCGAAATCCATGCCCCGGTTGGAGGATCCCGCCTGAACGATGGCCGGCCGGCCCTGCGGAGAAGGCGTAACGTTCAGCGGTCCGGCGGACTTATAATACTTGCCTTCGAAATCGATCGGTTTAACCTTGCCCGGATCGGCGAAGATGCCGGTCTCGCGGTCCATGACGACCGAATCGGGGGCCCAGCTGTTCCACAGCTTGAAGCACAATTCCAGGTATTCGTCGGCTTGGTCGTAGCGGGCGTCATGCTCCGGCATCTCGTCGATGCCGTAGTTCTTGAAGCCTGCTACGTTCGCGGTCGTCACCACGTTCCAGGCCACGCGCCCCCTCGTCAGGTGATCCAGCGACGCGAGCTGCCGGGCCAGCAAATAGGGCGGCGTCAACGTCGTCGACACCGTCGTCGTGACGCCGAGATGTTGCGTCTTCGCCGCAACCATGGAGGCGAGCATCGTGGAGTCATGGCAGACGCCGTTCAGGCCGTGCTTGATATAAAAGTCGAGCGAATTGGTATAGGTAGAAGAGATGCCCAGATGATCCGCGAAAATAGCCAGGTCGAATCCCGCTTGCTCGCAGAGGGCGGCCATTTCTTGATAGATCTCCGGGTAGCGCCAATCGGAGCCTTCCTTCGGATTCGGATCGGTCCATCCGATCGGGCCGTATTCCGTGAACCAGCCGAAATGAATTTTCTTTTGCATGTTCATTCTCCCTTCCCGTCCATTTATTATTCGATCCAAATCAGCTTGTCGCCGTCATAAATCGAGGAAATGAGCGTATTGTTCATCACGGTGTCCACCGCTAACGCATTCTTGATCGAGCCCATGCTCACCAAGGTGACAATCTCGTCTTGCCATTGTTGTTCCGTATGCCAGCCAATGCCATGTCCCTCGATCTTCGAAGACTCGATGATTTCCATCTCTACCTTCAAGCGGTTGGACTCGGTATCCACGTTATAAGTCGTTTCCGAACGGCCTTCCAAAATTTTAATCGTATCGTCCGGGTTAGACTTGAGATATTCCTGCGCTTTGAACAGCGCTCTCAGGAAATCCTCGGCAGCGGTCGGATGCTTCTCGACAAACTTGTTATTCCCGACGACGACGCCGAACGAAGAGTTGATCCCGTAGTCCTGCGGATCGATCAAGCGAACTTTATGCCCCATCTTTTCCATCGCGTTAGGTTCGTTGGATTTGAATACGGTAATGGCGTCCACGTCCGTCGTCACCAGAATCGAGGGATCGAAACCGACGGATACCAGATTGATCTTGTCGATATCCGCTCCCGCATTTCGGAACATCGCCTTAAAGCTTGCCGGCAGCGCTCCTTTGTAGCCGACCGTCTTGCCTTCCAGATCCTTCGGCTCTTGGATGCCCGACTCTTCCAGCACCATCAGGGCGCCCAAGCCGACCGGGCTCATCACGGCAAGGCCTTTGATTTCGGCATCGTTAACGATGGATTGAATGACCGTGCTTGCCGTTCCCGAACCCCCGAACTGCACCTGGCCGGCGGCCAGCAGCTTCATCCCTTCGGCTTCCAGGCCGGGGATGACTTCGACGTCCAGGCCCAGCTCCTCGAAATATCCGAGCTCGTCCGCCACGACCGCATTCACGCTCGGAGCCGACGCCGCGTAGTTGAACGAAGTAATAAACTTGATTTTGCCCGCTTCCTTGTTGGCGGCTTTCCGCGCCTCCCAATCGATCCCGTACGGATTATCCGCGCCTGCGCTCGAAGATCCGCCCGCGCTTGGCGTCGCGCTCGGGGAAGCCTCTTTCTTCGAATTGCCGGAGCATGCCGCCATCACGGCCAACAGGACGACGCAGAGCAAGCTCAATACTAGACGACTTGACGTTTTTTTCACTTTTGCAACCTCCCTTTGTTGTATACAAGCCTATGATAAAACCGCTTTCACGGTTTGTACCCCGAAAGTCAAGGAATCGCTATTCGATCCATATCAGCTTATCGCCGCGGTAAATCGAGGAAACCGGCTTATTATCCATCGCTTCATCCACCGTTACGGCTCTCGATATCGCGCCCGTAATCGACAGCATATCGATTTCTTTCTGCCAATGCTCTTCCGTCTGCCAGCCCAATCCTTTGCCCGCGACACGAGCGTTCGCGATGATTTCGATCTCCGCCTTTAAGCGGTTTTTCTCGGTCTCCAGGTTATAGCCCATCTCCGAACGGCTTGCCAATATGGAGACGGCTTCGTCCGGATTGGCGACGATAAATTCGTGCGCCTTGAATAGGGCTCTCAGGAAATCCTCGGCGGCCGACGGATAACTGGCCAGAAATTCGGCATTCGCCGCAACGACGCCGAACGAGGTCGGCACCCCGTAATCCTTGGGGTCGAGCAGACGAACCTTAAAGCCCAAGTCGTTCATGGCAATCGGCTCGTTGGACTTAAAAACGGTGACCGCATCCACATCCGTCGTATTCAGGATGGTCGGATCGAAACCGACGCCTACGAATTCGATTTTCGAAATATCCGCGCCCGCATGATTGAACATCGCCTTAAAATGCGACGGGAGCGCCCCTTTGTAGCCGACGGTTTTGCCTTCCAAATCCTTCGGCGTCCGAATGCCCGAATCGTCCAGCACCATAAGGGCAGCCAGCCCTTCCTCGCTCATTAAAGCAATCCCTTTGATTTCGGCCCCGTTGGCAACCGACTGGATGACCAGGCTTGCCGAGCCCGCGCTGGCAATTTGCGCCTTGCCGGTGGAGATCAGCTTCATCCCGTCGGGATCCAGTCCGGGAACGACCTCGACGTTCAAGCCCAGCTTCTCGAAGTATCCGAGCTCGTCCGCCACCACCGCGTTAACGTCAGGGGAAGATGCCGCGTAGTTGAATCCCGTGACGTACGTAATTTTTCCCGCTTTCTTGTTCAGGACGATTCGCGCGTCCCAGTCGATCGCCGATGCTTCGTGCCGAACGCCGCTCGGAGATTCGCCGGCGCTTGCGGAGGGAGCGGCGCTCCGGTTCGCCGCTTGATCGGAGCAAGCCGTCATCACGGCGACAATGAAAGCGCTTAATACGCAAAGCGTCCATTTTCTCTTATTCCCCGTTTTCGCGGCGTCGGCTTCTATCTGTGCCATGAGAGCAACCGGCGCTCAAGCAGACGAACGGCATTCGTCATGAGGATCCCCATGGCCGCCAGGAGAATGATGGCGGAGAACATGCGATCCATTTCGAGATAATTGGCGGACTGGCTCACGACGTTGCCCAAGCCTTTGGTCGATCCGTACATCTCGCCGACGACCGCTCCGATGACGCACATGCTCATGCAAGTTCTGGCCGCGGCGAAAAGGTAAGGCAGACTGTTCGGGAACCGCAGTTTAATGAAAATTTCCAGCTTGCTGGCATGCAGCGAACGCATATATTCATAGTTGTTCTCGTCTACCGATCGGAAACCGGCAATGGAATTGATCAGCATCGGAAAAAAGGTACAGATCGCGGAAATGAGAATTTTCGGATACGATCCGAAGCCGAACCAGATCATAAACAGCGGCGCGATAACGACGATCGGCGTGACGTTCGCCAGAACGGCGAGCGGCAGCAGCATGCGTTCAAGCAAACGCGATTGAGACATCAGCACTCCTCCGACCAATGCCAGAAACGTTCCGAGAAGGAAGCCCATGATCGCTTCGTAAAACGTCACTCTAATATGCGGCAAGTAAAAGCTGAACGAGCCGAAAAGCTCGGCAAAGATATAGGTAGGAGCGGGCAGAATAATCGTCTTGACGTCCAGCAATCGAACGGCCAGCTCCCAGACGACGAACAGAATAACAAAGGTCGCCAAGGGAAGGATCACCGAGCTTGCGGCGGCTCTCATCTTCATGAAGACCGTGTCCTCGCCATTCGCAGAGAGTTGCTCCTTCCCGTTCATCGCCATTCCCGGTTTAACATTCGTATCCCGCATGGATTGACTCATTGTGCTACTCCCACCTTTCGCGCAAAGAATTCCGTACTTTCGTCACATAGCTGCGAAACTGTTCCGTACCGATAATAGATTCGTCCCGCACCCGAGGAATGTCGATGTCGATCACGTTGGAGATTTTGCCGGGACGGCTTGACATCACAACCACCTTGTCCGAGAGATAGACCGCCTCCTGAAGGCTATGGGTGACGAAGATGACCGTCTTCTTGTGATGTTCCCATATTTTCATCAGTTGGAGCATGAGAACCTCCCGGGTAATTTCGTCCAGCGCGGAGAAGGGCTCGTCCATCAGCAGAATCGGAGCGTTGGCCGCAAAGGCTCTAGCAATTCCGACGCGCTGCTTCATCCCTCCCGACAGCTCCTTCGGATAGGCGTGTATAAAATCTCCCAGGCCAACGGACTGCAACAGCTCGATCGGATCTGCCTGACCTTCTTCATTGCTTGCATTATTTTTACGATTGACCTCGAACGGGATTTGCATATTTTGCAGCACCGTGCGCCAGGGAAAAAGAGCCGGCGCTTGCGGAACGAATCCGAATTGCTTGGCCGCCTGCATCTCCGCGGGCGAACGATTTCCAATGCTGATTTCGCCCCCGTCGATCTCCATCAGTCCGCCGATAATTCTGAGCAGCGTCGATTTGCCGCAGCCGCTTGGCCCTATAAAGCTGACGAACGACCCTTTATCGATCGTCAGTTGAACATCTTTTAAAGCTTCGGTCCATTGCCCTCGGCGGACAAATCGTTTGGAGACGTTATTTATCGCAATGTAAGACATATTCAACACCCTCCTGAGGAAATAGGCAATCAATTGGAGCTTATTTCGCGATGGGCTTCCCGTTTAATGAATTGCTCTGCTTCGTCGAGGCTGGGCATGGAAATTTGCGCGCCTTTGCGCGTCACCGTGATCGCGCCGATTGCGGAAGCGAACTTTGCGGTCGACCAGATGTCTTTCCCGCTTACGATCGCGGCTCCGACCGCTCCCGCGAAAGCGTCGCCGGCCGCCGTGGAATCCACGGCATTCACTTTATAGGAATCGACGACGAATGTGCTGTTCGAACTTACGACGACCAAGCCTTTTTCGCCTAGTTTGGCGAATACGGTCGATACGCCTTGCCGGAGCAATTCGACGGACGCAAGCTTGGCCGTCACCTGGTCGAAAACATGTATGCCCGTCAATTGGGCGATTTCCGTCTCGTTCGGAACGATGTAATCCACCATACTCAGCAGATCTTCCGACAAATGCTGCGCCGGGGCGGGATCCAGGAGCACCGGAACGTGATGGCGTCTGGCGATGGCGATCGCCTCCAGCACCGTTTCCAGCGGCACCTCCAACTGCACCATCAGCAGCTTCGATTGCTTGATCAACTCTTCCTGTCGACGGACGTCCTCCGGGGTAAGCAGGAGATTCGCTCCCGGCGAGACGATAATGCTGTTCTCGCCATCCGGATCCAGCGTCACGAACGCTACGCCTGTCGTTTGCCCGGGCACTTGTTCGATCGCGCTGCAGTCGACGCCGACTTGCTCGAGACTGGCCAGCAATTGATCCGCGAACATGTCCGCTCCCAGTTTCCCCACCATAGCGACCGTTGCGCCAAGCTTTCGAGCGGCTACCGCCTGGTTCGCTCCTTTGCCGCCCGAATTCATAAAAAAATGTTTTCCCAGCACGGTTTCTCCGGGCTTCGGACGTTGATTCACGCCGACGACCATATCCATATTCAGGCTTCCGACGACGACAATCTGCGCACTCATCTTAGGCTCACCCCCCCGCATGATTCTCTGTGCACCAGTTTATGTTTCATAATGACATTTTTCGTTCCGTTTCTTCCTCCCTTTATCCGCTCTTCCAGAAGCTGCATCGCAGTAACGCCGATCTGGTAGACCGGGATTGATATCGTGCTGAGAAGCGGACGCGACATCTTGCTGAACGAAATGTCGTCGCAGCCGATTATCGCGACGTCTCCCGGTACAGTCAGGCCTCTGCGATGGATTTCATGCATCGCCCCGAACGCGAGCAGATCGTTCGACGCGAACAAGGCCGTCGGCCTGTACTCGTCGATGACGGCCCCCGTTTGGTGCACGCCCGACTCGTAACTGAACGCCCCCGTGCTGACGAACGGCTGCAGATCGGCGCTGCGCATGGCGTCGAGATATCCGTTCCGACGACTTTCCGCCGATTGGATATTTCTCGGGCCGGCCAAGTGCGCGATCCGCCTATGACCGCGCTCAATGAAATAGCTGACCGCTTCGTAAGCCGCTTTATAATTGTCAATGACCACAGAGTCGAAAGGCTTGCCTACGATCTGACGGTCGCACAGCACGATCGGCGTTCCGAGACCGGTCAATTCGTGGACGGCCTCTTCGTCGAGCGTTGAGGAGATCAGCACGATTCCGCCTACCTGTTGCTCCACCATTTTATGAATGTACTCTTGCTCGAGCTTCGGATTATTGTCGGTGTTGCTGATGAAAAGCGAATATCCGAGCTGGTGAGCGGCATCCTCGATCCCGCGAGCGATGAACGGAAAGTAGGGGTTCGTAATATCGGGAAGGATCAAGCCGATGACGTTCGACCGGTTCGTCGCCAAATTTCTTGCGATCGAATTCGGGTGATAACCCAACTCCTCGATCGCGCGAAGAACCCGCTCCCTGATCTCCCCCTTGACCTGAGGGTTGTCGTTAAGCACGCGAGACACGGTCGCCTTCGACACTTGAGCCCGCTCCGCCACGTGAGTAATCGTCGGTTTCATTTCGTATTGTCCACCTTCACTTCATTTCAGAAACCGGTTACTGGAGAGGATAGTTTACGAGAAAGCGGTTTCTGGAACTACTATATCACGTTCTTATTCTTTTTGCAAACGCTTTATTTTTTGAGGCGTTAGCCCGTTCGGACAGAGGATCCGCTATCTGTGAACAAAACCGGGTTTTGCGCACCTTCGCGGACAGAGAATCCGTTATTTGCTTGGATGGCGGCCATTTCGACCATGATGAATGGAAATAACGGATCGTGTGTCCGAACCGCCGACGAAACAAGGGGATTTCGGCAAAATAAGTGCATCTGTGTCCGATAGCGAAAAAAAGAAGCCCCGAGGGCTTCAATGGATGGTCAAGGATTGTTCGTTCGTCTTTTCTATTGTGAAGTTTCAGCTATGTAGTATGGTTCAGAGCGTAACCCAGCCGTATTTGATCGAGTTGATGACGGCTTGCGTCCGGTCGTCCACTTCCATTTTCTGCAGGATGCTGCTGACGTGGTTTTTGACCGTTTTCTCGCTGATGAACAGGTTCTCGCCGATCGTTTTGTTGCTCTTGCCCTCCGCCATCAGGCGAAGCACCTCGGCTTCCCGCCGGGTCAGCGGATTGTTGCCGCGAGGGATGAATTTCGTGACCGTCTCCCGGCTGGCCGCCGCGCCGGAGGTCGCGCCGATCTCGTCGAGATAGGTCATGCGCCGAAGCTGGTTGATTAGCTTGCCGGTCACCTTCGGATGGATGTAGGCATGTCCTTCCGCGACCGTGCGGATGGCGTTCACGAGCGACTCCGCTTCCATATCCTTGAGCAGATACCCCGTCGCGCCCTTGCGCAGCGTCTCGAACACGTAGCTCTCGTCGTCGTGGATAGACAGGATGATGATCTTGATCTCCGGAAAAATATCCCGCAGCCGCTCCGTCGCGATAACCCCGTTCTCCGTCGGCATATTGATGTCGAGCAGCACGACGTCCGGCTTCTCGCGGTTGCAGAATTCGAGCACCTGAATGCCGTCGCCGCACTCGCCGATCACTTCCAGGTCGCTCTCCATGTTCAGGATCCGCTTCAACCCTTCCCGGAACAGCTGATGATCGTCGGCCAGCAGCACTTTAATCGGACGCGTCGCCGTTTTAGTCTCCATGCGCGATTAACTCCTTTCTTGGCGTAGCCTTAATGGGAACATTGATTTTGATTTTCGTGCCTTGACCGATCCGCGAATTGATCTCCATCTGGCCTTGAAGAAGCTCGACGCGCTCCTTCATGCCGATCAAGCCGAAGTGGGAATGGGACTTGGACCGCGCCTCCACCGCTTCCGGATAGAAGCCGACGCCGTTGTCCTCGATCAGCATCTGCACGCTGTCTTCGCCTTGAAAGATCAGCTCCAGCGAGACGTACGTCGATTGCGCATGCTTCAGCACGTTGTTGAACGCTTCCTGCGCGAGCCGGAACATCGCCGCCTCCATCGCGTTCGGCAGCCGCTTCTCCTTGCCCGTCGTCTCCATGACCGCGCGGATTCTCGTTTTCTCCTCGAAGTCCTGCACGAACTTGCGGAGCGTCGGAACGAGGCCGAGATCGTCGAGAGCCATCGGACGCAGGTTGAAAATAATTTTACGAATGTCCTCGAGTCCGGTTCGGATCTGCGCTTTCAGGTCCATCAGTTCCTGACGGACGAGCTCCAGGTCGTTCGTATCCAGAAGCCGTTCGGCGATCTCCGTCCGGAGCACCAGATTGGCCAGCGACTGCGCGGGACCGTCGTGAATCTCACGGGCGATCCGCTTGCGCTCTTCCTCCTGGGCCAGAATAATCTTTAGGCCGATGAGCTGCCGGTTTTTCGCCGATTCGAGAATGCGCGTCACCTGGGTCAGGTCGCCCGACAAATAATCGAGCACGACGCTCATCTGCAGATTGATCGTATCGGCGCGCTCGATCGAGACCTCGACGTTCTTCATGCGAAGCTGCAGCTCGTCTCGGCGGGCTTTCAGGTAGCTTTCCTTTTCCCGGTAGACCATCAGATCGAGCTGCAGTTGCGTGGCCCGCTCGTAGGCGGATTTGATGTCTTTCTCCGAATATCGGACGAAATCCCGGCTGACCTCCGTCAATCGGATTCGCGCCAGCCGGTAATCTCTCTCTATGCTGTCTACTCTCTCTATCGTTTCCGATGTGTCTTGCAATACGGTGTCCAGCTCTTGCGTCAGGGAATGCAGTTCTCTTCGCGCGGCTTCGCAAATCTCGAACACTTGCACTTTGCTGTCTTCCATTACGGATATCGCATTCTGGATTACACGATCTATCTGGTCCACATGATAATCCATCGCAATTGCTCCCCTGCCCCGAATGCCCGTATCGAATCTTGCCTCCTGCGTTCCATGCTGTCGTTACGCTAGCAATGTTAACATCATACCATATTTCCTAGACACATCGAGAGAGGATTAAGTCTCCCGGACTAAAATTAATGAATTGTAATCGTTCTGGTTTTGTTCACCCAACCGACGTTATGACCGAGTTGCTCGGAGACGAGGCGGACCGGCACGTACACGCTTCCCTTGATGACGACCGGCGCGACGCTCATCTGCTGACGAACCCCGTTCAAGGACATCGAATCCTTGCCGACCCACAGCTCGAGCATCCGGTCCCCGCGCAGGACGGTCACTCTCTGGGTTGCCGCATTCCAGACAACCTGGGCGCCGAGGCTGTCCCCGACGAAGCGAAGCGGCAGGAAGGTCGTGCCTTTCTGCACGAACGGCGCGCCCGGAAGCTTGGCCGGCTGGCCGTCCACCGTCGCGTCCGTCTTCCCGACCGTCATGACGATCGTCGGCTTGGCGACTGGCGAATGTCCCGGGTAAATCAGGCTGATGTTGTCGAAAGCGAGCTCGCCTTGAACCGAACGCTCGTCCTGATTCTCTACCTGATTGACGATGTAGAGCTTGTTCAGCCTGGCCCCGGGCTTCAAATTAGCTTGGGCGAGATCGAAGCGGACGTTCTTCCAGCCTGTCCAATCGACTTTATCGGCGATCGTCGCGTACGCCGGCTTGCCGTCGCCGTTGACGAACTCGGCGCGCAGCCATTGCATGCCCCCGTCGCCCATCACGTCGATCGAGATCGCGCTCGGCGAGCCGTCGATCGCGATTCCCTGGCCCTCGTTCAGCACGGCGTTGGCGAACCTTCTGCCGGTGCCGACCGTAAAGTCGTAATCCATGACGAGCACCTTGGACATTTCGCGTCCGGGAACGCCCGTGACGATGGACGCCGAGCCGGCCGTCTCCGCCGGCGTGCCGGTGAAGCCAACGTTGTACGTCGCATTCTCGAAATCCTCGAGCAGCTTCTCCGTACCCGAAGTCAGCACGGCGACGCCCCCGAAGCCGTCGTATCTCGCGATCGCGTAGCCGGCCGAGACGTTGTTCTGCACCTTGGCGACGGTAATCTTGCCGTCCTTGGAATTGGCCGTGAAGCCGCGGAACTCCCAGTTGATCGACGAGGCCGGAACCGGCAGCTCTCTGCCGTCGGTGAGCTGCGCCTTGACCTTCATGTCGATGACCGCCCCCGGTCTGAGAATCGTCGAGCTCGGCTCGACGAGCAGCTTGGCGATCTTCGCTTCGCCGAGAATCTCGATGCCGTGCGTATCGGACGCGCCGCCCTGCTTGACAGTGACGGTCGCGTCGCCCGGCCTGGCCGCCGTAAACACGCCGTTCGCGAACGCCCCCAGCTGCTTGTCGATGCTCCAGGTCGGCGTCAAGCCGCTCGGCTCCATCGGATTATAGTAGGAATCGTAAGCTTTTAACGAGAAAGTTGCTTGTTCTCCGACGAACAACGTGTCCGCTCCGCTGACGGCGATGCCTTTCAGCGTGCCTTGGGGAGCGGTCGTATAGATGCCGATCCCGTTCGTGACGAGCCGCTGCGTCGTGCCCGAGGACGTCGGGTGCGCCAGTTGAACCTGGAAATCGCCGAGCGGCCGGCTGATCATCGTCGTCGACCCGCCGCCGTCGAGGTTGACCGCCTTCCATACGCCCAGCTGAACGAGCATCTGCTGCAGCGTCTTCAGCGTCACGCCTTTGCGTCCGCCGTTTTCCTCCACCGTGACCAGGTAAGCCGTCTTGCCGTCCCTCGAGTAGCCTGCCGCGGTGCGCGCGCGCGGCGAGTGGCCGCTTAATCCGTTTACGTCTCGCGTAAAAGAGACCGCGGCCCCTTTGTCCAGCAGAAGCGTATGACCGCTGACCATCATCTGGAAGGCAGAGGTGTCGTACGTCTTGCCGTCCGTCGCGGAGCGGAGCGAATACGCCGAGTCGACCCGATCGCCCACGGCCAGATTCGTCGTGAGGAACGTCGCCGCGGTTCCGTGCCCGCGCAGGATGTAGCCGTTCGCCGGGATCGGCGTGGCGATCGCCTGTCTGTCGGCGATCTCGGTGACGATGCCGTCCACGACAAGCGCCTCCGTCGGCGTCGTCGCGCTCGCCGCCGGACGCTCAGGCGCGGTCCAGGCGTTCGTGTACATGTACAGCGCGTTCACGTGGCTGTATGCCCGGTCCGGCTCCGTGCGGTAAGCGGACTTGTTCAACCCCGTCAGCGGGAACGAGGCGCCGTTCGCCGCCGTCACCGTGCCGGCAAACACGAAATTGTCGATGATCGGCTGACGATTGCCGGTCACGCCGAAGGCGTACATGCCTTGCAGCTGCTCCGTGCTGACGAGCAGTTGACCGGACGTGATCTGCGCCCCCATCGGAACGCCTTCCGCGGAGCTCCCCATCCGAAACACGTCGCCGTTAACGCCAGCCACCGCTCCGGTCTCCCGGACCATCGCGCCGACGGATTGCCTGGCGGTAACGCTGCCCTGCGGGCCGCCCATCGCGTCGAGATGGACGTGCGGGTTTTGCAGATCGACTTGGAGCACGCGAACAATTTCGGTCACCTGAGAGGCGTTCGAAGGAACCCAGGCGTACGTGATTTGCCGCACGCCGGAGGTGACCATCGTTTCGTCTTGCTTGACGAGCTTGTAAGTAACGGCTTGCTGCGCGGTCGCCGCATGCGCCGCCGGGGCCCATCCGGGCGGGACCGGCGCGGTGAATACGAGAACCCCCGCGAGAAACGGCAGAACGAGACGGGAACGCTTATGTCGGGTTTGCGAGTAGAGTAATGGCATGTACTTCTTTCTCCTGTAAGTCTATTAGATTTTGGCGGAAGCTTGCTGTGCGCCGACATCTGGTGCTTTCAGCGTCTAGCAATCTTCCTACTTTCCCTATTCTATTAGACTCAGAAAGAGGCGAAAAGTTACAACCCTCCCGGAATGTCATGAAATTTTTAATGTTTCGGTGGGCGGCAACATAGAAAAAGAGACGGCAGCGCGCCGTCTCTCTTGCTAGCGTCCTATTCAAGCGTCTCTCTTTCCCGCTTCGGGAGCTTGCTTCTGACCAATCGGTAGGATTGCTCCAGCATCGCGAGAACTTCGTCGTCCGGCACCTGCCCGTCCAGCACGACCGTGTTCCAATGCCGCTTGTTCATATGGTAGCCGGGCAGGACGGAGCCGGGATACTGCTGCCTCAGCAGCCAGGCTTCGTCTGGATCGGCCTTCAGGTTGACGCTCTCGCGATCGCCCGTTCTGCCGAGCAAAGCGAACATCTTGCTTCCGACGAACAGCACCGGCAAGTCGGGGTAGAAGGGGTAGCGCAAGGATACGCCCGGCATGTTCAACCCTCGTTCGGTCAGGATCCGGTGGTTCATAGGAACTCCACGTAATCGAGCAGCCGCTTGATCATGACCGCCGCTTCCGCGCGAGAAGCATTATTCTGGGGCCGCAGCAGCGTCGGCGTCACGCCGCTAATGATCCCGGCCTGCACGCTGACCGACACGCCGTCTTTGGCCCAACTGCTGACCCGGTTCTGATCGCTGTACATGTACAGGCTGGACGAGTCGGCGGACAGTTGGACGCCGGCGACGTTCATCGCCCGTACCATCATCGTCGCCATCTCTTCTCGAGTGATAGGGGCATTCGGACGGAATCTTCCGTCCGTTCCGCCCTGCACGATTCCTGCGGCGCTTGCCGCTCCGATATAGGAGGCCGACGCGCCTGACAAAGTGACGTCCTTGAATTTGCTCGCAGCCGAACGGTCTCCGTTCAATCCCAGTCCCCGTACGATGAATTCCGCGAAATCCGCTCTCGTAATATTGACTGTCGGAGCAAAAGTAGAAGGCGTCGTGCCGACGACGACGAACTTGGAAGCAAGAAGCGACACGTCGCTGTTCGCCCAATGGCCTCTCATGTCTGAGAACTGCATCGTTCTGCGGACTACCGAGTAGAGACCGTTGCTTTTACGCATGAATTGCACGTTCAAGGATGTACCGTTATTCGTGATCGTCGTAGGCACATAACCGACTTTACCCGTCTCGGAATCTAGATGAACGACGGCCAGACTATCTGTATTGCCAACCGATGCCGGAACCGTGAACGTGCCTTTGACATACAACTCATAAGCAGAGATAGGATACTCCTTCCCCCCGAAGAGCAGGGAAGCTCGAACATCGGCCGAGGAGCCGATCCTCTGCGCTCCCTGGCTAGCGAGAGCCGCGATCATTCCCGTGTCGGTCACCCTCTCGATGCTCAACAGCAGCGTCGCATCGCTTGAGGCGTTCCCGCCGATCTTTTGCAGTTCCCGGGCGAAGTTGATCGCCTTGAGCGGAAGCGTATATTGCATATCCCCGTAATCCACCATAAATTCGGCGTTGGAGACGTTGTTCGAAGACGAGATTAACGTCTGTACCGGAATGTTGACGAGCGCGCCGGCTTCGGTCCCCGGAATTCTCACGCCGACTCTCGGATTCGCCACGCCCGCATTCGATTTAATCAAGGAATAAGCTGCGCCCAGCTTGTCCGGATCCACGTGATAACGTCTTGCCGAACGGCCGGAAGGTGTCGCCGAAGCCGCCGTTGTGACTCCTTTGTTGATAACCAGCCGTACGCCTCCGTTGCCGTCCGATTCAAGATAATCCGGCAAGTTCGAGAGGATCGGTCCGATCTGCGCTCCGACGGTAATATTGCTTAAAGCCGCGACCGGACGATCAAGCGAATCCCTGAGCGGATTCCCGGACGTAATATAGCTTAACGTTACAGTCTGTCCCGCGTTAACCGGGGTATTCATATTCAGAATCGCTTGCATTCCGGATACGGATACGCCGATGACCGGAATCGTCGTTCCGTCATATTTGACCGTGTACTGCGATGAATAAGGCGCAGTATTCGGGTTCAGCGGAGCGGAATACGTCAACGTAAGCTGACTGCCTGAAATGGCCGATGAAGCCAATACGGCAACATCTCCCGACCCCGAAGTGAAGTTGTATCCGACGATCGCGGGAGCTACGTTACCCGACAGATCCATGATCGGCGGGTTGCCCGGATAATAGTAGAGCAGCACCGGAACGTTCGAAGCGACGCTCTGGGACAACGTCAACTCGATCGTATTGTTAACGACGGCCACCTTCGTCACGTTCGGCGGCGTCACTCCTGTCGTGACGATGGAGAAGCTAGATTCCGGAGGCACGTTCGAAGCGTTCAGTCCTTCGTTGTACGTCATCACGATTTTGTTGCCGTTCAATGCGGCCGACGCCAGCTGAGGCGGTTCGTTATCATACGAATTGCGCACGTAATAGTCGGTGAAGGCCGGTACCATGCTTCCATTCGGATCACGGAGCGGATACGCCCCGGGCGTATAGGACACAGAAACAGGCTGCGGACTCGTTGAGGGAGTATTCAGCGTCAACGTCACTACGCTCCCGTTCAAGAAACCCGAATTAATGCCCATTGGAACGCCGTTTTGCTTGACCGTGAACTGTCCGGGGATTTGGCTTTGGAATCCCGGCGCCACTTCGGCCAACGACTTGTTGAAGGTCAAGGTGACCGTATTCCCGTGAAAATAACCATTTTCCGGCTGAGGCAGGGTTGAAGCCGTCGAATTCGTCAGGGTCCGGTTGTTGAAGGCCGCTACTTCGACCCCGCTCGTATTTTGTAATCTCCTGTTGGCCGACGAATCCGGATAATAAGAGAGTCTAACTGTCTGTCCGACCAGCACGCTGCCCTGCAGACTCAAACGCACCTCGTTACCGCTTATCGACACGCCGGTAACGGCTCTCGGCGAATCGTTCACCGTCGCGTAGAAGTTACTTGCGCTTGGGGTTTTCGTCGTATCCAAATTTTCGCTGAACGTCAATACGATGCTTGTTCCGTTAATGGTCGCGTTCGTCAACGTGGGAATGCTGCTCGTACCCGTTCTGAACGTCCATTGATACGGATTCGTAACCCCGCCGAAGAAATTACCCGAAAGATCACGAATGACATTTGTCGGCACCGTGATCGAATACTGCGTCGAGCTGCTTAAATTGGTCGTACCCGTCAGCGTAAAAATCACGCGTCTGTTATTCGCCGGGTCGAGCTTCATGGTCAGGTCGCGCGTGCTGTTCGGCGCGTTTTGCGGGAAGATCTTCGCAACCGCACCTGAACCGAGCGTGCCGAGCGGCTCGTTGAACGTTAAGCTGAACTCCTTAATCGAGGTGCTTACCGTCGTCGACGATACCGCCGGCGCATAAGCGGTGACGGCTGGAGGCGTCGTGTCTTTCAGCGCTTTGAACCGCCACGATACGCTGTCGAGATAATTTCCGCTGGCATCGCGATAGACGTCCGAACCGATCTGCACAATGTAGTCCGTATTATTGACGAGCTTCGGACATGAAGTCCCGGCGAAGTCTATAGTCGCCTGGGTGCTGCCTGAGCTCCCAACCGTCTGGGAGGCGGGAATCGTACAAACTAGCGCTCCAGCCGCTGTCGTAATGGCCAGGTTACGGTTCAAATTCGCGAACACCGGCTCGTCGAATGTCAGCGATAATACCGGGGAGTCAATATTCGTCAATGTGCCGTTATTCACTGGAACATATGCCGTAATTTTCGGCTTGATTCTATCTAACGCTGGTTTCGTTCGAAATGTCCAGCCGCTAGCCGATTGAATGCCGGCATACGGGCCGTTGTTCGGATCGATCAACGCACCGGAGTCGATCAGCACATAATAGGGAGTGTTGTATTCCAGTTCTTTCAATGGCAAGCTGACTCGAGATCTTCCCCCCGCCTGCGTAATCGTTACACTAGCCGATCTAATATCCACCGAATGGACGGTGACGTTATCCGATGCCTTTTTCACTTGAATATATCCTGTGCCTTTGGCAATCTCACGCATAAACTCGAAAGAGAGATTGCCCGGATTGATCGGATCTAATGTCGTATGCCCGTTAGACGGCACGAAGTTCTCTGCGACCGGCGCAAGCTGTTCTGCACGAAAAGACCATTGGCGCGCAGGAATCCCGGCAAAAGGCAAGTTACTTTCATAACTTCGGACTACACCTTGTGGCACAACGACGTAGTACCTGACACCCGAATCCAATCTTTCAGCAGGCGTCATTGAGATTGATCTGTTCTGGTGATCCACATGAACTTCAAGTGGAGAGGTCGTAACAGCCACATCAAATTCCTGAATTGGATACGGATCATCGAATTTAAATAGCTGGATTTTCCCGCTTCCTCTGTAAATTTCCTGGTCGAATGTGAGGACCAGACTCGTATTCGTGATCGCCTCGTTTGTATCAAGAGCAGGTGTTCTAGATATGACTTGAGGCGCGCTCGGAGCCGCTTCCGCAGCCGGAACGGGAAACAACGGCAATATCAACGCGGCAATTAATATGTAAGTTAGTAAACGAAAACGCTGCACAAAATGACCTCCCGAAAATGAACATACTTACCTATTTCTTCGGCGAGAAAGCCTTGCATAATTAGATTTTTCGACAGAAATTCATATAGGGGCAATTAATAAATATGAACATGACAATAGAAACTTGTTCAGCCAACGAGCTACAATGAAACAAAAAGCGCAAGTCCGAGGCTGATCCAGCCTTAGAACTTGCGCTTTTTCTCATGAATATGGGAGTGTTGCTCTTTTCGTAATTACTAACTAACTAGAAAATTTTTTTGACATCTATTTAGTTAAAAACGTGACCCATCATTAAGAAGTAATTTGCATCAGCTGTTGTATTGCCGCCAATATTACTTACCAGGAAATAGTAGGTCGTATACGGTTCAATAGGTACCCTCCAGCTTGAAAATCCCCAAGTACCTCCATCATCCAGTTGATACTTAGGTACATATTCACCGCCATTTTTTGTGATAATCAGCGAGTAATTATAGCCGCTGGGAGAAACTAAGTGAATGTCAAAGAAGTATCCGGGACTAACTTGCCCGACGGTGAACTTGTAGTAGTCCCTATCTTGGTTGTTGGAAAGAATCGTAGCAAGAGACTGATTAGGATTGATGGGGTATGCCTGGTCAAAGTTGTTGTTCGGTTCGTAGTAGTCGGGCAGCGCTGCAGATGCAGACATCACTGACATCGACAACACGAGAACGGCGACAAGAGACAACAGGGAAAACTTCTTCCTCAATCCAATCATCCTTTCAAAATAATGATAAGCTGGCCAGCTTTCATATACTAAGACAACTCAGAGCCCAAAAAGTTGCAATTTTTGTTTAAATTTAGGTAAATTTTAGGTTGGGGATTTTAAATTCATTCAATGGATCAAATGTAAAATATATATAACTCCGCAATGCAACGAAATAGCTTGTGTTGTGGTCTTATTTATTAAAGGTAAAGTTAAAATCAACGGCAGATAATCCTTTAAATTTCCATCTATTGAAATTTTTGCACTTCTATGATAACCTATCAGCAGGCGCCCAATATTTCCCTTCCATGATAGGTAATTACTTCGGCCGGGTATTACTTATCCAAAAAAACACGAAGGAGGATTATTCGTGAAAAAGATTTCTGCGATTCTTCTGGCGGTCATGCTTGTCTTCAGTGTCGCTTCTGTAGCAAGCGCAAATGGAGGTCTGGAAATCGTCAGCCCGGTTAAGAACAGTACGATAAGTTCGCCTCCGCTTTCCATCGGCTTTACAAAACCGGCAATCGTGTCGCACTATAACGTCGGTGTCTATCAATTATCTGGCGGCAATGCCCGCTACACGTCAGGTGCGCTCGCAGCTCCTCCAATTGGCGGAGACTATACGTTATTTCATTCATTGCCAAGCAGCTTCACCAGTCAAATGACGCCGGGAACATACTACATTTATTTAGAAGGCTACTACAGTGGCGGATATTATTCTGACAGCGGTTATTTCTACCTTGTATAAGTCAAAACGATAATACAGAACCCCTGCTCACTGCTTAAGTCGGGCAGGGGTTCTACATCAGAATGTACAAACAGAGTTAGAAAATTTGAAAAGGGCCTCCAAACGGAAGCCCTTTTCATCGACTTATATTATCCCTGAGCCCCTTGCTTCAACGCCTCGACACGGTCCAGACGCTCCCAAGGGAGATCGATGTCCGTGCGGCCGAAGTGGCCGTATGCGGCCGTCTGACGATAGATCGGACGGCGCAGGTCGAGCATCTTGATAATGCCCGCCGGGCGCAGGTCGAAATTATTCTTGATCAGCTCGACCAGCTTTTCTTCGGGCACTTTGCCCGTGCCATACGTATCGACGTTGATCGACACCGGGCTGGCGACGCCGATCGCGTACGCAAGCTGGATTTCGCACTTGTCGGCGAGGCCCGCCGCAACGATGTTCTTGGCCACGTAGCGAGCCGCGTAAGCGGCGGAACGGTCGACCTTCGTCGGATCCTTGCCGGAGAACGCGCCGCCGCCGTGGCGGGCGTAACCGCCGTACGTGTCGACGATGATCTTGCGGCCGGTCAGGCCGGCATCGCCTTGCGGTCCGCCGATGACGAAACGTCCCGTCGGGTTAATGAAAAACTTCGTCTCGGCATCCAGCCACTCTGCCGGCACTTCCGGATAAATAACGTGCTCGCGAATATCGTTCTGGATTTGCTCCAGCGTAATTTCTTCGGAATGCTGCGTAGATACGACGATCGTATCGACGCGAACCGGCTTGCCGTCGTCGTACTGGACGGTCACTTGCGTCTTGCCGTCCGGACGAAGATAGCCCAAGGTGCCGTCCTTGCGCACTTCGGACAGACGGCGGGAAAGACGGTGCGCCAGCGCAATCGGTAGCGGCATCAATTCCGGCGTCTCGTTCGTGGCGAATCCGAACATCAAGCCTTGGTCGCCTGCACCGATATCTTCGTTCTCCTGCTGCACGTCTTTGCCGTCGCGGGATTCGAGCGCCACGTTAACGCCTTGCGCAATGTCCGCGGATTGTTCGTTCAGGGAGGTCAGAACGGCGCACGTGCTCGAATCGAAGCCGTATTTGGCACGCGTATAACCGATATCCTTAATCGTACGCCGCGCGATCGCGGAAATGTCGATATAGTCCGCCTTGCTCGTAATTTCTCCGATGACCAAGACGAGACCTGTAGCCACGGACACTTCGCACGCTACGCGAGCATACGGGTCCGCTTCCAAGAACGCGTCCAGAACCGCGTCCGAAATTTGATCGCAAATTTTATCCGGATGGCCTTCGGTGACCGATTCGGACGTGAAGAGATGCCGGCCTTTAATCGACAAAGTCTCCAACCCCCACATATAAAAATCAACCTTTTCCGGTTGGAAAAGGCTGTTAAGATAAACCTTCGGTAAATAATGATACCGGATTTGTCGAGGGGTGTCAATGCGCATTCGCCCGTTTCGAGCCCGCTCTTATATGACGGTCTGCTCCGCTTGCTGAACCAATCGTTTCGTGATATTGCCGCCGATGGATCCGGCTTCGCGAGAAGTCAAGTTGCCAAGATAAGCTTGCCCGAAACCGGCCGACCCTATGCTTCCCAGTTCTCCGGCGAATTCGGAATCGAACCCTTCAAAGGACTGTCCCAACGATACGCCCAGCTCGGACGCGATTTCGTATTTCATTTGGTTCAACGCGTTTTTGCATTCCGGAACGACTAGCCTGTTGCTTCTTCTCGGCATGATTGTGTGCCTCCTTGATTGTGATGGCTATAGTATTTGCCGGACCCTCACGATCAAGGCGTATTACATTATGGGACTCGGGGGAAAATGTAGGAGAATTCGCCGCCGGATTTCGACAAAAATTCGCGCAGAGCTTCGCGCCAGGGACGCAACGGCGCAAAGCCGGCTTCGACGAGCGCGGTGTCGCCAAGCACGGAATAAGACGGTCTCGGAGCCGGTCGCGGATATTGCTCCGTCGAGCAAGGCAGCACGTCGATCTCCGTCATTCCCGCTTCCGCGAAGATCTCCTTGGCGAATTCGTACCAGGAGCATTGTCCGCGATTCGATGCGTGATATACGCCGTATTTCTCGGTGCTTGCCAGTTCGAGCAGAAATTTCGCCAGATCGTACGTGTAGGTCGGGGAGCCAATTTGGTCTTCGACGACAGACAGTTCCCTGCGGCGTTGGGCAAGCCTCAGCATCGTCTTGACGAAGTTGGGTCCGTACTCGCCATATACCCACGAGGTCCGGACGATGAAAAGCCTCGAGGCATTTTCCGCACTTGCGCGTTCCCCTTCAAGCTTCGTCTTGCCGTAGACCGTCCCCGGATTCGTATGATGATCCTCCCGATAAGGTGTCGTCCCCATACCGTCAAATACGTAATCGGTGCTGATGTAGATGAGCTTGGCTCCCGCGTTCTCGGCCGCTCGCGCCACATTACGCGTTCCTTCCACATTAACGACCCATGCCCTCTCCGGCTCGGATTCCGCTTGATCGACGGCCGTGTAGGCGGCGGCATGAATGACGACATCCGGTTGTGCGGCTTTAATGATGTTCAGAGTTTGCTCCCTGTCGGTCACGTCCAGCTCGGCGCGGCTTGCTCCCATCATGCGAAATCGATTGGATGGCATTCGCACGAGCTCCTGCCCCAATTGCCCTCTCGCTCCGGTGACGAGAACGATCGGCTGCTGCCGGCTCATCGGCGATAAGCTCCCGAAGCGATTCGCTCTAGCCACGCCTCGTTTTTCAAGTACCATTCGATCGTACGGTCGATTCCGCTTTCGTAATCGTAAGAGGGCTGCCAGCCCAGCTCTTGGCGGATTTTCGTCGCATCGATCGCGTATCGCCTGTCATGGCCGGGCCGATCCTCGACGTATTGGATCAAGGAATCGGGCTTGCCGAGCCGCTGCAAAATCGTGTTCACGACTTGCAGGTTCGTCCGCTCGTTGTTTCCGCCAACGTTATAGATTTCGCCTTTGCGGCCTTTGCGGAGGACAAGATCGATCGCCCGGCAATGATCCTCGACGTACAGCCAGTCCCGCACGTTCAACCCGTCCCCGTAGACCGGCAACGGCCGATCGCGGAGCGCCCGGGTAATCATGAGCGGAATCAGCTTCTCGGGAAATTGATACGGACCGTAATTGTTGGAGCATCGGGTAATGTTGACGTGCATGCCGTACGTTTCATGGTAGGCGCGAACGAGAAGATCCGCTCCCGCCTTGCTCGCGGAATAAGGACTGTTCGGGGCTAAAGGCGTCGTTTCGGAAAAAAGTCCTTCGTCTCCAAGCGTGCCGTACACTTCATCCGTCGAGATTTGCAGAAACCTCGGCACTTCGTATTTTCTTGCCAGCTCCAATAAAACATGCGTCCCCGTCACGTTCGTGCGAACGAACACCCCCGGATCCTCGATGCTGCGATCGACGTGCGACTCGGCGGCGAAGTTGACGACGGCGTCGAAGCCGGATTCGAATAGCTTCTCCATCGCTTGGCGATCCGTAATATCTGCCCGCACAAAACGATATTTTGCGGGTTCGGACATCCCGTCCAAGTTATCCCGGTTGCCTGCATAAGTTAGCAGATCCACGTTCACGAACTCGTAGTCGGCGCGCTCTTTTCTCATGTAATGAAGAAAATTGCTGCCGATAAATCCGGCCCCCCCGGTCACTAGCAGCCTCACAAAGCTCACCCTCTAACGTCAAAAATTGATTTCCGCCTGATCCAACAACGGGTGCGCGGCGTCCTTCTCCGACAGAATTGGCGTCCGGGTCGGCCAACCGATCGCCAGCTTTGGATCGTCCCAGCGAATCCCTCTGTCGTGTTCTCTGGAATAGAGCCGGTCCACCTTATACTGAACTTCGGTATTCGACTCAAGCGTGCAGAATCCGTGGGCGAACCCGGCGGGGACGAAGAGCTGCTTTTTGTTTCGTTCCGATAGCTCGAAGCCTTCCCATTGCCCGAATGTCGGCGAACCAGAGCGAATGTCCACGACGACGTCGTACACCGCTCCCGCAGTCACCCGAACCAGCTTCGATTGGGCTTGAGGATGAAGCTGATAATGCAGCCCTCTAAGCACGCCCGCTTCCTTCGATAGCGAATGGTTATCCTGCACGAAGACGTTCGGTATGCCGAGCGCCGCATAACGTTCCGTCTGATAGCTCTCCATAAAGTAACCGCGAGCGTCCTCGAATACATCCGGCTCGATCAGCAAAGCGCCCGACAGCTTGCTTTTCATGACCTTCACTCGATCACCTGCATCGCTAGTTCTTTTTCATGACATTCCTTATCTTATTCACCGACGCGCTTGTTGCGCTCGGATAAGCGTTGCTTTCCAGAAAAAAACTGCCAAGCCCGGATCCGGACCTGACAGTTCGATAACTAAATAAGCTTTATAAATGGATGATGGCTATTGCTGAAGCGTATACGCCCCGCGTACAAGTACGATGAGTCCCCTCGTCTGCTTAGGATCCGGTTCAACGCCTCTCTCGCGTCGCTCCTCCATCGGCTTCTGCCGTCGACATAATGCCAATCGTTCCGATCACAATCGCAATACCGCCGTCGCTGCCCAGATCGTCCACTTCTTCGCTGTCAAGTTCATCTCTCCCGTTCGGCAAGTTCTACCATTTTGTGCGCGGATTTTGGAGGGAAGTTGCGACAAATCGGAAACATTCTACCTGCTTTGAAAGAGCTCTTCAATAGAATATATAACGAAATTCTGTTCTTCTTCGCTCATATTCGACCCGGAAGGCAAGCACAATCCATTCGTGAATAGCTGATCGGAGACGCTCTCGTCTTCAGCGTAGGGATAGTATGGAACTCCTTCAAATAACGGTTGTAGATGAAGCGGTTTCCATACCACCTTGATTCGATATTTCGTTCAGCCAGATGCTCAATGACCTGAAGCGAAGTAACTCCTGCCTTCTCAGGATCAATCGTCATTGCCGTCAACCACCGCGTAGCTTGTCCATAACATAAACGCGATGCCATCGTACTTAAACTCTGCGTTTGCATTTACCCGATCTTCCAACACGCGAAGCTGTCCTCTTCCGATCCCGGCAAGCACATTGCTCAAGCGATAATTATAACCGACTTCGCTATGTTACAAATGTATATGACGGGGCAATAACTTCGTCTCCGGGTTGAATATCAATCAACATTGCGGTCATTTCTAATGCATGCGTGCAGGATGTCGTGAGTAACGCTTTAGGTGTATAAAATTTTTTTTCGATGCAACTACTACACCTGCTAGTAATCGGGCCATCTCCACATAATTTCTGATTATTTTCAATTGCTTCCTTGATGTATTGTTGATCCTTCCCGACTACAGGGGGGATGTTAAATGCGATCATCGTAAATCACCTCTTCATATCCTCTTATGCAATAATGCTCTTTTTTTAAGGTGTACTCATGAACTTTATTTAAGTATTTATGAGCATATAAAATATCAAACTCATTATATCCCAATTTAGCCCTCATTGGTGCGCTTCCAGAGAATCTTGGATTAACTTCTATTAAGTAAAACTCAGCGCCCTTTTGTACGATTTGTAAATTTAATATTAATTCATTTCCAAGCACTCGATGAAGTTCTTTGGCTATCTCCAAAATCATTGGTTCGTCTACTATTTTTGCATATTGAGTTGCACCCTTGTTTAAAATTCTTTCCATACATAATATTTCCAATCGGTTATTTAGATTGATAAGAGATACGGTGTATTCAAAATCCTTCTCAATGAATTCTTGAGCCAATATCGATTTTCCCATAATTCTATATAGGTTACATATAGCTTTATATTGCTCTTCATTCTTAGCAATATATATTCCTTCTGAAGCCTTACCATTAGTGGGTTTTATAATAATCGGAAAAACGCCATTACATTCATCTATTGATTTCGGGGTGTTTAACTTATTTTCCTTAAAAAATGCCTCTGCCTGCATCTTATCGTCAAATGTCTTGATAATATCACATTCATTAACCCAAATATCTACGTTTAACTCTTTTTCAATTTCACATTTGTATTGACTAAAGAAAAGCATCTCAGCTTCCGAACCTGGGATCAATATATCTATTTTACTGGTATCAATAATTTTTTTAATTTCGTCGTAATAATTGGCATGATTTGCATTCGGCAGAATATAATAATGCTCCAACGAATCTTTATGTGCTGTTAATTTACTGTTAGACGCACCATTTAATTCAATAAGATCTCTATATACACTATCGTTTATAGTTTTTATCAGCCCTTCCCCTACACCGTAGGAGCTTGTTCCTGTTACTAGAATTTTATGTTTCATATTCGATCTCCTTAAGAAAATCCAAATTTCTAAATTTACTCTCTAATTTTTCTTGTATGAGCAAATATCCATCTTTAACTTTAAGAACTTTGGTTTTGTTATCAATAAGAATCAATTTCTTAAAATAGATTACATTAGTGTTGATTAATTTAAATTGGTTTACTTCATCCTGATTAAACTCTTCCAATGATTCTTCAATAAATTTTGAATTCCCGCCAAAATAAACTCTATTTTTGATTTTGTTGGGCAATTCCACATTCGCTTCAAATTGCAAATCTAAATTGTAAGCAATTTTCTTAATTTCGATTCCCTTATGCGTAATTTCAAGAATACTACCAAAAACCTCCTTATTCCTAGGCATTCCCAAAGAACCAATGTTTATGAATCTGTTATTTTTTTGTTCGTCATTGTATACAAAACAATGGTGAGTATGGCCAAAAATGTAGTCTGTATCGTTATCAAATATCCGATTGTGGGTTTCCGTAAATTTCAAATCGGGATAATAATAGTCGTTAAGAGGATCCGAAATCCCTCCGTGGCTAATAATTGTTTTTCTGTTATAAATAAAAGACACTTCAGTTAGCTTAGACAACTGAAGAAGTTCTTTTATTTCATGACGCATATTATGATCGTAAAGGATTTTCCCCGATAGATTGATTTTACAATTTACAGTGTACGATGTGTTAAAATACATATTTAGAAACTTTGCATCATGGTTTCCCAATAACAAAGTCAAATTATATTTATTAAGCATTTCATGGAATATTGTAATAATTCTAAAATCAAACTCATAGTACCCAACTAAGTCCCCTAAAAAGAACAATTTAATATTCTCATGATCGTCGTATTCTTTTAAGTAGTTATTAAATTGCTTAAGGGCATAATAATTGGAATGTAGATCTGAAAAGAAGATGTAGCGAGTACTTATCATAATAACTCCTTAACAGCCTTTTCAAATGGTGTGAAAAAACTACAATCTTTCTTAATCCCTTTCAAAATATTTTCATTTGAAACTGAAACTGAGTAATACTCAGGCTTTTGAATAGATACGATATTTGCTTTGTGGCCTGTTAATATTTCAAGCAATAGAATTATCTCTCTAATACTTAGTGAGGATCCCGAACAAAGGTTGTAGTCACCAGGAGCAACATTATTAATAATAAGTTCATGAATTATCCTGGAGACGTCTTCCACCCATATAAAATCCTGTTTTCTCTCCCCCTCCCCATAAATTTCAATCTCTTCATCATTTATAATTTTATCAATTAATAATTCTAATATAGTTTTCGTCTTTTTCCCTCTGCCATATGGAGAACTTATTCTAAGATTGTAATTCAAATTAAAATTAGCCGATAAAAGAATTTCACTAATGTATTTTGCCTTTGCATAAAAATTACTGAGAACAATGTCAGCATCTTCCTTAACATTCACTAATTCTCTTTGTCCATATCCGTATACGTTTATACCTGACAAGTTGAAAAACTTTATTACATTTTTGCTCTTGAATATGTTAATTAGAAATTTTGCCAATTGTGTGTTTATTAACTCTATTTGAATGTTGTCATTTGTAGTGTCGGGTATTGCCGCAGCTGCATGAATAACATAGCAATTCTCTTTAATTATCTGTTTCAGAAATTGTTCATCCTTATAATCACAATATATCATCTTGTTTTCCACGAAGTTTTTCCCTCTTGTTATTCCATAAACCTCATAATCAGGCATTACGCTAAAGTAACGTAATAACCTACTTCCAATAAACCCATTACAGCCAGTAATATATATCGTTTTCACATAATCTACTCTTTTCGATATGAAATTTCCGTTCTTAATAATACATACTCACTGTTCGGACGTTTTGGTAAGATGATATTCCCTCACCCAATACTTCACCATATATTCTTGCGGTTGGGTGATGTAATTAATAAAACTATAACCCTTATCTTTAATAGATTCAAACACCAATTTTCTTGCCCTAAGATTCTTCTCCGACAGAATCGGCGTTAGTTCTTCTTCATGGCATTCCTTATCTTATTCACTGAAGCGTTTGTTGCGCTCGGATAAGCGTGGCTTTCCAGAAAAAACTGCCAAGTCCGGACCCGGGCCTGACAGTTCGATAATCCAGCTATATAAATGGATGATGGCTATTGCTGAAGCGTATACGCCCCGCGTACAAGTACGATGAGTCCCCTCGTCTGCTTAGGATCCGGTTCAACGCCTCTCTCACCTCTCGGGTTGAGAATGAGGTGATTATTGCCTACAGGCTTGCCCGGCTGGATATCCAACCCGTCGGTCAGATCCGACAGTCCATTCACATCGGCGCTGTACGCGATCGCTTTGCCGGAACGGACGATCAATTCTCCGCCGTCTTCTACGATCAATTTCGTCCCCCAAGGCACCGTAACGACCTCTAGCCCCGCCGAGCCTCCTCCGCCACCGCCGCCAACGTTCCCCGCTTTCTGCAACTCTTCCTTTACGAGCTTCGCGACTACCGAATCAACATACGCTTTCGTGACGATCGGATCGTCGACCGATCCCGGCGTCGCTCCTCCATCGGCTTCTGCCGTCGACATAATGCCAATCGTTCCGATCACAATCGCCAATACCGCCGTCGCTGCCCAGATCGTCCACTTCTTCGCTGTCAAGTTCATCTCTCCCGTTCGGCAAGTTCTACCATTTTGTACGCGGATTTTGGGGGGAAGTTGCGTACACTCTCATTCGAAAGGCTAATCAACTTCCTTCATGACTTTAACTTCGGATCTATGCGTATCAAAGTTGATCTTTGCTATTGGTTCTAACTCTTTACTGAAAACGGCTATATTGATCCCTCGCAGGTTTTCCGAGTATTCTGTACCATCTAGTAAAATCGAAGAACGGTTGCCATAGGGATTTCCGGCAGAGAACACTTTTAACTCTCGTCCTATAAACAGTTCGGAAACGCTTTGGAACTCATCCTGTTCAATCGTTACTGAAGAGCTATTATCAATCTTCTCTCCAATCACAACTCCATCGCTAATAATTGCCGCATAAGACCCTCGATATTCCAATTCTTTAATACCGGAACCCATTTGAGCGAGCAACTCTCGAAATCCCGTAGACAAATTGGCCGTTGCTTCGTCCTTGACTGAAATAATTATAATTTGATTCGAATAACTGCGGATAAAATCGTCTAAAATAGCTATCTTGAACGACTCCTCGGTCAGTTCATTTCTTTCATTGATAAGATCATTGTCAACACTAACGCGATATCGCTGCAAAAGCTCGTATGCTTCGTTGGGCTCATCAAGGAATAAATGGGTTCGTGCCGCAGCCACATATCCCCACTTTGAAAGGTTTATAGGACGCCTATCAGGAATCGCTTCTCCGCTGAACTGATCAAACCATTGTGTATATGTTTTGTAATCTTCAACGGCACTTCGGGCAATTTTTCTTCCTGACGCTTGATCGCCATTGGCTGCTGCCTGTTGCGCCAATTGCAACTTTAAATCAAATATTATATTGTAATATTCGACATTATAGCGATCCAATGCAATCGCACGGTCCAGATAAGGAAGTCCTTTAATCCAATCGTTCAATTGCCCATGCTTTAAACCGACATTGAAGATAACTTTGGCATTATTCGGTTCAAGTTGTTCCAATGTTTCTAGCAAGGATAGCAGCTTTTCCTTTGTGCCTTCGTCTGAGTTGTGATTATACAATTGCAAATAAAAATTGGCCAGGCTCAACAGAGCATCGGTATGATACGGATTCTTGCGCCCAGCATCCTCGAATCGCTCAATGGCCTCATAAATGTTAGTGTTTTCGCGTTGTATCACGATCGATTTCTCAGCTGAAGCAAATCGAATTGAATATACGATTCCGAACAAAACGAATGAAGCAAGCAACACTGTTCCGCCCACTTGAACATAATGACGGGCATTCCTTTGCAGAAGCTTGTTCAATCGACTAGAGATCAACAAATCACTATGCGGAGATACGCCCAAGGAGAGTAACCACATTAATATGAACCAAACCGAGCCAAATGAAAAGTCAAAGTCGATCGCGGCATGGACGAAGATCATACACGCGCCAACCGCCGGTGCAAGCCATGCTATACGTTCCGATCCATCATTCAAGCTTCTTCGGTATCGAAGCATAGCAACAACAAGGAGAGCGAAGACAGCAACAAATAATAGTAACCCAACCCAACCAGTACTTAGTAGCATTTCAAGATAACCGTTATGAATCTCGTTGCTGTAATAGGGCTTGGACTGCATGTTTAAGTAAACGGTTTTCCAACCATCCCCTCCAAATCCAAGAAGCGGCAACTGATTGCTGAAAGCAAATGCATCTTCGAACATACCCGTCCGTCCCAAAGTACCTAAGTTGACCTGTTCGACACGGGATTGAAGCGCTTCTGGTAATGTCCGAAAAACGAGTCCTTTTTGACTGAGATCGAGCCCCAACAAAAGACCTAACAATAAGGTGGTACTGCATATCGCAATCTTGCCGAATCGTCCAAGCCAATGGTTTGCACTTATTCGGTTAAGCAGAGACTGACTTTTGCCCCCTGACAATGCAAGAGCTACCAAAGCTACCAAGAAGCTAAAACCTGTAAATGCAATCCATACAGATGCATCTCCACTGCGTTCGGTATCGGCGACCAGCCTAAATGTAATAAAGGAACCGCTTACTGCAATTAACGAATACATCAAATACAATAGCTGTTCACGAAACTTCAAAAACACTAGTCCCAACAACCAGGCGATTGGGAAAACCAGATAACCCCCTCGAGAATAAGAGGCGAAAAATGAAGTTCCGTATGCAATGAGCGGCAAGCTGTACAATAACATCGATGTCAAATGCTGACGTTCTCTCACCAGCATGACGAGCGAATACAACCAATAGGCTCCAATAACGGCAGCAAAAGTGTTTGCATACTGAAACGGGCCGGTCAGACGGTTCCCCAGTATAATGTCTTTATATTCCACAAGTCCCATCAGACCGAGAAACGAAAACCCGACGAGAACAATACCGCTAACTTGAAATACAAGTCGCAACGCTCGTTCTCCATTTAATTGCCTGCGAATCGATATGAGCAAGATAAAGAGGCTACAGTAAGTTAGCCAACGAAGCAAGTTGTCAAAGTTCCCCTTGGGTGATTCGGCGACTATAAAGGTGAGTATATATGTAAACGGAATTAAGAACACCGTGTAATAGACAGCAGGAACCCTAATGCTCTTAGTAAAGATAGACGCGATAAGCCAGATAAGAAATGCAATCAAAATAAGCGCTTCAAAGATGTACATATCACTATCAAAAAACAGCCCTCGCTGAAATGGAGCGATTACGAATAAACAAGTTAATATAGCAATCAATAACCAATTCATAGCAAGCCTCCTGAAGCTTCCTTTGGCAATGAATCCGGAAGCACTTGTTGCATAATGGTTTCCCAATCCATAAGAAGCCGAATCACATCGGATTCAACAAGTTCAGTGCCATGCTGTACTTCTATCATCTCCAGATCTGTTATCGCTCTAAGGGCGTGTCTGGTTCCGGCAGCAATTTCAATTACATCTCCAGCTCTCACACTTCGACGCATCCCCTCGATCACAGTCTCACCCTGCCCACTTACGACAGTCCATACTTCTTTTCGCAATTTATGAAAATGATAGCTTAAATGTTTTCCGGCATACATTGAGATACGTCTCGTTAGCACTTCCACCTCATGCTTTGTATAATCCACAACCTTATACCAGCCCCAAAACCTTTCCTCGTACATTGGTCTTGAATTGAAATCCACCAGTTCCTTGACTTTAGGACTGGCTTCCTTATCTGCCACCAGAATCCCGTCAGGACTCGCGGCGACAATTACATTAGGTACACCGAGAACTGCTATCGGAATATCCAATTCATTCACAACATGTGTGTTGTTAGAGTCAACCCCGACCCACCCTTTTCCAAGAAGCGGGGAGTTCATTTCTTCTGTCAACGTATTCCATGTGCCAAGGTCTTTCCAGATTCCTTCATAGGGCAGAGCGACTACTTTTTCGGCCTTTTCTGCGATTTCGTAGTCGAAGCTGATTTTCGGCAAGTCGTGATATTGCTGAAGGAGTTCATAATACTCAGTCGGATAGTCGTGCCTAGATAAATGATTAAGCAAGTACTTTAAGCGAAATGCAAAAACCCCACAATTCCATAAAGCATGCTGATCTATAAATTGACGAGCCTGTGCCTGATTTGGTTTTTCCTTAAAGGATTGAACAGTCAAATATTTCTTCTCTGTGAGTGTCGGATCAGGAATAATATAGCCGTATTTCTCTGATGGATAAGTGGGAACAACACCAATCAACGCGAGATCCGCTTGTGAAGTTTTCAATGCTGTCTCCAATTGCTTAAACACAGTAAAGAACGAAGCTTCAACAAAAGGGTCAACCGGCAAGACAATAATTATTTCTTCTTCCCCAACTTGCTTCACTGAGTGCAGATAGGAGGCTGAGAGAGCAATTGCCGGAAACGTATCCCGCCGTGAAGGTTCAACGATGATCTCAATCTCATCGCCCAATTGACTATGAAGAATATCAACTTGAGGCTTGCTGGTTGCAATCAAGGTTGAACTACCCAATTCTACACTTGTTATTTGGCGCCAGACCCGCTGAACCATCGACTCGTAAATACCGTGTTCATTTTTCAATACCTTCAAAAACTGCTTAGACCTTGAATCATTCGAAAGAGGCCATAGTCGTTTGCCCGATCCTCCGGACAATAAAATAAGATTCATTGGTTTACCCTCGTGAATTCATGATCTGCTTAACCTTCGCGGAAATCTGCTCATTAAAATTTTCTGGAGAAAACCTTAGAGCATTTTGCCGACAGTCCTCAAAACGTATTGTATCATACTGTCGGTCTAATTCTCGAACAGAATCGATTAATGCCGAAGCTTGCTGTTCCCTGAAAAAAATACCAGTCGGATTTTCGCCGCCCCCAACCGGACGAACGGTCTCAAGAACCCCCCCTTTGCCGAAAGCGATAACCGGTGTTCCGCATGCTTGAGCCTCAACAGGTATAATCCCAAAATCCTCCTCTGCTGCAAAGACGAAAGCTCGTGCTCTTTGCATATGCTCTTTCAGAACCTCAAACGGCTGAAAGCCGAGAAGACGTACATTTTTACCCGCCTTTGCTCGAATCTTTGCAAATTCAGGACCGTCTCCTATCACAATCAATTGTTTGTCCGGCATCTGAGAAAAGGCTTCCACGATCAAGTCCATTTTTTTATATGGAACCATTCGAGAAGCCGTCAAGTAATAGTCTTCTTTTCTAGGTGAAAATTCAAACGATGACACATCAACTGGAGGATAAATGACATCTGCTTCCCTACGATAAACCTTCCAAATCCGCTTGGCAATAAAATTCGAGTTGGCAACAAAATGATCCACCCCATTCGCCGTGCGATAATCCCACATCCGAATACGGTGAAGCATGTATCTAGCTAGCCATCCCTTTAAGCCGCGGTCCAAGCCTGACTCCTTCAAATATTGGTGCTGCAGGTCCCAAGCGTAACGAATTGGCGAGTGTATGTACGATAGATGAACTTGATCTGGTCCAGTGATGACTCCCTTGGCCACAGCATGTGAGCTTGTGATAACCAAATCGTATTGACTCACATCTAATTGTTCGACTGCCAAAGGCATGAAGGGCAAATAAGATCTAAATTTTTTCCTGGAGAAAGGCAATTTCTGAATGAATGATGTGGTAACCGACTTATCTAAAATAAAACCTCTCTGATTCTCAGGTATAAAATCGACGACACTAAACAAGTTCGCTTCCGGATATAGTTTTACCAGTTGCTCTAGAACCTTCTCAGACCCTGCGTATGTAACTAACCAGTCGTGTACGATAGCTATTTTCATGAGCATCTCCGTTTCGTTAGCTATTTTGTTTCGAGTATACGATTTATGATATCAATTGTAGCCACAGCACATTTGCCCCATGTAAAAGACTCCACCTGTTGCTTCCCCTTGATCATTAACCTTTTTTTCAAATCTGGATCGGTTGCTACTAGTAATATTTTGTCGGAGATATCCTGCGAAGATTCCGGATTAAAATATAGAGCGGCATCACCGCAAACCTCGGGTAACGAGGCCCGTTCTGAAACCAATACAGGACAACCGCTCGCCATTGCCTCCAAAGGGGGCAAGCCAAATCCCTCATAGAGAGAAGGAAAAACCATCATATCGGCATTTCTGTAATATTGCAGTAAGGCATTATTATCGACAAAGCCCGTAAATTGAATTCTATCCCCCAGTCTTTCTGCCTCCGCCTCTAATCCTGTATCGCCAGTTACAAAGCCTTCTTTTTTACCTATTATTATAAGTCGGTGAGGAATTTTATCTTTAATTAATTCAAAGGCCTTAACTAGACTTCTCAGATTTTTATGAGGCTTCACATTCCCTACATACAACAAATAAGGGGAAGAACTCAAAGCCCCCCTCTTTTCTCCTTTAATCTCTCTCCATGGATTGTCAACGCCATTATAGATCGCGTGTATCTTTTCCTGCTTCACAACAGTGTATTTTATAATTTCATTACGGCTAAATCGGGAAACCGTAATGACCTTATTGGCTTTTATACTAATTGCTTTAAATAACAAATTGACATACATTCTCTTATGAACCCCACGAGCGAATTGCGGATATGCAAGATGCAAAACATCATGAACTGTAACCAACATTTTTCCTCTATAGAATATTGGAATATTGTAATGAGGAACCCATAATAAATCCGTGTCTCTAGGAATCTTCTTCACAAGTTCAACTTGCTCATTAAAAGAATAAATGGGAACAGTACAGTCAATTATGGATATTCGGTTAGTGTCACTCAAATAAGCGCCTAGTTCTTTAGGGTTCCCAATTAAGTGAAAATGAACTTCCTTCATATTGTCAATAATTAGCGGCACTAGTCCTCTCAAATAAGTGCCAATACCCGAGTAATTTATCATTCTCATATCTATCGCTATATTTCTCATGATGGACCGACACCTCTATATTTGGTTAAATATGATCCGATCATTACACACGGGAATAACCAGAACTGGTAAAACAAAACGTTATTGAAGTTAGATGAAAATGCTACAGTAATTGCAATGTAAATAATAAAGCTAGTAAAAAGCTTCTGCTTCACCGCATCATCTTTATGTCTTCTATAAGTCACATTGGCCCAAACAAAAAACATAACAATTAGTAAACATGTAAAAATTAGACCAAAATTGATTAACAGAGATAGTACTGAGGAATCAACAGAATTCAAACGCAGTCCTGCATCTCCCATATGCACAGCCAAATAATTGTAACCAAGGCCCATTAAAGGTCTATCAAGAATAAATTCTAATCCGAATAAAAATGACTCGAGCCGATGCATTGCTGAAGGGTCAGTAGACATGTTCCACAATCGCCCGAACATTTTTTTCAGATTATCCCAATAGATCGGACTTATAACTAAAGTCAAAAAAACTAAAACCGCAAATATCTTTACACTATACTTTGATACAAAAGGTTTTTTCATCAAATCTTTCAAAAAAAGTGCGGATACAAGAATTAAGAAAGCAACAACTCCACTTCTAGAGCCTGTCAAAAATATTGATCCAATAATTAATAATAAATAAACAACATACTTTTTTTCACGTAGAACACTTAATAAATGAACACATATTAAGAATGGAATTCCCGCGATCACCGCAAAGAAGTTAGGATCAAAATACGTGGACACAAATCTATGCCGATGTGGGTCCCCTTGGAACTCAATTCCATAACGCTTAAGGAATGACCAAAACTCGGCAGACTGTGGAAATATTAAATATATCAAGTAGCCTAAAGAAACTAATATCAGGTAGGTGTTCAAGATAAACTTGAGGCCTTCTATGAAGTTATCTTTATATCTACGATAAAGCAGTACTCCTGCCAAAATTCCACTAAAAATCATAAGCCCAAGACGTATACTGTACATATAGGCTTTCACATCAAATCCGTTAAGAATAAACCCATAAATAAAGGAAAGAAAAATGATAATATATATCAAACTAGTTCTAATAAAAACTGTTAAAAAGTCTCTCGAAAGCACAGCATAAAAAATAATAGTAACATAAATCAAGGCTTCAGTAATTAATAAATTATCTCGAAACCCTTCTATAGTAATGAATCTAGGGATATTCCCCGTTATTATATAGAAACTAACTAATAGTAACGCCAATCTCAATTTTAAAGGCTTCATAGTACGCACCCGTTCCCTTTAAAAAGTTACACATACACACTTTGAGACTAATTAATTTAAAACCTCCTTATAGACCTGTTCGTATTGTCTAATTGTTTCATGAATGTAAAATTGCAATAAATACTCGGAAATCCGTTCTTTCATCGCCAATAGAATGCTAGGATCAATTATTAAACTCCGTATAATTTCTTCTAACCCCCCTTGTTCATCCGGGTTAAAAATAAAACCAGTTCTCCCGTGCTCAATAAACTCAGGAATCCCACCTCTATTGGAGCCGATCACTGGTTTTCCCCATGCGTATGCTTCTATGATTGTTCTCCCAAATGCCTCGTTTAATAAAGATGGGACGATCATTACGTCTGCCTGTTTTACTACCACATCCGAATTAACATACCCCAAAAATGTAATGTTATCTGAATAATATCCGTTATCTTTTTTATGAGCAATTTCTTTATCATAGATTTCTCCCCCAAGCATTAACCTTGCTCCAGGAAAGCCATTAAAAACTTCTAGAAGATAATTAACACCTTTTGACTCCTCGATTCTTCCTAAATAAAGAAAAATAAGATCACTAGAATCACTCGGATGAACAACATCCTGAATCATTTCATTTTTTGGAATTACTCCGTTCACTATTCTCTTTAAGGGTACACCTTTGAAATAGTCAAATTGCTGATGTCGATGTATCATGTAATTCGAAATTCCAACAACAGTATGAATATAGTTTCTATTTGACAAATATTTTTTTAGCCGTGTGATTGAACTACAGGACATACATTGTTTTTTGCAGTTAGCTCCTTCTCTAAACATCGTGCTTTTCACACATAATAAATTGTGATCTCTGAGCGTGTGAACTACAGGTATATTCAATTTTTTCGCAACCAACCAAGGGGCAACAGAAAAACCGGATATATTATTTGTATGAATCACATCCGGTTTCTCAACATCTACAATTTGCTTTACTTTTTGAAGCATCAGTGGATTAAATATATCAACACTATGCCACATTACTTTCTTATAGCTTTTTTTAACGGCTGATTGTAAACTCCAATAAACATTCCGATATCGCACATAATGTACTTTAATACCATTAACAATTGAAACTCCATCACGATCTGAAGTAGTCACAACTACAGGTTGAATACCACACTCCAGCAGTCCTTCTGCAATTAATTGCACTGACTTCTCCGCCCCACCAATAGCGTTCGGAGAGTAAAATGTATTGAAGATTAAAATTTTCATTACGTCATAATTCCTTTTTTATAGGCTCCAATAATAGAAGCCAGCTTTTTCACAATCCTTTTTTTCCAACATTCCCTTTATGTCAATTAGAACTTTCTTTTCATCTTTATAAAATTTACTAAGACGATCAGCATCATAATTATCTTTAAAAACGTTATGTGGAACCGCAATGACTAACCCATTCAATTCCGTCAAATCCTTCTCAGAGACCAATTGGATCCCGTACTCCTCTAAAACTTCTTCTTCATTAGCAAGAGGGTCATAAACAAGCAGTTCAATTTCTAATTGATCTAATTCATTTATAATATCAATCACCTTTGTATTTCGAACATCAGAGCAATTTTCTTTAAATGTGATTCCTAATATCCCTACCCTAGAACCTTTTACAAGTTGATCAGACTGCACAAGTTTTTTAACTACATTATTTGCTACAAAGACTCCCATGTCATTGTTAATTCTTCGTCCCGCTGAAATGATTTGGGAGTTATACCCTAATTGTTCGGCTTTATATATGAAATAATAAGGATCTACGCCAATGCAATGTCCTCCGACTAACCCTGGTTTAAAATCGAGAAAATTCCATTTTGTAGAGGATGCCTTCAAAACTTCTTTGGTGTCAATCCCCATTTTATGAAAAACAATGGATAGTTCATTCATAAAAGCAATATTGATATCTCTTTGAGCATTTTCAATTACTTTTGAAGCTTCTGCCACTTTGATAGACTGTGCTGGATAAATACCGGCCGCAATAATTGAATTGTATACATCGGAAATAACTTTTAATGCTTCTGCGTCTGAAGCGGATACAACTTTAACGATATTTGTCAATGTGTGAACTCGATCTCCCGGATTAATTCGCTCAGGAGAGTAACCTACTTTAAAATCAAGTCCAAGCGTTAGACCTGATTCTTTTTCAATCTCGGGAACGCAAATTTCCTCAGTTGTACCTGGATATACTGTCGATTCAAAAACTACAAAGGATTCCTTTTTCAAATTTCTTCCTATAGTTCGAGAGGCACTTACGACTGGTTTCAAATCCGGGGTTTTGTCACTATTTAGCGGTGTAGGAACAGCAACGATCAGAAAACTACATTCTTGTAAAATATGTTCATTGGATGTGAATCTAATACTAGTATTCTTTAAAATTTCATCCCCAACCTCCTTTGTCACATCAATTCCATTAATATATTTTTCAATTTTTTGAGGATTATTGTCATAGCCGACCACATCATACTTCTTAGCAAGTTCAATCGCTAGTGGAAGACCCACATATCCAAGACCAATTACAGCAATCTTTTTTCTTCTATTTAATAAGTCAAGATATAGGCTCACTATCTCCATCCCCTAGTTTATTATTGTCTTAATTTGTATACATAATTAACTACTGGTACTTTGTCTTCTCTTAATTTGCTTTAAAATACCCATAAAGTCCCCAAAATACAAAACAGCCATTAGTGTAACGATTCCAGCTCCGACAACAACATCTAAAAGTGTATTTTTATAGAATGCTGAGCATAATGCATACATAATAATTATTGCTAAAATCGTATATATTCTTTTCAGGCCATAGTCAACCTTATAATATTTCAATGACAAATGTGTTCTCAAACTGAAAAAAACGATAAATGAAATCGCAGTGGCAACAGCTGCTCCAATAGCCCCATATCGAGGGACTAATATAAAATTTCCAAGAATGCTAACCAGACACGATGCTCCTGCAATTAGTATGTGCCAATTGACTTTTTTGTAGAAATTAATTCCTATTACAGTCGTTTCCGAAATTGTATACATAATGGGCATAAAAACTAAAAAGGGCATGATCTCGGCTGCATCTTTATATTCTTTTCCGAGAAGTAGCACAATAATGTCTTTTCCCATAATACATGCTACAGCAATAATAAACATCGTAAATGATACAAGTTTACTCATCCATTCGAAGAGTCTTTTGTCTTGTGGATTCTTCTCATAATGCTCAAAGCAAACAGGCGCCCAAAAAGTAGAAAATGTTACTTGTAGAACACTTAATAAGCCGATGATTTTAAAAGCAGCAGCGTATAAGCCTAACTCTTCAAAATTTCCCCAATGTTTTATTGCTATTTTATCGAAAGATTGAAAGAGCCAAGTAATTAAACTAGTTAGAACTAACGGATATGCGTACTTAATAGTATCTGTACTTGAATTTCTCAGTTCTGCTTTTGCAAAATTGCTAAAACTCCAATACTTTTTTTCCACAAAAATAGTTACTATACTTAAGATCATTACTGTAACAACGGTTGAATAAATTAATACTTCGTAGCTAGCCCCCATAAAATAATAAAGTAAAAGTAAAAAAATCAAATTAAATGATCGATTTAGTATTTCTACTATAGAAAACAATATTCCCTTCTGCTGCATTCTGATCACTAAAGTTCCATACCTGTATAAAACCTGTGATACAACTCCTAACGCTAGTATTAAAGCAACCCCTCTATTCTCTTCACCAAACAAAAAAACGGAAACCTGTTCATCAAAAATAAGTATGATGAATACAGTTGCCCCGGCCAAAACGATGGGAAGCCTTAAACAATTATAAAGTAGTTTCCCCCTTTTAGCGCTATCTTCCTCATAAAAAAACCTAACAAATGACTGGTCAGTTCCAAAAATAACTATAATCGTCAATATGTTTAATGTAAGAATAAACATTGATGCCTTTCCAAAATCCTCCGGAGAAATGAGTCTCGTCGTAACTATAGTTCCCAAAAAATTTATTGCTAGACCGATCCCACTCCCGAACGAAAAAGATAAAAACTTACGAAGCAACTCCATATCCTAGTACCTAGTGAAAAATTGAATGATTTTTTCAATGATGGAATCTACTTCGCTTTCTTCTAAATCATAATACAATGGCAATCGTAGCAATTTTTCACTTTCAACTGTAGTATAGGTGTCTTCCCCATGAAAACTTCCATATATAGTACCGGCTACGCTACTATGCAGTGGAACATAATGAAAGGCTGTGGATATCCTATGTTCTTTCAAGAATTTCATTAACCACGACCTAATCTCAATATTCTCACATTTAATATAAAACATGTGGGCATTATGATCACATGCTTCGGGAATGTGAGGAAGTTTAATTTTTTTACTATTTTGTAGTTCTTCAAGCCCTCGGTAGTATTTATACCAAATATCAAGTCTTTTTTTATTTACTTTTTCTGCCTCTTCTAGCTGTGCAAACAAATACGCAGCATTTAATTCACTCGGCAAATACGAACTTCCTACATCAACCCAAGTATACTTGTCTACCTCACCTCGAAAAAACTTACTTCGATTCGTCCCCTTTTCTCTAATAATTTCAGCTCTTTCAACAAAATGCTCATTCTGAATTAGTAGCGCCCCTCCCTCACCCATCGTATAATTTTTTGTTTCATGAAAACTAAAACATCCAAAGTCACCTATTGAGCCAAGTGGTTTTCCATGATACTTCGACATAACACTTTGGGCAGCATCCTCTATAACTAGTAATCGGTATTTTCGAGCAATATCCATAATGCGATTCATTTCGCATGCGACTCCGGCATAATGCACAGGAATAATAGCCCTAGTACGCTCTGTAATAGCATCCTCAATCAAGTTTTCATTTATATTCATCGTATCTGGTCTTATGTCAACAAACTTTATTGTTGCACCTCGAAGGACAAAGGGATTCACCGTAGAGACAAAGGTATATGATGGTGCAATGACTTCATCTCCCGGTTGAATATCGGCTAATATTGCAGCCAATTCAATTGCATGAGTACAAGATGTCGTTAATAAAGCCTTCACTGTCTGACATTGCGTTTCAATCCATTTATTACATTTTTGTGTGTATGGCCCATCACCACATAATTTTTGATTATATTCGATTGAGTCTTTAATATAGCTTTGCTCTTTCCCAATATGGAGAGGAAGATTAAAAGGGATCATTGCTTATCCTCCAAATCGGCTTCTTTTTGATTCAAAGCGTAGAACGCAATTTTCTCCATTTTTCACCCTTACCCAAGGATACGTTCCCAGTCTTCTTTTAATTTCGATTCACAAAACTTCAACTTTATATTATTAATATTATTTAACATTGAACTTTCTGGAATCATACTGAAAATATCATCAAGATTACCGCCTGAATTGTACACTATCAAATTATGTTCGGCACAGAACTTCCATGTTGTTATATCACTCCTGATATAAACCTTTTTTCCTAATCCTAATAAAGTGATTATATTTCCCATGGCTTGTTGTCTATTGTGATTGAATATTGCAACATCAATGGTGGATAAGAAATGTAAATATTGATTATGCGTCATCATGGTAATAATTGGCCTAAATTTGATGCCAAATAGTTTTTTTCCTAGTTTTATTACCTCATCCCTATACTCGTTAATTCCATAGGATAAAGGGCATATAATTTCAATTGATTTATTATTATAATTCTTCAGTTTTTCAAATACTTCTATATGATTGTTAGAAGGATCCGCTGAGTTCCCTACTTGAACGTAAACTGTTACGTCATTCTCTTTCTTCACCTGGTTCAAATCATATTCTTTATATAAATTACTTGGATACATAAACGAATAATAATACTTCCCTCGAGCTCCGTACCATTTCTGAGCTAACTCGTAATCCCCTTTTACGGGTGTAATTAAACCGGCAATATTTCTAATAATAAATTTTCGTAGCAGTTCTTTTAGATTAGATTTCAAACTTCTTGTTCTTGATTTATACCAGTACAGATCCCCCCCCCATATAATCCAATAACTTTTCTTAAGTAACCACGGTTGAAAAAATAAAATTAATAAAATTCCATTGTGAAACAAGCCATGAAAAAATAGCTTATCTGCTGTATTTAACTTTCTTATCAAATGAAAAAGAGACAATATTCTCTTTTCGACTTCTGTCACATTTTTTCTGGAATTAACATTGAATTCCGCATTACCAAATACCATAAAATGATGGCATTCGGAATCAAAATGTTTCATCATAAATTCTATGAATGGTTGAGTAAACTTTTCTCTTGCTATCATATGAACATTACTCATTCTTCTCATTCCTTAGAACCGTGCTCACCCAATTCTGGTTAGATAAATACCACTCCACAGTTAATGCAATGCCTTCTTCGAAATTAGTTTCAGGATGCCAGTTCAGTTCTTTCTCAATTTTAGTTGGGTCAATTGCATATCTTCTGTCATGTCCTTTTCTATCTTTAACATAAGATATTAAGTTGTAATTCACATTGGATAAGTCTGTTTTTAGAATAGACCGATACTCGGGTTTCCTATCTATAATATCCTTAATTAAATCGATAATTAACTTTACAATTTGTATATTTTGTCTTTCATTATGGCCGCCTATATTATATACCTCACCAATTTTTCCACTGTGCAAAACTATGTCAATTGCCTTGCAGTGATCCTCAACATATAGCCAATCTCTAACGTTTAAACCATCACCATATACTGGAACATCCTCGCCTGTCAGCACCTTCTTAATTATCATTGGAATAAGTTTCTCAGGAAAATGATATGGCCCATAATTATTAGAGCACCTTGTAATATTAACAGGAATATTGTATGTTTCCATATAAGCTTGAACAATTAAATCTGCACTTGCCTTGGAGGCCGAGTATGGCGATCTAGGAGCTAGTGGAGTTTCTTCTGTGAAGTACCCAAATTGGCCCAAGCTTCCGTATACTTCATCAGTAGAGATCTGAAGAAACTTCACTCCTTCCTTATATGAGTCTTCACCTATCATCCAAGATGTTCGGGCAACATCTAGTAAATTCTGGGTGCCTAGAATATTTGTTTTTAAGAAGACATGTGGATCTTCAATAGATCGATCCACATGTGATTCAGCTGCGAAATTAATGACGTAATCTATTTTATGTGTATCGAATATGCTTTGTACTAAAAAAGTATCACATATGTCTCCTTGATAGAACTTGATTCTGTTGGAGACATCACCAAGTGTAACTATATTGCCAGCATAAGTTAATTTATCTAGAACAATAAGGTTGATTTCATCATTGTATTTTTTCAACATATACTTCACAAAATTCGAACCAATAAAACCTGCTCCACCGGTAATAAGGTACGTTTTCATTTCTTGCCCCCCTTTCATTGCGTCATCTCAGCAATTCGAAGAAGATATTGACCATAATCTGTTTTTAGTAATGGTTCAGCTAACCGGATCAATTGTTCCTTATTTATTAACTTCTGACGGTAGGCTATCTCCTCAATACATGCAACGTAAAGCCCTTGTCTATTTTGAATTGCTTCAACAAAATTCGAAGCATCTAATAATCCTTTGTGAGTTCCTGAATCTAGCCATGCTGTTCCCCGACCTAAGACCTCAATATGAAGTAAGCCCCTATTTAAATACTCATTATTAACTGAAGTTATTTCCAACTCACCTCTATTTGAAGGTTTTACATTTTTTGAAATATCAACAACGTCATTGTTATAAAAGTAAAGCCCCGGGACAACATAATTCGATTTAGGCCATTCCGGTTTTTCCTCAATTGATACAACTTTTCGATCAGCAGTAAACTCCACAACACCAAAATCATTAGGATTAGCTACATAATATCCAAATATCGTAGCCCCTTCCCTACGCTCCTGTGCTCTCCTCATAGCCTCTACTAATCCAGAACCATAAAAAACATTATCGCCCAATACCAGACATACTGGGCCTGTCCCGATAAATTCCTCGCCAAGTATAAAGGCTTCTGCTAGGCCACGGGGTTCAGATTGAATGGTATACTTAAATTCGAGACCTAATTGACTTCCATCGCCAAACAGTTCTTCATACACTACTATATCACGCTGTGTTGAAATAATTAGTATTTCTCTAATACCTGCAAGCATTAAAACTGACAATGGATAATATATCATTGGCTTATCGTAAATAGGTAAGATCTGTTTTGAAATGACTTTAGTTGCCGGGTACAATCTCGTACCGGCTCCACCAGCTAGTATAATTCCCCGCATTGATCTCATCCTCACAGTTCTATCATTGCCTTGCCTGTCAGATCTCCTGTTAAACTCATACGTCATTAATTACTATGTAGTAGTCATTCGGATCGAGAACACACCTCTACTATTAATACGCACCCTTCCTCTTCAGCACAGCTCCAACCGTCCGAAACATAATCTTAAAATCCAATGTAAGTGATTGGTTATATACATAGTAAAGCTCAATATCAACCCTCTCCGGATAGCCGGCATTGCTTCTACCACTCACTTGCCAGTACCCTGTCACCCCCGGCTTTACCGATAAAAAATCAAATAACAGTTGATCGTACTCCTGCAGTTCCTCTTCGACTACAGGACGGGGTCCCACCAGACTCATTTCTCCCTTCAACACGTTAAATAATTGAGGTAATTCATCGAGGCTTGTTCGTCTGAGGAATCTGCCCAGCTTCGTAATTCTTGGGTCCTGTTCTGGCTCCAATTTGTAGTTGTTATCTAAATACTTTCGATAAAGTTCAGGATCTTCTTTCAAGCGTATCTCGGCATCTGTAACCATCGAACGGAATTTATAAATATGAAATCTCGTTCCGTTAATTCCTATTCTAATCTGTTTGAATACTGCCGGCCCGCGAGAATCAAGCTTCACGAGCGTCCAAAGTAAAAATAGCAATGGGGATAAGATTATGATAGCTAAGACGGACAAGACAATATCAAGCGTACGTTTCGCCAAACCGTGCCAACTTTTTGTTTGGATGTTGCTTACCTCAAGAAATGGGTAAGGATCGAGCTGATCATATCCAACTCGGGCTGAAATAATATTATATAACTCCGGTATAATCTTGACTTTAACTTTATGCTTTTGAATATTTTTAATTAATGTATAGATATATTCTTTTTTCGAGGGCAAGGTGACAATAACTTCATCTACTTCGTTTTGTGCAATGACACTCTCAATATCCGATAGTCGCCCTTTTACCTCGGGACCATTTTTATGATCATCTAGAAATCCGATTAACCGGTAGCCCCGGGTTTTTAACTCACTTAAATGCTCATATAACTGATTGCCTACATTTCCGGCACCAATAATAAGCACGTTTCGGGCCAACACCTTACTGTATGTAAGAAGTCGGATTACTGCTCGCTTTGTTAACCTCACAATCCATGACAAGGACAGAAGTCCTACGAAATAAAAACCTATAACTATTCTGGAAAAGTCAATTGAAACCTTCATTAAAAACAAAACACCGGCTGTAATCATAAAAGTAAGAAAAGCAATTTTGATTAGTTGGAATAATTCACTAACGAAACTATAAGTCGGAATTAATCGGAACAAGCCCTTATTTAACAATAACACTGTATTTACTCCCAAAATAAAGGCCAATAAGTACATGTAGTTATACGACAAGTCCCGTTTAATATACCATTCAAAAATCCATTTAAACAACATTACACCTACTGCTAGTTCTACAAGAATAAAAACAGAAGCCAGCAGATAAAGAATGCGTTTTTTTCGAATCTTTTTCTTGGTTACAGACTCCATGTGGGCCAAATGCGATTGAATATTGATCGTCTTGGCTGCCTGCATGATGTGCCACTCCTCTTTAAGCTTCATCCGATATAGAAAAACTCATTACTGCTTTATCTGTAATGAGTCTTCATTCGATTATTGCTGGTCCAAAATATCAGTTGCGGGTCTCCGATGCTTTCCAAAAATGACGTACTAATACGAACATTACGCTAAAAAATCCTCCTAAGACCATTGCAATAGCCACAATTAACTTCTTGTTCGGTCCTGTTGGCTGGTCCGTTTCGATTGAAGGTGAAACAAATACGGCGTTAGTACCGTTTAGCATTCTTTCTGTCTGTTGTACTCGTAACCTTTCACTGTTCATTTCCTGCTCAACTTTGCGGATTTCCGATTCATGTCGATCGATGGCCGACTCCTTAACCTTCATTTCTTCTGCTAGTTTACCTAGTTGGATAGTTAGTTCAGCAACTTTGGACTCCAAAGTAGTATAGGTAGGATTTATTTCTTCACTAATAAGAGAAACGCTACCAAGATCCCTATTGCTTATACCAATCGATGTGTTGTTTTCTTGCACAACTGATTGCAAATATGGCTCATCAGCTAATGCGCTAATCGTTAAGAGCTTCTCCGAAGTTTTAGCCAATTGCTTTTCCGCTTCGGCAAGTTCACCCTTCGTTACTGTTACCGTATCTACAAGTTCTAGTAATTCATTTTTATAACGAATAATCTCGTTTGCACGATCAGTCACTTCAATTCGAGCGCCTAGTTCAAAGGCTAGAAAGTTAGCTACATTTGTCACAAATCCGGGGTCCGAACCATTTACTTTTATTTCAGCAACGTTAGTGTTTTGCACATATTGAATCGATACTGCATCTTTAACTTCTGGGATAGAATAGGAGTCCAGTTGGAGTGTATTTTTTAGCTTCAACATGGTTGCATCATTAGAAAGCGTTTCGACAAATGAGAGAAGTATTTCCGGATTGTTGGCTACCCGTACATTCGCTTTAGCTTCGTAAGTCGGAGGAACAAAAAAACCGATAATGGCAGCGCTCAGCATACATGCCACCGTTACCGAAGCGATGATTAGTTTCCCTTTCCAAACTGTTTCTAAAATTTCACGCAAACTGATTTCTTCCCGCACTCTCCCAACCTCTTCTCTTTAAACATGCACAAATTTTCTGAATGTATGTGAATTCTTTTCAATCAATTCAAGTATACCTTTCGCTAGTTTGAATCGCAACCCGATATCAATTTCATTTTTTCTCAAATTTTCGACAACGTTTTTTTCTTTATATAATATTCGAAGACGGCATACCTCACATATTTTATTTTAGTTCCGTCGACAATTCCCTCGATTACCGAAACTTAACGCCCCGCTTAAACGTCTATATTTATAAGAATGATTAGAGTTTTATCATAGGAGGTTGCCATGAAAAGCAAAGCATTAAAAAATATCTCTAAGGTAACTTTAGCAACAGCACTCACAATCGGGATCGTAAGTCCTGATAATGTGGCATCAGCGGCTCAAGCGACTCAGAGTGCTAAGCCTTCAGCGATTAGCAAAAGCGTATTGGGCAAGGTTAATATCGACAGCAAAAGTTATTTTGAACTTCACGATGTAAATCTGTTATCTGACTCGACCGGCAACACGGTATCCTTTAAGGTAACAATCCACAACAAAGGTAATAGCGATATTCAATTAATCGATTATTGGATCTATTTGAAATCAAAGTCTGGCTCCAAATTCACGGTAAACCTTGTTCCAGAAGACAGAACCAAGGCTCGCGTTACTGCAAATTCTTCTCTTACTCTGACTTATTATTCAAATGTAAGCTCTCAGATCAAATTAACCGATCTTAAATTTGATTTTATTAAATGGGACTTCAGCGTTGCAAATTATGAACGCACACTTGGATCCCTTTCGATTCCTTCTTCTTATCGCTCTTCAACCCCAGTTAATCAGAAAAGAAGCCTGTCTTTAGATGGAACGACGCTTCTAACATCGATTGAGCGGGTTGTCATGAGCAAGACCGACAAATATTACAGACCTACTTTTAGTTTCAAGATCGAAAATACCGGAAAACAAAGCTTTACCGTCCCGGCATACGAATATAAGCTTATCACGGCTCAGGGGCTGGTTTATCCCCTTACCGTGGTCAAGGGCAAGGACGAGTTAGTCCTGAATCCGAAATTCTCCGAAACGATTCAGTTGACAGGATCAGTTCCAGTTGATGTAGAGTTTTCAGGATGGACGCTTCTGGTGACTTTGCCCGTTGCTGAGACCAAAATTAGTATCCCTGTTTCTTCTTACGCTGTTCCACCAGTAAGTCAGCAGGATGACGCAACGATGGGCAAGGAATATGGTTTCTCTACCGCATCCGGGGATTATGTCGCTACTTTGAATTCCGTTCACAGGCTTCCTTTGGAGGATAACGATATTCTGGCTGCAAATATTACATTATCTAATCCAGGGCCAGAGACCTTAAAGATTCCTGATCTGCTCGGCGAATTCGTTCTAGATCAGAACATCAAAGTCCCTGCTTCGGCAGTACGGTCAGATAAATCCATCGGTATACCGCCTAAATCAAGCGTTTCTTTACAACTTTACGCTAACATTCCTTACAATTATGAGTTTACTGATATCAAAACCGTGCTTCAAGAGAAAGAAGAAGAGGACAAAGTTGCTGATCTACTTGAATTTACTAGCAGTGCAAATTTCTCTTCGATCAAGACAGTTTCATCTAATGAGAAATATAAGTTCGATGTCGTAAATAAACGTGCTAATCTTTCTGTCCGGGATGTATTCACATACGAGTCTGATTCATCGAATATAATCTCAGTCCAAATGATTGCCGATAATCTCGAGAAACGTTATTCTGATATTACTGCTTTAAATGCTTACTTTCAGACAGATGATGGCACACTATATCCTGCTTCTGTACAAGTTTCCGAAAATAAAGTTGCCCCAGGTGGATCTGCTCTAATTAACTTTTGGAAGGGTGTTCCAAAAGAAATCGACGCAAATAAAGTTAAATTCGTCGTCGGTGAGGCCATAATTGGCGAAGATGGAAAACCGACAAGTAATTATGTTAATCCTGTCGGCTTTATTTTACCCCCCGAAGACATGACGATTGCTTCTGAACTAAATGACTTAAACTTCTATCCTTTTACGTTGTCTTTGAATCAAATTAATACACAAGTTGATTTGCCTACCGAAACCATTATAACAAAATTCAACTACGAGCTTAAACAGAACATTTTAATCCAGTCTAACACAGATGAACATAAGATTGTTTTTGAAATTCTCGATGAAGACAACAAGCTTCAATTGTCCCAAGAATATCTGATCGGATCCGGAGAGAACTCTTTACTGGTCGGATCTCATGAGGAGAAATTCACTAAATCCGGCAGTAATCTTTACTTTAAGTTGGAATCCATGAGATATTTCAACTTCAATGTTTATCACCAGTTTAATGGCCACAAAAAGCTGATTGCATCCAAACAGGTTCGTTGGTTTACAACTACTGAGTGATCGTATAGTTCAAATTTCAGACTCGATCTGCATTAAAAGGTTTTTACTATAATAAGGCTAAGGCCAGCCAGAACTATCTGGCTGGCCTTATTTATACAGTGGGGAGTCTGAGAGGCGAAGCCCCTGGACTAAAGCGGATCTTTCACTAATCTCCATTGGCTTTGGCAGAGCCTTAGACCCTTTAGCCACTTAACCACTAACTGCTATACAAAACGATGATTAGTGGAAATCTGACGCCTCCTTACCTTTCTTTACCGAGAATTCCGCTGCAGAATCCCTTATTCGTTACTTACCAAAGTCTACAGACTAAACCTTAAGTCGAGTATGACAGACTCATCTAACTATGAGTCTCCGCCTTAGAACATCCATGACGCACTTGTAACAGTCATAACCAACGACCCATCTAGTGGCTTCCAACCCCCATATTGGGACGTATAGCGGTTTGCAGATCGACTATCCTTTTAAGGAGTTCAAGGGATTTTTACTCTTAGCTGTAAGCTTCCCTGAGCCCCTAATCAGAGGGGTTTTATTATACAATCGAGTAGGCCTTGAATTTATTCATGTGCCCCTCACAGAACCGGTACGTGCGGACCATCGACAGCTCCTTCATGATTATCCTCACTGGGGATGTTGATCATCATTACTTCCGAAGCACAAACGTCTCGCACTACCTCTGTAACTCCCACATCAACCAGCCTGTTCCGGTTTTTTCCCTTCAAGCCTCTGCACGTATCCTTAAGGACTACTCAGTGCCTGTTAAGTATGCACTTCCGGCCACCTGCGGTGTGCTCGGGTCTTTCACCCTTTAGTCGACACGCTGCCAAGGGCATAAAAAAGAAGACCCCCGAAAGGGTCTTCTTTTTTATACTTTCTTAGTTCGGTGCAGGTGCGTTGATAACCGCAGTTACAGCAATTTGACCATTAGGAGCAGAAGCAGTCAACGTAAAGGATTGTACATCAGCTTGATTGCTAAATGTAATTGCACCTGCATGGTTAACTCTTACCCAACCGCCATTAGTTGCTTGAATATCAGAGATCGAATATCTGATACCCAGCACTGCATCGTAATCGGCAATCTCATCACCAGTGTACTCAGTGTTATAATTGTCTTTAACTTTGAGGTTCATGACTGTTGCAGCATCTGTCAGATCAGTCGTTTGCTTCGTCGCATTCGCGCTCAAGCTTGCAACAGAAATCGGATCAGCTTTAACTTCTACTTCTTTGTAAAGCGTTTGAGATCCGCCATCCGCACGCTTATGCGTGATTGCGATTTGCGTTTTACCCGCTCTGTTACCAAGGATGTCCGTCCTTTGATCCGTAACAACGATTCTGCTATCGCTAGAAGCTACGCCAGTGACATATCCGGCTGGCAGCGCAACTTTGTCGCCGGATCCGTCTTTAGCGGAAATCGATACTGTTCTTCTGTGCTTACTTTTCGTTTCATCATCAGCATCGCCATCCATTGCCGGATCGTCGATTGCTGCGAACAGCGTATCGATACCGCCAATTTCATAAGTCAGTCTGGAGTTTCTGTCGATGACTCTCATTTCTTTCGTGAAGGAAGAAACGGCAGGATCGATTACGTCTCCAGGTGCACCGTTAGTCCAATGCAGTTTACGCAAGGAGATCTTCACTTTGTAATGATCATTTACAGCTGCGTCATGAGCAGCAGTAAAGTTCAGCGCGGTTTCATTCAGAACAGCACCGAGATCCAGGCTTTGACCCAGCGGAGCGGAGAACGAAACACCACCAAGTTGGCTTACAACTTCTACATATACGTCGTACGTTACCGTTCTAGTGCTTTCACGAATTTCTCCGATTGCTCCGCTAATGTTATCACCGAATTGATCGATAGCTTTCAATTTCAGCGTAGAAGAAGCATCGCCAGTTGTAGTGTCCGTGTAATCCGGGATTGCCTTCTTGGCATTGTCCTCAGTCACTCTCAGACCAACCGGATAACGCTTATCTTGAATGTTAAACGTAAAGTTCTTATTGAACAGAATGCCATTCGCGCTAGTAGGCGTAATGTTCACGAAGATGTTTGCCTGACCTCTGGTGTTAGCAACTTCAGCAATGTACAACTTGCCTTTGTGCTCGCCAGCTTTAACAACAGCCCACTGCGTAGAAGCGCGACCTTCTACGTTGTCAGCGTTACCTGCAAGCGTTGCAGATACAGCGCCGAATTCCAGGTTGCTGGAAGCCGTAAATTGGATGTGACCTTCTTGATAGTTGCTAACGATATCTTGAGCGCTCAGTTTGTTGCCTTCTTTGTCATAGGCAGTTACACCGATGTATTTTCCGCTATCGCCGGCTGCCAATGTTACAGAAGTATCAAGCTCAACTGTTGCTGCATATTGAGTAGCTTTAACATTGATCGTTGTAGATGCCGTGTTACCGCCGAATACGGATACCGTATACTCGCCGGAAACTTTAGCATCGCTTCCCAACGTTACAACAACATCAAGAATTTGGTCGTCATTGTCGTCGACCAGATCAGGCGTACCGAGCTCGGCCAGATACGGAACGACATTAGCCGTTGCGTTGAACAGGGTGCCGGACTCTTCCGTAATACGGTGGCCGTATTGATCGTATTGAATCAATTCGATGACGGCTTTGTCGCCAGATTTGTTCAGGTAAGCTTCACCGTTGGAATAAGTAACATCGCCCAGTTCTACTTTAGCAACGTAAGGCTTGCTGCCAACTTTGAACACTTTGTTAATCGTCATTTGCGATTCCGTATTCACAACGTTAACGGATACTTGGCTAACGTTAGGGATGATAGTAGGAGAAGTATCCTCGGAATCGTCGGTTTTCAGAACAACGTACAAGTTGCCATTGGCATCTTTCGTTACGTTTGCACCGCCAGGGCTTGTAGAGTAAGCGCTGAAGCTGCCAGCGGAGAGCGATACGTCTTCGTCATATTGGTTCAGAGCTTGGAATTGAATTCTGACTTTCGGCGCATATGCAATCGTGTCGGAAGGAGCAACGAAATCCAACTTGACTACTTTTTCGTTTTCACCCTTGAAGGAAGCAGTTCCGTTGGCGATTTCATCTTCGCTGATTCCGCCAAGCGTTACCGTATAATCACCTTCGATGATTTTAGCGTTTTCCAACTCGAGAGTAGCCGATTTCTTGTCTTCAGCCCAAACCGTCTTCGTAGCGACATTAGAAGAATTTCTTTGCAGCGTCAAAGTCGCTTTCTCCGTGTCGACAGCTTTATCCAGCGTTACTGCAACCTTTTGAACGCCAGCAGCTTTAGCGGAGATGGAAACCTTAGCAGGCTCAGTCGGGTTCAGAACTTGGTGAGCCGAGTAAGCAACTTCGATCGTTTGACCGCGAGTCGCGTCAGCCGTGTAGTTCAGACCTTCAGCGATCAGGCCAGCGTCCAGAGCAGCTTGGATGTAGCCTTGAGCCCAAGAGGATGCGCCTTCGACTTCAGCGTCTTCTACCGGCTCCAGATCTACAATCTTGGCAGCAACTTGGATCACTTGCTCGATCGTAACGTTGTTGCGAGGCTCGAATTTGCCAGCGCCGGTACCGTTAACCAGTTCGGCTTTGGCAGCAGCTTCGATCGCGCCGTACCACCATTGGTTGGAGGCAACGTCGGAGAACGTAGCTTGAGCCGGCTTTTCTTCAGCCAGACCTGCGATCGCGATAGCGATCGTAGCGAACTCTGCGCGAGTCAGCGTTCTCTCCAGCTCTCTGTCGCCGGAAGTCGTGCCTTTAAGAACTCCTTTATTAACGAGTTCGTCGTACTTCTGCGCAGTCGTCAGGTTACTGTCGGCTGCGGCGGCCATGGATTGGAACAAGCCGAATACCAAGGCCAAGGAAAGCAGAAGAGATAAACTTTTCTTCATAACCTTTTTTTCTCCTCCTCGAGAAAATTTCTGTTGTGTTTGTGTGTGAAAATTGTAGCTCGAATCTCTCATCGGCGTTTTCACCCCCTTCCCTGAGAAGAGCATTGTCTATAATTGATGTCTGACGGCATGTCTATTAAGTAGATACATGTCGCAGAAACTTGTAATCTGGCGAAAAAATTTCAAAAGACGCAGAAATAGGCAGGGTAAATTATGCCACTTTCCTCATTATACATGAGACGCTTACCCAGCGTAAAGTAGATTTTCCAGAGAGAATGGGAGAGTTAGTTCTCGAGTCCCTCACGGATTGCACATCACTTTAAACGCACGAGCCGGCGAAAAGTTGCGGCTGTTTTGAAATTCCTCGAACATTTTTTAACCCGAAGCCCAGCGAATCAACCAACACTGCTATGTAGGGGTTCAATCGCTACTCTAGTATAGCTTGGACAACTCTTTAAATCATTGACAAAACATTTCCTTTGGAACCAAGTTGAAACATCCTCTAACGAGGCGGTCCGCCGCCCAATGCAACTCGCAAAATGACCGAGAAGGGAGCTGCGCCGCGCAACTCCCTTCCCTTGAATTCGCCACGTCTTACAGCTTCTTCAGCTTCTTCATGATTCGTTCCACGATAACCGCCGTATCCGCACGGGTTAGATTTGAACCAGGTTCGAACCGGTAAGTCGGCTTGCCGCCGCCGGTCGTAGTGTTCGGAATACCCGTGATGTAACCGGCTTTCTGAATGGCCAACACCGAGCTTGCGGAATAGATGCTGATCGTGTTTGCATCCGTGAACAGCTTCTGCAGGGCTTGCTTGTCCTTCTCCATGTCGGCATTCGACTTCACCAGGTTCAACGCCCTGGCGATCATGACGGACGCCTCTTCGCGCGTAAGCGTATCGTTCGGCCAGAACAGCCTCGGAGATCTTCCGCGGATGTAACCCTTCTTCACCGCGGTCTCGATATAGCGATAATTCCACAGCGCGTCCGGATAGTCATAAGCAAGCACGTCATCAAATGTTAAGTTGTTCGGATCGTACTCAAGCGGAACATCCAGCATTTTCACCAGAATCTGAGCGAATTCGCCACGAGTAATATGATCGTATACGCCGAAAGAGTTAGGATCTTTGTTCAGCATAATACCGCGTCCGAACATCGTTTCAAGCGCCAGACGAGCATAGCTGTGGCCTCCGATATCGCTAAAGCTGTAACGGAGAGACATGACCGCGTAATAGCCGAATCCGTCGAACGAGCCGGTAACCGTCTTCTTCTTCGTGTCGACCGTACCGCCCACATTCACCCAGCCTTGCGACGTATAACGCCAAATGCTCAAGTTGCGCGCGATCGCGTCTACGATGTTCGAATCGTATTTGATCGTGATCGTGCCCCGTTGAGAAGGCTCGAGCCACTTGTTCGGATCCCATGCGCGAATCGTAAAGAAATCTTCGCCATAATCCGTCTTCGAATATGGGTGCATCGCGTCGATCAGCTCATAATCGTCGACGAGTCCCGTGCCTCTGAAATAACCCGCGTCGATCCAATACAGGTTGGAGGCGAAGTTGAAGTTGCTCTGCGGCACGAGCGCGGCCACGGCGTTGCTCTCGACCGGCACGTCCACCAGAATGCCGTCCATGAAGTTGCCGTCCTGATCCTCTTCCCCTACCGCGTTGTACCGCTTCACGGTTCTGCCGTCCTCCCGGTCGGCAATGCCGAAGTATAACTCTTGGGCATCGAACAAGTCGATCGTCTTTACGTCTTGTCCCGGGTTACGATTCGCCTGTCTCAGGAACGTGTTCTTCGGGAAGGAAAGCAACAAGTCGCCTTTGAACATCGAGAGTCTGCCCGAAGTCGGAAGCTTGGATTTATACTGGGCCGTAATCGAATTGTCGGCCGCGTAATTCACGACGAACGAGCCATTGATCTTCTGGGTGCCCTGCTGTACCGTGAAGCGGATCGTGTTACGGCCCGGCTTCAGGTCCTTGAGCTCGTATCTGAAAACATCTCCAGGCCCCTTCACCATCTCGTTCTTGCCGATGACGACCGAATCCGCGCCTTCCGCCTTGATGCTTACCTTCAGGAAGTTCGAGTTGATGACGCTTTGGTTCGGGAAATGCGGCGAAAGAATCTGGAACGGCGACAGGTCGCGAATGACTGTATACGTCTCCGTTACGGTGACTGTACCTCTGCGAATAATAATCGTAATATTTGTCGATCCCGATTGCGGCAGCTTGACTTCGGACAGACGAAGCTTGTACTTGTACTCGTCGTTAGCGAGGCTGGGCACAGCCAATCTGCTGACCGGGTCTTCGATGTACAGTTTGATCGTATCTCCCGTATTGGAATCCGCAGTCACCAACACGTCCGAATTGTTTTCGAGCGCCGCAGTCGCGACTTCATTGCCATTGATTTGAATAGACAGCGTATCCAGAGATTCGACATCGAACAGAAGGTCCATCGACGTTTCCGTTGTCGTGAACTCCTTATCGTTCGTAGGCGCGAACTTCACGTCGATGTCGTTAAATTTCCGCTTGATATCGCTCGTATTCGTATCCAGCTCCGGCGCGATGACGAACGGCACCGGGCGCACATTCTCGATCGACGGTTCATCCGACGAGAAGAAGTAGATTGTAAAGTTCGTCGAGATCGGAACTCCGTTAGCGATCCCTTCGAAGATCAGTTCGTTGGCTCCGGGACGAAGAAGCAACGGCTGGCCGCCCGCGGCAATCGCCGAGTTGAACGTAAAGTCGCCGGGTCTGTAGTTGCCCGTAGCCGTCGTATAGATCTGACCGACGCCGCTCGTGTTGATCTGGAACCGCTGACCGTTGAGTTTCATGTGCACGGTATTCAGTTCGGCAGGGTCTGCAAGATTAAAGTTGATTAATTTACCTTCGATCACCGGCAATTGATTGTTCGGAATAACTTGCCCGTTATATACGCTGCTTAACTGAATGGACGGAGCCGGAACGAACGTAACTGTACGGACAATCCTGTCGGTGTAGCTGCCGCGCGCAATCGTGAACGTCAGCTCGACATTGCCCGTGGGCATTTTGTTTATGACGACCGCAGGTTGACCCGTATCGGTAGATCGAGTCGCATAATCGAAATTCGCCCCGACCGGAACGATGACCCCGTTTTGCCTTAGTGTTAAGGTCGTTGTAACCGCACCGGCACTCAGATTAGCCACGTCTAGCACGATCCATAGCGGAACGATGCTGACGGACGTATTGTTCGGGAAGGACGCGGAAGACACGAAGCTGATCGTCGAGCCCGTATCCGTCACTTCGTAAGCTTGTCTAATATCGGTAATATATGGAGAAGCCGCATCCCGGAACGTAAATGGAATCGAGTGGCTGGGCGTGTTCGTGCCGTTGTCCATGATCTTGATGCTATATTTGCCGTTCGGCAAACCGCCCAAGCTCAATGAACCGGTCGTTGTGATCGAATAAGTCGTCTGATCTCCGTTCACGACGACGTCCGCCGGATTGTAAGTCGCCGTACTCGTGACCGGCGGAGAGAGCGAAGCTCCCGTCTCGTCCACCAGCTCAACCGTAAACGTCGGAGCAGGAGCAGGCGGATTCGACGTATCCGTTCTCATGATCACTTTGGAGCTGATCGTACCGTCAAGAGGCGTGCTGAACGTAGGGTTCCCGTCCAAAGACGTTCCATTCCAGGTTACATCGTAAGCGGTCAACGAACCATTGAAATATACAAGATAACGAGTTAATTCATATGTATTGGTTCCGTTTCTCGCCACGATGACGAGCTTATTGTAACCTCTGGTCAATCCCAGGTTGTTCAACATATACGTGGAGCCGGAGCCCCCGAACATCTCCACTCCGTTAATCGTTACGTTCGTCGCGTTGGGAGCATTCACCGAGATCGCTTCGTTCGCGCGCCCCGTCACGAGCGGAGCCGACGAAGACAGCTGTCTGCCGTCCGTCAACCTCACTTCCGTAATGACCGGAACGTTGGAGAAGTTAACGTAGGCAACGCCGGAGACAACGTTCCCGACATGGTTGACGCCGAACACCGTAATCCGGTTCAATCCTTCGTAGATCGCAACTCCGGGGAAGCGGAAAGTGTTTCCGCCCGTAATGATCGGCTGCGTCGAGCTGTTGGAGGCTTCGACGGCTTGTCCGTTCACGATCTTCTCGATACGGTAAGTCAGAGAGCTGACGGAATTAAACGTACCGGCGATCTCGACCAGATTGGAGTTGACTTCCGTAGGCGAAGTCGCCGACGTGCTGAAATCCCTGAACTGAAAATAAATCGGATCCGCAGCCTTCGAACTCGAGGGTGCGACCGGCAGCATCGTTACGACCAATGCCGCGATCAGCATCCATTGCAAGATACGATTATAAATAGACTTCGACATAACCACTTGTACAATTCCTCCTTGATGAGCCTCGGGATTGCCTTGAGCTTCTTGGATTAATGATTTACCTTAACCGATTCACCGCCCGTCCCTGCTTGCGCCAACAACTCTACATATCTGTACTCCTGTTATCGGTCATAAAAGTGCGAAAGTTTAGCCATCTCTCGGGTTTCGTTCAAATTTAAGACCCAAGACGCAGCACCCCCCCGAAGCGTCGAAACGCTTCGGGGGGGGGGGGGGGGGGGGGGGGGGGGGGGGGGGGTGCATGTAAAGACCGTTATTTCCGAGAATCCGTCTGAGGCTTCATCCGAAGCCGAGCCAGGAAATCGAGCACCGGACGGCGCGTCTTGTCGACGATGCCGATCAGCTCCGCGCCAATCTGCAGCAGGAAGACGAGCGCGCAGATGACGATAAACGTAATCCAGTTGCCGAGTCCCGTATTCGAGAACTTCGTCTGGATGATCGCGCACGCGCCGAAAAACGCCGCGATGGCGTAGATGATCAATACCGTTTTGCGATGGCTGAAGCCGAGCTGCTGCAGGCAGTGGTGCAAATGGCCTTTGTCCGCCTCGAAGATCGGCTTCCCCTTTTTCCAGCGGCGAACGATGGCGAAGAACGTATCCGACAGCGGCACCCCGATAATGAGCAACGGAGTGACGAAGGACACGACCGCGATCTGCTTGAACCCGAGCATGGACAGCATCGCCAGCGCGAATCCGAGGAACAGCGCGCCGGAGTCGCCCATGAAAATTTTCGCAGGGTGAAAATTAAAGAACAAGAAACCGCCGATACTGCCGATCAGAAGCGCCGCGAGCAGCACGACCGCCTCGTTGCTCATAATGATGCCCATCACGAGAATCGTAGCGAGCGCGATACCCGATACGCCCGCGGCCAAGCCGTCCAGGCCGTCGATCAGGTTGATCGCGTTCGTGACGCCGACGATCCAGACGATCGTCAGCAATATGCTGACCCATTCGCCGAGCGGCTGCATCGCCGATCCGAACGGGATATTGAGCAGATTGATTTTTACGTCGAAGCCGAACACGACGATGCACGCCGCGCCGATCTGCACGAGAAGCTTCAGCTTGGCGCTCAGGTCGAATTTGTCGTCGAGCGCGCCGAGCAGCACGATGAGCGTGCCTCCTACGAGCAGCGCATTGATCAGGTTGCGGTCATACGCGCTAAGCAAGTGGTCCGGAACCATCGGCAGCGTGATCAGCAATCCGACCGTAAACGCCGCGTAGATCCCCAGGCCGCCCAGACGAGGCATCGTCCGGGTATGCACCTTGCGGTGATTCGGCTCGTCGATCGCGCCGACCTTGTAGGCCAGCTTCTTCACGAGCGGAGTAAATATAAGAACGGCAATCATCGCGATAATAAATGAAATCAGGGCTACGCCGAGCATCCAACCAGACAACATCTACAACTCCCCTTTTCTCTGCACCGGAAAGAATTATACTCCCGCCACAAGGAATTCAACAAGGTGGTCATTTCGTCGTTTTCAGCCAAAATCAAGACCGATTGACCGGTTTCAGAACTTTATCGCCGTCTTTGATCACTTTTATCGCGAAACGGGGCAATACCATCATTCTCCCGAGCCTCGAAGGCTCCTGCAGCAGGCGATACAGCCACTCCAGGCCCGCCTTGCGGAAAAAGGCCGGAGCCCGCTTCAGCTTCCCGGACACGACGTCGAAGCTTCCCCCCACGCCCATCACGACCGGAACCCGGAGCGCCGACTGGTACTTCTCGATCCACGGCTCCTGGTTCATCGTCGACCGGGCGACGAAGAGCATGTCCGGGTTCGCTTCCCGGATCGCCGCCACGACTTCCCCGTCATCTTTATCGGTAAAATACCCGTCCCTGCACCCCGCGAAACGGACGCCCGGGAACTGCCCCGCGAGCTTCTCGCGGGCCGCCTCGATCACCTCCGGCGTCGCCCCGAGCAGATACGCGCTCCAGCCCCGGCGATCCCCTTCCTTCAGCAGCTCGTGCATCAGGTCGAAGCCCGCCACCCGCTCCTTCACCGGCTGCTTCATCCGGTGAGCGGCCCAGACGACGCCCGCTCCGTCCGGAACGACGAGATCGGCCGTCGACAGCGTATGGTGGAACGAAGGATCGCTCAATCCGACCATCAGCATGATCGGGTTGCCGGTTATGACCCGTTGGGGCCGCCGCTCCTCGATCGCGTTCGCGAGATAATCGACCGTCTCTTGCATATTCATTTTCGAAAAAGGCACGCCGTACAAGGAAACCGTCGGGTACGGCCTCTCATTCGCATTCAATTCGGGTCACTCTCCAACCGCGCCGGGTCGTTCATCTTTGGCGAATATCTTGTCGATGCCAGACCTCAGCCTATATTAATTACGTATGAAATCGACAATAAGTTGCGAAGGTCTCGCCGCCTCTTCCTTCAGGCGGGCGATCGCCGCCCGCTTCGAAGCGCGCCAGCTTCCCGGGTCGCGCAGGATTTCGGCCGCCCGCGCCGCCAGTTCATCCGGATCGAGCGCCTCCGTCGTCCCGACCGCCCGCTCCCCGAGTCGCCCCAGAAATTGATCGATCTTCGGATCGTAGGAGATGCCGAGGAGCGGGACCTCTTGATTCGCCGCATAGATCAGCGAATGCAGCCGCATGCCGATGAGCAGATCGCATCGGCCGACCTCCCGCAGCATCCGCTGTGGGTCCTCGTGCGCCGGGGCCAGCTCCAGCCGATTCTCGGCATAGGCTCCCGCGCGCGCGAGCCGTTCCATCACGTAGCGGGACGCGTCCTCGTCCGCGCCGCGATGGAACGGCAAGAAGCGCAGCCGGACCGGCGCGTCCGCGCGCCCGGCCAGCGCTTCCAGCGCCGCCGCCGCGCGGTCCATGTCCGCGCGGTCGCTGCGCCAGAAGCGGACGGACACGCCGACCACCGCCGGCTCGTCCGCTCCCGCGGCGCCCGCATCCGGCGCCGCGCCACCCAAGGGCTCGCCCTCCCCGGCTCGCCCTTCCCGCTCGGCTCCCGCCGCTGCCCCTCGCTCCGGCTCCCCCGGCGAGGCACCCCCCGCCGGCAAGCCCATCACCGGGTCCGGCACGACGTCGATGTCGACGTCGTCCGCCGGCAACCCGAACCGGCGCAGCAGCGCCGCCGATTCCTCGTCGCGCACCGACACGTACGCCGCCTTGCGGAAAGCCCGCGCGATGAACGGCCGGAATACCGGCCGGTTCACCGGCCCGATCCCCTGCGCATAGATGAACGTCGGCTTGCCGCTCCACCTCGCCAGCGCCAGGATGCCCAGGTAGTACGGAATGGAACCCATTCCTGTCGCGTCCTGCAGCAGGCTCCCGCCGCCGCTGATCAGCCCGTCGCTCCGCTTGATCGCCTTGCGGACTTCGCCGAGCTTCATCCGGTCGACCGCTTCGACGCCGTACTGCCGCATCGTCCACGCCGGGTCCCCGGACAGCACGACCGGCTCGATTCTCACGCCTGCCCGCGCCGCCGCGTCTTCCAGCGCCGCCAGAATGCTCTTGAGCACCGCCTCGTCGCCGCTGTTCCGGAAGCCGTAATAGCCCGACAGCACGAGGCGATACGTCGTCCGTCCGCCTTCGTTCGCGGCCTTCTCGAGCGTTCCGGTCGCTCCTCCGCCACCTGTCGTCCCGGCCTCCCGATATCGTTCTTCGGTTCCCCGTTCCCTCTGCCGTTCGATCTTTCTCCGCCCCTGTCCTCGATTTTCTCTATATGATCCGTAGGATGTCCATTTCCCGAACTCCTACCAGCGTGCAATTTAATCGGTTAGAAACGCAAAGCCAGAACTCGCGGCAACCCATTCCCTTTCTCCATTGCACGATGGTCCAACCTGGTCTCTAAGTTTTACGGCCCAATCAAGCTTCGGTTACAAAGTTCGCGCCCCGCCATCAACCGAGTCGAAATCGCCCTAATCCAAATCTCTGCCAAACCCTTCCTTCATCTATTAAGTAACGTTACACCAAACCTCCCGCCGATGCCATAAGAAAATTTTCATCCAACTCATGAACAACGTTTAAAAATGAAAGCACAATGTTTAGTTCGCCGGGTAAACCGCCATTGAAATACGCGTTATAATCAGCCTCAAGAAAGGAAGGGAGGGTCCTGCAAGTTCGTGTAAGCGCTTAACCGAATTTCATCAAATTTCTTCGGAGGGGATTGCAACAAAATGAGCAGAACACTCAGAAAAGCCGTCTCGATTTTACTCGCAGGGGCTTTGCTTGTTCCGCTGGGCTGGACGCCACCGGCAGCCCAAGCCGCGGAGCCGGAGGATGCAGTCGTGATTTACCGCGAAACTTTCGCAGACGGCAAAGGAGCCGCCACACAATCGGGCAGCGCCGTCCTGACTCAGGTCGCAGACAAAGTATTTGAAGGGAATGCCGACGGAGCGGCTTTATACGTGAGCAACCGAACGAATAACTGGGACGCGGCCGATTTCAAATTCAGCGACATCGGTCTGGAAAACGGCAATACGTATACGGCAACCGTATCCGTTTATGTGGACGCGACAGAAGACGTGCCTTCGGGAGCTAAAGCTGGATTGATGACCGTCGACAGTTATTCTCCCTTGGATGAAAAGAATTACGTCGCAGGAAGTGCCCTCACACTAACCAAGGAGTTTACCGTCGATACAAGCAAAGATTCGGCCCTGCGCGTCCAATCCAACGAAGCCGGGGCTGCTGTTCCATTTTATATTGGAGAGATTCTGATTACCGCGAAAAAAGCGCCCGAAACCGAAAGGGAGGTTTACCGCGAAACGTTCGAAAATGGTATTGGAGCCGCCAAACAATCGGGCGGCGCCAGTCTGACTCAAGTCGCCGACAAAGTATTTGAAGGGAATGCCGACGGAGCGGCCTTATACGTCAGCACCCGCACGAACAACTGGGACGCGGTCGATTTCAGATTCGCCGACATCGGTCTGGAAAATGGCAAAACGTATACGGTCACCGCATCCGTTTATGTAGATGCGACGGAGGACGTGCCAGAAGGCGCTAAAGCTGAATTGATGACCGTCGACAGTTATACTCCCTTGGATGAAAAGAATTACGTCGCAGGAAGTGCCCTCACACTAACCAAGGAGTTTACCGTCGATACCAGCAAAGATTCGGCCCTGCGCGTCCAATCCAACAACGAGGGGGCAACGGTTCCTTTCTATATTGGCGACATCCGCATCACCGAGAAAACCACCCCGGGAGGCGAGGAGCCGCCCAGACCCCCTGCTTTGCCTTTTACCACCATTACTTTTGAGGACGAAACGACAGGGGGCTTCGAAGGAAGGGCCGGCACGGAAACGCTGACCGTTACGGATGAAGCCAATCATACGGAATGCGGCTGTTACGCATTAAAAGTAGAAAATAGAACTTCCTCCTGGCACGGCCCATCCCTGCGCGTGGAGAAATACGTGGACGTCGGTTACGAATACAGCATCTCGGTCTGGGTCAAGCTCATCTCGCCCGTAAGCGCGCAGATTCAGTTATCCACCCAGGTCGGCAATACGAGCCCCAGCTACAATAACCTTGCGCGGCAAACGATCGCCGCAAGCGACGGCTGGGTTCAATTCGAAGGAACCTACCGTTACAACAATGCAGGAGGCGAATATTTGACCATTTACGTGGAAAGCTCCGATCCGAACGCTTCCTTTTATATCGACGATGTCAGCTTTGAACGCACGGGCTCGGGCCCCATCGAAATCGAAAAAGACCTGCTTCCGATCAAAGAAGCCTACAAGGACGATTTCCTGATCGGAAATGCGGTGTCGTCCGCGGATCTGGAAGGCGTGAGACTTGAGCTGCTCAAAATGCACCATAATGTCGTCACGGCCGAGAACGCCATGAAGCCGGACCAGATGTACGACGCGGACAGACAATTTTCCTTTGCCAACGCCGATGCGCTTGTCGATCGGATCCTTGAAGAAGATCTGCTCTTGTTCGGGCATGTCCTCGTTTGGCATCAGCAGACGCCCTCGTGGCTGCATACGGCTGCAGACGAAACCCCGTTGACGCGCGAAGAAGCCCTCGACAATATGAGAGCTCATATCCGAACGGTCATGGAGCATTTCGGCGACAAGGTCATTGGCTGGGACGTCGTCAATGAAGCGATGAACGACAACCCGGCTAATCCTTCGGATTGGGAAGCGTCTCTGCGTCAATCCGGATGGTACAATTCGATCGGACCGGATTACGTCGAACAGGCATTCCTCGCGGCAAGGGAAGTGCTGAACGAGAATCCGGAATGGGACATCAAGCTTTATTACAACGATTATAATGACGATAACCAACCCAAATCGCAAGCCATTTACAACATGGTCAAGGCGATCAACGACAAATACGCGCTGGAGAACCCGGGCAAGCTTCTCATCGACGGCATCGGCATGCAGGCGCACTACAATATCAACACGAACCCGAACAACGTCAGGCTGTCCTTGGAGAGGTTTATTTCCTTGGGCGTGGAGGTCAGCGTCACCGAGCTGGACATTCAAGCCGGCAGCAATTCCCAACAAACCGAGAAGCAGGCGAAAGATCAAGGCTACTTGTACGCGCAATTATTTAAACTTTACAAGGAATTCGCCCCGAACATCAAACGCGTCACCTTCTGGGGGCTGAACGACGCGACGAGCTGGAGAGCGGCCAACAGTCCGTTGCCGTTCGATAAGGATTTGCAAGCCAAACCGGCCTACTATGGCGTCATAGACCCGGACAAATATATGTCGGAGTATGAACCCGAAACGCCGGATGCCAACCAGTCCGCCGCCATTTACGGCACGCCTGTCATCGACGGAACGGAGGACGAAATTTGGGGCGATGCGCCGGAAATGCCGATCAATCGTTATCAGATGGCTTGGCAAGGCGCCACCGGAGTGGCGAAGGCGCTATGGGATGACCAAAACCTGTATGTTCTCATTAAGGTGAGCGACTCCCAATTGGACAAAAGCAACCCGAATGCATGGGAACAAGATTCCATTGAAATCTTCGTCGACCAGAACAATGGGAAAACCTCGTTTTATCAGGAGGACGACGGCCAGTACAGAGTCAACTTTGACAACGAGACTTCCTTCAACCCAGCGGGAATCGCAGACGGCTTCGATTCGGCAACCCTGGTTGACGGAACGAATTATACGGTCGAAGCGAAAATACCGTTGACGTGGATCACTCCCGATAACGGCACGAGTATCGGCTTCGATGCGCAAATCAATGACGCCAATAACGGCACGCGTCAGAGCGTTGCGGCATGGAACGATACGACCGGAACGGGCTATCAAGATCCCTCCGTATTCGGCGTGCTTACGTTGACCGGCAAACCATCTGCGGACGGCGATGTCGGCGGCGCAGAGGTCGCAACTGCAGCGATAACATCACCGGCTAAAGCGAAAACGCCGGCTGCGGAGGTCTCTGCATCGGCGGCGACCGCGACAAGCAACAGCAAGCGCGTCAACGACTGCGGCAACAATGGCGGCGGTGGTGGCGGAGGCGGTGGCGGCGGTGGCAGCGGCGGAAGCGGTGGCGGCGGTGGCGGAGTTCCCTCGCAGTCCGGCAGCGTCGAAGCTGTGAATGGCGCCGTTACGATCAAACCGGAAGTAAAGATCGATAACGGACGCGCAATCGCCGAGATTACCAGCGAACTGTTGGAAGAAGCGCTTGAGCAAGCCGCCTCGTCGAACGGCAAGAAACGAATCGTCATCGAAGTGCCGAAGCAAGCAGACGCTTCATCGCTAGACGTCCAATTGCCCGCCCAGAGCTTGACAGGCGAACAATCCTTCGAGCTTGAGGCGAGAACCGAATACGCGACGCTGCGAATTCCAAGCAACCTGTTGTCCAATACGTCTGTCGACGCGGAATATGCGACTATCCGCATCGCTCCGGCCTCTACCGACAAGTTGAACGAGGAAGCGCGCGAACGAATCGGCAGCCGCCCGGCAATCGAGCTGAGTCTCGTCGTCGAAGACCGAGTCGTCGCCTGGAACAATCCCGACGCGGCCGTGACGATCGCCATCCCTTATACGCCGACGGCGGAGGAGCTTCGCAACCCCGATCGGATCGTCGTGTGGTACATCGACGGCCAAGGCAACGCGATAGCGGTGCCGAACGGCCGATACGATGCGGCAAGCGGAACGGTGGTATTCCGAACGACCCACTTCAGCGTCTATGCGGTCGCCTACGTCGACAAGAGCTTCGATGACTTGCAGAACGCGCCTTGGGCGAAGCAAGCGATCGAAGCGATGGCCGCGCGCGAGATCATCAAGGGAACTTCCGAGAACCGGTTCGCGCCCGCCTCTTCCATCCGGAGAGCGGACTTCATCGCCCTCCTGGTAAGAGCGCTCGAATTGCAGGGAGCGGGCGGTAACGAGCCGATGTTCGACGATGTCCCGGCAAACGCTTATTATTACAACGAGCTCGCCATCGCGAAGGAGCTCGGAATCGCCACCGGCTATCGGGACAATACGTTCCAGCCTGCCGGCGAGATCTCCCGCCAGGATATGATCGTATTGACGGCCCGGGCGCTGGAGGCTGCCGGCAAGCCGCTCTCGACCGGCGGAACGTTGGACGCCTATTCCGACGCAGCGAGCGTTGCCAATTATGCCAGAGGCAGCGCGACGGCTCTGGTGAATGCCGGAATCGTCAACGGCAAGAACGGCAAGCTCGCGCCGAACGACCCGCTTACCCGCGCCGAAGCGGCAGTCATCCTGTACCGCATTTGGAAACACTAATGTAAAATCATTCGTCAAGACGCGCAGGAGGGGGCTCGACGCCCCCTCTTTTTCCTGCGTTTTGCGCCCCCTCTGCGCCTGTGCTGCCGGTACGCCTCCCATTCTTCCTCAATGCCCTCTTTTACGATGGAATGAGTTTGTACTTCATGATTAAACATCAACATATTTCTGATGCAGAAAAACTTATTATGCAGATCATTTGGGCAACCCATGGACCTGTGACCACCTCTGAAATCCTTGCAAGTTTGCCTGAAGACAAAACCTCATGGAAACAGACCACCGTTTTGACATTTTTGGCTCGCCTGGTTGAAAAAGGTTTCATTAAGGCAACCAGAACTGGAAAAGCCAATCAATATGAGTCTTGTATCTCGGAACAAGAATATCGCAATTATGAAACCAAAGAGTTTGTAAAGAATATTCATAAAGGCTCGGTTTTAGGGTTAATCAGTACTTTATGCGACAGTGGTGATTTAACTAAAGAGGACATTGAAAGTGTTATGAAAAGGATGGTTGAAAAAGAGAAAAAGTAGGTGCCGCCATGCTTGTTAATCTATACAATCAATTGTTGATCGCATCATTCGTGGCTAGCTTGTTGTATCTCATATCATTCATTTCATGCCTTATGTTCTCATGTTTGGAACGATTGCTTTTTTATGTGCCTGCTGGATACGAAACCGGGTGGGTACTTCATTATTAGAGAAAACATCCAGGCATCGTTCAGCTTTTCAATTAAAGGTGGTTCCAGCGAAAATGTTCGTGTTGCATGGAAAGATAAAAATGGCAATACGACAGTTTTGTTTGACGGTTCCACTAGCTCCACAACCGTTACCTATACGCCTAATAAAGATGTTGAAGGAAATTTCTATATTTGGAATAAGTCAGCCGCAGCTATTACGATCTCCACAGCAATTTAATTCGCCTAATTGAAAATTTATCGCCAACTGGCAGTGGAATATAAGCCCTAGTTCGAACTCCCACGAACTATGGCTTTTTTGTTTCTTCTGTCGATTGTATGCAACTAAGCAACTCGGTTTTGCCCGTATTCCCATCTCCCTACCGCCACATCGTCCTCTTAACCAGTAACCCCACCGCCCCCCACCGCCTCATTATCCTCTTGTCCAGCAACCAACTACCCCGCCGCTTCATTATCCTCTTGCCCATCATCTCATCGCCCCGTCGCCTCATCTTCCACCATCTATCGCCCTCCTCCTGCAGCTTCTACCGCCCGATTTGCCCATCGCCGTAATCCGTTCGGACACAGAATCCGCTATCTGTGAACAAAACCCGGTTTTGCGCGCCTTTGCGGACAGAGAATCCCTTATTTGGTTCAGTTACGACGAAATCGCTCACTTCTAGTGGAAATAACGGATCGTATGTCCGCAACACCTTCAAAATAAGGGGTTTTCGCCAAAATAAGGTCACCTGTGTCCGCTAGCCAAAGCTCAAGCGCATCACTTTTGCCGTCCTGAGGACGTAAGCGTCTATCCGCTCCGCCTTCGTTCCTTGCAATATCCGCGTATACGTCTCGTGCGAGATCGTCGTCCAAATAAAAAATCCCCCTCGCCCAGACAACCTGAACAAGAGGGATAATGGCTCTAGCGTATGCGACCTGACTTTCCATTAACAATGAAGCTTCATGCCTACTCCGCCGCCTCACTATCCCTCGCTTTCTTTAAGGTTTGATTGTATGCGACGAGGCATCTCGGTATAATAATGATAGAGATTCCTGTTGACAGATCCGAAAAGGGAGCTATGGAATGATGCAAGCTAAATACCGCATGACCGTTGAACAAAATATCTTTGTAGCCAAACGTAATATCATCGATTATATATGGAAAAGCGCTAAACTCGAAGGTTTCGCAGTCACCTATCCCGATACGGAAGCTATTTTTAACGGAATCAGCGTTCCGGGCATTAAAGTGGCTGAAGTTGTTGGCGTCAACAATCTGAAGCACGCATGGCAATTTATTTTGGATAATCTCGACTATCCCATTGACTTGAATTACATCTGTAAAATCAACCAACTGGTAGGTGGAGATAATTTGATTGTGCAGGCGGGGCATTTAAGAAAAGTACCCGTCTCCATCGGCGGAACGACATGGCGCCCTGATATGCCGATTGAATCTCAAATCAGGGAAGAACTTTCGGAAGTGACAGCTATTGAAAATCCAACGGATAAAGCGATTACACTCATGCTTTATCTCATGAGAAAGCAAATGTTTCTGGATGGAAACAAACGAACAGCCATGCTCTCCGGCAATCAAGTGCTGATCTCCTCTGGCTGCGGCATTATCTCCATCCCAATTGAACATCAACGTACTTTTACTGGCCTGCTGGTTCAGTATTATGAGTCCAACGATATGACAGAGATCAAGTCCTTCATCTATGATTACTGCATTGATGGGATTCAATTTGACCCCATTCATGAGACCAAGTATGAGCAGCCTGAGCAAGGGCAGGATGACGAGCAAGAAAAATAAACCCAGTATGTACAAGCATCGACACGGGTTCTCCATGAGAACAACGAGATACGAGCAAATATTCCCTGGTCACCCTCGCTTCCCTTAACATGCCGCGTCGCTTCCCTTAACATGCCGCGTGTTACCCCTTACGAAATCGCTTATCCGAGTCTCCGTCTGCTGGCCAGGTGGGGACTATTTTACGCCATTCTCTTGCCCACTCATCCCATCACCCCGCCTCTCACCGTCCACTTTTCCCATCATCCACCATCTATCGCCCTCCTCCTGCCCCTTCTGTCGCCCGATTTGCCCATCGCCATAATCCGTACGGACACAGAATCCGCTATCTGTGAACAAAACCGGGTTTTGCGCACCTTTGCGGACAGAGAATCCGTTATTTGGTCCAGTTACGACGAAATCGGCCCCTTTTTATCGAAATAACGGATCGTGTGTCCGAACCCGCCTCAAAATGAGGGACTTCCGCCAAAATAAGGTCATCTGTGTCCGCTAGCCAAAGCTCATCCGCGCTTACATCTCGTGCGAGACCGTCTCCCAAACAAAATCCCCCTCGCCCAGACAACCTGAACGAGAGGGATAATGGCCTTAGCGTATGCCCGCCCCTCGGCGAGCGGTCAACCCGCTGCGGTCAGCTTGCTCCGCCACTTCGCCCACAGCCGTTCGGCAATCTGCCAGACGGCGATGATGACGAGGCCGATCAGCACCCCGAGACCGAGTCCGAGCAGCACGCGGATCAGCGACAGAACGAGCGGCGTATGCAAGTGCGTAAACGTGCCGACGACCGACAGCTGCGCGACCGTTCCCGCGATCAGCAGCACCATCGCCCAGCGGTAACGCAGCGCCAGGAAAATACCCGCGAAGAACAGCGGATGCCCGAGCAAAAATTCCTTAAAGCGAGGACGCACGCCGAACGTATTTTCCATGATCGAACGGAATTGCATCTCGAGTCCCGACACCGTGCCGCTGTTGCCCGTCCGGGACAAGTAATAGTAGCCCGCGGCTCCGATGACCGCGACTCCGGCGATCCACAGCACCGTAAGCGGCATGCTCAGAATCTTCTTCGCGTTGCCGTACACCGTATCGTTGCCCCCGTACAGGAAAACGTAAATCGCGACCAGCCCGAGCGGAGCCAAATGGAGCAAGCTCACGCCGCGGAACTGCTGCAGCACGAGGCTGTACGAGACGTGGTTCAGCATCGCGACGACGAGCGGCACGGCCGCCAGCGACAGCACCGTCGTTCGCACGAACAGCAGCGCCGCGCCGCCGAGTCTCCGCTGCGCCGACATCGCCTGTTCCCCCGCGCCTTCTCTCAGCGCGCGGATGCGCTTGATGAGCAGCACGACGGCTGCGGTCGGCCCCGCGATCGCCGCGAACAGCGCCAGCGCCTGAACCATCAGCGTCGGCTTGAGCACGTACAAGCCCGCGCCGCCGATCGCGCCCGCCGCAAGAACCGGCAGCAGCAACGACGGCAAGTACAGCCCGACCGTAAGCGCCACGAGCGCGATTGCGGCGAGCATGGCCAAGCCTCGCAGCAACGTTTCGGCCGGCGCTTCCTTGACGGCGAACGCCTTCGGCGTGCCGACTTCATAGCCGAAATCGTGCAATTGCCGCACGACGCCGACGGAGCCTTCCTCCTCTTCGCCCCGCAGCACGTCCGCGATATTGCCGAGCGGATGCGTTACCTGACCCTTCGTCGCGTCCCGGACCGAGATCGCGTTCAAGTACAGCATGCGGATGTTGCGATCCTTCACCGCGAGCACGAGCCGGTCCTCGAGCACCGGCTTCTTGATGACCGTCATCTCGGCTTCGCCGATGGAATGCGCGCGAATCGCATTGTATTCGAGCATATTGGCCAGCCTGGACATACCCTTCTGCGGCACCCGCAAATTCTCGAAGATCGCCACGCCGATGCCGTGATGATTCATCAGTTCCGCGAAACGCTGCAGCCCTTTGTCCTTCGGCTTGTCGCTGTATCCCGTGACCGCTTCCCCGTCGAAAACGATCCGGTCGATCCCGAGCGCCGCGAACGACTCGAGCCAACGGTTGACCTCGTTCGGATCGAACGGCTCGAACCGGTTCGACAGCCGCGGAATGACGACGAACCCGGCATCGGACAGCGCTTCGATGGCGATCGGGTTCGGCCGCATCGGCCGCAGCAGCGCGTCGTCGTAGCCCATGCCGATTCGCACGCCGGACTTGTCCTTGATCGTCCATGGGGTCACTTCCGCCCCGTGATGGCGGAACGCCCATTCGATCATCGGCCGCAGCGTCGCTTCGTGAGCCGGATTGTTGAACGCGACGTATGTGCCGTTATCGTCCGGCGGAGAAAGGCGTTCCTCCAGCAGCGCCGCCTGCAGCGCGTTGTAGACGTTGACCTCTCCCGCCCACGCCAATTCCTCGAGCGTCGATTCGAACACGATCATCGCGTTGACGCCCGCATCCTTCAGCTCGTCCAATTGCTCCCGAGCGAAAGCTTGCGGATCCGGCTGAGTGCTCGACACCTGGAGCAAGTCGCGGTAATCCATCGCGATCGCGACCTGGTTAGCCGACGAATCCGTCTCGTAACGCGCGTATACGACCGGCAGGGAGGCCACGATGCCGAGCACGACGACCCACCACAGCCATTTCGCCGCTTTCGTATTCCATGTATTCAACCACTGGGGCACGACGTTCACTCCTTCGTTTCGGCTGTATCCGCGAGTCGAACGAAACCGACACAGCCAGTTGCTTTATCTTCCGCCCGTCAGGACAACGAATCGACCCGGCTCATCACTTCGGCGACGAGCTTGCGGAGCGTATCCTCCGCCCCGGCCAAGCCGTCTCCGCGCACCGCGAAATACACCTTGATTTTGGGCTCGGTGCCCGAAGGCCGCAAGCAGAACCACGAGTCGTCGTCCAGCATGAACTTCAGCACGTTTTCGGCCGGCAAGCCGTCCAGTCCTTCGGCGTAGTCGAGCACCCGCGCGACGCGCGCGCCCGCGACGGCCGCCGGGGGATTCGTCCGCCAGTCGTCCATGATCGCGCCGATCTTCCCGACGCCGTCCTTGCCCTTGAGCGTGCGGGACTCGAGCTTTTCCAGGTAGGTGCCGTACTGGTCGTACAGCTCCAGCATCACGTCATACAACGTCTTGCCCTGCGTCTTATAATAAGCGGCGGCTTCGCAGATGAGCAGGGACGCGACGACGGCGTCCTTGTCCCGCGCGTACGTTCCCGTCAAGTACCCGTAGCTTTCCTCGTACCCAAACAGAAAATCGTGCGTGCCGTCCTTTTCGAATTTCGTCATCAGCTCGCCAATATACTTGAACCCGGTCAACGTGCTGAAAATCTCGCAGCCGTAAGAAGCCGCGATGCTTGCGCCGAGCTCGCTCGTCACGATCGTCTTGACGACCGCTCCGTTCGCCGGCAGCCTGCCTTGGGCCTTCAGGTTCGACAACAAATAGTGGACCATCAGCGCGCCCGACTGGTTGCCCGTCAGCACGGCGAACTCTCCTTTGTCGTTCTTGACGACCGCGCCCATCCGGTCGCAATCCGGATCGGTGCCGATAATCAGATCGGCCCCGGTTTGTTCCGCGAGCCGGATCGCCAGCGCGAACGCATCCTGTTCCTCGGGATTCGGCGACTTCACCGTCGGGAACATGCCGTCCGGCTGCTCCTGCTCGCGAACGACGCTTACCTTCGAGAAGCCCGCTTGCGCCAGCACCCGCTGGATCGGCACATTGCCCGCTCCGTGCAGCGGCGTGAACACAATGCCGAGATCCGCGCCCGCGCCGCCGCGAATCAGCTCCGGCTGCACGAGCTGCGCCTTCACCGCGTCGACGAACCGCTGGTCCGCGTCCTCGCCGAGCCATACGAGCAGCCCCTGCGCTTCGGCTTCTTCCCGCGAGATCCGCTTCACCCGATCGAACGATCCGACGGCCCGAATCTCCCGGATCACTTGCTCCGCTTGATCGGGAACGAGCTGGCCCCCGTCCGCTCCGTACACCTTATAGCCGTTATACTCCGGCGGATTATGGCTCGCCGTCACCACGATGCCGCCGGTCGCCTTCAGATCGCGAACGGCGAACGACAGCTGCGGCGTCGGGCGCAGCGAAGGAAACAGATACGTCCGAATGCCGTTCGCCGCCAGCACGCAAGCGGCTTCTAACGAGAACGTGTCGGAATTGTGGCGCGAATCGTGCGCGATGACGACGGACGGCGTCCGCGCCTGTCCGAGCAGGAAGTTCGCGAACCCTTGCGTCGCCTTGCCGATCACGTAACGGTTCATCCGGTTCGTGCCCGCGCCCATGACGCCTCGCAAGCCTCCCGTGCCGAACTCCAGATCCCGGTAGAATCGGTCCTCGATCTCCCCGTCCATCCCGGCGAGGCTTCTCAACTCTTCCTTGGTCGGCTCGTCGATATGGGGATCGGCGAGCCAGGCATCGTACAACGATTGCGGATTTACGGTCATGATTCCACTCCTCTCGATCAGCCCTTCGTCGGGTCGGACAACGCGAACATCAACTCGCCCTCGGCCACGATCTTGTCCCCGACGCGGGCGACGCCGCGGCCTTTGCCGATCGGCCCCTTGAGACGCGTCACTTCCAATTCCATGACGAGCGTGTCCCCGGGCTTCACTTGCTCGCGGAAACGGAATCCGTCGATTCCCGCGAAGAACCCGATTTTGCCTCTATTCTCCTCGAGCGCCAGCATCGCCACCGTGCCGACCTGGGCCAACGCCTCGACGATCAGCACGCCCGGCATGACCGGATAGCCCGGAAAATGCCCGACGAAATACGGCTCGTTCATCGTCACGTTCTTCAGCCCGACCGCCCTCTTGCCGGGTTCGAGCTCCAGAATCCGGTCCACGAGCAGGAACGGCGGGCGATGTGGAATCAACTCTTGAATTTGCGCGATATCCATCATTGAATCATTTCCCTCCAATATGAAAATACTATGATCAGCCCTCGGACGAACTGCAGCGGCCCGGGGTTGATATAAGAGAGCCTGCCGCCGCTTACGGATAGCCGGCGGCGGGCTCTTTTGTCCCGCCAGCCTCGCGGCGCTCAAGCCACGCTGTTGATCTTCTTGAACTTCATGAAATAGACGAGCGAGGCAAAGTAAGACAGCCCGATACCCGCCCACAAGACGGGCACCCCTCCGGGCAGCTCCAGGAACATCAGCGTGATTGCCAAGTAATAGATCACCGTCGTCGCCTTGCCGAAAATATTGGCCGGCACCGTCTTGAAGCCCCGGTAATAGAAGATCGCCGAGCCGATGATCATGGCCACCTCGCGGAAAGTCATGACGGCGAACGCGCCGACGGGCAGCACGTTTTTGATCAGCAAGGCGAGGATGACGGCCAGCATCATCAGTTTGTCGGCGAGCGGGTCCAGCATGCTTCCGGTTACGGTAACTTGTCCGCTGCGGCGGGCGATATACCCGTCCAGAAAATCGGTAAAACCGGCAACCAGCATCGTAACGAGAGCCGCGATCGTCCGATCGCTGAAATAGAACGCCAAAAACACGGGAATGAGCACGAATCGGGATATCGTGAGCAGATTAGGTATATTCATTCCCGACGTTCCCCCGTTTCTCCTGAGTTCCCCACCATTATAACCCTCACCTCTGCCAAATGAAAACTCCCCAGCAGAAGCCGGGGAGCTGCCGTCCCGGTTGCAAGGCGCAGGCCAGGCATCAGCCGCCCTCCGCGAACACGAGATCGTACATATGCTTCCATGTGTGGATATCGAACACTTCCGACACCGGCCTGTCCCCCAGCACGGAAAATCCGATCGCGAGTCCGACGATCAACGCGGCCACGCACAGTACAGGAATAATCAATATCTTGATGCTCATCCAAACGATCCGGGCAATCACCCTTCCGGAGGATGAATTGCTCTTGCCGTTCGAACGGGAGGGTGCAGTCATGAATCTTTCGTCTCCTTCGACGCACAGCGGCGCGGACCCTAGACGCGCGGCCCGCTCCGCGCATCAGCCTCGCAGGCTGTTCGCCATCCCCATCATTTGCTCGGAAGAGGACAGCGCCCTGGCGCTAAGCTGATACGCGCGTTGCACGATCATTAAATCGGTCATTTCGTCGGCCATGTTCACGTTGGATCCCTCTACGTAGCCTTGCCGAACCGAAATGCCGGACAATTCGCCGGGGACGTCGCGAACGACGCTGCCCGGGTCGACGTTCGCGGGAATGCCGAACAGATTGTCGCCGAAGGCGACGAGCAGATCGGCGTTCGTCACTTCGACGACCTTCAGCCGTCCGAGCTCGATCGGATCGATGCCGACGGCCCCGACGGCGGTCATCGTGCCGTCCGCCGCGATGCGCAGCTCGTATCCGTCCGGAACGTAGATGAAGTCGTCTCCGTTTCCGGTGTCGCCCAGCACGCGCTGGCCGGTGCCCGTCACGAGCACGCGGTCCCCGCTCTCGTCGGGAACGAGATGGAACGGACCTTGGCGGGTGAACGCCCGCGGCCCGCCAAGCTCTCCCGTCGCGCTCACTTCGAACAGCCCGTTGCCTTCGATCGCCACATCCGTGAGCAATCCGGTCTCGTTCAGCGGGCCTTGGGTCAGATCTGTCTGTATGGCCGTCAGGCGAGTCCCCCAGCCTTGGGGAAGGCCGAGCGGCGTCCGCCTTCCGGCCTGATTGAACTCCGCGAGCTGGGGGTTCAGGCTGGTCAGAATATCTTCAAATACGGCCGTCTTGCGTTTATAGCCGACCGTATTCACGTTGGCGAAGTTGTCGGCGAGCATGTCCAATCTCATCTGGAGAGCGCCCATCGAGACGGACGCCGTAATCAACGAGTTATTCACTTAGAAGCTCCTCCCCGCAGGTCCGATCAGACCCGGCCGATTTCGTTGGCTGCCTTTTCCAGCGTGCGATCGTAAGTTTGGATCACCTTCTGGTTCGCTTCGTACGCCCTTAACGCCGCCATGAGGTCGATCGACGCCTGGGTCGTATCCACGTTGGAGCGTTCCAGAACCCCTTGTCTGACCTCGACCCCGTCGCCCGCCGCGACCTGGGCTAGCCCGTTCGCGTCTCCCGCGTAGCGGAAGCGGCCGTCGCCTTCGCGCACGAGCAGGTTGGGATTGTCGACCCGCACGATTCGCAGCTGCGGATCTCCGGGCAACGCGCCGCCGGTAGCCGCATCCAGCAGTCGTCCGTCCGCCGCAACCTGGATCTCGTCCCACGGCCGATCGACGACGATCGGCTGTCCGTTCGCGCCGACGACGGCCAGGCCGTCCGACGTCCGCAGCGCGCCGTCCGGCGTCGTCCGGAAGCTGCCGTCCCTCGTGTAACGTTCGGCCGCGCCGTTCGTCACCGCGAAGAACGCCTGCGGCTGGTAGGTCACATCGCCGTTCTCGTCCACGTATTTGCCGGACAGGTCGAACGCCGCTCCGTCCACGAGAATGTCGGAGACGATCGCGAAGTCCTGGCGGCGGTTCGTCTCCCGCAGATCGCCCTGCGCCAGGCTAAGCAGATTCTCCTCCGCGAACACGCCCGTGCTCAGCCGGCCGACCCGGCTGTCGGACGGGTCCGACCCGCCCATCGCGAAGACGAGCATCTCGGGAAACGTCCGGTTGACCGAATGGCTTTCCTTGAAGCCGGGCGTATGGATGTTCGCGATATTGTTCGTTACGATGTCGTGGCGCCGCTGTTGCGCGATCATTCCCGATGCGGCCGTATACAATCCTCTTAGCAAGATGCCAACCCCCTAGTATACGCGGCTTTCTTTTTCCAAGTGTCCATGCCGAGCCCGACTCCGGCTTCCCCGGTCCCGCCTAGCCCAGCTTCCGGGTCATCTTGTCCAGATGATCCAGCATGATTCCGGTGCCCTTGACGACGCAATGCATCGGGTCTTCCGCGATCAGCACCGGCACCTTGATCTCGTCCGCGAGCAGCGCGTCCAGGCCGTCCAGCAGCGCTCCGCCGCCGGTCAGGATGACGCCGCGGTCGATAATGTCCGCGGACAGCTCCGGCGGCGTGCGCTCGAGCACCGACTTGGCGGACGCCACGATGGACATGATCGGCTCCCACAGCGCTTCGCGGACTTCGTCGGAATGGATCGTTACCGTGAGCGGCAGGCCGGTCACCATGTCCCTGCCGCGGATGTCCATCTCCTCCCGGCGTCCGCCCGTGTAGACCGTGCCGATCTTGATCTTGACGTCCTCGCTCGTCCGTTCGCCGATCAACAATTTATATTTGTTCTTTATGTACCTCATGATCGCGGCGTCGAACTTGTCCCCCGCGACTTTAAGAGAAGAGGCGGTTACGACGTCGCCCATCGATAATACCGCGACATCCGTCGTACCTCCGCCTATATCGACGACCATATTTCCGCTAGGCTGGAAAATGTCCATGCCCGCTCCGATCGCGGCCGCTTTGGCTTCCTCTTCGAGGAACACTTCCTTCGCGCCGCTTCTCTCCGCCGCTTCGCGGATCGCTTTCTGCTCTACGGACGTAATGTTCGTAGGGGCGCAGATGAGGATGCGCGGCCGGCTGTACCAGCTCTTGCCTCCAACGCGCTGGATGAACGCCTTCAGCATCATATCCGTCACTTCGAAGTCGGCAATCACGCCGTCCTTAAGGGGACGGATCGCGATAATATTGCCCGGGGTGCGTCCGACCATGCGATGAGCTTCTTCCCCTACCGCGAGCACCTTGCGCGAATCGCTTTCAATGGCCACTACGGAAGGCTCGTCGAGGACGACTCCCCTGCCTTTTACGTGAATGGATACGTTCGCCGTACCCAGATCGATGCCGATATCTTTGCTAAACATGCGCCTCTTATCCCTCGCCACAATGGAGTATCTGTTATCGTAATAGTATTATATTCGATGCATGCGCGGCAAATCCTTCTTTTCGGTTCGACATCGTTCGCAAAATTACGCTTTCCCCGCCGTCATCACTTCCCGCTTCTTGACCGTCGTCTTTTTATACTTGATCTTGGTCGCTTCCCCCCCTCTCAGGTGCCGGATCGACTTATGGTACTCGAGGATGTGCTTGACCTGGTCCGCCAGATCCGGATTGATCTCCGGCAGCCGTTCCGTCAGGTCTTTATGCACCGTGCTTTTGGAAACGCCGAATTCTTTGGCAATCGTACGAACCGTGTGGCGCGTCTCTACGATGCAGCGGCCAATCTTAATCGTGCGTTCCTTGATGTAATCGTGCACGCTCCCGCCTCCCTGCTGAAATAGATTGGTACAGTATATGAGGGGCGCGGTCACTTATTCTAGATAGCCAAGCCTGACGAGCTAGGAAAGTCCCTTTTTTGACGGAAAACCTTAATTCCAAGGGCTCGGGAGTGCATCTTTAGGCCTAATAAAAAAAGACGCCGGGGACGATTCCCTCCGTCTTTGGGACAGGTTCAGAGGATAAAACGACAAAGAGACGCAGGCGCTTGCGCGCCCGGCGTCTCTTCGCGGTCTCCCGAAGAGGCTTACTCCTCGGAGTTGATCAAGCTGCTCGGATTGACGGAAGTGCCGTTCTGGCGAACTTCGAAGTGCACGTGCGCGCCTTCTCCGGGCTCATGCTCGCTGTGGCCGGCAGTGGCGATCTTGTCGCCTTGCTCGACTTCGTCGCCGACTTGCACTTGCAAATCGGTCAAGCTTTGGTAGACGGTGACCAGGCCGTTCGGATGCTCGATTTGCACCTCGTAGCCGTTGATCGGCGTTTGCTGAGCGACCGTGACCTTGCCGCTGAGCGCGGCCAGCACGTCGAACGCTTCCCCGTCTTCGCGGGCCAGGTCAGTCGCCATGTGCGGCGTGAACGTGTTCTCGTACTGAACCATCGCGGCTTCGCGATCCTCCACCGACGCCGTGGCGTCATAGAACGGAATGATCGTGGTCATGTCTTCGATCTTGGCTACCGGCCAGCGAAGCGTTTCTCCGTTCGCGGCGACCGGCTCGGCTTCCGGACTCGTATGTCCTTCGGCCGTCTCGCTAGCGACCCCTGCTTGTCCCGGGATGGCCGGATCATTGGCTTCTTTCCCCGAGTTGAGCCAGAGAATCGTTACGATGATTGCTGCCGCGGCCATGTAAGCAGCAGGGAAAACCCAGCGCTTGGAGAGGAATTTCTTCCATCCCGTAGGCCTAACAGCGGGGGACGCGCCGGCAACCGACTTATTGGCGTCTTCGATTTTGCGCGGCGTTTTGTTTCCTTCATTCATGGTTTTCATCACCTCAGTAAGCCATTGTTACCAGGCGATGAACTTTTATACCTCTGCGGATTGAAAGATTGCAATTTTTATAGAGGTTGCTTCGAAACTTGCTCGATCTCGACGTCCGTATAATAGTGTTTTAAGATTCTCCGCGCGTCGAACCCCGCTCTCGCCAAGCCTTCCGCGCCCCACTGGCTCATGCCGACGCCGTGTCCGCTTCCGTAGACCGTCAGGCGGATGACGCCCCCGCGAATCTCCCATTCGAACGCCGCCGACCGCAGACCGAGAAGCTGCCTCGCCTCGACGCCGGTCAACTGCAGGTCGCCCGCGCGCATCCTTTTCACCCGGCGCCCCTCGGTCCGCTCCAACACCCGGATCGGCGGCCCGCCGCCGGCGCCGGCCTTGACCGCCTCGACCCCCAGCCTTTCGTAGAATTCGCCTAACGCCATCTCGAATGTTTCCTCCGCCCGCGGCGAACCGATCTTGTCCCACGGACTATGTACGGATCGCAGATAAGGCAGCTTCGCCGGAAACACGTCCTCCGAATTTTCCGTATATCCGTTGCTCGTAGAGAAGTACAGCGCTTCGATCGGCTCTCCGCCGTATACGAGAATTTCGCCCGCCGTCCGCTCGGCCGCCGCCTCCGCTTTGCGCCAGCTTTCCTCGTCCCGGCTCCGCAGCTCTTTCATTTCCGCCAACGAGCGGTAAGCCTGATGCTCTATCGTATCCGTCACGTGAGCGCCCTTCGCGGGAACCCCCGAGCGATCGTCCAGCCGCAGCCGCCGTACGATGTACGTGCGCGCGGCGATCGCCTGGGCTTCCAGCGCCGCCGGCCGGAACTCGAGCGGCATTTCCGCCGCGACCACGCCTTGAACGTACCGTTCCAATGGCACCGTCTCGATCCTGCGTTCCTCCGTTAAGTATACCCGCACCGCGGGCTGTTCGATCGCTTCCGAGCGCCGCGATTCGAATACCGGCGTCTTGCTCTCTTTAGGCGAGCTATCCTCTTTCTCATCGCTCACTCGCGCACTCTCTTTCTCTTCTTCTATCTTTACGATTCGATTCGCTCCCGCATCCTCGCGATGAACGGTCTGCCACAGCGCGATGGACATCAGCGCGCCGACTCCGCACGCGATCCACAGCCATGCTCCGAATGCCGCATCCTTCCCGCTTCTCCCGCCTCTTCGATCTGCCGCGCGTTTCAACGTCTCACCTCAATCGCGTTTCGAAATTGTTGCGGCCGGGTCTATCGCTCGTCCGGCCGATGCTTTCAAAATATGCGAGATTCGAAGACGGTATGCCAAGCCTGTTGCGAAAATAGAAATGTCTCGTTCGTTCGGACAGAGGATCCGCTAATTGCGAACAAAACCGGGTTTTTCGCACCTTTGCGGACAGAGAATCCGTTATTTGGCTCCGAGATCGCGATTTCGGCCATGGATCATCGAAATAACGGATCCTCTGTCCGAATCGCCAGCAAAATGAGGGGGTTTCGGGAAAATAAGGGCTTCTGTGTCCGATAAGACAAAAGATCAACTGGCCCCTCGCTCATCGAAAAGAAGACGGCACAGGGTCTAGGCCTGTGCCGTCTTCTCTATAGAATGTGTCCGCATTCTTCGGCGACGCTTGGATTTAAGTATAAGAACCGATTCCTTATGTCCGGCCGGCGTACGGCGGTGTCGAGACAGGCGGCAGCCTCGCCGGTTACGCAAGCGTAGGCTGAACTTTGCGGATGACGACTTCCGCGGAAGCGGTCGCCCGTTTCTCTATGTGCTGCAGCAGAACTTCCGGCTTCAACGAAGCCTGTTCGGATTCCTCCAGCACTTCTTCCGGTGACGGGGCCCGGTAAATTTCCGCTCCGAGCAGCGCCAATTTGTTCACGATATCCATATAACCCCGGTCGATGTGGTGAACGCCGGTCACCTCCGTGCTTCCGTCCGCCGCGAGCGCGGCGCAGATCAGCGCGGCTCCGGCGCGCAAGTCGGTGGCGCACACGCTGGCGCCGGACAGCTTCGTTCCGCCCGTCACGATCGCGGTGCGGCCGTCGACCTTAATTTCAGCGCCCATCTTGATCAACTCGTCGACATGCATATAACGATTCTCGAACACCGTCTCCGTCACGATGCTCGTTCCGTCGGCCACGAGCAGGAGCGTCATCATCTGCGCCTGCATGTCTGTCGGGAAGCCGGGATAGGGCAGCGTCTTGACGTCGACGGCGCGCAGCGGTTTCGCCGCATTCACGCGAATGCCGTTCTCGTCGCATTCGACGCCGACGCCCATTTCTTCCAGCTTGGCGATGATCGGACCGAGATGGTCGCGAATCGCCCCTTCGATATAGACATCGCCGCCCGTAATGGCCGCGGCAATCATGTAAGTACCCGCTTCGACGCGGTCCGGGATGACTTGATGCTCCGCCCCGCGCAGCCGCTCCACGCCCTCGATGCGGATAACGCCCGTGCCCGCTCCGCGGACTCTGGCCCCCATCGCGTTAAGGAAATTCGCCAGATCGACGATTTCCGGTTCCTTGGCGGCGTTCTCGATCACCGTCGTTCCTTCGGCCGTCGCGGCGGCCATCATAATGTTCTCCGTGGCGCCTACGCTGGCGATATCCAAATAAATGCGGGCGCCGCGCAGCTTGCCGTTGACCTTCGCTTCGATGGAGCCTTGGCCGAAACCGATCTCCGCCCCCATCGCCTCGAACCCTTTCAGATGCTGGTCGATCGGACGCGTTCCGATGGCGCAGCCGCCGGGAAGCGATATTCTGACTTTGCCCAGCCGGGCCAAGAGCGGTCCCATGACCAGGAACGAGGCCCGCATTTTCCGGACGAGCTCGTAAGGCGCCTCCCAGGAGGTCAGCGATTCCGCGTTAAGCCGGACGGATCCTTCGCGCTGCTGCGCGCGGCCTCCTAAAGCCGCCAGCACTTGCAAGATATTCTTAACATCGTCCAGGGCGGGAACGTCATGAATGACGCTGGATCCTTCTTCCGCGAGTAGCGAAGCGGCCAGGATCGGAAGGACGGAATTTTTAGCGCCGTGCACGCGGACGTTTCCGTTTAAGGTGCGTCCGCCGCGGACGATGATTTTGCTCATGGGTGGTTCCCTCCGCGCTTTATAGATTCCTTTTCGGGAGTTGGCAAAGATACCCGTCCCCCGAAAAACCCAAATTTTATCATACCATTGCGCACAACATTGACACAAGCGGCATTTTATGGGACAAACCTGCACCAATCGACTTCTGGCGACATCATTCTCCGAATAAACCCGCCGTTCATTTATTATTACCCATCGGGCTATGATCCGCTCCTTCTTTTTTTATCCGGTTACGGACCGTTGCCGAACAGCCACCTCAGCATGCCGACCCAGGACCAGTAATCGAGCACGAAGCGAGCGATCAGATGACCGAGGCCGACGGCAAGCAGCAGCAGCAGCACTCGGGCCTTCGGCCCCCGCGGGTTGCGCAAAATTTTATCGAACTTGACCTCTTGCAGCATGATCCATGCGACGACGACGCAGCCCAGCGTCACGAAAATCGAAAACAAACCGTTCCATCCCGCCGTCGCGTACAGATCGGATCCGATACCCATGCCTTCCTCCTCCCGATCGGCGAACCTGTTGCAACGCCAAACCGATCGATATTACTCCTTGAATTGCAGCCTTAAGCCATAATATTGGCTCCTGTCCGCCCGATCCGCCGTCAGCTTCAAGTAATACGTACCCGGCGGCAGCGGCTTCTCCGCGACCAACGTTCTTCGCGTTCCCCCGCTGCTCCATTCGTCTAGCGTTTGCAGCTTTTTATCCCGCAATTCAACCTTCAGCTTCATGGAAGCGGGAATCTGACCGACGGTCAGCTTCACCGTTTGCCTGCTCCCGACCGTGAACCGGAACCAATCCTCGTCCCTGGCCGCGTGGAAAAGTCCCTGATACAGCTTACCCGAAGCAAGCGGCGTCGAAGCGAGCGCGTTGTCGTTCGGCTCGTAGGGGTCTTCCTTATCGGTAATATATTCCATCGTTGCGACATATGTCCCGATAACCGCTTCCGGATTCGATGAAACCGCATTGGAGATGCGAAAATAATATTTGCCCGCTTTCGCGTTATTCAAAGTCCAGTACTCGATGCCGCCGTCGCCCCGTTCGTCCACGACGATCTCCTTGCCCCCTGCGGGGATGATCCGCAATTCCGGGTCGATCCTCGTCGTGTCGGGCTCGACCGTCAGCTTCAGAATGCCCGGCTTGGGCAAGGTGACGGTCATCCAATCGACGTCTCCGCGCCGGTGAAACGTTCCGGTCCATGTCTGGGTGCGGGGCGGCAGCGTGCCGGCCGAAGCCGCGCTGTCGTTCGGCTCGTGGGCGTCCGGATGCATGGCGAAACCGGAAAAAAATCGGTAGCTGCCCGGCGCTTGCGGATGGTTCGGCTTCTGAGCGACCAGCCAATTCCGCCCTTTTTTCACCGGCCATTGCATCAGCCATCCGGACGGCGTCGACGCTGCGGACTGAGGCTTGACGACGCCGTCATAGCCGTACAGCGTTAACCGGGCGGAATCTCCGCCGACCCGGAATAATCCGTCGTACGGGGCGTCGAAGTAATACCAATCCGCGTCCCGGCTCCATGCGCCGGCCACTTCCTTGCCCAGCGGGAAAGCGCTGGCCGAAGACCGCGCATTGTTCGGCTCGCGCCAATCGACCCTGTGGTCTGTGCGAAGCGCTTGCGCGGCCGACAGCATCCCGTAGCCCGTCGCCTGATTCCATGACGCGCTCCCGTTCGCCGCCGCCGATCTTCGCAGCGCCTCCCGCAGCTGGAGTGGCTGCCAATCCGGATGGGCGGCTTTAAGCATCGCCGCGACCGCCGCGGCTTGGGGCGCGCCCATCGAAGTGCCTTCCGTCTCGATCGTCTTCCCGCCGAGCGCGGCGGTTTGCACGCTCCAGACGGCGCTCAAGTCGTTTTCGGGCCCGGAGGTCGCTTGCCCGACGGGCCGGGTCCCTGCCATCCCACTTACGGCCAGCACCGTCGGGTAAGCGGCCGGATATTGAATCGCCGCCTTGTCTCCGAACACCGCCGCATCGTTGCCGCTGGCGGCGACGAGCAGCGCGCCTCGGCTCTCGGCGTAAGCAACCGCTTCCCGCAAGCCGGGCGCGTCTCTTCTCAGGCCGAGAGACAACACGACGATGTCCGCGCCCTGATCGACGGCGTAGCGGATGCCTTGGGTCAGCTTCTCCTCGTTGCCCGCGCCGAATTGGTCGAGCGCCTTGATAGGAAGGAGCTTTCCTCTCCATCTGCCAGTATTGCGGGACAGCTCGCCCGCCTTCGCGACGGAGACGATCACGCCTGCGACCGCCGTGCCATGACCGTTGTCGTCTTGCGCCGTCTTGCGTTCGTTCACCAGATTGATGCCGTTTAACAAGTAGGGAGCCAGTTCCGGATGTCGAAAATCGACGCCCGTATCCACGATCGCGATCGTGGACGTCACGTCCTCCTTCAACGCGGCCCACGCTGCCGGAATGCCGAGCGCGTGCACGAAATCCGGCAACGGAGGCGCGATCAGACCCGCTCTGTTCGTATTGTTTTCCGGAGTCCGGTCGATGACCGATAATTCGACTTCGGGATGCTTCGGGCCGGCGAAGGAGCCTTCCGGCAAAACCGCATGAGCCGACAGCATCGCCGCAACGGCGAGCAGCGCGATGAACGATGCAAGCTTGGAACGCCCGAAATCGCGGCGCCTCGGTACGTCGGCTATCGAATTGTTCTGCACGGAATCACGCCCTTGTCTCCGACCTCCCGATAAAAATTCGATTTTCGACAGCCGATTCCCTCCCTCTTTCGGCAAAAAAGGGTCTTAAGTCGCAAAATTCACGAAAACGTGATTCACTCTCCAGTTCGTTCGGACACAGGATCCGCTATTTTCGGAAAACACCGCGTTTCGAGCATCGGTGCGGACTGAGGATCCGTTATTCGGCTCGACGATGGACATTTCGGCCTGTTTTCATCGATTTAACGGATCGTCTGTCCGAAACAACACCAAAATGAGGGGTTTTCGACAAAATAGCGTCTTCTGAGTCCGTTAGCCCTAGTCGGCACGGACGCCGGCGACCCTAAGCCCTCAAAGAAAACAACCCTCGGCCAAGCAGCCTCGGGTTGTCTCTATGCGCCTCCCTCCGTATGCCTTTACCCCCGGAATACAAGAAGATCGTTCGGAATGGAGAACATGCCGTTCAGCCAGTCCAGGATCGGCATCGGCAGGAAGCCGAGCGCGAGCGTTGCGATTGCGCAGAGCCAGATCGCGATGCCGGCCGGCGCCGTCATCTTCAGGGGAGCGTCCGTTTCCCCGCTTCTCATATACATCTGGCGGATCAAGGCGAAGTAAACCGCGTACGAGACGATCGTCGTGACCAGCAAGATCGCCCCCAGCCAATACGTCTGGGTCTGTACGGTGGAGAACAGGATGAACAGCTTGCCGAAAAAGCCCCCCGTCACCGGCAAGCCCGCCAGCGAACAGAGCAGCACGGTCATTGCCGCGGCGGTCCAGGGCGCGCGGTGATACAGGCCGGCGAAGCCGGACACCGTCTCGTTCCCGGCGTCCCGGGATACGATCGCGAGCACCGAGAACGCGCCGATGTTCATGAACGCGTACGCCAGCAAATAATACAGGAATTGACTGTTCAGCGAAGTGCTCAGCGTCGTCCACCCGACCGCGAGCGGGATGAGCAGAATGCCCGCGTTCGCCACGCCCGAGAGGGCGAGCAGCCGCTTGACGTTGCGCTGCCGGAGAGCGCCGGCCGTGCCGACGATCATCGCCGCGGCGGCCAGCACCGCCAAGGCCAGGGTGATGTCCTGCCCGAGCTGCTGCGAGCTTCCGTCCGTGAACAGAGCCGTATTCGCGAAGATGCGGTACAGCATCGCGAAACCCGCCGCCTTGGCGACGACCGCGAGGAACGAAGTGATCGGCGTCGGCGCGCCCTGATAGACGTCCGCTGCCCAGGCATGGAACGGCGCCAGGCCCAGCTTCACCGCGAAGCCCGCGATCATCAGGAACAAGCTGACGTACAGCAGCGCTTCGTAGTTGGCAGCCGTCGCGCCGAGACCCAGCATGATCTCGCCTACGTTCGTGCTGCCCGTAATGCCGTAGAGAAACGACATGCCGTACAGAATGAACGCCGATGCCGTGCCGCCGATAACGATATACTTGAACGCCGCTTCGCTGGAGAGCCGGTTTCGCTTCCGCACGGCGACCAGAATATAAGAAGTGATGCTTAGGAGCTCGAGCCCTACGAACAGCGTGATCAAGTCGCCGGACGAAGCCATGACCATGGCGCCAAGCGTCGCCGGAAGCACGAGCGAATACATCTCGCCTTTGATCGGCACGTCGTCGTCGCGCACCGCTCCGAGCGAAGAAAAGACGATGAACGCCGAAGCGCCCAGAAATACGAGCTTCAGCAAGCTGCCGAAATCGTCGAGCCGATAGCTGCCGGCGAGCAGGCTATGATAGCTGGCCTCTCCTTCCGCCCCCAGCTCGTTCATCAACAGAACGACGAAAACGGCGGAGCACAGCAGGCCCAGCAGCGTCAGCCACCCGATGAGGTTCTGGTTGACCCTCCTGGGCAGCACCAGATCCAGCAGCGTCAGCAACACCGCGAAGCCCGTCAGCACGAGTTCGGGGGTCAGGTACCACAAATCGCTTAACGTCAAAGACGGCAAATGTTCCATGTTACCCCCCCACCCTCGTCTGGAATTGTTCGAACAAGCCTCCGAAGCCGTGCTGCATCAGATCGGTCAGGATGGACGGATATACGCCGAGCAGCACGATCAACGCCGCGAGAGCGACCATCGGCAGCGCTTCGACGAACCGCGCGTCCTTCATGCCCGCGAACCGTTCGGGCATCGGGCCGTATGTGATCTTGAGCACGCTTCGGAGCACATACACGGCGGCGAGCAGGATGCCCAGGACGCCGACGGCGGTCAATACTTTCATCGAACCGAACAGGCCAAGGAACGCCAGGAACTCCCCGACGAAGCCGGACAATCCCGGCAAGCCAAGCGAGGCCAGGCCCGCAAGCAGCAGGATGCCGGAAGTGAACGGAATCGCCTTGGCCAGCCCGCCGAGCTCGTCGAGCTGCGTCGTATTCGTCCGTTCGTAGAGGCTTCCGACGATCAGGAACAGCAGCGCCGAGATCAGGCCGTGGGATACCGACTGGAAAATCGCGCCCTGCAGCCCGACTTCCTCGAGGGAAGCGATGCCGAGCAGCACGATGCCCATATGGCTGATGCTCGAGTAGGCGAGGACAAGCTTGAACTCTTTTTGCACGCAGGCCAGAATCGCGCCGTACAAAATATTGATGACGCCGAGCACGGCCAACACCGTCGTCCAGGACTGAATCTGCTCGGGGAACAGGAATACCGCAAAGCGGATCAATCCGTATACGCCCATTTTCAGCAGAATGCCCGAGTGGATCATGACAATCGCCGGCGGCGCTTCGGTATGCACCTTCAACATCCACGTATGGAACGGGAAGATCGGCACCTTGATCCCGAAGGCGACGAGCAGCAGCAGGAACGCCGCCCACCGCGCGTTATCGGTAAGGAAAATGCCCATGGAACGCGTGAATGCCGAATCGACGTTGGCGATCGCGTTCGGGTCGGTCAAGTTCGCAAGCAAGACGTCGTAATTGCCCGAGAACGTCAACCGGGAGCCGTCTTCCACGCCGAAGCCGAGCGACGCGATCAGCATGAGGAACGCCAGCAGCATCGCGGCCGAGCCAAGTCCGTTGTAGACGAGGAAGCGGGTCGCGGCCTTCTCCCGGCCGTAATAGCCCCAGATGCCGATCAGGAAAAACATCGGGATCAACGTTACTTCGAAGAAAATGAAAAATAAGATCAAGTCTCTGGCCAGGAATACGCCGTAAATGCCGGTGACGAGCAGAAGAAACAGAGCGTAAAAAGTTTTCCGGCGCTTGCGGATATGCACCGACGCGAGCGCCGCCATCGTGGAGACGACTCCTGTCAGCAGAAGCAGCGGCAGCGAGATGCCGTCGACCGCCAGGCGGTAATCGAACAGCAGCCTCAGCGATTCCGCGCCTAATTCGCCCGGAATCAATTCCGTGTTCAGCGGAATCGACAGCCATGTCGCGTGCTCCGCGTACGCCCCTCCGCCGGTCGCGGGATGGTACGAAGCGAACAGCCACAGCGTCAGCGCCAGCGGAATCGCCGTAAAGACAATCGCGGCCGTTCTCGGCCAATTGCCGCGCTCGCCGGGGAGCAGCAGGACGATCAACGCGCCGACCAGCGGCAGGAACGTAATGAGGGACAAGATCGGCAGGTTATCCAGCATTACCAGAACCTCCTTCCGGCGATCGCCAGAATCAGGATGACGATGCCGATGACGGCCGTAAGGGCGTAAGCCTGCACTTGTCCGCTCTGCAGCCTCGTATTCAGCCGGCCGATCGCCGCCGCCGAGTGGCCCGCCGCGCGAACGAGGCCGTCGACGACATAGTCGTCGAACAGCTCAAGCAATCGGCCCAAGCGCTTCAGCGGCTTCACGAACGCAGCCTGGTACAACTCGTCGACGTAATATTTGTTGGCGAGCAGCTTCACGAGGCCGGGGACGCGCGAGCTTACCGCGTCGCGGCGAATCGTCCCTTTCGCGTATATCAGCCAGCCAATGTACACGCCGAGTAGCGCGACCGCCGCGGAGACGATCATGACCAGCCCGCTCGCGGAATGATCCGCCTCGTAGCCGAGCCAGTGCCCCAGCCAACCGTTATAAGGCGTCTCGACGAACCCGGAGACGACCGCGAGGACGGCCAGCGCGACGAGAGGAATCGTCATGACCGCCGAAGATTCCTTCGCCTCCGCGCCGTCGCGAGATTTGCCGGCGAATACGAGGAAGAACAGCCTCGCCATGTACAGCGCCGTGAAGAACGCCGCGATTACGCCGACGGCGAACAGAATCGGCTGCTTCTCCAGCGCCGCGGACAGAATCGCGTCCTTGGACCAGAAGCCCGACAACGGCGGAATCCCGGACAGCGCCAGCGCGCCGATGCCGAACGTCCAGGCCGTGATTTTCATCTTGCGGCCGAGGCCGCCCATCTCCCGGATATCCTGCGTATGTATCCGATGAATGACGCTTCCTGCGCCCAAGAAGAGCAGCGCTTTGAAGAACGCGTGGGTGACCAGGTGGAACATCGCGCCCGTGACGGAACCGACGCCGAGCGCCAGCATCATATAGCCGAGCTGGCTGACCGTCGAGAAAGCCAGCACGCGCTTGATGTCGTTCTGCGCCAGGCCGATCGACGCGGCGAAGATCGCCGTGAACGCGCCGACGATCGCGACCGTGAGCATCGCCTCCGGCGACGCCTGAAAGATGTCGAACGTGCGCGCGACAAGGAATACGCCGGCCGCGACCATCGTCGCCGCGTGGATCAAGGCGCTGATCGGCGTCGGGCCTTCCATCGCGTCCGGCAGCCAGACGTGAAGCGGGAATTGCCCGGATTTGCCGACCGCTCCGAGGAAGATCAGCAAGGCGATGAGCGTCGTAATGCCTTCGGCGATTTCTCCGCTCTGCGCGCCGAACACATTGTGCAGAGAAGTGAAGTCGAGCGCATGGCCGGGCATGTACCAGAATAAGAGCAGGATGGCGATCAGCAGCCCCAAGTCTCCGATGCGCGTAACGATGAACGCTTTTTTCGCGGCGGCCCGCGCTTCCGGCTTCCGGTACCAGAACCCGACGAGCAGGAAGGAACAAACGCCGACCAGCTCCCAGAAAATATAGAACGTCAGCAAATTGTTCGCGAGCACGAGCCCCAGCATCGAGGCGGTGAAAAGGGCAACGTAGGCGTAGAACGTTGAAATTCTCTCGTCCTTTTTCATGTAGCCCAAGGAATAGAGGTTCACAAGGAACGCCACGAGCGTCACGACGACGAGCATCAGCGTCGTCAGATTCGTCACCTCGTATCCGGCGACGAGCTTCAGCTTGCCGATCGCGATCCAATCGAATTGCCGGCTGAAATCCGCCGCATTGCCGGACAGCCGTTCGATCAAGAGGCAGATCGACAGGACGAAAGCCGCGAAAGCCCCGGTTGTTCCGATCCAGGCGCCGGCTTTCGGCAAGCTTCGGCCGACGGCCGTCAGCACGATGAACGCCGCCAGCGGGAACGCCGGCACGAGCCACGCGTATTCGGTAAAGAAGGTGCTCATGGAAGTTACCTCCTCAACTCGTCGAATTCATCCACGTTCACCGTCGCTCGGCTGCGATAGAAGACGATCAATATCGCGATGCCCACGGCCGCTTCGGCCGCCGCGACCGAGATGGTGAACAAGGAGAAGATTTGACCCGTGATCGACGGGTCGACTCCGTACTTGGAGAAGGCGATCAAGTTGAGATTCGCCGCATTGAGCATCAGTTCGATCGACAGCAAGACGATGATCGCGTTGCGCTTCGTCAGCACCCCGTACAGCCCGATGCAGAACAGCACCGCCGCAAGCGTCAGGTAAGAGGCCAGCATCGTCATTCGGCCTCTCCCTCCTCTCTCTTCGCCAGGGCGATCGCCCCGATGAAGGCGACCGTGAGCAGGACGGACATGAGCTCGAAGGGAATCACATACTTGGTGAACAGGTGCAATCCGATCTCGCGCGTATTGTCTTCCGCCATCGCTGCTGACTCGGCCGGGAAGTTCGAGCTGCGGATGGCGAAGAACAAAATGCCGAACAAGCAGATGCAGCCGATCGCCGAGAGCGTCTCCAGCAGCGGCCGGGCGGGTTCCTGTCCTTCTCCGTCGTGCTTGGTCATCATTATGCCGAAGATCATCAAAATCGTGATCGCCCCGACGTACAGCAGCACCTGCACGAACGCCAGGAATTCGGCTTCGAGCAGCACGTACAGTCCTGCGATCGAAATGAACGTGAAGGCGATCGAGAGCGTCGTATGCACGACTTTCGTGAAGTTGATCGCGAGCACCGCGCCGACGATCGCGCATATCGAGAGCAGGAAGAAAGCGACGAATTCGCCCGTAAAATCAATGTTGAAGTAAGACACCGCTTATTTGGCGCCTCCTTTCGGAGAGCCGATGTTGTTGTTATCCTCGCGGATGTTCGTGTTGTTCTCGTACAGCCACTGTTTGTCCTTGAACAGGTCGTCGCGGCTGTAGGCGGCCAGCTCGAAATTGTTCGTCATGACGATCGCTTCGGTCGGGCATACTTCCGTGCAGAGGTCGCACAGAATGCAAATTTCGAAGTTCACGTCGAACGTGTCGATGACCTTGCCTTTTTTCTCCGGATCCGGATTGGGCTTGCCCGTCAGCGTGATGCAATCGGTCGGGCAGATGCGCGCGCACTGATTGCACACGATGCACTTGTCCGGCTCGAAATACTGAATGCCGCGGAATCTCTCCGGCATCTTGAGCGGAATGTCGGGATACGCGTGCGTCAGCTTCTTGGTCCCCATCGTTTTCAGGGTTACGCCGAGTCCTTTAAGCATGCCTTTCATGACGTCTACCTCCCTATCCGATCAGTTCAATGCCTATTGCCGTCAAGAATATATTGAGAATCGCCAGCGGCAGCAGCACCTTCCATGCCATCCCCATCAGTTGGTCGACGCGCAGCCTTGGGAAGGTTGCCCGAATCCAGAACAGGGAGAAGACGATCAAGGCGAACTTCAGGAAAAACCAGATCAGTCCCGGAATGAAATCGAGCTGCGGAATCGGAGCGTTCCAGCCCCCCAGGAACAAAATCGTGGTCAAGCAGGCGATCGCGTACACGTAGATGTATTCCGACAGCATGAAGAATGCGAAGCGGAAGCCGCTGTATTCGACGTGGTAGCCGGCGACGAGCTCGGACTCCGCTTCCGGCAAGTCGAACGGCGTCCGGTTCAGCTCCGACACCGCCGCGATGATGAAGATGCCGAAGCCGAGAATCTGCGGCAGGAAGTTCCAATTCCAGAAGTACCCGCTCTGCGCGAGCACGATCTCCCGCAGGTTCAGGCTGCCCGTCATCATGACGACGCCGACGACGGACATGACGAGCGGCACTTCGTAGCTGATCATCTGGGCGGCGGATCGCATTCCGCCCAAGAGGGAATACTTGTTGTTCGAAGCCCATCCGGCGACGACGATCGCAATCGTCGTGATGCCGGAGAGCGCGATATAGTAGAGGAAACCGACGTTCAGGTCCGCGAATTGCAAATTCATCGAGTACGGAATCATCGCGAGCACGAGGAAGGACGGGATAAAAGCCAGCACGGGCGCCAGGATGAACAGCCCCCGGTCGGCCTTGCGCGGTATCGTGTCCTCCTTCAGCAGCAGCTTCGCCACGTCCGCGACCGTCTGCAGCAGGCCGAGCGGCCCGGTGCGGTTCGGGCCTTTGCGGTATTGCATCCAGCCGATGACCTTGCGCTCGAAATAGATGGCGTAGGTGACGAACACGATGACGACCGCGAGCACGCCCAGACCGCCCGCGAGGAAAATGCCGGCCGTCCCCCATGACAGAGGCTCATCCCAGAAGCGTTGCATCAGCAGTCCACCTCCCCGAGCACGATATCGATGCCGCCGAGAATCGTCACCAGGTTCGTCATGCTCTCGCCGACGAGCAGCTTAGGCAAGATTTGCAGATTGACGAACGACGGGCGGCGGAATTTCAGCCGGTAGGGCTCGGCTTTCCCTTTGGAGACGATATGGCAGCCGATCTCACCGCGGGGCGACTCGATCCGGACGTAAATCTCGCCCGCCGGCGGGCGGATGACGCGAGGGACTTTGCCCATCGTCTCTCCTTCGCCCGGAAACTGCTCGAGCGCCTGTTCCAGAATGCGCAGGCTTTGCTCGATTTCCGCGACCCGAATTTGATATCGATCGTAGCAGTCTCCGTTGTTGCCGACGGGAATATCAAATTCGAACCGGTCGTACAGGCTGTACGGCTCCGTTTTGCGCAGATCCCACTGCACGCCCGTGCAGCGCAAGTTCGCGCCGGACAAGCCGTAATCGATCGCGGTCGCGGCGTCGTACTTGCCGATGCCCTTGACCCGGGACAGGAAGATCTCGTTGCCGCTCACCAGGTTGTGATACTCGTCCAACCGGAAGTGCATATCTTTCACGAACGTTTTGACGCGATCGATCCAGCCTTCCGGCGCGTCCCACTTCACGCCTCCGACGCGCATGTAGTTGTACGTCAGCCGCGCGCCGCACAATTCATTGAACAGCCCCAGTATGCGCTCCCGGTCGCTGAATGCGTACAGGAACGGACTGAGGGCTCCGATGTCCAGCAAATAAGTTCCCCACCAGACGAGATGGCTCGCGACGCGCTGCATCTCCATGACGATCAGGCGCAGAAATTCCGCCCTTTCCGGAATTTCCAGCCCCATCATCTTCTCGACCGCGTGGCACAGCACATAGTTGTTGGTCATCGCGGACACGTAATCCATTCGGTCGGTGTAAGGCACGATCTGCGTAAAATTTAGATTCTCCGCGAGCTTCTCCGTGCCGCGGTGCAAGTAACCCATGACGGGCGTCGCTTCCGTGATGATTTCCCCGTCCAGTTTGACGATGATCCGAAACACGCCGTGCGTGCTCGGGTGCTGCGGACCGACGTTCAGCAACAGCTCTTCTGTGCGAATCACGCGCTCTTACACCTCCGGGTCGAGAGGAACGTAGTCTTTGCGAAGCGGATGGCCGACCCAATCGTCGGGCATCATGATGCGTCTTAAATTCGGATGTCCGGGAAAATCGACGCCAAGCAGGTCGTAGATTTCCCTCTCGTTCCAGTTGGCCGTCTCCCAGATCGGAGTGACGGACCGGACCCGCGGCTGGTCGCGGTCCGTGCGGACCTTGACGCAGTAGCATTCCCGGGTATCCATATTAAGCGGGTAATAGACGACTTCCATATGAGTCTCGTAATCCACGCCCGACACGTTGCGCAGATAGGCGCATTTCAATTCGTCGTGATTGCGGAACAGGCTCGCGGCCGCTTCCCACCGTTCGTTCTTGACGACGAGCGTTGGCAGATGGTCGTTCGCTTCGTTGATATAAGCCTCTTCCACGGCGTCCTCCGCGACGAGCTCCCGCAGCAACGCGACCGTCCGGTCGAGCCTCGGCTGGTTCGGCGAAGACGGCTTGGGCGGCTGTTCCTCGCCCGCGCTCGCCCCGTCTCCGGACGCTTTCGCGGCGCCGGGCGCCGCGGAGCCTGCCTGCGCGGCTTTCGCCGCAGCCTGGGCCGCGGCCGCCTTCGCCGCCTCGCGGGCTTCCAGCGCCGCCTTCCGGCGTGCGGCCTTCTCCTCGTCCGTCTCCTTCCTGCGCGGCGGCGGAGCTTCCCCGCCTTCGGCCGCCGGCGGGGCCGCGCTCGCGGGCTGCTGTTGCTGCGCCGCTTCGGGAGCCGCGGGCTCAGTCGCCGGGGCTTGCGTCGGCGTCTCCGCCTTCGCTTCGGCGGCCGGTTCCGCGGCTGCTTCGGCTTCGGCCTTGGCCGTTTCCGGCTGGGCCTCCGGCGTTGCTGCTGGCGTCTCCGGCTTCGCTTCGGCCAAGCTTTCTTCGCCCTCCGGGCGCTGCTTGTTCTCCTCGCTCATAGATTCGTCACCTGCTTCCCGGTCTTCGCCTCGTAGCGAATTTTCGCCTGCAGCTTGTTAATCCCGTAGATCAGCGCCGCAGGGTTGGGCGGGCAACCCGGAATATATACGTCGACCGGTACGATCTGATCGACTCCTTTAATTACGGAATAAGATTTGACGTAAGGTCCGCCAGCGGTCGCGCACGACCCCATGGCGATCACCCATTTCGGTTCGGGCATTTGATCGTAAAGCCTCTTGAGCAGCGGTCCCATTTTCTTCGTTACCGTGCCGGAGACGATCATGACGTCCGCCTGGCGCGGGGACGTCCGGAACATGACGCCGAAACGGTCCAGGTCGTAGTGGGCGCCGCCCGCGGCCATCATTTCGATCGCGCAGCAAGCCAAGCCGAAGGTCAGCGGCCAGAGCGAATTGCTCCGGGCCCATCCCTTCAGCTGTTCGACGGTGCCAAAGAAAACGTTGCGTTCCACTTCCTTCCGGTCCTCCGGGGATACGTTCGCTAAATCGAATTCCATTTGAACACCTTCTTTCTCCATGCGTACACAAGACCCACGAGCAGCAATCCCACGAAGATCAGCATTTCCACCAACGCAAATAGACCCAGCTTGTTGTAAGCTACGGCCCAAGGGTAAAGAAATACGGTTTCGACATCGAACACCACGAACATTAGCGCGTACAGATAATACCGGACGTTAAAGCGGATCTGACTGTCTCCCACGGGTTGGTTTCCGCTTTCGTACGTCGTCTGCTTTCCTTCGGTCGGCTTTGCGGGCCGCAGCTTGGAACCGAGCCACAGTACGAAGATCGGAAACAAGATCCCTAAGACGAGGAAGACGGAAACAATGACGTATGAGTTGATATATTTGTCCACTGCAACGCCTCCGCAATCAGGTAAATTTACCTAGCTAATTATAACAAATGCTCCAATTCAAGTCCACGAAAATAGCGTTTTCATTGGAAAATGCTATTTTCTCTTATCCATAGTTTACGAGACGACGACGCGTTAAAGAACCGTCGGAGACAGATTCTCGCGGCGGTTCTTTAAGGGTTGCTCAGGCTCCATCGAGCGTTACGCCAGCGTCGACTTCAACATCCAAACTTGCTTTTGCAGCTCCTCGACTTGAGCAGTCAGCAGGTCGGACGTCGCCGTATCGCGTCCTTCGTCCGCGGCGATCGACGCTTCCTTCAAGCCTTTAGTCAGCACCTGCAAATCCGCGATCGTCGCGGCCAACATGTCGTTCTCGTTCTTCGCCTTGTCGGCTTCTTCGATCGTCGCGATGGCCAAGCATTCTTTCATCGTCGACACCGGCTTGCCGTCAATCGCAAGAATACGTTCTGCAAGCTCGTCCAGCCTCAAGGCGGCCATATCGTACAGTTCCTCGAACTTGGCGTGCAACACCGGAAAGTGCGGTCCCGTCACGTACCAATGAAAATGGTGGAGCTTCACATAAAGAACCGTCCAGTTGGCAAGTTGAACGTTAAGCGCGTCCGTCAATTTTTCCATGGCAATCCCTCCAAGCACTTTTGCATCTTCCTTATTAATGTACCCTTCCGGGATGGAAAAGAATCCGCGATAACGATTCTCACTTCGGTTGCGACTCCACACGGCCTTCTCGCCATTATCCCTGTCGCTCAGGTTCGACTGCCTCTCCTACTCGCCACCTCTCCCCGTACATCCACTATCCCCATCGCTCAGTTTGGGCAGCGACTCCCCTCCACTTCTCCCCGTATCACCGCTATGCCCATCATATTTCTGAGCAAAAGGGATAATGGGAAAAGAGAAAAAACGGCAGACATTTTACTCGGTAGTCATTGGTGCATTTGCCCCCTAGCCCCCGGCCCGACCACTAACATAGGCATATTTTTGGCCTACGCCATGCCTTACCTCCGGACTACCCACTAACATAGGCGCTCTTGCGAGGCGAAAAGTGTTTTACCAGATATTCAAAGGGACACTTGGCGCTATGATGAAACGTTAGACGGTTTTTCCGGCTATCTGCGCCAAGCGGGGGCATTCCAGCGCGACGTTAGACGGTTTTTCCGGTTATCAGGGCTCATTTCAGGTACTTTTGCGAGGAGATAGTCGGTTTTTCCGGCTATCTGCGCCAAGAGGGAGCACTCCAGTGTGACGTTAGACGGTTTTTTCGGTTAACTCCGGCCAGTCCCCCGATCCCGCACCCGCGCCAAACCGCCATTGCATGCATAAAAGCCGCCCTCCAAGGAAATCGAACTTCGATTCCCCTGAAGGGCGGCTTGTCGCCGTGCATATTCCGCTTATTGATCCACCTTTTCCCCCGCGGCTTCGAGCCGCAGGATCGCGCGTTGCAGCGCCAGCTCGGCGCGGGCCGCGTTCAGGTCCGCCTGCTTCTGAGCCAAGCGTCGCTCCGCGCGCTCCTTCGCGAGGCGGGCGCGGGAGACGTCGATGTCGGCGCCGACTTCGGCGGCTTCGGACAGGATGACGACTTTGTCTTTGCGGACTTCCATAAATCCGCCGTGAACGGCAATCATATCGTTCGAATTGCCGATCTTGGCTTTCACCGGAGCCACTTTCAGCGGCGTAACCATAGGAATATGATTGGGCAGGATGCCGAGCTCGCCCGACACGCCCTTGACGATGACCATATTCACGTCTTTCTCGTAAACCTTATGCTCCGGAGTGACGATCTCCAACCGTAAGGTACTCATATCGATCCCTCCAAACCGGCTGCCGGATTAAGCCTCGGCAGCGAGTTTTCTCGCTTTCTCGACCGCTTCCTCGATGACGCCGACGTTGTGGAACGCCGGTTCCGGAAGATCGTCGTGCTTGCCTTCAAGGATTTCCTTGAAGCTGCGGATCGTATCCTTGATCGGAGCATATACGCCTGGAATGCCGTTGAACGCCTCGGCGACGTGCAGCGGCTGGGACAAGAACAGTTGCACGCGGCGGGCGCGTTGCACGATTTGCTTGTCTTCGTCGGACAGCTCGTCCATCCCGAGGATGGCGATGATGTCTTGAAGCTCTTTGTAACGCTGGAGCAGCTTCTTGACGCCCTGCGCGACGTTGTAGTGCTCTTCGCCGACGATTTCCGGAGCCAGAATCCGGGAAGAAGAGGCCAGCGGATCCACCGCCGGGAAAATCCCCATCGCGGCGATGTTACGCTCCAGGTTGGTCGTCGCGTCCAAGTGCGCGAACGCCGTCGCCGGAGCCGGGTCGGTATAGTCGTCCGCGGGAACGTAGATCGCCTGGATCGACGTGACGGAACCTTTTTTCGTGGACGTGATCCGCTCTTGAAGCTGACCCATCTCGGTCGCCAGCGTCGGCTGGTAACCAACCGCGGAAGGCATCCGGCCGAGCAAGGCCGATACTTCAGAACCCGCTTGGGTGAAGCGGAAAATGTTGTCGACGAACAGAAGAACGTCGCGGCCTTCCTGGTCGCGGAAGTACTCGGCCATCGTCAGGCCCGTCAGCGCGACGCGCATCCGCGCGCCCGGAGGCTCGTTCATCTGGCCGAACACCATCGCGAGCTTCGCGATAACGCCGGACTCCGTCATTTCGTGGTAGAGGTCGTTCCCTTCGCGGGTACGCTCCCCTACGCCGGCGAATACGGAGATCCCGCCGTGCTCGGACGCGATGTTGTGGATGAGCTCTTGCATGAGAACGGTTTTGCCTACGCCGGCGCCGCCGAAGAGGCCGATTTTACCGCCCTTGGTATACGGAGCGAGCAGGTCGACGACCTTGATGCCCGTCTCCAGCATTTCCGTCTGGGTGCTCAGATCTTCGAAGGAAGGCGCAGGGCGGTGGATCGGATTCGTGTTCGTGCGATCGATCTCGTTGTTGCCGTCGATCGGGTCGCCGAGAACGTTGAATACCCGGCCAAGCGTCGCCGGACCGACCGGAATCGTGATCGGCACGCCCAGGTCGGTCGCTTCCATTCCTCTGACCAAGCCGTCGGTGGAGGACATCGCGACCGCGCGAACGAGGTTGTCTCCCAGATGCTTCGCCACTTCGACCGTCAGGTTGATATCTACGCCGTCCGCGCTCTCGGACTTCGCTTCGATTTTAATCGCATTGAGAATGTCAGGCAGGTGACCGTGGTCGAATTCGACGTCGACGACCGGTCCCAGCACCTGAACAACGCGTCCCTTGCTCATGGATTAACCTCCTATAAGTGCGATTGCGCTCCCGGCCCCGCGGGCGGAGCGTCCAATCGTCACGAATGTTATTGCTGTGCGTTCGCTCCGGCGACGATCTCGGAAATCTCCTGCGTGATCGCCGCTTGACGCGCGCGGTTGTAGTGCAGGGTCAATTCCGCGATCATCTTCGTCGCGTTCTTCGTTGCGTTGCCCATCGCCGTCATCCGCGCCCCGAACTCGCTGGCCTTGCCTTCGAGCACCGCGCTGAAGACGAGCGTCTCCGCGTATTTCGGAAGCAGGACGTTCAGCACCTCGTCCGCAGACGGCTCGTACTCGTAGTCGGCGGCGTTGCCGTCGCCGGCCGTCATGTCGCCGAGCGGAAGAAGACGTTTGAGCGTCGGAATTTGCGTAACCGCGTTGCGGAATTCGTTGAAAGCCAAGTAGATTTCGTCGTATTCGCCCTTCTCGAACCCGGTCACCGCCATGGCGGCGATTTCCTTGATGTCGGAGAATTTAGGCGAATCGGGCAGTCCGGCGACCGCATGAACGACCGGAATGCCGCGGCGGCCGAAGAAATCCCGGCCCTTCCTGCCGATGACGTATACCGCGTATTCGTCGGCGGAAGCGTGCTTGTCCTTGATCGTCTGCAGCACCTTCCGCAAAATGTTGGAGTTGTACCCTCCGGCGAGTCCGCGGTCGGACGTGATGACCAAGTACGCCGTTTTCTTGATCGGACGGGTCTCGAGCATCGGGTGCTTGCTGCCGCCGGAAGCGGAAGCGATGCTCGTGACGACTTCCTTCAATTTATCCGTGTAAGGCCGAGCGGAAACGGCAGCCTCCTGAGATTTCCTCAGCTTAGACGCCGCGACCATTTCCATCGCCTTCGTGATTTGCTTCATGCTTTGCTTGCTTCGAATCGAGCGCTTGATTTCGCGCATCCCTTTAGCCAATCGTTTCACCACCTTATCGCCAGGCGTGCCCGCGGCCAACCTGACTCAAGCTTATTGTTGCGTTCGCGCGTCGCGAACGGACTTAGGCCGTTACGGCAAAGCTTTTCTTGAACGTTTGGATCGCTTCGACCAAAGCCTTGTCCGTTTCCTCGGTCAAATCTTTCGTCTCGCGGATCGAATTGTAGATTTCCGGACGGTTCGCTTCCACGTATGCGAGGAATTCCGCTTCGAAGCGGCGGACGTCCTGAACCGGAATCGAATCCAGGTGGCCTTTGGTGACGGTGTACAGGGAAACGACTTGGCGCTCGACCGGCAGCGGCTGATTGACGCCTTGCTTGAGAATTTCCAGCGTGCGGATCCCGCGATCCAGACGCGATTTCGTAACTTTATCGAGATCGGAGCCGAACTGGGCGAACGCCGCCAGCTCGCGGTATTGCGCGAGGTCGGTCTTGAGCGTGCCCGCGACCTTCTTCATCGCTTTGATCTGCGCGGAGCTGCCTACCCGGGATACGGAAATCCCGACGTTAACCGCCGGACGTTGTCCGGAGTAGAACAGGTCGGCTTCCAGGAAGATTTGGCCGTCGGTAATGGAGATGACGTTCGTCGGAATATAAGCGGATACGTCGCCGGCTTGCGTCTCGATGAACGGCAGCGCGGTGATCGATCCTCCGCCCAGCTCGTCGCTCAGCTTCGCCGCGCGTTCCAGCAGACGGGAGTGCAAGTAGAAGACGTCGCCCGGATACGCTTCGCGTCCCGGAGGACGGCGGAGCAACAGCGAGAGCTCGCGGTATGCGGCGGCTTGCTTCGTCAGGTCGTCGTAGACGATGAGGACGTGCTTGCCGTTGTACATGAATTCTTCAGCCATCGATACGCCCGCGTAAGGAGCCAGATACAAGAGCGGAGCCGGCTCGGACGCGTTGGCCGTCACGACGATCGTGTAGTCGAGCGCGCCGTGCTTGCGGAGCGTTTCGACGAAGCCGCGGACCGTCGATTGCTTCTGGCCGATTGCGACGTAAATACAAATAACGCCGTTGCCTTTTTGGTTGACGATCGTGTCGAGCGCGATCGTCGTTTTGCCCGTTTGGCGGTCGCCGATAATCAGTTCCCGCTGGCCGCGGCCGATCGGGATCATCGCGTCGATCGCCTTGATGCCGGTTTGCATCGGCTCGTGAACGGATTTACGCGCCATAACGCCCGGAGCCGGAGACTCGATCGGACGGGTTTTCGTCGTATTGATCGGACCGTTGCCGTCGACCGGCTGACCGAGCGAGTTGACGACGCGGCCGAGCAGCTCTTCGCCTACCGGCACTTCCATGATGCGGCCGGTTCTCTTCACTTGGTCGCCTTCGCGAATGCTCGTGTACGGCCCCATGATAACGACCCCGACGTTGTCTTCCTCGAGGTTGAGAGCCATGCCGACAATTCCGCCCTCGAATTCGAGAAGCTCGCCGGCCATACACTTCGCCAAGCCGTGCACGCGCGCGATGCCGTCGCCGACTTCGATAACGGTGCCGACGTCAACGACTTGAATATCGGATTGATACTGCTCGATCTGTTTCTTAATGAGAGTGCTGATTTCTTCGGGCCTAATACTCAAATTCGTTCACCCCTGTCTCCATTACTTCCAAATGGGATTTAATATTTCTTAGATCGCCGCCGTTTGCAGCGTTTTCTCCAGACGTTCAAGCTTGCCCTTGAGGCTTCCGTCGTACAGCGTGTCGCCGATGCGGACGGTCACGCCTCCGATCAGCTCCGGATTCACCGTGTTCGTGATCCGGACCTTCTTGCCGAGCAGCGCGCCGAATTTGTCGGCGAGCTTCGCCTGCTCTTCCGCGCTCAACGGAGTTGGCGAAATGACGTGCGCGTCGGTTCTCCCGAGCGCTTCGCCCGCGACTTGCAAATACGCTTCCAGCACGGCTGCCAGTTCGCCCTCGCGGCCCCGTTCGATGAGCAGGTATACCGCGTTCAGGACGATCGGGGACGCTTCCGCGCCGAAAGCCTGGTACAGCGTCTGCTTCTTCGTCTCGAGCGTAATATTCGGCGCGACGAGGAATGCGCGGACGTCGTCGTTGCCTTCGATGACATCGACGATCAGCTTCAGCTGCGTCTCGGTCTCGGCCACGAGTCCTTTGTCCCGGGCCGCCTGGAACAGCGCTTTCGCGTAGCGCTTGGCGACTACCGTGCCGCGGCTCATGATTTATTCCCTACATTCTGCGTGTACTGATCGATAAGCTCCTTCTGGGATTGCTCGTCGACTTGTTTCTCGATGATCTTCGAAGCGATCAGGACGGACAGGCCGCTGACTTGCGCTTTAAGCGCCGCGACCGCCTTGTTCTTCTCGGTCTCGATCTCTTGGAGCGCTTCTTCCTTGATGCGGCCGGATTCGTTGCGAGCCGCCTGGACGATGTCGTCCGCTTGCTTCGTGCTCGTGATTCTGGCCTGTTCGATGATGTCGTACGCTTCCTTGCGGGCTTGCTGCAACGCTTGTTTCTGCTCTTCGATGAATTGGTCCGCTTCGGCGCGGTTTTTCTCGGCGCTGTTCATTTGCTCCTGAATCATCTGGCGGCGTTTCTCCATGATGCTGAACAACGGACCGAATGCGTATTTGTTAAGCAGGAAATACAAAATGCCGAACGCCACGATCGCGAATACGAACGATTCCCATTTAAGATCCATGGTTGCACTCCTTTCCGTAATCTGTCCCATCCTGATTAAACAACGATGGCGTGGAGGGCTTTGGCCTTCCCCGCCATGCTGGTTTGTCCGATTCGATTAGGCGCTGAAGAAAGCCAAGAAGCCGATAACGACGCCGATGATCGGCACGACTTCGACGATACCTACGCCGATGAACATCGTCGTTTGCAGCTTGCTGGCCGCTTCCGGTTGGCGGGCGATGCCTTCAACCGTTTTGGAGACGATCATACCGTTGCCGAAACCTGCGCCGATAGCGCCCAAACCTACTGCAATTGCTGCTGCCAATACTTCCATTGTGTAAATCCTCCTCGTTAATCGTAAAATTTATTGATGATCGACTGCCTCGGCGCGCATAGCGGCCGGCGTCATTAGTGCTCGTGTTCGTGCTCTTCGTGAATGACGGCTTGCGAAATATATACCATCGTCAAGATCGTGAACAAGAACGCCTGGATCGCGCCGACGAAAATACTGAAGCCTTGCCATACGGCGAGAAACGGAATGCCGACCCAGCCCAACATCAGAATCGTCGCGATCAGCACTTCGCCCGCGAAGATGTTCGCGAATAGCCGGATTCCGAGCGTCAACGGCTTCACCAACGTCTCGATGATGTTCAGCGGGAAGAAGATCGGGAACGGTTTGAAATAGTGTTCCAAATAATGCTTGCGATTCAGCTTCATTCCCAGGAAGTGAATCAGGAAGAAGACGATAACCGCCAGGCCGAACGTGACGGACAAGTCGGCGGTCGGCGATTTCCACCAGGCCAGATGGGCGTGTCCGCCGTATTCATCCAACATTTCTTTCGTAACGCCGATCGTTTCGTTGACGTAATGGTGCTCGGTGACGATCCCGAAAGGCAAGCCGAGAAGATTGGATATGAAAATGAACATGATCAGAGTCAAGCCTAGCGACACGTAAGGTTTCACGCGATGAAGCGGCATCGTGCTGGCGATCGTCGACTGGACGAACTCCACGACCCATTCCATGAAGTTTTGCAGCTTGGACGGGTTCTCTACGGATAGGTTGCGCACCGCGAGTCTCGCCAACACGAACGTAATGATCGCGGAGACGATAATCGCAATAAAGGTCGAAAGATCAAGATTCAAACCTGCGACCTTTAGCACGGGAAATTCATGCATGCTGTTAGGTTCTCCTCCTTTCCATCAGATTTGACGTCTGTTGTCTACGAAAGCGACGAACAACGAAACGACAGGCATAAAGAAACAAGAGTACATGACGGAAGGAAGATGAAAGGTTTCCGGAAAACGATACGCGATCATCGCCGCCAGCAGCACCATGGCCAGCCGGCTTCCAAGCCCCATGCCCACTCTGCGCGGAGGATCCGGATTGTCCTTGAAAACGATTCCGATCCAGCTCACTCTTTTGCGCAGCAAATATGCGTTGACCAGGCTTGCGGCCACGCCGAGGGACACGCCCGCGGTGTAAATCCGCCAATCCGGCAGAAGGGCCCAGAGCATGATGCATAAAGACAGAAACAGCAATGCCGCCCGTGACGCTTTCCTTAGAATCTCATCCATCTTTTTTCTCCAATGCTCTCTTGACCAGCAGGACCGCCATCAGTAGTCCGATGCCCAGACCCATGAAAACGCCCGCCAACTTCCATCCGGAAGAAGTCGGGCCGATCCAACCGCCAATCAAGTAACCCGCAACCGTACAGAACGCGACCTCGAAGCCGAGAGCTCCGACGAAGGCGAGCGTACGCCATGGATTGTCCTCATTGTTCTTCTTTATCATCTTGTGTACCTCTGTCGACCTTCATACATTTTATCGAAGTCTAAGAAGGTTTGTCAATTCGCAGAAATTCAAAAATTATGTGAACGCGAGAATGAAAAAGCCCGTCAATACGCGGTTTATTGGCAACCTTAACCATACAGTCGCACTGTATGCTGTATAGCTTGCGGCCTGCGCTCGCGACAGCCGTCGATTATCGGAACGGCTCGGGCCTTCTCAAGCCCAGAAAATGGTGCAAAATCGCGCCCACGATCCGTTTCGAAGCTTGTCCGTCCCCGTACGGATTGGCCGCCTTGCTCATCCGCGAATACAAATCTTCGTCCGAGAGCAGCGCCTTCGTCCGTTCGTAGACTTTCTCTTCGTCCGTGCCTACCAATTCCAGCGTGCCCGCTTCGATGCCCTCCGGCCGTTCCGTCGTATCCCGCAGCACCAGCGTCGGCACGCCGAACGACGGCGCCTCCTCCTGAATGCCGCCGGAATCGGTCAGGATCAGGTAGGCGTGCGAGAAGAAGTTGTTCATTCCGACGACGTCCAGCGGATCGATCAGCTTGACGCGCGGGTGGTCTCCGAGGATGCGTTCGGCCGGCTCCTTGACGGCCGGGTTCGGATGCACCGGATAGACGATGGCGACGTCCTCGAATTCGTCGGCGATCCGCTTCGCGGCGCTGAAAATCCGGCGGTGCGGCTCTCCTAGCGATTCCCGGCGGTGAGCCGTCATCAGAATCAGCCGTTTGCCCGCCGCCCAGTCGAGGACGGGGTGGGCGTAGTCCGGCTTCACCGTGTATTGGAACACGTCGGTCGCCGTATTGCCCGTGACGTAGATCGTCTCCTCGTTCTTGTTCTCCTTGCGCAGATTGCCCGCCGACCACTCGGTCGGGGCGAAATGCAAATCCGCGATGACGCCGGTCAATTGGCGGTTCATCTCTTCCGGATAAGGGTTCAGCTTGTTCCACGTCCGCAGGCCGGCTTCGACGTGGCCGACCTTGATCTGCTGCAGGAACGCGGCATAGCTGGCGAGGAACGTCGTCAGCGTATCGCCGTGCACGAGCACGAGATCCGGCTTCGCCTCCTTCAGCACCGGCTCCAGACCCTGCAGGACGCGGATGGACACGTCGTTCAACGTCTGGCTGGCCTGCATGACGTCCAGATCGTAATCGGGCGCGATGCCGAACACCTCCAGCACCTGGTCCAGCATCTGGCGATGCTGGGCGGTTACGCACACGATGGACTCGATCTGCTCGGGATATCTTTGCAATTCCAGAATCAGCGGCGCCATCTTGATCGCTTCGGGCCTGACGCCGAAGATCGTCATGACTTTGATTTTGTTATTCAATTCGCTTCCCTCTCCCTCTACGCAAGCCCGGCGCTATTTCGTGCCGTACAGACGATCGCCCGCGTCGCCCAGCCCCGGCACGATGTAGCCGTGCTCGTTCAGCTTCTCGTCCAGCGCCGCCAAGTAAATATCGATGTCGGGATGCTTCTCCTGCACCGCCTTGACGCCCTCCGGCGCGGCGATCAGGCACATCAGCTTCGTCGGACGGCAGCCGCGGGTCTTCAGCATGTCGATGGCCGCGTTCGCGGAGCCGCCCGTGGCGAGCATCGGGTCGATGACAATGAGCTCCCGCTCCGTCACGTCCGACGGCAGGCTGCAATAATATTCGACGGGCTGCAGCGTCTCATGGTCGCGATACAAGCCGATATGGCCCACTTTCGCCGACGGGATGATCTTCAGCACGCCGTCCACCATGCCGAGCCCGGCGCGCAGAATCGGGATCAGGCCCATCATTCTTCCCGCGATGGCTTTACCTTCCGCGGCCTGAACAGGCGTTTCCACCCGGACGGTCGACAGCGGCACGTCCCTCGTCAATTCGTAAGCCATCAGCATGGCCACTTCGTCGACCAGCTCGCGGAATTGCTTCGTGTTTGTCGTTTTGTCGCGAATAATCGTAATTTTGTGTTGAATCAATGGATGATCGCAGATGACGAGTCGTCCCATTCCGTTCTTCCCTTCCCGCAACGATCCGCCGCGGCCGTAGCCGGCGACGAGCGGCCGTTATTCCGATGTGGCTTGCCCGTACATTATATCATTGTCTCCTGGCGGGTGCATAACATCCTTTCGCCGCGCGCGAAATTCGTCGAGTCGTCCCTCGTCCGCCGTCCGCATTGCCTCACCCTTCGCTGGGCGTTCGCATAGCATGTAAACAGAAACTTCCAGGGAGGAACCGCCATGAAGAACCGTTCCCCGAGCCGTTCGGGCAGCACCCGCGCCGCCAGTTCCGGCAGCACGGGCAAAGCCCCGCAAACGCTGTACAAGGCCGACAACGGATGGCCCGAGCAAGTGAGCCGAACCCGTCAGCGGCTGATCGGCGTCTGCGGACAGTGCATGAACCGCAAAGTCCGCATCGAGACGATCGACGGCCACGTCTACGAAGGCATCGTCGTCGGCTCCGACAGCACGTATCTGCATCTGATGTCCGGAGATTCCCGCTTCTTCGGCCCCTACGCCTCGAGCGCCATTCTGACGCTCGTGCTGTACGAGCTTCTCGTCATCACGCTGTTGATCTGATCGCCGGGCGCTGTCCGCCCAACCGGACGCCATTGTTACGGGGGGTCAATAGCCCCTCAGCGATTTTTATCTTTTCTGAATCGTAAGAAGAACCGTCAGGGGAAAATTAGCCCTGACGGTTCTTTATCGCGCCTTCGCGCTGTTTCTGGATCGAATCAATATTCCAAGTTCGGATAGAGCGGATATTGCGCCGTCAGCTCGGCGACCATGCCGCGGGCTTGGGCGAGCGTCGCTTCGTCTTTCGTATTGCGCAGCGTCAGGGCGATCACCTTGGCGATCGTCTTCATCGCTTCTGGATCCATGCCGCGCGTCGTGACGGCCGGCGTGCCGATCCGGATGCCGCTCGTGATGAACGGGCTCGTCGGGTCGAACGGAATCGCGTTTTTGTTGACCGTAACCGCGACCGAATCGAGGACGTGCTCGGCCTCCTTGCCGGTAATGCCCAGATTGCGCGTGTCGACCAGCATCAAGTGGTTATCCGTGCCGCCGGAGACGAGGTTCAACCCTTCGGCGACGAGCGCCTCGGCAAGCGCCTTGGCGTTGACGACGACGTTGCGGGCGTAGTCCTTGAACGACGGCTGCAGCGCTTCGCCGAGCGCGACGGCCTTGGCGGCGATAATATGCATCAGCGGACCGCCTTGCGTGCCCGGGAAGACGGCTTTGTCGATCGCGGCGGCCCATGCCTTGCGGCACAGGATCAAGCCGCCGCGCGGACCGCGCAGCGTCTTGTGCGTCGTCGTCGTGACGAAGTGCGCGTACGGCACCGGGTTCTGGTGCTCTCCGCCGGCGACGAGGCCCGCGATATGCGCCATGTCGACCATGAACAGCGCGCCGACGTCGTTCGCGATTTGCCCGATTTTCTCGAAATCGATCGCGCGCGGATAAGCGGATGCGCCGGCCACGATCAGGCGCGGACGATGCTTGAACGCCGCCTTGCGCAATTCCTCGTAATCGATCGTGAACGTCTGGTCGTCCACGCCGTAGGCGACGAAATTATAGAGCAGGCCGGAAGCGTTGGCCGGATTGCCGTGCGTCAAGTGTCCGCCGTGCGCCAGATTCATGCCGAGCACGGTGTCGCCCGGCTTCAGGACGGCCAAGTAGACGGCCAGGTTCGCTTGGGCGCCGGAGTGCGGCTGCACGTTCGCGTGATCGGCACCGAACAATTCCTTGGCGCGCTCGCGCGCGATCTGCTCGGGAATGTCCACGTACTCGCAGCCGCCGTAATAACGCTTGCCCGGATAGCCTTCGGCGTACTTATTGGTCAGAACGGTGCCCATTGCCTCCAGCACCGCTTCGCTGACGATATTTTCGGACGCGATCAGTTCGATGTTGTCGCGCTGCCGCTTCAACTCCAGGTTCAACGCTTTGACGATTTCCGGATCTTGCTTGCGCAAATGTTCTAGCATGGCAGACAGCCTCCTGTTTGTGGTTGATGGTATAACGGCATTTCCTTGCGTTTCCGGCTCATTCGCAAGACTTGGCGGCGGAGATGAAGCTCCCGTCCGAGCCTTCGGCCCCGTCCTCGCGGACGGGTTCGTACACGGCGCGCGCCCCGCCGATCAGCTTCGGCCGCGTCGTCGCCATGACGACCCGGGCCTGCCCGACGAATCGGATCGACGGCCGCAGCGGAACGGCTACGGGACGAAGATGCATCCCGATCATCGTCTCTCCGATATCGATGCCGGCATGGACTTGCACAGACTCGATGAGACAAGGCTCCCTCATTCGGCGGTAAGCGAACGCAGCCATCGAGCCGCCGGCTTTCGGCACGGGAACGGCCGACACCTCCGTCCAGCCCTGCGCTTCCGCCAGCTCGCGCTCGCAGACGAGCGCCCGGTTCAGATGCTCGCAGCATTGCCATACCGCCTGGAACCCGATCCGCTGCCTGGCGCGCTCGACGCCGGCGTAGATTTGCTCGGCGATATCCTCCGCGCCCGACGTGCCGATCCGATGTCCCCGGACCTCGCTCGTGCTGACGCCCAGCACGACGATTCGCCCCTCGCGCAAGCCGCCCGCTTGCGCCAATTCGTTCAGCAGGCTTTCCGCCTGATCCGCGATCGCCGGGCGATCGTTCTCCATGTCTTCCCCTCCCCGCAAGGATCGTTCCTCGGACGACGTCTTTTCACCCTATTATCCCGAAATTCGCAGGACTCAAACAACAGGGGCGCGCTTCCCCCGCCCCCTGGACCGGGCAGCGATCGCCGCCCGAATCCGCGCAAAAAGACAAAAAAGAGCTAACGTGCTCGCGCACGCCGCTCTTCGCCCAGGCGACCGGCCGTCATTCCGATGCTCCACCGTGGTAATCTCCACTCGTGTCGCCAGTTACATCGGAATCTTGAAGTTGTACCTTCATCATACCGAAGCCCGCGGGAAAAATCAATCACCGATCTTTCGGCTCGGCGTCCCATTGGTCGATCAGCGTCAGCAGGACGTCCTCGATTTCGTCGGCGCATTGCTCGTACAGCGACAGCGGCCCCCCGAACGGATCCGCGATGTCGAAGTCCGGCAAGGCGCGCTGCAGCTCGAGCAGGCGGGCCCGCTCCTCGTCGGTCAGCGATTGCCCCAGCGCTTGCTTGACCTGCCATTCCGAATACAGCCTCTCGGCTTCGGCCACGTCGTCCATGACGGGATCGCCCCGCAGCGCGTATTCCTTGAGCGTGAACGTTTTCGCCAGCGCCTCCGGGTAGCGCTCGAGAATCGCCCGCTTGTGGCCCGCGGTCATCGTCAGAATGACGTTCGCCCACAGCACCTCTTCCGCGGTCAGCATCGACGAAGCGCCCGGCAGGTCCAGCTTGCGCCTTCTGAGCGTCTCCGCCGCGTTCGGCGAGATCGGCTGTCCGTTCGCCGCGGCGACGCCCGCGGAGCGCACCTCGAGCGGCTTGCCGCCGCGCGCGGCCAAATCCCTCAGCATCGCCTCTGCCATGGGGCTGCGGCATGTGTTGCCGGTGCATACGATCAATATCCGCTTCATAGGTTCCCCCTGTTAGTCGATCCTTCGGAATCGCTTATCGTTCGAACAATATCTATATCAGAAATAATAGACCAAATCCGAATAAAATAACACCGCCGAGCGCCTCGCCATATCCTCCCAGCGACCGGCTCGCCCTTCTTCCCAGCATAAGTCCCATCACGCTCATGAAGCCGCCGAACCATCCGAACAGCAGGACGGTCAGCAGCTCGTTCGACGAGAACATCCCCATCGACACGCCCACGGAAAACGAATCGATGCTGACACTGAACGCGAACAGCAGCAAGCCCCCGATCGAGCGGTGGTCGATGGCGGTCGACGCGTCCCCGCGCAGCGAGCTGTAGATCATATGGCCGCCGAGCAAGAGCAGCAGCGCCCCCGCCGCATAAGTCGCGATTCCGCCGAGCAGCTCGCTGACGTAATAGCCCGTGTACATGCCTCCGAGCGGCATCAGCACGTGAAAAACGCCGATCAAGACGCTTAATTTCAAGATGTCGGGGAGCCGAATCCCCTTTAATCCGATCCCGATTCCGAGCGAAAACGCGTCCATGCCCAAGGCGACCGCCATGATGAGGATCGTCAGCACCTGTCCGGTAATCGCGTACGCGTCGACCATCGCTTGTCCCCCTTTACGCGTCCGTGACGCGCGAACGGGCGGCGCGGCCAGCTCTCCGCGCCCGCCCCCTCCGTCCTCTTCCAACATATGCGGACAAGGAGACGAACATGCAACGGACGCCGGTGGCCGATCGGAATCCGGGCAAGCGGCTATGGGAGGCGAATCTCGCGCCCCCCGGCCGCCTTGCGCAGCCGGTTCATGAGCGCGGCCCCGATCCCGGTCTCCGGGTAGCCTTCCGCTACGATATAGTCGAACCCCCGCTCGTCGCACTCGCGAAGCGAAGCGTACAGCTTCCGCGCGGCTTGCTCCGGGACGCCGCGCGGACCGCAATCGAAGACGGCGGCCTCCCCGTACAGCCCGGCGTGCTCGGAGCAGGCCAGCACGGCGACGCGCCGGCCCCGGCGCGCGGCGGCCGCGGCTTGTTCCCGGACGGCGGCCGGCAGCTTGTCCGGCTCCCCGGACACGAGCACCATTTCCCCTATCGGCGCGTAATGGGCGTATTTGACCCCGGGCGAGCGGGGAGCCTCCTTCTCGGCGGAACCGGCGCCTTCGGCCGGCCCCGCGACGTCGGCAAGTCCCCCTGCCGCGAGAAGAAGCTGCTCCCTCGTGACTCCGCCGGGCCTCAGAATATGGATTATGCCGTCCTTCACGCGGACGACGGTCGACTCCAGGCCGACGCCCGTCGGCCCTCCGTCGACGATCCCGTCGATCAACCCGTCCAGGTCCTCCCGCACGTGGCTGGCTTGCGTCGGGCTCGGCCGCCCGGAACGATTGGCGCTCGGCGCGGCGATCGGACGGCCCGAACGGGCGATCAACTCCCGGGCGAGGGCATGCGCGGGAACCCTGACCGCGACCGTGTTCAGACCGGCCGTCACGAGCGGGGATACCGCCCCTTCCCTGACCGGCAGCACCAGCGTCAGCGGGCCCGGCCAGAAGGCGCCCATCAGCGCCCGCTCAGCCTCGTTCGCCTCCCGCGCGATCCGGTTCGCCTCCTCGCTTGCGGCCACGTGCACGATCAGCGGATTGTCCGCCGGACGCCCTTTGGCGGCGAAGATCCGGCGCACCGCCTCGTCGTTGCCGGCGTCCGCGCCGAGCCCGTACACCGTCTCGGTCGGGAACGCAACGACGCCGCCGGCGGCGAGCGCCGCGGCGGCTTCCCGAATGCCCTCCGACGCGGGGTCGGCCGGCCAATATTTCGTCTTCCTGTTCATTAGTCCGTTACCTTTCAACTCTTATCGCATTGTTTTCTTTCCGCTATTATAGCACAGCGTTCAGGAAAACAAGGAGCCGAGGAACGAGAACAGCTTCTCGAGCATCTCCCAGAGAAAAAATTTCGCTTTCGGCTCTCCGGCATCCGCGTCGGTTCCTTCCGCGGCCGACGCCTCGGCCGGATCGGCCTTCGCCGTGGCCGCCGTCAGGCACAGCGGCGGGAACAGGACGCACCACCAGTTCGCTCCCTTGCCTTGGCCGAGCTGGATTCTGAGCGCTTCGTAATCCCCGGCGGCGTACGATTCGCCTTGGAACGTCCTCGCGGGGAACGGCACTTCAGCCAGCTCCGCGACGCCCTCGTACGGCGCTTGCAGCTCGTCCAGCTTCTCGTCCACGAGACGCTGGATGCCGGGCATGCGGGAGGCGATCAGCTCCCGCGCCTCTTCGCGCGTGCCCGGCATCGCCCCCCAGGATTCGATGTAAGCCGCGACCGCGGACTTGACTTTATTTTTGACGGATTGATCCGCTTCCTTGTCGGAATTCGCGACGATCCGAATGCGGATCGCGTCTTCCGGTATCGTCTTCTCCGAGCCGGCCGAGGCGAACCGCCCGGTAAAGGCCGACAGAGCCATGCCGATCGCGACCGCGATCCAAATGATTCTCGCAAACGACGGACAATTAATATAATGATGGCGTTGACGCATAGTAATCCGCTCCCATCGCACCCGTCGGCGCAGCGCTATGCGTTCCGGAACGTCTAGCCATCATTATGTCCGGTTTCGAACTCTATAAACCTATTCTATCGAATTTTTCACTGTTACCCCCGAAGGCAGCGTTCGATCGACTCCGGAGAAAGCTCCGCTCGAAGGATGCGATCCGGGCTGCCGTCCAGATGAATCCGTTTCAGCGCGTCCGCGTCCTTCAGCAGATTCCCCGTCAGGATGCACGCCGCCGTCTCGTCCCGGCCGATCGCGCCTTCCGAGACGAGCTTCCGCACGCCCGCCACCGTCGCCGCCGAAGCGGGCTCGCAGCCGATTCCGCTCCGGTCGACGAGCGCCTTCGCCTCCAGGATCTCCTCGTCCGACACGGCGCAGGTCGCGCCCCCGATGCGCGACAGCAAGTCGCGCGCCTTCCGCCAGCTTGGCGGATTGCCGATGTTCAGGGCGGACGCCGCCGTCTCCGGGCGCTCGAACGGCACGAGCTCGCCCGCCCCCCGCTTCATCAGCTCGTGAAAGGGACTCGCCCCCTCCGCCTGGACGAGGGCGATTCTCGGCAGGCGCGGGATAAACCCGAGCTCGTATAGATCGAGCAGCCCTTTGCCCAACGCGGTGACGTTGCTGAGCGCGCCGCCTGGGACGACGATCCAGTCGGGCAGCTCCCAACGCAAGCTCTGGGCGATTTCGTACACGATGCTTTTCTGCCCTTCGATTCGGAACGGATTGATCGAATTGCAGATGTACATGTCCAGTTCCCGCCCGTAACGCTCGTAGAACCGGATGCCGTCGTCGTACGTTCCGTCGAAGCCGACCATTTTCGCCCCGTACGCAAGCGTCTGAAGCACTTTGTTCATCGCGATTTTCTCGCGGGGCACCAGAACGACGGACATGCAGCCCGCGAGCGCCGCGTACATCGCCACCGAAGACGACGTGTTGCCCGTCGAAGCGCACGTAAACATCTCGTACCCCTGCCACCGGCCGTGCGAGACGGCGACCGTCATTCCGTTGTCCTTGAACGAGCCGCTCGGGTTCTCGCTCTGCGCCTTGAGCCACACGTCCCGGATGCCCAGCGCCCGGCGCACGGGCTCGGAGCGGTACAGTCCCGTGTTGCCCTCGTACTTCGTGACGATATGCGCTTCGGGCAGCTCCGGATGAATGAGTTCCTTGTATCGCCACACGCCGCTGGCGTACGGACCCGTTCGCTCGGACAATCGGTCGCGGAATACCCGCTTCAGCTTCTCCGCGTCGGCGCCAGAGAAATCGTGGACGACATCCAACAGCCCCCCGCAGGCGCATTGTACGGCCATCCCCCGGCTCGCCGATTCCTTGCCGCATTCGTAGCAGACGATTCGCATACGTTTCCTCCTATCCGGCCGGCAATCAAAATTTTTCCGATCGCGCAAGGAGAATTCGCGGGCACGAATTCCCCTTGCCTTCTCCGGCTCTTCATGCTTAGAATAGGAGTAAAAGATTAATAATTCAAATATATTATTTATTTGTTTTCATAATAATTAGTTATGAATAGATGGAGGGGGATAGACGTGAACTTGCACGCGCTGCGGCTGTTCCAGCGGGTCGCCGAGCTCGGCGGCGTTACGAAAGCCGCGCAAGCTTTGAACATCAGCCAACCCGCCGTCACGTCCCAGATCAAGAAACTGGAAAAGGAGCTCGGCCTGCAGCTGCTGTCCCCGCAAGGAAGAGGCATTCTTCTGACCGATATCGGCGTCAAGCTCGCGGAAGATGCCGGGAGACTGTTCGCGCTGGAGCGGTCGATCGAGGAATCGTTGGAGGCTTACCGGCAAGGCCACGAAGGCAGCCTGCGCATCGCGGCTACCTATCTCCCGGCCAATTTTTTGCTGCCGCGCCTGATTTCCGCCTTCAAGAAAGCGTGTCCCGGGGTGACCGTCCGCTTTACGACGGCCAGCTCCGCGCGGGTCATGGACTTGCTGCTGAGATACGAGGCCGACCTCGCCTTCGTCGGGGGCGACCAGCAATCCCATCCCCTGCTTGCGCGAACCCCCTGGCACGAGGACGAAATGTGGTTCGTCGCCCATCGCGAGCACCGGCTCGCGGGCCGCGACGCCGAATTGGCCGACCTGCTGCGCGAACCGTTCGTCTTCCGCGAGGAGGGCAGCTTCTCCCGCGAGCAGCTGCTGGCGCTATGCCGGGTCCGGCGCCTGCAGCCGCCCCGCGTCGGCCTGGAGATGAACGGGTTCAACGAGCTGATTCGCGTCGTCTCCGACGGCTACGGCATCGCCTACCTCTCCGCCTTGGAAGCCAAGGAGGCGATCTTCGGCGGCAATCTCCGCCGCATCTTCGTCGAAGAAGCGCGGCTGACCAATCCGATCGGACTGTACCGGCGGAAGGAACCGATGCAGCCCCATGCGATGAAATTTCTGGAGATGGCGACGGGGGAAGCGCAGGGATAGCGTTGAAACGCAAGCGAAGGCGCGCTTACGGGACGTCCCCTTCGTTCAGAATGGCATAAACCTCCGCAACAGACTGGCACTGAAACAACCGTTCGCCCGCTCCCCGCAGCTCGCCGAGATCCGCCGAAGATAAGCTCTTGCGCGCCTCCTCCTCCGGGAACTTGAACCGGCGGACCAAATAATCGCTTAACATTTTCCGCCTCGTTTCCGTCTCCACTTCGCAGGCCAGAAACGCCCGGTCCACGTCGGCGGCGCATAGCGTATCGGTGTAAAATCCGTCGACTCCGTCGAGGATATATCCGCGCACGGCTTCGAGGTCGTTGATCGTATGGATAAAGACCGATGCGCCATGCTCCTTTAGCCGCTCGCCGAACGCTTTGCGATAACGTTCCGGGTAGATCGCGACGTAACGGATTTTTTTGTCGGCGACGAACCGGACCACGTCGTCGTCCGTCGCCTTCGTCTGGTACAGCGCGTACGCATACCGGGGAAACGGAAAATGCTTCTCGACCGCCTCGTACATCTCCTCCGAATATAGCTGCGGAATGACGCGCAGCAGCACATCGTGCCCGAAGGGAGCCGCCGCCTCGACGAGCTTCGCGAATTGCGCGTCGACCAGCTTCGGCTCGGTATGCTTGGTGTCCGTGATCACATGCGCGTCCGGATAGCGTGCCAGGAACGCGAACAGATCGGCGATCGCAAGCGGCGTATACCGGTTCAAAATTCGCAAGCCCGCGAATTGCTCCAGCCGGAGAGGCCGGCCCTCCGGATGACCGTCCGGCGGCGTCTGGCGCAAATGCCGGTACAAGTAAGGCTCCCAGTCGTGTCTGAGCGCCAGCTCTCCGTCAGACGTGAGGGCGATGTCCGCTTCGAACGCGCGATGGCCCCTCTGCGCATAGCTCTGTTCGAAAGCCTCTTCGCAATTCGTATAATCCACGCCGTCGATCCGGCCCCCGGCATGGCTGATCGTACGAAAAATCGCGGCCTTCGGCTTCGGCGGATTCGCGCGAAACAAGCTCCCTTGCGCGTACAAGGTGGCGAACGTATCGAAGGCCGCGGATTCCACGCGCGATTCCGGACCGCATATTACGACGTTCAAGCCTCTATGGTTCGCGCTTCGCTCGATCCCGTTCAACCGGATGCTGGCGGTATTGGTCGCGAGAGCGCCCCCGCTGACGGCAACGGCGGCGAATTCCCCCGCGACGCCTTCCCAGCGCAATTCCTCTATCGCGCACTCTTCATGCAGCACGTCGTATTCCGCTCCCGTTTTTTTGCGGGCGATCCACAGATAACTATGGCGGAGCTTGGACTTGTCTAGCTTGGTCATCCCGAACGGCCGCAATCGTGCCGCGACGTCTTCCGTAATCTGTTGACTGCCTTCGTCCTTCACGGCGACGAGCGTATACGAGCCCTCGGGAACCCGGCGAAGATACTCCGTCAATTCGCAGCCTTCCACGGCCTCGACTGCGTATCCATGCCGGTTGAAGTGGGGGATATAAGAGCTAGCGTGAAAATAAACCGGTTTGTCGTTCCGGTCCAAAGCCACGTCCGCGAATGCTTGAATCCATACCCCGTATTGCCGATACATGGACGCGCAGTAGGCGGCGTACGCTTTGCCGGCTTGTCCGCCGCCCTTGCCCGCCGGCCGTTCGGATACCGGAAGGTAGATGCTCTCCCTCTCCAGCAGCTCCAGATCAACCCTCTTCGGACGCATCGTTCTCCCCCTCCGTCGGCAAGGCGCGATACACGGCCCGATCTTCATATACGGTCACGAACGTATCTACCCTGTAAATCCCTTGGACCTTGGAATCGACCATATCGTAGACGACGATGTTCATGCCTCGCCCGTTCGGCGAGTATTGGCGGCCGTCGATCCGGATGCTGGAGGAATCTCCGGCGTAATAGCCTTCGCTTCCGACCTCCAGGCGCATCGGGAATTTAAAGTCGTTTATCCTGTCGCCCGGGTCGTACCGTTTGGCCAACGGCCCTTCCGCTTGCTCTTCATAGAGATTGACATACGTGTGCCCGTATTTTTTCCAGATGATGTTGATGTAGCTTCGCCGCAGATGTTCTCGGGTCAGCGCGCGAATGCCGACCTCGCATAGCTTCTCCTGCCAGTCGTGACTCAACGCTTGGGAGCCGTCGTCTCTTACGGAAATCACGATGATCGAAAAGGGACTCGCCTCCCGCAGCAGCTCGAGCAAGCTTTTCCCTTCCGTAAGATGGATGCGATACCGTTCCCCCCACAACAAGGGCATCAGCTGGCAATCGTCGAAATATACGACCGGCCGTACGGTTAGCCATCCGGAATCGTTCCGGTCGACGATGGCGATCCCCTTCTCGCCGCAAAGCGCCCGAAAGCGTTCGTAGGCCGCCGGCGCCTCGTTCCATCGCGGATTTTCGACGAGGATCCCGCCCGCTTCTTCCACCTCCGCCAACCGCGCTTCCCATCGCGAGAAAGAATACGCCGGCATGACGTCCGTTTCTTCCGTTTCGCCAGGGTGTTCGGATACGGCCTCCTCGGGGGACGGCCGCTCGGCCGACGGGCTCGGCTTAAACCGATGCATGGCGCGCAGAATCCCGATCCAAGCCAAAAATAAGGCGGCGGCGGACGCCTGCAGCCAAACCGCGCTCACGGCCTCTCCTCCCCGGACGGCTTTGCTTTGACCGCCCGATACATCTCCGTATCGACGTAGACGGTGGAGAATGTGTCGGCCCGAAACGTCTCCGTCAATTTCCCCGTTGCCATGTCCACCACCGCAAAGTTCAGTCCCCTCTGGTTGCGGCTGCACGAAAGGCCGTTCACCCGAATCTCGGACAGATTGCCCGCCAGCGCGCCTTGGCTCGTCACCTGAAGGTCGCAGGGCAATGCGACGCCATTCACGAACGTCCCGCTTTCCCAGCCTTTCTCGATCGGCGACTCCGATACTTCCTCATATAGCGAAATGCAGCCTTTATTTTTGTAAATCAAGTTCGCGTAGCTGTGGCGGTATTTCCGATCGTTCAATCGATGGAAGCCGAATTCGGCCATTTCTTCGGCGAACTTCGGAACGAACTGGCTCGAAGCCTCGTCCCTGGCCGCGGCCACGATCAGCGAGTGATCCGGCAGGCGCCGCAAGTAGCGCGGCAGCGGAACCGATTCTACCGGCTCTACTTGATAGCCTTTGGCGATCAAATAGTCCGCATAGTGCCAGTCCCCGAAGTAAATCGGCCGCTCGTTCGTATCCAATTCGAGGGTGGAGTAGAAGCGAATATTTTTGTTCCTTGTCCGCCGATAGAACTCTTCCAACCGTTTCATGCCGTCCATGTCGTTCCCTTGACCGCTCGCATACCACTGGTCCATGGACAGAGAAACGGGAATGACGATCGCCTCGTCGTCCGCGATGCTTAGCATTCTTTCGACGTTCGGCGCGAATGCCGCTTGCCCGGCCTCTTCCGCCTCGGCTTCATTCGACGGGTCGGCGGGCGCCAACAGATCGTTGACGAGCAAATATTCCGAACGGTCGACCTGCTCCCGGCTGTATTCGAACCTGCGCCTGTTGAGGCCCGACACCGGGAGAACGAGCGTCCCGCTCCCGCGGTCGAAAAGGACGCTGTACGCGTAGTCGCCCGACTCGGAAGCGTAACAGAGCGTATCGCGCGTCGCGAAAGAACCCGAAGGGTACTGGGTCAACGGAACGACTCTGTCCTTGGGCGCCGCGAACAAGCTCGCGCCCATCCCGTAACCGATCTTCGGCATGCCCAGCAAGTGCAGCAGCGTCTGGCCGACGTCCATCGTGCTGCCGACCGTATCCGACGCGAAGGCGATTCTCCGGCTGGGATCTCCGCTCGCGATAACGAAGGGCACCTTGGCGACGCCCATTCGATTCGTGTCCTTCAGCAAATTCGATTGCGGAATGCCCAGTTCTTCGTACAGAATCGGAAGGTGCTCCAGGCTCACCCCTTCATGATCGCCGTAGAAGGCGACGACCGTATTGTCCAGCAGGCCTTCCCGATGCAGCCGTTCATAGAAATGCCGCAGCGCGCGATCGGTATAGTTGACGCTCTGGTAATATCGCGCCAGAGGCTCGGGGACGTCCGGGCCGAGACGAAGTCCCCAATGCTCTTCCTCCAGCTCGAACGGGAAATGGGAAGTCATCGTGATCATAAAGGAAAAGAACGGCTGCTTCATCGCTTTGATCTTCTCGACGGACTGTTCGAAAAACGAAAAATCCGACATCCAATAGGAAGCTCGATCCGTAGCCAGATAATCCTCTTCCGAGAAGAACGCCTCGAATCCATACGTATTCATCATCGTCCGGCGATTGTAGAAGTCGCCCTTGTATCCGTGGTAGGCCATCGCCTGATAACCGTGATTGCGCAAGATTCTGGGCAAGCCGCAATAATATTTGTCGTAATGCTTGTAATTCACGACTTCGTGCTTCAATGGATACAACGATTGCAGTGAAGCCAATTCGGCATCGCAAGTATGACCCTGGGCGTATTGACTGAAAATATCCGTAAAGGCGATATTCTCGTTCGCCATCCGATTGAGAAACGGCGTAATTTCCTGACCGTCGACTTGACGATGCAGCACGAACTGCTGGAAAGACTCTACTTGAATAAGAATGAGATTCATCCCTTTGAACTTGCCGAACCATTCGTCCCCCGGCGGATCGTCGCTCTCTTCGGCCGCTTCGTCGGCCCGGTCCGAGCATTCCCGTTCGAGCCGTTCCCGCTCTTCGCGTCTCCTTCGCGCCAGCGACCAATTGAAATAGTAAGAAACGAACATTCCGAAGAGATGGGGGTCTATCCCTCCTTTTTTCAATCTTCGATACTGCCTCAGCGTCAAAGCGATCAGGACGAGAAGCAAGCCGTTCAGCGCCTGCCAGTGCCACAAGGAATCGACCGGATTCGGAACGATGAGCGGAATCGCCAGCGCCTCCGCCATCAGGATCAGGAAGTAGACGTCGCGCCATTTCGTCAGCCGGCCCGCCATCTGGACCAGCATGGCGCCGCTCGAGGCGGCGGAATCGGCGGAAGTCAAAAACCGCTTGATTTGGGAGAGCGGGATCAAATGGCCGAAAAACCGGCTATGGACCAAATTCAGATAATAAGCGAGACTGCCTGCGACCAGGAGGACGATCGCCGTTCGCGCGCTCCATCCGGCGATCGTTTGGAGTGCGACCCCGACGATCATGGATACCGTGATTTGTTCGATAGAAACTTGTTTTAGCCCGCGAGCTTTATTGAGGACGATATTCCATGTCAGGTGCCATACGGCAAAAGCAAGGCCGATCCATGCGGAGGACATCTCCAAATCCCTTCTTCCTCAGTCGAAGCTAATCGTAACCGGTTGAAAATACAACTCCGCCTCGTCGGCAATCCACTGCAGCCGGCCGAAGCTCGTCTCCGGCCGCCGGCCGCCGGCTCCGCGGATAAATACCGCCTTCCCTTCTTTCAGGAGGCGTACGGCTTCCGGCAGCCAATCTTCTTTTTTCGCTCCGGGGCCCAACCGGATTTCCACCTCTCCCTCGCGCCGGTGATCGGTCCCTTTCCCTGTTCCGTCTATATCGCTGCCGAGCGATTCCAGAATCACTTTTTTCCAACGTTCTTTCCAGCTTGCTTTGTTGAACGCCTGGGCGACCTGAAGCGCGTTTCTCCCTAGTCTCCGACGCAATTGCGGATTGTCCAGGCATTCGACGATCGCTTCCTCCAACGACTGGCGATTCGGGCTGACGAGCAGCCCGTTGAACCGATCGATAATGAGATCCGTCAATCCGCCGATCCGCGTGGCGATGACGGCGTTGCCCGTCGCGCACGCCTCCAGGCAGCTCAGGCTCGTGCCCTCGCTATAGAGGGTCGGAATAAGGACGATATCCGCCTCTTTGTACACGGCATGCATCTCGTCGGGGTCGCGATGGTAGCGGAAGATGCGATCGGGCCAGCGTCTTATCGCTTGATCGATCCGGCGGACGTCCGCCTCGAAGCCTTTCCCGACGAAATGGAATTCGGTTCGCGGATACCGTTCCAGAATGCGGTCGACCACGGCAAGCACAAGATACAATCCCCTGGCTTCGTACAGTCTTCGCGGATAAACGATGCGTATTTTACCGTCCTTCTTCCTGGGCACGGGGTAAAATTCGTTCGGGTCGACGTAATTCGGAATCGTCAGCATTCGCCGACCTGTTTCGTAAGAGACGGTCTGAAACCAGTTCGCCGTGTTCGTATCGACGGAAACCATCCTTTGAAGCCGTTCCGCGCTCTGGATAAACCGTTCGTTGAGGCGCCAGAATTGCGTCCCGTCCTCGTACGCGCTTCCCCGATTGTCCCAAGCGACGCCGTGGCTGATCCCGATGCTCGGATGGGCCGCGTCCGGGTACGCCTGGAAAAACGCGGAGTAAACATGAAGCATCGATTTCCCTTCCGCGGCATGCAAATACCGCCGGTTGAACGCATTCAGCCGCTCGATCGAGAATTCGCCGGCATCCAGCGCTTCATGACCGAGACTGTACACGTCGATATCGCGATATTTGCGATACCATGCGTAATTGCCGTATTGGTACAGATCCAGCCTCAGGCCGAGCTCTTCGCACACTTCGTGAAGATCGACCAGGTACCTTTCGGCTCCGCCCGTATAATAATTTTCCCCGTCGTAATCGAAGAAGGTCGCGGTAAACACGCTGACATGCCGGTCCGGGGGCCGATTGGCGAACACGTTCAGACAGGACGGCCGCGACTCCAGCTCGCGCTCGACTTCGTCTGCCCTCTTCCGCCATTGATGCGTTCGGGCGATCGCCTGCAAGCGCGCTTCGGCATCCGGGGATAAAGTCCAGAAGGAATCGTCGAAAACGGGGACTTCCCCGGATCGAACCAAGGCGATCCCGGGCCCGGCGTAAGGAACGACCTCGGCGATCGGCGTCGAGAGGATCGGCTTGCCGATCGCGCAATATTCGAAGAACTTCACCGGCGAGACCGCGTTCGTCAATGCGTTCACGATAAAGGGGATCATCAGCGCGTCGAAATAAGCGGCGTATGCCGCCAACCGCGCATACGGCTTCGGTCCCAGAAAATGCACGTTGTCCGGGAACGGCTCCCGCGGGATCGCGCAATGTCCGATCAGCACGATTTCGATCTCCGCGGCGCGCGCCATATCGATGACGAGCTTCGCGTCGAACCATTCCTCGATCGCCCCGTAATACCCGATGATTTTTTTGTTTTTCGCGACAATCGGCCGGAGATCGTCGGGCGTCTCCGATCCGGCGCCGGGATCGACCCGGAAATCCTCCGGTCTTACGGCATTCGGCATATAGACGGCGTCCGCCCTGTCCCCGACGTATTCGGTCAATCGCTTCGCCGAATACGTCACCAGCTCGGCTTCATGCAAAACCTGATAATGCTTGGCCAGCATGTTGCGATCGTAGAGACCGAAGAAGTCGACCCGGTCCAGCACATCGTACCAAACCGTCTTATGGGGAAGGTGATCGATCCACGAATTTTGCATCAGGTACGTGTTCAGCACGAGAACATGGTAAGCTTGCAGCGCCTGCAGCAAATGCTCCGGCCGGGATACGACGTACAGCCCCTTCTCGATCTCCGTCTGCCGGGGCTCGTTGCCGGGCGCGCAAAAAAAGCAGAGATAGCCTTTTCTTGCCAGCTCGATCAACAGATGCTGCGGACGCTGCAGCGGCTCCCAATGAACGGCGACCGGATAGACGACGATTCCCCGATACTCTCCGCTCCGGATCGCTTCGATCAGCCGTCTCGCTTCTTCGGTCAGCGGCGACTCGACGAACTGCCGGTAAAATTGCGACTGGGCGCGGTAACGAGGGGCGAAGAGCAGGTCCGCTTGCGCCAATTCCGCCTCGAGCCGAACGATCTCCCCGCGAAGTCGAACGATCTCCGCCTCGCCGGCAGCTTCTTCCCTCTCCAGCTCCGCGATCGTCCGTCGGCGCTCGTCCAGGGAATGGAACTGGTCCTCGATCATTGCATCGATTTGCCGGCAAGCCGCCTGTAGCGCTTCCGCCTCGCGCCATACCGCCGCCGCGCCGGGCGCCGCGTTTCTACTCCGCATGATCCCGAACCTCCAGACATGCGCTCACGCTTGGAAGCTGCCGCATGAGGTTGCCGGATTCGAGCGCGACCGCGTCTTGACGGGCAACCGTATATTTGCGCCATTTTCGATCCGAGTACGTGACGAGCCTGGCCTCTTTAAGCAGCTCGTAATGCTTGAGCCTTGCCGAGGCGTCGGCCCCCCACAACAAGTCCTCATGCTCGCAAATGTCGTACCAAATCGTCCTGGAGGCGAGCAAATCGAACCAGGCCGCCTGCAGCACCCATGTGCATAAAATCGTCGGCGCGATGCCCCGCTCCTTCAGCCACCTGAGCAGGAAGGCCTCGTCGTTGTAGGCAACGCAACCTTCCGCCAAGCATGCCTCCGCGCCGTCCACGTCGGCTTGAAATGAGAAACAGAGAAAACCGTCCTCCGCGAGCCCGTTCAACATCTCCGCGATGCGCCCGCCCTGAAACCGAAGCCCGTCGGGCGCGACGATGACGCCCTTATACCGTTGTCGCATCGAAGGGAACGTTTCCGGACATCCGGCTGCGGGATCTGCCTGCTCCGCAGCCTGGATATAGTACGACTGTCTCTGCCGATAATCGTCCTCGTACGATACTTGCGCCGCCTTGCTCTCCAGCAGCCGCGACATGTCTTGAATGTTCCGCTCCAGCGCATCGATCGCCAGCCGCTTCTTCCGAATCGAATCGCGAAGCCCGGCCGCGAAGCTTTCCCTCTCGATCGCGGCGCTCTTCAACCGATGGAGTTCGAACCGCTTGCCGCGATACAATTCCCTCAACGCGTCCAATTGCCGCTCCTGATGGCTCTGTGCGAGCAGGGCGACGGCCGCGTCGGATTCCAGCCGGATCATGTCTTCACTTCCCTCATTTATATGAAGCTCCAATACAGCCACTTCCGTTTCAACTTCTCGTGCAGCTCGGGCCAGCCTCCGGCGAAGCCCGAATCGATCCGCGAGGACAAGCTGCCCTCGCGGATCCGATAGTAATATAAGGGTTCGTTCAGATGGACCATTCGGCCGACGAGAGCAAGGCGAACCGTGAAATCTCGGTCCTCAATGCCGAACAACGACTCGTCGAACCCTCCGGCCTTGCGAAGAGCCGATGCTCTCCAGAGCATGGACGGGCCGCCGTTCTGCAGTCCGTTTAATCGGTACGCGGGCAAGCGTTTCGTTTCGATCGCCAGCCCGTCCTTGTCGATGTGATAATAGTCGGAGTAGACCGCGCTCGCTTGCGGATCGGCGGAGATCGCGCGAACCATCCGCTCCAGCCAACGCGGCTGCACCTCGTTATCGGCCGAGGTCCAGCCCATCAAAGCGCCTTTGGCCTTCGCCAGCCCGTAATTCAGCGCATACGGCAATCCTCGGTTCGCGTGAAGCCGGTACGGCCTCAAGCGACGATCATGCGCGAACCGCCGGACGACGGCCGCCACCTCTTCGTCCGACCCGTCGTCCACGACGATGAGCTCCAAGTCCAGATAGGTTTGGGACAGAATCCCGCGAATGCTTTCGAACAAGTATTCCGTGTCGTTATAGACGGGCATGATCAGGCTGACGAGCGGAGAGTCCGGCTCCTTCGCCGCGCTCCTGTCCGGAGAAAGCGCGAACAGCGCGGCCCACTCCTCCATATTCAAATAGCCGAAGATCGGAGCGAGCAAGCTTAGCGCTGCCGGCGAATCGGCGGGAAAAGCTTCCAGAATCGCGCGGGAGATCCGGTCAGAGCCTTCGGACTTGTACGTCTCGCAGATCGCCTCGGCCAGCCGGTAAGCGCAGCGCCCGTTCGCATAGCCGGAGCTTTCCAACCCGTGCCGCCACGAGACGAGCGCCTGCTTCCGTTCGCCCGACTGCCACTGAAGCTCCGCAATCAGGGACAGCCAGTCCGATTCGGTCGTTCGCACGTGCTTGGTCTCGGGAGGCGGATTCGAGCGCAGCGTATCGTCCAATAAGCTCAGCGCTTCCCGCTTCATCTCCGCCATGTCCACGTTCGCGGCCAGCTTTCCGTAGAGATAGACGAAATCCCGCGCGTCCCGCTCGCTGATTTCCGCTTCCATGGCGTTGTAGATTTTCTCCGAAGCTTCTTCCATCCGGCCCAGGTTGATCGCGGACAAGATCTGGTAGAACTGAAATGACGACCATTCCGCCGATCCTTCCGGAGGCAGGCGCATATCAAGCGCTTCGCGGTACCTCTGGGACGCGAAAGCCGTCAACAGCCGTTGCAGCGGCGTCTCCCGCTCAGCCAGGCCGAGGTACGCCTCCTGCTTGTCCGGAGGCAAGATCAACGGCCTCTCCAGGACGATCCCTTCGGAGGCGGAGTCGGCCTCCGGCAGGGAGGCCGACCTGGATTCGGCCGGCTTCAATAGCCGGATCCGGCTTTCGGTCCAGGGACAGCCTAACCGTTCCGAATAAGCGCGAACCGATACGCTCCCGTTCCGGGCGATCGCGGATGCGATCGCCCCTTCGTCCAATTCGGTTATAAGGCGCTCGTTGGCGTGCCAGATCCATAGAATATCGGCCTGGCATGCGGCCGCCAGACGGGATCCGGCCTGCGCCGGGCTTTGGCCTGCCGCCAATCGCGCGCGGCCATGTCTCAGCCATGCTTTGACGCCCTTCTCGTTCTTGTCGAGGGGCGGCTCGGACCATAATCCGACTTCATACGTCATGTCCTTGAATTTGGCCGCCAGATGTCCCAGCAGCTCCTCGCGATCCATTTCCAATTGCGGATGGACGATTAATAGAGCCACTTTCATTTCATGTACCTCTTTCCCGAGCGTTTCCTTGCCGATCCTCGTCTTCCCGGCGGCCAGCCGCCGATGCCGCCGAAACGTGTCCGCGAGCGAAATGCAATGATTCGGCGCGATGCGGGATTGCCGTTCAAGCCTTCGTTCCCACTCGTCGTACCAGCGACAGGCTTCCTCCCAACGGCGTTCGCCGAAACGCATTTCCGCCCTGATTCCGTACGGGTCCGCATAGAAGGGCAATTCGCCGATACTCGCCTGGATGGCGCGCTCGGCTTCCGCCTTCCTCCCCAAGTACAGGCAAGCCATAATTTTATAGTAGTGCGCTTGCGCCCTGCTGTACGTATCCGTATCGGCCAACAGGCTCAGCGCGGCGTCCGCCCGGCGGACGCTGTCGGCATAGCGGCCCTCGTGATACAGCTCTGTCGCGATGTAGCGATGCGTTCTTCCGTCGAAAGGGCGCTCTGCCAGCTCCTTGCGCAGGAGCGCCATGTTCCTGAAGCGCTTGGCCTCGTGGAATTCGGAGGAATAGCCGTAGTGGCGGAAGGAAGCGAACGGGCAAAGCTCCGCCCTTTTCTCCTCCTCCTCGCCGACGGCAACCAATCTTTCATGAATGCGGCCTTCGTAGCGGTAATGCCGAGGAGAAAACAACCGTTCGACGTGGGTTGCCGACAACAGCCGGGAATCGCCCGTTTCGTAGTGGCGGCATTCGAAAGCGATGACCGCATGGCGCGAAGGATACGCGGCGATCCATTCCTTCAGCCCGACGTCCCCTTCCCAGACGAACGCTTCGTCCGAATCGATCACCAGAACCCAGTCCGCCTCCTTGGCGAATGCCAGCGAGACGTTTCGCGCCTCCGCGAAGTCGTCGTTCCATGCGAAGGAATGCACATGCGCGCCAAGCTCGCGGGCGATTCGCGCGCTCGCATCCGTGGACCCCGTATCGACCGCGACGATGTCGTCCACGTGCGGCTTGACGCTTCGCAAGGCGGCGGCCAATGTCGCTTCATTGTTTCTCGTCAGCATGCAGCAGATGATTTTCACGTCGTTCATTCCCGTTCGAAATAAGAAAGGCCGTTATCCGGCTTTGTGGAAAGCGAGATAACGCCCTCTCGGAAATCATGGCATCGATTAGACCGACGGATCGCTGTTCGAAATCTTCTTTCCTTCGCCAAGCAGCGCGTTCGCGCTTTCCTTGTACGTTTCGAATTGGTCGCTCTTGATCAGGGCCGCGGTCAATACTGCCACCTCCTTGCGGTCAACCGGGCTTTTCGGAGAGAATTTGCCGTTCACCGCCGGAATCAAGCCCATCTCGATGGCGGCTTGGACGTACGCCCTGGCCCAGGGGCTGACTTCGTTGGCGTCGCTGATCGTCAGATTGCCGCCCTTGCCTGCGATGCTCGTCTGCGTGAGACGAACCAGGACCGCGGCCAGCTCTTCTCTGGTCAGGACGGCATTCGGACGGAAGCTGCCGTTCGCGCCGCTCATGATCCCGAGGCTGTCCATGACGCTGATGTATTTCAGTCCCCAGTGGTCCTTGCTCACGTCGACGAACGCGGAGATTGGCGCGGCCGAAGGATCCAAGCCTAACGATCTCGCCAGGATCGCGGCCACCTGCACGCGGGTCAGCTTCTCTTCCAGGTAAAGCTCCCCGTTGGCATTGCCGACCATGATCGCTTTATCCATCAGCTCCTTAACCGCCGCCCGGACCGCGTCGGGGCTTACCGACTCGTCCGCGGCGAATGCCGCCGGCGCAGCCAACGCATTGACGACCATCGCCGACGATACGACGTATCTGGTAATCTTGCTCTTTTTTTCGATGCTCAAATCTCCGTCCTCCATCAATTATGATTAAGTTTCATGAGTTTTAACTAAAATTAGCATGGCCGGACGAGCGGAAGCAATCCTTTGTTTGTCATTTTTTGTCACCTTATTCGTCACTCTGCGCCAAAATATGCCCTTTCCCCTTCAATCTGTGTCCGATAGCCAAAAAAAAGCGTGCGCAGGGGAATCGAATCTCCCCTGAGCACGCTTTTTATTCGAACGCTCCGATCGCGATCACGTGTCGATCGATGCCGGCGTAGTCTTTTACGAAGCGGATCTCGCGCCACCGCGAGACGGAACGCAGCAGCGCGGCCGCGTCCTCGGCCTGTCCCGCCCCGACTTCCCAGGCGACGATCCCCGGCAACCGCGGCAGCGACGGCAGCTGCCGGGCCATCGTCCGATACGGATTCAGCCCGTCCTCCCCGCCGTCGAGCGCGAGACGGGGCTCGTGGTCGCGAACCTCCCGCTGCAAGCCGGGAATGTCCGCCGAGCGAACGTACGGCGGGTTCGAGACGAGCACGTCGATCGGTTGCGGGTTGCCCCCGTCCGCAACGAACGGCGCCAGCAAGTCGCCCCGCACGAACGAGACGCGCCCGCCGACGCCGTGCGCCTCCGCGTTGTCCCGGGCGACGCCCAGGGCGGCTGCGGAAATGTCCGAAGCGAACACCCGCCACGCCGGCCTTTCCGCAGCCAACGTAACCGCGAGCGCGCCGCTGCCCGTGCCGACGTCCAGCGCGACCGGCGCCGCGCCCGAGCCCGGCGTCCAGACGGCGTCCGCCGCCTCCAGCACCGCCTCCGCCAGCAGCTCCGTCTCCGGACGCGGAATCAGCACGTCCGGGGACACCTTGAACGCCCGTCCGTAGAAATGCTGCTCCCCGATCGCGTATTGCACGGGAAGCCCGCTCATCCGGCGTTCGAGCAAGCTCAGCCACGCGCCTGCCCGTGCCGCGGGAAAAGCGTCGCGCCAATCGCGCAACAACGCCGCCTTGCCGATGCCGAGCGCATAAAGAAGAAGAAGCTCCGCATCCGCGTCCGCTTCTTCCGCTCCCGCTTGCCGCAGCTTGCCGGCGCCCCAGCGCCAGGCTTCGCCCAGCGTCGTTCCCTCCGGCATACGCTCCAAGCTCACGTCAAACCCTCCATTATTGCTTCATCTGCTCGCGCTCGAGCAGCTCCGCTTGCTCCGCGAGCATGAGCGCCTGCACGATTTCATCCATTTCTCCGTCGAGCACGTACTCCAGCCGGTGCAGCGTCAAGCCGATCCGATGATCCGTTACCCGGCTTTGCGGGAAATTGTACGTGCGGATTCGTTCGCTCCGGTCGCCCGTGCCGATTTTCTCCCGCCGCTCCCCGGAATATTTCGCTTCCTCTTCCTGCCGCTTCGCATCCAGGATTCTCGTCCGCAGCACCTGCAGCGCCTTGTCCTTGTTGTCGTTCTGCGATTTGCCGTCCTGGCACGTCGCTACGATGCCCGTCGGCAGATGCGTCACGCGGACCGCGGATTTCGTCGTGTTGACCGACTGGCCCCCCGCCCCGCTCGAACAGAACGTATCGACGCGAATGTCCTTGTCGAGAATGACGATGTCGACTTCTTCGGCCTCCGGCATGACGACGACGGTGGACGTCGACGTGTGGATGCGGCCGCCGGACTCCGTCTCGGGAACCCGCTGCACGCGGTGCGCGCCGCTCTCGTATTTCATCTTCCGATAGGCGTCCGGTCCGCTGACCGTGAAGATGACTTCCTTGAACCCGCCGAGATCGCTGACGCTCGACTCGAGCATCTCCGTGCGCCAGCCCTGGTTATCCGCGAACTTGGCGTACATCCGGTACAGCTCCGCCGCGAACAGATTGGCCTCTTCCCCGCCGGCCGCCCCGCGGATTTCCACGATGATGTCCTTGCCGTCGTTCGGATCCTTCGGCAGCAGCAGGAAACGGATCCGCTCCTCCAGCTCGGCTTGCCGGCTCTCCAGCTCCTCGATCTCCAGCTTAACCATTTCGCGCATCTCGTCGTCCAATTTATCGTCCAGCATCGCTTTCGCATCCGGAAGCTGCGTCAGCACTTGCTTGTATTCCTCGTAAGCGCGGTAAGCTTCCTCGAGCCCCGCTTGCTCTTTCGCGTACGTCCTGAGCCGCGCCGTGTCGCTCACCACGTCGGGATCGCTGAGCAATTCGTTCAGCTTCTCGTATCGGTCCGCCAGTACTTGCAGACGGTCTAGCACTTTGCCTCATCCTCCGTTGACTGCTATGATCACGCTAATCAACAGTATACCACACGATCGCCGTTTCGTGCGGGCGTTCGCGCTGGCGCGAGAAAGACGCGAAGAAGAAGCGATCCTCCCGGCGAGCGGGGGATCGCTTCTTCTCATGTCGATCGATCAGGAGCGTTACATGCGGGGCAGGAAGCCGAGGAACGCTTTCGACTCGGGATCGAAGATCATGACGATCGGTCCGAGCAAGGCGTCCTGATCCGTGCTGTACTTGACTTCGATGACTTTGCCCGCGGCCGCCTGGATTTCGGCCAGCTTCTTCTTCTGTTCGTCGGTCGAAGCGAGCGGCGCGAGATTCGCGGAATCGATCTCCGCCACGAGGGCGTCTTCCTTCTTCGTCAGCAAATGCGGCTTCTGGTCTTCGGGCATGTTCTCCCAACCGAGCTCCCGGTACTCCTCGACCGTCGCCGGGGCGAGCTGAGCCTGCTCCGTCATGACGACAAGATAGTGCAGCTGGCTTTGCGGGGGAATGCTTTTCGTGACGGCCGGACCGTAGTAAGCGCGCACCTTATCCCCTTCCTTCAGGTTGGCGAACGGCACCGGCAAGCCTTCCGGCGTCATCACGGACGCTTCCGGACCCGCGTTCAGCACGAGCGACGGTTCGGACTTCCCGTCCTCGCCGATGGCCACCTTCCACCCGTCGTCCGTCCGCTCGACCGATTGAATCGCGTCTTCGCTGACGAGGGATTCTCCGCTGACGAGAATACGATGTGCATGAGATTGTCCGGGATAGCTCATCTGGATGATCGGCCCGAACTCCGCCATGATCCGCGTTCCCGGCTTCAAATCCTTGGCGTCGAAGGGCTTCTCGCCCAGTTCGTCCAACAGCTCGGTGTCCTTGTCCGCGTAGAGAATCATCCAGTTCTGATCGCCGTGGCCGAGCAGCTCGATCCGGTATTGCCCTTCCTCGTCGCCCGGTTTCACGTCGACGATCACGCCGATCATTCGGATGTAATCCGCCGCCTCTTCCTGCGAATTGATCTGGATCTCCTTGCCCTTGGCGTTCCAGTTCACCCGGTAGCCGAGCTCCGCCGCCGCTTCCCGCGCCGGCAAGTACGCCTTCCCGTCGATGTACACCGGATGAAGCGAAGTTTCGTTGCCGTTTACCGTCACGATGATGTCCTTGTGGAAAATTCCCGTCACCTTGCCGACGACTCCGCTCGCCCCTACGGCCGCGCTCGTGCCGAGCAGTCCGACGACGGTCGCCGCGATCAACAGCTTTTTGTTCCGCATGATTCATGCTCCTTTCGATTCGCTAACGATTCGATGGCGATTGGCAAATGTTGTACCCGTTGCCTTCAAACTCACAGACGCAGCCGCCTCCAAAAAGGTTACATGAGAAAATTTTAAAATTGGCGAACGGGCGGGATCGTCAAAAGGATTTCCGAACGACGCCCGTTCGATCCCCCGTCAATCGCACTGTCGGCCAGTCTCCCTTGCCCCGCCCCAGGCTTCGACGCGACTGAGCGAACGGGACCGGTTAAAACGGTCCTCCTGTATGACCGCAAGCGAAAAAAGCGGCCTGACGGGTTCTTTCCGTCAAGCCGCTTTGCAAGCGTAATGTTCTTATACGTTAAACAAGAAATGCATGACGTCGCCGTCCGCGACGACGTACTCCTTGCCTTCAAGGCGAACGAGCCCCTTCTCCTTCGCCGCCTTCATCGAACCGCTCGCGGTCAAATCCTCGTACGAGACGACTTCCGCACGGATAAAGCCCCGTTCGAAATCGGAATGGATGACTCCGGCGGCCTGGGGCGCTTTCGTGCCGCTGCGGATCGTCCAGGCCCGCACCTCCTGCACCCCCGCGGTAAAGTACGTATAGAGGCCGAGCAGCTTGTAGGACGCGCGGATCAGCCGGTTCAATCCCGATTCGGACAAGCCCAGCTCTTCAAGGAACATCGCTTTGTCGTCGCCTTCGAGCTCGGCGATCTCGGATTCCACCTTCGCGCTGATATGCACGACTTCGGAGCCTTCCGCCGCCGCGAATTCGCGAACCTGCTGCACGTAAGGATTCCCGTCCGCGTTCGCGGCGTCGCTCTCGCCGACGTTCGTCGCATACAGCACCGGCTTCATCGTCAGCAGATGGAGATCGCGGACGAGGCGGGCTTCCTCCGGGGTCAGCTCCAGGCTTCTCGCCGGCTTCTCCGCCGTCAGGGTCGCATGCAGCCGCTCCAGCACGGCGAGCTCTTCGGCGATTTTTTTGTCGCCGCTCTTCAGGCCTTTGCGGGTGCGCTCCATGCGCTTCTCGACCGATTCGATGTCGGTCAGGATCAGCTCGAGGTTAATGACCTCGATGTCGCCGATCGGATCGATCTTGCCGGAGACGTGAGTAATGTTCTCGTCCACGAAACAGCGAACGACGTGAACGATCGCGTCCACCTCGCGGATATTGGCCAGAAACTTGTTGCCGAGTCCTTCGCCGCGGCTCGCCCCCTTGACGAGGCCGGCGATGTCGACGAATTCGAACGCCGTCGGCACGATCCGGTTCGGATTGACGATCTCCGCCAGCTTCCCCAGACGGATGTCCGGCACTTCCACGACGCCGACGTTCGGATCGATGGTGCAGAACGGATAGTTCGCCATCTCCGCTCCGGCTTGGGTAATTGCGTTGAACAAAGTCGATTTCCCGACGTTCGGGAGCCCGACGATTCCGCACGACAATGCCATGTAAGCTTACACTCCTGACTTCTTGCGAACGCGCTCCGCGGCTGGCGGGCGCTTTCGTCAAGCTGTTCAATTCTCACGCCATTATAACGGAACTTGGCGATCGCTGTCCACAGCTTGAAGCTTAGCCAGAAGAGGCGGCGGTTACTCCCCGCCCGGATTGAGAATGTCGCCGATCTCCGCCGGATCCGGCGCGTTCAACGCCTCTTCCGGCACGACGATCGGTTCGGTTTCGTTGGGCTTGGCGTACGTCCCGCTGACCGTTTGGCGAATATTCGTCTTCAGCCCGGGCTCCAGCTCGATTACGAGATCGGATTCAAGCCGGTAGGCCAGCGGCCAATCGCGTTCGGCGTCCATCTTGAAATAGACGGACAGGCTGTCGACCTCCAGGCTGTTCGCAATGTCCGATTCGCCTTCCGGAATGCCAAGCGTGCTTCGGAGCAAGTCGGCCACGAACGGCTTCGCTTGCTCGCCTGCTCCCTCATAGCGCACGACGACCGCCGAGCCTTCCCGTTCGGCGCGCAGCCCGGCTCCGAGCTCCGCGATCCGGCCGATCGCCCGTTCCGGGTTCGCTTGCAGATCGGACAGGGTTGCCAGGTTCTCCTCCGCGACCTCCCGCGAAAGCTTGCTCCATTCCTCGAATTCCGGAAGGTACATATAATAAGCTTCATGCGTCAAAATCGCGCGCACTGTCGATTTCTCCTCGTCGATCGCGCTGTCGATCGTCTGGTCCAGCTTGAACGGCTCTCTCTCCACGCGTCCCTGCATGTCGATCCGCACGTCCGAATGCTCGTTGTCGTTCGTCGCGCTCAGCTTCTGGTCCATCTGCAGCACGAACGCATACCGGTCCATTTCCTCCGCCTTGGCAACAGCCTTGGCCAGCCACTCCGCCGCCGAACCGTCCGCCGTCACGGCAGATCCCGGGGGCGTTTCGATTCCGGGGCTCGTCTCCCGCGCGCACGCCGAAACGGCGAGCAACGCGCCGGCCAGCAGACAGACGACGCGGAACGCGCCTTCCCTTATCCAATCTTTTCTCACAACCATGACCTCCTGGCGGATAACATTACGGGGGAATGCGCACAAGCAACGGGCTTGCCGTCCTCCGGATGACGGCGGACATTGGTATCGAGCGAAAAAACCTTGTCTCCACTAGCATATCCATTTATCGGCGTTCGAACGCGCTCCGCTCCTCCTCGGCAAGCTCCGTTTTCGCCCCGTATCGCCCGTTTCCGAAGAAATGTTTTCGCACAACAATTTCCACCGGAACATCTCGGCCTTACCTGCGTCTAAATTAATACTTAAACGCAAGGAGGAATAGATCATGCGCAGAATGTACCCGCTGCTGGCCGCGGTTCTTCTCGCTGTCCTATTGGCTGGCTGCGGAGCCAATTCCAATATGAACGGAGCAGCCGATGCTCCCCTGGTCCCCTCATCCGCCGATCCCTCTTCGGGGATTGAAACGAACGCCGCTACGGACGATAAGACGAACGAGACGCCAAGCGGCTCCCCGGATAACGCCGAGCCGGACGGCGAAGCCGACGTCCGACTGATGGCGACTGCCAAAGAAGCCATCGAATATATGCGGGAAAGGGACATGGACGCCTTGGTTCCGTTAATCGATCCGGAGCATGGCTTGCGATTTTCCCCCTATCCCTACGTGAATGCGGATACCGACCTCGCGTTCAAGCCCGAGGAGCTGCCGAGCTTCAATGACACCGGCACGCTGTATTGGGGCTCCGAGGACGGAAGCGGCGAGCCGATCGAGTTAAGCTTCCGGGATTATTACGAACGATTCGTCTACAACAAAGATTTCGCGGACGCGCCCAGAGTCAACGTGAATCGGATCGAAGGCGTCGGCAACGCCATATTCAACGTTCCGGACGTTTATCCGAACGCGTCTTACGTCGAGTTCCATTTTCCCGGCTTCGACGAGAGCCTGGAAGGCATGGATTGGCAGAGCCTAGTGCTCGTCTTCAATCCGGACGGCGACGAATGGAAGCTGACGGGCATCGTTCACGGGCAATGGACGATATAATAAGATAAGACCGTCAGGAAGTTTGTCCTGACGGTCTTTTTTCGCGCTTTTGCGCCGTTTCGTTGCGTTTCCCCTTTTCCGTTTCCGCAGACCTTGCGCCCCGCCCATCGCCCACACCGTCTCGCCTTGCTCCATCGCCCAACGACTGGCCTCGCTCCATCGTCCACCGTCTCGCATTGCTCCAATGCCCTAGGCCGTTCGGACAGAGGATCCGCTAATTGTGAACAAATCCGGGTTTTGCGCACCTTCGCGGACAGAGGATCCGCTATTTGGCTCCGAGACGGCGATTTCGGCCATAAATCATCGAAATAACGGATCGTCTGTCCGAATCGCCAACAAAATGCGGGGTTTTCGACAATATAAGGTCTTCTGTGTCTGGTAGAGGAAGATCGAGCGTACGATAGATTACTCAAACCGCGCTTCGTCGTCGGTCATCGCCGTTCGCCCGCTTCGCGTACCTCTTCCAGCGGCAGCTCCAGCGCCGCGGCGACCTCCTCGGGCACGAACCCGCGTTCCAGCAGTTTCCGGACGATGACCTGACGGGCTTCCGCACGGCCTATCTCCATACCTTTCTCCATGCCTTTCTCCATGCCTTTCTCCATGCCTTCTTCGTAGCCCCAACGTTTCCACGCCGGCATCAATTCCATGATCGCTCTCGCTCCTTCCGGATCTCGTTCGTCCAATTCCCGAAGCATCGCTTCGTCTTCTTCCCGATCAGGCTCGAAATACAGGTCGGCCACGGACATCATCAGCGCCATTCGGGCGTCGTCCAGCCTCTTCCGCAGTTTTAACAGCATCCGCAAATACGCCAAGCGCACTTCTCTAGCTTCTCTCTCATTATATCCCATCTTCGCCAGCAGCGCAGCCGCCACCGGGTTGTCCGAGTCGACGAACTTTCGCCAGTCCTGCTTGCGAAGTTCGACTTTCAGAAACTGAAAACGAAGGATTTCATGCCCGGAAATGCTCATCGCGAACGTATCCGGTTCATCTCTCGCATCATCGGACGTGAAAATGGCGATCGGGATGATCAGCTTATGCTCCTTGCGATGCCGCTCGAACAGGCGGCTGAAGTAGATGTACATCCTTTCGTGAAAATCTTCCTGACGATACGACTGCGGCTCCAAATGCACCAGAATATATGCTTCGGTCACCTTATATCGGGTTTCCAGCAGCAAATCGAGCAAGCGCGACTGTTCTCCGACGATATCGACGAGCTGTTCCTGCATTAACAATCTTGTACGACTGTGATCCAGCAGCGCATTCACGTCGGGAAAAAACAGCTCGAGAAATTCTGCGAAAAACGTCTGCAGCAGTTTCTTGAAAGCTTCGTCGTGCGGCGTCGGGGATTTCGTTTCTCCTCCAGCTTTGGCCTGTTCACTCATCCCAACCATCCTCCTCCCGTCGAAACGACAACACGCCGCCTGCACTCCAGCAATGGAGAACAGACGGCGTGTGCTTCACGACCGTTAATTTGATGCCTGTATTATAGCAAAAATGGAATATATGAGCAAGCAACAAAGCTGTGCCGATTAATATTGTCAGGGCACATAAGTAAAACCTTCAGAGAGTTTACCCTGACGGTCCTTTTCACACTTAGCGCCGTTTCGTTCCTCTTCCTGTTCTTCCGTCACCACCTCAGACCTCCCGCTCAGCCCGACCTGTTGCCCCAACGTTCAATCGTGTTTTCATCCTCTTGCCCTGTCGCCCCGAACCGTTCGGACAGAGGATCCGCTAATTGTGAACAAAACCGGGTTTTGCGCACCTTCGCGGACAGAGGATCCGCTATTTGGCTCCGAGACGGCGATTTCGGCCATAAATCATCGAAATAATGGATCGTCTGTCCGCAACGCCAGCAAGATGAGGGGATTTCGGCAAAATAACGTCTTCTGTGTCCGATCGCAAAACATCAAGTGAAATGAAGACCCCTCACCCATCGAAAAATTTTTATACGCTTATAGCCAAAAACGCCGCAGTCCCCCTTCGGAAACCGCGGCGTCGTCAGCGCGAACTTACAGCTGGCCCTGGATTTTTGCTTTCAAAGCGTCTTTGCTTTGCAGGCCGACAAGCTTGTCGACCGGTTGGCCGTTCTTGAATACGATCAGCGTCGGAATGCTCATGACGCCGAATTGGCTGGCCAGCTCGGGCTCTTCGTCGACGTTGACTTTTGCGATCGTCGCCGTGCCTTTCAATTCCTCGGACAGCTCCTCCACAATCGGAAGCTGGATTTTGCAAGGTCCGCACCACGGGGCCCAGAAGTCGAGCAAGGAAACCCCTTGCGCAACGCTTTCGTTGAAATTTTCTTTCGTGATCGCTACTGCTGCCATTATGAATCGCTCCTATCTAAGTTATGGATTGCTAACGCCTATGATGATCGGGCCTACCGAGGCCCGCTCCATCCGCCATGCCCTTCGCGCTTTCGAGGCGCGAGCAAGGGCCGTTATGCTCTGGCCAATGCGGTCAATCTGGACAGCATCTGGCCGATCGTGATCGATTCGAAATACGTTTCGAGCTGCTGATCCGCCCCGCAAAAAACAGCATTCATGACCTCGCCCATATTCGAGCCGACCAGGCAGTCCGACTCGGGATCGCCGCTGCACCATTTCGGCGCGAGCGACCCGGCCGCGAGCGCGCGATAGACGTCGGCCAAAGTCACGTCCCCCGGTTCCTTCGACAGCCGGTAGCCGCCTCCGGATCCTTCGCGCGTATCGACGAAGCCGTGCTTGCGCAAACAGCTCATCACTTTGCGGACGCGAACCGGATTCGTGCAGACGTTCGCCGCGATTTCTTCGCTGGACGCCATCCCATCGGGGCGATGGGCCAGCAGGACAAGGCCGTGGACCGCAATAATGAATTCGCTGTTCATTCGCTAAGCCTCCCCGGCGATTACTGTAATAATAACAGTTACAGTTGAGGCTGTCAAGAGGCGCCGAGCTGACCTTTCGTTAGTGTTGCAATCAGGAGCCGCCCCTATTCAGACCGCGATGCGGAATACCTTTAAAAATCGAAATGATCCGGATCCGCTCCGAATCGCTTGTCCTCGTTAAGCCCGTCGATCCGTACGATGTCTTCCGGCTCGAGCTCGAAATCGAAGACATCCGCGTTCTCCAGAATCCGGCTCTCGCTGACCGACTTGGGAATCGTCACGACGCCGAGCTGAAGATGCCAGCGAAGGACGACCTGCGCCGGCGTCTTGCCGTATTTGGCCGCCAGTTCGGCAAGCAAGGGCAAATCCAGCCTTCCTTGCATCAGGGGCCGCCAGGATTCCAATTGGATGCCTTCTTTGCGGCAGAACGCGAACAGCTTTTTCTGCGTCAGCAACGGGTGGAATTCCACCTGGTTCACCATCGGCTTGATCCGGCAGCTCCCCATCAGATCCTCGAGATGATGAATATGGAAATTGCTGACGCCGATCGCCCGAACAAGGCCTTGCTCGTACAAATCTTCGAGCGCCCGATAAGTTTCCTTGTATTTGCCGGCAACCGGCCAGTGCACCAGGTACAAGTCGGCATAATCCGTCCCGAGACGCTCCAAGCTGCCCCGGAACGCCCGGATCGTGCCGTCGTAACCCTGCTCGTTATTCCACACTTTCGTCGTCACGAATACCCGCTCGCGCGGAATGCCGGAAGCCCGGATCGCTCTGCCGACGCTTCGCTCGTTGTCGTACATGGACGCCGTATCGACGCTCCGGTAGCCCGCCCGGAGCGCCGTCAGCACGGCGTTCTCCGTCTCCGCCCCGTCCTTCGCCCTCCATACGCCAAGACCGAGTCTCGGCATCTCCACGCCATTCAGCAGTTCCGTCGTCGAGTCGATCGTCCATTTCACGTTGGTTCCTCCAGTTGCTTCTTATTTTCTCATCAGTGTATCACTTCGTTTGCCTGTCGTACATTGAATCGCGCCCCGTTGTCTGCCATACTGGGAAAAAGACTGAATCTACGAGGTGCCTTCATGAAAATCGACGTCTATTCCGATATGGTTTGTCCGTGGTGCCGCATCGGCAAGAAGAACATGAACGACGCGATCGAAGCCTGGCACGAACAGTCCGGGCAGCCGGTGGAAGTCAGCTATCATGCGTATCAGCTGGATCCGACTTTGCCCCCGGAGGGGATGCCGTTCAATAGCGCCATGGAGAAAAAGGTGGGCGGACCCGAGCGGTTGCGTCCGATGCTGCAGCGGGTCACCGAAGCCGGCGCGGCTGTCGGCGTTACGTTCCGCTTCGACCGGGTCGAGCGGATGCCGAACACGGTGCTGGCCCACCGGATCACCGCGCTGCTTCCGCAAGAGGATGAAGGAACATGGATCGAAGCCGTCATGAAAGCCTATTTCGAGGACGGCAAGGACATCGCCCGGCTGGACGTGCTGCTCGGCATCGCCTCGGAGCTGGGGCTGGACGCGGAAGAGGCCAAGCGTCTCCTCGAAGCGGGAGAAGGACTGAAGGCCGTCGAAGAAGACATCGCGACGGCTCGGGCGATCGGCATATCCGGCGTCCCCTTCTTCGTCATCGACAACAAATATGCGCTGTCCGGCGCCTATCCGTCTGCGCAATTCCTCGAGGCGTTCCGCAAAATCTCGCATGGGGGATAGATAAGCGCCCGCCCGGGTACGGCGCATGCAGAAAAGCCCGGACCGTGCCGCGATCGCAGCGCTGTCCGGGCTTTCTTGTCGGCGGATCGGCAGGCCGTTACCGCGCCAGCCGTTCGGCGATCGCGCGGGCGATCCAGACGCCAGCGGCCCCGGCTTGCGCCAGGCCGCGCGTCACGCCCGCTCCGTCCCCGCCGCAATAGAGGCCGGAGATTTCCGTCTCCAGCCGGTCACTCAGCTTCGGACGGGCCGAATAGAACTTCGCCTCCACGCCGTAGAACAGCGTATGCTCGGAAGCGATGCCCGGCGTCACCTTATCGAGCGCTTCCACCATTTCGACCAGACTTTTCATCGTATTGTAAGGAAGCACGAGCCCCAAGTCTCCCGGCACCGCCTCCTGCAGCGTCGGCTCGATAAATCCTTCCTTGATGCGGCTCGAGGTCGACCGGCGGCCCCGCATCATGTCCCCGAACTTCTGCACGATGACGCCGCCGCCCGAAAGGTCGTTCGCCCGTTTGCAGATTTCGCGCGCGTATTCGTTCGGCTTGTCGAACGGCTCCGTGAACTTGTGCGAGACGAGCAGCGCGAAGTTCGTGTTGGCCGAGCCCAGCGCCGGATCCTTGAACGCGTGGCCGTTGGCGGCCATGACCCCGCTATGGTTTTCCACGACGACGTGCCCGGAAGGATTGCTGCAGAACGTCCGGACGCGGGTGCCTACCGACGTGTTGAAAACGAATTTTCCTTCGTACAGGTTCTCGTTGATCTCGCGCATGACGACGTCCGACGTTTCGACCCGCACGCCGACGTCCACCTGGTTGTTGACCATCGCGAGCCGCCGTTTTTTCAGCACTTCGGCGAGCCAGCCGGAGCCGTCTCTACCCGGAGCGGTCATGACGACGCCGGCTTCGATCTCCTCTCCGTCCTTCAGCGCGACGCCTATCGCCCTGTGCGCGCCGTTCTCCTTCACCGTCAGCAGATCCGCTACTTCGGTCTTGAACCGCATGTCGATGCGGGCGTCCAAGTAGTCGTAGATCGATTTGAGAATTTCCAGATTTTGCTCCGTGCCGAGATGCCGGACGTTCGCCCGCAGCAGCTTCAGGCCCGCCGCATAACCTCTGCGTTCGATCTCCCGCACCGTGTCGGTCGTCGGATCGGTCACGTTCGGCGTCGCTCCGTGCGCCAGATTGATCTCGTCGACGTAACGGATCAGTCCGATCACTTGCGACGGGAGCAAATAATCCGTCAACCAGCCGCCGAACTCCGTCGTTATGTTGAATTTGCCGTCGCTGTACGCGCCGGCTCCGCCGAATCCGGCCGTGATCGAGCACGCGGGCAGGCAGCCGGCGAATTCCTTTTTTCCCGCCGGCGGAGGGCAGAGCTCGATTTTGTTTTCGAGAATCGGACAATGCCGCCGTTTGATCTCGTGACCTTTGTCGATCAGCAGCACCCGCAGATGCGGGGCCGTTCTCGTCAGTTCGTAGCAAGCGAAAATGCCTGCCGGACCGGCGCCGACCACGATAACGTCATAAGAGTTCATTCGTTCGTCTCCTTCCGGTTTTCCCCTTCTGACGGCCTTGCAGACGAAAAAATCCCGACCGCAGAAGTTGTGGGTGTCCCACATCCTCCGTAGTCAGGAATTTAAGGCTCCTGGTAGAAACTCTCGGCCCGTATCGCCAAGGATATACGCATGGATGGAATCGTATTCGGTTAGTTGGTTTGGTTCCCTTATGTATGGTACTGCATTATTCCGTACAGGTCAATGGGTTTATTAACGGAATATTCGTCAATATCCGATGAAAATCTCGAATATTGCGGATGTATCGGCGATTACTTGTCTTATTTCCGAACGATACTCGAGAGAGCCGAAGCCGACACTGGGAAAAACGGCACACGGAAGCCCGCCAACGGAGGTTACACGATTTTTTCGAGCATCTCCTTCGCCTAATAGCCCCAACACCGCGCAAGTTACAACGATTTTCTCGAGTATCTCATTCGCCGATAGCCCCGCATACGCGAGTTGCACGCTTTTTTTCGAGCAGTCCGTTCCTACTGCCCCACACGCACCGATCGTCGCATGGTCGTTGCTCTATCGCCTCATTACCGCCCTAACGCCGCTTCGCCCTGCCTTTCTCCGTCTTTTCCCGGTCCGTGCGGACAGAGGATCCGTTATCTTTGAACAAAAGCTGGTTTTGCGCACCTTCGCGGACACAGAATCCGCTATTTGGCTCCGAGATGGCGATTTCGGCCATTCATCATCGAAATAACGGATCGTCTGTCCGATTCGCCTCCAAAATGCAGGGGGTTCGGCAAAATAAGGTCATCTGTGTCCGTTAGCAAATGAGCAAACGAAAAAGGCGACCCCTCGGTCGCCCCACTCCATCAAACCGACGCATTCCCTCCCCCTCCAATCGCCTGCACGCCCCGCCAAAGCCGCCAGTCCGGCTCCAACAAGCGCACGCCCACCGCCGTCTCGAGCTTCCGGCCAACACCCGCTAGCCCGTCTCCAACAAGCGTATGCCCCCGCGTCGTTTCGAGTTTCCGGCCAAAGAGCCGCTAACCCGTCTCCGCCAGGCGGACGTCCACCGTCACCTGGAGCGTCTGGCCCGAAGTGCCGCGGTAGATGCCCTTGACCGGCACGATATCGTTGTAATCCCGGCCATGCCCCAGCTTGACGTAGCGCCAGTCGACCAGGTTGTTGTTCGTCGGGTCGATGCCTTGCCAGCCTACGCCCGGAATATAGGCTTCGACCCAGGCGTGCGAGGCTTGTTCGAAATCCGCGTCCCGTCCTTGCAGATCGCCGACGAAATGGTAGCCGCTCACGTAGCGGGCGGGAACCCCTCTCATCCGGCATATGGCCAGCAGCAAATGAGCGAAGTCCTGGCATACCCCGGAGCCGATGCCGACCAACTCGTTCGCCGTCGTGTGCACGCCCGTCGACAGCGGCTTGTACTCGTAATCCCGGTAGATCGCGCCGGCCGCGTCGCGTACGAACCCGGACACGCCTTCGTCCTCGCCGCGAATGCCGGAAGCGTAAGCTTCCACGTCCGGATGGAACGAGGCGTAATACGTCGGCAGCAAGTACTCGGCGTTCCGGTCGATGAAGTCGAGACTCCGCAGCCGATTCCACGACTCTTCCGGCCCCCAGGCCGACTTCCAGAGCACGTCCCGGTCCCGCGTTACGACGGTTGAATAGGACGTGATGACGAGTTCCTCATGCGGCGCGTACGCAGTGAACGAATGCACGCGGTTGCCGAAGTAGTCCTCATAGGACATCAGCTGGACGTTCGGCTCGGTTACGATCCGGTGCTGATAGCACGCCTGCCTCTCGTCCGTGCGCGGAGAGAGCCGGATTTCATTGACACTGTCCGTCACGGGGGCGTCGTAGCGATATTTCGTCATGTGGCAGATTTCGAACTTCAAGCGATGACCTCCCTTCCGGGGGAAAAAAACGCCTTGGCCACCGCTTCCACGAGCTGCCGGTTCGTATGGAGCAGCCTCTCCAGCACGCCGTCGACCGTCTCCATCGTAATGTCGCTGCGCTCCAGCCAGCCGAGCTCCGAACGGGCTTTGCCCGCCAGCCGGATCGTGCGCTCCAACGCCGCCCCCGACTTCTCCGCCTCTCCCCGCATCGCTTTCAGGTGCCCTTCGAACGCCGTCAACGCGAAATGCGCCGAACGGGGGAACGAGTCCTGCAGCACGAGAAACCGCGCCACCCCCTCCAGCGTCGGGTCGTCGAGCCCGAGCCGGCGGAACGCCTCGTAGCCGCCGACCGACTTCAGCAACGCGATTGTGTAGGCATAGGACGGTCGGCTTTCCTCCGGGGCAAGCTTGCCGATCGACCGGAGCAGGCGGACAACGTTCTCCGACCGTTCCAAATACCGTCCGCTCTCGAGCAGATGCCACGATTCGTCTCGAAGAACGATCGACACCGCCGTTCCCTGGAACGCCGCAAGCCCCTCCTTCAACCGTTGGAAGAAGCCGTGCGGAGACTGCCGCAGCACCTCCTCGGCCCGCGTTTGCTTCAGCCAGAGATAGAATCCGTTCAACAAATTCCATAGCTCCGAGGGAAGCTGCTCGCGGATTTTTTTCAGATTGTCGCGCGCCTGGGAGACGCAGGACAAGATCGAGTTGGACTGCGCCGCGTCCAGCGCGAGGAAATCGAGCGCGTCGCGCTCCCGGTACGCGGTATATCGTTCCTCGTAAGCCGAACGGTCGCCGATCGCCTCGACGATCCGCTTCCACACCTTCTCCGGGTCGCCCTCGCCCTCCTCCCGCAGATGATAGTACACGTCCAGCAGCCGGGCGTGATTCTCCGCGCGTTCCGTATACCGGCCGATCCAAAACAACGATTCCGCAATCCGATCCAACATCGGGCTTCACTCCTCTTGGATACGAATCTGTTTCCATTCCCGAAATCCGTCAATGCGCCAGCACCCATGTATCTTTCACGCCGCCTCCCTGGGAGGAGTTTACGACGAGCGAGCCTTCCTTCATCGCCACCCGAGTCAGCCCTCCGGGCAGCACCCGCACGTTCGCCCCGCCCGCCAGCGCGAACACGCGAAGATCGATATGGCGGCGGACGATGCGGCCGTCCAGGCTGACCGGCGACGTCGACAGCTTGATCGTCGGCTGCGCGATATAATTGTCCGGCTTCTCGCGGATTCTGGCGGCGAACGACGCCCGCTCCTCTTCCGTGGAGTTGGGGCCGACAAGCATGCCGTATCCGCCGGACAGCGACGTTTCCTTGACGACCATTTCCTCCAACCGGGACAGGACGTGCTCCCTCTCGTCCGGACGGCTCATCAAATAGGTCGGCACGTTGCGCAAGATCGGCCTCTCGTTCAGGTAGTAGCGGATCATCTCCGGAACGAACGTATAGATCGCCTTGTCGTCGGCGACGCCGGTTCCCGGCGCGTTGGCGATCGCGATGTTGCCGAAGCGGTACGCGTTCAGCAGGCCGGCGACGCCGAGCAGCGAATCCGGACGGAACGCGAGCGGATCGAGGAAGTCGTCGTCGATACGGCGGTAGAGCACGTCGACCTTCTTCAAGCCGTTCAAGCCGCGGATGTAGATTTTATGGTCCCGGCAGACGAGGTCCCGCCCTTCGACGAGCTCGATGCCCATCTGCTGGGCGAGAAAAGCATGTTCGAAATAGGCGGAATTGAAGCTGCCCGGAGTCAGCAGCGCAATGACCGGTTCCGGATTGCCCGCCGGCGCCAGCTCTTGCAAGGAAGATTTGAAATCGTGGAGCGTCCGCTCGATGCCGCGAACGGGGTGGGCTAACGTCAGCTCGGGAAAATCGTGCGTCATGATCGAACGGCTTTTGAACACGTAGGAGAAACCGGACGGGGAACGAAGATTGTCTTCGAGCACGTAATAGTCGCCCTTCTCGTCGCGGATGAGATCGATGCCGGAAGCGGTGACGTAAACGCCCCCGGGCACGGGAAGCCCCATCATCTCCGTGCGGAAATAACGGTTCCCCATGACCATCCGGCGGGGGACGAGACCGTCCTTTAGTATGCACTGCTCGCGGTACACATCCGCCAGAAAGGCGTTCAAGGCTCTGACGCGCTGCCTGGCGCCCCGCTCGATCGTCTCCCACTCTTCGGAGGGAATGATTCGGGGAATGAGATCGAACGGAATCGTCCTCTCCAGCGATTCGGACTTGTCGCCGCCGGACAGCGTGAACGTGATCCCTTCCTCAAGCAGCCGGCCGTTCATGTGCGCTTGCTTCGATTCTCGCTCTTCGACCGACATCCGGGACAGCAGCTCGTGAACTTTCCCGTAGTGCTCCCGCACCCGGACGCCGTCATACATCTCGTCGTAGAAACGGGAGGATAACGAAGGTACCGTTATTTCGTTCATCGTCCCCATGCCGACCGGCTCCTTCTCCCCACTGGGTTTTATTGTAATCCTATACCCCCGGAATATTTATGTCAATAATAGTTACATAAAAATCCGCTTTCATTTGTTTGGTTCACACATAAATAACATCTAATGTTATTTGTCCAATCGCGTAAAAGAGCAAACAAATGGCAGACCTCTCGCCCGGTAAGAAAAAACGTCAGGGGAGCCCGGCAGGTCCTTTCGTACTTGATTCGTTCCCCCGTGCTTTCGTCCGCAGTCTTTCCCGCATCGTCCCGGTTCGCCGTTGTTCGCCTCCTTGCCCCGTCGCCCCAACGTCCACCCGTATTTTCATCCTCATTGCCCCGTCGCCCCGTACCGTTCGGACAGAGGATCCGCTATCTGTGAACAAAACCGGTTTTTTTGCATCTGTGCGGACACAGGATCCGTTATTTGGCTCCGAGACGACGATTTCGGCCCTAAATCATCTAAATAGCGGATCCTCTGTCCGATTCATCTTCAAAATGAGGGAGTTTCGGCAAAATAAGGGCTCCTGTGTCCGATAGCGCAAGAGCAAGCGGATGACAGGCCCCTCGCCCGTCGAACGAAAAAGGAGACCGTCCGCGTAAGCGAAACGATCTCCTCTTGAATGGAAGCTTTAAGACGCCACTTTGTTGTAGGTCATAATCCAGATCGATCCGGCGACGATCGTCAGCACGATGACCAGGCCGAGGATAAGCACCATCAGGTTGTAGCGCGGCTTGCCCTCTTCCTTCAGGTGCATGAAGTAGACGAGCTGCACGACGAACTGCAGCACCGCCGTGCCGAGCAGGACGATCATCGTCGCCGTGCGCTCGAGCAAGCCGTTCATGACGACGACGATCGGAATAATGGTCAGAATCAGCGACAGGGCGAACCCGGTGACGTAAGATTTGAGCGATCCGTGCGCCTCGTGGGATTCGTGGGCGTCATGGGCGCCATGCGCGCCTTGTTCCGTATGCCGGGCCATCTTACATCACCCCCATCAAGTATACGATCGTGAAGACGAAGATCCACACGACGTCGAGAAAATGCCAGTACATGCTGATCACGTTGACCTTGCGTCGAGTCACGGAATTGATGCCGCGACGCCCGAGCTGAAGCATGATCGCGAGCATCCAGACGATACCGAGCGAGACGTGCAAGCCGTGCGTGCCGACGAGCGTGTAGAAGGCGGACCACGAAGCGCTCGTGCCGATCGTCGCGCCCTCGTGCACCAGCGTGGCGAATTCCGAAATTTCCAGCGCCAGGAACGCCGCGCCGAGCGCGGCCGTCACGCCCAGCCAGCCGATCAGCGCCTTGCGATCGCCCTTGTTCATCGCGAGCACGGCCAAGCCGCTCGTGAAGCTGCTCGTCAGCAGAATGAACGTCGATACGATCACTCCCGACATCTCGAACAGCTCCGCGCCCGTCGGACCGCCCGCCGTGTTGCCGCTCAGCACGACGTACGTCGCGAACAAAGTGCCGAACAGGATACAGTCCGTGATCAGGAAGATCCAGAAGCCCATCACCCGCAAGCCTTCCTGGTCGTGATGACCTTCATGGCCGTGCCCGCCGACATGCGACGACGACCCGGCGACGGCATGATGATCCGGTTTAGCCATTAGACGACCCTCCCTGCCGCAGCTTCCGTGCGTTTGATTTCGTCTACCGAGATATAATAATCCGTATCGTAGTTAAAGGAATGCTTGAGCATGCAAGCCCCTACGCCGATCAGCCCAGCGACAGCCATCCACGTCCAATCCCATACGAACCCGAAGCCTGCGACGAAGAAGAACGCCGACATGACGAACGGGATGCCCGAATTACGCGGCATATGAATCGGCTCCAGCTTCGGCCGCGGCTCCGGCGGCTCGCCCTGCGCGATGCGCTGCTTCCGCTCCCACCAGTCGTCCTTCTCCGTAACGGTTGGCACCGTCGCGAAGTTGTATACGGGAGGCGGCGAAGGAATCGACCATTCAAGCGTCCGTCCGTCCCACGGATCGCCCGTCGTATCGCGTTTCATGAACTTGACGCTGTGAAGAATCTGCCACACCTGGAACAGGAAGCCGATGCCCATCAGGAAGCCGCCGACCGTCGAGACCAGGTTCAATTCGAACCAGCCCCGATCCCATCCGTACGTGCTGACGCGACGCGTCATCCCCATCAGGCCGAGGACGTACTGCGGCATGAAGCAGACGTAGAAGCCGATGTTCCAGAACCAGAACGCCCATTTGCCGATTTTCTCGTTCAGCTTGAAGCCGAACACCTTCGGCCACCAGTAATACAAGCCCGCGAAGTAACCGAACGCGACGCCTCCGATCAGCACCTGATGGAAGTGCGCGATCAGGAAATAGCTGTTATGGAACTGGAAGTCCGCGGGCGCGACGGAGAGCAGCACCCCGGTCATCCCGCCCACGACGAAGCACGGAATGAAGCCGAGCATCCACAGCATCGGCGTCGGGAACGACAATCGTCCCCTGTACATCGTAAACAGCCAGTTGAACACCTTGACCCCGGTCGGAATCGCGATGATCATCGTCGTCACCGCGAAGAACGCGTTGACATTGGCGCCCGAGCCCATCGTGAAGAAGTGATGCGCCCAAGTAAAGAACGATGCGACGCTGATGCTCATCAGGGCGAACACCATCGATTTGTAGCCGAACAGCCTTTTCTTCGAAAACGTGGCGACGATTTCGGAGAAAATCCCGAACGCCGGCAGGATGACGATATACACTTCCGGGTGGCCCCACATCCAGATCAGGTTGATGTACATCATCGGGTTGCCGCCGCCGTCAAGCGTGAAGAAGTGCGCGCCCAGGTAACGGTCGAGGAACAGCAGCGCCAGAGTGACGGTCAAGATCGGGAACGCGAGAATGATCGTCAAGCAGCTGGACAGCACCGACCACGAGAACATCGGCATTTTCATCAGCTTCATGCCCGGCGCCCGCATTTTCAGAATCGTAACGATGAAGTTGATGCCGGTCATCAAGCTGCCGATCCCGGAAATCTGAATGCCCCAAATATAGAAATCCTGCCCGACGCCCGGACTGAACTGCGGCCCCGATAGCGGCGGATACGCCAGCCAGCCCGTGTCCGGCGAACCGCCGATGACGAACGACAGGTTGAACAGCATCGCCCCGAAGAAGAACAGCCAGAAGCTGAGCGAGTTCAGGAACGGATAGGCGACGTCCCGCGCCCCGAGCTGCAGCGGCACGACGAGATTGAACAGCCCGAACATGAGCGGCATCGCCATGAACAGGATCATAATGACCCCGTGGGTCGTGAAAATCTGGTTGTAATGCTCCGGGGACAGAAATTCCGTCTCCGGAATCGCCAGCTGCGTGCGCATGAGGAGCGCGTCCACGCCGCCGCGGAACAGCATCAGGAGCGACGCGATAACGTACATGATGCCGATTTTTTTATGATCGACGGTCGTCAACCATTCTTTCCATAGCCACGTCCATTTCTTGAAATACGTGAGCACGGACACGATCGCGACCATCGTCAACGCGATAGCCACGTCCGCCCCGTAGATCAGCGGATCTCCCGTCACGAAAAACTCGGACGCGAACGCCTTAATCTTGTCCCACATGCCGGCACCTTCTTTCCCCTATGTTCATGGCTCCACGGCCTCTTGATCGTCGGCATTCCCGGTTAATTCGGCGCCATGATTATGTCCGCCGTATTTGGTCACGATTCGTTCGAACAAGCCTTCCGGAATCGACGAGTAAGTTTGTACGTTCGATACGCCCGGCGCCGCCAGCTCCTCGTACCCTTCTACCGTTAAAGGCGGGGAAGATCGCTTGACGCTCTCGACCCATTCGTCGAACTCTTCCTGGGAAGTCGCCTTGGCTTCGAAGTGCATTTTCCCGAATTCCTTGCCGCTGAAGTTCGCGCTCATGCCCATGTACGTGCCCGGTTCGTTCGCGATCAGATGGAGCTTCATCGCCATGCCGGACATCGTATAGATCTGGCCTCCGAGCTGCGGAATCCAGAAGGAGTTCATCGGAGCGTCCGAAGTGAGCTGGAATTGAATCGGCACGTTGTCCGGGAACTGAAGATAATTCACCGACGCGATTCCCTGTTCCGGGTACTTGAACAGCCATTTCCATTCGAGCGAGGTCACCTGAATCACGATCGGCTCGGCTTCATGCTTGATCGGCTTGGACGGTTCGAGCATGTACGTGTACCGGATCGTAACCGCGCCGAGAATCGCGATGATCACGATCGGGATGCTCCACCAGATCGCCTCAAGCTTCGTGCTGTGCTCCCAGGTCGGATCGTATTTCGCGCGATTCGGTTTGTCCGGTCTATGGCGATATTTCCACACCAAGTAAAACGTCAGGATCAATACCGGCACGAGAACGATCGCGCACAGAATCGACGCGATGACGATCAGATCCAGCTGGTGCTTGCCGATCTCGCCCTTCGGATTGAGCACGACCACGTTCTCGGCGCATCCGGTCAACAAGACCGCCGTCGCCATCATCGTCAGAACGGCCGTTAAGCGCCGAAGCCCCTTCTTCATTCTCCATCTCCCCTATCCTCTTGCTGCTGCCCTTTTGCCCGGTTACCAAGCACCGGAATCTTCGTCCGCGGAGGGTCGCCAACCGCCTCAGTCCCTCTGCTGCTTTCAACATATCAAAATCCGCAGCGATCTTCCTCACAGTTAACAATTGCGTCAAGATAACGTTGAAATTTCGCAATACTTTGTTCACCGTTTCGACATATTGTGAATTTTGGAACATACTGCCGTAAGCGAAATGTCGAAAAAGCCCCCGTGCGGCCGGGGGCCTTCTCTCAGCGAAACATGGAATTGTTCGATCTTCGCCGTCCTTTACGGATCGTGCGTCCTCATCCGTCGATCTAGCCTTCCGATGGCCCGACCTTCTCCAGAACGGCCGCCAGAAGCGCCAGCGCGAGCCCTTGTCCCCAGCCCTGCGCCCACTTCCGGTCGATGCCCAGATAGCCGGCGACGTCCTTCATGACGGCGGTGCCGCCCGACACGTTCTTCACGCGGCCATTGTCGGCGATGTTCGACAGCAAGGCGTCGAGCGCCTTCTGAACATGCTTGGCGTGCAGCGGATTGCCCTGCATGACCATCGCGGCCGCAATGCCCGACGTCGCGGACACCTCTCCGTAAGCGCCGGGATAATCGAGCACGGTTCCCCATAGCCCGTCGTCCTGCTGGAGCTTGCGTACGGCGGCCAACTGATCGCGAAGCGAACCGACGATGTGCATGAACGGAGGATACAGGTACGGCTCCGGCAGCACCCGGCCGACGCGGGACATCGTGTAAGCGGCCCAAGCGTTGGCGCGAGCCCAGTAGATGCCCGACATATGATCGTTGCGCAGATGATCGTACCCGTGATACCACAGGCCCGTGTTCTCGTCCTGCAAATAGTGGATATGCCAGTAGAACTGTTGCAGCGCATCTTCCACGAGTCGCGGCTGACCGCGCTTCACGCCGACTCGCAGCATGAAGTAAGCGGCCATGAACAGCGTATCCGCCCAGCATTGCTCCGGAAAGTCGTTATTGGCCGACACCGTATGCTGCAGCACGCGGTCGCCGAAGCGCAGCGCCTCGTTTTCCAGATAATCGACCTTGCTTAAGATGACGTCGAGGTATTTCGGATTGTCCGTCTGCTCGTGAAGCGTCAGCAGCATATGCCCCATCGCGCACGTATTGACGGTCCACCCCGGCAAGCCCGCTTCCATATATTCGTCCGCCCAAGCGGCCATCCGGTCCAAGTACGCCGGATCGCCCGTCGCCTGGAATGCCCGGCTGACGCCGTAGAAGGCGACGCCGCCCGGCCAATCCCACGTCAAATCCATTCCGAACGTATAGTCCGCGACCCGCTCCATGGCGTTCTTCAAAACCTCGGCCGATACGTCTAGCTTCATGTCGTCCACTCTCCCGAGACCGGAGCCCCTGCATGACGCGGAACTCCGGCAGTTGTACCGATACGGAAATCAGCTGAATTGGCCGGCGTCGATCGCCTTCTGCTTCTCGTCCAGAATGGTTTGGTAACCTGCTCTGAGATAGGTTTGCTTCGCGGCTTCGTAGACGGCGTCGAACTCGCTTTCCGGCGCCAGCACGCATTTGACGTACAGCTCCTGGAACAAGGAGTTCAGATCGGCCTTGTACTCGTTGACCGTCTCGAGCACGACGCTGAACAGGGCGTCCGGCGTGCGATAGGTTGCCGTCTCATCGTAATACCTCAGCATATCTTCGGCCAACGACTCGTATCCCGGAGGCGCCCAGTTGCGGAGATGAGCCTTGCGAGTCGCTTCCGGCGTAGCGTATTCCGCCATCTCGGTGACGAGCGCCCAGTAGTCCTTGTTGTTGTTGAGCGACAGCTTCGATTCGCCGGCGAAGTCCGCGACCTTGACGGGAATTCCGTCGGAATCGAGCGTGTAGTTCTGGCCTTCGACGCCGTTCTGGAGGAAGAACAGATTGTCCGGCTGGCTCATCCACTCGAGATACATCCATACGGCGGCGCGTTCCTCGGCCGGCGTCTCGTAGTTAATGCCCATGATAAACCCGAACGGCCAGTACGCGCGTCCTTGCGGTTGAAACCCTTCGGGAACCTCCGCTCTCGGCGGAAGGATGGCGAATTCCGCTTCCGGATTGTTCGCCAGCGTGGCGGAGAACACGTCCGTATTGCTCGTCAGGTACAAGCCGTAAGTCCCCGTCTTGCCCGCGACGAATTCAGCCTTGATTTTGTTGTCGTCGTTGCGCAAATAAAATTCCTTGTCGATCAGGCCGTTGTTGTACTGATAATTCAGATTGCGCAAGTACCTCTCGCTGGCTGGGGACGTCAGGTCGGCGACGCTCAGATCCGAATACAGCGCCCGCTCCTTGACGTCGATCGGCCAATCGCGGAATGCATAGCTATAGTTATAGTTGTTCTGCAGCAGAGAGCCTCCTCCGACACCGAGGCCGGCTTCCTTCCATTTCGCCAGCATCTCGTTGAACTTCTCCAGCGAGGTCAAATCCTCGACCTTCATCCCGACCTTCTCCACCCAGTCCTTGCGGATCAGCTTCGTGAAGTTGTCGGCAACCGGCCGGGCCGCGAAGAAAAACACTTTCTTGCCGTCTACGCTGCCGTACTGCTCGATCGTCGCGCTCATGGCGTTCCAGTAGGTCGGAGCGTAGTGGGCGATTTCGCCGTAGTCCAGCTCCTGCATAACGTCCTCGCCATAGTAGGCAAGCGCTTGCGGCATATCGTAGTGGAAAATGATGTCCGGCGCCCTGCGGGAAGCCAGCAGCTGCTCGTAATCCGTCACTTCGCTGCTGCGGGTAATCGGCGTGAACTTGACGGTAATGTTGTATTTGTCCCCGAACTCCTTTTGAATCCATCGCGTATAGTAGTTGTCGGTCACGTTCCAGCCTTCGAAGGCGCGTTCGTACACCGGAATTTCAAGCGTGACCCGCTCGGGAAAGCCGTTGGAGTAGTCGGCATAGCTGCCGGAAGCGCTTTCGGAAGGCGATGCGCTCGGCGAGCTTTCGGCGGACGGAGACGAAGCGTCCGGACTGCCGCTCGCGGTGCCGTCATTGTCGTTTTTGGAGCAGGCCGCAAGCACGCCGAAGACCATGACTAAAGCCAACAGTATCGAGAAAATCCTTTTTTTGCTCATCGTTTTTCCCCCATTTGGACATTTTGGATTCGCCGGCTATCCCTTGATCGCGCCGAGCATGACGCCTTGAACGAAATATTTCTGGATAAAAGGATAGACGCAAATAATCGGCAACGTCGCGAAGACGACGCATGAAGCCTTCAGTACTTCGGGATTGCTGAGCTGGACTTGCGTGGCTTCCAGTTGGAAGCTCTCGCTCGCTTGAATGACCAAGTAATACAGCTTGAGCTGAAGCGGACGCATATCGACGTTCTGCTTGATATAGAACAGCGCGTCCTGGTACGCGTTCCACCGCCCGACCGCGTAGAACAGCGACAGCGTCGCGAGAATCGGCTTGGAGAGCGGCAAGACAATGCTCCACAGAATCCGGAAATGTCCCGCTCCGTCCATTCGCGCCGACTCCTCCAGACTGTCGGGAATCATGCTGGACAGCGCCGTTTTCATGATGAGCAGATTGAAGGCGCTGAACGCGAGCGGCAGCACGAGCGACCACATCGTATCCAGCATGCCGAGGCTGTTCACGAGCATGTAATCGGGAATGATCCCGCCATGGAAGTACATCGTGAACAGAAAAATAAAGGTCAGGACGGAACGGCCCTTCAATTGCTTGCGCGACAGCGGATAAGCGGCGCAAATCGTAATGATCATGCCGATTGCCGTGAATAAAACCGTCACGACGATCGATACGTAGAGAGACCGCAGAATGCTTTGGTCGGCTAAGATTTTCCGGTACGCCTCGACCGTGAAGCCTTGCGGCCACAACGTAATCTTGTTGGCGATGACGAAGGCGTCCGCGCTGAACGACTTTGCGACGACGTGCAGAAACGGCAGCAGACAAGCCAGCGAAGAGACGATCAGAGAGAGGCCGATCAGCATCCCCCAGGCGTCAAAGCTTTTTCTGCGCGCCGCGACGGCAGTAACGGCGGTCGCTTTCATAGGCAGCCCCCCTTTCTAGAGGAAGTTCAAAAAGTCCAATTTTGATCACGAAGCGATTCAGGGAGCGGATTCGACATCGAATCTTGAATTCAGCCGGTTCAAGCGTATGCTTCCGATGCAGGTTTCCGTTGGAAACCTTGTAGGTACTCACGTAGATTTGACTACGCTCCGTTCCTCATCACCGGTCTTCATCCAACCTTCCCGGATGCATGGGCGAGCAGTTCGCCGTCAGGCGAACGACCAGCCTCGGTGCTGAAAATCGGACTTTTTGAACACGCATTTCTAGAGCAATCCGTCTTCGCCAAGCTTCTTGGCGATTCTGTCCGCCGCCACCACCAAGATCAGCCCAATGACGGCCTGGAACAGTCCGAGCGCCGTCGCTCTGCTGAAGTTCCCGCTCTCGATCCCCCATCGGTACACGAGCACCGGAATCGTCGTCGTGAACTCGGTCGTCGCCTTGTTTTGCAGCGCGAACACCCGCTCGAACGAGCCTTCCATGATTTTGCCGAGGTTCAGGATGAGCAAGGTCACGATCGTGACGCGAATCGACGGAAGCGTCACGTTCCACGCTTTGTTCCATCTGCCCGCGCCGTCTACGGTGGCCGCTTCGTACATCTCCGGATTGATGCTGCTGATCGACGCCAAGTAGATGATCGTCCCCCACCCCATGCTCTGCCAGACGCCGATGGCCAAATACGTGAACAACCAGTGGGTATCCGCCTGCAGAAACGGAACGCGGTTGCCCCCCGCCATCTCGATCAAATTATTGACGACGCCGTTGCCGTAGCTTAGCAGCTGGTAGGCGATCGCGCCGATAATGATCCACGACAGGAAATGCGGGAGATACAGAAGCGTCTGGTTGACGCGTTTAAAGCGGACGTTCTTGATTTCGTTCAGCAGCAGGGCGAGCACGATCGGCATCGTAAAGCTGAAGACCAGGTCGAGGCTGTTGAGCAGCAGCGTATTGCGCACCGCCCGGAGAAAATCGTGTCTGGCGAAAATCTCGTTGAACACCTCGAAGCCGACCCATTCGCTGCCCCAGAATCCCTTGGCGATCTTGTAGTCCTTGAAGGCCAGCACGAGTCCGGACATCGGCGCGTACTTGAATACCAGGACGAAGGACAATGGAATCAGGAGCAGAAAATAGAGCTGCCAATCTCTCCGCAGAAAAAACGTCATCCCCCTTTTATTTCTTGTTAATGCAATCCCATGCTGCGAACCCGAAACGATTGAAGCGCTTTCATTCTTCACCCGTTCACCTCCTCCCAGGACGACTTCCTCCGCCTTGCGATGCTTCGTTCATCGGCGAGGCTGAGACTTATGATACGTTTTCGTCTTCACGCCGTAAATCGTCAATATTGATGACGGGCATTACTTCTGATTCCCTCTTGCCGGAGCGCCGGCCAAGACCTTCGCTATGATCAAAATTGATCGGTATGAGCAAAAATGAAGCTGTCCGTTACCCCCTAAGGAGCGAATGGACAGCTTGCGGGAAAAACCTTATGACGAGCCGGATTTCGCCGCCTTGTAGCTGCTCGGCGGCATCCCTTCGTATTTGCGAAAGAAACGATTGAAGCTTTGGATGTTGTAATAGCCCACTTCGGCGGCGATCTGGGCGATCGTCCGTTCTTCGGATGCCGTCAGCAGCTTTTTGGCTCTCTCGATTCGCAGCATGTTCGTATAGTCGATCAAGCTTTTGCCGGTCAGATCGTACAGGATCTTGCGCATATAGGAATAGCTGATGCCGATTTCCTTGGCCATGTCTTCGAAGACGATATCCTTGCGATAATGCTCGTTCAAGTAACGAATGATTTTCTCCCCGTAATTGACTTCCTTCTGAGGATTGCGCGCCAGATAACTCGCGATCTCGCGGAAAAAATCCTTTAAGTACGCATCCAGCTCTTCCAGCGTATCGAGAGAAGCCAGCGAGGAATAGACGTTGCCCCTGCCGGCGAAAATACGGGCCGTATGGAGATGGCTTTCCCGCAGATGCTTGATCGTAACCCCGACCAGTTGGTTGTAGATAAACAGGATATTATCGTAGGAGATGGAATCGGCGGCATCGATCTCGTCCCGTATCCGATCCAGTTCGGTTACGATGCTCTCCAGGTCTCCGGAATCCAGGAAGTTGACGATTCGTCTCTCGCTGTTGGCCGGATAAATGTACTTCTTGTTGGGACCGGGCTCTTGCGCGTCGTAGAAAATGCAGCCGCTCCCCTTGGTCATGCGATGCTTGATCGCTTCCGTCGCTTCGGCCATCCGTTCCGATACCTCCGCGATCGCATCGGTTCTTCCGCTGACCCCGATCGTCACCGAATGGCCGAGCAGCTCCAGCACTTCGTCGCGAATTCGGACGAGCGTTTCCCGGATTCCTTCGTGCACGCCCTCCGGCTCCTCCGCTCCGTAGTTGATGACGATGGCAAAAGCGCCTTCTCCCAGATAGACGCATCGCGCAATCAATTCGGGAGGAAAAAGGGCTTCGCATCGGGAAACGAGCAAATACCGGTGATAGCTGCGCGTCTCGGGGTTGTTCTTGCCGACGTAACGCCGGTAACGATCGATAGAGACCGCCGCAACCCGGTAATACGGCATCGGGAACATTTCCTCGGCCCGATCCGCAGCTTCTCCCCTCAGCAAGTTGTGGACGGCCATGCTGTACGTATCCCGCTCCCGTTCCTTCAGCAGCCTGCGCAAGCCCGATTCCTCCTCTTGCATCCGCCTGAAGGCGGTGTCGAGAAAAGCCAGCTCGTTTTTGCTCGCGCCTCCCGGAAGGCCTTTCTCCCGAACGGCCCGGACAAGCCTGCGAATCGGCTGGGAGAGCCAGGTCGCCAGCAGGACGGCCAAGCCGGCTCCGACGATAATAATGGCAAGGGTGATCAGGAAAATGTTTCTCTGCAGCGAGTACGCCTTCTGCATCAGTTCGTCGGCGGAGTAGATCTGAACGCTCCACCAATCGAACCGGGGGGAGTGCGACCATGTATACAGCAAGCGCTTTCCATCGATCTCATGAAACGCATGGCCTTCCCGTGCATGACCGCCCAATGCCTCCTGAACGATCGGCAAGCGGCTTCCGTCCGTCAGCAGCAGGCTCTTGTCGTGATGGGAGAGGATCAGGCCCTGCGAATCCAGCAGCAGATAGCCCTGTTCGCCTGGCTCCGACGATTGCAGGTAATGGCCGATTTGGCTCTCTCGCAAATTCACGACGATCGTGCCCCGCGTCGTGGTCGACAGGCGGCTTAACGGGAACACGTACGACACCACGTGAAGTCCGGAGCTTAGCTTGCGCGGAACCCAGACGCCGCTGATCCCTCTTCTTCCGGCGAGCGCGTCGTCGATCCAATCGATCGGCTCGTAACGCTCCAGCATCGTTATCCCCTTGTCCGTCGATACGACGTAATCCGCCTCGTCAAGATAGAAGAAGGTGGAATATACGCCTTCCACGCGGTGGTTGAGATTCAGAAGCCCGCCCAGTACGGAAAGCGCGTTGCTCATGTTGCCGTAATTTTCGTTCAGTTCGGCGAACGTCTCGTAGTTGCGGATGCGGTCGAAAATTTGCGTCGACGCCAGACGAATCGCATCCTGGGCCAGGTTGCCGAGCGCATTCTCGTTCAACCTGCGGCTGGCGTTCAAGCCCGCAAGCGACGACTCGGCGATCGCGCTCTCCGAGTTGCTCAAGACGCTTGTTCCGCTGTACCAGGTCAAGGCGGCCGCCGGAACGGCCAACACGCAAAACAGGATCAGCACCAGCTGAAGCATCATCGGAATTCGTTTCATACGAGGCCCCCTCCGGATCGGCATGGTTCCTGGCGATTTCATAAAAATAAAGCCCGGGAGGAACGATCGGTTCCTCTCGGGCTTCACTCTCCATTGTCGTCTTAAGCAGGCTCTTCGGTCGAAGGGGAAGCCTGTGCGGCGTCGTTCTTCTGCATGAGCGGGGCGATGACGCCGAATAACATGATCTGCGCGCCGCCGATGAGGAAGCCGAGACCGACCATCAGGCCGAGGTTCCTGTCGTTGAATTGCGCGATATTCAGCAGGCAGCATACGATTCCGACCGCGATAACGACCATCGCGATCCATTTCAGCATGCGGGCCATTTCTCTATTCTTCATGGAGCATTGCCTCCTCGTGAAAGCGCTATATGTGAATATTTTAGCACAAAGCTGTGACAATTCAAAGGCGCATTTCACAAGTTGGACAAAAATCGGGCGCCCGGCTGCATTCGCCCGGGCGCCCGATGACCGCTCCTGTTCGCGTTACTCCGTAATGACGACGGTCTCCGACGATTCCGAGCTCGATTCCGTCGCGGCGCCGCCGGAGGCGGAGCCGGAATCGGCCTCGGATTGGCCCGCTTTCTGGGCTTCCTCGGTCAGCAATTGCTGGCCTTTGACCTGCAGGTTGTCGAGCGCTTCCGCAATCGTGGCGTTGCCGTCCTTGACGGCCTGGAATTCCTGCTGCGCCATGCCGCCGAATTGCATATGGAAGCCTTGGGGAATTTTCTCGTAATCCTTGTAGAGCGTGTTAACCATCGGCTTCAGGCTGTAGAAGGCCGCTATATTTTTGCCGTCGGGATTCTCGAGATATTTCGTGCGGGACGGGAAGCCTCCGGATTGCAGCTTCGACGTGACCCGGGCGAAATTGTCCCCGTTAATGTAGCCGACGAACTTCCACGCCGCTTCCGGGTTAGCGGTATTGGCGTTGATCGCGAAGATTTGATGGACCGACATGCCCGAGCTCTCCTCCGGGTTCTGCGGATTGACCGGCACCGTCACGATGTCCCAATCGATGTCGATCTTGTCGGGCAGCATCTTCTGCGCTTCTTTGATTTGATCCATGACGTAATTGCTGTCGATCGACATCGCGACCTTGCCGCCGATGAACGGATTGCTCATCAGGTATTCCTCGTACGAGCCGCCCATAAATCCGTTCGGATCCTCTTCGTACAGCGTTTCGGACTTCATCGCCCTGTCCGCCATTTCATAGACCGCTTTCCAGGAATCCGAATTGATCGACAGCTGCATCGTCGACGGATTGATGTATGTAAGCCCCTGCGTCGCGCCGATCGTCATGCCGAAATTGTACAAGTCCGTTTGATAGCTTGCCCTCAATCCATAGACCCGGTCCTCCTTGTCTCCCGTCGTCGGGAACCTCGCCGCCAGCTGCAGCAGCTGCTCCCAGGTCATCCGATCCTCCGGAAGCGTCACGCCGTGCTTTTCGAACAGTTTTTTGTTATAGAAGATGGCTTGGCTGTAGAAGTTCGGCGCCAGTCCGTAGAGAATGCCGTCGCTTTGCTGTTTGATATAATCGAGAATGCCGGGAGCGATCCCTTCGAGATCGAATTCGTCCTTCGTAATGAACGTTTCCAGGTTGTACAGCTTGCCTTCGGACGCCCGCTTGGCGTACTCATCCGCGCTCAGCATCAGGATGTCCGGTTGCTGCTCCTCGATAAATTCTTCCATCAGCGTCTTGTAATCCTTCGTTTCCCCATCCCGGTACAAGTTCGATGTCGAGACGACCTCGATCTCGATATTGGGATACATCTGGGCGAACAGCATTCCGTATTGCTGGTAGAAGGCTCTTTCGTCGTAGTACATGACCTTGATCGTCGACGGAACGTCGCTCGTTTCCGGCTCGGCCGAGCTGCATCCGGCCAGCAGCCCGGCGAATAAGGCCCCGGACAGCAGCAGCGGCGTTTTTTTGACTTTCTTCATTTTGATACACTTCCTTTTATTTGTTATTTCGTTGCGTACGGATTCAGGCTGCTCGCCGTTCCGGCCCCCTCTCGTCTATTTTACATATTGTACCATGGAAGGGAGTGAAACTTGTTAAAAAAACCTTAAATTCGTAGATTCGACACGTTTATCTCTTTCGCGAAGGCTCTCCGGCTCGGGCGTTTCCCGTATGGGGAGCGTTTCGGCTTCCCCTACTTAGGTCGGGGTTTTTCGGCCCCTTGCGTCGGATGACAGCCATTGAAACGATAAGCTATGATGAGTGAAAACAGGCAGTCACGAGCGAAAGGGAGAAGTGTTTCCATGAACCGATCGGCTTATTTCGAGAAGCTGGCATACGATCTCCGGCGCCTGCCGGAAGACGAACGGAACGAATTGCTCCTGCGGTGCGAAGCGGTATTCGAGGCCGGACTGCGGCAAGGGATGTCCGAAGCGGAAATCGTTCGCCGCTTGAGCGAACCGACGGCTCCGAACGAATATTTCGAACCCGGCGAACCGGTCCCGCCTCCGCCATGGACTTCGCCTCCGCCTTGGCCCTCGCCTCCTCCGGCTCCGGCCGGCAGAGATTGGCCTCGGATATTCGGCGTCGGCGCCCTGCTCTTTTTTTTGAACGTCCTGCTTGCCATTCCGATATTCGCAGCGCTCTGGGCCGTCGTCGTCTCTGTCTGGGCGACCGTCGCCGCGCTCGTCTTGTCGCCTCTCGCGCTGCTCCTCGAGCATTTCCTTTACGACGATTACGCGCCGAACAAGATGTTTCTGGCGCTCGGCCTGGTCGGCGTCGGCATGCTGCTGGCCGGACTGGCCCGTTTATTCGGCAAAGGGCTGGCGTTCGCGACGAAAGCGTACGCGGGTTGGAACTACAAGACGTGGAGAGGAAGAACGTAAATGAGGAAATTCTGGTATCTCACCGCGATCTGCCTGATCGCGATCGGCGTCTACGGCGCGTTGAACAACGATTGGACGGCCGGGGACAAGGACCTGATCGATTTCGAGAAGGAGTGGACGTTCTCGGCCGACGAGCTGCGGGATTTCAGCGTCGATAGCAGCTACAACGTCAGCGTGAAGTTCGTCAAGAGCACGGACGGCCGCAATACGATCCATCTTGCCGGAAGAGGTACGGAGCGTACGGCCGAGCAAGCGCAAGCGGCCGAAATTTCCGGCGGCAGCCTTCAGCTCGATCTCGTCCGGAAACCGGCAAGGTTTCTGAACGTCTTTAATTTCGATTTCCGCCATAACCGGCAACAATTCGTCATCTCCGTGGCGGACGGTTCCCGTTTCGACAAGCTCCAGCTCAAGACCAGGTCCGGCAATGTCCACATGGACGACGCTTCGATCCTGGACATCGCCGCAGCCAAAGTGTCCGCGAATTCCGGCAACGTTACGATCGACGGCTTCCGCGGCGGCACGCTCGACGTCGATGTCCGTTCCGGCAATGTGAAGATCGGCCAGGCGACGGCGAACTTGAACGCCTCGACCAACTCGGGCAACCTGACGGTCGAGGACCTGACCGGACCGGCCCGATTGTCCGCCAATTCCGGCAACGTCAAGCTCTATAAGCTGGATAACGCCGACGCCGACGTCTCCACCGGCTCCGGCAATGCGTACGTGCAGGTTCCGTTCGGTTTCCCCGGCTTCTTCGACACCAAAGCGGGTTCCGGCCGAACCCGCACTCCTGAAGCGAGACGCGAAACGTCCGATTCGGTCAAAGTCCGCACGGGCAGCGGCAACATTACGATCGAGGAAGCCAAAGGCTGAACGTCGGCCATTCGCCGGCAAGCGGAAGTCCCTTGAGGTCGCGGAATCGACCCGAGGGACTTTTTCTTGTTTTGCGCTCATGAAAGCCCCGGGCGGCCGGGGCTTGGAGTCTCGAAGTAGAGTGCCGGGCGGGGTTGACGGGTCGATGGATCGGACTACAGATCCGTTAATTGTGAACAAATCAGGGTTTTCGGCACCTTTGCGGACACAGGTGCGCTTATTCGCGTCAAAATGCCCCGATTGGCTTGTTGATGAGCGAAATAACGGATCCTCTGTCCGGTTCACCCGCAAAAAACAAGGTTTTCGACAAAATAGCGTCTCCTGAGTCCGTTCAATCGCCAGCGAATCATGTACTCGCCGACTTCCCGATCCAATCCTGGCCAATCACCTACCCTCCGATTTCCGTTCCATTGCCGACGTCCCCATCCACTCGCTCCATCGCCTGCGTCCCCCCGCCGACGTCCCCATCCACTCGCTCCATCGCCTTCTTTCCCCCGCCGACGTCCCCATCCACTTGTTCCATCGCCTGCGTTCCCCCGCCGATTCCCGCCCCATCGCCGACGCTCCTGCCGCGCGAAGGATTTCCTTCCGGGACAGCCCCTTGCGCGTCTTCGTCGGCCGAGGACGGAGACGCGACCGGGATGAGAGTCGGAGAAGCCGCTCCAACTAAAGTCGGGGATACAGTCCAACCTCCCGACGGTTACCGGATTCCTCGCCGGAAGATAGGATTAGAACCAGAGAAACATTCCGTTCCCGCCGGGCGCGGAACCTATCGAAGGAGGCCGTCCCCTTGTACTCCATGTGGACCTACATTGCACTTTCATCCGCATTCTTTTTGCTCCTATTTTCCTGGATCGCCGGAAGCAAAGCTTCTCGGCTTCTCTACGGCGGTTCGGCCGAAAGGCTGCACCGCAAAACCCGCAAGGCCATATTCTGGGCCGTCCTGGCGACGCTTCCCGCCGCGGGCGTCGTCGTCGCCACGCTCGCCCTGGCGGCGACGATGAGCCCAGTATTCTGGGAAGACCGCCTGCTGCTCCATCTCCCGCTGGCGCTCGTCCCGGCGCTGGCCGTCTGGACGCTCTCGTTTCCCAGACTGTTTAAGCTCTGGAGAACGACCCGCACGCTGTCCGTCGCTCCGCTTCCCGCGGACATCCGAAGCCAGGCGGCGCATCCGATGATGAGCGTTCCATTCTACGCCTCCGCGCTCGGGGCCGCGGCCATCGTCTTTTTCCTGTTCGTCCCGCCTTTCCCGCTGGAGCTGGGCGCAGCCCTCCTCCCCGTCCTGGCCTGGGCGGCCGCGACCGCGGCGATCTGGAAGTTGCGGGACAACAGAGCCCGCAGAGCCGCGGAGACGGCCGAACCGCAGGGATGGCGCGCTCGCGGCGGATGGCTGCGGAGTGCGGGCGTCTTCTGTATCGCGGCCGGCTTGGCCGGCATGCTGATGTTCTTCGAAAGCCGCTCCAGCCGTTTGCCCGCCTCGCTCAACATGGCGGAAGGCCCGATGGACTTCGGGGGCGGCCCGGAGCTGTCGCACGACATTCAGGGAGCGTTGTCTCTGGCGATGCTGACGGGACCGCGCGACCGGGAGCCCGATCGCAAGTTCACATTGACCGCGGAGAAAAAAACGGTAACGCTCGGCTCCGGCCGCGAATTCCAAGCCTGGACCTTCAACGGCGTCCTGCCCGGCCCCGAGCTTCGCATGAAACAAGGCGAGCTGGTCGAAGTCACGCTGATCAACAAGGACATTGAGGAAGGCGCGACGATTCATTGGCACGGCCTCGACGTTCCCAATGCCGAAGACGGCGTCGCGGGGGCCACGCAAGACGCCGTCATGCCCGGCGAAAACCACGTCTACCGCTTCGTCGCCGAGCAGACCGGAACGTTCTGGTATCATTCGCATCAGCATTCCCGGAAAGCGGTGGAGATGGGCTTGTTCGGCAGCCTGATCGTCGAGCCCGAAACGCCCGCCGGCGGAAGCCCGGAAGACGACGTCACGGTCATGACGCACATCTGGCCGGGCGGCGGCGTCGCGATCGGCGACCGCGAAGGCGTCTTGCGCAAGAAGATGACGCCGGGTACGCCGGTGCGCATCCGCTTGATCAATACGCAAGATTGGGTCAGGCAGAAGTTCGCGCTGGTCGGCGCGCCGTTCAAGATCGCGGCCATCGACGGCACGGATTTGAACGAACCGGGCGAGCTGGAAAACGTCCACGTCGAGCTGACGACCGGGGGCCGGATGGACTTGACGTTCCTGATGCCCGACCGCCCGGTGTTTCTGAGCGTCGGAGGCTCCAGGAACAACGGTATCCTGCTCAGCCGGGACGGCAGCGGCGATGTGCCCGACCTCCCCCGAACCGAAGCCTTCGCCCCTATCCGATACGGCGAACCCGCCCCTGTCCCGATCGACGCGAACGCCGATTTCGACCGGGAATTCGAGATGGTTCTCGGCGACAAGTTCGGCTTCTTCAACGGAAGCTTCGGTTCTCTCTACACGATCAATGGAGAAGTGTTCCCGAATACGCCGATGTTCATGGTTCAGGAAGGCGATCTCGTCAAGACGACGATCTATAATCGCGGTTCGGTCGATCATCCGATGCATCTCCACGGCCATCATATGCTGGTGCTGTCCCATAACGGCGAACCGTCGACAGGCAGCCCCTGGTACTCCGACACGCTCGACGTCCTGCCCGGCGATACGTACGAGGTCGCCTTCGTGGCGGACAATCCGGGACTGTGGATGGATCACTGCCATAACTTGACGCACGCCGAGGTCGGTATGTCGATGCATCTCATGTACGAAGGCATTACGACGCCCTACACCGTCGGCGAAGACTCGCGCAACCATCCGGAGTAATGTGCATTAGAAGCCTTGCTCCGCCGCGTAATTGCCCCAATGCGGGCGCCTGCCGTCGATATCCTCGATGCCGTACTCCTCCGACAGTCCCCAAGACGACAGAGCTTTGCCCGTCTTGCTCATCAGATCGGGGTCGGCGGCCAGAGCCGCGATGCCGCGGGCAAGAAGGAACGGCGTTTCCGATTGCAGAAAATGAACGTCCTTCTTCGCCGCATCGCGCCAGTTGTCCTCCGTGACGCCGAAATGGTCGAGCATCTCCTCCGAACGAAGAAATCCGGGCGTCGCCGCAACCGCCGCCACGCCATGCGGCCTCAGCTCCGCGGCTAGCGCCTCCGCCAGATGGATCGCCGACACCTTGGCCAAGCTGTAGGGCAGATTGCCCCGGTAACGGTAATCGTACCCGTCCGTCACCTCCACGACGAGTCCTTTTCCGTTCGCGACGAGCAAGGGAGCGCCGTAGTAGCTCGCGATCATGTGGGAATGCACCGCCCTTCGCTGCATAAGCAGCGCCTTCCCCAGCTCGCCTTCCCAATACGGCGTCCCCCACTCCGTCAGCTTCTCTCCGCCCCAGACGTCGTTCACGAGAATGTCCAAGCGGCCGTTCCGTTCCCGGGCGATCCGTTCGAACAACGCCTTCACCTGCTCCTCTTCGGTATAGTCGACTCGGACGGGAACGCCCTTCCCTCCCCGGGCCTCGATCAGCTCGGCCGTTTCCTCGATCGTCTCCGGCCTGCCGATATCCGATGGCGCGCCCCGCACGCTTCTACCCGTCGCGTAGACGGTCGCGCCCGCCGCTCCCAGCATGATCGCGATCGCCCTTCCCGCTCCTCTCGTCGCGCCGGCAACGACCGCCGTTCGGCCTCTCAACGGTTGTTCCAATCCTAATTCCTCCTTCGTTCCGATACTTGCAAGGCTAGTTTAACCCTCAATATATGCCATCCTTTGTCATAAATAGATGATATACTGTAAAGCAACGTATGAAATCGGGAGGAATGCCAACGATGAGGGCGGACCGCTTGTTGACGATCTTATCTTTGCTGCAAACGCGCGGCCGGATGTCGACCCGGGAATTGGCCGAAAGGCTGGAAGTGTCCGCAAGAACCGTTCACCGCGACATGGAAGCGCTGAGCGCCGCCGGCATACCGGTATACGCCGAACGCGGTTCGCGAGGGGGATGGGCATTGTCGGAAGGGTATCGCACCCGAATGACGGGGATGACGACCGAAGAGATCCGTTCCCTCCTCTTGCTCCACTCCTCCAGCATCGTACGGGACCTCGGCCTGCAAGGCCCGTCCGAGTCGGCGCTTCTGAAGCTGCTGGCGGCCCTTCCGGCGGCGGCGCGAAGGGACGCCGAGTACGTCCGCGAGCGTATCCACGTGGACGGAGCCGGCTGGCGCGACGCCTCTCCTGCGCGAAATGCGCACCTTCACGCCGCTCAGGAAGCCGCCTGGGAGCAGCGCCTGCTGCGCATCGCTTACCGCGGTTGGGACGCCGCCCGCGCGACGGCGCGCACCGTCAAGCCTCTTGGCCTCGTCGCCAAGCAAGGCGTCTGGTATTTGGTCGCGGAAACCGGGGATCCGGCGAAGCCGTCCGGAGAAGACGCGGACAGCATCCGCACCTTTCGAATATCCCGGTTCGAAGAAGCCCGCGTGCTGGACGAAACGTTCGAGCGGCCCGCGGATTTTCGGCTGGAGACGTATTGGGAACGATCGACGGAGCGGTTTCTGTCCACCCTTCCGCGCTATCCCGCGCGCGTGCGGGTCGCCTCGGAGCATTGGGATCGTTTCCGCCGGGAGAGGTACGTGAAGACGGAGAACGAATCCGCCTCGGACGACGGCGTCTGGACCGAAGCCGACGCGGAATTCGAGACGCTTGATTCCGCCTGCGAGATTTTGCTGAAGTTCGGCCGCCATGCGCAGGCGCTTATGCCGGACGAGCTGCGGCGATCTCTTCGCGAGGAGAGCCGCGCGATGGCCGCTCTCTACGAAGATTAGCAGCCTTGTCCGAAATGGTCGATTCGATCGGTCGCTCCATCCAAGCGACTTGTCCAAGGAAGAATATATTAAGGGAGAGGCGCTTTCAGGCGCGGCCTCGCGACTTGCAACGCCTCCCTTAATCCGCTTGGATAAGGAGAGTGAGGATCGAGATGACAGATTTACGGAAAGCCGTTTCTCTGCTCGGCAGCTCGGGCGGACTGGCCAATGCCGTGTTGGCCTTGCTCGACGCGGCGGCAGCGGATCCGACGGACCCCTTGCATGCCGACTTGACGGCCGGGGAAATTCACTTGATCGATAAAAATCAGGCAACGATCGAACGATATGCCGATCGCTTCCCCCATCTAAGCTCCCGTATCCGCCTTCATCAATTCGATCTCCGGGACATCGAGGCGTTCAAACGGCATCTGGACGACACCGGAACGAAGCTCGTCATCGACGTGTCGTGGGCGGACACGTTAAGCATGCTTGAATGCTGCAACGAGCTTGGCGTCTCTTATCTCAATACGGCGCTGGAAAATGCGGAAGTGGACGCGGATCCGACGCTGTACGGTTTTCCGTTGACGGAAAGATACGAACGTTTCGAGAAGCGGAGAACGGAGTTCGGGAACTTGCAAGCGGTCGTCTGCTCGGGGATGAACCCGGGGGTCGTGCAATGGATGGCCTGGGAGCTGACGCGCGGCGATCCCGGCCGGGATCCGCTCGCCTGTTACATCGTGGAGCGCGATACTTCCTTCTTCGCGGACCCGGCGCTGTTCCGGCCGAAGACGGTCTACGCTTCCTGGTCGATCGAATGCTTCCTCGACGAGGCGATTCTCAGCTACCCGATGTTCGTACGGGACCGGTTGCCCCACTATTTCCGGGAAGAAGTATACGACGCGGAATACAAAATCACGCTCGGAGACGTGCAATTTTACGGCTGCCTCATGCCTCACGAAGAGGTTCTGACGCTCGGAACGCTGAAAGATTGGGAGACCGGCTTCGTATACCGCGTCAGCGAACGGATGACCCGGGTCATCCGCGACCATCTCGATAACGTGGACGAGTTGTGGGAGTGGGAGCAAACGCTTCTCGACCCTTCGGTCGGGGAAATCGACGGCGAGGACCTCGTCGGCGTCCTGCTCGTCTACGAGAACGAAGAAAAGTATATGTACAATGTCCTGAGCAGCCGGGAGATCTATCCGGTCTACCGGACGAACGCGACCTACTTCCAGGTCGCCTGCGGCGTCTACGCGGCGGCGGCCTGCCTGCTGTCCGGCGATGTTCCCCGCGGCGTCCACTATGTCGACGAACTGCTTCACTCGGGACATGCCGTCCGCTACGGCGAATATCTGCAACGGTATATGACCGCGTTCGTCCGCGGAACGAACCCGAAGTCGGACGGCTTGCTGTCGCAACGAAGAAGAGAAGCCTAATCGGCTTCTCTGACGATGCGCAGCAACACGTCGTTGATGTCGGTTTGTACGCGCCCCCGGCTCTGCGCCTCGGCGAAATAATAGGGCATGTGCAGGACGTCGCGCAGCCTTGCCGGATTCAGATGGCGGACCGGCACGCCGATCCGGAGCTTTCCGGCCTCGCCGCCGCGGCGAATGCCGCGCCCGCGATAAACCCCAGCAGGTTGTCCATGACCGTCCGCCCTCCCGCAGAATATCGGTTCTGTGGACATCCTATTCGGAATCGGCGCGGACGTGCCGGAAATCCGCGATGGAAGGCGACGGCGCAACCTTACTTCAGAATCGGATCGTCTTCCTCCATCCAGCTGGAGATTTCTTTGAAGTAAGCGATATATTCGTCCGATGTCATCGGCCTTCCGGTATAGAAGCCCTGGATGCGATCGCATTGCAGCTGCTTCAGCCGCTCCAGCTGATCTTCCGTCTCCACCCCTTCGGCCGTTACGGACAAGCCGAGACTATGGGACATATCGATGACCGCCTTGGCGATCGCGAGATCGCCGGAATCCTCGGTCATGTTCAGAATAAAGGAATGGTCGATTTTGACGATATGAACGGGGAGCTTCTTCAGCCATAGAAGCGAGGATTGTCCGATGCCGAAATCGTCGATCGCGATTTTCACCCCGATGTTCACCAGCTCGTTCAGCATCCGGATGCTGTGCTCCATATTCTGGACCGCCGTGTGCTCAGTAATTTCCAGGCAGAGGTTATGCGGCTCGATTCCCGTCTTCTCGAGAACGTTGCGGATAAGCGACGGAAAATCCTCCTGCTGAAACTGAATCGTCGAGATGTTCACGGAAATGACGAGCGAAGGCATGCCCGCCCGAATCCAGCGCTTGCATTCCATGCAAGCTTTCTCCAGCACCCATTGCCCGATCGGAATGATCAAGCCCGTCTCCTCCGCCAGAGGAATGAAATCCCCCGGCTGGATCGTCGCCCCGTCCGGCGAATGCCAACGCACGAGCGTCTCCGCCCCGTACACTTTGCCCGTGGCGAGCGACACTTGCGGTTGGAAGTGCAGCGCCAACTCCCCCCGCTCCAGCGCGGATCTCAGCGCTGTCTCCATATTGAACCTCTCGACCCTCTTCGAGCCTAAGGCCGGCGTATAGACATGCAGCCGATTGCCTCCCGATTCCTTCGCCTGGTACATCGCCAAATCCGCGAACCGAATCAGCGAGTCGACGTCCCGGCCGTCGCGCGGGAACAGGCTTACCCCGATGCTCGCGGAGAGATAGAAGGGCTGATTTTCCATTACGAACGGCTCCTTCAGCCTCTTCAGCATCCGATCGGCGACGAAGTCGATCTCGTCGCAGCCCGCAATGGCCGGAAGAAGGACGATAAATTCGTCCCCGCCCAGACGGGCGATCGTATCCTTCTCCCCCACGCAATCCTTCAAGATGCCGGCTGCGTGCGTCAACAGCGAATCCCCCGTCTGATGGCCGAGCGTATCGTTGACGATTTTAAAGCGATCCAGGTCGATCATCATGACGGCGAGAGCGTGTCCGTCCTCCGTCCTTTCCCGTATCGCCTCTTGCAGCCGGTCCTTGAACAGCAGCCGGTTCGGCAGCCCCGTCAACGCGTCCTGATACGCCAATTGCGTGATTCGCGCCTCGTTCGTTTTCTTCTCCGTAATATCGGTAAGCGATCCGATCATTCGCGTCGGCTCGCCGGCGGCGTTCCGTACGGTATCCCCGGCCAAGTAGACCCAGATAAACTGGCCGTCGGCTCCCTTTATGCGGAATTCCAGTTGAACCGGCCGATTTTTCCGGAACGGAGGAGACAACGCCGCGAGCACCGGTCTCCGGTCTTCCGGATGCACCAGCTTGAAGAATGAACGCGGAGACTTCGTCAGCTTCGCGGCCGAAGCGTTGATGATCTTGCGGGCGCGAATGTTCCAATCGATCGTGTCCGTCTGCATATCCCAGTCCCAGATGCCGTCGTTCGTCGTCCGCGACACGATCTCCAGCTTCTCGTTGACCGCCCGCACCCGGTCGAACAGCATCTCCCGCTCCAGGGCGACGGCCAGAATCGTGAAGCTGTGGCGGGACAAATCGTTCGCGACGAAATTGTTCAGCGGGTCGAGCGGTCCGGCGAGCGCCACGAAGCCCCAGTTTTTCATTTCCGATTTGACCGGATGCAAGATGACGATATCCTTCCCCTCGGGGCGCGTCCCCGGCGGCAGATCGTCGAGCGGCGGAAATTGCTCCAGACGGAGCCTGGTCCCCGCCGAAGGCACGCGGTCGCCGTTGCGGCTGAACGCTTGCCGAACGACGAGCTGCCTCTCCCCGCGCTCGTCCTCTTCCCATAGCGCCAGGCAGCCCCAATGGGCCAAATTCCAGAACAGCTTGGAGATATCGATTTTCTCGTCCCTTGTCGCATTGATGAGCCCCTGCGTTATTTTATAATTGTTCAGCGTAATTTGATGCAGCGACAAGCGAAAATGGGAAAGGCTGCGCAAATACCTGTCATAATCGTCCCCGGGTTCGAAGCTCGGCTCTTCCGCGCACGCGCAGGAAGTCCGGACGACCAGCTTGGCGGGCACGAACGTCTCTTCCGCCGGCGGCCTTCTCCCCTCCAGCATGTCGAAGGCGATGCCGACGGCCGTCCTCGCCATCTCTTCGAACGGCTGTTTGACCGTCGTGAGCGGCGGAACGTTCACGGCCGCCTGATGAATATCGTCGAAGCCGATCACGGCGCAATCCTGCGGAACCCGAATCCCCCGGGCTTGCAAGCTCTCGATCGCGCCGAACGCGTTCAGATCCGTCCCCGCGACGACCGCGGTGAACGGCGTCCCCTTGTCCAGCAACTCGTTCGCGGCCGCGAAGCCGCCTTCCAGCAGGTTGTCCCGGGTCTTGACGAACAGCTTCCCGTCGCAGGCGATGCCCCGTTCGGCCAGCGCTTCCCGGTAACCCGCGTAACGTTCGTTCAAGTCGTATTGGTCTACGTTCCCGATAAACGCGATTTGGCGATGTCCGTGATCGAGCAGGTGGCCGACCGCTTTCTTCGTGCTCGCGCGATTGTCGACCAGTACGGAATGCCCTTTCGGGAACGGCGATTGAAATCCGATGCAGACGAACGGCTTGTCGCTCTGTCCGAGCAGTTCGTGGAACGCCGCGCTGGCGGAGGGCAAAATGAGAATCCAGGCGTCGACGATCTCGAACGCGATCGGGTCCTCCAGAGCCGTTATGCCCAAATAATCGTCCGCGACCTGGATGGCGAACAGCTGCGAGTCGCGTTCGCGGACGGCCTGATGAATATGGGGCAGCAGCCTTCCGTAATACTCTCCGTCCAAATGCGGGGCGATGACGCCGATCCGGCAGCCTTGTGCCATGGTGCTCCCTGCCTTCCGGAATGAAAGTCGGTATAGATAATCCGTATTGACAAGTTTCAACACCCGCTCGGCAAAATCCTTTCACCGCTCGACAAAAAAACATGAAACCCCGGCAAAAGGAGCTTCATGTTCGATAGGCGTTATGCCAGGTTCGATCTCCGTCTGAAACGGCTCGGATTTGTTCGCGCTCCGCGCCTCATCCCCGGTATACGACGTAGCTGGCGGGATTCTCCCGGACGAGCACCTGAAGCAGCTTCGGCTTGTTCGGAAGATCCTTCAACGCGTCTTGGATCGCATGAAACAGCGTCATGGCGATTCCTTCGGAGGTCGGGAACGTCTCCGCGAATTCGGGGTGGTCGTTCAGCACCGTATGGTCGTACTTGTCGAAGACAAGCTCGTTGATCGCGCCGAAGCCGACAAGAAAACCGGAATCCTGCAGTTCGTCGCCGACGATCGTAATATTCACGACGAAAGTATGCCCGTGCATGGCGCTGGACTTCCCGGCATCCCGATGAGGATTGAAATGGGCGGAGGCCAGCTCGATGTCTTTGTTCAGTTCGAACTTATAGCCGTGAGGAACGGTCGGATAGTATTGATAGAGCATGATTCGCTCATCTCCTTCTCATGGTATTCTCGTATATAAACCAGAACCGGATTCTTTAACGAAGCAAACCCGGCGATTCGGCATTCCGCCGTATCGCCCTCCCGGATCCGTACCGGTCCCGGGGTGCCCGTCAGCAGGATATCTCCGGGCAGCAGCGTCATAAACCGGGAGTGGAACGCAACTGCGTACCACGGACGGTACCTCATGTTGCGAACAACGTTCTCGTGGATCGCTTGGCCGTTCAGCGCCGTGCCGACCCGCAGGTCCGACACGTCGGGGATTTCGTCGGGCGAGACCAATTCCGGACCCAGGGAGAAGAACGTATCGCAGCTCTTCGCCCTGGTCAGAAACCGCGGATTCCGCGCGTGAACGTCCGCGGCGGTCATATCCAGAGCGGCCGCAAACCCGGCTACGTATCGCGGAGCTTCTTCCTCGCTTACGTCGCGGCAAGCCTTGCCGATGACGATCGCCAGCTCCGCTTCGGCCGTGAACCATCCTTCGCCTGAGGGAAGCCGGATCGGTTCGCCGGGACCGATCAGGCTCGTATCCGGCTTCAGGAAGCCGACAGGCTCCTCCGACGGGTCGGCTGCGGCAAGTTCGGCGGCGTCCGCCGCATAATTGAAGCCGATCCCCCATATTTTGCGCGGGCGTCGGAGCAGCGGAGCCGCCTCGACGCGCTCCGGCGCGATCGCCGGCAAGGAGTCCAGCTCCCGGTCCTCTTCCGACAGCCACTGCCGGATCGCCTCGTATTCTCCGGATTCGAGCAATTCCAGCATCGTGATCGGCCACCGCGCGCCCGTGATCCGATTGACCGTCTCGATCGGCACGATCCCGCGGTCGGTGCCGATGCCGGCCTGCTCGACTCCGTCCTTCCGAACGCTCCACAGCCTCATGGCTTTCAAACCTCCTCTCGATCAGCCGATCGCGGCTCCGTTGGCCGCGAACGCGATCCCTTCCGCGAGGGAATCGGAATGCGCCACGAATCCGTAGCATTGCTTGACATTGTATAACGTCGCTTCCTCGCAGTAAGACGGGGAAGTCGTCGCGCAGCAATCGGACAAGACGATAGCGTCGTATCCCAGACATACGGCATCCTGAAGCGTCGCCATGACGCACTGATCCAGATTGACTCCGGCAAAGAGCAAGGCTTCGACGCCCAGATTGCGAAGAATGCTGTCCAGGGGCGTATCCCAGAAGCCGCTCATCCTGTACTTGTCGACGTAGATGTCTTCCGGCCCGTTGTCCAGCTCAGTCAAAATGGAAGCCCCCCAGCTGCCTTTCTCCAGCACCCGAGAGCCGTTGCCCGGAAGCGGATCGCCGATGCCCGCCCCGTCGCCGGCGCTATTGTAGACGTGCAGAACCGACGGACTTAAGTTCATCCGGTCCGGGCGGTTGCCCCAATTCAACCAGACGATCGGCACCCCTTCCTTCCGCAAAACCGTCAGCAAGCGGTTGATAGCTGCGATCGGCTTGCGCGCGGGCTTGTAATCGGCGCCTATAAAATCGAGCCAACCCCCCGCGCTGCAAAAATCGTTTTGCATATCGACCACGATCAGCGCGCATTTCCGCAAATCCATCGTTAACCGCTGCGGCTCCGCCTGGAACGAAACCGCCTTCGCCTCGCGAATCGGCCTGCGAAGATCGACGCGCTCCCGCGACACCGACCAGTGATTCCGGTCGTGCCCCAATTTGTGCAATGTCATTATCGTCGCCTCCTTTTCGGTCATCTACCATCCTATGGCCTCGCCGTCGCAGCGCGGATCGGCGGCCCCCTGCCGACAATTTCGTTCGTCGATGAGAATCGCTTGCGCGTGCCCCGTAATTTCATCGAACGGCTTGACGACGCGAACCTCGTGCCCGGCCAGGCTCAGGCGCTCGCGAACCGCCTCCGCGATCCGGCTTTCCGTCTTCAGCTCCCGGGTTTCCTCTCCCCAGGTTCGCCCCCATACCCAGCGCGGCTCTTCGATAGCCTGACGGGGCGTCATTCCGTAATCGATCATCCGCGTCAGCAGCGCCGTCTGCGTCTGGGGCTGGCCCTCCCCTCCCTGCGTTCCGTAGAGGATCGCCGGTTTCCCGTCTCGGCATGCCATCGCGGGCATTAACGTATGGAAAGTACGCTTGTTCGGCTCCAGCCGATTGACGCGATTCGCGTCCAGCGAGAAGAAGGAGCCCCTGTTTTGCAGCAAAATCCCCGTATCTCCGGCCACGACGCCGGAACCGAACTCGAAATACAGACTTTGAATGAACGAGACGGCGTTGCCCTCCTCGTCGACGACGGCGGCGTAGGCCGTATCGCTGCCCATGAGGGGCCCGTCAAGAGGCCGGGCGCGCCGCAGATCGATCCGTCCGGCCAGCTCGCGGGCATAAGCTTGGCTGAGCAGCCGATCGAGCGGCAGCGGATGGAACTCCGGGTCCGTCAGCAGCTCGTTGCGATCCCGAAAAGCCAGCTTCAACGCTTCCACGAGCAAATGATAATATTCATACGAGCCATGCTCGATGTGATCGAAATCGAAATGCTCCAGCATCTGCATCGTCATGATCCCGACGAAGCCTTGGGAGTTCGGAGGGGCTTGATGCAGCGTATACCCTCTGTAGCTTCCGGCCAAAGGTTCCTCCCATTTGCCCCGATGGCCGGCCAGGTCTTCCTCCGTCAACAGACCGCCGCGAAGGCGCAAGTCGCGTACCATTTCTTTGGCCAGCGCCCCTCCGTAGAAGACTTCTCGTCCTCCCTCGGCCAATAGGCGCAGGCTTCGGGCCAGCTCTCCCTGGACGAATCGGCTCCCGGGCGCCGGCGCGCGTCCTCCGGGCAAGTAAATACTCGCAGCGGAGGGCGACGCGCTCAGCACTTCCCTGCAGGCCGCCGAGTGACGGCTTTGGTTAATCGAACACGGAAACCCGTTCTCCGCGTACTCGATCGCCGGAACCAACGTGTCGGCAAAGGACAGGCGGCCGTAGGCTTCGTGAACGGCCCACCAGCCGTCCGCCATGCCCGGCACGGTAATCGCGCTCAGAACCCCGCGATGGGGGATGGCGTCCATCCCCGCAAATCGTTCCCGGGTCGCTTCCGCCCCCGAACGGCCGCTTCCATTATATGCCCGCACGCGTCCTTCCCCGGCCTCGAAAGTCAGCCAGAACGAATCGCCGCCCAAGCCCGTCATATGCGGATAGACGACGGCCAGGCAGGCGCTGACGGCCACCGCTGCGTCGAAGGCGTTGCCGCCTTTTTGCAGCATTCTCGCGCCGGCGGCCGAAGCAAGATAATGCGGGCTGACGACCATCGCTTTCGTGCCGGCTGCGCTCTTTCTCAACGGTCATCCTCTCCTTGCGTCATCCGTCTCGCCCCTCTCGTTCCAACCGCCTTCCGTCGGCTCTCGAAGCGTTCGGCCCACCGAAGCAGCCGCTCGTCCCCGCCGGGTCCCGCGATCAGCGACAAGCCGACCGGACAGCCTTCAACCTCCGCAAGCGGAAGCGTCAATTGCGGCAGTCCTCCCAATCCAGCGATGCAGCACAGCTGCAGCGTCCGCGACCGGCGGTCCTCCAGCTCCGCCCCCCGCGTATTGCGCAAAGGCGCCGCTCCCGGAGCCGTCGGGATCGCCAGCACGCCGTCGTCGCCGAGCCGCTCCCGGAGCCGCTGGCGAATATCGGCCATCTGCAAGCCTCTTGCGCGGCTCTCGTCCGCCCCGATCGTCTTTACCCAAGCGAACCGTTCCGCGATCCCCGGCCCGAAGCGCGGCTTCGTCCGTTCGACCCACTCCCCGTGAACCTGCCAGATCTCGGCGCCCTGCACGATCTTGAATACGCTCATCCATTCCGGCAAGCCTTCTTCGGCCAAACCTAAGCTCTCGCAAACCGAAAAATCGGCGGCAAGCTCTTCCAATAGCGGCCGCATCGCCTCGCGGGTCGCCATGTCGGCGACGGCTAACGCATCCTTCGCGACGATGAGCCTGCCGAAACCGAAACCGGCATCCTTCCCGACGCCGGAGCAGTTCCCCTCTTCTTGGAGCAGCGCCTCTCCCGCCAATGCGAGCAGCTTCGCGGAGCCCGCCATCCAGCCTACCGTATCGAAGGACGGAGCAAGCGGAACGACGCCCTCCATCGATATCCGGCCATGGGTCGGACGGAACCCGTACAAGCCGCAATAAGAGGAAGGGATCCGGACGGAACCGCCCGTATCGGTGCCAAGAGCGAAGTCGGCCAGACCCGAAGCGACGGCGACGGCGGAGCCGCTGGAGGAGCCTCCGGCGATGCGCCGCTCCGCCCGAGGATTGATCGGCGTTCCGTAATGGTAATTTTCCCCGTTCAGGCTGAACATCAGCTCGTCCGTATGCGTTAGCCCTTCCAACCGGGCGCCGCTTGCCAGCAAACGCTCGATCGCCGCCGCATGGCGATCCGCCTCGGGATGGGAACGCGCCCAATCCGGGCTTCCGGCTCCCGAAACGTGCCCGCGCACGGCGAATACGTCCTTCACGGCAAAGCTCAAGCCGTCGAGGGGGCCTCCCGCAAGCTTATCCAACGCGACATCGGGGCGGATATAGGCTCCATGCGAATTTCTCATGCTACTCCCCCTTTCGGCAAAGCACGCGAACGTCCTCCTCGTCTAGGCTGGCCGGCACCCCCGATTTGATCAGGCCGCTGAATCGCTCGTCGGGGATCATCGTCGTGAAGACGTACAATTTCTCGTCGCCGACGTTCTCGACCTGATGATTGTAGCCGGGAGGAACGACGAGATGGGCGCCCGGGGCGATCGGAATTTTCCGGTCGCCGACGATCGCGTATCCGACCCCCGAGATGACGTAGAAATGCTCGAAAGCAGCTTCGTGCACGTTCGGAGGCGTCTTGCCGCCCACGTCGAAAATTTCGATGCAATTCATGAACGGATAATGATCTCCGTCCGAAAGCAGCACGAACTTATTCGTGTCGTTCGGCGTAATCTTGTAAACCGGCAGCTCGTCTGCCATTCCTGCAAGCGGAATACGGATATCCATAAGATCTCTTCCCTTCAAGTGATTTTGAAAACCCGACTCCTGACGCGTTTAGGCCATCGACCGCCGTACTCCGGCGAACGCGGCCGCGACTTCCGCCGCCGTTCGGGCGGCTTCCAGAATCAGCGCGCGGTTGGCCGCCGCCGATCGCCCTTGCGTATAGCTCTCAATCTCCCGAATGAGGAGCGGGGTGACGCCCTTGCCTTCCGTCTGTCCCTTGGCCTTCTCCAGCGCGCGGCCGATAACGCCTTCGATCTCTTCCGCCCCGAACGCCGCCGCTTCGGGAATGGGCACGCCAAGCACGATACCGGTGGAGAAGCCCATGTCCCAATGCGCGGCCGCCATCGCGGCCGCCTGCTTGGCGGATTCGATTCGCGGCGCCCGGAAGGCCGATTCGCGCACGAAATATCCCGGAAAGCGGTCGCTGCAGTACGCCCAGACCGGCACGCCCAGCGTCTCCAGCGCTTCCAGGCTTTTGCCGATGTCGAGGAACGTCTTGATTCCGCCGCACACCATCATGACCGGCTGCTCGCCCATCGCCGTCAGATCGCCCGAGATATCCCAGGTTTCCGCCACATCGCGATGAACGCCTCCCAGCCCACCGGCCAGCGCGACCCGGAAGCCGGCCTTGCGCGCAATCCACGCCGTTGTCGCCGCCGTCGTTCCGCCGCTGCGGCCTTTCACGGCGGCGACGGCGAGATCGGCGGCCGTCAGCTTGACTCGCCGTTCGTCCCTGGCGATGCGCTCCATCTCCTCCCGCTCCAGTCCGACGTGTATCCTTCCGTCGAGCATGGCCGCCACCGCGGGCTCCGCTCCGCCTTTCCGAATCTCGTTTTCGATGTCCAGCACCAGCTCCAGACACTTCGGATAGGAAAGTCCGTGCGTCAGCAGCGTCGACTCGACAACGACAACGGCCCCTCCCTGATCCGCAGCTTCCCGTATGCGCGGCGATAATGTCAGATTCATGCGATCCCTCCTCTCTTCGTTTATAGATCCAGAACGAACTCGAACTCGTCGATCACGGTCGTTCCGGCGCACACGAACCGTCGAATGTCGGACGGGCCGCAGCGATGAACGACAGAAGAAATTCGGTCGTGGGTGTAGACGAACGGATCGCGTTCGGCGTCCAGCACAAGGAAAGTCGCTTGCTTTCCGGGCTCGAGCGCCCCCATGACGCCATCCAGCTTAAGCGCTTGCGCCCCCGATACGGTCGCCGACCGGAGCAAGTAGCGGGAGTCGATCGATTGCGGGTCGCGGGTCGCCCCGCGCGTCGCCCGGCTGGCCGTATCCATCTCGCGGAACAGATCCGGGCTCGAGAACATCATGTTGTCCGATCCGATCGAGATCGGAATGCCGCGCCGGTAAAACTCGTGCAATGGCGGGATTCCGTCCCCGAGAATCAGGTTCGTCCGCGGACAGCAGGCGATCCGCTGATCGCGCGCCTTCAGCTCCGTCAAGTCCGAATCGGTCGCATGGGTCAGATGCACCATCAAGTCCGGCTCGAACGCGAACGCCCGGCGGACCTCCGTCTGGCCGTACTTGGCCAAGGACGCCTCGTGATCCCGGGGGGATTCGCTGAGATGGATGGCGAACACCTTATCTCCGACGACCTCGCGGATCTGATGGTACACCTCCGGAGCGAATGCGCCGATGCTGGATATGCCGAAGCCGTCCGCCTCCTCCGCCACGGCCTCCAGCTCCTTGGCGGTCAGCTCGAAGCCCGCCTTGTAATCCGCCATCGGACGGCCGAGAATGACCGGACGGATCGGCAGCCCGCGGCTCGCCTTCCGCAGCGCCCGAATGCCCTCCAGCCCGCCTTCGCGGAAATCGCCGAATGCGGCGATGCCGGATTTCAGCATTTCTTTCAAGCCCTGGCGCATCGTTTCGATTAGCCGCTCCTCGGAAAGCTGCTGCAGATAGCGATGCTTGAGCCCGTAAGGGGGGAGTACCGCATCCTCCACCAGCAGGCCGGTTCCGAGTTCCTTGGCGCCCGTATCCCCGATATGGGTATGGGCGTCAACGAACGCCGGGATGACCAGCCCTCCCCGCAGATCGATTCCCTGCTCCCCCGACGACTTCCCGATAGAGACGATAATTCCGTCCTCGACGATCAGCGTAGCGTTGTCCACCAGCTCCAACTCCGGTCCGATCAGCACATTCCCGTTTATATAAGTTTCCACTCTGCGTTCACCTCGTTGATCTCCAGGTTAAGCCGATTCCGCTCCATCGTCTCCTCGATCTCGAAAAGGGAAGGATAGTAGACGGAGCTCCCCGAACGGCCGATGGCGACCGCCGCCGCCGCGGATGCGAAGCGGGTCGCTTCGACGAAATCCTTATCCTTCAGATAGCGATAGGTGAAGGCGCTGGCGAAAATATCCCCGGCGGCCAGCGTGCTGTTCGTCACGACCTGATGCGCGGAACAGGAAACGTACCGATCGCCCGACAGCACGACGCTCCCCCTTCGGCCGCGCGTACAGACGACGACCATCGGCCCCCAGGACGCGAGAACCGCGAGCTTCTCGGCCAACTCTTCGCCTTCCGGGGCAAGAAGTCGGAGGGCGGCCTCGTTCACGAATACGATGTCGACGTCGCGCAGAATCCGTTGGACGGCCTCCCGGCCCCAGCGGCGCACAGAAGAGGGCTCGATGTCGAGCGAACGGGAGATGCCCGATCGCCCGCATTCGGCAAGCAAATACCGGACGTACTCCTCCTGGAATAAATGCGTGTGCAGATGCGCCGTTCGCGAAAGATCGAGCGCGGCGACCTCCTCGGGCGCGGGAAGCCGGCCTTGGTCCAGGGGAGGGGAGAGCACCACCGCCTTCTCTCCGGTCTGGTCGATCATGATGATCGCCGTCGGAGTCTGAGCGTTCATAATGCGGTGCAGAGCAAGCTCGACGCCTCTGGATTCCAGCAATTGCTGGACTTGAAGGCCGATCGAGTCGTCTCCGACCCAGCCCAGCACGCTTGAACGCGAGCCCAGTCTGGCGGAAGCCGTGGCGAAGTGAACCGCAGGGCCGCCGGGATACCAGCTTACCGTCTTCGCAAACGTCTTTTCATCGTATCCGGGCATGCTCGGAAGGATAAAGATGCCGTCCATGACGACATTGCCGAACGTTAAAATCCGCGATCTTCTCATGGCGCCCTCCTATCGGCCGATGCCGGCAAGCGGCATCGCTTCCATAAGGGACATCTCCGGCAAGGCCAGCGTGGTCGCGGCGTCGAACAGCAAGCCGTTCTCTCCGTGAATCGCCAGCTCGACCCGGTCCCCGGCTTCCGGAATGGCCTTCGAATGAGCCTGAACGGTCAGCTTCGCGCGGGAGGCTTCCGTCCGGACATGGACGAGGGCATTCGATCCGAGATGCTCCACGGCCTCCACGACGGCGGGCACGCCCCCGCTTCCCGGAAGCCCGATCCCGATGTCCTCCGGCCGAATGCCAAGGACCAGCTCGCGTCCTTCCCAGAAGTCCCCCAGCCCGCCGCGATGCTCCGAACGGATCGCCAGGAACGTATCCAATGCCCGCACTCCCGGCACTCCCCCCTCGCTCGTCCCTTGGCAAGAGCACAAATTAATAGGAGGATCCCCGAGGAAACCCGCCACGAACAGATTAACCGGCTTCCGGTACAGCTCGAGCGGCTTTCCGTACTGCTGAATGCTGCCCTGCTGCAGGACCGCGATCTTGTCGCCCATCGTCATCGCCTCCTCCTGATCGTGGGTAACCATGATCGTGGTGATGCCCAATTCCTTCTGCAGCTCGCGGATTTCCAGCCGGATTTGCCTGCGAAGCTTGGCGTCGAGATTGGACAGCGGCTCGTCGAGCAGGAGCAGCGAAGGCCTCAGAGCGATGGCGCGGGCGATCGCAACCCGCTGCTGCTGGCCGCCGGACAGCTGCTTCGGATACCGCTTCTCCAGCCCCGTCAAACCGACCAGCTCGAGCACGGACCGGATTCGCGAGGCGATCTCCCTTTTCTCCGTTTTCTTGCACTTCAATCCGAACGCGACGTTCTCTTCCACGGACAGGTGCGGGAACAGGGCGTAGTCTTGGAAAACGAAGCCGATGTTGCGGCGATTCGGAGGAAGATCCTGAATCTCGTTATCCGCAAGCCGGATCGTCCCGGCGTCGGGCGTCTCGAAGCCGCCGACCATTCTGAGGATCGTGCTTTTGCCCGATCCGCTCGGTCCGAGCAAGCAGACGAATTCGCCCGGCTCCACCCGAAGCTTCACTTCCCGGAGCACCTCGACCCCCCGAAACGTCTTGGACAACCCTTCCAACTCCAACTGGCTCATGGCTTCTCCTCCTCACGCGGAGCCTGTCGCTCCTTGTTTACTTCCCGTTCAGCTTCGCATCCAGCAGGACAATGCCGTCCAACGCGGTCGCGACCGCGTTCTCGAAGCCGGCTCCGGCCAGGAACGGCTCGCCGGTAACGAAATTGTCCCCGATCGCGTTCACGACGCCGCCCCGCAAACCGAACAACGTCGTCAGCGTCAGCAGGATGGCCGCTTCCCGCTCCACATTCAGCACGCCGGCCCTATGCCAGGTTTCGAACCGCTGCTTGTGCTCTTCCAGAAGATAACCGTTGCGAGCCGGCCGGCCGACTCCGACATATTCCGAATCGCACGACCGGGTCAGTCCCAGGTGGTGCTTAAATCCGTTGTTCTCCGCCGCCTGCTTCATCGCCGCGACCAGCTCGAAGTCCGCCACCGCGGGGAACTGCTTGGGGGCATAGGCTTGGCTCGTCCCGTCGTCCCTGACCGCAGCGGTGGCGATGACCAGGTCGCCTACGGACAACCGTTCCTGCATGCCTCCGGAGCCTCCGACGCGGATAAAGGTATGTGCCTTCGTATTCGCCATGATATCCATCAGAATAATTTCCAGCTCGGGGCCTCCGCTGCCGCAAGAGACGACCGTAACGCCGACGCCTTTGTAGCTTCCCGTGTACGTCCTGGCCATGCCGGTATCGGCGACGAGCTTATGGGTATCGAAATGCTCGGCGACCTCCTCCGCGACGTCCTTCTCGCAGCCGTGAAGCGGGTCCTTGACGACGAAAATCACGTAAGGCGCGACTTCCTCGGGAGTAATTTGCGTAAATGCCGGTTTGCCGTCTATTTTGAAAGGACCGATTTTGTTGATCATAACTGACAGCCTCCTTGTTTTCGATGGGGATTAGAAATACCGCGACCACTGGGCGAACTTCTCGCCGATCAGGGAAAGCAGAAAAATAACGAACGTAATGATCGCCGTCCAGGCCAGCACGATTTGGTTCAGCCCTTCGCTGCGTTGCTCCGAATAAACCCGGACCGGAAAGGTCGGAGAGCCGGAGCTGGAGATGAACATCGTAAGCGTCACGTCGGTAAAGGACATCAGAAAGCCGAACACCGCGCCGACCAGCAGCCCGGGAACGATCAGCGGAAGCGTCACTTGGCGGAAGGCCGTCCATTTGCTTGCCCCCAAGCTGAACGCGGCTTCCTCCAGCTTCGGATTCAGATCGCGCAGGCTCTGGATGACGATGCGGAAAATAAACGGCGTAACCATAACGGTATGCGCCAGAACCAGGGAGACGAACGATCCCGACAAGCCTGCCAACCCATAAAATTGCAGCAAGCCGAGCGACCATATGACCAGCGGAAAAAACAGCGGAGCAAGCACGATCGATTCCACGAGCTTGTTGCCCTTCGCCCGCAGCGCCAGCGTTGCCGGAACGGAGATCGCCAAGGAAATTACCGTCGCGACCGCCGACAGCCTCAGGCTCGTCAGAATGGAATTGCGGTACTCGCCGTTGTCCCGCATCTCTTCGAACCAGCGCAGGCTAAGTCCTTCGAGCGGAAAAGAGAAATAGTCCGCGTCGTTGAACGCAACCAGCACCATCAGCAGCATCGGAGCCAGAACGAAGAGAATGCTCAGCCAGACGGCCATGCGGTAAAAAAACTTCAGCGCTCCGCGAGCGCCCGTGCGAGCGAAGGGAATCCGGCTCATCCTCGCACCTCCCCCGATTTCTTGAAAAACCCCGTCAGAAGAACAAAGGCCGCAATCAGAACAAGCAGCAGCGCGATCGAGATCACCGATGCGAACGGCCAATCGAACACTTGAATCGCTTGCTGATAGATGATCTGCGCCAGCAATTGAATCTTGCCTTGGCCGACAATGCCCGGGGTCGCGAAGGAGCCGATCGTGCCGCCGAAGACGAGAGCGCTCCCGGCAAGCATTCCGCCCTTGGACAACGGAAGAGTGACGCGCAGGAACGAGGTGAATTTGCCCGCGCCCAAGCTGGACGCCGCATCCAGCACGTTCGCCGGAATCGTCCGCAGCGAATTCACGATGGAGAGCACCATGAAGGGCAGGAAGCCGTGAACCAGCGCGACGACGACGGCGCCGTAGGTCCCGAGGAAATTATAGGGCTGCGACAGCAGCCCCGTCTTCATCAGCGCCGCGTTCAGCGGTCCGTAACGGGCGAACATCAGATACCAGCCGAGCGATTGAAGCAGCGCCCCGCTGAACAGCGGCGTGAGCACGACGGTAATCAAGGTCGTCTTGACGAAGGTTTTCGCTTTGTAGATGTGATAGGCCAACAGGTAGCCGACGACCAGCGAGAGCAGCACGACTACGACGCCGATCAGAACCGTCCTTCCGATAACCTGAATAAAATAAGGGTCCGAGAAAAATCGGGAGAAGGCTCCCAGGGACAAGTCTCTCTCCCAGATGCTCCTCTCCGGCTGATTCGCCTGAACGCTGTTAATTAACAACACGATCGCCGGGAGGAGGAACACAAGCCAATATACGATCAGGGCCGGCGAGAGCAGGATGGCATTCGACCAGTACCGGCCGCGTCCCGCGGCGCGGACTTGACGGGACTTGACGTTGGCTTCGCGCATATTGTTTCTTCTCCTCCCGGAAGCGTCTTATTTTGCAAGAATTTCGGTATTCCACTTCTGCGTCCATTCCGAACGCTTCGAGATGATGTAATCCCAATCGAGCACCTCAAGCTTGCTTACCGATTCCTCCCCATACACGATCTGCGACGCCAACTCGTCGGACACTTTCACTTCCTTGTTGGTCGGGCCCATGAACAGGTCGTTCGCGAAATGCTCCTGCATCTCCAGACCGATGCACAGGTCTACGAATTCCTTGGCCAATTCGGGGTATTTGGTGCCTTTGGCGATGACGATCGTATCCTTCGCCATGACGGGACCCGGACTGTTCGGGGAAGCAAAGGCGACCGGGAAGCCCTTCTTGATGAATTCGTTCGCGTAGCTGTTGAAGATCGGCGCCGCAAGCACGCTGCCGTTCTTCAGCTCGAGAAACAGCTCGTCCAGATTGGAATAGGACATCGGGATCGGCTTCAGCTCCTGAAGCTTGTCGAAGTTCGCCTGATCGTCCCGTTCGGATCCGCCGAACGCTTTGCCCGCAATCGCGACGAACGCGTCGCCTTCGAAGCCCGGATAAGTCGGGAAGGCGACTTTGCCTTTCAGCTCCGGCTTCCAGAGGTCGGCCCATTCTGCAATCGGCTCCTCGAGAAGCTCCTTGTTGTAGACGATGCCCAGTCCCATGAACGTCATCCCGTACCCGTTCTGCTGCGCGGCCGGATAGAGCTGCGAGAAGTTCGACAAACTCTCGTCGACCGGTTCCGCCACGCCGTCGTCGATCGCTTGCTTCGACTCGTACAGATTGAGGAACGCGACGTCCATCGTCGGGTTGCCCTTCTCCGCGTAAAGCTTGGCCAGCCGGTCTCCGGTGCCTCCGAGCACGAGCTCGACCTTCGCCCCCTTGGCTTCCAGCTTCTCGACCGCGAATTTCTTGATCGTATCCGCATAGGAGCCTCCCCAGACGCCAACGACGAGCTTCTGTCCCTTGTAGGGTTGATCTTCGCCGGAAGGAGACGCGGGCGATGTCTCCCCGGCCGGCGAAGCGCCTCCGGCCGACGGGGTTCCCTCGGACGAAGAATTGCTGCCGCAGGCGGCCAGGATCAAGGCGCATATCAGGACGAACGATAGCGATGCAAACCGACGGCTTCCGACTTTTTTCATTTGATGAGCCCTCCTCGACAAACCAAGTTGTGTTAGGTTCTTGAGAGGAGTATACGAGAATTCGCCTTTATTATGTAAGATATAATTACACATTTTGGTTTATGAAACGAATATCTCGATGGTTTTTGTACCAAAACCCAAAAATGGACTAGAAAATATACCCAAGTAGTGAATTTAGAATGATTTATTGTTATATTACTTTACATATAAAGCATTCATTCTACCAAGAGGTGTTTACTATGCGCACTAGATACGAGGGCCAGGTCTGGAACGACCGTTTTCTCCCGCGGTTGACGACGGAAGAAATCGCCAAGCTCCCAAAGGATAATGCGATCTTGATTCTGCCGATCGCTTCCGTCGAACAGCACGGGAATCACCTGCCCGTATTCACGGATTCTTTATTGAACGAAGCGCTGATCGAAGGCGCGCTCGCCCTTCTGCCTAAGGATTCGGCAGCTTGGCTGCTCCCGCCTCTCCAATACGGCAAGAGCAATGAACATACGGGCTTCTCCGGAACGTTCTCCCTGTCCACCGCCGCTTTGCAAGCCGTACTGGCCGACTTGACTCGCAGCATGCATGCCGACGGCTGGAAGAGGTTGATTATCGTGAACAGCCATGGCGGAAATCCGGAAATCATCGCTTTGGCGGCAAGGGATGCACGGGTAGAGCTGGGATTGCAGGTGTATGCGCTGAATACGGCGGGGCTTTACGAAGACGAAGCGTTATCGGCCAGGGAAATGGAGTACGGAATTCACGGCGGGGCGCTGGAAACATCTCTGATGCTCGCGGTAAAACCGGACTGGGTGCGCCCGGAACGATACCTGGCCGAATATCCGACTCTTTCGGAATGCTCCTGTTTCAAGCTTGGCGGGGATGTCTCCGTCGCCTGGGCTACCCGCGATCTCTCGAATACCGGGGTCATCGGGGATCCGACGGCATCCACGGAGGAGATCGGAAGCCGAATGTACAAACGGATCACGCGGCGTATGGCCGACATCTTCCTCGAAGCGATCTCTCATCAAATGCCGCTTTCCTAGTCTGCGCCTATTTTCGGAATGTCCGAGCTTCAGCCGTCAAGGGGAGGAGGAACCTGCCATGCATCTCACCGTCGAAGAAGCCCTTCGCATCTATCCCCTTTCAAGATCGCGCGTCGCGGCGGGCGCGGAAGGCTGCGATCGCGTTATCCGTTCCGTCAACATGATGGACGCGCCGGATGTTGTCAACTGGATTAAGCCGGGCGAAATGCTGTTTACGACCGCTTTCGCGATCAAGGATACGCCCGAAGATTTCCTGAAGCTGCTGCTTACCCTCAACGAGCGCGGTTCGTCCGGGCTCGGCATCAAGCTCGGCCGTTATTGGAACCAGATTCCTCCGATCGTCATCGAGGAAGCGAATCGCTTGAACTTCCCGCTTCTTGAGCTGCCTTACGAATTCACCTTCGCCGATCAGATGAACGCGCTTGTTCAAGCAGAGATCGAGAAGAGCACGAAGAAGCTTCACGATGCCCTGGACAAGCAGAAAAACCTGATGAGATTCGCGATGCAGCCGGGGGAATCTTCCCTCTATTTTCAACGGGTCGGAGAGATTCTGTCCCATCCGATCGCAATCGTCGGAGCCAGAGGACAAATACTGTACTCGACTAGCGGCTGGAAGGAAGACGCGATTCTGAAAGATTGGCCGTGGGTTCAGAAGTTCGACAAAAGCCGGACCGCGCAGGGCTGGCGATGCAGCGTCCCCTTGACCCAGGATGGCGAGTGCAGCGGATATTTGCTGGTCATGCCCCACCAAGCCGCGGCGATCCAGGAGGAGGAAGGGCTTTTCCACCAAGCGGCGGAAATTCTCTCCTTCCACATGGACCGTTTTCAGGACAATCGCTTATCGGTCGCGGATTATCGCTGGACCTTGCTGTTCGAACGGTACTTGCGCAAGAAGATAGCCGCAGAGCAGTTTCTCGAGCAAACGCGCATGCTTAAAAAGGACTTCGACGCCGCGGCCTATCTGTGCGTCAGAACCGTAACCGCAACCGATTCGCCAAGCACGGCCGCAACGCACAAAGGGTTGCGCAAAATCCGCCGCGAGCTGATGTATCACCCTTATCTCGCCAATCTCGGGTCCTACCACCTATTTCTCGATGGCGAGATGGTTTCGCTCTTTACGTTGCCTCCGAACGGCATGCCCGTTCCGGATTTCCTCCGGCGGGTCGTCGACGGATTCGAGGAAGCGATCTGCTCCTTCCCGGAGTACGCAATCCGTTCCTACGTCAGCAAGCCTAAGCTGAGGCTTACCGATACGCTTGAAGCCTGCGAGGAGTGCGAGCAGGCGAAGGAGCTCGGCGAGCGCCTGTCTCTCAAGGGCGGCGTCATTTTATTTTCCGATCTCGAGCTGAACTCCCTGTTTCGGCACATTCCGAAGCCGACTATGGAAAAATACGGCCACAACCTGATGATGCCTCTATTCGAAAAAGGGGACGATTACGCGGAGGAAATGCTGAGGACGCTCGAAGCTTACTTCGCGAATGAAGGAAACGTCAACGCCGCGGCGAAGGAACTGTTCATCCACCGCAACACCGTGCTGTACCGTTTGGAAAAAGTCAGCGAGCTGCTCGGAGTGGACTTGCGGAAGATCGGCGACCTCCTGCGGCTAAAGCTCGCTTTGTTGTTCCGCCAGCTCATGCGTGCCGGCGATGAAGGCCGGCAGTAGCGAGTTGAAGAGGCGACCGTCCAGGACGGGATTCCGCTACCGGTCGGCCGCCTCCCGAAGCGTATGGCGGGAACTAGTCGTTACGAATAATACTCGTCATCTTCAGGGTAAGCGACGATTCCCATGACATTGTCGATAATTTCTTCGAAAAAAACGGAATACGGATCAACCTTGCCGATTACGAACGCATTTCTTGCATCCAGATCAATCGATCTTATATTGTTAACCAGAACTACGCCTTCCAGTTCCGGAAAGCGGAGGTGTGGAGGCAATAATATTGAATCGGGCGTCTCAATTCCCGGAGGGACCGGGATTTCAAAGCTATGTCCCATCGATTGCGTCGTAACCGGAACGGTCACAGCCAGTTTGTTCAAAGACGGATCAATGAATCCATCCGAGATTACGATTGAAGCGCGGTAGCCGTGTTGTTCGCGGCCTTTCGCGGGGTGAAGCTGGCACCACACGATACTGCCTCGTTCTACGGTCCCTGTAATCGCCATTCCTAAATCTCATCCCCCATAGCATCTTCGATCAGTTCGCCTTGCGACATTTCCGGCTTGTTTTTTCCTCGCTTGGACAAATACAGCATCCGCAATTCCCGATTGGACTTTCGCTTATTCTTGGCGGCCGGTTTCAATAAAATGCCCTGATCGGGGATCAACTGGACTTCCACTTTCGATCCTAACCCTAAATTAACGTTATCCAGGAACTCCTGAGGAATGCGGACGCCCATGCTATTTCCCCATTTTCCAATCGTTGTCGTCGCCACATCTACCCTTCCTTTCTTGTACTCTTGCATCAATTATACCACACCCTTCTCGCCATGAATATCCAAAGTATATCCGAGTCACGAAAAAAGATGCAAAAAATAGGCAAACCCTTCCGAATCGGGGTCTTGCCTGCGCTTCAACGCAGCAATAAGCCGGAACAAACCACGGAGTTCGCGCGATCTGTCCGGCCTGCTTGATTTACATGCCTATTCCCTCTGCTCCTCTCTCGGAACGACCGCGTCGCGGACGGCGTTCTCCAATTCCGCGGCGAACGCGTCCGCCGTCTCGTCGCTCCATGCCAGCATATCCTTCATGAGAGCGATAACCCGGGACGAGTACGCGCGCACTTGAGCGATATCAAAAAACAGCGCGCCCGTGCGGCGGACGAGGACGTCGACGGGCTTTGCGGCCATTTCTTCCTCGACGGCGTATCGCACCCTCGCGAACAGATCGAGCGGCAGCCCGGAGCGCTCCGCTTCCGCCCCGCCTCCTGCAGCGTACCGATATACCTTCTCCGCATTGGAGCCATAGAATCGCGCCAGCTTCAAGCTCGCCTCCGGAGACAATCCGGCGGCCTCTCCTTGCTTGGCAACCTTCGCCGCATAGTCGCCGAACCGGTCCGAGCCGCCGACGTCGCCGCCGGAGATCGGCATCCCCTTCGTGCGGCTCGGTCCCGCCTGAACTCGGCCGGCCAATCTCCGAACGACCAGATCCATCGTATCCTCGGCCATCTTGCGGTAACCGGTCAGCTTGCCTCCGGCGATCGTGATCAGGCCGGATTGCGATTCCCAGATCTCATCCTTGCGGGAAATTTCGGACGGATTTTTCCCTTCCTCGTAGATAAGCGGCCGAATGCCGGCCCAGCTCGACTCGACGTCCTCTTCCGTGATCCGGGTATCCGGAAACATGAAGTTGATCGCGTCGATGACGTATTGGCGGTCCGCCTCCGTCATCGTCGGATGCGCCTTGTCCCCGTCGTAGAACGTGTCCGTCGTGCCGACGTACGTCTTGCCGTCGCGGGGAATGGCGAACACCATCCGCTTGTCGTCGGTGTCGAAGTAGACCGCCTGCCGCAGCGGAAACCGGCTCTGATCGATGACCAGGTGGATGCCCTTGGACAGCCGCAGCTTCTTGCCGCGGTTCGAGCCGTCCAGCTCCCGCAGCGTGTCGACCCACGGCCCGGTCGCGTTGACGACCGCCTTGGCGCGGATTTCCCCCGACGCGCCGCTCAGCAGATCGGTTACCGTCGCCCCGCATACGCGGCCGTCCTTGTAAGACAGCTTCTCCGCCTTCGCGTAATTCAGCGCGTCCGTCCCGAGCTCGACCGCCCGTTTCATCACCTCGATCGTCAGCCTCGCGTCGTCCGTCCGGTATTCGACGTAGTATCCGCCGCCGAGCAGACCGTTTCGCTTCAGCAACGGCTCCTTCCGCAGCGTCTCCTCCGACTTCAGCATTTTTCTTCTCTCGCTGCGTTTGACGCCGGCCAAGTAATCGTATACCCTGAGGCCGACCGAAGTCGTGAACGACCCGAACGTGCCTCCCTTATAGATAGGCAGCAGCATCCATTCGGGAGTCGTCACGTGCGGTCCGTTCTCGTAGACGATCGCGCGCTCCTTGCCGACCTCCGCGACCATCTTCACCTCGAATTGCTTCAAATATCTCAGCCCGCCGTGCACGAGCTTCGTCGAGCGGCTGGACGTGCCGGCCGCGAAATCCTGCATCTCCACGAGCGCCGCGCGAAGCCCGCGGCTAGCCGCGTCGAGAGCGATGCCAGCGCCCGTAATCCCGCCTCCGATTATAAGCAGATCGTACTCGTTCTTCCGCATGCTCTCGAAAATCTCCGTTCTCCGGCCCCCGGAGAAAACGCGTGTCGCCATATGCTATCCCTCTTTTCGAGTAATAAAAAAGAGACCGCGAACTCATTATGCGCACAATGCGCATAATGCGTAACGGTCTCTCAGCATCTCTAACCATCAATATTTACTTGCTCTCAGTGTACCACATCCGGCGTTTATTTGAAAGCCATGGCGGCTTTTACCGCTTTGCTCCAGCCGTCGTATAAACGCTCCGCTTCCGCGGCCTCCATCTCCGGCGAGAAGGAGCGGTCCATGCTCCACTGCCTCTGGATGTCGTCGGGCGAATCCCAGAATCCAACCGCCAGTCCGGCCAAGTAGGCGGCGCCGAGCGCCGTCGTTTCGTTCACGACGGGACGCTCCACCGGCACGCCGAGCATGTCGCTCTGGAATTGGATCAGGAAATCGTTTTTGACCGCCCCGCCGTCCACGCGGAGCTTCTTCAACGAAATGCCGGAATCGGCCTCCATCGCCTTCAGCACGTCTTTCGTCTGGTACGCGAGCGATTCCAGCGTCGCGCGGACGAAATGCTCCTTCGTCGTTCCCCGGGTCAAGCCGAACACCGCCCCGCGCACGTCGCTGTCCCAATACGGCGTTCCCAAGCCGACAAAGGCGGGGACGACGTAGACGCCTTCCGCGGACTCCACGCGGGTCGCGTACTTCTCGCTCTCCGCGGCGTCGGCGAACATCCGCAGCCCGTCGCGCAGCCACTGGATCGCCGAGCCCGCAACGAAGATGCTCCCTTCCAGCGCGTATGCGACTTTGCCGCCGATCCCCCACGCGATCGTCGTCAGCAAGCCATGCTCGGACGCCACCGCTTGCTCCCCGGTATTCATCAGCATGAAGCAGCCCGTTCCGTACGTATTTTTCGCCATGCCTCTTTCGAAGCAAGCCTGACCGAACAGCGCCGCTTGCTGATCTCCGGCGATGCCGGCGATCGGCGCCTCGCAGCCGAAGAAGTGATGCTTATCGGTAAGCGCGTATACTTCCGACGACGGCCGCACCTCCGGCAGCATTCGCTCGGGGACGGTCAGAATCTCGAGCAGCTCGGGATCCCATCTGAGCTCGTGAATATTGTACATGAGCGTGCGCGAAGCGTTCGTGTAATCGGTGACGTGCGCCTTTCTGCCGGACAGCCGCCAGACGATCCAAGTATCGATCGTGCCGAACAGAAGCCTCCCTTGCTCCGCGAGCTCGCGCGCCCCTTCCACGCGATCTAGAATCCACTTCACCTTCGTTCCGGAGAAATAGGCGTCGATCAGCAGCCCCGTCTTATTGCGAAACTTTTCCTCGTGACCGGCTTGCTTCAATTCCTCGCATATTTCCGCCGTCTGGCGGGATTGCCACACGATCGCGTTGTAGACGGGCATGCCCGTCTCCTTGTCCCAGACGACCGCCGTCTCCCGCTGGTTCGTAATTCCGATGCCCGCGATCTGCTCCGGCTTCACGCCGGTTTCCGAGAGCACGGTGGCGATAACCGCGAGCACCGAGCCCCAGATCTCGTTAGCGTTATGCTCCACCCAGCCCGGCTTCGGAAAATACTGCTTGAACTCCTGTTGGGCCTTGCCCGCGATCCGCCCCTCGTGATCGAACAAAATCGCGCGCGAGCTGGTCGTGCCTTGATCCAACGACAAAATATATTTTTCCACGATCGGTAACGCCTCCCGGAATTAGGATAAGGATGAGTCCCACATGCTGACGTTGCTGGTCGACACCGCGATCGCCCCCGCCCCGAACAGGGGAGGCAAGTCGTCGGGTCCGTCGATAAACCCGCCCAGAATAATGTCGATGCCGGTTTCGCGCTGGATGATGCCGATTTTCGGATGCGAATAGCTGGGCAAAATTTCGATATAGTCCGGTTTGATGTGCATGGCCGAGTTGATGATCGTCTTCACCGAATGGGAATCGATCAGAAACCCGCGCTGGATCGCCATCAGCCCGTATTTCTTCGCATGAATGAGACTGGACGTCCGGGTGCTGATGACGCCGTCGACCTTGATCGCCTTGGCCAGAAAATGAATCGAAGCCTCGTCGTCCTTGATGCCCCGCACCATGTCCAGATGGAGAAACATCTTTTTGCCCGCCCGCTTGGCGCTGGCGACGAGGCCTTGCAGATGGATCAATTCCCCTTCCAGCAGGAAAATGACCTCCTGCGGAGATGCAAGCGCTTGCTCGAACTCCTTCATGTTGCGGACGGCCGGAATGACCGAATGCATGCTCAACAAGCCCATCTTTACACCCCTCTCCGCCCTTGGACGTCAAAAAAACAGCTGCCGAACCGGACACGGACTCGGGGAGTTCGCACCATCCTGACAGCTGTTCTCATTCATCTCACAGCGCATTGGATTTACTTGTACGTATCATTATAGTCCATTTTGCGCCCGATGGGAATATTGTATGCCTCCGGCGCTTTATTTGACGCGAATCCGGAAGGGCTTGCGAATATAGTCCGGATACTGATAGACGCGAAAAGTCAGCGGCTGCGCGTACTTCTCGTTCTCCAGATAGAGGTAGCTTTCCTGCTCGCCTTCCGTTCCGCTGCCGGTCGAGCCGCCGACGAGTCCCGCGAGCGAAGCCGTGTCGTGCGTTCGTCCCGCCGCGTCCTGGAACTCGTGCTCGAAGATGCCCAAATACAGCATCGGATCGGCCTCGCGATCCGTCGTCACGGAGAAAGTCAGCTTTGTATAGTCCCCGTACGGAACCGCCCCCTTGTACTTCAAGCCGTCCGGAGAGCGCAGCAATTGTCCGCTCTCGGTGTCCACGACGATGTCGAGCTTGCTCTTGTCCAATGCCCGGAACCAGCTTCCGACGAGGTACAGCTCCTTCGGCTCGCGAAGATAAGGACTCTCGAACCCGATCGTCGCGCCTTCGTCGAGCTGCCCCCGGCTCCAGAACGATTTCCATTCCTCGCCGTTCTCGTCGACGAGCCGGATATCTCCCGCGCCGAACACCCGCCGGGTATTCGCGGGATCGGCCTTCAGCTCCGCCATGACCTGCAGCGGCGTGACGGTCGCGGATACGAACTCGATTCGTTGACCGTCGGCCACAATTGTCTCGTTCAACCGGTACGTTTGCTTCATTCCCGCGAACCGCGCGTGGTCAACCGGAATCTCGACCCGGTAGAGATGCTCGTTCGGCCGATCCGGTTCGTACGCCTCCGGCGGCTCGTTCGACAGCGGATTCGGGATCGAGGCGTCCGGATCGGCGACCCTTAAGCTCGCCTCCAGAACGAAGCGGTCGGGGAGCCGTCGATCCCCGGTCAGCTGAATGTCCGCGATGCCGCGGGTCGTCCCCTTGAACGGCTTCTCCTGCTCGACGCCGTGCTCGCCGTAACTCGTCATGTCGCCGAGCTCGTCGCCGGAGACGCTCTTCGCTTCCACGCGATCCGCCGTGATCGGTCGCCGATCCGAACCGCCGTCGATCGCGTAGAAGATCAAAGCGCGGTTTTCGTCGGCGATCATGCCTTCCACGCGAAACGAGATCCCGCCGTATTCGTCCGCTAAATCGAGCGGCTGCACGTATTGATGATCCAGGGCCAGGCCCAGGCTGCGATCCTCGGAGTTCCGAATATATTTCACGAAAGCCTCCATGCCCGGAATCTCCTGCACGAACGAAGCGAACGCCGGAGACAAACGGATGAAACCGACGCACAGCACCAGCAGGAGGCACGCCGCGATTCCCGTCCAAGCTCCGCGCCTTCTCCTGCTTCTCACTTTCTCCTTCATCGCCTTGCCCTGTTCGATTCCAGCGCGTATGCGCCGTTCCAGTTCGTCGGTCCGAGGCAAACCCGGCAGTCCCTCCAGCTCTCGCAAGTGCCGTTCGATCGATTCACGATTCGCCATTCGCGACGCCTCCTTCCCGGTCGACGATCGTTCTTAGCTGCTTTAGCGCTTTGTGAAGCCATGTCTTCACGGTTCCTTCCGGCTTCTCGAGCAATCGGGCGATTTCCGCCAACGTCATATCTTGATAATATTTCAGAATAATGACATGCCGGAAACGCGGGTCCAGCCGATCCACCGCGCCCCGCAGCGCCAACCGCTCGTCCGGACTGGCGTCCTCCGTCGTCGGCGATTCCCACTCTCGGACGAGCGTCCGCGTCTTATGCCGGCGCTTACGCTCGTCGATACAGCAGTGAATCAAGATTCGAATCAGCCATGTATGGAAGTAACGAGGCTCCTTCAGCTTTTTCAACTTGCCGTAAGCCCGGCAGATCGTCTCCTGCACGGCGTCCAGCGCGTCCGCCTCGTTGCCCAAGTAAGCGTAAGCGATTCTGTATAGTCGTTCCTTCTCGGAGCTCGCCAGGACGAAAAAAGCCTCGTCGTCCCCCCGCTGCGCCGCTCTAACCAGCCCTTCCGTATCCAATGCCGCTCCTCCTTTACCTCTATTAGACTGTCGGGAGCGGAATTTGGTTTTTCTTTCAGACATGCAAAACCCCAGCCCTTGATCAAGGACCGGGGTAACGCGTTAACCAGTGAGACCGGCGAGGGCTCTCCTTTAGGAGTTACTGCGATAATTCTTTTAACAAATTCGAAACGACTTGCGCGGCTTCGGCCCGGGTGGCATTCGTCTTCGGAGAAAACGCGTTGCCGCTGCGCCCCTTCATCAAACCAATCTCCGTAACCTCGGATACCGCCGTTCTAGCCCACCCGCTGATTTCTTCGGCATCCTTAAATTCGAGCTTTGCGCCGGATCCATTCGATTGCTGAGCGAAACGAACCGCGTTCACAGCCATGACAGCCATTTCTTCGCGCGTAATCAGCTGACCGGGTGCGAATCGACCTTCGCTTACCCCTTTAATGATCCCGTTCTCGTAAGCGGCCGACACGGCTTGCGCATACCATGCGTGTGGCGGCACGTCGCTAAAGCCAGCGTCCTCTGTCGATTTGAGCTTCAAGGCTTTGACGAGCATCGCCGCGAACTCGGAACGGCTAATATTTTTGTCCGGAGCGAAAGTCGATTCCGTTACTCCGTTCACGACCTGCTTGGCGAACATCTCCTGAATGACGGAACGGGCCCAATGCTTCTCGGGTACGTCGGAAAATTGTTTGACGACTTGGAAAACGCCGTATTTGCTGAAGTGGCTCAATTCGGCAACGAGCTCGTTATCTTCCCATTTACCGCCCGCGTATTCCAAGCTTCCGTTATCCGCAATAAAATAAATCCCGGTCAACCTGCGATCCGCACCCGCATTCACTGCAAATCTCAGCGTAATCGGAGCATCGAATTGCGTCAGTTTCTTTTCTTCTCCGTTTTTGGATTGAATGAATAGCTGCAGCTCGTAGATCGCACCTTGGGGAGTCGTGCCTGTCTCCGCAGGGTTCGCCGAAGTCGCGAGAACGTCGGCAGGATCCAACGGGACGACCGACAACACGACATTCGAGTCGGTTAATGACTCGGACACGCCTAGCTTCGCCAACTGTTCAAGCACTTGCGGCGGAATCGAAACGGTCGTTCCTCCAATACGGACTTCCAGCTTATTATCTCCGACGATGCCAGCGATGCCTTCCGGTAGAACCACGGATTGTTTCCCGTCGGCGTTCAGGGCTATTTTGCCGTTTGCAGCTGCCGGAATATCTTTCGGAAGAACGATTGCGGCATGCTCATCCGCCGGGCTTGGAGGCATGAAACCTCCGCCACCTCCGCCACCGCCACCGCCGCCTACGCCGCATATACCTACGCATAGGGTTTTAAAGGATACGGCTTGGCTTGCCAGAGACTCGATGCCATTGTCGTCAAACGCTTTTACCGTAAAGGTATACGATGTATTGGGAGTCAGCCCCGTTACCTTATACGTCGTCGCGCCTTTCGTCGAACCGATTCGGGTGTTCCCGCTGTAAATCGTGTAGCCTTTCACGCCGACCGGGCTCCATGAAGCATTCCAATTCAACGTCGCGCTATTGGCCGTAATCTCTGTCGTCTTTAATCCTGTCGGAGCCGTCGGAGGGCTCGATACCCCATCGCCGGAAACCGTAAACGACTCCGTCAAAGAGATTTCCTTATTCGGACCGATCGGCAAGCTGAACGTGAGCGTATACGTCCCGGCGTCGAGTGCTGCCCGAATGTTCATTCCGAAATTCCATGCCAAGCTTTGGCCCGCATAGACGGTTTGGTTGGCGCTGTTCTTGATCACGACTTTGGCCGAAGGGGAATACGACCTCTCATCAATGATGTAAGCAACGCTTGTCAATCTTAGAACTCCGCTGACAAGTTCCGGTCGAAGCTCTAATGAAGTGATCCCATTTTCCTTGCTTTGCACAAGGTGCAATTTTGATATATTCGGGTTGATTCGGCCGTCGAATTCTAGCGTCAAGTCGCCTTGAACGTTCACCGGTCCCTTCGTCTCCCAAGAATACAACCAGGGATTTTCGTAAGGTAGCGCTTCATAGGTATAGAAACTGAGAGATTGGCGTCCTTCCGAAACGTGTACTTTATTTAACAAACGCTTTTCGTAAAAACTATAACCTGCTCCTATATAGGACGGATACTCGGCATAAGACGTCATGAAACTTAGAAAAGGATGCTCCTGCTTCAATCGAACTTCATGTATTTTGGCATCGGAGACCGTCAAGGCATGTGTATCTGGATTAACCCCGATCTTCTTAATCCGGCTATAACCGGTTACGGAATTGTCATTACCCAGTAGATTAATAACGAAATCTTCCGGAGACAACATCATCTTCACAGTGTCATACGGATAGGAAAAAAAGACGAAAGGCTGACTGAATCCCTCTACCGGCATTAAATAATTCACGCGTAAGGAATCGTCCGGCCGGATGGGCCGAATGAACGATTGACTAACGGCTGCCAGGTTAGACGGCACCGTGATTCGATCCAGGCCAAGCAGCTCACTCCCTTTTAAGCGAAGTTGCCGGTAATAAATGTTGCTGTCCGAAGTCCATTTTGATTTATTCAAAATGAGGGCGAGCAAAATGACGTAATCTTCGTTAGGATCAATTAAACCTTCAACATTTAAATGACCGGACTGATCAATGCGACCGTCCAAAGCAGATCCGTTCTTTGCTCGAATCTCTACGAAATCGAATAAAAAATCTTGAAGATCAAAGTTTGCCGGGAAGTCGACCGGAATTCTTAGCCGAGATTGTTCCAGAGCAGGTAACAAGTGAATGTTAAGCTCCCCTGATAATTTTACGACTTCCTCGGGAAAGTTTTGTTGAACGAGCTTTAATGTGTAATCTCCAGGCGCTACGTTCGGAATGTCCCACTTAAAAGGCATTGGAAAATTCGTCAACCATCGCTCCCCAACCGGTTGATCGAGATAGTTATATAACTGATATTCCAATAGAGCTTCCCGTGTTCCGCCTCCGCCACCGATGGCGCTTCCGTTCAGCAGCAAATTACTGCCTTCCTTATTTATCTCAACCTCGCGATACTCGATCGATTCACCGGTGTTTTCAACCGATATATTCTTCACCCCTTCTGAAGTATGAGCTTGAAACAAAGAGGGGTAGGGAGCATGCTCGTTATTAGTTTGCAGTTCACGCGAAACCTTAAAAAGAGTGCTGTATCGCCCGTCATAGAATGTTTGGTAGATATCCTGTTCGAGTTGGCCCGAATGAAACGTATGGTATTGACCAAAGCCACTCAAGTTTTTTTCGAACGATAGTTTTGTCTCTTCAATTGGAGATAAAACTGTTGCAAAATCATATCTATACCCGTTTTTTGAAACCCAGTAGTCCACCCAAATATTGGACCCTTTCGTTACATACCACGTCTTCTTTGGCATTCCCCCGGCGATCATTGCTGCAGAATTATCGTATCCATCCGGAGCGCTGATCCTGACCAAATCCGCGGTAAGATCTACCCTGACGGGGGACGAAGCCGAATGTTCGCTCTCCAAATAGATGCCGACAGAATCCGAGGGATACTGATAACCATATACTCTGAGATTGTCCTCGGTTTGGACGTAAGCTACGGCTTGGTGCTGGTCATTAAACGGAACCAAGGTCGGCCATATCAAGTTATGACCTAGCAGGCTTCGAATTGTCAAGTGCAGAAAATCTCCTGGTTTGGCATTTTGGGCAGTATAAGCAAACCTCTTTAAATTTTCACTATTAAGGTTTAGATCCGATTGCCCGGAAGTTATACTCTGATGATACAAGACTCCTCCAGATTGACCATTCGAGCTTTTGCCTATAATGACGACCTCATAATCTTTCCCTGCCAACAGGTATGCGCTTGGAATGAAAAAAAGCCCCGGAGTTGTAGCTTCTGACTCATACTTCAGTATAGGAAAATAAAAGTTAGTGCCCAAATTCACATCCAGAATATCAGGCAATTGTTTTTCAAATAAAAATACTTGTCCATCGCTCAATGGTTTACCGGAATCATCTTGGGCACGAATGGACAATCCGTTCGTATTTCGTCCGTCAGGGCCGCCAAAAATAATCTCCTTGGAAATCGTTAGCGGGGTCGGCAAGCCCGGATAATTGACGGTTAGCTCTACCGTGTATTTACCTGGCGTCAACTTCGGATCCAGTAATTCCCAACCCGTATACCAATTGATATTTGGATTCGTAGATTCATGAAGAATCTCTCCCTCATTATCTCTAATAGTAAAATTAGAAGATATCGCAGAGATCCGTTGTTCATTCGTATACTCTGAAACGACTCCTAAATAGAAGTCTCCGCTCTTAACGGCAACGGTATAAGCAATTCTGTCCTCAATGACATTCAGAAAAGTATTCTGTAACTCTATATGATCTGATAGAATTAACGATTTTGGCTGTGTAATCTCTTGACTCGTATGCCAATCATATTTTAAATACTTTTCTTCATCCAGACTCTTCTTTATCTCGATCGAAATATTGAAAGTGGACTTGGATAAAGCCAACTTATCTATTTCCTTAAAAACGGAAGAAGCGAGCATTGCACCCGGATAAACAGATGCTATTTCGGTTTCCGAGGGCAAGGTAAGAAGAGCTGTTGAATTAATGTCTTCTAAAGTTACAGTTAGTGCCGTTTCCCCGAGAATATCCACCGATTTATGAATCCCGTATCCTGTATCGTTTTGCTTCCCGAACATCGTATACAACAATTTTCCGGGCTTCATGCGGATGCTTACGGGATGCTGGAAGCTATCTGCTGTAACCCTTATCGGGGTCAATTGCGGCAGCCCATCCGGTTGAATAAACATAACCGTATCCGTAAATTCCGTCAGATTAGACAAATCCGGAGTGACCGTCACGGCATCCTGGGCAATCGGCCAGCTATTCATGCTAGCCAGTTGATCGCCTTTGAGTTTCATTGAATCGATATAGACAATTTTCTCGTATCTTGAAAGATCATCAAGAAAATGAACTTCCAGATAAAGGGAGTATTTTGCTTCCTGATCGATTTCAACATCGCTAATATCCAGTTGGTTAAACGTTAAGTAACGCGTCGTCGGCAGTGACATTCCATCTTCTCTAGATAGCACTGCATAGCCGTTTATAGGCTGATATCCTTCGATCCCCCCTACCGTGATAATACCGTTGCCGTATGTCGCGGAAGTGACGCTTGGGGACGGGGTGACGGGTGCTGGCTGATTCGACAATACCGTCTCGAAATTATCGGAGAAATGGAGGGGATTCGATGCTTGCCCCCCTTCTGCCCCTGCTTGAGGAACGAGCCCCCCGAACAGCAAACTAATGATCAAAGCGATGACTAACCATTTCTTTTTCATCGATTCATCCTCCAAATTGATCTGCGGACAAATACCCATCAAATCCATAAATAACCAATAAACCGTGACTATTGTACCATATAAACCTTCTAACAGACACATAAATCTATCGATTTTTCGTTGATTTTGTATTTTTTTCTATGGATAAATGCAAAAAAGATATACGGAAATCGATCCATTCGAATCCGTATATCTTTTTCGTGATGACAACTACGACCCCATCCACCCCAAATTATCCAGCATCACTTTGCCAGGGCCCGCGGTGAAGTGGAACGTGATCCGAGTCCATTCGGCTGGGTCGAAATCGGGATTGGCGTCCACGAATTCCCGCAACGGCAGCTCGTACGTCTGGTACACCGGCTCCTCCGCATCCTTGTACTTGCCGTCGGCGAGGACGGACTCCAATCCGGGCAGCCACGTAAATTCGGTCGCCACCTGCGGTTCCGCTTCCATGAACGCGTCCAGCGGCAGCCGCGCCGCGTTGCCGGAGCGATCCTCCAGCTCGATGTCGATCGACAGCGTCGATTCGATCGCTTCCTCCAACGCTTCGAGCTCTTCCGGCTCCTCGTAGGCGTCGAGCTCCGCCTCCAATTCGCGGCCCCGGTTCGCCAAGGAGAACATCAACACGTCTTCATCCGTCAAATTCGCGACCGCTTCGTCCTCCAGCCGAATCGTGTACGCCCCTTCCTCTTTCCAGCCGAGCTCGACGCCCTTATCCGCCTTCCCCTGATCTTGCCGATTCAGCGCGTCCGCGTGGCGCCAGTCGGTCAGATCGGTCGCTTCCGCCGTCACGCCCGGGGAAGGTTCGTAGCGGTCGTCTCCCGAGAAATCGGCCAACGGCCGAAAATCGCCGCTCTCGTATTGATTGAAATATCTCGTGTCCGGGAGAAAATCCTTTCCCGCCCGGTAGTCGCGAAACAGCCCCTCGTACTGGCCGGAACGATGGAAGACCTCCTCCAGAAACGCCGAGACGTACAATTTGGCGATCTGCCGCTGCTGCTCCGGCTCGAGCAGGTTTCTCGGACGAACGAACAGCCCCTTCGGCATCGAATTGTCCGTTCGGCCCCATTCCGTGTTGAATTGGCTATGGTTGGCGTCTTCGATATAGAGGGATGCTTTGAACGCTTCCTTCCGGTTCGGAAAAGCGACCCGGCCATACTGCCGATCCCCGTAAAAGTTAACTAAATCCGCGTCCTTCGCCCCGTGCAGCGTAAGATAGGAGACGTCCCTCAATTCGGTCCACTCGCCGTCGACCGCCGTATCGGTAGGAGCCAAGGCGATGACCGCCTCTACGGCATAGCTTCCCGCTTCAGGCAGAGTCGCGTCGTCACCGAACCAGCGCTCCGCGTCCGTGGCCATCGCCGCCGCTTGGCCTCCCCGGGAATGCCCGAGCAGGGCGAGCCGGCCGAAATCGATGCGGCCTCCGAGCGGAGATGCGGAATCGGCCGCGAAAATTTGAAGTTGCCGGATGTGCTGGAGCAGAATCCAGGCTCTTGATTTCATGTCATTGTTCGGGATGCCCGACCAGACCGAATAGTTCAGGAAGTTCTCGTCGACCGACACGGCGGCGAAGCCGCGACTGGCCAGCAGCTCTCCCAGATAGCCGTACCCTTCGTCGGAAAACTTCTCCATCAGATGATTGCCATGCACCATCAGCACGAGCGGAAACGGGCCGCTCCCTACGGGCAGCCATACCCGTCCGTTCAACGGAAGGCTCGTTTCGTCGAAGCCCCAGAATTGCGCCCTTAGCCACGGCCATTTGTCGATCAGATCCGATCCGTCTACCGAAGCCGAAAGCCAATCCGCGTCCTGGCCGAATTCGGATCGATGCCGATCCTCTCCGTTGCCGTACGTGTAATAACGATAAGCGTAATCTCCCGGCTGGGATGGATCCGACGGCAGCGCGGCCTGCGCCTGCGCTTCACGGGAGCCGTCATCGGCGTCTGCCGCCATGTCCGCTTGGCGGGACCGATCGGCGCCGGGTCCGAGCACGACCAGAAGGACGCTTGCCGTCAATACGATCAGCAGCGCCTTGTTTTTAAAGCTTGCTTTCGCCGCGACGCCTACGGTCAGGCCAGCCCCCGCAACCAGCAGCGCGAAAGCGGCCGCGTAAGCGAGCGCGCTTGCCCAGCCGAATTCCGAATAATAGAGAATAAAATAAAAAAGCGTTCCCGTGTACAGCAAGCTTCCCGCCGAGACGCGGGGGAGCTTCGCGCCCGCGATCGCGAGAAGGGCGGCGATCGCCAGCGACGCGATCGGCAACCCGATCGTGTTCAACGCGATGCCTGCGACGACGTCGAACGTCATGCCGAGTCCGGTCGGCATGCCCGTCGCGGTTACGCCGACGGCCGCCGAGCTGACGGCCCACATCGCCGCGATCGCATACCCCCACACACCCGCGTCGCGTTCATGCAAGCCCGACACGCGCTCGCGCAGCAGCTTCGCTATTTTTCTTTTTCGGGTCGTTTGACCGTAATCCAAGTTCATTTCGCTCGCCCCGTTACCTATCGACCTTCTCTCCATTATATCGCGTTCGGCGGGGGCGTACGAACGGCAAAGTCTAGCAGCCCTCCGCGAAGTCCCGCATTATTGCTCGCCGGCCAATTCGAACAGCAGCACGTTCATTTCGTGGCGGGACATGACTGCGGGATCTTGTCCGGTTCGTTCGCTTCCCCCGTATTCTTCGAAACGTCTCAACTGCGTTCGCGTCGGCTTCTGCGCATCGATCAACCGCTGGAAGTTGGCGCTGGCCACTTTCATTCTCGTTTCGGGCTTGAGCAGATCGATCGTCTCGTACATGGCGGGAATCGCTTCGTCGTAAGTCATATCGAAAGCCCCGTCCGTGCTCAGAAAGAAGCGCTCCGGGTACTGCTCGATGACGTCTATATATTCTTCCGTACGATAAGGACTGGCCGGATTATAAGAAGTAAAGCCCGCGAAGAAGTCGATATACAGATTGTCGTGGTCCTGCAATAATGCCGCGATCGATTCCGCGCTCTGATAGACGTTGGCATGGGCGAAAATCATGATCGTGTCCGGGTACGCATCCAGCGCTTCCTTGAGCTTCTGGATCGGCTCGCCGCTGGGCGGATCGATGTGCAGCAGGATCGGAACGTCGTACTCCGCGCAAAGCTTGTACACTTCCGGAAGATTGCCGTCCATCGGATGCGCGGCTTTCCAGATCACGCGCGCGAGCACCGGAGAGTGCATCGATGCCGCCACGGTCTCCCCAATGCCAAGGTAGCCTTGCTCCAGCCTTTCCCTGACGGTCTCCAGCCCCTTCTCCTCGAACATGTCGAAACCGGAGAAAAACGGATAGATCCGATCGGGGTTATAACGATAAGCTTCCCATGCCGCCACATCCGTGAGCATTGCTGAGGGCTCCGAGATGTTGCCGAACAGGACGACTTTGGCGAGGCGATACCGATCCCACGCCTTCATCGAAGTCAGGTAGCGGGCGGCGTCATGGTTATGTACGTCGATCAGACCCAGGTCCGCGTATTTTTCCACGAGCGCCGCCGCGGCTTGCAACTGCGGCTCCGGCTCAGTGGAAGCCGGCGGCGGTGAAGCGTCGTCCGGACCGGCAGGCACGGTTGCAGCTGTCTGTGGCGGCTCATCACGGGAACCCGGATCGCTCTGCGGTCCAGCTGCAGACGACTCGGCCCGCGAAGCCGGCCGAATTTCGTCCCATGTCGCGGCCGCGATTCCCGCCGCCAGCAGCACTCCGATCGCCACGCCGATCCCGAAGCGTCTCCCGATCGATTCGAACATATTTATCCCTCCCGATGCGACTCCAACCTCATCTGTATTATATCTTTTTTTACTTTTTCAGGAAGGGGAACTATCGCGTGCTTTATGCCGGTTACTCAATAAAGACGCCCCGTCGCCCTCTTATTGCCCGGTGAAAACTCTTCGTCCCGTCAGTTCGCCTCCTCATCATCCGCTCTACCCCACACCGTTCCGTCAGTTCGACTCCTTAACGTACGTTTCGCCCGCCTCATCCCGGTCGTTCGGACAGAGGATCCGCTAATGGTGAACAAAACCGGGTTTTGCGCATCTATGCGGACTGGGGAGCCCTTATTTGGCTTGAAGATGGCGATTTCGGCCATGAAAAGCGGGAATAACGGATCGTCTGTCCGGATTGCCTTCAAAATGTGGGGTTTTCGACTAAATAAGGTCATCTGTGTCCGATAGAAACGAGGAAAACCGCGCGATTCGAAATCGGCGGTTGCTCTATTTTCGATGACGAGGCCGGAACGCGGCGGAAAAGCCTCCTTGCCGGCGAGCACGCTCGCGCTCCCGCGTCCCGTCCGCCTCTCAATCCAACGAAGGAGCTTCCCCGCTCGCCCTTCTCCGCGTGCCGTTGCCGACGCGCTGCAGCACCTCCTGCATCTCCTCCGGGTGAAGGAGCTCGATCGGCGACACGCCCTTCTCGAACTGGAAGGAGTCCCCTTCGATCAACACGACGTAGCGTCCGTTCATTCTGGCTATATGGATATTGTTGCCGTAGTCGTCCATATGGCCCTTGATCTGAATGTCGTCCAGCTTGAACCTCAGCTCAAGGTCCGGCTGCAGCTCGACGATCCGCTTCGTCGCTTCCAGGACGTGGTCGTGCGACCACTTCTCCTGCAGCTCGCGCTTCTCGCCTGCCGCCCAGACATCGAATTGCTGCTTTTCCTGCCTCATCGCCGCGACTTCTTCCGGTTCGGGCTCCAATGATTGCGGCGGTGCCGCCTCTTCTCCTTCGTCCGCCCCCGAATCGTAATACGGGATGTCCGCCGCCTGCCACTTTGTTTCCATATATTCGTGAACAAGCTCCATCACCTGATCGGCGACGATCTCGGGCTTCGATTTCTCGTAGCTGACGTACTTCAGGAAGTCCTCGAAATATCTCGCGTGCGAAGCCTGGTGGATTTTCAGCTCCCACTCCTCTATCATGCCCTCCTCGGGCATGTGCGGATATTGAATGGACTTGATGTTCTTCGCGTTGATCGCCATCTCGACCTGGGAGATCAGGCTGCGCTCGTCGGACACCCGCGCGATCTTCGATTCGAAATCGCATTTGAACAGAAACAGGAACGGCTCGTCGTACAGCTCGTTCAGCTTGGCCGTCGCTAGGACGAACGCCCCGCCCCTTACCGAATTGGTATCCATGTACAGCCGCAGCACGTCGTCGCTGAAATTGTGGAACTCCGTTTTGTCGACAGCAGTTCTTAACCGTTGAAAAAGGTTGTAGTTCGGGTTGCTCGTCAGATCGTGTCCCGGCTCGACGACGAACCGGCCGATCTTCGTCGGCACGTTCTCGGAGGCGGCGTTGACCTCGGCCTTCCGCTTCGCGATGCGTTTGAACTCCCCGTCCAGGAACGCCTTCAGCTCGCTGTCCTGATACTCTTCGTGCGTCAGCGTCTGGTAATGCTTGTATTTCTTCGGGCCGTTCGGATCGGTCCCCTCGTTCTGGATGACGAAAAAGGATAAAAATTGCACGGCGAATTTCATGGCGAATGTCGGTCTCCCGTCGTTGTGAATGTTCGCGAACCTATCCGAATCTTATCAGGTTCCCCACCGGACGACAACCTTCGCGAAAACGCGCGGCAACCTCCGCGGAAGCTATGGTATAATCATCGCAACATCGCCATCGGAGGTTGAGATCGTGCCGGATTGGTCGTACCAAACGTTGTTCAAGCCCGTGCTGTTCCGGCTCCCTTCCAGAATCGCTCGCGGCTTTACGCTCCGGGCCATGGGAAGGATCAGTCGCATTCCGGGCGGCACGTTCCTGATCAAGACGCTGGGCCACATGGAGCCTTCTCCGCTCCTGGAGCGCCGCGTCGCGAACGTCCCCGTCCCGACGCCGCTCGGCCTGTCCGGCGACGCAGACCCGGACGGCGTCGCGCATCGGGCGCTGGCCCAATTCGGCTTCGGATTCATGGAGATCGGCCCGATTACGGTTCGGCCGATCGAATGCCGCTCCCCGATCGTTAACGAGACAAAAACGGAAACGATCGTCTATCCTTGCGAATACGAAAACCCCGGCCTTGTCCGAACGTTGCCCCGGCTGGAGAGTCCCGGCCACTCCCTGCCCCTGTTCGCGAGAATCGCCCCCGAACCGGGGGCGTCTCCGGATCGGGCGCTTGAGCAGCTGATTCTGCTCGTCGAGACGCTCTCTCTGACGCGAACGGCGGGATTCTACGTCGACGTCTTGTCCTCGGCTCGGGAAGAGGACGACCGGGAGCTGCTCGTACGATTCACGGACTGGCTGCGCCAATCCCCGCGCAAGGAGGCGAAGCCCTTTTTCCTCCGCGTGCCTCTGGATTACCCCGAAGACCGGCTGCGGCGGATTCTTCCCGCGGCGGAACGCTCCGTCTGGAGCGGCTGCGTCATCGGCAATGGCCGTCGCGAGGCGGACGGGAGCATCCGCGTCGGCGCCGGGGGAAAACAGGACGCGCTGGCGAAGATCGCCTTGCTGCGCGGCGGACTCGCGCCGAGCCATTGGACCCTGCACGCGTCCGCCGGCGTTCACGAACCGCAAGACGCGCTTGAGCTCATGCGCGCGGGAGCCGATTATTTGCTTCTGAACAGCGGTCTCGTCTATGCCGGACCAGGGCTGCCCAAGCGAATCAACGACGCCGTCATCGCTGATAAGCTGGCCGAAGAACCGCCCGCCGCCGCGCCTTCCTTCTGGAAGCATTGGGGCTGGATGTGCCTGCTCGGAATCGGGATGATGCTGGGCGGCGCTATCGCCTGGCTGATCGCGGAGTCTTCCGTCGTGTTGCCTTACGACGAGGCCTTCCTCGGCATGACCCGCGACGAACTGCGCCTGATCAACGAGAATTTGCTCTATTTCATGTCGCATGACAGAATCACGCTGGCGGGCACGATGATCTCGATCGGCATTCTTTACTATCGATTGGCGAAGTACGGGATGCGAGCGGGCATGCACTGGGCGAGGACCGCGGTGCTCGTATCCGGGGCGGTCGGCTTCCCCAGCTTCTTCCTTTATCTCGGCTACGGCTTCTTCGATCCGTTGCACGCCGCGGCCGCGGCGGTTCTGCTGCCGATGTTCCTGCTCGCGATGCGCGGCAATCCCGATCGCCCTCAGCGCGGTCCGGTGAACTTGCGCAACGGGAAGACATGGCGGCTCGCGATGTGGGGCCAGCTTTGCTTCGTCGCCCTCGGCGTCGCGCTAAGCGTCGGCGGGCTCGTCATCGCCGGCGTCGGCGTCACGAACGTCTTCGTCCCGCAGGACCTTGCCTTTCTAGGTGCGACCCCGGAACAGCTCGAGCTTGCCAACCAGAATCTGATTCCGCTCATCGCCCACGATCGCGCCGGCTTCGGAGGCGCCTTATTCTCCGACGCGGTTATGTTGACGGTCGTCGCCCTCTGGGGAATTCAGCAAGGCCAGCGCTGGCTGTGGTGGACGCTTCTGGCGGGAGGGGCGCCGGCCTTCATCGCCGGAATCAGCGTGCATTTCCATATCGGATATACGGATTTCGTCCATTTGCTGCCCGCTTATTTCGCCGTCGCGCTTTACGTAGCGGGACTCGTCCTGCTCTATCCGTATCTTATGCGCGAAGAATCGACAAGATCTGCGGCAGCTGCGGAGAAAAATATGACCGTCTTATGACCGATATTGTGACGCGGGTAACTAACGATTACCGCACCGAACGCCATATAATAGCTCTCGACGGATTCGGCGGAAGCTCTCGCAGTGCACGGCGAGACTTCCCGTACGAACGCAATCCAAAGGAGCTCATTTCGACAATGAAAAAAACGATTCGTTTGCTTACCGCGGCCGTTCTCGCGAGCGCGCTAATGATTCCCGCTCTCGCGCATGCTTCGGAGGGAGGGCCTGCCTCAGCTCCCGCTCCCGCCGCCATTAAAGCTTCCTTGCAGACGGAAGGCGGCTTCGCCGCTCTGCAAATCGGCAACCAAGTCTTCGTATACGACGAGAACGGCCCGTTGTACCAGACCAAGGGCAAGGATCGCATCGGCGATCTGAAAGACTTGTTCGTGCTGCCTTACGGGCCGATGCAAGTCCCGATGATTCTGATCAAAAACGACAAGAACGGTTATATGGTGTTCAGCGATTTATGGCCGGAATTCGCCAAAGGCAAGGAGAACGATCCGGTCGAGGCTTATTTCAGCGGACGCGTACACCCCTCCGCTCGCGACAAGATCGTCAGCAGGACCGGTCACCATTACGCCGAGAGAGACGGCGACGAGATCGTCGCCTATACCGCCAACGATTTTTCCGACCTGAAAAAGGGCTTCCATGAATCCATTCGCGTGAAGGGCGAACTGAGAGGCTTGATTCTGTTCGATTGCTGCCCTTATCTGGTCGTAGACGACGGCAAGGAGACGCTCTCCGTCTACCACGCGGGCGAGACCGGCGCGGAGCTGGCCGGCGAGATCGATTTCAAGGACTAATGAGATGTACGCGATCGGGGAAGATTAACCGGGAAATCCGATGTCTCAGGAGGGACCCGATCTCGCATGGACGATACGCATGAATTCGTCGAACGTCTGCACGACACGCAGAACAAGGATAAGCGGAACCGCGAGCGCCTGAACCGGGGCAACGCCGGAGAGAACTCCGGCAAACACCTGCCCGGCAAGCAGCACGGCACCAACAAGTAGTCCGCGGACTGACGGCAAGCCCCTCGCTCTCCCCGAGCGCAGGGGCTTGCCGTCGTCGGCGCGCCGTTCGGGCAGCGCCTATCGGAATATCCGCCGCGACGGAGGGTTCGCCCTGAAGGTCCTTTTCGCGCCTTCGGCGTCTACTGATGCCGAGGAAGCTTACGGAGATCGGAGTATAATTGCATTTCGTACAACTAATTCCGGTCCAATTCGTCCATTCCAATTCAATAATTGCATAACTACAACTAATTGAGCCTCTTTCACTTTCATTCTCGCCCAGATTGGTCATATTAGTTGTACTTCGTGCAATTATATAAAAAATCCGCAAAATTTCCGGAAATTTAATTGTACTTCATACAACTAGTGCAAGGAATGTGTTGGAGGCGTGAGGTGCGAGTGTGCAAGGAATGTGTTGGAGGCGTGAGGTGCGAGTGTGCAAGGAATAGGTTGGGGGCGTGAGGTGCGAAGTTGAAAGTGCGCGGAGAAACGAGGTGCGAAGGTACAGTGGCGGAGGTTCGAGGTGGTGGAGGCGCGAAGTTCGAAGGTGTTCGAGGTTTTGGAGGCGCGGAGTGGGAAGGTACGGTGTCGAAGGACATCATACCACCTTAAACGAAAAAGAACAGGAGTGAAGCTCATCACCCCCGAAGTTACTGTTCCCGTTCTTCCGTTTCCGCAGACCTTTCACCACGCCAATCGTCCACCTCCTCAGCTTGCTCCATCACCACCCACCACCTCGCCTTATTCCATTGCCCACCTCCTCGGCTTGCTCCATGACCCATCGCCTCGTCTTGCTCCATCGCCCTCCGCCTCGCCCTGCTCCGATTCCCTGGCCGTTCGGACAGAGGATCCGCTATCTGTGAACAAAATCGGGTTTTGCGAGCCTTCGCGGACAGAGGATCCGTTATTTGGCTCCGAGACGGCGAATTCGGCCATGGATCATCGAAATAACGGATCGTCTGTCCGAATCGCCAGCAAAATGAGGGGGTTTCGGCAAAATAAGGTCTTCTCTGTCCGATAGCGGCATTTCGGAACCCGTTCGCCATCTCGGCCATCATGCTGACTTGCTCTCGCTCTAAGGCTTCGGCCGGCAGCTAACGCGCGTCCTACTCCATGATGTTCGTCAACGCGCCGAGCTTCTCAATCTCTACCGTCACCGTGTCGCCCGGCTTGAGCCATTCGCGCCGCTCTTCCGGATAGCCGAGAATGACGCCCTCGGGCGTTCCGGTCAAGAGAATGTCGCCCGGCGACAGCGTCATATGGCGCGACACGTAGCTGACGATTTCATCGCAGCGGAAAACCATATCCGACGTATGCGATCGCTGTCTGACCTCTCCGTTAAGCGTACTGCCGATCGCCAGATCGTTCGGATCTCCGACTTCGTCCGCCGTCACGAGATACGGGCCGAGCGGGCAAAACTTGTCCAGCGTCTTGCCGAGCAGCCACTGGCTCGTGCGCAGCTGCAAATCGCGGGCCGAAAGATCGTTGGCGCAGCAGTAGCCGAATACATAGTCGAGCGCCTGTTCCTTGTCCACGTTTTTGGCCGTTTTGCCGATGACGATGGCGAGCTCCGCTTCGTAATCGGCCTGGCTCGTCACCTGGTCCGGGATCGGGATGCGCTCCCCATGAGCGGCTAGCGTATTGCCGAATTTGTTGAACAAGAGCGGCTGCTCGGGAATCGCCAAGCCGCTCTCCAGCGCGTGCTTCCGGTAATTTAAGCCTACGCAGACGATTTTGCCGGGCGAGGTCACGCACGGCCCGAAGCGGATCTCCTCTTCTGCAAGCAGAGCGGACGCGAACGTCTCCGGTCGGCTCTCCGCGTCGGAGGCCAGCCGCTTCAGCCGCTCCAGCGCCTCCGGGCCTCCCCCGATCGCCTCCATAATCTCGACAGGCGCGCTGCCCGCTTCCGGCTGAATGGCCCGCGCCCCGGCCACGTCCAACACGCCGCCGGCCTCCAGCCGAATGCCAAGCCGTCCGTTCCCGTCGCCGTCCATAATCATCAGCAGTTTCATTGCCCATCATCCTCTCCTAGATCTTTGTAATGTCGAAGGCCGATCCGGCCAGCCTATACGCCGGGCCAATCCCGGCCTTCGGAAGCCTCGCGCCAACGCGACCGGATAGCCGCCGCCTCCTCCGCCGGAAGCGGCCCTTTGCCGACGATGGCCGCATTGTCGTGCCAGCGGCCGGCCTTCGTCGTTCCCACGATGGCGGTCGCCACGCCGGCGACCCCGATCGTGAAGCGCAAGGCGGCTTCCGCCGCCTGCCGTTCGGAGCTCCCTGCAAGGAAGCCGTAGTCAAGCAGCCTGAGCCTCTCCCAATAAGGATAGTGATACGGATTGGGCGGCGGGCTGCTTCCCCAGCGCCAAGCCGCGTTGGCGATCGGACGTTTGGCGACGATCCCCATGCCGCGCGCCGCGGCTTCGGGGATGATCCGATCGATCGCCTCCTGGTCGGCAATGCTGACGGACGTCTGCAGCACGTCGAAAAGACCGCTGCGCACGGCGGACAAGGCGCTCGAGGAATCGCCGCTGTAGCCGACGAATCTGACTTTACCCGCTTCCTTGGCGCGGACGAGAACGGCCATCGCTTCCTCGTCCTCCAGCACGTTGCTGCCGCAGCTATGAAGCTGAATCAAATCGACGTAATCGGTTTGCAGCCGCTTCAGGCTGCGCTCGATGCTGCGTTCGAGCAGCTCGGGATGCCAGTCGGGAAGATCGAACCCCGAGGCGTGCCCGCACTTCGTAAACAGATAGTAATCGTTCCGTCGGCGACCGACCGCCCGGCCGATCTTCTCTTCGCTGTCGCCGTAGCATTCCGCCGTGTCGATCACGTTCAGTCCGCTGTCCAGCGCCTGCCCGAGCAGCGCCTCGACTTCCTTCATCGGCGTGTTCAGCAGTCCGATTTCGGAAGCTCCGAGTCCGAGAACGCTGACCTCCATGCCCGTGTTTCCCAATTTCCTTCTTTCCATAGGCAAAGTCCTCCGAATTTCCGTCAGTCCTCCTGATTCAACACATATTCGATCGGACTGACTCCCGTTGCGTTCTTGAACATCCGGCTGAAATAGGCGGGGTCCTGGTAGCCGACCATCTCCGCGATCTCATATACCGTATAGCGTTTCTTCATCAACAGCGCCTTGGCTTTCGCGATCCTGTAATTGCCGAGATAAGAGACGAAGCTGACGCCCTCCTCCTTCTTGAACAGGTTGCTCAAATAATTGCGGTTGATGTTGAGCTCCCCGGCCAGCTCGGCGAACGAAATTTTCCGGTTGTACCGCTCCGCCACGGCCTTCTTGACGTATTCCACATACGTCGGGCCGCGTTGATCCCGGTTTCTCTCCTCGACCGCCGCGTAAAATTCATCGATGCGCTCCGACATCCAGGCCACAAGACCGTCCAGCGTGCGATGCTGATGAATATGGGGCAGCAGCTCGGAGATGCGCTGCGGATCGATCAACCGGCTGTCATGCTCCATGAGCTTGAGAACGAGGTTGGACACCATGCCCGTGCACACCGCGTGCATATAAGCGATCGGCGTGCGGCTCTCCTCGAGCAGCTCCCGGCGAATGCTCTCCCAGGCGCTTCTCGCCGCCGTTCGTTCCATGGCGAGGAGCGCCTCGCTCAAGCGTTGAATTTGCTCGGCAGGATATCGGATGCGCCGCGGAGAATCCGGTTCGGCATCCGAATAGGCATTGATCTGGTTAACGCCCTCCAGCTCTCCGAGCTCCAGCGCCTCGACCGATTCTTTCAGGGAAATCGCGTACCGTGCCGGGTCCTCGCAGCTTTGCCCGATCCCGACGTTCAGGTCCACGCGCAAATACGATCGCACGGCGTCGACGATCAGCGCGGCCAGCCGCCTGGCCCGATCGACGAGTCCGTCGGGCGAACCGCCGATCAGCACGATCGGCAGCCGGTCGTCGGCGTAGCGGAGCACGTAACCGGCGTCGTGGCGTCCGAGCAGCTCCTCCGCGATGTTCGCGACGGCGAACTTGTACAGCTGCCATTGCCTCTCCACGTCGAATTGCTCCCGTTCCGATTTGTATAGCTTGACGGACATGACGACGCCGCATTCGAAGATCGCCGGGCTGAGCCGATAAAATTCCAGCTTGTCCGCAGGAAGCTCCCGCTGCCGGATCCCCGCCGTAACGATCTGATGCAGCAGCTGCTCCCTGAGAATCGGGACGCTTCGTTCGAGCTGCTGCCGCACATCGGCGAAGATCGATTTTTCGCGCTGCTTCCGCCGCAGCTCCTGAAGAACGTCGCGAATTTCCCGTTCGATCTCCCCGGGGACGGAAGGCTTCAGAATATAGCGGGTAACGTTCAGTTCGATCGCGGTTTTCGTATAGGCGAAGTCGTCGTACCCGCTCAGCACGAGAATCGGAATTTCGCCGTCGGTCTCCCTGATTTTTCGAATCAGCTCGGTTCCGTGCATCCTTTTCATGCTCATATCCGTCATGACCAGATCGGGCCGATTGCGCGCGAATCGAAGCCACCCCGTATCGCCGTCGTCGGCGAAATCCAGCTCCGTTATGCCGATTTCCCGCCAGGGGATCATCGTGCGCAAGCCTTCCAGCACGTGCTTCTCGTCATCGACGATAAGCGCTCTCATTACCGCCGCCTCCTTGTCCGGAACGCTCACGACGGGTCCGGCCTTCTCATGACCGGAAGCCGAATCGTCGCCTTCGCCCCGTTCGGTTCGTTCTCCGTCAGCTCCACGCCGTACTCGTCCCCGAAATAGAGCCGGATTCTTTCGTTCACGTTGCCGATGCCGTGGCCGCCCGAGGCTCCCCTGCCAATAGCGTCGTCCGATTTCTCGCCCGGCTCCTTCTTCCGCAGCCCGGTCCCGTTGTCCGCCACGACGATCGCGAAGCGGTCGTCGCCCTCCCATTCGGCCGACAGGACAACCCGCGCTTTCTCGGCCATCGGCTGCCGGAAGCCGTGCACGATCGCGTTCTCGACGAGAGGCTGCAAAATGATGCGCGGCACGTAGAGCTCCTTGAACGGCTCGGGAATCCGGTTCTCCAGCTCGAAGCGTTCCTCGAACCGGGCCTGTTGGATTTGCGCGTAGACGAGCACGTGATCCAGCTCCTCGTCCAACTGGACGAACGGCCCCTTCTTGCCGAGACTGATCCGGAACAGCTTGGCTAACCGGGACGCCATCCGGCTGACGTCGTGAGCGCCCTTCATGGCCGCCATCCAGTTGATCATATCCAGCGTATTGTACAGGAAATGGGGATTGATCTGGCTTTGCAGCAGCCGCAGCTCGACGTCCCGCTTCAACCGGTGCTCCTTCTCCAATTTTTCCAGCAGCCGGTTCAACTGCTCGACCATGGAATTGTAGTTTTGCGCCAGATGATCGAATTCCATAATAAAATACGGCTCCAGCCTCGTATTGAAATTGCCGGTCTCTACTTTCTTGAAGCCGGACAGCAGCCGGATGATCGGCTTGATCAACTGGCTGGAGAAGAGGGCCGCGACGGGAACGGTCAGCAGAACGACCGCCGCCGCTACCAGGAAGATCAGATCGCGCAGCTTGTTCACGTTGCGATATACGTCCTCCAGAGGGACGTAATCGACCAGCCGCCAGCCGTTCGGCGTTTTCAGCGTGCTGACGCTTAAATATTGCTTGCCGTCCATTTCGACCGTTTCCGAGCCGCTCCCGCCGGCATCCGCGTCCGGAAGCCGATCCCCGTAAGCGGGGGCGTTCGCGGGAAAACCGAAGGCGGTCATGACGCGGTCTTCGCGATCCAGCAAGATCGACATTCGCCGGGACGACGATGCCTCCTCCGGATTCCCTTTGACGATATCCCACAAAGCCTGCTCGCTTACGTTCACTTCCGCGTAGCCGATGCTTCGGTTTTTCGCATCCCTGATCCTCATCACGTAGGAGAGCGCGTTTTGCTTGTCCAGCAGCGCGTATTCGTCCCGCCGGGCATCGACCCAGACCGCGTCCAGATCGTTCAACTCCTCCAGCCGATCTTTCCACGGCATCGAGGAGAGCGGCCTGATCCGCTCTCCCACCCGTCTAAGGCCGCTGTCGCTGTATACCTGGACGCTCGTCAGGTACGGACGGATATAGACCATGGAGTTCAGCCAGCCGTTCAGCTCGCGGCTCGTGACGACGGACTCGTACACGTCCGCGGGCGGATTGCTGAGCGCCCGGATGAGCGCGCGGTTGGTGGAGACGGATAAGCCGATGACTTCCGCCTCTCCCAATCGCTCCATGATCTTCTGATGGTTATTGTAGGTCAGATCCAGGTTCAGCTTGCGAGTCTGCTCCAGAACGATGGATCTGACGCCGTAATAAATCGGGTAGACGGTCAGCAAAAGGAAGATCAGTATGAACGCGACCAGCAAAATCGTAATAAACGGCCTCAACCTCAGCTGCTTCAGCATGGCGATCCCTACCCGGTTGAAGAATAATGGCGCATCCCCATTCTAGTACGGATGGACGGGATTGGAAAGAAACGCCCCGCCGCCTTACAGGCAGACGTATTCCGGCTTGCGGTTCGGTTCGTCCGGAATGAAGGCGAATTTCCTGCGAACGTCGTCCGTTACGTCGATGCCGAGTCCGGGCAGACGGCGCGGCAGCCGGACATGTCCGTCCTCGTATTCCAGCGGCTCGATCAGCAGCTCGTCCCTGAGCGGATTCGGCGTGCGGTCGTATTCCATAATCTGAATGTTCGGCGTGGACATCATGAAATGAAAGTTCGCCATCAGAGATACGCCCGACGTGAAAATATGCGGCGCGCACCGCATGTGATAGGCTTCCGCGACGGCCGCGATTTTTTTGCACTCCAGAATGCCTCCGCTGCGCGTTACGTCCGGTTGAACGATGTCCACCGCGCGTCTGGCGATCCAGTCCTTGAATTCGTATTTCGTATAGAAATGCTCCCCCGCCGCGATCGGGATGTCGGTCATGGAAGTCAGGCGAACGTAGTCGTCCATATTGTTGGCCACGAACGGCTCTTCGAGCCAATACAGCTTGCTCGGCTCCAGCTCCCGGACCGCTTTCAGCACCGTATTGAAGTCCCAGGCGTTGTCCACATAGCACATTCCCGCGTCGGCCATCAGATCGATCTCGTATCCGATCGCTTCCCGCGCCATGCGGACCGCTTCGACGTCGGCCTTGTAATCGGGGTTGCCGATGCGCATTTTGACCGCGGAATAGCCCAATTCCTTGTAATGCGCGACCTCCCGAGCCAAATCCTCGTTCGTCTTGCTCATGCCGGCGCTGGCGTATACGCGGATCCGGTCCCGGACGCGGCCGCCCAGGAGCTCGTATACCGGCTGGTCGAGCTTTTTCCCCAGCAGATCCCACAGCGCCGTCTCCAGCCCGCTAATAATGGCGACCGCTAAGGAGGAGGTTCCCCAATGCTGGGTGCGGACATACATTTTTTTCCACAGATATTCGATTTGGCCCGGATCCTGGCCGATCAGCATCGGCTTGAAGCGCTCTTCCACGATTTTCTCCACGCCGAGCGGAATCGATGTCGCTTCGCCGATCTCGCCGATTCCGTACAAGCCCTTGTCCGTCCATATGCGGACGAGCATGGCGTTTCTCTGCAGGGAGGTCCAGCCCGGACACGTCCAGACTTCATCCTCCTTATATTTGTAGGACAGCAGTATCGTTTCGACTTCCGTAATTTTCATCTCGCTCTTGCCCACCCTTCTTCCTCTATATCGAATAGTTGAAATGCTTGACCATATAGGCGCTGTATTCGTCCAGCCATTCGACGTACGCCGCGTCCGGCTCGTAAGCGGGCGTCCGGCAGTAGTCGGATTTCAGGATCCCGCGCCGCCGGAGAATGATTTTCTCGTATCGGATCAACGTTTCCGCCGTCTGCGAAAACATGTTGATCACGGGAAGCAGCCGGTCGAACATCTCGGTCGCCCGCTCCCTGGAGCCGTGAACGTATTCGTTATAAATCTCGACATACACCCGGACCATCGAGCAGCCCGGCATCAGTCCGACCGCGCCGCGCCGCAAGGCGTCGATCATCTGCCGGGCGGAGTTGCCGATAAAGACGCCCATTCTGCCGTTCGTCCGCTCGACGATCGCGCTGATCAGCGCCCCTGGCGGAATCGACTCCGCCTTGATATATACATCGCCTTTGCGGCTGTCGGCAAATTCGAGGAACGTCTCCGTCGGAATGCCGGCGCCCGTCACGTCCGGCGCGTATTGAATCATCACCGGCAGCTCCGTCTGCGCGGCGACCGCCTGAATGTGCCGGGCGACCGCTGCGCCGGACGGCGACATGAAATAGGGCGGGATGACCATAATCGCGTCCGCGCCCGCGGCTTCGGCATGCTTGGCGTCTTTGACCGCCAATTCGGAGGCGTGCCGCGTAATGTTGACGATGACGGGCACTCTGCCCGCCGTGTGCGCGATCGTCGTCTCGATCATCCGCGCGCGCTCTTCGTCCGATATTTTGTAGAACTCGCTGGCCACGCCGAGAAGCGCGACGCCATGGGCGCCTTCGGCGATGACAAAGTCGATCAGCGCCCTCAGATCGTCGTAATCGATTTCCGCTCCGTCGCTCGTGAACGGAGCCGCCAAGATCGGTATTACTCCTTGAATGCGGTTCACAGTCCTCTCTCCCTCTTATCCGGTTATTCGTCCGCCACCTGCAGGACGATTTTCGTATGGGCGTTGTCGCCCGACAGCAGCCGCTCGAAGCAGGCTTGGCCTTCCGCAAGCGGGAACAAGGACAGCTCGTCTCCCAGGTCGATCTTCCCTTTGCTCAGCCATTCCAGCGCGACGGCGAAATCTTCCGTATCGTAGCAGAAAGCGCCCAGCATCGCGATTTCGTTGCGGACGGCATCGTTGACCGGCAAGGAGCTGTCGGCTTCGTGCAGACCGGAGAAGACGACCCTTCCCCCCCTCCGCGTCAGCTCGACCGCTTGTCTTCGGGTCGCTTCGACCCCTACCGCGTCCACCGCGATGTCGAAGCCGCCTTGCGGGGCGATCGCGCGCAGCGCTTCGGTCGAGTCGACGGCGACGCCCCCGCAGCGGGCAGCCGCCTTCAGGCGCTCCCGGTTCAAATCCATGACCGCCACATCGGCGAGCCCGTACGCCCTGGCGGTCAGCAGAACGAGCAGGCCGATCGGACCCGCGCCGAAGACGAGCAGCCGATGGTCAGGCCGCAGCCGCGCCAGCTTGGCGATATGGACGGCGCAGGCGAGCGGCTCTGTCAGCGCGCCTTGCTCCATCGTCGCTTCCGCCGGGAGCAAGACGACGTTCGCGGCGGGCGCGGCGACGAATTCGGCGAAAGCGCCGGGCCGATGGGCGCCGATAATCCGGCGATCCGCGCACAGCTGCGGCGCGCCGGAACGGCACGCCCTGCAGGAGCCGCAGGAAACGAGCGGATTGACCGTCACCCGGTCGCCCGGGCGAAACGCGCTCACTCCTTGCCCGACCGTCGCCACGACGCCCGCGAATTCATGACCCATAATCAGCGGGGGAACGCGAAGCGAATTGTGCCCGAGGTATCCGCTAAGCTCCGAGCCGCAGATGCCGACCCGGCACACGCGAACGAGCACTTCGCCTTCCTCCGGCACGGGCGCGGGGACGGTCCGCATATTCATTTCTCTGGGCGCTTCGTAGACGAGCGCCTTCATCGATTGGCTCATGGCTTATACCGATTCCTTTCTGACGGAACGGGTTACCCTTTCAGGCCGCCCGCGGTAATCCCTTCGATAATGTAACGCTGGAAAAACAGGAACACGAGAAAGATCGGAACGAGGGACAGCGTCGACATCGCGAACATCGGTCCCCATTGCGACTGGCTCGTCGAGTCCAGGAACAGGCGCAGGCCGAGCGCAATCGTATACTTGGCGGCGTCGTTCAAGTAGAGCAATTGGCTGAAAAAGTCGTTCCAGGTCCAGATGAACGTGAAAATAACGGTGGTTACGATGACCGGCAGCGACAGCGGAAGAACGAGGCGCCAATAAATTTGAATCGGCCCGCAGCCGTCGACCGTGGCGGCTTTATCCAGCTCGGGAGGCAAACTGCGCATGAACTGGACCATCAGAAAGATAAAGAAGCCTTCCGTCGCCAGAAATTTCGGGACGGTCAACGGGAGTATCGTATTGACCCAGTCCAGCTGATTGAACATGATGTACTGGGGAATGATCAGAACGTGATAGGGCAGCATCATCGTGCCGAGCATGGCCACGAACAGCGTCTTTTTCCATGGAAATTCGAGCTTGGCGAACGCGTAGGCGGCCATGGAGCAGGAGACGACGTTGCCGACGATGGACAACGCGGACACGACGAACGAATTTTTGAAGAACACGTAAAACGGAATGCCGGCGATGCCCGACCAGCCCTTGATATAGTTGTCGAGCGTAAACGAATCGGACCACAGGCTCTTATCGGCAAAAATATGCTCGGCCAGCTTGAAGGAGCCGCTCATCATCCACAGCAGCGGGTACAGCATGACGACCGCGCCGGCCAGCAGAAGCGCGTGCATCGCCAATTTCCGAAGTCGAAAGTTTGCAGTCATAGCCATCCCTCATTTTATCCCTCGTAATGAACCCACTTTCTGGAACTCATAAACCCGATCGCCGACAGAACGGCTATGATCGCCAGCAGGAACCAGGCCATTGCCGAGGCATAACCCATACTGAAGTTCGTAAAGCCTTTCTCGTAAAGATACAGCGTGTAGAACAGCGTCGAATCCACAGGCCCCCCGGTGCCGTTGCTGACGATATACGCGGGCGTGAACGCCTGGAACGAATAGACGAGCTGCATGATCATGTTGAAGAAGATAATCGGCGACAGCAGCGGAATCGTAATCGAGAAAAATTGGCCGACTTTCCCCGCGCCGTCTATGGATGCCGCCTCGTACAGCTCTCTCGGAATTTGCTTCAGTCCCGCCAGGAAGATGATCATCGGCGATCCGAATTGCCACACCTTGAGCAGAATCAGCGTGTAGATGGCGGTGGACGGCGTTCCGATCCAGCTGATTCCCTGTATGCCGAACACGTCGAGAAACTGGTTGAAGATGCCGTCTACGCCGAACACCCTCCGCCACAGCACCGCGATCGCGACGCTTCCGCCGAACAAATACGGAATGTAGTATACCGCCCTGTAGACGCTCAGTCCGCGTATGCCCTTGTTCATCACTATGGCCAGAAACAGCGCCACGACCAGTTCGACGGGAACCCCGACGAATACGTAGATAAACGTGATCTTCAGCGCTTGCGCGAAGCGGCTGTCGTCGAACAGCATCTCCTTGTAGTTGCCCATGCCGATCCATTCGGGCGCGGTGAACATATCGAAATCCGTAAACGACAAATACAGGGAGTACAGAAACGGGATCACGGCCAGGAAGATCAAGCCGAGAAGCCACGGGAGCAGAAATAAATAAGAAACCGCGTATTTACGGATAGATCGAAAAATCATGCGTACCGCTCCTATGCAGCCGGCCAACGGATCAGGGGCCGATCGGCTCGCCGCCCCGGGCGACGAAACCGATAGACTCCGAACGATCGGGGATCGATCCGTCCGCCGAAAGGTGTTGTTCCCTCAAGCAGCTTACTTGAGCGTTTTCTCCGCCTCGGCGAAAAAGTCGTCGACGGCCTTTTCGATCGTCTTCTGCTTGAACGCGACGCTTTCGCCGGCCAGCTTCAGCTCCTTGACGATCTCGGCGTTGCCGGCGGGCGGCAGGTTAGGCGTCTTGGCGATATCGGACACTTTCTCGTAAAATTCGAGCGCTTCGACCTCGGGCTCCGTCAACTGCGGCTTCAGTTCGTCGTTCATCTTCTGCGAGCCGAGCGGGCCGTATTCCAGCTTCAGCACGTTCACCGCATCCGGATCGTTGATCAGGAAATTCACGAGCAGCGCGGCTTCGTCGGGATACTTCGTCTTGGCGTAGATGCTAATATGCGTGCCGTCGAGATCCTGTCCGAGATTCCTGTCCTGTCCGGTCGGGATACGGACGATATCGACGTTGTCCTGCATGACTTTCTGGTTGGCGTTGAATTGGTTTTGCGGCCTCATCAGCATCGCGACCTTGCCCAGTCCGAACATGCCGTTCTCCGGAATTTCCGACGGGTATTCCGCCTGAACCTCCGGCGGCGGAACGGCGCCGGCCTCGCGCAAGCGCTCCCAAATTTGCAGCCACTCGGTCAGGTCTTGCTTGTCGAAGCCCAGTTGGCCGTCCTCGGTGTACATATCCTTGTCCCTGCCGAGGAAAAACGCGCGGAATTCATACTCGTCCATGCTGTAGTCTCCGGTCGCCCAGACGCCTTCCGGCAACGCCGCCTGAAGCTCGATCGCCTTGTCGACGAACTCGTCCCAGGTCCAGTCGAACACCGGAGGCGCGACGCCCGCCCGTTCGAAGATGCCGGTATTATAGAAGGTTCCGGATACGATGGAGCCCAGCGAAATCATGTAGTTTTTGCCGTTCAGAACGCCGCTGCTCACGATTTGCGGATTGAAATTCGAGAGGTCGAGCCGGCTGTCGGCGATCATATCGTCCAGTTCCATGAGCTGGCCCCGCTGAATGTAGTCGTTGGAGAACTTCCGGGCCATCGTCATCACGTCCGGAGCCGCTCCGCCGGCCATCTGCGTATTCAGCTTGTCGAAGAAGGCGGAGATGTCCGTATACTCCCGCTTGACCGTGATATGGGGATATTTCTCCTGGAACTTGTCGATCGCTTCGTTCCAGAGCGCGTGCCGCCCCTCTCCTCCCCACCAGGCGACCCGGAGCTCGATCTGTTCCGGGTTCCCGCCGCTTCCGCCCGCAGCCGGGCTCGACGGCTGTCCGCTCTGGCCGGTCTCCCCGTTCGACCCGGAAGCGCATGCGGCCAACACGACGAGCAGCGCGGCGCTCGTCAGCAAAGCGGTCATCTTTCGGATAGCCATTGTTGCTTCCTCCCTTGATGTGTTTAATCTTGCAAGATGAACTCTATCGTATTCCCGAACAAGCGTAAATGAAGGAAGGTAAGGGATCATTGGACTTCGTTAAGATCGCGTTTGCTCTATCGCCCGCCGCCTGGATCCATCGCCGACGTCGCCTTGCTGTATCGCCCGCCGCCTCGCCTTGTGTATCGCCTGCCGTCTCGCCTTGTGTATCGCCTGCCGCCTCGCCTTGTGTATCGCCCGCCGCTCGCCTTGTGTATCGCCCGCCGTCTCGCCTTGTGTATCGCCTGCCGCTCGCCTGCTCCAATCCCCTAGCCCGTTCGGACAGAGGATCCGCTATCTGTGAACAAAACCGGGTTTTGCGCCCTTTACGGACAGAGGATCCGCTATTCGGCTCCAAGAATGCCAATTCGGCCATTGATCAGCGAAATAACGGATTCTCTGTCCGAATCGCCAGCAAAACGAGGGGGTTTCGGCAAAATAAGGGCTTCTGTGTCCGAACAAGAAAGACGCTTTCGCCATCCCCCGGACAGACAAGAACGTCTGGTTCGGGAAGATTCAAAAGCGTCTGCAACATAACTTATGGATGGGCTCGGACGGACTTGCCCGCTTTACTCTTCGGTCGGAATATCGAATTCGTACGTCTTCGAACCGCCGTCCCGATCGCATTTCGATAAGATGTATTTCGACCCCTCTTGATCAACGTTTTTGCAATAATCGGTCGATCTTACCGGCACGCCGAAGTCGTCCATCGTGTTATCGTACGTATACCGGATCGCCACTCCGTCGAACAGCAAATCCTCGAAGATCGGGTCGCCCTCTTTCGTATAGGAGACGATATGGACTTCGCTGTCGACTCCCTCCCGCACTTGCGAGAAAAAACGGGTCAACTGATCGGCATTGGAGAAGTTGCCGTGCACGTTCACGACATCGCCGTTGGCGATCGCCTTGGCGGAATCGTACGGAATCGACCGGATCAGTTCACGCAGCCGATCCGTGTGCCCGGCCGAGAGCGTATACCCCGTTCCCGTATCCTTGATCGACATATAAATCCCCCTGACCCCCGATTCCTGGCCCAGCCACAAATGAAAACCGCTCTGTCCATCGCCGCTCGCGAAAGACAGATCGTACTCGGGCAAGCGGATATCCAGTTGGCCTTCGATCTTCTCCGCCGACCGGAAAGCTTCGGAGAACAGCGCCAGCTCCTCCGGATCCGTGAACGAACCTAATACTTGATGATGGACGCTTCCGAAACGCTGCGAACGGCTGACGGTCACCTGCAGCAATTCGAAACTGTCCCAATCCACCGGCGCAACCTCCGGCTGCCGAGCCCCGGGCGGGAACTGCTGCGTGCTCTGTCTCGGCATCCCGTCCGTATCCGCCGAGCTGCAGCCCGCCAAGACGAAAACGCCAGCCAACGCCAGCAAGGCGAACGTTTTTTTCATCTCTCGCACCTCCTTCTTTCATTTGGACGTTCCCTCTGCTTCATAGGTTTCAATTATTATCGGATTCGCCTCGATTTCGGGCAAGAGACGCTTATCCGCAGCCTCCTCTTTCCATCGAACGTAAGTAAAAACCGTCAGTTCGCCTGACGGTCCTTTTTGCCGCTGTTTCGTTCCTCTTCCCGTTCTTCCGTTTCCGTATGCTTCCCGCCCCACCACCCGCCTGTCGCCACCACCCCACGATACTCCATCGCTCATCGCCCCGCCTTGCTCCAATGCCCCAGACCGTTCGGACAGAGGATCCGCTAATTGTGAACAAAACCGGGTTTTGCGCACCTTTGCGACTCGGCAAAATAACGTCTTCTGTGTCCGATAGCAAAAGATCAAGTGGAATGAAGAGCCCTCACCCGTCGAAAAAGCCCCGTCCGTCGCCGAACGAAGCTTTTCCTGTCGCCTCCTAATGCTTGCGCTCTCCGTGCGCCAAGCGGACGAGCATATGGGCCAGATGGTGCCGCTCGTCCTCCGTCCCGAGTTTCCACAGCTCTTGCAGCAGCAGTTCTTCGCCGTTGCGCGGCTCCTCGTGGCTGGCCAGATAGTCGGCCGCGCGTTGGGCAATGATCGCCATCTGCTCTTCGCTCAGGCCGATGCTCTCGGCCATGCGGACCCTTTGGTTCAAATACGCTTTGAACTCGTCGAAATCGGCCAGTATCCTCCCCCGTTCCTCGGGCTCGATTCTGGCAATCGCGTCACCGACCTTGCTCGGATCGATATCGCCGTCCTTGCGGACGACGTGGGGCTGCTCGGACATTCCTATTCCTCCTTGACGCGGAATATGTCATGCCCTCATATTGTTCCCCTCGACGCCCCGTTCGAGTCGCCTGACGGAGACGATCTTCAGCAACCCGACGAATGCGATCGTGCCGGCAAGGGTAATGCACGCGCTGATCCGGTACATCGTATGCGCGCCGAGATTCTCGAACATCCAGCCGCCGAAGATGCCGGCGATGACGCCGGATACGCCGCCCCAGGTCAGGCCGTAGACCGCCTGTCCGGAAGAACGGTATTCCGCCGGAACGATCAGCGAGGTCAATTGGGTGCCGACGTAGTAATAGACGCCGAACGTCGCGCAATGCAGCAGCTGAATCCCGACGACCTGAAGCGCCGTATCCGCGACGCCCATGAGTCCCCACCGCAACGTATACAATACGCTCGCCAGAATGAGCCAGCCGACCATCGGACGGATTTCTTTTTTCATATATTTGTCGAGCAGAAGGAAGATCGGGGCCTCCAGGAACGCCATCGCGAACGTCGACCAACCGATCATCGTCTCGGAACCGCCAAGCTCGTCGATATACAAACCGACGAACGTGCCGTTGATCGAATTCGGCACGGAGACGAGCACGCCGGTGAAGAGGAACAGCAGAAACGGGCGGTTCAGGAACACTTTCGCGTAAGAAGTCTTCCCGGTTGACGCCAGCTTCGTCTCGTCGCCGCGCGGGAGCATGAACGCGAAGACGATCGCGAGAAGCATCATCGCGTCGAAGACGATCCAGAGCTTGCCGATGCCCAAATAGCCGATCAGCGGTCCGGCGGCGGCCGCGGTCATCGCCCAGCCGAGCGAGCCCCACATCCGGAAAGCCCCGAACTTGTGGCGCGTCCCCTCGATCGCGTTTAGAATGAGACTGTTCGTCTGCGTGAACAGCGGACTCTGGAAGACGAAGTACAGCAGCATCGTGCCGTAGATGAGCGGTTCGTTGCCCGAGAGGAACACGAGCTGCATCGCCGCGAACGCGCCGATCAGCGCAAGAATGATTACGATCCGGTTGTTGCGCCAACGATCCGCCCAGTACGCCCAGAGCGGATTGGCGACGAGCGAGACGATCGGTCCCCCCGCCATGATGGCCCCGATCTCGACGGCCGACATGCCGATGCTTTTCAAGTATACGGCGAAAAACGTGCCGTATACGGCCAAAGCGCCGTAAGAAATGAAATTGTAAGCCCGCAAGACGCGCAATTTCCATGCGCGTTGAACGATGTCGGTCATCTCCCGCTACGATCCTTTCGGGTCATTGCATCGCCTGCAATCATATTCCCTGATTCGTCAGCTTAACGACGTCCAGCAGACTGATCTTCGCTTGCGTCCGGTCGTCGTACAGCCACGGCTCCCGCACGCGATCCACGAACAGGACGCCGTTCAGATGATCGATCTCGTGCTGGATGCAGCGGGCCAAGAAGCCTTCGCCTTCCAGCTCGACCGTCTCGCCTTGCCGGTTCATCGTCGTAATTTTCACGTATTCGGCCCGCTTCACGTATCCGTGGTAGCCGGGATACGACAAGCAGGCCTCCGGCCCCTCCTGCTCCCCGCTCGTCTCGACGATCTCCGGATTGATCAACTCGATCAGCCCGTCCCCGCAATCCATGACGATCGCGCGGCGCAGAATGCCGACTTGGGGCGCGGCCAATCCGGCCCGGCCGTCGGACGCGTAGAGCGTCTCGGCCATGTCGTCCAGCAGCTTGGCGATCTTCGGCGTGATCCCTTCGATCGGTTTCGCTTTTTTGCGCAGGATGGATTCCCCGAAAGGAACGATTTGCAATACGGACACTTCGTTCAGGCTCCTTTCGTATGCTTGGGCGAGGTATGGATCCACAGGTCTCCCGGCGCGCATTCGAGCGCGGTGCACAGCGCATCCAGCGTATCGCTCTTCATCTGTTTGGGCTGCCCGTTGAGCAGCGCGCTGATCGACGGAGCGGACAGGCCGTAGTTCGCTTTTTCCTTCAGCAGCCGCGACAATTCGGCCCCCGTGCGGATCCCTCTTTCCGCCATGACGGAGCGCAATGCCCATTCCAACATGCGAAGATCCCTCGCTTTCGCCATCGCTTCAGTATTTAGGCAACGCCTAATATATCATATCCTCCGATCCGCATCAACGAACTTCGTCCGGCGCGCCCGGGTCGCTTTTTAACAATTCTAATGTTTAATTTCCGTTTCGGCGAGGGTACTTAGATTTAGGCAAAAGCCAAATCTTATGTTTTTACGGAGGGGAACACGAACATGAAAAACACGCTAGCCAAAAAAAGAAAAATGCAACTGTTTCTGACCGCGATGATGAGCGTCGTCCTGGTCTTCGGGGCGACCGCTTGCGGCGGCAACGATAACGGCGGTACGGATTCGGACGTCATCATCGAAGGCGATACTCCCGACATGGGCGTTCCGGACGCCGACGTGCCGGACGCGGATGTACCTGACGCCGATGTGCCGGACGCGGATTCGCCGGACGCAGATGCGCCTGACGCCGATATGCCGGACGCGGATGCTCCCGACGCAGATGCGGATGCGCCGGATGCCGACCTCGCGCCCGAAGCTGCCGAATAAGCATGTCCACGAGAAGCCGTCAGGGAAATGACTTCCCCGGCGGCTTTTTCGCGCGGTTTCGTCGCTCTTCCCGTTGTTCCGTTTCCCGCAGACCTTTCACCCCGCCCGCCTATCGCCCCAGATCGTTCGCCTCCAAACCATCACCCTGGAGCATCGCCCCGGACCGTCGCCTCCCGACATCGCCTCGGACCATCTCCCCGGACCGTCCGTCTCCCGACATCGCCTCGAACCGTCTCCCTGGACCGTCCGCCTCCCGCCCATCGCCTCGAACCGTCGCCCCGGACCGACGCCCCGGATCGTTCGGACAGAGGATCCGCTATCTGTGAACAAAAGCGGGTTTTGCGCGCCTTTGCGGACAGAGAATCCCTTATTTGCTTCTTTGACGGTCAATTCGACCGCTGTAAACGGAAATAACGGATCGTCTGTCCGATTCGCCAGCAAAATGAGGGGGGTTCGTACAAATAAGGGCTTCTGTGTCCGTACGGATACGGCCGGCCCCCCGCTGCCTTCACAAGTCAGACCCGCCATTCGTCCGGCAGCAGCCGGGCGTATTTGGGCTGCGCGTACCGGTCGTCGATCAACGCGAGCGATCCCCGGTCCGACTCCCCGCGAATCAATCGCCCCCCGGCCTGGAGCACTTTGTTGATGCCCGGGTACACGTACGCGTAATCGAAGCCGTTGCGGCCTTGCCGGTCGAAATGGGCTTTGATCAAGTCGCGCTCCAAGCCGATCTGCGGCATGCCAACGCCGACGACGGCCACCCCGACGAGCCGGTCGCCGACCAGATCGACGCCTTCGGAGAATACGCCGCCCATCACCGCGAACCCGATCAGCGAGCGCTCTCCGCCGGCATCGAATTCCGCCAAATACCGGGCTCTGTCTTCTTCCGTCATGTCGGGCGTCTGAAGCAATACGACCCAATCGTCGGCGGCGTGCTCGGCGAAGGCCGTAAATACCCCGTTCATATATTCGTACGAAGGAAAAAAAGCGAAATAATTGCCCGCCCTTCTTCCCGTAAATTCGAGCAGCGCGGATACGAGCCGCTCCTTCGTTCGTTCACGATCTGCGTACCGGGTTGAGAGCGGAACGATCGACACTTCCCATTGCTCTCTGGAGAAAGGCGAACCGAGCGTCACGGAATAGTCCTCTTCCTCCGCTCCAAGCATCTCCATGTAATAACGAAGGGGAGACAGCGTCGCCGAGAAAAAGACGTGGGAGCGAAACCCTTTGCCCATCGCGGAGAGCCGTTCCGCAGGATTCGTGCAGAACATTTTCAGACGGACGTCCCCGCGCGCGATCTCCCCGTAAGTGACGTAGCTCCCGTCGTACAGCTTGCCGATCCGGACGAAAACGAGCGCCGCGAAATACGCGTCCAGCAGTTTCCCGCTTCCGGATCCTCCGCCGGCAAGCTCCCTCTCGGCTTGGGACGCGAACGCTTCGGCCAGTTCGATTAATTCGAGCGGCGCGCTTTCCGTTGCGACGGCCGGGCCGTCCGCACGCTTCCGAAATTCGATAAACCACCGATTAATCGCCTGGGCCGCCTCACGCACTCCCGCGTTGCCGTCCTTGAATTCGCGCTCCAGCTCGAGGAAGCTCCGCTTCTCCAGGACGGCCGAAAACATCTCGCGCCCGCGGTCGACCAAGTTGTGCGCCTCGTCCACGAGCAGCGCCGTTCGCCGCTTGCGTTCCCCGGTCAGCCGCTTCAAGGAGACGCGCGGATCGAACGCGTAATTGTAATCGCAGACGACCGCGTCGGCGGCATACGCCGCGTCGAGCGACAGCTCGAACGGGCAAACCGTATGCTTGCGCGCATACGATTCGACCGTCTCCCGGCCGATCCGCGTTTCGTTGCCGAGCAGGTCCAGGATCGTGCCGTTGATCCGATCGTAATAACCGTCCGCGTAAGGACACCGATCCGGCCGGCAAGCGACCTCATTTTGGAAACAGATCTTGTCCTTCGCCGTAATCGTCACCGCGCGCAGGCTTAGCCCCCGCGCCTCCAAGAGCGCCAGCGCGTCTTCCGCGGCCGCCCGCGTCGTCGTTCTCGCCGTCAAATAGAAGATGTGCTGCAGCTTGCCCGCTCCGATCGCCTTGATCGCCGGGAAGAGCGTCGAGATCGTCTTACCGATGCCGGTCGGCGCCCTCGCGAACAGCTTGCGGCCTTCGTCGATTGCTTTATAGACGGATGCGGCCAGCTTACGCTGCCCTTCCCGGTAAGCGGGGAACGGGAACGCCAGGCCGGCGATGCTCTCGTCCCTGACTCTCATGTTGCGCGACAGCATGTTTGCGTACGGCGCATACGACTCGACGACTTCGCGCGCGAAGCGCTCCAGCTCGCCGTAAGTCTCTTCCCGCTCGAACCGTTTCTCCTCTTCCGTGTCTTTTTGTACGTAAGTCAGCCGGATGCGCAAGCTTCTGACGCCGCTTTCCAATGCGTACATATAGGCGTAGAGCTTGGCCTGCGCCCAATGGACCGGCTGCGCGTCCGCTTCCGTCATCCCGCCGACGTCCCGGGACGTCGATTTGATCTCGTCGATTGTGACGCGCCCGTCCTCGCCGACGAGCAAGCCGTCGCAACGCCCGTCCACGACGAACAGGAGATCTCCGCAAGGCATCTCCGCGCTGAGGTACACCTCTTTTGCATCTTGCTCCCCGTACTTCCGCTGCACGCTTTGATGGACTCTCGTGCCTTCCGCCAACGCGGAAGCCGCCCGGAAGCCCGCATCGAGACTGCCGCCCCGGAAGACGTGCTCCACAAGCGCGCGGACGGACAGGGATATTCGTTCGCTCATCCGCTACGCCCTCCGATAGAACATTTGTTCTCCACATTGTAACATGCAGCCCCCCTCGGATGAAAGCGCCGCCGCAACCAAACGGCAACCAAACGCCTCCCGACATCGCCTTCCCGAGCGCGGTAGTTTGGATTAGTCGAACTAACTGCCTGCGGAACGAGAGTCTGGAGTATCGTAGTTTGGATTAGTCGAACTAACTGCCTGCGGAACGAGGGGCCAGAGCGTCGTAGTTTGGATTAGTCGAAGTAACTGCTGCGGAACGAGGGGCCAGAGCGTCGTAGTTTGGATTTGTCGAACTAACTGCCTGCGGAACGAGGGGCCAGAGCGTCGTAGTTTGGATTAGTCGAACTAACTGCCTGCGGAACGAGGGGCCAGAGCGCCGTAGTTTGGATTAGTCGAACTAACTGCCTGCGGAACGAGGGGCCAGAGCGCCGTAGTTTGGATTAGTCGAACTAGCTACCTGCTTAACGGGGGGCCAGAGCGTCGAAAACAAGAGGAGCCGCCTGGCCCCTCTCCGATTGTTCGAACGATACAGTAACCTGTTCAAGTTACGCCTGAAAAAATTGCGGCAAATAGGCCCGGTTCTTCTCCAGCATTTCGTCCAGCATCGCCTTCGCGACCTTCACGGACGGCACCAGCGGATGGCTGGCCATCGCTTGCAGCGCAATCTGCCGGTCCCCCGTAATCGCCGCTTCGATCGTCAGCCGCTCGTACGTCTTCACCGCGTGGATCAGCCCCTTTGCCTGTTCCGGCACCTTGGCGACCGGCAGCGGAATCGGCCCTTGGCCCGTGACGACGCAGTTGACTTCGATCGCCGCGTCTTCTGGCAGGAAGCCGAGAATGCCGCCGTTCGCCACGTTCAGCGTCTGGATGTCGCGCTTGTCGTTATGGAGCGAGACCATCAGGTTCACGGCGGCCTCGGAATAATAGGCTCCGCCGCGCTGTTCGAGCTGCTTTGGCTTCTCTTGCAGGTCCGGGTCCTTGTACAGCTCGAACAGCTCGTCCTCGACCCGCTTGACGACCTCCGCGCGGGTTCCGTTCGCCTTAAGCGATGCCAATTGCTCTTCGAGCATGACATCGGTCAAATAGAAATACTTCAAGTAATAAGACGGGAAGCCGCCAAGCCCCCGCAGAAAGTCAAGGTCCCATTCGGTCGCCGGCACGTTCTTGCCGGAATATTCTTCGCGCTTGTCGAGCAGCTCCTCCAGTTTATCTTCGCCGTTCACCTCGATCCGGGTCACCCAATGCAAGTGGTTCAAGCCGACGAACTCGGCGTAGATACGCTCCGGCGTCGTCCCGTACTTCTTGCCGAGCCACTTGTGCAGCCCGATCGGAGCGTTGCACAGCCCGATGCTCTTCACCTTCGAATAGCGATGGATCGCTTCGGTGACCATGCCCGCCGGATTCGTGAAGTTGAGCAGCCAAGCGTTCGGGGCCAGCTCTTCGATATCTTTGCAGATGTCGAGCAGCACCGGAATCGTGCGGAGCGCCTTCATCATGCCCCCGGGCCCGGTCGTCTCCTGTCCGATAACGCCGTGCTTGTTCGGAATATGCTCATCCCATTTTCGCGCTTCGAGCAGGCCGACGCGCATCTGGGTCGAGACGAAATCCGCGCCTGCGATCGCCTTGCGCCGGTCCAGCGTTAATTGAACGTCGATCGGCAAGCCCGATTTCGCTACCATCCGCTTCGCCAGCTCGCCGATGATCTCGAGCTTGCGCCGGCCTTCCTCGATATCGACGAGCCAGAGCTCTCTAACCGGCAATTGCTCATAATTTTTGATGAACCCTTCCACGATTTCAGGCGTGTACGAAGAGCCTCCGCCGATGACCGCAATTTTCAAACCCTTATAATCCGCCATTCCTCGCCCATCCCCTCGATGTAGGATCTGAATCGATAACTACCCGCATGAGAACCGTCAAACGAGCAGAAAATCCGATACCTTGCGAAGCCTTTCATAGATCGGCTCGGGCAGCGGCACGCCGCTCGCCTCTACCGCCAGCCATACCGCGCCGACGACCGGCTCGACCTCCAACGTGACGATGCCGGCGTCCGGAGCGACCTCGCTCACGGCTTCCCGAATATAGGCCCGGACATAATCGCCCTCGCCCCGCGTCAGAATGCTCCCCGCCAGAACGACGTCGAACTTCCCGCCTTCCATGCCCAGACGCCGGATGACCGCCTTGGCCGACTTGCCGAGCTCGACGCCTTGCCGCCGCAAGATGTCCCTCGCCGGGCCGTCTCCCTGGGCGGCCGCTTCGAACAGCAGCTTCGCGACGCGAATCGGGGGGGCCTTGGGGTGATCCAGGTAATCGTCGAACATCGTTTGCACGTCGGGATAGCCCAAGTCGTCTAGCAGCAGCCGCGTAAGCAGCGTCGGCCCCTCGCGGCCGTCCCACGATCGGATGACCGTGCGGAACGCCTCGACGTTCAGGGCGCCGCCCCCTCCGAAGTCTCCGTACAGATAGGAAAACCCTCCGCATTGATAGAATCGCCCATCCGGGTTGACGCCTGCGCTGTTCGTTCCCGTTCCGCAGATTAAGACGACGCCGTATGGACGGCTCGTGCCGGCCCGCAGCGCGATCATCGTGTCGCAATTGATCCCGTGGCGCGGGAATCCGAGCTCCGCGATCATCGGACGCAGGATCGCGTAATCCGCCTCCCGATCGGCGCCGGCCAAGCCGAAATACGCGAACTCGATCCTCTCTTTCGTCAGCCCCGCCTGCGCCAAGGCGCCGTCGACCGCCGTGCGGATGTTCGCTTTCGCGGCGTCGTACCCGGTCTGGTGGTTGCCGCTGCCGCCGCTGCCTTTGCCTGCGATGTTCCCTTGCTCGTCGACGATCAGCGCGTACGTCTTGCTCCCGCCTCCGTCGACGCCCAAATAATATTTCAACGATCTCCCTCCCGTATGGCGATCTTTTCCCTTTCCATTCCCGAACCGGAATCATGCATGCCGCGCAAAGACCGGAGAGGAGCGACGCTGAAGCCCCTCCTCTCCGAATTTACGCCAACAAAAATTAAAGCGTTTAAACTTTCAAGGCGATTGTATAATAAAATATCCGCTTGCACAAGTTCAAAATCGGATTTTGATCCGATCGCAAAGGAGCAATTGGTACTAGACCATTTCCGCCCCCTCCGACCCGTTGCCCCGACGTCCAACCGTCTTTCATCCTCTTTGCCCTATCGCCCGGTCCGTTCGGACAGAGGATCCGCTAATTGTGAACAAAACCGGGTTTTGCTCGCCTTCGCAGACACAGGATCCCTTATTTGCTTTGATAACGATCATTTCGGCCGTTTCGAGTGGTAATAAGGGAGCGTCTGTCCGGACCGCCTTCAAAATGAGGAGTTTTCGACGAAATAAGGTCACCTGTGTCCGAACGCAAAAGATCGAGCGGATGCGCAAAAAGGACGGCCGCGGGAGCGATTATAACGCTCCCGAAGCCGTCCTATTGAACGATGCGAATTATCTTGCGAGAATCCCCGTCGATTCCCTCACGACAAGCTCAGGGTCGAATTCGATCGTCGCATTGCGTTTGGTCGGTTCCTTGATGAGCTGCAACAGCAGATCGACCCCTTGCTTCCCGATCTTGTCGAAAGGGAGGCGCACGGTCGTCAGCTTCGGACTGAATTCCGACGCGTAGATCTGATCGTCGAAGCCGACGATCGAGACGTCCCGCGGAATGCGCAGACCCGCGTTCTTGTAAGCGTCCATAACGCCGATCGCGATAAAATCGTCGGCCGCGAATACGCCCGTCGGCCTCCTCCCGGATTCGATCCAACGGCTGGCGATCCGATAGCCCGAAGAGATTTCGAATTGGCCTTGCTCGATCGCATAAGGCTTAAGCCCGGCCTCGTCGAGCGCGGCCAAGTAACCTCTCTCCCTCTCCCGGCTGCTAAGCAAAGCGTCCGGACCGCTGATGTAAGCGATGTCCTTATGTCCGAGCCCGATCAAGTGCTTGGTCGCGTCGTAACCGCCTTTGTAATTGTTGACGATGACCATGGAAGCGGATAATCGGCGTTGCTGGCTGTCGACAATGACGAACGGAATTTTTCGTTTCTTCAGCTCCTTGACGTACACGTCCGAATTTTCCGGCGACAGCAGGATGACGCCGTCCACCCGGTCCTCCTGAAACATCGACCGGCGGAAGGAATCCTCGTCGCCCTGCGATATCGACAGCGCCAGGAAATAGCCATGCTCGGCCAGTCCGTCGTTGATCTCCTTCACGATGGCGTCGAGTACGGAATCGTTCAGCGTCGCGAGCGTCAGCCCGATAATGCCCGTTCGGCCGCTCGCGAGGCTGCGGGCCGATGCGTTGGGACGGTAATCGAGCTCCTCCATCGCGCGCAGCACTTTCTCCCTGTTTTTCGGACGAACGGAAGGAGACCGGTTCAGCACGCGGGACACGGTGACGACCGATAACCCCGATTTCTTGGCAACGTCGAGAATGCTGACTTTCATGAACGAACCGTCTCCGTATCATTTCTTATTTTTCACTAACGTATCATATTTCTTCGCGAAAATACACTTTTCCGTTTCTTACAATCGTTTATTGTCGTTTGTTATCGTTTCCGCTACGATAAGAGCATAAAGTCGCAAGGAGGAACCGACATGTTCGCCGCCCATCGCAGGGAACGGATCTTGGAATTGCTGCAACGGGACAAGCAGGTGCTGGTCAAGGATTTGGCGCGGACGTTCAACGTATCCGAAGGCACGCTCAGAATCGATCTTCGCGTCCTCGAGGACGAAGGGCTGCTGGAACGGACGCACGGAGGGGCCATTCCGGCGAAGTCCCCGCCCGTCGCTCGGGATTTGCGCGATCCGTCGCGCAGCCAGTTGAACCATAAGGAGAAGCGCGCCATCGGACGGAAGGCCGCCGAGCTCGTCGCCGACGGGCAATGCATCGCCCTCGACGCCAGTTCCACCGTGCTGGAGCTGTCCAGAAGCTTGACCGACCGTAACTATCTCACGATCGTGACGAACGGGCTGGAAACGGCGATGACCTTGAACCGGAATCCCCGGAACAACGTCATTCTCATCGGCGGCGTGCTGCGCGTCGGCTCCAGTACGGTCGAGGGCATTCTGGGCAAGGATATTCTGAACGGCATCCACGCCGATCTGTTTTTCACTTCCTCCGAAGGTCTCAGTACGCAGGAGGGGATGACGGATTTCAGCCTGCACGAAGCGGAGCTCAAGAAGCTCATGGCCGGAATCTCCCGGCGCACGGTCGCTCTCGCCGACCATACCAAGCTCGGCCGGAGAGCGATCGCGACCTCCGTTCCTTTCGGGGGCATCCATACGCTCGTTACCGACAAGCAAGCGGAAGCGAGCTTCTTGAAGCAAGCGTCGCACGCCATGGAAGTGAAGATCGCCGATTGAATTCCGCAACAAACGAACGTTCATATACAATTGAATGCCAACGTCGATAAACGCACTCAATCGTTGACATCCGGAGGCAAATGACAAGACAATAGAAAGAGGTCGTTCAAAAAAGTCTACTCACGTAGGTCTGACTACGCTCCTTTCCTCATCACCGGTTTTTCATCCCACCTTCCCGGATGCATGGGCGAGCAGTTCGCCGTCAGGCGAACGACCAGCCTCGGTGCTGAAAATCGGACTTTTCGAACTCGCACTTGAAGGGAGATCTGCATAGGAGGGCCCTGCAGCATGAACATGAAAGCGATTGAAGCGATCGACGGCCTGATCATCGATCTGGACGGCACCGTATACATGGGCTCTCGGGCGATCGACGGCGCCCGGGAGGCGATTGCCGAGCTCCGTTCGGCCGGCAAGAGGATCGTATTCCTGAGCAACCGGGGCAATTACTCGCGGAGAATGTGCCGGGAGAAGCTGCTCTCGATGGGCATCCCGGCTTCGGAAGAAGAGATCATCCTGACCTCCAGCGTAACCGCCGCCTACTTGCTGGACCGCCACCCGGACAGCCAAGTCTGGCTGCTCGGGGACGAAGGCCTCCGGGAAGAGTTGGCCGGCCGGGGCGTCAAGCTCGCGAGCAAGCCCGAAGAAGCCGATTGGCTCGTCATAACGTTGCACGAAACGCTGACTTACGCGGAGTTGAACGATGCGTTCCGAGCCGCGCGGGGCGGCGCGAAAATTCTCGTCACGAACGAGGACAAGACGTTCCCGGGGGACGGCGGGGAATGCATCGACGTGGGCGGACTGATCGCGGCCATCGTTCATACGACGGGCGCGAGCGTATCCGTCGTCATCGGCAAGCCTTCGGCCTACATGTCCGATGCGGCTCTGCGCGCGTTGGGCTTGCCGCCGGAGCGCTGCCTCGTCGTCGGCGACAGCCTGCATTCGGATATCGCCCTGGGCAAGCGGGCGGGCATTCGCACCGCGCTCGTCCTCACCGGCTCGACGAACCGCGCGCAAGCGGAAGCCGCGGAGCATCGCCCGGACGATATCTGGGAATCGATCGCCGACGTCCGCAACATCTTGAATCAGCTGGAGGTTGAACGATGAACTTCAACGGACCCGTCGTCATCGAATCCGGCGCCCTCCGCGAGGTCGCGCCCTACTTGAAGGAGCGCGGCTATCGCCGAATCGCCATCGTTACCGACGAACGCGCGCGCGAGGCCGCCGGAGCGAGTTTGGAGGCGGACGTCTCCGCCGCGGGAATCGGCGTCCGGACGACCGTCGTCGAGCCGGACCGCCAGGGCGACGTCATCGCCGACGAAGCCTCCCTGATCCAGCTGATTCTCGATCTTCGCCGGGAAGAGGCCGAGGTCGTCGTCGCCGCGGGCTCGGGCACGCTGCACGACATCGCCCGCTTCTCCGCTTACGCCGTCGGCATCCCGTTCGTCTCGGCGCCCACCGCCCCGTCGGTCGACGGCTTCAATTCCGTCGGCGCGCCGCTCATTCTGCGCGGCGAGAAGAAAACGATCGGCGCGATCGGCCCGTCCGCCATTTTCGCCGACCTGGACGTCCTGGCGCGGGCGCCGGACGCGATGATCGCCGCGGGCTTCGGCGACATGCTGGGCAAATTCACCTCGCTGTTCGACTGGAAATACGGAAGCCTGACGGCGGGAGAGCCTTTCTCCCGGGAAGTGTACGTCCGAACGGACGCAGCCTTGCGGCTATGCGTAGACAATGTCGAAGAGATCGGAGCCAGATCCGCAAAAGGGATCGAGATTCTGATGCGGGCGCTGATCGAATCCGGTTTCGCGATGCTGCAATTCGGTCAGTCGCATCCCGCGTCGGGCGCCGAGCACCACCTGTCCCATTACTGGGAGATGGAGCTGCTGCGCCTGGGCCGGAAGCAAGTGCTGCACGGCGCCAAGGTCGGCATCGCCTGCGCGATCGTCTCGGATCATTATCGCGGGCTGCTGGAGCGCGAGCCGTCGCTCTTCCCGGAAACGCATCGCCAGGCGCTCGCCGACGCCATTCGCGGAATTCCCGACGGCGACGGCATTCGCAAGCTGCTGGCCCGGGTCGGCGGACCGACGGCCCCGGAGGAGCTCGGCATCGGCAGCGAGCTGGCGGAGCGCAGCTTGCGCGAAGCGCACCGGATTCGCCCGAACCGATTCACGCTGCTGAAAGCCGCCAACGAGCGCAGCCGATAAGCGCGGCAATAAGAAAACCGTCGGGGGGAGCCCTGACGGTCCTTTCGCATTGGATTCGTTCCCGCGCTTTCGCTTGCCGCAGTCTTTCCGCACCGTTCGGTTCGCCGTCGTTCGCCTCCTTGCCCCGTCGCCCCAACGTCCAATCGTATTTTCATCTTCTTTGCCCTGCCGCCCCGAACCGTTCGGACAGAGGATCCGCTATCTGTGAACAAAACCGGGTTTTGCGCACACTCGCGGACAGAGGATCCGTTATTTGGCTCCGAGACGGCGATATCGGTCCTAAATCATCGAAATAACGGAACGTATGTCCGCAGCACCGTCAAAATGAGGGGGTTTCGGCAAAATAAGCGCTTCTGTGTCCGATCGCAAAAGGCCGCCCCCTCGTCAATCGTCGACGACCGGGGGCGGCCTTTGCACATGATTAGCTCGCTTGCAAGCGGCGGATTCTCTCTTCCAGATCCGGGTGCGTGGAGAACAGGGCGCTGCGCTTCTTGCCGCTGATCTGCAGCGTCGAGAGCGCGGTCTGCTCGCTGTCCTTCATGCGCGCTTGGTACGTCTGCAGCCCGCGAAGCGCATGGATCATCTTGTCCTTGCCGGCCAAGTGCGCGCCGCCCGCGTCGGCGTGGAACTCCCGGTATCGGGAGTACGCCAAGACGACCAAGCTGCCGAGAATGGAGAACGCGATCTGGAAGACGATAACGGCGATGAAGTGGACGATCGGCGCGATCTCCTCCTTCACGAACCGGGACACCGCCCATGCCGCGATTCGCGACAGGAAGACGACGAACGTGTTCACGACGCCTTGCAGCAGCGTCATCGTCACCATGTCGCCGTTGACGACGTGAGCCACTTCGTGCGCGATGATCGCTTCCACCGCGTCCGCGTCGAGTTCCTCCAACAGACCGGTGGAGACGGCGATCAGCGAACGTTTCTTCGAGGGCCCCGTCGCGAAGGCGTTGACCTCTTTCGATTCGTAAATCCCCACTTCCGGCATATGCGTCAGTCCCGCGGCGCGGGACAGCCGGTGCACCATGTCGACGATCTGGCGTTCCCCGCTCGACAGATTGCCTTCGGGTTTCAGAACGTGAACGTTCATCATCTTCTTGGCCATCCAGCGGGACATCGCGAGCGAGATGAAGGCGCCGGTAAAGCCGACGATCGCGCTGAACACGAGCAAAGTTTCGAAATTGATTCCGCCGGTATCGTCAATATACGAACCGACGTTGAACACGGTCAGGATGATGCCGATCGTCAGCATGACCAGAATGTTCGTGAGAATAAACAACAAAATCCGTTTCATGGCTTCCTCCCTGTTCGGATAGAATGGTCCAGTCCTGAACCAAGTAAATTATAACGCAATTGCGGGGCGGACTGGCGATTTTTTCCGCGCGCTCCGGATTGAAGCGATTTCGTTCTTCATTAATCTACGATCCAATATGCGTTTCGTTTCATGAAAATGGTTCCACCGCCTCATCCGGGTTCGGCTTCCGGCTTGTCCTCCCGGGTGAACCTCGCCTCGATCTTTTTGCTGACCCATAGCGAGATTCCGATGAACAGCGCGACGTAGAACAGCTCGAACGGACGATCGATAAACCGCGTGAAGTCGTGGCCGATGATCGACACCGACAGGACCATGATCGCTTTCCCGAACACGATCGCGATGAAGAAGGAGCGCAGCCTCATCCGCGCGATCGCGGCCGCGACATTGATCAGGACGAACGGCCCGACCGGAAACATGCTCAGAAGAAACACGTAGCTGAACGCGTTGCGCCGAATCCACGTCAAGCTCTTCCGCACGTTCGGCTTACGCGCCATTTTCTCGAAGTAGGGGTGACCCGCGATTTTGCGCACGACAACGAACGTCGTCAGGCATCCGGCGACGATTCCGATCCACGAATATAGGAAACCGAGCCACAAGCCGTAGACGGCCGCGTTCACCCCGACGATCAGAATCGTAGGCAACGGCGGCACGAACGACTTCAAGAACGTTAAAGCGATCCCCGGGAACGGCCCGAAGTCGCGATAACGTTCCAATAGATTCGAGAGGCTTTCCTCGTTAATGCCGGATAGAAATTCCGAGACGATGCTCATGGCGGTTTCTGGCCCCAATTTTCCCGTAATAGTGCGTGTTCAAAAAGTCCGATTTTCAGCACCGAGGCTGGTCGTTCGCCTGACGGCGAACTGCTCGCCCATGCGTCCGGGAAGGTTGGATGAAGACCGGTGATGAGGAACGGAGCGTAGTCAAATCTACGTGAGTACCGGAAGAACCGACTGAATTCAAGATTCGATGTCGAATCCGCTCCCTGAATCGCTTCGTGATCAAAATTGGACTTTTTGAACTACCTCTAATAAGCTTATTATATCATCGTCGGGAATGGGTCACTTTGCCGAAATTCATCGATTTGTTGTCATTCCTTCGTGCATCGCGACGCAAGCCATGACGAAGGCGCCGACGCCATGCAGGTCGTTGTCCCCGGTCGGCCGGGAGACGTAATTGGCGTAATCGCCGGCCGAAGTGCCCACGCAGATGTCCGGAAGAACCCATCCGCCCCGCGCGTCGGTCCGCAGTCTCCCGATCAGCCCCTCGTACCCTTTCTTCGCCGCGCGCAAGGCGTCCGCCGGCGCAAGCCCCAGCCGCGCGGCTTTGGCGATCGCGTAGACGAACAGACTCGAGCACGACGTTTCCAGCCAATTATCCGGCAGATGCCCCTTGTCCACGACCTGGTACCACAGCCCGCTGTCCGGATCCTGGTACCGCAGGATCGCCCGGACGAATTCTCCCAGCGCTTCCTCCAGCTCCGCTCTCCCCGGCGTCTCCCGCGGCAGCAGCTCCAGAAACTCCGCCAGAGCCAGCCCGTACCAGCCGAGCGAGCGGCCCCATAGCTCGGGAGAACAGCCCGTCACGGGATGCGCCCACGCCGCCTGGCGCTTCCCGTCCCACGCATGGAACAGCAGCCCCGTTCGGCCGTCTTTCATCTTCTCGCGCATCAGCTTCTCCTGGTGCAGCGCCATGCCGATCAACCCGCCGTCTCCGTAAGCCAGGGCGTACTTCAGCGCGAACACGCCGCCCATATAGAGACCGTCCAGCCACATCTGTCCCGGGTACTTGTCCTTGTGCCAGAAGCCGCCTTCAGCCGTTCGGTTCAGCGTGCCGTACAGCGCCCGCAATTTGTCCGCCGCGATCCTGTACCGGCGGTCCTCCCCGCGTTCGTCCAGCCGGAACAGCAGCAAGCCGGCCTGAATGGCGTCCAGCTCGTCCCGCGCGAACAGGAAATTGCCGTCCCGGTCGATCAAGGCGTCCGCGTACCCCCGAATGTAGCGTTCGTAGCGAGGATTCCCGTTTTCCGCTTCCAGCAGCTTTTCCATGCCGCACAGAAACACGCCTTGATGATAGTGCCACCGGCGCGCCGGCGGCAGCTCTTCCGGCAAGCAGGCGTCCATGATCGTATCGCAAGCCGCTGCTCCCCATTCGAGCGGCGAACGGATCTCCTTCGTCGCTTCGTTCATTTTTTCTCCATCTCCTTTGCGCTCTCCCGTTCCTTCCGCGCCGTCAACCTTTGATCGACCCCAGCAGCGCGCCCTTGGCAAAATGCTTCTGCAAGAACGGATAGACGAGCAGAATCGGCAGCGTCGCGACGACGATGACGGCCATCTTCACCGTCTGGTCCGGCGGAGGCACGGCCGCGTCGAGGGTCGAGCTGTACTCGATGCCGCTGGCCAGCACGACGATCTGCCGCAGCAGCACTTGAATCGGCCACTTGTCGCTGCTGTCCAGATAGAGAATCGCGTTCAAATACGTGTTCCAGTACGTAACGGCGTAGAAGAGCGAGATCGTCGCGAGCACCGGCATCGACAGCGGCAGCACGATCCGGAAGTAAATGCCGAAGTCGCTGCAGCCGTCGATCTTCGCCGATTCCTCCAACCCTTCGGGAAGGTTCTGGAAAAAATTTTTCAAAATAATCAGATTAAAAGCGCTGATCGCGATCGGCAGAATAAGCGCCGCGTACGTATCGATCAGCCCGAGCTCCTTCACGACGAGGAACGTCGGGATGAGCCCCCCGTTGAACAGCATCGTGAACACGACGGCGAACATGATCGGCTTCCTTCCGTCCAGATCCTTGCGCGACAAGCCGTAAGCCATCATCGAGGAGATCAGCATGCTGAACAGCGTGCCGATCAGCGTTACCATCACCGACACGGCCATCGCCCGAAAAATCGTGTTCGTCGAGAAAATAAAACGGTAAGCCTCCGCGCTCCACACTTTCGGAATCAGCACGAATTTGTTCGCTGCGAGCTCCGCGTTCGTCGTGAACGATCCCGCGATGACGTGAAGGAACGGCAGAAACGAGATCAGCGCGATCGCCGCCAGCAACGCATAGTTGAAAATCGAGAATATTCGGCCGCTTGCCGTCCGATCTTCGATCATTCCCTATCCCTCCGCATACTTAGTAAACGCCGTCCTCTCCCATTTTGCGCGCCAGCTTGTTCGCCAGCATCACGAGCGCCAGCCCGATGAACGATTTGAAAAAGCCGATCGCCGCGCTGTAGCTGAACTGCTGTTGACGAAGCCCGGCCGTGTACACGTAGGTGTCGATGATCTCCGCGACGTCCCGGTTCATCGAATTCAGCAGAAGATACACGTGCTCGAATCCGAGCTCCAGCACGTCGCCGATCTTCAGAATGAGCAGGACAATGATAACGCCCCGGATCGCCGGCAGCGTAATATGCCAGATTTGACGGAATCGCGCGGCGCCGTCCATCCGCGCCGCTTCGTATTGCTCGACGTCGACGGAGGCGATGGCCGCCAGGTAGATGATCGTGCCCCAGCCCGCTTCCCGCCAGATGACCTGCAGGATGTACATCGGCCGGAACCACTCCGGACTGAGCAGGAAATTGATTTTCTGGAACCCGAAATAAGCGATCAGCTCGTTCACGATGCCGCCGTCCATCGTCAGCATGACGTAACTGATCGAGACGATAATGACCCACGACATGAAGTGGGGAATGTAGATGAGCGTCTGCACCGTCCGCTTGAACATCGCCACGCGCACCTCGTTGAGAAGCAGCGCTAGAATGATCGGAATCGGGAAGAAGAAAACGAGATTCATCCCGAACAAAATCAACGTATTTCCCAAGATGTTCAGAAAGTCGGGCTCCGTGAACAATCGCTCGAAATGCTTGAGTCCGACCCAATCGCTGTCGGCGATGCCCTTGTACGGCTTGAAATCCTGAAAGGAGATGACGAGACCGTACATCGGCGCGTATTTGAAAATCAAAAAATAGAGCAGGCCGGGTAAAATCATCACGTAGAGCCACTTATTTCTTTTCAGTCGCCTGAATCGCTCGCTCCCTGCCGCCGGCCGTTCCGGCCGCTTCGCCGCCGTCTCGGCCGTTACCGCTTCCGCTTGTCCCATCGTGCGCATCCTTTCCCGCGATAATGAGCGTCCCCGCCGCCGGACGGCGGGGACGCCGCAGCGACGTTATTGTCTGGCCGCGTTGAACTCCTCGATGATCTTATCGCCCCCGCGCTTGCTCCAATCGTCGATCATCGCCTGGAAGCCGGCCGCGTCGATGCTTCCGTACATATACTTGTACGTCGCGTCCTTGATGATCTCCTGAAGCTGCAGCCCTTGCGAGGCGTAAGTCGCGGAATCGAGCGCCGCCGTCGGATCGGCGATGGCGATCTTCTCGTTCTCGAGAATCAACGCCTCCGCGCGGATGCGCGCTTCCAGCGTATGGTAAGGCTCAAGCTGGCCGTTCGTCTCCGGTTCGCCGATCAGGCTGTCCTTGTAGCCTTTGACTTCGCGTTCGATCAGCTCTTTGTCGTCCAATTCCTTCGCCTTGCCGTCGACGACTTCGTAGTGCGTGCCTTCCAGCCCCCAGAACATCGTCGTCGCCACTTCGGGCGTCATCAGCTTGTCGAAAAACGCCAGAATCTTCTTCAACTCGGCTTCGTCCTTAATCGCGGATTTCGGGAACAGCACGACGTTGTTGTAGCCGGGAATCGCCCATGTCGTCGCCTGGCCGCTCGGTCCTTTCACCAATGCGTGCGTGTCGACGACGGCGCCGGGCACGTTCTTGACGAGATCCTTCTCCAGCGAATTCACGTCTTGCATGCTGCCGATATAGATGCCGGCCGTGCCGCTCGTAAACAGGTTCGTTTGGTCGGTTTTGCTCGTCGCGGCGAAATCCTGGTTCATGTAGCCGCCGTCGCGCAGCTTTTTCATGAAGTCCATCGTGTCGATATATTCCTGGAACATGAATTCCGGCAGCAGTTGGCCGTCTTTCTCGCCCCAATTGTTCGGCGTCGCGAACCAGGAAGCGACCGTCTTGAACGCCCCGTAGATCAGATCGTTGCGGTCCGCCAGCCCGATCGTGTCCGGCTTGCCGTTCTCGTCCGGATCGTTCTCCGTGAACTGCTTGGCCATCTCGAACAGGTCGTCGACGGTTTCCGGCGCCTTCAAGCCGAGCTTATCCGCCCAGTCCTTGCGGTAGATGATTCCTTGGCGGGCGAGCGGCCTGCCGACGTACAGCGAATAGATCTTGCCGTCCACCTTCGTATTGTTCAGAATCGCTTCCTTCAGCTTGCTCAAGTTCTCGAACTCGCCGAGATACGGGCCGATCTCCCAGAATTGGCCTTCCCGGATCGCGTCTTTCATGAGCAGGAAAGTGGCCTGGTTTTTCAAGTACGTCACCTGGGGCAGCGAGCCTGTCGCGAATGACGCGTTCAGCTTCTCCTCGTACGTGTCCGCGGGGAAAAATTGATACGTGAGCTCCGTGTTGGTCAGCCGTTCGATCTCTTTCTTGACCGTATCCGGCGGCGTCTCCGCGATGTTCAGCGGCAGCATGATCGTGATCTTCGTCGGCGTCTCCGGTTCCGCCGAGCTCGGAGCCGGACTCGAGGCATCCGCGCTCCCCGACGGGGGAGCGGCGGCCGGCTCCTGCGGATTGCCGTTTCCTCCCGAGCATGCCGAGAGCACGAACGCGAACGCGAGCGTCAGGCTAAGACCGGCCGATACGCTTTTTTTCTTCATTGCGTCAGACCTCCATTTGGAATTTGTAGGTTACAAGTTCGAATGTAGAGGCCTGACGGGATTACGTATATAATCATCATCTCGGATCGGCCCCGTTGCCGCCCGAAACTTCGCCAATGATTATCGCTTCATCTCATGACACCCGGGTTCGGCTGCACCGTTTGCTGCTTCCGACTGCCTTCACCGCCCATCGCTCGCCGCCACGCCTTGCTCCAATCCCCTAGGCCGTTCGGACAGAAGATCCGCTAATTGTGCACAAAAAAACGCGGGGGTTACCCCGCGTCTCCCGCGCCGAAAAAGTCCGCCGTATACTCGCTAATGATGTCTTGGCCGCCGCCTTTTTTCCATCGTTCGATCTCCCGCCCGAAGCCGTCCTCGTCCAGATGGCCGAGAATGTAATTGTAAGTGGCGTCCGCGACGATTTTGTACAGCTCTCCGCCCTTCTCGTCGTAAGTGGCCGATTTCAGGCCGACGGTCGGATCGCGCACGATGAATTTCTCGTTGTCTTCGCTGAGCTTCTCCGCGGTCGCCGTCAGGCTGTCCTGCCTGCCTATCTTCATAATGTTCGGATTACTCAGATCGGCTATCATCAGCGTGTAGATGACGCTCACTTCGTTGTTCCTCAGCTCTTGGCTTTCGGCCGGCAAGATTACCCGATCGTTCTCTACCGCGTAATGGCGGCCTTCGAACCCGTATTTCATCAAGTTGGCGACGTCCTTCTCCATCGAACGGTCGAAGAAACGAAGAATCTGCAGCAGCTCCTCTTCGGTCTTGATCGCTTTTTTCGAGAACAAATACAAGCCGTTGAAGTTCGGGATCGACCAGATGCGATAGCCCTGAGGCCCTTCGATCCGGTTGACCAGCGCGAACCGCGCGTCCGGATTGTGCAGTTTGGCCGCGTCCGCCAGCCTCTGCACGTCCAGCATGCTCCCGATATAGACGCCCGCCTGCCCCCGGATAAACAAGCTCCGCTGTACTTCCTTGCTCGTCACCGCGAAGTCCCGATTGATGATGCCTTGCTCGTACAGCTTCCGCATGAACTTCATCGTATCCATGTACGCTTGCGTCTCGAACTCCGGGACGAGCGCCTTTCCTTGCACCTCCCAGTTATTCGGCGTGCCGAAATAGGAGCCAAGCGTTTTGAAGACGCCGAAGATCAAATCGTTGCGGTCGGCCAACCCGATCGTATCCCGCAAGCCGTTGCCGTCCGGATCGTCGAAGGTAAACGCTCTCATGACCTCGAAGAGCTCGTCGATCGTCGCCGGCTTCTCCAGCCCCAGACGATCCAGCCAGTCTTCCCGGAGAATAACGCCTTGCCGGGAAGACAATCTTTCGGTGTACAGACCATAGATTTTGCCGTCGAGAGCCGACTGGTTCAAAATGTCTTCGTTTAATTGCCGGAGGTTCGGAAAACGGTCCAGATAGGGGCCGATCTCCCAGAACGCTCCGGAGCGAGCAGCGTTCTTGACGAGGTTGTAGTCGGTATACTTCACGAACGTCGCTTTCTTGAGCGAGCCCGTCAGCAGCGACGTATTCATCTTGTCCGAGTAAATGCCGTCGGGCACCCATTCGATTTCGAGCCGTGTGTCCGTCAACCGCTCGATTTCGCGAACGATCGCCGAATCCGGCTCGTGGGGAAAATGCAGCGGCGCCATGATGCTCAAGATCGGCCGGGAATCGTCGTCTCCCCCCTCCCTCTGGCCCCCGCAAGCCGCGAGAGGCAGCAATGCCAACAGCGCCGCAAGCAACGTCATGGCGCCCCTCGCGCGAAAAGAACGAACTTCGTCCGAACCCACCGCCAAACCTCCTTTGCCGGCCATAATCAAGAGCAATCAAAGAAAATGATTATGGTCGGATCAGATGATTATTGTTCAAAATTAGCCCTATCGGTACAATGAAACTATCCTGCCAAGATAAGGTGTTGGATCCTATGCGCTCCTTCAGTTTCCTGACCAAATTGACCGTCTTCGGACTTCTGCTCAGCACGCTTCCCGTCCTGTTGATCGGCGTTTTCTCCTATGCGACTTCGTCCAATGAAATCCAAAATCATGTAAATAAAGGTAAAATTCAACTCTTAAAGCAAATCAATGCCAATGTAGAACAAATTTTGACGACTGTCAACCATACGTTGAACCAGGCGATCTATTCCACGGTCATGAAGCAAGCCATCGCCGCTCCGTTGAGCGTGGACGACTTCATGCTCTACGACAACGTCCGCAGGGAGCTGCGCCACATGCAATCGTTCGATACGATGGTCGAAGACGTCATCCTCGTGAACGAACGCATGAATTGGATGATCAAAAATTCCGGCCTCTACGCTTTCGATCGTTACGAGCATTACGAATCGCTCAGAGATTTGGCGCATGGCGGCCTGCAAGACAACTGGACGCTCACCCCCACGCATTGGTTCTACAGCGAAGAGAGCGCTTCCAGCATCGGCTGCGCCTATACGGTCAGCCTGATCAAGAAGCTGCCGGCGAACGGCCTGGAGAAATACGGGCTCGCGATCGCCAACATCCCCGCATGCAGCCTGCACGCCCTGATGGACGACGAGCCCGATCGCGCGGACGCGATGATGATTCTGGACGAGAACGACCGGATCCTCGTCCATCCGGACCCGTCATGGATCGGCAGACCCGTTGCCGATACCGGGTTCTCGGGCGTCGGCGCTTCCGGCGGCGTGTCGGGGCAGATCAAGACGAAGCTGGACCAGGAAAGCTACTCCGTCGCCTATTACCGCTCCGAATATAACGGCTGGACGTACGTCGCGCTGACTTCGATCGCCAGCCTGACCCGGGAATCGAACAAGATCGGCACCTATACGATGATCGTCAGCCTGATCATGCTGGCGGTGACGATGCTGCTCGCCTGGCTCGGCTCCCGGCGCATGTACTCCCCGATCCAGATGCTGCTGGCCCAGATCGGCGAGAGGCAGCCCGGCGCCGGCAAGAAGCGGACGGACGAATTCCGGCTGATCGGCGAGCAGATGAGCCGGTTGTTCCAGTCGAAATCCCAGTTGGAGAAAGAAGTGGATCGGCATATCGGGCAAGTCCGGTCATACTTTCTCATCAAAGCGGTGCAAGGCAACGTCAAGCCCTCCGAGCTTGCTGAACAGTTGCGGCGTTACGGATACGAACGGCAACTGGAGCAATGGCGGACGATCGTCGTCCTCACGCTGCAGATCGATTCCCTGGAAGGCACGCGATACGAGAAGAAGGATATGGAGCTGCTGCTGTTCGCCATTCATAACATCATCGAAGAAATGATCCCGTTCGCGGACAGACTGACGCCGGTCACGATCGAATCCGCCGCGGTGACCGTGTTCGGAAGCCCGTCGGAAGACGCCAAAGCCTTCAACGGGGAATTGTTCGCGATTACCGAGCGGCTGCAGCAGAACGTCCAGCGCTTCCTCGGGCTGCAGGCCAGCATCGGCATGAGCTTGGCGTTCCACTCGCTCGCCCAGCTGGGCACCGCCTATCGGGAAAGCTTGGACGCCTTGAAGCATCGGCTGAAGCTCGGTCAGGGCATCATCATTCAATACGGCAATCTCAACTCCGGCAATCATTACTTGAATCTCAACTACCCGACGCTCGTCGAGAACGAGCTCGTCGACGCGATCAAGCTGGCCGATCAGGAGAGAGCCCGGGAATTGCTGAAGCAGTTCCTTCTGTCCGTATTCCGGGCGGAGCTGTCGCCCCAGGAGTGCCAGCTTCCGCTTGCCCGGCTGCTGAACAACCTGCTGATCGTCGTGCAGGAATCGGGCATTCGGCTCGACCAGATTCAGAAGGCCGGAGGCTCCCTGTTCGAGGATCTGCTCCGATTGAATACGGTGCCCGAGATTGAAGAGTGGCTGTGGCAAGCGGTCGTCTCTCCGATGATCGGCGTATTCCGCGATCGTCAGGAAGCCCAGTACCATAACATCTCCGAGCAAATCATCGATCTCGTCCAGCATTATTACGATACCGATCTGACGCTGGAGGAATGCGCGTCCAGGCTGCATTACAACGCCAACTATCTTAGCAGCGTATTCCGCAAGGAAACGAACGTATCCTTTACCGAGTATTTGACCGCCTATCGGTTCCGCATGGCCAAGAAATGGCTTGCCGAGACGGACTTGCCGATCAAGGACATCGCGACGAAGCTTCGGTACAACAACCCGCAAAATTTCATCCGTTCCTTCCGCAAGCAGGAAGGCATCACGCCCGGACAATACCGGGAGCGAAAAATAAGAGCCTAGGACGCCGACCGCGTCCTCGGCGAGACCATTCTCGTGTCGTCTCGTACCGCATCGTCCTGTTCCGTTCGGACAGAGGATCCGCTATCTGTGAACAAAACCGGGTTTTGCGCGCCTTCGCGGACAGAGGATCCGTTATTTAGCTCCGAGATGGCGATTTCGGCCCTAAATCATCGAAATAACGGATCGTCTGTCCGATTCTTCTTCAAAATGAGGGGGTTTCGGCAAAATAAGCGCTTCTGTGTCCGATAGCGAAAGGGATAACGTCGAAGTCGAAGACGATTCTTCCCGTTCGACAACAAGGCCGCCCTGCCGGGCGGCCTCTTCAACGTTATTCGCTTCGATCCGGAAGCTGCTTCACGTAGCTGTCGGACAGGTTGAGCAGCCTGAGCGCGTGCTCGTATTGCTCCCTCGCGGCTCCTTCGACCTCGTCTTCCAGCAATCCGCCGAACGGATAATTGGTCCCGTCCTCGTATTCGATGCCGGGAATGAACACGCCCGTATCCGTCACGATGGAACCGGTCGGCAGAAAATATCTCATCGGAAGCAGGTTCGACGATTGGTTGAGCAAATCTTGGCCGAAATGGATCTGGTCTTCCAAGGAGATTCCCGCCAAATTCGCGACCGTCGGCAGAATGTCGATCTGCCCGCCGGTCTGTTCGTGCAGCGCCGGGTAAGTCACCCCCGGAGCCCGCATAATCAAAGGAACGTTGAACATATCGACGTAGCCGTAATCGCGGCCGAGCAGCTCCCGCATTTGCGCCTTCTCGTCGCTGTTCAGCGAGTACACCGGCAACCCTTGATGATCGCCGTACAGAATCACGATGCTGTCTTCCCAGATGCCGCTCGTCTTCAATTCGTCGATGAACCGGCCCAACGCATAATCCGCGTAATACTGGGCTTGCAAATAGCGGCCGACCACGGAATTCTCGAACTGCTCCGGAATCGCGAGCCGGATTTTCGATTCCGGCAAGTTGTACGGATGGTGGGCGCTCATGCTGACGATCTGCGCATAGAACGGTTTGCCGCTCGCGCGCATTTCTTTCAACTCGTCGATCGTTTTGTCGTACAGCACCTCGTCGGAGGAGCCGAAAGCGATGTAATCGTCCTCTCCGAAGAAGCTCTTGTCGTAATACCGGTCGAATCCGAGCGCCGGGTACAGTTCGGTGCGGTTCCAGAAGGAAACGTCGTTCGTATGGAACGTCGCCGTCTGGTAGCCGTTCGCCCCCAGCAGCTTCGGCAGGCTCGGCAGCTCCTTCTTCGCGTTGTTCTGGCTGGCCGCCTCGCGCCTCGGCACGTACAGCGACGTATTCACGACATACTCGGCGTCCGAAGTCGAGCCTTGCCCGATCATCGTATAGAAATTCTCGTAATGGAAGTTCTCATCCGCCAGCCGGTTCAGGTTCGGCGTCACTTCCCTGCCGTCGACCGTGAGCCCGATCAGGAAGTTCTGGAACGATTCCAACTGAATGATAATGACGTTCTTGCCCCGGGCGGCTCCGAAGTGCAGCGGTTCGGCGACGGGCGCCGCGCCTTTCAATTCGTCGATCGCCTCCTGGGTAATCTCGCTCCTATCCACCATCGCGGCTTCGTCGTTGTTGTCGGCGAAGATCGTGTACAGCTCGTAATTCATGATCCCCATCTCTTGGGCCTGCTTGTTCTCGTTCATGCTCGCCCGGTTCGGCCAGATGCTGAAGAACATCAGCGCGACCGAAGCGACGAACAAAGCCGAGAGCGCCTTCCGGTTGATCGGCCGGAGCGGGATCTGGAACTTCTTGTTTTTTTTGCGCAGCAGCAGCGGAATCGCGATCAACACGATAATGTCGACGAAGATCAGCAAGTAATAGGGATTCAGCAGCGAGAAGGTGCTCTCGCTTACCTTCGTGACTTTGTCCGCCTGGCTCAGCGCATGGTAAGTGACGATAACGCCGTAATACTTGTAATACATGAGTACGGTAAAATAAAGCAGCGTAAAGAGCAAATTGGCAATCGTATAGTACAGCAGCTTGCGCTTCGTTGCGAACCATTCGATCAGGCAGAACACGAGCCAGAAGAACGGAATCTCCGTCAGCATGGTCGCGTACGACGGACCATCCTCGAAGACCACGAACCAGGCCAAGGCGCATTTCAGCAACAAGATGAAAGTAAAAACGATAAATCTGCGGTTGCCAAGCTTAATCAATAAGCCCATCTTACGGTCATCCCTTTCCCCACTTCAGCGAATCTCTTCTCTCTATTCTACCTCCGCCGGCTTCAGAAGGTTTCTTAAAATTCCTTAAACTTTCAAACGTCCGACGAATCAATCGGCCTGTCGTCCACGCTGGCTTGAAGGATGCCTACTATTATAGAACAAACGTGTTCCGTTGTTAAGATGTTCTAAACTAGAAATTTCGCCTGAGATTGGAAGACAAGCGGACGCGGACAAAGAGGAGAATGCCCCATCAGGTCGCAGACCGACCCGGGGGGACATTCCCTATTCGCGCTCATTGGACACCATGCCTGAAGGTCAGAGTTAGCCGCGGCGTGCTCGTCATGTCCGAGCCGAGCGGCGGTTCGGACTCTCCTATGCCTCGCTTGCAGACAGACCCGTTAATCGCGCCCGTCTTTCCGGGCGAGCTTCTCCTGGGCCATCCGGATCATCTCGCGAACCATCGAGCCGCCGATCTTGCCGCCGACCAGCCCCGCTTCCTCCGTCGTCAGCTTCCCGTTGTTTCCCGGCTGCAGCGGCACCCCGACGTCCCGGGCGACTTCGTATTTGACGTCGTCCGGGCGCGCCGGATCGACCGCGTAGCCTTCCTTGCGCATAACGTCCGCCTTGAGCGCGTTAACGCCCTCCTCGGCGCCCGGCACGACCAGCTTTCTTCTTCTTGCCATCGTCGATTCACCGTCCGTTCGGTACGTAGTTACGCCCCTATCGTACCCGGTCGTCGCCCGATTTATCCGCGCACCTTCTTTTGTATGCTTCGTAATCGCCAAGATAGACCGTCAGCCGCCCGTTTTCCAGCCCCCATATTTTGCGCGACAGCCGGTTGATGAAATAACGATCGTGCGTTACGGCCAGAATTGTGCCCGGGTAATCCTCCAGCGCTTCCTCCAACGCTTCCCTGGAGGCGATATCCATGTGGTTGGTCGGTTCGTCCAAGATCAGCAAATTCGGCTTCCGCAGCACGAGCAGGGCGAGTCTCAGCCGCGTCCATTCTCCGCCGGAGAGCGAGCCGACCGATTTGAACGCTTCGGGTCCGTAGAATTGAAAAGCCGCGAGCCGGCTTCTCGCCTCTCCTTCCTCCAGCCCGGCCTCTTGCCGGAAATACTCCAGCACGGATTGCTTCGGTTGTGGCGGAGCTTCGTTCTGCGCCAGATACCCGATCTCGACGCGGGAGCCTACGGCCAGCTCCCCTTCATCCGGCCGCTCCTCGCCGAGGATCAGCTTCAGCAGCGTCGATTTGCCCGCCCCGTTGCGGCCGACGAGCATCACCTTTTCTCCGTATTCGAGCAGCCCTTCGGCGCCGTCCAGTATCGTCGCTTCTCCGTACCGCTTGCACACGCCCGCGAAGACGACCGCCCGCTTGCCCGAACGATCCTGCGGAACGATGCCGAATTCGGCTTCCTTGCGGTCGATCGCGGGACGCTTAAGCTTCTCCATCCGGTCGAGCGCCTTCTGCATCGAGGCGGCCCGCCGGAAAAACTTCCCGTTGTCGCCGATCCGGCCCCACTCCATCAATCGCTTGATCGCTTCGCGCATTTTTTTAATCTTTTTCTGCTGCTCCTGATAGTCCGCGAATTCCTGCAGCAGCCGCTCTTCTTTCTCTTTCGCGTAAAACGTGTAATTCCCGTGGTATGTCGAAGATTGCCCGTCCTCCAATTCGACGATCTTCGTGACGACCCGGTTCAGAAAATAACGATCGTGGGAGACGACCAGGCACGCTCCCGCGTATTTTCGCAAATATTCTTCAAGCCACTCGACCCCGCTCATATCCAGATGGTTCGTCGGCTCGTCGAGCAGCAGCAGCTCCGGCTTGCGGATGAGCTGGGCGGCCAGACCGACCTTCGTCTTCTCGCCGCCGGACAGGGACGCATATTCCCTGTCGTACCAATCCCGGGCGATTCCGAGCCCGAACGCCACCTGGTCGATGCGCGCGTCCATCTCGTAGCCGCCGTCCCGTTCGTATCGTTCCTGCAGCTTCGCGTAATCCCCGAGCCAGGCTTCCAAGCGGCTCGGATCGTCCCCATCGGCCGACTGAGCCATCTTCGCCTCGAGGTCGGCCATCGCCGCCCGGCAATCGATCAGTTCCCGGCAGCCGGACGCGAGCGTTTCGTATACGGTTCGTTCGGACGCCTCCGCGGGAACCTGCTCCAAGTAACCGATCCGCGCGTCCTTGCGAACGGCGAGCAGCCCTTCGTCCGGCGCGTCGAGCTTGGCGATCATGCGCAGCAGCGTCGTTTTGCCGCATCCGTTGCGGCCGACCAGCCCCGCCCGCTCCCCGTGCCGAAGCTCGAACGTCACGTTCTCCAGCACGAGCTGCGCGGCGTTGTATTTTTTCACGTTCTGACAATTGATCGTTAACATGAGGGATCCTCCTTATATTCGGAGGCCCTACCTGTCTGCGTATGCAAAAAAGGGACGCAGGGAAAATTCCCTACGCCCCCTCGGATCGATCCGATAGGTCAAGGTAGGAGCCTTCTCGCGAGTCGTGAAATCGTATGGGCTGCAATGGACAGACTTCTCCCGTCTTCACGCAAACCATGCACGATGCCAGCCATCGCAAGGGGCAGCCGGCTAACTTGGTTATTCGCGAACTCCCGATTCATCCTACCTTCACCTCCTTGTCGTTCGTATTCCGAGAATAACACGCCGAACGCTTCGGCGCAAGGGTCCCGTTACGGTCCCGTTCTGTCTCGTTCTTCGAGGCTCTGCCCGGGTTCGCCGGTCGGCTCCGCTTCCACGTAACGCTTGAGCGCGCCGAGTCTGTTCTCCCAGAACCGCTCGTAATACGCGAGCCATTCCTTGAGCTCCCTCAGCGGATCGGGGTCCAGCCGGTAGCGCGTTTCCCTGCCGACCTTCCGCTCCTTCACCAGTCCCGCGTCCTCAAGCACGCGCAAATGCTTGGATACGGCGGTGCGGGTCATCGGGAAGCGGCTGCTGATCGCGCCGACCGGCATCTCCCCGTCGACCAACAGCCGGAGCAGACTGCGGCGGGTCGGATCCGCGATCGCCTGGAAGACGTCATGCTTCCGGACCGCAGATTCACGTCCGGACATATTCGCCCAACTTCGCGACCAGGCCGACCCATCCGCCGTTCATCCGTTCGCGGACGACCTCGTGCGGTTCCCCGAACTCCGTAACCCCTTCGGCCGACCAGCCGCCGTGAACGAGCGTGAATTCCGTCCGGTCCTCGCCGACGCGGTTCAGTTCGAACGTCAACGTCCATTCCTTTCCCCAGTTGAAGGATAGGCGGGTCGGCGGGTCGACCTCGGTTACTTTGCACGGGGACTTGCCGTAAGGTCCCGCCTCCAGATGGAATTCGTGGCCGACGATCGGCTCGAAATCGTTCGGCATGAACCAAGCCGCGATTCCTTCCGACGTCGAGACGGCCTGCCATACTTTCTCGATCGGGGCATCGAACAAGAGCGTCTGCCGGATCTCGGGCAGCTTGTCGTTCGTCATGTTTGCAGCCTCCCTCATCATGAAACCTTTTGGTTTCCTATATGCATTTTGATTATAGGGCACCTTTCGGTTTCATGTCAATCCCGACACGCTCTTCGCGCGACGCCAATACTTTCCTCATGTACGTCCAGCTCAGCAGCGGCGAGCTGCCGACCGCCAGCAACAGCAGCTTCATGACGATCGGCGCCTTGCTGATCGATATCGCGCACATGAAAATCGCCATTCCCGCGATGCGTCCGACGTTCAACGCGATTTCCCGGGCGACGACGAATTCCACCCTCCTGCGAACGCTGGCTTCGTCGCGTCCGATCATATCGAAGACGGTCGAGGTCATCGGGAGCAAATAAAGCGGGAAGAACAGCCCAGCCACGACGCCGAACGCCAGGAAAGCAGCGTAGCTGAATCCGGCGAACAGCGGCAGGACGGCCGCGATCAGGGCGAGCGCGCCGACGAGCATGCCCTTGTTCCGCCAGCGGGGCTTGAGCCATTTGCCCGCGATCATGAAGCTGGCGAACCCGACGGCCGACGTCACCAGCATGAAATTGCCCAGCTTCAGCTCGCTGCCCGTCTCCACGAATATCAGGACGCCGATCAGAACGCCGAACACGCTCTCGCGGGCGCCTTGGAACGACAGCGCGCGCAGGGCGGGCTTCCATGCCGTGTTCGAATCCTTCATCAGCTTCGCGCCCCACCGCCAGTCGTACTCTCCGGTCGTTCTTCGGTTGCGGAGGAAAAAGCTCGCGACGATGCCCGCGACGAACACGCAGAACGACATCGTAAAGATGACCCTGTAGCCCGCGTCGCCTCCAAGCCTGGAAATCAAATATCCCGAAGACCACGGCACGACAATGCCGACAAGGGAGCCGATCGTGCCGGTCAAGCCGTTGAACCGATCCCGGTTGTCGGGCTCGGTCGCCTCGAAATAAACGATGTTGTAGGCGAGCCAGAACAACCCCATCGCCAACCCCTGAACGATGCCCAGGAGCCAGATGAAATGGACGGCGTTTCCTTTCAGCAGAAGCACGATCGCGTAAAATAAGGCGGATATTCCGATGCCGAGCCGCAGCAGAATCATCTTGTTCCCTTCCTTGGCCGAATTGCCGCCGATCCAGAACGTCAGCCCCATCGCCGCGTGGGACAACAAGGTAAACCACCCCAGCCGCAAATAATCGTTGCTGGCCTTCCAAATATAGATTCCGAAATAGGTGCCGGACAAGGCGGTAGCGGTAACGAACAACCCGTTGACCGCGAGCAGGAGCGCCGTCTGCCCGTCCAGCTTGCCGGCAGGCCGTTGTCGTTGCGCGAACATGGTCCTCTCCTCTCCTTCAGGCAGGCTCGAGATGACAATACCGTTATAACCTGCCCCAAAGAAGCGCAAGGCAAACCCGCGAGCATGCGTCCGCGATTGCCGGGAAGAGAGGCAAGCATCGCGAGCATCCGCCGTCCCTTGCCAAGCCGCCATAATCGCGCGGATTCAAACCGAAGCCGTCTCGCCATCGGGCACGATGGACGAAACGGCTTTTTCGTTTCCTCATAAGTGCGTGTTCAACTTTTTGAACAACCTCTACAACGGACGTTCCAGCGAGAACGTCTCCCCGAGCTTGGCATAAGCCTGGCCCGCCAACCGGCTCACCGGCTTTAACGCGGCCGCGTCGATATAACTGCCGTCGTACACTTTATCGCTTAGATGGAAGTAGACCACTCTCCCGATCAACAGGTCGCATGCCGCCGTATGTTCGTCCCCTCCGAGCGGAATCGAACGCTCGAGCACGCACTCCATGCGAATGCTCGCTTCGGCTACGCCCGGAACGGCAACCCTCAGGCTCGGCGCCGCCGTCAGCCTTGCGAGGACGACTTCGCTCTCGTCCGGCGGGAGCCCTGCGGCCGTCTCGTTGATCTGGGAGATATACGATTCGTCCGCGACATGAACGACGAGCTCGCCCGTCTCTTCGGCGTTTCTGGACGTATCCTTCCGCAAGCCGTTTTTCCTCTGCACCGATATCGACAGGAGCGGAGGATGCGACGATACGATATTGAAGTAGCTGTACGGGGCCGCATTGAGCGTTCCCGCCGCGGACAACGTCGTGACGAGAGCGATCGGCCGAGGAACGACGCTCCCGATCAGCAGCTTATGCATCTCGTGTCCGCTCAACGATGCGGGATCCAAACCGATCATTGCGCTTGCCTCCCGAACGCGCGAGCGAACCATTCGGACGCCGCATCGGCCTCGGTCGCCGTCAAGCGATGGCCGGATCTCTCCCAATGCACGGAGACGTCCGCCCCCGCATCCGACAACAAGGACGCCAGCTCCTCCGTCTCGCCGGGCGCGCAGATCGGATCGTTCTCCCCGGCGCCGATGAACACCGGCACGCCGGCCAGACTCGGCAGCTTCACGCCGCGTATCGGCACCATCGGATGATGCAGAACGGCTCCCTTCAGCGCGTTCTCGTAATGGAACAACAAGCTGCCTGCGATATTGGCGCCATTGGAATAGCCGACGGCGACGACGTTGTTCCGGTCGAAGCCGTACTGCTTCGCCGCCGCGTCCAGGAAGCCGTGCAGCTCTTGGGTCCGATAGACCAAATCCTCCAGATCGAACACGCCTTCGGCCAGTCTCCGGAAAAATCTCGGCATCCCGTTCTCGAGCACGCCTCCCCGTACGCCGAGAACCGAGGAGCCCGGCGAAAGCGTCTCGGCGAGCGGCAGCAGATCCCTTTCCGTTCCTCCCGTGCCGTGCAGAATAAGCAATGCCGGCGCTTCGGCATCGGCGCCTTGCTTGAATACGTGAATCATTCGCGATCCTCCTCCAATACGCGGACTTCGATCGGCGAAAGCCCTTGCTCGATCGCGGCGCGATGCGGCTCGTACCACTCCGGCAGCATGAGCTTCTCCCCCATCGTCTCCGCCGGTTCATCCCTCGCGAATCCCGGAGGATCGGTCGCGATCTCGAACAAAATTCCGCCTTCTTCCCGGAAGTAGATCGCGTTGAAATATTGCCGGTCGACGAACGGCGTCGGCTGGAACCCGCGCTCCTCGACGAGCTGTCTCCACCGCGCGTGATCCTCGTCGTTCGCGGCTCGCCACGCGATATGGTGAACGGTGCCTGCGCCGCCGGCGCCGCTCGCCATCGGCTCGACGTTCAGGTCGATGACGTTGCCCAGATCTCCCGCCGCTTGGTAACGGGCGAATCCGGCTTCTTCCCCGAGCTTCGTCAACCCCATCACTTGTTCAAGAACGGCGCCCGTACGCGCCGGAGCCGCGCTGAACAGCACCGCTCCGGCGAACCCTTTGATCGCCTTGTCTTCCGGCACGCCCCCGAACGCCCATCGGCTGGCCGGACCGGCTTCCCGCGCGACGAGCTCGATGCGCAATCCGTCGGGATCTTCGAGCTGAACGAGCTCTTCCCCGAAGCGGGACGCCGACACGGTCGGAATGCCGAATTTCTCGAAGCGGGCTTTCCAGAATCCCAAGCTGCCTTCGGGCACGACGTAGGAAGTTATGCCGACCTGACCGGCTCCGATCCGGCCTTTGCGCGAGGTCGGCCAAGGGAAGAACGTCATGATCGTGCCCGGGCTGCCCGTCTCGTTGCCGAAATATAGATGGTACACTTCCGGGGCGTCGAAGTTGATCGTTTTTTTGACCAATCTCAGCCCCAATACGCCCGAATAGAAATCGACGGTCGCCTGCGCGTCCCTGACGAACGCCGTCACGTGGTGAATCCCGGAAGTTCGTTGCCTCATCGTTTATCCTCTCCTCTATTCAATGACTTTTGATTTTCACAAATTCAAGAATCTTTAAATTAAGATACATCCGAATCGAACGTGTTCCCGCTTCTATTTGAAACCCGCCTGCGCCGCTTTGCCAAGCTTCTTCAGCAGCCGACTGGCCGTCTCCTGCTCCTCTGCGTCCAACCCGGCCATCGTCCGCGCGATGACCTCGGCGTGCCGGGGGAAAATCTCATCCATTAACTCCCCGCCCGGCTCCGTGATCTCCGCGAAAACGAGGCGCCGGTCGTCCTTGGAAGCTCTGCGCCGGACCAGCCCCTTCCGCTCCAGCTTGTCGACGACATAGGTGATGTTGCCGCTGCTCATCAGCACCTTGCCGCCGATCTGCTGCAGCGGTTGCGACCCCTTGTGATACAACAATTCCAGCACGCCGAACTCGGTGCGGTTCAAGCCGTAGCGCTTGATGTCCCGGTCGATGTGCGCGTTCGCCCACTGACTGGCCCGGTTCAAGGCGATGAACAAATCGAGCGCCGCGTCCCGGTTCGCTTCCGTCATGCCGCCGCCCTCCTTACCTTTGTAAATATCTTTGATTTGAATATCTTAAAATAAAGATAACGGATCGCGGAACAAATGTCAACACTACGTTTGCCCTGTCGTCCCGAACCGTTCGGACAGAGAAGCCGCTAATTGTGAACAAAACCGGGTTTTGCGCGCCTTCGCGGACAGAGGATCCGTTATTTGGCTCCGAGATCGCGATTTCGGCTATCGATCATCGAAATAACGGATCCTCTGTCCGAATCGACTTCAAAATGAAGGGGTTTCAGCAAAATAACGTCTTCTGTGTCCGATAGCAAAAGATCAAGTGTTGTGAAGATCTTCAGCCCCAAAATGTGATACATTCTGATACGATCAAGAAAAGCCGCGGCCCTCGCGCAAGGCAAGGGACAGCGGCTTTCTTCTCCTTAAAACGCCAGTTCGTGAATCTTGCCGATCGGGCTGCACAGAATCTCGCAGCCGTCCTCGCGGATGACCGCGCCCTTCTCCCAACGGATGCCGAACTTGTCGGTGGTGACGAACGTGTCGATCTGGAACGTCATGTTCGGCTGCAGCAAGTAATCCGACGACGTCTCCATCCAAGGCGCTTCGACCTCGATCATGCCCGTGCCGTGGCAAGGGCCGTACAGATAGTTCTTCTCATAACCGTTATCCTTGAAGAAGTTGTAGAAGCCCTTCGCCACGTCGCTCGCCAAGACGCCCGCTTTCAGATTCGCCTGCGTCCACTCGTGCGCCCTGAGTCCGAACTCGATCACTTCCCGGCGCTCCGGCGTAAGCTTGCCCAAGCTGATCGGCAGCCCGATCGCCGGGGAGTAGCCGTCCACCTTGGCCGACAGGTTGAGCTGCACGATGTCGCCTGCGTTGATGACGCGGTGCGACGAACGGGAGATCGCGTGCCGGGTCGACTTTTCGCTGAAAATATACATCGGCAAGCCTTCATACTCCGCGCCGTTCTCGTAGATGACCCGCTGCGCGACGCCGACCATCTGGCATTCCGTCATCCCCGGACGGATCGTGCGGATGACTTCCTCCGTCGCCAGCTCCGCGATGCGGAACCCTTCGCGCATGCAGGCGATCTCGTTCTCCGTCTTGATGCTGCGCAGCGCGACCATAATCTCGTCGGCTCCGACGATTTCCGCCTCCGGAAAGTTGCTCTTCAGTCCTTCCATCATGACGACGGTCGTGTCCAATAAGCTGGCGACGCCGATTCTCAGCTTCGAGCCGGTCAGGCCGAGCGCCTTGAACACGTCCTTGTACGTATCCGGCCGCAGCTCGGGGTAGCTCGGGTTCGCGGATTCGCGATATTCCATCAGCGTGAACTGCTTGTCGATCTTGCCGAAGTCGCTTGCATACACCGAGCTCTCCGGCCCGACCATAAGCGCCGCGTCGCCCGTCGCCGTGATTGCGACGCCCGCCCGCTCGAACAGCGGCCAGAAGCCGCTGAAGTAGCGCACATTCGCGTAGTCCGCTTCGTTGGAGTTGACGACGAGGACGTCCAGCCCTTTCGCCGCCACGAGCTTCGCCGCTCGCTGGATTCTTTCTTGATATTCATGATCCGGGATGAATACTCTAGCTGCCATAGCGCAATTCTCCTTTATTTACGGGCGTTCGGCCGATCCGTCCGGACCGCCGAACTCCGCGCGTTTATTCTTTTTTCGTTCTCGCGTCGATCAGGACGACGATCGCCAGAATCAAGCCCTTAATGATCCATTGCCAGTAAGAACCGATTCCCAGAAGGACCATCGCGTTGTCGATAATGCCGAGGATGAGCGCCGCGATGACGACGCCGATCACTTTGCCCCGGCCGCCGGACAGCGAAGTTCCGCCGAGCACGACGACGGTGATGACGTCGAACAGCATGTTCTCCCCGAGAGTCGGTTGGCCCGCCATCGTTCTCGACGTGATCAGGATCGCGCCGATCGCCGTCAGGAAGCTGCCCAGAATAAACGCGATCATCTTGATCTTGTTCGTATTGATGCCCGACAAGCGGCTCGCTTCTTCGTTGCCTCCGACGGCGTAGATGCTTCTTCCCGTCTCCGTATGCATCGTGAAAATATAGCAGCCGATCGCGATGACTGCGAGAATGACGATCGGAACCGGGACCGGACCGATATAGCCCGCTCCCAGATTCTTGAAGCTGGCAGGCAGTCCGGAGATCGGAATGCTGTTGCTGTACAAATAATTCACGCCCTTGAGCACGATCATCGTCACGAGCGTGGCGATAAAAGCGGGAACTTTGCCGTACACCGACATCAGCCCGTTCACGAAACCGATGACGATGGAGGCGAACAGGACGAGGATAATCGCGAGGGCGATCGGCACGTTCTCCCAATGGACGAGCCCCGCCAGCAAGACGCTGGCGAAGCCGATCGAAGAGGAAGCCGACATGTCGATGCCGCCGATCAGGATGACGAAAAACTGCCCCAAAGCGATAATGGCCAAAAAAGAGATTTGACGGACGATATTCATGATGTTGTTGCCGTCGAAGAAGCCGTCTACGAAAATCGAGCAGGCCGCGAACAACCCGACGAATATGAACAAGATGGCCCATTCTTTGAAAAAAGCGGAGAAAGCCGCGCCGGGCACGAGACTCCGCTGACGTTGATCCGTTGCTTCCATCGTCACACCCCCAACAGCTTGCTAATGATATGGCCTTGCGTCTTCTGCTCGCCCGAAACGCAAGTCTGAAACTCGCCCTCGAACATGACGTAGATCCGGTGGCACGTTCCGATCAGCTCTTCCAGCTCCGGGGAAACGATAATGACGGATTTGCCCTTCGCGGTCAGCTCGCCGATCAGCTTGTAGATTTCCGACTTGGCGCCGACGTCGATGCCCCGGGTCGGCTCGTCGAACAGAAACAGCTCGGAATCGGCCAATACCCACTTGGAGATGACGATCTTCTGCTGGTTGCCCCCGCTGAGCTTGACGACCGACTGCTGCGGCGTCGCCTTGACCCTCATGATCCGCGCCACTCCGTTCGCTTCCTCGCGCTCTCGCTTGTGCTGCATCGTCAGCTTCTTGAATTTCTTTAACGATGGAAGCGTGATATTGTGAACGACGTTGAAGTTCATGACGAGTCCGAGCTGCTTGCGCTCGTCGGGCACGAGTCCGATTCCCCTGCGGATCGCCGCGGCGGGCTTCCTGAACTTCACCTTCTCGCCTTTCCAGAACATCTCCCCGGACGTCGTCTTGTAATTGCCGAAGATCGCGTTGAGCAGCTCGGTCTTGCCGGCTCCGACCAGACCCGCGATGCCGACGACTTCGCCCGCCCGCACGGTCAGATCGATATTTCTGAACGCCTTGTCCGAACTCAGCCCCTTCAGTTCCAGCACGGGCTCTCCGAACTTCTCGTTCAGCGGCGGAAAGATTTGCGTCATCTCCCGGCCGATAATCATCTCGATGAGCCGGTCTTTGTTCACGTCCGCGACGTTGCCGGAGTGGATCATCCGGCCGTCGCACAGCACCGTATACGTGTCGCACACTTCGAAAATCTCGTCGAGCCGGTGGGAGATATAGATAATACCCATGCCGCGAGCCTTCAGCACGCGAACGATCCGGTAGATATTCTCGATCTCTTTCTCTTGCAGCACGGCCGTCAGTTCGTCCATGATGATCATTTTCGCCTCCATGGACACCGCCTTGGCGAGCTGAATGATCTGCTTTTCGGCCATCCGCAGCTCTCGGACCGGAACCGTCAGGTCAACCTCGGAGCCCAGAAAATCGAGAATCTCCTTCGCCCTTCGCATCATCGCCTTCCGGTCGACGAGCCCGAACTTCTTCGCGTAGTTGCCGATAAACAAATTCTCGAGTCCGTTCATCTCGGGGATGAGCTGAAGCTCCTGATGGACGACCGCGATGCCCATCGCTTGGGACGTTCTGACATTATAGCCGCCCTTCTCGGTCATGTTCTGACCGCCCACGTACAGAGCGCCTTCGGACGGCGCGTAATGTCCGATCATGATTTTCGCGAGCGTCGACTTGCCCGCGCCGTTCTCCCCGACGAGCGCGCGGCATTCTCCCGGACGAAGGCTGAACGTCACATGGTCCAAGGCCCGTACGCCGGGAAAGGATTTGGAGACTTCCTTCAGCTCGATGATCGCCTCTTCCGCCCTCCGGCTCATCGGACTCCCGCCTTCCCGGCCTTGCGCCACAAGGCGGCAAAATCGTCCGCCCGGTGGAACGTCGAGCCCATGTCCTTCAGCCGGTCGATCAGAATCGAGAATTCGCTCATCGCCTTCTCGCCGCAGCCGAGCGTCAGGAACCGGTCCGGCGTAACCGTTGCCTCGCCATAGTGGTAGCTCTCTTGAATCGGTATGAACTCCCACGGATGGAAGTAGAAGCAGAGCACGACCGGCAGATTCCGCTCCCGCAAAAACTTCGCGAAGCTTTCGATCCGAATCATCAGCTCGTCCGCGCTTTTCGTCCGGAACAGCGGCCATTGGTCGCGGTCGCGCTCCAGTCCCGGGTCGTTGCTCTTCATGACCATGTCCGCGAAGTTCGGGATCTCGACGATGTTCATGTCGCCTTCCTTCGTCCAATCGTCCTTGTGCGGATGATACGGCACGAAGCGCTCCCGGTAGAAGTACATCGGATACGACGCATCGGATACGTAATTCAGCCTTTCCAGCGCGTTCAGCAAGGCGGTCGAGCCCCAGAGGCGCGGCGCCCGGAACGAGACCGGCTGAGCCCCCAGCACTTGCTGCACCCATTCGGTCGCTTTCTCGATCCGGAGAGGCACTTCCTCCGGCAAGAGCGGCACGACGCCTGGAATCGGGAACAGCTCGTCGCCGACCGTCTCGTGGAACAGCGAATGGCAGCCGACTTCGTTGCCGCTTTGCATGACGAGCTCGACGCTCTCCGGATTGCGGCGCGCGGCGTCTCCGGTATAATAGAACGTTCCTTTGATGCCCTTTTTGTCGAACAGCTCGACGAGCGGACCGGTCGCGTTCTTGACGCCGTCGTAATAAGGCGTGAAGCTGCCGACGTCCGTCTCCATGTCGAAGCCGAAGATGACGTGGATACCGTCTTTCATCCGTTGCTCCTCCTTCCTATAACCAGAGCCATCCGAGCGCTTCCACGCCGAGGTAGATTTGGCGGTCGTTCCGGTTGTGCGGATCCAGTTCGTTATGAATGACGCGCTTCAGCTCGTGATACGGATACATGCACGAAGGCGTACCCGTCTCGTCCACCGGATTGACGTCGAAATACGTTGTTTTGACCAGATCGAAGTCCAGTTCGTTCAGCCGGTCCATCTCAAGCAAGTAGCGTTTCCGGTCCTCCGGCGTCTTCGCGTGATCGTACGAGATCGATGCCAGAGCCAGGTCGTAGATGATCCGATTGCGCTCGTGCGCGTTTTCGATTTTCTCGAAGTGCTTGACATAGACTTTCAGCCGCTCGTCCCCTCGCAGCGTCTCCTTGATCCTGCGGATACGGGCGCCCAGTTCCGGCCAATCTTCGATCGCGGCTTGAATCGTCGGAACGTCCTCGACCTTCACTTTGTTGCGCAGGAACGGGAACTCCGTCGGGAAAATGTTGAACTGGCTCTCGTGAATCGTCAGCATGTTCCGCAGCACGTAGAGAATGTCGTCCGCGAGCTCTTCTCCGAACACGGATTCCACGGAATATCTGTAGAACGTCTCGTGATCTTTCGTCGAGCCCCAGCCGTAGTAAGCGTGCGAATAGAGATTCAGGAAATAGCCGTACCATTCGAACATATAGCCGTTAATGCCTTTGACTCCGTACTTGACGGAATCGATATGCATGTCGATGTCTTTCTCGATATATTGATGATTCGTCTCTTCGTCGGCGCGAATGACGTTCGTCTTGAAAATCCGCATCAGTCGGCCCATCGTGGAAGCGACCGCGTTCGCCTCCGTATCCCGCGCCCAGATCCGTTCCTTGCCGAACACGTCGACCCATTTCGGGAATTCGTCGTCCGACACGTACAAGCCCGGCGCCCAGAACAATACGACGTCCTCCGGAATGCTGCGCTTGCAATCTTCCAAGTAGGCGAGATCCTTCTCGAGCGGCGGTTCGCGCCATGCCCGGATTCCGACGACGCAATTCGGATTCTCGTCCTTGATTTCCTTGTACAGCGTATTGAGCAGCCAGAAGTTCGCCTTGTGCTTCGCTTCCGCCGGAGTGCGGTTCTTCATGAACGTCTCCGCGCAACCTTCACAGTTGCAGAACCAGTACGACTCTTCGCTCTCCTCGAAATCGATGCCGTCGAAGCCGAGTTGAACGACGCGCCTCATCGCGGCTTTCAGGTATGCGATATTGTCCGGTCTGCTCAGACATAACGTATCGAAATCGTTGACGAATTTGCCGTCTTGGGGGAGCACCATTCTTCGATCCTTGTGAATGCTCGGGTAGCCGCCGTTGTAGCTGTTCAGTCCGATATAGGCGAAGAAGTCGATGCCGAGCTTGTGGCCGTAATCGAACAGCCGCGAGAGGAACTCCTCGGCAATGTTCGGATGCGTGTAGGCGATCTCGATCCAATTGCCGCTTTCCTCGTTCCATACTTTCATTTTGTAGCCTTGGAGCGTCGTTTCCGGATACTCGTCGAACCGAAACGGCCAATAGCCGTACATGCACATATTGAACTGATTGATCTTCAAGTCCGAGCAAATATTCAAATACTCGATCCATTCGTCGTAACCCCACAGCTGCATGTCGAAGCCGATCCGTCCGTAACCCGCGTACCAGGCGAACGTGTTGGAGACGGAGCGCTTCTCGATCGAGGGCCAATCCACGAGATCCGCTTCCGCGAATACGAAGCCGCCGTCGTCCTGACGGACGAGCAACTGTTTCAGAGTAGACAGGGCATTCACATACCCGTCGCGGTGGGCGAAACCGATGGATACGGCGTTCTCGCCGACATGAAGCGCAAAGCCTTGCTTCTCGTACAAATCGGGACGGTCGACTCGTTCTCCCCCGTCCGGCAGCCGATCGCTGAGCCGGATATCGATATAAGACGGCTCCGCGGCATCGGATCGGACTTGAAGCTCCGGGTAATTCCACAATTTCATCCGCGCGATTTCCGTTGCGTCGAATTCGGCGAATGCCAGATCGGACGTGATCAGGTTCCAGCCTTGGAATCGGCTTGTCGTCCCTTCTCCGAACAGGACGCTTTTCGGTTCCGGCAGCAATGCTCGCATCGCTATTTCCTCCTCTAAGTTGTCTTACCGCCGCATGATTGGCGGAGAGAAGGAGCCGCATGGGCGACCCCTTCACCCCTTGCTCGCTTGCGGGATCAGTTGCCGAGCCACGACCAATTCTGCCAATCGTATTCGTTGACGTTATCGGGCGTAATGACTTCCGGCTTCGGCAGCGGAGTCGTCTCTTCCAGATCCTTGCCTTCGATCGAAGCCATTAACGCTTCCAGCGCGACCTCGCCCAGCACGACGGGATCTTGAAGCACTTCGCCGATCCAGGACGGATTGCCGTCTTGGATGTATTGCAGCACTTCCTTGTCGCCGGCCATTCCGATAAACCTCAAGTCCTTGTCGCGGTTCGTGCTGACGGCCGCATTGTAGGCGCCGAGAACGAGCGCGTCGTTGTGTCCGCTGACGACGTCGATGGTCTTGTTGCGTTGCAGCACGTTCTCGAACAACGTCTGCGCCGAGTTGCGGTCGCCCTTCGGATCGCCTTCTTCGATGACGTTGGCGTTCGGGAACGCTTCCTTGACGACGCTGGAGAAGCCTTCGAAACGGTCGACCGATGCCTGTCCGGACGCCGGGACGGACAAGTACACGACGGTCGGGTCGTCCTTATTCAGAGTTTTCAAATAATTGACGGCGACTTCTCCCGCGGCGATGCCCATTTCCTTGAAGTCGTGCCCGACGAACGTTTCCCAGACCGCGTCTTCCGGATTGTCCGGTGATTGCGGGTAATCGCCCACGACGATTTTGACGCCTTGCTCGTGCAGCTTGACCATCGTCGGAATGATCGCCTTGCCGTCGACCGGGAAGACGACGATTCCTTTGGCGCCGAGCTGAGCCATATTCTCGAGCTGCGTAATCTGCGTGTTGATGTCGAACTTGCCGTCTTCGAACTGCAGTTTCAGATTCTGACCGGATTTGGCGGCGTAGTTGTTCATGCCGTCGATCGCGCCTTGATACCACGGCCAGCCGAGATTCATGATCGCGCCGCCGATGACGGTCTGATCGCCGCCGGCCGCCGGGCTTTCCGGACTTCCGCTTGCTCCTCCGCTTGCGTTATTGTTATTGCCGGAATTCGAACAGCCGACCAACACGAGCGCGAGCGCCATTGCCAGAGAAAACGACTTAACCCAACCTTTTTTCATAGATGATGCCTCCTTATGTGTTGTAGATCCGCGGCGGGAGCCGCGGAGCTTGAAACCATCGGGTCGAAACGGAGGGCGTCCTTCAGACGCTTAATCCCATCGTCGTATAGAAAGCCATATTGGTTTGGCGGGTATCCAATCTTCCGTATTGCGCAACGACCGGCGCGTCGCTGACGAGCTTGACGGCGTATTGCGTCTCCTTCGGGACGACGTACCCTCCGAGGTCCTCGGGACGGTCGAGCCGGAAACAGCGCACTCTTCGCCCTTCAACTTCCGCAGCAATTCCCTCGACAGGCTCCCTGTCGGCGAAATACAACGTAAAGCGAACGTTCGCTGAGCTGTCGTTCATGTTCAGCACAATGATCGATTCGTGCCCCTCCAGCGGGAATTCTCCCGGCGGCGGCAATTCGCAGTCGGGAAAAACCCACTGCAGCTTTCCTTTGTCGTCGTTCATGTTGTCATCTCCCGATTTGCAATTGACTGGATTCATTCAGGATGAGCTTCGGCTCAAGCACGATCTTCTCGTAGACCGGCAAGCTTTTGTTCTTCTCCTTGCGCATGATGATTTCGCCCGCGATCGAGCCGATCATGTCCGCCGGCTGGATGACGGACGTGATCTGCGGCCGGATCAACCCCGTCTCGTCGTTCGCATCGAAGCAGACCGCGGCGATGTCCCGGGGAATGCTCAAGCCTCTCTCCTGAATCGCTTTGATCGCTCCGTAGAGCAGGAAGTCGTTCGCGGCGAAGATCGCCGTCGGAAGCTCGTCCTTCTTTAACCACTCGCTCATGATCTTGTAGCCGCTTTCCCGGCGGAATTCCCCGACGCCGATCCATTCGTCCCGCACCGACAGTCCGTTTTCCTCCAAGCATTTCCGGAAGCCCTGCAGACGTTCGGCCGCGGACGATTGATTTTGCGGACCGGTGAGGATCGCCAGTTTCTCGTGCCCCTGCTCGACCAGATGCTTGGCGAGCTCGTAGCCGGCCTTCACGTTGTCGATCGTGACGACGTCGAAATTGTCCTGCGTATTCGGCAAGTTGTCGAAGAAGACGAACGGAATCCCCGAGCGCTTGTATTGCTCGAACAACGTCGGATCCCCGCCTACGGTAGCGATGACGAGACCGGTCACCTGCTTCTGGAGCAGGAGCTGGACGTATTCCTCCTCCTTCTGGATGTCTTCGTCGCTGTTGCAGACGATTACGGAATGCTCGTTCTCCCGGGCGATCTTCTCCACCCCCTTTATCACGCTTGCATAGAAGCTGTTGGAGATATCCGGAACGATTACGCCGATCGTCTTCGCGCTCTTGCGCTTCAAGCTGCGAGCGACTTCGTTCGGGTGGTACCCCATCTCCTTGATCGTCTTGAGAATGAGCTCCCGGGTATCCTTGTTCACCCTTCCGGTCCCGTTGATGACCCGGGACACGGTCGAAATCGAGATATTGAGTCGCTTGGCGATGTCCTTCAACTGCACGGCCAACTGTTCATCCCTCCAAAATTTGCGAGAACGTTCTCGCAACTCGGTTAAAAAAATATCGGGTTGCCCGATCGACGTTTTTAACCTTATTCCTGCTTGCGAGACTGATGGTTGCGTTTACATCCGTCATCTTACCCTAAAAATAATGCCTTTTCAATCCCCAAACTTAAAAATATTGACCTCCCTAAATATTGGATTCAGCTAGATTTCCAAATTCAGAGAATTTTTGAGCAAACGTTCTCTCATCCTCAGCATACGAGATCCCGATCACTAATGTCAACAACAATGACATCTAAAGTTGATTTTTGTGATCGTTCGCCAAAGCAATGGGACAACCGTATGTGAAGAAACCCTGCCCGACAGCTCGCCTCTCCTGACATGAGCGGCCGCCGAGGATCATAAGTTACTATCAGCCCGATGGGCGAATGGACTCTGAACGATACGAAAGGAGGGGGTACGATGGATCGACAGGCGCGCGCGCCCGTTTGGGGCGGCCCGATTCCCCAGCCGATCCGCAGGGACGGAGCGGGAGCGACCGACGACGGCCCGCGGGACGTGCTGCGGGATCTCGAAAATCCCGACTTGCTCGTTCCGCCGGCCACCGATGCCGGAACGTTGCCCAATATGAAGTTTTCCTTTTCGGACACGCACATGCAATTGAATCACGGAGGGTGGTCGCGGGAAGTGACTGCCCGGGAGCTTCCGATCGCGACGACGTTGGCGGGCGTCAACATGCGCCTGACTCCCGGCGGCGTTCGGGAGATGCATTGGCACCAGCAGGCGGAATGGTCGTTCATGATCCTGGGGCGCGCCCGCATTACGGCCGTCGACCAGGACGGCAGGAACTTCATCGCCGACGTCGGCCCCGGCGATCTCTGGTATTTTCCGCCCGGCATTCCCCACTCCATCCAAGGACTCGAGGAAGGCTGCGAATTTCTGCTTGTATTCGACGACGGCGACTTTTCGGACATCAATACCTTGTCGCTTTCGGATTGGTTCGCCCATACGCCCAGGGAAGTTCTCGCCGCCAATTTCGGCGTGCCGGAGAGCGCCTTCGCAGCGATCCCGAGCAAACAGCGATATATTTACCAAGACCATGTACCCGGTCCGCTGGCTTCCCAAGCCGTCGCCGACCCGCAAGGCGCGGTACCCCTGAGCCTCACCTACCGGCTGTTCGCCCAGGAGCCGATCGTCACGCCGGGCGGTTCCGTCCGGATCGTCGACTCTCGCAATTTTCCCGTCGCCAAGGCGATCGCCGCCGCCCTCGTCGAGATCAAGCCCGGCGGCATGCGGGAGATGCACTGGCATCCCAACAACGACGAGTGGCAATATTACTTGTCCGGGACCGCACGCATGACCGTTTTCTCGGGTCAAGGCACGGCGCGGACGTTCGACTATAGGGCCGGCGACGTCGGCTACGTGCCGTTCGCGTTCGGCCATTACGTTCAGAACACCGGCGACTCGAGCGTCTGGTTTCTGGAGATGTTCAAGAGCGACCGCTTCGCGGACGTCTCGCTCAACCAGTGGATGGCCCTGACCCCTTACCCGCTCGTCGCGAATAATCTGCATGTCGGTCCTCCGCTCATGAACGCGCTTCGCAAACGGAAATGGCCGGTCGTCAAATATCCCCCGGCTCCCTTTTCTTCCAAGGCGGATCTCCGTGCTTATGCAGCAACCGATTGACGGTATAGACGGCCAAAGGAACGATGGCGGTCAGGAACGCGTACAGCAGAATTTGAGCATCCGGCAAACGGTCTTCTATCGTTTTCCACATCGTATTTACCCCCTAGTTCTTCGCTCGATCGATCGCTCCGACGATTCGGATCTTCGATCGGACGCGGATATTGACATTGCACCGGGAAAAAATCTGTTTGCCCTCTTCCCAATCGTCCTTGACCGTCTCCCACGTCCGGTAATGATTTTCCCGCAAATGGTCTCCAAAACCGAGAACGTCCGAACGGTATTCTCTCTGAACCTTGTCGAGAGTGCTCTCCATAACGTCGCGAACCCGTTCGTTGACCTTGCGCTCGATTTCGGCGATCACGCTCGGATTGAGCAAGTCCGCCTTCGAATACGATTCGCCGACGTTGCCTTCGGCCGAGATCTCCACGTCGAATACGGGATGCTCCGGGTCTGCCACATCGGCCCGCAGCCGACGGTTGACGTCCTTGATCTCGAAGACGATCGGCTCGCCTTCGTATTCAATCTCGACGACTCCCGCCCGGATCGTACCGTTGAAGAAATTCCCTCCCGAAGTTTCGATGCCGCTCAGAAACCCTTTCAGTTTGTTGGTGGGGCCGTGGAACACTGCCGCGCCGCTCACGCTCGCTTTATTATCCATCGCCGAAATGACCGGGATGGCATAGCTGTGTTCCTCCAGCAAGTTGCGGTGAAGATGCCCCACGATCGCGGGAGGCGTAATCGTCTCGCTCTTGTCGGGATTTTCCGAAGTCGCGTTGATATACTCCACGGGCAGTCTTTCGATTCGGGGCCGGATCGTCAGCAGCTTCTTGGCCTGTCCCTTCGCGACGAGCACCTTCGAACTCCTTCTCATCTCATGGTCCCGAATGAACAAGTCCAGCGCCTCCTCTATTCTGCCTTCTCTCGCCAGCTTCTCGGACACGATGATGAGCTTGTTGTGTTCCATGTACGGCACCCTGCTCGATTTGTTGGCCATTTTCCGAGCTGCCCGGAACAACGTCTCCCCTTCGGCGGAAACATTCTGATACGTTTGATCGGACGACTGCGCTTCCGGCGTCTTCTCGAGCATAGCGCCGGGGATGGCAAACTGGAACGTCAATTCAAATGCTCCGGATTCGGTCAGGTCGATCGCTGTCCCGACTACGAAGCCGCGCTCTTCGATTTCGATGCGATCCCAACAGCCGCACAGAACGGCAAGCGCCGTCAATGCCGCGATGCCTCTAAGCTTGACGTTCATGGCCCTTTTTCCTCCTCAAGATCGAGACGAGCAGCAGCAAGGTCGGCAGGGCCCACCCGATGACCAGCCCGGAATAACTGATCCACTCTCCGAACAGATCGATTTCCTTGACGTTTTGCGGCTGCATCGCAATCAAATACACGACCGGACTGAGCACGACGATCGCGGTGATCCGTTTCAGCTTCGGCATCACTTCGCGCATCGCGACGATCGTAACGTCAAACGCCATCGCGGCCGTATTGAACAACGTCATCACCCAGATCATGAAGAACAGGGACTCGAACCTCTCGAAGAAGCCGCCGGGAATTTCCACCTGCTTGGCCAGCTCGGCCGTCGGATACAGCGTGTTCTGGGCGACCGCCGAGCCGAAGATGCCGATAACGAAAAAAAATACGAGCAAATAGAGCGCGAGCGGAATGCTCAAGCCCGCGACGATCGCTTTCGGTGTTTGGCGCGGTTTATTGTTCCAGGTGTTGTAGAAGAGCAGCACTTCGAACCCGAGAAACGAAAAGACGGTTTCTCTCGACGAGACGAGAACGTCGCTCCAATCCGTCACGAACACGGGCTGCAGATTATGGATGTTGAAATCGGCGGTGCTCAAAGCCAGGACGACCAACACGATCAGCAGCACGAGGGGCAAAAACAGCACGTTCAAGCGCAGCAAGCCGATGCTCGGGCCGGAGACTCCGTAAGCCAGCACCAGCATGAAAAAGAAGCAAATCGCTTCCTCCGGCGTCCGGTCGAACAAATACAGCTTCGCGATGTTCGCCAATCCCCGCGTTTCGTAACCGACGAAAGTCAGCGTATACAGCGCGAACACGACGCTTAACGCATTGCCCAGGCTTCTGTTCGCCACGGAGGATACGATATCGCGGAAGCCTTGCCCGGGAAAGCGCGCGGCGAGCTTGCCGATCAGCCAGCCGAACGCCAGCGCGACGAGCCCCCCCATGATGACTGCCATCCAGCCGTCCGAAGATTTCGTGGCCGCGGCGAGCGTGCGGGGAAGCGTAAGCACGCCGAACCCGATCACCATGCTGCTGACCGCGAAGACGACCTCCTGGCTTCCGAACTCCGCGTCCCCGTATTCGAACGATTTCATCGGCGTCTCCCTCCCCCGCTGGCTCTCTTGACGTTTTTGGTCTGCATGAAGTTCGGCCGTTTATTGAGAAATGTCAGCGGCAGCCGAATGAACAAGTCGCCCCAATCCTTAAGAAACAACGGCGCGTAAGGAGCGGCGTAAGGGACGCCGAAGCTCTTCAGCCGGACGAGGTGAATGCAGATCATGATAAAAGACAAAATGATCCCGAACAGGCCGAGAATGCCGGCCGACAGCATCGTCGCGAAGCGCAGCATGCGAAACGCAATGCTCGCGCTGTATGACGGGGTGGAGAACGAGGCGATCGCCGTGACGGCGACGACGATGACCATGATCGGGCTGACGATGCCCGCCTGAACCGCCGCCTCGCCGATGACAAGACCGCCGACGACGCCGATCGTCTGGCCGATCGGCTTGGGCAGGCGAACCCCCGCTTCTCTCAGCAATTCGAGCGTGCCTTCCATCAGCAACGCTTCGATAAACGCGGGAAAAGGCACGCCTTCCCGGGCCGCCGCGATCGATAAAGTCAGCTTGAAAGGGATCATCCCCTGATGGTACGAGACGAGCGCGATATACAACGATGGCAGGAACAGCGAAATAAACACGGCAAAATATCTCAGCAAGCGAATCAACGATCCGATCATCCATCTCTCGTAATAATCTTCGGGAGATTGCAGCAGCGCCACGAAGGTCGTCGGCAGGATCAAGGAGAAAGGCGTGCCGTCGAGCAGAATGATCGCCTTGCCCTGCAATAGCGCGGCCCTCGCCTTGTCCGGACGCTCCGTATGCAAAATTTGCGGGAATGGGGACAGGAAGCTGTCCTCGATCCATTGTTCGATGTAGCCCGTCTCCGGCGCATCGTCGATATCGATCGTGTCCAATCTCCTCTTCGTCTCGGCGACTATGTCCGGATGGACAATCCCCTCGATGTACATGAGCACCAGCTTTTTGCGCGAACGTCTGCCGATCGTCCACCGGTCCATCGCCAAATTCCTGTCCCGCAAGCCTCTGCGAATCAGCGCCACGTTCATGCCGATTTCTTCGGTGAAGCCTTCGCGCGGCCCGCGGATCAGCGCTTCGGTCGTCGGCTCTTCGACCGTTCTCCCCACCCAGCCTTGACTGCCGATGAGCAGCGCCTCTTCCGCGCCTTGCACGAACAGAACCGAATCCCCGTCGAGTACCGCTTGGATGACATCGTCCCAAGCGCGGATTTTGCGGACCAGAAACGTAGACAGCGCCTCCGTTGTCAAATCGCCCAGGAAATCCTCGTCGGAATCCGTGCTCGTTCCTCGCTGCAGCTCGGGAATAAGCTGTTCGCTGATAAACGTTTTATCCGATACCCCTTCCACGCAGACCAAGGCGCCGATTCGCCCGGTTCCGCCGAATTTGATCACTCGGGTAACGAGATCGTCGGGATCGTGCAGAAGTTCCCGTAATTTGGCAAGGTTGTCCCGCAACGTTCGATAGATGTTCGGCTCGGCGTCGTTCATGCTGAATCCCCCTTTGCCGTTCGCATCCGGATTTGATTTCTTTATTCTTGTCCAATCGCTGGAAAGATTATGAATAGGGAAAATCCGCAGGCCCCTCGAATGTATCCGGCGACAGCTCGACTGAACAGCTCGACTGAACTGGCGTAGAGCGGATGGGCGCGTTATACTCGGGTAGAAGGTTTGCCGTACGGCGATATCGAGGAGCTGAACGAGATGAAGAAAAGAGCGGTTCGTGCGACCGGAGCCGAGTCCTTGACGGGGATTGACTGGTTGGCCGAAGTCCGGAAGCGGCAAGACGCGCTGCTGCGCGATCTATCGGCTCTCCTTGAGATTCCGAGCGTCAAAGACGAGACGACGGCGGCGATCGGCATGCCGCTCGGCGCCGGGTCGGCCGAAGCGCTGGCTCGCATGATGGAAATGTCCTCGCGGGAAGGCTTGAAGACCGAGATCATCGAAGGCATCGTCGGCTATGCGGAATTGGGCGGCACGGAAAGGCCGAACGGGGACGATACCGAGGGCTATATCGCCGTGCTGTGCCACGTGGACGTCGTACCCGCGAGCGGGGAGTGGACTTCCCCGCCGTTCGAGGCGACGATTCGGGACGGCAAGCTCTACGCCCGCGGCGCTCTGGACGACAAGGGCCCGGCGATCGCCGCCTTGTACGGATTGCTGATCGTGAAGGAGCTCGGATTGCCGCTCCGCCGCCCGGTCCGGTTGATCGTCGGAACGGACGAAGAGACCGGCATGACGTGCATGGACGCCTACAACCGCCGCGAGCCGCCGCCGCTGGCCGGCTTCACGCCGGATGCGGACTTCCCGATCGTTCACGCGGAGAAGGGCCAGATCAATGCGAATATGACGCTGCGATTCGCGGACGCGACTCTTGGGGATCGCAGCGAACCCGCGCGGTTAACGTTGGCGAGCTTGCGCTCGGGCACGGCGGCCAACATGGTGCCCGACCTTGCGGAAGCGGCCGTGCACGGTCCGCCCGAGTTGCTTGCGGCGCTAACCGGCGATTTCCGCTCGTATTGCGGGAATGCCGGTCTCCCCGGCGAAAGCCTGTTCGACCGGGAGCGCCCGGATCAAGGCGCGACGCTCCGTCTGGAAGGCAAATCCGCCCATGGCATGGCACCGGACACGGGGATTAACGCGGGGCTGCGTCTGCTCGAATTCCTTAGCGGGCAGCCGTTCGCCGGGGATAGCGCGCGGTTCGTCCGGGCGACGGCGGAGCTGCTCGCCCGGGACACGGCAGGCGAGGCGCTCGGCATCGCCTGCCGGGACGGAACGATGGGGGCGCTCACCGTCAACGCAGGCGTAATCCGCTACGAGCCGGACGCGCGCGAAGGTTGCGTGCGCCTGAACGTCCGTTATCCCTGCGGTACGGACGGCGAGCGCATCGTCCGGACGCTCGAGAAGAAGCTCGAGCCTTACGGCTTCGATCTCGCGGCTCCCGAGCACAAGCCCCTGCACATCGTCCCTGCCGAACATCCGATGATCGCGGCGCTGCAGACGGTTTATTCGGAACTAACGGGGGAGGATGCGAGCTTGCTCTCCACGGGCGGCGGCACGTACGCCCGCAAGCTGCCGAACTGCGTCGCGTTCGGTCCGCTCTTCCCGGGGGAACCGGACACGGCGCACCAACCGGACGAATGGATTGCCCTGGACAGCTTGTTCAAAGCGACGGCCCTGTACGCCAAGGCGATCTTCGAGCTCGCGAACTTGGATTATTCCGTACTTAGATCAAATGATGCGTCGAGGAGCTGACAACGACATGAAAGACGAAATCATCGCGCGATTCAAAAGATACGTTCAAGTCGATACGCAATCCGACGAGAGCAGCCAGAGCTGTCCGACGACGGAAGGGCAGCTTGTCCTCGGCCGCATGCTCGTCGAGGAACTGACAGGCATCGGCATGGCCGACGCGGCGATGGACGCGAACGGCTACGTGATGGCGACTCTGCCGGCCAATACGGACAAGGACGTGCCGACGATCGGCTTCCTGGCCCATCTGGATACGGCGACCGATTTCACGGGCAAGGGCGTAAACCCGCGAATCGTCGAGCGCTACGACGGCGGAGACATCGTCCTGAACGAGGCCCAGGGGATCGTCCTGTCCCCGCGGGACTTCCCGGAGCTCGCGCAATATGAAGGACAAACGCTGATTACGACGGACGGAACGACGCTGCTCGGAGCGGACGACAAGGCGGGCATCGCCGAGATTATGACCGCGATGGCCTATCTCATTCGCAATCCGGAGATCAAGCACGGACGGATTCGAGTCGCGTTCACGCCGGACGAAGAAATCGGCCGCGGTCCCCATCGGTTCGACGTGGCGGCGTTCGGCGCGGCCTGCGCCTATACGATGGACGGCGGTCCGCTCGGCGAACTCCAATACGAGAGCTTCAACGCCGCCGCGGCGACGGTGACCTGCACCGGCAAGAGCGTCCACCCGGGGACGGCCAAAGGCAAAATGGTGAACGCCGCGAAAATCGCGATGGAGCTTCACGGACGCTTGCCGGAGGCGGAAGCTCCGGAGCACACCGACGGGTACGACGGCTTCTTCCACCTGACTTCCGTTCACGGGGACGTCGAGGAAACGAAGCTGAATTACTTGATTCGGGATTTCGACCGGAACGGATTCGCAGCGAGGAAGGCGCGGCTGGCGGCGATCGCGGAAGAGTTGAACGAGAAGTACGGGGCGGGACGGATCGTTCTGAACGTCAGGGACCAATATTTCAATATGCGCGAGAAGATCGAGCCGGCGTTCGAGATCGTGGACATCGCCAAGCAAGCGATGGCCAACCTCGGCATTCGGCCTCTCGTGCAACCGGTACGCGGAGGCACCGACGGGTCCCAGCTCAGCTATATGGGGCTCCCGACGCCGAATATTTTCTCCGGCGGGGAGAACTACCACGGACGCTACGAATATATTTCCGTAGAGACGATGATTCACGCGACGAACGTGATCGTCGAGATCGCCAAGCTGTTCGAGCAGCGCGCCGGCGAGAATCGCTAGAGTTTAAGAAAGGACCGTCAGGGGAGCCCTGACGGTCCTTTTTGTACGGTTCATCCCGGCCATCTCCCACCGCCTCGCCTTGCCCCATCGCCACCGCCTCGCCTTGCTCCATCGCCCTGGGCCGTACGGACAGAGGATCCGCTAATTGTGAACAAAACCGGGTTTTGCGCACCTGTGCGGACAGAGGATCCGTTATTTGGCTCCGAGATGGCGATTTCGGCCACCTACCATCGAAATAACGGATCCTCTGTCCGAATCGTCATCAAAATGAGGGGGGGTCGGCAAAATAACGTCTTCTGTGTCCGATACTTCTTCATTTTCGTTCGCTTTGCTGCCGGGCGCCCGGTTCATAACGATACAGCTCCAGATCGATCCGGCCGTTCAGGCCGAATTCGACGCCCTCCCCCTCCAGAACAAGCTGCTGGGTGTAACGGCCCTCGCCCTCCCGGATCGCGATCTCGCCTTGGGCGTTCACGACCCGATGCCACGGAAGGCCGTGCTTCTCGCTCATCGAATGCAAAATCCGGACGACCTGCCTCGCCCCCCGGGGGCTTCCCGCGCACGCCGCGATTTGTCCGTAAGTCATGACGGATCCTGCGGGTATGCTTTGTATGACCGCGATGACCCGCTCCGTAAATGGCTGCACGATTCGCTCCCCTCCCTCTCCAATATAGCAGCTAACAAGCTCAGGTAAGGACAGTTCTCCACCACGAGGCGGAAGGAACTTCTTGCCCGCCGATGCGCACAAGCTCTCCGATTCTCGGCGTGGCCACGACGACTCCCCGCTCCCCGGCGGCCTTCGCCGCCCGCTCGACGGGATCGGTCCATCCGTGCAGCGCCAACGTGAACGCGCCCCAGTGGATCGGAATCATCGTTCGCCCTCTAACGTCGATATGCGCTTGCACGGTCTCCTCCGGCAACATGTGAATGCCGGACCAACGCTCGTCGTATTGGCCGCATTCCATCAGCGTCACATCGAAAGGCCCGTATTTGTCGCCGATCTCCTTGAAATGAGGGCCGTACCCGCTATCCCCGCTGAAAAACACTTTCGCCTGCTTGCCGGAGACGACCCACGAGCACCATAACGTGGAGTTGCGGTTGCTGCCGACGTTTCTGCCGGAGAAGTGGCGCGCCGGCGTGCACGCCAGACTCAACCCCTCGAGCGAGAGCTCGTCCCACCAGTCGTGCTCCGTGATGCGGGACGGATCGATCCCCCATCTCTCCAGATGGGCGGCAACCCCGAGCGGCACGATAAAGCGGCGCGTTTTGCCGCGCAGCTTCTTGATCGAGCCGTAGTCCAAATGATCGTAATGGTCGTGGGAAATGACGACCGCGTCGAGCTCGGGAAGCTGGTCGGCCTCGATGGGCAGCTTCTGGCTATAGCGGCGTCCGCCGATCACCGGAATCGGTGAAGGAGCTTGCCCGAGCATCGGATCCAGGAAAATCGTCTTGCCGTCCAGGCGAAGCAGCACGGCGGAATGGCCGAACCAAGTCAGCGCGGGGGCGTCGTCGGCGTTCAGACGCTCGACCGACAGCTTCTCCGTTTCGAGCGGGGCGGCCGGACGCCCCTGGGGATGGCCCTTCAGCATATCGGCGAACACTTTCAACGAAGTCCGCAAGTCCATATTCATGCTCGTCGGGATTTGATTCACGAACTTGCGGTTGCGGCTGTGGGGAGATTGCTCGATTCTCCGCCTGCTTTCGGACGAGGCTCTGCCGCCGAGAGGCGGATAGAGATTGATGATCAGGAACGCCGCGATCGCGACGACCGCGACGACGTATACCGCATTCCACATATCGGGCACCTCCGCATTCTAAGCAATATGATAAACCTGGCGGAGGCGAAAATCCAATTTTGTGCGAATCGTTATCTTCCCGCTATTTTCTCAACATCTCCCTCGCCAGCGCGAACGCCGATCCGACCCTGGACCTGCCTCCGCGCTCGCGAACGTACGCGTAGTCGGTCAATACGACCCCCGCGTCCTTCAATCCGTATCCGAAATCTTCGTCCAGCATCAGCCTGTATTCCCACGTCCGCTTCTTCCAATGAGGCACGAACCGCTGCATCCGGGCATCCTCGACGGCCGGATGGATATACGTTTCGCTGATCCCCTCGGGCAGATCGTACAGCTTCGCGATCAATTCGCGCTTGAAGCTCTCGTAATTCTCCCCTTCCCGAACGTGGAACGGATGGGAAAGCAAGTAGTCGGGAATCGCGACCCCGAGTACGCCGGCCAGAGCCGAAGCTTTCGCCGCGGCCCGTTCGACTCCCGGCATGCCCCCGAGCAGCGAATCGCCCGGATGCACCTTGCGGAACAGCCTGAACGGCAGCTTCCACCTCGCGCACAGCCTGAGCGCGTGCGGAATATGGCTTCTGCCGGCGGCGATGCCGTACAGACTGCCCATATGATTGTCGGCGTGACTCGGGCGAATGCCGTGCCGCACCGCCTTCTCGTATTGCGCGGTCATTTCCTTCAGAACCGCTTGCGTATCGGCGCGCCGCTCGAACGCTTCGACGGTCCGGTGCATATGTCCGCTCTCGTCATGAAGCGAGGGATGGCCGGTCAGGCTGGCCCATCGGATCGCCTCGAACTCGCTCGTGAACGTCAGATGCAGGCCGACGTTGGCCGCGCCTGCCCGCCTGCACCACTCCGCCGCTTCCTCGAAGCCGGGCGCGGGCGCCATGATCGTCGCCGACGATACGCGGCGCTCCTCGAGCAAATGCATGATCGCCCGGTTCGTCGGCGCGCTCTGGCCGAAATCGTCGCAATTGACGATCAGCCGTTTCCTAATGCTCATCCGTCGCCTTCCTTTCTATTCTCACGAACAAAGAGATCGCGATCGAGACCGACAGGAGGAGGAAAGGCGCGACGCTGATCAAGTAGCGGAAGGTCGCCTCCGGATTCGGGCCGGGATTGTCCCCGCTCTCGTAGCCGAAGATCAAACCCACGATCAGGAAGGCGACCGCGGAGATCAAGCCGCTCGAACGGACGATAAACCCGCTGACCGCCGTATAGATGCCTTCGCGCCGGCTGCCGGTCTTCAGGGCGTCATGGTCGATAATCCGGCTATTGACCATCGCCGGGGAGACGAGAAAGCCGGCCAGGCCGAAGCCGACGATGACGCCTGCGGCGATGCCGCTGACCAAGCCCGTTCCGAACCACAGCGGCAGAACGGACGCCGCGAACGCGACGAACGACCACCTCCATCCCTTGACCGGATCTATCCGGCGCAGCAGCCAATACCAAACCCCGACGAGCGGGATGACGGATACGAAGACGGAGGCGAGCAGAATCGTGTTTTGGCTTTCCGGGATTTTCAGCACGTACTTGGCGTAAAAAGGAATCGTCGAGCTCAGCAAGCCGTTGACGGTCTGCGCGAACGAATTGGCGATATTGACGAGCCAGAACGGCTTGTTCTTCAGCGTTTCCTTGAAGGCCTCCTTCAGCCTCGGCTGGGGCGCTTGGGCGGCGGCCGGGTCCTCTTTCACGAAGCGGAGGAACAGCAGCATAAGCGCGGCGAATACGAACGCGTACGCGATCGCCATGTTGCCGAAGCCGACGGCGTCGAACAGAATCGGGGTGAGCGCCGTGCCGATCAGAATCGCGACGATCTGAAATCCCTGCTGCACCGCGGACGCTCGGGTGCGAAGCCGGTTTCCTCTGAACAGCTCGGGGAACAAGGCGCCGTAATTGACCCAGATCACAGTCGCAGCGGCTTCGTACAGGACGAGCGCGACGAGGAACCATGCGAACAATCCCGTCTCGGTCAAATTCGCGGGAGGAGAGAATACCATAATGAACGTAAGCATGAAAAACGGAATCGCGCCGAATATCCACGGCCTCCTCCGCCCATACTTCGTCTTTGTCCGGTCGGACCAATAGCCGAAAAGCGGCTGATTGGCGGCATCCCAGACGAGGAAAACCGTCCGGGCAAGCGTGGCCAGTCCGATGCTAAGCCCTAGCTTATCCACGTAGTAGTAGCTGTAGAACGTGCTGAACGCCTGGCTCGGAATCATCATCGCCAGCATGCCGAGCGCGTACGTCATCGGGGAATTCGTCGGATTGCGCCTCATCGCAGACCACGCCTTTCGTTCGCCTCCTCCTTCCTATATATGCGTTTCGGGACGCAATATCCGCTTTATTTATCTCGTAATTCCGGTGTTGGCGATCTGAACGGATACGCTCGTATCGAACGCGATATGCGGATATTCCTCCTTCCACTCCATCCCCTTCCAAGCTTTCGGGTGACGGGCCATCAGCGTGCGGGCGATGCCGAATCCGTCGTGTCTCGCTTTCTGCATTTTCCCCACGACCTGCCGCGATCGGTCCGTCAACTGCTCGGACAAAAAACGCTCCAGCTTACGCACGACATCCATCCGGTACAGCCGGTTGCTCGGATCTTCGATGACGGTGACCTTAAGCTTCAGATTCAGCCTCACGCTGACTTGGCCGTCTCCCGATACCGCGACTTTCATCTTGCGCTTGATCCTGCCCACGTCAACGGTAACGAAGTTGTAGCCATCGTCCCTTTCCCGATTGATCGCTTTAAGCGTCAGCCTCAGATTGTCTTTTTTCTTACCGAGCAACAGCATGTACACCTTCGATTCTTCGGGATTAAGCTTCCCCGTCATCCGGGTGCCGTCGAACATCGCGATGCCGTTTACGGTCGGCTTGCCCTGCCGATTGGCGACATACGGAAGCGCGAAGTCGAAGCCGCGGTCTAACGGATGCAGCGTTTCGATCGTAATGTTGGGGATGGCCGATTCCTGCTCGTAGGTCTTAAGCAGATTGTCGAGATACAAGCCGATCGTCATCTCGCCGATCTTCCTCAGCTTGACCATCTCTTCCGCCTTGCCCTTCGCCACCGCGACCCGCGCGCCGAGCGGACTCTTCGGATCGCGATAGTAGACGTCGAGATAAGGCATCACGTCGTGATTCAGGACCATTTCTTCTCCGAGCAGGAGCACGCGCAGCTTCGCGGCGGAATAATTGCCCGCCATCTCCCGGTCGATCTGTCCTCTCGCATGCTGCGTCGTTTTCGCGATCACGGCGTGAAACTCGCTCGTATCCTTGCTGCCCGTTTCCGTCATCGTAATATCCCGCACGTTCACCGACGCGCGCAGCTTTCCCCCGGCCCCGAGGTCCATGCCGCCGATGCTCACATTCCTCTGGTCTTTGAGAAGCTGCTGGTCCCAACACCCGCTTAGCAGCCCGGCGAAAACCGCGGCGGCGGTTAATCCGATCAGCTGCCTTCTCATCCTTCCGCCCGCCCTTTTTCCTTGATATTTGCCATATACGAAACGGCCAGAAGCAAGGGCGGAATCGCCAGAACCATCGCAGCGGTCAATACGGAAGCGGCGTTCCGGATCATGATGATCGTGTCCTGATCGAGCGGAATCAGCGTCAAGCCGAGAAACGCCAGCGTTACCCACGGCAATGCCTTGACATGCTTGCGAATGCCGAACAGCGCCGCCGCCGCTTTGGCCGCCGTGAACAGATAGACGACCGCCGTTGTGAGGACTACGACGATCCAAATCATCAAGAAATAGAGATCGGCGCGTTCGAAGATCGTGAACGACAACGATTTCACCATATATAGAACCGGCTGGGGAATCATTTTCAGTTCATCGGAAGTAAACGCGATCAGGCACGTAAAAACGAGAAACGTATACACGAGGATCGAGAAGGCGTTGCCCCACATCGCCGCTTTCAGAATATCTTTGCCTCTTCCCTGGACGAACGGATACGCGATGAGCAGCACCTCGAAGCCGTAGTACGCGTCGATCGTCTTCACCGTTCCGGACAAGATCTTCGGAATCCCTGCCTGGTTGACCGGCAAAATATACAAAATCTCCACGTTGCGATAGGCATACAACGAGATAAAGATCAGTACGAAGATCAAACCGAAGGTTAATACGAGATAGCGGGAGATCGTTCTTAAACTTTCTTTGGCCATATAGTAAGAAGTGGCGAGCGACAACAAAATAATGACCCAGACGGGCGTGTCCGCAAACACCCAATCCTTGATCACGTCCGCAAACTGAATCAGGAGGAGGCTGCCCTCGAGTATGAACATCGCAGCATAGAACAGGATGACGGTTTTCCCCGCGGCTTTCCCCAGCAACCGAGGCAAATATTCGAACAGCGTCTGATTCGGAAATCTTCTCCCGAGCGCCCAGATCGCCAGAATGAACAGACTTGCGGCCAAGCCGGTCAGAATGACCGAAATCCACGCATCGTTGCCGACGGCGGCTTCCACTTCGGAAGGCAAGAACAGCACGCCGATCCCGATCTGGGACTGGATAATCAAAATCATCAGCTGCCCCGGCGTGATTCGTTCTTTCCCCGCGATCATGGCCGCTCCTCCTTCATCGTTCTCTCCTGAACCCGCTTCTGGGGTTCCGGATCCGAGGGCCGTTCGTTCAGCATCCAGAACGGAAAGCGGACGATCGCGTCCTTCCAATCTTTGATTCTCATCGGAGAAATCGGAGCGAAATACGGCTTGCCGAACGATTCCAGCTTGCAGAGATGCATGAATATCCAAGCGAGGCCGAAGGCGATGCCGACGAAGCCGAACAGGGAGGCCGCAATCATCACCGGGAATCTTAGCAGCCGGACGGAATAGCTCATTTCGTGGGAAGGCACGACGAAAGAAGCGATAGCCGTCAGGGCGACGACGATAATCATCGGATACGACACGAGCCCCACCCTGACGACCGCGTCGCCGATAACCAAGCCGCCCACGATGCCGATCGACTGTCCGACCGGGCTGGGCAGCCGCATTCCCGCCTCCCTCAGCAGTTCGATCGTCAGCTCCATGAAGAAAGCCTCCAGAATCGGGGGATAAGGAATTTTCTCGACGCTGCCTTTAATCTGATACAACAGTTCCATCGGAATCACTTCGTAATGGAACGAGACAACGGCGATATAATACGCCGGAAGGCTGATGGCGATGAAAAAACTGAACAAGCGAAGCAATCGGATGAAAGAGCCCGCCAACGAGCGGCTGCCGTAATCGTCCGGCGACTGGTAGAACGCGAAAAAATTGCCGGGCATCACGAGCGTGGCGGGCGTCCCTTCCATCAGAAGTGCGACCCGTCCCTCCAGCAGATTGCCGACGACCCGATCCGGGCGCTCGGTCGGCAAAATTTGCGGAAAAGGAGAGAATGACCGCTCCTCCAAATATTCGAGCACCATCAATCCGTTCATTAAATTGTCCGCGTCGATCGCTTGCAATCTTCGCTCGACTTCCCCGACCACCTCCGGGTCGGCCAAGTCGTTCAAGTAAACGACGGCGGCATCGGCTTTCGTCATCTTGCCGAGCCGGTACCGTTTGACGACCAGATTGCGGCTGCCGATCTGTTTTCGGACGAGCTGCAGGTTAACGTGCAAGCTTTCGATAAAGCCGTCGTGGGGGCCCTGAACGGTTTTCTCGTTGGCCGGTTCCTCCACGCTGCGATTGTTGACCATGGCAACCTGAATCGCATGGCAAACTTGCCGGTCTGCCAGGAACAGGACGGCATAACCCCGAATCATGAGATCGATGGCGCGTTCAAGATCGTCCAGCTTCATGAAATTGGCGGCGGTCAAAACGCGATCCGGATCGATGTCCCCCTTGCGGCGAAGCAAAGGCTTCAAGATCAACTCGTGGATTTTGCCCGCATCGCATGCCGAATCCAAATAGAGGAGACTGGCTTGCGCGGACAAGCCGTCGATCGGACGATGAACGAGATCGTCGGTATCGTAAAGGGCTTGGCCGACGTAATCGACATTATCCGCCAAGCTCCCGGACACGTTCCTTCTTCCGATGTTGCGATTCGGCTTCGCGGCGCGAACGCCGGCGTTCCTGTTGTTAGAAAAGAGCCGTCTGAAAATCCCCATTCCTTGTTCCCGCCCTTTACGAGATCGTCCCAAAGTCCAGGGTATTATTTCCAGAGCGAATCTTCCTTATTCCCGGAACGATTCCGAGAGAGAATCCATGTCCCGTCCTCCTCTTCTCCCCGTCGTCCGGACCGTTCGGACAGAGGATCCGCTAAATGTGAACAAAACCGGGTTTTGCGCACCTGTGCGGACAGAGAATCCCTTATTTGCTTCGAAGATGGCCATTTCGGCCATGACGAATGAAAATAACGGATCGTCTGTCCGGATCGTCGTCGAAATCAGGGGATTTCGATAAAATAAGGTCTTCTGTGTCCGATAGCACATGATCAAGGAGGCGGCAGGTCCCTCACACGGCAAGGGAGCCGCCGCATACGCGACGACTCCCCCGGGTCGATCTATAAAGACATCCTAAGAATGTTCAGAACGTCTGCCTTCTCCAGCTTCTTGAACGAGCCGATCGGACCGAATCGGGTCGCTTCCTCCGCCATTCGTTCCAGATTTTCTTCCCCGATGCCGTATTCCCCGAGCGTAGCCGGCGCGCCGATTCGCGTGAAATACGCTCGTGTCGCCTCGATGCCCGCGAGCGCGAGCTCCTCCTCGCTCTTGCCGGCGGGGTCGATCCCCCATACGCGCACTGCATATTGCGCGAACTTGCCGGGGCGCTCCCCGTATACGTACTTCATCCAATTCGGGAACAGAATCGCCAGGCCCGCGCCGTGCGGAATATCGTAGATCGCGCTCACTTCGTGCTCGATGCCGTGGGTCGCCCAATCCGTTCTCACGCCGTTCGGCAGCGTCCCGTTCAGCGCGTACGTGCCCGCCAGCAGCAGATTCGCCCTCGCTTCGTAATCGGAGCCGTTCTCGAGCGCCTTCTCTCCGTTCTCGATTACGGTCAGCAGGATCGATTCCGCGAAACGCTCCTGGAGGGGAATATCCGTCGTCAACGTAAAATATTGCTCGAACACGTGAGACATGATGTCGACGATGCCGTTCGCCGTCTGATCCTTCGGAACCGTGAAGGTCAGCTTCGGATCGACGATCGAGAAGCGCGGGTAGACCAGCTTGCTGCCGAGTCCCCGCTTCTGCTTCGTCTCCCAGTTCGAGATGACGGCGTTCCCGTTCATCTCCGACCCGGTGGCGGCGAGCGTCAACACGGTCCCGATCGGCAGCGCGGCCCGGATGACCGCCTTGCGGATCGTGAAGTCCCATACGTCCCCGTCGTACAGCGCGCCGGCCGCGATGGCCTTGGCCGCATCGATGACGCTGCCTCCGCCGACGGCGAGCACGAACTCGACGTTCTCCTCGCGGCAGATCGCAATGCCCCGACGGACCGTGGACAGCCTCGGGTTCGGTTCGACGCCCGCCAGCTCGCGCACCGTCGCTCCGATTCCGTTCAATTGCCCGATCACCTCGTCGTACAGGCCGGTTCGCTTGATGCTTCCCCCGCCGTAGACGAGCAGCACGGTTTTGCCGTACGGCTTGACCAGCTCGCCCAACTGACCGACTTTGCCCGCGCCGAACACGAGCTTCGTCGGATTGTACCATTCGAATGCGTTCATTTCCGGCCACTCCCCCGCTTGGTGATGATCGCCTTTCTTTTCCAGTGTACCATTCTTCGAAGGACGGGGAAAACCGTCGAGGCGGCGCAAATCCGACCCGTTCGCGTTTCTGCCGGAAACGAACCGAGTGGCCTATTGCCCTGCCCGCTCATAAGCTATAGCATTTCGAGCGACGCGAGCAGGAGGAGGGTCACGATGAGCAAGCACGTCAAACCGATCGCGATACCCGGCGACGCCGGGAAGCACCCCGGGTCCAATCTGGAGTGGTGGTATTGTTACGCCTTTCTGGAAGGAGCCGGCGGTCGCCGTTACGCGCTGATGATCGCCTTCTTCCGGGTCGGCGAGCTGCCGGTCCCCAAGGGCCACTATTTGATCTATTCCCTGATTCGCCTGGATCGTCCCGCGCACGTCTCCCGTTCCTGCCTGGATCGATCGTTGTACGCGCAATTAACCGGGCTTTACCTTCCGATGTACTTTGCCCTCAAGCCGGGAGATTCCCACGCTTGGGGACAATACGGCAAGCTCGTCCAGGGCAAGCTGCCCTCTCCCCACGGCTGGCTGAGAAGCGCTTCCGTGCGCAAGCGTCCGACCCGCCTGCGCTATGACCGCGCGGAGCTCGCCTTCGCGGACGACGCGCGTCAAGAATTCGCTCTGCGGATCGACGATCCGGAAGAGGGGCTCGTCGAGCTGCGGTTCACCCCGGCTAAAAGGGCGACTATCGTGGACGATGAAGCGACGTTGAACGGGCTCTACTACTATTCGTCGACGCGCAATCGCGTGACGGGAGCCATTCGCGGCAGCGGGGACGTCGAAGCCGTCTCCGGGGAAGGCTGGTTCGACCACCAATGGGGCCGGAGCTACGGGCTGCTGAAAGGCGAAGGCTGGAACTGGCTTGGCCTTCAACTGGACGACGGACGCGAGTTGATCGTCAGCGAAATGCACCGCCCGAACGGTCCCGGTTCGCCCAAAGCGATCCTGATCGCACACGATCGCGCGTCATCCACCGTGAACGTGAAGCTGCGGCCGCTGCGGCGCTGGAGAAGCTTCCGGACCGGGTTGACATATCCGGTAGAGTGGGCCGTCGCCGCGCCCGGCTTAGGCCTGGAGCTGCATGTCGCCGCCGTTCTCGACAATCAGGAAATGCCGATCATCGGTCCTCTCCAGGCGATCTGGGAAGGCGTCTGCCGCGTGTCGGGCTTCGATTACGGCGCCCGATCGCGCGTCTCGGGCAGAGGCTTCGTCGAGTTGGCCGGCTATGCGGCGGCGAAACGATAAAATAACGTCATCTGTGTCCGATCGCGAGAGCTCAAGCGAAATAAAGTCCCTCGAACTCGAGGAACAGCGAAGCCCCGCCCGTTCGCGAGTTCCGCGACGAGCGGGGCTTGGTCCCGTAAATCCTATCCTTCCGCGTAATGCGACTTGCAGAAGGCGGCCAGCGCCTCTTCCTCCGCATCCTCCAGCTCCGCGTCGACATAACGATCCGTCGACTTCTCGTACAGCCCGTAGTGAACGACGCTTCCTTGCTCTCCGTCGACCTTATAGACGGCCTTGACGTAAACGCCGTTGCCGGTATTGAGCTCGTCTTCCTCGTCCAGCTCCAGGTCGAGCACGAATTCGTAACGCTCGCCCGGCAAAATGCCGAACGGGTCCTTCACCCGTTCCACGCTGTATTCCGTTATCGTCAGCATATTCTCATCCTTCCGTCCCGATGTCCCCATTATACACCGTTCGGAGGTCCGCAGCGAAAGTCAAAGACCGACGAACGGATACCACTTCGTAAGGTAGCCCGTCTTCTTCAGCACGTGCTCCGTGAACGGATTTAAATCGGCAATCGGTTCGTATAGATCGAAGTACCGAAGCTCCAAGCCCTCCTCGTCGTTCACGAACGGCCGCCCTTCGACGCCGCGCGCCTCGTAGACCGCCATGACGTTGAACACCTCGTCCCCGTGAGGATAGCGGTAATACATATCCTTGCCCGACAGCAAGGCGACGAATTCGAATGTTCTCGCCTTCAGCCCCGCCTCCTCGTACAGCTCGCGCTCGGCCGTCTCCTCGAGCGATTCGCCGGGCTCCATCGCGCCGCCGATCGTCCCCCAGTCTCCGCTGTCGGAACGCCGTTGCAGCAACAATCGCCCCGCGTCGTCGAAGACGAGCACGCACGCCCCCGCCATGATCAGCGGCCGCTTTCCGACCGATTGCCTCAATTCCGCGATGTATCCCATCTCCTTCTCCTCCTTGGCCCGATTTATTGACGTTGCCGCCATTCGTTAAGCGTCTTCCTGGCCGATTCGTCGGCCGCGTTATAGGACCGCCAATCGCGGGAGCCGTCCGCCGATTCGGCGATGCGCCGCTCGAGAATCTCGCCCATCTCCGCGTCGCCGTAGTCGCTGGCGAACCGGACGAGCGTCGGAACCGCGTCCGCGGACAGTCCGCCCAAGTACTCGCGATCGATGCGCCCGGTCTCCTCGAACCGCTCGATGTTTTTTTCCGCGATCCATCTGTCCATGCCCGCGTAATTGACGAGCACGTAAGCCGCCAGGCTAAGCACGATGCAACACTTGGACAACGGCAGCAGCGGCGTGCGGATGCGGATCGCGGCGATCAGGAGCAGGATGGCCAAGTAGATCATGAACGCGTGAACGAGAAATCGGATGTACGTGTAACCGTAAGCCGACTCGTACAGCGCCAGCCGCAAATAGGCGGAGCAGAGCATGACGCCCGAGCAGGCGACCAGCACGTAGAGCAGCGCGGCGACGGCTCGACGAAGCGCGCCTCCGTAGTGCAGCGAGACGATCAGCAGGCCGAAATTGATGGCGGACACGGCGACGAGCTCGAAAAACCCGCTCCGCGCGTATTCCGCGTAGGTTGTGCCGTCGGGCAGCGCGCCGTCTCCCGCGCCGAACAAGTACGAGAACTGCACGGCCGCGAACAAAACGTAGACCGCGTTGACCGCGATCAGCGCCGTCGTCAGCACGACCGGATCGATCACCGCGCGTTCCCGCCCGGTTCTTCCGTCGATTTCCTCCCCCTTCATCGGCTGCTTCCCGCGTTTCGGCCTCGCGAATCCCCAGAAATACGCGAACAGCAGCAGCCCTAAGATCGCGACCCACAGCGCTCTGGCGAACAGCTCGTCCAGCAGCAGCCTGCCCGTCCAATCGGGAATGCCGTTCAGCAGCCGATTGAACACGCCGTCCGCCGAAGCGAGCAGCGGAACGACGACGACGAGCAGCGGAGCCGCGACAAGCAAGCCGATCAGCACTTTGTTCAGCGTGCTTTTCCGCTTGGCCCGCAGCCTTCTGAACGCGGTCGCCCTGAGGATGCGGAACGGCGTCGGCAGCTGGCTCAGGCTTCGCGGGAAGAGATGGTTCAACGCTTCCCCGACGATCCGCGCGTCCCACCAAGGCGCGCGATTCGAGCCGCGGACGCAAGCCATGTGAAGGAAGAACAAGCCCGGCACGACGAGCAGGTTCAACGCATGAAAGAACGGATTGCGAAAGAGCGCGAAAGTGAGCGACAGCATCAGCACGACCGCGAGCACAAACCAGCCGATGCCCGGAATCCCGCGCAGACGGCCGCGCCAATCGTGAAAGAAATAGACGTACAGAAGAAGCACGAACAACGGATACGAGATGCCAAGCTCTTGGCCGTAGAACAAATACTGATGGACAAAAGCGAGAGCGAAGGCGCCGATCAGGGCAATCGTCGATCTGCCCGGCGCAGGCTTCCGGATCGTGTGCATGGCTTGAACCCTCCGTTTCCCGTTTTCTAAAGCCTATTGTAGATGTTAAAATAGGAAAATAAATAGAAATAACCGAATCTGGAATTTCCTATTTTCGAGACCGGGTCGGGAGGCAACGGAAACGATGAAACTCCGGCAGCAATTTCTTCAGCTTCATACGCTCGCGGCGGGAGCGGATCGGGTCGAGACGACGCTGGACGAGATCGGGCGGGAGCTCGAGTGCACGCCGCGCAACGCCGCCAACGTCATCCGGGCGATGTCCCGGAACGGCTGGGTGACCTGGTCGTCTTCCCGGGGACGCGGCCGGCGTTCGACGCTCGTCTTTCTGGCGCAGCCCGAGGACATCGCCGTGCAATCGGTGCTTCAGGCGATCGATCGCAAGGGCGTCGCGCGGGCGATCGGCCAGCTCAAACTCCACCGGCGCTCGTCCGCGCTTCAAGAGCATCTGCAAGGCTGGCTGCTCTCTTATTTCGGACACCACGCGGAGACGAGCAGCGACCGGCAGATCGATACGCTGCGCATTCCGATCCGCCAGCCCTTGCAAACGGTCGACCCCTTGTACATGAACCTGCTGGCGGAATCTTTCGTGTCGAGCCACGTGTTCGACGGGCTCGTCCGCCGGTCGGATCGCGGCGACGGCATCGCCCCGGGCATCGCCCACGCCTGGGAAACGGACGAGGCGCGTTCGAGCTGGACTTTCTATCTGCGCAAGGAAATTCTCTTCCATCACGGCAAGGTACTGACCGCGGAAGACGTCGTCTTCACGTTCGATCGCCTGATCCGCTCGCCCCGCCGAACGCTGTACAGCTTGATCTACAAACGGATCAAGTCCGTGCGCGCGCTCAATCCGACGGTCGTGCGCTTCGAGCTGGAGGAGCCGAACGAGCTGTTCCTGCCGTTCCTGTGCACGAGCCGGGCGGCGATCGTGCCGAAGGATTTGTCCCGGATCGGCAGCGCGCGCTTCGGCACGGAGCCCGTTGGCACGGGGCCGTTCAAGGTTGCGGAGATGAACGAGGCGGTCTGCGTCATGGAAGCGTTCGGCTCCTATTTCCAAGGCCGGGCCCATCTCGACCGGGTCGAAATCGTGCACGTGCCTTGGGCCTCGGAAGAGAAAGGCGGGGGGCATGCCGAAGTCTCCCCGTTCCACGTCATTCCGAACGCGTCATCGCGGGTAGCCGAATGGAGCCGGATCCATTCCGAGACGACGATCCGGAAGTTCGTGACGTGCAACACGCAGAAGCCCGGACCGTTAACCGATCCGGCCGTTCGGGAGCACGTATTCCGCTGCCTCGGCGGGGATTCGCCCAACGCGCCGATGCCGGCTCGCGCGACGGTTCCGCTGCGCATCGCGACGATCTCCCCGTACTCGGCCGATGCCGCAGAGGCGGCTGCGAAGCTCGGGTCGTTCGGATACGCCTGCGAGGTGCTCGCCGTCTCGCCCGAAGAGTTCAAGGGCGCGATCCGGCTGGAATCCGACCTGATCCTATTCTCGCTGCTGCGCGACCGGGACGAGCAGCTGCGGCTCTACGATCTCTATATGACGATCTCCGGGCACGTCGACGCTCATACGCGAATCGATATCGGGCAGCTGCTGGCCCGCGTGCGGAAGGAACCCGACGCCGAGGCGCGGGGGCGCGACCTGGACCGAATCGAACGGCTGCTGATCGCGGAGCGCCAACTGCACATTCTGTCGGAGAAGCCGATCCCGACGGCATACGTGCCGTTCGTTCGCGGCTTGACCTTCAACTCGCAAGGGTGGGTGAACTTGCGGACGATCTGGTTTCCTCCCGATTTGGCGAAATAGGCGCCCGGGCGGGCGCTGCAATTCGGCGAAACATAAACAGCCGCCGGGATTCCTCCCGACGGCTGATGCGATGCTGCGCCTAATGCCCCGTCTTCGAATGCTCGCGCTCGTAAAGCTCGGGCTTCCGGTCGTAGAACGGGGCCACCGCGCCTTGCGCGCGGTTTTCGCGAAGCAGGTGGAAATCGAGCTCGACGAGGACCGTCATGTCGCGGTTCGGCTCGCCGACCTGGATGATACCGTCCGGTTGGAACGGCAGGTCGCACGGCGCGAACGCGCCGGCCTGGCTGAAGCCGGCGTCGACCTGCGGACGGTCTTCGGACAACGCGCCGACGAGTCCGCTCACCACGACGAACAGCTGGTTCTCGACCGCTCTCGCCTGGGCGCAGTAACGGACCCGATGGTAGCCGTATGAACTGTCCGTATAGGACGGGCACAGAACCGTCTCCACGCCCCTCAGCGCGGCGGCCCGCGCCAGCTCGGGGAATTCAACGTCGTAGCAGATCAAGATCGCCATCTTGCCCCACTCGGTATCGAACACGTTCAACTCTTCCCCGGAAACGAGCGGCCAGCGGATCTGCTCCTCCGACGTCAAGTGCAGCTTGCTCTGCGTCTCAAGCCTCCCGTCCGGGAAAAACAGGAACGCTTTGTTGACGTATTCGCCGTCTTCGGCCTTGCAGATGTGCGTCCCCGCCAAAATCGCGATGTTCTTCTCCCGGCTCAATTCCCGGAAAAACCGCATATATTCTTCCGTCTTCCCGTCGAGACGATAGCAGGCCTCGTCATGCAGCATCGGCGGCTCAAGGCTGAGCAGATGCGCGGTCAAATATTCGGGAAAGACGATCAGCTCGGCGCCTTGCGACGCCGCTTCGCGAACTTTGTTCGCGATTCCGGTCCAGAATTGCTCCTCGGATCCGATATCCGTCAGCCCGTATTGGGTCGCGGCAACCATTAACTTCTTCATCGTTTCTCCTCCAAATTGTTCGAATGGGACCGCGGCGTTCGGATCGGGCGGAGCTGCGCCTCACGAACGAACACACAACGAATACAGGTCCGTCCGGCGGTCCCGGAACGACAGCGTGTCGTTCGATTTGCGGTATCTCTCCAGCGTCTCCATGTCGACCTCGGCCATAATGACCGTCTCGGTATTTTCGCTGCATTCCCCGGCGATTCCGTCGCTGCCGCAATCCGTCTCGAATACTTCCATGCTGGAGCCCCCGTTGATGCCCCACCACCTGCGCTCGTTCGGGGAGATGTGCAGCTTGTATTGCTGTTCGATCGTGCCGTCGCGGCGGAACAGATGAGCGACGTTGTAGACGCGGTTGTTGTTCTCGATAAAATGGGAGCCCCCGACAATGTTCACGTTGTACTTGACCGCGAGCTCGGAGAACAGCTCGACGTATCGGGTCGTCTACGTCGTCAGCTTGCGCACGGCGAGGCTCGGCGATCGCTCCTCCAGGAAAGACAGCAGCTGCATCGTGAAATTTTCCGGGAACACCGCGAAATCCGATTTATAGTCCGAAGCCACGTCGACGTAATGCTCGCATTGGATGGCAAACTCCTCGAACGAGTCGATCTTCTTCATCATGTACTGGACGACGCAGATGCGGGCGGGAAACGACATTTTGTAATGCAGCTTGTTCGCGCCCGGCCGGTACTCGATGTTATTCCATTCTAACAGAGCGGCGAAGTTCCGGGAATCCGCGTCGTCGGACAAATAGCCGGGAATGCGTCCCCCGACGATGATGTTCGGAAAGCAAATATTCTGCAGCGAGATGATGCGGTCGAAGTCCGCGCGTTCGATCGGGCGGATGATCACTTTTTTCTCGAAATGGGAGATGGAGTCGGTTGTCATCGGCTGGCGCTCCTATCGGGTACGTTTGCGATTATTGTGCCACTTTAAGCGGGCAATAACGCTTGCGGCGCCTCTGACGATCGGGACCTTCGCGACGCTCGTTCGGACGTTCGGGCGGGGCGCGAATTTTGTGCAGATCGATCCGGTTGCCGGCCGGGCGCACGCGAGCATTTGTAGGCTGGACACTACGTTTGGCGATTCGGCACTACCTTTGTCGTCGGCGCAGGGAGCGGCGAACGAATCTCGAATAGGGATAGATAGGAACCCGCGACAGGAGGAATCGCCATGAGCCTGATGAAAACGAAAGAAGCCGCGGAGCTGCTCGGCGTCAGCGTGACGACCGTCAAAAGGTGGGCTTCCCACTTCTCGTCCGAATTTCGCAAAGACCCGCTGGGCCATTACGTGTTCTCTCGCCGGGAGATCGGCTTGCTCCAATATATCCAGGAACGGATCGAACAAGGCGGCACGCTGGAACGGATCGTCCTCCCCGGAGGCACCCCGTCCCCGGACGATCGCGCTCCGTCCGTTGCCGTCCCCGGAAGAAGCGCCGAGTGGCTGTCCAGGCTGGACGAGATCGAACGCTCCCTCGATCAGAAGGCGGACGAGGTCGTCTCCGCCCAAGTTCGCCAGCATCGGGCCGAGCTGGACGAGCTGCGCCGGACGATCGCGCAATTGGCCGCGAGCATCGAGGCGCTGCAGATGCAGGCCAAGCCGAAGGAGGAGCAGACCGGCCCGGAAATCCGTCAACCCACCGCCCTTTCTCCCGCCGTTCCGGCCAAAAAGCGCAAGCTGTTCCGGACCTTTTTCTAACCGCCCGCGAAAATGACAAAAATAATCGATTTTCCGCTAAATCCCACGAACTTTTTCCTATTTCAGACGTCTATATCAATAACCAAGTAGAACAGAAAGCGATATCGGCTCGCGCGACCGGGGATGGGGATCCTTGCCGCGCGAGTCATCCCCGAACGCCTCTCTATTCTTACGGGAAGAAGAATGCTGGAGGACTCGATATGAGGGGAAATCTTACAACAAGAAAGCTCGTCTGGCTGGGCGTGCTCGGAATCGTCATGCTTGCGTTCGGATTAAACGGCTGCGCCGCGCTGGAGCGATGGGAGGAGTCGGTTTTCGCGGGAACCGTGGTCGCGGATGCGTCGACGCCCGACGCTTCCGCGGGGGATACGGGCTCTTCGGGAGGCGGCTCCCCGGAAGAACCGGCCGGAGTGACCGTCGACGGATCGCCGATGCCGCCGGCGGAGGAAACCGTCAGACCCTCGCCGCCGCCTGCCCGCAAGCAGATCGCCTTGACGTTCGACGACGGGCCGGACAGCAATTACACGCCGCGAATTCTCGACTTGCTGAAGGAATACGACGCGAAAGCGACCTTCTTCCTGGTCGGCTCGCAAGTCCGCAAGTTCCCGGACGTCGCCGCGCGGATCGTCGAGGAGGGCCATTCCGTCGGCAACCATACATGGGCCCACGCCGATCTGACGAAGCTGTCGGCCAAAGCGCTGAACGAGCAAGTCGACCGCGCCCGCGAAGCGATCGCCGAGGCCGCGGGCTTGACGCCGCAGCTCGTTCGGGCGCCGTACGGCGCGGTTTCGGACGCGGTGCTGAAAGCGTTCGGCGAGGCCGGCATGACGCACGTCGGCTGGACCGTGGATACGAAGGACTGGGCCGGCACCTCCGTCGCGACGATGCGCGAGAACGTGGCGGAGAACGCCCGCGACGGCGGCATCATCCTGATGCACTCGTTCGGCGGCCGCAAAGGCGCGATCGAACATACCGTCGAGCTGCTGCCGCTGATCATCGAAGACCTGCGGGCGAACGGGTTCGAGCTCGTCACCGTCGAAGAGCTGATCGAATCCGGGCGCGCCATCGAATCCGCGATCAAGCTGCCCGTAGCGTCCAAGTAAAAATGCCTCGCCTTCCTTAGGATGCCGCATATACTGTCGCCGCTCACTTCCGCTGACGGAAGATGGGCGGTTATTTATTCCCCCTCGCCTTGCTCCATCGCCCACAGCCCCGCCATGCTGCGATGTCCTAGGCCTTACGGACAGAGGATCCGCTATTTGTAAACAAAACCGGGTTTTGCGCACCTTCGCGGACAGAGAATCCGTTATTTGGCTCCGAGATCACGATTTCGGCCATAAATCATCGAAATAACGGATCGTCTGTCCGAATCGACTTCAAAATGAAGGGGTTTCGGCAAAATAACGTCTTCTGTGTCCGATAGCAAAAGATCAAGCGGTGTGAAGATCTTCAGCCCCAAAATGTTGTAAACTCTGGCTCAAAAGCCTTGCTTTTCCCGGGCCGCCGGGGAGAGCAAGGCTTTTGAGCCGTTTAGGGCTGCCTATATACGTAGATTCGCGTCCGGTACAGATCGTTGCAGGCGACGACCCGCTCCGGCTGCCAGCCCGGAAGCGCGAAGCAGACGCTGACGACGCGGGCTCCGGGCTGCAGCTGCTCCGCGAGCAGCGGGCCGAGCCGCCGCATCGCGCCCGGATGCTGGTAGAAGACGACCGCTCGGGCGTCTCGGTAGGATTGGTCGTACAAATCCCCTTTACGGAACGTCACGGACGGGCGATCGGCTTCGGAGCCCCCCGCGGCGCGCCTGGCGCGGAACGCGAGCCGCGACGCGACGCGGGATATCGCCAGCGGCACGGGCGAATTTTCCACGCCTTCCACCCGCCAGCCCCGGCAATGCTTTCCGAGATGCAAGCCCAGCGTCCCCCAGCCTGAGCCGGCCTCGATGAGCAGACCGCCGTCGCCGAGCCGATTCACTTCGGCGGCGACGGCGCGCCTGACTCGCAGCGAAGAAGGCATCGGTCCGATGCCGTTGCGCCAGCTCGTCCAGACGATCGAGAGCGCGGCGAGCAGACACGCGACGACGAAAGCCAGAATGAGCATTTCGTATACGTTCATGTTCCAGTTCGAATTCATGGCTCCGCCTCCCGCCGTTTTGCCGGATTCTTGCTGTCGACTACGCCTAATTTACACGCCTCCGCCGATTCTGGCAAGAGATCCGCCCCACCGCCACGTCATCGTCTCTTTGCCCCTTCGTTGCATACCGTTCGGACAGAGGATCCGCTATTTGTAAACAAAACCGGGTTTTTCGCACCTTTGCGGACAGAGGATCCGTTATTTGGCTCCGAGATCACGATTTCGGCCATAAATCATCGAAATAACGGATCGTCTGTCCGGATCGCCAGCAAAAAGTGGGAGTTTCGACAAAATAAGGTCGCCTGAGTCCGTTAGCAGCCAATCAAGCAGACGAAAGGCCGCTCGCCCCGCGGCAAATATTCCTGTTGCGGGAGATTCTGAGCGCCGATTCGGCTCGATACAATGTGTCATAGGTCTCTAATGGAAAGGAGCGACTCCATGTTCCCACCCGTCGCCGAGACGAGAGCTGCGTCCCGGGCCCGCTACGGGGCCGTCACGTTCGTCCTTGTATGGTGCGCCGTCGCGGTCGTCTCAAGCCTCTACGTCGCGCTGCCGATGATCGACTTCTTCGCGGAACGCTTCCAGGCGTCAGCCGAGCTCGCCGCGTGGACCAGCAGCGGCTTCTCCTTGACGTACGCCTTCGGCTTCCTGCTCGCGGCTCCCTTGTCCGAACGCTACGGGACATGGCCGGTCATGCTCGCCGGATTGATCGGCCTGGCGGTCGTCACCCCGCTCATCGGCCTGATGGACAGTCTGCCGGGGGTCGTCGCGATGCGCGCGGCGCAAGGGCTGACGGCCGCGACCTTCGCCCCCAACGCGCTGACCTATATCGCCGAAGTCTATCCCGCGGAGCGAAGAGTATCGGTCATCGGGTTCGTCAGCGCCGGCTTCCTGCTCGCCGGAATCGTCGGCCAGGCGTTCGGCGTCCTCGTCCTGCGGACGATGGGCTGGCCCGCCGGCTTCCTGCTGCTGGGCGCCGTCTATTCGCTCTCCGCCCTGCTCTTGGGCCTGATGTCGCCGAGGGCCGGTCGCCGAGAAGCGACCGGCGGCTACTGGGACGTCTACCGCCAGATCGGGCGGCTGTTTCGCAATCGGGCGCTCCTCTTCTGCTACGCCGTCGCGCTGACGCTGTTCCTGACCTTCATCGGCATGTACGCGGCATTGGGCAGCCTGCTGTCCGCCCCTCCCTTCTCCCTCGACGACGGACAAATTTTGCTCGTCCGCGCGGCCGGCATCTTCGGCATGCTGCTCTCCCCCTTTACCGGCAAGCTTGCCGCCCGCTTCGGGCTGCCTGCGATGCTGAAATCCGGTCTGCTCCTCGCCATTTCCGGCATGACCGCTCTCTGCGCCGCGCCCGGCTTGGCCGTCCTCGCGCCGGCCAGCATCGTCTTCGTGGCGGGCATCTCCGTCATGATCCCGACGCTCGTGGCGCTGACCGGCCAGATCGCCGACCGGACGAGGGGAGCCGCCATGACGCTGTATTCGTTCATTCTGTTCGTCGGGGCGACGCTCGGGCCGCTCGTCTCTCTCTCGCTGATGCAAGCGGGCGGCCAGTTGCTGGCCTTCGCCGCGCTCGCGCTTCTGCTCGTTGGAGCTTTCGCCTGCGCGGCCTTCCTGTCCGCTTCCGGAAGATGAATGTTCCCCCTTTACCTTGACCCTGCGCTAACGTTTACAATGGAGACGAGGGGGAGGTCGCGTGAGAATCAAGGAAGCGGCGGACAAGCTGGGCATCTCGGCCCGCGCCATCCGGTTATACGAGAAGAAGGGACTGCTCTCGCCGGCCAAGCAGGAAAACAACGGCTACCGCATCTATTCTGAACGGGAAATCTGGAGGCTGCAGACGATCGTATCGCTGCGGGAGGCGGGAATGTCCTTAACGGATATCAAGCAGGCATTGGAGAAATGGGAGAGAAACGAAACCGAAGAGCTTCAATTTTACCTGGAGCTTCAACGCGCGGTGCTGACGTCGGAGTGGCTGAAGCTCGAGCAAGCGCTCGATACGGCCGACCGGCTGATCGGGCTGCTGCGGATGGAGGGCGCTCTGCCGCTCGAACAAGTCTTCCGCATGGCCCAGGACTCCAGGCGGTCGAGAACGAAGCGCGACAATTGGACGGACCGTTGGAATTTCGACCGGCAGGCTTCGACCCACGACGAGCGCGTCGCCGTAGGCGAAGGTTCGTTCGCGGATTACGCGGAGGCGCTGGACGCCGTCGTCGCCCGGGTCGCCGCCGAGGAAGGCGAGAGAGGGCTGGACATCGGCACGGGAACCGGCAATCTGGCCGGCAAATTCATCGATGCGGGGTGCGCCATGTCCGGCGTCGACCAGTCGCGGGAGATGCTCCGGCTCTGTCAGGCTAAGTACCCCGGCATGGAGACGAGGCTGGGCAATTTCCTGGCCCTCCCGTTCGTGCGCGACCGATTCGATTTCATCGTCTCGAGCTTCGCCTTCCATCATCTCGACAACGTTCAGCAGGAGCTCGCGCTGGAGGAGATGCGGAGAGTGTTGAAGCCTTCGGGGAGAATCTGCATCGCGGACCTGATGGCGGGGACGGAAGACGAGGGGCACGGCCAAGCCGCTTACCCTTCTCTCCCCGCGCTCGTCGAATGGTTCGGGAAGCGCGGCTTCGGAACGAAAACGCTCCGCCTGAACGAACGATTGCATATTTTATACGCCTGCAAGGAGGACGACGCCGATGCCGAACCATGACAGCATCTACCGGCACGAAGCCGACATGTACCACGAATTGATCGCCAAACAGCCCGATCTCCGTTCCGTCGTCGAAGAGCTTGCCCCGGTCGCCGGAGCGGACATCGTCGACTTGGGAGCGGGCACGGGCCGCTTATCTGCCGCGCTGGCGCCGGGAGCCCGGTCTCTCGTCGCGCTGGACGCCTCCGAGGCGATGCTGCGCATCGCTGCGGACAGGCTGCGCCAAGCCGGGCTCGACAACTGGTCGGTCCGGGTCGCCGATCATCGCCGCTTGCCGCTCCCCGACGCTTCCGCCGATCTCGTCGTCTCCGGCTGGAGCGTCTGCTACTTGACGGCAGACAGCGTTCCGGATTGGGAGGCGAATCTGGCCCGCATCGTCGCGGAAATGAAGCGGGTGCTCCGTCCCGGCGGAACGATCGTGCTCTTCGAAACGATGGGCACCGGGCACGAAACGCCTTCGCCTCCCGGCTTCCTTCTGCCTTATTTTACGAGGCTGACGAATGAATACCGGTTCTCCCATCGCTGGCTCCGGCTCGATTACGCGTTCGACGACGCCGCCCAAGCAGAACGGCTGACCCGGTTTTTCTTCGGGGACGAGCTGGCCGACTGGGTCGCGCGGGACCGGCTCGTCCGGCTACCGGAATGCGCCGGGGTCTGGCGGCTGCGCCCGAACCAAATAGATCATGCCTAACCAGTGCCGTTCGGCCGCAAGCACGCGGAGCCCGGCTTGATCCAGCAGCTCCGCAAGACGGACGTTATAGTGGCAGCCGATCCAGCGGTACAGCAGCGGATCCAGCGCCCTCTGGGCCAAGGCAAGGAGCGGATTCGAGCTAATCCCGTGCTCCATCATCAGCACTTTCCCTCCCGGCCTCAGCCAGCTCTGAAGCTTGCGCAGCAGCGCCAGGGGGTCGTCGTAGCTGCAAAAGGACAACGTAGAAACGATCGTATCGAACGAACCGTCGGGAAACGTCATCCGTTCGATGTCCGAGCGGATCAGCCGTACGTCTGTCCCCGAGCGGGCGGCCGCTTGTTCCGCCCGCTTCAGCATCTCCGCGCTGAAATCGGCGGCCGTCACGCGAACTCCCGGCGGATAATACGGGAAATTCGCGCCTGCCCCGACCGCAAGCTCCAGCACGTCTCCCGTCGCTTCGCGCAAGAGCTTCGCCCGCCATTGCCGCATCGCCGGCGGTTCTTTTTTATGCTCGTATTGGGCCGCTTGCCTGTCGAAAATCCGAATCTGCCTGTTTTTGTCCATCGACTCTCCCCCTGTCGTCGCCGGCTCCGTACAAGGCTGAACCCGAACACGCCTCTTCGCGATTCGATGGCTTACAGCTTCACGACCCAGCCGAACGGGTCTTCGATCAAGCCCCGCTGCAAGCCGGTCATAAAGTCGTACACCTTGGCCGACAGCGGGCCCGTTCGGCCGCCGTTCAGCGTCAGTTTGTCTCCTTGCCAGTTCAGCTCCCCGATCGGGGAAATGACGGCGGCCGTCCCCGTTCCGAACGCTTCCTCCAGCTTGCCTTTCCGGTACGCGTCGACCAATTCGTCGATCGAGATCGTTTTCTCCTCGACTTCGACGTTCCAATGCCTGAGCGCCTGAATGACAGAATCCCGCGTTACCCCGTCCAGGATGCTGCCGTTCAGCGCCGGAGTAATCACCTTGTCCCCGATCTTGAAGAAGACGTTCATGCTTCCGACTTCCTCGATATATTTGCGGTGAACGCCGTCAAGCCATAATACTTGGGAGTAGCCCTTGCCCGAAGCCTCTTCCTGCGCCTTCAGCCCCGCCGCATAATTGCCTCCGGTCTTGGCGTTGCCGACGCCGCCGGCCACCGCCCGGACATAATCCGGTTCCACGTAGATGCTGACCGGATCGATGCCTTCTTCGTAATAGGAGCCGACGGGCGACAAAATGATCATGAACAAGTATTTCTCCGAAGGAGACACCCCGAGCGCCGCTTCCGTGGAGATTACGAAAGGACGAACATAGAGCGACGTTCCGTCCTCGGTCGGAATCCACTCCTCGTCGAGCTTCAGCAACCGTTTCAGGGCGTCCATGACCAAATCCTCGTCGAGCGGCGGAATCGTCAGACGGGCGTTGGAACGGTTAAGCCTTTGCAGGTTTTTGAACGGGCGGAACATGAGAATCGGTCCTTCGGCCGTCCGGTAAGCCTTCAGCCCTTCGAACACCGTCTGCCCGTAATGAAACACTTTGGCGGCCGGATCGAGGGAGATCGGCTGATACGGCACGATTCGCGGATCGTGCCAGCCCGCTCCCGCGTCGTAATCCATGATAAACATATGATCCGTGAAGTGCTTGCCGAAGACGAGCTTGGACGTTTCCGGCTTCGACTTGGGCGCCGACGTGCGTTCTACCGTGATTTTATGAGCCATCGTCGAATCTTCTCCTTACCTTTTCGTGATCCGTGCCTGGAAAGCTTCTTCTCTAGTTGAATCATACCAAACAATTTTCTATATTGATAATATCTGTTTTATCGGTTATCCATACTTTCAAGGTATGAGGAAAGAAAGGAGGTCGATACGGGTGGACATGAGGCAATTGCGCTACTTTCTGGCCATCGCGAACGAAGGGCAAATTACCCGCGCGGCAAAGCTGTTAAACATGGAGCAGCCTCCGCTCAGCCGACAACTGAAGCAGATGGAGCGAGAGCTCGGCGTCGTGCTGTTCGACCGTACCGGCAAAAGGCTGCAGCTGACCCAGGCCGGCGAGCTGCTGCGCCAAAGGGCGGTCGCCCTGCTGAATCAGTTCGACGAAACGATGTCATACGTCCAGGAGCTCGGCGAGGGCGTTCAAGGCATTCTCTCGGTCGGCGCCGTCGTCTCATGCACCTCCCTCTTGCCGCCGGTCATTCGTCAATTCACGGACAAATATCCGCAGGTGACGTTCAAGATTCGCGAAGGCGACCATTTCCTGCTGGGGGAATTGCTCGAGAGCCGGGATCTCGAGCTGATCGTCACCCGGCTCCCCTTTCAATCCGATTTCGGCTCGGAGCGTTATTCCGTGCTGCCCTTGCCGTCCGATCCGTTCGCGGCGTTCCTGCCGGCCGCATGGCGTCCGGTTCCGTCCGCGCGGACGATGACTCTTCGGGAGCTGTCCCGCTTCCCGTTCCTGACGCTGAAGACCGACCGGACGACAGGCATGCATGACCAGGTGTTCGGAGAGTTCCGGAAGCGCGGCTTGCAGCCGCGAGTCGTCAGCGAATGCTCGAGCGTCGCGATCGCGATCTCCCTCGTCGCCGCGGGAATCGGCATCGCCATCCTGCCCGAATCCGTCATGAACTCGTTCGCCCCGCCCAGCATCGCGCAAGTGTCCATCGCGGACGCCGATCTGCACAGCGAAGTCGGCCTCGTCTGGTTGAAGGACCGCCATCTCTCCAAGAGCGCGAGACACTTCATGGACATGTTCGTCGTATGACGCGATCATGTGCTTCCGAATCGTTAACTAAGGCGCCCGGGGGTCGTATCGACCATTCCGAGCGCCTCTTGCGGCTTTACTTGGCAATAAATTGTTGTGTCCAGCAAGGCTGGCCGTTGTTCGCGACGTATCCTACGCCTAAGTGAGTGTAGGCGCCGTTTAGAATGTTTGCGCGATGTCCCGGAGAGTTCATCCAGGCTTGCACGACTTCTTGCGGGGTCGGTTGGCCCTTCGCGATATTCTCTCCCGCCGACCGATACTGCACGCCGAAGCTGCGCATCATCGCGAACGGATCGCCGTAAGTCGGGGAATCGTGGGAGAAGTAATTGTTCGTCGCCATGTCTTGCGATTTCGCTCTGGCCGATCGATTCAAGCTCGTCTCGTCGCCGGCGCAAGGAGCCAGTCCCGCTTTTTCCCGTTCCGCATTCGTCAGCTTCAGCACTTCAAGCTCATAGCCGGTCATGCTTTCCTCCGAGGGGATATGAACTTCCCGGTCATTCGGAAGCGGAGCGGTAACGTCTCCCTCCGGCCTTCCCGGCCGTCCCTGTTCCGGAGAAGGATTTCGCCCTACGAGCCAGCCAAGATCCGGGTTCTCCCTTATCAGATCGCCGATGTCCACGTGAAAACGGTCGGCAATGTCCTGAAGAGACTCGTTGTTCTTCACGACGAATCGGTTAACAGGCGTCTTCGTATCGATCGCGCTTATCCGCACCTTCGACTTCATTTCGTCGCGTTGCTTCGTTGCCTGATTCATGCCCGGCCCGCGAGTCGCGCATGCGGCCAACAGAACGATGCAGACCAGTACGGCCGCTCTTTTCATGGAAAACCTCCTTGATCGTAGTTCCCTTACTTTTCCCGTTCCTCCTTCAGACCATCCGTGAACGCTACACGGTACGTATCCAGCATGCCGTAGAACGTGAATCGAATTCCCATTTAAACATTATAACGTTATATTGTTTTTGCGGATTGTATGTTATGCTGATCCAGTAGGCGGCAAGCAGCTCTTGCCGTCGAACGCACGGCTAACGAAAGGCGTGAACCGCGTGCAAGACTGCATCGAATTGCTGAATCTGAAGACACTCGGCGACGAGCCGGTCGATATCGTCGTGTCTCGCGGCCGCATCGCCGCCATCTCGCCCGCCGGAAGCGTCGCCCCCCGCGACGGGAGCCTCGACTTCGCCGGGACCTGTTACGTGTCCGCGGGCTGGATCGATCTGCATGTCCACGCGTTTCCGGAATTCGATCCGTACGGCGACGAAATCGACGAGCTCGGCGTCAAGCAGGGCGTCGCCACGATCGTCGATGCCGGCAGCTGCGGGGCGGACCGGATCGGAGAGCTGCTCGCCAGCGGGCGGACCGCGAATACCCGCTTGCTGTCGTTGCTGAACGTCTCCCGCATCGGCCTGGCGCGCGTCGACGAGCTGTCCCGGCTGGAATGGATCGACCGGCGGAAGGCCGTCGCGGCGGCCGCCGCGTTCCCGGGCGAGATCGTCGGCCTGAAGGCGAGAATCAGCCGCAGCGTCGTCGGGTCGTCCGGCCTGGAGCCGCTTCGCCTGGCGCGAGAGCTGTCCGGCGAGACCGGCTTGCCCTTGATGGTCCATATCGGGTCGGGGCCTCCGGCTATCGAAGAGATCGTGTCCATGCTCGCCGAAGGCGATGTCGTGACCCATTATTTGAACGGCAAAGCGAACAATCTGTTCGACGCGGAAGGACGGCCGTTGCCGGAGCTGCTGGCGGCGCTCGACCGGGGCGTCCGTCTCGACGTCGGGCACGGCAGCGCCAGCTTCTCCTTCCGCGCGGCGGAAGCCGCCAAGCGGCACGGCATCGGACTGCACACGATCAGCTCCGACCTGTATCGCGGCAATCGGCTGAACGGCCCGGTCTACAGCCTGGCGAACGTGCTGACGAAATTTCTCCAGCTCGGTTACCCGCTGGAGGATATCGTCGGCGCGGTCACCGCCTGCGCCGCGAATTGGCTGCGCCGGCCGGAGCTCGGCCGCTTCGAAGTCGGCGGAATCGCCGACCTGACGATCTTCGAGGTCGCGGCCAAGCGGACGAAGCTCGTCGATTCGGAAGGCGAGGAACGATGGACGGATTCTCTTATCGAACCTAAAGGAGTCGTTGTGAATGGCAAATACATTAAATGCGAAGATCGGCCTTAAACGCGTCGTCAACGCCAGCGGACGGATGAGCATCCTCGGAGTGTCGACCCCGTCGGACTCGGTCATGGAAGCGATGAAGCGCGGCGGACAGCAATACGTGGAAATCGCCGATCTCGTAGACAAAGCCGGGGACTACATCGCGGGCGCGCTCGGCTCGGAAGCGGCGGTCGTCGTGAATTCGGCTTCGAGCGGCATCGCCCTCTCCGTGGCCGCCGCCGTCACGAGGGGCGATCGGGGCAAGAGCGAACGGCTTCATCGGGAGCCGATTCCGAATAACGAGATTCTGATCCTGAAAGGCCACAACGTGCAATACGGGGCTCCGGTCGAGACGATGGTCTATTTGGGCGGGGGCAAGCTCGTCGAAGTCGGCTACGCCAACGAAGGCAAGGCCGAGCACCTCGAGGACGCGATCGGCGAGCGCACGGCGGCCATTCTGTACGTCAAATCGCATCATTGCGTGCAGAAAAACATGATCTCCGTAGAGGAGGCGTGGGCGGTCGCCCAAAGAAACGGCGTTCCGATGATCGTCGACGCGGCAGCCGAGGAAGATTTGCGAAAGTACGTCCGCTATTCCGATCTGGCGATCTACAGCGGCTCCAAGGCGATCGAGGGTCCGACCTCCGGCATCGTCGCCGGCAAGCGCCGGTTCGTCGAATGGCTGAAAGTTCAGCTGCACGGCATCGGACGGAGCATGAAGGTCGGCAAGGAAGCGACGTTCGGCTTGCTGCAGGCGCTGGACGAGTACGGGGCCAAGCCGGACGCAAGCGAGCGGGAGAAAGCGGCGCTGCAAGCGCTCATGCCGCTGAACGAGCTTCCGGGGGTCGGAGTGACGATCGTGCGGGACGAAGCCGGCCGCGCCATCTTCCGCGCCCGGATCAAGATCGACCCCGCGTCTTCGGGCACGTCGGCGGAGCAGGTCGTCGCCGGCTTGCAGAGCGGAGACATCGCGATCTATACGCGCGATTACGGCGTCAAGCAAGGCTATTTCGACATCGATCCGCGCCCGCTGCAAGGAGACGATCTGCAAGTGATCGAGTCCAGAATCCGCGAATTGACGGGAGGAAACTGAGTTGTCGAACTTATCCAAGAGATTATACCGGAACCGCGTGGCCTTGAACGTGCTCGCGAACAGCGTCGACAATGCCAAGGAAGTGTTCGAGGCGGCGGAAGGCCGCGTGCTCGTCGGCGTGCTCTCCAAAGCGTACCCGTCCGCGGAAGCGGCCGTCGCCGCCATGCGGGAATATGGCCTGGCGATCGACGACGCCGTCTCGATCGGCCTGGGCGCCGGCGACAACCGCCAGGCCGCCGTCGTCGCGGAGATCGCGAAGAGCTATCCGGGCAGCCACATCAATCAAGTGTTCCCCGCCGTCGGCGCGACCCGGGCGAACCTCGGCGGACGAGAAAGCTGGATTAACGCGCTCGTATCGCCTTCCGGACGCCCCGGGTACGTCAACATTTCCACCGGCCCGTACAGCGCCGCTCAGGATGAGCCCGCAATCGTGCCGGTCAGAGCCGCGATCGCCCTCGTCCGGGACATGGGCGGCAACGCGCTCAAATATTTCCCGATGAACGGCCTGAGCCGCGAGGACGAGCTGCGCGCGGTCGCGGCCGCCTGCGGCGAGGAAGGATTCGCCCTTGAGCCGACGGGCGGCATCGAGCCGGACAACTTCGAAGCGATTGTGCGCATCTGCCTGGATGCCGGCGTCCCTCAGGTTATTCCGCACGTCTACTCCTCGATCGTCGACAAGGCGACGGGCAGGACGAACGCCGAAGACGTCCGCCGGCTGCTCGCGATCTCGAAGAAACTGGCGGACGAGTCTCATGGCTGAACGGATCGCGGCGTTCGGGGAAGTGATGATGCGGCTGCAGACGCCCGGTTACGAGCTGCTGTCGCAAGCCGGCTCGCTGAACTATTCCTTCTCGGGCACGGGAGTGAACGTCGCTTCTGCGCTGTCCCGGCTCGGGCATGACGGTTCGCTCGTCACCCGGCTGCCGGAGGGCGCGCTGGGCGACGCCGCCGCAGCCTATTTGCGCAAGCTCGGCATCTCGCCGGCGTTCGTCTCGAGAGGCGGAAGCTACATTGGCATGTACTTTCTCGAGAACGGCTTCGGCCCCCGGCCGAGCCGCGTGACGTATACGAATCGGCTGGAAAGCAGCTTCAATACGGCCCCCGAAGGAACGTACGACTTCGACGAGATCGCCGGGCGGGTCAACGTCGCGCACTTCTGCGGCATCTCGCTGGCGATGAACGGCGCGGTCCGCGGGCAGATGACCGCTTTCGCCGAAGCCGTGCGAGCCCGCGGCGGCCTCGTCGCCTTCGATTGCAATTACCGGCCGTCCCTCTGGGGCGCGGGCGGTTATGCCGCGGCCAAGCCGCACTACGAACGGATGCTGAAGCTTGCCGACATCGTCATGATGAACGAGCTGGACGCCGAGCGGACGCTCGGGCTGCCGTCGGACGGCGCGACCCGCGAAGACCGGCTGAAGGAGCTGATCCCCAAGGTCGCGGAAGCCTACGGCATCTCCGTCGCCGCGGGCACCCACCGTTCCGTGAACCCGGACAACACGCATTCCTTGCGGGGATACTTGTACAAAGGGGGCCGGTTCCATTTCTCGGAGACGCTGACGTTCGCCGTTTATGATAGAATTGGAGCGGGAGACGCTTATACGAGCGGCATTCTTCACGGCGAATTGCGGCATTTCGCCCCCGAACGCGCCGTGCGCTTCGCGGCCGCCGCCGCCATGCTCGCCCACACGACGGCGGGAGACACTCCCCTGGCGAACGAAAACGACGTTCTTCGGGCCATGGAACGGGCCGCCGAAGACGTAGAGAGGTAGGCGCGCATGTCCTTGTCCCGAAAGAAAAAACCGTTATATTTGCAAATCAAAAGCATACTGAAAGACCGGATCCTGCACGGCATCTATCCGATCGGGCAATTGATTCCTTCCGAGCCTCAGCTCGAGCAAGAATTCGGCGTCAGCAAGATCACCGTTCGCGGCGCGATTCAGGAGCTCGTTCAGGAAGGCTACTTGGAGAAAGGCAGCGGCAAAGGGACTAAGGTCGTCCGCAACACGTCCGCCTCCAAGCTGTCCAAGGGAAAGAGCTTCACGGAAGTGCTGGTCGAGAACGGACATACGATCCGGAAACGGCTGATTCGGGCGGAGAAAATCCGCAACGAGCCGGAGACGGAGCCTTATCGTCTATTCGGAGACGCCTGCTTCTGCATTGAACGGATTTACGATTTGGACGGGGCGCCTTACATTCACTATACGCATTATTTGTCGGTCCTGGCGGGGGAGATCGACCGATCGGATCTGGATTCGCAATCGCTCTACGGGCTCTTGGAGGAACGGGACATCGCGCTCGAACAGTTCAAGGATCAATTCGCCGTAGCCGTCGCACCCGCCGCGGTCGCGGACAAGCTGAACGTGCAACCGTCGACGCCCCTGCTGCGAAGATCTCGACGCTCTTACGAGGAGTCCGGGAACATGATCGAATACAGCGTCGGCTATTACAATACGGAAATTCAAAGCTATCTCGTCAATTACGACGCATAAAGGACAGGGCACCGGCTTCACCGACTCCAGGACGGCGACCCGCGCTTGTATCGCGCTCGGGATTCGACAGTCTCGAGATCTGACCGTCCGGGATTCGACCGTTCGGAAAAACCGTCGGGGATAGCCCTGACGGTCCTTTTCGTACGGTTTCGTTCCTTTTCCCTTTCTTCCGTTTCCGCTCGCCTGCCGCTTCGCCTTGCTCCATCGCCACCGTCCCGCCTTGCTCCAATCCCCTGGGCCGTTCGGACAGAGGATCCGCTATCTGTGAACAAAACCAGGTTTTACGCACCTTCGCGGACAGAGGATCCGTTATTTGACTTCGAGATGGTGATTTCGGCTATTCATCATCGAAATAACGGATCGTCTGTCCGAATCGCCATCAAAATGAGGGGGTTTCAGCAAAATAAGGGCTTCTGTGTCCGAACAACGACGCGAATGGCGGGGACGCCCTCAATCGGCAGGCAACCGTTACGCTTTGACGTTCCCGATCTCCTCGATTTTCCCGGCGATCGCCTCTAACAACTCCTGAGCCGTCTTCGGCACGAACGACTTCAGGATCGAATTGGTCATCGGGCCCATCGCGCCTTTGGCCGTAATGTCCAGATAGCCGGTCATTTTCGATGCGTTGTCGCCGAGCGCTTCCGCCTCGAAATAGCCGTTGCCGCCGAAATTGTCGGAGATGCCCGTCAGGTCGAACATGACCTTCGTCGGCTCGATCCACTCCCGGATATCGATTTTCAGCTTGACGGTTTTCTTCATGAAGCCGAGATCTCCCTTGAAGGACCAGGTGGATTGACGATCGTCGATGATCTGATGCTCGATATAGCCGGGCACGAGCGGCGCCCATTTGTTCATGTCGCTGACGAAATCCCAGATTTTATCGATCGCTACGGGAAGTTCGATCGAGTGCGAACCGTTCGGCATAGCCGTCCACTTCCTTTCCGTAATCGTAATGTTAGTGCCCTAGTGCCCGCCGCGCAATAACCGGAGATCGGCAGCGCCGTTCCATATTCGGAATGACGTGCTTCATTTCTAAGAATACGCTTGTCAGATTGATGTTCATGACTTTATGCCAAGATTCGATCGACGCCTTCGCCGCCGGTTTCACTTGCCTTCGCCTGCTGCAGCGATCAAAAGCGGCCTTTCTAATGCCGGATCTAGAGAACCATGCGCCCGAAACGGCGATTTCATCCCCTTCTTGTGGGAGGATAAACGGGAGGCTATAATAACATCTGAATTCCGATTGATTTAGCTTAGGAAGGTTTGAAGCGATATGGATCCGAAAACGAGGTACCAACGGGAGCGAAGCGACGGCAAGCAACAGCGCGCGCTAGAGATCGCGGTTGCGGCCGAAACGATATTCGGCAGAAAAGGCATCGAGAAAACGACGATGCAGGATATCGCCAAGGAGGCGAATATCGGCATCGCGACGTTGTTCCGCTACTATCCGAAGAAGGAAAAGCTGGTTGTGACCGTGGCGGTCAGGCGGACGGAGACCGTATTGGAGGCTTTTCGCGAGATCGCCGCCTTGCCGGAGACCAGTCTGGAGAAAATCGAGCGGCTGATGGATTACTTCATCACTCAGATGTCGGACGCGGACAATCCGAGCATCAAGTTCATGGAAGATTTCGAGAGCTTCGCGGCCCATTCTCCGGAGCCTCTGGAAGACATGGAGAGCTTCAACGAAATTTACCGGGCCGTCTCGCGGGAATTCGCCAAGATCGTCAGGGAAGGCATCGCCGACTGCTCGATCCGCGCCGATCTGCCCATCGCCGACGCGCTTACGACCGTCATTAACGTTTTCGGCATCTTCTCCCGCAAGCTGAGCCTGCAAAATAACATTTTGACGTTCTTCTCCGATCTGGAATCGGAGCGGCAGCTCGCGATTTTGAAGAAAATCATGCTCGATTATTTGCGATCCGAAGCTTAAAAAAGAGCGGTTCTCTTCTTGCTGATGATCGCGATTATGGAACGTTCGGGGAACAAGCTTCGGGCCGCGCACATGGAACACCTCCTCGGAATCGAGGATTACGATGTCGGAGACGATTCAGATGAGGATAGACGAAGCGGTTTTGAATCGTTAATAAGAAAAACCGTCAGGGGAGTTCACCCTGACGGTCGTTTCACATTTGATTCGTTCCCCCGCGCTTTCGCTAGCCGCAGTCTTTCCGCACCGGCCGGTTCGCCGTCGTCCGCCTCTTTCCCCCGTCGCTCCGACGTCCAACCGTATATTCATCCTCATTGCCCTGTCGCCCCAACGTCCACCCGTATTTCATCCTCTTGCCCCGTCGCCCCGAACTGTTCGGACAGAGAATCCGCTAATTGTGAACAAAACCGGTTTTTTTGCATGTGTGCGGACACAGGATCCGTTATTTGGCTCCGAGACGACGATTTCGGCCATAAATCATCGAAATAACGGATCCTCAGTCCGATTCATCTTCAAATTGAGGGGGTTTCGGCAAAATAAGGGCTTCTGTGTCCGAACGCGCAAGATTAAACGGGATTGTCGGAGACGATTCAGACGAGGATAGACGAAGCGGTTTCGAAGCGTTAAAAAACCCCCGCTGGCGCGGGGGAGACGAGGGCGTTGCGGTCGAGCCGAAATCGTCAAGTCGTCAATACTTCCAGGTTATAGCCCATGAACAGGCCGGACTCGATGACGCCCGGAATCGATTTGACTTCCTTCTCGTAGCCGGAATCGATCTTGTCGAAGCGGACGTCGAGGATGAGGTTGCCGGCCTCGGTAATGACCGGTCCGTCCTTGGCGACCGCCATCCGCAGCTTCACGTCGTTCGCGCGCAGCTTGACCAGCTCCGTCTCGACGAGATTGAGCGCGCGGGGATCCACCTCGATCGGCGCCGCGAACTTCTCGCCCAAGTAAGCGACGAATTTGGAAGCATCGACGAGAATGTAATTTTCGGGCGCGCTCTTCATGACTAGCTTCTCCGCGAACATCGCGCCCCCGCGGCCCTTGATCAGGTTTTTGTTCGGGTCGACCTCGTCGGCGCCGTCGAAATACCAGTCCGGGCGCGCGTTCAGCAGCGTCGAGGTCGGCAAACCCATGATCGAGCACGTCAGCGATACCTCGTGCGACGTCGGAATCGCCGTGACGTTCAGCTTCTGCTCCTTCACCTTGTTGCTGATCGCGAGCAGCGCAAGATACGAGGTCGAGCCGGAGCCGACGCCGATGACGTCGCCGTCCCGCACCCGCTCGGCGATTTTGGCCGCCACCGCTTCCTTCTGCTCCCGGTTGGAAATCTCCTTCGCCCATTGGAGCGTCGTCGCGATTTTATTTTCCCAGATCATGAACAAACCTCACTTTGATTAGTGTGAATTGCCTCATCCATTGCTGTCCCTTATTATAGCATGTTTTGCCTGCGGTACGTTTCCTCCATGCGGGAAAACAATCTCTCCAGAGCATGGCCTATACGCACACCCGTCTCCGTGCCGACCCGATCCGCCACAGCCGTCATGGACAGTTGGGCGACGGATAACCTTATTCCGGGTTCCGAAGCGAGCAATTCTCGAATAAGCCTCACGTAACCCGCGAAGAGGGCTTGACGAAACTCCTTTAATCATTTATCTTAAATTTAAGATTTATGAATTAAAGATTTACCGATACGAAAGGAGAGACGTAGAATGACCTATTACCGCAGCATCCAAGGCGTCCACCGGGGAGCCCCGTTCCACATGGTCGGTGACGGCTTCAGGGTGTCCAACTACTTCCCTTCGGGCCAAGACCTCGGGTCCAGGATCAGTCCTTTTCTCTTGCTGGACTATAACGCTCCCTTCGAGTTCCCGCCGTCCGAATCGGTCAAAGGCGTAGGGGCTCACCCGCACCGCGGTTTCGAAACCGTGACGATCGCTTACGAGGGATACGTCGAGCATCACGACAACCAGGGCAACCACGGCATTATCGGCCCCGGGGACGTACAGTGGATGACGGCGGGCTCCGGCCTGCTGCACAAGGAATACCAAGAGAAAGAATTCTCGAAACGCGGCGGCTTGTTCCATATGATTCAACTGTGGGTCAACCTTCCGCGCGAGCACAAAATGCATCCGCCGAAGTATCAAGAGCTTCCGAAGGAAAAGATGGGCTACGTCGAGTTGCCCGATGGCGGCGGCACAGTTCGAATTATTGCCGGGGAGTACGAGGGAGTTCTCGGACCGGCGAATACGTTCACTCCGATCCGCATATTCGACATCGCGCTTAAATCCGGCGGCGAGGCTCGTTTCGAGCTTCCGGCCGACTACAATACGGGAGCATTGGTGCTGCGCGGCTCGGTACAAGCTAATGGGGAAACGACCGCCGAATCAGGGGACTTCATTCTGTTCGGGAACGAACCGGGCGACATTCTCGTCGAGGGGGCAAGCGACGACGCGCTGATCCTCTTCCTGAGCGGCAAACCTATCGACGAACCCGTCTTCATGCACGGTCCCTTCGTCATGAATAGCCGCGAGGAATTGGTCGAGGCGTTCAAAGATTTTCAATCGGGGAAAATGGGCGGAACACGCTTCTAAAAGCATGGCTCTCCTTCTCCAGGAGAGCCATGCTTTTTCTTTGTTCAGCCCGCTTTGATCTCCAGCAGCTCGTATTTCACGATGCCGACGGGCGCTTCCACGCTGACGATGTCGCCCGCGCGCTTGCCGATCAGCTCTTTGCCCAGCGGGCTCTCGTACGAAATCTTCCCGTCGGTGACGTCCGCCTCGGCGGGACCGACGATCCGGTATTCGATCTTCTCGTCGAACTCGATGTCGTTCAACACGACGATCGCGCCGACGTGCACGCTGGATTGGTCGAATTCGCCGTCGCCGACGACCCGCGCGTTGCGCAGCATCTTCTCGAGCACGAGAATCCGCGTCTCCATGAACGCCTGGTCGTCCTTCGCCGAGTGGTATTCGCTGTTCTCTTTTAGATCCCCGTAGCTGATCGCCAGCTTGATTCTAGCGGCCAGCTCCTTGCGCTTCACATATTTAAGGTCGTCAAGCTCGGCTTGCAATTTTGCCAATCCTTCTTTGGTCAAGAGCACTTCTTCGTCCGGCATCGCTGACAACTCCTATCTGCTTTCTGATCTCCATTCTATCGTATCTCCAACGCTGTCGCACTTTAGTCCCCCCCGAACTCCGGGAACGTCAGCCGCCCCGCCGATCGCCGAGCGGAGTTGGCAGGCCGTCGAGGCTGCGCCCGTTTTTCTCTTGCCAATACTGCTCCAGCCCCTGCTCTCCCTTCTGTTCGGCCCAGCGCCGCAGCGTATCCCGCTCCTTGTCGTACGCCATGAACGGAACGGCGTAGCCGCAGGAAGTCTGCACGAGATCGAAATCGACGACGATGATCTGCCTCGCGCCCGGAAGCGGCGGGAACAACGGATACAGCTCTTCCCACTCCGGCGCGCCGGGGAGGACGACCGTCCCTCTGCCGTACAGCCGGATAATGTTCGGCGGTCCTTCGAACGCGCAGAACATGAGCGTCACCCGACCGTTCTCCCGAACGTGGGCGCTCGTCTCGTTGCCGCTCCCCGTCAAATCGAGATAGGCCGCCCGATTAGGGGAAAGAATCCGCAAGGAATCGTAGCCCTTCGGAGACAGATTCACCCGGCCCTCCTCCGACAACGGCGCCGACCCGACGAAAAAAACGCGCTGCTTGCCGATGAAGGCTTCATGCTCCGGCAAGAGAGCATCGAATCGTTTGCCCAAGCTCATTCCTCCCGTTATGGCGATATTCCCACATACTACCACAAATCAAGGGAAACCGCCTAATCGTCGCGGATGCAGAAAAAGGCCATTTCCCGCATGGCTTGATCGGGAAATCGCCTTTCTCTGCTCGACTGCCGCACTAAAGTTACAATGCGAGCGCAGGCGCCTTATCCGCGAGCATCCGATGATGCACGATGAATTGCTCGACGACGAGCGACATTAATTCCCTTGTCGATCTCGTCTTCGTCTTGTCCTGGATTTTGGCGATATGGTTTTTGACCGTCTTCTCGGTAATGCACAGCGCATCGGCCAACCGCCTGTTGCTGTATCCATATTTCACGAGACAATAGACGATTTCTCTCTCCCGCGCGGTTAAACGGTGAATCTTGGCGAAGTACGACACGACGTCCCACAAATAGGTCGATTCCTGCTGCATTTTCCTTCGGCACCTCGTTATTCGTTTGTTTTTCCTGCGTAGTTGAAAGACAGCTATTCCTAATCATAGGATGAAAATGTTAAATAACTATTTGCAGAGTATGAGCTTTATATTTTTGCCGCAGGGCCTTTATCTCTTTATTCGACATGCTCCCCCGACTATCCTTCCGCCCGCGCGACCTTCTTCATTTGCTCGTAGCTGATCGCCCCGAGATAACGTCCGCGAATGTCGCCTTCCGGGCCGATGACGAAGGTCGTCGGATAGGCGGTCACCCGATACTGCGACAAGACGGCTCCGTCTTCGTCAAGCACGATCGGGAAGCTCAAAGCTTCTTCGTCGGCATACCGCTTTACGCGCCCGGCATCCCGTTCCTGGCTCGTGGCGTTGACGGAGAGCACGACGACGTCCTTGTCGAGATGATCTTGATAGAACCTCTCCACGTGAGGCATCTCAGCCCGGCACACCGTGCACCACGTCGCCCAGAAATTCAGCACGACCGTCCGGCCGCGGTAATCGGACAGCCGCACTTCGTTGCCGTTCAAGTCGGCCAAGGCGAAATCCGGAGCGGCCTCGTTGTCCCGGATGCCCCTCCGGTCGCCCGGATCGAGCGTGGCGGACGCGATCATCGCCGCGACGAGCGCGATGCCGAGCGCCTGAGCCGCGACCTTGCGCGACGGGCTGAGCAGCACGGCTAGCACGACGGTCGCGAGGGCCAGCAGGGCATAATCGACGAACCCCGCGTTGTCGGCCAGCAGAACGCGGGAGCCGCAAGCGACGGCCGCCATCCCCGCCCCCCAAGTCGCGGCAAGCATGACGGCGCCTCCGAAGCCGAGACGTTTCGCGTTGCTCCGGACGAGGTAGCCGGCCGCCGCGACGGATGCAAGCGCCGCGCCCCTCGCTCCCCCGCTGAAAAACAACAGCGACTGCGGATGAGCGAGCACGCCGGAAGGGTCGAACAGGATCAGACTGCCTTTCCAGACGAGCAGCCACAGAAACGCGGCATTCCACGCGCCGGAGACGAGCCGCTCCCGATCCGGATCGCGCCGGTGCCGGTATCGCACCGCAAGCACGCCCGCCATTCCGGCGGCCAAGTAAATCAACATTTCAAGATTCAAGACGAACGTCCCGAGCTGCACATTCGGCAACGGCTGCACCTCCTTCGGCCGACCTTCTCAAAATTTTACGAAATCTTCGATCGTTGCCATAGGCTCGACTCCTCGACTCTTTGTCGCTTTTATTTTATCGTGTTAATCCGACCGTCCGCATGTATAATAGAACTAGCTCGATTTTCAAATGATTTCCAATCCGAAATGGAGTGAACCGCATGCGCAAATACGGTTTGCCGGCGCTGATCGCGCTGACCGGCTTGCTGTACATTTTCGCGATTCCGTCCGAACCATTTGGCGTCAAGCTTCTGTTCAAGCTGATTCCGATGGCCCTGATCTTCGCCTACGCTTATTTTCGCAGCTCCTCCCGTAAGCGCTACCACTATATTGTACTCGGAGGGTTGGCGTTTTGCGCGATCGGAGACGGCACGCTGCACTGGTTCGTCATCGGCTTGTTCGCGTTCCTCGTCGGACACCTGTTCTACCTGACCGCGTTCCTGGGCAGATGGCGCTTCTCGAAGCTTCGGTTCGCCTCCCTGCTGCCGCTTGCCGCATTCGCCGCGCTTATGGGCAGCGAGCTCGTCCGGGCGCTGAGGCTGGACAACCAGGAGCATTTGATCGCGCCGGTGCTTGCTTACGTCGTCGTCATCTCGCTGATGGCCTGGACGGCCGTCATGACCGGCAACAAAGCGGCCATCTTCGGCAGCCTGCTGTTTCTGGCGTCGGACGCGATCCTCTCCTGGAACATGTTCGTCTCCGACGTCGCGTACTCCGGCCCGCTGATCATGCTTACTTATTACTCCGCGCAATTCCTCATCGCCTCCAGCTTGCCGGCGAGCCCGGCCGCAACGGACCGCCCCGCGGCGGCTTCGGGCGAATCCGTTCAAGGCAACCGGTAATTGGCGAACGGCCGGCCGCGGAACGGCTCGCTAAGCTCGTCGAGCTTCGCTGCCGTTCCGGCGTCGAGCTTCAGCTCGAGACTGGCCATGTTCTCCTCCAGCTGCTCCGTCCGCGTCGCCCCGACGATTACCGTGGCGACCGCCGGCCTGCCCATGAGCCAAGCGAGCGACAGCGCCCCCGGCGCATGGCCTTGCTCCGCGGCCAGCCGGCCGACCCGCTCGGCCAGCTCCAGATTGCGATCGTCCAGAAAGCGGCCGAAGCTCGGATCCGTCTGCGCCCGCGACCCTGCCGGGGCGCGATCGGACAAGCCGTACTTGCCGCTCAGGATGCCTCCCGCCAGCGGAAAATACGGGATGATCCCGACGCCCTGGTCCAGACATAGCGGAACGAGTTCGTTCTCCGGCGAGCGATCCGCGAGCGAATAGCTCGTCTGCGTGGACACGTAGCTCTCGTAGCCTCTAAGCTCGCTGATTCCGAGCGCCTTCATCAGCTCCCAGGCCGCGTAATTGGACGCCCCGATATAGCGCACCTTGCCGGAGCTCACGAAATCGTCCAAGGCTCGCAGCGTTTCCTCCAGCGGCGTACGCGGGTCGAACGTATGAATCTGGTACAGATCGACGTAATCGGTGCGCAAGCGCCTCAAGCTCGCTTCCAGCTCCCGCTGCAGATGAAACCGGGACGCCCCGCGGCCGTTCGGCCCTTGGTCCGCCACAAGTCCGGCCTTCGTCGCCAGCACCGCTTGCGTCCGCCGTCCTTCCAGGGCGATGCCGATAATTCTTTCCGACTCCGTGCCCGCGTAGATGTTCGCCGTATCGATGAAGTTGATGCCCCGATCCATCGCCCCGTGCACGATGCGGATCGACGTCGGCTCGTCGGCCCGCTTGCCGAACGCGTTCGTTCCCAGGCCAAGCGCCGACACTTCCAGCCCGCTGTTGCCTAATCGACGGTATTCCATGCGCTCTCTCCCCTCTCCGGCCGTCTTCTAGCCGCGCGATTAATTCGCGACTTTATCGGCTTTGATCTGCTTGCTGCGAAGCTGCCCGCACGCGGCGTCGATATCCGTGCCGTGCTCGAGGCGAACGCTGCAGCTGACGCCTTGCTTCTTCAGCGTATCGAAAAATTCGCTGACCTTGTCCCGCGGCGTCCGCTGGTATTGGCTATGCTCGTCGACCGGATTGTACGGAATCAGATTCACGTTGACGAGCGGCCTTCGATCGCCGACCAGCTCGGCCAGCTCCAAGGCGTGCTCGCGCCGGTCGTTCACGTCCTTCAGCAGGATGTATTCCAGCGTGATTCTCCGTCGCGTCTTCTCCAGATAGTAATCGATCGCCTTCATCAGCTTCTCGATCGGGATCGCCTTGTTGATCTTCATGATGCGCGTCCGCAGCTCGTCGTTCGGAGCGTGCAGGGAGATGGCCAGGTTGACCCTCAGATCGTCGTCGGTAAAACGGATGATCTTATCCGCGAGCCCGCTCGTCGACACGGTGATATGCCGTCCGGCGATCGAAAGCCCTTTCTGATGCTTGACGACGTTCAGGAACTTCACGAGGTTGTCGTAATTATCGAACGGCTCGCCGATGCCCATGACCACGAGGTGGCTTACCGTTTCCCCTTCTCCCCTGCCGTCCAGATAACGCTGCGCCATGACGACTTGCTCGACGATTTCGCCGCTCGTCAAGTCCCGGCTCTTCTTCAGCAGCCCGCTCGCGCAGAAGCTGCAGCCGATGTTGCAGCCAACCTGCGTCGTAACGCATACCGACAGGCCGAATTTGTGCCGCATCAGCACGGTTTCGATCAGGTTGCCGTCCTTCAGGCGAAACAGAAATTTCACCGTTCCGTCCTTCGATTCCTGGCGGGAATGCTCGGACAGCGACACGATCGCGAAGCGCTCCTCAAGCAGCTTCAGGCAATCCGGATTCGCGCCGTTCATCTCGGAATAGGCCTTCGCTCTTTCGCGATACAGCCACTCCCACACGAGCATCGCTCGCGACTTCTTGTGTCCGCGTTCCGCCAGCCATTCGGCCAGCCCTTCGAAAGTCATATCGTAAATGGATGTTTTGTTCATTCGTAAACCCTCTCTTCGGAAATATCCGGAGCTTGCGACCTGGTTCCTATTTTCCCAGAAACGGCTTGGATTCACAAGCCGTGAGCAAAGCCGACAGGATTTTCGGGATGAGCGGCGAATGTAAAAGAGCGGATCATCCGACAGCAAGCAAGCTTACGCGAAAAAGAAACGGGAGACGATGAAGCATGTTGACTAGAAGAAAGCCCTACGCCTTGAGCCTCGCGCTGATTCTCCTGTTCACCCTTGCCTTTCCTCACCAAGCATGGGCGATGCAGGTTTTCGTCAAGACGTTGACGGGAAAAACGATCACGCTCGAAGTGGAGCCGAGCGACTCGGTCCAGCAGGTCAAGCACAAAATCCAGGACAAGGAAGGCATTCCGCCCGATCGGCAAATGCTGATCTTCGCGGGCAAGCAGCTCGAGGACGGCCGGACGCTGGCCGACTACAACATCCAGAAGGAATCGACGCTCCATCTGGTTCTGCGTTTGGGCGGCGATTCACCGGAGAACTGCGAAGATTGCGACGGGCCGGTCTGGCCGGCCGACGCGCAATTGCGCTTCTCCGACGTGACGAGCAGCAGCGTCAGGCTTAACTGGCCCGAAGCAAACGATTCGTCGGGCGTAGCGGGCTATCGCGTCTACATGAACGGAGAGCTGAAGGCGACCGTGACGGACAGCGTATACGAGCATGCGTCGCCGACTGTTACCGTGACGGGTAGCGTGTACGGGTATACGGCGACGGGTCTGTCGGCGAGCACCGATTATGTTTTCGGCGTGGTTGCTTTCGACATGGAGCACAACGACAGCGAAGAACTGCTAGGAAGCGTCAGGACGAGCGGGGGCAGCACGGGCGGAGGCGAGCCTTCGACGCCGGTCCCGACGAATCCGCCGCAAGAGCCCGATCCTGTGCCGGACAACGAGACGCCCGGATCTAACGAGCCCGAGCCGCCCGCCGGTCCCGACGAATCCGGCGAATCGAGCGGACCCGGCCAGCCTGCCGCTCCGCCGTTCTCCGATATTTCCGGACATTGGGCCGAGAACGAAATTCGTCGCGCGGCGGCGCTCGGCATCGTCAAGGGCTATCCCGACGGCACGTTCCGTCCGGACCGCGCGATCTCGCGGGCGGAATTCGTCGTTATGCTCGTCAACGCCCTGTCGGCCGAGCTGCCGGAACCGAGCCGCGACGGACGAACGTTCGCGGATGCCCGCCTGTTCGGACGTTGGTCGAGCGCGGCGATCGACCGCGCGTATCTCGCCCGGCTGGTCGAAGGCTACCCGGACGGACGATTCGGACCCCGCCGCGAGATCAGTCAAGCGGAGATGGCGGCCGTGATCGCCCGGGCGCTGCGCCTCGATCCGGTCGCCGGCGGCGCCGGATTGGCCGGGGAGTCTCCGCTTCCGAAATGGGCGCAAGCCGCGGTCTCGTCGTTCCTGCAAGAAGACATCCGGATCGGACGCGACGGCGCGCCGTTCGCGCCGGGCGGCACGGCGACGCGGGCGGAAACGATCGTCATGCTGCTCGGCCTGCTAGACCGATTGTCGCCATCGGCGGATTAGGCGTAAAGAAGGAGCGGTTCCATCGGGACAGATGGAGGCCGCTCCTTCTTTCGTTCTCGCTTGCTTTTCCTCATTTCGCGATGCGCTTAACACCCGGCTTTTCGACGATCGCATGGGTCGTTCCGCTCTTCTCCTCGTGAATCGGCGTGCGCCTCCGATTGAACAGACATTTCAGGGCATGAATCGCCAGGGCGGCATCGAATGCGAACAGGACAAGCGCAAACAGCAGCATCAGTATCGGATCAATCTCCGCATGCAGCCCCGCCCGCGCGAACGCGACGTTGGCCCCTCCGGCCAGCACGTACAGCAGGCCATAGCGAACGGCGAGCTCGCCTAAGCCGATACGGTCTCCCTGGCCCTTGAGCCGGATCCGCACGAGCCACTTGCCGAGCGTGAAGCCGTTCGTCATATAGGGCAATGCGACGAAGTACGCGAGCACGGCAACGACGTACGGATACGGAACGCGCAGGAGGGCAAGCACGGCGATCGCGGGCAGCAGCAGCGCCCAATCGAACAGGAAGGCGATTCCCCGCTGGGTGTAAGAGACGCGCCGGGCCGACAAATCGGTCTTCTCGTCCAGCCGGTCGACCCGGGGCAGCCACTTCGCCAGCCACTCCGCGGCAACGTAGCCCGCCATTCCGCCGGCGACGTTCGTCATCAAATCGTCCACGTCGAACAGCCGGTACGGATAATCGTAGATTCCGTAGATGCCGGTGACCTGGGTAATCTCGAAAAACAGCGATAATCCGAAGGAAGCGATCGCGCAAACCGTCCAGCGCGCGCGAAAATAATGCCTCATGAACATCCCGAACGGAACGAACAGGAGCACGTTGAACAACGTCTGAAGAAATGCCCTCTCCGTCAACAGACGGAAGTAAGTGCCCGGACTTTCCAGTCGCACGTCCGTTTCCCTCACGATATCGGACACGAATCGGAACGGAATCCATTGCGCGTACGCCTCCGGCGGGGCATTATGGACCGACTCCGGCAACGGGAGAATGATTAAGTAGAAGGCGTTCATCCAATAGAGGAGCAACAAATACAGCATCGCCGCGCGATACTTGTGGACGTATCCGTGGCGGCGGTACTGCACGACGAGGAAGGGCAAGGTGAACGCGGCCGCCGCGATCGGAAAAGTATAGAAAGCGTACGAGATCGGAAACAAGTAAAAATCCAGCATCGATACAGGCTCCTGCCGCTTGGAATCGGGAAATCTCTCTATGAATCTACCTTCACCAAATTATGCGCAAGCTATTCGCTTATTGCAAATTTGCCGTATTCCGCAGACCTTTCATCCCGCCCATCGCCACCGCCTCGCCTTGTCCAATGTCCGCGCCTCGCCTTATTCCATCACCCGCCGCCTCGCCTTTTGCGCTAACCCCCCAGTCCGTACGGACAGAGGATCCGCTAATTGTGAACAAAACCGGGTTTTGCGCACCTTCGCGGACACAGGATCCGTTATTTGGCTCCGAGAGTGAGAATTCGGCCACCTGTCATCGAAATAACGGATCGTCTGTCCGAATTGCCTTCAAAATGAGGGGGTTTCGGTAAAATAACGTCTTCTGTGTCCGATAGCGGAAGCTCAACGTCAGCATCACATCAAGTAAAATTATGGAGATCGAAGTATAAATGTATTTCGTACAACTAATACAAGTCTAACTCAACCTTCCCGTTCGATAATTGCATAAAATACAACTAGTTCAGCCTCTTTCACCTCATTCTTGCCCCGTTCGGACATATTAGTTGTACTTCGTGCATTTATTTAAAAAATCCGCAGAATATCAGGGTAAATAATTGTACTTTATACAACTCGTGTAAGGCATGTGGCGGGGCGTGAGGTCGAGTGTGCGGAGAGTGGCGAAGGTTCGAGGTATAGGTCGAAAAAAAACAACCATCGGCGACGATAACCGTCGGCAATGGTTGTCTTGCTTATCGATCAGTTCGGTTGTTTTGAGTAGTCTTGCGAACAAGGCCGCGACTTCGGCGCGCGTCATGTTGCGCAATGTCCACCCTTGCCCAAGCGGATCCGTCCACTGCGCGTTCCATATGCGTGCCAGAATCGTCATTAAAGCTTGCGGGCGACTACCGCTATCCGTCCGTTTTCGGTGGAGTATTCGCATGTAGACAATACAATTAGCTGGTCGCCATACCGAGCGGACACACCGGTATCATAAAGCGCGAGTTTTTTAATGTTTTGAACATAGGAATCGAACTCGGCGGGCGTTCCCGCCTTCTCAACCTGATAGTACTTAAAGACGTCGTCCGATTTGCGATAAACCTCCGAGAGAATCACGGCAACAATCTCATATTCCGCCTTCTCGTAAAGCGTGCTGAACCGGATCGTAGGATGCTCCTTATAATAGCTTTCTTTCTTGTAATGGATCAAGTCCGCAAACATCATGCCGCTTTTCATGTTATGGCCGTGAAGCAGCAAAATGTCCGATTCGCCGATCCGGCTTTGAACGTCCAAAAAGGGGAGTCCGTTATCGTTTTCCTTCTTATCGAAATCACGATAGAGATAGTACTCTCCATCCTCCAAGCTCTGCATGACCGGATAATCGATTCGGGTATTGTCAATGGTCAGCCAACCGACGATGTCCGGGTTCCGCTCGTACAGCTCCCGAAACTCCGGAAGCATGACCCGCTCGTTCGCCTTCTCGGCAATAAGCGGGGGTGAGTCCACATCTCCGCCTGTGTCCGATTCCGTGTTTTCCAGCTGTCGCGCCAGCTCTTCAATTTGTTTCTGAGCATGAGCGTCCCGCAGGAAATTTCGCGCAATACCTGCCAAAGAAAAGACCAGCAGGAGAATGGAGAAGGCGATAAGTATTTTTTTTGTTTTGTTCATCTCCTTACCGCCCTCCCCCATACTAAATGTGTTTCTTCTTTCTAAATGGCATACAGATTCGGAGCATGATCAAGGACATCAACGCCAATACCATGTAGAAGGTTGAAGATGCGCTGCTGTCTCCTGTTTTCGGAACGTCGTCCAGCTCGTCATCTTCAGGCGGCCTTGCATCAATCCCAGTGCCCGTACCGTTGTTGCCTTCAGGCGGATTGCCATTGTCGGTTCCGTTGTCGTCGCCGCCAGGCGGATTGCCGTTGTTGGTTCCGTTGTCGCTGCCGTCAGGCGGATTGCCGTTGTCCGTTCCGTTGTCCCCGCCCCCAGGAGGATTGCCGTTGTCGGTTCCATTGTCGCTGCCGTCAGGCGGATTGCCGTTGTCGGTTTCATTGTTGTCGCCGCCAGGCGGGTTGCCGTTACCGGTCCCGTTGTTGCCGTCTCCGGGGTTTCCGCCAGAGCTGCCGCCGGAACTTATCGGTCTCATCGGCACATCATGTCTGACGATGTCGTATTCGACAGAGATCGTGTCACTCGTGTACGTCCGATACCCCGGCTTCGTTACAACCAGATAGTAATCCGCTTCAGGGAACACCATGTACGCATAGAAGCCATTTTCGTCGCTATCCTGCTCCGGGCTCTTGTTATCGTTCGGCGGAAACGAATACGGAACCGGAGGAAGCGTTACTTTCGTACCCGGAAGTCGCCCGTTATCTCTATTCCGCTGCGTATCCGCATAATACAGCGTAACCTTGGCTCCGTCAATTTTCTTGCCGGTAGTGGCATCTCCTGTCGTCTCATCATAAACCGTACCGTAAGGGTCGACCAATTCCTCGGAAATATTCAGCTCGCCGTTTGCTTTCACGTCCAGCTGCGCCACCTTGAAGAGCAACTCCTGGCCGTCTTCGGCTTCATAGCGAACTTCCATGGTGTACTTCTGCTCGCTCAGCCCTTCTATGGAGAAGGTGCCGTTCGAGCCTATCGGAAACGTCTTGAACTGACCGTTTTCCTTAATGTAGTTGTCGTCCTTGTCTCTCAAATAGATGCGCATCTTGCCGGTCACGGAATTGTCGAACAACTCTTCTGTCCCGTCCAGCTGCTTGAACAGAACGATCCCTACCGCCGTAATGTCCGCCGGAACGGTCTCGTCCGTCACGCTGCTGTCCACATTAGCCTTCTGCGTGAACTCGACAGGGACATCCTTCCCGCCTACCTTATACGTCTTCGTATAGGTGATCGTATAGTCGGTATCCGCCTCGGCAGGGACCGAATATTCACCTTTCTCATCCGTCCGGATTGTCTGCTTCTCGCCTGTCTTCACATTGGTCACCGTGATAGACGCATTCGGAATGACTTCTCCTGTGTTGTTGTCACGCAGCACGCCTTCCAGATACGGGCGGGTATTGACAAAGTGTGCTTCGGCCGCTTTTTTCTCCGGAATGGTACCTGTGCGTTCGAGACTCTTTGGATCCGTCACATAGCCGTCTTCCGTGTAATCAACCTGGGTCACCGTATACTCAAGATAAGTCGGAAGTCCTTGCACAACGAACGTCTGGCCGTCTGTAAGCTCGAAGGGGTCTCCGCTCTTGATCGTGCCCTTGCTGCCGTCCGACTTCTCATAGTCGTAGGATCCGTCCGCTCCCTCGCCTGTGAAGGTGACCGTGTACTTGAACAGCTTCGCCTTGTCGTCGTCTTTGCCTTTAACCGTGTTGCTGATTAACAGGCCGCCCTTCAAGACTCGCACGTTCGTGAACGGGGCAATTTCATCATTGCCCTCCATGACTCCGGTACGATACCGTTCCTCAGGGTTGGTCACGTATTCGTCGGCTGTGTAGTCCTTCTGGGTCACTGTATATTTCAGATTCTCGGGAAGACCCAAAATATCCAGTGTCTCTCCATCCTTGAGTTTGAAGTCAGCGCCGGATGTGATCGTACCCGTGCTGCCGTCCGACTTTGTATACAGGTAGCTTCCATCCTTGCCTGTTTCTTCAAAGATGACGGTGTACTCGAACTCCTTCGTCTGGTCGCCGCCGTTGCCCATGACTGTGTTGCTGATGGTCAGCTTGTTGACGTTCCGTTCATTGATGAAGTCCGCCTTGTGGTCGCCTTTATTCTCAACCGTGTCAGAATACGTTCTGTCCCCCGGGCTGGTGGTATAGCCATCCTTGGCCGTATAATCCGTCTGGGTTACCGTATAGACCAGGCCCACAGGCAAAGCCGAAAATTCAACAGATTCTCCGTGTTTGAGGAAGATCTTGTCTCCGCTCGTAAACTTGACATCGCTGATTGTACCATCTGGCTTCCTATAGGTGTACTCTCCGTCCTTGCCTTCGCCGGTGAAGGTCACGGTGTATTCAAAAGCTTTAGAAGTATCGATGTCGTTTCCTTTCACTTCATTGCTGATGGTCAGCTTTCCTTGGGCCGGCGTTGGCACGATCAGCGGATTGGCTGCTGTTACCTCTACTCCATCCACCCAGACGGGATTCCATGGAGTCGAAGCCACACGCACCTGATAAACCTTCGTGGTAGGCAGATAGGTCGTTTCGTCAATATAGGTTTGCTTGAGCACGTAAAGCCCCGCTTTGGCAAACAGGCTGAGCTTGCCGTCCGGGCCTGTTTCCCCGCTGGCAACCACCGTTCCATCGGAAGTATACAACGTGAATTCAACATTAGCCAGCGGCTTGTTGTCCGGATCGACCTTGATTAAGTCCAGCTTAGCTTGAGTGTCCGCGCTGCCGCCTACATCGCTATTGTCAACCGCGCTTTCGCTTTTGACGAGGATATCCTTCAACCTGTCGTCGCCGATCAACCTAATCTCGTTGCCGGCCTTTCCGCTGGCCGGGACGGAAGTGACCTCAGTCTGATACACCATCTGGTACAGCTGATTCGGGTCCTTCATGCGGAAGATCAGCCGGGTGGCTCCGCCCTCTATGATCGCTTCAACCTTGACCTCGGGGTCAGGACCGGTTAAATCGAGCGCATCGCTTTCCCTTTCAAGGGTTCCGCTTGGGGTCAGCTTGGCTCGGTACACCGCCATGTCGGGACGTCTCAGCGAAAGGTTGCCGTTTTCGTCCATACGAAGCGCCAGCCCCTCGCCAAGGGTATCCTGCAGATAGACGCCGTCCCTCACCTCGAAGGGCGGGGAATAATTCACCGTCCACTCCAATACGCCGGCATTCGGCTTCGTCACCGATTTGCCCAGCGTCTGCATCGGGACGATGACCTTGCGGGTGCTTGTAACTGTGGTTGGCTCATCTCCCCAAGTGATTTTCAGCTCGGCGGTGTTCGTCACCTCATGCTTTGCTTCGCCGGTTTCAAAGTATTGACGCAGGGCCGCCTCGGTAGGTTTTGCCTTGACCAGAATGACATAAGGACTTTCCAGCTTCGTAAAAGAAAAGGTGCCTATATTCCCTGCGGCGGAGAAACTCACGAGACCGCTTGGATCGGAAATAAGCGCCCCGGCGCTAACCGTCGCTCCATAGTCCGCCCGGGATCCTTGGTAAATTACAAAATCCTGCTCCTCCGAATAGGGCACAAACTCCCAGCCCTCGGGCAGGGTATCGACGAGTTCGATGTCGCTGGCAACGTGATTGCCGCCATGCCTCGCCATCTCCTCGGTCTTCAGGCCGTTCATATTGACCGACAGCCGGAAGGTCACCGTCTTGGTCACCTGATCATAGGCTGCCAGTGTATATGCTTCGTCAGAGTCGTTTCGGATGTAGCTTCTGACATCATTAGGGATAACGTTCGTCCCCTCCGGCTTTGTCGCAAAGAGCATTTCTTTGGCCAGCACACCGCTGTTGACCCGGATACTTGGACGAGTTGAATCAATTGTCCGATTTGCGCCTTCAAACAGGGACACCCGATTATACTGGTCTGTAGACCTATTGTTCGCGAAGTGCTGCCACTGCGTCATCAAGGAATTAAATGTGAAGGAAGCGGGCGCATCGGTATTGTATCCGGCGACACGAAGCAAGTCGGCGACAGGTTTCCCGCCCTGTGAAAGCGTGTATACCTGATGAGTTAAGCCGTCGCTCGACTGAAAGGAACCGGCCTGAAACCGCTGGTAGTAATTCTCCCTATTGTTCCCCTTCATCTGATTCAGGATTCCAGTCAGATCGTCAATCTCCGGGCTGGCGGTAACGTTAGCTAGGTCGATGGAACTCGCATCCCCGTACACCAGCAGATCGTACACCGCACCATCCGGAAGGGCCTCCTGAGGAGTAAGGGTAACCCTCCACGGCAATACGCCCAAACCAAGGGTATCACCGCTGCCCGCGCTCTTTGTCAAGGTATGCGCGCCAATGGTGACCGTACTGCTGTCACTCACGGTAGTTCCCGTAACCGCATCATTTTTTTGTACACTATTTATAGACAAATCCCAGTTGGCGCGAGCCACATTGGTGAAGCTAGATTGAGTGCCTGTAACTGTGGATACAATAACCAACCGGATGGGGCCGTTGATCTCCCCAAAGGAGTACACATCATCTATTGGAGTAATTGATGTTTTTGTCTCGGACCAATCGTTCCTGACGGCGTCCCATAACTGATATTCGGCTGATTTGAATGTAAGTCCATTCGGCAGGGCATCGGTGATAGTGAAGTCTTTCAGACCCTGCTTGCTGTAGTTCTTGTTGACATCTATCGTCCATGTAACGGTGCGCGGATCCGTCGTGTTTTCCCGCTTGTCCAGCGTGCCGCTCTTCTGAATCCAGTCGGGCTTGAAGGCGACGCGCCACGAATTCGACGAAAGCAGCTTATGATCATCTGATGCGTCCCTCAGCTCAGCGATATTGGTGACGGTCTGCCAAGCATTATCGCTGCTCCTATACTCAAAATAATACTTCGCCTTGGGAATCCAGGTCTGGAAGGTGACGGTCGCCTTGTCGCCGAAGTCCGGAGGAAAGGTGTAGGCCAGCGCGTTCGGGGTGCCGTCATCCGGGTCCACCTTGTCGCGGTTCACTCTAAGGGAGCCCTCTACATAGGTGCCCACCTGAACCGGATCGAGCGCATCGTAAAACTTCAGCCCGCCCAGCGGCAGCGGGATTTGGTCGTCAAACGCATCCATGGCGGCGACGTCCACCTGCCACTCGATCATGCCATTAACAAAATCCGCCGGATAGATCCAGCCGTTTTCGGAAGCGTTGCTGTTGGACCTTTTGGTCATGCTGTACGCAGGCTCTGGATGTGGGTTTTCGAGCGTGTAGCTATCCCCGAAAATGTGGATCGTCTTTTCATCGCCATAGTTCATGCCCGTCAAATCCGCCTGTGCGGTGGATTCAAAACCGAAAGAAACATTCTGCCCCTGGCCATTGAAGAAACGTTCTTCCCCATCAAACACAATCCGAATGCCTTCTTCGGAGAAAGTGACGGTGCCGATTATAAGACCCGATCTTTCCGTCAGAGTTTGGGTAGCCGTGGGCAGAATAACTTCCGGAAAATAGGTCTCTCTGTCCAGCACCACCTCGTCGCCATGCAAGATGACCGTTGATGGATCCACTGCGTTCGGGTCGCCGCCGATCGCGGAAGCGTCACCCTTTACTGGAACCCTGATATCGACCGACTTAAGGGAAAAGGGTTGTCTGCCATGAATGGTATCGTTTTGGTCCAGGACGCGCCCATCCTGCGTGACTTCTAGCGGGAAGGGTTGATTGGCGCCTATGAGCACCGCCGTTTTATCCGCCGATTCCGCCAACGGCATTAGAAGAGCGCCCTCCGGCACACCATACACCGCTTCGGTTACCGACGACTCTGGAGCCGAGGAGCCGGGCTCGTCCGGCAGGCTCGCCGCAGCAGCAAAAGTCACTGTCTGCAAGGCCAGCACTAAGGCCAAACAGAAGGACAACGCTGTCTTGTACGTGCTCTGTTTTCGTATCACGAGCCAAATCCTCGACAACGCAGCCTTGTTCTTGTATCGTTTTCGTCTCACGTCAACACATCCTCCACTTCATTTCCTAAAATTGTCCTATGTCAAACGACAAAGAACAGCAAAATTCCACAGTTTGCTTCAGTCTACCACCCCCACCTAGACAGAACCTAGACAAGCTCCTCCGTAACAAAAAAAAGCCTCCCGCTAGAGAGGGAGAGAGAGGAAACCGCCGCCTAATGAGAGGCATGTATAAAAAAATCCGTCAGGGAAATTCCCTGACGATCCTTTTTCGCGTCATCGTCGCCGTTTCTTTACGCTCCCCGCTCTTCGTTTTCACCAGACCTGTCACCCCGTCCATCGCCTCCGCACCGCCTTGCTCCATCGCCCGCCGCCAGCAGGCGCGATTTCACTTAATGTGATGCTGAACGGACACAGAAGCCCTTATTTTGCTGAAAACCCCATATTTTGATGACGATTCGGACAGACGATCCGTTATTTCGATGATCAATGGCCGAAATCGCCATCTCGAAGCCGAATAACGGATCCTGTGTCCGCGTAGGTGCCCAAAACCCGGTTTTGTTCACAGATAGAGGATCCTAAGTCCGAACGGTTGGGACGATACGGTTTGGGACGATACGGTTTGGGACGATACGGTTTAGGGCAATGGGCGCACCGAATGGACCACAGGCAATCGGGCTTACTTCTTCCCGTTCAACCTCCAAGTCTCATACCAGCGGACGATCTCGTCGCTGATCGGCATGTCCAGCTCCTTTTCCACCCATTCTTTCAGCATCCAATATTGCACCTCGACCCCTCTCCGATCGTCCAGCGCATCGTAGAGCTTCATCAAGGCGAAATAGCTGTCCTCCTCCTCCGGACAACGGCGCTGAATGCGGCGGCGGATCTCGGCAGCTTGCTCCCATTGATTCGACCGTTCGTAAAACACGGCGAGCTTGTCCATCTGATAAAGCCAGAGCATGCGCAGACGCTCGCGTTCATGCTCCGCCCACAAATAGCCATGATCGGCAAGATAGTCCCCCGTATAGGCATCAAGCACGCGCTCGTAGGCGGCCGCCGTGCTTGCATTCAGAGCGCCCCACCCCTTAATCCGCTGCTCCCAAGCTTCCGTATCCACGCAAGCTGCGCCGATGTCCAACCGATAGCCCGTTTCCAGTTCGCCAATGCGAAGCGAGACCGTATCCTCCATCTTGCAAGCCTTCAGCGCTTGGCGAATATGATAGATTGCCGTGTAAAGATGCTGCGCCGCTTTGGTCTGTTCGACCTCGGGCCACAGCAGCTCCAGCAGAGCGCTTCTTCCCACCGTCCGATCCCGGTGGTGGAGCAAATAAGCGAACAGCTCCTGCGCTTTGCTTGTCCGCCATTTCGGGAGCTGCTCGTCCGACCCGGGAAGCTGAAACCGAATCTGGCCGAAACAACGGATAATGGGCGCATTTGCCGCCAGCGGCTGCCGGGCCCCTTTCGCTGACAGTTTATCCCGCACTCTCTCTAACGTCTGGCGCAAACGCTCGCTGTTTGCAGGCTTCAATATGTAATCCAAGGCATACAGCTCGAATGCCTTCACGGCATAATAATCGTATCCGGTCACAAATACAATTTCGATGCCCGGCAGAGCGGCCTGAATCCGCTTGCCTAGCTTCAGCCCGTCTATTCCGGGCATTTGGATATCCAAAAAAACGACGTCAGGCCGCAGTCCCAAGACACCGTCAACCGCTTCTCCAGGATCGGAGTATTCGGCTAAAATCTCCAACTCATCCATCTCTTCGTTCAGAGCTTTTCGCAAGCTTCTCAGCGCCAAAGGCTCGTCATCGACCAATATCGCCTTCACTCCGGTTTCCTCCTTGCCCCATTACCAATCGGTGCCGGCAGGAAACATTATACCATCGGACGTCAACCGTAGGACAAATATATTCTTGGCCTTCCTCCGCAGCTCTTCGCCGCTTGCAGCAGATCGGTCCGAACGCCGCGCATCAGCTCGACTTCCGCGTTTGCGGCCGCCAGCAAGCCTAGTCGCCCGGCTTCGCGCAAAATCGCTTCGTCGTGCACGGCCATGGAAACGGGGCGACCGGACGCGATTGCATGATCGGCCAGCCGAAGATAAGCCTCCGCGATGTCCCCTGCGTCATCCGCAAAGGTTCGATGCTCATCTTTTACGATGCGGATGCGGCCGGAGAACGGCCATATATCGGCCAAGTCGTTCTCCGATCGCCGCAAGCCGGCCCGTATCGTAATGCCGACATCCCGGCGACGCTCGGCAACCGCCTTGTACACGGCCAGCACGCGGTCGGTTCTGGAAGACTCCTCCGCATGGATCATGACCGATATCCCGTATACGGCCGCTTCCCCGATCAGCTCCTCCAGATGCCGACAGGCTAGCTCTTCGTCGATGTCCAGACCGATTCGGGACAGCGCCAGCAAGATCGTCGACGAACGTCCGGCGCTGCCGAGCATGTCGATGAGCCTTCGCAGCTCGTTCTTGACGGCTGCGCACTCCCGAACGCCGCTCGCTTCTCCCCCTAGATAAGACAGCGATACGCGATAGCCTTGATACATTAACCTTACCGCTTCATATACGGCATCCTCCCGTTTCGTTCCGACAACCGCGCCCTCCGACCCTGTCTTCATTTCCCGCCTCTCCTCTTCTCCCTCTTCATTACGGACTTCCCAGCCCTTAATGTAGCGTGTTAAAGTGGATTGTGACAGGATCACTCCGACGGTTTTTTGACCATACCACTTTGAACAGAGGATGATAACGATGACATGGACGGATATCGATCGCGCGGCCGATACGCCCTTGTTCCGGCAAATCTACGAAAGCTTCAGAAAGCGAATCCTGCAGGGCGAATTGGGGAGCGGCGAGAAGCTTCCCGGCACGCGGGAGCTGGCGTCGGACCTTCGGGTGTCCAGAACGGTCGTCGTGGAAGCTTACGAGCAGCTTATGGCGGAAGGGTACATTGAGGGGCGGCACGGCTCCGGCACTTACGTCGCGGAAGGAACCTCCCTCCATCCTCTGCCGGAGAAGCCTCTGCGGGAGACGTCTAAGCCGGCTTCGCCACGGACCGACCGCGGCGTTGCGGATAGGATCGATTTCCGCCATGGCATCCCGTCCCTCGAGCTCTTTCCGAGGAAAACGTGGGGAGAGCTGGCCAAGCGAATCAGCGCCGACGTCTCCGCGGAAGCGTTCGGCTACGGGAAGCCGGAAGGGCGCACGGAGCTGCGCGATGCGCTCAGCCGCTATCTGCGCCGATCGAGAGGCGTCGTCTGCGAGCCCGACCAGCTGATCGTGACGACCGGCGCGACGCAAGCCATTTCGCTCATCGCAAGGCTGCTGCTCTCCGGAACGTCGGACGTCGTCATCGAGGATCCGCTGACCAAAGAAATTCACGAAATGTTCTCGCTGCCCGGCACTCGGGTACATGCCATACCCGCGGACGATCAAGGCATTGCCACCCGGCTGCTGCCACCCAGGCTTAAGCCGAGATTCATCTATGTCACCCCTTCCCATCAGTTTCCGCTCGGCGGCGTGCTGCCCGTACAACGTCGCGTTCAATTGATTCGTTATGCGTCTCTTAACGGCAGTTACATCGTGGAGGACGATTACGACAGCGAATTCCGTTACGACTGCGCGCCGGTGAGTTCCTTGCAGGGCCTGGATCCGGATCGGGTGATCTACATCGGCACGTTCAGCAAAATTTTGTCGCCGGCGCTGCGAATGGGCTACCTGATTCTTCCGAGATCGCTCGTAGAAGAGGCCAGGAACTTGAAATGGCTGACCGATCTTCATACGCCGTCCCTCGAGCAATTGATCCTCGCCGAATTCATCGAACGAGGCCACCTTGAGCGCCACGTCTCCAGGATGAGAAAAGCGTACCGGCGCAGAAGAGATTGTCTGGTACGGCAATTGAACGAAGCTTTCGGCAGCAGCGTGAAGGTCTTCGGCCAATCCACCGGCATTCATCTCGTTGCCGAATTTCCCGGCATTCCGTTTACGCCCGAGAGGCTGTCCCGCATCGAATCGTCGGGAGTTAAAGTCTATCCCGTCTCCGCGCATTCCCGTTACGGGGACGACCATCGCGAGCGAATCATACTCGGTTACGGCAACCTGACGGAGGAGCGGATCGCCGCAGGCATCCGCAGGCTGGCAGCCGCCTTATCGCCCGAAACATACGCGGCTTCTCCGGCTACCGGATGACGGCATGCGATCGAATCGACCTGCAGCCCCGATGGCAGAAAAATCTGGCCACTTCGCGTCCGGCTTACAGGAATATGACAAAAATTGACGAAAATTAAAAAGAACGGAGGTTTCGCCGGCGATTCGGGCATCCGCCGTACTTTAGTGCATCGCATCCGACATCGACGGTTTCCGAAAGGGGGAAGATGACTTAAGTGTTAAGGCATTCCGGTTGGCGATGGTTCGTCCTGATCTTGGCAAGCTTCAGCGTCGCGACGGCCTTCCCTCCCTCCTCGTTCGCCGAACATTCGGCCGCGCGGATCATGGAGTGGCAAGTGCGATATATCGAACGAACGGAAGACGCCGAATTCCCTCCTGCATCGCGCGAGGGCTGGTTGAACGCCGATTCCGGGCAGCCCCGAACGGCGCTGCCGAAGGACGCGCGAGGCGTATGGGTCCGGCTCCTGCTCCCCCCGACGGACGATTGGCCGCGTCCGGGCTTATTGGCGGACCGGCTGTACGGACGAGATCTGGCCGTCTACGCCGGGCAACGGCTCCTATACGAATCGACGCGCGATTACGCCGTCGATCTGAACAAGCTTCTACTGCGCCTGGATCCGGCATCCGAGCCGACGGAGCTCTTCATTCGCATCTTGGCGTCGGAAGACCGCGCCGGCCTGGTCGGCGGGCTGAGAGTCGACGATTACGACGGGCTGTCGAGAAGGTTCGTGCTCGTCGACTTGCCCGAACTGCTGCTCGGCTCGGCGCTCGCTTTGCTCTCGCTGATCATGTTCGTCTGCACCGGATTTCTTCATCGCCGCCAACGAAGAACTTGGATCTCGTTATGCCTGATTTCCTTCACGGCGGGAACGCTCATCTTCGCCTATTCCCCGTTGCCGTATTATTATTTCGACGAGTACGGCGCATGGCTGTTGCTGATGTTCGACGTCTCGATCTTCGTGCTGCTGCCGTCGCTCAATCTTTTTATCGATCAGGTTTTCGAAGGCCAGTACCGGTTGTTTACGAAGTTCGGCCGCTTCCAGACGGGATATTCCCTGTTCTGCCTAAGCGCGCTGGCCGTCTACCAGATCGCGGGCGAAAGCTTTCATGGGATCTACGCGCTTATCTCCATTCATATTCTCGGAGCCGTCATCGTCGCGCAGATGATCCTGATCATCGCATTGTCGATCATGCATGCCCTGAAGGCGAACAGAGACGCCGCGATTCTGCTGATCGGCATTTTCCTGCTCGCCGCGACCGCGATGACCGATATGGTCCTCTACTATCTGAGCGACAGGACGTATATCTTGTTTCTATGGAAAATCGGCGTCTTCGCCCTCATGTCCTCGCTGATCGTGATTTTCGCCAGACGGATCTCCGCCGACTACGGCATGCTCGTCAATTATTCCAAAGAGCTGGAGCTCTACAACCACAGGCTGCAACGAACGGAAAAGCTGAAGATCATCAGCGACTTGGCCGCCTCCGTCGCGCATGAAGTGCGCAACCCGCTCCAGGTGACGCGCGGCTTCCTCCAGCTTCTCGCCGACAAGACCGAAGTCAAGAACAAACCGTACTTCGATCTGGCGACCAATGAACTGGATCGGGCGTCGGCGATCATTACCGATTTCCTCACCTTCGCCAAGCCGGAGCTGGACACGGTCGACGTGCTGAATGCGGCCGACGAGCTGCGCCAGATCGAAGCGATGATGAGTCCGCTTGCCGCGATGCACGGCACCGTGCTCGCGTTCGATTGCGAAGACGGCCTCTGCTTTGCCGGCAATTCCTCGAAGCTGAAGCAGGCGCTGATCAATATGATCAAAAACAGCATCGAAGCGACGGGGAATAACGGCATGATCGAAGTTACGGGAGCCGCTGAAGGGGAAGAGATCGTCATTCGCATACGGGACAACGGCGAAGGGATGGACGAGGAGCAGCTGGCCAAGCTCGGCGTCCCGTTCTTCTCCACCAAAGCGAAAGGAACCGGCCTCGGCCTGATGGTCACTTACCGGATCGTCGAAGTGATGAAAGGGACGATCGAATTCCGCAGCGTCAAATCGGGAGGCACCGAGGCGATCGTCCGTTTTCCGCGCGTCGGCTGCGTCTAGTGGCAAAGCGAAAGATCGAGTTGGACAAAGACTACTCCCCCCGAATAGGAAAGGGAACCGATGCGGACATCGGTTCCCGTCGAATCAACGTGCTCTCGATGAGATCTACCAGATGAGATTGGGTCCGGCCTCGCCGCGTCCGACGTCCTCCGGCTTCGGCCCGAGCGTCAGATAGCAGAGCGAGGCGCTTTCTTCAACCACCTTCAGTTGGATTGCCGCGGGAAAAACGACCCCGAATGCTTCCTTGATCGCTTTCTTGGGTTCGCTTAGGAGACTTTTCTTGAAAGCGGGGTCGTCCCAGGCTTTCTTGACGATTCGTTCCTTAAGAGATTCCATTTGCATGCGGCTACACAACCTTTCCCATAAAATGGTCGATTCCCCTCCATCATACCACAGCCCTGGACAACAGTCCTCATATTTTTTCAGAATTGGTCAAAATTATTGAAAATAAGTCTCCTTTTCCTATTCCCGAAGTCATATCCGCCGCCTTCTTCGCGTCCCTTCGGATCCCGCCGAGGATCGTTCGTTGAAAAGATCGCAGGGGAGAAGGAGCATCACGCAATGAAGCGATCCGCTCCCCGTGCTCTTCGGCGAGTTCGGCCAGCTTGTTCAGCGCCCCTCCGCGATAGATCGCCTTCAACACCGCCGCTTCCTCCAGAGGCTGCCCCGGCGTCAGCGCCAATGCCTCCCGGACCAGCGCTAGAAACGCGTTCCGCCGTTCCCCGCCTTCGGCAAGATCTTCCTTCCAGTCCGCCCAATCGTCCGCGAGCTGCAATGTCGCAAGAGCGAGGTCGATCGCCGCCTCCATACCCGGAATCCGTTCGGGCAAGCCGGCGAGCGACAGCATGCCCGCCGCGCACAGCTTGACCGGCGAGGACTTGGCGGCGAGCCCGCCGGGGTCGCGGGGGTTCGCCGGAGCTTCCCCTTCGCGGGCGACGGAAACGGCCCACATCGCGAGATATCGTTCGTAATACGACCATAAAGGCGATTCCGCGGGAAAATGCCGACCGTACCGCCCGCGGAACGAATCCTGGAACAGCTGCCCGAGGGCGAGCGCCTGTCGAATCTTTAAAGGATCGGGCGCGTCCATGACATCGTCCAGCAGGAAGAAGTGCAGCATCGCGAACGCATTGCCGACGGCGAGATCCCGGACCAGCCTGTCCGGACTGCCGGTTTCCTTCTGCAGCCATGCCGGGAGCAGAAAACAAATGTAATTCGTGCCCGGCCCGTTGTCCCGCGGCTTGAACCTGGAGAGGAACGCAAGTCCCGGCTCGCGCAACGGCACGGGGTATGCGGACGTCTCCTCCTCCGCTTCGGCAAAAACAAGGACCATCTCTTCCTCGTAGCCTTCAATCCAGTCCAATAGTCGCTCCCTCCTCATAATTCATTTATCTTCCTATTTATCTATTTATTGTCTCAAATCTCAAATGATTCGACAAGCAGAATCCGATTAGCGAGACCACTTTCAATGTTTACATACATGCTGTATGTATGTTAAAATGACCGCATAACGACCTAAGGAGAGATTAACGATGAAGACCGCCAGCTTTTATCCCGTTATCCAAACCGGCCAGGTTGCGGCCAGTTCTCAATTTTACCGCGATTACTTCGGCTTCGAAACGGTGTTCGAAGCCGACTGGTACGTCAGCCTGAAAACAGCAGGCCAAGCCCAGCCCTTCGAACTGGCATTGCTCGACGCTTCGCACCCGACGATCCCCGAAGCTTTTCGCCGCGAGGCGCAAGGGGTCATCCTCAACTTCGAGGTCGAAGACGTCGACGCGGAATACGATCGGCTGATCCGTCGGGCGAAGCTTCCGTTGCATCTCGATATTCGCGACGAAGAGTTCGGACAGCGCCATTTCATCACTTCCGATCCGAACGGCGTGCTGATCGACGTTATTACCGTCATCCCGCCCTCGGAAGGGTACGAGGACCAATACGCGGAAGAAGTATGGTCGCCGGGCGGCGATCGCGAAGATCGGCATGGGTGAGTCCGCGGGACTGAAGCGCTACTTCGGCGCGGAATTGGCGCTCCGGCTGGCGGGACTGATCCTGCCTTGGGAGCCCCGCTTTCCGGCCGACAATTTCGCGGCGGCCGTCGCGAAACGAATCGCCCCGCTGGAATTAAAGGGACGGGTCGCGGTCATCAGCTCGGAATTGCGGCGCGCGCTGCCCGCGGCTTATCCCGAAGCGCTCGGCATTTTGATGAACGTCCTCGGCCCGGAGAACGAAACCGAAGAAGGCATGTTCAACAATGGCTACTTCCTGATGCCGGTCGCCCACTTCGTGGAAACGTACGGATTGGACCATTACGACATCTCTATGGCCGCGCTGTATGAGATCACAAAAAGACACACGTCGGAATATGCCATCCGCCCTTATCTGGCCCGTTATCCGAGCGCCACCCTAGCGTTGTTGACAGATTGGGCCATGGACGATAATCTGCATGTACGCCGTCTCGTCAGCGAAGGTACGAGACCCCGGCTCCCTTGGTCGAAGCGGATTCCGCCGCTCGGCGGGGATCCCCGGCGCAATCTCGCGCTGCTGGAGCTCTTGATCGGAGATCGCTCTTTCTACGTCCGCAAGTCTGTCGCCAACCATCTGAACGATCTGACGAAGGAGCACCGCGACGTCGCGCTCGACTGGATCCGGGAACGCGTTCTGCGCAACGGAGGCGATCCCGGAATCTCCTGGACTGTCCGGCACGCGCTTCGATCGTTGAGCAAATCGGGAGACGCCGATGCCTTGGCGCTCGTCGGGGCAGCCGGGCGCTTGAACGCCTGAATCACGCGGATGGAAACGAGGAAGTCTGAACGATGAGAAAATCCAAAGCCGAACAAAAAAGAATCACGATCGAACGCTTGACCGGCATCGCCAGAACGCACTTCTCCGAGAAGGGATACGCGGAGGCGAGCACGGAAGAAATGGTGCTGGAAGCCGATCTGACGCGAGGCGCGCTGTACCACCATTTCGGCAGCAAGGAAGGCCTGTTTCGCGCCGTGCTGGAAGCCGTGCAAGAAGAAATCGCTGAACGGGTTGAAGCCGAAGCGGCGACCGCCGACGAGCCCTGGCAACAACTGCTCCTCGGCTGCCGCGCGTTCATCGCGTCGGCTGTCGAGCCCCGTAACCGCCGCATCCTGCTCGTCGACGGCCCGGCCGTGCTCGGCTGGGAGGCCTGGCGCGAGATGGACGAGCGGAATTCCATGCGCGAGCTGCGCGAGCAGCTCGAGCTCATGCGGGATCAAGGTCTGCTCAAGCCCGTCTCCATCCCCGCCCTGACGCACTTGCTCTCCGGCGCGATGAACGAAGCCGCCCTCTGGCTGGCGCAGAGACCGAATCCGGAATCCGCATTGGAAGACACGACGGCCGCCCTCGCGCTTATGCTCGACGCCTTCCGGTCAACCTGATCCGATTCTTTGCCGAGCGAATAAAAGCTTCGCGGATTGGCAAAAACTAACTTTCGGATTTGACGCTATCGGAAGGAGAGAATCGCCGTGACCAACGACAACCCGAACCAACCGTCCAAAGCCGACGTGCAGACGACCCCGCTCAACAAGCTTCCCGTGCCGGGAGTGGACGACGTCGAGTTTTCCGCCGAAGAGGCGGCCGAAGCTTTCGAGCAAAACGAAAACGCCGCACCCGAACGCCGGAACGAACAAGAATAAGCGAAGAAAGACCGTCAGGGAGATTCATCCTGACGGTCTTTCTTCGCGCTGCTTTGTTGCTCTCCCGTTCTTCCGTCTCCAGCAAACCTTTCACCCCGCCTGTCGCCCATCGCCTCGCCATGCTCCATCGCTCATCACCTCGCCATGCTCCATCGCCCACCGCCTCGCCTTGCTCCAACTGCCTTAGGCCGTTCGGACAGAGGATCCGCTAATTGTGAACAAAACCGGGTTTTGCGCATCTTCGCGGACAGAGGATCCGTTATTTGGCTCCGAGGCGGCGATTTCGGATATGCTGATCTGCATGCGCTCCACCCTTTCGTTGTAATCGGTTTAGTTACAACCGAAGGGCGTTGTCAAGCCTGCCGCCTCGTCGGACATGGACGTCCTCTATGACGCGGTGAAGAGGGCCGGTCAGGCCGCGGGGCTGTCGTTCGCCCTATTCAACAAAAACGAGGGGCTCATCCTCGTCGTCTCGCTGCCGACCGGCGATGGCCGGACCGCGAGATGCCGCCGGGGCTGGAGCATCGGTTGAAGGCTGCAGTCTCGTCCCTCTATGAGACCTTCCTGATCGAGCCGCTTTTGAAGGGTCGAAAATGCCATTCGGGGCAATCTCGAGCCACCCTTATCGCACGAAAGCCGCAAGGACGACGATCCCCGTCACGATCGCGACCGACGCCGCGATTCTGCGGGCGCCTTGCGCCTCCTTCAGCACCAGGAAGCCAAGCGCCGCGCCGAAGACGATGCCGACCTCCCGCAAGGGAGCGACGAGAGAGAGATCCGCCTGGCTCGCCGCGCACAGGAACAGCAAATACGAGCCGGGCGAGAGTATGGCGCCAAGCCATAGTATATTGCCGTGGCGCTTGACGACTTGCATCAAGCGCCCCCGCCCGAGCGCGGCGGGCGTCAGGCCGAGGATAAAACCGAGGTTCGCGACGCCCAGCAGGGCTAACGGTGAGAGATAACCGAGATTCACCTTATCGATCAGCGTGTAGGCGGAAATGCACAGTCCCACGCCGATCGCGAGCCATGCCGGGCGCCGGTTCGGGACCGCTTGCCTCAGGCCCCGCCCCCACCCGACCATAACGAAGAAGCCCACAAGCATGCATGCTATGCCGATCCAGCTACCCGGCGGCAAGCTCTCCCCCAAGATCAGCACGCCCGCGGCCGGCGTCAGCAGCGTCGGCAGCCCTCGCATAATCGGGTACACTTGGGAAAGATCCCCGGCCTTGTACGTTTGCGCCAGCAAGAGCGCATATATCGCCTGCAACGCCGCGGAAGCCGCGATCGTCAGCCATTCCGCGATCCCGAGCCGGTTCGAGATCCCTTCGACAACGAATACGGGCAGCAGCCCGATTGTCGACGGCATGTAGATCGCCCACAGGAAAACCGCTTTATCCGTGCTTTGCTTCGCAAACAGGTTCCACAGGGCATGCGTAAAACCGGAACACAAGACGAGCAATAGCGCTATCCCGAACATCGAGCTCGAACCACCATCTCTTTGCGCATCATTAACCCTAGGAGGAAGGCCGAATCCCCGAAATTTCGTAAAATACGACGCCCTGCGGCGCAAGAGCCTGCGTCAGCACCAGTTTGTCGTCCCGTATCTCCGCCGTTGTCTCCGTTGGCTCCAGCTTGGCCAGCTCGCGATACTCATTCACATTGTCGTACCACAATTTCCGAATCTTCTCATTGGCGACGCTCCCGATCGTCCACGAATCGCTGGACCAATTGCCAAAATCGCCTTCCGCAACGCCGTGCTCCTCCAGAACAGCCCGCCACACCGGCCAATAGTTGGCATGCTCGTCATCGATAATCCATTGTTTGATCGTTACGGCGCTTCCTTGCATCGCTTCGACGCGATCGAACACGACGGTGACGGGCTCGCCGATTCCGGCTTCCGGATCTTCGTTGAAATTGTAAAGCAGGAGCTGCGCGGTGCCGGAGCTCTCATGGTAGGCGCCGACACCGTCCACCTCGTTGGACGCGAGCGATACGGGCTCCGAAGCGCGAACCGCCGCTCTGCGGGCGCCCCCCATCCGATAGGCCAGATTAGCCAGATGGGTGCCTACCGGATCTACGCCCGTTATGCCTTCCCATAGGCGTTCCGTGTTCAAATACCAGTTGGCAAAATAATCGAGTTCGATGTCGTGCATTTGCTTGAACAGCTTCGCGTCATACGCGGATTGGTAGCTTGAAGCGACAGAGCGCGGGAACAGCTCTTTGTTATCGGGGCCGGATGCGATCCGCCCTTCATCCACACCGTATTCCAGATCGGTCAAGCCGTTCGCGATCGCTCGCTCGCGCAGCAAATTCAAATTGGATTCCAGCGTGAAAGGGGCCGGCGAGCGCACGCCCGGCTTCAAGTCGTAATAGGAAAACGTCAGGAAATCGAGCTGCGTGCCGATCCGACCCGTATAATAGTTCGTTCCGAAGGCGACGTGATCGATAAAATCCCGTTCGTCCCAGTAGCCTTCCGCGTTCGTCATGCTATGGGCGCCGATGTAGAGGTGCTCCGCTCCAATCACCGCCTCCAAAGCGGCCACCGTGTAATCGTACAGTTTGAAGTACGCTTCTTTCGTCGACTCGGGATCCCCGGCGTCAAACCAATCCACGTTCTCGTATTCGACCAGCGCCCGCCAGGTCCAGCTACGAACCTCATCGAGTCCGAATCGATCGACCAAATATTGCGCAAGCGCTTTGATATAATCGTAATACACCTCGTAATCGTCGGGCGGACGAACGTTGACCCCGAATCCCCCAATGAACGGGTCCGAGCTGTATTTCAGCGGAACATTGCCCGTCACGATAGACGGCTTCAGCCCTTGCCGCAAAACATGCTTAACCGCAGTCCCCAGACGAGAAAAATCATAATCGTCGAGTTGCTCGCGGTCAAGCGGATTGATAAACAGATCGCGCTCTTCCGAGCCGCCCGTCGCGCTCATGAGCTGCACCCTTTTGACAAAGGGATACTTCGTCCGCATATAGGATTCGGGCTGCGCCAAAGCGCTAGACAACCAGTCCATGCCGAGTTCCCATTGGCTCAGATCTGAAAATTTATTTTCGATCGTCTGGTCGAGCCGAGCCAAATCCACCATGACGGACACCGAGTTCTCCGGTGCTTGATTCGGCGTTTCCGTCGACGTGGCGCTTGATGTTTCCATTGACGTTTCTCTTAACGTTTCCATAGGTCGCTTGTCTTCTCCGTTCCACAGAATTCCTGCAAGCGCAGCCGCCATGATGAGCAAAGCTGCCGCGCCTCCCAGCACGATCCGTCGTTTGTTCCGCATAGGTCAGCTCCTTTGCGTTAGAATGATCCTCTCCGGTTCCGATCCTCGTGAAGCATCGCCACCGACAGGCTGGCATAATCGCCGACGCGCTCGCCTAGAGCTGCAGGGACGATCCGGCATACGGAACGCGACAAGGGCAGCGCCTCCCGCTTGATCCTCTCCCATACGTCCGATTCCATCAACTCCCGCTGCCTGGCGTAGATGCTCCCGATCACGATGGCTTCCGGGTTCAGGATGTCGATCAGCATGGCCAACGCCGCGCCGAGGTGTCGAGCGGACCGCCGATAGATCCGGAGCGCCAGCTTATCGCCTCTCCTGGCTGCCAGACCGACCTTCTCCGCCGTAATCGACGGCACATCTTCGGCGCTCGCATAGAGCTCCGACAGCTTTCCCTGCTCCATATGCCGATAGGCCATGCTCTTCGCCAGCTGGGCGATGCCTCCTCCGCTGCAAAAGCCTTCAAGGGATCCCGCTTTGCCGTACCCGACGGGACCGCTCCGCGCCATTCGAAGATGGCCCACCTCGCCAGCCTGGTCGTTCGTGCCGCTGTATAGCATGCCGTTCAGGATGAGCCCGGCTCCCATTCCCGTTCCGAAGGTGAGGAAAACCATATTGCGGCAGCCCTTCCCCGCGCCCCACTTCCATTCCGCCAATGCGCAGGCATTCGCGTCGTTCTGCAAATAGACGGCCGCTCCGAACCTTTCGCGAAAGGGCGAGACGATGTCGATGCGATCCCAGCCGGGCAAATTGGGCGGCGACAGAATCAGCCCCTGTGCGCTATCCAGCGGCCCTCCGCAGCTGATGCCGATCGCTTGCAGCCGATCTCCCCTCTGGCGGGCCAGAAGAGCGGCCACCCCGTCCAGCAGCTGCCCGATCGCCGCCTCCGGCGATGCGGGCGTCGGAAATTTCACCTTGTCGAGGATGCGAATTTCACCGTTGTCCGCCAGCGCGCCCAGGCTTGCCGCGCATTTCGTCCCGCCAATATCAATGCCTGCAAGCCAGCTCATGCGTCGAAAAACGCCTCCTCCAGCATCATGCACAGGGCGTGATAGATCGGCAGATGGCGCTCCTGAATATCGGGCGTCGAGTCGCAGGGAACGCAGACGGCGACATCGCACAGCTCCCGCAGCTTGCCGCCGTTGCCTCCCGTCAGCCCGATCGTCGTCATGCCGATCGCTTTGGCCACCTGTACCGCTTTCAGCACATTCGCGGAATTGCCGGAAGTGCTAAGTCCCAGCAAGACATCCTCCCGCTTGCCGTAGCCATACACCTGCTGGGCGAACGCCATATCGGCAGCGACGTCATTGGCGTACGCGGTCAGAAAGGAAGTTTGGCTAACGAGCGACAGGGTCGGAAGCGCCCCTTGCAGGCCGTCCGACAGCTTCTCTCCCTCCGGGCCGTACAGCTCGCCCAGCTTTCCCCTGAATTCCGCCGGGACCGGTCTTGCGCGCATAAAGCCCTTCATCATCTCCCCGACGATATGCTCGCAATCCGATGCGCTTCCCCCATTGCCGCAGATGAGCAGCTTCCCTCCCGCCTCGAAGGCGGATCTGAGCTTGCGATAAGCGGCTTCCGTATCCTTCGCGCACGCTTGCAGCTCGGGATATTGATCTACCATGGAACGTATCGTGCGATTCATGCGACAGCCCCCTTTCCCTCGTCAGATCGCCTCGAACAGGATCAGCTCCGAAGTCAATGCCCCTTCGAGCCGTATCGTCAACCCTTGATCCATCAAGACAAACCCGCCGACCTCCGCGCTCTGGGAGCTGTTGTCCCAAGTGACCTTGTACGTTTTGGAGCGATCGAGCCCCCTTAGTCGAAGCACGTACTCTCTTTCCTTCGGATTCGATAGCAGGAACACGCCGGCGATGCCGCGATCCCTCTCTCTCGAGGCCAGCTCCAGCACGCCCCAGCCGTTCGGCTCGAAGCCGTTCAGATGCGGAGTATGATGATAAATGCGGCCGGTATTCATAAAGGTGCGAACAAATCGCTTGTACAGCTCGAGATGATGGCGAACGATCGCCAATTGAACCGGATTTCCTTCGCTTCCGAGCGGATGGAATACGCTGACGGTCGGCCTGACGAAGAGCAGCTGGCGCATCTGGAACTGAATATCCGCCGTCACATGGCCGCTTTGTCCCGCCACCAGCCGGTCCACGTATTCCGGCGGAAGCGCCATTGACATTCCGTTCGTAATGCTGAACGATCTCGGCGCAACTTGCCAGTCCGTCACCCACGTATGGGAGAACCGTCTGACCGTTCCGATATCCGTCCTCGCTCCGCCGCTTGCGCAATGCTCGAAGATGACGTTCGGGAAGCGTTTTCTTAACCGATCGAAAATCGCGTCGAAATGCTCGTAATATCTCCAGTAGCTATTCTCCGCGTAACCGTCGCGAATCGTATAGCCGCCGGCCTTAATGTGGCCCGCGTTGTAATCCAGTCTGAACATGTCCAGTTCGTTCTCTTCGATGATGCGGGCCATCGTTTCCTCTGCCCACGCCGCAACGTCGTCTCGGGCGAAGTCGATCATGCCGCCCATCCGGCCCGTGCTGTTCACGCCGTTATAAGCGACGGAGAACCAGTCCGGATGCGCTTTGTACAGCTCGGTCAGCTTGCCCAGCCGTTCGATCTCCACCCATAAGCCGAACAATATGCCCTTCTCGCGCGCTTTGTCCCGAATCGGCTTTAAGCCGTTCGGATACCGCTTCGGATCGACCTTCCAATCTCCCAGATGCTCTCCCATCTGGTGCTCGTCACCGGGCGGCAAGTACCAGCCCGCATCGATGAAGAACACTTCGACCCCCAGCTCGGAGGCGACATCGATCTGACGGTAAGTCATCGCCTCCGACATTTCGACCTCCGCGCCCAGGCCCATCTCGATCCAGTTGCCTCTGCCCCGCGCCTCGGGAACGGTGAAGACCGACTGTCGCAGATGATCGTGCATGGCGTGAATGCAATCGTCGAAGCCGCCGAACAGCATGCCCATATGCGCCTCGGGACTCGCCACGGATTCCCCCGGCGCGATGACCCGCAGCGGAGCGGGCGCTTTAGGCCCGATCTTGAAGGAAAGGTGCGCGTGCCCGTCATGGCCCATGACGGCGCCGCCGGGGTCGGCGTCGAGCTCGAATACGAAGTCGTAGTCGCCGGACCATGCCAGCTGCCCGATGAAATGTTCCCCCGTCGCTTCGTTGCGGAGCAGGAACATCGGGTGGCGGTGACGCTGGCCCCGGTTGAATCCGAACACGTCGCGGGGCAGCGGCTTCCATTGGAATTGACCTTCCCCGCCCCAGCGCGAATCCGTCATATAGCCGATGGAATAGAGCGGGTCGCCGTCCTTCAGGTACGTCTCCCAATGCTTCGTCGTCTGCAGGCCGCCGCTCCAGGAATAGACGGAGCCGAGCGGAACCGGCTGCTCGCCCGTGTTGGAGATTTCCAGCCAGCGCGTCAAGATCGGGGTGCCATCCAGCAACGTATGCACCTTCACGGCAATCGGACGCAGCTCGTGCCTCAGGGAGAGGATGACATGTAGACCTCTCTCCTCCATGATCTGCTCGCAGCCCGCCCAGCTCCAATGCGAATCGAGCGCCATGCCGCCGACTTCAAGCCGGAAAGCTTGCGGTTCGACGAAGCTGTCGGGCTCCAGGCGCGGAATGCGGGAGAACGTGATCACCTTGCTCATATAACCCGCGCCGTTCCAGCCGGTGCTCATCAACTGTCCTCCGGAAAAAATCTCATTATACACGGTTAACCCCGTGCGATAGCAAATATCGTATCCGTCTCCCGCCGGCTCGATCACCGCATTTACGAATGATTGGTCCATGGCCTTCATTTATCGCCGCCCCCTAATTGCCCTCATGTTGGTATTGAAATGTCGGCTCCCAGCAGCTTGCCGCCGATTCGGGCAATCGTCTCGAACGAACCGCTGTAGCACCACAATTGCGAACGATCCCTGCCGACGAGCCACCCTTGCTCTGGACTGCGCGTTGCTGCCGGGGCGTGATGCTCCAGCTCCCCGAACAACCCGATCTTGCCGTCGTCGTTGTACAGTTGCACGCAATGGCCCCGATCGTCCGGATCTCCCCACGGCGTGTCCAAATAGTCGGACGAGGGATCGGGGAGGATCGTCCGCACGATCAAACTGCATAGGCCTCTGTCGTCCTGGCGGAAGTAACCGAACCGTCCCGTCGTCTGCCAGCTTTTCAACGACAGCTTGTGCGAGGCCTTTGCATCCATCTTGAACCGCACCATCCCTTGGTTTACGGTCAAGCGGGAGGAACCTGTCGGAGCGAACAAATCCGTCGGGCGGCACTCGCCATATGTAGGCGCGTAGGCGTAGCCGCCTGCAGGAACCTGAATGACGGACCAACTGGACAGCGAGAGGATGTCCCGATCTTCTTCGGTCTCAAGCGCAACGGAAGCTTCATACCCAATAAAGCGGTAATCGCCCGTGCAAACGTCGGACGCATAACGCAAAGGGTCATCCGTCAGCCGAATCGACTTCGCCAGCTTGAAACCTACGTTCCTGCCTGACCGATACTGCCTCGCGACGCCCTCTTGCCGCCAAGCGATTGAGCCCGAACGTTCGCCTTGCTCGCTCCCCTCGAACCGATAGGCGCCCGGATCGATCGACTGCTGAACGGTATAACGGACGGACGGCTCCAGAGCCATCACGTGATATTCGCGCTCCGGGCTTAACCATACCCGCTCGCCGCCGATATTCCAATGGTTCGCCCTGCCGAACAGCTCCCTCGAAGCCGATCGATCCGCCAGTACGGGATTCGTCCAGAGCATGTTCGGCTGGTCGGAAGACGGATACAGCCCGATGATGCGGCCCCCCCGTTCCAACGCGATCACCGTGCCGCCGGCTGCGTTCGTCCGCGTCTCGTACTTGAGGCCAAGCTCCTTCAAACAAGCAACCAAGTCCTCCAGCTTCATAGAGGATCTCCTATCTGCATACGATTAGCTTAATTATACACCAATCCGAAATATCGTCAACATTAATTGAATAATGTATACAAAAATTCTGAAAGCAAAAGATCGAGTAGATGCTCGCGCAATAAAAAACGCAACGCCTGCTGCCTGCAAGCGTTGCGTTCTCATTCATATGGTCAATCTATATTTTTCTCGATCCGTTCGATGATAATATTCATCGCATTCTTGATATGAAGCTCCAATTCTTCGATACACGCTTCGTTCTTCTGCACGATCATATCCGCCAGCTTACGATGGGCATCGCAAAATTCCTCAAAAGTCGAAGTCGTCATATTCGTAATTTCCAGAATCGCTTGAATCGTTTTGGCCATCGTATTCCAGGCGACGGTCATCGCATTGTTGTCGGCCATCAGAATCAAGCTTTGATGGAAGGCGATATCCAGATTCGACGTCACCTCGCTGGTGACCTCTACGCCCTTGTCCTTATACGATTCCAGCAATTCCATCGCGTCGAACAGCGGCCGATACCGGAATACGGGGCTGCTCAAAGCGCTCTGCAACGCCGTCTTCTCGAGCAGCAGCCGCAACTCGAAAATGTCTCTGATATCCTTCGGAGAGCAGCCGATCACCTCCGTCCCGCCATTCGCCAAATTCATGACGAGCCCTTCCTGAGCCAGAAGCTGCAGCGAAGTCCGAATCGGGGCGCGGCTGATGCCCATCTGCTCGGCCAGCTTGGCTTCGATCAGCCTCGTTCCTCGCTTGTACTTGCCGAGAATAATATCTTTGCGAAGCTGCGCGACGACTTCTTTCGTATGGTGCGATCGGGATAAAGCATCCTGAAATTGACTCATGTCCTTTGCTTTCCTTTGGCTCGAATTATAGGCAGCATTGTGCCTTTCTGTATTTCCAGAATAGCAATAGCGTTCGCGACATGTCAACAATTTCGCATTTCGGAATATCGGTTGCCCGAAAATCATACAAACGGGCGTTCATAAGAACAAGGAGGCTAACCCGCTTGCTTCGCGGCTAGCCCCCCCTTATTCACGCTCTACTGATTATAATAATCGTCAATCTGCTGCTGCATGATTTTGTTCAGGTTATCCAGATAGGCTTGCGGATCCTCGCTGGACGTTCCGTTCAGCACCGCCATAAAGTCGGCTTCGAACGTTTCCGGTAGGTTTACGGGCGTCAGCGGCGGATACTTCTTGACTTTGCTCAAAATGTCCAGACGCAATTTCAGCAGCTCGTCGGATTGCGCCAGCTCTTCAAGATACGGCACCGTTTTCTTGGCCGGGATCACGCCCAGAATGTCATATGAAATTCTTGCCGCGGCATCGGAGGTCGTCAGCCATTTCAGGAACTGAAACGCCGCTTCCTTGTTTTTGCCCGTTGACACCATCGAAAAGCCGTAGCCGCCTACCCACAGCGATTCATCCGGCAATGCCGTCAAGTGCAGCTCCATCTCGTCTCTCATTTTTTGCGTATACACGTAAGAGACGGCCATCTTGTTGGCATCGAACAAATCGGTATCCGCGGGCAATGTTTTCTTCAGGTCTTCCATTCGGGTCGCATCGATATTTTCCTGATAGAAATCGGCCATCCATTCCATCGTTTCCACGATTTTCGGATTGTTGTAGCCGATCTTCCTCGATACGGGATCATAAATGTCCTCAGGCGTTGCGCCGTTCAGGAAGGACCAGGTCATGAATGCGGTGGAAGCTCCCCAAATGCTCGAAGGGTCGAACGTCGTCATCTCCTGCTTGCCGTTATTCACGATCCAGAATTGCTCCAGGTAGTCGCCGAGATCCTCAAGCGTCTGGATCGCGGGCACCTCGGTGATGCCGTACTGCTCCAATATCTTTTTGTTATGAAAGAGCGGGAAGTTCGGATCGACGTTCCAAGGCAAGCCGTACAGCTTGTCGCCCACGACATACTTGCTGTAGGCCGCATCCACGTAGTTGTCTTTGCCGATCGTTCCGTCTTTCTCGATATACGGCGTCAAATCCTCCAGCAGATTGTCTTTCAGGAAGCTGGGATTCGGACTGCTGGTCATGACCAGGTCCGGACTGTCGTTGGCCGCGACATACGTGGGCAAGGAAGCCGCCCAGCCGTCCGTCACGTATTCGATCTTCACATTCGGATATTCTTCCATGAAGGCGATCGCAAGCGCGTCGAACATCGCCTTGTTCGGCTGAATATCCGCCCACTCGCGAAGCACCTTGACAGTGCCCGTATATTGGCTGTTGTCAACGACGGCCTCGCCGCTGTCGCTCGGCTCCGGAGTCGAGGCTCCGTCACTGGTAGACGAAGGGCTTGGCGACGGTGAAGCCGTATTCCCGCCGCCGTTCGAGGAACAGCCTACGAGAAAGATCAAGAAGCACAATACCAGCATCGGAATGACTCTGCTTGCTTTTCTGTTCATGTTACAATCCCCTTTGCTCAATTTGATGGTTTTCGAAACCACAAGTCTTGGGAACGCTTCCATCCAGACTCTTCTTCAACCTCTCATGCGCGAGTCTCGATGCAATTATATATCCCGAAATTCTATTACGTCAACAAAAACATTATTTTGTATACATATTTAAATCTTTGTTCTCTTTTATTCCACAATTCCCGACTTTTCGACGCCTCTCATAAACCATTTTTGAACGAGCAGATAGAGAACCATCGGCGGCAAAATGACATAGAAGCTGCCAGCCATCTTCATCGATTCGTTGTCCGTATATCCCCCGGCTCCGTACATTCGCTCCAGCTCTTGCCACAGGCTGTCCAACGCGAAGGACAGCGGCATATGCTCCCCTCTCAAGAACAATCCGGTCAAAAAGGTTTCGTTCCAGTGCCAGACGAAGGAGAAAATAAAGACGACGATAATCGCCGGCTTGGCAAGCGGCAGCATGAGCTTGTAGAAGATCCGAAACGATCCCGCTCCGTCCAGATACGCCGCCTCCTCGTAAGCCTTCGGCACCGTCTGGAAGAACTGGCGGAAAATAATGACGAACAGCGTGCCCCGGATGCCGTGCGCGAACAGCGCAGGCAAGATGATCGCAAGCGGCGAGCCCAGCAAGCCCAGCTTGCTGAACAAGATGTACATCGGCAACGTCAGCGTCGCCGGCGGGACCAGGAAGCAGACGATCAGCACGCCGAACAGCACGTTCCTGCCCGGAAACCGGAATCTCGCGAAGCCGTAGCCGGTGATGGAGCAGGAGATGACGTGGAAGACGGCGCCGAAGCCGGCAATGATCATGCTGTTCTTGAACGTCTCGGGGAACCGGATGCCGAACCAGGCCTGCTTAAGAAACGTCAGATCGATCGCGCGGGGAATCCACCTGACGGTCGGATCCAGCAAATCCGCCGTGCTCTTCACCATCGTGGAGAACATGTGCAGGAGCGGATTCAAATAGAGAAAGACGATATTGACCAGCACGAAGTAAATTAACAGAACCTTAAAAATTCCCAGCTTCTCGGCGTTGCCCAGCATGGCGTTTCTTGCCAGCCTTACCCACTTTGGCATCTCATCCCCTCCTGCTTCTGCCGCTTATTTTGCTGAAGACGGCAAGCACGGCCATAATCATAACGAAGATAATCAAAGAATAAATAAAGGCGATTGCGCTAATGTAGCCGTACCCGGCAGTATTCATATTGCCGATAATATAGGACATGACGCCGCTGAACGGGAACGTCGACATATCGACGATCGTGAAGATCGTATTCAGCAGAATGAAAGGCGTCAGACCCGGCAGCGTAATTTTCCATAGCGTCATCCACATCGTAGAGCCGTCGATGCGGGCGGCTTCGTACACCTGCTGCCCGATCGTCTGGAACCCGACCAGAAACAGCAGCACCTGAACCCCGGAATACCACAAAATGATGACCAGCATATCCAGCACGCTGATTAACGGCTCCGCCAGCGCCTTCGGGAAATTAGACAAAATGAATCCCGATATATCGTATTGCTCCAAAATTTGCAGCCCGCCAGCGCCTTGGAAAAACAGTTGGTTGAGCACGCTGCCCGTCGAGAAGATGACCGGAAGGAAGAAGAAGGCCCGGAACACCGTCCTGCCCGGAAACTTGATATTCAGCATGACCGCGACGAACAGCGCGAACAAGATGATCAACGGAATCGCGATCAGCGTCCGAAGCAATTCCTCGAACAGAATAATCGGAAATTGGTTGTCCTTCAGGAACGCGTTCGTCATGTTCTGCAAGCCGATCCAATTCATCTGCAAGCCTAAATTCGTAATTCGGACATCGTTAAAGCTCATATAGATCGTGAACAGCAGCGGATAGGCGACGAAGAGACCGAGGCCGATCAGCCAGGGCGCAAGAAAGATATAGCCGGTCAGCGCCTCGCGGCCGTTCATGGATAATTTGGTTCGCTTCGCCCCTTTCATCCCCGACCCACTCCTCTCGCGATGCTGTAATTTTCGGGCAACACTTCACGATCCCCCGCACGATACGATTGCCGCGTATAATTGACGATCACGCTCGTGCCGTCTTCGTATACGGTTTCGTATACGCCTTGGGCCAGCTCGCGGTGATCTTCGATAAACTGATTGCCGAGCGTTCCGATCGCCGATTTCAGTTCCGAATAGCGGGCGATCGCTTGCTCCCGCCATTCCTCGAACCGGCTGCTGTAGATCGAATCGCTGAGCGTATGCTTCAGCGCGGCAGGGTCGTCGTGGGTCAGCAGATACGCAGGCAAGGCTCCGTATTCCAACGTGTTCAGGAAGCCCGTCCGCCCCTCGTCCTGCAGATTGAGCGGAATGCCGGAGTACGACACGAGCCCGTGCAGCGCGATCGGATAGAACGGGACTTTAATGCTGGCGAGCATATCGTAGCTCGTATCGAACGGGAGTCTGCCGATATGGCTCACATAGGGCAGCGCATAGGCATTGCCGTGATCCGCTCGGGCCTCGCCGAGACGATGGCTTGTGTCCGCCAGCATCGCTTCGAATACGGCCGCCGTTTCCTTGCGCGGAATCGGACGAGACGGAGATTCGTCGGAAAAAACCGTCTTGCCGATCCCTTCATGATAGAGTCCGTCGACGGTTAAGTCGCGGAACCTGGCGAAGCTATCCTGCAGATAATGCCAGGCCAGATAGGGTTGAACGAAATATTCCGTAACGCCCAGACCCAGATCGTCGGAGATGACCTTGCCGTTGTCGTCCCGGACAGCGTCGTTTTTCGGATTGAATCCATTGTTGGAGGAATAAGCGACCGCGAAGTTATCCGCCAAATAGAGCTTGCCGCCCGACGAATGCACTTGTCGGGCCAGCTCCGCGAGTCCTCCCGCTCCTCCCAACGCTTTGCTTGGCGGGAAGCGTCCCGGCGTATCCTGAAGATAGCCGTTATTTTCCCAGCCTCGATACGTCACGTCGATCGGTTCGACGCCCGATTCCGCCAAGGACCGAATCATCTGCCCGGCCTGATCGAAGGTCGTGACCGGTACAAGCCTCTTGCCGACGAGCGCCTTCTCCCGGTCGCCGCCCATCACATAGAGGTCCAGCGGATAGGACGCCTCCGTCCTGCGCTCGAGCCCTTTGGCTTCCATCAAGTAGTGCCTGTATGCTCGGGCCATCCCGGCATAGTTCGCGTCGTCGCCGGACAGGAAATAATAGCGGATTCGGCGATCCTCCCGCGCCTTCTCCTCTTGGAACACCTGGAATCCGCTTCCGAACAGGCTCGTCAGCTTAAAGTAGTCCTCACGGTAGACGAATTGCGGGGTCACCCAATTGAACGTCGTATACATGCCTCCTGGCGTCGCCGCAATCTCCGCGGTGAATTCTCCCTCGTCAATGATGCCGACGAACGCTTTGTCTCCGCTGGCCATGCCGAATACGGGGTACAGAACGTCCCCTTCATAGATAGATCGAGAGGAATAAGAGTAGGAATAACGGGTCGTCGGATCGAACGGGATCAGCGCGCCGATCCCGTCCGGCACGAACATATAACCGGTGTTCGTCGCGCCCTGCATCGCGCCGAACATCGGCATGACCCAAAGGCTGACCAGCCTCGTATCCCCCGATTCGACGATCCGGTCATAAGGAATCGATATCTCCAGATGATCATCGGCCAAGCGGACAAGATAGGAAAAGCGAATGTTGATTTTCCGCAGATCGAATGCGATCTCGATGCCGCTCTCCAGCTCATGGAAGGAAACCGCGGCATCCAGATCCGCCGAATTCGCCGTAATCACTTCCGTGCTGATGCCCTTTAGATCGAGGTATTCGATGACGAACGGCGATTCCAGCGTATGGCGCCAGTATCCCTGAACTTCCTCGAGCGCCAGCGCATCCGTCTGAGGATTGCTGAACCACTCGTGCCGTCCCCCGCGATCCGTCACCCGAATCTGACCCGCGTCATTCACCGCAAGCGCCAATCGGTCATTCTCCGCGACTGGCGTGAAGACTTTCCCCACGGTCAGAGACGCGCCCGCCGGACCGGTATTCTGCAATGCCGTTTGCTCCGCCAAGGAAGGCATATCCCGAGCCCGGTCATCCGGCCGCAACAACCCGATCGCGGCGATTGCGAGAATGACCAGGAGGAGTATTCCTGCTGCCAGCCATCTTCTGTTCCATCTACGCACGGAATTTCAACTCCTCCCTGACCTGTGTAATAAAGTCGAACAGTTGGACGTTCATGCCGAAGAAAATGAAGATGAGGATCCACACCGCCAACGCGAACAGGATCGTTAGAACGATGATTCGAACCGCTTCTCCAAGATCGAAGTTATGAATCTCCTTGACGCATACGACGAACAGAAAGCCCGTCCAGCATAGGACGCCGGCGGTCAAGAAGCTGTAGATCGCCGATTCTCCCAGCGTCAGCGCGTTCGATACGAGCGAAATCGGAAAGATGAGCAAGGCGTACGGCGCAAGCGCGTAGCTGCTTCCGATCACGACGTCCACGAATCGGCCTTGTCCCCGGAAGATCGAGCTGATCAAGTAATTGCAGACGACCCATGTGGCGAACAACACCAGAAGCGCTGCCAGGACGACGAGCGGGTCCACATCATTCGTTTCTCTCGGATTGAAAATGAAGCTGCTCGCCAGCTCCGAGGCGATAAGCATGACGTAGAGCAGCGCCAGCAGCGCGACGGACGTGATCAAGCCGGACTTGCGATCATAACGAAGCTCGGCGAAGCCCTCGAACGGATGCTTCAACAAGCGGAACAGCCCCTTGAGTTGAACCATCGCCAGCGAATTCTCATACCGGCTGAGGATGTTCGCCATCTTACGGCCCAGCAGACGCCGGATCGCATAGATCGCGATAACCGAAGCGAGCAGCACGGAAGCGATAAGCGTGAAATGGCTTTGCATGAAGTTCAGCCGGACTTGCCAGAACGCTTTGGAATACTCCGTCACCGCATTCGCGGCTTTGAAATGGTCCATCGATTGCTCCCACATGCCTTGACTGTAATAGGACTTGCCGATCCCGAGGTGAGCCAAGTAATATTTACTGTTCAGACGCAGCACCTCGTTCCACAGCTCTTCGCTTTCGCGATACTTCCCGTCCAGCGTCAACCGCTTCGCTTCCAGCACCTTCAGCGCGAAATCGGACGGCCTGAACACATACACGGCGTTGGCGCCGCTGTCGACGACGTACAGCTTTCCGTTCGCGTCGACTTCGATCGCTTTCGGCTGCTCCAGCAAGCCCAGCTTGCGAAAGCCCTCGTCCTTGCCTCCGAAGGCAAACAAAATTTCGCCGTCCGCATCGTACTGATAGATGATCCCGGTTTGATTGTCCACGGCGGCGATCATCCCGCTCCGATCGACCGTCAGATCGGCAAACATCCGCTCCTGGCCGGCTTTCAGCTGCTTCTCACCGTACACCCGATCGCCCAGCAAGTCGGCCCCGGCATAATTCAGCTTCTTCAATTGCCTGGTCGGCACCCGCACGCTGGACGTATAGATCAAGCCTTGATCGTCGATCGTCACGTTGCTGATCGTTCCCGGCAGCTTGTCGCCCTCCATGGACATCTGAGCTTCCGTGAAAAAGCGGCGCTTCAAAGCGTCGAGGAAATGATAGGACACCTGGTTCATGCCGAAAAAACCGCGGAATTGTCCGTCCTTCGCGTCTATGAGCATTAATCCCTGGTAGCCGCTTTTGAGCACGAGATACATGACCCCGCGCTGGTCGATTACCAGCTTCATCGGTTCGAAACGGAAATTGTCGGGAAGGTATTCGCTGTCCGGCTTTCGATATTCGCGAATGTAGGTCCCGTCGGCCTGGAACACAGCGACCCTTCTGTTCCCGGTATCCGCGACATAGACGAAGCCTTCTTTCGTCACGTATACGCCCTCGGGCCTTTTCAGTTCGCCGTCTCCTTCCTCGTCGCCGTAAACGATCGTTTGCTCGTAATTCTCATTCAAGCGAACGACCCGGTTATTCCGGCTATCAACCACGTACAGTTGGTTCCGGTCGTCAATCATGATGTCCTCGGGACTGTCGAACCTGAGCTCCCCGGATTCCAGGCCAATCATTCGCTCGGGAATATAGGCCGCTTGCACGGGGAAACGCGAGCCGTTCGAGTCGAACGAATACGTTTCATAAGGCAATGCAGCCTGAGCCTGCCCGGGAGCAATGATTCCTCCGCAAAACAAGAGCGCGCATACCCATTTGATCCATCGAGACAATGCCATCTCCCCTCCCTTCTCGCCACGAGTTATTTAATGCCGGAATGCATCATCGTATCGATCATCTTCCGCTGCAGCAGAAGGAAAAAGACCAAGTTCGGAATGAACATCATTAATGTCGCGGCCGCCGCGACGCCCTGCCTCGCGACCGAATTGCTCAGCCCGCTCGTCAGCGTCAGCACGTAGAACGGCAAAGTCTTCATCGTTTCGTCTTCGATGAAAAACGTCGACGTTTCGATATTGGACCAGGAGCCCTGGAACGACAGGATGGCTACGGTCGCCACGGCCGGAAGGCTGAGCGGCACGATGACCGAGGTCAGCACCCGAAGCTCGTTCGCTCCCTCTAATCGGGCCGCCTCCAGCATTTCGTTCGGAATTTGGTCGATGAATTGCTTCATGAGAAACACGCTGACCGGCATCGCCACCAGCGGCAGCACGTGCGCCCAGTAGGTGTTGATCAACCCCAACTCGCTGATGACGAAATACCGGGGGATTTGCACGGTCTCCGGCGCGAACATCAGCGAGATGACGATTGTCGAGAACAGCAGCTCCTTGCCGGGAAATCTCCCCTTGGACAAGGCGAACGCGCACAGAATGCTGAAAAAGGTGGACAGCCCGATCGTCAGGCTCGTGCTGATCAAGTTATTGAACAAATATCTCGTGACCGGCACGATGGAATTTTTCGAGGCCAACAACAGATCGCTGAAGTTTCTAAGCGTCGGATGCTCGACGATAAACGTCGGCGGATATTTGAAAAGCTCGCTAGCAGGCTTGAACGCGTGATTGAACAAATAAATGATCGGCAGCAGCATGAAAATCGACAGCACGGTCAGGAACAATACCAGGAAAAACTGAAACCACGTAAACTTCTTCACGACCCGTCGCGCCGGCGCGACCCATCGCATGACTCTCATGATTTCGTCTCTCCTTCGGTCCCGAACAACCTCCAGCATAATCGACTCGTCGCGTAGATGATGATCAGCAAGACGACAGAAATCGAAGAGGCATAGCCCATTTCATAACGGATAAAGCCGTAATCGTCGACATGGTTGATCAGCAAGTGTCCGGCGTATTGCGGCGTCGGATTCGAGCCCGTCAGTTCCACGCTGATGGAACCCGCCCGCAGCGTTCCCACGATGGCCATAACCGCGCCGAACAGCATTTGCGGCCTCATCGACGGAATCGTAATGTACCAGATCTCCTGAAAGCGAGACTTGATCCCGTCGATCTTCCCCGCCTCGTACAACGTCTTGTCCACGCTCTGAATGCCGGCCAGCATCGCCAGGAATCCGACCCCCATGCTGGCCCACAGGCTGACGATGATCATTATATTCATCAAATATTTCGGATCCTGAACCCATAGCTGCGGCTGCTGAATGATGCCTAGCTCCAACAGAATGCTGTTCATGTAACCGAGACGATCGCCGCTGAAAATGACGATCCATACGACGGCCATCGCGACGCCGGCCGTCAACGACGGCGTGTACATCGCGAGCGTATACCATACGCGAGATTTGGATGGCAGCTGCGTGATGAGCCAGGCCAGCGCAAAGGAACATAAATAGCCGATCGGACCAACGATAATCGCGAACTTAAATGTGTTCGGAATGGCGTGCATCCAGAACGTCGTGTCCTGGGTGAGCAAATTAATATAGTTTCGCAAGCCGACAAACTTCGGCGGCTCGATCGCGTTGAAGGACGTAAAGGAGAGAACAATGGCGGCTACGGTCGGCACAAATATAAATAGAAGAAACACGATCGTAAACGGAGCCACGAATACATACGATAGCCAATTGGCCTTCATCTCCCGAAGCAGATGGCGAAGGTTCGCCGCGTTCATGGTTCATCCCTTCCTTCCCATTTCTCGTTGACTTGAGGAATCTCCAAAGAACGAAGCCGATTGCCCTGCTCGTCCACGAGCCCGAATTCATGCAATTTGCGCCGCATCTCCCGGTTGATCTCCAGAATGGAAGCTTCCAACGATTCGCGGTAATTCTCGTCGCTCAGGACGCTGCGGTTCCAGGCGAAATTCAGCTCCCGCGGCGTGAAGTAGAAGCCAGGCACGATCGGCATTTCCTTAAACCAGCTCATCTGCTCGAAGATCGCCGCCGCGTCCTCTTTCGGCCATGGCAGCCGCTTTAGGGCCTGCACATTGGCGGTGTTCCAGCGGAACTCCGTTCCGTTCAGCAGCTCGATTTCATTGCCGTATCGAGACTGCACTTCCTCGGATGCCCACCATTTTATAAACTTCCATGTTTCTTCCTGTCGTTCGGAGGTCTTGAAGATCATGCCCCCCTGTATTGCGCCGCCCGCCCATCTTTCGACCGTTCCTTCATTCTCCATTCCGGGAATCGGATAAACGGACCACAGCCCGGCAATTTCCGGCGCGGCGACGAGCAGTTGCAGATAGGTGTTAAAGTCGGCGATGCCGATCGGCATGTCGCCGTTGCGAAAATGCATATAGAAATTCGGCACTTCGCGTGGAAAGCCGAATACCTTGAACAAGTCGGTCCATTGCTTGAAGGCGGCGAAGCCTTCCGGCGTATCCAGCCCGGACCTCATGCCGTCCGGGGTAAAAAACTCGGCCCCGTTCTGGAAAACGAACGGCAAATAATTGGTATGGCTGTAGAAGAAGTCGTAGCCTCTCTGCTGAAGGTCCGGGAGAATGGCGTACACGTCCGACCACGTTTGCGGCGGCTCGATGCCGATCGCCTGGAACAGATCGTCGCGAATGAACATCATATTGGGCGAGACCGTCTCCGGCAGACCGTAATTTCCGCCGTTATAATACAGTTGAACCCGCATTCCCGGGCTATAGTCTTTAGCCGCCTCTTCATAATCGGGAAAGCGGCTCAGATCGACGGCCGCGTTCCGCATGGCGAAATCGACAATCGTGCCCGGATCGATGCCGAGCGCGGCGTCCGGCTCTCTTCCCGCGGCATGGCTTAGAATGAGCTGCTGCGGATTCGGCATCAGATTGATATTGACCCTGATGCCCGTCTCGGGCGTGAACTGTTCATCGACCATCTGCTGCAGCAGATTCACGTAGTCTCTTCCCCGATTCACCCAGACCGTAATGGCATCCTCGTCCTCGCGGCCGTAGTAGCTGTATTCGCTCGAGAACGTATGGAAAAAGCCTTTGATCGTATTGCCCAGCCGATCTCCCCAATTCGGAATCACGCCGGGAAGCTCCGCTTCCGGCCGCGCGATCAGGATAAGGTCCAGATCAAGCGGCTGCTCCCGCAGCTCCGTCATGAAGCCGGACAGCGTTTCTTGAATGGACGCCAGCATCTCCGGCCTTTTCGGCAGGAGATTCGGATTCGCCTTCAGCTTCTTCAAATCGGAAATGCCCGAGCGAATGCCGTCCGAGCCGGAGATTTTCCTCCCGTACAAGCTTTCCAGCCCTTCCAACTGCATCTCCAATTGCCGGATCAAGTCCTCGTACCGCTCCACGATATCCGGAATGTACAGGAGCAAGTTCCAATCCCGGTTCGCGTCTCCGAGCAACGGATCGCGAACGCCCGTGACGAGCCGCACCTCGCGGTTCAAGGTCTGGATCTGCGAAACGGCGGCCTGCATTGACTCGAGGATGCCCTGCAGGGGAGCATAGGTCGCCTCCAGCCGCAACGTATTGCGGCCCGCCTTCATATAGAAGAGATAAGCTTCTCCGGAATCGCTTCCAAGCGTCTCCAGCTTCCAATTGGGGGTATAATCGAAAGGGTAAGCCTGCATCTCGCGGAATGGATATCGGCCGTTCAACATCATGTTTCGAAACACGGCGGCATCCGTTCGGTAGCCTTGCGAATATTTGAGATGAATATGATAATAGCCGTCTGCCGGCACCTCGAACTGCCATTCGGCCCATTGCCCGCCCCTCTTCCAGCGGTCGCCCCCGATCGTGTTGAACACGATTTTGCCGTTCGACTCCGGAGAAGCCAGTTCATCCATCGAAGCGGTCATCTGCAGCGAGGAGTCCGACTTCCGCCACATGCGTTCCGCCTCAATGAGGGTATGCCAATCGCCTTCCATCGCCTCGCCGCCGACAGGTATGCCCGCCTGTTCCGCATACGGGAGCGTCTCCGTCGGCGCCGAGAACGCCAGCCGGGAGAGGAGCACGGGATCGTAGATCGTCTGAATGCGCAGCCGATGCGTGCCTTCCTCCAACAGCCAGAGCAACGGCTCGGCATAGGCAGCGCTCGAATCGGAAACGACAACTGATTGCCAGCCTGCGATTTCCTCTTGCACCGACCGAATTTCATTGCCGTTCTCGTCCTTGGCAAGAGGGAAGCTTCCATCCTTCCACATACGATTCAAGCCGATGCTCTTCGCTTCCTTATAAGGATATTGCCCATCGATCTGCACGCCGATCTGGATCGGTCCGAACGAGCCTTTCAATGCGAAATAATCGATCGACAGCTCGTACAGACCCGTCTGTTCCACTTCAATCTCGTATTCCGCCCAATCCAATTCGTCATACAGCCCGATCGCCCCGTCTTTGCCGTTCTGTTCGATTTGCTTCAGAACCGTTTCGGAAAGCCGATCCGAATGGATCGAGGAAGCGACAAACGTATCCGCCGCCCACGCGATCGGCCCGGCAGACGCGCTCTCGAAGCCCTGCTCCCGCCATTGAACCCGTGTCCGGCCATAGGAAACCTCACCCGCTTCCTCCTGGACCAACGGCGAAGAGACCGCTTCCGCAGCGGCTTCGGCAGAGGGGCTCCCGTCCGAGTTCTCCCCGCCGCAGGCGACGACCGTGAACGCGAAGATCAATATCAGACACGCAATCTTGGAGACGCGTCGCTCCTTCATCTCAACCACCCTCCGTACTTTTCGATCTGATTAGCGAACGGCTTTGCCCGTTTCAGGATGAAAGAAATTCATATGCCCGGGATTGAAGACGACTTCCAGCTCGCTATCGTCCTCCAATCTTTCGTAAGAAGCGATCCGCATCGTGAACCGATAATCGCCGGCGACAAAATGGACGTACCGATCCGCTCCGACCAGCTCCGAGAATCGGACGACCGCCTTGAACGGAGTGCCGGGCGCGCCGTTGCGATGAAGCGCGACATACTCCGGACGAATGCCCATGACGATGCTTCTGTCCACGAAATTGCCCGCTTCCATCGCTTGCTCCAGCGATTTGACGATCGGCAGCGTAAACCGTTTCGTATCGAAAGCCAGACCGTTGTTGCGCACGACGATTTTCCCCGGAATAAAGTTCATCGGAGGGGATCCGATGAAGCTGGCGACAAACTGGTTGGCCGGACGATTGTAAATATTCTCCGGCGTGTCGACCTGCTGGATGACGCCGTCCTTCATGACGCAAATGCGCGTCCCCATCGTCATCGCCTCGATCTGATCGTGCGTAACGTAGATGAAGGTCGTTTCCAGCCGCCGGTGCAGATTGATGATCTCCTCGCGCATCTGCACGCGAAGCTTGGCGTCCAGATTAGACAGCGGCTCGTCCATCAGGAACACTTGCGGCTTCCGCACGAGCGCCCTTCCGAGCGCCACGCGCTGCCGCTGACCGCCGGACAGCGCCGCGGGCTTGCGCTCAAGCAAATGCTCGATTTCAAGCGTTCTGGCCGCGGACCTGACCGTCGTGTCGATGATCTGCTTCTCCACCTTCCGGAGCCACATGCCGAATGCCATATTCTCGTAGACGTCCATATTGGGATAGAGGGCATAATTCTGAAAGACCATGGCAATGTCGCGATGCTTCGGCGGCACGTCGTTCACGAGCCGATCTCCGATATAGATTTCGCCTTCGGTAATCTGCTCCAAACCGGCAATCATGCGAAGCGTCGTCGACTTGCCGCAGCCCGACGGCCCTACGAACACCATAAATTCCTTGTCCTTGATCTCCAGGTCGATTTCCTTGACCGACAGCTGATCGTTCTTCTTGTATCGCTTGGACACTTTCCTCAGAATGACTTCCGCCACACTGTCCCCTCCTTCGATCCGAGTGGCAGCCCGAGCTCGAATTGCGCTTGCGGGATCCATCTTCCAGATCGAAAATCTCTTCCTTTAATCCGCACCCGTTCCTTGTACACTTCGACATAATAGCCCTGACTGCCATCCTTGCGTTCCTGATCGTCCGTCCATAAGTAGGCGACGGAAGCCGCATTGAACATGGCCGGCAGCCGGCCGCGTCCGTCGTAAGCGCAATTGCGGGATTCGAGCTCCCAATGCGTGTGGCCCGTAAACAGGATGACCCCGGGATGCCTGGAGAGCACCGCTCTCAGTTCCTCGTCCTCCTCGACGCCATGCCACGCCTGGTCCTCGTAGGAACCGGCCACCGTATTTTTAAGCGGCTGATGAAGGAACAGAAACGCGGGACGCGACGGCGATGCTCGTTCCGCCAGCTTCCGATCCAGCCAGCGCAGCTGCCGCTTCGACAAGGCGCAATTCAGCTCCAGCGCCTGCTCTGTCCCAAGAAAGATGAAGGGGTACCCGTCGATCCAGCAATCGGAATACGCCGCAGGCATCCCGGTGGACGAGAGGAATAGCCCGATCAGCGTCTCCCACGCCCCCTTTCCCAAGGCCATATCGTGGTTGCCCGTCGCAAACCGTATTTGCGGCAATGTTCCCGAGGCTGCGCTCTCGAGCAAAATCCGCTTGAGCTCGCCGTACTCCTCGGCCGTTCCGTGGTCGGTCACGTCTCCGACGTGGATGATGGCCCGGCTATTTGGCGCATTCGCGGCAATATCGGCAAGCGCTCCCGCGAAATTCCGATTGTAGGGATGTGCCGAATCTCCGGTGAGATGCGTATCGGTTAACACTTGAAATTCGAGCAGCGGCTGCTCCGCCTCCATCGTCCCTTCCTCCTTCGTCCGTACCGTCATCCGCCCGTTGCGCTAGACTTGAACGCCGTTCTCAAGGAGCGACAATTGATTCATCCAGCCCTTGTAGCGCTCAAGCGAAAAGCCCGGAAAGCCCAGCAAATAATGGTTGTAGCAGGTTGTACCGTCGATCGTCCATTCAATGAAAAACATTTTCTGATCACTGTGCGATATGCGGATTCGGCCCAGATCCACGTTGCCGTTAACCGTCGCAATAAAATGGCCTTCAAGCAACGTCAGTCCCGTGTCGGCATCCCAAATCTTGTAGCTGCCCCGCTTCGCCTCGAACGTGTCGTTGCTCAGCACCGCGCGGACGTGCCAATCGCTCGGCTCGTCGATCATGATGCATACGTCCTGATGAACTCTGCGCAGATAGCTGAAGGCCAGCTTCTTGCTGAAGTAGTAATCGACGACCGCATCCGAGAATTGCGGCCAGCCGTCGATCATGTTCCACCAAATGACGCCCGTTCGGCGCCACTTGTTCAGCCGGGTCATCTCGACGAAAAACTTTTTCGCTTCGGCTTGCGAGATTTGGGAAGCGATTGCAAACTCTTCTAGCGTATCGGGCACTTCTCCGAACATTTCCTTCACTTGATTGGCCATCAATTCCGTCCGGTACGACCAACAGCCGTCAAGCCCCATCGGGTCCGAGCCGTGAAGCGCCCACTGCGCATTGCCGCGCCAAGGCCAGCGGTGTTCCTCGTCGATGAACTTCGCGATCGATTCGACATTGGGACAGCCGTGATAGCCGATTTCGCTCACGAAATGCATGTTGCTTTCCGTATAATATTTGCTTTTGTAGTAATCTCTCGAGCCCCAGAGATGGTCCTCCGGCGCCAGCGCGGCGTTTCTGCGCTCCCAGACCTCCTCGGAATAGTAAGGAGAGCTGGCCAAATACGGCCGATGCGGATCGCATTGTTGTATCGCCGCCGGAAGAACCTCGCGCGAGATTTTGTTCGTCCCGGGATCGATCTGGCGATTGAAGCTGAACAGATCGATCTCGTTATCGCCGCACCACAAAATTAACGACGGATGATTGCGCAGCTTGCGCACGATGAATCGGGCTTCTTCCCGCACTTTCTCGTAAAACTTCTCCGTCTGGGGATAGAGCGCGCAAGCGAAAGCGAAATCCTGCCACACCATGAATCCTTCGCGGTCGCAGCGCTCGAAAAAATCATGATCCTCGTAGACGCCGCCGCCCCATACGCGGACGATGTTGCAGTTCATCTCCGCGAACAGATCCAGGATGCGCGGAATTCGCGCCTTGTCCTTACTGTGGAACATATCGGCCGGAACCCAGTTCGAGCCTTTGCAGAAGACGGGTTCGCCGTTGATCTTGAACAGGAATTCGCCCTTCGTGTCCGCCGATGTCCACTCGCTGCGCACCAGCTCAACCGTGCGGATGCCGAAGCTGTCCTTGCGTTCTGCAAGCACGACGTCTCCATGCAACAGCTGGGTATGGATCTCGTACAGGTTTGCGTCACCGTACCCGCGCGGCCACCACAGCTTCGCTCCGTCGACGTGAAAGTCGAGATTGCCGGAGGAGAAATTGACCCGGCATTGCCGCTCGAACCGGGATTCGCCGCACGTTCCGACGAATTTCAGCGTCATCTCGCGGAAGAGCGCAGGATCGGCCTGCAGGTTGTACTGAATGCCGATCCATGCCCCGTGCCGATCGATCCGCTTCGTGTAGAAGTACGGCGTCCGGATCTCCACCTCATCGTGAACGACCAGTTCGACGTCGCGCCATAACCCTGCGGACACTGCCCGGGGCGTAATATCCCAGCCGAATCCGTGCGCCGCCTTGCGGATCCAGAGCTGAGACCAGTTATAGTCCATCGCCCACATGGAAGGATCGTACTCCTGCCGCATCGCTTCATAAATCGTAGATTGAAGCCGGACGACAAGACGATTGGATCCGCTTGCATGCAGCGATTCGGTTACGTCGAAGGCGTGGGCGATCAGCATATTGTCGCTGCGGCCGATCTCCTTGCCGTTCAACCAATAAGTGGCGATGCAATCGACGCCGTGAAAGACCAATTCCGTCCTTCCCGGCTTGGCGGGCGTGTCGAAGTCCCGAACGTACCACCACTCGTACAGCTCGAACGGCTCCAAATCCTTAATATGGCTGCCGACATAGGGGTCTTTGATTAAACCGGCATTCCACAGATCAAGCTCGACGTTACCCGGAACCTGGGCAGTCAGCCGATCCGCCTGACCGTTGCATAATTGATCCGGGTGAACGATTTCGCTGACCTTCTGGGACAAGTAAAACAGCTCCCACTGACCGTTCAGACTGATTGTATTCAAGCCATCTCCTCCTGTTATGCCGCGATCGTTACATGTCCAGCGTTCTCACCTTCGAATCGCCCCGGAAGCCTTGCGGCACGACGACCGTCACATCGACGCCCTTCGGCGCCGTTACGACAATCCGAATGCGCATCTCCTCATAATCCGCCTGCCAATCCACATCGATTCTGCCTTCTCCGGGACACGGCACGCTGCCGCGCGCCCAGGTCAATCCGCAAGGCTGGGGGGCAACGGTCAGGGTGCGCCAGCCAGGCTCCTTGGGCGTCACTCCGAGGACGTATGCCCCCAGAAAATAGCCCGGAGCGGCCGACCACGCATGACAATGGCTGCGGGTAAGCAACGGGTTGCCGGACTGGCTGCCCCAATAATTCGGATACATCTCCCAGCAGGTCGTCGCCCCGTGCCTGATCATCATGCCGTAATTTCGGCGAATATCGTCCAGCATTTGCTCATAGGCGCCGATCCCGGACAACGCTTCATAGTAGAAGAAGGACATAAACGGGCTGCCGATCGGCACGAAGCCTTCCGGCGCGTTCCGCAAAAGGCGTTCCAACCGCTCCTTGCGCTCACCCTGCGCCATGCCCGTCAGCCATGCGACGACCTGGGTCTGCATGCTGAAAATATTCGATCGGCGGCCGTCCGCATGGATGCAATCCAGATAGGCTTCCCGTTCGTCCGACCAGAGGCGCCGGTTAATCGCTATCCTCAATCGCTCCGCGGCCGATTCGAACGCGGCAGCGCCTGCCGAATCTCCGGCAGCCCGCCCCAACTGCGCCGCTCGCGTAAGCGCCAATGCCAGGAAGCAATTCTGATGGGTCACGATGCCGTCGTCGGGCTGGTCGATCGGCGCCCAATCCAGCAGGTTCCACGCTTGAATGGCCAGCACGCCGTCGGCATTGAGATGCGTCAAATAATGCTTGAGCGTGAACCGGACATGCGGCCAAAGCTCTGCGGCGAATTCGGCGTCCCCCGTTCGGACGTAATGCTCCTGGCAAGCGATCGCCCAGAAGAACGTCCAGTTCGGAATGACACTGTTCCAACCGCTTGGCACCTGGTTCATGAACAACGGCGTCCATTCCCTGGAGCCGGGGACGAGACGCAAGGAACGCCGCACAAGCTCATCCGCTCCATAGACGTAATTGGCAACAAGCGCTTCGTTGCGGCTGTCGCCTACCCAATACACTTGCTCGTATGCGGGGCAATCGACAAACGTATCCTCCATGCACAGCTTCGTTGTATGCCGGCTGATTTGCCAAATATCGTTGAGCAGCGCATCCGAGCTCTCGAACGCTCCAATCTCCGGGGCCGGATAGCTGCTCTGATTCATGTAGACCCGGTGAATGGCGACCGGCGCGGCAGCGCCTCTGACCGTCAGCACCAAGTACCGCAAGCCTCTTCTGACATGGGAGACGAAGGTTTGCCGTCCCTGACGGCAAATGTAGCGAACGGTATTATCGACGCCGTGCGTATTCTGTCTCTCGCCGTCGGCGTATTGAAACTCATAGCCGTACAGATCGATGATCGCGCCTTCCGGCGCCTCCGCTTCGAAGGCGAGAAATCCGGACAGCTGCTTGCCGAAATCGATCACGATCTCGGTATCGTAACCGGCCAGCAGCGGAATTTCGGCCGGTTCCGGACCGGCGAGCGCCATCTTGTGCAAGGCGCCGGGCACGGAGCGCGACTTCGCTTCCTTCTGCCACACCGATAATCCAAACAAGTCCTCCCGGCTCATCAGCGACAGCGGCACTTCGCGGGCAGCGCCCGGATTCGACCGAAACCACTCAGTCGAGGCGATCTCTCCCGCATTCACGTACCGGTCGATGTGCGGGGAGATCGACACGGCGGGCTGATGATCGATATGCTCGGCCTTGGCGAACGGGCCGATCGCGACGAACGGGGAGCGGTCGGCTTCGCTCGACGATCGAGGGAGCGGCGACTCCAGCTCGAACGGGCCGTCCGCATACACCCCCATTCGAAAGCCGTTATTATGGGACGCGATCGTCGTCACGTCCGCGACGAACAGGTGATCTCCCTTGCCAAGCTTCAAAGATAAATATTTCTCCGGATGCCGACCGGCGAATCGGTCGTCGGACTGCAACTCTCCATCGATCCAGACGCGTCCGAAGCCGTTCGAGGTGTTGGAGAATCCGAGCACCGCATCCGTAGCTTCCGCGCAACGAATGACCGTTGCCAGCAGCCCGGCAAAGCTGATTCGGTTGGCGTGATCGACGCTCTCCGGCGCCATCAAGTCTCTCACATCGATTACGGTCGACCATTGAAACGTTCGGGTATGCCTTAGCGATTCGACCCGCGAAGGGTACACCGCTTCTTCGGTCAGATGAGGGATGTCCCGCTTCTTCAGAGAAGTCCATGGGCGCATGCCCGCGGGACCGAGCTCCACAGCGTTCTGCCAGTCTGCATCGGCGAAATCCGTCCCGGTCCATCTCTCGTCTTCATCCCGGGCGTCTATTCTTTCGACGAATCCGAGCTGCGGGCACATGCGGGGGGCTCGCGGATCCTGGGCCCCATAACGCTTGGTCCGCCAGCTGGCGTCGGTGCGCAAGCCGTCCGGTGCGGCTCCCTGCACTTCCGCCCAGTCGAGCTGGGCCAGCAGCCCGCCCCGCCCGCGAATATAGTTGAATGTCGATAAGCCGTAATGGATGGCCAGAACCGCAATGACATTTTTCTCGTTCTGCCGGAGCAGATGCCCGATCTCGTACGTATCGTACAGCTGCTCCGCAGGCCACGAGCGGCTGTTGCCCCTCCCGACCAGCTGCCCGTTTACGTACAGCACATATCTCGAATCCGCCGTCAATCGAAGGCGCGCGTCTCTCCGCGGGCCATCCGGCAAGCGGAACGACTTGCGGAAGATGACCCACTCGTTGCGCGACTCTCCTCCGTCCGCCGTCCATATCCATTTTGCCTGCCATTGTTGTTCCGGCATCTGCGCACCTCCGCGTTCGCCCAGCGTGTAGCCGGCTTATGCCCGGCTCTCGTTCCATTGCTGCAGCATCTCCAGTTGATAGGCCCGTTTGTTCGCGCCCGTTACCGTTGTCTCTGTCTGCGGCGCGTAATCGTATACCCACAAGGCGGATAACGGGACGTCCGCCCTCTTCAGCGAATCCACCATGTCGGCGAACAGCCGCCGTCCCCGCTCATGATCGACGCTTCCGTCCTCCATCTTATCGGATACCCCGAATTCGCCCACGAACAGCGGCTTGCCAAGCGCTCGGGCCGCTTGCTGCATCAGCTCCATAATTTTGTCCGTGTCCTGACCGGCGCCGAATCTTTGCCCTTCGTTCAAGTAATAATGCGCCGACAGCACATCGAACGGATCCGGATTTTCCAACGCCAGCGCTTCCTGAAACTGCGTCTCCGTATCCTGAATAAAGGATAAATGGCAGCGCTGATTCCAGGCCGTCGCCCGCGGAATGCTATTGCCGCTGACGAGAATGCGATGGGAATCGAAGCCTCTGACTTCTTCGGCGAAGAGCCGATATGCAACATCCAGCATGCCGCTCGTCAAGTCGTCCTCCGCCGTTCTTGTCTCTGACGTGCCCATGTGGGGCACGATGGGCGGCCGACAGTCGCGGGCGTTCGGAAGATCCTGCTCCAGGTTGTACTCGTTGCCGAACTCCCATCCCCAGATCGCGGGGGAATGCGCATACCGGCCCGCGAACTCCGACACGTATTGCTTCATAAACGAGATCGTTCGGCTGCCGGGGTCTCCCCAGCGATTGCGCGGCTCTTTCATCAGATCGGGAATGGTTGAATGATGCCAGAACAAGGAAGGAATCAGGCCGAGACCCATGCGTTCTGCGTCCTCGACGAACCGATCCAATAACGCGAAGTAACGGGCTTTATCTTCGAAATACAGCCGATAATCGTTCGGCCAATATCCGCCGGCCATAAAGCGAATAAACGGAATGCCGAACGATTTTAACTCTTCGAAACCTTGCAAGTAGCTCTTATCCCCGTCGTTCGCCAGCGTCCGCGAAAAGGCATTGAAGAAATTAACGCCCGCTCCCTTGTAAGGTCGACCGGCCTTCATCAAGTCTCCCGCTTCGTTTACATGCAGACCTTGAATTCTGACTCCCCCCTGTCAACATTTTGCGTAAATTTAAGTTAATTTTATTTTCGTTTTTTTAATATGTCAAAGATTAATTTTTAGTTAATTTTTATTCGGAATTTCTGGAATGTTGTTCCGTTTTATATTAAGATAGACTTATATGACTTCTGTGAAATCGCGAACAAGCAGAACAATTCGTTGCGTTGGAGGATGCTATGTCTAAGAAAGTGACCTTGCTGGATATTTCGAAGAAACTCGGCCTGTCTACAGCCGCCGTATCCAAAGCCTTAAGAGGCCTGGATGGGATTAGCCCCGAAACCAGGCAAGCCGTTATCGATACGGCGAAGGAAATGCGTTACCGGGATTTCGCGGAGCCGCCTGCCGCTCTCTCGACTCCGAGCGGAGATGTCCTGTTCATCGTCGATTCCAGGGTCATGACCGACCCGCATACGCTCGCCTCTTACTTTTACATGGACAAGGCGCTGAAGGACAACGGATTTCAGGCGAAAATGCACCCTTTGTCCGCTTCGAGCGATCAGTTGGAGGAAGCCATCGTTCAGGAGAAGGAGGTTGCGGCGCTGTTTCTCTTCGGAAGAATGACCCCCAGGAAAGTCGAGCAATTGACCCAGTTGGGCAAACCGATCCTCATGCTCGATCATGAATTGCCTTATTCCGATATCGACGCAGTCATGATCGACCATTACGAGGGGGCTTTCCTGGCTGTTCAGCATTTCGTGCAGAACGGGCATATCCATATCGGCTACATCGGGGACAGCAAGCTGTCGTCCGGCTTCCTCGCCAGGTACAGAGGCTTCCGTGACGCGCTTGATTATTGGGGGCTGGAGCTTCGGCCGGAATTTGTGTACGATCTGCGCTTTACCGATACGTTCGGGAACATTCATTTCAACTCGCTGCCTGAACAGTTGGATTACACAAATTTGCCTACGGCTTTCTTCTGCGCCAACGATCCGATCGCTTTCGTGCTCAATCATGCCCTGACGGCTCAAGGCATTCGCACGCCTCAAGACCTGTCCATCATCGGCTTTGACAATCTCGATTCCTGCCAATGGCAATCTCCGCCCATCAGCTCGATCGATTATTTGCGGGAAGAAATTTCGCTGAAGGCCGTGAACCTGATGCTGTGGCGGATGAACAATCCCGATGCGCCGCGCAATAAAATCTTGGTCAAGCCCAATCTGGTCGTCCGAAATTCCGTTGCGGCGGCAGCCCGAAGATGAAATAACGAGCGATTCCGCCAAAATGATAGACATCGTCTATATTATGTGTACAATATTGAATTAAGGTATACAAAATAGACTGAAATGATGAGCGGGGTGGCCATCCAGTGTCAAAATCAGAAATGCAGCTTGTCCAGTCGATCTTTCCGTTTACGAACTTGGAGCAAGTGCCGATCTCCTTCGAATATGACGGTCAATGGATCCAAGGCATTCCGGCCTCGTTCGCGACCGAGGTCGTCAGAAGAACGATCAGCGCCAATATTCAGCAGACTGTCATTACGGCCTTGAATGAGGACGGCCTTAAAATCGTGGTCGAGCATTTGGAATATTCGGATTTTCCGGCGACGGAATGGGTAGCCTTCCTCACGAACACCGTCAACGAACGCTCCAAGACCGTCTCGAAGCTCCGCATCGTTGACGGCGTGCTTCCGCAATCGAACGCCAAGCTGGTGTACAGCAACGGCGACAACATGAACGCTTCAGGATACGAGCGATTCGAGCGAAGCGTCGACCGGGAGACGTTCACCCTGACTCCGCACGACGGAACCTCCTGCAACGGCGCTTCCCCCTATATGAAGCTGCTGTTCGAAGGCTTCGGCGTCAGCATCGGCATCGGTTGGCCGGGCAAGTGGTCCGCCTCCATGCGCGCGGCGACCGGCGGAGTGGCCGTCAGCATCGGCCAGGATCGCATGCAGATGTATTTGAACCCCGGAGAGACCATCCGGACGCCGCGCGTCAATTTTCTCGGCTTCCTGGGGGATGAAGCCCATGGGCGCAATCTGTGGAGACGCTGGTATTTGAAGCATATTTTGCCCAGGGAACACGGCAAGCCGTTGCCGCCAAAGCTGTGTCTTCACGACTGGCGCCCCGACGGCATGGAATTCACCAATGCGACGGAAGACAAGCAACTGGCCGCGTTGGATCAATATGTGGAACGGGGCATGAAGCCGGACATCTGGTGGTTCGATGCGGGCTGGTATCCTTGCGATTTTTTCTGGCCGCGTACTGGAACATGGGAGCACGACCGCAACCGTTTTCCCCGGGGGCTGGCGCCCATCGGCCAGCGCTGCGAGGAACTCGACGTCCAGTTCCTTCTCTGGTTTGAACCGGAGCGCGTACAAGCCGGCACGAAGCTGGATACGGAACATTCCGACTGGCTTCTCTATCCCGGCGACGAGAATGACGTCAACCGCGTCTTGAATTATGCCAATCCCGAAGCGCTGCAATGGACGATCGATCATGTCGACCGCTTGATTAAGGAATACCGCGTTCATATTTATCGTCAGGACCTGAACTTCGATCCGCTGCCCTTCTGGATCCGATACGAGGGCGAAGACCGGATCGGGGCGATCGAAAACTTGCATATTCAAGGCTATTTGGCGTTCTGGGACGAAATTGTCCGCCGCAATCCGGGCCTCTTGCTTGATTCGTGCGCCGCGGGCGGACGCCGCAACGATCTGGAGACGATGCGCCGATCCGTGCCGTTGCACTACACGGACGTCGGCTACGGGCATCATCCGATCAAGCAAAAACAGCATCGCTACATGTTCGAATGGATCCCCTATTTCCGCGCCCATACGATGAGCTGGGACAATGAGGAGGGCGCCTACGAGCCGGCGGGCAACCAGCCGATCAACGCCTATGCCTATCATACGGCGATGGCGCCCAGCTTGACGTCCATGATTCCGTTCGACGAAGAAGACGCCCGCTTCGAGCTCGGCAAACGAATGCACGTCATCTGGCGAAGAGCCGCCGAGCTGATGCTGGAAGCCGATTATTATCCGTTGACCGAGACGCGCAAGAGCGAGGAAGACTACTACGCGATGCAGTTCCACGACCCCGACAAGGAACAAGGCTTCTTCCAGGTCGTGCGTAATACCCGGGCTAAGGATGACCGGTTCGTGCTTTACCCCGAAGGCGTGAACGCATCCAAAACGTACATTTTGGAAAATATGGAGACCGGCGAAGAGAAGCGACTGAGCGGCGCCGAATGGTTGCAAGGCTTCGAGGTCGCGATTCCCAAACGCTCCGGCCAGCTGTGGTTCTATCGGCAGCAAGTCGGGTAACGCGCAGCAAGCAAAACCGCCTTCGGCGTTCGTAGACGCTGGAGGCGGTTCTGCTTGCTGCCTATCCATTTGCATTATTGCAAGAAAAACCTTGTGCTCGATCCGCCGTCCACCGTCAGCACTTGCCCCGTCACGAAGTCGGAGCCGGAGGAAGCCAAGAAAGAGACGACCTTCGCGACATCCGCGGGATAGCCGATCCGGCCCAGCGGAATTTGCGCGCCGATCGCATCCTTGTCGTACAGCGGGTCGGTCTTGGAGAACTTCTCGACTTCGGTCGCTCCGGGAGCGACAGCGTTCACTTGTATGTTGTATTCAGCAAGATCAAGGGCAAGCTGCCTCGTCAGCGCGTTCATCCCGCCTTTGGAGGCGGCATACGCCGCATAGCGCGGCATCGTCAACGAGCCGTGTACCGAGCTGATATTAATGATTTTGCCGGAGCCTTTCTTGACCATATCCGAGGCGCACTCTTGGGCGCAGAAAAACGTGCCCTTCAGATTCGTGTCCAGAATCCGGTCCCACATTTCTTCCGTCACGTCAAAAAATCGTTCTCTCGGGTCGATTGCGGAATTGTTGACCAAAATATCGACGCCGCCGAAATGATCTCGGATTTGTCCCGCCATCCCGCGAATTTCGCCGACATCGGACAGATCGGCCCGAATCGTCAGCGCCCTGCGACCTAATGCGCGTATGCGTTCGGCCGTCTCTTGCGCCTCGTTGGCGCTGCTGCGGTAATTGACAACGACATCCGCGCCGTCCATCGCCAGCTGAAGCGCAACGCCTCTTCCGATGCCGATTCCCGAGCCTGTGACCAAAGCAACTTTACCGCTTAACATGGACATCCTCTCCCCGCTTACACAATAAGAAGCTCTCCTTGCCGGAACAGAAACGGGTCCGTACCGGGAGCGAGCTTCCTCACATTTTCGACAAAGAGCAGCGGATCGCCGCCCGAATTGGCCGGCAACATCCAGAAATGACACGGAGCGACCCGCGCAGGACGGATGAGCCTCGTCGCTTCGGCCGCCTCCCGTTCATCCATATTGCCGAACTTTCCATTAATGGGCGCCAGCAGAAGGTCGATCGGCACATCGCCGCAGTGGTCGTGAAATCGCGCGCCGAGATAACAGGTGTCGCCCATATGATAGATGGCCTTCCCCTCCGCGCGCACGATTATGCCGATGGCATCCGGCGCCAGCTCTCCGTGATCGGCGGCCACCGCCGCCAGCGTGAACGAAGCAAGCTCGACGATGTCTCCTGCGTTCAAGGCATGGCAGCGATCGCCGGGTACGCCCAGCTCCTTCAAGCGGCGGATCGTATCAGGCGGAGCGAAGAACGGAAACGACGCGGATGCCAGATCGCGCACGCAATCGGCATCCAGATGATCCTCATGATGATGCGTAATCAAATAGGCCGCGATATCCAGCTGGCGAAGCTCTTCGGGCGAGATCAGCGCGGGCATCAAGCGTTTGAAATCCGCTCCCAGCACTCGGCCCGCGTAATCCGTGACATAAGGATCGATCAGCACCGATTGCCCGGAGGGGAGCTGATAAATATATCCGGCCTGTCCGAGAGACCAAACGGCAACGGTGCCGGACGCTACCCTCGTCTCCCGCAGTTGCTCGAATAAGGAAATCAAGTCCTGTCAAGCCTCCTCGGCCTCGTCGACGGTTCTATACGATTTGCCCCATTCTCTTAAACGCTGGTCGTAGACGGGATTGGCGCCCGGTTCGGGCAAGCGCGACCAAACGGTGAAGATGACCAGTTCCTCGCTGTCGCTTCGATTCGCGATCGCATGCATCGAGCCGCCCGGAATAAAGACGACGTCCCCGGCTTCGAGCTCATGCTCGACGCCGTCCAGACGGACCATCGCGCGTCCGCGTTGGATCAAATAGACTTCATCGTAATCGCGTTCGTGCCGATGATCCGCATGCTTGGCGCCGGGAGCGACGATCCCCATATTGATCTGGACGTTTTGCGTCGCCGAATTCGTATGGTCGATCAGCATCTTGGAGGAATACGTCTTATCGACAACCAACGTTTTCACTTTCGAGGCGTGCACGACGGTACCTTTGGCCATTTAAACACACTCCTGCTCTTCATATTAAAATATCATTCGCAACGCATTAATCCAAATTGTGATGAAAGGATGGAACCGGCTCAGGACCGTGATAAGCGGAATAGCCTCCGTCGACTTGCAAGACGGAGCCCGTGATGAACGAAGCGCGGTCGGAGCACAGGAACAGCACGGCTTCCGCAATATCCTCCGGCGTTCCGAGACGAGCTTGCGGCGTCCTGCGCACCATGTCATCCAAATTCAATATGCCTTGGGCGAACGTCTCGCGGATGTTATCCGTCATGATGTAGCCCGGCGATACGCAATTCACGCGAACGCCGTCCAGCGCCCATTCGCAGGCCAGCGTTTTGGTGAAGCTTTCGACCGCCGATTTGGAGGTCGAATAAGGAAGCCGCTTGCTGATACCTCCCAGTCCGTGAACCGAGGAAATATTGACGACAGCGCCGCTGCGCCGCTTCAACATCAGTCCGCCAGCCTGCCTGGCGCACAGAAACATCGATTTGATGTTCGTATCGAAGACGAAATCCCATTCTTCTTCCGTAAAATCCATGATCGGCTTGCGAATGGTCGACCCTACATTATTGATCAACACATCCAGGACGCCGAACTCTTCCAGAATCTTCGCAAACAGCTCCTCCACCTGATCCGCAGAAGAAACATCCGTTTGATGCCAGACGGCTCTTCCGCCCGAGCGGCGAATGCCGTCGCACACCGTCTTGGCCGCCGCACCGTCGAGATCGGCCACGACAACTTGCGCACCCTCTCTGGCGAAACCAAGCGCAATGCTTCGCCCGATCCCGTTGCCGGATCCTGTAACCAAAACGACCTGATTTGCAAATTGCATCCTGATTCATCCTTCCATGAAGTAACGGCTTATGTTTCGCGAAGCTGGCATAGGTTCATGCCTTCTTTCGAAATTTAGTATACAATTTATGATTTTTGTAGTCAATCAACTTAAACCTGTAATTGTATACATTTTTATTGATTTGTACACTTTATTGATGGTATACTGAAACCGATTTTTCAGGTGCCGCACACAATGGAGAAGAGGTGGAAACGCGGATGAATGGAAGATTGGCGAATAAAGTGGCCGCCATCACGGGAGCAGGCTCGGGAATCGGCCGGTGCACAGCGTTGCTGTTCGCCCGGGAAGGCGCTGTCGTCGTCGTGAACGACTTGAATGAAGCGAATGGCCGCGCTGTCGTCGCGGAGATTCAAGAGGCGGGAGGACAGGCGTTATTCGTGGAAGCGGATGTGAGCGAAGCCGAATCGGCGAAGACGATGGTTCATACCGTCATTGACGAATACGGAAAAATCGACGTTCTGTTCAACAACGCCGGCATCAGCAATGTCGGCGCGCTCCATGAAGTCGACATCGAGCAATGGGATCGAATTATGAACGTCAACGTCAAGGGGGTTTTCTTGCCGAGCAAGTTCTCGTTGCCCTTCATGATGGAAAGACACGCCGGCACGATTATCAATATGTCCTCCTGCGTTGCCGAGATCGGCTTGGCGAGGAGAGCGGCCTACGGCGCCACCAAAGGCGCCGTGCTCGCATTAACCAAAGCGATGCAGGTCGACTACGCGCCTTACGGCATCCGTGTCAACGCGCTCGTCCCGGGAACGATCATGACCCCGTTCGTACAAAACTATTTGCAAACCGCCTACGAGGACCCGGAAGCCGCTATCGCCTCTATTAAGAAGCGTCAGCTTGGCGGAGAGCTCGGCACGCCGCAGGACGTCGCCTATGCCGCGCTCTTCCTGGCATCCGACGAATCGAAATTCATGATGGGCTCCCCGCTCTACATCGACGGAGGAGCCACCTTCGGGAAAAACGCCTAAGATTCGGAGAGGAGCATCGAAGTGAAGCTGCTTACGTTTAAACAAGAAAATCGACATTATCTCGGAATCGTCACGCCGAAGGGCGTGCTTCACACGGAGGCCGCCGCGCAAGTGTTGGATCTCTCCGGAATACCTTCGGACATCCATGAAGCGATCGAGCAAGGAGCCTCCGCGCTCGAGGCCTTGAACGACTTGGTCGGGAAGGCTTCCCTGGCGGATAACGCCGCTTCCCTGTGGCTTCGGGAAGACGACCTTCAGCTGGAGCCGTGCGTCACCCGTCCCGGAAAAATCATATGCGTCGGACTGAACTACCGGAAGCACGCGGAAGAAACAAACGCCGCAATTCCCGAGTATCCGATTCTGTTTAACAAGTTCAACAATACGCTGTCGGGACATCAAGCCTTCATTACGCTGCCGGAAGCGTCCCGCAAAGTGGATTATGAAGCCGAGCTCGTCATCGTCATCGGCAAGACGGCCAGAAACGTGGCGCAAGCGGATGCGTTGAACTATGTATTCGGCTACTGCAATGTGAACGATTTGTCCGCGCGCGACTTGCAGCTGCGCACTTCCCAGTGGCTGCTAGGCAAAACTTGCGACGGCTTCTCTCCGCTTGGCCCCTACCTGGTCACCGCCAGCGAGATAGGCGATCCGAATAACCTCAAGATCCGAACGATCGTGAACGGAGAAGTCCGCCAAAACTCCAATACGAACGACATGATCTTCCGATGCGACGAGATCGTCAGCTACATCTCGCGGCATTTCACCCTTTCGCCCGGAGACCTCATATTGACTGGCACCCCGGAAGGCGTTGTGCTCGGATATCCGCCGGAGAAGCAGGTTTACTTGCGGGACGGAGATGTCGTCACCGTCGAGATCGAGAAGCTGGGCACGTTGACCAATCGCTTTGTCGCGGAGCGCTGATCTCCCCTATCCGACAGCCCCCTCAACCCCTAAGGCGTTGAGGGGGCTGTCAATTATATGCCGTTCACGACATGCTTCGGTCTTTGCCCTTCCAGAACCCGTTTAACCTCCAAAGCGGCATATTGCTGCAGCCTCGCCTTGGAATCCTCGGAATACCACGCCGCATGAGGACTTAACAAGCACTGCTCCAGAGAAAGCAAGGGGTGATCGAGCGCCAGCGGCTCCTCCTCGAACACATCCAACGCAGCCCCGCGAATCGTCCCGTCCACGAGCGCTTGCACCAGATCGTCCGTCTGAATAACGCCTCCCCTGGAAGTATTGATCAATACGCCCGTTCGTTTCATGCGCGCGAAAGCTTTCCTGTCAAAGAGGTGTTTCGTTGCCTCGATTAACGGCAAATGGGAGGAAATGACGTCGCTCTCCGCAAGCAGCGTCCCGAAGTCGACCTTGCGTACGCCCAACGCCTGGAATGCAGCTTCGGGAACGAACGGATCATAAGCGATCGTCTCCATATTGAAGCTTTGCGCTCTGCGCGCAACCTCTCTGGCAATATTGCCAAAGCCGGCCAGGCCAAGCACCTTGCCGCGAAGTCCCATAATCGGCCCCAGACTGTCGATGGACCAATCCCCCGTCCTAACGTTGCGATCCATCCGGGGAATGCGGCGAACCACGCCGAGCAACAACGCCAGCGCATGATCGGCGACCTCCTGAATGCCGTAGTCGGGAACGTTCACGACCGGGATATTCCGCCTTGCGGCTGCCGCCGTATCCACGTTGTCGTACCCGATCCCGTATCGCACGATGACCTTGCATTGCTCCAGCTGATCGATCACGGCTTCGGTAAAAGGCGAATGATTCGTCAGAATGGCATGCGCCGCTCTGCAGAAGTCGATGACCTCCGCTTCGGTATTGCAGAACTTGGCTTCCAAGGAAGCAGCGATCGGCTCGAGAAGCTCCCGCTCATAGCTGTAATCTGGAAATCCGGGTTCGGTCGCCGCAATCGCAATACGATACTTCACATCCAACCCTCCATTAACCTACGAAAATATATTTTAGTATACAATAATAATATAATGTTCACAATCAGGATTGTATCAATCAACATGAAGATCACACTCAAGAAGCTGGCATTGCCTCTCGTCTCCGCCGCATTGGTGCTGAGCACGCTGCCGCTGACCGCGTTCGGCAAGTCGACGGACAAGCCGTTCGCGCTGGAGGAAGCGACGATCGAAAGCATCCACGCCGCTTTCGCCAGCAAGGAGCTCTCCTGCTCGGCGCTCGTGCAAGGCTATCTCGACCGGATCGAAGCCTACGACCGGAAAGGCCCGGCCCTCCATTCGATCATCAACGTAAACAAAGACGCGCTGAAAATCGCCAAAGAAAAAGATCAAGAATATAAAAACAGGCGCGGGGATGTCGGACCGCTCCACTGCATTCCCGTCATTTTAAAGGATAATTTCAATACGTACGACATGCCGACGACCGGCGGCAACGTCGCCATGCGCGATTCCGTCGCGCCGGGCGACGCCTTCACGGTGGACAAGCTGCGCAAGGCGGGCGCGATCATTTTGGCGAAGTCGAACTTGCAGGAGTTCGCTCGCGGCGGCGTCTCGGTCAGCAGCTTGGGCGGACAGGTGCTCAACCCGTACGACCTGACCCGCACGGCGGGCGGCTCCAGCGGCGGAACCGGAGCGGCCATCGCTGCGAACTTCGGCGTCCTCGGCACCGGCAGCGACACCGGTCAATCGATTCGGTCCCCGGCGTCCGCGAACAACCTGGTCGGCATTCGCCCGACCAGAGGCTTGATCAGCCGCAGCGGCGTTATGCCGAACAGCTTCACGCAGGACGAGATCGGACCGATTACGCGCACCGTCGAGGATGCGGCGAAAATGCTCGACGTCATGGTCGGCTACGATGCCGATGATCCGATCACGGCGTTCCAGATCGGCCGCACCCCCGAGAGCTATGCCGATCAGTTGGACAAGAACGCGCTCAGAGGCGCCCGCATCGGCGTCATGACGAACCTGTACGGCACCGAAAGCCGTCACCGGGAAGTCAACAAAGTCATGGAAGAAGTCATCGCGACGATGGAAAAAAACCGCGCAACGATCGTGCGATTCAGTTTGCCCGAATACGACGAGCTGGCGCCGATCGTCGGCACTTCCCAATGGGAAGCCCGCAGCGCCATGGACAAGTATTTCGAGGCGCTCGGACCGAAAGCGCCGATCAAAACCTTCCAAGAACTGGTCGATTCCAAAACGGCCGTCAAGGAAATTCAGGCGACGCTCGAAAAAGAAATCGCGGTCGAGGACGGCCTGAACGATCCGGAGTACCTCGAGCGCACGTTGAACCGGGACAAGCTGAGACTGGCGCTGTCCCAAAAAATGGCCGAACTGGACCTCGACGCGATTTTGTACCCGCTGCAGAAGGTTCTCGTCGTTAAAGCCGGCGAAGTCGACCAACCGGAGCGCAACGGCACCCTGTCCAACGGCACCGGCTTCCCGGCCGTCACCTTCCCGGCAGGCTTCTCCGCACCGACGAGCACGGCTCCTCTCGGCGTCCCGGTCGGTGCAGAGCTGCTCGGGCGCGATTACAGCGAAGGCCTGTTGCTCTCGCTGGCGTATGCTTATGAACAGGCGACGAACAATCGCAAGCCGCCGCTTAGCACGCCGCCGCTCGAATAAGCTTAACCGAAACCCGCAAGGCGGATGCTCCTGTCCCGGAGCGTCCGCCTTTATTTTTTCCCCGCGTTCGCCCGGGAAGCAGGATTAACAAGGAGCTCGGGCGAATACACTTGGGAAGATGCGAGCGTATCGCGGCCATATCCGCGAATACGCCGATCTAAGAAACGATGCGGCCGAGCCGTATCGGAAGGCGGGTGGAAAACGGATGAAGTTCAGCGAATACAAGTACGAAAGACCGGACGTGAAAGCGTTCGAACGACGGTTCAAGGAGCTGCTGGCCTCCTTCGAGTCGGCAACCGGCTACGAGGATCAACACCTCGCGATGACCGAGCTTAACAAAATGCGGAGCGAATTCGATACGATGCAGCAGATCGCGAGCATCCGTCACTCGATCGACACCAACGACGAATTCTATAAAGCCGAGCAAGACTTCTTCGACGAGAACGGCCCCGTCGCGCAAGAGTACGTCACCGACTACTACAGGGCGCTTACCGGTTCGAAATTCCGGCCGGAGCTCGAGCGCAAATGGGGCAAGCAGCTGTTCCGGCTGGCCGAGCTGTCGTTGAAAACGTTCAGCCCCGAAGTGATCGAGGACCTGCAACGGGAGAACAAGCTGACGACGGAATACGCGAAGCTGATCGCTTCCGCCAAAATCCCGTTCGAAGGCGAGGAACGGACGTTATCGCAATTAGGCCCGTTCCAGCAATCGACCGACCGGGACATGCGCAAGCGCGCGTCGGAAGCGGCGTTCGGCTTCATGGCCGATCAAGAAGCGGAATTCGACCGCATCTATGACGACCTTATCCGGACGAGAACGAAAATCGCCAAGAAGCTCGGCTACGACAATTACGTCCAGCTCGGTTACGCCCGGATGAGCAGAACCGATTACGACGCCGACATGGTGGCGAACTTCCGCAAACAGGTGCTGGAGCATATCGTGCCCGTCGCGACGAAGCTGAAGGAGCGGCAGCGCGCGCGCATCGGCGTCGACCAGTTGCGCTATTACGACGAAAATCTGGCCTTCTTGACGGGCAACGCGAAGCCCAAGGGAGATCCGGATTGGATCGTGGACAACGGCGCGAAAATGTATGCCGAGCTGTCGCCGGAAACGGACGCGTTCTTCAAGTTCATGCAAAACAACGGATTGATGGATCTGGTGAGCAAAAAAGGCAAGCAAGGCGGAGGCTACTGCACTTATATCAGCGAATACGGCGCGCCGTTCATCTTCTCCAACTTCAACGGCACCTCGGCCGATATCGACGTGTTGACGCACGAGGCGGGACACGCCTTTCAGGTCTACGAAAGCAGAAGCTTCGCCGTGCCGGAATACAACTTTCCGACTTACGAGGCGTGCGAAATCCATTCGATGAGCATGGAATTCATCACTTGGCCGTGGATGGACCTCTTCTTCGAGGAAGACGCCGACAAATACCGGTTCCAGCACTTGGCGAGCGCCCTGCTCTTCCTGCCCTACGGCGTGACCGTCGACGAATTCCAGCATTTCGTCTACGAGAACCCGGAGGCGACGCCGTCCGAACGCAAGCAAGCTTGGCGGGAAATCGAGAGGAAGTACCTCCCGCATCGCGATTACGCCGACAACGCCTACTTGGAACAGGGCGGCTATTGGCAGAGGCAGGGTCATATCTTCAGCACGCCGTTCTACTATATCGATTACACGCTGGCGCAGATTTGCGCCTTCCAGTTCTGGCAAAAGACGAACGAGGACCGCGGCGCGGCTTGGGCGGCCTACCTGAAGCTATGCAGGCTGGGCGGCAGCCTCTCCTTCACGGAGCTCGTCGAGGAGGCCGGGCTGATCTCCCCGTTCGAGGACGGCTGCGTCGCCTCGGTCATCGGCGGCATCGAAAACTGGCTGAACGGCGTGGACGATCGGGCGCTTTAGACCCGGCGGCAAAAGAAACAACCGTCAGGTTTTCGCCCTGACGGTTGTTTTTCGCGCCTCTTCCCGTCTTTCGTTTCCGCACTACCTTCACCCCGCCCATCGCCCAGGCCGTTCGGACAGAGGATCCGTTACTTGGCCCGATGATGGCGAATTTGCCCTGTTTTCATCGAGATAACGGATCGTCTGTCCGGATCGCCTTCAAAATGCGGGGGTTTCGGCAAAATAAGGTCATCTGTGTCCGTTTCGAAATCCAATTCGGGAGGAGGAGACGTGTTGTTCGGTTTCAGCGCGATCCCGGCGGGCGGCCCCGTCATCAAGCAGCTTAGCGATTATTTGCGGGAAAATATCGAGAACGGAACGCTCGCCCCCGGTCTTCGGCTGCAGCCTACGCGCAAGGCCGCCGAAGAGCTGGGCGTCGCCCGGAACATCGTGATCGAGGTCTACGAGCAGTTGGCCGCCGAAGGGTATTTAACGGCGCGCGCCGGCTCCGGCACGTACGTCGCCGAGGGCATTCAGGCCGCGCCCGCCAGACTCGTTCCGCTTCCTCAGGAAGCGAGGGCCAAGTCCGGGACGGAAGCCCGCGAAGACGGGCGCCTCATTTACTTCGACGCGGGCTCGCCCGACTTAACCTGTTTCCCGCGGCGGATTTGGAACAAATACGTGCGGGAGGTCACGGAATACGGGCCCGACCGCGCGTTGGACTACGGGAACGTCCGGGGGAACGAAGCTTTGAGGGAAGCGATCGCCCGCTACGTCTATCGCGCGAAGGGCATTCGCTGCGGTCCGGATCGCATTCTCGTCACTTCGGGCACCTCGGATTCTTTTTTGTTGCTGGCCGCCGCCTTCAAGGACCTATTTCATACCGCATACGTCGAAGATCCGACGATCGGATTCACCGCCGGCATTTTTCGAAGATGGCGCTATGACGTCCGTCCCGTGCCCGTGGACCAGCAAGGAATGATCGTCAGCCGGATCCCACGGGGCGCCCCGCAAGGCTTGATCGTTCTCACGCCTTCCCACCAATACCCGACCGGAAGCATCCTGTCGATCCAGCGGAGACAGCAGCTTGTGAGATTGGCGGAAGAGGCCGGGCATTACCTCGTGGAAGACGATTACAACAGCGAATTCCGCCATCGCGGAAGTCCGGTGCCGCCGCTGCAAATTCTGTCTCCGTCCCGCGTCCTCTATGCCGGCACGTTCAGCAAATCGTTGTCCCCCGCCTTGAGAATCGGCTTTCTGATCGCGCCCCCAGACCTCGCGGATCGGCTGCTGCGAACGAAAGCCGATCTGTTCCTGAACGCGTCCGGAATCACGCAGCTGGCGTTAGCAAGGTTTATGGAGGACGGGCATTTCGATCGGCACGTTCACAAGATGAAGACGATCTATAAGAAAAAGCGGATTTTTCTAGGGGAGCAATGCCGCCGATTGTTCGGCGACGAGGCCCGGATCATAGGAGACGAAGCCGGCATGCACGTTCAGCTCGCCTTCCGCCCGGAGGTCTACGGGCATGTCGATTGGCGGCAAATCGAAGCGTGGGGCGTCCGGCTCGATTCGTTCGACGATTACGCGGAGACGAAAGGCCGGCATCCCGGCAAAATCGTGCTCGGTTACGGCAGGTTGACGGAAAAAGAAATCGCGGAAGGCCTGAGGAGAATTCGCGATTTCCTGCAGTCCCGGAAGCGCCCCTAATTCCGGAAAGCTTGCGCCAGCCTCCCGACGCCCTCGCCGATCCGTTCTACACCGCCGTCTCGATGGCGACGCCGTTTCCGCAGACACATTCACCCCGCCCATCGTCCCAGTCCGTTCGGACAGAGGATCCGCTAATTGTGAACAAAACCGGATTTTGCGCACCTTCTCGGACACAGGATCCGTTATTCGGCTCCTGGATGGCGATTTCAGCCATGGATCATCGAAATAACGGATCCTGTGTCCGAAACGCCATCAAAATGAGGGGGTTTCGGCAAAATAAGGGCTTCTGGGTCCGGTAGCAAAAGATCAAGCGGATGAGATGACGGGACGCTCCCCCTCAAGCGGAGGCCGCCCGGCGCTGGAGCGTCGGAGCCGACGCCCCTCACGCCCTTTTTTACATCTCCGCCCGCCTGCCGCCATCGTATCCGACCGCTGCCGCGACAAACCCGTCCGCATGCTCCAGCAGCATCCGGGCTTGCGCCGCATCGGTATTCGCGAGCAGCATGACGATGGCGGTTTTCGCATGTCCGCCGCTTTCCGAATAGGCCGCTTCGACCCGATCGTCGGAGGCGTTCGTCGCCATCCGGATAATCCGTTTGCAGCGATCGACCAGCTTCTCGTTGGAGGGCTTCATGTCGACCATCAAGTTATCGTACACTTTGCCGATTCGAATCATCGAAGCGGTCGTCAGCATGTTTAGAATCAGCTTCTGGGCGGTGCCGGCCTTCATTCTCGTCGATCCGAGAATGACTTCGGGACCGACAACGGCTTCGATGGTCCGGTCCGCCAGCATCCGCATCGGCGTATTCTCGTTATTGCAGATGCCGACGACCGTCGCGCCGAGCTCCCTGGCGCGGCTCATGGCTCCCAATACGTAGGGCGTGCGTCCGCTGGCCGATATTCCCGCAACGACGTCCTTGGCGCTCACGCCGTGGCGGTCGACGTCTCTCGCCCCTTCCTCTTCGCTGTCCTCGGCCCCTTCTACCGCATCCCGGAAAGCTTGCGGTCCTCCCGCGATAATTCCCTGCACCATCGACTTGTCCGTCCCGAACGTCGGCGGACATTCGGAAGCGTCGAGAACGCCCAATCTCCCGCTCGTCCCCGCGCCGAAATACAACAATCTCCCCCCTTGGCGGAAAGCCGAAACGATCAGTTCGGTAGCAGCCGCAATGTCCGGAATGCAAGACCGCACCGCGTCCGCGATGATGCGGTCTTCGTCATTGATCCGATACAGGATGTCCTCCGCCGACTGGGAGTCGATCTTCCTCGTATTCGGATTGCGCTGCTCGGTCGTCAAAAACCGGACGATATTGTTCATAAGCACCTCCAGCGATAACGAATGATGATTGACGTACGCAAAGTATAGCGGAAAAATTTTCGTTTTGCAAAATAAAATATCACGTTATAATTCATAATATGATTATTTTTATCTAAACGTTTGGACGAAAATTGACTTAATTTCCGCAAATCGCATCGTCGGCAAATCCCTTTTCCACATCTAACCAGCGCCCTTTATTGACATTTTCCATATACGAGGCCAAGCCGATCCCGATTTTCGTAGAATTTCGAAAAAAAATATCATAATTAATTTTAATCATTGAAATATTATTTCTAGGCCCTTATAATCGGAGCATAACCAATGAAAGTACTTACAAGAAAGGCGGGGAGAAATGGAACATCCTGTGCTAACCGGAGCCGACCGGCTTCGGGAACTCGAATCCGCGACGCTGAAAGGCAAACGATTCGGCCTGCTGACATGCCCGACGGGAGTCGATTCGAATCTCCGTTCGACGATCGAAATATGCGCCGGGCTCGCTACCGCGAAATTAAGCGCCTTGTTCGCCTGCGAACACGGCATCCGCGGCGATCGTCAGGCGGGCGTGAAAATCCCGGACGAGATCGACCCGGAAACCGGACTTCGAGTGTACAGCCTGTACGGAGAGCATACGAAGCCGACGAAGGAGATGCTGGAAGGGCTCGACGCCATCGTCTTCGACACGCAAGATCTGGGCGTTCGTTTCTACACGTATCTCTCCACGCTCGTCTACGTCATGGAGGCTTGCGCGGAACACAGAGTCGAGGTCGTCGTCCTCGACCGCCCCAATCCTCTCGGCGGGGAAACCAGCGAGGGCGGTTACCTGCGCGACGAATTCCACTCGATGGTCGGCGCTTGGAGAATGCCCATCCGGACCGGGCTGACGATCGGCGAATTCGCCCGCTTCGTTCGCGACCGGATGGCGAACCCATGCGAGCTTCAGGTCGTCCCGCTGCTCCATTGGAAACGAAGCATGGAATACCCCGATACCGGACTCCCCTGGCTGCCGCCCTCTCCGAACATTCCGACGATGGAGGCGGCCCGCGTATACCCGGGGAACTGCTTGTTCGAGGGAACCAACTTGTCCGAAGGAAGGGGGACGACCAAGCCGTTCGAATGGATCGGCGCCCCGTGGCTGAACGCCCGGCAAGTGTGCGATTCGCTCAACCGGCAGAACCTTCCGGGCGTTCTGTTCCATCCGGTCGCGTTCACCCCGTACATCTCGAAACATCGAAACGAATTGTGCCACGGCATTATGACGCTGGTGAAGGACAAACGGGCGTATCGCTCGGTTCCGACCGGGCTTCGCTTGCTGCAGGCCGTTCAGCGCGCTCACCCGGACGAGTTCCGTTGGGTCAAGCCGGACTTCGAAGGCAGCCGCTACTTCATCGACTTGCTCAGCGGCAGCGACCGCGTTCGCTTGACCCTGCACGAGGAAGGCGCGGTCGAATCGATCGTCGGCGAGTGGGAACGGGATTGTGCGGATTGGGACCGCATCCGCGGCGCCTATCACATGTACGACTAAAAACCGGAGGATACGACGCATGAGCGCAATACAATATCGCCATTATTTGCCCGGAGACGAGCAGGATATCGTTTCCCTCTGGAACAAATGCCTGACGCGGGATCCGGTGACGAAGCGGCGCTTCCGCAATCTGGTGCTGCTCGACCCGAACTTCGATCCCCAAGGCATGAGAATCGCGGCGATCGGCAATGCCGTCGTCGGCGTTTTCTATACGGTGCGCCGCAGGCTGCCCATGCTGGGCACCGAGCTCGAGACGGATAAGGGCTGGGTCCCTTTCTTCTTCGTGGACCCGGGCTATCGCAGGCAAGGCATAGCCGCGCGCCTTCTCGAAGACGCGATGGCGTTCATGCGCGCGAACAAACGGGAGACGCTTGTATTCGCCGGCTACGCCCCCAACTATATCGTGCCGGGGATCGACCGCGCCGGCTACCCCGCGGGCGCGGCTTTCCTCGATCGGGTCGGTTTTCAACGCAACTATACCGCTGTCGCGATGGACTATTCGCTGGTGACGTTCGAAATTCCGGAGTCGGTCGAACGGCTGAAGGAGCAGCGAATCGCCGAAGGTTATTCCTTCGCCGCGCCGGAGGACCGCGACCTGTACGAATTGATTCGGTTCGCCACGGATCAATTCAATCCGGACTGGGGGCGCGCGATCCGGGAGGGATTGCTGCAGCATCTGGGGACGGAGCATATTCTCGTCGCCAAGCGCAAGGGCGAGCTTGTCGGCTTCTGCCTGCACGGCGCTTACGAAGGCGTGCGCGAACGGTTCGGGCCTTTCGGCGTAGATGCCGACCAGCGCGGCAAAGGAATCGGCAAAATTCTGTTGTACGACTGCTTGCAGGCGATGCGCGCGCAAGGCTTGCACGGCGCCTGGTTTCTCTGGACCGCCGAGCAGAGTCCCGCGGGACAGCTGTATAAGAAGCTGGGGTTTACCGTCTCGCGAAGTTTCGATGTCATGAGCAAGTCGTTGTAATGCAACCACGACTATGAAGGAGGGGCAACGCCCATGAAATTCGGAGGACATGCAGCCAAAATCGCGCTGGCGCTGGCGATGACGACCGTTGTTGCCGCTTGCGGCGGCAACTCGCCGGCGAAAGAAGGAGCCGCGGACGGCAAGATCGAGCTGACGATGCTTACGCACTACGTCGGTCAGAACGAAACGCACTTCAAGCCGATTATCGATCAGTGGAACAAGGAAAATCCCGACATCCAGATCAAGCCGATCGGCGTCGATTTCGGGGAATTGCAGAAAACGATCATGACGAGGCAGACGGCCGGCCAGGGGGCCGACATCATGCACGTGTATACGTTGTGGGGAGGCCAGCTTCACAAAAATAACGTGCTGGCGAAAGCGCCGGATTACATTGCCGAGGACGTGCGGGCCAACTACCCGGACGCGGCCGCGAAAGGCGTCACGATCGACGGCCACATCTACGGAATTCCGACCGAAGTGCAAGCTTACGGTCTGTTCTACAACAAAAGGCTGCTCAAGGAAGCCGGCTTCGAGCAGCCTCCGGCGACCTGGGACGAACTGCTGAGCATGGCCCAGGCTATCGAGAAAACAGACGGCGCCGGCAAGGTGCAGATTCAAGGCTTCGGCTTCCAACGGGGGTATGCGGGCATCGTCGACCAGCCGTTCATGGCGTTGATGGCGGCCGCGGGTAGCAACCTGCTGAGCGACGATCTGAAGCAGTCGAATTTGAACTCCGACGCCGGCCGGCAGACGATGGAATTGTACAGCAAAGTGTACGGCAAAAACGGTTTGACCGACCTTGCGGTCGATACGACGAAAGGCTTCGTCAACGGCCAGGTCGCGATGACGATCGGCGCCGGCTGGTGGGCCGGTTCGCTGAAGACGGTCATGGCGGAGCGCTACGAAGACGTCGGCGTCGCTCCGATTCCGTCTCCCGACGGAAGCCGCAAAGGCACGATCGCCTACACGTGGGCGTGGGGCGTCAACAACAAGTCGAAACATCAGGAAGCGGCATGGAAGTTCCTTCATTGGATGAACGCAACAGTCGCGAAGGACGGCTTGACTCCGGAAGGAAGCTTCCTGCTGGATACCTTCAATACGGCTTCTTCGCGCAAATCCGATCTCGAGGCCCAGAAGCTGCAGGATCATCTGAATTCCGATCCGACCATACGAATGTTCTCCGACGCGCTCGCCTATGCCAGCGAGGAACAGAGCCCTGCGGCCGCGGCCGAAGTGCAGGACATTCTGTTCAAAAACATCGAGAGCATGTGGACGGACCAGCAGAGCCTGGAGGATACCCTGCGCAACGCGCATACGCAAATCGAAGAGAAGCTGAAGTAACGACGAGCTCCGGGCGGCCGCGGCCGCCGCGACCGCCCGGGCTCGAGTCGTTTCCCGCCGCTTCGGGCAAGGAGGTCGGAAATGAAGACGCTCGGATTGAGAAAAGAAACTTGGGTCGCCTATACCTTCTTAATTCCGATTTTGCTGTTCTATACGATTTTTCTCGTGATCCCCGTCGTGTTCTCGTTCGTGATCAGCCTCACGGAATGGGGCGGCTTCGATCTGCAGTCGATGACTTACGTCGGCCTGGACAATTACCGGGCCATTCTCTCGTCCGGCTCGACGTTCGTCAGCCCGATATTGACCAATACATTCGTATTCGCATTCGGTTCGGTCGCTTTGTCGTTCACGGCCGCGATGCTGGTCTCGTTTCTGATCACGCGCTTGCGCTGGCAAGGCTTATGGCGCTCCATCTATTTCCTGCCGGCGGTGACGACGATCGTCGCGATCGGCAACGTCTGGTTCTACATCTACAACCCGTCCAACGGCGTGCTGAACGAAGTGTTGACGAGCATCGGCCTGCGTCCCGTCAACTTTCTCGACAATCCGGACATTGCGCTGTGGGCGGTCATCGCGGTCAGCGGCTGGCTCGGCGTCGGCAGCGCGGTGCTGCTCCTGACCGCCGGACTGAAAGCCATTCCGCAGGATTTCTATGAAGCGGCCTCGCTCGACGGCGCCGGAATGTGGCGGCTGTATTACTCGATCACGCTGCCGCTGCTTCGGCCGACGATCCTGTTCGTGCTGATTACCTCTTTCATCAGCGGCTTGCAATCGTTCACGCTGACGCTCGTCATGACCCGCACGGGCGGACCGGGCAACTCGACGAACGTCGGCGCCCTGGAGATGTACAACCAAGCCTTCTCGTTCGGCAATTGGGGAACCGCAAGCGCGATGGCTTTCGTTCTGTTCGTGGTCATCTTCATCCTTACGACGATCCAGTTGACCGTATTCCGCAAGGGAGGGGTGGAGAGCTACTAATGAAGCCGAAGCGCATACCGTGGATTTCGTATACCGTCATTCTGCTCGGCTCCGTCATTATGATCTTTCCGTTCCTGGACATGGTCTTCTCGTCGTTCAAGGGTTCGGCGGAGTACAGCAAGCTTCAATATTCGTTATTGCCGGAGTCGTTCGCGTTCGATAACTATCGGACGGCCTTCGAGCAGCTCCAGTTGGGTCTGCTGTTCAAGAACAGCATCACCCGTTCCGTCGCCATTACGCTGCTGGTGCTGCTGACCAGTTCGCTCGGCGGCTACGTGTTAGCGAAGCTCAGGTTTCCGGGCAAAAAGCTCATTTTCCGCTTCGTGCTGTCCACGATGATGTTTCCGACGTTTTTGTTTTTCATTCCGAACTATTATATTACCGTGCATTTTCCGCTCGTCGGCGGCAACAACATCTTCGGGGAAGGCGGCTACGGCGGTCTCGCGGCCAGCATCGCCGGTCTGATCGTTCCGTTCGCGGTGAGCGGCTTCGGCATTTTCCTGATGCGCCAGTTCATTATGAATATCGAGGACGCTTATATCGAATCCGCGCGTCTCGACGGCGCCGGGGAGCTGCGCATCTTCTTCCAGATCATTCTGCCGATGACCGTGCCCGCTCTCGCCACACTGGCCATATTCGAATTTATCGCCTCGTGGAACGAATTTATTTGGGCCTTGCTCATGAATTCCGTCAACCAGGAGCTGGCGACGCTGCCGGTCGGCATTCAGACGCTGAAGCTGCATCTCGATCCCGCGCTAACCCAGCCGCTCGTCATGGCCGGGCTCGTGATCGCGACCGTGCCGATTCTCGTATTGTTTCTGTTCCTGCAGAAGTATTATGTGCGCGGCATGATGAACGACGGCCTGAAATAAACAACACTACGCTCAGACAGGAGAGATCGACGATGACAACATCCGCCAAGCAACACATTCTGGCGATCAGCGCCCATGCGGGCGATCAGGATCTGACGGCTGGAGCCACGCTGGCCAAATACGTTCTGGAAGGCCATAAAGTGACGATGCTCCATCTCACGCCCGGAGAGAAAGGCCATCCGACGCTGTCCGCCGAAGATTACGCCAAGCAGAAAATCGACGAGGCCCATCAATTCGCGGACATCATCGGGGCGGACGTGCGCTTCTTCGGCTACAGGGACGGAGAGCTGCCTCTCGACGAGACGGTCAAGTTCGAGGTGGCCGACGTCATTCGCGAGCTGAAGCCGGACATTCTGATTACCCATTGGTCGCGCAGCATGCACAAGGATCACGAGAACACTCACTATATTACGAAGGACGCCCGCTTCTATGCCGCCATCCCGGCATTCGTGCGCGAGCTTCCCCACCATCCCGTCAAAGCCGTGTATTACTCCGAGAACTGGGAAGACATGTACGATTACAACCCCGAGGTGTTCATCGACATTCCCGAGGAAGCGTACGACAGGTGGGTGCGGGGACTGAACTGCTACGCGTTTGCCCGCGGGGAGACGTACGGCTTTCCTTATATCGAATACTACAAAGCGCTCACGGTCGTTCGCGGAGCGGTTAACGGCTTCAAGAGAGCCCAAGCCTACGCCGTCGACCCTGGCGGCGTTCACCAAAGAAAGCAATTTTTCATCTAGCTCTTCGCGATCAGCCGCCGAAACGGCTGATCGTTTCTATAACAACCGATCGGAGGTGCCGGGCGATGGCCCGAATGGACTGCTGGAGCGAGATCGCACCGCTTATGGGGATGGATCCCCGCAAGCTGCGGGAAGGATTTGCGCTGTTGGAAGCCGCGGTCGAGCAAGGGCGAATTCCCGGCGGCGTCATCGCCGTCGGAAGAAACGGACATATCGCCGAATTCGCTTGCGGAACCGCCTTCGTCGAAGAAGGGACGGCGATTCCGGCCGCTCCCGGCACGCTGTACGATTGCGCTTCGCTCACGAAAGTGACCGCGACGCTCCCGCTGCTATTAATGCTGCTCGAGCAAGGACGCATTCGCCTGGAAGATCCGTTAGCCCGCCATATTCCGGAATTCGCCGCTTTCTCCGGCCGCAAGGCGGAGATCACGATCGGGCAGCTGCTGTCGCATACGTCGGGCCTCCCGCCCACGCTCGATCCGCTTGAGCCCGGCTCCGGTTCGTCGCGCGAGCGGATCGTCGCGCAAGCGCTCTCCGTCGAACCGGATATCCCGCCCGGCCGTCAAGTCGTCTACAGCGACGTCGGGTTCATCCTGCTCGGCCTTTTGGTCGAGAAGCTGCTTGGCGAGCCGCTCGACCAAGCCGCAAGACGGCGGGTGTTCGAGCCTCTCGATATGACGGATACCGGCTTCGTTCCGCCGCCGGAGAAGCTTGACCGCACGGCCGAAACCGAGTGGTACCGCGGCGAGCCCTGGCCCAGAAGAGGCACGGTTCACGACGAGACGGCCGCCGCGATGGGCGGAGTCGGCGGACATGCCGGTCTATTCTCGACCGCCCGGGATCTGATCCGCTACGCTTCGATGTGGCTGGGCGGCGGCGCGTTGGACGGACGGCGAATGTTGTCCCCGGATACCGTCGCGCTGGCGATCCGCAGCCATACGGATAACGCCTCGGGCGGCCATCGGGGATTGGGCTGGGTGCTGAAAGGCGACAAGCTGGACGCCTCGGGCGATTCGCTCTCGCCCCGCTGCTACGGCCATACTGGGTTTACCGGAACGAGCCTGTATGCCGACCCCGCGAGCGGACTGGCCGTCGTCCTGCTAACCAACGCCGTCCGTCTCTCCCGCGACCGCGCGCCCCTCTTCCGGCTGCGAGCCGCGCTGCACGACGCGATCGCGGCGAGCATTGACGGAGGATCGTAGCGATTTAGTATAATGAAGCAAGCAACCGTCGCGCCTGTCCCGTCGGCCAAGCATGGCGGCAAGCGGGACAGCGGGCCGCCGGAATAACCGTCTTGCCGGCGAGCCCGCCGATCGACGATGACATGGGTTGGAGGTATATGGAATGAATGGAGGCTTGGTCAGACTTCGGGAAATTCTGGATCGGATTACCCCGTCCGAACGGAAGGTGGCGGAATTTATTCTGAAGGACCCGCGAAGCACGGTCGGCTTGTCGATCGCGCAGCTCGCCGAGCGAAGCGGCGGAAGCCAGGCCGCGGTCACCCGGCTATGCAAATCTCTCGGGCTTAAAGGCTACAAGGAATTGATGCTCAAGGTCGCCGGCGATCTGCACGAAAGCGGCGGCCAAGGCTACTTCGACATCCGGCCGCAGGATTCGATCTCGAACATCGTCCGCAACGTCTCGAACAACAACATGCAAGCGATCCGCGACACGATGAAGCTGCTCGACGTCGCGATGGTCAACAAAGCGGTCGAAGCGCTCGCTCGGGCGGAGCATATTTACTTCTACGGGGTCGGCGCGTCCAACCTGATCGCCCAGGACGCGCAGCACAAATTCGTCCGCATCAACAAGACAAGCTTCGCCTTTGCCGATACGGACCTGCAACGCACGACCGCCGTCCTCCTGACCGAACGGGACGTCGCCGTCGGCATTTCTTATTCCGGTCAGACGGCCAATGTCGTCGCCTGCCTGAAATCCGCGAAAAAGGCCGGAGCGACCATTATCAGCATCACGAAGTACGGCCAAACGCCGGTCAGCGACCAAGCCCACATTCCGCTGTTTATTTCCTCGACGGAGAACAAGGTTCGGATCGGCGCGATGTCCTCGCGGATTACCCAGTTGAATCTGATCGATATTTTGTACACGGGCCTTGCCAGCATCGATTACGAGAAATCGGTCAAATATTTGGAAATCAGCCAAGGAGCGCTCGACGAGGAAAAGGGGAAGTGATTGCTCTACCGCTCATCGTCCTCTGGGCCCCGTCGTCCCGGACCGTTCGGACAGAGGATCCGCTATCTGTGAACAAAACCGGGTTTTGCGCGCCTTTGCGGACAGAGGATCCGTTATTGGGCTCCGAGATCGCGATTTCGGCCATTGATCCTCGAAATAGCGGATCGTCTGTTCGAATCGCCTTCAAAATGCCGGGGTTTCGGCAAAATAACGTCTTCTGTGTCCGATAGCAGAAGATCATGCGGACGTACGACGTCACAAATCCGGCCTCTACGCTGTCTCTATCTTTGTAACCTTATCAAACCGGTACAAGGAGAGACGAAAACATGGACTTGAGAATGAATTATCGCGCCGTCAACCCCGAAACATTCAAAGCGCTGCTCGGACTGGAGCAGTTCATCCAGCAAAGCGGACTCGACCGTACGCTATACGAGTGGATCAAGCTGCGCGCGTCGCAGATCAACGGCTGCGCGTTCTGCATCGACATGCATGCCAAGGACCTGCTCAAGCATGGCGTGCCCGCCGAGAAAATCATGCTCCTGACCGCCTGGCGCGAAGCGCCGCACTTCACCGACGCCGAGCGCGCCGTCCTGGAGCTGACCGAATGCGCGACGAAGCTGTCTGAGGCCGGCGTGCCCCGCGAAGTGTACGACCGCGTACGCGCGCACTTCGACGAGAAGCAGTTCGTCGATCTGGTCATGGCGATCATCGCGATCAACGCCTGGAACCGGATCGGCGTCTCGACAGGGCTCTATCCGGGCTGCTTCGATAAGTAACGCGTCAGCTTGTCCGGATTGACGACGAGGTAGAGGCGACGGATGCGGGAGCCTCCCGGCTCCCACTCCGCGCCGAATACGTTCGCTATCCGGCCTTCCCTTCTTAGCGCCGCCCCCGGCTCCCCGTTCAGCATAACGCGTTCGAAGCCTTCCTTGAAGGACCCCTTGGCCGCCAGCCCTTCGAAGAACGCCCGGACCCGGTCGATGCCAAGGATCGGTTTAATTGCCGCCCTCGCTTTGCCTCCCCCGTCGGAGATCAGCACGACGTCGTCGCGCAGCAACGAGAGCAGCGGCTTGAAATCTCCCGTATCCGACGCGCGAAGGAACGCCTCGACGAACTTCAGCTTCGCCTCCTCCGTCTCTTCGGCCGCGCGCGGCGCTCGCTCGGCATCGGCCATCTTCGATTTCGCCCGGCTGAACGTTTTTCGGCAGCTCGTCCCGGTGCGCTCCAGCATCTCCGCGATCGCCCCGTATTCGAAGCCGAACGTTTCCTTCAGCACGTAAATCGCCCGCTCCAACGGCGTTAACCGCTGCAGCAGCACGAGATACGCGTAGCCGACGCTTTCGCGGCGTTCCGCGGGATCGGATCCGGCGACGGGCGCGCCGTCCGGAAGCGGCTCCGGCAGCCACTCCCCGACATACGTCTCGCGTCTACGGCGAGACGATTTGAGCAAGTTGATGCAACGATTCGCGGTCATTTTCGTCAAATACGCTTTCTCGTTCAGCACTTCTGTCTCGCCGATCTCCAAATACCGGGCGAATACGTCCTGAACGATGTCTTCGGCGTCCGCCGCGATCCCCGTCATCCGGTACGCGAGACCGAAGAGCATCGAGCGATATTGCTCGTAGGCTTGAGTCGTCTTCATCGCCGTTGTCCTCCGTTTTCGATCTCTCTTTACAGCGACATGACAATCGGACGCCGGATTTTGTGACGGGGCCGCTCGTCCGAACACTTTTTACGACAATGAGCCTGCGATCACGGCTTTTCCGTGCGCCATTGTCGCTTTTTACGACAATGAGCCTGCGACCACGGCGATTCCGCGCGCCATTGTCGCTTTTCGCGACAATGAGCCTGTGCCCACGGCTTTTCCGTGCTCCATTGTCGCTTTTTACGACAATGAGCCTGCGCCCACGGCGATTACGCACGTCATTGTCGCTTTTTACGACAATGAGCCTGCGACCACGACGATTCCACGCGCCATTGTCGCTTTTTACGACGATGAGCCTGCGCTCACGACGATTCCACGCGCCATTGTCGCTTTTCGCGACAATGAGCCTGCGCCCACGGCGATTCCGCGCGCCATTGTCGCTTTTTACGACGATGAGCCTGCGCCCACGACGTTTCCGACCCGCCTAAGCCTACCCGATATCCTCCGCAATCGCCCGCCCGGCCGTTCGGCCCGAGAAGAGACAGCCGCCGAGGAACGTCCCCTCCAGCGCCCGGTAGCCGTGCATGCCTCCGCCGCCGAAGCCGGAAGCCTCGCCCGCCGCGTACAGCCCGGGAACCGGCTCTCCCGACGCGCCGAGCACCCGGCCGGACAGGTCGGTCTGAAGACCGCCGAGCGTCTTGCGGCTGACGATATGCAGCCGGACGGCGATCAGCGGACCGCTCTTCGGGTCGAGCAGCTTGTGCGGCCGGGCCACGCGGATGAACTTGTCGCCCTTATAGTTCCGGGCGCCGCGCAGCGCGGTAATCTGCAAATCCTTCGTGAACGCGTTGTCCATCTCCCGGTCGCGCGCCAGCACCTGCCTCTCGATCTCGTCCAAGCTCAGCAGAGATTCCCCCGTCAGCCGGTTCATCCCCGCGACCAGTTCCGCTAAGGAGCCCGCCACGACGAAGTCCTCGCCCTTGTCCATGAAAGCCCGAACGGGCGCCGTCGGACCCGGCAAAACCCGGGACAGCACCTGCCGGACGCTCTTGCCGGTCAAATCCGGATTCTGCTCGGAGCCCGACAGCGCGAATTCCTTCTCGATCATTTTCTGCGTCAGAATGAACCACGAATAGTCGTACCCCGATCGCCGCAGCGTCTCCAGCGTTCCCAAGGTGTCGAAGCCCGGGAAGTTCGGAGCCGGCAGCCTCCTGCCCCTGGCGTCCAGCCACAGCGAAGAGGGACCGGGGAGGATGCGAATGCCGTGATTCGCCCAGACGGGATTCCAGTTCTTGATCCCTTCCGTATAATGCCACATGCGATCCTTGTTCACGATGCGGCCCCCCGCCCCTTCGGCGATGCCGAGCATCCGTCCGTCGACGTGCGCCGGCACGCCCGACAGCATCCGCTTGGGCGGAGCGCCAAGCCGAGCGGGCCAGTTCGCCCGCACGAGGTCGTGGTTCCCGCCGATGCCGCCGCTCGCGACGAGCACCGCCCCGGCGCGGTACGCGAATTCCCCGACAGCATCCCGGGAGCTGGCCTCGCCCCGGGCCGCGTCGCTCGGCGCGAGCACGGAACCGCTTACACCGACGACAGCGCCTTGCTCCCGGATCAGTCCCTCGACGCGATGGCGCGGATGATACACGATTCGGCCGCTCCGGATATGCTCCCGCACGCGCCGTTCGAACGGCGCCACGATCGCCGGGCCCGTGCCCCAGACGATGTGGAACCGGGGAACGGAGTTGCCGTGCCCTTCAGCGAGATAGCCGCCCCTCTCCGCCCAGCCGACGACCGGAAAAAACCGCACGCCCATCCCGTGAAGCCACGCCCTTTTCTCGCCCGCCGCGAAATCGATGTAAGCCTCCGCCCAACGGCGGCCCCAGCGATCCTCGTCCTCGATTCGATCGAAGCCGGCCGAGCCGAGCCAATCCTGAAGCGCCAGCGCCTTCGAATCCTTGATGCCCAGTCTCCGCTGCTCCGGCGAGTCGACCAGGAACAACCCGCCGAACGACCACCACGCCTGCCCTCCGAACGAAGCCTCCGGCTCCTGGTCGAGCAGCAGCGCCCTTTTCCCCTTGTCCGCGATCTCCGTGGCCGCGACCAGGCCCGCGAGTCCGGCACCCACCACGATGACGTCGCCATCCATGCCGTTTCCTCCCCTAAACGAGTCTGTTCAGCTCGCCAGAGCCGAAATATTTCTCGTACTCGTGCAGCGCGAAATGATCCATCATGCCGGAGATGAAATCCGCCACGTTCCGCAGCCTCTCCGATTCGGCGGAGAACACGCGGTATTCCGGCGGCAGCAGCTTCAGATCCGCGTTGGCCCGAGGGTCTCCGTACACCTGGAACAGGCCCCTGAGCACTTTCTCGCCTCTTTTCTCGTACAGCTGCACCGACGGTCTTCGCATAATGAGGCGGAAAACGATTCTCTTGAGCCCCCGGGCCAATTGCCCATACTCCTTATAATCCAACCTGCCTTTCGTCTCGCTGTAATGAATGTCCCGCACGAGCAGATTGACGATCGATGAAGTCAGTTCCTTGCGGAACAGAAAAGAATACTCCTCGGACGAGCCGAAATACCGGCCTTGGTAGGCGAAATCCCGGCATTTGTTCACGATCCCGTCCAATTGCTCGTACGCTCCCCTTTCCTTCCCGTCGAGGTGGAACTCGTACAGCAGGTCGTCGATCGTAAACAGATTCTGGCTGAGGCAATCCTCCAGATCGTGGGCGGCATAGGCGATCTCGTCGGCCAGATCCATGATCTGCATGTCGATCGTCGCCACCTCGCCGAGCCGGATCCCGCGTTCCTCCAGCGTACGGGCGATTTCTTCGTAATCGTCGTCGTAGATGAACTTCCGGTTGCGGCCGTCGTCATGGCGACGGTAATATTTGATGACGCCGAGTTGGGTGCGGAAAGTCAAATTAAGCCCCCGGTACGCGTGGTGCTTCTTCTCCAGCTTGCGCAAAATGCGCAGCGTCTGGGCGTTCCCCTCGAACCCCCCGACGTCCCTGACGAGCTCGTTCAGCACGGTTTCCCCATGATGGCCGATCGGCGGATTTCCGAGATCGTGCGCCAAAGCGCAAGCTTCCGCGACGAACGTATTCCCGATGCCCATATCCGCGGCGATGCCTCTGGCGATCTGCGCGACCTCCATGCTGTGCGTCAGACGGTTGCGGATAAAATGGTGCTGGTCGACGCCGAGCAGCTGCATCTTCCCTTGCAAGCGCCGGAAAGACGCGGAATACAGGATGCGCGCATAATCCCGAGAGTACTCGTCGCGGCCGCGGTCCCCCGCTTCCCCGGGATGGAGGCGGAAATCCGTCCCCCTCAGCTTCTCTTCCCAGTCGCGCACATATTGAAGCGTCTCCTTATCGTAATGGGCCATTGCGCAGCTCCGCTCCTCTCCGAACGAGTTCGGCCAGAAAATCGATTTTCTCCCGGTTGTCGTCCGAGTTGTTCAAGATCAAATCGCATTCGGCCAGCGCCGCGATCTCCGCTTCGAAAGTGCTAAGCCTGGCGACGATCTCCCCGGCGTCGTGTCCTCGCGCGGCAAGCCGGCGCCCGCACTCTTCCCGGCTCGCCTTCACCCCGATCGAGAGCGTCCGGTCGCCGAACGATCGCCTGATCTTCGCTGCTCCGGCTTCGTCCAGAATGACCGAACGAACGTCCCGGCCCCGCGCCGTATTCTCCACATGCTCGAGCGGCGTACCGTACAAGTTGCCGTGATATTCGGTCATCTCGACCATGCGGCCTTGTTCGAACAGGCGCCGCATCTCCTCCCTGCTCTTGAAGAAGTAATCGGCGCCTTCCCTTTCCCCTTCCCGCGGAGCGCGGGACGTCCAAGTCACGATGCGGGGAAACCCGAGCCGGGATTGGATCGTGCTTTTGCCGGAGGCGCTCGGCCCTTGAAGCACGACTAGCGATATCGTCATATAGCCTCCTCGTCGGCGCGGCCGGCGGCGGCGCGAACCTGTTCCTTGATACTCCGAGTATATCAGATTCTTGGTTCGACCTATATATAGACGCCGCCGGCTCTCCAGACCAAATAAAAGATCCAGCCGAGATGATAGCAAGCGACGGCGCCGTAGGCGACGACCGCAATTCCGAGGAGCCTCCCGATCCGGCGGCTTCCGTTAAGGTCGTTCCGCCGCATCCGCCGCAACAAGATCAACAGCAATAACGGCATGACCAGCTTCACGCCGTAGAACAACGCAACGTCCTTCTCATACAGCCACCCGGCCAACGGATTCCACTCGCCGATCGCTTGCATGCGAATGCCGGCATCCGTCGCCGCGGCGTCGAACAGGGACAGTACGGCGATCCAACCGGCCGCCGCGGCCGGGCATGCGCTTCTTCGCTTTTCGATCGCGGTTCGCCCCCCTTCTCTTTCCTCAATGATACATTATGTATCATAAAAAAGCGAGAGCAGGAAGCTTCCCTTCCTGGCGGAAACACGAAACAGCCCTCGCTTTCCCGGGACGGAAGTGAAGGCTGTTTCTCTATTCATGGGCAGGTCAGCGCAACGGCATGCGGCCGCGCAGCGTCGACAGCGATTCGGTGAATTCGTCGAGATCGCGGTCCGCCTTCGATTGGTTGCACTCGTTGCAGGCGCAGACGCAATTGACCGGCGTCGTGTGCCCGCCCTTGGCGCGGGGAAGCAAATGGTCGATCGTGTCTCCGTATTCGCCGCAAAACCGGCAGGTGTAGCGGTCGCGAGTCAGAATGAGCCGCCGGAACTCCCGGTTGCTGTAGATTCGCCGGATCGTGCTTCGGTTCACGACGTAAGCGGCATGCTCGCGCACGAGAATTCTCGCGAATTCCGGATCGATCTCCTGGTAATAGGATCGGCCGCTGTCCGTCTTGCCACGCATGCGGATCAAGCCCTTGCGCGTCGGGATCAGCCCGTCCGCGTCCTTCGGGTCGGGCTTCGGCTTCATCGCCGAATTCGTACCCGCCGCCCGAATCGGCTTGGCTCGCTTGGATGCCGGCCGGGCTTCTACGGCCGACGCCGGCAACGGGGACGGAAGCGCCGCGAGCTGCGCGGGCGCCTTCTTCGCCTTGCGCCGTCTTCGGCGACGCTTCGGCTTCGCCTCCGGAGACGGCGCCGCCGTCTCCGCTTCGGGCTTCGATTCTATCGCGACGGGCTCCAGCTTGCTCTCCAGCAGCCGGCAAGAGCGGCATGTGCCTCTCCTTCTCTTGCGGCCCGATCTTCTGCCGCCGCGGCTCGCGAACTCGCCCAGCGGCTTGCGGACTCCGCACCGCACGCAAGCTTTGGCGGCCGTCTCCGGTCTATGTTCGGTTGTATTCGTAACGTTATTATTCATAAGATAATTATATCATACCCCGTCCATTCCATCGTCAAACTCGGGCTATCCCTTGATCGCCGATGCCGCATCCTCCAGCGCCCGCACGACCTTGTCGCACCAAAGGTCGAACTCCGGATCCTCGGTCTGATACTCCGGATGCGCCAGAATATGCGCGACCGTTCGCTTGATGCCCTGATCGAGCCGCGTCGTCGCGACGAATTCGGGCACGAGCCGCTTCAGCTTCGAGTTGTCGAAGACGACGGAATTCGCTTTATCTCCGAGCAGTCCCCCGCGATAGTCCATCGAGCTGCACGCATCCAGAAAAGCGGACGAGACGTGAACGGCATTCAGCTTGACGCCGAGCGCGTCGGCGATCGTCTCGTAGATCTGGTTCCATGTCACAGTCTCGTCCGACGTGATATGGACGGATTCCCCGATCGCGTGCAGGTTGCCCATAAGTCCGATGAAGCCTTTGGCGAAATCGCTGTTATGCGTCATCGTCCACAGGGAGGTGCCGTCCCCGTGAATAATGACCGGCTTGTTTTCCAGCATGCGCCGGGCTACCTGCCACGTTCCCTTGCGGCCGTGCACCCCCAATGGAATAGAGCGTTCGTCGTACGTATGGCTCGGACGGACGATCGTGATCGGAAAGCCGTTCTCGCGGTATTGCTTCATTAAATATTCTTCGCAAGCGATCTTGTTGCGGGAATATTCCCAATAAGGATTCGACAACGGCGTTCCTTCCGTCACGCGGTAATCGGACAGCGGCGTCTGGTAGGCCGACGCGGAACTGATGAACATGAATTGCTTTGTTTTGCGGTTGAATAATCGGTAGTCCCTCTCCAATTGCTCGGGGACGAACGCGATAAAGTCGGCCACGACGTCGAACCGCATATCCGCGATCAACGCGGCGACGCCTTCCTCGTCGTTGATATCCGCCTGAAGCGTGCGGACGCCCGGCGGCAAATCCGCGTTGCGGGTCCCCCTGTTCAACAGGTATAGCTCGCAGCCCCGTTCGGCCAATTGCTTCGTAATCGCCGAGCTGATCGTTCCCGTTCCTCCGATAAACAGCGCTTTCATTTTATCCCCTCCGTCAGAATGATTCGCCTGAAGCATTTCACCCTAACCTTATCACGCGGTATACGCGAAAACAAACCTTATGTTGTCGGAGGCTTTAGAGGAGGCTTACAGAGAACATGCCCGGATGATAAGATCATAGTGTTCTTAAAAAATCTCGGAAGGCCGTATGATTTTCCGTCCGGGTCCAAGAAGCGGGCTGATAATAAAAAACCGTCAGGAGAGTTTCCTAACGGTTTTTTTATTACGGTTTCGTTCCTTTTTCCGTTCTTCCGCCTCGTCTTGCTCTATCGCCCATCGTTCACTGCCTCGGCTCGCTCGATCGTCCATCGTTCACCGTCCCGCCTTGCTCCATCGCCGCCGTTCACCGTCTCGTCTTGCTCTATCGCCCACAGCCCCGCCTTGCTCCAATCCCCTAGGCCTTACGGACAGAGGATCCGCTGATATGAACGAAACTGTCAAGCGTCGCTGTTTGCAACCGGGTTTTGAGCGTGCTCGAATAGAAGCCTGTCAAGCGGTTTTTTTGACTGGCGACTCTTATTGCCCATACTTTCATAACTCCCGGCAATTTATTGCCCGGGCCTGCCTTACGGCGAGTAACGGGGTGCAGGGGGTGTACTCCCTGCGTTCCCCCTTGGGGGACGGAAGGGGGGGATCTTGTTTTTAGCTCAGAGGCAAAAGCTATTCGTTGGTTGGCATGCTGATATTCGTGGGTTTTCACATGGTATTTATACGTCTGAAGAGCTTACCGCTAACTAATTTCGGGCTTAAGCTCGAACACTTCGCACAAGCGGATCTCGCGGGTTTTCTCTTCACCTTGCCTGATTTTGCCTCTGAGGTAAAAACAGATCCCTCTCCCTGCATCGCCTCCTTTCGAGTCCTTATTTTTGAAGCTTCCGTAGACGAAAAGCGTCTTTTCCCTCAACCTATCCTTATCCCGCCATTCTCTTTTCCAACTGTTGTTTTTCCATTTCCTTAGCAATCGCCCATACGAATCCTGCCAATTCCCTTGCAATCGCCACTGCGACACATCCTTTGTGCTTTCCTTTTCCCATCAGACTTTTGTATTTCTTGTGCAGCCGATTTTGAGCCTTCCAGGCAATCGCTTGGATTTCCGGTGGTAAGCCGGCGATGCGCTCTCGAAGCCTTCTACGGATCGCTGGACTGTGACGGTAGCTCCATGACGACTCTACCAAGACTCTCCGCAAATGCGCATTTCCGGCCTTGGTAATCCTTCCTTGCCAGCGGCTGCCCCCCGAAGAGGATTCGCTCGCGACCAATCCACAGTAGCTCATAAAGGCGCTTGCACTTCCGAATCTGGCGATACTGGCGATCTCTGTCGATAATGTGGCCGCAGTGACCAACGCCACTCCCCGCAAGGCCTGAAATGCTTGAATCATCGGGGCCTGTGAACTGGAACCCGCTTGCTTTTCGATTTCTTGTTCGTATCGTTTGATTCGCTCACACATTTCCCAAATGGCTTGTCGATACTCTTGAAAGACCAAACGGTGGCAGTCATTCTGAAAACGCAGTGTATCCAGCCACTCTTCGTGCTTAGAGGTCCCCGACTTGACCCCAGCGGGACTTTTAATTTGGTGACGAAGCAGAAACTTGCCCAGTCGCTGTCTATGCCGGTTCAAATCTTCTTTCGCATCTTCACGCGCTCGAACCAGGTCCCGCAGCTCTTCGTCTTCGGGCGTGGGCACATAAATCGGTATGAGCTCCCCGGCTCGATGCAATTTAGCTAGCTGCAACGCATCTCGTTTGTCGGTCTTGATGCGGTCGCCCGGGCGTTTGGGGATTAAGGAGGGGGCTACCACGTTACAGAAGATGCCCATTACCAGAAGCCAGCGGTACAGCGCATATCCTGTGGGTCCGGCCTCGTAACAAACATTCAGTTGGATGTCTTCCGATGTCCGCAGTTTTTGCATGAGCCGGGACACCGCCTCCTTGGTGTGTTCGATGGTTCCCCAGTAACGTGGTTCTGCTCTTCCTTCTTCGGCTACCGCAACTGCAATTTTGGATTTGGACACGTCTAAACCGACATACTTTACGGAAATACTCATAACAGAAACCGACTCCTTTTGCTTTTTTAGCTCTGCATTTGTGGAAATGAGCTGCTTTTATTTTTCCCAAATGTAACCTACGTGATAAGCAAACTGGACGTCGGTTTCGTTCATGATAACTAATTGTGAACAAAACCGGGTTTGCGCGCCTTTGCGGACACAGGATCCGTTATTCGGCTCCGAGATGGCGATTTCGGCCATGGATCATCGAAATAACGGATTCTCAGTCAGAATCGTCATCAAAATGAGGGAGTTTCGGCACAATAAGGTCTCCTGTGTCCGATAGCGCCCGATCAAACGAATCGAACCGCCACTCGCCGCTTGAACGCGACGATGGACTGTTACTTGATAAAATTGAGAAACTTTATTAATTATAGTATAATGAAAACAAAGAAGGAGGCGAGTCGGCATGACCGATCAGGCAGTAAACATGGAAATAGGCATCAGCACGTTTCTCGAAGCGTCGCCGAACCCGGCGGTCGGGAAGGCGGTCAGCCATGCCGAGCGCATGCGCCAGGCGGTGGAGGAGGTCTTGCTCGCCGAGCAAGCCGGGTTGGACGTATACGCCATCGGAGAGCATCACCGCGCCGATTACGCGAGCTCCGCACCGGCCGTCATCCTCGCGGCCGCGGCCGCGAGAACGAAGCGGATTCGGCTGTCCAGCGCGGTTACCGTACTGTCGTCCGACGACCCGGTCCGCGTCTATCAATCGTTCTCCACGCTCGACGGCCTCTCGGACGGACGGGCCGAGATCATGGCGGGCCGTGGCTCTTTTATCGAATCCTTCCCGCTCTTCGGGTACGATTTGAACAACTACGACGAATTGTTCGACGAGAAGCTGGAGCTGCTGCTGAAAATCCGGGAATCGGAAAAAGTCGACTGGAGCGGCGGCCACCGGCCGGCCATTCGGAATCTGGGAATCTACCCTCGCTCGGTCCAACAGCCGCTTCCGGTATGGATCGCGACCGGAGGCAATCCGGAATCGTCCGTCCGCGCGGGGACGTTGGGACTCCCGGTCGCTTACGCGATCATCGGCGGGATGCCGGAACGGTTCGCTCCGCTCGTAGAGCTGTATAAAAAAGCGGCCGCCCGCGCCGGGCACGATCCGGCCAAGCTGCAGATCGCCACGCACTCGCACGGCTTTATCGCCGATACGACGGACCGGGCGGCCGACGCGTTCTTCCCGCACACGCAAGCGCAGATGAACACGATCGGCCGCGAACGCGGCTGGCCGCATTACGACCGGGCCGCGTTCGACGCCGCCCGCAGCATGCGAGGAGCGCTCTACGTCGGAGATCCCGAGTACGTCGCGGAGAAGATCGTGCTGCTCCGCCGGAACTTGGGCGTCACCCGCTTCTTCCTGCACGTCGACGTCGGTTCGATGCCGCACCGCGAGCTGCTGCGCGCCATCGAATTGCTCGGCACCCGCGTCGCGCCGATCGTCCGCAAGGCGTTGGCCGGCTCCTGATTCATGCCGTTCGGACAGAGGATCCGCTAATTGTGAACAAACCCGGGTTTTGCGCACCTTTGCGGACAGAGAATCCGTTATTTGCCTCAATTATGGCGACTTCGGCCAGACATCATCGATATAACGGATCCTCTGTCCGGTTCACCCTCAAAATGAGGCGATTACGACAATATAAGGTCTTTTGTGTCCGATACGCAAAATCAAGCGGAACAAACACCATTCACCCGCCGATGTACCTCGCCGACCTAACGGTTCCCAGTCGCTCAATCGGGATATTTTGCTTGGAGAAATTTCACGGATTGCCGGATCAACGCTTTCAGCGCATCGACGTCGATATCGCCGACCTTGTTGATGTACACGCAAGCTTTACCGGACGTATGTTTGCCCAAGCTTTGCAAGAGCGCCTCTCTCTCCTTGTCGCCCGGCGCGAAGTAGAGGCTGATCTTCGCTTTCCGGGGAGAAAAGCCGACGAGCGGCGCGTCCCCTTCGTGGCCGGATTCGTATTTATAATGGTAGGAACCGAAACCGATGATGCTCGGCCCCCACATTTTCGCCGGATAACCGGTCGTCTCCGTAAAAATGTCCAGCAGCCGGTAAGCGTCTTCCCGTTTTTTCTCCGAATCCACGTTGTCGATAAATTCGATGACGCTGTTGTCGTTCTGCTTCGTCTTCTGCTCGTACATGGACCGAGGTTCACCCTTCCCTGTATCGGATTTTGGTCGCAAAATCACCCTATCACGGGGGCCTTGCCCCGTCAAATCGCCGGTTTACCCCCGTCCTATTTCCATATCCGTTTCAATTTGAACGTCTCCTGCAAGTATCCCCATACGGACACCGGGCTCATGATCAGCTGATAACATAAGACATAGGCCAGAAAGCCGAGCGCGTTTTTGCGGATTCGCAGGTTCAGAGACTTGATGACGCGCCTTTGGTAGCGGTAGAGGATGAAATTCACGCCGAAGGTGAGCGGGAGCACGAGCAAGGTCATGAGCCCGATAATGTACGGGTAACCGAAAAAGGCCAACGCCAGCCCCGGTATCCATACGAACGTATAGACGAAATCCAAGTAGGGCATGACCAGGTTGCAAACAGTCAAATACCGGGTATACGGAGACAGCTGCTGCCACGGCTTGACGACCTTCAAGCCTTCGATCATGCCCCGCGCCCACCGGCTTCTCTGCTTCACGAAATGGCCGAAGCCCTCGGGAACGTCCGTAAACGCGACCGCCAACGGCTCGAAATAAACCCTCCGGCGATTCGCGAGAAGGCGCCACGTGAGCACGATGTCTTCCCCGATCGCGTCCGGCCACCCCCCGGCTTCCTTGACCGCGTCCGTCCGGTACAACGAGAAAGCCCCTTGCGCGACGAGCGTGCCCTGAAACAGCCCTTGCAACCGCTTGATGCTGGCGATTCCCAGGAAATAATCCCATTCCTGCATCTTGGCGAGGAATTTGCCGCGACTATTGCGCACGAGCACCGCGCCGGCCACGGCGCATACGTCGCTCGGCGAGGACCTATCCGACTTGCTCCAATCCCTTGGGCCGTTCGGACAGAGGATCCGCTAATTGTGAACAAAACCGGGTTTATCGCACTTCTGCGGACAGAGGATCCGTTATTTGTCTCCGAGATGGCGATTTCGGCCACTGCTCATCGAAATAACGGATCGTCTGTCCGAATCGCCAGTGAAATGAGGGGGTTTCGGCAAAATAAGGGCTTCTGTGTCCGATCGCAAAAGATCAAGTGGATGACGGCCCCTCACCCCCGATGGCTGCCCGACGGCCGATCCGGACGACAAAGAAGCTCGCCGCGGAAACATTCTCCGCGAACGAGCTTCTTGTCCGAGACTCAGTCGCACCCGCAACGGCGATCCTCCCGGTGCGCCGCGCCGTCGCGACTGCACTTGCAGCCGGGCGTGCATTCTCTTCTTGCTTCGCGCCCCGCCGTCAAGCATTCCACCAGCGCGTACAGCGGCATCGACGGAATCGTGACGGTCAGATACCCGTCCTCGTACCGCCAATCGGCGTCGATCCGCCGGTCCTCCAGCGTATGCACGACGATTCCTTCGACCGGACGGTCGACGCGCATCCGGAAGGCGACGCATTCGATCGGAACGACCCGGTCCTGCTTGCGGTGGAATTGATAGTTCACCAGATGCACCGCCGTCCGGCCGTCCGCCAGCCGGTGCGGGTGAAGCCCGATGTCCGGGCGGCCTTCGACCTCAAGCTGGAACTTCCGGTCCGGCAGCATGTCGCGGATGGAACCGACGAAGCCGAACAGCTTCTCCGCCGGATCGCACACCTTCGTCCCCGGGTGCGCCAAGATCCGCTTCGCCAGCTCCGCATCGCCCATCTCGTCCGCCAGCCGGCCGTACACGACGACCTTGCCGCCCGCGTCCAAGTAATCGAGCACGACCTGAAGCTGTTCCGAAGTCATCTTGTTGTTGTCCGGCAGCACGAGACATTTGTACTTGCGCAAGGCGGCCAAGTCGAACGTGTCCCGGAACAGCTCCCCGTCCGACGAGATCAACACGTCGAACGGCACGTGCTGCTTGCTCATCTCCTTGATGATGTCCCAGAACGGCATGACGACGTCCTTGTTGACCGTGGACGACAGCATCGTCGCCTGCTCCGGATCGTTCTCCACCGCGTCGTTCTCTCGATAGTAGTAGCTCGGATAGCTGTAGTTGACGACGATCTCCGCCCCGGAGACGTCGGAGATGAGATGATCCTTCGCCTTCAGGAACTTCTGGACCGCCATCGTCGGCGCCTTCGGCGCGTAGAACGCGTCGCGGATCGTGTTGCCCATCCAGCCGCCGTACGGCACCGACAGGTTGCAGCCGTAGGTCGTCGCCTCCAGCAGCATCAGCTGGAACTGCTCGGCCATCCGGCCGGCCCGCAGGTTCTCCAGCAGCTCGGGCACGACGCCGCCGTACGGATTCTCCACGACGGTCATCGGCTTCCCGTTCGCGAACCCGTTCGCGTAACGGTACCAGTACGCTTGCCGGTACAGCGTGTTGCGCATCTCCGTCGCGATGACGTCCACTTCCGGCTGCAGCGGCATGTACTGGTGCATGACGTGGAAGAAGTTGCCCGACACGAGCACCTCCCGCCCCTGGGCGCGGCCGTAGGCGCGCACGTAGTCGGTCAGCTCCTTGAAGTAGCCGGTCATGATTTTCATCTGGAATTGGAAATATTCCGTGAAGAACGGCGTCTCCGACGCCTTGCCCGGAAACTCGGCACCACGGGCCTTCAGATATTCCCCGTAATGGAACGCGTCCAGGTCCATCGCCTGCAATTCCGCGGGAAGATCGCCTTTCTGCTGCCGGTCCTTCAAGTACGCGTTGAACTGCTTCATGCAATCCTTGCAGAAGCACCCCCCGTAGCCGATCGCCGTGATCGGCAGCTCGCATTCGTCCAGGTGCACGCCGTGCACGCCCGCGTCGATCTGGATCTCGATGATCTTCTTCAGGTAAGCCCGCCATACGGGATTGTTCCGGCACATCTGGTAGCATTGCTGCTCGTGCCCGACGACTTCCACCCAGGCCGCGTGCACGGCCGAGCCGTCCAGCTTGCGGGCGGCGCATTCCTCCCACAGGTCGGTCACCGGCTCCCCGTCGCTGTTGATCAGGCCGTCCGGGAAGTAGTCGCGGAACGTCTTGCGGAACAGCTTCGGATATTTGTCCTGGCTGAACTCGCGCAGGCCGTACGTGATTTTCTTCCCTTCGCCCCGCATAATGTTGAGCCCGAGCAGCCGCGTCTCGTCCTCGCTGATCTCGGCCGGGAACTCCCAGCCCTGCACCTCGAACACGACGCCGAACACCTTGATGCCGTGCTTGTCGCATTCGCGGATGAATTCCTTGTCGTTCATGTAGCCGTACATCCGCAAGCGGGACGGCACTTCCCCGTAAGCTTCCTCTTCCAGGTACGGCAGCGACACGACGCCGCCCCCGAGCGCCGACCAGACGAGCAGCGTTGCCTCGTAGTCGACGAGGTCCTGCACCATCTGCGTCCGGCGCATCGGCAGGCTCGGATGATAGCAATGCTCGTCCCGATACCAGCCGTCAAAATATATTCCGCGTTCCATCGCTTCTCACCCTCCCAAGGGAGCGGTCGCGTATCGCCCCCGCATGACCGCACTTAAATTTTCGCGTATTTGTTGCCCGCCAGATCGACGCCCCGCGCGAGGATGATCTCCCAATTCTCGTTCTTCTCCGGGACGACCTTCGTGTCCGTGGAGATGAACCGCATCGTGTAGCCGCACCGGCGGTGCGGGCTCGTATTGGCCGCCGCCCCGTGGATGATCCGCGAATCGTGCAGCGAGCATTCGCCCGGCTCCAGCTCGAAGTAGACGGCCTGCGATTCGTCGATGTCCTTGATCTGCGCGTGGAACGTGTTCGCCGACATGTCGACGTTCTCGTACTGTGAGAAGCCGTTATGGTGCGTCCCCGGAATGACCCGCATGCAGCCGTTCTCCTTGAAGCTGCGGTCGATCGCCAGCCACACCGTCACGATCTTGTCGTACTTGTCGAACCGCCCGTTCCAATACGCCGAATCCTCGTGCCACGGCGTCGCCCGCCCGACGTACGGATCCTTGCAGATGAAGTGGCTCGACCAGAGCATGATGTTCGGCCCGATGATCGGCTCGACGAGGTCGAGAACTTCGTCCGCGAGCAGAAACTCGAGCAGCCGCTTGTCGCGGAAGTGCGGCGTATCCAACTCGTCGGACAGCTTATCCCCCTTCTCCGCCAGATGATCCTCGAAGATGCCCCGCAGCCGATCCATCTTCTCCTTCGAGAACACCGGCTTCTTGTACAGCGTATATCCTTGCTCCCAGTAGGCGTCGACTTCGGCTTTCGTCAGCAAATGCGTCATGTTCGGTTCCTCCGTTCGTTTTCTGTATGGGTTTGCGGCTTAGCTGCCGGCGATCAGCGCCAAATTTCAATGCCGCGATCGTCTCCGACGACGACCTCGTCGGCCAAGCCGACGAACAGCCCGGTCTCCACGATGCCGGTCAGCCTCTTGAGCCGCCCGTGCAGCCCGGCGGGATCGACGATCGAGCCGAAGGCGCAATCCGCGACGTAATTGCCGTTATCGGTGACGACAGGCCGATCTTCACCGCTGCGGAGCGTTGGCTCGCAGCCGAGCTCCCGAAGCTTCTCCAACGTCCACTCCCAGCCGAAGGGCGCAATCTCCACCGGGACGGGAACGGCTCCCAACCGCTCGACCCGCTTGCTCCCGTCCACGACGATGATCCGGCGATCGGAGCCTTCGGCGACCAGCTTCTCGCGGAAGAACGAACCGCCGCCGCCCTTGATCATCGCCTTATCCGCATCGATCTCCTTCGCCCCGTCGAGGTATAGGTCCAAGCGGGGACATTCGGCGAAGCCCGCGAGCGGGATGCCCAGCTCGAGCGCCAGCCTCTCGGTCCTCAACGAGGTCGGAATGCCCTGCATTCGCAGGCCGGCGCCGACTCTTGCGGCCAGCCTCAGCAGCGTCCAGTAGATCGTCGTCCCGCTGCCCAGGCCGACGCGCATCCCGTCCCGAACGTATTCCGCGGCATGCTCTCCGGCCGAACGAGCTGCCGGACGCCGATCGTGCGAATGCGTCACCGGCATTCCCTCCCTCTTGTTACTTCACGGATTGATACCATTCGTTGACTTCCTGTGTAATCTGATCGCCGCCCGACGATTTCCAATTGGCGACGAATTTATCGAAGTCGTCCAACGGCAATCGGCCGTATACGATCTTGACGAACGTCTCGTTCTCCAGCTTGTCCAGCATGACGCCCTTGCCTTCCATCGTCTTCGTCGGGGCGCCGACGAACTTGTCGTGCACGGACTTGTCCAGATCGTTCGCCAGTATCGCGCCGCCTTCGACCTTGAGCGGAGGCAGCCCCGCCAGCTTTTTCTCCAGATACGTTTCCGGCGTCTTGCCCGTCGCCAGATCCTTGTAGACGTTCAGCTCCACGAACGGAACGTTCGGCGGGTTCCAGCTCAGCATGTATTTGCCTGCGTTAATATAACCGTCCGGCAGCTTCTCCGGATTGTAGACGGCTTCGCCGTTCTCCAGAATGTAGTCGTATCCTTCCGCGAATCCGTACTTGAAGTCGGAGTTCTCGTCGTTGTACCAATAGCCGAGCGTCTCGTCGTAATACTTGAAAAATGCGTCCATATGCTTGAAATCCTTATTGAAGAACATCCGGCTCTTCACCAGCCGCTCGCCCGGCGCATGCACGCCTTCCGGTCCTCTAGGCAGCGGATAAGGCTTGATCGTCGCTCCGGGAACGTTCTTGAAGACGTCCGGCAGCGGCCAGTCTCCCATCCAGTACGGACCGGCGATAATGCCGACCTTGCCTTGATTGAACTTCTCGAACGCCGCGAACAAGTCCGCCGCTCCCGCGTCTTCGAACAGATAGCCTTTCGTATACCATTCGTGGAATTTGGCCAGTCCTTTTTTCATATCCGGATGAATGGAGCCGTACTCCAACTGGCCGTCGGCGTTCTCGTGCCAATATTTCGGAAGCACGCCATCCTTGCTGTAAGCGCCGAAGACGAACTTGCCGTCGACCCACGAGTTGAACCCGTCGCGAAGCGTAAGGGCGATGCCCGCCGTATCTTTCTTGTCGTTGCCGTCCGGATCCTGGTTGACGAAAGCGTCCATCACCGCTTCCAGCTCCTCGATCGTCGTCGGCGCCTCGAGCTCCAGCTTATCCAGCCAATCCTGGCGGATCCACAGAATCGGATCTTCGCCGGCCCCGGTCTGGAGAATCGGAATGCCGTATTTCACGCCGTCTTTGGACACGGATTGCCAGGCAGTCGGGTTGTCGGCGTACATCTGCTTCATCCGCTCGCTGGCATACGTTTCGTAGGCCTCGCTGATGTCCATGACCCGTCCGGATTCCATCACTTGCTTGGCGAGCTGCGCGTTCTCGACGATAAATACGTCCGGCAACGGCTCGTTCGACGCCAGCGCCAGCTTGATCTTGTTGTGGTACGCGTCGTAGGTCCCCACCGTCCAGATGTAATCGATATGAATGCCCAGCTTGTCTTTCGCCCACTGAATATGGACGTTGTCCTTCGTGTCTTCCCCCGCTTTGTACACGACATCGGAAGCGACCGGCCGCGCCGTCGTGATCGTCACCGGCGGATCGAACTTGCCGGATTCGTCGGCCGCAGACCCCGATGCCGGGGACGTCTCCGCGGGCGGCTGGCTGCCGCCTGTCGCCGAACCGTTATTCTCCTTGGAGCAGGCGGCCAAGATGCCTGTCAACGCCATGAGAACCGCCAATGCCAATACCGATTGTCTGAACATGAGCCCACCTCCTGATGATGAGAAAGAACCGCCGAATGCGAACCGGACGTCCGATATCGATCGGCTTGCCTCGCCGTCCGCAGCAGCAGGCGATTCAATTCTGCGACCATTATAATACGGGCGATTTCGGCGGATATATATCACAATCTAAACAAAGTAGCATTCTGTAAGATGATATCGGAAAGCGGTTTTAAATCCGCACTCTCCTGTACTCCTGAGGAGTCACGCCGTATTGGCGCTTGAACACGCGAATGAAATAATTCGTCTGGTAGCCGAGAGACTCGGCGATCTCGTAGATTTTGCGGCGGGAGCACTTCAACAGATGGCAAGCCTTCTCCATTCGGATGCGATTGATATAATCGCTTAATCCTTCGCCGGTCTCGAGCTTGTACACCTTGGATAAATAGACGGGGTGCAAATACACGTGATCGGCGATCGACTGAAGCGATACGTCGGAGTCCAGGTTTTTCTCGATGAACGTATGAACCTTCCGCACGATGGAAAGCCGGTTGCCTTCCAGTTCCTCGGCCATTCGCGACTCGATCCCGCGCAGCACCCGGTACGTCCATGCTTCCAGCGCTTGAACGGATACGTGCGAGGGGTTCATGACGGCGGCGTAATCGTCTTCGCCCAGCACTTCGGACAACAAATAGCCGTTGTTGTGAGCGGTCGTCGCGACGGCGCCGCCGATGGCGAAATAGACTTCCATCAGAACCTCCCTATGGCGCACGTTGATCCGGTTCAGCTCCGAGAATATCTCTTCGATTTTCCCGTACACCTGCTTCCAGTTGCCGACTTCCAGCAGATGCGCGATTGTCGGATGTTCGTGAAGCCCCCGAAGCGCGATCGCTTTCGGATTCTCCTCCATCGAAGCCAGGAAGAAATCTTCGGCGGCTCCGACATATTTGATCAGCGAAGCTAAAGCCTGCCTGTACATCGGCTTCAAATCCCCCGGGAAAGTCCCCCAGTCGCCGGTCAGAACGGAGATTTTGCACTTCAAATAGTGCCTGACCGTGGATTGAAACCGGCTCGCCGTCTCCTCCAGCAAGCGCTTGCGGTCGGTCGTCCAGCCGTCCGCGTCCTCCTGTCGGATTTCCGCGGCCTTGTCCCGCGTCAACTTGACGACGAAGATCAGAAACCCGTGATCGACCTTGCAGGTCCACATATGAAAGCTGCCGGCGAATACTTCCGCGGCGATATTGCCTACCGCGAACTCCGCGAGGGACGGGTGCTCTTCCCCCAGGCGGCCGATCTCATCCATCCGGACGAGCATCAGCGAGCAGTCGTCGCCCGGAACGAAGGGGAGCTCCAGCGTCAGCTGCTTCCGCTTCCACTCCTCTTCCCGGAACCGGTCGCCCTGAAGCAGCTCCCTGAGCAAGCTCTCCCGCAGCAGCGGCAGATTCTCCCTCAGCGCCTGAACGGAACGCTCGTACGAACCGATCCGCTCCCACTCTTGGCGCAACAGCTCCTGTGCGCGGTTAACCGCTTCGATCAGCGTACGGTCGCGAATCGGCTTCAGCAAATATTCGATGACGTTGCTCTGAATCGCTTGCTGGGCGTATGCGAACTCGGCATGGCCGGACAACAGGATGCATTTCGTTCTCGGCCACCTCCGGCCGATCTCCTTGACCAGCTCGATGCCGCTGATGCCCGGCATCTGAATATCGGTCACGACGATATCGATCGCATGCTTCTTCATCGCGCTCAGCGCATCCTGTCCGGAGAACGCCGTGTGCACCCGGGCGACGTTCAGCTCTTCCCACGGAATGATTTCTTCCAAGCCCTCCACGACCGGCCTTTCGTCGTCAACCAGCAACAATTGGAACATCGCGTTCGTCTCCTCCCGTTTTCGTGCTCGTCCAATGCATGCCTACCCGCAATCCGCCGTCTTCCTTCGCCGCGAAGACGAGTCCCGCGTCCTCTCCGAACTTGTATTTCATGCGCTGATGAATGTTCCATGCCCCGCATCCGATGCCGCCGTCTTCCGTCTGCGGCCGGCGGATCAATTCGTTCAGACGCTCCACGTCTTCGGCCGGCATCCCGACCCCGTTGTCCTCGATGTAAATGGCGCAGCCTTCGGCGTTCTCCTCGCCCCGTATCCGGATCGCCCCTTCGCCGGGCTTCGGCTCGACGCCGTGCTTGATCGCGTTCTCGACGAGCGGCTGCACGAGCATCCTGGGAATTTCCAGTTCGAGCATCGTGTCCGGAACGTCGATCTCGTATCGGATCCGCTGCGTCCGCATCACGTGAATTTCCAAATAGTTATGAATGTACTCCATCTCCTCCCGAAGCGTAACCAGTTGTTTATCTACCCGCGTGGCGTAACGGTAGTATTCGCTGAGGTGCATGCAGATCGCTTCGACCTCCTCTTCCCGTCCCCGCCTGGCCATCGTCTGGACGAAAAACAAACTGTTATAGAGGAAATGCGGATTGATCTGCGATTGGAGCTGTTTCATGACCGCTTCGTTCGTTCGCAGCTTCTCCACGTAGGCTTTCTCGATCAAATTTTGAATTTCTTCGGCCATTTCGTTGAACCGTTTGAAAATAAAATAAAAGACGTTGTTGCGATCCGGCCTTAACCGCACCTGGTAATCCCCCTTCTTCAACCGGTGCATGCTGTCGATCAATTCGCCGGTCGGCCGCTGAACATGGATGAACAAAAGCATCGCGATGACGCAAAACAAAACGAGCAGCATGCCGACCGAAAACCAGAAAAAATTACGGCTCATTTCGATCGGCGCCAAAATCGTATCCACCTTGGCATAGTCGACTAACGTCCACCCCATCGCCTCGGAGCGAACGTACGTAACCAAATATTTCTTGCCGTTGATCTGTTCGGTCAGATGGCCCGCCTCCCGCAGCGGTTCCATATCCAACCTCCGATTCAACTGCTCGATCAACGGGTCGTTCGACGTTCGGTTGACGAGCGGCTGGGAGGAGGAACGGTAGAGAAACGGATCCCCGACCCCGCCGACCTTCAGCTGGTCCAGCACATCGCGGATGTAAGACGCGGGAGCACGGACTTCCACGATCAATTCGTCCCCGTCCTCCTCGCCGGGTTCGGACAACGGGGCCGTCGTATGCTTGTAGAATAGATCGGCCGAAGGATTGTACTCCCAGACCGGGCTGAATTCGTTGGGCGCGAAGTTGTTCCGCAGCAAAATATTGCTGCTCAGCACTTCCCCGCTGTCGTCGGAATAGACGAAAATGCCGTTCCTCCAGTGGTTGAGCAGGTTGAGAACCGAAATCTTCTCCATGATCTTGACCTTCATTTCCACCAGGTCGTAGTCGTCCTTGAAGGTGCTGCTGAAGACGTCGCTGTTGACGTATTTGTGAATATCGGGGTCCTGAACGAGAGCCAGCGAAATGAGCGACAGCTGTTCGAAATCGCTTTCAAGTTGACTTAGCACGTAGTTCAATTTGTTCAGATCGCGATTGTTGATCTCTTGCTCGACGACTTCGACGCTAATTTGATTTGAGTAGTAATACAGTCCGAGTACCGGTATCAGGAACAAAATAATCAACGCGTAAATTTTCTTGAAAATATTGAAGTTCCAATTGATACGCATGGCCGAATCCCCTCCTCGCCCCTACGTTCGAAGCCGTCCACCTATTATAAGAGATCCGGAAAGTCCGAACTAGATGAACAGATTACCAGTTGACGTTTTGGTTGATAAAGTGCTTGGATGTTTAGATTTTGATATTTAGCGGGGGGTCGGGGAGCGTATACCATTGGACTATGGAGAAAATAAAACAGGCGGTGGGACAGTGCGCAGCACGAAGCAAAGTTGGAATTGGAGACGAACATGGCCGTTACACAGCATGGTCCTTCCGGGACTCGTCATCTTGCTGATTTTCCAATACGGGCCGATGCCCGGCATCGTGATGGCGTTCCAGGACTTTAAGCCGCACGCCGGAATTACCGGGTCGGAATGGATCGGACTGGAGCATTTCCGTCAGATCGCGACGTTCTCGGATACGAAGCAAGTGATCTGGAACACCTTTGTAATCGCTTCACTGAAAATCGTATTCCAGTTGATCACCCCGTTCGTGTTCGCCTTGATGTTGAATGAAGTCGCCAAGGCTGCGTTCAAGCGAACGATTCAGACGCTGGTGTACCTGCCCCATTTTTTGTCCTGGGTCATTCTCGGAGGCATTCTGCTGGACATTCTCAACCCTCAAGGCGGACTAGTCGCGAGGGTGATGGAATCGTTCGGGATGGAACCGATTTTCTTCCTCGGAGAAGGCAACTGGTTCCGCTTCACCGTCATCGTCAGCGACGTCTGGAAGGAATTCGGCTTCGGCACGATCGTGTTTCTGGCCGCGCTGGCCGGAATTAACGGCGAACTGTACGAAGCGGCCGTCGTGGACGGAGCCAACCGCTGGAAGCAGGTGCTATACATTACGATTCCGCTGCTGATCCCGATGGCGATCGTCGTCGGCACGCTGTCGCTAGGCAACATTCTGAATGCCGGCTTCGACCAGATTTTCAACCTGTACAATCCGCTCGTGTACGACAAAGGCGACATCATCGACACGTACGTCTACCGCATGGCGCTGTTGAACGGTCAATTCAGCTTCGCCACGGCCGTCGGCCTGTTCAAGTCCGTCATCAGCTTCATTCTGATCGTGATGGCCTACAGGTTAGCCTACAAATATGCCGATTATCGCATTTTCTAATGAAGGAGGCTGCGCTTGTGCCCTACAGCACCCGATCCTACAAAGTATTCACGGTCATCAATTGCATTCTGTTGGGCGCCGTCTCCGTCACGTGCATTCTGCCGTTGATTCATGTGCTTGCCGTATCCTTCAGCGGCAAAGAGGCAGCCGGCGCCAACCTGGTCGGACTGTGGCCGATCGACTTCACGCTGGACGCCTACGCCGAAACGATCGACAATCGGAATTTCTCGAGCGCCCTGCGGACGTCCTTCCTTCGCACCCTGATCGGAACGGCCGTCTCGATGCTGCTCCTGACGATGGTCGCCTACCCCCTGTCGAAGGACGACAGCGAAATGAAGGGGCGCAAATGGTACGTATGGCTCTTTATCTTCGCGATGCTGTTCAACGGAGGGCTCGTGCCGACCTATATTCTCATCTCGAAGGTCGGTCTGATGAATTCGATCTGGGCGCTTATTCTTCCGGTCGCCATCAATTCCTTCAACCTGATTCTGATGTTGAACTTCTTCCGGACTTCGGTTCCCAAGGCGCTCGAAGAAGCCGCGCTGATCGACGGGGCGGGCTATTACCGGATTCTGTTTCGCATTTACATCCCGATCGCGATGCCCGCGATTGCGGCGATCTCCTTGTTTACGATGGTTTTCCACTGGAATTCCTGGTTCGACGGCCTCATCTATATGTCCGATCTGGAGAAATATCCGCTTGCCACCTTCCTTCAGACGATCGTCGTGCAGCAGGACTTCAGCCGCTTGTCGGTCGATTCGGAGTCGCTGAAGAATATGTCCCAGCGTTCGGTCAAAGCGGCCCAAATTTTCATCGGCGCTCTTCCGATTCTGCTGGTCTATCCGTTCCTCCAGCGCTTCTTCGTGAAGGGAATCGTACTCGGCTCGGTCAAGGAATAAGGACGGCCGGACGCCGACGCAAAGAAGGCACTAATGCGAATAAGCATTAGTGCCCGAAGGAACGCGCTCTTCGGCTGTATTTCCTCTCCAGCTCGCGGAATGGCAGCTTGTACAGAGACATGCCGTTCGCGGGCTCCATCGTCGATCCGGGCAGCTTCAGCAGCTTGGAGAGCAGCGCTTTCCGCTCCTCGTCGTCCGCGGCGGCGTAGAACTGGACCCGCTCCACGTTCGGTTCTCCTTCGCGCATCAGCGCGAGAAGCTCGCGCAATCCGCGGCCGAACAGCGCGGTGCGCCGGTATTCTTCCCGGAGAAACGCGATCTCTACCTGGCAGACCGCGCGGTCCTCATAGTTGTCGCGGCTGGTCCCGTAGACGAAGCCGACCGCTCCGACGATTTCGTAGGGTTCTTCGCTTAGAATGAGCATCGCCCTGCCGGAGGAGAGCGGACTGGCGATGAAGCCGAGCTTCGCCGCGAAAGGATAGGGCAGTCCGAGCTCGCCTTGGTGACGGATCAGAAACTTCATATAAGCTTCATGATCCATCTCCATCGTGCAGGCGCGGCAGTGAAAATCCATTAGTTCGCTTGCGTTCTCAAGGACTCGTTCGCCTTGACGATTTTTTCGATGCGGACTTTGCTGTCTTCCTTGCGGGGCGCCGACGTTTGCGGAACCATTCGACATTCCTCCTTTAGCGATGATGAAATCTTATGTCTATTATAACGAATCGTATTTTCCAAGAATACTCCCCAATCGGGCGATTTTCTCGGAATAGATCATTTCTTGTCCGATCGCGCCTTCGCGAATGCCGCTGAACCGGGCGAGCTTCGCGTACAGCTTGCACACATATGCGTTGTCCGCCAAAGCGGCGAACCGCATCTCCTCGATCTCCGGATACTCCGCGGAAACGTGATCGACCAGGCTCTTCAAGCCGGCCATGAACACCCGCGAGCCTCTGAACGCCCGGTCCACGACGACCAGATCCACGAACGCCACGCGCTTGTCCTCGTAACCGAGCTCCGGGGTCCCCCGGTAATAGGCCGACGCGGCGATCAACCCGCCGTCGTCCTTCTCCGCGACGAACAGGTGCCCGTCCGTTATGTAAGAATACAGCAACGCGACTATGTCCAGCGTCGTAAAGGCCGGATGAAGATCGTGCCTTCTTTCCAGAATGAACAAACTCGCTTTGGCGTAATCTTCGTCGCCGGCGCAACGTCTGAATACCGTCATCCGCGTCCTCCTTGTCGGCCCGTTGTTCGCGCAAATTTCATTGTCGGCTTGCCAAGACCGCCTCCAGCGATTCCCTCACGGACGGATGGTCCGCCGCGATCCGATGGAACGGCTCCCTTCTGACCGACAGCAGCACCGCCGCGCCCATCGCCCTGACTGTCGCGGTGCGCGGAATATTCCGGAGCAAGGCGACCTCCCCGAAATAATCCCCGTCCTGCAGAACGGCGACGCGCCGTGCCTCGCCGTCGGGCGAAAGCTTCAACACCTCGAATCTGCCCCGCACGATAATATAGAACTTGTGGCCCTCCTCGCCCTCTCGAACGATTCGATCGCCTTCCTCGCACGATTCGGTCGAGAACAGCGAGGCGATGTCTCCGAGCAGCGGACGGGCGATCCCTGCGAAGAACGGCAGCTTCGCCAGCCAATCCGCGCTCACCGTGGCGTGCAGCCCGTCTCCCGACAGGCGGAAGCCGTTCTGCTTGTCCCATAAGTCCCGGTACAAGCCTTGACGCCGCAGCAGCTCCTCGTGGGTTCCCGACTCCGCAATGCGGCCCGATTGGAAAACGTAGATCCGATCGGCGTTCGCGACGGAAGCGAGCCGATGCGTGACGGAGACGATCGTCCGGCCCGGACGAAGCTCCTGAATCAGCCGATTAATATCGGCTTCGGCGGCCGGGTCGAGCGCGGACGTCGCCTCGTCCAGGAGCAGCAGCTTCGGCTTCCGCAGGATCGCCCTCGCGATCGAGAGCCGCTGTCTCTCCCCTCCGGACAGCGTCCCTCCGCCCTGAAAAACCTGCGTATCGTAGCCGTCCGGCCAGCCGGCGATCGCCTCGTGGATACGGGCTTGCTTCGCGGCTTCGATCATCTCTTTCTCCGAAAGATCGTCCCGGTCGAGCATCAAATTGTCCCGGATCGTGCCGTGGAACAAGAAGGTGTCCTGGCTCACCGTCGCAGCCTGCATGCGCAACGAGGCTTCGCTCGCGAGGCGAAGATCGAGGCCTCCGATCGACACCGTTCCTTCCCGGGGGTCGTAATCGCGCGAGATCAGCTGCAGGGCCGTGCTTTTGCCGGAACCGCTCGGTCCGACGAAGGCCGCGTAGCTGCCATTCGGAATATGCAGGCTGACGTTCTTCAATTGGTCGTCGCCTTCCGCGTAGCCGAAGGTGACGCCTTCCAGCCGGACGGCGACGTCGGAAGCGGGAAGGTCTTGCGGCTGCGGCGCTTCCGCGACGTCAGGCTTCCGGTCCAGAATTTCCGCGATGCGCCGAAGGCTGACATTGGACTCGATCAGGCTCGGAACGAGGTACGAAAGATTGGCGCCCGCCTGGCCGAGGCTCATGAACAGCGTAAAGAAAGCCATGAAGCTTCCGACCGACATGCCGTCGTGAATGATCAAATAGCCTCCGAAGCCGATCATGACGCCGTTCAGAATCAGCAGCGCCGTCAAAGGCAATCTTTCCATTAAAGCGTTGCCCATGTGCAGCTTCAAGCCGAACGTGAACAGATCCCGAATTTGCCGTTCGGCCCGCTCCCGGAACCTCGCTTGCTGGTGCAAGCTCCTGATCGTCCTATGTCCCTTAGCCGTCTCGTCGACCGAGTTGGCGAACCGCTCCTGGGCTTCCCTGTAATTCACGTTGGCCGCCTCCACCCGCCTCTGCAGCAGCCGAGGGCCCGCGAACAACAGCGTCGAGCCGGCAAGCATCGCCAGCGTCAGCCTCCAATCGATGGCGAACAGCATCGCGAGCCCCAGCGCGACGTTGAGCGCTTCCCGAAGAAATAACGGACTGGACGAACGAATGGCCCGTTCCATCGTCGACATGTCCGAGGAGAACCGGGTCACCAGATCGCCGACCCGATAGCGTTGATAGAAAGACGAGGATTGCAGCTGCAGATGCTCGAACAGCTCGGCCCTGAGCTTGCGGATCGCCGTTCCGCTCAGCTTGCCGATCGCGTAATCTCCGGCCATGCCGGCCGCGACGTTCAGCGTTCCGCCCAGCAGCAACAGCCCCAGAATCAGGACGAACACCTGAAGATCCTTCGGCACGAACGCGTCGTCCACCAGATACCGCAGGCTGAGAGGGGCCGCTACCGCATACGCCGCTTCGATCGTCACGGCCAAGGCGAAAATCCCGATCAACAGCTTGTAAGAAGCGATGTAGCGTCCTACGACACGAATGAACTGCACGCGACATAGCCTCCATAGGGTTCCTCTAAGATTTCCTTCTACAATACCATAAAAAGCCGGATCGAGTACCCGTCCGACGGGCTTAGACGCGATTTTCTTCGTACCAGCTCAAAGTTTCGGCAATCGAAGTTCGGAATGCCGGCGTAGAGGGCCGTCGCGTATTCTCCGCCCTCTACCCGGCGCACGAAGGGGAGGCCGCTCCCGTCGCCCTGAACCGGTATGCACAGCTCCAGGTCGGAGTCGTTCCGATCGAACGTCAAAATATTTTCATGATACACCGTCATCATATACCCGCTCTGCACGAGCTGATGCGCCTCCAGCTTGCCGAACAGCTCCGCGAACCGCAGCACGGAATGCTCCAGCCCGCAAGCCGCCCGGCGCCGGTCGGACGCGACGAACCGGTCGGGGAGCGTCTTGAGCTCGACGAGCGTATCCAGCTCGCTCAGCCTTTCGCCGATCTCCTCCAGCTTCGCCATCTGCCCGATCCTCTCGCCGACGGATGAGACGATCGATTCCAGCTTGCGGATTTCCCGCAGCGTCTCCTCGCGTTTGCCTTTCATCAAGGCGATCAGCCCGGCCAAATCCTTGTCGTTCAGAGACCGCCGGATCTCGTCCAGCGAGAACCGGAGAGCTTTCATGTCTTGCACGATTTTCAGCTCGAGAAGATTAAGGTTCGAGTAGTAGCGGTAGCCCGTCTGCCGATCGACTTCCTTCCGCTCGACCAGCCCGATTTTGTCGTAATACCGCAGCGTCTGCACCGATAGGCCGCACAGCTTGGCGATTTGGCCGATGGTGAAGGTCCGATCCGTCCGCATGCCGATCCGTCCTCCCGTATCGTTTGGTTTCAATTTACCACGATTCGGGCGGGCGGGTCGACGCGAAAAAGGGACGGACGCGGACAATCCGCGCCGTCCCGGCTACTTCTTCCTAACGTTTCATCGCTTTCCGGCTGAAGGCGACCGCCAGAATGATAATCAAGCCTTTCACGACGTTCTGCTGGCTGACGTCCAGTCCCATAATGATGAGGCCGTTGTTGATCATGCCGATCATCAGGGCGCCGATGACCGTGCCGACGACGGTCGCCGTCCCCCCGAACAGGCTCGTGCCGCCCAGAATGACCGCCGCGATGACCGACATTTCGTCGCCTTCCCCGAAGGTGTAGCGGCCGGAGCTCATGCGGCCGGCATACAGCATTCCCGCCAAGGCGGCAAGCGTGCCCGAGCCGGCCATGACCCACAGCTTGACGCGGTTGACGGCGATGCCGGAGAACCGCGCGGCGCTCTCGTTCCCGCCCGTCGCGAGCGTTTTGCGGCCGAAGCCGGTATGGCGGAGCAGCACGTGGCCGATCGCCGCGACGATCAGCATCCAGAACAGCAGGATCGGAACCGGTCCGATGTTGCCTCCGCCGAAAATATACGTGAAGGTCGAGTCCATAATCGGCACGGGGGCAGTATGCGTGATCCACATCGCCAAGCCGCTCACGATGATCATCATGCCCAGCGTAACCAGGAAGGCGGGAATGCCGAGCCGGGTGATCAGCCAGCCGTTGCAGAATCCGATGACGACGCCGGTGCCCAATCCGGCGACGATGCCGCCCGCCGCGCCGTACCCCGCTTGGATGGCCAGCGCGCAAGTCAGGGAAGACAACGCCGCGACCGAACCGACCGACAGGTCGATCTGGGCCGCCCCGATAACGAACGTCATGGCGACGGCCATGATCGAAATAATGGCGGTCTGCCGGATAATGTTGAGCAGGTTGCTCGTCGTCAGGAAGCCGTCGTCGTACAGCGTCGCCGAGAATACGGCGAACACCGCGACGAAAGCGATATATACCATATATTTTCGCCAGTCGAAGCGGAACGCCGCCTTCCTCCCCGCGTCAGATGTTTTGGATGGCATACTGCAGCTCCTCCTCCGTTTCAATCTCTTGCCTTCTCAGTTGCGATTTGATTTCTCCCTGCTGCATGACGAGGATCCGGTCGCTGACCGCGAGCAGCTCGACCAGCTCGGACGAGATCACGAGCACCGATTTGCCCGAATCCGCGAATTCGCGAATGATCTTGACGATCTCCGTCTTGGCGCCGATATCGACGCCGATCGTCGGCTCGTCCAGAATGAGAATGTCCGGGCCGATCGCCAGCCACTTGGCGATGACGATCTTCTGCTGGTTGCCGCCGGACAGCAATCCGCTCGGCTTGTGGATATGGTCGGTCTTGATCGACAGCTTGCGCACGAAATCCTCCGCGATCCGGTTGCCGCGCCCATCGTCCAAAAATAATCCCTTCTTCAGCTTGGACAGAACCGTCAGGGCGATATTGTCGCGAACGCTATGCTCCAGCACCAGGCCTTGCACCCTTCTGTCCTCCGGCACGAGCGCGATGCCCGCGGCCATCGCTTCGGCCGGCGAGCGGAACTTCCGCGGAACGCCGCGCAGAACGATTTCTCCGGAGGAGATCGGATCGATGCCGAAGAGCGCGCGCGCCAGCTCGGTCCGGCCGCTGCCCATCAGGCCGGCCACTCCGACGATCTCGCCGCGGTACAGCTCGAAGCTCGCCCGCTTGACGCGCTCGCCCGCGGCAAGGCCGCGCACTTCGAGCACGGGCTCCTCGCCTCTGTCGTAGCTGCGCTCCACCCACTCGAACGCTTCGCCGACGCCGCCGCCGACGATATGCTCGATGACGTCGTTCATCGACACGTTGGCGCATTCGTCGGTCAGGCTGTGGCGGCCGTCCCGCAAAATCGTGATCCGGTCGCATACGCGGAAAATTTCGTCCATCCGGTGCGAAATATAGATGATGGCCATGCCTTTTTTCCGAAGTCTGTCGATGAGCTGAAACAGAAATTCGGTCTCGTGCTTGGTCAAGGAAGACGTCGGCTCGTCCATGATCAGAATCTTCGTGTCGTGGGACAACGCTTTGGCGATCTCGGTCAGTTGCCAGTATCCGACCCCGAGATTCTCGACGACGTCCGTCGGCTCCAGATCGACGCGCAGCTCTGCCAGCAGCTCCTTCGCCTTGCGCGCGCACGCCGCTCCGTCGATGAGGCCGAGCTTCGTTCGCGGCTCGTTGTTGAGGAAAATGTTCTGGGCGACGGTAAGCGTCGGAATCAGGCTGAATTCCTGGAAGATCATGGACACCCCGTGCCGCTTGGCGTCATGGGTATTGCGAATCTCGACCTCCCGGCCGTCGATCCGGATCGCTCCCGCGTCAAGCTCGTACACGCCCGTCAAAATCTTCATCAGCGTCGATTTGCCCGCGCCGTTGCCTCCCATAAGAGCGTGCACCTCGCCGGCGCGAAGCTCGAAGCCGACGTCGTGCAGCACCTGTATGCCGTTGAACGACTTGGAGATGTTGTCCATGTTCAAGATCGTTCGGCTCATCTCTCTCACCCCCTATAAATGTGGGAAGCCGCCCGCGGCGGCTTCTCTTTGGTTTATCCGTTCGTGCCGACCGGTCAGCCGACGGCGACCCACTTGTTCGTCGCGGCCGATGCTAGGATGGCGTCGGAAATCCGGGCGATCCGGTAACCGTCGCGGAAGTTCGGGGACACCTCCGTATCCTCCACGATCGATTTCAGGAAATCGTGCGTCTCGATGATCTTCGTCTCTCCGTAACCGATGCCGAGCGCCGGAATCGGCCACAGGTGCTCGCCGTAAGGATGAGCCGGACCGGTATAGATCGTGCGATAGCCTCTGCGGTCGGCCGGATCGTCGGCGAAGCAGACTTGCAGCTCGTCGCGATTCTCGTAGTTGAAATACAGGGAGCCGAGCGTGCCGTGAATTTCGAAGGTCAGGAAATTGTTGCGTCCCCATCCGTTGCGGGTCGCCTCGATGCTGCCGATCGCGCCGTTCTCGAAACGAAGCAACGAAATAAATTCGTCGTCGACGTCGACCGGACGCTTCTCGGCGTTGCTGCCGCCCTTGACAGTGCCCAGCTTGTCGACGCCGGAAGCCTGGACCGGACGCTCGGGAATCCACGTCCGGGTCTCGGCCATCACTTCCGAGATTTCCCCGACGAGATACCGGGCGAAGTCGATGACGTGCGTGCCGATGTCGCCGAGCGCCCCGGAGCCGGCGAGCGATTTCTGAAAGCGCCAGGACAACGGAGAGTTCGGATCGGCGGACCAGTCCTGCAAGTACGTGCCCCGGAAGTTCAAGATCCGGCCGATCGAGCCTTCCTCGATATATTTCTTCGCCAGCGCGACCGCCGGCGTGCGGCGATAATTGAACGCGACTAAATGCTTGACGCCAGCGGCTTCGACGGCCTCCAGCATCCGCTTGGATTCTTCCGCGTCGCGGGCCAGCGGCTTCTCGCAAATAATGTGCTTCCCGGCCTTGGCTGCGGCGATCGCGATTTCGGCGTGCGAGCTGTTCGGCGTGACGATATCGATGATATCGATCTCGGGATTGTCGACGACTTGGCGCCAGTCCGACGTATATTGTTCGAAGCCCAGCCGCTGGGCGGCTTCGGCGGCCGCCTCTTCGGTCACGTCCGCGACCATCTTGCGCACCGGCATGGCCGGCGCGGGCCAGAAAAACATCGGCATAGCCGCGAAGGACATCGAGTGCGCCTTGCCCATGAAGCCCGCGCCGATCATCCCAATATTCAACGTTCTCATGTTGTCTCTCCCTCTTTCCTCGCGAATAATGACCCGAGCCTTATTGCCCGGCCGCTTGCCGGACCGTATCCGGCGCTTCCTGGTTGTACACCAGCTTCCAGGCGTCCAGCGTGTTCTCCGCCGTTACTTTCAATGCAGGAACCGCCACGTAAGGAGGCGTTTCTTTCCCCAGTACGGCATAGCCCGCCAGGATGGCTTCCGCGATGCCTTGCTCGTAAGGAAGCTGAGCGCCTAGCCCTTTAATGATGCCGTTCTTGGCGATTTCGATCGCCACGTTCGTGCCCAGGTCGATCGTCGTAATGACGAGATCGTTGCGTCCCGCCGCGCGGGCGGCGGCCAATGCGCCCTCTGCGGGCACGTCCCATACGACGAACATGCCGTCGAGATTCGGGTTTTTCGTCAGCATCGCGGCGGCGACCGTCTCGCCGTCGTTCGGTCCGGCGATGCCGTTGCGGGCGACGATCTCGATGTCCGGGTAGTTCTCGGCGATCGTCTTCTCGAACGCTTCCGTGCGTTGCTTCGTGACGAAGAAGTCCGCATCGTGGTAGACGACGCCGATCTTGCCTTTGCCCTCGAGCTGTTCGGCCATAATATGGGCCGCTTCGATGCCGTTGCCGTAGTTGTCGGCGGATACGACGCTTACGTAATCTTGGCCGTGCTCGAGCCCTTCGGGCGCGTTGTCCATGAAGACCAGCTTGGCGCCGGCCGCCGCCGCTTGCTTATAAGCGTTCGCCGTCGATACGGCGTCCACGGGAATGCTGACGATAATGTCCGGCTTCTTGGCCATGATCGTCTCCAGGTCGGACACTTGCTTCTCGGATTTGAACTGCGCGTCCGTTACCGCGACGACTTCGATGCCCATCTTGGCGAAAGTGTCTCTCAAGCCGGCGATTTGCGCCGTAGACCAATCGTTGCCGGCATAATGCATGGACAGCGCGGCCGTGAGGTTCATTTCCTTGATCTGATTGACTTCTTCGACCGTCAGCTGCAACGATTTGGCCGAGACGGCCGCCTCGCCGTGCGGTCCCTTGCTGAGAATTTCCTGCTGCGGCAACGCCTGGTTCACCATGATCGGTTCCGTGGCCGCCGGCTGCGACGGCGGCGGGCTCGAAGCGTTGTTGCCGCCGTTGCTGTTCGTATTGTCGTTCCCGCAAGCGGCGAGCAGGCTCGTCGCGAGCAGCGCGCACAGCCCCAATACAAGCGCGCGTTTCGTCGTTTTCTTTTTCATGGATGTCAGCCCCCTTGTGTTGTCTTGCCGTCTTATAGCCATTCCCGCAAGCGCTCCATGCTCATCCTTGCGCCGACCTTCGGATCGGGATAGGCGTCCAGCTCGACGGTTACCCAACCTTCGTAGCCGTGCTTGTCCAGAACCGCCAGCATTTCGTCGAATCTCTGCGAGCCCTCGCCGAGCGGCACGAACGCCCCGTCCTTCAAATCCTTGAAGTGAACGTAAGGAATGCGGTCGATGTACGTCCGGATGACTTCGACCGGATCGCTGCCGCCTGCTTCCAGATGCGCCGTATCGGGGCAAAGGCCGATCTTCGTCCGCTCCATCAGCCGATGAAGCTGCTCGCGCGTCTCCACGTTCGTCCCCAAGTGCGGATGGTAGCTCGGCGTCAGCCCCAGTCCCCGAGCCATGTCGTCCAACGCGTTCAACGCTTCGGCGAGACGATCGTAATCGTCGTCCCGGATGCCGTCCGAACGAACGGCTCCGCCGCCGATGACCAGGTGCTCGGCTCCGAGCGAAGCCGCCAGCCGCGCGACGCGTTCGATCTTGTAGAACTCGTCCTTCAGAATGTCGGGGTAGATGAAGTTGCCGCCGGTGTATACGCCCACGAAGTTCAGGCGATGCTCCGCGATCAGCGCCGCGAACGCTTCGGGGCGGCTTTCGTAATCCATCAGGTTCCCCTCGAACAGCTCGAAGCCCTCGTAACCGGCCGCCGCGATATCGGCGAGCGCTTGCTCGGTCGAGCCGTTCGCCCGGTAATACGCTTCCTTCACGCAAGTGACGCCGCCCGCCGCGCCGACGACCCCGCCCCATGTATTCGTCTGGTAGCCCAGCTTCATCTTCGCATCCTCCTCCGTCTGTCCATGATGTTAGGTTTCTTTAGGGTCCAGTATACCGGCGCCAGGAGGACGCTCCAATGCGAATAATTTAACGGCGGGGGAGAAGTTTTTAGCGTGCGCATGCAGGGCATTCGCCGTCGCGCCATCGCTCTGCCGCTTCATCATCCTCTTTTTCCTCGTCGCGCCATCGCTTTTTTGCTCCATCGTCCTCTTTTCCCCGTCGCTCCATCGCTCTACTGCTCCATCGTCCTCTTTTTCCTCGTCGCGCCAGACCGTTCGGACAGAGGATCCGCTATCTGTGAACAAAACCGGGTTTTTCGCATCCTTGCGGACAGAGGATCCCTTATTTGCTTCAATGACGGCCAATTATGCTATTTCGAAAGGGAATAACGGATCGTCTGTCCGCATCGTCATCAAATGAGGGTTTTTCGATAAAATAAGGTCCGCTGTGTCCGCTAGCAAATGCTCTAGTGAGATAAAGTGTCTCGCTCATTGCGAACGATCGTGTCTCGACGGGGCGGGCTTGCGTCAGACGGACGACGTAGGCGCAAAATGTGTGTCGGTACGAGGTCATGCAGAGGGCGGCGGGCGGAGGTACAAAAGTGTGGCTCGGGGCGGTCTTGCGGCGGACGGTAGGGTGCTGGGCAGTCGTGCGGAGGGCGGTCAACGAAGGGGCAAAAAGTACCTTGGCGCGAGGCGGTCTTGCGGCGGACGGCCAACGAAGGCGCAAAATGTGTCTTGGGGAGGGGCGGTTGTGCGGTGAGCGGCTGACGAAAGCGCAAAAAGTGGCTTGAGGGGCATCATGCGGCGGGGGCGGGCGAATGTACAAAAGTGCCATGGCGAGGGGCGGTCATGCGACGGGCAGCTAGTGAAGGCGCAAAATGCGCCTCCGCGCTCCGGTTAACGCGAAAGCAGCTCTTGGCGAACGATGGCGTCTACCCGCTCGGCGGCGTCCCGCAGCACGGTCGGCGCGTCTCCCTGCCCGATCAGGTAGTCCCGGATCGCGCCCTGCAGCACGTCGGACACTTGGCTGTACCGGACGAGCCGCGGCCGGACGACGCCGATCTCCAGCGACTGCCCGAGCACGCCGTAATACTCCCTGTCCGCGGCGATCAGCAGGGAGGCGGTTTGCTCATAGGCGGAGAAGCGCGTGACGTGATGCTTGAAGCGGAGCGAGTGGCTCTGAGTCTCCTTCCCCGTCAAATAGGCGAGCAGCCGGAAAGCTTCTTCCTTGCGGCCGGAATGCTTGTTTACGCCAAGTCCCCAGGTCGTCAGCTGCGGTCCTCTCCGGACTTGGCCTTCGCGTTCGGTGCCGGGGAACGGAAAATAGCCCGTCTCGCCTCCCCGGATTTTCGGATTCAACTCCATCTCGTAATAGTTAAGACCCATGGCCGTTTGCCCCGAACCGAAAACGATCGCCGCTTCCTCCCACGTGAAGGAAAGCGCCTCCGGCGGCGCGATTTTGTAGGCGTTCAGCCACCTTCCGTATTCCTCCAGCGCCTCCACCCCCTCTTCTCGTTGGAAAACGGGACGAAGGTCCGAATCCAGCAGCTCGCCCCCGTAGGCGCCGAGGAAGGAGAGGAATTCGACGACGTTGGATTCGCTTCGGGCGGCCATCAGCGTCGTTCCGTACAGGGTTGATCTGTCGCCCCGCGCATAACCGGTGAAATAGCGGGCAATGTCCGAATATTGCTCGATCGTGAGAGGCACGTCGAGCTCGCGGCCGTACCGTTCCAGGAACGCCTCCCGGTGATGCCGCGAACGGAACAGATCTTTGCGGTAAGTTCCCATCGCCGCATTCGCATGAATCGGCAAGGCGAAGACGTCGAAGCCTTCCGCCTCGATGTTCTCCAGCAGAAGCTCTCCGTCTCCCGCCCACCTGCGCTGCGGTCTGTCGGCATCGAACACGGCCGCATCGAAAAAGACTTTGGGAATGAAATCGTTCAGGGCCAAATCTTCCGCGAGCGCGCCCTGCACGCCGCGAATGTACGCCGACAACGGCTCGATATGAGGCAGAAGGAGCGGCATCCAGGAAGCATCCATCGCCACCAGGTCGTATTCGCCGCTTCGCCGGGTTAATTCGCTCATGACTTTGCCTTGCAGATTGTCATAGCCGAAGGTGCTGACTTCGACGGGAATTCCCGTCAACTGCTCGTAACGCCGGGCGGCGTCGATCACGGCCTCCGAGCCGATCTCCGAAGTGCCGTACAGCACCTTCAGCGCCGATCGCGGCTGCTCAGCCGCCGTATGGCGATTCCCCGGCACGGACGCGGAGCAGCCCGTCAGCAACAGCGCGAACGCCAGCCAGCATACGGCGAATCTGATTCCGAACATGCCTCACACCTCCTCGCCTCGGCCGCGATTATTCCTCATGGTGCCCGCCGAAGTCGCGATTATGCGGCATGCGCGGGAAGATCCATTCTTTCGACTCATTATAGCGAGGCCGACCGCAGGTTCACAGTCGAACAATTTAACTTGCGGGGCGAACATTTTAACATCGTTTCTCCGGGAGACTAGTTCGATTCTTCCGGCTCCTCCCGGTCGGGAGGAAAGCCGTTTCGCCGGCGATATTCCGAGGGGGAGAGACCGAACTCCTTCTTGAACAATTGGCGAAAATAGCGATGGTCGCCGTAACCCGCTTCATCGGCGATAACGTCGATGCGTTTGTCCGTGGCCAACAGTTCCTTCCTCGCGAGCTCCAGCCGTCGGCTCGTCGCGTATTTCACGAAATTGACGCCCATCTGCTGCTTGAACATTCGGCTGAGCGTGACCGGATGCACGTTGACGCGGGCAGCGACGGCTTCCAGGCTCAAGTCCGGATCCTCGGAAGTTTCCAGCAGCCGCAGCGCCTGATCGAACCAATTGCCGGACAAGGCTTCCTTCGCTTCCGCGTCGACCTGTTTCATCGCGCGAAGACCGCCCAGCACGATCGACCGGATTCCGGCCTGCAACCGGCTCCAGGCATCATGCTCCGACGCCCAATCCAGCCAATACGCGAAGGCGTCGCCTTCTACGATAATCATCCCGGGACGCCTCATCGCTTCGTCCAGCGCCGCCATCAAATTCGCGCATTCCCGGCGCAGCTCCTCAAGGTCCAGCCCCGGCAGGCAGGCGAGCCATTCCTCGAGCAACGGCGCCAGCCGATCCGAAGTCGCTTCGGTCGCGCAAGCGAGCAGCTTCAGCCGCCGGCTATGCGCGAGCTTCAGCGTTTCCTTCCGCCATTGGGCGGAAATCGCCGGACGCCGCTCTCCGAAGAATCGTTCCTCTTCCCGTTTCTGGAGCTTGGCGATCAAGTACGGCAAGCAAGCCTGCTTGTCCGTAAAGCCCTCCGCTTCGCTGCCGGCCGCCCTCACGACCGACACCTGCATGCCCGAAGGGGTCGCGAATCCGAAGATCGCCGGTTCTTCATCGGCAGCCGCCGACCCTTCTTCGTCCTTGTCCCCGGCTTCGCCGAACCGGACGGCCTTCAGTTCCCGGTCGTCGAACCACGGGCTTAAATCGCCGGGCTCAAGGCGATCATAACGGATGTAAGGATTCGGGTGACGGGAGATCAACAGCTCCATCTCCTGGCGGAAAGTCTCCTCCATCATCCGGCGGGCCGCCTCCACGTTGGCCTTCAGCTCCTGCGGGTCTGCCGGTTTGAGCAAGTAATTCATCGCCCCGTGCTGAAGAGAAGCGCGAGCGTATTCAAAATCGTCATACCCTGATATAATTACCGCGTGAATGAGCGGCTGTTGTATCTTGACCTGCCGAAGCAGCTCCAAGCCGTCCAGCTCCGGCATCCGGATGTCCAGGAACAGCAGATCGGGCCGAATCAAGCCGATCTGCTCCAAAGCCTCGTAACCGAATCCGACGTCGAAAATCCGCTCCTTCGGGAACAAGCGGATCAACTTCTGAACGATGCTGCTGCGCACCTCGCGTTCGTCGTCGGCTACGCATATTTTCATGTCGCGCACACTCCTTTGCAATTCCGTCGCCGCCGCAGCGCGCGGCAGGACGGCAACCGGCCAAGCCGAGCTTGCCGGCAGATCAGACCGGAGGGAAGCCCGTTGCGAGTTATTCGATCCATCGTCCGCATCGTAAACCAAATGTCGATCAAATACAAATTGTTTCTGATTCTGCTGTTGATCTCGATCATTCCGATCTCGCTGGTCAACTACAGCTCGGAGCACTTCATGTTCCGTTCGAGCATCGAATATTCCTCGGAAATTTCGTCGCAGTATACCCAATTCGTCTCCCGCGAAATTACCGATTATTTGGAAAGCCTGAACCAATCGTTCCAAGGCTTGTTCATCCATTCCGACTTTCAGCGGTTCCTGGATACGCCGGCGGCCGATCTGGCTCAGCAGGCGAACGATATCGTGCGATTCCGCCCTCTGATCACCAATTCGCTGCAGTTTCATCCGGACGTGCTCGGCGTGACCTATCTCGACACGTTGGGCAAAACCTATTTTTACTCGAATCAAAAAACGTTGGACGCCTCCTTCAGCTTCTCGGCGGACAGCCTGTACAGCGGCATCTTCGAGATGGCCGAGCCCGCGCTTCTGCCTTCTCATCCGATGAGCTACGTCCTGTATGCCAAAGACCCCGTGTTCTCCTACGTATGGCCTATCGTCAATCTGAACACCGGCGATACCCGGTCTTGGCTGATCATCGAAATCAAGGAGGAGAAGCTGACTTCCATGCTGGGCAACCGGCCGGACGCCATCGGCCAGCTATCCCTGTATCACGGGCCTTCCGGAAGCTTGATCGCGGAGGACCCGATGTCCCCCGGCTTAACCGAGGATTTCCGGCTCGCGCTGAGCGAATCGCCTTCCGGCGAGCGCCATTTTCTGTTCGAATCGGGAGGTGCCTCGTACGAAGCTTCCTACGCCGTTCTTCCGGTAGGCGACTGGCTGCTCGTGTGGACCGCTTCCCTGAGCAGCATCGCCCGCGGCGCCCAGCAAGCTTTCCTGCTCACTTTGCTCATTACCGCGGTCAGCCTGGCGATCGCGCTCTTCATCGCATTCCCGGTCATGAACCGGGTATTGAATCCGCTGTTCAGACTGAAGCAAGGGATGCAAAATCTCGGCCGCGGCGTCTATACGCCCATCCCCGCTTCGCCCCGGCAGGACGAAATCGGATACCTCGTCCGCAGCTACAACCATACGCTCGACAAGCTGCAGACGATGGAACGCGAGGTGTTTCAGTCCAAGCTGAAAGAAAAAGAGCGGGAAGTGCTGCAGCTGCAGGCGCAGATCAATCCGCATTTCCTGTTCAACACGCTGGAGACGATCGACTCTTACGCTTCCCGCAACAACGGCGACGCCGTCAGCGAGATGGTGTTGTCCGTCTCCCGCATGATGCGCCATACGGTCAGCCACAACAGCGGGTGGACGACGGTTCGCGAAGAGATGGATTATATCCGCCATTTCATGCGCATCCATTACTTCCGCCACGGCCAGGAAGTGAACTCGCGCTTCGAGCTTGACGATGACGCCATGGGCGAGCGAATCATGAAGCTTAGCATCCAGCCTTATATCGAGAATGCGTTCAAATACGGCTGGAGCCCGAACATGAGCGCGTCCCAATTCCGGCTCAGCGTCTCCGCCAGCGTTCAAGGCAGCCGCCTCGTCGTCACCGTCGAAGATACCGGGGCCGGCATGCCGGCCGACACGCTGGCCCGATTGAAGCGATTGATCGAAGCCAAAGGAGACGCTTCCGATCCGTTCTTTCGCCGGCATACCGGCATTCAGAACGCTTACCGCCGCTTCTTCCTTATGTACGGCGACGCCGGCTCGTTGCGGATCGACAGCGAGCCGGGCACGGGCACCCGAGTCGAGATGGTCATCCCCCGTCTTCCTCCGTTGGACGAAGGATAAGCCGGTCGTCCGGGTTATCAAAGGACAGAGGAGAGGTTGATTTCGCATCAACGCGCAGAAAAAAAGAAAGCGCGCCTTCGCGGGAAGGCGCTGCTTAGGTATGCTTGGCAAACTTACAAATACAACGAGCCCAAATCTGCCGCCAACCGGTCAATCGGCCGGGCGGCCTGAGCGGACAGCCCGTACACGAAAGACGGCCGAGGCTGTTCGGCGACTTGCTTGAGAATCAGTTCTTCGCCGTGAAGTTCGTCCAGACGCGCCGACAGCATGCGGGGCGTGACCGTGTCCAGCGCGCGGCGAATGTCCTGGAACCTTTCATAGTGAAAGTTCAGCGCGACGAGCACCGGCATGTTCCATGCCTTCGCCGACAACGCCCCGCGGCCGATCTGGGCCTCGGAGCTGCGAATCGCTTGGGCGGCTTCCCGGTAAAGCTTGCCTTTGTCCGTAAGTTTGTACTCCGGCAACAGCGGATGGCGGCGTTCGAAAGGCGTGAGGTGCTGAATCAGCCCCGCTTCGCTCAGCTGCTTCATATTGTCGCTCAGCCGGGACGGCACGATATCCAGCTGCTTCTGCAGCGGGGTAAATCTCCCTCCGCTGCTCTCCAGCGCCAGCAATATCGGGATCGTCCAGCGCCCGGACAGCTGCTGCGAGAGCTGAAGCACGAATTGCTCTCGGCTCAAAGCTGGGTCAATTGCTGGGACAACATCAAGGAATGCCCGTCCGGATCGGAGAACGTGGCCAGCTTCACGAAATCCGGAATCACCTCGATGTCTCCCGAGAATTTGACGCCCGCTTGCCGCAGCCGTTGCACCGCCGCCTCGATATCTTCCACGTCGAACACGGTGGAGGACGTGGACGGCTCGACCGTCTCCGCCTCGGAGAATCCGATGAAGCAATTGTCCGTATTCGACTTCATCATCGCCATTCCCCATTCCGCATTGTGAAACAGTACCTCAAAGCCGAGCGTCCCCGTATAGAACGCCAGCGAACGCTCGAGACTCCGAACGTTGTACCATACCGTGAAACCTGGAATGAACATGAACTCATCCTCCTTTTAATACCGATAGTATATCAAGTATTTTTTCGGTAGTAAAGCAGAAGAAAACAAGCCCTTCCGTTCATGTCCATCATACGCTCCCGTCATCCGTTCCATCACGCTCATAGAATGAGTATAACATCCTCGATTAGGTCGTCTCGCTTCATTTTTCGAAGTTGGACGGGATGAGGGCTTCAAAATGACCTTCAGTTGGTCCAAAAAAGCGCATCTGTGTCCGCTAAACAGCTAACTCGTCCAAAAAGCGGGTTTTGTTCACAAATAAGGGCCCTGGTGTCCGGAACCAAAAAGAGGATGCCGCTCAGGTCCTGATATGGACCCAAGAGACATCCCCGTATCTTCCGGTTATACGACTCCCTGCGCGATCATGGCGTCCGCTACCCGGACGAAGCCCGAAATGTTCGAGCCGACGACGAGGTTGCCGGGATGGCCGTACTTCTCGGCTTCCGCGACGCTGTTGCGATAGATTAGCCTCATGATGTCGTGCAGCTTCGCGTCGACTTCCTCGAACGTCCACGACAAGCGCATGCTGTTCTGCGACATCTCGAGCGACGAGACGGCGACGCCTCCGGCATTGGCGGCTTTGGCCGGTCCGAACAGGACGCCGTTGTCCAGGAAGATTTCGATCGCCGTTAGGGTGGACGGCATGTTCGCGCCTTCTCCGACCGCCTGAACCCCGTTCTTGACGAGCAGAGCGGCGGCTTTGTCGTCGATCTCGTTCTGCGTCGCGCACGGCAGCGCGATCTCGCACGGAATGGTCCAGATGCCCTCGCACCCAGGCGTATAGACGGCGTCCGAATGCGTCAGGACATATTCGCTGATCCGCTTGCGCTCGACCTCTTTCAACCGTTTCACGAGCTGCAGGTCGATGCCGTTCGGATCGTAGACGAAGCCGTCGGAATCGCTGCACGCTACGACCTTCGCGCCGAGCTGCATCGCCTTCTCCATCGCGTAGATGGACACGTTGCCCGATCCCGAGACGACGACCGTGCGGCCCTCGAAGCTCATGCCCTTCGCTTCGAGCATCTCGCTCACGAAGTAGACGCAACCGTACCCCGTCGCCTCCTTCCTCGCGAGACTGCCTCCGTAGATCAGCCCCTTGCCCGTCAGCACGCCGGCTTCATGGCCGTTCCTGATCCGCTTGTATTGACCGAACATGTAGCCGATCTCCCGAGCTCCTACGCCGATATCGCCCGCCGGCACGTCGAGGTCCGGACCGATGTATCGGTACAGCTCCGTCATGAAGCTCTGGGTGAAACGCATGATCTCCTGCTCCGACTTGCCCTTCGGATCGAAGTCGGCTCCGCCCTTGCCGCCGCCGATCGGCTGACCCGTCAGGGCGTTCTTGAAGATCTGTTCGAATCCGAGAAACTTGATGATGCTCGCGTTAACCGACGGGTGGAAGCGAAGCCCTCCCTTATACGGGCCGAGCGCGCTGTTGAACTGGACCCGGAAGCCGCGGTTGACCCGCGTCCTGCCGGCGTCGTCGGTCCAAGGAACGCGGAAATGCACGACGCGTTCCGGTTCGGTAATTCGCTCCAATATGCCTTGCTCCATGTAATGCGGGTTGGCTTCGATCGCGGGGATGAGGGAATCGAGAATTTCTTGGACCGCCTGGAAAAACTCCCTCTCCCCCTGATTTCGTTCGATGACCGTCTCATACACCGATTGCACGTATTCCTTAGCGGTTTGCCGCTGCGACAGGACATAAGTCACGTGAATGAATGCTCCTTTACAATTCGATTAAAACGGCTTCGCCGTCTTTTTTTGATTGCCAACGATCCGGGAACGACCTTCCGAATCGTCCGGATCGCAACGTTCCCTTATAACAGCTCGCGCCGAAGCTCCTCGCCGGACTTGGGGGACAAATACGCGAACGGAATGTCGAATACCGTTCTCGCTCCCGTCTGGCCTTCCCCGTTGAGCCGGCTCGCCGCTCTCGCGTACGCGACCAGCACGCTTGCCGTAAATTCGGGATTGCTCTCCAGCTTCAAGCCGAATTCGACGATCTGCTTCGTTCCCGCGCCGGTAACGCCGCTGCGAATGACGAAGCCGCCGTGCGGCATGCCTTGGTGTTCGGAACGCAGCTGTTCTTCGGTAATGAATTCGACCGTCGTGTCGTAATCGGAGAAGTAATTCGGCATGGAGACGATCGTCTCGCGAATCGCTTCCCGATCCGCGTTCTCCTCCGCCACGACGAAGCATTGGCGAAGATGCTTCTCGCGGGTCGCAAGCTCGGGCGTCTCGCCGGACCGGATGCGATCGATCACTGACTGAACGGGGACCGTATACTGCACGCCGGCCTTTACGCCCGGCACGCGGCGAATCGCGTCGGAGTGGCCCTGGCTGACGCCCTTGCCCCAGAAGGTGAAATCCGTGCCTTCCGGCAGAATCGACTGTCCTAGCAGCCGGTTCAGCGAGAACAAGCCCGGATCCCAGCCCGTCGAGATGACGCTCAGATTGCCTCCCTGGACGGCGGCCGCATTCACCGTCTCGTAAAACTCCGGGATTTTCGCATGCGTGTCGAAGCTGTCTACCGTGTTGAACATCCTTGCGACGGACGGCGTCTGCTCCGGCAGATCCGTCGCGGATCCGCCGCACAGGATCATGACGTCGATCTCGCCTTTGTACCGCTCCATTGCCGACACGTGCTCGAACTTCGCGCCTCCCGCCGCGACGTCCCCCGGCTCCCTGCGCGTGAAGACGGCGACCAGCTCCATGTCCGGATTTTGCGCGATCGCCTTCTCGACGCCTCTGCCCAGATTGCCGTAGCCGACGATGCCGATTTTCGTCACTTGCATTCAAATGCCTCCCAGTCGATTGCAATTTTTGTCGCGTAGCGACAAAATTAAAAACATGTTATCGAATTATTTTACGTAATTTATCATAATAATGCAAATAAATATATTAATTATGCAAATGTTTCAGGAAAAGTTCACATATTTATACATGAAGGTATCGTCCCGTCGCCGCCCCATCAGCCGGACCGTTCGGACAGAGGATCCGTCAAGTGCAAGAAAAACGCCTCGGCATCTTCTAATGCTGAAAGCTTACGGAGATCGGCGTATAGTTGTATTTCGTACAATTATTTCAGGTCCAATTTGCCCCTTTCCATTCAATAATTGCATAAATACAACTAATTCGGCCTCTTGCCCTTCATTCTCGCCCAATTCGGACGTTTTAGTTGTACTTCGTGCAATTAAGTAAAAAATCCGCAAAATTTCCGGGCAAATAATTGCACTTCATACAACTAGTGTGAGGCCTATGGTGGGTCACGGAGTGCGAAGGTGCAGCGGCGAGGACATCGTTCTGCACAGGAGTGATAGCTCTTCACCCCCCACAATCTTATACATTCCGAGTGGTTTAAGAAAAACCGTCAGGGTGATTTTCCCTGACGGTCCTTTTGCATTTGATTCGTTCCCCCGTGCTTGCCGCAGTCTTTCCTACTGTCCGGTTAGCCGTCGTCCGCCTCTTTGTCCCGTCGCCCCAACGTCCAACCGTATTTTCATCCTCTTTGCCCCGTCGCCCCGAACCGTTCGGACAGAGGATCCGCTAATTGTGAACAAAACCGGGTTTTTTGCATCTGTGCGGACAGAGGATCCGTTATTTGGCTCCGAGACGGCGATTTCGGCCCTAAATCATCGATATAACGGATCCTCTGTCCGATTCATCGTCAAAATGAGGGGGTTTCGGCAAAATAAGGGCTTCTGTGTCCGATCGCAAAAAATCAAGTGGAGTGAAGACCCCTCGCTCATCGAAAAATTTTATACGCTTATCTGTGAACAAAAATGGCGACGCAGGGATCACTCCCTTACGTCGCCGCTTCCTGTCCGCTTACTCTTTGGCCGCCATGTCCGGCGGAATTCTGCGCGCTTGTCCCGTGTCGATCGCCGCCCGGATGACCGCCTTCCGGACGGATTCGACCACCTTGTCGTTGAAGATGCTCGGGATGATGTAGGATTCGTTCAGCTCGCTCGGCTGCACGACCGACGCGATCGCTTCGGCCGCCGCGAGCTTCATCCGCTCGTTGATCGACTGGGCGCGGCAATCGAGCGCTCCCCTGAAGATGCCCGGGAAGCACAGCACGTTGTTGATCTGGTTCGGATAGTCGCTTCGGCCCGTTGCCAGCACGCGGACGTGCGGCTCGGCGACGTCCGGCTCGATCTCCGGCGTCGGATTGGCCATCGCGAACACGATCGGATTTTCCGCCATCGTCTTCACGTGATCCACCGTCAGCACCCCGCCCCGGGACACTCCGATGAACACGTCGGCGCCTTGGATGACGTCGGCCAGCGACCCGCTCAAGTTGTCCGGGTTCGTCCGCTCGGCGAGCTCGTTCCATACGGCGTTGCCGTACTTCGCCCCGCGATGGAGAACGCCCTCCCGATCGACCGCGTACAACCGGGTCCCTCCGGCCGTCAGCAGCATGCCGCAGACCGATACGCCCGCCGCGCCCGCGCCGACGACGACGATCTTCGACGTCGCCAGCGGCTTGCCGACGAGCTTCAGCGCGTTCAGCAGCCCGGCTAACGCGACAATCGCGGTGCCGTGCTGGTCGTCGTGGAACACGGGAATGTTCAGCTCGCGAACGAGCCGCTGTTCGATCTCGAAGCAGCGCGGAGACGAGATGTCCTCCAGGTTGACGCCCCCGATTCCCGGCGAGATCGCCTTGACGATGTTCACAATCTCGTCCGGATCTTTGGTGTTCAGGCAGACGGGAATCGCGTCGACGCCCGCCAGCTGCTTGAACAGCATCGCCTTGCCCTCCATGACGGGCAGCGCGGCTTCGGGACCGATATCTCCCAGGCCGAGCACCGCCGTTCCGTCGGTCACCACCGCGACCGTATTCCGCTTCATCGTCAGCGAATACGCCTTCGACGGATCTTCGTGAATGGACATGCTCACTCTCGCCACGCCCGGCGTATACACTTGCGAGAGATCCTCGCGATTTTTGATCGGCAGCTTGGGCGTCATCTCGATCTTGCCGCCCAGATGCACGAGGAAGGTTCGATCCGACACGTTCACGATCTCGACCCCGTCAAGCTCCCTCAGCGAACGGACGACGTTGTCCTGCGCGGGCTCCTGCACGTTGACGGTCACGTCGCGCGTCGTCACGTCCTTCCCGGCGCGTATCGTATCGATCGCGGCGATGTCTCCCCCGCAAGACGCGATGCGGGCGGCGATGTCCGCGAACGACACGCCCTTCTTCGCGATATCCATGCGGATGATGATCGTCGTTGCCGTTGACATAGATGATAACACTCCTTTCGTCGCTCTTGCGGTCTAACGTTCGTCCGGCATACCCGCTCTGCCGGCGCACCCGGCTCGCTGCGAGAACGCTTCCGCCACGGAGGCGCGCAGCGCCGCCGCCGCTTCGCTCGCCTGCCGCTCCGTCGTGCCGGCGCCGAACGAGAACCGCACGAGCTCTCTCGCTTCTTCTTCGCTTCTTCCCATCGCCAGCAGCGTGCGGGACGGGCCGGACAGGCCGACGCGGCACGCCGAACCCGTGGACACCGCGACGCCTCGCGCGTTCAGCGCCAGCATAAGCTCTTGCCCTTGGATGCCGGGCACCCGAATGCCCAGAATATGCGGAACCCGTTCCGTCTCGTGGCCTTCCAATTCGAATCGCACGCCCAGCGCGCGGACTCCCTCGATGAATCGCTTCTGCAGGTCGCGCAGCCGCGACGATTCGTCGGCCATGCGCTTGCAAGCCGCTTCCGCGGCGACGGCGAAGGCGGCCGCTCCAGGCACGTCCACCGTGCCGAACCTCATGCCCCGCTCCTGCGTCGTCCCCGGAATGATCGGAGACCAGCGCAGAGACGGATCGATATAGAGCAGGCCCATCCCTTTCGGTCCGCCGACCTTATGGGCGGACAAGCTGAGCGCCTGGATGCCGAGCGCTTCGGGCGCCAGCGGCAGCTTGCCGAACGCCTGCACGCCGTCCGAATGCAGCGGAATTCCCCGCTTCCTTAACAAGGCCGCGATTTCTTCGATCGGCTGGATCGTTCCCGTCTCGGAATTGACGAAGGCGACCGACGCGAGTATCGTTTCCGGCCGGAGCAGCTTCTCCAGCTCGGCCGGATCGACGCGTCCGCGGCCGTCTACCGGAGCGACCGACACGTCGAAGCCGAGCGTCCCCAGATACGCCGCGATCCCCCGAACGGAGGCGTGCTCGGCGTCCGAGACGATCAGGTGGTTCCCGCGGTCCCGTCGGGCGTGGGCAAGGACGTGCAGCGCCAGTCCGTTGGCTTCGGATCCGCTGCCGGTCAGATAGCAGCCCCGTTTGTCCGTCCGAAGCTGAGCCGCCAACGTCTCCCGGCTCCAGTCCAGCGTCTCCTCCGCGAGGCCTCCCGCGTCGTGCAAGCTTCCCGCGTTGCCGTATACGCGCCTTGCCGTCGCCAAGTACGCGTCCAGCGCCGGCTGCGTCATCGGAGCGGTCGCCGCGTAATCCAAATAAATCATGGGAACAGCTCCAGCATCCGGTCCAGCGCCAGCTTCGCGTCCGCGGCCGTCCGCCCGTCGACTTGAATGCGGTTGACGACGTTTCCTTGATCGAGCTCGTCGAGCGCCCAAGCGAGATGGGGCAGATCGATCCGGTTCATCGTCAAGCAGGGACACATCTGCGGGTTGAGCGAGACGATATCCCTGTCCGAGAGCTCTCTCCTCAGCCGGTTGACGAGGTTCATCTCCGTGCCGACCGCCCAACGGCTGCCCGGCGGAGAAGCTTGCAACGTCTTGATGATCTTGCCGGTGGAGCCGACGTCGTCGGCCGCTTGCACGACCTCGAAGGAACATTCCGGATGCACGATCACGCGCCTGTCCGGATCGGCGCGGCGAATCGAGCGGACCTGCTCCGGCGTGAAATTCTGATGCACGGAGCAATGGCCTTGCCACAGGATGAGGCGCACGTCCTCCCCCGCGCCTTCCATGTCCGGACGCAAGATGTCGGCGATCGGGTCCCAGACCGCCATCTCGCTTCGCTTCACGCCCATCGCATAGGCGGTATTGCGCCCAAGGTGCTGGTCGGGAAGGAACAGAATGCGCCGCTTGCGTTCCCACGCCCAGCGGAGCATGTCCGCGGCGTTCGAGGAAGTGACGGTCGCTCCGCCGTGACGGCCGACGAACGCTTTGATCGCGGCCGTCGAATTCACGTAGGTAACGGGGATGATCGTATCTCCGTACAGCTCCGTCAGCGCCTTCCAGCACCGTTCCGTCTGATGATGGTCGGCCATGTCGGCCATCGAGCAGCCCGCGCGCAGATCGGGCAGCAGCACCGTCTGCCGGTCGGAAGAGAGAATATCGGCCGTCTCCGCCATGAAATGGACGCCCAGGAACACGATGAATTCCGCTTCCCGGTTCGCCGAGCCGATCTGCGCCAGCTGCAGCGAATCCCCGGACGCGTCCGCGAATCGAATGACTTCATCCTTCTGATAGTGATGGCCCGGCAAGAACAGCCGGGAGCCGAAGCGGCGCTTGACTTCCGCGACCCGCTCCGCCAGCTCTCCGCAATCGGCCGTCTTGTACCGTTCGGGCATCATGCCCGCGCTCCAACGCTCGTGCAGTTCCATATTCGCTCTCACCCGTGCTTTCGTAAAGTGCATGCATGCCGCGACCTCTAACAGTCGCGGCATCCGTAGTCGGCGTTTAAATTCCGATCGAAACGTACTTCGTCTCCAGGTAACAGGAGATGCCCTGATGCCCGCCTTCCCGTCCGATGCCGCTCTCTTTCATGCCGCCGAACGGGGCTTGCGCGGTGGAGGGCAGACCGTCGTTCCATCCGACGATGCCGTATTCGAGCCGCTCGACCATCCGCATCCCTCGCGACAGGCTGCGGCTGAAGACATACGCCGCCAAGCCGTACGGGGTGTCGTTCGCGAGACGGACCGCCTCCTCGTCGGAATAAAACTTCCGCACCGGAGCGACGGGACCGAACGTCTCTTCCCGCATCACCTGCATCGATTCGTCGGCATGCGTCAGAATCGTCGGCAAGTAGAAGCAGCTGTCCTCTCCGCCCCAGCCGTCTCCCCCCGTCACGACGGACGCCCCTTTCGCGACGGCGTCCTTCACCTGCCGCTCCACCTTCTCCCGGGCGGCGCGGTTGATCAACGGGCCGATGTCCGTGCCGATATCGAACCCGTCGCCGACCTTCAGCTTCCGGGTCTCCTCCGCGAACAAGGCGATGAATTCGTCGTATACGCCATGCTGCACGTACACCCGGTTGCCGCAGATGCAGGCTTGCCCCGCGTTGCGGAATTTGGACGCGATAATCTCCCGCACCGCGAGTCCCAGGTCGGCGTCGTCCAGCACGATCATCGGCGCGTGGCCGCCCAGCTCCAGCGACAGCTTTTTCACCTGCCCCGCGGCTTGCTCCATGAGCAGCTTCCCGACGCGGGTCGATCCGGTGAACGATATCTTCTTCATCTTGTCGTTGCTCATGAATTCGCCGCCGATCGCGGCCGCGTCGCCCAGCACCAGATTCACCGCGCCGGCCGGGAATTCCGCCTTCTCGACGAGCTCCATCAGCTTGATGGCCGTGAAGGACGTCCATTCCGAGGGCTTGATCGCGATCGTGCAGCCGGCCGCCAGCGCCGGCGCCAGCTTGCGCGTCAGCATCGCCGCCGGGAAGTTCCACGGCGTAATCGCGCCGACGACGCCCACCGGCTGCTGCAGCACCATAATCCGCTTGTCCGGGTGGCTGGAGGGCACCATCTCCCCATAGACGCGCTTGCCTTCCTCCGCGTACCATTCCAGGAAGGACGCGGCGTACTTCACTTCTCCCCGCGCTTCCTTGAGCGGCTTGCCCATCTCCAGCGTAATCGTCGCCGCGAGATCTTCCTCGTGCTCCAGCATCAGCCGATGCAAGCGCATCAAATACGCGCCCCGTTCCGCCGCGGTGCGTCTCGACCAGTCCCGGAACGCCCGCGCGGCCGCCTCGATTGCCATCTTCGCCTCCAGGGCGCCGCCGATCGGAATGTCGCCGATCCGCCGCCCGGTCGCCGGATTGCGGACGTCCATCCTCTCGAAACGCTGCGCCCCGATCCATTCCCCGTCGATATACATTCTGTTGTTCATCGTTTCCGCTCCTTTCTCACGGCAGCCGGCGTTTCCAAACCGCGCGCGCCGGCCGGTCCATCCATCGCCGGTCATCCGCGGCGTCCGCCCTTACGGCGAGCATCCGATCCGCCGTCAGTTCGGCGCTCGCGGAGAGAAGGCCCGAGCATTCGCCGTAAAGGTCGATTTCGTATCGTCCGGGAGGAGGGAGGATGAACGCGTCGGCCAGCTCGACGGTCAGCAGGCCGCCTGCCGCGGCGAGAACGTTTCCCGTCGTCTCGTGGGCTCTGCCCAGATATTCCGGCACGAGCTCCATCTCCCCGCAGGAAATCCACTCCCGGATGCGCGTCGAGCTGATCTTCTCTCCCCATCGGCTCAGCGCCGGAACGACCGTCACGCCGAACCGGCCTTCGCCCATGGCGCGCAGCCGGTTCATGTCCCCTTCTCCCCGATGGCCGTATTTGAAATCGAACCCCGCCACGACGTGCCGGACCCGATTGTCCACGACATATTGACGCACGTATTCCTCCGCCGACAAGGCAGCGAAGGAACGGTCGAATTCCACCCAATAGAGATGCTCGACCCCGCATTCTCTCATCCGCTTCATTTTCTCGTCCGGAGGGGTAATATAGCTGAAGGTTTCGTCCGCGGAGCCGATGACTTGACGCGGATGAGGGTGGAAGGTCATCGCCGACAAGGGAAGGCCGGATTGCGAAGCGATCCGCTTCGCGCGCTCCAGCACTCTCCGATGGGCGAGATGCACGCCGTCGAAGAAACCGATGGCCATCACCGAAGGCACGATCGATCCCGGCGAATTCCGCATTGCCGACAATGGATGAACTTCCATGCTCGATTCCGCCTTTCCTTCTCTCCCCGGCCCAACCCGGAATTTTTATTTTACATCTTCGCTTTCAGATCGTCCTGAAGCGTGCCGATCCGCGCATGCGGACGGCCCGCCGTGGCCGCCGCCGCCACGACCAAGATCTCGTCGGGAAACGGAGCGTCCGGAATGCGCACTTCGAACGTCTGATGATGGGATCTCACTTTTACGTCGTTCTTATGCTTCAACGCAATATCGAGGGAGGCTCCCGGCGCCCCCCGCTTCTCGGCCGAAGGCAGCAAGGATTCCCCTTGGAACGTCTGCCGGATCGGATTGCCGAACTTCAAGCTGTGAATGATCGCCGAGCCGTGCTCGACGTCGCCGGCCGTGCCGACGAGCGCCCCCTTGCCGAACGCTTCGGCGCTGTCGCCGACCAGCCGGTAGAGCTCGTCAGCCAGCAGCTTCCCGATAACCGGGCAATGCGAATCGATTAATTCGCTTAAATCTTCGACGTAAGGAACGTTCGCGTACGGATTTTTGACGACGACCATCGCAGCGGCGAGGATGAGCGGCCGCTCCAGCGGACGCCCTCCCTCCTCCGTAATCGTCTCCGTATAACCGGCAAGCTTGCGGATGCGCACTTCCATCGCTTAGCCCTCGGCGGACGTCGGCAACGAATAGCCGGACAAGCACTGGTCGACGAGACGGTCGGCGTCGGCGAAGTCGTAATAGCGGTAAGCCTGCCCTTTCACGACGAACGGTCCGCCGCCGTAGAACATCTCGTATTGCACATGGCGTCCGGCGAACTCGGAGCCGACCAGGTCCCAGGCCAGCTTGTACAGCTTGACGCGCTCTTCCGCCGGAACGCCCGGTGATTGAATGTATTTCTTGATGTCCGCCGCCGTCTCTTCTCCGAGGAAGTCCAGATAAGAGGAAGGAAGCTGGATCAGCCCGCCGCCGGCCAGCTCGCGGATCATGTGCAGAATGGAGTTGTACATGTCCGTCTGCAGCACCATCGCCGAATACAGGAATTGGCGCTTCGGCACGTACGCGCCCGTTGCGTCGGGCTCCGCGGCCGCTTCCGCCGCGAGCAGCATCCCTTCGAACACCGCGATCTGGGAGACGAGCTCGCCCAATTGAACCTGAACGGGAGGAATCTTCGCCGTTCCGGTCGTCATCGTCATCCGCTTGGTCAAGCCGGCCAGAAACTTCAGCTTGGTCACGAGCCGAACCTGCGCCTGGATGTTGCCGTAGACGTGGGCCGGCGTATCGAAAAATTGACGGAAGCTGAGCTCCCGGTTCTTATAGACGAAGACGTGCTCCCACGGAACGAAGGCGTCGTCGAACACGACCAGGGCGTCCGTCTCGTCGTACCGCGTAGACAGCGGGTAATCGTAAACGCTGGACAAGCCTTGGGCGTAGCCTTTGCGAACGTACAGCTTGAGCCCCGGATTGTTGATCGGGATGACGACGGAGATCGCGTAATTGTCGTCGCCCGGCTGGAGCGGCTTGATACAGGACAAGAACAGGTAATCCGACAGCACGCCGCCCGTGGCAAGCATCTGGGAGCCGCGCAGGACGATGCCGTCTTCCCTCTCCTCGTAGACGCCGGCCGCAAGGAACGGATCTTCTTGCTCGTTGGCCGGACGGCTTCTGTCGATCTGCGGCTGCACGATCGCGTACGACACGTACAGGTGGTTGTCACGAGCGTGCTCGTAGAACTGCTCGACGCGATCGGCGTATTCCGGACCCGCCGCGCCGAACAGTGCCTTGTTCGCGGCGAAGCCCGCCAGGAAGTTCGCGACGTGCTCCGGGCTTCTGCCGACGAGGCCGTAGGTCGATTCCGCGCTCTTCTGCGCGGCGAGACGCTTCGCCTTCAGATCCTCTACGGACCGCGGAATCATGAACGCCTTGCTGACCGGTTCCCCGGTTTTCGGCGAAGGATACGTCATATCGTTCTGCGGATCGGCGGTCAGGTCGTACATTTTCGCCACGGACTCCGCGATGCCGCGAAACGCCGGATGGCTCGGAACGTCCTTTACCCGCTCTCCGTCGATGTATACTTTGCGTCCGTCTCTCAAGCTCTCCAGGTATTGGGCTCCGGTTCTCATTGTATGTCCTCCTCGTAGGGTTTCTTATTGTGCCAATGCGCGGTATTTGCCTTGATAGAAGCAGAGAGGCTCGCCTTCGGTCCGGCGAATCTCGCCCACTTCGCCGATGAAGATCGTATGGTCTCCGGCTTCGACCGTCTGAACGACCTTGCAATTGCACTGCACCAAGGCGCCTTCCAGGAGCGGCGCGCCCTCCGTCTCGCTGAACCGGATCTCCGGCGTCTTATCGAGCTTCTGATGGGCGAACAGCCGGGAAACGTCCTCTTGCTCGGACGACAATACGTTCACGCCGAAATGGCCGGCTTCCCGGATATATCCGAGACTGTTGGCTCTATGATCAATGCACACCAGGACGAGCGGCGGCTCGAGCGATACGGAAGAAAAAGCGTTGGCCGTCATGCCATGGGCTTTCCCGTCGTGGTATACGCTGATGACCGTGACGCCTGTCGCGAAGGTTCCCATTGCGTTTCTGAATTCTCTTGGATCCATATCCTTGCACCTCACAGCTTTTTATTGGGGGTTGCTTATCTTAAAGCAATTGGCGTGCCAAGTTCGCGCAAGAAGCCGATTAAACGAATTTTTCTTGCTTGCCCCAGCGCAAAATCGGCCGCCGTTCGCGCATTGTTCAAATTTCGAAGGAAGCATTGCAGAATCGAACCGCACCTTCGCGATTTGTCTTTCATTTCTTCAAAAAACGGGTTGCGGATGTGAAACCGAACCCCGAGCATTCGGCGTTTGTTCAACGGGCACAGAAAAAACCGCCAGGGTTCGCCCTGACGGTCCTTTCTATGCCCTCCGTTTCGTTGCGCTTCCCGTTCTTCCGTTTCCGCAGACACATTGACCCCGCCCATCGACCAGTCCCGTTCGGACAGAGGATCCGTTATTTGGCGCGATGATCGCGAATTCGGCCACTGATCATCGAAATAACGGATCGTCTGTCCGAATCGCCAGTAAAATGAGGGGGTTTCGGCAAAATAAGGGCTTCTGTGTCCGATAGCGGAAGATCAAGCGACGATCGATCGCTTCCGCCGCTAACGCAAGAACAACAGCGACAGCTGCGGGAAGATCGTCGTGACCGCCAGCGCGAGCAGACTGATGATAATGAACGGCACCAGCCCCGGTATGATCTTCGCGATCGGGAGCTTGAGCGTCGTCGAGGCGATGAAGATGTTCAGCCCGAACGGCGGCGTGAACATGCCAATCGCCAGATTCACCGTAAAGATGATGCCGAAGTGAATCGGATCGACGCCCGCGGCGATTGCTATCGGCAGGAACAGCGGCGTGAAGATCAGAATCGCCGAGTTCGGCTCGATGAACATGCCGATCAGCAGCAGCACGACGTTGATCAGCAGCAACACGGCAAGGGCCGGCAGATCGAACGAATTCATCCAGTTCGCGATATCCTGCGGAATATGGTTAAGCGACAGGAAGTAGGAGAAAAACGAGGATGCCGCAACCAGGATGAAGATCTTCGCCGTGAGCAGGGATGACGAAACGGCGATCTTGACGACATCCGCAGGCTTGACGTCGCGATAAACGAACAAGGAGACGAGCAGAGCGTAGACGGCCGCGATCGCCGCCGATTCCGTCGGCGTGAACAACCCGGAATAGATCCCGCCGATGACGATGATCGGCACGCCGAGCGCCCATAGCGTATTTTTGGTGAGCGCCCACAAATTGCCCTTTTCCAGATCTTCGTCTTCCTTGACTTTGTTCTTGATGACGTAATAGACGACGTAAATCAAAATAAACAAGCCCATGACGATAGCCGGAACGATCCCGGCGATGAACAGGTCGCCGACGGAGACGTTGGCCGTGATTCCGTACAGGATCATTCCGATGCTCGGCGGGAGGATCACGGAGATCGCGCCGACCGAAGTGAGCAGTCCGGACGAAAACTTATAGCCGTAACTCTTATGCAGGAACGGATACAGAATTTTCCCCATCGCCGCGACGGTCGCCGGGCTGGATCCGGACATTGCCCCGAACAGGTTCGCGGAGACGACGGTCGTCACGCCCATCTTGCCTTTCGTCTTGCCGAACAAGGCGCTTACCCAATAGACGAGTCTGGAAGCCATGCCTCCAGATGTCATGATATCCGCCGCGAAGACGAAAAACGGCACGGCCATCAGCGCGAACTTGTCCAGCGAGCTGTACATGTTCTGAATAACGGTAATGAACGGAACGTCGACGAAGAAATAAACGCCCACGATGGAAGAGATCAGGAAGGCCACGTAGATCGGCGTCCGAAACAGCATGAGCACGATCGCCAGTCCCATGACGAGTATGAATTCCAGCATGGCTTATTCCTCCCCCTTCGCCGACGTCGTCTGTTGCGTCTTGGGCTTGAGCATTCCGATCAGCAAGGTGACGATAGTCACGGCCGCTCCGACCGGAATGCTAAGCATGACCAGATAGAGCGGAATGTTGCCGTCCATGCTTTTCTGTCCGAGCATGTGAAGGTTGCGCGTAACGATCCATCCGTAATAGATCAGGAAGGCGGAAACGGCGATGATCAGCACGTTATTGACGACGTCCAATACCCGCTGGACTGGCTTGGAAACCCGGTCGTACAGGATGCCCATCGACAGGTGCTCGTCGCCGGAGAAGACGAGCCCCGCTCCCAGAAATACCGTCCACATGATCAAATAGACGACGAGCGGCTCCACCCATTCCAGCGTCGTGTAGCCGGCCGTCCGCAGCACCACATTCGTGAACAGCAACAGCAGCGCGAGCAGCATGTTCAGTCCGATGAGGATCTTCAACACTTTGAACGGCACGTCCAGAAGCTTCGTCCAATTCATTTCGTTCCGCTCCTTCGACGTTAAGATCAACTATTGAGGATAGCTTCGAGAATCGGAACCAGATCCGAGTTTTTCGCCTTGAAGTCTTCCACGACCGGCTCGCCTTGCGCCTTCAGCCAATCGAGCATATCCGGGGCCGGAACCTGGATCTGCATCTGCTGCAGTTCGATGATCGTCGTCCGCTTCTCGTCGATGACCTTGAGCTCTTCTTCGGTCCGCTCGGTGACCAGATTCTTCGCGACGTTCTTCAGCACTTCCTGATATTCGGACGGAAGGGAAGCGAACCAGGCTTTGTTCACATAGAACAGGTCGATGATCGCGCCGTGATTCGTCAGCAGCATTTGCTTCTGAACTTCGTAAAGCTTTGCGTCGTGGACCGTGCCGATGTCGTTGCTCTGCCCGTCGATGACGCCTTGCTGCAGCGAGCTGTACAATTCGGTGAGCGCGATCGGCGTCGGGCTCGTTCCCCAGTTCGAGAACAGCTCGAGCTGGATCGGCGTGCCCATCGTCCGGAACTTCTGGCCTTTCAGCTCGTCCGGGGTCGCGATCGGCTTGTTGGAAGTGAGCTGCTGGATGCCCAGCGGCCACAGGGCCAGTCCCGTCATGCCCTTCTCTTCCAGGGTGGCAAGCAGCTCGTCGCTGGCCTCGCTGAGCGCAAAGCGCTCGATCTGCTTCATGTCGGTAAAGACGAACGGAAGATCGAGCACGCTCAGCTTCGGCTGTACGCCTCCGAAGAACGAAGTCGGCTGCACGGCCGCTTCGATGGTGCCGAGCGGCACGGCTTGCAGCAATTGGTTGTTATCGCCGATGGAGCTGGAGTGGTACAATTCGACGACCAGCTTGCCGTCCGTCTCCGCCTCAACGGTTTCTTTGAATTTCTCCAAGATGGCATGTCTCGGGCTGATCGGCGTCAACGTGTGTCCGACCCGCATCGTATACGTTTTCCCGTCGCCGGAATCGCCGCCGCTTGCTTGACCCGAATTGCCCGAATTATTATTGGAACCGCACCCCGCCAACATCACTGTCGCCAGCGCGAATGCCGCGCCCGCCATCCATTTTTTACTCATGATTATGTCGCCTCCTCGAGGGTTTACCTTGCTTCGTCTAAAGGTATCGGATTCATTTTTCTCCACAGCGTCGTGCTGCTGATGCCGAGCTTTCTCGCCGTTTCCTGCTTGTTGTCGTTGCATTCCGCCAGCGCTTGCTCGATCAGCGAGCGTTCGAAATCGCGCACGACGTCGTCCAGCGTCCTGCCCGGCCCGACCTTCCACGCTCTCGCTTCCGGTCGAGACGGCGGGATCGCGTCCTGCCTTGCCACCAAATATTCCGGCAGATGCTCCAAGCCGATCTCTCCTCCGTCGAGGAGGTTGGCCGCGCGTTCCACGCAATTGCGAAGCTGACGGACGTTGCCCGGCCAAGAGTAAGCCCGCATCGCATCCATCGCTTCCGGAGAGCATCCGGTCATGCGCTTGTCCAGCGCGACATTGAACTCTTTAATGAAGCTGTCGACCAGCTCCTCGATATCTCCGGACCGTTCCCGCAAGCTCGGAATCGCGACCGGTACGACATTGATCCGGTAATACAGATCCTCGCGGAATTTGCCTTCCGCGACCAGCCGCTCGAGATTCTGGTTCGTCGCCGCGATGATCCGTACGTCGACCTCCCGGCTCTTGGCGCTGCCGAGCGACATGACTTCCTTCTCCTGCAGCACTCTTAACAGCCGCGTCTGAAGGTGCAGGTCCATCTCCCCGATCTCGTCGAGGAACAACGTGCCGCGATCGGCTTCGACGAACAGCCCTTTCTTGCCTCCGGGGCTCCCCCCGGTGAAGGTTCCGGTCTCGTAGCCGAATAGAATGCTCTCGATCAGATTGGCGGGCACCGCGCCGCAGTTAAAAGGAATGAACCTGTGCGCGGCGCGGTCGCTCGCGTGATGGATGGCATGCGCGAACAGCTCTTTGCCCGTTCCGGATTCGCCGAGCAGCAGGACCGACGATTGGCTTCTGGACACTCGGCGGCAGAACGCCTTGGTCCGTTCGAATACCGCGCTGCTTCCGATCAGATCGTCGAACGTGTATTTGGAGGCGCTCTTGTCCTTCTCCCGCTTGTCCGCCGGCTCGGCCGCCCGTGCCGGCACGTTGCTAAATTCCAGACCGACCTGCTTCGTGATCGGAATCAGAATGCTCCGGGCGCCCGGCAGGCTCGACGATTCCAGCACTTGCGACTTGAAGAGCACCATGGAAGTGTAAGCGTCCTGATTGATCTGCCCGACGGCCGCATCGTTGCGGGTGCCGTCGCGGCCCACGCTGTGCGTGACCTTGCCGATCTCGTCGAACAGCGAGACTTCGCTGCCCAGCACGTCCGCGATCATATGCAAGGAATCCTTCAGCGAATATTCCAGCTGATTCTGCTTCTGCTTCTTCCCGTCGTCCGTCACGATCAACGCGTAATCGCCGATCGGAATCGCCCATAGCTTGGAATCCCTCGATAATTCGGAGGGACCGGACAGGACCTTCTGCTCCCGAACGGCTTTCTCCGCGACCTTCAGCTTCAGATTCTCCAGGCTGACGATCGAGTTGCCGTTCGCGTCGATGACTTTAAGCCGAACGCCTTCGCGGTCCGTCAGGGCCACGAAGCCGTCCGTCAAGTTCGCGATGACCGCCAGCGCGTTGCGCAATATCTTCTCCATGTCCGATAGCCTCCTCCTGTCGAGGGCCGTACCGGCGACGCCGTTCGGCCTAGCTTCGCGTTACCCGATTATACCAATCCGTCTTCCTTCTTCGCTTCGGACGCCTTGATGCCTCCGACGCGGGCATTCAGTCTGCCGCGGCTGGCAAGACAGCAAATGATAGCCATCTCGTCCGGGAGCGGGCTGTCGTGAAGCGTAATCGACATGCCGTCGTAGTGGGACCGAACGTACAGCGCGTCCTTGAACGCGAGCGGCACGTCGATCGTAATGCCCGGCGCGGCTCGCTTCGTCATCGAGGACACCCATGCTTTGCCCCCGCCTACGGCATCGCGCAGAATATTGCCGAAGACCGTCGTCAGCATCGCGACGCCGTGCTCCTGTTCGCCGTCCAGACCGACGACCGCGCCTTTGCCGTAGCTCTCTACCGGATAGTCGCCCATTGCCTCCACCGCTTTGGAAGTGACGAATTCGGCGATGGCCTTGCTTTCTTCGATCAACGGGTTAAGATCTTCCTGATAAGCGCCCGCATACGGATTCTTGACGATCGCGACGACACCCACCTTGCGGAGCGGAGAGCCGTCCGTCTTGCCCTTCTCCGAATTGATCTCCTCGATGACGGTAAAATGCTTTCTGATCTCCAACATCGGTTCTACCTCTCTTCTTCTTGATGATTAGTCTTGCGTTGCCGTAAACGTCCGCAATAGCTCGAATTGCATGTACTTGCCCTTGAACCAATCTTCTTCGGCCAACCGCGCTCTCCAAGGCGATCTTCTCGCTTCCGCGCGCTCCTCGGATTGAAGCGCGCCGGCGTCGGCCAGATAATGAAGCGCCAAGTGCGTCCAGTTCTCCGGATCGCCGCTGACGAGCTTATATCGGCGGCACGCCAGCCACTGCTCATTCTTGAGCAGCGTAGGCACGTGATCCTCCTCGTACCAGCGGTTGAACTCGTCCTCGCACTCCTTCGGCACCTCGAACATCACCGAGTATAGAACAGGCGCTTCGTACGGGTCGGACTCGAGACCGGTCCGTTGCTGCTCGCCGATCTGCTCCCCGGTATAGCGAGTAAATCCGGAGACGTTCGCGAGCATCCACCTCGTCTCTTCGCTCGGCTGCTGCTTGATCTTCCGGTATTCGGGCGTCGACATCGCATCTGCGGATTCCATCTCGTAAACCGCCAGACACTTGCCGGTGCCGATCTCGCGATACCTTCTCGCCCGTTCGAAGCCCGGCGCGTTCATGCGGATCGGAATGTGCTCCGTATTGTACCAATCGTGGAACCGCTGCTCCCACTCCTCGGCGGGCGTCATTTCGGAGAAAAGAATCGCTTTCGCCATCGTCCGCGCCTCCTCTACATCCAGATTTTCAGGTTTTCCTGCACGACCTTCGTCGGCTTCTTCGGAGGCGGCGTGTTGCGGCTGACCAAATACCGCAATTGACCGCTCGTGAAGCAGCCCGAGATCGCCGGCAAGTCGCCGTTCTTCATCGCGTCGAGCGCCTGGCCGGTCGTTCCGCCGAGCGGAGCGTCGACGATGAGCAGATCCGCGGGACGCCCCGGTTCAAGAATGCCCGCTTCCAGACCGTATGCGAGGCCAACGTTGCCGGTTGCCGCGGCGATCAGCCACTCCGCCGGCAAGTCCGTGAACGAAGCCAGCTCCACGGCCGACTTCATCACCGCCATCGGCATCGTGCCGGTTCCGGTCGGCGTATCGCTGGCGATCAGCAGCCTGCCGAGCTGACCGGCTTCCTTCGCCAGCTTCACCGCCAGCAGCGCGGACCTGAAATTGCCCGCTTGCACGATCTGCAACGCGATCTTCGTCTCGCGGATGACTTGCTCCAGATCGCCGTCGCTAAGCGCGGTCGGTCCGCCGTTCACGTGTCCGCTGACGTCCGGCAGCATCTCCAGCAGATCGTCCGCCGTCACCGGAGAAGAACCGGGAATGGACGCTCCGCCCGTGTGGCACATCACTTTAAAGCCGTGCTTCTGCGCGTCCCTGACGATCCGGGAAGCGTCTCTCATTCGGGCGAAGCTGCCGAACCCGGCTTTCGCCAGCCATACGCCTTGCTGCTTCAATTGCTCGAAATCCCGCTCCGTCAATCCCGGCTCGATGATGACGGATCCGCCGTGAACGGTCATGCCACCGGGACGGAAATTCGAGAAGCAGCGCTGCGCCATCAGCGCGAGCGCCTTGACCCCTTCCGGATCCTTCGGTCTCCCCGGCGCATGCACCTCGCTTGCCGTAATCGACCGGGTAATGCCTCCATGCGTGTAGCTCTCCAGGAAATCGACCGTTTTCTGGCGGGGCGTATAATCGCCGAGCACCACGTGCACGTGAGAATCGATCAGCCCCGGAATGACCGTAGAGCCGTTCGCGTCGGTCACGAGCGCGCAATCGGACAGATCGATGCCCTGACCGCCCATGTACGCAATGACGCCGTTCTCCATGACGATGCATTCCACGTCCGTCCGCGCCGATTCCATCCGTCCCGTCACCAAGGTCCCTATGTTGACGATCGCCTGTTTCAATTATGCAACTCCTCTCTTCGATGCGATTGGACTCCCTAGCCTCTTCCTGTCTTGCAGAATGTCATGTTACCTAACGCCCCCGCATATTAATTAAAGCAATTTTCGTGCCAACTTGTCGTGATTGTCGAAAATTTTTCGGATTTATAGACATATTTCGATCACATGTGCTAGCATGGGCTATATTCCATCCCTTTCGCTTGTTGCAATTATAAAATATTAGCGCTTTCAATTGACCTCTTTTCAGAAATTGCATGAATTTACCGTTTCTTTACGTTAGGTTTGTTAACATATAATAAGACTTAATCCTTATCGTTCGGCCTTGCCATTTCTCTCGTGGCGCGCCGGAAGAAGCGGGGACCTCCCGTTCGGCCGCCGTTCGCTTTCAAATGTGAAAAACAAAAACGCCGTCCATCGCCGAAACGGAATCCGGAGCAGGCGCGAAAGGAGATCTCCTCATGCAGTTTGAAATTCAACTGTCGTCCCAACAGCAGTTAAAACTCAACCTCACTCCCGCCATGAGGCAGTCGATCGACATCCTCCAGCTGCATTCCGCCGACCTCGTTTCATATTTGCAAGAGATCGCGAACGAGAACCCCATAATTGAAATTCAATACCGGCCCGTCCGCGATGAATTCGGCCCGTTGTCGCGAGGTTCGGCCCTCGGGCAATCGGAGTTGCCCGATCCGATCGCGGCGATCCGATCCAGGGAAGAGACGTTGGAAGAGTCATTGATTCGCCAGTTGCATTTATCGGACCGAACGGGCGAAATCGTGAGCGCCGCCGTCTTCCTCGCCGGCAACCTGAACGACGACGGTTACCTGGAGATCGACTTGATGCAGGCTTCGGCCTTGGCGAATCGGCCGGTCGGACTGATGATGGAGGCGCTGATCTTGCTGCAGAGCATGGACCCTCCCGGAATCGCCGCGCGCAGTCTGGCGGAATGCCTGGAGCTGCAGATCGAGCGGGACGACCATGCCCCCGCTTATGCCAAATCGATCGTACAAAGCCATTTCCGGGAGTTGGCTGGCGGCAAGATCGGGCATATCGCCAAGAAATTGAAGATCAGACCGGAACAGGCGGAGAAAGCCGCGGCATACGTTCGTTCGTTGAACCCTCGCCCCGGACTCGCCGTCTCGCCGTCGTCGCTTGCGAAGGTCGTCCCCGACGCCGAGATCGCCGTATTCGGAAACCGGGTGCAGATTACCGTGTTCGATCATCACTTGCCGGCCATCCGCATCAACAAAAGCTATGAGCTGCTCATCGGCCGCGCCCCGGACTCGGACGCTTCGCTCTATTTGAAGGACAAGCTTCAGCAGGCGAAATCCGTCATGCACGGCTTGAAGCAGCGCAAACAGACCCTGCTGAGGGTCGTCGAGGCGATCTATGAGCGTCAAAGGGATTATTTCAAGCACGGGGAAAAGGGACTCCGTCCCCTCAGCATGAAGGAGCTGTCCGCGCAACTGGAGCTTCACGAATCCACGATCAGCCGTACGGTGCAGAACAAATTCCTTCAGACTTCCCAAGGCATCGTCAGTCTGAAAAGCTTCTTCTCTCACGGCCTGTCGGATCAGGAAGGGCAGTCCTCTGCCTCGCAGACGGCGATCAAGCAGCGAATTCGGGAGATGATCGAGGGCGAGATCAAGCGGAAGCCCTATTCCGACAGCCAGCTCGCCGACCTGCTGCGGAAGGACGGTCTGCAAATTTCCCGGAGAACCGTCACCAAGTATCGGGAGGAATTGCGGATTCTCTCCTCCGTCCTGCGCAGACAGACCGCCGAGGACTCTTACCCTCGTTAGATCGGTTAATCGGTTGCCGACAGGGCTTGTCACGCAGGGGAGCGGCGACGACGGGGGCGCGTGAGCGTGAGGAGCGGCTACGGCGGGGCGCGTGGAGGAGCAACGGTGGCGGGGGCGGCGTGTGGAGCGTGAGATCGGCCGGCGCGGGGCGCGTGGAGCGTGAGGAGCGGTGGCTGCGGGGGGCGGCGTGTGGAGCGTGGGGAGCGGCGACAGCGGGTATACGTCTGAGGGTTAGTTAACGGTGTGCTGGCAAGAGGACAACGAGAAAAACCGACCGGGAAGTCGTTCCTTGGCGGTCCTATTACGCGCTGTTCGCTGCTCTTCCAGTCCTTCCGTCTTTCGCACCTTCCGCCCCATCGACCGCACCCCCGCCATGCCGCCAACATCCAGTCCGTTCGGACAGAGGATCCGCTAATTGTGAACAAAACCGGTTTTTTTGCATCTGTGCGGACAGAGGATCCGTTATTCGGCTTCGAGACGGGGATTTCGGCAAAATAACGTCTTCTGTGTCCGATAGCGGAAGATCAAAAACGGGGTTCGGCTGGATATCTAAGCAAGAGACGGCACCAGGGCGAACCCCGATGCCGTCTCTTGAAACAAACACCTGCGCTTGCAGACGTCTGAGATTATCGAATCAGCTTCACCAAATCCTCGAGCATCCATTCCATCGCGGCGGTGCTGTAATCGTTCCATCTCGCGCTCTCGACGAGCACGACCTTGTCGTTCAGCACGGCGGGGATGTTCTTCCAAGCGGAAGCCTTCAGACTTTCGTACGTATCGATGTCGGCCTGGCCGTCCACCAGGATGAAGACGCGGTCGGCTTCGGCCGCGTAATCGACGACGGCTTCTTCCGTGATCGCCGCCGTCTCCTTGACGGCCGCTTGCGCTTCCGTCGGAACGAATCCGATGTCCTGGAAGAGCGGCGTGAAGACGGTCGTCGCGTGCTGGTAGATCGATTTGTTCCAGAATTGCAGCACGACGGCCTTCTCCCCTGCGAGGTTGAACGGCGCCAGCGTCTCTTTCGTCTGAGCCGCCTTGTCCGCGTATTGCGCGAGCCACTGCTCTTCCTCGGCTTCCTTGCCTAACCATTCGGCAATGACCGACAGATGCTCCAGCGGCAGCAAGCCCCATTGCGTCGCGATCGTCGGCGCGATCTTGTGCAAGGCTTCCAATATCTCCGGCTTGAAGTAGCTCGGGATGATGATCAGGTCCGGTTGCAGCGCGAGAATCTTCTCCATGTCCGGCTCGTCGCCGCCGACGCTCTCGACGCCGGCCAGCCGTTCCGGCTCGTACTTGCCGAGGTAGTAGTCGTTCGTGCCGATCGGTTTGACGCCGAGCGACAAAACCTCCCCCATATTGCCGAGCACGACGATCCGCTCCGGCTTCGTCGGAATTTCCACATCCCGGTCTAGACCGTCCTTGATCGTCTTCGTCGCCGCCTCGGGTTCGGCGGACGGAGACGGCGATCCGCTCTCCGTCGCGGCCGGCGAAGCCGACGGGCTGGCGGCCGGAGCGTTGTCCGATTTGCCGCCGCAGGCGGCCAGGATCAGCGATATCCCGACGATGAGAGTCAGCGCTAACGAATGTTTTCTTGTCTTCATCATGAGTTCCCTCTTCTCTTTTTTCTTTGCTATAATAAGTGCGATAAGGTATGGTATATGAGAAAGATTATCATTATCAATATCGCTCCGCTCATTCTAAACGATTCGGCAAGCGAATGCAAATATTTTCTACACGAAGGTGACCCGCATGAACATGTCTTCCACGCCGGATTCGACCGAACGGCAACCTGAACCGAAGATCCGGTCCCGCCCGATACCCGCGCTTGCGATAATCGTCATCGGACTCGCGGCATTGGCGCTCGGCATGATGTTTTCGGTCTCCTTCGGAGCCAAAGCGATCGACTTCAAAACCGTCTGGACGGCGGTATTCCGCTTCGATCCCGATCTGACGGAGCATCAGGTCATTCAAGCGCTGCGCCTTCCGAGAGTGCTCGCGGGAGCGATGATCGGGGCCAGCCTGGCGGTCGCCGGCGCGATCATGCAAGGGATGACCCGCAACCCACTGGCCGATTCCGGACTGCTCGGCTTGAACGCCGGGGCCGGATTCGCGCTCGCGCTCATTTTCGCCTTTTTCCCCGACACGCCGTTCCTGTTTCTGATCGTCTATTCGTTCTTGGGAGCCGCGCTTGGCGCGGCGCTCGTCTTCGGCATCGGGTCCGCGTCCGTCGGCGGCATGTCCCCGATGCGGCTGACGCTGGCCGGCGCGGCGGTCAGCGCGCTGCTGATGGCCTTCAGCCAGGGCATCGCCTTGCACTTCCGGGTCGGCCAGAGCTTGACGTTCTGGTACGCCGGAGGAGTGGCGGGGACGAGATGGGACCAGGTCGAGCTGATGTTTCCGTGGGTCGCCGCCGGCTTGGTCGGCGCGATGCTGCTCTCCCGCGGCATTACGCTGCTCAGCTTCGGGGATGAGGTCGCTGCCGGCCTAGGCTTGCGCACCCGGCCGATCAAGCTCGCTTCGTTAATCGTCGTCGTGCTGCTGGCCGGCGTCTCGGTGTCCGTCGCGGGAGCGATCGGCTTCATGGGCTTGCTCATCCCGCATATGACGCGGGCGCTGGTCGGCGTCGACTATCGCTGGATCATTCCTTGCTCGGCGGTGCTGGGGGCCTTGCTGATGGTCGCCGCCGACTTCGGCGCGCGCACGATCAACATGAACTTCGAGACGCCGGTCGGCGCGCTGATCGCCCTGCTCGGCGTGCCGTTCTTCCTGTATCTCGTTCGCAAGACGAGGAGGGATGCGGCATGAACGCGCTTCGCGACGAACCGCGCAACCCTGCGGCTAAAGCAGTCATCTTTATTGCAACGATGGGCGTGCTGATCGTCGTTGCGTTTATCGTCAGCATGAATACCGGTTCCTTCAGCATGTCTCCGCTAGACGTGATCCGGACGCTGTTCGGGCAAGGAACGGCGCAGATGAACCTGGCCCTGTTCGATTTCCGCCTGCCGCGAATCGTCTTGTCCTTGTTGGTCGGGGCCGGGCTGGCAGTATCCGGCTGTCTGCTGCAAGGCGTCGTCCGCAATCCGATCGCCGATCCGGGCATTCTCGGCATCAACGCCGGGGCCGGCGTGGCGGTCGTCCTGTTCGTCACGTTTTTCCCGAACAAGACGGTCGCGCCGGTATGGCTTCTGCCGTGTCTCGCTCTCGTCGGATCGAGTCTTGCCGCGTTGATCCTGATTCTGATCTCTTTCGAGAAAAACCGAGGACTCTCGCCGACGCGGCTCGTCCTCTCGGGCATCGCCCTCGCGGCGGGGCTCAGCGCCTTGATGATCGTCCTGATGATTCAGCTCGATTCGGACAACTATCAGTTCGTGGCAACTTTCTTGGCGGGGAGCATCTGGGGGACAGACTGGCGGTTCGTGCTGTCTCTCGTTCCCTGGTTATTGTTGATTCTGCCTTACGTATTCCTGAAAGCGAGAACGCTGGACCTCCTGAACCTCGGCGATTCGCTCGCCTCCGGCCTCGGCGTTCCGGTGAGGCGCGCGCGGCTGATCTTTCTGGCCTCCGCGGTCGGTCTCGCCGCCTCCTGCGTGGCGGTCAGCGGGGCGATCGGCTTCGTCGGCTTGATCGGACCGCATATCGCCAGACGGATCGTCGGTCCGAAGCATGCGATTCTGCTGCCGGCCTCCGCGCTGATCGGCGCCTTGCTCGTGCTCGTCGCGGATACGATCTCCCGCGTGACGTACGTCCCGGCGGGACTGATCGTCGCCATGATCGGCGCGCCGTATTTCCTGTACCTTCTGGCGAAGCTGAAAGGTTGAGACTGCATGATCCATTTAGGCGCTGCCTGGCGCGAAGGCTGGCGATGGATCGTCCGCAGTCGCGCCTTGCGGGTCAGTCTCCTCTTCAGCCTGACCGGATTCGCCGGCATTCAGCTGATCGATGCCCAGATCACCGTCTTGCTGCGGGACGTCGTCCCGCGGAAGCCCGAGCTGATCGGCTGGGTCGTCACCGCGATCGGGGCCGGCGGTTTGGCGAGCGTGACGTGGCTTCGCCGCTACAAGCAATTGACGAAGTACGGCTGGCTGCTGGGCGGAGGCGTGGCGCTGATCGGCATCATGTTCGCCGCCGCGGGAATGCTGCGGGAAAGCACGCCGCTATGGCTCATCCTGCTTGCCTCCGTCTTGGGAGGGCTCGGCACCGGCTTCACTTCGACGGGCATGAACTATATTTTGCAGAAGGAGACGCCCGTCGAAGCGATCGGACGGGTCAGCGGCATCTTCGATTCCTTGACCAGCGGCATTCTCGTCGTCGCCCCGCTCGCCGGGGGCATATTCATCGGCTGGTGGGGAGCTTCCCGGACTTTTCTGTTCGCGGGGCTCGTCATCGGGGGGATCGGCTTGTTCGGGATCGCCATGGAGCGGCGGCTGTGGAGATCGGCTTCAAAGCCGGCGGACAACGCCGCTTCCGTCGGCGCTTGAAGGAGAACGGGGAATTCCCGCGAGGCGGCATGGTTACTTTTTCCCCTTTTTCTCCTTTTCCGCACGCTTCTTCTCTTCTTTCCTTAAACGTTCGAGGAGGCGTTTTTCCTTCCGCAGTTCTTCCTTGATCGCCTGCTTCTGCTGGCGGCTCGTCTTGAGCCTTTGTTTCGTTTCGTCGGCTCGCTCCATTTCCGCCCGGACCTCGCGCAGACCTTTGATTAACGATACGGTCATGAGGACCATGACGAAAGAGAACGGAAACGCGGCGATGATCATCGTATTCTGAAGAGCTTGCAGCCCGCCCGAATAGAGCAGCACGGTCGCCGTCGCCGAGAGCAGAATGCCCCAGACGATTTTGTTCCGGTTGGAGGGGTTCATGACGCCCTTGACCGATTGCATGCCGAGCACGATCGTGGCCGAGTCCCCGGAGGTGATGAAGAAGATCACGATCAGAAAGAGCGACAGGATAGACGTCGCCAGGCTGAGCGGCATCTGTTCCAGCACGCCGAACAGCATCTGCTCCGTATTCATCTCCGACAGGCGGGCGATGCCCGACATTTCCATGTCGATCGCTGTCCCCCCCAAGAAAGCAAACCAAATAAAGCTGACCAACGAAGGAACGAGCAGGACGCCGATCGTGAATTCCCGAAGCGTGCGGCCGCGGGACACCCGGGCGATAAAGGTCCCGACGTACGGGGACCACGCCATCCACCAGGCCCAATAGAAGATCGTCCAGCCGTTGATCCACTCCCGGTTGGCGCTGTTCATCGGAGCGAGACGAAAGCTCATCTCGGGCATGCGCTGGATATACTTGCCGATCGTGTCCGTGAACAAGTTCAAGGAGTAGACGGTGGAACCGAAAGCGATAAAGAAAAGAAGAAGCACGACGGCCAGAATCATGTTGACGTTGCTCAGAATCCGGACGCCTTTATTGATTCCCGTCGAAGCGGAGATCAAGAAGATCACGGTGATCACGACGATGATGAGCAGTTGAAACAGAAACGAGCCGGGCAATCCCCATACGTAAGAGATGCCGCCGTTAATCTGGCTCGCGCCGAAGCCGAGCGTCGTGGCGATCCCGGTTACAGTGGCGAGGATGGCGATGACGTCGATGATTTTCGCCCATGCCCCGTTCGTATTCATGATCGCCGAGAGCGTGGAGCTGATCGATCCGTCTCCGCCTCTGCGGTAATTGAAGAATGCCAGACATATCGCGATGATGGCGTAGACGCTCCACCCGTGAATGCCCCAATGGAAATAAGTGTAGCGCAACGCGTCCATGGCCGCCTGGCTCGTTCCCGTCTCGCCCGTCGGCGATTGGATCGCGAAGTGGGAGATCGGCTCCGCGGTTCCCCAGAACAGCAAGCCGGTTCCCATTCCCGCGCTGAACAACAAAGCGAACCAGGTCGGATAGTTGTATTCCGGCTCGTCGTCGGCTCTGCCCAGCTTGATTCTCCCGAACGGACTCACGATCAGAAACAGGCACACGCAGACGAAGAGCGTAACGATAATCAAATAGTACCAGCCGAAGGTCGACGTAATCCGATGCTGAATCGCGGCGGTCGTCCGCTCCATCCCCTCCGGAAAGAAAAAGCCGAGTACAATCAATACGGTTAAAATGCCGACCGACCAATAAAATACGGAACCGAAACGTTGTTGCTTGCCGTCTTCGCTCACACGCAGCCGCCCTTTGCCGAAACATTGTTGTGGTTAGCTTTTCCAAGGCTGGCAAGGGCTATGTATTCTCACGGCTTCAGTTTCCTTCGAACGTATTTCGCGAATCGATCCGGACGATCAAGACAGGCGGGATGAACACGACAGTTACGATAAAAAGAGAGAGAATGTCGGTCGCCGTGTTCCAAGGAATATAAGCGTTATAGAGGTACCGGTAGCCTTGAAAAAGGACGTACCAGAGCGACAAAGCGACCACGGCAAACAAGAAACGAAAAGTGATTTTACGCAATGGGGTCCCTTTCCTCAGCCGTGCTTTTATGCAATTCATTTCGGATCCTCTGCAGTTCCGGATGATTAGAAAATTTCATGATGTGATCTAAAATGAACAGGATTCTTTTGTCGATTTCGATACGATGAAACGCCTCGTTAACGTTCGCGATTTCCAATTCAACGTAGAGCTTCTTGATCACTCTCTCAATTTCGTATTCCAGCGTTCTAAGTATAATACGGATATTTTGGAACTCGAAATTAAATCGAATGTCGATCTGTTCGTTCGGAATGGCTGCAAGGGCGGCATTGACATGTTGAAATTTCTTGAATTCCGAAACCAATCGCTCCTTATCCGGAGGGGCTCCCCGTCGAGGACCGTCCAGCATCGCGTTAAGGTTGACAATCGCATGTTCGACGAAGTTCTCGATCAATTGTTGTCCTTTCTCGTAGTTCGTCGATAACTTCTTATCGTGATCCTTCATTTGTTTTTTCGTGATCCAAATCGCGATCCCGCCCGTTACGAATCCGGCAAGCAACGCTCCCGCAAACGATCCTAAACCGCTGATCCAGGCATCGGTCGTGTTGTCGTTAAAAATCTGATCGAAGACTCGCATATGAGTTCATCCTTATCGGTTAGTGGTTAATGCGTCGCCTTAAACTCCGCAGTATTCCTCCTAACATTATAGATAATATCCATTCGCTTCCGGAAGATCCCGATATTCGTCCTTGGATTCGATGATTTCTTGAATGAGGGTTACGAGTCTCTTAAAGTTCTGATCCTTGGGATCTTCTCTAAATCCGCCAATCCAATCTATGCTGATTTTCTCCTCGTTCATTTGGATTTCGAATTGGAACCCCGATTGCGGCATGAAAAACAGGCCTTGCTGTACTCCCCTGTAATCGCGTATATCGATTTCTGTCATGCACTCGTAAATTCGTTGCCGATCCTCTCTCGACAGTTTGAGCGTTGTTGTTGTGACGCCATCCATGACTAAATCCTTCGTATAAATATCGTTGAACGTATCGAGTTCATTCTTGTACATGACTCCGTATTTAAAAGTGAAGTTGAAATTATCCGCTTCCGGGCCCGATCTCGAACAGGCGCTTAGGAAAATTGCAAGACACAACAATAACAACACTTTATGTCCATTCCGCGCGGTCACGTTTCCCCCTCCTATGTTTCCGGATTCCGTTCAGATCTTATCCATCTGAAACCGTTCGGAATCTTTGCTTTTTTGCTCCAATGCCGTGAAGATGTAATCCAGTATCGAAAATAAAAATAAGGCGAGCAATCCGTATGAAACCAACTTCATGCTTACATTCCAGCCAATCAGCAGGGCAAGAACAGCGGCGGCCCCCATGCCGAGCAATCCGATCACGAGACGGAATATCAGCTTTAATTGGAGTTTATCCGTCCTGATCGATGCTCGATCAACGAGGATGGATAAGGGAAACGAAACAAAAAAAGAAAAAGAGAATACCATGAAATACACCGCAGGAAATAATGAAATATAAAAACCTTCCTCGTAAAAGGCAATGTAGAATAGCGCGAATATAAATGAACAAGTAAATAAGCTGCCTCAGGCGTTCGGACAGGAGATCCGTTATCTGTGAACAAAATATGGTTTTGAGCACCTTCGCGGACAGAGGATCCGTTATTTGGCTCCGAGACGGCGATTTCGGCTCTTGATCATCGAAATAGCGGATCGTCTGTCCGTAACCTATCCAAAATGAGGAAACGTCTTCTGGGTCCGTTAGCAGTAGAGCAACCGGAATACAGGCTCTTAAACAAGAGCCTAAATCCGCGAGATTGCGGAGATAGGCTCTCTTTCCATTACGGAGACGGCGTATAGGTCACGGCGTAGACGATTTTCGTCGTTTTGCCGAAGCCGTTGCCGGCTACGATCTTCGTCATTTACTACTATACCAAATAAATGATGGAAATTTTGTCGAACATTGTCGAGACAATTGAGCGCAATACGCACGCCAAAAACCGCCAACGCAAGGTTGGCGGTACGGGTTCGCGATTATTCGGCGACTTGCAGAACGATTTCCCTATCTTGGCCGCGAGCGGGGGGAGCCGGATTCTCCTGAAGAATCCTCTGCCTGAATTTCTCGTGAGCTTCAAGCGACGGTTTGTACATACCGTCGTAAACGATGCCGAGCAGCGCCCGATCGTAGCGAGAGAAGCTCATCAGCGCGACTTCCCCGTTCTCTCCCGTTACATTGACCGATATCGTCGGATCGTTGCCGCTGTAGCCTTGACCGTTGTATTCGGCAGCCTTGACGGCTCCATTCACGACGTTGTATTTCTCCGCCAGCCGCTTGGCCAGGTCCACGTATTCCTGCGGGTTGCGCTGCAGCGCGGCATCGAAGGCGACGGAAACCGGGCTGTCCAGCGTTCTCGCCCAGCCTATGGAGAACAGCTCGCCCGTCACGGAGTCGACGGAGAACGAGTAGGTTCGCTGCCCTTCGATCAGAACGTCGGCATACCAGTTCGAACGGGGGAGGCTTTCGGTCGCCCGCTGGTAGCCTATTTCGATGGCCTGATCTTCGAGATCCAGACCGAAGATTTCCCATAGCGTTCGCGCGCCGATCTCCGCCGCTTCCTCCCGGTTCATATCTTTGCTTGTCGGCGCTTGGTCGAGGTAGTATTCCAAATCGATTGAGCCTACGGAGTAATTCGCCTTCCGGTAGCCCTCAGGCAAGCCGCTTTGCGCGGCCGGGGGCGGATCGCCCGCGACGCTCGCGTAGCTGGTCGGAACCGTGCTCGATCGATTGCCCTCGATCTTCGTCGCCGCCTGCGTAAGTCCCTGAAACAACAACGTGCCCGATCCGATGACGACCGCGGCCGCCACTAACGTTTTTTTCAAACCGTGTTTTTCTCCTCTATGCTCTGCCATGCGAGATCTCTCCTTTTCCTTCATGAATTGTGATCACGAAAGCAGTATAACCAAGTGGGTTTATCGATTCGTCATGAAGTCATTTCGAAGTTGTAAAAAAGTGATCCGGGCCGTCGTTCCTTCGCCCGGACGGCTCCGAAACGCCAGCTCCGCCCCATGGGCTCGCGCAATCTGCTTGCAGATCGCCAGACCCAAGCCGGCTCCGCCGTCCTTGCGGCTGCGCGATTTCTCCGCCCTATAGAAGGGCTCCGTGATCCGGTCCAGCACGTCTGCTGGCATACCTTTCCCGTCGTCCCGTACGCTGACCGTCAATTTCCCGGCCTCCTCGGCGGCTTGCACGCAAATCCTGCCGTCACGGTCGCACGCTTTAATCGCATTGTCGATCAGGTTGATGAACAAGCTTTGCAGCAAAGCGGCGTCGCCCCGGATCTTGCCGCTATCCATAAGAATTTCGAGCCGGATCGATTTTTCCTCCAGCTTGCCCTGAAGCGTCCGCCGGACGGATTGCAGAAGCTCGCCGAAGTCGTGCGCTTCCCAAGCGATCCGTTCGCGATTGAGATTCGCCAGCTCAAGCAGTTGATAGGCCATCGTCTGCAAGCGCATGCTTTCCGACATGATATACGAGAGCGAGGACAATCTGTCGTCTTCGCTCAAGGCAGCCTTCTGCATATACTCCGCGTATCCGTAAATCGCGGTTAACGGCGTGCGTAGCTCATGGGCGAAATTGTCGATGAACCGCTGCTTCTTCTCGGCCTCCGCGATCAACTCGGTCATCTGTCGCTGAATCTCTTCCGCCATGTGATTAAAGCTTCTCGCCATCTCCGACAGCTCGTCCCGCCCTTCAACCGGCAGTCTCGTTTCGTACGCGCCTGCCGCGATCTGACGGGATGTTCGGGAAATGCGGGACAATGGCTTGAAAATGCGGTCGAGCACGATCATCAGGCCGATGGCCAGCAGACCGGAAAGGACGATTCCCGCGAAAAAGAGCATGTTCTTCATTCGCGCCCATGCGGCGACGCTCTCCGTCGCTTCGAATTGGTAAACGAGCGTATACGCTTCGTAAGGCGAAGGGAGCTTTCCCGCCACCGTGGCGAACGTTCGGCCCTCCGACTTCCCGACGGTTACCCGTCGGCTTCCGTCCTCGGGCGGCTTCGCCGCTCCTTTTCCGATCTGCAGGTCCATCCGATTGGCATAGACGATCGTCTCGCCGCGGTAGAGCGCCAGTCCGACTTTCTGATCTCCGGTTAAATAGCCGTACGGCTGAAGCACGGCGCCCAGGACGCCTTCAAGCTCTGCGCCGCGGCTCTCCACGGCATGAAAATCCTTGATCAGAGCGGAAGCGATAAAGTAATGCTCGTTCAAGCTTTTCTCTTCCGCTCCGCGGAGGGTATCTCTGTAGGAAACGAGAGTTAAGATGAAGATGCCCAGATTGAAGGCGATCAAGAACAGCAAGAGCGTCGTCAAGAACGTCCGATATTTCATCCGTCGATTTCCAGCCGATAGCCCAGCTTATAGACCGTCTTGATCGCGTCTTCCCAGCCTAATTTCTTGCGCAGCTTCTGGATATGGACATCGATCGTTCTCGTGTCGCCTTCGTAATCGTAGCCCCACACGAGTTCCAGAAGCTTTTCCCTCGACAGCGCGATATTCCGGTTGTTGACGAGCGCCTCGAGCAGCTCGTATTCTTTCGGCGTGCATTCCAAAATCTCGCCCCTGCAGAAAACCCGCCGGCTGTCGAAATCGATTCTGACGCCACCCGCTTCGAACTCGTTCTTGTTTGTCCGGGTTCGCCGCAGCACTGCCTCCACGCGCGCCAGAAGCTCCAGCATCTCGAAGGGCTTGGAGATATAATCGTCGGCTCCCATCGTCAGACCCTTCAGACGGTCGGTCAAGCCGCTGCGAGCCGTCAAGAAGATCGTCGGGATGTCCTGCGTTGTCCGCAGCACCTCGAACCCGTCGAGCCCGGGCAGCATAATATCGAGCAGAATCAGATCGTAGGAGCTTGCCTGAATTTCGGCAACGGCCGCCGGACCGTCAAAGACGGATAGGCAACGATGCCCCACGAGCTGAAGGTTTCTTCGAATCAGCTCGTTGATCGAAGGTTCGTCCTCAACGATCAAGATATTGGCCATAGGCGGTTCACCTCTTGTCTACTAGGATAGAATACGGTTGTTTCAGAGTTGTAAAAGTCTTTCTGTCAAGCAAAAACGCCTTCGGCGTCCTAATGACGCCGGAGAAGCTTTGCGGAGACGATACAGGTAATGATAAGCGTGAAACTTATAAATTCTGTATCGTTAAGAAAAGCCGCCAGGGGAGCCCTGACGGTCCTTTTTCATGCCTTCGCGCCGTTCGTTGCGCTTTTTTTCTTCCGTTACCTCGAACCTCCCGCCACCCGGCCTGTCGCCCTCCCCCCTCGCCTTGCTCCATCGCCCACAGCCCCGCCATGCCGCCAATTCCCCGAACCGTTCGGACAGAGGATCCGCTAATTGTGAACAAAACCGGTTTTTTTGCATCTGTGCGGACAGAGGATCCGTTATTTGGCTCCGAGACGGCGATTTCGGCCATAAATCATCGAAATAACGGATCGTCTGTCCGAAACGCCAGCAAATGAGGGGGTTTCGGCAAAATAAGCGCTTCTGTGTCCGATCGCAAAAAATCAAGTGGAATGAAGACCCCTCACTCATCGAAAAATTTTATACATATATGTGAAAAAAGGCCACCCTCTGCGGATGGCCTTTATCGGTATAGGGATGCGCCCGTCACGAAAACCGTTCCGAAACGCTTCGATTTCTTCTGCGAAGCTCTCATCGCTCCGAGAGCCACTCCTCCACTCGAAGCCATTCCGGGCCCCTTCATGCGCCTGGCGTTGGATTCCTCCGGGAACTCTCCGTGCCGAACCTCCTCGGCGTATGAACGGAACGCTTGCAGCGCTTGCTCGCTAAAGTCCGCATAAAGCTTGACGTGGCGCAGCTTCCGCGGATTGATTCCGAGCCGAAGGGTTCTCGTACGTGCGATAAGGCATATCGGCAAGCAAATACGCCCTCTGAACTCCCCTTCTGACCATTTTCACATGATAGAGCATCTCGTCCAGCGTCACTTCCGTCTCGCTGTCGTAGCCCAGCACGTTCGTTCCGACGCTGTCTCCGACAAAGACAACATCGACGCCAGCCGCTTCCTGCAGCACCGCCGTTCGATAATCGTAACAAGTCAGCATCGCGATTTTTCGTCCGCCGTCCTTCATTTCCTGCAGCTTGGCCATCGTTGTTTTCATTGCCGCGCCTCCTAAGTCTCTGTCCCGGGGATCAGAGCTTGTGTTGAATCTTCCTGTTCAAAAGCCTGCACTTCCGTTCGAATGGGGTAAGGTTCCGTTCGGATACCTTCCGCTAAATTTTTTTCTCCATCACATAATCGTCCATCACGAACCCGTTGCCGATATCTGCGGCTTGCGCGCGCACATGCCACGAAAGACGATCCTCCCTTGTTTCGAATCGATAGCGCATACTGTCATTCTATCATACGATTCGAATCGGCGGCTTCTTCTTGGCATGCGATCTCGAAGACAGAATCGATGATGATCGGAAGGTTATCCCTGACCGACACGGCTCCGAAGACCGAACGGGCATGCACGCCCTTCTCCCCGAATACTTCCAGCATCAGATCCGAGCAGCCGTTCAGCACGAGATGGTGTTCCTCGAAGCGCGGGACCGCGTTGACGAAGCCTTGAATTTTCACGACTCTCCTCACCCGATCCAACGTCTTCAGCGCCGACTGCAGCACCGCGAGAACTTCGATTCCGGCTTGTCTGGCGAACCAACGGCCCTCTTCCGTCGTATAATCTTCTCCCAATTTGCCCTTCGGATTTCCGGCCGGCCCTTTCCCCGAGACAAATAACAGGTTGTGTACTCTGACGAAGTTGGCGTATTTGGCGGCAGGTTCGCTCGCAACCGGTAACACGATTCCCAACTCGTTCAGCCTGTCGGCTACCGTTCGATCTGGCATCGTAGATCCTCCTCGACCCATTTTATTGATAGGAGTTGACTTCAATCCTTATAATAAGGAGGTCAGTGACCTGAGATAAAGGATCAGTTCCGCGCAAAATTTAAGGGTCAGAGGAGAGATTCGCATCGATCTTGCTCCCATCTTCCATTCGGACGAAACGCTATATCGGCAGCTCTATCTGCACATTCGGGCGCTGATTCGGGAAGGGATTATCGCAGACGGCATGAAATTGCCGTCTATTCGCTCGCTTGGACGACAACTGAACGTCAGCAAGACAACGGTCGAGACGGCCTATCACATGCTGCTGGAAGAAGGGTATGTTGTCAGCAAGGAAAGAATCGGACTGCTGGTCGTGAACCCGGTTCGTACCGATTCGGCCAAGCCGGCCGAAGCGAATATCATCGCTCCCGAAACCGCGGATCCCGAACTTGACGATACGGAACAAGCGCGGAAGCAGGCCCCCATCGATTTCAGCCTTCTCACGGTCGACGGCGATTCGTTTCCCGTCCGATTATGGAAGTCCTTATTAGGGGAAGCGCTCGACGTCCACGGCCGTTCTCTGCACGAATACGGCGACCCCCGAGGCGAATACGCTCTGCGGGCTAGCTTAGCCCATTATCTTCGGCAATCCCGGGGAGTCTTATGCTCGCCGGAGCAGATCATCGTGGGAACCGGCATTTCTTATAGCATCTATCTGCTTTCGAAGCTATCGGGGCCAAGTCCCGGGGTCGCGATCGAGAAGCCCGGGATTGCTCAAGTCCGACAGATCTTTGCCCGCAGCGGATTTCGGATTTCCCCCTACTCCATGCCGGATAGCGAGGATTCGGATCAAAAAATGCCGGCCGATATTCGGATGTTATACGTTACGCCCTCGCACCGCCCCTCGGGAGAACCGCTGCCTTATGCGGCAAGACAGCGATTGCTTCAATGGGCATACGACCGACAAGTCGACTTGATCGAGGACGATTACGACGGCGAGCTTCGGCTGACGGGAAGGCCCGTTCCCGCCCTTCAGAGCCTGGACAGCAATGGTTCGGTCATCTATATCGGCTCGTTCTCCAAAGTGTTCACGCCTGCCGTGCGCATGAACTACATGGTGTTGCCCGTTCGCCTGTTGCAGAAGCTGCATGCGTCAAACCCGTTTTTCTCTTGCCCTTCAAGGGTGGAGCAATGGGCCATGGAGCTGCTGATTGCCCGCGGCCATTGGTACCGCCATCTTAGACGGATGCGGAAAATCTATCGGCATAAACGAGAGACATTGATCCGGATGATACAGAACCGTATGCCGGACGCCGTTCAGATCGGAGGCAGCGGTTCCGGCTTGCATATCGAGTTATCGATCTCGGCCGACGTCTGCGCCGAAGAGCTGGTCGGGTTGGCCCGGCGCCAAGGCGTACTCGTCTACGGGGATCAAGACGATGCGATTCGCCTGGAACGCGGCCATCCCAGCGTCTATTTGGGCTTCGGAGGGGTCAACGAGCACGAAATGGAGCTGGGCGTGCAAAGGTTAAAGCAAGCTTGGTCCGCGGTGTTGCTTACTCGTTCCGAGTGCCGATAAAAATCGAAGCTCGCCATCGCCCCAGACCGTTCGGACAGAGGATCCGTTATCTGTGAACAAAACCGGTTTTTTTGCATCTGTGCGGACAGAGGATCCGTTATTTGGCTCCGAGACAGCGTTTTCGGCCATAAATCATCGAAATAACGGATCCTCTGTCCGATTTGCCTTTAATAAGGAGGAGGTTTCGACAAAATAAGGTCCTCTCTGTCCGATAGCCAAAGATCAAGCGTGGGAAACACTTATGTCGGAGACGCTCGCCCTACAAATGATCCAAGCTTTGGAGAACGAGGATCAATCCGACGATGCACATGACCCATGAAACGGCCGATCCCGAATGCTTCGCAAGCTTGGCGCGGAGCTTCTCCATCGGCCTCTGCATAGCCCGTCCGAATAAGAGATACAAGAGCAGCATGACGAGCGGTGGCAGCACCATGACGAAGTTGTACCCGGCCAATATCGGGACCCACTGATAGGCCGCAAGATCGGCGGTCGTCATCAGCCCGATCGCGGCAAAATAAGGAAAGGCCGTGCCCGCTTCGATGAGCGATGTCGTGAGCCCGAGCGCAATCATGGCCGTCATGCCCATCGACTTGGGCTGTGGCAAGTCCCTTGGCTTGCCTTTGGGATAGTAGAAGCTGGCGATAAACAAAATTCCCCCGGCGATCAGCGCGATCCAACTGACGACCCGGCTCTGAAAGATCGCGGAGAAGGACGACAGCAACGCGTCCAGTCCCGACATGATCGCGACGCCGAGCGCGAAATATACCGCCGCGACGGTCAGCAAGTAAATCAACAGGCGGGAGCTCACTCGTTCCCTCCCGGACAAGAGCAAATACGCCGTCACGCCCAATGTCGCCGGACTAAGCGTGTCCAGCAAGGCTAATCCTCCGATCGCCAGCAGCATTTCAAGATTCACGTCGATCCCCCTCGTCGGTCTGTGAATTCGTCAGGGAAGAAGCGTGAATCTCGTAAGCCCGTTCCAGATAGGCCAGAACTTCCGCTTCGATCGGATACATTCCGAGCCTGTCGGATTGTTGCGGAGACTTCCGGATTTCCCAGACCTTGTCCACGAACGCTTCTTCGCCGTCGAATTGCTCTGCCTGTTTTTCCAGCATGCGCCTGATGATGTTCTGCACTTTCGACGACGCCGGATCCTCCTCGTTCATGGATCGTTTGATCTGCCCGAGTAAAGCGATCCACTCCAGAGAGTCCGGGTCGTTGCCGTTCATTCTCGGCAGCTTGTTCCAGAGGCGGAGCTCGTCGTCTCCCAATGCGCTCTCCCTATAGGCCGGCAGTTTTTTCTTGTTATGATGGGACAACGAAATCAGCTTCCCAATGGCGCTCCATTCGTCTCCTCCTTCGACCGCGATGCCATGATGTGAATCATGCCGGTACGCCTCCAACAGAAGATCATTTTTCGCTATCCTTGTACACCGCGTGTTTAATTAAATATCCCGCTCCCAGTCCGATCAAGACGCCGGGCAGCGCTTGACCGAACGCCAGCCCGATCCCGGCGCAGATAATGACGCATGCGTAGATGAGGACATCTTCTTTTTTCATCCTTCATTATCCCCTTTCTCGCAACGCTCTTCTCCTCTGCTTGATTATACAAAATGACGCAACGTCGCTTTCAAGCCCTTTTTACGGTTCGCGCGAGCAGTTAATTATAACCAAACCTTACCTTCTAATGGGTAAAAAGCTATGAGATAATGGCGGTACGAGACAATGCGGGAGGGATCGGAACCTATGAAATTCACAATTCGCAAGCTTCGTCACCCGGACGATTATGCCGCCGTCGCACCGCTGATCAATCTGGTCTGGTCGGAGCCGACGACGGCCGAACGGCTGCGGGACGACGAGGACAAGATCCCCCCGGGTCAGCTTCATTACAACGAAGACGGCAAGCTCATGGGTTGGGATCGGCCTAAATGGGTCGCGGAAGACGAGAACGGCCGCATCGTCGCCTACGCGATCGCATGGAGAACCCCGTGGACGGATCCGGGGACAATCGTTCATACGATGGTCGTTCACCCGGAAGTCCGAGGGAACGGAATCGGCCGGGCGCTGTACGCAACGGTACTGGAATGGGCGCGGGACGTCAAAGCTTCATCGCTCGTCGATTATATGAAGGAGTCGGACGCGGCGTCGATCGCGTTCGCGGAACGCCGAGGCTACGTCAAGGAACGTCACGCGTTCGAATCCGTGCTGGATCTGACGTCGTACGAGATCGACGAGAAGCTCGACGCAGCGATCGGCGAAGCCCAGCGTAACGGCATCCGTTTCGTCACGTTGGCGGAGGAGCCCGGCGAGGAGAACGAAAGAAAGCTTCATGAGCTGTATAAAATCACGCATTTCGATATTCCCGGTTTTACCGGCGATTATCCCTGGTTCGAGGAATGGAAGAAATGGAACCTCGAACTGGCGGGCGTCCGCCCGGAATGGATACATATCGCTAAAGACGGGGACCGCTACGTCGGCGTCGCGACGCTGCAGCATAACGAACAAACGCAAGCCATGTATCACGAGTATACCGGCGTATTGCCGGAATACCGCGGACGCCGGATCGCGCTCGCCTTGAAGCTGCTCGGCATTCGTTCCGCGCTTGCATACGGAGCCTCGTATTTAAAAACACATAACGATTCTCTGAACGCTCCGATGCTGCGCATCAATCGCGATCTGCTCGGCTTCCGCGCGGAACCGGGGAATTACAAGATGGTTCGCGAGCTTTAATCCGTCGGGTTTACGCCAAAAATAGAAAAACCGCCGATATCGGCGGCTGTGCATGAACACGTCCTGATAATTCGACACGCGAGAGGATCGCAGCTGCTTCTTCAGCCGCTGTTCGTCGAACCCCAGATCTTTGACCTCGTCCGGGATGCAGCGGCTCTGCTTAATGTTAGTCCCGCTTATATACTTCCTTAAGGACGCCCGAGCCGATACCCGCGCCGACCATGAGAATCAACGGCCCGAAATTCCATAGAAACTTCCCTCCGTACAACGTTATGTCCAATCCCGCCGTTTTGTTCAGAATAAGGACGACAAGCTTGATGACCAGAAACGCGGCCCCGATCAAAAACAAAACATCAAACGAAAATTTTAGTCGAGGATAAGCCAATTGTTTACTATCGTTGATCACCTTTTTCGTCAACTCCTCATCGCTCCTTAACAATTCGTCTATGGTAAGCTCGAATAGATCGCTGACCTTGATGATAATTTCAATGCTCGGGTAGTTCTGGCCGTTCTCCCATTTCGATACCGACTGCCGGCTGACGAACAGCTTCTCGGCCAGCTCTTCCTGCGACCAGCCCTTCTTCTTTCTTTCCGCTTTCAACTTCTCCGCGAAGATCATTGCAGCAGCTGCCTTTCCTGGATTTGATAAGCCAATCATGCTTGAACCTCATGAGAAAGTAAAGACCGCGCTGGTTGCGCGGCCCCGCAACCCCCGGGTTGCATCCGGGGAACGGGCAAAAAAACGGCCTCGGTCCCATGAAATCCGGGACGAAGGCCGTTTGTTATTGTTGTCAATTTAGGCGAGCTGCAATTCCCGTTGCAGACCGAGCGCCCGCGCCGTAGAGGCTTCGATTTCCTCGATGAGCTCAGGATTCCCCGCCAGCGACACGCCGTAAGAAGGAATCATTTCTTTGATTTTCCGCTCCCACGTTTCAATCTGCTGCGGGAAGCATTTTTTAAGCACTTGCAGCATGACGGAAACGGCGGTAGACGCGCCCGGAGAGGCGCCGAGCAATGCGGCGATCGATCCGTCCGCGGCGCTGACCACTTCCGTGCCGAATTGCAGCGTTCCTCTGCCGCCGGCGTCCGTATCTTTGATCACTTGCACTCGCTGGCCCGCGACAACCAAATCCCAATCCTCGCTTCTGGCGTTCGGGACGAACTCCCGCAATTCCTCCATGCGCTTTTCTTTCGAGAGCATCACTTGCTGGATCAAGTATTTGGTCAACGGAACGTTCTTGGCGCCTGCCGCCAGCATCGTGACAAGATTGTTCGGTTTGACGGAAGTGATCAAATCGAACATGGATCCGGTCTTCAGGAACTTCGGCGAGAATCCGGCGAACGGGCCGAAGAGCAACGATTTCTTGTTGTCGATGAATCTGGTGTCCAGATGGGGAACGGACATGGGCGGCGCGCCGACCGCGGCTTTGCCGTAGACTTTCGCATGGTGCCGCTCGACGATATCCGGATTCGTGCAGACCATGAATAATCCGCTTACCGGAAATCCTCCAATCCCTTTGCCTTCGGGAATGCCGGATTTTTGCAGCAAATGCAGGCTTCCTCCCCCGCCTCCGATAAAGACGAATTTCGCGGTATGGCGCTCGACGGCGCCGCTCTGGACATTCCGCACTTTCAATTCCCACGAGCCGTCGCTTGCACGTTTAAGATCATCCACATTGCGGTTCATTTTGATCTCGACATTTTGACGCTTTAAGTGATTAAACAATAAGCGCGTTAAAGCGCCAAAGTTGACATCCGTGCCAGAATCGATTTTGGTCGCCGCGATCGGTTCGTGCAACGTGCGGTCCTCCATCATCAGCGGAATCCATTCCGTCAGCTTGTCCGGGTCGTCGGAAAATTCCATCCCTTGAAACAGAGGATTGCCGGACAGCGCTTCGAAACGCTTTTTCAAGAAGGCGACGTTATTCTCTCCATGCACGAAGCTCATATGCGGCAACGGCATAATAAAGTCCTGCGGATCCCGGATCAAATCGCGATTAACAAGGTACGACCAGAACTGCCTGGACACTTGAAATTGTTCGTTGATGCTGATCGCTTTGCTAATATCAACGGATCCGTCCGACTTCTCGACGGTATAGTTCAGCTCGCACAGCGCGGCGTGCCCCGTACCCGCGTTGTTCCATTCGTTGGAGCTTTCCTCCCCTTCGGTCGCGAGCTTCTCGAACACCGTAATTCGCCAGTCCGGGGCCAATTCCTTCAGGAGCGTCCCCAGAGTCGCGCTCATGATTCCGGCACCGATTAAGATAACGTCTGTTTTGCTTTGTCTATCGTTCATTTCTACCGTCCTTACACGCTAATATTTGAAGAAAACATGCAGGCCTCCTGCCTGATAGATTCTGTTATCTACTATTATATGATAGTTGTATGCGACTTGAAAGCTGGGAAATTCCGATATGCAAAAAACCAAAGCCTTACCTTGTCGGCTGCAAGGTTGCGGCTTCGGTTTTGAATCAACTTTTTATAAGGGAACGAGCGCTTCATCGCCTGCCCGTCTCATAATTTCCGCGACGGTTTCTTCCGGCGATAGTGCCGACGTATCCAACCACATCCCGATCCGAGGGGTTTCCTGTCGCAAAACTTGGTCTAGGTCGGATACGGTCCATATGCCGTAGCCTTTTTTGGAACGAGCAGCCTCCCTCCCGGCCACAACTTCGGGACTGGGACAAAGCACGACAACGTAGAAGGGCCGGGTGGGGATAAACGACACGAAATCGTTCAGCATGCGGCCGATCGCGACATCCTGAACAATGACGGTAAACCCTTCACGAAAATAGGTCGTCGCAGCCTGGGCGGCCAGCCGGTATCGGAGCCGCAGCTGGTCAAGCTCCTCTTCCCCCGCTTCGGGATGGACTTCCCTTCGATCGTTTACGATCATTTTCCGGAAGATATCCCCCCGAAGATGCACGGATTTCTCGAATCGTTCGGCCAACAATTGGGAGACCGTCGATTTGCCGCTCGCCATGATTCCCGTAATCAGAAATATTCCCGGACCGTCATCCGTCATCCGCTCCTCTGCCGGCTGCTTGTTTTCACCTATTAGAACACATGGACCGCAAAGCCGTACAGGGTGAAAACGAGTATATTTCACTTCGCCATTAAAATTTTCTCATCCTTATCAGAAAAGAATCTCCCCGCTTCGCGGGATATCCGCTTTCGGCCGCGGTTTATCGCTGCGCACGGTCCCGTTGCTTCTCTCATCATCCTCAATCTTCCAGACGGGCGAAGTTCGATTTTGTCGTATGATGGTGCGAGTGGAAGGGGAGAATCACGTGTTAAACAAACGGTGGACGAGTCCTTTGGCGCTATTATTCGTTATGGTATTTGCTTGGCCGGCCCAGGGCGCGTCGGCGCAAACGCCCGGCAGCGCGACGGTGTATGTCGACGGCCAACGGGTGTCGACAACCGCGATCGTGCAGAACGGCTTGCAGCTTGTGCCTGCATCTTTTTTTCGCGGCTTGGACGTCTCGGTCGACTGGAGCGTACAAGATCGCGCGGCGGTGCTCGGCACTCCGGCGATCCGAATCGGATATCCCGCAGGCGAGCGTTACGCCGATTATCAACGCGCCGGAGAAACGGCATGGCACCGGGACAGCTTGGATACGCGAACGACGCTGATCGGCGGTTCCGCCTATGTGCCTTTGGCTTATACGGCAAGAAAACTCGGCTTAGGCGTCCAGTACGATACGCGGATGCGCGCGGCGGTTATTTCGACGGGAAAAGGCGACTCCGTTGCGCTGACGCAACAGAGCCAACCGTCGGACGAAGAGCTTCGCTGGCTGTACCGGATTACGGAAGCCGAGGCGGGGGGCGAGAGCTATACCGGCAAGGTCGCGGTCGCGGCGTCGATCTTGAACCGAGTCGCCCACCCCGAATGGCCGGATACGATCATCGATACGATTTTTGAAGTCGCATATTATAACGGTAAGGCCTACTATCAATATTCTCCGGTACTGGACAAGCGCATTCACGCTGTGACGCCGAGCCAAGAGACGATCCGCGCCGTCCACGCTGCGCTGAATGGCTACGATCCGGGGCGAGGGGCCGTCGTCTTCTACAATCCGCAGAAAACGGACAACGCCTGGGTGAGAAGCCGTCCGATGACTGTCCGGATCGGCAATCATGTATTCGCGAAATAGTCGCCTAGCGACTTCGAGTTCGTATCTTTCCGGCGGAAAAATCTTCTGAGTCGTCGCCGGGCGGTTGCTCCGTCGACACATCGTTCTTCTTCGCTTCGTCGCCCCAGGCCGTACGGACAGGGGATCCGTTATCTGTGAACAAAATGGGGTTTTGCGCATCTTTGCGGACAGAGAATCCCTTATTTGCTTCGTAGATGGCCAATTCGGCCGTGGCGAACGGAAATAACGGATCCTCTGTCCGAAACGCCAGCAAAATGAGGGTTTTCGCCAAAATAACGTCATCTGTGTCCGATAGCATAACAAAGCAAAGCAGCTTGGTACATGCCAGGCTGCTTTCTCGTCTTCCCCAGCGCCAAAGCATAAAATCAAAATACGGCTAAAGAGCGATATCGGACGCATGTTAAATATCGGCAAAATGCCTCGGTTAATAATCCGTATTCCTAGCAATTATGAGGGAAAAGTAACGGTTGACGGCTCTTCCGGCAATGTAAAGATCAAAAATCTGAACGCGCGCAAACTCGATATTAAAGGAAGCAGCGGAAATGTATCGCTTGACTATTCGGAAATAAGCAGCGACATCGATGTTTCCGTGAAAAGCGGCAATATTCGTCTGAATCTAGAGGATAAAAACTCCAGCATACAATGGTTGCTGCAATCCGGCAGCGGCAGACGGTCTGTCGCAATTCCTTTGGAAAATCGCGAACAAAGCAATAGGAAGACACAGGGACAAACGGGCGATGGTTCGTTTCATGTGCGACTGCAAACAACCTCCGGAAATATAACGATTCAATAATCTCCGGGATTGGTTTACACTAGATTTGTAATTCCGAGAAAATTTGGAAGGCAGGCGCTTTAGATGAGATGGAATCTCCTGGCGGTCGGATTGGCCGTCTTGGCATGCGCGACGGCCGGATGCGCGGATAAGGAACCCGTCAGGCCGATAAGTGCTGTCGTCAGCTCTCCCTCTCCGTCGGAAGGGGCGTCCTCCGCGCCGAACGTCCGCAAGATGACTTTCCATAGCATTTCCTTGGCCAAGGAAATGCCCTTCAATCTTTACTTGCCTCCGAATTACTCGGAGACGGAGAAGTACCCTGTTCTGTACCTGTATCACGGGTATGGAGGGGATGAAGATTCCTGGCTTGCGGAGCTTGGCATCGGCCGAGTCGCGGACGACCTGATTCGGGAAGGGAAGATTCGCCCCTTGATCATCGTTTCGCCCAGCATCGGGAACAGCTACGGCTTCAATTCCGAATCGACGGGCAAATATAGCGATTATATTGTTCGGGACGTCATTGCCTACATGGATCGCAACTTCAATACGGAGCCCGCGAAGGAGAGCCGATTTATCGGCGGCTTATCCATGGGGGGCTGGGCTGCCTTGCACAATGCCTTCTTGTACCCGGAGCTGTTCGGAAAGGCAGGCGGGCATAGCCCGGCCGTATGGATGGATAACTGGGCGGATACCCGCGGATTGAAAGACTGGCTCTACCCGTCCGAAGAAATCCGTAAGATGAGGGATCCATTTTATTTGGCGGATACCGCGGATCTGTCCGGGATGTCGGTGTATCTGGACTCGGGGGATCAGGATTATTATAAGTTCTACCAAGGAGCGGAGGCGCTCGACGCCAAGCTGCGAAGCCGGAACGTGCGATCGGAATATCATCTGAGTCCCGGAGGGCACGACGCCGACTATTGGATCGGCCGCCTGAGGGATTACTTGCTTTTCTATGCGGGCGAATAAAATACCGGTCGTCCGCAGATTCCGTCGGGGTAGATCGCCCTGACGGTTCTTGGTTTGACGAAGCGCAGCAGGTGTAATACTAATGAAAAACACATTTGGAAAAGGTGAACCGAACGATGAATCCAACTGCCGATAACCAGGAAGCGATCGATAAAGTTCGCGAACTGATCAAAGGCATCGATACGGCGATGCTGACGACGGTATCCGAAGAAGGGCTCGTTTCCCGCCCGATGAAAACCCAAGAAGTGGAGTTCGACGGCAATCTCTGGTTCTTGACCAAGAAAGATACAGGCAAATTCCATGAGCTGCTTCGCAACCGCCAAGTCAACGTGGCCTATGCGGGCAAATCTTTCGTCTCGATTCGCGGTAAAGCCGAGCTGGTGGAAAACACGGAGAAGTTGAAGGAATTCTGGAACCCGGCTTACGAGGAGCTGCTGGAGACTACCTATGACGATCCGAATCTCGTTCTGATCAAGGTCGAGGCCGAAACGGCCGAGTACTGGGATTCCGGCAACAAGCTCAAGATGGCGAAGTTCTTGTTCCGCAGAATGCTGGGCAAAAATACGGAGGGTACGGAGATCAATCGGATCGTGGAATTGAATTAGGACGAAAATCGGTAAGCTCCAGGGATCACCCAACGCCCCGCCTTGCTCCTCTCCCCCATACCGTTCGGACAGAGGATCCGCTATCTGTGAACAAAACCGGGTTTTGCGCACCTTCGCGGACAGAGGATCCGTTATTTGGCTCCGAAAATGCGATTTCGGCCATTGATCATCGAAATAGCGGATCGTCTGTCCGAATCGCCTTCAAAATGTGGGGGTTTCGGAAAAATAAGGGCTTCTGTGTCCGATAGCCAAAGACCAAGCGGATAACTGGCCGCTCGATGCGATAGATACGAATTTCTTCACAATTCGTACAACCATATGCCCGAGACCGTCATGACTGCCGGCAGAGCGGCTTCGTCTACCGGCACGTTGTCGTACCAGCCGCCCACGGCAAGATTGAGCACCAGATAAAAAGGCACGTCGAACGGCATCACGCCCGGCTCCAGGCGACGTTCGGCAAAGCAATGTCCGTCGACCAGCCAGCGGATGGAGCCCGCATCCCATTCCAGCGCGTAGTCGCGGAATTGATTAATGGTGCCCTCTTCGAACCGGCAGGAGAATTCATCGGTCATTTTGCTGTCCCAATCCTTCCCGTAGTGCAGCGTTCCGGAAACTTGCCGGGGCAGGCGGCCTTTCGCTTCCATAATATCGATCTCGCCGGAGGCGGGCCACGGACCATAAGCCTGTTGCTGCGGAAGCAGCCAGATGGCGGGCCATAACCCCTGCCCCACCGGCAGCTTGGCGCGCACGATGAGCTTGCCGTAGCAGAAGGAAAGATGGTCCTTCGTGTCCAACCGGGCCGAGGTATAGGCGAATTGCCGCCCGTCCGCTTCGATCGTTTCGCGACGCGCGCACAAGTGTAAGCCGAACTCGTCGATATACAGATTGTCGGAACGATCCGTATAAAACTGCTGTTCTCCGTTGCCCCAGCCCGGGACGATCGGATTTCCGTCGTTATCCAGCAGATCGTTGCCCAGGCGAACGTTCCATGCGCTCAGATCGGCATGGCGATTGACAAAATTCTGCTCCCAGATCAGCTTGCTCATCCTCCGCACGCTCCTCTCGTTTAACCCCAGCATACGTCTTTTTAACGCCCGGTCAAACGAATCCAAAAAATTGGGATAGCGTCAATAATCGTGGCCTTTTTTTCCTATGCCCGTTTTCTTACGATGAAAACGAGGGGGCACGGAGCATGTTCCAACGCAGATCAGGACAAATCAAATCGTTTGTTAGACAATGGCAATTGCAAAGCATGGTCATCCCGGGCATCGTCTGGATGTTCATCTTTTGTTATATCCCTATGTTTTGGCTGATTATCGCTTTTATGGACTACAGCATTGCCAAGCCCATGCTGGAATCCCCCTTCGTCGGGCTGAAGCACTTTCAGGATTTTACGACGGATGACCGTTTCTGGCGCTCGATCCGCAATACGCTGGGAATGAGCGCCATCAAGCTGGCGCTGGGCTTCCCCATCCCGATTTTATTTGCCTTGCTGCTGAATGAAATACGGAGTATTCGATTTAAGCGCACGGTTCAAACCATTTCGTATCTGCCGCATTTTATCGCCTGGACAATATTTGGCGGCATCATGCTCAATTGGCTGGGCGAAGGCGGCGTGATCAATCAACTGATGATGGCGCTGGGGCTTCAGGACCGCGAAATCCTGTACAATAGCGACCCGAAGTACTTTTGGTGGACGATCTATTTCTCCGATACGCTGAAGGAAACCGGCTGGAGCGCCATCATCTACATCGCCGCAATAGCCGGCATCGATCCGGGGCTGTACGAAGCGGCGGAGCTGGACGGCGCCAACCGCTGGCAGCGGATGTGGCATATCACCGTTCAGAGCATACGTCCCACGATCGCGATTTTATTTATTCTCGCGGTCAGCGGAATGCTCGGCAGCAACTTCGAGCAAATCTTTATGCTCAAGAACAACATGAACATGAAGATGGCGGAAAGCCTGGATTTGTACATCTATAACATGGGGTTGGTGTCCGGACGCCATTCCTTCTCGACGGCCGTCCTGTTCGTCCGCTCGATCGTGGCGCTGGGGCTGTTGTTCATGGCCAATTACACCTCCAAAAAACTGACGGGCGACAGCATTTTTTAAGGAAGGGGGCGGCGATATGAAAAGACGCGGAAGGTTGCGGCGAATCGGCGTATTCGAGGCGTGCAATACGCTGCTGATGCTGGCGGTTTGCTTTATCACGCTGTACCCGATGTGGTTTGTCTTCGTCAACTCGCTTAATGCGCCGGAGCAGGCTTTGCTTGGAACGGTCAACTGGTTTCCGAAGGCATTATCGCTGGCCAGCTATAGCGTCGTATTTAACGATAAAAGTCTGATGAACGGCTTTTATATCACCACGCTGCGCACGGTGATCGGGACGACGGTGCATGTGTTGTTTACCGCCATCGTCGCTTACGGAATGAGCAAGTCCAACTTGATCGGCCGCAAGGTGTATATGAAGATCGCCCTGATTACGATGCTGTTCTCGGGCGGGCTGATCCCCACGTTCATCCTGATGACAAAGCTGGGCCTGTACGACAATTTTGGCGTCTTCATCATTCCCGCCATGTACACTTTTTTCAATATGGTCATTTTCATGAGCTTCTTCCGCACCATCCCCGACAGCCTGGAGGAATCCGCGAAGGTCGACGGGGCTTCCGATTACGGCGTCTTGTTCAGAATCGTATTGCCCAACAGCATGGCCGTCATTGCCACCATCGCGCTATTTTCAGCCGTCTATCATTGGAACGATTACTACCAGGGCGTCATTTACATCCGCTCGCAGGACCTGCTGCCGCTGCAAACGATGCTGTACAAAATCATTGCGGAGAACTCCATGTCTTTCATGCAGCAGCAAGCGATGGCGCAATTCGGCGCAAGGCTGCCCGGCAACTCGATCAAGTTTGCTTCCATGATGGTGGCTACGCTGCCTATTCTCGTGTTCTATCCCTTTATTCAGCGCTATCTGGTCAAAGGCGTAATGATCGGCGCGATCAAAGGGTAACTATAACAAGCATATAGAGAGGATGAACGCGCAATGAAGGGGATTCCTGTTAAAAAAGGTTTGGCTCTCGTTCTGGCCCTCGTTCTGACGCTGGTCCTGGCCGCATGCACCCGATCCGACAACGGGGAAAGCAAGCCGTCGGCCAGCCAGCCGTCCGAGACCGCAGCGGGGGAGGCGGCTTCGAACCCGGATGAGCCCGCATGGCAGCTGGATACCAGCCCAGTAGACTTAACCTGGTTCGTAGGGGCCAACTGGTACGGTCATACCTGGGGGGAAAACTTGACCTCCAAATACATCACGGAGAAAACGGGAGTCAACGTCAAAATCGAAGTCCCCTCCGGCGAAGCCAACGAGCATATTACGCTGATGATGACCTCCGGCAAGTTGCCGGACTTGATTTCGATGGGTTCTTGGGAAACCGCTGTCAAAAAGCTATGGGAAGGCGATCATGTGTATGCCTTGAACGAATTGGCGGAGCAGTACGATCCCTACTTCTTCAAGGTGGCGGGGGACGGTACGCTGAAGTGGTATCGTCAAGAAAACGGCAATACTTACGGCGTTCCGAACGATTCCTACAGCCCCAACCTGATGCATGAGACCGGCATGACGGCCGCCAACCAAACCTTTCTGGTGCGCAAAGATCTGTATGAGGATATGGGCAGACCGGACTTAAGCACCCCGGAGGGCTTCCTGAGCGCGCTGAAATTGCTGAAGGATCAGTATTCCGAGTATAAGGGCCAGCCCATGAGCCCCTTCTTCGCGCAGGGGAATGTCCCTTACGGGATGACCGAGTATCTGCAAAACCTGCTGGCCGTTCCGTACGAGCAAGACGGCAAAGTCTACGACCGCATGACCGATCCGGATTATATCGCCTGGCTGAAAACTTTCCGCACCGCATACGAGCGCGGGCTGATCAATGTGGATTTTCTGGTGGATTCCGACACGCAGGTAGAGGAAAAAACGAACAACGCCCGTTATTTTATGATGATTCGCGAATGGATGGGCATGACGGCCGTCAACCCGATGCTGGCCGCGAGCGGCAACCCGGACTCCTACTACATCGCGGTGGACGGGCCGCAGAACAGCAAAGGCGACAGCGCCAAGCTGTTCCCCGGCAACATGGACGGCTGGATGGTGACGATGATCAGCAAATCCGCCGACAACCCCGAACGGGCCATCCGCTTCTTGACCTATCTGGTCAGCGAAGAAGGCCAAAGGGATTTATTCCTCGGCAAGGAAGGCGAAACGTGGGAAACGGTGAACGGCAAGCCGCAGTTGAAGGCCGAAATGGTCCAGCTGCTCGAAACCGATATCGAGAAGATGGAAAAGGAATACGGCATCCTGGACGCGTACTGGATGATGCGGAACCCCGTCATCGTCAACCAGTGGAGGCCGGAGAAAGCTCCCGTCATCAAGCAGATGGAGGACTTCGCCAACCGGCAGGCCGATATCGACAGCGGCATCTACAAGGGCTTGGATCCGCTGGGCGATTCCGATGTCGCGGTATCCTGGTCGCGTATTTCCCAGAATTGGGAGGAAGTGCTGCCCGAGCTCATTACCGCCAAGGACGAACCCGCCTTCGATAAAATCTTCGAGAGCTTCCTTGCCCGCCGCGACAATTACGGCTTCGACAAGGTGATGGAATACCGCCAGGCCGAGCTGGACGCGCGTAAGGCCAAAATGGCGGAGTAACGATGCCCCGCTCCTGATTCGATTGCTGCCGGCCGCCGAAATGGCGGCCGGTATTCCCCGCTTTTACGGGGCGAACATCTTGGCAACGCGCCTTGTCATCTACCAGCCAGGTTGTCGCCTATGGTATATTGCAGAGGTGGGGAGGGCGCTGGAATGAAGGAGCTCCTGAATAAAACGAGAAAGATCTACCGCAATGCCCGCATCTCGCGAAAGCTGTTTCTGGCCTTTAGCCTGATGATTGTCATTCCTGCGATTCTGGTTTCCTTCTTATTTATCCGCACGCAGGAAACCCAGCTCTACAAGGACGCGATGGCCGCCGGCAGCAGCCATGTCTCGCGGCTGAACGAACAGCTGCGCAGCAGAATGGAAATGCTTGAAAACGCTTCCTCGACCGCGCTGACCCAGAAGGCCTTCGTCGATTTTATTCACTCCAATATGCGCGGAGACGGGCTGCGTCTCGTGAAATTCAGGCAAAATCAGTTCGAGCAGATGCACAATATCATCCAGAGCCACGAGCTGATCAGCGAGCTCAGCTTTTATGTCGATAACCGAACCTGCACGAGATCTGGCCCGAGATCTACCATTACGACAAGTTTTGGCCGCAGGATTACTGGGCAACCCTTCGGGACGAAGGCGGCGCGGCCTACCGCTTGTTTGCCTTCAAGGACGGCGAGCATACGCTGTCCTACTACCGGCTGGTCCGCCTTCAGGGGCAGCAGCACAGACGCCCCACCCTGATGGAAATTCGGGCCGAGCACGGCGTATTTTTCAGCGATCTGTTGGAGGAAACCGGGGGAGATTTCTTTTCCGTCGTGATGGACGGAACGAATCCTTCCCGATCCGTCTACAATCCCGAGCATGCGTTCGCTCGAAACGCCGGAGAGAATCTGGACGATATTCTCGGCCGCATTCATGGACAGCTGGACGTGTTGCAGCAGAACAGCCCCATTAAGGTCCATGCGGGGGATCATACGTACTACGCGCTGTATCGCTTCATCGCCCCGCTGAATGCTTATGTGGTGGATATCGCCTCCCATCAGGCGCTGATGAAGGGTCCGCGCAGCTGGTATATCGTCGTCGCAGCGATTACATTGTGCGTGCTGCTGCTAATGCTTCTGCTCGTCTCGCGTATCACCCGACGCATTTTCCGGCGGTTGGACAGCGTGCTCATCTCGATGCGCCAGGTGCGAAAAGGCCAGCTCGATGCGAAGATCGATACCGGCTTGGCTAAAAACGAATTCGGCGATGAAATCGACGAGGTGGCCGTCAGCTACAACAACATGCTGGACGAGATCAAACGCCTGATGACGCAGGTGGTGGATAAGCAGCTGGTTGCCAAAAACGCGCAGCTGCACTCGCTGCATTCGCAGATCAATTCGCACTTCCTCTATAACGCGCTGGAATCCATCCGTATGCTGGCGGAGGTTCAACGGCAGCCCGCGATCGCCGACGCGCTGGTGTCGTTAGGCTCGCTGCTGCGCTACAGCATGCAGTGGCGCAACGATACCGTTGCCCTCGGCGAGGAGCTTGCCAATATCCAAAGCTATATTCGATTCATCAACTTTATGGAAAGCAGTAGCTTCGAATTGACGGCGGACCTCCCCCAGGAGGTGCTGCGCTATGCGATTCCGAAAATGTGCATGCAGCCCATCGTGGAAAATGCCGTTCATCACGCGGCGCCCAAGGGCGGCAGCGTGCGCATCCGAATTGCCGTAAGGGTAGAAAATGACAGCCTGCTGCTGATCGACATACGCGATGACGGCGCGGGCGTCGACCCGGAGACGCTGGCCCGTCTGCAGGCCGTGCTGCGGGGCGACGCGGATACGCCGATCGTCGCCGGCAAAAACGGACTGGGCTTGGAAAACGTCCATCAGCGCCTGCAGCTTCATTACGGCAAAGGCTGCGGCCTGCGGATCGACAGCGCGCAAGGCGCCTATACCTGCGTAACGATACGCCTGCCTTGGGAAAATACGAATCTTGGGGGATGGTAGGGATGATCAACATTCTGATCGTGGACGATCAAAAGCATATCCGCGACGGCCTGCAGGCCATGCTGCGCCAGTTCCCTCTGCAGCTTGGCGACATTTACGGCGCCGGCAACGGGGTCGAGGCGCTGCAAATCTTGCGTCAGTCCCGCATCCAACTGGTCATTACCGATATCAAAATGCCGGATATGGACGGACTGGCGCTCATGGCGCAGACCAAAGAGGAGCGCATCAAGGTCGATTTCCTGATTATCAGCGGCTACAGCGATTTCGCCTATGCACAAAAAGCGATCGGGCTCGGGGCCAAGGGCTACCTGCTCAAGCCCGTAAAACGGGAGGATCTGCAAGCCGCGGTCGAGCATGTCGCGCAGGAGGTAGAAACGCGGCAAGCGCTCTCGCGCAATATGAAGCATTTGTCCCGAAGAGCCCGGGAGACGGACCGCAAGGAGCTGTGCATGTATATGCAGGGCGCGGCGAGCGACGAGGAATGGATCCGCCAGACCGAACGGTATAACCCGGAGCTGTGGCGCGACTACCGCCTGTGCCTGCTGCGGGAGGAGCTCTGGATTAACCAACCGGGAACCGGCAGTACCCACAGCATGGAATCCATTGCCTATCGCGTGTATGGCAAGCGGAGATGCATCTGCCTGCAGCACCGCCCGCACCTGATCCTCGCGGTCGACGCCGCCGTAGATACGGGAGCCTTGCCCGCCGCCCTCAAGGCGGAGCGGATTGGCGCCATTGCGGTCATGACCGGTCCGCAGCAAGGATTAAAAGAGCTGCCTGGCAGCTATACGCAAGCGTTGGAGCTCTACCGCCACAGCTACCTGTTTCCGGATAAGCGCTGCCTCCTGCCGGCGGATATCGAAGGGCTCGAGCAGCAGTGGCAGCTTCCCTATGAGGAGTTATACGCCCTGTTCCAGTTGATCGGCACCAAGAACAGCGGCAAAATCGCCGAAGGCCTCTCGATGCTATTCCACAAAAACGTGCTGCAGCGCTATCACATCCGCTACACGCAGCAGCTATGCCGCGCCATGGCGCAGATGCTGGAGGAGTATGAGCGCGTGATCCGCCCCTACATGGGAGAAGAAGCGTTGGACATCGATTCTTTGCGCAGCCTTTTCGATTATCCGGGCATTCGGGAATATATTCAGGCGCTGCAGCAGCAGCTGCTTCGGCTGAACCAGTTCTATGACGAATTCAAGTGCAGCTATCGCAACACGCAGGACTTGAACGAAGCCATCCGCTTCATCCACGAAAATTACCATAAGCCGCTGGATCTCGCGATGGTTTCCAACCACGTGTCGCTGAATTACGCCTATTTTTCCAACCTGTTCAAGAAGAATATCGGCAAGGGCTTTGCCGAATACTTGCGCGACGTGCGCCTGGACAAAGCCCGCCGTCTGCTGGCCGAAACTGATTATAAAATCGTCGAGGTAACCGCCATGGTCGGGTACGAAAGCTACAAAAGCTTCACGCGGGCATTTCGGGACGCGATGGGCATGCAACCTACGGAGTACCGGCAGTTGATGCGGCTGAAGGCCGAACGAGAAGGGGAGTATCAGGACACGGCGCAATGATTCTGAAGCCCCGTTTTCCCAACCCGTTCGGACAGAGGATCCGCTATTTGGCTTCGAGACTGCGAAATCGGCCATTGATCATCGAAATAACGGATCGTCTGTCCGAATTGCCTGCACTGTGTCCGATAGCACCGTTGTGCTCCCGAAAATTTCGGTCAGATGCGGCTCGAAGGCGGCACGCAAATCCCGTTATGTCTCCCCAAGCTCCGCGACCAGCGTCCCGTCGGTCTCAAATGAGACGTAAAGCGTTCTGGTCACGACTTGCCCATTGTCGAAGGTGACGGCAACGGTAATCTTTTCGCGAGGGAAATCGGCGGGATTGACGTTTGCGTCCTTCGCCATTTCCATCGAAACATACCAGGGCCGCCACTCCACCCCCAGCGACTGATCGCCCAGCTCTTTGTAATATACGGCGGTTACCTTATGGCCTTTTTGCTCGTAAGGACGGGAGCCTTGCAGCACCATTACGGAACCGCCGCCCGGCATTGGTTTTGCTTCATTCCTCGCCCGGATATATTCGGGATCCTTATCTCTCATGATGATGTCCGTGTAAGTCAGTTCTCCGAGCTCGCTTGTGTACGTCACGGATTTAATGTTGTCGCCCGATACGGCAAAAAAATGAGAGCCCGCCAAGTAGGTATTATATCTGGTCGTGCCGTCGTCCTGCGGAATCGCTTGATCCCGTACGAGCCTTCCGAACGGGAGTACGACTTGCGTCCCTTCCGAAATCAGGATTTTGCTGTCGTCCTTCTCCGCGGCGTAGGCCATCATCGTGAACGAAAGCGGCGTTGAATCTCCCCTAAAAACGCTGCTGCCTACCAAAATACATAGGATAAGCCCCACCGCCGTTACGCTTAATTTCAATTTCCTTCTTGCCGCCTTCCCGAACCGGGCCCCCGCGGAAGTCTCCTCTTTCTGCTTTATAAGCAATAGCTTATTCAGCATTCTAGCTTTCTGCGTTTCGCTGGGCGTTAGAGCTTCCATCGAGTCTTTCAATTGCTCTGCCTTCATGTCGATGACCTCCCGTAAGGTTAAGTTGCAAATGTTTTCGTCCGTTTCTCAGCCGCGCTCGCACCGTGCTGTCTTTAATGCCGAGTAGATTGGAAATCTCCTTGCTGGAGTAGCCTTCATAGTAGAAAAGATACAAGACGATTTTGTATTTTTCGGGAAGCGCAAGCAGCATTTCCAACACTTCTCCGGATGGTGGCTTCTGTACGAGGAAGCCTTCGGATATCCGGCTGCCGACAGACCGTTTTCGTGTCCACCAGTATTTCAGCGCGTTTTTGCAATGATTTTGCGCGGTCACGATCAACCATGCTTTTTCATGTTCGACATCCGTAAATTTTGGCCCCGACCGTATCAGCTTTAGAAATACCGACTGAACGGCATCCTCCGTATCCGGCACATTTTTCAGAAACATGCGGCAAACCCGATATACCGTGTCGATATGACGACGGTAAATCTCCGTCATTTCTTCGTTTGTTCTCCGTATCGAAACCTTCATGCTTTCCCTCCCTTCATAAGTAACACAAAGCAGAACGCCGAAATGTTAATTCGAAAGCTATTTTTTTCATTGACAACCGATCAACTAGGATATATATTTGTGACAATGATAATCATTATCATTTACCAACATACTTCAGGATAAGGAATGGTATACCGCATGAATGCACAACGGAGAATCTCGTTCAGAACATTACTAGTATCGGCTGTACTTATGATATTACTAGCGGGTTGTTCAAGCCAGCAATCCGATTCAACGCCTTCGCCGACTCCGACGATGAGCGCTTCCCCAAGCGCGGAAACGCCTCAAACGGAAACGCCCGCTTCCGAAGATGCCGATTCCGAATATCCGATCGTGATCCAGCATGCCTTCGGCGAAACCGTAATTGATAGCAAGCCTGAACGAGTGGCTACGATTCAATGGGCGAATCACGATGTCGCTCTCGCTCTCGGAGTCGTGCCCGTAGGCTTCTCGGCGGCGAATTACGGCGTTCAGGACGACAGCGGATTGCTGCCTTGGACGGCTGCAAAGCTCGAGGAACTCGGCGTAACGAATCCTAATATATTCCAGGATACGGACGGTCTCGATTTCGAGGCGATTTCGGATGCCAACCCGGATGTCATTCTTGCGTCTTACTCCGGCATCACGCAGGAAGACTACGATATTCTTAATCAGATCGCTCCGGTTGTCGCCTATCCGACGACGCCTTGGCTAACCACCTGGCGCGAACAAGTCGTCATGAACGCAACGGGCATGGGCATGAAGGCGGAAGGCGAACAACTCATTAAGGACACCGAGGAGCTCGTGAAGGAAAAGGCAAGCGCATATCCTCAGCTGCAAGGCAAAAAAGTCGTCTGGGTGAACTTCTCGGCAACAGATATGTCTCAATTGCATCTTTATACGCCCGCAGACCCTCGCGGCGCGTTCCTGATCGAGCTCGGAATGAGCTATCCCGAAACCGTGACGAGTCAGATCGAGGATCCCACTAACTACTCGTTGCGACTGAGCGCCGAAAATGCCGACATCCTCAACGATGCCGACATTATTATCGGGTATGGCGACGAAGAATTGTATCAAGCCGTCAAAGCGGATTCCCTGCTTGGCAAGATTCCGGCGATTCAGAGAGGCTCCGTCGTGTTCATCGGCAACGGAACGCCGTTGGCGGCGTCCGGAAACCCGAATCCGCTCTCGATCGCTTTCACCATCGATGAATATCTGGAGCTAATCGCAGGAGCTATCGATAAAGTAAATGGATAAATCGGTTTCGGCAGACAAAAGGCCAAGCGCGCATATTCCGAGGAATTTCACGAAGGTACTGGTCATTTGCCTGATCTTGCTCGGCGTATGCGCGCTTGCCTCTCTTGTCTTAGGCTCTCGACTGGTGGGACTTCATGGGTTGATCGACGGTTTATTCCGCCAAGACATCGATTCTTACGAAGCAAACGTGGTTCGCAAGCGGATATCCCGGACCGTTTTCGGGTTCATGTGCGGCGCGGCGCTCGGCGTATCCGGAGCGATGATGCAAGCGGTCACTCGCAACCCGATCGCAGACCCGAGCATACTGGGAGTGAATATGGGCGCTTCCTTGTTCGTCGTATGCGGAATTGCGTTCTTGAACATCAGCACGGCAAATCAATATATTGGGCTAGCTCTGGCCGGGGCTGCGATTACCGCGGTTTTCGTATTCGGAATCGGCTCTATGGGGCGTGGCGGGGCCACGCCCATTAAGCTTGTGCTGGCGGGGGCGGCCACAAGCGCCGCCCTGTCTTCGCTGGTTACCGCCATCATGATTCCGCGCTCCTATGTCATGGATCAATTCAGGTTCTGGCAGGTGGGCAGCGTCGGCTCGGCGACCTGGAGCGGGATTACGACTTTCATCCCGTTTCTGGCCGTCGGAATTCTGATCGCTTTTATTGCCGCCCCGGCCTTAAACGCGCTCGCTCTAGGAGACGACGCCGCGACCGGACTGGGCGTTCGGACAGGCGCGCTGCGGCTTGCCGCGGCTTTTGCCGGCGTTCTTCTATGCGGCGCGACGACTGCGCTGGCAGGCCCTATCGGCTTTGTCGGGCTGTTATCCACTCACGTCGTACGCCTCGTTCTTGGCCCCGACTTACGTTACGTCATTCCGATGTCCGCGATTTCGGGAGCTGTCATTTTGACGTTATCGGATGTCAGCGGCAGGCTCGTCGGCAGCCCCGGAGAGCTTGAAGTCGGCGTAGTTACAGCATTTATAGGAGCTCCGTTACTCATCCTGTTCGCGATGAGATCGAAATTTCGTTCACTATGAAAAATCCATCTATTGAATTGATAATGGCCGGCAGACGTCAAAGACGCCGCCGATGGATGCTCGTTACCGGCTTCCTCGCGGCGCTTGCATGCATGCTATGCTGCGCTATGCTATTGCTGGGGAGCACCGTTTATCCCGTTCAAGACGTCATCCGGGCGCTATCGGGCGAGCAGCTTAAAGGCGTCTCTTTTGCGGTCAATACGATACGTCTGCCGAGAATGCTGGCAGGCCTATTGGCCGGATTCGCTTTCGGCGTTGCTGGATACGTCTTCCAGACGATGTTGCGCAACCCCCTGGCGAACCCGAATGTCATCGGCATTACCTCGGGCTCCAGCGCGGCCGCCGTTTTTTGCATCGTCGTCCTTCATGCCAGCGGCGCCGTCGTCTATATTGCTTCGGTCGCTGCCGGTCTTGTTACCGTCCTGTTCATCTATCTATTATCCAGAGGAAAGTCGTTTTCGATCGGGCGATTGATCCTTGTCGGAATAGGCATACAAGCCATGCTTGACGCCGCGATCTCCTATCTCCTGCTGGTCAGCGCGGAACAAGACATTCCAGCGGCGCTCAGATGGCTCGCCGGCAGCCTCAACGGCTCTCAGATGCACCAGCTCCCGCCTCTTGCGATCGCGGTATTGATCTGCGCGCCTATCGTGATCGTACTGGGGAAACACCTCGGTCTATTGGAGCTTGGAGAACAATCGGCGTCTTCGCTCGGCATGAACACGGACAAGACAAGAATCGCGCTTATTTCCAGCTCCGTCTGCATGCTTGCTCTTGCGACCGCGACAACGGGTCCAATCGCCTTCGTCTCCTTCCTTTCGGGACCGATCGCAGTAAGACTGGCCGGAGTCGGCTTCTCGAACGTCATTCCGGCGGGTCTTGTCGGCGTTAATCTGGTTTTGGCGGCGGATCTCATCGGACAATTCGCTTTCGCGTACAGATTCCCTGTCGGCATCATCACCGGATTGCTCGGAGCGCCGTATCTGATCTACTTGCTGATCCGAATGAATCGAAAGGGAGAATTATAATGAAGCCGACGCATCTTTTGCAAGCCGAACGAATCGTCGCGGGCTACGACCATAAGACGGTGATTCAAGGAGTAGACCTTGTCATCCCCAGCAGTAAAATCAGCGTGATTATCGGTTCGAACGGCTGCGGAAAGTCTACGCTCCTTAAGACGCTGGCAAGGCTGATCAAGCCTGCATCCGGCCAAATCACGCTGGACGGCAAGCCAATCGGCAAAATTCCGTCCAAACAATTGGCTCGGGTCGTCGGAATGCTGCCGCAATCTCCGATCGTTCCGGAGGGCATTTCCGTCGCGGATCTGGTTGGACGAGGAAGGTTTCCGCATCAATCGTTGCTCGGCGGATGGACGAAAAAGGATACCGAAGCCGTCGCCGAAGCGATGAGGATTATGGATATTACCGAGTTTGCCAACCATCATATCGACGAGCTGTCGGGCGGACAACGACAGCGCGTCTGGATTGCCATGGCTCTGGCGCAACAAACCGACATTTTATTTCTCGATGAACCGACGACCTTTCTGGATATTACCTATCAAGTCGAAATTCTTGATCTGCTCGCGGACCTTAACCGTAAGCGCGGAACGACGATTGTCATGGTTCTTCATGATATCAACTTGTCGGCGCGTTATGCGGACCATATTTTTGCGCTTCGTCAAGGAAAGCTTGTGGCTGAGGGGCGGCCGTCGGAGGTCATTACCAGCGCATTGGTGAAGGACATCTTCGGGCTGGATTGCACGGTGATCGAAGACCCGATTGCGGGCTCTCCTCTGGTCGTGCCGAGAGGACGATATCCTGCCGGTCGCTGACAATAATGAAAGCAAAGAGCAGTATTCGCGACTGAATACTGCTCTTTGCTTTGCATGCAAGGTATAAAGGCCCAACCTCTGACGGCCCTATTTCAAGTCGAAACGATCCGCGTTCATGACCTTTACCCAGGCGGCGATGAAGTCGCGCACGAACTTTTCTTGGTTATCGTCCTGAGCGTAAACCTCCGCAATGGCGCGAAGAACGGAGTTCGAACCGAATACGAGATCCACGACCGTCGCCGTGCGCACCACTTCGCCCGTCTTGCGGTCGCGCCCTTCGTACACGCCTCCGTCCGCCGGCTTCCACTGCACTCCCATATCCAGCAAGTTGACAAAGAAGTCGTTCGTGAGCGTGCCTACGCGATCCGTGAATACGCCGTGTTTAGTGTCGCCGAAGTTCGTGCCCAGAACGCGCATTCCGCCGACGAGCGCGGTCATTTCCGGCGCAGTAAGGTTGAGCAGCTGCGCCTTGTCTACCAGAAGCTCCGCCGGGCTTACGCTATACTGCTTCTTCTGATAATTGCGGAAGCCGTCCGCGATCGGCTCCAGCACCGCAAAGCTCTCTACATCGGTTTGCTCTTGCGTCGCGTCGCCGCGCCCGGCCGCAAAAGGAACGGTCACGTCGAAGCCCGCGTCCCGCGCGGCCTTTTCAACCGCCGCGCTGCCGCCCAGGACGATCAAATCGGCCAAGCTCACTTTTTTGTCCAGATCGTCTTGAATGGCTTGCAGTATCGCAATGACTTTCGCAAGCTGCTTCGGCTGGTTGACCTCCCAATCCTTCTGCGGAGCAAGACGGATTCGGGCACCGTTGGCGCCGCCCCGCATATCGGAGCCGCGGAAAGTGCTGGCCGAAGCCCAAGCCGTCGTGACCAGCTCGCCGACCGTAAGTCCGGAATCCAAAATCTTCGTTTTCAGATCTTCTACTTCTGCGTCGGTTAACTCATAATCGACGGCAGGCACGGGATCTTGCCAGATCAGAACTTCCTCCGGAACCTCCGGACCCAAATACCTTGCGCGAGGACCCATATCGCGATGCGTGAGCTTGAACCACGCGCGGGCAAACGCATCCGCAAACTCCTCCGGATTCTCGTAGAAGCGGCGAGAAATCTTCTCGTAGGCCGGATCGACGCGCAGCGCCATATCCGCGGTGGTCATCATCGTCGGAACGCGAATGGACGAATCTTCCGCATCCGGCGCAAGGTGCTCCACGGCGGGATTTACGGGAGCCCACTGGTGCGCCCCTGCCGGGCTCTTCGTGAGCTTCCACTCGTACCCGAACAACAGCTCGAAGTAGCCGTTGTCCCACTTCGTCGGGTTCGCCGTCCAAGCGCCTTCGATCCCGCTGGTGATCGTGTCGCGGCCTTTGCCCGAGCCGTGCGTGCTCAGCCATCCCAAGCCTTGGGCTTCGATCGCGGCCGCTTCCGGCTCCGCTCCGACATGCGCGGCGTCTCCCGCGCCGTGCGCCTTGCCGAAAGTGTGCCCGCCGGCCACAAGCGCCACGGTTTCTTCATCGTTCATTCCCATCCGTTTGAACGTTTCGCGGATGTCGCGGGCGCTCGCCAGCGGGTCCGGAGTGCCGTTCGGCCCTTCCGGATTCACGTAGATCAGACCCATCTGTACGGCCGCAAGCGGATTCTCGAGCTCGCGATCGCCGGTGTACCGCTTATCCCCCAGCCACTCCGTTTCCGCGCCCCAGTAGATATCTTCTTCCGGATGCCATACGTCCGCGCGTCCGCCGCCGAAACCGAAGGTTTTGCCGCCCATGGATTCGATCGCGACATTGCCCGTAAGAATGAACAAGTCGGCCCAAGAAATCTTGTTGCCGTACTTTTGCTTGATCGGCCACAGCAATCGGCGCGCTTTATCGAGATTGCCGTTGTCCGGCCAGCTGTTCAGGGGAGCGAAACGCTGCGTTCCGGTTCCGGCTCCTCCGCGGCCGTCGCCCGTCCGGTACGTACCTGCGGAGTGCCAAGCCATGCGTATAAAGAACGGGCCGTAATGACCGTAGTCGGCCGGCCACCAATCTTGACTGTCGGTCATCAGGTCGCGAAGATCCTGCTTAAGCGCTTGGTAGTCCAACTTGCCGAACTCTTCCGCATAATTGAACTCTTCGCCCAAAGGATTGGACTTTCGGTCATGCTGGTGAAGAATGTTCAAGTTCAACTGGTTCGGCCACCAGTTCTTGTTCGTCGTACCGGCGGATCTGTGGCTTGCGGCGCTTCCATGATGCACCGGGCACTTACCGGCGCCCGCGCTTACCATATCCATCCCTCTCACCCCTATAAATATAATAAGTTTCAAATGATAATCATTCTAATTTAGTTATAAGCCTACTCGTCGCAGAATGCAACCCCTTCTTTTATCGATTGTCTCGGAGCAAGGCCGCCACGTTCCAACACTTCGCTCCCGCCCGCACGACGTCGTGTTCCCGCCAGACGTCTCGTCCGGCGGGAAAAGTCGGCTCTTCAGTGCGACATAAGACGATGGCGTATCGTTATTTCAGGAAATATCGACTTTCCGGCGCCGCATAAGACGATGGCGTAACGCTATTCCGTTCATACGTTGCTATTTCCGGCTGCTTGCCTCCAACTAAGACGACGACGTATCGTTATTTCAGGAAATGCCGGCTCTCCGGCGCCGCATAAGACGATGGCGTAACGTTATTCCGTTCAGTCCTTTTTCCGTTCCATTTTCCACACGCCACCCCGCCCATCGCCACCGCCCCGCCTTTCCATCGCTCCCCACTTTGTTCCATTCCCACCGCCCCGCCTTGGTCCAATCCCCCGAACCGTTCGGACAGAGGATCCGCTAATTGTGAACAAAACGGGGTTTTGCGCGCCTACGCGGACACAGGATCCGTTATTTGGCTCCGAGATTGCCAATTCGGCCACTTTTCATCGAAATAACGGATCGTCTGTCCGAATCGCCGGCAAAATGAGGGGGTTTCGGCAAAATAAGGACTTCTGTGTCCGAACGGACGGCCGCCGGAACCGGGAGGAAAAGAAAAAGCTGCCCCGCAAAGCCGAAATCGGCTCGCAGGGCAGCCCTTGCTCCGCTTAAAATCCAATGCCCGCCCCTCCGTCGACGCGGAGGTCGATCCCCGTTACGAAACGGGCCGCCGGGGAGCTCAGGTAGACGACCGCATAGCCGATGTCCTCGGGGCTTCCGAAGCGTCCCGCGGGCGTGCGGGACAAAATTTTCCGCGCCCGCTCGGGATCGCCTTCGAACGCCTTGCGCGTCATCTCGCTCTCGATCCAGCCCGGAACGATCGTATTCACTCGGATCCCGTGCGGTGACAGCTCGCTCGCCAGCGCTCGCGCCATTCCGCCGACCGCCGTCTTCGCCGCCGAATAGGCGACGACCTGGGGAATGCCCATGATCGCCGCCATGGAGCCGACGAACAGGATCGAGCCGGATCCGCGCGGCACCATGCGCTTCGCGGTCTCCCTGGCGAGAGCGAACCCGCCCTGCACATGCGTGCTCAGCACTTCGGCGAAGCTCTCGTCGTCCGTCTCCTCGACGCTTCTCTTCAGGTGATTTCCGGCATTGTTGACGAGAATGCCGATCGGCCCGAACCGCTCCTCTACCTCCCGGACGAGCTCCGGAATCGTCTCCCGCCGGTCGACGTCGTGCACGACGAAGGCCGAGTCCGGACCCAACCCGGCGCAGGCGCTCCGCAGCGTCTCCTCTCTTCTGCCTGTCAGCACAACCTTGCCGCCGGCGTTTAAGATCGAGCGGGCGATGCCGAGCCCAAGGCCCGTTCCGCCGCCCGTAACGAGCGCCAGCGTTCCGCCAAGCTCAAACGGATTTCCCATCTTTCTTCGCCTCCTAAGCCTCGATGACCCGATAGGATACGCACGACCGCTTAATAAGCTCCCAGTCCAGCTCCGCTCCGATGCCCGGCGCATCCGGCACCGTGATCATGCCCTGCGAGTCGATCGGCAGCTTGCCCTTCATCGGAAGCTGAAAGCGATCCTCCGGCACGAAGTACTCGAAATATTCGCAATTGCGAATCGCGCACGACACGTGCAGATTGACGATATCCATATAATTCATCGTCGTCGTGTGGATCTCGCACCGAAGGCCGAACGCCTCCGCGAGATGGGCGATCTTCAGCGTTCCGGTAATTCCGTGCTTCCAGGACACGTCCGCCCGGACGATGTCCGCGGCATCCCCGGCGATCGATTGCGCGACGCCCCAATGACAGCCCCGGGTCGTCTCCGTCGCGGCGACCGGAATGTCCAGCGCGGCGCACAGCTGTCTGTATTTGTTTACTTCGAAATCCCGGAACGGCTCTTCGAACCACAAGTAGTTCAACTTCTCCAAATGCCGCCCGACCTTGATCGCCTCGTCCAGACTGTATTCCGCCACCGGGTCCGTCATGAGCACGTGCTCCTCCCCCAGCGCGTCCCGCAAAGCCTGATGAATGCTCATGTCCAGCCTCCACGGGCCGGGAGGATGCGCTTTATAGGCGCCAATCCCGAGCGACTTGTAATGCAGCGCCTCGTTCACGTACTCCTCGACCGTCTCGTGGAACAGTCCGCTCGCATACACCGGGAGCCGAGTCCGGCAGGCGCCCATATATTTGTAGAGCGGAAGACCCGCCGCCTTGGCCGCGATGTCCCACAGCGCGACGTCGACCGGCCCGGGCAAATAAACGGGGAAAAATCCGAGGTGCCGGTCGACGTTCCACAGCTCGTGCCAGATCGCCTCGCGGTCGTGGGGATCTCTTCCCATCACGATCGGGGCGATATTGTCCTGCAGATACGCTTCCGTCACCGCGCCCGACCGCGCGGCCAGCGCGGTCGCGATTCCTTCGATCCCGGTGTCCGTCGTCAGCTTGACGACGACGACGTCCCAAGGCATCGAGCTGTTGCCTTGCCGTTTCCCGTCGAACAGACATTCGTTCCTTTGTACCCACCAAGTCTCGAACTTGACGATTCTCATGCCGTCCTCCTGTATGTCGCGTTCACAAAGTCCCAGTGAACAACCCCTATAAGATCCCGTACTTTAGAAAAGCCTCCGTGCTGGACATCCCGTTCTCGACCTCTCTGCGCACGACCTTCTCCCCGCGTACCTTCTGCAATGCTTCGGCGATGACTTCCCGCTCCAGCTCCCGGGGAATGACGAGCGCGCCGTCCAAATCCGCGAAGATCAGATCGCCGGGATTGATCCAGACTTCCCCGACCTCGATCGGGCACCGATAGTTGACGACCTGCGTGCGGACGGAGGAATCCTGAGCGAACCGGCCCCGGGAGAACACCGGCCAGCTCTGCTCCAGCACCATCGGCGTATCGCGGTGGAAGCCGTTCACGATCGCGCCGACCGCGCCTCTTTTTTTGGCGGTGGCCGTCAGCAGCTCCCCCCAGTACGCGCAGCGCATCTGCCCTCCGGAAGCGATGTACACCTCTCCGGGCTGCAATTGATCCAGCGCTTCCGTCAACAAGCCGAACGGCTTCTCCTGCTCCCCGTATACGTCGATCATCAGGACGGGCATCGCCCGGCCCGCGATGACCATCTCGTCCTTCATCGGCTGAATCGGCTGCGGCAGAAATTGATGGTACCGCCCCTTCGCGTCCAGAATGTCCCCCACCACCGGCGTATACAGCTCGGCCTTCATCAATCGGAACAGTTCCTCGTCTGAATTCCACGTTTGCATGACGGCGTCAGCCCCCTTGTTCATTTATTTGCTGCCTCCGGCAAAATCGTCCCGCAGCTTCGCCGGATCGAGCAAGTGACGACGGAGAGCGTCCTTATCGAACACGATGCCGTGTCCGGGAAGCTCGGAGGGGACGCCCATGCCGCCCTGTACCTCGATCGGCTTCTCCAGCAGGCCCAGCTCGGTCAGCGAGCCCCCCACGACATTTTCCAGCATGTAGCTGTTCTGAACGCCGCACAGCAGATGAAGCGAAAGCTCCATCATAAAGTGCGGGGCGACCGGCTTGCCGAACGCGCCGGCGAGATGGGCGATCTTCAGCCACTCCGTAATTCCGCCCACGAAGGCGACGTCGGCCTGCACGATATCGACCGCGTCGGCCCGCAAATATTCGAGAAACTGCTGCCGGCTGTACAAGCTCTCCCCGAGCGCGACGGGCGTGCGGATCGCCTGCTTCAATTGGCGGTGTCCCTGCACGTCCTGATACAGCGTCGGCTCTTCGATCCAGCCGAGATTCAGCTTGTCGAGACGGGCGCCTTTCTGAATCGCCTCGGCCGCGCTCCACTTCTGATTCAGATCGACGAGCACGGTGCCCCCGGGCCCGAGCAGCTCCTGAACTTTGGCGATCCTTTCGATATCCTCCTCCAGCTCGGGCTTGCCGATCTTGATCTTGACCGTACGGTAGCCCTGCCGGACATACTCCTTCACCCTGTCGGCCAATTGCTCCACCGTTCCGTCGCTCCGCAGGTCGATCTCGCTGATGTAGGCCGGAATCCGGTCCCGCGCTCCGCCGAGCAGCTTATAGAGCGGCTGGCCATGGATTTTGCCGATCAAATCCCAGATGGCCACGTCGATTGCCGCGATCGCCATCGAATTGACGCCAAGCCCCAGTCGCCGGGACTGTCTCTGCAGCTTGTACCAGATTCGCTCGTAATCGAGCGGGTTCATGCCGAGCACCAGGTTCGCCAAATAGTCGTCGATCAGCGTCCGGATCGCCGTACCGCCGATATCGACCGTATAGCTCAGACCGATGCCGGTCATCCCGTTGTCCGCCTGTACCTCCACCACGATAAACTCCAGTCCGTCCACCTTGTTCGTCGCATCCTCCCAAGGCACGCTTGGCGGCAATCGATAGACATTGGACTGAATATTCAAAATTTTCATATCAAACTTCCTCCTCTTCCCCAGTTGAAACCGCTCAAGGTCGCCGAATACGCCGGATTGACCCTGTAGCTCGATTGCCGCTTTGATCTTACAGCTCGTTACCGGTCCGGACCTTAAAGCTCGATTATCGCTTTGATCACGCCGCTGCCCGGGTTCAACCACTCGCCGAACGCCTCGATCGCCTTCTCGAAGGGAGCGCGATGCGTAATGAAGCCGTCGGCGTCGATCCGCCCCTCCCGCATGCAGGCGATCACCCGCTCGAACTCCGCGAGAGTCGCCGCCCGGCTGCCGAGCAGCGTCAGCTCCTTCTTGTGAAAAGCGGGATCGTGAAACGAGATATCCGCCTGCACCAAGCTCACGAACACGATTTTGCCGCCGTGGGCGGCGTAATCGAACGTCTTCATCATCGATTGCGGACTTCCCGTAGCGTCGAACACCGTCGTCGGGCCGTCTCCCCCGGTAATATCGGCCAACGCCGCCGCGGCGTCGCCGGTCGCCTCGACGATCTCGTCGGCGCCCGCCCATTGCCGGCAGAAGCGCAGCCGCTCCGCGTTCGTGTCCATCGCGATCACCTTGGCGCCGGCCAGTTTCGCGAACTTCATCGCCGCAAGGCCGATCGGCCCCGCTCCGATGACGAGCGCCGTCTCTCCCGGCTTGATCTCGCCCCTGTTCACGGCATGAAGGCCGATGCCCATTGGCTCGACGATCACCGTCTGGTTCAAGCTCAAGCCTTCGGTCTTGACGACGTATTCCGCCGGCACCGATAGATATTCGCGCATCGCTCCGTCTTCATGTACGCCCAGCACCTGCAGACCGGAGCAGGCGTTCGGCCGCCCGGCGCGGCAAGCGATGCAAGTCCGGCAGGCGATATAGGGTATGATCGTCACGCGATCGCCGACCTTCAGCCCGCCCGCCTCCTTCGAACCGCCGTCGGTTTCCGCAACTTCTCCGGCGATTTCATGGCCCAATATTCTCGGATAAGCAAAGTAGGGCTGCCTTCCGCGAAAAGCGTGATAATCCGTGCCGCATACGCCTACCGCCGACACTTTGACCAATACCTCGCCCGGCTTGCGCAGCGGACGCTCCGTGCGCCGCATCTCGAAGACGCCCGGCTCTTTGCACACGATATTTCTCATGAATGGACTCCCCTTCGTACCCGCTACATGTGGGAATTGCGGTATTCCTGCGGCGTCGTGCCGTAATATTTTCTGAACAGCTTGATGAAATAATGGGGATTGTGGTAGCCGATTTCTTCCGAGATCTCGTAAATTTTCTTCGTGCTCGTCTTCAGCAGCATGACCGACTTCTCCAGCTTCAGCTTCGTGATGTAATCGCTGATGTTCTCTCCCGTCTCCAGCTTGTACAGGCGAGATACGTAGGACGGATGCATCCGCAGATGATCGGCGATCGATTGCACGGAGATGTCGTGGGACAGATTGGACAGCACGTACTTCTGGGCCTCCTTCACCGTCGCCAGTCTGGCCGTGTTGTTCTCGTTTCTGGCCTGCTGCCGGAACTTGCCGAACACGCTCCACGTCCACTCGCTCAGATGGGCGACCGTTTTGCACGGGAGCAGCTCCTTGACCGGCAAATAGTCGCTGCCGATCACATCGATCATCTTCCTTCCGCTCGTATGCGCCAGGTTCGAGAACGCGGCATATAAGGCGAAGAAGGCTTCCATCAGATGCTCGGGCGATTCCGCCCAGCGCTCGTCCAGCTCATTCAATATCGCCTCCAGACGCTTCTCGATCGCCGTCCAGTCTCCCGCTTCCATCAGATGCAGCAGCGCCGGCGGCTCGTTCAAGCGCTGCAGCGTGCTGATGTCCGCCAGCTCCCCGCCCCCCGCGATGTACAGCGGCATATCCTGCCCGTTGCCGAATCTCTTGCGGAACAGCAGCAGCAGATTGTGATACATTTTGAGCAGATCGGCGGGAAAGGCGGCCCCGTGCCCGAGCAGCACGGATACTTCCCTTTTCAAATAATGCCGGACGTTCATCTGGAATTGGTTCGTCCAGCGGTTCAACCGCTCCTCCAGTTCCCCCGCGCTCTCCGCCTCGTCCCGCTTCGGGATGAGCACGACGGCCAAATAATCGTACACGTCCTTGCAGCACCAGACCCGATAGCCTTCCTCGAACGTTTCCTCCGCCATATTGAAGATCGCGTATTCCATCAAGGACATTTCGAACGGATCGTAGTCGGAAAATTGCTCCTTATAGCGAATCAGCATCATCGCGATGCCGTCGTCCATGCGGACAGGCACCTCAAGCATCCGGAGCTTCTCCTCCAGCTTCCCGGGCGGGATCCGCTTGCCCTGCAGCAAATCGTGCAGCAGCTCGCCGCGCAGCCGGGGCAGATGCTCCCGCATCGCGTCCATCGCGCGTTTGACGACGCTGTGCGTCTCCCTTTCCAGGCGGATCACCTCGACGACCTGGCCGACGCGCTCGATCAGCTCCTCGTCCCGGATCGGCTTCAGAATATAATCGCTAATATTGTTCTGGATGGCGGTTCGGGCGTAATCGAAATCGGCATGGGCCGTCAACAGCATGCATTTCGTATGCTTCCATTGCCGGGACACCAGCCGCGACAGCTCAAGACCGTCGGTGCCCGGCATGCGCACGTCGGTAATGACGATGTCGATCGCGTGCATGTTGAGAATGTTCAGCGCCTCGGAAGCGGAATACGCTTTATGAACCTCTTCGACCCCCAGAGACTTCCACGGAATCGTATACGCGAGCGTATCCACCACGCTCATCTCGTCGTCGACGAGCAGTAGCTGCAGCATGTCAATCCCCCTCTTCCGTCTTCCGTTCCGGAGCGCTCGGCCAATGAACGACGACCCGAAGTCCCCCCAGCGGCGACAGCTCGATGATCAGACCCGAATGCGCGTCGTACTGGTAGGACAATCTCTGGTGCACGTTCCACAGGCCGCAGCCGTTCTCCTGATCGAGCGGGCCGGCGGCTCGCTTCCGAAGGCTTCTTACCGTTTCCTCCGTCACGCCTTGGCCGTTGTCGTCGATCGTCACGCGATACTCGCCGTCCCTCTCTTCGCCCGAGATCCAGATGATGCCGTATCTCTCGCTTTTCTCGATGCCGTGCACGATGGCGTTTTCGACGATCGGCTGGATCATCAGCCGCGGAATTTTCAGCTCCTTCATCGCATCGGGAACGTCGATCTCGTAATGGAAGCGCTGAATGCGCAAATTCTGGATCGTCAAATAGTTTTCGATCAGCGCCAGCTCCTCCCGAAGCGTCGTCATCGTATGCTCCAGCTTCGTAATGTACCGGAAGTAGTCGGCTAGATTCATAATCATGTCCGTCGCCGCCTGCTTGTCGCCAACGGCGATCATGTTTTTCGCGAAAAACAGGCAATTGGACAGAAAATGGGGGCTGATCTGCGATTGCAGATGCTTCAGCTTCGCTTCGCGAAAGCGGATATTTTCCACGTACACCTTCTCCAGCAGCCGCTGGATCTCTTCCGTCATTTCGTTGAACTTGGCGAACAGAAATTCGAATTCGTTTTTCGGCCGATAGCTGAGACGGTGGGAATAGGAGCCGGTCTGGATTTTCTGCACGCCTCTGACGAGCAGCATAATCGGCTTCTGCACCTGCCTGTACAGCACGAGCGTGGCGATCAGCCCGAACAGCAGGATAAGCGCGAGCGCCCCGTAAAATAAATTCCGGCTTTTGACGATCGGCTGCAGCACCTGCTTCAGCGGCAAATAATCGATCGCGTACCAGCCGAGGCTTCTGGACTTCACATAGCTGACCAGATAATGGTCTTCGCCGATATCGATCGTCCGGTATCCCGCTTCGTCCAGCTCCTGCTCGTCCAGATACGCGGAAATTTCCCGCGTAGCGGCCTGGGCCGGGCCCGGCTCCCCGATCGGCTCGTCGCCTTTTCTATAGAAGAAGGAGCTCCCGCTTCTTGCTTCGTTCTTGTAGTCGCTCAGCATGCGGATCATATTGCTTTCGGCAAACCGCACCTCGACGACGGCGTCCGCCTCCAGCAAACTCCGGTTGACGAGCAGCGGGCTGAACTGCACTTTCGAAAAATAGCCTTCCTCTCCCCTGCCCCCGGCGGGCCGGTACGTCCAGGATTTGGCCGTCTGCGCGCGCAAATAATCGTCGTCGTAAGAGCTGAAGTAATCGTTCGAGATCGATTGCTTCGTTCGCGGCAAATAGACGATGAGCGTGTTTTTCCAGCTGCTCGTCACGCTGAGCAGACCCAGCTTCTGAACGACATCCTCCTGCGCCTGCACTTGCTCGTAGGAATCCAGCAGCCTGTCGGCCTCGCCCAGCTTCCGCACGCTCGGATCCTTGCTCACGATAATGGACATGATCGACAACTGATCGATAATCGTGTCGACCTGGTTCGTGAAAAAGGAGAGCCTGTTCAAATTTTTCTCCTGCAGCTCCTGCCGGATCGTGTTGACCGATACGGAATTCGAGTAGCCGTAGATGAGAACGAGCGGCAAAATGAGCAGCGCGATCAAGACGACCATCTTGCTGAACGTATTCCACCGGTGATGCATGGTCCCAGCCCCTTGTCGTTAGCCCTTCACCGCCCCCGCGGACAAGCCGCTGACGACGTATTTCTGCGCCAGCATGGCGATGACGATGACCGGAAGCGTAATGATGCACGCCGCCGCCATCAAGCCGCCCCAATCGATGGAGGTGCCGCCGAGGAAATTGTAGATCGCGATCGGCAGCGTCTTCGTCTTCTCGCCGGCCAGAATGAAGGAGAACATAAAGTTGTTCCAGGAGAAGATGAACGCGAGCAGCGCCGACGTGATGATGCCGGGAAGCGACACCGGGAGCACCATCTGGTAGAACGTGCGGATTTTGGAGCTGCCGTCGATCCAGGAGGACTCCTCCACCTCTCTCGGGAACGATTCGAAGAACGGAATCATGATCCACATGATGAAGGGAAGTCCGAGCACCATATGGCTCATGATCAGTCCCGGAAAAGTATCGATAAAGCCGATCTCATTGTACAGCACGTACCACGGCACCAAATAGCTGATCCCCGGCAGGATTTTCGCCACGAGAATCGTAATCGACGTCGCCTGCATTTTGAATTTGGCGATCGCGTAAGCCGCCGGGAGACCGAGCGCGAGCGCGCAAAGCGTAGATGCGGCTCCGACGGCAAAGCTGTTCCCGATATATTTCATATAGTCGTAATCCTGGAACACGGACACGTAATTTTTGAAGGTCGGCGCGAACCGGAACAGATTGTCCGGGTTCAGAATCTGGATTTGCGACTTCAGGGAAGCCGTCAGCATCCACAGCAGCGGGAACATCAGGCCGAGCAGCACGAGCACATTCAACGAGGCAAGCCCCGCCCGTTTGGTCCAGGGAATTCTCATTGCAAGTTCCCCGCCTTCCTTCGCAGGGCGTTCAATAACAGCACCAGCGCGATAAGCATGATGAAAAATACGATCAGTAGCGCCGAAGCGTAGCCGAATTTGAAGCTGGAGAACGCCGTGTCGAAGATCATCAGGTTAAGCGTCTGCGATGCGAAGTTCGGCCCTCCCTGCGTCGTCGCGTAGATCGTATCGAACGTTTTGACCAGGTCGATAACCCTTAAGGTGACCGCCGTGATGAGCGTCGGCAGCAGCAGCGGCAGCGTAATGCGCGTAAACTTCTGCCAGGCGCTCGCCCCGTCCACGCTGGCCGACTCGTAAGGGTCCGACGGAATCGTGGCCAGTCCGGCGATCGCGATCAGGGCGATCATCGGCGTCCACTGCCAGACGTCGACGATAATGAGCGACGGGATGACCTGCGTGACGGAGCCGAGCCATTCCTGCGTTTCGAAGCCCAGTCTTTTCAGCAATTGGTTGGCCATGCCGATCGACGGCTCGTAGATGAGCAGCCAGACCAATCCGACGGATACCGGCGTGGCGACCATCGGCAGCATCATCATCGTTTTGGCGGCCCGCGACCCGAACATCTTTTTCGAGAACAGCACGGCGATCGCGACGCCCAGCACCGTCTCCAGCACGATGCTGATCGAGGAATGATAGAAAGTGATCCATAACGAATGCCAGAACGGTTTGCTGGTCAGCAGCGCCGCATAATTATCGAGTCCCACCCACTTGGGCGGCTGCACGGCCGACATGCTCCATTCGTACAAGCTTAGCCTTGCCGTATAGAATATCGGAAAAGCGACCATAAGCGCAATAAAAAGCAGCGCCGGCGTAACGAATACCCACTTGAGATGACGATCCAGCCAGTTGACGACCGCAACCACGATATTCCCTCCTTCTTGTCAGGATGCGGGGCGGGCCCGTCGTTGAACCGCAGGTCCGCCCCCGCTATCCGCGCTGTCTCTATTGGGAATTATCCTTGTCGATAATCGCCTGAAGCTCCTGATTGGCCAGGTCGGCGGCCGCCTGGATATCTTCGCCCAGAATCGCCTTCACGACAATCGCTCCGACGACGTCGCGCGACTCCGTCACGCTCATCACCTGAGGCACGAAATGATCCACCCCGATGCTCATCGTCTCCTGGATGGCGGCTGCGAGATCCGGCGGGAATTTCTCCGTACCTTCCGTGGAGGCCCATACGGAATCCCGCGCGCCCGGCACGCCGCTTTGTTGAATCATCAGCGCGTTCTCCTTGTTGGTCGCCCACTCCATGAACGCCCACGCGGCATCCTTGCCCTTGGACTGCGGATTCATCGCCAGCGACCACGACGCCGTGCTGTAAGGCTTCGCTCCCGCGCTGCCGGCCGGGAAGACGCCGAAGCCGACCTTATCGGCGACGAGCGATTTTTCCGGATCGGTCGCGTTCTTGAACAATGCGGCCGAGTCGACGTAGAATGCGGCTTTGCCCTGCGCGAACAGGCCGATCGCCTGCGCCCAGTTCATGTTCAGCACGCCTTGCGGTCCGTAATTTTTCACCAGATCGGCGTACAGCTTGAAGCCTCTGACCGCTTCGGGCGTATTGACCGTCGCCCTGTCCCCGTCCATGAAATCTCCGCCCTCGGAGAAGACGAAGGAAGACACCGCCGTTACGAGCGCATTGCGCTGGCCCCGGGCGACAAATCCGTAGAAGTCGTCCTTCGGCTTGTGCAGCTTCTTCATCGCTTCCTCGAATTCGGCCATCGTCTTCGGCACGGCGATGTTGTTTTCCTCCAAAATATCTTTCCGGTAATACAGGACGAAGTGGTCCGTCCACAGCGGAATGGACATCAGCTTGCCGTCGATGGTGCTCGCTTCGATCGTCGCTTTGGAGAAATCCTCGAAGTCGTAATCCGCATTGCTCGTCACGTAATCGTCCAGCGGAGTCGTCCAGCCGTTTTTGGCGTACAGGATTTTATCCATATACGGACGGTACGTGAAGACGTCCGGCGTCTCCGCCCCTGTCGTGAACTGAACCGCCAGCTTCTGCTGAAGCTGCTCCTCGGCGAACACCTGCAAGTCGACTTTCATGCCGGTATCCTTCTCGAACTGCGCAATTTCCGGCTTCAAGGCGTCCGTCCAAGGATGGTTGACGGCGAACACGGTAATTTTCTGGCCCGCGAACGGCTGATTCTCTCCTCCGGGCGAAGCCTGGTTCTCCTCTTTGCCGCCGCCTCCGCAAGCGGTCGCCGTCAGCGCCGTGGCGAGCGTCAGTGCCAGAACCGAGAACTTTTTGAGCGTCATGTTGTTGCCCCTCTCTTAGCTTAAAATTCCCCACGCCCCCATTGTATACACGGCCCGTCTCCGAACCCATAGCAAGATTTCAAGATTCATGCATCCATATTTGAAATCGCGATCGATCAAGTGGATGCAGCTCAAAAAGAGGCGGCCATAACCGCCCCTTCTCTTGCGTATTGGATCCCGATTTTATCCGAGAACCGAGTCGATGAACCTTGCCAACGTAGAAACGTCCGTCACGTTCTTGTTGCACTCATGGCCGTTCAAGCAAATATAGTTGCCGACCGATTTGTAATAGTCGGGCGAAGCATGCGCCGGCCTTTTTTTGGAGATCGCCGAGAATAACGCCAGTTCCCCGTGCCTCTTGCAAACGAAGCAGTAGCCTTTCTTGTTCGTTGCCGTATATCTGCCTTCTACGCCGACGAATTGCCCGCCGGCTTCATGCACGATAAACATTTTATGGGTCGATAAATCGGTCCAGCTCAGATAGGAGACATACCGGAAGTCGATTTGTTCGAGATCGGGCAGCTTCAGCTTTTTGTTTTTCGGAAACAGCTTGCGAATCTGCTTCTCGGTAATTGCGGGAAATTCGGTCAGATACGGCTCAAGCGCCTGCAAATACTGTTGAAAATCTTCCGCCGCCTTCAAATCCGCAATCGATTCCAGCATCGTTCTCCGGTCGTCCGTAACTTCCGGAAACAACTCCGTCACATTGTTTTGCGCGCCGATGCGGACGGATTCCAGTATTTTCGGATCGCCGACCGTTCGCAGCGCGCGAAGCACGGAGTCTGCCTGGCCTTTGATAAAGTTATATTGATGGTTTCTAATAAATGGTTCGCACATTGAGCGTCAGCCCCTTATCTTATTTGGAAGAAAATAAGGTGCAAAGCCAAGTATTAGAAAACGATAGCTGCTTATTCAGGCGATTGTGTGAAGCCTTGTCACCGCCCATGCAAAGTATCGCCTCCAATTCCGGCTTTGCATGAGGCTGCTCCAATCTGACAATCTCCGATTGCCATCCGTATCACCTCCCGTTCACAGGAATGTGAATAGTATAACCGAACCGGCGAGCGAAATAAATGCCGGCGCCGAAACCGATGATCTATCCCGCTTACCCTTTGACCAGCTTGGCGCGCAGCTTGCCGGACACGAATTCAATCAGGAGAATCAGCACGACCAATCCGATGAGGATCGCGCCGACCTGGTCCCATTTGTAGCCCCGCATGGCAAAGATGAGCGGCGCGCCGATGCCGCCGGCGCCGACAAGACCCAGGATCGAAGCTTCGCGCATGTTCATGTCGAAGCGATAAATCATGATGGATACAAAGAACGATAATAGCTGCGGTACGATGCCAAAGCGGATTTTTTCGAAGGCGGTGCAGCCGATCGATGTCATGGACTCCAACACGCGTTTATCGAGCTCCTCGATGGCATCCACATAAAGCTTGGCCAACATGCCGATTGAGGAGAGACCGACCGTCAATACCCCGGCGAACGGTCCCGGGCCCGTAACGCGAATAAAGATCAATCCGTATACAAGCGCCGGCACCGTACGGATCGCAATGAGCAGCAGTCTGGTCACCCATGATACCGGCTGCGGCACGATGTTGGACGCGGCCAGGAAGGCGAGCGGCACGGCCAGCACCGCGCCGACGAGCGTCCCCAGGAAGGCAATGGCCACGGTCTCGACGAGCAGGTACGGCACGCTTTGCTTTGTTAGATTAAAGAGAAGAGCCGTATCCGGATGCGTGAGTCCGTAGAGGATATTTTTCGCGATCGCAAGCCCGCTCTGCTGGATATCGTTGAAATTGACCGCCGTAAGCGACCAGAAGAACAGGGCTGCGACGATCGCTGCAATCGTCGCCAGGTAAAGCTGGTTACGCGGCGCCGCTAGCAGTTGCTTCTCTATGTGATTCATAAGCGCAATATCTCCCTTAGATGAGCTTTTTGCGGAAATGTTCGCTGACCCTCTCGATGATGTAGACGGTCGCGATCAGCACCAGGATGATCATGCCAACGGCGGGGTAATCTCGCCAGCCAAGCCCCTCTTGGATGAGCAAGCCGATTCCCCCCGCTCCGACGTAGCCCAGAATAGCGGCATACCTCACATTTCCTTCAAAACAATAAAGGGATGTGGAAATGTAGCCGGGAAGCACCTGCGGGAGGATCGCGAAGCGGAACGCTTCGATCCTCTTCATGCCGACCGATTCCATCGCCTCGAAGGCGCCCATATCCACATTTTCAATCTGTTCGTATAGCAGCTTGCCCACGTATGCGATCGTGAACAGCATAATGGCCACTGTTCCTGCCATCGGTCCGAGACCGAATACGAAGGTGGCAATTAACGCGCTGACGAGTGTCGGCAACGTCCTGAGCAGACTCAACGCCGTTTTGATCGCGACGACGATGATCTTCGATTGTACGATGTTGGCGGAAGCCGCTACCGCGACGGGCAGCGCAAGCCAGGCGCCGATCATAGAGCCAAGCAAGGACATCTTGATCGTATCGAGCAGCGGTTGCCAAATGCCGGCCAAGCTTCCCCAATCGGGCGGAATCATCGCTATTATCAGGGTGAAGAACTCGTGAATCCTTCTAAAGAGCAAGGTAAAGCTGAATCCGGTAAATTTCGCGGAAACAATCGTACAGACGAGCAGAACAATGACGATGAGCGGGAGACGAGACCGTTGCTGGAGCACGACCTTTCCGTCGGAGAGCGCGATCTGCCTGGGAGGTAAAATCTTGTCAAACATAGGCCGCCTGTTCCTCCATCGCCGTTTTTTCCGCATCCCATTTGCCGCCGTAAATGTCTTGGAGAACGCTTTGCGTCACCTGCGACGCCTCGCCGTCGAATACGACCTCTCCCTTGCGAATGCCGATAATTCGGTCCGCATATTCCAGGGCGATCTCGACGTGGTGAATATTCATGATAACGGATATGTTCAGGTCCTTGTTGATTTTCTTAAAGTCGTCCATGACGATGCGCGAGGTGACGGGATCGAGGGAGGCGATCGGCTCGTCCGCCAGGATGATGTCCGGATTTTGCGCGAGCGTTCGCGCCAGCGCGACCCGCTGCTGCTGCCCGCCGGACAACTGGTCGACGCGAACGAACGCTTTATCCAGGATGCCTACCTTATCAAGCGCCTCCAGGGCTTTGATTTTGTGCTGCCTCGTGAAGATGCCGGTCAGCTTGCGCCACCTTGAAAGCTCCGGGACGAACGAGACCAGCACATTGTTCAGTACCGTCGTGCGGGTCACCAGATTGAACGATTGGAAAATCATCCCGATTCCGCGGCGGAGCTTGCGAATATGTCGGCCCTTAAGGTTGGACACGTTGACGCCATCGACGATAAGATTGCCGCTTGTTATGTCGTGCATGCGATTGATGCATCGAATGAGCGTCGATTTGCCCGCCCCCGAGAGACCGATGACGGCGACGAATTCGCCTTGCTCGATGGTCAAGTTGATTTTATGCAGCGCGGTTGTGCCATTGGCGTATGTTTTCTCCACATCGATAAATTCAATCATCTAATGTATTCCGTCCTTTGGTCATAAATTTAGGAAAGAAGGATGCAGCGGCCGGCTCCGTCTTCGCAACGATTCGCATTGAATTTAAAGAATGAGAACACCATGAAATCATGATGTTCTCATTCGGGTTTCATGCGAATTGAGCAGGATTATCTCATGCTGCGGATGATCTCTTGGGCGTCACGCTCGCCGTCATAATCGGAAGACTGGGCAACCTCGTACCCTTCATGCGAGTAAATCGCGATCACTTCCTTGCCTTCAGCCGTTCCGGCAATCGCGATGAACGCTTCTTGAAGCTCCTTCTTCAGGTCGTCCGTCATGATCGGCGAATTTTTGCTTACGCTGATGGTATCGTTGTAGATCGGCTGCGTTACCGCAATCACGTTCGTCTCGTCCCAGATCGAACCTTTGCCGCCATACTCGCTTGTCCAATTCTCTTCATTGTCGCGGCGCGCATCGGCAAAGGCGACGATGACGTCGGCTTGTCCCACAGCCAGACGCGCGAACGAGCTGTTGTAGGAATCCGATTGCATCACTTTGGCCAGATCCGTGATCCCTTTGCCGAATTTATCCTGCAGCCACAACGTCGGGTAGATGTAGCCTGCCGAGGAGGAAGTGGACATGACCGCCCAGCTCGCGCTGTTCAGATCTTCCCAAGTCAACTCTTCGCCGTTGTTCACTTTGGCCGCGAGTTCTTGTCCCTTCGCGGAAGGGCCGGCCAGGAACAAGGAGCGGTAATAGGAAGCCTGCTGGTCGTCGAGTCCTGTCGTCGGCTTGTTATCGTTCCAATCTTTCGCATGGTCCGAATCGATGGATAACGCTTTGCGCGTCGAGGTGAGGATGACTTCGGCGCCGTCGTCGTACAACGTATACGTACCGCCCGGAATAAAGCCGACGTCCGTCGTACCGGCGCTGAGCGCCTCGCCGACCGCTTCGTACGTTGTTCCTACGTCGATCTGAATATTGTTGATCGTATAGCCTTGCGTTGCCAGTTGGCTCTTCAGCAATTCTTTCAGCGGCTCCGTCGTCGTGATGATTTGCTCCGGGTCTCTGGAAGGGACGAAGCTGATTTTCAGAACGTCGATTGCTTTGCTCGTATCCGGCGTTGCAGTCGCATTCGTCTCCGTTGGAGTTCCCGAATTGCCGGAATTGGCCGTATCGTTGTTGTTGGCGCTGTTGTTGGTGCCGTTGTTCGAGCCGCAGCCCGCGAGCAATCCGATTGCAAGCACTGCCGTCGTAAGAAGCTTAAGTTTATGGTTCACTAGAAATCCTCCGCCCTTAATCATTCTATTTGTCGCCCGATCCCTTGAGTATTATAAAATCCGTTTATTAACGACGTGTCATGCGCAATTAAAGAACTGTAAACTTTGCTAGATTCTTACGACGCGTTAGTCGCTATATGCTAGAATAAACCAAGCTTCGCTAATCGTTCGCGAGCAGGAGGAGGAGGAGGAGGAGGATCATGGCCATCCAACAATGCGAAGTGGTGCTTCTCGAGACTAGCGATCTTCATGGTTTTATCATGCCAAGAAGCTACGCTGCCGGAAATGAAGTCGGACACGGGCTCGCCCGAATTGCGAGCATCGTGAAGGAAATGCGGCGGATCCATTCGAATACGCTGCTCATCGATAATGGGGATTGCCTGCAAGGCACCCCGCTGACGTATTACCATGCCCGGATCAACAGCGAGCCGGCGAATCCCGTAATCACTTGCATGAACGAGCTCCGCTACGACGCAGCCGTGCTCGGCAACCACGAATTCAATTACGGCATGCCGCACTTGCGCAATGCCGTCGAGGCGTCGGACTTCCCGTGGTTATCGGCCAATATTCGGGATGCCGAGACCGGAACGCCGCTGTTCGGGAAACCGTATATCGTTCGCGAGTTGGACAACGGTTTGCGGATCGGCTTGCTGGGCCTGACCACCTCGTACATCCCGAATTGGGAACAACCGCGTCATATCGAGGGCATCCGCTTTGACGATCCGGTGGAAGCCGCACGACATTGGGTTTATGATATGAAGCGCGCGGAGCGTGTCGATGTCGTCGTCGTGTCGTACCATGGCGGCTTCGAACGCGATCCGGAGACCGGCGCATGGACGGAGCCTCCTACGGGGGAGAATGCCGGGTATGCCATCTGCGAGCAAGTCGAAGGCATCGATGTGCTGCTGACGGGCCATCAGCATCGCGCCATCGCGGACTGTAAAATAAACGGCGTCTGCGTGGTTCAGCCCGCGAACGATGGACGGTACCTGGGAAAAGTAACGCTGCAGGTTGAGAAAAACGAAGACGGCTGGTCCGTGGCGAGCAGCCGATCGTCATTGATCTCTGCCGCGGACTACCGCCCGGACAAAGCCATTGAACGTATCGTCGGCGAGGTCGAGTCGTTGACCCAAGCCTGGCTCGATCAGCCCCTCGGCTTCGTGGAAGGCGACATGACGATTGCCTCGCATGCGGATGTCCGGCTGCGCGAGCACCCTCTCATCGAATGGATCAACCGTGTACAAATGGACGTATCCGGGGCGAGCATCTCCAGCACGGCCTTATTCGACAACCTATCCCCAGGCTTTGGCCATCGCATTGCGATGCGCGACATCGTCTCCAATTACGTGTACCCCAACACGCTGAAGGTGATCCGCATCTCGGGGCGGGATATCTGTGACGCCTTGGAGAAATCCGCGGAATACTTCGAGCTTGGCCCGCAGGGCGAGATTGTCGTGAGCGCCGCCTTCCTGACGCCGAAGCCGCAGCATTACAACTATGATATGTGGGAAGGCATCGACTACGAGCTCGACATCTCGCAGCCGATCGGCCAACGGGTAACGAGGCTGGAACGCAACGGCCGGCCTCTTGCCGAAGATGAAGGATACGATGTGGTGATGAACAATTACCGGGCAAGCGGCGGGGGCAATTTCACGATGTTTCGGAACAAGCCTGTCGTGAAGGACATCGCTATCGATATGGTAGAATTATTGGCGGATTACGTTCGGGAAAGAGGCCGCATCGAAGCTTCCGTAAACCGGAATTGGCGAGTGGTAAATGGCGGGGAGCGGGGTGGCTAAGGGAGCATATCCTACCACCTGCTTCCCTTTCCGACTTCCTCGACGATCGCCTTAACCCCTTCGTCGATTTGCTCCGGTCGCGTCTGCGAAATGCTGATCCGCAAAAACTTCTCCCGTTCCAAATAATCCGATAAATAAAACGCTTTGCCGGACACGACGCTGATCTTCCTCTCGGCTAGCCGCTTGATAAGACGCTCGATATTAACCGTCGGCTTCAGCTTAAATTGCGTATAGATACCCGAACGGATACGGGGCGCCTCAACCAGCCCCGCTTCGTTGTACCGTTCGAGCGACTCGTTCAAGGCCCGCATTCGCGATGCGTACAAGCTGCCTATTTTGTGCTTGTGCCGTTCGTACATCCCGTTCTTGATGTACACTTCGAGCGCCGCCTGGGACAGAAGCGAAGTGTCGGGATAGATTTTGTAAGCACGGAACGTCTTCAGCAAGCGTTCCGGCAATATGACGGCCCCCACCCTTAAGCCCGGGAAGATGATTTTGGAGAAGCTCTTCACATAGATGACGCGCGAACTCGCATCGCAAGCGAAAATCGGGTCGAATTGCCGTTCTGCGCCCAAGTCGGCCATATAATCGTCCTCTAAGACGTATACGTCGTATTTGCCGGCCAACTTTGCGATTGCTTTCCTCTCTTCCGCGCCGTAAGACGTGCCAAGCGGATTGTGGTATCTGGGCATCGTGTAGAAAAATTTAATTTCGCCGCTTCTGAACCTCATCTCCAATTCCCCCATATCGATGCCTGCCGCCGTTCGAGTGATGCCATGCACCGGTATGCCTTCCGCCTCCAGAAATCGCAAATACAATTCGTAACTCGGCTGTTCGACCAGAACCGCAGATTTGCCGTTCGGAAACGGCATTCTCGCCAAAATTTGCAGCGCCTGCTGTGCGCCTGAGGTGACGATGATCCGCTCCGCTTTGGCAAACACTTGATCATTGGCCAAATGGGAAACAAGCGTGTGGCGAAACGACTCCAGCCCCCTCGGATCGCCATACGTAAACAGGTCGTACTTGTAGATATCGATCGCCTTGTTTAAGCAATGCTGAAAATCCAAATACGGAAACACGTCCAAGTCCGGCAGCACCGTAGCGAAGTTGATCATCTTGCCGTCTCTGTTGTCACGCCAATCTCCCGGCTTCTCGACGACGAAGAAGCCGCTTTGCGGAACCGAATAAATGGCGTGGCGCTTCTCCAGCTCCGCATATGCCCGCGTGATCGTGCTGACGCTGCACCCGTACGACTTCGCGGCATGGCGAACGGAAGGCAGCTTTTGCCCGGGAATGTATCGCCCCTCCCGGATCTTATTCTCCATATCCGATAGAATCGCAAAATACTTCTTCATGTCTCTCCTCCTGTCCGCAGCTCATCTCCGGCTGATTCGTACTCATTATATATCAACTGTATCGATACAGTTCGCACAAAATGGCGTTGTTCGAATTGCGATTTTGCCCTATCTTCAAAACAACGGATGAGACGTTCGCGAACACGCTGCCGTTCGTTTGGAAAGGATGATGCTGCCATATCCCGGAAAGCTTTGAGACTTCCCTATTTCTTCGCCGTGCTTAATGCGACAATTATCGGATTGTCCTTTTTGTTCGTCAAAGTCGCGCTCGAATATGCGGGCCCGATGGATACGCTGACCTTCCGTTTTGCCGCTTCGTTCTTGGTCATGTCCGTCCCGGTGGCGTTCGGCTGGGTTAAGCTCGCGTACCGCGGCAAGCCGTTCTACAAAGCGCTGCTGCTGGCAACCCTGTATCCGCTTGGTTTTTTCACGCTTCAAGCGTTCGGATTGCAGCACGCCACCTCTGCCGAGGGAGGCATTCTGTACGCGTTCACCCCTGTCGTAACGATGATCGTCGCCTCCGTATTTCTCAAAGAAAGGACAACCGTCTTACAGAAGCTATCGATCTTCCTGTCGGTGTTCGGCGTCGTGTTCATCTTTGTGATGAAGGGCGGCGGCATCGATTGGTCGAACATGACGGGGATCTCCTTGTTATTGTTGACGTGCTTCGCTTTTGCCGGATATACCGCTCTGGCCCGCTCGCTTACGAAGCAGTTCAGCCCGGCGGAAATCACTTATTTGATGATGGGAATCGGATTCGCCGTTTTTTTGACCGTATCGTTCACCGGCCATGCGGCATCCGGAACTCTTCACCGCTTTTTCGCGCCGCTCGCCAGCGGTAATTTTATCGTATCCATTCTCTTCTTGGGCGTCTTGTCCTCGCTGGTCACGGCGTTGGCGTCCAACTATATCCTGTCCAGAATGGAAGCGTCGAAAATGAGCGTATTTACGAATCTCTCCACGATCGTCTCGATGGCGGCCGGAGCGATATTTCTCGGAGAAGAAGTAACGGTTTATCATCTGATCGGCTCGGTGCTGATTATCGCCGGGGTTGTCGGAACAAATCGATTGGGCCATAAAGGTAAAGTATCCAGCCCGTCACCCGTCGTTGCGGATACAACTGTTGCCCAATTAGAAGAGACTGTCGGCATACCGGATCAAGTTAGACTGTCTGCCCAGTTCCCCAGGGAACAGGCGTTAGCTGCCGCTGACGACTACGAACCGGCAACGGGAAAATGGTTTGGCGGAGAGAACGGATTTCACCTTATTGCTTCTCACACATCCAAAGTCGCGCAAGCAGGAAGTAAAGTAGGGGCTGCATTAAGCATGATTCCCGACAAACGGTCTGCGCGCTTTCAATTGACACGCCGGGACAAAGCCGGAAAACGAGTGGAACTTGTTGCTCAGTATTTGGCTGATCGCAATAACACGGTTGACTCGCGGCTGGACTTTTCATTCAAAATACCGGAGCAGCCGGATATCAACTATCTCCTGAGCATCGAAGTTCTCTCTCCCGAGGGAGTTGTGGAAGACACCTTCATCACTCCCATCTTTGTACCGCCGAATGAACTCAACGCCCGACTCAGCATCGAACCCTCGGCAGCGGATATGGATCGGACAGAGTTGTCCATTTATAATGCCGGACCAACGGATTTATTTTTAGGCTACGGATACAGTATTTATCGACAAGAGCGCGGGGGTTGGGTATCGGTTCCTCTTGAGCTTGCCGTCCCTGCTGTCGGGATTCATTTGCAGCCTGGTCAATCATTCACGGAGGAAATTTCTGTCTCCCGGAAGCTTAAGCCAGGACAATATCGTCTCGTCAAATCGATCGAAGGACATCAGACGGATTTGTCCGCCACGCTGGCTGCGGATTTTACTGTGTCTTAGTACAAGAAGCGCATTTGTGAGAGACTCTTGCTTAACTGACAAGTGAGTGGCGGAGAGGAGATTGCCAAGAACCTTTCTCTAGCCCCTCCTTAACACTGTCGTCACCTACGATACGATCCACAGCGTACTTTTATAATTTTGAACAAATGAAAAGATCCACCTTAACTTGTGGTGGATCTTCATGAAAAATTTACACTAATTATCATTCGTACAATGCCCGATTTTCCCAGTTCACATCATTCATATTATTAAGAAAAGCGTGTCTAAGAATTGAAGTCGTATCCGTATTCGAATCGAAAATTGTTTTATTGCAGTGCGAGCAATAAAAATGAGGAACATTATGAATGGTGATTTTTTTATGACCGATGTAAAAAGTATGACTTCCTACGCGCAACTTAGCTATCGTTCCACATTGACACGTGGTTTCCGTGCGATGCTCTTGTCTTGTTTCAGTCAAAATCATACTCCCCACCTCTTTCCAGTATACAAAATTAGTATACTCATTGTTCCCACAATTTATAATACTGTAACCACTGAAATTGTTCTTTCATTCAATATTACCAAAACAAGTCGACCTTCGCCACTGGCTTTTTGTCCCGATATTGCTATTGCTAGGTGCGGGTGAAGATGCTTTATTTTATCATTGTTATCAGGGTGCTCGTGATTAACGTTAAGCCGAATACCGTGAACCCAATTCGCAGTCATAACACAGTCTTTCGCTTCCTGTTGGCTAATCCAACCTCGCTTCTCGGGATGTCCATCCGGTAGTAAAGAATCGTAAACGATTCGTTCTACTGCGTGAGCTTCAAAATCAATAAATGGACCTCTCCTTAATATTCCAACAAGCTTATCGCGAATATCCTTTAACCGTTCTTTACTTAACACAATGGGAATACCCATTGCAACTCCGTTTCCCGATTCACGGTTTAGAATATCGAAATCACTCATTAAACTGACTTTGAGCTTCAACAGTTTTATTTCTTCATCAATGAGCTGTACAAAGGTCTCAATGCCCAGTATATTCAGCACCGTCTCTGGTATCCATGAGAATCGATGCGAATCTCGTTCCAACTGCGTAATATTTGACGGTGGCCTCGCCTTTCCATGCGAAGGAGTCAAATGTTAGCTCCCCGCCTTTCGATCGACCGCAGTAAGCTAGCCCATTGCGCCGCGTCTCGTGATTCATCTGGGGACAGATCCGATCGGCCGCTGAGAGTTTCTTCATAGATCCCGTCGTATTTCTTCTCGAAATGGACAACTGCATTCACCAGTTCAGAAAGTTCTTCAGCTTCTGTCATTGGCCGGGTCCGGTTCAGGCGATCCTGCTCGCGCTCATACATTTCAACGGCCTGCGCGACCGTCGTTCTCATGCCCGTCGGGGCGACGTAAACGGCGTTTTCAGGAATGCGAACTTGCTTAAAACGTTCGCCCTTCTCTACTCTTATGAACAAACCCGGGTTTTGCGCACCTTCGCGGATAGAGGATCCGTTATTAGGCTTCGAGATTGCGATTTCGGCCTTTTATCATCGAAATAACGGATCGTCTGTCCGAATCGCCATCAAAGATAATAAGAAATTCACGCTTAACCGCGTTATAAATGATCCATAAGACGCAACAGCAGGACGACCGCTTCCGCCCGGGTTGTGAGAGCATCCGGTTCGAAGCGATTGCGGTCTCGGCCGTTTACGATCCCCAGCTTGGCGAGCGTAGCAACCGCAGGCTTCGACCAGGCGGGAATGGCCGAATCGTCGGCGAAGCTTGTCGTCTCCTCGATCGCAGCCGGCTCGTCCAACGCTCGCGACAGCATGGCGGCCGCTTCCGATCGAAGGATGAAAGCGTCGGGACGGAAGCTGTTGTCCGGATATCCCCGGACAAGATTGGCCGCGAACGCTTGCGCAACCGCCTGCGCCGACCAGTCTCCGATCTTGCCGCGATCCGACCAATCGGGCAAGCGCGCTTCGCCTTCCAGCTTCAATGCCCGAGCCAGCATCACCGCGAACTCCACGCGAGTGACGAGCGCATCCGGCCGGAACGTTCCATCGGGATAGCCTTGAGCCAGCTCAGCCTCCGCGGCCTTCAGAATATCCCGCTCCGCCCAATGGCCCGCGATATCGAAAAATTGCGGCTGACTATGCCGTACGACTTCGATCAGGTAGGTTGTCTCCTGCCCGTTCTCCGCTTGAACGCTAATCTCGATCCGGTTGGTTCCCATGTTCAACGGATAGACCGCTTTCCGATCGATCCCTTCGGGCTGCAGCGTCATGCGGGCTGCCGAAGAGGACGGCTCCGCGCGCAGTTCGACCCGATCCGCTTCCGTGGTCGCGGCATAGGCCAATACGTCCGGCTTGAACGCCGGCGTTAGCGGAAGCTGTACACCATCCGCCCATACTTGCAGCGAACGGAGCTTGGAATCCGACGACAAGGGGGCGGCCGGAGCGCCTGACGACGGGCTCGGAGCGCTTGAAGAAGGGATCGCGGAGATCGCGATCGTCTTCACCGCCTCGTTGCCGGCGTAATCCTTGGCGTACACCGTATACTTGCCGTTCCTGTTCGCCGCGAAGCTGTCCTCGAAGGCTGTGCCCCGATCGGCGAAATCGCCGGCGGATAACTCGCCGAAGGCCCATTTTTCGAGAAGCACCCCGCTATTCCCGTCGGTCACGTCCGCCGTGATCGTCACCGTTTTGTCCGCATTCACGGAAGATGCGCTTAATTGAATGTCCGGCGTCTCGTTGTCCACCCGGATTTCCGTTTCCTTCGCCGCCGTGTTTCGATCGAAGCCGACGCCCCATACGAGCAGCGTATATTGGCCATCCGCCAAGTCGCCCGAAGTAGGGGTAAGCCGGGTTTCTTCGATCTCCATCAACCACTCGCCATCCCCGTCGACGGACAGATCGGGCCACGAGGCTTCCGCGACGGGGTTCGAATCTACGTCCACCAACCGCACGCCCAGGGCAGAGCTCACCGAGGAGAAGGAGCCCTCCCTAGCAAGCTTGCCCATTCCGGAAAATCGGGAACAGCTGTACGCGATCCTGCTGAAAATGGCCCAAGTCATCTCGCAGAAACTGGCCAATCCGATCTATATCGCCATCCTGAGGATCGTCTTCGCCGAATCGGGCCGCTTCCCCGAGCTTAGCGAATTGTTCCGGAAGACCATCCCGAGAAGCACCGGGATACTGATCAATCTGCTGCGGCAATTAATTCGGACAGGTCTCGTCCATCTGGAGGAGGACGACCTGGACATGTCGATGACCATGTTCGTGGGGCCGTTCATCACCCACTCCGTCTTTTTCAGCCTGATGAGCGGCGATCAGTCTCCGGAGCCGATGCCGCAGCACGCCCTCGAGCAGCTCTGCCGGCTATACCTGGACGCGATTACGGAACGCGCATCGTGAAGGAGCGAACAAGCCGCTTCCACAGGCGATGCGCCTCAATGCGAGCAGACGGTGACTGTCCGTCATCACGAAAAAGCGGCGAAAGGATTGCCTGCGATTTTATAATCGTTATATATCGACATGGTCCTTCGCTGCCATATAAGCATGCACGATCTCTCTCTCGTCAAAAGGAATTTCGGTGGCGCCCAGGATTTGCGTCGTTTCGTGCCCCTTGCCCGCAATGACGACGATGTCCCCTTTTGTGCATCGGCCCAGCGCGTAATGAATCGCTTCCTTGCGGTCTATGAACGAGCGGTATGCTCCTCCGGCTTCCTGCACTCCCCGCTCGATTTCATGAATGATGTCCGCCGGATTTTGATGCTTCGGATTATCGGATGTGACAACGGATAAATCCGCATAGGTCCCGGCGGCTTTACCCATCGCGACCCGTTTCCGCTCCCCATGCATGCCTTCGGCTCCATATACGCCAAAGACGAGAATGATTCGGCCGCGAACGAAGGGTCGAAGCGTTAGCAGAAGCTTCTCCAAGCCGTCCTCGGTATGGGCAAAATCAACGATGACCTTGCTGTCGCCGTTCTCGTAGACCGTCTCCATTCTGCCGCGAATGCTCTTTACATTGTCCAATCCGCGACGAATCGCACGAACATCGATTCCCTGGCTAATGCCGAAGGCAATCGCCGCAAGCGCATTATAGACATAAATCATACCGGGAAAATGAACCTCCACAGGGAAAACGCCTGCCGGCGTATGCGCCAAAAAGCGAGTGCCGTTCTCCCTGTAATCCATCCGTGTCGCATATACGTCGTTCCAGTGCCGAATGCCGTATGAAATCAACCGGGTCGGCCGGACTTGAAGCCTCTCCAGCAGCAGACGGCCGTAATCGTCGTCTCCATTCACGATATTGGCAACCTCAGTCATGTCGAATAGTTCAGCCTTCACTTCAAAATAGCTTTCCATCGACTGATGCAGTTCCAGATGATCGGGCGTCAGATTCGTGAATATTCCGCAGCGGAACCGGCAGTATGCGGTGCGTTTCAAGCTCAAGGCGTGGGATGAGACCTCCATCACGCAATTGCGAATGCCCTCTTCCCGCATTTTGAAAAACAATTGCTGAAGGTGAAGCGACTCCGGCGTCGTATTGCGGGTGTTCACCGCCGCATCGCCGATGAAGCTGCCCGTCGAGCCGATCAATCCAACGGATTCATCGGCCGCCTGCAATATCGATCGAATGAAATACGTAATCGACGTTTTGCCATTTGTGCCCGTCACGCCGATCAGATTCATGGCTGCGGTTGGATTATCGTAAAAAGTCGCCGACATCCGGGCCAATGCATCCCTGGAATTCGCCACCTTTAGCACCGTTATTCCGTCCTTCACGGAAACATCGCTCTCTACGACGACTGCCGCAGCGCCTCGCTCAATCGCCTGCCGGATATAGGCATGTCCATCCAGCTTGAATCCGGCAATCGCCACGAAGATGCCGCCATCCGCCACTTCCCTTGAATCGAAGGCGATAGAAGTAATCTCCACCTGCATATCCCCTTGCAGCAGAGTGAATTCAAGTTCGGCAACGACGGATGACAACTTCATGGATGAACCTCCTTGCAGGCTGACTGTGTCATCTTGCGTCATTATGAACGGCTGCCGCCCCAATCGCGGTACGCTTCCGGAGCTTATCTGTACACAGTGTGTACCGAAGCCCCAAAAATAATCGGATATTCAAACAAGAAAAAACCGCCAGGGTTCGCCCGGACGGTCCTTTTTCGCACTTGATTCGTTCCCCCGCATTTTCGCTTGCCGCAGTCTTTCCGCACCGTCCGGTTCGCCGTCGTTCCCCTTGCCCCGTCGCCCCAACGTCCTCTTCGCCCTGTCGCCCCGAACCATTCGGACAGAGGATCCGCTATCAGTGAACAAAACGGTTTTTTTGCATCTGTGCGGACACAGGATCCGTTATTGGGCTCCGAGATGGCGATTTCGGCCATGAATCATCGAAATAACGGATCCTCTGTCCGATTCATCTTCAAAATGAGGGGGTTTCGGCAAAGGCTGACACAGGTCGCTCACCCAGCGAAACTTTACGGCTTCGACACCGATACGAGAAGCTCGTTGGGCCCGGATACGACAGTGACTTCGGGCGGCAGCTCCAAGTCTTTTACGAAACGCGTATCCCCGATTTCCATCGCGCCGATGTCCAGCTCGACCGTGGACGGCAGATTTTTCGGCAAAGCCTCCACTTCCACGTACGGGTCCTGGATTTGCACGATTCCTCCCGACTTTGTTCCGACCGGAGTGCCGATAAGCTTCACCGCGAGCTTCGTGCGAACGATCTCCCCCGTCTGAACAAGCTGAAAGTCGACGTGCAGAGGCGCGCGGGTTACCGGGTCGCGATGAAGGTCCTCCAGCAGGACCGTCAGCGATTTGTCGCCTTCCAGCTGCAGCTCGATAAAGCCGGACGCCCCTTGCTTCAACCATTTATCGAATTGTTTGGCGGATATATGAATGATTTCGTTGTCCGCGTTTTTTCCGAATACGACCCCGGGCAAACGTCCCTCCTGACGCAATTTCCGCAATCCGGAAGAGTTCAATCGCGGACGTCTTTCCGCATGAATGCATGCAGCCATGCTCTACCTCTCCTTTACATGAGTGATCTTAGCGCTGTAACGGCAGCCGTCGGATCCCCCCTGAACGGGGATAAATAGAGAAACATAGCATCACGACCTCCATTAAATGTAAAACCCCGCAAATATAGACGAAGGCACCCCACTCCGAGGAGTGGAATGCCTATGGGTTTCCTTCACCATATCATACAATCGCGGCTATGTCGATACAATGTTCCGCCCCTGAAAAAGCCGATTGTATTGTCGTTAGAAGCCGTCTATGCTACAATAACCCCAATCCAAGGAACGGAGGGTTGTCCTGAATATGTGTGCAGTTAATTACGAAAGATTGCGTTTTGTCACTTTGTCTCGCTAATTTCATAGTGATCAAAGGCTCTGCCTGCGCGCGGAGCAAAACGGAATCGGTCTGCCCATTTCAGGATATCCGACTGCATTATCATGAAGGATAAGGGGACAGCGCGTCTGTCCTTTTTTGCGCTTGCAAAATGTAATAGCCCTTGACTTTCCGCACTTCGCGGATCGTTAACGTCTGTTTCATTGTGCAACTCAACCTGCAACGAGCGTTAGTCCCCTCGCTTATTGGGGCAATCGTTCGTTGTGAATGAGCATACTGTTTGGTCTCTTCCCGTTGTTCCGCCGCAGGCTCTCGCCTGCGGTTTTTGCTTGTCCAAGGAACTCGACAACAACGGGAGGAACGAATTGATGCGTACACAAAACAAAAAACACCGATTGATCAGAAAACATAAAGCGGGGCCGAATTTTACGGGACAGCATCTGTTGCATCACCCGGGGACGATCCATCGGTTGATCGAGACGATAAGGCTGCAGTCCGACGAGACCGTGCTTGAGATCGGCGCAGGCAAAGGGAGCCTTACGTTCCCGATTGCGAAGAAGGCCGGCAAGGTCATCGCTGTAGAGATCGATGCGGATTTCGCGGGGGTGCTGAGGGCCAAAGCGGAAGGGCATCCTCATATTAAAATCGTACAAGGCGATATCCGGCAACTGAAGCTGCCGACCGGACCCTTCTGCGTGGTCGCCAATATCCCGTTCTCCATCACGACGGCCATTCTGGTCAAGCTCCTTGAGAGCGAGGGAAGATGCTTCCAGAGAGGAGCGTTGATACTAGAAAAAGGAGCGGCGCGAAGGTTTACGCAAAATGCGACGCTGGATCCGCGGCTGCTGATGTGGAAAATGCAATTTCATATCGACATCAGAGAGGTCGTTCCGCGCACTTACTTTGCTCCGCCGCCCCGCGTCGATGCCGCTATCGTTCGAATTGTTCGAAGGGAGCAGCCTCTTGTGCCCGGGAAGGAAGGAAGACGATTTGCCAGCTTTGCGGCTTATCTGCTGCGCAGGCCGAAGCTTATGGCGGCGGATGCCCTGAGAGGCATATTCACTCCCGCCCAGCTCAAACACGCGTTGAGTCATGCCGAGGTCGGACGCGAGCAAGCTGTCTCTTCCTTATCGTTGGCGCAATGGGCCGAGCTTTATCTTGCCATGCTGCGACATGTCGCCCCCCATCGTTGGCCGAAAGGGTGAATAGCGGGGGTCAACGACTCTGCCGTTCCATCAAATAAAAGATATAATCGGTCGGGACCCCGGCGTATCCCTGCTGCCTCAGCATCGCGGTCACGTTCCCCCGGTGATACGTGCCGTGGTTGACCACGTGCTGCAGGATATCGGAGAAACGCGTATCCAGACTTCCGTACTTCGGATGCTCGATCGTCATCGCTTTATCCGGGTCGGGCGTGCGGCGCAACAAATCGCGGTATTGTTCCGCTGCGCCGGCGAACAACCGCCTCAGCTCGCTTACGGTTTTGCCCCGCGCTTCCTCGGTCCATTCCGGCATCTTCGGAAAGATCCGTTCGTTCGGAACTTGCTCCAGCACGGACAGATAGAGCCGTTCGAACAAGTACATGTGTCCGAGCGTTTGCGATACGGACGGGAACACGCTCGTCACTTCCGCATGGAACGCCTCCTCCGGAAGCTGCTCCAGATGGGAGAACAGCCGGTCGTTTGCCCAAACGTGATATTCGTACAATTGATGCGCATGTTGATTCATGGATAGATTCACCTTTCCTTTATTCTCGTCGTTCGGCTGCCAGAGCCTTGTCTCTATCGTATACCGGGTTCGCTGACAAACGCTGTCAACGAAGTTCAATCGGGATCGTCTTCGTAATGATTGGCGATTCCGCAGGCGATATCCCGGATCCGACGCTTCAGCTCCAGCGGCTCCCGAATGCGAACGGCCGTGCCGAACGTCATCAGATACTTCGGAAGGTATTTGTTCATCGTCGGAACGTCGAGCAGAAACCGCGCCTCCCGTTCGGTCCGTTCCGTCAAATAGTGGCGCAGATGCCAGTGGCCGCAAACCGCGTTCAGCGCGTTGGGCTCTCCTTCGATGCGGATGACCGTCAGCGGTCCGTCCGCTTCCCGTTCCCGCTCCGACTGGTCGCGAAAATAGGCGGATGCGGAGAAACTCTCCGGCTTTTCGAACCGCGCTTCCGTCAGCTCCAGCCGCTCGATGCGGTCCGCGCGAAACGTCCGCACCGCCTTCGACCGATGGCAGAACGCGACGGCATACCATTCGTTTCGATCGTATGCCAGCCCGTACGGATCGACTTCACGTTCGTCGGCTTGCTCCGCATCCGCTTTGCGATAGGCGATGCGGACCGTTCGCCCTTCCGTCGCCGCCTGCTCCAGATCGCGCAACAACCGAACGACGGAAGGCGGACGCGCCGGAGAAATCACGTCCAAGCCGCTCGTTTGACGGAACAGATCGTGGCGCTGCTCGTCGTGCAGCCCGTTCTCGACCTTCTTCAACGCGCTTTCCAGCTCTTCCGCATACGGATAGCGGGCGCCTTGCGCAAATTTGTACGCCTCCACAAGCGCCTTCAGCTCTACGGAGTTGAAGAACAACGGCGTCTCCTTGAAGCTTTCCAGAATGCGAATGCCGCCGTCATGGCCCGATTCCGCGACGACCGGCACGCCGCTGGCGCACAGAGCGTCGATATACCGGTACACGGTGCGGACGCTGATCTCCAGACTGTCCGCGATTTGCGCGGCGGTGAGCTTCCTTCCGGATCGCAGCATCCAAAGCATGGACAGCATGTTATCCCATTTCGCCATCAGGCGCACCCTCTTTTCCTTGCCCTAAGCTTCAATGTCTTCCTATTGTACCTCATACAAAGACGGTTCCGTCGTTTGAATGAACGGCGTCCATTCTCCCGTCGCGAACAGCAGAAGCCGATGCATCGCCCGCGTGCACGCCGTATAGAAGAGTTTGCGCTCGCTTTCCCGATGATACGTCCGCGAAGAAGCGTCATAGATCAGAACGGCATCGAATTCAACGCCCTTCGCGAGATAGGCGGGAATGACCATCGTTCCCTTCTCGAAGGTCGGCGTCTTTTTCGTAATCAGCCGCAGCGACGGGCATCCTTGCGCGGTCAAGAGGTCGTAAGCTTCGCTGCTTTCGGCGGCTGTCTTCGTAATGACGGCGATGGAGGCGAAGCCTTCCGCTTGAAGCGCAGCGAGAGCCTGCGCCATTCGGGCCGCCGATTGCTCGCGGCCGTCCGCCTTCGCGAGGAGCGGCTTCGTCCCGCTTCGTTCGAAGGGCACGATCTCCTTGCCGCTCGGCAGCAGCGCCTTCGTGAATTCCACGATCTCGCGGGTGGATCGATAACTGCGAACGAGACGAATGAGGCGAGTATCCGACTCGCCGTATAGCCGGATGAGCGGCGAATCTGCCCCGTGCAGCTCCGTCGCCTGAGCGAAGACGGCTTGCCCGAAATCGCCGAGCACCGTCATGCGAGCTCGGGGAAACAGCTTTTTCAGAAATTCGTATTGAAACATCGAATAATCCTGACCCTCATCGACGAAAATATGCCGTACCTCCGTGTTCGTCCGAACGCCCTCGACAAGCTCTTTTAAATACAGGTACGGTGTCGCATCCTCATAGAACAGTTCCAATCCGCCAAGCTTTTCCTTCGTTTGCTCGCAGATGTCGGGCCAAAGCTCCGGAACCTCAGTCTCGTTCGTCATCGTCCGGTAAGCGTCCTTGTCGGCGAACAACTGGACGTACAGCCCGACGATGTCCAGGAACAGCATCCGTTTCACGCTTCTCCTTAGCGGTTTAAAGCTCTCCTTCACGATCATGCGCCGCAGCAGCTCTTCCTCCCGCTCGGCGTAGTCGAAGTCGGCTTCGTCTCTCCGCGGCTTGTTCTGCAGCCTCTCTTGAACGGCTTCATATTGTTCGGCGAAGTCGAAGACGCCCCTCTCCTTGTGCAGCTCGTTATGCACGGCGGCGTATTGCTCCTTGTCGAGGTAATTGAGCTCTTCCAGCACCCAGGGCTCCTCCCGCTCCTTGCGCTCCAGCATGCTCAGCTTCTTCAGCAGCCATTCTTGCAGCATGCCTACGCGATTGGCCAGACGGACAGACGGATCGTAACCGTTAAACTGCGACTTCATTTCTTCGGCCGTGATCAAGTCGCGGTCCCGAAAACGGATCCCGTTGAAGCGCATGCCCTCCCGTTCCAGCCACTCCCCATAATGTCGGAGAGCTCGGAGAAACGCTGCCGAAGCCTTATATTCGATCCCCTTCAGCCGAGCCTCGTACGCTCGCGCGGTTTGTTCCGTCAGCACGTACTCGATCTGATCGAACGGGTCCTCCGGCCGCAACGTTGTCCCAAGCCCGTATTCCAGATATTCCTGGAAGGTCGTCTGCTGCATATTTTCTTCGCCAAGCTCGGGAAGTACCGTGGATACATAGCTGTTGAACATCGGATTCGGCGAGAAAAGAACGATTTGGTCGGCCTTTAGCCGCTCCCGGTGTTTATACAGCAAGTAAGCCGCCCGCTGCAGAGCCGCGGAGGTTTTGCCGCTGCCGGCCGCCCCCTGCACGATGAGCATCCGGCTTGCGTCATCGCGAATAATGGCATTTTGTTCTTTCTGGATCGTCGCCACGATCGTCTTCATCTGAGCGTCCGCGCTCTTGCCAAGCACCTGCTGCAACAATTCGTCGCCGATCGTCAAGCTCGTGTCGATCACGTTCTGCAATATGCCCTCGCCGATCTGGTACTGCCGTTTCAGCTCCATCGTCCCCTCGACGCGTCCGCCCGGCGTATCATAGGAAGCCGTCCCCGGGGAATAGTCGTAGTACATGCTCGCAATAGGCGTACGCCAGTCGTAGACCAGAAAGCTCATGCCGTCCGAATCGACGAAGGACGATACGCCGATGTAGACCTGCTCGCTGAAGCCGAGGCCATCCTCCCGGAAATCGATGCGCCCGAAGTAGGGAGACTGCAGCAGCCGATTCAGGCTTTTCCATTGCTGCACACGCAGCCGATAGCTGCGCTCCCGTTCCGACAGCAACGCCTCTTGCTGCTTAATGCTGTGGAAGGTTTCCTCGAAATCCTCGTCCGTGCTCGTGTTCACCGTCACTTCTTCCCAGAACCGTTTGCGGATGTCCCCTGCCTGACTCTGGAGTCCGGCCACCTCCGGCTCCAGTTCGGCGATTCTCTCTTGCAGCTTTTCCGTTACCCGGTCCAACCGCTCCTGCTCTTGCTTCCAATCCTTCTCGTGTATCATTCCTGAACAGGCTCCTTCCCGCTAAAATCTGAAGAAAACAGAACGTTGACAAATTGCGATGCTGCGTGGTATGATTAAGATGAAAGTAAAGTGGGATTTCTGTGCGAACTTAGACAAAAGAGGCCAGTGGTTTTCTAATCATACCACAGTGCTTCTTTGTGTGCAATTGAATATACAACCGAAACCCGGCAGAATTGCCGGTTTTTTTGTATTGTCTATCAGCTAGATGGAAGAGCGACTTGTCGTCCGCTCGATCCTCCGCTATCGGACACAGACAGGAGCCCCCGGTCATCCGCGCTCGATCTTCCGCTATCGGACACAGGAGACCTTATTTTGACGAAAACCCCTGATTTTGATGGCGATTCGGACAGAGGATCCGCTATTTCGATGATCAATGGCCGAAATCGCCATTTTGAAGCCAAATAACGGATCCTCTGTCCGCACAGGTGTGCAAAACCCGGTTTTGTTCACAATTAGCGGATTCTCTGTCCGAACGGACTGGGGCATGGGCGGATGGAAAGTCTGCGGCAAGCGGAAAACCGGGAAAAGGATCGAAACCTCAGGAAAAAGAACCGTTAGGGAACTCCATAACGGGTTTTTCTTATACGCTCGGTACGTTCATCAGAAGGCTTCCGATGCAAAGCGTAAATCACCAACAATATACCCGTTTTCTCTGAAACTAAAATAACCATGGTCTACAAGGATTAAATGGTCTAATAATTCTATACCGATAATTTCCCCGGCCCGAACAAGTCTATCGGTTATTTTCAAGTCTTCTATACTTGGTCCGCAGTCTCCGCTCGGATGCCAATGCGCGCATATAATTGAAGCGGAATTCGCCAGAATAGCTGACTTGTATACTTCCCTTGGATGAATTAATGTGCTATCGAGCGATCCGATCGAGACTAGATTTATCAACGTTGGTCGTTTTTTTATGTCTAGACACAAGACTGCGCATAGCTCCCGGTCACTGTCCGAACCCAAAAACTGACGAAAAATTTCATGGGCATCTACAGGCGATTCGACCTTGCCTTGGGATAGCAGAGAGGATTCGCGCACCATTTTCAGTCGAACAATATCGACTCGTTTTGTTGAACAATCGTCCATGAAAAACCCTTTTTCCATTAAAAATTAATTTCTGTAGGCATTTATTATGTATTTTTCAGCACTAAAAATATATATTAAGTATTTATATATTCTAGTTTTATGTCAAGTGGTATTTTTAGTTTGTTTATTCCTAGTACCCCCTCCAGTAATCTGAATGTGGAGGGGATGGTACATGTCCGACATCACGAAAAAAGTAGGCGAAAGAATACGCCTCCTTCGAGTCACCAAAGGACTTTCTAGAGAACAGCTCTCCGAGTTATCGGATGTTAACTCCAATTATATCGGTCAAATAGAGCGTGGAGAAAAAAATCCGACCCTCGAAACGCTTCAAAAACTCGTCAATGGACTGGACCTGACGTTAGAGGGATTATTTCGATATGTGGATCCGGTAGGACAAAAGGATACATTAGATGAATTGATGGAGCAGCTTTCCGCCCGTTCGTCCGAGGATCAACTCGTTGCCTTACAACTTCTCCGCACTGTGTTTGATTGGGAAGAGAAAAAGCATCGTAAATCTTAATTTATTGGCGGTGGAAATGTCTTGGAGCATAAGGCACGAACCGCTTGGATATCACCTGTATAAGGAAGCACGAAACACGAACATAAACGTTTCATCTAAAGACATTTTTTACTGTAGAGCAAAGGGAGTAGAGTCCACCGCACAATTCACTGATGATGGGCACGTGGTGCTTGCCCGTTCACAGATGGTGTTGGAAGCCGCACCCCGCATGAAATCATACTTAGGCTTGAGAAATAAGCTGATTTCTGATGGCGTAGTCGAAAAACAAGACTCCTATTATGTTTTTGTTTCTGATTACATCTTTAATTCTCCGAGCGCTGCGGCTACTATAATTCTGGGAAGACCTTCGAACGGATGGGCCGACTGGAAGAATAGCAGTGGCAAAACTTTGGATGATGTTAAACCGAGTGGCTTAGACTAATCGTTTCCAACCTAAAGTTCACGCCCACTATCCGCAAAAAGGAGAGACTACCCAGGAGATCATCACCGACTAAATTGGATAGTCTCATCGGCATTGCTAAGCGCGTTGCACCTCCCTCCACTTTTCCTTCAAGAACTTCAAATCATCTACGAAAAGCCTTTGGCCCATTGTTCCTGCCCGTTCGGACAGAGGATCCGCTAATTGTGAACAAAACCGGGTTTTGCGCATCTGTGCGGACAGAGGATCCGTTATTTGGCTTCAAGATGGCGATTTCGGCCAGTGATCATCGAAATAGTTATCATGAACGAAACCGACGTCCAGTTTGCTTATCACGTAGGTTACATTTGGGAAAAATAAAAGCAGCTCATTTCCACAAATGCAGAGCTAAAAAAGCAAAAGGAGTCGGTTTCTGTTATGAGTATTTCCGTAAAGTATGTCGGTTTAGACGTGTCCAAATCCAAAATTGCAGTTGCGGTAGCCGAAGAAGGAAGAGCAGAACCACGTTACTGGGGAACCATCGAACACACCAAGGAGGCGGTGTCCCGGCTCATGCAAAAACTGCGGACATCGGAAGACATCCAACTGAATGTTTGTTACGAGGCCGGACCCACAGGATATGCGCTGTACCGCTGGCTTCTGGTAATGGGCATCTTCTGTAACGTGGTAGCCCCCTCCTTAATCCCCAAACGCCCGGGCGACCGCATCAAGACCGACAAACGAGATGCGTTGCAGCTAGCTAAATTGCATCGAGCCGGGGAGCTCATACCGATTTATGTGCCCACGCCCGAAGACGAAGAGCTGCGGGACCTGGTTCGAGCGCGTGAAGATGCGAAAGAAGATTTGAACCGGCATAGACAGCGACTGGGCAAGTTTCTGCTTCGTCACCAAATTAAAAGTCCCGCTGGGGTCAAGTCGGGGACCTCTAAGCACGAAGAGTGGCTGGATACACTGCGTTTTCAGAATGACTGCCACCGTTTGGTCTTTCAAGAGTATCGACAAGCCATTTGGGAAATGTGTGAGCGAATCAAACGATACGAACAAGAAATCGAAAAGCAAGCGGGTTCCAGTTCACAGGCCCCGATGATTCAAGCATTTCAGGCCTTGCGGGGAGTGGCGTTGGTCACTGCGGCCACATTATCGACAGAGATCGCCAGTATCGCCAGATTCGGAAGTGCAAGCGCCTTTATGAGCTACTGTGGATTGGTCGCGAGCGAATCCTCTTCGGGGGGCAGCCGCTGGCAAGGAAGGATTACCAAGGCCGGAAATGCGCATTTGCGGAGAGTCTTGGTAGAGTCGTCATGGAGCTACCGTCACAGTCCAGCGATCCGTAGAAGGCTTCGAGAGCGCATCGCCGGCTTACCACCGGAAATCCAAGCGATTGCCTGGAAGGCTCAAAATCGGCTGCACAAGAAATACAAAAGTCTGATGGGAAAAGGAAAGCACAAAGGATGTGTCGCAGTGGCGATTGCAAGGGAATTGGCAGGATTCGTATGGGCGATTGCTAAGGAAATGGAAAAACAACAGTTGGAAAAGAGAATGGCGGGATAAGGATAGGTTGAGGGAAAAGACGCTTTTCGTCTACGGAAGCTTCAAAAATAAGGACTCGAAAGGAGGCGATGCAGGGAGAGGGATCTGTTTTTACCTCAGAGGCAAAATCAGGCAAGGTGAAGAGAAAACCCGCGAGATCCGCTTGTGCGAAGTGTTCGAGCTTAAGCCCGAAATTAGTTAGCGGTAAGCTCTTCAGACGTATAAATACCATGTGAAAACCCACGAATATCAGCATGCCAACCAACGAATAGCTTTTGCCTCTGAGCTAAAAACAAGATCCCCCCCTTCCGTCCCCCAAGGGGGAACGCAGGGAGTACACCCCCTGCACCCCGTTACTCGCCGTAAGGCAGGCCCGGGCAATAAATTGCCGGGAGTTATGAAAGTATGGGCAATAAGAGTCGCCAGTCAAAAAAACCGCTTGACAGGCTTCTATTCGAGCACGCTCAAAACCCCGGTTGCAAACAGCGACGCTTGACAGTTTCGTTCATATCAGCGGATCGTGTGTCCGAATCGCCATCAAAATCAGGGGTTTTCGTCAAAATAAGGTCAGCTGAGTCCGCATAGCAAAACAAGGAACTGTCCCGGGTCATTTATGACCTTCAGGACAGTCCCTGCAACTTTGCCCCAACATCTTCATGCCTTGCCGTTCTCGCACAGAAGCAGCTCGTACAGCTCGGACAGTATGCCTACCGTTACTGTTGGGACGACGGAGCGATGCTCTCCGTCCCGCTTCGGCTGGAATGCGCGGCGCACCCATACCGTTTTCATTCCGGCCTGATCCGCACCAGCGATGTCGGTGGCCAGATTGTCGCCGATCATGACACACTCTGCCGGAGCAACGCCGTACTCGCTCATCGCCAGCTCGTACAGCCAAGCATGCGGCTTGCCGACGCTCACAGCCGGGCAGCCCGTGATCGACTCGACGGAGGCGAGCAGCGAACCCGTCTCGGGAACGAGCCGGCCCTCCTCGCCCGGATGCGAGTAGTCCGGGTTTGTGCTGACGATGCGCGCGCCTCGGACAACCTCATTAACGATCTGCTCCAGCCTGCGGTAGTCGAACTCCGTGTCCCGGCCGACGACAATAAAATCGGCGAGCTCGGACGTCGTCCAGTCCAGTACGCGATGGCCTGCGTCCGCCAACGCTCCGTTCAGGCTCGCGCTTCCCGACGTCTTCACCGCCACTGAACCGAAAGCGTCCTTCAAATAAGAAGCGACCGCTTCCGTGGCGCTGACGATCAGCTCGTCTTCCAGGCGAAGCCCCATCTTCTTCAGCTTGACGCGGATTTCCGCGGCGTTCTCCCGCGAGTTATTCGTAATAAAGCCGATCCGATAACCTCGGCCGCGAAGCAAATCCAGCAAGTCGTTAGCCCGTTCGGCCAGCCTGTCGCCGAAATAGATGCACCCGTCGAGGTCGAAAAACAAAGCGCGAATCCCGTTCATCCATCGATTCATCCCGTAACTCCGATCTATCATGTCTCGATTTACCGCAGTTTCAATTTTGCCGTTGCCGGTTTACTTCGTCTCCGCCGCCCTTTTCACGTAAGCGTCCAGCGTATCCGCACCGCCCTCTCCCTCCAGCAGGATGACCTCGAATTGCGGCACGCCTCCGCGCATCTTGACGGACAGAATGTGGTGGATGTCGCCCTGTCCTTCGAAGCAGTGCAACCCGCCCGTTTTGCCCATCTGAATATATTGACGCCCGCGCTTCTCCGTCACTTCCAGATAGTGCACGTGACCGGACACGACGGTGTAAGGGCGCTCCTCCAACAACCGCTCCAGCCGTTCGAAGATCGGGTCCGGCTTCTTCCAGGCCGGCTGATGCAGGCAGACGAACGTCCAGTCGACGTCGGCATTGCTCGCCAGCACCCGCTCGAAAAAGTCGATCTGCCCGTTGCTCAGATGCGGTTGAATGAGCGTATCCTCGGTCATCGTCCAGGCCTCTGACTGAACGCCGTCGCCCGCCATTTCCCGGATCAGGTCGGCGAACATCGCCTGCGGATTGCGGATCAGTTCCCGGTTTGCCCGCTGAATCATTTCAAGCGCCGACTCGGGCAGCGCCAGCGGCTCCGTCTCCGTATTCGCGACCAGAAACAGCGTCCGATCATAGCGGAACGCATAATAGTCGATTCCTTTGCGCTCGCGCCATACCCGGATCATCGCTTCCGTCCCGTAATCGTGGTTGCCGACCGTCTGGAACACCGGGACGCCGAGTCCCGACAGCAGCGGGTCGATGCGATCCCATTCCTCGTGCGCTTCCGCCTCGTCCGTCCAGTACCCCTCCACCAGATCGCCGATCGAGACGACAAAGTCGGGATTCAGCTTCTTCACGGCTTCCAGCCCTTTCTCGAACATTCCGTGCACTGCTCCGCCGGTCCGATCGCTGATGAAGGCGAAGTCGTAATCGCCGCCCCGAGGGACCGGCAGCTCTCCGAACCACGGGCCTTTGTTCGTGCTGAACATCGTATCGTCGATAAAGATATCTCGTTTTTGCGTCATATCCGAAACCTCCCGCAAAATGAAATTAAGGTTGAATCAGCGCATTCGCCTGCTTGGCCGCTTCCTTCATCGCTTCCTCGGGCGTCTTCTGGTCCTGCAGCGCCGCCTGAACCTGGTCCGTAATGATCTTCTGGACGCGGGTGCCGCCCGTACCCGGGAAGTTGAACCAGGGCACCATCTCGTCGATCTGCTCGTACGTCGCTTTGTAAACCGGGTTTTCCTCCAAAAACTTCTGCATTTCGGGATCGTCCAACGCGGATTGCCGCGACACCATGTAGCCGGTGGATTTTGAGATTTGGACGGATCGCTTCGGATCGATCAGAAACTTGAGGAAATCCCACGCCGCATCCTGCTTAGCCGGGTCCTGGGCGAAGATCATCAGGTTCGCCCCGCCGGCCGGCACAACGCGTTGGCCGCCGTACGTCGGGAACGAAGCCGTCCGCAAGTCGAATTGCGCCGTCGGCAAGATCGTGCCGAGACCAGCCGTTGTGTTGGCCAGCATGGAAACATCGCCCTTCGCCATCGATTCGAACGTCTGCATCAACTGCAGCAACGGCATGGATTCGTCCTGATGGACCATTTCGACCACCGCACGGACGGCGTTCACGCTCGCTTCGGAATCAAGGCCGACCGTCTGACCGTCGGCGGACATCATGCTGCCCCCGTACGTCTCCATAAGCGCCTGGTACAGCCAGCCGAAGTCGATCGGCACGCTAGCGCCGTAACGTCCGTCGCGGGTCAACTGCTTGGCGACAGCCGGGAACTCTTCCCATGTCTGCGGCGGGTTGTCCGGGTCCAGCCCGGCCGCCCGGAAATGATCGGCATTGTAGTACAGAATCGGCGTGCTGATGCCGTACGGCAATCCGATCAACTGCCCCTGCTCGTTTTTGCCCAAATTCAACATCGTGGGGAAAAAGTCCGACATGTCGTACCCGTCCCGCTCGGCGAACGGCTCAAGCGGCACCGCATGCATGACGTCATTGGCAAACCGGGTGTAGAGCAGGCCGTTCGACACGATATCGGGCAGCTTTTTGGCCGCCGCCTGCACCTGCAGCTTCTCCACGATCCCCTCGTAGCTGTTTTGTACGAACACCGCTTTTACCTTCACCTCGCTCTGCGAGCTGTTGTACTCGTTGACCAGGGAGTCGATCAGCTCGCCGCCCCATATGTTCCAGAATTCGATCTCCACCGGTTCGAACGGGGCGGCGCCGCCCCGTTCGAACCGGCTCCGCAGGCCGCCATCGCAATGGATAGCGAGAGCAAAAGCAGCCCCGTCATTGTTTTTTTCATGTCCGATCCTCTCCTTATTTATGTCGTTGTATATGAACCAGAGCGGGTTCCGGCTAACCTTTCAGGCCGCTCTGAGCGAAACCGTCGACGATATGGCGCTGGGCGATCAGATACAACGCCAGCACCGGGATCATGGACAACGTCGCGATCGCCATCGTGGCTCCCCAGTCCATTCGGGTCTCGGTACGGAAATATTGAAAGGCCAACGGCAACGGCATTTGATCCGGATCGGTCAGCACGAGAAGCGGCCAGTTGAATTCGTTAAAATTAGCCAGAAACGCGATGACGCCGAGCGTCCAGAGAATCGTGCCGGACATGCGGATGTACACCGCCCACAGCACGCGAAGAGCGCCGGCCCCATCCATTGCGGCCGCTTCCGCCAGTTCCTTGGGGATCCCCAGGAACGACTGCCGCAGCAGGAAAATCGCGAATCCGCTGGCCAGATGCGGCACGACGACGCCGGCCAGCGTGTTCAGCGCGTTCATCTGATTCACGATCAAATACGTCGGCACGAGGGTCACCTGCATCGGAATCATCATCGTCATCAGCACGAACAAGAACAGAACGTCCCGGCCCGGGAACCGGTAATACGCGAAGGCGAAAGCCGCGCAGACGCCGACGAACATTTGGCCGAGCGTCTGCAGCACGCCGATGCGCAAGCTGTTGGCCAGCCACCGGAAAAAGGGGACCTCGGTCAACGCCTTGGCGTAGCCCTCCCAATGCAGCGGTCCCGTCCAGACGATATGCCCGGAGAAGACGTATTCCTCCGACCTCAGCGAGATCGATGCCATCCAGATGATCGGCACCATCGTCACCAGCGCCAACGCGATAAGCAACGCATGCTTGATCGTCTCCTCCATCGGCTTCCAATAGCGCGCCATTGCGGACGCCTCCTTTATCGATTGTTAGGAATAATGGACGGTGCTCCGGGACAAGCGGAGTTGAACGGCCGTTATGAGCAGGACGATGGCAAACAGTATGACAGAGATGGCGGCGGCTTTGCCGATGCTGAAAAACTGAAACGCTTCTTGGTACAGCTGATGCACCAGCACGTTCGACGAATTGTTCGGGCCCCCGCCCGTCATAATTTTAATGAGCGTGAAATTTTGGAACGAGGAGATGACGCCCATAATGACGATGAACAGCGTGATCGGCGACAGCAGCGGCAGCGTAATATGAACCAACCGGCGCAGCCGGCCCGCCCCATCGATCGAAGCGGCCTCGTACAGCCCTTTGTCGATCGACTTCAGCCCCGCCACGTACAGCAGCATCTCGTAGCCGAAGATCTTCCAGATGCCGACGATCGCTACGGACCATAAGGAGACGGAGGCGTCCGACAGCCAGTTCGGCCCGTCGATGTCGAAGAACGCAAGCAACCTATTGACGACACCGCGCTGCTGGTCGTACATCAAGCTCCAGACGATCGCAACAACGGCGATCGGGGAGACGACCGGCAAGTAGAAAAGAAACCGGTACGCCGCCCGCCCCCTCGACAGACTTTCCATCAGCAGGGCCAGCCCGAGGCCTAGCCCGATCGAGACCGGCATCGTCATGAGCAGGTACAGGAACGTATTGCGCATGGACGTCCAGAACACTTCGTCATGCAGCAGCTCCGTATAGTTCGACAAGCCGGCGAATGCCCGATCCGGGTTGATCATGTCCCATTGCTGGAAGCTGAGCAGGAACGTGAACAGGAAAGGGTAGACGAAGAAAACGGCGTACAGCAGCATGGCCGGCACCAGGAAGAGCAAGGGCAATAACAGCATTTTTCGGCGATAGCCGATGATGGGCTTCCTCAAGGCGGACCTCCTCCCTAACGGGCAAAAATGAGAAAAAGCTCGTCCCAACAATACATAGAGGCAATAAGCCTGTATGATTGTTGTTCAGAGCTTTCTCTTGGACATCACTCTAAACAAAAACCGCAAGGATTCGAAGAATGGCAGACGGATCGTTACCCGCCGCCGTCGATATGTCTCTATTTTAGTCCTAGTCTTTTACCGGAGTATTATCGGACTGTCAGACAAGAGTTAAAATTGCGGGGTCAGACTCGCAAAGGACAGGTTCCACAACGCTTTGTCGCTGACCGACAGAGATGTCGCCCCCGCCGCCAGCGCGGCGGACGCTTCGGCTTCCGTTCGGATCAAACCGCTGGCGACGAGAGGAGTCGTTTCCAGATCGGACGCGAATGTCCGAATGATTTTGTCGATCACGCCAGGCATCAGCTCCACGCCGTCCGGTTCCAGCTGGCGGCACAGCTTCAACCCGTTCTCCAGCGCGCCCGAATCGATGACGAACAGATGCAGGATGCCGTACAGGCCGCAGCGCTTCGCCTCCTTGATCAAATGCCCCTTAGGCGTAACAATGCCGTCCGCTCCAGCATACTCGGCGATCCATTCGACGCTCTCCCGATCGGTGCTGGACAAGCCGCGAATCAGATCGACGTGGACGAACGCCCCTTTGCCGGCCTGCTTCGCCAGCCGAACGCTGTCTACGATTTCCTTGACGGTTCCCCCCATGAAAAACAGGTTGTCCACCGCGCTGTCCAACGCATAGCTCAAGTCCTCCATCCGGCGAACGGCGGCAATGATCGGATGGCCCCCAATTTTGTGCAGCAGCCTCATATCGTCTCTACTCCCGCATCGTGCATTTTCGTGTCGATATCTTTATTATTGACGAGGGATGTTCGCGGAATATTCGTTTTAGATCAAATGAATTTAAAATCATTTGTGCGGCCCTGTCGCCCCGAACCGTTCGGACAGAGAATCCGCTAATTGTGAACAAAACCGGGTTTTTCGCACCTTTGCGGACAGAGGATCCGTTATTTGGCTCCGAGATGGCGATTTCGGCCACCAATCATCGAAATAACGGATCCTCTGTCCGAATCGACTTCAAAATGAAGGAGTTTCGGCAAAATAACGTCTTCTGTGTCCGATAGAATAAGATGAAGTGGAATGAAGAAGAAAAAGCTCGTCCCAACAATACATAGAGGCAAAAAGCCTGAATGATTGTTGGGACGAGCTTTCACTTAGACATCACTCTATACAAAAATCGCAAGAATTCGGATAAATGGCAGCCGGACCGTTAGCCGCCTCCGTCGATTGGTGCGATACCTGTCCCCGATGCACGGCATTGCACACCGCCAGGAGTTGCCGTCCGAGTCGAAAAACCCGCTGATTCCGTTCATCTTCACTTTGCGATTGCGCAACTCCTCCAGCATCGACTCCACGTTGGCCGAATAGAAATCGATGACGCTATGGAAATTCGGAACGCCCAGCCGCTCGCCCCCATCCAGATAGAGCATTGCCGCCTCCCAGTCCCCTACCGGTTTGCCTAAAACTTTCATGCCAAAAACAGCTTCATACCAGTCAACGGCTTTTTTCAAGCTTGTAACCGGAATCTCTACGCTCGCGACGCGCCATATGAACGGATGAGCATGAGGGGCAGCCAAATTTTCCGCATCGCCTTGACCGGTTAGCTCAACATTGCATACGCCGAAAGAATTACCGTCGCAATCCCGGAAGCCAAAGCCTTGGCGATGCGGTTCCCGTTGCCAATCGATATCGTTGACGTCAACTCCGCGTGCTTTCAGAAAGTCATAGAAGCCTCTTAGGTCATGCGTATAAAGATCGATGACGCTTTGAATGTAGCCATGCCGCGTGTTCTTGAACGTTAATCTGCGGCTGTCCTCCGTCTCGACCAGGTAGATCGACGGCACGCCTATGGCTCCCGCTCCGCCTTGGAAATGCAACATCGCCGTTGTCCATTCGTCGTTCCACTCTCCGTACGGCTTCGCACCGAGCATTTCGCCGTACCATCTCACCGCTTTACCTATGTCGGATACAGGGATTTCAATGGTTGCAATTCGCGGCACGAGCGCACGCAGCACTTCCCGTTCGACATCCTGCGTCATCTTGTCCTGCTTCATCAAACCGTCCTCCATCAGTCCGATCAGCTCCTTCTTCAATTGTTCTCGCGACCTTCGGATCCGACTCTCTGCCGCATCCTCGGATATATTCATAAATGCGGCCGTTTCTTTAATGGAGAATTCCCCGATATAAAATAATGTTGCCGCCAGTCGCTGGGGCTCATGAAGGGAATTCAAGGCGTCCAGCACCTGCTTTCTCGTGTCGCTCCGCATTACCGATTCCTCGACCGATGTATTCGTTTGAAGGGATAGTGCCGTTTCAAATGAATCAACATTCCCTTCCTTTCTTCGAGCATTCAAGCTTAATCGTCTGGCAATCGAATAGAGCCAGCTTCCGAGTTTTTCGGGGTTTTGCAACGTATCCAGATTCATATAGGCTTTCAGAAAGGTTCTTGTGCATTATCCTGAGCGCTATGATAGTCTCTTACCACCTCGTAGGCTACGGCATGCAAAATATTTGTATATTTGCGAACGATAGCGGCAAAAGCCTCCCAATCTCCAAGAAGCGTCGCTCGTACCCATTCATTGTCACCGCTCACGCCGAATCCTCCTCTCCATAAACAGACACACGACGCCTGCAATTTCCGTCGGAGTTACACAAAGATTACCGCTCAACCATATATGTCTTGGTCGATTAAATCAATCCTGGATTCGCCGGGCTCCGTTGATAAGAAAAACCGTCAGGGAAAATCACCCTGACGGTCCTTTTGCGCGGTTTCGTTCCTCTTCCCGTTCTTCCGTTTCCGTATGCTTCCCGCCCCACCACCCGGCCTGTCGCCACCCCCCGCGGTACTCCATCGCCCCGCCTTGCTCCAATGCCCCAGTCCATTCGGACAGAGAATCCGCTATCTGTGAACAAAACCGGTTTTTTGCATCTGTGCGGACACAGGATCCGTTATTTGGCTCCGAGATGGCGATTTCGGCCATTGATCATCGAAATAACGGATCCTCTGTCCGAATCACCTTCGAAATGAGGGGTTTTCGGCAAAATAAGGGCTTCTGTGTCCGATAGCAATTGGTCAAGCGGAAAACAGAGCAACGGGCTGGAGATGACTGGGAACAAGCGCAGGCACAGCATGAGGAACATACTATCTGTTCCTATGCTGTGCCTGCCGTTATCTAAGTTTTATTGTTCTGTACCTAGCTCCAATATCCGCACCAATAGGGTCACCGCTTCCGCCCGGGACGCGGTACCGTTCGGAACGAACTTATTGTCGCCGCGGCCGTTCACGATGCCCAGCACGCGAACCGCCTCAATCGCGCCTTTCGCCCACTTCGGGATGTCCTTATCGTCCGCGAAGCCGGTCGTTGCGTCTGCTTCAGCAGACAGTTTAAGCGCTCTAGCGATCATCGCCGTCATTTCCGCGCGGGTAATAAGCGCATTCGGCCGAATGCTGCCGTCCGCGTACCCGCTCACAATGCCGGCTTCAACAGCATTCGCGATCGCTTGCTTCGCCCATCCGCCGATTTTGGCCTCGTCCGTAAACGCAGTCGCTGAACCCGTTCCTTCCAGCTTAAGCGCATTGGCCAGCATAACTGTAAATTCGGCGCGGGTAATGGCGGCATTCGGCTTGAACGTTCCATCTGGATAGCCGCTGACAAGCTTCATGCCCGCCGCGCTCAGGATGGCGCTCTTCGCCCAATGTCCCGCGATGTCTGTAAACGATGGCGCCGGCGCGTTCGGTTCGCCGCTTTCGTCCTTTTTCTCGCCTACAGCCATGACCGCAAACTTGGTGAAGTGATCCACCTCGGCCGTAATTCGATCGCCTTTCACGTCGCCGCCTATTTCAATCCATATTTTCTTTGCTTCGTCATAGTAGAAGATAGCGACTCTTTGATTGTCCCCTACGAGAGACGGATCGAACTTCATCGAGATGACGATCGGCTTCTTGAAGTTGCCGGCCATATTTTTCGTGATTTCAAAGACGTTGCTGACAAGCGTTTCGTTATCGAATAGGAGGTTTGCCGTGCTGAGCAGCTTCTCGATCTCGATGCGCAGCTCTTGCTCCGCCGCTCCTGCGCCTATCGTAAGGATAACTTCGTTATCGAGACTGACCTCGCCGGCCCTGCCGCTCGGGATAAGGATGGTGCCGTCGGTCGATTTGATAACGGAAGTATCATTGCCGTTGCCTGCGCCGCTGCCGCTGTCCGGCCTGTCCGGCCTCTCCGGTTGCGGAGCCCTCGGCGTCGCCGTCACGGCAGCGGAGAACTCGCTCTCGCCCCCCGCTCCCACGGCTTTCACCGCGAACGCATAGCTCGTTCCGTTCGTCAATCCGGTTACCGTATACGTGGCTTCCGTTACGCTGGCTTGAACCATCTGCCAGTTGCCCGGATCGGCCGGCGCCGCCATGCCTTCATATTGGTACACGGAATAGGTGACGCTTCCCGCCGAAGCGTTCCATCTTAAGGTTACGGATCGGTCGCCGGGCGCCGCCGTCAAATTCGCTGGCGAAGCCGGAACTAAAGATTCATCCGCCAACGGAATCACTTCGTTCGACGGCTCGGATGCCGCCGAATCGCCTTGAGCGTTCGTCGCGGCTACTGTAAAAGTATACGCCGTACCGTTCGTCAGGCCGGTGACGGTGATTGGGCTGTCCGTACCTTCCGCCGTCGCAACAGCCTCTCCGTTCGCCCACGCGGTTACCTTATAGCCTGTAATTTCGCTTCCGCCGTTATGAATCGGCGCTGCAAAGCTCACCTCTGCGGATCTGTCGTAACCGACGGCATGCACATCGGCAGGAGCGTCAGGGACAGTAGCAAGAGCAGAATAGACTTTAAACTCCCAGAGGGAGTAGCCGTATGATGTCCCTCTTTTCGTGCCATACATCTGAACGTATCTTGCTTTCACTGGTTCGAAGGCGATTCTATCGATTCCACCGACTCCGGATGTGGTGCTGTAAATTGTCGTCCAATTCGTCGCATCGTCGGAAACCCGAATTTGGTACTCCTTGCCATACGCGTCTTCCCAATGCAGATCGACCCTCTGGATGGATTGGCTTAAGCCAAGATCGACGTAGATCCACTCCGAGTCGGTATATTGAGATCCCCAACGGGTACTCAATAAGCCATCGACAGCATTGCTGGCCGCCACGTCCGAGGCTCTGACCGAGCTTGCCGCTACCGGCATGCCTTCTGCAAGATTGGGTGGTAAATCCGCATACACTTCGAATTCCCAGAGCGAGTAGCCGTATGCGCTCCCTCTTTTTATGCCATGCATCTGAACATATCTAGCATTCACTGGTTCGAAAATGATGTTATCGATTCCGCCTGCTCCGGTTGTCGTGCTGTAAACCGGGGTCCAATTCGTCGCGTCGTCGGAAACCCGAATCTGGTACTCCTTGCCATACGCGGCTTCCCAATTCAAAACGACCTTCTGGATCGATTGGCTAGAGCCAAGATCGACGTAGATCCACTCCGAGTCGGAATATTGAGAACCCCAACGGGTAGTCGATATGCCGTCGACCGCATGACCGGCCGCAACGTTCGCGGCTCTGGCCGAGCTTGCCACTACCGGCTTGCCTTCTGCAAGATTGGTCGGTAAAGCTTCATACACTTTAAATTCATAAAGCGAATAGCCATTACCGGCACCCTGCTGAACGCCTTGCATCCGAACGTACCTGGCACTAACCGAATTGAATGAAATGTCTTCGATTCCTCCGTTACCCGTCGTCGTTGAGTAAACGTCCGTCCAGGTGGCAGCATCGTTCGATACTTGAATTTTATAGCTTTTCCCGTACGCTTCTCCCCAATTTAGCCTAACTCTATTGGTCACGTATTCCTCTTGCAAATCCACATAAATCCATTCATTGTCCGAATGGTTTGAACTCCAATACGAAGTTCTGTAAATATCCGTCGCATTCGAGGCAGCACGGTTATTTCTGCTGGATGAAGCGGCCGCGCCTTTATCGTAAGCGAGATCGTATTCTCTGTCGTCGATGGAGGCGCTCTCATTCAAAGTCATGCTTCGGCCTGTGAACGTATCCTTGCCGAGCTTATAGCTTGTCGTCGTTTTTTCTCCGTTTCGATCCAACGTCACGTTCACGATAATCCCCGGCGTTTCGGGATTGGCGACTGAAATACGGACAGGCGCTGCGGATTCGTCAACGATAACCATTGCGGGTTGATCTACCGTGACCGTCAAACCGTCTCTCAACGTCACCGTTCCGGGTTGATAAAACAGCAATTGCGCAATGCCCAGCGTATTATGCCGGACAGCCTGGATAGACGATGTATTCGAAAGAATCGTTATTGGGATGTTGCTCGAGTAGCTGCTGACCTCATCCGAAGTTTTGTTTGGCAATACAATATACTGGTAGGAGGCGTTTGCCGGCCTTACGCCATGATCAAGCCAAATGGAAAAAATCGATTTGGTGATCGGCTCCGTTGAACTATTCAAAATCACGTCGCTCCAGCTTCCGGTTTTCGTCTCCCGACTGACTTGAAAGGTCGTCGGATTCGGGAATATATAGCCGATACGATCGTTATAGGCCCAGCGTCCGTTGGTTTCCATCGTTTCGTCTGCGATCGGATTGCCATCTACTAGAACTTCGCCTATCGCTTGACTTTGGTTCAATGTCGTGTGAATAGGAGCATTATTCGTCGAAGAGATTCCCGCGCCGAGCGCCACCATTTCATCATCGAAAAAGAAGTAACCCTTCTTTCCGCTTGTACTCAGCTTGTTAAAATCGTACGCGGTGGCTCCATAACGCTCATTGGTCACGCCGCCTACAAACGTTCTGGGATTATTGTAATTCCCGTCCTTGGTGAGTACGTACGGGGCCGTCGTACCGGGAACATGAGCCCAATCCATCAACGGATAAATGGGTCTGTATTCATCGCCGGTTCTCTGAATGGCGGTCGCTCCTTGCGGCGTCCAGTACAACAGGTTATATCCGTCAGGATTAATTGTTCTCCATTCGCCGCCCTTGACCGTGCTCGAAGACATCTTAACCGTAATTCCATAGTCATTTCGCATATGGGAGGAGACTAGCGTCTGCCATTGCGTCATATTGTTGGCGTCCAGTCCGTTGCTCGTGCTCGTGCCTATGTTGCGTATATTGTCAAGGAAACTCGCAAACTCCGCAGCCCTCGTTGGATTGGCCGTCTGCATCCACTCCAACGGATCTTCATAGAAGGTCAAAGCCGAGCTCGAATAACCTGGCCAATCAGGTCCGTTCATCCCCATACCCAGATCGGCAACATCGCCTCTCACGATATACCTGGTGCCGTCCAACAAGTAGGACGATAACGAATCAATCGCCGCCTTGCTGTACGAGAAAACGGTACCCGAGGTAATGTACGCCCAGAATGACATATCTCTGGCGAAGCTTCTTCCATAGCCCGTCGTATAATTCGTTTTGCCATGCATGAAAAAAGACATGTCTGACTGGATTCCCGTCAAAGTCGTCGTCACATTCGACAGCACGTTAAACGCCTCCACAGCGTTCCGAACGATCTGGGCATCCTCCAGTAATAGGCCGCGGATCATATAATTTTGATTGTACCAGGACGAGTTGGCTCCATCGACCGTGTGTGGTTTGCTGTCTAACGTGGCTATAATGTTGGAAGCTTGCTCTTCAGTTAAATGGCCTTCACATAAAAGCGCGATTTTTGCCAACCTTAATTGTATGCCGATTCCTCTCTCCCACCAATTGGTTGAAGTCGGCTTTACCGTAAACCAATAGTCCAGCGCCTTATGAATACCGTCTAACATTGTTTCGCTATGATAGTATGGATCATCCGGGTCAGCAAACGCCTGAGCCATCGATTGCATCCGATCTAATGCGAGGTAGGGTGACCACGCTCTTCCATTGGCAGCATTGGTTGTATCCTTGTAATCGACATCCCCCCAGCTTCCATCCGCGTTTTGACTAGCTAAGTAAGTGCCGGCCTGTGATTTGAAGGTCCATTCGACTCGACCGTTCGTTCCGTCGTTTATGATATCTTTGGAGATGTAAAAATCAACCATCCGTTCTTTCATCAATTTCATATCCGCGATCTCTTGGGAAGTACTCGTCGCCTCGGGAGTGCTTGCCGATACGGCCGGGTATACGTATATCGATGATATCATTAAAAAAACCGTAGTCAGACATATCCATCTCTTTACTAACCTTTGCATTTGGTTAGCCATTCTCATGCTCCCTTCATTAAAATGTGTTATAAATATCCTCCAAGGGGATGTCCGCTACAGCCATCACTTCGTCCGCGGCGCCGTAATACATGCGAATCGTTCGATCTTGCAAAATGGCTCCGCACGAAAACACGACCTTGCCGAAAAATCCATTCACTTCATATGCAGCTTCCGGCTCCAATACGGGCACACGAGATCTTGCGATCACCTTGGCCGGATTTTTCAAGTCGAGCAGCGCCGCGCCCATACAATAGCGATGCTTGCTGTCCGCGCCGTGGTACAGCGCAAGCCAGCCGCGATCGGTTCGAATCGGAACCGCGCCGCCGCCCATTCGGGCCGAGTCCCAGCCTTGTTCGCTTAGCCCCATCAGGAAGCGATGATTCCCCCAATGGTCGAGATCGGGCGATTCGGCGATCCACATCTCGGGAGAACCGAATGATTTCGGCACCGGACGGTGCAAAGCGTAGTATTTGCCGTTAATTTTGTCCGGGAATAACATGACGTCTTTATTTTCGGGAGCCAGCATAAGCCCGCGACGCTTGAAGGTCCGAAAATCCCGGGTCTCCGCCAGGCCGACGCCAACGCCGCGAGCGGAAGCGGCGCTGTAAGTGATATAATACATGTCCCCGATCTGGGTCACGCGCGGATCTTCAATTCCCCACGCTTCCAGAGCGAGTTCCGGAAACAAGGCCGGCTGCGGCTCGATGTCGAAATGAACGCCATCCTTGCTTCTCGCCACCCGCAGATGGGATAAGGATGTGAGCATGACCGTTCGACCGTCCCTTACGACGAAGCGCGAGTCGGAGAAATCATAGCTCGGATCGGCCTTGTCGTAGCGCTCTACAAGTACATCGGTGCCCGCTTCGTTCAGCCGGGGGATGAGCACTTCGTCCGCCCGGTCCGATACCGGCGCTTCCGCAACGCGCAGTAACAGAATAATTTCATCCCGTACTTGCGCAACGCCTGCATTAAACGCTCCAAGCACTCGGAAGTCGGGGCGGGAGGGCGCAACGTCCTCGGCCCGAATAACAGGATTTTGCGCGCAGCGTCTTACGTTCATGTGAAATACCTCTTTCAGATTTTTAAGTGCGGTTATTTACCGGATGTAACGGCGTCGATTTGCGCCTGAATTTCATCGATCACTTTTTGTCCGCCGAGGCTCGCCATTTTTTCCTCCAGCGTCGCCTTGCCTTCATCCGCAGGCAGCAGGCCTTGATTAAGCGGGAGGAAGATCGAATCGTGAAGCGGCGTAATTTTGGCATATTCCGTCTTCACCTTTTCAGCGTTAAAGTTGAAGCCAGACGTTGGACTAAGCGTGAAATTGGCCGGGTCGGCGGAGAAGTCGAACCACTTCTTGTCATCCGGCAACATCGTATCCGGCGTGCGGTTCAACGTTGGCCGCCAGGTCAGCACATAGCCCGGGAACGAATAGTTGGACAGCACCTTATAGCTCGTATCGCCGACAGGCTCCCAGTCCTTCCCTTGAATGCCGTATTCCATCAAATCGTGGTTTTCCTTAATGGACAACCAATTGGCTACGTCCATAGCCAAATCGGCGTGCTTGGACGAAGTCGGAATGCAAAGGAAATTCCATTGCTGGAAAGTGGTATACGGCTTGGCCTGATCGCCGTTCGGAACGAAAATTTCAAGCTTGTCGCTGCCGTCCTGCAGCATTTCCGAATATTTCAATCCCTCCACGCCGTCAGCCGCATAATAGGTGGCTGCATATTTGCCTTGCTTGAACAGCATTTCCGCATTTTGCTCCTGCGCGATATTTCTGGACAGTATGCCGTCCTTGTAGTACTTGGTGACGCGTTCATAAGCATCGGCAATCATCGGGCTTGCCCATTGACCGACAACTTTCTTGTCCTTGGTTGAATAGGCGAACATGTTGACGCCGATTTCAAGCACTTCATCGAGCGCCAGATTAGCGGATTCGCTCAGAATAAACGGAAGTTTATCGGCTTTGATGCCGTTAATGACGAAGGGCCTGACATCCTGCTCGTTTTCCTTGACCGTATACAAAAATTTCTCCAGATCGTCGAGCGTTTGCAGCTCGGGAAGTCCGTATTTCTCGCGCAAATCTTTGCGAATAAGCAGGCCGTATACCTGGCCTTGGGTGGTGCCGAGCGGAATGCCCATAATTTTGCCGTCGAATTTGTTATATTCCCACATTTCATCGGGAATGGACGCTTTGAGCTCCGGACGCTCGGCCACCATGGCATCCAGTTCCATCAAAGAATTGCTGGCGATCATCTGATTCATGGACAACCACGGGGCATCCAAATACATATCGAAGTTTTCTCCGGCAGACATCTTCACAGATACCGCATTCCCGTAATCGGACCACGGCAAGAAATGGATATTCAAGGCCGCTCCGACGTTGTCCGCTTTCAATTTATCGTTGACCGCCTGCAGCACGTCGTCGAAGCCCGCCGGCTTATCCCCCGGAAAATAAGCTTTCAGCGTCACCGTTTCCTTCGGTGCAGCGCTTCCCGTATTCGTTGGAGGACTCCCTTCCTTGCCGCCGGTCCCCGTATTGCCTCCGCAACCCGCCAGCATCAGTGACGAAGCCAATACCGCGGTCGTCGCCGCGCCAAACCATTTTTTCAATCTCATCTCGTTAACCTCCCTTATATATTGAAAAAAAGTATTTATGATTAACCGGGCTAATCCGGTTAATGCCGGAAATCCTCGATTACCCTTTTACGGCTCCTACCGTCAAACCTTTGATGAAATACTTCTGAAGCATAGGATACAGCAAGACAATCGGGCCGATCGTCAACACGGTTGTCGCCATCCGCACGCCATAGGTTGGCGGCGTGACGGCAATGGCCGCGGCGGCGGGAATGAGATTTCTGGCGGCTTCCATATTGGATACCATCCGGCGCAGAATCAACTGCAGCGGGAACAGCCTCTCATTATCCACGAACATCAATCCCATAAACCAGTCATTCCAGTAGTTTAGAGCATAGAAGAGACCGACGGAAGCCAGAATCGGCTTCGAGATCGGGATCATAATTTGAAAGAAAATTCTCATTTCATTCGCGCCGTCAATTCTTGCGGCTTCCTCCAATTCCTCGGGAATCGTACGGAAGAAGCTGACAAGCAAAAAGACGAGGAACGGCTGGCATAATAACGTTAAAATCAGCACCCAGACGGTATTCTGCAATTGCAGCCATTGACTGACCACAATATAAAACGGAATGATGCCTCCGGAAAAAAGCATAGGCAAGTAGCAAAAAATCAGAAACGGCGTTTGCAAGACATTCCGCTTGTTGGCCAGAGAATAGCCGAGCATTGCGGAAATGCACAACGCGCTTAATGCGCCTACGACGGTGATAAAAATCGTGACCGCATAGCTGTTGAACAGCACATCCGATTGCAATACCGCTTTATAAGCGTCCAGCGATAATTTTTGCGGAAATAAAGTGTACCCGTGCGCAATCAGTTCCCCTTCGTCCGTAAACGATCCGATAATCATCAGCAGAAAAGGAAACAGACAAAATAAGGTAAACAATAAAATGAACGTATAGGCAAATACCGTAAAAGTTCGATCCGCAGCGCTCTGTTTCTGTCTCATCGTTATTCTCCTAGAATAAAGCGGATTCTTTGGACACCCTTCGGGTTACCCAGTTGGCGGCAATGACGAAGATCAGACCCATAACCGACTGGAACAGGCCAACCGCCGAAGACATTCCGAAGTCGTTCAACTGTCTCATGGAGCGGAATACGAAGGTGTCGATGACGTCGGTCGTCGGATACAGCATGGAATTGTCTCCGATGATGGCATAGATCATGGCGAAGTCCCCGGTGAAAATCTTGCCTACGGCCAGCAAAGTCATGATCATAATGGTAGGAACGAGCAGCGGCAGCGTAATGCGCAGCACAATCTGCAGCTTGGACGCCCCGTCAATCCGGGCAGCCTCGTACAAATCCTCCGATATGCCGGTAATCGCGGCCAGAAAAATAATCGAAAGATAACCGGCTCCTTGCCACACGCGGATCACCGTCAGAATGTAAGGCCATAGCTCCGACTCAAACATCCAGTTGACAGGTTCCATGCCGATATTTTGCAGCCATGCGTTGATCATCGGCTCTTCCCCGCCGAATAAGGATTGGACAATCATGCCTACCACAATCCAGGACATAAAATAAGGAAGAAAAATGAAAGATTGCGAAATTCGTTTGAAAACCTTATTGCGAATTTCATTGAACATAAGCGCGATTAATACCGCAGCCGCCGTAGTAAACACAATGAACAGCATGTTCAGCATCAGCGTGTTGCGCAGAATGACCCAGAAGTCATCCGAAGTAAAAAAATAATCGAAGTTTTTAAAACCGACCCAATCGCTTCCCGTAATTCCTTTGGCAAAATTATAGTCTTTGAAGGCGATCGTAATCCCGTATATGGGAAAATAACTGAACACGAGAAAGAACAGCAGCCCCGGCGCGGCCATCGCATAGAGAAAAGGATTTTGTACGATATGCCTCAGCTTGGACCGTTTCCTTGCGTTAAGTTGATATTCCATCGTTTTGCTTCCCCCCTTTCATTGGAACCGGAAATCGCATCAGCGTCTCGTTCTCTATGCCGTACCTTACCAAGCCTTCGCCGCAACGGCAATTCCGGCAAACTCCAATTTTTCCTGCAAGCGCAGGTTTACGAACTTCCCAAAAACAACACGATTTCGAAAATAACCGATTCTGCAGATGAAAATGCTCGTTATGCTATAATTAATCCGCAAATTTATAAGCTCGGCAGTTATCAATACGGGGGTTCTAGCCCAATGAAATTCAGACTTCCACTTCTCGCATCGCTGAAGCGGCATCCCACTTATATGAAGCTTATTTTTTATTTTGTCGGCGCTAACGTTCTGGTTCTGGCTATATCTTTTGCGCTGCTCTATTGGCAGTCTTCCAAAACGCTTCTGGAAGAGATCGGCGATCATTCCGAATCCTTGCTAGTAAACAGCGCCCGGAACACAGCGCAACTGATGGAATGGGCTCTGGAATTCAGCTTCTCCTCCAGCAATGACAGCACCCTCAAGGTGTATGCGCTTTCGGATCAATACAGCGATTTTGAAACTTTTGAGGTATGGAGCCGGCTTATGGACATTAAGAACGCCAATCCGTCTATCGACTCTGTATACCTGATGAACGATTACACAAATACCGTTATCGATTCCAGACTTGGATTGAATGATACGGAAGCTTTTTACGACCAGGACATTATTGAGCGTTTGCGGGATCCGGTTACAGCGGGCCACAGCGTTCTCATTCCGAGAACCTTGTCCATTCCTCTTGCCGGGAATAAGGCCAAAGAGGTCATTTCCATCGTAAGATTTTACGAAAAAGGCAGTTCCATCTCGGCTTTCGTTCTAAATATGGATACTCATCATTTAATGACCTTGCTTCAGAACAATTCGAAATATGCGAGCAGGTCGGTCACGGTTCTGAATGATCGGGACGAGACGGTTTATAGCAGCATTCCTTTGAATATGGAACAAATTGCGGAGCTCAGGAGCCACGGGAATCAAGACGAAAGCGGATGGAAGCTGTTTCAGCCCCACAATCGGGGAGAGCAACTGATGGTTTACGCACGCTCCTCCATCAAAGGAGTTCAGGATTGGACCTTTATCGAAACGATACCGAAGTCTGTCATTTTGGGAAAAATCACGGTTCTTCGCAACACGAGCCTGATCTTGTTCCTCATCCTGTTCGTAGCCTCATTGACTGTTATTGTTCTGATTTCCAAACGGGTGTACTCGCCTATTCAAGAACTGATTAGCAGAGTGATGCGACAGCATCAAGCCGAAAAGCCCGGCGAAGGATATAGCGCCAATGAACTCGACTACTTATCCAATGTGTTTACAGCCCAACGCAATCAGATTCATGAACTGACCGAGCAATGGCGGCATAATAAAATTCTGGGCAGGGAGCGTTTTTTACGGGACTTTCTGGGGGATATCTACCATTCGGCAGAGGAAATAAGTTCTCAATTTCAAGAATGGGGAATTGATCTGCCGGAAGAGCAGCTGTCGGTGGCCATCTTCCGGATCGACCACTTCTCGGAATTTTCGGAGGCCTACCCGGAGAAGGACCGGCGTCTCCTCCGATTTGCAATGTCCAATATTATCCAGGAGTCGCTGCAATCGGCCAAACACAAGCTGCAAACGGTGGACATGGGGAACGATCACGTGGCGGTTGTCTTATCGGCGCCATTGTCCGAAGAATTTGCGAAGAAGCTGCAAGTATCCCAACAGTTAATGAAGCAGTATTTGTCGATCGGCACGACCGTCGCCTGGGGCAGGACGCTGCCCAGCCTGACCGACATACATGAGGTATATATGGAGACGTATGAACTGACGCAGGAACGGTTCCGATTCGGGCACGGAGCGCTCGTCGTAAAAGCGTGGCTGGCCGACGCGCCCGGAGAACTGTATCATCTGCCTGTGGACAAAGAGCGGCAGATCGCTCAGGCTCTTTCCAAGGGTAATGCGGATACGGTTCTGGAAATCATACGCTCAGCCGTAGTCAAGCTGCGGGGACTGCCTTATTTTGAATGTAAAATGTCGTTGATTACCTTGTTCATGGACATACGCCGGCTCATGCAGGAGCACTCCAGTCAGCCGCTGCCCAGATCATGGGGGCTGACTTCCATCGAGAATCAGATCAACCAGCAGGAGACGATGGAAAACGTGGCGCCATGGATCGAAGCGCTAGTAACCAAGACGCTCGAAGACATTGCGGCTGCCCGCAGTCTGTCCAAAAACGCGGCCCTGATCGAGCAAGCAGACCGGTTCATTGAAAAACAATTAACCGATCCGAACTTGTCCGCAAAAATGTTGGCCGACCATTTGGGTCTGTCCGTGAACTATTTCCGCAGTTTGTATAAAGCGGAGACCAACCAGTCGATTACGGATAAGATATCGGAGAAGCGCCTAAATTACATTTGTCAGGAGTTGCTTGCCTCAGATTCGCCGATCGAGCCGATTATTCAAAATTTCGGATTTTCGTCGCTAAATACGTTTTATTCCATCTTCAAAAAGGTGTATGGAATGACGCCGGCCCAATACCGGAGGATGCATAAAAATGGCTAGCCGGACCAGTTGAAAAACCGTCAGGGCAGTTCGCCCTGACGTTGAGGCTTGATCTCCGATTCGATCGGCTTCAGCACGCGGGCTTTTACGACGCCGTCGCGGTTCCCCGCTTCGATGCTGGCGACCGTGAAATCCATCTCGAAGGTTTCCCCTTCCGTGCCGTTCTGCAAGCGAATGATGTTTTCCGGCAAGGACATCCAGTCCAAATATTTGACGACTTCCTCCGCGCGCTCGCTTGTTTTCGGCACGAGGATGTACATGCCGTTCGGCGTATATTTCGGCTTCGGCGTCTTGCCTCGCGCATCGCATAGGAAAGCAGTGTCCGGTAATACCAGCTTTTCTTCATCGAACCATTCTCTCCTTGCTTCGCGGCAATTTAAAAGCGCTTTCAAAATTATATCAAGTTTTTACCAGCAGGGGAACTTCCGATCTGCCCGAATCCCCAATAAATAGAGGCTGCCGCAGTTTCGCGACAGCCTTGCGTTGTCCTGTGTCCGATAGCAAAAGATCGACGTGCGCGAGGAGACGCCCGCCGATCCTTTGTCCGTCAGCTGGTTGTGGTATACACGATGATGCGTCGAGCTTCCTTCGCCTCGCCGTCGCTCAGAGGATCGGCGGTCCACCCCAGACCGGCCAGCAGCAGCGCCGCGACCGCCAGCCAAGCCCATCTCTTGCGGCTTTTCAACTTGTTTTCTTTCACGCCTCACTCATCTCCTTTATATGATACAAATGAAAAACCTATCCCATGCTCTGCTGCATCAAGCTCCCGACCAACTGTTCGAATTCCTCCGGCTCGCAGGCATGATTGTAGATGCCCAGAAAAGCCCGGGTCGCTTCCGGATCGGCGGCGACAAGCCCATTCAGCATTCTCTGCTCTGGCGTGAAAGGGACGTTCTTCGTGAATTGGCAGGCCATATGGAACCGCGACAGCATCGTCTGTTCCATCTGCCTCTGATAGTCGCCGGCCATCTCCTCCCAATGAGCCGCCCAATTGTCATGCTTGGCCAAGATGCCGGTCAAGATGCGCGCGCCGTACAGCGCATCCTGCATCCCTTGCCCGACGGCCGGGTCTTTGAAGGAAAACGCATCGCCGACCAGCGCCCAGCCCTCACCCATCCCTTGATACCAGTCGTTGTCGTATCCGCGCAGTCCACGCACTTTCCCCTCCAGCACCGCTCCGCGGAGCCGCGCCGCCAGCGGTGTGCCCGCAAATCCGCTGTCGATCGCCTCGCGCAGCGCCGTATCCGGAGAGAGGGCGAACCGTTCGCTCCATCCCTGATCGTCCAGCGGAAACATGACGCCGACGACATGCAGGCCATCGCTAGTCGGGAACACGATCCCGATTTTATCCTCGATCTTGTACAGTTCTACGTGGAAGCCATCCTCCTGCCGGTATCCGGAATAGTAGCCGACATAAGATGCGAAATCCGTCGGTACGGCCATCAGTCGGGTGCTGTTCACCCGCTCCCGGATCGTCGAACGGCGGCCATCCGCACCGACGACGAGCCTGGCCGTGAATCGTCCCGCCTTTCCATCGCGGCGCACACCTTCGATGCCGATGACCGTATCGCCCTCCCGCAGCACGTCCGTGACGCGGAATTGTTCGATCGCGTCCACGCCCGGCTGCCTGGACGCGTGCTCGAACAGGATCTGATCCAGATGCACTCGCCTGACACACAGGCAGCTCGCCTCTCCGTCCGCTTCCGGAAAGTCCCCGCTAATGACGGCGTCGTCAAACTGGATGAACGCCCGTTTGTACAGCGGAGCTCCGGTCTGCAGCAGCCGGTCAAGAACGCCCATCTCCCGCAGCTTCGCCACGGAATTGCCGAAGAAGTTGTGGGTGGACAGGATATCGCTCGGAAACGAGCTTTTGTCCACGAGAAGCACGCGATAGCCTGCCTGCGACAATTCATAAGCGAGGACCGACCCGGCGACCCGGGCGCCTACAATGATGACATCGTATGGATGATTCATGCGATGACCCCTCCATTACGGTTAGCCGATTTCTCGGCTGGGGCACAGTCTCTTCGAACTGATCTCGCCCTCTTCTCCATTGTAGGGCTCCGTTTATCCCGGCAACAAGGGAATCGATCCCGGCTATCCGGGAATTAAATCGGGAACAATTTGCGAGCATGTGATACCTTCTAAGCAGAGACCTCTCCCCCATACAACTTAAACCAACCGTAGACACATTTGTGAAATCAACGACTTACGATAACAGCAAGTCGAAGAGCCACCCTTTTCAGGATGGCCCGTTCTATCTTGAAACCTAATCTTTACCGGTCAACAGTCGTCTTCCGAACTGCAGGCGTGCTTCAAGTTCGATCCTGTACTTGCAATCTTCGCAGCAATGCATTCCTTTTCTGTTTCGTTTCACGAGGTCGTACGCTTGTGTTCCCTCGAAGACCTCAAACCCTCTCTTGCAAATATAGCAGGTCGAATGCAAACGAAATCCGTTCGGTTGGTCTTGCACCGGAATCCCTCCCGTCAATCGCGACAAGTGGCAGACAATTGACGCGATAGCTGCGATACGTTATAACAGAATAAAAATCTAATTAACACACTGTGTTATTTATTTTAATACAGTGTGCTAAATAAAACAAGAGGTGCTTACCATTGCCGAAAATCGTGGATCACGAACAAAAAAGGGGATTAATCGCCGAATCGGCATGGAGCATTATCGAAGCAAAAGGGATTGAGCATGCGTCGATCCGCGCCGTCGCCGCTGCGGCCGGGTTATCGCCAGGTGCTTTGCGGCATTACTTTTCAACGCAGGACGAGCTGTTGCTGTTTATCGTGGATTATTATTTGACGAAAGGAGCCGACGACAGGGCAAAAGAGCTGGAGATAAGCCGTATTCCGATGAAAGCCGCGAAGGAAGTGCTTTTAGAGCTGCTCCCTATGGATTCGGAAAAACGAACTGCAACCGGCGTCTGGTGGGTATTCGCCATCCGTTCCCTCACAAGTTCGACATTGCGGGTTAAAAAAGACGAGCTCACGGATGGACTTCATCACCTGACTAAAACTGTCCTCGACATTCTGGCTAGTGCGGAGCTTCTTCCCCCGTCGATGGACATTGAACTCGAAACGCTTAGACTGGCCGCGGTTGTCGAAGGCTTGACGATCCTCGCATTGCTTCGCCCGGAGCTATACACACCAGAGACTATCGAGCGGATCGTCATCCTCCATCTCCGGGAGCTTTGCATGCGCAATATGGATGAATAAAGAGCTGGAATGGTTCCAAATTGATTTGCGGCTTCCGCTCAAGAACCGCGAATTTCCGCGAGGATGGAACTGAGAAACTTTTGCTGTTCAACGCTCGCTTTTTCACATAATCCCCTTATCAACTGATTTTCATGCTCGGTCAAATCACGATTGAGCGTCGAACGAATTCGTTGCTTTAGGTTGAAATATTCGCCCCTTTCTTCCACCGCTCGAAAATAATGCCCATCCGGATCATAAAAGGTGAAATAGCCGTAATCAGGAGTAAATACGGGTTCATGATCAATATGGGCGCCTGCTTCTTTAATCCGCTCATGCAAAGCAAGCAGATCATTCGTTAACATTTCCTGCAGATAATTAGATTACTCCATGAAGCCCGAAGGGCGGCCGCGATGCGGTTAGGGAGTTGGATGTGTCCGGCTGAATCCTCTTCCCTGCTACCGAACCCACTTCACTGAATCTTCTTCAATTGACTCCGGTCCGGACCAAGGGCGACAGCCCCGCGACGCGTGAATCCTTTGTTATATGACGTGCCTGACTTCTTCAGTGACATAAAGATTCTTGTTCGTTATTCTTTCCATTAATTCCTGTCACGTGTTACAATATTTATATCAATCAATGTATCTTGCTAATTTATTCTGTGTACACTTATCTTATCTGGAGGTGTGCGTAATGAGTCAGGGGGAACACGATTTGAGTATTATTGAAAAAGATCTTAATGCTCATTTGCAAAGAATTAAAAAAATAGCTCAATCAAACACAATAAAAAATAATGACGGTCTCACTGTCATCACCAAAGATGATCCTATTCGTGAAGAGTCTGATTGGATTTCCTCAATTAAAGACTACGATAATAATCAAAAATGAATTATGAATTTATGAACTTGGAGACATTTACTTCGCACACTTTCCACTAGAAGAAGACAGTTCAAAATTCTTAGATCGACCTGTTATTATTGTAGTTGCCGAGGATCCAGATCTTGTCGTCATTAAGATCACTAAAACCGCTCCTCGAACAAATGACCCATATGATGTCCCCATTATTCACTACAAGGAATCTGGACTAAAATTCCCTTCAACTGCGCGAGTATCCAAGGTTATTACAATTGATCGCTCGCAATTATTGTTCAAAATTGGAAAGCTCCACAAGGATGACCTTAAAATTGTTATAGGAAAACTCAGTAGCGTTGCATAAACGGTGACATGGTTAGTTATCGAAATTATCTGAAATTAGGTTTTCACGGACAAGGGTTAAAACTTACGAGGCTCTCTCGCTGTCAGGCAGCCAGTGTCCATTTGGTATAAAAATACATTTCAAGTGGAGGTGTTAATTTTATTCCGCTACGACAACCGACGTCTGCTTTTTCTGTCGTCCCTTTGACGTTCGACTGGGTGTCCAGTTCATAGCGGCGACGAGCTTTTCCCATGGCTTCCATAGGAGCGTCTTTAGCGAATCCATCAATTCCGTCAGCGTCCTGTCGGTGGTGAGCTCAAGCTTCATCAAGAGCAACAAGCAATAAGCGATGAGGCAAATCCAGATTTGATTCATGACGGCTTTTTCTTCTTCTCCGAAAAAGCGGGTGAACTTCAAATTTTGTTTCACCCAGGCGGAAGAAGATCTCGATTTGCCAGCGGCTGCGGTACATCTCGCCGATCTCCTCGGCCGTAAGGTCAAACCGGTTTGTTATGATGCGAACCGGTTGTCCGTGAGTGACAGTCGTTTCGATTATACGCAGCGCGTTTTTCATTCGCTTGTTGCCTTTGCCCAGAATGACTTTGACATCCCGTTTAATCTTCGTACCTTCAGGCTTGGGCAACTCGCAGACTTCCTCAATGACCGCGTTGTCTTTTAGCCGCGAGACGAAACGGATTCCGCGTTCACAGTAATCATCGTACTTGCGGTAATCGAGGTAGCCGGTGATCCATGAGGTAAGTGGCGTCCGCTTCATCGATCAGGACATCCATCTGCGTATGGTCCGACGGTTTGGCGGGAGTAATCACCGCTTTGTCCGGATAGACTGTTCCCGGCTCCAGGAACGTGACGCGAAGATGCAGCTTCACACCGGCTTTTGTCTTGCGGAATGTTGCCCACTTGTATTTCGTCAGGCACAAACTGATCGTGGTTGAGTCGATCACTTTAACAGGTCCGACTCGCGCGGCAACAGGAGATTGAAGTTGGTGCAGCTTTGTCATCAGATCACACAAGATAGTTTGCAGCACTTCCGGATCCAGCTTGTTGTTTTTTCGAGAAAGCTGGGCGGCGCTGATGGAAGAGATGCCGAGTGCCTGCTGAAATTCTTCATCCACCCGAAGGGAGTTCATAATCGAACGCAGCCCTTTGCGTTTTTGAAGTTGAGCCTCCATGAACAGGAGCAGAAACACGGTTGTGTTCAGCTTTTTGACGTAACGGTCGAGGTTGCTTAAGTCTCTCCATTCTTGAATTAGTTCCGAATTAATCGGCGCGACCCATTTACCAAATGACGAAAGTAGTGTATCCTTGTCCATGGCTGATCTCCTAATTAGAGATTTGGACAGGCGTCGTCGCGGTCAGCGGCGAATCCGGGGGCGGACGCCAATAGGACTACCTGTACCTCTCATTTTAGGAGGTTTTTTTTGCAATGAACGTCTTAAATTTAACATTTATAGCACAATTTAACTTAGGTTTAATCGTCCGAATTTCATGTGAAGTTTAATGCAACGCTACTGTTAAAATGTGCATATTCATACGAGGCTCAAGATATTTTAATACTCTTAACTATCACCCGCTCCCCCTATCTAACCTGAGAAAATTCTTCATTAATTTGCAGGTCTTCATTCATACAAAAAAAGCCGCCAAATTAGCGACTCCCCATGGAATAATATTCGTGTCCTGAGACACCTCGGTTAAGCAAATTCCAAAATTGTTCAACCATGACCGACGGAGGATATGGCATCGAACGGATAATCCACCATTCCAATATACCCACTGTTGCTGAAGTTAAAAATTGTACCGTAATGTCCCTGTTCATTTCATTATCGAGATTGATTGAATCCAGATGCTCACTCAGATTTTCCCCAAACATGGTCTCCATTTGATTTCGAAATACTGTGCTTCCCTTACTCTTCAGCATTATGGAGTAGAATGAAGCATGCTGTTCCAAATATTCAAAACTCTGAAGTAATGCGGTTTTGGAAGGAAGATGAACTTGGTCATCTCCAGACATACAATGTCGAAGTAACTGGTTAATTTGAGCTGTTATACATTACTCGCGCAGATCGTACTTGTCATCGAAATGCAAATACACCGTTCCTCGATTGACATTTGCTTCTACCGCAATCTGATTGATCGTTATGCTCTCGAATTCTTTTGCTGACATCAGCCTCATAAAAGCATCCATAATCGCTTGTCTCGATTTTTGAATACGCCTGGTCATCTCCTTCTCCCCTTTATCCCTTTCAAAAAATAATCACTTCAAAGCCCTCTGTTGAAAAATCAACAACCGCGCTCGTTTTAACCATTGAGCCCCATTTATCGCCCTGATACATTCACTATATAAAACATATATTGATAATTCAACATATGTCCAAATGAAGAGGAGGAATCATCATGAAACTTACAGGAAACACGATTTTCATTACAGGTGGCGGTTCGGGAATTGGATGTGCGTTAGCAGAAGCGCTCCACCATCTTGGAAATAAAGTTATTATCTCTGGACGAAATAAGGAGCGTTTGGAAGAGACAATCAAAGCGAATCCCGGAATGTCCGCAATGGAATTGAATGTACAAGACCCTACCAGTATAGAGAGGGCAACCAAGCAGTTAATCGGAGAATTCCCGGATTTGAATGTCTTGATTAACAACGCAGGCATCATTCAACCCGATGACGCGGTGGGCGTGATCAATGAGGATGTTTTGGTTTCGACAGTCGCCACAAACTTGTTAGGTCCGATTCGGTTAACTTCTGTATTAATCGACCATTGAAGTCCAAAGAAGAAGCCTTTGTCATCAACACGACTTCGATACTTGGATTTGTTCCATTAGCGGCAACTGCTGTATACTCCGCGACAAAGGCAGCACTTCATACCTATACGCTGGCCCAAAGATACCTGCTTAAAGACACATCGGTAAAAGTAATTGAGATTGTACCGCCATGGGTTCAGAGCAATAACAATGAACCGCGTGCAATGCCACTTGCGAGATTCATTGATGCAACGATAAAGATACTTGGCACGGATACAGACGAAATTTTGGTCGAAGAAGCGAAAATGTTTCGAAATAACCCTGGCCCGAACGAAGGTGTTTTTGTGACCCAGCTTAACGATACGATGAAGTCTGAACCTCCAAAGATTCATTAATCCACCTATCATTTAATTTCTAAAATTCAGACGAACATAACTGTGATGGCTCCCATCACAAAAGGCCCTAATACAGAACATAGTGAAGCAGATTACCTTCAGCAAGGTTAGAAGCTCCAAGACATTGAACTGGAATTTGAGGAGATGCTACGACAGTGTCTTGTAGTCGCAGTCCCCTTCACCGACAAGGTGGAAGGGCTTTTTCTTTGGCCAGATACAAGTGCCCTTTCAGATTCTTGTCTAGAGCATCTTCTCTTTCTGCTAAGCAAAAGTACCGTCAGAAGAAGCACTAACAGGCACCATCGGCACTTCTGACACTTTTCTTACCCGCCTCGAGGAGTCTCCTCCGTTCGCGAATCTCTTCCTTGCATAGGATGTAACGAGGATGCTCCAAAATACGATACTCCTATGTAGCCTTTTCAAACTTTACCATAGTCCGGAACCTGCACACATATATACAAATCCATAGCTTACAAGAAATTCCGCAAAAAACTTGCCCTTACTTATGATACGGTTCGGCGTATTGTGTCCCAGTATAACGTTTTGGAGAAAATTGAAGTGCGGTTTGTGGTTTAGTAGATTGACCATAGAAGTCAGAATATATTCGGAAGAACCCGCCCCCTTTAATTCTACCTAGGAACTAAGGGGGCTTGACCTCCTGTAAAATTATATGATGTTAAGTGAAATACTCAACTTCCTTCATATGCTTTAAAATATAAGATCTATATTATTATTTTGAGGATAATTTAGTACGAATGTGATTCTTCTACCATTTCCATCACTTGAGCCCAGACATCCTTGCTTACTAATTCGTTAATCAAGCAGGAATCTAGATATTCTGACTTAACCAGCTCATAATCAAAGTAATTTAATATTCTTAAGCATAGGATAGGCGCATTTATAGACATCTTAAGCAAATTAATTATCGCAAAACTGTACTCATTAATAATACCATCAATATTTTGAACATCGAGACTTGTATCAGTAATGGAATATTCAAAGTTTTCCGATTCCGTTATTGTAGTCGTAAAACAAGAAATGGAATCTTTTGCAGGATGGACAACTTCGCAAAGCTTTACGTACAATTCTTTAGTGTTTACATCACCATATTGATCGAATAGTTCTATATATTTACTAGCATATAACGGCTTGTTGTAAGGTAAACCACTACTATCTGATTTTGCTGCATGTTGAAAATGGATCAACTTTTCTTCCAACGTGTCTGATTGTAGTAATCTATTGAGATTTCCATTTACGGCCAATTTAATATTTTTAAAGTTGCAAGCTAAATCAAGAGGAGTGTTGAGAGAGTAATAACTATCCGTTGCTGATTCTAAAAATCCTCGCAATGAAGCCGCAAAGATAATATAATTACTTGTATCAATTGATAAAACTAATCCATTAAGCCATTTCTCATTACGCATTATACTTGTTACAGAAGCAAAGTGTGCTCTTAATAAAATCTCATCCCAATAGATTTTATTGGCACGAGTAATTCCGCCCTCGTTGAATAAGGCATTAAGATAAGTTGCTGTTGAATTATAATAATATCTCTTATGAATCATTTTTTTTACAACTTCACTATGCATTGCGCCAAATAATTTTATTTGTTCTTTAGTATCTGGCATAAATCCCTCACTAGTCAAAAATTATATAACTATCTGATTTCCTTCAAGGAATTCTGATAAATTTACATTTAGTTGGTAGTATTCATTTGAAGCCTGTAAATCTTTCTGTAGAACAAATCCTAATCTTCTTAGAATAAGCATCTCTGAATCAACATAATAGTTCACGTCAACTTTAAATTTTTTGCACGTTTCACTAATTGTATGACTCTGCCCCTCTTTACTTCCCCACCGAAACCGCAGAGCTTGCATTTTCTTTTTGATTTTAATAAAACTCTCTTCACTTGTAAGTAATTCCACAACTTGTGAAGCCAAAAAAAACATAAACTTATCTGTTTCAGTATCCTCAGTTTGAATTATCTTGCAATAATCATCTTCCTTCGGTGCAACGCCACTTTTATTTTGAATATAAAACCATAAAGATACTAACCTCAATAAATCCTCAAGCATAGTAAGATCTATTGGTGAAGGTTCGTAAAATATTTCGTGGAAAACTGGTGTTAAATATTCATTCTCATATTTATTGCTTCGCTTTTTATTACATGCTTCGCAAAGTAATCGAATATTGCTTTCGTCCGAGGAACCGCCTTTAGACCAAGGAATTACATGATCAAAGTTTAGTTCTTCAAATCCCACATTTTTACCACATTCTTGACAAACTTGATTATCTCTTCTGAATACCTTAAATTTAACAGATTGGGGTATATTCCTTGTAATATTCCGGAGCTTTTTAGTTTCTGTAAATGGTTCAGCAACTAAAAATACTGGGCATACATGTCCAAAAATTCTACAACGATATTCCTCATTTTCTGTAATGGGAAAATTTTCGACAAGTGACCCATAGGGACAATAGTTTAACTCCCAACAAGGTTTGCATATCGCATTTATGTGACCATCTTTTACTCTACGTTTCCAAAGTTTAAACGCACTATCTATTCTATTTTCCACTAATGCTCTCCTCCAAAATAAACCTCACTTAATTCGAGACTCTCGCCCCACTCTCCTAAGTCAATTAATGTTCTTACATTACCTTTATTGGTATCATTTAATAAAAAATAACCAAATAGTTATTGCAATTGTTAGCAAGATTATTAACAAACCGAAAAAGAGAGGAACATTTTTCTCTGTAGAAGTAAACGACTTATATTTTTCTTTTCTCATACCTTTGCCTAAAGCAATCCACTCGGCTGAATATATTTGGGCGCCTAAATTCTTTTCCAGCCTCAAAATAACATCAAATTTTGCTTTATTTAGTTTCCCATAGTTGTCTATTAAATTTCTCCATGAATTGCAAAGTAGTAAACTTACTGCGGAAAAACCATATAGCAAGCCGATTGAATCACCATTTAATGTTCCTGTGTTAACCAACAGGGCAGCGATAGCAAGCAAGCTTCCAATGACAGTAATGAAAAATGCATTTGTTGCTTGTCTTCGTTGAATTAATTGTTCTGAAGATTGAACCATTAGTTTGTACAATTCCATAGAGTTGTTTGTATCTACTGAAAAGCAATTTTCAAATTCATCTCGCATATTATATATCATTATTAGTCTAGCAATTGAATCAGAGTTCTCAGTATACTTAAGTTCGATTATTTCTTTATTTGCTTCCTGTGCTTTTCCAATCTCCCATTGTACGTTCTCAGAATCCGTGCAATCATCGGGATTAAATACAATTACTGCCTCGGATTGATAAATCTCGGTTAAAGCCTTGTCCTTCCATTCCTCCTCACGGTAACTATCTAAAAATATTGGATCAATTGTTAAATGGTACTCTCTTGATATTTGCTTTAATATTCTTCTAGCTTTTTTATTGTCTTGATACCGATGTATAATGAATATTTTCATGCATTTTTCTCCTTAACGGTTACCGGCAATTAACTTTTTAAGATTGTCCCAAGTCCAATTATATACTTTGTCAGATGCTGAAGCCGATGTAGGCTTAGTGCAGTGTCTATCTGAGTATGCTGCCAATAGAAAATATGGTTTCCCTTTTTCTTTAGCAATACTTAATTCGGCGGCTACACCATCCGCTGTATGTGTCTTTGTACCACAAAGAACAATAACAACATCAACATTATCCATTCGACGGCGAACCTTTTCTTTCCAGTCGCCAATTAAATGCGCCTTAACCGAATTGTCTTTAAAATCGAATGGACTATCAGGAAGCTTCGCTTGTCCCGCCAGCATTTGTTTTGTTCCCTCATCATTATCGATATCAAAGCTAATGAAAACTCTTTTTTTCATCGGGAATCACCATACCTTTTTTAAATTTATATTTCATTACAAATCATCACCAATTCTTTTGCAGGTGCTTCATATAACGTCCCTGTATTCCTCAAGACTGTTCGCAGCGGTAACTTATTTGAAATAAGCATTTACAGACCAATTGGGTCCCCCGCAGTGGAAAAATTACAATAAACTGAACCATTTGCTATCTACAAACTTGCACTATACTTCTCAAGCATACCACGCCATTGGAATATTGTGCTAGTGTCACCTATGTCTTAAAAAGGGGCTCTTTGTCCCCTTACTATCTTACTATCTTACTGTCTTTGCTTCTTCTTGTTGCTTAGCCAGCGCTTCTTTGATAATCTCTGCAGCAATCTTAATGAACGTTTGTCGGCTCGTGTTATTCAAGAACAACAACTCCTTTTTTACTACAAAGGAGTTTGTATAGGGGTTACTATTCCTGACGGCCAGCTTTTCAAGGCAGCATAGCAAGTTCACATTCCGGCAGACAAATATAGATACCAAAAATGCTTAAGAAGTGTGCCACAGCGACAATTATTTAAAAATCAATATTACGAGACGGAGATTTGTGTTCAGCCATTCCAAACACACTACAAAAAAAGAAGGCAGATCAATACTTAAGTCAACGAAAACTTAAGCAATGGTCTGCTTTTGTCAATTCATGAGATTGTCGTTAAATTGCACAATGATGACACTAAAGAATGCTCTCGTCTTCCCTATGCATAAAGTCATCGTAAATAAATCGTAAATCGATCATATATGCTCAGAAGAGCCAGGGAAGCCCCTGTCATCTTCAGTAATGACAAACGATTATAATATATGCAGAGCTGTTTGCAAAGAACTGGAAAGCATCCAGAGCATAACCTTTGTTCATACTCACCTCAAGCTATACGACTGGAAACGCAAAAACAACTGCCCAATTTGAACGACTCAAAATAATACGTAAGCAGTCTCTCACAACTGTAACGAACGGAAAACCAGTCCAGGATTGCATTCTTATCATGTTCGTTACAGATTACACTTGTCTTTGTATATTAATTGTTGCTTACAACCACTCTCTTTTGTTTTGTTTCATAGGGCGATTCATATAATTATGAATACCACAGAACAAAGGAGAGGATACAGATGAAAAAACTAACGAAAACTCCGTTCGACAAATTGAGCACCTTGGAAGAAACGACGCAAAAGATATGTCCCGCACAAGACTATATCAACGACACTCTAATTTACGGGTATCTGGAATCTTCGTCTAAACAATGGATGTTTATGACCGGAACCTATCGATTGAAAAGGGATGTTTTATTCGAGGATGAAGCAAGGAAGGAATTCAAATTTCAGGAGCTTAGAAAATCTGCACCGATTCAAGGGCTCTCGCCGGAAATTATGAAAAAATGCTTCGCTAGTAAAACGGTGGCTCAAACAAAATTTCTCATGAATGAACTGAGAGAATACATCGCTCAATTCATTTATCTCGACAATCCTAGACTATATACATTGCTCGCAACATGGATTATGAGCACGTATCATTTCAAAGGGTTCACACATTTTCCGTATCTATGGCTCCACGCTGAGAAAGGAAGCGGAAAATCAACCTTGCTAAATTTGTTGAGCAAACTCACTTTTAATGGTTTGCTGATTGATGCCGCTTCCTCCACATCTGCACAATATCGCATGATTGAAATGGCTTCGCCCACATTGCTAATCGATGAATTTGAAATGATGGACAAGACAATAGATACGGATTTAAACAAGATATTACGTTCGGGGTTCTACATGGATGGCAAAATTACTAAAAATAAGAAGCAAAAAGACGATTTTGAACCGGAATTAATCAGCGTCTATTCTCCTAAGGCATTGGCCAGCATCAGTGACATTCAGGATACGCTAAAAGAACGCTGCATAACGATTCGGATGTTTAAAAAGCCAAAAAGTGAAGCGCGGCGCAAATTTAATCCGAGAGAAGAACAAATGCAAATTCAGTACTTAAAGGAAAAACTATACCGTTACGGACTTATGCACGCTCCAGAGATTATTGCAAAATATGCCGGAAAAAGCACAAACATGGTATTGCCGGATCATATCAGTGACAGAGAGCAGGACCTATGGCTGCCACTCGTTACAGTTACATTTCACATTGACCTCGAGCATGAAACAACATTTACCGATGAACTCCTTGAGGTTATAGACACAAGCTCCGATCAACGCAAATATGAGAATGTATTGAATCACGATGCAACCAAAGTTATCATCGCCCTGCATCGACTCGTTACTACTACCAGTCCAGACCATGTTGATGGTGAAACACAGTGGTATTGTAATGACACCATTTATCGGTTCTTTAATGAAAAAGAGAATAGAGAACTGACGAAATACATGAGCCGTGTAACTCTTGGGAAAAAGCTGGCCAATCTTAACTTACAGCAGGAGACAATAAATAGAGGAAAAGCACGCCGTTACTACAGCATTTCATCGGAAATCGTTCAGCATTTAGCTGAGAGATTCGATATTCCAAATGAATATTTAAACATGTAATGTGTAACACAAATGATCACTTCTAAAGGGTAATAACCATTTGGAATTTTTATGCTGGTCAACATCGTTTGTTACACAAACGAATGAATCGGTGATGGCAACATCACCGATATCTATTTTTATTCTGAAATCTTCTTTAGAAGATGAAGAATAAAAAAGATTCCTTAAAACCTTTTCTTCCTTCCCCCTATAATCCCCCTTCCTCTTTTTTCGAATGGTGATTCGATATGCCCATCTGATAATCTGCCATGATCGCATTAAGCATTGTCGCAGATTGGCCGCATCATGTAGAAAGCATAGATCATTCCTGTTATCTTGTAACTTACTGAACGATAAAATATTCGCATGGGCATCCCAATGCGATTTCAGATCAAAACAGACGCTTCTGAAGCATCATCAAATAAGTAAGTCAAACTAACAAAATCACTACACATACGAAAACCAACCCTTCGACTGGTTTATTTGTGCTTCTTTTCATTGGCGCTATCCTGGAATTTTACATTTTTCAGCGCATATTCAAGAGCCATATTGATAAGCTCATTTCTCGAACGGTCACTTTTCACAGCAAGCTCCTCCAAGCTGTCAGCAATCGCTTTATCTACACGTATCGTAATCGTAACGGATTTTTCTTTCGGTGTCACAATAAAGTCGTCGTTTTCCATATGCATTCACCTCTTATATCAGTATAGAAACTATAGAAAATCAATTATAGAGTACAATATGCAATGTTTTATGATTACAAATAGACTGATTGCGTGGTAAAATGTGACTAAAAACAGTGAATGGGCATAAGCTTTTCACAGTCAGAAGGTGGAGAAATGAACAAAACGTTTTGGATGGTTGTCATTATCGTCTTTTTGCTGATGGTCAATGTTGTCTTGATTTCCTCGCTTGTCAGCAAGGTCAAGCAGTCCGGCAATTCCAGTTATTATACGGCTTCATCCAGCAGTACCAATCAAATGCTTTCAGCGTCTGTAGATAATTACATAGTCGTTTCTGGAAATGTGCTGTCGATAACCGGAAACACAAACTTGCCGAACGGAACCCTCGTCAAATATAACCTCTGGCATATAGATCAACATAACATCAAATCCAATTTGGAAAAGAAAATCGTTGTCGATCAGGGCCAGCTATACACTCAATTTGAAATAGACGAGAAAGTAGCCCCTCAAACCATGACACTCAACACAGAAATCTTTTTCAATACGAATGAGCAACCGGAACATGTGACAGTTATTCTCGGCAATAAGGGCGAATATCTTGGCGGAAATGCTGTTCAATCACTTGGCGGCTACAACGCCCTATTATTTCAAGACAAAATTACTTTTCCAGATGAACAAACGCTAATCGCTTCGATGACACCGGAAGATCAAATTCGATTAGCTATTACAAAATCCGTTGACGGATTAAGACGAATTGAAATTTACCAAAGAAATGATCGCTACGCCGTTGAAGCAGTCTACGACTTAGAGGATGGCTTCGATCTGGAAAGCGCGTCGAAAAAAATAGCGCGTGACTTTACGTTTGCCGCTTATGCAACAGAACTGCCAATTCTGCGCACATCGATCATGATTAACAAACCGGATGGCATTATGGGACTGCTCGTAACTGTTGGGAATCGTCAGGCCAGCACACAATCTACAAGCACATGGACAGATGAGAGCATAGGTTCAAGCGTCTTTATCGATTGGGTAAAGCAGAACTCGAATGACGATTACAGCAACCTGGAAAATCACACGACAATCAAAAACAATTTCTAATACCGGAGAGGACTACCACCCATGAATAAAGCAGCACAAACCAATAAAAAAATGAAGCCATGCACAGACTGTGGCAATGTCATTTCACGGCGAGCAGAAGTTTGCCCTCATTGCGGAGTCAGGCATAACACTCACCCTGTCGTATTCTATAATGTGATTATGATTGGTCTGGTATTGCTTGTTGGCTTGTTCGTATTCATTTCCAGACTATGAACGCCACTGTGTACTTTTCTGCATTAGGCGCAGTAAGATCAGCTTCATTAGTGGAATGAAGGGAGTTGAACACAGTGGATGACAAGCGAAATGAACTAATCAGCCAGTATGTCAGGAGCGCCAAGGAAAAAGATCAGTTATTACAGAAGCAGGGCATCACGGCTTTAACGGAGGATGAATTGCACAAGCTGCTTTTGTTGAACTGCGAAATGAACGATCTGGTTGGCAAAATGATCGAAGCCGGATTGATCGAAGTGGAAATTGCAGAAGAATAAAGCTTGGGGATTCAGTGGCCATATATTGTAATTTCATAGCTTATTCAAAAATGATACTACAAGTAGCCTTTTTAATGACTACTTGTAGTATCATTTTTTGTATGGCAGAAAACAAGAAGAGATGACTGACAATTGCAAATATCTGCTTAAAGTCCACGCCATTCCTACGCCGCGCAGTCTTTTATGTCCAAGTAATTCTAATTAATTGTACTGGGACTTTTTATTAAAATATGCTTTTTCAATTTTCTTCAAGTATTTGCTTATGTTCTTATCCGTTAGAGATATTTTATCATCGAACTTTGTTTGAAAATCAAATTTTTTTACAATTAACTCTCCGAAAGGTATTTCTTTATAAATTCTTCTACGTCGTTTCTTCTCCATATCAACTTGAGGGGGGGTTTTAAAAAGTTTTATCATCTTATCTGATGTTATGTCCCCATCAAGAAAGCTATAGAAGCTAAATTCATAACCTGTTTTTCTTTCTATATCGACTATTGATGGTCTTTTTCTTTCTAAGAAAATTGAAAATGCAGAGTGATCGATAAAGTAAGTATCATCTATTTTTTCTCGTGCTCCTAATGGTGAGCTTACTAAAATAAGTTTATATATTTTTCTGGGAGTCCAAGAATCTGATAAGTTTAATCCGCTGCGTACAAGATTCAAGTTTTTTTTGTAAAAATCAGTAATTTTCTTAAACTGGTCTACTACAGTATCATACTTTTTATCAACTAATTCATAGAATCCTCTATGTGTTGTGGGTTGCGAATATGATTTGCATTCACACAAATACAAATCATCATTAAGTATAAACGCTACATCGCATTGAAATTCTCGCTCTTCTTCATTTTCATTCAACTTACCTTTTGCTAATAGGCCATTACAACAGATACCCTTTTCTCTAAGTTCCTCAAGTACTTGGTTTTCAAATCCGGTCCCTTTAAAGTCCATATTAGATTTCTTCTTTAAAAAATTGCACATTAACACTCGTGCAATGTCTATATTAAGAGCTAATGTAGGAATTATGAGATATTCATTTTCATTGAAGCATAGTAATGGTGTGTCAAATAGATCTGTATCTTTATTTCCGAAAGTTAGCTTATCAATAATGCAATTGGTATATTTTTTTGATACACCATATTCTATGAGGTGCAATCGTAGTTGTTCTTTGTCAAGTTGTAGACATACTTGTAATAAGGACATTTCGTCACTGAAGTTTCTGCTTTTTAGGAAATTATTTGAAATTAATTTTATTACACTGTATGCTCGAATCCATTCTTTAAAAGGCACATCTAAAATCTCGTGATCAAGATTGTCTAAATAAAAATATTCTTTAGTGTTATAATATGTTGCAATTTCGTCTTTGGATAAAAACTTATTAGGAGGTAGCTGATTAGTAACTTCATTGATTTCATGCTCACTTAGATCAATGTGTTCCAATTCAATATTGAGCTTTTCTCTTCTAGTCTCAAATCTCTTTAAAGAAATATCGTTTGCTAAATAGTATTCTTTTTCTTTAGGTTCGATTATTACTGCGTTATTTTTTTGAATTACTTTACAGTCGTAGTACCGCCAATAATCAACTATATCTTTGAGAACATTGATTTTATCATAAGCAGAAAAGTGATGCGCTGAGCTAATCAGATTTGCATTAGTTATATTGGCTCGGTAGTCTATGTGTTCTAGCTTTGGTTTTTTATGATAAACCAAATAATTCAGAATGCTACCTGCTATTAATGCAATGTAGTTAAACATCTTCTCTTTAGCCATAACAACTGAATCATGATTATTAAACGCAAAGTCAAAATCCAATTTTATTGGTAAAGTAACGTCTTGTCTAAGTGATGTTAGACTAAGTTCAAGAACTGTTAAAAAAGATTGTATCTCAATATGTCTTGGTAATTTTTCAGCCTTTTTATAATTGTTGTCTTTATAACAAATCTGGAATAATGAATTAAGCATTTCTGATTGACTTTTGTATAATGTCCATAATGTCATATCTTTCTCTAGTAATTGTTTGTCAATACGTTCTATTAGGTTTTTGTATTTGTGTTTTCCCGGATACTGATTTATTAATACACCTGTACTTTTTAAAATTTTTGCGATATCTTTAATTTCTTTTTTTGATATCAATTCAGTTAGTATTTCTATGAAGGTGTCTTCCTCTTCTAAACTATTCTCAAGCATTCTAAATTCGAAAAATGAAGGTAACAATTATATATCCCCCTACCATCTATGTCCAAATAGCAATTTATGTGTACAAAAAATCACTTGATATATATAATCTCCATATGAATTTTTATGGTTATTTCTTACAGGAGGTTGTCAAGTGAAACAAGCTATAAAATATGTTGTTGGCTATGTTCGTATTAGTTCAGATTCGCAGAAAGACAACACATCAATTGCTGAGCAAAAGAAGCGCATCTATGCTTATTGTACCAGTCAAAATTGGAAATTAAAAGAAGTGTTTGTCGATGAAGCAAAGTCTGGCTCGAAGATTGACGAAAGAGTTCAATATGCAGAGATGCTTGAGTTCGCACAGGACAAGAGCAACGAGATTGACGCAATAGTCGTCTTTAAATCAGACCGTATTCATCGTCATCTCAAGAATTTACTCATCATGATCGAAGATGATCTGCAATCACGCGATATTGCATTCATAAGCGTCTCTGAAAACTTCGACACCTCAACACCGCAAGGAATGCTCACCCTTCAAATGCTTGGAAGCTTCGCAGAATTTGAACGGAACTTGATCAACGAAAGAACTCGCTCTGGCCGCGTAGTCACAGCTAAATCAGGCAAGTATGCAGGTGGCAAAATTCCTTATGGCTACACCATAACTGATGGCAAGTTCGTGGTAATCGAAAGCGAAGCAAAGCTCGTTCGCCAGATGTTCCAGTTGTATGCTGAGGGCAAAAGCTATGGTTTTATTGCAAAATATATTAGCTCGCTACAAAAACAGTCTGGAGACGATTCTGGAAGCTCTGATGCCAGTAAAACATGGTCAAGGACTTCGATATGCTACATTTTGCGAAACACAGCATACACTGGCTTGCTTACTTATGATGGCAAGAAAGAAAAGAATCAAATACAAGTTAAAGCTTCAATTCCGGCCATAGTATCCAAGCAATTATTCAACAAAGTTCAAACGCTTCGAGAGCAAAAAAGAAAGACGAGCGCATGACTATGGACAAGAAAAAACGAATACTTACAGTCTCCAGCGCGTTCGTGAATAATCAACAAATACCTCAGATCAGAATTCAGGGCAAGTGGCTGAATGATCTGGGGTTTTCTATTAGAAGCCGAGTTGAAGTCGAAGTAATGCACGGCGAATTGCGAATTGCAATTTTGAATGACGACAAATTCAATGAGTCAAATCAATAATGTTTAACATTTCAACCGGCCTAATATAATTCTTCAATGCAGATCAACTATTAAGGGGAGATTATGAATGAAGATTAGAGCTGCTTTGTATATTCGAGTGAGCACAGAGGAGCAAGCAAAAGAAGGTTACAGTTTGGATGCACAAGTAGAAACACTTAAGAAATATTGTTATAGGAATGATTATGACGTAGCCGAGAAATACATTGATGATGGTAAGAGCGGCAAAAACACCGATCGCCCTGAGCTACAACGATTACTCAAAGACTGCTCTAAAGGTAGATTCGATGTAGTGGTAGTTTGGAAAATATCGAGGCTTTCAAGGAGCCTTAAGGATTTACTGGTGCTCGTTGATCATTTTGAACAATATTCGGTGAATTTCTACAGTGAAAGCGAAAGATTTGATACCAGTTCTGCACTTGGTAAATTAACTTTACAAGTGCTCGGCAGTATTGCAGAATTCGAAAGGAATACAATCATTGACAACGTGAAACTTGGAATGGCTCAGGTAGCCAGAGCAGGAAAGTGGACTGGCGGAATCGTTCTTGGATATGACAACAAAGATAAGCAGCTTGTCGTCAACGAAGAAGAGGCAAAGATGGTTAAAATGATCTTCGATATGTATGTCGATGGTAAAGGATGCGTTCAAATACGAGATAAGCTGAATCAGCTCAATCTTAAAACTAAAAAAGGCAAGCCTTTTACTCCTATTGCCATAAAAACCATATTGGATAACCCAGTGTATATGGGCTTTATTCGCTACGGTAGAACCACGAATTACGATCATAAAGAAAAGCGTAAGAAGGAAGAACAGTTCATTCTAGAAAAAGGCGTTCATGCGCCGATTATTGATGAAGATACCTTTGAAAAAGCACAAATCATTACAGAGCAAAATCGCAGACAGACTCGAAGGATGCCATCTAATCCTCACATGCTTTCTGGATTGCTAAGATGCCCGGAATGTGGCGGTAGAATGAATTATCAACCTGCTGGAAATCGCAAGAAAAATGACAAGCATGGCGGTTATTACAATTGCAGTACCTACAAGAACACACGAGAATGCAACCATAACACGCTAAGAGCTAAGTATATTGAGAAAACCGTCTTAGAGAAAATCAAATACGTCATCAACAATAAGCAAATAATTGACGACATCGTTTCGGAAATCAATTCAAACAACACGATTGATACGGGCCTAATTCATAAGCAAATGCAGGACACCGAAAAGCAGATCGGCAAAAACACGGCGCGGCTGACAGAAATTAAGCAAGAATTTCTTGCGAAAGAAATATTGTATGACGACTACAAGGAATTCAAATCGTTAATCGAACAAAGCCTGACCGAACTCAATTCAAAGAAGCAAGATATGGAGCTTGAACTGGTTAAAGCGCTCAATACCTCATACGATGCAAACGAGGTCCACTTTGTAATGGAACACTTCGATATGCTCATGGAAAACGCAGATGTCCAGCTTAAAAAGCAGCTTTTGGAATCGCTGATTGAACGCATCAATCTCAATTCAGACAAGACTCTAAAGAGCATCGAGTTTAAGTTTGAAGTGCCCAATCAGCATACTGCTGAGAATAACGACAAAAACGTTATACTCACTTATGGTATGGTTCAGCGCGAATGATCTTAAACTATCCTCCCTCTATGGAGAATCGCTTAGCGCTTAATTTCTCTCGTTTTCTCAGACTTTCGCCAAGAGTGCTTCTTAAAAGATAACATGACCTATGCACTTCGAGGTAACCCCTGGTAAATTTCCGGTTTTGGTGTAGCCCAAAGAAGCATTAAATAATGCTCCGGCCAAAAAAGTTTAATAAGTCTTGCAAATTGCTGCACATGTATGTCACAATCAATAGAGATTCGCTGAATGCCTTTGCGGTTTTTCACGCGGACCTGACAACGAGTGTGGAAGAGGCCACGAACCATTTCGCCGTGGGTGTAGCCTTCATCATCACTCGTTTTTTCTTTGTTCAGTTCAAAGAGTGCAACAGCTAACAAGGTTTCAGCGGCAAAAAATAGCTCGAAATGGGCATGGTGATGCGCTTCGGATTCGGAATGGCATTTCTCAAAAGCAAGTTCCTGCTTGGCGGCGCGAAAGAATACCTCGATGCGCCAGCGCTTCACATACGTTTTCAACACCTCTTCCGGAACATCGCAGCGACTGCTGATCAATAAATAGGCGCCTTTGTAAGTTGCAGGATCTTCTCCCGGCTCAGCCTGAACAGTATCGGATTCGGGATGCTCATCTTCTTTCAAGCGCATGGCAACTACAGCAGCAACCGTAACGTATCGCTGTCTGGTTACTTGCTCTCCTTTCCCATTAAGGATGGTATACGGGCGCTTCATGTAGATCCCCGGAATGGAAATCGAACGGAGGCCCGATGGCGCATGACGCGTTAGTTCCTTGAAGACAACATAACCGGAGTCAGCGGTTCGTAACGTTCCCGGCGGGTGCCAGGTTCAATGACTTTGCGGAACAAAGCCGTGTTGCGCTTGGCCTTGGTAACCCAGTCAAAGTCGTTCTCTTCAAGGAACGAGAAGAAATGCTTACACAAGTACCAGCGATCCATGTTGGCAAAAGAAACACCGCTGAAGTGTTCCTTCGGCGGTGTTTCTTTTATTTCATTCGATCGGCGCAAGTCGTATATCCATGCAGGCGGGATTCCTCCCATTGTTTGGCATGACGCCAACTTTCCGTGCTGCAGGATTTACTGCAGGATTTACCGCATGCGCACCTTATATTCCGTCACATTCGTCATTCCCGCCACACTCGTCATTTCCATCACATTCGTCATTCCCGTCACACTAGCCATTCCCGTCACACAGCTTCGCTTCCAAAGCCGCGCCCCACTCCACATGGAACGCCGTGTCGGGATGATTGATGCCGTTGGACAACCGGGATGCGATGTCGACGCCGTCCCTCTCCATCCGCTCCCACATTGGATATACATCCAGCAAAGGAACGTCCAGCTTTGCAGCCAATTCCCTTACGGCGTCGACGTACATCGGCAAGATGCCGTCTTCCGCCAGCTGGATAAACGCCGGAATGAGCGGTTTATGCTCCTCCGCCACGGCATTATTGTCGCGGCTGGTCATCATACAAGGCGTCATGAGCAACACTTCGGCGTCCGTCTCCGCCCGAATCCGTTCCACGAGATCGCCGAGCGCCTGAACGAATGGGATAATCCCGTTCTCGCGGCCGTGCGCATCGTTATGGCCGAAGCAGATCGTCACGAGGTCGGGCTTATACATGAGTACGTCCCGCTCCCAACGCGTCCGCGAAGCCTCCGCCGTATCGCCGCCTACGCCGGAGTTGATGACGTTGATTACAGTCCCCGGATAACGCCACTCGATGCCGCGTTTTAACACTTGATGATACACATTATCGTATTCGGACACGCCAACCTGCATGCAGCCTTGCGTTACGCTGTCGCCCATCGCGACGTACGTCACCGCTCGCGCTCTCACGTCGCCTGCCTTCTCCTGGAGCCTTTCATGCAAACGCACAAACCGATTCATATGCACACCTCCACTCTGCTTTACTTCCAATCGAGAACGATTCCGAGACAAGGCTCCTTCTTTTCCGCAATCAAACGCCAAGCTTCATCCGCGCGCTCCGACGGATAACGGTGCGTAATGAGCGAGCCGGTCTTCAGCCAGCCGTCGCTAACTCCCTGCAGCGTCTCGTCCATCCGTTCTTTCGTCCAGCCCGCCGGCGTGTGCAGCGTAACTTCCTTGGCCCGCAGCTTTTGAATATCAATATGTCCCCGAGGGCCATAAAACCCTGCAGAAACAATGTGACTGTTATACGCAAGCAGCGGAAACAATGTATGGATACTGTCCATGTCGCCGACCGTATCGACGATAATGGCCGCGCCGTCCGGCGCGAACTCGCGAGCCGCATTCACCGCATCGGCCTTCTTCGTATTAACGGCGACTGCTTCGCCGGGCATAAAAGCAAGCCGATCGTCGTGCCTGCCGAGCACGATGACTTGCGCGCCCCGGTGCAGCAGCGTTTGCGCCGTCCAGTTGGCGACAAGCCCGTCGCCAAGCACAATCGCGCGATCGCCGGCCCGGACCGGCGCCCGCGCGCCGCAATTGTACCCGACCTGCGTCAGTACAAGACCGGCATAATCGGCGGACGGAAGACCTTCCGGCAGCTTCCAGATTTGGTGAGCCGGCGTTACCGCCGGATTGACATGACCGCCGTACGGATCGAACATGCCCGAAACCCTGCTGACCGTGGCAAACACACGGTCGCCGACTTTAAGATCGTCCACCACTTCCGCGCCGACATGTGTCACGACGCCGACCTTCTGATAGCCGGCGACAATCGGAAACGGCCATGGCGCTCCCTCTTCGTAAGGCGTATCGCCGGCAATCCGTTCGCCGCGAAAAAAGGACGATTCCGTCCCGTTGCTGATCCACGAAACTTCCACATCGACGACAACCTCGTCCGGACCCGGCTCCGGAATATCCACCTGTTGGAACGAAGCTTTCAACCGGTCCGTAAACACGACTGCATTTCCTTTCATTCGCCCATCCCCCCGCTTTTACTCGAAATCTTTGCCCGGATAAAAATGAACCTTGATCGCTTCCTGCGACTTCAACAGTTCCACTGCCTCGTCGTACCGTGTAAACGGCACATGGTGGGTTTGGATGCATTCCGTATTCAGCCCTTTGTTCGCTACGGCATCGATCAGCAGCTCCCGGTCTCTGGCGCCAAACGGACGGTACTGATACGATTCCAGCTTGAGCCCTCTGAACCACAAATGCTCCTCATACTGCAGCGTTCCTTTCAGCACGCCGAAAATGACGATGTGCCGATCGACGATCCGCAGCAAATTTTGCACGGACGGCGCCGCGCCAACGCAATCGTACCCGAGGTCGAACCGGCGGTCGCCAAGCTCGTTCACGTGCATGACCTGACCGATCCCCAGTTCGCGAACGTAACGAATGCGCTGCTCGCTGACGTCGACACCGATCACCTCGGAAGCCCCCCAAATCCGGGCCATCTGAATCGCGAGCATGCCTGCCGGCCCAAGTCCGGAGACGATAACGGACTTGCCCCGCATATCGCCGAATTGCGAAAGACCGATCATGACGCATTTCAGCAGTTCGAAAGAAACCGCCTGCATAAACGATATGTTGTCGGGAAGCTTGATCAGCTCATGCTCCCGGTAGTTCAAATATTGGGCATAAGCGCCGCTTCCTTCGACATGCTCAAGCGCCGCAACCCGATCGCCGACCGCAAATCCGCGTACCCCGCTGCCGACGGCCCTTACAACGCCCGCTGCTTCATGACCCGGCCAGCCTGGCGCTAGCGGGTATTCCGGCGACTTGGAATAGTCGAACATATCCTTGCCCGCCATCATGTTCATGTCCCACCTGGGACAAGTGGCGACGACTTCGATTTCCACCAATACTTCATGATCTTTAACGGCGGGAACTTCCTTTTCAATAATCGAAAATTGCCCGGGTCCCGTTATGTGCAGCGACTTCATTTTCGCCATCTTCGTTCGCTCCTTTGCGCTTATCTATCCATCAGGCTACAGGAAACAAGGCGCGTTGTCTTTGCAGATACTATTCGAGTTTCTTCAGGACGTCGACCTATTTTCATTGGATAGACCGGCCTTTGTTGCAGCGATTTGCACAAAATCGACTTTTTGATTGAAATTAACGGCGCGTTGGCGTACATTATGATAAAAGCACCGAAAGATCCGTGATACGGAGGCATGCCGCATGTATCTGCGAAACTACGATTTTGTAAATATAGGTTCTGACATAAAAACGGAAAGCGGCGGCGGCGGCATACACCCCTACCATGAAATGCTGATCATTTCGTCGGGGAGCATCCTGCTTAAGTGGATGGGAAAAGAATATGCCGTCAACGCACCCGCCCTGTTCCTGCTCAGCCCCAACACGCCGCATTTTCTGTTCAAACAGTCTGCCTCGTGCAGCTTTATGTACTTGGAGCTCGACATGCAAAACTCCGCGGAATTTCCCGCGCTTGCGCAAACGCTGACATGGAACGGGCTGCAAAGCAGCGACGACCGGCATGCGCCGGAGCTCTCGCAAGTGTATTCGTCCGCGCTCTCGTTGCTCGAAATCTTATCGCCGCAATATCCTTTCAAAGAAGCGGCGGAACAAATCGCGACGCTGGAAGTCCGCAAAATTTTGCTGCTCGTCGGCTGCTGCTTGCAAGCGCGTTCCTCGCAGCGCTTAACCGATTCGCGGCAGCTTCCGGAACAAGCCGAAGCGCGGGAACGCATCCAAGCCCTTATACGCCACATGGAATCCAATCACGCCGAACACGTCACGGTAAACATGCTTGCCGCATACGCGCATCTCGACGTTTCCTACTTTATCCGGCTGTTCAGAAGCGTCGCCGGCAAAACACCGCTGCAATATTTGCATGAATTGCGCATGAACGCAGCCGCCTGCTATCTCTCCACGACGAACATGCCCGTACAGGACATAGCCGCTGCGACGGGCTTTCAAAGCGTTCACTATTTCAGCAGACAGTTCAAGCAAACTAGCGGCGTTACGCCGACGCAGTGGCGGCAGCGGGAACAAAGTTCTTAACGCAAAGAGGCAGTCCCTTTGGACTGCCCCTTCGCCTCTAATCCCTATTTGTTTATTTCAGCAAGCACATTCATAAGAAACTGAGCCGCTTCTGCTCAAGTCGCTACGGCATCCTGATTTTCGACTCCTTCTGCCGGAGTGCCGAGTCTATGTTGGACATTGCATGCAGCCTGACCGGTAAAAGCAAAACTGTCGGAGTATTGTCAAATAAACAGGAAAGGAAATTCATCCCTCTCCTTTTATTGCTATCCCTTCTTGTTGCAGTAAAATCCGCAGCTCTCGATCAAGCGGACGAAACATAATGGCTTTCGACGGTCCGTGTTCGATGTCGTCTATCCGTCCTCCCCGATCACGCTGGACAGTTAGTTCCCTCGATAGTTCGGATATGCTTTCGAAGCCAATGGAGTAAGGGTGACCGTTAAACACAAACCGTACTCTGTTCCCGTCGATTTGCATCAACGGCTGCCCGGATGTCTCCCCCCAGATCATTCTCAGCCCCCAGTCCGGTCTGTCGCTATGAACGGCGATTCGGTCTTCAACACAATGAAATGTCAGGCTACCCCCTCCTTGCCAAGCGAGCACAACTGTCAGTTCTCCCGGCACGGATTCGTCGACGCGTAGCGTTTCGACCACAACCGGAATAATCGATCCGTCGGCAGCAAAAAAGAAGGGAACGATGCCGGCTTCGGTCCTGTCATCGTTCCAGCGCGCGCCGTCAACAACCGGAAGTGTATCGTAGCAGCATTCTTTCGTCGCGCAAATATCCCGCAAGTACCGTTCCGCGTAAGTCTCGTCATACAGGTGCATGTCGCGGATGCGGAGATGTCCGTCTTTACAGTAGAAGTTAATCCGATAATGACGACTGTAGTACCATACTGACTGGCGACCTTCGCCCTTCCAATCCTCCAGAGCGCAAATCGCGGAGGCGGGAGTCAGCGGATATTGCTCCCTAAACCATGCTGCCGTCTCTGCGAGCGTCTCGACCATGAGCGAACCGTACGCCACCTTGTCCGCGAGTAACGCCACTTGGTCAGACAGCCGTCTCTCATGGCCTCCCAGCCGAAAGAGTTTTCCTGTCCGACCTGGGCATACCCGAACGATACTTGAACGGGACGGAAATTGACGTCCATAAACCAGCGCACCCATTCCGGATCCCCTCCTCCGCCCTCCCCCATATAGACAGGCTCCAGCGTGAAAACGCCCTGCCCGTTCCCCGTATCAGAAGCATCGTATTGGTAGATTGGATCGCTCCCAAGCATGCGAAATACCGGTACGGGAATTTGATTGGCTGTTGTCTGAGCCGGCATGAAGCCGTTAAAACGGCTCGGATAGTAAGCCTGATTGTAATAGCCGCCCCATAGCGTATAGCCGTCCGTTCCCCACTGATCCTTGCAATTACATGAAGCAATAATGTTGTAACGATCGGCGAGATACCCGAGCAAGTGCGCGTCAATAAACCATGATCCGACCGACCGCGGGTAGCGACCGAACACTGCCCGGAACTCCATCATAAATACGTCCGCGAGACGCTCCCTTTCTTCCGGTGAATATCCGATGGAGAAGCCGACATTGGCGTGCCAATCCCATGGGTAGCGTCCTCTCCACGGGATGCCGGCTTTCTCGGCGAGCGGCTGAACGACCTCGAACCAGGCACCGATCCCCTGAGCGCCAGCCTCCTCGCACTGCAGAAGACTGGAGAACGCCGGATCGATCAGAGCGTCGAACTGGATAAGCCATGTTGCCTTAAGCCCGTAACGACGAACCAATGCAAGCTGCTCGCGAAGCGGTTCGAACACATCGATAGGCTGCCTCCACTCTACCCCTCGAATGAAATTTATGATATGAACCCGATTCTGAATACCGGACTGCTCATTGTTCACAGACCATCTCTCCGCTTCCTTCTGGTTTTCTTTCAGGCCTCGCGACCGTCTATTCGCCGAAACAGGGCTGCATCTCCCAACGTTCCTGCGATGATCGGCTAGCCCTTATCGTATTGGGGATCTAGCCGCCGGTTTATGATTTATCTCTTTGCGATTCACAGAGCGATTGCCTATTGCTTTTATTCCCTGTGTGCTATTTCAAAAAGCACATTCATCAGAAACTGAGCCGCTTCTGCCCGTGTTGCATGCTCCTCAGGATTGATCTTGCCGTTGGCTCCTTTTATCATACCTTTCTCATATAAAGCCGAAATACTGCCACGGGCATAGCCGGATATCGCGTTGGCATCCTTAAACTGGCTGAGGTCGGTTTTGCCCGGTTCGTCGTTCAACATTTCCAGCTTTCGCAATGCGCGTTCAGCTATGGTGAACATTTCCTGGCGGGTGATTTGTTGTTTCGGTTTGAATTCATTGTTCCCGTTACCTTTTATAAGCTGTAAAGACTTGGCGGCTGCCACTTCGACTGCGTAATAATCGCCGCTGTTCACGTCTCTGAAAGAATCCGTCTCCGCGCCCTTCAGCGCCAACATGCGAACGAGCATCGTGACAAAATCCGCGCGAGTGACCGTTGCCTCAGGCAAGAAGGCGTTTTTCCCATTGCCTTTAATGATGTCACGCGCAGCCATATACTTCACTGCCCGATCAGACCAATGCCCTTTCGTGTCCGCAAACGATTTTTCATTGTACAAAACATCGAAGGTTCCGCTTTGCGCGGTCCAAAACGCCACTTTGCCGTTTGCGTAAACACTTTGGGGAATAATGGCCTTCGTCCCGCCGCTCTCGCGATAAGCAACGATATAATCGCCGTTCTCTCCCGGCTTGATATTCCGGTTCACTTCGACTTTTAGCGGATGCTCTTCGTCCGTCCAATCGACCGGTTTATCGTTGACCAGACATTCGACGATCAGGCTGCCTTTTCGAATGACAAACGTGATCTTATCGTCCGCACCCATTACAAACTTCCGGATCGATTCTCTGCTCACTTTCACCGTTCCATAGTCAGTCATCACAACCAGATAAGCGCGTTTATCCAATATGGACAGCCATTCGCCGATATCCGTTAAGGTGACTTGAATCTCCTTCATCGCTTCATTTTTCGTATAGTCCAACACGAGGTCAACAATCCCGTGTTCATTCGGCTTTGCGGCTGCAAGCAGATCCTTTAGCTTCTGAGGAGAAAACGTTACTTTCGGACTATCTTTGACTTCTTTGTCGATGTCCCTGTCATTTGTAACCGGCGGATTTGTACCAGGCTTAGGCTCCGGCTCCGGTTCTGTAACTTGAAAGCTTGCCGTTCTCATCGTATTGCCGTAACTAACCTCTACGTTATACAACCCTTTTTGAACTGCGGCCGGAACGGAGATCGAGACAGACAACTTATTAGTGTCTACTGTCCCTCCCGATATCGCAAAGTTTTGCACGATGCCGGAGCTGTTTTTGACGATTACGAAGCAAATAAAATTCGTCAGGTGTGTCCCGGAGAATGTTCCAATTGTCCGCTCACCTTCAAGGTGTTTTTGTAAATGATACAGTTTCAGAGGTTTTTGTGCTTTATTTTGTTTATACTCTCCACCCTCAAACTGCATGAGATATCGCTTGTGTTGAATGAGATACAGGTCAAAAAACCTGTCCATAATTTGCTGCTGCATTTGGCCCCCATCATCTTATTATTTTAAAATTCGGTACCCTCTTGGCTATGGCTATAATAAAAAAGGAAAGCCCCCGATAAACAGGGGCCAAAAACAATTATTGCGATGACTTTAGTGACGGGTGACAATGAGCAACAACCTAACTACGGCAATGCTCAGACACGAGAGAACCACGGATGTGCTCTGAAATCCATACGCGTCCATAACGCATGTTACGGAAATGACCGCGGACGAAATGAGCTGACCTGTCGTGTTCTTTGTAAGCGTAAAATAGCCCCCACCTGGCAATCAGATGGAGGCTGTTTTAATCTATTTTCTAAATACGCGACAAGACAGCGGCAATGTTTTCGACCATGGAAGCAATCGGTCAAGCGTTTCGGCGTCATCTAGATCCGAAGCTGCGGTAGCGTCTCAAACAGGTACGTTAGGTAATTGAAAGGATTTAGGCTGTTCTCTTTCGCCGTTTCGACGAGGCTGTAGATGATGGCGCTCGCACTTGCACCGCGCGGTGTATTGGCGAACATCCAATTTTTTCGTCTATGTTCTCAAGCACATAGACGAAATTATGTGCTCCATATATTTATGTGCCGCAGAAAACAAAGCGCGATGCGGCGCCTCGTTTCCTGCATTTAAATTGTCACATAAACAAAACGTTACAATGAATTTAAGAACGCCAGAATCGAAGCATCCGGTGAGAAATGATAAGCAGAATGGCCGGGATCCCCCATTTTTTCGAGGGTCTGTCGCTTCATCTCCAAGTCTGCCTCCATATATTTATGTGTCGTGATGATGCTCTCGTGACCCAGCCAGATGGCGATGGTAGAGATGTCAACGCCGGACTGCAGCATCCGTAGCGCGGTCGTATGTCGGAAGGTGTGCGGCGTTATCTTCTTTTTTTCAAGCGACGGCATCGTTTCAGCCGCTTTCTTTTGCAGGCAATCCAGACGGTAACGAACGCCAGAGCGTGTCAGATTGCCCTCCGTACAATTCGCGAACAAATGACAGGATTCATCCTGGGCATGATCGCGCATGTAATCAGCAAGATATCTTACCGTGCTTTTCCATAAGGGGACATGACGTTCTTTACGGCCCTTCCCATGTACTTGGATGTAAGCCGTCGTGTTCCGGCTGTCGATGTGAAGGTCGCTCAACTTGAGTCCGACCAGTTCGGATACCCTAACGCCGGTGTTGTAGAGCAGCATAAGCATTAACAGGTCTCGGCATCCAAGCGCAGTATCCGTATTGCAGGCGCTTTTCAAAGCGGCGAACTCGTCTTCCGTCAAAAAAGCCATCTGCCGCTTTTCGGCCTTCCGAAACGGAACCATCAGACTCCTGTTTAGCAGCCCGCTGTACTCCGGCAATTCGAAGATTAAATATTTAAAAAAACTATGCAGCGCCGCGAGCCGACTGTTGACGGTCTTGGGACTGTTGCCGCGCTCCTTGCTCAAATACGACAAGAATCCCAAGATGTGGTCCGCGTCAAATTGAGCGACTGACATTTTAGATGGAGTTACACCATGACCTGTTTCCATATACCTGAGATAAAGGCGAAATGTGTCTCTGTAAGACTTGATGGTTTCCGGTGATACATTGCGCTGAGCCATTAGCCATTGAAGAAAATACTTTTGAATCAGCGCTTGGATCTGGATGCCGCTGTTTTTCATGCGCTGTCACCTCCGAAACGGATCTCGAATTTCCGGGCAGCGATCTCGAGGAGTTCCGGGGTGGCAGACAAGTACCAGTAGGTGTCTGCCGGCTTCACATGCCCCATATAGGTGGACAGCAAGTAGAGCTTCCGATTCACGTCTTCCCCGGCTTCATGCCAGCGTTTGACGGTGTTGCAGGCGAAGGTGTGGCGCAGATCAAAAAGCCTTGGCGGTTTTGTTATATCGCCAAATACCAGTGGACGGATCGATTGAAACGCGTACTCAAACGCTCGTGTGTTGAACCGACGACCATACGAGGTGACAAAAAAGGGATCGTCACGATCCCTGACACCGATTTTGTTTTCGATGAAAACGCGGTACGCCAATAGTTTGGCGATCACAGTAGGGTGCAGCGGGACAAGTCGGTCTTTCTTGAACTTCGAGTTACGTATGAATAGATAGCCCTCTTCCATTTGCACATTGGTGATTCTCAGAGATGTGAGCTCGGAAACGCGAATTCCTGTTGCATGCATGAGCCCTATGGCCGATGCTACGGTGCAGGAGCGAATCCCATCCGGTGAAAAAAGGCTGTCCGCGCCGCGCATCAGGGACAGGACTTCTTCATCGGTATAAATATACGGGGATGTGCGCGTGTGCGCTTTGCAAAAGACTCCGTTTCGCGGGATTTGTGCTTGTTCATCAAAAGCAGAAATGTATACGGCGAAGGTGTGGAGTGTTTCAAGGCGGCGCGCCATATATTTGCGTGTGAAGTGGTCATCCAAAGCGGCCCACCGCATGGCTAATTCCTCCGTGATCGAGCCGTCATACCCAATCTCCCTCGTGTATTTCGCAAAGCGTCTGAGTTCCTGCGCTTCGATTTTTATGCGATAGCCCAAGCTGCGTTTGTACGCTACATATTCTTCGATTTGCCGGGTAATACGATTATTCTCTACCATGGCGTTCACCTCCCGGCCAAGGCGACGCCACCGACAAAAGCCCGGCTATATCCCCTTTCGCGTAATGGGTGGTCGAGTCTAGCGATTTATGCCCCAAAATGTCGGCGGTCAATTTTAATGAATTCCCGGCATTGTATAGCTTTGTCGCCGCTGTTCGTCTTAAGATATGCGTGCCGCAAGCATGATCTTCAAGACCGGCTTTTGCACTATTCCTGCGGACGACATTTCGGATTTGGCTGCATCCCATCGGTTCGCCGCGCTGATGGCTGAAACGGACAAAGAGCGTTCTGCATGAAGTCTGTGGACGAGCCAGTGTCAGATATTCAACCAAATCTCTCCCCAATATAGTCGGGATGGGTAGTATGCGGTCAGAACCGTTTTTCGTGTTTCGGATTGTCACATAGCCGCCATGCCAATTGAAGTCATCCAACGTCAGCGCTGCAACCTCGGAACACCTTAGAGCCAGTTCGGTAAAACAAAGGATGATACAACGATCCCGTTTCCCGGAATGCGTATTCTCATTTGGAATCTGATGAAGCGTAATGAACATTTCCATGTTAAGAGTTGTGGGGAAAGCGGATTTTTTCCATACGGCAGGAGAAAGAGGCAAACGAAAAATGGATGGATGCACGGGTTGCCCATAAAACGCTTGGCAGCGAAAAAAGTTGCGGATCGATGTGATCATGCGACCCTTTGAGGAATCCTTAAGCGTAGTAAGCTGTTCCATCAGATAGATGCGGATATCCTCCGCCATTAGCCCATTGACGAACCTTTGCGAGCTGTGCTCAGCGACATACGCCAAAAATCTGCTCGCATGACTGATTTCCGAAGCAACTGTGTCTGGTTCGAGGTGCTTGACCGTAAGCGAATACGCACGAAAGCGTTGGAGTAAGACGGCGATTTCAGGGGCAGTACTTGTTTCGGGAGGCACCCTCAGGCTCTCTCCGGCAACCATCCTGTAATACAAGTTCAACGCAGCGCGGCAATACTTGAAGGTTTGCGGGTGTCTTACTTTTTCGGTTTCGAGGAACGTTTCGGCAGCGCCTTTTAATGTGCTTGCTTCCAGTAGTTCGGTCTGCTGCCGCAGGAATCGCGAAAGATAGGTGCGATACCCTGTGGCAGTCCTATCGGTATACTCCTGATTTTGCATGTACGCCTTAAATCTGTCGAGCTCACGACGCGTGCCTTCATTGATCCTAATCGTTGACATAATAGCAGTGCTCCTTTCTAAATTAGCACCGCTATTCTACTAAATTTGAGGCTTCCCCGCTTACACTGAGCACATAAATAAACGGAGCACATAAAACAGGTCGAGTTGATCCGGATGCGTCTTCTCGCTAGATGCGCCAAAGCGCTTTTGCTGCGCCAGACGAAACTGTTCTTCGTACCATTTGAGCTTGGCTGTCAGTTCCGCATTTTGTTGCGCCAGCTTTGCAATGGTCGCTTCGTATGATTCGGTTGTAGGGTCTAGGTGATCCGTTCGATTTTCCATACTGTTATCTTAGCTAAACACGCCTCTATTTCCTGCCGAAAAGTGCCGCCAGGTATGGCGAAACGGCGAACATTGGTCGTCAAATGACGGTTTGCGCGGTGACTTGCGGATGCGCCTGCCGCTGATGAAGGGTAAGCCCATCCAGCAGCCAACGAAGCTCGCGGGGAGAGATGGTCGCGGTGGTGTTACTGCCCGTTGGCCATTGAAACGTCCCGCGCTCCAGTCGACGGTAAAACAACCAGAAACCGTTATGGTCCCAGTGCAAAATCTTAAGCTTGTTGCGTTCGCGGTTGCAGAATACGAATAAACAAGGCGAGAACGGGTCCAAGCCAAAACCTTCTTGCACGAGGGCGGCAAGCCCATCAATGGATTTTCGTAGATCCGTGACACCGCAAGCCAAATACACCCGATTCGCGGAAAACTGACTTAACATAGCGCTTGAAGAGCCTGCACCACGTCACGGAGCAAAGCGGGTTGGTTCATCCAAGTGTAGAGCTGGTGGCGATCTACGTGGTTGGCTTTACACCACCTTGTTGCATTCTCTCCGCTAGACCGGAAAGCAGCGACACGAGCTTCCCATTTCTTTAGAATATCTTCTCTGGCCATAAGAAAATCCTCCTCTGACTGATTCTGAGGAGGATTATCTCATAGCGATTAGTTGGCTTGAAGGTGGGGAGGGTTTGACGCTTACGCTCCACTCGCTCAAGATTTTGACGTAACGGCAGTGGTGGATGGCATCCGAACGACAAGCGTTCACCCGACAGAAGTATCATGGGATGCGGGTACGAAAACAGCTATGTTGACGGTGTCAGCGGTTGAGACGTCGACGACAGGACGAAGCGTCAAGTACGAACTGTCGTACCAAGGCGGTGCTGTGCTTGAGAGCGGAACAATTAACATCGCTGCCGATCCGCAAGCACCGCTGAATCGGAATGGCTCGTTCGAGTTCGGTTATGCTGTGCCGAACGGGGACGATATAGCGCTGTCGTGGCAGTTTGTGCTTGGTGGAGACGGCAGTATTAGAGAGCTTAGCAAGGAACGGGCTAAAACGGGAAGCTACAGCTTCAAGGCAAGCGGTGCACCCGCGGCATGGCCTGTTCAAGACATTGGCCTGACAGGATACGGACAGTATGCGTATACGGCTTACTTCTTACGGCCGACATCGGTATCCACGAATGGAACGATTAAATTGTTTTTCTATCTCTTGGACGCCAACGGTCAGATTATAGATACAAAATTTGGCGATGAGATCCACGTAAATGAAAGTTCGGACGTATGGACGTAGCTGAAGTGGGAAGGCGAAATTCCTTCGCAAGTCAACGGACAACAGGTCGTTAGTGCGAGGATCGGTTTGGCATTGGAGCACTTTGCAGGCAGCGAGCATGTGTTTATTGACGATGTTCAGTTCGTCAAAGTGCCCGGATGATGAGCTGCTTCTGCTGGGCGTAACGGCAGGTAAACACCCCGCAAAGTCGAACACAGACCAGTGTTTCTTTGTGGGGTGTTTCGTTCGCCGGAACCAAGATGGAGTGATGCGGCGATGACCCGATCCAAGCCCTAAGGTTAAAATAGATTGGACTAAAGGAACTGTTTGGTTTCTAGTAGAGTTTTATAACCCGGACGGTAATTAGCACAGCACCATAGACAAGAGCGAAACGGGCATTACGTATGATACCCAGGGACAACACAGTACTAAAAGCTCTGACCGCACGAGCACGAGGTCAGAGCTTTTGGTATTCCGTCGATGCGTCGCCCGCGGCGGGCCCGACTGCGTTATGTCCGCAGGCTGATTTTCTGGCTGTAGGCATGAAGCTTCGCAGCATACTCTTCGATCTTCTCCTCCAGGCGCGGGGAAGGCCCCGATATACTCATGGCGCCCAGCAGGGAGCCGTCTCTCCGGAATACCGGTACGCCGACGCACTTGATGCCGAACTCATGCTCCATATTGTCGATGCTGTAGCCCCTTTTCCGGATCGCTTCTAGTTCGTCCAGCAGCACCTTTCTTTCCGTGATCGTATTGGCCGTGTGCTTGAGCATGCTTTGCTCGCTGATTGCTTTGATGGCTTGATCCGGCGGCAGGTAGGCAAGAATTGCCTTACCGATAGACGTGCAGTACATTTCCGCCGTTTCACCGACCATCGAGCGTGCATTGAAGGAGTTAACCGGATATACCCCTTCCAGATACATGACGCGGGGACCCTTCGGAACCGCGAAATAGACCACCTCGTTGATTTCTCCCGACAGCGCGCTCATCGGAGGATGAATGGCGTTATGCAGCCCCAGATTGGCATTGATAATGTAGGAGAGCTCCAATATCTTTGTGCCCAGTCGGTACTTTCCCGTCTCGAGGTTTCGCTCGATATAACCGCGCTGCTCGAAAGTTGAAATGATATTGTGCACGTTGCTTTTATACAGGCCGAGTCTTTCGCTGATTTCGGAAATGCCCAGTTCCGGCGTCGCTATGGTGAAGCATTCTAAAATATCCAGCGATTTTTTTAACGTTTTGACCTTGGCTTCCTCCGTCATATCTATCCTTCTTTCCACGGACTTGTTTATTTCGATAACACTAAGTTTTAACAAGATTGTTCTTAATTATAGAACATATTACTCCGTTATTGCAAATTAATACGGTAAAACCGTAAAAATAGCGTTTACATTTGTAACGTAGTCGTGCTAAAATGACCATGAATTAATTATATTTAGAATATTGTTCTAAATAATAGAACAAATGAAAGGTGGGCGACATGCAGAACATCAGCAGCGGCATCTGGCCTACGATGGTGACTCCCTTCACGAAAGGCAACGAAATCGACTACTATGCCGTGGAAAAGCTGATCGAGTATTACAGCAAGTGCGGAGTTGACGGCTTATTTGCCGTCTGCCAGTCCAGCGAGATGTTTCATCTTAGTCTGGAGGAGAAGCGGCAGCTGACGAAGTTCATTGTTTCGAACGTGCCGGAGGGCATGCAAGTGATCGTGTCCGGTCACACGGCTAATCGGCTGGAGGATCAGTTGCGCGAGGCGGAGGCGATCATGAATGCCGGGGTAACCGCATACGTGGTGCTGCCTAACCGTTTTGCCGAACCGGATGAGCCGGACGAAGCGCTGATCGACAGAATGGAAGCGTTCTTGTCGCAATTTCCGGACGTCCCGCTCGGATTGTACGAGTGCCCGTATCCGTACAAGCGGTTGCTGACTCCCAAGGTGCTGAGCGCCTGCCTGCAGTCTGGACGCTTCGGGTTCATCAAGGATACCTGTTGCAGCTTGGAGCAGATCGCCGTCAAACTGCGCATGATCGAAGGCTCCGGCATCAAGCTGTTCAACGCCAACAGCGCGACGCTGCTCGAGAGCCTTCGGTTGGGGGCGGACGGGTACAGCGGTGTCATGGCGAATTTTCATCCCGACTTGTATGTATGGCTGTACCGTCATTACCGTACCGAACCGGAAAGAGCCGAACGGCTGCAGCAATTGCTCGGAGTCTGCTCGATGGCGGAATATCAGTATTATCCGGTGAACGCCAAATTCAGCCTGTCGCTGCAAGGAGTCCCAATGGAGATTGACAGCAGAGTGCTAAATGGAGAGCTTTTCACCGAGTCCAAGCAGCTCGAAGTCGTTCAGCTTAACGGTCTGGCCGGAATGGCCCGCGAAGCGTTGTCCGCCGCCACGCGCGGCTGAAAGGAAACTCGTTACATTAAAAATGGGAGGTCTAACGAACATGAAGAAATCAGGAAGTCGCGTAACGATGATCGGGTTGTGCATTGCGCTAATTATCGCCTTGCTGGCGGGCTGCTCAAGCCAAAAAGAAGAAGCGACCGGCAACCCGGGCTCCACCGCCGGTGCCAGCGCGTCGCAGGAGACGTCTGATGGTATGGCGGATGGCGGCATGACGAATTTGACCGGGTATCCGATTACGAAGGAGCCGATCAAGCTCAAGGCCGTCGTCTCTTACAGCGCGCTGCGGCCTAACATGGATACAACAGAAATCTGGAAGTACGTGGCCGAGAAAACGAATATCGATCTTGAAGTCGAAGTGCTCAAGGATGCGGAGAAAGTCGATCTGATGTTTGCCAGCAACGATTTTCCCGATCTGATTCTCGGCGTTGGGATGAACGCCAATCAGCTGACCTCTGCGGCCGAGGGAGGACAGTTCGTGGAGATCGAACCGCTTCTGGAGCAATACGCTCCGACATGGAGCAGCTTTATGAAGGAAAACAAGCTGGTTTACAACGGCTCGCTGGCCGTGGACGGCAAATTGTACGGCTTGCCTTACATCGACTTCGCGCCGTTCGACCGGAATTTGCGCGACCAATGGATCATTATGGAATCCTGGTTAAAAGAACTGAATTTAGAAATTCCGAAGACCACCGAACAATTCAAGAACGTATTGCAGGCGATCAAGGACAACGCCGGCAAAGGCAGCATTCCGAGCGATGTCATTCCTTACTACTTCCAGTTCGACGGCTATGTCGGAGGACAGTTCGACATTTACGGCAGCTTCGGCGTCTATGTCACCAGCCCCGATTATCTCTACGTCGATAACGGCGTCGTCAAGGATCAGTCGACCAATCCCATGATCAAGGAACCGCTCAAATATTTGCGCGATCTGTATCAGTCGGGTTTGATTCCTCCTGAAGTATTCACGGACGACGGGAATACGTATGTGTCCAAGATCAGTTCTCTGCCTCCGCTCGTCGGCTCGTACCATTCGTACGCGAACCGGCAGCCCGAGCTGGGGACGGCCATGGGGCCGATCGACAGCGGCAACGGCCAGAAACCGTTCATTCGCAGTCAGGCTTATGTTGCAGGGCCGGCCAATACGGCCGTCATTACGAAGAACAACAAATATCCGGCGGCAACCGTACGTCTATTGGAAGCAATCGCGACCGATCTCGAGCTGGAGCTGACGGTCAGCCGGGGTGTAAAGGGCACTTTATGGGATTATGACGCCGAAGGCAAGGCGTATCAGCTGTTCTGGGAAGAATCGCCGGACAAGATGGCGGAGAACAGCGGCAAGCTCGGATTGCACAATTCCTTCGTCGCGTTGAAGGATCAGTCGTTCTATGCCGACAAGTGGAAGGAGCTGTCCTACGACGTGAAAAACACCCGGGCTTGGGCTTATGAGCATGTGTATAAGGACGCTGTCCTGCCCAACGACATGGTCTACGTCGAAGGCGCTCTAGGAGCAGACGATGTGAGCTTGACGAACCAGTACAGAACGGACCTGACCAACTACCGCAAGACGGTATTCGCCGACTTCATTACGGGCAGGCAAGACATTGACGCCGGATGGGACGCTTACGTGAAGCAGATGAATAAACTCGGACTGGAACAGTTCGTAGAGCTTCGGCAGAAAGCGTACGATGTTATAGCGAAATAGAGGAAGGAGCTTGATCGGGTGAAACTTGCCGGAACCGCTCGAGAACGGGAAGCGCTCAAGCCGCTGCGCTTGAGAGTGTGGGACAATCGCCAGCTGTATCTCTTCCTGCTGCCGGCCATCGCGCTGGTGATCGCATTCAATTACTTGCCGATGTACGGCATCACGATCGCTTTCAAGGATTTCAAACCACATCTCGGAATTATTGATAGCGCGTGGGTTGGACTGAAGCACTTTGACCGATTCTTCTCCATGCCGATGTTTGAGGTCGTACTGAAAAATACGCTGCTGATCAGCTTCTACGTGCTGATAGCCGGCTTTCCGCTGCCCGTACTGTTGGCGCTGGCGCTGAACAGCACGACGAATCAACGTATGAAGAAGCTCGTGCAGACGGTCACGTACGCACCGCATTTCATCTCGATCGTTGTCGTAGTCGGCATGGTGAACATTTTCTTTTCGCCTTCCATGGGCATCGTACGTAATCTGCTGCACATGCTGGGACTGCACGAAGGCAATCTCGGGGTGCTGATGAACGCCTCCAGTTTCCCGCATTTGTATGTCTGGAGCGGAGTCTGGCAGGGGCTGGGCTGGAGCAGCATCATCTATCTTGGCGCGCTGTCCGCCGTCGATCAGTCGATGCACGAGGCGGCGATCATCGACGGAGCCAGCAAGTTTCAGCGCGTTATGCGGATCGATCTGCCTTCGATTCTGCCGACGATCGTCATCCTGCTCATTCTAGAGTCGGGTACGATTATGAATGTGGGCTTCGAGAAGGCGTTCCTGATGCAGAATTCGTTCAACATCAGCACCAGCGAAGTTATTAACACCTACGTATACAAAATCGGCATCAAGGAAGGACAATATAGTCTTTCCGCGGCAATCGGCCTGTTCAACTCCGGCATTAACTTCATCATGATTCTGGTCGTCAACCAGATCAGCAAGAGACTGGGCCAGGAATCGCTATGGTAAGGGGGACGACGATGCGGCAGTCGATCAGAGCGAACAGAGGGGACCGGCTATACGATGCGGTCAATTACACGGTTTTGACGCTGCTTTTGCTGGCGGTTGCATACCCGCTATATTTTGTAGTCATCGCCTCGTTCAGCGATCCGAAGCTGGTGGCAAGCGGCAAAGTGCTGTTCTGGCCTCGTAGCCTTGATATCAAAGGGTACATCGAAGTTCTGAATTATGCGCCGATCTGGACCGGATATCGGAACACGTTGATCTATACGACGCTGTTCACGGCATTGTCGGTCATGACGAGTCTGCTTGCGGGATATGCGTTGTCCCGCAAGCCGTTCCCGGGCAAGACGCTCGTTACCGCATTTTTGCTGTTCACGATGTTTTTTAACGGAGGACTTATCCCCACCTACTTGCTGATGAAGGAAATCGGTCTATATGGAAATCCGCTCGTCATCGTTCTGTTGGGGGCCGTCAACGTAACTAACATTATTATCAGCCGGACGTTCATCAAGTCGACGATTCCGGACGAGCTGTTCGAGGCTGCGAGCATGGACGGCTGCACTCATTTTTCGTTTTTCTTCCGCATCGCGCTGCCGGTGTCGAAGGCGCTCATTGCCGTACTGGTGCTGTTTGCGGCCGTGAGCCAGTGGAATTCGTGGTTCAACGCGATGATCTACTTGCGGGATCAGCAGTTGATGCCGCTGCAGATGGTGCTGCGTGACTTGATCGTCAGCCAGTCTGCGATGAGCATGGCCTCGGATAGCGCTGATATGGGCGGAGATGCGGCCGCGCAAATTTATCTGGTCGAAGCGATGCGCTATGCGGTTATCATTGTCTCGACATTGCCGATCATGTGCGTCTATCCGTTCGTGCAGAAATATTTTGTCAAAGGCGTTATGATTGGATCCGTCAAAGGATGAGGAGGGTTCTTCCATGAAAGGTTATTCCGATTGGAGCTATCGGCCCTATCGGCCATATGATCAATATGACAAACGTTTCCTGCCGTACATTTGCCGGGTAGCGCCGGATGAGAAGAAGATCGAGCTCGAATGGTTCGATGAGGGGGATCGCGGAGCCCATCTGCTGTACTGGCGCAAATTCCGCACGAACGACCCTTTCGAGGTGAAAGAGCTTAACGGTTCCGTCTATACGATCGAGCCGCTGGAGCCGGAATGCGATTACGAATTTTATGTGGCTCGCGCAAGCGGCTCGGGCGCAAGCGAGGTCCGTCTGGCACGGACCGGCCAGCCGATCGGCACGGTTGTCAACTACTTGCACCCGGAGGACGAAATCTATGCCTTCTCCGGCCGAAGCCTGTGCAGTCCGTCGCTCGTCAAGCTGCCGTCAGGCGCGCTGCTGGCTTCGATGGACGTCTTTGCGGGCAAGGCGCCGCAAAATCTGACGCTGATATTTCGCTCCGACGACGGCGGTCGAAGCTGGCGATATGTGACCGAGCTGATGCCCTGCTTCTGGGGCAAGCTGTTCGTTCATCGCGGGGAGCTGTACATGCTTGCCAATTCAACCGAGTACGGCGATCTGCTGATTGGTCGTTCGGCGGATGAAGGACTGACTTGGACCTCGCCCGTCACAATCATGACCGGCGCGGGGAGCTGGATGGGCAGAGGGCCGCACAAGGCGCCGATGCAGGTGGTCGAGTTGGACAATCGGCTGTATACGGGGATCGATTACGGGTCGTGGTCGAGCGGAGGGCACAGTAACGCCCTGCTGTCGATTGACGCCGATGCCGATCTGATGGATGCAGGCAACTGGCAGTGTACAGGATTTCTACCTTACGATCCGGCATGGGAAGATGCGGCTCCCGGAGCTACCGTTGGCGGCGGGCTGGAGGGCAACGCCGTTGTAGGACCTGACGGGGACATCTACAACGTACTGCGCTACCAAATGAAAGGCTACGGCAAAGCGCTCGTGCTGAAGGGCAACAAGGATCGGCCAGAAGAATCGCTTCAGTTTCATGGTTTCGCCGACTTCAACGGAGGCAGCAACTGCAAGTTCGAGCTGCTGTACGACGAGCCTTCCGGCCTCTACTGGGCGATCGCCAACGAAGTGGTGGACGAGCGGACGCCCCATCAGAGAAATGTGCTGTCGCTCTCGGTTTCCAAGGATTTGCAGAGCTTCCGCATGGTCAAGCGTATGCTGGACTATCGTCATGAAAACCCGGACGACGTCGGTTTTCAATATGTCAGCATGCTGATTGACGGCGAAGACCTGCTTTACTTGTGCCGCACCGCGATCAACAAGGCGAAAAACATGCATGACGCCAATTATTCGACCTTTCATCGGATCGAACGGTTCAGGCAATATGCAGCCAAAGAGTAGATAGCGGCCGATCCTTGGAGGATTGAATCCGAAAACGTTTTGGAAAGGTGTTAGCACTTGGCAACGATCAAAGATATCGCTAAAAAGGCCGGAGTATCCGTTACGACGGTATCCAGGGCGCTTAACGGTTACGACGACGTGAACGAGGAAACCAGTAGGAAGATCAAGCAAGTCGCGACGGATTTGTCGTACAGTCCAAACGCGGTAGCGCGAAGCCTGGTCTCCAGGAAAACGCGCACGATCGGCCTGATCATATCGGATATTAACTGGGCCGGCGCCATGGACGCGTTCGCGTACGAGGTGCTCTGAGGCATCAACGATCGCGCGGGAGAGCTGAATTACGATCTGCTGCTCTTCAGTACGAACCCGTCCAAGCAGATGGAGAAGTCTTATGCGGCGCTGTGCAAGGAACGGAACGTTGAAGGCGCGATTTTGTCCGGCTTGCGGCTGGACGATCCGTATTTGCACGAAGATATCGAGCAAAACTCGTTTCCTTGCGTGCTGATCGATATTCCGAAGATCGGGGAGAACTCATCGACGACCTGTCCGTCCTCGCTCGGCGCATTCACGAGGCAGGCAAGCGAGTCTTCATCGCGACGCTCATCCCGCGAAACGGCGGCTATCTGTGGTCGTACGCACACGAGCGCGAACGTCTGGCCACCAACGAGTGGATCCGCTTCCAGGCCAAGTTCGACGGGGACGGCACGCATCTGAACACCGCGGGGTACCGCGCGATCGGCGACAGCGTCGATCTCGGGATCTTCGCCGCTTGACGGCGGCTCCATCGAAAGCACGCACACTCATGACTAAGGAGAGGGTCCGGCCAATGAATCCGTTCGGGACGAAGAAGTCCAGCCGCCTGAAGGCGGCTCCATCGAAAGCACACACACTCATGACGAAGGAGAGGGGCCGGCCAATGAATCCGTTCGGGACGAAGAAGTCCAGCCGTCTGTCGAGGCGACACCAGAAGACCGGTCGTGGACGTCGTGGACTGGCGCTCATCATGGCGGCCGTGATCGCGACCGCAGGTCTTGTCGCGGGAGCACCGCCGGCGAGCGCGGAGACCGCGAGACTGTTCGTGGAAGGGGAGAATGCGGTCAGCACGAACTTCGCGCCAGGAGTGACATCGCTCGCGGAGGCGCACGGCGGCAAGTACCTCAATCTGAACACCGCGACCGTCGCACCGGAGGGTGGATACGTCGCCACGTACGAGGTCACCGCCGCCAAGGCGGGTCCCTATTCCCTGGAGATCGGTTCGACCCCGGTGTCCCTGGTCTGGGCGTCGACGTACACGGTGACGGTCAACGGCGGTGAACCGCGGGGAGTGACGACGGCGGTGGAGCTGCGACAGATCTCCGACACGATGCGCGCCTACGACGTGGGCACGGTGACGCTGCAGGAGGGGGTGAACACAGTCACCATCACGGTGAAGGATCGGCGGCGGCATCCCGACACGAACTACGTGACGCATCTGGACTATCTCCAGTTCACGGAGATCGAGGTCGACGGACTGTTCGTGGAAGGGGAGAACGCGGTCAGCACGAACTTCGCGCCAGGAGTGACATCGCTCGCGGAGGCGCACGGCGGCAAGTACCTCAATCTGAACACCGCGACCGTCGCACCGGAGGGTGGATACGTCGCCACGTACGAGGTCACCGCCGCCAAGGCGGGCCCGTACTCGCTGGAGATCGGTTCTACGCCGTTGAACGTCGTCTGGGCGTCGAAGTACACGGTGACCGTCAATGACGGTGAGCCGCGCGATGTCACCCCCGCGGTCGAGCTGCGACAGATCTCCGACACGATGCGCGCCTACGACGTGGGCGACTTCGCGCTGCAGGAGGGCGCGAACACCGTCACCATCACGACGAAGAATCGACGGGTTCATCCCGACAAGAACTACGTCACCCACATCGACTACCTGCAGTTCACGCTGACCGACGTCGCCGCGCTCGCGATCGACTCCGAGGCGCCTCTGAACGTCTTCGAGAACGGCGACGAGGTCGACTTCGATGTCGTCCTGAACGGTGCGGTCCCCACGGACAGCGAAGCCACATGGCAGATTCGCGACTACTGGGATGAGCCCGTCGACGACGGCGAGGTCACCATCGCCGAGGGGCAGGACCGCTTCGCGGTGAACGCCGGTACACTCGCCAACGGCGCGTACAGCGTCGCCGTTCAGATCGGGGATCGTCGGTTCACGTCGAGCGTGGTCGTCGCCCCCGCCCGGGCGCAGCGCCCGGACATCGACGACAGTCCCTTCGCCCTGGACTCCGCGGCCTCGCAGCTTGTCGATCCGCGGCTCTACGACGAGTACGCCGAGGCGCTCGCGATCGTCGGCGCCTCCTGGATCCGCGATCGCTCCTTCTGGAACGACGCCGTTAATCCGTCCCCCGGAGTGTTCGACTTCACGGCCGACCCCAATCCGCGCCTCCTTGCGGAAGCGATGCGGGACGCGGATGGCCCGCAGATCCTCGGAATGTACGCGTCGACGCCGAAGCGCCTCGTGCAGGCTGGAGACGTCATGCCTTCTGATCTCAAGCAGGCCTACCTGTATGCCCGCGAGCAGGCGGCCCACTACGGCGATCTCGTCGGCGCATGGGAGATCTGGAACGAGGCCGACGGAGTCTTCTCCTCGCAGAACGAGGCGGCTGATCGGTACGCGGCGCTGCTGAAGGCGATGGCGATCGGTTACGCCGACTCGGGGGCTAATCCGCTCGTATCGGTGGAGGGTTCGGCATACAGCCCGCCGGTGGCGTGGGTGAATCTCATGCTGAGCAACGGCATCCTCGACTTCGTCGACATCTACAACTTCCACCTGCACGTCCGTCACGATCCGAGCGCCGCGATCACCGAGTTCCCCTACGCCGGTGTCAAGGCCCATATGGACCAGCTGGAGCAGTTCGGAGGCGCGGACGTCCCCGCCTGGCTGACCGAGGCCGGGATCGCCATCCCGACCGTCGCCGGAGAAGGGATGACACGCGAGCAGAAGATCGCGCAAGCACGATACATCCCGACCTCGGCGATCCTGTCGATCGCGCAGGGAGTGGACAAGCACTTCGGGTTCATCGCCACGCCCTTCGCCGAGCCGCCGTCCTGGTGGGGCATGTTCGACGAGGAGTTCGCGCCCCAGGCGTCGTTCGCGGCCGAAGCGGCGATGACCTTCGCGCTCGGGGCCGGAGAGTATCTCGGTCGCGCCCAGGGCGTGCCAGCCGGTGTCGAGGCCCACGTCTTCGACACCGGTTCCAAGACCGCGCTCGCGGTCTGGAGCGAGGCACCCACGCAGGTAACCGTCGACTTCGATGCGGCGGAGGTGACGCGGATCGACATCATGGGGCAGTCTTCTACCCCGGCGACATCCGCCGGGCAGCTGGTGATCGATGCAGGACCGGATATCCAGTACTTCCAGACCGATGGTGAACTCGCCGTCACTCCGGCGGCGCGCTCTCTCACCGAGATGCGGGACCGTGATCCGTTCGCGGTGGAGGATCGAGTGGTGCTGAGGCAGGAGTTCGCTGCGGAAGCACGGACCGGCAGCAAGGCGAACGGCTACTCGCTGTCCATCCCGGGCGAGCACGAGGTCCGCGTCGAGGTGATGAACCTCAACGACGCTCCGATCACTGCCGAGGTCGAGTTGAGGCAGGACAAGGCCTGGACGATCGCCGAGGAATCGGTGACCGTGGAGGTGCCCGCGTGGTCATCCGTCGATACGGTGTTCCACGTCTCCGCCGGCGGAGAGGTGTCGGCGAACGAACTGGCGACCTTCGTCGCCCAGGCGACTGTCGGCGGCAAGCAGACCAGCGTCGCGTCCAGCTGGGTGCGGGCGGTGACGTCCGAGCTCTCCTTCAGTCAGGGGCTCGACGAGAGCGGCGAGCAGCTCGTGCTCGAGGCGAAGTACACCAACACGGGTGCGGAAGCGCGAACTCTCGACACGGTCGCGATCATCCGGGGGAGCGCCACGGAGGAGACTGACGTCGACCGGGTCGTCGCTCCCGGGGAGACCGTCCGCATCACCGTCCCGCATCCCGCGCCCGACGCGAGCTCTGTCGGATTCACGGGCGAACTGCGGTTCGCCGACGGATCGAAACTGCGAAGAGCCGAACGGCTGCAGGTGACCCCCGTCGACGACATGGTCGCGATCGCGCGCGCAGACGTGTCCATCGACACGGAGCTGGCCGATATGCCGGAGTTGTCACGGATCAGCCTGCCGGAGGACGGCACCGTGCGCCTGGTCACGATCGCAGACGACGACGACCTCTCTGCCGAGGTGGCGTTCGCCTGGGACGACGAGCATCTCTGGATGCGCGCGGAGGTCACGGACGACGTTCACGACCAGGTCAACGGCCCTGCGGCGTTCCTACGTGGTGACAGCATCCAGCTGGGCATCTCTCCTGCGTCCGCGGGCGAGACGGCGCAGCGTGTGGAGTACACCCTCGGCCTGGCCGATGAGGGGCCGAAGCTCTATCGCGGCGTCGGGCTCGACGGGAGCGCTGCAGGTCTGCGCAACCATCCCGTCTCGATCGAGCGCGACGAGACGGCGAAGACCACCTCGTACGCGGTGGCGATCCCGTGGGCGGAGCTGAGCCTGTCGGGCGACGTCCGGCAGCCGTTCGGGCTCTCTCTGGTGCTCAACGAGAAGGACAACACCACCGAGAAGGGGTTCGTGGAGTGGGGATCGGGCTTGGGGCTCACCAAGAGCACCACGCTCTACAAGACCATCCGCCTCATCGAGCCCGCGACGGTGACGTCGCAACCAAGGGCCTCGAACGTACTCGTGGGCGAGTCGGCGGTGTTCTCCGTCGCCGCCACCGGGTTCCCGGCTCCCGACATCCGTTGGCAACGCGCGCAGGACGCCGACTGGGTCGATGTCGAAGGCGCGTCGGGCGCCGAGCTGTCGTGGACGACCGACGCGGCGGATGACGGTGCGCGGGTGCGGGCCGTCGTCGACAACGGATTCACCCGGTCGTACTCGACGCCGGCGACGGTGAATGTGGAAGATCCGTTTGCAGCAGCGTTGAAAATTACGACGCCAAGCGGCAGCGAACCGGCGAAGGTCACGGTGCCAAAGCCGGAAATTGCTGGTGAGGTAGAAGCAGGTTCCAGCGTCAGAGTCGTGATCAAGGACGAGGACAATAACGAAGTTGCAGCCGGAGATGCAGAAGTCACGGACCACACTTGGACGTTTACACCGGATATCGATTTGTCGAACGGCGACTACACGATTGAAGTGACCGCGACCAAGGGTGGTCAGACTGCGACAAAGACGAAAGATATCATGGTAGATACGACGGCTCCTGATCTGAAAATCACAGCGCCTGCGGGCGACACGGTGAACGTCTCCCAGCCTGTGATTGCGGGTACGACTGATCCCGAAGCGACAATTTCAATCGTCATCAAGGATAAGGGCGGAAATATTGTCGAACGAGCGCCAATCGTGATTGTCGATGAGCATGGTAACTGGAGCTATGAGACGGACGAACTGCAAGACGGCGACTACACGATTGAAGTGACTTCAACTAGAGGCGACGGTTCTACGACGGTAACAAAGAACTTAAAGGTCGACACTTCGGCTACGCCAGAAACGCCTGAAGTGACAGTGACATCGCCGTCAGGGACTACCGTCACGACGAGCAAGCCTGTATTTGCAGGAACTGCGACACCAGGCGCTACGGTAACAGTCGTGATCAAGAATGAAAACGGCGACGAAATAACGTTGACTACTACAGTTGATGAAAATGGGAGCTGGAGCGTAATACCGAAAGAAGCAATACCGGATGGTCTTTATAATGTCGAAATTACCGCAGAAAAAGATCAAAAACAGTCTACTATCTCCAAGCCGCTGACGGTAGACACCAAGGACCAATCCGCTCTGACCGATCTCCAACTTAATAGCTGGAACGGATCGCCGATCGGATTGACGCAAGTATCCGGTAAGCCGAACGAGTATACGGCTTCCGTAACGAACAGCGTCTACGCCGTGACGCTTCTGCCGACGGCGCTCGATCCGAACGCGAAGATCGAAGTATCCGTCAATAACGCGGTGTACCAGGAAGTGCCTAACGGTGAGATCAGCGGGAATCTGCTCTTGCGCGAAGGCGTAAATACGATTGTCGTGAAGGTGACGGACTCCAAGGGCAACGTTGCGGAATATAAGTTGACCGTTACCAGAGCATCTAGCGGCAGCGGAAACAACGGCGGCAACAACAGCGGAACTGGAGGCGGAGGCACGCCTACTCCAACGCCTAAGCCGGAAGACACGGGAATCCAAACTTCCGTGAACGGTAAGGACGGTACGTTTGCTACCGGCACAACGTCAAACTCGGGGGGCCGCACGACAACGTCGGTTCAAGTGGATCTGGACAAGCTAAACGAGACCCTGTCGCAAGGCAGCGGACAGAAGCTGGAGATTCGCTCTCCGAAAGACGGCGATATGAAAGTCGACGGATTGACGGCAGGAACCGTGAAGCAACTGGCCGACAAGGGCGCAAGCCTGGAAATCAGCAATCCGCTGGCGATCTATCCGGTACCCGGCGGCAAGATGGACTTAAGCGGCGTGTCCAAGCAACTGGGCAACGCGGCGCTTGGCGATATTGCGGTTCATATCGACATCAAGCGTTCTTCGGACGAGCTAATTAACAAAGCGAAGAGCAAAGCGGCGGCGGAAGGCTACGAGTTGCTCGTAACGTCGGTCGATCTGGATCTGACCTTCTCGCATGACGGCAAGACGGTAAGATCGGGACAATTGAACGGATACGCGGCGAAATACATCGCCCTGCCGGAAGGCATCGATCCGAACCGCATCACGACGGGCGTCATCGTCAACCCGGACGGCAGCGTGTATCACGTGCCGACGGTCGTCACGAAGATCAACAATCGTTACTATGCGATGATCAACGATCTGCGCAGCAGCGGAACTTACTCGGTCATCTGGAATCCGCAGGATTTCGACGACGTGAAGAAGCACTGGGGCAAAGCGGACGTGAACAACATCGCCGCAAGGCTTGATCTTGCGGGAACCGGGAACAATACGTTCTCGCCCGACCGCAACGTAACGCGCTCCGAGTTTTCGGAGATCGTCGTCCTGGGTCTGGGCTTGATGCGTCAGAACGCGCCGCAGAACCAGTTCCCTGACATTCCGGCATCCGCATGGTACCGCAATGCCGTAGCGATCGCAAACGAGTTCGATATCGTCCGCGGCTACAGCGACGGCAACTTCTATGGCAATCTGCAAATTACGAGGGAGCAAGGGTTTGCGATGATCGCCCGGGCATACAACCTGGTCGTCGGACAGAAAACCGCGCTTAGCCAGGATCGGATTTCCGCGCTGCTAGTGAAGTATGAAGATGCGGCCAGCGTGTCCGGATGGGCTAGAGCGGATGTCGCTCTGCTGATCGAGGCGGGAATCGTGCAAGGCAACGGACCGAAGCTTCTGAGCCCGCAGTCGAACATGACGCGCGCCGAAGTGACAGCACTGATCGCAAGAATGCTCAAGACAACCGATTTGATCGATTTTTGATTCCTTATTCGGCAGCAGGAGGTGAACGAGGAGCGAAGCAATCTGTACCTATTCCCTTATCCGGTTTTCAAAGAATTGATGGAAACTCATAGGGATACTTTAGCTTGGAATCCTTGGTAACGGCGAAGAGCCAAAAACTCGCGCTTTATGATACGGGTGTGACCGCCCAGTACGGCGATCGGCTTATTGTACTGTCTACGTGCGAATACTCAACCGAAAACGGTCGGTTAGCGGTGGTCGCCCTCAAGCGTTGATATAATGTTGACACGAAAGCGTCAAATCCAGAGCGCATGTTCCACGTGCCGACGGTCGTGACGAAGATCAACAACCGTTATTATGTGATGATCAACGACTTACGCAGCAGCGGTTCCTACTCGGTCATCTGGAATCCGCAGGTTTTCGACGACGTAAGAAACATTGGGACAAAACGGACTCAAAACGACCAATCTGATCGACAAATAAAAAGGTTCATGTTGAGGGGGATGTGGAATTTGTAAATAAGAGCCTATGTGACCTTTGGTCTAGGAATAAAGTGACGAATAAAACAAAATAATTCGCATTTTCGAAGAAGTGGAGTCAGGCAAAGGTCCTGTATATGCCTGACTCCGTTCAACAAAGTTGGGTCTATCGGACCTAACAGACGAACGTTTTTCGGAATATACTCCTATTTAAGGTTAATATTTTCCAAATAACATACAAATCGTACGATAATAGCAAACCCGTTGAAAGACGGGGACGCAAAGCTAAAGGGGCTAAAGGATTTGCTGAAAATGCAAATGCCAATGCTAGCCAGTTGCCGAATACGACGGAGACCTCCGTCTATTAGCGTATGCCCGCTTATGGACGGAGATTTGTTTTATTTCAAAGGTTTTTATCTCGAATGGAGGTGATGTTTATTGAGGACAAACTCTTTGCCTGGAGCAAACGGTTTTTTGGTTGAATTTGCAAGTTGGTAAATGGGCTTGACGATCTGTAGAAAATAGCCGCCGAAGGAGGGGGAAGAATCTCAGGATTGCATTCGCACTAATAGAAAGGGATAAGAGATTTGAATAGATTGCAGGAATAGGGGGACGGATATAACGTGCATCTACCGAAAAATAACATTTGGAATAAACAGTTAAAGATCTTACTAACCTTTATGTTGACTGCAGGAAGTTTTTCATCTGTGCTTGCGCCGCGTACAGCGGCAGCAGCTGGTGATTCGGCAGCGCCTGGTGGGGTAGAGAGTAATCTGGTCCTTTGGATGAAAGCGGATGACGCTACAGCTGACGAGAACGGAAAGTTGACTTCCTGGGATGATCAATCCAAGGAGCAAATTAAGTTTAAGCTGGAGGTTAATTCTAATTCGGTAATTAAAGAACGTACCACCCCAAAAATCAATAACAGTGGGGCAAACTTTAACCCAAGCGTTACATTTAATAATTCTTAGGAAAACTGATTGAATTGTCAGACCAATGAGCCTCTTGCTCTTAAGAGGTTTTTTTGCTTTTCAGGTATGTCAGGTAACGTTCCTCGTATTCACGACGCGCCCCAGCCTTAGATAGCTCCTATCTTAAGCTATAACGGGGCAGCCGCGACGCGGTTAGGTTCGAAGAGTTGTCACCTGAAATGCCTCTAGCAGCCGGAAAGCTGCGATGCGTGAATACGATATTAGCCGGAAGTTGGCCACTACTTTGAATCACCTTAATATACTCATACGTTTACTTCATCCCAGTTATAAATAACATAACCTAACTGAACTATGGTAATAACTAAGTAACTGATATTTATAGCCAATCCATAATGATTTCTTTTTGACTTATCTTTATATTCATCTCTACTAAGATTTCCTAATAGTAATTTAATTTTCTTGACTGTTGCGAAAAATGTGTTGTCGACGAAAGGTTGGTAAAGCCGGGATATTAGAAGATTCGTCGAAAGAACGAATAGAAGAAGGACATCGACCTTGGATGGAGAAATTGTCGGTTACCACGCCCACAATTCCCAATTAAAGGAGATGTCCCATTCTCATGGTATCCCTCTACTCGCCCATCGTCAAGTTCATTTTGGCGCTTAAATTGGAATTTTCCAAGCCTCAACTCGGTCATCTGCTTACCCTCGTTCACGGTATCATTCTTTGTGCCGGACGTAAGAATATCACGCAAATCCAACAAGCTGCCAGAGGGGGACGACACCTTAGCAATCCCCACGAATTTTTTGAATCATTCACCGTGGTGCGTCAATCGTATGCAGCGCCGGCGAATGCAGTTCATTCTGGAGAAGATTCGCACCAAGCATGAAAAGCGTGGTGATGATCGGTCGCTTATCTTCATTCTCGTCGACGACACCTGCTGTAAGAAGGAAACCTCGACGAAGAAGATGGAAGCGCTTGGTTTTCAATATTCGCATGAGGCCGGCAAGTCCATCTGGTGTCATTGTGTAGTGACGGCTCATGTCGTCAGTGAAGGTAGTTCCTACGCTTGGGATTTCCACTGCACGGAAAACCGCCTCCCATTCCAGAGTAAGAATGATCTTGCTTTGGAAATGATCGAGGCATTCCCGGCATCACCGGATGAGCAGGTTTATGTGCTCATGGATAGTTGGTACACCAGCGAGAAAGTGATCAACGCATGCAACAGAAAGGGATTCCATGTTATCGCCGCGGTAAAGGCAAACCGTCTGATTTGCGTAAGTGGCGTGACGATTTCCATGACGGATTTCGCTACCCAATACGTTCGTAAGTCTGACCTCCGCTCCGTTACGGTGGAAGGTCAGGGAACGTTTCAGGTTTACGAATATGAAGGTCCCCTAAGCGAGATGGAAAACGTCAAAGCTTTGCTGTCTTGGAAGGATGATTACACCGACTTGAGCAAACCGCAGGTTTGTCTGCTGTGCACGGATGTGAGCCTGGATCCCGTTACCATCCTGCGCTACTATCACGTGCGATGGAATATCGAGACGGGTTATCGCTATTTCAAAGAACTGCTGGGCTTTGACCAATATCAGTTGCTCTCGTTTGAAGGTATTCGGCGGTTTTGGGTCATTCAGTTCTTAACGCAAAACTTTCTGGAATTCAAGCGTCAAGACTGGATGAAGGGCAACAAGCACCTCACGCTAGGAGATGTCGTATATCGAATTCGGCAGGAGTTTTTCGGGCAAATCATCGTCTACGTGTACCAACAAGCCTTGGAGAAGAAGCCGCTATTCGACATTCTTAAGCATCTCAAGATCTCTGCCTAAACAGCCGAATCACTTGTCCTGCAATACGTCTGTCCATTTTCAGAGTTATTGCTGAAAATCACAAGACTCAAGTTAATTTTGATATTCTTGTGCGATTTCAACAATATACGTAATTCAATTAAACCCATTACACTCCATAACATTGTGAATACTAACATTAACGCATTAGCTAGAGAGAGCATCATAGCTAGTCCAACATCAGATGTTCTTGTGAATCTAAAACATAAATGGGTTACTAATGTCATGATGAATAAGGCTAACCCTATCATACTTAATATTGGTTTAGCATATCCATTCATGTATTCCCCGCCTTTCGACATTTTCAGCAACCTAGGGGCGAAAGCCCCGTATCGTGAATAGTGTTATCTGATGCCGGTGGCTTCTTCGAATTACGGATCTCAAGTCCTTACGTCTATTTGATGTTATAATGGTTATAATTAGACTTGAAAGGAGTTGTCAGTATGGCTATCAGTAAAGAACGGTTTAATGAATTGCTTGAACGTTTATCTGATAAGGATCTTGAACTGGTCTCTGAGTTAATGGAACGTCTTTTACAATCATCACCTACTGAAAGAGTAATCCCACTTGATGATGAACCTACTACTCAAGATGACATAAATGCCATAAATGACGCACATAAAGCTTACTTAAAAGGTGAACTAATTAACCTTAAGGATGTTGAGCATGAATTACGAAATTAAGTTCCTTAAGGATGCCTATAAGTATCTTCAAAAGCAAGATCTCGTAACCCGTAACCGCATTCTAGATCATCTTAAGATTTTATCTGAAGACCCTAGGCATCCAGAACTCGATCTAAAAAGAATGCAAGGTATGGAGAATCGGTTTCGACTTCGTGTTGGTACCTATCGAGTGATCTACTCGATAATTGATAACGAACTTATTATTATCGTAGTAAAAATAGGTTCACGAGGGGATGTTTATTAACCTTAACGGTACTTGAATTTCAAAGTGCCTTTTTTGTATTGCACCGGTTTCAGATAACGTTTGTATATTCACGACGCGACCCAGCCTTAGATAGCTCCTATCTTAGGCTGGGTCGTGTGTTGTCTGAGCTACTTCTATGATTATACATCGGTATAAGCCCGCAGCGTGAATACAGTGTTATCTGATGCCGTTGCCTTCTTCGAACTCTCCCACAAAATGCTCATAAACATGATTATTTAAGGTGATATTTCGAAAATTCAGTCCATCCAACAAACCCTGTCTATAGATTATTTCGTTTGCAAACGCCGCCTGATAATTTGCTTTATCTTCGAAATCAAATAACAATTCTCGGCATGAATCTGGAATGTTTTTCATCATTGCCTCAAACGAACATCGTTTACTATTCACAAGCTTTCTGTAGTACAAATTTTTCATTAAAATTACTTGTCCAATCTCCTCAGTTCTTTGTCCAACAAAAATATCAAAATTTCACTCTAATTCTTTAAGCATTGAATCCCCTCCAACTAGTGATGTCACTTCGAAATCACTTAACACTTCCATTCTATGGTGATTTCATAGTGATGTCAATATGGATGTATTCCTAGTGATTTCTAAGTGATAATATAGTGCTATCACCTAAAAGGAGAGGCAATTGTGGCAACTAATAAAAGAGTCTTTACTTTAAGATTAGAGGATACGAACTTCCAAAAAATTAAATATATTGCAGACAAAAATAAACGTTCTATTGCTATGCAAATTGAATATCTAATTGAGCAGCATATTCATGACTACGAGAAGAAACATGGTCCCATTCCTGCAGATAATTAGTTTAATCTTCTAGTATCATCGGTTTCAAATAACGCGACGTCCAACTCCCTTAACCTCAAAGGGCGGCCGCGATGCAGTTAGGGAGTTGGATGTGTCGGGCAGATTCCGCATCCCTGTATCTGAGTTAATAAAAATAACACCATGCCTGAACTTTCACATGATGTCATTTAAGCTAGATTGATGTAGAAATGTTACAATTTCAAGATCCTTAAGGGATCTTGGTAACCACACTAATTCATCCATGACCTGATCTTCCCCATAGCTTCGGCGTGGCTAATCCCTTTGCCTGCATCCAATTCATGGATTCCTTCTTCGATTTTTGCTCGTGCGTATAGTTTATTTAGGATTTCTTCGACGGTTACATAACACAACAATTATTCAGGCCATGTATCAAGATTTACTATCCTTACAAATTGGAACTATTTTTTCATTATCTTGTATCTTTATCCCGTAGTTAGTTGTTTGTGTTTTCAACTTCATTTCTTCTTCTTTTTCTTCGGCAGTTAGTTCCGGATGAATAAGCGCATCATCTAGTTCTAAAAATTTCGCTAAGGGATCAGAGTCTATAGATGCGCTTGCAACTAATTGTCCTGAATAACTAATGACTAAGTGTGCACTTAAAGGTATTTTGTTATTTACTTTTACTTCAAGTATTTTAATATTGGAAATCCCTTTATTAATTAGATCGATATTAACTTTAGTTCGTTGATTATTTTCCCAGAATCCTGTTGTTGTAAGAGGATTCTGTTTCAGAAAATAGGTCATGGATATTACTATTCCAGAAAAAATAATGGCAAGTGATAGAATAATGATTTTGGTTTTTAGCTTCATAGTTTTTACCACCTACGCTCTACTCTGTTCATTCATATAACGTTTTGTATTCACGACACGCCCCAGCCTTAGATAGCTCCTATCTTAAGCCACAACGGGGGCGGCCGCAACGCTGTTAGATTCGCAGGGTTTTCCGCTATGCTCCCTCGAAATGCTTCAGGCGGACCGAGCAGCTATAAGGCATGCGTGAATACGGTGTTATCGGATACCGTTTCTTCCTTGATAACACTCTATAGAAATAAAAAAGTCACCTTTATCTCAAGGTGACTTAACCGGCTTCCTCTTCTGTTTTCGTTTCCTGTACTTCCGCTTGTGGTACCATTGCTTTTACAAAATCGGCGGCAGTTACAATATTAAAGGAGTAGCCAGTAATACTAAAGAGGCCACTAGTGCCGTCGTTTGTAATTAAATAGTCTACATTGGCTTTGTAAGCACACTTTAAAAACATAATATCATCTTGATCTTTTGGTAAGGTTGGAGGATTGACTTTCAAGATATTTACTGACCTTGATATATAAAATAGACCAGCAAATTTTTCAAGTAATTCAATTCCTTCAGATTGACTAAGATTGGGGATAGCAAAGTTTTTCAAAATGTACATTAATTCCCCAATCATATCCCGTGCAAAGTAAAGCTCTACTGCGTCAGCCTCAATTAAATCCATGATCTTAATACATTCGGGTTTGTTATAAAATAAAGCATGAATAAAAACATTTGTATCTATGACAACTTTAGGCTTAGTCATTTATTCTCATTAAGAGATTTTTTAATCTGCTCTTTTGTAAGGCCTTTTTCCTGAATGGCCTTTTGAATAATTTTTCTAGCATCAGTTAAGAAAGATTGTTTACGAGTGGTTCCCAAAGATGTCGGAGACATGTTTATCACTCCTTTTTTCTTTCTCACAGTACACCTCCCATATAGTTAGGCAGATGTATATGAGAAGAAATGAAATTTATTGCTTCTATTCGAACGAAAATAGAAGAGAAAATGTTTCCTCTAGAAACATAATAACTATATCTAATGACACTATCAATAGAGTGTTAGAAATTTTTGGTATTTTCCAGTCTTATTTGACGGTTTCCGATAACGTCTCCCATATTCACGACGTCCAACTCCCTTAAGGTCCGAAGGACTGGCCGCGATGCGGTTGGATCACTGTTGTAGATTATCTTTTACTTTTCTTTGATGCCATCCAGAACACAATTATAACTACCGGGATAAAGATGAACCATGGAATATTAATCGCTACCTCGAAATGTCTCGGGCGGACCAAGGAGTCGTCAAGCTCCGCAGCGTAAATGCAGTGTTATGTGAAGTTCCCGTCTTCTTGAAATGACTCACATTAATCTTCTTTCCAATTCCTTTATTGTCTTTACCCAATCCTCAAAGCTTTCCGATTCTTCCCACAGTTCTTTGAGCTCTGATTCTAATAGAATTTTTTCTAATGCTTTTTGTGCTGATTGTAATAATTCTTTACCTTTTCCTTTATGTTGATTTATCCATTCTTCAAGTTCCTCATCATATTCTTCATTGCCTGGCCTATCTTGCAACGCTGCAAGTATTTCAATTGCTCCAATCGCAATTGAAGCAGTGTCCGCATCTAAATCATTGTCATCAAACACCATTTCAATAGCTTCTGTAATTACACTTAAACCCTGTGTTTCTTTAAGTTCTTCTACCCAATCTAAAACTGTATCATTTTCTAGATTCCCATATCCCCATGCTCCCATATAACAACATCCTCTCATTCTTTTTATGATTTAAGTTAGCACTTCGGGAATTTCACATAACGTTCCTGTGTTCACGACGTCCCACCACCCTAAAGGAACGAAGTGACTGGCCGCAATGCGGTTGGGTGGTGCGGATGTGTCCCGGCAATCGCTTCCTCGAATTTACTTCCGGGACCGAGGCAGCTTGTCTGCCGAAGCGTGAACACTTTGTTAGCAGATGTTGCTGACCTCTTCGAGTAGCCCGGATGAAATCCCTTAAATTGTGTTATAATGTATGTAACTGCTTGTAAAAGGGGTTGAAAAAATGGCTGTGTCTAAAGAACAATTAACTAAACTAATTCAACAATTATCCGATGATGCCCTCCCTATTGCTGCTGAATTTTTGGAAGTACTTGTTTCACATCCTAGATATAGGGTTATTCCTTTGGATGACGAACCAACTACCGAAGATGACTTGAAACAAATTCAAGAAGCAAAAGAATCCTTTGCTCGTGGTGAAGGTATTAAACTTGAGGACGTCATCGATGAGTTACTCAATTGAGATCTATAAAGATGCCCTTAAATATTTGAATAAATTGGATAAACCAACTAGGACTCGAATCGTTCATAGTCTACAGATTTTGGCGGATAATCCGTACAATCCAGAATTAGATATTAAGAAAATGCAAGGAATAACTGAAGAGTATCGTTTGCGTGTTGGAAATTACCGAGTCATTTACACGCTAAATGATAATATATTGCAGATACAGGTAATAAAAATAGGATCACGCGGCGATGTGTATAAAGACTAGTTTTCATCCACTTCATCAATCTGAAGTGGATTTGTTTTTTATATTTCAGCAATTTCTGATAACGTCTTATTCACGAAGTTCGCAAATAACCCATATCTGTAAGTGTTCTCGAATTCATACGTACCATAATCATACCACGATTTGGAAAACGTTGTCGTTTTAGTCGCACCTCTAATAAGCGGAATCCATTACTGACCCTTACAGCGACCTAAACCTCCCATTCCCCACGCAACTGCTCGTACAGCCAGATCAGGAACACCGTGTCGTTGGGCGCGATTTCTTTGCCTACGCCGATCTTGCTGGCGAAGTGCTGCGCGATCGGCCGTCCGAGCTGCGCGAGACGCTCCGGCGAGACGAACGGCAGACGCTCCGCCCATGCGGCGAGTAGCACCCAGTCCGAATACGCGATCGCCTTGCAGCTTTCCTCGTCCAATTCCTGGCGCGGCAAGGACACTCTCATCCCGTTCACTCGCTTGTCGATCTTCTGCCGCAGCTTCAGCCGTTCCTTCTCTTTCTCGACGACGACGATCGTTCCTGCCACCATATCCCCGATTCTGCGGTCCCTGGAACTGCTTGCAACGACGATTAACCCTAGGAAATAACCAAAAGGCAACATATCGATCAATCGAAATAGATTGCGAATAACGACCGCGAGCAGCCCGGCATTCCGGCCATCCGTCCGAACGACGCGAATGTGGACTGCGCGCTTGCCGATCGTCTGACCGCCCATCCAATATTCGCAGCCGATATAATAACCGATCGTGCATACGGCTCCGATAATAAGAAGCACCGCCATCGCGTAATCGCTGCTCCCGGCAAGAACAATGGAGATGATCACCGCGAAGTTGAATGCTCCCAGAATAAGCATATCGATCAGTTGCGCGATGGCACGCATCCCCACCCCCGCCGTGGGGAATTCCAACCGGACCTGCTCGGGCGTAACGATGGACACTTCTTTTTCCAACGGATGGCTCATTCTCAAGCTCCTCGTTTCCGGGAATTTATGGTAGGATAATAAAAAATAGGAGGTCACAGCGATGGATCCCGCGCAGCGAATTAAGCGATACAAAGAAGATTGGTCCGAGCTGGAGAGACTGCTCGGCGCACTGGACAACGTTCGCCGGCCGATTCGGGCCGACGACATCGACCGTTTAACCGTGTTGTACAAATCTGCATCGGCTCATTTGTCCGCTATGCGTACGCAGTGGCCGAACGACTCCGCCACGACTTACTTGAACCATCTTGTCGCCCGAGCGCATCACGTGCTGTACAGGCAATCCGATAAAGGCGCAGCCCGCATCCGGCGCTTCTTCGGCGTCTACTTCCCGTCCTTGATTCGCCGAAGACAACCGTTCATCCTCATGGCGGGGGCGCTGTTCCTTCTCGGCATGATCGCCGGATTCGCTGCGGTGTGGGCTGATCCGCTCAACATGCATCAGGTGCTGCCCGCGAATATCGCGAACGCCATCGATCCCGCCGCGACGGACGACCCGCGCGGCGAGCTGCACAGCCCGCTCGTGTCGACGGAAATATTTATGAATAACATACGCGTCGCCATACTCGTCTTCGTGAGCGGAGTAACCCTCGGGATTGGTACCGTGTATATACTCGCCTACAACGGCTTGATTATCGGAGCTTTGGCAGCCGTCTTCATGCAAGCCGACGAAACTTATGTTTTCTGGGCTTACATCCTTCCCCACGGCGTCATCGAATTGACGGCGATCTTCATTGCCGGCGGAGCCGGCCTGTATATGGGTTACCGGTTTTTCGTTCCGGGCGCATACACCCGCAAGCGGCAGTTCCTGCAGGCTTCCAAGGAGTCTGTACAACTGCTGCTCGGCACGATTCCGCTATTCGTGATCGCGGGAATTATAGAGGGTTATATTACCCCTTCCGAACTGTCGCTTGGCACCAAGTACGCCGTTGCCGGCGGCACGCTATTGCTGCTCGCGCTCTATTACGCTTACGGATGGCTTAGAGAGCGTTCCGAGCTTTCAAATTCAAGTATTCATTAACCGCGCTTAGCGCCAACCGGTCGGCCGGCACATCCATCACTTGAATGCCTATGCTTGCCATTTGACTTACATATTCGCTGCGGTCCAGACGGAACTTGTGCGCCAGGCTCTGAATATAAGCGATCCGATTGTTCGCCGGCTCGGCCCGCGCCCACTCTTGCAACAGCGGGTCGTTCAAGGAGACGAGGAGCGGCACATGGCTTCTTCGCAGCCGCCGCGCGTAAACGGGCAGCTCCTGGTCGTACAGATAACCCTCCATATCGGAGAATAGAACGACGAACGACCGCTTCTTGATCTGCCGCAGCACATGCGACAATGCCAAACCGAACCCGGACTCGACGAAATCGGATTTCAAGTCGTAAGCGGCCATCGTCAATTGGTGCAAATGCGAAAGCCCTCGGCCCGGGGGAACGTACGTCTTGATCCGGTCGGAAAAAGCGAGCAACGCGACGTAATCCCCTTGCTTCAGCGCGACTGCCGCCAGCACGAGCGCAGCTTCGAGCGTACGGTCCAGCTTCGTCTGGTGCTCGAGCTCGACTCCCATCATCCTCCCGCAGTCTAGCACAATCGTGACGACCTTTCCTTTCTCGGGACGGAGAATGTTCGTCATCAGCTTCCCGCTGCGGGCCGTCGCCCGCCAGTTCACCCGCCTCGGATCGTCTCCCTGGGCGTAGTTGCGGATCGAGTCGAAGTCCGTACCTGTCAAGTTAGGCCTTGCCAGCTTGCTGCCATCCAGCACAAGCGAATCCTGAGCCGATGCCAGGACGCCGCGAACCCGCGAAAGATCCGGCACGATCCGAACTTCGCCGCGGCACGGCAGCCTCGTCTGCTTCTTCCATAGTCCGATTCCGCCCCAGTAACGAAGCATGGCGCTTTCAAACGCATAAAGTCCCCTCTCCTGCCCCGCCGTATCGTACTCGAAGCGGGCCGGGCCGCCTTCCATGCGTCCGCTCAATGTCGCTTGCGGAATCCGAATGTCCTGTTCGTCCTCTCGCTGCGTTCGGTACGCCGTAAAGGAGATCGGAATGTCGTCGGCCAGTTCGAGGTTCAAAGTAAAGCCCTCCGTATTCGCCGCCGTCAACGCGAGCCGGACCTTGAAGGATTGACGTACGTCCGCCGCCTCCGGCATCGTTCTCTCGATGGAGAACCGTTTGCGAGCCGGCAACAGCAGCAGATCGACGGCGCTGAACACCGCCAACAACAAATAAAAGCCCCAGAACGAATAGGCGCCGTAACCCAGCGCATAGGCAGCCCCGATCAGTACGGAACCGATGGCCGCGATCACAACGAGGCGTCGGGTCGGGACGATCGACTCGTTGCCGAGCAGCCTACCGAGGAACCGGAACGGACGCGAGCGTTTCCTGAACGATGTGGTCACTGTTGCCGCCCTCCAATTCCGCCTGCGGCGTCAACAGCAGCCGATGGCGGAGCGCGGGTCGCGCCACCAGCTTCACGTCGTCCGGCGTCACGTAGTTTCTGCCTTCGAGCGCGGCCCAAGCTTTGCTCGCCATCAGGATGGCGATGCCCGCGCGCGGGCTCGCTCCGAGCTGCACTCGCTTGGAATCGCGAGTTTTGCGAATAATCGCCGTCATGTAGGCGATGATCGAATCCTCGACGACGACTTCCGCCGCGCGCGCCTTCGCTTCCCGAATATCTTCGAGCGACAGCGCCGGAACGACCGTCTGCTCGCGCTCCGTTTCGAAAGGCACATGCCCTTTCAAAATTTGCCGCTCTTGCTCTTCCCCCGGATAATCGAGCGTCAGCTTGAACAGAAACCGGTCGAGCTGCGCTTCCGGCAGCGGATATGTCCCTTCGTATTCGAGCGGGTTTTGCGTCGCGACGACGAGGAAAGGCTCCGGCAGCCGATACGTCGTTCCGTGTATCGTCACCTGGCGCTCCTCCATCGCTTCGAGCAGGGCCGCCTGCGTTTTCGGTCCGGAGCGGTTAATCTCGTCGGCCAGCACGATGTTGGCGAACACCGGTCCGCGGACGGTTTGAAATTCGTTTTCCTTCGTATGATAGATAACGCTGCCCGTAATGTCGCTTGGCATCAAATCCGGGGTAAATTGGATGCGGCGGTACTCGCCTCCCATCAATGACGCGAGCGTACGCGCCATCTTCGTCTTGCCAAGCCCCGGCACTCCTTCCAGAAGCACATGCCCTCCTGCCAGCAAGGCCGCAGCCATTAACCGGATGTTCGTCTTTTGCCCGTATAACCGCTGCTCCATCGCGTCGAGCAGCCGTTCCATGCTTGCGCTCATTATCTTTCACTCCTTCTCCAGTAACGCGATCATCTCGCCATACTCGCGAGTCCGTTCGACGAACGCGCCTTCCGCGGCTTCGCCGCGTTCCAGCGCCTGCGCGTGACGCAGCAAGCGCTCCAGCTTGATCGCTTGCGCTTCGCTTAAGCGGTCTTTCGCCAGCAGCATCGCTTCCTCCGGCGATGCTTCGGGGTGCAGCCCCCAGCGCGCGAGCAGCAGCCGGCGCAGGGCGCGCGCCTGGTGCGCGAGCGCCGCGCTTTTCAACCGGCGTCGCTCGTACCACGCGGCGACCGCCCGCAACGTTTCGTCGCCGCGGCGCACCGTCCAAGCCCGCGGCGTATACGCCGGGCCGAAGCGTTTGCCGCGCTGCCATAGCCATAGCAGCAGCGCGACGGCCAGCCCGGCGCAAGCAGCGACGAGCCATGCCGGGTATGCGGCCAGAAACCCCCGCGCATCCTCGTAGCCGTGATGGTACTCGTCCACCCACATCGCGGTACGGCTCGCATCGCCGGCCAGCCAAGGCCACACAAGCTCGAAATGATCGTGCTTCAGTACGTTCCCGTTCGTCAGCCACTCGGGAGTCACCGCCGCGATAATCGCTCCGTCGCCGTACGTTCTTTTCGCCGCGATCATTCCGTTCGAGTCGCGGATCAGCTCGCTGACGCCGTCTTCCGGAACGATTCGCCTCTTCGTTCGGACCTCCGCCTGAAAATCGGCCGTCTCTTCCCCGTCTTGCCTCATCACGGTGATCCTTCCAGGCGAAGCGGACGTGTCCTCCGTCCGGAATGCTCCTCCTTCGCCCGGCTCGCGACTGAAGAGCAGCAATTCGTTGCCCCGTTCCACCCACTCGAGCAGCTTCGTCCATTCGTCCTCGAACGCTGCGCCCGGCTCGATGACAAGCAACGTATGTCCCTTCCCCGAGGGCAGCTCGCGCCAAGAGCGCTTCCATGGCTTGATCGGCGCCTGCTTCTCCTTGAGCAGCTCGATCACGCCCTTCGTCCCATCGACGTCCGCGGAGAACGATACGTAAGGCGCCATCCGTTCGGGCTTCGGCTCCACGATCATAAACCCCAGCCCGATAAAGAGCATCACGCAGATTGCGAGCCCGATCACGTGTTTGTTCCGATTCAGCAAGCGCTGCATCGACGCCATCCTATTTCGCCTCCCTCGCCGCGATCAACGCGTCGATATCGCGTTGTAAGCCCAGGAAGCTGTCTTCGTCCGCACGCTCCTTGCCGTACCATACCCTTTCAAACAGCAGCGCGCTCCGCTGAAAATAGGGCACCGCGTTCGTCCGGCTTCGCTCCAACTCGTCGCGGTAATCCCAGTCCGTCTTCCATTTCTCGATCCGGATCCAGCCTTCTTGCTCCATATAAAACAGCAGCGACAGATACGAACAGCGAATGCTCTCCCGGATTCGCCCTTCGGCATGGGCTTCTTTCGCCATCTCGGCATACTGCTCATACGTTAACGCCATCTCGGATAACCCAACGGGGGGTTTACGCCGCCGGGCGTTTCCTTGAAACACAATCTGCCTAGAAAACCAATAGATTGCCACGCATAGCCCAAGCAGCACCGCTCCCAGCAGCGCGTACGCGCCGACCATCGCCGCCCCTTCAGGCCAATGAACGGAAGGAAAAAGACCGATCAGCCGGTCCAACAACGACTCCAACCACCCCTTATGCGCGCTCGAAGCTTGTTCTTTGATATATTTTGTATATTCGTCCCGGCTCAGGATTTCCTCCAGCCTTTGTTTGTCTTTCAGTAGCTCGGCCTTGTCGATCATAACGTTCGTTCTGCCTGAGGTTGGGGCATCGAGGGATCGGGCACGATTCGACTGATCATCTCTTCCAATCCCATGCCGTCCCGAATTCTAAGATCGGTATAGCTGACCGCGTAAGCAACAAAAATCATCGGTGCCACCAGCAAATTGACGAACAGCTGCAGCAGCACGGAAAGAATGCCGTTCATCGGCACGAGCGAAAGCAGCAAGGAAGCAACGACATTAAAAATATAGGTAAGAAGCATGAGCACGAAAAACAGCCCGAAGAGCCTCCAGAAGCTCTTGCGAGTTAATTCCCAGCTTCTTCCGATGCCGACCGACTCTTCTCTATACGCAACGACCGGAAGGAAATACATAAAGCGGATCACGAAATAATAGAATCCGAACACGGCTCCCACGGCCAGAAGGAAAAACAAAATTCCGCCGATCCCGGGAATTACGGCGGAAATAACGCCCAAGATCGTGAAAGCAATGACGAAAATAATGATCAGGCCAATCAGAATTAACCCGAACAGGATCGAACTGCCGAGAAGCCCCCAATACCGCTTAAACGACATTCGAAGCAACTGGAGGGCCGACGGAGCTTCCTCGCCTTTCAGGGCGGGATGTACGAGAAAGACGATCGCGGCGGCGGCGACGGGAGTAAGAATGAAAACGATGAGTACCGCGAGAAGGAGAAACAGCACGGCGTTGTCTTGGGAGATCAACGGCTCCGCGTCGCTGATCGAATAATTCATGATTTCGTCCACGTCCCACAACGATTGCTCGGACTGACCCTGAACCATGGCACGCACCAAATAAAACGGACCGAAGCAGATCAGCACGATCAGCATCAGCTTAACGAAATGCTTACGGTACAATTGAAAGCTTAAATCGAGCATTCTGCCGACTCCCATCGGCTTCATGACCTCTTGCGGCACAGTTCCGCCTCCTAAGTTTTACTAAATTTCCTTCATTATACTACACAATTCGCAATGCTAGTTGTCGGGATAGAAAGAATTTTGGCAAGTCGTGGAATGAGGATTTCATTCCGGACAGTAAGAACAACCGTCAGGGAAAATCACCCTGACGGTCCTTTCGCATTTGATTCGTTCCCCCGTGCTTGTCGCAGTCTCTCCGCACCGTCCGGTTCGCCGTCGTTCGCCTCTTAGCCCCGTCGCCCCAACGTCCAATCGTATTTTCATCTTCTTTGCCTCGTCGCCCCGAACCTTTCGGACAGAGGATCCGCTATCTGTGAACAAACTCGGGTTTTGCGCACCTTCGCGGACTCAGGATCCGTTATTTGGCTCCGAGACGGCGATTTCGGCCATAAATCATCGAAATAACGGATCGTCTGTCCGAATCACTATCAAAATGACGGGGTTTCGGCAAAATAACGTCTTCTGTGTCCGATAGCCAAAAATCAAGTGGAATGAAGACCCCTCACGGAAACAGGTTTTATTATTTCACCTGTCAAAACCTCTCGCTAGCGCCTCCTCCGCTCGACACCGTTCGTGGCAAGATGGAACTTCGCGCTCTTGATCGTCGCCCTCGTCTTCCCGACGTCGGCATAATAAAACACCCCCGAAATGGATCGTCCATTCCAGGGGTCGCGTCTGCGCCTATGCCTCGCTCACCATCGTATTCGTAATCGAGCCCAGCTTTTCGATCTGGACGGTCACGCGATCTCCTGCCTTTAGGTACGCCTGCTGCTCCGGAGGCTTGCCCAGCACGACGCCCTCCGGCGTTCCCGTCAGAATAATGTCGCCCGGGACGAGCGTCATGTACTGCGAAATATAGCTCACGATCTCCTCGCAGCGGAAAATCATGTCCGACGTATTGGAATCCTGGCGCACCTCGCCGTTCACGATGCACTTGATGCTCAGCCGGTTCGGATCGCCGACCTCGTCCGCCGTAACCAGATACGGGCCGAGCGGCGAGAACTTGTCGCAGGATTTGCCCGTCAGCCATTGGTGCGTACGCAATTGCAGGTCCCGGGCCGACAAATCGTTCACGTTGCAGTAGCCGAACACGTGCCGAAGCGCATCCTCCTTCGCGACGTACTTCGCCTTCTTGCCGATGACGATCGCGAGCTCCGCTTCGTAATCGACCTTATCCGATACCTTGGGCAGCGGAATGTCCTCGCCGTGGCCGGCAAGCGTATTGTTGAACTTGTTGAACAGGATCGGATAAGCGGGCAGCTCGGCGTTCGTCTCCTCCGCGTGCTTGCGATAGTTCAGGCCGACGCAAATGATCTTGTTCGGATGCGTCACGCACGGGCCGAGCGTTAGGCTCGACTCTTGCTTAACGTAGGCTTCGCGGTCCGAGGAAGGCACGCGCGATACGCCTTCGACGAATGTCCTGAGCGCGGACAACGCGGCATCTCCGCCTTCGATGACCTGTTGGGTCGTAACCGGAACGCCGTCCGTTTCCGCCGCCGGGAGCTTGCCGGACATGCCCTCCAACGCCGCGGCGATATCGAGAATGTCCTCTCCTTCGTCCGTGTGCACGCCTAGCTTCATTTTCCCGTTCTCGATAAAGGTTAACAGCTTCATCCCGTCGCTTCTCTCCTCTTGGCTGCCTTAAGCATTCTTCCCGAACACGACGCCCCCGTCGATATAGAGCGGGGAGCCCATCATGAACTTCGATTCGTCCGAGGCCAGGAACAACGCCGCTTGCGCGACGTCCTCGGGACGACCCAGCTCGCCGCTGAGCTGGCGGTTTTTGATCGATTGGATGGCGGCGTCGGGGTCATCATACGAGTTTTTCAAATAATTTTCCACGAACGGGGTCAATATCGTTCCCGGCAACAGGGCGTTAACCCGTATCCGGTACGGCGCATAGTCCACCTGCATCGACTTGGTGAGCGCAAGAATCGCGCCCTTCGACGCGGAGTAGGACGCGCGCTGCGCAAGTCCCATCTCCGCCGCGCAGGAGGACATGTTGATGATCGTCCCCGACTTGCGCGCTATCATGGAAGGCAGGACGTATTTGCTCGGCAGATAGACGCCCCGAATGTTGACGTTCATCACCTTGTCCCACGTCTCGGGCTCTACCTCGTGCAGCGCGCCCACGCCGCTGATGCCCGCGTTGTTGAACAGGACGTCGATGCGCTCGAATGCCGACAACGCGCGATCGACCATCGCATGCACCGACGCGGGATTCGTTACGTCGGCTTGCATGAACGCCGCCTCGCCGCCCGCGGCCCGAATCTCCTCCGCCGTCTCCTCGCCCTTCGCGGCGTCGAGATCGTTCACGATCACCGTCGCCCCTTCTTGGGCGAAGAGGCGCGCGGAGCATCGCCCGATGCCGGAGCCGGAGCCGGTAATGAGCGCTACTTTGCCGCTTAATCGCATGCCGGACGTTCCCCTTTCGGTTGGTATCTTTTTCGTAAAAAAAGCATGGTCTCCAGCAACGGCCGCTTTAATCGGTTTCTATCCGGTACTCCGCGAAGAACGGAATCGTCTCGCCGGGAGCGATGCCTCTTGCGCCGGTCCGCTCGCCGCCGAAGGCGACATTGAACGCGTCGGTAACGGACGTATACGGCTCGATCGAGAAGGCCGAGCACCAGTCCGGTCTGAACAGGACCGCATGCGAGAACACGGCGCCGAATCGGAAAGCGATCGCATAGCCGCGATCCGGCAGCCTCAGACGGCAGGTCGAGTCGCCTTCCCGCATCGACAGCAGCGAGCAGCCGAGCGCGGGATAATCGGCGATCGAGACGCCTTCGTTCAAGGCGCGGCTGAACGCCGTTTCCTCGGCCTCGCCGATCACGAAAGCCAGATTCGTGACCGGCCATTCGAGCGCGGCGGGCGCTTGCAGCTCGATCCGCTCCCCTTCGGCATACGGCACGCGGAAGTAGGGATGCAAGCCGAAAGCGAACGGCGCATCGTCGCTGCCTTCGTTCGCGATCGTGCCGGTCATCCGCAACGTGCCTTCTCGCACACTGTACGTGATCGTGAACGTTAACGGATGAGGAAAATACGCCATCATATCCGGATGATCCGCATACCGAAAACGGCTAACCGCGTAGGCTCCAAGCTCTTCCGTCGCTCCCGTGTCCGCCACTTCCCACGCGCGGGAGCATAGCTCGCCGTGCAGATGGTGATCAGGCGGCTCGTTGATCGGCAACCGGTAGGTTCTCCCCTTGAAAGCGAACGCGCCGTTCTTCACGCGATTCGGCGGAAAAAGAATCGGCACGCCGTACCGGAACACCGCATCCCCTTCCGCGAGCGACGCGACGCTGTCCGGCGGCATAAGCGCCTCGTGCCCGCCGCTCGCGAACCGAATGACGTTGCTGCCGATCGAAGGAACGAGCTCCGCGCAGGTATCGGTTGCCTCGTCCCGCAGCGCGATGCGCGTTGCACCGTCGATCGTCGACCTGTCGACGCGATAACGGCTCACCCGGCCCCCTCCTTTTGATCGCTTGCCCGATAATATTCGTACGGCTTCCAGCGGGAAGTCTCGGATACGGCTTGTTGCGCTGGCCAAGGACGGCCCGTGACCCAGGCGCCGGAATCCCGGAGCGCCTCGCTCCAGATGCGCTCGACTTCGTCGTAGCCGATAACCGGCGGTTTTTCAGCCTGCGGCCAGCCTTCCGCCTTCAGCCGTTCGGTCTCCTCGCACAATCGCCTTAAGCAGGCCTTCATGATCCGTTCCCCGAGCTCGGCCGTCGCCTCGTCCGCATCGGCGCCGAGAGCCAACCTGCCGCCCGCTTCGGGTACGCGCTCCAGCGCCCGCGCTTCCATATCGATCAGCTCCGGACGCAGGTACATCATCTGCGACAGCTCGTACTTGCCGGCGTGGTCGCCTTCGTACAGTCCCTCGACCAGCTCCGGGTCGCTTCTCGCCCATACGCGAACCTGCGGCACGCGCTTCATGAACAGCTCCGCCACGGCGCGCAGATCGCGCTGGTTCCCGCCGCTATGGCCGGATACGACGACGATCGAGCGGAATCCGGCGTTCGCGAACGCGCGCAATTGATAGAGAAAGAAATGCAGCATCACCGCCGGCGGAATTCCCGTCATATGCGGATTTTCCTCCCCGACCTCTTCCTCCAGCCACCTCGCGTGGTAGCCCGCCTCATGGATGTGGTAGCCCATCGTCGGCGCCACGATGCCGCCCGTCCTGCGGGCAGCCTCCTCGCACAACCACTCCGCCTTGAACGTATCGAGGCCGAACGCGCTGACTTGCCCATGCGGCTCGCATATGCCGAGCGGCAGATAGACGATCGGACACGCCGCCAGCCTTGCCTTGAATTCGCCGGGCAGCAGCTCCGCCCACCGCACCTTATGCCCAGTACTTGGTCTCATAGAAGTTTCTCACCCAGCGGTAGTGGCGCCGAATTTCTTCGAATACGTCGTCGGGCAGCGGATCGGCGTTAGCGGCCGCGATGTTCTCTTCGGCATATTGCGGCACGTGCATCGAGCTGATGGCCGTCGTAATGCCCGGATGATGCAGGACGAACTTGATCGCCAGCTCCGCGAGGCTTCGCGCGTACTTCGGCACGAACGCCTCCTTCAGCTTGTTTACGCGCTCGATGTAGATGCCGCGAGGCAAATAGTCGAAATACGATTTTCGGAAGTCGCCTTCCTCGAACGCCGTATCTTCCCGCAAAAATCCGGTCAAGCCCCCTTCGTCCAGAATGCAGCGCGCGATGATGGCGACGCCGTTGTCTTGGCAGATTGGCACGAGGCAGTCGAGCGCCAGCGGATCGAAAATGTGGAACACCGTCTGCACCGAATCTATCTTGCCGCTCTGCGCGAGGGAGAGGACGATATCGTGGCGTTGATCGGGCACCGATACGCCGATGCCGCGAATTTTGCCTTCTTGCTTAAGCTGCAGCAGCTCGTCCATCCAATAGTCCGCCGCATCCCACTGCGGCCAATATTGATGCAGCTGCATCAGGTCGATCGTCTCGACGCCAAGCTGACGCAAGGAGATTTCGGTGCTCTCCCTCAGCCATCCTCGCGGATAGGCCGTCTCGACCGGGATCGGTTGTCCCCAGCCGAGATTGCCGGGGCCTCGGGACTGAACCTTGGAAGCGATGAACGGCCGCTCGCCCTTCCATTCCTTCAGGGCCAAGCCGACGATCCGCTCCGATTCCCCGTAGTTGCGCGCCGTGTCGATGAAATTGACGCCTTGCTCCAGGCTGTGCAGCAACGAGTAGACGAGCGGCTTGTCATCGAACTGGCCGAACGAGCCCCCGAGGCCCATCGCGCCAAAGCCCAGCCGGGACACCGGCGTTCCTAATTTTCCGAACGGATTGTATTGCATCGTTGTTTCCTTCCTTTCCGGGCATGTGCCGCGCGAAATGCGCGTAAGCCGTGCCATCCGTTACGGGCGGATGGATGAAGCCGCGTTCGTAAGTTGTCATCACGTTGCGATCCGCTCCCGGCGCCAGTCCGGCAGCCGCAGCCGCTCGCGCGTTATCCGCGCAGCAGCGCCTTCAGCTTCGCCGCCGGATCGGCGAGCTGCTCCCGGGCCGGCGACGCCCGCTGCTCGACCAGCATCTCCGCGAGCCGCATTTCCCTGGCGATGGCGCCGCCGGCGGGTCCGATGCCGCTCGCGGCTGCGAGACGGCCGTCCTCCGCCAGATGGAAGTAAATCCGGCCCGCTTCCCCCATGTCGCGCAGGACGAGCTCGTTCGACGGATCGGCCAGTCCGGCGACTTGCAGCGTCATCTCGTACTGATCCGACCAGAACCACGGCACCGACGCGTATTCGTTCGACGCGCCCAGCAGGTTGGCCGCGACATGCGTTCCCTGATCCCGGGCATTGCGCCACGATTCCAGCCGAATCCTTCGTCCGCCGTACAGCGGATGAGGGAAGGAGCAGCAATCGCCGATCGCATAGATGTCGGGATCGGACGTCTGCAGCTGGCCGTTCACCTTGATTCCGTTCTCGATGTCGAGTCCGCTCGCCGCCGCGAGCGCCGTCTCGGGGATCGCCCCGATGCCCGCCACGATCGCGTCGCACCGGATCGCCGAGCCGTCCGCCAGCCTGATGACGTAGCCGTCGTCTTCGCGGTTCGCGCTGTCGATCCCGACGCCCAGCTTGAACGCCACGCCCGCTTCGCGGTGCCTGGCTTCCGCCTGCGCGGCAATCGGCTCGGGCACCCCCCGCATCAGGATGCGGGGAGCGGCCTCGACGAGCGTCGCCTCGCATCCGAGCGCGATCGCGCTGGCGGCCACTTCGAGGCCGATGAAGCCTCCGCCGATGATCGCCAGCCGCTTGCCAGGCAGCAGCCGCTCGCGCAAAGCGAGCGCATCGTCATATTTGCGCAAATACAGCACATCGCCCGATGCGTCGCCCTGCACGGACAACCTGCGCGGCTGCGAGCCGGTGGCGAGCAGCAGCTTGCCGTAGCCGACCTCCGCACCGCTCGCCAGGCGTACGACACGCTTGTCCCGATCGATCGACATGGCAGCGTCCCCGGATAAGAAGCGGATGCCGTATCCTTCCATTCGCTCGTCGCTCAACACGGCGACAGGCCCGATCTGTCCTTCACCGGTCAGCTGTTCCTTGGACAGCGGGGGACGCTCGTACGGCGGACGCCCCTCGTTCCCGATCAGCGTAATCTTGCCCGCCCAACCTTGCTCTCTTAGCGCCTCGGCGGCACGCGCCCCCGCTTCCCCGGCGCCGATGATCACCATTCCGTAATCGTTCATGCGAATGCTCCCTTGCCCTTAAATCCGAATAAATACTTTGCGGTTCTCGATTTTGACCGCGTACGTCTTGAGATCGACGCAGACGGGGGCGCGCTTCGCCTTGCCCGTCGCGATATCGAACCGTCCGTTATGCTTGGGACATTCGATGACGCTCCCCATGACCAGCCCGTTGGACAGATGGAACTTCTCGTGGGTGCAATACCCGTCCGTCGCATAGTAGCCGCCTTTGTCGTCGCGGTAGATCGCGAAGGTGCGCTCGGCGTGATCGAATCGGATCACGTCCTCCTCTTCGATGTCTTCCGCGCCGCATGCTTCGATCCATTGTTCTTCGCTCATCCCGATCGCCCTCCTGAATCCCGAAAAAATAATTTTGAATATTGCGAATGTTTAACGCGCGCTTGCGGGGGACTCCGCCTGTGCCCCGGTTCCGTAGTAATAAGGTCGGGCGGTAGCGGGCAACGGCTTCACGACCACGTAGGCCGGATCGTGCTTCTGCTTCCGCAGCGCGTCGATGACTTCCTTGAGCGCCGCCAGCAATCCCGGACGGGCTGCCGGACAGTCCGCCTTCATCTCCTCGTGAAGCTTGGGCAGCGCATGGTACGGCACCATCGGGAACATGTGATGCTCCGTATGATAGTTCATGTTCCAATACAGGAAGCGGCACAAGCGATTCATGTAAATCGTCCGGGTATTCAAGCGATGGTCCAGCACGTCCTCGTACAGCCCCAAATGCTGCGTGATGCCGAACGCGATGACGACGAACGCGCCGTAGAAGGACGGCAGGAAGACGAACATTGCCGGCAGAATGCTGCCGCTGTAGACGCAAGCCCCGACGATCGCGAGCAGAATCAGCAAGTAGACGCGGGCTTCCCAGAACGTCTTGGTGCGCTGGGAATCCGGAATGTATTCCTTCTCTTCCTTCTCCAGCCGCCCTATCGCGTGTAACGCGAACCGCTTGATCTCGATCGGACCGCCGTAGAGATGGAAAATCTGCATGAGCAGAATGCGCCAAATCGGCGGGCGCTCGGTGATGATCTCCGGATCGCGTCCGACGATGATCGTGTCGGTATGATGCCGAGCGTGGCTCCAACGCCACGGCGTAGCGGAGCGGAGCACCATGAACGATGCGATCTGGTATAACGCCTCGTTCATCCATGGCGTCTTGAACGCCGTGCCGTGTCCGCATTCGTGCCATCTCGAATCCCCCGGCGTGGCGTAGAGAATCCCGTATGCGAGAAAAGCGGGAATCGCCCACCAGGTTCCCCAGGACAGGTAAGCCAGATAGCCGAGAACGGCCAGTCCGCCGAACCAGATCAGCGTATCCCGTATGGCGGGACCGTTCCTGCGCTTCATCAATTCCTTCATCTTCTGTCTCGGGATCGGACTCGTATACCATTCTGCGGCGGTCAAGCCGCGTTCCTGCGCGCGCTTGCCCTCCGGGCCCGTTAAGCTGTAATCCCTTCTCCTAGACCTATCGGCCATCGGAAGTCGCCTCCTTGCCCTATCGATTAAATCAATGGACGCCGCAACGGAGCACAATCTTCATCGCGCTGCCGCCGCTCTCCATCGTCTTGAAGCCTTCCGCCGCGCGTTCGAGCGGCAGTACGTCCGTAATGAGCGCATCGAGCGGCAATCTGCCGGAATCCGCCAGCTCGATCGCCTTGACGAAATCCTCCCGTTCGTACACCCTTGCGCCGAACAGCTGCAGCTCCCGCCAGAAAAACCGGTGCAGGTCCACCGCCGGCGGCTTGGCGAATATCCCGACGACGACGATCCGTCCCCGCGTTCTCGGCAGCTTCGTCATCAGCTCCGCTCCGGCCTGCGAGGAGGTCACCTCGAACACGACGTCGGCGCCGGCCCCGCCCGTCATGCAGCTTACGAGCTCGACCGGGTCCGCCTCGATCGGGTTGACCGTCTCGAAGCCGAGCCGCCGAAGCAGCTCCAGCCGGTGCGGATTGATCTCCGAGACGAGGACGCGAGCGCCTCTCTCCCGGGCCGTCATTGCGATCAGCGCGCCGATCGGCCCGCCGCCGATGACGACGGCGCATTCGCCTTTCTTCACTTGGCCGATACGGACATCGTGACAGGCGACGGCAAGCGGCTCGAGCATCGCGGCCGTCTTCAGGCCGAGCGAATCGGAGATCGGCAGCACCGCGAAGGCCGGCACGGTCCAGAACGTCTGGAACGCGCCCGGCGTCTCGATGCCCAGGAACTTCAGGTTATGGCAGATGTGTCCGTGCCCGGCTTCGCACGCCGGGCAGTCGCCGCACGGATGCAGCGGCATGACCGTGACCCTGTCGCCGACGCGCAGCCCTTCCACGCCCGCTCCGATCTCCTCGACGATGCCGGACATTTCGTGCCCGATCGTCTGCGGCGCCGTTACTCTTTGGTCCATATGCCCTTGATAGATATGGAGGTCGGTGCCGCAGATGCCCGCGTACGCGACGCGGATCTTCACTTCTCCCGGCCCGGGCGGAACCGATGCCGCCTCTCCGATCGTGACGGTCTTGTTCCCTTCGTAATACAGCGCTCTGGCCATCGCTTCCCGCTCCTTCTTCATGCATTGTCGCCTATTGCCTCATGCCGCTGCGGGTTAAGCTTTCGCGTAGGCCTTGCTCTCGATCTCGTCCCAATCGAACGCGTAGCCGATTCCCGGTCCCTGCGGCGCCGTGATGAAGCCGTCCGATTCCACCCCTGCGTAACCGAAGCCGATCGGGTCGGTTCCCCATACGAGCACTTCGAAGAAGCTGTTGTTATTAATGCCGCACGCCAGCTGCACGTTCGCTTGGTCGCCGCCGTGGATTTCCGCTTTCATGCCGAAGCTGTCCGCCAGATGGGCGATCCGCAGTGCCCCCGTAATGCCGCCTTTCAGCACCGTGCCCGTACGAATCATGTCGCAGGCGCCATGCACGATAAAATCGGCCGCGTTGTAATGGCATCCGTCCGACGTCTCCGCCGCGAGCACGGGTATCGTCAACTCGTCGCACAGCTTCTTGTAGTTCCACATGTTGAACTCTCTCATCGGCTCTTCGTACCAATGATAGCCGGCTTGCTCCAGGGACTTGCCCAGATAGATCGCGTCCTGCAGATTGAAGCCCGCCGAGCCGTCGTACATGAGGCAAATCTCGTCGCCGACATGCTTGCGGAGCGCGTGACACAGCTTGGCGTCCTCGCGCGCGTCCCCCCAAGCGTGAAGCTTGATCGCCTTGTAGCCTCTCTCGAGACAGTAGTCGGCGACGCGCAAATATTCGTCCACCGTATCGTAGGTGACCGTCGAGGCGTACGCCTGCACGCGGTCTTGGGAGCCGCCGAGCAGCTGGTAGAGCGGCATACCGGCCTTCTTCGCCGTAATATCCCACAGCGCGACGTCGGGCAAGCCCATATAGTAAATCTGAAATTCCTCGGCGCGGTCCATCTCCCACATCTCATGCCACAGTCGTTCCTTCAGCAGCGGATCCCGGCCGATCAGCATGTCCTTCAGCCTGCGCTTCGTATAGTCAACGGTCATCAAGCCGCGCTGGGCGACGGCGATGCCCTCGATGCCTTCGTCCGTTATGATCCGCAGGATCCCCGCCTCGTTCAGATGCGAGCCTTGCGGAAGCCCCTTGCGCCATTTGAACGGAATCTTCACGTCCTGTTTGATCGCATATGCCTTCACGTCGATGATTTTCATGGCTCTTCCGCACTCCTTCGCTCTCCCAATTTGGACGATCCTCCCCGGCTCAAGGCCAAGGAGGAACGTGTGGCGTGGCGGCGATTTCACGTCTTTCGTCTTTCGTCATTCGTCTCTCGTCTTTCGACTCGCTAATCGTTTACTTCACGATTTCGTCCCACTTTTGCTTCAGCTGGTCGAAAGCTTTCTCAGGGTCGATCTGGCCGAAGCCGAGCGCTTGCGAGACTTTCGCGTATTCGTCCGTCCAGACGCCGTAGCCTTGCGGTCTTCCCGGGAACTGGTTGGCGACGGGAGCCGTTCGGTCGATAATATCGATCTGCGCCTTGTCCTGGTCGCTGAGGGTTTCTTGCAGCGTTTCCAGCACGCTCTTGTTCACGACGACCCCGCGCGACAAGCCGAGCGCGGCGCCCGCGTCTTTGTCGTTAATGAACCAGTCGATATAAGCCTTCGCCTCGTCCGGATGCTTCGTATCGGCGCTGACCGCGAAGAACTGCGTCGGCACCAGCCATGCGCCCGAGTGCTCGGCGTGCGGAACGACCGTGATCGCGTATTGGCCAGGATTGACGCTATTGTAGCTGGGGAAAGCGGCCGCGTAATCGCGCTTGATCAAGGTTGTGCCGTTCAGGAAGTTATCGAGCTTCGGATCGCCCGCCTTGTGGGCTACCGTCACGTCCGCCGGCGGCACGAGCCCTTCCTTGCGGAGATCCTCGAACAGGTTGTTGAACTCGACGAACGTATCGCGGTCGATGTTGAACTTGCCGTCCTCCGTCGTAAGGAAGCCTTTGCCCTTCGACAGCTGATAGATCTCATACTTATCGGATTCCTGGGTGATCGTGGAGATCGAGAAATCCTCGAGCAGATACTTGCCTTTCTCCAGCTTCGGCTGCACTTTGCGCGCCGCTTCGATCCATTCGTCCCAGGAGAGGCCTTCGGCAGGCACGTTCACGCCGAGCTTGTCGAGCGCAGTCTTATTGTACATCAGGGCGATCGCGTTGCTGCCGATCGGGATGCCGTATTGCTTGCCGTCGACCATCCCCGCGCTGACGAGCGTCTTGTCTACCGCGCTCGTGTCGATCGTGCCGCCGAGATCGAGGAATTGGCCGCGCTGCGCGTAATCGACGATATTGGACGTATCGATCTGGATGATGTCAGGCAGGTTCTTGGCCGCCGACAGCGTGGCCAGCTTCGTGAAGTACGTGTCGAAGCCCATATAATCCGGCGAGAACGTAACGTTGGGATGCAGCTTGCTGTACAGCTCGGTGGAGTTCAACGTTGCGGTATGCCTGTTCTGGGAGCCCGCCCACGTAATGCCGAGTTTGATTTGCTCTCCGCCCTTGCCCGAATCGCCCGTGTTCGCCGAAGCCGCACCGTTCTGGTCGTTCGAGGATCCGCAAGCCGTCATGGTCGCGACCAACGCGATCGCCGACAAGGAAATCCCCCACTTTTTCATCCGGTTCATGACCCATTCCCTTCCCTGTGTCAGTGTGTATTTGCGTTACACGTTGATTATAGTTTCAGGTGTAAGCGATACCAATAAGATAAACTAACAAAAACTTACGTAAATCAACAATCGCGCTCCGAACCTGTTTATTTCTTGATCAGGTCGGTCGGATTGACGCCGATATACTTCTTGAACTGGCTGCTGAAATACGGGGTATTGTTGTACCCGACCATCTCGGCGATCTCGTAAACGAAGTGATTGCCCTCGAGAATCAACCGTTTCGCCTTCTCCATCCGGATTCTCGTGACGTATTGATTGAACGATTCGCCCATGACGCCGCGGAAGATTTGGCCCAGGTAATTTTTCGAGATCTGCACGGCGTCCGCGAGCGCGCCCAGGGTAATCGGCTCCGCGTAATGCTCGTGCACGTAGTTTTTGATGAAATCGGCGATTTGCTTATGCTTCAGGTTGTCCCCGGTGAACTGGCTGTCGATGATCGTCGCGACGATATACGTCAGCCACGATTGGATGTCGGCCGGCGTATATCCGTCGCCGAGGCCGCTCACGGGCGGGAAGACCGGGAAGATGCTCTCCAGCTCGATGCCTACGTCGTACAGGGAGTAGGCGAATACGATCCACAGCTCGCCCGCCCACGATTTCACGTTCCGTTCGGTCATCGCCGCCGTATCGTCCAGACGTCCGACGAACGCCTCGATGATCTTGAAAGCCTCGTCCGCGTTGTTGTTGCGAACGGCATCCGCGAGCTGCTGGTAGAACGGAAGGGAGCGCAGCGAGTTGTCGGCCGCGTTGCCATGAATGAACAGCGCCTTGAACGAATCGGATACCCGGTTCCAGTCCTCGACGATCCTGCCCGTCTGGATGCGTACGTTGATTTTCAGCCATTCGCGCAAATACTTGTCCAGCTTGTCCTTCAGGAGCAGCACCCGCGGCATGAACCGGTCCTCCCGCTCGGCATTCCTGTCTTCATGCAACAGAATGACCGAGAAGTGGCTGTGCATCTCGATATAGTCGTAATCGGCAAACAGCTCGTCGGCAATCTCCGTCGCGACGTTCTGAATCGCGAAGCGAAGCAGGTTCCGCCGGCGTTCCCACCGCTCCCACATCGGATTGCCGATTTCCAGCTCCAATCCGAGGACAAGATGAATCTGGCCGGACCGTCGCTCGACGAGACGGCGGATCTCGCCGAACCGCCCGACGTCTCCGTGAGGCGCTCCGGTCAGCACGGATTTGAGCCATTGCTGCGTAACGAACGGCTCGTACAGGCTCATCCGGTCCTTGAGCGAAGCGTATTCGCTCTCCGTCCGCCTGCTCTCCTCCAACTGGCCGATGGCGTCGCCCATGACCTTCAGCAAGCTGTCGACCGCAATCGGCTTGGACAAGTAATCCTCGATCTGCAGCCTGAGCGCCTGACGGGCGTACTCGAAGTCGGAGTAGCCGCTCAGAATGACGATTTTCCCTTTGTAGCCTTCTTTTCGTAAAATCTCGATCATTTCAAGCCCGTTCATGACGGGCATATTGATGTCGGTGATGACGATGTCCGGCGCAGCAGAGCGAACGAGCCGCAGCCCTTCCTCCCCGTCTATCGCTTCCCCGACCCATTCCGCGTCGAGCGCCTCCCACGGAATCGCCTCTCTCATCCCCTCGAGCAAATTCTCGTCGTCGTCGATAATCGCGATTTTCCACATGGCTATGGATGCACCTCCGTTGGATTCTGTTGCTGCAGCAGCGGCATCGTAATCTCGACCGACGTTCCGCCTTCCTCGCGGCTGACGATGTCCAGCTTGTACGCTTCCCCGAAGAAGGCCTCCATCCGCTCCCGGACGTTGCGAAGCCCGTATCCGCCTCTCGTTCTCGGCGCCTTGAGCCGGGACCGGTCGCGAAGCCCGATGCCGTCGTCTTCGACGGTTATGAGCAAGCTGCTTCCCGCGATCCGCCCTTCGATGCGGATCTCGCCGTTCGTCCGCCCGTGGAAGCCGTGCTTGATGCAATTTTCGACGATGGGCTGCAGCGTCATTTTCGGAATATAGCAGGCCGGGAGCGGCTCCGGGAAATCCAGCGTATACCGGATCGCGACGTTCTTGCAGATTTGCTGGATGTTCATATAACACTCGATTTGCTCCAGCTCGCTGGCGATCGGAATGAGGGACTCTCCGTTGGACAGCCCGATCCGCAGCATTCTGCCCGTCAGCTCCAGCACCTTGCTCATCTTCGCGTTCTTGTCCTTGATCGCCATCCAGTTCAGCTGGTCCAGCGTATTGTACAGAAAGTGCGGATTGATCATCGCTTGCAGCGCCTTGATCTCCGATTCCTTCTGCTTGTCGTATTGGATCCGCAGCGATTCGTACAAGTCCTCGATCCGATCGATCAGCTTCGTGAAGTTCTGGTACAGCTGCCCGAACTCGTTCTGGTAATCGTGAGGCAGCTCGGCCTTCACGGCGGACAGCGAATACTGCTTCATCGCGTTCACGAGCAGATGGATGGGCTTCGTCAGCCGCCTGTTCAAGTACCAGAAAATCAAGATCAAGACGAGAACGGCAAAAATGCCCACCGTTACGAGCACTTGAGCCGTGTTTCTGCTGCCTTGGACGAGCTGGCTCAGCGGCGTCACTTCGATAATCAGCCAGTTCTGGTCGCTCAGATTCGTCCATACGAGCAGCGCCTTGGAATAATATTGGAACTTGCCGCTCTGGGCGGCAAAGTTCGTGCTCTCCAGCTGTTCGTTGATCTGGGCCAGGTAGGGCGCGTTCCGGCTCTCGATCGGCTCGTTGCCCACGTAAGTGATGACGGATCCGGCCTTGTCCAGCAGCATGCGGTTGGAAGCTTCGTTCCGATCCTGAATCCACCGCTGCACTTCGCTCGTCAGGACGTCGATCGCGACGACGCCTTTATAATCGCCGGCGATCGTCGTCAGCTTGCGCACGAAGCTGACGACGGACACCTCTCCCTTGTACGAGGATGTCCGGTGCGCGCCGACCCACGTGAAGTCGGAATTCTCGACGAGCGGGTACCACGTCTCGGACTTCAGCTCGTTCATATCCGCGAATTGCACGACGTCCTCCGCGCCGCTCTCGGGCGCGTCGTCCATATAGATCCGAATGTCCAATATCGAAGGCGTGCTGAAAGTAAGCGTGTTCAAAGACGCCACCACGTTTCTTGCGGCAACGAAATTAAGGTAGGGTTCCTTGGGAGACGAGAGGAGTCCGAGAAGCTCGTTGTTGCGGGCTACCGACAGCGACACCGATTCGATCTGGTCGAACTGGATTTGCAGCCGATGGTTGAGGTCCGTTAACGTTCTCTCCTGGTAGGTCGAGGTATTGGCGATAATATCCTTGACGGAGAAATAATAGCTGGTCCAGATGACGATCGCGAAAATAACGGTGATGAAAATCGTCGTCGTCCAAAAATACAGCTGATTGATGCGATATTTCTTGAACAAGCTTTCCATCAGGCAGTCCCCCTGGATCGATTGCGCGCGCCTAAGGGGACTGCCGTCCGGTGAAGTCTTTATTTCAGACCGGTAGTCGCGATCCCCTCGACGATGTAGCGCTGGCTGAAGAAAAAGATAAGCGCGCTGGGAACGACGGATAAGAGCGACATCGCGAACAATTGCCCCCACGGCGTGGCCGATTGCGAATCGACGAACAGCTTCAGGGCGAGACCTACCGTATACTTGTCGATCGACTTGATGAAGATCATGTGGCCGAAGAAATCGTCCCAGTTCCACAGGAAGCAGAAGATCGCGACGGTCACGAGCGCGGGGAAGAGAAGCGGCAGAACGATGCGATAATAGATCTTGAAGTTGCCGCAGCCGTCCATCTTGGCGGCCTCGTCCAATTCCTTCGGAATGCCGCGAATGAACTGCACGAGCAGGAAGACGAAGAACGAGCCTCCGATCCCTCCGGCGAGCGCGTGCGGAACGATAAACGGCAGGTACGTGTCGATCCACCGGAATTTATCAAACATAACATACTGTGGCACGATTGTCACTTGATTCGGCAGCATCAGCGTGAGCAGCACGATGGCGAACCAGAAGTTTTTCAGCGGAAAACGCAATCTCGCGAAGCCGAAGGCCACCAGGCTGCAAGAGACGAGCGACGTGAACAGCACGCTGAACATCAGCTTGAACGTGTTCAGATAGAACGTGGTGAAAGAATAATTGACGATCGCGTTCCATCCTTGCGTGAAATTGTCCCATGTCGGATGACGGGGGAACAGGCTAGCCGACGACAATTCCGCGTTCGTCTTGAACACCGCGCCGATCCACCAGAGGACGGGGTAGAACATGACGAGGCAGAGCAGGATCAAGCCTAGATGGGCGATAAGATGATGGCGGCGCACGAACGTCATAGCTTAGTCTCTCCCTTCATTTTCGTAGTGAACCCAGGTTCGCGACGTAGAGAAGATCAGCGCGGTAACGACGCCGATAATGACGAGCAAGATCCACGCGAGCGCCGAAGCGTATCCCATCTCGAAACGGGTAAACGCCTTGTCGAACAGATAAAGCGCATACATATACGTCGCTTCGATCGGCCCGCCCTTCGTGATGATGAAAGCTTGGGTGAACATCTGGAAGGAACCGATCACTTGCAGGACAAGGTTAAACAGGATGATCGGGGACAGAAGCGGCAGCGTAATCTTGAAGAAGCTCCGCACCTTGCCCGCGCCGTCCACGGACGCGGCCTCGTAGCATTCCGTCGGAATCTGCTTGAGCCCGGACAGGAAGATGACCATGGACGAGCCGAACTGCCAGACCGCCAGCACGACCAACGTGCCCAGCGCCGTCTCGGGCAGCCCGATCCAGTTCTTGCCCGCGATATTCAAGTACTGAAGGAAGTGATTGACGATGCCGTCGATGCCGAAAATGTTGTTCCACAGAATCGCCACCGCGACGCTGGCGCCGATGAGCGACGGGAAGTAGATCACCGTCCGATAGAAGTGCATGCCCTTCAGCTTCATGTTCAGGACAAGCGCCAGCAGCAGCGCGAAAGCGAGCTTGAGCGGCACGGACGTCGCGACGAACAGGAACGTCGCTTTCAAGGAATTCACGAACGTCGAATCCCGGTTGAAAATTTTGTCGTAGTTCTGCCACCCGACCCAATTGGCGGGCTGCAAGAGCGAATAGTCGGTGAAGGAAAAATAGAGCGACTGTCCCATCGGCCAAACCGTAAGGAGCAAAAACCCGATCAGCCATGGCGCGATATATAAGTAGCCCTCGAAGGACTTGTCGCGTACTCGGCGATTGCGTCTTCCGGCCGCGGCCACTGCGTTTTTATGCGTGTTCATCGTATCCGTCTCCTCGTGCTAGTATCGGTTGCGCATGGCAGCGGTGTTCACAACCTCATTCTAGGACGGATGGACACTTTAATGAAGTAGACAAGATAATGAATGTTTACAGATATCAACAATGCGGGCCGTTTTTTTATTGAAGCGCTTACGCCGAGGCGGGAACCATTTTACCACATTGGAAAATAGGCTGCCGGCATGGTGACGGTAACGATTCGACCTTTCCTGTTTCGTTCGACTATGGACAGGCGTCGCCTCTATCGAATAAAATTGCAATTGATGGAGTTTGTTGGAAGAAGCAAAATAGGGAGGCAGGGATATTTTGATCAGCAGAATATCGGGGATTTGTTTGCTTGTGTTCGCGATGATCTTGTCCGGTAACTTAGTTGGGATTACGGCAACCTATGCCGCTGCCGATTCCAATAGCGTCCAGTGGTATCGGGCATCGAGTCAGATGGTGTCCAACAACCTGAACGATATTGTCGTGAACGACCGCCAAGTCTATGTAGCGGTAGGCGATGAAGGAACGATCTTGTCCTCTTCCGACGCGCAAACATGGAGTGCCGCGAACTTTACACGCACAGTAAAATTGACGTCGGCGGCTACGAACGGGCAGGCCTTCGTGGCAGCCGGAGAGCAAACGATTGTCACTTCGAAGGATGGCGTCAACTGGACGCAAGGAAATTGGGGAAAAGCTCCTACGCTTGGGGAACTTATCTCTCCCTTATACAAAAAGACGATAGACCAAAGCTATACGGTCAATTGGAAAACGAAATTACCGATCTCTTCTTTGAACGTCAACAGCGTGATCTGGGACGGTCAGCGCTTTGTGGCGATCGGGTACTGGAGAGCAGAGGCGGGGAAACTGAAAAAGAAAAACGCGGCGGAACCCCCGACGGCTTCGCTAAGCGGATCGTTTGCCATAACTTCCCCTGATGGCCTCAAATGGGATATTAAAGGCATTGACGCGGACGGCAAAAAGCTCGTTTTCACCGGGAAAAAGTACGTAGCGATCAATTTCAACAGGGTCTATATCTCTGCGGATCTGGTCGAATGGAAAGAGTATGTTCCGGAGGCGTTCAAGTCAAGAACCGCTTTTTCATTCAAAGATTTGATCTATCAGAACGGGACGTTCTTCGCTGTTTACTGGGACCCCGGCATCAGCGCCCAGACCGGAGTGATCTATACGTCAAAGGACGGGATCAATTGGAAAGAAGAGACCTCCGGCTTTAAAAACAGGGTCATGAACACGATTTTATGGGACGGGGTGCAGTATTGGATCGGCGGCGCCCACGGCCTCCTGCTTCGTTCCGAGAACGGAACGGACTGGGAGCATTGGAAAGACGCCGTCAACAATCCGTGGGATAACGTTGACCTCGCCGGCGAGGAGGCAGCCATCAACAAGATGATTTACGACGGCAAGCGTTATGTTCTCGTTGGCAATCGAGGAACGATTATCCTCTCCGACAACTTAATGAGCGCTGAAGTTGTTCGCCAGCGAATCGCCGTCGATTATAAATATATCGATTATGACGGCAACCGTTACGTAGCCGGAGGAGCAATGGGGCCCATTATGGAATCCCCGGACGGTTACGACTGGCAGCCTGCGGACTTGGGCAATTTTACGGGATCATATTTCCATTGGACGGGAGTTGCTGCAGGGAATGGCATCGTTATCGCTCTCGGGCGTATACAGGATGGTCTTGCCATCGAGAACGAGGAGTATTTTTATTCTCCGCGTCCAGGCGTTTGGGAGCGGAAGAAGTTCCCGTTGAAGGTAAGAACTCCGGACGGCGTCGAATACAGAGACGGGAAATTTTATGTGTACGATGACGGAGGCTATATTGCTTCGACGGATGGAATCAATTGGAGCAGGCTGGTCAAGTTGAATCCTCCGATGGAAAGGGTCGTCTCGAACGGCAAAGTCAAGGTAGGATTGACGGCGATGACGATTGACAAGACGAGCACTGTTCGCCCCGGAGGCGATGTGTATGCATCGCCTGACGGGTCGAAATGGACGACAGCGAAAATCCGGCAAAACAATAAAAGCGTGCCGTTCGCCGGCGAGGATCTTGTATGGAACGGCAAGAAGTTCGTGGCCGTTGGCGTAGCGTGGCCGCATCCGCCGGAGTATGAACCAGCGGTCTTCTCATCCTCGGACGGCTTGTCCTGGAGTTACCGATTGACCGAAGCCCGCCTCGAAAGCATTGCCTGCAGCGAGCAAGCTTGCGTCGCGGCAAGCGATGACGGAGATTTATATGCCTCCAAAAGCGACTTGAAGTTCCAGGCTTCTCCGCGGCCAACCGCGCATCGCATTTCGAAGGTGCTATGGGACGGAGAGAAATTTATCGCATTGGGCAAGAGCGGCACGATTCTGGTATCCAAAAAGCCGACCGGGGCGAACAAGTTTGCAGAAGAGCAGATCGTGCCGTTCACGATCAAGTCCGACCCGAACGCCGCCGCCATTTTGGAAGCTGCGCCGAAAGAGGAAGCCGCCGCATTTCGGGCCGAAGCAGAGAAGCAGGTCGCTGTCGTCAAACGAATCGGAAGCGAGAACAAGTACGAGCCCTTCGTCCAAGAGAAATACGATGAATGGCTGTGTCGCCTGAATTCCATCGAATATATGGAATATTATTTTTATAAATCAGGAGAGTACCGAAATAAGCTGTCATTCGCAGTGTTCTTCAACGGCATCGACCGCAGACAGCTCAAAACGGCCGGTGAAATTATCGGAGAGCATACCGGGGCCTCGAAGGACGAAGTGAATGCTGCGTTGAAAACCATCGTGGACGGAGGAAATGCGAACGCTAACGGGACCGCTCGGGTCGGCGACATCGTGATTAAATATACGCTGACCATGGTTCAGGGTCAAAACAGTCCATACGGCGAGCTCGAGATTTGGTATTAAAAAAACTATTCGTGGATTGAAAATCCCTCAATTCGTCTTGGGACGGGTTGGGGGATTTTATATTGCTCACGAGGTAGGAGCTTTTCCGACAATATCAATGCGTCTAGCTCGCCAATCAAGATTTTTGATCTGATCCGTTAAAATGACCCCGTTAAACACCAATCCATTAGGGAGCAATACTTCATACCCCCAGCCTCGAACCGTATGGGTGATTGGGCAAACAGAAACAAAACCCGTCGTTTCATTAAACGCTTTTGGCGAAAGCACGATTGCAGATCTTCTACCGGCTTGTTCATGACCTGCCTGAGGAACCGTTTGGGCCGGACGCCCGGCAGCAGAGCGCGCCGTCGACCAAGATGAAGGCGGGGCCTGGTCCAATTTTCGTCGCTTTAATGCAAATATATGGTAGTGTTCATGATTAGTACCTCCCACTCTCAAGGTATAACTTTTATTTCATGTATAACTTTTGTGTTATATTTACTTTCTTGGTTGATGTGACTTAAAATAAAGGTAAAGCATTAGCTGCAGGTTAATAAAGGAGGTGAATAGGACAGAGCCAAATAGGAAATGTTGTTTAATAAGGAATTCGCCAGATCAAACAAGAAAATATTCGACTGAAGCTGCTAGCAGACCAGCAGGCCGAACCAAAAAAAACACCGATAAGTTGATAATTGAAGAATCATTATTGTGGCATTTAATGTAGAGAATTTCGCGCGAAGAACAAATCCAACAAATTAAAATGCACGACCTTCCCTTAATAAAAGACCTACTCGTAGCCTTTTATCTAAATCTAACCTTATTCAAATCAGAGGTCGGGCTTAAGGAGAATTAAATTGATTATGTTGAAAATTGAGACTGGAAAACTGTCTGCAAAAGGAGTCGTGGCGATACCTGTAAAAGTTAGAAACTTACTTGGCATTGGAGAGGGTGATAGGCTCCTCTTTGAAGAACGGGGAGACGAGATCGTCGTTAAAGGTGTCAAGAGAAAGTCGATTCTAGATGCCTATGGAAGCTTAAAAATTGACTTTAAAGAACCGCTTGTAGACGTCAGGGATGTCAGGGATCAAGTCCGAGAGGAGTTGATTGCTGATGACTTGCATCGGCAAGGAATTTAGGAGGATATGTAAAAATGGACAAATTCGTCGCAGACGCCAATACTGGGCTGCGCATGCTGGTCGGAGATGCTGATCTGAATGCTGCAAAAACCCCGGAGCAAAGAACAGAGATTTTAAAGATGAATCATTACTCACTCAGGCTGATGGCCGAAGTCGATGAGGGAAGAACGACGCTGGTTTTTGATGACTCTGTTATTGAAGAAATGGTCTTCACTTTGCGAAGTTATTACAAGTTGCCACGTGATGAGATTTCCAAGTCATTATTGTTGCTTATGGAAGCGGATAACGTGGAAACTTCCGAACTTATTCGTGATACGATACGATTATACGGCACAATGAATATCGATGTCGTTGACATCAAACTAAGTTTGCTAAGCAAACAGTTAAATGTGCCGGTACTTACTTGGGACAGAGACTTTTTTAAATTAAATTGTGAACATTTCGCACCCAGCGATATTATAAATTTGGAGCAGACGGAATAATAAATCCGCTTATTCGTGCGACTAACCCTCAATCCCCGCTTCGATCAGCTTCCAGACCGCTTCGAACTCTGCTTTGAAATCAACCCGCAGCCAATTGTCTGCATAAGCCGGCGCGGAAAAATAAGAAAAAGCCAGCAAAATAGCATGCAGACGCCTAATGTCCTCAATGCCGCTCGCTGCCTTTAAGCTGCCCACCAAATCGCCGATGTGCCGAGCGAGTACCGCCGGATTTCGATCAATATAGGCCGTATACAGCTTAAACATTTCCGGCTCGCGCACATAAGCTTCATATTTCGATTGACTTAATATCCATAGCCAGTCGTGCACGATGTCCCTCGTAGACGAGTACTTGTCCTTGTCAAATGGAAAAATTCTCGCTAGTTCATAGTCCAGCCACGACAACGCAAGCTCGGTCCACAGCTCTTCTTTGCCCGAAAAATACTTGTAGATCGCAGCGTGAGTCGTCCCCAGCTCAGAGCCGACTTTGGAAAGATTAACTTTCTCCATCCCTTGTTCGACAACCATTCGATGTGCGGTTTCCAAAATGAGTTCTCTGCTTAAAGTTTTCATGGTTTTATTATACGGATTGAAGCCTCAGGTTACAACTGTTTGCTTTTGTAACTCATCATTGTATGCTTAGGCCGTTCACAGGTTACAAATTTCAAGAAAAGCCGTCAGGGAAGTTCGTCCTGACGGTTCTTTCGCACTTGATTCGTTCCCCCGCACTTTCGCTTGCCGCAGTCTTTCCGCACCGTCCGGTTCGCCGTCGTTCGCCTCCTTACCCCGTCTCCCCAACGTCCAGCCGTATTTTCATCCTCTTGCCCTGTCGCCCCGAACCGTTCGGACAGAGGATCCGCTAATTGTGAACAAAACCGGGTTTTTCGCACCTTCGCGGACACAGGATCCGTTATTTGGCTCCGAGACGGCGATTTCGACCCAAAATCATCAAAATTACGGATCCTCTGTCCGATTCATCTTCGAAATGAGGGGGTTTCGGCAAAATAAGGGCTCCTGGGTCCGATCGCAAAGATCAAGCGGAATGAAGACCCTCACTCATCGAAAAGTTTTATACGCTTACATGTCAATCAAGTATTCAGTGCCAGTAATCCATGCCGCGCGGTCAGAAGCCAGGAACGCAACCCATGTTCGCCCTGCTTGTGAAAGCCAGCCCCCTAATAATGAGACCGGCTACAAAAATGTGTGTATTTTGTCTAAACACTCAGTGACTACTTCATTAGGAGCTTTTCCGACGATATCAATGCGTCTAGCTCGCCAATCAAGATTTTTGATCTGATCCGTTAAAATGACCCCGTTAAACACCAATCCATCGGGGAGCAATACTTCATACCCCCAGCCTCGAACCGTGTGCGTGATTGGGCAAACAGAAACAAAACCCGTCGTTTCATTAAACGCTTTTGGCGAAAGCACGATTGCAGCTCTTCTACCGGCATGTTCATGACCTGCCTGGGGATTAAAGTTTATCCATACAAGATCTCCTCGATCAGCACCCATCTAAAGCAATTCCTTCCCTTCAACACCGAAATCCATTTCGTCGTGGCGATATTCAGGTTTGCATTGGGCCAATAATTCTTCCAATGTCGGCTTTTTCTTCTTAGGTATTACAATGAGCGTATGATCATCACCCACAATTAAATCTACTTCGGATCCTTGGCTTATCGCAATTCTTTCGGCTATCTGGCTGGGAATACGAATGCCTAGACTGTTTCCCCACTTCTGAACGGTGGTCGACATGGAGAGCCCCCCCTCTTTTCGATTACTTTCTCTCATTTTATCACACCTCCAACAACACGTATATACCAGTATATACAAAGAGGTTAGATATGATACCTTAGCACAGCTACCGCATCGTATGTTGCCTTCTGTACTCCCCCGGCGAAATGCCATACCAGCGCCTAAATGCCTTTTGAAACACACTGACTTCCGAATAACCGAGCAGGAAAGCGATCGATTCAAGCGATAAATCCGATTGCTCGATATAGTTCGCTGAAAGCTTCCGTTGGCATTCGGCGAGTACTTGCCGATATGTCGTATTTTCCTTTTGCAAGTTGCGATATAACGTTTGCCGGCTCATATGAAGTTTTTTTGCCGTATCGATGATCGATGCCTTTCCCGTCGGCAGGCTCTCCATCAAAATCGATTTGACCTGCGTAATCATTGAATGGCTATTTTCAACCTGCCCCATTAAAACATCTGCCCGTTCCTTCAATAGGCGATACAAATATCGATCATTCACAGATGAATCTGAATGATCGATATAGGTTCTGCTGAATACGATTTTGTTTTCTGTGGATCCGAAAGAAATGGGACAATAAAAGTACCGCTTATATTGATCGGCATATGCCGGTTTGCAATAGCTGAACGCAACCTGTTCGGCTTCGAAATCGTTCCATGTCGATTTCAATCCGCAATACATGTGCGTTGTCACCGCCTCAATGATGGATGCGCTCACCTCCGACGGCCCACCGAATGTAAAAGACAGCTCATAGCTATCCTCGTTTTCCCGCAGCCCGAAATCAAAATAATCGCACATCAGCTTTGAATAACGAAGGACCTGATGGATTTTTTCATAAAAGGTAGCGGTATGCCGAATCAAGTGTTGGATGACAGGAGGAATGGTCAAGAAGCTTGTTCCTAAATCCAGAAAAAAGCTGGATTGCGCAGCAGATTCGTTCGCCACCCAACTTATGATTTGTTCGTAGCATTCAAATGGAACCCTCCCTTCGGGGTCCTCTAACAAGCCGACATCCGTCAAGTCTTGCAGCGCTTCCAAAGAGGCCAATCCTTTTACTTTTACATACTCTTCCAAGGAGTACACGAGCGTGCTTGCAATGGAAGCTTTAATCGATATCCCCTCTTTCCCGTTCCGCCATGTTGCAACCTTTTGACCATTTCATGATACCATTTCTCATACACGCAATTCTTGATATGCATTACCATTACAAACATAGGAGGGATACCCATGAATATCATTCAAACGATGTACCGTTTGGAGAGCCGAATGACCGTCTTATTCCGGACTTTGATCATTGGATTGATCATTTTAATACCTTCCGGGTTATGGACCGAATACTTGTTTGCGAAAGTAAATTACCCGAATGCCGGATTCGGAGGGCCGCAAGCCACCTTTGACGTACAAGAAAGAAGAAACGAATACTCCATCCTGGCTGAACAAGAAACCCTGGATTTGTTTCGTCAAGTCCAGTATGTGGATTTCGGCATCGTCGTCGGCACATTCATCGTCTTTGCAACGCTTCTCCTGATCTTGGCCAAATGGCACCCCCCACAATCCATAGGCAGGCGATTAGGTAAACTAGGGGCGGTTATCATTAGTTTAGGACCTCTGATGGATTTCTGCGAAAATATTACCCTGCTGTTCATTTTACAAAATCCTCTCGAGTACCCCGCTTCGCTTGGAGTCGCGAATCTCCTGTTCACCGCGGGCAAAACGATGTTTTTCATCTTAGGGTGGTTCGTTATGGCTATCGTTCTTCTTCTGCTTGGTATTCATAAATTGAGAGGCTTATATCGGTGAAAAATAACTCATCTGAACCGTCGAGACCGACTTGGGTTTGGGTTCTTCCATACCCGAGCAGTCCCGCCGGTATTTCCCCTTCTTCAATTTCATGTCGATAAAATCGACGACTTGCTGCAGAGAGGCGATTTGACTGACGATATTTTCCCGATGACCCTTTAAGAGTTCCACCAGTTCGGGGTACTCCGCAGGATCGGCATCGGCGGAGACCGCCAAAAAAGGCCGCATTTCTTCCAGCGGCATCCCCGTTTTTTTCAGACAAGATATCAGCCGGATGGTCTCGATGTCCTCCTGCCGGTAGACGCGGTGCCCGTTATCCTTCCGTTCAGCCCGGGGTAATAGCGCGATCTTTTCGTAATATCGAATCGTATCTTCGGAAATTCCGGTTTGCTTGGCGGTTTGCTTTATCGTAAAGGTTTGCTCTTCCTTCATCCCGTTCCCTCCCGAGGGCTATTTTTTGTTTATTTTTCCGGCTTGACTTGGAGTCGACTCCAAGTTATAGAGTATGCATCATCAGGAGAAATATCCCGGTATTAGGAGGAGACCTGCAATGAATAAGGGACAACGTGAAAATATCGCCGCGATTACGGGCGCAAGCGCCGGGATCGGGTTGGCATTAACCCGGAAATTGCTGTCGGAAGACTGGCAAGTGGTGGCTCTGAACCGTTCCGACTTTCCGCCGGACGATCGGGGAATCCAGGAAGCAGTCACGAAGGGATGGCTTCGTATTTATAAGACGGATGATCTTGCCGATTATGCCAGCTTGAGACGGACTTTGGAAGAAATCAAAAGCAAGGAGCGGCGGATCGATATTTTGTTCAACAACGCCGGAGGGTCCTTTCCCGAGCTAAGCTATTCGAAACAAGGACGCGAAAAGCATTATGAGCTGATGACGGTCGTTCCGTATATCATCCTGATGGAATTGAAGGAACTCCTAAAAAGCGGTCGCTTAAAAACGGTGATCAACACTTCATCTTCGGCGCTAAAATTTACGAAACAGTTGAATATCGAAAGCCTGGAGCGCCCTAAAATCTTTCGCAAGCTGATTGGCCCTTATGCCGCCTCCAAATTAGCGCTCTCGCTATGGACACAGGCCATCGCGCCGCAGCTTGCCAAGGATGATCTCAAGATCCGCAGCGTTGACCCGGGCGGCAACAACACGCTAAGACAAGGAAAGAAATCCGGACTGCCCCTAGTGGTTGCCCTGTTGATGAAATTGTTTTTTTCTCCGCCAACCCACGGCGCCGACAGGCTGTATGAGGGCGCTCTCGGGCAACACCGGAATGAAACCGGCGTGTTTCTGCTGAAAGATCAGGTTGCGGAATTAAAATTTAAAGATCAGGCGCAGAATGTTCTGGAAAGGATTCACGCGATTTACGAGCAAGAATTTATCACATCGGGCTAACCGTATTGGCGGCAGACGATCGCTTTCATCGGCCTCGGAATTTGTTCCAGCGTATAGCGTCTGTCGATGACGGACTTAATCGAATATCCCTCATGCCTTACGAACGGAGGGCAAGTAAAATACGTCACTATGCATATGCTGAATTCTGTCCCAGTTGCCGGGATTGGTCGTGTCTGGTGAGCGGTGCTCAAGAATGGCCTGATATAGGGTTGTTTTTTCCTCCAAATGGGCAACGTGCCGTTTGGCTTCCTCGAGCTTGGCGAACGCTTCTTCTTTATGCTCCATCATGAGGGTGTAGCGTTGCGGTATGGTCGATTCCCCTTCGAGACATAAATCGACGTACTTTTTAATGACTTCAATGGGCATCCCGGATCGCTTGAGGCATTTGACGCCATGCAGCCAATTGATCGATTCTTCGTCGAACATTCGGATATTATTCTCATTGCGCTGTACGCTTGGCACCAGTCCTTTATCTGTGTAAAAGCGCACGGCGTGCTCGGTGAGTCCCGTTATCTGGGCAGCTTCTTTGACCGTATACATGCGATATCCTCCTTGAAAATAACATTTTGCAGGCGGCTTGACTTCGTGTTACACGAAGGTTCTAAGCTTATTGTAATGCAAATCGGCGATAAACGGAATCTCGTTCTGCCGACTGCCATTATATTTGAACAAACAGGAGGAATTGCTATGCAAACCGTAATCACGACCAAGCTTTGGGTTCAGGATGCCGACTACCTCATCTATGAAGAAAGGACAGGGCGGGTGCCCCTGTCCTTTTCTTTACCAAGCCGCGCTGTCTGTAACGGCAAGTTTTTAAAGGTTCTTGGGTGCTAGGCCATACACGCTCCCCCCTCCATGAATAACTTAGCATAGCTGTATGCTCCGCATTATTCTCTTGAAAGAAGCGATGTTGCCCATGGCAAATGCCTATTCCAAAAGCCGAATACGAAAAATTGTCCGCCGCTTCGGCCTCATTCCGTCGCGTTCAGACTCGATCGCATCTCTTTATCGAAAGACCGCCATTGTCCGAGTACGGACGAAAAGCGGAATCTATGCGATGAAGCCCTTTTTCCGGAGTAATCTACTTCGCTCAGGTACAATTGATCAAATAAAAACAACGGCAGACTATATACAGCATTTGATGAATAATGGCTTCCAATCCATGCCTGAGTGGCTTACGAGCAATTACGGTAAATTATGGACTTCGGACCGAGGCAGGCCATTCTATGTAACAACATGGATAAAAGGGAGGATGATGGAGAATCAAGAGGATTTCGAAAAGCTTGGACGAGCTCTTGCCTCCTTGCATACAACAGCCAGTCGCTCCGTCCACATTAAAGGTCCCTTCTATAATCATATCCGGTTATGGCAATACAAGGACCGTCTCTTTCGCAGACGGACGGCAAAAGCAAGCCACACGAACAGATGGAACCGCAGATGGTATAATAAGTTCGGGGAATCCTGTAACCAGATTTCGGATCGGACCTGGACCGAAATAAAGAGCCCGGAGATTGTAAACCTTTTGGAGCAGGAAAAGATACGTCCCGCATTCATACACAGCGATATTACTTCACAGAATGTTATTATTGCCGATGACGGACAGCTCTTCATTATCGATTGGGACCGCATTAAATTAGGATCGATCTATGTTGAAGTAGCAACAGTCCTCATGAACACGACTCGCTTTAATCTCGTATTCATACACGCATTGTTACAAGGGTACGAACAAATCCGTCCTTTAGACCGGACCGAACGTAAAACGATTTCTTGCTTGTATCGATTACCTCGAGAAGCTTGGTTTGCTGCCCGGTTCCCTGAAAGCCCGAGAAGCCGCAACATGTTAGATATTATGGAGCAAACATGGCCTCTCCGATTAAAGGCAATGGATTTATTAGATGAATGGGCAAACCGGCAGGAGGGGAATGATGTCGTAAAATAATCCACGCTTTGGAGCTCTGGATTTATTAGAGCTTGCATATTGAATCAAACTGCTGTATGATGAGACTCCTGACCAACATTAAGATCATAATGCTTAGTCATACTATCGCGGGGTGGAGCAGCCCGGTAGCTCGTCGGGCTCATAACCCGAAGGCCGCAGGTTCAAATCCTGCCCCCGCAACCAACTTACAATTTTAGCTCTGCACATATAGTTAAATGCCTTTAATCCGCTGAATGTGGATTAAAGGCATTTTTCCTGACACCGTATCCTCAAAGTACTTCTCTTTGAACCCTCTTTCTCTACAAAACGCCGCCCCACGGAGTAATAATCATCCTTATTCACGGCATCGTCCAGCCACTTGTTACACTTGCCGAACGCTTAACACCACGTTCCCTTTTTTATGGCCTTGCTCCGCGTAGCGGTGAGCCTCTGTCGCTTGCTCCAACGAATAATAGCGGTCAATGACCGAACACAACTTGCCGGTCTCGATCAACTCCGTGAGAAAGATCAGATCCTCCGCGCTTTCCTTCATTGATTCGCCGGTCACCTTCTTGCCGCTCGTCAAGTTGATCCATAACCCGCGTATAATCGGCAATGGGCTCACGCGGACCGCTTGCAAGTAGAAGCCCTCCGGTTTGAGACGGTTGACGCAAACCTTGAACGGACTCTTCCCGACCGTATCGAAAATAATATCATATGCCGGACCGTCATCCGACAACCGTTCTTTCGTATAATCGATGACGCGGTCGGCGCCGAGCGATCTCACTAACTCCACATTCGATGTGCTGCATACTCCGGTCACTTCCGCGCCGAAATGCTTGGCCAGTTGCACCGCATAGGTCCCGACGCTGCCTGAAGCGCCATAGACGAGCACGTTGCTGCCGCGCCGGATGTTGCCCTTACGGAGAAATTGCAATGCCGTACAGGCTCCGACCGGAACCGCGGCCGCCTCCTCGAACGTCATGTTCGCCGGCATCGGTGCGACACCTCCCGTCTCCGGCAGGCATTTGTATTCGGCATATGCACCGAAACCGTAACCGCAAGCGGCATACACGGCATCTCCCGGCTTGAACCGGGTAACGTTGCTGCCCGTCGATTCGACCATGCCGGCTAATTCGAATCCAAGAATCTTGATTCGTCCCGGTCTCCATAAACCGTTGAACGTCCGCGCCAGGAAAGGATCTGCCTTGCGCATTCGCCAATCCCCCGCTGAAGCGGTTGTCGCATAAACTTTAACCAAGATCTCGTCGTCTTTGGGTACCGGCTTGGCGACCTCCCGCAGCTGCAAGACATCCGGCGGACCGTACCGCTCGTATACGATTGCTTTCATCCCTAACCCCTCCATTTCTACAGTCCCAGTTTCCGTTCATCCTGTCGTTTCTTCGAGTCGTGACGGGCAAGATCTCTGCGAATGGCCCACTCGGCCGCGGCGAGGTTGATGACCCAGCCCGCCCCTATGAACAGCGCCTTACTTAAATCGTCCGGAGAGGCGATGATGAATGTCCCCGCCATCTCGGTCAGCGCCTGCGTACCCGCGCCAAGCCCGATCGCATAGCCGCGCGTCATCCAGGCACGGTGCCGGGTCACGTCCCCCCGTACAATCGCGGTAAAGCCGAGCAGGATGGACGCGACCATGGCCGACCCGAACAGGAGCCGCAATGAAAACAGCAGCTTACCGCCGTACAGGATCGGATAAAACAGGGTCATCCACAGCCCGGTAAGTCCTACCAGCAAGCCGCATAGAACAAGAAAGCGCCCGGCCGCGCGGTGCCAGCCTGGCTTACGCCGCCGAAAACTGGGCACGAACTGGAACGCGCCAAGGATGGCATACACGCTGGCGCTTAGGATATGCAGCACCACCGGCAGGGGGGCCTCATAGAACCGTGCGTTGGCCGCCGTCATTTCCGCGCCGCCGGCCAACGAGACAAGTCGGAACACTCCGGCGGCGAGCGGAATGACGCTCAGTAAGAGCAATGCGGCGACAAGCCGCTTGACCGAGCGTTCTTTTACTGTCCGATCAGGCTTGCTCACGCCGGCGGACCATTCGATGGATTGGGATCAGCCTGGAGGACCGAGACCAACGGCAAGCCAAGATCGCGAACCTTCTTGAGCAAGCCATGTAGTGCGGGTTGATCAACGACTTGAACAGTGAGGATAGTTGTTCCGTCGCTTTCGTGGATGAGGGTTAGTCCCTCGAACCAGTCCGTCCACCGGGCATCAAGGTGACCCTTGAGTCGAATTTCGTACAGATCAGGTTTGTGACGTTTCTCTGTGGAACCGTGTTTTTCATTCATGTTGTACCTCCTCGTTCCTTCTGCGGAAGCATCTTCCTTACGTAATCAAAGATACATGCTCATGTGGTGAAACCGCATCACCACATGTGGTGATTGACATTGTGATTTTTTTCAACAAAGGCTTGCTGAACATAAAAACACGCCCGGCAATTTTGCCAGGGCGTGGGATTGAACGATTCAAGCTCACTTTAACAGATCGAGTTCCTTAGCACGGCGGACGGCTGCCCGACGGTTGTTGACCTCAAGCTTCTCGTAAATGTTTTTGGTATGGGTCCGCAAGGTATTCAGAGACACCGTGAGTTCGCGGGCGATATCCGGGCCGCTCAAGTCGGTTCCGAGCAGTCGAAGTACGTCGCGCTCACGTTCGCTCAGCGGGTCGCGCATAACCGGTTTGGCAAGCATTTTGCCCTCTTCTTGACCAAATGCCGTCAGGAGGCGCCGGACATAATTCGGGGCTATCCCCTCTTCCGCAGCCGCTTCCAGAAGGAGCTCCATCGGCCGGCCTTCGTCTGCAAAGATGCGGACGTAGCCTTCCGGCTGGGCAAGCGTCAAGGCTCGTTTCAGAAGCAATAGCGCTGCAGGGATGTCGCCTTGCATTTGACGAGCAATTGCCTGCACGACCAGAATTTCGATCGCGCTTCCCGTCCTTCCGCCTTCTTCCGCTGCTTGAAGGAGGCGCTCCAGCAGACCGATCGCCTCAAGTAGGGTTCGTTCTGCACGGTCACTCTTATATTGGAGCAGAATCACCCTGGCCAGGACGATATGCTCGAATTCGCGTTGGTAGCAAAGATTGTCCATGGCGGACAGGCCCTGCTCCCGTGCCCAATCGAGGGCTTCACCCAACCTCCCCTGCTTCGCCCGAACCCGCGCCTTCAACGCTTCTGCAGGTCGTACATCCAGGAAAAAGTCGTCCGCGTACAGGGACTCAGCCTCGCAGAGAAGGTCGAATGCGTCGTTCAAATCTCCTTCGGCCTCCCGTATTCGAGCCATTGCGACTCGCCAGCGATACCGGTATTGCGGGAATCCGGTGTGCTCGCCCTGCTCCTTGCCTCTTAACAGGTTCCGCGTGGCGGCTTCCAGATCATCATGCTCGCGGCAGAGTTCGCTCATTCCTACGTAAATGTCTGCCGTTCCCCGCAGATCAGGCTCGCCATGGTCCGCTGCCAGCTGCAAGCCCCGCTCATAGATTCGCATCGCCTCGCGGAGTCGGCCTTGCGCAATCCGTATTTCAGCCAGAGCGATGGAGCCATTGATCGCGTCGGAGATCGCCCCGGCCAGCTGCACATCGGCTATGCCGTCGGCAAACGTCCGGCGCGCCTCCTCGAGATCCCCGTTCCTCCATAAAGCGAGTCCCAAGAGCGCAGTCGCCGCTCCGCGCGGAAGATGGTCATCCTTGGGCACAAGGTCGAGCGCTCGTCGCGCGTATGTCATGACGGCGGGCACATCACCGAGAACCAAGGCCAGTCCGGCTCGGTACACAGCGATCAAACCCGGCAGACGGCGAAATTCCTCTTCGTCCACGACGACCATCCCGGCCGGGCGGCCCTGCTGTCGTTCACCCGGATCTGCCATTGTCTCCAGCCATTGTTCGGCGTCTCGCAGTCGGTCCGGGGCGGCATCCAATTGGCCTCCGGCCAGCAGCGCCCCGGCATACCAAACGCTGAGCACAGGTCTGCAGCGGACCAGCTCGTCGGGGAGCGCCTTCAGCCATTTCAGCATCGCGGTTTCCTGTCTGCTCCTGCGCAAGGAAGGCATGGCCAGCTCGATCAGGTTCGCCGCCCGGCCGAAATCATGGGCAGCCAGCGAGTGTAAGATCGCATCGTCCGCCGCGCCATGCTGCTCGAACCATAGGCTGGCGCGCTGATGCAGTGCAGCTACCTGATCGGGCTGATCCGACCTCAAATGGGCGGAGAGAACCTCGGCGAAGAGGTGATGATAACGATACCATTGGCGCCTGTCATCCAACGGAACGACAAAGAAGTTGCCTCGCTCCAGGAATTGGAGCCTCGCGCTGCCATCCTCCTGGCCGGTGACGGCATTGCATAACGGTCCATGCAACCGGTCGAGAATGGAGGTCTGAAGCAAAAAGCTCCGGATCGGGTCGGGCTGGCGCTGCAGAACCTCTTCGACCAGATAGTCCATAATGTACCGATTGTCTCCGGCGAATTCCTGAATGAACGCAGGGATATCCTTGCGCCCCTGTATCGAGAGCGCCGCCAGCTGAAGCCCCGCAATCCAGCCTTCGGTACGGGCTTCCAGCACCGTCATTTCGTCGGCCGTAAGACTCAGATCCATGACCTGATCGAGGAACGCGGCCGCTTCGCCAGGAGTAAAACGCAGGTCGATGTCGCGCAGTTCGGTCAAGTGGCTCCGAGCGCGTAGCCGGCTCAAGGAAAGTTGCGGATTTTGGCGGGTGGCGATGACAAGGTGCATTTGTGGAGGCAGATGCTCAAGCAGGAAGTTGAGAGTATCGTCGATCCATACGGCATCGATCATATGGTAGTCGTCCAGGACGAGGACGAATTTGTACGAAAAAGTTGAGATTTCATTGAGCAGGATCGTTAGAATCGATGCGGTTGACGGCGGCTGCGGGGATTCGAGCGCACTAACCGCGCCTCCTCCCAAATTGTCCTCAATCGTCTGCAGAGCAGCGACAAGATGAGAGAGGAAGCGCGTAGGTTCGATATCCCCTTCGTCCAGCGACAACCATGCGACAGGTCGATCGCAGCTGGCGACCCATTCGCTGACCAGCGTCGTTTTGCCAAAGCCGGCAGAGGCAGAGACGAGGGTCAGCTTGCGGTCCAGACCCTCGTTCAGCCGATCGATCAGGCGCGGCCTTCGTACAACTTTAGTCCGTGGCACGGGGATAAACAGTTTTGTGGCCAAGATGGTCGTATTCATAGAGTTATACTCACCTTTAAATGAGTTCCGCCTATTAATCATTTTATCGTCAATTTTAGCTTTTCACCACTTGGCATTCATTTATTTCTGCCCATTTTTTGCTGCGTACTACTTTAGTAGGACTATTATTTGCTGAAATTCCCTTAAGATGCTCAGATAGAGGCGAAGTATAAGCGGTCGGATTAGAATAGAACCTTTAAGCCTAAAGGTCTGACGACCCGTGCAGAGACGGCGACGATTCTGATCCGGTTCCAGGGCGAGTTCGATCCGCTCGTCCGGAAGCATCAATTACCGCTCAACTTCTGTGAATGGAAGCGAGCGGCAACAATTGGTTCGTATTCGACTATTTTATATCAATTTTTTCAACTTTTATCAAAGGTACCGTGATATTCCCGCCCATTGTTGACGTGTATGTATAAAGACCTTCTGATACCCCATACAAGTTAACATTATCATCCTCTAGCACTCTGGCTTTTGTTAATGATGAAGGATAGTAGACATATATTACATTGCTATAATTGCTATTTACCGCAACTCTAAGATTTACTTCAGAATCTCCCTCTACTACTTGAAGCACTTTACCTGAAAACTTGACCTTCTTTCCTTCATAATCATCAGGTGTCCGCGCCAACTGCTTGAATGTAATTCCTGTTTCATAACCTTTCTTTTCCTCTGCTTCTGCCTTGGCAAGTTCCTTAGCAGCTTCCGCTGCAGCCTTTTCTTTTTCTTGAGCTAGTAATTGTTCTTTAGCTTGTCTATCTTGTTCAGCTTTCAATTCATTTGCAGCTTGTTGAGCTTCAACTTCAGCTTCTGACAAATTTTTATATTTAGCCTCAAGCAGAGAGAATTCATCAATACGCTTTTCTGCCGTTTTTAATTCCTCCATCGTTTTTTGTGAATCACTTTTAAGTTTGGCATTGTCATCCAAAGCCTTTTGATAATCACTTTGCAGCTTTACATTGTCATCCAAAGCCTTTTGATATTCATCTTTGGCAACACTAGAGCAAGCAGATATACTTACAGTTAGAATAAGTACAAAACCAATTAGAAATAACTTTTTCATGTTCTTATACCCCCTAATTGATTAGAAATAGTTACTTAGCTCAAGGCGGATTCACTCATTTCCCTGAGATACAAATAGCGAGCCGCTTATGGAAAGCAAGCTCGCTTTGCTTATCATTGTAATAATACCTCTATACACATATTTTGTCATCCATATTTCTACAAATTTATACAATCGTTGCTGTCATTCATAATAAGTCTACAGGTTGATCCAACTAAGAGCTTGCATACTGGATCAAACTGCTGTATGATGAGACTCCTGACCAACATTAGTCATACTATCGCGGGGTGGAGCAGCCCGGTAGCTCGTCGGGCTCATAACCCGAAGGCCGCAGGTTCAAATCCTGCCCCCGCAACCAACTTTTAATTTTTGCTCTGCACATATATTCAAATGCCTTTAACCCGCTGTATGCTGGATTAAAGGCATTTTTTCGTTATCTTATAATCTCATGTCTGTCCCTTATCTGTACAACCTGATTTGGATGAAAAGAGGTACATCGCTTCACCACAAGCTTCGCAGCTAAATGGCGGAGTGACCATTCTGTTGAACAAAGAGCTCCTGCGCGATTCGAATAAACAGTTTAACTGCGTTCGATGCGTCTGCCAGCGAGGGGACGGCAAGTTGAATATCCCGGTAGGGTGCAGGTTCAAGCGAGCGAATTCGCACATTCGGGGGCAACGCGGACAGCGACAACGAAATGTTGGAGACGATAGCCGTGCCTAGCCCCTCTTGAACCATTCGTATCGCCGCATTCACATTATGCAATTCGAATGCTTCGTTAAGAACGGTATCATAACGTTGGAACAGTTCATAGACAGGGAGCTCAAAGCCGCCTTTGCATAAGATTAACGGTTCGTTGTGCAAATCCGTTATGTGGATGGGGGTGCGATTGTGTAACGGATGGTCGTCTCTTATAAGCAAACACATTTCGTCTCTATAGAAAGGTAAGGCGTCGAACGGTTCGTTAGGAGGGATGATCCAACCGACGTCAATGAACCTTGACGCTAACCATTCTTTGATTTCATCCACATTGCCCTCGTAAAGCTCGTATTTGATTTGAGGATACTTCTCGCCGATCGCCTTAATAATGGAAGGCAGGAAATAAGCGGAGATGATCGGAAAGGCGCCGATTCGAATCGTTCCAATCTCATAGCCTAATTCAGCTTGAACCTCTTGTTCGACCCTCTCGTAATTGTTCAAAATTTCCCGAAACAAGAGCAGTAATCTCCTCCCGATATCCGTAAGCAGGATCCCTTGTTTCTTGTCCCTAATGAAGAGCGTAACGCCCAGCTCGGACTCTAACGTGGAGATCGAACGACTGACGGCCGGCTGTGTCATGTTCAACGCTTCGCCGGCTTTCGTAAAGCTTCCGGTTTCTGCAACTTTCACGATTAAGAGAATCTGAGAATTTGTCATAACAAAAATGATATCTCCTCTATTACTTACATTCATTTTATTTATGGTTAGCGATATTGTATCATGAGTGCATATCGATGAACAACAGGAGATGAATGTGCCGATGACACAGCTTTCTCGGACGCGGACGGCCGTTTACCTCGCGTTTCTTGTCTTGATGTGGGGAATCAACTGGCCGTTATCCAAATTTGCATTGGGCTACGCCCCGCCTCTGCTATTCGCCGGCTTGCGGATCTTTATTGGCGGTCTTCTGCTGCTTCCCTTCGCGATTACACGATACAAGAAGCTGAACTTGAAACAAACATGGCCGATCTATTTGATTTCCTCCGCGCTGAATATCGTGTTATTTTATTATCTTCAGACGATTGGTTTAAACGAAATGCCCGCCGGGCAATTTTCGACGATCGTATTTTTACAGCCTGTTTTGCTCGGGATCGGTTCTTGGCTGTGGCTGAAAGAATCGATGTTCATGGGCAAATGGGTCGGACTCCTGTTAGGCTTCATCGGAGTTGCGCTGGTCTGTTACAACGGAGGAACAGGTTCCGCCTCCGTTACCGGAATTGTGCTCGGGCTAGGCAGTGCCGTATGTTATGCGGCCGGAACAATCTATATGAAGAGAACGGCTGCGCATGTCGATGCCGTCTGGTTGATCACGCTTCAAACCTTCATTGGCGGTCTCGCGCTGCTAATCATGGGAACGTCCTTCGAGAGCTGGGGGGAAATCGTTTGGAACACGCCTTTTCTCGTCTCGTTGGCCGTCATTGCACTGTTCGTTACCGCGCTTGGATGGCTCGCTTATTTTAGCCTCGTAGGCTCGGGCGAAGCCAGTAAGGTTGGTGCTTACACCTTTCTCATCCCTTTGACCGCAACCTTAACCAGCGTCATCTTCTTAGGTGAAACCGTGAAGCCGGAGTTTGCAGCTGGATTTGTACTGGTGATTACGAGCATTGTTCTCGTTAACCGGAAGCCGATGTCGCGAAATGTGGAGAGGAGCGAAGCAGCATGACAAAAGAATATCGTTATTATCAGATCGATTCGTTCACCAAGGATCAATTTGCGGGGAATCCGGCCGGAGTCATTGTGAATGCGGACGGCTTATCTGAAGCCGAAATGCAGAAGATCGCAAGAGAGGTCAACAATTCGGAAACGGCTTTTATTTTTACTTCCGCCCAATCGGAATACGACGTTCATGTTCGATTCTTTACCCCAGCGGTGGAAGTGCCGATCTGCGGCCATGCCACCATCGCGGCGCACTATGCGAGAGCAATCGAAATGCAATTGCAATCGACTCGAGTATGGCAGAAGACCGGGGCAGGGATCTTGCCGGTCGACGTCGTGCGCGAGAATAGCGATTATCAAATCGTCATGGAACAAGGACCCATCGAATTCGGCCCGGTCATTGAGGGCGGGAACAAAGTGGAACTCTTAGCGGCGCTGAATCTGTCGGAGGAGGATCTTATCGCTCATGTTCCGGTGCAAATCGTTTCGACGGGGCATTCGAAAGTCATGATCCCGTTGAAGAGCAAGGACAAGATGAATCGAATCCTCCCTCATTCCGAAGCGTTGTCTAGGTTAAGCAAGACGATCCGATGCAATGGGTATTACGTGTTTACGCTGCATCCGGATAATGATGTTCTTGTTGAAGGCAGGATGTTCGCGCCGGCGATCGGCATCAACGAAGATCCGGTGACCGGCAATGCCAACGGTCCATTAGGTCCTTATTTAATCCGCCACCGACTTGTTCACCCCTCAGAGTCTTCGTTTCGCTTTACGGCTAAGCAAGGGGAAGCTATGGGAAGACCCGGCATAATGGAAGTGGATGTTCAACTTGCCGATGGCAATCCTGTTGCCGTCCGTGTGAAAGGTCAAGCTGTTATCGTCTATCAAACGAAGTTCATCTTATCTTCGCGACTGGAGGCTGAATCCGATGAAATGGATTGCGACGAATAATGCGCTGAACCCATCGGGTCACTATGCAGCCTCTTTGATTCGATTTGGCGTGGTTGGCGGTGTTTCGATAAGGATATGTGCAGAATCACGAACAATTCAAAGAGGCACCTTAAATATCTAATCGTTCAGCTACATTTCGAATAGATAGTTTTTTGTACGACTAAGGACTTGTCAATTTTGAATTGCTCATTCGTTTCCTTTCCCAATGTATAATGCCCCCTATACTTGACAAGAAATTGCATGATTTCCAACGTGAATATTCATCTTCGTGAACAGCAGGAAGGCCAACAGTAAAGCTATACTTACAACGCCAAATCCTAACCAATTCATGTGGAGGATGGAGGAATGGCTAATCACAAGACCACCTAAACCAGCTTTTTGTGTTCCTAGCAAAATAGTTCGTAGTAAGTAGAAGATTATGATAGCAATCTAATTTTTTATATCGTATGATTCTTCACATACAATAAGATTTTGCAATACTAAGCTTCATGGAATGGAGAGACTATGAAAAAAATTATTGTCTTTATGATCGCATTACTTATACTGTTCACCGGATTCGCAACACCAAGTTATGCATTATCAGATTCGCAATCTGATTCAATACAAAAATTGTTGGATGATGCAAGCCGTATATCAGGTGTACCGGGAATATCAGTCTCCATACTTGCGAACAATGAAGTGCATTACTTTTCTTCCGGGTACGCAGATCGTGAAAAGGGACTGTCGGCAAGTGAAAATACGCTATATGAGCTGGCTTCGGTAAGTAAAGCTTTTACCGGCATGGGTATTCTACTGATGGAAGAACAAGGACTGCTATCAATGTCAGACTCTATCCAGAAATATTTGCCTTGGTTTACGTTAAAGTATCAGGGGAAACACGTTGATATGCAAAGTATGACACTCAATAACTTTTTACACCACACTAGCGGCTTAACAAATGGCAGTCACAGTAAAAAAATTCCACAAGGCAATACGCCGGATATGTTGCAAAAAACCGTAGAAATGCTCGTAGACTCTGAATTGTCGTTCTATCCTGGTAAGCAGTATCATTACGGAACTGTTAATTATGACGTATTAGGTCTGGTTATTGAGATGGTGTCGGGACAAAGCTATGAAGACTTTATGAGGGAACAGGTATTTCAGCCGTTGGGTCTTCACCAGACGTATGTTTATAAAGAGGATGCTCAAGCCACCGGACAGTTGGCACAGGGCTACCGTTCTTCCTTTTTTATGACAACCCCATATAACGCGCCGGATTATTCCGGGAATAAACCCGCAGCCTACATCATTTCTAATACAAAAGATATGGCGCGTTGGATGGGCATACAGATGGGTATTGTGCAGGACATACCCGAAATATTCCATACGGTTATCGAGAAATCACATCAGGGTGATAGGTCTGTTCCGGCTGTCAACGAAATGTATTATGCGGCAGGCTGGTCGGTAGACGCCAACCAAACGATTATAGAGCACCCAGGGGGCAATCCCAATTTCGGAACCGAAATGGTCATACTGCTAAATGAACGAATAGCCATCTGCTTGCTGACCAACGGCGAAAATATCAATAGAAGCATGGTACTAAAAGTTAAAGATATATTAGACGGTAATCTGACGCAGTCATATGGAATAAGCGGCACACAGCTTTTGGACATCATTTTGTCGTCTGCCACAATTATTCTTTGCCTATTGGCTGTTCTGTTCTTTCTCTTAGGAGTACGCAGAAGGAAAATGAATGAGCGGCAGCCAATGACAAAAAAGAGAATAATCGTAACAGCTATTCTGCTGATTGCTACGATTGTCCAGTTTATAATGTGCTATGCATTGGATTGGTCATCGATACTTATTTGGCGAACATATAGTGTTCTTACAGCTTTGATTTCGTCGGCATTATTAACAGCAAGCATTACATGGTTTGTATACACTCGCCGATATAATGCCTCGCACCGAAAATAAGCATTTCATTCGTTCGCCTTATTGAAAAAACGCTGAGATTTCTTTTAATGGGAGAACCCAAAAAAAGGAGGTGCCCGACAGCCCCTATTTTTCCTACTTATGATACGGTTCCCCGCACTGTCTGTAACGGCAAGTTCCGTTAGATAACGGCTGGATGGCAGATAGCAATATATGATGGAACACCTACTCATCGAATCTGATCCGCAGAAGGATCCGTCGCGAATCGGATGGCGCCCTCTGTCAGCACGGACAGTACACGGTCGGTCATCTCCGTCACGCTTATTTCCTCGTAACTATTGCTCCACTGCACTGCGGCACCATAGATCGACCAACTCGTCATGAGCGCCATCGTATCGGCAGAGACTTGCCAGTCGGATCGATCCGCCCGAAGCTGTCCAAGCCATTGCCGAAGCAGATTGGCGAGCTCGTCGCGGATCGAATGCTCGAACAGTGGATTGACGGTGTCAATCGGGCTGCATCGGCCATATAGCGATCGGATATGCTCAAGCACCGTTCGAACCAGAATACGTAAATGCTCCAGGTACCAGCCGGAATCCGGCGGGAGCTCCCTCTCCAGCAGTTGACGGAACTTGTCGCGGATGGACTGCTCCAGCAACGCAAATTTGTCCGGAAAGTGCGCGTAGAACGTCCCCCTGTGTACATCCGCCCGATCGGCGATATCTTGAACCGTCATTGCAGTAAACCCCTTCTCCCGCATCAGTTCGGCAAATGCCTGCTTCAAAAGCCGCTGCGAACGGCTACGCCTTCTATCCTTATCGTTTCCGCTGTTTTCCATCGCTCCCACCAGCTCCTTATTCAGCATTAGAACCCGCCGCCCTGGCCACCCGACAAAAAGGACGAATTGTCGTATAACCGACGCACAGGTCATTCTGTCCGTTGCTTCCCATCGCTGTTTTTTCTACTATTTTAAAAGACGTTAGCTGTTTGCTCAACAGAAAACAGAGGAGGATACAGCGTTTATGGAACTTACCAGTACGATGAAAGCAATTCGTTACCATAATCACGGAGGGCCGGACGTGCTTCGCTTAGAAGAGGTACCTATACCGAAACTCGGCGAGGATGAAGTGCTCATTAGCGTTCACGGTGTCGGTGTAAATCCGGGTGATTGGCAGATTCGATCGGGCTTTGCCGGTGACCGATTCGGGCTTCCGTATATCCCCGGTTGGGATGTATCGGGAGTCGTCGTCAGGGTTGGTGACAATGTGACCGGCTTTCACCCCGGTGACGCGGTCTTCGGAATGACCGCCAATAGTGGTGGCTGTGCGGAATATGTCGCCGTTCCGGCCGGACATTTGGCACTGATGCACGACTCAATCGATTTCGTAGAGGCGGCGGCTATACCTCAGTCCGGATTCACGGCTTGGCATGCGCTGTTCGTGCAGGGCAAACTGGAGGCCGGCCAGACCGTGCTGATTAACGGCGCCGCCGGAGGCGTTGGTCATTTTGCCCTGCAATTGGCCCGATGGAAGGGGGCCAGCGTCATTGGAACGGCTTCCGCCCAAAACGAGCCGTTCCTGCGCGAGTTGGGTGTCGACAAATTCGTAGACTACGCGGCAGCCTTACCAATGGGAATCGCACAGAGCGTAGACCTAGTACTCGATACGGTTGGCGGCGATAAAGGAGACTGGCTGCTGGACACCTTAAAGCCAGGAGGTCGGCTCATACCGATTGCATGGGGACGATACTCGTCCGAAAAAGCAGTGAAGGCGTCGATTTCGGTTCAGGAAGTTCAGTATCCTCCGATTGCTGCCGCTTATTTAGAACAATTAGCCAGACTGGTTGGTACCGGACGGGTCAAAGTGGCAATCGATTCGGTGTTCCCTTTGCAGGAAACAGCCAAGGCGCTTGAGAAAAGCGAAAGTCGTCGGGTGCGTGGCAAAATCGTTATCCACGTGCGATAAAAACTTGCCGTTACTTGTGGTAGGGTTCAGCGTATCATCAATTAGGCGAAATTATTTGTAATATTCTTCACCGTATCTATTGATATGGTAAACACGAATTATTGAGATTGAATTATCGTTACTCACAAATTAAATAAGACCACTGCCTACAGTGGTCTTATCACCTTTAAATCAACTGTTCACTACTTTTTCATTATAATAACTAATTGCTTTACTTATATACCGTTCTAAATGGGGCTTCAACTCAAGTGCTTTCTCTCTCGCTGCGAGAGAGTCGTAACCCGAATCAATTAGAAATGCATAGGTACTAACCATTTCTAGAAACTGCGAACTTTCGTCTGCCATTGAATTTAAGAGCGATTCCTTTATCTCGATTCTATATCCGCCATCTTCTTCAAGCATTGATTTAAATGTCTTCCCTCTATCAGTTATTACATATTCATACGCTCCATCGTGCTTAATTTCATCAAGGAAACCCTGTTGTACTAAGAAGCCTATTTCTTCTTGAACCTCGGCAGAATATGGCCCGTAGAAATGATACTCATATTTAAAGGGTAGTTCAGTTCCTGAAGTCTCAAGAAGATGCACCATTTTTTGCACCTTTTTTCTTCCGTAAACTGAATTTACACTGTCAAATATACATAGCAGACTATAGGCCGCTTTAAACATATTGATAACCCCCTATAATTTCGTTCTTATACTCATCCGGGACAAAATACCGTTCAATTGATATCTTCTTATTCCTCAGACCATTCACTATATCGGAAATATTCGACAACTCAGTGCCAATTCCCTTTTTATCAAATAGAACAATTTGTTCAGAGGCTTCGCGTTCAATGCCTTCTTCTCCAATTTTAGGTACCTGAATTAAATAAGAATCTTTATAAGAACTGCTTTTTGCTTCATCTCTTAGAAAATAATATTCTCTTGAAATCCCGTTCTTACTGGATATTTCAATTACTTTCTTCCAATACTCTAAAGGGTCAAGTTCTGAGGAACTAATCGATTTAAAAAATTGTCTTTTATTTAGTCGAGAGCATAAATCACTTAATGTTGCGTCATTGTGATCTGTCCAAAGTTGCACAAAGTACCAAATAGTATTGTCGGTAAGATTGATGTAGTTAGCCACCGTTTCCTGAAGCTGTCCTTTTTTCGTGAGTATTGCAACAAGATCATGAGGCAAATCAATTTTACCTTCATGGTGAATCTCCAATGCTCGAGAAAATATTTTATCAATTAGTAATTCAGCACTTCTGGTTGTCTTATGAAAATATACATTTGTATACATGTAGTATCTAGCCATAACAAAATCCTCGGCTATGCTAATTCCTTTATCAATATCTAAACCAACTTCAACCTCTCCATTATGCTCCCCAATTGTTAAGACATTTATCATCCATTCGAGATCAAACGTTCCGTAACCAGCACCTGTCATTTTAGAATCTCTTAAAAGATAATCAATTCTGTCAGTATCTAACTGGCTAGAAAGCAGTTTGACAATAGCCTTTGATGGATGCGTTCTTTGTATCACATCTACTACTTCCTGCGGGCCTATTCCATGCTTTTTAAGTACGTAATTAACTTCCGTATCTCCTTGAATAATTGCTATAGTCCATTTTTCATGCCTAACACCAGTTGTCTTTTCTAAGGCATGGGAAAAAGGGCCGTGTCCTATATCATGTAACAAAGCAGCAGCTAATGCAAGCAGTCGATGCTCATGGATTTCTTTGATCAGAGGAACAAAACGGTCTCCTTTTAAATTACATATCTTATCAATAAACCTCTTCATAAGATGTGTTACTCCAAGTGAATGGGCAAACCGAGTATGTTCAGCACCTGGATAAGTAAAAGAAGCGAGCCCTAATTGTTTAATATGACGTAAGCGTTGAAACTCTTGTGTATCAATTAGGTCAAGTAATAGCTTATCGCTCTTTTTATCAAATTGAACAATGTTATGAATAGGATCACGGATTGTCTTCATCTCGGCCCCCAAACAAGAACTAGTGTTCCCATTCATTATAGAACACTGTCCCCATTATTTTCAAGTTCTTAAAATGCATTTTGTTTTCCCAGCCATTTCAGAGCGTACTCTCTGTCTAAACAACTATTACACAATAAGCAATGTCGTTCACCTAAGCAATTACAAGAAAATGTACTTTCTATTGGTACGTTCAATTTTCTAGCTTGATCTAACACAACTTCACGACTTTTATCAACGAACGGTGCAACAATTTCAAATTGCGATAAAGATTCAGATAATGTAGAAGCAATGCTCTTTATAAAAGGACTCTTCGTATCGGTATAAGAATTCTTACCAGCCACTCCAACAGCAAGCTTATCAATTTTCAACTTATAGGCATAGGAAGCAGCTATAGAAATAAGGATCATGTTCCTGTTCGGAAAAAACTCGCTCTCAACCCACTTATCGAATGAGTATTGACTGGAGGGAGTTTGACCGGTGAGTGACCCCGAGCCTACTTGTCTAAGACCTGGGACATCCACAAAAATGGGGGGACTATTTAACTTTTCAAAATCCAAAGTCACTTTTTCAATAGCCCTTATTTCTCCTGAATACGTTGTTTGACCGTAATTAATATGAATAGGGACAACATTATATCCTTCATTAATGAGCCAATAATAAAGAACCGTGGAATCAATTCCACCTGAAAACAATAGTACAATCTTACCTTTGTTCATATAGAACCCTTATTAACTCTTCAATATCTTCAATTATTTCTATGCATCCAAATTTAATCATATTGTTTAAATCAGTATGGGACGTTTTTAAGCCATATACCGGAGTACCCTTTGCAAAAGCATAGCCAATCTCAAAACATGTACCCGGATCATCATGGTCTAACAGCGCAACTACAATATCACATGAGTTCAAGAGATCGATATCTGATTGAAAGATGTCCTTTCTTTTCTCAATTGACGTGTCTTTAGAAATAACACCATTCTCCCTTGATGGAGACAGCACGTCAAAACGAGCACTTTCTAATTTATTACCAACATGCCTAACCCAGTGTATCTCTTGGTCACTAAAGAATGGACCTGCTAAGTATATTTTTATTGGAGTGGCCTCATCAACAACAAACTTTTCACGGGTGTAAATATCCTTCTCTACACCAGCTCTATCAATAACAGTTTCAATAGCAATACTCTCAATAAAATTTGCTGCAACACAGTTTCCAACTTGGACGCTGTATTCAATGTCTCCTGTTTCTATAAATGTTGCCGCAAGAGCACCTCCAAAAGCATCCCCGGAACCAAGAGTACAAACAACATTACTCTTATAAGCAGGCACCTCAACTATCTTTTCATCAGTAATCAAAATACAACCTTTGTGCCCTCTTTTAATAACAATATACCGAGGCCCCATGGTTTTTAACTTTTCAATAGATTCTTTAATACATGTAGTTTCTGATAACAAGATAGTTTCCTCTTCATTAACCAGGAGCACAGTAGTATATTGCATAATCTCTCGAGCCTGTTTTATAGATTTTTCATTAGGCTTTGGATCCAAAAAAATAGGAATATTCTGTTCATGTGCCTGCCTGCACAAGGACTCCGGAAATGAGTGATCTAGTGGAAACAGCAATAATCCCTCACACTCATTATCTATGGTCGGACGATAATCGACCCCTATTTTCAAATCTGTCATTGGGGTACTTTTCTTATGTTCAAATGCCTTGTAACCAGTTACTATATATCGAGGCACACTGTAGTTTTCTAAATAGCTTGATTGATTAGTGGATACCCCCATAGTACCCCAGAAATTAAAGCTATATTGATCAATTTCTGGCCCATAGACCGTGAGAAAGTTAATTTCTTTTCCCTGCTTTGCCGCTGCAATTGCCGCATAGAGCCCAGCTCCACCAATTCTTGGAGTAATCTTTGTGTCACTGTCAAGCAAAAGGTCTATTCCAATTTCTCCATATACAGCGAGACTCACACCCGTTCACCTCGATTTGCGTAGTAAAGAAAACCATTTCTGGCCAACATCCATAGCAAGTAATCCATTTTCCCTAGAGATACTCCTATGCTGCTACATACTTTTCTTAAAGCATCTTCCAAGCCCAAATACACCTTTTCAGAGAGCGACTCAGGAATCGGAAACCCCAAAAAGTCTAGGAACCTAATTATGTGTACATCGAATACCGCGCAGTCCTCACTAAAGCCTGCATTTCTCAACAACCAACTTGCTGATTTCATACCGATCCCTGGACAGCAGCATAGCCACATTCTTGACTGGGTAGTAGTCATACTTTGTAATTTGTCATGTAGCTCCCACCTACAGCCTTCCCATAACCAGTAGCCCGCATTAGAGATTATCTTGGGTTTTGTCTCAAGATATCTATATTTTCTAAGCTCTCCACTGGAAGTAACAGGAGCAAATTGTTTCTTAGAAAATTGCTCTTTAATTTTTTCCTCAATTATGTTTAAACTTCTTTTTTCCTTATAATGCTCGTCATCCAATAAACCTTGCTGCTTTAAAACCTGAAGGCCCGACAAATTTAATTCATAACTGATCCCAAACCCACCTAGTATTACAAAGAAAAACTCATCAAGGACTTGCTCGTGGTTTTTTTGCAATGAGTCATACTCTAGTTCTATTGAACAACCGTAGACATCCCATAACTCTTTTAAAATGTCGCTTGCTTTACTATTGACCATTCTATTTCACGCCATTAAGTTGTACTGTTATTCTTGGATTATGTTCAGTACCTTCTTTTTTGACTATCTTCCCAAAGTAATTCCATCCATTGTCAACACAACCAATAATCCAACCATAACTTGGAGGAGCAACCCCAATAAGCATATTGTTCTTGCTCAATAGAATTTCTATAATAGGCAATGTTGATTGTTTATTTACATTTAAGTAAACATCATCATTTAAGGCAGTATTAGACCAAATGCCAGTCTGGTTCTGATTGATAATAAGCTCTATAATGAGTGTATCTCCACACTTATTACCGGCACCTCCACCAGTTCCTCCGTAACTCACCCCAGAATACCCACCACTTCCCATAATTAGAACCTCCATTTAGAGTTGATATAGGTCTATAGTACCCCAATTTGGATATACATGTAAATGTAATTCTAGCTGGTAATTGCAATGCTATAACCTATTCTGATATTATCAGTGCAGTCTTATTGGCTTCCTCATAAGTTGGTCAGCAGCGCGAAGTCTCAGTGGCATCGCAGCTTTGGCGAGTACTCAGCCCGCAAAGGTTCCATGTCAAATCGCTCCATCTGCCTGTTAAATGTAGCTTTAACCACACAGTGTAGCAAATCAAAAGGCTCTACCTGCAGTCAGACCATCCCAGTGATAAATGGTCTGAATTTCTCTTGGATGCGAAATGGAAATACGTCACTGACCAAAATTATGAAGTCATAAGAATGCAAAATCAGCAGGCTCCAATTGCCAAAATGCAGGTACTTTATTTCGCAACAGTTCCTTAGCTCTTATTCGGCTGGCTTGCGGCTAACTGCTCGGTGCGAGAGCAACGGTCTATTGCTCGTTCTCTTCCTCATCAGGGAAAATGAGTTGTAGTTCGTCTTCTTGTTCATTCGTTAGTAACACTGGGACGAACGCGACAGGCTTGCCCGATTCCGAACGTGGAATCGGGCTGTTGCTATTCCGTAACATGCTGAACGGCGGGGGGATACAAATGGATTATGATTTAAAATTACCTTATCCAATGAAGGGAAAAAATTGTAAAATTGTTTGAGGTAGGAAAGAACTATCATGAATATGCGCACTTTGGCTGGGGAGATACTTCCTCACAATTTTATTCGTTCACAGGTATTTCCTCCTGCATCTCTAAATTATAATTTGAGTTGAAGACTATATTTTACAATTCCATTAGCGGCTTGATATTGTAAACTTAAAGGCATGTATGGACGAACTCGAGAATTTCTTCAGCGGCATTGACGGATTGCTGGCTGCTTTGAAACAAAGCATGTACGAAGCAGAAGAATACATGCGTGAACTCGAAGCAGATATGAATGATTATTACGATATGCTTGATGATATGGATTGGCGTTAAAACAAGTTAAAATCGAGCGTACCTCCCTACACACAGTCGCATACTGACTCTGCTGCCCCTCAAATCCAACACACGAGCCCGCCTGCGCAACGTTCCTTCCCCAGGGTGGCCCATCCCCCACCCTGCCCCTCAGGGGCGACTTTCCGCGCCCAGCAAGCGATTAATGTGAAAAACTTCGCCCTACTTATGATACTTCTCCCCCCGAATAATCTTAAACCCCCGATAAACTTGCTCCAGCAGCATCACCCGCATCATCTGGTGCGGATACGTCATCCGCCCGAACGAGAGCTTCTTGTCAGTGCGAGCCAACACAGCCGGTGAGAGACCCAACGAGCCACCGATGACGAAAGTGACGGAGCCTCCGCCGTAGACGGCCTGCTTCTCCAGGTGGGCCGCGAGCTGCCCGCTCGTCCACATCTCCCCCTCGATCGCCAGCGCGATGACGTGGGCGCCGTCCCGTATCGCCGTCAGAATGCGCTCGCCCTCGCGGACGCGTACCAATTCTTCCTCCGCCGAGCTCATCGAGTCCGGCGTTTTTTCGTCCGGCAGCTCCCGAATGTCCAGCCGAGCGTACGCGCCCAGCCGTTTGGAATACTCTTCGATCGCTCCTGTCCAATATTTTTCCTTCAACTTGCCCACGCAGACAATCTGGATTTGCACGATGTCCATTCCCTTCGTATTCGATCGATTAATGGCGAGCGAATCGCCAAGATTATGACCATTATAACGACAAAGCCGCAAGCGAAGAAAGGGAATGCGGTATGCCCTATCGTCAACAGTCTTAACGGAAGCACCCACGAAGGGATAAGATGTTCGTTGAGGCGGACCACCTACAGCCCCATCACCTTGGACAAGCACTTGGACGATACGGTACGGCAGCTGCTTCACGGGCACGGCCGCCGCTGACCTTCCTTGACCAGCAAAAAGCTCCCCCAGCCTAAGCTGAAGGAGCACTGAACTGGAGCAAGTCCGCCATACTATACAGCAACGACCGGCTCAATAAAGAGTTCTCAACGGCTCGCCTTCCAGGAAGGCGGCGATATTCTCCACCGCATGCTCGAAAAAAACGCGATAAGCGGCCTCCGTCACATAGCCGATATGGGGAGTCGCCAGGACGTTGGGCAGATAACGATACGGATGACGGGGAGGCAGCGGCTCGATGTCGTAGACGTCGAGTCCCGCTCCGGCAATCCGCCCGTGCTGCAGCGCATCGATGAGCGCCTCCTGGTCGACGATCGGCGCCCGGGAGGTGTTGATCAGATAAGCGGAGGGCTTGAGAAGAGACAGCTCCCGCGGTCCGATCAGCCCTCTGGTGCGATCGCTCAGGACCAGATGGATCGACACGTAGTCGCTTCCCGACAGCAGTTCCTCCTTGGAAACATACCGCGCTCCGACCTGCTGCGCCCTCTCGGCGGTTAGGTTCTGGCTCCAGGCGGACACCTCCATGCCGAACGCCTGTCCCACCCTGGCCACCTGGGTTCCGATCCGCCCCAGACCGACAAGTCCGAGCCGCTTGCCGTAGAGGTCGGCGCCGATCGTGCTCTGCCACTTGCCGTTCAGTCTTAACGACTGATTCTCCGCGACCACGGATCTGGCAAGCCCGAGAATCAACGCCCAGGTCAGCTCGGCCGTCCCCGCTCCGGCGCCGCCCGTGCCGCTTACGACGACCCCATGCTCGGCCGCCGCGGCCAGATCGACGGAAGCGTTGCGCATGCCGGTCGTGACCAGCAGCTTAAGCTTCGGCAGACGCGCGAACAACGATGCCGGGAAAGGCGTGCGCTCGCGCATGATCACGACAAACGGGAAGTCCTGCAGCCTCTCGGCCAGTTCCTGCTCATTATCGATATGCTCCCGGAATACCACGGGTTCCACGCAATCCTCAATCTGCGACCAATCGGCGAACGACAACGCCACATTCTGATAATCGTTCAATATCGCACAGCGCAGCTTCATTCGATCTCCCTCCGCATTCCTAAATTTGTGCGAACGCCTACCAAGCGGCTACGATCCCGTCCGTTCGCGATTCGGTGCCGCCGCAGAGAACGCCGGATTGCGGGTCCCGCACGATCAGCTGGCCCCGGCCGAACGAGCCCGACTCCGTAGCGAAACGGATATCGTGCCCCTTGCGAGCAAGTGCCTGAGCGACGGCGACCGGGAAGGTCGGCTCCACCAGCACCGTACGGTCGTTCGTCCATTGCCAACGCGGAGCGTCCAGCGCCGCCTGGGGATGAAGCCCGAAGTCGATCAGGTTCGTCAGCACCTGCACGTGCCCCTGAGGCTGCATAAGCCCGCCCATGACGCCGAACGGACCGACGGCTTCCCCGTTCCGGGTCAGGAAGCCCGGAATGATCGTATGGTACGATCGCTTTCCCGGTTCCAGCCGATTGGCGGCCCCGTCCTCCAGCGAGAAGTCGCGGCCGCGGTTCTGGAGTGCAATGCCCGTCCCCGGCACGACGAGGCCGGAGCCGAACTGCATATAGTTGCTTTGAATGAAAGACACCATGCCGCCTTCCCCGTCCGCCGCCGCCAGATAGACCGTTCCGCCGCTCGGCGGCTTGCCCGCTTCGGGCAGACTGGCGTAGTCGCCGATCAGGCTCCGCCGCGAAGCCGCATATCCTTCCGAGAGCAGCCCGTTCACATCCGCCTCCATATAAGCAGGATCGGTGACGTACCGTTTGGCATCCGCGAAAGCCAGCTTCATCGCTTCGATCTGCTTATGAACGGTATTGACGTCGGAAGGACGCAGATCCCCGAAGCCCTTCAGTACGTTAAGCGCGAGCAGCGCCGCGATTCCCTGTCCGTTGGGCGGAATTTCCCATACGTCGTAGCCCCGGTAGGAGACGCTGATCGGGTCTACCCATTGCGGATGAAACTCGGCAAGGTCCTCCGCCCCGAGAAACCCTCCGGCTTCCCGAATAAAAGAGACGATCCGCTCGGCCAGCTCGCCGCGGTAGAAGGCGTCCGCTTCGCTGTCGCCGATAAGACGCAGAGAGCGAGCGTGATCAGGGGAGGCCCAGATTTCGCCGGCCTCGGGAGCCCGCCCTCGGGGCGCGAACGTGTCGAACCACGCCCGGAAGCTCGGCCCCTGGAGAACCTTCTTGTAGAGCTCGAAAGATTTTTTCCAGTAATGGGCGACGGTAGGAGAGACCGGATAGCCCTCCTCCGCGTAGCGGATGGCCGGCTCCAGAACTTCGGCTAGCGACAGCCTGCCGAACTTCCGCGACAGCTCCGCCCAGGCGGACGGCGCTCCCGGAACGGTAACCGGAAGCGGTCCGTAGGTCGGCATCTTTTCGTAGCCCGCCCCCCTTACCGCCTGAACGGAGATGGAGCGAGGCGCCGGACCGCTGGCATTGAGGCCGTGCAGCCGGCCGCCGCTCCAGACGAGGGCGAAGGCGTCTCCTCCGATCCCGTTCGAGCAAGGCTCGACGACCGTGAGCGCGGCGGCGGCCGCGATGGCCGCATCCACCGCGTTGCCTCCCCGCTTCAGAATGTCCAGCCCCGCCTGGGCGGCGAGCGGCTGCGAAGCCGCGACCATACCCTTACGGCCATAGACGGGCACACGGTAAGCGGGATTCGGATGGTACAGAGGGTCAAAGGACATGATGTCAACTCCCTTCATATAAACCCTTAATCGTCGAACATATCCGAGCTTAAATAACGTTCCCCGTTGTCCGGCGCGATGCAAAGGACGCGTTTGCCCGCTCCGAGGCGGCGCGCCTCCCTGAGCGCCGTCCATACGGAAGCGCCGGAGGAAGGTCCGACGAGAATGCCTTCGAAGACCGCCAGCTGCTTCGCCATCTTGACGGCGTCGGCGTCGGACACCTGCACGATCTCGTCGTACACGTTCTGATTGATGACGGGGGGAACGAAGCCCGGACCCGCTCCGATCAGCTTGTGCGGTCCCGGCTTGCCTCCGGACAGAACCGGCGATCCTTGGGGCTCGATCACGATGATTTTAATATTCGGCAGCTTCTCGCGCAGCACCTCCCCCGTACCCGTAATCGTTCCTCCCGTGCCGGCGGGCGCGATGAACGCGTCCAGCTCGCCGTCCATCTGCTCGATGATCTCCAGCGCCGTCGTTCTGCGATGGATTTCCGGATTGGCCGGGTTCTCGAACTGCTGGGGCACGAAGCTCCCCGGAATCTGCCGCTGCAGCTCCAGAGCTTTGCGAATCGCTCCTTGCATTCTCTCGGAGGCAGGGGTCAACACGACCTCCGCGCCGTAAGCTTTCAGAATGTTGATCCGCTCTTTGGTCGCGTTCGAGGGCATCGTAATGACGAGCCGGTAGCCCTTGGCGGCCGCATTCATCGCCAGGCCGATTCCCGTATTGCCGCTCGTCGGCTCGATGATCGTCGACCCGGGCTTCAGCCTTCCCGTCCTCTCGGCTTCGGCGATCAGGTTAAACGCCGCCCGATCCTTCAGACTGCCGCTCGGATTGAAATATTCCAGCTTGACGTAGACTTCGGCGTCGCCCTCGGTGGTGAGCCGGTTCAGCCTGACGGCAGGCGTCTCTCCGATCAAGTCCGTAATGTTGTTTACTCTTCTCGCTGCCATGATGGATCCTCCTTCATTGAACGCAATTCTATGGATATCGCTTGGCGTCTCCGCTCGTGAGGTAGCTAGTGCCAGCGGCATCTGGAGGATGCAGCAGCGGATCGTAGCCCGGTTTATTGCTCAAGCAGCGTATCGCTTGATTCGTATAAGCTGTAATAATGTCCCCGCCGTTCCATCAGAGACGAATGGGTGCCCTGTTCGATCGCCCTGCCGCCGTCCAGAACGACGATCAGATCGGCTTGGCGAACCGTGCTTAACCGGTGCGCGATCACCAGATTCGTCCGTCCCTTCATCAGCGCGGCAAGAGCCTCCTGCACCTTCATCTCGGTGACGGTATCGATGCTGCTCGTCGCCTCGTCCAGCACGAGAATGGCCGGATCTGCCAGAATCGCCCGCGCGATCGACAGCAATTGTCTCTGCCCTTGGCTGATCGTCCCCTCCGGTCCGACGACGGTGTCGTACCCGTCGGGCAGCTTCGAAATAAACACATGCGCGTTCGCCTTAACCGCCGCGCCCTCGACCTCCGCATCCGTCGCTCCCGCTCTTCCGTAGCGAATATTTTCCCGGACCGTCGTTTCGAACAAGAACAAGTCCTGAAGCACGAACGCCATCCGGCTGCGCAAGGCACGTCTGTCATAGTCCCGAATGTCGATGCCGTCGATCCGTATTCGGCCTTCCGTCGCCTCGTAGAAGCGGCCGATCAGCTGCGCTACCGTGGATTTGCCGGCTCCCGTCGGTCCTACCAGAGCGACCGTCTGGCCCGACCGGACATGGAAGCTCAGATTGTTCAGCGTACGCTTGCCCTCCGTATAGGAGAAACCGACGTTCTCGAAGGCGATATCCCCCTCCAGCCGGACCGGCTTAAGCGCCGAAGGCGAATCCTTCTCCTCCTCGGCGTCCAGCAGCTCGAACGCCCTCTCGGCGCCGGCCACCGCAGCGAACATCGTATTGATCTGGGAGGCGAGATCGTTAAGCGGACGGGTGAACTGCCGGGCATACTCCGTGAAGGTGACGATCTTCCCAATGGTCACGACCTGGCTTAACGCCAGCACGCTGCCCGCGGCGACAATGACGGAGAAACTCAGATTGTTCAGGACGAAAAATACCTTCGGAATAAAGCCGGAATAGGTCTGGGCCCAATAAGAGGATACCGCGACCTTCCGGTTCCAGCCGCCGAACGAATCGAGCCTGCTCGCCTCCTGGGCGAACGACTTCACGACGAGCTGGCCGGACACCGTCTCGTCCACGAATCCGGCCAGTCCGCCCAGCTCGCGCTGCTGAGCCCGGAACAGCCTGCCCGTGCGGCGGGTAATCCAGCGCATGCTCCAGAACATGAGGGGGATCAGCGCAAGGCTGATCAGCGTCAAATAGACGTCCAGCCAGAGCATCAGCCCCAGCATGCCGGCGAAGGTGATGACGCTGGACGCGATCTGCAGGCAAGTGCCGCTGAGCGTCTGGCTCACATTGTCGATGTCGTTGGTCAGCCGGCTCATCAGGTCGCCGGTCTTCTTCCCCGAATACGCAGACATCGTCATACGGTGCAGCTTGGCGAACAGATCCCGCCGCATCTCCGCCACTGCGCGCTGCGCAACCCCGATCATCAAATAATTCTGCAGCAGCACGGCGCCCGTCTGCGCCGCATAGACGCACGCGAGCAGAACGAGCTCCCGGGCAAGTCCGTCCCTCTGTCCGGAAACCAAATAGGTCTGGACCAGATCGCCCAGCAAGAAGGGGCCCGCAATGCCGAGAGCGGCCCCGGCGACGATCAGCGCCGTCACGAGCGCCAATTGCCGCTTGCTGCTAGCGAGGTAACCGCCGATCTTCCTGAGAGTGGCCACAGTTGCATCGGGCCGCCTGTCCGCCCCGGAGACGGCGGATTTCCGCCTATGATCCCGGCCCATCCGCAGTAGGGGAATCCGGCCGTATTTGGCTGTAATATCCGGCCAGTTAAGCATTCCGATGAACCTCCTCCTTCTCCTGGGAGGCCGCGATCCTCCGATACGGAAAGCTGGTCCGCATCAGTTGCTCGTGACTGCCTTGCGCCGCAAGCCGGCCGTTCTCAAGAAGCAGAATCAAATCCGCTTCCCGCGCCGCCGAGATTTTCTGGGTAATGAGCAGCGTCGTCGCCTTCCGGTCGCGCAGCTCCTGCAGCAGCGCCCGCTCCGTTGCCGCGTCCAAAGCGCTGGTGCTGTCGTCCAGCAGCAGCAACCCCGCCCGCCGGACAAGCGCCCTGGCAATCGCGATCCGCTGCCGCTGGCCGCCGGACAGGTTCCTGCCGCCTGGCTCTACCTCAGTCTCGTACTGTAAGGGCAGCTTCATAATGGTCGGATGAATCTGGGCGGACACCGCCGCCGCCACGAGCTCGTTGGCCGTAGCGTCCGCTTTGCCCCACAGGAGATTGTCGCGGATCGTCCCCGAGAACAGCACCGTCTCCTGCGGAACGTATGCGATCCGCGCTCTCAGCCTCTCCAGCTCCATGTCGCGCAGAGGCTGTCCATCGAGCAGAATCCGGCCCTCCGACGGCTCGTGGACGCGGGGCAGCAGCTGTATGAAGGCCGTCTTCCCGGCTCCCGTCGCACCCATGATCGCGACCATCCGCCCTGCCTCTATGCGGAAGGAAAGCTCCCTAATCGCCCAGCGCTCCGCGTCGGGATAGCGAAACGACACATTCTCGAAGACAAGCTCGACCTGCTCCGGCTCTTCGGAGGAATCGGCCGTTCTCTCGGACACCGCGGTTCCCGGCTCTTCGGCCTTGATTCGGCCCTCCGCATCTCCCGGCTTCTCGACCCCGAAACCGTCTTCACCCGGCATGGACGACGCTTCCGTCGGTTCGACCGCCAATAGCGACTTGATCCGGACCCACGAAGCCTTCGCCCTCGACATGTTCGTAATAATCAGCGAAATGTAAGAGAAGGAGCCCGCGATCCGCACTCCGTACTGCACCATCGCCAACGCGGCCCCGATCCCGAGCTCGCCCGACTGGATTCGCCCGCTGGCCGCCGCAATGACCGCGAGAATCGCCAGATTCATGAACAACAGCGCGGTCGGAATCGTCATCTCCGACAGCCGGAGGGCCGCCCCCATTCTCGCTCGCAGCCGTTCGTTCGCCCGAGCGAAGCGCTTCCGTTCCGAATCCTCCCCTGCGAACGACCGAATGAGCTGCATGCCCGCCAGGCTTTCCCGGATCGATCCGTTCGTTCGCTCCAGCTCCTGCTGAGCCGTGCCGAACAGTACGAAACCTTTGCGAATCGCGATGTAAAGGCCAAGCAGCACGACCGGAGTCGTGGCCAGCAGCCACAAAGACAGCTCGACATCCACCATGAACGCTAGCCCCAGGGAGGCGACCACGACGAGAGGAGCGCGCAGGAACATGCGCAAGCCGAAGAAAACCGAAGTCTGTACTTGGTTGACGTCGTTCGACAGGCGCGTGCTCCAGACGGAATTCGGAAACCTCCTTACTTGGAATAGTGGCGCGAATTGCATGTTGCGGAACAGCGTTTGCCTCAAGTCCGCGGAGAAGCCGTGGCTCGTATACGCCGCGAAGAACGTGTTCGCGATTCCGCAGGCAAAGCCCAGCAGCGACACCGCAATCATGATTCCGCCCCATAGGAGGATCGCTTGCATGTCCCCCGCGAGGATCCCGTCGTCGATGATTCGGCCCAGCAGAATCGGATGCCACACCTCGACCAGCACTTCGAACAGCATCAGCACGATGGCGATGCCCATGGACAGCCGATACGGCTTCAAAAATGTTTTCAACTTCAGAACCTCCGCCTTCCGGCTGGCCGGGAACGGCTATTCCAGCAAATCCGGCTGTTCCTTCACGATGCCGTCGTACATCGGTTGAAAATTAAGCCATCCCGTATGGGAAGTAAACCCGTTGGATATTCTTTCGGCGTGCTCGCTGGCGATAATCTTCGGCTTGCCCGCCGCCTCGGCCAGCAGCTGCACCTGGCAAACCTTCTCCAACGAGATGAACAAATAAGCGGCCTCGTCCACGCTCTGGCCGACCGTCACGATTCCGTGATTTTCCATAATGATCGCCCGATTGTTCCCGACCGCATCCGCCAGGTTCTGCCCTTCTCCGAGCGTAAAGCTGTCGTAGAGCTCGTGCCGCCCATAGAACACCGCCGCCTCGGCGGAGATCGGATCGATCTTTCGGTTCAGCGTAGACCAGGCCCTGCCGTAGATCGAGTGCGTATGCACCGCCGAGATAACGTCTGGTCTCGTCGCCAGAATCGGAATGTGCAGAATCGTATTCCCGCGGTGAATGTACGGCGTCTTTCCTTCGACGATCTCTCCCTTGAAGTTGTACAGAACCAGATCGCTGACTTTGATCGTGCCGAAGCTGTAGGCGAACGGATTCGCCCAATAATGGTCCGTCAGCTCCGGATCGCGGGCCGAAATATGGCCCATCACCCCTTCTTCGAATCCGAACTTGGCGAACAGGCGGCAGGCCGCCGCCAACCTCTGTTTGCGATGAAGACGCTCCTCCTCGTAAGTCTTGAACGCGGGCGGCTGCGGTCTAGCCAGCGCCGGCTGTGGCTGTGTCATTTCGATGATCCTCCTTCATTTGATTGCAATACGGACTCCTAGATTCCTTGCAAGCTGCGCTGCAGCGTATACCGGTTGACCGGATAGTCCAGACCCAGATTACCCCGCAGCGTATCCGATTCGTACTCCTTGCGGTAGATGCCTCGTTCCTGAAGGATCGGGACGACATATTTGTTGAAATCGTGCAAGCCGTCCGGAACCTGATGGGCGCTAAGCACGAAGCCGTCGACGATTCCGCTCTCCCACAGAGCCTGAAGCTTGTCGGCCACCTGCACCGGAGTCCCTGCGAAATCCCCTTTTGGAGACGCGACCCGCAGAGCCAGCTGGCGAAGCGTAAGGTTCTCCTCCTTGGCGATCTGCAAATACAGCTCGGCCGTGGACTTGAAGCTGTCCTTGCCGATATCGCCCAGCTCCGGAAGCGGCTCGTCCAACGGAAACTGCTTGAAGTCGAAGAAGCTGAAGAATCGGCTCAGCACCTGAAGCGCCGAATCGATGTCGATCAACTCCAGCGAGCGGTTGTACTTCTCGTCCGCCTCCTCCTGCGTCTCTCCGACGATGGGCGTAATCGCCGGGAAGACGAGAATGTCCTCCCGTTTGCGCCCGTACGCTTCCGCCCTTCGTTTCAAGTCGTTGTGGAACTCGGTCGCCCGCTTGACGTCGCTGTGCCGCGAATAGATCGCATCCGCCACGCGCGCCGCCATGTCGCGTCCCTCCTCCGAACCGCCGGCCTGGAAAATCACCGGTCGCCCTTGCGGCGAGCGCTCCATGTTCAACGGTCCCTGCACCTTGAAAAATTCTCCCTTATGGTCCAGCGTGTGCATCTTGTCGAAGTCCGCGTATTGCCCGGTCTCCTTGTTGCGGACGAATGCGTCGTCCTCCCAGGAATCCCATAGCCCCCTGACTACGTCGAGATATTCGTTGGCGACGCGATAGCGCAGGGAATGCTCCATGATTTTCTCCTGCCCGTGGTTGCGTCCCAGCCCCTCCAGCGCCGAAGTGACCGCGTTCCAGCCGGCCCGCCCGCCGCTCAGCTTGTCCAGCGAGGCGAGCTGGCGAGCCGTCGTGAACGGCTCGCTGTAAGAGGTCGTGAACGTGCCGACCAGGCCGACGTTTTTGGTGACGGCCGCCAAGGCGGAGAGCACGGTCGCCGGCTCGAAACGGCTGAGGAAGTAGGGAATCGAATCCTTCGTAATATAAGCCGAGTCCGCATTGAACAAGAAATCGTACAAGCCTTCCTCCGCCGCTCTGGCCACCTTCTTGTACGCCTCGAAGTTGACCGCCGCGTCGGCGGGAGTGTCCGGATGCCTCCAGCCGTTCGGTCCCGAGAACGCGCTCAGAAACACTCCCAGTTTGATCTGACGTCTTGGTTTGGCCATGTTGTTTCTCTCCCTTTTCCTTATTTCAGAATCCATTCGTTAATATCGAAATCTTGGGCGGCAAGCTTCTCTTCCACCAGGAACTCCTTGGAGCCGGTAATCCGGGCGATGCCTTCGTCGGTAAAGTTCGTAGGCGCGATGTCCTCGATCGGATACAGAATTTTGACGGCCTCCAGATCCTGGCCGAGCGTCTCCGACAGGAACTGATAGTACTCCTCTGGCTTGGATTTCAAGTCGGCCAACGCCTTCTCCCGGGTCGCGTTCCACACTTGCGCGATTTCCGGGAACTTCTCCAGGTACTCTTCCGTGACGACCGTCGCGTTCGTAGCCAGCAGATCCGGATGGTCGTAGGCGTTGTCGATGACCTTGAAGTCCCCGCTCTGCATAAGCTTGTACACCAGGTAATCGGTAGCAGCTACCGCATCGACCTCGCCCTTGGCCAGAGCCGCAAGGGAGTCCGCCGTATTCGCGCCGATGCTGATCTGTTTCACGTTCTTAACGCCCTGCTCCTTGAGCACGCCGACCAGATAGCGATGCATGATAGAGCCCTTGACCACGGCCACCGTCTTTCCTTCAAGCTCGGAGACCGATTGAGGACCGTCATTCCTTACGATGATCAGGCTGTTCGCCGAGATGATCGGAAGCCCGATCAGACGCGTCTTCGCTCCTTTGGCGCGATTGAGAATCGGCGGGGCATCTCCGGAGAAGCCGATGTCGACGCGATTGCTGAGAATCGCTTCGTTCAAGTCCGGTCCCACCTTAAAGCCGATGGCGTTGATCTTCGTCACGCCGTATTTCTTGAACTCTTCTTGGAAGATTCCGGTGTGGATTCCCCAGGCTTCCGCTCCCGCCGTCAGCGGCGTGCTGCCGACAAAGCCGTAGTTCAGTTCGGCGGGCGCATTCGTCGTGCCGGAAGGGGCTTGGGATTCGGAGGAAGCCTCGGGCGACGATGCGGGCGCGGACGACGAAGGGGTCTGGGAAGCTTGATCCTTGCTTCCGCAGGCTTGAAGCGCAAGCGCGAGAAGCAGAGCAACGACTGCGAGCGTGAGCGTACGTCTCCGGCGATTTTGGTTCGATTGTTGTGCAAGCATTGAATAATACCCTCCTAAGCGATTGGTCTTTTATTTTTGGGGTCGACTATCCTTTGAAGCTGTCTCGCCAGCCGAGCAGCTTTCTCTCCAGGTAACGAACGAGCGAATCTATCAGCTTGCCTGCCACCGCGAAAATAATGACGCCGACGAAGATCAGCTCCGTTCGGGAATTGTACTGGCCGAAGTAGATCAAGTAGCCGATTCCCGACTTGGAATTGATCATCTCGGCCACGACGACGCTGAGCCACGATACCGCGAGCGACAACCGGATGCCCAGCAGAATGCTCGGCAGAGACGACGGCAGAATCAGCTTCTTAATCAGGCTGGCCGTGCCGTACTCCAGCGCTTTGGACACCTCCACCAGCTTGTTGTCTACGTTCCGGATGCCCAGAACGGTGTTTACGTAGAGCGGGAAATAGGCGCCGGTCGCAATAATGAGAACTTTGGACGTCTCCCCGAATCCGAACCACAGGATGAACAGCGGGGCCAGAGCCAGACTGGGAGTCAGGCGAAGCAGTTGGATCATCGGGTCGATCATCATCTCCGTCCGCCGCGAGAAGCCGGACAGCAGTCCGAAGATCAGCCCCAGCGCGCCGCCGATTCCGAAACCGGCCAATACTCTTCCCAGGCTGACTCCAATGTGGCGGAACAGCTCGCCCGTCTTCGCCAGCTCTCCGAACGCGGCCGCGATAGATAGCGGAGACGGGAAAAAGAAAGGGTCGATGTCGCCGGTCTCGCAGAACAGCTGCCATAAAACGAGCGTGACGACGGGGATCGCGGCGCCGACGGCAACGTCATTCAAGCCCGGCTTAAGCCGGCGGCGCTCGGTCCGCTTGCCCGCTGCGGATTGGGATGCCGGAACGGCTTCAGCTCTTTCGCTCAATCGAAATCACCTCCTTCAATTGCAAGTGGTCTAGCCCTTGAAGCTGTCGTTCCATCGAAGCGCCCGCCGTTCGATCCACCGGACCAGCGAATCCGACAGCTTGCCGACGACCGCGAAAATGAAGATGCCTACGAACACGACGGACGTGCGCCCCAGCATGCGGGCATCCATCATGAGATAGCCGATGCCTTCCGTCGAACCGAGCAGCTCAGCCACGGCCAGACTAAGCCAGGCCACTCCCAGCGAGAGACGAATGCCGAGAAACAGATTGGGCAGCGCCGACGGAAGAGCCAGCAGGAACGACCTTTTGGCGAAGCCGAAGCCGAGTACCTTCGAGACCTCGTACAGCTTGTTGTCCGCATTCCGGATGCCGAGGTACGTGTTGATGTATAAGGGAAAAAAGGCGCCTTTGGCGATCAGCAAAATTTTGGACGTCTCCCCGATGCCGAACCATAGAATGAACAGCGCGGTCACGGCCAGATGGGGAACCATGCGAATCATCTGCAGCGACGGATCGACCGCGCGTTCGAATGGACGGAATAGTCCGACAAACAAGCCCATAACGGCTCCGAGCCCGCCTCCGAGCAGAAAGCCCCACAGCGTCCGGGTCAGACTGATGCGGAGGTTCGCCCACAGCTCTCCGGAAACCGCCAGATCCCGAAAGTCCTCGAAGATCGCGGAAGGCGTCGGAAACAGCAAGGAGGAGATCAGATTCGCTTCGCCCAACAGCTCCCACGCCGCTAGAAGCAGGACGGGAATAATCGCGCCTAGCGCGAACGGCTTGAATGTCGCCAACCGAATGTTCATAGGAATCTCTTCCTCCTTAAATGCCCGCCCCCGATTCCCCCCAAGCGAGCTCTTCGACCTTCTCGAAGTTGCTCAGCACGCGAAGGCGCAGCTCCTGAAAGGCGGGAGCGGACTTCTTGCGCGGGTGCGGCAGATCTACGTTTACGATGCTGCTGATCTCCCCCGGCCGGGGCTTCAGGATCACGACCCGGTCCGCCAGAAAGACCGCTTCGTCGATATCGTGGGTAATAAAGATCATCGTCACCTTGTCCTTCTGCCAGATATCCAGAAGCACTTCCTGCATGTGCGCCCGGGTGAAGGCGTCCAACGCGCCGAACGGCTCGTCCAGCAGGAGCACCTTCGGATTGCGGAGAAGCGCCCTGGCGATGGCGACGCGCTGCGCCATTCCCCCGGACAGCTCCTTGGGATAGGCCTTCTCGAAGCCGGTCAGCTTGACCAGTTCGATCAGCTCGGCGACCCTGCGCCTGATCTCGGGATTCCGAAGCGATAGGTCCGCGGCGATGTTCTTCTCGACGGTCAGCCACGGGAACAGCCTGGGTTCCTGGAAAACGACGCCTTTGTCGATGCCCGGTCCCGCTACGGGAGCGCCGTCCAGCAGGAGATTTCCCTGATACTGCGTATCCAGTCCGGCAATAATGCGCAGAAGCGTGCTCTTGCCGCATCCGCTCGGGCCGATCACGGTCGTGAATTCGCCCTCCCGCACGTCCAGATTGATGCCGTGCAGCGCCTGAACGGTCTTGCTGTCCGTCTGGAAGCTCTTATACAGATCGCGAATCTCCAAAAAAGACGTACTAATGGTTACCACTCCTTTCCCCTTGATCGTACCTGGAGTCGAAGCGCCGGGTTCGGCTCCGTCGATCTTCGAGCGTCGACTTGGAGCCACACATTCGACAATATACCAAGTAATCCAGTAGGAATTATCTTTATTTCTTGAGTGTACTCTACCACCCGACCATACGCTTGTCAAATTAAAATTTGAGGGGAAAAAACCTTAAATTTATGCGGGTTCCGGGGGATCGAGCCGAGCGGCACTCCTTTTTTTCACGTGCTTTTATTCCGACTATATAGGTCTGTTTTAATCGATCATTTTCCCTATCATTCGATAAAAAACGCAAAAAAAGCCGACTCCCGTCCAATCCGGGAAAATCAGCTTTTCATTCCGTGCGCATACGACGACCTCTTGCAATCAATACGACTTATTGGCCGCTTTCGTCCACAATTCGCTGAACGCGGCCGTCCTGTCCGTCCTGCAGCCTCACCTTATCCCGTGCGGATGGTCGGGCGAATTCGTCAGCAGCTCTTTGACGATGCCGCGCGTCAGCTTCCCCGTCCTCTGATCCTGCTTCAGCACGATGTCCACCTCAAGCCCCGGCTTGACGTCTCTCGGCAATTATCCCTTCAACAAGGCGAACGCCATTCCCGATGACTGCAGCCGGATTTCGCTGAGAACGCAGACGAGCATGAGCGCTTCCTGGAGCGGCTTTGACGGATGTCCCCCAAGTCGACGATCGTCCGCCAGCCTGTTTCCCGGCAGCCGTACCGGGGATCGTGTATAATACGGGTAATACTCGGGATCGAGGTGAGACTGTGCCTGTTCAACTGAACGATTGCCCGGTGGAGCGCGTGTTTTCTATGCTGAGCGGAAGATGGAAAATTCCAATTTACCGCCATCTGCATCACCGCCGGGAGCCCGTGCGCTATGGCGAATTGCTGCGCCATCTCCCCGCCGTCTCCAAAAAAATGCTGACCGAGCAGCTCCGCGAGCTTGAGGCCGATGGAATCGTCCAACGAAGCATCCACGAGGATATCCCGCCCAAACTGAAGGTCGAATACTCGCCAACGCCTAAAGGCCGTTCGATGATCGATTTTCTGGACCGGATGAGCGAATGGGCGCTATCGAAAAATCAGTGATGTGTATTTCACTCAGGTTAGCGCACTCCGCCCTTTTGTAAGAAAAACCGTCCGTTCTCCCTGACGGTCCTTTCGCATTTGATTCGTTCCCCCGTGCTTTCGCTTGCCGCAGTCTTTCCGCACCGTCTCGGTTCGCCGTCGTCCGCCTCTTTGTCCCGTCGCCCCAACGCATCATCCTCTTTGCCCTGTCGCTCCGAACTGTTCGGACAGAGGATCCGCTAATTGTGAACAAAACCGATTTTTTCGCACCTTCGCGGACAGAGGATCCGTTATTGGGCTCCGAGAGTGCGATTTCGGCCATTGATCATTGAAATAGCGGATTCTCTGTCCGAATCGACTTCAAAATGAAGGGGTTTCGGCAAAATAAGGGCTTCTGTGTCCGATCGCTAAAGATCAAGTGGAATGAAGACCCCTCACTCATCGAAAAATTTTATAAATTCTGGCGAAAAAGCCGCCTCCCCGGCCCAAGCCAGGATGAAGCGGCCCTCCTCTAATGTCCCTTACGGAAACTGTCACCCACCCGTTCGCCGCCGGAACTCAAGCGTCCTCTCCGCCGACGATGCGCTGAACGCGGCCGACCTGTCCGTCCTGCAGCCTCACCTTGATGCCGTGCGGATGGCTGGGCGAATTCGTCAGCAGATCCTTGACGATGCCGCGCGTCAGCTTCCCCGTCCTCTGGTCCTGCTTCAGCACGATGTCCACCTCGAGCCCCGGCTTGACGTCGCTGCGCAATTTTCCGTTGCCTGGCATGCTCTTGCTTTTCCCTCCGATCTTGCGATTCGCAACCCCTATCGTATCATAACCGTTCCCCAACGCCAAAAAAGGATCCGGCCGCCCCGCGGAGAGGAACGACCGAATCCCGCCAACAGGCCATACCGCCTTATTTTGCTACCGGTGAAGCCGTCTCCGCCGAGCCTTCCTTCGCCTTGGACCGCTTGAATCCGGAGGCGAGCAGCAGCAGGAGGAATGCTCCGGCTACGCTCCACAGCACGGTCCCGCTCGTCCCGACCGCGTTCAGCCCGCCGAAATACATCGTCTCCCGCAAGCCGTCGGCCGCGAATCGCAGCGGTGTCCACGAGTAAATCCAGTTTCTCGTCGTCGCGGACAAGGACTCTGGCGCCATGTTCAGCAGCGGCATGGAGAAGAACATCAGCAGCACGAGAATCGCCATCGACGGAAGACCGATCCAATTGAGCAGCGAAGATTGAATCAGGTAGAACGTTGTCCCGATCAGCCAGAGCAGCAGCCAGGTCGCCCCCGCGTTCACCAGCTCCATGCCGTACCAGGAGGAAGCCATCCAGACGACGAACCCGGAAGCGATCCCGGCAATCAACGCTCCTGCAACGGCTTGTACCGCGGCGACCATCCCCCTGCTTGCTCCGGCGCCCACGGCCTTCCCCCCTGCCAGAAACAGCACGATTCCGGCCACCAGACTGCCGATCCACATGATCTGGTCAACAGCCCCGGCGCGTTGCCCGAAGCGTGATTCTCCCCGGTCTGATGCACGATCTCTTCCTTTACGACGATCGGCGACAGCAGCGCCTGCGCTGCGGCGACGGGAATTTGCGGCGTCTGCTGTCCGATCTGGCCGAGCATTTGCTTCGACAGCTCGCCCCCGACCGTCTTCATCGCTTGGCCCAGCACCTGCCGAACGACCGTCGAAGCTTGCGCATTTTTCCCTTCGTTCGCAAGAATCGTCACCGTGGCCGGTTTCGGTTCCGGCGTCGCCAGAGACAGCGCCCCGCTGCTCAGGTCCTCCAGAAGCACCAACGCCCCGTAATATTTCCGTTCGTTCAGCCCCGCGCGCGCTTCTTCCTCGGTATCGACGATGGTCCACGCAACCGGCAGCTCCCGAAGATCCGCCAATTTCCCTTTGATCATCTCTCCGACCGCCAATGCGCCCCAGCGGCTTCTGACCGCAACGCCTTCGGTGTCTTCCAATGCTCAAGAAGCTTACGGAGATCGGAGTTGTATTTCATACACAACTCTCGCTAAAACCTAACATGTGGCATTGAAAGCGACGGACTAAAGAGAAGCAAGAAAGTTTTAGACGGATTCGAAGTTTTGCCGCTTTATTCTTGGCGTTATGGATTAAAGTATCCGAAGAGCGCTTGATTAGGAATAGCTATGCGAGTGTTGCGATAGTTGGCGACGGCGTTAATGACGCGCCTGCGCTTGCTGCTTCCACGGTTGGTATTGCGATGGGCGGGGCGGGTACCGATACCGCGCTTGAGACGGCAGACATCGCATTGATGGCGGATGATTTTCCAGGATTTCCCCGCCGTCCAGCCGGGCATTTCCGTAGAGGAAAAACGTGAAGGAAGCCGAAACGTCTACAGGGAACTAGCAGCGGGCAAGCCGAAGATGACTAAACCGAGACGAATACAACAGGAAAGCTCAGGGAACTATAACGCAAGCAAACAAAAGAGGAGTAAACATAATGAATAAGCTGATGGACGATAAGGTTGACGCTTATCGAATTGGCGTCGGGCATATGAATGAAACGCTGCCGAACGTAGTTGAGGCGTACCATAACTTTACCGCCCAATGTTTTGAAGAACATGCGGTGAGCTCGAAAAATAAACAACTGATCGCCCTTGGAATCGCTTTGTTCGCCAACAACGAAATATGTACGTATTTTCATGTAAGAGAAGCGTTGTCCGAGGGTGCAAGCCCAAGCGAGATCATGGATGCCGTTGCGGTTGCCGCCGCAGTTGGCGGGGGGCACGCCTTGAGCCAGGGAGTAACTCGCGTGCAGCAAGGTTTAGCGGAAAAATTGCAGTGAAGTTTACATAATTTCCATTACCTTCTTATGGAAAGCCGCCTGCTTCTAAGGCGGCTTTTTTTACACATCATTCTCCCCAACGCTAGGTGAAATATTCTATCGTAGCGTCAGGGAAATAAGTCTGTATATATTGGCCGAGCGTATCTTTAATCTCTTCCTGCTCCTGGTCTGTGTAAACATATTTTCCTATGCCGTATCGTCCCCACTTCCACTTCCTCTTCGTTTCATCAAGTTCAAGCTTAGTCATTGGATAATTTTTCTCAATGACACGTTTGGCTGGTTTCGTGAAGCGATGTTGAATCAGTTCGAAGGTCAAATTATCCTTGGAGAAATTCGGAAGCACAGCTTCTAGCTTCTCAAACATTACCTTGTACCCCGTTTTCCATCCTTCATGCAAATAGATAGGGGCGATAATAAAACCTAACGGGTATCCTGCTTCCCCAACCTTTCTCGCCGCTTCGATCCTCTCCTCTTGCCCTGATGTACCCGGCTCAAAATTTTTAATGATATACTCATCATTCATACTGAAGCGGAAACGAGTCCGTCCATTATGCTTGGCATCAAGTAAATGATCGATATACGCGAACTTCGTTACAAACCGTAGTTGCCCCAATTCAGATTGCCCGAAATATTCAATTGCTCTCTTCAGCGTGTGAGTTAAGTGATCAATACCTGCTATATCTGAAGTACAGGATGCTTCGAACCTTGTCGTCTCCGGGGCTCTTTCCTTCATATATTGGTCTGCGGCTTCGAAGATATCGTCTAGATTGACATAAGTACGTATATACGGCTTGCTCCCCATCGTCGTTTGTAAGTAACAGTAATGACAATGCCCCATGCATCCCGTTGCGAACGGTATGGCGTACTCTGCGGATGGTTTCGACGTATCAAACTTTAGCGTTTTCCTAACCCCAACGACTAGCGTGGACTTCGCCACTCTATACTTTTGAAAATCATTATCTCCCGGCAGGTTTCGGATTTGATTATGTGAAGTGGTTTCCCGTATTTCGATACCCATATTTTCAAACTTGCTGATTAATTGTTTACCTAAAGGGTAGTCCAATGCTCTCGGCTCCACATAAACGAGTTGGGGCATAAATGGTTTAACCATAATACCCCTCCGCATCTAATATTCCGAAAGCTTCATTATAAACCTGTTCAGCCTCACTGACCGATGGATACACCGCGATTTGATCGTTAAGCGGATAATACGTTTCGTACAAAAATAGCGCAAGTTGACCTGGAGCGTGAGGGTCATGCACAACAGCAGCTTCCTGAACATTGGCTACTCCCTGAACATGCGGGTTTCGTATAATCACATACACGATTTGTCCCGGCTGATAACCTTCCATCATTTGTCCTGCCCTTCATCCTCATGTTGTCGTTAGTGTCACACCAACAAATGTAGAGTATACCGGCCTTCGTAAACAGATTTTTCCATCTACAGCACCTGCAGCATCCGAGGCCTGCCGGCTTGCCGGCACGCCCGCTAATGCTCACACGACTACGCTAACCGGGGATCGTTGCAGTTCATACCATTTAGAAACTTCTGCGTCTTCCGATGCTGAGGAAACTTGCGGAGATCAGAATATAATTGTACTTCGTACAACTAATACAAGTCGATTCGGCCCTTCCCATTCGATAATTGCATAAGGTACAACTAATTCAGCCTTTTACCCTTCATTCTCGCCCAGTTCGGACATTTTAGTTGTACTTCGTGCAATTATTTTAAAAATCAGCAAAATTTCCGGGAAAATAATAGTACTTTATACAACTAGTGTAAGGCATGCGGCGGGGCATTGTGGTGGGGGCATGTGGTGCGTGTGTGCGGAGAGTGGCCAAGATTCGAGGTTGTGAAGGCGCGGAGTGCGAAGGTGCAGTGGCGTGGATATCGTTCTACCTGAATACATTAAAAAGCCGGCCCCGAACGCAAAACGGGAACCGGCTTTTTTCTTATCTTCCCCGCGACGACCCGCGGCCGCCGCGGCCCCCGGAGGCTCCGCCCCGCTGGCTCTTGCCTCCTCCGAAACCGCCGCCGCTCTTCGCCCCGCCCGAGCGGCCGCCTGCGAAGCTCCCGCGCGACTCGGGCTTGCGCCCGCCTCTGGCGGAGCCGCCGCCCTTGGCGCTCCCCGTGCCGCCGAAGCCTCGGCCGCCTCGCGCCTCTTCGCGGCCCGGCCTGCCGTGCCCGTAGCCCGGCGCGCCCGCGAGCCCGCTCTTGCCCGGCCTGCCGTCGGCCGAGCGCCGACCGCCGCGTCCCTCGCCCGCGAAGCCCGCACCCGCTCCTGCGCCGGCCCGCCGACCGCCCGCTCCGCCGCCGCGGCCGCCTCGCGGGCGCGCTTCGCTGCCCGGGCGCCCGTACCCGCCTCTCGTCCGCGGGCCTTGCAGGCCGCCACCGTCCAGCGGAGCGCCGTCGACGCTTCTGCGCTCCATCGCCATCTGGATGCCGTTCTCGATGTCCGCGAGCTCCCGCCGGTCCTTCGGCGCGATCAGCGTGATGGCCAAGCCTTTCTCCCCCGCCCGGCCCGTCCGGCCGATCCGGTGAATGTAGCTTTCCACGTCGAGCGGCACGTCATAGTTGAACACGTGGGTCACGCCCTCGACATCCAGCCCTCGGGCCGCGACGTCCGTGGCGACGAGCAACTGCAGCTTCGCGTCGCGGAACCGCTTCATCACCTGCTCCCGCTTCGCCTGTGAAAGATCGCCATGCAGTTCGTCGGACGCGTACCCCAACTCCTGCAAAGCGGCGTTCAGCGCGTGTGCCCGCCGTTTCGTCCTGCAGAAAAGGATGCTCAAATACGGATTCGTCTCCTCCAACAGCCGGACCAGCGTCGCTTGCTTGTTGCGGTCCGACGTCTCGACGACCCATTGGCGGATATCCTTCACCGTCACCCGTTCCGCCTTGACCGTCACGTGCTCCGGATTGCGCAGAATGCGTCCCGCCAGCTCCCGGATCGACGGCGGCATCGTCGCCGAGAACAGCATCGTCTGTTTCTTGTACGGCGTTTGGCGCAGGATGTCCTCCACTTCCTTCAGGAAGCCCATGTGCAGCATCTGGTCGGCCTCGTCCAGCACGAGCATTTTCACGCCATCCAGCGAGATCGTCTCCCGGCGCAGATGGTCCAGCAGCCGTCCAGGCGTCGCGACTATCAGATGCATATCGCCTTTCAGCTTGTGCAGCTGCGCCTCCACGTCCTGTCCCCCGTATACGGCCAGCACCTGAATGCCGTCCTCGGGCTGCAGCAGCTTCTTGATCTCGCTTGTAATCTGAATCGCCAGCTCGCGCGTCGGCGTCACAATCAATCCCTGAACCTGCGAGACGTCCGCCCGAATCCGATCCAGCATCGGAAGCACGAAAGCAAGCGTCTTCCCCGTTCCCGTCTGCGCCTGGCTGATCACGTCGCGTCCGGCGCGCACGACCGGAATCGTCTCCGCCTGCACCGGCGTCGGCGTCGAGATACCCAGCGCCTTCAACCTATCCGCCCGCGCTTCCGTAATGCCCAACTTTTTAAAATCCGTCACGCCATCCACTCCATCCTCGATGTCCATTACCTTCTATCCTACCACAACCGGACGAACGACATGTAGCGCAAGCGCTCCGCAAGTAAACCGGTTTGCCGTCTTTCGAAAACAATAGCTCTTCGCCCAGGGCCTTTGCCGTCCTTCGAACGATAGCCCGTCGCCCAGCGCCTTTGACCGTCCTTCGAACGAAACCCCATCACACATCGTCTTTGACCGTCCTTCGAACGAAAGCCCGTCACCCGGCGCCTTTGACCGTCCTTCGAACAAGTACCCGTCGCCCACCGCCACCGCCTTCATGACCGTTCGGACAGAGGATCCGCTATTCGCGAACAAAACCGGGTTTTGCGCATCTGTGCGGACAGAGAATCCGTTATTTGCTTCGTTAAAGGCCATTTCGGCCATGAAGAATGGAAATAACGGATCGTCTGTCCGCATGGCTAGCAAAAGGAAGGGGTTTCGGCAAAATAAGGGCTTCTGGGTCCGTTAGCAAAAGATCAAGCGGATTTCGCCCCAGCCAAATTAGCCCGTCCAGCCCGCGCCCCCACGACGAATAACCCGCAGCCTTCCGCGTCGGGAAGTTTGCGGGTTGCCGCACGTATAAAGCGATCGCCTTCGACCATCCTATTGGAAAGGAGGTGAACGCGATGGCCAAGGACGTGCTGTGCGAAGTGAATTCGTGCAAGTACTGGGCTCCGGGCAACGAATGCAGAGCCTCTTCGATCTACGTCGTCAACAACCGCGATCGGCAGGCTTCCAACTCCGAAGAAACCGACTGCAAGACGTTCGAACCGAAAATGTAAGGCGCCGGCCAAGCGCCGAGACGAGAGAGGCATCCTGCGCGGGATGCCTTTCTGCCGCTTCCTCAGTATTGTAACCAACAATGAGAATTATTATCAGGCTTTCAGCTTACCGCGATTTGCGCTGGAACTCGGCGATCTCGGCGAAGCGATCCGTCAGCCCGTCCCGCAGCCGCTCGTACACGCCGAACAGCTCGCGGTAGACGGCGTTCGCCGCCATGTCCGGCTCCAGCCGCTCCGCCAGCGGCGCCCATTCCTTGGCCGCGCCCAGATCCGCGAGCTCGCCGAGCCCCTGCAGCGCCATCATCGCGGCGCCGAGCGCCGAAGCTTCCGTCACGCGCGGGATGCCGACCTCGCGGCCGAGCATGTCGGCCAGCATCTGCCGCCACAGCGGCGACTTCGCGAAGCCGCCCGAAGCGCGGATCTCGGCCGCCTCCCCGCCGATGTCCTTCAGCGCTTCGACGACGGACAGCACCGCGAGCAGCACGCCTTCCAGGCCGGCGCGGACGAAATGCTCCCGCCGGTGCCCCAGCCCGGCGCCAAAAAAAGTCCCCCGCGTCTCGGCGTTATAGATCGGAGCCCGTTCCCCCGACAAGAACGGGAGGAACAGCAGCCCTTCCGCTCCCGCCCGGACGCCGGCCGCCGCGTCCAGCAGCTCCTCGATCGTCTTCTCGCCCGCGAACAGCGAATTTCTCATCCATTGCAGGACGATCGCCCCGTTGTTCGTCGCTCCCCCGATCACGTAGGCCGAGCCCGCGACGCTGTAGCAGAACGTGCGCTGCCGCGCATCGGTGAGCGGCTTGTCCGTCATCATCCGGACGGCCGCGCTCGTGCCGATCGTGATCGCCAGGTCGCCCGGGCCGACCGCCCCGACGCCCAGGTTCGCAAGCGCTCCGTCGCTCGCGCCGAGATAAAACGGCGTGTCCGCCGGCAGACCCATCTGCTCCGCAAGCTCGCGATTCAGCCCTTCGAGCCGGTACGTGCCCGGCTTCAGCGCCGACAGCCTGCCCGCGTCGATCCCGGCCATCCGCAGAGCCTTGTCGTCCCAATCCAGTTTATCCAGCGCCAGCAAGCCCGTCGCCGACGCCATCGAGGAATCGACGACCCATTCCCCGAACAGGCGGAACAGTACGTATTCCTTGATTGAGACGAATCGCGCGGCCTTCGCCCATATGTCCGGACGGTTCTCTTGCAGCCACATCAGCTTCGGCAACGGCGACATCGGATGGATCGGCGTTCCCGTTCTCAGGAAGATGCCCGGTCCGTCCGGATGCTTGCGAATGTCCCGGGCTTGCCGCTCGCTGCGGCCGTCGGCCCAAGTGATGCTTCTCGTCAGCGGCCGTCCTTCCGCGTCCACGGCGATCAGCGCGTGCATCGCCGAGCTGACGCCGACCGCGGCGACGGCCTTCCCGCCGACCCCGCTCCGCTCAAGCGCGCCCCGGACGCTGCCGACGACCGCCCGCACGATCTCCTCCGGCTCCTGCTCCGCCCAGCCCGGCCGCTCCTGCAGCAACGGATATTCGACCGCGAAGCTGCCGCGCATCGAACCGTCTTTCCCGAAGACGACGCTCTTCGTGCTCGTCGTCCCGATATCGATGCCGATTATCGTTTCTCCGTTCCCCATCGGTTTCTTCCCCCCGCATTTTCTCTTGTTGTGGATCGCCCGACGCTTCGACTGCTTCCTCGCCCATTTTACCGCAAAGGGACCGTCTCCGTCTTGCGACTCAGAGATCGGCCCCGCCCGCGCTGCCCGTCACTTCCGGTGCATTTTGAATTCCAGAAACAATTCATTGTAATGGGACAGCATTTTTTTGCCGAGGTTCTCGTACACTTCCAGCTTATCGGTCAATTCCGGATCCGGGTAGAACCGCTCGTCGTCCCGAATCTCCTCCGGCAGCAGCTCGAGCGCCTTCGCGTTCGGCGTCGAATAGCCGACGTATTCGGCGTTCCTCGCCGCGACCTCCGGATCCAGCATGAAGTTGATGAACTTGTGCGCCCCTTCCACGTTGCGGGCCGACGTCGGGATGACCATGTTGTCGAACCACAGGTTCGAGCCTTCCTCGGGGATGACGTAATCGAGGCTTTCGTTCTCATACATAATCTCCGCCGCGTCGCCGGACCAGACGACGCCGACCGCCGCCTCTTCGCCCGCGAGCAGCATCTTGATCTCGTCGCCGACGATCGCCTTGACGTTCGGCGTGAGCTCGCCGAGCTTGCGCTTCGCTTCCTGCAGATGCTCCTCGTTCGTGTCGTTCAGCGAATAACCCAGGCTGTTCAGCCCGAAGCCGATCACTTCCCGCGCGCCGTCGACGAGCAGAATCTGATTCCGCAGGTCTTCGCTCCACAGGTCGTTCCAGCTCTCGAACCTCCGGCCGTCGAGCAGCTCCGAGTTGTAGACGATGCCGACCGTTCCCCAGAAATACGGAATCGAATATGCGTTGCCCGGATCGAAGCTCAGATCCATGAACCGCTCGTCGATATTGCCCAGGTTCGGAAGCTGCGCGTGATCGATCGGCAGCAGCAGATTTTCTTCCTTCATCTTGCTGATCGCGTACTCCGACGGAATCGCGATATCGAACGTCGCGCCGCCTTGCGAGATTTTCGTCATCATCGCTTCGTTCGAATCGAACGTCTGATAGATGATCTTCAGCCCGGTCTCTTCCTCGAACTCGGCGATCAGGTCCGGGTCGATATAATCTCCCCAGTTGTAGATCGTCAACGTATCCGAACCCGAATAGCCTTGCGAGGAGTTCAGATACGAGGTGAGATACATCAGGCCGAACGCGACGAGGAACACGGCGGCGAACAGGCGTACCAATTGACTCATGGCTGCACGACCCCCCAATCGGGCTTGCGGCTGCCGCGCCGGGTCAGGAAGTAATAGCCGACCACGAGCGAAATCGTAAACAGGAAGATCAGCGTCGACAGCGCGTTGATCGAAGGCGAGATTCCCGTTCTCGCCCGCGAATAAATCTCGACCGACAGCGTGGCGTAGCCGTTGCCGGTCACGAAGAACGTCACCGCGAAGTCGTCCAGCGAATACGTCAGCGCCATGAAAAACCCCGCGAAAATGCCCGGTCGTATAAACGGCAGAACGACCTTCGTCAGCACGCTCCAGCCGCTCGCCCCGAGATCCTTCGCCGCGTCGATCAGCGTCGGGCTCATCTCCTGCAGCTTCGGAAGCACCATCAGCACGACGATCGGCACGCTGAACGCGATATGCGACAGCAGCACCGAGGTGAAGCCGAGCTGAATGCCGAGCATTGTGAAGAAAATGAGGAACGAAGCGCCGATGATGACGTCCGGGCTGACGATCAGCACGTTGTTCATCGCTAGCAGCGCGTTCCGGGGCTTGAGGCTGCGCACCCGATGCAAGGCCAGCGCTCCGAGCACGCCGACGATCGTCGAGATCGCCGCCGACAGCAGCGCGATGACGACCGTGTTCAGCACGATGATCAGCAGTCTCGTATCCTGGAACACTTCCTCGTACCATTCGAACGTGAAGCTTTCGAAGCCATGCATCGTTCCCGCGCTGTTGAACGAGTAATACATGAGATAGAAAATCGGCGCGTACAAAATGATAAAGACCACGACGAGATACAGTTGCGCGAATTTGCCGTTTTTGCTCATCGGATCGGATTCCTCGCTCCCCGGTTGCCGGTCGTCAGCATAATGACCGCCATCACGATAATGAGCAGCACCGCGATCGCCGAGCCCATTCCCCAATCCTGCGTGACGAGAAAATGCTGCTCGATCGCCGTGCCGAGCGTGACGACGCGGTTGCCCGCGATCAGCCTCGTGATCATGAACAGCGACAGCGCCGGGATGAACACCGCCTGGCAGCCCGCCTTCACGCCGCTCAGCGTGAGCGGGAACACGACGCGGCGGAACGTCATCCACGGCGAGGCGCCAAGGTCTCTCGACGCGTACACGAGCGACGGATTGAGCTCCTCCAGCGCGTTGTAGATCGGCAAGATCATAAACGGGATGAAAATGTACACCGACACGAACACGAAGCTGAAGTCGGTGAACAGAATTTGCTGCGCACCGATGCCGACCGCCTCGAACACGGCGTTCACGAAGCCGTACGTGCCGAACAAGCCGATGAACGCGTACGTCTTCAGCAGCAGATTGATCCAGCTCGGCACGATGATGAGCAGCAGCCAGAGCTGCTTATGCTTCGTGCGCGTCAGCCAATACGCCGTCGGATACGCGACGAGCAGCGAGAACGCCGTAATGAGCAGCGCATACCAGAACGAATTGAACGTCATCTGCAAGTAGACTGGCGTCAGGAACTTACGGAAGTTGCCCAGCGTGAAATTCCCTTCGACGTCGAAAAAGGAATAGTACACGATCAGCACGATCGGCGTCGCGACGAACAGCACCATCCAGACTGCGTACGGGATCAGGTAGAGGTTGCGCGTTCTCGTCATTCGCGATCACCTTCCGCGGAGACGGCCGCGGACTCCGCGTGCTCGTACCCTTCCAGCCGCCGGTCGAACTCCTCCTCCGTCTCGCCGAATCGCATGACGTGAATCGCTTCCGGCTCGAACCGCAGGCCGACGCTGTCGCCGACGACCGCCTTTTTCGTCGAGTGGACGAGCCATTCGTTGCCCGCCCGGTCGTAGCCGCTGATCTCGTAGTGGACCCCGCGGAACAGTTGGCTGTCGATCTTGATGACCAGGTTGCCCTGCTCGGGCGTCGTCAGCTCCAAGTCCTCCGGACGGATGACGATCTCGACCGGCTCGTTCGGCGAGAAGCCCCGGTCGACGCATTCGAACTGCTGGCCGGCGAACTCGGCCAGATTGTCCCGAAGCATCCGGCCCGGCACGATATTCGATTCTCCGATGAAGTCGGCCACGAACCGGTTGATCGGCTCGTCGTAGATGTCCGTCGGGGTTCCGCTCTGCTGGATCTCCCCTTCGTTCAGGACGAAAATCTCGTCCGACATCGCCAGCGCCTCCTCCTGATCGTGCGTGACGAAAACAAACGTGATGCCGAGCCGCCGCTGCAGCTCCCGCAGCTCGTATTGCATCTCGGTGCGAAGCTTCAGGTCGAGCGCCGAGAGCGGCTCGTCGAGCAGCAGAATCTCCGGCTCGTTCGCGATCGCCCGGGCGATCGCGACCCGCTGGCGCTGGCCCCCGGACATCTCCGAGATTTCCCGGTCCTCGTACCCCTCCAGGTTGACAAACCGCAGCGCTTCCTTCACCTTCTCCCGGATCGCGGCGTTCTTCAGCTTCTTGATCCGCAGGCCGAAGGCGACGTTCTCGAACACGTTCAAGTGCGGGAACAGCGCGTAATCCTGAAACACCGTGTTCACCTGGCGCTTGTCCGCCGGGACACGGTTGATCACCTTGCCGTGGAAGTAGATGTTCCCCTCCGTCGGCTCGATGAATCCCGCGATCAGCCGCAGAATCGTCGTTTTGCCGCAGCCCGACGGCCCCAGCAGCGTATAGAACTTGCCTCTCTCGATCTCGAAGCTGACCCGATTCAGCACCGTGTCCCGGTCGTATTGCTTCGTCACGTTTTCGAACCGAATAATCGTATTCTCCGTCATTTCCGGTTATCGTCCTCTTTCCGGGCATCCGCCCCTAATCTTGTGACTTCATTATACAAAAACAGACACCTCTAACCAATGCGAAAAAAACGGTTCTCTCCGCATCGCCGTCCACCCGATCGACCTCTTCCCAGTCCGTCTTTCCTACCGTATCGCTCTCCCTCCTATCGACCTCTTGCCCGCCCCCCTCTTTGCCCCGTCGCCCGAGGCCGTGCGGACAGAGGATCCGTTATTCGGCTCCGCGATTGCGATTTCGGCCATTGATCATCGAAATAACGGATTCTCAGTCCGAATCGTCAGCAAAATGAGGGGGTTTCGACAAAATAAGGTCCTCTGTGTCCGATCGCACAGAACACAGAACAAAAGGGGGAGAACCCGCTGAATCCAGCGGATTCTCCCCCTTGCGATCGTTACGCCACGCCTTCCGCCGCGCCCTGCTGCAGCTGGTACATCGCGTAATACTTGCCGCCCAGCTGCATCAGCTCGTCGTGATTGCCCCGCTCCACGATCCGGCCGCGGTCGAGCACGAGAATCTGGTCGGCCGCGCGAATCGTCGACAGCCGGTGGGCGATGACGAACGTCGTCCGGCCCCGCTTCAGCACGTCGAGCGCCGCCTGGATGACCGCTTCCGTCTCGGTGTCGATGCTGGCCGTCGCTTCGTCCAGAATCAGAATCGCCGGATCGAACGCCAGCGCCCGCGCGAACGAGATCAGCTGCCGCTGTCCCGCGGACAGCGTGCTGCCCTTCTCGATGACCGGTTCGTCCAAGCCCCCCGGCAGCTGCATGAACATGTCGTACGCGCCGACGTCGCGCAGCGCCTGCTCGACCTTCTCCCGGGTAATCGACGGATCGTCCAGACTGACGTTGGACGCGATCGTCCCCGTGAACAGGAACGGGTCCTGCAGCACGATGCCCATATGCTGGCGCAGCTCCTGCTTCGACAGCTTCCGGATGTCGGTCCCGTCCACCGTAATCGTTCCCCGCTCCACGTCATAGAACCGGAACAGCAGGTTCAGAATCGAGCTCTTGCCGGAGCCCGTGTGACCAACGAGGGCGACTGTCTCGCCTTGGCGGGCGCGGAACGAAATGTTCTTCAGCACGTCCTCGCCCGGCTTGTAGCCGAACGTTACGTCTTCGAACGCGACGTCGCCTTTGTAGCGCTCGATCCGGCTGTCGGACACCTCGATTCCCGGCTCGTCGAGCAGCGTGAACACCCGCTCCGCCGAGACGCGGGCGACCTCCAGGTTCGACAGCTGGTTGACGATACCGACGATCGGCTGCATCATCCGGTTCATATAGTCGATGAACGCGTACAGGACGCCGACCGTCACGGCCGCTCCGAGCCAGTCGCCGGCGAACATCCACACGACGGCCATGAACAGAATGTTGCGGAACACGTTGACCAGATTGTGCGACGTGACGGAGTTGAGCGTCAGCATTTTGTTCTGGTACTTGAAGTAATCGTCGTTCATCTCGCGGAACTCGCCCATCGTTTCCTTTTCCCGGCGGAATACTTGAATGATCGGCATCCCCTGGATCGATTCGTTGATCATTCCGTTAATGTCGCTGAGCCGCGAGCGGATGACGTGATTGTACTTCACCGCGAACTTGCGGTAGATGACGATCCAGACGTACAGAATCGGAATGAACGGCAGCGCGATCAACGCCAGGTTCGCGTCCAGCAGGAACAGCGCGCCGATGATGGCGGCGATATAGACGATGCCGGTAAAAAAGTTCGCCAGCACCGAGACGTACAGCTCCCGGATCGCTTCCGTGTCGTTCGTCACCCGGGCGACGACTTTGCCCGCGGGCAGATTATCGAAGTACTGCACCGGCAGCCGCTGAATGTGGCGGAACACGTCGTTGCGCATCTGCCGCACGATCCGGTTCGCCGACACCTGCAGCAGCAGCCTTTGCCAGTAGGCGAGCACGGCCCCGACCAACATCAAGCCGATGTAGGTGATGGCCAGCATGACGATGCCGGGGATTTCCGGCTTGTAAAATTCGTACACCTCGCCCCTCGTCAGCCGCGCCGCCGGATATTGCGACACGCTTCCGTCCTCCCTGGCGACCGTGAGCGTATCCCCTTCGAACGTCCGCTTGCCTTTGTCCGGCACGCCGGCGGCGTCGACGAAGTAATAGCTTCGTCCCGACTGCAGCACGCGCACCTCGCGGCCTTTCTCCTCGTCCGGCGAGAAGTGGTCTTCCCGCTTATACCAGCCTCCCTCGTAGGAGACCGCGTATTTCTCGTTTTCGTTCGTCTCGTACCAAGGCTTCTCGATGCCCATAATGTTCGTATCGATCATCCGCTTGGCGAGGAACGGCCCGACGAGCTCGACGCCGACCGCGATAAGGAGCAAGGTCAGCGCGAGCAAAATCGGTCTCTTGTAATTCCATGCGTATTTGAATAAACGTTTGCCGTTGTTGCCCATCTATCGATCACCCGCGTTTCCGTTTGAACTTGGCCCGGCCTTTCCGGCCGGGCCCTTCAGATCGTTTGTTGCCCTCTCTACGCTAACGAAGGTTCGCCCCGGTCGCGCGATCATTCCCCTTCGACCGCCGCGACGAGCTGCTGCCGGTCGTATTGCTCCTTGTACCAGCCTCCGAGCTGCAGCAGCTGCTCGTGCGTGCCTTCCTCGGCGATCCGCCCTTCGTCGAGCACGACGATCCAGTCCGCGTGCTGCACCGCGCTGAGACGGTGCGTCGTAATGATCGTCGTCTTGCCTTGGCGCTCGGTGCGGATGCCTTCGAGAATTTCCGTCTCCGTCTTCGCGTCCACCGCCGACAGCGAATCGTCGAGGATCAGAATTTCCGGATCCGCGATCACCGCTCTCGCGATGCTGACGCGCTGCTTCTGTCCGCCGGACAGCGCCACGCCCTTCTCGCCGACGAGCGTCTCCAACCCGTCCGGCAGGAAAGCGATGTCCTTGCGGAACGAAGCCAGCTCCAGCGCGCGGTTCAACCGTTCCTCGTCGCCCGGCTCCTCCCGCGTTCCGAACCAGATGTTCTCGCGGATCGTCTTGCTGAACAGAATCGGCTGCTGCGGCACGTAACCGACCCAGCCTCGCAGACGGTCCAGCTCCAGCTCCGTAATCGGAACGCCTCCGATCGTCAGACGGCCCCGGCCCGCCGGATACTCCCGCAGCAGCTGCTTCAGCAGCGTCGTCTTCCCGCTTCCCGTGCGGCCGACGACGCCGAGCGTTTGGCCTCTCCGCAGCGTAACGGAGACATCGACGAGGTTGTCGATCGTCGAGGACGGATAACGGAACGTCACGCGGTCGAAGACGATCCCGTCCGGCACTTCGACCCGAACCGGATCGGCCGCCTCCTCCACCTCCGGCTTGGAGCCGAGCGTCTCGCTGATCCGGTCCAGCGAAGCGTTTCCGCGCTGCATAATGTTGATCAGCTCGCCGATCGCGAACATCGGCCAGATCAGCATCCCGAGGAACATGTTGAACGAGACCATCTCGCCAAGCGTAATGTCCCCGCGGAACACGAGCGCCGCGCCGTAGCACAGCCCGATCAGGTAGCTCAGGCCGACGAGAATTTTGACCGTCGGTTCGAACAGCGCGTCGATCTTGGCCACCCGGATGTTTTTGCCGAAGACGTCGTTCGTCGATTCGCTGAACCTTCTCCGGTCCGCATCCTCCTGCACGAACGCGCGGATGACGCGCACGCCGGACACCGATTCGAGCACCTGGTCGTTCAAGGCGCCGAAGGCGTCCTGGGCTTTCATGAACCGTTCGTGAATCTTCTTGCCGAAATATTGCAGCAAGAGCGCCATGATCGGAAGCGGCAGCAGCGACGCCAGCGTCAGCTTCCAGCTGATCAGCCCCGCCATCACGATGAGGATCGTGAACACGAACAGCGTCGAATCGATCAGCGTCAGAATGCCGAAGCCGGCCGTTACCGACACCGCCCCGAGATCGTTCGTCGCCCGCGCCATCAGATCCCCCGTCCGGTTGCGCTCGTAGAACGTCGGGTTCATTTTCAGCAAATGCCTCATCAGCCTGGACCGAAGCAAGCGCTCCAGCACGAAAGCCCCGCCGAACAGCTTGCGCATCCAGATATAATTGAGCAAGTAGCCCACAACGGTCAGTCCGCCCCAGAAGACGAGCAGCTGCGACAGCTTGGCCGCCGTCATCGTCTCGTCCTGAAGGCCGTCGATCGCGAAGCCGATCAGCCAGGGCGGAACTACGTCAAGGATGCCCGCCACCGCCAGCACGACGACCGCGATCGTGTACCGTTTCCATTCCATGCGAAAATACCAGCCTAATTTCTTCAATACGCTAAACATAACTGCGCGTTCACGCCCCTCTATCCCGAGCGGCCCGCCAAGGCGCGTTATCCCTGGTCGAACGGCCGTTCGATGCATACCCCCGTCCGTCGGACGGCGGGTCGTTAAACCTTGTCGAGAACAAAAAAGGCCTACCGCCGCAAGCGATACGCCTTAAGATGGAGTTCCCATCCCCCGCCGCCAACGGAGCTGAAGCCGACTCGTCTTAGACTGCCGCAACTGCCCCGGAAGCGTCAAAAAAGGCGCACGATTACGTCACGTAACCATGCGCCTCGTCACCCGTTCCGGAGAAATCGCATTCTCCGGTCGTTCAGTGTCCGTTCGCGAGAGGGTTACGTTCATGCCGGCGGAAATCTCCGTCAATCGGCAAATTCGCCATATCTGTGAAATGATTAAGCATGTTCGTAACCCCCCCTTTCCGTTTCGTCAAAGTATATTTGACACTTTACCATCGGCCCCCAAAAGCTGTCAACCTGTTACTGGCAAAAAAATCGGATTTATTTTTTTTACCCATTTTCAGCCTTGTCTCTCCCGCAACCTTGCTTTGCCTTCGACGTCTATAATGCTTGGAGGTGGTTCGCATGTTCCGCGCAGTGCTGCTAGCCGGACTTGTATGCCTTCTGCTGACGGGATGCGGCCAGACCAAATCGTTCGAAGCCGCGCTCGAATCCCGGGCCGACGACCGGCTTCGAGTGAATTGCTCGTCCGCGGTCAACAAAGGCAAGCGCAACGTCGACGACGTCGGTTATGTATGCATCATAGAGTTAACGGAGGAGACGAAGCTGATCTCCGAAAGCGGCCGCAGCGTCTCCAGGGCCGATCTCGAACCTCCCGTCCTGCTAAGAATCGTCCTCGCCGAGCCGAGCGAAATTACGGAGGATGCGAGCACCCGCAGCCCCGGTCTCGTGGCGGAAGAGATCATGCTGCTCAACCGGTAATCGGGCCAGTCGGGCGGAGGCTCGTCCGCTGCGGCGTTCGCTGCGGCATTCATTCCGGCAATTATTCGGCTATAATAGAGATAGATTACGAACGGGAGAACTCGTTATGACGCAACGTCCGCATTCCCCTTACGAAATCGCGGAAGCCTGCCTGCTGGCCGGCAAAATCATCCTCCAGAACGGCGGGGAAACGTACCGCGTCGAGGATACGATGACCCGGATCGCGGAAGCGTTCGGCCATCCCGACTCGCAGAGCTTCGTCACGCCGACCGGCATCCTCTTCTCTATCAGCGGGGCTAACCCGGCGACCTTGCTCGTGCGCATCGCCGACCGTTCGACGGATCTGCGGAAGGTTGCGAGGGTCAACGACATTTCCCGGCGCATCAGCGGGGGCGCGCTTACCGCTTCAGAAGCGCTCGGCCTGCTCAGGGAAGTCGAACGGGAGAGGATCGCGTATCCCGGCTGGCTGCAGATCGCGGCCGCCGCCGTCGCCAGCGGCTGCTTCCTGATCATGTTCGGCGGGAGCTGGCGCGATTTCGGCCCGGCCATGATCGCGGGAGGGCTCGGCTTCGCGCTGCTGCTCTCCTTCCACCGGCTCGTGCCGATCCGGTTTCTGGCCGAATTCCTGGCGTCGGTGCTGATCGGGGCGCTGTCGATCGCGCTCGTCCGCACCGGCTTCGGCCGGGAGCTCGACCTGATGATCATCGGCTCGGTCATGCCGCTCGTGCCCGGCCTGCTCATCACGAACGCGGTGCGGGATTTGATGGCCGGCCATCTCGTGTCCGGCCTGTCCAAGGGGGCGGAGGCGCTGCTGACCGCCTCCGCGATCGGTGCCGGCATCGCCGTCATGCTGTCCGTGTTCGGCTACGGAGGCGGGACGCCATGATGATCGAGCAGCTCGCGGCCAGCTTCGTGGCGTCCGCCGCCTTCGGCCTCATCTTCCAGGCGCCCAGGCGGGCGCTCGTCCAATGCGGCCTTATCGGCATGCTTGGGTGGAGTCTGTACGTCGTCCTGACGGAGCAAGAGGTCAACGCCACCATCGCCACGCTGATCGCCGCCGGATGCGTGGGCGTCCTGTGCCAACTTATGGCCAAGCTATACCGAATGCCGATTATCGTGTTCAGCGTCTCCGGCATTATCCCGCTCGTCCCCGGCGGCCTGGCCTACGACGCGATGCGCCGCGCGGTCGGCAACGAGTTCGACACCGCCATTCAATTGGGCACGAAAGCGTTTCTGATCTCCGGCGCGATCGCGATGGGGCTCGTGCTGTCCGAAGTGATCAATCAAGCGATCCGCAAGACGAAGCTTTAGCTCCGGTGACGGCTACGGTACAGCAAATAGATGAAAAACGGCGCGCCCACGGCCGCGGTGAACACGCCCGCGGGAATGTCCAGCGGCAGAAACGCGGTTCTACCGATCGTGTCAGCGGCGAGCAGCATCAAGCTTCCCAGCAGGGCGGCGGCCGGAATCAGCGCTCCGAAGGAGGGGCCGACGAGCTTGCGGGCCATATGCGGCGCGATCAAGCCGACGAAGCCGACCGCTCCCGCCACGGCGACCGCCGAACCGGCCAGCGCCACGCTGATCATCATCAGCATGAACCGATGGACCTGCACCGGCGCTCCGAGCCCCGTCGCCAGCTCGTCCCCGAGCCCCTGCACGTTCAGATTCCGGAAATGAAACAGCGACAGCGGGATGAGGACGAACACCCAGGGCAGCAAGGTATAGACATCGCTCCAGGAAGCGCCATAGACGCTCCCTGTGAGCCAGACGTAAGCCCGACTCGCCGAATTGACCGGACTCAGCACGATCATCAGCATCGTCAGCGAGCTCGTCACCGCCGATATGCCGACCCCGATCAGCACGAGCCGGGTCGGACTCACGCCTTTATGCCAAGCAAGCGCGTAGATGGCGATCGAGACGACCGCCGCGCCCAGGAAGGCCGCTGCCGGCAGCCACTTCACGCTTACTGAGCCGGCCAAATACGCGATAAACGCGACGGCGGCGATCGCCGCTCCCCCGGTAATGCCGATCACGTCCGGCGATGCCATCGGGTTGCGGATAATCCCTTGCAGAATGGCGCCCGCTACGCTAAGCGCGGCGCCGACAAGCAAGGCGACGAGCGCCCGCGGAAGTCTGAGCGAACGGAGAACGAGCGCTTGCTCGTCCGTGCCATGCCCGAACATCGTCCGGAAGACGTCGGTCAGCGTCGTGTCTTTGTTCCCTAACCCGATGCTCAAGACGAAGACGGCGAATGTCAGCGCCGCGATCCCCAGGATCGTCCTTGCCGTCCTTCGCCGGGAGGAAGGCAATTGTCCGTTCGGCGTTCCCCGATCGGAGACGGACCGGTTCATGACGCTCCTCCTTTCGGGCGAAACCCTTTGCGGGCGATATAAATAAAGAACGGTCCCCCGACCATGGCCGTCATAACGCCGATCGGAATTTCCCCCGGCATGATCAGGAAGCGCGCGGCGATGTCCGCGAGCAGCAGCAGGATCGCGCCGAGCACCGCGCTGTAAGGAATAATCCAGCGATAATCGACGCCCGCCAAGTAACGGGCGATGTGCGGAACGACGAGTCCCACGAACCCGATCGAACCGGCGACCGCGACGGAGCTTCCCGCGAGCAGAACGACCGCCAGCGCGACGGCCGCCTTCACGAGCGCCGTCCGCTGCCCCAGCCCTTTCGCCATCTCTTCTCCCGAAGACAATATGTTGACCGGGTGCGCCAGCGCGAGCGCGGCGATTCCGGCAATCAGCATATAAGGAAGGACGGGCGCGAGTCCGTCGAGCTCCTTGCCGGCGATGGAGCCTGCCAGCCAGAACAGCACGCTCTGCAAGCCCGTCTCGTTCAGCACGAGCATCCCTTGCGTGATCGAGGAGAACAGCGCCGTCATGGCGGCGCCGGCCAGCACGACTTTCATCGGCGTCAAGCCTTCCCTGCCCAGCGACCCGAGGAAGTAGACGGTCAAGGCAGCGATGCCTGCGCCTAGAAACGCGAACCACACCAACTGCTCCATGGAGGACACCGGAAGAAACGTCAGCGCCAGAACAACGCACGACACCGCTCCCGCGTTAATTCCGAACAGGCTCGGCGAAGCGAGCGGGTTGCGGGTCAGCCCCTGCATCAACGCGCCCGCGACAGCCAGGTTCGCGCCGATTAACGTCGCGTATATGGCGCGGGGGAGCCTGGTCGTCCGGATTATGACATGCTCGCTCGATGCGACGTCGTACCGGAGGAACGATTCGACTGTCGCGAGCAAGCCGATCTTCGTCGTGCCGAGGGCGACGCTAAGCGCGAACGAGACGAGCAACAGCGCGATCGCGATAAGCAAACCCAGAGCCCTGAAGGAACTCCGGGAAAATAATGGAACCACGGGCAACCTCCTCGGACAGGAAAGGAGACCGTCGACAGATGCCCAGGTCAACGGCCCCAATCCCTCAAGTCTATTTCAATTCATAGATTTCGTATAAGTCTTCCAGCATCTCCATGGCCGCGATCGGGCCGGAGCCGTTGTTCCATACCGCCGTGTCCACTTCGTATACGCGGTCGTTCTGCACGGCGCGAATGTTCTGCCACAGCGGATGGCCGCTCCATTCCTTCCTCAGGTCCAGTCTGCCGTCGTCTCTCGACGTGCTCGTCTGGTCGAAGATGAGGTCGGCGTCCATCTGCCGGATATTTTCCTTCGACGTGAGCTGCACGCCCCACTCTTCGCCCTTCTGGCTCGCCGGACGCGTGATGCCGAGCTCTTCGAGCACGAGCGCCGAGAAGCCGGTGAACACGATCCGCGCATGGTCCGCGCGGAAGTCCACGATTCCCGCTTCAAGCTGCAGCTTGTCGCCCATCTTCTCCTTGAACTCGGCGACTTTGCCCTCCCACTCCTTCAGGAATCGGCTCTCCTCGTCCTCCTTGTTCAGCGCAGCCGCCGACAAGCTCAGCGATTCCTTCCAGAAATGAACCTCTTCCGTCATCACCGTCGGCGCGATCGCCGACAGCTGCTCGTAGATCTTCTCGTGCCGCGTCTTGGACGCGATGATGACATCCGGCTTCAGCGAGATCAATTGCTCCAGATCGGGCTGGTTCTCCGAGCCGAGATTGGCCGCCCCGTCCATTTGGTCGCGAATGTAATGATACCATGGCTGTTCGATCCAGGACTCGACCGCGCCTACGGGCTTCACGCCCAACAACAGAACGGAATCCGTCGCTCCTTGAAACAATGTCGCGACTCTCTCCGGCGTACCGCTCACTTCGGTCCGGCCCATCGCGTGCTCGATCACTCTGGCATCCGCATTCCCGGCCGCTTGCGGCGGGGACGCCGACGGCTCTCCGGACTCGGCGGACGGCGACGGCGCTGATGCCGCCTGCGTCTGCGCGGGCGAAGCGCCCTCGTTCCCGTTTCCGCCGCAGCCGGCGATGACGAACGCCAACGCAGCCGCTCCCAGAGTCATCGGCCATTTTCTAAACCTAACCACTTCCGTTTCCTCCCTCATGGTGCGACGATCTAATTGATATTGATTCTCATTATTAATTATAAAGCAGCTCTTCGCGAAAAACATGGAAATTTCCGTCCGTTTTTTTGGACTATTCCGTTTTCGGCAACGGCAGGCCCAGATGTTCCCGCAGCGTGCTTCCCGTATATTCGGTGCGGTAGATGCCGCGGCTCTGCAGCTCGGGAACGACCTTGTCCACGAAATCGTCCAGTCCGCCCGGCAGCAAGGGAGGCATCAAGTTGAATCCGTCCGCAGCGCCGTTCGTCAGCCACTTCCGCATCTCGTCCGCGATCTGCGAAGGCGTTCCCGCGAACGTATAGTGTCCCCGGCCTCCGGCGGTCCGAACGATCAGCTCCCGGATCGTCAGCTTCTCCCTCCGGGCCAGCTCCGCGTACAGTTGGAACCGCGCCTTCTGCCCGTTAATCTCGTCCACGCTCGGCAGCCGCTCGACCGGAACCGGCCCGTCCAGCGGGAAGGCGGACATGTCCGTCTGCAAAATCGCGGACAGCGTATGCAGCCCGTATTCCGTGACGGCCAGCTCGTTCAGCTCCCGCTCCTTCTCCCTGGCCTCGGCTTCCGTATCGCCGACATACGGCGTGAAGCCCGGCATGATTTTCAATTGATCCCCGGCACGTCCGTATTTGCCCATGCGTCCTTTCAAATCCGAATAGAACGCTTGCGCCTCGGCCATCGAGTTCTGTGCCGTGAAGACGACCTCGGCCAATTCCGCGGCGAATTCCTTGCCGTCCTCGGAAGAGCCGGCCTGCACGAGAACCGGGTAAATCTGGGGAGAACGGGGGATGTTGAGCGGACCGCGCACGGAATAGAACCTGCCTTCGAAATCGGCCGGACGGATGCGGGCCGTATCGGCGTAGACGCCCGACTCGCGATCCGCGACGAGAGCTCCTTCCCCCCATCCGCTCCATAGCCGCTTCGCGACCTCGACGAATTCCTTGCCCTGCTCGTATCGCTCCCGATGGTCCGGGTGGCTGGCGCGGCTGAAGTTGTTCGCCGTCAGATCGCCGGTGGACGTCACGATATTCCAGCCCGTGCGACCGCCGCTGATATGGTCCAGGGAAGCAAACTTCCTTGCGATGTGATAAGGCTCGTTATAGGTCGTCGAAGCGGTGGCCGTCAAGCCGATCTTGCCGGTGACGGCCGCGATGGCGGACAGCAGGGTGAACGCTTCGAGCTGAGGGATGACGCGGTGCTTGATCATGCTCGTCAACCGGTACTTTTCCGCCAGGAACACCGAATCCATCTTGCCCCTTTCGGCCGTTCGGGCCAATTGCTGATAATACGCGACGCTCGTCGCTCGCTCGGGGAAGGCGTCGGGATGGCGCCATGACGCTTCGTGATGTCCCGTGCTCAGAATAAACAGATTGAGATGAAGCCGACGGCCGGATTGGCCCATCTTGCCACTTCCTTTCTCGTCGCTGCGCGCGGCTTACCCGCGCGACGGCGGTTTGCGAATTTGCCGGACATAAGCTTTCGGCGAGCAGCCGGTCTCCGCCTTGAACTTGCGGCTGAAATAAAATTCGTCGCTGTAACCGACGCGCTGGGCGATCGCCCGCAGCGACTCGCCCGATTGCGCGAGCAGCCGCTTCGCCTGTTCGATCCGAATCTCGTTCAAATACGCCATCGGGCTTTTGTTCATCCGTTTCTTGAACGCTTTGGAGTAATAATCGGCGCTGACGCCCGCTATATCGGCGAGCAGCTCCCGCGTAATACAGCCCGCATAATTCCGCTCCATATATTCCAGCGTCGTCCGAATCGCCCGGTTCAGCTCCGGCTCCCGTTCCCGCCCTTCGTCGCGGAAGAGATCGGCGAGCAGCTCCTGGAACAGAATGTTCGCCTTCATCTCGTCCCAGGCGTCCCCGGTTCGCCGCCGTTTCTCTATTTCGCCGAGGAGTCCGAACGGCATTCGAGCTCTGCCCGCCGCCCCTTCCTCCGGCCAATCCAGCTCCGCGCGAACGTAATGTCCGTCCGGGGCGGGCCGCAGCGCGAGGAACCGAACGTCGTAGAATTCCGCCCGCCCCGGCGGCCGAACGGACAACCGGACGGCTTCGCCGGGCGGCATGAACAAGACCAGGTTCCTTCTCAACGGACAGCTCCGTCCGCCGATCGAGACGTCCCCCTCTCCCTCGGCTTCCTCGAGCAACAGCAAGCCGTACGTCGACGCGGCGGGACGCAGCCATTCTCCGACCGAGACGATCCGCTGCGCGTCCTCCAGCTTGTACACGTAAGAGAAGAGTCGCGACGGGAGCTCGAATGCATCCGTCATCGGCATGAACATTTCCCCCCTTTCCAACATTCGCGTCTAGACGGACGGCTCGCCGTAGCCGAGCTCCCGCCTTCGCTTCGCCTCTTTGCGCTGCTTCTCCAGCGCGGCCAGCCCCAGCGGCTCGGCCTGGCGCGGGCCGACGGCGAACACGCCGTCGTCGTCCCCTACGATCAGATCCCCGGGCTGCACGCTGACTCCGCGCATGGCGATCGGCACGTTCACTTCTCCTTGCAGCTCGAGGGAACGCGTCGTCAAGGCGCTGATCCCGGCGGAGTACACGGGAAAGCCGAGCGCGGAGATCGCGCGCGCGTCGGCGACGCAGCCGGATACGACCGCTCCCGCCAGCTTCTTGTCCAGCGCCGCATAAGTCCGGAATTCTCCCCAGCACGCCCGCTCGTCGTCTCCCGACATATCCACGACGAGCACGTCCCCGGGCTCGGCAAGCTCAAGCGCATGGCGGATCGCGGTCGCGTCGATATGCGGAATGCGCACGGTCACGGCGTTGCCGAGCAGGCGAATCGGCCGGAAGAGCGGCCGCAGCCCTTTCATGAATCCGAAATCGGTCAGATGGCCGAGCGTCGACGGGCTGATCTCCCGATACATCTCCAGCAGCTCGGGCGTTGCTCCCTGCACTCTCGGTTCGATGCGAAACATCGTTCTTGCTCCTCCCTTCGATTCAGACGCCGGCGCGGCTTGGCGAGGCGGCATGGGCCCGCAACGGATTCGGAGCTTCGCCCATCCCGAAGGGCATGCTGCCCGCCGCGCGCGAACGCGGCTTCAGGAGCGGCCGAATCAGCTGCTTCCACGGCCACCGTTCCGGCTCGAACAGACAGCGGTCGACGATCCGCTTCGCTTCCTCCGGCAGCCCCGTGCCGGCCGCGGCCCTCTCCAGCGCTTCCCGGAGCGCCGGCCAGAGACGAACTTCCGGAATCCCGTAATAGCGCGACAATGCGTCCAGAATCGCGTAGCCGTTCACCTGAATGCCCAGCGTCTGGAAAAAAGCAAGCAGCTTCTCCGGAGCATCGTGATACAGGGAGTTCGGGTAGTTGGGCCTCAGCGAGTATTCCGGGTCGGCCAAGCCGTTCGCGACGAGCCACGGCACGTGCACGCGAAGCGCGTCGTGATCGCGCAGGAGGGCCCCTGCGGGTTCGCCGTCCCTCACGACGAGAACGGCATTCTGTCCATGCGCTTCGGGCATCATGCCGAGCCGAAACAGGCGCAAGCCGATCTCGAAAAAAGTCCGGAGCGTTTCCCCGAACAACCGAACGACCGATGCTTCCGTCACGGCCTCGCCTCTCCCGCGCAGCCAGTCGTCGAAGACGTGCCCGCCTTCGGCGGAATCGTAGACCGCCAAGGCGGACATCGGGACGAGACGCGCTCGGGCGTCCGCGGCGGCAAGCTCGGCGGGGTAGCGTCTGACCATCGCGGACAGATGCCTCGGCGCTTCGGCGAACAGATCCCTGTTCTCGGGCAAGTACGCCCACCAAGCCGTCTCCTCGCACAGGAAAAGTTTCTCCCTCAAGACCGGATCCCGCTCCAGCCCCTTCCTCATCAGCCGCTCCGCGCGTCCTCCGTTCATCAGCTTGATCGCCGACAGGTAGCGCAGCCCGCCCAAGGACTGAACGCCGACGGGAAGCTTGAGATGCGGTCCGTCCCCGCTCGCGGGCATCAGCGAGCGCAGCGACGAAGTCGCGAAATAGACCCCCGCTTCGGTCTCGAGCGGCACGCAGACGCCCTCGGCCAGCTCCTCCTTCAACAGCTCGGGCAACTTCCGCATCTGCCATGGGTGTACGGGAATCGGCACGTAATCGGCGGGGTTCAGCCCCCTGCGCTTCATCTCTCCCCCGATCCCCGCGCGTTCTTCCTCCGTCAGCAGCAGCTCCGCCGGTCCGGCCAAGCCTTCTTCGCCCGCCGCGATGCGCCGGCGGCTTACCGCCATCCAGCGAAGCCCGATCGGACGGCCGAATTCCGCCGAATACCGGCGGTAGTCGTCTTCTTCCAAGCCGAGCTTGACCTTCGAGATCGGATGGAACGGCCGATCCCGATAAGCCGCCTTCCGCTCGAGCGCCAGCAAGGACTCCGGAGCGGCTAGCGACAGAAGCGCTCCCCGGGGCTGTTCGCTCTCCAGCGTCCATGCCAGCTGCCCCAGCGCCTGTTCCAGCAGATGCAAGAACCGCCCCGCCGACTCGGGATCGCATGTCTCCCGGTCCTCCCCGCATAGCGCCAGCGCATGTCTCATCAGCTCCACCGGTCCGACTCGCCTCGGAGCCTCGCGCTCGCCGTCGCCGCGAATCTCGTACGCGCCCGCCGTCGCGTCGAACCGGTACGTCTGCACGATCGCGGGCATCACCGGGAAGACGATCTCCGCCTCGCGAACGCCGGACAGCCGCCAACGGTACACATGCGCTTCGCGCGGCGCTCCGAACAGCCGGTCGGCGGCCGCCAGCGCCTCGTCTTCGCGAACGAGCCGCCGCCACTCGCCGGGATCGACGAGCTTGACCCGATCCTGTCCGTCCAGCACGTTTTCCGCGAGCAGCGCGTTGACCAGATCCTCCAGCACCCTGAGCTCCGCTTCCTCTGCCGCGTGCCCTCCCCAATCCGTCCGGGTGCGCGCTTCGTCCGTTCTTTCGCGAATCATGAACGTCCTCCTTGCCGTCGATACATGCGGAGCGGATTCGGCACGGCCCTGGGCTCGACCTCCGCGTCCTTCCATAACCGCCTTCTCATGAGCTGCTCGATCCGGATCGAATCCGAGAACAGGTCGTATCTCTCGTAATTGAGGCGATGCTGCGGATAACGGTCCTGGTACTCGTGGATCACCCCGGCGACGCTCTCCCAGAACGTCTCTTCCTTCAGGCCGTACCGCTCGTTCAGGAACATGCACAGCTCCGCCGCGAACACGAAGAAAAAGGCGCTGTGCAGAAAATCCTTCACGGCTTCCAAATCGTCCGTCTGCATATAGGAGTGCCGGTTCAACGCCCGGTGGCGCGGAGGCTCCGGATGAAGCTCGGGGCACGCCTCCGGCCTCGTCAGGTGCGCCTTGGAGAAGCGCAGCCCGTCGTGAAAATCCTTCAGCGCCAGCCGGACGGGCCATCCGTCGCGATGAAGAAGGATCAGATTCTGGCCGTGGGACTCCATCGCGATTCCGTGGGCGTAAAGCATGTGAATCAGCGGAACGACCGTCGCCTCGACCACCCTTCGCGTCCACGTCTCCAAGCCGTAACGCCGAATCCAGGGCTCGATATGCGTCCGCTCTCCCGCGCTCAGGCACAGGGCGGTCAGCGGAATGGCCCGCTCGCCTTCCCGCAGGTGCGGGTGAATGCTTTCCCTCCAGATCGCGCCCAGGCTTCCGTAAGCGGAGGCCTGCATCGCCGCCGGCAGCGACTCGTAATCATAGGTAACGCCCGCGTATTCGGCAAGGAAAACGAAACCGAGACGGCGGGCGACTTCGTCCTCCCGAACGAGGGCGGCGAGCCAATCCGACACGAGCGGCGCGTTCAGGACGGTATGCTTCGCCAGCGTCCGTCTCGTCGAGTATTCAGAACGCTTAACGCCAGCTTGAGATAAGCTTTGTGCGGATGCGTTCGATTCGCCCAACTGCGAATGGACTGCTGCGAGCGGTATTCGTCCGACCCGGCGCCGAGCAGCACGACGTCCCGGTCGGCCAATTGGCGGTGGAAGCCGGGCAGGACGACGTGCTCCCACTGCCACGGATGCACGGGCAGGAGCCGATAATCCTCAATCCTTAGCCCCAGTCGTCCCAGTTCTGCCGAGAAGCGGGCCAGCTGCTCGTCTCCGAGCTCCCGCCGGAGGAATGCGCCGTCATCCGCTTCGGCCGACAGGGCCGCCGCGGACCGGGCCCGGGAGACCGCCACCCAGACCGGCCGGAGAGCGGCGGCGAATTCCGGCCCGTACAGGGCGTTCTCCCGATGGCTGAAGCCGACTCGCGACTTGTAGCAAGGATGATACGGATGGCCGTCCAGCCAGGCCTCAAGCTCGTCGTCATCCGCCTCCTCTCCCGGCGTTGCGAGGGACGACCGGAAATCTTGCGCCTGCAAGTCGTTCGCGAGCGTACGCTCCAATTCCGCCAGGAAGGGCGCAAGGCTTTCCGCGTCCCGAACGCAGCCGAGCGCATCTTCCGCGAACCCGGCTAGCGTAGCCGCGGTTTCTCCCGCCCCGCAGCGACGAACGACCGAGCCCCTGACGATTCGCAAGCGGCCGAAGCTGCGCATGCGCTTGCCCTTGCATGCGTATTCCACGGGCTCCCCGTTCGCGGCCGTCCCGGCAATCGTAACCGTCCCGGCCCCTTCTTCTGAAGAAGGGGAGTCGAGGCGGTACGACACGATTTCTTCGTACAATGCCGCTTCGATCAATTGACAGAGCGCCCGCTGCTCGACCGCGGCGTATAGATCGGCCCGGAAGGCCGGGATCCGCTCCGTCTCCCCTTCCTTCGTCTTGCTCCATGCCTCCAATATTCGCATCGGAACTCCACTCCAATCGGTTCGTTTCTAATGGAACGTTCACCCGGCAATCGCGCCGGCGCAGCCCTATTGCTTGAGCCCGCTAAATTTTATCCAGACGTTGTTCAGCACCAGCAGGACAGCCGAGCCGATGAAGATCATCGGCAAGCCGAACTGCGACGAGACGGCTCCCATGCCGACCGCTCCGATCATGCCGCCGAGGAACAACGCGCAATTGAGATAACCGTACGCGCGGCTCTCCATCCCCTGCGGAGCGAAATGACGCATCATCGTATTCACCGACGGCATCATGCCGCCGAGACAGGCGCCCGTGAGCGCGCGCAGGACGATGAGCTGCCACAGCTCGCGGACGAACGCTTGCGGGATCAGGAACAGAATCGCGCCGAATACGGCGAAGACGAGCACGCGACGGGAACCGAACCGGTCCCCGAGCTTCCCGAGCTGCGGAGCGGCGATCATATTCCCGAGGCCCATCGCCGCGGTCGTAACGCCCGCTAGCAGGACGAGATGATCCTCTCCGGGAGCCAGCTGCTGCACATACAGCGGGATAAAAGGCAGCGTCCCCACCATCGCCATGCGGATCGTCGCCGCGGACAGAAGCAGGGAGGCGATCGGCTTGCGGGAGAAGATCGTCCGGATATCCTGCAAGATCGGCGTATTCTCCTTCTCTTCCTGTCGCTGGAAGCTTTCCTTTACGAAAAAAATGACGATCAGCGATGCGATAAAAATGCTGATCCCGGTATACAGGAAAACCGCGCCGAAGCCGAACCGGTCCGCCATGACGCCTCCCAGCAGCGGTCCGCACATCGTGCCCGCGACCGCGCCGGAATGCAATACGCCCAGCGCGTACCCGTTGCGCTCCTTGGGCGTGTTCGTGGCGACGAGGGCGATCGCCGCCGGGCTGAAGCCGGACACCGTCCCGTTGAGCAGCCGCAGCAGGAGCAGATGGACGGGAGCCGCCGCGAAGCCCATCAGCGTAATCGTGACCGCCATCCCGATTCCGGAGCGGATCAGCATCGGCTTGCGGCCGTACCGGTCCGCCAGCCTGCCCCAGATCGGCGCGAAGAGAAACGCCGTCAGGAGATTCGCGCCGTAGATCATGCCCGTCCACAGCCGCACTTGCCCGGGATCGGTCAAGCCGAGCTCCTGCAGATAGAGCGGCAAGAACGGGGTGACGCAGCTCGTGGATGCCATCGCCAGAAACTGTCCGGCGTACAAAATGAACACGTTGCGTTTCCACTTTTCCGCCGGGAGGCCGCGCTCCTTGCCGGTCACCGCTTCCGCTCTCGCGCCACTTCCGGCTTGGCCGTCTTCGTCTTCGGACAGGTCGAGCAGTATTCCGCGTCGGGAGCCGCTTGATAATAGAAGCAGCAGGTTCGCCGAATGCGCGTTGCCGCCGCTTCCGAAGGCAGGCCAGGGAAGCGCCTGTCGCCGAAGAAGCGGGCCAACGGATTGAACTTCTCCCCGAACGCGCTCCCCGGAGCGCGCCGGACCAAATAGTCGAAATCTTCCGCCAAGCGGAGTCTCGTCTTCTCGTCGGCTTCGGCGGGAATCCGTTTCTCGTACAGCGAATAGACCCGGACCGCCGCGTTCTCCCACAGGATCGCTTTCGGAATGCCGGCGACCGCCGACACGGTCCGCCAGATTCTCGCCAGATGCCCGGCGAAAAGGCGGTTCGTCAGCTCGGCTCGCCAGCGGTCGCGTTCGCCCGCCTTCGGTTCGGTCACGAGAAGCTTCCCGGCGGTCAGACGGGACTGCCCGATCCGGTCCGGAGACGCATCCAGGGAACAGTCCTCGATCGACAGGAGCATCCCCTTCCCGTAAGCCGTCATGGCATACAAGCTCGGCACGGCCGCAATGAAGGCGTACCTCTTCGAGAATTGCGACGCAGCGACCAATCGGGAAGGCGACGGCAGCGTGCCGGCCAATCCGTCCAGGTAGGCCGCGCATCTCGTCTCGTCCAACAAGTCGAGACACGGCATTCGGTTCCGCGCATCGGACGGGGGATCTGCCAGCAGGCTGAAGCTTGCCGCCAATTGTTCCTTCTCCGCGGGGGTGAAGCCCGACCTAACGATCATAGATGTTCCACTTCCTTGATGGGGTTTGGAATCGAGACAAACGACGGCTTTTCTCCTCTGTCCAGCATGCAGCTCGTCAAATTCGCTTTGGCGGGCAGGCATTCGTCGTGAAGCAGACCCTCGATGTAAGCGCGCAGCCTTCCGCTCGAGCCCGGCCATTCCCGCCGAAGCGAACGGTTAACGACTTGCCAATAACGCCTCTCGTCTTCGCGAGAATAAGCCGCGATCGCGTGTACGAGCGAGCCGAGATGATTGACGACGAAATAATAGCGGGTCCGAAGCCAGACTTCGCGCTCCTCGTACAGGACGGGACTGTCGTCGGCCACGAGCTCGCCGATCCAGCCGGCTTCGGCGGCCTTGCCGCGGTCGATGCTGACCCCTTCGAGATCGCGCACGTAGAAGCGATCGGGCCAGCCTCCCTTTAATGAGATCAGCGAGTTCTGCAGATGCGCTTCGAACCCGATGCCCCGCTCCGCCGCGATGCGCAGAAGAGGAAGCAAGGAAAGGCTCAAATACCTGTCCAGCCACTCCGCCCAGTCGAGCGGGCGGCCGCCCGCGCCGTGCCGGACCGCGCGGACGAGCTTCGGCTCGGCATCGCCCGGATGCGGCTCCAGCAAGGAGGCCAGCACGAACGTCGATTGTTGCGGCAGGCGCATCGGCCTGTGAATGACAGTAAAGCAAGGCGACCATTCCTTGCCGGGGTCCGAATCGAACGCGACTTGGCTGCAGCCGGTCTCGGCCAAGATGATGAAGCGTTCCGAAGCGAGCGCCAGGCCCAATCGGCGAATAATCGCCGCCGCGTCGAGCGTCCGCCTCGCCTGTTCCGGCGTGTTGTCGCGAACCAGATTGGTAATCCGCACATGCAAGGGCAGCTTATAGCCGCGTCCTTCCTCCGGCTCCCATACCGTCCTGACCGAAGAGGTCGGATAGAAGACCGGGCCGGACGGGCCCAGGAAGACGATCTCGTTCCGTGCGGCGAGCGCCCGCACGCCGGGCTGGCGCATCGCGTAGTCGGCCTGCCAAGGGTGCATCGGCAGCACCGCGTAATCGTCCGCCCTCTCGCCCAGCCTCTCCTTGGCTAGCGCGACTGCGGACGGAGGAAGCGGCTGCACCTCCCCGACCCAGATCTCGCGGACATACCGTCTCAGCACGGCCGCGTAGCTAAGCCGGAAGGATGCCCCCAGCTCCGGGCTGAACCTCGCAAGCTCATCATCGCCGAAGCCTTCCGAGCTCTTCGGGTAAGGATGGAACGGATGGCCTTGCGTCAGCGTCTGCTCCGATCGGATGAAATCCAGCGTCTCGGGATCGCTTAGGCTCTTCGTACGCGAATTCATGGCATGCTCCGCGTATCGGCGCATGTTGCGCATGCTGCTCCCGACCCGCTCCCTGACCGCCGACAGCTGGCGCTCCCTTTGGTCCGGCGTGCAGCTCCGGCTCGCGTCCGCCAGCAGCATGCCGATCAGCCGGCCCCGGTCGATCGCGCGATACGATCCGCCCGGAGCGCGCTCGTCGAATTCGGTTCCGTAAGCGTGCTGCCCGATCCGCGAGCAGTAGACGAGCTTCCCCCTGACGGTCGCCCCGGTGTCCGCGAACGTGAGCTCGAACGTCTGTCCCGGCACCGAAGGGCCCATCCCGTCACGGCCGGCCGTGCGGGGATCGGGAATCCCCTTTTCCCTGAAATAACAATTGAGCAACGCCCTCACGGTTGCGTTTTCCGTCCATTCCGCGCTTTCCAGAAACGCAACGTCCGACTGCCTCAGCATCTTCTTTTCCGACTCCCTTCCGATTCACTCTTCGGCGCAAGCCGCCCGCGCGGCTTCGCAGAAGATCCGCCCGATCTCGTCGATATCGGACTCCGTGGCGATCAGGGGCGGCAAGAAGCGCATCACGGCGGAATGTCTGCCCCCCACTTCCAGAATGACGCCCCGATTCAGGCATTCCCGCTGAATGCGGCGGGCGAGCTCCGGATGCGCTGGAGAGTGTCCCAGGCAATCCGGCTCCCTTCGAGGATCGACGATCTCCGCGCCGATCATCAGGCCGAGTCCCCTGACGTCCCCGATCTGGGGGACTTCTCTCCGAAGCTCCTCCAATCGCGCCCTTAACCTCGCGCCCATTCGCTCCGCATGACCGGGCAGATCGTTCTCCTTGATATACCTTAGCGTCGCCAGCCCGGCCGCCATCGCCAGCTGATTGCCACGGAACGTGCCGATATGCGCCCCCGGCTTCCATGTATCGAGCCTGCGATGGTAGACGACGACCGATAACGGCAAGCTTCCTCCGATCGCCTTCGACAGAATCAGGACGTCCGGAATCACCCCGGCATGTTCGAAAGCGAACATTTTGCCGGTGCGTCCGAAGCCGGTCTGCACTTCGTCGATCAGCAGCGGAATGTCCCGCTCCCGCGTGAGCCGTCTCATCTCGCGGATCCACTCCGCCGGCGCCGGGATGGAGCCTCCCTCCCCCTGCACCGCTTCGAAGATCATCCCGCAAGGCGCCACGATCCCGCTCTCGGGATCGTCCAGCAGGTTTTCGACGTAACGGCTGGCAATCCGATGCGTATCCTCCCCTCCCACGCCGAAAGGGCAGCGGTATGCGTACGGATAAGGCAGGAAGTGAACGTCCGGGATCAGTCCGTGCACTTGCGCTTTCTGCCCGAGCGTTCCGCTCAGGCTCATCGCCGCGTGCGTGGAACCATGGTAGCCGCCGTGGAACGAGAGGACGCTCCGTCTGCCCGTCGCCGTCTTCACGAGCTTGATAGCCGCCTCGACGGCGTCGCCCCCCGTCGGCCCGCAGAATTGGATCCGCGCGTCCTTGGCGAATTCCCGCGGCAAGCTGGCGAACAACTCGTCCACGAATCGCTCCTTGATCGGGGTGGTCAAATCCAGCGTGTGCATCGGCCGTCTCTCGTCCAGCATCGAGCGTACCGCCTCCACGACGACGGGATGGTTATGCCCCAGCGCCAGCGTCCCGGCTCCGGCCAGGCAATCGTAATACGCCCTGCCGTCCATGTCCTTGACGTAAATTCCCTCCGCTTCTTGAATGACGATCGGTATTCTTCGGGGGTAAGACCTCGCGTTGGATTCCCTTGCCGCCTGACTTGCGAGATAACGGTCGTTCCTCGACGTTTCCGTTACGGATCCTTTCACGTTCTCCCATCCTCCTTTTTGTATAATAATGATAATCATTATCACTATATCTGTATCAAGAGTAACAATATGGAGGATCGCCGTAAATTCTCCGATCGGATAATGTCCGTTATTCGAATGGAGCAAATCCGTTCTCCGTCAACCTTCCCCCCTGCCTCAGCCGATTCAGCTCGTAAATGAAATCCGCCCCGGACGTTTCCACTTCAAGCGCCCTCTTCATGTTTTGAATATGTTTCTTGACCGTATTTACGCTGACGAACAGCTCGCCGGCGATTCTCTTGATCGAGTAATGGTCGCACAGCATCGTTGCGATCTGCCGTTGCCGTCTGCTGAGCGCTCTTATCGCACCCGGGCTGCTTTCGCTTTCTTCCCGCTCGGACGGCTCTCCCCCGCCATCGAGCTCCCAGGTGATTCTGACGTATTCGTCGATCTCCAGCCGTACCGCCTGATCGACGACGAACCGATACAGCTCGATCAGCTTCAAGCGGCTGACATCGTCTCTCGGCGCGGAATCGATCGTCAATTTAATGGTGGCTTCCCGCATGCGCTCCCCTCTCCATCCATTCAAGGCATTTTCCGTCTAATGATCCTCTTTGCCCCATTGTCCTCTTGCCAATCGCCCCACCGTCTTCACCCGTTCTCATTGCCCATGGCCCATGGCCCATCGCACCACCACCTTCATCCGTTCTCTTCGCCCTGCCGCCTTCGCCCCACTACCTTCATCCGTTCTCCTCGCCCAACCGCCTTCGCCCCATCGCCCAGGCCGTTCGGACAGAGGATCCGCTATCCGTGAACAAAACCGGGTTTTCCGCACCTTTGCGGACAGAGAATCCCTTATTTGCTCCGTTGATGACCATTTCGGCCACGATATATGGATATAGCGGATCGTCTGTCCGAACCGCAATCAAAATGGGGGGTTTTCGACAAATTAAGGTCATCTGAGTCCGATAGCAAAGCTCAAAAAAAGGAGGCGCCTATTCCTTGATGCCGCCTCCTTCCGGTGATCGCCTTATTCGGTTAAGTCGCCCGCCGCAATAGCGCGGCCGCGACTTCGTCCAATACCCGTCCGATCGCAATCGGACCATAGTAACCGACCCACAGGGTCGTGTTCGCCGTATATACCCTGTTTCTCCGAACCGCCTCGAGTCCATGCCAGGTCGGCGTGCTGCGGAATTCGTCGGCCAGCTCCCCGTTGGAATCGTCCTCCAGCACGAACAGATGATCCGCATCCAGATCGGTCATCGCTTCCAGCGGGAGCGGGAAGCTCGTCTTCTCTTTGCCTACCGTCATCCTCGGTGCGGCAAGTCCCAAATCGCGATAGAGAACTTCCGCCGTGCGGTGCGCAGTCGTATGCAGGCGAATGATCCGATCTCGAGGCCGGATCAAGGCAACGGTCTTCCCCGCCAGCCGATCGGCCAGCGTCTTATGCAATTTCGCGAGCCTCCGGTCATGACGATCGAGCAACAGCCTCGCTTCCCGCTCCTTGTCGACGATCCGGCCAAACTTCAGCAACGCGGAGCGCCAATCCTCGTTGCGGTCGAACAGCAGCGTCGGAGCGATCATGGACAATCGGTCATACAGCGCTTCCTGGAACACCGTGCAGACGATCAGATCCGGTCCCGCCTCGATAATTGCCTTTAAGTCGGGCGCTTCCTTCGTTCCGACCACCTTGACGCCGCCCGTCCGGTCCGCCAGATATGCCGGAAACGCCGACCTGTCGCTCGTCCCGACCACGCTTCCGGCCGGAATTTCCCCCAGCGCCGCCAGATGGTCGAGATATTGGTAATCGAGTACGACGATTTTTTCCGGCTTGCGTTCCAGCCTCAACTCGCCTCGCAAGTGCGCGATCGTTCGACTGTGCCGCATTTTGTCTTCAAACCCACTATATCTCCCCGATTTTCCGGCAACAATAGTATTTCGCGACAAGCGCAATGAATATTGGCGACGGTCGCGATCGTCCGCGCATTTCGCCCACTCCCTGTACCGGCCGGGAGACACGCCTTCGTGCTTCTTGAACAACCGGCTGAAATGATAGCTGTCCGCGTAGCCTACCGCCTCTGCGATCTGCTTTAACGGAACGTCCGTCTCGCAGAGAAGAGTCTTGGCCTTGCTAAGTCGCAATCGTATCAAGTACTCGATCGGCCCGATCAGCAGCTTATCCTTGAAGAACCGCTGCAGCTGCCGTCCGGTACAACCCGGCACAGAGGCGATGGAGTCCAACGTCAACGGCTCGGCGTAATGTTCTCCGATATAGCGAACCGCCGATCGTACGGGATCGGCCGTCTCAGCGGCGCTTTCCCGCTCCAGCAGCTCGCGAAGCGCCTCGTAGGCGAATTGATGGAACAGCGCCTTCGCCTGGAGTCGTCGCAGCGTTCCCGCTTGCGTCCACTGTCGGTGCATCTGCTCGACACTCATGCGGAGCGGAACCGGATTCCGCGGCGCAAAGCCGTAATGCAATCCGAAGGGTTCGACGGATCGCCGCAATGGCGTCGGCTGCCCGCTGCCCGGTTCTACCGCGACCGCCAAATAGCCAACTCGATAATATTCGAATGGACCCTCGATCGGCACGATCTCGACGCTCGCGCCGCAGCCCGCATGGCAGACGAAGTCGCAATTCGCCGCGTATGCCGTCCCGTCGATCCGAATTCCCGCCTTGCCCCGGAACGCATACAGGAACTCGCCGTTCTGCAGACGATACGCGTTCGCATTTTCTCCCGGCCGCAAAACGTACCGTCCTACGTCAAGCAATTGGAGGGCCGCGTAGCTCCACGACATCGCGTGAACGTGCAAGTTCATCCTTTTACTCTTACCTCCTTAGCTCCGTTGATCATGAATATCCATTCGTGATCAGTTTAACACATTGAGAACGATTATCAATATCAACCGTTGCGCATCGTCCTCTTTGTTTCGTCGTTCCATCGCCCCAGACTGTGGGACTAAATCATTCGATCTTTGGCGATAGGACTCAAATGACCTTATTTTGACGAAATCCCCTCATTTTGAAGTCGTTTCGGACAGACAATCCTTTATTTCTATTTGTAATGGCTGAAATTACCGTCAACGAAGCAAATAAGGGATCCTGTGTCCGCGAAAGTGCGAAAAACCCGTTTTTGGTCACGGTTAGCGGATCCTCTGTCCGAAAGGTTTGGGGCGACGGACCGGATGGAGCGAATGGCCAGTGGAAACGGAAGTGCAACAGTTTCCTTATTGTTTTTTTGCTTGCAGAAAAATAAAATTAAAAATATAAATACAAAAAATAGAATTAAAAGGTTTTTGCTGTACCATCTCGCCTGTTACCTCTTGAGATCACAGTTGCAGGTAGTACTGCACTGCCTAGCATACGCTCTCGGATTAACAACCACATGGTTATGGCCATGGAAAAATTCTTCGAATGTTGAGATATACCCCACCGTAAGTCAAGTAGATACTTATATGGAATCCATTGGTTACACCAAAACAAGTTCGTCGGATGCAAAAGTAATAGCGTATGGATCAACAAACAGTGTTGTGCACTTTGCCAAAAAATCAGGCAGCTCGACCTCGATAGCAAAATGGGGTTCATTAGAAGTGATGAGTAGCTCAGGCCTATCCCCTTATAATGCTGCCCCAGGTGGATATGGCCCAGCAGTCGCCTATTACAAATAACAAGGAGGCGTGTCCACAAATGACAATGAAAAACCAAAAAGGGGTTATTGTTGCAATTTGTGTCCTGTCTGTGCTGGTTGTATCATCATTTTTCATATTCCAATTTAATGCCGGCGCCAGTAAAGATGATGCAAGGGAAAAGAGAGCTGCTGTCGAGCAATTAATCAAAGAATGGTTGATTCAGACGAGCAATCCCTCAACGTTAAAGAGTTCCTTGCCGAGCGATTATCGCAGTGCAGAGGCATTTCAAAAATTGTCTGGTTTAAGTATCGATTATCTTCCATATTTGATCGAAGTAATCGAAAAGGACGAATCGCTCACCTCCTATAACCTGATCCACGCCGCAACCAGCGTATCGAAAACGAAAACAGATTTTCCTTTCGCCAGACCGCATGAATGGCTGGACCAATGGAAAGCGTTCGTAGCGGGAATTCCGTCCTTCCACAGTTCCTTGAAGAATAGCGCCGACGCGTTAGTTTCGATTGACCGGATCACCGAACTTGGTGCGCCGATTGTTCCTTATTTGATGGATGATGTAGAAGAAGGAAACGTGACCTACGTTCGCGCGCTCGCCGAAATCGTCGAAGATCCCGAGATGCCTCAAAGCGACGATCTGACGGAATGGAATACTTGGGTTAAACAAAACCGTGCCAAATATGAACCGCTCAGGTTCCAACCCTAATAGCGAGGCCGCAAGCTCCCGACCCCGGGATACTTGCGGCCTCTTCTCTTACACGACCAACACTTCAGCCTTGTTATCGCACCATTCGCAATGCTCCGGGGCGGTCCAGGCCGAGAACTTCGCCGTTCCCAGATCGACCAGATCCGGCGCGTCCTCGTATTCGTCCACGAATTTGTCGATCGCCAGCTCTACGTGCTCGCGGCATACGCAATACATCGATTCGTTCCCTTCCTATTCTTCTTGCTCCGATTTCTCGGAGAGCTTCACGTTAGAGTTCAATTTTTTCCCGTCCCGGTAATACGTCACCTTCAAGGAGTCCCCGATCTTCTTGTCGCGGTATAAATACTTGCGCAGATCGAGCGTGCTCTCGATCGGATGGCCGTCCAGTGCGACGATAATGTCGTTGAACTTCAGGCCGGCGTCAAGAGACGGCCCTACCGCTTCCAGCACGATAACGCCCTCGGTCACGTTGTCGGGCACGACCGGCACTGCCGATTCGAACTCCTCTTCCAAGCCCTCCTCGTAAGCTTCTTCCGGATCGCCCCAATCGTCGAACGACGGGCCGCCCAAGTATAAGTCCAAGTTCATCGTATACACGCCCATGTAAGGGCGCGAAATTCGGCCCTTATCCATCAACTCATACAGAATCGGCATCGCGTCGTCGATCGGAATGGCGAAGCCGATTCCCTCGACGCCCATATTCGCGACCTTCATGCTGTTGATGCCGACCAGCTTGCCGTGCAAGTCGACCAACGCGCCCCCGCTGTTGCCCTGATTGATCGCGGCGTCGGTCTGGATGACTTCCTGCTCCCAATCGTAATTGCCGTCCTGGTTGATCGAGACCGGAATGATTCGCTTCGTCGACGAGATGATGCCCTGCGTCAGCGAATCGCCGAAGCCCAGCGGATTGCCGATGGCGATCACCATCTCTCCGACCCGGAGCCGCTCGGATTGGCCGATCTCCACGACCGTCTCGATCCCGGCAGCGTCCACCTCCAGCACCGCCAGATCGGTGACGGCGTCCCGGCCGACGATTCTCGCGTCCTTTTTGTCCCCGCTGACGAGCACCGCCTGGACCTTGCCCGCATCCTTGAGGACGTGCGCGTTCGTAATGATATAAGCCTTGCCGTCATCGATCCGGAAAATCACGCCCGAACCCATGCTCGAATAGTACGGCAGCTCGTGCTCCTTCAGCTCTTCGACCTCCTGAAGCTCGAGCGCTTGCGTCGTCATATTGATGATGCTCACGACCGCGGGCCGAACTTTCTCCGACGCCGTAATAATCCGCTCCGACGTTTCTATGTAAGACTGTCCGACGGCGAGCGCCGGCTTCGCCTCGGGTTTCGACGGGGCGCCTCCGCCGAACAGAAGGAACAGCATCGCCACGATGAGCGAGCTCGTGACCGAAGAGACGATCGCGACGCGCACGACCGCGGCTTGAGGAGAATTGCGATTGAACTTGGAGCCGAAGCTCTTCAGGAAGCGCGTACGCCTTCTCACTCGCGTGGAGTAGAAATCGTCGTCGAACAAGCCCATGGTCATGTACCTTCCTTCTGTCGGGGAGCCTTGCGCTCCCTCTCCTGCGGATCACCCTATTGGAGGCCGTGCCGAAAATCGGAAACACGCACTATTAGCTTCTCTCGTTCTATCGCTTCTATACTTCCGATTCGAAATTAATAGGAATGATTAATAAGGTTTTGACTAGAATAGTAATAGAATCGGAGAAGACAAGCAAGTGGTTTCCCCTCATCTTACGCATGTAAAGAAAGGAAGGATATCCAATGAAAACTGCGGGATACGGTTGGCAATTCCTCGAACTGGCCTCACAGGTGGCGGAGATGAAGCAGGATCACTACAAGGAGCTGCTCGCCCTGAGCACGCTCATCGAGCTGTTGGTCGACAAAGGCTTGCTCACGCCCGAAGAAATCCGGGAGAAAGCCGTCGCGATGGAGTCCGAGCTGGACCGCCAGCTTCTCTTGTAACGGCGGTGCGCCCGCTTCATTTGACGACGTCCCATGGCGTCGGCCGGTCGTGGTAAGTATCGCGCAAGGCGAATTCATCCTTATGATAGAAAAAACCGTTGTTCTCTAATACTGTATTCACCGTCAGTTTCGCCAAATCCATCAGATTGTGCTCCTGGCTCAAATGGGCCAAGTACACTCTGCGCAAGCTGCCCGACAACAGGGCGCACAAAGCCTCTCCCGCAGCTTCGTTGGACAAGTGGCCGGTGTCGCCCAGAATCCTCCGTTTGATATTCCACGGATATCGGCCCATTCTCAGCATGTCGACGTCATGATTGGATTCGAGCACCATGACGTCCGAATCGCGCAGCTGCCGCATCACTTTCTCGCTCACGTAGCCGAGATCCGTCGCCAAGCTCAGCTTCGCTCCGCCCGCGAGGAAGCAGTAGCCGACCGGCTCGACCGCGTCGTGGGAAATCGCGTACGATTCGATGCGCATGTCGGCGATTTCCATGACGCCGTCCGTCGGCATGATTCGCCGCTGGCCGTCCGGCAGCTCGCCCACCGTCTTTTTCATCGCGTCCCACGTCTTCTCGTTGGCGTAGACGGGAATTTGATGCTTGCGCGCGAACGCCCCGAGTCCCTTGATATGATCGGAATGCTCGTGCGTGACGAAGATCGCGTCCAGATCCTGCCCGGTAATCTCTCTTTCCTTCATCAACTCTTCTATCTTCTTGCCGCTCAGGCCGACGTCGACCAGCACCGTCGCCGCATCCGTGGATACGACGGTCGCATTGCCGGTCGAGCCGCTGGCCAGCACCGTGAATCGAAGTCCCATGATCTCGTTCCTGTTCCTCTCCCGGCGCCGCTCCCGCCGCCCGTTCGCCCGGCGATTACGGGTGCAAGAGAGCGTCGCCTTTCTCTGTCGTGACTTCCGCGGTAATCGCGTTCACATAATACACTTCTTCGCCGTTTTCCAACAAAACCCTCCACGAAGGGAACGTGACTTGTTCCGTATCGTCGAAAATTTCCCCGTGATAGCCGAGCCGGATTTCCTTGATGATCGATCCCGCAGGCAGGTTTCTTTCGATGACCTTGGCGAGCGCCTTCGCGGCCGAGAGCACCTGCTGCTCCTTCGCCCCGGCCGAAGGCCGGATCTCGATGACGTCCTGCGTGTAGGACCGGATCCTCTGTTCGCTGTAATACAAGTTCAGATGAATGTCGAACATCGGCCACCCGTCCACCAGCCGGTTAAAGACGAAGCTCACCCCTTCCCGGCTGCCGGGCTGGTCGAACTCGTACAGGTCGAACTCCGGAATGATCTCTCCGAGCGCTTGCCCCAATTCCTCGTTGAACACGATCCGCGTCTCGGGAGGGTTCGCGATCGGCTTCCGTTCGGCCGGGCTCTCTCCCGCCCGTTCCTTGAACGTAAACGTCAGCTCCCGCATCGACGGCGTGCCGGTCGGAATTTTCACGTTGTCGTTGACCTGGATTTTTTTGTCGCGCATCGTTTGCAGCGTCTCGGGAGGGAGGGACGTCCAGTTGACCGCCGTATTCATCCGCTCGCGCCACTCGATCCAGAGCTGGTACCCCAGCACGATATTCAACACTAGAAAAGAAACGATCAGCACGCTCTTGGCCGTTCGCCAGTCCATCCCGCACTCCCTTCCCGCGCCTCGCGCGCGATTATCGTCCGGTCGCGGGCGCCGATTCCGCGACGACCTTCACTTCTCCGTTCGCCAGCCTCGCCGCCCATACCGGACTTAGAACGACCGAATCTTCCTTCAAGATCGGACGGTAAGCGGGGAAGATCGCCTCGACGTCTCCGCCGCCCGCGCCCATGCTCTTGAGAATTTCCCTTAGCGGCTCTCCGCCGGGCAGCTCACGCAGCTTCTTGTTCTTCACTTCGTTGTCCAGCACGACGATCGACCGGTTGTAGGAGGTCACGAGGCCTTGCTTCATCGTCAGCTGCATATAGCCGAAGTTCGTCGCCGCATCGGCGACGAGCGGCGTTTCCCGATAATATTGCTGGAACCGGATCAACTCGCTGCCCGCCTCCCTTCCGACCTCCCGGACCAACAGGTGCGTGCCGTTCCAGCCTCCGTGCTGATTCACGAAGCTGACCGCGGCCAGCAAATTGTCGATCGGATCGTTGTCGCCTTCCGTCGGAGCGACCGTGTCGGTGTACGAGAGCCACGTGCCGTCCTGTTCGATTTTCAATCCTCTCTTGCTGTCCGTATAGAAGGTCGCCCCCGGCTGGCTGCTCGGAATCGTCCTCGTCCGGTCCGGATCGATGAAGAGATTATCCTTCATCTGTTCCGTCGTATAGCGGGTGAACGCCACTTCCATCTCGAGCATTCTTGCGATCGGCCGCTCCGGAACGTACTGATCGTCTCCGAATATCGTATAAGGGTCCCAGTACTGGCCGAAGCCGACGTAGCCTTCCACGTCCCCGACGGTGAGGTCCGCCTTCTGCGCCTCGTACACGTTGCGGCCGTCCGCGCTGAAGAAGAACGTCCGCACCTCGTCGCGGAGCTTGCTCGTATAGATCCAGATGCGGTCAATGGAATCCTTGTAGAACAGAAAATCGCCATCGATCTTGAACGCCTTCTGCAGCAGCTCGAACGGCACGGGCTTGGCGAAGCGCAGCTCGACGCCCTGATTCTCCCGCCGGACGAGATCCCAGTCTACGGATTGCCGCGAATCCCTCTGCAGACCCTTGAACTCCCGGACCTTCAGCTTCTCCAGGATCAGCTTATAGAACGGCGACGTATTCGGATAGAACACGGTGTGCTTGTCTTCTCCGAGATGAATGACCATCTGCTCGGGGAAAATCAGGTCCTTGACGTCCTGCTCGTCTCCGAGCGGCTCCGCTTTCACGTAATCGAGCTCGGTCTTCACTTTCACCTCCAGGAGAGGCTTGCTGTACGCGAGCAGATAGCTCTGGTACAGGCTGAGCACGACCAGGAGGAATAGCAGCGCCGTCTTGCCCTTCTCGATCATGGGACATCACTTCCTTCCGGCACGATCGGCAGCAGCACCGTGACGACCGTGCCGACGTTCGCTTCGGAATCGATCGCAATGGAGCCCCCGTGCGCGCGCACGATTTCCCGGGCAATGGACAAGCCCAGCCCCGTGCCGCCCATATTGCGGGAGCGTGCCTTGTCGACCCTGTAGAACCGTTCGAAAATCCGGCTCAAATCCTTCTTCGGAATGCCGATGCCGGTATCCTTGACCGCGATGGCCAGCTGGCCCGCGCCGTTCATCCTCGCGGAAATGTCGATCGCCCCGCCGTCCAGCGTATACTTGATCGCGTTCGACACCAGGTTGTCCAGCACCTGATCGATGCCGTCGCGATCGAGCCAAGCCTGCTGCAGCTTGTCTTCGACTTTCACCGATACGGTGATCGCCTTCTGCCGCAGCTGGAACGAGAACCGGTCGACGACCTCTTCCAGCATCTCGGCCAGATCGATCTGCTGTCTCCGGAGCTGATTGCGGTGGGAATCGAACCGCGACAAGTGCAGCAGATCGGTGACGAGCCGAATCATCCGCTCCGTCTCGTTGCGGATGACGCCGACGAAACGGCCCGCGACCGGCGGCTCCTCCAGCGCGCCGTCGTCGAGCGCTTCGGCGTAGCTCTTGATCGTCGTCAGCGGCGTCCGCAGCTCATGGGAGACGTTCGCGACGAATTCGCGCCGGGATTGCTCCAGCTTCTCCGCCTCGGTGACGTCCTGCAGCACCGCGATCGCTCCGGCGACGCCTTTGTCCCGACGGCGGATCGGCGTCAGCGTAACCCGGAAGACCAGCTCCTCCGCCTGCTCCTCCAGCTCGCGGTTCAGCAGCATCGAGAGTTCGTTCCCTTGCAGCGTGTCGGCGATCGGCTCCTTGCCGATGCCGAGCGTTTCCGACAGCGTCGTCCCGTTCTTCAGCTCGCCGATGCCCAGCATCGCCTTCGCCCGGCGATTGATGACGATGACCCGCCCGACTTCATCCGTCGCCAGGACGCCGTCGCTCATGTTCGAGAGAATCGAAGACAGCTTCTCCTTCTCCTCTTCGTTCACGGACAGCGCGTCGCTTAAGCGGTCGGTCATATCGTTGAAGGCGACGCTTAGCTGTCCGATCTCGTCCTTGCCGAATACCGGGACCCGTTCGTCGAACCGCCCCTCCGCGACCGCCGTCGCCTGCCGCGTCAGCGCCTTGATCGGCGACGTGATCGTGCCCGCGAGCAGGACGCCGAGCAAGGCGGTCAAGCCGAGCGCGATCAGCGTCCCCGAGACGAAGATGCGGTTGATCTCCTCCATCGTCTGGTACAGCTCTTTCATCGAAGCGACGATATAGATCGCGCCCACGATCTTGCCGTTGTTGATAACCGGCTTCGCGATGACCTTATTGCGGTTGTTCTCCTCGTCGATCGTCTCTTCTTCGTTGTCCCGCACGCCTTGAAGCGCGCGGCTGACGAGCAGCGACGTATTCTTCCGCCCGATGTACGATTGCGAGGACGGATTGGACGTCGCGAGCACCCGGCCGCTGGCGTCGAGCACCTGGATCTCCGCGTCGCGGGTCGAGAAGAAGCTGCTGACCAGCTCGCTCAGCGTCGCCTCCGTCCCGGCTTGCGGGTTGCCCTCGACGGTATCCGTAGACAGAATCGCCGTCAGCAGCGTCGCCTGTTCGTTCAAGTTGGTCGTAAAGGAGTTGATCAGCGACGTCTTCATCGTGCTGATGAAATACACGCCGATCAGCTGCACCGCGATCAAGATGAGCAGCAGCACCATGATAATTAATTTAAGCTGAATGCTGCGGAACAAGCGGACGCCTCTCATCCGTATAGCCCGCCCGTCATCCTCGGATTGCGGACCAAATAACCCAAACCTCGGCGGGTCAAAATGATCTCCGGACGGCTAGGGTCGTCCTCCAGCTTCTCCCGAAGACGCCGGATCGTGACGTCGACCGTCCGCACGTCCCCGAAATACTCGAAGCCCCACACCGCCTGCAGCAGATGTTCGCGGGTCATAACCTTCCCGCTGTTCTTGGCGAGATAATGGACGAGCTCGAATTCCCGGTGGGTCAGATCGAGCGGCTGATTGTTCTTGTAGACGACGTACATATCCGTATCGATGAACAGGTTGAACAGCTTGATGCCCTGGCGCTCGGCTTCCGGCTGCGACTCCTCGTCCGCCCGCGCCGCCTCCATCTTGCGCTGGCGGCGCAAATGCGCCTTCACCCGGGCCAACAGCTCGCGAGCGCCGAACGGCTTCGTCACGTAGTCGTCCGCGCCGAGCTCGAGGCCGAGCACCTTGTCGATCTCGTTGTCCTTGGCGGTCAGCATAATAATCGGCACGGACAGCTTCGCGCGAACCTCGCGGCAGACGTCCATCCCGTCCTTCACGGGCAGCATCAAGTCGAGCAGAATCAGATCCGGCTCTTCCTCGAAAGCGAGCCGCACCGCCGTCTCCCCGTCAAAGGCGCAGACGACCTCGTAGCCCTCTTTTTCCAAATTGAATTTCAAAATATCCGCGATCGGCCGTTCGTCGTCGACGACCAGGATCTTGCCCAACATATCGTCACCGCCTCCCGTTGCTCGGAAGCTATTCCTGCATTTATCTTACCATAACGCGGAGCAAGACCCCAATGGCGTTTCGTGGCAGGCGGGCGGAGGGCGAGGACGCTATGGTGCGCAAGGGCAGGCTTGGCTTCCTTATCGGCGCTTGTATACGTTCTCGGTTAGTTAGTTCCCACTCCGTACTCCCTTTTTGCAGCCCGTTTTTCAATTCCAGTCTGGAGGTTTTCTTGTGATCAAGATACAATAGAGTAAAGAAACAAAGATATTTTGAAACAAGGATTAACGAATGTACTGGAGGAGAATACTATGGCTATCGATCATGAGGCGGTGCAGTCGATGGAATGGAAACGCGCGCGGGTCTCGCAAAAACGCCAAGTCACGATACCTCTAAAATTATACGAGCAGCTCGATATCAAGGACGAAGTGGAGTTTGCATTAAAAGACAACATGATTGTAATGCGGCCAGTGCGTGAGTATCCAGGCAACGATTATTTTGCTGATTTAATTTTGGCAGACTTGATCCAACAGGGGTTTCAGGGCAACGAACTATTGGCCAAATTCCGCGAGAAACAAAGTGCTGTACGCGGAGCCGTCCAACACTTCATTACCGAATCCGGAAAAGTCGCTCGTCAATGGACGCCTAACGACGACCAGACCAAAGAGTTATTCGGTGATGTGATGGAAGAATAAATGCTGCCGGTTGCCGAAGACGGGGGATTTGCGTGGTTTGTACGAATTTGGTGAAATGAGGATTTGCGAATGCCTACAGTTCCTTTGAATCAGATTATGGATGCGCTTTCATACGTTAACGATCTGACGAACACACCCATTCACCGTACAATATACCCTGAAAAGTGGGTGAGCTGTTTGCGGGCGATGGATCAAGGTTACTCCCTGCGCAAACTACAGCAAAAATTTGAACAGCTTGGCTAGCGAGAGGTGGTACTCTCGATTCGACAAAGGATTCATCTGCCAAAACTTCTGCAGTCTGTGGGAACACACGAAGATCGGCTGTGTTGGCAAGATCGAATGGACCCGGCGGCTCGCCAAGGAAGTTCAAGCCTGCCGTTATTTAAGCGATGTCCCGTATCAAGGTGCGCCGGGTCGTGATCATCCGCAAAACACAATTGCTTGATGACGGCCAAGGCCGATTGGAATTCGATGCCAATTTTCTGTATAAGCAATTGTGACCTTTGAAACTAGGGTTTATTCCTACTAAGAATTATTGATGTGCTCAGTAGTATGCCACAACTAATAAAAATAAATGCAAGGTAAAGTAGTGCCTTAAGGTTAACATCACTCTCAGAAAAAAAATACCAAGTTAAAAGAAGTGAAATCCCACTAACAGTCAGCTGCAAGCTGTAAATCAAAAAATTGGAAGTGGATAAGCTATTCAACCTTTTTATGAAAATATAAACAACAAGTGAAATTAGAGCAATCCCTACTACTACAAGGGGTATCAATAACACTTTACTCATTCCTCTTAGAAAGATGTATCTGCCCCATTGAATGCTGAAAATCTATTTAAGTCATTACTAAAATTAATTGTTGCTCCAAAGTTTGTAGCACTCCCGTTAAAACTAATACTACTTACATTGGTCGAATTCCAAGTGTGTGCATAAAGTGTTCTTGCTTTTCCATTCCAATTTGTAAAGTTTGAATTATATACTACAGAAGCACCAAAACCATGGCCACGATAACGCACTGTTATAGCTCCAGTTAACCAGTTAATACTGCTGATATATACTTGGTCCTGATAATCAAATGCCACACCGAATTTACCATCACCATGACTAGGGTTTGTAGTAGTCTGCTCATTACCGAATCCATCATGCCATAACCCCATAGAACTCAACACAGTTGCATTATATGTTCCAGAAGTATTATAATATGTTAGCCCTACAGAGTCATATTTTCCAATATCTTTCGTTTCCCCAACATAACCAAGCCAAATATGGGTATAGTCATTATTCCAATTAGTATTTGCCCAGTAACCACCACCTGCTGCAAACCAGTAACCGGATTGAGCATCTTGATAGATTATCGGTTTATTAAGTACTACATCGTTAGGTTGACTTAAAGGTACAATATCCCTAGTACCGTCTTCCGGAATTTCAAGCTTATAGATATTCATTTCTTTTAGATAGTTATCTACTCGCTCAGCGTCTTCAACTCCAGAAACTACCCTATTCAAAAGAAGCAATACTTCGTCATTTCGTTCTTTCTTTTCCTTTTCAGTTAAACTTGGATTAAATTCGTGCTTGTGTTTCTCCACCAAGGCTTGTTTCGCCTTAACAATATCAAATTCCTCTGGTTTAAGACCAGCAAAGGCGGTTTGTGATAAAACCAACATGAGCGCCAAAAACATTAACAGTGTACTCTTAATTCTAATTTTTTTCAACATAGCACATCCTCTCATTTGTTAACAACCCTTTCAGCACTTTTCTTTCATCCATGGACTGGATTAAATACTTTTTACGAGAAATAACCACCCTCTTTCGATTATTTTAATTTATAGTAACATATTACATCTATAGGGTACATGGATTAAAGCATAATTAGTCCTAATTTACCAATATTTCGACAAATAATCAGGATTCGTCAAATGAACCAAAAACGAGACACGAACTATTGGCCAAATTCCGTGAGAAACAAAGAGCTGTACGTGGAGCCGTCCAACCCTTCATTACCGAATCCGGAAAGTTGCTCGTCAATGGGCGCCTAACGACGATCAGACCAAAGTATTATTCGGTGATTTGATGGAAGAATTGATGCTGCCGGTTGTCCATAGGCCAGCTCAAACTGGCCGACTCTGCACCAAACAAGCAGAGATTACTTGTTAATCGAACAGACCTCAAAGAGCCCCATCTGTTCAAAAAGAAATAAAGCGCGTTTACCTTAATGGTAGCTGCGCTTTACTTATCTCTATAACGAATGAATTTCCCGGGCTGACTCGTCAACCGGTAGGTGATTAGTTATTCTTTTTTAAAGCCATGATCTCAGCCTTAGACAACCCTGATGCTTCTGCTATAATGGATATATCCACTCGCGCTTAAGAAGCTCTCTGGACATCTCGACAGCCTTTTTTTTCTCTCCACGTGCCTGGCCCTCTGCCAACGTTCCCTCAATCATGGAAGCTTCATCGTGCAAATACTTCTGCCTGTCTTCGTACAATCGGCGGGCCTCGGCATCCTGGCTAAGAAATTCCAACGTAGTCATTGCTTTTTTCAACACAGGCTCATTCATCGTCAGCACCTCCCAATTGGATTTATCGACACCTTTCAAGAAAAGCAACCAGTTGACCAGTCCGCCGCTCTCGACAGGGGCGGCATGATCGTCAAGCTTCGGCAATTCGAGAAAATGCAGCTCTATATCATCGATAAGCATAATGCCGCTGCGGTCTTCCCGTAAATGGAACACATTATGATATTGGTTGTTCGGTAAAAATGAATAATTCAGAATGTTTATGGTCACGCATTCGTCTCGGTATCATATTTGTTGAAAAGCTGCATCTCAACATTTATGAGCTCGCCTTCTGCCGTTTTGCCCCGAATATCAAGAATGGATTGCTTGTCGCGGGGAGCATCCTTTTCCGTACAACATAACAATACCGCGCTTACTGCTCGGACATCACTTCAATCATCAGAGACGCCCCAAGCTTAAAACCGTATTCGAACGACGCGGCCAAGTCCATTTCGATGGTTTGGACGCGCAGGTCGAGCAGGCTCTCCAACTGGTTGTATTCGTCCTCGGTCAGCCGTTTTCTCCATACGCCCAGTTCCTCCGTGATTTTGCGGCCGATCTCCCGGTAAGCTGGTTTTTTCGGTACGATCTCCCCAACAGGACACAGGTCGCCATTATACAACGCTTGCAATACGCTGTTCATTCTCCCAGTTCCCCCCATAACTTGATATCACCACTTTTAATTTATGCGAAAAACGCATAAAAATCAATATGCAGTTCTCGCATAATTTATGATAGCTTTGGGTGATAAAAGAAATGTTCAAGCGAATTCGAGTACTGCGAGAAGACAAGGACTGGACACAGAAAGAAATAGCTGATTTGCTGAAGGTAAACCAAACCACATATTCACGGTACGAGTCTGGCGAGTTGGATTTACCAACCTCAGCACTTATCAAACTGGCCGACCTGCACCAAACCAGCGTTGACTACTTGTTAAACCGGACAGACCGCAAAGAGCCTTATCCGCCCAAAAAGAAATAAAGAGCGTATACCTTAATGTTAGCTGCGCTTTTCTTATCTTTATAATGAATTTCCCGGTATGACTCTTCAACCCGGTAGACCTGCATCAACCAAGCATAGATTCTACGCGAACTTCTAGACCCGACTTCAAATGACTTAAAAGCTGAACAACCGTAAAACGTCGGTATAGCAAGCCGATGCCGCGAGCCGCAGCACGTTTTTTGTTTATAATTTCACGCGCCAATTCCTGTTTGTTGTTTTCATCAAAGCGCGCGGCAGTCCGGAGCCGGAATCTGCAGGTAAACGATTCTTGTTGAATTTACGATACTCTTTTTCAAGTAACGCAAAGTCATTGGATATACGGCTATAAAATGTGTTGCCTTTGATTACATCTTGATAAAGGTCGGAGGCGCGTTTTCGAATGGTCTCTTGATTGGCAACAATAAAACGATACTCTTTCTCCAATAAATTCCTATAACCTTGGGGCTCCTGCTGAAAAACCATCCATTCAACTTCCGTTTGAATAATCGGGAACATATTATTTAGATGAATGACAGCAAGTTGTTCATTCTGATCTTTCCCGTACACTTTAAAAATGGTCTTGTTCGAGTTTTTTATCCGATCGTACTTTTCCGGTTTATAGGAAGATAACGGAGCATGGTATTGATGGCTACCTATGGTTAATATGATTCCGATATACGGCTTTTTGCGGTGGGGATAATTGAGATGAACCTTTGGTTCAATCTGCTTTAGGAATTGGAGGTATGTATCCGTAACGCGATAAAACTGCAATTTTTCCTCTGACATTCTATCTCCCTCCCTCTGCCCACAAAAAAGGACGATGATCTGATGTCACCGTCCCTCAATACTATAGCTCGCACTTATGGTGGCGAAACACCAATTGTATCGTTCGCGTCTTATGGCGGCGAAACGCCAATTGTATCGCTCGCGTCTTATGGTGGCGAAACACCAATTGATGAGGCAGCTTCGCCGCTTATCAATATTATTTATCATATTGTACCAAAGGATACCTTAAAAAACAAGGAAATTCCTTGCTTCCGCACAAAAGTCGTCCGTTTCAAATTTTACGTTCCTCGGTCTGCCAGTACAAGTAATCTTCCCAAGCATAGATTGTAAAAATCAAATTACTCATCGGCCATTCGCTCCAAATCCACGCTAACTTTGCGGACGCTCCTCCCTTGCTCCATTTGCATTATGGAATCTCTTATCCTTTTGAGATTAGCCGGGTTATAGAAAGGATCGGTTTGTGTTGTAATATCGAATGGGATTCCGCCTTGTCGCAGCGACTGGCGCACAAAGATATTTACTGCTGTCGTCATATTCAATCCCAACTCGGAAAAGAGTGCTTCCGCTTCTTTTTTCAGGTCTTCGTCCATCCGAATATTGATATTGGTTTGGGCCATTTCAAGCCCCTCCCTTTAAGCAATTTTATTTACATTGTATTATAATTTATTCACGTCGTAAATAAATTATAAACCTTTGCAAGAAGCAATAACACTTTCGGGTAACGAGAAGTATTTTAAGACTTGCCCCTTTAAACGCTATTTTATGCGATCAATGAACAAAAATTCTGGACGATTACAAAAACCGATAGGTACCCATCTCCCGCCCATTCATCTGACCGCGATCCGGGAATCCTTCCGCTTTCGCCGGCCGGCTGCGCTATCGCCCCATCGTCGCATACCGTTCGGACAGAGGATCCGCTATCTGTGAACAAAACCGGGTTTTGCGCACCCTTGCGGACACAGAATCCGTTATTTGGCTCTAAGATGGCCATATCGGCCAAGAAAAGCGGAAATAACGGATCGTCAGTCCGAATCGCCAGCAAAATGAGGGGGTTTCGGTAAAATAAGGTCTTCTGAGTCCGTTGCGAGCAAAGGGCCGCATGTGGTCGACCGACCGCCGTCATGCAGCGAAGCACCGCGCGCTCAAACGGATGACGCACCCCTCTCCTCATCCATCGCCAGCATCTCCCTCTTCGAAAAAGACAGCTCCACCCCGGCGTTGGCCGCGAATGGAGCTGCTCTAGCTACTTCAAGTAGCTCGTCGGATTTTTGATCTTGCCGTTCAAATGAATCTCGAAATGAAGATGAGTGCCGGTCGACCGTCCCGTGCTGCCCATGACGCCGAGCTTGTCGCCCTTCTCGACGATCTGGCCTTTCTTCACGCTGACGCTCTTCATGTGGCCGTAGACGGTTTTGAAGCCGTTCTGGTGATCGATGATGACCGCGTTCCCCAATCCGCCTTTCTTGTATCCGGCGAATTCGACGACGCCTTCGTCGGCGGCGCGGATGTTGCTGTTCCCGATCATGTCGATGCCGTTGTGCATTCTGCCCCATCTGGAGCCCATATAGCTCGTGATCCGCGCCTTGGAGACCGGCCAAATGAATTTGCCCGAGCCTTCGCCCCGGATCACTTTCGTTCCTTTGAGGATAATCGTCGGAGTCGGCTCCACCAGCACCTTCTTCGCGATTTGCTCTTCCTCGATCAGGGAGCCGTTGCGCTTGATCAGCCGATACGTTACGCGCTGGCTGCCTTCCGTGCCTTCTCGAAGCACCTTCTGCTGGCCGAGCTTCATCGAGTCGCTCTTCTGGTATTCGATCGGCGGTTCGATCGTTTCGATCTCCGTAATCTCCTCCTCGGAGTTCACGTTCAGGATCGGGGGCTCTTCTTCCGACAGGTCGAGAACATCCCCGACTTTAATAAAATCGTTCTTGATCCACTTGTTGTTCTGGTAGATCAGCTCTTCGGAAATGTCCAGCTTGGCGGCGATGCAGCCGATGCAATCGCCTTTCTGCACCGTATACGTTCGGGGGATGGGCTCCCCTTTGGTCAGCTTCTCGAACAACTCGTCCGGATCGTCTACCTGTTCCGCCGAAATCTCCGATTCGACCATCTCCACCTCTTCCGCGAAGTCGACGGCCGTAATGACCCGCTTCGGCGGCTCGGGCTCCGCGGAATCCGCCGCCGCCGACGTCGCCGACAGGGTTCGGACCTCAGCCGTCGGGTTCTTGGCGAGCAGCCTGGTCGGCGCATACTGGTTCTTCACGCGCTGAAGAAGCTTCTTCGCGGTCAGCTCGTCGCGCACGATGCCGACTTCCTCGCCGTCCACGATCACCTTGACGCCGACGGCATGGGTTTGAAGCATGCCTTCGAGACGAGTCAGCGTCGCCTCGTCGTCGGTTTTCTTCTTGAAAGCCCTTTCGGCCGTATAGGCGACCTGATCTTCGTTGAGCACCAGTTGAACGGGAGATTCCGCATTCGCCAGCTCTTCGGCTTTTTTCGCCAGCAGCTCTTCGACCTTCTCCTCGCTGCTGATCTCTCCGGCCAGCTCTCCATTTACGAGTACTTTATAGTAATCCACGCTGTTCGCTTGTACGTAGTGGCGTCCGGCGATTCCGATCACGACCGCCGCGGCGATGCCGCATAACGACAAGACGACAGGTTTGCGAAATTTGCGAATCTTGTAAGTAAAACCTGAATCTATCGGTTTATCGGAATCGGGATGGTGCTTAAGCTTGGACCGAATGGACCGGAAGGATTGCCGCGAGGCGGCCAGGATTTTCCGGATTCGATCCGTTCCCCTGAAAACGGCCATGATCTTCTCCTTTTCCCCTTGCGCTCGATATCGTTTATTTCCCGGTTTTTAGCAATAGCTTGTACCTCACTTTAGCATAGGATTCTTTCATCGATCAACCGTTTGGAACGATTAGAATTATGAAAAATGGCAGAAGCCGCCGTTTTTTGCCACGGCGGCTCGCTTTTTGTAACCCTTATTATTGTTCGAACACCGGAATTGTATCCGTTTCCGCCGTTCCCTGAAGCAGTTCCATCATTTGCTCGTATTCCTCGTCCGTTAGAGCCGCCCGCAGCATCTCCTGAATGCCCGCCAGCTCGTCCGTCGTCAATCCGCCCTGCAACGCTTCCGAGAGTCGCCCGAGCTGCTCCTGATCGAGTCTGGAGACGACCATCGCATAGAGCGACTGGCGTTGCTCGTCGGACAACCGTCCCATCGCGGATTCCCCCGCCGCGGCCGGGAAGGATTCGTCTTCCTCGACTCCCGCCGAGACTTCGTCTTCGATTCGTTCGTTGCCGCTTGGTTGCGGCTCCGCCCAACCGTTCCCGAGGTCCGGATCGCCATCCTCCGCCGAAGAGCCGGAGCCCAGCGCTTCCCGTTCGGCCTTCGCTTCCGGGGACGGGGAAGGCGCGGCCGTCTCCGTCTTCTTCGGCTTCTCCGCTCCCCACAGCGTCCCCCATACCCCCGACAGAGCAAGAGGCTGCACGTCGACCGGCAAGTTCAATTGCTTCACGATCGATTCCACATAGCTGTTCACGATATACCCCGTCGTCCATATGCATAAGAAGCTGAGCAGCACAGCCGTCGCCGCCGTCCGGATCGCCCAGCTTGCCCACTTGAACATGCGCTTTCCTCCTGCTGTTGCATTTTCATAGTTTTTAGTATGGGCAAACCTTCCGGCAATCATTCACTTTGATTCTGTCAAACGGGAATATGGTCGGAAACGATTGCCAAAAAGCTTGAGGGACGACGCCAATCGTTGAAGACGGTATCGGTATCGGATCCAGCTTAAAATCCTTGCTGTTGACAAATTTCACAAGCTCTGTGGCTGTGCAAACATCATAATTCGCGAATGGAAAAACGGCAGGAAGACCTGCCGTTTCGATTCGTGCTTCCACATATATTTGAATCTTTTTTTAGTTCACAACTCTTATATCACTGCTAGAGATCTGAAGCTTTATGACGATTGTATTTTCAATGGATTCGAATTCAATATGCCATTTACCTTGAGATTCTGCTGAGACATTGTTAATCTGGAATAGCTGAGCTGGATTTTGCTCTCTTAGAAAATTTAATCCCTTTAATATCGCCTCTTTTTCTTTTTGGGAATGAAGTACCTTTTTCATCTTCAACTCTGCCTTTGCCGGATAGGACGTATCTTTGGCTCTCCCCAATGAGATTTCCAATCTGCTTCCAAGGTCATTCTCATCCAAATCTCGCAACCAAACGAGTTCACGACGATCGCTTTTCCTGTTCTCGGCGGAAGCTGTGGTTTCAACAAAAAGTATTCCGTCAATGTCGGAGTATGCAACACCATAACCTGTATATTTTGTATCATTAACCGAACAAGCCGTTAAAAATAGTATTATAAATAAAGCCATCCATAATTTCACCGTAGTCACCTAATTTAGAACCGGAACGTAGCAACTACAAGTTCCATTATTGTTAAACACGTTCATTATATTTTCAACATGGGAGTAAACTCCATATGTTGTTCCCGAAACATTAGTATATGTTCCTTTATTAATGCCTTTTAACACATAATTATTATAGACAGGTGCCCCACTATCACCGCTAATGCTTGAATAACTTGCACCCCATAAGTTACTGAAATTAGAACCCCCTATTGAATAAGACAAGTTCTTTGTTTGCAAAACCCCAGTGTTTACAGAGTTAGATGCTTTGCCGGACATTTTAACAGCTTCCCCGATCGTAGCATCAGATTTTGGTTGAGTTAATACAAATGACTCTCTACCAGCCACTGTTGTATATACTTTGTTACTATAAGTTAATGCAGAATTAGTTCCTATCACCATTGCATCGACTGATCCGGAATATACCTTTCTAATTGCTGTACCAATGTTATTTGATCCTTGCTTGAATGAATGATATGCCCCCGGAGTAGCTTCCCCGCAATGTCCAGCGGTAACTGCGTAATATATTGGATTTGAAGAAGTCGATTTTATAGAAAATCCATAAGTACAGCTGCCTCCAGTGTTGCTATTAACTATTGTTAATCCTCCTTGGAGAGTTGTATACGTTGATGACCTGTTGTGATTTTCAATCTGTGCGGAAGGTTGATACTCTATATTGATTGTTCCGAACTGGTTTTTAAGTATTGTTACTTTATATTCATCGATATTCTTCACTCCAACTTCTATTGTCTGAGTAAAAATATTAGTATTTATATCTGTGATTTCAATTCCGTAATTATCGATTAAAGATGTTTGTTCATTAAGTATAGTTTCATGAAGTCGTTCCAGTTCTTCTTCTGTTATATTTGTTTTAAAAATTCGAATTTGATCTCTATGACCATAAGAACTTACAATACTTTCAATATCAGCAGGAGTTAGAATATCCACATTCTTAAATCCAATATTGATAACCCCTCCCTTCTGTTGGTCAATATATATAATACCAAAATTATCCTTATACTTGTTGCTGTTTAGGGTTTTCTTTAATATCGGAATATTCCTGTCCTGATACTCTAATCTCTCTTCCAAAATTTTCTCCTCAGCTTCAGTCATTAATACTCCGAACGTATTCGAGTAATAGGCTTGCTGCTTCACTGCATTAAGTGCATCGCTATTTAAATCGAGCCCGAACATTAATCTGAACTCAATTGACTTTTTCGTTAAATCATGATTCTCATTAGCGAATACATTCCCATCTGGAAAGTTTGAAAAAATAAACACTAATATCGTGAACGTCATAACAGTACAAATTATTGTAACCTTCTTCTTCATCATGATTCCTCCTCGAAATATGATGACCTACAATCAACCTCCTTTGTTCAGCAGTTACTCACAATGGAGTACTCATCAGTACTCATCTCTCTATAACGCTGAAAAACGATAATAGTTGCTTTTAATATTAATTTTATTCATATTAGGAGTGGATTAGAAAAATATCCAGAAAAAAACCACCAGAAAGCCCGGGAGCTTCCTGACGGTCTATTCGCGTTACGGACGACGGCTTAGAGGCCGGCGAGCCATTCGTTTACTTTCTCTTCATTGGCTTCGACCCATTTCTTGGCGGCCTCCGCCTCGTCGACGCCTTTGAAGATGTCGATCATGACCTCTTCCATGTCCGCCGGCGTCCAGGAGAATTGATCCAGGAACGTGTACGCGTCCGGCTTGTCGTCCTTCAGGCCGAGTCTGACCAGCGTGTGAATCTGCTCTTCGCCGCCGTACACGCCTTTGGGATCGTCCAGATACTTCAAGTCCATCTCGGCGAACTTCCAGTGCGGCGTCCAGCCGGTGACGACGATCGGCTCTTGCTTGGCGTACGCGTCCTGCAGCACCTTCGCCATCGCCGCGGACGAGCTCTCGAGCAGCTTCCAATCCTTCAGGTCGTACTCTTCGATCGCTTTGCTCGTCGCCGTCATGATGCCGGCTCCCGGCTCGATGCCCGTAATCGTATAGTTCAGCTCTTTGCCGATGTCGCCGTTATTCAGATCCTCGATGGACGAAATCTCCATGTAGGACGGAACGGTCAATCCCGTCTTCGTGCCGTTCAGATTCACGCCGAGGTCTTCGAATTTATCCTTGTTCGGCTCATAGTAGTTTTCCCCGTGCGTGCTCGGCAGCCAGGCCGCCACCATGGCGTCGGCGCTTCCGTCGGCGATGCCGAGATACATCGGACCCGCGTCGACCTGAAGCATCGTGACTTTGTAGCCAAGCTTGCTCTCGAGAACCTCCTTGACCACGTTCGTGCTGGCGATCTCGGAATCCCAAGCGACGTAAGCCAGCGTAATCTCTTTATTCTGCGAGGGAGCAGGCGTTCCGTTGCCTTCGTTCGCTCCGTTCGAATTCGAGCTCGAACAGCCCGCGAGCACGATCGAGAATGCGAGAACGGCAGCCATCAACAGTTTTACTCTTTTTTTCAACTTCTTCACTCATCCTTTGCTTTTGCTTTTTTTGTTCACAAGGCTCTGCGTCAGACGATCCAGAATGATCGCAAGCACGACTACGGCCAAGCCCGCTTCGAAGCCGACTCCCGTCTTGGCTTGGGTCACCGCCCGGTATACGTCCGCTCCCACGCCCTGGGCGCCGATCATCGAAGCGATGACGACCATGGACAGAGACAGCATAATCGTCTGGTTGATGCCCGCCATGATCGTCGGAGCGGCGATCGGCAGCTGCAGCTTGAACAGCTTCTGCATCGAAGTGGAACCGAAGGCGTCGGCGGCCTCCACCAGATCGGCGGGCACTTGCCGAATGCCCAGGTTCGTCAGCCGGATCGTCGGCGGGATGCCGAAGATCACGGACGCGATAACGCCGGGAACGACGCCGAGCGAGAAGAAGGCGACCGCGGGCAGCAAGTAGACGAACGCCGGCATCGTCTGCATGAAGTCGAGCACGGGCGTAACGATTTTCTGCACGGCGTCATTCCTCGCGCACAGAATCCCGAGCGGAACCCCGATGGCGACGGAGATAATGGACGCGGTAAGCACTAGGGCTAACGTCTCCATCGTATTTTCCCAATAACCCAAGTTATAAACCAAATAAAGGCCGAACAGCGTAAACAAAGCGATCTTCGTACGCCCGATCCAGTAGGCCAGCGCCGTGAACAGCAGGATCACGACAAGCGCCGGCAAGGCATTGAACCCGCTCGCGAGACCGTTAACCGTCGCGCCGATGAACGTCTTGATTCCCGCGAACACCGGCTCCGCGTTCGATTCCAGCCAAGCTTCTACCGCTTCGACCCACTTCCCGACCGGAAGCTTAGGCAGATCCCAACTCATCCGGCCTCACCCGCTTCCGAGCCGCCGTTGCCGCCGCTTAACGCCGAGAGAACCGCGCCGCGAATGATAATGCCCTGGAGCCGATTCCGATCGTCGACGACGGCGACCGGAATTTTCGTCCCGCTGACGAGATCGAACAGCTCGCTCAGATGCACGTCGGGCGCCACCGTCGGCATATCCCGAACGATGATTTCCTCCAGGCTCTGTCCGGACTTGATCGCGTCCGCCGCCGCCTCGGCGGTCACGACGCCGATCAATTGCCGGCTCTTGTCGACGACGTACAAGTTCGATATGCCGCGGTCGCGCATGAGCTGCAGCGCGACTCTTGGGCCGCGATCGGTCGTAATCGTCTCCGCCCGGATCATGACGTGAGCGGCCGTCAGTACTTTGGACAGATCCACGTCCTCGACGAACCGTTCGACGTATTCGTTCGCGGGGTGGGTCAAGATTTCTTCCGGCGTGCCGATCTGGACGACGGAGCCGTCCTTCATGAGCGCGATTCTGTCCCCGATGCGGAGCGCCTCGTCGAGGTCGTGGGTAATGAAGATGATCGTCTTCTTCATCGTCGCCTGCAGCTCGAGCAGCTCATCCTGCATATCCTTGCGGATCAGCGGATCGAGCGCGCTGAACGCTTCGTCCATGAGCAGAATGTCAGGGTCGTTCGCAAGTCCTCTGGCCAAGCCGACGCGCTGCTGCATGCCCCCGCTAAGTTCGTCCGGCCGCTTGTCTTCCCAGCCCGCCAGACCGACCAGTTCCAGCGTTCTCAGCGCTTTCTCCCGGCGTTCCGGCTTCGGCACGCCCTGAATTTCCAATCCGTATTCCACGTTCGCCAGCACTGTGCGATGGGGAAACAGGGCAAACTTCTGGAAGACCATGCTGATCGTCTTGCGCCTGATCTGGCGCAGCTCCTCCGCTCCGAGCCGGACGATATCCTTGCCATTGACCAGCACTTGGCCGGAAGTCGGCTCGATCAGCCGGTTCAGCAGCCGCACGAGCGTCGATTTGCCGCTTCCCGACAATCCCATGATGACGAAAATTTCGCCGGCTTCGATCGAGAAGCTGACTCGATTGACGCCGACGGTAAGCTTCGTTTCTTTGGCGATTCGCTCCTTGGACCAGCCTTGTTCCAATAAGCGATAGGCTCGTTTCGGATCGTTGCCGAACACTTTGGTCAACGATCGCGCTTCTATAATCGCCACTATAATCCCCCTTCGTGCGTGATCCAATCTCATCTTTCTCATACAGCCCGCTTATCCCAGTGTAGACGCGGGGCTTGCCGGGGTCAAAACTTATATAAGTTCATATCGTACGTACAGTTTTAACTTTACACACTTATTTTACTGTATGCTCCGATTTCCTTACATATCCTTCCCAACCGAATTCTTTACTTCGACAGGACTCTTTTCTACAATAGGAGACAATGGGTACTGAGAGGCTTGCGGCAAAAGGAAGGCTTGGAACAACTTGAAGCCTTATTCGCATAAGGAGTGTACGGCATGACGCCATTCGAGGGATTCACGGAAGATCAGATCAAGGTGATCGAGAAGTCGCGTCGGCGCGTCGTCGACTCCATCGGCAACAATATGGACTTGTACGGCGTTACGACGTCGATCGGCCATTTGTACGGCATGATGTATTTTCGTGGCGGTCCCGTCACGCTGGACGATATGGGCGAGGAAATGGGAATGAGCAAGACGAGCATCAGCACGGGCATGCGCACGCTCGTCGACTTGAAGATGATCAGCAAAATCTGGGGCAAAGGCTCGAGAAAAGACCTCTTCGAGGTCGAGGAAGATTGGCACCAGAATTTCGTCGATTATTTCTCCATCAAGTGGCGCAAGTCGCTGGAGATGAACATGTCCGCGTTGAATCGGTCCTTGATGGATCTGCGCAAGCTGCGCGAGCAATATCCGGATCAAGACAAGCTGGTCGCGCTGATCGACGCCGACATGGACAAGATGAATCACGCGCTCCGCTACTATCGTTGGCTCGACCGTTTCATCGACGCGCTGGAATCGGGAGAAGTGTTCGAGTGGGTTCCGAAGGAAGAGTAACGTTCGATGAGGAAGAGGACTGTTCCCGTTATCGTGAAACGATCGGAACAGTCCTCTCTTATTGCGACGCTGGCTTATTTGCTCGCTTTATAAGCGTTCAAATGCTCTTTGGCCTTCGCGGAATCCGCCGTCAGCTCAAGACCGGTTTTCACTAGCGGGCTGACCGTCGACACCGCTTTGAATTTGTTGCCGCCGTAGAAAGCCAGGATTTCGTCTTGGTTGATGGAATAGAGGACGGCTTTTCTCAAGTCGACGCTCTGGGCGACCGGACGGTTGCCCGTATTGAACAGCAAGTAGGATACCGCGTTGCTCGGCACGGTTTGCAGGGCCAGCTTGCCGTCGCTCTCCACGATTTCGTATTTCGTTTCCGGAACGCCGTAGAACAGATGAATTTCCCCGCTTCTCAGGGCGGACAGAGAGCTGTCCGCGTCTTTGATAAAGCGCACGTGAATCGTCGAAATTTTCGGCTCGTGCTCCGTCCCCTTCAGGTAACCCGGATTTTTAAGGAATACGGCCTCGTAATCGTTCTTGTAGGACAAAATATACGGGCCGCTGGTGAACAAGGTGTTGTCGTACCGATCGCCTTCGGTTACCGTATTCTGATCTCCGTAAGGAATATCCTTGTTGACGTCGAAGCTTGCCACATCGTACGTGTTGATGCTCTCGACCTGCTTCTTCGACACGATTCCCGCCGATTGGTGGGCCAGGTAGTTCAGCACTTGAGGGAACGGCTTGGTCGACGTCAGCTTGATCACTTCATATTTGCCCTCTTTGTTGTTCGACAGCTTCTTGTCCGATACCAGCTCGGAAATTTTGGCGTTCAGCCCTTGCTCCAGCGCTTCCTTCACGCTGCCGCCGCTTCCCGACACGGTCGTCGCTTCCAGCTCGGCGAGATCCGTAACCCGTTCGACGTTCCCGATATGCTCATGGAGCGTATAGGTGCGGTGATCCGGTACGGAATTTTTGTCCTTGGCGCGAAGCAGGGAGAAGATCACGTCATCCCCGCCGACGCGTTCGCCCGTATCTGCGGCAAGTCTGTCTTTAATTTGCGCAAAATGAATATCGTCCCTCAGGATAAAATAATATTCCGTATTGCCTTCGGCAATGGCGTGATTGAGCGACAGCGAGCCTTTGGACGTAATTTGATCGTCATCCGTCAGATTGACCAGCCGCACGTACATATTGGTATTGATAATGTTGATGGAGCCGTCGTTTCCCTTGATCGGGTCAAGCGACGTCAGCGTCGAGCTGCTTTGTTGAAGAATAAGCGGCTGAGTTTCGCGTTTGGACGCATCGTTGAAGTCGACTTCCTCCCAAGGAAGGGATCTGGATTTCGATATCCGCACGGAAGACTGCTTCAGCACGTCCTTGTTGAGGGCTTGCGCCTTCAGAGAATTATACAGCGGCGCAATGTAAGCTTTGTCGAAAACAAGCTGCTGCTCCAGCTGTTTATAGGTTTCCGCGAATTGGTCCGGCGTCTCCGTCGAGGCCTTATCGACCAATGCGTCGATCTCCGGGTCGGCAAGAATGCTGTAGTCGCCTCCGGTCTTGAACAGCGACCGGACGGCATAGTCCGGGTTGCCGGTGACGGTCGTCCAGCTGGATAAGGCAATATCGAAATTGCCCGCGTCCTGCTGAGCCTTAAAACTGCCGTAGTCGGCTTGAATGTTCAGCTTCACGTTGAAGCCGTTCTTCGTCAGCTGGTCGCGAACGATATTGATGTCTGTCTCGTTGGCGCTGGTGCCGAGCAGCTCGATGTCGACGGGATTGCCGTCCGCGACGGGCTGTTGCGTCTCCGCGGCCGGCGACGATGGCGACGGCGCCTCGGAGACATCCTTCTTCGTTGTCACTTGGCAGCCGCCGAGTACCAGGGTCAGGCTTAGCAGCAATAGGACGATGTTGCTTCTTTGCTTCATAGGTTCCCCTCCTGAATGTGTAATTAAAAAAGCGAATATATTAACTCACATTCATGCAACGTCCGCTTCTCGTTTTGAAACGTCGAGCCGATGGAATATGAATGGGCTAATCCAGCTTCGGGTCGAGAGCGTCGCGCAAGCCGTCTCCAAGGAAATTAAACGACAGGACAAGCGCGATGATGGCCAAGCCCGGGTAGACGGCGGTATATGCATGGGTCTCCAGATAGGCGCTGCCCAGCTTCAGAATATTGCCCCATTCCGGAATATGCGGCTCCACGCCGAGCCCCAGAAAACTAAGACTGCTGGTCGCGATGACGGCGGTGCCGATCGTCAACGTAGATTTTACGATCATGGGCGCCACGGAATTGGGCAATACGTGCTTCATCAGAATCGACGTATCGCTCGATCCGAACGCTCTCGCAGCCTGAACGTAGTCAAGCGTCGAAACAAGCATGACATTCGCCCTCATCGTACGGGCATAAGTCGGAATCGCCCCTGCGCTAAGCGCTAGAATCAGGTTGACGGTGCTTGCGCCGAAAGCGGCGATAATGGCAATCGCGAGCAGAATGCCGGGAATCGCATACAGAATATCGAGAGCGCGCATGACGAGATTGTCCGTATGCCGGCCGTAATAGCCGGAGACGGCGCCAAGGAGGCCGCCGACGAGGACGGGAATCAGAGTGGAAAAAAAGCCGACGACCAGCGAGATGCGCGCTCCGAAAACGATGCGCGAGAACAAGTCTCTGCCGAAATTGTCGGTGCCCAGCGGATAGGCCATGCCGGGCGGCTGCAGAATCGCGCCGTAATTGTTTTGGATCGCCAGATCGTAATCGAAGGTCAAATCGCTCGTAATCGACAACGTCAGCAGAAACGCGATAAAAAGCAATCCCAACATGGAAGTCGCGCTTCCGGACAACCGCTCCGCGACATCGCCCAGCCGCGAACCCGATGTGCGGCCCTTGTTGCGAAGCTTGGCGATAAGCGCGAAGCCGAGCGACAGGGCGAATAAATTGCCGGAAGCGGCGGTGGCGGTCACAACGACGGCGACGACCCACATCCAGTCGGGCAAGTCCGTCCGATGACCGTATTTGGCGGCTGCCAGCAGGGCAATGAATTGCACGGCCGCCGCGACGATCAAGAACAGCATGCCGAGCAAGAAATAGTCGGATACGTAAGGCTTGAACAGATTTAGCGCCGATACGGCGAAGACGAGCAAGGTCGTCAACAGCGTGTAGACGGCGAGCGTATACGTCGCGCTTTTTTCCCGTTTAATCAACTGGAAAGCGGCGGTGGCGATAAACACGTTCGCCGTCAGCAAGCTGGAGAGCAAGACGTACCCCAGCATTCTGACGGGGCGGCTGATTTCGCCTGACCGAACGAGATTCCGTCTGATCAGTCCCCATACCGCGAATTGCATCAACGCGAATACGAAGTAGACGATTCCGGCGGCCAAGACTCCGTTCAGCAGCAGTAAGAGCGCAAGAACGAACGACACGATGCCGGCGAAGCTCGCTTGACCGTATTCCGGGGCGGATTTCAACCGGAATTGCGCTTGTTGTCGGATGGTCGAATCTGCCAAGATCAACACCTGCTTTAATATTGTTTCATCTTCGTACGAATACGCGGATCGAAAAAGGCGTACAGGAGATCGACGACGACATTCACGATAGAGATGGTGATGGCCGTATAGACGACTCCGCCCATAATGCTCGGGATATCGGGAATAAACTGTTTGTCTACGATATAGCTGCCGATCCCGTTAATGTTGAATACCTTCTCGGTGACGGCCGCGCCGCCGAGCATGCCGCCGAACTGCAAGCCGATCACGGTAATAATCGGAATCAACGCGTTGCCCACGGCATGTCTCCATATGACATGCCTGCGGGAAAGACCTTTGGCCCTGGCCGTAGTGATATAGTCTTCATGGATGACCTCCAACGTTGACGAGCGGGTCATTCGCGCTACCGCGGCGGTCAGCCCCGTCCCCAGCACGACAATCGGCATAATGGCCGACAGCCAGTTGTTCGGGTTGTAGGTCGCGGGCAGCCAGGGCAGCTGGATCGCAAAATTCAAGATAAAGATCAGTCCCTGCCAGAAGTTCGGAATCGACAAGCCGAGCAAGGCGACGAACATAAAGGTATAGTCGAAAAAGGAATTGGGCCTGGTTGCCGAAATAATGCCGATCGGCAGAGCGACCAGCACCGCCGCCAGCGTCGAGATGGCGGTGAGCGTCAGCGTGATCGGGAACTTATTGCCGATCGCCGTCGTCACGTTCTCATTGCCCGCGAACGACCTTCCCAGATCGAAGGTGAAAATGCCCTTCAGCGTATCCCGCAACTGGACCAGATACGGCTGATCGAGGCCGTACAGACGATTGAACGAGGCGATCTGCTCGTCGGTAGCCGTCTCCCCCAGCAGATTGGCCGCGGGGCTGGTCGGCGAAAGATACAGAATCGTAAAAACGAGAACCGCGACTCCGAAAATGACGAACAGCGCCATCACCAATCGTTCCGCGATATATTTCAAATAAGGATTGGCGTAGAGAAGCATAAGCAGGTACATCGGAAAAGCAATAACGAACGATAAAGCCAAAAAAGACCGATGCCCGGCGAGCCGGTCGAACGTGTCGGCATAAGTGCCCCCCGTTTCCCGAGCGGACGCTTCCCGCTGTTCCAAGAGCTCCCTTACCGCCGCTTCGAATTTCCGGGACGCGATTCTCTCGGCCTCGCGCTCCAATTGCTCCTCGTTCACGCTGCGGCCAAAGAAAAGCTCCTTGCGGCGAAGCTGCTCCCGGGTCTCCTCCAGCAGCTCCTCCCGGCGACCGGATGCCCGCAATCGTTCCTTGACTTCTTCTACCGCGCGGCCATAACCGGAAGCCGCTTTTCGATATTGATGGACGGCATATGCGATTGCGTTCGCAGGCGCTCCGGCCAACAGTAGGAGCGGTCTGTACGCGGGATGATTCATCATTTTGCGATATAACGAAACGATACGCTCCGCACAGCCGACCGTAATCGCAGCAGTCTCCGTTGCCAAGCTAGTCAGCTCCTTTAGACGGGGCGGCAGCACTTATGCCCGTTTTAATTTGCATTATTCCGATGGTTATAGTAGATTTTATTTTAGAGCCTTAAAAAAGTCAATATCCTTATTTTTAGGTGATCTTATGGACGAATTGTTAAAAGTAAACCGATTGTCGGTGTCCTTCTTTACCCGCAACCAGGAAGTGGAGGCCGTACGCGACGTAAGCTTCGAGGTCCGCAAAGGAGAGACGCTCGGCATCGTCGGCGAATCGGGCAGCGGAAAAAGCGTGACCGCCAGAGCGATTATGCGTCTGCTGCCTTCGCCGCCTTCGCTCGTGAAAAGCGGGGAGATCTTGTTCCAGGGCGAGAATCTGGCCGACAAGACGGAGATCGAGATGGAAGCCGTTCGCGGCAACGAGATCGGCATGATCTTCCAGGATCCGATGTCTTCGCTTAATCCGACGATGCGGATCGGCAAGCAAATCGAAGAAAGTCTGTTCAAGCATCGGAAGCTGAGCCAAGCGAAAGCTCGCGAAGAAGCGGTCAACATGCTGAACATGGTCGGCATTCCGAACGCCGAAGCGCGTTATGATCAATATCCGCATGAGTTTTCGGGCGGGATGAGGCAACGGGTCATGATTGCGATCGCGCTGTCCTGCCGCCCTTCGCTGCTGATTGCCGACGAACCGACCACATCGCTGGACGTGACGATCCAGGCGCAAATCCTGAATGAAATGAAGGCGCTGCAACGACAGCTCGGCACGTCGATTATTCTGATTACGCATGACTTCGGAGTCGTGGCGGGCATGTGCGATCGCGTCGTCGTCATGAAAGATGGAGAAATCGTAGAGACCGGAACGACGGAACGAATTTTCGCGAATCCGCAGCATCCCTATACGCGCAAATTGCTTGAGGCGCTGCCGCGATTGGACGACAAGAAGAAGACGAAGCCGGTTTCGCTGCATGTCCGTCGGGAGGATGATGTGCCTCTGCTGCAGGTTCGATCGCTGAGGCAGCATTTCGACCTCGGCAAAGGCCGAATTCTAAAAGCCGTCAACGATATCAGCTTCGACATCAGAGCGCGAGAAACGTTGGGCGTGGTCGGGGAGTCGGGCAGCGGCAAGTCGACCGCCGGCCGCACGATTTTGCGATTGAACGAAGCGACGGGGGGCGAGGTGCTGTTCAAGGGCATCCCGCTTCAATATTTAAACCGCGCGGAGATGAAGACGATGAGGCGGCATATGGGGATCATCTTCCAGGATCCGTATGCGTCCCTTAATCCGAGGCTTCGCGTGGCAGACATTATCGGGGAAGTGCTGAACGCGCATCGGCTTGTCGGCAGCAAAGGGGAGCGTCGGAAGCGGGTCGAGGAGCTGCTGGCGCTCGTCGGGCTGGATAGCTCGCATGCGCTGCGATACCCGCATGAGTTTTCCGGCGGCCAGCGCCAGCGGATCGGCATTGCGCGCACGCTCGCCGTCGAACCGGAATTCATCGTATGCGACGAACCGTTGTCCGCGCTGGACGTCTCCGTGCAAGCGCAGATCGTGAAGCTGCTTGAAGAGCTTCAACAGCGGCTCGGTCTGACTTATTTATTCATCGCCCACGATCTGGCGATGGTTAAGCGCATCAGCGATCGCGTCGCGGTCATGTATAGGGGAAAAATCGTCGAGCTTGCCGACAGCGAGGAACTGTACGAGAATCCGATCCACCCTTATACGAAATCGCTGTTGTCCGCGATCCCCGTGCCCGATCCGGGAGTCGAGAGATTGAAACCGGTCGCGGAGCATGGCGAAGGGCTCAAAGCCGACCCGTACGAGTTGGAGCGTTCGAAATTCGTGGAAGTGCGGAAAGGCCATTGGGCGGCGGTAGTCGGAAGCTAAAAGCACACGCATGCAAGAAGCCCTGTATTCCCGGACACGCTAAGGCCGTTCGCCTCGCGTCGGGAATACAGGGCTTCGCTTGTTCCGTTTTCCTATTCTTCGTAGATAGGGGCAACTTGATTCGTCTGCTCTCGATTACGGCCGACCGAGAAGATCGCGATCGGGATGCCGGTCAGCTCGGTAATCCTCTGAACGAAGCGCTGCGTCGTCTCCGGCAAGTCGCTCAGCGACTTCGCGCCGGAGATGTCCTCGCTCCAGCCGGGCAGCTCCTCGTATACCGCCTCGCACTCCTCGAGCAGCTTCAGGTTCGCCGGATAATGCTCCATCAGCTCGCCGCGGAATTTGTAGGCCGTACAGATCTTCACGGTCTCGAGCCCCGTCAGCACGTCAAGGGAATTCAAGGACAAGCCCGTAATGCCGCTGACGCGGCGGGCGTGCCGGACGACGACGGTGTCGAACCAGCCGACCCGGCGAGGGCGGCCCGTGACCGTGCCGTATTCGTGTCCCTTGTCGCGGATCGTCTGGCCGACGTCGTTGTTCAGCTCCGTCGGGAACGGGCCGTCGCCGACCCGAGTCGTGTAGGCTTTGGCCACGCCGATGACTTGCTTGATCTTCGAAGGCCCGACGCCCGATCCGATGCAGACGCCGCCGGCCGAAGGATTGGAGCTCGTCACGTACGGATACGTGCCTTGGTCGATGTCGAGCATGACGCCTTGCGCGCCTTCGAACAGCACCTTCTTGCCGCCGTCGATCGCATCGTTCAAGACGACCGAAGTATCGGCGACGTAAGGGCGAAGCTTCTCGGCCAGCGCCAAATAATCGCTCACGATGACGTCGGCGTCGAGCGCCTCTCCGCCGTACATCTGCGTAATGATCTGGTTTTTCTCCGCGATGATGGCGCGCGCCTTCTCTGCGAACGCTTCCGCGACCATCAAGTCGGCGATGCGGATCCCGTTGCGGGCCGCTTTATCCATATAGCAAGGACCGATGCCTTTGCGCGTCGTGCCGATCTTATTGTCCGCCTTGCGGTCTTCCTCGAGCGCGTCGAGGACGAGATGATAAGGCATGATGACGTGAGCCCGGTCGCTGATCTTCAAGTTGTTGGTCGAAAATCCGTTGTCGCGAATATACTGAATCTCTTCCACCAACGCGGCCGGATTAATGACCATTCCGTTGCCGATCACGCACAATTTGTTCTGATTGAAAATGCCGGAAGGAACCATCGTCAATTTGTACTTTTTGTTCTCGATGAGGATCGTATGCCCCGCATTATTCCCGCCTTGGTAACGGGCGACGACGTCGGCTTTCTCGGCGAGAAAGTCGGTGATTTTCCCCTTGCCTTCGTCTCCCCATTGCGTACCTACGACAACGACTGTTGACAAAGCCATCCCTCCATCCGAATACGGTTTTTCCGCACGTCGGCATGATCATGCCGCCCGAACCGCATATGTCGCGATCAGGCAGCATGATTAGTTTATCAACTGTACCCGGCGAAGTCAACGGAAAAACGAACATTGCCGCAACCGCCTATATGAACGTTCGGAATTTAGTCGTATTTTGTCCGTTTAAGCGCTGCCCGCGTAGGCTTCGTTGTGAGATCGGTCAAGACTGACGAACTTATTGAAATTTTTCAGGAACACCAATTCGACCGTGCCGACCGGTCCGTTCCGTTGCTTGGCGATGATGATCTCGATGATGTTCTTCTTCTCGGATTCCTTGTCGTAATAATCGTCCCGGTACAGGAAAGCGACGATGTCGGCATCCTGCTCGATGGAGCCGGACTCCCGCAAGTCGGACATCATCGGCCGCTTGTCCTGCCGCTGCTCTACGCCGCGAGACAACTGCGACAGGGCGATGACCGGCACTTCCAGCTCCCGCGCGATCTGCTTCAGCGTACGGGAGATTTCCGACACTTCCTGCTGGCGGTTCTCCCCGGCTTTGCCGCGGCCTTGAATGAGCTGCAAATAGTCGATCAGAATCATGCCGAGCCCTTTCTCCTTCTTCAGGCGGCGGCATTTCGCACGGATGTCCGACACCGTAATGCCCGGCGTGTCGTCGATATAGATTTGGGCTTCCGACAACGAGCCGATCGCCATCGACAGCTTCTCCCAATCGTCCCCTTCCAGATGACCCGTCCTCATGCGCTGGGCGTCGACGTTGGATTCCGCGCAAATAATCCGTTGGACCAGCTGGGCCGCGGACATCTCCAGACTGAAAATCGCGACCGTCTCCGACGCCCGGACGGCCACGTTCTGCGCGATGTTGAGCGCGAACGCGGTTTTCCCGACGGAAGGACGCGCCGCCACGATGATGAGATCGTTCTTCTGGAAGCCGGACGTCATCCGGTCCAGATCGACGAATCCGGAAGGAATGCCGGTTACGCCGCCGCGGTGGTTGTATAGAAATTCGACGCGCTCGAACACTTCCATGAGCACGTCGCGAATGCTGATGAATCCTGTGGAGGTGCGCCGACTGGAAATCTCCATGATCCGCGCCTCGGCGTCGTTGAGCAGCGCGCCGACGTCGTCTTCCGAAGCGTAGCCGTTCGAGACGATCTGCGTCGCGGTGCGAATCAGCCGCCGGAGAATCGCTTTCTCCTCCACGATCGACGCATAATATTCCACGTTCGCCGCCGTCGGAACCGCGTTCGCCAGCTTCGTCAGGTACAGAATGCCGCCGACCTCTTCGATCTGCCCCGAATCCGTCAGCCGGGCGGTCAACGTGACGAGATCGATCGGCTCGTTGTCGTCGTTCAAGCCGACCATCGCGTCGAAGATCCGCTGGTGGGAGACGCTGTAGAAGTCTTCCGACTTCAAATGCTCCATGGCCGCGATCAGCGCCTCGGCCTCCAGCAGAATCGCGCCGAGCACGGCCTGCTCCGCCTCCAGGTTCTGAGGAGGCACGCGGTCGTACATCAGCTGCTGCTCTCCGTTCTCGTTCATCGCCTTATTCCTCCGCGACTTGCACGCTTAACAATCCTTTGACGTCCGGGTACAGCTTCACGGTTACTTTGGTCACGCCGAGCGAGCGGATCGGCTCGTCGAGCTCGATCTTCCGCTTATCGATCGAGATGCCTTGCCCTTCGAGCGCTTCCGCGATCTGTTTGCTCGTGATGGCGCCGAACAGCCGCCCGCCTTCTCCGGCTTTCGCCTTAATCGCGACCGTCATCTCGGACAGGCGCGCCGCCAGCTCCTGGGCTTCCTTCTTCTCGTTATCCTTCTTCTTCTGAGCGGATGCCGCCTGCTGGCTGAGCGTCTTCTTCGCGCCTTCCGTGGCGATCTGGACGACGCCTCTCGGCAGCAAGTAGTTGCGCGCGTAGCCTTCCGACACTTCCTTGATCTCGCCCTTTTTCCCCTGGCCCTTCACATCCTGCAAGAAGATCACTTTCATTCGAACAACCCCTCTTCCTTATCGAGATCTTGTAACACTTTCTTCAGCATCTCCACGACGTCCGCGATCGTGCCGTGAATTTGCGCGGCCGCGTTCGTGAAGTGTCCGCCGCCGCCCATCCGTTCCATGACGACCTGGACGTTGATCTGGCCGAGCGATCTGGCGCTGATGCCGACGTACCCGTCGGGCCGGATGCCGATGACGAACGACGCTTTGATCCCCGTCATATTGAGCAGCGTATCCGCCGCCTGCGCGATGAGTACCTGCGGCATCTGCTTGTCGGGATCGGCCGCCGCGATGGCGATGCAGTCCCGGTACGTCTCGGCGTGGCGAATGATCTCCGCCTTGCGGATGTATTCCTCCAGATCCTCCTTCAGCATCCGCTGGATGAGCGCCGAATCGGCGCCGTTGCGGCGGAGGAAGGACGCCGCCTCGAACGTCCGGGAGCCGGTGCGGAACGCGAAGCTCTTCGTGTCGACGGTAATGCCCGCGAGCAGCGCGGTCGCTTCCCGCACGTCGAGCACGACGCGTTCGTGAATGTATTGCAGAAGCTCCGTCACCAACTCGCAAGTGGAGGATGCGTATGGCTCCATATAGACGAGAACGGCTTCGTCGATGAACTCTTCGCTGCGGCGGTGGTGGTCGACGATCACGATCCGTTCCGTCGCTTGCAGCAGCTTCGGCTCGGCGACCATCGTTGAGCGGTGCGTATCCACGACGACGGCGAGCGAACGCTTGCCCGTCAAGCTTAGCGCCTGCTCCGGCGTCACGAAACGCCTGAACAGCTTCTCGTCTTCCTTCAGCATATCCATCATGCGCTGAATCGACGGGTTGACGCCTTCCAGCACGATGTAAGCTTCCTTGCCGTACAACTGCGCCGCCTTCATGACGCCGATCGCGGCGCCGATTGCATCCATGTCCGGCGACTTGTGTCCCATGATGACGACGTGGTCGCTTTCCTTCATCAAGTCGCGCAGCGCGTGGGCAATTACCCGGGCGCGCACGCGCGTCCGCTTCTCGACCGCGTTGCTCTTGCCTCCGTAGAAGCTCTGGCGCTGGCCGATCTTGACGACCGCCTGGTCGCCGCCGCGCCCGAGCGCGATATCGAGACTTCCCTGCACGAGATGGCCCAGCTCGATGACGTCGTCCGAGCCCGAGGCGAAGCCGATGCTCAGCGTCATCGGCAGCTTCTGGTCCATCGTGATCTCCCGGACGTCGTCCAGCAGCTCGAAGCGCGATTGCTCCAGACTTTTCAGCGTCGCCGAGTTCGTGATGACCATGTAACGGTCCGAAGACAGCCGGCGCAGCAGCAGGCCGTATTTTTGCGCCCATTCGTTGATCTCCCCGGTCACCTTGGACAGCATGAGCGCCCGCTGCTGTTCGTCCATCCCCTGCGCGACTTCCTCCAAATTGTCCATCATGACGATGCCCAGCGCCAGCTTCTCCTCTTCGTAGCGCTTCTTCAGCGTCCAGCGCTCGGTGATGTCCGCGATGTAGAGCACGCGTTCGTTCGGCTTCAGGTCGATCTCGTACACCCGGCTGCCGATCGTCATCTCGATGCCCGATTCCTTGTCCTTAGCCGTCTGCAGCACGGGAAAAAGCTGGAGCAACGACTCTCCGACGACCGAAGGCTTGCCCGCGACGTCGGCAATGTACGCGTTATGCCATTGGACTTCTTTCTCTTCGTTGTAGATCACGATCCCGAACGGAAGGTTGCCGATCACGTCGTTGCCGGTATTCTTGATCCGATAGGACAGCGTCAGCACGTAATCGTCCAGCTCCCGGCGGAACGCCTTCTCCGCGAGAATGCCGTATACGGCGACGACGCCCCCCAGAATGAGCCCCAGCAGGCCGAGCAGCCATTGGTACCATGCCAAAGCCACAGTCAACACAAAGATGAGCACAAGTGCCCAGACGATATGCAAGCCGTGCCATCTCTGCACGAGAAACTTGGGCATATCCGCTTCGCTCCCGTCTATGCGGAGAATTGCCGATGGAGCGCGGTAAGCGACCCTCCGGCTCCCCGTTTTATTTCACGAAGGATTTTCGCAGCGGGAACGCTGCGTCCAGCAAACCGATAATAAAAGATTGGGGAAACAGCACGAGCGGAATGCAGATCAGCACGGGAACCGCCTTCGGCCATTTCTTGGCTTCCGCCAGGAAGAAGAAAAATCCGATCGCTTGAATGAGGAAGACGAATTGCAGAATCGGAACCAAATTCGTTACGGCGATCCGCCAGTAGCCTCCGGTTTCTTCGGATATGGCGTAGCTGGCGATCAGCACGATAAGAAAATAAAACACCATGCTCTTCGGAACTCTCCACGTGCTCGCCTTCGGCAGCGCCGGCGCTTCGAAGCCCGCCATCCGCAGCGCGAGCCGGGACAGCCCGTGCCCGACGACCGCGAAGAGCAACGAGATCCCGAGCAGCATCAACGGCAACATGTTGATCAATGCATCGGTGAACGTTTGCGCCGTGTTGGCGGCCCATCCGGCCTCGAACAGGTTCGCCTCTTCGAACTGCTTGAAGCTTTGGGCCAGCATGGCCGTCAGCTCCGCTCTGATGTCGAAGTCAAGCAGCATCGAGACCTGCAGGAGCCCAAGCAAAATCTGCGCCAGCAAAATCACGAACGCCGCCGTCACCGCCGTGCGCGCGGGCTTGCCTTTCTTGTACAAATGCCCCATCACGACCGCAGGGACGAGAAAGAAGAGCGCGAGCGTAACGACGATCGGTCCCAAGGCCCCCGACAGCAGGAAAGCGATCGCCCCGATCGGCAGAAGATGCAGGATGAACTTCTTCGTATCCAACGTCGTGTACAGCACGACGAACGGCGTCATGACCAGGAAAAACGTAATCGCGTTCAAGGGCGTCGCCAGCGTAAGCAGCAGCACGACCGCAGCCGCGCTCCAGCCGAGCGACTTCCAGTTCGTATTCAACCGATTCACCTCTTGCGGATATGTTCGGTCAGCTCGGACAGATCCTTATACTGATCCTCCAGCTGGTGTCCTTCTTGCTTGAGTTTCGTTAACTTATCCGCAATGGCGCGATCCAGATCGCGGTAGGATATGCCCAACCGCCTGCCTAAAATATACGTGCTTGCGATAAGTCCCGCGAGACCGTCGACGACCCGGCTCGTACTGCCGTCCCAGATCGCCTTGAACAGTCGGGAAGCCTGATCGAGAACTTCGGTTTTCAGCCATTCGATCATGCGCGTTCTTGTCGCCACGTCCAAGTCTCGTTCCATCGCCCTACCTCCTGCGCTTAGACTCTGCATGGATGCGATAGCTCGGAAAGCTGCAAGCTTCATTATATCATAAAATCGCGATCCCACGGCAAGCGAACGACAGGGGATGTCCCGTAAGGTCGCGAGTTTGGTCTAAGGGACGCTTCGGTTTGTGCGCATTGAACAAACGCCGGGAGATCGGGGCTTGCGCTGCGTCGCGTAAAGGCGTGACGGGCAGAGGCGTGCGGGGCAAAGGCGTGACGGGGGGAGGGAGTACCGGCTGAGGTGTGTTTAGCAGGTGCTTGACGGGCCGGGGAGTATCTGGCTGAGGCTTGTTCCAAGATGGATCGGACTCCAGATCCGCTATTTGCGAAAAATGGCGTTTTCAGACACCTTAGCGGACACAGATGCGCTTATTTGCTTCAATCGAGCTTGATTTGCTTGTTCCTAAGCGTAATAGCGGATTCTCTGTCCGATTCACCTGAAAAAAATAAAGTTTTCGACAAAATAACGTCCTCTGTGTCCGATCGATCGCCAACGAACGTACTTGCCGATGGACCTCCGGCGGATGAACGAGACGGAAACGCATCGGGGAAGACAAGCAAAGCTTCTTCAGCGCCTGTGCCGCCGAAGAAGCTTTGCGGAGATCGTTCACTATGCGGCCGTCATCGTCAAGCCGTCGCCTTCCTTGGTCAACTTCCAGCCGCGCCCCTCCAGCGCGGACAATGGCAAGTACCGGCGATCCCCCACCGATAGCAGCTCCGTGCTCGCGCCGTCCTCCCACAGCAGACGATCCCCCCGCTCCAGCATCAGCTCGCCCGTAGCCGGCTTCGGCACTTCGAGCTTGTCCGCGGCTGGGCTGCCCTTCGCGGCCGCCGTCGCCTGGCGCTTGACCGGATCCCAGTCCACCGCGTAGCCGCGGCCTTTCAGCGCTTCAAGGTCGACGTAGCTCGCGCCGCGGTATTCGACCGCCGGGACTGCTTCCCCTTCCCAGAGAAGCGTCGGCTCGCCGGCCGTCACGCGTACGAACTCGCTTTTGATCGGCTGGCCGACGTGAACGTTCTTGTGAATCCCGTCTTCGTCCAGCGCTACTTGGCCGTTCACGAGCACGTAGGAGATGCCTACGGATTCCAGCTGCGGCTTTTCTACCGTCGATCGGTCGCTGATCTCGTCGTAATCGAACACGACGATGTCCGCATCCATCCCTCTAGCGATCCGCCCCTTGTTCTTCAGCGCCGGCGCTTGCTTCTCCAGCCGCTGTGCGGGCAGAAGCGACATCTTCGCGATCGCGTCGGAAAGCGAAACGACGCCTTGCTCGCGAACGTAAAGGCCGATCGTCCTGGCGAACGTGCCGGAAGCGCGCGGATGATTATTGAACCCGGGCTCCAGAATGGCGTCGCTCCCGATCATGACGAACGGAGCCTTCAGCGAATCGATCACGTCCTCTTCCGGAATCGCGTAAGCGACAGCCAGCTTGCCTTGCTTCTGATACTTCCGGAACGTCTCCGGGGTCAGCCGCTCGTTCGTTCCCGCGATCTGCAGATCCTCGTACGAAATCCGGAACCGCTCCTGCCAGCCCTCGTCGAACCGGGCAGAGTTCAAATACGTGCCCCAATAGTCGTACGGGTAGATGCATGCGGTGATGTCCAGCCCGTCCGCGATCGCGTCCTCGATCATTTGCAGCGACTGCTTCATCGAGAACGTGCCGCCCGTGCTGTTGATATGATCGATATGTACGGCCGCGCCCGATGCGCGGGCGTAGCCGATGATTTCGTTAAGCGCGTCGATGTTCGTTCCCGGCTCTTCCATGTCGGAATGACGGGCATGAAAATAAACCGGAACGTTGTACTTGCGCGCCAGCTCCATCAGCGGCAAAATTTCCTTCTCGTTCACGCCCGGCACGTATTCCAGGCTGAACGAGATGCCGAGCACGCCGTCGTTCAGCGCTTGCTCCGCCTGTTCGACCAGCTTCTGCGTCTGCTCGGGCTTCGCCGTATCGTAGCGGCTCAGCTTGAATTGGTTGCGAGCTTGCGTGTAGAAGAAAGAAGCTCCGAAGTGGACGGGCGTGTTGTTGCGTTCGTAATACGGGTACCACTTCTCCGGGCTCGCCGTGCCGCCGTGCATGGCGATGTTCGTCGTCACGCCGTCGGCGATCTTGTTCCATACGCCGACCGGATTCGGATCGTACGACAGGTTGTCGATAAATCCGGGAGCGACGATCAGGCCCGTCGCGTCGATGACGCGCTCGCCTTTCAGCTCCCGATCCGTCACCAGGGCGATCTTGCCGTCCGCGACGGCGACGTTCAAGCCTACTTGATCCAGCTTCGTCTCCGGGTTGATTACCCGCCCGTTCGCGATCACGATATCGTAAGTGCGTTCCAATTCGGCCGCGGTCGGGATATCGATCGCCGGCTTCGGCGGTTCCGGCGGTTTCGGCGCTTCGGACACGGGCGGCGATGACATTTCTTCGGGAGAAGAGGGGCTCGTCCCGTCGGTCGCCGCTTCGTTCATCGTCGGTTCCGGCGCGGACGAATCGCCCCCGCGTCCGGCGAACGGCGAGCCCGCCGCCCAGACAGCGCCCGCGACGATCGCGAGCGCGAGGGCGATTCCCAGCGTATAATAGACGGTTCTGCGTGAATTTTGGCGACTATTCGTCATCGTTCCTCCAGATTTTCCCGTATTTTTCCTACGCTTCCCTCTTCAGACTCTTTTCATTCGACGGGACGGACAACAGCAGCTTCTCGCAGTAATCGATGATGTCGCTCCGTCTGACGATGCCGATGAACCGATTCATGTCGTCCACGACCGGGACGAAATTTTGCGTCTTCGCGAGCGAGATCAAGTCGACCATATTCGCGTCGATGCGAACGGGCAAATTGTTCATTCTCAGCGGCACTTCGCCGAGCGGCACCCGATGCAGCTGATCGTAGCGCAGCTCCGGGTTGTTCTTCAAGTACCAGAGCAAGTCGCCTTCGGTTACGGTGGCTTTGTATTCGCCGCTCTCGGTCAGGACGGGCACGGCCGTATACCGGTGCCGTTCCATTCGTTCGAGCGTCTGACGCAAGGTGGCTTCCTCGTTGACGCATACGACTTCCTGCTTCGGCAACAGAAAAAATGCAATATTCATGATTTCCTCCTATAGCCAAGTACAACGGCTTCGTCGTGCGATCGGTCGGCTTGCCCTAATTTCCTACAGACAAATTGTCCTCTTTTGCCCCGTCGCCCGCCGCCGGATCATCCTCTTTGCCCCGTTGGCCCAAGCCGTTCGGACAGAGGATCCGCTATCTGTGAACAAAACGGGGTATTGCGCATTTTCGCGGACAGAGAATCCCTTATTTGCTTCGTTGACGGCCATTTCAGCCGCTAAGAATGGAAATAACGGATCGTCTGTCCGGATCGCCAGCAAAAAGCGGGGGTTTCGACAAAATAAGGTCAGCTGGGTCCGTTAGCAAAAAGATCATGCGGAAAAACGGCCCCTCCCCATCGGAATTTCATGCACGTTCAAGCCGGTTTCGTTCCCCGGCGGTTACCCGTCCGATCCGGTCCGGGCAGCGCCAAGCGCTCGTTCGCCGCAGTTGGCCGCGAGCTCGAGCTTCTCCCTCATTATAGCACGCCGCGCCGAAGGTTCACCATTCTCCTGGCAGATTTTGTCGGCTTATGCGGCCTCCTTGCCGGACGGCTTCCCGTCCGCTTCCGCGCCGGGAACCGTCAACCGCTCCTCCGGCGTTTTCGGATCCAGCCAGGCCGCGACCGTCTCGCGCACCTCCGCCAGATCGTCTTCGTCGGCAACGAAGTACCACAGATTCTGCTTGCCCATCCGTTGCCCCTGACCCTTCAGGGTGTAGCTCTGAATGTCATGCCCCTTCTGCAGGAAACGCTTCGCCAGATCGCTGATCGAGGAAGGCGTCAAATCCGTCAGGAAATTCTCGCCCACAATGTCCAGCACTTCAGGAATTTTGTTCCATTGCTGCATCGATGAAGCCTTATGAATAAGTTCCTCCAGGAATACCCGGTTGCGATTCGCGCGCGCCATATCTCCACCCGCGTCTTCGCGGTAGCGCACGTAGTTGAGCGCCTCGACGCCGGAATAGCTGATCTTGTTCGCTTTCACGACGAATTTATCGTGATTGGCTCCCTTGTTGACGATATCTTTCTCGATCGGCAGATGGATGCCTCCGAGCGTGTCGACGACTTGGACGAAGCCCTGGAAGTTGATCGAAGCGTAATGATCGATCTTGGCGTCGAGCAGCTTCTCCACGCTGTTGACGGCCATTTCCGGTCCGCCGTAAGCGTAAGCGTGCGTAATTTTATCCTTGCCGTCCCGGCCGACGATTTCCGTATACGTATCGCGAGGAATGGACAGCATGAGCACGTTGCCATCCTTCGGCCGCACGATCGTATAGATCAGCGTGTCCGACCGTCCCCGTTCGCGTGCCCTCGCGTCCACGCCCATCAGCAGTATGCTGAACGGCTCCTCGATTCGCGATCCGGACTTGGGGGGCCGGTTTTTCAGCGGTTGATAGGAGTTCGCGAAGCTGGACTCGACCCGATCGGAGAACAATACGTCGTACCCCAAGGCCGCCAAGGCTCCCCGGTTGACATAAGCAATGCCGCCCAGCGCCACGAGCAATACGAGCGCGGACAGCGTGACGACTTTCCAACGACTGAATTTGCGCATCTTGTTTCTCTCCTTTTCCTGCCTAATCTTCTATATCTTTATCTTTCTATCTCCTCTATGGGATGCCTAATATACGATCTTCAAAGAACGATTGTTACATAATGACCTTAAACTTTCATTAAACAAATTGAAAACCTTCCTCGATATCCAACTTCCGCCTGTTGATCGCTTTGCGGAATGTCCGGGTGGCCTCCTCGACCAAAGTACGGGCCGGCGCTCAACCCGAGGCCGTTCCCGCCAACCGCGCCCGTCCGGTATACTTCGGTTCATGCAATGGATTCCGGGAGGTAGAATGAACAATGAATGAAGCCGTACTGCAGCTTCGCAACGTGACGAAGACGATCGGCAAGCGAACGATCGTAGACGACTTGAACTTCGACGTGTCCGCGGGAGAGGTGTTCGGGTTCCTCGGTCCGAACGGAGCGGGCAAGACGACGACGATCCGCATGATCGTCGGGCTCATCTCGATGACGAAGGGCGAAGTGCTCGTCAAGGGCGTATCCGTCCGCAAGCAATTCGAACAGGCGATGACCCGGATCGGCGCGATCGTCGAAAATCCGGAAATGTATAAATTCCTGACGGGCTATCAGAATCTCGTCCACTTCGCGCGCCGCCATAACGGCGTAACGAAGCAGCGGATCGACGAGGTCGTCCGGCTGCTCGGCCTGCAAAACCGCATTCACGAGAAAGTCAAACGGTACTCCCTCGGCATGAGGCAACGGCTCGGCGTGGCGCAAGCCATCCTGCACAAGCCTTCCGTGCTGATCCTCGACGAGCCGACGAACGGACTCGACCCCGCCGGCATTCGGGAGCTGCGCGACTATTTGCGCCGACTGGCCAGGGAGGAAGGCCTCTCCGTGATCGTCTCCTCCCACCTCTTGTCGGAGATGGAGCTGATGTGCGACCGCGTCGCGATCATACAGGGCGGCAAGCTGATCGACGTCCGTTCGCTGCAGGAAGCGAAGAACGCCGCGCAATCGAACATCGTCGTCGAGGCGAACGATATCGAAGCGGCTTATCGCTTGCTGTCCGGAGCGTTTCACGATAAGGGAATATCCGTCTCCGGCGACCGCATCGAGATCGTCGGGGATCGGGCGCTCATCCCGGATATCGCCCGGCTGCTCGTCAAGGCGGGCATCGATATTTACGGCATTCACGCCTCGCAGCGGTCGCTCGAGGATCAATTCTTGGAAATTACCGGGGGTGAGATGATTGTCTAGCATGGGGAATTTGATTCGCAACGAAAATATGAAGATCTACCGCCGCCCCCGCACGTGGCTGATGGTCGGCTTCCTTCTGCTAGCGCTGGGACTGATGAGCGGGCTGATGAAGTGGGACGAGAGCCGTCTCCCGAGCGGCGATTGGAAACAGGATTTGACGCAGCAGAACGCTCACTTCGAGAAGGAACTGGCGAACGCGGGGAACTCGAATACCGAGTACGGAAAGTTCCTGTCCGATCGAATCGCGATCAACGACTATCACTTGGCCAACGACTTGAATCCCCACCGCCTGACGCTCTGGGATTACGTCAACAGCTCCGCCGGGCTCGTCATGCTGGTCACGATGCTGACCGTCATCGTCGCCGCGGACATGATCGCGGCCGAATTCTCGTGGGGCACGATCAAGCTGCTGCTGATCGGACCGGCGTCGCGGACGAAAATCATGCTCTCCAAGTACGTCTCGACGATGGGCTTCGCCTTGCTCCTGCTGGCGATTCTGTTCGCGGCCGCTTTCTTGGCCGGGGGCGTCCTGCAAGGCTTCGGCGGACTTTCCAACCCTCATCTTACGGTCGGCGCGGACGGCCTCGTACAGGAGAGCTCCATGATCGTCAATTCATTGCAAAAATTCGGATATGCCGCCGTTTCGCTGATCATGTACGTCACGCTCGCCTTTATGATTTCCGCGGCGTTCCGCAGCTCGTCGATGGCGATCGCCTTCTCCCTTCTGTTCATGCTGGTCGGCAATACGGTCACTGCCATCTTGAGCGGTTACGAATGGGTGAAGTACTTGCTCTTCGCCAACATCGACTTGTCGCAATACTTGCCGGGCGCCAGCCCGATCCATCCGGAAATGACGCTCGGCTTCTCGATTGCGATGCTTGTCGCCTACTACGTCGTATTCCAGCTCGTCTCCTGGCTGCTGTTCACGAAGCGAGACGTCGCCGCTTAAAGATGCCATCAGGTTTTCCGGCGAAGGGTGTTCTATCCGCCAATCTCCACGGCGGATTGAGCACCCTGCCGCTTTTCAATAGATCGAGTTTCCCGGCGGCTTCATCTATTTATTCTGAAATGTCAGTGGTGGGCTAAGACAATGCTCGTTTCATTTTCTCGATGGCCTCGATGGAAAGTCCGGTCACTTCCGCGACGAAAGCCGGCTCCATGCCTCTCCGAAGCAAGTTGCGGGCGATTTCCTCTTTTCCCTTGGCTTCCCCTTCGGCTTTTCCTTCAGCTTTTCCTTCAACTCTTCCTTTGGCTTCTCCTTCCGCCATCCCCCGAGTTAAGCCTTCCTCATAGCTTCCCTCCATCGAGGAGTTCCAGTCCCTTAACGCCTTATCCCGCGCGTCCGCCAGACGGCGAACATGCTCGTCCGCGAACTCCAGCCTCTCTTCCGTTCTGCCGATGATCGGATCCATCTCCGTCAGCTCCTTTAACTCTTTTGCCGGCAGCTTCTCGTCCATAAACATCAGCCACCGGTGTAGCGGATTTCGCTTATCCTTCTTCGCCTTCTCGAATTTCGAAAACTCGATAAAATGCGCCTCCAGCACGTCCGTCAACAGGAGATGCGGCTCGAGGTCATCCCGAAAATGAAACGTATGATGAAACCTTGCCGACTCCAGCAGCTTAAAATCGAGCAGGTTGATGACGATCGTCTTCCGGATCGTTCTGTAGTTCTCTCCGGGCTTGATCGAGCTCGCGAACAGCTTAGCCATATAAAACAGCGTTCGCTGAACCATATTATAGGGATTGACGACCTGCATCTCGATGTTGACTCTTTCCCCGCCTTCGAGAATCGCCAATATATCCAGGCTTCCCGTCTTGTCGTTCAGCATCGTTTTCTCGAGCGTTCTGTTCCCAACGATCGTAATCTCCACGATCGGAGCCGATCCGTCCTGACGCAATATCGCGTTAAGCAAAGCAATCAGACTTTCCTTCGATTCCTGGGCGCCGAACAGGCGTCCGAATACGAAGTCGTTCTTCGGTTTTAAACGATAACGATCCAATACATCCACTCCCCGATCGGTTAGATTGGCATCAGGCTGCCGCACGCTCCACCGGTGCTTCCGTATTGGCGTATACCGTCATTATAGCATACGATTTCCAGTTCGTTAATCCACTTGGTTCCGCACCAGAGGTTTCGGCTTTCCGGCAAACCGACGGTCGAAGCGGCGCTGGCTCATCCGGGGAATTAGCGAGGTACCCGTCAAGCGAAGCAAATTACTATTGGGGCAGCCTCTTTTCGACGTATACCCGCTCCACCCGGCTTCCGATCGAAGCCACGATCTCGTTGGCGATCGTGCCGACCCGGCGGGCCATTTCTCCGGCGGTAACGGCCTGCCCACCGTCTTCGCCGATCAGCGTCGCCGCGTCGCCTTGACGAACGCCGTCGATGTCCGTAACGTCGACGAGCATCTGATCCATACATATTTTTCCGACGATCGGCGCTCTCCGGCCGCGAAGCAGCACGCAGCCGCCCCGCTCGGACAGCTCCCGGGGGATTCCGTCCCCGTATCCGGCCGATAGCGTCGCGATAATGCTGTCCCTGGATGCCGAGAACGTCCCCCCGTATCCGACCGGCTCTCCTTCCCGCACCCGCTTCACCAAAGCAACGGTCGCTTTCAAGGAGAGCGCGGGACGAAGGTCGACGGCGTTGCGGATGTTGTCCCCTTCTTGGCTTAGCAGCCCGTAGAGCGCGATGCCGGGCCGAACCGCATCCATCCCCTTCGCGTCATAGTTCAACAGGCCGTAGCTGCTCTGGATATGAAGGCGCCCGGGATCGCGGCCCGCTCCCCGAATCCGGTCGACGATGCGTTCGAATCGCTGGAACTGGGCGAACGCGCGCACCCTCTCCTCCTCCGTCTCCCATCGGTCGGCCGAAGCCAGATGGCTGTAAGTGCCGGTGATTCGCAGCCGGCTATGCCGGAACATGGACAAGACGCGCTCGGCGTCCTCGAAGTTCTCCCCGAGCCGTCCCAAGCCGGTGTCGATCTTGACGTGGACGTTCATGCACGCTCCGTACGCTTGCAGCCGTTCGGCGTCTTCCGCGTCGACGGCCGTCTGCGTCAGTCCGTACCGGACGACGTCTCGAAGACGATTCGTCGTCGTATACCCGAGGATGAGTATTTCTCCCCGGATGTTCTTCCGGCGCAACGCCACCGCTTCGTCGACGTCCGCCGCCGCGAACGAATTCACGCCCTCGTCCTCCAGCCTTTTCGCGATGCGGTAAGCCCCGTGCCCGTAGGCGTTCGCTTTAACCACCGCCATGATGGCCGTGTCGGCGGGAACGACGCGTCGCAGTTCGCGGAGATTATGGGCGACCATGTCGAGATCGATTTCCGCCCAGACCCGATGCTTGGAGGGCGGCGATTCCTTCCGTCTCAGCTTCCTTGTCGGGACAGCAATCCGGGCGATGATGCCGGTCAGCACGAAGTCGGCGTACGGGTCCAGGTCGAACAGAGGTCCGGTATGAATTGCCACGACGAGCAATGCGGCAATCAGCATGAACCGGTCGATTCCCCCGCAGGTTCTTCTAGCCACCGGGCTCGCCTTCCCTCGCGCGAACGACGGTCACGACGAAGCCGTCCGCATTGTTGCCGGACCATCTGGCGGCGCCGCCCTTCGCAATCGGAACCTCCGTCGCTTCGCCGGTCGCTTCGACATAGTAGATTTCCGTCCTGGATTCCCCGTTTTCCGCGAAAAGATGGGTCCGTCCCCAAGCATGCCGTTTCAATAATTCGATATACTCCTCCAGGACGAGGCCCAAATGCGCCATGATGACTGCGTGCGGATGCCCGACATAGCGATAATGCCACGGCTCGCAAGCGATGCCCGTCAGCGCTTCCTTGCCTTCGGGATATCGTTGGACGAACCCGTATATCGGGGCCAGCAGGCGAAATGCGGCGCAGACGCCGTCGTTTGGAAAAGAAGGCCGGATGTAGTCGAGCTCTTCGCCGTATTGTCCGACGTCGACGGCCAATCCGGTCTGGTGCTCGCTCGCTCCAGGCAAAGCAACATAGCTGGCCGTGAACGCTTCCCCGTGCTCGGCCAGCGAGGCTTCATAGAGACGATGCTGCTCGTCCAGCGACCGGTAGCCGCTGACGACGGCGATCCGATCCCGCGCTTCGCAGGCGTCCAGCAACGCGGACAATTGCCGCGAGCATTCGGGTTCGAGCGATACCTCGAGCTCCTCGGCGTTCGCGGACCGCAGCATGTCGCCCGGAATCGGTTTAATCCCCTCCGCGGGCAGACGGACGGGAAAGTGCCGGTTGACGAGCAGCAGCGTCCCGCGATGAACGTCCGCGCGATTCAATCTCGCGTACTCATTGTCCGCATGACGGGGTTCACGGCTTTCGACGATCCAGCCGTTCATCATCTCGCTCCCCCAAGCGCGGACTCGATCAACCTGTCCAGCAAATCCGGGAACGCGAGCCCGGCGTGCCGCATCATATTCGGATACCGGCTATGGGACGTAAATCCGGGAATCGTATTGACCTCGTTGAACAAGAGGCTGCCGTCCTTCGCCAGGAACAGGTCGACCCTCGCGAAGCCGGCGCAGCCGAGCGCCCGATAGGCGGTCAGTGCCGCGGCTTTCGCTCGGGCGGCCGTTTCCTCGTCGATCCGCGAGGGCAAATGAATCGTCGAGGCGCTTAACGTATATTTCTGTTCGAAATCGAAAAATTCGCCCGTCAGCTCGATCTCGTCGATCTCCCCGACGAACGGATCGGCGCCTCCGAGCACGGCGCAGCCGAGCTCGATTCCGTCGACGTGGCGTTCGATGACGAGCTTGTCGTCGTGCAGCAGCGCCTGCTCGATTCCGCTCATCAACTCCTGCTCGTTGTAGGCCTTGGCGATGCCGATCGAGGAGCCCGATCTGGCCGGCTTGACGTACAGCGGATAGCCCAGCTTGTTCGCCAGGCCGACGGCTTCGGCGATCGCGCCTCCGCCCGACACCGTTACGAATGGCGGAACGCCGATTCCCGCCGCCGATACGATCGTCTTGGCGTACGCCTTGTCCATGCACAGCGCGGAGGACAGCGTGCCGCAGCCGACGAACGGAATGCCCGAGAGTTCCAACAGCCCCTGCACCGTGCCGTCTTCCCCGTTCCTCCCGTGCAGGATCGGGAATACGACGTCCAGAGGCGTCAGCCGGCACTCCGTGCCGACGAATTCGATCAACCCTTTCCTGTCCCGGCTCGCGGACAGCACGGCCGGCACGCAGGCCGGATGCGCGCTCCAGAGATCCTCGCGGATCAGCGACGCGTCCCCGTAGAATCGGCGCCAATGTCCCTCTCTCGTAATGCCGATCAATACGAATTCGTACGAGTTCCCGTCCAGATGATCGATGACGGCCGCGGCGGAAGACAACGACACCTCGTATTCGGTCGAACAACCGCCGAACACGATGCCCAGCGCGATTTTCTCCATGTTCCGATTAGCCTCCTTATCATGAGCTGGTAGACTCATGATATTGAAAGGAAGCTAATATTCGATGAAATAAAGCTGATGAAAATCTGAAGATTCATGGACAAATCTTAAAATTTCCCTCAATCCATTATTCCTAAAATCCCATCTTCTTGATTAATTCTTCTAATCGCAAATCATGAACAAATTTAATCGCTGAACTTCTATCTTCATCAGGCCAATTGAAGATCACACTGCCCACAGTGCCTTGGCTTGTTTCCTCAACTCTGAATTCTCCTTTTACTACTCTAACGTAAATATGACTTTCTTTTGCGCTGATCTCCCTTCCTATAAAAATATGATTTCCTGTTGAATATATCGAGTATTCAATATCATTGTACATTAATTTATCTTCAGATAAGGTTGCACGATTCTCTTCATGATCTTCATGGTCTGTTTCATATTTAAGAGCATTGCGACTAATCGTAATTTCTATTGCATCGGTCTCGTTTTTCAGATAAAGTACATTCATATTTAGAATATCTTTTATTGAAATATCATCAAACTCGTATAATTGGTTATACTTCAGACCTTCAATTTCAATGTCATTAACTTGAAAATTTGTATTTAATTTTACATTTTCAAAAGAATACTCCAGAATATTTTGCGGAATATATAAACCATCGAAAATATTCATTGCATCTACAAGATTGGAGAAGGTCTCGTTATTTTTTATAACGATTTGAGAAGATTCAAGACTGCCGAGTAGCTGATACTGACCGATTTTCATCATTTTCTGAGCTTCAACATTCGCCTTTTGGGCTTCAAGAAATTCTTTAAGCTGTTGTTCATCCATTTCAATATTTGGTTGTTGTTCAGAATCTGATTCAGGCACTTCAAGATGGTTTATGGATATAACAAAATTGAAAATCGCCGTTACGATTTGTTGCAACGAGTCAAAATCAATATCATCTATTGTATCTTCAGTCGTATGAATCATATGAACCTGCTCTTGTCCGATCGTGACCGCCGGGATTTTTTTCTCCAGAAAAGATAAGTGATCACTTTCATATTCTTCTGTTATTTGTTTGATCGGAAAATGATTGTGCATAAAAAATTGATTCATTGCTGAAGATAACACGTTGCTAGTTTCATCTCCAATGATTAAATAAGAACCCCCATCCTTCACGCCGATACAATCTAAATTAATATTAAATATTTGACTGTAACCGCCGCTTGTTCTGATCTCCTCAACAAAAGCCTTGCTTCCTTGGCGGCCTGATTCTTCACCATTAAATGCAACAAAGATAATATCCGGATGTAATGACTTCGTATTGGAATGCTCCTTTATGTTATACGCCAGTTGAATAAGTGCAGTAACTCCAGTCGCATTGTCGACCGCGCCCCTATAGTGAAGATCGCCAATGCTTCCCAATGAATCAAAATGAGCCGATAAAATGATTGCATCGCGGTGATCATGCCCCCCCTCTCCTCGTATAATCCCTGCAATATTGGAAGCCTCTATTTTCTTTTCAGTTACACTGGATTTAAATGTAATTTGCTTGATATCGTTTTGCTTCTCTTTGAAGAAATGATATTTTTCTTCTGACACTTGAATTACAGGGATCGGATTCGATTGTGCACGCAAGTATTTCTTGAAAGATTGTTGTTTAACAAAGATCATTTTCACTGATTTATTCTGCAATTTGCGTAGATCATCTGCAGAATCAACAATAACGATTTGGTTTGAGATTGCCGAATCTTCGAGATCGAATGTATAAGTGCCTGATCCTTCATACTCGTATGGAATTCTCTGGTCCAAATAGTCGATTCCATATTTTAAAATTTCTTTGGAACCACTCGCATACTCTACGGTTAATGCTAGTGAATTTTCGTCTGGAACCACATCTTTATGTTCATATGGCATTGCAAAAGAATTTTTATAAGGCTCTATGCCAATGCTCTCAAAATGTTTCGCAATATAGGCTTCCGCCCTCGAATTTCCTTCAGTCCCAGGCAGTCGACCATCCATCGAATCGCTAGTTAAATCGCGAACGATGGAGGAATAGTCACCACCTGAAATGATCACTTCCTTAGCTGGTTGTTGGTCACATGCAGTGAATAGGAGCAAGGAAAGCACGATTACTATTTTTGTCTTCATGGTTCCTCCCTAAGTTACAATGTTCGTTATGATTTGATTTTACACACACAGCACTTTTCTGTAAAATATTTACTTGTTTAAATTTTACATTTAAAATAAATTTTTGAAAGGAGGTGAGTGAGAGTGATTAAAAAATTATTTGTTCTACTGTTACTTGGTTCGATCTCCTTATCTGGAGCAGTTGTTGCGGCAGCATCTCCAAGCAGCAGTACACAAGCACAAACAAGCGAAGTTAGCCCAGCTTACATTCCTTGCGATTATTATCCAACTGGTCATCATGTCTACGTTAAAGTAGGATCACGTACCTATTCTGAGTCGGGCGGTACACATCCATACATCATTACTAGACCGGACGGCAGTCAGCAAGCTGTCGACTGCCAAATTTCAAACTGGTATCGGCAAGATACTTTCGCTTGCGCCTGCGGAAAAACGACAACCGGATCTCCGAGTTTCGTAAGCACAACACATCAGTACCACTAATCCTATTTTAAAATAACTCCAGAACTTTTCTGGAGTTATTTTAATTTTTTCGTTTGGATCAGTTCGGTACGAAATAAGAAAAATCGTCAGGTCAAATCACCCTGACCGTCCTTTTCATGTCTGATTAGTTCCCCGTTTTTTCGTTTGCCGCAGTCTTTCCGCACCATCCGGTTCGCCTTCGTCCGCCTCTTGCCCCGTCGCCCCAACGTCCAATCGTATCATCCTCTTTACCCTGTCGCCACGAACCGTTCGGACAGAGGATCCGCTAATTGTGAACAAAACCGGGGTTGGCGCTCCTTCGCGGACAGAGGATCCGTTATTTGCCTCCGAGACGGCGATTTCGGCCGTTGATCATCGAAATAACGGATCGTGTGTCCGCAACGTCATCCAAATGTGGGGGTTTCAGCAAAATAAGGTCTTCTGTGTCCGATAGATCGCAAAAAGACAGCCGGAATAACGCTCCGGCCTCTCGAAAAACAAAAAAGCCGCCCCAATTAAGGGACAGCTCTTTATCTAATGACGTTTTACTCCGTCGTGTACGGCAGAAGAGCCATTTGGCGGGCGCGCTTGATCGCGACCGTCAGCATGCGTTGGTATTTCGCTTTCGTGCCCGTCACGCGGCGAGGCAGGATTTTGCCCCGTTCGCTGATGAACTTGCGAAGAAGATCCAACTCTTTGTAATCAACGTAAGTGATTTTATTCACGGTGAAGTAGCAAACCTTCTTGCGCTTGTTGCGTCCGCCGCGGCGGAACTTGCGAGGCTCGCGTTGCTCGCGTTCGCCTGCGGGACGTCCGCCTTGCGCAGGGCGCTCTTCACGCGCTTGCGATTGTGCCGGCGCTTGCGCCTGTGCTTGTTGTTCGCTCATTTGTTGTCCGTCCTTTCCAGTTAAAATGGCAAATCATCGTCCGATATATCTATCGGTCGCCCGTCATCGGCGAAGGGATCGCTGTTGTTGTTGCCGCGGGGTCCGGAGCTGCGGTTGCCGCCTCCGTATCCGCCGCCGCCCGCGCCCGCGCCGGAGCCGCCGCCTAATCCTTCGCCGCTTCCTTGCCCGCCGCCCTCGCGGTTCGGCGATTCCAGGAATCGGACGTTGTCGGCGATCACTTCCGTCACGTACACGCGCCGGCCTTCGTTATTCTCGTAATTGCGCACCTGAATGCGGCCCTCCACGGCAGCCAAACGACCTTTGCGAAGGTAATTGGCGCACGTCTCGGCGAGCTGTCTCCAAGTTACGATCGGGATAAAATCCGCTTCCCGTTCCTCGCGATTGCCGAACGGACGGTCTACCGCCAAAGTAAATTGAGCAACGGCCACGCCTTGGGGCGTGTAACGCAATTCGGGATCCCTCGTCAGGCGCCCTATGAGAATGACTCGGTTCAGCATCGCGGTTTCCCTCCACTAGAAGAACATGATAAGGCTTGCGGCGGTTGTCCGCCCGGGGTTGTGCGGCGATTACGCGGTATGTTCTCTGACGATCATATGGCGCATGACTTCATCCGTAATCTTCAGAACGCGCTCGAGCTCCGCCACGACTGCCGACGGTCCCGTGAAATGAACCAACACATACGTCCCGTCGCGGTGCTTGTCGATCTCGTAAGCCAAACGACGTTTACCCATAATGTCGTGCTTGACGATCTCTCCGCCGTTCCCGATGATGCCCTGGAATTTCTCCGTGACAGCTTGAACGGTTTCTTGTTCCACGTCCGGACGGATGATGTACATCAACTCGTAGTTGCGCATCTTCCGTTCACCTCCTCAAGGTCTTGTGGCCTCCCACTTGGCATACCGACGGTTTGGCTATCGGCTGGGAAGCAAGGAGTATGCAAGCTATAGCATACCTGAATACTTTAGCACAACGGACGGGATATCGCAAGCCATTTTCGCGCCGCCATTTTTCGCGCCGCGACGGGCTTTACGTCTCGGACCCCGCTGCGGGGCGAGCGTGTGTCCGGCGGCGGTTCTTCTAACCGGCATGCGGTGTCCCTCTCCCCGAATTGGTTCCTGCAAATCGTCCGGAATCGGCACTACATTGGCGCCGATTGTCGCCTTATACTCACGTTGTCTTTAATAATCGATAGAAGCGAGGGAGAACATGAGGAAAAAGATCGGCAAATCCGGCATCGAAGTGAGCGGGCTCGGAATGGGATGTTGGGCGATCGGGGGCCCCTTTACGCTGGACGGGCTGGCCGACGGCTGGGGCGCGGTCGACGATTGGCAATCGATTGCGGCCATTCATTGCGCCCTCGACGCGGGAATCGATTTCTTCGATACGGCCGACGTATACGGAACGGGGCATAGCGAGAAGCTCATCGGAGCAGCGGTCAAAGGAAGACGGGACCGCGTCGTCCTCGCGACGAAGTTCGGCTATGCTTACGAGGAAGATACGAAGGAAGCTTGGACGCGCTACGACGTCTCCCCGGCCTATATCCGCCAGGCATGCGAACGGTCGTTAAAGCGGCTGCAAACGGATTATATCGATCTCTATCAGATCCATGTCGGCGTGCTGTCGGAGGAAGAAACCCGATCCGCCATCGGCGCATTGGAACAATTGAAAAGGGACGGCTTGATTCGTTCGTACGGCTGGAGCACTTGGGATCCGTCCTGCGCCAAGCGATTCGCGGCCCAATCCGGCGGTGACGCCATACAGCACACGCTGAACGTGTTGAACGACCCGGCCGAACTCGTCGACGTTTGCGAAAGCGGGGGATTGGCCAGCATCAACAATACGCCGCTGGCGATGGGATTGCTCAGCGGCAAGTTCGACGCATCCTCGAGACTGCCTGCCGACGACGTTCGCGGGAGCGGCCACTCCTGGGTAACCTATTTCAAGGATGGCGCTCCCGTCCCCTCCATGCTGAACAGGCTGGACAACATCAGGGAGGCGCTGACCGAAGGAGGCCGGACATTGGCGCAAGGCGCGCTCGGGTGGATTTGGGCACGCAGCGACGCGGCGATTCCGATTCCGGGCATCAGAACGGAAAAGCAAGCCGAAGAGCTCGCTCAAGCGATGGCATACGGACCGCTCCCCGAAGCGCGAATGAACGAAATCCGCGATCTCCTGCGAGCCGGAATCGGCGCGGGAGAATAACGCGGACGGCCCGGCGCTACACTAACCCTTGGACAGGGGGTGACGCAATGGGCGAACAGACGCAATTCGAACCGGGGCAGCGGGCTCCCAACGACGGAGAGTACATGGAGATCGGCGAGGACTCTTTTCATATGGGCATTAACGATCCGCAGCATGTTTATCTCCGCAAAGGCGAGAAGTTTCCCGAGACTTCGAACCATAACCGCAAATGGAAAAAAATGAAGCGGCAGCGAGGATGAATAATTCCGGCCGCCTCGAAGCATGTTAAGATCGGCGACGGCAAACGAGAGGTGTGGTTCCGTTGAACGAGTTCGGGCAACAACCGCAAGAGGCGTTCCTGTCGGAGTAGGGATACGGAGAGTTGTGCGAAAGACACACATCTGTAACACGGAGTGTTAGAGAGAGCTCCGGTGGACCGAAGCGCTGAGCTGAAATCAGCAACGAGAAGGATGACGAAACTCGAAGCAACTCACTACCCGTCGCCCGAAGAACCCCGCAAGGGGTTCTTTGTGATTCTGGGAGGTGACCGCCCGCCGTCAGGCGATGTCATTCGATTTGATCGCAAGCTGAAGCAGAAGCTTCGTCTCCGGATCGTCCAGACGCAAGTCGAGCTCGCTCTTGATTCGCTCCAGCCGGTAATTGATCGTGTTATAGTGCACGAACATCCGCTCCGCCGTCTCTTTCGCGTTGCAATTGCTCTCGAAGTAGATTTTAAGCGTATTCAGCAGCGCCCCTTGCTGCCTGCGATCGAGCTCCAGCAACGGGTGCAAATAGAGGCGGCGGTATTCCTCCAGCTCTTCGGTGCCTTGCAGCCGGTAGAGCAGCAAATAGACGCCGAGCTCCCCATACCGGACGATCTCGTCCGCAAGCCCGCAAGCGCTCCGAACCTCGGCGACCCGCTTCGCCTCCCGGTAGCTTCCCGCGACCGTCTCCCGGCGATCCGCTTCCCTTCCGAGACACAACGTGGCAGACCCCTCACCGAGCGCCGGCTTCATGAAGCTCCAGACGTTCTCCGGACCGAGCGCCCGAAGACTCTCGTAAGGTCCGTACGCGTCCGACCGCAGCGTGAACAGAACGACCAGCTCCCCCTCTAGCACCGTCCATTTGGATTCCGCCTTGCGCGAATCGCTCTCCCAGTTCAACCGTTTGGCCAGCTCCAGAAGCGACTTCACGTTCGGCTTGCCGTTCCGGAAGGCGACGACGCCCGCCATATAGCGATCCTCTTCCGTCAGCGGATAGCCGCAGGCTTCGGCCCGCAGCCGCAGGTCGTCGACCGATACGATGCGCCCCGCGAGCCAATCTTGAAGAAATTGATCGAAATATTTGCTTTCGATGTTTTTGCGCGCTAGCAAGTTCCCGATCTCGAAGCCGAGCAGCCGGCATGCCCAGTTGATCGTCAGCGTGTCGACGGCTCCGTAGTCGCTCCGGTACTCGAGGATGAGCATGAGATAGGAACGGATTTGTCCGTCCGGCACGGCGGCCGCATGGACGCGGACGGCGCGCTCGCCGATCTGCAGGACGTTCGTCTCCACCGTTCGCTCGGCGCGGAATTTGGCCCATTCCACTTCGTCCACGAGCGCGCACAACGGTTCCGCGTCGGAGGACGCCACGATCCGGTTGTGCGGATCAAGCAGCACGATCGGGTTGCGAATCATCGTCTCCAGATGATTCAAATAAGCGTGAAGCCCGTCCCCGTGCAGCAGCGCGTGGGACAGGCGTTGAACGCGTCCTTGCAGAACGGACAGATCCTTCGATTCCGAGACGAGCACTCTTTCCATCACTTCGCGGACGACGTCGGAGAACGTCGTGCTCGGCGGAAGCTCGATCAGCGGCAGGCCGAGCCGCTCCGCGGTCTCGATCGCGCTCCTCGGCACTTCGTCGAAAAACCGCTTCGTCTTCACGCCGATTGCGACGACGCCTTTGGCCGCGAGCTGCGCGATGAGCGTCACGAGCACTTCCGGGTCGTGCTTGAACGGATAGCCCGTCGTCATCAGCAGCTCTCCGGGCCGGACCCAGTCGACGACGTCGGGCACCTCCATAACGTTGATTCTCGTAATCTCCCGGTCCAGCCCCGCTCCTCCGCCGAGAAGAACCGCGTCCTGGAGCTGCGGGACGTCGAACAACGCTCTGACCGTAAATCCTTCCTTATCCGTGATCGTTCGTTCCATCATGGCCGTTCTTCCTCTCCCGGCGGAAAGCTTCATGCCGTATCCTTCTATGACGCCATCGCATCGAAGAGCGCGGGGACGACCCGGAAATCCTGAAAAAAAATGCCGGCGCCGTTCTCCCCGAGAATCGCATGGATGCTTCCCGCGCGAACGGTCAAATCGATGTCGCATTTCGTAATTAAAACTAACATATATTCTTGTTTTCAATTCTTTTACCCCATTATAGCCGAAAATGATGTCATGATCTTTATACTTTGTGAACAAAAGTATAGAAGTTATATTGTGATTCGCTTATATAGTTTACATATATATGACTCATAAATAACGCGTTATCCAAACCTTTCCACATCAAGAAAAACCGCCTTCAGCCCGATCGAGATCCGGGAGACCTCTCGAATCGCCGCCCGGGCGTTTGCGTCATCGACGAGTATCCGATCGCCCTGCCTCCCTATGCCCCATCACCCCTCTGCCGACGTACCATCTTCTTTCCCGATCGCCTCATCGTTCGACCGCCCCTTGCCCCTGTACCCGCAGCCGTTCGGACAGAGGATCCGCTATCTGTGAACAAAAGCGGGATTTGAACACCTTTGCGGACAGAGAATCCGTTATTTGGCTCAGAGATGGCGATTTCGGCCCATCATCATCGAAATAACGGATCGTCAGTCCAAACAAAATGAGGGGGTTTCAGCAAAATAAGGTCTTCTGTGTCCGATAGCAAACGACCAAGAGACGCGAGATCGCGAAAAAGGGCCGCCAGCGAGGGGCGACCCGTTCGGAATCCGCTTATTTCACCGCTCTCCACCCGCCGAACTGCGTGACATCTTCCGCCGTCGCCGCGACATACGATTCGCAGACGAAGCCCGGCACTTCCGTTCCGTCCTCCAGCTCGACCTTGCCGATGCCCAGCGGTCCCGGAATGCCCGCGGCGAACGCTCCGAACGAATCGAGCGGCATCTCCCAGATTTCCACGGCGATCGCGCCGCCGCCGCTCGTTCTCTTGACCATGCCGGGCTTAGGGGGGTCGGTGGGCAGCTTGTACAGCGCGTATTTGGCTGCGGTTCTCGCTTCGCGTACGAACTTCGCTCCGCATTCCTTCATCTGCCGTTCCAACGGATAGCCTCTCATATGCAACCCGCATACCGCGATGTACGTGCGGTTCGAAATTTTCGACGCCATCGTTCCCGGATCCGCCCCCTCCCAACGCATTGCCGCTCCGATCGCCAGCCCTTCTTCGCCGGACAATCCGAACATCGTGATGCCGAACGGCACGCCGGACGCCGCTTCTCCGGCCGGAACGGCTAGGCCGCACAGGTCGAGCAAGTTGCAATGATTCGTGTACGCGCCCATTTGCGAGTTGGTCCCGATCGGATCGAGGGCAACCTGCTCCCGCTTCCACGTCCCGCCCGCGGTCGGCAGGACGAGAACGGCCCCCTCCAACATTCGGTTCGTCTCCAGCTTGATCGCTTGAAGCGCGTGGATCGCCTTAAACACGGACGCCCCGTCGTACTGGGCTGCGGATCCGGACTGCAGGATGGCCGCCGTGACCGGCAGGACGCTGTCGGGATGGGCTTCGACGAAGCTTCCGAGGCTCGCCCATCTCTCTTCCACGAACGGCCCGCCGTACAGCAGCTCCGCCGCTTTCTCGAACAGCTCGGTGCTGACGTGTTCGATCGGCAGTCCCAAAGCTTCGATGCGCTTCGCGGCGGCGCGCCAGGCCCGCTCGTATTCCGCTGCGTACGGACCGTAAAACTTCAGCGGTCCTACCGGCAGCAAAAATTTGGCCGGCAACGCGGGAAGCGGAGGCGGAACGTCCTTGGACCACGGATCCCCCGCAACCCGCCCTCTCGCAATCCGATCGACTTCCAAGGCGTCCGCCAAGCTGTTCGCGAAAACGTTGACGCAATCCAAGCTGGCGCAAGCGGGCACGACTCCTTTCGTCGACCATGCGCCGAGGCTAGGCTTGAAGCCAACGATGCCGTTCAGCGCCGCCGGCACACGCCCGGAGCCGGCCGTATCGGTGCCGAGCGAGAAGGCCGCGTGACCGCGCGCCACGGCGACGGCCGATCCCGAGCTGGACCCTCCGCTGATCAGCTCGCTCTTTAACGCGTTGTGCGTTTCGCCGTAAGGACTTCTCACGCCGACCAGCCCCGTCGCGAATTGATCCAAATTCGTCTTTCCGACTGGAATCGCTCCCGCTTCGACCAGCCTGGCGACGACGGCGGCATGCTCGCGGGGCACGTATTGATAGTCCGGGCACCCCGCCGTCGTAGGAACGCCGGCCAGATCGATATTGTCCTTGATCGCGAACGGAATTCCCCATAACGGCGTTCTTTCGGGGTCTTTGTCCGCCAATCTGTCCAAGTAAGGTTGAATTCTTTCCATACGCGGAGGCGTGATCCAGATGTTCATCCCCGCATCCCGTTCCGCCCGTTCGACGATTTGCGCCGCCACTTGCTCCGGGGTCGTTTTCTTGCTCCGATAAGCTTCCCGGAGACTTCCGACCGTTAGCCCGGCCGCGTTCATCCGTCGTTCCATTCGTCCTCCACCTTTCCGCGGCTCCAGCTCATTTTCAGGCATCTTCAGCCGCGCAGTTTCGCCAACGTCTCGATCGCCTTAGACGAATCCGATACGCTGCCGAATACGCCGCCCTGCATCGTCACCATTTTGAGCGCCGCCGCGTGATTGCCCGGATCCGTCGCGCCCGTGCAATCTTCGAGAATCAGGCATTCGTAGCCGCGGTCGTTCGCTTCCCGCATCGTCGTATGCACGCAGACGTCGGTCGTAATCCCTGTCAAAATCAAATTTTGAATGCTTTTCGTTCGCAGAATCAGATCGAGATCCGTCGCGTAGAAGCTGCCCTTGCCCGGCTTGTCGATGACGATCTCGCCGCCGATCGGGGCAAGCTCCTCGATGATCTGCCATCCCGGCTCTCCTCTGACGAGAATCTTGCCTGCCGGTCCCATAGAACCGATCTCCGCGCCGATCCGCTTGCTGCGCCATCTCTTGTTCGCCGGCAGATCGGAGAGATCGGGCCGATGGCCTTCGCGCGTATGGATCACCGTGAACCCGGGAATCGAACGCACGGTTTCCAGCAGACGCTTAATCGGCTCGATCGCTCGTCTCGTCAACTTCAGATCGTATCCCATCCGATCGACGTAGCCCCCCGGCCCGCAAAAATCGGTCTGCATATCGATGACGATCAAGGCCGTATTGTCCGCTCTTAACTCGCCGTTGTAGGGGTACGCGTACGGGTTCGCATCAATAACCATCAGTTCCGCTCCTTTATGTTAGATATGTGTTATATAAGGTCTTTATCTTGTTATATTATATAACACAATATAGGGGCGGTCATTGTAATCGAACGCTAATTTCCTTCCGAATTTGTTGTTTATGATGAATAACGCGCCTGAAGTATCCGCCTCATCGTCCACTTTGCCCCGTCTCCCCACGCCGTTCGGACAGAGGATCCGCTATTTGTAAACAAAACCGGCTTTTGCACATCCTTGCGGACTGAGGAGCCCTTATTTGGCTTGAGGATGGCGATTTCGGCCATGAAAAACGGAAATAACGGATCGTCTGTCCGGATCGCCGCCAAAATGAGGGGGTTTCGACAAAATAAGGTCATCTGTGTCCGATAGCGAAAGACCAAGAGGATTAACGGCCAAAAAACCGTCAGGGAAGCTCACCCTGACGGTCCTTTTGACCGGACGGAACCGCGCTATCTCGCCAAGTAACCGCCATCGACGGGCACGATAATGCCCGAGACGTAATCGGATGCGGCGGACGACAGGAAGACGCTGGCGCCGGCCAAGTCGTCCGGAGTGCCCCACCGCCCCGCCGGAATGCGCGCGTTGACTTGCGGCAGGCGAACGTCGTCGCGAAGCAAATCCTCGTTCATCTCCGTCGCCATGTAACCCGGAGCGATCGCGTTGACTTGAACGCCCCTGCCCGCCCATTCGTTGGACAGCGATTTCGTCAGCTGGGCGATGCCCGCTTTGCTTACCGCGTACGCGGAAGCGTTAAAGCCGCCCAGGAAGCTGAGCATGGACGCCATGTTGACGATTTTGCCGCTGCCTTGCTCCACCATGATCGCCCCCGCCAACCGACACAGCTGATACACCGCCGTAATGTTCAATTCCAGCACCTTGTCCCAGCTCTCGACGGGCAGATCGAGGCAGGCTCTGCGGTCGTGCATGCCCGCGTTGTTGACGAGAATGTCGAGCTCGCCGCCCAGCGCCGCAACGGATTCCCGGAATGCGCGCTCCAAGTCGACTCTGTCCATCAGATCGCCTTTGACCGCATGCACGGTCAGACCGCTCGCCGTTAATTCGGCCGCAGTCTGGGCCGCGCTATCCGAAATATCGAGGATCGCGACTTCCGCGCCCGCCGCGGCCAGCGCCTTCGCGATGCCCCGGCCCAGTCCGCGTCCCGCTCCGGTGACGATCGCTTTTTTCCCCGTCAAATCGAACATGTCCAAATTCGCCATCTCTATCGCCGCCTTTTCCCATGGAATGAATTACCGGTGTACGATCATTTTTTTGCGCGTGTAGAACTCCACCCCGTCGCGTCCGTTCGCATGAAGATCGCCGTAGAACGATTTCTTGTAACCCGAGAACGGGAAGAACGCCATCGGGGCGGGCACGCCGACGTTCACGCCGAGCATGCCCGCGTCGATCGTATCGCGAAACTCGCGGATCGCGGCGGAGCTGTCGGTGTAGATGCAGGCGCCGTTCGCGAATTCGGACCGGTTGGCGATCGCGATCGCCTCCTGCAGCGAATCGGCACGAACGATCGAAAGCACCGGCGCGAAGATTTCGTCGGTCCATATTCTCATGCCCGGGCTGACCCGGTCGAAGATCGTCGGCCCGACGAAGTAGCCGTCGCCGCTTGCCGCTTCAGCCTCGCGGCCGTCCAGCACGAGCTCCGCGCCCTCCGCTTCGCCCCGCTCGATATAAGACAACGTGCGCGCTTTATGCGATTCGCGGATGACCGGGCCGAGGAACACGTTCGGCTCCAGTCCGTTGCCGATCGCAAGGCCCGCGGCCGAGCGGCGCAGCGCCTCGACCAGCTTGTCCGCGACGTCCCCGACGGCGACGACGACGGAGCAAGCCATGCAGCGCTCCCCGGCCGAACCGAACGCGGCGTTCGTGATTTCTTTCACGGCAAGCTCCAGATTGGCGTCCGGCAGGACGATGGAATGGTTTTTGGCGCCGGCCAGCGCTTGCACGCGTTTGCCGTTGGCCGCCCCGGTCTTGTAGACGTATTCCGCGACGGGCTGCGAACCGACGAACGAGATGGCGTTCACGCCCTCGTTGGCGAGCAATTCATTCACGACGTCATGCGCGCCGTGCACGACGTTGAATACGCCCGCAGGCAAGCCCGCTTCCGTTAGAAGCTCGGCAAGCCGATTTGCCAGAAGCGGCGTTCTCTCGGACGGCTTCAGCACGAACGTATTGCCGCAAGCGATCGCCAGAGGGAACATCCAGCAAGGAACCATCATCGGAAAATTGAAAGGCGTAATGCCGCCGACGACGCCGATCGGGTATCGGTACATGGCGGATTCGATGCCGGTTGCGATGTCCGGCAGCACGCTGCCCATCATCAGAGACGGCGCTCCCGCCGCGAATTCGACGCATTCGATGCCGCGCAGCACTTCTCCGTATGCTTCCCCGTAGCTTTTGCCGTTCTCTAGCGTAATCAGCCGCGCCAGCTCCTCCCAATGCTCGACCAGAATCTGCTGGTACCTGAACAGAACGCGCGCCCGTTTCGGCACCGGCTCCCTGCGCCATCTGCGCGAAGCTTCCCCGGCCGCCCTCACCGCGGCCTTCACGTCTTCCGCCGTCGAATACGGCACGTAAGCAATCGTCTCGCCCGTCGCCGGGTTCAATACGGCCTCCTTCCGGTCCGAGCCCGACGCGATCCATTCTCCCCCGATAAAATTGCGCAAAATCATCGTTTCCTTCATGAATGAGTTCCCTCCCGCGAAATAGAAGATGACGCATGCTTCCGTATGATTTCTTCGATCTGATCCCTTGTAGGCATGGCATCGGAGCAGCTGTGGCTGGACACGACGATCGATGCGGAAGCGCTGCCGTACTCGAGGCAGCGGCCCACATCCCAGCCTTGCATAAGACCGTAGATGAACGCCCCCGCGAACGAGTCGCCTGCGCCGAACGTCTTGACGACCTGCGCCGGAAAGACGCCGGCCCGATAGACGCCGCCGTCTTTCGCGAAAGCGATCGAACCGTCGCCGCCGTGCTTCACGACGACGAGCTTCGCCCGGCGCGCGAACCATATCTTGGCCGTGGCGTAATCTTCCGCTCCCGCGCCGCCGCTCTCTTCCAGCAAGTCGAACTCTTCCCGGCCCCCGAGGATCACGTCGCATTGCTCCGCCGCCAGCCGGCAATACGTATAAATCTCCGTCTTGGACGCCCACGTATACGGGCGGTAGTCGATATCGAACAACAATACGGCCCCGTGCTTTCGCGCAAGCTCGATGACGCGGAATACCGCTTCGCGCGAAGGACTCTTCGCCAATGCCGTGCCGCTGATCATGATCGCCTTGGCGCGGCGAACATACGACTCGTCCACGTCTTCCGGCTCCAGGTTCAGATCGGCGACGTTGTCGCGGTACATCAGAATGCCGCATTCGGTCGGGGATTTGATCTCGGTAAAGGCCAGGCCCGTCACGCTCCCGGGGCGATCGGTCTTGACGCCGGTCGCGTCGATCCCTTCCCGGCGCAAATAATCCGCAATGAATCTTCCGAAAGCGTCGTCGGCCACCCGGCCGATAAACCCGCTCCGCAATCCGAGCCGGGACGCCGCGATCGTAATGTTCGCGGGCGATCCGCCCACGTATTTCGTGAACGTCCGCGTCTCTTCCATCGGCCGATTGATTTCGTTCGCGTTCAGATCGATGCACAGCCGGCCGACGCCGATCAGATCCAGGTCACGATCCGGTTGAAATCCGATTCCGTTCAAAATGGCTTCCTCCCTGCCTCATGTTGTTGACCGTTCATCTAATCGTTTATCTAATCGATTAGATGCGGCTTAAAATTTTTTCAGGTTTTCCGAACGACAAGCTCCACGGGCAAGACGATATGCTGCCGTTCCAGCTCCGTTCCGGCGATTCGCTTCAGCAGCAGCTCGGTCGCTTGGCGTCCCAGCTCGTAGCGCGGAATTCGCACGGTTGTCAACTGAACGGCGCGGAACGCCGCGAGGAACAGATCGTCGAAGCCCATGACGGCGACGTCTTCCGGAACGCGCAAGCCGCAGTCGGCCGCCGCGTCCAGAACGCCCATCGCGCCGATATCGCTGACGTTGATGACCGCGGTAGGCCTCTCCCCGTACGCCCCGTTCGCGAATTCAACCATGCGCGCGTAGCTTTCCGCATATTTGGACTCGCCGGACACGACCCATTCCGGCCGAACCTCGATGCCCGCTTCCCGCATCGCTTCGCGGTAGCCGGCGACGCGCCGCTCGCTGATCGGAGATCCCGCGACGCCCGACAGGAACGCGATGCGGCGATGGCCCCGCGCGAGCATATGGCGGGCGGCGAGCCTGCCTCCCTCGAAGTTGTCGGATTCGATCAGGTCCGCGTTCAATCCGTCCAACCGGCGATGCGCCAGCACGACGGGAAAATCGCGATCGACGAGCGCTTGCAGCGGCTCGCGGTCGGCTTCGAGAGCGGTCGCGACGATCAATCCGTCGATCTTGCCCTCGCGGGCTTGCGTTAAAGCTTGCCGCATCCGCTCCGGCCGATCGTCCGTGTTGATCATATGGACGGCGTAGCCGTGCCGCTGCGCTTCGTCTTCGCAGGCTTTAGCGAGATCCGGATAGAAAGGGTTCGAGATATCCGAGACGATCAGCCCGATCGTTCGGCTCTCCCGTGCCCTCAGCCCCCGGGCCGCCGCGTTGGGCACGTAATTCAGCTCGCGGACGGCCGCGATCACCCGTTTCTTTTTCTCCGGACTGACGTACCGGTTATTGTTCAGCACGTAGGAGACGGTCGCGACGGATACGCCCGCCCGTCTCGCGATATCTTTGATCGTACTCATCCGAAAACCTCGCTCATCCTCTATACTATCCTTAGCCCAGCCTAAGCCGCTCTTTGCGCGCCGCCTCCCACAGCCCGTTCAAGTAAACGGCTCCGAGCGCCCGGTCGTACAAGCCGTAGCCCGGCTTTCCCGTCTCGCCCCAGATCATGCGCCCGTGGTCCGATCGAATCGGCCCCTCGTAGTCGAAGTCGCTCATCGCTCGAATGACCTCGTACATATCGATCGAGCCCGAAGAGGACAAGTGCGCCGATTCCTGAAACGACTTCGGTCCGGTCCGTTTCACGTTTCGGGCGTGCACGAAATTCACCCGTCCCTTGGCGCCGAACTCCCGCATGAGCTCCGGCACGTCGTTGTCCTCGCTGGCGCCCAGCGAGCCGCTGCACAGGCAGATTCCGTTCGCCGGACTGTCGTATAACCCGATCAAGCGCTCCAAACTTGCTCTTCCCGTTAGGATTCGCGGCAAGCCGAAAATCGGCCACGGCGGATCGTCCGGATGGATCGCCATCTTGATGCCGGCCTCTTCCGCGGTCGGCATCACCCGGCGCACGAAGTAAGCGAGATTGTCCCACAGCTTCTCCTCGTCCACGGCCTCGTACTTCTCGAACAGCTCTCGCAGTTGTCCGACTTCGTAGCTGCTGTCCCAGCCCGGCAAGCTGAGCTCCCCCGTCAGCGGGTTCATCCGTTCGACGACCTCTTCCTCGTAGATCAAGGCGGTCGATCCGTCTTCCAGCTCGTAATCGAGCTTCGAGCGGGTCCAGTCGAACACCGGCATGAAGTTGTAGCAGACGACCGGGATTCCCGCCTTGCCGAGATTGCGCAGCGTTTCTTGGTAATTCGCGATGTAGCGGTCGCGGGTCGGCAGCCCGAGCTTGATGTCTTCGTGCACCGGAACGCTCTCAATGACGGCCAATTCCAAGCCGGCCCGCTCGATCTTCTCCTTCAATTCGAGAATGATCCCGAGAGGCCAAGCTTCGCCTGCCGGCACGTCGTATATCGCCGTAACGATCCCCTGCATCCCCGGAATTTGCCGAATATAGGACAGCGTAACCGGGTCGGAATCTCCATACCATCGGAAGGTCAGTTTCACGGGCAGATCGCTCCTTTCTTTTGCTGATCCCGATACATCTGCGGGGTCACGCCATGATGCTTCTTAAATGCGTAATTGAACGAGTGGGGACGCTGATAGCCCAGCTTGGCGGCGATTTCGTACGTCTTCTCGCTGCTGTTGGCCAGCAGGTAGACGGCTCTTTCCATCCGCAGCTGCTGGATATATTCGCTGATGTTACCTCCGGTCTCGAGCTTGTAGATTTTCGAAATATATACCGGGTGCATGTGAACGTGATCGGCGATGCTCTGCAGCGTCACGTCTTGGGCCAGATTCTCGTCGATGAATTTATGAATGGCGCGAATGAGCTCGGACCGGCTGTCCTTCATTTCGCGATCCCTATCTTCCATCAAGCGCCGGAGCACGCGCTGCGACCATTCGCGCAAATGCTGAACCGAACGGAAGGGAATGCCGTTCGCCAGCTTATCGTAATCTTCTCCGATCAGATCGGATAACGGCTGCCCGTTCTTGTGCGAAATGTACGAGAAAGCGGAAGAGACCGCGAAATACACTTCGAGCAAATGCTCTTGCGAATGAAGATCGGATATTTTGTTCTGCAGCTCTTCGAAAATGCGGTCTAATTTCTCCGCCATCCCGTCCCAGCGCCCCGCTTCCAGCAAATGAATCAACGTCGGGGGCTCGTACAGGCTGCGGATCGATTCGACCTCGACGCCGGCCGCTTCTCCGGAAGCCCGGAGGAACAATCCCTGTTCGTTGCCGACTCTCTTGCGCGCGGCGGACACGCAGCTGTCGTACAGATCGGACACTTCGCGCGGGAAGACGCCCGCTTCGCTGACCACGATCGATATGCTGCCCTTCAAGAAGCTCTTCACGGCCGCTTGCAGCTGGGACGCCGTATTCTCGAACAGAGCCGTCTCCTGGCCCGCTTCGACCCGTTCCTCCGCCGCGGCCAGGAAAATCAAATCGTCGTGCGCGTCCTTCGCATGCCACAGCCGGAACTTCCCGTTAAACAATTCTTCCGCCATGTTGCCGATGGCGTATTCGATCAACGACTGGCTGCGAAAATCGTAATCGACGAACGTCTCCTCCAAGCGGACGAGCATCAGGAAGCAGACTTGGCCATGAAGGTCCGGCAAGGCCAACGCGGCCATCTTCTCCTTCAGCGTTCCTTCGTTCCAGACGGGACCTTGCAGCAGCTCGAGCAATAGCTTGCCTTTCAGCAACGGCATATTCTCGTTTAACGTTTTCGTCAAATTCCGGACGGACAGAATCTGCTTCCATTCGTCGCACAATTTCTGCATCAGCTTCGATACGGTGTCCAGCAGCTCTTGTTCCGTCACCGGCTTGAGCAGGTAATCCTCAACCTGGTTCTGGATCGCTTCTTTCGCGTAATGAAAATCGGAATACCCGGACAGCAGCACGCATTTCGTCTTGCTCCAATCGCGCCGGATTCGGGCGATGAGATCGAGTCCCGACATGCCCGGCATCTGAATGTCCGTAATCACGATATCGATTGCGAATTGCTGCAGAACGGCAAGCGCTTCCTGCCCCGAATAAGCGCGATACACTTGCGTAATCCCGATGCCGTGCCACCCGATCGTCGTCGCCAAGCGATCGACCACATGAGATTCGTCATCCACGATCAACAGTTGCATCTTCGTGCCTCCCCGTCCGGATGATTCAACCTTCCGTCTCGTCGCCGCGCGTCCACTTGACCGTAACGCATAGTCCGCCCATCGGCAGCTGCTCGAACGTCAATCCCGATTGACCGCCGAACCGGTATTGCAAGCGCCGATGCACGTTCCAAGTGCCGCAGCCGATTTCGTCCGACATCGGCTCCGCCAGCCTGGCTTGCAGATCGCGCAGCCGTTCCGGCTCCATACCGGCTCCGTCGTCCTGCACATAGATCCGATTGTACCGGTCGTCCTGCTTGCCGGTAATCGCAATCATTCCGCCGTCCGGCGACTTCTCGATCCCGTGCACGATCGCGTTCTCCACGATCGGCTGCAGAATCAGTCTCGGCAATCGGACGTCCAGCATTTTCTCCGGCACATCGATCTCGAACTCCACGCGGGCCATTCGCAAGTTCTGGATGATCAAGTAATTGCGGACGAGCTCCAGCTCCTCTTCCAATGTCACCAATTGATTTTCCACCCGCGTCGAGTATCGGTAGTACTCCGCCAGGTTCTGCGACATTTTCACGACGGACTCCCGATCGTCGAGCTCCGCGGAATTAATGATGAAAAACAACGAATTGTACAGAAAATGCGGATTGATCTGGGATTGAAGCTGTTTCAGCGTCGCTTCGCGAGATCTGAGCTTCTCCGCGTAGACGTCTTCGATCAGCAGCTGGATTCGGCCGGCCATCTCGTTAAATTGGAAGATCAGGTAATCGAACTCGTTTTTGGCCTGATAACGAATGCGCGCCGAGTAGTCTCCGCGTTTGATCCGCTGCACGTTGCCGATTAATTTCGCGAGCGGGCGCTGCACGTTCCTATAGAGCAGGAACGAGGCGCCGACCGCAAGCACGAGCAGCAAGCCGATAATGACGTAGAAGAAGTTGCGCTGCTGCGTGATCGGCGTAATGACGCTCTGATACGGCGTGTAATCGATCAGATACCAGCCCAATTGTCTCGACTTCGCGTAGCTGACCAAGTACTGTTCGTCTCCCAGTCTCATTAAGCGCTGCCCGGTATCGGATTCCATACCCGGTTCCTTGCCCAGCAGATCGATCAGTTGATTCGTCTTGTCCGCGGAAGAAGTGCCGTTCAGCACCGGGAGCTCCCCGGGCAAGTACAGAAACGGATCGTTATTTTTGTTGTTCTTGTATGCATCCAGCATCGAAGCGATATTGTCCGTATGAAACCGGACGCGGAACACCGCCTTCGCCGATTCCTTATGCGTCTCCTTCGCGGGTTCGCCGATCTCGTGAACGAAGTAGCGGCCGGCTCCGCCCCGAGCCTCATCCGCCATGTACGTCCAGCGCGTATAGATCGGTCCCGTTATCTGTTGATCATTTCCCGACAGGAAAATATTGGACGAGATCGTCCTCCGCTCTTGCGGCAGGAGCAAAGACAAATCGTTCTTCCAACCGCTGGATACGCTTTGCAGACTCAGCTTCTCGATGATCCGGTACTCCGCGTTGCGGGCATCGAACTCCAGCGGCGGACGGCGATCGAGAAATTCGCGAATGTACGGATCGTAGCTGAGCAATACCGGAAACATGGAGAGCTGCTCGATATTCGTATCCAGTTGGTTCATCAGAAACGTCAGCTGGTTCAAGTTGGTCGTCTCGATTTGCTCGCGAACGACTTCCGTGCTCGTGGTCGTCGAGACGCTGTACAAGATCAGGATCGGAAGCAACAGAAGGAAAAGCAGAAGCACGATTTTGCGAAAAGTGTTATGTTTATACATCCGCTCTCCCTTCCGGGCAGACGACCGTCCCCGCCGCGCTTCTCCGCCGACTTCGGTTATCCTTTGACGGCGCCGGCGGAAAGACCGCTGACCACATACCGCTGCGCGATCAAAGCGATGACGAGCACGGGAAGGGTAATGATGCAGGCCGCAGCCATTAACCCGCCCCAGTTGATTTCAGCGTAGGACATAAAGTTGAATACCGCAATTGGTAATGTTTTCGTCTTGTCGCCTGCAAGAATAATCGAGAACATGAAGTTGTTCCACGAGAAAATGAAAGACAGCAGCGAAGACGTGATGATGCCCGCCCCCGACATCGGCAGCACGATCCGCCGGAACACCTGATGCGGCGAGCAACCGTCGATCGCGCCGGCTTCCTCCACTTCATGCGGGAGCTTGTCGAAGAACGAAATCATAATCCATACGATGAACGGCAAGCCGACCAGCATATGGCTCAGCACGAGCGAAGTATACGTATCTACCAATTTTAATTGCGAGAAAATGATATACCATGGAATGAGAAACGAGATGCCGGGCACGATTCTTGCGACGAGAATCAGCAGGCCGAGCCCTTGCAGTTTGTATTTGGCGATCGAATAAGCCGCCGGCAATCCGAGAAGCAGCGACAGTAGCGTCGACACGACGGCCACGATCATGCTGTTGGCGATATATTTCAGGAAATCGTATTGCTTGAATACGTTTACGTAATTATCGGTCGTCGGCGTGAACACGAACGTCTGGCCGCTGGACATAATTTGCGATTGCGTCTTGAAGGAAGCAAGCAGCATCCAGACGAACGGGAAGACGAATACAAGCAGCACGAGCACGGTAAGCGCCGCCAGGACGAACTTCGTCATTTTCTTCTTGTTCATGACTCCGCCTCCAATCTTTTCTTCAGCCAGATGAGCAGCAGCGTGAAGGCCATGACGATCAGGAAGAAAATGACCAGCAGCGCGGAAGTCGAACCCATCTTGAAGTATTGGAAGCCGAGCACGTAACCGTAAATGTTAAGCGTTTCCGATTTGAAATTCGGGCCGCCCTGCGTCGTGGCGTAGATGATGTCGAACGTCTTGAGCACGTCGATCAGGCGAAGCATCAAGGCGATAATAATCGTCGGTTTCAGCAGAGGCAGCGTAATGTTGACGAATTTCTGCCATCCGGACGCCCCGTCTACGTCGGCCGATTCGTAAGGATCGACGGGCAGCGTGGACAACCCGGCCATGAGAATCAGCGCGACCATCGGCGTCCATTGCCATACGTCGACGAGGATCAGAGACGGAATGACTTGCGTCATGGACGCGAGAAAAAGCTGCGGCTCGAGTCCGATCGATTTCAGAATCGTATTCGCGGCGCCGATCGTCGGTTCGTAGATCAGCATCCACACGAGGCCCATGGCCACCGGCGTCGCGACCATCGGAAGCAGGAACAGCGTTTTCGCAAGGTTTTTGCCTTTGAAGGAACGATTGAACAGCACCGCGATCGCCAGTCCGAGGATCATCTCGGCGACCAAGGCGACGATCGTAAAATAAAACGTATTGAATACCGAATCCCAGAAGCGCTCGTCCTTGAACAGGTCCATATAATTCGAGAACCCGACGAAGGCTGGCGGCGTAATGGCCGACATGCTCCACTCGTAAAAGCTGATCCACACCGTATAAGCGATCGGAAAAACCATCATGACAAGCACGAACACGAGCGCGGGCAGGATGTACATCCATTTCAAGTTGCGATCCATCCAATTATAACGCATGCGTTTCATCCTTTCCAAAACTCGCGTCAAGGGCCGCGAAGCCGTATACTTCGGCCCTTGAACGGGAGCTCAAACCTTCGAGGCGCGAATTACCGGTTGTTGTCCCTGTCGATGACGGCTTGCAGATTGGCGTTCGCTTTGTCCGCTGCGGCTTGAACGTCGGTCTCGCCGGTAATCACCTTCATCACGACTTCGCCGACCGCATCCCGCGCTTCGCCGACGCTGACGACGACCGGACGGTCGTGGCCGACTCCATTGGCGATCGATTCTTTAATGATCGGCACCAGCTCTTCAGGGAACGACTGCGTCGCTTCCGGGTTATCCCATACGGAAGTGCGGGCGCCCGGATTGCCTTTCTGCTGCGTCTCCAACACGACTTCCTTGCTGGTCGCCCATTGGATGAATGCCCAAGCGGCGTCCTTCATCTTCGATCTCTCGTTAATGGACAACGCCCAAGCCGTTACGTTAACCGGCCTGGAACCCGCCGCTCCCGCCGGGAACAAAGCGAAGCCGACTTTATCGCCGATCGCCGATTTCTCCGGATCGATGGCGTTCGTGTACAAGGAATCCGCATCCGTGAGGAACGCGACTTTGCCTTGCGCGAAGATGCCGAATGCCTGCGGCCAGGACATGTTGAGTACACCCGGAGGCCCGAAATCCTTAAGCAGGTTGCCGTACGTCGTCATCGCTTTCACCGCTTCGGGCGTGTTGATGGACGCCTTGCCGTCCGTGATGAAGTCTCCGCCTTCCGAGAAAATGTACGACGCGAGTTGGGTGACGAGAGGGGAACGCTGACCTCTCGCGACGAAGCCGTACGATTCCGAGCCCGGGTCGTGCAGCTTCTCGGCGGCTTCGACCAGTTCGTCCAGCGTCTTCGGCACCGGAATGTTCGCCTGCTCCAGCAGATCTTTGCGGTAGTACAGCACGGCGCGTTCCGTAATGATCGGAATGCCGGCCAGCTTGCCGTCGACCGTCGTCGTGTTGACCGCCGATTCGGAGATGTCGGCGAAATCGTATTCGGCGTCTTGCTGCGCGTAATCGTCGAGCGGCGCTACCCAGCCATTCTTGAAGAACAGCTGGCCGTCCTGAAGCGGGCGGTACATGAAGACGTCCGGCGTCTCCGATCCCGCCGTGAATTGGACGGTAAGCTTCTGCGTCAACTGGTCTTCGAAGTAATTTTCCACTCGGACTTTAATGCCCGTTTCGGCCTCGAACTCCGGCAGAAGCGGAGTAATCGCCTCCGACCAAGGATGGTTGGCCGTGACCAACGTGACCGTCTGACCCGCGAACGGTTTGTCCGATGCGGCCGGCGCGGAGCCGGTCGCCGTGCCTTCGGGCGACGCCGCCGGGGCCGAATTGCCGCCGCAGCCGGCAAGCATGCTAGCGGTTACAAGAATCGCGGTTCCCGTGCTAAGCAACTTCTTATTCATAGCTGAACCCCCTAGAAGAGTATGTGATTTACAATTTCATCATAAAGCCGCGCAGACGAACGGGATATAACCGAGATTTAACATCGATAACGAAACTTTAACGAGTTTGATCCGCGATGCGGCATTCCCGATAAAGCGCATTCATTTTCTCTACGGTAACCGCCGATGCGACGGATTCTCCCCGCTGACGCCGCTGGATCGCTTCGTGCAGAAGTGCCCCGGCCCGTTCCTGGAAAGCCGGAAAAGCGCGGTTTCGGGGCCGTACATAGCTTAATTCCATCGTGCGCATCGTATTCGCGAAGAAACCGCCGCACGCCGCGTTCGCACTCTCGTCCCTCCACGCCCCCGCATGTCCGGGTTGGCCCCCGTTCTCGACGTAGAGTGTGCGCTGGACGTCTCCGCTGGCCGCGAACATGGCGAATTCGACGGCCAGCGGGATATTCGCGCCGTAAGCCGATACCGCGATCCCGACACCGCCGAGCAAGCTGCCGCGGGGCTCGCGGGACACGGCCGGGATATCCGCGAACTGGAGAAGCTTCGCGGAGAAGCCCGGCCTGGCGTAATTCGCGTAGCCGAACGCGCAAGGCACGTAAGCGATCTCGTCGCAGGAAGCCATCCGGTCGTACATTTGGATCGGATTGCTCTCTGTCGAAGCCGGGTGCAAATACGGCAGCAGCTCGAACATCATGTCGATCGCCGCTTCCCCGACGGCGTTCTCGATCCCCCGGTCGTCGTCGAAGAAGCGCGGGCCGTCGATTCCGGCGCATAAGCTCAGGAAGCTGCACATCGCGTCGGTCGGACAGAGCGGCCAGCCGACCCGGCTTCCGGCGGCGCCGGACAGCCGTTTCGCCAGCTCCAACGTCTGCTGCCACGATCGCGGCAGCTCCCGCCCTTCCATCAAGTCCGGCCGGTACGCGGCCACTTGGGCGGCCGCATCGACCGCGAGCGCCCATTGCCGCTGTTCCCATCGGTAGCTGGCATGGCTCGGACCGACCGAATTCGCCTCTTGATCTCTCAAGTAAGCGGCCGGAACATGGTCGTCAAGAGGAACGAGCGCCCCCTGGCTCGAGCTGATGCCGACATGCGGGTGATCGATCAGAATCAGGTCGTACTCGCGGGCAAGCAGATCCACGGGATAATCTCCGAAGTCCTTCAGGGAACGGCGGTCCCACGCGATCTCGACTCCTGGATGCGATTCGCGGAACTTGCCGGCCGCGGCCTCGAGCGGCGCATACCCTCGGACATGGTTCCACGTCATGCCTTTTAGCTTCACCATCGAATCATCCTCCGCTTAGCCGATCATAGAACGCCGTTGCGCCGCATGCCGGCAATCTTTTCCTCCGGGTAGCCGAGCTCCCGCAAAATCTCCTCGTTATGCTCCCCGATACGCGGCGGATGCCGCTCGATCCCGCCGGGCGTCTCGCTGAATTTCACGGGAATGTTCACCGTTCGCACCGTCCCGGCCGTCGGATGCTCGTAGGACGCGAATGCGCCAAGATGAACCGCCTGCGGGTCCCTCTCGACTTCCAGATGATCCTTGACTTCGGATACCCACATGTCCCGCTCCAGCATTTTCTCCACCCAATAAGCCGTCGTATGCTTGACCACGCTCGCCTGGATGCGGAAAAACACTTCGTCGCGCTTGTCGTAAAGCGTCCGGGGATCGTCGTAAGCGATCAGCCCCTCGTCTTCGAGCACTTCCGCAAGCAGCGGTATCGGGTTGACGGAGATGCACATGTAGCCGTCGGACGTCCGGTAGATGCCGAACGGCGCCGACTGTCCCGGATGGGCGATTCCGGATTGAGGCCGATCGAACAGCTTGCCCGAGTTCAGCGTAACGGCGAACTCTTGCAGCTGGTGGGTCAGCAAGCATTGATAAAGATTGATTTCCAGCTTCTGTCCTTTGCCGGTTTTCTCCCGGTAATAGAGCGCGGAAAGCAGGCCGTACACGATATTGTAGGCTCCGAGCTGATCGGCGATGCCCGTGCCGAGCGGGATCGGCGGATCTTCCCGGCGTCCCGTCAGCGTCGTGAGGCCGCTCAGCGACTGGATCATCAAATCCTGGCCGGGTCGATCGGCGTACGGTCCGTCCTGTCCGTATCCCGTGCTGGAGCAATAGATGATCCGCGGATTGATTTTGTGGAGGTCCTCGTATCCGAACCCGAGCTTCTTCATGACCCCGGGACGGAAGTTCTCCACCACGATGTCGCATTCCGCAGCCAGCTTGTAGACGATATCCTTCGCTTCGGCCGATTTCAGATCCAAGGCCAACGACCGTTTGTTCCGGTTAAAAGCCAAATAACACGGCGATTCGGTGCCGCCGACCCAATAGTTCAAAAACGTCCACGCCCGGTAGCTGTCCCCGGTGCCTTTGCGCTCGACCTTGATCACGTCCGCTCCGAGATCGCCGAACATTTGCGTGGCGAACGGTCCTTGCAGCAGATGCGTAAAGTCCAAAATTTTAACGCCCGCAAGCGCTTTGTCCATCGTTCATCCTCCTGCTCGTTGCCGCGCCTTCGGACGGAAGGCGCTTATTTGCCGATAAAGATCGGATCCCTTTTCTCCGTAAACGCCGCCACCCCTTCTTTCCCGTCCGCGCTATGGAACAGGTTGGCGAGGTAAGAGCGGTCGTACGCTTGCGCGGTCTCCAGACTGGCGTCCCGTCCTTCGTGGATCAGCCGCTTCAGCGCCTGGACGGCCAACGGCGCCTGGTCCGCGATCGTTCGCGCGAGCGCTGCCGCGCCGTCGAGCAGCTTGTCCGGCTCCGTCACCTCGTTCACGAACCCCATCGCCCTGCCTTCCTCCGCTGTAACGAAACGCCCTGTCATCGTTAGCTCCCTGGCCAGGAACGGACCGACGATCCGGGCGATTTTCTGCACGCCTCCCCCTCCGGGAACGAGCCCCAGCTTCACTTCCGGAAGCCCGAACTTCGCCTTCTCCGAGGCGACGACCAGATCGCAGGAGAGCGCCAGCTCGAATCCCCCGCCGAGCGCGTAACCGTTAACGGCCGCGATGACGGGCTGCGGGCAGCACTCGATGGCGCGGTACAGATTGCGACCCTTCTGCTGAAAGGCGATAAATTGGCCGACGTCGAAGCCGTTATAGCCCTCGATATCCGCTCCGGCCATAAAGCCTTTGCCCGTGCCGGTCAGAACGACCGCACGTATGTCGCTCCGCTCTTGAAGGCACTGGAAGCATTCCGTCAATTCGGCCATCAATTGGTCATTCATCGCATTCAGCTTCTCTTCCCGCCGAATGGTCACGTGCAGCACGCCCTCGCGTTCGTCCAGTTCCACGTATTTATAGGAAGACTCCATCCGAACAACCCCCTTCTATTGAACGGTTATCGTCTTACATCCACATCATAAAGTGGGGGACCGCGATAAGATATAACCGATATTTAACTTCGATAACGAAACGTTAATCGATTCCATAACTAAACAAGATGACTCCACCCGGGGTCATCTTGATCGTTCCTGCGATCGGGCCTGGATCGGGTCGAATTCAAGCCGTCCCTGCGCCAACTTTGGATGAAATTTCGTACAGACTCATCCCTCATCGAGGATTTTGGGCCCGATTGTTCGATTTTTCATACAAATCCTATAAAACTAACCTTTCTAACGCCGTATTGTGTACGACAAATCACACAAAATGCCTGCATCACCGACAAAAGCGCGGATGTTTGTACGATTTATCGTACAAACAAAATTTGAGTTGTTCGAAAACAAGACCGCTTTGCCGGGAACGACCGTATCGTATTGCGAAAGACCAAGATAGAATAAGAAAAACCGTCAGGGATGTTCACCCTTGACGGTTGCGGTTTGATCATATTTGAGAACGAATGCTACTAGCGGATGTGAGTGGCGGAGAGGGTGGGATTCGAACCCACGCACGCCTTGCGACGCCTAGATGATTTCGAGTCAACCCCCTTGGACCACTTGGGTACCTCTCCGCAGCAAGAAAAATCATAACACATTTATTCCGCGCTTGCAACTGGATCCTGCATCCAGCCCGAACCCCGTCGCCCGCGGCCAATTTCCTTTCGACTTACTGCTCTCCCGCGCCCGGAGGAGCTTCCCCGGCGGGTCTTAACACCTTCTTCATGCTCTTCTCGAACTTGGCGCGCGGAAGAAGAATGCTATGCTTGCACTTCACGCATTTGATCCGGATGTCCATGCCCATTCGGATAATCTCCATCTCGTTGGCGCCGCACGGGTGCTGCTTCTTCATCTGCACGACATCGCCCAGCTCGAACGTTTTGCGTTCCACGTCGTTTCCCCCCTTTCCGGACGGTCGGATATCCCTTGAACGGCAAAGCCGGTTTATCCCCGCCGCTCGATTCGCATCGTTCCGCCGTCAAGCCTCCGCTTTCGCCGCGTCCATCGCTTTCCGCACTTCGGTGTTGATCACCCTCGCGACCTCTTCCGTCGTATTCGGCTTGCACATCGCAGTGACCCGGATCGTCGCCTGGCTAGGCGTAAGCGTCTGAACGCCCAACACCTCCGGAATCGCCGTCAAGTTCGCGTCGACGATCTGGTTCAGCACGCTCTGAAGCTTATCCATCGCCTCGTCGACCGTCTGTTCATTCGAGACGGTCACATCGACAACCGCCAGTTGCGGGTTCACCGAGAAGTTCGTGACCTCGTTAATCGATCCATTCGGGATAATATGGATCTCTCCCGTCCAGCTGCGGATGCGCGTCGCCCGCATGCCGATCATCTCCACCGTTCCCTTGTAGGAACCCGTCTGGATGACATCGCCGACCGCGAACTGATCCTCGAAAATAATGAAAAATCCGGTGATGACGTCCTTGACGAGACTTTGGGCTCCGAAACCGATCGCAAGTCCGATGACGCCCGCTCCCGCGAGCAACGGCATGATCTGCACATTGAATTCGCCGAGAATCAGCAGAAGCGTGATGAAATTGATCGAATAGGACGCGGTATTCTTGAGCAACCGGCTCATCGTCTGCACCCTTCTCTTGCGCAGCTTGAGCCGTTCCGACTTCTTCAAGTTCGTGGCGTGATCGATGATTCGGCTTACGATCATCAGGGCGATTCGGCTCGCGACGAAGATCAGCAGCACTCTGCCGAGAACGACCGACACCGATGTCCACATCTCCGCGTCCCGGAGCATGTCCCACATCTTCTCCACGAACTCGTTCCATAAATTGTTGGTCGTCGCTCCCGTTTCCGCCGCTACCCATGCCCGCATGCGAAGCTCTCCTTTGCGCTATCGAATCTCTTCATAGCCGTCCGGCGTCTTCTCGAACAATCCTCGAATCTCGACGTTTTCTTCGCGAACGATCTTCCGCACCCGATCCAGGTCCTCCGGCTCGAAGCCGATGGATAAAGCGCAGCCTGCGGTAATCTCCTTGGGCGTCGGACGAATATCGATGTCGATGTCCGCGTATTCGAGCAGCATCTCCGCCCTTAACGCCTGCTGCGTAGAGTCGAACGCGATCAATAGCGAATCCATCGAAACCGTTCCTTTCCTATCCTTGATTTGCCCTGCTCTCTCGGAGGACGCCTTTCTATTCGCCCAAGTATAAATGCGTCTTTCCGTCCATATACTAGTAACATACTAGGGTAGGAGGCGAAACGGACGAATGAACGGCGCTTGGGAGAAACATCCGAGTTCCGCCCCGGACACGGCGGCGCTCTCTTTGAAAATACCTTACAACGATCCATCCGTGATGAATCGACTGTCCCGGAAGCTTCAGGACTACCTGGAAGCTTTGTCCCCCGAGCGTCGGATCGTCATTGTCTGCGTCGGAACGGACCGTTCGACCGGCGACTCTCTCGGCCCGCTCGTCGGAACCGCTCTATCGCGGGAGTTTCACCCGGGCTTCGACTTGTACGGCACGTTGGAAGATCCGGTGCATGCGATGAACCTGAGCGATACGCTGCTGAAGATCGCGCGGGCGTCCCAACAGCCGTTCGTCATCGCGGTCGACGCCTGTCTTGGACAAGTCTCAAGCGTCGGTTGCATCCAGATCGGTTCCGGCCCGGTCAAACCCGGCGCCGGCGTGAACAAGGAATTGCCGCCCGTCGGGGATATTCACATGACGGGAATCGTCAACGTCGGCGGATTCATGGAGTATTTCGTGCTGCAGAATACCCGTCTCAACCTCGTCGTCAAGATGTCCGACATTATCGCCCAGAGCTTGTTGGGAGCCATACATCGAACGCGCCGCGATCCCGTTATTCCTTCCGCATGGCCAGATTGATCGCGATTTTCTCTTCCGGCGTGAGCATATACGCGGATTGTCCGTTATCGATCGGCTTGACGTAAAGGAACGTCTGTTCCCTGCCGTGAATGCCCGTAATGACGACTCCGTCTTGATTCTCGTTGACGAACGCCACGGAGAAGCTCAGATCGCTGCCCGTTTCGGAAAACGCGTTGAAGCGATGAACGCCTACTCGCCCTTTCAGGGTCGACAGGCGTCTTTCGTGTTCGGCCAATCGTTCGGCTTGTCCCGATTGCCGCTGCTGCAGCTCCGCCAGCCGATCGTGCAATGTCCGCATGACGTCTTCCATATTCGCGACGCCCGTCTCCCCTATCAGCTTGCGGTGGGCAATCTTCAACTTTTTTAGTTTTACCGATAGGAAGATTAGCCATAAGAATGAGATAAGCAGAAGAATGACCGTGCCCGCCGCAACGGCCGCCGCGATTTGATCGTTCCAACCATCCATTGTTCTTTCTCCCCCAATAATTCCGTCTCGATGCTTAAGCCCGATTCCTCAGTGTCCTCGCGACTTCTTTGACCGCGGCGATCATAGATACGATTTCCGACTTTTCCGTAAAATATCCCGGGCTCGCGCGCACCGCTCCCGTCTCGTAGGATCCCGCCGTTTCATGACCGAGGGGCGTGCAGTGGAATCCGGCCCGGACCGCGATGCCGAATTGTTGATCAAGCACAAACGACAATTCGGAAGGGTCGATTCCTTCCACCAGGAACGAGACGATCGCCGTTCTCTCCTCGCCGATCGCCGGACCGAGTACCGTAACGCCCTCCAATTCCAGAAGTCCGGCCATCAGCTCGAACGTAAGTTCAAGCTCCTTCGCATGAATGGTCCGGGGCGTTTCCTTCAACACGTATGCGACTCCCTCCGACAGACCGGCGATCCCTACCGTATTCTGCGTGCCCGCCTCATAGCGGTCGGGTCTCACCGTCGGCTGCTCCGGCGATTCCGACTTGCTGCCGGTCCCTCCGTGCATCAACGGCTCCAGATCCAATTCCGGATGGATATAGAGACCGCCGGTGCCTTGCGGACCTAACAGGCCCTTATGACCGGGAAACGCCAACAGGTCGATGCCCATCGCCTCGACGTCGATCGCGAGCGCGCCGGCGCTCTGCGCCGCGTCAACAAGCAGCTTGACGCCTTTTCGGCGGGCAATTGCGCCTATGGCTTCGATCGGCGCGATCGATCCGAGCAAATTCGAGCTGTGCGAAACGGCGATCAGCTTCGTCTTCGGCGTGATTGCCTGCTCCAGTTCCTTCAGATCGAATCGTCCCTGCTTGTCCGTTCGTATGTAAGTCACCCCGATCCCGATCGTTCGCTTCAGGGCTTCGAGCGGACGTCTGACCGAATTGTGTTCCAACGTTGTCGTGACGACGTGATCGCCGGGCTTAAGCACGCCTTGGATCGCGAGATTCAAGGCATGCGTCGCATTCAGCGCGAAGGCAATGTCATTGGGATTCATGACGCGGAACAGGCGGGCCAGCCGCTTGCGGGCTTCGAACAATACCCGGCTCGCGCTGACCGCCATCGCATGGCTCCCTCGTCCCGGATTGGCCGCGCTGTCCCTCATGCTCCGTTCCATCGCCGCCGCCACCGATGGAGGCTTTGGCCAGCTCGTCGCGGCGTTGTCCAAGTATATGATCGGCTTCCGATCGTGCAACGCGTTTCACCGCCTTTTTGTGTAAACCGAATTGAACCGCTTTACTTCCGACTAAGAATATCGAGGAGGCTGTCGATTAACGGTTGACGAAGTCGTTCCAAGAGAAACGTATCCACAATGAATCGATTGCCTCTCAAGGTCCGTTGCATGACTCCAAAACAACAATAGCACACCTTAGTTTAATCTTTCCTCCGAAAGATTACAACTCGGGCATGCTACTCTTGGATCGTTCCTATGCCAATGCCTTTAACAGTTCCAGCAGCCGTTCCAGATCGTTCTTGCCGAAGTACGATAGCTCGATGCGACCCTTGTCCTTGTTCGGCTTGATGCGCACCGTCGTCTGGAATTTCTCGCGAAGCGTCTCCTCGATCTCTTCGATATACGGATCCCTTTTCTTCGCCTTCGCTTTCGGCTTCGCGGCCTTCTTCGCATCGTTCTGCTGCACTGCTTCTTCGAGCTCGCGAACGCTCCATTCGGACGCCACGACCTGTTTGGCCAGCTGACGCTTCAAGGCATCGTCCTTGACGCCGGCCAGCGCCCTGGCATGCCCCATCGACAACGTTCCACGTGAAACATATTCCTTGATCTCATCCGGAAGAGAGAGCAGACGAAGGAAGTTGGCGATATGCGAGCGGGATTTGCCGACCTTCAGCGACAGCTCTTCCTGCGTCAGATTGAATTGATTCATGATCGCCTGATAGGCGATCGCGACTTCGATCGAATTCAAATCTTCGCGCTGCACGTTCTCGATCAAGGCGATTTCCATCACTTGCTGATCGTTGTACGTGCGCACGACCGCGGGAATCGTCGCATTGCCGAGCAATTGGGAAGCTCTGAACCGCCTCTCCCCGGCGATGATCTCGTAGCCCTTCAGCGCTTGCCGAACGACGATCGGCTGAATGACGCCGTGCTCGCGAATCGATTCGGCCAATTCCTTGATTGCTTCTTCTTCGAACGTCTTGCGCGGCTGATAAGGATTGGCGCGAAGCTGCGTCAACGGGATTTCAACGATTTTGTCGTCTTCTTTGATCGATAGCGAGGTGATTAGCGCATCTAAACCTTTACCTAGCCGCTTGCTCATAGGAGATCACTTCCTTCGCCAACTCGAGATACACTTCCGCGCCCTTGGATTTCGGATCGTACGTAATAATCGACTGGCCGTGCGAAGGCGCTTCGCTTAATCGTACGTTCCGCGGAATGACCGTCTGGTACACCTTCTGTTGAAAATACTTCTTGACCTCTTCGATGACCTGAATGCCCAGATTCGTACGCGCGTCGAACATCGTGAGCAGCACGCCTTCGATCTGCAGCGAAGTATTCAGATGCTTCTGGACGAGCCGAATCGAGTTCAGCAATTGGCTGAGTCCTTCGAGCGCGTAATATTCGCACTGAATCGGAATCAGCACCGAATCGGCCGCTGTCAGCGAGTTGATTGTCAAGATGCCGAGAGAAGGCGGACAATCGATCAGAATATAATCAAAATCTCCGCGAATCAGGCCGAGCGCCTTCTTCAAGCGGATTTCCCGCGACATCGTCGGCACGAGCTCGATTTCCGCGCCGGCCAGCTGGATCGTTGCGGGAATGATTTTCAAATTCGGAATGTCCGTATCCGCGACCGCTTGTTTCGGATGTACCTCGTTGATCAGCACGTCGTAGATGCAGTAACTGACATCTGCTTTATTTATGCCGATGCCGCTCGTCGTATTGCCTTGCGGATCGATGTCGACGATCAGCACTTTCTTGTTGAGCGATGCCAGGCACGCGCCAAGATTGACCGATGTCGTCGTCTTGCCAACCCCGCCCTTCTGATTGGCAATCGCTATAATTTTAGACAACCTTATTCACCTCGATATTAATGGCCAGCAAGTCAAACGGCTTGGCCGTCATCGGGGACGGCCTCTACATGGGTAGCGTACGATCGTAAGGGATACGGATTCGGAAACGGCCCCTTCTGACTCGTACGAAGTAAAATCTAGGCGGTTTCCTGCTTAACGCGGTCCGATCTCGCTGCCAGGCCTCGCATCGCGGGACCAAGTCGTTTCAGACGATCTCGCCTATCTTTTTGGAATTTTGATCACGATCTCGTAATGATCCTCGAAGTCTTTTTCATCTGCTTTGATCGCAATGCCTGAGCCGTTGACCATATCCACGGATTGACGGATCGTATTCAACGCCAGTCTGACGTCCTTGGAGAATGAGAGCCGTTTCGTCTTCTTCGGCTTGGACGCTTCCAAGTATAACGCGATTCGCGCCTCGGTCTGTTTGACGTTCAGTTCTTTCTCGACGATTTCTTTCAACAGCTTGTTCTGAATTTCCTCGTCCTGCAGGGCAAGCAGCGCCCGTCCGTGGCGTTCGGTAATTTGGCGGTCGAGCAACGCTTGCTTGGCGGCCTCTCCAAGCTGAAGCAGCCGGATCTTGTTCGCGATCGTCGACTGGCTCTTGCCCAATCTTTGGGCCAAGCTTTCCTGCGTCAACTGATGCAAATCGATCAACTTCTGATAAGCGATCGCTTCCTCCAGAGAGGTCAACCCTTCTCGCTGCAGGTTCTCGATCAATGCCACGGAAGCGGCTTGGGAATCGTTGATTTCCCGAACGATGGCGGGAATGGTCGCCATGCCCAGCTTCGTGACCGCGCGCCATCTCCGTTCTCCCGCGATAATCTCGTATTTGCCGCCGCGAACGCGCACGACGATCGGCTGTATGACCCCGTGCGTGCGAATCGTCTGGCATAATTCGTCGATGCGATCGTCATCGAATACGGACCGCGGTTGATAAGGACTCGGCACGATATCCTGAATCGGGATCGATTTGACCTCGTCATGATTGTTGCGGTCCGACAACCCCAACAATTTCGAAAATTGCTCTTTCATTTCTCTCGGATCACCACATTAAGTAAGATAGGACGGAATAAAGCGCATGTGTCCATAGCGACGAAAAAGCGCCGCCATTTCGCGCCTATCGGCGCACATGCGGCACATAAATTATCTGTACTCCTTTTTATTCGCTATTCCGACCCTATTTTCCTGCTTGCGGCTAAACTTTCGCATCACACAGCGCGCCAAATTCGCGCGCCGAATCCCTGCGGTGTCGCATGGCATGTCGACTTGGCTTCTCTATGTATCTTTCAAGAAACAATCGCACGCTACTCTATCAGAATAACATTTGCGCATCTCGACCGCAAACGTAAAAATGTTCCACGTGAAACATCCGCCCCTCGACAGGGTGTCATGTTTCACGTGGAACATTTACTGGTTTCATGATCGGCTGCTGATGCCGATTGTCGGGGCGACGAGCGGTGATTTGAGCGGCATTCCCGGCTTGCGAGGATAAGCGGCCGGAGTCGGCCCCGTCTTCTCGCATACGACGAGATGGCGCTCCGCCCCTTCCCCGGGAAGCGTCAATTGCTTGACGCCTGTCAGCTTGCCGTTTAGCTTGGAGAGGCTGAAGCGGCTTTCTCTTAATTCCGAATCGATATCCGTACCCTTCATGGCGACGAACAAACCTCCGGGACGAACGAAGGGTAAGCAAAATTCGTTCAAAACCGCGAGTCTGGCGACGGCTCTTGCCGTTGCAATATCGTAAGCATCGCGGTGGTTCTTATCTCGCGCCGCATCCTCGGCACGGCTGTGGAGACAAGAAACCTTGCCTAACCCTAACCGCGCCGTTACCTCCTCAAGGAATCGGATTCGTTTCGCCAAGGCGTCTATAATCGTAACCCGCAGGTGAGGGAATACGATCGCCAGCGGTACGGACGGGAAGCCGGCGCCCGAGCCGATGTCGACCAGAGAATTCGATCCGGCCAAATCCAGCGCGGAGACGAGCGTCAACGAATCGTAGTAGTGTTTCTCGTATACCGCGTCGCGTTCCGTAATGCCGGTTAAGTTCATTTTTTCGTTCCATTCGATAATTAAAGCGTAATAAACTTCGAATTGCTCCAATTGACGCTCCGTCAATTGAAGTCCCAACCCGGCGGCCTGCTGGACGAAGTTCGTTTGAACGCGATCCGTCATGAGCTGTGCGCCGCCGCGGTCACCCGATTGTAATGCTCGAGATGGACGAGCAGAATGGAAAGGTCTGCCGGCGTCACGCCCGATATTCTCGATGCTTGCCCAAGCGACAACGGACGGATTTTGCCCAGCTTCTGCTTCGCCTCCGTCGCCAGTCCATGGATTGCGTCATAGTCGATATTGTCGGGAATGCGCTTCTTCTCCATCTTCTCCATTCTCTCCACCTGGATTTGCTGCTTCTCGATATAGCCCGTATACTTCACTTGAATCTCGACCTGCTCCTTCACGTCCTCCGGCAAATCGACAGGAGGCGGCGCCAGCTTCTCGAGATGCGCGTACGTCACCTCGGGACGTCTCAGCAAGGTCAACCCGTCGACGGAATTGTTGATCGGAGCCGAACCGACTTCGGCGAGCATGGCGAGCACGGCTTCATCGGGGCGGAACTTCGTCTCCTTCAAGCGAACGATCTCCGCTTCGACCTTCGCCTTCTTCTCCAGGAACTTTCCGTAGCGCTCCTCCGAGATCAAGCCGATCTCGCGGCCAAGCGGCGTGAGACGCAAGTCCGCATTGTCATGCCGGAGCAGCAAGCGATATTCCGCGCGCGAAGTGAGCAGACGGTACGGTTCGTTCGTGCCCTTCGTGACGAGGTCGTCGATCATGACGCCGATGTAGCCCTTCGAGCGTTCGATGATGACAGGCTCCGCTCCTTGCGCCTTGCGCGCGGCGTTGATGCCTGCCATAATCCCTTGGCCCGCCGCTTCTTCATACCCGGACGTTCCGTTGATCTGCCCGGCGGTGAACAGATTGTGCACGAGCTTCGTTTCGAGCGTCGGCCACAGCTGCGTCGGAACGACCGCGTCGTATTCGATCGCATAGCCGGATCGCATCATCTCGACCTTCTCCAGGCCAGGAATCGAACGAAGGATGTTCAACTGCACGTCTTCCGGCATGCTCGTCGACAAGCCTTGTACGTAATATTCCTTCGTGTTTCTTCCTTCCGGCTCAAGGAAGATTTGATGCTTCGGCTTATCCGCGAACCGGACGATCTTGTCTTCGATAGAAGGACAATAACGAGGTCCCGTTCCTTCGATAATGCCGGTGAACATCGGAGCGCGATGCAAATTCTCGTTAATGATCCGGTGCGTCTCCTCGGACGTGTACGTCAGCCAACAAGGCAGCTGCCGGTCGGCATGTTCCATGTATTCCGTCTCGTAAGAGAAATATTTCGGCTTCGCGTCCCCGGGCTGGATTTCCGTTTTGTCGAAATCGATCGAGTCTTGATGAACGCGCGGCGGCGTTCCCGTCTTGAACCGGGCCAATTGGAATCCGAGGCTTCGCAGTGATTCGGAAAGCTTGACGGCCGGCTGCTGGTTGTTCGGTCCGCTCTCGTACGTCAATTCGCCGAGAATAACCTTCCCGCGCAAATACGTGCCCGTCGTAATGACGACGGCTTTCGCGCCATAACGGGCGCCCGTCTTCGTGACGAGCCCGACGCAAGCGCCGTCTTCCACGATCAGTTCTTCCGCCAAGCCCTGCCTTAGCGTCAAATTCGGCTGCTTTTCGATCGTCTCCTTCATCATATGCTGGTACAGGAACTTATCCGCTTGCGCGCGCAGCGCATGAACGGCCGGGCCTTTCCCCGTATTCAGCATTCTCATCTGAATGAACGTCTTGTCGATATTCCGTCCCATCTCTCCGCCCAATGCGTCGATCTCCCGCACGACATGGCCCTTCGCCGGCCCGCCCACGGACGGATTGCACGGCATGAACGCGATCATATCCAAATTAATCGTCAGCAGCAGCGTTTCGCAGCCCATCCGGGCAGCGGCCAGAGCCGCCTCGCAGCCCGCATGCCCCGCTCCGACAACGATGACGTCGTATTCTCCCGCATGATAGCTCATGGCGTATCCCTCCTTGCTTCCTTATCATATGTTATTTCCCCAAACAAAATTGGGAAAAAATTTGATCGAGCAACGAATCGCCGGCGGCATCGCCGAGAATCTGGCCGAGCGACTCCCAAGAGGCGGAAATGTCGATCTGGATCAGGTCGATCGGAACGCCTTCGCCCGTCGCGCGGATCGCGTCCTCCAGCGATCGCTTCGTCTGATGCAGCAAGTCGATATGGCGCGCGTTGCTGACATAGGTCAAATCCCCGGATTCGACTTCGCCGGCGAAAAACAAATCGCGAACGGCGTTCTCGAGACTTTCGATCCCTTCGCCTTCTTTGGCCGACAGATAGACGATCCGTTCGGGCGGATACTCCCGCTCGATCTCGCCGGTCTCCAGGCGGCCCGGCAAGTCGATCTTGTTCACGACGACGATCGTCGGACGATCCTTCAATTCGCGAAGCAGCTCCCGCTCGTCGTCATGAAGCGGCTCATGCCGGTTCAGCACGAGCAAGATCAAATCCGCTTCGCTCAGAGCGCCCCGGGATCTCTCCACCCCGATCCGCTCCACCTGATCGGTCGTCTCGCGAATGCCTGCCGTGTCGAGCAGCCGCAGCGGAATGCCCGAGATCGAGACCGATTCCTCGACGATGTCGCGGGTCGTTCCCGCAATGTCGGTGACGATCGCTTTGTTCTCCCTCGCGAGCGCGTTCAGCAGAGAGGACTTGCCCGCGTTCGGCCGGCCGACGATAACCGTCGTAATCCCTTCCCGCAAAATTTTCCCTTCGTTCGATCTGCGAATGAGTTCGTTCACGCGTTCAAGCACCGTGCCGCATTCCGAACGGATGAGCTCGGCGGTCACTTCCTCGACGTCGTGCTCGGGGTAGTCGATGTTGACTTCGACGTGCGCGATCAACTCGATCAACCGCTGCCTGAGCGGCACGATCTCCTTCGACACCGAGCCTTCGGCTTGCTTCCTCGCGAGCCGGAAAGCCCGATCGGTCTTCGAGCGGATCAGATCGATCACCGCCTCCGCCTGCGCCAGATCGATTCTGCCGTTCAGAAACGCGCGCTTCGTGAACTCTCCCGGCTCCGCCAGGCGCGCGCCGTGGCGCAGCACCAGTTCAAGCACGGACTTCACCGCGACGACGCCGCCGTGCGTGCTGATCTCGACGACGTCCTCGGCCGTGTAAGATCTCGGACCCTTCATCACCGTTACGAGCACTTCGTCCAACGTCTCGCCCGTATCCGGATCCTTGATCCAGCCATACTGAACCGTATGCGAGTCGACGTTTCGCAAATCGTGCTTCGACCGGAACACTTTCGCCGCCGTCCCGACCGCATCCGGTCCGCTTACCCGCACGGCGGCGATGCTGCCTTCCCCGAGCGCCGTCGCGATCGCGGCGATCGTATCTTCGTTCATGCTATCCCTCTTTCCTGCGAAAAAACGCAATGACTCCCGATGACGATGCGGAAGCCATTGCGCGGATCGTTCTATTGCTTCAAGGCGATTACGATACGGCGATTCGGTTCGTCTCCCTGACTGTAAGTAGTGACGTTCGGATTCGCCTGCAATCGCGCATGAATGATCTTGCGTTCCTGGGAAGTCATCGGTTCGAGCACGATTTCCTTCCTCGTCCGGACGACCTTCATGGCCATCCGCTCGGACAAAGCCTCCAAGGTCTGGCGGCGTCGCTCGCGAAAACGCTCGGCATCGAGCACGATACGAAGATGGCGGTTCGAGTGGCGGTTGGCCACGATGTTCGCCAAGTACTGAAGAGAATCCAAAGTCTGTCCACGTCGACCGATCAGAATGCCCAAGTCGGAACCCGTAACGTTAATCCGCACCGCATCATTCTCATCCACCCGTTCAATGGATACGGAGAGCTTCATCGCTCCCGAGACTTCGCGAAGAAACGCGATCGCTTCTTCTACGCCGTCCGGCAGCAATTCCAGCTCCACTTTCGCCTCCCGGGCTCCGATGAGCCCGAACAACCCTTTGCTAGGCTGCTCCAATACGTTGACACTCACCCGATCCTGCTGCACGCCTAATTGAGCAAGACCGTTGCGAATCGCATCTTCTACCGTTTTTCCCGATGCCAGGAGCTTTTTCATTTTGCGCGTGCCTCCTTACCTTTACCTTTGCCCTTGCCTTTCTTCGGTTGCGGTTCAGGTGGAGCTTCTTCCTTTTTCTTTCTCATACCGTACATAAAGTAGTTCTGCACGATCGTATAGATGTTGCTGAAGATCCAGTAAAGCGGCAATGCAACCGGGAAGTTGATCGCCATGACGAAGATCAGGACCGGGAAGATATACATGAGCGCCTTCATCGGGCCCGCCATCGGCTGGGTCATGGACATCATCGCCGACTGGACGAACGTCGTAAACGCCGCAATGACCGGAATGACGTAGTAGTACCATTCTCCCTGACTCGGCGCAAGCCCGAGCTGCAAGCCGAGGAACGAATGCTCTCGGATCTCGATGTTCTGGTAGATCGAGTTGTACAAGGCGATGAAAATCGGCATCTGCACGATGAGCGGCAAGCATCCGGCGAGCGGATTGACTTGATGGGTCTGGTACAGCTTCATCATTTCTTCCTGCTGCTTCTGCGGATTGTCCTTGTTCTTCTCGCGAATCTTCATCAATTCCGGCTGAAGCGCCTGCATGGCTTTCGTGTTCTTGTATTGTTTAATCATTAACGGAAGGATGGCCGTCCTTACGATAATGGTAAGCAATAAGATGGATAGCCCGTATTCGCCGCCGAACCATTCCGCGAACTTGTCCAACATCAGCGAGAACCAATACACGACATTCCTCGTCCACCACGAGCCGCTCTCCGCCATTTGGTCCGTAGGTATTGCCTCGATCGCCGGCGTACAGCCCGCGAGCAGCGCCATCAGCGAGATTCCGCCGAAGACGATCCACCATTTGCGATTTCGCAACAAATCCAAAAACTCCCCTCTAACACGCCCGGCATGCCGTAAAGTAACTTCGCAGCGAATCCGATTACAGCCGCGGCGCGGCCGTACCTATTCAATTCAACTATACCATATTAAAGAAGACAAAGAAAAGCTAGCCCCCTCCTGGGCGCATCGCTTTTATTTGCCTCTCCGTTCGCCCCGATCGCGCGACCCCGCCCCCGGAAATCTCGGTTTTCCGTCCGCAGCCGGTTTCGTTCCCTTCAACAGCCCCGCCTTGCGCAAGACATGAAGAATGCTTCCCTCCATCTGCTTATATGGAAGGTTCAGCGCCGGCTTGCGCACGATCAGGATCAAATCCGTATCCTCCTGCAGCTTGGAAGCGTTCAAGCGCACGATCTCCTTCACCATTCGTCTCAGCCGGTTGCGCACGACCGCGCCGCCTAGCTTGCCGCTGGCCGAGACCCCCATCCGAAACGAGCCCTGCTGCGGACGCCTCCGCCAATACACGACGAATTGCGAGTTGGCGAACGATTTCCCGTACCGGTAGACGGCGTTGAAATCTTCCCTCTTCCGCAATCGCAGTTTCCTTTGCATCGCTACCGCTCCATCTGCTCGAACAACAGCTTATAACTTCTGTACCGTGAAAAAAAGACCACCTCCAAGTGGTCTTCCATCTACTTATGCCGACAAAACTTTGCGTCCCTTCTGGCGACGAGCCTTCAGAACTTTACGGCCGCTCTTCGAGCTCATGCGGCTGCGAAATCCGTGAACCTTCTTGCGCTTGCTTACATTCGGCTTAAATGTAGGACCCATGGATCAAACCTCCTTACATCAAAACTCACGTCCTCTAATTAAATCATACGGGCCCAATAATGTCAATCGATTTCCGTTTTTGCCGCACGGTGAAATCACGAACCCATATATTTCCTCGAATCGATCTTTGGCTTTTCAAAAAAATAGATGGATACATGAATTCCCGATGGTTAGGCCGTTTCAACGAATGACGCCGTTTCTCCTTTCCCTGTTTTGCTCATCGTCAAACCAACCATCCCATGGCGGTAATGGCTCGTAAGTCCCGATTGGCTTTTGTTGCTTCATTCGTTCCCGGCTCTGCTGCTTATTCCCCGTCTTGGACGGCGAACACATAGCTTCGCAGCAGTTCATCCACGTAGTCCGTGTTCATGCTCGCGATGAATCGCCGCTTGTTCAAACTCCGCTTCACATGTTTGCTCTGATCTTGCTTCACCAGGTTCAGCGCCATTCGCTTCAATACCGCCACATTGCCTGCCCGGTTTCGCTCCATCGTTCGATAGCCATCTTCTCCAAACGTCACATCCAGACTCCAGTGCATACTTTCCACGCCCCAGTGGCCGCGCACTGCTTCCGCGAATTTCGCAATCTCGGTGATGCTTCCCAAGTAATAGGCGTTTTCGCTTCGTTTCCGTCCGCCTTCCTCCACCACTCGCGTTACCATCCCGATCCCTTTCAGCTTTTCCCATTCCTTCCGCGGCTCCAGCCAATCGATCGCGGTCGTGTACCGGTAGATTCGCTTCTCGATTCGGCCATGGCCCTTCTCCGTCGTGGTGAACACGTCGTAGTTGCTTTTCTCTTCTCTTTCTTGACTCGCCATCTCAAAGTAGTCTTTGACCTCGCCGTATAACAACGGATGATTCCCTTTTAACGCCAGCACGTAATCCGCCTTATTCCCCTTCACGATCTGCCGTGCCGTTTCCTTCTGCGTATTAAGCGCATCGACCGTCACGATGCAGCCCTTGATCATCAGCAACGATAACAGCTCCGGCACTGCTGTGATCTCGTTGCTTTTCTCCTCGGTCTGCCGTTGACCCAGCACCAGCCCATTTTTTCGACTATACGCGCTGACCACATGAATCGCTCGCTTGCCTTTTGCCTCGCTTCCCGTGCCACACATCGTTTTTCCGTCCACGGACACGATATCCGTCTCGTGCTTTCCCGTCACCTCTTTCATCCATTCGATGAAGCAAACCTCTACCTGTTTCGGCGAGATCATTTCAAATACCCGTTCCAACGTCTGCTCGCTTGGTATCCCATTCTCCAGCCGGATATACTTGCGCAGCCAAGCCTCTCGCTCGATCGCCCAGACTTCCATCGCCTCCCAATCCTCGCAACGGCAAAGACTGGCGCATACGCCGATAAACAAAATATCCATTAGCTTATGTTGGACTTTTCCTTCTTGTCGTGGATCTTGCACCATCTGAAAATAATTGAAAAACGAGCCTTGGTACTGGGTTTCGTCTGCCATCGGATTCCCTCCTGATTGAGTCGGTCTCCTGTTAGCTTAACGTTTTTTTCGTACCCTGGCTCGTTTTTTTTATGAAATCCCTATTTCTGGACCTTCTCCTTGGAATTTGCTTCATGATTTCGCCGTGGTTTTTGCCGCGACACACTTATACACATGTGAATAAATGCGCGTGAAAAAACGAACTTTACTCCTCTTTGTCGGATCACCTCACAAATTATCAACAATATCTTGTGTTGTGCACAGTTTTCATCCACAAGTTATTGAATTTGTGGATAACAGGGCTGATTTCGTTGTGTTTAGAGGGTTTGTCTGTTAGAATTAGTCCTATCTCATCCCGTGGATTTCGGATTTTCATCCTCTAATTATTAACACCTTGTGAATAACTTTGTGAACAAATCCCCACAATCGTGGATAACCCTCTGAATAATTCAGGGAATTCTGTGGATAACATGCCGAAAAAGCGTCGGCTTCTCGTTTTCCGCTTATTTTTTGTCCATATGACGGGTTAAAGGAGAGAAATTGTCGTGGACAACCGCAACGACGAAATCTGGCAACAAGTGTTGTCGGTCATCCAAACGAAGCTCAGCAAGCCCAGCTTCGATACCTGGTTCAAATCGACGAAAGCCTCTTTCGTCGGCGATAGCGCCGTAATCGTAACCGCTCCGACCACGTTCGCCGTGGAATGGTTGGAATCGCGATACATGAAGCTCGTCTCTTCGACGCTGTCCGAATATGTCGGACGGCCGATCGACGTCAAGTTCTCGCTGGAAGAAGTTCGTCCCGCCGAGACGGCGGAATCGGCGCCGCAGATCGCCGCCGCGAAGCAGCCGGCGCTCGAAGAACCGATGATGCACATGCTCAATCCCAAATATACGTTCGATACGTTCGTCATCGGCGCCGCCAACCGCTTCGCGCACGCCGCGTCGCTCGCCGTCGCGGAGCTTCCGGCCAAATCGTACAATCCTTTCTTTATGTACGGCGGCGTCGGCTTGGGCAAAACCCATCTCATGCACGCGATCGGCCATTATATATTGGAACATAATCCTCATATGAAGGTTTTGTACTTATCCTCGGAGAAGTTCACGAACGAATTCATCAATGCGATCCGCGACAACCGCGGCGAGAGCTTCCGGAACAAATACCGCAACATCGACGTGCTGCTCATCGACGATATTCAATTTCTCGCGGGCAAGGAAGGCACGCAGGAGGAATTTTTCCATACGTTCAACGCCTTGCACGAAGAACACAAGCAGATCGTCATCTCGAGCGACCGGCCCCCGAAGGAAATCCCGACGCTCGAGGAACGGCTTCGCTCGCGGTTCGAATGGGGCCTGATTACGGACATCCAGCCGCCCGATCTGGAGACGCGGATCGCGATTTTGCGCAAAAAAGCGAAAGCCGAAAATCTCGACATCCCGAACGAAGCGATGATGTATATCGCCAATATGATCGACTCCAACATTCGCGAGCTGGAAGGCGCTCTCATCCGGATCGTCGCCTATTCCTCGCTCACGAACCAGGACATCTCCGCCCATCTGGCCGCCGAAGCGCTGAAGGACATCTTGCCGACGGGACGGAACCGCCTCATCACGATGCAAGACATTCAGCAACGGGTCGGGGATTATTACGGTCTCAAGCTGGAGGATTTCAAAGCGCGCAAAAGAACGAAAGCCGTCGCCTTCCCGCGGCAGATCGCCATGTATCTCTCCCGCGAGCTGACCGATTATTCGCTGCCGAAGATCGGCGACGCGTTCGGCGGCCGAGACCATACGACCGTCATTCACGCCCATGAGAAAATCTCGCAGCTGTTGAAGGTCGACCAGGAGCTGTACAAAGTCATCAACAGCTTGACCGAGAAAATCAAAAATTTGACCTGATCGTTCGCATATTTTCGACAGCAACGCCTATGCACAAAGCGTCCACATGTGGATAGGCGTTATTTTCGAGTTTTTTCGCGCTTATCCACATATTCAGTGGGCCTACTACGACTTTAATATTTAAAACATGCTACAATAGACAAAATCGACGAGGTGAACCCATGAAATTAACGATATCGCGCAACGAATTGAACGAAGCCATCCAACACGTATCCAAAGCCGTTGCGTCCCGAACGACCATTCCGATTCTGAGCGGCATCAAGATGGATGCGAGCTATGCCGGCATTACGCTGACCGCCAGCGACACGGATATTTCCATTCAAAGCTTTATTCCGCTTGAAACGGCCGACAAAACGGTCGCCACCGTCGTCAAGCCCGGCAGCGTCGTGTTGACCGCCAAATTTTTCGTGGAAATCGTCAAGAAGCTTCCCCACGAGGAAGTCCATATCGAAGTCGGCGAACGGTTTCAAACGCTCATCACGTCCGGAGCGACGGAAATTCAGCTCGTCGGTCTGGACCCGGAAGAATTCCCGGTGCTCCCGTCCGTGCAAGAAGACCAAGTCGTGTCGATTCCCGGCGATCTGCTCAGAGACATGATTCGCCAGACGGTGTTCGCCGTCACGACGAACGAATCGACGCCGATCTTGACGGGCGTGCTCTGGAACCTGCACGATAGCGTGTTCAAATTCGTCGCCACCGACCGTCATCGTCTGGCCAGCCGATCCTCGCAGGTCGACGTTGAGGACGTGCGGTTTTCCAATATCGTCATTTCCGGCAAAACGTTGAACGAGCTCTCCAAGCTCGTCCCCGACCAGAACGTCATGGTCGACATCGTCGTTGCCGAGAACCAGGTGCTGTTCAAGCTCGGCAATGTGCTGTTCTATTCGCGGATGCTGGACGGAACTTATCCCGATACTTCCAAGATTATTCCGCAGGTTTTCAAAACAGAACTCGTCCTGAACACGAAGCTGCTCAGCGACTCGATGGATCGCGCTTACCTGCTCTCCCGCGAAGAGAAAACGAACATCGTTCGGTTAATGACGACCGAAGCCGGCGGCATCGAAATTTCCTCCAGCTCCTCCGAGCTCGGCAAGGTCACGGAACAATTGGACGCCGTGGAGATGAAAGGCGAACCGCTCAAGATCGCCTTCAACTCGAAGTACATGCTCGACGCGCTGAAGGTGATCGACAGCGAGGAGCTCTTTATCGGCTTCAACGGCTCGATGAGCCCGATCATTATTCGTCCGAACGATCATGAGAACAGTCTTCATCTCATTCTTCCCTATCGGACCACGAATTGAGGCGAATCGAGTGAAAACGATCGGCATCTCTACGGAATACATCACGTTGGGACAATTTCTGAAACTGGCGGATTGCATCGGCACGGGCGGAGAAGTGAAGCATTTTCTTCAGGAGAATACCGTTCGGATCAACGGCGAACCCGATGCCCGAAGAGGACGCAAGCTAAGAGTCGGGGACGTCGTCGAAGTCGAAGGATTCGGCGCTTTCGCGGTCGGAACCCGCTGACGGCGGCCGCCGGACGGCGAGTCGGTTGGAGAGGAACATCCTATGCAGTTAAATTCTTTGGAGCTTCAAGGTTATCGCAATTACGATGCCCTTAAACTCTCGACCGAGGGCGGCGTCAACATCTTTATCGGGCCGAACGCCCAAGGGAAGACGAATTTGCTCGAAGCGATCCACGTCTTGTCGCTGACCAAGTCCCATCGTACCTCGAAGGACAAGGAATTGATCGGCTGGAATCAGAGCGCGGCGGTTCTTCGCGCGCAGATGACCCGGAGAATCGGCGACGTCGGCCTGGAGCTCCGGCTGTCGGCGCAGGGAAAGAAGGCGAAGGTGAACGGCCTCGAGCAACGCAAGCTGAGCGGCTTCGTCGGCACGCTTAACGTTGTCTTGTTCGCGCCGGAGGATCTGGATATCGTCAAGGGCGCGCCGGGCGTTCGCCGCCGATTCATGGATATGGAGATCGGCCAGGTGCACCCCGGTTATCTGCACGATATGCAGCAATATCAGAAAATTTTGCAGCAGCGGAACAATTATTTGAAGTCGACGGATATCCGCCGCGCCTCTCCGGAAATGCTCGACGTATGGAACGAACAGCTCGCAATGTCGGGTGTTAAAATGATGCAAAAAAGGAAAAACTTTATTATACATCTGCAAAGATGGGCGGAGAAGATCCATGCCGGCATCACGGGCGGCAGCGAACGATTGACCGTCGAGTACAAACCTTCGTTCGGCACCGCTTCCGGCATGGATAACCAAGATCAAACTTCTTTATTCGGGCAATTTATGATAAAGTTAACACAGGGCAAAGAACAGGAATTCAGACGGGGAATGACGCTCACCGGTCCCCATCGCGACGATCTGAGCTTCTCGATCAACGGAAAGGACGTGCAATCTTTCGGTTCCCAAGGGCAACAGCGAACGGCGGCCTTGTCCTTGAAGCTGGCGGAGCTCGAACTGATGCACGAAGAGATCGGCGAATATCCGCTCTTGCTGTTGGACGACGTTCTGTCGGAGCTGGATCAGAATCGGCAGACGCAGCTCATCGAGACGTTTCAGAGCCGAGTTCAGACATTTATTACGACGACAGGACTGGAAAGCGTCAACATGGGCCGGCTAAAGGATGCATCGATCTATCACGTGAGAGACGGCCAATTGCTGCGCTAACGTTAAGAGGTCGTTAAGGAGGAACTCCGTGTATATCCATCTAGGCGGGGAGAAGATTATCAGAACGTCGCAAGTCGTGGCCATTTTCGACGTGTCCATCGAGCAATCGTCGAAGCTGTCCCGCCAATTCGTCCTGCACGCGCAGAAAAACAAGGAAGTCGAGACGATCGGCGAGGAAGATCCGAAATCGATTGTCGTCACGGAGCATAAGGTGTATTACTCTCCGATCTCTACGTCGACGCTGAAAAAGCGGACGCGTCAACTCGACGGGTAAGCATAAACGATCGTTCGCCTTCCTCCGGAAGGCTGTACAAGTTTATTTCCCCTATTCGAGCAACGTTGGATTCAAGGTATCGTCAATCGGAAGTTTGCAACGTTAAGAAGGCGGTGGAAGGGTTGTCCGTTAATTCACAGCACAACACATACGACGAGAGTCAGATTCAAGTCTTGGAAGGCTTGGAGGCGGTTCGCAAGCGTCCGGGGATGTACATCGGGTCGACCAGCGGCAAGGGCTTGCACCATCTCGTATGGGAAGTCGTCGACAACAGCATTGACGAAGCGTTGGCCGGCTACTGCACGCGGATCGACGTCATCATACACGAAGATAACAGCATTACCGTCATCGATAACGGCCGGGGCATCCCGGTCGGCTTGAACGCGAAATTGAACAAGTCTACGCTCGAAGTCGTCATGACCGTGCTGCACGCGGGAGGCAAGTTCGGCGGAGAAGGCTACAAGGTGTCCGGCGGCTTGCACGGGGTCGGCGTATCCGTCGTGAATGCGTTGTCCGAGCACGTCACCGTCACGGTCAAGCGCGACGGCCATATTCATCGGCAGGAATATCGCAGAGGCGCTCCGCAATACGACCTGAAAGTCATCGGGGAAACGGAGGAGACGGGAACTCAAACGCGGTTCAAGCCGGATCCGGAAATTTTTACCGAGACGACGATCTACGATTACGAGATTCTCGTCGGCCGGATTCGCGAGTTGGCCTTCCTCAACAAAGGGATCCAGATTACGCTCACCGACGAACGCACCGGCATGAACGATTCGTTCCACTACGACGGTGGTATCGTGGAGTTCGTCAAGTATTTGAACAAAACGCGCGAGCCGTTGCACGAGCAGCCGATTTACGTCGAGGGCTCGAAGGACCATATTCAATGCGAAGTCGCGATGCAGTATAACGACGGTTATTCGGAGAACCTGTACTCTTTCGCGAACAATATCAATACGCATGAAGGCGGAACGCACGAGTCCGGCTTTAAGAGCGCTTTGACGCGGATCATTAACGACTATTCTCGGAAGATGGGCATCGTGAAGGAAAGCGAGTCCAACCTGTCGGGCGACGACGTTCGCGAAGGCTTGACGGCGATCATTTCCGTCAAAATTCCGGAGCCTCAGTTCGAGGGACAGACGAAGACGAAGCTAGGCAACAGCGAAGTGCGCGGCATCGTCGAGTCGCTGTTCAGCGAGAAGCTGCTGCAATTCCTCGACGAGAATCCGGCCGTGGCCAGGAAGATCGTGGACAAAGGCTTGCAGGCGGCTAGAGCTCGGGAAGCGGCTCGTAAAGCGCGGGAATTGACGCGGCGCAAGAGCGCGCTCGAAGTTAGCTCCCTGCCCGGCAAGCTGGCCGACTGCTCGTCCAAGGACGCTTCGATCAGCGAGCTGTATATCGTGGAAGGGGATTCCGCGGGCGGTTCGGCGAAGCAAGGGCGGGACAGGCATTTCCAGGCGATCTTGCCGCTGCGCGGCAAAATCTTGAACGTCGAGAAAGCGCGCCTCGACAAAATCCTGTCCAACCTGGAGATTCGGGCGATGATTACCGCGCTCGGAACGGGCATCAGCGACGATTTCGACATCACCAAGGCCCGTTACCATAAGATCATTATCATGACCGACGCCGACGTCGACGGCGCGCATATCCGTACCCTTATTCTGACGTTTTTCTACCGGTATATGCGCAGGTTGATCGAAGAGGGCTACGTATATATCGCGCAGCCTCCGCTCTTCAAGATCGAGCGCAACAAGACGGTACGCTACGCGATGAGCGAGAAGCAGCGGGACGAGATTATCGCCGAATTCGGCGAAGGGGCCAAGGTAAACATTCAGCGTTACAAAGGCTTGGGAGAAATGAACGCGGAGCAGCTGTGGGAGACGACGATGGATCCGGCGACTCGCACGATGCTGCAAGTCCGCATCGAAGACGCGATCAAAGCGGATCTGATGTTCGACACGCTGATGGGCGACAACGTCGAGCCCCGCCGCGAATTCATTCAACAATACGCTCGGTACGTCAAGAACTTGGACGTCTGACGTAAGTCGTGCAGGGGGTATCTCGCGGACAGAGATACCCCCTGCGGACTACGCCTTGCGTTTGCGGCTCTTGAATCGGCCGTACGCGACGGCGTAGTTGTAGATTTTACCGAATGCGGCCGGCCGGGGGAGCTTCTTGAAAATAAACGGATCGGGCATCGTGTTGACTTCGAGAATCCAAATCTTCAACGAGTCGTCTATTGCGACGTCGATGCCGATCTCCTTCAGCCTCGGGAATTTCTTCTCCAGCGATTCGGCGACATCGATTCCGAGCTTGCGCAGCCGCGACTCGTATACGTTCCACGGCTTTCCCTTCAAGTGAGGGGTCAACAGCCGGTCGACGGGCATTAACGCGCCTCCGGCATGGTAATTGGTCACGATTTTGCGCGGATGGGCGACTCGTCCGATCATGCCGGTCGTCTCCCATTCGGCTCGCGGATTTTTCTGCACCATGATGCGCAAGTCGAATCTTCTGCCGTTATGCTGCAGCAGATGAACGCCTTGTTGGACCAAATACGGTTTGTTTTTTTTGACGGCGAGCAGCTTGCGATACATCCGTTCGAAGGATGGGAAGGCATAGACAGCTTCGCCGGATTGAAACCAGTACGGATCCGCCGCGCCCGGGCGCTTCTCGATCCGGATGACGCCTTGGCCGAATGTGCCGCTCACCGGCTTCGCATAGATCATACCGTATTGCTCGAGCATCCGTTCCGCGTTATGCCGGTCGAAACGAAGCGTGGAGGGCACTTGGTCGCGAAGCTTGCGATCGGCCAGGAGGACATCGGTTTTCGCCTGTTTGCTGCGAACGCGCTGGATCGACATGCGGGTGCATCAAACCTTTCCCTTCGGCGTTATGGTATAATGGCATTATCGTTTGTTATCTAGTCTATGACGGAGATCGCCTTGCGGTGTAAGCTCGCAAGCGCGTTCTTATCCGCTTGTCTATTGGTTAAGGAGGATCTTCATGTCGGAAGAACAACGCTCCCAGCTTCGCGACCGCGATATCGGGGTCGAAATGCGGGAATCGTTCATGGATTACGCCATGAGCATTATCGTCAGCCGGGCATTGCCGGATGTTCGCGACGGCTTGAAGCCGGTTCAAAGGCGGATTCTGTACGCGATGTCCGAGCTTGGCATGGCGCCGGACAAGCCATACAAGAAATCGGCCAGAATCGTCGGCGAAGTCATCGGCAAGTATCACCCGCACGGCGACTCCCCGATCTATGAAGCGATGGTCCGACAAGCGCAGGACTTCTCCCTCCGTTATCCGCTCGTGGACGGCCATGGGAACTTCGGTTCGATCGACGGCGATTTCGCTGCGGCAATGCGTTATACGGAGGCGCGGCTTTCCAAGATCGCGATGGAGATGCTTCGCGACATCAACAAGGAAACGATCGACTTCCGGCCGAATTACGACGGCGAAGAATTGGAGCCCGTCGTCCTTCCCGCCAGATTTCCCAATCTGCTCGTGAACGGCACGACCGGCATCGCGGTCGGGATGGCGACGAACATTCCTCCCCACAATCTGCGGGAGGTCATTGAGGGAACCCAGGCGCTGCTGCGCGATCCGGATTTGACGCCGTACGATTTGATGGAATACGTCAAGGGCCCGGATTTCCCGACGGCCGGCTTGATTCTCGGCCGGGTCGGCATCCGTCAGGCTTACGCGACCGGCCGGGGCTCGGTCACGATGCGGGCCAGGGCGACGATCGAGGAGAACAACGGCAAAGCGCGCATCCTCGTTCACGAGATTCCCTATCAGGTCAACAAAGCGAGACTCGTGGAGAAGATCGCGGAGCTCGTGCGGGAGAAGAAGATCGACGGCATTACCGATCTTCGCGACGAGTCCGACCGCAACGGCATGCGCATCGTCATCGAATTGCGCCGCGACGTTACGCCGACGGTCGTCTTGAACAATCTGTACAAGCAGACCCAGATGCAGACGAGCTTCGGGGTCAACACGATCGCTTTGGTGAACAACGAACCGAAAGTGTTGAACCTGAAGGACGTGCTGCACCATTATATTCAGCATCAAGTGGAGGTTATCCGCCGGCGGACCGAATACGATCTGAAGAAAGCGGAAGCCCGAGCGCATATTCTCGAGGGCTTGCGCATCGCCTTGGATCACCTGGACGAAGTGATCGCGCTCATCCGCGCCTCGCGCACGACCGACGAAGCGCGCGAAGGCTTGATTACGCGGTTCGGGCTTTCGAACGATCAAGCTCAAGCGATCCTCGACATGCGTCTGCAGCGTCTGACCGGCTTGGAGCGCGAGAAGATCGAGCAGGAATACAACGAGCTGCTGGCCAAGATCGCCGAATACAAGGCGATTCTCGCCGACGAGCAGCTCGTGAACGATATCATTCACGATGAGCTCGAAGAGATCAAGCTCAAGTATGGCGACGACCGCCGCACCGAGATTACGATCAGCGACGACGAGATTCTGGACGAGGACTTGATTCCGCGCGACGACGTCGTCGTGACGATGACGCACGCGGGCTATATCAAGCGTCTGCCGGTGTCCACGTATCGCAGCCAGAAGCGCGGCGGCAGGGGCATTATGGGCATGGGGACGAAAGAGGACGACTTTATCGAAAATCTGTTCGTCTCCAACACCCACCATTACCTGCTGTTCTTCACGAACAAGGGCCGCGTCTTCCGGATGAAAGCCTACGAGATCCCGGATCTTAGCCGGACGGCCCGCGGCACGCCGATCATCAACCTGATTCAGATCGAACAGGGCGAGACGATCAATGCGGTCATCCCGGTCGAATCGTTCGAGCCGAACCAATTTCTGTTCTTCGCGACCCGCAATGGCATCGTGAAGAAAACGCCGCTCGACGATTACGCGAACATTCGCAGAGTCGGCCTGATCGCGATCTCGCTGCGCGAGGACGACGACCTGATCGGCGTCAAGCTGACGGACGGCAACCGCGAGATCGTGATGGGGACGAGCCATGGGATGTCCATTCGCTTCTCGGAGCAGGACGTGCGGGCAATGGGACGTTCCGCGACCGGCGTGAAGGGCATTCAATTGGAAGATGACGACAAGGTCATCGACATGGACGTCGTGGTGCCGGATCAAGACGTGCTCATCGTAACCGCCAAAGGTTACGGCAAGCGGACGCCGATGACGGAGTACCGGATCCAATCGCGCGGCGGCAAAGGCATCAAGACGCTTAACGTCACGGAGAAGAACGGCGCGATCGTCGGCTTGAAGGTCGTTCGCGACGAAGAGGATCTGATGATCATGACTTCCTCCGGCACGTTGATCCGCATGAGCATGTCGGGCATCAACACGATGGGCCGGATTACGCAAGGCGTCAAATTGATCAATATCCGCGACGAGGATTCCGTGGCGACGGTCGCACGGGCTCCGCAGAGCGAAGAAGATACCGATTCCGAAGAGGTCGAAGGGAGCGAAGGAGACGGCGAATAAGCCGTCTCCTTTGCCGCCGGTTCGACGGGGGAGTGATGAGTGATGCCGATCATTCCGGTCTCGCAGGTACAAGTCGGCGACCGGCTGGGGAGCGATGTTCAGACGGCGCTCGGAAGCGTATTGCTGCAGCAAGGTCGAGCGATATCCGAGCGGGATAAGGAAATTCTTCATGCCTTCCTCATCGCGAGCGTCGATGTCGTGCGTCAGGGCTTCGAGGAGCAGCGGGCCGAAGCGGCTTCGGAGGAAACGGCCGCGACGGCCGAGGTCAAGCTGACGAAGCTGCAGCAGAAGTTTTTGCAGATGGAGAAGCTCTATAAGCGGGTCGTTTCCATGGTCGATTCCGGATTGAAAATTCCGGTGCTCGACTTGCGCAACGGATTGACCGAGATGCTCGATCATATCGATCAATACAACGTATTGACCTTCACGATCCCGTCTTCTGTCGGCTCCGGGGACGTGCTTGCGCGCAACAGCATTCTAAGCGCCCTGACCTCGTATCAGCTCGCGAAATGGAATAAGTTCCCCGAGAAAGATTGGTTTCCGATCGCCATGGCCGGATTGCTGCACGATATCGGCAACGTGAAGGTCGATCCCGCGATCTTGGCGAAGCCCTCCAGGTTGACCGCGGAAGAGCAGCAGGAAATGAGACAGCATACCGTATACGGCTTCAAGCTGCTCGAAGGGATCGCATCGTTCAACCAAGGCGTATGGCTGGCGGCGCTGCAGCATCACGAGCGGGTGGACGGAAGCGGCTATCCGATGAAGGTGAAGGGGGAGAAAATCCATCCTTACGCCAAGATCGTCGCGATTGCCGACATGTACCACGCGATGACCTCCAATCGCAACTACCGGAGGGCGGAATCTCCGTATCTCGTGCTTGAGGAGCTTCACGCCGGATCGTTCGGCAAGTTAGACCCGCTGTGCGTTCAGACTTTCATCGAGAGGACGACGCAGTTCCATAACGGCGTGCTCGTCAAGCTGAAC
>CP171108.1:5577500-5675000 GCA_043187495.1 Paenibacillaceae bacterium WGS1546
CGTTATGAGCGATGGGGGGAAGCAGGAGGGGAACGACGCGAGCCGATGGATGTGCTCGTCCAAGCAGCAAGAGGGGTGTGTAGGCAAATCCGCACACTGTTCACCTTGAGCTGTGACGGGGAGGGAAAATCACAGTACCGAAGGTCATGTACCCACGCTGCCAAGAAAAGCCTCTAGCCAGGAGAAGGTGCCCGTACCGTAAACCGACACAGGTGGGCGAGATGAGAATTCTAAGGCGCGCGGAAGAACTCTCGTTAAGGAACTCGGCAAAATGACCCCGTAACTTCGGGAGAAGGGGTGCCTCGGTAGGGTGAATAGCCCGAGGGGGCCGCAGTGAAGAGGCCCAAGCGACTGTTTAGCAAAAACACAGGTCTGTGCGAAGCCGCAAGGCGAAGTATACGGGCTGACGCCTGCCCGGTGCTGGAAGGTTAAGGGGAGCGGTTAGGGGTGACCCGAAGCTGTGAACCGAAGCCCCAGTAAACGGCGGCCGTAACTATAACGGTCCTAAGGTAGCGAAATTCCTTGTCAGGTAAATTCTGACCCGCACGAATGGCGTAACGACTTGGGCGCTGTCTCAACGAGAGATCCGGTGAAATTTTAGTACCTGTGAAGATGCAGGTTACCCGCGACGTGACGGAAAGACCCCATGGAGCTTTACTGTAGCTTGATATTGAACTTTGGTACGGTCTGTACAGGATAGGTGGGAGCCTTTGAAGTGGGAGCGCAAGCTTCCATGGAGGCGCCGTTGGGATACCACCCTGATCGTATCGGAGTTCTAACCTGCTGCCCTAATCGGGCAGAGGGACCGTGTCAGGCGGACAGTTTGACTGGGGCGGTCGCCTCCTAAAAAGTAACGGAGGCGCTCCAAGGTTCCCTCAGCGCGGTTGGAAATCGCGCGAAGAGTGCAAAGGCATAAGGGAGCTTGACTGCGAGACCGACAAGTCGAGCAGGGAGGAAACTCGGACTTAGTGATCCGGTGGTACCGAATGGAAGGGCCATCGCTCAACGGATAAAAGCTACCCTGGGGATAACAGGCTTATCTCCCCCAAGAGTCCACATCGACGGGGAGGTTTGGCACCTCGATGTCGGCTCATCGCATCCTGGGGCTGAAGTAGGTCCCAAGGGTTGGGCTGTTCGCCCATTAAAGCGGTACGCGAGCTGGGTTCAGAACGTCGTGAGACAGTTCGGTCCCTATCTGTCGCGGGCGTAGGAAATTTGAGAGGGGCTGTCCTTAGTACGAGAGGACCGGGATGGACGCACCGCTGGTGTACCAGTTGTTCCGCCAGGAGCACCGCTGGGTAGCCAAGTGCGGAAGGGATAAGCGCTGAAAGCATCTAAGCGCGAAGCCTGCCTCAAGATGAGATTTCCCAATTCGTAAGACCCCTGGAAGAACACCAGGTTGATAGGCTCGGGGTGGAAGCGCGGCAACGTGTGGAGCTGACGAGTACTAATCGGTCGAGGGCTTATCCTAACGGATGGGCACACAATGAGATTCACCTTCTTCTTTCGCACACTTTTGTTCGTATGCCTGCAACGCATTGCTTCGCAATGCTGCCTGCAGCATACGGGCCGTGACGACTTACGGGCAAGACAGCAACGCGTTGTTTCACAACGCTGACTGCTGCCTCGCTTTCTGTGACGATTTCATCGCACAGGTGTCGCACGGGTTCGTATCCGGTTTTCAGGGCGCAAGCCCTGCAACAAACTTCTGGTCTGGTGATGACGGCGGAGGGGTTCCACGCGTACCCATCCCGAACACGACCGTTAAGCCCTCCAGCGCCGATGGTACTTGGACCGCAGGGTCCTGGGAGAGTAGGACGTCGCCAGGCTGGATAGACGAAAAAGCACCCTTTGGGGGTGCTTTTTGCGTTTGTGCGGATGATATGCGGCCGGCCTAAACTAACTGATTTCCAAATAATCAATGAAGGCATCCCATGTTCCGTTATCGGCCGTTACAACGAGCTCAATCACTTGATTTCCGGTTCCATGGCTGACGTTGTTTAGCGTATAGACCGCAGGATTGCTTCCTCCGAAGTAGAAGGTGCCTTTCGTCTGCCCGCCGATTTTTAGGTCGACTCTGGCCATGTTGCTATTATTCGAAGCACCGCGCAGCGAGAAATTATGAGTGCCGCTCGCGAAATATTGCGTATATCTCACCAAATCATTGTTGGCATATAAAGCGACTCCGTTGAAAGGCGAGCTGATATTTCCGGTGTACTGACCGCTTTTGGTCATACTCTCGGCTTCCACTCTCGTCACTGTGCCCGGAGGCGGATTCGAACCGCCGCCACCTCCACCGCCGCCACCGCCGCTGCCGCCGATCGTAAGGGTATTGCTGTATACATTAGCGCTTCCGCTGCTCTGATAGCCTTCTACCGTAAGCGCCACTTCGTACATTTTGCCCATCGGCATTCCTCTGCTCTCCCACGCATTAAAGTGTTGGCTGACGGATATGGTCCCGCTCGTGCGTTTCGATGTCCGAACACTCCAATATTGCTGGAAGGTTGCGGTGCCTTTGATGGAGGGTTGGTTGACTCGAGTCGTCTCATAGATGTCGTAGGTGCCTCCGTCCACGTTAATGGTGCCCTTCGACGTTCCCCCGGGCGGCCGCCAGCTGCCCCAGCTGTCGACGATGTAATATTCGACGAGCGGGTCGACCGTCCATCCGTAGACCGTTAAATAGGAATTTCCGTTCGGCTGATAGTTGGCGCCGTAGTTGATGGAGATGTTTCCGATTTGCTGGTGTGTCTGGGTTTCGTTGAATTTCTTGCCTTTACGGAATAAAATATTGTTAACGTTGCTCCACTGGGCGCTGAACGTACCGCCGCTATTGAGCGTCATGCTCCCGGACCCGCCGCTATCCTTCCAGAATTCATAGTCGTAGCCGCCATGGGTGCCCATTTGATTCGAGGTAATCGTTTGCGCATGTACGACGCTTACTGCAGGAAGCGTAAGCGCTAGACTAAGCAACATTGACAATACTACCCGCATTCTTTTTTGTTTCATTTGGATTCCTCCTTTGTGGTGAAATTGCATTTCGTCTTCCAATGCTGTTGTGCAGCCCGTACAGGCCGAATTCAACCACATCCTTCCATCATTATAATTGTAAGCAGTTACAATAATAATTGTATCAAGGCAAGCTTTAGTATTTCACCCGAAAAAATATAGTTCCTACTGTAAAAAAGATTAGTCCTTAATGGATTAGACCGGTTCGCGAAGGGGATAATGGAACGAAGTTCGTCGTCAGAATGACCGGAGGACGCGTTAAGCAGGCTCGCCTTATTGATGATAGAACGAAACCTCCTTGGACTCCAGGCGAACGACGCCGTCTTTGCGTTCTTTTCGCAACTCCCAGAGAAGCCTCACGCGCGGACTGAGCAGCCAGATGTGCCAATAAGTCATCGCGACGACCAGGGAGGATGGCGCCCAGGGGTAAAATAACGCGCTCACGCAGCAGCCGACCAGCGCAAGATGGAAATGAAGCCGGCGAAAGAGGGATAATTGCGTATCCAGGATCGGAAGAGGGCCGAGCCAGGGGAAATCCCGGCGGAAGGCCCATCTTTTCTCCGAAAGCCGATCGACACGCCGGACGGTGAGCCGCAGCACGATCGCATGGACAAGCAGCATCAGCGCTAAGCCGACGAAGGCATATAGGATTCCGATCCAGCGGTTGATGAGATATAGAACGGTCAACAAAAGCAAGGCGGAGGCGATATAACTATATTTGCTTTCCGGACGGAGACGAATCTTGCGAATCAGCTTATAGTTATAGAAGGTCGCTTCTCTCGCCTGGACAGGCTCGCCCATTCCGGAACATCCTCTCTGGAGCAATAAATCGTTGCTATGATCATTACTATCGGTTAGATTCTCGATTATTGTTACGTCTTGCGGCGGAATCGGCTATGAATACGTATATTTTCATAGAGTAACGGACATACTAGAGGCAACACTAGGGAAGGGCAGGGATGTTCATGGAGCCATCGGAACGGAAAACCTGCATCGTCTGCGGAGAGCCGAAGGAAGAAGGCATTACCGTCGTTACCGAATTCATCTGTATGTCCTGCGAATCCGAGATGGTGCATACTCGCGTAGAGGAAGAAAAGTATTCGTTTTTCGTCAGGCAGCTTAAGCAATTGTGGGTCAAATTTCATGTCTGAGGAATCTGAGCCGAACGGATCGTCCGCTCGGCTTTTTTCATGATGGGGGAGTGCATTGTCTTCATCCGGTTGATTTTTTGCTTTCGGACACAGAAGACCTTATTTTGCCGAAACCCCCTCATTTTGTTGGCGATTCGGACACGCGATCCGTTATTTCGAAGATCCATGGCCGAAATCGCCATCTCGGAGCCAAATAACGGATCCACTGTCCGCGAAGATGCCCAAAACCCGGTTTTGTTCACAATTAGCGGATCCTCTGTCCGAACGGACTGGGCATTGGAGCAAAGGGAGTCAGTGGGCTTGGAGCAATGCGGGGCGGCGGGCGGGGTGACAGGTCTGCGGAAACGGAAGAGCGGAAAGCGCAACGAAACGACGCGAAGGTGCGAAAAATGGCCGTCAGGGCGAACTTCCCTGACGGTTCTTCTTAACATTAAAGAAAGTATAAAATTTTTCGATGAATGAGGGGTCTTCATTCCGCTTGATTTTTTGCGATCGGACACAGGAGCCCTTATTTTGCCGAAACCCCGTCATTTTGATAGTGATTCGGACACACGATCCGTTATTTCGATGATTCAAGGCCGAAATCGCCGTCTCGAAGCCAAATAACGGATCCTCTGTCCGCAAAGTTGCGCAAAACCCGGTTTTGTTCGCAAATAGCGGATCCTCTGTCCGTACGGTTCGGGGCGACAGGGCAAAGAGGATGAAAATACAGTTGGACGTTGGATCGACGGGGGAAAGAGGCGGACGACGGCGGACGGTGCGGAAGGACTGCGGCAAGCGAAAGCGCGGGGAACGAATCAAGTGCGAAAGGACCGTCAGGACGAACTTCCCTGACGGTTTTTCTTAATGTCCGAATAGGCACGGGAGCAACGAATCCGTATAATGGAGGTCGAGGAGGAGCTTGAATGATGATGAATAAAGATAAAGCTCCGTTATACGAAGCGCTGATCGCGCATGACCGGCTGCGGGCGAGCGCGTTCCACGTTCCGGGGCATAAGCAGAGGGCGGCGTGGGCCGACGCTCGGGCGGCCGCCTATTACGAATCGCTGCTAGCCTTGGACGTGACGGAGCTGTCCGACACGGACGACTTGCATCGCCCGGAAGGGCCGCTCCTGGAAGCGCAACGGCTGGCGGCCGCCTGCTTCGGCGCGGAGGAAACCCGTTTTCTCGTGAGCGGCAGCACGGCGGGCAATCTCGCGATGATCCTCGCCGTCTGCTTGCCGGGCGAACTGGTCGTCGTCCAGCGGAACGTCCATAAGTCGATTCTGAACGGTCTCGCGTTGGCGGGCGCCCGTGCGGTGCTGTTGCCGCCCGACGTCGAGGAGACGTCCGGGCTGGCGACCGTGCCGGGGGCCGAACTTCTTCTGAGAACGTTGAGACGCTATCCGGAGGCGAAAGCCGTCATTTTATCCGCGCCCAATTATTACGGCATGAGCCCGAGCCTGGAGCCGCTCGTCGCGATCGTTCACGAGCGAGGTCTGCCCGTTCTCGTCGACGAAGCCCACGGCCCGCACTTCGGGTTTCACGCGCGATTCCCGCAGCCCGCCTTGCGGGCGGGCGCCGATCTCGTCGTGCAATCCGCCCATAAGATGCTGAGCGCGATGACGATGGGCGCGATGCTGCACATGCAAGGCCGGCTTGTTCCTCGGGCCGCCGTTCGCCAGGCGCTTACGATGGTGCAGAGCTCCAGCCCGTCCTATCCGATTATGGCTTCCTTGGATCTTGCCCGCAGACAGCTGCATGTGCAAGGAGAGGAGGCATTCGCTGCCGCGCTGGAAGCGGTCGATCGCGTCGTCGACGGATTGGGCGAAACCCGGTTCGGGGCGCTCGGCTATGGCGAATATGCGGGCAAAGGAATCGGATACGATCCGCTGAAGCTCGTCTTGTTCGATCCGTCCGGAAAGCTCGGGGGCTTCGAGCTCCGGGACGCGTTGGCGGAAAGGAACTGTTTGGCGGAGATGGCGGACGCGAAGTACGTCGTTCTGGCGTTCGGAACGGGTTCTGCGGCGGAAGATGGAGCCCGCTTGCGGGAGGCTTTGCAGGACATTTCCCGCACGGGGGAAATCGCGGCGGGCGGGCGCTCTCCGTCAAAGAAGACGATACGCCCATCGGCGGGAACGGATGCAGCCGATCCGCGGCCGATCCGGTTCGGAAGAGACGCTTATGAGGCGGAAGCGGTTCCGTTCGAGCAATGCGTCGGCCGGATCGCGGCGGAATGGATCATTCCCTATCCCCCGGGTATACCGGCGCTCTTTCCGGGCGAAACCATAACTGAGGATATCGTCGAACGGCTTCGCGAGTGGAGAGACGGGGAAGCGCATATTCAAGGCGCGAGCGACCCGGAGCTTCGTTCGGTGCTCGTTCGGCGCGAAGCTGACGGTTAGAGGTGGAGGCATGCGCGAGGAAGACGCGTTAAGGAATATCCGCAATATCGCGGCTTGGACGGCGGGAATCGCGGCGCTCGCACTCGTCGTCGGATTGATCGTGGTTCCTCCGTTTGTCGGAATGGCGGATAGCGGAGATTTCGGTCGGGTATTAAGCACTTCCGGATTGAAAGTGCTGCATCCGGCAAGCTCCTACGAGGAGCTTTATTTCAATTACGCGCAACGGCAATTCGGATATGGCGGATACGCGCTTGGCGGCTACGTATCGACGCATGTCGCGCTCGTCGCCATCGCCGGATGGATCGGCCGCGCGATCGACGGCGAAATCTTCGATGTGCGAATACTTGGCGCGCTGTATACGGCGATGTTCGCCTTCGCGGTCGCGTTGCTCGTCAAACACGCTCCGAGCCCGAACGGCCGTCAACCTGCCCTAATCGCGACGGCGCTGCTGGCTGCGGCGCTTCTATTCGTGTTCGGGGATATCGGCTACGTGGCGTATTTCCATTCTTTTTTCGGCGAGCCTTATGCCCTTGTCGCCATGCTTTTCGCGTTGGCCGCCGCGCTGGCGATCGCTTCGGCCTCGCGGCCGTCTGCCCTCATGCTCGCGCTGTTCGTCGCGGCGGCTGCGGCCGTCGCGACTTCAAAAATTCAGAACGCGCCTCTCGGCTTCGCGTTCGCGCTGCTGGCATGGAGAATGGCGCGGCTGCGAGACGACCGGAAGTGGAGGCGGCAAGCTTGGACGGGGGCCGTCGTGCTGCTAGTCGTTTCCTCGCTTATGATCGTCGCCGCCCCGAACCGGTTGAAGCACGCGAACCTCTACCAATCGGTCTTCTACGGCGTGTTGAAAGATTCCCCCGACGTCAGCCGCGATATGAAGGAGCTCGGCATCCCCGCGAAATACGCCGTTCTCGCGGGCACGAATTATTTTCAGAAGAACACCGCCATCCCCCAGAACGATCCCATCCTAAGGCGGGAAGTCTTGGATAAGCTCGGCCACAAGGACATCGCGCTGTATTACTTGCGCCACCCGTCCAGGTTCGCGCAGAAAATCGAACGCGCGGCCGCCAACGCGGCGTACATTCGTCCGGCTTATTTGGGAAATTACGAAGCGACCGCCGGCAAGCCGCCGGGGGCTCTTTCGCATGCGTTCAGCGCGTGGAGCGGGTTCAAGGCCGCCCATATGCCCCGCAACGCGGGATTTTACCTTGCGTTTTTCGCCGCTTACGGCCTCGGATTAGCCTGCCTATGGCTCCGCGCGGCCACGCGCGGACGCAGGCTGGCTGCGGAGACGCTGGCCGTCGTCGCGCTGACGGGCGTCTTCTCGTTCGTCATTCCGCTGATCGGGGATGGCGAAGCGGATCTCGGCAAGCATCTGTTTATGTTTAATGTGTGCTTTGATATGATGGTAATAAGCGTATTTGCCGGGACGGTCTACGGAGTCGTCCGTCTGGGAGAGAGGATCGGCGAAACGGCGAATCGCAAAGCAACGTGGGGTTGAAAGGGGAAAGCTGGGTGCGGGGCGGCATTTTTATATCGATCGAAGGCGGGGAAGGCGCGGGCAAAACGACCTTGATCGCCCGATTGACGGAAACAATCTATATCGAAACGAGAAGAAAGACGATCAGAACCCGCGAACCCGGGGGCATTCCGATCGCGGAGTCGATTCGGAAGATCATTCTGGACACGAACAATACGAAGATGGACGCGAAAACGGAAGCGTTGCTCTATGCGGCGGCGCGCCGGCAGCATTTGGCGGAGATCGTCATTCCCGCCCTGGAGAAGGGCACGATCGTCATTTGCGACCGGTTCGTCGACAGCAGCCTCGCATACCAAGGACATGCTCGCGGATTGGGCATAGAGAAGATATGGGAGATCAACCGCTTCGCGACGGAAGATTGCATGCCGGATCTGACGTTATACTTGGATATCGATCCGGAGGAAGGGTTGGCCCGCATCGAGGCGAACGGGTCCCGGGAAGTGAATCGGCTCGATCTGGAAAACCTTGCGTTCCACCGGAAGGTCAGGGACGGCTATCGCCGAATCGCGGAGCGTTTTCCGGAAAGGATCCATACGCTCGATGCGAGTCTCGAGCCTGCCGAATTGGCCGAGCAAGCATGGAAGATCGTGAAAGCGGCGCTTGACCGCCGATAAAAAGAGGATTTTCGTTAGGCAACGTCCAATTTAAAATTAGGAAGAAAGCAGCAGACCCCTATTATGATTCGATAAGGAGGCCTGAACATGAAATTGATGATTGCCGTAATTCAAGATAAGGACAGCAACCGTCTGTCCAACGCGCTGATCAAGGAAGGGTTTCGCGCGACGAAGCTGGCGAGCACGGGCGGGTTTCTGCGCGCGGGCAACACGACGTTCCTCATCGGGATGGAAGACAACCGGATTCAGAGCGCCCTGGACGTCATCCGCTCGAACTGCAAGGTGCGGGACCAACTCGTAACGCCGGTATCTCCGGTCAGCGGGGCGGCGGACTCCTATATTCCTTTTCCGGTCGAGGTTCAAGTCGGCGGCGCGGCCGTGTTCGTGCTTCCGGTCGAGCAATTCGAACATTTCTGACGGCGGGCGGTGAAGGCGGATGAAAATCCAACCGGGATTCTATCCGATGAATAAAACGATTCAACGCGGGGAGATGGCGGCAAGACCGACCCCGACCAACAATTTCGCCGATCTGATGCAGCAGCAGGAGGAGCAGCGCACGCACGAAGAGCTGCAGCGCAAGCTGGAAGATATCCGCATGCAGGGAGAACGGCTGACGCGGTCGATGACCGTTCGGGAGCTCGTGCTCTACCGGCAGATGGTCAAAGCGTTCCTGGAGGATACGGTGCGCCGGGGCATCGCTTTGAAAGAGACGAGAGGCTGGGACCGGAGAGGCCGCGGCAAGCGCTACAAGCTGCTCGAAGAGGTCGATGCCATGCTCGTCGGCATGGGAGAAGAACTGTTGCAGAGCGAGGAAGGCCGGCTCGACCTTCTGCAGAAGGTCGGGGAAATTCGCGGCATGCTGATTAATATCGTTTTTTAACGATGAGGAAAGGTTAGACGCATCATGAGCTTCGAATCGATCGTCGGTCAAGACAGGGCCAAGGCGTTGCTGCGCAATGCGCTCGCTTCGGGGCGGATCGCTCACGCTTATTTGTTCGCCGGCCCGCCCGGATCTGGGCGCATGGAGATGGCCGGCGCGTTCGCGCAGGCGCTGTTCTGCGAGACGGGCGGCAGCGACGCTTGCGGGCAATGTCTCGCATGCCGCAAAGTGCTGCACGGCAACCACCCGGATCTTCACGTCGTCAAGCCGGACGGATCCGCCGTGAAGATCGAGCAGATTCGCGCGCTCCAACGCGAGCTATCCTATCGCAGCGCGGGAGCGGGATATAAAGTCTATATCATCGAAAACGCCGAGACGATGACGACGCAGGCCGCCAATAGCCTGCTCAAGTTTCTGGAGGAGCCGCCTTCTCCCGTCGTGGCCATCCTGATCGCGCCGGGCGCCCAGGCGGTGCTGCCGACGATTCTGTCCCGCGCGCAGCTGGTCGCGTTCGTTCCCGGCGATCGGGAAGCGCTGGAAAAAGTGCTCGTCGAGGAAGGGAAATCCCCCTTGCTGGCCCGGGCGGCGGTGAATTTGTCCGCCGGGCTCGCTTCCAGCCGCAAGCTCGCGGACGAGAATTGGTTTGCAGATATCCGAAACGTAGTGATACAATTAGGGAGGGAGAATTCGTCCCGGTTCCCCGCGAGCTTGCTCGTCGCGCAACAGCGGGTGTTTAAGACGGAACTCTCGGAACATGTCGAAATTCTGCTACAATTGTTAGCTTTGTGGTATAGAGATATGATTTACGCAATGACCGGTCGTCAGAGCCGGATGGTATTCCCCGACCAAGCCGATTGGATCGCGAAGGCGGCTTGGAGCCGGCCGATCGAATCCTGGGTGGCCGTAATGGAGTCGGCCCTGACGGCAGCGAGACGAATAAAGGCTCACGTAGCGCCGCAATTGGCGCTGGAGCAATTTCTGGTAAACGCCCGGGAGGGATAAGTTTGTACGATGTGGTGGGAGTCCGCTTTAAGAAAGCGGGCAAAATTTATTATTTCGATCCCGCCGAGCATCCGGTATCCAAAGATCAGCATGTCATCGTGGAGACGGCGCGCGGCGTCGAATACGGCAAAGTCGTCGTCGGTCCGAAGACGGTCGGCGAAGAAGATGTCGTCCTCCCGCTCAAGAAAGTGATCCGGGTCGCGGGGGCTCCCGACGCGAAGGCGGTCGAGGAGAACCGCAACGCCGCGAAGAACGCCTTTGCCGTCGGCCTGCAGAAAATCAAGGATCACGCGCTGAAGATGAAGCTCGTGGACGTGGAGTATACGTTCGACCGGAATAAAATTATTTTTTATTTTACGGCCGAAGGACGCGTCGATTTCCGGGAGCTGGTCAAGGATTTGGCAGGCGTATTCCGGACCCGCATCGAGCTGAGGCAGATCGGCGTCCGGGACGAGGCCAAGATGCTTGGCGGAATAGGACCGTGCGGGCGGGTGTTGTGCTGCTCTTCATGGCTCGGGGATTTCGAGCCGGTGTCCATCAAGATGGCGAAGGATCAGAACTTGTCGCTGAATCCAACGAAGATCTCGGGACTGTGCGGGCGGCTGATGTGCTGCCTGAAATACGAGCACGACAATTACGAGAGCGCCAAGGAAGAATTGCCGGCGGTCGGCAAGACGGTCGTGACGTCGCTGGGGGAAGGCAAGGTCGTCGGAATCAATCTGGGTTCCCGAAGCGTTCACGTCCAATTGTTCGATATGGGCAAGGTGAAAGAGCTGCCCTTCGACGACGTCGTCTTGAAATGAGAGTGCGAAGACATAAGCGGATGCCTTGAGGTGGATATCTGTTCATGAAAGACATTTTCCTTCATATGGATGGCCTCGAATCGCAACTGGGCAAAGTGCATGCCGACTTCGGGGAGCTCAAGCAGACAATCAAAGAGCTATTGGAAGAGAATCAGAGGCTGAGGATCGAGAACCAGCAGCTTAGAAAAGTGTTGAAGCGGGAAACGGAGGTCGCGGCGGCTACCCGGGAAGCGGCGGAAGAACCGGCTGCCGCCAAGGGGGACCAGCCTCCCGCCCCGAATACGGGCGTCGGAGAGGGGTACGATAATCTGGCCCGTCTTTACCACGAAGGCTTCCATATCTGCAACGTCTATTACGGACACTTGCGGATGGAAGGCGACTGCCTGTTCTGTTTGTCTTTTTTAAGTAAATAACGAATCGCTGCCAAGAAAGCGACGGCCCTCATCGGCACGTTGCTTTTTTGCCGCAACGGACGATTCGTCGGAAGGTTGGCTAGGAGGTTGTCCCGTGCAGGAGCATAAGCTGTTTTTCAAAATATTGTCTTACTTTATCTCGCTGTTGATTCCGATTTTGCTGATCGGCTATATCGTATACGTGAACGTGGACCGGCTGATGAGCAAGGACGTATCGGACAGGCTGCAGGTCAACCTGAGGGCATCGGTGGCCAATATCGACGTGAATCTCGAGATGGTGCGAACGACGCACAACAATCTGATGATCAATGATATCGTTCAGCAGTATTTGAAACCGCATTCACTGCAAACCGATCAGGACAAGATCAACGTTCCCTCCATCATCCGGACGATCGCGGCCAATCGAAGTACGCTCAGCTCTTTTATCGACACGGTGTTCCTGTACGGCGACGCGGAAAAAGTGTATACGGCCGACGGAGTGGTCGACTTCGCAACGTTCTTCGGCAAGTTTTACGTTTTCGATCATTTGCCGGATGCTTCCTGGAAGGATCGCTTGAAGAAGGATCATATCTTCGAGGTTTTGCCGCCGACCGATGTTCGGCTGTCCGACGGGACGCGGCGCACGGTGATTCCGGAGGTGACGACGCAATACGTCAACGGCCATCTCATTACGTCCGTTACGACCATACCGGCCCGTTCGATCCTGCGAGCGCTCACCAGTAATTCCATCTACGAGTCCACCTCTTATCTTGTGACGGACTCGGATCGCCGAATCATGACGCGCTCGGGCCAATTGACCGAGGAGCAGATCGAAGAGATCGGAACCCGGTTCGAAAGCGAAGTGGGCATCGATCAACTGCAAACGACGATCGGCGGCGAGAAAATGGTCGTCACCCGACTGATCTCTCCTTCGTTCGGCTGGCAGTATTTCTCGTTGACCCCGGTCGATGCGTTCAATTACGAATCGTCGGGCGTATTGACGATGATCGTCTGGATCTGCGTGGCGCTTGTCGTGATCGGCATCGTGTTTTCGCTTATTTTCAGCCTGAGATTGTATAACCCGATTCGCAACATTCGCAGCATTTTGCAGAACGAGGCGCATTTGCCTGCCCCGCGCGACGGCACGCTGCCGGGAGGGGAATTCGGAGAAATCAGCCAGCGCATTCACGAGCTGGTGGAAGAGAAGCTGGATATTACGGAGCGGCTGCAGCATATTTCGAACGATCGCGTGGAACGGTATTTTCGCGATCTAACGAACGGAAGCCCTTGGCAGGACGAGGACGGCTCGGCGCGGATCATGGCCGATATCGGGTTTACGGAAGGCCGATATTTATGCTGCTGCTTCATGTTCAGATTCCGCGACAGGTTCTATCACGAGATCGCCGAGTCGGATCGGGTCATGATTCTGGAGAAACTAAAAGTCGTGCTTTGGGGCATCATGAGAAAACACGTCAACTGCTATATGGTGGAATGCGAGCACAATTTGTACGTATGCATGGTGAATCTTCGGACGGAAAACGATCGGGCCGGCGTGGACGAAGCGCTCAGGACGATCCGGCTGACGTTCGAATACGATATGGTGTATTGCGATCTTCTGATCGGCATCGGCAATGCGTATCCGGAGGCGGCAGCGCTGGCCGCTTCCTATTCGGAAGCGATCACGGCGCTCGACAAGATGCGCTCGCGGCCGGATTCGCCGATCGTCGACGCGGCTGAGCTAAACATCGGCCATGTGTACTACTATTCGTTCCTCGACGAGACGAAAATCGTAAACGCGCTGAAGATCGGAGAACCGGAGCTGCTGAAGAAGGAAATCGAGACGATTGTCGACGCGAACCGCAGCCGCGGCGTATCTTTTTCCCATCTCGGCTCGCTTCTGTCCGCCGTCTATCAGACGGGCTACCGTTATTTGACGGAAAGGAAGCTGGACGTCTTCCGCTTCGCGACGGAGAAGCAGCACCGGAGGCTGATGCAGAAGAGTATCCTGCCGACGGAATGGCAGGAGCGAACGGAAGAGCTGTACGCCTTTTTCGAACGGATTATCGAAGCGACGGCCGTAAAGCCGGAGCGCCGTTCCGGCAATGTCGTGGCGCTGATCTCGGAGTATATCTCGCTTCATTACGCGAAGGACCTGCATCTGGAGATGATCGCAGACGAGATCGGCCTGTCGCCGAAATACGTGTCCAAGCTGTTCAAGGAAACGACGGGGAGCAGCATTACCGACACAATTAGCCGGACGCGGATGGAGAAGGCGAAGCAGCTGCTGCTCGAGACCGACCTGAAGATCGGAGAGATCGCGGAGTTGACCGGAATTCACAGCAGAACGACGTTCCTCCGGGTGTTCAAGAAATACGAGGGCATCTCTCCGATGGACTACCGGAACGCCCACGGCCGTAAGGACGACGGGGAAAATGCGACATTTTGAATCCATGCGGAGAATTGAATCATGATGACAAAGAGCGGAATAACGGCACACGTTATTCCGTTTTGTTTATTTTCGGAGACGCGGGGACCGCTTACGATGAGGGTGCATGACGATCCACATTCCATGGGAGGGCTTACAGAATGAAGACAAGCAAGAAACGCTGGGTTGCCGGCAGCGCAATGGCTTTATCGATCTTCCTGCTAGGAGGGACCCTGGCGGGCTGCGGCAACTCAAACAAGTCGGGCAATTCCGGTTCGGGGACGGAAGACGGGGCGCTAAGCTTGACCTGGATGAGATACGAGCATCCGAGCCAGGCGATCGTAAGCGATTCCAAAGCCGTACGCGAAATCGAGAAAAGACAGAACGTCAAGCTGAATCTTCAGAGCGTTCCGCAGAGCAATTACGACGATAAGAAAAAGACGTTGATCGCGACGAACACGATTCCGGACGTCATTCTGGTCAAGCAGGACGACATTCAGAATTATTCGGATACGGGCGTGTTTCTCGATTTGACGCCGTATATCGAGCAAATGCCGAATTTCCAAAAGGTGCTCGAGGATCATCCGGAGGTCAAGAACAACTACATCGACGGCAAGCTGTTCGGATTTCCGCTCGTGACCAAGTGGGATCTTCAAGCCGGGCAAATTCCGATGATTCGCATGGACCTTCTGAAGAAGCACGATTTGCCGGTTCCGACGACCTACGATGAGCTTTACGAGACGCTGAAGAAGCTGAAGGAAGCCAATCCGGGATCGTTCCCGTTCGCCTCCCGCGCCGCCAACGGCCTGACCGGCACGGAGAACCTGATCAATCCGATCGCGTTCGGCTTCGGCAGCGGCTATACGACGAGCAACGGCACCAAGGTATACTACGATCCGGCGACGAAGCGCTACGAGTTCGGTCCTTATTCGGATTCGTTCAAGGAAGCGATCGCTTGGCTGCATAAGCTGTACAGCGAGAAGCTGCTCGACCAGGATTATACGACGGCGACGTCCCAGACGTGGCAGGAGAAGCTCAACTCCGGCAAATCGTTCTACTTCCAGGACAACAACGGCTTCGGCAATACGTTCAACACGATTATGCAGCAGCAGGATCCGGAAGCCAGATTCGACATGATTCCGGTGCTGGAAGGTCCTGGCGGCGTGAAGCGGAATCTGGTCTACAGTCTGGATCATCTCAGCGAATCGTACGTGATCAGCTCCAAAGTTAAAGATCCGGATAAAGTGATCGCCTTCATCGATTGGATGTATGGCGAAGAGGGAACGAACATCACCTCCCTGGGCGTAGAGAACGAGGATTACGTCATCGAGAACGGGGAGTTCAGGCTGACCGAAGAGGCGAAGAGCAAATACATGGACAAACCGGTTCCCTACTACGCGATGCAATCCGATCTCGGCACGGGTTACCTGGGTTTGGCGATTCATTACGACGACCGTCCGAACATTCCGTTCCAGGCGCCCGAATCGCTGGCCTGGAGCGATACGAATCTGCAGAACGTCGAAGCCGGCATCAACTTCCGCTTTACGAACGATCCTCCGTTCAACAAGGAGGAGCGGGAGCGGCTGAAGCAGCTTAGAACGGAGCTTGATTCGTTCATCACATCGAATATGGACAAATTCATCATTAAGGACGGAGCGCTGGAGAGCGAGTGGGCGTCCTTCGTCGAGCAGTGCAGAGCCAAGGGCGCGGACGAGCTGTTGAAAATCTACAACGACGCCTTGGCCAGAGTCCAGTCCTAACAAGCAGGCGCAAAGCCGTTGCCCCTCGGCCCTTCGCGGGGCAACGGCTTTTGTCATGGGAAGGAGAGCTAACCGATGGCTATACCGAGCGGGCCTGCGGCATCCGGTCGCGGCGAGGCGCTGAGAAAAATAAAAAAGAGCAGGGCGCTGTACGTGATGTTTTTGTTTCCGATGGCTTATTTTCTCGTGTTTCATTACGCGCCGATGATCGGCAATCTGATGGCCTTCCAGGAGTATTCGATCGTAAAAGGCTTCTTCGGAAGCCCCTGGGCGGGAACGAAATATTTCCAGCAATTTCTGACCGACTCCTACTTCTGGCAAGTCGTGCGCAACACCGTTCTATTGAACTTGTATTCCTTGATTTTCTTCTTTCCCGCGCCGATCTTGTTCGCGCTTCTGCTGAACGAGCTGCGCGCGAATCTGTTCAAGCGGTTCGTTCAATCGATTACGTATATTCCGCACTTCCTGTCTACCGTGGTCGTGGCGGGCATGCTGGTCAACTTCCTGTCCTCGGACGGCCTGATCAATCAGTTCAGGGGGATGCTCGGTGCAGATCCGATTACGTTCCTGTCGCTGCCGGAATGGTTCCGGACGATCTTCATCGGCTCCGACATCTGGCAGGGACTTGGTTGGGGCTCGATCATCTATTTGGCCGCATTGACCGGCATCGACCCGACACTCTACGAGGCGGCGACGATCGACGGCGCCAGCCGGTGGAAGAAGATGCGTCACATCACGATTCCCGGTATGATGACCGTCATCATGGTCATGCTGCTGCTCAATCTCGGACACATGCTGTCTGTCGGCTTCGAGAAAATCCTGCTGCTGTACAGCGGGCCGACCTACGAGACGGCGGACGTCATTCAAACCTACGTTTATCGCCGAGGGCTGATCGACAGCGACTTCAGCTTCGCGGCCGCGGTCGGCATTTTCCAATCGGTGCTGTCGTTCGCGCTTGTCATCTCCGCCAACCAGCTGTCCAAAAAATTCAACGGCGCGAGACTGTTCTAGGAGGGGAGAGAGCGATGACAACCAAGAAAACGTGGTTCGACGGGGTCAATGTCCTCCTCATGGTGCTGCTGCTCGTCATTACGCTGTATCCGCTCTACTATATGGGCATCGTGTCCATCAGCTCGGGCGGAGCGGTAAGCCGCGGAGAGGTGCTGTGGCTCCCAAAGGATATCAATCTTCAGGCCTATAAGTACGTGTTCGACGATCCCGCGGTTTTGCGGTCATACGGCAACACGATTCTCTATACGGCGCTGGGAACGCTCATCAGCCTGGTGCTGACGACGCTGTGCGCTTATCCGCTGTCTCGCAAGCAATTCTATGGTCGGGCGGTTTTCTCGCTGTTCGTCATTTTTACGATGTTCTTCGACGGCGGCCTTATTCCCCGCTTTATGGTCGTGCACGGGCTCGGCATGGTCGATACGATCTGGGCGCTCGTTATTCCGACGGCGATCAGCGTGTTCAACATGATCCTGATGCGGACGTTCTTCGAGCAAATTCCCGAAGCGCTTCACGAATCCGCGACCGTGGACGGAGCGGGGGAGTACCGGACGCTGCTGCGGATCGTGCTGCCGCTGTCCATGCCGGTGATGGCGACGATGTTTTTGTTCTATGCGGTCGGACAGTGGAACAGCTTTTTCCCCGCGCTGATCTATCTGAACGAGAAGGAGCTGTATCCGCTGCAGATCATCCTGCGCAACATCGTCATTCAAGGCGATATGGCCTCGCAGACGACGCAGATGGGCGCCGATATGGCGACGATGTCGGCCACGATCAAGTATGCGGTCGTATTCGTGGCGATTCTTCCCGTACTGTGTATCTATCCGTTCGTGCAAAAATATTTCGTGCAAGGCGCGATGCTCGGTTCGGTAAAAGGATAAGCGGAAAGGGGACCGACGACGATGAGTGTTAAGAGGTTAAAGGAAGCATTCCGGAATCCGGGCGCGGAGCATCGCTCCGCCCCGTTCTGGGCCTGGAACGACAAGCTGGAGCGGGAGGAGCTTGTCCGGCAGATCGAAGGGATGAAGGAGCAAGGCGCAGGAGGCTTCTTCATGCATTCTCGGGACGGGCTGGAAACCCGCTATATGAGCGAGGAATGGATGGAGCATGTCCGAACAGTGGTTCAGGCCGCCTCCGAGCGAGGGATGACCGCGTGGATCTACGACGAGGATCGTTGGCCTTCGGGCTCGGCGGGCGGCATCGTTCCTTCCTATGGCGATGCTTACCGCGCCAAAGGGCTGACGATCGAGGTCCTTCGGGAAGCGGTGGAGGCTGACGAGTCCTTCGCGGCGCTGTTCCGGGCGGAGATCGACGGGATGGAGATGGGGAGCTGCGAGCGGCTGGAATGCCGTCCGGGACTGAGCTATCCGAAGCCGGATGCGGGAGAGGCGCTGCTCGTCCTGAGGATCGAGGTGGCGGAAGCGTGCGAATGGTTCAACGACGAATCCCCGCACGATACGCTCAATCCGGATTCGGTCCGGCTGTTCATCGAGTCGACCTACGAGGCTTACAAGCAAGCCGTAGGAGAGCATTTCGGCGGGACGGTCGCCGGCGTGTTCACCGACGAGCCCAGTGCAGCGGATAGGCACTGCAGGTTCACGGAAGGAAGAGGCTGGCTCCCCTGGACGTATTCGTTCCCGGAATTTTACCGGGAGAAGCGGGGCGCGGACGTTCTGGACACGATTCCTTACGTTTTCTTCAACGGCGAGCTGTCGGCGCCCGCGCGCCACGATTACTGGCGCACGATCTCGGACCTGTTCTCCGAATCGTACTCCGGACAGCTCGGGCGGTGGTGCGAAGACAACGGCTTGCTCTTCACCGGACATTATCTGTGGGAGAACAAGCTGGGCGTGGCTACCCGCGTCTGCGGAGCCGTTATGCCGAACTATCGTTACCAGCACGTGCCGGGCATCGATATGCTGATGGAGCAGACCGACGAGACGATTACGGTGAAGCAATGCGCCAGCGTGGCCAATCAGTACGGCAGAAAACAGGTCATTACGGAAACGTACGGCTGCGCGGGCTGGGAGTTCACGTTCGAGGGCCAGAAGTGGGTCGGCGATTTTCAATACGCGCAGGGCGTGAACCTGCGCTCGCAGCATCTGGCCCTCTATTCGCTCAAAGGCTGCCGGAAGCGGGACTATCCGCCGGTCTTTAATTCTAATACGACCTGGTGGAGCCGCAACCGCGTCGTCGAGGATTATTTCGCGCGGATCGGAGCGGTCATGACGCCGGGAACCGCGGTGCGCGACGTGCTCGTGCTGCATCCGGCCTCGACCGCCTGGGCGATGCTGGGCGCGAATCCGTACGGCATTCCCGACCGCAACAAGGATCGCGATATACCCGGGATCAACCGCTATGGCGACGAATTCAACCGTTTCCTGCGAGGGCTGCTCGGCGCGCACTACGATTTCGATCTGGGCGACGAGACGATTATGGCAGAGGTCGGCCGCGTTGAGGCAGACCGCTTGTTCGTAGGACTGGCCGGTTATCGCGCGGTCATCCTTCCCGAGATGAGGACGATGCTGGACAGCACGTATCGGCTGCTGCTCGATTTTCTGGCAGCGGGCGGACGGGCGGTCGCCATAGCGCCCGTTCCGGAGATGATCGAAGGGCGGGCGGCCGACCGCGCCGGAACGCTGTTCGCGCATCCGAATATGACGGTCGCGGCGGGCGCTCGGGAGGTCGTTCGAACGTTGGAGAGCTTCCTGCCCCGCCGGGTCAGTCTGACGGGCGAGTACATGACCGAAGCGCCCGAGATGCTGTACTTGCTTAAAGAACAGGACGACTGTTATACGCTGTTCGTCGTGAACAACGACCGCGAGAAATCGCTCAACGTGCGGCTGACGACGGATTTCTCGGGAAGAGTAGAAGAGTGGGACCCGTTGACCGGAGGCGTTTCCGAGGTCGGAGCGGAACTGACGGAGGATGGAGGGCTGCTGCTTGACGCGGCTTTCCCTCCCGCCGGCTCCAAGCTGTACGTAATCTGCAAGGAAGGCCGGTCGGCGGCCAGGACTCAGATCGTCGATGACGGAGAGACGGCGCTGAATCCTTTTGCGGTGAAGCTGCACGCTTCTCTCGGCCCCTCGTGTTCGTTCACCCGGACGATGCCTAATGCGCTCGAATTGGACAGATGCGCTTATCGGATGGGCGACGGCTCGGAGCCGTGGTCGGAGGAGACGGACGTCTGGCAGGCGCAGCGCGCCATTCGCGACCGGCTTGGCATGCGGCAAATTTATTATAACGGGCTGCCTCAGCGGTACAAGTGGATCGAGGAGCCGCATCCCCAGGACGGGACGCCGGTAGAGCTGCGATTTCGGTTCAAAGTCGAGACGGTGCCGCGGACGCCGGTCTATCTGGCGCTAGAGGAAGCGGAGCATCTCGCGATAACGTTGAACGGCGCGCGTGCGGAGGGGGGCCCGGAAGGCTGGTTCGTGGACCGTTCCATTCGAAAGGTGCTTTTGGATGGGCTGCGCGTCGGCGATAACGAGCTGATTCTCTCTTGCGCCTACCTCAACCGGATGGAGCTGGAGGATTGTTATTTGATCGGAGACTTCGGCGTAAGCCCGGAGCGGGTCATCGTTGCGGAGCCGCAGCGGCTGCGTTTCGGCGACTGGGGCCTGCAAGGATATTTCCATTATGCAGGCAGCATCGTGTATCACTTCGATTTCGATTGCCGCATCGAAACGGGAGAACGGGCCTATTTGTTCATGGGAGACTATTCGGCGGTCACGCTCGACGTGGCCGTCAACGGAGTTATAGCAGGGGCCATTCCGTGGCGGGCGGCGAACGGGCTGGACATTACGGGGCTGCTTCGACACGGAGCCAATCGCGTGGACATCGAAGTTTCGGGCAGCCCGCGCAATCTGTTCGGGCCGTTCCATCAGGCGCGGGGAGCCGTTCCCTCGACGGGCTGGGAATCGTTTCGCACGGAAGGCTTGGAATACACGCCCGAATATCTCGTGCACCCTTACGGCATTTTCGAGCCGATTCAAATTCGCAAGAGCAGATAGGGAAGGAAGAGAGCCGGTATGAACAAAGAGATCCGAGACGGCGTATGGCCGACCATGCTGACCCCATATACGGCGGGAGGAGAAGTCGATTACGACGCGCTGGGCCGTCTGATCGAATGGTACTTGGAGAAAGGCGTCGACGGTCTGTTCGCGGTATGCCAGTCCAGCGAAATGTTCTATCTGAGCCTGGAGGAGCGGGTGAAGGTCGCGGAGTACACGGTGCGCCGGGCGGCGGGGCGCGTGCCGGTCATCGCCTCCGGCCACGTCGCCGACGGCTTCGAGGAGCAGGTCGTGGAACTGAACGCGATGGCCGGCACCGGCATCGATGCGCTCGTGCTCATTACGAACCGGCTGGCCGGACCCGAGGAGAGCGACGAGACGCTGAGGAGCCGACTGGAGCAGTTGTTGGCACGGCTTCCGAAGGAGCTGCCGCTGGGCTTCTACGAATGTCCGTATCCTTACAAGCGTCTGGTGACGCCGGAATTGCTCCGGTGGTGTGCCGAGACGGGACGATTTGCGTTCCTTAAGGATACTTGCTGCGATCTGGAGATGCTGAGAAGCCGAGTGGAGGCCGTTCGGGACAGCGAGCTGAAAATCTACAACGCCAACACGACGACGCTGCTGGAATCGCTGAAGCTCGGAATTTCCGGCTATAGCGGCGTAATGGCGAATTTTCATCCGGAGCTGTACGTCTGGCTGCTCCGGAATTGGAAGGACCGTCCGGAGGAAGCCGGGCGTCTGATGCCGATTCTGACGATGGCCTCGTGGGTGGAGAAGCAGCTCTACCCGATCAATGCCAAGTATTATCTGATGCTCGAAGGGGTGCTGTACAACTTCCTCGGACGCTCCAAGGACGCGAAGGAGTTGAACGCCACCTTCCGACTGGAGGTCGAGCAGGTGCGCGAGCTGTCTCTGCGGTTGGCGGGGGAGCTATCGGTTTAACTTGCGATCGGACACAGAAGACGTTATTTTGCCGAAACCCCCTCATTTTGAAGATGAATCGGACAGAGGATCCGTTATTTCGATGATCAATGGCCGAATTGGCGATCTCGGAGCCAAATAACGGATCCTCTGTCCGCACAGATGCGCAAAACCCGGTTTTGTTCACAATTAGCGGATCCTCTGTCCGAACGGATGGGGGTGTTTTTTTTGGTTGGAATTCGACAGGGAACGCAAGCAAGTTTGCGATCAAGCTCCGAATCCAGTAAGCTAAGGGGCGTAAGCACTTAGAAAAGGGGTACAAGCTCGTGAGCGCTGAACCGCAACCTCTGCAAGCCGAAGAACGGCTGGACGATCTCCTTACCCATAATCTTAAAATTATCCAGAGTCCCGAAGTGTTCAGCTTCTCGTTGGACGCGGTTCTGCTCGCGAGGTTCGCGGGCGTGCCGCCGAGAGGGCGCATCCTCGATCTGTGTACGGGCAACGGCGTCATTCCGATGCTGCTGACGACGCGAACGGAGGCGGCGATCGACGGCGTCGAGATTCAGCCGCGGCTTGCAGACATGGCGCAAAGAAGCGTCCGGCTTAATCTCTTGGGGGATCGTATCCGCATTATCGAAGGCGATCTCCGGGAATGGAAGCCCGAAGGCGAATTATACGATGCCGTTACGGTCAATCCTCCGTATTTGCCGGTCACGAGCGGCGACCGCAAAGAAAATATTCATCAGGCGATGGCTCGCCACGAGATCGGCTGCAAGCTGGAGGATGTCATCGCGGCGTGCGCCCGAAGCGTAAAGCCGGGCGGCAGGGTCGCGATGGTCCATCGTCCGAGTCGGCTGGCCGATATCGTCGAGCTCATGCGCCGTAACCGGATCGAGCCGAAGCGGATCCGTTTCGTCCATCCGCGCAAGGACGCGGAAGCGAACATGATATTAATAGAAGGAACGCGCGACGGTCGGCCGGAAGTCCGTCTTCTGCCGCCGCTGATCGTCTACGAAGAAGACGGCGAGTATACGCCGGAGCTGCTCGCCGTATTTTACGGGAAGGCGGCCGAGCTGCCCGATTTCAAGCGAACGAACGGGAGAGCGCCGGTGTCCGGCGCCAGCGCGAAGAACAAGGAGAGAGAGGGGACGAATCGTTGACGACGGACGAGACGAAGGAGCCAAGCGAAGCGATCGTGCAGCGAAGCTTCGACCGGGAAGAAAAAACCGGAACCTTGTACTTGGTGGCGACGCCGATCGGGAATCTGGAGGATATGACGTTTCGCGCGATTCGCACGTTAAAAGAAGTCGGACTGATCGCCGCGGAGGATACGAGACAGACGCGCAAGCTGCTCACGCATTTTGAGATCCGGAATCGGCTGGTCAGCTATCACGAGCATAATCGCGAAGCCAGCGGCCCGGAATTGATCCGCCTGCTGCTGGACGGGCAGTCGATCGCGCTCGTCAGCGACGCCGGCATGCCGGCGATTTCCGACCCCGGCGCCGAGCTCGTGCGGGACGCGGTGGCCGAAGGCATTCCCGTCGTGCCGATTCCGGGGGCGAACGCGGCGCTGGCCGCGCTTGTCATTTCCGGCCTGCCGACGGATCGGTTTCTGTTCGCGGGATTTCCGCCGCGCGACCGGAAAAGCCTGAACAAGCTGCTGGACGGCCTCGAAGGGGAGAGCGGGACGCTGATCTTCTACGAGTCTCCCCATCGGATTCGGAAGACGTTGGCCGTCGTCGCCGAACGTTGGGGAAGCAGGCGAATGGCCGTCGTTCGGGAGCTGACGAAAAGGCACGAGGAGGCGATCCGGGGAACGGCGGAAGCTTGTCTGGCCCATTTCGAAAGCGGCGCGCCGCTCGGAGAATGCTGCTTATTAATAGAAGGAACGCGTTCGGAGAACGGCTATGCGGAAGGCGGCCGCGAGCCGAAGACGGCCGAATCGTGGTGGACGGGCCTAACGGTCGCCGAGCACGTCTCGCATTACGAAGCGAAGGGGAGAAGCCGGAAGGACGCGATGAAGGCGGCGGCGGCGGACCGGGGTATCGGCAAACGGGACGTCTACCGGACGCTGCTCGAGAACGAGGCGACACCTTAGCGCGAAGGCAAAAAAATGCCCTCCCGATATCGATCTCGGGAGGGGGGCAAGGAGTATAAAAAGGTTGGAATTAACAATAATTAGAATGCAATTTTTATTATAAACTATTTTCTCTAATTTGTCACAGGTGAAGGCAAATCCTTCAGACATTCTCGGCAAACAATTTTTCCTTTGAAGTAAGTCACGTTCTCGGCATTTCCGCAGAAGATGCAAGCGGGCTCGTATTTCTTCAGCATGATGCGCTCGCCGTCCACGTAAATTTCTAAAGCGTCCTTCTCGCCGATGCCGAGCGTGCGGCGCAATTCGATCGGAATGACCACCCGACCCAGCTCATCGACTTTGCGCACAATTCCGGTTGATTTCATCATTTGGAAATTCCCCTCTCTTCGGATTAAAATAATAACAATAACATACGGACGATTGTTCGAAGCGCTTGTCCGTTATCGCCAACATTCGACAAAGTTCTCTGTTTTCCGTAATCTATCGTACCAACTCTTCCCAAAAAAGTCAACCTGTAATGGAGCCGCAATTGCCGCAAATCTGCGGAAATACACCTGAAAATCCTTTAATATGAGGCAATCTTTCGAACAATTTGCGGCTCGTGAAGCCAATTATTAGAGCATATTAATAATTCGACAATGTTCGACATAAACCGATGGTTGCGGTTCGGCTTTGTCGAATCATGACTTTGAAAAGGCGGTGCCCGCTCATGAAACTGCACGAGGAGAAGGTTTTCAAGGATCCTGTCCACCATTCCGTCTATGTACAGGATTTAACCATTTGGAAGCTGATTAACACGCCCGAGTTCCAACGACTCAGAAGAATTCGCCAATTAGGCACCTCCTATCTCACGTTTCACGGAGCAGAGCACAGCCGGTTCTCCCATTCCTTGGGTGTATATGAAATAACAAGGAAAATCATTTCCCAATTTGAGCGTAATGGATATGAGGGTTGGCCGCAAGAGGAAAAAATGCTCAGTCTTTGCGCTTCTTTGTTGCATGATGTCGGACACGGTCCCTTCTCCCACTCGCTGGAGCAAATTTTGGGTACGGACCACGAACGATGGACGTGCGAGATCGTCCTCGGGGATACGGAGATCCGGCGCGTGCTTCACGAGACGGACGCGCAGCTCCCCGAACGGGTCGCCTCGGTTATTCGCAAAACGTATGGCAAGCCGATCGTCGTCAGCCTCGTGTCGAGCCAACTGGACGCGGATCGCATGGATTACTTGCTGCGCGACGCCTATTTTACGGGCGTGAACTATGGAACGTTCGATCTCGACCGCATTCTTCGCGTGCTGCGCCCGTACCGGGGCAAGATCGTCGTGAAGGAAAGCGGCATGCACGCCGTCGAGGATTACTTGATGTCCCGCTACCAGATGTATTGGCAAGTGTACTTCCATCCGGTGACCCGCAGCTCGGAAATCGTGCTTCGGCAAATTTTCCGCAGGGCGGGCCAACTGTTGCGAGAAGGTTACCGCTTCGGTTTCATGCTGCCGCCGCTCCGCGAGTTGTTAGAAGGCTCGATTACGCTTGAAAGCTACTTGCGGCTGGACGAAGCGCTGGTGCAGACGGCATTCGGCCAATGGGCGGAGGAACGCGACGAGCTGCTTGCCGATCTGTGTCGCCGTTTTCTTCACCGGAGACTGTACAAGTACGCGCCGCTCGTCGAAACGGACAGCGAATGGCTCGAAGAAGTGCGCCGGGAATGGGCGCGAATCGGCTTGAACCCGGATTACCATGCGGAAGTCGATACGCCGGAGGACTCGCCGTACGACGTCTATAAACCGGGGATGGTCACGGGAGGGAAGGATAAGCCTCCGATTCTGCTCTTGGACGAGCGAGAAGAGTTGACGGAAATTTCCGTAAAATCCGATATTATCCGGTCTATCGCCGGGTTGCATCGCGGGAAATACTACATGTATTATCCGGAGGACAAGGTGCTTCCGCGGGCCGAAATGCTAAGTTCGGCCACCCGCAGCAGACTCCATATATAATAGAAGAAAGACCGCGAAAGGGGACAACTTCCGACATGCTGATCGACACGCACGCGCATCTCGATTCTTCCAAGTTCGACGGAGATCGCGAAGAAATGATAGAACGGGCGTTGCAAGCCGGAGTGGACGCGATCGTCAATATCGGGTTCAATCGGGAGACGATTCCGACGACGATGCAACTGGCCGAAAAATACGCATTTATCTACGCTGCGGTGGGCTGGCATCCGACGGATGCGGCAGCGATGAACCTCGAGGAGGATTTGGCTTGGATCGAAAGGCTGTGCGCCCATCCGAAAGTGGTGGCGATCGGCGAGATCGGCCTCGACTATTATTGGGACACTTCGCCCAAGGAGATCCAGCATACCGTATTCCGCGAGCAAATCCGGCTGGCCAGGCGATTGAACATGCCGATCGTGATCCATAACCGGGACGCCCATGAAGACGTGACGAGACTGCTCAAGGAAGAGAAGGCCGAAGAGGTCGGCGGCATCATGCATTGCTTCTCCGGAAGCTGGGAAACGGCAAAAAAATGCCTGGATATGAACTTCCATATTTCGTTCGGCGGACCGGTAACGTTCAAAAACGCGCGGGTGCCGAAAGAGGTGCTTGAAAGGGTTCCCATGGACCGGTTGCTGATCGAAACGGACTCCCCGTATTTGGCTCCGCACCCTAATCGTGGCAAACGAAACGAGTCCGCATACGTCCGTCTGGTCGCCGAAGCGGCGGCCGAAATCAAAGGGGTTTCTGTGGGAGAAATTGCTAAAATTACGAGCGAAAATGCGATTCGCTGTTTGGGCATAACGAGATAAACGGATAATCGCAGAGAAAAATGGACCGGTTTGAAGAAAAAACTGGCTTTTATCGCGGAAAAACCTGCGGATCTACTTGATTTTTCGCGAAAACGGGGAAATTCGTCCGTTGCATCGTCTTTACACCGCCATCGCGTAGAGGTTATGATCATCAACAGAAAGTTTGAATATGACATTCCTTTTCCAGTGCGCTTAATCTTCCGAACGGGAGAGTGGGGGACCCAAACGCGGCGACGATCCGATCGAAAGTCCAATGCGGTCCGAGCAATCTAGGGGTGAATACGGCAAGCGCCGGCGATGCGGCTCTATCTGAGTGATGCGTCGAGGCATGCGGCCGTTAGGGCAACTCTCTGTGCCCGAATCCGACAGCTAACCCCGCAAGCGTGTTAGAGAGAGGTCAGCCTCGTGCCGCTAACAGCCTTCAACGATGCTTACATGCGGAGCCACGAACAGATCCTCTGTCTCGGCGGCTTTTTGTGTTGCATGCAAGAAAGCACGATTACGATCGACGGGGATTTGCGGAGAACTTTGAAGCGGGAATCAAGGCGAACCATCGCTCATTCGCGTGTATGACTGGGGAAGGCGGCGTGCGAACGCACCGGCCGAAAACGCGCAATTTCGGACCGGACGTCAATCGTCGTTAACCATTTTGGATTAGTCGCGTCTGACGAAAGATCATGCAGTACAGTCGACGGCGGGGCTATGAAGGAGGAGCGAATTATGGGCGTTGTTCCTGTAGAGGAGACCCATGATCCACGACCGACCGGCAAGCTTTTCGCACTGCGTTGGAAGCATGAGCATTTGCGCGCTGCACTCTTAGGCGCAATTCTCGTTTTTGCCATTGGCATCATGTTCGTATCGTTGCTGGACAAAGCGGCGACGAAGCACGTCACGATCGTAGACGGCGGAGTTTCTTCGGTGATGAAGACCAAATCTTCGAACGTGCTGGATTTACTGGAAGAGCAAGACATTTACGTCGGTCCGTACGATCGCGTCTCGATGCAGGCGATGGATCCTCTGAACGACGGGAGTCGGCTTGTCATCGACCGGGCGGTGGAAGTGACGGTCGAGGCGGACGGCGGGCAGCAAGTCGCGTACACGACCGAGCGTACGGTCGGGGGCGTCATCGATTCGTTGAATGTCGAGCTTTCCGAACACGACCGGGTGCAGCCTGGGCTTGCCAGTCCCTTGCATGACGGAATGACGGTATCGGTCGTGCGGGTTCGCAAGGAAGTGAAGGAAACCCGGCATCCGATCGCATTCAAGGTCGTGGAGAAGAAAAACGCGGATCTGGAAGAGGGCAAGAAACAAGTCCTTACTGCCGGTCAAGAAGGCTTGGTCGTCTTCAAGACGGAGCGGGTGTACGAAGACGGCAAGCTGGTCAGCCAGGAAACGATCGAGAAGACGGTGGCGAAGCCTGCCGTGCAACAGGTCGTTGCCGTAGGAACGAAGAAGAAGGCGGAGGTTGCGGCGCTTAGCTATAACGGGCCGCCGACGGCCGCGGAAGCGAAGACGGTCAAGCTGGAGGGCAAGAACGTCAAGGTCAAGCGGATGCTCAGCAACGTCACGCTGACCGCGTATTCGGCCGATTACGCTTCGACCGGCAAGTCCAAAGGCGACGAAGGCTACGGCATTACATCGTCGGGCGCCGTCGTGAAAGAAGGCCGCACGATCGCCGTCGACCCGAGAGTCATTCCGATCGGGTGGTGGGTGTATATCGAAGGCATCGGCTTCCGCAGGGCGGAAGATACGGGCGGCGCCATCAAAGGGAAAAAAATCGATATTTATTACGACAGCGAAGCGCATGCGACGAAGTTCGGCTTAAAACGCGGATATACGGTCTACGTGATCGGTCCCGTGAAGCCGTCCGCCGATTGACGAGCGCGCGATCAAGGAGATACTCGGGGAGAGGCCAAGAGCTTCTTCCCGATTTTTGCGTGCGCGGAAGAGCAACCGGACGGTTCGGCGCACCGGTTCGAAGCGCCGACTTGCCCCCGAAGGCAAACTCGTATACGCTTGAACGAATAGAGCTTAAAAGAGGTAAGGGTTAATGATTCGAGAAATCGTAGTCGTGGAAGGCAAAGACGATTCGACGGCCGTGCGCAGAGCCTTGGGAGCCGATACGATCGAAACGGGGGGCTCGGCAATCGGAGAGGACGTTCTGAAGCGCATCGAGCTGGCGCATGCCCGGAGAGGCGTGATCGTGCTGACGGACCCGGACGCGCCGGGGGAGCGGATCCGCAAGATCGTGTCCGAGCGCGTCCCGGGTTGCAAGCATGCGTTCCTGACCAAGGACGAAGCCCGCAGTCCGAAGGGCATCGGCGTAGAGCACGCTTCCGACGAAGCGATCCGCCGCGCGCTGGAGCGCGTGAGAAGCCCGGAGGCGGCCGCGGACGCGCCGGAAGAGATCGAATGGAACGATTTGCTGAATGCGGGCCTGATCGTTCAAGCGGCATCGGCACGCCGCAGAGAGCGAATGGGAGAGCTGCTGGGGATCGGATACGCGAACGGCAAACAATTTTACAAAAGATGTCTCATGTTCCGGGTTACGCGGGAGGAATTTCTGGCGGCGTTGGAACAGCTGGAGCGGGAAGGGTTGTAGAGAAACAATGCGCGAGATTGCCACTTCGGGCCGTACGCGGGAAATTATCCGCAAGCACGGCTTTACGTTCAAGAAAAGCCTGGGACAGAACTTCCTGATCGACGGCCGGGTGCTCGATCGCATCATCGAAGCGGCGGAGCTGGACCGGACGCGCGGAGCGCTCGAGATCGGGCCCGGCATCGGCTCCCTTACGGAGCGGCTCGCCCAGTCCGCCGGCAAGGTCGCGGCGATCGAGATCGACCGGCGGTTGATTCCGATTCTCCAGGACGTCCTGTCTCCTTACGAGAACGTCTCCGTCATGAACGAAGACGTGCTGAAGGCCGACCTTCATCGGCTGTGGACCGACAGCTTCGCCGGCTTGGACGGCGTCAGCGTCGTCGCCAACTTGCCTTATTACGTCACGACGCCGATCATCATGAGGCTGCTGGAGGAGCGTCTTCCGATCGAGAACATCGTCGTTATGGTGCAGAAGGAAGTGGCGGAACGGATCGCCGCGCAACCCGGAGGGAAGGCGTACGGCACGCTGAGCATCGCGGTGCAGTACTATTGCGAGCCCGAGCTCGTATGCGTCGTCCCCGGCCGGGCGTTCATGCCGCCTCCGAACGTAGACTCGGCGGTCATCAAGCTGGAGCTTCGCCCTGAGCCGGCCGTACGCGTTCCGGACGAAGCGCTGTATTTCCGCGTCGTTCACGCATCGTTCGCGCAGCGGCGCAAGACGTTGGCCAACAATCTGGCCGCGTTGGCCGGCAAGGAGCGCAAGGGCGAGCTGGGAGAGCTGCTCCGCGAATGCGGCGTGCTCCCGGAACGCCGAGCGGAGACGCTGACGCTGCAAGAATTCGCGAACGTATGCGAAGCGTTGAAGCGCGCCGGCATGATCGGTTAGATCGCTTCCCCGGGACGCGCACCCATCCCCTCTTCGCCCCATAGGATAGACGAAGAGGTGAGTGCCCATGAAGCAGGGGGATCTAGTCGTACGGAAGTCCTACGGCGGGGACGTGGTCTTCCGGATCGCCGCGTTCGCGGCGCAGCAAGCCGTGCTGAGAGGGACCGATTACCGGCTGCTCGCGGACGCGCCGGTCGAGGATCTTCAGACGGTACGGGATCCGGACGAGCTGAGCGGGACGAAGCAAGCTCGGATCATGGCGAACGAGAGGCTGCGGAAGTTCAGCGAGGAACGCGATCGACAAGCGGGGCGAATCGGTTATGCGGCGGCGTTCGGCGAGCGGCGGCAGCCCTTCTTCGAGATGCCCGGCAAAGTGCTGCATCTGGACGGAGACGCCAATTATCTTCGCAAGAGCATGCAGGTCTACGCGCAATTGAAGGTCCCCGCTGAAGGCATGCATTGCCACGAATCGCAGATGCCGCACGTGCTGATGCGGATGCTGCCCCGGTTTCATCCCGATATCGTCGTCATTACCGGCCATGACGGCTTGTTGAAGCAGCGACAGGACCTTCAGCAACTCAGCAGCTACAAAAATTCGCTGAACTTCGTCCATGCGGTGAATGTCGCCCGGGACTACGAACGCAACCGCGACTCGCTGGTCGTCGTCGCCGGCGCTTGCCAATCGCACTTCGAAGCGCTGCTTCACGCGGGCGCGAATTTCGCCAGCTCCCCGGGCCGCATTATGATTCATGCGCTCGATCCCGTCTACGTCGCCGTTCGCGCGGCTTTCACGCCTTTCCGGGACACGATCAACATCAGCGATGTCATCGCCCATACGATCAGCGGCAGGCAGGGCGTCGGAGGCATCGAGACAATGGGGCGTTACCGGATCGGGGTGCCGAATCAAAAAGAGGCAACTTCGGGACAAAATGTGAACGTTTTGTGACAAATCCAAGGGCAATTCGCGAAGAACCCCGGGATCTCAAGGAAAATGACCGTTGACAGAAAATCTCCATCGTTGATATAATATTTTGATCATTTGACACCTCCCCTGATTTTAGTTATAATTTACAGGGAAAGAGGTGGTAGTGGATCATGGCCAAAAATGCGCTTCTCGAGATCAAGCGAAGCCTGGAGCCGCACGTCGGTTCCAAAATCATGCTCCGCGCCAACGGTGGTCGACGCAAGACCATCGAACGCACGGGAGTGTTGGAAGAAATCTACCCATCGGTTTTCATTGTCAAGCTGGACCAGGAACAGCACACGTTCAAGCGGGTTTCGTACAGCTATGCGGACATACTGACCGAATCCGTGGAAGTCATGCTGTGCAATGACGATGGCCAGGTTCGCATCAATTATTTGTCGCACTGACACGGTTTGGAATAGTACGGGCAGCATTTGCGTTCAGCCGAACGCCGGGTGCTGCCCGTTTTGCATGCGCGGCCGGCCCGCGAGGCATCCTATGCGGGGGAATCCCCCCGCGGATCCGACATTTTCACGAAAGGCTGGAGGCGAGCGAATGGGTCGAAGAAGAGGCGTCATGTCGGAGCACTTCAAGAACGAATTGGCGAAGGACTTGGGCATCTACGATACGGTTCAACGCGAAGGCTGGGGAGGCATCCGGACGAAGGATGCCGGCAATATGGTGAAGCGGGCCATCCAGATTGCCGAGCAGGCGGCAGCCCGGTCGCAACGGCCTTGACAGGAAAGGGGGGGATGCCCGAGCGTCGGGCATTCTCCCTTTTTCGCATTTGAAGGCTCCCTTTGTTATAATATGTAAAGGCTTCGGAGCTCGAACGCGTATGCTCCATCGACGGGACTGCGCGGTTTTTTGAAACGATCGGAAAGGATCGTGAGATACAAACGATACAGCCGTCCTAAGGATGGCGAAGCAGGTTTACTTGTAAGGGAAGCGGTGATGCAACATTGTCGAAAATATACGAGAAAGCGCCCGCTAAAATCAACCTGGTGCTCGACGTGCTGCGAAAGCGGGAGGACGGTTTTCACGAAGTCGAGATGGTCATGACGATGGTCGATCTGGCCGATCGGCTGGAGATGGAGGAGCTGCCTCGCGACCAGATCGTGCTGTCGAGCCAAGCGGGCTTCATTCCGTTGGACGAGAAAAACCTGGCTTTCCAGGCCGCGCGCCTCATGAAGGAGCGCTACGAGGTTCATCGCGGCGTCTACATTCATTTGGACAAACAAATTCCGGTCGCGGCCGGCTTGGCCGGCGGCAGCAGCGACGCGGCTGCGACGCTAAGGGGGCTCAACCGCCTGTGGAACCTCGGCTTGTCCGGCGAAGAGCTGGAGACGCTCGGCTCGGAGCTCGGCTCGGACGTGCCCTTCTGCATACGCGGAGGAACGGCCGTCGCCCGCGGGCGCGGAGAGAAGCTCGAGAGCGTCTCGCCTCCGCCGCAATGCTGGGTCGTTCTAGCGAAGCCGCCGATCAACGTGTCCACCGCCGACGTGTACGGCAAGCTGAGGGCGAATGAGCTGAAGGAGCATCCTTCCGTTCCGAATATGCTGGATGCCTTGTCGCGTCAATCGTTTCCCGACATGTGTGCCTCGCTCGGCAACGTTCTGGAGACGGTTACGTTGAACCGTTACCCGGAAGTCAGGCAGATCAAAGAGTGCATGATGAAAGCGGGCGCGGACGGGGTGCTGATGTCCGGCAGCGGGCCGACGGTGTTCGGTCTCGTCTCCAAGGAAGTGAAGGTGGCTCGGGTGTACAACGGGCTTAGAGGCTTCTGTAAGGAAGTATATGTGGCAAGAATGCTTACATAGTTGAAGCGGTCGATTGTCGGACTTCTGTTGATCTTGAACAAAACCGTATAAAAATGTTATGATACACGTAAAATATTCGGATTTGGGACGGGAGAGGGGAACGTGAAGAAGTTGAAGCGCAGCGCAAGGCTCGTGGAAATGACGCAATATTTATTGACCCGTCCGCATACGTTAATTTCCCTGACAGCGTTCGCCGAGCGTTACCAGTCCGCGAAGTCTTCGATCAGCGAGGATTTGGCGATCATCAAGGAAGTGTTCGAAGAGGAAGGGATCGGAGAGCTGAACACGCTCGCCGGAGCCGCCGGAGGCGTCCGGTTCGTTCCTAAATTCCGGAAAGACCTGGCGCTGGAAAGAATCGAATCGATCTGCAGCGAGCTGGAACAGCCGGACCGGCTGTTGCCGGGCGGGTACTTGTACATGACGGACTTGCTGGGTCAGCCCGCCATGATGCAGGAGGTCGGCCGGATGTTCGCCTCCGCGTTCGCGGACCGGAACATCGACGTGATCATGACGGTGGAGACGAAGGGCATCCCCCTTGCCCATGCCACGGCCCAATACTTGAACTTGCCGGTCGTCATCGTCCGGCGCGACCATAAGGTCACGGAAGGTTCGGCGGTCAGCATCAACTACGTCTCGGGATCGACGAAGCGCATTCAGACGATGTCGCTCGCCCGCCGCGCGCTCAAGGAGGAGTCGCGGGTGCTGATCATCGACGATTTCATGAAGGCGGGCGGAACGATCCAGGGCATGGTCGACCTGCTGTACGAATTCCGCGCGGTCGTCGCCGGGGTCGGGGTGTTCGTCGAATCGGGCGAGGTCGATAACGAAGAACGGTTGCTGCACGATTACGTCTCGCTGGCCCGTCTGACCGAAGTCGATCTCAAGACTCGCCAGATCAAGGTCCAGCCGGGAAATTATTTCTATTGAGCGATAGGCTGTCTGAACAAGGAGGAATTCATAATGACGCTTAAAATCGTATCCACCGCGGAAGCCCCGGCGGCGATCGGTCCGTATTCGCAAGCCGTTCGCATCGGCCAACTGCTCTATACGTCCGGCCAGATTCCGTTGACGCCGACGGGCGAGCTCGCGCCAGGCTCGATCCGCGAGCAGACTCGCCAGGTGCTGGACAACTTGAAAGCGGTGTTGGCGGCCGAGGGCGCCGGCCTTCGCGAAGTCGTCAAGACGACCGTGTTCTTGAAGGACATGAATCAATTCGCCGAGTTCAACGAGACGTATGCCGAGTACTTCGACGACCATAAACCGGCCCGTTCGACGGTCGAAGTGGCCAGATTGCCGAAGGACGTTCTTGTCGAAATCGAAGCGATTGCGACGATTCCTGTCGAAACTGTAAAGAATTAAAAATTTATTTGAATTTTAACATGTGTTTTTCCAGATTTAAGAAGGAATTTGCGCGGATTTGTGGAATATTACACCAAGTCTTTCTGAAGACAAAGGTGGTGAACACAAAGTGCAAATTACAGACGTGAGACTCCGCCGAGTCAATTCGGAGGGGCGCATGAAGGCCATTGCTTCGATCACGATCGATAACGAATTCGTCGTCCATGACATTCGCGTCATCGACGGGAACAATGGCATGTTCGTCGCTATGCCGAGCAAACGGACTCCGGATGGCGAGTTTCGGGATATTGCCCATCCAATTTCTTCCGGAACGCGCGAGAAGATTCAAGCGGCGGTGCTGGCTGAATACGAACGGGCCGCGCAAGACGAAGAAGTTATGGTAGAAGGGGCTTAATAATGGGTGCCGGGAAGAGGGAGCCGCGAAGGCTCTCTTTTCATTTTCGCGAGAATACGCTATGATTCTGGGGAACGTTTCATGCCATGCGGAATGAAAAGGAGTGACTTGATCGATGAAGAAAATGGCGATCGTGCTGGCTGCGGGACAGGGCAAGCGCATGAAATCGAAAATATACAAGGTGTTGCACGCCGTCTGCGGCAAACCGATGGTCGGGCACGTGTTGGATACGGTTCGCGAAGCTTCTTGCGAGAGGACGGTCGTTGTCGTCGGGCACGGAGCCGATGCCGTAAAAGCGGCATTGGGGGATGCGGCGGAGTACGCGCTGCAAGCGGAGCAGCTGGGCACGGGTCATGCGGTCCTGCAGGCGGAGCCGTTGCTTGGCGATGAAGACGGGATTACGGTCGTGACGTATGGGGATACGCCGCTCGTTACTGCGGACACGCTGAAGACGCTCATCGCCCATCATGCCGGGACGGGCGCGGCGGCGACGATTCTAACGGCGGACGTCTCCGATCCCGCGGGGCTCGGCCGGATCATCAGGGATCGCGACGGCAGCGTGCTTCGCATCGTCGAACAGAAGGACTGCACGCCGGAAGAAGCGGCCGTGACCGAAATTAACACCGGAACGTACTGCTTCGACAATCGCAAGCTGTTCTCGGCCCTTCGGGAAGTGACGAACGACAACGCTCAAGGCGAATATTACGTAACGGACGTCATCGGCATCTTGCGGGGGCGGGGCGAACGGATCGCCGCGAGCGTGTGCAAGGATCCGGCCGAAGCGACCGGGGTCAACGACCGAATCGCGCTCGGGGAAGCGGAGCGGCTTATGCGCTTGCGTATTAATGCGGGACACCAGGCGAACGGCGTAACGATCGTCGACGCCGCGAATACGTATATCGAAGCCGGCGTGACGATCGGTCCGGATACGATCGTCTATCCCGGCACGTTGCTGCGCGGAAGCACCTCCATCGGTTCCGACTGTGTAATCGGGCCTTCGTCCGACTTAAAGGACACGATCGTCGGCAACGGCTCGACGATTCGGCAATCCGTGACGGACGGGGCGGCGATCGGGAGCGGATGCAACGTCGGTCCGTTCGCTTTCTTGCGTCCGGGAACGAAGCTCGGCGAAGGCGTGAAGGTCGGCGATTTCGTCGAGATCAAAAACGCGACGATCGGCGAAGGCAGCAAGGTGCCGCACTTAAGCTACGTCGGGGACGCTGTCGTCGGCTCGGGCGTGAATATCGGCTGCGGCGCGATTACGGCCAACTACGACGGGTATAATAAATCAATGACCGAAATCGGCGACGACGTCTTTATCGGCAGCAATGCGAACCTGATCGCTCCGGTCAAAATCGGCAACGGAGCCTACGTCGTCGCCGGCTCGACGATTACCCACGACGTCGCGGACAACGATCTGGCGATTGCGCGCGAAAGACAGGTCAACAAGCCGGGATATGCCGACAATCTGCGGGCGCGGGCCCGCGCCAAGAAGGAAAGAGAAAAGCAATCCGAATCCTAAGGCGAAGGCGGGTAGGCGATGGCTTATGCGGATCCAACCTTAAAGCTGTTTTCTTGCAGCTCGAATCCCGAGCTCGCCGGAGCGATCGGCAATTGCATCGGCGTCGGGCTGGGAAATGCCGTCCTTAACCGTTTCAGCGACGGGGAGATTCATATTCAGCTCAACGAAAGCGTCCGGGGCAGCGACGTCTACGTCGTTCAATCGACGTCCGCGCCGGTCAACGACCATCTGATCGAGCTCTTGGTCATGGTGGACGCGTTGAAACGGGCGTCGGCGAAGACGGTCAACGTCGTGATGCCCTACTACGGTTACGCCAGACAGGATCGGAAAGCGCGTTCGCGGGATCCGATTACCGCCAAGCTCGTCGCCAACCTGATCGAGACCGCGGGGGCGCACCGGGTCATCGCGATGGATCTTCATGCGATGCAGATCCAAGGATTTTTCGATATTCCCGTCGATCATCTGCTGGGCGTGCCGATCCTTGGCGAGTATTTCTCGAGCAAGTGCTTGCCGAAGCCTGTCGTCGTATCGCCGGATCACGGCGGCGTCGTTCGCGCGCGCCGGCTGGCGGACTTCCTGCAATCGCCTCTGGCCATTATCGACAAGCGGAGACCCGAGCCGGGCGTCGTCGAAGTGATGAACATTATCGGGGACGTATCGGGCCGCACGGCAATTCTGATCGACGATATCATCGATACGGCGGGCACGATCTCGCTTGCGGCCGATGCGTTGATGGAAGCGGGGGCCGCGAAAATCTACGCTTGCTGCACGCATCCGGTGTTGTCCGGACCGGCGATCGAGCGGCTCGACGCTTCGCCGATCGCCGAGATCGTCGTCACGGACACGATTCCGCTGCGCCAGCCGTGCGCGACCGACAAGGTGAAAGTGTTGTCGGTCGCCCCGTTGATGGCGGAGGCGATCGTCAGGGTGCATGAGAAGCAATCGCTCAGCTCGCTGTTCGAGCCTTAGGCCCGATGTTTAATGAACTCCTCCGGTGGGTAAAACAAGGCTATACGTTATTCGGAGGAGGAAACATCGATGAGCGCGACGCTGCGGGCGCAGGCGAGAGAAGCTTCAACCAAAGGCGAAATCAGACGCATTCGGACCGAGGGGCGAATTCCGGGCGTCGTATACGGCAAAGGATTGGAAGAGCCTTCGAGCATCACGGTAGACGCCAAGGAATTGGCCGCGCTGCTCAGGGGCCAACCGAATGCCGTGATCGATATGGAGGTGCCGGGGGCGGGCAAGCAGCCGGTCATGATGACGGACCTGCAGCGGGATCCGCTCTCCAAGGAAATGCTGCACGTCGATTTCCGGCGCATCGATATGAATGCCAAGATCACGACGTCCGTCCGGGTAGAGACGTCCGGGACGTCGACCGGGGAAAAAGAGGGCGGCATGCTGCAGCTCGTCCTTCACGAAATCGAAATCGAATGCTATCCGAAGGATATACCCGAGGCGATCGTTGCGGACGTCGGCGGGCTCGGCGTCGGGGAGCATCTGACGATCGGCGAGCTTGCGCTTCCCGATGGCGTCGCCGCGAACCAAGATCCGGATACGGTCGTCGTTGCCGTGCTCGCTCCGCAGAAGGAGCGTACGGCAGAGGAGACCGAAGCGCTGGAGGATGAAGCTGAGGAAGATCGCAAGCATGAGAAAGCGGCGCAAGCGGTCGAGAAAGATTGAGGGGCTTCGCGCCATATAAGTATACGAGAGGCCGCGCAATCAGGCGCGGCCTCTCGTGCGTGCATTTTTTCCGGGAGCTGCTTCCCTTCGACGCTGTATCGCCGGCGGTCGGCCGCGGGAGCCCGGTTAATAACCTGGACGAGAAACGAAGGTAAATTGCTTGCGGTTGTAGAATATGTTATTGACCTGAACGAATTCCTTGCCATAGTATTCGATAAACCCGATATCGCTATGGCGACGACCGCAATAAATTTGCACCGGAACTTGGGAACACATGTGATCCAGGAAATGTTGATCGTCGAAGATCAACTGGCCGTTCATGTACACGTCAATTCACCCCTCTTTCCATATGAGCGCTTGTATTGATTAGGACACGCGACCGATAGCAATCGTTGCATGAGGGGAAAATAAATTTTAGTTTTTGTTCAGATTTGGGGGATGATTGACAACTATGCGATGGATTGTCGGATTAGGAAATCCCGGGAAAAATTATGCGGAGACGCGTCATAACGCGGGGTTTATGGTCGTCGACGAATTGGCCCGACGCCTGAACGCCGATGTCGCCCAGTCGAAATGCAAGGCGCTCGTCGGCGAGGCCCGCGTCGGAGACGAGAAGGTCGCGCTGATCAAGCCGATGACTTATATGAATCTGTCCGGAGAATCGGTTCGCGCCTTCATGGATTACTATAAAGCGAAGCTGGAGGATCTGATTGTCGTCTACGACGACCTGGACACCGAGGTCGGCCGCATACGGCTGAGATATCAAGGCAGCCCGGGCGGGCACAACGGCATCAAATCGATCATCCAGCATGTCGGCACGCAGACGTTCAACCGGGTTCGCGTCGGCATCTCCCGTCCGGAGCCCGGCTTCATGATCACCGACTACGTCTTGTCGGGATTCGCGAAATCGGAGAAGGACGCGTTTCGCCGATCGGTCGACGATGCCTGCGACGCGCTCGAATTCGCCCTGGCCCACTCCTTCGACCAGACGATGGCCAAGTTTAATGCGAAAACATAAAGTACAGCACGATGAGGAACGGAGCGTAGTCAAATCTACGTGAGTGCCTCCGCTTAAAAATCGGGAAATCGGGAATACTGGAGAAAAGCGCGGTCGAATCCGCATAAGCTGACTCCAGGAGGCATACATATGGCTGTGAACTACGTTTGCCGGCATTGCGCCATGCCGCTCGGAAGCTTCGATCAGGCCGAAGTTCCCGAATATCGGCTAGGCTTGCATTTCTTGACCCCCGAGGAGCGAAGGCGTATAATAGCGTATAATTCCAACGGCGACGTGACCGTAAGAATCATCTGCGAATATTGCAGCCAGACGCTGGACGAACACCCGGAACTGGCGCTCTTGTCGAACCCGTTGCAATAAGCGGCGAATGATGCATCACGTTCCGAGTCCACCAGGAGTCCTTGGCATGTGCCGGGGCTTTTTTCTTGATTTCGCGGAGGGCGCCTGCGAATTCACGCATAGAAAGGATTCCGTTCGCAGCCGATGTACCCGCGAGCCCGACTTGCGGGAGGAAGGCGCAACGGAGCAACCGTCCGGTTTTGAGAGGGGAAATGCCATGAATCCGTTAATTCAATCGCTCGTTACGGATCCCGATTTAATCAGCGTCGTTCAGGGGTTAAGAAGCGGCATGCGGGAGCAGCTCGTCGCGGGCTTGTCCGGCTCCGCCCGCCAAGCGGCGATCGCCGCTCTTCATCGGGAGCTCCAACGTCCGATTCTCGTCGTTACCCATAATATGTTTTCGGCCCAGAAAATCGCGGACGACCTCCAGGAATGCCTGTCGACCGACGAAGTGCTGCTGTATCCCGCCAATGAGTTGATCGCCGCCGAAACCGGGATCTCCAGTCCGGAAACGTCGGCCCGCCGATTGGACGTCGCGCTGAAGCTCGCGGAAGGCTTCCGCGGCGTCATTGTCGTGCCGTTCGCGGGGGTTCGGAGGTTCCTGCCGGATCCGCGAACGATGGCCGAAGCGCGCATCGAGCTTCGCGTCGGCGGCACCCTGCCGATGGACGCCTTCCTGCGCCGCATGGTCGAGCTCGGCTACGAGAGAGTGGACCGCGTGGAGCAGAAAGGGCATCTGAGCGTGCGCGGCGGCATCGTCGACTTCTTCCCGCTCGCTTCTCCGATCGCCTACCGCGTGGAATGGTTTGACGACGTGATCGATTCGATCCGTTCGTTCGATCCCGCCGACCAGCGTTCCATCGACAAGCTGGATGCGTACACCGTCCAGCCCAGCCGGGAATGGATCGCGGTCGAACGCCGATTCGAGAATGCGGCCCAACACGCCAGCGAGCTGCTCGACAAGCAGCTGGAGAAAATGACCGACAGGCAGGCGAAAGAACGGCTGAGCGCCGAGATTTCCCGGGAAATCGAGCTGTTGCGCCAGAAGGTGTATTTTGCCGAAATCTATAAATATATTTCGCTCTTGTATCCGGAGCGGCAGACGCTGCTAGATTACGTTCCGAAGGACGCGATTCTGATTCTGGACGAGCCGAACCGGCTCGGGGAAACCGCCCGCCAGCTCGAGCGGGACGAATCCGAATGGACGACGCATCTCCTTCAGCAAGGGAAATCCTTGCCGGCCTTCGCGCTGGCCGTCTCCGCGGAACAGGCGCTGTATCCGAAGAGCTTCCAGACCGTCTATCTTTCTTTGTTCGTTCGCCAGATTCCGCATACCCAGCCTCAGAACATCATTAACTTCGTCTGCCGCACGATGCAAAATTTTCACGGCCAGATGAACGTGCTGAAGGCCGAGACGGAGCGGTGGCGCAAGAGCGGCGTCCGGATCCTGATGCTCGCGGGCAACGCGGAGCGGGCCGACCGAATGCGCAGAGTGCTTGAAGATTACCAGATCGAACCGCCGGAAATTTTGCAAGGCAACCTGCAAAGCGGCTTCGAGCTGCCCTCGATCAAGCTCGTCGTCATAACGGAAGGCGAGATGTTCACGCAGAAGCAGCGCAAGGCCAGGCGCGTCGATCGCCATCTGGACAACGCGGAACGGATCAAGAGCTATACCGAGCTGAAGGTCGGCGATTACGTCGTTCATCAGAATCACGGGATCGGCAAGTATCTCGGCATCGGGACGCTCGAGGTCGGCGGCATTCACAAGGACTATCTCCATATCGTCTATGCGGGAGGGGATCGGCTGTCCGTTCCGGTCGAGCAGTTCGACCTGATCCAGAAGTACGTCGGCAGCGAGGAGAAGGAGCCGAAGATCAGCAAGCTCGGGGGCTCCGAGTGGAACCGGGCCAAATCCAAAGTACGGTCTTCCGTGCAAGACATCGCCGACGATCTGATCAAGCTCTATGCGGAACGGCAGGCGACGACGGGGTACGGTTTCGGGGATGATACGCCCTATCAGCAGGAATTCGAGGAGATGTTCCCTTACGAAGAGACGGCGGACCAGCTTCGCGCGATCCGCGAGATCAAGGCGGACATGCAGCTTCCGCGCCCGATGGACCGCTTGCTCTGCGGAGACGTCGGCTACGGAAAGACCGAAGTGGCCATTCGGGCGGCCTTCAAGGCCGCGATCGAAGGCAAGCAAGTGGCCGTGCTCGTGCCGACGACGATATTGGCTCAGCAGCATTACGAGACGTTCCGGGAGAGATTCTCGGGCTACCCGTTCAACATTAAGGTGATGAGCCGGTTCCGCAGCCGCAAGGAGCAGACGGAAACGATCAAGGGTCTGAAAGCCGGCACGGTGGACGTCGTTATCGGCACACATCGCCTGTTGTCCCAAGACATCGTCTTCAAGGATCTGGGTCTGCTCATCGTGGACGAGGAGCAGCGGTTCGGCGTGACGCACAAGGAGAAGCTCAAGAAGCTGAAGACGAACGTCGACGTGCTGACGTTGACCGCGACTCCGATTCCGCGAACGCTTCATATGTCGATGCTCGGCGTCAGGGATTTGTCGGTCATCGAGACGCCGCCGGAAAACCGGTTCCCGGTGCAGACGTACGTGGTCGAATACAGTCCGACGCTGATCCGCGAGGCGATCGAGCGGGAAATGGCACGCGACGGGCAGGTTTATTACTTGTTCAACCGGGTGCAGGGCATCTACCAGATGGCCGAGCAGATCGGCGCGCTCGTGCCCGACGCCCGCATCGCGGTCGCTCATGGCCAGATGTCCGAACAAGAGCTGGAACGGACGATTCTCGACTTCCTGGACGGGGAATACGACGTCCTCGTGAGCACGAGCATCATCGAGACGGGCGTCGATATTCCGAACGTGAATACGCTGCTCGTGCACGACGCGGACAAGATGGGCTTGTCCCAGCTGTATCAGCTTCGCGGGCGCGTCGGCCGATCCAATCGGATCGCTTACGCTTACTTTACGTATCAGCGCGACAAGGTGCTGACGGAGGTGGCGGAGAAGCGGCTGCAATCGATCAAGGAGTTCACCGAGCTGGGCTCCGGGTTCAAGATCGCGATGAGGGATTTGTCCATTCGCGGCGCGGGCAATCTGCTGGGGGCGGAGCAGCACGGCTTCATCGCCTCGGTCGGCTTCGACCTGTATTCCCAGATGCTCGCGGAAGAGATTCAGAGCCGCAAGCTGCAGATAGGCGGGGACGCGCAGCCGCCGCAGCCGGTGAATACGCAGCTCGACCTCGGCGTCGACGCTTACCTGCCGCCCGAATATATTTACGACAGCATTCAGAAAATCGAAATCTACAAGAAGGTGGCTTCCGCGTCATCGCTGGAGGACGTCGAGGATTTGCTGGAAGAGCTGATCGACCGGTTCGGCGAACCGCCGAAGGCGGTGCTTAATTTGATGACGGTCGCCCGGTTGAAGGTGTACGGCCGGAAGTACGGCGTCGAATCGATGATTCGCCGCGGCGACGAAATCGTCCTGAAGCTGGAAGAACGGCAAAGGGCGAATGTCGACGAGAAGAAGCTGAAAGCGATGGAGGCCAAGTTCCAGGGTCGCATGGTCACGGCCTTCTCCGATCAACAGCTGCTGATCCGGTTCAAGACGCGCGGGCTCGATGAGAACGCTTTATTGGCGCTTGCGGAGGATTTTCTGATACAATACAAAGAAGCAACAAAATCGAAGGGGGAACTACAGGATGTTGCAACATAGAAGCATGCCGTATCGCCGGCTCGCTCTGATGGCGCTGGCGGCGGTCATGCTCGTCGCGCTGCTCGCCGCATGCGGCAAGAAGGAGAGCGCGACCGTGATCGCCACCTATAACAACGGTGGGCAGGTCACCGACAAGGAATTCGACAAATACATCGCCTTCCAGACCCTGATGGGGAACCAGATGGCTCTGTACGCGTCGATTCCGCAGATCAAGGAGCAAATCATCAAGCAGTATATTTTGAGCAAGGTCAAGATCGACGAAGTGTCCGACGAAAAAAAGAAGGAAGCCCAGAAGGCGGCCGACGACTTCGAGAATACTCTGAAGACTCAGCGCAATACGCAGCCCGATCTGAAGTCGTTCTTGGATGAGAGCAATCTGTCCGTGAAGGAAGCGACGACGTTCTACAAGGAATTACTGCAATTCCAATCTTATTACGAGACGAAAGAAAAAGAGCTCATGGATCAGGTGACGGACGACGAGATCAAGGCCGAATACGACAAAGCGCCGTCCGACTACAACGTAGTTACCGTTCGCCATATTCTGATCGGCACGAGCGACCCGAACACCGGGGAAGAGCTGAATACCGAGGAAGAAGCGGAGAAATTGGCGTACCAAGTGAAGGACAAGCTGGAAGCCGGCGGAGATTGGGATGCTCTTGCGAAGGAATATTCCACCGACGCCGGGTCGAAAGAGAACGGCGGATTGTACTCGGACCAAGTCGCTAAAGGCTGGGTCGTGGAGTTCAAGGAAGCCGCGAACGAGCAAGCGATCGGCGCCATCGGCGAGCCGGTCGCGACGCAGTTCGGCTACCACGTGATCAAGGTCGAGAGCCGCGACGAGGCTTCTTCGTTCGACAAGCTCTCCGATCAAGCCAAGGACTTGATCCGCCAAGAGCTTTCGGCGACGAAATTGAACGATTTCCTCACCGCCGAACAGGACAAGCTCGGCATTACGATCACGCTGCCGGAAGAACCGGCGGAAGGCGAGACGGAAGCGCCGGACGAGACGGAAACACCTGACGAGACTCCGGGCGAATCGCCGTCAGCTTCGCCGGACGCTTCGCCATCGGCATCTGCCGAGTAAAGGTTCGGCGAGACGCGCCCGCGCCCTCCAGAGGGGCCGGGCGCGTTTTTTATGAGCGTCGACGGGTACTTTTTTCACTTTGGCCATCCGCTATCGGACACAGAAGACGTTATTTTGCCGAAATCCCCTCATTTTGCTGGTTATCCGGACAGACGATCCGTTATATCGATAAAGACTGGCCGAATTGACCTTCATCGAGCCAAATAACGGATCCTCAGTCCGCACAGGTGCGCAAAACCCGGTTTTGTTCACAATTAGCGGATCCTCTGTCGTACAGACAGGCACATTGGAAGAGAGTAAAGTCTCCCCGCCGCATGACCGCCCGGCACCAAGGCACTTTTTTCGCCTTCGCTGGGCCGCCTACCGTCTGAGTGTCCCGCGCCAAGGTACTTTTTGTGTCTCCGGAGAAGGCCCGCGTTGAAGGAGATGTGGGTTAATTTTACAGATAAGGGTTGACAAAAATCCCGCCATAAACTAAATTAATAAAAACCAATAGATTTACTTGGTATTATGATTGGGTTGACCAGGCAACTGGAAACCAAGCGGCGCGATAACCGATAACGGATCGCGCGGGGCTTGGTTTTTTGTCGTTCTCGAGGGGGGAGCTCATGATCGTTATTCGCAGCCTAAGCAAAACGTACAAGACGGCGAGCGGGTCTTATCCCGCGTTAAGCGGGTTGGATTTAACGATTGCGCGGGGCGATATTTACGGCATTATCGGTTTCAGCGGAGCGGGCAAGTCGACGCTCGTCCGCTGTATGAACCGGTTGGAAGAGCCGGACGAAGGCAGCGTGACGATCGGGGACACGGTAATCACCGATTTGGACGAGAAGCGGCTCCGCCATGCGCGACGAAAAATCGGCATGATTTTTCAGCAGTTCAACCTGTTCGACGGCAAAACCGTGTTCCACAACGTCGCGTTCCCGCTGAAAGCCGCCGGCAGCGACAAAGCGCACATTCGCCGCAGAGTGGCGGAAGTGCTGGAGATGGTGCAATTGAGCGACAAGGAGCATGCGTATCCTTCCCAGCTCAGCGGCGGGCAGAAGCAGCGCGTAGGCATCGCGAGAGCGCTCGTCAACGAGCCCGACGTGCTGCTCTGCGACGAAGCGACTTCCGCCCTGGATCCGCAGACGACCTATTCAATCCTGGAGCTTCTTCAATCGATCAATCGGGAGCTCGGATTGACGATCGTCCTGATCACCCATGAGCTCGAAGTGCTCCAGCACATTTGCCGCAACGTCGCTGTCATCGAGCATGGAAGGATCGTGGAGAGCGGCACGGTCGATCAATTTTTCCTTAGCCCGCAGAGCGATACCGCCCGGAGGTTCGTCAACATCGTCGAGAGATACCGGCAGAAACGCCAATTGGTGGAAGGGGTCGGAGCGGGCATATGAGGAACGATCTCGTCGATCTGCTCTGGGAAGGGCTGCGTCAGACGCTGTACATGCTGATCTGGTCTTCGCTCTTCGCGATCCTGTTCGGCTTGTTGCTGGGCGTCACGCTTGTCGCGACGGAGAAGGGAGGCGTTCTGGAAAATCGGCCGATCCATAAAATCGTCAGTCTCGTCATCAACGGCATTCGTTCGTTGCCTTTCATCATTTTGATCGTGCTGCTGATTCCGGTCGCACGGTGGGTCGTCGGAACGTCGCTCGGTCCGACCGCGGCCGTCGTCTCGCTATCCATCGGAGCGGCGCCGTTCCTCGGAAGAATCGTGGAAAGCGCGTTGAAGGAAGTCGTCGCGGGCAAGATCGAAGCCGCGAAATCGTTCGGGGCTTCGCCGCTGACGATCATTTTCCGGGTGCTCATTCCCGAGGCGCTGCCCGCGCTCGTCCGAAGCTTGACGATCGCCGTTATCGCCATCACCGAATTGACCGCCGTAGCCGGAGCCATCGGAGCGGGCGGACTGGGGAGCTTGGCGATCCGTTTCGGCTATCAGCGATTTCGCCTCGACATTATGATCGCCACCGTCATCGTCATTATTTTGCTCGTGCAGACGATCCAGTGGACCGGCGACGCGATCGCGAGATCGATCAATCGAAGACGATACAAGCCCGAGTAACATCAACAAATCAAATAGGAGTGGAAGAGCATGTTCAAAAAAAGAGGATTCGCACTGATTTCATTCATGGTAGCCGCGGTTGTCGTCTTGGCGGGGTGCGGATCGAATAATAACGATTCCGCATCCTCGCCGTCCCAATCGCCCTCGCCATCCCAGTCGTCTCCGGAAGCTTCCTCATCGTCCGCGGCCCCGGAAGTGACGCTGAAGGTAGGGGCGGCGGCCGTGCCGCACGCCGTTATTCTCGAATTCATCAAGCCGACGCTCGAAGAGCAGGGCGTGAATCTGGACATCGTCGTGTTCGACGACGAAGGACAATTGAATCCCGCGCTCAAGGATGGGCAGATCGACGCCAACTACTTCCAGCACGTTCCTTATTTAGATTCCGTCCGGGAGGAGAAAGGCTTCGACTTCGTCGTAACGACCAAGGTTCACGTCGAGCCGATCGGTTTCTACTCCGACAAGCTGAAGTCGAAAGAAGAGATCGAAGAAGGGGCGACCATCGGCATTCCGAACAATCCGTCCAACGAATATCGCGCGCTCGTCCTGCTGGAACAGCAAGGCTTGATCAAGCTGAAGGAAGGCATTACGACGTACGAAGCGACGCCGCGGGATATCGTCGACAATCCGAAAAACCTGAAATTCGTCGAGGCCGATTCCGCGACGCTCCCCCGTTCCCTGCCGGATCTGGACGGCGCGGTCATCAATACCAATCTCGTCTTGGAGGCGAAGATCGACCCGAACAGCGCGTTGTTCCGCGAGGATGCGAATTCGCCTTACGCCAATGTGATCGTCGTTCGTGCCGGCGACGAGAACAACGATGCCGTCAAGAAGCTTGACACGGCTTTGACGACGCCGGAGGTCAAGCAGTTTATTCAAGACACCTACGGAGTCGCCGTCGTACCTGCATTTTAAGGCGGAGACAAGGCAAGTCTTTTGCGATCGGACACAGATGAACACAGATGACCTTATTTTGCCGAAACCCCCTCATTTTGAAGGCGATTCGAAAGAAACGGCGCGAAGGCGCGAAAAGACCGTCAGGGCAAACTCCCTTGACGGTTTTTCTTATCGCAGCGGGGTCGCAATGTGTTCGGTAGATCGTTCGAATACCCGGTTAGTCAAACATGCGCCATGCGGTCGGTTGCGGCGCTCCAATTTTTCTGTTTTCATCACGTAAGATTTTCTGCTTGAGAAATAGATAGATTATCGAACTAAGGTCCGTTATGGTCGCGTGTAGATCTGCAGAATCGATTTCATGACCGCATTTTATGTAATGATACATTACATAAAATCGGCGAGTTCGAATGATTTGTAATTTAAATGAAATTTTAATGTAAGTTATATTGACACAACAATTCACATAACCATATAATGGGTTTACGAACGGCAGGGTTGTGGAGAGAGCCAAACGTTCGGAAATAGAGAGAGAACCATACTACAGGATTGGGGAGTGGAAGGATGAAGAAGGGCAATTGGTGGAAGGGTCTGGCGGTAGCTTTGACGGGAAGCTTGATCTTGGCAGGCTGCGGGGGGAACGGCGGCGGATCGGGAGGAGCGTCGACGACGCCGTCCTCGTCGCCATCGGGATCGGCACCCGCCGCATCGGGAGACACGGTCAAGGTCGGCATTCTGCATTCCTTGAGCGGAACGATGTCCATCTCGGAAGTGACGGTCAAAAATTCGGAGCTGATGGCGATTAAAGAAATCAACGCCAAAGGCGGCGTCCTCGGCAAGCAGATCGAGGCGGTCGTGGAAGACGGCGCGTCCGATTGGCCGACGTTCGCGGAGAAGGCGCGCAAGCTGCTGTCGGAAGATAAAGTCGCAACCGTGTTCGGCGGATGGACGTCCGCGAGCCGGAAAGCGATGCTTCCCGTCTTCGAGGAATTGAACGGCCTGCTCTGGTATCCGGTCCAATACGAAGGGATGGAATCGTCTCCCAACATTTTCTACACGGGCGCGACCACGAACCAGCAAATCGTGCCATCCGTCGAATATTTGCTCGAGCAGGGCAAGAAGAAGGTGTTCCTCCTCGGCTCGGACTACGTATTCCCCCGGACCGCGAACAAAATTATCAAGGCGCAGCTCGCCGCCGGCGGCGGGGAGACGGTCGCCGAAGAATATACGCCCCTCGGGCATACGGACTATACGACGATCATCGCGAAGATCAAGGAAGCGAAGCCGGACGTCGTGTACAACACGCTGAACGGCGACAGCAACGTCGCTTTCTTCAAGCAATTGAAGGACGCGGGCATTAGCGCCGCCGACCTGATGACGGTATCGGTATCCATCGCGGAAGAAGAAGTGAAAGGCATCGGAGCCGAATACTTGGCCGGCCATCTGGTGGCCTGGGATTACTTCCAAACGACCGATACGCCGGAGAACAAAGTGTTCGTCGAGAATTTCAAGAAGGAATACGGCCCGGACAGCGTGACGAGCGACCCGATGGAAGCCGGCTACGTGGCGGTCTATCTCTGGGCAGCGGCCGCGGAGAAGGCCGGATCGTTCGACGTGGACGCCGTGAGGGAAGCAGCGAAGGGAATCGAGTTCAACGCTCCGGAAGGCAAGGTCACGATCGACGGAGATAACCAGCACATCTACAAAACGGTACGGATCGGAGAGATCAAGCCGGACGGTCAAATCGTGGAGCTGTGGAATTCCGGCGGGCCCGTCAAGCCGGATCCGTATCTGAAGACGTACGATTGGGCCCAAGGGCTGAGCGAGGAATAAGGGCGGACAGACCGCTGCCTGACAGAGGGGGGGGCGACCGGCTCGGGCTCGGGCCGGAGCTTCCCCTCCCTTATCCGGCAGAGCGGCGCGATCGGCATGGGGAGGTTACGTCATGGAAATCTGGATCTCGCAGTTGTTTAACGGGTTAAGCGTAAGTTCGATCCTGCTGTTGATCGCTCTTGGCCTCGCCGTCACTTTCGGCTTGATGAAGGTTATCAACATGGCGCACGGGGAGTTTATAATGATCGGCGCTTATGGCGCCTATATGACGCAGCAACTTTTCAAGTCCGTCGTTCCGGCGAATTTATTCGACGCCTACTTTCCGGCGGCGCTCCTGGCGAGCTTCGCGCTGGCGTTCGCGATCGGCTACGTGCTGGAAGTGACGCTCATCCGGTTCCTGTATGGCCGTCCGCTCGACAGCCTGCTGGCGACCTGGGGCGTCGGGCTCATGCTGCAGCAGCTCGCCCGTACGATCTTCGGCGCGCCCAACGTCGCGGTGGCGAGTCCGTCGTGGCTGAACGGAGGCGTTACGCTGTACGCGGGAGTCGTGCTGCCTTACAAGCGACTATTCATTATCGCGCTCGTGGTATTGTGCCTGATCGCGATGTATCTGTATATCTATCGCAGCAACGCCGGGCGGAGGATGCGGGCGGTCATGCAGAACCGGGACATGGCGGCCTGCCTCGGCATCTCGACGAGACGCGTCGACTCGATCACGTTCGCGATCGGCTCCGGCATCGCCGGCATCGCGGGCTGCGCGCTGACGCTGATCGGTCCGATCGGCCCGTCCATCGGCACGTATTACATCGTCGACGCCTTCATGGTCGTCGTGCTCGGCGGCGTCGGCAAGCTGGTCGGCACGGTGGCGGGAGCGCTCGGGATCGGGGTGCTGAACACGATGTTCGAGTGGTGGACGAACGCCTCGCTGGGCAAGGTGCTGGTGTTCCTGTGCATCGTGGCGTTCCTCCAGTGGAGACCGATGGGCATGTTCGTCGTCCGGACCCGATCCCTGGACTAGAATTCGATCAACGGAAGGAAGAAGGTGATCGCGGTGCAATTCGCATCCAAGCTTCCGCGCCGGGTCTGGCTGCTCGCCGGCTACGCCGCGGCCGCGGCCGCGCTGTTCTCGGCGCCGCTCTATCTGAACGACTTTCGCCTGAATCTGCTGGCGAAATGCTTGGCTTTCGCCATCGTGGCGCTCGGCCTGGATCTGCTATGGGGATACACTGGCATTCTGAGCTTGGGGCACGGCGTATTTTTCGGTCTCGGGGCGTACGCGATGGCGATGCATCTGAAGCTCGTCGCCAGCGGCTCGCGGCTTCCGGACTTCATGGACTGGATGGGCTTGACGAAGCTGCCGTGGTTCTGGGAGCCGTTCAAGAGCTTCGTCTTCGCGGCGTTCATGGGCATCGCGATTCCGGCCGTCCTTGCGCTTCTGCTCGGCTTCTTTACGTTCCGCAACCGGATTCGCGGCGTGTATTTTACGATCCTGACCCAGGCTCTCGTCATCATAACGGTGACGCTGTTCGTCGGCCAGCAAGCTTATACGGGCGGAACGAACGGTCTGACGGGGTATACGCACCTGTTCGGGTACAGCTTGAAGTCGGACACGGCCAAGACGCTGGCTTATTTGGCCACCGCCGCGGCATTGATCGCCGCGTTCGCGCTATGCCGGTATTTGGTTCAGAGCCGTTTCGGCAAGGTGCTGAGGGCGATTCGGGACGGAGAGAACCGCACCCGGTTTCTCGGGTACGATCCGTCCTTCTACCAGATGACCGCTTTCGCCGTATCGGCGGGGCTGGCCGGACTGGCCGGCATGCTGTACGTGCTGCACGTCGGCATCATCTCCCCGACGATGATGGCGATCGTGCCGTCGATCGAACTCGTGCTGCTCGTGGCGATCGGAGGACGCGGCACGCTGATCGGCGCCGTCATCGGGGCGATTCTCATGACACAGGCGAAGAGCCAGCTCAGCGCCTCGTATCCGGACTTCTGGCTGTTTCTGCTCGGAGCGCTGTTTATCGTGGTCACCGTATTCATGCCGGGCGGCATCGTCGGCTTGGTCCGACAAGCTCGCCAGGCGATCCTAAGGAGGCGAAAAGCGAATGACATCCACCTCAATTCTGTCGTGCCGGAACGTAACGGTGTCGTTTGACGGATTCAAGGCGGTCCAGGAGATGAGCCTGGAGCTCGCCGCCGGTGAGCTGAGATTTCTGATCGGGCCGAACGGAGCGGGGAAAACGACGATGCTCGACGCCATCTGCGGCAAGGTAAGGCCGTCCGGGGGCTCCGTATCCTTCCATGGCCGGAAGGGAACCGTGGAGGTGACGAGGCGCAAGGAGCACGAGATCGCGGAGCTTGGCATCGGGCGGAAATTTCAGACCCCTTCGATCTTCTCCGGCTTGACCGTCGAGGAGAATCTCGAGATCGCGATGTCGCAAAATCGCGGCGTATGGGCGACGCTGCGGGCGGCGATGACGAAGGGCGAGCGGGAACGGATCGACACGGAGCTGGAGATGATCGGCCTCGGGGACAAGAGGCGGCTGCGGGCCGGTTTGCTCTCCCATGGGGAGAAGCAATGGCTCGAGATCGGCATGATGCTCTTGCAGGAGCCGGAAATCCTGCTGCTTGACGAACCGGTCGCGGGCATGACGGACAAGGAAACGGACAAAACGGGCGAGCTGCTGCAGGAGATCGTGCGCAAGCGAACCGTCGTCGTCGTGGAGCACGATATGGAATTCGTGCGCAATTTCGCCAGCAAAGTGACCGTCATGCACGAAGGGAGGCTTCTGAAGGAAGGCTCCATGGACGAAATCCAGCGGGACGACCGGGTGGCGGAAGTGTATTTGGGCAGAAAAAGGCGGGATTACGATGTTGTCGGTTCGACAGCTTGAGGCGGGGTACGGAGAAAGCGTCATTTTGCGGGACGTTTCCCTCGAGGTGGAGCCCGGCCAAGTCGTCTGCCTGATGGGGCGCAACGGCGTCGGGAAATCCACATTGGTCAAAAGCGTCATGGGGCTGCTTAAGGCAAGGAAAGGCTCGGTTGCCTTCAAAGGCGAAGACGTGACGAAGCGGGCGCCCGGAGAACGGGCCAAGAGAGGCATCGGCTACGTGCCCCAAGGCCGGGAAATTTTCCCTCAGTTGACCGTATACGAAAATTTGCGAATCGGGCTGGAGGCGCACCGGAGCTCTTCGAAGCGAAGAAGCGCGGCCATTCCGCCGGAGGCGATCGAGAAGTTCCCGGTTCTTCCGTCCTTCTACAAGCGCCGGGGGGGCGACCTGAGCGGCGGGCAGCAACAGCAGCTGGCTTTCGCCCGGGCGCTGATCTCCGAACCGGAGCTGCTCGTTCTCGACGAGCCGACGGAAGGCATTCAGCCTTCGATCGTGGACGACATCCAGGACGTCATCCGATCGATTCGCGACGAGGGCAGGACGGCGATTCTGCTCGTCGAGCAGAGCCTGGACTTCGTCCGCAGCGTCGGCGACCGATTTTACATTATGGAGAAGGGGGCCATCGTCTGGGAAGGCGGAAAAAACGGCCTCGACGATCCCGCTGTCGTCAAGCATTTGACCTTGTAAAGTCCTGCAACGGTCAAACCGCTGCGCTCCGATGGGGCTCTGAGCAGGTTGTTAGTTCGACTAATCCAAACTACGGCGCTCCGACGGGGCTTCTAGCCGGACATTAGTTCGACTAATCCAAACTAACGTGCACCGACGGGGCTCTATGCAGGCTGTTAGTTCGACCAATCCAAACTACGGCGCTTCGACGGGGCTCTCAGCAGGGCGTTAGTTCGACTAATCCAAACTACGACGCTCCGATGGGGCTCTCAGCAGGGCGTTAGTTCGACTAATCCAAACTACGGCGCTTCGACGGGGCTCCCAGCAGGGCGTTAGTTCGACTAATCCAAACTACGGCGCTTCGACGGGGCTCCCAGCAGGGCGTTAGTTAGACTAATCCAAACTACGACGCTCCGATGGGGTTCTCAGCAGGGCGTTAGTTCGACTAATCCAAACTACGGCGCTTCGACGGGGCTTCTTGCAGGGCGTTAGTTCGACTAATCCAATCTACGACGCTCCGATGGGGTTCCCTGCGGGGCGTTAGTTCGACTAATCCAAATCGAGCGGGATGCATGACGAATCGCGTTATGCCATCGTCTTATTTCGCCGTCGCGGCGGCCATATCTCGGGAATAGCGTTACGCCGTCGTCTTATTCGATCGAGCGCCCGTCCATTCGGACGGGCTCTTGCCGTGTCCTGCTCCGGATAGCCCGGGCGCGGGGTGGGCAAAAGAGGAAATGAATGAGGCAACATGCTAAAATAGGCAATAGGCGGCAACGAGCGGCCGCGATCCCCGTCCGGGCCGAAATCAAGGCAAAAGTGTTCATCGATGGAGGATCGTTCCAGCCGAGGGGGAACGCATAAGAAAATGGGAGAGGTTGAATACTACACCTACGATTCGATGTCACCATTTTCCGATAGTTCAAGCGTTCGTCATACAGGCTGGCTTGTTATTCTCGCCAGCGACAGCAGAGCGAATACACCAACGAAAGCGGGGCAACAACAAGCTATGAAAGCAACCGGAATTGTACGGCGCATCGACGATCTCGGACGGGTCGTCATCCCTAAGGAAATCCGTCGCACCCTTCGCATCCGGGAGGGCGATCCGCTCGAAATTTTCGTCGATCGCGACGGCGAAGTTATCCTCAAAAAATATTCCCCGATCGGCGAATTGGGCGATTTCGCCAAGGAATACGCGGAATCCTTGTCCGAAAGCACGGGCCACGTCGCGTTGATCACGGACCGTGACACCTTTATCGCCGTGGCGGGAGCCTCCAAGAAGGAATATCTCGACAAAGCGATCGGGAACGTGCTCGAAAGCTGCATGGAAAATCGCAAAATCGTGCTGGAATCGTCCAAGGGCACCTATGAAGTGCTGCGCGACGTGGGCGAGACGCTCAGTTCGTTCGTGGCAGCGCCGATCGTCGCCGGGGGCGACCCGATCGGCACCGTCGTGCTCCTCAGCAAAGACGATTCGGTCAGCATGGGGGAAATGGAGAGCAAGATGGTCGAGACGGCGGCGGGCTTCCTGGCCAAGCAGATGGAGCAATAACGCCTCGCGTCGCGCAATAAGAGCGAAAAAGCTTTCGGACAGGCGCACCGCTGTTCCGGAAGCTTTTTTTGTACGATAAATCGTACAAGCATCCGCGCTGTTGTCGGTGATACAACCATTTTGTGTGCTTTATCGTACAAAGAGCGGCCATGGAAAGGATCGTTTAAGGGATTTGTATGGAAAATCGTACAATCTGATTCGGATCCACGCTGAGGGATGAGTTTTTGTGCGCGATGCGGCTTTCGATTATAATCGAAGCATCGGAGAGAACGGGAAAGCCGGTTTTGTTCATCGTTCAGAATTGATAAGTTTCACCTGTCTCATTGCCTGAACGATCTCCGCAAAGCTTCTTCAGCATCCAGGGGCGCCGAAGGCGTTTTTGCTTGGGTTCGCGGGAATGGGGAATGGACGGCGTGGGAAGCCAAATCGAAACCGGGAATCCGGGGAAAAAGGCGTTGTGGCAAGGAGCGGCGGTGCTGGGCGGCGCGGCTCTGCTGTCCAAGCTGATCGGCACGCTGCAGAAAATACCGCTGCAAAACATCGCCGGAGACGAAGCGTTCGGCTTATACAGCGCGGTCTATGCCCTTGCGGCGATGTGGATGACGCTTGCCTCGGCGGGCATCCCGGTGGCGGTCAGCGCGCTCGTCGCCGAACGGACGGCCCGCGGCGACGAGCAGGGCGCCGGGAAGGCGCTGCGCTGGGCGCTCGGGCTCATGGTCGCAAGCGGTGCGGCCATGTTCGTCCTGCTATGGCTGTTCGCGGATACGTTCGCAGGATGGATGGGCCACGAGTCGGCCGCCCCGGCCATTCGGATGTCGTCGCTGGCGCTGCTCTTCGCGCCGGCGACGGCGGCGCTTCGCGGCGAGAGCCAGGGCCGCATGCGGATGCTGCGGCCGGCCGTATCGCAGCTTGTCGAGCAGGTTGCGAGGGTCGCTTTTATGCTCGCCGCCTTAGGCTTGGCGACGAGCGCCGCCTGGTCGCCGTCGGCGACGGCCGCGGCCGTTCACGGCGGGCTGGCGGCCGGGGCGGCCGCAGGGCTCGCCGCCATGCTCTGGATGGCGCGGCGGAGCAAGCCAATCGTCATCCGGACGGTCGGCGCGAGGAGAAGCTTCGGGCGAGAGCGGGAAGCGCCGTCCCCCGTTCGCTCGGTCAGGCTCCCGGAAACCCGGACGGCATTGCTCAAGAAAATCGCACGCGTGGCCGTACCGGTCGCGATCGCTTCGCTGGTCGCGCCGCTGATCGCCTTGATCGACGCGTTTTCCGTCCCGGGGCTCCTGCGCCAAGAAGGCGCGGCGGCGGATTGGGCGATGGCCCGGTTCGGCGTCTATAACCGGGGGATCGCGTTGCTGCAGCTCGTGATCATGGGCGCCTCCGGGGCGGCGGCGGCGCTCGTGCCTGCGTTCACGGCCGCCCGGGCGGGCGGCGACGAGGCGCGGCTCGCGGCCCGGGCGACCTTCTCGCTGCGGCTGGCCTGGTGGCTCGGCTGCGCGGCGGCGCTCGGGCTCGCGGTGCTCGCCGGCCCCGTCAACGTCGCGCTGTTCGGCGACGATAGCGGCACGCTCGCGATGCGGCTCGTCGCCCTGGGCGCGGCGGGCGGCACGCTGCAGGCGGTCAGCGCCGCGCTGCTGCAAGGCATGGGCGAGCTGCGGGCGCCCGCCGTCAACTTGGCCGCCGCGGCGCTGCTCAAGCTGTCGCTCAACGCGGCGCTCGTGCCCGCGTACGGCATCGAAGGCGCCGCCGCCGCGATCGCGATCGCGTACGCCATGGCGGCGCTGCTGAACGCGCTAAGCCTGCGGGCGCGCGTTCGCCTGCCCGCCCCGCGCGCCGGGCTCGCGTGGCGTTCTTGCGCTGCGCTGGCCGCGATGGCGGCCGCGGCGGCGCTGCTAGCGCTCGGCTTGGGCGGGCTGCCCGCCGCCGCCCTGCCCGCGCGCGCGGCGGCGCTGCTCGTCGCCCTGCCGGGCGTCGCCGCGGGGGCCGCCGTCTTCGCCGCGGCTCTCGTCGCCTTCGGCGCCGTCCATCCGCGCGAATGGCGCGAGCTGCCGGGCCTGTCCGGCACCCGCATCGACGCATGGCTGCTTCGCATTCGATCCCTGGCTCGCCGGGACAATCAGGAAGGATGATCATCGATGAAACCTGTAATCGCAATCGTCGGACTAGGCTCGGGGGGAGAAGACCAGCTGACGCTCGGCACGCTCAAGGCGCTGGAGCAAACCGGCCGCCGCTACGCGCGCACAGCCGACCACCCGGCGATCGCCGACTTGAAGCGACGGGATATCGAGTTCGTCTCGTTCGATCGTCTGTACGAATCGCGCGAGTCGTTCGAGGAAGTGTACGAGGCGATCGCCGAAGAGCTGCTCGGGACGGCGCGGAGCTCGCCCGGCGAGACGGTCGTCTACGCGGTGCCCGGCCATCCGATGGTCGCGGAACGCACGGTGCAGCTGCTGAGGCAACGCGCCCCGCAAGCCGGGGTCGAGCTGCGGCTGCTCGGCGGCGAGAGCTTCCTCGATCAGGCGTTTACCCGCCTCGGCTTCGACCCGATCGAAGGGTTTCAGCTGCTCGACGCCGCGGAGCTGACCCGCGAGCATCTCAGACCGCGTCTGCATACCATCATCGGGCAAGTGTACGATGCCTTTACCGCCTCGGACGTCAAGCTGTCGCTGATGACCGTCTATCCGGACGACCATCCCGTTATCGTAGGACAGGCTCTGGGCGTCGAGGGCGAAGAGAAGATTCTCCGTATCCCCCTGTACGAGCTCGATCGGCTGGACGCGTACGGCAACTTGACGCTCGTCTACGTGCCGGCGAGCTCCGACGACCGGCTGCGCCGCCGTTCCTTCGAGCGGCTGCACGAGATCGTCGCGATCCTGCGCAGCCCGACGGGCTGTCCGTGGGACCGGGAGCAGACGCACCGATCGATCCGGCGCAACTTCATCGAGGAAACGTACGAAGCGATCGAAGCGCTCGACCTCGACGACCCGGACGGCATGAAGGAGGAATTCGGGGACGTTCTCCTGCAGGTGCTGCTGCATAGCCAGATGGAGGAAGAAGCCGGCAGCTTCGATGTATACGACGTGCTCGCGGAGCTGAACGACAAGCTGATCTTCCGTCATCCCCACGTGTTCGGAGGAGAGGACGCCCAAGACGCTGAAGCCGCGTTGAAGAATTGGGAGCAGATGAAAGCCGAGGAGAAGAAGCGCAAGGGCGCTCCCGAACGCTTGTCCTTGCTGGACGGCTTGCCGAAAGATCTGCCCGCCTTGCCGCGCGCCCACAAGATCCAGAAGAAGGCCGCTTCCGTCGGCTTCGACTGGCCGGATCTGGACGGCGTGTTCGACAAGATCGAGGAGGAGCTGCGGGAGCTTCGGGAGGCGGCGCGCCGGGAGTCTCCGGAGCGGCAGAAGGACGAGCTCGGCGATCTGCTGTTCGCCGTCGTCAACGCCGCGAGGTTCATCCAAGCCGATCCCGAGGAGGCGCTCGCCGGCACGAACCGGAAGTTCGCCGAGCGGTTCCGCTATATCGAGGAGAAGCTGCGTATAAGTGGCCGGGCTTTTGGGGATACTAACTTGTTAGAGATGGAAGGTTGGTGGCAAGAGGCGAAAACCCGAAATTGAACCTAAAATTAACCTAAATTTCGCCGATTTCCCCATACTTTCTACCTATTTCGAGAAATTTTTTTGCGGTTTGGCAGGATTTTTTTAACAAGGAACAGAATAGTATCTTCGTGCATCAAAAACATCAACGTTTTCAGCGGCCTCTAGGCTTGCGGGAACGAAATAAAGGTTCAACCATAGGAGGAATCCGTAACATGAACAAAACAGACCTGATCAACAACATCTCAGACAAAAGCGGCTTGACGAAGAAAGACGTAGAATCCGTATTGAACAGCTTCCTGGGCGAAGTTACGGACGCATTGTCCAAGGGCGACAAAGTCCAACTGATCGGCTTCGGCACGTTCGAAACCCGCAGCCGTTCCGGCCGCGTCGGCCGCAACCCGCAAACGGGCAAATCCATCGAGATTCCGGCCTCCAAAGTTCCGGCTTTCAAAGCCGGCAACAAGCTGAAAGACGCCGTAAAGTAATAAATGCGTCTGGATAAATTCCTAAAGGTGTCGCGCCTCATCAAGCGCCGCACCGTCGCGAAGGACGTGTCCGATCAAGGGCGCGTCCTTCTCAACGGTAAGGAGGCCAAACCGAGCGCGACCGTCAAGGTCGGGGATGAGCTGGACATCCAATTCGGGCAACGCACGTTGACCGTGCGCATCGAACGACTGACGGAATCTTCCCGCAAGGAAGACGCCGCTGGGCTATACACCGTGCTGAAGGAAGAAACGCGCAAGCGCGAGGACGATCCGTTCGGCCTGTAGGTTTGCTGCGTCATCTGCATCTTGCATCATCCATGCCGGCCTCTTGGCCGGCTTTTTGCGTGCCTGGATGCCCGTTCCGCTCATATCCGCCCAGTCCATCCCGCCTCTCTCCCGCACTTACCCGCACCCGTCCCGCGCCCGTCTTCGAACGGTTTGTCGCCCCGGTTGGATGATCCCATCCCTTCGGAAAAGCCCCGATTTGTTGTATGATGGTGTCAAAGGGCCCCAGCCGGGCGTTGAACTCCAATCTACATAACTAGAGGAGCAGATGAACGATGACGAAGGTTCATGAAATATGGATCGGCGCTTACGCCGCGAAGAACGAGGTCGGGATTACCCGCGCCGAGCTGCTGACGGAGACGGGGGAGCTGGTCAAGACGGCCGAATACGGCAATATCGAAAATGCGTCCTTCCTGCGGCTGAATCGGGAGGGGACTCGGCTGTACGCGATCAGCGAGACGGACGAATATCTCGATGCCGACGGGGACAAGGCCGAAGGCGGGCAGCTCGCCTCCTTTCCGGTCGACGCCGAGACTCGCAAGCTAGGTCCGGGACAATATCTTCCGACCCACGGCAGCCATCCTTGCCATCTGTCGCTCACGCCTGCCGAGGACTGGCTGGCCGTCGCGAATTACAGCGGGGAATCCGTCATGATGTATCCGGTCCGGCCGGACCATAAGCCCGGACCGCCGTCTATCCGCTTCCGCCACACCGGCTCGGGACCGAACAAGGAGCGCCAGACGAAGCCGCATCCGCATTCGGCGGTGTTCAGTCCGGACGGCCGATATTTGCTCGTCGCCGACCTCGGCATGGACAAAATCATGGTTTATGTCCGCAGCCCGGAAGCGGACGAATGGGCGGCCAGCGACGCCGTCTCCCTGGAGGCGGGAGCGGGGCCGCGCCATCTCGCGTTTCACCCGTCCGGCCGCGCGGCGTACGCGGTCAACGAATTGAACAGCACGGTAACGCGTTTCGATTACGAAGACGGCAGGCTCGTTCGAAGGGAGTCGCTGTCCACGCTGCCCGATTCGTACGAAGGCGAAAGCTGGTGCGCCGAAATTCTCGTTTCTCCGGACGGAAGGTTCGTCTACGCTTCCAACCGCGGACATGACAGTCTCGCCGTCTTCGGCGTGGACGAGAAAACCGGAGAGCTGCAACCGTCCGGCCACGTGTCGACGCGGGGCAAGTTCCCCCGCAATTTCGCTTTGTCTCCGGACGGCCAATGGCTGATCGCGGCGAACCAGAATTCCGATTCGCTCGTCTTGTTCCGGATCGAGCCGAATTCCGGTCTTCCGGTCTTTACCGGAACGCAGCTGCAAGTGAACAAGCCCGTGTGCGTCGTCATAAGATAAAACCGCCAGTTCGGAAATCCGACGAATTCGGCCGGGAGCGTTCGCTCCCGGCTGTTCTATTTCCCCCCACTCTTCCATAGGCTAGTCTTAAAGAGGTTGATCACGTACGCCGAAGCAAGGAGGAGGGGCGCGCCATGGAACACGTCAAAGGGGCCAAGCACCAGGAAATTCGGATGCTGAACCGCAAGTCGCTCGATATTACGGGCGTCAGCAACGTGGAAAGCTTCGACAACGAAGAATTTCTGCTGGAAACCGAGTGCGGCTTTTTGACCGTGCGCGGGCAAAATTTGCACATGAAGAACTTGAGCCTGGATCAAGGACTCGTCTCGATCGAAGGGACGATTCATTCTCTGGTGTACTTGGACGGGAGCGCCGGAAATAAATCTAAGGGCCTGTTCGGGAAGCTGTTCAAGTGAGCGCCGCGGTCCAAGGCATGACGATCGCCTACATGATGCTGTGCGGACTCGCCATGGGGCTCGTCTTCGACGTCTATCGCGTCGCCTCCCATCGTTTTCGGGTCGCCCGTTGGCTGCTCCCCGGTCTGGACGTCGTCTACTGGGCAGCGGCGACGCTCTGCGTGTTCGCTGTTCTGCTGAACAGCAATCAGGGAGAAGTCCGGCTGTACGTCTTCTTGGGATTAGGCATCGGCGTAACGGGCTATTTCGGCCTTCTCAGCGGCTGGACGGTCAAGCTGTCGGGCAAAATGATCGATCTTCTCCAATCCGCGTCCCGCATCGGAGTCAAAATCTTGCGCGCGGTCGTCGGAGCTCCCGTTTTTTGGGTCGTTCGGATCTTGGCCAAGCTCCTGGATATCGCGTTCATCGTGACGGCCGCCTTGCTGCTCTGGGTCGGCAAGCTGCTCTTGAAGCCTTTCGCTTCTCTGGGCCGCTTGATCTGGACGAGGCTCCTTCCCGTCAGGCGCAAATTTGCTCCATTGGTCAACGCCTGGCGCCGGATGAGAGAGCGAATAAGGCAGATTAGGGATCTCTTTAAGAAAAAGCCTTAGCGGCCTGCGTCTTTCGACAGCCTTTTTAAGGGAATTTGCGTCGTAAGAAGGATATTTCCGGGTTGTCATCGTATGCTATAATGAGCACGTATCTCTATTTTGCCCGATTCGGAATCGGTCCGAACGGCACGCGTTAACCGCAGGGAAAGGAGGCAACGGATTGTCTTCACGCTCCAAGGCTGTGACATCCGCCGCGACGGGCGTGCGCAGAAGATTGAAATTATTGCTGTTCGTTATCGTTCTGTTCATGAGCTGGGCCGTCTACGTGCTGATCTCGCAATACGGTCAGATCGGCGAGCACACCGGTCAGTTGGAGGAAGCCAATCGCAAGCTTGCCGAAGCCCAAGCGAGGAACGAGGAATTGAGATTGCAGATCGCGCGCCTGAACGACGACGAATACATCGGCCAAATTGCCCGCAAGGAGTACGGACTCGGGCTTCCCGGGGAAGTTCCGATCAAGACGAAATAACCTGAGCCTATACACTGTTAGTGTAGTCTAACGTCTGTTGACCTTGCTTCCGCTTGTCGTTTATAATTTGCATAACCGGACGTGTATCGTTCGGGCACTATTAGGTTCAGGGAGGAACATTGGTTTTTATGGCCATCGAAGTGGGAACCAAACTGGAGGGCAAGGTTACCGGCATTACGCATTTCGGAGCCTTCGTGGATTTAACGGGCGGCGTCACGGGGCTCGTCCATATTTCCGAAATCGCGGACAGCTATGTTAAGGATGTTCACGAGCACTTGAAGATTAATGACATGGTCACGGTCAAGGTCATTAACGTGGACAAGGACGGGAAGATCGGCCTTTCCATTCGTCAAGCCGTGGACAGACCGCCGGAACAGCAACAAATGCACCAAATGCAGCAACGCGGGCCTCGCGATCGAGGCGGTCGCCCCTCCAAGCCGGGTGGTTTCGGAAGATCTCCCTCTTTTGATGACAAATTGTCTCGCTTCCTCAAGGACAGCGAAGAACGTATTTCTTCTCTTAAGAAAAGCACCGAATCCAAACGAGGCGGACGCGGAGGACGTCGTTCGTAAGATATAAGAATCGTCATTCATTCAAGCCGGGCCCGGAGGGTCCGGCTTTACTGTTCACATATCAGATCGGACACAGATGACCTTATTTTGCCGAAAACCCCGCATTTTGAAGGCGTTTCGGACACACGATCCGTTATTTCGATGATCCATGGCCGAAATCGCCATCTCGGAGCCAAATAACGGATCCTCAGTCCGCACAGATGCAAAAAACCCGGTTTTGTTCACAATTAGCGGATCCTCTGTCCGAACGGTCGGGGCGTTGGCGGCATGGCGGGGCTGTGGGCGATGGAGCAAGGCGACGGGCCGTTCCCGGAGGCAAGGGCTAAAAATATTCAGGACGGATTGCGGACGCTCGCGCATTGTTTCGCGGACATCCGGCATTCCCGCGCGGATCGCGTCCGGATCCAGGCGGCATGTAGCGCCATTCACCGTCGGATGAGGGCGGTTTTTCGCTGTCGGAAATGGCGGGAAGCCGGAAGTCTCGACCCCGGCCCCGGCCGGGAAAGCCCATGCGCGCCAATGGTTTGGACTCGCCGCGCGAGCCATCGCCACGAACCGTGCGAAACTGTCGGAAAAAACTTTTCGCTTGCCAACCGTTTCTGACAAACTTTATAAAATGCCCCCCCTATAATTAAGAGCACAATTCAATCTTGTGAATGGGGTGTGCATCATGGACAAGCCGTCCGTCGTTCCTTTCGTGCCGAGAATGGGAACAGGACCCTCGTCCGTTCCCGGGAAAGGGAGCGGGAGTTGGTATCGCAAGCGGAGCGAATCCGCACAGGCGCAATCCGGAGGAAAAATTAGCAAGCCGTCCTTGCTGGTCGGTTGGGGGCAAGCGATTCGCGAGAGGCAATGGCTGCTGCTGCTCATAGGAATCGGTTTTTTGCTGGGACGGGCCACGATGCTCGAGGGCATTGCTCCGTTCGCGGCCGCTTTTTTCGGAGTCGTGCTGTACTTGCGCAGAGATCTGGCTTTCTGGGCGATGCTGTCGCTCGTCGCGGGAAGCTTCTGGGCGATCGATCCGATGCCCGTCGTTATCTGCGCGGAGATCGGCGTCATCTATTTGCTCTATCGGGCATTGACGCTCTACGAGAAGACGGAATTGTCCCAGGCCCCGGTCATCGTGTTCGCGGCGACGCTGATCGTCCGACTGTTCGATGCGCTGCTGAGCGGCGGGACGAGCTGGCTGCCGTACGTCCTCACCGTCGTTGAAGCCGGCTTGGCGTTCGTGCTGACGCTGCTCTTCGTACACGCGTTGCCCTTGCTGACGAAAACGCGCAAGCCTTCCGACCTCCGTCACGAGGAATGGGTGGGCGTGGCGATCCTTGCGGCGTGTCTATTGACGGGGATGACGGGATGGACGATCTACGGCGTGGCGGTGGCCGGGGTGCTGTCGCGTTATTTCGTCCTTCTGACGGCATACGTCGGCGGCCCTGCATGGGGCGCTTCGGCAGGCGTCGTGGCGGGGGTGGTGCTTAGCTTGTCCAATGCCGGAGCGACGGCCGAAATCGGGCTGATGGCTTTCGGGGGACTGATGGCCGGCCTTCTGAGGGAAGGCGGCAAAGCGGCTTCCCTATTCGGCATGCTGCTCGGAGCGTCGGTCTTCGAGCTGTTCGGGGCGGGCGCCGGCGATATGATGCTGTCCACTTGGGCGACTGCGGCCGCCTCGCTCCTGCTGCTGTTGACGCCGCGCTTCGCGTTGAACGGGTTGGCCGGGTTCGTCCCCGGTACTACAAGCTATGCGCAGCACCAGCAGGAATATGCCCAGAAAGTGCGGGATTTGACCGCCGAAAGGGTGGAAAAGTTCTCCGAGATGTTCCGTCAGCTCTCCCGGAGCTTCCGTCAGATGACTCACGAAGGGGAGACCGAGCTGCAAAATCGCGATCTGGATCATTTCGTCAACGAGGTTCACGAGCGGGCCTGCGCGAAATGCCATCGCCGCGGGCTGTGCTGGAACGGGCAATTCATTCAGACCTACAAGCTGATGACGGACATGATGACGGCGGTCGAGGAGCAGCCGGACTTGATGCCTTCGCAAATTCCGAAGTCGTGGAGCCGGGCGTGCGTGAAGACGCCGCTCGTGCTGGACGTGCTCAAACGGCAATACGAGGTTTACCGCCACGATCTCAGGTGGCGGCAGCAATTGCAGGACAGCCGGTTTCTCGTCGCCGACCAATTATCCGGCATGTCGCAAGTGATGGACGATCTGGTCAAGGAAATCCGTCGCGAGGCCCAGCAGATGGAGACGCAGGAGAGGCAGATCCGGGATGCCCTCGACCGTCTGGGACTGGCGATTCAAAGTATAGATATTATCAGTCTGGAGGAGGGACATATCGAGATCGAGATGGTGCACGCTTTTCGCACCGGGTACGACGAATGCCGCAAGATGATCGCGCCGATTCTGACGGAGATTCTGGGAGAGACGGTGACGGTCGGCGGCGAGCAGGTCGGCGTTCCGGCCGCGCATCTGACGACGGTCGCGTTCGCGTCGGCGAAAATTTTCGAAGTGGAAACGGGGGTGGCGGGCGCCGCGAAGGACGGCGATGTGCTGTCGGGAGACAGCTTCAGCATGACGGAGCTCGGCAGCGGCAAGTTCGCCGTCGCGCTAAGCGACGGCATGGGCAACGGGACGAGGGCGAGAATGGAGAGCAGCGCGGCCCTGTCGATGCTGGAGCAGCTTCTGCAATCCGGCATCGACGAGCGGCTGGCCGTGAAGTCGGTCAATTCGATTCTGCTGCTACGCTCGCCGGAAGAAATGTTCGCGACGGTGGATTTGGCGCTGATCGATCTCTACTCGGGACAAGCGACGATGCTCAAGATCGGATCGACGCCCAGCTTTATCAAGAGAGGGAGGGAGGTCATTCCGATCGCCGCGAACAATTTGCCGATCGGCATCCTGCAAGATATCGAGATCGACCTGCTCAGCGTGCAGCTGCAGCCGGGGGATACGCTCGTCATGATGACCGACGGGGTGCTGGATTCCCCGGGCCATCAGCTTCACAACAAGGAGCTGTGGATGAAGCGGGTGCTTCAGGAGCTGGACGACGGGAATCCGCAGGATATCGCGGACGCCCTGCTCGACACCGCGCTGCGTCAATATCCGGGCGCGGCGATGGACGATATGACCGTGGTCGTCACCCGGATCTCGCGCCATCAGCCGGAATGGGCGGCGTTCCGGTGGCCGGGCTTCAACCGCCTGGAGCGTCCGCGGACGGTGAGTTGAGCTATCGGACACAGAAGACCTTATATTGTCGAAACCCCCTCATTTTGGCGGCGATTCGGACAGACGATCCGTTATTTCGATGATCCATGGCCGAAATCGCACTCTCGGAGCCAAATAACGGATCCTCTGTCCGCGAAGGCGCGCAAAAACCGGATTTGTTCACAGATAGCGGATTCTCTGTCCGTAACGAACAGGTGGCACGCGAATGGACCTCAAATTCCACTGCACAGTGGAATTTGAGGTTCTTTGATTTGAAGCAATATCGCTCGGAAGCTGCGCCGGCTCTCTTTGTGTTCAGGTCTCGTTTTTTTCCTTGGAAGCTTCCTCGAACCAATATTCGAATTCCTGCCGCTCCGATTCGGTCTCGAAACGACTGGCGATATAGGGAAGGTCGATTTTTTCCAAATACATCAGGAGCAATCGATAGCCCCATTCCCGATCTCTGCCGGAACTCCAATGTACGGCTCTTCGCAGTCGATCTAAAATAATATCTTCAAGACCGATCAAGTAGACGATTTTATCTTCAACCTTCAGCTATCCAGATCGGCGAGCCTGGCCAGCGCCTCATTCGCTTCCCGATAGTCGAGCAAGGAACATCACCCGTCTTTCCGCATCGTACCGAACGGTACCGTTGTTCAAGGCGGCAAGCAGCTTCGCGCGAGACAGTCGATTCAGAGCTTTGATCTCGTCGGGATCCCGAAGGGGGAAGCTTTCCATGCGCTCGGGCGGGTCGGTTCGAGCGCGGAATACATTTACCGAATGATCGACGGAATAGCGCACGGCTGAATCGCTTGCGCGCTTGATATCCCGAATGTCTTTCAGCGACAAGGTTTTCATTTCGGAATCCCCCTTTCCTTTTCGCGATCCTTTTTTTTACGATCGGACACAGATGACCTTATTTCGCCGAAAACTGTTCATTTTGCCGAAGGTGCGGACTGACGATCCGTTATTTCGATTCGCTGCGGCCGAATTCGCCTTAATCGAGTCAAATAAGGGATCCTGTGTCCGCGAAGGTGCGCTAAACCCGGTTCTGTTCACAAATAACGGATCTCCTGTCCGAACGGCTCGGGACGACGGAGCAACTTCACGGGAAAGCGCCGAACTTGCCGGCCTTTCTTGCGATGGCGGCCCTCCTTCGAATGCCCGCCCCGTCTCGCAAGAAGGTTAAATCTCGCATTCCTTGGCGACACTCTTAATAGATGCTAGAAACTTACGAGAGGAGCTTAAAGGAATGAAACAAATTCTGCTCATTACGGACGGGGGCTCGAACGTCGGGGAGAGCCCGGTCGTGGCGGCGGCGCAGGCTTACGCGGAAGGCATTACGGTGAACGTGGCGGGCGTCGTGGACGAGGGAACGATCGGGGAATACGGCGCGGCGGAGATCGCGGAAATCGCCAGGGCGGGCGGCGGCATCAGCCAGATCGTGACGAGCCGGCAGCTGTCGAGGACCGTGCAGATGATGACGCGGCAGACCGTCGCGGGAACGATCCGCCAGGCGGTCAATCAGGAGCTTCGCCAGCTGTTCGGGGTGAACGACGTGGGCGCGCTCCCGCCGGCCAAGCGCGGAGAAGTCGTACAGGTGATGGAAGAGATGGAAGAGACGGCGGAGCTGTCCGTCGCGCTGCTCATCGACGCCAGCGCCAGCATGAAGCCGAAGCTGCACGCCGTGGAGGAAGCGATACGCGATCTCGTCCTAAGCTTGCAGGCCAGGGAAGGGAACAGCCGAGTATCCGTGTTTCATTTTCCGGGAGATTCGCAGTATTCGTATTGCGTCATGGACGCCGGTTGGCTGACCCGTGCGGCGAGCATCGGCGCGTTGTTCGGGAAAATCCGCATGCGAGGGACGACGCCAACGGGGCCTGCGCTTCTGCAGGTCGTTGATTACATCCGCGAAACTTGTGGTAAAATAAGCACAATAGAGCTAACGGACACGCCGGAACAGGCTTCGCGAGGCGCGTCGAGCGAGGTGCGGAGTGACAACGTCGTCTAATCGTGAGTTGCTGCCCAAAGGCACGGAAATTACGGGCAAGTGGAACGGGAATCGCTATCGGCTGGTGAAGCTGCTCGGGCTAGGGGCTAACGGGCAGGTTTATTTGGCTTCGGCCGGCAACCGTTCCTGCGCGATCAAGCTGGGCCGGGAGGCGGCCGAGCTTCAGGGGGAGGTCAATATCTTGACCTCTCTGGACCGTTCCCAGAAGGGCAGGCCGCCCTTCCTGCTGGACGTCGACGACGCTCGGCTGGACGGGAACGAGGTTCCTTTCTATGTCATGAGATATGTGCCCGGAGTGCCGCTTAAAACTTATTTGCGTCAACACGGCTCCCATTGGATTGGCGTGATCGGCTACGGCCTGCTGGAGCGGCTGTCGCAATTGCACGAAGCCGGTTGGGTGTTCGGGGACATTAAAAGCGACAACGTGCTCGTCGGCGAATACGGACGGGTGGAGTTGGTCGATTTCGGAGGAGCTTCGGCCATCGGTCGAAGCGTTCGCCAGTTCACGGAAATTTACGATCGGGGATATTGGTCGGCGGGGAGCCGGACGGCAGATCCGGGCTACGACCTGTTCGCGGTGGGCTTGTTATGGCTGCATGCGCTGGACGGGAAACGGCTGGTCCATCTGTCGCGCACTCTCATTCCGCAGAACAGGCATCCCCGCGAACTGATGAAGCTCGTCCGCAGCAACCCGAAGCTGCAGCCGCTCGAGAAGTGGCTCGAGAAGGCGCTGACGGGCCAATTCGCCAGCGCGCAGGAATCTAGAAGCGAATGGAGAGAAGCCGTGCGGAGGTCGGAGAAACGGCCGCCTTCCGAGGATTACGTGCCGGCATGGATGGCCGGCTTGCTGGGCGGGGCGATCATGCTCAGCTTGACGATAGCGGCGATCTGGCTTTTTCAATAAGCCGCAACCGCCGAAGAAGGGGAGATGAACGTGCGACCGCAACGGGATTGGACGGAAGACATCAGGGCGGATGCGCGCGCGGCAGGCTGGTGGCGGGAGGACGCGGCGGTCGTCGCGGCCGTATCCGGCGGCCCCGATTCCATGGCGCTCCTGCATCTGCTGAAGACGATGGCGGAGGAGTCGCCGTTTCGAATCGTCGTCGCCCATGCCGATCATCAGTTCCGGGGAGCGGAGTCGGCCGCCGAAGCCGAGACGGTTCGCCGAACGGCCGAAGAATGGGGCTTGGCCTTCGAGACGGCGAAGCTCGCCCTTCCCGCTTATATCGAGGAAACGGGAGCGAACGCCCAGGAAGCGGCCAGGGAACGCCGCTACGCCTTCCTTGCGGAGACGGCCCGCAAGGAAGGCGCCTCGTGGCTGCTCACCGCCCATCACGCCGACGACCAAGCCGAGACGGTCTTGATGAGAGTGATCCGGGGAACCGGCGTCGGAGGGCTCGCGGGCATTCCTTTTCGAAGAAAAGCCGATCGGTTGGAACTGATTCGACCCTTTCTGCGTATAACCAAATGTGAGCTTCTGGACTATTGTAAGCGGAACGGGGTGTCTTACTCCACGGACAGCAGCAACGCCGAGCGCCATTACTTCCGCAATGCCGTCAGGCTGGACGTCATGCCGATGCTGGAAGCGTACAATCCGAAGCTGAAAGCATCCTTGGCGCGACTGGCCGACCTGGCGGCGGCGGACGACGATTATTTGCAAGAGCGGACGCGGCTTGCTTTCCGGGAGGGGGTCGCCCCTTCGGGAGACGGATTTTTGTTGGAGCGGCGGCGGTTCCGCGGCCTTCACGTCGCTTTACAACGCAGATTGATTAAATTAATATTAAACTGTTCTTCAAACCCGCGCCAAATGCTGGATTTCCGGCAAGTGGACGACATGATCTCGGCTCTCGCTCAGGAGCGTCCTTCCGTGTTCCGAATGGATATCGGGGACGGCTGGGTGCTGAGAGGAGAATACGAACAGGCGTATGTCGGACCGGAAAAGCCGGATTCGGTCAGCTTTACGTATATCGTTGCCGATGCGACCGGCGAGCTGCTCATCGCCGAAACGGGGGATCGTCTTCGTTTCGAACGTCTGGAGGGATCGATTCCCGGGACACGGAATTCTCGGACGGAAGCCGCGTTCGACGCCGACAGGCTTCGGTATCCGCTTCTCGTCCGCAGCCGCAAGCCGGGGGACAACATGCAGCCGTACGGACTAAACGGCACCAAAAAAGTGCAAGATATGTTCGTCGATGCCAAAGTGCCGCGGTCCCGCCGCGACCGGATTCCTCTGCTGGTAGATGGAGAGGGACGCGTGCTGTGGATCCCGGGAATGAGGCGTTCGAGCCATGCCCCCGTCGACACCGATACCCGAACGACGCTGCGCATCGCCTATGCCGGCGCCGAAAACGGGGGCATCATCGGTTGAAAGCCATCATACCGTGTAATAATCTCGCTGGGAGGCTCCTTCTTTGCAAAACGACATTCAGGAAGTGCTTTACTCGCAAGACGACATTCAGCAGAAGGTCAAGGAGCTCGGGGCGGCGATCAGCCGCGATTACGAAGGACGCAATCCGCTCGTCATTTGCGTGCTGAAAGGCGCCTTTATTTTTATGGCGGACTTGTCCAAGAATATTTCGATTCCGATCGAGCTGGATTTCATGGCGGTGTCGAGCTACGGCAATTCGACCCGTTCCTCGGGAGAGGTTAAGATCATCAAGGATTTGGACGCTTCGGTGGAAGGCCGCGATGTCCTGATCGTGGAAGACATTATCGACAGCGGGCTGACGCTCAGCTATTTGATCGACGTCCTCGAGAGGCGCAACGCCTTGTCCGTGAACGTCGTGGCGCTGTTCGACAAGCCGGGGCGCCGGTCGGTCGATCTGAACGCCGATTATACCGGCTTTACGATTCCGGACGCTTTCGTCGTCGGCTACGGACTGGATTACGCGGAGAAGTACCGCAATCTTCCGTTCGTCGGCGTGCTGAAGCCGGAGATCTATTCGAGCTGACGTTCGCCCGCGCGGCGGCGCAAGTCGGATTGTGATGCCGAGACAGGCTATGGTAAAATGATGTGAGCGTGTCGAGAGGAGGTCGGGGATGAATCGGTTCATCCGGAACACAGGTTTTTACTTACTTATTTTTTTGGTGACTGTAGGGATCGTTCAGTTCTTCATCGGGAGACAGGATACGACGAAAGAACTGAGCTACAATGAGCTCGTTGCCGCAGCGCAGACGGGCAACGTGCAAAGCATGACGCTGCAAATCCAGAACGGAACCTACTGGGTCACGGGCGAATACAGACCGACGGCCGGTCAGGAGAAGGGCGAAGTCTTCATGGGCCGGGCGCCTCTGGCCGATTACGTCATGGAGCAGTTTACGACGCTCAGCCAAGAGAGAAATTTCGAAGTCATCTCGAAAAAAATGCCGGGACAAAGCTTCTGGATGACTTTCATGATGTCCATCTTACCGTTCATCATCATGTTCGCGCTGTTCTTCTTCCTGATCAACCAGGCCCAGGGCGGCGGCGGCAAGGTGATGAACTTCGGCAAGAGCCGCGCCCGGCTTTATAATGAAGAGAAAAAACGGGTCACGTTCGAAGACGTCGCCGGAGCGGACGAAGAGAAGCAGGAATTGGTCGAGGTCGTCGAGTTCCTGAAGGATCCCCGCAAGTTCGCGACGCTCGGCGCCCGCATTCCGAAAGGCGTCCTGCTCGTCGGTCCTCCGGGAACCGGTAAAACGCTGCTGGCTCGCGCGGTGGCGGGCGAAGCCGGCGTGCCGTTCTTCACGATCTCCGGTTCGGACTTCGTGGAAATGTTCGTAGGCGTCGGCGCGTCCCGCGTCCGCGATCTGTTCGAGAACGCGAAGAAAAATTCGCCGTGTATCATCTTCATCGACGAAATCGACGCCGTCGGCCGTCAACGGGGCGCGGGCCTCGGCGGGGGACACGACGAGCGCGAGCAGACGCTCAACCAATTGCTCGTCGAGATGGACGGCTTCGGCGCGAACGAAGGCATCATTATCGTCGCCGCGACGAACCGCCCGGACATTCTCGATCCGGCGCTGCTGCGCCCGGGCCGTTTCGACCGCCAGGTGACGGTCGACCGTCCGGACGTCAAAGGCCGCGAGGCGGTGCTCAAGGTTCACGCCCGCAACAAGCCGCTGAGCAAAGACGTGAAGCTCGGCACGATCGCCAAGCGGACGACCGGCTTCACCGGCGCCGACCTGGAGAACCTGCTCAACGAGGCGGCGCTGCTCGCCGCGAGACGCAACAAGAAAGACATCTCGATGCAGGACGTCGACGAAGCGATCGACCGCGTCATCGTCGGTACCGAGAAGAAGAGCCGCATCATCAGCGACCGGGAGAAGCGGATCGTCGCTTATCACGAAGCGGGCCATACGATCGCCGGTTACTTCCTCGAGCACGCCGATACCGTGCACAAGGTGACGATCGTTCCTCGCGGCAAAGCGGGCGGCTACGTCATCATGCTGCCGAAGGAAGACCGCATGCTCATCACGAAGCAGGAGCTGCTCGACAAGATGACCGGCTTGCTGGCCGGACGCGCGGCGGAGGAAATTTTCATCGGCGAGATCGGAACCGGCGCTTACAGCGACTTCAAGCAAGCGACGAGCATCGTTCGCGCGATGATCATGGAATACGGGATGAGCGAAAAGCTCGGAACGATGCAATTCGGGAACTCGCAAGGCCAAGTGTTCCTCGGCCGCGATATCGGCCACGAGCAGAACTACTCCGACAAGATCGCTTACGAGATCGACCAGGAGATGCAGAGCATCACGCGCGATTGCTACGAACGCGCCAAGAAGCTGCTCACCGAGAAGAGCGCCGAAATGCACTTGATCGCGAACACGCTGCTTGAAGAAGAGACGCTCGACCTGGATCAGATCAAGTCGCTGATGGAGACCGGAAAGCTCGGCGAGCCGAAAGAACCGGGAGACGAGGGCTCCGGAAGCGAAGAAGAAGCCAAAGCCGAACCGATCGTGGATACGATGGGCAACGTCAAAGTGCGGATCCAAACCCGCGACGACGACGAGCCCCTGACGACCGGAATGGAGCCTCGCAAGGACGGAGGCCCGGAAGAGCCGAAATCTTAATCTTGAGCGATGATGCACGAACGGGATGTTCCCGCGCCGACGCGCGGCGGGCATCCCGTTTTTTCAAATCCTCGCAAGATCAATTGACAGCCTTTCCTGGCAAGTGTAAATTAAGTGTTAATGAACGAAGTCCTTTTCGTCCACAATAAAGACAGCAATCCCGCCACGTTTGTGCATTCATTCACAAACTACCGGTATTCAGGGAGGAGATCCGCATGGAGGCCTTGGCTTTAGAGCGTAAAGCCGAACAAAATCGCGAATTGCGCGAACGGCTGGCGCAGCTTAAGAAGGAACGCAATGCCATCATTCTCGCTCATTATTACCAGCGCGATGAAATACAGGAGGTAGCCGATTTCCGGGGTGATTCTTTCCTTCTGGCGCAGAAGGCCGCGTCGACGGACGCGGACGTGATCGTATTTTGCGGCGTTCACTTCATGGGAGAAAGCGCGAAAATTCTCGCCCCCGACAAGACGGTGCTCGTTCCCGACGAGCGCGCCGGCTGCCCGATGGCCGACATGGTCAACCCGATCGGGCTTCGGGAACTGAAGGCGAAGCATCCGAACGCGCAAGTCGTGACGTACATCAACTCCTCGGCGGACGTGAAGGCCGAGACCGATATATGCTGCACGTCGTCCAACGCGGTCAAAGTCGTCAATTCGGTGGACGCGGACGAGATCATCTGGTGTCCGGACAAAAACCTCGGCCATTACGTAGCCCAACATACGGACAAGAAAATGATCATCTGGGAAGGCTACTGCAACACCCATGACATGCTGACGATCAAGGAAGTCGAAGAAATGCGGGCGAAATACCCGAACGCGCAGTTCGTCGTTCATCCCGAATGCCGGCCGGAGGTCGTCGCGGCGGCGGATTACGTCGGCAGCACGACGGGCATTCTCAAGTATTGCCGCGAATCGAGCCATAAGGAATTCATCGTCGGCACGGAAGATGGGACGGGATATCAGCTTCGTCTGGACAGCCCGGACAAGACGTTTCATTTCGCTTCGAAATTCCTCGTCTGCCCGAACATGAAGGTCAATAATTTGAAGAAGGTCGTCAGAGCGCTGGAGACGATGCAGCCGGAAATTTTCGTGCCGGAGGACATCGCGAACAAAGCCCGTCTGTCGCTGGAACGCATGCTGCTCGTGAAGTAAGGCGGACGATCGCCGAACGCTCGGCGAAAGGCCGCTACACTAAGTTGGAGTGGGGACTAATACCATCATGATACCACGATACGTTGTCGATTTTGATCTGGACCAACTTCCTCGCGTGGAAACCGACGTCATCGTGATCGGGGCCGGCATTGCCGGCCTTTTTACGGCGTTGAAGGCGAGCGAAAGGCACCGCGTGCTGATGATCACGAAGAAGTCGCTGTTCGACAGCAATACCCGTTACGCTCAAGGCGGGATCGCCGCCGTCATCTCGGAAGACGATTCCCCGGCGTTTCTGGCTCAGGATACGTTGTTCGCCGGGGCCGGACTATGCGAGTCTGCGGCGGTCGACGTTCTCGTGCATGAAGGGCCTTCGGGCGTCCGGGAATTGATCCGTTACGGCACGAACTTCGACGAGGAAGACGGGCAATTCGCCCTGACCAAGGAGGGGGCGCACAGCCAGCGGCGCATTCTGCACGCGAACGGCGACGCAACCGGTTACGAGATCGTCCGCGCGCTCGCGGAGAAGGTGAAGACGGCTCCGGGCATCGAGCTGTGGGACGATCATTTCGTGCTCGACCTGCTGACGGAGAACGGAGAGTGCCGGGGCGCGCTGGCGCAGCGGCCGGACGGATCGCGCGTGGCCGTATTCGGCCACGCAACCGTCTTGTGCACCGGGGGGACCGGGCAGCTCTATCGTTATACGACGAATCCGGACGTCGCCACGGGGGATGGCGTCGCGATGGCCTACCGGGCGGGCGCCGATATTCGCGACATGGAATTCAATCAATTCCATCCGACCTCGCTCTGCTATCCCGGAGCGCCGAGATTTCTCATCTCCGAGGCGGTGCGGGGCGAAGGCGCGTACTTGCGGAACAATCGCGGAGAGAGGTTCATGGAGAATTACCATCCGCAGCTCGAGCTGGCGCCCAGGGACGTCGTCGCCCGGGCGATCGTCAGCGAGATGGAAGCGACGAAATCGACTTACGTTTATCTCGATATTACGCACGAATCGCCTGAACTTATCAAACATCGTTTTCCTACGATCTTCGAGTATTGCTTGAACTACGGTTTGGACATGACGACCGATTGGATTCCGGTCGCTCCCGCAGCCCATTATATGATGGGCGGGGTCAAGACCGATCTTCGCGGGGAGACGAGCATCAAGCGACTGTTCGCTTGCGGAGAAGCTTCTTCTACCGGCGTGCACGGCGCGAACCGTCTGGCCAGCAACTCCTTGTCGGAGGCGATCGTGTTCGGTCAGCGCATCGTGGACGCGATCGGCGAGCTGCCGCCCGTTCGGGCAATCGCGGACAACGGTCCGGCGACGGATCGGCAAGCGGTGCTGAACGGGACGTTGATCGAGCGACGGCTGAAGCTGCAGAAGACGATGGTGCGCTTCGCGGGTCTCCGCAGAAATCGGGCCGGATTGTTGAAAGGACTCGAGGAGCTTAAGAAGCAGCTGCCGTTGTTCCAGATGAATTTGACGAGACGGGAAGAATTCGAGTACGCCAACTTGCTTACCTGCGCGCTGCTCGTGACCGAGTCGGCGCTCCATCGGGAGGAAAGCAGAGGCGGGCATTATCGGGAAGATTATCCGGATAAGGACGATTTGAACTGGCGGACGCACACGGTCATGAACCGGGAAACGGGAATGCGTACGGAAAGGGTCGACGAACATGTTTGAGCGAGAAAGCGATTGGACAAACGGGGGACCTGCGGTCGAGGCCGTCAAGGAGCAGCTGCGGGTATGGCTCGCCGAGGATCTCGGATCGGGAGACGCGACGACGATGGCCACCGTGCCGGCGGCTCATGCTTCGAAGGGCATTATCCACGCCAAGCAGGCCGGCGTGCTGGCGGGCATTCCGCTTGCCCGTCTCGTCTTCGAGATCGTCGACCCCCGCTTGAAGTTCGAAGCGCTGGCGGAAGACGGCAAGCGGGTAGAGCGCGGCATGGTGCTGGCTGTCGTCGAAGGCGGAACGCACGGCATTCTGACGGGCGAGCGCCTCGCATTGAATTTGCTGCAACGGCTGTCCGGCATCGCGACGAAGACGGCCGAATATGTCGCCGGAGCCCGGGATCTGCCGGTACGCATCGCCGATACGAGGAAGACGACGCCCGGACACCGGGCGTTGGAGAAATACGCCGTTCGCGTCGGCGGCGGTTACAATCACCGTTTCGGCCTGTACGATGCGGTGATGATCAAGGACAACCATATCAAGGCTGCCGGCGGAATCGCGGCGGCCGTTCGGGCGGCGAAGGCGCGCATTCCGCATACGATGATGATCGAAGTGGAAGCGGAGACGCTCGCGCAAGCCGAGGAAGCGGTTCAGGCCGGCGCGAACGTCGTCATGTTCGACAACATGAGCACGGAGGCGATGGCGGCCGCCGCGCGAGCGATTCGCGCAGCCGCTCCGCACGTGGTACTCGAGGCTTCCGGCGGCATTACGCCGGAGCGCGTCGGAGAGATCGCCCGGACGGGCGTCGACGTCATCTCTGTCGGCGGTTTGACCCATTCCTTCCGGGCGCTGGACATTAGCTTGGACTTGAACGCGAAGAAAGAAGGGAACGCGGGATGATACTGGTCGTCGATGTCGGCAATACGAATATCGTATTGGGCTTATACGAAGGCAAAACGCTGGCGCACCACTGGAGGCTGAGCACGAACCGGTCTTCGACGGTAGACGAGTACGGCGTGCTGATCAGCAACCTGTTCCAGCTCGCAGGCGTCCGGGCGGCTCAAGTCGACGGCGTCATCCTGTCTTGCGTCGTTCCACCGCTCATGAATACGCTGGAGCGGCTTTTTACGAAATACTTGGGCAAGGAAGCGTTGATCGTCGGTCCGGGCATCAAGACGGGCCTGAATATCCGTTACGAGAATCCGCGCGAGGTCGGAGCCGATCGCATCGTCAACGCCGTCGCCGGCATCGAGAAGTACGGCACGCCGCTCGTCGTCGTCGATTTCGGCACGGCGACGACGTTCGACTATATCGATACTTCCGGCTCTTACTTGGGCGGCTCGATCGTGCCGGGCATCGGGATCTCGGCCGAGGCGCTGTACCAGCGCGCGGCGAAGCTGCCGCGCATCGAGCTGTCGGTTCCGAAAGCCGTCATCGGCCGCAATACCGTGGCGGCGATGCAATCGGGCATGATCTTCGGCTATGCCGGTCAGGTAGACGGAATCGTGAGGAGAATCGCCAAGGAGTTCGGCGTGCAGCCCCAAGTCGTCGCGACCGGCGGACTTGCGGAGCTGATCGCGGGGGAATCGGAGACGATTCAAATGGTCGATCCGCTGCTGACGTTGGAAGGCTTGAGAATCGTCTATGAACGGAACGGGTAAAAATAGATCGTCGGCCCCGGATGATGCCGGGAGGATAGACGACGAGGAGGGATCGAGAGTGAAAGACGAAATCATCCGGGGCACTGCCTGGAACGGCGGCTTGCGCGTGTTCGGGGCGCGGACGACGGCGATCGTCGGCGAGCTTCAGCGCCGGCAGGACACGTTCCCGACGGCGACGGCCGCGCTCGGCCGGACGGCGACCGCGGCGGCGATGATGGGCATCATGCTGAAAGGAAAGGAAAGGTTGACGGCTCAAGTCAAGGGCGACGGTCCGATCGGGCAGATCGCCGTGGATGCGAACGCGGCGGGCGAAGTCCGAGGCTACGTGGACCATCCGCACGTGCATCTGCCGAGCAATGCTCAAGGGAAGCTCGATGTCGCCGGAGCAGTAGGGCGGAGCGGCCAACTCCATGTGACGAAGGACTTGGGGCTGAAGGATCCATACCGGGGCAGCGTGCCGATCATCTCGGGAGAGATCGCCGAGGACTTCACGCTCTACTTCGCGGAATCGGAACAGACGCCTTCGGCCGTGGGGCTCGGCGTGCTGGTAGACACGGACAATTCGGTGCTGCACGCGGGCGGCTTTATCGTGCAAGTGTTGCCCGAGCTGCCGGAGGAGCAGTTGGTCAAGCTGGAGCGAGCTGTCGCTGCGATGCCCCACGTGACGGCGCTGTTGGACCAGGGAGAAACGCCGGAAGGGATCCTGCGTTTCCTCGTCGGCGACGATCTGACGATTCATCAGACGATCGAGCCGGTCTTCAAGTGCCAATGCTCTCGCGAGAGATTCGAGAGAGCGCTCGTTACGCTCGGCAGAACGGAACTGAGAACGCTCATCGACGAAGACGGCCAAGCGGAGCTTCACTGTCACTTCTGCAACGAAAAATACCTGTTCGGGGCGGAAGAGCTGGAAGCATTGGCACGTCTGGCCGACCGGGACTGAGAAGGGATGGGTTGCGATGAGGGAGACGAACCGGCGCATGCCGCTCGTGCTGCTCGCCCTCTTAGCCTTCGCGGCGCTCGCGTCCGGCTGCCGCGACGATTCGGACGCGATTCCCTCGGGAAATCCGCCTTCCGAATCGGAGGATGAAATCGTCGCCACGGTCGGCGAGACGGCCATTACCCGGGGCCAGCTGCTGGAACGGCTGTTGGCCTCGTACGGCGCGCGGACGCTGCGGAGCATGATGCTCCACGGCGCGGTGGAGGCCGAAGCCGCCTCCCGGGGAATCGAGGTCTCGGCCGGCGAATTGGAACGCGAACTTGCGTCCATGAGGCAAGGATACGAAAGCGAGGACGAGTTCTACCGGCTGATGGACGAACAATTGGGCATGAGCCGGGAGGACGTTCGCAAGGACGCCGAATACAGGCTATTGCTGGAGAAGCTGTCCATACAGGAGGTTTCGGTCAGCGAGTCGGAGATCGATCTCTATCTCGAAGAGCACGGCGACGAGTACTTGCCTCGCGTACAATTCGAATTGGCTCGAATCGTCGTTCAGACCGAAGAGCAAGCGAAAGCGCTGATCGGTATGCTGGCGAACGGGGAAGATTTCGCGGCGCTTGCCCGCGAATTCTCGACGGACGAATATTCGGCGGACGCGGGAGGCGCGCTCGGTTGGGTGGAGGAAGGAGACCCGTTCGAGGAGCCTGCCGTACTGGAAGCGGCCGCCTCCATGGAGGTAGGCGACACCCTCGGTCCGATTCCGATCGAGGAAGGCTACGCGATTATCCGCCTCGACGGCCGCAAAGTAGAGCATACGATGCCGGAGGAGACGATCCGCGAGAGCGTCCGCCGCCAGATCGCGCTCGGCAAGGCGGGTCGGCTTCGGGACTTCGAGCAGCATCTGCTCGAGAAATACGGCGCCGACATTAAAGAGACTTCTTTAAGCTCGGCTTTTTCCGCATTTTAATTCGATCTCCGCAAAGAAGGACTTTTATTCCATTCGAATTTTTGCTAACGGACTCAGATGACCTTATTATGTCGAAAACCCCCCATTTTGATAGTGATGCGGACAGACGATCCGTTATTTCCATTTGTCAGGTTCGAATCGGCCATTGTCGAAGCGAATAAGGGATCCTCTGTCCGCATAGGCGCGCAAAACCGGGTTTTGTTCACACATAGCGGATCCTCTGTCCGAACGGCCGGGCGATGAGGCGGCAGGCAGGTCGGCGGGACGACGGGAAAGAGGACGATGAGGCGTGTTTGCCGTTCCTAAACTTCACGAACTTAACCAGCTATTGACAATCCTCGCCGGGGTCTGATAAGATGAAAACAGTAAAACCTACTGTTTTAGTCGGATTAAACATTGAGGGTCTCATTCGCCCACTATTATCGGGAGGGAATCAGTCTAATGGCTAAACTTGTTCAGAACGTCACCCAGCTTATCGGCGATACGCCGCTCGTCCGCTTGAACCGGGTCGTACCGGAAGGCAGCGCGGAAATCTACGTGAAGCTGGAATATCAAAATCCGGGCGCAAGCGTGAAAGACCGGATCGCGATCAGCATGATCGAGGTCGCGGAAGAGCAGGGCTTGATCAGCCCGGACAAGAGCACGATCGTCGAGCCGACGAGCGGCAATACCGGCATCGGCCTCGCGATGGTCGCCGCCGCGAAAGGCTACCGCGCGATTCTGGTCATGCCGGAAACGATGAGCCTCGAGCGCCGCAACCTGCTGCGCGCTTACGGCGCGGAGCTCGTGCTGACGCCGGGCTCCGAAGGCATGAACGGCGCGGTGAAGAAGGCGGAGGAGATCGTAAAGGAGAACGCCGACTACTTCATGCCGCAACAATTCAAGAACCAGGCGAACGTGAAAATCCACCGCGAGACGACCGGTCCGGAAATCGTGGAAGCGATCAATTCCTTCGACGGCAAGCTGGACGCGTTCGTGAGCGGCATCGGAACGGGCGGCACGATCTCCGGCGCGGGCGAAGTGCTGAAGAAGAGCTTCCCGAACATCAAAATTTACGCGGTCGAACCGGCGGCCTCCCCGCTGCTGTCCGGCGGCGGTCCGGGCCCTCATAAAATCCAGGGCATCGGCGCGAACTTCATTCCGGAAATTCTGAACCGCGAAGTCTACGACGGCGTCTTGACGGTCGAGAACGAAGAAGCGTTCGAAACGGCCCGCACGGTCGCCAAGAAAGAGGGCTTGCTCGTCGGCATTTCTTCCGGCGCGGCGATCTTCGCGGCGCTGAAAGTGGCCAAGGAGCTGGGCGAAGGCAAACGCGTCGTGGCGGTCGTTCCGTCCAACGGCGAGCGTTACTTGAGCACGCCGCTGTTTAACTTCGACAACTGATCGTCATTCGAAAAACAATGACTCCGTATCCGCATGATGGATACGGAGTCGTTTTTTGTTTACATATAAGAATGTATAAAATTTTTCGATGAGTGAGGGGTTTTCATTCCACTTGATCTTTAGCGATCGGACACAGAAGACGTTATTTTGCCGAAACCCCCTCATTTTGAAGATGAATCGGACAGAGGATCCGTTATTTCGATGATTTATGGCCGAAATCGCCGTCTCGGAGCCAAATAACGGATCCTGTGTCCGCACAGATGCAAAAAAACCGGTTTTGTACACAATTAGCGGATCCTCTGTCCGAACGGTTCGGGGCAACAGGGCAAAGAGGATGAAAATACGGTTGGACGTTGGGGCGACGGGACAAAGAGGCGGACGACGGCTAACCGGACAGTAGGAAAGACTGCGGCAAGCACGGGGGAACGAATCAAATGCAAAAGGACCGTCAGGGAAAATCACCCTGACGGTTTTTCTTAAACCACTCGGAATGTATAAGATTGTGGGGGGTGAAGAGCTATCACTCCTGTGCAGAACGATGTCCTCGCCGCTGCACCTTCGCACTCCGTGACCCACCATAGGCCTCACACTAGTTGTATGAAGTGCAATTATTTGCCCGGAAATTTTGCGGATTTTTTACTTAATTGCACGAAGTACAACTAAAACGTCCGAATTGGGCTAGAATGAAGGGCAAGAGGCCGAATTAGTTGTATTTATGCAATTATTGAATGGAAAGGGGCAAATTGGACCTGAAATAATTGTACGAAATACAACTATACGCCGATCTCCGTAAGCTTTCAGCATTAGAAGATGCCGAAGGCGTTTTTCTTGTGGTTAGACGATTGGCAGTTTATTTCCTTTTCATCCTACTTTAATGTGATTATAATGGGGGGCAATCGAGCGCGTCGAAGAGAGAACCCGGCGCGAGGAGGCGACGACAATCGGAAAATGGATATTAAAGCTGGTCATGAACCGTAAATTTTTTACGAAAATATTCATTTCGATCTCGATCGTTTCGTTTATCGGCGTCTTCAGCGTCGCTTTTGTCTATCAGGTTTATTTCAAGGACGCGCTGACAAGCAGCGAGATGCACCGCGTGCAGCGTTCAATCGACCAGGCGGCGCTCAATTTGGACAATCAGCTGTACCGCATCGTGAACAACGTTCATTATTTTTTCGAGTATTCGGGGAACGGCAACCGGCTGATGGCGGTCAAAACCGGGGACGAAGCGGGAGCGGCGGCGGACCGGTTATGGGCGGAAAATACGCTCGGCGCGTTCCGGCTGCAATATTCGAGCGAGATCGAATCGGTTTTTTTTCTGCTGAAGGACCGTGCGGACGGCGGAGCGGAAACGCTGCTGTACGACGGCGATTTGAATCCCGTTCCCGAAATGGATTACCGCAGCCAGAGCTGGTACCGCGATTTTATGAACGGAACGATGAGATTCTGGTCGCAGCCGACGGACGAGCTGCTGTTTTTCCAGGACCGTTCGCCCAAAACGATTTATTTTACCCTAAGTCGCTACAACGCGGAAGGAAGGGACGGCGTACTCGTCGTGCGGCTTAACGGCAAAATGTTCAGCGACGCCTTCCGCTTGCTGGCGACGACGGACCTGAACATCGAGCTGCGCAACGAAGATGGCAGCATCGTCTATGCCTCGTTCGGCGAGAAACGCGAAGCGAAGGACGCCGGCGATCTTCTGATGGAGTCGTCCCTCGATTACAGCGGTTTTCAAGTACAGGCCCATATTCGCAAGCAATCGATTACGGAAGCGGTTCACAAAGTCCAGAACGTGCAGCCATATATCGTCGCGCTCATTCTGGGGATGACGCTGGCCATTTCGCTCGTGCTGTCGCTGTCGCTCGTCCGGCCGGTCAAAAAGCTGCTGCGCCTGATGAAAAAAGCCGAGCTCGGTGACCTCGACGTCCGGTTCTACGGCCGCTATTCGGACGAGGTGGGCATTCTCGGCAACGGCTTCAACCGAATGCTGGAAAACATGACCGATTCGATCGACAAGGCGCACGCCGCGGAGATGGACAAAATCAACGCGGAGATGAAGCAGAAGGACGCGACGCTGCTGGCGATGCAAAATCAGATCAATCCGCATTTTCTGTACAACACGCTCGAGGTGATCAACTGCCAGGCGATCATCCACGAGGTGCCGAGCGTCAGCCGGATGAGCAAGGCGCTGGCCGATTTTTTCCGCTACTCGATCGACAGCGTTAAGGCCGAGGTGCCGCTTGGAGTCGAGCTGTCGCATGTCGGTACCTACCTAGACATTCAGCGCGAGCGTTATCCGGCGATCGAGACCGATCTGGACGGTCTGGAGCCGTTCAATCGGTTCCCGATCGTCAAGCTGACGCTGCAGCCGATTGTGGAAAATGCGTTCCTGTATGCGTTCACCGGGGAGCGCGATTATTATTTGCGCATCTGGGGGGAGGATGTCGATGAACGGTCCTATGCCGTTCACGTGGAGGACAACGGAGAAGGAATGGACGAGCCGTCGCTCGCGCGGCTGAACAAGCTGCTAGAAGCCGGGGGAGAGCCGGAAGAGCGGCGGGAGGGCGGAAGCCGGACGGGAATCGGCCTGCTCAACGTGCAGCACCGGATCCGTCTACGTTACGGGAAACCGTTCGGCCTGCGGCTCGGCGAATCGATGTCCGGCGGCCTGCATGTCCGGATTCTGCTGCCCAAGGAGGGAAAAAGCCATGAAGATTCTGATCGTTGACGACGAGCCTGTCATTCGCAAGGGCGTGATCAAGCTGCTCGGCGCCGGGCCCGTCGCCTTTTCCGAAATCGAGGAGGCGCGCAGCGGAGAAGAGGCGCTTCGGCTGATCGAAAGCGGAAAGCCCGACCTCGTCATTACCGATATCCGGATGAGCGCGATGAGCGGTCTCGATCTGATCGAACGCTTCCGCGCCGTGGACGCGGGCATCGAAGTGATCGTGCTGACGGGCTACGCCGATTTTCATTACGTCCAAAGGGCTTTGCGCAATCAGGTGTCCGATTATTTGCTCAAGCCGATCACACAGAAGAACTTGAACGAGGTGCTGGCCAAAACGATGCTGAAGGATCCGGCCAAATGGCCTTCGCAAATCGATCTGGACGGCATCCGTGCGATGACGGGGACTGCGGGGGCTCTTGTCAAAAGCGTTCTGGCGGAAGACCGGGAAGAGATCCGCGCCAAGCTTGCCCAGTGGTTTGCCTTCTGCAAGGACAAGGGGTATTCCTTTACCGAAATGAAACGCGTCATGGCGCATCTGGAGTTGCTGTTTCGCTCCGAGCTCGTTCTGATCGTCAAGGACCAGCCGGGCGGCGGGCCGGCCGACCTGCAGCGGAACGCCGCATCGGTCGATGAATTGTTCGATAAATGGGAACGGTATTTGGTAGGACAAAGCGCGTTGATCGCCGATAAAAGGTCGCCCCGCAACAAAAGGGTCGTAGACGACGCGATCCGGTTTATCGGGGAGGAGTACGGAAACAGCGGGCTCAATCTGCAGCTGATTGCGGACCGCGCGAGCGTTAGCGCCGCCTATATGAGCAAAATTTTCCGTGAAGTGATGGGCAAGCCGATTACCCAGTACATCAGCGAGTTTCGGCTGGAGGCGGCAAGGCAGGTCCTGATACGGCAACCCGAAGCGAAAATCGCGGCCGTCGCGGAAGCCTGCGGATTCAGCGATTATCCGTATTTCTCGAAAATTTTCAAAAAGGCGTACGGCGTGTCCCCGTTGGAGTACAAAGAAAAGAATTGACATAAAAATGCCGAAGATGTCACAAACCTTGACACCAAGGTTTGTTTTTTTATCGATTAAAGCGTTTTCGGTTTTTTGAGGACAAGAGACGGTGTCAGAATACATTGTTGAAAACTCTTTCAATTCGTAAACTTTGGCATGTAAACGATAAAAGATGTGAGGTTACATCAAGAGAGGGAGAGATCGCAAATGGCAAAACGGATTTTGCAAACGGCAATCGTCGGGCTGCTGACGACATCGCTCGCGGCCTGCGGTTCGGGCGGCAACGGAGGCGCTTCACCGTCCGCTTCGGCCCCGGCGGCTTCCGGAGGGGCAAGTCCTTCCGCGAGCGCATCGGCGGGAACGCTGGCCGACTGGGGGAGTTCGATCAAAAGCAAGCACGAAGGAACGGAAATCAACCTGGCGTTTGCCAGCCATCCGTCCACGGACGCTTTCCAGAAGATGACGAAGCAGTTCGAAGAGCTGACCGGCATTTCCGTTAAATGGGAAGTGATGGAGGAAGGCTATCTGAAAAACAAGCAACTGCTCGATTATACCGGCAAGACCGGAACGTACGACGTGCTCATGGTCGACGGCTTCTGGATGAGCGAATACGGCGCCAAAAAGGTCGTCGAGCCGCTTGATGACTACCTGGCCGACGCCGCGATCACGCCGGAATGGTTCGACTACGAGGACATCGTTCCCGCCTACCGCAACGGGATCAGCAAATACGACGGCAAGACGTACGGCATTCCGACGGCGGGCGAAACGCGCTTCATCGCGTACCGTACCGACCTGTTCGAAAAATACGGCAAGGAGCCGCCGCAGACGATGGACGAGTTCCTGGAGCTGGCGCAGTTCTTCAACGGCAAGGAAGACGGCCTGTATGGCGTGTCGATGCGAGCCCAGCGCGGCACGCATGCGGCTTCCGGCTTGCTCAGCCTCATGTACAACTTCGGCGGCGGGTTCATCAACCAGCAGACCGGCGAAGCGACGGTGAACGATCCGAAGTCGGTGCAAGCGATGCAGTTCTATGTCGATCTGCTGAAAAACGCGCCGAAAGACGTCGCCTCCTACACCCATGAAGAAGCGCTGTCCGCCTTCACGACGGGCAAAGCGGCGATGTGGCTCGACGCGACGGCGCTTGCGACGCGCATTCTTGACGCCGGCAGCTCCCAGGTGACGGACAAGGTCGCCTTCGTTCCGACGCCGGAAGGTCCGGAAGGCCGCGCCAGCGCGCTCGCCGGCTGGAACATGTCGATCTCGTCGCTGTCCAAGAAAAAGGAGGCGGCCTGGGCGTTCATTGTCTTCATGAATAGCAAGGAACAGGCGAAGGAATACGTGCAGGAGGGCGGCGTGCCCGTACGCACCTCGATCTATACGGACGAGGAGCTTGCCGCAAGCGATATCTCCTATCCGGTGCAGCTCGAAGCGCTGAACGACGCGAACGTGCTTGTCGAAAAGGGCATCTCCTGGATTCCTCCGCACGAGAAGCTCGGACAAATCCTCGATCGCGTCGGCTACTACGTCAGCTCCGCGATGTTCGGCGAAGCGACGGTTCAAGAGGCGGCCGACAAGGCGCAGAAGGAAGTGCAGGACATTACCGGCAAATAAAAGGAAAAACGGCCGTCCGGGCCGCAGGCTGCGGTCCGGACCGCTTTTTCCGGGGAAGGTGAAAAAGTTGCTGCGTCGTTATTTTCACAAAAGGCCTCACCTTGCGTACATCATGCCGGCTATGGCGATTCTCGGCATTTTGACATTTGTGCCTACGATTTTTTTGTACGGATTGAGCCTTACCGATTACGAGCTCGGTTATCCCGATTTCAATTTCGTCGGGCTGGATAATTTTATTCGGCTGTTCTCCGGACAGGATGCCGAATTCTGGTATTCGGTGCGGATCAGCATCGGCTTCATGCTTCTCGTTACGACAGTGGAGCTGGCGCTCGGCTTCGGGCTCGCCGTTCTGCTCGACCGCGAATTCAAGCTCAAGCCGCTTGCCTTCGCCTGTTTGATCGTTCCGATCGCGATGACGCCCAGCATCACCGGCCAAATCTGGAAACTGATGCTTAACGCGGAAAACGGGGTCGTCAACTACCTCCTCGGATTCGCAGGAGGCAAGGTCATCTGGCTTTCCCCAGACATGGCGTTCTGGTCGACCGCGATGGTGGACGTCTGGCAGAACACGCCGTTCGTCGCGCTCATCATCTACGCGGGCATGCGCTCGCTGCCCTCGGAGCCTTACGAAGCGGCCGCGATCGACGGCGCGAACCGGCCGCAGATTTTCCGGTACATTACGATGCCGCTGCTGCTGCCGATGATTTTGCTCGCCGTCGTGTTCCGCGCGATCGACTCGCTCAAGACGTTCGATATCCCGTATTCGCTGACGCAGGGCGGGCCCGGCAGCGCCACGAACTTCCTGAGCCTTCACGTCTACCGGCTCGGCTTCGCCCAGACCGGGTGGATCGGAAGGTCGGCTGCTGTTTCCGTTGTGCTGCTTATTCTCATTACCGCGATCAGCTGGGTGCTCATTCGCGCGTACCGGAAAGGAGTTGAAAACAAAGGATGACGGGAATCGGCAACAAAAAGCTGGGGCTCGGCACCGGTTTTCTTCTGCTCCTCGTGTGCGCCGCCTGCATCTTCCCGATGCTGTGGATGATCATCGTCAGCCTCAAGGAAAAGTCGCTCACCTACGATCCGAGCGTCTGGTTTTTTACGCCGACGTTCGAGAACTTCCGTGCGGTGTTCGAGGACCGGCATGCGCTCGACTATCTGAAAAACAGCGCCATCGTCGTGCTTTGCACAACCGTCGTATCGATCTTTATCGGGGGAATGGCGGCTTACGGCTTCGCCCGGTTCGAATTCAAGAAAAAAGAAAACCGCGCCTTCTGGGTGCTCAGCCTTAGAATGCTGCCGCCGATGGCTTCGGTCATTCCGCTGTTCGTGATGGCCAGCCTGATCGGCGTACTCGATACCCATATCGTGCTCATCATCTGTTACATGCTGTTCAACATTCCGTTTACGATCTGGATGATGCGGAGCTTTTTCGAGGAAATTCCGGTTGCGCTGGAGGAAGCCGCCTTCGTGGACGGGGCTTCGCGGTTTCGGGTGTTCGTGCAGATCATTCTGCCGTTGGCGACCCCCGGTCTCATCGCGACGGCGATTTTCTGCATCATCAACTCCTGGAACGAATTCGTGTTCGCGCTGTTCCTGACCAGTTCGCAGGCCAGCACGCTGCCGACGACGGTTACGCTGTTCCTCTCGGTTTCAGGGGTCGCATGGGGAGAAATGTCCGCGATCGGCGTCGTGACGATTTTGCCGATGCTCGTTTTCGCCATGATCGTACAGAAATATATGATCCGCGGGCTTACGTTCGGCGGGGTCAAATAAGACGCGAAAGGCAGATGCTCACATGTCCAAAATCAAAATGGGAATCGTAGGCGCCGGCACATGGGGAGAAACCCACGCCTTTATTTATAACGATCATCCGCACGCCGAATTTGCCGCTATTTGCGATATGAATGCGGAAAGGGCGAAGGCGCTGGCCTCCAAATTCAATCTGCCCGATTCCGCTGTGTTTACCGACCACCGGGATATGCTGCGGACGGCCGACATCGATGCGGTCGCGATCGTGACGCCGGACTTCGCCCACACGCGGGTCGCGGTCGATTGCGCCAACGCCGGCAAGTCTTTCATCGTCGAGAAGCCGCTGACGACGACCCGCGAGGAAGCCGACCAAATCGTCGAGGCGGTCAGGCGCAACAACGTGCGCATGATGGTTGACCTGCACAGCCGGTGGAGCCCGCTGTTCGCGATTCCGCGCAAAGCGATCGAGGACGGCGAAATCGGCGTCCCCCACAGCGCGTATTACCGCCTGAACGACATCAAGTGGGTGGCGACCGACATGCTGCCCTGGGCCGCCAAGTCGTCGATCCTCTGGTTCCTCGGCTATCACAGCGTCGACGTGCTGCGCTGGCTGTTCGACGACGAGGTGGAGCGCGTGTATTCGGTGTCCCGGTCGGGTATTCTCAAAGCGGAAGGCGTGGATACCGAGGATCTGTACCAGACGATTCTCGAATTCCGCAAAGGCGGCATCGCAACGATGGAGAACGGCTGGATTACGCCGAATACGAATCCGAACGTCAACGACATGAAGCTGAACATCACCGGAACGAAGGGCATGTTCAACATCGATCCGACGCACAGCCAGATGCTTGAGCGCTTCACGGAGACGAAAGCCGACCGTCCGGATCTTCTGGTCAAGCATTTCATCCACGGCAAGCCGAAAGGCTTCGCGTACGAAAGCATCCGCCATTTCGTCGACCGGCTGATCACCGGCGAGCCGTTCCTCGTCTCGGTGGAGGATGCTTACAACACGACGATGGTCATCCTGGCCATCATGGAATCCGCCCGCAAGCGCGAGCCGGTTGTCGTGCGGTATTGAGCCGGAAGCGGCGGAACGGAGGACAATTCCTCTGCTCCGCCGTTTTTTTGAATCTATAATATTTTTCGATGAGTGAGGGGTCTTCATTCCGCTTGATTTATTGCGATCGGACACAGGAGCCCTTATTTTGCCGAAACCCCCTCATTTTGATCGTGATTCGGACACACGATCCGTTATTTCGATGATTTAGGGCCGAAATCGCCGTCTCGGAGCCAAATAACGGATCCTGTGTCCGCACAGATGCAAAAAAACCGGTTTTGTTCACAAATAGCGGATCCTCAGTCCGAACGGTTCGGGGCGACGGGGCAAGAGGACGAAAATGCGGTTGGACGTTGGGGCGATGGGGGAAAGAGGCGAACGACGGCGAACCGGGCGGTGCGGAAAGACTGCGACAAGCGAAAGCACGGGGGAACGAATCAACCTCGCCGCTGCACCTTCGCACTCCGTGCCCCACCATAGGCCTCACACTAGTTGTATGAAGTACAATTATTTGCTCGGAAATTTTGCGGATTTTTTAAATAATTGCACGAAGTACAACTAATCTGTCCAAACTGGGCGAGAATGAAGAGAAAAAGGCCGAATTAGTTGTATTTATGCAATTATCGAATAGAAAGGGGCAAATTGGACTGAAATAATTGTACGAAATACAATTATACGCCGAGGCTGCCGGATCTTTGAACACCCCGGATCTTCCGAGACCGATGGCATTTATGGTATTCTTCTAAAAAAGACAGACAGCCGCCATCGGCTGAAGGGGCGGACAGCGTGCGCAGCGTGGAATGGATTGGGTTGGATCAGTGGGGGCAATGGCATAGCTCGGGCGAAGGATACGCCTTGCTGCCCTATATAAGGAAAATAAAGCCCGACGTCGGCGTTCTGCCCGCTTTCTGGGACGGAGCATGGGCGCACGCTTCGGGATATGCGAGCGTGCTCGAGAGCGGCAAAGGCGGCCGTTACACGATCGTCGGGCTGCGGCCGGCGGCCGCGATCGCCGGCAAGGGGTGCGAGGCAAGCATCATACTGCCCGTCCATGGGGCTGAGGGCGATGAATGGGCGGAAACCGAACGCATCAGCGGACGCCCGCTCGACGTCGTGCGGGAATGGCTGAGACCGTGGCGGGGGCCGCGGCCGGAAGGCGTTCCGGACTGCATCGGCGGGGCGATCGGCTTTTGGGGCTACGACGTCGTGCGCAGCTTGGAGAAGCTTCCCGTTATCGCGAAGGACGATCTCGGACTTCCGGATTATGTGTTTCAGCGGTTCGAGGAGCTGTGGATTGCCGATCATGCCGAAGGCGAAGTGTACGTCGCCGTTCACGCCCGCATCTCGCCGGATATGGATCGCGCGGCGCTAGAACGGTTGTACCGGTCCTCCCGGGAACGCGCAGAGGAGATGGAGGAGCGCTGGAAGGAGTGGCTGGCGGAAGGCGGCGGCGCGGCGGGCGATCGGCGCAAATCAGGAATGCGGGAGCGGATGGAGAGCGATCGGCTGCAAATCGACATTGAACAGCTGCCGGGACTGTCGACGTCGATGAGCAAAGCGCAGTACGAGGACGCGGTAAGAAGGGTTCAAAGCTATATCAAGCAGGGCGACGTGTTTCAGGTCAATCTGGCGCTTCGGCAAAGCCGCCGCACTGCCGTCGCTCCGGAAACGCTGTATGAATGGCTGCGCGTCGTAAACCCGTCTCCCTATATGGGGATGCTAAGAACCCCGTCGTTTTCGCTGGTCAGCGCTTCTCCGGAGCTTCTGGTCAAACTGGACGCGGGGAAGCTGTCGACCAGGCCGATCGCCGGTACGCGGCGCAGAGGCCGCACGCCGGAAGAGGATCGCGCGATGGAGGACGAGCTGCTCGGCAGCGAGAAGGAACGGGCGGAGCACGTCATGCTCGTCGACCTGGAGCGCAACGATCTCGGCCGGGTGGCGGAATACGGCTCGGTCAGAGTGCCGGAGCTGCTCACGGTGGAGCGCTATTCCCACGTCATGCATCTCGTTTCCCAGGTCGAGGCGAAGCTGGCGGCCGGGAAGGACGCGTACGACGCGCTCGCGGCCGCGTTCCCCGGAGGAACGATTACGGGCGCGCCGAAAATCCGCACGATGGAAATCATCGAGGAGCTCGAGCCGACGCGCAGAGGCCCGTATACGGGATCGATGGGCTGGATTGACTACGAGGGCAATATGGAATTTAATATAATTATTCGTACGATCGCGTTTCGGGACGGCGTATGCCATATTCAGGCGGGCGCGGGCATCGTCATCGATTCCGTGCCGGAGCGGGAATACAGGGAGTCTCTGAACAAAGCCAAGGCGCTTTGGAAAGCGGTGCAGTACAGCGAAGGGCGGGGCGAGGAAACATGATTCTGGTGATCGACAACTACGACTCCTTTACGTATAACCTGGTGCAATATTTGGGAGAGCTCGGCGAGGAGATCGTCGTTCGCCGCAACGACGAAATCGATCTCGAAGGGATTGCCGCGCTTGTGCCGGAACATATCTTGATCTCTCCCGGTCCTTGCACGCCGAACGAAGCGGGCGTCAGTCTCGCGCTGATCGACCGTTTCAAGGGAGAAATTCCGATTCTCGGCGTGTGCCTCGGGCACCAGTCGATCGGCCAGGCGTTCGGCGGCGACGTCGTGCGCGCGGAACAGCTGATGCACGGGAAGACGTCGGAAATTACGCACGACGGACGGACGGTGTTCGCCGGATTGCCGTCGCCGTTCACGGCGACCCGGTACCATTCTCTCGTCGTGAAGCGCGAGACGCTGCCGGACTGCCTCGAGATCAGCGCGGAGACGGAGGACGGCGTGATCATGGGCCTGCGGCACAAGGAGTATGCCGTGGAAGGCGTGCAATTCCACCCTGAATCGATCATGACCGATCATGGGCTGACAATGCTGCGCAATTTCCTCGATCTTCGATCGGGAGCGCGGGCATGAAATTTCTATTCAACGGACAATTGACCGATCGCAACGAAGCCGTGATCTCCGCATTCGATCACGGCTTTATGTACGGAATGGGACTGTTCGAGACGTTTCGGACGTACGGCGGGCGGCCGTGGCTGCTGAACGAGCACGCGGAGCGGCTCGCCAGGGGCGCCGCGATGCTGGGCATTCTGTACGAGCCGGACATCGTCCGGATGTCGCGCGCCGTCTCCGGCCTGTTGGACGCGAACGGGCTGGCGGACGGCTATATTCGCTGGTCGGTATCGGCCGGGGCGGAGGATATCGGGCTGCCGTCCGGAGATTACGCGCATCCGAACGAGATTGTCTACGCGAAGCCGCTTGCGGCGGACGAGCCGCGGACGCGGGCGGGCAAGACGCTGCGCTTGCTGAAGCTGCGCAGGAGCACGCCGGAGGGCGCGTACCGGACGAAGTCTTTTCATTATATGAATAATATCGCGGCCAAGCGGGAATTAATGGCGTCCGGCGCCGCTCCCGGCACGGAAGGCCTGTTCCTCGACGGCTCGGGGCATGTTGCGGAAGGCATGGTCAGCAACGTGTTCTGGGCGAAGGACGGCACGCTCTTCACCCCATCCCGGGAGACCGGATTGCTCGAGGGGATTACCCGGGCATACGTGCTGCGGATGGCGGCGGAAGAGGGGATTCGGGTCGAGGAGGGCTTGTACGGTTGGGAGGCGCTGGCGGCGGCCGACGAGATTTTCGTCACCAATTCCGTTCAGGAGCTCGTTCCGGTGACGACGCTCGAGGACGACGGCGGCCGGCGCGTCAGTCCCGGAGGAAGACGCGAAGCGGGAAGGCTGACTTCCCTGTTGATGGTCCGCTACCGTACCGAGGCGGAAAGGAAGGACGAACGATGAAACCGGCATTTTACTCACGCAGCTATACGTTGCGGGACGGCTTGGAGCTGAAGCTCGGGGAACGGACCCTGATTATGGGCATCCTGAACGCGACGCCGGATTCGTTCTCGGACGGAGGCCGGTACGACACCGTAGAGGCGGCCGTCGAACGGGCGCGGAAGATGGCGGAGGAAGGGGCCGACATCATCGACATCGGCGGGGAATCGACGCGGCCGGGACACGATCCCGTGCCGGCGGCGGAGGAAATCGCCCGCATCGTTCCGATTATCGAGGCGGTGAAAGCGCATGTCCGGCTCCCGATCAGCGTCGATACGTACAAGGCCGAGACCGCGCGGCGGGCGCTGGACGCGGGGGCGCATATTTTGAACGACGTATGGGGGTTCAAGCGCGATCCGGAGATGGCGAAGGTCGCCGCGGAGCACGGATGTCCCGTCATTCTGATGCATAATCGGGACAACCGGGAATACCGCGATTTCATGACGGACGCGTTAGCGGATTTGCGGGAGAGCGTTCGCATTGCGCTGGACGCGGGGGTGGCGGGCGATCGGATCTGGCTCGATCCGGGAATCGGCTTCGCGAAGGATTACGAAGAAAATCTGGAAATGATGGGCAGGCTATCCGAGGTGGCCGCGCTCGGCTACCCGGTGCTGCTGGCGGCTTCGCGGAAGCGGATGATCCAGCAAGCGCTGGGCGTAACGGCGAACGATGCGGCGGAAGGCACGGGGGCGACGACGGCGATCGGAATCGTCCAGGGCTGTCAGATCGTGCGGGTTCACGACGTGCGGATGTCGAAAAGAATCGCTTTGATGACCGATGCGATCGTCTATCGGGCAGGGATGAAGGGAGGCGCAACGGGGAATGGATAGAATGCTGCTTAAACGAATGGCGTTTTACGGGTACCATGGCGTTTTTCCGGAGGAGAACAAGCTCGGGCAGAAATTTTACGTCGACTTGGACTTGCGCTTGGATTTAAGCCGCTCGGCGCGCAGCGACGACGTCGGGGATACGGTCAATTACGCCGAGATCCATGCGCTCGTCAAACAAATCGTGGAAGGCCCGCCGTCGAAGCTGATCGAAGCGCTGGCCGAAAAGATTGCGTCCGCCGTACTCGGTACGTATACTATAATCCATACGGCAACGGTCGCGGTGACGAAACCGAACCCGCCGTTCGAGATTACCTTCGACGGAGTGACCGTAGAGCTGCGAAGAAGAAGGGCGCCGGACGGGAGCATCGTGCCCGCGGAGGATTGAACGAGATGCAGGAAGCTTACGTGGCGCTCGGCGCCAATCTGGACGACCGCGAAGCTTCGCTTCGGGAGGCGGTGCGGAGGTTGGGAGAAGACCCCGATCTTGCCGTCGGCCGCGTATCCGCGATATACGAAACGGCGCCGTTCGGCTATACGGAGCAGCCTTCTTTTCTGAATATGGTCGTGGAATTGAAGACGGCTTTGGCGCCCGTTGCGCTGCTGCGCCGCTTGCTTGCGATCGAACAGGCGATGGGGCGCGTCAGGGAAATCCGCTGGGGCCCGCGCAGCATCGATTTGGACCTGCTGCTGTACGGCGAAGAGTCGATGGCGTCGGCCGAGCTTACGCTCCCGCATCCCCGAATGGGAGAGCGGGCGTTCGTATTGGTTCCGCTCAAGGACGTGTGGAAGCCGGGCGTTCCTTTTCCCTGGGAAAAGGAGCTGGCAGGATTCGACCTGAAGGCGGAAGGCATTGCGCGCTACCGGAGCCGGGAAGGCCGCGCGCCAGGAAAGGAGTGGCAAGATCATGCTTAAGATCGGCAATGTCGCCATGAATAATAACGTCGTGCTCGCCCCGATGGCGGGCGTGTGCAATCCGGCCTTTCGGCTGATCGCCAAGGAATTCGGCTGCGGGCTCGTATGCGCCGAGATGGTCAGCGACAAGGCGATCCTGCACGGCAATCAGCGGACGCTGGAGATGCTGTTCGTCGACGAGCGCGAGAAACCGCTGAGCTTGCAAATTTTCGGCGGGGACAAGGAATCGCTTGTAGAGGCGGTTAAATTCGTCGACCAGAACACGAACGCGGACATTATCGACATCAATATGGGATGTCCGGTGCCGAAAGTGACGAAATGCGACGCGGGAGCGAGATGGCTGCTCGACCCGAAAAAAATATACGAAATGGTGTCCTACGCCGCCGACGCCGCGAAGAAGCCGGTGACGGTCAAGATGCGCATCGGCTGGGACGACGAGCATATTTACGCGGTGGAGAACGCGCAGGCGGTCGAACGCGCGGGCGGCGCCGCGGTCAGCGTGCACGGCCGCACGAGGGAGCAGCTGTATACGGGCAAGGCGAACTGGGACATCCTTCGCGACGTGAAGCAAGCGGTGAACATTCCGGTCATCGGCAACGGCGACGTGTTCTCCCCCGAGGATGCAAAACGCCTGCTCGAGCATACGAACTGCGACGGGGTGATGATCGGCCGGGGCGCGCTCGGCAATCCGTGGATGCTCTACCGCACGGTTCATTTCCTGACGACCGGCGAATTGCTGCCGGATCCGTCCCCGAGAGAGAAGATCCGCATCGCGATGCTCCATATGGATCGTCTGGCCGAGCTTCGCGGGGAGAAGGTGGCCGTTCGGGAAATGCGCAAGCATCTGGCCTGGTACTTGAAGGGCTTGCCGGATTCCGCCGCCGCGAAAAATTCGATCATGGAGCTGCAGTCGCGGGCCGAGGTCGAGTCCGAGCTCGCGAATTACGTGGAGCGGGTGGAAGAAATGTTGAATCGCGAGGCCGGCGAAGCTTCTGAACGGGGAGATGTTCTCGTACACTAGAATGAAGCGGTTACAACAGGGGCTTTTCCGCGAATTGACATTTTTCAGGGGTTGAAATATAATCAGTACCAATATTCGCCCGAGCATCAGGAAATCGCCGATTCGATTCATGAAGCTGTCATGTCGGCGGCGACAGGCCATATATTGGATTAGCAATCCCGAAAATCTTTCCCATGACAGGAGATCGGTGAGATGAGCGATAAGGAAGTGCTTCTTACCCAGGATGGGCTCAAGAGGCTGGAAGACGAACTCGAAAACCTCAAATCCGTCAAACGTCGCGAAGTTGCGGAACGCATTAAAGTCGCCATAGGCTACGGAGATATCAGCGAAAACTCGGAATACGAGGACGCGAAGAACGAGCAGGCCTTCATCGAAGGACGCATCATTACACTCGAGAAAATGCTTCGCAATGCGCGAATTATCAATAGCGACGAAATCGATCTGGAAACGGTAAGCATCGGTTCGACCGTCGTCGTGGAGGATCTGGAATTCGGAGATACGATGGAGTACACGATCGTAGGCACCGCGGAATCCGATCCGCTGAACAATAAAATTTCCAACGAAAGTCCGGTAGGCAAGGCGATCATCGGCAAGAAGAAGGGCACCACGGTCGAAGTTAGCGTTCCTGCGGGTATCATTCAATACAAGATTGTCGATATCAAGATGCAGTAACGAGGCGGGCCGCGGGTCGACGCGGCCTCGCCTGCCGGGCGGGAATCGCTGTCGGAGACGATGCAGATAAGGATCGCGAAATGTATACTTTCTGAATCGTCGAAAAGCTTCCTCCGGAAGCTTTTTTGCACGATCGGAGGATGAAATCCCCGCTGCCTGATTCGTGTCCGACCGCTTAATACAACGTTCGTTATGCCGCCGTCCTAAGGACGGCGAAGCCGTTTTGATACGACAAAGAAGGAGCACATCATCATGGAACATAAAGATCAGCCGGAAACGGTCGAGTTGGGCGAACTGCTGCGCATTCGCCGCGGCAAGCTGGACGAGCTGCGCGAGATCGGCATCGACCCGTTCGGCGTAAAGTTCGACCGCGCTCACCATGCGGGGGATCTCGTGGCCGAATACTCGGAGTTCACGCACGAAGAGCTGGACGAAAAGGCGGTCGAGGTTCGCGTCGCGGGCCGGATCATGACCAAGCGGTCCATGGGCAAAGCCGCGTTCGCGCACATTCAGGACCTGAGCGGCAAGATCCAAATCTACGTTCGCAAGGATACGGTGCCCGAGCAGAAGTACAAGGCGTTCGATATTCTCGATATCGGGGACATGATCGGCGTAAAAGGCGTCGTCTTCAAGACGAAGACGGGCGAGACGTCGATCAAGGTGCAGGACCTCGAGGTTCTGACCAAGTCGCTCTTGCCGCTGCCGGACAAGTTCCATGGCCTGAAGGACGTGGAAACCCGCTATCGTCAGCGCTACGTCGATCTGATCGTCAATCCGGACGTTCAGAAGACGTTTATTACGCGTTCGCGGATCATTCAATCGATGCGCCGTTACTTGGACGACCGGGGCTATCTCGAGGTCGAGACGCCGACGCTGCACGCCATCGCGGGCGGCGCGGCTGCCCGTCCGTTTATTACGCACCATAACGCGCTCGATATGCAGCTCTACATGCGGATCGCGATCGAGCTTCACTTGAAGCGGTTGATCGTCGGCGGGATGGAGAAGGTGTACGAGATCGGCCGCGTCTATCGCAACGAAGGCATCTCGACGCGCCACAATCCTGAATTTACGATGATCGAGCTGTACGAGGCGTATGCCGACTACGAGGACATCATGCGTCTGACGGAAGGGCTGATCGCCCATATCGCGCAGGAAGTACATGGTACGACGAAGATTACGTACCAAGGCCAGGAAGTCGACTTGACGCCGTCGTGGCGCCGCGTATCGATGACCGAGCTGATCCGCGAGACGGTCGGCGTGGACTTCACCGTCCAGATGACCGACGAGGAAGCGCACGCGCTGGCCAAGGAGCACAAGGTGCCGGTCGAAAAGCACATGACGTTCGGGCATATCGTGAACGCCTTCTTCGAGACGTTCTGCGAGCATACGCTTATTCAGCCGACGTTCGTTACCGGGCATCCGGTGGCCATATCGCCTTTGGCGAAGAAAAACGAGAAAGATCCGCGCTTCACGGACCGTTTCGAGCTGTTCATCGTGGCTCGGGAGCATGCCAACGCGTTCACCGAGCTGAACGATCCGATCGACCAGCGCCGGCGGTTCGAGGCGCAGCTCGAGGAGAAGGAAGCGGGCAACGACGAGGCGCACGAGATGGACGACGACTTCATCCGCGCGCTCGAATACGGCATGCCGCCGACGGGCGGACTCGGCATCGGCGTCGATCGTCTCGTCATGCTGCTGACCGACGCCCCGTCCATCCGCGACGTGCTGCTTTTCCCGCACATGCGGGATCGTTCGGAAGGATAAGAGAATAGACGCGTAGATGTGCGCGGTCCGGAAAGCCGGTCGTCGTCCTTATTAGGGAGATGATCGGCTTTCGAATGTATAAAATTTTTTCGATGATCGAGGGGTCTTTATTCCGCTTGATGTTTTGCGAACGGACACAGCCGTCTCGGAGCCGAATAACGGATCCTCTGTCCGCACAGATGCAAACACCCCGGTTTTGTTCACAATTAGCGGATCCTCTGTCCGAACGGTTTAGGCGGCAGGGCAAACAGTTAGACGTTGCGTTGGGGCGGCGGGGCAAGGAGGCTAACGACGGCGAACCGGACGGTGGGGAAAGACTGCGGCAAGCGAAAAGCACGGGGGAACAAATCAAATGCGATAGGACGTCAGGGTAATTATCCT
>CP171108.1:5682500-7105774 GCA_043187495.1 Paenibacillaceae bacterium WGS1546
TCGATCCGTACCGGCAGGAAAGCTGGGATTATTCGATCGCGCTGGCCGAATATGCCGCAAGTCTCGGATTTGACGAAATCCAATTCGATTACGTTCGTTTTCCGGAAAACGGGAAGAAAGTCGACCGGGAAGTGAAATACGCGAATCCGGAAGGGTGGACGAAGGACGAGGCGATCCGCCGATTTCTGCACCGGGCGAATCATCGGATCCATCAGCATGGGGTAAAAGTCTCCGCGGACGTGTTCGGAATGGTCGGATCGTCGGACGGGGACATGGGCATCGGACAGAAATGGAGCGCGATCGCTCGGGAAGTCGACGTCATCTCCCCGATGATCTATCCCTCGCATTATTCCGACGGCATGTGGGGCATCGCGCACCCCGACCTGACTCCCGGACCGATTGTCCGGCATGCGCTTAAGGATGCAACGAAGAGAAACGAAGCGCTGCAACTGAAGGGCGCGGCGACCGCGAAGGTAAGACCTTGGCTTCAGGGGTTCACGGCAAGCTGGATTCATCCTCATCAGCGATATGGGGTAGAACAAATCCGGGAACAAATCCTGGCCGCGCGAAGCGCCGGATATTCTTCGTACATGCTCTGGAATTCGTCGAGCCGCTACCCGGAATTCGCTGTTCGATAACTCGGCCCCTAGGGGAAAGAATGCTGATTTGGTGCGGTTTTCCACGCTCTGAATTTGCTTGACAGCCCATGGCGCCTCTGCTAAGATTGACGATAATCAATCGGAGACACGAGCCGGAAGCACCGGCATTAGGGGGTAATTAGCTGTGTGGCAAACGAAATTCGCCAAGGAAGGCCTAACATTTGATGACGTGCTCCTCGTCCCCCGGAAGTCTGCGATTCTTCCGCGGGACGTGGACGTCTCTACGGTGCTTAGCCCTTCGGTCAAGCTCAACATTCCGTTGATCAGCGCGGGGATGGACACGGTCACGGAATCGGCTTTGGCGATCGCGATCGCCCGCGAAGGCGGGATCGGCATCATTCACAAAAACATGTCCGTCGCTCAGCAAGCGGAGGAAGTGGACCGCGTGAAACGCTCCGAAAGCGGGGTCATCACGAATCCGTTCTCCTTGACGCCCGATCATCACGTGTACGATGCCGAAGAATTAATGGGCAAGTACCGGATCTCGGGCGTTCCTATCGTGAACGACGAAGGCAAGCTGGTCGGCATCCTGACGAACCGGGACTTGAGATTCGTGCACGACTTCTCCATCAAGATCAAGGATGTCATGACGAAGAGCGACCTCGTTACCGCTCCGGTCGGCACGACTCTGCAGCAGGCGGAAGGCATCCTGCAGCGTCACAAGATCGAGAAGCTGCCGCTAGTCGACGAGACAAACACGCTGAAGGGACTCATTACGATCAAGGATATCGAGAAAGCGATCCAGTTCCCGAACGCGGCGAAAGATCACCACGGACGCCTGCTTGTCGGAGCGGCGGTCGGCGTGTCGAAAGATACGTTCGAGCGCGCCGATGCGCTCGTGAATGCCGGAGTCGACGCGCTGGTCGTCGATTCGGCCCACGGTCATCATATCGACATCGTCTCGATGGTCCGCAAGCTGAGGGAGAAATATCCGGAACTGACAATTATCGCGGGCAACGTGGCTACGGGCGAAGGGACGCGCGATCTGATCGAAGCCGGCGCGTCCGTCGTCAAAGTCGGCATCGGGCCGGGCTCGATCTGCACGACGCGGATCATCGCCGGAATCGGCGTGCCCCAGATTACGGCCGTGTACGATTGCGCGACGGTCGCGCGCGAATATAACGTGCCGATCATCGCCGACGGGGGAATCAAATATTCCGGCGAGATCACGAAGGCAATCGCTGCCGGAGCAAGCTGCGTCATGCTCGGAAGCTTGTTCGCGGGAACAGAAGAGAGCCCGGGCGAAGCGGAAATCTACCAGGGCCGCCGGTACAAATCCTACCGCGGTATGGGCTCGATCGGAGCGATGAAGGAAGGCAGCAAGGACAGGTATTTCCAGGAGAACGAAAGCAAGCTCGTGCCGGAAGGCATCGAAGGCCGGGTCGCTTACAAAGGACCGCTCAAGGACATCATCCATCAATTGCTCGGCGGTCTCCGCTCGGGAATGGGCTATTGCGGAACGGCGACGATCGAAGAGCTGAAGAACGACACGCAATTCGTCCGAATTACCGGGGCCGGCCTGCGAGAGAGCCATCCGCACGACGTGCAGATCACGAAGGAAGCGCCGAACTACTCCATGTAACGACCGGAGTCGACATCTAGAGCCCGAAAGGGCTCTTTTTTCAGCATATAAGAATTTATCAAAATTTTCGATGAGTGAGGGGTCTTCATTCCACTTAGTCTTTAGCGATCGGACACAGAAGCTCTTATTTTGCCGAGATCCCCTCATTTTGAAGATGAATCGGACAGAGGATCCGTTATTTCGATGATTTAGGGTCGAAATCGCCGTCTCGGAGCCAAATAACGGATCCTGTGTCCGCAAAGGTGTGAAAAACTCGGTTTTGTTCACAATTAGCGGATCCTCTGTCCGAACGGTTCGGGGCGACAGGGCAAAGAAGATGAAAATACGGTTGGACGTTGGGGCAACGGAAATTTCGATGGACCGCTTGATTTTCGCTTGCGGACTGGACAGAGATGCCATAATCCCGTTGTTGTCCGGGCTAACTCGTGCTATACTCCTTTCAAAACTGCCGGCAGACGCAATAAGAAGCCTGTTATTTCGAGGAGGAGGACAAGCGTGGAAAAATTAAAAAATCGTTCGGCATGGGCCGCCTGGCCGTTAGTCGGGATTCTGGTGCTGGCGGTTGCGCTGCCTTCCTCCTTCGCGGCGAAAACGAGTGACGGCGGATCATTGGAATCCGGAGCCTCCCTTACCGGAAGGGGCGGGAATAAAGAATCGTCAGAGCTGAAGCCGGGTGTTCCCGGGTATGAAGCGTTCAAGGTCATGAAGCATCTGTCCGGTAAGATCGGCGCCCGCGTCGCGGGAACCGAACAGGACGTTCAGGCGCAGCGATACATTGCCGAACGATTCGCGAAGTGGGGACTCGATGTCGAAAGGCAGAAGTTCAACTACTTAAGAGAAGACGGCACGGAGGTGCTTACACAGAACATCGTGGCGACGAAGAAAGGCGCCTCGGCGCAAGTCTTGATCGTCGGTGCGCATTACGACTCCGTCGATGCGGGGCAAGGGGCCGACGATAATGCTTCCGGAGTCGGCGTCCTGCTCGAAACGGCGAAGAATGCGGCGGGCAAGCCCACGCCCTATACGATCAAGTTCGTCGCGTTCGGAGCCGAAGAGGAGGGCACGCTCGGTTCCGGTCATTATGTCTCGCTCATGAGCGAGCAAGAGAAGAAAAATACCGTCGCCATGATCAATCTGGATAGTTTGGCCGCCGGAGACGCTCTGTATTTGAACGCGGGAACGGAAGGCCAAAGCTTCGTGCGGGATCTGGGGCTCGAGATCGCCGAGTCGCTCGGACTGGAGCTTGCCGTCAATCCCGGGCTTAACCCCGCGTACCCCGCGGGGACGACCGGGGACTGGAGCGACCATGCGCCGTTTCAACGCGCGGGCATACCGATCGGCTATTTCGAAGCGACCAACTGGACGATCGGCGATCTGGACGGATATACGCAAAATGAAAAGGACGGAGCCATCTGGCATACGCCGAAGGATAATTTGACTTATATTCTCGCGAACTACCCGGGACGCGTTGAACGGCATCTGAACGCTTCCGTTCGAATATTGACCCGCCTGGCGCTGGAGTTCAAGACGCCGGGCGGCGGCTAAAGGGAATATTTCCAGCGGCTTTTTCCTTTTAGATGCCTATGTTACAATAGGAAAGGTATTTTATTATCGAAAAAGGGGAGAATGCGTTGAATCGCCATCATCTATTGTCGTTGCCGCCAGCATTCATCAACAAGCGGTTCGTCGCCGCTGTCGTTCTTGTTCATTTTTTGCTTCTATTCGTTCTGTCTCCTGTCGCGTCCGCGGAGAATGAGATTCCGGGTGCTCCCCAACTGGAAGCCAAATCCGCTATTCTGATGGATGCGGCCAGCGGACAAGTTCTCTACCAACTCGACGCGGACAATGCGGCCGCGCCGGCGAGCATGGCGAAAATGATGACGGAATTCCTCGTCTCCCAAGCCGTCAAGCAGGGCAAGCTGTCTTGGGACGACAAGGTGACCATCGGTGAAAACGCGGCGAAACAGATCGGAAGCCGCATTCTGCTCGCCCAGGGCGATCAACATACAATTAGAGAATTATATATCGCGATGGCGGTATACTCGGCCAACGACGCGACGGTTCAGCTCGCGGAAGAGGTCGCGGGCTCCGAGGAAGCGTTCGCCAAGATGATGAACGAGACCGCGGCCGAGCTCGGCATGACGAATTCCCATTTCATTAACTCGACCGGTCTGGACCGGGCAGATATGCCGGAGAAATTCCAGCCGACTTCTATAGGCGGAGAGACGCTGATGTCCGCGCGCGATGCGGCGACGTTGGCTTACCATATTATTAAAGATCATCCCGAGTTTCTCGAAACGTCCAAGATGCCGGAATACCTGTTCCGCGAACGGGACAAGACGCCGATGAAAAACTGGAACTGGATGCTCGGCTCCAATAAGGATAACCCCACCCTGCGCAAATTCGCCTACGAAGGCGTAGACGGATTGAAAACCGGGCATACCAGTGCTGCGGGGAATTGTTTTACGGGAACCGCGCTGCGCGACGGAACGCGGCTGATCGCGGTCGTGATGGGCGTTCCCGGTACCACCAACGAGGGCAAGCGCTTCTTGGAGACCGCGAAGCTGTTCGACTACGGCTTCAATAACTTCGAGAAGAAAACGGTCATCGAAGCGAAAGCTTCCGTCCCCGAGCATGAGACGCTGAAGGTGAAGAGCGGCAAAGCGACAAAAGTGCCGGTCGTAACGGCGCAAGACTTGACGATCCTCGTGCCGAAGGGCGCGAACGTCGAGCCGGTCGTCCAGGAAGTGAAGAGCGCGGAGGATCCGCTCGTCGCTCCGATCGCCCAAGGCGACAAGGTCGGCACCGTGACCTACCAATACAAGGACCCGTCGACACAGGAAGAGAAGACGGTCGTCATCGATCTGATCGCCTCCGAAGAAGTGAGCAAGGGCAGCTGGTGGAGATTGATGTTCCGGGCCATCGGCAACTTCTTCTCGGGCCTGTTTAACGGGATCGTGGATCTTTTCTAAATTCCGACTTATCTGGTTGCCTATTGCACCTTCTTCATGTAAAATTTATGTTTAGAATCTTCGGGAGGCTATAATCATGGAAACAGGTACTTCGAGAGTCAAACGCGGCATGGCCGAAATGCAAAAAGGCGGCGTCATCATGGACGTCATGAGCGCCGAGCAAGCAAAGATCGCCGAGGCGGCGGGCGCTACGGCCGTCATGGCGCTGGAGAGAGTTCCTTCCGACATCCGGGCGGCAGGCGGCGTGGCTCGTATGGCCAACCCCGAGCTGGTCGAGGACGTGATGAAGGTCGTCAGCATCCCGGTCATGGCGAAGGCGCGGATCGGCCACTACGTGGAAGCGAAAGTGCTGGAGTCTCTCGGCGTCGACTACATCGACGAGAGCGAAGTGCTGACGCCCGCGGATGAAGTATTCCATATCGACAAATCCCAATTTACCGTGCCGTTCGTCTGCGGCGCCAAGGATCTGGGCGAGGCGCTTCGCCGCATTCAAGAAGGCGCATCGATGCTGCGAACGAAGGGCGAACCGGGGACGGGCAACATCGTCGAGGCGGTTCGTCACATGAGGATTATTACAGGCCAAATCCGCCGCATTCAGAACTTGTCCAAGGATGAATTGTACAATGAAGCCAAAGTGCTCGGCGTCAACTACGATTTGTTGCTGGGCGTTCATACATCCGGACGGCTGCCGGTCGTCAACTTCGCGGCGGGCGGCGTCGCGACGCCATCCGATGCGGCGCTGATGATGCATCTGGGCGCGGACGGCGTCTTCGTCGGTTCCGGGATTTTCAAATCCGACAGCCCCGAGAAATTCGCGCGCGCGATCGTCGAAGCGACGACGCATTACGAAGATTACGCCTTGATCGCCCGCGTATCCAAGGATTTGGGCGAGCCGATGAGAGGAATCGAGATTTCCAAGCTGCATGCTTCCGAGCGGATGCAAGACCGCGGACTGTAAAACTTCCCTCCCATCGGACACCGGGCGGCTTCCGTACGGCTCAGCGAGAGTCGCGGGAAGCCGCTCGGATTTTATCATAATGCGCACGGAAGAAGGAACCAGCTATGAATATCGGAGTACTGGCGCTGCAAGGAGCGGTCGCCGAGCATATCCGCAGCGTTGAACTGGCGGGAGGAACGGGCGTCGCCGTCAAGCGGGCCGAGCAATTGGCCGAAATCGACGGATTGATTATTCCCGGCGGGGAAAGCACGACGATCGGCAAGCTCATGCGCAAATACGGCTTTATCGAGGCGATTCGCGATTACGCAGAACGGGGCAATCCCGTATTCGGCACGTGCGCGGGCCTGATCGTGCTGGCCGAACGGCTGGAGGGCGGGGAAGAGCCGCACCTGGGCTTGATGGATATGACCGTCGCCCGCAACGCATTCGGGCGCCAGCGGGAGAGCTTCGAGACCGACCTCGATGTCAAGGGCATCGACACGCCGCTTCGCGCGGTGTTTATCCGTGCCCCGCTCATCAAGGAGGTCGGCGAGAACGTGGAGGTTCTCTCCGTGTACAAAGGGGAAATCGTCACCGCTAGGCAAGGCAACTTGCTGGCGGCCTCCTACCACCCCGAGCTGACGGACGACTACCGCCTGCACGAATTGTTCATTCATATGGCCGATGAAAGGGGACAATCCCATGCTTGACGTTAAGCTGCTTCGCAACGATTACGACAAAGTCGCCCAAGCGCTCCGCAACCGCAACGCTTCGCTGGACTTGATCGCGCCGTTCCCCGGACTGGACGTGAGCCGGCGCGAGAAGCTGACCGAGAGCGAACAATTGAAAAATCGCCGGAACGTCGTGTCCCAGGAAGTGGCCAAGCTGAAGAAAAGCGGAGGCAACGCCGACGACCTGATCGCGGAGATGCGCAGCGTGAACGACCGGATCAAGCAGCTCGACGAAGAGGTTCGCGAGATCGAAGCGGAGATGGACAAGCTGCTGCTGGCGATTCCGAACGTCCCTCACGAGAGCGTGCCGGTAGGCGCGTCCGAAGAGGATAACGTCGTTCAGCGAGTCGAAGGAGAACCGACGACGTTCGATTTCGATCCTAAGCCGCATTGGGAGCTCGGCACGGAGCTGGGCATTCTGGACTTCGAGGCCGCGGCCAAGGTTACGGGCTCGCGCTTCGTGTTCTATAAGGGACTTGGCGCTCGCCTGGAGCGGGCTTTGATCAACTTCATGATGGATCTCCACGCGGACAAGCACGGCTACGAGGAGATTCTTCCCCCGTATATCGTTAACCGGGACAGCCTCGTCGGGACCTCGCAATTGCCGAAGTTCGAAGAGGATCTGTTCAAGATCGAGGGCACGGAATATTTCTTGATTCCGACCGCGGAAGTGCCGGTCACGAATTTTCACCGGGAAGAGATTCTGAAGGCCGAGGACTTGCCGAAGGCGTTCGTCGCCTTCAGCGGCTGCTTCCGTTCCGAAGCGGGCGCTTCCGGACGAGATACTCGCGGTCTGATCCGTCAGCATCAATTCAACAAGGTCGAGCTCGTGCAGCTGGTCGCTCCGGACCGATCGTACGAGGCGCTGGAGCAATTGACGGGCCATGCCGAGAAAGCGCTGCAGCTGCTGAAGCTTCCGTACCGCGTTCTTACGCTCTGCACGGGAGATATGGGCTTCGGTTCGGCCAAGACGTACGATCTCGAAGTGTGGCTGCCCAGCGCGGGCACATACCGGGAAATCTCGTCATGCACGAACTTCGAGGACTTTCAGGCCCGCCGGGCCGGCATCCGTTACCGGCCGGAGAACGGCGCCAAGCCGGAATTCGTGCATACGCTGAACGGCTCCGGCCTTGCGCTCGGACGCACGGTCGCGGCGATTATCGAAAATTACCAGCAAGCCGACGGCACGATTCAAGTGCCGGACGTTCTGAAGCCTTACATGGGCGGACTCGACGTCATCGCGCCGCGGGGTTGATGACATCCGAGCGGGTATGTTATGATGATCTGGCAGCATCGGTCTAGCCTTCGCGGCGAGTCGTCTGCCAATCGCGGAGAGATACCGAAGCGGTCATAACGGGGCGGTCTTGAAAACCGTTAGGGTGCAAGCCCACGTGGGTTCGAATCCCACTCTCTCCGCCATTCCATAAAGCAACCGAAAGCCCGATCCGGCGTTCCGGATCGGGTTTATTGTGTTTTGCTAACGGACACAGAAGACGTTATTTTGTCGAAATCCCCTTATTTTGCTGGCGAATCGGACAGAGGATCCGTTATTTCGATGATAAGCGGCCGAAATCGCCATCTCGGAGCGAAATAACGGATCCTGAGTCCGCGTGGATGCGCAAAACCCGGTTTTCTTCACAATTAGCGGATCCTCTGTCCGTAACGGCCTAGGGGATTGGAGCAAAACGGGGCGGCGGGGATGGAGGAAGGCGAAGCGGTGTTGATGGAGTAAGGTGGGGCAGGTGGGCGATGGAGCAAGGTGAGGTGGTAAGGCGATGGGCGAGAGAAAGGTGTGCGGAAAAGGAAGAAGGTGAAGCGCAATGGTGCGAAGGCGCGAAAAAGGACCGTCAGGGAAGACTAATTTTCTTTTTTCATTTTCAATATCATATAGATCGTGAATGAGACAAATGACAGGACGATAAGGAATGTAAATAGATTCCTTAATCCGCTTGAGGAAATCGATATTAATAAATATAAAATATCCGTTGATCCTTGAGTTGAAGTTATATATCCAGGGACCAAATATAAAGCTCCTAATGCCGCAAGCACGCTAACGATTAAAAATAAGTTCATCAGCTTCCTTTCGCTGTTCAGGAGATTTCCAAAAAGTAACACGAGACATAAGGCAATAATCAAAATGGTAAAAAAGCCGCCCATGGTTCACTTCCTTCGCATCCTGAAATTGACGATCCACAATGTGGTTCTTCAATTATGAAATAAGCGAAAAAACTTGTAAATATAGAAAATCCGCTGAATGGCTTGGCGAATAAGTCCGCTGCAATGGGCCAACCTAACGAAGGTGGAGGTGCTGAAGATGGCAAGCAAGGACGAATTAACCGTTCCTCAGGACGAGTTGGTCGAAGCGTGGCAACGGACGTTGCCGGAACGGCTGGCCCCGGGCGATACGGCCGAAGTGTATGGCGACGGAACGGACCCGCGTTCGATACATGTGCATATCAAGACGGCAGGCCGCCAGATGATGGAGTTCGACTTCGCGATCCAGTACGTGGACAGCCGCGAAATCGATATCCGGCTGAAGGATTTCGAGAAGGACGGGCAGACGGTCGACGAGCGGCCGGAGCCGATTCAGGAGCTGATCGGGGATTACCGGCGACATCTGCACGAGACCGCGCAAGCGCTGCATCATTTTACCCATCATTAAGAAAGGGGAAATCAGGATGTCCGACTCCAACGGATACGCCGATAAAAACTTAAGCAATGTTGTCGAGGATTTGGAGCAGAACCCGGCCAATGCCCACCAAGCCCAGCAGAATCGGCAGAAAAAGAACGACAGGCGTCATCAGGATGCGCTCAACCACGACGATCCGACCGACCTGGAGCATTTATAATCGCCTGAAGGAGGCAGAAAATTAAGCGCCATGAGCAAACCGAAGTCGCAGCCGGTGCCTCAGCCGGACGAAGAGCATAGCGCCCGCCATTCGGTGGTCGACCATCAGTTGAACGAGCCGTTGTCCGGTTCAAAGAAAGTCAAGAACCGGAACCACACGAGGCATAACAACGCGGAAGGTTAACGCGAGAAGGAATCCCGGTTAAGGCCGGGATTTCGACGTTTTTCGCGTAGTTGACAAAAGCGAGGGAATAGGTAAGCTGAACAGGCATTTGGAATTGGTTGGTTATTTTATTAAATCTTTAACTTGAAAATCCTTTTCGCGAATGCGGAAATGAGATACAATGAACTAGGTTCATTGCGATCATTTAGCATACTTGGAAGGGGTTTGTGAATTGTTTAAAAGGAAATTCGGTTTTATTCTGACGGCGGCGATGTTGGCGATAGCGGTTGTGCTCAGCGGATGCACCAAAGAGAAATCACCGCAAGAAGCATTCATGTCGTCGATGTCGAAATCTGCGGAAATGAAATCTTACCAATTCAATGGAAGCTTAAAGATCGAGGACCTGAGCATTTCGGATCTCGCGAACGACCCGGAAGCAGGCCTCGTCTTAAATCTGCTGAAGAACGCCGAACTGAGCTGGACCGGCGCTTACCGCGCGGACCCAATGATGGCCGAGATCAACCTGCAATTAGTCGTTAAGGGCGATATGGCGGTGACGATCGGCTTGCCGATCATCGTGACCGACAAGAAAATGTGGGTGAAAATCCCGAACATTCCGCTCTTCCCGATCGTTCCGGAGCATCTGGTCGATAAATACATCGAGCTCGATCTTGAGCAGCTTGCGGAGGAGTCCGGTCAGCCGATGCCGAGCTTCGACGTGGCGCAGTCTCAGAAGTTCTTGAACGACTTGCTCGAGATTGTGTTCAAGCATATCGAAGCGGATCAGTATATCCAGAACGTCAAGGTTAACGAGGCCGGCTTGCCGTCGGGCGTCGAGGCGAAGCAAGTGATCCGTCTTCAAGTCGATCAGACGAAGATCGAGCCGTTGGCCAGCGCGTTCGTCGAGAAAATCGCTCCGGAAGTGATCGACTTGCTGTCGAACAATCAGGAATATCGCGATATGCTGCAGGTGACGCAAGAGGATCTGAACGATGCGAAGGAAGGGCTGAAGGACGCCGATTTGACCGAAGGTCTGGCTGAACTGAACAAGCACTTGAAAAAGCTCGACCTGACGGCAAATTACGGCATCGACAAGAATGGTTATTCGATCTATTCGGACCTCACTTTCGGCTTAGCGGTCGATACGGAGCAAGATGGCTCCTTCAGCATGTCGATCAAGGTGTTGAACGAGAATACCGGCATCAACGAAGAGCCGAAGTTCGAGATCGGAGAGCCGAAGAGCGAAGACATCATTACCATGGAGCAGCTTGAAGCCGAGTTTGGCGGCATGGGCGGCTTCGGGTCGGAGTTCTAATCATAGCCATTAATAAAACAACCGAGCTGAGGCGCCTCAGTTCGGTTGTTTTTGCTATCCGGACACAGTTGACCTTATTTTGTAGAAACCCCTTCATTTTTCTGACGTTCCGGACAAACGATCCATTATTTCCATTCAAAGCGATGAAAATGGCCTTCAACGAAGCAAATAAGGGATTCTCTGTCCGCGAAGGCGCGCAAAAGCCGGTTTTGTTCACAGATAAACGGATCCTCTGTCCGTACTTCCTGGGGCAAGCAGTCGAATTGGGTTGAAAGAAGAATGTCATCTCGATATAATAAGAACAAATGTTCTTGTTTCGAGGAGGCAGCGCATGACACATCCACCCATCGGAGAATGCATCGGGCAGACGATCGATCTCATCTATGTGGATACGGCCGGCAAGTTCACGCAGCGCAGAGTCGATCTGTTCTCGGTGCGCAACGGCAAAGCCCGCGTATACGACGCCCGAAGACGGGGATTCCGCACGCTCGTCGTCGACCGGATTCTGGCTGTTCAGGCGGTTTCGAAGCGGGATCGGAGCTGACACGGGCGAGCTGCGAATCTTATCAACACTAACTTATTCTTTCGCTATCGGACACAGGAGACGTTATTTTGTCAAAACCCCCTCATTTAGAGGGTCATCCGGACAGAGGATCCGTTATATCAATAAAAAAGGGCCGAATTCGCCAACATTGAGCCAAATAACGGATCCTCTGTCCGCGAAGGTGCGTAAAACCCGGTTTTGGTCACAGATAGCGGATCCTCTGTCCGAATGGTCTAGGCGACGGGCGGAGGGAAGGTCTGCAGAAAACGGATGAACGCGAAGAGTAACGAAACCTCATGAAAAAGGACCGTCAGGGTGAACTGACGGTCCTTCTTAAAAGAAGTCGGCGAGGAAAGAGGGAGATACATCCCCATACAATTTCAGTCTCTATCCCTCAGTCCGTAAAACGACTCTGTGGGACAGCCCCTTCTTTTTTTTCGAATGAGGAGGCAGCCGAAGAACACTCAGCGAGCTGCCGGATCGTAAATTTTGCCGATGGCGCCGGGAGGGCGGGCTTTGCCGATCACGCCGACGAGCACGAGAATGGTCAATACGTACGGGAGCATGTAGATATATTCCCTGGGAATGCCGTCCGCCCAGGAATAAATCTGCAGGATGCTTCCGATCGCTTGCGAGAAACCGAAGAACATAGCGGCTCCCATGGCGCCGATCGGGTTCCATTTTCCGAAGATCATGACAGCCAGGGCAATGAACCCTTGCCCCGATATCGTATTGTAGGTAAAGTTGCTCGTGGTCGTCAGCGTAATCGCGGCTCCGCCCAGCCCGGCCAAAGCTCCGCTCGCCATCACCGCGATGTAGCGGATCCGGAAGACAGGAATGCCCAGGGTGTCCACTGCGCCGGGATGCTCGCCTGTCGCCCTTAGCCTCAGGCCGAAAGGCGTCTTGAACAAGACGAAATAAACGACGCCGACGAGCAGCAGGGCCAGATAGGTGGTCGGATAAGCCGAGAACAGCGCCGGGCCCAGAAAAGGAATCGACGACAGGAACGGAATTTCGACCTTGGAAAATACGATGGACAACGTGTCGGTCGTCGCCGAACCGTCGAACAACAGTTTGACCAAATACAACGTCGAACCCGCAGCCAGAAAATTGATGACGATCCCGCTGATGACCTGGTTAGACTTAAAGGTAATGGTCGCAACCGCATGGATAAGGGAGAATAGGGCTCCCGCCGCCACGGCCGCCCCGACTCCGATCCAAAGGGAGGTTCCGGCGAGCTGCCAATGGGTTTGCATGTAATGAACGGATACCGCCGCGGTGAACGCGCCGACGGTCATCAAGCCCTCCAGCCCGACGTTCTCCACGCCGGATTTTTCCGAGAGAATGCCTCCGAGGGATGCCAGCACGAGCGCCGTGGAATACACCAACGTGATATTGAGCATATTGCCGAGCAAATTCAGAACGTCCAATCAATTCACCTTCTTCCCGGGAATTACGCGCACTTTGGCCAACAGCAATCTGACGATTCCTTGGGCGGCAATGAAGAAGATGATGGAACCGAACACGATCCGGACGACCTCGGGCGGAGCGCCCGTCGCGAAGCTCATGCCGGACGAGCCGTAATTGAGCGATCCGAATAACGTGGACGAGAGCAGAATGCCGAACGGATGATTCATGCCGAGAAGCGCGACGGCGATTCCGTCAAATCCGTAACCGGGCAGAGACGAAATGATGGATTGATAATGAAAGACGCCTAATACCTCAAAGGCGCCGGCAAGTCCGGCGAACATGCCGCTGATCGCCATCGTCTTGACCATGTTGAACGGGATGTTCATGCCGGCGTATTCCGCCGCTGTCGGGCTGTGGCCGATCGCCCGCAGCTCGTAGCCTTGCTTCGTTTTCCAGAGATAGATATAGAACAACGCGGCGCACAGGACGGCGATCGGCATCCCCCAGTGTATGCGGGCGTTATCGAAGAAGCCGAGCAGGCCCGCGATGCTGACGGAAGCCGAGTCGGCTACGTCTCTCGAGCGCTGCTGCCCCGGTTCCATCAATAAGCTTTGGATGAGGTGATTGCTCAAGTACAAGGCGACCCAATTGAGCATAATGCAGACGATCACCTCGTTGATTCCTCGCTTGGCTTTCAGAAATCCGACGATGGCGGCCCACAGTCCGCCGAACAAGGCGCCCGCCAGTACGGCAAGCGGTGCGTGAACGTACCAAGGCAAAGAGAAGGGAATGCCGATCAAGGACGCTCCGGTCATGCCCATTAGAAATTGCCCCTCAACGCCGATATTGAACATGCCGGTCCGGAAAGCGAACGCCACGGCCAATCCGGTCAGCATCAGCGGCGTGATCTGGCGGAGCGTCTCTCCGATATCGTAGGCGTTCCCGGTCACTTTGGCGAACAGGGCCGAGTAAGCGGCAAGCGGGTCGTATCCCCCGAGCAGAAGCACGACGGCCCCGCAGAGCAGCCCGAGAACGATGGACACGACCGGAAGGAAGAAAGAGTCGGTTTTGTATTTCGCCATCCATTTATCCAAGTTCCGAACCTCCTGACTTCGGCGACCCGCCGGCCATCATCAGGCCAAGCTCCTTGTCGTTCGTATCCCGCGGGAATACTTCGCCGACGATTCGGCCCTCGTAGAGTACGACGATCCGGTCGGCGACGTTCAAAATCTCGTCGAGCTCGAACGAGACGAGAAGAACGGCTTTGCCCCGGTCGCGATGCCGGACGAGCTGCCGATGCACGAACTCGATCGCGCCGACGTCCAGTCCCCTCGTCGGTTGGGCGGCGATGAGAAGGTCCGGATCGCGATCGATTTCCCGGGCGATGATCGCCTTCTGCTGATTGCCGCCCGACAGCGCTCGGGAGGGAGTCCGAATCGAAGGCGTCCGCACGTCGAAGCCGGCAATCAGCTTTTCCGCATACTCGTCGATCGCGTTTTTCTTCAGAAATCCCTTTTCGGTGAACTCCGGTTGATAATACGTCTGCAGAACCATGTTCTCGCTCATCGTAAAATCGAGCACGAGCCCGTGTTTATGCCGGTCTTCCGGGATATGCCCGACTCCCGCTTTCGTCACGTTTCGCGGCTTCCAGCCCGTGACATCCCGGCCGCTCAGTCGAATGGAGCCGGACTCGACCTTGCGCAGCCCGGTAATCGCTTCGACGAGCTCCGTCTGGCCGTTGCCGTCGACGCCCGCGATTCCGAGAATCTCGCCCGAACGGACCGTGAAGGACAAGCCGTTCAACGCCGGCTGCCCTTGAGCATTGAGACACGTCAAATCTTGTACCGTTAACGTCTCCTCCCCGTTCGACGGGTCCTGCTTATCGAGGGAGAAGCTGACGTTGCGGCCGACCATTTTCTCGGCGAGAATCGCCGGATCCGCGTCGGCTACCGGCAGGGAATCGACGACCTTGCCCCGCCGGATGATCGTGACCGTATCCGCCGCTTCCATGATTTCCTTCAGCTTGTGCGTGATCAGAATGATCGACTTGCCTTCCCTGGCCAGCTTCTTCAAGATCGCCAGAAGCTCGACGATTTCTTGAGGGGTGAGAACGGCCGTAGGCTCGTCGAAAATCAGAATATTAGCCTTGCGGTATAGCGCCTTGAGAATCTCGACCCGCTGCTGCATGCCGACGGAAATCTGTTCGATTCGGGCGAAGGGATCGACGAACATGCCGTATTGTTTGGAAATTTCGGCCACTTCGCGGGCGGCGGCCTTATAGTCGATCCGAACGTCATTCGTCGGTTCCATTCCCAGGATAATATTCTCGGTGACGGTAAACGGCTGCACGAGCTTGAAATGCTGGTGGACCATGCCGATGCCCAGCTCGATCGCGCGGCGCGGATTCGAGATCTCGACCGGGTTGCCCGCGATTCGAATCGTTCCCTCGTCCGGTTGGTAGAGTCCGAACAGAATATTCATCAGCGTGGATTTGCCCGCGCCGTTCTCTCCCAGCAAGGCATGGATTTCTCCTTGGCGCAGCCGCAGATCGATGCCGTCGTTCGCCGTGATTCCGGGGAAGCGTTTCGTGATGTTGACCAATTCGGCGGCTAAAGGTGCTTCGCTCACGAGATCACCTGCTTTTTCTTCTTTATTGGACGGGAATCTGGATTTCGCCGTCGATGATTTTCTGCTTGAATTCCTCTACTTTGGCGAGAACGTCGGCAGGGACGTTCTTGGAAGACGTATCCGCGATGCCGACCCCGTTTTCTTTCAGGCCGAGCTGCAGCGTCGTTCCGCCTTGGAAGTTGCCTTCGGCCATTTCCTTGGAGACCCGGTATACGGCTTCGTCAACGCGCTTCATCATCGAAGACAGCGTAATGTCGTCGCCGTATTCGAGCGATTGGTCCTTGTCGACGCCGATGACCCATACCCGTTGTCCCTTCTGGAAACGATCCTTGGCTTCGTTGAATACGCCCGCACCCGTCGCGCTGGCGGCGTGGAAGATGATGTCGACGCCATCATTGTAAAGGACGGAAGCCGCAGTTTTGCCCAGATCCGGTTTGTCGAAGGCGCCCGTGTAGTTCACGAGAATCTCCGCGTCGGGATTGGCGGCGGCGACCCCGGCTTTGAAACCGGCTTCAAATTTGGCGATGACGGGAATTTTCATGCCGCCTACGAAGCCGACTTTGCCCGTCGTGGTCATCATGCCCGCGATGACGCCGACCAGGAAAGAGCCTTCTTGCTCGGAGAAGAGAACGGATTGAACGTTCGGTTCGTCGACTTCGTTATCGACGATGGCCAGCTTGGCGTCCGGATTCTCTTGGGCGACTTTTCTTACCGCGTCGGCCATGACGAAGCCGGTACCCCAGGTCAAATCGAAGTCGTTCCGGACGAATTGGCTCAGATTAGGAACGAAGTCGGCATCGGTCTTGCTCTGCAGGTAGCGGACCTGGATGCCCTCGTCCTCGCGGAGCTTCACAAGCGCTTCCCACGCGCTCTGGCTGAACGCCTTGTCGTTGACGCCGGTGACGTCCGTGACGAGTCCGATATTCAACGGCTTGCCGGACGTCTCCGCGGCCGGCGAACCGGCAGGGGATGAAGAGGATGGAGCGGGCTTATCGGAGCCGCAGCCGGAGAGAAGCCAGGAAAACGCAATCGCGAACGTCAGGGTCAGCAGCTTGAACTTTTTCATTGGGATCGTACCTCCATGTCGAATATTGGTCTTTGTCTTCATGTGCCTTGCAAGTCCCCCTTCGGCGCGTCAGGCACCGAACGCTTTTGTTATAAATCCAAACAATTGTTACGGAAGAGCTTGTTTACTTTATAACATATGTTAATTTCATTGACAACAGTTTTGTTTTGGTTCATGATTTTAGTTGGAAGGTCAGTAATATTCGAGAAGGGTCAAGGGGAGATCCTGATTTTTAGTGAGTCTTCATAAAAAAAGATCGAGAAAGTTGTTGAAAAACAATTGTTTTTCTGATTAACTAATGTTAAACAAGATAAAATGGTGGTGCTTCATAGGGATGGATAAAGAAAAGCAGATTTTACAATTTATCAGATTGAATCCGTATATTTCTCAACAGGAGCTGGCCGACAAGCTTGGCGTGTCCCGATCGGCGATCGCGGCCATCATCTCCCATCTGACGAAGGCCGGGGAGATCAAAGGAAGGGCCTACATCCTTCGCGAAGAGTCGGCGATCCTGTGCATCGGTACGACCAACTTCGATCGCAAGGCCCAGAGCACCCAGAAGCTGATACTCGGCACTTCCAATCCGGTCGTCTACACGGAATCCTGCGGCGGCGTCGCGAGGAACGTGGCGGAAAATCTGGCCCGGCTGGGCCTGAACGCCTCTTTGCTATCCTGCGTCGGGAACGACAAGGAGGGACTGTGGGTGCTTGAGGAAACGCGTCTGAACAAGGTGGACGTCAGCCTGGTCAGCGTGCTTCCGGATCAACGTACGGGGACGTACACGGCGGTGTTGGATACGAACGGGGAAATGTGCATTTGCTTGAACGATATGAAAATTTGCGAGCAGATCACGCCCAAGATGGTCGCGGATCGCTGGTCGTACGTCTCCTCGGCCCGCATGGTGTTCCTGGACGCGAACGTCTCTTCGGAGACGCTTCACTACATCGTCAATCGTTGCCATGAAGAGGATGTTCAGCTGTTCGTCGATCCGGTTTCCTTGCCGGATTGCTTGAAGCTGCCCGAAAATCTGACCGGCATCGATACGATCTTCCCGAACCGGGGAGAGGCGGCGTTGCTCGCCGGGATGGAGAAGCTGGAAAATATCGAAGATTTCCAGGAGGCGGCGAGAAGAATCAAAGCCCGCGGAGTTCGCAACGTCATGATCACGCTGGGCGAGCGGGGGATCTTCTACTCTTCGGAGACCGGAACGGAGCTGCTGATGCCGACGAAAGCGCAGGAAGTCGTCGACGTGACGGGAGCGGGTGACGCGTTCGCAGCGGGCTACATGTTCGGCATCGTGAAGGGCGAAGAGGCGGAGATGGCTTGCCGGCTCGGGTTGTCGGCTTCCGCGCTGACCATGCAGACGGACGATTCGGTATCGCCGAAATTGCAAGCCGAGCTGATCTATTCGCTGGCGCAAGCGAAATAAGGGACCAATCCCGTTCAAGGAGTGGATACGATGAAAGAATACTTGCGAATTTCGGAGGAAGTGCAGACCGCGCTCGCGGAAGGAAAACCGGTCGTGGCCTTGGAGACGACGTTGATCGCGTTTGGCCTGCCGCACCCGCATAACTTGCAGACGGCAATCGACATGCAGAACATCATCCGCCGGGAAGGTGCGGTACCCGCCACGATCGGGCTGCTGGATGGCATGATCCAAGTGGGATTGACGGAGGAGCAGATCGAGCGGTTCGCGACCGGTTCTTCTGCCTCCAAAACAAGCCGCCGCGACATTCCCTATCTGCTCGCCAACCGGACGATGGGAGCGACCACCATCTCCGGGACGATGATCGCGGCGCAGCTGGCGGGCATCCCCGTATTCGCCACCGGCGGACTCGGGGGCGTCCATCGCGAAGGAGAGATCAGTTGGGACGTCTCGGCCGATCTGATCGAGATGTCCCGGACGAAGGTCGCCGTCGTGAGCTCGGGGGCGAAAGCGATTCTGGATCTCACGCGCACGCTGGAATATCTCGAGACGTTCGGCGTTCCGGTCATCGGCTATCAATCGGAGTATTTCGCTTCTTTCTATTCGCGGCAAAGCGGGCTTCTGGCCGATATCCGCCTGGATACACCTAATGAAATCGCGGCCGTCATGGACGCCAAGTGGAGACTCGGCCTGTCCGGCGGCATTCTGGTGGCCAATCCGGTCCCGGCGGAGAACGAGATTCCGTTCGGGGAGATCAACGTGTACATCGAACAAGCCGTGGGCGAAGCCGCCCGAGACGGCATCGCGGGCAAGGACGTGACTCCGTATCTGCTCCGCAGAATCAACGAGCTGACGGAAGGCAGGAGCTTGTCCACCAACTTGGCGCTCGTTCGCAACAACGCCCGGGTGGGCGCGCAGATCGCCGTCGCTTACGCGAAGCTGCAGGAGAAGCTCGCGCTGAGCTCCCGTTCCACGGCTTCTTGATCCTTGGGCAAACGGTATACGGCTTAAGGCAAAACGCCGATAAAACCGTCAGGGGAGTTTGTTTCGCCCTGGCGGTCTTTTTTCGCGCTTTTGCGCCGTTTCGTATGTGCTTCCCGCTCTTCTGTTTCCTTAGACCTTTCACCCCGTCCGTCGCCTCTGCCTCGCCTTGCTCCAACGCCCCCCGCCACGCCTTACTCCAATGCCCACCAACTCGCCTTACTCCAACGCCCACAGCACCACCATGCCGCCAATGTCCAGGTCCGTTCGGACAGAGGATCCGCTATCTGTGAACAAAACCGGGTTTTGCGTACCTTTGCGGACACAGGATCCGCTATTTGGCTCTGAGATGGCGGTTTTGACCGTTGGTCATCGAAATAGCGGATCGTCTGTCCGAATCGCCTTCAAAAGGAGGGGGTTTCGGTAAAATAAGGGCTTCTGTGTCCGATACGTAAAAAAACCGCGCCTGCTGCGCGGTTCTTCTCATGTTCGTATGAATGGCGGCCTCGAGAGGACTCGAACCTCCGACCTGCGGTTTAGGAAACCGTTGCTCTATCCACTGAGCTACGAGGCCGCAACGGATACCATTATAACATAAACCGGGGGTCTAACAATAGAATCCGCGCCGACATTATGGTAACATCAAAGTGTATTTTTTCGAAAAAAAGAGCGGGGTGGCGGCGGGTGGCGACGAACATACGCGACGTGGCGAAGGCGGCCGGGGTGTCGGTCGCGACGGTATCCAAAGTGTTGAACGGATATACGACCGTGAACAAGAAGACCAAGGAAAAAGTGCTGCGGTACGTCAAGGAAATGCAGTTTCGTCCGAACTCGGCGGCGCGTTCGCTGGTCGGGCGGCGTTCGATGACGATCGGCATTTTTTTGACCACGGGTCTCGCGCATCCGTTCTTCGTTCAGATTCTGTCCGGGATGGAAGAGGGCTTGAAGGCCAAAGGCTACGATCTGATTTATCTGGCCCAGCTGTCCTGGAACAAGGATTACAGCTTCGTACGTCACTGCCAGAGCCGCAACGTGGAAGGCGTGGTCGTGTTCGGATTCGAGCATGAGGACTTGGATTTCGAGGAATTGATCGAATCCGGCATTCCGACCGTATTCATCGACCTCGACGTTCGCGAAGGCCGGGCGGGCTATATCAGCTCCGATAACCGCGAAGCCGTTCGAGGAGCCGTCCGCTATCTATTCGAGTTAAACCATCGCAAGATCGCCTACCTGTCCGGCAACAAGGAATCGTACGTCGACAGCCACCGGCTGGACGGCTATCGCGCCGGGCTGGAGGAATCCGGCATCGCTCACCGGGAGGAGTACGTTTCCGAAGGCGACTTCACCAGAGAGACGGGGTATTTCGCCATGCGAAGGCTGCTCGCCCTTCCGGAGCCGCCGACGGCGGTCGTCTGCTCCTCCGACATGAGCGCGTTCGGAGCGATCGATGCGATCCGGGACGCGGGACTGTCCGTACCGGAGGACGTGTCGGTCATCGGCTTCGACGATATCGAGATGGCCAGGCATATGAAACCCGCGCTGACGACGGTCCGACAAGATATGAAGACGATCGGACGAAGATCGATCGAGCTGTTGGACGAGCTCATCGCCAACGAGCAGCTTCAGCCGCCGGAAGAAATCGTTCCGACGGAGCTGATCGTTCGCGACACCTGCGCTCCCGCGAAGCCGATCTCATCCTGACAAGAAGGGCGAATCCCGAACGTTATTTCGGCGGCGCGTCGCCCTCCATCGGACTCAGGAGACCTTATTTTGCCGAAACCCCCACATTTGGATGGCAATTCGGACAGACGATCCGCTATTTCGAGGATCAATGGCCGAAATCGCGATCGCGGAGCCAAATAACGGATCCTGTGTCCTCGAAGGTGTGCAAAACCCGGTTTTGTTCACAATTAGCGGATCCTCAGTCCGAACGGGCTGGGGGATTGGAGCAAGACGGGTCGGTCAGGCGATATAGCAAGGCAGGGCGTAAGCGATATAGCAAGGAGAGGCAGTAGACGATGTAGCAACTCGGGCAGTAGGCGCTGGAGCAAGGCGATGCAGCAGGGCGAGGCGTAAGCAATGGAGCAAGGCGAGGGAATGGCGGTGGAGTAGGCGGGAAGAAGGATCCGTGGAAACGGAACAATCGGAAAAGCGCAACGAAACGGCGCGAAAGCGCGAAAAAAGAACCGTCAGGGCTGGCGAGCTTTCCCTGACGGTTTTTCTTACGCTTCCTCCCGCAATTCCTCGAGCAGATTCGCTTTTTCCATCCGTCTGAGCGGCCCGCGCACCGAGAGCAAGCCGACGATCAGGGCGGCGGCGCAGGCGATGAGCGAGGCCGTCCAAGGGAATTGGAAAGGAAAGCCTTGTACGTTGGACAGCTGATCGTACAGGAAATAGCAGATTCCCGCACCGATGAGCATGCCCCAGATGCTGCCGATCACCCCGAACCAGACGCCTTCCGCGGTCGCCATCCTGCGGATTTGGCTCATCGTCATGCCGACGGCTTGCAGCAGGCCGATCTCCCTGCGCCGAAGCAGCAGATTCGTCTGCACCGTGTTGACGATATTAAGGCTGCCGATTACGCCGATGACGATCAGGAACCCGTAGACGAAAATTCGCATCTGGACATTGAAGTTGCGCGTCTCCCGCTGATTCTCCGCGAAATCGATCAGCTGGCTGCCCGGTTGCTCGCGTACGATCCCTTCGAGCTTCGCTCGTATGGGCGCGGGATCGGCGTCGTCCTCGAGCGCGATCTCCAGACCGCGCCGTTCCGCGTCGAATTCCTCCGGCGGATATTCCCCGGACACGGCGTCGAGCAGGCCGGCGAACGTCGGCTTCGCGGCGATCACGGTCAACAAGTTGGCGGAATAGGCCGAATCGAAAGGCGATTGCGACAGGATTCCCGCGATCGTCACCTCCCGCGTCCCGGACGAACCGTTCGAAGAGGTCTCGAGGGTCAGCTTGTCTCCGACCTTGTAGCCGGCCAGGGGCATGACCGCCCTTTTCCCGTTGCTCATGTAAGGCTTGATCGTCTGGATCAGAAGCACATTGTCGCCTTCGGCCAGCGCGGCCGCATCCGCCGTGCCCGACTGGACATATTTGGACGCTTCCCGGAGCCGCGCTTCGTCGTACAGGAGGAGGCGGGCATCGACCCGGTAAGCTTCCTTTCCGTCGAGACTCGTTGTCTCAAAGTGAAAGTCCGTCTTGTCGAGAATTTCCCTGTTGAAGACCGCTTCCGGAACTCTAGCCAGCAGGCCTATCCGGCTGTAGATGCCATATACGCCGTAGACGCCCGGCAATTCGGCGATCTCCGCGACCATCTCGTCCGGAATCAGCTCGCTTGACGGCAGCTTATGACCGTTCTGATCGGTCAGGGCGTTCCGGGTCAGCTGGAACGCGATCCGGTCGTCCTCGTTCGTGGTCGTCGTCATCGTCAGCATCTGCTGGGTGAAATAATGAAATACGATGAAGAGCGTCATGCTGATGACGATCGAGAATGTCGTAATCCGGAACTTGGTCCGGTTGCGGCGAATGTTGCTCGCGGCCATGCGGCCCTCGATGCCGATGAGGCGAAGCGGCGACGGGATCCGCATCCGTCGATAGGATTCCCGCACGATGCCTCCCGCGCCTCTCGCGGCGTCGACCGGCGAGACGCTCGAAGCTTTGCGGGCGGGCAGCCAAGCGGCCAAATAGACGGCAGCGAACCCGAGGACGAAGCTTCCGACGAAGATCCAACCGTGGAAGATCAAGCGGAAGGATTCCATCATCATGATCCGCAGCCCGGCCTGAGCCATGAGCCATAGCGCGAACGACAGGCCGAACCATCCGACCGCGAGACCGATCGGCACGCCGATGACGGACAGCACCGTCGCTTCGCGGAGTACCAGATTCCGGATTTGGGCAGGCGTCGCTCCGAGCGTGCGCAGCAGCCCGAATTGCCGGATTCTTTCTAGCACGCCGATATGAAAGGCGTTGTAGATGACGGCGACCGTGGATAGCACGACGAGCCCGATGAGCGTGCCGAAGATGATCGAGAGCGCGGTGTTCAAGCCGTTATCCTCAGATTCGCCGAGCATGGCCAGCAAGGTGCTGTTGGTGAAAAGGCCCGGACCGAGCCGCTTGAAGCTGTCGATCTGCTTGCTGATGTCGACGCCCGGTTTCAGTCTCAGAACGAGCATCGTGTCGGAGTCGAAAGGCGTCGTCTTCGGGTCGGCCAGCGTGAATGCGCGGGACGATCCGTTAAGCTGGCTTCCCTTCTCGTTCTTCAGGATGCCGACGATGCGATAATCGCGAGCCTGCCCGTCCGGGCCGTTGAATGCCGCGGAACCGCCCAATCCGGGAGCGCCGGGCAACCGTTCGAAAATCCATCTCTCGATGGCAATTTCGTCGGGAGACGCGGGCAAGCGTCCCTCGCCGACGTGGATCGGAAGCAACCCGAATCCGCCTTCGTCTACCGCGTTCGTCTGAACGGCAATCGTATCGTCCAGGAAAGTCGGCTCCCCGGGGCGATAAACCCCTAGCCGATCGACCAACGCATGGTTTTTCAGCGTATCGTACAGCTCCAGGGTCGAGCCATCGTAGCCGAAATGGAAGGAGCCATCCGTGTATTCGGTATTTAGAATCACGTTGTCTTTCAGCGACTGCGCCATCGTTCCAAGGGCGCTGATCAAGGCCGCCGAGAGGATGATGCCGACGATCGTCAACAACGTTCTCTTGCGCTGCCGTTTCAGATAGCGTCCCGCCATCGCGCCGTAGCTCTTCATACATTCCCTCCGAGGCCGCGCGTATCGCTGACGAGTCTTCCGTCCTGCAAGCTCAATACGCGGTCCGCTTCGGCGGCGACGTTCATGTCGTGGGTAATGACGATGACGGTCTGGTGGAATTGTCTGACCGCGAGCTTCAGAAGCTCGACGACTTCGCGGCCATTGGCGCTGTCCAAGTTGCCGGTGGGCTCGTCCGCGAGCACGATTGCCGGACGATAGGCAAGCGCGCGACCGATGGCGACCCGCTGCTGCTGCCCGCCGGACAGCTCCGAAGGCAGGTGCTTCCTGCGTTCGTGAAGGCCCAGCGTTCCGATCAGCTCGTGGACGTAACTCTTGTCGGGCTGTCTGCGGTCGAGCAGCATCGGCAGCACAATGTTCTCTTCCACGTTCAGCACGGGAATGAGATTATATGCCTGGAAAATAAACCCGATCTTGCGGCGACGGAACACGGCCCGGTCTTTTTCCTTCAGCGCGTACAGATTTTCTCCGTCGATGCGGACGCAGCCGCCTGTCGGCTTGTCGAGGCCGCCCAACATATGCAACAGCGTGCTCTTGCCGGATCCGCTCGCTCCGACGACCGCGACGAATTCGCCCTGGTTGATGCCGAAGGACACGTCCTTCAGCGCGTTGACTTGCGTCGTTCCCGCGCCGTATGTCTTGCTTAACCCGTCTACGTTAATGACGTTCATGAAGATTTCATCCTCCGAAAAGTGGTTTCGCGGCATATCCGGGCCCGGCGCCCGTCTCCGACGACGAACCCAGTATATCGCGGCAACCTTACAGCGCTGAGGCGCTTCCGCTTACAACTTTGTAAGCTTTCCGGGCGGCTTCGGAAGAGGGTGGAGGGGCAAGGTGAGGTGGAAGACCGTGCCTCCTTCGGGATTGGCGACTGCGGACAGAACGCCTCCGTGCTTGTCGACGATCGACTTGGCGAGGGGCAAGCCCAAGCCGACTCCGCTGCCCTCCTGCGAACTGCGGTAAAACTTCTTGAAAATATGCGGCAGCTGACCCGGATCGATGCCGCGGCCTTGGTCCTTGATCTGCAGATGGACGAATACGGGAGACCGTTCCCAAGCGACCGTGACGACGCCGTGCGGAGGGCTGTGCTCGATGGCGTTCTTCAGCAGGTTTGCCAAAGCTTCGGCGATCCAGTGCGCGTCGTGCGCGAGGGTCAGCGAGGGATCCGAATGTTCGGTGCGGATTCGGATCTGCTTGTCCTCGGCCAACCGGCGGACGGAAATCGACGCTTGACGGACGGTATCGGCCAAGCTCGCTTCCCGAATGTTCATCTCGAGCGCGTCCGCTTCCAGCCGGGCCAGCTTGAGCAGCGTTAACGTCAGCCACTCCATGCGGTCCAATTCGCCCCGGCAGCGTTCCAGAAATTCCGCCGCGTGGGCCTCGTCGACTTGTCCTTCCCGGAGCAGGTCGATATAGATCGTCAGCGAGGCGAGAGGCGTCTTCAGTTGGTGGGAAATATCCGCGACTGTGTCTTTCAGGAAGATCTTGTCGCGATGTAGCTGCCCGATCGTTTCCCTGAGCCGCTGGGAGAGCTCCTGAACGCCGTTCGCGAGCAGACCAAGGTCGCCTTCCTCGTAGATCCGGTAGTCCATCGGACGATTGTGCTTGACGGCATCCTCCAAGGAAATCGCCAGACGCCGGATTCGCCCGAGCTGCCGATTCATCGCCCGGAACAGCAGCAGACCCGCCAGAAGCAGGAGCGCGATCGCGCCAAGGCTTAGCAAGAGGAACGAGTTCCGGCGATAGTCGTCGAGGGCGGGGAACCATCGGGCGTCGAGTTCTTCCGTCAGCCCGTAACGTTCCATCAGACGCCGGCCTTCCACCAGATTGTCCGGCCCGAGCTCGTCTTCGTTAATCATCCGGCTTAGCCATTGCTCCGCCCATTCGGGATTTTCCCTGGCGAGGCTTCCTAACGTTGCGGCTTCCCGATCGATCCAAGCCTTTTTTAACTGGTCGGCGGTATAGCGGCTGAACAACAGCGCGCTCCCGATCGCCACTACGAGAAGAAAGGCAAGGACGTAGACTGCGCTTCGCCAGGCGGGGTCGCGCCATAGCCTGGCGATTCCGAGCTTCGCGCCTTCTAGCCGTTCCATCGGTAGCCGGCCCCTCTAACCGTCACGATCCGGCGCGGGCGCTGCGGATCTTCCTCGATTTTCTCCCTGACCCTGCGAATGTTGACCGCGACCGTATTGTCGTCCAGCACTTCCGCCCCATCCGGCCAAACCTGCCGGAGAATTTGATCCTTGGACAACACGGCCCGAGGATGCGACATGAACATCGCGAGCAGGCGAAATTCCGTTACGCTCAGGGGAATTTCCTGTCCGTTCTTCTCCAGGCGCATCTCTCCGATATTCAAAGTCAAATCCCCGTCGGTCAGAACGGATTTGTCTTCTTCGCGCGCGATCGTCGAGCGCCGCCTGAGCACCGCGTGAATACGGGATAGAAATTCCCTTAGCCGGAACGGTTTCGTAATGTAATCGTCTCCGCCGAGATCCAGACCGCGGACGATGTCGAATTCTTGGTCGCTGGCGGTGAGAAAAATGATCGGGACGTCCCGGGAATTCCGCACCTCGGCGCAGAAATCGAAGCCGTTGCCGTCGGGAAGCTGCACGTCCAACAGCAGCAGGTGAACCGCGTCGTTGCGAAGCGCCTCCCTCGCCTCGGCCAGAGAGCGAGCTCCGACGACTTCGAAGCCTTCCTGCCGGAGCGTAAATTGAATGCCGCGATGCAGCGACTCGTCGTCCTCTACGAGTAAAATGGTCGTTTTCAAGGCGCACCCCCCGCTTGCATAGGTCTGAATTGATAAATGGGTATATAGAACTAGTTCTAAAAAACCATTTTTGTCGGAAAAAATTTTAAAATTGAACCGTTCATCTCGACAGCATTCTACATAAATATGGATAATTTTGTCCTATAATGAGAATAGTTCAATAATCCTATCATCGATTGGAAAACAGTGCCGAATCGGATAACGAGAACTTGGAAAGGAGCGGTCAGATGAGGGACTTAGAGACCTCACAATTAATCGGACGCCTACAAATGCTGCAGCGGCGATTATGCGAAATGGCCAACGAATTAGGAAATCTGACCAATCCGGAGATCGTAGCGGTGAGCGAGGAGGCGGATCGATTGATCGTCCAGCTTCAGCGCCTTCGCAAAAAAGAATCAGATTACAAGAAACTAACCAACAAAAGCAAGAAGTCCGTCCTACCGGCTTCTCAGCCGGCGGAAGAAATCGGTGAGGAGAGCCGCGCATTCTTCGTGAAGCACTCCTGACGTCCAAGGCGACATATGATTGAAACGGGCATCCTGCAATAGATCCATCAACGTACCGGCGCAGCCGGCCTTCGGGTCGGAAGCGCCGTACACGACTCTTTCGACGCGGGACTGAACAATCGCCCCCGCGCACATCGGGCAAGGCTCCAGCGTCACGTATAAGGTGCAGCCGAGCAGCCGCCAAGCTTGCAGCGATTCGCTGGCTTCCCGAATCGCGATCATCTCCGCGTGCGCGGTCGGGTCCTTATCCCTCTCGCGAAGGTTGTATCCCGCTCCGACGATCTCGCCGTCCCGAACGATGACGGCTCCGATCGGCACTTCCCCTAAACTCTCGGCGATCCGGGCTTGCCGGATCGCCTCTTTCATCCACCGTTCATCTTCTTCTATCCACATGCATACTGCTCCTTACTCCGCGAACGTGTATTCGATGTTAACATGCTGTGCACAACTCTGTGGATAACCCTGCCTTTACCCACAGACTTATGCACATTTCTTGTGAATAAAGATGTGAACAACTCGATAATATTGTATCAGGTTGACAAATAAGGTCAAATCCAGCGCGGAGGCGAATACACTATATCGTAAAGGTTGGACAGCCTATATCCGATGGCGGATGGAATGGAGAGAGGCGACTATGGCAAAGATCGAAGAAGGGTTTGAAAAGCATTCGGAACTGGAGCCGACGGGCAAGCTTTCCATCTTGGGAGAGCCTCATTGTTCTCCGGATCGCATGCTCGCGTATGCCAGAAGGCGCAATCCGGATGCGCCGGATATCGCGGAGATGTACTGGCGTCAAGGCAAACGGTACGGCGTAAGAGGGGATGTGGCTTATTGCCAGGCGGCGTACGACACCCGGTTCTGGACGACAGAGTTCGCAGGTCCGGAGTGGGCGCCGATGGTTCGGGCGATGTGGGCGGACGAAGCGGCGATCGGCGAGCGGATCCGAATGCTTTATACGTTCGCGACGGAGGCCCCGTTGGACTCGGGGACGAATGCCGAAGCTCGATCGGTAGAGCTGATCGAATGGATGGGATGGAAGGGACGAGCGCCTTGCTGGGAGGACTTGAACGGCAAATGGTCGCAACCGGGAAATCTGCGATACGGACAGGACATCGCGGCGATGTGGCGCGGTATGCGCGAATGGAGAGGGCAAAGCGAAGATGCGAGCAAGCCGCTTGCTAACCGGCCGGTTCCCGTTCGTCCGGTCAGGCCGGGGGATCGGTCCGCGGGCAGCGTCGAGTGGACGGCGTCCTACAGCGGCGAGCAGTTGAAATGGCTGCAGAACCGTCGACTGCTCCCCTTGCCGGCTCCGCACCCGGATCGCAAAGTCACTTGGGCTGAGCTCGCCGTACTGCTCCGGGAGTGGGAGATCAGGTTGTCCGAGGATCCCGGTCAACAGTCTTCCTAAATCCGAAGGAAGCCGCTTATTGGGCGTTAAGTTGCTTGAGGCGCTGCCTCAGTTCGGGCATGCTGGCCGACGCGATATAGCAGCGCTTGTTCGTGTCGTCGGACTTCTCGCTGAAGTAGATAATGCCCCACTCCCAATCGATGCGCCTGATTTTGCGGAGGTTGACGATAAAGGCTTTGTCCACTCGCTCGAAATGATCGCAAGAGGCTTGGAGCAGAGCGATAAGCACCTTAATGCCGTTCCAAGGCAAAATAAATTGATCGGTCAGCGTGTGCCCCCATATTCGATTTTTGACCAATTCGAAATAGCAGAAGTCGTCGACATGAACGGATCGCAATTGTCCGTTACGGTCGTCATCGTAGGTGACGTTGAGCGTGCCGTTCCAAGTCATTAGGCATAACCCCATCGCATGAAATGGTTGGTCATGTTTATTTTACCATTTTAAAACAGCAAAAGTAAGCATTCGCCTTCATCGTCGAGATATAGAAGAGACGTTGCCGATCGTGCAACGTCTCTAGCCGGATTGCGGTCGAACCCGACGTTTCACTTCGCTGAGCTTCATTCGCGCGATGTAGCAGTGCTTCGACGTGCTATCCGGTTTCTCTACGAAATAGGCCATGCTCCACTCCGTATCGATCACCCGGATTTTAGGCAGGTTCACGAGAAAAATGCGGTCTGTTCGATAGAAGGCTTCGGAGCAATTGACCAACGCCTTCGTCAGACGGTCCAGCGTGTCCCATCCGGAAAAATACTCGCGATCCAGCGTGTGGGCTTTGATCTGTTGCTGTTCGACCCGGAAGTACAGGATGTCGTCCGCGTTCACGGAGACGAATCCCGCACTTCCGTCCGCCTTTTCCGTCAAGCTAAACGTTCCGTCCCAGTCCATGGCTTACCTCTTCAATAACTCTTGAGGGACTTTGGGTTGGTGGGTCCACCATCCGCAAGCGGTTAATACGAACAAGGAAGCAAACGCCAATAATACAGTCGCAATCAGGTGATAAGAGCGTTTTTTCATGAACTACTCACCTCCTTTTTTCCGATCAGTAATAGCGTTTGTATCAAAAGAGCTAACGCAATGGCATCCGATTTAATAAGTAGATTGGATGCGATAAGCGCTATAGATACAACCTTTAGGAGTGGAAAAAACCTTGGCGGAATTCGAGTCGTGTGCTCGATATTGCTCGGGGCAAACAAGAGAGCCAACAGCATGCTTAAAATCGTAATGATATTTAACGTAGGATCCGAAAGAGTAATATACGGTATTAAATTGGCTGCGACAGCTGTAACCAGCAGGCAATATTCACTGGAATTGAGATGATGCCCTCCGGAGATCATACGCAGTAAAGCAAATGCTGCCATAGCGACCAGCGTTTCGGCAAAATGCCCGAGAAGCCATGCAGCTGTCAAGGAAACAACAAGGGTTCCTACAATGTTAATTATCATCGCCAACGAGTACTTCAACACTTCCAGGCTTGCGGGATGATCGGGATTAGCCTCTTTAATTTGGACAGCCAGCTTCCGCGATATCGCTTCAATCATAGATCGGCACGCTCCTTTCGAAATCCAAGATATAGAAGGAAGATCAAAAGCAGTGCTCCGACGATCGCACCGTAAAAAACATTTTTTAGAATAAACATGACCAACAGAATAGTGAAAGCTATACATACGACCCCCAACATTACAGCATTTTCGCGTTTCCAACGAAATTTTTCGAAGCTGAAAGAAAACCCGATTCCTTTTCGATATAAATACCAGCTCAATGAAATTTGAATGATTACGGTCAAAAGCTGAAGCATTTGCGCATCAAACTTGTAACTTTGTACATTGTCCAGATTGACCACGCCAAGCTCTAAAAAGATGAATAGAAGAACGGTTTGAAATGAGAAGTAGGCAGTGATCGTGATAGCGGACATAAATAAGGACCAAAAGGGAGGCGCTTTAGCGATAGCAAATGCGAAAAAGGCGTAGGCAAAGAAAGTAATAACGGGAAAATAGCTTACGAAAGAATACTCGACTCTAAGAATATAGGAGATCGTAGAGAATAGAATACTTGCTATGACGATTTCCTTTAGATAATGCTTCACCCCGAATCTAAAGAGACAGAACATCATGATGAGAACAGATACGGCCTCGAGCGTAGAAAACAAAATATACATTATGAAATCCATGAAGATTCTCCCAATCCAGATGAAGTTTTCGGTTCATTCTCGCTGTAAGGACGAGATAGCAGGATTCTCACGGAAAATGTTGAAACCATTTATTACAGTAATAATTCCCCATTTATTTGAAAATACCTTCCTATACAAGCAATTATTTTCGCTAAAAGTCGTCAATTCAATGGGACTTAGGGAACGGGAATGGAGAGGGGCGAACGTGAGGAGAAAACCTGCACCTCGGGATCGGAGCTTCCTGGACAAGATCATGGTGAGGTATCGATGCGCGGATTGCGAAGGGGAGGATGAATTTCCGCTGGGCGTCGTTATCGATTTCGAAAGATTGAGCGAGGACGGGAGTCCTCCCGTATTTTGCTGTCAGCAATGCGGAGGGGATCTGCACCCCGATCTGGAGGAAAAAGAAGACACACCCGACTGATGTGCCGAGTGCGCCTTCGTGAAAGGTGCGTTAAGGATTAGCTTCGTTCGCGCTGGCTACCGAAATCTCGCTATTGCTGTTGGCCGGCTCTACGTACTTGCGGAGAATCGAAACCTCGACCCGCCGGTTAACGGCTCTTCCGGCCTCGCTGTCATTGCTCTCCAGCGGTTGGAACTCGCCGTACCCGATGGCGCTGAAGCGCTTCGGATCGAAAGCGGGATTCTCAAGCAGAATCTTCATGAAGTTAATCGCCCGCTTGGAGCTAAGCTCCCAGTTCGACGGGAATTCCGCCGTGTTGATCGGTTGGTTATCGGTATGGCCCGTGACGAGAATCTCGTAATCCGGATACACTTGAAGCATGTCCCCGATGGCCACGGCCAGCATTCTCGAATCCGGCTTGATGTTCGCGCTCCCGGAGGCAAACAGCGCGTTGTCCCGGATGGTGATGAGCAATTGGGACTGATTCAGCTGCGTCTCCAGTTGCGTGGACAACCCGTTCTTCTGGATGTAGTTGTCGAGCTCTTCTTGCAGCTTCTCGAGATTCTGCTGCTCTTGCTGCTGCAGGCTGGTTCGGTTCGTTCTGCCGTCGTCCCTGCGATCGAAATCCTCTTGCGTGCGCCGCTTAAGCATGTCGTCTTCGATGAGACCGCCGTTATCGAGTATGCCCAGCCCGGAGCTGAACGCCGATTTGAAAGCCCGGCTCATCTCCTCGAACTTGGCCGTATTGGCGGCGCTGGCGGCATAGAGCACGATGAACAGGGCGAGCAGCAGCGTCATGAGATCGGAATAGGGCAGGAGCCACGATTCGTCCGCGTGCTCCTCATGATGTTCAGGCCGTTTTCTGCTCACTTTGCTCTTCCTCCTTCTCGGCGAACGCCAACCGCTCCGTAGGCGTCAGGAAGACCAGCAGCTTCTGTTGGATGGCGATCGTGGATACGCCGGACTGGATCGACAGCAAGCCTTCCACCATCATCAGCTTGAGATCGATCTCGCGCTTGGAGAGGCGCTTCAACTTGTTGGCGATCGGATGCCAGAGCACGTAACCGGTAAAAATCCCGAGCAGCGTCGCGATGAACGCGGCGGCTACGGCGTAGGCCAGCGTCGACATCTCTTCCAGATTGCCCAGCGCCGCGACGAGTCCGATAACGGCTCCGAGCACCCCGAGCGTCGGCGCGTACATGCCCGCTTGGGAGAAGATCTGGGCGCCGCCGCGATGGCGTTCCTCGGTCGCGGAGATATCCTCGAGAAGGACGTCACGCACGAATTCCTGGTCGTTGCCGTCGATAATCATCCGCATCCCGGTCTTCAGGAAGTTATCCTCGATTTCGTCGACGCGGGCTTCGAGGGCGAGCAAGCCTTCGCGGCGGGTGATCGTCGCCCACTCCATGAACATGCCGATCAGTTGTTGGCGCGGCATGAGCTTCGGCTCCACGAAGACCAGCTTGAACAGCTTCGGCACCTTGGCGAGATCGGACATCGGGAACGCCATGAAGACGGACGCGGCGGTACCGACGAGAATGATGACGTAAGCCGCGGGGTTGTTAATCAGACTGATGAGGGGGGCTCCCTTCAGGTACATCCCAAGGATAAGCGCGATCAGACCTAGAGCAAGACCGATAATCGTTGAATTTTTCATCGTACACCCCGGCATGGAAGAATGTTATGTTTCTTCAGCGTATAAGAACGTTGAAGGCGTTATGGCTTGGCGATAGAAGACGAACGAGCGACCGACATGATATTAGGTTTATCGACAGAAAAGGGCGAAAGCTTTAGAGGACGCCCCCCTTTTTCGCAAAATCGCCTAGAACGGCGGAGAAAATCTGCGGGGAGAGATTCCGATCGAGGAGGTGACGGCTGTGGGAAAATTGCCCGTGTTAACGGAAGCGGAGTTGGCGGAAGGCATGCAGGCGCTGAAGGGGTGGAAAATCGAAGAAGACGGCAAATGGATGATCCGAACGAGGCTGTTTCCGTCTTTCGCGGAGGCGGTAGCTTTCGTGAATCGGGTCGCGGAGGTCGCCGAGGCGATGAACCATCACCCTTTTATCGGGATCGATTACAGAAGGGTCACGCTGCGGCTGACGACTTGGCATTCGGGCGGCTTGACCGCCTTGGATCTGCGCTCCGCGGAAGCCTACGATCGGTTATAACAAGACCGCGGGATCCCTGCGCCGATGTCGGCCGGGGTTCCGCGGTCGTTCGCTGACTTTTTCTTTAGTTGTCTTTGGCGGCTTTCGAGAAGAGCGAGATGGCATAGAGGGCGGCGATTCCGACGATGATGTAGACGATTTTCGAGCCGACCTCGGTCGCTCCCCCGAAGATTTCGCTGACGACGTCGTACTCGAACAAGCCGACGGACAGCCAGTTCAATCCTCCGAGAATGATGAGCAACAGACTAATGACGTTTAGCGCCTTCATTCAGTTACAGCCTCCTTAATTGGGGTTATCACGCCCTTTTCTGGTGAAACTGCCTGACAGGAGCAAACTCATTCTTGGTTGTTCTTTATAGTTCTATGAACGTGATTTATCGGTTATGCCAGACCATGCAGAGGACGTTTACGATCCCGTGGGAGGCTCTGCGATCGTATTCGTCGGTCACGGCGAACCCGGCTTTGGCGTAAGCGCGAATCGCGCGCCGGTTCCACTTCTCCACTTCAAGATCGATTTCCGCTCCAGGCTTCCTTCGCTCCGCCTCCCGCACGACCATTCTCGCGAGATGCGGCCCCCAGCCTCTGTCGCAGCAATCGGGCCGGAGGCCCATGCCGATGCGGATCGTTCGCTCCATGGGGAAGAGCTGAACGTAGCCGACGAGTTGCCCGTCATCCTCGTTCCTGACGGCCAAGTATTGCTCGGAGCGGATGAGCGGGTCGCCGAATTCGCGCCCGTGCAGCACCATTTTGTCCCAGGGAGGCCAACGGAAAAGCTCGTAAGGAGCGGGATAGCGCCATTCGCAGACGGCTTGACCGTCTCGTTCGGTCATCGGCTCCAGCGCTAACCGCGGCACGGGGCGTTCTTGCATCGGATGATCCCCTTTCCAACTTGCTTCTTGCTTCTATTATATCGGAAAGCAGAGGGATCCGCCGCGAATCCTTCGGGGAGACGGGCTTGTTCCTGTCCGAGAAGACCGTTACGCTCCGCGTGGCGCTCCTGGTGCACGATATGGTCCGCACTCTGCCCGAATTGGCGTTCGTCATGTTATGATAGGGGAGTTGGCGTTAAGACAAAAGGAGAAGCAGATCATGGCAAGATTAGTCATCTTGGGTTGCTTGGCTTATTTAGTGGTCGGAATCGGGCAATTGGTCGTCGGCACGGTAATGGAACCGATGGTCGAGGCCTACGGGATTAAATACGGAGATGGCGGGCAACTGGTCATGAACCAGTTTCTCGGCGGCTTGGTCGGCGTCATGCTGGCTCCGTGGCTGATCAGGCGCATCGGCAAAAAGCCGCTGATTCTCGGCGCGCTCTCCGTCATGACGGTTGCCGAGATCATATATGCATTTCTGCCTTCCTGGAGCGTCATGCTGACGGTCGCGCCGCTGGCGGGGTTCGGATTCGGCACGACGGAGGCGGTCGTCGGGGCGCTCATCATCGGGTCGGCTGCGGGGAACGCGAACGTCGCTATGAGCCGGGTCGAGATCTTCTTCGGCGTCGGCGCGCTGCTTATGCCGTTCGCGGGGGCGGCGCTGATCTCGAACGGAATGTGGGACGCTTCCTTCGCGGTCGTCGGGGGCATGGCGGGAATTACGCTCGCCGCATGGTTTTTCTTCTGGCCGACGATTCTTGACCGTTCCCAGCCGGGCGCTTCGGCATCGGGAGTCGTGCTGTCGGCCATGCCGCATCGCGGCCGGGCGCTCGTCGTGCTCGCGGCCTGCTCGGCGTTCTTCGCCGTGTACGTCGGGCTGGAGATGAGCTTCGTTCACTATTTGCCGTCCTTGCTCGTGAATCAGAACGGCCTGTCGGATTCGGCCGCTTCCTTGACGCTGAGCGTGTTCTGGGGAGCGATGGCGATCGGGCGCATCGTTTCGGGACAAGCGGCCGACCGTTGGGGCGGAGGCGTCTACATGCTCGCGACTTGCGTGGCCGCGGCCGCGATCTTCGCGCTCATGGGCGGCTTGTCCGCGACGTGGTCGACCGTCGTCCTGATCGGTCTGGCGGGGCTGGCGATGTCCGGCATGTTCGCGATCGCGCTCGTCTTCGCGAATCGGGCCGTGCCCGGCATGACGGAGCGGACGACGAGCCTGCTGATCGCAAGCGGGCTCATCGGCGGCGCGATTCTGCCGAAGCTGACCGGCTGGTTCCTGGACGGCAACGGCGCGGCAGCGACGCGCTGGCTGTTCGCCGGATATGCGGCATTGATGCTGGCGGTCATCGTCTGGGCGCTGCTGTCGGCGAAAGCGCTGGAGCGGGTCCGGGGGAGCGCGATTGGAGGCTCGGCGGGGTGACGCGCTGCGTGTGGGCGTGTGGTCGCGGTAGGCAAGCGTAAAACCTGTCCCCGCCTTTTTCGGACCACAGATCCGCTATTTGTCGCAAAAGAGGCGATTCGGGCAGGCGTTCGGACCACAGATCCGCTATTTGCGCGGAAATGGCGTTGGGAGCGCCGTTTGACGGTCGATAGCGGATTCTCTGTCCGATAGATCGGGAAAACGGCGATATTGATGGAAATAGCGGATCGTCTGTCCGTTCGGGGTACTCCGAGAGCGGTAATAAGGATGATCGGCAAGTGGAATGGATAGCAGAAAGGGGCAGATGGGAATGAAAAACGTCGTTTCGGCAAAGTGGGTGCTCGCGCGGTTGTACGAGCCGGATTTGGTCATCGTCGATTGCCGGTTTCAGCTGGGACAACCGGAGGCCGGGCGGAAAGCCTATGAGGAGGAGCATCTACCGGGGGCCGTGTACTTGGATCTGGAGCAGGATCTGTCGGGACCGGTCGGCGAGCACGGCGGGCGGCATCCCCTGCCCGATGCGGCGGAGCTGGCGGCACGGTTGGGCCAGGCGGGAATCGGCAACGAGTCGCGCGTCGTCGCATACGACGATCAAGGCGGGGCGATGGCTTCGCGTCTGTGGTGGCTTCTGCGCTATCTCGGCCACGAGAACGTCTTCGTGATGGACGGCGGCTTCTCGGCGTGGAAAGCGATCGGGTTCCCGGTTTCGGCCGAACAGCGGACGATCGTCCCGGCCAAATTTCTCGCGACGGTGCAGCACAATCGGTTGATCGAGATGGACGAGGTTCGCGAGGGGCTCGGCACGGGACGCTTCGTGCTGATCGATTCGCGGGAAGCTCCCCGCTATCGCGGCGAGGTCGAGCCGATCGATTCGAAGGCTGGCCATATTCCGGGCGCGAAGAACCTGTTCTGGGCGGAAAGCCGCCGCCCCGACGGCACGTGGAAGGACGCCGACGAGCAGCGCGAGCGCTTCGCCGGTCTATCTTCGGAAGACGAGATTGTCGTCTACTGCGGCTCCGGCGTCACCGCGACCCCAAACGTGCTGGCCTTGGAGGAAGCGGGCTTTACTCGCGTGAAGCTGTATGCGGGCAGCTGGAGCGATTGGATTAGTTATGAGGGGAATCCGATTGCGACGGGAAAAGAGTAAGAACCAAGAGGCCGCGTCGGATGCGGGCTTGGGAGCTGTGACAAGTTAGGAGCAAGTGACCTGTTGCAGTTCTTTTTGGTGTTCTCGTTCATCAGTTTGCAAACAAGAAGAGGAGGAAAGTATTTTCTCCGATAATGGTTGTTGTCCCAAATGACTGTATCAAATCACTTGTTCATGCGATACCGCATATGTTAAAATTACAATAGAAAGACCGAGTGCAGCGAACACTCGGCCTAGACAATTGGCTTGGATGGGTTTCCCTTCTAAGCTGAAAAGGACAAAACCCACCTTTGGCCGCTAAACCTTGGGGTGGGTTTTTACTTTCTCTTGTAGTTATTCGCAATGTATGTTAAAAGAGCAATGACAAAGGTTGAAAATGCGATCATGATGAGGATTGTTTTGAGGACGGATATTAATAATTGGGTGCCCTTAAGTGTACCCGAAATATGCACGATTTTTTCAGAGATTCCTGTTACATGGTGTATTGCAGGAGGCTGGGCTTTAGATTTATATGCTGGCAAGCAGTCAAGGGAACATGATGATGTGGACGTAATAATATTACGTGAGGAACAATTAACCGCGTTCCACAATCTGTCGGAAGGTTGGATGCTGTACAAGGCTGATAATGGGAAGCTCGCTCTTTGGGAAAAAGAAGAGTTTCTCGCCACTACAAATGATATATGGGTCAGTAAAGATAGCTACTCCCCGTGGGCATTTCAAATTATGTTGATAGATTCAGTCCATGATTCGTGGATTTACGGAAGGGAAAAGTCTATCAACAGACCAATGACAGATATAATGGCAAAAACAAAAGAAGGTATCCCGTACTTAAAACCAGAAATACAACTGCTTTATAAAGGTGGAGGTTCAAAAATCCGAGAAAAGGATCATAACGACTTTTTGACTTTTCTTCCCTTGCTCACACCACAAGCGAGAGAGTGGCTCAAAGCTTCGTTGCAGATACAATTTCCCAAGGGACATGTTTGGGCGGATTATATCAAGAAGAATAACTGGTAGAGGAATCCGTTGTTTATGTAACATTGACGTGGCTTGGTTTCCAAACAACCATTCACCAGGTTGCAAACAATAGTAACCCAGCCCATCCACTCTTTGGTATGCTGCCTTGCTTCACTTGGCCTTTGGTTGGCGATCCGCTCGGCTCGGAGGCCGTGACAGGTTGCCGGGAGGCAGGCTTTTGCGGCCCTTTTTGGGCTTTCCGTTCAACGGCTTGCAAACAACAGTTTAGAAGAAAGTGTTTTCTTAAGCAGTCTCACGTTTATCATGGCCACTTGGGTTTAACCCACTTGTTGAACCGTAACGTGTATGTTAGAATCACAGTAGAAAGACCGAGTGCGCGAACACTCGGCCCATACAATTGGCTTGGATGGGATGCCCTTCAAGTTAATGAGTGACAAAAACCCACCTTCGGCGGTCAACCATTGGGTGGGTTTTTACTTTCTCTTGTAGTTATTCGCAATGTATGTTAAAAGAGCAATGACAAAAGATGAAAAGGCGATCATGATGAGGATTGCATCTTTTATTTCCATGGCTTCACCTCCTTTCGAAGTGCGAGCAAGTGTTCTGATTAGCTTCAAAAACGGGGGGTTCACAATGATAAATCCATTTGACTGCATAACTGACTTCATTTTTCTGGAAACAGAGATTGAGCCGGCGGATGTTATCTTGGTGCCGGGAGGCAGCCATCCGCAATTGATGGAAAAGGCAGCTGAATTATTTCATAAAGGTCTGGCCCCGTATATCCTTCCTTCGGGAGGGAGGACGAAGCGCGTTGAAACTACTGAATGGGAATTCCTTAAGAATGTGGGAGTAGAATTGGGCGTTCCGAGGGACGTCATTTTAAAGGAAGACAGGGCTACAAACACATTCGAGAATGCAAGATATTCTAAAGAATCATTGCAAGAAGCTGGAATAGAAGTCAACAAAGTAATTTTGGCTTGCAAGGCAGGGCATTCTCGTCGGGCCTTGCTTACTTATCAAACTGTATTTCCGAAAAATGTGACGTTTCTCATTGCTCCTGTTATTGATAAAACCGGGATCAGCAAAGATAATTGGTTCTTATCTGAGGAGGGAATTCGCAGAACCATGCTGGAAGTCGAGAAGATTGGTAAATACTTTGGTCATCATATCCCGAATTGGGTGAACAAATAGAAGTAGAGTTTTGTTTTTGAATCGGGCATTTTGCAAACTACATTCAACTACTTGCAAACAGCCTCTCCGTGGACCCTCCGGTCCATCGCTCCCTTCAATATATCACATTGCTTCACTTGGCCTTTTGTTGGCGTTCCTTTGACCCAGCCATAAGGGTATACCTCGCTGTGACAGGCTGCCGGGAGGCGGGCTGTTGCGGCTCTTTTGTGGTTTTTCGTTCAACAGGTTGCAAACAGGAAGAGGAAGAAAGTATTTTCTTCGATAGAGGTTGCTGTATCAAATCACTGTATCAAATCACTTGTTAATGCGATACCGCATATGTTAAAATCGCAATAGAAAGACCGAGTGCTGCAAACACTCGGCCTATACAATTGGCTTGGATGGGATATCCCTTCAAGTTGCAGGAACGTGTAAAACCCACCTTCGGCGCTAACCTTGGGGTGGGTTTTTACTTTCTCTTGTAGTTATTCGCGATGTAAGTTAAAAGAGCAACAACAAAAGATGAAAAAGCAATCATGATAACGTTTATTTAGCATGCGATCAAGCGTTCTTGTTATCGTGCAACCAGGATAGTTCCGATAATAGCCTTATAATGGGCTTATGTTCCAATGAATATTATCTATAAAAAGCTCGACCATTGACGCTCTTGGCCGTGTGGCGATCGGTCCGTCCAAGAGCGAGATCGAGAACTGCGTTGGTCTTGATGGTTATCTTTGACTTTCTCCTGTTCGTCTATCGGAGATTAGACAAAATATGCTATAATTGGACAGGCACATGAAACGGCTTGCAAGGGCGGTCGGCTACCTCTCGTGAAGGGAGGGATGCCCGTGACAGTGTACGAAGCACTTATGATCATGCTAACTTTTGGTTTGCTGATCGTTGCGTTGCTGTCTACAACACGGAAATAGACCGCCCCCGTTGCAAGGAATGCGGTCTATTTCTGTGACTTAGATTTCGTATTCCGAAGCCGACCGCCTTTGGAGCGGCTACTGTGCTAGGGAGGAGTCGTGTTGACGCACGGCTCCTTCTATAGTTTTATTATACTTGCGCACGTATATACACGCAACCGTCCTATTTTCTGTGCATGAAAGATCCGAACGAACAGTCATAGAAAATGGCTGTACTTCTACCTCCGTTACTCAGTTCTTTGTATGTCTGAATAAGCGGCTTAAAGCAGGCAGAAAGTAATTCCTCTGTCACCGCTACGGGTGAGGAGCAAGCGACAACGCGATCATCCTCGAAAAAGCTGTACTGCCTCAAAATTTTCTCCATCCAAATACCGGCCTCAAAATCTTGCGAATCCAATAAGTGATTATTGTCCCTGGGCCCCATGAACCGGGTTTCTGCAAGTACTCCATATACTGATCGTTGATGATATAAGTCCATGTAGAAGTAGGGCTCTTCAGCCCGAGCTCTTCCCACTTCGCCGGATCATTCGAGCCTCCGAGCTTGGCGAGCATCTTCGCCGACTCTCTATTTACTTTAGCCGGAATTTGCTCGAATGCCTGGATGATTTGCGTATGAAATTCATCGATCGGGTTGCGGTTAACAAGGCTAGTCAAATGGATGCCTTCGCGAATGTAAGAAACGTATGCCAGATGGTCAGCCCAGAACTTGTCGATATAAAAAAGCCGCACCCGCTGCTCCGAAGGGCTCATCGGCGTCTCGCCTGTCAAAATTCCGAGCCGCTCCTTGTATAGAATACGTCTCTGATCCTCAAGCATATCCGAATAATAGTTCAGTTCCTTGCGGATATGGAAGTTTTGGCCCATAATCACGCGCTGAATATGGGAAATTTTGTGGAGGAGCACCGATTCGCTGAGAGCCTCATCCTGCCTAAGATCGCGTATCGCTTTATCGATGCCGAACCGAAGCATCAACTCGTCCTCCAAGCTTACGAAAAATACGGAAGCTCCTGGGTCGCCTTGGCGGCCGGAACGCCCGCGCAGCTGGTTGTCGATCCGCACGCTTTCGTGCACATGCGTACCGATCACGTACAACCCGCCCAGCTTGGCGACAGCTTCCGCTTGCATGGGGTTGCCGCCGCCGAGCCGAATGTCGACGCCGCGTCCCGCCATATTCGTAGACACCGTCACGGCGCCGATTTCTCCCGCTTTGGCGATGATCTCGGCTTCTTCTGCGTCGTTCTTCGCATTCAGTACATGGCAAGGTACGCCGACAGCCGCTAGCGCCTCCGCGAGCCTATCAGACTCCTCGACGCTTGAAGTGCCAATGAGAATCGGACGTCCCGTTGCATGGACCGACAAGATTTCTTGTACAACGGCCCTAAATTTGGCTTCTTTATGGGTGTAAATCCGATGCGGATGGTCGATCCGTATGTTTGGCCGGTTCGGCGGAATTTGCAACACCTGCAGCTCATAAATTTCTTCGAATTCTATTGCGGAAGCTTGCGCGGTAGCGGTCATTCCGCAAATTTTCGGATATAGACTTAGGAAGTGTTGAAGGGTGATCGTGCCGAGGATTTTCCCGCCGGCTTGCGACTGTAGCCCTTCTTTGGCCGAAAGCGCGGCTTGCAACCCTTCCGGCAGATGCCTTTTCTCCGCCACGCGGCCGGTATATTCGTCGATCAGCTCGATTTTACCGTCCCGGACGATGTAATCGACGTCTTTGATCAATAACACTTCCGCATGCAGCGCGCAATTTAACGACATCAACAGATGACTATTATGGCTTTCGTACAAATTGCCGCAGCCCAGCAGCGATTCCGCTTTCGCCGAGCCCGCTTCATTTAAATAAACGTTCCGACTGTACTCATCGAAGTCGTAATGCTTATCTTGCTTGAGCAGCCTGGCCACTTCTGCGAAACGAGTGTCGTCGTTGCCGAAAGAGCCCGGCTCGCCGGCGATGACTAGCGGCACCCGCGCTTCGTCGAGTAGCAGCGAATCCGCTTCGTCGACGATGACATAGTGGAAAGGACGATGCACGGTATCGGCTTCGTCCAGTGCGATCGTGTCGCGCAAATAATCGAACCCCGCCTCTTTGGCCGTAACATAAGTGATATCCGCGGCGTAGGCTTCCCGTTTCTCGGACAAGCTCATGCCCGCTTGAACCGCGTTTACGGTTAACCCGAGGAAACGATAGATCGGGCCCATCCATTCCGCATCCCGATTAGCCAAATAATCGTTGAAAGTCAGCACATGAACGCCTTTGCCGGTTAGCGCATGCAGATAAGCAGGCATAACAGCAGAGAGCGTTTTTCCTTCGCCGGTATGCTGCTCGATCAAAAATCCTTCGTGCAGAGCGATCGCAGCCATAATCTGGACATCGTAAGGCTGTAAACCAAGCTTTCTCTTCGCTGTCTCGCAGACAAGCGCGTAGGCATCGACAAGCAGCTCGTCCAAAGGCGTACCCGATTTTGCTTCCTTTTGCAGCCGGAGAGATTCCGCTTGCAGCCGCTGATCGTCCGATGCTTCCAAATTCCGTTTCCTGATGAGCTCTGTTTTGTCCCGATAGCCTTTCAGCTTATTCTGGGTATCGCGGCCCTTGATTCTTTGCATCAACTTGTCGGCTAAATCCATTGGAATTTGGTCTCCCCTCGGCAGAAATATGCGTAGTTTACTTGCTCAGTAGCCATACCCATATCAGGAACATAAGAGGGATCCCCACAATCGCAGAGACCGTTAGCCAGCCCGTCGGTTTGGCCATATTGACAGTCCAGCCTATGCCGTATGGTTTCGGAACGAAGATCGCTGGATCATCAGGATTGCAATAGACCATGCCCACCATTTTCCAATGACGATTTTCCTGCGAAGAGAGATCTCGCAGTTGGTCCAATCCCTTCGCCCTCGAATAGACCAACATGCCCAGCAGCAGCAGATAGACCGTAAGAATGAGCGCGAACGTCAAATGGATCCACAAGTCCAATTTGAAAGAATATATCCTGCCTGCTTGGAACAGCCCCAAGAATACGGTCACAGCTAGCGAAATCCCCCATATTACGAAAGAGTGGATTCGCTTGTATCGGATTTGCTTTTGTAGCGAACGATCCGGGTCCTTCGGATCCAGAGACGTTCTTGTTCTGCCTATAATGAGGTTCAGAAGCATAAAAAGTCCGGTTCCGATAAGCTGTCCAAAGTTCTCATAGAAAACGGAACCGATGGATTTGGCGGAATACCAGGAATACCAGTCCGGTATTCTGTCCGCGTTCCAAGGTATTGCAAAATCAACCGGGATATCGTTCCACTTCACTATGGCGATGACGACGCAAACCGCGATTACGGCCAAGTGAGCGCCGAACCATGGCAAGCCGAGCACGGGGGAACGATGCCGTCTGCTCGAGACGATGGCCGCCCTTCTGCTTTCGACGGGGACCTGCCAACCACGGATTGCATTCAATCGTAGCGCCGATTGTCTGCAGATCGCGACCGCGATGCCGGAGAGCGGAAATTGAAGGAACAGAGCGATCAAAACGAATCCCAAAGCGTGCGCAACGCCCAGGTGCCGAATCAATGAAAAGCAAACGGCGACCATAACCAGCATGATTATCCCCATCAGAATTGTATATTGTACGCGTATCCGTCGGACAGCGGGATCCTGCGTCTCGGCAGCCGGAATCGTTACTCCAAACAGCAAGGTTCGAGGACCGAACAAATTTTGGACGCTGATCAACAGCGCTTGAATGAAATAAAGGCTTGCGACCGCTATGACGGTTCCATTCATCATCATTGCCCGTCCCCTCCGCGCTTCATAATCGTGTCCCCATACAGCCTTCTGCATCGATTCACAAAAGCTTCCTCCGTCATTCCGCGCACCGCCGCTTCCGCCGCGAGCGAACGAAGCTGTCGGAGCAGTTTGGCCTCGAATTCCGCCGTCACGCCCGGCATCGCGTCCGGCTGAACGATAACGCCCTTCTTCCGGTGCACTTGCAGAAAGCCGTCCTGCTTCAGCAAGTTGTACGACTTGTTGACCGTATGTAGATTGATGCCTAGATTCTCGGCTAGATTCCTGACGGATGGAAGCGGATCGCCCGGCTTCAATGCGCCCGATGCGATCCCTTCGATCAGCTGGTTGATTAATTGCTCGTATAGTGGAGTCTCCGATTGCAGATCCAGTTCGATGAACATAAATATCTCTCCTTATCGCACAGACATCATTAACCATATTTCGAATTACGTTCCATGAACATCAATTCGCCTTCCGTATAATTGTTATATATATTATATAACAGATATGAAAAAGAGAACAATATCCATTTGTGGTGAGGGATGTGGCAGTGGGTGACCGTATAGTATCTTCAATTCACTTGTTCAAACCGTCTTGCATATGCTAAAATAACGTCAGAAAGACCGAGTGTTGGTAACACTCGGCCTATACAACTGGCTTGGATGGGATGTCCCTTCAAGTTGCAGGAACTGTAAAACCCACCTTCGGCGGACAACCTTGGGGTGGGTTTTACTTTCTCTTGTCGTTATTCGCGATGTATGTTAAAAGAGCAATGACAAATGTTGAAAAAGCGATCATGATGAGGATTGCATCTTTTATTTCCATGGCCTCACCTCCTTTCGAAGGGAAACCACGCCAACCAAGGTTCAATTGTACAATTACATTCTACTGATTATTTGCCATGCGATCAAGTGTTCTTGTTTTCGATGAATCTTAATTCTCGTATGACTTCACGTTCGTCACGGCATACTTTAATGTTCGGCCTGAATATTTTCAATCGTGTTGCCCTCTTCATGAATAAATCGGAGAAAATACCGGACGCCATTTCTACGGAGTCATTTTCCGATCCCCGCACCATGTTCTTTAACGACATCATTTTCAGTTTGCCTCCCATTACCTAATGAGAGGTTCATTTCCCCGCGTACGCCGGCGACGAAGGCGACATCCTCGGCATCACGACGTACGGCGCCTCCGCGCCGGGACCGGAGGTGATCGAGGAGTACGGCTTCACCGTCGCGAACGGCGTCGCGCGCGTGAAGGCGCTGCTGTAAACCGCAAATCGACGAACCAGTGGGAGGCCGCTTTTCCTCGGATGAGGAAGGGCGGCCCTCGTTTTTATGTAGACGGGGGGCGATTCGTTTCTGTATGATGAGGGTACGCGTATGTTGATGTATTGGACATAGACAAAGGATGTTTGCCATGAACGATCGCTTCTTAACGGTATCCGAAGCCGCGAAATTATTGGGCATCTCCGCAAGCACGCTGCGAAGAATGGAACAGGACGGCGTGGTGAAGGGGTACGGCTTGAAGGTCATCTATACGCCCGGCGGTCAACGCCGGTATATGATGAACGAAGTGCAATACGTTTACGCTCAGCAAGGGTTCTCGGGCCGTCTGGGGAGCGGAACGAGGCCGGCCGTCTTGGTGCGCGACCTCACACAGGCGTTCACGGACCCGAATTCGAAGCTCTCCATCGAGCTGAAGGGCCAGATCGAAGCCGTCGCACAGTTAGTGCGCACGGCGAATGAAATGCGAGTTCCTGTCGTCTTTACGAAGACGATATATGACCCGGAATGCCGGTTTTCGCAGTTATGGGGAAGGAAATTTCCTTACCTGCAGGTGCTGGAGCCGGGCGGGGCGTGGGGAGAAATCCATGAGGAGCTGTCCAGACTGCGTTATGATCTCGTTCATGAAACGGCGTATGTAAACGACTTCCATCATTCGCCGGTGGAGGAGCTTCTTCGGCGGGAGGGGACGGACACGGTCATCCTGGCAGGAGCGACCACGAGCGGCAGCATCCGGGCTACGGCGGTCGAGGCTTTCCAGAAGGAGTTTCACGTCATGATCCCCGAGGAAGCCGTAGGAGACCGCAGCGACGCGATTCAAAATTTTACACTGCTGGACTTGAATGCAAGGTATGCAGACGTGGTAAGCATGTCGGAGACGTTGACGTATTTGAAAAGCTGCTCCGATCGACCGGCGGATACGGAAGAATAGAACAGCTGATTATAAGGAACAGGGGCCGCCCCGTGAAGTCATCCAGAATGACTTTATGGGGCGGCCCTTGTTCCGTTTTTTTCTGCGACAGCATAATTAGCTAACAGAACAACTCATCCCATTCGTGCTCCAGTGCAGCCAGGTACGCCTTCGGATCTCGATTTTACAAAGATCTTCCCTTAATACTTCGACAAAGGTCCGTTTGGTTCGTTGCGGGCTGTAGTTTGCAGGAGTGTGACAGTTCATTTGTGTCATGTTTTATGACGTAAGTAAATTTTTTAGTTGACAGAAGAAGTCGTCGGTTATATTATTCTTGGTAATAATGAAAGATATGATAAGTTTGAAAGATTTAATAGAGTTGAAGGTTGTCGATATTTCTTTCTTTTTGTCAAATCTGTTATTTTATATAACACTATGTGTCAACTATTTGAAGTGGGGGAAGATGCATGTTTATCGCGGCAAGAGACGGCTATCTGCATATCGTGAATCAATACGATCATTCCGTTCAAGCTGGGCAGGTCGCCGCGCATTGGGGGAATGAGACGTTCGAGCGTCCGAAGAACTTCGATTCGGTTCGCACTGCGGTGGCCAAGCATGACATCGGGTGGGTCGCACCCGATCGGGAGGTGCTGTACGATGCGGGGGCACTGCGCCCTACGCAGTTTATTGAAGTGAATTTGCGTCAGCATGTTGAATTTTACGGAGCCGGTTATGAACAGGTGTTGGCGGAGGATGCCTACGCCGGGCTGCTGGTCGGCATGCACTGGATCGGATTATATACAAGCCGCTTCGGTTACGATCCGACCTTCACCTTCCGCATTCCGGAAGAGATGCGCTCCTTCATGGACGATGTGATCTCGAGCAAGCAGAAAGAATGGATTGACGTGAAAATGCGGCTGTGGGACGGGAAGACGAGCCGGAGCGACTTCGAGGAGCAGCTGTGGATGGGGTATGAGTTGGTGCAGATGATGGACCGGCTGTCGCAGTATGTTTCGCTGAAGCCGGTGACCTCGACCGATACGGTGACGCTGGGCAGAATTCGTACGAACGCGAAAGGGCCGCTCGTGACTCTCAGAGCCTGGGGGAAGGGCGACGGAGACGTCGTCGTCGATCCGTTTCCCTTCTCCGACATCGTCGAGACCGAAGTCATCGTACGGACGATACCGGATGTGAAATACCGCTCCCACGCCGAGGCGAAGGAAGCGTTGGATGCGGCTCCGCTGCGAAAGGTCAAGTGGCGGTTCGTGCCTTCGACATAAGAATAGATACAACAGGACACGCAAGGAGGCGTTCAACATGCAACAAGACGATACGATTTTTTTTAAGGAGCGAGGCTTCGGAAAGCTTCTGGGTTTGGGCGAAAGATGCTGCATCGTCGTAGTGGATTTGATCGAGGGCTTCACGAACCCGCAGATGCCGATGGGATACGAGCTGGGGGAGCAGATCGGCAAAGTGAACGAACTGCTTCGGGAAGCGCGAAAGCGGGACATACCGGTCGTCTTTACGACGATCGAATATAACGAGTCCTTGTTGGAAGGCTCGAACATCTGGCTGACGAAGATGCAAGGCCTCAAGACGCTCAAAGCGGGGACCAAAGCCGTCGCTATCGATTCCCGCTTGGATTGCCAGCCGGACGACGACGTGATGCCGAAGAAATACGCATCGGCCTTCTTCGGAACGGATTTGGTCACTCGGCTGAACACGATGCATGCGGATACCGTAATCGTGACGGGCTGCACGACGAGCGGCTGCGTTCGGGCGACGGTGGTCGACGCGCTGCAATACGGCTATCGGCCCATTGTCGTCGAAGATGCGGTCGGCGATCGTTCCGCCGACTCGCATAAGCAGAGCTTGTTCGACATGAGACAGAAGTACGCCGATGTGATGACGACGGCGGAGCTGATCGAGGCGCTCAGCGCCTCCGAAGAACGATTAGAAGCTTAGGAGGACTGGTTATGGCAAAAATTTTCGTTCACCTTACCCACGGACCGGAGGCGCCGACGCAAGCGGACCGCGCGTTCCTGATCGCGAAGGCGGCTTTGGAGGAGGGGCACGCCGTCTCCATGTTTCTGGCCGGCGCAGCGGTGACCTTGATGCGGGAAGAAGCGATGGATCATGTGTACGGCTTCGGATTAAAGCTTCGAGAATACTATGACTTCATCATAGAAAAGGGCGGCCGCATCTACTTGTCGAGCATGTCCTGCGAATCCAGAGGCATGACGGCCGAAGATTTGCGAGGCAAGGCGGTAACGCTGGCGTCTCCCAACGATCTGGTCAACTTATCGGTAGAACACGACAGAATGTTTACGTACGGCTAGAAGTCAGTAGGAACGAAACAGGAGGGCTAGAAATGGAACGAATCTTAATAGTAGGCGGCGGGCCGATCGGTCTTGCTTTAGGAGTCAGTTTGGTGCGTAGGGGCGTCCCGATTACGATTGTCGATAAACAGCCGGAAATTTCGACGTTCCCGAAGGCTTCCACGGTTCACGCGCCGACGCTGGAAATTTTGGAGGAGTGGGGGCTGCTCGAGCCGTTGATGAAGATCGGCCGCATCGCAGACAAGGTGCAGTATTGGAATCGTTCGACCGAAGCGCTCATCGCGGAGTTTGATCTCCGGAAGCTGAGCGCCCATACCCCGCACCCGTATCGGCTGCATGTCGATCAGCATTATGTTTCTAAGGTTTTATACGAGTACTTATTGAAAGAGGAGCTGGCCGATATCCGCTTCGAAACCGAGTTGATCGGTCTGACGCAGGACGAATCGGGCGTAGAGGCGACGCTGACGAGCGCCGCGGGGAAGGAGACGCTGCGCTTCCCGTTCGCGATCGGAGCGGACGGCATCTCCAGCACGGTTAGGAAGCTGTTGGGGATCGCCTTCACAGGCCATTCGAATCCGCATTACCATCTGCTGATGGGACTGAAAAATTACGAAATCGCGGACCGCTTTTCCCGATTGGGTTACGTCGCGATGTTTCTTCATCCGACGGATTGGGTGGATATGATCACGAACAAGGACATGCTGAAGGTCATCATTCCGCTCACCGAGGCGCAGATCGACAACGTCGACGAGCGGATGATTCGTGACAAGCTGAAGGAGATCGATATCGTGAAAGAAGGCTTCGACCTGTTCTACCACACGGTATACAAGACGCATCAACTCGTCGCGGACCGGATGGTGCAGGGACGGGTCGTCCTGATCGGGGACGCTGCGCATGTCAATGTCGAGTTCGGCGGCATGGGGATGAACAGCGGCATTCACGACGCCTATTCCCTGGCGGACAAGCTGTATGCGGCGCTTCAAGGCGAGAACTACAAAACTTTGTTCGAATCGTTCGAACGGCTTCGGATGCTGGTGACGAAGGAATCGGTGCAGAAGACGACGATCGCCAACACCGAGCTGATTCAGAATACTGAGAAGAAGCAAGAGGAGTTAAAGAAGACGGCCGCGGACGACGAGCTCGCGCTGCGCCATATGCTGCGAATCACGATGATCGAAGGGTTTCGCCTGATGTTGGCGGAATCGGAGAAGACACGGACGGTATCAACCAATAACGGATAAGGGGTTGCTGAATATGAGACGAAACAAGAAGACATGGGCATTGTTTATGACGGTCATGATGGCGGTTGTTTTCGCGCTTGCGGGCTGCGGCGCGAACGGAGCGGCGCCCTCCCAGTCGGCTCCGGAGCCGGGCTCCGAAAGCGACTCGGCGGAGACGCCGGCAGCAGCGGCGGGAGAGAAGATCGAAATCCAACTGGCGACGACGGAGCCAGAAGACCATAACGTAACGGCGGGAGCTGCGAAGTTCAAGGAATTGATCGAAGAGAAATCCGGCGGCCGCATCACGGTGAAGCTGTATCCGAACCTTCAACTAGGCTCGCTCCGAGAGCAGGCGGAGATGACCCAGATGGGGTCGATCCAGATGACGACTTCCCCGCTCTCGACGGTGTCCAGCTTTGTCGCCGACTTGGCCGTCATGGAACTGCCCTTCCTGTTCGATAACGAGGAACAGATGTGGTCGATTCTGGACGCGGAAGTCGGGCGCCAGACGCTCGCGACGCTGGAGAGCAGCGGAAGCGGGCTGACGGGCATCGGCCTGTGGGGTGGCGGGTACAAGCAGATGACAACCAATGCGAGACCGATCGCAACGCCTGACGACCTGGCTGGCTTGAAAATCCGCGTTATTCCTTCGGATGCCCTGATCGCGCAATATAAAGCATGGGGAGCGAACCCGACGCCGATCGATTTCGCGGAGCTGTATTCCGCGCTTCAGCAAGGAACGGTCGACGGTCAAGAGAATCCGTTGACGACGATCTTGTCCAAGAAGCTTAACGAAGTGCAGAAATACTTAACGATCTCGAATCACGCCTACCAGTATCATGTGTTCATGGCGAACGCGGATTGGTTCAACGGACTAAGCGAGAAAGACCGGCAGTTGATCGCGGAGGCGGAGTACGAGGCTAGAGTGTATTCCCGGAACCTCAATATGGAGAGGGCCGCGAGCAATCTCGAGGAGTTGGAAGCGCAAGGCATGCAGGTGAATACGCTGACGCAGGAAGCGGTCGACGCGTTCCGCGGGAAATCCGCAGAGCTCTATGAACAGATCGCGGATACCGAAGGGAAGAAGACGCTCCTTCATGCCGTGCAAGAGGCAGTGAAGGCCAGCGAATAAAGCAGCAAGGGCGTGAGACGATGAAATGGATCGATCGAATGGAAGAGGCGCTCATCGCGTTATTCCTCATCCTCGCCGCTTGCCTCACGACGTTGAACGTCGTCCTGCGGGTGATGGGCGAAGGAATCACGTGGTCCGAAGAGTTGGTTCGGTACCTCATAATATGGATGACGTTCCTCGGTGTAAGCGTCTGTATTCGGGAGGGCGCGCATGTCGGGATCGACCTGCTGCCTCAGATCGCCCGGGGAAAGCTGAAGACAGCGATCGAAACGTTAATTTACGGACTGGCGATCGGATGCAGCGCACTATTTGCATATTACGGCTATCAATTTTTCGATTTCGCGCTCGGCAAAAATCAGCTGGCTCCTTCGCTTGGCATCCAGATGCATATCGTATACTTCGTTCTCCCCTTAACGGGCGCGCTTATGGTGCTGCGATACGTGCAAAGAATTGTCGCGCTCTATAGAAATGCAACCCATCACTAGGAAAGGAGCACTTCGATGATTATCACATTAATCGCTCTGATCCTCGGTATGCTGATCCTTGGCGTTCCCATCTATATCGGATTGTTGCTGTCAACGATGCTGTGCTTGTTGATCTTTACCGACATTTCTCCGATGATCGCCATACAGCGTGCGTTCGGGGGGATCGACAAGTTCGTCCTCATGTCGCTTCCCTTCTATATTTTGACGGCAAGCGCGATGGATGTCGGAGGACTGTCGCAGCGGATGCTGCGCTGGGCGAGAACGCTGGTCGGACATCTTCCGGGCGGCCAGGCGATGACGGTGCAGACGGCGGCGATGTTCTTCGGTGCTCTTTCCGGGTCGAGTCCGGCGACGGTGGCCGCGATCGGGAAGGTGATGTATCCGGAGATGCTGCGCACCCGATATCCGAAACATTTCGCAAGCGGGCTGGTCATTCAATCCGGAGCAGTATCCCTTTTGATTCCGCCCAGCGTCACGATGATCTTGTACGCCAGCGCGACGGACGCTTCCGTCGGCGCTCTCTTCATGGGAGGCCTTAGCGCGGGGATCGTCTTCGGACTCGTCATGTTGGCCTATATTTATTTTCATTCCAAGCGCGCGGGTTATCCGAGGGACGAGCGGAATTGGGGAGAGGTGTGGTCCGCGACGAAGGAAGCCGCCTGGGCGCTCGGGGTGCCGTTGATCATTATTTGCGGCATATCGTTCGGCATCTTTACGCCTACGGAAGCGGCGGGAGCATCGACGATCTACGCTTTGTTCGTGGGGATCTTCATTTATAAAGAAATCGACATGAAGAAGCTGTATCAACTGTCGCTGTCCGCCGCCAAAACGTCGGCGCAGGTGATGATCCTAATCGCGGGGGCCTCGGCCTTGGGCTGGATTCTCACGGTCGGTCAAGGGCCGCAGATGCTCGCCGCATTTTTGAACGAGAACTTCACTGCCGCTTGGACATTCCTGCTGTTTCTCAACGTCATTCTGTTAATTCTCGGCATGTTCCTGGAAGCGTCGATCGCCCTGATTGTCATCGGCCCGTTAATCTTAACCAGCGCTGTCGGCCTCGGCATCGACCCGATCCATCTCGGCGTCATTATGGTCTTCAATCTGGCGATCGGCACGTTCACTCCTCCGTTCGGGCTCAACATATTCGTTGCAAAGAGCGTGACGGGATTAAGCGTCGTGGAGATGGTTCCGGGCTTGACCCGATTCCTGATCGTATCGATAGCCGTGCTGCTGGTGGTCACTTACATTCCGGCCATCTCGACATACGTGCCGAACATGATCTACAAATAATTGCAGCGATGCAGCGCGAAGGAGCAAACTATGAAACAATACGACATCGCGGTCATTCCGGGCGACGGCATCGGGACGGAAGTCGTCCCCGCGGCGATTCGCTGTCTGGAGGCCGCGGCTGAGGTGCATGGGGGCATTCGTTGGAAATTTCGCGAATTCCCTTGGAGCTGCCAATATTATATCGAGCACGGGAAGATGATGCCGGCTGACGGGATCGAAATCTTGAAGGGCTTCGATCAAATTTTCCTGGGCGCTGTCGGGATGCCTTCCTTAGTGCCGGATCATATTTCATTATGGGAACTGTTAGTGAAGATCCGCAGAGAATGCGAGCAATCGATTAACGTGCGCCCTGCGAAGCTTCTCCGGGGGCTGCGCTCGCCGCTTCATGAGCCGGAGCCGTTCGACTTCGTGGTCGTCCGTGAGAACTCTGAGGGAGAGTATTCGCAAATCGGAGGCACGATTCATGCGGGAGACGAGGAGACGGCGATTCAAACGGCGGTTTTCACGCGCAAGCAGACGTCGAAGGCGATGACATACGCCTTTGAGCTGGCTCGTACGAGACGCGGCGCCGTCACCTCCGCGACGAAGTCGAACGGCATCGTGTTCAGCATGCCGTTCTGGGATCGCGTCTTCGACGAAGTGGGCGCCGATTTCGACGACGTCGAGCGGCAGCGCGTGCATATCGACGCGTTGTGCGCCTATCTCGTCATGAAGCCGCAAGCGTTCGACGTCATCGTCGCATCGAATTTATTCGGCGACATACTTACGGATTTGGGCGGAGCGATTATTGGCAGCATCGGGATCGCGCCTGCGGCGAATCTGAATATAGAACGGAAATATCCGTCGATGTTCGAGCCTGTTCATGGTTCGGCCCCGGATCTCGCAGGCAAGGGCATCGCCAATCCGATGGGACAAATCTGGACCGCGAAGCAAATGCTAGATTTCATGGGTTACGAGGAGATGGGGACGCTGCTGCTCGACGCCATCGAACGAACGATCGTCCAAGGCGTGAAAACCAGGGATCTGGGAGGAGACGCGACGATGAATGAGGTGACGGACGCGATCGTGGCGGCGATCAAAGCCGGGAAGTAGGTTAGGCCGAAGCGCGGGGGATCGAATCGTTCCAGAGTCTCGCGGCAGCGTCGATTCCCCCTCCGATTCTCCGGATCTGGCGCAGCTGTACCGTTTAAGCACCGCTCCCTACGCATCAAGGGAGCGGTGCTTTCGTCTGCCGTTTCGCAGCGCGCCATAATATCGACACAGAACCGATGACATAGCGCCGGTCGCGTTGGAAAAAAGTATCGCTAGTGTTATCTCGTAATAAAATCTACACTGGATAATAAAAAAGGTGGCTATAAAAAGTTGATGTGGGATATGCCGAGTTAAGGTGAGGTTGGGCGAGACAGACCGAGACAGATTTTTTAAAAACCCGCGTCACATAAGGGATTAGAACATTTTCTGAAAACAGTGATTTAATTCAAAAGCCCTCCAGACTGCGGTTTTTATAATGAAATCCACTCAATTCAAAGGATTAGGTGTAAAAAAAAGTGCGAATTTCATTTTTCATATGTCAGAGTAAGAGGAAAAGCGCTGAAAGCCTTGTATATCAAGGGTTTAGCGTTCTTTTTGATGTGGAAAGTTATCGAACTAGGAAGCCGTACTTTCCCCCCTCCAGTCAAATAAGCGGGACTGAAGTTACTGAAGTAATGTCAAGAGCAAAATAGAATTCCCCAAAATAATCAGTTGAAAATTCCCCAGTAGTGAAGGGAGAGGCCCACCCTAGGGGGGCGGAAAACTGGGAATTTGCGTCAACTCGGTTCAGGGGCCGCCTGCTCCTGTCGGAAAAAACCGGCCTTCTTCTTTTCTTTAATCCGATAACTTTCTCCCTTAATGTTGACCGTGGTCGAGTGGTGCAACAGTCGATCCAGAATAGCCGTGGCCAATACCATGTCCCCCGAAGATCTCTCCCCATGCGCCGTAGGATTTGTTGGAGGTCAGGACAATCGCTCCTTTCTCATATCGCTCCGCGATGATCTGGAAGAAATAATGAGCCGCCTCGTCATCCATTTTCCGGTACCCGATTTCATCGATGATCAATAGATGGGGCTTGATGTACATTTTTAACTTGTGACCAATGGCATTGTTTCAGCTGGCCTCCGTCAGCGTCTGTACCAAATCGTGAGCCGTCGTGAAATACACCGTATACCGCTGCGCGATGGCTTCCAGAGCCGCTCTTCAATCGACGGTTGAAAGGCAAAGTCGAATTCCTGCAGGGTCTTGCGGTACGGCAGGTGGGCCATCCGCGTTTTCATCTTGATGAACCTTTCCGTTTTTGCCGTCAGCTCCTCCTGCAGCAGCTTGTCCAAAAACGCGACATACGGTATATTGTCTCTAGCGGCCTCTTCTGCGGTATGGTGCAGGTATTTGTCTGAGTTGTAACGAAAACGAGCTTATCCCGCTTAAAGTGGTGCGCGACTTTGACCGTATGGATGGCGGGGACCCATCCGTGCCGCCACAATTCACATGCGAGGCCTGTGGAGGCAAGATGTATCCTGAGCATTACAAAGGCATTCATGGGATTGCGTACAACATTTCAGATGTCCGCTAAAAAAGGACCGTCAGGGTGATTTTCCCTGACGGTTTTTCTTAGGAAATTTATCGGCTTCGGTTATAGAGACCGAGATGACCAAGTTCCCGTCTACATTTCGCAAGATGGCATCAACTGGACAGAGAATGCTCAGAAAATAAATACATTCTTCATTGAAGGCGTTGCATTCAACGGCACACGGTTCGTGGCGGCCGGCAATAAGTCTGCAGAAGTTGTGTACACCTCGGAAGACGGCGTGAAGTGGACCACGAGAAAACACGGTTTGAAATCCGGTCTTGGAGACATCGCTTGGGACAATGGGACTTTCGTCGTCGTTGCCCTTGGACGGGAAGGAACCATACTGCTGTCCCGAGACGCGAAAAGATGGACAAGACAGGACTTCACGCAAGACTTACTCTTCTATTCGGCACAAGCTTTTAACGGAAAGCTATATGTATTCGGGTATACCGACATTTACTCTGCTGAACTGTAATCTACGTGATTATCGGAAATTACCAGATCTATCTGTGTCGAGAGGAGAAATTATGTCGTTTATTCGTCGTACTTTATCCATTGGGTTTGCTCTCTTGCTGCTAGTCCAGCTATTGCCTATATCTCCCGTCCATGCGAATGAAGCGATCATCGACATCAAGGCGACAATGAACTCCTCGGCGATCGCCGGCCTCGAACAACGCCAAGTTCAGATGCTCGGTATTGAAGCGACGGGAGAAGAATAAGAGCTGGAAGCCGTGTCGGACGAGGGATTGAGGGGTGTGACAGGTTGCCGAAGGGTAGGCTGTTGCGGCCCTCTTTGGCTTTTCTGTCAACAGCCTGCAAATAAGAAATCGAAGAATATGCATTCAGGGGAGCCTGTGTAAACTTGTTGTTTGTATCTTCGAAAAAAGCCAGTTTTGGACAGATTGCCTATTCGATTCGCATGCGCTCAATATTTTGAATCATTCTGTTACCGTGATGCCCAAGGAGAAATCCGTTCGGCGTGACCCAGCCACAGGGGTATACCTCGCATTGGCTCAAACCATACTGTTCCGCCCGCCTCGTCCTTCACGGGATTACGGTTCATGTTGAAATAAAAACGCGTACCAATGGCCAACAAACTGCAAACAATAATTCAACAACTTGCAAACAGCCCCCATCCATCCACAACCAGCCCAGCACCCTTCCGGGTGCTACCTTGCTTCACTTGGCCTTTTCTTGGAGATACGTTTGGCTTGACCCAGCCACAGCCTCGGAACCCTCGGAGCATAGTGGTCGTGTGGGAGTAAAAAGTTGGAGCGATTGAGTTTCATACTCGAGGGGCGAGGGGCTGTCATTCATTTGATCTTTTGCTATCGGACACAGAAGACCTTATTTTGCCGAAACTCCCTGATTTTGATGGCGAATCGGACAGACGATCCGTTATTTCGATGATCAATGGCCGAAATCGTAATCTCGGAGCCAAATAACGGATCCTCTGTCCGCGAAGGTGCGCAAAACCCGGATTTGTTCACAATTAGCGGATTCTCTGTCCGAACGGCCCAGGGGGTTGGAGCGGGGCAATGACAGATTGCCGGGAGGCGGGCTGATGCGGCTCTTTTTTGGTGATATGGCAGTTGACTTCACAAACTCCCTGTGATACATTGTGCATACACAACATGCACAATTTGATGAGGGGGCACGATATGCTGGCACTAGACATTCGAAATTTAAATAAGAATTATCCGAACTTTCAGTTGAAGGACGTATCGTTTCAACTGGAGAAGGGTTATATTATGGGATTTATCGGCGCCAATGGAGCAGGTAAAACAACCACAATCAAATCGATTCTGAATATGATTCATAGGGATAGCGGCGAGGTATATATTTTGGGCAAAAACATGGCCGAATACGAACTCGAATTGAAACAAGAAATCGGATGCACATTCGGCGGCATCGATTTTTATACGAGAAGCAAAATGAAGAAGTTGACCGATGTGATCAAGAAGTTCTATACGAATTGGGATGATGAAACCTACCGTACCTATCTGAGAAGATTCAAGTTGGATGAAAACAAAAAAATTGCCGAATTGTCGACGGGAATGAAAGTCAAATACAGTTTGACCCTTGCTTTATCCCATGGCGCCAAGCTTCTCATCTTGGACGAACCGACAAGCGGACTCGATCCGGTCGCAAGAGACGATCTGTTGGATATTTTTCAGAAGCTCGTAGCAGATGGCGAAATCAGCATTCTTTTCTCAACTCATATTACATCCGACTTGGAAAAGTGTGCAGATTTTATTACCTTTATCGATAACGGACAAATTGTCCACAGTGCCGATAAGGAAGAATTTATTGCGTCTTATCGCCTGTTGAATGGGGAAGTAAGCGAGATCGACCAGGTCAAAGAACGGTTGATTTCCTACAAAACGAATTCATTCGGCTTTACGGGATTGATCCGTTCCAGAGACTTTGATCCATCTTCCGGTATGAAGGCTACCGCGCCGAGTCTTGAAGAAATCATGATTTACTTCGCGAAGAGGGAGGATATGCATGTATAACCTGGTGATGAAGGATTTAAAATTAGGAATCCATCCCCTGTTCTTTATTTTGCCTCTTCTGATGGGGGCCTTAATGCTCATTCCCAGCTGGATTTATTTTATTGTCATTTTGTATTTTTGCTGGATATCTGTACCGAGTATTTTTGGCGGGTTTAAAGCGCAGAACGATTTGATGTTTACAGCTATGATGCCTGTCACCAAAAAAGACATTGTGAAAGCAAGGGTATCCGTTTTTGTCATTCTGGAATTGCTGCACATAGGGATTGCAATGATCTTCGGTGCGATAACCATTCGCTTATACCCGCATCTGACCTATTATTTCTTCGCGCCGCACATGGGTTTCTGGGGGCTGTGTTTTGTCATGCTTGCGATCGTCAACATCATCTTTATTCCCATGTATTACAAGACCGCGTATCATTACGGTGCGGCTGCGACTGCATCCATTACGGCCGCTCAGCTTTTTGCCGGAGGCGCGCAATGGTTGGGAATCCAGAATTCGTTTGTGTATGACACTTTCAATGGCGCCGGCGCTAACAATATAGCGCTTCAATTATCCATCTTGGCCGCGGGAATCGCGATCTTTATTGCTTTCACCATGATCGCTTATCGAATTGCGGCGAGACGGTTCCTAAAAGTGGAAATCCTATGAATGTATCCATTTCGAACACATCGGAAAAACCGATTTATCAGCAGCTATTCGAACAAATCAGCGCCCAAATTCTGAAAGGCGAGTTAGAAAGCGGCTATTGTTTGCCGCCAATTCGACAAGCAGCTCTGGAGCTTCGTGTTAGTGTCATCACCGTAAAGAAAGCTTGGGAAGAACTCGAACGAAGCGGTTTGATCCATACCATAACAGGCAAAGGGTGCTTTGTAGCCGAATTCTCGTCCGAAGAGATGCTTCAAAAACGCAACGAAATGATTATGAAGCAGATGGAAAGCGATACATCCTACTACAAATCCTTTGGCCTCACCCTAGATGAAGTTGTCGAGCTGTTGAAAAAGATTTATTGACATCTTTTATTTCCATGGCTTCACCTCCTTTCGAAGGGAAACCCGCCCACCCAATTGTTTCGACTGATGCTAGACAGACCCGTCATCCACGGGCTTCTTGCTCCTGAATGGCTCCCAAGCGTAGCCAAGGGAGGTTGATGCTGGGGCTTTCAACTTGGATTTTTTAAAATTTTAGACGGGTGAGGGGTCTTCATTCCACTTGATCTTATTCTATCGGACACAGAAGACGTTATTTTCCCGAAACCCCCGCATCTTGAAGGCGATTCGGACTGACGATCCGTTATTTCGATGATTAAGGGCCGAAATCGCCATCTCGGAGCCCAATAACGGATCCTCTGTCCGCGAAGGTGCGCAAAACCAGGATTTGTTCACAATTAGCGGATCCTCTGTCCGAACGGTCTGGGGGGATAGGGCACAGAGGATGAAAGATGGTTGGACGTCGGGGCGACAGGCCGGGTGGAGCGGGAGGTCTGAGGTCGCGGGGAAAGTCAACCGTTGGTCCGTTGTTAACTCCATAACATAACGCACCGAATCCGAAAATAGTGGATTTACGTTTGAAAACGCTTCACTTATGCTGGAGCTACGGCGGGGAACCGTCAGCGCGACGCGCTCACCCGACCGACAGGCGAACCGACGGCATCGATAGCGGCTCGGGCTCGAATCCGCCGCAGTTGACGCCGTTCAGGTTTGCCCCCGCTCCGAGGGCAGCCTGTACGGGTCCATCCGCGATATTTACGAATCTAGCCCGATCAGGCACAATAGGAGTACTGGAAATTGCGGGGTGGGGCTTGCGTGTTCCTCCATAAATGGATCATCCGACATCTGTCCACCAAGCTGGTGCTGACGATACTGCTGCTTCTCGTCTTGTCGATCACGCTGATCAGTTCGCTATACTATCAGCTGTCCACCCTCATGATGAGCGATCATGTAAGGGCTTCCACGCAGCAGTCCGTCAAGCAGTCCGCGGATTATTTGTCCATCATCCTGACCGTCGGCAGCGATATGGGGCAGCAAGTGTTCCGAGACGCCGGGTTGCAGGACGTCCTGTCCGAGGAGGCTGCAAGGCCGGTCAGCGTCGACCGGAAGTTCGACCACAAGGAGAAGGTCAACGGGCTGCTGAACAATCTGATCGACACGAGCTCGTTCGTGCAGAGCGTCTACTTGCTGAGGGCGCAGGGCAGCAGCTGGGGAAGCGGCCTGTTCAATGTATCGAAGGTCTCCCGCTACACGCTGATGGACCACGACTGGTACGTCGATATTATGAACGATCGCGTCAACGAGCTGTGGCAGCCGCTTCATTACGATCCGTTCAGCGGCGGCGGCGAGAACAACGCGCTCGCGCTCAGCTACATCCGGCCGCTGCGCCATCTAGAGACGGGCGGGACGGTCGGCGCGATCGTCATCAACCTCGACGGCAACCTGATCCTGCAGGCGATCGAGCGCATCCGGCTCGGCGAGACGGGACGATTCTTCATTACGGATCCGTCGGGAACGGTCATGATCGGCTCCGACTCGTCGGCATGGGGCAATTCGGTCGGTCCGGAGATGGCCCGGCACGCGGTCGGCTCGACGGACGGAGGGGAATTCGAATTCGACATCGACGGCGTCCGGACGTACGTCGTCGCGCGCAAGATGGATAACGGCTGGACGGTCATCGGTTCGGTCCCCGTGGAGGAAGTGATCGGCGGCATCCAGCGGCTTCAGCTCGAGATCGGGCTGTACGCCGCCGTGCTGCTCGCCGGCGCGTCGCTGATCGGGTTTTTGTTCTCCCGCAAAATCACGTCGCCGCTGAAGCGGCTCATGCGCCAGATGAGCGAGCTGGAGCGCAGCAACTTCGAGGCGGTGATCGAGGTCCGCTCGCAAGACGAGATCGGGCAGCTCAGCCGGCGGTTCAACCAGATGGTTCGCCAGATCAAGATGCTGATCGAGCAGGTCAACGCGGAGGAGACGAAGAAACGCGAGGCGGAGATTCGGGCGCTGCGCCATCAGATCAATCCGCATTTTCTGTACAATACGCTCGCGTCGATCCGCTGGATGGTGAAGTACAACCGGACGGACGGCGCGTTCAAGGGCATATCGGCGCTGGTCCAGCTGATGGAGGCGAGTATGGGAAAAAAAGGGGCGTTCTGCTCGCTGGCGGAAGAGATCGCGCTGCTCGAGAAGTTCATGATGATTCAGCAGTATCGCTACGGCGAGCATATCCGGTTGACAACCGATTGCGATCCCGGGCTGTTGGAGGAGAGCATTCCGCGCATGCTGCTGCAGCCGATCGTCGAGAATGCGGCGTTCCACGGCATCGCGCCGAAGGAGGAAGGCGGCACGATCGCGGTCGTCATTCGGCGGGAGCGCAGAGAGACCGGCGACATGCTGGTCATGACAGTGGAGGATGACGGCGTCGGCATGTCGGCCGAGACGAAGGAATCGCTGTTCGCCGGCTCCGGCGAGCGCAAGGGGTGGTCCGGCATCGGCCTGCATCATGTGAAGGAAACGATCCAGCTCTACTACGGCGGCGCGAGCGGCATGACGATCGCCAGCGAGGAAGGCCGCGGCACGCGCGTCCGGCTGGAGCTCGCGATGAAGGCGGGTGTGCGGCATGCCGTATAGCGTCTTGATCGTCGACGACGAGCCGATGATTCGATTCGGGCTGAGCTCGTGCGTCGACTGGCCGGCGGAAGGGTTCGAGCTGATCGGCGACTGCGCCAACGGCGAAGCCGCGCTTGAGGTGATCGAACGGCGCGGCGTCGACATTCTCATAACCGACATCAAGATGCCGAAGATGGACGGACTGGAGCTGACGCGGCGGGCGAAGCGGCTGGCGCCTCATGTGAAGGTCGTGCTCGTCAGCAGCTTCAGCGACTTCGAATTCGCGCGCGAGGCGGTGAAGCTGGGCGTCATCGTCGATTATTTGCTGAAGCCGACGATGGAGCCCGAGGATCTGCAGCGAATCGTCCGCGGCTGCAAGGAGGCGCTCGATGCCGACGTCGATCGGGCGAGGCAGTCGGAGCGCCGGATGGACGAGGAGAGCCGGCAGCGACGCCAGCGGCTGGAGCTTGAGCTCAAGAATGTGTTGAGCGGCTCCGCGGAGGAGCTGCAGCATCGGCCCGACTGGATGGCCGGCGCCGTGCGGGTCGCCGTATGGCGCGGGACAGCGGCGGACCGGTCGGCGCCGAAGACGGGGACGCTCCCGATCGCGGGCATGCTGCGGTCCGAGTCGGCCAAGGAGCAGCTGAACGACCGATGCCCGCATGGGATCGCCTTCGTGTCGGGGGAGACCGAGCTGACGATGGTGATCGCCGACCGCGGCGGCAACGGCATGCCCGACATCGAGGCGCTGCGATCCCGTCTGCAGGAGGAGGGCCCCGCGTTCACGGTCGGCGTCAGCCCGCCCGTCCGCGAGCTGCGAAGCTTGCGCGAAGCGTACGGCTGGGCGAACGCGGCAGCGGACCGGTCGTTCTTCGAAGGCGCCGGGCGCTGCTACGAGGGGAGCATTCCGCCGTCCCCGGCCATCCTTCGGCAGAAGGAGGAGGAGCTCGCGAAGGCCGGAGCCGACTGGAAGAATCGGCTGACGGCAGCGCTCGCCTCCTTCGACCGCAATCGATGCGCCGCCGCGCTGGAGGACGTGTTCTCGTTCTGGAGCGGCAGCCGGCCGCCGCGTCCGGCGATCGTCGCGCAGGCGCGCGCGATGCTGGCCGCGCTCTGGTCGACCCGATTCGAGTGGAAGACAGATGAGCGGATGAAGCGTTGGATCGAGCATCTGCGGCTGTTGGACCAGGCCGAGACGCTCGGCGACGTCGTCGGGTTGCTGCGCGCAGAGTGGACGCGGCTCGACGAGCCGAGCGGATTGCCGCTGCCGGCGGTCGACGCTGCCGGCGTGCACGTCATCCAGATGGCGCTGTCCTACATCCAGGAGCATTACCGCGAAGACCTGACCTTGCAGCAGGTCGCCGACTTCGTTCACATGAGCAAAAACTATTTCAGCGAGCAATTCAAGCGCCATACGGGGTGCAACTTCATCGATTTCGTCATCCGCCTGCGCATCCATTACGCCAAGCATCTGCTCGATACGACGGGGCTGAAGGTGCTGGAGATCGGCTACCAGTCGGGCTTCCACAGCCCGAAGCATTTCCTGAAGCTGTTCAAGCGGCTGGAAGGGATGACGCCGGCGGAATACCGGGAGACGTGTCGGGGACGGCCGCCGGGCGAACCAGTATCGACACAAGGGAGAACGTCGCATGACGGGAATGCGTAAAGGATTGGGTGTGCTGTGCGCGTGCATGCTGCTGCTGGCGACGGCCTGCGGCGTGCGGCTCGCCCCGGAGCCGGGGGGAGTAGGGACGGGAGAGGCGACGCCGCCCGGCCGGATCGTGCTGGAATTTTGGCATACGTACAGCGATCTGGAGACCGCCGTGTTTACCGAGCAGGTGCTGCCGCTGTTCGAGGAGCAGTTCCCGGGCATCGCGATCAACCCCGTCCGCAAAGATTACACCGACCAGCTCAAGGGCGCCGTGCTGGCCGCGGTAGCCGACAACAAGGCTCCGGACATCATGCGGATGGACATCATCTGGGTGCCCGAATTCGCCAAGCAAGGCGTGCTGACCCGGCTGTCCGGCATGGACGGCTTCGACGAGCTGCGCGGCCAGTTCATCGGTTCCATGCTGGCGACGGCCGAATACCAGGGCGATTATTACGGCCTGCCGGTGAACGCGAACACGCGGGCGGCGATCTTCAATAAGACGCTGCTGCGCCAGGCAGGGCTGGACGCGCCGCCGCGGACGTTCGACGAGCTGTACGCAGCGGCGAAGCAGTTGAAGGCGGCGAATCCGGATACGTACGGCATCGGCATCTGCTGCTCGAACGGGTGGGGCACGCTGCCTTATTTCTGGACGTTCGGCGGCCAGCTGACGGATCCGGGGTATACGCGCGCCAGCGGCTATCTCGACGGCGAAGCGAGCCTGGCCGCCTTGCGTCGGCTGAAATTGTGGTTCGACGAGGGCATCATCAGCCCGTCGATCGTCGGCGGCGAGCCCGGGACGTGGGACGGCATTTTGAAGGGCAAGCTGCTTATGATCGACGACGCGCATTGGTTTTACACGGTCAACGCCTCCGGTGAGAACGAACCGCTGCTGAGCGATACGACGGTCGGTCTGTTCCCGTCGGGGGAAGCTCCGGGTACGTCCGTCATCGGCGGCGAAAACCTCGTCATCTTCGCGCAGTCCGACCGGCAGGAGGCGGCGTGGCAGTTCGTCAAATGGATGACGTCCGAGCGTCCGCAGCAGTTGATGGCGGACACCGGACTCATCCTTACGAACCGGAACACGCGCAAGGCGAACCCTGACCCGCTCATCGCGTTGTACCAGGAGCAGCTGGCGCGAGCCAATCCGCGGCCCCCGGTGCCCGGCTGGACGGCGGTCGAAGACGTGTTCGCGCGGATGGTCGAACGCATCATGACCGGCGAGCAGCCGGTCGAGGAGGCGGCGGCCCAAGCGGCGGAGCGGATCGACGCGCTGCTGCGCGACGCGTAGGGCGGCCGGCGCTGCCAGCCGCGGGTCGTCCTACGCGTCGCGGGACCGGCCAATGCGCGGAAAAGTCGCACAGCTCGCTGTCGTCGGGGGTCGGAGAATTTAGGAATGCCTGACATCGCTTCTGGTGTCGGGTATCTTTTTTTCCGTCAAGACCGAAAAACCGACACCTCGCATACGCCGGCCCGCACGCCAGTCCCCGCAAATGCATGAAATGACGTACCAATTCCGAACGTTGGCGTATCGGACGGCTCCTTGCAATCTCCTACAATTGAAAGCGCAAACAATCTACAGGAGAAGGGGTACGATCCATGAACGCAATCAGCAAGAAGCCGCTCGCATACGCACTCGTCATTATGCTTCTCGTGACGGGCATATTGGCAGGCTGCGGCGGCGGCAACAAGGAGAACGCTTCACCGAATCCGGGCGGTTCCTCCTCGCCGTCTTCGTCCGAATCGGCATCGCCGACGGCCGCGCCGGAGCCGGCCAACCAGGACCCGGTCACCGTAGAGTTCTGGCACGCCTACGGCGAAGGGGAAGAGAAGGTGCTGCTCGAAGAGGTGCTGCCGAAGTTCAACGAGCAATATCCGCACATTACGATCAAACCGACGCGCATGCCGACCGAAAATCTCGATCAGCAGGCGCTGACGGCGGTGGCGGGCGGCGCGGCTCCCGATCTGATGCGGATGGACAATACATGGATTGCGCGCATGGCCGACGAAGGGGCTTTGCAGCCGGTCGACGGCTTCCCCGGCTTCGAGGACATCAAGAGCCGTTCGTACGAAGGGCCGATGTCGACGAACTTTTTCGACGGCCGCTATTACGGCGTGCCGCTCGACACGAACACGAAGATCGCCATCTACAACAAGGAGCTGCTGGAGGAAGCGGGTGCCGCGACGCCGCCGCAGACGATCGACGAGCTCGTGACGCTGGCGCGGGCGCTGAAGGCGAAAGGCAAATTCGGCATCACGATTGGCGGTCCGGACGAATGGAACATGCCGCCGTGGTTCTGGACGCTCGGCGGATCGATTACCGATCCGGAGTATAAGCAGGCGACCAGCTATCTGAACGGCGACGCTAGCGTCAAGGCGCTCGAGACGATCGTCGGCTGGAACGACGAAGGGCTGCTCGCGCCCCCGATTCTCGGCGGCCAGCCCGGCACGTGGGAAGGGCTGCGCGGCGAAGAGGGCAAGCCGGCCACCTATATGATGATCAATGAAGGACCGTGGTTCTTCGGCATTCTCGGCGATGCGGTGAAGGACACGATGATTCCGGCGAAAATGCCGAACGGACCCGACGGCAAAAGCCACTCCATCATCGGCGGTCAGGATCTCGTCATCTTCGAGGGCGCGAAGCAGCCGGAAGCGGCGTGGGTGTTCGCGCAGTTCATGCTGACCGACGAAATGCAGACGCTGATGGCGGTCAAGACGGGCGCGATCCCGGTCATCAAAAACGCCGCCAACGCGGAAGAACTGAAGAGCGTCTACTACTTCGACGAGTACGTCGCCGAGATGGAGACGGCGTATGCGCGCACGCCGAGCGCCAATTGGAACGAGATCAAGGACGTGTTCGGCAAGGCGTTCGAATCGGCGCTGCGCAAGACGGCGACGCCGAAGGACGCGCTGGACAAGGCGGCGGCGGACATCGACAAGCTGCTGCAAAAAGGGTAAGGGACGACAGCTTCGGGCAAGCGGCCGGCGGGCTCAGCCGGCTGCTTACCCGCTTGCGCGGACACTGAGGACCGGGAGGGAAAGTCTTGAATCGTGTCCTGAAGCAATACTGGCAGGTGGCGCCTTTTCTGGCCGTCGGCGTGCTGCTGACCTGCGTCTTCGTCCTGTATCCGCTGGCGAAGGGCGTACACATCAGCCTGTTCGAGTACAAAGTGCTGCGGCCGTCAGACAGCGCGTTCGTCGGGCTGGACAACTTCCGGGCGGTGCTGAGCGATCCGACGGTGCTCATCGCGCTGCGCAACACGGCGCTGTTCGCGCTCGTGACGGTGCCGGGACAATGGGCGTTCGGCATTCTGCTCGCGATGCTCATCAATTTGCGGGTTGTGCGGGCCAAAGTGTTTTTCCGTCTGATCTATTATTTGCCCGTCATCAGCTCCTGGGTCGTCGTCAGCTATCTGTTCCAGTTCCTGTTCGCGGACAGCGATACCGGCATCGTCAACTATGTGCTGACCGACATCCTGCACATCGCCGACAAGCCGATCGCCTGGCTGCAAAATACGTGGACGGCGAACGTCGTCGTCTGGACAGTCAGCATCTGGAAAGGAATCGGCTGGGTCATGATCATGTACCTCGCCGCGCTGCAATCGGTGCCCCGGACATTGTACGAAGCGGCTCAGATCGACGGGGCGAAGGGTGTCCGCAGCTTCCTGCACATTACGCTGCCGCTCATGCGGCCGATGACGGCGTATGTCGTCATCAATCTGATCGTCGGCGCCTTCCAAGCGTTCATTCAGGTGTTCCTGATTACGAAGGGCGGGCCGCTCGACTCCACGCATCTGTTGAACACGTACCTGTTCAAGCAAGCGTTCGAATATTTCGAGTTCGGCTACGGCGCGGCGCTGAGCGTGCTGATGGGCTTGCTCATTTTCGTCCTGACCTACAGCCAGCAACGGACGTTCGGACGGGACCGCATCGAATATTAGAAGGCTAACAACCAGACTCTCTAAGGAGCTGACGACATGAGACTGGCAAAAGCGTGGATCGTCCATATCGTCTTGATTGCGGGCATCGCGCTCGTGATCGGTCCGTTCCTCTATATGATTCTCACCTCCCTGACGACCGACAATTTCAGCTTGCCGAGTCCGTACAAGCTGATGCACAGCGAGAAGACGCTGTCCAATTACGTGGAGGCATGGAACAAAAACAACTTCTCGCGATATTTCGTGAACAGCATCTTCGTCTCCGTCACGACGATGGTGCTGGCGCTGTTCATGGCTTCGATGACGGCGTACGGCTTCGCGCGGTTCCCGTTCCCCGGCAAGGAGCTGCTGTTCCGGCTGTTCCTGTTCTCGATGTTCGTGCCGACGCTGCTGAACCTGATCCCGCAATTCACGATCATCAAATCGCTCGGCCTGGTGGACACCTACGCCGGTCTCATTTTGCTGTACGTGAGCACGGGCATCGTGGGCAGCGCGTTTTTCCTGCGGGGCTTCTTCGAGCGCATTCCAACGGAACTCGAGGAGTCGATCGTCATCGACGGGGGCGGCCGCTGGACGATTTTCCGCACGATCTACATCCCGCTGTCGCTGCCGGCGATCGGCACGCTCGGCATCTTCAGCTTCTCCGGCACGTGGGACGAATTCATCGTCGCGCTGACGCTGATCAAGACGGAGGCGAGCCGGACGCTGCCGATCGCGCTGCAGCTGTTCCGGGGGCAATACGCGACGTACTACGGTTTGTTTTTCGCCGCGTCGATGATGGCGCTGCTGCCGATCATTCTGATCTTCATTATTTTCCAGAAGCAATTCGTCAATCCGAGCTTGTCAGAAGGGAGCGTCAAAGGCTGATGACCAGACAAAAGTTCATGTATCTCGTGCTCGAGCGGGCCGTAAGCCATCCGGAGTCGGGCGAAAGGAAGGCTGCCCATGTCTAGTCCGAATCATGCGATTGTCGAGCTGATCCCGGACAAGGCGATGTACCGCCCGGGCGAGCCGGTGCGCCTGCTCGTGCGCGGCGCGTCCGGCGAGCCGCTAGCCGGCTGGGCATACGAATATGCGGTGCTGGAGCTGATTGAGGAGCGGGCGCGCGGGCGCGGCGTGACGTGCGACGATGCCGTCGTCGAGCTCGGTTCGTTCGCCGCGCGCTCCGCAGGCTACGGCGTATTCATGACGCTGACGAGCCCGGACGGCCGCACGGCGACGGCGGAGACGGCGTTCGACACCGGCGAGCATTGGCGGGAGGCGCCGCGGTACGGGTTCCTGAGCGATTTCGCGCCGGACGAAGCCGGCAGGCTTGACGACGTCGAGTTCGCGCGGAAGCGGCATTTGAACTTCATCCAGTTCTACGACTGGATGTACCGGCACGACCGGCTGCTGCCGGACGCGGAGCCGTTCGTCGACCCGCTCGGCCGCCGGATCTCCCACAACGTCGTGCGCGAGAAAATCAACGCGCTGCGCGAGCGCGGCATCGCCTCGATCGCCTACGCCGCCGTCTACGGCGCGCTGCCCGATTACATCGAGCGCCATCCCGAGCAGGGGCTGTACCAGAACAACGGCAAGACGCATTCGCTCGGCAATTTTTTTCACATTATGGATATTTCCGCGGATTCCGACTGGACGGCGCACATCATCGAGCAATTCGTCGCCGCAATTAGCGCGATGGGCTTTGACGGCTTGCATCTGGATCAATACGGCCTTCCCAAAAAGGCGATTCGCCACCCGTCGCGAGGCGGCGACGTCGTCGACCTGAGGGAGCTGTACCCGGCGTTCGTCGATCTCGTGCGGGAGCGGCTGCCCAACGCGGGTCTGATCTTCAACAACGTCAGCGGCTTCCCGGTAGCGGCGACGGCGCAGGCGCGGCAGGACGTCATGTACATCGAGGTGTGGGATCCGGCGACCCATTTGCGCGATCTGAAGACGACGATTGACTGGGCGCGCAAGCTGTCGGGCAAACACGTCGTGCTGGCCGCCTACTTGCCGGCGTTTCATCCGGAGCGGCAGCCCGACTTGCCGAGCGCCGAGACCGGCGCGACGTTGGCGATGGCGGCGATCTTCGCGAGTGGCGGCTACCATCTGCTGCTCGGCGAGCACGGCAATGTGCTGGCGGACAGCTATTACCCGAAGTACGGAACCGTGTCCGACCGGTTCGCCGGCACGCTGGCGCGCTACTATGACTTCATTGTCATGTATCGGGAGCTGCTGTTCGACCACGCGCTCGACGACATCTCGATGACGCACACCGGGGGCATCAACACCGAGATCGTGTTCGCGAAGGAGGGCGCGGCGTTCACCCCGAACGGCGGCCCGGACGCCGTATGGACGATCGTCAAGGAGAAGCCGGGGTATCTCGTGCTTCACCTGATCAACCTGTGCGGAGTCGACAACGACGTTTGGCACGCAGGCAAGACGCGGCGTCCGAAGACGCTCTTCGACATCGAAGTGAAGGTCGAGGTGTGGGAGGCGATCGAAGACATCTTCTTGGCGACTCCGGACGGCGACAGCATCCGCCCTGAGGCGTTGGCGTACGAGTGGACGTCCAAGGGGGAAAGCGCCGGCGATTACGTGCGGTTCACGTTGCCGCGGCTCGATTATTGGTCGATGATCGTCATCCGGGTGCGTGCCGGACAGCCGGCGCCGCCGCCCGATCTTCGTTAATTGCGCGCATTACGGCAAACTGATCTTTTGCTATCGGACACAGAAGCCCTTATTTTGCCGAAACCCCCTTATTTTGATGACGATTCGGACAGACGATCCGTTATTTCGATGATCAATGGCCGAATTCGCTATCTCGGAGCCAAATAACGGCTCCTGTGTCCGAGAAGGTGCGCAAAACCCGGTTTTGTTCACAATTAGCGGATCCTCTGTCCGTACGGTCTATAGGACATTGGAGCAAGGCGGGGCTGTGGGCGATGGAGCAAGGCGGGGCCGTGGCGATGAAAGGTGCGCGGAAAACGGAAGAACAGGAAGCGTGAAGGCGCGAAAAAGAACCGCCAGGTTGAACTCCCCTGACGGTTTCTTTTTAATTCATACTTGACACATGCGAATTATCGGTATAAGATGGGCTCACAGGTTTTTTAATGCTCATTATTTTAAGACTAAAACAATTTTCGTGCCGATTGGACCGCCAAAGGCCGCAACGAATCCCGTTAGGGAGGAGGTTGGGGTCTTTATTGATTTTCAAAGGGTGGTTCCGATCAGGAAAGGAGCGCAAGTGGACATCGAGGGGACGCGGCTGGAAGAGATCGACTGGCTTTTCCGCCGAATGGTTAGAAAGTTCGTGAAGGAAAGGGATAAAGTATCCGTCGAGGGGATCGCGCTCCCGGGCCTGCTCATTCTGACCAAAATCGTTAGGGACGGGGAACAAAAGCTCGGCGATCTGGCGGAGCAGCTCGACTTGACCTCGGGGGCCATTACGGCTCTGTGCGACAAGCTGGAGGAGAAAGGCTTCGCGACGAGGCGAAGAGCGGAAGAGGACCGAAGAACCGTGCTGTTGGATATTACGGACAAAGGCAGGGAGCTGCTGGTTCGCAACCGGAACATCAGCCGGTGCGCGATTACGCACCTGTTCGGAGAGTTCACGGAGAGCGAGCTCGAAGCGCAAATCGGATTCTACAAGCGAATCTCCGATCATCTGGAGAAGTTTTCGGAGACGATCCTGGCACTGGCCAAAGAGAATGCGGAGCAGCCGCCGGAGCGAATCAAGCCGGAAATTCGAGACTCGCGGAATCGGTTCTTGAATTATTAAATATTTTTACGAGGAGAGATCGTTATGGGACACCCCACGATTTACCCGACGGGAACGACCGTCTACCTGCCGGAGAAAGCATGGAGCGGCTATACCGTCTTCCAAGCGGCGGACGTTGGCGCGCTGCTCATCGACATGAACGGCAAAGAGGTACACCTCTGGCAAGGGCTGCGAGGTTTTCCGAACAAAATCCTGCCGGGAGGCTACGTGATCGGGAGCACGAAGGAAAGGGATCCGAGATACGGCTTTCAGGACGAGGCGGATCTCGTGCAGGTCGACTGGGAGGGTCGGATCGTCTGGCGCTTCAACCGCTACGAGCTGATTCAAGACCCGGGCTATGAACCGGAATGGATGGCGCGCGCGCATCACGACTATCAGCGGGAAGGCAACCCGGTCGGTTATTACGCTCCCGGCCAAGAGCCGAGGACGAACGGGGGGCGCACGCTGGTTCTCGCCCATCGGAACGTCAACAAGCCGGAGATCTCGGATAAAACGCTGCTGGACGACACGATCCTCGAGGTCGATTGGGAAGGCAACATCGTCTGGGAGTGGGCGGTGGCGGATCATTTCGAGGAGCTCGGGTTCGACGAGGCGGCGAGGAACGTGCTTTTCCGCGACCCGAACGGCCGCCATTTCGGCAACGACACCGGCGGGGATTGGATGCACATCAATTCAGCTTCATGGGTCGGGCCGAACAAGTTCTACGAAGCGGGCGACGAGAGATTCCACCCCGACAACGTGATCTGGGACGCCAGGGAATCGAACATTATCGCCATTACGGACCGCAAGACGGGCCGGATCGTCTGGCAGCTCGGACCGGACTATTCGAAGCCCGAGGTGAAGCACCTGGAGTGGATCATCGGCCAGCATCACGCCCATATCATTCCCAAGGGGCTTCCGGGCGAAGGCAATCTGCTCGTCTACGACAACGGCGGTTGGGCCGGCTACGGCCTTCCGAACCCGAATTCGCCATACGGCCAGAAAAACGCGTTGCGCGACCATTCCCGCGTGCTGGAGATCAATCCCGTTACATTGGAGATCGAGTGGCAGTATACGCCGACCGAAGCCGGTTTCCTGGCTCCGCTGGATTCTTACCGGTTCTACAGCCCCTACATCAGCTCGGCGCAGCGACTGCCGAACGGCAACACGCTCATCACGGAAGGCGCGGACGGGAGAGTGTTCGAGGTGACCGCCGAGCACGAGCTGGTCTGGGAGTATATCTCGCCATATAGGAACAAACGCAATTCGAATCTCGTGTATCGCGCCTATCGCGTGCCGTACGATTGGATTCCACAGCTGTCGAAGCCGCAGGAAGAAGCCATCGTCCCGATCGACGTCGCCGATTATCGGGTGCCCGGCGCGGCCGGCCGGGGCGCGAGCTCGGTCGTAACGGTCGAAGGAACGCGCTCGTTTGGAGAAGGCGCATACTGCGTCGCCAGCACGGACGAGAAGCCAACCCGAACGGAACCGCAATCCTAGCGGCCTATCGCGGCCAATGACGGGAAGAGAGAGGGAGAAACCGATGAAAAAAGGAGACAGACGTACGGTAAGAGAATGACTGGCCGTATTGGCGGTGGTCGCCGTCGCCTTGACGACCGCTTGCGGCGCCAAGGAGAACGGGAACAACTTGAACGCCGAACCCGCGGCCCCGGTCAAGATCAAGGTTGCCGATATTCTGAACAATCCCGTACTTCGGGTGGCCAAGACGGAAGGGTTTCTTGACCGGTACGGGATCGATGCGGAGATCGTTACGTTCGCGACTCCGGCAGAAGGCATTAATTCGCTCTTTATCAAGCAGGTCGATATCGCTTGGGGAGCGGACTTCCCCATCTTGAACGCGGTGAGCAAGGGCGATTACTCCGTCATCGCGGCTACGGGCACGGACTCGGACCGGGCGGCGGCGGAATGGAGACTTTTCGTCAGGGACGACATCCGCTCGGGAGCCGATCTCAAGGGCAAGAAGCTGAGCACGCTGCGCGGCACGTTCCTTCCCTATCTATGGGACGAATATTTAAAGGAAAACGGCATCGAGGAGATAGACACGCAGCAGATCGGGCAGGGCGGATTCGACGAAGCGTACGTGGCCCTCAAGAAGGGCGAGATCGACGCTTCCTGGATCGTCGGAGCGGTGCTGACCGACAAGTTCCGGGCGCTCGAAGGCGTGCACGAGCTGACCGATATGTCCAAGACGACGGTTCGGCTGGGAGGCGGCATCGTCGCGCCGGATTCCCTGATTAAGGAGCATCCGCAGGCGATCGCGAACTTCCTGAGGGCGCTCGACGATGCTTCGCAATTCATTCAAGCCAATCCCGACAAGACGGCGGATATCCTGTACAAGGAAGTGAAGCAGCCGAAGGAGGCGACGATCCGCGATATTCCGACGAACAACTGGGCGATCGGCTTTAAGCAGGAGTCGTACGACAGCTTGGCCGGCCAGAAGAAATACATGGTCGAAGCGGGAATCATCGAGAAGGATTTCGATCTGACGGAGAAGCTGTACCTGGACGGCATTCGGGAAGCATTTCCGGATCGTGTGACGTACGCCCCATAGAGGAGGGACAACAATGGCCATCGCGGATTCCTCGTCGACGACGATTACGATCGAAAGCCTCCATAAGAGCTACGATCATCCGAAGCCGGGAAAATTGGGCAAGGCCGGCGATGTGCGCTACATTATTAAAGATATCGACCTGGTCATCAGGAGCGGAGAGTTCTTCGTGCTGTTGGGACCTAGCGGCTGTGGCAAGTCAACGTTGCTGAACATCATCGCCGGCTTCCTCTCCAAGACCGGGGGACAGCTGCGCGTGGGCGATGTCGAGGTCGAAAAGCCGGGCAGGGAGCGGGCCGTCGTGTTTCAACAGGCCGATTCTTCTTTGTTTCCTTGGCTGACGGTGCGGCAGAACGTAGAATTCGGTCTTAAAATGCGAAAGCTGCCGAAGGAGAAGCGCAAGGAAATTTCGGACCGTTACATCCGGCTGGTCGGCTTGTTCGGCCACGAGAACAAATTTCCGCGCGAGCTGTCCGGCGGGATGAAGCAGCGGGTGCAGCTGGCTCGCGTGCTGGCGAACGATCCGAGTATCCTGCTCATGGACGAACCGTTCGGCGCGCTCGACGCGATGACTCGCCGGACGATGCAGAAGGAGCTCGGTCAAATCTGGAGGGAGACGGGCAAGACGGTCGTCTTCGTGACGCACGATATTCAGGAAGCGGTTCTGCTCGGGCAGCGGATTGCCGTCATGTCTCCGGGGCCGAGTGCGCATATTTCGGACATCTACGACGTGTCCCTGCCGTACCCGAGAGACGCGGCAACCCCTGAATTTCAAGCGCTGCAGCGCAAGGTGCAGGCGCACTTCGACGCCGAGCTGGAAGGAGCGGGATACCCGTGAAAGTTCTTCAAAACAAGTGGGTCACGCTCCCGCTGTTGTGGCTCATCGCTTTCCTGGTCTGGCAATTAGGCGCCTGGATCTACGGGCCGGAGATCATTCCGAGTCCAATCGAGACCGGGCGAGGGGCTTGGGAGCTGCTAAGCGACGGTTCTCTGGCGACTTATATCGGCATTAGCTTCTACCGGGTGTTCTCCGGCTGGGCGCTGGGCAGTCTGCTGGCGATCCCGATCGGGCTCGCCATCGGCCAAGTCGCCGCCATTCGCGTTTTCGCGGAACCGTTCTTGAACTTTATTCGTTTTATTCCGCCGATTGCGTTCATTACGCTGTTCCTGGTCTGGTTCGGGATCGGGGAGAAGTCGAAGATCGCTCTTATCCTCTATGCGACGCTGTTCATCGTCATTATGAACACGCTGACGGGAGTGTTGTCGGTCGAGGAGGACAAAGTCCGTTCCGCGCGAAGCATGGGCGCATCGGATTGGCAGATTCTGATCCACGTCGTCATTCCCGCCACGGTTCCTTATATTTTCACGGGGGTGCGGTTGGCAATGGGCACTTCGTATATGGCGATTATCGGGGCGGAAATGATCGCGGCCAACGAAGGGGTGGGATTCCTGATCTGGAATTCCAGGCTGTTCTTTCGAACGGATTGGATTTTCGTCGGTTTGATCAGCCTTGGATTAATGGGTTTCCTCACGGACCGCTTGGTCGGCTGGCTCGGCCGCAAGACGCTGTCCCGGTATGGTATCGTTAGCTCGGCCCCGATTCGCCGTTAACGGAGCCGGATCCTTACCTTGGATCACGAACGGCTCCGGTGAACAGCACGGCACCGCTCTCATTATCCTCCAGCCAGAAGTAAAACGGTCGGTCGAATACAGCCGTCATCGGCTCGGGCATGCTGGTAGGGTAAGAGCGAATCGATGTGACCGCAGCGGCTTCAAGTCCTTGCTCGTTCACCTCGATGAAGGTTTTTTGCAAAGCCTCATCTACAAACAGTCTGTCGCCCGAGCGGATATCCCATCCGGCCATGCGTCCCAGGTCGGCACGGGTTTCATCGAACAGCTGGGTGATGCCCATTTGCTTCAAAGACTCGATTAAATCGATGCTCTGTTCCATACGAAACTTCGGAAAGGCCAGATCGACACTGTACACGTTGAACGAATTTCGCCATGCCTCGGCTTCCTCCAGCACCTGACGGATATCCGCCCACCGCTTGCCTTCCTCTGGCAAAACGAGATACATGCTCAGTTCCGCGTTATCGCCAAGAGCGAGCCTTACCGCTTTGAAATCGTCCGATTGCATCGCCTGCATGGTACGCTGTTGCTGCATCATTGGCACGTGGACCTGCTCTCCGCCCGGCAAATGGAAAGCGCGGTTCTCAGTGCGGTCTTCCTGAAATGGATCGTACCATGGCGCTTTCACGTATAAGGCATTGATCAGATACATAAACGGATCGCCCTCAATGGGATCGGAGACGATCGAGTCGATTTTTCCCGCCGTGTGGTCCTTAACCCACCGGTTCATATCAGCTGGCGTTTGCGGATCACTGAAGTCCACGCCGGCAATTTTCGCTCCGTAGTATTGCGCAACTTCTGTGAGAAAGACTTCGTCTACCGTACGCGAATCGGTATGCCAGATCGAATTCGCCGTCAGCAAAACGATGTCTTCTTGCTGGCGGTATAAATGCCGCAGCAGCGCCGCTTGCTGCAAGTGATAGTCAGCTTCGTCCATCTCGCCCGCGTGCAATACGCCGGCCAGTTCGGCAAACGTATTCGAGTCTGTTCCCCGCAAAGTCATGGCCAACGCGACGGAAGCGCTGTAGGGCGAAATAATCAAGTTGTCTCCCTCATGCTCCGTGAGCAGTGCGTCAAACCAGTCGAGTGCAAAAGCGCGGTTCGCCGCAGCCGCTTGCGAATAATCCGGCAAGTCGTTCCCTTCCGTCAATTGCTCCAGTTCTTGCAACGCAAGGGTTTGTTCGAGTGGATCGTGCCGGTCGTTGTCGACGTCGGCTTGCGAGTCTGTACATCCGATAATCAGGGCCGTACAGCCGATCATGATTGCAAGGCGCAGCCAGACCGATTTTCTTTTAAAGTAATCCATGATTTTGCGCCCCCCTTTTTAAACGATATGAATTTGTAAAATCCCCAGCGGTATCGTTTCGCCGAAAAATCGTAGCATCGTCTTTGTAAAGGACTCGGCTTTCCTTGAAAGCTTTTGGTTTTACAGACGCATGGGAGACGACGAATGTTTCATAGGTGCCTTATGTTGGCGATCTGTTAGGTCACGATCTGTTAGGTCACTTGTTCAAATCGTATTGCATATGCTAAAATAACGTCAGAAAGACCGAGTGCTGGTAACACTCGGCCTATACAATTGGCTTGGATGGGATGTCCCTTCAAGCTGATGAATGGAACAAAAACCCACCTTCGGCTGGTAACCTTGGGGTGGGTTTTTACTTTCTCTTGTAGTTATTCGCGATGTAAGTTAAAAGAGCAATAACAAAAGATGAAAAAGCAATCATGATGAGGATTGCATCGCCTACGGGCTACGGGTACGCAAACAACGTTAGGCGTTAAGCAGCGTTAGAGCAAGGGCTCTAATTTCTTGTGCGATCCGTCGGTTAACCGGATAAATGGATTTCAGGTATGCAAGAATCGCAAGCGCCGATTCGGGAGTGCGGTTATACCCCGTTACCATACTCGGTAAGAGGGCGGCGAAGCGAGGGAAGCGTTTCTCAATACGTCGATCGTTGCCGAACGGATCTGGAAAGTCGTCCGTTTCTTGTTCCACGAGATGCAGGATCGATAGGATGCTGTCTACCGCGTAGCTTTGCACGAATCGCGCCGCTGAAAGCTTTTCGCCGCGCGCGTAACGTCCTAGCCCTACGAACAGATTCGTCAACGCCTCGTTTAACGGATGGTCGAGCGACTCTTTGCGAATATTCGGGGTATTGCCGCAGACAGGCATGGTAAATGCGGTTTTGGGATGGGTCCAGACCACGCGGCCGCCCCAGTAAGAAATATGTGGCGTTTCTTCCTCTTCAAATACGGCATATTCCCCATAAAGGCCATCCTCGAACAGGATTTTGCAGCCTGCCTCCGTATTAGGGAACGCATACGCAAGTGGATGCACCTCCTCAAGCCAGTCCAGATTTTCGATGAAACGCGGTTTGTATCCGTCCTTGACGATAACGAAGAAATCCAAGTCGGAGTAGTCGTCCATTCGCGCCGTTTCAGTCCCTGCGGAGCCCACCCCAAGCAGCAGAAGCGCTCCATCCTTACTCTCCAATCCCTTTCCGATCTCATTCAACCGCTCCAGCAATCGAGCTTTTCTTTCCATCGTCCGCTCCCCTTCCCCGATGCAAAAAAGGGTACAACCTCCCAAACGCGCGAGGTTGAACCCTTCGGTTACATGGCCTTCATCTTGTAAGCCAAACGTTAGCATCACCTGCTGTCTTTGTCAATGGGGTTTATTTCAGAGGGGGTCTACTTCAGAGAACAAAGTGTTCCGAGTAATTGTCATCATTAAGTGTCATATGATAAAATGTCAATAGAAAGACCGAGTGCGCTAACACTCGGCCTATACAATTGGCTTGGATGGGATGTCCCTTCAAGTTGCAGGAACGTGTAAAACCCACCTTCGGCGCTCAACCATAGGGTGGGTTTTTACTTTCTCTTGTAGTTATTCGCGATGTAAGTTAAAAGAGCAACAACAAAAGATGAAAAAGCAATCATGATGAGGATTGCATCTTTTATTTCCATGGCCTCACCTCCTTTCGAAGGGAAACCATGCCCACCCAAGGTTCAATTGTACATTTTATATATTACTTTAAATACTCGATGAGATCAATTGTTCTTATTGAGATACTACTGTTGCTCCTGCATGTCGTGATCTACAAATGGTAAAATCGGATAACGGAATTTTTAGAGGTGAACCATATGGACAATAATCTGGAATCGCTATTTGACAAATATGATAAGGAACATCATTTCGCAGGGGCAGCTCTCATCAGAGGAAGCGAGAACATCATCTTCGAACGGGCATATGGCTTCGCGCACAGAGGGTTCAAAGTGCCTAATACGATCCGTACAAGGTTCGACACGGCATCGATCACGAAGCTGTTTACAGCAGTAGCGATTTTGCAGCTTGTTGATCAGGGGAAGCTGAGGCTTGACGACCGAATAACGGATATTGTCGACTTAACTGGCACCCGAATTCCAACTGATGTTACGATAACTCATTTGCTTACTCACACTTCCGGCATAGCGGACGACGCTGACGAGGAGTTGGGCGAGAGCTACGAAGCATTATTCATAAGCAAGCCCAACTACTCGATTAGAAATTGCATTGATTTCATTCCGCAATTTGCCTACAAAGAGCCGAAGTTCAAAGCAGGAACGAATGTCAGCTATAATAACTGTGCATTTGTACTGCTTGGACTTGCCATCGAAAAAGCAACCAACGAAAGCTATCGAGACTATGTCGAACAGAACGTATTTCGCGTTTGCGGGATGAATCATACGTCGTTTATCTCAAAAGACGAAGGCGACGCATCCGTGGCAGAAGGATATGCTGCGATTTATAACGAGGACAACGAAGTGATATGGAAAAAGAATATTTATTCATTCCCGCCAATCGGCACTTCAGACGGAGGAGCTTATACAACGGTTGGCGACCTTGATTTATTCATACGTGCGTTGGCGCAAGGAAAGCTGTTGTCGAGAGAGATGACCGCAGAAATCATGCAGCCGCAAACGAAGATCGCACGGGAGTATGAATGGGGAAAGATCATCAACGGGTACGGATTTCATTTTGCCTATGACCGTTTGGGAAAGCTCAAGCGAATGTATAAAGAGGGTTCCAATGCGGGAGTAGCCGCCATGTTTGCTTACTACCCGGACATAGAGACTACGAATGTCATATTAGCGAATCAAACCTGTAATGTATGGGAATTGCATCGGAAAGCCGAACAGCTAATCGCTGCAGGCGGGTGATTCGCCATTCTCATCATTCGCGGCTGTGCTGGTTGCGGTATTGATTCGGCGACATGCCGACCGCCTTTTTGAACACTTTGCTAAAATATTTCTCGTCCTGATACCCGACCATCTTCGATATTTGCACCACTTTGTAATGCGGGTTAAGCAGCAGCAGCATCGCTTTCTCCATCCGGACGTTCTCGATAAATTCTGAAAAGTTCTTCCGGAACTGCTGCTTGAACTTCCGCGAAATATATTCGCGGCTCAGGAAGAAGCGGTCCGACAAATGTTGGAGCGTAATGTCTTCCTGATAATGCTGTTCGATATATTCCGCAATCTCGAATACGGCATTGTTCTCCTTCTGCAGATGGTCGACATGAAGACGATGTATTCGTCAAAAATATCGATATTGCCGAAATCAAGGAAGAGTCCGATATCGTGAAGCAGTATGCCAAGGACAAAAGTGCTCTTATTCTCGGGTACAGACATCTAAGCAGGCTGATTCCTTCGGCAGCGATTCGGTAATCGGAAGAGAGGCGCAAAGAGGGGGGAGAGATCCCGATCCCCCCTCTTTGCATTTCTCGCTAAAGGGCGAAGTTCTTCTGAAATTTAAATAATTCGCATAAAAAATGAAAGTATAATTTACAATATTGGCGTGAATAATTATACTAAAGTTTATTAGGGGGTGTGCGTGAGTGAAGGATTTGATTACGGATGAAAGTGTTTTACAAGTATTAAGAGGATATAACAAGTGGTGGGAAACTGAAAAAGTCCCTGATGATTTAGCCAAACCTGTAAAGCGATTTGCGTATTACGAAGCTAAACAAAGCTTTGAACATACAAAGATTCGACGACATGTCATATTAACCGGACCACGTCGAGTTGGAAAATCGACCATCATGTATCAAACCATACAAGATGTATTAGAATCAAGTATCCCGTCAAAGAATATTCTTTATGTCTCTTTCGATCATCCTCTTCTAAAGGTTTCGGAAATTGGTCGTATCCTAAAAGTTTATTTAAATAATGTTGCACTTAACGAAAACATATACCTCTTTTTGGATGAAATCCAATATGCCCACGATTGGAATGGGTGGTTGAAGACGATTTATGACCACAATCCTTCCTATCGAGTAATGGCAACCGGGTCGGCAAGTCCAATTCTAAGTGAAAAAATGCCCGAAAGCGGTGTTGGCCGATGGGTACAAATTAGGATTCCAACGTTATCTTTTTATGAATACTTAGAACTTCGGGGGGTTGAGGTGCCGGTAATTGGAGAAAAAATCAAACCGACTGCTCTGAGCGAATTGAGTCAGAAAGAACTGGTCTCGCTTATGGGAAAGCTCCAGCCGTTGGAACGTCATTTTCATAGGTATTTATTGATTGGGGGATTCCCGGAAATTGCTCAATCGGATGACTTATCTTATGCTCAAAGGATCATCCGGGAAGACTTTGTTGATAAGGTTTTAAAAAGAGATATGGTATCTCTCTTTAATGTAAGGCACATTGATGAACTGGAGAGAATATTTCTTTACCTCTGTATGACGACCGGAAATATTGTCGAAGCAACTACGATTTCAAATAACATGGATATTACTCGACCAACAGTACTGAAATATCTCAAATTTCTCGAATTAGCAAACCTTATCTACACCGGTTATCCAGTTGATATGATTGGGAAGAAAGTTTTGAAAGCAAAACCGAAAGTATATCTCGCTGATGCGGCAATTCGAAATGCCGTACTCTTGCAAGGAGAGGAAGTGCTGCAGGATTCGGATCAAATGGGGATGATCGTAGAATCGGCTGTATATAAGCATATCAACTCATTTTACTATCACTATAACCCTAAAATAGGATACTACAGGGACTATAGCTCACAAAAGGAAATCGATATTGTTGTCATGATGCCCAACTCTAAAATTTTGATTGAAATCAAGTATCGTGAGAATCCAAAGATAAAAGGATCGGAGGCTATTGTAAAATGGTCGAAGAAAGATAAGCCGATGGCTGCTTCCCTGCTGGTAACAAAAAATGCGGGTGACTTCGGTCTACTTGACCACGCGCCCATTATGAGAATTCCGGCTTTTGCTTTCCTGTATTTACTTGGCCACACAGAAAAGACACGGTTCATTAAAGAACCGACCCCGTTGGAGGGAACGGAGCCGGGTCAGGGTCGACATGACGATCGCGGACAGTAACTTATTCTAGAATTTCTTCGATGCGCGTCAGCACGTCTTCGCTAAGCTCGATGCCCGAAGCCGATGCGTTCTCCGTTACCTGCTCCGGACGGCTGGCGCCGATGAGCGCGCTCGCGACGTTGTCCTGACGCAGAATCCAGGCGAGCGCCAAGTTTCCGACGGAGATGCCGAGCTCGGCGGCAACGCCTTCGAGCAGTTTCACTTTGGCGATTTTCTCTTCCGTAATGCTGCCCTTACGCACCCAATCAAGCTTAGCCGCGCGGCTGTCCTGCGGAATGTTGGATACCGACGAATATTTGCCGGTCAACAGGCCTTGGGCGAGCGGGGAGAAGACGACCTGGCCGATGCCGGAACGTTCGCTGACCGGGATGACTTCTTTTTCGATGTAACGTTGGAACATGTTGTACACCGGCTGGTTAACCACGATGCGATCCAGCAAGTAACGGTCGGCGAGACCTACCGCTTCCGCGATTTGGGACGCCTGCCATTCGCTCACGCCGGCATACAGCACTTTGCCTTGGCGGATCAAATCGTCGATCGCGCGCAGCGTCTCGTAGAGCGGCGTTTCCGGATCATGGCGATGGCAATAGAAAATGTCGATATAGTCATGGCCGAGGCGTTGCAGACTCGCGTGAGCCTGCTCCATCACGTGCTTGCGCGACAGGCCGCGATCGTTGGGGCCGTCGCCCATCGGCCAGAACGCCTTCGTAGCGAGCACGTAGGATTCGCGCGGATAAGCTTTGAGAGCCTTGCCTACCAGTTCTTCCGCCGCGCCCCGTTCGTACACGTTAGCGGTGTCGAAGAAGTTGATGCCAAGCTCGTAAGCGGTTTTGATCGAATTTTCCGCGTTTTCGCGCTCGACGTAACCCCCGTATGTAAGCCAGCTCCCGAGGCTGATTTCGCTGACCTTCAGTCCGCTTCCGCCCAATCTTCTATATTTCATGGCTTCGTCCTCCTCGTCATTTTAATGTGTAACCATTTTCATTCTATTAAAGATCATATACAATTTAAAGAAGTGAAATCACCTTTACTTAATTATAAGGGATATATTTACTATACATTATATAGTTGAGATCGAAGGGGGACATTCTCGATATCGAGAAAACGCTGGATGTATTGGGAGGAAAATGGGCGTTCCTCGTCATTCGGGAGCTCTTCTGCGGGACCCTTCGATTCGGGGAACTGCAGCGTAAAATCCCTCAAATCAGTCCCCGAGCCTTGACCAGCACGCTGCGGCATCTGGAGGAGAAGGGCGTGCTGGAACGTACGGTATACCCGACCGTTCCCGTGACGGTCGAATACGCCCTTACGCCGAAGGGAATGGACCTTCACGTCATTTGCCATGAGATGAAATTATGGGCGGCCCGTTGGACGTAGCACTCCGAAAGCAATCATGATGAGTCTATTGTACCGATTAAATCGTATGCGATGGAAGCGTTCTCTATTCCAAACGCAAATCCAGGAGGGTGTTCGAGATGACTAAAGCGCAGAAGACTTTAAGGACCTGTGAGAGAGGGCATCAATACGACAAAAGCAGCGACTGCCCTACCTGTCCGACCTGCGAACAAGAATTGAAACCGGAAACCGGATTCCTTTCACGGCTTTCCAATCCTGCCAGGCGAGCATTGGAACACGAAGGGATTACAACGTTGCAAGAGCTTTCGCGCTTTACCGAACGGGAGATTTTACGACTTCATGGTATGGGACCGCGTTCAATGCCCGTCCTTCGGGATGCGTTGCAGTCACAAGGCTTATCCTTCAAGTCGGCAGTGCAAAAATAAACCCCGGACGCCGCTTTCAAAGACGAGAGCGATCCTCCCGCACGAACTTCTTATAGAATCGGAAGAGGGGTTTGGAGTGAATCCGAAATTACCGAAGAGCAATAAGATGTTCAGCTACTACCCGCCTCATAGAGACCTGTCCCCTTATATTGCCTACTATTCCATTCAACATAGGTTTTATCCCACTATAGCTCCATTGTTTATTCCGGATTTGGGCGGCTCAATCATTGTCAGCCACTACCAAAACGAACTGGATATACGGGTATGGGGGCCGTTTAGCCAACTTACCCCAATGGAAAACAGACCGTATGCAGCCTTGGCGCGATATTTCATTGAGTTCCAGCCAGGCGGGCTGTCACGCCTTGTCTACCCGAACAGCAATGAAGTTCTCAACAGGAAAGTGGCTCTACAAGAAGTGGACCGTAACGCGTACCGCTCGCTTAGGCAACTTTTTGAAAAACATATACATTTCGAGGATGATTTGATTTCTTCCTTGGATCATTATTTTCTTGGTCTGTTGGATCAACGCGAGGACGCATTCGCCAATGGTCGACACATCTTAAACTTGATGCAGGAATTCGGCGTCAACGGGTCTGCCGATCAATTATCCAATTCCGTCCATTATTCGACAAGACATATCAACCGATATCTGAACGCTTTAACGGGTATTTCGAGCAAGGGCTATATTAGAATAAAACGTTGCAACAAAGCTGTTGAAATGCTTAAAAAAAGCAACTGCTCAATCGAACAGATCGCTTTCAAGCTTGGTTATTACGATGCGGCCCATTTTGTTCATGACTTTGCGAAACTCTCGGGGGTATCGCCGACGTTGTACCGAAAAAATAAGTCCGGTTTTTACAATGAAGCGTTGAAAAGGCTATGATACAATGTTGCTGCAAGTCCATACATGGAGAATGATGAAGGGAGAGCATGGTATGAAATTTCACAGCCCGATGATTATTGTCTCGGATATTGACAAGAGCAAGCAGTTTTATGTCGATGTTATGCAAGAAGAAATCACGCAAGACCTGGGAAGCTATGTTGTTTTTAAAGGCGGTTTCTCCATGATGACGCGGGAGAAATGGACTACGTTCACAGGCGATGCCCCCGCCTCCGGAGATCATTTCGGACATAAATTTGAACTGTATTTCGAAGAAGATCGCATCGATGATTTTTGGCGCAAACTCGACGCAACCCCGGATATTGCAAAATTCACGGCGCTTGAAGAAGCTCCGTGGGGGCAGCGGACGTTCCGTTTTCTGGATCCGGACAAGCACGTTATCGAAGTTGCGGAATCTATGGAAGCGGTGGTCACCAGGTTCTTGTCCAGTGGAATGACGGTGCAGGAGGCTTCCGAAAAATCCATGATGCCGATCGCGTTCGTGCAAAAATGCGAAGCTGAACGAAGCAACGCCGTCTAACCGATACCCTTCGGAAGTGGTGAGCCTATGAATGATTCATGGCTGGATGAATACTGTCTTGCTAAAGATGGTGCGACAAAAGAGTATAAGAAAGAATGGAAAGCGACAAGGTATTTGATTGGCGGCAAAATGTTCGCGTTGCACGGAGCCGACAAGACAGCGAGACCCATCATCACTCTGAAGCTTCTTGAACAAAGAGCACTGGAACTCCGTCTACCTGGATGGCTCCGTGCCGGACGATGTGCTGCGGGATATGATTGACCAATCATACGCGCTTCTTTTCGATTCATTGACAAACAAAGCGCAGAAAAAAATACAAGACCGAGATTCGACTTGATCTTTAGCGATTGGCAAAAAAATCTTTTGCGAGTGACCGCCAGCTTAGAAATAATACTATTCAGTTCATCGACGGAAAGGAGCTCCCCCGCAGCTGGAGGAGCTCCTTATCGATACTTATTTCATCGTAATCTCGAACTTCGATCCGGCCTCGCCCGCGAATACGATCGTGCCGCCCTGGGGAAGTACGGTCGTGTTGTCCGGGCTAACGACGCTGAAATCGACGAACGTTCCGTTCTCGTCGTACACGGCATACGAGCCTTCCGAAGGCAGGGTCACCGTCATCGTCTTGCCGGCGGCGCGATCGGGAATGGTATACCATTTCGCGTAACCGCTGGCCGGAATCGTCGCCGAGGAGCTCTTGCCCGAATAGATCGGCTTCAAGGCCTCTTCGCTCACGAACAGACTGCCCCCGAGCCGAAGATACTCGATGCCGTCTTGCCGGTAAAAATCATACGCCATAGCGTCTCTGCTGCCCGTCACCGGAACCTGCAAGTCGCTCGACGCCGTGTCCGGACCCGTTATTTTTCTATCCAACACGTAACCGGGCGCTTCCTCGAACAATTGGATCTGCATGGAGGAGGCCAGCAAATACGACAGGGACGTATATTTTTCGTTGATATAATAATAGTGTTTGCCGTCGCGCTCCTTCCATGCCGCCAGCGCTTCATCGGAGGCTGCATGCGGCTCGAGCTTCTCGGCCGAATACTGCGACAGGGCAAGCTGGCCGAGTCCGGGCAACGAGACGTATTGACGGACCCACAAGTAGGTGCGGCCGTTCTCTTCCTCTACGAAATTGATCTTCGCGCTTCCGTCGGCGTTCATGAACGAGCCGTCCGCCGAATAAGTATACATCTCGGCCGGATATTCCGGCACTTGAGGCGTCGTAATCGACAATTCTCCATCTTCGGAGATGTCTGCGCGCATCAACTGGTTCGTCGAGCCGTACATTCCCGCGTAGTTCAGCCACTCCTCCGGCATGTCGGCGTTAACCGGCTTGCCGTAAGACTTCTCGGCTTTAAACTCGCTGATCTCGCCCTTCTCTTTCAGAGCATGAAGCAAAATTTCGGTCGCCAACAGCTGATTGGTCGCACTGGAGCCGCCCGAAGAGAGGACGGCCGCCGCCATGTCCTTCTCGGGAAGAACGACCAGCGACGCATGATACAGAATCGTATCCCCGCCCTTGGTCAGCGCCTGAATGTCGTACTCCCCGAACGGGAACAAGTTCACGCTGTCCCAGCCTAATCCGTAATTGACCGAGGTGTTCGCATCTTCAGGCCATAGCCCATTTCGATATTCCGCTTGCGCCATTGCGGTTGCCGATTCATCCGACAGAATGCCTTCTGCTCGTCCCGTAAAAATTTGCGAGAATCGAACGAGGTCCTCGGCCGTGGAATAGATGCCTCCCGTTCCGATCGCGTTGACCGTCTCGTTAGGCAATTGGTTCTTGATCGTCGGGTAGTAGAGACCGGCCATAGCCGAGACGTTGACGCGATCCAGAGGCGTCTTCGTATCCGACATGCCCAGCGGTCCGGTAAAATGACGATGAATATAGGACGTAAAATCGGTGTCTGCAACTCTCTCAACCAATATCTCAGCTAGAGTAAAGCAATCATTGCAGTATACGGAATAAGCTCCCGGATCGGCCTTCAATTTCTGTCCGGCGAGCTGTTCCAGCAGCGTATCGTGCGCGTAAGTATCGTTATCCTCGAACAAAAAGGCATTCGCCAGCGACGACCCCGGAAGGCCGGCGGAATGGTTCAACAGCATGCGAGGCGTAATCTGCTTGTAGCGTTCGTCTTGCATCGTAAAATCCGGGACGTACTGCACGACGGGCGTGTCCAGATCGACCTTGCCCTCGTCGACCAGCTTCATCACGGATGCCGCGGCGAACATCTTGCTCGTCGAACCGATGCCGTACATCGTGCTCTCGGTCAGCGGTTTCTTCCCGGCTTGATCGTTGATGCCGGATTGACCGGAGACGACGATCTTGCCTTGATCGATCAGCGCGTATTGAACGCTCGTCGTGCCGTATTGCCCTGTCAGAAGCTCGGCTTTCTCCGAGGCCGCCGCGATCGTCTCTTCGTAAGCCGGCGATTCCCCGCTCGAAGAGGCAGCCATCGCGCCCGTCGGCACGAGCATCGACAACGCCAGCGTCATAGACAATAAACGGAACGGTTTTCTGCTTTTCATAATTACCTCCTTATGATCGGGTCTATTCTAAGTAGTACGAATAGTCGTCGCGATGGTTTCGCCATATTCGAGATTCAAGAGACCGGGCGTGGGCGGCGAGTTTCCGCGCGACATCGTCTATGCGGGGTTTTCGCTTGGCGTAATAGCGGCCCGGAAATAGCAATCCGAAAGAATACATCAATATTTATGTTACATTAAATGAAATACTATGATAACCGACCCCGATTCTCAAAAATCGGAGAGAGTAATGAAAGCGCTGCTTGAGACGAAGGCAAAAATCGACATGAAAGCATTGAAGCAAGCGTATGACGGCTAGGCAGAACAAAAACCCACCTGCGACGAAGTCAACCGAGGGTGGGTTTTTGATTCCTCTATTCATGCAACCGGCATTACTTGTAATCGAGGACGACCATCTGATGGTTATGAAGCTTATCGATCTTATAGCGAATCGTGTCGCCGTCGGTCTCGTAAGGAAGGTCCGTTCCTTCCGGTGCCAAGTAGACCCGGGTGACCTCCTTGACCGGAAGACGTACTGCCGCTTCGATGCCGTAGAGCGGCACAAGATCCTCGATCGCCTCGACCCCCGTTCCTCTTCGGACCGGGGAAGCGTACAGGGAATGCTGAATGAACCTCTTCTTTTTCTCCTGATGCTGCAGCGTCGCGACGCCCTGGGCGGGAAGCCCGATCTCGAGCGACGGTCTTCCGATAAGAAGCCTAAGCGCATGGGCGACCGTCTCCTTCACGGGAAGCGAGCCCTTCTCGGCGTAATCCTCGAACACGTTCCAAGCGATATAGATGCCGTACTCGCTCCGGACGATGCCCGGGCTTCCGCTCGTCGGGCTGCTTGGCGTATGGGCGTGGGAGCAGAAGGAGTAGACGTCCCGATTAAAATACGGATCCTCGCGCCGTCCGAGCTCTTCGCCTCCGTTCGCGAGCTCCACCCGCTGCCCGCCGGAGTAGACGACGAAGGAAGCTTCGCCGAGCGAAGGCAGTTCGAAGGAGGGACGCAGATAATCCGGCTTATAGGGGTTAGGCCCCGCGTATCGGACGCCCAGGTCGATAACGAAGTTCTTCAGATCCGGATCGAGGCCGGATTGACCGGTCGCGAGCAGCCGTCCGCCTTGACTCGCGTATTCGTCGAGCTTCGCGGCGAGCCGCTCGTTCACCGTCACCCGGTCCGGCAGAATCAGAACCTTGTACGTCGAGAAATCGGATTCGAGATCGAGCACGTCGAACAGGATTTGGTTCTCCAGCAAGATCCGCACCGCTCCGGCGTCCGATTTGCCCGTCAACGCCGCATCCGACTGGCCGAACGTCGCTTCGACTGACAGCAAGCCGACGTCGGCGACGCTCCGGACGTCCGAGCACCACGCTTCCTTGCGCTCCACCTCCGAGTAGGCGGCCCCGATCAGCCGGTAGGTGGCCGGGTCCATTCGGCCCTCGGGATGCAGTTGATCGCCGATGGAGCAGCGCGCGCCGTTCGCGAGACTGAGCGCCGTCTCGTAGCGGAGGGCGTTGGGATGCTTGAAGCCGCCGAATTCGCCCCAAGACAGGTGGAATTTGCCGGTCATGCCCAGAAAGTCGTAGCCGAGCTGCTGGACGTAACGGGCTGATAGGGGGAAGTGATCGTATCCCCACCCTCCGGTCGGCAGCGATTCGAGCTCCAGATGGGTGTTCATCGCGGCCAGATCGCGCCGCCCCTGACGAACATGGCCGGCATTGTGGAAGATCGGCAAGCCCGGCTTGATCGCATGGACCGCCTCTCTCACCCGCTTGGCGTAGTTCGCGTAGGTTCTCTCTCCCTGGTCGAGGATATGCGTTTCGTCCCGGGGATCCTTGCCGTTACTTCTCAACTGGTTGACGCAAGTGTGACAGTAGCACTTGCGCACTCCGACGATGTCGAGGAACACGCCGTCCCCGTCGTATTTGCGCACCGCCTCCTCGATCTGGCGAATGAGGATGTCCAGGTAAGGCGTGTTCATGCAGAATTGGTGGTAGCCCGGCTCCATGAATGTCTTCGCCCAGTTCGTCCGGTCGTTCTCGTCGCGCACGAGCCATTCCGGATGCAGGCGGGCGAGCCGCTCGTCAAGTCCGGCCGACAGGTAAATCGGCGTCTTGACCCCGATCTCGCGAGCCGCCTCGATCTGGGCTCCCAGCAGGTCGAAGTTAAGGTGCGGGTGAATCTCGTTCTCCTTGGACGGGAAGTACGCCCAGCCGTGGTGGCATTTCGCGAACACCGTGACGGAATCGACGTGGCCGAGCTTCAGCATCTCCTGGAATTGGGCTTTGGAGAAGCTTTGTCCGATCCTTTGAATATTTTCCGATGTGTGAAAGTCCAGATGAACCTGTCTGAAGCGCATCGCATTCGGCTCCTTTTTGGCGTATCGACGTTGTCGACCTTTGTGTCGTTACTTGCCTTTATTGTATGATGGAGCCGGCAGACCGTCTTTTAACCGCATTCCGTCTTTTATAAAAATTACCGGTGGTGTTGGGGAAGTGGACAACTTGCTTGAGGGGCATAGAGGGCTGGCTGAGACGAAGGTCTACGTCCGGGATGCCCACCGCTATACGTATAGGGGAGACATTCACGAGGAGACGCGGGTCGGGTACGCCTACGCGTTCCATCTCTTCGTTCGCGGGCAAGGCAGCGTCGTCGTCGCGGGCAAGCCCTATCCGGTCGGCAACGGGTCGCTCGTCTTCATCCGGCCGGGAGAAGCCCACTCGTTCCACCTGACTTCCCCTTCTTCGCTTGAAGCTTACAATATCTATTGCGACCTGTGGGGCAGGCCGGAGCGGCTGTTCTCCCACTTCGCCTTCCAGACGAGCCGTCCCGACCCGCAGTTCATGCCTCCGGCGGTGTCGTGTCCCGAGCTCGATACGTTGCCGACCTGTGCCCGGGTTCCCGTCCATTCGCCTCTTACGGACTGGTTCGTCCGCATCTGCGGGTGGCACGGTTCGCTGGACGGGAATGCCGAAGCGCTCGTATCCAGCCGCATGAAGGCATGGCTGCTGCAAGCCCACAACGAGCTCCGCTCGGAAGCGCCGTACGACCGCCGCATCGCCCGCATTCTCGAGCGGATGGAGCGGGAACCGGAAGCCCGTTTCTCTTACCAGGAGATGAGCCGGGAATGCGGCTTGGAGAAGTCGCACTTCTACTCACTGTTCAAGAGCGTCACGGGGATGACGCCGAAGGGCTACCAGCTCAGGCTGAAGATGAAAAAAGCCGCGGCACTGCTGCTCGAGAGCGACCAATCGGTCACCCGGATCTCCGAGCAGCTCGGCTACGACACCGTACACTATTTTTCCAAGCAATTTGCCGAATTCCACCGTCTGTCGCCGACCCGGTATCGCACTCTTCGGCGCGGGGGCGGAGACTGGCCCATCTGAAGCTCGTCCGGTCCTGTTCGTTTCAAATCGCGAATGAAAAAATGAATGACATTTGCCTGCGAATCGGCTACCGTTAAATAATGAGTATACTCATAATTCAGGGGGCGAGCAGGCCATGAAAAGAGTGCTTGTTGCCGGAGCGTCAGGTTAGACGATATGTCGTTCTTCGCTTCAAAGAAGAGGGGTATTGGGTTCGGGTGCTTGTCCGCGACCGCGATCCGGCCAGACTGATGGCGAGAGGCGCTTATTTGGAGCCGGCGATCTGGGAAGAAGCGGACGATGTATTTGTCGGCGAGGTCACGCGTCCTGAGACGTTGGACGGGGTATGCGACGGAATCGATATTGTTTTCTCCTCCGTCGGCATCACTCGCCAGAAGGACGGCTTGACGTTCAACGACGTCGATTACGGCGGCAATGCGAATTTGCTGGAAGCCGCACGGCGCAGTTCGTCCGTTACCCGGTTTTTGTTTGTGTCCGTGTATCAGGCTTCGCAAATGGTGCATCTGGATCTCGTCAAGGCGCGCGAACGGTTCGTCAACGATTTGATTCACTCCGGACTCATGTATACGGTTATCCGGCCTACCGGCTTTTTCTCCGATCTTACCGCCTTGTTGGATATGGCCAAGTCCGGCGTCGTCTACCTGATCGGCGACGGCCAATATCGTCTGAATCCGATTCATGGGGCGGATTTGGCCCGACGATGCGTTCAGGCGGCAGCGCCAGATTGGCGGGAGCCCGTGATCGAAGCAGGAGGACCGGAGACGTTTACTCATCGGGAGTTGGCCGAGCTTGCTTTCCGGTCGCTCGGGCGCCCGGCAAGAATCGTCCCGCTGCCCCCGCGGCTCGTTCGCATTGGGCTTGGGCTAGTGAAGCCTTTCCACCGACGGCTGTACGGCACGGCCGCTTTTTTCACGGAAGCGATGCAGATGGACATGGTTGCTCCGGCAACGGGCGAACATCGATTGGCCGATTTTTTCGAGCAGTATCGGCGCAAGCGGTAGCCTGTTGCAGGATTTCGGCCGGGAGGACGCTGTGGGCATCGCCCGCCTATTCAGGATCGCGCTTGGCCGAGCCTATCGTCCAGGATGCCCTCGTGCCGGCTGGCGTTCCTTGTTTCAATTGCGTGTATTCCGTCGGCGCTGAGGGCTCTGTCGTCCGCTTGATCTTTTGCTATCGGACACAGAAGCCCTTATTTTCCCGAAACCCCCTCATTTTGCAGGCGTTTCGGACACAGGATCCGTTATTTCGATGATCCATGACCGAAATCGCAATCTCGGAGCCGAATAACGGATCCTCTGTCCGCGCAGATGCAAAAAAACGGTTTTGTTCACAATTAGCGGATCCTCTGTCCGAACGGCCTGGGACGAGGGGATATCTTTCTGTTATTTTTAAAGCCAAATCCCCTTTAAGCGCGTCTAATCGGTAACAGAGTAAACGTTAAGCAGGTGATGGGGATTATCGATCTGGTGAGAAGAGCTCAACAAGGCGATGGAAACGCGTATTTGGAACTTTTTCAGCAATACGAGGAAGATATATACCGTATGGCGTACGTCTATCTAGGCAATTCGGAGGATGCGCTTGACGTTGTCCAAGAAACAGCTTATCGATCGTACAAATCCATCGCCAAGGTGAAGGAGCCGCAGTACTTTAAAACCTGGCTAATCAAAATAGCCATCAGCTGTTCTGTAGACCTGCTTCGCAAACGCAAAAAAGAGGTTCAATGGAAATCCGAATACATCGATTCGATAACGCCAGTCGATGATAACCATATTTCTCTTGCCATATCCTTAAAAGATATGATTGATCTGCTCGATATTGAAGAAAAGCATGTGATCATCTTGAGATTTTACTATGACTTTACGATACGCGAAGTAACAGAGATCATGAACATTCCGCTCGGCACAGGCAAATCTTTGTTGTATCGGGCATTAAGAAAACTGCGTAAACGGGTAGAGGAGGAAGGCGACTATGAGTCCTGATCATCTTAAACAGCAACTTCGGTCTATCCCCGTTCCTTCCGGTATACGTCAAAGAAGCCTAGCGGGAATCGAACAAGTGATCTCGGAGCAGAAAGAAGGCAAGCGTCGCAAGAGCAAACGGGTTAAAAGAAGATGGGGGACGATTATTGCGGCACTTGCAATACTCTTCGTGTCGGCAACGCTCGCGAATCATCATTCCGTATGGGCAGCCATACAAAAAGCGCTGCAATTCGTCCCCGGCATAGGCATCGTAAAAGAAGAAAATTCACCTGCAGAACGGTACGTCTTGAAGAAGCCGATAACTCTTAGCGTAGGGAATGGCTCTATTACGATTACCGGAATCTTATCGGATGAAGAGATGACTTATATCACAATGACAGGATACCGGACGCCGAGACTCGAACAGGTGACACTAATAAACGAACGAGGAGTCGAATATTCCTTAAGCAGCTCCATGGCCTCATGGGGTTCGCAGGAGTGGTCGTCCGGATTCTGGTATAAAGGGAAGATGGACACGATTGGCAATGTGAAGCTGATTGTCGGCTCGAAGCCGGGAATCGAAGTGCCTGTAACGCTTACGAAAGCTGAAACCTATTCCAGTTATCCTGAGATGGGCGAGACAGTTACGGTAAACGGCGTATCCATTACCGTAATTCCCGACAGGGTTGGAGAGAAGACGAGAGTCTCGTTGGTTGCTCGTCATTCCGAGGATTTTTACATTAGCGATTACGGGATATCCGGCGTATATGTCCACGGCGATGAGAATCGGAAATTAAATATATCCGACGACACGGGGCAAAAAATGGAGATTGAACAGATTCGGGGTGTTAGCAGTCCTGCAAGCGAGTTTTATTTCAAACTGTCGGATGATGCACGAAACCGCTATACATTGACATTGCCCGAGATTAGCGTAACCAACAAAGACGAGGCTTCAATCCGGCTATCGACGGAAGCCGATGAGGATATTCACCAAACCTTTGAGATCGCCGGCTTCCCCGTAACGATCACAAAGACTGAAAAAGTAAGGGAAAACATTCTTAGAGCGTATTTGGATCTTCACTATAATGAAGAAGCCCCAATGTCTCTATATAAATTTAGCCTTGATAGACGAAGCAGCGCAGCTAAATTAAATGAAAAAACCGGGGCGATCGAATACATCGAATTCGAAGTTCCGCCGGGCAGTCAGCAAGTGAAGCTAAAGCTGATTAGACCGGAAGTGATCATCAGAGGGCCATGGCAATTTGATTTGATGGAGGAATACTTTAAGACGGACAATTAAGCCGGCAGCGTCGCGGAAAGGATGACGTTCTTTGCTATCGGACACAGAAGCCCTTATTTTCCCGAAACTCCCTAATTTTGCAGGCGTTTCGGACACAGGATCCGTTATTTCGATCATCAATGGCCGAAATCGCAATCTCGGAGCCGAATAACGGATCCTCTGTCCGCGCAGGTGCAAAAAAAACGGTTTTGTTCACAATTAGCGGATCCTCTGTCCGAACGGCCAAGGAGAGCAAGGCGGGGCGTCGGGCGATGGAGCAAGGCGGGGCGTCGGGCGATGGAGCAAGGCGGGGCGTCGGGCGATGGAGCAAGGCGGGGCAGATGGCGGTGGGCGATGGAGCAAGGCGGGGCGGTGGCTAAGGCCGGGGTGAAAGGTCTGCGGAAAACGGAACAACGAAAGCAAAAACCCACCCCGAGGCAGCCTCGAAGGCGGGTTTTTTGCGCAGGGCCGGCTTCTTACGGCGTAGTGCCCCAAACCAATGCGTCGCTTTGGAACAACGCAACCTTGTCCCAATCCGTATAGGCGGTTTTGGTTCCGTCGTAGGAATAGTCATTGTTCTCGTTGAAATTGGACCAGTCCGCTTTGGCCATTCGCAGCTGGATTTCCCCGCTCTGCCCGCCGGCCAGGATGGACCCGGCACCGGAAGCGAAGCTTAATTCCACGTACGTATCCGCGTTCGTTCCGGAAGCGGCGCCGAACGCCGTAGAGATGTTCGAAGCGCCGATCTGCGCCCAGTCGATCCAGGCATTCATGGCCGCCGAGCCGTCCTTCGTGAAATAATAACGAAGCTTCAGCTCGCTAAGATCGACGGCGCTGCTTCCCGTATTCTTGATGATAAAGTGAGCCTTGATCTGGTTGTCGGCAGCGTTGGTATCTGCTGCCCGGTACTGAACGATCAAGCCGTCCGCGCTTCCTCCTCCGGTCGGCGTCGCGCTCGCCTGCGCGGAGTTGGGGCTGCTTCCGGCGCTATTGGATGCGCTGACGACATAATAGTACGTCGTACCGTTGGTCAGGCCCGCGTCCGTGTAGCTGGTGCCTGCGACGATCGCCACGTCCGTGTACGGACCGCCCGCCGTCGCGGCGCGCTTCACCGTATAGCTCGTCGCGCCGGCCGAAGCGGTCCAGGATAGCGTCACTTGCGCGTTGCCTGCCGTCGCCGTCAACCCCGTCGGAGCTGCGGGCACGGTCGGCGTCCCTCCGGTCGGCGTCGCGCTCGCCTGCGCGGAGTCGGGGCTGCTGCCCGCGCTGTTGGATGCGCTGACGACATAATAGTACGTCGTGCCGTTGGTCAGGCCCGTGTCCGCGTAGCTGGTGCCCGCGACGGTCGCCACGTCCGTGTACGAACCGCCCGCCGTCGCGGCGCGTTTTACCGTATAACTCGTTGCGCCTACCGAAGCGGTCCAGGAGAGCGTCACTTGCGCGTCGCCCGCCGTCGCCGTCAGCCCTGTCGGAGCTGCGGGCACGGTCGGCGTCCCCGTTGCCGGACCGATAAGCAGCCATACTTCGTGCGATCCCGGCGTTTGGCCTTGGGTATACCATCTCGCTTGCCAGATATAACCGTCGTAAACGACTTGTTCTCCGGCTTGATACGGGCGAATCGAGCTCCAATCGCGAATTTCGCCGAAGCGATTCGGATCGCCGGGGTAACCCGGAGCCGGCGTCGTCGGCTGCGAAGGATCGCTCGTCAGGTTCACGTCCATCACTTGATAGAAGGCGTTGTCCGTATCGAAAATATCCCAGACCGCGACAATGACATGGTAGCCTTCCCGATCGTTCGGGATGAAGCAGTCATTGTACACGTCCATCGGCGGAAGGGCACCATTGTCCTCATACCTGCAGAACAACTCCAGATTCGCGCGGGCCAGCGGCGAGTTCGGGTCCCACCCCGGCTTCGTGATATAGTAGTCCCAACTGTTGGTGCTGTGGTTGGCGACCATCTTCCAGTGGAAAGTAAAAGGTCCGCCGTTCTGATCGACTTTGGTCCAGCGGGTCATCGTCTGCTCGTCCAGAGCCGGGAATTTGGTCCCGCCGGCGATCTGACCGTCCGGCACGCCGATTTCCGGGAAATCCCCGCGGCCCTCTACGCTCCAAGGCTCGTACTGCACGGGGCCGCAATTTTGATTCACTCCTTTCATGCACAAGTCTCCGCGTCCGTCCATCAGCCAGCCGTGCGCCCAAGCGCGTTCCGCGAACAGCAGGGAACAAGCCAGCATCAGGAGCAGCGCGCCTGTTGCCATCCAGAGCGTCATGAACCTTGGGGGGTGCTTCACCGTTACTTGAACCGACATCACAATCTCCTCCCTAGATAATAGATTTTAGAACGGTGGATGGAGCCGCATTTTTACGGAACGTAATCACCTCCTCATGAACGGGCTACAATTTTATTTTACACTTCCTTCCTGCTGCGCAATGTTCTTCTGGTAACCAATAAGCCCCGGAAAATGTGCCGCTCGTGACCAATTGCAAATAGACGAAGCAGGCGATCGTCATATTCGGCTTGCTCTCGTCGTTGCGCGGCGGCGGCGGCATGCCGTAAAATGTAAATTCAAGCCGTTAGTATGCTTGGGACTGCGAGGAAATCAGATGTTGAGCTTATTCTTTCGACAAACGGGCCGGCGATCACGCCTGCTGGCCGCGATGCTGGCGATGCTGGCCATTCTGCTGGCGGGCTGCGGGGATGCAGGCGACGGCTCTTCTTCGGCCGCGAATCAGCCGCCTTCGGCTGTCGCCGAAGCTCAGAAGGAGCTTCAAGCTCCGCTCACAGGCTTTAGGGAAGTGTCCGATTATATTCGCACGTACGGCAGACTTCCGGACAATTACATCACGAAAAAAGAAGCCGAGAAGCTCGGCTGGGTGCCGGCCGAAGGGAATCTGGACCGGGTCGCGCCCGGCAGGAGCATCGGCGGCGACCGCTTCCGGAATCGGGAAGGGCTGCTTCCCGAGGCGCAAGGCCGGATTTGGCACGAAGCGGATATTAATTATGAGAAAGGGCCGCGAGGCGCGGACCGAATCGTCTATTCGAATGACGGATTGATATTCATGACGACGGATCATTATCGATCGTTCATTGATATTACGGAGGAAGGCAGTGTTCCGAGTGAGTAGAATCGTGGAGCTGAGGCAATCGGAGGCGGACCGTTACGGAAACGTTCATGAATGGCTGAAGCGGGAGCTTGGCTTGCCGGAGTGGTACGGCGATAATTTGGACGCGCTATGGGATTGCGTCACCGGTCATCTGCCGATGCCATTGCAGATCAGGTGGGTTGCGGATTCCGGCGGCGGGGAACGCTATGCCGCAATCGTGGACCTTTTTCGGGAGGCCGCCGATCAATCGGATGGATTCGACTTCGAATACGTGCCTAGCCGGGCAGAGGCGTGAAAAATCCTGCGGATGGATCACCCTCTTCCGTTCCTCGGTTTTCCGCACCACATTCCCCCCGCTCGTCGCCACATCGCCCCGAACCATCGCCCCGAACCATCCCCCCGAACCATCCGCCCCGAACCATCGCCACCGCCCAGTGCCCCAGACCATTCGGACAGAGGATCCGTTATCTGTGAACAAAACCGGGTTTTGCGCAGCTTTGCGGACAGAGAATCCCTTATTTGTCTCAAGGATGGCCATTTCGGCCACTCTTCGTCGATATAACGGATCGTCTGTCCGGATCGCCTCCAATATGAGGGGGTTTCGACAAAATAAGGTCATCTGTGTCCGATAGCGAATGATCAAGCGAAATAAAGGCCGCTCCCCGTCAAGAAGTTACTTTTGTTTGCGCGATTGCCCCGAGCGTGAATTCCCGACCGGCGTAGCTCGCCATTGAATGCCCGAACCTGGGGCGACGTTTCTGCTTCGAAATACGTTGACAACCCGATGAAGGATCGCTATATTAATTACGAATGATAATGAGAATCAATATCAATTAAAAGGGGTCTCACAATGAATAAAAGATTGCTCTTGCCTATCTTTCTCATTTTTCTTGTCGTCTTCATCGGCGCTTGCGGAAACAATGCCTCGAATAATCAAGCGCCGTCCCAAGGCGCTAGCCCGAGCGCGAGCGAACCGGCGCCTTCCGAGTCCGAGTCTGCGGCCGATTCCGGCACGATCACGTATCTGTCCGAGCTCGGCGAGGTGGAAGTGCCGGCCAATCCGCAGCGCATTGTCGCTCTGACGAACGCGCCGAACGTGCTTTCGCTGGGCGGAACGCTCGTCGGCGTGGACGAATGGACGAACAAAAACCCGCTCTTCGCCGGGAAGCTGACCGGGGTGGCCGTCGTATCCGAAGACAATCTCGAGAAGATCGTCGAGGTCGATCCGGATCTGATCATCACCGACGCAAGCAGCAAAAATATCGATAAGCTGCGGGAGATCGCGCCAACCGTCGCCTACACGTGGGGGAAACTGGATTACTTGGCGCAGCAGCTCGAAATCGGCAAGCTGCTGAATAAGGAGCGAGAAGCGCAAGCATGGGTCGACGACTTCAAGCAAAGGGCCGAAGCCGTCGGACAGGAAATCAAAGCGAAGATCGGCGAGAGCGCGACGGTATCCGTTATCGAGACCGACTCGAAAAACTTCTACGTGTTCGGCAACAACTGGGCGCGCGGAACCGAGCTGCTCTATCAGGCGATGGGTCTGAACATGCCGGACAAAGTCAAAGCGGATGCCCTTGGACCGGGTTACTATACACTTTCTCCCGAGGTGATCAGCGAATATGCCGGCGATTACCTCGTTCTCAGCAAAAGCGTCGAGGGCGACAACTCCTTCATGCAGACGGATACCTGGAAAAACATCCCCGCGGTCAAAAACGGTCAGGTCATCGAGATCGACATGGAAGCTTCCACATATAGCGATCCGACGACGCTCGAATACCTGCTGAACATCTTCAAAGAAGGTTTCCTGCAATAAGCGTTCGCGAGGCGCGCGGACGAGAAGAAGGCCGAGATGCCTCAGACGCGATGGAGGCAGTCTCGGTCTTTCTTCGCGATGATCTTGAAGGAGGAATGGCACCATGCCCGGCAGTCGGCAGCCTATTTCCATTGCCTTGAAAATCGCCATCAGCTTGGCGGGGCTAGCGGTCATGTTCTCGCTCGCGATGCTGCTCGGCGCGAAGGACGTATCCTTGCGCGAGCTCTGGCTCGTACTCGCTAACCGCGGAGGAGACGAGAAAATCGCGATGCTCCGGGAAATTCGGTACCCGCGGGAAGTGGCCGCCGCGCTTGTCGGCGCCGCGCTTGCGGTGGCCGGCGCGATCATGCAAGGCTTGACGCGCAATCCGCTGGCGGATCCCGGGCTTCTCGGGCTAACCGCCGGAGCGAGGGCGTCGCTCGCCCTGGCTGTCGCCATGTTGCCGGGGCTGGATTATTTCGGGATTATGCTCGTCTGCTTCACCGGGGCCGCGCTCGGCATGATGCTCGTGATCGGCATCGGCGCGGCGAAGAAAGGCGGGTTGTCCCCGTTCCGAATCGTCCTGGCCGGCTCGGCGGTATCGGCGTTTCTGTATGCCGTGGCGGACGGCATCGGTCTCTTGTTCAAGACGTCCAAGAACGTGACGATGTGGACGTCGGGGGGGCTGATCGGCACGACGTGGGGGCAGATTCAAGCGATCAGTCCCGTCATCGTCGGTTCCCTCCTTGTCGCAATAGCTTTGTCCAAATCGCTCACGATTTTAAGCTTGAACGAAGAAGCCGCCGTCGGTTTGGGGCTTCGAACGGTATACGTCAAAGTCGCGTTATACGTCCTGATTATCCTGCTGGCTGGAGCGGCCGTCGCGCTCGTCGGAAGCATGGCGTTCATCGGGTTGATGATTCCTCACATGGTCAGGGCGCTGTTCGGGACCGACTATCGCGCAATCATTCCGATGTCGGCCATATGGGGGGCGACGTTCATGCTGATGGCGGATACGCTTGGCCGAACGCTTTATGCGCCGTTCGAGACGCCGATCGTGGCGATTATCGCGATCCTCGGCCTCCCGTTCTTCTTGTTCGTCGTGCGTAAAGGAGTGAAGTCGCTGTCATGATTCGGACCGCGAAAGTTCCAAAGCAAGCTGCCGTCTTCGCGCTCCTGCTGCTGCTCATCGCGGCGACGATCGCCGTCCGGTTGAGCATCGGCTCCGGGGCGCTCTCCTTCGATCGTCTGCTCCCGACGCTGCTTGGGCATGGCACTGCTAAGGAAAATCTCGTGCTGTTCTCCATCCGTTTGCCGCGCATTGCCGTGACGTTGCTGGCCGGCATGGCCCTGGCTTTGTCCGGTGCAATCCTGCAAGGCATTACGCGGAACGACTTGGCCGATCCCGGCATCATCGGCATTAACGCGGGAGCCGGGGCGGCGATTGCGGCGTTTTTTCTTTATTTTCCTCTGGATCCCAGAACGTTCGCTTACGCGCTTCCGCTTGTCGCTTTCGGAGGAGCGCTGGCGACGGCCGCCTTAATCTATTTGTTCTCCTATTCCAAAGCGAAGGGGCTGCAGCCCGTTAAGCTCGTACTCGTCGGAGTCGGTTTCGCGCTGGCATTGTCCGGCCTGATGATCGTCCTGATTTCCTCGGCGGATTATCGGAAGGTCGATTTTATCGCGAAGTGGCTGGCCGGCAACATCTGGGGGGCGGATTGGCCGTTCGTATGGTCGCTGCTGCCGTGGCTTGCGATTCTGCTGCCGTACACGTTGTACAAGTCGAACGTTCTCAACCTGCTGGCGATGAACGAAGCGATTGCCGTCGGGGCCGGCGTCTCCATGAACCGGGATCGGCTGTTGCTGCTCGGGGCCGCAGTTGCGCTTGCCGCCGCGGCGGTATCCGTTGCCGGAGGCATCGCGTTCATCGGCCTGATGGCTCCCCATATCGCCAAGGCGATCATAGGACGCCGCCACCAGCATTTCGTCCCGATCGCCGTGCTGATGGGCGGGTGGCTGCTCTTGTTCGCCGATACCATCGGACACCATCTCGTCGATCCGGCCGGCATTCCGGCTGGCATTATGGTCGCGCTCATCGGCGGACCGTACTTTCTGTATCTTCTGTTGAAAAAATAAGAACGGCATAGAAGAGGCCCGGTTCGCTCGTTTCGGAGCTAACCGGGCCTGAATGTGTTTTCCGTTGCGGACGTGCTTAAACCTTAGGCTCTGTTTGGATTGTGCTCCCGGCATCGATTTGCGGACCTTGCCCGGCGCGTTCCTTTTCCTCGGTCATTCTGCCAAGCATCCATCCGGCCGCCGCGTTGACCACCCCCATTGCGCCAAATAGCAGGTAATCTCCCCACGGTTCCGGAAGAAGCAGATCGGCGACCAACCATCCGCCCGTAAACGTAAGACCAATGAACGCGCCCATTAGCGTCTTCGGAAATCGACTTCCTTTCATACGCACAACCTCCCGTAACCTGATTAGCCTTCGAAATTATTTGTATGTCGCTGGAAGGTTTGAATATTCCTTGTATTTAAGCCGGCGATGCATGGCGACGCCCGAATCAAGATGGGCCGCGCGCTCGCTCACCCAGAACAAGGATACGGCCAAGCTTGCGGCCGCGAATTTTCGGGGAAAAACGCCCGACGGTCAGGATAGGGAGACGTTGATCCAACCGATGCTGGATACATGGTTAACGTAACTGTGCCAAGTATAGGCGACGGCAGACTCGAGACCCTGCAGCGAGCAACCGAAGGAAGCCCTTGAATCCTGGCGGTTATCTTTGGTCGCACTTGTTCTTCCTATTACTGTATATGTTAGAATAACGCTAGAAAGACCGAGCGCTGCGAACACTCGGTCTATACAATTGGCTTGGACGGGATGTCCCTTCAAGTTAATGAGGAGAACAAAAACCCACCCTCGGCTGCTAACCTTGGGGTGGGTTTTTACTTTCTCTTGTAGTATGAGAATTGCATCTTTAACGTCCATGGTCTCACCTCCTTTCGACGGACGAAGAACACCATGATTTGCTCAACAAGATCAAGCGGATGTCCGCTCGCGCCGTGAATGAAACGAAGGGGGAAGTCTAATAGGGAAGCCGACCTCGAATTAGAGCGCTCCAAAGACGGCAGAGAGATCGGTCGTACGCATCAAAGGCGCGCCGCGACTGATCGGACACGGCGGACCTTATTTCGTCGAAATCCCTATTATTTACGATGAAACGGACAGAGAATCCGCTATTGCGCTCATTTACTGGCAAATCAATCGGTATTGAAGCAAATAAGCGCAACTGTGTCCGCAAAGGTGCCCGCCCCCCCCATTTGTTCACAGATAACGGATCTACAGTCCGGTTGCCGCAAAAACCCGATTGCTCGAAGAGTGCGATGTCTGAGAAAATAATAGGGTATGCGAACAGAGCGGGCCGAAGCGAGTTTACGACTTGCCCTGGTCGAGCATTTACGAGAAAGCGAGATTCGGACATTTCGATTAATTCCGGAAAGGATGACGACGATGGCAGAGCGAACGGGAACCGGCCATATTCTGCACTCGAAGCTGTACATGCCGCCGGTTCCCCGTCCTTTCGTATCCCGGCCGCGGCTGCTTGCGCAACTGAACGAGGGGCTGGACCGCAGGGCATCCTTCGTGTCGGCGCCGGCCGGCTATGGCAAAACGACGCTCGTCAGCGACTGGGCAAGGCAGATAGGCGCGCCTGTCGCCTGGTTGTCGCTCGACGCCAAGGATAACGACCTCGTACGCTTCTGGTCCTATACAGTAGAGGCGGTCCGTCGGGCGCTGGGAATCGAATCTTCGGGCGAGGCCTCGACGGCTCGGCTCAGCCCCGGTCAATACGAGCCGTTCCTCGTCGCGTTGTTGAACGAATGGAGCGGCTTGTCCGGGAAGTTCGTGCTGATCCTGGACGATTGGCACGTCGTCGAAGACCGCGACGTGATCGATTCCATCTCTTACGTAATGGAATATTTGCCTCCGTCCGCGCACCTCGTCTTGGCAAGCCGTACGTTCTCCGGCTTCGCGAAAGCCCGATGGATCAGCCGCGGTTGGATCCATGAGGTGAACGCCCGGCAACTGAAATTCGACTTGAGGGAAGCCGAGCAATACTTCCGGGATTTCGACGGCAGATCGTTCGGGAAAAACGAGATCGAGCGGATATGGCTTCGAACCGAAGGTTGGGCGACGGGGCTGAGGCTGATGTCGCTGTCTATGCGCGAGCGGGAACGGGAACCTTCGCGCAGCCCGGAGCGATGGGCCGAAGAGGGCGAGCGCGTAGAGCATTTTTTGCTGGAAGAAGTGTTCGAAGCGCTGGACGAGCCGACTAAGCGATTTCTGCTGAACGTAGCTCTGTTGCAGAGATTTAACGGTTCGCTATGCGAGGCTGCGGCCGGGGAGGGCGGCGCGAAGAAGCTCGCCGAACTGGCGAGTCTCCAGCTGTTCCTGATCCCGCTGGACGGAAGGAAGGAGTGGTACAGGTTCCACCATCTATTCGGCGAATTTCTTCGGAAGCGCCGGTTAATGGGGGACCCTGACCAAGCGCGAGAAACGTATCGCGCGGCCGCCCTCTGGTGCGAATCTCGCAACTTGCTGGAGGAGGCCGTGGAGTACTACTTGGCCGGACAAGCCTTCGCGGACGCCGTCCGATTGTTGGAGCAAATGAAAAGCCTGATGATTCGCCGGGAGTTTTCCACGCTGAAAGCGTGGCTGGCGGCAGTGCCCGAAACGCTCCTTAGGCAGCATCCGTTCCTTTACTTCACCTACGTCTTCTCGTTGCTTTGGGCCGGCGAGCCGACGCTTGCGGAGAGGCATCTGCTGCAGGCGGAACGGCATTTCGAGAGCGCCTCGGAAAGCTGGAATCCGGAGGACAAGGACCGCTTTCTGGGCTATCTCTATTACGTCAGAAATTTCAAAGCGACCCAGTACGACATGGACATGGTCAAGGGCCTCGACTACATTCGGCTGTCGCTGAAGCACAGTCCCGGAGGAACCGATCTCATCTTCGCGGCTCCTCACATGCCTTTGTCTCCCTCGGTGTACAGGTCGTACAACGGCAAGCGCGGCAAGCATCTGCCGATAGGGCTGGCGGATGACTTTTTCCGAAACATGATCGAATTTATGACGCCTATGGGGCTGCAAAATCTGATTCTGGTCTGTTACGGCGAATTGCTGTACGAGCGCAACGAGCTGGAGGAGGCGGAGCGTTGCATCAGGCAAGGGCTGCAAGGCGGCCTTCGATTTCAACCGGAAAAAGTATACGTTCCCGCGAGTTTGTTCCTGTCGCGCGCGAGCAAAGCAAGGCAGGATTGGGCGCAGGCGGAGCTGTGGCTGGCGGAGGCGCTGCGGAAAGCGCGGGAGGACGGCGCGGAGGACGCGTTGATCCTCATCGAAGCGGAGATGGCCGCGCTTGGGTTGGATCGGGGAGACCGAGAGGCGGCCGAGGCGTGGATGGCGCGCTACAAAGTGTCGCCGGACGACCCGGTGTCCGTCTATCGGCTGTTCGTCTATATCGTTCTCGTCAGAACGCTGATGGAGACCGAGCGGGGGCAAGAAGCGTGGACGCTGTCGGAGAGGCTGCTGCCGATCGCGGTCAAAGGCCATCGTCCGATGGACGCGCTGGACCTCCAAGCGCTCCAAGCGGTCATGCTGCGGAAGGCCGGCAAGCCGGAGCAAGCGCTGCTGAAGCTGGAAGAGGCGCTGAAATACGCGCACCCGGACGCTTATATTCGGGTGTTCGCCGACAAGGGAAAGGCGGTCGCCGAGCTGCTGTCGGACTACGTGCAGCAGCGGCTGAAAGGCAACCTGCGCGACAGAAGCGCGCCTCCCCTGGCTTACGCGCGGAGGGTGCTGGCCGCTTGCGGCGGCGGTTCGGCCGATGCTTCGCGCTCGACCGCAGGCGCTTTAGGGACGTTGCTTACGCCGCGAGAGTATGCGATTTTTCGCTATATGGAGGAGGGTATGGACAACGCGGCCATCGCCGGAGCGCTCGGCATCGGCATGGGCACGCTGAAGACGCATATCAACCATATCTACGGCAAGCTTCAGGCGACGAACCGCGTGGAAGCGATCAAGCGGGGCAAAGAAATTCAAGGATGATCGGCGCTTCTCTTCTATAACCGAGCCTATAACCGGGGTTAGATTCGGAAACCGGTACATTCCGATATAATTCGGATAGGTGTTCGCACGAACGGTTAAGAAGGAAAGGAAGGATCGACAACATGAATCGACTGTTCTCATTATTCATGGCTCTGCTGCTTCTGGCCGGATCGATTCCGGTTCAGGCGACGGCCGCATCGTCCGCGCCGCTGACGGGCAACGGAACGGAATCGGACCCGTTTATTATCCTGACGGTTGAGCAGCTGCAAGGAGCGGGGTTGCAATTGGACGCCCACTACAAGCTCGGCGCGGATATCGACGCTTCCGCCACCGCGGGCTGGAACGACGGCCAGGGCTTCGTTCCGATCGGCGACAGCGACGATCCGTTCACCGGCAGCTTCGACGGGGCTGGCTACGAGATTCGTCAATTGACGATCAACCGGCCCTCCGGGGTTCTGATTGGCTTGTTCGGGATGATATCCGGCGGCAGCGTGCGCAATGTCAAGCTGGTAGAGGGAAGCGTCAACGGCGGCCATTCGACGGGCATGTTGGCGGGATTGAGCTCGCAGGACAGCCGGATCGAAAACACGAGCGCGACGGGGCGCGTTTCCGGCGACTCCCAAACGGGAGGCTTGATCGGTGAAGTCGGCAGCGGAAGCGAGGTCTTCCGATCCCATGCGGCCGTAAGCGTCAACGGCCACAGCAAAGTCGGCGGATTGGTCGGAGAAAACTGGGGCAGGATCGACCGGTCCTATGCCACGGGCGACGTGAACGGAAGCGAGGAAGTCGGCGGGTTCGCCGGGCGGAGCGATACAAATGCTCGGATAAGCAACACATACGCGGTCGGAAGCGTGACGGGCAATTCCCAAGTTGGCGGCTTGGTGGGACGAAACGTGGGTCGTATCAGCCAAACCTATGCAGCTGGCAGCGTCACGGGCACGGGCACGGGGGTCCAGGATGTCGGAGGCCTCGTGGGACGAGCGTTCCCTAACATGTCGATCGAGGAAGCCAGCTTCCACGTCGACGGCGGCAACAATACGGCGGCATTGAAGAAGCGCGCGACGTACCCGTCCGAATGGAACTTCGGCTCGATCTGGACGATCGAAGAGGGCCGAACCTATCCGACTTTGCAGGGCATTGCGGCCAACATCGGGCTGGATCTCGCTCCGCCGACGATCGTCAGCGCGATTCGACCGCCTGAACATCCCGATCGCGTAGTCGTCACGTTCGATGAAGAGGTTAAAGCCGCGGATGCGGGAGGCTTCACGATTCTGGCGGACGGTAATCCCGTCGCCGTTACGGCCATAAGCGGAACCGGTACCCGGACGCTTATTTTGAACTTAAGCCAAGAGCTTGAGCGGGGACAAAAGGTTACGCTATCCTACGACAGGGGATCGGGCAACATCGTCGATCTGGCGAACAATCCCATGTATCGCGTAGTCGAACGTTTCGTGAATTTTCCGCTTGAGGTGACGATGACGAAAGCGGACGAAAGCCCATACGAAGACGGCGCCTGGACGAACGTTAGCGTCACCGCGAGCGTCTACGCCTCAGCAAACGAAGAGTTCAAGTCGCTCGTCTATTCGATCGACGGCGGTCCGGCGCAACCGTATGATGGTCCAATTGTAATTTCGGACGAAGGCACGCATAGCTTGCTCTTCCAAGCAACCGATAACGCAGACAACTTGCTCGAAGCCCATAGGGCGATCAAGATCGACCGAACGCCGCCGACGGTCGAATTCAGTCCGAACGGCAACGAACTCGGCTCTTCCTCGGTTGCTTCGACGGTCGTCGTCGACGATCCCGTCAGCGGCGTCGATCCCGCGTCGCTGCAGTATGCGTGGAGCGAGGAACAGTCTTTGCCGACGGAAGGTTGGGCGGCGTTCTCCAATGGAGCGGCGTTAACCTATCGCGGGGCGAACGGTTACAGGTATCTGCATGTTCGAGCGGCGGATCAGGCCGGCAATCCGACGAGCGTCGCTTCGGAACGCTTCCGAATCCATGCTCCGTCTACCGGTTCGTCCGGCGGTGGCGGCGGCGCTCTTCCGGATAACGTTCATTGGGTGGGCGCGGATGGAGCGACGGTCCGTTTCGAAGGCGGACGCGTCGTCATTCCCGCCGGCGCATTCGACCGGCCGTTCTACCTGACCGTGAACGAGATCGCCGGAGGCGAGGGGTTGCCGCTTGCGGACGGAGAGAGGCTGGCGAGCAAGGCGTTCTCGTTCGTGAAAGACCAGCCGGGCGATTTGCTGAAGCCGATCGCGGTCGTCCTGTCGACGGGCGGCGGATCGGCCGACGAGGACGCACGTCTTTATTGGCTCGACGAAGAGACGGGCGCATGGACGACGCTAAACGACCCGTCGAGCGACAAGGAGAAGGGCGAGCTCGGCGGAACGCTCGACCGCCTGGCCGTCGTCGCGGTCATCGCCAAGCCGAAAGCGCCGCCGGAACAACCGCAAGAGAATAGCGGATCCGAAGTTCGGTTTACCGATCTGAAGGGGCATTGGGCGGAGGAGTTCGTGATCGGATTGGCCGGCAAGGGAGCGGTGAAGGGCTTGCCGGACGGTTCTTTCCAGCCCGATCGGTCGATCAGCAGAGCGGAATTCGCCTCGATTCTCGTGCGCGCGCTCGGACTGTCCGAAGATGAAGCTGCTCCGCCTTTCGCCGACACCGCCGGCCACTGGGCGGAAGCGGCGATCGCGGCCGCGTACGCGCGCGGGATCGTCCAAGGCTATAGCGCGGATACGTTCGCGCCCGACGAACCCGTCACACGCGAACAGATCGCGACGATCGTCGCCAAGGCGTTGAAGCTTCAAGCTTCGCAGCCGCTGCCGCCTTTCGCCGATCGGGAGGCCATATCCGCGTGGGCCGTATCGGCGGTTGCCGCCGCGGCGGAGCACGGGATCGTCTCCGGCTTGCCGGGCAACCGGATGGGGCCGCAAGCGCACGCGACCCGCGCGGAAGCGGCCGCGGTCATCTGGCGGGCGTTGGAGATCAAGTGACGGAACGATCAACGACGGACGTAAAATATACACCGTTAGGGTTCATGCCCTGGCGGTGTATTTTTATCATCCCCGCATGACACTGTCATGCCGATTCGATGACGGCTGTGAATATCGTAAGGTTCCGTTCGGAGCTATGCTAGAGGTACGTACCGAACGGAAGGGATGATGAACGAGATGATGGCGACGGGCGCCAGAATTCGTCTGCTGGACATTTTGAGGGGATTTGCGGTATTGGGAACGCTGGGTACGAATATTTGGATTTTTGCCCATCTGGGCGACTTGAACTACGTTTTCACTTTTGCGGAAAGCCGATGGTGGGCCTCGTTTCAAGACTTCCTCAGAGTGTTTGTCCTGTTCCTGGTCAACGGCAAGCTGCTGGGCTTGCTGACGATCATGTTCGGGGTCGGTCTTGAGTTGAAGTACCGGCAAGCGTTAAAAAGAGGAAATGCATGGCCAGGCGTCTATATCTGGGCGTCTATCCTTCTCATGGCGGAGGGCTTTATTCATTTTACGCTCGTGATGGAATACGACATTCTGATGAGCTACGGAGTCGCGGCGATCGTCACGGCGTTTATTCTTAAAGGCGGAGATCGCGCGATTCGCGGAACGATGCGGATCATCGGCGGTATTCATGGCGCCATGATGCTGCTTATTATGGCGGCGCTAATCGCTCTCGGCGCAACCGGCGGCCACTTCTCATTCGGGGACATGAGCGAGGTCGTGCTATTATATAAAGAAGGCAGCTGGCTTCAGCAGATGGCGTTTAGGCTCGAAAATATGCTGCTTCTAAGGTTCGAGTCCGTTTTCGTCGTCCCGATGAACGTCTTTCTGTTTTTGCTTGGGGTTCGGATGATGAGATCGGGGGTATTCGCTCTCGACGAGCACGGCCGAAAGAAACGCGGCAAGCTGCTGCGAATCGGATTGTGGATAGGCCTCCCCTTGAACATGCTGATGTTCATACCCGGCGGTTATTTCGATCTAACGATCCGTTATTTATTCGCGCCTCTCATGGCTCTCGGCTATATCGGCTTGATTGCCAGGCTGGTCGAATCCAACGGGAAGCTGTGGTTATGGCGCAAGCTCGAACAAGTCGGCAAAATGTCTCTTAGCTGCTATGTGATGCAAAATATCCTATGCGCGATTCTCTTCTACGGATGGGGCTTCGGTCTAGGCGGCAAGGTCGATTCGTTCGCGATCGTATGCATCTGGTTGGCCGTATGCGGCTTCCAGGTCGTCTTCGCTTCGCTATGGCTGAACCGTTTCAAGCTGGGTCCAATGGAAACGGCGCGAAGATTCGCCTCGGGTCTGATTGGAAAAACGTAAATCTGCAGGAATGAACGGGTCGGTGGATGAACGATGCTGAAAAAAATATATCCCGCGGAGCAGATCGAGAAATATTTGTTGATCGACGTCTTCGCCATCATGTTTCTCGTCTATCGGGTCTTGTTCGAGACGGATGCGATTCATTCGGGGGCGAAGCTCGCATTCCTCGCGTTGTTCCTGATCGCGTTTTATTTCGCGCTGTGGCATCGCGATTGGCGGCTGCTCGCGGCCAGCTTCGCCGGTTGTTTGCTGTTGACGGTTCTTGGCGTCTACGCGGGCAACTGGGCGCTGCTGTACGGCTTTATCTTTGCCGACCTGCTGGGCAGAGCCGACCGCAAGCCGATTATGGCTGCCGGGATGGCGGGGATTGTGGCGATGTTCGCGCTGTTCAGCTGGATCGAGATGGGCAGTCCGCTTGCGTTCGCGTCTACGTTGGGTTTGCCGTTCATGTTCGCCCAGCTCGCCTTGACGATCGCGGTTTATTCGAGAGAGAAGGCCAAGAAGCTGAAGGAGAAGCTGGCGGTCGCCAACGCTCGGCTTGAGCGGTACATTCAAGAGGAAGAGCGCAAGCGGATTGCCAGGGATCTTCACGATACGCTCGGCCAGACCTTAACGATGATCAAGCTGAAAAGCGAGCTGACCCTCCGGCTGGTGGAACGAAATCCGGACAAGGCGAAGCATGAGCTGCACGATATTTTGAACAACTCTCGTTATGCGCTAAAGCAGGTGAGAGAGCTGGTCTCGGACATGAAGTTTATCTCCCTGAAGAAGGAGATGGAACAGTCCGCCGAGATCTTGCGGAAGGCCGGCATCGCATGCGTCCTGAAGGATGGAGAAGCCATGCCCCCGCTGTCGAACGTGGCCGAAACGATGCTGGCGCTTTCCGTCAGGGAAGCCGTTACGAACATTCTCAAGCATAGCGGGGCTGCGCAATGCACGATCATGCCGTATATGGACGAGGAGCGTTATTGTCTTCAAGTGAGCGATAACGGCAACGGCAGCCTGAAGCATGGAGAAGGGAACGGCTTGCATTCCATGAAGGAAAGAGTGGACATGCTGCAAGGAGAAGTCGGCATGACGGCCACGCCGGGCATCGGCACGACGATTGTGTTGAAGGTGCCGTTGTCGAGCAACGGGGAGGGGGTGGCAGGGTGATCAGAATCGTCATCGCGGAGGACCAGAAGCTGCTGCGCGGCACGTTATCCGCATTGCTGTCGATGGAGGACGACATCGAGGTTGTCGCGGAAGCGGATAACGGACAGGCGGCATGGGAGGCGATCGAGCGCGAAGGGCCGGACGTCTGCCTGCTCGACATCGAAATTCCGATCTTGTCGGGACTGGAGATCGCGGAGAGGCTTAGACGTCAAGGGTATGCTGCGAAGATCATGATCGTAACGACGTTTGCCCGCCCCGGTTATTTGCAAAGGGCAATGGAGTTGAAGGTCGAAGGTTACTTGTTGAAAGACGAGCCGATCGATTATTTAATCGACGCCATCCGCAAGGTCATGTCCGGCGAACGGGTCATCAGCACGGACTTGGCTGCGGCGCTTTTCCTTAAGGAAGAAAATCCGTTGACCGAACGAGAGTCGGAAGTGCTGCGCTTGTCCAGGTCCGGACTGTCGACGAAGGAAATCGCCAAGCGATTGTTTCTGACGGAAGGAACGGTCCGGAATTACTTGTCCATCGCCATTCAGAAGCTGGGCGTGGAGACGAGGCAGCAGGCAACGGAAAAAGCGAGCGAGCGCGGGTGGATATCTTAAGGGACAACGCGAAATGGCGGTGCAAGGGAGGGATCCCTGCATCGCCGTTTTCTGTTGTGAGGCAGAGAGCTTACCCGGATAGCTCGACCAGACGAGGAGAGATTTTCTCTTTGCGCGGCTCCGTTCGGTTGACAATGGAATCGACGATCATCCGGGCGGCGATCGTGCCCATCTCGAAAGGCGATTGGTCGACGTAAGCGATCGGCGGCACGCAGTTCGGGTAGAGCAGCGGTTGATCGCAGCAGACGATCCGCATCTTCGTCAGCCCGAGCTTGGCGCAGGCCGTTCCGACGAAGCGCGCGAGCAAGGCGTCCACGGTCGCGATTCCGTCCAAGTCCCGGTTTTTTTTCAAGTAGTCGATCAGCTCCGGAGGGACGTCCTGCGAGGAAGAACGTTCGATCACGGAGGTGGGCACGGACAAGATCCGGCTCTCGCTCATCGGCGCCATTCCGTTCTGCGCAAGGGCGCTCTGGATGCCCTTCACCCGGTCGCTGACTCCGAGCGTGTACAAGGGAGGGTACGTGACGAGCCCGATTTGCTCGGCTCCCCTCTTGCGCAAGTGATCGACCATCAACTGTCCGATTTCTTCGGTGTTGCAGTAGACGCCGTTCGTGCGGATGTCCTGCATCGTTCTTTCCACGAGGACGACGGGATGCTTGTTGAGCACGAGACGGACGATATCGTCGTTGAAATGCTGCTCCCCCTGGCTGGCCACGATGATGATTCCGTCGACGGGAAGGCCCAGGAAATCTTGGATGGCCCGGGATTCTTCCTCGCGGCTCGAGATCCTTTTGAACAGAAAATGATAATCGAGTTGACCGAGAGCGGCTTCCACCCCGGAGATCAGCTGGGAGGAATAGTGCGCTTCCATCCACGGCATGATGAACCCGATGATTTTGCGGCCGGAGACATTCCCGGCTCGATCGGGCGAAGCGAGGGTATCGGAGCTTCGCACGGCCTGCTCCCGCTCCCGGTCGGCCACGAATGTTCCCTTGCCGCGGTGACGGTAGAGCCACCCCTCGTTGACCAGCTTCAGCATGGCGTGCTTGGCCGTGATCCGGCTGACTTGGAACTGGCCAGCGAGCTCCCGTTCCGGCGGAATTTGATAATGCGGAGGCCATTGTCCTTCCTCGATCCGATCGATCACGTAATCTTGGATTTGCGAATATAAAGGTTTCTTCGCGTCCATTATTTGTCTTCTCTCCAAACGAATAGATAATCTTGCAAACCGGTCCAGATGAGTGGTCTTGATCAGAGTATATCGTTTTAGGGCGAAGATATCAATATTGGGATGGTCAAAAAATATAATCAATAGATCCAATTGCTGCAATCGGTGGTTTTAAAAACATATTGACATATCCAAATCCCGGTGATAATCTCGATCCGTAAGCGCTTCCTACTAGTTAGTATGAAATTGGGTATATCCAATAATGAGAGGCGGTATTGCAGATGAGCGGTAAAATCATCGATCTTTCGTTGGACATCTACCATTCGGCTCCGACCTTCCCGCTGGATCCCAAATGCGCGGTCATCGTCCATCATACCGTCGAGAGCATGGGTTACAACATTTCGCAGCTGGTGATGAGCACCCACCAAGGGACGCATCTGGATGCCCCATTCCATTTTCTCGACGACGGCAAGACGGTGGATCAGCTGGATTTGAACAAATGCATCGGGGACGCGCTGTTGGTGGATTTGTCCGGCAAGAAAGCGAAGGAGCCGATCACGGTGGCGGACTTCGCGCCGTACGCGGACCGGATCGTCGAGGGAACCCGATTGATCTATCGGACGGATTGGTATAAGGAATTCCCGAGCAAGCATTATTTCACGGATTTCCCCTACATGACGGTCGAGCTGGCCGAATGGCTTGCGGAACGGAAGATCGCCTTGATCGGGATGGACGTTCCGACGCCGAATCCGACGGACTTCGATCCGGTGCACAAGATTTTGCTCGGGGCCGAGATCGTCATCGTGGAAGGCTTGGCCCGTCTCGGCGATATCGGAACGGACGAATTTTTCTTCATGGCCGCGCCCCTGCGCATCGCGGGCAGGGACGGTTCGCCGGTCAGGGCGCTCGCGATGCGGAAATAAGACGGAATTTCACGGGAGGACATCCATGAGCAAGTACTTGGTAGCGGTCACGGATTCGGGATTCCCCGACCTGAATCCGGAGAAGAGCGTGCTGAAGCCCATCGGCTTCGCGTTCGCCGAAGGGCAATGCAAGACCGCGGAGGAAGTGGCCGAACTGTGCAGGGACGCCGACGCCGTGCTGACCCAATGGGCGCCGGTAACCGCGGAAGCGATCGAAGCTTTCGAGAAGTGCAAGATCATTGTCCGCTACGGCATCGGCGTCGACAACGTCGATCTCGAAGCCGCGAGACGCAAAGGCATTCCCGTCGTCAACGTGCCGGACTACGCGATCCAGGAAGTCGCCGATCATGCGCTGGCGCTCATGCTGGCGATCGTCCGCAAGATTCCGCAAGTCGCCGGCCGCGTTAGGCGGGGCATCTGGGAGATCGCCCCGTGCCGCCCGATCGTAGGGCTGCAGGACAAAGTCGTCGGCGTGGCCGGCTTCGGCAATATCGCCCGCGCGGTCGCGAGAAGAGCGCAAGCGTTCGGCATGAAGGTCGTCGGCTACGATCCGTACGTGAACGAGGACGCATTCGCCGCCCAGGGAGCGGAGAAGGTCGATTGGCAGACGCTGCTGTCGCGCAGCGACGTCATCTCGGTTCATCTGCCCCTGACGGACTCGACGAAGAGAATCTTTAACGAAGAGGCGTTCCGGACGATGAAGCCGTCGAGCTTCCTCGTGAACACGTCGCGCGGCGGCACGGTCGATACGGATGCGTTGATCGCGGCGTTGCGGAGCGGGGAAATCGCGGGCGCGGCGCTGGACGTGCTGGAGCAGGAACCGATCGCGGCGGATCATCCGCTGCTGGCTCTGGATTCGTGCATCGTCACCAGCCATTGCGCCTGGTATTCGGAAAATTCGCTGCTGCGGCTGCAAGAATACGCGGCGCTGGAGATCAAGAGACGGTTTAACGGAGAGAAGCCGCTTCACGTCGTGAACGGCGTAGACGGATGAATCAGGACCGCTCGGAGAACGGATGGGAGAGGATGGCAGCATGAAAGCATTGGTCTATCGCGGGCCCAGACGATTGGAGTTGGAAGAGAGGGACGTTCCGGAGCCGCAGTCCGGGGAAGCGATTGTCCGCGTCGAGGCGGTCGGCATCTGCGGCAGCGAGCTCGAGGGCTACCTTGGACATAGCAGCATCCGGAAGCCGCCGCTTGTGATGGGGCACGAATTCAGCGGCGTGATCGAGAAGCTGGCTCCGGACGCCGATGGGCTGCGGGCCGGCGACAAGGTGATCGCGAATCCGCTGATCTCTTGCGGCTCGTGCGACCGGTGCCGGATCGGCAGAGGGAATATTTGCCGCAACCGCCAGATCGCCGGCATCCATCGTCCGGGCGCGTTCGCGGATTACGTCGCGGTCCCGGCGGCGAATCTCTACCGCGTTCCGGCGGAGATGGACCCGAACCTGGCCTCGCTGGCGGAGCCGCTCGCGGTCTGTATCCACGCCGTCAAGCTCGGGCTCGGTCCCTACGAAGACTTGATGATCTACGGGGCGGGACCGATCGGGCTGCTCACCTTGCAAGCGGCTCGGACGATGGGCGCGAACCGGGTGCTCGTCGTCGACAGGCAGCCGGAGAGGCTGGCGTTCGCCGCGCTGCTCGGCGCAGAGACCGCCGTGCCGGATCAAGCGGACGAGACGGTTCAAAGCCTGTTCGGAGCGCGCGGGATCGATAAGGTCGTCGATTGCGTAGGCGTGCAGGCGACCCGCGAGCAAGCGATCCGCACCGTTAACCCGGGCGGGACGATCGTGGCCGTGGGGCTGGGTCAGGACGTATCGATGCTGTCCATGAACCATGTCGTACGCCAGGAAATCTCGATCGTCGGGTCTTATACGTATTCGGACGAAGACTTCGAGCAGGCGGTTCGTTTGCTCGCGCAAGGGAAGATCGCGAGGGAACAGTGGTCCGCGACCTGCGGCCTGGAAGAAGCGCCGTCCGTATTCGCCGCGCTGGCGGACGGAACGGCGAAATTCAGCAAGTATATCATCAATCTTTCAGGAGGAATGCGTTAACATGGGGAAGCTCTCGGGCAAGACGGCTATCGTGACGGGAAGCACAAGAGGCATCGGGAGAGCCATCGCCGTCCGCTACGGAAGCGAGGGGGCGAACGTGGTCGTCTCCGGGACGAACGCGGCTTTATGCGAGGAGGTCGTTCAGTCGATCCGCCAATCGGGCGGAACGGCGATCGGCGTTCCGTGCGACATCTCGGATCTGGAACAGATTAACCGCCTGTACGACAAGACGCTGAAGACGTTCGGCGAGATCAATATCGTCGTGAACAACGCCGGAATCGCCGTGTTCAAGCCGTTCGTCGAGGTCGATCCGGATACGGTGCGGAAAATCTGGAACGTCAATCTGTTCGGCACTTTCTTCAGCGGCCAGCGGGCGGCGAAGGAGATGATCCGGCAAGGCAAAGGCGGCAAGATCATCAATATGTCGTCCATCTCCGAGGAAGTCGGCACGGCCCACTTGACCCAATACGCGACGACCAAGGGCGGCATCAAGATCATGACCAAGTGCATGGCGCTCGAATTGGCCGAATACGGCATTAACGTCAACGCCATCGGCGCGGGCGTCATCGACACCGATATCAGCATGGAGGAATTCTCCAAGCCGGGCATGAGAGAAGAGACGATCGGACGAATTCCTTGGGGACGCATGGGCGCTCCGGAAGATTTGGCCGGCACGGCCGTCTTCCTCGCTCACGAAGATTCCGATTACGTGACCGGAACGACGGTGTTCGTCGACGGGGGACTGCTGGCCATGTAAGCGAATTCAACTAGAGCAAGGGGGTGAGCGGGGCACGGTTATGCAGCTTCGGACGAAAATACGTTTGGCTTGCCATTAACTTAGGGAGGGCATCAGAATGAAAAAGAGATTCCGCGCGCTTATGGGGACTACGCTGGCAGCAAGCATGACGCTTCTCGCCGCATGTGGAGGAGGCGGCAACTCCGGCGGAGAGAGCAGTCCCGGCGCTTCTTCTCCCGGCCAGAACGACGGGCAATCTTCCGCACGAACGACGACGATAACGCACGTCGTGAACGGAGACAGCCCGAGCCGGGACACCTGGATCAAGGCGATCGCCGATGCCGTGGGCGTCAATGTCGACATTCAGGTTCTGCCTAACGAGCAATTCGAACAGATTTATAAAGTGAAAGCCGGAACGAACGATCTCCCGGACATGATCAACTATCATCCCGGGGCCAGAACCCGGGACGACCTGAGAGCCGCGGACAAGCTGGTCGACTTGTCCGACCTGCCGCTCGTGCAGAACATCTTCGAAGACATTCTTCCTTATTATCAAGAAAGCGACGGCAAGGTGTACGGCGTACCGTCCGCCGCCATGAGATTCGGCGGCATCGCCTACAACAAAAAAGTGTTCGCCGACGCGGGCGTGGCGGTCCCGCAATCTCTGGACGAGCTCATTGCCGCGGCGGAGAAGCTGAAAGCCGCTGGCGTGACTCCGTTCTACTTGTCCGCGAAGGATTCGTGGACGCTGCAGATCCCGGGCCTTGCCGCATTTTCTTACGATCAGCTGCACTCTCCGGGCATTCTGGACAGAATTAACTCCAACCAGGCTACGTTCGCGGAAGCGACGAACTTTATCCAAGCCTACGATACGGTGCTCGAGCTGCTGGATAAGGGATACATCAACAGCGACTACCTCTCGGCCACTTACGCGAACGGACAACAGGCGCTCGCGGAAGGCACGGCGGCCATGTATCCGGTGTTGAGCGCCTTCTACGGAACGATTATGGACAACTACCCGGACAAGCTGGGGGACATGGGCTTCTTCGCTTGGCCCGTCGCCGGGGAGAAAGCGGTGACCATCTGGCCTCCGATGATTTACGGCATTCCGAATGAGAGCTCGAACCAGGACGAAGTCAAGAAGTTCATCGAATATTTCGCTTCCGACGAAGGTCAAACGCTGTATTTCGAGCATCAGCCGGCCGTAGGCGTCCCCGCTTACAAAGGCATTCAGCTCGACGAATCCAAGCTTCTCGAGCCCGTCAAGGATATGATTCAAGTGTCCGAGTCCTCCGCGAAATACGCGACGATGGATTTCAGCGTCGTCGTGAACATGGGCGCGTTCGGCGAACAGGTGCAGGAAATTTTGCTGAAGGTCAAGGAGCCCGCCGATCTGGCCGATTACTTAACGGATACGCTGAGCAAAAACGCCAAGTCCGCGGGCATAGCCGGATTCTAAGGCGATACGAGAATGAATATGGGAGTCCCGCAAGGGACTCCGATATCCGATTGGGGAGATACCGATGCATCATCTGCAGCGCAAAACTTATTCCTTAACGTTCGTTATTCCTTGGCTGCTGATCTACGGCGTATTTTTCGTATTGCCTACGCTGTTCGGGTTCTATTACGCGTTCACGGATTGGGATCTCCATTCGGTCCGGTTCGCCGGATTGAGCAATTTCGTGGAAATGTTCCAGAATCCCGTATTTTCCATGGCGCTCAAGAATACGGCTTACTTCACGATCACGTCGGTCGTGCTGAAAGTGGCCATATCGCTGGCCTTGGCCATGGCGCTCTATTATAGCTTCGCGAGCAATTTTTTCCGAACGATCTTTTTCTCCCCTTACGTGCTTAGTTATATCGCTATCGGCGTGTTGTTCACGGCGATTCTTCATCCGGAGATCGGCGTTCTGAATCAATCCTTGCGCGCCGTCGGGTTGGATTTTCTAGCGTTGGATTGGCTGGTGGACAAGGGAAAAGTCATTTTCTCCTTGGCCTTTATCGACGTTTGGAGGTCTCTCGGCTTTCATATGGCGATCTTCATCGCTGCGCTGCAGACGATTCCGCACGATCTGCACGAAGCGGCTTCCGTGGACGGAGCCGGGCCGTGGAGAAAATTCCGTTACGTCACTTTCCCGATGCTGGCTTCCGCTTTTAACGCCAACTTGATCTTCGCTCTTATCGTCGGCTTGACGAAGTTCGATCTGATCTTCGCGACGACGGGCGGCGGACCCGGTTATTTCTCGGAAGTGTTGAAGACGATGGTCTACAAGCAGTTCGCCATGGGGCGTTACGGCCTCGCCACGGCGGGCGAGTTGATTATCTTTATCGTCGTGATTACGTTAACGATCTTCGCCAGGAGGATGCTGGAGAAAAGGGAGGTCGAGGTGTAATGAGCTTGCGCGCCCGCCCGTTGCCCCAGATCGTTCTGACCGTCGCGTTGCTCGCGTTAAGCATGACGGTGATCGTTCCGCTATACTTGCTCGTCATCAATTCGCTCAAGACGCCGGCGGAAGCGAACAAGCTGGAGCTTAGTCTTCCGACTCAGCTGGAATGGGGCAATTACGCCAAAGTGTTCGAGGCGGCGAATCTGTCCCTTGCTTTTCAGAACAGCTTCATTCTCACTTTCGCCAGCGTGGCGATCATCATCGTCGCCGGGGCGGCTGCGGCCTTCGTGCTGCAAAGGAGAAGAGACAAATACACGGGGTTTCTGAATTTGCTCGTTATGATGGGGCTCGTCGTTCCCCCGGCGATCGTTCCGCTCTATCAATTGCTTAACTTTTTCGACCTGAACGGAACGATCACGGGGGTCGTTCTCATTAACGTGGCCGTAAGATCGCCGCTCAGCATTTTTTTGTGCTATCAATTTCTCAAAAGCATAAGCAGGGAAATCGACGAAGCCGCCATTATCGACGGTTGCGGAAATTATAAACTGTTTTTCCGGATCGTTTTTCCGTTGATGAGCCCGATTCTCGTGACGGTCATCATCTTCAATGCGATCTACGTATGGAACGATTTCATTTACGTGCTTTATTTCCTGTCCAGCGGAACGAAAATCACGCTTCCGCTTACGCTGTATTTGTTCACGGGCCAATTCAGCACCCAATGGAATCTCGTGTTCGCGGACATCGTGATCATTTCCGCGCCGCTGCTTCTCATCTACTTTGCGCTGCAGCGGTATATTATCGCCGGATTGACCGCGGGGGCGACCAAAGGATAAGCAAGGCTCAGCATGCATTTATCGCGAAACGGGGGGATACGTATGAAAACGGCCGTTCAACGGTTGAGGGTCGAATATTTGCCTGATCCGCTCGGGATCGACGAGAGGAAGCCGAGATTAAGCTGGACCATCGAGTCCGAGGAGGGCGTCCGGGGAACGCGGCAAACCGCGTATCGTATCGTCGTGGCTTCCAGCCCGGACCGGCTGAACGCGGACGAGGGCGACTGCTGGGACACCGGCAAAGTCGTCTCGGGACAGACGGTTAACGTGATCTACGGCGGCGGCGAGCTGCGATCGCAGACGCCTTATTACTGGAAGGTCCGCATCTGGGACCAGCGGGACGAGCCTTCCGCATGGGCGTTCGGAAGCTGGACGATGGGGCTCCTGTGCCGGGACGAGTGGAAAGGGCGCTGGATCGGCCTGAAATCGGACGTCGTTCCGACGCTCGATCTGCAGAAACCATCCGTGTACTTGCGCAAGACGTTCGAAGCGTCCAAGCCGCTGAAGAGGGCGACGCTGTACGCGACCGCGCTCGGCCTGTACGTCTGCCGCATCAACGGGCGGAAGGTCGGGGATTACGCGTTGTCTCCCGAATGGACCGATTACAACACGAGGCTGTACTATCAGACTTACGACGTGACCGGGCTGATCGGCGAAGGGGCCAACGGGATCGGTCTGACGCTCGGACAGGGCTGGTATGCCGGCTACGTCGGGCTGTTCGATTTTCAGAAATACGGCAAAGATCCGGCGGCGCTCGTCCAGCTCAATCTGGAGTACGAGGACGGCAGCCGGGATTTCGTCGCGACCGATACCGACTGGCAGGCTTCGTTCGGCCCGATAATTTCTTCCGACTTGATTATGGGAGAGATCTACGACGCCCGTCTCGAGATGCCGGGCTGGACCGAAGCGGATTACGAGGCGAACGGATGGGAATCCCCGGACGTCTTTATCGATTACAAAGGCTGGCTGGATAGCCAATGCGGCCCGGCGATTCAAGTGACGAGGAAGATGAAGCCGAGTTCGATCGGCCGCAGCCCGAGCGGCAAAATCATCGTCGACATGGGCCAGAACATCGTCGGCCGGATCGTCCTGGAGCTTCCCGCCCATACGGCGGCAGGGAACCGGACGACGATTCGTTACGGAGAAGTGCTCGCGCCGGACGGGGAACTGTATACCGACAACCTTCGCAACGCGAGGCAGACGGACGTCTACGTCGCGAACGGATCCGGCGAGGAGACGTATACGCCTTGCTTCACGTTCCACGGCTTTCGCTACGTCGAGATCGACGGTTACCCCGGGGAGCTGACGGAGACGTCGTTGACCGGGGAAGTGATCCATTCCGCGATGGAAGAGACCGGCAGCGTGGAGACGTCGGACGACAGCGTAAACCGGTTGTTCAGCAATATCTTCTGGACGCAGCGCGGCAATTTCCTCAGCGTGCCCACGGATTGCCCGCAGCGGGACGAGAGGGCCGGATGGATGGGGGACGCGCAAGTCTACTCCTTCACGGCGAGCTACAACATGGATGTCGCATCCTTTTTCAAGAAATGGATGATCGACGTTCAGGACGCGCAGAAGCCGACGGGCGCCTTTACCGACGTGTCGCCGCATCTGCCGTACTCCACCATCTCCAGCTACCCGCTGACCGGCTCGTCCGGGTGGGCGGACGCGGGCGTCGTCATTCCGTGGCACATGTACTTGATCTATGGGGACGTCCGCATTCTGGAACGCCATTACGACGCGATGAGCCGCTGGATCGCCTATAACGAAATGCTGCATCCGAATCGTATTCGCCGCCTGGCTCCGCAATACGGGGATTGGCTGTCCATCCCGGACGGAGAAATGGACGGCGTGCAGTTCGGCACCCGGTACAGCGCGTATTCCACGACGCCGTACGACGTATTCGGCACGACTTATTACGCTTACGTGACGAGGATGATGCGCGATGCCGCGGCCGTGCTCGGCAAAGCCGATGACGAGCGGAAGTATGCGGCCTTGCTGGACGGCATCGTTCAAGCGTTCAACGACGAGTTCGTCTCCGAGGACGGACGGATCAAGGGCAACACGCAGACGTCGTACGCGATGGCGCTTCATATGGATTTGCTTCCCGCGGACAAGCGGGAGCTGGCCGCCAAGCATCTGGTCGAGAGCATCGTCAAGCAAGATTACCATATTACGACGGGCATTCACGGCATCCGCTTCCTTCTGCCGGCCTTGTCGGACTACGGCTACGACGACGTCGCCTACCGGCTGCTGCTGCAGGACACTTATCCTTCCTGGATGTACACGATCAAGCAGGGCGCGACGACGATCTGGGAGAGATGGGACGGCTGGACGGAAGAGACGGGGTTCCAGAACACGCTGATGAATTCGTTCAATCATTACGCCCTGGGGGCGGTCGGAGAGTGGATGTACCGCTACATGGGCGGCATCTCCCCGCTGGAGCCGGGTTATGCCCGATTTGCCGTCCGGCCCCGCATCGGCGGACCGCTGACGAGAGCGGACGTCCGGTACCGCTGCGTCCACGGCCTGATCGAATCGGTCTGGGAAATCGCCGAGGGGAAAAAGCTGAAGATGCGCGTCGCCGTCCCGCCGAACACGACGGCCCGCGTGTTCGTCCCGGCCTCGTACGGCGAGGACGTGCGGGAGAGCGGAGTTCCGGCGGAAAAAGCGGAGGGTGTCGAGCTGGTCGACAATAGCGGCGGCAGCCTGATCTTCGAATGCCTGCCGGGCACGTATCACTTTGAGACCGGAGGAGAAGAACGAGAATGAAACTGGTGACATTTATCCGCGAGAACGGAGAACAGGCTCTTGGCGTGAAGATCGAATCCGGGATCGCGGACGTCGCGAGAGCCGGCTGGTCCGGGGACGTCATGGACGTCATCGCGGGAGGAGAGAAGGCGGTTGCCGAGCTCGAGCGCGTGATCGGGGGCCTCGGTTCGTCGTCGGATTCGGGAGTCGTGCTCGACGAAGCTTCGTTGGAATGGGGGCCGTGCGTGACGCGGCCGAACAAGATCATCTGCGTCGGGCTCAATTACCGCAAGCATGCGGAAGAGACGAACGCGCCGATTCCGGAGTATCCGATCCTGTTCAACAAGTTCAACAACACGCTAACCGGACATAGGAAGCCGATCGCCGTGCCCGAAGTGACCCGGAAGCTGGATTACGAAGCCGAGCTGGTCGTCGTCATCGGCGCGACGGCGAAGAACGTCGCCAAGGAAGACGCGCTTCGGCACGTATTCGGCTACGCGTGCGTGAACGACTTGTCGGCGCGGGATTTGCAGCTGCGGACCCACCAATGGCTGCTCGGCAAAACGTGCGACGACTTCAGTCCGTTAGGGCCGTACCTCGTGACGGCGGACGAAGTCGGCGATCCGAACGCCCTGGCCATTCGGGCGATCGTGAACGGGGAAGTTCGCCAAAGCTCCAACACGTCGGACATGATCTTCCGCGTCGACGAGATCGTCAGCTACATTTCCCGGCATATGACGCTCGTTCCGGGCGATCTTATTCTGACCGGCACGCCGGAAGGCGTCGTGCTGGGCTTGCCTCCGGAGCGGCAGGTCTACTTGCAGCCTGGCGACGAAGTGACGATCGAGATCGAGAAGCTCGGCTCTCTGACGAACCGGTTCGTCCCGGAGGGGCGATAGCTCGGACGGAATTGCTATCGGACACGAGGGACGGATCCTCTATCCGAACGGTTTGGGGCGATGGGGGGACAGGCAAACCTCCCATATCCCCTCAAGCTCCGCCTTCTGCCGCAAGTGATGGCGATAATGCATGCCGATCAATTCGAACCATTCCTTCGCGTTCAGCCAGCGGAAAGCGCAATGGTTCGTTTTGCAACGCGGGTTGGCGGCCTCTGCCTTGGATGCAATATCTCAACAGTTCGCTTCTCAACGGCTGGACCAGCCGCGCGAAACGAATGGACGGAATGTCGCCGTTCATCATTTGCGGTGACGTTGCTTGTGGGCGTAATACGGCGATTCCGGAGTCTCCTCCACGATATTGAACACGTTCCGATCCGGATCGTACGTTTCGAAAAAGCGGAACCCTTGCAATTCATGGATCGGGCTCAAGGCTGCGCCTTTGGCCTGCAACGTCTTGTAGGAAGCATGGATGTCGAAGGAGCTGAAATTGAAATAGTGCATCTTCCCGTCTCCCGTGTCGAATTCGACGGGTTGCGGCTCGCGGACTTTCCACAGTATGACGACGGTCTCGGCCTTAGGGAACGTCAGTCCCGCCCTGCGGTCGTTGAGTTCGATCGTCTCCATATCGAACATGCGGGCATACCACACCGCGGACCTCTTCACGTCCGTCACCGGAATAAAAATAGTGCTCACCATGGCAACTGCGTTTTTCATTTTGCAACCCTTCTCCTTTTCGCGTTTTCGTATTAACGTTTGAAAAAGACGAATAGATACGGTCGCCGGGGTTGTCCCGCAATTTTTTTTTCGAACGGCGACGGTAACCGCAAGTCATCCTGGCACGATATCTTCAATCGCGGCGAAGCTTATCATGAAGCCGAAAACACCGATCTGTGTTATGAGGCCAAAAGTGCAATTATCTGACAAATGCGAATAAATCTTGAGCGGAGCATATGAACAATTGCAAACGTTATGATAACATTTGAGAGAGATAGAATCGTTGCGCATCTCTTGATGCAGGGGAGGGAAAGAACATCCAGATTATCGCGATGATCACGATGCTTATCGATCATATCGGCATTGTCTTCTATCCGGATTCGATCGCCTGGCGGATCGTCGGAAGAATCGCTTTCCCGATCTATGCTTATTGCATCGTTCAAGGATGTTTGCATACGAGCAGCAAGAGAAAATACTTGATCCGTTTGTCGATCCTAGCGCTCCTCTCGCAATTGCCCTATATGTGGAGTCTTCAGCCCAACGGAATCAACGTGATCGGCACGTTCGTCATCTGTCTGGGCGTGTTGTTGCTCTTGGATCTCAAGAAACTCCCCTTAATCGCCAATATCGCGGTCGTCGCGGCGGCGATCGCGTTGCTGGAAGCGGCGCCTTTCAGTTACGGAGCCTACGCGTTGCTCCTGATTCTGATGTATCGCTATTGGCCGGCGAAATACTGGATCGCGACGCATGTCGCGTTGACAATCGCGTTTTATTTTCCGCATACGTGGAGTATTCAAATGTTTAGCGTTATTCCTACGCTTTACTTTGTTTACGGGGAAAGCTTCGCCCGGTTCGTGAGCGGCTTGCGGGTTCCCCGATGGGTGTGGAGAAGCTTCTATCCGGGACATCTGTTGGTTTTGGCGCTATTAGCGTGGATTTATTAACGAGGGGCGAGGTGGGGAGCGAATGAAGGACCATACGTTATCGAATCGTAAGGCGGGACGATCCGCGTCCGCGTCCCGTTCGCATCCCGGGACAGCCCAAGCGAGTTCTCCCCATCCGGCAACGGCTCGTATCCTGCAAATGCAGAAGACGGTCGGCAACCGGGCGGTCTTGCAAATGCTGGCCGTACCGGCGACAACGCGGCCATCGCCGATTCAACGCAAGATCACGTATCAAGACGGCAAGAAGGAGAAGGAGCTTCCGACGACATGGAAGAAGATTCAAGCATTGTCCGGCGATATCCGGGATCAGATCGATAACGTGTTGCAGAACGTTCGGGGAACGATCAAAGGGACGGTCGACGAGGACAAACTCAAGAAAGCTTTTATCAAGCTGGCCCAGGACGACAAGTCGGCGCTCGATCTGTTCGAACAGCACGGCGAGATCGAAAAGGCCGTTCTATCCGGATACAATCGAAGGATGAATGCCAAACATAGACTCAACAAACGGACGGAAGAAGGCATGAAGATCGCCGAACATTTAACGGAAAAGGACGATCACTTGATTTTTATGCCGAACGCCAGGAATCCGATGGTCCAACCCAACCATTTGGAACAATTCGACTATGATCCGAAAACCTCCGATTTTTCCAAGACGCAGACTCATCTCTCTACCGTGTTGCTCGACTTGCTAGGCACCGGCGAGGAGGTGCAGTCCTCTCTGGCGAAGGACAAAAGCGGTGTTTTCATCTCCACGAACCGCAACGCGCCGAACCGAAAATTGCGAAAGAGGATGAGCTCCAGGAAGAATATCAAAGACGGGGCGAAAGAAATTCTGCTCGACAGAGGTTTGGACAAGATGAACCTGGATGAAGCGATGGGCGATCGCACCGTCCGCCATGCGTTGAAGCTGTTCGATCGTATCGACAACTATTTGACGGACGATTCGCTCGTGACGGTTCCGTCCGATGTGGACGGGAAGCTGGACGGGCGCCATGCGGAAGTTCGGATCGAACAGACGAAGAATTGGAACGAGGACGACTATCACCTTCCGAGCGGAACGAAATATCCGTGCATGAGCTGTTCGCTTTATTTTCATGAAGAAGGATATGGAATCGGAGATAAGTCCGGGCCGCTGTGGACGACCAATCCCGGCATGTCGCCTCAGATGGAATCGGAATTATTAAAAGGGATGAAAATAGGGAATCTCGGGGAGAAGACGGGAGTCGTCGGCAAGCGGCTTTCGCACCAGTACGGCAAGCACTCCGGCAAATTCAAAATCGGATATGGCAAGAAGAAAGACGGCAGCTATACGCTGGACCACCAGGCCGATTCGGACAGCGAGTACGAAGAAGAAGATTTCAAGAAGCTTAAGCAGAAAGTATACGGAAAGGTTGACTCGGATTCGAATAAAAAGAAGGACAAAAAAAGCTTGAAAAGACCTCTTGTATCCACTTACGAAGAGGAGAAAATTAAGAAAGTGAAGAAATAGAACAAACTCCACGATGTCCTATAATGCGGGAGCCAATCCCCCGATGCGCACGCTTGAATCGCCGAAGAACGCCATCGGTTCATGGAGCGATACCTGGAACAGTTCATGACGGAATGGGACGGACGGTATTAAAGCCGCGAGATCGCCATCTTTTATTGTCTTTTTTTCATCATTTCTTGAAGATAATCGTCCAATTGATCGAATCTCGCGTTCCATAAGCGGCGATAGGAATCGAGCCATTCGTCCAGCTCCTGGAAGGGCTCCGGCCGCAGCTGATAAATCCGCCGATTGGCGTCGGCGTACATATCGACGATACCCGCTTCATGCAGGACCCGGAGATGCTTCGACACCTGAGGCTGCCGAAGCTGAAGCCGATCGGTGATGCCTCCGACCGTTAGAGGTCCGTCCCGCAGCAATTCGACGATGTGCAGACGGTTGGGTTCCGCAAGGGCGCTCAAAACGGCTGTATCCATGATACACCTCCTGACATCGTTTGACCTATACTGTAAGAGGTTATACTCAAGTCAAACTCATGGATTCTTTTTGAATGTACACTAAACAGAATATTCCTGTCAAAGAATATTATGATTCATCGAAGTCGGTTGACGGTATAATGAATTTAACAACTCTACGCCTTTAGGATGATCTGCTTTGTTCAAGCTGCTGGCTAGAAGCTTACGCGATTTCCGCGATTCGTATCCGAAGCTGCTATCGTTCGAATTTCTATATACGCTTCTGCTGAGCGTCGTCGTCGTTCCGTTGATCACGCTGATCTTCGACCGGATCCTGGCGGTCGTCGGCTCGGGTTCGCTGCTTAACGGCGAAATCTATCGCATCGGACTTACCTTCGAAGGCCTGATCGGAATGGCCGCGATCGGCTTCGTCGCTTCTCTGGCGCTGTTCGTCGAGCTATGCGTGCTCGTCATCCTCATTCAACAGCGCTACTTCGGCCAGGAGATCGCCATCGCCGACGCATTGGCGACGACGCTGCGGCGAACGCCCCGACTGCTCGGGGTCGGCACCGTGCAATTGCTCGCGATGCTTCTCCTCATGATCCCTTTCGTCGAATCGCCGTTGTCCGATTCGTTCTACGCTCTGTTCAACGCTCCGATTTTCCTGCAAAGCAAGGTGCTCAGCGCATCCGCTGCCATGACGCTGCTCTACGCCGCGCTGCTCGCGGTCATGCTGTATACGTGGCTTCGCTGGATTTTCGTGTTTCACTTCATCGTGCTGGAGGGCAAGACGGTCACGGCGGCCATCCGCAGCAGCCTCGCGCTTACGCGGGGCAGGCGGCTGCGGATCTTCGCGGCGCTGCTGCTGCTTAACCTCACGTTATTCGGCGCGGGCTTCGCGGCGCTCTCCTGGCTATCCTACTTGCCGTCCTGGCTGGATATCAACGTTCTGAAGGCGTTCTCCGACCATTATTCCTTGACGCTGTCCACGTTGCTGACGTATATGTTTACGTTGCTGCTCATTCCGGTCAATCTGATCCTGTTGACCCGGCTGTTCTATTCTCTGGGGAGAAGACAAGGCGTGCAGCGGTACGATCGTCTGGAAATTTACCGCAGCAGGCTCGGCCGGCTGGAAAGGCGTGCGGCGAACTACTGGAGAAACCATCCGCGGAAGAGATTGCTGTACATCGCGATTGCCGCGGTCTACGCCGGGCTGATTCTGTTCGTCGGGTTCAAAGCGAGCGATACGCTCGTCTATGCCAAGTGGAACGTGCTGATCTCGGCGCATCGGGGCGTCGCGGACGATGCGCCGGAGAATTCGCTGCCGGCGATCCGCGATGCGATCGAGTTGGGCGTTCAATCGGTCGAACTGGACGTGCAATTGACCTCGGACGGAGTGGCGGTGCTTCACCACGATTACGATTTGCGGAGAATGGCCGGAGTAAGCGAGCGGGTACCCGAACTGACCTATGAAGAAGTGTCCAGGCTTCGGATCGGTGTCGACGGCAACGGCGAGCCCGTCGCGATTCCGACGCTCGGCGAGGCGCTCGCGGAAGCCTTCGGCCGGATCAAGGTATTAATCGATCTGAAACCGTACGGATCGGGCGAGGAACTGGCGAAGGAGGTCGTCAAGCAAGTCAAAGCGCACGGTATGGAGGATCAGGTCTACATCCAGTCGTTCGACGGCGAGACGTTGAGACTCATCCGGGAAATCGCGCCGGAAATCAAGATCGGCCGCATCTTGTATTTCGCCTTGGGCGACTTAACCCTGCTCGACGTCGATTTCTACACGATCGAGCAGATCATGCTGACCGAACAGCTCGTCGAGAGGGCGCATCGATCCGGACGCGAAGTGTGGGTGTGGACGGTGAACGGCCGGCGCAATCTGAAGGAAGTGCTGAAGTTCCGGGTTGACGCCATCATCACCGACACGCCTGCGGTCGCGCAATCGATGGTGGAGCTGGACCTGTAACAAGGTATGTCCATGGAGGGGGTCAGGGTTGAACATTGTGAATTCGGGTGCGGAGAATCACCCTGATGCGATGCCGAACGGCCTAACACTGAACCTCCGTACTCCGCGCCTTCGCAACCTCGAACCTCCGCCACTATACCTTCGCACCTCACACCCCCATCTCACGCCCCTACCGCACGTACTTTGCACGAGTTGTATGCAGTACAATTAATTGTCCGGAAAATTTGCGGATTTTTTATATCCTTGCACGAAATACAACTAATCTGTCGAAGGCGTTTTTTTGGCATCAGTCCCCTGGATAAGGAAACACTAAGAAAAACCCAGGAGGATGTGCATGATATTGAAAAGTCGAGCATTTGTGGCATTGGTCATATCATCGACATTGTTTACTTCAGGTTTCAGTTATCCTATTCAAGGCCATCAAGTTCAGGGAGAAGAAAATGCAAATGGTCTGAGGGAATTTGTCGCAATTATTCTTAGAGAAGAAATAAATATGGCCATTAAGAAGGAATATGGTACCAATTGGCTGTTTCAATTGGAAGATGTTTGTGAAAACGATGGGAAAAAAATTAAAATCGAGGGTGTGCTTAATAAAAATCGTGGAAGTAAAAGGATTGTATTAAATTTTGAAAAATCGAATTCCGGGTATGAATTGATGAATATTTCGGAAATCAACTAAGTCTCTTTATCGTCGCCAAGGGAGCCGAGGGGCTCCCTTGGTCGCGTTATCCCGCGGCGGTTTATTTCATGTTTGCGAAACCTGGCGGCCGTCCGTTTACTCTAATAAGTAGAAAAACAGAGAGAAAGGAGCTGCGGGCATTGGAAGGGAACGAGTTGGCCCGAGCGGCGAGAGCCGGCTCGCGAGAAGCTTTCGCGACGCTTATCCGCATGAATGAAGCGCAGCTGTACGCCATCGCCAGGGGGATCCTCTCTTCCCGGACGGACGTGATGGATGCGGTTCAAGAAGCGATCCTGCTGGCCTATAGAGAAGTGGTCAAGCTGCGGGAGCCCGCTTATTTTCGCACGTGGCTGGTTCGAATTTTGATCAACGAGTGCAGGCGGGTCGCTCGGCATAACCGAAAGATTATTCCCGTAGACCGATTTCACGAAGGAAAAAACGGATCGCATGAACTGGAATCGGATTTGGAACTGATGGATTTGCTGAACGAGCTGGATTTGGAGCATAAGGAGATCGTCGTGCTGTTTTACTTGGAGGATCTGTCGGTAAAGGAGATCGCGAGCATTGTCGATTTGAGCGAGAGCGGCGTGAAGTCCAGGCTTCACCGGGCAAGGCTGAAGCTCGCGATGCTGATGAAGGACCCGGTATTAAAGGAGGAGTTGCCGTGAAACGAACGGAATGGGACGAACGGATGGCGGAGGCGATGCGGAAGGAACTGACGGCCGTTCCGACGGAAGCGCACAGGGCGATCGAGGATTTATTGGCTCGACTTCCGGAGCGAGGCCGGACAACCAGGCGATCCAGGCGATCTTGGACGCTGGCGGCTTCGGCTCTTATCGTACTGATCGGCGCGTCGACGGTTTTTGCCGGCAACAGTTCGTTCGCGGAAACCGTCAAGCAGAAGTTTCAATCGATTTTCTCCGAGATCGGAGGCCCGGCGTTACAATCGGAAGGGCGTCAAGAGATGGGCGTTCTGGCGGAGAGAACCGATCATTCGTACACGCTGAAAGTACATGAAACGATTTATGACGGACAGCGGCTGTCCATCAGTTATTCCGTATCGAAGCCGGAGGGCATTGCGGAATCCCTTTGGGTGCAACCCAAATTTGAATTGGGCGCTTCCATGAAAGCGGAAACGCCCGGGGTGATCGGAACGGATAGCGGAGCTTTGCGGGGCCAAGAGAAAATCGGCATCGTCAATTATTATTTTACGGACAAAGCGCCGGATGCTTTCATGCTGGACGTCGAAGTCCCGGCGATCGCGGTGTTCGAGGATCCGTCCGATCAGCGCCTGCTGCCGGGAGACTGGAGCTTCCGGATTCCCGTGGAGAAACAGGGAGAGCCGGTCGCGGAGATCGAGGCATTGCCGAAGGCGACCGCGCAGGACGTGAGATTCGAAGCGCGGCAAGTTCGTCTAGCCTCCCGTTCGACGTTATGGAAGCTCGTTTGGGAATATCCGTCCGAGTTGCGTCCGAACGCCTTGATCGATAGCGCTCCGAGGTACGGCATGCGTTACGTGATCCAGGCGGGAGACAAGGAGATGACGATCGCCATGTCCTCCCAGAGCAGCGGCTACTTGACGAAGGGAAAACGCGGCAAAGACTCTATCCGTTATTCGACGACCACTCTCGTCACCGAGCAGCTTCCGCAGGGAACGACCGAAGCGACGATTACGCCCGTCCTGATCGCTTGGAATCAAGACGGGGACTCCGGCTATACGGAAACGGCGCTGGAGTCCTACGTCTTGAAGGTACGGCTTCAGCCACCGGTTTCTTTAGACCTCGACCCGATTAAATAACCGATAATCGTCGATTCCACCGGGAGCACGACGAGCGTCCACATTTCCTTTAATCCGAAGTCGGCCGAGCGGTACTTCGCGGGCGTCAGCGTGTAGACCAGGGCGATGAGCAGGACGCCGAGCGCGATCGTTCCTACAATGTACAGGCGAACGTTCTCCCCCGAACCGAAGAACTTGCCCAGGAAGCCTAGCTCCGCCTTGCGCTTCTCGCTCTCGGCGTTCGCCGCGATGATCTTGCCGGCCACCTTCGGGTCTTGAATTTCGATTTTATTCATGCTGCGCAACCCCCTCGCCCGCGTAAAACGTAAACGTCAGCGACCACGACGTCGCGTCCGGATTGATCGTTACTTCGTAACGCAAGGAGAGCTTTCGGTTGTGAAGAACGCCGAGGCGGATCATGTCCGGGTTGCCGATCGGCTTGCCTCTCGGAAAGTTGACGCACGCGATGCGCACCTCGTTGTAGCGAACGAGCCGGATGTCCGTCACGAAGTCGTTCCGCTCCGGCTCCCGTTCGATGCAGAAGACGAATTTTAACGGATCATGCTCCTCCGACAAGACGATCTCGATCGGGTTCATCCCGTAAGCGAACACTCTGCCGTGATAGACGACCTCGAATCCTCCCGACGTGATTTTCATCGCATCCCCCTCCGAGACTGCCGCTCCTCGTACGAGCTTCATATTCTATTTTACGATTCGTTCCCTCGGTTCATGACCGCGTTCCGGCAGAGGGATACGCAGCGCGTCCGTGTATGCTACAATTCTATTCGCAAGAAGTAACAGGAAGGCGGGATGGATATGAGAGTCGATCTTGGCGCGACGAGGGAAAAGCAGCTTCCTCTGTTTATCGTGACGGGCTCGAGCGGTTCGGGCAAAACCTTCGTGATCCATGAGTTGCGTAAAATCATGCCGGATTTCGATATTTTCGATATCGATAACCTCCGCGAACTGGGCGTTCGGGACGAACAGCAAATCCGGGACGTATGGCTTCGCATCGCGCGCAACGTCGCCGAGAGCGGGCGCATGACGATCATCTGCGGCACGGCGATGCCGTGGGATATCGAGAAGTGTCCGGACTATTCTTATTTCAAGCACGTCTATTACTTGAACCTGCACTGCGACGGTCGAACGAGAGAGGAACGCCTGCGCGCACGAGGTTGGCCCGAAGAAACGATTCGCGAGTACAAGGAGTTCGCCGAATGGCTGGTGAATAACGCGGATGAGGCTTACTGCCCGCCTATGCCGACCGTGGATACGACGAATGCGGATGTCGCGGACGTGGCCGGTCAAATTAGGAATTGGGCGTTGAAATATGTTTTTGAATAAGCGGCAAAAACCCGCCTTCGGCTGCAACCTTGAGGCGGGTTTTTGCTTTCTCTTGAAGTTTTTCGCGATGCAGGGCATAAGGGCTTTAGGCTTTTCTGGCTTTTAACAATGCGCTGATCGCATCCCATGTCGAGGTCAGCACAATGATAAACGTCAATCCGATCTTGCCAAAGAGCCAATACCGGTTGAACTCTTCGATGTCGACATTGACGCCTTCGGCGGCAATTGCGATGAAGCTCTCGGCGAAGAGGTGCGGGTCCAGCAAGAACAAGCAAACGAATACGATGCTGCTCGCCTGGAGCGCGGCATTGATCAGGGCCAGCCGCATAGTCCATCTGCGTCCGATCAGCTGGAGCGAGGCCAGGATTACGCTAAACGCGGTTAACGCTACAAGCGCGGGTACGTAGGCGCGGAGGACGTCAAGGTTGAACAGCAGAGTGATGCTCCAACCGTCGTCTTTTCGTGACCATCCGATCAAGTGGGGGAATAAGCTGAGCGCCCCTCCGGCAAGCACGCTGAATACGATCAAGAAGATCGGCCCGCTCTTGCCGATCGCGGACGATGGCGGGGGGACCTCATCCAAATCCTGAATGGTCCACGGTTTTCCGGTGAACGGCCACTGCACGTATTTTCGATCCACGCGATCCAGGATAGCGAACAGGATCGTAACGCATGCAAAGATGATGTAAAACGCTTGAACGGCCATCAGCGCAAACTGAACGACGATCTGCATCGCGATCTCGTAGACGCCCATGTAACGGGCGTCCGTTACGACCGAAGTGAACGCGGCCACGGGAATGGAGAACAGGGCTACGAGCATCACGACCTTCATGACGTACAGGTAGTTGCCGTACAGCTCGGGTCCGATCAGATAACGCGGGTTGTCCCGATATCGGTTCGCCAGTACGGCCGGATTGCCGAGCGTCAGCAACGCGTGCTGGACATCGGCGTCCGTATAATCGTCGGGAAGCATATCTTCGATATTCGCCCGAAGCTCTTTCTCCACGTCCGCCCTTGCCTTTTCCGGCAATCGTTTGACAACCGCGTATACGTACTGGTCAATCAGGTTCATGATGAACGCCTCCTAAGAGAGTTTCGACTTGCCGAGACAACTTGCGCCAATTGACGCTTAGCTGCTCGAATAAGGATCGGCCGACCGGGCTGAGCGTGTAGTATTTCCTCGGGCGGCTCTCCGCGGTATCCCAATCGCTTGTCAATACGCCTTGCTTTTCCAATCGGCGCAACAAGGGATAGAGCGTACCGGCTTCGATCTCGACTTGTTTGTCGACTAAATCTTGAAGAAGGGAATAGCCGTATTTGGGAGTCTGCAATTGACTGAGAACGGCCAACGTCAGCGTTCCCCGTTTCAACTCCACCTCGAACGAGGAAAGCAGGTCTTCGAACTGCGTCATAACATCACCTCATGATCATACAATACTGTACGACATACAATAATGTCAATAACATATTATGATCAAAAAATTAATATTGGTACCTGGATAGCAAAAAACCACAGGCGCTATCGCCCGTGATTTTGGAGGTTTAAACGATTCTTAAAGCGTGGCCGGCGAACAAAGCTTGCGGTCCATCCGTTTATCATGTCCGCTATCTATTGCTATCGGACACAGAAGACCTTATTTTGGCGAAATCCCCTCGTTTTGATAGTGTTGCGGACAGACGATCCGTTATTTGCATTCGTAATGGCCGAAACCGCAGTCTCGGAGCCAAATAACGGATCCTCTGTCCGCGTAGGTGCGCAAAACCCGGTTTTGTTCACAATTAGCGGATCCTCTGTCCGAACGGCATGGGCGATGGGGCAAAGTACGACGGTGGGGCATGAGCAACGCGGGACGGTGGGCGATGGAGCAAGCAGGACGGTGGGTATTGAGCAAGGCGAGGCGGTGGCGATGGGCGGGGCGAAAGGTGTGCGGAAAACGGAAAAACGGAAAGAGGAACAAAATGGCGCGAAGGCGCGAAGAAAAAACCGTCAGGGAGATCCTGACGGTTTTTTCTTAGACCGGCCGCTTGTAGCAGGCAACCGCTTCGATCTGCTTGAAGCCTTCCTGAACGTATAGCGCCTTGGCCCGTTCGTTGTCCGCGTTGACGCAGAGAACCGTCCGGTCGTAGCCTTTGCTGGCGGCGAACCGGAGCGCCGTTCTCAACAAGCTTCTGCCCAAGCCCTTGCCCTGATATTCGGGCAGAACCGCGAGGGGGCCGATATTCATGATCGGACGACCGTCGATCTCGTCGTCGGCGCAACGCACCGCCCCGACGGGCTTGTCGCGATGGTAGAGAATCATCATGCCGTCCTCGATGTACTCCTCGGCTTCCGTCATCTTATTCACCATATCGGGCGTGATCGGCGTTTCGCTTCCCTTAAGCGAGGCGAATGCCGGATTCCGCACCGCGCACCAGTCCGCCTCGTCTTGGCCGGGACGGAAGGCTCTCACCTCGTAATGGTCGGGCCAGTTCACTTCGGGAAGCTCCGGATTCTCCCGCACGAGCAGGAAGGCATATCGATCTGCCTTGAATCCGAGACGTTCGACGAACGAACTCAGGGTCTCATTGACAAGCGGGACGAACAGGTATATACCGGCAAGACCGGCAGTATGCGTCAAGATCGCCTGCAGCAGCTGCTCGTAACAGGCCATATCTTCGGACTCCGCATGCAGGATCCGGAATCGCGCCTCTCCGCTTCTCCGGCGATAATCGTCCAGAATCAGCGAAGCGGCGCCCGCGATCGCGCCTTGCTCGTCGACGACGACGTAAGTCGGATTCTCCGCGTTCGGTTCGAAATCTCGCAAATCCTCGTCGTAGAGGAACGATTCGTCGACTTCCGAGCGATGCTTCTTGCAATAAGCGGCGAAAGCTTGAGAACGATCTTCAGTCAGCGCTTCGACTCTCATCCACCATCAACCTCCGGATATGGCCATTGTTCTATTTTCCATCATACAAGATCCGCGAAAAAATAAAAGAGCGCTCCCGGGACTGGCGGGGCGCTCGAACGCGGCAGGGCGCGAAGGATGGAGGGGAATGGCTAATCCTGGACGACCGCGATCGCATTCTCGACGGCGACGTACACTCGGTTCGTTCGGGGATTGAGCGCCATGCTTCCGGCTTGCCGGCCGATGCGGAGCGTGGCCGCGAGCCGCAGCGAAGCTCCGTTGTATACCGCCAACGGCGTCGTTCCGGTCTCGACGTACGGGGCGACGAACAAACGGTTGGTGCGCGGATTGACGAGCGAGCTCGTAGCGTCGGGAACGGCGACGGAACGGATCACGCGGTTCGTGCTTCCGTTAACGAGGAATAGCCGGCCGGGCTCCGCCACCTGGGCGCTAGTCACGTAGACGCGGTTCGTGACCGGATTGACGAGCGTCTCGCTTTGCAATCGGCCGAGCCGGATCCTGCTTGCGGTATTCGTCGTCCCGTTCAGCACGGAGAGGAATCGGCTCAAGTTGTTGGGGATATATACCCGATTCGTTCTCTCGTTGAGCGCCGGGGTGAGAACGGGGTTTCTTCCGACCTTGACGGTTTTCAGGATTTTGTCGTTCGCGCCGCTAATCACGTGCACGGAATCGGTGGACGTATTGGTCGCGTAGAGGCGGTTCGTTCGCTCGTTCATCGCCAGACCGGAAGGAGACAGACCGGTTGCGATCCGGGTCCTAACCCGGTTCGAAGCTCCGTCGATGACGGCCACGTATCCGTTCAGAAACGCGGATGTATAGATGGAGTTCGTGCGCGTGTTAACGGCAACGTCGTAGGCGCGTTCGGCCACTTTGACGGTTCGGATGACCCGGTTGGAGCGGCCGTCGATCACGGATATTGTCCCGTCGAAAAAATTGGAGACGTAAATCCGGTTCGTTCGGGGATTGACGGCGATAGAAGAGGGGAGCCTGCCGACGCGGATCGTCGCGACGACCCGGTTGGTTGCGCCGTCCAGCACGCCTACAGCGCCTTGTTCGTTCTGCACGAAATAAACCCGGTTGGTTGCCGGATTGACGGCGAGCGGCCCGCTCGGGCCGTTAACGGGGACCGTGGCGATTACGCGCGGCGCCATATGCAGCAACAACGGCTTTGAACCGACCCGCCTCGTTCGGTTCATCGTCGATCTCCTTGCGGCAAGGGTGCTCATAGGTGTTGACGACCTCCGTATTCTGAACATGGGTTATTGTATGCCAGGGAGGCGATTAACGGGAATCGTCATCCGAAATTGCGGCATCATCGGGGCGCTGCTCCCGAATTCTGGCATCCAACCATGGACGAATGAGCGGCAAGACGCCGTCGGCTTGCATGGCCTGCGTATGATCGAGGCCGTCGAGCGTCCGAACGTCCCAGCCGTACGCTTCCAGCTCCCGGCCTCGGCGAAGGAGGGGTCCGGCGATATCGACCGAGACGTTTCCCCATCGTTCTCCGTATTCGATCCGGTCGGCGGTTCCGGCGAAGCATAGGCGAGGACAGGAGATGCGGCGCTGAACCGTCCTGTCGTCGAAATTCTGCAGCGCGCCATATAAGGTCATGAATTGCCGGGTCTGATCAACGCTCATCGCGACTTCGACGGTCGACCAGTCGATATCGTCCGAAGAGCCCGCCGATCGAGGAGCTTGCGGAGCTTCCCGGCTTGCGGCGGACATCTTGTAAGTCGCCGTCGTGACGCTCAGCATTTCCTTGTACGGGCCGTCGATCGGAGGATAGCCGCCCATGATCAACGCGGAGAGCCGATCGGTCCGAATCGCCAGCTGCATGCCGGCCAGGGCGAGCCACGAATAACCGTAATAGGCGAACCGTCCGGCTCCGGCCGCGTCTGCGACCGCAAGCAGGTCTTGGACGACGTTGTCCGGCGTCAATGTATCCGGCTTAGGCGATCGCAGGACATGTCCTTCGTAGTCGAAGGCTACGACGCGATACCGGTCGCATAGACCGTCGATCAGCGTTCGGCCGAGAGCCGGGTCCGCTCCCCATTTGCGCATTTCCTCCGCCTGCGGTCCTTCGATCGGAACGGGGTTCACCGGCAGAAGGAGATCGGGTCCGTCTCCGGTTGCCTCGACGGGCAAGCGGCTTCCATCGTGCAATATCGCTTCAATCATGATGAGCGTCCTCCATTTTGTTAGGATCGTCCGCGAACGTATATTTTCCCGACTGAACGGCGCGAATGAGCGATTGCGTGGCCGCGACGGCATACTCCATATACCCGATCCACAGGCCGACGAGCTCGGGATGCTTGGACGGATCGGCCGGACGGGCTTCGATCGGCAGCGTCTTCAGGAAGGCGACCGATGCGGTTTGCGAAGCAAGCCGCTCCTCCAGCAGCCGAAGAACCCGCGGACGGGGCAGAAATTCCATAAAGGCGATCCCGGCGGCCAGGAGCTGAATGTCGTTGTTCCGGAGCGCCGATTCCAGCAGAGTTCGGAATTCGGCTTGTCCTTCCGGAGTCAGGGCGTATTCCGTACGGGCAGGTCCGCGTTTGACGGAATCGCCCGATTGTTCGGCCCGGAGCATTCCCTGCGATTCGAGCTTCTCCATGGCATGATAGATCGAACCGGGTTTGACGTTCGTCCACGTATCGGCCCGCCAAGCGGTTAAATCCTGATGGACGCCATAACCGTGAGTGATTCCTCTGCGGGCAATCGTTCCTAATACGAGCAATCGTACGGCAGACATTCGCATTCTCCTCTATCTTTTCGTAGGGTTCAGTGTAGCAAACCAAGCTTAACTAGTCAAATTTGACTAGTTGGGCGAGGACCGGAATGGAAAAGGGCTGCAGCAGCTTGCCGCCAGGCAAACCGATGCAGCCCGATTCAGGCGAGAGGCGGTGAGGGAGAAGCGCCTCCTTAAAAACAAGAAAACGATTCGACGCTTCGAAGGTCGAATCCCGAGAAGACCCACGTAAAGCCGGTCCAACGGAATCCGGATACGGACGTTCGTCCGACGAATACCGGATAGAACCAGAAGCCGGGGCCGCGACGGGGCCAAATGTAGGTGAAGCGGAACAAGCAGCCGGAGATGGCTCCCGGGTCTACGGCGAACGTCGTCGCGAGAGGCTGCTGAGGAATCGCTTGCGGAGGCGGCGCAGAAGGAGGCTGCACGCCTCCTTGCGGGCCGAAGGGCGTAAAGGTCATCTTATCGCTCCTTTCGTAGTCGTTGTCGGCGTCTCACAGCAGCGAGATCGCAAGAAGATTAAACAGGACAAGCGGAAGCACGAAGCTGGAATAAGGATTAGGGTACGGGAAGAAGGCGCGGGAGCAGCCTTCGTTCGACAGGCTCAAATAGACGACTCCCCTGTCGCAATGGCGGATATACCCCTCGAACACGTCCCCGTCCATCGTCTCCACCTTCACCAGGCGATTGGCATGACGGGCGCACAGCTTATGCAGATGGTCTCTCACCGACCGCAACGTGCGATGAACGTCGGAATCGCATTGATAGATCGGCGTCAATTTATGGTGCGCCGTATTCGGCGCCGCGTTTGGCGAACTCATGATCACGACCTCCGTATCTTGAACATGATGCATTCTATGCGAAAGCCTAATTCGGTGTTACGAAGATCGCATAACGTCCGCCGAATCGTAATTTGAGAATTTTGAACATAAAAGGAGCCTTTATCCTCTGTTATAATTAGGAAAAAAGCGGAAATCGAACACGACCACCGGTTCGTCGTCAAGGATTCGGAAGGCGACAAAGCGAGGATTTCCCGAGAATGAAACGATCGGCAACCCGGCGGAAACAGTCGGGTTGCCGATCGTTCGGGCCGATTTCCCGCCTGATCGCTTGATCTGAACGTATGCGGCCATCCTATGAGCTCGCAGCCAATTTACTTGGGCTTGTCCCGTTTGGGATTGGGGATAATCCGGACAAGCTTGTCTTTTTCGTCGTACACCATGACGCACAGCCCCTTAACGGAGCCCCGCGTCGTGAACAACAGGTTTAAGGCTTCTTCCCGCGACAGGAGAACGTTAACGCGTCTCCCGTTGTATCCCAGATAGTATCGGAGCAAAATAACCTCCCTAAGTATAATCAGCACAAATCGCAAAAAAGATCAAGAACGAAAGCGCTCGTTCGTATACAATCAACAACGAAGGAGGCAACCGGATGCCGACGTACGAAAGCGAGATTCAAAGAGTCGTGGACGAGATCGAGACGAGATTGGGAGAACCATTGAGGTTCGCCGACGTGGCCAAGCTCTCTAGTTTTTCCGAGTTTCATTTCCACCGGGTGTTCGAGTCCATGGTAGGCGCCCCCGTTATGGAATACGTCCGCAAGCGCAGACTGGTTCTCGCGGCCCGTCTCGTCGCCTATACCGACGACAAGCTGCTCGATATCGCTTTGAATTGCGGGTTCGGCACGCAGGAGTCGTTCATCCGCGCTTTTCGCAAGCTGTACGGAATGACGCCGGGCGAATATCGGAAAAGGGGCATCCGCGCCCCTGCCTATGCCAAGGCGAACGTGCTTCAAAGAAGGTTCAATCCATACTTAGGAGGGATTCGCATGAACTATCGCATGGTCACGAAACCGGCTTTCGACATCGTCGGCTACTCGATCCGTACCCGCAATCAGGACGGACAGAACAATCGGGACATTACCGCCTTCTGGCAAAACTATATGAAGGGAGAGGTCGGCAAGCCTCTGCACGAGCTGGCCGTATCGTGCGCGGAGTACGGCATCTGCGGCAACTTCGATATGGAATCCGGCGAATTCGACTACATTATCGGCGTGGAGCCCCGAGAGGACGTCGAATTGCCGGAAGGCGCGGCCCGCTATCGCTATCCGGAGCAGACCTATGCCGTTTTCACGACGCCGAAGGCGACCCACGAGCAATTCGTCGAATCGATTCAGACGACGTGGACGGCCATTTTCAACGAATGGTTCCCGCACTCCGGTTACGAGCATGGGGGAGGGGCGGAGTTCGAGTATTACGACGAGCGCTGCTGGCGCGACCGCAACGAGCTGCTGGAGATGGACATCTATATTCCGGTGAAGCGGAAAGAGTAGCGATTTGGAAACGGCGTTATTCCGGCATGACCTGACGGGATAACGCCGTTTTTTTGGTCATATCAGAATGTATAAAATTTTTCGATGTATGAGGGGTCTTCATTCCGCTTGTTTTTTTGCGATCGGACACAGGAGCCCTTATTTTGCCGAAACCCCCTCATTTTGAAGATGAATCGGACAGAGGATCCGTTATTTCGATGATTTATGGCCGAAATCGCCGTCTCGGAGCCAAATAACGGATCCTGTGTCCGCACAGATGCAAAAAAACCGGCTTTGTTCACAATTAGCGGATCCTCTGTCCGAACGCTGGCGGAATGGGCAGGGCAGAAGGTCCGTGGAGATGGAAGAAGGGGAAACGCAATGAAACGACGCGAAGGCGCGAATAAGGTCGTTGTTAATTTTCGATACGAATGATAAATTATAGAAAACCAGATGAGAGAGTGGGGAAAATGAGCAAGCCTTTGATGATGGAGATCGGGATCACGAAGCAACAGGCGAGAAAGTTTTTGCTGCTCTACCACGGCTTAAGCGGCGATTTTCGATTTCGGGGCAAAGAAGGCGTTATGGCCTACGTTCGGCGGGTCGGATGCATCCAGTACGATCCGCTGAACGTCGTCGGAACGAACCCGGAGCTCGTGCTGCGGTCAAAGGTCGAGGACTTCGATCGCGGCATGCTGTCGGAGCTGCTGTATCGGGATCGCCGGCTTATCGATTACTGGGACAAGAACATGGCCATCTTCCCGGTGGAGGACTGGCCTTATTTCTCACGGCATCGCGAATTTTACGGCGCTTGGTGCCGCAAGAACGAAGACGTCGCGTCGCGGGTGCGCGCGGAGATCGAGCGCCGTGGCGTGCTTTGTTCCGGGGATTTGGAGGACGACGAGAAGGTCGACTGGGCATGGGGGCCGACGAGATTGTCGCGCGCCGCGCTCGAAGGCATGTACCATGCCGGAAGACTCGGCATCCACCATAAGTCGCATACGCGCAAATATTACGACTTAACGGAGCGGCTCATTCCGGAGGAACTCTTGGCCCTCCCGGATCCGTTCGAGGCGGACGATCGCTACTACGCCTGGTTCGTAGAGCGGCGCATCGGCAGCGTCGGGCTGCTCTGGAACAGGCCCAGCGACGCCTGGCTCGGCATTCGCGGCTTGAAGAGCCGGGAGAGAAACGAGGCGTTCGCGGCGCTGACGGCGGGTAACCGGATTCAGCCGGTCGAGGTGGAAGGGCTGCGGCATCCGCTCTATATCCGGACCGAGGATCTGCATCTTCTGAAGCAAGCGTTGTCGGACGATCGGCCGAACGAACGGGCAAGCGTGCTGGCGCCGCTGGACAATCTGCTCTGGGACCGGACGCTGATCCGCGAGCTGTTCGATTTCGAATACCGCTGGGAAGTGTACAAGCCGGTCTCCGAGCGGCAATTCGGGTACTACGTGCTGCCCGTCGTATACGGAGACCGCATCGTCGCCCGGTTCGATCCGGTCAAGCATCGCAAGAACGAACCGCTGGCGTTTCACGGTTGGTGGTGGGAGAAGGACGCGAATACCCGGGATCCCCGGATGATCGCGAACGTCGAGAAGGCGCTCGAACGGTTTGCCGCGCAGTTAGGCACGATCTATCGCCCGGGGACGATCGGTCACAATTAGCGGATCCTCTGTCCGAACGGCCTACGGTTGGAGCAAGGCGAGGCGGTAGGCCATGGAGCAAGGCGAGGCGGTAGGCGATGGGCGGGTGAAAGGTCCGCGGAACGGAAGAGCCGGAAAAGGAACGAAACCGTACGAAGAAAAACCGTCAGGGAGCTCCCCTAACGGTTCTTTTTCTTACGACAGATATTTAAGTCACGCGGGCTTCGTCCATAGCCTGCCCGACTTAAGCCGCCCTGGCCGGATTTTTTTCCTTGCTCTTCTTCCCGGATAAGAACCAGCCGCTTAGCGCGATAATAATAAGCACCGCGTAGAACGTCATCTTCCAGCCCGTCGATTCCGCGAATTCGTGGGGAATGACGTGGAGCGACGGGTGCGCCAGCGTATGCACGGCCAACTTGACGCCGACCCAGCCGACGATGACGAAAGCGGCGATCTCCAGGGACGGTCTTCTTTCCAGCAGCTTCACGAACAGGTTCGCCGCGAAACGCATGATCAGCAAGCCGATAAATCCGCCCAGGAATATGACGATAAAGTGACCCCCGTCCATCCCGCCGATCCTGGGCAGCGTCGTAGCCGGCAAGGCGACGGCAAGCGCGACGGCCGCCAGAATGGAGTCGATCGCGAATGCGATATCGGCGACTTCGACTTTGAGGACCGTCGTCCAGAATCCGGCCTGCTTCTTCGGCTTCTCCGCCGCCCGATCCGCTTCATTTTCGCTTTTCTTGACGACGACTTTGCGGAAAATATGGTTCCCGGCGATGAACAGCAAATAGAGCGCCCCGATGGCCTGTACTTGCCATACGTCTACCAGGAAGGAAATGACGAACAATGAAGCGAAGCGGAACACGAACGCGCCTGCCAGTCCGTAAAACAATGCTTTCTTCCGTTGGTTTTCGGGCAAATGCTTCACCATGATCGCCAGCACGAGCGCGTTATCGGCCGCGAGCAAGCCCTCAAGGGCGATCAGAACGACCAAGACCCAGCCATACTCCAACAACATTCCGAAATCCATTCGTATCCCCCTCGACTGATGAATTGAGCTTACCGCTTATTCTACCCCCGAACGCAAAAAAGACCTTCGCCTCGGTGGACAAAGGTCTCGCTAACAGAGCCATAAACGGCAATGCCAATAAAGCCGGAGAGGGACGATCTCTCGTATTGACGACTTTACTGTACAAGCTACTCCCCTTTGGAGTTGTGGTGCAAATATGCAGTTGCGGAAAGCATCTTAACAACATGTAATACGAAGGTTCGATTCCGTGGTTTCAGTTTCGCGCGAAAGTTGTCCAAAAAAATTTTTTTTCGTTCGACCCCGAGTGGTATACTGGCATCAGAAATCGAAGGCGAAGGGGCGCGATAGATGATGATTTTGAATCACCTGAATCTCACGGTTACCGACGTGCCGGCGGCCAAAGCGTTCTTGGCGAGATCAACCGTCGCCTGAAGGACGACGGCTTCGACGTCGATCCGCCGCAAAGGTCGCACGGATGGACGTTCTACGTGAAAGCCCCGGGAGGCTTTACGGTTGAGCTTAATCCGAGAATGGAGATGAATACGGGTGAAAAGAAATCGGCTTGGAACTTCGGACTTGTTCGTCGGGGAAATCGGACTCGGATGCATGTCGTTGGGCACGGAGGAAGATCAAGCGGTCGGACTCATCCATGAAGCGTTGGATCGAGGCGTCGATCTGTTGGACACGGCCGATCTCTACGACGCCGGACGGAACGAGGAGCTGGTGGGCAAGGCCGTTCGGGGGCGGCGCGAGCGCGTCGTCTTGGCTACGAAGGTCGGCAATCGGCGGATTCCGGGTCGGGAGGGCTGGACCTGGGATCCGTCGCGCGATTACATTCTGTCCGCCGCGAAAGACAGCCTGAAACGGCTCGGCACGGATTACATCGACCTGTATCAGCTTCACGGCGGCACGATCGACGATCCGATAGACGAGACGATCGAGGCGTTCGAGCAATTGAAGCGGGAAGGCGTTATTCGGGCTTACGGAATTTCCTCGATCCGCCCGAACGTCATTCGGGAGTATGCGGCGAGGTCCTCCGCGGTCAGCGTCATGAACCCGTACAGCATCGTCGATCGGCGCGCGGAGGAGTCCGTGCTTCCCTTGCTCCAAGAGAAAGGGATGAGCGTGATCGCCAGGGGCCCTCTCGCGAGCGGCGCGCTGGCGGCGAACCGAGAACCCGTCAAAGGGGTGGCCGATTACGAGCTGGAAGAGCTTGTCGCGCTTCGAGAGAGGCTGGCGAGCCTGACTTCCGCAGGGAGGAGCCTGACCCAGCTCGCCATTCGTTATTCGCTCAGCCATCCGGCGGTCGCGGCGGCTATCCCGGGGGCGAGCTCCCGCGAACAGCTGCTGCAAAATCTCGCAGCAGCCGAAGTGCCGGAGCTTACGGAAGAAGAACTGCGGACGATTCGCCTCGCAAGCAAGGCGAATCGGTACTCGTTGCATCGTTAGAAATTGATTCGGAATAATCAGGATATCTTGATAGGTCTTGATCCCGCAATCGGGAAGAAGTCCGTTCGTTCGGAAGTGCTAGGATAAAGAGAGGGGAGGGGGTTCATGATGAAGCAAGTTCTAGCGTTGCATGGTGCGGGAACGCAGGGGCGCCATCAGGGCAGCGGCGATTTAATCGAGAATCTTCGAACGGCGCTCGGAACGGAATATCACTTTGCGTCTCCGGGCATGCCCCGTCCGGAAGATCCCGACTATCGGTCGTGGCGGGACAAGCTTCTGGGAGAGCTGGACATGCTGCGGGGGGACCTGTTGCTGGTCGGCCATTCGCTGGGCGGGTCCGTATTGCTGAAGGTGCTCTCCGAGCATGCGGTCGTTCCGCGCGTCTCCGGGTTGTTCGTCGTCGCGGCGCCGTATTGGGGCGCGGACGAACATTGGCAAGCGAAGGAGTACGAATTGCGCGGGGATTTCGCCTCCAGGCTTGCCAATATTCCGATCTATCTCTACCACAGCCGCGACGACGAAGTCGTTCCGTTCGAACATCTGGGGCGGTACGCGAAAGCGGTGCCCGACGCGACGGTTCGCGACCTGGATCGTTTCGGGCATGCGTACCGGGAACCTTGCGAGCCGTTGCTTCGCGATATCCGCAATGCGTGACGACTATTTGAGCCGGAAGGTCCGGGGACCGAATCTTCGGACGAGAACGAATGCGGCGACAAGATAGGCCAGCATCAAAATCGCCGCGGCGACGGCAAAGATGTAGGGTTCCGCGCGCAGGCCGATGCTGAATCCGCAGCACATCGGGAACAACGTGTTGAAGACGTGGAAGATCGGATTTTTCGCATTCAGCTCGGTCGTATACGGTTGAAAAATGTAATACATGAACAAATGATGCACGGAGAACAGCACCGATAACGAAAGCGCGTACGCCCACAGCATCAGCAAGTCGCTCTCGAGCGCCGATCCTCCGGCCGCCACGGTGACGAGCGTCGCGGCCGCCCCGATGGCGGCGGCGATTCTTAGATTCAGGCCGACGAGCTTGCCCAAGCGGATGCGAAAATGTCGGTTCGCGTCGCGACGGTAGAACCCGTAGCGAAGCAGGCTGAGATCGCAATTGAAGAACATCGCCTTGCAGACCCGTTCGCCCGAAGAGAAGAAATACATGAAGAGCGCCATGTACGGGAAGACAAAGGCGACGTTAAGCAGCGCTTCCGGCTGCGGCGAGAAGAGCGCGAACGCCGTACCCGCGGCGGCGAGGGCGCCGACGATCGCCATTCTTTTGTTCGCCGGTTGGGCGACCGTCTTCCGATGTCTGGCGAAGAACAACGCATTCAAGTACGCATAGTCTTCCAGGCGATTGTACTTTCCGCCGGTATCGGCGGTCGCGGGCGAGACTTCGTCGTCGGTTTTCAGTTGGGATTTCTCCGCTTCCTGCACCATCCTGCCGATGTCCATCAGCGGATCGTCCTTCTTCGCCGCGGCGTCGACGACGCCGTAATAATCCGGATAACGGGCCAGCCGGATCGCCGCATACAGGCCGAGCGCCGCGAATGGCCCGAGCGCAGGCCAGTAGAACAGCGCCGTTCCCGTCATCGGGGCGGCTTGCAGGAACAGCGGGGCGTAGGCGGCCGCGTAGCCGATTCCGATCGTCAGCCAGACGATCAGGTTGTTCTTGACCAGTACGTGCCCGGTCTTCTTGAACAGGATCAAGTGAAGATATTCGCTGAACACCCTCCACAGCGTGACCGTCACGGTCATCATCGCGATTTGCAGAGCGGTGGCGCCCAGCAGGGAGGCGAATACGATCGCGGCGGGAAGCAGATACACGAAAAACGTCAAGTAGCGATGTCCGAGCGAAGCGCGCATGAACCGGTCGGCCGGCATCCGCATGAGCTTCACGGCGATGTACTTGATCCGTTGCGGCGCCAGCATATAAGCTTGGGACACGGCCGCGACCGCAAAGCTGAGCAGAATGAAAATATGGAAAAACAGCAGAAGCCGATCTTCTTCCGGAAGGCTCTGGCCGTACGCGGAAACCGGCCAATAGACCATCAGGCCCAGATACAAGAATCTGGAAGCGAATCCCCAGACGATGCTGGCGATGAAGACGAGCGCGGCCGCGGCTCGTTTGATCGGCAGATTGGCGTACGCGCTCTCCGGCAGCAGCTTGCCGATCAGCGGCAGCTTCCGGAAGTAAAAGATGAACAGGTTGGCGGCGGAGGACGTGCGGATGGCGAGCAGCGTGCGGATGATTCCCATCATGGCGCTTCATCCTTCAGCAAGTCGATAACGCTCCGTTCGAATTCCGGACTTTGCAGCAGCTCGGCCGGGACGGAAGAGAGTACGCCGTTGTTCAGCACGACCAACTCGTCGCACAGATCGGAGGCGAGCTGCAGGATGTGCGTGGAGAAGATGAGGATATGATCCCGCTTCATCCCCCTTAGCAGATTTTTCATCTCCAGCGCCACGATCACGTCGAAGGAGGTGAGCGGCTCGTCGAGCAGAATGACCGGCGGCCTCGTGATCAGGAAAAGCAGCATCTGGATTTTGTTTTTCATGCCGTGGGAATAGCCTTTGATCAGCCGGTGCCGGTCTTCCTTGTCCATCTGCATGATGTCGAAATAATCGTCGATGCCGAGCTCCGGCTGCAGCTTGTCCCGGTTGATTTTCATGAAAAAGTTGACGAATTCGTACCCGGTCAGAAATTCCGGCAAGATCGGCAGCGAGTAGACGTAGCCGACGTCCAGCGGGCGCAGCGCGCGAACGACGCCGTCCTCTTCGATCAGCGCCTTGCCGCCGTCCGTCGGCGTTTCGCCGCTCAGGCAGTTGAACAGCGTCGTCTTGCCGGCGCCGTTGCGCCCGAGCAGGCCGTAGATCCGACCTTTGCGGAAGGTGTACCCTGCGCCGCGCAGCACCTCTTTGTCGTCGAACTTCTTGACGATGTTTTCCAAAGTCAGTTGCACGAAGATTCCCCCGTTCTTATCGGTTGTTCTTTCATACGCAGCGGAAGGCCGAAGGTCTCATCTAGACGATCGCGCGTTGGACCCATTGGATGAGATAGGTTGATCTGCTGTTAGAATACAATTCTTGAAAGGCGGTGTCCTTAATGAAAACCTTGCGGCAAGAGCCGGTCGTGCGGGCGGATATGCTGATCCGCAAGCCGGTGGAGGAAGTGTTCGAAGCGATCGTCAATCCGGAGGTGACGACGAAGTTCTGGTTCACCAAGAGCAGCGGCAAGCTGGAGCAAGGAAAGTCCGTTCGGTGGGATTGGGAGATGTACGGGGTCTCGTCCCCGGTGAACGTGTTGGAGCTCGAAGAAAACAAGCGAATCGTGATGGATTGGGGAGACGAGGGAGACCTGTCCCGGGTCGAGTGGACGTTCGCGAGCCGTTCGGACGGAACGCTCGTATCCGTCGCGAATTTCGGATTCCAAGGGGACGGGGACGACGTCATGAATCAGGCGCTGGATTCGACCGGCGGCTTCACGATGGTGCTGTGCGCGTTGAAAGCGCTGCTCGAGCACGGCGTCGTATTGACCGTCGTGGCGGACAGAGCTCCCGACGCCAACGTGTCTTACTAAGGCCGAAAACGGGGATGTCCCTCAGGTCGACTTGCGACCGTATGGGCCATCCCCGTTAATTACAGATTCTTGAACAGCTGCTTCTTCAGCTCGCGATTGCGTTCCAGGAAGCGGTCGTTATGCGACGACACCATCGCGTACGCTTGAGCCTCGGGCGTAATATATTGCTTCGCCTTATTGACGGCGTTGGCCGCGTCCTGGAAGGCGCCGGCGATCAAATGCAGCTTGCCCTCGTGCGCCAGAATGTCTCCCGCGGCGAAGATGCCGTCGACCGACGTCTCGCTCATCGGCGTGCCCGCGACTCCGTATTCGTTTTTCATCGCGATGCGGACGGCGCTGTTCTCCAGCAAATCCTTATCCCGCTCGTAGCCGTGGTTGATGACGACCTCGTCGACCCGCAGCTCGACTTGGGCGCCGTCGTCGTGGTTCCGCAACAGCACGCGGTCGATCGCCTCTTGTCCGGGGACGGCGATCAGCTTGTCGATCTCGGTGTTGAGCAGACAGACGACAGAGCTGCCGAGCAGCTTCGACACTTCCGCCTCATGCCCCTTCAGCGCTTCCTTGCGATACGTGAGATACACTTTCTCCGCGATCGGCTCCAGCTCGTTCGCCCAATCGATCGCCGAGTTGCCCCCGCCCGAGATGAGCACGGTTTTGCCTTTGAAGCGGGCCATCGATTTCACCGTATAGTGGAGGTTCGAGACCTCGTACTTTTCCGCGCCTTCGAGCTGGAGCTTCGTCGGCTTCAGGATGCCGCCGCCGACGGCGAGAATGACGGAACGGGAATAATGCTTCGTCCCGGATGCCGTATCGAGAACGAAGCGGCCGTCCGCGTCCTTCGAGATCGAAGTCACTTTCTCGTTCAGCACGATCGTCGGATCGAACGTCCGTCCTTGCGCGATCAATTGCTCGATCAGCCGTTCCCCGGTAACGGGCGTCAGACCGCCGACGTCCCAGATCATTTTCTCCGGATACACGTTTACTTTGCCGCCGAGGAAAGGCTGGTACTCGATCAGCTTCGTTTTCATTTCGCGCAAGCCGCTATAGAAAGCGGAGTACAGCCCCGCGGGACCGCCTCCGATAATCGTCACGTCGTAGAGCTCCATTTCATTCATTCCGTTTTACGCTCCGTTCCCAATTGAGAATGAATATCATTGTTAATTAGAACAGAAAACAAGCCCGTTTGTCAATGGATTCAGGAACAATTGGCGATTTCGTCCGCCTGATCGACGAGGAAGGATACGTTTGCAAAGTGATACCTGACGCCGGGCGCAGGATGATTCCGGCAACCATGACCGAGAGCGACTACGGTTGTGTACAAAAGGGATTGGAAAAGGTGTTCGATAGGGATAGAGAAGGAGAGGGGGAAATCATTCCCATCAAACTTAGGGGCTAATCCGAGAACATTTCTTGTAAAATGCGAAAGGCCTTTTGCTGGTTGCGTTCGGATTGCTCCAGCAGCAGCGCGATACTTTTTTGAAGCCAAGGATGATCTCGCAATAGATCAGGGGTGTCCTCATGGGCAAAGAGGGTGAAGACGCTGATGTTCAGTTCGTCACATATTTTCTCAACGGTGGAGAGATTGAAGTTGCGTTCGCCGCGTTCGATCCGGCCAATATAAGAGCCTGTGCTGCCTGTTCGCTCGGCAAGCTCGTCCTGTGTTAGATTTTTCATGGTTCGGTAATGCCTGATTCGTTCGCCAATAATGGCTTTTGTCGATTTTTTCTGTGTCATGAGACGACCTCCAAACGGGCTATAAGAAAAGTGTAGACAATGGATGTAAGTGAGTGGAGGCACTTGGATTACCTTAATTCTATTATAAATAGGTCTTTTAAGAACTGAAATTCCGTGATAGGATGGTCTTTGCGAGCCCAATAGGGAAGGAGTGGAAAAGTTGATAGGGTATTGGTTGATTGAGGCTTCTCCTTTGACGCGCGCCGTCTTTTTGATTGGCGGGGCGGTTTTAATAGGATGGTTGGTCGTCAAAGAGATCAAGCACCGGAAAAACGAGGGGGATGCCGATGAACGGAGAAGATAACCCAGGATCCGGCAACCTCCCATCGACGATTAACGGTTAGATTCCGACTCTTAAACTCATCGGGAACGATGTCTTTCGCCACTGTACCTTCGCACCTCATGCCTACCATAATCTTTATCCTAATTGTATGAAGTACAATTAATTTCCCGGAAATTTTGCAGATATTTTAATTACGTGCACAAAGTACAACTAATCTGTCCAAACTGGGCAGGAATGAAGTGAATTAGGCTGATTTAGTTGTAATAATGCAATTATCGAATGGGAAGGGTCAAATTGGACCTAAATTAGTTGTACGAAATACAATTCGTACTTCGATCTCCGTAAGCCACCTCGGCATCAGAAGACACCGACGGCATTTTTGCTCGCAAACTTGACACATTAAAGCACTAATTGTATATATTATATATAAACACTAAATACACAATAAGCGGTGACCGATCATGAACATTATATTGTCCAACGCGTCCGACGAGCCGATCTACGGACAGATTGTTCGACAGATTCGCCAGGCCGTCTTTAACGGGGAGCTGGCGCCGGGACAGAGTCTGCCGTCCATCCGCCAACTGGCCAAAGATTTGCAGATCAGCGTTATTACGACGAAGCGGGCGTACGAGGAATTGGAAAAGGAAGGGCTGATCGATTCGGTCGTCGGCAAGGGCTCTTTCGTGTCCGGCGCCAATCCGCAGTTCATTCGGGAGCAAAGATTGCGCTTGCTGGAGGGCAAGCTGTTCGAAGCGGTTCAGGAAAGCCGATCGCTAGGGATGCCGCTCGAGGAACTGATCGCCCATATTCGGCTCGTGCACGAGGAACTGGAGGGGGAAACTTCATGAACGGAAATGTGGTCGAAGTCCGCGGGCTCGCCAAGCGGTATAAACGGTTCGCGATGGAAAATATCGATTTGGAAATGAAGCAAGGGTATATTACGGGGCTGATCGGGGCGAACGGCGCAGGCAAGAGCACGTTGATCAAGCTGCTGATGGGAATGTCCGTGCCGGACGCGGGCGAAGTCCGGGTTTTCGGCCAGCCCGTCCTCGAGCGCGAAGCGGAGGTCAAAGAGCGAATCGGCTACGTCGCCGACGACAGCCACTATTACGACCACTTAAGCCTCGCAGATATGAAAAGCATCTATGCGCCGTTCTATTCGAAATGGGACGATCGGACGTTCGGCCGTTACCTCGATCGGTTCGAGCTGTCGCCCAAAGCGAAGATCCGCAGCCTGTCCAAGGGCATGAAGATGAAGCTGAGCCTCGCCTTCGCATTGTCTCACCGGGCCGATCTGCTCATTATGGACGAACCGACCGCCGGCCTCGATCCCGTCTTCCGCCGCGAGCTGCTCGATCTTCTGGCGGACCTGATGCTGGACGAGCGCAAGTCGATCCTGTTTTCCACGCATATTACGACCGATCTCGACCGCGTCGCCGATTATATCGCATTCTTGGACAAGGGGGAGCTCGTGTTCAACGAGTCCAAGGAACGGATCTTCGACCGGTACGCGCTGGTCAAAGCGGGCCGCGAGCTGCTCGACGCCGACGTCCGCGCGCTGTTCGTCGGCATTCGCGAGACGTCGTCCGGATTCGAAGCGTTGACGGACAACCGCCAAGAAATCGAAAGGCTGTTCGCGGATTATGCCCGCATCGAACGTCCGTCCCTGGAAGAGATCATGTACTTCACGGCCAAGGGGGTTGGCACGCATGGTTAAACTGATTCGCAAAGATTTATTGGCTTTGAAAATGTATTTCCTCTTCGTAGTCGCTTACGCCGCCATTTTCGGCATTTTCGCCGTGTCCCCGTTCTCCTCCGTGTTGATTGCCGTGTTGCCGCCGATCATGATGACGGTGTTCGCCGCAAGCCTCGAAAGTCGCAACAAGAGCATGCTCTTTGTCGGCAGCCTGCCGGTTCGGAGGCAGCAGATCGTGGCGGCGAAATACGCGTCGGTGCTCGTCTATCTGGTCATGGGGGTGGCGCTGGTCGGCGTCGTTTACGCCGTTAACGTCTACGCGCTAGAGCGGGATTTCCCGATAACGGATATGCGCCTATCGCTGTCGGCCGCCATTGCGCTGTCTTTCGCGGCAGTCTATTACCCCGTTCAATTTTGGCTGGGCGTCCGTTATTCCTCGTTCGTTACGTTTCTGGTCATATTTCTGACCGCGGCGCTCATTGGAGGGCTTGGAGGCGCCGCGGATTCGCTCGAAGCCGACTGGCCTTCCCGGACGGGTCTGCTGGCCGGGCTTCCATTCGCTGGACTGGTCTTGCTCTATCTTTCCTATCGCGCTTCTCTCGCCATTTTCCTGCGCAAAGACATGGAGGGGTGAACCTTCCGGGCTCGTCGATTGTCTATTTCCATGAGAGGTGATCAAGCGGATGAGCCAGGAATACGCGAAGTATATGGAGAATGGGAATGCCGAATGGCTGGAGGAGACGATGGCCGCCTACGGGCAGGATGTCTGGAACTTCGCCTTTTTGGCGACGAAGGACCGGGCGATGGCGGACGATATCGCCCAGGAAGTGTTTATCCGGGCCTATCGCCAAATCCATGCGTTCCGGGGCGAGTCGTCGTTGAAGACTTGGCTGTTGAAGATTACCCGGAACATCAGCATCAACCATCGAAAATCGGCATTCGTGCGCAAGGTGTTTCTCGTGGATTTCGTCTCGCGGATTGATCGCGGCAATTCGGCGGAGCAGACGTTTCTGGAGCGGGAGGCGGCGAACGAGGTGTGGGCTTGCGTGTTCCGGCTTCCCGCCAAATGCCGGGAGGCGCTCGTGCTGCACGCCAAGCACGAGCTGCCGATCCACGAAATCGCCGATATCCTCGGCATCCCGGAAGGCACTGTGAAATCGCGGCTGTTTACGGCGCGCAAGAAATTGTCCCTAATGCTGAAGGAGGAAGCCGTCTATGAGCCGATTTGAACCGGAATGGTACGACGCACTGAAGGGGGAGCCGCTTAACGCCCGAATGTTTACTCCGGACCTTGCCGCGGGCATTCGCGCCAAAGCGTTGCGGCCTGAATCGGCGAGACGGCGAAGCCGGACTTGGCGGATCGGCGGCTTCGGCGCGGCCGGCCTTGCGGCGATGATCGTTCTCGCGGTCGCGGTCGTGCAGGAGGCGGGAGGATGGCGAACGATGGAGGCGAAGGTGGAACCGGCTCCGTCCGCTCGTTCTTCGGGCTTGGACAGTCCGCCGAGTCCGGCCAAGGTGTGGGAGATCACCGAGCCCTCCTTCAAACAAGAGCTTTACACCGTAAACCTCAAGGATCGAATTTTCGTCTTTCGAACGGAAACGTGGGAGTATCAGGACATTGACTCGATTGGCATGATCGTGGACTTCTACGAGCCCGGCTTGAACGGGAGTTCCGCTAAGCTCAAGGGGAGCGTCAGCTCCTCGATATTGCTGGACGGAAGCGAAGCGGGGAAAAGAGCGACGACCATGAATGCCGGCTCGGAAGGCGTGCTGCTCTATTTCGGCATGCTGCTCGATTCGGACATCGCGGACGTTCGGGCGGTCGAGCGTGACGGAGAAGACGAACGCTTCGCCACGATCGTACAGGGCGAGGACGGGCATCGCTATTGGTGCTTGGCGATCGCCGATAAAAGATCGTACAACGCGCACCGTTATCGGTTCGAAGGGCTGAACGAGAAGGGCGATGTTATTGCGCAGGACTGGGATTTCGTTACCCGCTAATCTAGGAATTCCACTTCCGTCGTTCCTGTCCCGTAGAAGTCCGTCGATCCGAAACCCGCCAGCTGATCAACGAAGGAATTCACCGAATGATCTTGGAAGGAGCGAACGCGGCCGGAACTCTGAAGTCCTGAACACGGTTCGCATGAGCGCCTCTTCTGCATAATATTCCAATTGGACAAAGATGGAATACAAAGGGTGCCAGTTCAGAAATTCGCGCGAGAGCAAGGGACGCTGTTCAGCGGCTTTTCTGATTTTTTTAAACCGTTTCTGCTGTATTTGTTGCTGATCGTTTTTGTCTCTCTTTGGTCGTTGCTATTCGTTATTCCGGGCATTATCGCCGCATTTCGGTATTCTCAAGCCTACTATATCCTGATCGACAATACGGGGATCGGCCCGTTGGAAGCGATTCGGCGCAGCAAGGCAATGATGGTCGGACATAAAGGCCGATTTTTCATGCTCTATTTATCCTTTATCGGATGGGCGCTGTTGGGGTGTTTCTGTGGCTGGCGCCATACGTGTATACGTCTATGGCCCATTTCTACCTGGATCTGATCACTCGCTCTGCCACGGTGCCTCCGCCGCCGAATCCGTACTAAGACGTTCATGCGTAAACGGTGCAGCACAAGAAGAGTCGCGAGCCTCCCGCAACGGGAAGGCCGCGACTCTTCTTCTTTGGATCGATTGCTATCGGACACGGACGACCTTATATGGTCGAAACTGTCACTGCACTGCGACGCCAAGCGGTACCCGATTCCTCGGTCATCCGTGATATGACCTGCCAACTTGGAACACCTCAATGTCGTTTGGCGCAGCGCAATCGTGTCGTTATTTTTCGTGATTTCGAGGGCAGGGAGATTCGCTGACGTTACATATTATGGTTAATCAACAGGCCTGTATGTCAACTTTTTGGAACGCAGAACACTTCGCTTTCGTCGGGCGCATTTCACGTCATTCCGAATGCAACATTTAAAGGATCGGAAGTGTATAATTATAAAAATGTACTTAATTGGAGGAATTTAGATGAAAAAAGCGTTAGTATTAATACTTGCTATGCCGCTTTTTCTTGTGGCCTGTTCAAGCTCAAACCAACACACTTTACAAAGTTGGGCATTTTATGTTGTGACATGGAACCATGAAGTATATAAAATTACAAATGAAGCAGTAACTGAAATTGATGATGAAATTGGCACAATAAAAATACATTCCACAAAGGAATCCAGTGAACTACCGAATCTGTTTTCTAATAAGTACAAAAAAGGAACAAAATTGTTTAAAATTAAAAATGTCGAAACGAATGATTATATTGCAATTCAAGATGATGGTAAATACTATAAAGCAGAGAAAATGGAAGGGATGAAAACAGCAGCCGATTAAGGCTGCTGTTTTCATACTACTGTGCGCCTGGCATGGGCGATAACTAGGCTGTGCAAGTCCGCTACAGGCTTAGCAGTAGGAACTGTTAGCTGAAGGTAAGGGTGTCGGCCGCGAGGCCGAATCTGAAGGAAGCGGGAGGCAAACCCTCGGTCTGACGAACAGAAATTACATACAAGGCATGGTGAGACGGACGAGCTTGCAGTACAATGCAAAGTCCAATACTGCCCGAATCTTATCATGTAGATGTGGCAGATGGATGATGGGAAAGTTATCGCCCTTACCCGGGGAGATCTCACAGACGTGGAGTAAGGGAAAAAATCCGAAAGACGGAGTAAAGCTTGCTGTGAGAAGTCAGCAGACGCCATAGTACGTAAGCCGTGACAACGGCGAACGGAAGGGCTGAACAATCGTAAGTCTTGACTACATGCGGAGAGTCGGCGTGATGAAAGCAGATACCGAAAGGGCTGCCTGCAAAGAGATAGTGTGGAACATGAAGGGTATGCGGGAGCGCGGAGCGCCGGAACTCGGGAAAGTAAAGAAAGAGACGGTGCAAACGACTTGTTGGAGCGAATACTGAACAGGAACAACCTGAACAGAGCCTACAAGCAAGTCAAGCGCAATCACGGAGCGCCGGGAATCGACGGGATGACCGTCGAGGCGGCGCTGCCATGGCTGCGGGAAAACAGAGACGAGCTCCTGCAAAGGATCCGAGATGGAAGCTATAAGCCAAGCCCGGTACGGCGGAAGGAAATCCAGAAACCAGATGGAAGCGGCGTGCGAAAGCTGGGCATTCCGACCGTAGTAGATCGGGTGATCCAGCAAGCGATCGCCCAGCAGTTGCAACCGTTGTTCGAGCCGCTCTTCTCGGAAGGGAGCTATGGTTATCGTCCGGGGCGGAGCGCCCAGCAAGCCATTCGAAAAGTAAAATTCTGCAGCCCCATCTCAAGTAACAGTAGAAACGGTCTTAATACCTGCTGTAAAATTAGAGTTTGTACCAGAAGATAATGTTACTACAGTCGCATCATTTCTTTTGCTCTATTGGTCCAAAATGCTTTATAAGCATTATTTGAACCATTATTTTGATACGTAATATTTTTGCTGCTCCATTTATAACCTAACGTAGGAGTATCAGCAGCAAATACCGTGTTTGAGAGCAAAGCTGTAAGGCCAACGGCAAGAAGTATGGACAGCGTTTTCTTTTTCAAAAGGGTTCCCTCCATTCAAGAATTTCCAGTTAGTGCCCTTCAATGCTTACCTGGGACCGGCCCTTTATTTATTGCAACAAGACACTAAGCAAGCTTAGTAGTCTCGATACAATCCGAAAATCCCCTCTCTTCGATTAATTTGTTGGCTTTTTGCTTGCTACCTTGCTTATAGAAAAGTAAGGCAGCTTGAAAGATGTCTGTTTAACCAAAAGAGCTGATCTACTACTAAAACCCTGGCCTCCCCGGCTTCGGACTTGGTAACGGGCACGTTACAGCTCGTGGATGGAGGCTGGACCGCACAGTAGGGCGGGTATTCGCCGCCGCCGTGAGGCGCGCGAGATCCGGGACGATTCGTGGTACAATGCAGATAAGATACCGGCTTAGGCTGGAGGAGGGAATAATCATGTGCAGGAACATTAAGACGCTATTCAATTTCGAACCGCCGGCGACGACGGATGAAGTTCACGCGGCAGCGCTTCAATTCGTAAGGAAGCTTTCGGGCTTCAACGAGCCTTCGAAAGCGAACGGAGAGGCATTCCGCATTGCGGTCGAGGAGGTCGGCACCGCCGCGCAGAAGCTACTCGATTCTCTCGTTACCCGCGCCCCGGCCCGGGATCGGGCCGTCGAAATCGAGCGGGCGCGCGCCAAATCCATCAAGCGGTTCGGCCCGTCGAGCCGGGTGACGAGGGCGGATTAAACGTTTCCGTTAGCGGAATTTATGAAATATGACTGACCGTTATTGTCAGCGATATTCGGTTACACTTCGCTATAGGACGTCCAATATGACTGGTGGAGGCATAGCGATGTATACGAGAATCGAGGATTTTGCCGAGGAATGGGAAAAGGAGGCGCGATTGACGCAAGACGTGCTGAACGTCTTAACGGATGAATCGCTGTCGCAGCCGATCGCGCCGGGCAGGCGCACGTTGGGACGGTTGGCCTGGCATCTGGTGAGTTCGGTGCAATATATGGCCGCGCTGGGGCTGGAGTTCGAAGGCGTAAAGGACGAGCGGCGCGGTCCCGATACCGCGGCGGAGATCGCGGCGGAATATCGCCGGCTTGCGGCGGCGCTCCAGCAGGCCGTAGAGACGCAATGGAACGACGACAGTCTCCGCGAATCCCGCGCGATCATGGGGGAGGAATGGGAGAACGGAGCTTCGTTGCGCTTTACCATCCTGCACCAGGCGCATCACAGGGGACAGTTGACCGTGCTGATGAGACAGGCCGGCTTGCGTCCGCCGGGCGTATATGGTCCGACCTATGAGGATTGGGAAGAAAAAGGCGTGACGCCGCTCAGCTAGCCGGCTTGCGCCGAGGCGATATCCAGCCGGGACACGGAAGGGGCGAATCGGATGACCAAGGCGGACAATATGCTCGCGATTCTGTGGATGCTGCGTTCCGGGCAGAAGAAGACGGCGAAGCAGCTGGCGGACGAGCTGGAGATTCATATTCGCAGCGTTTACCGTTGCATCGATTCGCTGTGCGCGAGCGGCGTGCCGATCGTCGCGGATTCCGGTCCCGGCGGGGGCTACCGGATCTTGAGCCGTTTCGCGGATTCGCCGCTCCTGTTCGACCCGGAGGAGCAAAAGGCGCTCGTTCACGCCGCCGTCTTCGCCCGCGAGGCGGGTTATCCGTACAACGATGCTCTCGAACGGGCGATCGGGAAGCTGAAGCGATACGCCAACGAAGAGCAATTGGATCGGCTCGAGCGCCATGGCGGCGGAGTGTCCGTCATTCATCCGCCTGTCGCGGGCAAACTGCAAGAGTCGCTTCGCGCGCTTGAGGAAGCGGCCGGCGAGCGGCGAACGTTGGAGATGGAATACGATCGCGGCATGGGCGAGGCATCTCCGCCGCGCATGTTCGATCCGTACGGCATCGTCTATTGGAAGGGGAACTGGTATACCGTCGGACACTGCGGATATCGCGGGGAGCCGAGGAGCTTCCGCGTCGACCGGATCAGGCGGTTGATCGCGACGGATCGGCGGTTCGAGCGGCCGGACAACTTCTCCTCCAAACATTTTTTGCTCGGCAATCTGCTTCCCGATCCTTCCGGGGTTCAAGAGCCGGAGCTCGTTCGGATCACGGGGCCGGAACAGGCATTGAACGAGCTGTGCGGGCATTGGCTGTTCGGACACGCGCTGGCGGAGCGCAAGCCCGAAGTGGCCGTGTTCCGATTGGAGCGCTCGACGCTGAATACTTACGTTCCTTATTTTCTGATGCCGTACGGTACGGCCTTACGCATCGAATCGGAGCCGCTTGTCCGGAGAATGACGGAGGTTGGCGCCCGAATGCTTGCGCATTATGAGACGATGTTGGCCGATCTGACAAAGGGAAAGGAAGAGGAACGATGAGCAAATATGCGATGTTCGGCAAATTAACGGCCCATCCCGGCAAGAGGGAGGAGCTCGCAAGGTTGATGCTGGAATCCGGCGAGACGTTGAACGGGATGGAAGGCTGCATCTACTACATCCTGCACGAGGCTGAAGACGAGCCGGACGTTCTGTGGGTCACGGAGCTGTGGGAGAGCGCCGAAGCGCATGCCGCCTCCCTGAGGAACGAGAACGTTCTGGCGGTCATCCAGCGTTGCAGGCCGTTAATCGCCGGGGTAAGTTCCGTTCGAGTACGCCCTATCGGGGGCAAAGGATTATCGTAGTCTGCGTGAAGGGTTCTTTTTCATTCAGAATCTATAAAATTTTCTGAAGGGTTAGGGGTTTTCATTCCACTTGATCTTTTGCTATCGGACACAGAAGCCCTTATTTTGCCGAAACCCCTTCATTATGAAGTCGATTCGGACAGACGATCCGTTATTTCGATGATCAACGGCCGAAATCGCCATCTCGGAGCCGTATAACGGATCCTCTGTCCGCGAAGGTGCAAAAAAACCGGTTTTGTTCACAATTAGCGGATCCTCTGTCCGTACGGTCAAGAGGACCGGAGCAAGGCGGGGCTGTGGGCGATGGGGCAAGGCGAGAGCGTTTTGAAACAAAACAAATACGACGACAACGTTTTTTTCGAAAAATACGGCCGGATGGCCCGTTCGATCGGCGGACTGGCGTTCGCGGGAGAATGGCCCCTGCTGCAAGCGATGCTGCCCGACCTGCGCGGCAAGCGGCTGCTGGATCTCGGATGCGGCTATGGCTGGCACTGTCGGTACGCGAGGGAAAGGCAAGCGCGATACGTCTTGGGCATCGATCTGTCCGAGAAAATGCTGTCGCGCGCCAGGGAGTTGACCGATGACGAGGCGATCGAGTATCGCCGAACCGCGATCGAGGACCTCGAGGCTCCGGAGGAATCGTTCGACGTCGTGCTCAGCTCGCTCGCGCTCCATTACGTCGAAGATTTCGGAGCCGTCTGCCGCAAGGCGAACCGGCTGCTTGTTCCCGGAGGGGTGTTCGTCTTCTCGGTCGAGCATCCGATCTTCACCTCGCGTGCCGAGCAGGACTGGCACTACGGTGCGGAAGGCGAAGCCCAGCATTGGCCGGTCGACGGGTATCACGAGGAAGGTCCGCGCATCGCGAGGTTTCTGGAGGAAGACGTCGTCAAATACCATCGGGCCGTCGCCTCCTACTTGAACTCCCTGATCGATACGAGCTTTCGCTTGACGCTAGTGTCCGAGACGAAGCCGACGCAGGAGATGCTGGACCGGAATCCCGAGATGAGGATGGAAATGCGCCGACCGATGTTTCTCCTGGTTTCGGCAGCCAAGGGTTGATACGATTCGTCATAAGCCGTCTTTCTCGGCAAGAGGATGACGGCTCTTTTTTTTGCGATATCAAAAATTCGATGTCTAAGTACCTTGCATAATTAGGTACTTTAATATACACTTTTCCCATACCTAATATTGTTGAGTAATTCTGAAGGGCGGAGAACGGCGCTTGAATGCGGAGATGTTAAAGGGGACGGTCGATCTGCTCATCCTCTCGATTATTAAGGAGAAGGACAGTTACGGCTACGAAATTTCCAAAGCGATCAAGGACAAAACCTTGGGAGCGTTCGAGCCGCTCGAAGCAACCTTGTATTTGGCCTTGAAACGTCTGGAGAGACAAGGAGCATTATCCTCTTATTGGGGGGACAAGACCCACGGAGGCAGACGGAAATATTATTCGATCACGGACGAAGGCAAATTGCTGTTGGAGAAATACGTGCAGGATTGGCGAGAAACGTACGATATCGTCAACCGCTTTATATAAGGAGCGTGCCGGAGTGGCGACTTTAAGAAAAGTATTCGGCTTGTCGGATCTTAAATATGCATGGTTGTTGATCTTGTCCATGGCTTTAAGCGGCGTGTTCTTCTATCTTGATCGCCAAACGGCTCCCGATCCATTCTGGTTGTCGGTAGGGTACGGGGTCTCGTTTGGAATCGCGGTGCTCTGGAGTGCCATGAATTATATTGGACACATTCGCATTAACGCCATGTACCGAAGGCGGAGCGACATCGCCGCGTATGTCGGGCAATTGGCGATGAGCGACGAGGATAAGGCTGAATTAAGAGACTACCTGGAGGATTTCGCGAGGGATCTTATGAACCAAGGCCGATCCAAGGAGCGGGCGACCGCCGAAGCGATCTCGCAATTCAAAGTCAGAGAGCTGCTGTCTTTATCGAAAAATACGTCTTTTTTCCAACTTCACGCCCACTATTACTTGTTCGGTTGGGCAGTCGCGGCCGCAGCGGGGGTCGTCATTCTCTTGTTGCTCGAAGGGCTTGCGATCTTCCCCGAGAGATTAATCGCCATGAGCACGATAACGATCCTGACGGTGTACGGTTTCGCATGGTTTTGTCTATTTTTCGTCTATAAAGCTTTGGATATGGTCATCTTCCGGAAGATGCATAAGCAGCTAACAGAGTAGAAATAGAGGTGCTTGGATATGGAGAACTGGATTTCGGAAATTATGAACGACTTCGGGTATGCGGGAATCGCTTTTCTGATCGCGGTGGAAAATTTATTTCCCCCCATTCCGTCTGAAGTGATTCTGACCTTCGGAGGGTTTATGACGACCTATTCCGAGCTGACTCTTGCGGGCGTCGTTATTTTCTCGACGATCGGATCCATCGTCGGCGCCATCGCGCTATACGGCATCGGTTATTGGATCGACGAGGCGAAGCTGGAACGTATTGTCGGCCGTTGGGGCCGAATCCTCCGGTTGACGCCGGAGGACGTTCGCAAAACTTACCGATGGTTTTCGAAGTACGGAACGTGGGCCGTTTTCCTCTGCCGCCTGGTCCCGCTGCTGCGCAGTCTGATCTCGATTCCGGCGGGGAGCACGCGCATGAATTTCGGATTGTTTATGTTATTGACCACGACCGGCTCCCTCATCTGGAATATCGTTCTCGTAAGCATCGGGGCCGCCGTCGGATCCTCGTGGGAAACGATCGTCGGCTATATGGACGTTTACTCCAATGTCGTCTACGCGCTTATCGCGCTTGGCGGACTGGCGATCCTCTATTTTATCTTCCGCAGGAAAAGGCCGCCTCAAGCTTCGTCCAAAGACGATAAAAGTTCCGGCAAGTAAGGCGTCAGCTCCGATTGCAGCGCCGGCGTAATCGGGCTTATCGGCAAACAACGGCGTCGGAGGAAAGAAGGCCTTGCCGCACGAGCAGCCATTTGAAGGGAGCGGGATTCGGCTCCCGGAACAACAAGCGGATGAGCGGAATCAACGGGTCGAAAGCCTTTTTCGCAGCGATCAGCTCGCCCGCCCGGGCCAGCCTGTAGACTTCGGCGAGTTGATCGGTGCGACGTTGGCGGAGGCGAGGATGCCTCCGCTTGCGCCTTGGCTCAGCATGGCATGAAACAAAATATCCTCCCCGCATAGGATGGGCTTTGATTCGTAACGATTCAGCTCCTGAACGAGCTCCAAGCTCCCGGAGCTGTCTTTCAACCCGATGATGCCGTCCAGATCCATAATTTTGCGCATCGTGTCCGCCGATAGCCGAACGCCGGTTCGGTATGGAACCTCGTAGACGATGATTGGGACGCCGACGCGCGCAACTTCCCGATAATGCGCCACGATGCCCTCTTCGGACGGTCTGCTGTAGTAGGGGACGACGACGAGAACGGCGTCCGCCCCGAGCCGTCCTGCGTCTTCGGTTCTTGCGACGGTGGAAGCCGTCGCGTTCGTGCCCGTGACGACGATCGGTATGGCCGTTCCTTTCCTTGCATCACGCGTTTCTTGCACGAGCGCCGCGACCTCTTCCCAAGCGACCGTCGGGCTTTCGCCCGTCGTGCCGTTTACGACCAATCCTTGAATCTTCTGCTTGAGAAGATGCTCGAGATATTGGCCATAAGCTTCCAAGTCCACGCAGAGGTATTGAGGGAGCGCCGGATCTGGTGGGGGAAATCTTGTCGCCGTATTCCGTCAAGCGCGACAAGCAACGGAAGTTGGTTGCCTATGCGAAGTACCGCATTCCGGAATACTGGATTGTCGACCCTGCCAACGAGGCGTTGGAGCAATATATACTAGCAGGGGACAGGTACGAACTTCTAAGCGTCTATGAACGCGAAGAGACGGTCCGATCGGACAGTCTACCCTGTGCTACCTTCACCATGTCGCAAATCATGGATGCAGCTAGGGATTTACCGGGTTGATAGATCCTGGAAAATACGAAGAAAGCCCGAAGGGGATGTCCCGTCAGGTCGTATGTTGACCGGAGGGACATCCCTGTTCGTATTCACGGAACCTGCCAGTTCCCGACCAATCCCCGACGTGCTGCCGATTCTCGATCGACTTCCCCGCCAATGGACGGTCGCGTCTGATCCGTTATGGATTGACAAGCCATCTTGCATCCGGTAAGATGGGGCGATAAACATCCAATCATCCCATGTTTGGCTAACGGATCGCATTCGGAAGGGAACGACTCGCATGGAAACCGGACCGATTAAGAAACAAACGTTGACGGATCAAGCGATTCAGCGCGTCGAGCGCATGATCGAGACCGGCGTCTGGCCGGTCGGAAGCCGCATTCCGCCTGAACCGGAGCTTGTCCGGACGTTCGGCGTAAGCCGCAACTGCCTGAGGGAAGCGATCAAATCCCTCATTCACGTCGGCGTTCTGGAAGCCCGGCAAGGCGACGGCACGTACGTCCGCTCCAAGAGCAGCCTGAACGCGATGCTGAGCAACCGATTCGGCAAGGCTGCCGGAGACGATATCATCGAGGTCCGCCGTTGTCTGGAGAAGGAGATCGCGCGGCTTGCGGCGCTCCGGAGAACCGACGAAGACGTCGCGGAGCTCCGGAAGAGGCTTGCTCTCTCGGTCGAAGCCTACCGGGCGGGCGATCTGGACCGATACGTCCGGGAAGACTTCTTATTTCACTTGGGGATTGCCCGAGCGACCCGCAACGGGCTGCTGATCAGCCTGTACGAAAGCATCTCCGAATCGGTGCAGCGGTCTGTCGACGCTTATCTGGACCATCCGGAAAATTCGTTCGAAGATACGATCCGTCTGCACGAGCGATTGCTGGAGGCCATAGCAGCCCGGAATTCCGAAATGGCGGAGCGGGTCGTCCTGGACTTGTTGCAAAGGAACTTTTTCTGAGGGGATGGCGGCGGAAGCCGTCGGCCGGTTCGGGCATGCCCTTTCATCATCAAGAATCTTAAGGAGAGAAAGCAAAGTGCGTGCGGAATTGGCCCTTGACAGGCAAGCGGCGACATCGAAATCGTTATGGTTCATTATTATAGGCATTTTATTGGCCGGGGCGAACATGCGGGCGGCGATCTCATCCGTCGGCCCGCTGATCGGCTTCATCCGGGAGGATACGGGGCTGTCCAACGCCGCGATGGGGTGGATGACGACGATTCCGTTGATCGGATTCGCCGTGCTCTCCCCGTTCGCGCCGGCGATCGCCCGGCGGTTCGGCACCGAACGAACGCTCGTCGCCAGCCTGCTGCTCATGACGGCCGGCATTGCCGCGCGCGTGTTGGAATCGGTTCCGATGCTGTTCCTCGGGACGGCGGCGGTCGGCGTCGCGATCGCGGTCTGCAACGTGCTGCTCCCGAGCGTCGTGAAGAAAAACTTCCCGAGCCGCGTCGGCTTCATGACCGGCGTCTACAGCACGACCATGACGCTTGTGGCTTCGATTGCGGCCAGCGTCAGCGTGCCTCTTGCCCAAGGGGCCGGCTGGGGTTGGCGCAACGCGCTGCTCGCCTGGGGAGCGCTGTCTTTCGTCGGGCTTCTGATCTGGCTGCCGCTGGCGCGCTCGCGTTCCGGGGAGGGTTCGCGCACGGCCAAGCAAGCCTCCGGCAATGGACCGAACGTATGGAAGTCCGGACTCGCTTGGCAGATTACGCTGTTCATGGGCTTTCAATCGTTCAACTTCTATGTCTGCGTCGCATGGCTGCCGGATATCTTGATCGGCAAAGGCTGGGCGCCCGAGCATGCCGGATTCATGCTGAGCCTGATGCAGCTGTCGGGCATTCCGTTCAATTTCCTCATCCCGACGATAGCGGAGAAGCTAAAGAATCAGAAGGCTGTCGCCGCCGGCGGCGCCTTCGTCAGCCTGCTTGGTTATGTCGGCTTGCTGACGGCCGATTCGGCCGTGTTGACTTTATCCGTCGTCCTGATGGGCGCGGGACAAGGCATCTGCATCAGTCTGGCGCTCATGTTGATCGCCGTGCGCGCGCGGAACGCGGCCCAAGCGGCGTCGTTGTCCGGCATGGTTCAATCCATGGGCTACACGCTCGCCGCGCTCGGACCGCTCGGCCTAGGCTTGCTGCACGACGCCGTCTCTTCTTGGACGCTGCCGATCTTCGCGCTGGCGGGCTCGTCGATCGTCATGATCTTCGCCGGCATCGGCGCTGGGCGCAACCGCTACGTATCTTGACCGTATCTCCGCTTAGGCGAGGAAGACGAATCGGCCGCCTGCTTCATGATCGGACGGCAAACAGCCTTCAGGCCAACTTGACCTGAAGGCTGTTTGCGCGCGGCTGCTTATTTCTTGCGGTTATAATAATACATCGTAAGCGGAGCGAAGACGACGACGAAAGCCGCGGATACCGCGAACACCGCGATGAGCTGACCGCCCGTCACGCTGCCGTGGGCCAGCTCTCTGACCGAGTTGACGACCAGCGTAACCGGGTTTACGTCCACGAGGTATTGCAGCCACTTCGGCATCGTGGACGTATCGACGAATACGCTGCTCAGGAAGGTCAGCGGGAACAGCACCATCATGCTGATGCCCATCAAGGACTTCTCCGACCGGACGACCAGACTGAGGAAGGTCCATATCCAGGACAGGCTGAACGCGAACAGCAGGAGCAGGAGGACGCCGAGCGCAAGTCCGCCCAATCCGTTCTCCGGCCGGAACCCGAGCAGATAGCCCAGGCCGATCATGATCGCCGACGCCGCCGAATACCTCAGCGTATCGGCCAGCAAAGCGCCGACGAGCGCCGCGGGACGCCAGAAGGGCAGCGTGCGGAAGCGGTCGAAGATGCCCTTCTGGATATCCTTGTTCAGATCCAGGCCCGTGTACATTGTAATCATGGAGACGCTCATGACGAGAATTCCGGGAAGCACGAAATTCAAATACTCGCCCGTCGACCCCGCGATCGCGCCTCCGAAGAGGTAGGTGAACATGAGCAGAAACATGATCGGGAAGGCGGTAATATCGAACAGCTGCTCGGGAACGTATTTGATCTTCAGCAAGGCCCGCCAACCGAAGGCAAGCGAGGCGTTCAAGGCTCCGGGCCGGTCGGGGCGCCGGCTCAAGGTGAGCGCCTTCTGGAGATCGGGATGATTATCCGGCTTGATCAACATCGGCTGCTCCTCCTTCCGTCTCGTCCGACGAAATCGGCCTTTTGCCCGTCAGCGTAAGGAAAACTTCGTCCAGGCTCGGCTGCCCCATCGCGAAGTCGGTAATTTGCAAGTCTTCCATGACGAGCCGGCTGATCGCGGCTGCGGCTTCGCCGCGGTCCGAGATCGGGACGACGAGCTTCAGCGTGCGTTCGTCCGCATCGACGGCGTCTCCGGTCAGGCTCTCCAGAATCGCGGCGGCTTTGCGGAGATCTTCGGCCGTCTGCAGATGAACGATCAGCCTTCCGGCCCCGACGAGCGCTTTCAGCTCCTTGCTCGTGCCTTCGGCGATGAGCTTGCCGTGGTCGATGACGCCGATCCGGTCGGCCAATTGGTCGGCTTCCTCCAAATATTGCGTCGTCAAGAAGACGGTCGTGCCGTTATGAACGAGCGCGCGGATAATGTCCCATACCTGGTTCCGGCTTCGCGGATCGAGCCCCGTCGTCGGTTCGTCCAGAAACAGCAGATCGGGCGGGATCACGATGCTCGCGGCGATATCGATCCGCCGGCGCATGCCTCCGGAATAATTTTTGACTTGCCGCCGCGCGGCTTCCTCCAGGCCGAATGCCTTCAACAAGTCGTCCGCGCGCGCTTTCGCTTCCGGTCCGGAGAAGCCGACGAGCCGGGCGATGAGAATCAGATTCTCCCGTCCGGACAGATCTTCGTCGACGGAGGCGAATTGCCCCGTCAGGGCGATCCGTTGCCGGACTTGGCCGGGCTCCTTCTCCAGGTCGAAGCCCATGATTCTGGCGGAGCCCGCGTCGGGACGAAGCAGCGTCGTCAGCATGCGGATCGTTGTCGTCTTGCCCGCGCCGTTCGGTCCCAGGAAGCCGTAGATCGAGCCCCGCGGCACCTTCAGCGAGATGCCGTCCACGACGCGCTGCGCGCCGAAAATTTTCACCAGATTAATCGCTTCGATGGCGTATTCCGAATGGGATTTCGGTTCTTTCATTCCGTGCCTCCTTCGTATGATCGCATAGGCGAACTGATGTGCCCCTTCCTATCTTAGTCGACGATGCGGCGTTTTATTTCTTCTAAATTGCTATGTTTGCATTTTAATCGTATCGTCAAGGAGCTCTCGAAGACGGTCGCCGATCATAAGAAAAACCGTCAGTTTCGCCCTGACAGCCCTTTCGATGCGCCGTTTCGTTCCTCTTCCCGCTCTTCCGTACTCCACGCACCTTTCACCTCGCCCATCACCCACCGCACCGCCTTGCTCCATCGCCCACCGTCTCGCCTTGCTCCGATCCTCTTGGCCGTTCGGACAGAGGATCCGCTAATTGTGAACAAAACCGGGTTTTGCGCACCTTCGCGGACACAGGATCCGTTATTTGGCTCGGAGATTGCGATTTGGGGCATAGATCATCGAAATAACGGATCGTCTGTCCGAATCGCCAGCAAAATAAGGGGGTTTCGGCAAAATAACGTCTTCTGTGTCCGATAGCAAAAGGTCAAGCAGATGGCGACAATTGAAAAAAACCAACAGCCTATTGCCGCAAGCGCTGTTGGTCGTCTTGTTGCGCGATATCGCTAGTTCTTTTTCTTTTCCATCGCCGCCTTGAGAAGATCGCCAAGGCTCGTGCCCATCGGCTCCTGAGGCTTGGCGTATTGGCTGACGAGCCGCTGCTGCTCGCGCTTGTTCATGCGCCCGCCGTCCTTGCCCAGCGTTTCGGTCAGCCCGCAAGGCAGGCATTGCACGTACTTGCCCGCCTTGCCGTCCTTCAACACCATTTTCTTATGGCATTGCGGGCATCGGCGGTTCGACAGCTGCTGCTGGTCGGAGCGGCGGTAGCCGCAATCTTCCTTCGGGCAGACGAGCAGGACACCTCGCTTCGTCTTCTTCTCGAGCATTCGCGTGCCGCAATCCGGGCAATGGCTGGCCGAGACGTTATGCGGAACGTAGGAAGCCTCGCTGTTCTTGACGCCGGAGACGAGCGTTTTCGCCATGTCCCGAATTCCCGCGAGGAACGGGTCGGGCTTGCCCTGGCCGCGGGCGATTCGTTCGAGCTCCGCCTCCCAGCGGGCCGTAAGCTCCGGCGAGCGAAGGTCGGACGGCGCGAGCTCGATCAATTGCTTGCCTTTGCCCGTCGGGTGCAGCAGGTTGCCTTGCCGCTCGATCGTATCCGAGCCGACGAGCTTCTCGATGATATCGGCGCGGGTCGCGGGCGTCCCGAGGCCGTGCTTCTCCATCTGCGTCAGCAGCGCCGCTTCCGTGTAGCGCTTGGGCGGAGACGTTCTGCCGGTTTGAACGCGACAAAGCTTGACGGGCAGCGCTTCGCCTTCCCGAAGCTCGGGCAGCGTCGCCGAGCGATCGTCCGATGCGTCCTCGTCTCCTTCATCCTCGTCCAGCGTCTGCCCGTCGTAGACGGCGCGCCAGCCATTATCCTTGATTGTCGTACCTTTGGCCGTCAACGTCTCTCCCGCGACGTCGACCGTTACGGCGACCTGATCGAAGCGGGCCGGGCCGTAGAACAGGCTGATGAACCGCCGCACGATCAGATCGTACAGCTTTCTTTCCTCCGCGCTTAGTGCGTTCAGGAAGACGGTCTGTTCCGTCGGGATAATGGCGTGGTGGTCGGTCACTTTGCTATCGTCGACGATCCGCTTGCCGAGCTGGAGCTGTCCGCGAAGCAAGGGCCGCGCGAGCGGCGCGTAAGGGCCGACGGCGATGCTGGACAGACGCTCCTTAAGCGTGCCGGCCATGTCCGAGGTCAGATAGCGGGAGTCGGTGCGCGGATACGTGACCAGCTTGTGCTGCTCGTACAGCCGTTGCAGGACGTTCGAGGTCATTTTGGCCGAAAAGCCGAGCAGACGGTTCGCGTCCCGCTGCAGCTCCGTAAGATCGTAGGCGAGCGGGTGCGGCACCGTTTTCTCGCTTTTTTTCAGCTTGACGATCCGGCCGCTTTTTCCCGAGAGCTTGTCTTGAAGAGCCTTGGCTTTCTCCGCGTCGAAGATGCGCGAATCGCCGTTCGCTCCGCGCCACAGCGCCTCGAACTTGCCGAGGTTCACCCGCAGTTGACTGTACTCTTCCGAACGGAACGACAAAATCTCCTTCTCCCGCTGCATGATCATGCCGAGCGTCGGCGTCTGCACGCGTCCCGCGGACAGCGGCGAACCGAACTTGCACGTCAGCGCCCGCGTGACGTTCAGCCCGATCATCCAATCCGCCTCGGCGCGGCAGCGCGCGGATTGGTACAGCCGCTCGAACTGGCTGCCCGGCTTCAGCGAGGCGAAGCCTTCCTTGATCGCCTTGTCGGTCTGCGAGGAGATCCAGAGGCGCTGGAACGGCTTTTTCCACTTCACCATGTCAATGATCCATCGGGCCAGCAGTTCGCCTTCCCGCGCCGCGTCGGTCGCCACGATCAGCTCCCCGATGTCCGGCCTGCGCATCAGCTGCTGCACCGCCTTGAACTGGTGGCTGCTCTCCCGCAGCACCTTCAGCCTCATGCGGTCGGGCAGAATCGGCAGATCCTCCAGCGCCCACGTCCCGAGCTTGCCGTCGTAATCCTCCGGCTCCGCAAGGCCCACAAGATGCCCCAATGCCCAGGTAACGACGTATTTCGGCCCTTCGATATAACTCTTATTCTTATTATGGCTGCCCATCACCCGCGCGATTTCCCGCGCGACCGACGGCTTTTCCGCCAATACCAGCGTTTTCATCGTTTCGTCGAACACTCCTTCCTTCGTCCATTATACTATTCGGGAGCCGAACGCCAAACCCAATCTCCCTTCCCTAAAACACCGTGGAATAGTTTTCCCGGATTGCCAATGCGAAGGACAAGGATTTCTCTCTGGGAGCGTCTCCGACAAGTTCGGCTGGACCCGGCAGCACGTGACCAAGCTGCTGAAGCGGCACGACAGACTCGTTACGCGGTCTCACGGTTTGATCGTCGTCTCCCGATATTCGCTGGGCGAGACGCCTTCGAACTTTTTGAAGCATCTGCTGAAGTAGAATGTATCGCGATACCCGACCTCTTCGCAAATCTCGTAAATTTTTTTGTCGGTATGCCTGAGCAGATGTTTGGATCGCTGGATTCGAAGCTGCTGAATATAAGTTCCGATCGTGATTCCCGCGTACCTCTTGAAGATCTGGCAGAGATATTCGTATTTACGGTCGACCATCTTCTCGATGCGTTCTTGCGACAAATCCATTGCATAACTTTCGTTAAGCCAGTTGACGAGCTTGCGGTAAAGGACGTAAGAGGCGGGGAGAGGTTTGTTAAGCTGATAGGTCTCCAATACGTCCATCGCGATTGTTTCAATGATTTTCCCGAAGAGAAGGCTCAGTCGAAAACGGAAATAGTTCCGGGGATGCTTGAACTCGTGGATCAGTTCCTCGAATAGCCGAAGCAGCTCATAACGGCGCAGAGGTTGGAACAGCCTCGGGATCAACAACTGGTTGACGCCTTCCTCGCGTTCGTCCAACGTCCGCAAATCGCTTCTTTCGGAATGGACGGAATTAATCTTGTTGCTAAACTCAGTCCATGTTTCTTTGACCTCCAAAGGCGTATCGGTAGAAAACTGCACCCAGAAAAAACCGGCGTGCTCGCTGAGATCCTTCCATCCGGTATGATTCTCCCAAGGCGACAACAGCAGCACATCGCCGGATTTCAGCGTAAGGAATTGCTGCTCGATCCGGAGATAGATCGGGCCCTCGGTGACGATGAGCAGCTCGTAATAAGGATTGATGTGCTCGACGCCGTTCCAAAATTCGTTTCCCTTGTGAAGATTGGCCCATTTCACGTCAAGCTTAGCCAGTCGCGACAATAAGTAAAACATCCTCTACCATTCCCCTTTAATTTTCCGGACATTTTGAATCTTAACTGACGCCATTACAATTTGCGATTTTCACTAATAATATTAATATAAAGCGTTATCATCATAAATCCAATGGACGCTGACGAAGAAAATGGAAGACGTCGAGGAGTGTGGAGCTTGGACAAAGAAAGATTAACATTCGACATTGCCGAACAGTACGAAATTTATCGCGACAAAGTGTATGCCTGCTGGATGGGCAAAAATATCGGCGGAACGCTGGGAGTCCCTTTCGAGGGGGAGAAGCGCCTGCTGGATTTGACCGACTATACCAACATTGAAGATGCGCCGCTCGCCAACGACGATCTGGATCTTCAGCTGCTCTGGCTTCACGCGCTTGAGCAGTACGGCGCGGGACTCACTGCGCACGAGCTGGGCAAGGAATGGGTGGATCACGTCTTCTTTCCCTTCGACGAATACGGGTATTGCTTGAACAATTTGCGTCTGGGACTGGCGCCGCCTCTTTCCGGCAGCCATGGCAACCCGTTCACCGATTGCATGGGATCACCGATTCGTTCCGAAATTTGGGCTTGCGTCTGCCCGGGAGATCCGGACGGAGCTGCCTATTACGCTCATCAGGATGCCATTGTCGATCATGCCGGAGGCGAGGGCGTATACGGCGAGATGTTTTTGGCAGCCGTGGAGAGCGCGGCGTTCGCGATCGGCGACAGGAACGAGCTGATTCGAATCGGACTGACGTATATCCCCGAACAATCCCGTACGGCTCAAGCGATACGCTCCGTCGTCCAATGGCATGAAGAGGGAGTCGACTGGATCGAAAATCGCGAGCGGGTGCTGTCACAGTATGGAAATGAAAATTTTACCGACGCGCCGCAAAACATTGCCTTTACGCTGATCGGTTGGCTGTACGGGAACGATTTCGGGGATGCCCTTTGCAAAGCGGTCAACTGCGGCTACGACACCGATTGCACGGGAGCTACCCTGGGCTCCTTATGGGGCATTCTTCATGGAAGCCAAGGATTGCCCGATCGTTGGACCCGGCCCATCGGGGAGAAAATCGTGGTCAGCCCGGCGGTCAACGGATTTCCGGCTCCGCGAAATCTGCAAGAGTTGACGGATCGCGTTTGTTCCATGGGAAGGCAAGTGTCGGCATGGCTTGCCACGCATCGCGACCAACTGGACGTGCGCCGGTTGTGGGAACTGGATACGCGGGCGATCGAGTACAAGCACCCTTTTCCGAGTCGCCGCGACGAGATGATCCGCGCGGTCGTCCGATACGAAGAGGGCGACCCGGGCGTCGGGCCGGCCGAACGAATCGGCGTGCGGATTTCCTTTCATAACAACTCTACAACCGATTGGGGCGGCGAGCTTGATTGGATCGTTCCGGACGGCTGGCAACCCTCGGGCCCCGTCGCTTTGAACCTGAAAGCGGGAGAAACGACGCAAGTGGATGCCGCTTTCGTCAGCGGCGGCGAATGGTCGCCCAGCTATAAAGCGGAGGGAAGGTTGAAGCGCCATTTCAACGGCTCCCCCTGGTCCGTGCAGGGCTTTCCGGTCGTATTCGTGGCCAAGAGGCAATGGCTGGTCGGACGGGGGGGCTGCGAGGCGGAGAGGTGGGCCGCCGACAACCGGGTTCCATGGAGCGGACATTTGCCGGAGACCGACGGGACAATGGAAGCGGCAACGACCATCGACAATCCCAGAGATCAGGAAGTGCGCATCATTGCGGCAACGAAATCCCCGATCGAAGTCTGGCTGAACGACAGGAAAATTATAGAAGGCGGGGCTTCGGACTGCAGCATTCCGGCTTTTCATCGGCCCAGGGAGGGCAATTACTGCGATCTTCGGTTGACCGAGGGCGCACATCAACTGCGGATATCGGTACCCGCGGCTAAGGATGAGGAGCTTCCGGAAGTCTACTTCATGGTCGTGGAGCAGGAAAAAAACCTGTACGCGAGCAAGTTAGACGTTCGAATAGGTTAGCGGCAGGCGCCTTGGAGGAGGTGAGGTCGGGAAGGACTCGCGCAATTTCGGTCATCGGGTTATCTACTATAAGATGGGAAGGTTGGGGATCGTTTTGAAAACAAAGAGGAAAAAGATCTGGTTGCTGCTTGCGCTCGTCGTCTGTTTGACGTTAACGGCTTGCTCGAACGGCGGTTCGAAAAACGCGGGGGCTGACAGCGGGGGAACGGGCGCAGCCGAACAGGGCGGCAAAGAAGAACAGAAGGTCGTAACCGTGTGGTCCTGGAACCCGGCCAACGAAGACGAGGCCAGGCCTTATCTCGAAGCCTTCAGCCAAGCGCATCCGGATATTAAGCTTAGTTTCAAAGGCGTCACGTTCAACGACTATTTGAACGCTCTGAAAATCGCCATGGTATCGGGCGAAGGACCGGATATTTTCCAGATCCAGCCGGGAGCGATGATGGCGGAATACGCGGAGTTCACGGAGGATTTGACTCCTTTCTCGCAGAAAGCCTGGGGCGACGATTGGAGAGATCGCTTTTACGAAGCCGGCTTGAAGCTGCTTGGAACGGAGGATCGTCTGAACGCGATTCCGTCCGCCTTTGCCGGAGCGGGGTACATCTGGTACAACAAAACGATTTTCGATCAATACGATTTGAAGCCTCCGGCGAATTTCGAGGAATGGATCAACGTGAGCGATAAGCTGAAGGAGCACGGAGTTACCCCTTTTATCCACGGAGCCAAAGACGCCTGGGTGAACATCGACATGTATATCGTGCTGGCGAACGAAATGGCGCCGGGCCTCGTGTACGAAGCGGAGGCCGGGAGGGTTTCCTGGACCGATCCCTCTCTTGTGCAAGCGATGGATTATTGGAAGCAGTTGTTTGACAAGGGCATCATGCAGAAAGGCGCGCTCGGCGCGGTTCAATACCCGGACTCCAAAGACAAGTGGGTGAAGGGCGAAGCGGCGATGATTCTGCTCGGTACCTGGAACAATCCCCACATGTCCAAGACGTTCATGGAAGGCGTCAAGCCGGGCTTGGGTCTGGAAACCGATTACGAGTACTTGCCGATGCCGTTCCCCGATTTCAACGGAGACGGGCAAAGCGGGCGGCTCGTGGTCAGTACCGACGGATGGGCGATGAACAACGGCAAGAACAACAAAGAAGCGGCGTGGAAAGTGCTGGAATGGTTCGCTTCGCCCGAAATGCAAAAGATCTATACGGATCAACTGCTGCTCCCTTCCATTAAAGGCGTGGAAATGCAGGATTCCGATCTGACGTTCGACTCGCAGAAAGCGGCGCTGAAAATGGAAACGGAGGATCTGGACGTCAGCGCAGGCAAGCGGGAACTGGATTACCCGGAGATCAAGACGGCGCTGGCGGACGCCCTGCAAGGAGTCGCTACGGGAGAATTGACGCCGGAGAAAGCCATGGAGCACGTGCAGAAAGCATCGGGATCCGTTAAGCGCTGAGTGAGGACCGAGAAGGGGATTTGAAGGATATGAGCCGCAAGCGATTTTGGACAAACTATCTCTATATCTTACCCGCGATTTTCTTCATGGTCGTGTTTATTTACTACTCCATCGTTTATACGTTCCAGATCAGCCTGTTCGATTGGAACGGAATTGGAGCAAACCGACTATTCGTCGGCCTTGCCAATTATAAACAACTGCTATACGATCGGATCTTCTACAGGGCGCTTGGCCATACGGGCATTTTCATTGCGTTGACGCTGTCGATTCAGATGATTTTGGGGCTTGCCATCGGAATCTTCTTAAAGTCGCGGGTAAAATTCAAGACTCTGTACAAGGTGGTCTTCTTCTTGCCCGTCGTGATGGCGCAATCCGTCGTCGCTTACGTGTTCCGACGGTTGTTCGATGCCGGCTCCGGAGAATTCAACGCTTTCTTCGAATGGTTGGGGTGGACCGCGCTTAGCGAGCAGACTTGGCTGGCCGACCCGGATCTGGCGCTGTATTGCCTGATACTGATCAACGTCTGGCAGAGCACGGGACTGACCTTCATCCTTTATTTCGCGGCGCTATCCCTGATCGAAGACGACTTGTACGAGGCGGCCAGAATAGACGGGGCGAACCTCTGGCAGATGGTAACCCGGATTACGGTGCCGCTGCTTCGGTCGACGCATTTTTCCATCGTCATTCTCAGCGTGATCGGATCGCTGAAATATTTTGACGTCGTTTATTTGGTGACCGGCGGCGGGCCGGGCCGCTCTACGGAGTTTTTGGCCACCTACATCTTCAAGAAGGCGATACTCGAATATAACGCGGGCTACGCTTCCGCTTTGTCGATCGTTCTGCTCGCGCTCGCGCTGTCGCTGACGCTCGTTCAGATGTGGGCCTATCGTCAACGATCCTAATTTCTGGAGGTTCTATGTTTGCACATACGTCGAAATGGGTGACGGTCGGCATTCAAGGGGCATTAACGCTGCTTGCCGTTTTGTTTGCGGTTCCTCTCGTCTTGATGATCGGAATTTCTTTGCAGGGGAGAGGCTTCGATAACTATGTCGCGATCCTTACCCATCCGCTCATCCCGAGGTTTTTTCTGAATAGCGCGATAGTAAGCTTCTGTACAATTTCCATTGTGTACGTGGCGACGAGTCTGGCCGCTTATGCGTTCTCCAAGCTGGAGCTGAAAGGGAAAACCGTTTTGTTCAACCTGATTCTGCTGGGGATGATGATTCCGGCCGTTTCCCTGATCGTCCCGCTTTTTATTACGGTCAAGAAGCTTCATATGATCGATTCTTACTTGTCGCTGATTGGTCCGTATACGGCCCTTACGCTGCCGTTTACGCTTCTGCTGATGCGCAACTTTCTCGATGAGCTGCCGAATCAGCTGCTGGACGCGGCAAAAATAGACGGCTGCGGCACGTTCCAGACCTATGTTCATATCATTGTTCCTCTTACCAAGCCGATAGCGGTCGTGGTCGTCATATGGACGTTTCTGAGCTCGTGGAACGAATATTTTATGCCGCTGGTGTTCATGCAGAGCGAATCCATGAGGGTGATTACTCAAGCGCCGCAGTTTTTCACGGGCCAATATTCGCAGGATACTGGTAAAGTATTCGCCTCCCTTGTTCTGATCAGTTTGCCGGTAACCGTTGCTTATTTAAGCATGCAGAAATTTTTCGAGGACGGAATGACAGCCGGTTCGATTAAATAGGAGGTGGCGGAAAATGAAAAGAGGCATTGCCTGGGGTTTAGCCGTTCTCATGTGGATACCGGTCTTCAACTTCGGGGGAGGAAAGGCAGAGGCCAGCGGCACATGGAGCCAGTCCGAGTTTATTATTTCTACCTTTCAGGGGGTAGGCGAGGACCATAGCGTCTATCCGACGCTGATGCAGAAGATGAAGGATCTGGGCCTCAATACGACGGAGCTCTATTTCCTGGACCGGAACGACTCTCTTGAAGCATTGGCGGCTGCCGACACGGTCGGGATGAAAGTCATCGTGAACGAATTGGGAGACAAAGCCCCGCTAGTCAATCGCTTCAGCAATTTTCAAAACAAGATCTACGGGACGAATTCGGATTCGTCGATCGCGGACGCCATCTCTTTCTACAGCGGGCATCCCTCTCTGTACGGATACGCGGTGTGGGACGAGCCGTTCCCCGAGAACATCGCTGCGGCCAAGACGGTCATCGGGAAATTCAAAGCCCAAGCTCCGGACCGGTTGGCTCTGATCGGCGCGCTGCCCCGGGATACGTCAGGGACGTTCGCTTCGCTGCCGCAATGGACGGCCTATATCGACGATTACGTCGATCAGATCGATCTGCAGGTCATGGGCTTCGATTATTATCCGTTCGCCGAGGTAGATGCCGGAACGCCTCTGGAACAAACGAATGTGTTCGAGAACCTGGGCTATATTCGGCAGAAGGCGCTTCAGAAAAATATTCCGATATGGAATTACATTCAAAGCGTAGGCAACTTGAACGAAACGACGATCGGTTCCATGACGGTCGACAAAATCCGTTTGCAAGTCTACTACTCTCTGGCCTACGGGGCGAAAGCCATCTCCTATTACAACGTTCGATCGGGACTTCTGACCGATACGGGGGCGGAAACGGCTCTCTTCAACGGCACTCGGCAAATTAACGAGGAACTGAAGAAGCTGGGCCCGACTCTGATCGGCCTGACATCGACGGGAATTTATCAAACCGGCAACGTTTATCATCCATTCGATGACGATCTGAACAACCAAAGCCTGATCGAGTCGCTTCCCGGCGATATGCTGTTGGGAACGTTTCTGAATTTCGGCCGACCGGACCTACATTCTGCCGGTCAACCGCAGCTATACCGCCTCCAAATCCGGCACGATCGCGTTTAACGGCCCGAAAGACGTGTATGAGGTCAGTAAGACGACCGGGGCCGAGGTTCTGGTCGCCAGCGATGCATCGTCAATCGACTTTAGTTATTTGCCGGGAGAAGGGGCGCTCTATCGCATCGTCAACAAGTCGGAATCCGCCGACGTCAAGCTGGTCAACCAGCCGGGGAGGCAGATATTCGAGCCTTCGAATGCCGTAGATTATCGGATGGCGCCGGCGATTATCGTGAATGCGGACGACAGCATCGACATGTGGCTTCAAGCTCCCGGGCATAACGGGGCATGGGATTCCATCGTGTACCGCCGTTCGACCGACGGCGGCGTTACGTGGACGGCGGACCAGACCGTGTTGGAGCCGACGACCGATTCGGGCGACCGTTACTGCGTGTCGGAGCCCAGCGTCGTGAAGGTCGGCGCATACTATTACATGGCCTATACCGGTTGCGGGACGCCTACGGGCTTAAACCGCGACGTCTTCGTCGCCAGGTCCGAGAGCCGGACCGGTCCGTTCCTGAAGTGGAACGGCCATGCTTGGGGAGGCGGAGCCCCCGCGCCGCTCCTTGACTACGCGGGGCCTGTCGATCAGCCGGGGATCTGGGCGCCCAGTTTGATTCTGCGGGAAGGCCAGCTGCGGGTTTACTACCAGCACAATCAAAACGGCGCGCAGGCTATGCTGGCCACCGCGGCCGATCCGTTCGCGGATCATTGGCCCAATACGCTCTCCTATGCCGGCGTGAGCGGCATTCCCTTCAACGAGTACGACAATGAAGAGGCGCCCGATTTCAAGTACGTGGATTCGTTCAATCGATATATCGCCGTAGCGACGCGCGATCGGTTCGGAGATTCCGCTACGGTATCGGTCTGGCAATCGGAGGACGGCATTCATTTCGAGAGAGCGGCATTTCAAGGAGTCCGGACGGAACGCGGCGCCCACAACGTCGGGATAAGCGGCGACTCGTCCGGTCATGTGGACGCGGCCCAAAACCATTTCATCGTCTACGGCTACCAGCGCGAGTCCGACGCCGTCAATCGGTGGCCTACGTATATGAACCCGATTGCGTTCGGCACGGCGGCCCCGGGAACCTCTCCCGTCGCGGGCAAAACAAGCTCTTCGTTTAATTACTGGTGGTCGGGGCCCAAGCTCATTGACGGGGACGATGCGACCGGTTGGTCGAGCGCGGGCTCGCCGTCGCCGACGGGGACGGAACAATGGGCGAGCATCGATCTGGGCAAATCTTATCTCGTGTCGGGGATGAAGGTGACGCCGAACGCCGGAGGGGCCGGTTTCCCCGTCGACTTCAAGCTGCAGTATAGCCACAATCAGACGGACTGGCACGACATTCGGGGCCAGAGCTACGCCGCATATTCGAATCCGGGATCAGGCATGCAGACGTTCGTATTCGATCATCCCGTTAACGCCCGGTTTTTGCGCATCGTCGCTAGCCGCCTTTCCACCGACGGAAGTTCTACCTATTACATGCAGCTTGGCGAGATGAGCGCAACCGTGATTGTGCAATAGAGCCAAGGCCGCGGGCTTTCAACGAAAGTTGATGGTCCGCGGCCTTTTTTTTCGGAGCTGACCGATTCGACGTCTAACCGGAACAAAAGAAGCTCACCTTAAAAAAACAAACATCACCCCTTAAGTAACTTTATTGTTCGCGTTTTCACTTCCGTGGATAATGGGGCTATTACAACCTCAAGGGGGATTTAGAAAATGAGATTCCTGAACAAAAAGGCGCTGAGCATCGCTCTCGCGGGCTTGCTCGCGGTCGGCTTGTCCGCTTGCGGCTCATCCGGCAACAACGGCGGCAACGCTAGCGCGCCTCCGGCGAGCAGCCCTGCGGACGGCGGCGCCAGCCCGAGCAACAGCAACGAGAAAATCACGATCACGTTCCAGAATATTTACCCCGATCCGACCGATCCGAAGTACGAGATGCTCCGCAAGATCGTCGCGCAGTACGAAGCCGACCACCCCAACATCAAGATCGAGCTGGATTCCTTGAACACCGACCAACAGAAGCTGAAGCTGAAGACGCAGGCCGCGTCCAAGGAAGTGCCGGACATTACGATCGTGAACCCGGCGGCCCAGATGAAGCCGTTCGTGGACGCCGACCTGTTCGCGCCGCTGAACGAGATGGTCGAGCAGAACGGGCTCAAAGGCACGTTCCAGGAAGGCATTCTGGATTACTACTCCTTCGACGGCAATTTGTACGCGCTGCCCGACGGCAACAATATCGCCCTGTTCTACTACAACAAGCGAATGTTCGAAGAAGCCGGCGCGACGGTGCCGACGACGTTCGAGGAATTGGTCGAGACGGTCAAGCTGCTGAAGTCCAAAGGCATGACCCCGATCGCGATCGGCGAGAAGGATTCCTGGACCGGCTCGTTCCTGTTCATGAACGTGCTGCTCCGCACGAACGGAGGCCCGGGCTTCCTGCAGGACGTGCTCGACGGGAAGAAAACGTTCGAGGATCCGGCGTTCATCGAAGCCGTCGACGCGTTCCAATCCCTCGTTCAGGCGGGCGCTTTCCAGGAAGGCGCGACTTCCTTCGATTACAACGCCGGCGAGAACTTGTTCAAGACGGGGCAATCGGCGATGTACTTCATGGGCAGCTGGGCAACCGGCGGCATCGAGACTTCGACGGTCGGCGAAGCGGGCGAAATCGGCGTCTTCAAGTTCCCGACCGTGGGCGGCAAAGGCAATGTCGACGAATTCATGCTGGCCCCCGGCAGCGCGTTCGCGGTATCCAAGGACAGCAAGCATCTGGCCGAAACGCTCGATTTCCTGAACTATTTCATGCTGAATTACCCGATCGAAGCGTTTAAGGTCAAAGGCGCGGTCGGCGTCGCCCAAAATATCGAAGAAGACTTCAAGGCCGCCGGCTATTCCGATATGGCGATGGAGGTGCTCGGCATGTTCAAAGACGTGAAAGGCGGAGACCTGGCGTTCGACAACACGATGAATCCCGGAACCGCCCAAGTGCACCTGTCCAGCATCCAGAATCTGTTCGTGGCCAACAAAGATTCGGCCGACGTGGCCAAAGAGCACCAAAAAGGCTACGAAGAGAACAAGGAATAACTTCCGTCGAAAAAGGAGCGGAGGGGGCGCGGTCAGCGCCCCCCTTTCGCCATCGCAGGAGCGCGTTGAAGGAGGCGGGAGCCTTGAAAGTGTTAAGAGTATCGGGCTGGACGATCGCGGCGTTCGTGCTGCCGTGCTTGCTCCTCTACGTCTGCCTGGTGTTCGCTCCGATCCTCGTCTCCGTCTATAACGGGATGCTGGATTGGAACGGCATCGGCGAATCGACATTCGTCGGGTTGGCGAATTTCGAGAAATTGTTCGCGAACGACTCGCTGTTCTGGCCGGCGGTCGGCCGCACGTTCCTGCTCGCGGGCTTCTCGATGGCCGTGCAAGTGCCGATCGCTTTGGTCGTGGCGATTCTAATCAGCCGTTTCGTGCGGAGGACGGGCTTTCTCGTCTCGAGCTATTTTCTGCCCGTGATCCTCTCGGTCGCCGTCATCGGCCAGCTCTGGAAAACGATCTACAACCCGGCTCCCATGGGAGGCATGATCAATCAGCTGCTAATCAAGCTCGGCCTGGCGTCGTGGACGCATTCCTGGCTGACCGAGCCGAAAATCGCCATCTACGCGATCATCGCCGTCGCCTTGTGGCAGTATCTGGGGTACCACATTCTCATCCAGTTTACCGGCATTCAGAACATTCCTTCGGACATCTACGAAGCGGCCAAAATCGACGGCGCCTCGGGCTTCAAGGCAGAACGTTACATTACGCTGCCGCTGATCGTCCCGATTTTCAAAATTTCCGTCGTGCTTTCGTTCATCGGTTCGCTGCAATCGTTCGATCTGATCATGGTCATGACGGGGGGCGGGCCCGCGAACGCGACGAACGTCGTCGCCAGCTATATGTACAACATGTCCTTCCTGTCCATGAAATACGGATACGGCAGCGCCATCGCTTCTTTCTTGGTCATCGTCTGCCTGGCCGCCACGGTGCTGATCAATCTGTTGTTCAACCGGCTGGACAAACGATTTTCTTAGAAGAGGAAGTTCAAAAAGTCCAATTTTGATCACGAAGCGATGCAGGAAGCGGATTCGACGTCGAATCTTGAATTCAGCCGGTTCTTCCGGTACTCACGTAGATTTGACTACGCTCCGTTCCTCATCGCCGGTCTTCATCCAACCTTCTCGGTGCTGAAAATCGGACTTTTTGAACACGCACTAGAAAGGAGACCCTCGCATGAGTGAGCCCGCAAGTCTGGCGACCGTTAAGCCCGCTCAAGGGGGGCGGCCCAAACGCCGAATCTCCCTGGCCAGAATCGCCGTGTTCGCCTTCTTCGGCGTTTTGCTCGTTACGCAGCTCTATCCGCTCGTCTGGCTGTTGATCTACTCGCTGAAGACGAACGAGGAAATTTTGTCCGGCAGCTTCTTCGCGCTGCCGGAGGCATGGCAATGGAAGAACTATGCGGACGCCATTCAGGGAGGCAGCTACTGGAGATATTTGTACAACAGCGCTTTCGTCACGGCGGTAACGATGACAAGCATCATCCTGCTCGCCTCGCTGACGGCGTTCGCGATCTCCCGGTTCCGCTGGAAGTACGGCCAGCTCGTCATGCTCGTCTTCCTGCTCGGCATGATGATCCCGATCCAGGCGACGCTGCTGCCGCTGATGCTCATTTTCAAAAACGTCGACATCCTGAACACGCACTTAAGCTTGATTTTGCCGTATATCGCCTTCCAGACCCCGATCGCCGTCTTTATCCTGAGCGGCTTCATGAGGACGATCCCGACGGAAATCGAAGAATCGGCGATCGTGGACGGCGCCGGCGTCTTCCGAATATTCGGCACCATCGTGCTGCCGATCTCCGTGCCCCCGATCATGACGGTGTGCATTCTGGCTTTCATCAACGTCTGGAACGAGTACATTCTGGCGGCGACCTTCATTTCTTCCGAGAAGCTCAAGACGCTGCCCTTCGGCGTGTACAGCTTCGTCAGCCAGTATTCGGTCAATTACGGCGCGATCGGCGCGTTCCTCGTGCTCGGCGCTCTGCCGGTCGTGCTCATCTATTTCCTGCTTGCGGAGAAAATCACGAAGGGGATGGTCGCCGGCGCGGTAAAGGGGTAACATGGGAGCATGATCAACTTCCGATCGATCCACGGCCGCCTGTTCCTGATTTTCCTGTTCAGCATGCTCGGGCTGCTGCTGATCGTCAGCCTCGTCTACTACCAACGGGCGACCGAGCAAATTCGCAGCAAGGTGAGCGTCGTCGCCGAGAAAAACATCTCGCAGACGGCCGGCCTGTTCGACTTGATGCTGAGAGGCTACGACAGTGTAACGAAATCGCTCAATTCCAATAACGAGCTGATGCGGCTGCTGAGGAACCCTTCGTCCGCCCAGACGGTCGAGGGCGTCGATCTCGAACGAAGAATCACCGACATTCTCGGCGCGATTTTCTATTCGCGGAACGATATTGTCGGCATCCATATCGTAACGAATCACGGCAAAGTGTACAGCTTCGACCGTTCGATCGGCGCGGCCGTGCGCGACCACTCCGAGCAGACGTGGTACACGCAGCTGAAGCAGTCCACCGGCGAGATGATCTGGCTGGGGGTGTACCCTCAATCGTTGATGAGCGGCGGAATCGACCGCTCCGTCTTCGCGTTCGGCCGGCAGCTGTTCGAGCTGAGCGCGCTGAAGCCGATCGGCATCGTGCTGATCGAGACGGACGCCGACGCGATCGTCAACGCGCTGTCCAACGCGAGCGTCGGCCCGGGAAGCAGCGTCGTCATTCAAGGTCCGCAAGGCGAAGAGATCATTCGGACGAGACCGGCGGCGAACGACGGCGAGCTCGTTCCCCCCGGATGGCCGGGATCGTTGAAAACCGGCGAAGTGCGATTAACCGAACGGAAGGATATGATGATGACTGCCGCCCCGGTCCGCATGGCCGAATGGACGGTCATCGGCCTTACGCCGACGCGCGATCTGCAGCTGGAGCTGAGGGAGACCCAACGGTTTCTGCTCAGCGTCGCGATCGTTCTCGTTATTGCCGCAACCGTGCTGGCGACGTTCGTCTCCCGTTCGTTCTCTTCGCCGTTCAAGCGCTTGATCCAGCAGATGAAGCAGGTCGAGCTGGGCAATTTCAAGGGGCAAGTGCGCGTGCAATCCTATCAGGAGCTGAACGTGCTCGTCGGCTCCTTCAACCGCATGGTCGGACAGATGGACGAATTGATCGAACGGATCAAGCTGGCGTCGATCAGCGAGAAGAACGCCCAGCTTCAAGCCTTGCAGTCGCAAGTCAACCCTCATTTTCTGTTCAACACGTTGGATATGATCTACTGGATGCTGGACGAGCGGGAGAACGATCGGCTGGGCAGAGTCATTCTCGCTCTGTCCCAAATTTTCCGCTACGGCAGCGATTGGGAGGAAGCGTCCCGCGCGCCGCTCAGGCGAGAGCTGGATCAGCTTCGCCATTATTTGACGATCATCCAGGCCCGTCTGGGAGGGCGGCTCCGTATCGAATTCGCGGTCGAAGAACGTTGGCTGAACATCGAAGTGCCCAAGATGATCCTGCAGCCGATCGTCGAGAACGCCGTAAAATATGGATTGGAGCCGTTAGAGCGCCCGGGCAGCTTGCGGATTTCTTCCAACGAAAGCGATGGCAGGCTCGAGATCGTCGTCGCGGACGACGGCGTCGGCATGAACGAGGACGTTCTCCAACGCCTGACCCGCTCGCTGGAAGATTCCATGGAGCCGGAGAGGCAAGAGCCCGCCGAGAGAAAAGGGATCGGCCTGCAGAACGTGCATCGCCGCATCCGGCTCATGTTCGGCGAAGGGTACGGCCTGCGGATCGAGAGCCGTCCGCAGCGCGGAACGTCCGTAATCGTCGTGATTCCTATCCCGCCCGAGAGGGGGCCATAGCTTGAACATTCTCGTCGTCGACGACGAAAGCGTCATTCGCAGCGGCATCGAGCGAACGATCCGGCATCGCTATCCGGAGCACAGAGTCTATCTTGCGGCGAACCCGGAAGGCGCCGTTCGGCTCCTGAAGCGCGAAGCGATCGATCTCGTGCTGACCGACGTTCTGATGCCCGGAATGACGGGCTTGGAGCTGATGGAGATTTCGCGCAAGAGCCACGCTCATGTGAAATGGGTCGTCATCTCTGCCTATTCGGAATTTGCCTATGCGCAGGAAGCGGTTCGCCTTGGCGCGCGCGACTATTTGCTCAAGCCGATCGGCAAGGACAGCCTGGTCGAGATGATCGGCAAGCTGGGCGAGGAGATCGCGAAGGAGAACGAGCGGACGAAGGAGGCCCAATTGCTGAAGGGCAATCTTCGCTTGCTGCGCGAAGCGGTGTTCGCCCGTTGGGCATCCGGTCTTGACCTGGGCGGCATCGACATGCGTCCCTTCACCGAGAACCATCCGCATTTTCACCTGCTCATGGTGCGGATCGAGAACGACAAAGACGTGAAGCTGGAGCATTTTATCGTCGAGAACGTGCTTACCGAGCTGATCGATACCGCGGGCAAAGGATTCGTGGCGAGCATCGACGCGACAAGCTTGCTCGGTCTTGTGACGCTGCGCGAGATAAGCGCCTTGAGCCGGCTGGTCGAACAGCTTCGCGGCCATCTGAAGCGGTATTTGAAGGCCCCATTCCAGGTGCTTCACACCGCCCGTTTGACGGATTTCGCCCAGGTGCCGGCAGAGATGCTGAATTTGCGCAAAGCGGCGGCCAGCCAGGTGTACGATCATTACGCCAGCGGCGGAGACCAGGCGGTCGAGGTGGCGCTGCAATATATTCGGAATCATTACCACGAAGACTTGTCGTTAGAGAAGGTCGCTTCGATCGTGTATTTGAATCCGATTTATTTCAGCCAATTGTTCAAGCAGAAGACCGGCAAAGGCTTCAAGGAATACGTCACCCATCTCCGTCTGGAGAGGGCGATGGAGCTTCTGCGGGAGTCCGAGCTGAAAATCGCGGACATTTCAGAACGCGTCGGCTACCCGGACATGCGGCATTTTTCGCAAATTTTTCGCAAGAAGAGCGGTTTGACGCCGTCGGAATACCGCTTAAGCGCAAGCGGGGCGGTCATCCACGAACCGGATTAACGCATCGTCTTCCCGTACGGCCGGAGGATATCGCGAACTTCGTTCGTGGCGTATAATCGAGGTAACTTTGTATCGAAGGAGCTGACCGGGATGAGCGATTGGAGCCGGGGCAAGGGCGAAGCTTATTATGCGGTGATCTTCACGAGCCGTCGCACGGGAGGGGACAACGGCTATGGCCGGATGGCCGACGAGATGGTGAAATTGGCCTCCGAGCAACCGGGTTTCCTGGGCATCGACAGCGTTCGGAATGCCGAAGGATTCGGGATTACCGTCTCTTATTGGGAGAGCCTGGAGGCGATTTCGAACTGGAAGCGGAACGAAACCCATCTCCTGGCTCAGGAACGGGGCAAGACGGAGTGGTACGAGCATTACGACGTCAAAATTTGCAAGGTGGAGCGGGAATATTCGTCGGAACGATCATGATTCCTCGAAGTCGATCAAGTCCATGAACAGGACCAGCTCGCCGCCGACGGGTATCGATACGGTCCGGATCCACGCATGGGTGTCGAGGTCGGCGTACTTGGAGGAGACCTTGGCTTCTATCGTTTGCTTGTCTTCGTGCTCGAGATGGGGGATAAAATACGGCCTCCAGCTCCAATCGGCGAATCGGTAGGCGAGGTCCGTCTTCCAGTCGTTCGCGCCGATCCGATGGTGGTTGGCCGACAGCTGGATGCCGCTGCTTCCGCACAAGTAGACGCGCATGCAGGAAGCGTCCAGCCGGGGCAGCAGAGCCGATATCGCCCGGTCGGCGAGCTCGGATTCGGCAACACGGTCCGACGGCTTATCGATTCGTTCGCGCAGGGAGGCCAAGCGCTCCCGGATGCCGGAAGCGACGACCGTGTCGACCAAGCGGTCCCCGAGCGCTTGCCAGGTCCGTTTCGTCTCGATCAGCCGGCGCTTGTGCGCCTCGAGCTCCGCTTCGATCAACGGCGTAAAGGCGTCCGCCGGTCGGAATTCGGGCTCCGCGGGAGAGAACAGGAATCCCTGGACGTAACGGGCGCCGACTTGAATCGCGCGCTCCAGGTCCTGCTTCGTCTCCAGCCCTTCGAGAAGCAAGGAGGCGCCGATCTGCTCGGCCAAATTCGAGAACGAGCGGAGCACGCCCAGATAACCGCTGTGGGTGGCGCTCTTTTTCATTAGATGAATATCGACTTTCAATAGATTCGGCCGGATTCTCGCGATCCGGTCGAAATTGCTGAAGCCCGTCCCGATGTCGTCGATGGCGATCAGGCAGCCTTTCGCTCGATACAGATCGACGATGCTCTTCAGGTCGGACATCTCCCCGCCGAATTCGTCCTCCGTAATCTCGATGCAGATTTTGCGGGGATCCACGCCGTACTTGTCCAGCAGGTGCAGCGTATGCAATTCGCCGGATTCCGTATAGCGCCGATAGATCCATGAAGGCTTCAGGTTGACGAACAGGAGCTGACAATCGGGCGTCTCGCCGAGCTTGGCGATCGCCTTCTCCCGGAGCTGCCTGTCGATGCGCACGTGATCGTCGAGAGGAACGTTCTCGTCCGAGAAGAACGGCCCCAGGCTGCGAACGGATTCGTTCAAGCGTTCGCGGCCCAACGCTTCGTAGCCGACGATTCGCCGCGACTCCATCGCGACGATTGGTTGGTAGAAGGGGAGCAGTTCTCCTTGCGGGTAATGAACGGAAATGGGATTCGTGTCTGGTCGATTACGCATAGTCGCCTCTTTCGCGTTCTTCGATGTAATGAAACATAACATTATTGATCTATTTTCGATTGTAGATGAGCTTCGCCGTTCTCACAATAAGAAATTCCAAGCGGAGGAACTTTTAACCGTTCTTCGCGTTTATATAGTCAGTTATCATTAGCTGAAAGCCGACTGAAAAAAACCTGAGCGCAGGCTGAAACTTTTGGCCGAGTCGGCGCGTCAAACTTACCAAGATCATGTAATTGGATGACTTGAATCGACAAATGGAGGATGAGTTCCGTGCGAAAGTTTCTCATGCTGTTCGCCGCATTCGCAATTGTATTTTCAGCTTTTAGTCCGCCCAAGGAGGCGGAAGCGGCCACGCCGATCCGGATCTTCATCGACGGTCAGATTCTGACGACCGATCAGCCGCCGGTCGCGATCGCGGGCTATACGATGGTGCCGATGCGCGCCATTTTCGAAGCGTTGAACGCCAGAATTCAATGGAATCAGAAGGCCCAGACGGTGACCGCGACGAAGCGGGACACGACGATCGTACTTACGCTGGGCTCGAAAACGGCGACGATCAACAACTCCACGGTGACGCTGGACTCCCCGGCCCGCGCGATCGGCGGGCGGACGATGGTGCCGGTGCGGTTCGTCAGCGAAGCGCTCGGAGAAGACGTCAGATGGGTGAAGGAGTCGAATAACGTTCAGATTACGACGAAATCCGTCAAGGAAGTAAAACCTGCGACTTCGCTGGCCGTATCCACCGTTTCCAGCCACGGGGACGGAAGGGATCTGAGGGTCAGCTTCGCGCCGCCGTCGGACCAGACGAACGTCACCGGCTATCGGATTCTGGTCGTCAAAGCGAATCAGTCTTCGTCCTTCAATCTAGCCAAAGCGCAAGCCGTCGGATCCGCGAACTATACAGCCGTCTCGAAGAGCAGCGGCTCGGGCACGAGAACGACGACGCTGTCCGCCCAGAGCCGGGATGTGGATGGCGCCCTGCTTCGCGCGAATCAGGCGTATCGCGTCTTCGTACTTACGGTCGGCAGCGATATGCACGCCTTGTCCAGCCCGTCGGTATCGATCAGCCTGAGCGCCAGCCCGTCGGTAAACGCGGCGACGAACGTGAAGATCGACGACATCGCCGACTTCGGCGACGGCCGCGACCTGCGGGTGTCGTTCAATAAGGCGTCGAACGAGAGCAACATTACCGGTTACCGGGTCATGATCGTCAAGACGAGCCAGGCTTCGAGCTTCGATCTGGCCAAGGCGAACGGAATCTCCAGCTCCTACTATACGAATGTCTCCAAGTCGTCGAGCTCGGGGCCGCTGAGCGTTACGCTGAGTTCCTCGGCGCGGGATACGTCGGGCGATTCGATCAAGAACGGAGTGGCCTACACGGCATTCGTCCTGGCGCTCAGCTCGAATACGGGAAGCTTGACGAACGCGCTGTCCGCCGGCTCTTCTTCGGTGACGCTGGAGCATTCCGGCATCCTGACCGTGTCGAATTTGACGATCAGCGACGTGGCCGACTACAACAACGGGCGCGACTTGCAGGTGTCTTTCACGAAAGCGGCCAACGAGTCCAACATTCGGAACTATCGCATTTTCGTCGTCAGAGACGCGAACGCTTCGAGCTTCAATCTCGCTTCCGCGAACGCGGTCACCAATTCGAGCTACTACACGACCGTCAACAAAGGAAGAGATATCCGGCAGGCGTTGGCCGCCGGGGCGCGGGACGTCAACGGCGCGCTGGTCCAGAACGGCACCGCTTACCGCGTGTTCGTCATGTCCGTCGGAACGAAGGACGGCAACAACGCGTTGTCCCAAGCTTCCAATGCGCTAACCTTGAGGCCGAACAACGTAACCGCGGTCACGAACGTTGCGGTCAACGACGTCGGCGACAACAACAACGGCACCGACCTGCGCGTATCGTTCACCAAAGCTTCCAACGAAACGAACATCGCTCACTATCGAGTATTCGTGGTGAAGGAAGCGTTTGCCAATCACTTCAATTTGGACTACGCTAACGTAAATAACAATTACACGATCATCCATAAAAAAAGCTCCAACATCGCCGAGACGCTGAATGCCGATTCTCGAGATACCGATGGAGTGGTTATTCAGAATGGCGTTCGGTACAGAGTATTCGTCCTTTCCTACTCCGGCAATAACAACTATGGAAATGCGCTGTCTGCCGCTTCTCCCGTAATTTCGTTAGCCAACACCGGCATCGTGACGGCTGCAACGACTGTCACGGCGAGCGATGTGGCGGATTATGGCGACGGCAGAGATTTGCAGGTTTCCTTCACCAGGGCATCGTCGGAAATCAACATCGGGGAATACCGGATTTTCGTCGTTCCCAATAACGCCCGGTTCAACTTGAACGATGCGAGAAACATCAGGGATTCGAACAGGTATACGGTAGCCAGAACCGGCAGCGACTTCAGCATGGCTCTGGGGGCCGGGGCACGGGATATTACCAACCAACCCGTCAAGAACGACGTCAACTATCAAGTGTACGTCTTGTCCGTCGGAGTGGGGCCGGCGAACGGCACGTTCGTCTTGTCTTCGCCTTCGCCGAGCATCAAATTGACGATATCCCAGGCGCAGCCGGTAACGGGCTTGACGATTCGGGATATCGGGGATACGACAACCGGAGCCGACATGCAAGTAAGCTTCACGAAGCCGGCCAACGAGAGCAATATTCAAGAGTATCGCATCTTTATTGTCCCCTCCGGAACAGGATTTGGATTGAATGACGCAACCAGTAATGGAAATTACAAACCAGTAGGCACCGGGGGCTCGAGCAGCGTTTCGCAAACTCTCTCGGGTGCTACGGATACAAAGGGCGTTCCGATTACGAACGGCGTGGATTATCAAGCGTATGTGGTGTCCGTTGCCCGCAGCGGAACGAGCGCGCTGGCCGGTCCGTCGGCTTCCGTCAAGTTGACTTCTCCGGTGGAGGTTAGTGCCGTAACGAATCTCGAAGTGTTACAGGCTGAGGGAAAACTTATAGTAAGCTGGTTGAAACCTAATGAAGCAGGCATATTGCGATATGTGATATTAGTATCATCTGAGTCGCCTTCTCTACTTGCAACTACGGCCTATAATCTGCATTTCAATAGCCAATTGGGCATCAATGTTAATCCAGGAACTGTATTAGTGGATTTGAATTTGAATGCTGGAATTAAAACTATTGAGGGTCCTGAAATGGAGCCAGGCAAGCAGTACTATGTCTATGTGTTATCCGTAGCTGACGGAAACAATGCGACGATCCACAATATTGCCAGATCGGAAAGAGTAATTGCCCCACAGTCGCAAACGACTGATCCAGTAGTACAAGGAACGGATCAAACGCCGCCAACGACCCCGTAACGGATTGAAGTAAAGGGAAGCTCATCGCTAACGCGGGGGCTTCCTTTTGCGTTCGGACACAGAAGACCTTATTTTGCCGGAACCCCCTCATTTTGAAGGCGATTCGGACTGAGGATCTCTTATTTCTATGGGAAATGGCCGAAATCGCCATCTCGAAGCCAAATAACGGATCCTGTGTCCGCAAAGGTGCGAAAAACCCGGTTTTGTTCACAGATAGCGGATCCTGTGTCCGAATGGACCAGGAGACAGGAGAGTTGGCGGACCAGGAGACGGGAGAGGTCGCGGACCAGGAGACGAGAGAGGCGGATGGTCTGCGGAAACAAATTAGATTTTCGTAGAGCGCGGCGGACGTGCTAAAATAAAAGAAACCGAAAAAGGAGCGTCCGCGTGAACGTGTTGCGTAAAATTAGAAGCTGGGTCGGCTCTTTGGTTATCGCCTACTTCATCTCGCTGCTGATCGGCATCTTCGTCATCCAGCCTTTTCGGGTGGACGGGCATTCCATGGACCCGACTTTGCACGATAACCAACGGGTATTCATATCGAAATTATCCCATACGTTCTCTCGCGTGCCCGACTACGGGGACATCGTCATTATCGACAGCCGGGTGAATCGCGAGCGGGGGTTTCTTGACGATGTGTTGGAGAACCCTCTGATCCAATTCCTCAGGAACGAGCCCAACCGCTCTTTTTACGTCAAAAGAGTGATCGGCAAGCCGGGCGATTTGCTGGAAATCCGGAACGGCGTGTTATATCGGAACGAAGAGCGGATTGAAGAGCCGTACATCAAAGAAGAAATGAACGCCTATGTCGGTGGGATTTGGCAGGTGCCGGAGGATCACGTCTTCGTCATGGGAGACAATCGCAACCATAGCGACGACAGCCGATCGATCGGGTTCATTCCTCTCGATCATGTGCTGGGCAAGAAAGTTTGGTAACAAATCTGGAAATCGTATGCTATAATCGCAGTATACGCCAATACGGAAGCACCGGTGGAGCGTGCGGCATTCGTCTATGCCAGCCTAAACCATGGCGAAGCTGTTCGCGAGCTCGATCAAGCCGGGTGAGAATTACAAAGCCGTTCGCAAGACGATCGTCATCAACCTGCTCGACTTCAAGCTTCTGGAGTCGGCAAGGTTTCATCATACGTTTCATTTTCGGGACGACCTTGAACCTCATCTTCTGCTGACGGACGTGCTGGAAGCGCACTTCATCGAGTTTCCGAAGTTCGAGAGGGCGAGGAAGGATAAACGCAATCCGCTGCATCGGTGGCTGATGTTTATGGATGAGAAGCTGTCCGAACAAGAATTAAAGGAGCTGACTGCGATGGATCCGATCATCGGCAAGACGGAGGAGAGGTTGGAGATGCTCAGCGCGGACGACCACGTGCGGAATCTCGCGGAAGCGAGGGACAAAGCTTTAAGAGATTGGAATTCCTCGATGGAGGGAAGCCGAGAGGAAGGCTTGGCTCGAGGCAGGGCGGAAGGAAAAGCCGAAGTTGCGCTGAAGCTGCTCCGAAGCGGAATGGAGCCGAAGTTTGTCGCGGAGGTTACCGGACTTTCCTTGCAGGAAGTCGAAAGAATGAAGCAAGTGGATTAGCCTCTAACCGGTGATTGTCGCCGATCGATCGGAAGCCGACACCGCTTCTCAGCGGCTGAACGGACACAGCGGACGCTATTTTAGCGAAAACCTTGATTTTCTCGGGTGATTCGGACTGAGGATCCGCTATTTCGCGTAGGAGCAGGCAAATCAAGCAAGTTTAGCGCAAATAAGCGCATCTGTGTCCGCAAGGGTGCCGAAAACGCCATTTTTTCGCAAATAACGGATCTGTAGTCCGATCCATTTCGAGGTAAGCGGCTCGAGGCACCCCGCATCTAGGAACTCACCCCTGTACGGCACACTTTCGGCACGCCACTTCTCGACACACGCTCCTTAGCCCACGCTCCTCATCTCGACCCGCACTCAGTCGCCTCCACTGCACGGCACCCCTCTGCTCGACCGCCTCCAGCCCCAACTTCAACCCCCCGGAGTTGATCCACGAACTAGGATGTCCCTCAGGTCAATCTAGCGACCTTACGGACATCCCTGTTTAGCATGTGTTCCTATTTATTATTCGTATCGCGAAGGAATTTGCCAGTCAATCTCCTGCTGCCCGTTCATCCGGAGGAAGTCGTTGCTCTTCGAGAACGGCCGGCTGCCGAAGAAGCCCGCGTGGGCGGACAACGGGCTGGGATGAGCGGACCGGATGACGCAGTGCCGCTTCTCGTCGATAAAGGAAGCCTTCTGCTGAGCGTGGCGGCCCCACAGAATGAACGCCATCGGCTTCTCCCGCTCGTTCAGGCACGCGACGATGCGGTCCGTGAATTTCTCCCAGCCGAGGTTCTTGTGCGAGTTCGCCTCGCTCTCCCGCACGGTCAGAACGGCATTGAGCAGCAATACGCCCTGCTTCGCCCAGTGCTCCAGATTACCGTGATTCGGGATGTCGCAGCCGAGATCGGCCTTCAATTCCTTGAAAATGTTCTGGAGCGAAGGCGGCTGCCGGACGCCGTGCTGGACGGAGAAGCTGAGTCCGTGAGCTTGTCCGGGGCCGTGGTACGGGTCTTGTCCAAGAATGACGACTTTCACATCCGCGTAGGGCGTCCAATGCAACGCCTGAAAAATCTGATAGGGATTCGGGTACACGACCCGTTCCCGGTATTCCGCCGCGAGGCGTTTCCTTAATTGTTGGTAGTAGGGCAACTCCATCTCGGGGTGCAGAAGGTCTCCCCAATCGTTGTGAAATAGAACGGCCATGCTAAATGTGTCTCCTCTCTAGAAAATGTCCAGCACGACGGGGCAATGATCGCTGCCGAGCACGTGGCAGTCGATGGCCGCGTCGGCGATCGACGGAACGAGCCGTTCCGACACCAGGAAGTAATCGATGCGCCAGCCGACATTCCTGTCGCGCACGCCCGGCATGTTCGACCACCAGGAGTAGACGTCCGTCCGGTCGGGATGCAAGTGGCGGAACGTGTCGACGAAGCCGGAGTCGAGCAGCCGGGTCATCTTCTCGCGTTCTTCGTCGGTGAAGCCGGAGTTGCCGCGGTTCGACTTGGCGTTCTTGATGTCGATCTCCCGATGGGCTACGTTCAGATCGCCGCAGACGACGACCGGCTTGAGCTTGTCCAGCTCCAGCAAGTAGCCGCGGAACCTGTCTTCCCATTCCAACCGGTAATCCAGCCGCGAGAGATCGCGCTTGGCGTTGGGGGTATAGACGGTGACGAGATGGAACGCGTCGAATTCAAGCGTCAGAATCCGGCCTTCCGGCTCGCGGTCCTCTTCGATGCCGTAACGGACGGACAACGGCTTGATCCGGGTCAGCACGGCGGTGCCGGAGTAGCCCTTCTTCTCCGCGTAATTCCAATACTGCTCGTATTCCCCGCCGATGTCCAGGTCGATCTGGCCCTCTTGAACCTTCGTCTCCTGCAGGCAGAAAATATCGGCGTCGATCCGCTTGAAGTAGTCGAGGAAGCCTTTATTCACGCAGGCCCGCAGGCCGTTGACGTTCCAGGATATCAATTTCATGTCTCGCGCGTCTCCTCGCTTGTACAATTGTTTGTCACCAGTGTATCACAACTTTCGTTTTCGTTGGTCCGGGACCGGTTTCATGCATTGTGTTTTGTCGCAAAACTGGCTATCCTTAAAGGGGTTCTAATATCTATGACTAGGATAAGATAAACGATGACTATCGGATTTTTCGACTCGGGAATCGGCGGGCTGACGGTGTTGGAAGAATCGCTCCGCAGGCTGCCCGCCCAAGATTACGTATATATGGCGGATACGCTGCACGTTCCTTACGGTACGAAAACGAAAGAAGAAGTGAGAGGCTACGTGCTGCAAGCCGTCGAGACGATGATGGGCGAAGGGATCGAAGCGCTCGTGGTCGCGTGCAACACGGCGACGAGCATCGCGGTGAACGAGTTGCGGGAGCTGTACCCCATCCCGATCGTCGGTATGGAGCCGGCCGTCAAGCCGGCGGTGGAGATGAACAGGGCCACCGGCAGAAGGGTGCTCGTCTTCGCGACCCAGCTGACGCTGGCCATGCCGAAATATTACGCGCTCGTCTCGCGCGTGGACGAAGAAGGGATCGTCGACTCCTTGCCTCTTCCGGAGCTCGTTCGATACTGCGAGGATTTGCAGTTCGACAGGGGGGTGCTAGGGGACTATTTCCGAACGAAGCTGGCGGAATACGATCTCGACCGGTACGGAATCGTCGTGTTGGGCTGCACGCATTATCCTTTTTACACGAATATCTTAAAGGAAATCCTGCCGCCCCACATTCAGATCGTCGACGGCAACGCGGGAACGATCCGCAGGCTGGCCGCGCTGCTGACCCGGTACGGGGTCGTGGCGGGCAAGGGAAGCGGCAGGATCAAGCTGATGTGCACCGACGGCAATCCGGACTATATCGATAAAATGCAGGCCGCGCTGGATCTTCTTCGCGGCAGCCGCGCATAGCGGCCGCAAGCCGCGAGCCTTCCGAGGACTCGCGGCTTGTCTCTTAGAAACGGAGAGCGACGTTGTTCAATTCCTCGGCCGAGCCGGCCACCTTCGAAGTCGCCAAGCCGACTTCCCCGATGACCTTGACCAGCGCCTCCAGTTCCTTCTCGACGAGATCGATCTCGGCGATGCTGGCGTCCAGCGCCAGCAGAATCCGCTCGAACGCCGTCCGGGTTTGCTCCGATTGGAGCTGTCCCAATTCGACGAGTCTCTCGATCTCGCTAATCGACTCTACGACTTCCCCCGTATGGGCATGCGATTGGGCGATCAACTCGCTGATCTGCTTCACCGCTTGGGCGGTATCGTCGGAGAGCCTCTTCACTTCGGCGGCGACGACGGCGAATCCGGCTCCGTGCTTGCCGGCTCTGACCGCCTCGATGGAAGCGTTCAGCGACAGGATTTTGGTCTGCCCGGCGATGCTTTGCACGATGCGAACGATCGTCTTGATCTGCCCGGACGAACGATCGAGCCGGGAGAGAGACGTCTCCATGCTTGCGGATCTTTCGCGAATCGCTTCCATTCGCCGGTCGAGCTCGTCGATCGCGCCCGTGCCGGCGATCGCCATCGCGCGGGAGTCCGCGGACATTTCGGCGCTCTGCAGAAACCGATCGTTCACTTGGCCGCTGCTGAAGACAAGCTGTTCGGCCGCGGCGCTCGTCTGCTCCGCCAGCGCGGCCAATTCCTGGCTGACGGCGCCGATCCTATGCTTGACCTCCTCGCGGACTTGCCGATGAACCTTCTCTCTCTCTTCGATGTTTTTGTTATGGTAGGCTTCGATGACGAGCTGCTGCTCCAGGTTCAGCAGCTTGGCGACGGATTTGCCGTAGGTCAGAAGATCTTGGCGATCCGCGACCCGGCGGTGAAGGATCTCGAGGAAGGCGTTCTGGAGATTCTGGAAGCTTCCGATGTACCATTTCGGTTCCAGTCCGATCCGTTGGTGGACTTCCGCGATCCGCAGGCGCTTCCGAATGTAATCGGCGTCGATGCGGCTTTCGAACATTTCGACGACGTGCCGTCTCAGCGTCGATTTCAGCCGGTCGATGGTGCTGTGCTCGGAGACGATGCGCTGAAGATGGGGAAGCTCTCCGATCTTGGCGTAAAAGCTTTCGATAATCTGCTCGATCTGCTCCAGGATGAGGGGGCGGACGGCTTGAATCGCCCGCTCGTCCTCTTCCGACAGGCCGATCAATTGCAGCTGCTCGTCAAGGCGTTGATCCGAATCGAAGGTCATGGGGGATACACTCTCCTGTCAAATGTCGGGATTCCAGTTTGTCCGGAGACATGGGCGGGTCGATCAAATAGCCTTGGACGATATCGCAATTCATCGCGCGCAGGGCGTCGAGCTGTCCGGGCGTCTCGACGCCTTCGGCGACGACTTTCAGGTTCAGGCCGTGGGCCATGTCGATGATCGCTTTCGTGATGACGGCATTCCGCGGGTCGCTCGTCAGCTCGCGGACGAAGCTTTTGTCGATCTTCAGGATATCGATCGGAAATTGCTTGATGTACCCGAGGGCGGAGTAGCCTTTGCCGAAGTCGTCGATGGCGATGCGGAAGCCGATCGCCTTGAACTCCCGCAGGACGGGCAGCACCGCGTCGATGTCGTTCATGCTGCTGCTCTCCGTGATCTCGATGACGATGCGTTGCGGATCGCATTCGGGGCACACGATGTCCCGGATCGAGGCGACCAGGTCCGGAGCCATGAACTGCCTCGCCGAGAGATTGACCGCGACGGAAGGCGGATCGATCGCGCGGGAGCTCCACTGTCCGATCCGGGCGCATACTTCCTTGAACACCCACTTGCCGATATCCATGATCAGCCCCGTTTCCTCGGCGATCGGGACGAATTCGGCGGGAGACACGCGTCCGAGCCGCGGATGATGCCAACGAAGCAACGCCTCCATGCCTTCCGTCCGTCCGCTCGCGATGTTGACCTGCGGCTGGTACTGAACGCTCAATTGGCCTCTGGCGACGGCCCGGCGAAGCTCGTTCTCCAGCTCCAGCTTGCGCTTGAACGTACCGAGAATGCCGGCGTTGAACAATTGGTAGCCGCATTTCTGGACTTTCGCCTCGTACATGGCCAGATCGGCGTGCCGGATCAACGTTCCGAAGTCTTCTCCGTGGTCGGGATACAGACTGATCCCGAGGCTGGCGTTGAGGTACAGCTCGTTGTCCTCGACGGCGAACGGCTTTTTCATCTCGTTGACGAGCCGCCCGGCGAACGCCGCGGCTTCCTCCGGGCGCTCCAGCTCCGGCAAAACGACAATAAACTCGTCTCCGCCCAGTCTGGAGACGACGGGGTCGGCGGAGGCCAACGCCTTGAGGCGTCCCGCGACCTGCTGAAGCAGCTTGTCTCCCACGCTGTGTCCTAACGAGTCGTTGACCATCTTGAAACGATCCAGATCGATGAACAAAATCGCGAGCTTCCGCCCGGAATGCCGGGCTTTGGCTGTGGCGTCCTTCACGAGGTCGTTCAGGAACGTTCGGTTCGGCAGCCCGGTCAGTTTGTCGAAGTGGGCCAAATACTTCAGGTGCTCTTCCGACTGCTTCCGCTCCGTAATATCCGTAAACATGCCGATGTAATTCGTAATATGCCCTTTCTCGTCCCGCAGCGTCGTGATCGACAGCCACTCGGGGTAGATTTCGCCGCTTTTGCGCTTGTTCCAGATTTCGCCTTGCCAATGGCCCGTCGAGTGGATTCTTTCCCACATTGTGATGTAAAAGTACGTATTCTGAATGCCGGAGTGAAGCAGCCGGGGCGTATGCCCGAGCGCTTCCGTCTCCGAATAGCCCGTCATTGCCGTGAAGGCTTGGTTGACGGACAGAATTTTCAATTGCTTGTCGGTGATCATGATGCCTTCGCTGGCGTTGCTGAACACTTGCGCGTGCAGGCGCAGCTTGGACAGCGTATTCTTCCGGCTCGTCATGTCGGAGAACATGCCGACGTAATTGAGCACTTCGCCGCGATCGTCTTTGACCGAACTGATGGACAGCCATTCCGGATACACCTCGCCGCTCTTCCGGCGATTCCAGATTTCCCCCTGCCATTTGCCGTCCTTGTGAATGCAAGCCCACATGCCCGCGTAGAATTCGGCGTCCTGGACGTTCGACTTCAGCAGGCTGGGCGTTCGCCCGATCGCTTCCGCGGCTTCGTATCCGGTAACGGCGACGAAAGCCGGGTTGACGCTGACGATTCTGGAATAGCGGTCGGTCACCATGATCGCTTCCTGGGAATCGTGAAAGATTCTGGCGTAGGGCAGCGTCAGCCGTTCGTGAACGGGATGAGGTTGAAAGGCGCCGGTCGGTCGATTCATGGTGCCCTCCTTTCGCTTATTCCCCCGCATGTCCGGTCAAGCAAGGATCCCGGCCAGGACGAGTCGGTCCCGAAGCGATGCGGGAATGTCCTTGAAGGAGACGTCGGCGCCGAAATCGGCCGCGAGCTTCTTGACGGCCAGGAGCAGGCCGAGGCCCGAGCTGTCCATCTCCGTCACCGCGCCGAGGCGGAACGTAATGCCGCGGAAGTCCTGCCGAATCGTCGGGAAGAGCTGCTGCCGGATCGACGTTGCCTCCTTGACGCCGATCGCTCCGGTCAGAACGACTTCGATCCGCCGATCGGTCTCCGTGATTTCAAAGCACATGAGAGATCTCCTCCAAGGAAATCGGAATGGTTATACCTATCTATACCTTGAAATGCCATTTTTTATCTGTGACATTTGTCACATCCTGTCGAAATGCGGCAAAAGAGCTGTCCGAAAAGCTAATTTGCTTCGCTTGATCATTCGCTTTCGGACACAGATGACCTTATTTGGGGGGCAACCCCTCAATTTGCTGACGATTCGGACAGAGGATCCGTTATTTCAATGATCAATGGCCAAAATCGCCATCTCGAAGGCAAATAGCGGATCCTGTGTCCGAGAAGGCGCGAAAAACCCGGTTTTGTTCACGAATAGCGGATCCTCTGTCCGCACGGCCTAGGGCGTTGAGAATGGCGGCTATCGGAATTGGAGCAAGGCGAGGCGGTGGGCGGCGGGCGATAGAGCGAGGCGGGGCGGAGGCGGCAGGCAGGGTGAAAATCTACGGAAAAAAGGGGCTGTCCCTCAGTCTGTAATAAGACCTGCGGGACAGCCCCTTCGCCGGAGCTTGAGAGGGCGCGCCGGCGGTTATTGCCCGCACAGCGCGCGATGAACGATCGCGCCTTGATGGCTGGCGTCCATGCGAAGCGTCTCCTCCAGATCGGCCGCGGCTTCCGCATGCCTCCGCAGGCCGAGCAGCCCGAGCGCGCGCATGAACCGGCAATGAATCGTGTTGCGGGCGGTCAAGTCGTCGTCGAAGACGAGAAAATCGGGCAGGGACACGGCGAAATAATCCATCTTCGCTTCGTCGAACAGATGCTTCTCCGCGTAATCGATCAGCTTGTTGAAGCGGCGTTTCGCCTCGGCGTCGTCCCCGAGCTTCTCCCACGCGAGCCCTTGGTAGAAAATCATCTCCGGCGGCTGATCGTTGTAGAACATCGCGCTGGCCGGCTCCTCCAGGCCTTGGGAAGCGAGCCCCCAGCAGCGGGCCGCCTCGGCGGCGTTGCCGAGACCGTCGTACGCGCAGCCTAAATAATAGTAAATGTGATTCTCCTGGGCCCCGGCCAATTTGCCTTCTCCCAGATGTTCGGGATACGTCAAGGCGCGCTGGAGCAGCTCGATCGCCTCTTCGTTACGGCCCTCGGCCAGCTCTTGTTTCGCCAGTGCAACGAGCGCCTGGACGTATTGGCCGGTCACTTTGCCTTCCCCGCCTTCCCACGGGTGGAACCGGCGGGCGGCCAGCGCTTGCAGCGCCTCCCGGTGAGCGCCCAGAAGGTTGAGCAGCGTCGCGCATTCCACGTACAGATCGTCGCGCTGCCCGACCAAGTCCAAATGTTCTTTCAGCTGGGCCAGACGCTTCTCCGGGGCGTCTCCGAGCTTCTTGCGCAATTGGTCCAGCTCGTACAACACGCGCGCGTCTGTCTCGTCGCAGGAGAACGCCTTCTCCATCGCTTCCAAGGCGGCCCGCCGATCGCCGCGTTTGTTGTAATAGGCCAACGCGAGGTTGCGATGAACGGTGGCGAAATCGCCACGGACGGCGCGCGAGCGCTCCCAGTGCGCGATCGCGTCCTCGTGACGCTTCTTGTCGTACAGCCAGTTGCCGAGATAGTAATGGGCTTTGTCGTCGGCCGGATTCGCGTCGACCGCCGCTTCCAGCGCCTGCAGCTCGAACGGACTGTTCGGGAAGCAATAGTCCGGCGATGCCGCATTGCCGGCGCCGCGATGGGCGGCGGCCGCGTCCGCGCGGCCGGTCCGGTCGTACAGCCAGGCGAGCGCGTAATGGAGCGTCGGATACGCTTCGGTCTCCGCCGACGGTACGATCCGAACGAGCGCCCCGATCGCTTCTTCGAACAGGCCGGATCCTGCGTAGTCCGCGGCAAGATTCAAGTAATTGTGCGCGTCGCCTCTCATCCACCGCGTCAGCTCCGACAGCGCCTTAGCCGCTTGCCCGGCGTTCCCTTCGGCGGCGTAAGCGAGCGCCAGCTCGTTCGCCGAGCCGAAATCGGCCGGATCCAGCCGGAGCGTCTCTTCCGCGAACGTCCGGGCCGCGGCGAACGCTCCCGTCTTGCGGAGCAGCGCCGCCTTCAGGTGCCGGGCTTTGTAATTGCGCGAGTTGCGGATCAGCGAACGCTCGACCAGCTCGAGCGCTTCGTCGAAGGCGCCTTTCTCCGCGGAGATCTGGGCCAGCGAGAAGTAGCCGGGGTCTTGCCATGCCGCGGTCCATGTCGACTTGTACAAAGCGGCGAACGCCTCTTCGAGCCGGCCTTGGCGCTTCAGGGACATCCCGAGCATATAGTAAGCTTCGCTGTCGTACGGGTTCGGATTGCGCCAGGTCAAGGAAGCGATCGCCCGACGGAAATGCTCCTCGCTCTCCCGGAGGAGTCCGCGCCTGAGCAGCAGCGTGCCGTAAGCCGTGTTCAGCCGGATGTCTCCCGGGTCTCTGCGCAGCCCTTCCAAATAATACGTCTCCGGCTCGTACGTGGCGTGACGGTACTGTTCGAGATGGAGACCGGCCAAGTACAGCTGCTCGTTCGTTCGCAGCTCTTGCGCGGGAGGCAGCGGCTTGGCCGCGTCCGGCACTTGCTCGATGGCCGGCCGCGCCGGACGGTACGAGACGAGCAGCCGACCTTGCGAATCGCGCACGGAGACGACGAGATCGTGGGGGGCGTCTTCCTCGTTCAGGCCGACGACCGACTTGAACGCGGCCGTCGGCGAGAGCGAGACCGTCTCCCGCAGATAGGTTCTGCGGCTTCCCTTCAATTCGACCGTTGCGTCTTCGAATGCGGAGGTCGCGTAGGCGAGCACGGTCGCCTGGCGGCTTGCCTCGTCGATCTCCAGGTTCACTGCGGCGTCGACGGAAGCGTTCTTGACGACGCCGATGTCCTTGTAGGGCATGAAGTATTGTTTGAAAGATTTCTCCTCGAACGGCTGCAGCCAGGTGAAGTCCGGCTGATTGTCCGTATAGACGCCGGTCATCAGTTCGATGTACGGGCCGTCCTCGTCGGTAAGCTGACGGTCCCACGATTGGCCGAAATCGCCGTTCCCCCACGTCCACTGCTTCTTGCCGGGGGAGATATGGCGGTTCGCGACGTGCAGCAGGCCCGCCCGGACGCCGTGATCGTAACCGCCGACGAAGTCGTAATCGGATTTATAGGCCATGTAAGACGTCGGCACGGGAATGTTCTTGTAGCGGGAAATATCTACGCCCGCGGAATAATCCATTTTGTAATAAGTGCCCGTCGCGATCGGAAACCGGGACACGTCGCGCTTGCCGTGATCGAACACGGCCGTCACGTCCGGCGGGAATACCGATTGCGTATGGTCGTTCACCGCCACGGCCGGGTTCGCCCACCAGAGGAACGTCTGCGGCTCCGTCGTCCGGTTGTACAATTGCGCGGAGATTTCCAGATAGGCCTTGCCGGGGTGCAGCGTGAACCCGGCGGTCGCCTTCGTTCCGTACATACGGTCGATCTCGGACACCCAGACGGTGGCGCTTCCGTCCTTGTTGTCGGACAGGCGGTACTCGACGGGACCGAACGTGTTCGGCCGATGGTGCTGGGGCCAATTGAATTCGATGCCGCCGGAAATCCATGGCCCGGCGAGGCCGACGAGGGCGGGCTTGATCACGCGGTTGTAATAGACGAAATCGTATTCGTTCGTCTTGTCCAGCGCCCGGTAGACGCGGCCTCCCAGCTCGGGCATGATCTCGATTCGAAGGTATTCGTTTTCAAGGATGGCCATGCGGTAAGTTTTGGGCTTTTTGTCGTCTTCGATCTTGTCGATGACCGGGTGCGGATAGACGCGTCCGGAGCTTCCCTGATAGATCCTTTTGTCCAGGAACATCGGGTTTTTGTTCGGTTCGCCGACGCCGTACGTCGGGATCGATACGTCTTCCTCCCAGGCTCGAACAACGCGCTTTTCGGCTTTCATGGCATTCCCTCCATAGGTCTGATAGCTTTACTTTACCGCCGGAACGCCGGCTTTCCAATTGACGAAATGCGGGAGATGATGGATGATATTCTTATTTCGAATACGGAATGGGGGAATGAAGGTGGACGAACGGCTGAAGGCGGACGGGTTCGAGAGCGAGCTGCTGCTCGTGCTGTCCGAATACTGGCAGAAGGAGCTGGCCGCGGCCGAGTTGACGCGGCACCTGTTCGTGAGCGATATCGGGTATTTTCCTCGCGCTCGTTACCATTATCGGGAAAGAGCGAACGGCTGCGACGCCCATATCGTCATGCTGTGCGCCGAGGGGGAAGGCGATATCGAGCTTCCCGGACGCGGCGTCGCGGCGAAGCTGACGGCCCGTCATCTCTTCGTCATTCCTGCCGATACGCCGCATCGGTACGGCGCGTCCGAGCAGGATCCATGGACCATATACTGGTTTCACATCAAAGGGGAGCATGCCGCCGGGCTGATCGCGCAGTACGGGCTGGACCGGGGACCGCTGCCTCTCCCCGCCGGCGCATACGGCCAGTTCGTCGAGACGTTCCGGCAAATTTACGGCATGCTTGCGGACCGGGCCTACGCGATGTCCGCGCACGTGCACGTCTCCCAGACGATCCGGTATTTGCTGAGCGGCATCGGCATCGGCGCGGAACGGGCGGCGAGAGGCCGCGGCAGGGAGAACGGCCTGGACAAGGCGCTGCGCTATTTGTCCGATCGCTTGACGGAGCCGGTGACGCTGTCCGAGCTGGCCCGGCACGCCGGCGTGTCCAAGCAGCACCTGATCTATCTCTTCAACCGGGAGACGGGGTTCCCGCCGATCGAATATTTCCTGCGGATGAAGATGCAGCGAGCGGCCGCGATGCTCGACCTGACCGATCTGGACGTCAAGCAGGTCGGCAATGCGGTCGGCCTGTCGGATCCGTATTATTTTTCCCGGCTGTTCAAGCAGATGATGGGGCATTCGCCGACGAAGTACCGCCAAATTCCGAAAGGCTGAACACCTAAAAGTGCGAGTTCAAAAAGTCCGATTTTCAGCACCGAGAAGGTTGGATGAAGCCCGGTGATGAGGAACGGAGCGTAGTCAAATCTACGTGAGTACCGGAAGAACCGGCTGAATTCAAGATTCGACGTCGAATCCGCTTCCTGAATCACTTCGTGATCAAAATTGGACTTTTTGAACAACCTCTAAAACGAAACGGAGGCAATTCGAATGGATCCGGTCAAAGTGATGCTCGTGGACGACGAGGTGCTCGCAATCGAGCATATGCGGGGATTGATTTCCTGGGAGAGCCTCGGCTACGAGATCGTATGCGCGGCGACGAAGCCGTCGCAAGCCGCCCGGCTGGCGCGCGAGCATCGTCCCGAGCTGGTCATTATGGACATCGTCATGCCGGGCACGGACGGACTGGCGCTCAGCAAGCAGCTTCTCGCGGAAGGTGCGGCGGGGAAAATCGTGCTGCTGACCTCCTACAAGGAGTTCGAGTACGCCAAGGAGGCGATGAAGCTCGGCATCGCCAACTACTGGGTCAAGCACGAGATGGACCCGGAGACGGTGAAGCGAGAGCTGGGAGGCTTGCGGGAGGAAATCGAAAACGACCGGCGGCTGAGGAAGAACGATCGGGGCAGGCTGCTCGTCGATTGGCTGGGCGGCCGGCCGCTGTCGGACAAGCAATGGCGAACGGCGACAGGCGGCCTCGGGGAGGCGTTCGATCGATTTCATCTGCTCGTGATGCAGCCCGATCGCTCCTTCCCCGTCCTGCCCGGCGCGGCTCCGGAATCTCCCGATCTGCCCGCGGATTGGCCGGATTCGGGGGATGCCGGCTTGTTGGCGGCGGTCCGGTTTCTGGACAGCCATTTCGTGCTGATCTTCGGGGATCGCGGGAGCAAGGGCGAAGGCAAGATGCGGGAGCGTCTGGAAGAAGAGGCGGCCAAAGCCCGGGCGACGATGGAGAAGCTGACCGGCCGCACCGTATCGACGGCCATGGCCTACGGGCTGACGAATCGCGAGGACGTGCCCGCGAAGCTGGCCGAGGCGATGAAGCGGCTGGCGAACGCGATTTTCTACGGTCCCCGCCATCTGTTCCGGCTGAACGAGCTTCTTCCGGAGGCGGAGGAGGCCGTGCGCGAGGATTGGGAAGAGAGCGCGGAGAAGGTGCGGGAATGGCTCGCCGACAGGAAATACAAGGAGGCGGGGGCGGGGCTGTCGGCCGCGTTCGCGATCGCGGCGGCCGCCAAGGACGCGGCGGCGCTCTCCGATCTGTGTCGTCAATCGGTCGGCTTGCTGAATCGCAGCCGTTCCGCTGTCGGACTTCCGCCCTTGGCCGAGGCCCGGCCGCCGGGAGCGGGCGAATCCGCAGACTGGATGTCGCTCGAGGGCATTCGCGACTGGTTTTTGCGCGAATTGAGCGCGATCGAGGCGGCGGACGCCGGTCTCCCCTCCGTATCCCGCAAGGTGCGCCAGGCGCTCGAATACATGGAGGCGAATTACGCCGACCCCGATATCGACGCCGACCGGATCGCCCGGCGGATCGGCATCAGCCGGGACCACCTCCGGCACGTATTCAAGGAGGAGACGGGCGCAACCGTGCTCGACCGTCTGACGGAGATCCGGATGGAGCGGGCCAAGCGGCTGCTCGGCGAAGGAAGCTTCAAAATCTACGAAATCGCCGAGCGGGTCGGCTATCGCAACGGGCAATATTTCAGCCAGGTGTTCCGCAAGACGACGGGCATGACCCCGCTCGAATACATGGAGAAGCGCAGGTGAACGGACGATGCGCATGAAGATTCGCACCAAGATTATCGCCAGCACCGTGCTCGTCGTCTCGGCCTCGTTGATTTTGAGCGGGTTTTTCATTTACGACTACGCCAGAGACATTATTCGCGAGCAATCGATCAAGGACAGCCGGACGAAGCTGGCGCAAATCTCGTTCCAGCTGAACAAAATCCAGGAGCAGGTCGTCAAGACCGCGGAGTACATCGTTTCCGACGAAGAGATGACCGGGCTGATCTACGCGCCGGCGAGCGACGACATCGAGGAAAATTACTTCCGCAAGCAAGAGGTGCAGGAGAAGCTCGGCCGGTTCGTGGCGCTCAGCAACTTCATCCTGAACATCGTCGTCGTCCCGCCGAACGGGGAGACTTATTCCAACTACAGCGGCTATGAGGATTACTTCGTCGACTATTTGCAGCAGGATTGGTTCGTGAAAATGAAAGCGTCTCGCAACGGTTACAGCGAGCCTCATCCGTTTTTCTTCATCAGCGGCAACCGGCAGGTGTTCAGCTACGTCTTGAAATTCCGCCCGATCGGGCAGGCGTCGGACGAGGACAGCTATCTCGTCATCGATATCGCCTATTCCGAGCTGGCGAACGTGTTTCGGCAGAGCGCCGGGGATTTCGAGCAAATCGAGCTGTTCACGGGAACGGGCGAGCCGCTTTTCGCCTCCAACCGGGCGTTGCCGGAGGCGGACCGGGCGTTCATCGGCGACGCGCTCGCTTCCGGACAAGCATTCGCCGAGGACGCCAAGCGGATCGTGCTGACCGACGACGCGATCAACCAGGGGTGGACGCAAGCGGCGCTGCTGTCCAAGAGCAAGCTGTTCGAGAAGATCAATCGCGTCTTTTATTTTTATATCGTCATTATTTTGTCCGCTATCGTCGTTGCGTTCATCGTGATGCTGCCCGTCATCGTCAATCTGACCCGGCCGTTGATTCGGCTGACGAACGCGATGAAGCGGGTCGCGGTCGGGGATCTCGGGACGAGCGTGCGCATTCGCAGCGGGGACGAGCTGGAAATTCTCGGCGCGGGCTTCAACCGAATGGTCGGGGATATTAAGAGCCTGATGGACACGACCGTGCGCAACGAAGCCGTGAAGAAGCAGATGCAGATCGACCTGCTGATGGCGCAGATCAATCCGCATTTCCTGTACAACACGTTGAACACCGTCATCTACCTGTCCCATGCCAAACGAACGGGCGAAGCGGCGGAGGTGACGCAGGCGCTGATCGCGATCCTGCAGGATACGATCAAAACGGGGGAAGGGGCCGTGCGGGCGACGTTGGCGGACGAGAAGCGGATCGTCGACAAGTACGCGGTCATTCAGCAAACCCGTTATCCCGGGCGATTTCGTCTCGAATGGCAGATCGACGAGTCGCTGCTCGGCTGTGCGATCCCCCGGATGGCGCTGCAGCCGCTCGTCGAGAACGCGATCGTCCACGGCATCGTCCCGTCCGATCGGGAGGAAGGCAGGATCGTCGTGCGGGCTTACCGCGACGGCAAGCAGCTATGCTTGGAGGTCGAGGACGACGGGCAGGGGATGGCCGTTCCGGATGAGGGGTGGACCGTTCGCGATGCCGGGCGCGAACCGGAACGAACGAGAGGCATCGGCTTGTCCAACATCCAGGAAAGGCTGCGCACGTTTTTCGGCGCTTCCGCCAGGCTGGAGGCGCGCGGGGAGCCGGGACGGGGCACGCTCGTACGGATCGTCCTGCCGTTGAGCGAGGTTGGCGGGGAACCGGCCTGATCGCCGGATTTTATACGAAATCGCCGTTTTGGCCGATTACGGCGGGGTCGACCCCCGGGGTACGATAACGATGCAAGCACTTACAATTTTCATTCAGGGGGGACTCGTCATCTTGAACAACAGAAAGCTAGGCAGATGGTTGGGCGGCATCGCTTCGCTCGCCTTGCTGACCGGTTTGCTCTCGGCCTGTGGCGGCAACGGCAACAATGCGGCTCCTTCGGCTTCGCCTTCCGCATCCGGCGGTTCGTCGCCTTCGGCATCGGCGGACGCCGACCCGACGCAGCTCAGCGGAACCGTCAAAGTATGGGACTGGGACGAAGCGTTCCAGAACGGCATGATCGCGGAGTTCAACAAGAAGTATCCGAATATCAAGGTCGAAGTGACCGTCGTCAATCCGAACGACTATTTGCAGAAGCTGCAGAGCGGCATCGCGTCCGGCTCCGACGTCCCGGACGTCATTCTCGGGGAAGCCGCTTACCGCGGCCGGCTGTTCGATCTGGACGTGCTGGACAATCTCGAGGCGGCGCCGTACAACTTCGACCGAAGCTCGATTATCGATTACGTCGTTCCTTACGTTTCCAACGCCAGAGGCGAGGTCGTCGCCGTCGACCAAATGCTGACGCCCGCCGGGTTCGCCTATCGCCGCGATCTGGCGAAGCAATATTGGGGCACGGACGATCCGGCCGAGCTGGAGCAAATGCTCTCTACTTGGGACGATTTCATCGCGAAAGGAACGGAGCTGAAGGACAAGAGCGACGGCAAAGTGCTCATGTTCCCGGGACTCGGCGACGCGTATATCGCCTTGAGGGGACAGAACTTCGCGTCTTACGTGAACGGCAACGAGATCGATCTGACGGGCAAGCTGCAAGAGCCGCTGAATCGGGTGTTCGAAATGCGCGACGCCGGCATTGTCGGCAAATACGAATTGTGGACGCCGGCATGGTCCGCCTCGATGGCGAAGGGCGAATTCATGTTTTATCCGATGGCGCCATGGGGAGCGAAGTGGCATATTTCGGCCAACGACCCGGACGGCTCGGGGCGCTGGGGCCTCGTGAAGGCGCCGGAAGGCGGATTCACCCGCGGAGGCACGGCCATCGGCATCTACAAGGACAGCAAAGCGAAGGAAGCCGCGTGGGCGTTCGTCGAATTCGTGTACTTGTCCGATGAAGGCTCCGCTTACAACTTCAAGACGTTCGGCAACATGACGAGCTCCAAGTCGTTCTATGAAACCCAGACAGCGCTCATCGAGGCGCCGGGTCCGTACGACGAGTTTTTCGGGGGACAGAATCTCGCGAAGTATTACATGGAGAACATCGTTCCGGATATGCGGGGCGAAGCCCAGACCAAATACGACACCGTCGTGGAAACCGTTTTCAATTCCCTGTACCCGCTATGGATGAAGGACGAGTCGGTCACCGCCGCCTCAGCGCTGGAGAGGTTTATCCAGGAGACGAAAAACAGAGCTTCCGACGCGATCGTCAAGTAAATTTCGGATAAGCGAGGGATGAACGTGACCGCGGAGCGCATCGACGCCACTTCCGCCGCATCCCGCAAACGCAGGTGGGGGCCACGCATGTGGCCCTATCTTTTCGCCCTGCCGTTTGTGCTGACGTATGCGGCGTTTCAATTGTATCCGATCCTCTATTCGTTTTTTCTAAGTTTGCACGACTGGAACGGCATCGGCGAGAAGACGTATATCGGTTTCAAAAATTACGTCCAGCTCTGGACGAACGACCCGTTGTTCGTCAAGTCGATCTGGAACACGCTGCTGATGATGCTGATGTTTATCCCGCTGACGCTGGTTCTCGGGCTCGCGCTGGCGTATTGGACGTTCCATCTGACGCGCGGCAAGCGTTTTTTCCAGACGGTCAACGTGCTGCCGTACATCACGACTCCGGTCGCGATCGGCTTTATTTTCTCCTATATGTTCGACTGGCAGACGGGTCTCGTGAACCTGCTGCTGACGAAGTTCGGCTGGCTGGAAGAAGGGTTTTACTGGCTTCAGGATCCGTGGGGATCCCGGGCGATCATCGCCCTCATGGTCATCTGGCGCAATCTCGGCTACTTCATGATCATTTTCATGGCCGGCATGACGGTCATCCCGCAAGACGTGTACGAAGCGGCCAAGGTCGACGGCTCCACCGGCTTTCATACGTTCCGCAAAATTACGATGCCGCTGCTCCGAAACATTACCGTATTCCTCGTCGTCACGTCCGTAATCGGCGGATTGCAGCTGTTCGACGAACCGAAGCTGCTGTACGGAGGATGGTCGGGCTCGACGCAGGTCGGTGGTCCCGACAATACGGCGCTTACGATGATCTGGAAATTCGTGGACGAATCGTTCATTTCCAATACGCGCTTCGGCTATGCTTCGGCGATCGCTTACTCGCTGTTCCTGCTGATCGTGCTCTTCTCGATCCTCAGCTACAAGCTTACGGCGCCTAAGGAGGACAAACGATGAAAGCGATCATGTGGCTCTGCCTAATCGTGATCTCCCTGCTTTCGCTCTTTCCGTTCTATATCATGATCGTTATGGGAACGCACTATAACGAGGACTTGTTCAAGGGAATTCCGATTTTCCCCGGGGACTACTGGGTGGAGAATTTGAAAACGGTGCTGCAGGCCGACTTTATCCGCGTATTCGCGAACAGCCTGACCGTCTCCGTCGTTTCCGTCGTTCTGGCGACGCTGACGAGCACGCTTATCGGCTACGCGGTGGCGAAGTTCGTTTTCCGCGGGCGCAAGTGGCTGCAAGCGTTCGTCATCGTCACGATGATGGTGCCGACCCAGGTCGGCCTGATCGGCTACATTATCGAGATGAGGCATCTGGGCCTTGGCAACACGCTCTGGCCGGTCATCCTCGTCTGGGCGGCGTTCCCGTTCGGCGCGTTTTTCATGATCCAATTCATGCGCGATTCGATTCCGAACGATCTGCTCGAATGCGCGCGCATCGACGGCTGCTCGGAGCCGGGCATTTTCTTCCGGGTCGTGCTGCCGCTCGTCAAGCCGGGGTTAGCGACGCTGGCCACGCTCGTGTTCCTCTGGTCCTGGAACAATTATTTGCTGCCGCTCGTCACGATCAACCGCTCGGAATGGTATACGCTGCCCATCTTCATTTCGAATCTCGGCATCGTGCATCGGACCGATTACGCGGCGCGGATGGCGGCGCTGACGATGACGACGCTTCCGGTTCTGATCTTATTCATTCTCGGTTCGAAGACGTTCATGAAAGGCTTGACCGCGGGAGCGGTCAAGGGCTGATCCGGGGGAGGGAGAAAGCAATGAGCAGACGAGAGATCGCGCTGGATGGGGAGTGGCAGTTTCTGTTGGACCCTGAGGATCGGCATAAGGACGCGCCGCCGGACGCTTCCGCATTCGGGGGCGGCAGGATACGCGTGCCCGGCTCGTGGGAGGAGCTGGGCTATGGAGAAGAGCCTTCGTTCGGACAGATCGATACGTGGACGAAGCTGCGGTCGTATGTCGGCGCCGGCTGGTACCGGAAAATCGTGCGGGTCGAACGGCCGGAGCCGGACGCGGAATGGCGGCTGACGCTGGCGGGCGCCCGTTGGACGACGGAGGTCTGGGTGAACGGCTCATACGTCGGCTTGCAGGACAGTCTGTCGACCGAGCATACGCACGCTCTCGGCGATTCGCTGGCGGAGGGAGATAACGATATGCTCGTCCGCGTGGACAACCGGATGAGGCTGCCGCTGGAGGACAGCCATATCCATACGCGGCATACGGCGACGGCCTGGGGCGGCATTACGGGCGGCGCGCGGCTCGAGGCGCTGCCTCGCGCGCGAATCGCACGGACGACCGTGACGCCCGATCCGGCCGGCGGTTCGTTCCGCTGCCGTGTCGAGACGCTGCCCGGCGAGCCGGGGGCTGCCGCGAGCGATACGGTGGAGGCGCGCTTCCGCGCTCCGGGCGGGGAGACGTTCGCCGTAACCGCCCCGTGTCCGGAAGGCCGGGCCGAGCTGACTTGCGCGCTTGGCGAGTCCCCGGCTCTCTGGACGGACCGGAATCCGCAATTGTACGAAGCGGAGTTCGTGCTGAAGCGGGACGGCGCGGAGGTCGACCGGGTGACGCGCCGCGTCGGCCTGCGGCTGCTGACCGCGTCCGGGCAGCGGCTCGAATTGAACGGCAAGCCGGTATGGCTGCGGGGGTACGTTGATTGCTGCGTATTCCCGCTCACCGGCTATCCGGTATGGGACAAGGCGCATTACGACAGACAGTTCCGCATCGCGAAGGCTTACGGCTTCAATCATGTGCGCCTGCACGGCTGGAACGCGCCGGAGCCTTTCTGGGAAGCGGCGGACGAAGCCGGCATGCTCGTGCAGACGGAGCTGCCGCACTGGTCGGGCCATTATCGGACGCGCGGCGAGGCGCCGCCGGCGGACGTGGACGCGTTTTTCGAGGCGGAGCTAGCGCGCATCTACGAACGGCTGAACGCGCATCCGTCGTTCGTCCTGTTTTCGCTCGGCAACGAGCTGATCGACGACAACGGCCACGAGCGGCTGAACGAGCTCGTTCGCCTGGCCAGACGGCTCGATCCTTCCCGGCTGGTCACGGACAACACCGGCTTCGGTCAGCTGCCGGAGCAGGATCGGGAAGGCGATTTCTTTATCCCGTCCTTCAACTGGCACGTTCCGCTGAAGACGGAAGAAATCGCGATGCCGGCGACGAACCGGGACTTCTCGGCCGTCGCCCGGCTGACGGACAAGCCGGTCATCGGTCACGAGCACGCGCAATTCACGATGTACGCCCGACCGGGGGAGAAGGCGAAGTATACCGGCGCGCTGAGGCCGACTTGGCTGGAGACGATCGAGGAGACGCTGCAGGCGAAAGGGCTGGAGGGACGGGTCGACGAGTGGATCGAGGCGACCGGCGTCCATCAGGTTCGCGCGCTGAAGGAAGCGATGGAGCGGGCTCGCCGGACGCCGGGGGCGGCAGGCGTGCAGCTGCTTGACATTCGCGACTTCCCGGGCCAGGGTCATGCGACGACAGGGCTGCTTGACGTGTTCTGGGACAGTAAGGGGACGATCGAGCCGGAACGGGCGCTCGACTTCAACGGCCCGACCGTGCTGCTGATGGCCTGCGAGGGCAGGACCATGTTCGCGGGCGAGTCAATGGACGTTCGGCTGCTGCTGTCCCATTACGGCGAGGAGCCGGTGCTGGCCGGGCGAGTCGGTTGGCGGCTTCTTCGCCAAGAGGGCGCTCCGGACCGGCGCGGAACGGATGGCGGTACCGCGACATCCGCGGGAACCGTCGCCGAAGAAGGCGGCGTCTCGGCCGCGGTACTCCTCCGCGAAGGGGAGCTGGCCGTCTCCGGGACGGCTCGCGGCACCGTAGAGGAGATCGGCACGCTGCGGATCGGACTGCCTGCGGGGGCGGAGGCGTCCGAGCTCGTGCTGGAGGTCTGGTGGGCGGAGAAGGAACGTCTCGCCGAGGAGCGGGAAATCCGCAACGCCTGGTCGTTCTGGTCGTTCCCCCGCGTTCGTTACGAGAACGCCGAGTCGGTCTGGAGCAGCGTGCCCGCTCTGAAGACCGCGCTGTACGGCGCCTCCTGCGAGCCGAACGCCAGATTCGATCCCTTCGTATATCCTTCGCTCAGGGGCGTAAGGCTGGCGATCGTCGAACGGCTGACGACGAACGTGCTGCAATATCTCGTCGGCGGCGGCAGCGTCTGGCTGCTGGCGGGCGAGAGCGAGCTGTACGACGCGCCGATGACGAAATACTTGCCGGTGTTCTGGAATTATCTGATGTTCTCCGAGCAGGCCGGGGGCACGATGGGGGCGATCGTCCGTCCTCACCCCGCACTCGGGCGGTTCCCGCACGACGGCCGTTCGGATTGGCATTGGTATCATCTGTTCAACGGGACTCCGGCCGTCTGCCTGGATACGGTGCCGGACGTCGAGCCGATTCTCGAGATCGTGGACAACTTCAACCGGGCCAAGAGACTCGCCGGCGTATTCGAAGCGCGGGTCGGGCAGGGCAGGCTGTTCGTCACCACGCTGGCCTTCCGTTCCCCGCCCGACTGGAAGCGTCCGGAAACGGCGTTTTTGTTCGGCGAGATGTTAAGCTATCTGCTTAGCGATCGCTTCCGTCCCGCGGCCAGGATGACTGTCGGGCAGACGCTGGGCCTGTTCCGCTTGCGGGGCATTCATTCGTTCCTCTGACCGACGTAAAATAAGCCGCGTCGCATTAGCGCCGCGGCTTTTTCGGCATACAGAATTAGCGATCGGACACAGAAGACGTTATTTTGCCGAAACCCCCTCATTTTGAAGATGAATCGGACAGACGATCCGTTATTCCGATGATTTATGGCCGAAATCGCCGTCTCGGAGCCAAATAACGGATCCTGTGTCCGCAAAGTTGCGCAAAACCCGGTTTTGTTCGCAAATAGCGGATCCTCTGTCCGTACGGTTCGGGGCGATGGAGCAAGGCGGGGAGGTGGGCGATGGAGCAAGGCGGGGCGGTAGGCGGTGGAGCAAGACGAGGAGGTAGGCGATGGAGCAAGGCGGGGAGGTGGGCGACGGCGGGCGAAAGTTCTGCGGAAACGGAAGAAACGGAAAAGGGCAACGAAACGGCGTCCAGGTACCAAAAAAGACCGTCAGGGAACTTCCCCGACGGCTATTCATCATTCAACGAACGTTCGGAACGCTCACGTTCGGATCGACATCCGCTTCGTAATCGATGCCGTCCGTCTCGAAGCCGAACAGCTGGTAAAATTCGCGACGATAGCCCGCAAGGTCGGTCAGGTCGCAGACGTTGTCCGTCGTCAGGGCGTCCCAGATTCCGGCCACTTCCCTCTGAACGTCCTCTCTCATCTCCCAGTCGTCGATCCGGATACGGCCTTCCTCGTCCACCGGAACGCTGTTCGCGTTCGGAGAGTACAGGCGATCGGCGAATAGACGGTACATCTGCTCGATGCACCCTTCGTGGAGGCCTTTCTCCTTCATGACCTTGTATAGGGCGGAGATATAAAGCGGCACGACCGGGATGGCCGAACTGGACTGCGTCACGAGCGCTTTGCCGACGGTGACGAAGGCGCGTCCGCCCCCTGCCGCCAGCTGCTCATGGAGCCGCTTAGCCGTCGCTTCGAGATGGTCCTTCGCGCTTCCGATAGAGCCTTGACGGTAGATGGCTTGTGTGAGTTCGGGCCCGATATAGGAATAAGCGATCGTCGTCGCGTCCGGGGCCAGCACGCCCCCCTCGCGCAGCGCGTCGATCCACAGCTGCCAGTCGTCGCCGCCCATGACGTCGACGGTTCCCCGGATTTCTTCCTCCGTCGCCGGCTCGAGCGTCACTTCGCTGACCGTGCCGTCGTGGAAGTTGACGGTCTTGTTCGTATAGGGGCGTCCGATCGGCTTCAATACCGATGTCGACGTTTCGCCCGTCCGCGGGTCCGTCCGGCGCGCGGTGGCGACGCTGTAGACGACGAGATCGACTTGCCCAAGCTCTCTCCGAATGACGTCCACCGCTTTCGCCTTCGTCTCTTCCGCGAACGCGTCGCCGGTAACGCTGAACGATTTCAGTCCGGCCTGCGCTGCGGCTTCCTCGAAGGCGGCCGAGTTGTACCAGCCCGCAGAAGCGGTCCGTCCGCCGGAGCGCTCTCCTTGGCGGTAGACGCCGACGGTGGCCGCTCCGGCGCCGAACGCCGCCGCGATTCGCGCGGCGAGGCCGTAGCCGGCCGATGCGCCGATGACGAGCGCGTTGCGGGGTCCCTGGATCGGCGGCCGGGCTTGCACGTATTCGATCTGCCGCCGCACTTGGGCGGCGCAGCCTTGGGGATGCGCGGTCGTGCAGATGAAGCCGCGCGTTCTCGGTTTGATAATCATATTCGCTTTCCCTTCTAAGCAGGTTTGCCGATTGTCGCTTCGTTCCAATCATGCAGGCATAAACTCTATTTTAACGATTTTTCGGCCAAACGGAAACTCCGCGATCTTCTATCTCCCTTCTATCAGACGACGGCGTATCGTTATTTCGGGAAAAGTCGGCTCTCCGGCGCCGCATAAGACGATGGCATTACGCTATCCGCTCGCGCGTATCCGTAGTCTGCCTGCCTCTATCTATCTCTCAAGCGGATCTGAATCTTAAGAAAGTTTAAGAGAAAATTGAGGATATCGCGCGGCGGATTCGGATACTCTAGTAAGAGCCGATAGATTTAGTCCGTCGGGCTCGCCCGGCAGAAAGGACAGGAAACAGACGAATATGATGAACGTTCCGCAACGCGAAGACGCCGTCGCGCGCGCCCGTTCCAGGCGAGCGGGGCGCAAGCGGGAGCGACGGTTGCTGCTTGCCGCGCTGGCGGCATTGGCCGTGCTCGTCCTGGTCAACGCCGGACCGATCGAAAGATGGCTGCCGAAGCAATGGTTTCGCGAAGTCTCGCCCGTCACCGGACTGCACCCCGTCGTCGCCATGAACATGGATCGGCTGATCGCCGATAGCGCGAAGATCGGCATCGGGATTCGGATTACCGACGGCTTCCGCAGTGTCGAGGAGCAGGACGCCTTGTACCGGCAAGGGCGGACGGCGGACGGACCGATCGTCACGCAGGTCAAGGGCGGGCAATCGTATCATAACTACGGGCTTGCAATCGATTTCGCGCTCGAGCTTCCCGATGGCCAAGTCATCTGGGATTTGGACTACGACGGGAACGGCAACGGGACGTCGGATTGGATGGAAGTCGTCGAAATCGCGAAGAAGCTCGGATTCTCCTGGGGCGGGGACTGGGAAGGGTTCCCGGACTATCCCCATCTGCAGATGGACTTCGGCTATACGATCGGAGAGCTGCAGCGGGGGTGGAGGCCTCCGGAGCAGCTTCCGGAAGAATAAAAGACGGCGAAATCGGGGAAAGAATACCTGAGTCTTCACTCTTCAGGAGGGATTGCCGATGCCGTTAATACCGTACGAACCGTTTCGACATCTGGACAACATGCGCAGGGAGCTGGACCGGTTTTTCCCGGAAGATTGGCCGCTGCTTAGAGGCGATTTCGCGAAAAACCTGGGCAACATCAGCATCGACGTTCACGAGACGGACCAGGAAGTCGTCGCCAAATGCGATATACCGGGCCTGGAAAACAAGGAAGACGTCAGCATCGATATCGACAACAACATGCTGACGATCAGCGGGACGTTGAACCGGGTCAGCGAGTCGAAGGACGAACGCATGCACCGTCAAGAACGGTACATGGGCCGCTTTCACCGTTCGATCGGCTTGCCCGCGAGCGTCTCCGCCGAGGGCGTAACCGCCGTATACAAGAACGGCGTGCTCGAGGTTCGGATGCCGAAGCTCAAGGGCGACGCAAAGAAAAAAATCGACGTTCAGTTCCACTAGGTCGAAGAAACGGCGGCGTCAGGGAAGAGATCCCTTCGCCGCCGTTTCTTCGATTTCGGTCTGTCGCTGCTGGGAGGGCCGGAGCGTTGTCGTCAATAAATGGGATGCCCTTGTTCTCCCGCATAAGGTATAATAGAGAAAACCTGATCGATTAGGGAGGCTTTTCCTTTGGAACAACATCCGTACGATTCGCAGCGCTACGAGTATTCTCCGCTGCCAAATCCGCCTTATTCGCCGCCGAAAACGAACGGCAAATCCATCGCCGCGTTGGTGCTCGGCATTTTGGCTATCGTGCTTCCATATATCGGCTTTCTCGTCGGAATCGTGGCGATCATATTCGCGTCCATATCGTTGAAGGAGATCAAGCGGTCCGGCGAGCAAGGCCGGGGCATGGCGATCGCCGGGCTCGTGTGCGGAATCGTCGGGACGGCGATCTATGCCGTCATTATCCTTCTCGTCTTCCTCGCGGCGGCCGCTTTCTACGACTACTCGTCGACGTACAGCACGTTCTAGACTTCCCCATGCGCAAACCGGAATCCCTCGGGATTCCGGTTTTTCCCCGGCTCCGGGACGCCGTAAGCAGTAAAATTGCGCGGGAACGGACACAGAAGCCCTTATTTTGCCGAAACCCCCTCATTTGGAAGGCGAATCGGACAGAGGATCCGTTATTTCGATGATCAATGGCCGAAATCGCCATCTCGGAGCCAAATAACGGATCCTCTGTCCGCGAAGGTGTGCAAAAACCGGTTTTGTGCGCAAATAGCGGATCCTCTGTCCGAACGGCCAGGGCAGTAGGGGGAGGCGGTTGGCGAAGGAGCAAGGCGAGGCGGTAGGCTCGATAGAGCAAACGGGATGGTGGGCAGCAGGGCAAAGCGAGTCGGTGACGATGAGCGGGGCGGAAGATCTGCGGAAACTGATGAAGGGGAAACGCAACGTAGCGGCGCGAAGCGCGAAAATGGGCCGTCAGGGCGAGCTTCCCCGGAGGTTTTTTCGCAGCGCAACCGGGGTTGCCCGGCCGGCGTTCGGGGCGCTTCCCTGAGTCGGTTTATTTGGATTTGTCTTTGGGCTGGCCCGCTTTGGCGACCTCCGTCTCGTAGAACGCCCGCAGTTCCGCCTCCTTGCGAGGGTCGGACAGATCGATCCTTCCCGCAAGGAAGCTTTCGGCATACTTGTCCCAGGAAAGCAGCTTCTTCTGCGCGAGCATCGTTCGCACGCCGTTCTTGATCGTCCTGCGCTCCTTGGAATTGGAAAATTGATCTTTGTACTGCTGCTTGAATTCGAAATCCAAGCCCCCGAAGACCGCTTTGAACACCTCCGCAGTCATCCACGCGTCGTCGAGCGCCCTGTGGGCCGAGCCTTGTGCCGGGATGCCGAGATCGAGCAGCGCCGCTTCCACGCTAACGTCGTTCGTGACGTTCTTGTAGCGCAAATAGCCTTTCAGCAGATCGAAGTAGCGAAGCTCCGTCCAGTAGGCATCGTCCAGCTTATGCATGCGCGTATCGAAAACGATGCGCTTGACGTCCTCTCCGCCCCACGTAATGAGCAGAAACGATTCGCTCCGCCCCAGCCATGTCCGGAAATCGCCGATCACTTTCGGGAATCCGGGGGCAACGTCGATGTCTTCCTGGGGGATGCCGGTTTTTTTCTTGATGAAGCTGTTGAGCTTGGAGAAATAGACCGGCTTAATCAGCGACGAGAAATCGTCGATCGGCCTTAGCGCTTCGTCCAGCCGCACCGCCCCGATCTCGATCACTTCCATCGGCAGCTCGCTGGCGAACTTCCGTCCGTTAAATTCGATATCCAGAATAATATAGTCCAAAGGTGTACCTCCGCTCTTCGTCCATTCCTTCATTTTAACAAAAAAAGCGCGGGCGCGCTTCTCGCCCATTCGCGGCTGCTTGTTCTCGTTGCATCTGGAAATTCGGATTCGAATGCTATGCGTCGAGGAGGCAGGATGAGATGTCTTGCGAATTCATCGGATTGGATCATGTTCAATTGGCGGAGTGGGAAGGCTGCGAGCTTGCAGCGAGAAAATTTTACGGAGAAGATTTAGGCTGGCCGGAAATTCCCAAGCCGGAAAGCTTGCGGAAGCGGGGAGGCGTCTGGTTTCTATGCGGCGCCCATCAAGTGCACATCGGCGTGCAGCCGGATTTCGCGCCGGCGAAGAAGGCGCATCCGGCGTTCGAGGTTCGTAACCTCGAGAGGCTGCGGAAACGCTTGAACGCGCTCGGGATCGAAACGACGCGCGACAGTTCCAGGGAAGAGGAAAACGTGCAGCGGATCTTCGTCCACGATCCGTTTGGCAATCGGCTTGAATTTCTCGAGCGGGAGGGAAGGGAACGATGAATGGCAAAGAAAGGTTTTCCAGCCGCGTGGAAGCTTATACGAAGTATCGGCCGGGCTACCCGGCGGAAGCGATCGATTATTTGTGCGATACGGTCGGCTTGAGCGTAGACTCCGAGGTGCTGGACGTCGGCGCGGGGACGGGGATTTTCTCCAGGCTGCTGCTGGAAAGAGGCGCCAGGGTTACGGCGGTCGAACCGAACGCCGCGATGCGGGAGGCGGCGGCTTCGGGGGATGACCCGCGATTCCGCGCGGTTGCCGGCTCGGCCGAGGCGACGGGCATGCCGGATCGATGCTGCGATTTCATCGTCTGCGCCCAAGCCTTTCATTGGTTCGACAGAAAGGCGGCCCGCTGCGAATTCTGTCGCGTTCTAAGGCCGGGGGGCAAAGCGGTCTTGATCTGGAATACGCGGCTTACGGGCGGAACGCCGTTCCTCGAAGGCTACGAGCAATTGCTGCACGAGTTCGGGACGGACTACGGACAAGTGAACCACCGCAACGTCTCTCATGACATGCTGACCGGCTTTTTCAAGCCGGGGGACATGAAGGAGCGGCGATTCCCGAACCGGCAAGTGTTCGATTTCGACGGATTGGCGGGAAGGCTGTTATCTTCGTCCTACGCCCCGCAGCCGGGGCATCCGCGATACGAGCCGATGATGAAGGCGCTGCGGGAATTGTACGATCGTTGCGAAGAGAACGGCGCGGTGAATTTCGATTACGAGACCGAGATCTACTGGGGCGAAGTGTAGGAGCCGATCGGCGCGGACAGCGCCGATCCGGTTGAATCTCGATTAGGCATCAGACTTGACTGGCGTCGATCGCTTGGCCGAGATCGAACAAAATATCCTCAATCGCTTCTGTGCCGACAGACAAGCGAATGAGGCCTTCCGTCACGCCGGTGGACAACTGCTCCTCGGCGGACAATTGCTGATGCGTCGTGCTGGCCGGGTGGATGATCAGCGATTTGGAGTCTCCGACGTTGGCCAAGTGCGAGAACAGCTTCACCGCGCCGATCACCTTCTTGCCGGCAGGGGCTCCGCCTTTAATGCCGAAGCTCAGAATGGCGCCTTGCCCTTTCGGCAAGTACTTCCGCGCGAGCGAATATGAAGGATGGCTTTCAAGTCCCGGATAGTTCACCCATTCGACCGCCGGATGGTTCTCGAGGAATTGGGCGACGTCCAGAGCGTTGCGGCTGTGCCGTTCGATTCTCAGATGCAGCGTCTCCAAGCCTTGCAGCAGCAAGAAAGAATTGAACGGGGAGATCGCCGCTCCGTAATCGCGCAGCAACTGAACCCGAGCTTTCACGATATAGGCCAGCTCTCCGACGGCCTCGGTAAAGACGACGCCGTGATAGCTCGGATCCGGAGCCGTCAGTCCGGGGAACTTGCCGCTGCCCTTCCAGTCGAACTTGCCGGAATCGACGATGACGCCTCCGATCGCCGTGCCGTGTCCGCCAATGAACTTCGTCGCGGAATGAACGACGACGTCGGCGCCGTGATCGATCGGCTTAAGGAGCAGCGGACTGGGGAACGTGTTGTCTACGATCAAGGGAATGCCGTGCTCGTGAGCGATTCCGGCCACGGCTTCGACGTCCAGCACGTCTCCTTTCGGATTGCCGATCGTCTCCGCGTAGAGCGCTCTGGTTTTCTCGTTAATGGCTTTGCGGAAGTTGTCCGGATCGGACGGATCGACGAAACGGACCGTGATGCCGAGCTTGGCGAACGAATGCTGGAACAGGTTGTAGGTTCCGCCGTAGAGGCTCGTCGCCGACACGATCTCCTCGCCGCTGCCCGCGATGTTCAAGATCGCATAGGTGATGGCTGCCTGGCCCGATGCGGTCGCCAGCGCCCCGACGCCGCCTTCCAGCGCGGCGATCCGCTGCTCGAACACGTCCGAAGTCGGATTAGTCACGCGCGTATAGATATTGCCGAACTCTTGAAGCGCGAAGAGATTGGCGGCGTGGTCCGTGTCGCGAAACCCGTAAGAGGTCGTCTGGTAGATCGGCACCGCGCGCGCGTACGTCGCGGGATCGATCTGCTGTCCCGCGTGAATGGCCAACGTTTCCGGTTGCAATCTTCTTTCCTCCGTCATCGCGAATTCCTCCCGATTCGTGCGACCCGACCAAAAAAGGCATCTTGCGATACGCGCGGGCATACGCGAATCGCTAGACACCTTCAGCAGTCTGGTAGGCATTTTTTAATTCCGATTATTTATATAGGAATATAATGAATAATAGCAGAGATGCCCTTCCCGGTCAATAGGTAAATTGGATCGCTGCACGGTGAAATCACGAACCCATATATTTCCTCGAATCGATCTTTGGCTTTTCAAAAAAATAGATGGATACATGAATTCCCGATGGTTAGGCCGTTTCAACGAATGACGCCGTTTCTCCTTTCCCTGTTTTGCTCATCGTCAAACCAACCATCCCATGGCGGTAATGGCTCGTAAGTCCCGATTGGCTTTTGTTGCTTCATTCGTTCCCGGCTCTGCTGCTTATTCCCCGTCTTGGACGGCGAACACATAGCTTCGCAGCAGTTCATCCACGTAGTCCGTGTTCATGCTCGCGATGAATCGCCGCTTGTTCAAACTCCGCTTCACATGTTTGCTCTGATCTTGCTTCACCAGGTTCAGCGCCATTCGCTTCAATACCGCCACATTGCCTGCCCGGTTTCGCTCCATCGTTCGATAGCCATCTTCTCCAAACGTCACATCCAGACTCCAGTGCATACTTTCCACGCCCCAGTGGCCGCGCACTGCTTCCGCGAATTTCGCAATCTCGGTGATGCTTCCCAAGTAATAGGCGTTTTCGCTTCGTTTCCGTCCGCCTTCCTCCACCACTCGCGTTACCATCCCGATCCCTTTCAGCTTTTCCCATTCCTTCCGCGGCTCCAGCCAATCGATCGCGGTCGTGTACCGGTAGATTCGCTTCTCGATTCGGCCATGGCCCTTCTCCGTCGTGGTGAACACGTCGTAGTTGCTTTTCTCTTCTCTTTCTTGACTCGCCATCTCAAAGTAGTCTTTGACCTCGCCGTATAACAACGGATGATTCCCTTTTAACGCCAGCACGTAATCCGCCTTATTCCCCTTCACGATCTGCCGTGCCGTTTCCTTCTGCGTATTAAGCGCATCGACCGTCACGATGCAGCCCTTGATCATCAGCAACGATAACAGCTCCGGCACTGCTGTGATCTCGTTGCTTTTCTCCTCGGTCTGCCGTTGACCCAGCACCAGCCCATTTTTTCGACTATACGCGCTGACCACATGAATCGCTCGCTTGCCTTTTGCCTCGCTTCCCGTGCCACACATCGTTTTTCCGTCCACGGACACGATATCCGTCTCGTGCTTTCCCGTCACCTCTTTCATCCATTCGATGAAGCAAACCTCTACCTGTTTCGGCGAGATCATTTCAAATACCCGTTCCAACGTCTGCTCGCTTGGTATCCCATTCTCCAGCCGGATATACTTGCGCAGCCAAGCCTCTCGCTCGATCGCCCAGACTTCCATCGCCTCCCAATCCTCGCAACGGCAAAGACTGGCGCATACGCCGATAAACAAAATATCCATTAGCTTATGTTGGACTTTTCCTTCTTGTCGTGGATCTTGCACCATCTGAAAATAATTGAAAAACGAGCCTTGGTACTGGGTTTCGTCTGCCATCGGATTCCCTCCTGATTGAGTCGGTCTCCTGTTAGCTTAACGTTTTTTTCGTACCCTGGCTCGTTTTTTTTATGAAATCCCTATTTCTGGACCTTCTCCTTGGAATTTGCTTCATGATTTCGCCGTGTGGATCGCTGACCGATTCCGTCAATAATTCCGTGTATAATGGTTGAAGACTAAGGTGAAAGGAGCGTTCTGCCGTGGATCTTAACTATTACGACACGTTCATCGCGGTGTCTTCGGATTGTCCCGCCGAGCGCGGAATCGTCCCCCCGGAGAAGAAGAGCGGAAGAACGAAGGCACGCATCGAATACGAGTTGATCGCGAACCATCCCTATACGTACACGCAGGAGGAGCTGCTGTATCAAACGTATCTTCTGCATAAGGAGATTTCCGCCGAAGAGGCGGCCGCGCGGGAGCCGGAGCTTCGCGAAGCTTTCTTTGCCAAGTCGCATGCCTGCCTGCGCGCCTCCATGCTGCCGAAGAAATACGGCTGGGGGTTGCATTTCGACGTGCAAGGCCGGGTCGCGCTCGTTGCGCGGGAATCGGCGGATTACGAAACTTTTCTCGAAGGCGGAAACGGCCGGATTAAGGTATTGCCGGCGATGCGGAACCGTCGTTAGCCGATCTCCCGATGCTCCGGTCCTCGTCGAACGCGAATCCGTTTTGCTAAGCGGCCGCATATTCGCTTGGCCTGCCAGCAATAATAGGATAAACCGCAGAGATGGGGGATCGCGTCATGATCATGGGAACGCTGCTCGTACTGGGCATTCTGGTGTGTGTGTTCGGCTTGGTGAGCTCGTTCGTGTTAGTTCGCAGGCAGCAGAGTCGGAATCAAGAGCTGGATAAAAGCGTAAGCCAGGCGACAGTCAAGCATCCGGTGACGGCCAACCCGATGCTGATCGCCTATATCGTGATCCCGCTGTTGGCGATTTTTTTGGCCATGGTTTGGATCTTTTTCACACAGGCTTAAGGAAGGGGCGCAGCCATGGACAAGCAAAAATATTACGTTTCCGTACAGTCTAAGACGATCATGGCGAAGCAAGGGGATGCGGCGTACGAGCTTGAAATCGAGGCGACTCCCGAGGAGCTCGAGCAATTGAATGATCTGTTTCGGGAATTGGACGATTTCGACACGAGTACTTATTTTCGTATGCACGTTCCTGGAATTCCCTATCATCACGATCTGGAGAACGACGGGTACGATTATTATCTGCAAGAGATCTACCGGTTTCTGTACGAGCACGGCACGGAACAAACCCGGGAGCATGTGCTTGCGATGAATATTTTGGCGTAAGCTTCGGTCTCGCCCAACCTCTTTCTCTCCGGAATGACAACCTCGTCCGCCCGCCGCGAAGCCGCCAATCTTCGGCGGGCCGGCTGTGCTTCCCGATCCCCGACCCCTCCCCCTCGAATTTTTAGATCAGCCAAAAACAAACAATTATTTATGTTGTATTTGAAGCCTGAATTTTCGCGAAGAATCCTTATAATTTCGCAATTTATCGGGATTTTCTTTCGTTTTTTCAATTTGGTGCGAATTGTATGTTGCAAAAATTGTTGTTGGTTACTATAATGAAAGTGGTTACAAGCGATAAATATTGTTTGTAATCAAGTCGAAAATTATTTTGCAACAACTTTTATTGCTTGTTTGGCAGCCGAAAAGCGGCGGGGGGAGCGCGGAGACTGATGCGGATCGAACGGGATATCTCAAGCGAGGAAAAGCTGAACCGGATTTTATCCACGAATATCGACGATTTCATTCATATCGCCAAAGCTTTGTCGACCGATCTGCGGGTGGAAATGTTCAAGACGCTTCTCCGCAGGTCGATGAACGTCGTCGAGATCGCGGAGCAATTCGGCATTCCGGCTTCGACAGCCGCGATCAACATCAAAAAGCTGGAGGATGCCGGCCTGATCCAGACCGAGATGGTTCCCGGGACGAGAGGCACGCAGAAGCTTTGTTCCGCGGTTTACAGCCGGATTATGGTCGATTTCTCGGACTTCCGTCCGGCGACGTCCGAGATGTCGGAGGTCGTGGCGCTTCCGATCGGACATTTCGTCGACTCCCAGATTTCGTCTCCGTGCGGCATGCTGAGCGACCGGTCGATCATCGGGGAGATGGACGAGCCTCGCTCGTTCTTCGAGCCGGAGCGTACGGAAGCGCAGCTGATCTGGTTCCGGCGAGGGTATCTCGAATATCGATTCCCCAATCGCGTGCCTCGGGGTTCGGTCATCCGCAATTTGGAGCTGTCGATGGAGCTCTGCTCCGAGGCGCCCCTCCACAATCTGGATTGGCCTTCGGACATCACGCTGTGGATTAACGGAAAGGAGCTGGGATATTGGACGAGCCCGGCCGATTTCGGAGGCGAAAGAGGGTTGCTCACTCCGCATTGGTGGGGAACCGAGAATACGCAGTACGGGTTGCTCAAGACGTGGCGCGTTCACGAAGAAGGTTCTTTTATCGACGGAAGAAGGATCTCGGCCTTGCGCATCGAGGAGCTGGAGCTGGACGACAAGCCTTACATCACCGTGCGCATAGGCGTCAAGCCGGATGCGAAAAATGATGGAGGAATCAACTTGTTCGGCAGGAAGTTCGGCAACTACGAGACGGATTTGAGAATGAAGCTGGATTACGCGAATCGCAAGAAGTAATGCTCAAGACAAACAGCCAAGAGGGGTGCACATCATGAAAAACATGAAATGGATCGGTTCCGCGCTAGCGTTATCCCTGGTGTTGGCGGGGTGCGGCACGGGCAACAACAACGCCGGAGAAACCGGCGGCGAAGGCGGCAGCCAAGCCGGCAAAATCGAAATTTCCTTCATCAACGGATTTACCGGCGGCGACGGCGCGTATATGAAGAAAATAACCGACGGCTTCAACGCCTCGCAAGATAAATACGCAATCAAGGAATTGCAGGAGAAAGACCACTATACCAAATTCAAATCGGGCAATTACGATCTGGTCGTCATCCATGCCAACAACTTGGATACCTACAAGAAGGACGGCATGATCCAGGAAGCCGCCTCCGTCATGGAGAAGGCCGGACTGTCGGCTGACGACTTCCATCAGGCGGGCGTGGACATGACGACGCTGGACGGCAAGATGTTCGCGGTTCCGCTCGACATTCACCCGCTGACGATGTTCTACAATAAGGATCTCGTCGCCGAGGCGCCTCAAACTTATGAAGATCTGACGGAGCTTCAGGCGTCCCTTCAAGCCAAGGACAAAAACCTGTACGCGGCCGGCGTGCCTTCGAGCGGCTTGGTCGAGTTCTATCTGATGACGATCGCGGCGCAGAACGGCATCGAGCTGCAGCAGGACAATTACTTGAACTTCGCGCAGCCGGAGCTGGCCGACGCGCTGATGATCTTCAACCGGATGATCTACGAGGACAAGATTTCTCCCGCCGGGCTTGGCCTGGACGGCGAATTCCAAGCCTTCATGAAAGAAGCCCAGGATTCGAACGCATCCGTGCAGACGGCCGTCGCGCTGACGGGGCCTTGGTTCTACGGCGCCGCCAAAGAGAAGTACGGCGACCAGTTGGGCGTTGCGTCCGTGCCGGTGCTCGGCGAACATCAAGCCGTATACGGCAACGGGCACACGATCGCCGTTTCGTCTAAAGTTACCGATCAGAACAAGGTGGACGGCATCGCGGAATTTTTCAAATACGCTTTCGACAAGGAGCATCTGATCAACTGGGCGGACGCCGGACAAGCTCCGCTGCATAAGGCGACGATGGAAGCCGTCGAGGCGAACAAAGATCAATATCCGATTTCTTACGTCAACCAGCAGCAATTCGACACGTACGCCAAAGGGCCTCAAGTGTATCAATTCGGCGAGCAGGTTCGCTATATGAACGAGAGCGTATTCGGCAAAGTCGTCTCCACCCCGAACCTGTCCAAGGACGATCTGATGAAGGAGCTGGATGCGGCGACGAAGAGAGCGCAACAGATCGCCGCTACCGAACCTAAGTAAGCGTCAATATTTCCCCGGCTCTGTGATTGTGAACCTTACGGTCGCAGAGCTTTATTTTTGATCGGATAAGGTGGTGCGTATGAACACTCGCAATAGCGCTAGAAACTGGGGGATGCTGCTGGCATTTCCGTTCGTGCTGTGTTTCGTCCTGTTCTGGCTGGTGCCTCTCGTCTACGGGATCGTCCTCAGCCTCTTTAATTGGAATATGGCCAGCGGAGCGAATACGTTCGTCGGACTGGATAATTATAAGGCTTTGTTGACGCCGGGCGATCTGTACCACGAGATGTTCATGAACAATCTCAGGAATACGCTGATTTTCGTCGTGATCAGCGTGCCTCCGCTCGTCCTGATCAGTCTCGGGCTGGCCTTGATCATCGACAAGCTCCCGAAGCGGTTGAAGCCCTTATACAGGACCGTATTTTTCGTCTCCTACTCGGTATCGGTCACTGCGGTTGCGGCCATCTTCCGTTGGCTGTTCAACGAGAACGGCGGCTATGTCAACAATCTGCTGACGACTTTCGGCGTCAGCGATCCGATCCAGTGGCTGAACGCGCAGCCCTACGCCTGGATCACGATCCTGATCACGACGGTCTGGTGGACGATCGGCTTTAACATGATTCTGTTCTCGAACGCCATCGACGAGGTCGATCCGATCCTGTACGAGGCGGCCGATCTGGACGGCGCGGGCGCATTCGCCAAATTCCGCTACGTCACCTTTCCGGAGATCCGGAATATCGCCATATTCATTATGATTACGACGGTGATCGCGTCGTTCAACCTGTACGGGCAATCCCGGCTGATTACCGGCGGCGGTCCGCAAGAGTCGACGAGCACCCTGATCATGGGCATCCAGCGCACCGTATTCGACATGAATCAGCTCGGCATGGGCTCCGCGATGGCCATCCTGATGGGGCTGATCATGATGATCGTCACCGGCCTGCAATACTGGCTGTCCTACAGGAAGCAAAACTAAAGGAAGTGATTCATGATGCGGAATAAAACCACAAGCGCAGCCTCGATCGCCAATATCGTCGTCGCCACGGTACTCGGCCTGCTGTTCCTGCTGCCGATTCTCTGGATGATCTTCACTTCCTTCAAGACGCTGGGCGAAGCCATGTCGAGCTCCGGGCTGCTTCCACGCTTATGGACGACGGAGAACTACGCGGGGCTGTTCGCGCAATCGGGCGATGCGCCGATCCTCCGATGGATCGTCAATACCGGGATCGTCACGGTGTTCGGCACGCTGCTTGTCGTCTTCGTCGACGTGCTGGCGGCATACGCGCTCGCCAGGCTGAAGTTTCCGGGCAAGAAGCTGCTGCTCGTCTTCATCGTCGGCGCGCTGACCATACCGGGAATCGTGACGTTGTTTCCGGCATTTTATTTGTTCAAGTCGCTCGGCTTGCTCGATTCGTTCGTCCCGCTTATTTTCCCGTACTCTGCGGGGACGCTGGGCGTGTTCCTGATTTATAACTTTCTCCTGTCCTTCCCGAAGGAGCTTGAGGAAGCGGCTTATATGGACGGAGCAACCCAGCTGAGGGTGCTGTGGAGCGTCATCTTTCCGGCGATCCGGCCGGCGGTCATGACGTTGTCGGTCATTACGTTCCTGCAGATCTACAACGATTATTTGTGGCCTTTGCTCGTCGTCAGCTCGCCGGAGATGAAGACCGTTACGGTCGGCATCGCCAGCTTGATCCAGGGGGCGAATTTCGTCAACCCGGCAAGAATGATGGCTTCGACGGTCGTCGCGACGATCCCGGCGGTCATTATCTTTATTTGCACGAACCGGTTCTTCGTGAAAGGCATTACGAATTCCGGGATGAAGTAAAACAAATCGATCATGGAGAGGAGATGGAGAGATGGTCCCCCGCAACGAGTACCCCAGACCCCAGCTGGTCCGGAAAGAGTGGCAGAACCTGAACGGCGAATGGGAGTTCGAGTTCGACGACGGCGATGTCGGCACGGCGGAGAAATGGTTCGAGCCCGGCCGATCGTTCTCCCGCCGCATCGCGGTTCCGTTCGCTTACCAGACGAAGCTGAGCGGCATACACGATCCGTCTTTTCACGATTGGGTATGGTACAAACGGACGTTCTCGGTGAACGAAGCCTGGAAGGGAAGGAGAATCCGGCTTCACTTCGGAGCCGTCGATTACCGGTGCTGGGTTTACGTCAACGGCCATTTCGTCGGCACTCACGAAGGCGGAAACACGCCGTTCGCGTTCGATATTACGGATCGGCTGACTTGGGGAGAAGAGCATGTCGCCGTCCGGGTGGAGGACCCTTCCGAAGACGAGACGATTCCGAGAGGGAAGCAATATTGGATTGAAAAGCCGGATTCCATCTGGTATACGCGAACGACCGGCATTTGGCAGACGGTCTGGCTCGAGCCCGTGCACGCCACGCACTTGTCCAAGCTCAAGTTCACGCCCGATCTGGATAGCGGGAGCGTGATCGCGGAGTGGGAAACGGAAGGGCGCTATGCCGGAACCGAGGCAGAAATCGTTATCTCGTTCAAGGGACAGATCGTCGCGCGGGATCGCCTGAGCATCGCCGAGCGGTACACGAAAAGGGCTTACCACCTGTTGGGGAGGCAAATTTTCCGCACCGGTTTCCATCACGCCGGCTGGACTTGGACGCCCGAGACGCCAAATCTGTTCGACGTCGAATTGAGACTCTTGAAGGATGGCCGAACGGTGGACGAAATCGGCTCTTACTTCGGCTTGCGCAAGATTCACACGGAGCGCGGCATGGTGTATTTGAACAACAAGCCGTACTATCAGCAGCTTGTGCTGGATCAAGGCTATTGGCCCGAGGGGCTGCTCACGGCGCCGAGCGACGAAGCCTTGAAGCGGGACATCGAATTGGCCAAGGAGATGGGCTTCAACGGCTGCAGGAAGCACCAGAAGGTCGAGGATCCCCGTTTCCTGTATTGGGCGGACAAGCTCGGTTATCTCGTATGGGGAGAATGCGCCGCATCGGCTTCCTATTCTTCGGACGCTGCCGCCCGTCTGACGAAGGAATGGATCGAGATCGTCGAACGGGATTACAACCACCCGTGCATCGTCGCCTGGGTCCCGCTCAACGAGAGCTGGGGCATTCCGATGGTGCGCAGCAGCGGGATCGAGCAGAATCATAGCCTGGCGATGTACCATCTCGTCCGTTCGCTGGACCCGACGCGTCTCGTCGTCTCCAACGACGGGTGGGAGCTGACGAAGACGGACATTTGCGCGGTGCACAATTACAATCACGGCCAAGAGGGCGAGAGCGAGAAGTACGCGTATTTCAAGCAGACGCTGTCGACGAAAGAGGAAATCCTGCGGTCGCAGCCGGCGGGCCGGGCGATCTACGCGAACGGATTCGACCATCAAGGCGAGCCGATCGTCTTGACGGAATTCGGCGGCATCGCCTACAAGGTCGACGGCGAGCAAGGCTGGGGCTACACCTCGGTCGCCAGCGAGGAAGATTTCGTCCGGGATTACCGGAGAGTGCTCGAGGCCGTATACGCCTCCACGGCGATCCACGGCTTCTGTTACACGCAGCTGACCGACGTAGAGCAGGAAGTGAACGGCTTGCTCACTTACGACCGCAGACCGAAATGCGATCCGGAAGAGATTCGCAAGATTCATGCGTCATGGCGGACGGGCATCGTCGGAGAATAGGGGGACGCGGCTGATGGAGCAAGGTTTTCGGAAAATCAGGACGGTTCGGACTGACGAAATTCATATGCGGGATCCGTTCGTATTCGCTTATGAACCGGAAGGCGCTTATTATTTGTTCGGAACGACGTTCGCGGACGGCTGCGGAGACGAGGATCCGATCTTCGAAGTGTACGTCGGCAAGGATCTGCAAGAGTGGACGGGCCCCTACGTCGCCTTTCGGCCTCCGAAAGGCTTCTGGGGCGTCCGCCACTACTGGGCGCCGGAAGTGTTCGAGGCGGACGGGAAGTTCTATATGTTCGCTTCGTTTAAGGGCGGCATCGGAGAGAACAGGGGGACAGGCATTCTGGTGGCCGACCATCCGGCCGGACCGTACCGGGAGCATAGCGAAGGCCCGGTGACCCTGAAGGGGCACGAATGCCTGGACGGCACGTATTACGAGGACGACGAAGGACAGCGCTGGATCGTCTTCTGCCACGAATGGACGGAGCTGTACGAAGGGAAAATCAAGGCGCTCCGCTTGACGGAAGATCTGAAGATTTCGTACGGCGATCCGATCACGATCCTGAACGCGGCCGATATGAAATGGATTCGGAAGTTCGGGGACCCGCGGATCGAGAAGGAGGGCTATCTGACGGACGCCCCCTTCCTGTACAAGGCGCGCAACGGCGAATTGCTGCTGATGTGGTCGAGCTATTCCGTTCCCGATTACAGCGACGAGGGGCTCGGCGGCTATACGGTCGCGATCGCCCGCTCGGCGAGCGGGCGCATGGAAGGACCGTGGACGCACGACGATCGCCTGTTGATGGACCGCAATGCGGGTCACTCGAGCCTGTTTCGGGATTTTCGGGGGAAGCTGCGGATTTGCACGCATTATCCGGACACGCCGCACGGCTCGGAGCGTCCGCTGTTCCTGCCGGTCTCCGAATTGGAAGACGGTTTGGCGCTGGAAGGTTAACGAAAATCAGGGTTGATCCGCAGCTTGCGACGCGAGCGCCGAGCGGATCGACCCTGATTTGTTTCCCTCGATGCGGGCGGCTATTTCAACACCATTACCGGAATGCGGGCGTTCAGGATGACGTTGTGGCTGACGCTGCCCAGGAAGAACTCCTTGATCGTGTTCAGCCCTCTGCTACCCATGACGATCAGGTCGCATTCGCCGCTGTCGGCGTAGTCGAGTATGGCTTCCGCCGGCGAACCTTAAGGCTTGAGAACGACTTTGATGCAGCCGTCTTCTTTTTTGTCGAAAATCTTGTATCCGCGCTCCGCTTCCGACAAGCTCAGCCGATGGGTGATAATGTCCGTCGGGTCGAATTCCCCGCTGCGGATCAGGCGGAACAGCTCCGGCATGTAGTGGATGACGGGAGCTTGTCCCAATTTGACCGTAATGTTGCGGCTGAACAGGTCGCCGAACGGAAACGCGTTATAGTTCAGCCCGTACACGCCGGTCACCTGGATCGTTCCCCCCTTGCGCACCGTTTTCGCCGCGATCCGGAACGCTCCGAGGCCGCCTCCTTGCAGCTTCAGCAGCGTTTCGATTTTTTCGACGAGCGTCTTCTCCGAATCGAGCCCGACGCAATCGATGACGACGTCGGCGCCGCCTCCCGTAATTTCCTGAAGATGTCCGGTCAAGTCGTCGATCTCTTTGAAGTTGAACGTCTCGACGCGGTTCGTCGCCTTCGCGTGTTCGAGCCGGTAGGGCAGATGATCGACTGCCAACACCCGTTTGGCGCCTTTCCGCCAGGCGAACTTCTGCGCGAGCAGGCCGACGGGACCGCAGCCGAGGACGAGAACGGTGTCGCCCGGCTTGACGCCCGCGTTGTCCACGCTCCAGAACGCGGTAGGGACGATATCGGAGAGAAACAGGATTTGCTCGTCTTCAAGCTCGGCGTCCTCGGGAACCTTGAACGGAACGAAATTGCCGAACGGAACGCGCATCAGCTCCGCCTGGCCGCCCGCGTAGCCTCCGTACGTTTCCGAATAGCCGAAATAGCCCCCCGTCCCTCCGTGCAGGAATTCGTTGGCGTTGTCGCATTGGCTCTCCAATTCGTTGGCGCAATACCAGCATTTCCCGCAAGAGACGTTGAAGGGAACGATGACGCGGTCTCCTTTTTTAAGCCGGTCGACCTCGGGCCCGACTTCCTCGACGATGCCCATCGGCTCGTGGCCGATGACGAAGCCGAGGGGCATATTCGGCACTTCGCCTTTCAGAATATGGAGGTCCGAGCCGCAGATCGCCGTCGACGTGATGCGCACGAGCACATCATCCGGCTTTCGGATGGAAGGATCGGGCACTTCCTTGACTTTGACGTTGTTCATGCCTTGATAGGTTAGCGCTTTGATGGGATATTCACTCCTGTATGGTGGCGTTCGGAAATAGTGTGCCACGGTTGGGCTTTTTCCACTCGGGATGCCATTTTCGGCAAAAAAGGCTATAGTAATAGGGGATACGGAACGAGAGGGGGGGGCTTGTTTGTTCGACCGCGGGGAAAGACCGAAGCTCAAGGTTCCCTATTCCGCGCTGGAGCGGACGCTCCAGTCGGCGACGCGAATCCTGCTCGCGTGGAACTTCGTCTATGTGATCGTCCAGTGGGGAGATCTGCCCGCGAAGGTGCCGATGCATTTTAACGGCCAAGGGGAAATCGACAGGTGGGGGAGCAAAGGGGAGCTGCTGATTCTTCCGATCATCGGCTTGCTCATCTATGCCGGAATGGCGGCGCTGTCGCGCGTTCCCCATATTTTCAATTATCCCGTCAAGATTACGGAGGAGAACGCGGCGCGGCAGTACGCGCTGGCCCGAACGATGATCGGCTGGCTCAATCTGGAGATCGTCGCGCTTTTCGCTTATATCGGCTGGGCTTCGATTCAAGCCGCCAAGGGAGCGGCCTCGGGTCTTGGACTTTGGTTCCTTCCGGTCGTGCTTGTCGTCATCTTCGGCACGTTGGGCGTTTATTTGGCCAAGGCGTTCAAGCAGAAGTAAATCGGGCGGAAGGGTTGTGGGATCGGGTGCATTTAATATCCGTTGAAAATATATCGAAAAGCTACGGCGACAAAACGTTGTTCGAGAACGTCGCGTTCGGCGTGGAGACCGGGGATAAGATCGGCATCATCGGCGTGAACGGCACGGGGAAGTCGACGCTGCTCAAGGTGATCGCGGGACAGGAGCCCGCCGACTCCGGCAACGTCTCGATCGGCCGTTCCGTGGCGCTGCGCATGCTGGCCCAGGATCCGGCATTCGGTCCGGACGAGACGGCGCTGGGCCATGTGCTGGGCGGAGACTCGCCGGAGCTGCGGGCGGTGCGGGAGCATGGCGCGATTGCCGAGGCGCTGGCGGGAAATCCCGGAGACGAGCGGCTTCAGGAGAAGCTCGTCGCGGCGAACGCGCGGATGGACGAGCTGAACGCCTGGGGGCTCGAAAGCGAAGCGAAGGCCGCGCTGACGAAGCTGGGCATCCTCGACGTCTATGGCAAGGTCGCGACGTTCTCGGGCGGACAGCGCAAGCGGGTCGCGCTGGCCGCGGCGCTGCTGCAGCCGTCGGACGTGCTCATCCTGGACGAGCCGACGAACCACATCGACAACGAATCGGTCGCCTGGCTCGAAACCATGCTGCAGAAGCGCAAGGGCGCGCTGCTCATGATCACGCACGACCGGTACTTCCTGGACCGGGTCAGCAATCGGGTCATCGAGCTGGATCGGGGCGCGGCGTACTTCTATGAAGCGAACTACAGCCGGTTTCTGGAGCTGAAGCTGGAGCGGGAGGAGCGGGAGGCCGCTTCCGAGGCGAAAAGGCAAAATTTGCTGCGCAACGAGCTGGCCTGGATCCGCAGGGGGGCGCAGGCGCGTTCCACGAAGCAGAAGGCGCGGATCGACCGTTACGAGGCGCTGAAGGCGCAAGGGCCGAAGGCGTCCGCGGAGAAGATAGACGTCTCGGTCGCCTCGACGCGGCTCGGCAAAAAAATCGTCGAGCTCGAGCGCTTGTCCAAGAGGCTCGGCGGCCGCGAGCTGATCAAGGACTTCACCTATATCGCCGTCCCCGGGGACCGGGTCGGCATCGTCGGGCGGAACGGCAGCGGCAAGTCGACGCTGCTGAAGCTGATCGCCGGCAAGCTTGCGCCGGACGGCGGCCGCGCGGAGCTGGGCCCGACGGTCAAGCTGGGCTGGTTCAGCCAGGAACGCGAAGAATTGGACGAGTCGTTGCGGGTAATCGAGTATGTCCGCGAAGGCGCGGAGCAAGTGAGGACCGCGGACGGCTCGACGATCTCCGCCGGACAGATGCTGGAACGGTTTCTGTTCCCGCCCGCGGCGCAATGGTCGGCGATCTCCAAGCTGTCCGGCGGAGAGAAGCGGCGGCTGCAGCTGCTGCGGGTGCTGATGGAAGCGCCCAACGTGCTGCTGCTGGACGAGCCGACGAACGATCTCGACATCGCCGCGTTGACCGTGTTGGAGGACTACTTGGACGATTTCCCCGGCGTCGTCTTCGTCGTGTCGCACGACCGCTACTTCCTGGATCGGACCGTCGACCGGATCGTCGCCTTCGAAGGCGACGGCGTCCTGACGGTTCATGCGGGCAATTATTCCGATTATGCCGGGCGAAGGGAAGCCGGGGAACAGGCGGCGTCCGCCGCGGCGAAAGCGGCCGCTCCTGCCGGGGGCGCGTCGTCCGCGGGAGGGGGTTCGGCCCGTGCCGACGGGGCGCGTCCCGTATTGAAGATGTCGTACAAGGATCAGCAGGATTTCGAGCGGATCGACGGCTGGATCGCGGAGGCGGAGGAAGCGCTCGCCGCGGTGGCCGTCCGGATGGAAGAGGCCGCGAGCGACTCCGCGCGTCTGCAGGAGCTGCTGGCGGAGCAAGCGGAGCTGGAGCGGAAGCTGGACGGGCTGCTGGAGCGTTGGACGGAGCTGAACGAGCTCGCCGAGCGGATCGAGAAAAACAAGAAAGCCAAGGCTTAGCCGCCGGCTCCCGTTCACTCTAGCGGGATCCCGATGCCTGATTTTTCGGCTTCGGACCAATAATGGGCGGCGACAGCCACGTCGAACGCGGCCATGCCCATCGGGTTAAAGAAGACGGGCTGCGAGGGATCCATACTTCGCAGCGCCCCCGAAAGGAAAACGTCGTGCAACGTCAGAACGTCTTTTTCTTCGAGCCCGGCTTCCAGATGCATTCGCTCGATATCGGTATTTTCGCGGCATACTTCGTGCCAGCTGTCCACGACGACAGCGCGGATTCCCCGGACGCTCTCGAGCCGATAATCCCGAAGCGAGACGTTGAGCAGGAGGGCTCCCGAAGCGGGAGGCTCGTCGATATAACGTTCGGAGGAGGCCGTACAGGTCAGCACGATATCGCTCCCCCGGTAAGCCTCCCGCCAGGAGGACACGGGCTCCGTTCGCGCGCCGCCGATTTCCATTGCCGATTCTCGGGAGATGCCGCGAATATCGAACAATTTGGCGCCATCGATCCGATCGCCGAACAGGGCGAACATCATCTCCAGCTGCCTTCTCCCGATCGGTCCCCAGCCGATCAGGCCGACTCGGCAGCGCTCGCGGCGACGCGCATCGAAGTACGCCTTCAGCATGACCGCGCTGACCGCCGCCGTTCGCAGCTCGTTGAGCAGCCCGCCGTTCAGAACGGCGACGGGTCGGCCGGTCCCGGGATCGTTCAGCACGATCGTTCCGTGGGCGCGCGGCAGACCCCGCTCGACGTTGTCCGGAAAGCTGGCGATCCATTTGATGCCGCTGATTCCGATCTCCCCGCCGACGTAAGCGGGCATGGCGATGATTCGGTTGTTCGGCCCCCCGAACCTTAAATACGGTTTGACGGGCTGAACAACGCCGGGCGTGCCGAACAGCTTGAGCACGCGCTCGATTCGTTCGGCCAGCAATGGCCAGGAGACGCCTATCCGCCGGATGTGTTCATCGTTCAAATAGATCATCTCTCGCAGCTCCCCCGGCTTTCGCCAAGATTGACGATCGGTCCGATGTGGCGCAGAACCCATTCGTCGTCGAATACGGTATCCAAATATCGGTCTCCCCTATCGGGCAAAATGGCCGCGCAGACGGACCCGGCCGGAATTTCGTCCCTCATGGAGCGGATCGCGGCAATCAAGCCTCCCGAGGAGGCTCCCGCCATGATGGCTTCCGACCGGAGCAAATGCCGGCAGCCTTCAACGCAATCCCGTTCCGCGACGTACACGATCCGGTCGATCAGCTCTCTCTTCGCGATGGAAGGCGTCATGGCCGCGCCAAGTCCGGGAAGCCTTCTTTTCCCCCGCGTCCCTCCAAAAATCACGCTTCCCTCGGCGTCTACGGCTACGATGACCGTATCGCGCCCGCTTTGCTTCAGGCGCTCGGCGCAGCCCCGCAGCGTTCCGCAGGAGCTGACGCCGCAAAATAAATAATCGATTCGCGGCAAGGCCGCCAGCATCTCCGGCATCGTCGTGTCGTAGTGGGAAAGGTAATTGTTCGGGTTGCCGTATTGATTCGTCCAATAACAGTCGCCGATCTCCCGGCGGAGACGTTGCACGCGTTCGATTCGGGCGGGCAAATAATCGCCGCTGAGCGGATCCGGCTCCTCGACCAGTTCGATCTGCCCGCCGAGCAGGCGGATGAGTCGGAGATGATGATCGGTGGTGCGGGGATCGACGACGCAAATAAACCGGAGGCCCAAGTATCCGCATAGCTGGGCCAGGCTGACCGCCATGTTGCCCGAGCTGGATTCGATGACGGTCGTGCCTCGCCTGATCTCCCCGGAACGGATCGCTTCCCGCAAGATGCGCAGGGCGGGGCGGTCCTTGGAGCTGCCCCCGGGATTCGCCATCTCCAGCTTCGCGTACGCAACGAAAGAAGCGTCCCCGAAGGCGCGACGCAGCGGAACGAGCGGCGTGCAGCCGATCGTGCCGCCGATGCCGGAGTCGATCTCGCGGAGATCAATCCTGTCGGAGGGTTCGGGCGCGCCCCGACGATCTGTGCCGGCTTTGTCTTCCAACGATTCCGCACCCCTCAGTCGTAAAATATTTTTTTTCGTTTCATCGGCCCCGCGTCCGAAGTCTCCTCCTCCCGGAACGGCAATACCCGAATCGCCTCCAGCAGCCCGCCGCGGATCATCTGTCCGATCTCCGGAATTCGGTCCGCCAGCTCCTTCCCGATCCGCTCGTAGACGGCGGGGTCCCCTTCGCTGCTCCCGACATGAACGGCCAGATGATTTCCGCTCACCCGGATGCGGATGCGGGCGTCCTTCAGATGGCGATAGACGACGTTTTCGATATCGTACACGCTGATTTTTTCTCCGTGCTTCAAATCCGGTCCGATCCGCCTGACGATCGCCTCGAAGCTCATCCTCCGCTTTCCGTTGACGAGAATCGGGCGCAAGTCGCGCACGACGTCGTACGTCACGTACCGAAGCGAAGGAAAAAGATCGCGCGCGTACGAGGTCAGCACGAGAACGGATTCCCCGCCGCTGAGCGGCTCCCAGTCCACGCCGAGCGTCTCCGCGGGAATGCCTTCGGCTTGAATTCCGTCGACGAACAAGTAACGCCCATGCTCGCGGGAATAGTAGGCGATCGTGCCGATCTCGATGGAGCCGTACGTGTCGGCGATGTCGCCCTCCGCCAGCCCGAGCCGTTCCCCGACGCTCCGCAGCCACGCCGGCGATACGATCTCGCCGACGAGAATGACGCGCCGAATGCCGTAACCGGCCGGATCGTCCTTCGCGGCGGCCAGCAGCCGGTCCAGAATCGAGGGCATTGTGTACAGCGCCTCGGGGCGAAGCGCTCGGATCCGTTCCAAATGCCTGGCGATCGGGAGCTCGAAAGGGATCGAGTCGGCCTTGATCCCGAGCTGCGAGAATACGTCCAAAGCGGTGCTCGCCGCATGTCCCGTCCCCATGTCGGACAGCGCCGTCCGCACGCCCGAGGAGCCGAGGAGCTTGCGGAACAGCTCCGCCTTAATGCGGATATACTGCCGCTCGTCTTCCGCGGAATAGAAGATTTGCTTGCGCCGGTTGGAGCTGGTGCCCGAAGTGCGGTAAACGGTTATTTTGCCGTCCTCGGCTTCCGATGAATAAGGCTGCTCGCTGCTATAGTAATAACGCTCCAGCACGTCGGACGTGATCAAAGGCAGCTCGGCGACCGATCGCACGTCGAACCGGTCAATGCCGGCGTCCGCGAGCGATTTTCCGTACCAAGGGAACGTTCGGACGGTCCGAGTGATTTTGTCGTGCAAAAGGGAGATCATGCGAGACTTCCTCCTCTTCCCTTCATGCTTGGATATTCATGTATATGTCAACGGATGCGAGGCGTTCTTCATTCGGCCGGGACAGCCGCCCTTCCTTCGCGCGCGCGATTCCATATTTTATACAGAGGAGCGATTGCCCCAACAAGGAAAAGGAGTTGAACCGTCGCATGGGCGGACGAACGAGCATATCGAGCAAGTGGACCAAGACGCGCGTCATGGCGGTCTCCGCGAAGCTGGCGGCCCATATTCCGGAGACACGAAGGATGAGCAAGGAGTCGCTCGGACGGCTTCTGGGGCGCTATGGAATGGTTTACGTAAAACCGGATAGGGGCTCGCTAGGGGTCGGCGTGATGAAAATCGCACGCTCCGGCCGGCGATGGACCGTCAAGGCCGGATTCAAGCGCAAAGGCTTTTCGAGCTACGCTGCCATGTACGGCTGGCTTCGCTCCGCAACGAAAGGGAGAGCGTATCTGGCTCAACGGGGCATACGCATGATCGGACTTCGGGGAAGAGCGGCGGATTTTCGCGTGATGATCCAGAAGGGGAGGAAGACGGGTTGGCGAGTGACGGGGACGGCTGCGCGGGTAGCACATCCGGGCAAAGCCGTCACGAACGGCAGTCAAGGGGGGAGCATTCATAACGCGGGAGCGCTGCTTCGCCGAACGTTCGGAAAGCGGAAGGCCGGCGCGCTGCAGAGGAAATTCAGGCTTCTCGCGCACCGAACGGCCGGCAGGTTCTCGAAGGCGTACCCGCGCATGAACGAACTCGGTCTCGATATCGCGGTGGACCGTAGAGGCAGGGCGTGGATCCTCGAAGTGAATACTCGTCCGGATCCGTGTCCTTTCACGAAGCTGGCCAACCGTTCCATGCTGCGCACCATACTCAGATTCGCCCGCGGGTACGGCCGGTCGTACAATCTGAAATGCATGAAAGCAAGAAGGGGAGGCGGCGCGTAGCCCTGCTTTCGAAAAAACCGACATCCCTTCTCGACGCTTGCTGTGATGCTGAAACGGACACAGAAGCCCATATTTTGCCGAAACCCCCTCATTTTGACACTAGCTTTGCATCAAACCTGACATGAAAATTTTGTTTCAAAATTTTCCTATAAATGTATTTTATTGATGTTTTTTATCTGGAAGAAAACAAAAAAATCTCCTATTGTAAACGTAGAGGGCGTGTTACCCACCCCGTTTACAAAGGAGACAACCCATGGGTAACAATATCTCAAAAACCGTCATCAGTCAATGTCTTGAATGGTTGGATATTCCTGAATTTGTGAGTGATTTTCTCGATTATCGCACGAATAAGCTCACTCTCGCTGCTTCCATCCGTTTGTTCGTCGAAGCCCAGTTGTCCGACCGCCAAGACCCAGAGTGTATTGTCGAAAATCTTCGTGACAGTGAGGAATTACAAGCACTCACGGGACTTACGTCGCTTAGCGCTTCCCGGTTTTCTCGCAAACTATCCGAACTGCCAACCTGGTTTCTCCAGTATCTGTTTGAAGACCTTACTCGCCGCATACACACTGCGCTGCAACAAACGTGTGAGGACAGGGGGCTAAAAAAGGAACTCATCCCCTTATCCATTATTGATTCATCATCGATCACTCTCCCTGATTATCATGGCAAGTGGGCGTACTTCAGCAAAGGAAAGAATCAGGTAAAGCTGCACATGCGACTGAGCACGCAGTGGCCGGATCTGGCGATTCCAAGTAAGGTCGTATTATCAACAGGAGCCGTTGCGGATACAGAAGTTGCGATTGAGCTCGTCACAGAGCAAGGAACGACTTACGTGATGGATCGCGGGTACATCAATTACGCTCACTTCAAGAAGTGGCTCAAAGCAGGCATCCGCTTTGTCGTTCGCGTTCAGAAGCGCAGTAAAACACAGATCTTGGAGAAACGCGTGCTCCCATCAGAGGAACCCGATTTGCTACTGGATGCGGATGTCCTCATGGCTGTTCCGGAGCGGCCTAATGAAACCATGAGGCTGCGTTTGGTGGAATTCAAGGACGACAAAGAGCGTACGTACCGCCTGATCACAAGCCGCTGGGATTTAAGTGCACGGGAGATCGCGGATATTTATCGTGCCCGCTGGGACATCGAATTGTTCTTCAAATGGATGAAGCAGTACTTGCGTTTGGCTAAACTGTACAGCAACAAGCCTACTGCTGTATGGAACCAAATTTACATGGCACTGATCGCCCACGCATTGTGTGTTCTGGTGAAGCTTGAAACGGGGACGAAGCATGGACTGTGCAAAGTGCTGAAGCTGATGCGTCAGTACATGGCCAAGAGTTGGGAGAAGTTACTTGACGCCTTGTTCCGGAAACCGACGAAGACTTCAAAAGGCCGCCAGAAGAAGCGAAAACGAGGACGTCCAAGGAAACACCCGAAGAAGTACGTGGCGCAAAAATTGGTGTTAGAGAACGAATTCAACCAATAAAAAGGATATTGACTTTAAATGGTATACACCCCTCGCTCTATGAGGCCACCAACTTTTTAGCCCATTCATCAGAATAGGCATATGGTAAATTAAGTTTCAATTTGCTTAAGAAGTAATTCTGACGCATTTATCCATCTTATGTCAGCTTCTTTGCAAAGCTAGTGTCATTTTGATGGCGATTCGGACAGACGATCCGTTATTTCGATGATAAATGGCCGAAATCGCCATCTCGGAGCCAAATAACGGATCCTCTGTCCGCGAAGGCGCGCAACCCCCGGTTTTGTTCACCATTAGCGGATCCTCCGTCCGAACGGACTAGGACATTGGCGGCATGGCGGGGCTGTGGGCGATGGAGCAAGTCGAGATGGTGGCGACGGACGGGCCTAGAGATTTGCGGAAACGGAAGAAGGGAAGAGGAACGAGGCCGCGGGCGGGTAACAGCGCATGCGGCAAGGAAGAGGGCGGAAGCGCCAGCGGTTCCGCTCAAGACGCTGGCGGCCACGGACCGAGAAATAGATGAGCAGAACTTAACCGGTTGGAGGAAACCGCCGTAGGGGAGAATACGTATTACGAAGAAGAAAGGTAAACGAGGAGGCCAAGCAATGAACTGTCCGGTATGCGAAGGGTCGCGGATGCGGGAAGTCGAGAAAAACGGGATTCTCATCGATATTTGTCCTAGCTGCAAGGGCGTATGGCTCGATCGGGGAGAATTGGACAAGCTGATGGAAGATGTCAGGGAAGTGCGGGAGGACTACAATCAATGGTATTACGGTGATTCGTCCGGCAACCCGGACGCATCCAAAGCGGCTCCGCCGCCCCAACCGCAATACCCGCCCAACCAGCAGTATTATCCGCCGAATCAGCAACATTACCCGCCCAACCAGCACCATTATCCTCAACAGGGGTATTACGGCAAAGGCAAATATCCGAAATACAAGAAAAAGAAAAGCGTAATGGACATATTCGGCGACCTGTTCGATTGACGTTTTATCTCCGCCCCGGCGATTGGCCGGGGCGTTTTTAATTGAGCGAATTTCGATGGGGGAGAGACCCGTCATCCACTTGATCGAGTACGATCGGACACAGATGACCTTATTTTGTCGAAACCCCCTCATTTTGCCGACGATACGGACAGACGATCCGTCCCATTCGTAGCGGCCGGAGGCGATGGAGCATAGCGGTATTTTTTTTGCGAATAGGCTTGCGCGCGCCATTGACATCTACATTGAGAACGATTATCATTCAGAAAGGAGATAGTTGAGAACGGTTTTCAATGGAAAGGCGGAATGGGGTTATGGCGAGACTATCCACCAATCATTTGTCGCTTTCGTACGGCGCCCGGAATATCGTGCGGGAGCTGAATTTGAGCGTTCCCGACGGCGTGATCACGGCGCTCGTCGGCGCCAACGGCTCCGGCAAATCGACGATTCTGAAATCGCTGGCGCGGATTCTCAGCCCGGAGCAAGGGGGCGTCTACCTGGATGGCAAGCTGATTCACCGCCAGCCGACGAAGGAAGTGGCGAAGAATCTGGCCATCCTCCCGCAAAATCCGACTTCCCCCGAAGGGCTGACCGTGCGGGAGCTCGTGTCCTTCGGACGGTACCCGCACCAGAAAGGGTTCGGCGTCTTGTCGGCGGAGGACAACCGCATGATCGATTGGGCGCTGGAAGCGACCGGCATGACGGCTTTTAACGACAGGTCCGTCGACCACTTGTCGGGAGGACAGCGGCAACGGGCATGGATCGCGATGGCGTTGGCGCAAGGCACGGAATTGCTGCTGCTCGACGAGCCGACGACGTTCCTCGACATGGCTCACCAGATGGAAGTCATGATTTTGCTGGAGAAGCTGAACAAGGAGCAGAAGCGGACGATCGTGATGGTCGTGCACGACCTGAATCACGCGGCTCGCTACGCGCAGCATCTCGTCGCCCTGAAGAACGGCACCGTATTGTACGAAGGCCATCCGGAAATCGTTATGACTTCGCGGATGCTTCGCGAAGTGTTCAACATCGACGCGGACATCGTTCCCGATCCCCGTACCGGCGCGCCGCTGTGCTTGCCGTACGGCTTGGCGGAAGAGCCGGTTCCGACGACCGGGAAGGACCGGGCCGGAGCCGAGGCCATGAACGAGAACGACGAGCAGCGCGTACCCGTGATGGCGTGATTCCGCCGCCGGAACGAAGCATTTGGTCACGGCACGATCGGGCCGAGTGCAAATCGCAAAACGATGTTGTAAGTTCTAACAATTCACACCCTTCTCCGACATTGTTAAAATGTAGAAAACGGAGGAGGGTGTTGTCGTCGTGGACAGACAGGAAGCAGGACGGAAGCTTGCGGCGGTCGTCGGCAGCGTGAATTCCGTCGTAGTCGGCAAGGAACGGGTACTCGAGCACCTTCTCGTCGCGTTGCTTGCGTCCGGGCACGTCATCCTGGAGGACGTGCCGGGCACCGGCAAAACGTTGATGGCCAAGTCGCTGGCCCGCTCGCTCGCTTGCAAGATGAAGCGCATTCAATTTACCGCGGATTTGCTGCCGTCCGACGTGACGGGGATTAACTTTTTTAACCGGGAAACTTCGCGATTCGAGCTAAGGCAAGGGCCCGTATTCACGAATATCCTGCTGGCGGACGAGCTGAACCGGGCGACTCCGCGGACGCAATCGAGCCTGCTCGAATGCATGGAGGAACGGCAAGTGACGATCGACGGAGAGACCTATCCGCTGGCGGCGCCGTTCATGGTGGTGGCGACGCAGAATCCGATCGACAACCATGGCACGTTTCCGTTGCCGGAAGCCCAGCTCGACCGCTTCATGCTGAGCGTATCGATGGGTTATCCCACGGAGGAAGAGGAGGGGGAGATTCTGCGCCGCTTCGTGACCGCGAATCCGCTGGATTCCCTCGAACCGGTAATCCTCCAGGATGAAATCCGGCAATTGCAGCGGCTCGCGGGGGACGTTCACGTCAGCGAGGCCGTGTACGGTTACGCGATCGCGATCGCTTCCGCGACCCGCAGCCATCCGGACATCGCCTACGGGGTCAGTCCGCGCGGAAGTCTTCAGCTGTTGAAAGCGGCGCAGGCCCGGGCCTTGATTCGGGGCCGCGACTTTGTCGCGCCCGACGACGTCAAGGCGCTCGTAAAGCCCGCGTTCGCGCATCGGATCATTCTCAAGGACACGTTCAGAGGCGAGACGAACCGGGCGGATTCGCTTCTGGAACGCTTGCTCGAGGGCATCCCCGTTCCGACGGAAGCGGCGTTGGAGTCGCAATAGAGATGGCGGCGATCGTCTGGATCGTGCTCCTGCTAGCGGCATTATATATCGTTCAGAGAGTCGTCTTCGCGGCGCTCGGCTTCCGTTCTCTCGCCTATGAGCGCTCGTTCAGCTCGCCCCGGATCCATGCGGGAGAGACGGTGTGGATGCGAGAGACGATCGCGAACCGCAAGCGGCTCCCGCTGCCTTGGCTAAGGGTGGAGGCGATGCTGCCGGCCCAATTGGTATTCGCGCATCGGGAGGCCGATACGGCGATTAACAGCGGGGACCGGCTGCAGAACCATGCGAGCTTGTTCAGCATTCCGGGGCATACGGAAATCGTGCGCAAGCATGAGATCGTCTGTCCTCGGCGAGGCAAGTACCGGGTGAGCAGCTATACGATTACGACGGGGGATCTGATCGGCGTGTCGGTCAAGTCGGCCGTGCGGCGCGGAGAGTGTGAGCTCGTCGTGTATCCGGCGTTGAAGAGCCTGCGGGATTTCCCGCTGGAGGCGCGGAAGTTTCTGCAGAGCGTCCGGAGCATGGTCAGTCCGGTTACGGAGGACCATTATTACGTCGCGGGGATTCGGCCTTACCGGGAAGGGGATTCCTTCCGAATGATCAATTGGAGCGCGACGGCCAAGACGGGCGAGCTGCTCGTGCACAAGAGAGAGAGCATGAGGGACAACGATCTGACGATCGTCCTGAACGCGGAGCTGCTCGATTCCGCCAACAACGAGAGGATTACCGACGAACAGTTCGAGGAGGCGTTGGGTTACGCGGCCTCCGCGGCGCAATACGTCATCTCGGGCGGCGGCAAAGCGGGATTCGTCTATAACGGCGCCAACGACTCGGGGGAAACGGTGTTTCGGGCGCCCGCGAGAGCCGGGGCCGCGCACATGGACATGCTGCTCGACGCGATGGCCGGCTTCCGGCCCGTCGCGACGCTCGGCTTAACGTACTTGCTGGAGCAATTGGCGGCCGAGCGGATGAGCGGCAGGAACGTCTTATTGCTTACGGCTTTCGTCGACCGGAAGCAGCAGCAATTGATCGGCCGGCTCCGAAGCCAGGGCAATCTCGTTCAACTGCTGCTTCTGGCGAAAGGGGCGGGTGAGACATGAGCTTCAAAACGCTATGGCGGATCGGAGCCGAATGGTGGATATGGCTGCCCGCCTGGCTGCTGATCTCCGCGCGCATGACGACGCCCGGCAAGCTCGGCCTGGCGGGTCTTATGCTTGGCTGTATCGGAATCGGGCTTGCGCTCGCCAAGGCGCCGCCCTTGTGGCGCAGAACGGCATTAACGGTCGCGGGAATCGGGCTTGTCGCGGCGGGTATCGTTCAGGGCTTAACCTTTCTGCTGGTCGGCCTGTGGTTCGGATTTATGCTATGGAGAGGACGTTTCTCCCGGCTCAGTCCTTGGCATTACGCAATGGCATTCAGCGTATGCTGTCTCGGTCTCATCGCGATTTCGGCGAACGAAGCATGGGAGAGCTACCGCACCGCCTTCATCCTGCTGGCTGTCTGGTGGGCGTGCGTATGGTTTCTGTCCTTGAACAGGACGCTGCTTAACCAGGCGGGACTCTTCGACAACATTGCGACGGGAGCGGTCAGGCGGGCCGGGCGCAGATACGTGCTCGTCTATCTCGCGGCCGGCGTCGCGGCGATCGCTCTGACGCTGGACTACGGGAGACGCTTGCTGACGCCGAAGAACATCAGCTTCGCGCCGGAGGAAAACGTGCCCGATCCGGAATCGTTCATTCCGCCTCCAATGCAAGCGATTAATCCTCTCCACGGCATGTTCGGGGAGCAGAAAGAGCCTTCGGTTATATGGGATTACTTGTTATGGGTATTGATGGCGTTCGCGGCCGTCGGCTTGATCTGGCTCGCGAGGCTGCTCTGGAAGGATCGGACATGGTCGTGGAGAGGGCTGCTTCGGGCGATCCGGGCTTGGTTCCTGCGCGAGAGACCGAAGGAAATCCTGCCTTACGTGGAAGAACGAAGGAGCTTGAAGAAAGAGAAAAAATCCGGGAGCCTCTTCGCCTCGCTGTTCCGCAGGCAAGACCGCCCGGTTTGGGAGAAGCTCGACAGCTCCGGCAGAGCGCGACGCCTGTATGAGGACGCGGTATTGGCCGGAATGCGGCAAGGGTACGCTTATAAGCCGAGCGATACGCCGGGCGAGACGCTTGAAGGCATCGCGCGGTGGCGCGAAGGCGAAAGCGGCCCGGAAGGCAAGTCCGCCGCTTACTGGCAGCGTCTCTTGCTAGCGCGGGAATCCTTGCTCAAGCTCTACGAGAAAGCGAGATACAGCCCGCACGAAGTCGGCGAGAAGGAAGTCGCGGCAATGAAAGCGAGGTTGGAAGGGAGCGACGAAACGCTCAAATAGCGGGAATCCGGGCGCTCCCGAGCCAAGCGGCGCGAACCTCGGACGGGCGGCGTGCCGGAACGGTTTCCGGTCGCCGCCTGTTGGCGTTCGCTCGGTTCGATTCGCAATAGCCCATTCATCCCCTCTTCCCCGGGACCATCCGGCGATTCTGGATTCTCGTTCTAAAGACTGCTAACCTATAGAATAAAAACGACGAACCGGGGGTGTGCGCCCATGTTTCGCGGCAGGATCGCGGCAAGCGCCCGGGACGGCTCCCCGTTCCTCAGGCGCATCTCGATCAAGCACCGGCTGCTGGCCGCCTTTCTCATCACTTCGCTCCTGCCCGTCGTCTTCGTCGCGTTGTATTCGAACGTGAAATACGAGGCGTCGATCACGAACAAGATCAGCGCTTCCTCGCAGCAGATTCTGTCCGAGCTGACCCAGAACATGACGCGGGAGCTCGTGCAGTACGAGACGCTCAGCGAATCGATCATCGTCAATAAATCCATTCAAGGCGGGTTGCCCAAATTCGCTTCGTTAACCGATTACGAGAAAAACGGGCTGCGAACGCAAATCAACGAGGAACTCGCGCAGCAAATTTTTCGCTTGAGCAATCTGACGAACGTGGTCATTCTAACGAACGACGGACAAGCGATCTACGATCTCGGCTTCGAGTGGTATCCGGATTTGGCATTCGACAAGCTGACGGAAGCGGTGGACGCTTCCCCCGGCAACGCGTTCTGGTCTTATATCCGCTCCAATCGGGGCGCGAACCGGATCGTCCTCAGCCGCGCGGTATTCGCCGAAGACAATTTGAACCGGAAGCTGGGCTATGTCCTGATTCTGATCGACGAGAAGGTGTTTTCGCGCAATACGTACGGACAGACGGATCTGGGCGCGGGAAGCCGCATTTACATCGCGAACGCGGAGGGCACGGTCGTCTCCTCCGTCTCTCCGGACATTCCGCACGGCGAAGCATTCGCGAAAAGCGAGGTGTTCGACCGGGCGACGGGCGAGCATCTGAACGAAGCGTTCTACGCGAACGTCGGCGGAAGCAAGACGCTGGCGATCGGTTCCTACATTCGATCCGCCGACTGGCACGTAATCGGACTCGTTCCTCATTCCTTTCTTGTCTCGGAGCTGAGGGAGATGAGGGGCAACATCGTCTACATCTGCTTGCTGACGCTTTTCCTGTCCGGCATGCTGGCGATGTGGATCTACATCAGCATCCACCAACCGATGAGATCGCTGCTGCAGTACGCCAATCAGATTCGCATGGGCCAGCTCGAGACGAAGATCGGGAAATCCCACCCTGACGAGATGGGCAAGCTGACGGAGACGATCGACCGGATGGTCGGGCAGCTGAAGCGGCTCATTTTCCAAGTGGAGACGGAACAGCAGGCGAAGCGGGACGCGGAGCTGAAAATGCTGCAGGCGCAGATCAATCCCCACTTCCTCTTCAATACGCTCAATTCGCTGAAGTGGAGCGCGATGATGAGCGGCAACGAAGCGGTCAAGCAGGGCATCGAATCGTTATCCGAGCTGCTCCGGAACACGATTCTCGTCAAGGAGGAGCTGATTCCGCTCGAGAAGGAGATCGACAATTTGCTCCACTACGCGACGATCCAGCGTATCCGCTATGGGGATTCGTTCAAGCTCGTCTTCGCGATGAGCGATCGGGAGCTGTACGCGAGTCTCGTGCCGAAATTCATTTTGCAGCCGATCGTCGAAAATTCGATTCTCCACGCGGGCAGCGAAGACGGCCGCAGAATCGGCATCCGGGTGGAAGGCGTCAAGGAGGGCGCGAATATGAAGATCGTCATCTCGGACGACGGCAAAGGCTTCGACATGGAAGACGTCCGCGCCCGCAAGTCGTCGTCCCACGCCAAGCTGTCGGGAATCGGAATCGGCAACGTCGACGAGCGGATTCGCCTTCATTTCGGCCCGACCTACGGACTCGCGACCCGGAGCGCTCCGAACGAAGGGACGGTAACGGTCATCACGCTGCCGATCGTGACGAAGGAGGAACGGGAACATGATTAAAGTGCTGATCGTCGACGACGAAATGATCGTCCGCCATGCGGTCAAGACGCTCATCCGCTGGGACGGAAGCCGCTTCGAATACGCCGGGTCGGCCGCGAACGGCGCGTCCGCGCTGGAGCTCGTCCGGGAGACCGGAGCGGATATCGTCATCACGGATATCAAGATGCCCGGGATGGACGGGCTGGAGCTGATCAAGAAGCTGACGGAAGACGGCTTCGGCGGCGAGGTGCTCGTCCTCAGCAACTATAACGATTTCGAATTGGTCCGCGAAGCGCTGAGATGCGGCGCGCACGATTATATGCTCAAGCTGACGCTGAAAACGGAAAGCTTCATGCAGACGCTGGAGGAAATGGCCGACAAGCTGGACGGAAAACGGGGACGGGAGCGGGCGAGGACGGAAAAATCGATGCCGGACGCGCGCGGCGAGGACAGGAACCGGATTTCCGCTTTGCTTCAGGAGATGGATGCTCCGGCGTCCGGCTCCGCGCCGTGGCAAGGGGAGCGATTCCTGGAAGACGGCCAGCGCGCGTTCGCTTTCGTCGTCGCGCTGCGGAACGACGACCGGAGCGTCGGTCGGGCCGGAGCATTCCAGGAAGCGCTCGACAAGCTGGCGGACGGCTTGTTCGCGGGAAGCCGCTGGGTATGCGCGGTTCGCACCGATTCGCGGCGTTTCCTGCTGGCCGCCGCATACGCCGCGGAAGCCGCCGCCGCCGCGGACCCGCAGGAATTGGCGCGCAGATTGGCGAGCTTGGCTTCGATGTATTATAACGTTCGGATCGGCGTGATCTATGCGCCGGCCGCGCTGGACGAAGAGGCGCTCGCGCTTGAAATGCGGCGCAACCGGCAAGCGGAAGGGTTGCTGTTCTACGCGATTCCCGGGCCGGGATGCTTCTCCAACCGTGAGCTCGCGGACAAGGACGACGAAACTTTCGGAGCCGCGGAGACCGCGCTGAGAGACAGTATGCGCAAGCCGATCGCCGGCGCGATCGATCTGTGGACGGAACGCGCGCTGAGGCTGATCGACGTCGCGGCGGAGAGGCGCGTGCACCCGCGCGCGTTGAAACGGGCTCTCAGCGGAGGCATATGGAGCATCGCAAACGCGGAGGGAGGGCGCGAGTGGGACGAGAAGCCTTGGCTGGAGATGGTCGAAGCCGCCGATTCCGATTCGCGGCTGAAGGAAACGATCCGCGAGCTGTCGGAGGAGATCGCCGAATCGGCGGGGGCCTCGGTGCGAATGTCCGCCGCTCGGGAGGAGGTCCGGCAGGCGGTGCGTTATCTCGAGGAACATTATTCGGACAGGGTGGCGATCGCCGACGTCGCCGCGCGAGTGGGGCTGTCCGAGCCCTATCTCTGCCAAGTGTTCAAAGCCGATACCGGCCAGAGCATACTGACCTACCTGAACGAAATCCGCATGCTCAAGGCCTACGAGCTGCTCGCCTCCGGCCGATACTTAGTCAAGCAGGCCGCGCTCGAGGTCGGCATCCCGGATCCGTTTTATTTCAATCGGCTGTTCAGGAAACGCTTCGGTATCGCGCCGAAAAACGTAAAGACGACCTGACCGCAGCCGCGCGGACCTGTACGATTTTCAGATGAAATTCCGGGAATCGTCCAGTTGCGCAGGCTTCATGCCTCCCCGCAGAATAAAATCGTCCATAACGTTCATGCTTTTTGTTTATATGGCGAAAACCCCGTCAGGCTTATAATGGGACCATCAACGGCTTAGGGGGTCACGAAATGAAACCAAAGAAATGGGCAACGACGGTCGCCGCTTCCGTCGTGGCGATGTCGGTGCTGGCCGGATGCGGTGCGGGCAACGGCAATTCGAACGGCGGCGCTTCGCCGTCCGCTTCCGCGCCGGCCGAAACTTCGGACGGCGGCAAGCAGTTCGAGAACATGGAGCTTAACGTTGCGGTATTCCAAGGCGGTTACGGCCGGGAGTACTGGGATCAGATCGCCGAAGAGTTCATGAACGATTATCCGGGCACGAAGATCAACATTACGGCCAGCCCGAAGATCGCCGAGCTTATTCGGCCGAAGATCGTTGCCGGCAATCCGCCCGATTTCATGTACATCGCGGGCAGCGATAATACGCCGATCCTGAACGGACTCATTAAAGACAACGCGCTGCTGGACTTGACGGATCTGTTCGACGAACCGTTGGAAGAGGGCGGAGAGCCGCTGAAGGACATCATTCTTCCGGGCGTCCTCGAATCCCGTTCGAGCTCTCCGTACGGCGACGGCAAAGTATATCTAGCGCCTTACAATTTCGGCGTCATGGGCTTGTGGTACAACAAGACGCTGTTCGACGAAAAAGGCCTCTCCGTTCCGAAAACTTGGGACGAATGGTTCGCCATGACGGCAACCGCCCAAGAAAACGGCCGCGCGCTGTTCACTTACCAAGGGCTGTATCCGGGCTATCTCGAATCCGTCATCATTCCGTCGATCTACAGCGTAGGCGGGCAAGAAGCGCTGGACCAATTTTTCAACCTGGATCCGGAATTCTGGAAGAGCGATGCGTTTAAGCAAGTGTGGGGCATCCTTGAGAGAATCGCGAACGAAGACAACGCTCTGATGAAAGGTACGATCGCGCTGAACCATACGCAATCCCAGACGTCGTTCATGCAAGGCGACGCGATGTTCATCCCGAACGGCACGTGGTTCGAGGACGAGATGAAGGATGCGCCTCGCGAAGAGGGCTTCCAATTCGGCTTCCTCGGCGCGCCGGCCTTCACGGCGGATAAGCCGGCGATGGCGATGACGAACGTGGAGCAGATGGTCATTCCGGCGAAAGCGAAAAATCCGGAGCTCGCCAAGGAATTCCTGAAATATCTGTACACCGAGAAGAGCGTGAAGCTGAACGCCGAGAAATCCAAAGCCGTGCTCGCGGTCAAAGGAGCGGCGGACATTGCGCAGGAATTCATCTCCGAATCGACTTACAACGTGTACAAAGCGGTGGATGAAGGGATCGTCACGGTGAACGGAGCGTTCCAATCCGTCGCCAAAGGCAGCAAATACAACCCGAGCGACGAAGTGTTCAAGCCGATCTCCTCGATCATGAACAAGCAAATGACCGTGGAGGAATACGGCAGCAAAATGTTTGACATCTATACGGACATTCAGAAAGAATTGCAAGAAAACGGAGCGCAAGAATAAGCAAGCCATACAGTCTTATTTTCCCGGAAACCTGCCGAGCGTTTGGACGAACCCGGCAGGTTTCCCGCATCTTGAGGGGCGAAAGGACGGTTACCCCGCATGAACATGAGCATGAAAACAAGAAGGGGATTTTTTATCGCGGCCTGCTTGATTCCCGGGCTGGCGTTATTTCTCCTGTTCAAAGTCTATCCGACGATACAAATTTTCCATAAATCGCTGTACCTGTGGACCGGCGTCGGCGACGAGCCCAAGTTCATCGGTCTGAAAAATTTCGTCGACATGTTCAACGACGACGTCTTCCTGCTCGCGCTGCGCAATACGGGCTTCCTGATGCTGATCGTTCCCGTGCTGACGCTGCTGATCGCGCTCGTGAACGCTTCGCTGCTGACGCAGTCGAAGCTGAAGGAGAGAGGCTTCTACCGAACGGTATTTTTCTTCCCGAGCATTTTGTCGTTCGTCGTGATCGCAATTTTATGGTCGTTCATTTACCACCCGACGATGGGCTTCGTCAACTCCGGGCTGGAGCTGCTCGGCCTGGGCGATTGGGCGATGGCGTGGCTCGGAGACGAAAGGACCGTGTTATGGGCGCTGGCGGTAACGCTGATCTGGCAGGCGGCAGGGTATTACATGGTCATGTACATGGCGGGAATCGACGGAATCTCTCCCGACCTGTACGAAGCCGCGGGGCTGGACGGCGCGACCCGCATCCAGCAGTTTTTCCATATTACGATTCCGATGCTGTGGGAGATTATTCGCGTGACGATCATCTTCAGCATCAACGGGGTGTTGACGATCAGCTTCGTCATCGTGTCGGTCATGACGGCCGGCGGACCGAACCGCCATTCCGAGGTCGTGATGACGTACTTGTACGGCCAGGCGTTCACGAACTCGAACTTCGGCTACGCGATGGCGATCGGCGTGTTTATCTTCATCGTCTCGCTGCTGCTCGCCCTGCTCAGCAACAAATTGACGGATAGGGGGTCGAATTGAGATGTCAGCCTACACCGCGTCCGTTCAATCGGGGAAAAAGTCGCTTGGCGGCGGCATCGGCAAGCTGTTCGTTCGCCTCTTTCTGATCCTTCAGGCGTTGATCGTCGTCTATCCGCTGTTATGGAACGTAATCGCTTCGCTGAAGACGAACGCCGAAGTGATGGCGAGCCCCTGGTCGCTGCCGAAGGCCTTGAATTGGGACAACTACGTTCGCGCGTTCACGACGGCCAAGATCGGCGATTACATGCTCAACTCCGTGCTCGTCGTCGCGATGTCGATGACCTTGCTGCTGCTCGCGGCGATTCCGACCGCTTACGTGCTCGGACGGATGAGATTTCGCGGCCGCTCGTTCCTGACGAATTTCTACATGGCGGGTTTGTTCATCGGAGGCGTCTACGTCATCGTGCCGCTCTTTATCTTGATGAACGATATGAGCATGCTGGACAATCGCTTCTGGCTAAGCGCCGTCTACGCGACGAACAGCTTGCCGTTCTCTGTATTCCTGTTGACCGGCTTCATGAAATCGATCCCGCACGATTTCGAGGAGGCGGCGGCGATCGACGGGTGCGGCTACTTCGGCACGCTGTTCAAGGTCATCATGCCGATGGCGCGTCCGGGCATCATTACGCTGATCGTCTTCAGCTTCTTCGACTTCTGGAACGAGTACGTCCTGGCGATGACGTTCATTACGGACGACGCCAAGAAGACGATTCCGATCGGCTTATCCAACCTGATGCAGATTCAGCAGTTCGCGACCGATTGGGGCTCCTTGTTCGCCGGTCTCGTCATCGTGCTCGTGCCGACCATTATCGTGTACGCCCTGCTTCAAAGGAAGCTGACCGAGGGCATGATGCTGGGCGGGGTTAAAGGATAAACGGAGGAACGGAAAGGAAGTGTCGCTGTCATGGCGAAGTTCGGGATACAAGGCGACGAGTTCGTCTACGAAGGGAGACCGATTCGCATTCTGTCCGGCGCCATTCATTATTTTCGCGTCGTGCCGGAATATTGGGAGGATCGGCTGCTGAAGCTGAAGGCTTGCGGCTTCAACACGGTCGAGACGTACGTGGCGTGGAACGTGCACGAGCCGAAGGAGGGCGAATTCCGCTTCGACGGCATCGCGGACGTCGAGCGGTTCGTTCGGCTGGCCGGAGAATTGGGTCTTCACGTTATCGTAAGGCCGAGCCCCTATATCTGCGCGGAATGGGAGTTCGGCGGCTTGCCGGCATGGCTGCTGGAGGATGCCGGGATGCGGCTCCGCTGTTATGATGAGGCTTTTCTGGCGAAGGTGGACGCCTATTTCGACGAGCTGTTGCCGCGCTTCAAGCCGCTGCTCTGTACGAACGGCGGACCGATCGTCGCCATGCAGATCGAGAATGAATACGGCAGCTACGGCAACGACAAGCGCTATTTGGAGTATCTCCGGGACGGGATGAGAAACCGCGGTATGGACGTGCTGCTGTTCACTTCCGACGGTCCGGAGGATCACATGCTGCAAGGCGGCATGATCGAAGGCGTGCTGGAGACGGTCAATTTCGGCTCCCGCGCGGCGGAGGCGTTCCGCAAGCTGCGGGAATATCAGCCGGAAGGACCGCTTATGTGCATGGAGTTCTGGAACGGCTGGTTCGACCATTGGATGGAAGAGCATCAGACCCGACCGGCTTCGGACGTGGCCGAGACGCTGGAGGAGATGCTGCGCGAGGGCGCCTCGGTCAACTTCTACATGTTCCACGGCGGGACGAACTTCGGCTTCTATAACGGCGCGAATCATATCAAGCGGTTCGAACCGACGGTGAACAGCTACGATTACGACACGTTATTGAGCGAGTCGGGCGAGCCGACGGAGAAATATTGGGCGGTGCGCCGAGTGCTGGAACGGTACGCCGAGCTGCCGGAGCCGCGCTTGCCCGCGCCGATTCCGAAGCGCGCGTACGGCGAAGTGCGCATGGAAGGCGCCGCCGGATTGTTCGCGCAATTGGACCGGCTGGCGAAGCCCGTTCGCCGGACGTGTCCGGAGCCGATGGAGAAGGTCGGCCAAGCCTGCGGCTTCATCGTCTACTCGACGCGGATCGACGGGCCGAGAAGCGGGATGAGCCTGCATCTGCAAGAGGTGCGCGACCGGGCGCTAGTCTTCGCGGACGGCGCGTACGTCGGCGCGGTGGAGCGCTGGAATCCGGTCGAACTCCCGTTGGAAGTTCCGGCAGAGGGCGTGCGGCTCGACATTCTGGTCGAAAATATGGGGCGCGTCAACTACGGCCCGCTCCTGCGCGATCCGAAGGGCATCACCGAAGGCGTGCGGCTGGGCAATCAATTCCTGTACGATTGGACGATCTATCCGCTGCCTCTGGATTCGCTGGAGGGGCTTGAATTCGACGTGCCGGACAGCAGGGCGAGCGGGACCGGCCGATCGGGCGGGGATGTCTCGAATCCGATATTCTATCGCGGCGCTTTCCGGGTAGACGAGCGGGCCGATACGTTCGTTCGCTTCGACGGCTGGACGAAAGGCGTCGCGTTCCTGAACGGCTTTAATCTCGGCCGTTACTGGGAGGCCGGGCCGACCCGCACGCTGTACGTTCCTGCACCGTTGCTGCGAGAAGGGGAGAACGAGCTCGTCTTGTTCGAGCTGCACGGAACGAAGGATGCCGTCGTTCGGCTTACGGACAAGGCGGATTTGGGGTAGACGGGAAGTGATCGAGAGGGAGACGAACGCCGATGGACCGGCCGAAAGCGCGGGGAAGTCGGGCGAGGCGTTCCCGGAGCAGAATCGCGCGGAAAAGGAGGCCCTTGGATGGGAGTACCGGTTAAGGAAGCCGCTCGGATCGCCCCGTCGCCCAGGCAGCTGGCGTGGCAGGAGCTGGAGTTTTACGGCTTTATTCATTTCACGGTGAACACGTTCACCGACAGGGAATGGGGATTAGGGGACGAAAGCCCTTCCCTGTTCGACCCATCGGAGCTGAATGCGGCGCAATGGGCGGAAGCGTGCCGGGCCGCCGGCATGAAGGGGCTGATTTTGACTTGCAAGCATCACGACGGTTTTTGCTTATGGCCTAGCGCCTATACGGAGCATTCGGTGAAGAACAGCCCTTGGAGGAACGGCCGGGGGGATCTCGTGCGGGAGGTGGCCGACGCTTGCAGGGCGGCCGGACTGAAATTCGGCGTCTACTTGTCGCCTTGGGATCGCCATGAGCCGAGCTACGGGGATTCGTCCGTATACAATGCCTTTTTTATGAACCAACTGCGGGAGCTGCTGACCGGTTACGGGGAGCTGTTCTGCGTCTGGTTCGACGGAGCTTGCGGAGAAGGGCCGAACGGCAAACGCCAGGTGTATGACTGGGACGCTTATTATGCCTTGATCCGGGAGCTTCAACCGAACGCGGTCATCTCCGTCTGCGGCCCGGACGTGCGCTGGTGCGGCAACGAAGCCGGTCATACGCGCATTTCGGAATGGAGCGTCGTGCCCGCGACGATGCGCGACAACGAGAAAATCCAGGAGAATTCGCAGAAGGTCGACGACGGGGAGTTCGCCAGGCGCGTCGGTTCGCAGGACGAGGATCTCGGCAGCCGGGCGGTGCTGGCCGAGGCTGACGAGGCCGTCTGGTATCCGGCGGAAGTGAACACTTCGATTCGGCCGGGGTGGTTCTATCACGCCGCGGAAGACGATCGCGTGAAGACGGCGGACGAGCTGACGGAACTGTACGAGCGGATCGTCGGAGGCAATTCGGCGTTTCTGCTCAATCTTCCGCCCGACAAGAGGGGTCTTCTCCACGAAACAGACGTCGAGCGGATGAAGGCGTTGGGCGAGCGGATCAATAAGACGTATGCCGCGAACCTGGCAGCCGGTGCCGCCGTCCGCGGCTCGATCGGAAAGGACGGCGCGCACGGGGCGGACCGCCTGACCGACGGAGACCGCTTGACGTATTGGCAAGCTCCGGAAGGCGCGGAGCAGGCGGAGTTCGTCGTCGATCTCGGTTCGGAGCGGACGTTCGACCGCATCGTGCTCGCGGAAAATATCCGCGAAGGCCAGCGCATCGAGCGCTTTCGGCTCGAGGCCTCGTCCGGTGACGAACGGTGGCGGCCGCTGTACGAAGGCACCGTCGTCGGCTACAAAAAAATTTGCCGGTTCGCCGAGACGACCGCCAGCCGCATCCGCCTTACGATCGACGAATCCCGATGGAGCCCGACGTTGAGCGGAGTCGGAGTATATCGGAGCGCGGGGAACTGATTGCGCACGAAAAAGATTTCTTGACTAATGGAACATACGTTCGATATATTGGGAACAAACAAGCAAATAAATTCAAATCGCAATCGACGAGTGAAGCACACTCCGTTCGCGCGGCAACGCGCTCGGGGCGTGCTTTTTCGCGTTTACGGACAATCGCGGGAGAGAGGAGTTGTGGTGTATAATGAAGGTAACGGATCGGCGCAAGCAGGAAAAGCTTAAGCTCGATCAAATGATGCGCGTGCTGTTTCGTTTGTCCAAGCGGCTGACGGTACAGCTTGTCAACGGATTGTTCGGAGAGCAATTTGCCGGTGAAGACGTTAAGGCGATTCATTATGGCAATGCGGAGTTTATCACGGACGATTATGACCGCATCGTCGGCGATTTGTTTATGAAGCTGGATACGCGCCGAGGATCCGTCCATTACCATGTCGAGTTTCAGACGTTAAACGACCAGTCGATGGTCATCCGAATGTTCCGCTACGGGTTCGAGAAGGCGTTGGAACGGAGTGCGGGAGACGAAGCCGACGGCGTGCCGCTGCTCGTATTTCCGAAGCAGATCGTCATTTTCCTGGAGGAGAACGAAGCGATCGGCGACGAGCTTATCTTCCGGATGCGGCTGCCGGACGGGACGGAGACGGCTTATACGGTGCCGGTGCTACGGTACTGGACGCTGACACCCCGCGATCTGCAGGAGCGGCGTCTGTTCGCGCTATTACCGCTGCAGGTATTCGGCTCGCGCAAGAACATGCGGCTCATTGCGGCTAGTCCACGCGCGGACGACGAGAAGCGGCGCTTGTTCGCCCGGGAGTTCGAACGGCTGAAGGCGACGATCGAGGAGACGCTGAACGTCATTCGGAATCTGCACCGGCAGCGGCTGCTGCCGACAGGGGACATGGACCGGATCTTGCAGGTGCTTGGCAACATCCTAAATTATCTATACCGGCATTACGGTGAATATAAACAAACGGAAGAGGAGGTAAGTCGAATGATTAAGACGTTTATCCCCGAAGCGCTGAAGAAGGGACGGGCCGAGGGGAAGAAAGAAGGTTTGAAAGAAGGTTTGAAAGAAGGTTTGCAACAAGGCCGGACGAAGGTGGCCCGCAATCTGTTGGAGCTGGGAGCGGACATCGAGATGATCGTTAAGGCGACTGAGCTGACTCCCGAGGAAGTGGCGGATCTGAAAAGCCGAAAGCGACATGAATGAAGCAAAGAACGAAGGCCCGCCATCGGCGGGCCTTCGTCATATCACGATTATGGCTGAGCGACTTCCGCGGCTTCCTCGACTTCGGGCTCCACAGCGATCTTCTTGTAATACTCGTCGCCAAGAATGCGGCGGGCACCAAGATAACGCTTCTCATAGTAGCTCTCGTCGAGGGAAGTGATCGTCACGCCCTTGGAAGCGGCGTGCGCGAACTTGTTGTCGCCGATATAGATCCCGACGTGCGATACGCCGTTGCCGCTCGTATTGAAGAATACGAGGTCGCCGGCGCGGAGTTCGTCATCGGCGATTTTCTTGCTCTTCTCCCAGCTGAACAGGTCCCGCGAAGAACGAGGCAGATCGAGGCCCAATTCGTTGAATACATATCCGGTGAAGCCGGAGCAGTCGAAACCGCTCGGGGTCGTTCCGCCGTATTTGTATTTCGCGCCGATAAGGGGAGCGATCGTCTTCTCGAGCTTGGTCTTGTCGAGCTTGGTCTCCGCGAACGCGCTGCCGACCTGGAAAGCGAGAAGCAAGGCAAGAGCGAACAATGTGACTGAAACTTTCCGCAAAACCGTGACTCCTTCCAATGCCTACGAGGTTAGCTTGAGGGTTCGGTAGAAGGTTCCCTATGGCTCCCGCGATACGAGCCAATTCACCCAAGCATAAGCGGCTTCGGGCGCGCAAGGCGCTGAAGCGGCGATGCGATGATCGTTCCGGCGTCGGGCGGATACCCGGGGCAGAGCCGGCCTTGCCGAACGATCGGTGGTTCCCCCGTTTCCCGGTTTTCCCGGGAACTCGGCATTTTATGATTTCTTTAGCTTTATATATTCGGGTATTCTGACGAATTTCCTGCATCTACTAAATTAGAATTCCCTCATTTAGGAGCAAGCAGGAATAGATTCCCCCCTCTCGCATAGGATGAATCCCGCCGATAACGCCAAACCCCGGCCGCGCCCGTAAACAGGGGCGGCCGGGGAATGTCCCGGGTCAAATATTGTCGAATCTGGGACACGGATCGCTTTACGTTTTCGCGTCGCTCCATACCTGATACTGAGAAGCGACCGTCCATAGCTTGAGGAGAGAGCGCACGAAGTGAAACGCTTGATGCAGCGTGACGGCGACCAGGCCGGACCACAGCAAGGAGACGACCCAGGCTGCGGCGGACACCGCCAGACCGATGCCGATCAGGACCAGGGTAATTCCGAGTAGGGGAACCGCTCGCCGGATCGCCAAGCCGAGACTGTTCAGAATGCCTGTCTTCGACGCCGCGCCGAATTGCATGAATTGGCCGAGCAGATGCACGGCGAATCCGTACAGCACCCAGGCGGCCGCGAGGGGCAGCAGCCCTTGAAGCCAGATCGTCAGGGAAGCTTCGGAGAAGAAGCGCTCCTTGGCGATGGGCACGATCCATGCGGCGGGAAGCAGGATCAGCCCGTTCTCCAGCCAGTACAGCAGCGTTACCGGCTTCCATGCCTTCCGTATTCCGGTCAGCACCCGCGTTGATTGGCCTTCTCCCGCGTGATGAAAGGAATAATAAATTCCGGCGTTGAACAACGGGGTGACGGCCATCCGCAAGAGGAGCATTCCGCCCAGCATCCATAGCAATTCGTCGATCAAATCGGTCTTCAGAAGACGGAATTGCGCTTCGACGAGAAACAGATGGGCAGCGTCGGAATTCGGATGCTCGCTCGGGTAACGCGCAATGACGGGCGTGACGACCGAATCGACGAACCGGTACAGAAAAAATCCCCACAGGAAGCGGTACAGAAACAAGAGGACCAATACATACTTATGCCGCACGGTCATGTCCCATCCCATTTTTAGCCGTTGGCGAATTTCCACGTCGCTTCACCTCACCATATCCAGGATCCGAACAAGCCCTCGATGAGCTGCGTAATGCCGGTCGTGACCAGGCTGCTCTGTTTCTTGGGGACTTCGGCTTTCAAATAGTTGTTGTATCTTCGGTTGTCGAGCACGACGCTGTTGGCCGGATCGATCGCCGCGTATAGCAGCGGGGCGGACGACTCGAGCTTGAGCTGAACGTGGGACTGGACGCCGTCCCATTTCTTGCGCACCGACCGACCGTCCTGGAACTGCAGCCAGATCGACACCGGCTCGGGGCTGCCTCCGCTCCGCTTCAGCAGCACGACGTTCTCGTATCCGTCCGGCGTCCGACGAACAGTGATATTCTCGACGGCGTAGTCGGTCATTTCCGCGCGATGCACGTACGCCTGGAAGAAGTGGCCCCATTTTTCCTTCGTTACGCTCTCAACGACTTTCTGGAAGTCGGAAGTCGTCGGGTGCTTGAATTTGTACTTCTGGAAATACGTTCTCATGATTTTGCTCATCGTTTTCTCGCCGACCTGGCGTTCCAGGGAAGCGAGCACGAGCTTGCCGCGCAAGTACACGTTCTCCGCGTAACCGTCCGAGGAACGGTAATCCCACGAAGACTGATGCAGCGGCTCCGGATGGGTCAGGTAGCTCGCCTCGACCGGAACGTTGGGGAGCACGCCGTAGATCGAGGCCATCAGCTTATCTTCCGTGTAGGAGGTGAACCCTTCGTCCAGCCAGGCTTCTTCGAACTCGTTGGAAGCAACCAGGCCGTACCAGTATTGATGGGCGATCTCGTGAACGAGCGTGCGTTCCAGCTCGTAGCCCGGACTCTCGTCCCGAGCCGCCGCGGCGGTGACGAGCGTCGGGTATTCCATGCCTCCGGCGCCGTTGGCGTCTCCCGGAGGGACGACGATCGACAAGGTGGAATACGGGTATTCGCCGTACCATTGCCCAAGCTTGGCCAAGGCGGATTTGGCCGCGTGCATATACCTGTCCTTCAGGTTCCGATGGAGAGGATCCAGGTAGAGCTTGATGCGGACGCCGGGAATGCCCGGAGACGAGAAGGACTCCTCGACGTATTCGAAATGCGGGGAAGCGGACCAGGCGAAGTCGTGGACGTCGTCCGCGTAGAACTGGAAGCTTTTGCGTCCCCCGGAAACGGACGGCGTCTTCGTCAGGAAGCCCGTCGCGGCGACTTTGTAAGCGGCAGGCACGTCGATGCGGACGCTGTATATGCCGAAGTCCGAATAAAACTCCGAATTGCCGTGGTACTGGTGCAGATTCCATCCTTCGGCAGTCCTTCCGCGCATGCCCGCGGTCTCGTATACGGCGATCTTCGGAAACCACTGACCAGCCATGACGAAATCGCCGGCGACACCCATGCGGGCGAATACCGAAGGCAGCTTGACCTGGAATTTCATGCTCAACGTAACGGAGCCTCCGGGCTTTACCGGTTCGGGAAGCCGCAACGTGATCAGCGTGCGGTCGTCCCGATTGCTGTCGTCGGGTTGAACGTAATGGAGCCGGGGCATGAGCGTTTCCCCTTCCTCCGTCTTCAACGCGAGCAGCTCCATGCTGCCGTTGCCGCCTTCTTTCATCTTATCGCCGCGAAGCTGGCCGCCCGATTCCCGCAGGAATGTGCTGCCCGGCGCGAAAGCGTTCGGATAGAGGTGGAAATAGAGATCGGAGACGGCTTTGCGCCCCGGGTTTTTCCAGGTGACGGTCTGCTCCCCGTTCAAGACGCTGTTGCTCTCATCCAGGGAAACGGATATATGGTACTCCGTCACGCGGTTGCTGAGCACGGCGGCCTGAGGCTTCAGGGGCACGTCCGGTTCGGGCTCGGATTTGGCCGCGAGCGCGGTCGGAGCGGGCTCCTCCGTCAGTTCGGCCAAGGAGGACGCGGGGATGGCGTAGCGGTCCACCCAAGCGTCGGCGAATCCGAAGCGGACGGACAGGACAAGAATGGCGGCGGCGGCGGCGAATAGCAGCATGCGCAGCGAGCGGCGCTTAGGCATACGGATAACCCTCCCGTTGACAAGCTTCTAGGTGATGTATATGTGGGTTGTCCGCGGATTATATCCGGAGATTTAGTTGGATGGTTTTATTTTACTTTTGTAGATGGAGTCCCGCGTAATACCGAGATTAGTTTTAGCGCTACCTTTGGTCATACTTGGGATACAACTTCAATAAATTCGATAACATACCCATTCGGGTTTGGTTGGACGAAAGATACACATAGATGGCCTAAGGGGGATTCAGCAGGATTTAAATTCTAAATTTAATAAAGATATCCCTTTGATTATCAAAGGGATATCTTTATTAAATTGCTTGACAATTGTAAAAAAGTATTATCGACAAAGGCTGGATAAAGTCAGAATATGTTAGAAGGTTCGTCGAATAACGAACAGAAGAAGAAAATCGACCTTGTATGGGGAATTTGACTGTCACACACCCACAATTCCAAGTCAAGAACCGTGGGTATCCCTCTACTTGCCCAATTGGAATTTTTCCTAACCACAGTTCTGTCATCTGTATCGCATGTCCACGATAACATTCTATATTCAAATCACGCAAATCCAACGATTTGCAGAGGGGGGGACACCTTAGTCAAACATTACAACGCTTTATTAAACCTGAATTTCGAAAGCCCATAGTAGCAAGGTAAGTGCAGGAATTTGAGGGTCGTCACGCTGTAAAATAAAGAGAGATTCTCCAGGAGATTTTCCCGAGTGCAGGCATGAAGGATAGTCCTTCCCCTCCCCAATGAAGGGGCGTTGCGATTTCCATGTAAGATTGTGGAAGGGGTCATTCTAACTGAGCTACTCGGAGTTCGATCCGCTTCCAAGCGTACCGGCCCGCGAAGTCCTTCGCCATTTTGAGAATGACCGATCGACTGTGCTGTATGAGCGTGGCTGCGATGTGAAAAAACTCCAGCCGGAACCTGGCGATCGTATAGCCACGATGAACCGGTTCACAGCAATCACGTTTGAATCGCTCGAACAAATTATAAGCGAGCAGCTTGATCAACAGATCCAGTTCATTGGCCCCAAAATCGCTTGTCGCAATGCGATCCATGGAGAAGCCGTTTTTGGCTTCCTTGATGTAATTCTCCATGCAGCAACGCTGATTGTAGAAGCGCCACAAATCGATCGGCTCCCATTCCAAATTCGTGACGATCGCTTCGTACTGCCAGTCCGTATCGAATACCAACCGTCCCTGTCCGTCATCGAACACTTGGGCCTTGCGGATGATCGCCACCCGGCGCGCTTTCTTCCAGGTCGTCGCTTGGTAGATCAGCGTGATGCCTTCGATGATCCAATCTTCGTCGACGTACCGCGTCCAGTAGCGACACTTCTGAACTTCCTGCTCCAGCCGCTTCGTCCATTTCAGTTTACCGGCATAGCCGATCTTCCGGCTCTCGAGCAGGCCGTAGAAGTCTTCACCGCCAAAGCCCTTGTCAAATCGGGCGTAGCCGACCGGATGCTCGCCAAGCAGGTCAAACGTTTGCTTCAGAAAGTCGATGGCATTCGTGGAAGAATGGGTGTTGCCCGGACGAAGCCAGGCGTTCAGATTCAGCCGCGTCTGCCCTTCGAAAGCCAACAACGGATGGTAGCTCTTGCGGCCGGGCTTGTGCGGATTCGTGCCCTTGGCCGCGCCGCCCTGGTCGCCGTAGACCGTTTCGACCGTGGAATCCAGATCGAGAATGAGGCGGTCGGGCAAGCAAGGACGAATGATCTCCTGATGGAGCGTCCGCAGTTCCATCGCCAGCCCGGGACACGTCCGGCTCAGTCGGCCGAGTTCCTTGTACAACAGGCTGTGATGCGGGCAGCGTCCGCCAAGGAAACGACGTAGCAGGGCGTCATGCTGCAGCTTGCGAAAATGAAAAATCCGTTCGCAGCCAAGCATCCAGCCGACCAGGAGATACAGCAGGATGCGATGCAGAGGGAAGATCGCGTTGTGCGCTTTGCCCCCGGAGAGACTGCGCATCGCCTCTGACAGGTTGATTTTTTCGAGAAAGGCTAGGAAGACTTTGATGCCGCCGAAGCTCGTTGCATTTTGCAATGAAAATTCGGTCTTGATTTTGCTGACGGATGTGGTAGACTTCACCTAAAAGGTGCTCCTCTCTTTGGGTGATGTTGTCTTCGCAAACACCATTCTACCAAAGATCCGGAGCCCTTTTCACGTTTTCAAAGAGTAGTACTTTCGATATTCAGGTTAAATTATTTATTTGGTGATCAGATCATATACTGCGCTGTCGCATGCAATTTATCCAGGAGAAGATTCGCACCAAACATAAAATAAAAAGCTTGGTGACGACGGTCGCTTATTTACCTGCTGTAAGAAGGAAATCTCGACGAAGAAGATGGATGCACTTGGATCTACAAACTGGGTGAATAGCTGGCAAGTCTTGTGGTGACGGGTCATGTCGTAAACGGCTCAGCAGGGCATCATGCTGCAGCTTGCGAAAATGAAAAATCTGCTCGCAGCCGAGCATCTAGTCGACTAGGAGTACAACAGAATGCGATGCAGCGGGAAGACTGCATTGTGCGCTTTGCCGTCGGAGAGGCTGTGCATCGCCTCTGATAGTTTGATTTTTTTGAGAAGGCCAGAAAAAAGATTTGATACCACTGAACTCGTGACAATTTGCAATGAAAATTCGGTCTTGATTTTGCTGACTGGTGTGGTAGACTGCACCTAAAAGGTGCTCCTCTCTTTGGGTGACGTTGTTCTGATAAGCACCGTTCTACCAAAGATTCGGAGCCCTTTCATGTTTTCAAAGAGTCGTACTTTCGAAAATTCATGATTACTTGACTGTTGCGAATTTCTAAGGGAAACACCACAAATGGACAGACCTGTAGCGTGAATCGGAAAACAGCAGTTCAGGCGGGTATCTTGAGATGCTTAAGAATGTCGAATAACGGCTTCCTCTCCAAGGCCTGTTGGTACACGTAGACGATGATTTGCCCGAAAAACTCCTGCCGAATTCGATATACGACATCTCCTAGCGTGAGGTGCTTGTTGCCCTTCATCCAGTCTTGACGCTTGAATTCCAGAAAGTTTTGCGTTAAGAACTGAATGACCCAAAACCGCCGAATACCTTCAAACGAGAGGCAACTGATATTGGGCAAAGCCCAGCAATTCTTTGAAATAGCGATAACCCGTCTCGATATTCCATCGCACGTGATAGTAGCGCAGGATGGTAACGGGATCCAGGCTCACATCCGTGCACAGGAGACAAACCTGCGGTGTGCTCAAGTCGGTGTAATCATCCTTCCAAGACAGCAAAGCTTTGACGTTTTCCATCTCGCTTAGGGGACATTCATATTCGTAAACCCGAAACGTTCCCTGACCTTCCACCGTAACGGAGCGGAGGTCAGACTTACGAACGTATTGGGCAGCGAAATCCGTCATGGAAATGGTCACGCCGCTTACGCAAATCAGTCGGTTTGACTTTACCGCGGCGATAACATGGAATCCCTTTCTGTTGCATGCGTTGATCACTTTCTCGCTGGTGTACCAACTATCCATGAGCACATAAACCTGCTCATCCGGTGATGCCGGGAATGCCTCGATCATTTCTAAAGCAAGATCATTCTTACTCTTGAATGGGAGGCGGTTCTCCGTGCAGTATTCTTCACGAAAGTAAGGACGGAAATCCCAAGCGTAGGAACTGCCTTCACTGACGACATGAGACGTCACTACACAATGACACCAAATGGACTTGCCGGCCTCATGCGAATATTGAAAACCAAGCGCTTCCATCTTCTTCGTCGAGGTTTCCTTCTTACAGCAGGTGTCGTCGACGAGAATGAAGATAAGCGACCGATCGTCACCACGCTTTTCATGCTTGGTGCGAATCTTCTCCAGGATGAACTGCATTCGCCGGCGCAGTATATGACTGATCACCACGGTGAATGATTCAAAAAATTCGTGGTATTGCTAAGGTGTCGTCCCCCTCTGGCAGCTTGTTGGATTTGCGTGATATTCTTACGTCCGGCACAAAGAATGATACCGTGAACGAGGGTAAACAGATGACCGAGTTGAGGCTTGGAAAATTCCAATTTAAGCGCCAAAATGAACTTGACGATGGGCGAGTAGAGGGATACCATGAGAATGGGACATCTCCTTTAATTGGGAATTGTGGGCGTGGTAACCGACTATTTCTCCATCCAAGGTCGATGTCCTTCTTCTATTCGTTCTTTCGACGAATCTTCTAATATCCCGGCTTTACCAATCTTTCGTCGACAACACATTTTTCGCAACAGTCAAGATGATTATTTAAATCACAAGGATTAGAGGTTTGATTATGAAATATATCAAATGGTTTACACTGTTGATTTTCACTTTAATTATATTGTTGATTTTTGTACTTTATCCCAAAGATGATATCAAAAAGCTACAAAATAAAGCTATTAATAACTTTTCGTTAATTGAAAGTAGCATAGAAAGAATAAAACTGGATAATAACTATATATTGTATTTTATCTCTGACTCGATTGGAAATATTCATTATTTTTTGTATTACAAAAACAATTTTATAACCACTAAGATAATTGGCAATAATAATAGTACTAAAAATTACTATAATGAAAGAGATATTTATTGGACCTATTTTACGAAACCTGGAGAATATTCATTATTAGCAGGTACAATAGTTGACAATTCAATTTCCCATATAGAGGTGAATGAAGTAATTCCCAATAAAATTAATTATATTGATTACTATGGCTGCAAATTGTTTTATAGTACTGAACATTTGGATACCCCAATATTAATAAAAGGATATTCATTAGAAAATGATCTAATATTTAAAAACTTTTAAACATTAATTCCGAATGTGGATAACTCAAGCCTGTGGATAAATGGTGAGATCATCTAGATTTTGGTTTTTATTCGTAGCTGTGTCAGTACTTCAGACTCCTCCGCTGCCCTTCGTCATCATCTACGTAAGGGTAGCGGAGTTGCTAGATTCGGTCGATTTCCCCACGATCAAAGTGGGAATTTTGCACGATTTTTTTTGGGAAATCCGTTTGATCATTTTGGGTATTTTTATTTTACCGTACACAAGTCGTTCGAAGAATATTCAAATCCGATGCTGCATCGTTCTTACGATGGCTTCCAGCTCCGGGCACGCCGCTAATCGGATGTGCTGGTATCGGCCCGAGCCGACAACATTGCCCGGGACCCTCAGCACCACCCGCCGTATCGTTTTTACTTCGCAACGTTGCAGGTTCTCTGGCATCAAGGTTTGTTTGAACCAGACCATCACATTGTACGCGATCGCCTTGATCCAACTGAACAACAGATTGTTTAGCATCCGATGCTGGCTGTTTTGGCTGACAGCATAGCCTTCCTTGAGTTCGTCAATCCGGTTCTCAATGTTCGCCCGTTGATTGTAGGAACGCATCAGCGGCAACGGTTTGTCTTCCGTATTCGTTACAATGGCTTGGTACGCGTACAGCGTCAATGCCATCGTCAATTGATCCGCTGAAGTTTGCTCGGTTTGCGTGGCTTCCCGGAAGCCTTTCATTCCGTTCGTGTTGCCCGGATTCAGTTGCAGGTGGATGAGTTCTCCCGTTCCTGCCACAAAGGCGACGCGCACCTTATACGAAGGGCGGCCGTGGTAGCGAGGATTATAGCCGTTCGCTGCGCCTTCCTGTTCGCCAAAGAGCGTGATGACCGTATCATCGATGTCGATCCAGACGAGCCGTTTGCCATCCACTTTAGCCTTGCGGCGCAGCAGTTCCTGGTTGATCGCAACCAATTGAATGAGATGGCTCCAGGTCATATCCTTCAGTAGTTCGCGGAATGCGCTTTCCTCCAGGAATCGCTCAATTTCTTTGACAATCCGGATTGCTGCGCGTTCATGTGCAGGAAGCGTGTGTGCCCTAGAAGCGCACAGTCCGTCAGGTAATCGATGAGCATGGATGCGGAGTCTCTTGGAAGCCGATGAGGTTCTTTGAACAACTCCATGAACTGGAAGTTTCCTGCTTCAGTGACCATGTCGTTGTCGAAGGTAACCGTGCACATTTTTTTCAGCGTTTTCTTGATGCGGCGGCGGCGTTCCGCTAACATTTCAATCCGTCTTTCACGGCGTGTTTTTTGTTCTGGCGCATGGGTCTGCATTTGTGTTACCATATTGCTAAGGACACTCCCTCTCGTGGTAATAGTGGGCTACTTCACCATTTGACAGAGGCGCGCAGTGTCCTGTTTTTATTGCGAAAAAAAAGCAACTTTGTGTGACGGATAATCCTTGATTTAATGCGGGTTTTTCAACTTTTTAGAAGGTTACTTTCCGAATCCATGTTCAAACCTGTCGAAGGCGGATGAATGGAGTCATGGCCTCGACAAAAAGTCGTGCAACTTGTGTGCAATCGTTACCAAAAGTCCAATTTTCGCCCCGGACATCCCCATTTTTTATATAATCAAGGAACAAAAATAAAAGAAAGATTAGGATTGACATTCTTTCGACTGCGGTATTAATATTAATTTCAACCAAAGCAAACGCTTCCAACACCGAATTTGCGAATTTCAGCGCAAAAAGCGGCCGTATAACCAAACGTTTTAGGTATCTGCGCCCTTTTGTGCAAACGTTTGAACTAAAATTGCGAACTAAAGGGGAGGAAACGGAAATGGGCAAGCGGATTTTGCGAAGCAGGAGCATACTGGCCGCATGGCTCGCATTGGCAGTCGTCTGGACGGGACTCGGTCTCCATCCCGGCCATGCCGGCGCGGCGACCTCCGCAACGGCCACACTGGTCGGCAATTTGCAGCAAGCGCTGGGCCATTCGGGCGGCAATTGGGATCCCGGCGCGGCCGCGACCCGAATGACGGATCTGGGAGACGGAGATTATCGGTTTACCGGGACGTTGCCTGCAGGCACCTATGAGTACAAGGTCGCGATCAACGGAGGGTGGACGGAAAGCTACGGAATCGGCAGCTACACGAAGCCGTCCGCCGTCGGCAATGGCGACAATATCGTGCTGGAGCTCGAATCCGAGACTACGGTCACTTTTTACTACAACTATAACGAGCATAAGATCGCGGACTCTACTTATTACGAGCCGATCGGGGCGGACAGAGCGCCGCGTCTGGTCGGGAGCTTGCAGACGGCGATAGGCGATCCGGCGAATTGGGAGCCGGAAACGGCGAGCGCCATTCTGACCGATCCGGATTACGATAACGTCTATACGGTAACGAAAACGGTGTATCAAGGCGCTTACGAGTACAAAATCGTTCTCGGGTCGTCATGGGGAGAGGAGCATCCGGGGGTCAATCAGACGCTCGTCCTGCCGCGGGAGCTCCCGGTCACCTTCAAGTATAATGCCGCTACGCACGAGGTATCCGCCGATTATACGCTTCCCGTCGACCCGGGCGCGGGAGTGCCGGAAGGTCATTTAAGAGTTCATTACGACGGGCCCTTCGACGGCTTGGGGCTATGGCTGTTCCACGATGTCGCGGCGCCGTCCGGCAATTGGCCGACCGGGGCCGTGCCTTTCCGGGCGGACCAGACGGACGATTACGGGGCGTATCTGGATATTCCGCTGCAGGAGAACGCGCAAAAGATCGGTCTGGTCGTCGTGCATCGGACGACCGGGGACAAAGACGGCGGAGACAAGGCGTTCGCCCTGACCTCGCCGGCGATGAACGAGGTTTGGCTGAAGCAAGGCTCGGATGACGTATTTCCGTACGAGCCCGTCGATCTTCCCCCGGATACGGTGCGCGTACACTACTCCCGCATCGACGACGACTATAGCTCCTATGGCCTTTGGCTATGGGACGACGTCGCGGTGAAATCCGAAACGCTGCCCGGGGGCTGGCCGATCGCGGCGACCCCGTTCGAGGCGGACAAGGTCGATCGCTACGGCGCGTACATAGACGTCCCCCTCCTCCCGGGAGCGAAGAAAATCAGCATGATCGTCGTGAATCGCTCGACGGGAGCCAAAGACGGGGAGAAGGATAAATCGTTTCCCCTCGCGGATCGTTACCAGCGCCTGTGGATCAAGCAAGGAGACGACAACGTCTATATCTCGCCCTATGGAGACCGCGCCGTCGCGCTCGTGTCCGCCGAGGTCGTATCCGCGAGCAAATTGCTGCTCGGATTTACGAGCACGGAAGGGTTGTCGGCCGCCGATCTGAAAAGTGCCATTGCGATTCAGGATAAGGACGGCAACGCGGTCGAAGTTCTTGCGGCGACCGTGAGAGACGCGAGATCGGTCGAAGTGAGCGCATCCATCGATCTGAACAAGCTTCCGCTCAGCGTCGCGTACGCCGGAGCGACGGTCTCCGCCGCGAGCGGCTGGAGAATGCTGGACGAAATGTACGGCTACGACGGCGACGATCTCGGGGCGACTTACCATAACGGGACGGCCACGCTCAAGCTGTGGGCGCCGACGGCTTCCTCCGTCGTCGCGAATCTCTACGACAAAGACGATCCGACCTTGCTTGTCGCGAGCAAGCCGTTGACCTTGGGAGAGCAGGGGGTCTGGACCGCGACGGTCGGTCTGGACGGCGGCAAGGATATCCGCGGCTACTACTATCAGTATGAAGTGGCCCATGACGGAGCCGCGAAGCCGGTTCTCGATCCGTACGCCAAGTCGATGGCTCCGTTTACGGTGAACACCAAAGGCGAAGCGGGCACGGACGGGGATAAGGTCGGCAAGGCGGCGATCGTCGATCTGCGCGGAACGGATCCCGGCGGAGATTATGGATTTGCCCGAATCGAAGGGTACGAGCAGAGGGAAGACGCGATCATCTGGGAAGCGCACGTCCGGGATTTCACGTCCGATCCTTCCATTGAAGAGGATCTGGAAGGGGAGAGATGGGGGACTTACGCGGCGTTCGCCAAAAAATTGGACTACATCCGTTCGCTTGGCGTCACCCACGTTCAATTGCTGCCCGTTATGGCGTGGTATTACGGAGACGAGACGCAGGCCGATCAGAGGGAGCTCGCGTATTCCGCCAAGGACAACGAGTACAACTGGGGATACGACCCGCATAACTATTTTACGCCCGACGGCGCGTATTCCCGGAATCCGGAAGATCCCGAGCTGCGGATCCGGGAGCTGAAAGAGCTGATCCACGCGATCCACGAAGCGGGAATGGGCGTCATTCTGGACGTCGTCTATACGCATATGGCGAACGCCGACCTGTTGAACGATATCGTGCCCGGATATTACGCATGGAGAGACGAGAACGGCAATTACGTCGGCGGGTTCGGCAACAATCTGGCCACGAATCGCAAGATGGCCGAGAAGCTGATGGTCGATTCGGTCAAATACTGGTTCGAAGAATACAAAATCGACGGCATGCGCTGGGATATGATGGGAGACGCGACGTACGACGCGGTTCAGAGAGCTTACGACGCCGCGGCCGACGTCAATCCGAACGCCCTGTTCATCGGCGAAGGCTGGAGGACGTTCTCCGGCGCGATCTCGGATCCTTCCCTGGCCGGCAGAGGGGCCGATCAGGACTGGATGGACAAGACGGACGACGTCGGCGTCTTCTCGGACGAAATCCGCAACGAATTGAAATCGGGCTACGGCTCGGAAGGAGAGCCGCGGTTCATAACCGGCGGAGCGAGGGATATCGCGACGATTTTTAACAATATCAAAGCCCGGCCCGCCAATATCGCCGAAGACGATCCGGGCGACGTGGTGCCTTACATCGAGGCGCACGACAATTTGACGCTCTACGACGTCATCGCGCATTCGATCCGCAAGGATCCGGCGGTCGAGGAGAACGATCTGGAGATTCACAAGCGGATTCGGCTGGGCAACCTGCTCGTCTTGACTTCCCAAGGCACGGCGTTCCTTCATGCCGGCCAAGAGTACGGCCGCACGAAGCAATGGCTGGCGGACGGGGAGCCGGAGCACAAGCATACGGAAGTCACGGACGCGGACGGCCGCCATATCGGGTATTTCATTCACGATTCCTACGATTCCTCCGACGCGATCAACATGTTTGATTGGACTAAAGCGACGGACGGGTCGCAATATCCCGTCAATGTCGAGACGAAGGACTATACGGCCGGCCTGATCGCGTTGAGAAAGTCGACCGACGCGTTCCGGCTCGGCGACAGGGAAATCGTGGATCGCAACGTCACGCTGATAGCTTCGCCGGGCATCGCCTCCGAAGACCTCGCGATCGGTTACGCCAGCAAGGCGACCGACGGGACCGGCATCTATTACGTCTTCGTCAACGCCGACGACCGTCCGCGGACCATCGCGCTGTCCGAGGATTTGACCGACGGCACGGTCGTCGTGGACGACGACGAAGCGGGCGTTCAGGCGGTCGCCGACCCTTCCGGGTTCCAATTGACGCCCGACGCCTTGACATTGGACCCCTTGACCGCAATCGTCATTCGGAAAGAGGCGCCCGCCGCCGTGCTGACCTCGCTGGACATCGCGGAAGGACCGGACCTGTCTGTCGCGGCGGGAAGCGAGCGCCAGTTGACCGTCTACGCGAAATACGATGACGGCAGCCGGAGGAAGGTGACGGATCAGGCTTCGTACGCGTCTTCCCGCCCCGGAGTCGCCGGCGTGACGAAGAGAGGTTTGATCCAATCCAACAGCTTGGGCGAAACGACGATCAGCGTTTCGTACAAGGGCTTGACGGCGAACGTGAACGTTCAGGTAACGAAGGCGTCCGGGAAACGATACGTCCAATTCAACTATTTCCGTCCGGATCAGGACTATGCCGATTGGAACATCTGGGTGTGGGGAACCGGCGCGCGCAACGATCAGATCGACTTCGAGACGTTCAGGGACGGCGCGGCGTCGGTCGATATCGAGGTTTCCCCGGACGCGGTCAGCGTGGGCTTCGTTCTGCGCAAAGGAACGGATTGGGAGACGGCCAAGCAGGATATTCCGTACGACCGGTTCATTCCGCTCGAGCCGGGCGAGGACTTCATGAAAGTAAACGTGCGCAGCCTCGTCGGGGAATTGGACATTTTGCCGAGCATTCGCGGGCCGATTCTGGAAGACGGGAACGCGACGTTCCTCTACCGGGACGAGGAGATGTTCCGGCAAGGGCGATCGGACGCCGTCTCGGGCGTCCAGGCGAAAGTCGGCGGCAACGTCTATGACATGAACTACGATCCGGCCAAGGAATGGTTTTCGTACACGCTGAGAAATTTAGCGGTCGGCGACCACGAGTACAGCTTCCTGGTCGCAAAGAACGGATCGACCGAGGAACGAAGCGACCCGACCAACCTCTCGAACGGCCGGTCGATCGTCAAATACCGCAAGCCCGTATTGTCGATTTCGTCGACGGTCGCTCCCGAAGCGATCTCCTCGAACGAGAACGCCGTGCTCAAGCTGACGGTCGCGCCGTCCGAGCCGGTCGCTTACCGGGAAGCCTATCTGGATCTGACTTCGTTAGGCGGTCCGGCGAGATCGCCGTTCGATCCGGAATTGATGGCCCGGACCGTAGCCGTGACGGACGCGGTTGGCGCCGGTGCGAAAAACGTGACCGCGACGCTCGTCGACGAGTACGGCAACAAGCACCGGCATAGCTTCGCGGTGAATGTCAAATCCCGGACGTCTGCGGGAGGAAAGCTGGATTTCGATTGGGACGAAGCCCGGATTTATTTCATCCTGACGGACCGATTCGCGGACGGAGACCCGACGAACAACGAGAACGTCGACAAGAATCATCTCGAAGCCTACCACGGCGGGGATTTCCGCGGCTTGATCGACAAGCTCGATTACATCCGCGCACTGGGAGTGAATACGATCTGGATCACGCCGATCGTGGACAACATCGATTTCAACAAAGGCGCTGATTTCGGCGGCACGCAATACGGCTATCACGGCTATTGGGCGAAAGACTTCACGAAACTCGACGAGCATCTCGGCGATCTGGACACGTTCAAGGAGCTGATCGACAAGGCGCACGACAACGGCATCAAGATCATGGTCGACGTCGTGCTGAACCACGTCGGATACGGGCTCAAGCCGGGGGACAACGCGCCGGGGGTCACGCAGGAGGATAAGGACCGGTTCGCGGGCATGCTCCGTACGGACGGCGTTTCCGCGGATACCGATCCGATCCGGGGCGAGCTGGCGGGACTGCCGGATTTCATCACGGAAGACCCCGAAGTTCGCCGGCAAGTGATCGAATGGCAGACGGAATGGCTCGAACGCGCCAGAACGGATCGCGGGGATACGATCGATTACTTCCGCGTCGACACGGTGAAGCATGTCGAGAGCGCGACGTGGATCGCGTTCAAAAACGCGCTGACGGAGATCGATCCGACATTCAAGCTGATCGGGGAAGCGTTCGGCGCGACGATCGACGCGGACGGCGGTGCGCTCCGTAGCGGACAGATGGACGGCCTGCTCGACTTCGGCTTCAAGGAGCAGGCCCGGAAATTCGCGAACGGCAGCATCGACGAAGTGGACGCCTATTTGGCAGACCGCGAATCCAAGATGGACAACACGGCGACGATGGGCCAATTCCTGAGCAGTCACGACGAAGACGGCTTTCTGTCCGAGGCGGTCGGCGGAGACGAAGGGAAGCTGAAGATCGCCGCGGCTCTGCAGATCACGGCCAAAGGCCAGCCGGTCATCTACTACGGCGAAGAGCTGGGCCGCTCGGGGAAAGCCGCCGGAGATATGAGCCAAGGGCAATTCGGCGAGAACCGCGCCGATATGCCGTGGGACTTGTTGGCGGAGAAGCAGGAGCTGCACGAGCATTACCAAAAGCTGCTGAACATCCGGGCCAAATATTCCAAAACGTATGCCAAGGGCGTCCGCACGAAGCTGGGAGGCTCGGATGCGGAAGGTTATCTGGCGTTCGGCAAGCAATACGGCCGAGAGCAAGTCGTCACGGTGATCCATACGAGGGCCGCGGCGCAAGACATCGAAGTGCCCGTCCCGTTCGCGCCAGGATCGAGGGTGATCGACGAATACGGCGGGAAGACATACACGGTGTCGAACGACCGGACCGTCTCGCTCCGCTTGCCGGGAAGGGACGACGGGGGCACGGCCGTCCTCGGCTTGCTGTCCTCGCCGGGAGGCCGTCCTTCGAACGGCGGCGGCAGTCCGGGCGCCGGATCCGACGAGCAGCCCGATACGCAGCTCGTACGCGAGAGCGATCTCGGAAGCGGCGAGGACGGCCGAATCGTAATCGCGGTAGATAGCGGCAAGCATGAAGTGCGGATCCCGCTCGGCCTGTTCGACGCTATCGGCGACAACGATCTTGCGTTGAACTCGGAGCGCTTATCGGCGATCTTCCCGGCCGCCGCGCGGGAAGCGATTCGCAAGCTCGTTAGCGGCGCGGATGCGGACGGCGCCGAAATGCGGTTCGAATTCCGGCCGCTCCCGGACGACGAGGCGAACGAGATCGTCCGGAGGGCGGAAGGGTCGTACGAGCAAGCGAACCTCGCTTCGCAAGCGTACGAATTGAGGCTAATCCTCGTGACAAGAGACGGAAGAACGATTCCCGTCGACGGCTTGACCGAGCCGATTCTCCTGAAGCTGCGCATCGAGGGCGCGCCGAACCGGGAGCGGATCGGCATCCATCGTCTCCATGCCGACGGCGCAAGGGAATACGTCGGCAGCGCCGTCGAGGATGGCTTCATCGCGGCGAAGCTCGCGCGTTTCGGCCTGCATGCCGCACTCGAAATCGACAGAACGTTCGCCGACGTGAAGCCGGCCCACTGGGCTTCCCGCGCGATCAAAGCGCTGGCAGCCCATGGAATTACAAGCGGCGTCACCGAATCGGAGTTCAAGCCGGACGGAATCGTCACCCGCGCCGAATTCGCGGCGTTGATCGTCCGGGCGTTGGGGGCGACGGCCGAAGGCGAAGCCGGATACGCGGACGTCCCCGCGCAAGCCTGGTATGCCTCTTCGGTCGCCGCGGCAAGCGAGCTGGGCATTGCGCAAGGGCGGGCGGACGGAACGTTCGGCCCCGGGGACGCGATCAAGCGCGAGGAGATGGCGGCGATGCTCGTACGGGCTTGGCGCGCGATGAACGGGGACGAATCGCCTCAGGCAAGCGGATCGGCGTTCGTTGACCGCGGGCGGATCAGCGCCTGGGCGCTGCCGTACGTTGAAGACGCCGTCGCATTCGGGCTTCTGCAAGGCAAGTCCGGAGGGCGCTTCGCTCCGCAGGGGCTGACGACCCGGGCCGAGAGCGCGCAGGCGATCTACAATCTGCTGTTCCGTTGACAAGCTGCCGGTGGCGGAATCCGGCTTTATCGGGCCGCCTCCCCCGGGGAAGAGAGTCGACCGGCGCTTTTGCTGCAGCCTTCCCCCTCCTTTGCCGGGGGGCGTCTGCGCGAATGCCGTTAAGGCCATTCGAGGCAAGGGCGTATCGGTTGAACTACATCTATTGCAATAGACCGAGAACAGGAAATGGCGATGCAGGGATAACTCCCTCGCATCGCCATTTCTACGAGAATTACGGCCCGGCAATGAGCGAGCTCGGCTCTCCCAGGTGGTATAGCGCCAGCCGGTGGAGCGCGCGGGTGCAGGCGACGTACAGCAGCTTGGCGTCCTGCTTCGTAGCCGCGTAATGCCGAGCGTCGGCGTCCGCGACGAGCACGGCGTCGAATTCGAGGCCTTTGGCCAGATACGCCGGCACGACGGTAATGCCGCCGCGGTATTGCGTCTGGCCTTCGGCGATGAGATTCGCCTCGATGCCGGCCTCTCGGAGCTCCGCGGCCAATTGGGCGCATTCGGCGTCGGTTCGGCCGACGACGGCGATCGTCCGCATGTCTCGTTCCCGATTTTGCCGCACGAAACGTTCGATGCGGGGGATGCGGTCGGCTTCGCTTTCGAGCCGAGCCGTCTCCACCGCATCGCCGCTCCGGAAGACGGGGACCGCGGGAGGCAATTCCGTCCCGGTATGCGGCAAGATGCGGTTGGCGAACTCGATGATCTCCAGCGTGCTGCGGTAGCTTTGTTGAAGGACGTGAAACGATCGGTACTCCTCCGCGAACGCCGCGGACAATTCCTCCCATCGCTCTACGCCCCGGTAGGCGTGAATGCCTTGGGCCAGGTCTCCGAGGATGGTGAACGAAGGCTCGCTCATGAACCGGTTCAGCAGCGCGATCTGCAGCGGGGAGACGTCTTGGGCTTCGTCCACGACGACGTGGTCGAACGCGACGTTCTCCGTTCCGTTGAAGAAGCAATGGATCCAGACGAGCGCGGGCAAGTCCTCGGGGCGGGCTTCTCCCTTTTTCAAATAGGCGCGCGCGGCGTCAGCGACGGACCTCGGGATGCCGTTCGTGGCGTTCGGGGCGAACAAGCTTTGATAGAAGCTTAAGGCGTCGGCTTTCGGCAGCTTGTTCGCATACGCGCGCAGCCGTTGCTTGCCGGTCTTGGCTTTAGCCTTGCGGATTTTCGGATCGCCGATCTCGTTCAGCCGCATTTCCAGCCAACGGTTGATCCGGGCGTTCAGCCTTTCCAGACGAGGGGCGAGCGGATAATGCTTATATTCCTTCTCGAACCATTCGCGTACGTCGCTGCCGGGCAGCACGCAGCCTTCCCAAGCTTCGAAAGGCTGCGCATCCAGAAAGCGCCGCTCGAAGCCGCTCAACTGATCGTCGAGAAGGGACTTGAAGGCGAGCGAGCCCTTGTACCGTCCGGGCGTCTCGTCATCTATCCGGGGTCTCTCGCCTTCGAGTGAGAACCAGCGCTCGCCCTCCGAGGCATCCTTGGCGAGCCGAACGCTGCCGCTCAGCTTGTCCAGCGCCCATTCGGCGAACGTCGTCTGCTTGACGTTGCCGACGCCGAGCTCCGGCAGCACGCCCGAGATGTAGTCGAGGAACATCGCGTTCGGCGCGAATATGATCATCCGTTCCGCCCGCACATGCTCCCGGTATTGGTAGAGCAGGAAGGCGAGCCGATGCAGGGCGACCGTCGTCTTCCCGGACCCTGCCGCCCCTTGGATGATAAGCGCCTTGCGTCTCGGAGCCCGGATGATCCGGTCTTGCTCGGCCTGAATCGTGGAGACGATATCCCGCAGCCGGTTGTCTTTCTTATCGCCCAGCTTGTAAAGCAGGAATTCGTCGTTCAGGCCAATATTGTCTCCGCCTCGCTCATAGCTGTCCACGATGCGCCCGAGCTGCCGCTCCCGGATCGAGATGTTGCGTTTGCGGTAGATTTCTCCGCCGATCGTGCCGTCCGGCGCGTCGTAGGAGACGGGGGCGTCTCCGCCGGTGAACGAATAGAACAGGCTGGCGACCGGCGCCCGCCAATCGACGACGTAAGGCTCGCCGGTGCTCTGGCGGTCCATTCCCCGCTTGCCGATGTACAAGGGCATCGGTTCCGGTTTGCCTTCTTCCCGGAAGTCGAGCCTTCCGAAGTAAGGCTCGTCTGCAAGCAGCTTCAGCCTTTGCCGGTTGTCCTCCCGGGCGGCCTCCAGCGCCTGTTCGACGTAATCCTGGCCCCGATAGACCGGACCGATGCCGGCGCGTTGCCGCTCGATCTCTTCGAACGTTTCCCGCAGTCTCTCTTGTTCTTCCCGATAGATCGGATTGGACGGATCCATCATGGCGATTCCTCCTTGCTTTCGTTGCGTTCGGTATCGACTTCACCTATTGTGGCGCATTTTCGCAGAAAACAATAGACTTATGTTTTTCGTTTTGTTATGATGTTGAGTACAGGATTGCCTAAAATAGACGGAACATACGTTCGCATTGATATGTAGGCCAAAGAAAGCGGGCAAGATCTCGGACGAACGGGGTCTGGAACCCGGTTTTTTCGTATCTATCGGCATTAATGGAGGCTGAGCATGGATAACCAGGATAAACCGGTCGAGAAAAAGAAGTTGTCGCTGAACGTCGTCAGCAGCAAGCCTCATCGCGGGTTCGGCGCGGGTTCGATCGATTTGAGCCAAGTGGCGTGCGTGATCATCGACGGGGGCGAAGCTTATCTCGACGTCGGCGCGATGCACGCGAAGAGCAAGATCGAGAAAGGAATCAAGTTTTCGCCCGACAAGTCGGCCGTTCCGAACGGCCGGCCGGCTTGGGTCGTCTGGGTCGCCGTCGACCGCAACGAGACCGGCTCGTATTACGCCGGCGCGGCTTCGTGCGAGATGCTGATCGACACCGAGGCGCGGAGAGGGTGGAAGCTGCTTCCCGATCACGTGAACCGGCTGGACGCCTCGATCAAGCGCAAGTATATGCTCGATAATATCGGCCCGACGGAGAAGGCGGCGCTTCGCAAGCTGCTCGTCGAGCATAACGAGGAATGGTGGAACAACTCCCCGCAGACGTTGAAGGATTTGCTGGCTTAAGATGCGTGTAAGTCAGGTAACGAAAGAGCCCCCGGTTCTCGTTAAGGAGACCGGGGGCTTTTGACGTGCCGCGAGACCGTTCGTACGCGTTCGGCTAAGTTCATTTCGTATAAGGCTTGGCCGACTCGTTCACGATGTCTTCGCCGACCGGGTACATCGTAAACATCCAATGGTAGAAGTTGTCCCCGTTTTCCTTCAAATAGGCGAACAACCTTCGATAGTGATCGGCGATCGTTTCTTGAAGCGAAGGCTCGCCGATCAGGTTGTTCATTTCCCAAGGATCCGCTTCCAAGTCGTAAAACTCGTTAACGTCGGGAGGGTTGACGATGAGCTTGTAGCGCTCGGTGCGAATCATCCGCTGCGGATACGGAAAATGATGGCCGTGAAACTCGGCGAATATCTCCGTCCGCTCGCGCCAGCCCGGCTTGTCTTTCAGCAGCGGCAGCAGGCTCTGTCCGTCGAACCGTTCCGGCACCGTCTCCGTCGCTTCGTCCACAAACGTTGCGGTCAGGTCGAGCAGGGAGACGAAGCGACGCTCGATTTTACCGCCAGGCATACCGGGATACTTCACGATTAGAGGGATGCGGTACGTGTCCTCGTACATCGCCGGACCCTTGTCGTACAGCTTGTGATGGCCCTCGAAGCTTCCATGATCGGTCGTGAACACGACCATCGTGTCCTTCTCGAGGCCAAGCTCCCGCAAAGCTTCCATGATTCTCCCGATCTGTTCGTCGATAAGCGTGGTAAAGCCCCAATACATCGCGATCAGCTTTTTGACTTGACGCTCCGTATACGAGGAGTAGCACCAGTGCTTGTAATAGTTGCGCTGAACCTCGGGCTTGCCCGCGAACGTTTCCGCAAAGCTCGGAGGTAGCTCGACGTCGTCCGGGTCGTACATCTCGGCATAGGCTTCCGGAAGGAAGTACGGCATATGCGGACCGAAGAAATGCAAGCCCAGATAGAACGGCTTGCCCTCCTCGCGGTAACTTCTGCCATAACGCTTCAGCTTCCCGATCGCTTCCTCGGCCAGAAAATACGAGAACGTCGCTTCCACGGGCTGCTTCAGCAGGCCGCCCATCATATTGCCGGGTTTGCCGTTGTCGAACGTGCCCTGAATGACGTCTTGGATCTTAAAGGGCGGATAACCGCGCTCTTCCAGGTAACGGACGTAAGCGGGATGATGGACGGTCTCGCCCCAGCCGGGAAAATGGTCGCCGTCGAATCCGAACTCCGCGGGGGGACGGTCTTTACCGACGTGCCATTTGCCGACATGTCCGACGTCGTAGCCGGCGTCCCTGAGCTCGCGAGAGAACGGAATATGGGACGGATCCATTTCCACCGGGTAGCAGACATTGCGCTCGTAATTGGCGATCAGGCCGTGCTTGCTCGGTTTAAGTCCCGTCACGACCGACGCCCGAGCGGGCGTGCAGATCGATGTCGGCGTATAGGCGCGGTCGAAGCGGACCCCTTCAGCAGCCAGCCGATCGATGTTGGGCGTTCTGCAGACGGAGTTCCCGTAGCAGCCGAGCGTGTCCGCGCGTTGCTGGTCCGTGAAGAGAAACAAAATATTTTTGGCCATCTGGCCGCTCACCTACCCTTTGACGGCTCCGGCGGTCAGACCGGACACCATATATTTCTGGAAAAAGAGGAACAGCAGCGAGATCGGCACGATCGACGTGACGCACACGGTCATGATGCTGGCCCAGTCGTATGAAAGCTCTCCGATATAGCGAATGGAGATGCCGGCGTTCAGCGTACGCAGCTCGTCTTTGTTGATCAGCGTAAGCGAGTACAGAAAGTCGTCCCACGACAGAATGAACGAATAGATGCCGATGGAGAAAATCCCTGGCCGGGTCAGCGGCATGACGATCCGAAACAGAATGCCGAACCGGCTGGCCCCGTCGATCTTCGCGGATTCCTCCAGCGCGATCGGAATGTTGTCGAAGAACACTTTGATCATCCAGATCGAGAAAGGCAGGCTGGCCGTCGTCAAAGCGATGACGAGCCCCGTTCTCGTATTCAGCAAGCCGTAGCCGTTGTAGATCGTATAGAGCGCGATCAGCAACGAGACGACGGGCAGCATGTTGGTCGAGAGAATGGAGAACATCGTCAGCGACTTGAAGCGGAACTCGAAGCGGGAGAAGCCGTACCCCGCGAACATCGCCGCAAGCAGCGTAATGGCCGTCGAGCTGAAACCGACGAGAAGGCTGTTGCGGTAATAAGTTAAGAATATGCCGTCCGCAAACAGTTTCTTGTAGTGCGAGAGCACCGGTTCGGAAGGGAACCATTCCGGCGGAATGCGAAACAGCACGGAATTGTCCTTGAACGACGTGAGAAGCATCCAGTACAGCGGGAACGCGAGAAATAGAAGGAACGCGGCGGCGCCCAGCGCGGGCAGCGCGCTCGTGAACATTCGTGGCAGTCTCAATGCGCCGAGCCTCCTTTGTCTTCCCCGATCGCGAACAGTCTGTTGTACACCCAAGAGAACAGCAGCATAATGACCAGCCACATCGCTCCGATCGCCGCCCCTTTACCAAGATCCAGTTCGATGAAAGCCGTTTTGTAGCTGAATATGGCTAGCGTCGTCGTTGCGTTCACCGGTCCCCCGCCCGTCATGATCCAGAACAGCGGGAACATCTTGAAGTTTTCGATGCAGGCGATCAGCGTGACGGTTTTGATCGTATTTTTCAGCATCGGCAGCGTAATGTACAGAAACTGCTGGCGCTTGGAGGCGCCGTCGATCGTCGCCGCTTCGTACATATCGCTCGGAATGCCCTGCATGCCGGCCAGCAGCATCGTCGTCATGAACGGGAGCTGCTTCCATAATGCTGCGAGCATGACTGCCCATAACGCGAGCTGCATGTCGGACAGCCATTGGAGCGGGCGATCGATGACGTGCAGCGTTTGCAGAATATAGTTGAGAACGCCGTATTGCGGCTGAAACAGCCACATCCAGAGCAACGCTCCGATCAAGGTCGGAACGACCCAAGGAATTAGAATAACGGTCCGGAGAGCTCTCCGAAACGGAATTTTCCCGTTTAGAATAAGAGCCAGAGCAATGCCTAGCACGAACTGGATGGCGACGACCGAGAACACGTAGCGGAACGTCACCCCGATCGCGTGAGCGAATTCGCCGTCCGAGAACAGCTGCTTATAGTTTTCGAACGAATTCCAGACCTGGCTCTTCATGCTTAGCAGCGATACCTCGAAGAAGCTCATGTAGAGCGACTTGACGATCGGAATGCCGATCGTGAACAGCAGCAGAAGTAAAGCGGGACAGATAATGACGGCCAGGAAAATCGCATCCTTCGCTTTTTCGCTCAGGCGGGCGCTCCTTCGTTCGATTTGAAGCGGTTTTTGCACGGAATTTCACTTCCTTGTGGCAGTTTGATAGCCGGATGCGGGCATGACGGAATAAGCATGAGGCCGCTTCGTAGGAAAAGCGAATTCGGAGCGGCCCCATACGGGAACAAGGGATTGTCCGGTCCAGGCCGGATTACTTCATAATTTGCTTCAGCTTCGCATCGAGCTCGGCCGCGACTTTTTCCGGGCTTTCGTTGGCAACTGCGACTTTCTGCACCGCTTCCGCGATTTCCAAATAAGCTTGTTCAAGCCCCGGATTATTAGCGGGAAGCGACTTGATCTTCGTCATCTGGTCGACGAGCGTCTTGTCGAAATCGGTAGAGTTGAACTCCGGAAGAATGCTGATCGATTTGCGCGCGCTCATGACGTCGCTGTTCTGGTGGTAAAGCGTGATCATCTCCGCGTCGGTCAGGAACTTGACGAATTCCGCCGCCATTTCCGGATGCTTGGAATCTTTGCTGATGACGAGGCCGTGGGCTTCGCCGATGGAGACGTTGTCTCCCGTTTTGTTGACCGGAATCAAGGCCGCGCCCCATTTCTCGTCGAACGCTTCGCCTTGGCCGCTCAGGTTCTGGAACACTTTCCGTCCGTAATAGCCGTCCGAATACATGCCGAGCCGTCCGATGCTGAACAGGTTGCGCAAATCCTTCAGCTTGGCGCCTTGCGGGGACAGGTTGTTTTTCACCAGCGTCTGGTAATACGTCAGCGTCTCGATCACTTCCGGCGTATTGACGTTGACCTGGCCGTCTTCGCCGAACAGCGCGCCGTTAAAGCTGTAGATGTTGCGCAGGGCGATCATGCCGTTGATCGGCAGCTTCTCCGTCGCTTCCCCAAGGCCGTAGATTTGCTCTCCGCTTTCCGTCTTGAGCTTGGAGAGCTCCTCCGCGAACTGCAGCATTTCGTCGTAGGTTTCCGGAGCGCGGTCGGGCAACCCGGCTTTCCGGAACAGCTCTTTGTTCCAATAAAGCACGTAAGGGGACGGCGCCCACGGAACGCCCATCAGCTTGCCGTTATAGCTGTAATCCTCCTTGTAGCTGGGAAACAAGTCGTCGACGTAATCTTGGCCGAGCAGGTCGTCCAGCGGAACGATGATGTCGGACGCCGCGTAGGTCGGGAAGGTCGCCGTGAAGGTTTGGATAATGTCCGGCGTATTCCCGGAGGAAGCCATGACGAAAGTCTGCTGCTTGATGTCTCCGAACGGGATGCCGATGTATTCGATCTTGACGTTCGGGTGAAGCTCCGTGAACTTCTGGGCCATCTCTTCCAGGGCGCCCTTGGTCGCTTCTTCGCTGATGCTCCAGGAAGCGAATTTCAGCGTGATCGGTTCGTTCGAACCCGATGCGCTCGAAGACGAAGATGCCTCCGGAGAGGGAGCGGAAGAAGCGGCGGGGGCGTTCTCTTTGTCGGAGCTGCACGCCGCGAGCGTTCCGAAGACCATGATCGCGGCCAGAGGCAGCGTCCATTTTTTAATCATTTTCTGTGTGACCTCCAATTCGATTGCGTAGAGTTGCCTTGCTCGGTTAATCATAGAACGGCCGCGGGCCGGCGGTAAATCGCGGATTCCTGACACCCGTAGCCCGAAACGGCAGAAATGGCGGTATCGATTTTCTGACATCGATGTTCAATTCCTGATATTTGACCGGAATGGAGGGGATTTCCGTTCCCAAGCGCGATTCGGCTGTGCCATAATCGGAGTTGGCGTCTTGAGCGAGACAATAAGGAAGCGAGGGGCTACGATGGCCGTCAAGCGCTGGATTCCGCGCAAACCGAACAAACAATTCGTTCTATATTTCTTTTCCTTCTTTCTTGTCATTTTGCTGCCCGGCATTTTGCTGAGCCTGTCTTCCTATAAACTGATGTATTCTACCATCTTGGACGAGATTCGCCAAGGCACGTCCAACGCGATGAAGCAAACGGGCTTGTCGGCGGATCGCCTGCTGCTGGACATAACGACTCTGTCGGTGCAATTGGGACTGGACGGTAAAATCTATACGTCGTCCACGAACGTGGACGATGCGTATTTGCTTAACGAGATCCGCGACCGGATCTCCGCACTCGCTGCCGAGAACGGGTACGTGCAGGCGGTGCAGATCTATTTTCGCAAAAATAATCTGATTCTTTCTTCGGGCGCTCCGAACCGGCAATACGCGAACCAGATAAACGACGGATGGATTCGCGATTTTTCGGCCAGCGGCAAAGAGCAGCTATGGCTGCCGACCCGCTCGTTCGTCGATCAGGACGGCAACGTGCAGCGGGTCATGACGCTTGTTCGAAAGTTTCCGGTCGCCTTTCCGAGCAATACGGGGTACGTGGCGATCCACATTTTCGAGGACCGGTTTTACGAATTGCTTCAGATGACGGGAGCCGACCGCGACAACCGGATCTATCTGGCGGACTCCTCGGGGGCCTTGCTCTCGTCCTTCCCGCGCCCCGCGAACGAGGACGAGATCCGCGTGGCGGAACAAGCGGCCGCGCTCATTCCGGCGGAGGAAAGACGCTCCTGGGTCGGCAAATTCGGCGGTCAGGAGGCGCTCATCTCGATCGGGGCTCCGCTTCAGAACGGATGGACGATCGTCTCCGTCGACTCTCTGGGCTATTTGGAGAAGAGGCTGGATTATATTCGCAGAGTTATCGCCCTGACCGGTTTTCTGCTGGTGGCGCTCGGAGCGGTCATCTCCTTCTTCCTGTCCCGGTCGATGTACAACCCGATCAAACTCCTGTTCGAGAAAACGAAGCGCGCGCAGAAAGAGCTGGCTCTTCCCGTTTCTTCGGATAAACCGGACTCTCTCGTCTACGTTTCCGGCATGGTGGATCAGCTTATTCATCGGCACAGGGAGCTGGAGGCGGCTTACGAAGTCGGGCATTCCGCGATCGTCGACCGCTTCCTATATCAATTGTTCTATAATCGCGTGAGCGGAGATCTGGAACAGCGGGTAGAAGATATGAGGCTGCCGATCACGCCGCAGGGCTTCATCGTCATCATCGTCGAGCTCGACGGCTACGCGGAGCTAAGGGAGCGTTACAGCGCGAACGACCTGAACCTGCTCCGCTATGCGACGCACAACATCGTGCAGGAAGTCGTCTCGGGCCATTACGTGTGCTTGGGGACGGAGATCGCGGATAACCAGATCGCGGTGCTCGCGAACCTTGAATCGGCGGCGGAATACGACCGCGTGCGGCTGGCGGAGATGGCCGGAGAGATCATTCAGGCCGTCCGGTCGTACTTGAATCTGTCCGCTACGATCGGCTTCGGCCGGCCCGTAGAAGCGCTGTCTGATGCTCATATGTCCTTCCAGCAGGCGTCCGACGTCATCCGTCGGAAGCTGCTCACGGACGATCGCAAGGCGCTATTCCACGAGAACGAGGAACATACGCAGGCTTTCCAGTACTTCTATCCCGTTCAGTTGGAGAAGTCGCTCATGAACAATATCCGCGCCGGCAACGAACAGCAGACGCGGGCCTGCCTGGAGCAGCTCAAGGCGGAGCTCAAGGGCAAGCCGGGGATGTCGCACGAGATCGTCTATCGCGTATACCATCGTCTGATTGACGAGGCGATCGACCTGGTCGTCGACGCGGGCTTGCCTTGGGAGAACGTATTCGGGGAAGGGAACGTCTATCGCGAGCTGGCCAAGTACGAGACGATCGAGAGCATCCATCTCTGGCTGGAAAAGTTGTTTCTTAATGTGATCGTTCAGCTGAGAGATCATTTGCGCAGCCCTTCGAAGGTCGACGCGGCCATAGCGTACATCGCGGAGCATTACCGCGAGGACATTTCTGTCGAGCATATCGCCGACGCTGTACAGCTTAATCCGGCGTATCTCAGCCGCATCTTCAAGCAGTCCACGGGCAAGACGGTGCTTGAACATATGACGCTCGTCCGCCTCGCTCGCAGTAAAACGTTGCTGTGCGAGACGTCGTTGAATTTAAGCGACATCGCGCAGCAGATCGGCTATAACAACGCGAACAGCTTTATCCGATTTTTCCGCAAATACGAGGGCGTAACGCCTGGAGAGTTCCGCAAGCTGCAAGGGCAGGCGGCCAGATACGAGGAAGCGTGATACTTGCGGAAGGTGCGGCGTTTCAGGATTGCGCCGGGCGTTCGCTTATTTATGGTAGGCGTTACAGCGCACCGCACTCCTGAGCGATTTGCATCGCCCGCTCTCCATTTTCCTCCCCGGTTTTGTTCACAATTAGCGGATCCTCTGTCCGTACGGTCTGGGGGGGATAGGGTACGGAGGATGAAAGACGGTTGGACGTCGGGGCGACGAGGCAAAGAGGCGGACGGACAGTGCGGAAAGACTGCGGCAAGCGAAAGCGCGGGGGAACGAATCGAATGCGAAAGGACCGTCAGGAGTGAACTGACGGTCCGTTTCTATATGTAAATATACATTACATAAAAATGACTCAAAATTCTGTATCGACGAAGAGTATCGCTTTTAAACAAGCTCATCCTGCCCTTATTCGTCATGAAATCCCAATTATATAACTAGAGATGTTATTTATATTGACACATATTAGGTGTGATGATAGCTTATAGACATTAAGATTTAACTAAATGATAAAAGTATTAATCAAAAAATTAAATCCGTCATTAAACGGGATTCGTTGCGCATCGATGTCTCGAAAACAAAACTAGCAAAGTGGTGATCTCTCCATGACCTACATTAGCGTAAACCGGGTTTCCAAGAAGTTTCGGCGCCGGGGTCAAGTGACGGAAGCGCTGCGGGACATCGCGATTCATATGGAAGAAGGAACTTTCGTCAGCCTGATCGGACCTAGCGGCTGCGGGAAGTCCACGCTGCTGCGGATCATCGGCGGATTGGAGACGGCCGACGGCGGCGAGGTGCTGGTCGACGGCATTACCCCGATCGAGGCGCAGTCGAACAAGCGGTTCGGATTCGTCCCGCAAGCCCCCGCCTTGTTCCCGTGGCGAACGATACTGGAAAACATGAGGCTTCCTTTCGAAGTGAACCGCAAGGGCGGCCGACAGACGCCGGAGCAGACCGAGGAGGCGATAGAGCTGCTTCATTCGGTAGGGTTGGGAGATTTCCTGAACGCGTACCCGAAAGAACTGTCCGGAGGCATGCAGCAGAGAGTCGGCATCGTCCGCGCTTTCGCCTCCGGCGCGCCGATTCTCCTGATGGATGAACCGTTCTCGGCGCTCGACGAAATCACCCGCGAGAGAATCCGCTATCAGTTGATGGAAATATGGGATTCGCACAAGAAGACGGTCATTTTCGTGACGCACAGCATCAGAGAGGCGGTGTTTCTATCGGACAAAGTGGTGGTCATGTCGAGCCGGCCGGGCAAGGTGACGGAGATCGTCGATATCGGGTTGCCCAGGCCGCGCGCCCACGAGCTGGAGGAGACGGCGGAGTATTTGCGGTACGTGCACCACATCAAAGGGTTATTACGCGAAAGGTGGGAGCATTGAAATGTCAACGAGGCAGAATACAATCGACAACGTGGCGGCATCTTCTCGAAATCCGGAGGCCGGTGTGAAATGGAAATCCGTCCTGGGGGCCGCCGGACAGCTTGGGGGCTATGCGTATCCCGCGCTTGCTTTCGCCGTCTTGTTCGGAGGCTGGGAGCTGGTCGTACGGATATTCCGCATCAATCCGCTGACGCTTCCGTCCCCGTCCGGCATCCTGAACGCGCTGTTCACGGATTTCCCTTTCTATCTGGACCATGCCGGCGTCACGCTGTACGAAGCGCTCGTCGGATTCGTCATCGGGTCTGCGCTTGCCCTGATTGGCGGAGTGCTGATGGCCCATTCCCCGACATTGGAAAGGACTTTGTTGCCGATCGCGGTGCTGGCCAACGTAACGCCGATCGTCGCTATCGCGCCGCTGCTCATCATCTGGTTCGGCTTCGGCTCGTTTCCGAAAATGCTCATCGCGGCCATTATTACCTTTTTCCCGATGCTGGTGAACTCGATTACGGGCTTCCGGTCGATCGATCAGAACAACTACGAGTATTTGCGCTCTCTGCACGCCAACAAAGCCGAAATCTTCTTCAAGCTTAGACTCCCGAACAGCTTGCCGTACTTGTTCTCCGCTTCGAAAACGTGCATCAGCTTGAGCGTTATCGGGGCGGTCGTCGCCGAATGGAGCGGCGCGGACAAAGGGCTGGGCAATCTGGTCATGGTGTTCAGCAACTATATGCAGATCGAGAAAATGTTCGCGGCGATCGCCATGCTGGCGGCCATGGGCATCGTGCTGACGACGGCCATCCGCATCGTGGAGCAGCGCGCGCTATACTGGCACAGCTCGACCCAGACCCGCAAAGGGTGAGCGACAATTCGATTCGAACGCAGGCAATCCGGCAAGCTCACATAACAGAGACGAGATAGGAGAATGAGACCATGCTGACGAAAAGAAACGGAAAGTTCGGAATGGCGGCGATGTCGATGTTGGCGGTTATGTCGATGGCGATTGCAGGCTGCGGGGGGAACGAATCGAAGCAGGCGAGCAGTCCGCCGCCTTCCTCGGAGGCGCCGCCGTCAACGGCGCCGGCCAGCTCTCCGGCCGCGGAGACCGGAGGCGCCTCCGCCGGAATAGACTGGGAGGCGCGCAAAGCGGCGAATCAGGCCGCCGGAGAAATACTCTACTCGACGGGGTACTATTTCGCGGCTTCTTCGCCCGACGTTCAGACGGTAATGGCCGACGAGCTCGGCTACTTCGAGGAGCTGGGGCTCAAGGTCCGCATTCAGCCCGGACTCGACTCGCAAGGCATGAAGTTCCTTGCCGCCGGCCAAGCCCAAATCTCCAGCGCCGGCAACCCGAGTCTGGTCATCACTTCCGTAGAAAGCGGCGCGGAGATCAAAGGGGTTGCGACCTTCGGCTCCGTCGGCGTGAACGCCTTGATGGTACTGGAAGATTCGGACATTCACAGTCCGCAGGATCTGGTCGGCAAGACGCTCGGATACAAGGGGGCGATTCCGTCCTGGGTCCACTCGATGCTGGCTTCGGAAGGGGTCGCCCGCGATCAGATCAAGGCGGTGTCCGTCGGCTATGATCCGCGCATTCTCGACGGCAAGAATCTGAACGCCCTGACCGTCTACAAGACGAATGAGCCCTATATCATGGAGAAGGCGGGCGTTAAGGTGCGTCTGATCGAACCTGGCGATTTCGGAGGGGAAACCTCGTTCGGCGTCGTCGCCGTAAACGCGAATTTCGCCGCCGAACATCCGACCGCGATCGAAGATTTCCTGCGGGCTTTGTCCAAGGCGCATCAGTACGCGTTGGAGCATCCGGAGGAAGCGCTGAAGGCGCTTGAGGCGCGTTCGACTTCCGGCTACGACTTGGAGTCGGAGACGAATCGCTGGGCGGTGGAGCGCCAACTCGTACAGGACAATCTGCATGAGGGACGCGGCGTCGCCTGGCAGGCGGACGAACAATGGCAGCGGGAGATGGATATGCTGGTGCAAGCGGAAGTGATCAAGGAGCCGCTTCCACTGGATCGGGTCATGGACAACTCGTACATCGATGCGATCTACGAGGGAACGGAATTGATCTGGCCCGAATGATGCGCGTCAACCTCAAACTAATGAAGATGGAGTGAGCGAACAATGAGCGGCAGCGTGGACTATAACAACATTGACTTTGGCGTATTTCTTCCGATTACGAACGGCGGCTGGATCATCTCGGATACGACTCCGAAAATCTACGGCAGCTACGAGCAGAACCGCAACGCCGCCATTCTGGCGGAGGAGCTGGGGCTGGACTTCATTATGTCCATGGCGAAATGGAGAGGTTACGGCGGACGGACGAACCATTGGGGCACCTCGCTCGAATCGATGACGATGATGGCCGGCTTGGCGGAAGCGACCAAGAAAGTGAAAGTGTACGCCACCGTCCATACGCTGTTGTACCATCCGGCGGTCGCGGCGAAAATGTTCGCGACGCTGGATCAGATCAGCAATGGCCGCGTCGGCATGAACGTCGTATCGGGCTCCTTCTCGAAGGAATTTTCCCAGATGGGCATGTGGCCGGAGCATCTGGATCACGGCGACCGCTACGATCTCGCCAAAGAGTGGATGCAGGTCGTCAAGAAGCTGTGGTCCGAGGATCGGGTCGACCATCAAGGGCGCTATTTTCAGCTGACGGACTGCATGTCCAACCCGAAGCCCGTGCAGAATCCTCGCCCGTCGATCATCTGCGCCGGAGCTTCCGACAAAGGGCTGAGCTTCACGATCGACGAAGGCGACGCCTGCTTCGTCGGCGGCAAGGACGTGCAGGAGATCGCGAAAGTAAGCGCGAGGGCGAAAGAAATCGCGAAAGAGCGCGGCAAAACGATCAAAACCTACGCTATGTTCGGCATCTACCCGGGGGAGACCGAGGAAGAGGCGAACGCCCAGATCGGGCGGTACCAGGAAGGGGCCGACCGCGAGGCGATTCTGGGCCTGATGGAAAGCTACGGCTTGGCGGTCGACGGCAAGGAATCCTCGATCTCGGCCAGAGCCAGAACGGCGCTCATGTCGCAGCCGATCTCGGGCACCGCGGAAGGGATTACGGCCCGGATCCGGGAGATCGTCGAAACGGCGAATCTGGACGGGATGATGCTGACCTTCCCGGATTACGACGCCGACATGCGGTTCTTCGGCGAACGCGTGCTGCCGCGATTGCGGGGATAAGGGCGCGCGGCCCGGCGGAACGGAGCGAATAAGCGGAAGAGGAGGGCGGTAAGAATGGGGACGGTACCGAACGAGGAGATCGCCTTGGTGCTGGTGGACGTGCAGAACGACTTCTGCGCCGCCGACGGCAAATCGGCGGAATGGGGGGCGGACCTGTCCGGGGTCGACCCCGCCGTCGACCGGATCGAGAGCTTGATCTCCTCCGCAAGAACGATCGGCGTTCCGATTATTTTCATCGCGTTGATCACGGAGCCGGAGACGGATTCTCCGGCCATTAAGGAATGGTACGCCCGGCAAGGCCGCGACCCCGGAGGCATTGCCGTGTGCAGGAAATCGACAGCGGGGGCGGAGTATTACCGGATTGCTCCCCTTCCGGGGGACATCGAGGTGTCGAAGCAGCGGTACAGCGGGTTCGTCGGAACGAATCTGGAGCTGGCGCTCAAGAGCAACGGCGTCCGCAAGCTGCTCGTTGCCGGGTTCACGACGGAATGCTGCGTGGAGTCCACCGTCAGGGACGGTTTTATGCGGGATTACGAATGCTTCGTCGCGTCCGATGCTTGCGCGGCCTATTCCGCCGACGTTCACGAAGCCTCATTAAAGGGGATGGAGCTTAACTTTGCCACGATCGTCACGACACAACAGGTTGTCCGCAGCTGGGCGCCGTCATTGGAGGTAAGGCCATGATTACGATTCATCCGGGGGGCAAGGCGACCGAGTCGGAAATCCGCGAAGTCGCCGAGCGAATCCGCGGCGCGATCGACAAGCAAGAGCTGATCGACCTCATTCTGGAATTGGGCAACATTCGCTCTCTGGCGGGCTACGAGAAGGAAGCCGGAGACTTCGTATACGAATGGATGAAGCGGGAGCGATTCGCCCCGAAGAAGGTCGGCATGGTCCCCGACCGGTTCAACGTCATCGGCGAGTACGGCGGACAAAATCCGACGAGAGGGAAAAATCTGCTGATCACGAGCCACCTGGATACCGAATCTCCGCAGTACAACGAGCTTGACAAGCTGAAGTACCGGCCGGGCTCGGTCGAGAAGGCGGAGTGGCTGCAGGCCAGCTTGAAGGACGGCGTTTTCTCCGGCAGACCGGTAGAGAACGACAGGGGGCCGATGGCCTGCTTCCTGATCGGGGCCAAAGCGCTGAGGAAAACCGGACTGCCGATGGCCGGATCGCTGTACTTGACGGCATGTCCGGCGGAGATCGGGCCGGAGCACGTCGAAGAATTCCGAGGTCCGCAATTTCTGGGCAAGGAGATCGGCGCGCAGTTCATGATGACGCACGGGGGCGTGGCTCCGGACTTCGCCATCGCGGCCGAGGGGACGGATTTCGGGATTTCCTGGGTTGCGTGCGGGCATGCGAATTTCCGCATCAACATTTACGGGGAAGACGTATTCACGCCGCTGCTCAACCACCCGGAGGAGCTGCGCAAGCATCCCAGCGCGCTTGTCAAGGTTGCTCCGCTCATCGAAGCGCTGCAGCAATGGTGCATCGAGTTCGAGAAGAACAACGTCTATCATTCTCCGGGCGGGACAGCGGTTCCGAAAACCCAGATCAGCGCCATTCGGGGCGGAGATCCCCACTTGATGGGCGGCGGCAGCGAGGTGTGCTCGGTGTATCTGGGCGCCACGCTGACGCCGGTTCAATCGATCGCCGACGTTCAGCGGTCGCTGGAGGCGTTGATGGAGAAGGAAGGCTTCGAGGGCAAGGTGGAGCCGATCGTCTACCGTCAAGGCTTCGAAGCGGACGCCGAGCGGGTAGACGAGCTCAAGCGGGCGATCAGCAGGTCCAGCGTGTCGGCCGGCAAAGGGGAGACGCCCCAGGGGCATTACATCTATTCGAGCATGTGGCGGGATCATAACGTGTTCAATATGTACCATATTCCCGCGGTCACCTACGGTCCGAGAAGATTCGCTCCGACGGTAGACGACATGGTGGACGCGGCGGTCATTTACGCGACGACGGCATGGTTGATCTGCAACGATCTGGAGAGAGGATAGACTATCTTTTTACCCGGGGAGGAACTACAATTGGATTCGTTAGCCTGGAGAAACGCCATGGGCAAGTTCGCGACCGGAATTACGGTCATTACGACGGCGGATGCGGACGGCAATCCGCAAGGGATGACGGTCAATGCGTTCACGTCGCTGTCCCTTGAGCCGCCGATGCTGCTCGTCTGTCTCGACAACAAGAGCTCGACATTGACGCATATTTTGCAATCGAGGAAGTTCTGCGTTCATTTCTTGTCGGAGGAGCAGGAAGCCGTCTCCCGGGCGTTCGCGCGCAAGGGCGGCGCGGAGAAGTTCGAGGGGATTCCCTATTCCGTCGGAGAGATGGGGATTCCGGTGCTGGAAGGCTGTCTGGCTTACGTCGAATGCGGCTTGCGCAATGCGGTAGAGGGCGGGGACCATCAGATTCTGCTCGGCGACGGGACAAAGCTCGTCGTGTCGCCCTCGGAAGCCGGGCCGCTCATCTTCTTCGGAGGAAAGTACGGCAGGTTGGCGGGCAGCCTTCCCGAAGGTGCGGAGGCATCATGAAGATCACCGCGATCGTGGGCAATCCGAGAAGCCGCTCCCAGATCGACCGACTGCCGGAAACGGTCGGCGGTTGGTACGAGACGTCGGCGAAGGCGCTGCGGAACGCCGTTCTCGGCAAGGGGGCATGAGAGGAGACGAAGAGAAATGGTCACGCAAGCGTTGGATGAAGCCAAGTCGACGGTACAGACGCGAATTCTGAACGCGGCGGAGGTTATTTTTGCCCGAATCGGGTTCGCCGGCTGCCGCATGAACGATATCGCGGCGAAAGCGGGCGTCAACCAGGCGCTCATCCACTATTACTTCGAATCCAAAGAAAAGCTGTATATGGAAGTCGTAACGCGGTTGTTCGAGCAGTGGGAGCTCCACGTGAACGAGATTCTTCTGGAAGACGAGGAGCCTCAGGCGCTGCTGCGGAAGTACATCAAAGAGCATTTCGAGCTGAAGTGCAAGCTGCCGAACCTGCATATGCTCTACCACCGCGAATCGCTGGAGGGCGGAGATCTGTTCCAGAAGTACGCCTCCGCCAAGTGGACCGGGGATACCGAGGAGAAGATGCGGACGCTCGCGGAATGGAAGAAGGAGGGGCTCATTCAGGGGCAGATGCACGAGCGCGTGCTGCTCCAGCTGATCTGGGGGATGATGAACCAGTTCTATTACCGCAGCGAGGACAATTTGCGGGAAGAGATGCAGCTGCAAGGTTCCTATGAGGAAATGAAAGAGCTGCTGGCCGACCAGATCATCCGGATGACGCTGTACGGGGTGCTGCCGCGCGACGAAGATCAGGACAAGGCGGGCGGCGGCGCGGCCGTCTCCCGGAGCGCATGCGTGCTGTTCCCGCAAGAAGTCCGGGCGAAGAACGCCGCGGACATCGACGAGCTGCTGAACGCTCTGCGAATTCTGCACGGGATGGAGCTGCGCATTGCGGAGCGCGCGGAGGAGCTTCTGGAGGCGATGAACGCGGACAATCCGCGTCTTGTCGTCGTCTTGGCGGCGACGGCGTTCGGAGAAGTTCCGGCCTCCGTTCACGAGCTGCTCAGCAGCTTGGAAGCGGAGCCGGGGGCGATCGCCGACCGTTTCGTCGCCCTATGGACGGCGAGCGAGCGGCAGGCCGGCGAGCATTTGCAGCGAACGCTGGAGGAGACGTTCAACCGCTTCGGCGCGTACGCGGTATCCCGCGTGCCCGGCCAGAATGGCCGCGAATATGCGGAGCGCTGCGCTAAACTAGCAAGAAACTAGGTGGTTAAGGTGAATTCGGATACGGCGCAAGGCTCGAAGTCCCGATTGAATTGGCTCATGTCGGCGCTGCTCGTCAGCATTTTCCTGACGCAAGTCGATCAGACGATCGTCTCCACCGCGCTGCCGACCATCGTGTCCGAATTGAACGGCCTGGAGCATATGTCCTGGGTATTTACGATATACATGCTGTGCTCGACGGTGATGATGCCGATCGCGGGCAAGCTGTCGGATATTTTCGGAAGAAAAGGCTTCTACATGTTCGGTCTGTCGGTATTTTTGCTGGGTTCGGCTCTGTGCGGGTTCGCCGGCAGCATGACGGAATTGATCGTCTACCGCGGCATTCAGGGATTGGGCGCGGGCTTCATTATTCCGATCACGTTCACGCTCGTGTTTACGATCATGCCTAGGGAGAAGGCGGGCAAGTACCAGGCGTTCTTTATGAGCGTATTCGCTCTATCTTCGATCGTCGGCCCTTCGCTAGGAGCGGTCATCACGCAGGCTTTGGACTGGCGCTGGAATTTCTATATCAATCTGCCGATCGGACTGTACATTTTCATCGTATTGAATCGAACGCTGAAGGAGCGTTCGGCCGTCGGCGCGCGGCCGTCGGTCGACGTCAAGGGCGCCGTGCTGCTGGTGACGACGACGTTGTCGATCCTGCTGGCTCTGAAAATGGGCGGGGAGCAGTTCTCGTGGCTGTCCGTTCCGGTCATCGGCCTTCTGCTGCTCGGAGCGGCGGGTTTAGCGCTGTTCATCCGGGTGGAGAAGCGCGTACGCGAGCCGATCCTGCCGTTGCAGCTGTTCCGCATCCGGACGGTTTCCGGAACGCTGGCGGCAACGTTCCTGCAAGGCGCGATCCTGTACGGCGCGCTGCTGTTCATTCCGCTGTTCGTTCAGGGGAGCATGGGCGGCGACGTCGGGGATGCGGGCAACACGCTCACGCCAATGATGTTTGCCATGATGCTGGGCGCGACGATAAGCAATTTTCTGTTGAAAAGATGGACCTACCGGGCGGGCATGATCGCCTCGATGTCGCTGGCGGGCATCGGAATGCTCGGGATGGCCTACATGCCGCTCGACGCGCAACTGTGGAAAGTCGCTCTCGTCATGCTGGTCATCGGCATCGGCATCGGCATTCTGATGCCGCTTGCCCAGATGGCCGTCTCTTACGGAGCGGACGATCGCTTCAAGGGCGTGGCGACGTCGACGGTCGGCTTCAGCCGCTCGGTCGGCGGCGTGTTCGGCTCGGCGGTGCTGGCGGCGATCGTGAACGGCAGCTTATCGTCTTCCATTCGTCGCCATGCGGCGGAATTCGGCGCGGCAGGGGCGGAGGCGTCTTCGGACCTCGCGAATCCCCAGCAGCTGCTGACCGCCGATTCCTCGCTGTCCGAGCCGGCAGCCGCCTTGCTGCGGCAGGCGCTCGGGGAATCCGTGCAGCTCGGCTTCTGGTTTCTCGCGCTGGCCGCCGTTCTCGGCATCGTCGCGGCGATCTGCTCGGGCAACGCCCGTTTCGAGCTCTCGTCCGAGTCCTACCCTCGCTCGGCAGCCAAAATATGAGTCTGGCAACGGAAAAGCCCTCGGTTCCCCGTCTTACGGAGACCGGGGGCTCTTGGCGGTCCGTCAAACGCCTAAATCCTACTATGATCTCTCATTCCAGCCGATAATAATAAAAAACAGTAATGAGGGAAGGCCATGCGAATCGAAACGGGTTCATCCAGCATTAAAATGTCGCGATATGACGGAACCGCCGACAATCGGGAGCTGAAGGCGATTGCCGGAACGCTCTCCGATATCAAACGACCCGATAAGGTCGAGTTGGGCTCGATTCCGGCGCGGGAACTGCCGGAGGGCGCAATCCAGCATCATGTCGCGCGGAGGATCTTCGGCGGAGAGGTCGATGCGGCGCTGGACCGCGTGTTGAGCGGCAAAGCTCCGGAAGTCGCAGATGCCGCATACCAAATCATCGGCTCGAATCTGTTCCCGGGATCCATTGATCTGAGCGAGGAGGAGAGGGCGGAGCTGCTGGAGTCGGGACTGTCTCAGGCCCGATACTTGGCGGACAATTATATGTCCGAAGAAGAGGGGCAATCGTTTCTGGAGACGATTCATCTGCTTGCGGCGTTGGCCCAGACGGGCAAGGCGGACATCGCGGAGGGCCGCATCGTCTATGACGATTTGCCGCAGCGCCCTGTGGGCGCGCCGGAGGATTACGTCAATACGAGCGAGCTGATGAAGCGATACGATCCGAACGGATATGCCGCGATGAAGGAAGCGATCGCCGGCGGCAACATGGAGGGCGGGCTTTCCAAGCTGCTGCAGTTCGTCAGAAATTCGCAGCCGCAGCTTCGGGAATGGACGGAAACGATCGCTCGGGAGCAGAAGCAGAAGCTGGACGGGCTTCGCAACGCCGTCATCGACAACCGCTTCGCGGGCGCGGATACGGCCTCGGGCCTTTCGGCGTTTCTCGCCGACATGGAGGAGCGCCTCGGCTCTTCCGCCAACTCTGCGCTTCTGCAGCGGAACCTGCAAGCCTTCGCCGCCCTGCTGTCCTAATCGCCGGAATTGGGCGTCGAACGTTCGTTTTTGGCTTTGCGATCGGACACAGAAGACGTTATTTTGCCGAAACCCCTCATTTTGAAGATGAATCGGACAGACGATCCGTTATTTCGATGATTTAGGGCCGAAATCGCCGTCTCGGAGCCAAATAACGGATCCTCTGTCCGCGAAGGTGCGCAAAACCAGGCTTTGTTCACAATTAGCGGATCCTCTGTCCGAACGGTTCGGGGCGACAGGGGAAAGAGGATGAAAATAGGATTGACCGTTGGGGCGACGGGACAAGGAGGCAACGACGGCGAACCGGACGGTGCGGAAAGACAGCGGCAAGCGAAAGCGCGGGGAACGAATCAAAATTGCGAATGAACCGTCGGGGTGATTTTCCCTGACGGTTTTTCTTACCAGCGTTATAGCGCGCCGCATTCACGCGCGATTTGCATCGCCCGCTCTCCATTTTCCTCCTGTACGATCGCGGTCAGAATGATATCGACTCCCGATACCCGGTTCTCGGGTCCGCCGGAGCTTATTCCGCTGGCATCCGCGCTGGCCGCGGCCAGAATGCCGGCGTCCCTGGTGAAATTGCCGTTCAACGTAATCGAGCCCAGACTCGGAATATCTCCGGTAATCGGGTTGTTCGGGTCGTATCCTTCGCCGGGATAGCCGTCGAAGCGGTCGATCTCGGACTCGATAACCTCGAACTCGCTTTTCATTCGCTCCAAGGCTTCGTTCGCTTGGTCCGGCGTATTGAAGTAGACGATGATCGGTTTTTCGGCCATGTTGAGGTGTCTCCTTTGCCACTGGACGTAGTTTATCGGCTTAGTTTGCCCAAGGCGAGGAAAGTGTATGCGAATATGCTTATATAACGATTTCGGTTCGCATCGAGCAAGTGCAGATGCTGGCATTCGTCCGTATCAGGAGCTCCACCACCGGCGCAGCTTGCTCCACAACGACCGCCGGGGAGCCGGGGTCTCGGCGGATCGATCGTCCAATCGGTTCATCGGCGCGCACGAACGTACCGGTTCCGTACCCGCGAGGAACGCTTCGCGGACCTTCGGACCCGGACAGGCGCCGTCGGCAAGCAGGCCCGTGTCCGGATTGATGTCCGCGATGACGACGCCTTCGGGCAGCGGGAAAGCGCGGAGGGGCGCATTCGCCAGCGCCGATTCGGCGAATTGCGCGAAGATCGGCGCGGCCCGGTGGGCTTCGCCGGAGGAGATCGGTTTCCCGCGGTCGTAGCCGACCCATACGGCGGCCGTCAATTCGGGCGTATAGCCGACAAACCAGGCGTCCGAATCGGTCGTTCCCGATTTGCCCGCGACCGGCCTGGTCAGCATGTTGGCGACGCGCCGCGCCGTGCCGCCCGGTTCGAACACGCTCGTAAGCAAGTTCGTCGTCACGTAGGCGAGCGCGGGATCGATCGCTTTTTCGTCGCGCGGATGGCTCTCGTACAGGATTTTGCCGTTGCGGTCATGGATGCGCGTGATCGCGATCGGCTCGCTGAGCCGTCCCCCGTTCGCGAATACGGAGAACGCCCGGGCCATCTCGAACGGACTGACGGGAGACGTGCCCAGGGCGAGCGAAGGAAGCGCTTGGAGCCGGGAGGAGATGCCGAGCCTCCGCGCCATGGAGATGACGCTGTCCGTTCCCGTCTGCATGATCGCGTTCACTGCGTAAATATTGTCCGAGGAGGAGATCGCCCGGCGCAAGCCGATATCCTCGTGGAAATAGCGGCCGTTATAGTTGCTTGGCCGGTAAATTTTCCGGTCTTGGTCGTAATAGAACAGCGTCGGCTCGCTTCGGAAGCGCGTGGTCGGCGTGATGGCGCGCCGCTCCAACGCGGCCGCGTACACAATCGGCTTGAACGAGGAGCCCGGTTGGCGGGTGCCGGCGAATACGCGATTGTATTGGTTGGCGCGGTAATTCCGTCCTCCGACCATCGCCTTGATGTACCCGTTGCGCGGATCGAGGGCGATCAGGGCCGTCTGCAGCTCCGGGCGGCTTCCTTTCAGTCCTCTTTTGACGGCGGCCTCGGCAAGCCGCTGCATGCGCGAATCGAGCGTCGTTCGAATCGTTAATCCGCCTTCGTCCATAAGCCGTTCGTCGATGCCGAGCCGTTCGACGGCAACCTTCTTCACGTAATCCGCGAAGTAAGGCGCGATGCGCTCCTCTTCTTGCGGCAAGGGGCGAACGTTCAATTCGCCCGCGGCCGCCCGGGCGGCTTCCTCGCGAGTCAACGTTCCCGTTTCGACCATCGCTTTCAGCACTTTCCGCTGTCTTGCTTTGGCGTTCTTCGGCCGCAAATGGGGAGAGTAGTAGCGAGGGCCCTTCGGGATGCCGGCAAGAAGGGCGCTCTCGGCGATCGTAAGCGCTTTGGCGGATTTGTTGAAATAGAGCCTCGCGGCGGCTTCCGCCCCATACGCGCCGTGACCGTAGTAGATTTGATTCAAATACAGCTCCAGGATCTCGTCTTTGGAGTAAGCTTGCTCCAATCTGGCGGCGTACCAGGCTTCCTTGAGCTTGCGCTTCCATGTTCTTTCGTGGGTCAGATAGAGGTTGCGCGCGAGCTGCTGCGTCAGCGTACTGGCGCCTTGTTCCTTGGACAAGTGACGGAGATCGACCCAGGCCGCGCGGGCGAGACCGCGCCAATCGACCCCCGCGTGCTCGTAGAAGCGCCGGTCCTCGACGGCTAGAGTCGCTTTGACCAGCCAAGGCGAGATTTCCGCGAGCTTCGCTTTCGGCCTGTTCATGCCTCCCTGCAGCGAAGCGATCAGTTGACCGTCGGCGTCCAAGATCTGCGTCGTATGCATGGCGGCGCCCGCGGGCAGCGGCGCATACCGCAAGAGCAGTATGCCGGCCGCGGAGGCCGAGAGCAGCGCCAGCAACGTCATCCAGCCGAGCCTGCTCCGAAGCTTGCTCCACTTGCCGGACTTGATCGCCGTTTGCCGTTCCTTGTCGGGCTTCTGTTCCATGATCCGACCTCCTGCCGATTTGCAAATATAAACAATTGCGTCCACTTATTATGGAAAACGATCTTGGCGGCTATTCCTCCGCGCTATCGGGAGGAAGTCGCGGGCGGGCAACGAAGGCCGATAAAGCTCCTTTGCGGGAGCGTCTGCGGGGAAGTCATCGACTCGGCCAGGGCGCTTGAATAAACGCTTGTTGCTTTTTGGCGGCGATTTTATATAATACTTCTAGTTTGATACAATAAAACGACAGCCTTTCAGCTTATTTAAGAAAGTAGGGATCGCATGTCTGCCATGGAACTGTGGTACACGGAGAAGCAAACCGAGAATTTCGGGATTACGATGAAAATCAAGCAAACGATGGTCCACGAGCAAACGGACTTCCAAGAGCTCGCGATGATCGAAACCGAGGAATACGGCAACATGCTCGTGCTTGACGGCATGGTCATGACGACGGAGAAGGACGAGTTCGTCTACCATGAAATGGTGGCTCATCCCGCGCTGTTCACGCATCCGAATCCGGAAAACGTGCTCGTGGTCGGCGGCGGCGACGGCGGCGTCATACGCGAGGTGCTGAAGCATCCGAAGGTGAAAAAAGCGGTGCTCGTCGACATCGACGGCAAAGTCATCGAATACTCGAAAAAGTACCTGCCATCCATCGCGGGCAAGCTTGAGGATCCCCGCGTCGAAGTGATCGTCAACGACGGATACATGCACATCCATGACCATAAAAATACTTACGACGTCATCATGGTCGATTCCACCGAGCCGGTCGGACCCGCGGTGAACCTGTTCACGAAAGGGTTCTACCAAGGAATCCACGACGCGCTCAAGGATGACGGCATTTTCGTGGCGCAGACGGACAACCCTTGGTTCAAGGCGGAGCTGATCCGGAACGTCAATCGCGACGTGAAGGAAGTGTTCGGCATCGTGCGCGTGTACGTTGCGAATATTCCGACCTATCCGAGCGGCCTGTGGACATTCACGATGGGCAGCAAGAAGTACGATCCGCTGGCCGTCGACGAGACCAAGATTCCGGAGCTGGATACGAAATACTATTCGCCTCGCCTGCACAAAGCCGCGTTCGCGCTGCCGAAGTTCGTCGAGGATCTGACGAAGTAAAGGAGAACCCGCATGCGCTTAAATCAAGCCTACTCCGGCAACGTCTTCATCTGCAGCTCCGAGGATTACGCGGCAGCCAAAGCCGTCATCTACGGCATGCCGATGGATTATACCGTATCGTTCCGTCCGGGCTCCCGCTTCGGACCGGGCCGAATCCGCGAAGCCTCCGTCGGACTGGAGGAATATAGCCCGTATCTGGACCGAAGCCTCTACGACTTGGCCTATTTCGACGCGGGAGACCTGCTGCTCCCGTTCGGCAACGCGGCCAAAAGCTTGGACATCATCGCCGAATACGTTCGCGGCGTGCTGGCCGACGGCAAAATTCCGGTAGGCCTGGGCGGCGAACATCTCGTCACTTGGCCGGTCATCCAGGAAGTCTACAAGAAATATCCGGATCTTGCGATTCTCCATTTCGACGCCCATACCGACTTGCGCGAAGAATACGAGGGCGAGCCTCTGTCCCATTCCACGCCGATCCGCAAGGCGGCGGAGCTGATGGGGCCGTCCAACGTCTATCAATTCGGCATTCGCTCCGGTTCCAAGGAGGATTGGACGTACGCCCGGCAATCGGGCATCCATTTCCATCCGTTCGACGTGACCGAGCCGCTGAAAAAGGAGCTGCCGTCTCTAGCCGGGCGCCCGGTGTATGTGACGATCGACATCGACGTGCTCGATCCGTCCGCCGCTCCGGGCACGGGGACGACAGAGGCGGGCGGCATTACGTCGAAGGAGCTGCTCGAAGCGATTCACGCGATCGCGGGCTCCGGCGTCAACGTCGTCGGCTTCGACCTGGTCGAAGTCGCGCCGATCTACGACCCGACCGAGATGACGCCGATCGTCGCTTCGAAGATGATTCGCGAGATGCTGTTAGGATTCGTGAAGTAAGCGGCGGAAGAAGCCTTGCGACCGTGGAAAGCCCCCGATGTCGCCTTGGCGCGAGCATCGGGGGCTTTTTGGCGGTTGATCAACTTTGCGATCGGAATTCCGACGGGGTCATGCCGACCCGTTTTTTGAAAATGCGTGCGAAATATTTGTCGTCCTGGTAACCGACGAGTCCGGCGATTTCGTAGGTTTTGCCGTTCGTCGTCAGCAGCAGCGTCTTGGCTCGGTCGATGCGCACCTGCGTGATATAATCCGTGATATTCAAGGCTTCGACCTGCTTGAACAGAAAGCTGAGATAAACCGGGGAAAGGAACACCTCGGCCGCGATCATCTCGAGCGTCAGGTTGCGGGCGTAGTTGTCCTGGATAAAGGCTTTGGTCTTCTCGATGACGGCGTTCTTCCCGGATTTGCGCAAGGTTTGCGTCGTCGCGAGCAAACCGTACAGGAACTCCCGCAGCAAGCCGGAGAGCTCCTCTATCGTGCCTGCCCGGAAGGTCCTCGCGATGTCGTCGGTCGACAGAAGCTCGTCCAGCTGCAACTGCGGATGCATCTCCACGAGAACGTGGGTCGCCGCGATCATCTGTTGAAGGCTTAACGTTTTCGTTTCGTGTTGGTTGAACGACCGGCTTTTCAGGAACGCGATGAACGAGGACAGCCAAGCATCCAGGCCGTTCTCGTTGCAAACCCGCAGCGACATGAGAAGCTCCTCCTCGCTAATGGCGGAATGATCCAGACTCCCCGCGTCCGTCTGACCCAAGCCGCTCTCGAGGTCGTCCATGCAGATCACTTGATTCGCGCCCGTGTAGTATTTGTAGCGGAGGGCGGTCTTAGCGTTCTCGTAGGCGCTTCTGCAATCGTTCAACAGGAGTCGGTAGCGTTGCGAGACGCCGACGGTTGCGCCAAGCTTCAAGGTCGTCCGCAGGTTGTCGATCAACTGCTTCAGCAGCGATCGGAGGATGGCCGGCCGTTCCGCGTCCCCGTCTTCGTCGTTCAACAGAAGGATGAACCTGCGGGACTGTTCCTGGAGCAGCGCTTTGGCGCTCCATTCCCCGAGTGTCTCCTCGATGATGTTAGCGACGGCGAAGTGGATGAGGTGATGATCTTCCACGGAGTACTGATCCAACCGGCCGGTCTCGTCCTCGATCTCCAGCAGACATACGCGGAAGGGCCCGGGATGGATCGATAGGCGCAAATACTTCGTTTTCTCCCGGAATACGTCCTCCTTCTGTCGCGTCCCGTCGACCAAGCTGTGAAGAAACCGTTCCACCATGACCGGGAAGTTGTCCTTCATCTGCTGCTTAAGCGTTCTCTCGGTTTCCCATTCCTTCTTCACGCGCAGAACGACTTCCAGAAGCCGGTCGAGGTCGGGCGGCTTCAGCAAGTAGTCCGATGCCCCGAGCTGAAGCGCTTGCTGGGCGTACATAAACTCGTCGTGGCTGCTGAGGATGACAGACTTGATCGGGATTTGGCGAGAACCTATTTCCTTCAGCAGCTGCAGACCGTCCATGATAGGCATCCGACAATCGACGATGATCAAATCCGGCGGCTTGGACTCGATCATGCGCAGGGCTTCCAAGCCGTTTTCCGCCGCGCCTAGCCATTCGAAGCCGTGTTCCTCCCAAGGGACGAGCTTGCGCAGTCCGATGCATACGATAGGCTCGTCATCGATGACCATGATTTTCATATAAACTCACCCATTCCTCTTCGTTGTGAATAATCGGCAGCCGGATCGTGACGGTCGTTCCCTTGCCGATCTCGCTCGCGATGCGAAGCCGGTATTCCTCGCCGAACAGCATCGTCAGCCGCTCGTTGACGTTCTTGATGCCGTAGCCCCCGCTGCCGTGCGGAGATACTTGCAGGAGCGCGGCCACCTGATCCTCCGTCATGCCTTTGCCGTTGTCTTCGACGGCGAAAACGATGCCGTCCTCCGATAGGCCGCCGGAGATGCGCAGCACGCCTTCGCCTTTCTCCTTATGATCGAACGAGTGAATGATCGCGTTTTCGACGATGGGCTGCAGGAGCAGCTTGGAAGTCAAGTAAGGCTCCACCTTAGGATCGATCGCGTACTCGACCTTGAAGCGGCTGGGAAACCGGGCTTGCTGGATATTGACGTAGGCTCTGATCTGATTGATCTCGTTCTCAAGACTGTAGTAATCGCTTCCCCGGTTCAGCGAGATGCGGAACAACTGGCTGAGCGACCGGACGACTTCCGCCGTCTCGTCGTCCCCGTTGATCTTGGAGTTCAGGAAGATGTAGTCGAGCGTGTTGTAGAGAAAATGCGGCTCGATCTGCGCCTGCAGCGTCTTCAATTCGATCATCTTCTGATTGGTCTGGCTAATGTACACTTTCTGGATCAATTCGTTAAGCTCGGCGACCATTTGATTGTATTTTTGCGTCAGCAGGCCGACTTCGTCCTTGGATTCGACCGCGACCTTCTGGTTGAAGTCGCCCCGCTTGAAGTCGTTCATCGAACGCAGCAGCTTTCGGATCGGCGAAGTGACGTTGCGAGACAGGAAGATGGACAGCAAAGCGACGATCAGCAGAAGAGAGACTGATGCGATCAACGTGAATTTGAGCAGCACCTGATGCTGCTCGCGGATTTCCTTAAGGGGCGTCAAACTGACGACCACCCACTCGTAAGGCGCCACCTGCGAGGCCGAGATATAGAATTCCTGTTCGCTCACGCGAATAACGCGATCTTCGCCGGGATGGATCAGCCTCCTTTTGAAATCGAGATCGCTTTCCCGGTAGTAATCGACGTCCCGGTTTTTTTGATTGCTGGCCACGAGGTTGTAATTGTCGTCGACGAGAAGAAGCTGAATGGAGTCGCTGATTTCGACATCCTGAATGGAGTCGAGGAACGCCTCGCGGCGGATGCCCATGAAGAGCATGCCCAATTTTTGCTCCGAGTCGTAAATATTCGTTACCCGGCGGCCTACCATGACTTCGTTGTACTGCTGCAAATACGGGAAAAGAGGGTCGCTGGAGAACATCCAATTGGCTTCCCCTTCTTTAGCCGCCGTGGCGATGTAAGTCGGAGACTCGATGAGTTGCTGGTAGGGGACCACTTCCCGATAAAAATCCTTGAAATCCCGAAAGACGAATCCGTTCTCTCCGTAGACGATGATGAAAGAGATATAGCTCTTGGCCGTCTTCAGATTGGACAAGTAGGACAGCATCGTCTGCTGCGCGCGATTGTACTCTTCCGGCTTCGGCTGGTTCAGCAGGTTCTGGAAGGTCTCGTTGTTCATGATGTAAGAGGAGATGTCCTGGGCGTCGTCCAGCATCATCTTGATGTTATTCTCGATCAGGCCGATCGTCTGGTTCTGATGGCCGATCACTTGCTTTTCCAGCAGGCTCGTGGAGTTGAAGTAGGAGAAGATCCCCAGGCTGAGCAGAGGGATGAGAACGACCAGAATAAAGTAGAGGAATATTTTCGTTTGCAGCTTCCGGAACAGCTTCATGCTTGGTCCAACTCCCCTGGGTGTCGTACGCGGGATGCTTATGGTGGCAAGCTTATCAGAAAAAAAATAGGGTGACAATCGCTCCGCGGCTCTCGGGTCGAGACTTCTAGATTCAGTCCACCAAATCTTGAAGTCGTCTCATTGTGAGGAGGCGGCGGAAGAGACTATGATGAATGGGCAAGCAACGAAATCCACCGACTACAGGGGGCGGAAGCATGACGATTCGAAAGAAGAAAGCGACAAGTTTGATAGGTTTCCTCGTGGCGATCAGCCTGATCTTCGCGGGCTGTTCCAACGGGAATAACGAGGGGGCTTCTCCGGCAAGCTCTCCGGCGGCTTCGCCGGCAAGCAGCCAGGCAGACGGAAGCGGCGGCTCGTCCGGCGAAGAGATCGATTGGAAAACGGTGAAGGCGGACATTCGCTTCGTCTACCCGGGCACGTCCGAATCCGAGAAGCTGTTCGCGGAAAATTTCAAGACGGCCATGAAAGAAAAGTATCCGAACGTCAACATTGAGTTCATGTACTTATCCTGGGCGGACATGGAGAAGAAAATATCCGTCATGATCAGCACCGGCGACGTTCCCGACATCGCCACCACCCAGGACGTCACCAACTTCGTGCAGATGGACGGACTGGAGGATCTGACGCCTTACATGCAGCGCGAGGACACCAGCGTAAAAGCGGACAATTTCCTTCCGGGCACGCTCGATTATTCGACGATCGACGGCAAAATCTATGCGGCGCCCGCCACGGCGAACGCGTTTAACCTGATGGTCAATGAGAAAATGCTGAACGACGCCGGAATGAAGCTGGAAGAGCTGCAGACGTGGGAAGACTTGGAGAAGGCGGCGGAGCTGATGACCAAGGACGGCAAGTACGGCTTCGGGTATCCGCTGGGCGTGGCGCGTTTTGCGTTCCGAGTGCCTTTTACGGCAGGCTACAGCAACGATCTGCTCTTGTCGGACACGTCCGAGCCGAGCAAAGCGAAGTTTATCGAACTGCTGAACCACTTCAAGAAGCTGGAAGCGTTCCAGCCGAAAGCGCACCTGACCTGGGGATACCCGGAAATGTTCCGGGCCTACAGCAACGGCGAAGTCGGCATCATCCCAGCGGGCACGTTCTTCTCATCGAACGTATACAGCATAAATCCGGATATCATCAACGTCTCCCGCGCGATTCCCTATCCGAAGGGGCCGTCGGGCTCCGCGGCCAAGACGCCGGTCGCCAACTCCGGCTTCGGCATCTACAAGGGCAGCAAGAACAAGGAAGTCGCCTGGAGATTGATCGAGGAATTGCTGTCGCCCGAGTTCAACAGCACGCAGGCTGCCATTCTGAACATCTCGGCGGTGAAAGCGACAAGCTTGGACGAAGTCATTAAAAAAGCGGAAGACGTCTATCCCAAGGCGATCGATGGACATAAGCGCGTCATCGAGGATTTCCTCGCCATGGTAGACACGACCGGCGTGCCGATGGATACGATCGTCGGTCAGCCGGAGATGGAGACGGTCGTTCAGGATATTATGGTCAAATTCCTGACGGATAAGCTAGACGCGGAAGAAGCCTATGGCGAAATCAAGAAAGGCATCGACGCCGTCGCCGCCAAGTACGCCGAATAGAGAGAAACAGCAGTCTGGGGGCTCCGAGGGCCGATCGTCCGGGGTCCCCTTTCTTGTTCGCGCTAACGGGGACGGAGAGAGGAGAAGACGCCATGTTAACCCGCAAGTTTATCAAATCCTACGGCTTCGGCTATCTTTTGCTGGCGCCCGCCGTGCTTTATTTGGTCGCTTTTCAGTTTTATCCCCTGTTCGAGACGGTGCGGTTGAGCTTGTTCGACTATTCCTTGATCTCGAACCGGGCGATGTCGTTCATCGGGCTCGACCATTACGTTTATTTCCTGACGGAAGACGATAAATTTTGGAAAATCATGCGGAACAGTCTCGTCTGGGTCATCGGCTCGACGGCGTTCCAATTCGCGGTCGCCATTCCGGCGGCTCTGATATTAAACGCGAAGATCCGATCCCGGGGCTTATGGCGGGGATTGATGATGGTGCCGTGGGTGTCCCCCGTCGTCATTATCGGCATCGTATGGAAATGGATTTACGACGGGCATAACGGAATCGCCAATCATTACTTGACCGAGTGGCGCATCATCCAGGAAAGCATCGTCTGGTTGGGCGACGAGTTCTGGGTGTGGCCCGCTTTGCTGCTGACTTCCGTGTGGAAAGGCTTCCCTTACATTGCGTTGATGCTGTTGTCCGGCTTGACGGGCATCTCCAAGGAAATGATGGAAGCCGCGGAAGTGGACGGGGCGACGGCTTGGCAACGGCTTATTCGTATCGTGCTGCCGCTCTTGAAGCCGATCATGTACGTGACGGGCATGGTCTCGATCGTTTCTTCATGGACGAAGTTCGAGATGATCTGGGCGCTGACCAACGGAGGACCGGGCTTCGAGACGAGCATCCTGCCGACGTACGTCTACACGAACGCTTTCGTCTATTACGATCTGGGACGCGGTTCGGCCATCGCGGCGCTGTCGATGGTATTCGTGCTCGTCCTCGTGGCGATCTACGCGAAGTTGTTCGGCAGAGATAACGATTAGAGGGGGTGAAGTCATGAGAGAGACGCTTTCGTTCCGTACGTTCAAATACGCAAGTCTGGCGATTCTGATGCTGTTCACCCTCTTTCCTTTCCTTTGGTTGGTGGATACGACGTTTAAAAGCACCGAAGAGATGTTCGCTTCGACGCCCACCTGGCTGATCTCGAGCTTCACGTTCGAACACTATGCGTGGGCAACCGGCGAGCGCGGGATGAATATCGGCAAGCTGCTGTCCAACTCCATAATCGTGTGCGCGCTCACGGCGCTCTGCACCGGGCTCATCGCCTGCGTGAGCGGCTACGGCCTGGCCAGATTCAAGGTGCCGGGAATCGGGCTGGTCATCGTGCTGTTCGTGCTGGCCCAGATGATCCAAGGTCCGCTGATCATGATCCCCTGGTACAAGCTCGCTTCCGCCTTCTCGATCTTGAACACGAAGACGGTGCTGGTGCTCATCTACAACACGATGACGATACCGGTGGCCGTGTGGATCATGAGCGGATTTTTCAAAAGCGTGCCCAAGGAACTGGAAGAAGCGGCTTATATGGACGGTTCCGGCAAGCTGAAGACGCTGTTCAAGATCATGGTTCCGATGGCATTGCCGGGGTTGGTATCGGTCAGCTTGTATTCGTTCATCCTCGGATGGAACGATTACCAATATTCGCTGATTCTGACCAACTCTCTGGCCGCCAAGACCGTTCAAGTCGGCATCGCGGAAGTGATGGAGAGCATGGGGGCCGCGAACTGGGGAGGCATTCTCGCCAGCGGCGTCATCGTCATCCTGCCGATCATTCTCATTTTCTCGCTGATTCAGAAATTGCTGATCGAAGGCTTAACCGCCGGAGGTATCAAGGGTTAATCGGGTTAATCCCAATCCAATAGAGACAGGAGCAAACACTCATGAGTTCGAACCGGAAGAAATACGCGCAACTGCAAGGCATCATTCCTGCCCTTATTACGCCCTACGAGGACGACGGTCGGATTAGCGATAAGAGAACGCGCGAGTTAGTTCGACATTTGATCTCCCAGGGCGTCGCCGGGTTTTACTTGAGCGGCAGCACGGGCGAAGGCTTCCTTCAGACGATCGAGGAAAGGCAAAGCTTCCTGGAAATCGTCATGGACGAGGTGAAGAAAGAGGTGCCCGTCATCGCCCATGTCGGCGCCATGGATACGGCAACCGCCGTCGCTCTGACGAAGCATGCTTACGGAGCGGGAGCCGCAGCGGTGTCGGCGGTTACGCCGTTTTATTACAAGCACGGAACGGAGCAAATCAAGCGGCATTATATCGATATCGCGGAAGCTGCCGACATTCCGCTCATCGCTTACCATTTCCCGGACATGACGGGATCGAAGCAATCGGCGGATTTCTATCGGGAGCTGTCGAGCGTCGACGGCATTATCGGCTTGAAATTCACGTCGATGAACGCTTACGAGATGCAGCAGATCATGGACGTCTGCGGCGAGGACTTCCTCGTATTCAACGGCCCGGACGAAAGCTGCCTGGCGGGTCTGGCCATGGGCGCGTTCGGGGCGATCGGATCGACTTACAATATTATGCCGGCCAAGTTCGTAGAGCTTCATCGGCTGTTTCGGCAAGGGCGGATCGAGGAGGCGAGAGCCATCCAATACGAGGTTAACAGGGTGATCAACGAGCTGCTGAAGTACGACTTCATCGCTTTCGAACGCGAGATTCTTAGACTGCAGGGCTTCGATACCGGACTTCCGCGCAAGCCGATCCAACAGTTGAGCGACGCCCAGCGCGCGGATATCCGCGCGACGGCTTCGCGGTTCCCGTTCTTGAATACACGTTAAGGCAGCGCAAGCGAAGGAGGCGATGGAACGATGAACGAGAGAGTGAACGTGAAGGCGCTGTTCGATCTGAGCGGCAAGGTTGCGTTGGTAACGGGAGGCAGCAACTTGGGCTACGACGCGGCCGAAGCGTTGGCGGAGCTTGGGGCGACCGTCGCGGTCACCCGGAGGCGGCAAGCGGAGGCGGATGCGACGGCGGCACTCCTCGCCGCGGATACGGGCGCGGAAGTCGTCGGAATCGAACTGGAAGTCACCGACGAGGAGAGTTGGAAAAGGGCGGTGGACGATCTCGCCAGCCGGTACGGCAAGATCGACATTCTCGTTAACAACGCCGGAGGACGCCGGGTGTCCGTCGTGCCCGAGACGATCGAGGACGATCCTTCGTTTGAATTTCTGGAGACGCGGCTGCTGGAAGACTGGAAGTATACGATGGACGCAAATCTGACCAGCGTATTCCTGGGTTGCCGTTCCGTCGCTCCTTATATGAAGAAAGCCCGGTCGGGGAAGATCATCAACATGGCCTCCATCGACGGGATCGTCGGGCGCGACCTTCGGATTTACCCGGGCTCGGGACTGTCTCCGACCGTACCGGACTATCTCGCCAGCAAAGCCGGCGTTATCAATCTGACGAAGGGGATCGGCGTATCGCTCGCGCCGTTCGGCATCTACGTGAACGCCATTTCTCCTGGGGGATTCTACCGTCGGCAGCCGGAACGTTTCGTCGAAAACTATACGAAGCTAGTCCCGCTCGGACGAATGGGGCGGGACCGGATCGACCTGAAAGGCTCGATCGCCTACCTGGCTTCCGGAGCTTCCGATTACACCGTGGGACACAACTTGGTCATTGACGGCGGCTTGACCTCGTGGTAGAACGGAGTGGGGCTTGGAAGCCCGCGCATAAGGGATTTGAGGAAACGGAGAGACGGCGATGATATTCGGAGACAAGCTCCGGTTCAGATCAAAAAGGCGGTCGTAAAGATCGATATTGCCCTATTCGAAAATGGAAAAGAGCGAGTTAGCTAGGCCGAGACCTTCGCAGAAGAGGCGATCTCGGCCTATTCGGCATTTCCGTGAATTTTAAAACCGACTAAACCTACGGGGTAAGCATTTATGCCCATATACGAGTAACTATAGATAGAAGTACCGGATTTTTGTGAAAATTATGTGATTTTTCAGACAACTTTCACTACATATATCATAATTTGGCTTCCATTTCTTTGTTGATGTGTTACAATAGCTGACATATATATAAGACTTAAGACATGGGGTGGAGCGTATGTTCGGATGGCTGGGCTGGAAGCAAGGTTTGCCGCTATGGCGGTCCTATCGGTTGAACGCGCGGTTGAAGAAGGACGTCGAGGATATTTTCGAAGGCATCGCGGAAACCCGGGTTCAAATCCTGACAGATTGGACGAACGATTACTGGCTGCATCTCGAACGCCTTCAAGAGCAGATGGCGTCCGCGGAAGCGGCCGTCGCGAGCCGGAACAAGGGCAGCGCGGACGGCGGCCAGGTCGCCGAAGCCTGGAATCGGCTGTTCGCCGCCGCTTACGCCCGCGCGTCCGACGTGACGGAGTTGTTCGTTCTAGACGCCGCCGGCGTCGTCCGCCATTCGACGCATTCTCCGCACCTCGGCCGCGATTACGGGGGCGAGTCGCCGCTGGCGGCCGGGTTGCGATTCGCCAGAGGGGACGGCGGCGAAGGCCGCAAGTGCTTGTTCGGCCCGTACGGGGACCCGATGACGCTCGAGACCGGATCCCGCTCTTCGCCGTTTCACGACAAAATGACGCTGCTCTTCATTCTTCCGATCGTGAAAGAAGGGAAATGGTCCGGAGCCGTATGCGCGAGGGTGCCCAACGACGTCATCGGCGATCTGATCCAGCGGGAATCCGGACACGTCTATCCGGACTCCGGGGACAACTACATTTTTATGGCCAAGCCCGTTCTGAATCGTCACATCGCTCCGGGAACGGCTCTGTCCCGCAGCCGCTTCGAAGACCGGACGTTTACGCACGGGGAGAATCTGAAGGACGGCGTCACGACAGACTGGGGAGTCGTCACGGTCAAGGAGCATACAGAACTGGAGCTTATGTTCACGGACCCCGCAACCCGCGAGCTTCATCCCGGCGTCGCGAATACGATTAAGAACGGCAGCAACTTGTTCGTCGAATTTCCCGGCTATTCGGATTACCGCCACATTCCCGTTATCGGCAAAGGCGTGACGTTCCGATTGCCGCACTGCCCGGACGGGTGGGGCATGATGTGCGAGGGAGATTTGGAAGAGGTGTACCGGATCCGCGGGATCGCTTACCGTCAATTGAAGCCGCATCTAAGTCTGACCCTAATCTTCGCGGTCGTCGCGGCGGCCTTGGTGTTCCTGATCGCGGGACAAGCTTCTCCGCTCGTTATCGGGCTGAGCGCGCTGGCGTTCAACCTGTTGTTCGGCTTGATCGTCGTGAACGCGCTGCATCGGCGGACGACCGCCAAAGTCGTGGACCCGATTCGGAAAATCAACCGCTTCATCCGGATCAACGCTGAAGGAAAAGGCGATCTCACGCAGCGGCTCGACACGAGGGAGTTCGACAACGACGAGTCCCGCGAGCTCGCGAAGTGGATCAACAACATGATCGACTCCCTTGAAGGCGTCATGCTGAAAGTGAAGCTGGCCGCGGGCGACGTATCGGCGAGCCAACAGCTGCTCAAGGATTCGACCGCGACGACGGCGTCTTCGACGGAACGCGTCAGCGGCAAGGTGCACGACATGATCCGCAGTCTGCGCAGCCAACTGAAGGATATCGACGAGGCGAAGATCGTCACGGACGAAATGCGCCGGACGCTGCAGGAACTGGAAGAGAACGCGTCGAGGCAAATTACGGTCGCTCAGGATGAAGTCGGCCGGATCGGCGGCAAAATGTCGGAGATTTCCGCGCGCGTCGAAGAGACGAACAAGACGATTCGCGTGTTTCTGGATACGTCTAACCGGATTCGGAACGTGCTTAACGTCATCGAGGAAATTTCGGCGCAGACGAATTTGCTCGCGCTTAACGCGGCGATCGAGGCGTCGAGAGTCGGCGAGCACGGCCGCGGATTCGCGGTCGTCGCGGGAGAAATCCGCAAGCTGGCCGACATGACCCGCCAATCTACCGAGGAGGTTCACGGCTTCGTGGAGAAAATCTCGCTGCACGCGCAGGAAGCTTATGCCTCGATCAACGAAGGCACGAAGGTCGTGCTCGAAGGGAACGAGCTTGTCGCCGCGGCGACGGAAACGCTGGGAAGCGCGAAGGCGGACGACACGCGCAGAACCCGGGTCGTGGACGAGGTCGTCGTCCTGATGGAGAAGGTGGCGGAAGTGAGCCTCGAGAATCGCGCGATCTCCAAGGAAGTGGAAGGACAGGTTCAAGAGCTGTTGGCCGATATCGTGAACGTCCGTCATACTTCCGGCAACGTTGAAGCGATCACGGGCTTCATGCAGCAGCTTGTCGGGCAATTCCGCCTGAGGGAAACGATGAGAAGATAACCGCATGCGAACGAGCCGGGAATGTGAACGACGCCCTCCCTCAAGCGGGCGCTTCGCGTTCCCGGCTCCGTTCGTTACATTTCCTCAGGAGCTCGGATGCCGAGCAAGCCGAGTCCGTCGCGCAAGACGGCCGCCACGGCGGCGGCCAGCGCGAGTTGAGAAGAAATTTCGCCTTCGTCCTTCCCTTCGCCCAGAATTTTGGCGGAATTGTATACCCGATTATAACTTTTAGCCAGATCGAGCAAGTACTTGGCGACGATGTACGGTTCGTTCTCTTCGACGGCTTCCCGGATCGCGGCCTCGTATCGCGACAGCGTCCTGATGCATGCCCAGGCCGGAGCGGATCCAAGATAGCCGCCGTCGACGGCGTGGCGGACGCGTAGCTCTTCGTACCGTCCTTTCCTCAGCAGAGAACGGATGCGGGCGTGCGTGTATTGCAGGTAGGGCCCCGTTTCGCCCTCGAAGCTGACGGCGTCTTCGATGCGGAAATCGACGGACAGCATCCGGCGATGCTTCAGATCGCCGAATACGACGGCGCCGACGCCGACGGCCTCCGCGACGGCTTCCTTGTTCGCCAGACCGGGGTTCTTTCCTTCGATGATGCTAAGGGCGCTCGCAGCGGCTTCGTCCAATACGTCCTCGAGGAAGACGACCTTTCCTCTGCGCGTGGACATCTTCTTGCCGTCGATCGTCATTAATCCGAAGGGCAAATGTACGCATTGATCCGCCCAATCGTATCCCATTCTCTTCAGCACGGCGAACACCTGCCGGAAGTGAAGGCTCTGTTCCGCCCCGACGACATAGAGAATACGATCGGCTCCCAGCGTCTTCCTCCGGTAGATCGCCGCGGCCAGGAACGAGGGCATTGCCGATCATCGTCGAACGGAGATGCCCGATGCCGAACGGCTTCGCGATGTTGGGGGAGGACATGTCGACGACGACCCGAATGCCGGCTCCGAAATCGGAACGTCCGTAATCCGCGCTCAGCGCCCGTTCCACGATCGTTGTACGCCATAAAGGGCCGTCGAAATAAAGATTCAAGTATCCGCCCGCCGAGTCCGCGCGAGCATCCGTCAGATCCGCGTTGATTCGGTCGGCAAGCTCCCGCGCGATCGCAGGTGGCGCTTGCCTGAGCGTTCGGGCGAACGCGAAGCAGGGGAGCGAGACGTCTCCAAGCTCCGGTCTGGGCGGAAGCTCTAGCATGCCGAGCAATTCATCCGGAGACGAGGCGAGGTAAGACGACAACAGTTCGGAAGCGCGAGCGAATAACATGGCGATAGGTCCCTCCTTAGGGCGGACGTATTGTACAATGCAAAAATCCCCCGTCTCGCAAGAGACGGAGGATGCTTCCGCGGTACCACTCTTCTGGCATTCCCGTACGGGAATCCACTCAATTTTCGATAACGGCGCGCCGCCGGGCTTCCCTAGCCGTTAAGCGCGGTTCGGAAAGCCGACTCCCGAGTGCGGTTCCCTTAAGCGCCTGCGCCGGCTTGCACCGACCCGGCTCGCTGATGGCAGGAGGGATTAAGGTACTCTCTCGATCATCGTCGTTTGTTGTTTTTTCCTATTATAGCCGGGCAGACTTCCGCAATCAACCCGAAAATCCCATTTGAATTGGTCATGCGATCTGTATATAGTAGTAACAAGAGTAAAGATCAGCAGGGAGAGAAAACGATGCCGGACAAGCGGAACGTATCGATCGGGTTCCGGAGCTGGCAGAAGGACGCCGATCCGCAGCGAACGGAGCTGAGCGGAGAGCTGTACCGTCTCCGAACGGGGTGGGCGCTTACTTATAAGGAGCCTCCCGACGAGAACGGAGTCGAGACGAGCAATACGCTGTTCGTGCGCGACGGCGAGCTGCAGCTTAGACGCAGGGGCGCGATCTTGTTCGAGCAGACGTTCCGTCCGCGGGAGTCGTTAACGGGCAAGATGGAGACGCCGTACGGCGTCCACGACGTGCGCGCGAAGACGTCCCGGCTGGACGTCAAGCTGTCGGAGGCCGGCGGCCGCGTCGAGTGGAAATACGACTTGCTCATGCAGGATCAAACGGTCGGAAGCTTCCGCATCCGGCTCGATATTCGGGAGGAACGGGCTTAATGAACGTATTGGAACAATTGCAGGCATCGGTGAAGGAGGCGCTGGCGGACGCGGCGCTCGAAGCGGGACTGGTCGCGTCGCGCGAAGAATTGCCCGCAATCTCGCTCGAGGTGCCGAAGGATAAGGCTCACGGGGATTTGGCGACGAACCTCGCGATGCAGCTGACGAAGATCGCCAAGAGAAATCCGCGGCAGATCGCGGAAGCGATCGTCGCCAAGCTGGACGGCGGCCGCGCCTTCATTCGGTCCGCGGAAATCGCCGGTCCGGGCTTTATCAATTTCAAGCTCGACAAGAGCTATCTCTATCCGGTCGTCGGACAGGCGATCGACCAAGGCGACCGCTACGGGCATGTCGAAGCCGGGCGGGGTCAACGGATTCAAGTCGAATTCGTCAGCGCCAACCCGACGGGAAGCCTGCATCTCGGACACGCCCGCGGGGCGGCCGTCGGCGACGCGCTGTGCAACGTTCTGGACGCGGCCGGATACGACGTGACGCGCGAATACTACATTAACGACGCCGGCAACCAGGTGAACAATCTCGCCAAATCGCTCGAGGCGCGTTATCGCCAAGCGCTCGGGCAGGACGCGGAGATGCCGGAGGACGGCTACTACGGGGAAGACATCGTGGGCTTCGCCAAAGCGCTGGCCGAACAAGAAGGCGATCGGCTGCTGTCGTTGCCGGACGAAGAGCGCTTCGCCTTTTTCCGCGAATACGGTTTGAATCAGGAATTGGCCAAAATCAAACGGGATCTTGCCAGATTCGGCGTGACCTTCGACGAGTGGTTCAGCGAAACGTCCCTGTACGAAACCGGCAAAGTCGTCGAAGCGCTGGACGCGCTTCGGGCGCAAGGCCAAGTCTACGAGCAGGAAGGCGCGGTATGGCTCTCTTCCACGAATTTCGGCGACGACAAGGACCGCGTGCTCGTGAAGAACGACGGCAGCTATACGTATTTGACGCCGGATGCGGCGTATCATATGGATAAGTACAAACGGGGATACGATCGGTTGATCAACATCTGGGGCGCGGACCATCACGGCTACATTCCCCGGATGAAGGCGGCGATGGCCGCGCTCGGCAACGATCCGGACAAGCTGACCGTGCTCATCGCCCAGATGGTCAGCCTGTTTCAGAACGGCGAGAAGGTGAAAATGTCGAAGCGCACCGGCAAGGCGATCACGATGGAAGATTTGATGGATGAAGTCGGCGTCGACGCCATCCGCTATTTCTTCACGATGCGCAGCATGGATTCCCACCTCGATTTCGACATGGATCTCGCGGTGTCGAAGTCGAACGAAAATCCCGTGTTCTACGTGCAGTACGCGCATGCGCGCATTTGCAGCATTTTCCGCCAAGCCGAAGAGCAAGGCGTTGCCGTCCGGCCGTGGCAAGAAGCCGACCTCGGCAAGCTGACGGCGGAGCAGGAGCTCGATCTGCTGCGCAAGATCGGCGAGCTGCCGGAGACGGTCGCGGAAGCGGCGCGCCTCTACGCGCCCCATGCGATTATCCGTTATCTCTACGAGCTTGCCGCGCAATTCCACAGCTATTATAAGGCCGAGCGCGTCATTACCGAAGACGCCGAACAAACCCAAGCGCGCCTGCAGCTGCTGGCCGCGATCCGAATCGCGCTGGCGAACGCGCTCAAGCTCGTCGGCGTATCCGCGCCGGATCGCATGTGACGGCGAGCTCCTCCCGATTCATAGGCTTTCCGCGGCTTTGATCATCCGCACGACGTTAAGCTCCCCGGCGATCCGGGGGGCTTTCGCTTTTCTCAAGGGCTTGGCGGAATTTTTGATCGCTTCCTTGATCTGCGCCGGCGTAAGTTCGGGCCTAAGCGCGAGCAGCAGCGCGACCGCGCCGGTGACGTGGGACGTCGCCATCGACGTGCCGCTCATCTCCCGATGCTTGCCTCTCAACCAGGAAGAGACGACGCGGTCACCTGGGGCATAGACGTCGATCGCGCCGCTCCGGTTCGTGAACTTGGCGATCCGTCCCGCCCGGTTGGTGGCGCCGACAGCGATCGTTTGCGGGAAGCCGGCGGGGTAATCGATGTCACCGACGCGTCCTTCGTTGCCTGAGGACGCGACGATCAGGACGCCCGAATGGTAGGCGTTCTGGACGGCGCTCAACAGCGAACGGCTTCGGGTTTTCATGCCGAAGCTCATGTTGACGACGTCCATTCGGTGACGAACGCACCACTCGATGCCCAAGATGATATCCGAGACGTATGCGGTCCCGTTATGATCGAACGCTTTGACGGGGTAGATGACCGAACGGGGAGCGACGCCGATCATGCCTTGCAGCTCGTTCGCCGCCGCGATCGTCCCCGAGATATGGGTGCCGTGTCCGTTATCGTCCCGGGGAAGCGCCATCCGGTTCAGCAGATTGATGCCCCGTTCGAGCGAATGGCGCAAGTCGGGATGGTTGTAGTCCACGCCGGTATCGATGACGCCGACTTTGACCCGATATCCCGTCGTGCGGCTCCAGGCTTGCTGCGCCTGTATGTGCTTGACGCCCCACGGGATCCCCTTGTCGGTGACGATGGCGCCCTTCCGCAACGCGTGCAGCGTAACCGGCGGATCCTCCTCCCACACGGCCTTTCCGCTTAGCGAAGGGGGAATTCCGACCTTCTCCGACGGATAGGACACGGCGCGGATGAGAGGGAGCCGCCGCACCTCCGCGAGCGTGCCCAAGCGGGGGCCGGCGGCTTTCATCGCCTGCAGGAAACGGTCGTAATCGGCAAGATTCGCGAAGCGGAGAATGCTCCTTCGGCCGGAGGGCTGCGGGGAGCATGGAAACCTGCGGAGCCAATCGGCGATTTCGGTTGCGTCCAATGGGGCTTCCCTCCCGGACGGAATTGCAGGGGAGCGGTTTGCCGGGCCGCTTCTCTGCCGTGTTCTCTACTGTATGAACGGGAGCCGCCAAAAGCTCGGGAACATGGCCTTTTTTCACGCGAAATAGGCGTCGTTCCGTGTCATTTTCGCCCTCCCGACATAGGATGAATGGAGAGTTTCCCGGTGAGACTCTTGGTCATGCCGGTTCCTCCGCCCGCGGAGCGGCCGGGAAGGATACAGTCGAAAAGCGAAGGCGCTGTCCGCGGTCGACACGCCTTCGCTTTTTCGCGTGCGGGTCGTTCCGAATTTTCCGATCCATGCCCGGCGACTTGCAATTTTATGCGAAATACGGTTTACTATAGGTTGACAAATCGGGTGAAGGTTCAATACCGGTTCACATACAGAGAGGATGGAAGTCACGTGAGCGCCAATTACGTGCTGAAAATCGACTCCGAGAAAATTCGCGAGATGCCGATGGTCGATCTGGCTTACGAATTGCTGAAGACCGCCAATACCCCGTTCTATTACCGCGATCTGATGATGGAGATCGCCAAGATGAGAGGCTTGACCGAGGAGCAAATCACCGAGGTGATCGCCCAGCTGTACACGGAGATCAACATCGACGGGCGCTTCGCGTGCGTCGGCGGCAACGTGTGGGGCTTGAAGCGCTGGTATCCGGTCGAACGCTCCGACGAACAGTTGAGCGGAGGCGCGAAACGTCCTCGCATCATTAACGACGACGTGGACGACGAGGACGACGACTTGTTCGGCGAAGACGAGGACACCGCTGCGGTCGACGACGAGAGCTACGATCTGTTCGACGAGGACAGCGACGAAGTGTTCGAGGAAGGCGAAGAGGCGGCCGATGCCGACGAGGAGGTCATTCTCGAGGACGAGGAAGAGGCGGAACTCGACGAGGAACTCGAAGGAGCGGAAGACGAGGAGGACGGCTTCGACGAGGAAGAGGACGATTCGGCCGACGATTTCGACAAGGAAGAAGACCGCTAGAATCGGCCTGGCAGACGCGTCCGGCAGCGCCGCAAGGCGCCGAATCGGGCGAACCGTAAGTGCTTGACACCGTCGATTCGAGACGTTAAACTTATGCTTGGGCTTTAGAAGTACGTTAATCCATAGCATAGGAATTTGAAAAGTGCCCCCATTTATTGGGTGACACTTTTTTCTTTTTTCTTCCCGTTTTGCAAGGGAAATCCAGGGTCAGGCAAAGATAATGAAAATGCCGGAAAGGCACGAAGCGGGAGGTTCGCACAGGTGACCAAATACATTTTCGTAACAGGCGGAGTCGTATCTTCATTGGGCAAAGGGATTACCGCCGCTTCGCTCGGCAGGCTGCTCAAAAATCGCGGCTTGAAAGTGACGATTCAGAAGTTCGACCCCTATATCAACGTCGACCCCGGGACGATGAGCCCGTATCAGCACGGGGAAGTGTTCGTCACCGACGACGGCGCGGAGACGGATCTGGATCTCGGGCACTACGAGCGATTTATCGATATCAATCTATCGAAGAACAGCAACGTCACGACGGGCAAAATTTATTCCACGGTCATCAGCAAGGAGCGCCGCGGAGAGTATCTGGGCGGCACGGTGCAGGTCATCCCCCACATCACGAACGAGATCAAGGATCGCGTGTTCCGCGCCGGCAAGGAAGCCGGATCGGATGTCGTCATTACCGAAATCGGCGGCACGGTCGGCGATATCGAGAGCTTGCCGTTCCTTGAAGCGATCCGCCAGATCAAGAGCGATATCGGCCGCGAGAACGTGATGTATATTCACGTGACGCTGATTCCCTATATCAAGGCGGCGGGCGAGGTCAAGACGAAGCCGACGCAGCACAGCGTCAAGGAGCTGCGCAGCATCGGCATCCAGCCGAACGTCATCGTCTGCCGCACGGAATATCCGTTGGCCGACGAGCTGAAGCGCAAGATCGCCTCGCTGTGCGACATCGACGCGAACGCGGTCGTCGAATGCCGCGACGCTTCCACTTTATATGAAGTACCTCTTAATCTTCGCGAGCAAGGACTCGACGATTATGTCGTCAAGCATTTGAATTTGTCGGCCGGAGCGCCGGACATGTCGGAATGGGAAGCGCTCGTGAAGCGCGTGAAGTCGCTCAAGAATACGGCGGAGATCGCGATCGTCGGCAAGTACGTCGCGCTGCACGACGCCTATCTGAGCATCGTGGAGTCGCTCGGACACGCGGGCATCGACGCCGATTCGGAGATCGATATCCGTTGGGTCAACGCCGAAGAAATCACCTCGGACAACGTGGAGGAGAAGCTCGGCGGCGTCCACGGGATTCTCGTCCCCGGCGGGTTCGGCGACCGCGGCATCGAAGGCAAAATTACCGCGATCCGCTACGCCCGCGAGACCGGAACGCCGTTCTTCGGCATTTGCCTGGGCATGCAGGTGGCCGTCGTCGAGTATGCCCGCAACATGGCGGGGCTGGACGGGGCGAACAGCTCCGAGATCGATTCGGCGACGCCTTATCCGGTCATCGACTTGCTGCCCGAGCAGAAGGACATCGAAGATCTCGGGGGCACGATGCGGCTGGGCCTGTACCCTTGCAAGATGGTTCCGGGCAGCCTGGCGGCGCAATGCTACGGCGACGAGCTCGCGTACGAGCGCCATCGTCACCGTTACGAATTCAACAACGAGTACCGCGAGCGCATCGAATCGGCGGGCTTGCGAATTTCCGGCACGTCGCCGGACGGCCGTCTCGTCGAGATGGTCGAGCTGCCGGATCACCCGTGGTTCCTGGCGGTGCAGTTCCATCCGGAGTTCACCTCCCGTCCGAACCGCCCTCAGCCGTTGTTCCGCGAATTCGTCAAGGCGGCGCTGCGCCGCCGCGCAACGAACTGAATCGAGCGATGTCCGACAACCGTTCCGGCCGACCGGAACGGTTGTTCCGTTTATGGCGCGGGTGCATATTTTTACAGAAAACAGGAGGAATTCGCGCTTTCGGTCACGAATAAGGCTACAGTAGCGAATCGGAGGGGATGAGCTCTTGAGCAAAAAGAAATTGTTGATCGTGGACGATCAAGTCGGTATCCGAATCTTGCTGTTGGAGGTTTTCGCCACCGAAGGTTACGAGACGTTCCAGGCGGCGAACGGCAGAGCGGCGCTCGAAATCGTGAAGGTCCATCGTCCCGACCTCGTCTTGCTGGACATGAAGATTCCCGGAATGGACGGATTGGAAATTCTCAAGCAGATCAAAGAATACGATAGAGAGATTAAAGTGATCATGATGACCGCGTACGGAGAGCTCGACATGATCAAGGAAGCGACCGATCTGGGCGCCCTGATGCACTTCACCAAGCCGTTCGACATCGACGAGATGAGGCTGGCCGTGAACATGCAGCTGGATCACGGTTCGTCTTCCCAATTCGCGTCCGGATCCTAGTCCGGGGGCGCCAGCGAGAGGACGGAGATTCCAGAAGCTGGAAACATTCGTTCGGTTTACTTCGTCCATTCGTTTTATGTTATAATAACGCAGTATGTACGAATCGTGAGAAATCGAATGAATTCGCAGGAGGAATTGTACACTATGCCATTAGTATCGATGTCCGAATTTTTACCGCAAGCCAAAGCAGGAAAATATGCCATCGGTCAATTCAACATGAACAACCTCGAGTTTGCCCAAGCGATTACCGATGCCGCCGTCGCGGAAAATTCCCCGTTTATTTTCGGCGTCAGCGAAGGCGCTTTGAAGTATATGGGGATGGAATATACGGTTGCGATCGCCAAGGCGGCCGCCGATAAATCCGGTCTTCCGATCGCGTTGCATTTGGACCACGGCAGCAACTTCGACATCGCCATGAAGTGCATCCGCGCGGGCTTCTCTTCGGTCATGTTCGACGGCTCCCACCACTCCTTCGAGGATAACATCCGCTTGACCAAGGAAGTCGTCAAGGCGGCCCACGCGATGGGCGTATCGGTCGAAGGCGAGCTCGGCACGATCGGCGGCGTCGAAGACGACATCAGCGTAGACGAAGCGCACGCGTCGCTGGCCAAACCGGAAGAAGCGATCCGCTTCTACGAGGAAACGGGCGTGGATTGCTTGGCGATCGCGGTCGGCACGGCGCATGGCATGTACAAGGGCGAAGTCAAAATCCACTTCGATATCATCAAGGAAGTCGTGGCGAAAATTCCGGTTCCCGTCGTGCTCCACGGCGGCTCCGGCGTTCCGGACGAGATGATCCGCGAGGCGATCCAATCCGGCGTGGGCAAGATCAACGTCAACACGGAGAATCAAGTCGCTTGCACGGATGCGATCCGCGCCGTTCTGGCGAAGGACGCCAAGGTCTACGATCCTCGCAAATACTTGACGCCTGCCCGCGATGCGATGAAGGCGGTCGTACAAGAGAAAATCCGCTTGTTCGGAAGCAGCAACAAAGCTTAATTTCGATAGCCAATTATTTGCGTACGACCCGCGGGAAAACGTCTTTGAGGCGTTTTCCCGTTCCTTCATATGCCGGTCGTTCCCGGCGCAACACCACGAGGAGGAAGAAGGCATTCATGGATAAACTGATGGTCCGGGGAGGGCGGCCGCTGCGAGGCGCGGTCGGCATCAGCGGCGCGAAGAACAGCGCCGTCGCGCTCATCCCCGCGGCGATATTGGCGGAGTCGGAGGTGAGGCTGGACAATCTTCCTCAGCTCAGCGATGTGGCGGTGTACGCGGAATTGCTGGAACAGCTCGGAGGCAGAGTCTCTTGGCGGGAGGATACGATGACCATCGATCCGTCGGCCATGCGCTCGGTGCCGATGCCGAACGGCAGAGTCAAGCTGCTCCGCGCGTCGTACTACTTAATGGGAGCGCTTCTGGGAAGGTTCGGGGAAGCGACGATCGGCCTGCCGGGGGGATGCAACTTCGAACCGCGTCCGATCGATCAGCATATTAAAGGCTTCGAGGCCTTGGGAGCCGAAGTCGCGAACGACCACGGCTCCATTCGGGTTCGGGCGAAAGAATTAAGAGGGGCCAAAATCTATTTGGACGTCGTCAGCGTCGGGGCGACGATCAATATCATGCTGGCGGCCTCCAGGGCCAAAGGCTTGACGCTGATCGAGAACGCGGCGAAGGAGCCGGAGATCATCGACGTGGCCACGCTTCTGAACGCCATGGGCGCCAAGATCAAAGGCGCCGGAACGGAGACGATCCGGATCGAAGGCGTGAGCGAAATGCACGGCTGCCGGCACTCGATTATTCCCGACCGGATCCAGGCCGGCACGTACATGATCGCCGCCGCCGCGACGCGAGGCGACGTTCTTATCGATAACATCATTCCGAAGCATCTCGAAGCGATGACGGCGAAGCTGCAAGAGATGGGCGTGCACGTCTACGAGATGGATGAGTCCATCCGGGTGGTCGGACAACCTCTCTACGAAGCGGTGGACGTGAAGGCGCTCGTCTATCCGGGCTTCGCGACGGACCTGCAATCGCCGATGACCAGTCTGCTGACCCAGTCCCGCGGAGTCAGCGTCTTGTCCGACTACGTCTATAACAACCGGTTCAAGCACGTGCCCGAGCTCGCCCGGATGGGCGCGCAAATCCGCGTAGAGGGACGATCCGCGATCATCGAGGGCGGGCGGCTGAACGCGGCCAAGGTTCGGGCCGCGGACTTGCGGGCGGGAGCCGCGCTCGTCGTGGCGGCGCTGACCGTCGAAGAAGGCACGACGGAAATCAGCGGCGTCGAATATATCGACCGGGGCTACGAACGCCTGGTGGCGCAGCTTAGCGGTCTTGGCGCCGAAGTGTGGCGTCACGGCTGATCCGATTTTAAGTTTCGAACTACCTCTATATAAAGTGGGGATTCCATTGACAGATTTAATGATGGGCGACTTGGAAAACATGAAGCTGACCGAGCTGTACAAGCTCGCGAAACAGCACCAAATCCAAAATTATGCCCAAATGAAGAAGAAAGAACTGATTATCGCGATCTTGCGCGCACAAGCGGAGAGAAGCGGCCTGATGTACATGGAGGGCGTGCTGGAAGTGCTGCCGGAAGGCTTCGGGTTCCTGAGGCCGATCAACTATTTGCCGAGTCCGGACGACATCTATATCTCGGCGTCGCAGATTCGCAAATTCGATCTGCGGACGGGGGACCTCGTATCCGGCAAATGCCGGGCGCCGAAGGAAAGCGAGCGTTATTTCGGGCTTCTGCAAGTGAACGCCGTCAACGGCGTGTCGCCGGAGGCCGCCGCGGAACGTCTGCATTTTCCCGCACTCACCCCGCTGTATCCGCAGAAGAAAATCAAGCTCGAATCGTCATCCACCCAACTTTCAACGCGCATTATGGATCTCGTAGCTCCGGTCGGCCTCGGCCAACGCGGCCTGATCGTCGCCCAGCCGAAAGCGGGCAAAACCTTGCTGCTCAAGGAGATCGCGAACAGCATCGCGTCGAACCATCCGGAGATCGATCTGTTCGTGCTGCTGATCGACGAGCGTCCGGAGGAAGTGACGGACATGCAGCGCTCGGTGAAAGGCGAAGTCATCGCTTCGACGTTCGACGAGCTGCCGGAGAACCATATCAAGGTCGCGGAGCTGGTGCTGGCTCGGGCGTTGCGCCTGGTCGAGCATAAGCGGGACGTCGTCATTCTGCTGGACAGCATCACGCGGTTGGCGCGCGCGTACAACCTGGTCGTGCCTCCGTCCGGACGCACGCTGTCCGGGGGCATCGATCCGGCGTCGTTCCATCGCCCGAAGCGCTTCTTCGGTTCGGCTCGCAACATCGAGGAAGGCGGCAGCCTGACGATTCTGGCGACCGCGCTCGTGGAGACGGGCTCGCGCATGGACGATATCATTTACGAAGAATTCAAGGGAACGGGCAACATGGAGCTTCATCTCGACCGGAAGCTGTCGGAACGGCGTATTTTCCCAGCCTTGGATATCCGCCGGTCGGGAACGAGGCGCGAAGAGATGCTGCTCGACAAGGAGGCGCTCGACAAGCTATGGGCGATCCGCAAGAGCATGAACGATTCCATGGAGTACGTGGAAGGCTTCCTGAAGAAACTGGCCAACACGAAGACGAACCAAGAGTTTCTGGATATGCTGGACATCAGCGCCGCGCCGGTTTCTTCCGGTTCGGCTTCAAGCTCAGGCGGCGGACGCCGTCCTCCTCGTAGCGGCAACTGATGTCCCGAAGGAGGAAAGCTTAACCGATGCATCTGGTATACGCAGACGAACAAGGCAACGTCTTCGACCATCCGGAGCTGCACGGGGTCGCCCGCAGCGGCAACGATCTCGTCGAGGTGCTCGAAGACGAGCTCATCCCGCTGCCGGCGGGAGCGACTCTCGTCGGGCTTCCACATACGCGGCCGATCGGGATGGATCCGGACAGCGGCGAGATGAAGCTGCTTCCCGGCGACTATCAGGCGGTAGGGGCGTTGCTGCCGCAAGGCTTCACGCGTTACTACGTTCCGGGATACTATAAGACCGACAAGACGCAGAAGTTCCCTTTGTTCGGCTACACGGCGGTCGTGTGGAAGGACGGCCGCTTCTACGCGGCCGCCGGGCAGAGCGACGATCCCGAGCCGTGGAACCCGGACAATTGCGACCGCGACGAGCTGAAGGTCGAAGTCGACCGGCTGCTCGGGGCTTACCCGGAGAACCGGCTGTACAAGCACTTGTCCCATTGCGCGCTGGAGTATGAATGCCTCACGGCATCCAATACGTTTCTGCAGCGGCTTGAGGGCGCCGTACCCGTGTCGTTCTCCTGCAACGCCGGCTGTTACGGCTGCATCTCCGAGCAGCCTGACGACAGCGGCTTCGTCGCGCCGCAGACCCGGCTGAAGTTCCGGCCGGAGGCGGACGAGGTCGTCGAGATCATGCTGGAGCATCTGAAGACGCCGAGCTCGATCATCAGCTTCGGCCAAGGCTGCGAAGGAGAGCCTTCGACGCAGGCGAAGACGATCGTCGAGGCGATCAAGCGCGTGCGGGAGCGGACTTCGCTCGGCTACATCAACATCAACACGAACGCGGGCTTGACCGATCATATTCGGGCGATTACGGACGCGGGATTGAATCTGATGCGGGTGAGCACGATCAGCGCGATCGAAGAGCACTACAACGCGTATTACAAGCCTCGCGGCTATACGCTCAAGAACGTGGAGAAGTCTCTGCGGTACGCGGCGGACAAGGGCGTGTATACGTCGATCAACTACTTGATCTTTCCGGGCGTAACGGACCGCGAGGAAGAGATCGAAGCGATGATCGGCTTCGCGCGCAGGACGGGACTGAAGCTGATCCAGATGCGCAACCTGAACATCGATCCGGACGCGTATCTCGAGCTTATCCCGCCGGCTCAGGGCGAGATATACGGCATGAAGACGCTGCTCGACATCTACAAGCAGGAGCTGCCGGACGTCGAGATCGGTTCCTATACGCACGTTCCTCCGGTTAGCGGCAGATAACAAGGCAAAAAACCGGCAGTCCGGGATAAGAGCGCTGAAACGGTGCTCTCCTTGGCTGACGGTTTATTATTCGCTATTTCGCTATCGGACACAGAAGACCTTATTTGTACGAAAACCCCACATTTTGATGGCGATTCGGACAGAGGATCCGTTATTTCGAAGATCCATGGCCGAAATCGCAGTCTCGGGGCCAAATAACGGATTCTCTGTCCGCAAAGGTGCGCCAAACCCGGTTTTGTTCACAATTAGCGGATCCACTGTCCGAACGGAACGGGGCGATGGGCGTGGTGAAAGGTCTGTGGAAAATGGAGCAACCGACGCAATCGACCAGATCGCAAATGGGGAGACAGGATGCCGAAAACGGCAACGTGCGAACGAAATAGCGTTACGCCATCGTCTTATGCGGCGACGGAGAGCAGACTTTTCCCGAAATAACGATACGCCATCGTCTTAATGGGGACAAGGATGCTGAATACGGAGGTTTTCCGTGCACCAAGCCGCGCTGCGCCCGCTGCCGTCCGCCGCGTTGAGCTATTGCCACCCATTTGCCGAAGTGATATAATCCTTTTATGTGTCCATTTACTCTGGGTCCGCCTGTTGATCCAGGGCAGAAAGAGGTGAACCATATGAAGCCTTCCATTCATCCGCAATACAACGTCGTGACCGCGACTTGCGCATGTGGGAACACTTTCGAAACAGGTTCGATCAAATCGAATCTGAAAGTCGAAATCTGTTCGGCTTGCCATCCGTTCTACACCGGCAAGCAGAAGTTCATCGATGCGGGCGGCCGCGTCGACAAGTTCAAGAAGAAGTACGGGATTTAATCGAACGATTACCGTATAGAGATCAACCTCCTTTGAAATCCTACGGGATAAAAGGGAGGTTTTTTCATGGTCAAGGCATGGATCCAAGCGTCGGTCGCCTCGGCTGCGCTCTGCGCGCTCTTGCTTGCCGGCTGCGCGGCGGGCGGGAACGGAAACGCCGGCAACGGCGGCGTTACGGCGCATAGGTACAAGCAAGACGGCTACCTCGGCCAGCAGAACGCGCGTCCCGACTTGCTCGGGCGCCGATTCGCCACCGGCTACGCAGACGACAGCGTCTCGATGAGAGAGGCGATCCGGAACGTCCCCGGCGTCGCCGATTCTTCCGTGACGTTCAACGGGGCGGACGCTTACGTGACGATCAAGCTGGCTCAGGGGTTAAGCGCGCGGGAAATACCGACGGTCGAGCAGCAAGCCGCCACCGTACTCAGATTCAACTATCCGAGATATACGATCCACGTCACATCGGTCAAATAACGATTCGGCTTCGAGGGAACTGTTCCCTTCGGTTGCACTTCCCTCCGCAATTCGCTATACTTAGTTTTGCCGTGCTAGACGGGGAGGTAGCGGTGCCCTGTAACTCGCAATCCGCTCCAGCGAGGTTGAATTCCTGTATTGAGGTGTTGCGATGCAGGTCCCGGTAGGTTTGTTGCCGCGTTGACGGCAGGGTCCTCCGCGAGGGACGGCCATGAACCCGGTCAGGTCCGGAAGGAAGCAGCCGTAAGTGGTTTAGTTCTTGTGCTGGAGGGTAGCTCGGCCCGAGCGACGCACTCCTATTCGGCTGGTTCGCAATTATCGAGATCAGGTGCACGGTCCTGATTAAGCCTTTGTACTCAAGTATGATTGAACGAAGCACCACGGCTCCAATCCCGCCGTGGTGCTTATTTTTATCCCGTTCGCCCCACAAAATCCTCCGGATGGCTTAGGACCGAAGGAGGGAATCCGCTGGGCATACCGAATATTTACAATTGGCTGGGTCGCAACCGGAGGTGAATTCGAATGATGGACGAACCGGCAAGAAAACGGGGGGGAATCCCGGACGATCCCGACGAGAGGAAGAAAGACAGTTATATCGGGCAATTTCTGGCTCGATTTTTGTCCATGGAGGGCGTAGGGGTTCTGCTGCTGGATTCGGACTTCCGCATCGTGGAGGTCAGCGAGATGATTTGTTCCGTTTTCGGGGTCGCCCGGGGCGACGTCCTGAACAGAACCGCGGAGGAATGGTTCGACTCGCTGTCGTTGCGGCCGTACCCGTTCGATCGCGGATTACTCGAAGGCGATACGTTCCGCAGCCGAACGCTCGCGTGGAAGAGGGATAAAATCAACCATAAGCTGATGATCGACGGAGAAACCTTTCAAGGCGACGGACAGCATAAAGGGGCGTTCGTGCTTTTTCGCGACATTTCCCACAGAGCGGCGCTCGAGGAGCAAGTCAGGCGTTCGGATCGCCTGAAGACGATCGGACAGATCGCGGCGGGAACGGCCCATGAAATACGCAATCCGCTTACGGCCATCAAAGGTTTTATGCAACTGCTCGACCGATCCCTTGCGGAGAGGGACATGGGCAAAGAAAGGGAGTTCGTCAACATCGTGTTGTCCGAGCTCGAACGGGTGAACGATCTGGTCAGCGAGTTTTTGCTGCTCAGCAAGCCAAAGGAATTGAAAATGTCCTCGATGAGGATCGGAACGGTGCTGCAGGAAATTCTTCCGATGATTCGCAACGAAGCGCTTCTACATAACGTGTCCGTGCTGTACCATCCGACGCAGGGGATCGCCCCGATCCTGGCGGATAAGGAGTTGCTGAAGCAAGTTTTTCTTAACTTGGGCAAGAACGCGATCGAAGCGATGGACGGAGGAGGGACGTTGATAATCCGGGAATGGGCGGAGCCGTTCGAGACCGGCAAAATCGCGGTGGAGTTCCGCGACACCGGTCCGGGGATACCGGCGGATGCGCTCGATAAGGTGTTCGACCCGTTTTTTACGACGAAGCCGCAAGGAACGGGGCTCGGCTTGTCGGTATGCCAAAGAATCGTTCACGATCTCGGGGGGAGCATCGAAGTGTCTTCCGACAAGAACGGCACGCAATTCACGGTATGGGTGCCTTGCTCGGAAGCTTGACCGTTCGCGAATCGGATGTCTCGGTGGAGCATCCCCTTGCGATAATGTATAATGGGAAATGAAACGGCAATCCGACGGGAGCGACTAGCAATGGCACATCTTGCTTTGTACCGGGCCTGGCGTCCCCAGACGTTCACGGACATGGTCGGGCAGCAACATATCGTTCAGACTTTGCAAAACGCGATTCGCGAAAACCGGTTGTCCCATGCGTATTTGTTCAGCGGGCCGAGAGGCACGGGGAAAACGAGCGCGGCGAAAATATTGGCGAAAGCCGTGAACTGCGAGCGAGGCCCGTCTCCCGAGCCGTGCAACGAGTGTTCGGCGTGCAAGCGGATCACGGACGGCGCGGTGATGGACGTCGTCGAGATCGACGCGGCTTCAAACCGCGGCGTGGAAGAGATTCGCGATATTCGGGACAAAGTGAAATATTCGCCGACGGAAGTGCGGCGGAAAGTGTATATTATCGACGAAGTCCACATGCTGACGACGGAAGCGTTCAACGCTCTGCTTAAAACGCTGGAGGAGCCCCCTGGGCACGTCATGTTCGTTCTCGCGACGACCGAGCCCCACAAGCTGCCTCCGACGATCGTCTCCCGCTGTCAGCGGTTCGACTTTCGCCGGGTCCCCCTGGAAGAACAGACCGGGCTGATGCGGGAAATATGCGCGGAAGAGCGGATCGAAGCCGAGGAAGAGGCGCTTCGCTATATCGCCAGGCTGTCCGACGGAGGTATGCGCGACGCGTTAAGCCTGCTGGATCAGATCTCGTCCTTCTCGGGCGGAAAGGTCGGTCTGGCGGATGCCGTCGAAGCGACGGGGGGGCTGCCTTCGGAACAATTCGCCCGGCTGGCGGCCGCGATCCGGGAGAACGACGCCGCGAGCGTCCTCGCGGAAATCGACGGCATGATGAAAGCGGGCAAGAGCGCGGATAAATGCCTGGAGCAGCTGATGCATTATTTTCGCGATCTGCTGCTCGCGCAATTGGCGCCGTCGGTCGGCGATTCCTCCGCCCGCGTCGCCAATCCGGCGGATCTCAAGGAGATGGCGGGCGGATTTTCCCGTGAGCGGTTATTTGATATCATAGATTTGTTGAATCGCTACCAAAGCGAAATGAAATACGCCGCGCACCCGCAGACGATGTTCGAGATCGCTTTGCTGAAGCTTTGCTCTGGAAACTCCGGGACCGAGAACGCTGCCGAGTCGGGGGCGAGCCGCGAGGAGCTCGGGCAATTGAAGCGGCAGATCGCGGCGTTGGAAGGCAAGCTTGCCGCTCTGGCAAGCGGCGGGGCGGGGGCGGCTCCTTCCGGCAGGGGAGCGGGAACTTCCGGCGCGCGGGGCGGCCCGTCCCCAGGCGGAGGAGCGGCGCCGAGAGCCGCTTCCGTCTCGCGGCAGAAGCTCGGCGCGTTCGTGGAAGCCCGGGGTTCGTCCGGTCCGGCGTTGGCCAAGTGGCCGCAGATCATGGAGCGGGTGAAGGAAAGGGGCATGACGATCCACGCCATGCTGCTGGACGGAGAGCCCGTCGCTTACGCGGCGGATACGGTACTGGTCGCTTTCCGCAACACGTTTCACCGCGAGAACACGGAGAAGCCGTCCAGCGTGGCGATCATAGAAGAAGTTCTCGGCTCCGTATTCGGGAAACCGACGAAGCTGGCGACCCTGCTGCGAAAGGATTGGGAAGAGGCGCTGGACGAAGGGGCGGAAAAGCCGCGGAACGAGGCGGGCGAAGAGTTGCTTCTCGTTCCGGACGACGAAGGGGCAGCGTCCGAGCCGTTGGTCGACGAGGCCGTGCGCTTGTTCGGAGAAGATCTGGTAACGGTCAAAGACGAATAACGACATTCCAGGAGGTTAACGATCCATGAACAACATGAACCAAATGATGAAGCAAGTGAAGAAGATGCAAGAGCAAATGCTGAAAGCGCAAGAGGAGCTGGGCAACAAGACGGTCGAAGGAACCGCCGGCGGAGGCGTCGTGTCCGTGACCGTGAACGGGCACAAAAAGGTGCTCGACATCAAGATCAAGCCGGAAGCGGTCGATCCCGAAGACGTGGAGATGCTTCAGGATCTCGTGCTGACCGCCGTCAACGACGCGATGACCAAGGCGGACGAATTGGCGAACCAGGACATGAGCAAATATACCGGCGGGATGAAAATCCCCGGCTTGTTCTAGTCCGGCCAGTTGGGCCGGCGGGAAGCCGTGCGGCCGGGAAACGAACATTAGAGGAGACTGGAGCCCTTGTTCTATCCGGAACCGATAGCCAAGCTGATCGATTCTTTCTCCCGCCTTCCGGGGATCGGGCCCAAGACGGCCGCGAGGCTGGCTTTTCACGTCTTGCGAATGAAGGAAGAAGAAGTGATCGATTTCGCCAAAGCGCTGGTGAGCGTGAAGCGCAATCTGACGTACTGCTCGGTATGCTGCAACATTACTGATACGGATCCGTGCCGCATCTGCGCCGACAAAGCGAGAGACATGTCCGTTATCTGCGTCGTGCAGGAACCGAAGGATCTCGTGGCGATGGAGCGGACGCGCGAATACAACGGACACTACCATGTTCTCAACGGCGCGATTTCTCCGATGGACGGCCTCGGCCCCGACGATATCAAGATCGCCGAACTGGTGAAGAGACTGGGCGACGAGCGGGTGCAGGAGCTCATTCTGGCGACGAATCCGAACATTGAAGGGGAAGCGACCGCGATGTACTTGTCGCGTCTCGTGAAGCCGTTCGGCATCCGGGTGACCCGGATCGCGCACGGTCTGCCTGTCGGCGGGGACTTGGAATACGCGGACGAGGTCACGATCTCCAAGGCACTGGAAGGCCGGAGAGAATTGAACTGAGATGAACAAATCGCATATGCGTTGCTTGGGCGCCTTCGGGCGTCTTTTTTGCGTCGTTCAGAAGAAAGGCTACTATCTGATCGCTTGAGCTTTCGCTTGCTTGCGGACTTCATCGGCTTGATTTTCTGCTATCGGACACAGAATACCTTATTTTGCCGAAATCCCCTCATTTTGATGGCGATTCGGACAGAGGATCCGCTATTTCGATGATCAATGGCCGAAATCGCATTTTCGGAGCCAGATAACGGATCCTCTGTCCGCGAAGGTGCCCAAACCCCGGTTTTGTTCACAATTAGCGGATCCTCTGTCCGAACGGCCGCGAGTGGCGGGGCAAGATGGCGGCGCGTCGGGGGGGTGGTCCGACATCAACAACTCGGCGACGATTCCTTACCCCGATCGCGATAATCGATTGCGAAAAAAGTTCTGAAAAGGTCGCTCCAGGCATATATAAGAACTGCGGGTTGTCCGAAGAGGGCGGCGCGCGGAAAGGCGGGATGGAACGTGAACCGAAGGAAAAAGGACGAGGATCAAGCGGCGTCCGCCGAATCGTTGGAACGCAAGCGTTTGATCGCGGAAATTCGCAAAGCGGAGCTGGAGTGGAAACAAGCGGAGTGGCGGTTTCATTACGAGACCGGGGAGGACCGCGTGGATCACGCGATCTATTGCTTGGAAGCCGCCGAAAAAAAACTCGATATGCTTCTTAGGCAAGCAAAGCTGAAATGGAATCGTCCGTCGCCTGTTCACCGCGAAAGCGAGGGAACGGGATGAAGACGTTTTGGTTGATTCTACTGATCGTATCCGGGGCTTCGCTCGGATACGTATTGCTGAAGCGAAGCGCTCCTAAGGGGTGGCTGATGCGGTTCTGCATGCATTTTATCGTGGCGGCGATGGCGATCTACGCATTGAATTTTTCCGGGTGGGTAGCAGGATGGTACGTGCCGCTTAATCCTTTTACGATCGGTCTGGTATCGCTGCTCGGATTGCCGGGCATCGCGCTCGTGCTGGGCTTGCAGTGGACGTTGCTCGCGTGAATCGCCCGCCGGCGCGGGTGATTTTGTCGTGGCGGGAGGGCGTCTCGGGCGGTTTCGGTTTTCGGGGGCGACGCACCGGATCAGGGGGCGCTGTCGGCGCTGTATACGACGAAGCCCGGCGTTGTCGAACGACGAACGAATTTTCTGCGGAAAATGTTTGATATGCGGTTGACGGTCCATGCGCGGATGTGTTAAATTATATCTCGCGCCTCTTGGGGCATCGAAAGCGCTGAACCAAGAAACGCTGAAGATTGTAAGAAATTGCTTGTTGCAATCGAGATAGGCGCCGTGGTATATTATAAAAGTCGCCGTTAACGCGGTTGACAATGAAGAAATGCCGAATCGTTCTTTGAAAACTGAACATTGAGCGTAAGAAACAAACACACTGTCGAAAGACGGTAACCAGCAAGAAATGAGCCATTGGCTCTCTTGGATCTCGACTTCGTCGAATCCTTTAACGGAGAGTTTGATCCTGGCTCAGGACGAACGCTGGCGGCGTGCCTAATACATGCAAGTCGAGCGAAGTTATGAGGGAGCTTGCTCCCGATTAACTTAGCGGCGGACGGGTGAGTAACACGTAGGCAACCTGCCCTCAAGACCGGGATAACATTCGGAAACGAATGCTAAGACCGGATAAACAATATCTTCGCATGGAGAGATTGGGAAACATGGTGCAAGCTGTGGCTTGGGGATGGGCCTGCGGCGCATTAGCTAGTTGGTGGGGTAACGGCTCACCAAGGCGACGATGCGTAGCCGACCTGAGAGGGTGAACGGCCACACTGGGACTGAGACACGGCCCAGACTCCTACGGGAGGCAGCAGTAGGGAATCTTCCACAATGGGCGCAAGCCTGATGGAGCAACGCCGCGTGAGTGAGGAAGGCTTTCGGGTCGTAAAGCTCTGTTGCCAGGGAAGAATAAGGGTTAGTTAACTGCTAGCCTGATGACGGTACCTGAGAAGAAAGCCCCGGCTAACTACGTGCCAGCAGCCGCGGTAATACGTAGGGGGCAAGCGTTGTCCGGAATTATTGGGCGTAAAGCGCGCGCAGGCGGTTCTTTAAGTCTGGTGTTTAAGTGCGGGGCTCAACCCCGTGACGCACTGGAAACTGGGGGACTTGAGTGCAGAAGAGGAGAGCGGAATTCCACGTGTAGCGGTGAAATGCGTAGAGATGTGGAGGAACACCAGTGGCGAAGGCGGCTCTCTGGTCTGTAACTGACGCTGAGGCGCGAAAGCGTGGGGAGCAAACAGGATTAGATACCCTGGTAGTCCACGCCGTAAACGATGAGTGCTAGGTGTCGGGGGTATCATGCCCTCGGTGCCGAAGTCAACACATTAAGCACTCCGCCTGGGGAGTACGGTCGCAAGACTGAAACTCAAAGGAATTGACGGGGACCCGCACAAGCAGTGGAGTATGTGGTTTAATTCGAAGCAACGCGAAGAACCTTACCAGGTCTTGACATCCCCCTGACCGTCTCAGAGATGAGGCTTTCCTTCGGGACAGGGGAGACAGGTGGTGCATGGTTGTCGTCAGCTCGTGTCGTGAGATGTTGGGTTAAGTCCCGCAACGAGCGCAACCCCTAAACTTAGTTGCCAGCGAGTAAAGTCGGGCACTCTAAGTTGACTGCCGGTGACAAACCGGAGGAAGGCGGGGATGACGTCAAATCATCATGCCCCTTATGACCTGGGCTACACACGTACTACAATGGCCGGTACAAAGGGCAGCGAAGGAGCGATCTGGAGCCAATCCCAGCAAAGCCGGTCTCAGTTCGGATTGCAGGCTGCAACTCGCCTGCATGAAGTCGGAATTGCTAGTAATCGCGGATCAGCATGCCGCGGTGAATACGTTCCCGGGTCTTGTACACACCGCCCGTCACACCACGAGAGTTTACAACACCCGAAGTCGGTGGGGTAACCGCAAGGAGCCAGCCGCCGAAGGTGGGGTAGATGATTGGGGTGAAGTCGTAACAAGGTAGCCGTATCGGAAGGTGCGGCTGGATCACCTCCTTTCTAAGGAGCTCTTCGGAGCTATAAGAAGTCCACGGCTGTGAAAACAGCGTGGCAAACGTTTCTTACGCTCAAGTTCAGTTTTGAAAGAACGAATCTGAACCCCAAAAAGTGACGTGAAGCTTTGCAGCTTATGCCGATTGCTTTTCGGGGACCCCGGAACAGTTCTTTCAAATGGAATACCGGTTTGGTGATGACGGCGGAGGGGTTCCACGCGTACCCATCCCGAACACGACCGTTAAGCCCTCCAGCGCCGATGGTACTTGGACCGCAGGGTCCTGGGAGAGTAGGACGTCGCCAAGCCGGGATTCGCTTCAAGCCCAGCAATAGCGGGCGCGAATATTGGCCTTTAGCTCAGCTGGTTAGAGCGCACCCCTGATAAGGGTGAGGTCGGTGGTTCGAGTCCACTAAGGCCAACCATCTTTACTCTAAAAGCGAATAACCCCATGGGGACATAGCTCAGCTGGGAGAGCACCTGCCTTGCACGCAGGGGGTCAGGAGTTCGATCCTCCTTGTCTCCACCATCTTTACCCTTACGCACATCAGCTGCGCGTTGATGTGCGGGCGAGACCCTTGTTCCTTGAAAACTGGATAACGAAACAAAAGCGCGAAAGAAGAAGAAGCATCTCAAGCCTTACTAGTGTCAATCCAACTGTAAGCGAGGATGGATCGGTTCCGACTCGCGGATCCGCGTTACTGCGCCCATCTTTGATGGGAGCCTTGTAACGAGGATCCGCCGGAGATAAGGAATCGAACCATCCGAGCGATGGTTAAGCTAATAAGAGCGCACGGAGGATGCCTAGGCGCCAGGAGCCGACGAAGGACGCGACGAACAGCGATATGCTTCGGGGAGCTGTAAGTGAGCTTTGATCCGGAGATTTCCGAATGGGGAAACCCAGCTGCGGTAATGCGCAGTTACCCGCAAGTGAATCCATAGCTTGCGCGGAGGCAGACCAGGGGAACTGAAACATCTAAGTACCCTGAGGAAGAGAAAACAACAGTGATTCCGTCAGTAGCGGCGAGCGAAAGCGGATTAGCCCAAACCAGGGAGCTTGCTCCCTGGGGTTGTGGGACGTCTCACATGGAGTGATAAAAGGGAAGGTTAGGCGAAGCGGTCTGGAAAGGCCCGTCATAGAAGGTAACAACCCTGTAACCGAAAGTCTTCCCTCTCCGAGACGGATCCCGAGTACCGCGGGACACGAGAAACCCCGTGGGAATCCGGCAGGACCATCTGCCAAGGCTAAATACTCCCTGGCGACCGATAGCGAAGCAGTACCGTGAGGGAAAGGTGAAAAGCACCGCGGGAGCGGAGTGAAAGAGAACCTGAAACCGTGCGCTTACAAGAAGTCAGAGCCCGATTAAGGGGTGATGGCGTGCCTTTTGTAGAATGAACCGGCGAGTTACGTTCACGTGCAAGGTTAAGCTGAGTAGGCGGAGCCGAAGGGAAACCGAGTCTGAATAGGGCGAAAGAGTACGTGGGCGTAGACCCGAAACCGTGTGATCTACCCCTGTGCAGGGTGAAGGTGCGGTAACACGCACTGGAGGCCCGAACTCGTGAGCGTTGAAAAGCTCTGGGATGACGTGGGGGTAGGGGAGAAATTCCAATCGAACTCGGAGATAGCTGGTTCTCCCCGAAATAGCTTTAGGGCTAGCCTCGAGGTGAAGCATCGTGGAGGTAGAGCACTGATTGGGTGCGGGGCCCGCCAAGGGTTACCAAGCTCAGTCAAACTCCGAATGCCATGGATGTATACTCGGGAGTCAGACGGCGAGTGCTAAGATCCGTCGTCAAGAGGGAAAGAGCCCAGATCATCAGCTAAGGTCCCCAAGTGTGTGTTAAGTGGGAAAGGATGTGGAGTTGCGAAGACAACCAGGATGTTGGCTTAGAAGCAGCCACCATTTAAAGAGTGCGTAATAGCTCACTGGTCGAGTGACTCTGCGCCGAAAATGTAACGGGGCTAAACACACCACCGAAGCTATGGCAGGTTGCAGCAATGTGACTTGGGTAGGGGAGCGTTGTATACGGGTTGAAGTTAGACCGGAAGGACTAGTGGACTGTATACAAGTGAGAATGCCGGTATGAGTAACGAAAAGACAGGTGAGAATCCTGTCCGCCGAAAGCCTAAGGGTTCCTGGGGTAGGTTCGTCCGCCCAGGGTAAGTCGGGACCTAAGGCGAGGCCGAAAGGCGTAGTCGATGGACAACAGGTTGAAATTCCTGTACCACCGTAATCCGTTACGAGCGATGGGGGGACGCAGGAGGGGAACGACGCGAGCCGATGGATGTGCTCGTCCAAGCAGTGAGAGGGGGGTGTAGGTAAATCCGCACACTGTTCACCTTGAGCTGTGACGGGGAGGGAAAATCACAGTACCGAAGGTCATGTACCCACGCTGCCAAGAAAAGCCTCTAGCCAGGAGAAGGTGCCCGTACCGTAAACCGACACAGGTGGGCGAGATGAGAATTCTAAGGCGCGCGGAAGAACTCTCGTTAAGGAACTCGGCAAAATGACCCCGTAACTTCGGGAGAAGGGGTGCCTCGGTAGGGTGAATAGCCCGAGGGGGCCGCAGTGAAGAGGCCCAAGCGACTGTTTAGCAAAAACACAGGTCTGTGCGAAGCCGCAAGGCGAAGTATACGGGCTGACGCCTGCCCGGTGCTGGAAGGTTAAGGGGAGCGGTTAGGGGCAACCCGAAGCTGTGAACCGAAGCCCCAGTAAACGGCGGCCGTAACTATAACGGTCCTAAGGTAGCGAAATTCCTTGTCAGGTAAATTCTGACCCGCACGAATGGCGTAACGACTTGGGCGCTGTCTCAACGAGAGATCCGGTGAAATTTTAGTACCTGTGAAGATGCAGGTTACCCGCGACGTGACGGAAAGACCCCATGGAGCTTTACTGTAGCTTGATATTGAACTTTGGTACGGTCTGTACAGGATAGGTGGGAGCCGATGAAGCTGGGGCGCAAGCCTCAGTGGAGGCGCCGTTGGGATACCACCCTGATCGTATCGGAGTTCTAACCTGCTGCCCTAATCGGGCAGAGGGACCGTGTCAGGCGGACAGTTTGACTGGGGCGGTCGCCTCCTAAAAAGTAACGGAGGCGCTCCAAGGTTCCCTCAGCGCGGTTGGAAATCGCGCGAAGAGTGCAAAGGCATAAGGGAGCTTGACTGCGAGACCGACAAGTCGAGCAGGGAGGAAACTCGGACTTAGTGATCCGGTGGTACCGAATGGAAGGGCCATCGCTCAACGGATAAAAGCTACCCTGGGGATAACAGGCTTATCTCCCCCAAGAGTCCACATCGACGGGGAGGTTTGGCACCTCGATGTCGGCTCATCGCATCCTGGGGCTGAAGTAGGTCCCAAGGGTTGGGCTGTTCGCCCATTAAAGCGGTACGCGAGCTGGGTTCAGAACGTCGTGAGACAGTTCGGTCCCTATCTGTCGCGGGCGTAGGAAATTTGAGAGGGGCTGTCCTTAGTACGAGAGGACCGGGATGGACGCACCGCTGGTGTACCAGTTGTTCCGCCAGGAGCACCGCTGGGTAGCCAAGTGCGGAAGGGATAAGCGCTGAAAGCATCTAAGCGCGAAGCCTGCCTCAAGATGAGATTTCCCAATTCGTAAGACCCCTGGAAGAACACCAGGTTGATAGGCTCGGGGTGGAAGCGCGGCAACGCGTGGAGCTGACGAGTACTAATCGGTCGAGGGCTTATCCTAACGGATTGGCACACAATGAGATTCACTTTCTTCCTTCGCACACTTTTGTTTCGTATCCGGTTTTCAGGGCGCAAGCCTTGATGAATAGGATTTTACGAGGAACGATGCGGCGGCGTAGCTCAGCTGGCTAGAGCATTCGGTTCATACCCGGAGGGTCGGGGGTTCAAGTCCCTCCGCCGCTACCAATCCATACATCCCATGGAGGCTTAGCTCAGCTGGGAGAGCATCTGCCTTACAAGCAGAGGGTCGGGGGTTCGATCCCCTCAGCCTCCACCATACTGTACCCCTCATGGGGCCAGTGCAATCGCGGAGCCGTGGTGTAGAGGCCTAACATGCCTGCCTGTCACGCAGGAGACCGCGGGTTCGAATCCCGTCGGCTCCGCCATTTATGGCTCGATAGCTCAGCTGGTAGAGCAGAGGACTGAAAATCCTCGTGTCGGCGGTTCGATTCCGTCTCGAGCCACCATTCCGTTTTCCCGGTATAAGCAAGCCATCAGGTGCGCAAGCTACCGGCGGGTTCATTCATGGAGGGTTAGCGAAGTGGCCAAACGCGGGAGACTGTAAATCTCTTCCTTCGGGTTCGGTGGTTCGAATCCATCACCCTCCACCATTTTCACCCCTAAATGAACATCATGCATCGCAGTGAATTCCGGTTTTTTTTCGGGGGACCCGCGCAATGCGAGCCATTAGCTCAGTTGGTAGAGCACCTGACTTTTAATCAGGGTGTCGTAGGTTCGAGTCCTACATGGCTCACCAGTTTTCGAATCGACAGCAGACGCATCGGCGTCTGCTTTTTTCATGTATAAGGACAAGTCGCTGTTGTGAGTGACCCGTCTCCACTTGGATCGATTGCTATCGGACACAGAAGACCTTATTTTGCCGATACCCCCGCATTTTGATGGCGATTCGGACAGACGATCCGTTATTTCGATGAAAAATGGCCGAATTCGCACTCCCGAAGCCAAATAACGGATCCTGTGTCCGCGAAGGTGCGCAAAACCCGGTTTTGTTCACAGATAGCGGATCCTCTGTCCGTAAGGCCTGGGGCGAAAGGGCAAAGAGGATGGCGAAACGGCGGGCGATAGGGCAAGCGGATGACCGACGGCGGGACTGCAGTGCAAAAAAAGGGTGGCGAAACGGCGGGCGATAGGGCAAGCGGATGACCGACGGCGGGACAGCGGTGCAAAAAAGGATGGCGAAACGGCGGGCGATAGGGCAAGCGGATGAAGAAGGGCTGGAAAGTAGAAGGTTGCGTATAGGGACGAATCGCCCTGCGGGGTGATTTTTTCGTTTTCGGGGAAAGGTAAGGGAACCTGATACCGCCGACGGGAGGACTGTCAGATGAATTACCTTTACGCGCTCGGGTTTTCCTTCGTCCTTGTGCTTCTGCTCGTCCCTGTCGCGAGAAACCTGGCCCTCAAGATCGGGTTCATCGATCGCCCGACCAGCCGCAAGGTGCACACCGCGCCTATTCCGCTGAGCGGAGGGCTGGCCATCTACGTCGGGTTCGTCGCGATCGCCTGGATCTTCCTCGGCAACCTTCCGATCGTCCGGGCGCTGGCGCTGGGAGGAGGCTTGCTCGTCGCCGTCGGGCTGCTCGACGACGCGTTTAAGTCCTTCGGCCGCGAATTTCCCGTCTGGCCGCGGCTGATCGCTTACATCGGCGTGTCGTTGATCCCGACCGCGTTCGGCATCTCCATCGCGGGAATCTCCGCGCCGTCCCGCTCGGCGATGATCGTGTTTACGCCGGAATGGGCGACGTTCTTTACCGTGCTGTGGGTGTTCGCGCTGATTAACATGCTCAACTTTATCGACGGAATCGACGGCTTAGCTTCGGGCGTCGCCGTGATTTCGTCGTTTACGCTGTTCACGGCTTCCTTGATCGGGCAGCAGAACGTGACCGCGATCATCGGCATCGCGCTGGCGGGCGCCTGCCTGGCCTTTCTCGTCTACAACTTCTATCCCGCCCGAATCTTCATGGGCGACGCCGGCGCGACGTTCCTGGGCTACACGCTGGCCGTCACGGCGATCGAAGGCACCCTGAAGGGGGCGACGCTGCTGTCGCTGTCCGTTCCCCTGCTCGCGCTCGGCGTGCCGATCCTGGATACGGTGATCGTATTCTCGAGAAGATTGATCGAAGGAAAAAGCCTCCATCGGGCGGATAATCTGCATACGCACCATAGCCTGATGAAGTGGGGGCTGACGCAAGTGCAGACGGTCTCGTTCCTCTACCTGATCGCCGCCGTATTTTCGCTGCTGTCCATCGTCGTCATGCTGGTCCTTCGCTGACAGTCCCCTTCTATGCGCCGATATGTTACAATGACGCATATATCGCGAACTTCGCCGAGAAGGGGCTTCAGGGATGAATAAAACCAAGCTGCAGCAATTGGGGCAACTTCTGAACGCGTCCGTCGTCGCCAAGGTCCGGACGATCGCCGAATGGGAGCGGGAGGGAGGCCGAAAGTCTCCCGAGGCTGGGGATTCCGTACAGACCGAAGACGGCTGCATATTGATTTCGCGCGTCGCGGGCTCGGAACTGCATTGCATCGATATCGATTCTTCGCTCACTGCGATAGAGAGGGAATTGCTCGGGTGGGCGATTCAGCAGATCGGCATGCGTCCGGCGTCCGCCGCGTCCGACCTGGAACGGCAGGCCCGGCGTTTGGGAGAATGGGTCCAGCAGGCGGTGTCCGCGGGGGAGTGGCGGGCGGAGGTGCCCGACCGGATGGATCTTCGCAACCGGCTGTTCGACGGAATGGTGCCGTTCCTCGTCCTGAGGGAGCAGCTGGACGACAAGGAGCCCGCTTACGCCGAATTGGAGAAAACGATTCGCACGTTTATATCCGACGAAACATTGCTTATTCCGCTGCGGGAGCACGAATGGCTCGTGCTGTGCAGCGACAACGTGCTGTCCGAAGCCGAGACGGAAGGGGACGAGGCGCTCGGCCATGAGGAAACGAAAGAGCTGCTGGCCAACCTGGCGGAAGGCTTGCACCAGCTCCTTACTAGCGAATGGGGCGGCGAGTGCCATATCGCCGTCGGCGAGCCGATCGTGCCTTCGGAGAACGTCGTGCGGATCGTCGCCACGCTCCGGGAAACGATCTTCCTGGGCCGCAAATTCCATGTCGGGATGCAGATCCATCTGCCGTGGCTCGTCCATCTGGAGAGATTGCTAAGCGGCATTCCGGAGACGGTCCGCTCCCGGTTCGTCGAGGAAATGGTCGGCCGGCCCGACCTGTTCACCGATTCCGAGACGGTGGCGACGCTGGACGCGTTTTTCTCGATGGACTGCAACGTGAGCGAGACCGCCAAGAAGCTTTTCATTCATCGCAACACGCTGCTCTACCGCCTGGATAAAATCAAGCACGAAGCCGGCTTGGACGTACGCTCCTTCAACGACGCCGTGCTGGTCCGCATCTTATTGCTATTGTACAAAGTCACGAAAAGGAAATGAATTTTTTGTACGCTTTGTGCATAGTCATCCGGCCCGGCCGTAAGGTAAGATTGTGGTGTACCTTCAAACGAAGTTTAGGGGGAAATGTACAATGGCAGGCGTTCGTTTAGAAAGTGTGTACAAAAAATATCCGGGTTCCGACAAAGCTTCGGTTACGGACTTCAACCTGGATATCCAGGACAAAGAATTCCTCGTGCTCGTAGGTCCTTCCGGTTGCGGCAAATCGACGACGCTGCGGATGATCGCAGGCCTCGAGGAGATTTCCGAAGGCAAGCTGTATATCGGCGACCGCGTCGTCAACGACGTCGCCCCGAAAGATCGCGACATCGCGATGGTTTTCCAATCGTACGCTTTGTATCCTCATATGAACGTGTATCAGAACATGGCATTCGGTCTGAAATTGCGTAAATTCCGCAAAGACGAAATCGACCGTCGCGTACGCGAAGCGGCGCGCACGCTCGAGATCGAGCATTTGCTCGACCGGAAGCCGAAGGCGCTTTCCGGCGGTCAGCGTCAACGGGTCGCCCTGGGCCGCGCAATCGTCCGCGAACCTCAAGTGTTCCTGATGGACGAACCGCTCTCCAACTTGGACGCCAAGCTGCGTACGCAAATGCGCGCCAACATCTCCAAGCTGATGAAGCGTCTCGAGACGACTTGCATCTACGTTACCCACGACCAGACGGAAGCCATGACGATGGGCGATCGCATCGTCGTTATGAAAGACGGCTTCATTCAACAAGCCGCTACGCCGGACGTCCTGTACAACCACCCGATCAACCTGTTCGTCGCCGGCTTCATCGGCGCTCCGGCCATGAACTTCATCACCGGCCAACTGGTTGAAGAAGGCGGATCCGTCCGCTTCCGCGCGACGGGCTTCAACGTCGAAGTTCCGGAAGGCAAAGCGAAAGTGCTCCGCGCGAAAGGCTACATCGGCCGCGAAGTCATTCTCGGCGTCCGTCCGGAAGACCTCCACGAAGAGCCGGTGTTCATCGAAGCTTCTCCGAACAGCGTCGTGAACGCGACGATCGAAGTCGCCGAGAACTTGGGCCACGAGCAATACTTGTACCTGAACGGCCTGGGCAAAGAGAACGTCATCGCCCGCGTCGACGGACGTTCCGGTCTGCGCGAGAACCAGAACGTGAAGCTCGCGATCGACATGAACAAAATCCACATTTTCGACACCGAGTCGGAATTGAACGTCTTCGAAAACTGAGATTCCGATTGACCAGAAACCGTCCGGCCTAGCGCCGGGCGGTTTTTTGCGGTTTCGATTGCGTTGCGGGTGCATTTTCGATACGATAAATAAGGGAAATCAGGAAAGGAGCCGTACGATGGCCAAAAAAGTGAGGGTATCCGAGCTCGTGCAGCAATTTCATCTCGAGATTGTCGCGGGCGAGGATGGATTACGACGAACGATCGTTACGGACGATTTAAATCGGCCGGGCCTGGAGATGGCCGGCTATTTCAATTATTATCCGGCGGAACGGGCGCAAATGCTGGGCCGTACGGAGCTGGCGTTCCTGGAAACCTTAACGACGGAAGAACGGCGGGACCGCATGGAGAGACTGTGCCATGAGGATACGCCTTGCATTATAATTACGAGAGGCTTGGATACGCCGGTCGAATTGATCGACGTCGCGAACGAACGGAACTTTCCCGTATTGCGGAGCGGCGTGGCGACGACGATTCTGCTGAGCCGGATCACGAACTTCCTGGAGAAAAAGCTGGCTCCGTCGGCGACGATTCATGGGGTGCTCGTCGACGTCTACGGGCTCGGCATGCTCATTACCGGAGGCAGCGGGATCGGCAAAAGCGAAACGGCGCTCGAGCTCGTCAAGCGGGGGCATCGCCTGATCGCGGACGACGCGGTCGAGATTCGCCAGACGGCCGACAATCACCTGTTCGGCACGGCCCCGGATTTGATCCGCCACTTGCTGGAAATTCGCGGCCTCGGCATCCTGAACGTCATGACGCTGTTCGGCGCCGGCGCCGTAAAAAACCAAACGAGCATCAGCCTGGTCGTCCGGCTCGAAAATTGGCAGCAGGACAAGCAATACGATCGGCTCGGCCTGGACGAGGAGACGACGAAGATCATCGAGACGGAAGTGCCGCTGCTGACGGTGCCGGTTCGGCCCGGCCGGAACTTGGCGGTCATCCTCGAGGTGGCGGCGATGAATTACCGGTTGAAGCGCATGGGCTACAACGCGGCGCTGCAGTTCACGAACAAGCTGACCGAAGCGATTTCCGAGGACGACTACGAATAATTAGTGGGGGATAACGATGAATATCTTGTTATTGAATCCTGTCGCGTTCTCGATCGGTTCGCTGGACGTGCACTGGTATGGCATTATTCTGGGAGCGGCGGCGCTCGCGGGCCTCTTGATCGCCATTCAGGAAGGCAAGCGCTTCGGCTTGAACGCGGACTTCTTCCTGGATCTGATGCTGTTCGGCGTGCCTTCCGCGATTATCGCGGCGCGTCTGTACTATGTTGCGTTTAAATGGGATTATTATAAATCGCATCCGGCGGAAATTATCCAGATCTGGAACGGCGGCATCGCGATCTACGGCGCGTTGATCGGCGCGCTCATTTGCGGATTTTTTTACATACGGGCCAAAGGGTACAGCTTCTGGCGGGTCGTCGACATCTGCGCGCCGTCCTTGCTGATCGGCCAGATGATCGGACGCTGGGGCAACTTCGTGAATCAGGAGGCGTACGGCGGTCCCGTCGAGGAATCCTTCCTGAGGGATACGCTGAATCTTCCGGGGTTTATCGTGAACCAGATGAACGTGGAGGGCACGTTCCACCATCCGACGTTCCTGTACGAGTCGCTGTGGAGCCTGGTCGGCCTCGCCGTTCTATTCATCATCCGGCGCCGCAACTTCCTGCGCGCGGGCGAGCTTTTCTTCATCTATTTTATCTGGTATTCGATCGGCCGTTTCTTCATCGAAGCGTTGCGTACCGACAGCCTGGCCTTCCGGGGCCCGGAATGGCTGAGATCGCTGCTTGACGCGCTCTGGTCGCCGATGACCGTCGTCTTCGAGCAGGGCTACCTGAATCCGGCGGAAGGCAACATCCGGATCTCTCAGCTGCTGGCGCTTCTGATCGTCGTCGCGGGCATCGCGCTCATCGTCCTGCGCAGGCAGCTCGGCTGGGCTAAGGAGAAGTACAACGACCCTCTGATCAACGTCAAAACGGGCAAGCCCGCGGGAGAGTCGAAGACAGAAACGGAGAGCACCCAGAATGACGCAACCGAGGAAAATCACGACCGTCCTGTTTGATCTGGACGGAACGATCATCGATACGAACGAACTGATTATTCAATCGTGCATGCACGCCCTGCGGGGACAGGTCCCCGCAGGCTTCGGCCGCGAACAGATCATTCCGCTCATGGGACAGCCGTTGACGGAGCAGATGCGGCAATTTACCGGCAGGCAGGACGTCGCTTCGATCGTGAACGCTTACCGGGAATACAATCTGATCAAGCACGACGAGATGGTGAGCTTGTTCCCGGGAGTCGGGGAAATCGTTCCCCGGCTGAGCCGGGCGGGCATCCGCCTCGGCATCGTCACGACCAAGATGCGGGAGACGACGATCCGCGCCCTGAAGCTGTTGGAGATCTACTCGTACATGGAGACGATCGTGACGCTGGACGACGTGGCGCACGCGAAGCCCCATCCGGAGCCGGTCGCGAAGGCGATCCGGGCGCTTGGCGTCTCTCCGGCGGAAACGCTGATGGTCGGGGACAGCACGGTGGACATGCAATCGGCGCTCGCCGCCGGAGCGATTCCGGTCGGCGTGGCGTGGTCGCTGAAAGGCGAAGACGTGCTGATCGGGGCCGGAGCCGCTCATGTGCTGAAGGAGATGGGCGACCTGCTCGATTTGTGCGAAATAGGGAACGAGGGATCGGAACGTTGAGGAACGTCGAACGCCATCCGGTGAAGGGGGCGAACTCGCTATGGCAGGTGTACCGCACGGTATCGCGGGTTAAGGCGGTTCGCAATTTTATTTTCATCCAGATCGCCCGCTACTGCCCGAGCTTGCCCGCGAAAAATTGGATCTATCGGCGCATTCTCGGCATGCAGGTGGGGCGCCGGACGGCGTTCGCGCTCATGGTGATGGTGGACGTCTTCTTTCCCGAGCGCATTCGGGTCGGCGACAATACGATCATCGGGTACAATACGACTCTGCTTACGCATGAGTATTTGATCGAGGAATATCGGCTGGGAGACATCCGGATCGGCTCCAACGTGCTGATCGGCGCGAACGTGACCGTGCTGCCCGGCGTCACGATCGGTGACGGCGCCGTCGTCGCGGCGGGCTCCGTCGTTCACAAGGACGTGGCGCCCGGCGCCCGGGTCGGCGGCAATCCGTTAAGGGAGCTCGGCCGGACAGCCGACAGCATGAGCGAGGAGAGAAATGGAAATGCGGGGCTTTAAGCATATGGCAAAATGGCTCGGTTACGCGTTGCTCGTTCCGATTCTGCTGAGCTTTACGTTCGAGAACCGGATCAACGAACCGTCCTACAAACCTGTCCAAGAGGAATTGGACGAAGTCGTGTCGGACGAAGCGCTGAGCTCCGAGTACGACTTGATCGTGGCGGGCACGGATCCGGAGGGGATCGTGGCTGCCGTCTCCGCGGCGCGGAACGGCTTGAAGGTGCTGCTGGTCGACCATCGCGAACGTTACGCGCTGGGCGGACTCATGACCGTGGGCTGGCTGAATACGCTCGATCTGAACAAATCGCCGGTCACTTATCGGTTATGGAAAGGTCCGGTGTATCTGAACAAAGGCTTGTTCATGGAGTGGTACGAGGGCATCCGGGGGACCTCCTTCGACGTGAACCGCGCCGCGAACCGCTTCTACCGGATGGTTAGGGCGGAGCCGAACATCGATCTGTCGATGCGGGTCAAGGAGCTCGCTCCGATCATGGAAGGCTCCCGCGTCGCAGGGGTCGGCTTCGTCACGGAACGGGGGGACGCGCATCGCATTCGCGCCCATGCGCTCATCGACGCGACTCAAGACGCGGACATGGCCGTTCTGGCCGGGGCTCCGTACACGATCGGACGGGAGGACATCGGCGAGCCGAGCGTTCAGATGGCCGTGACGCTGGTCATCAAGCTCAAGGGCGTGACCGAAGAGATCTGGGAAGAGCTGCGAAGCCATCCCGACGCCGGTTCGGACGATCGGAGCATCTGGGGCTACCAGGATGCCAGGGAATACGTCTCGTCGGATCCCGACCGGGTCGGCATGCGCAACCTGAACATCGGCCGGCAGGACGGCGACACGCTGCTGATCAATTCGATGCAAATCTACGGCGTCGATCCGCTGGATCCCGAATCGGTGAAGGAAGCGATGCAGATCGGACAGGCGGAAGCACCGCGCATCGCCGAATTTCTGCAGCGGAAGTTCGAGCCCTTCCGCAAGCTGGAATTCGCGGGAACCGCACCGGAGCTGTACGTCCGGGAAACCCGGCATATCCGCGGCGAATACCGGCTGTCGATGGCCGATCTGATGGAGAACCGCGATCATTGGGACGCGATCGCGTACGGGGCGTACGAGGTCGATATTCAAAGCCTTAGCGCGACGACGAAAGGCTCGATCATGATGGTGCCCAAGCAGTACGGGGTTCCGTTCCGCAGCCTGGTCCCGCTTGAAGTGGACGGCTTGCTCGTCGTGGGCCGTTCGGCGAGCTTCGATACGCTGCCGCACGGCAGCGCCCGCGTCATCCCGCTTGGCATGGCGACGGGAGAGGCGGCCGGGGCCGCGGCGAAGCTGGCCAAGGAGCGGGGGCTCACCTTCCGGGAGCTCTCCCGTTCGGAGGAGGCGATCGCCGAGTTGCGCCGACGGTTGACGAAGCAGGGCATGGACCTGAAGATGCGAAGCTTCCCGACGCCGGAATACGCCAAGCACAAGGATTACAAAGGCTTGCTAGCCGCGACCAGCCTGTACTTGACGACCGGCGGCTATTCCAACGAGGGCTGGCAGCTGGACAAGCCTTCCAATCCGCGCAAGTTCGCGTACCATGTCCGGAACATGCAGAAGGGCTATCCCGAACCGTTCGGCAATCCGCTTACCGGCACGTTTATCGGGCAGCAGCCTGCGGACGAGCCGCTCGGCCTCGCGCGGGCGGCCTATGCGATCGCGCACGCCGCCGGCTTGGCCGAAGAGGACGAAGACGCGCTTCAGACGTTGCTGGATCGCGGTTGGATTCTCGCGTCGACGATCGACGGAATCGCCGATCCCGACAAGCTGACGAACGGAGACGCCTTCATGCTCGTCCGCGACGCGATGGAATTCGGCGCGGGCGTGGTGTTCGAATAACGATCGGGGCGACCGCCCGCTGGCCGGCAACGGCGCGCGGGCGGTCGCGGTTTTTAGCGGATTGCGGCAGCTTCGGGGGCTCGGCGGGATGATTGACGAAGCGGTGGCGGCGTGATAAGATACGACTAACTCTTTATTTTGGTAGTATGTTAGATTGGTAGCACATTAACGCGATAAAGCGAACGAAAGCAATCGTGAATCGCAGCATGGAAGGTGCGCGAAAATGACGAAGCCGAAAGTGTTCGAGAAACCGACCGGAGTGAAGGACTACTTGCCGCACGCGGTCGCCAAGCTCCGCCGCATCGAGGACAACGTGCTGAAATGCATGGGGCGCTGGGGCTACGAGCAAATCGTCACGCCGACGATCGAATATTACGACACGGTCGGCGTGGCAAGCTCCACTTCCGACCAGAGGCTATTTAAATTGCTGAACCAACGCGGGACTACGATCGTCCTTCGTTCGGATATGACGGGTCCGATTGCCAGGGTGATCGGTTCGCTGCTGAAGGATGAGCCATTCCCGATCCGCTTGAGCTATCACGGGAACGTGTTCCGCGCTTTCGAGGAGGAGGGCGGCCGGGACGCGGAGTTCTACCAGACGGGCGTCGAGCTCGTCGGCGACGCTTCGCCGGAAGCGGACGCCGAGATCATCGCGCTGGCGATCGCCTCGCTGCATGCGGCGGGCGTGCCGTCGTTCAAGATCGCGATGGGCCATGTCGGCTTTCTGAACGGTCTGTTCGAAGAAGCGCTGCCGGGGCGGGAGAGCGAACAGGAAGCGCTGAAGGCGTGCCTGCTGCAGCGCGACCACGTCGGCTATCGCGAGTCGATTCGCAAGCTGTCGTTAGCGGAGGCGCAGCGCCGGGAGCTGGAGGATATTTTGCGGCTGCGCGGCGGACAGGAAGTGTGCGAGCAAGCGCTGGAGCTGAGCTCGAACGCAAAGGCGGAAACGGCGATCCGGCATCTGTGCGAAGTGTGGGACGTGCTCGCCGCATACGGCATCCAGGAGCACGTCTTGATCGACCTGACGATGATCGGCGATTTTTCCTATTATACGGGAATGACCTTCGAAGGGTATGCGTCGAATCTGGGCTTCCCGGTATGCAGCGGAGGCCGGTACGACAATCTCCTCGAGCAGTTCGGCCGTCCGGCGCAGGCGACGGGCTTCGCGCTGAAGACGACGCGCATTCTCGAGGTCGTCGAGGATGCGGAGGAGAAGAGCGATCGAATCCTGGTCGCTTACGAAGCTTCGCGGCGGGACGAGGCTTTGCGCGAGGCGGCGAGCAGGCGAGGAAAAGGGGAAACCGTCGTCACGCTGCAGGCGACGGGCGACGGGCTCCGCGAGCTGGTCGCGCACGCGACGGCAGAGAGGTTGGCAAGCGGCGAGTTCGACTATCGGGGGAAAACGTACCGCAGGTTGATCCCCTTCGCCGAAGGAGAGGAGCGGCAGGCATGACGGAAAAAGGCGTATTGAAGGTCGCGATGCCCAAGGGGCGGATCTACAAGCAGGCCAGCAAGCTGTTTCGCCAAGCCGGGCTGCCGATTCCGGCCGATTTCGACGATTCGCGGAAGCTGATTATTCCGGTCCCGGAAGCGAACATGGAGTTCATCATGGCGAAGCCGGTGGACGTGCCGACGTATGTCGAATACGGCGTGGCGGACATCGGCATCGTCGGCAAGGACGTCTTGATGGAAGAAAACAAGGACGTCTACGAGCTGCTCGACCTCGGCATCGCCAAATGCCGGATGTCGGTCATCGGCCTGCCGGACTGGAAGCCGGTCATTCATCCGCGCGTGGCGACGAAGTACGCGAACGTGGCTTCGCAATATTTTCGCGAGCAAGGTCAGCAAGTCGAAGTGATCAAGCTGAACGGCTCGATCGAACTGGCGCCGCTGATCGGCCTCGCGGACCGGATCGTCGATATGGTGGAAACCGGGCAGACGCTGAAGGAGAACGGCTTGGTGGAGATGGAGACGCTGTTCCAGGTGACGAGCCGGCTAATTGCGAACCGCGTGAGCTATCGGATGAAAAACGCGGCGATCCAGCAATTGTGCGACCGGCTCGGAACGGTCATTCAGGCGCCTGCAACGTAAAAACCTTGACGCGGGGGTCTACGAAAGCGGAGCTATATAGGTTGAACCAAAGACGCGACGATGAGCAGGCTGGGTGCAATGGAGAAAGGGAATAGCTTGCCGCGAGTTCCGGCTTTGCGTAGGTCAATTCACAGAAGGAGGGGACGAGGATGTATGTCGGCAAAGCGGCCGGGTTCCGGCTGGAGCGGGAAAGCGAGTACGGCTCGCCGGAGCAGAACGCGGCCGTCAAGGAAATCGTGGAAGCCGTTCGCCGGGAAGGCGACGAGGCGCTGCTTCGCTATACGAAGGAATTCGACAACGTCGCGCTGAAGCCGGAGCAGCTTCGGGTGACGGAGGAGGAAATCCGCGGCGCGTACGGCAAGGTCGAGCCGGATTTCCTGGAGGCGTTGCGCCGGGCGGCGGCGAACATTACGGCGTTCCACGAAAAGCAGAAACGGGGCTCGTGGATGGACGCGGCCCCGGACGGCACGATACTGGGCATGGCGATCCGGCCTTTGCGCCGGGTCGGGCTGTACGTTCCGGGCGGCAAGGCGGCGTATCCGTCGTCGGTGCTCATGAACGTGCTTCCGGCGAAGGTCGCCGGCGTGCCGGAGATTGCAATGGCGACGCCGCCGGCGACCGGCGGACGGGAAGGCATCGACCCGTACATTCTGGTGGCGGCCGCGGAAGCGGGCGTGACGGAGATGTACCGGGTCGGCGGAGCGCAGGCGGTCGCGGCGCTCGCTTACGGGACGGCGAGCATTCCCGCCGTCGATAAGATCTGCGGGCCCGGCAATATTTACGTGGCGCTGGCGAAACGCGCCGTGTACGGCTCGGTCGACATCGACAGCATCGCGGGCCCGAGCGAGATCGTCGTGCTGGCCGACGATGGCGCGGATCCGCGGTATGTGGCCGCGGATATGCTGTCGCAGGCGGAGCACGACGAGATGGCGTCGGCGATTCTCGTGACGACGTCGGAGGAATTGGCCGCGGCAGTGCGGGCGGAGCTGGACCGGCAAGTCGCGACGTTGCCGCGCGCCGATATCGCCCGCAGCTCGCTCGAGCGGTACGGGGCGATCCTGATCGTCGACAGTTTGGACGAAGGATTGGACGTGGTCAACAAGCTGGCGCCGGAGCATCTGGAAGTGATGACGGAGGATCCGATGGGCTTGATCGGGCGGATCGAAACGGCGGGAGCGATTTTCCTCGGACCGTACAGCTCGGAGCCCGTGGGGGATTATTTTGCCGGACCGAACCATATTCTGCCGACGAATGGGACCGCGAGATTTTCGTCGCCGCTGAACGTGGACGATTTTCTGAAGAAATCCAGCTTGATCCGATACAGCAAGGAAGCATTGCTTAGAGACGCCGCGGGAATCGCGACGCTGGCCCGGCACGAAGGGCTCGAAGGTCACGCCCGCGCGGTGGAAATCCGATTGGAAGGCAGGGAGACGAAATGAGCGAAGATGTTGCGAAAGGCGGCCGCGGCGCGGCCGTGTCCCGCAAGACGAACGAGACGGACATTCAACTGTCGCTGGGCCTGGACGGAAGCGGGGAGGTGTCCATCGAGACGGACGTACCGTTCCTGAACCATATGCTGGATCTGTTCGCGAAGCACGGCCAATTCGACCTGAAGGTCGACGCTCGCGGGGACGTGGACATCGACGATCACCATACGGTCGAAGATATCGGCATCTGCCTGGGGCAGACGCTGCGCGAAGCGCTGGGGGACAAAGCGGGCATCAAGCGCTACGCCAGCGTGTTCGTGCCGATGGACGAGGCGCTCGCTCAAGTCGTCGTCGATATCAGCAACAGGCCGCATTTCGAGCTGCGCGGGGAATTTCCGGCGGCGAACGTCGGCAGCTTCACGGTGGAGCTCGTTCACGAGTTTCTATGGAAGCTGGCGCTGGAAGCGCGGATCACGCTGCACGTTATCGTCCACTACGGACGCAATACGCATCATATGATCGAGGCCGTGTTCAAGGCGCTCGGCCGCGCTCTGGACGAGGCGACGTCGATCGATCCGCGGGTGAAGGGCGTGCCCTCCACCAAAGGGGTGCTGTAAGTGATCGCGATCATCGATTACGGCATGGGCAATCTTCATAGCGTAAGCAAAGCCATTGAGAGGCTGGGCCGAGAGGCGAAGGTGACGTCCGATCCGCGGGAGATTCTCGCGGCGGACGGCGCGATTCTGCCCGGCGTCGGCGCTTTCGGCGACGCGATGGCGAATCTGCGCGAGACCGGCTTGGCGGATACGGTCAAGGCGTACGCGGCTTCGGAGAAGCCGCTGCTCGGCATTTGCCTGGGGATGCAGCTGCTGTTCACGGAGAGCGAGGAGCACGGCGCTCATCGCGGCCTGGATCTGCTGCCGGGCCGCGTCGTCCGTTTCCAGGGCGGCTACAAGGTGCCGCATATGGGCTGGAACGAGCTGGCGTTCAAGCAGCGGAGCCCGCTGTTCGACGGCGTCAAGCCGGGGCACGTCTACTTCGTTCACTCCTATCACGCTTTGCCGGAGCGGGAGTCGGATTTGCTGGCGGTGACGGATTACCATCAGCCGGTGACGGCCATCGTCGGCCGCGGCTCGCTGTTCGGGATGCAGTTCCACCCCGAGAAAAGCGGCGAGCTCGGCATGGCGCTGCTTCAGCGTTTCGTGGGGCTGTGCGGGACGGCAGGGAAATAAGGCGGGCTGTTCTTTCTGCGCAGAATTCGGAATAAGACGATGCCAGTTCGTTATTCGCCCTGTCCACGCGTCAATAGGGGCAAATAGAGCGCTGGCGTAACGTTAATGTGCTTGAGAGGTAGAACGGCCTGCCAGGATGTTTTAAGCAAGCAACTATTTTATGCAATTAAAGTTATACATGGTGAAATCGTGTGAAGATTGAGTTGTATTTATGCAAGGACTAACGCGGAACGAGCTGTTCGGTATCCTATCGGGAGCGTATAACGGAGGTTAAACGAGAGATGTCCAAGTTCGTGATCTACCCGGCGATCGATATTCGCGGGGGCAAGTGCGTTCGGTTGATTCAAGGCGACTACAACCAGGAAACGGTCTACAACGACGATCCGGTCTCGGTCGCGCGCGATTGGGAGGCGCAAGGCGGCGAATGGATCCATCTCGTGGACCTGGACGGCGCGAAAGCCGGCCATCCCGTGAACGACGAGCTCATCGGCCGAATCGCCAAAGCGGTGAAAGTGCCGGTTCAGGTCGGCGGGGGGCTGCGCAAGGAAGACGATGTGGAGAGGCTGCTGGGCCTTGGCGTATCGCGCGTCATTCTGGGCACGGCGGCGATCGAGGACCGGGCGTTCGTATCGCGCGTGCTCGACAAGCACGGCGGCGCGATCGCGATCGGGCTCGATGCTCGCGACGGCTTGGTCGCGACGAGAGGCTGGCTCGAGACGTCCGCGGTGAAAGCGGAGGATCTGGCGGCGGAGCTCGCGTCGGAGGGGGCGCAGACGTTTATTTTCACCGACATCTCCCGCGACGGCATGATGGGCGGGCCGAACGTCGAGGCGATCCTGTCGCTGGCGAAAGTGTCGGGACGTACCGTTATCGCATCGGGCGGCGTCAGCAAGCCGGAGGATCTGGATCGCTTGGCGGCTCACGCCGGAGACGGCATCGGGGGCGCGATCGTCGGCAAAGCGCTGTACACCGGCAAGATTGACTTGGCCGAAGCCGTCGACAAATTCAAGTGATATCGGTTGCTCGGCATTCGCTTGGAGCAACGCAGGGGTGCGGACTCAGGCTGCTGGAATGGACTCTCTGAGCGAAAGGGATAGCGAGCTAAGAGCTGAGTGAATGGGATAACGCGTTAAATGTGTGCGGGCACGAAGAAAGGGGGAGACGGCCGATGCTGGCAAAACGGATCATTCCTTGTCTGGACGTGAAGGACGGACGGGTCGTCAAGGGCGTCAATTTCGTCAATTTGCGGGATGCCGGGGACCCGGTGGAGCTTGCGTCGATCTACGACCGGGAGCGGGCGGACGAACTGGTGTTCCTGGATATTTCCGCGTCGGTGGAAGGGCGGGCGACGATGGTCGACGTCGTGCGCCGGACGGCCGGGGAGATCACGATTCCTTTTACGGTCGGGGGCGGCATCTCGGCGGTGGAGGATATGAAGCGGCTGCTCCGCGCCGGGGCGGACAAGATCGGCATCAATACGTCGGCGGTCCGCAATCCGGATCTGATCGCGGACGGCGCGCGGACATTCGGGGCGCAATGCATCGTGGTGGCGATCGACGCCAAGTACAACGCCGAATGGGGAGAATGGGAAGTGTTCACCCACGGCGGCCGCAATCCGACGGGCATCCGCGCCCTGGAATGGGCAAAGGAGGCGGAGCGCAGGGGAGCGGGAGAGCTGCTGCTGACGAGCATGGACGCGGACGGCACGAAGGACGGCTTCGACCTCGCGCTTACGAAGGCGGTGTCGTCGAGCGTCGGCATTCCGGTCATCGCGTCCGGCGGAGCGGGCAAAGCCGACCATTTCGCGGACGTGTTCGCGGAAGGGCGGGCGGACGCGGCGCTCGCGGCGAGCATTTTTCACTATAAGGAAGTGACCGTGCAGGAAGTCAAAGACAAGCTTCGCGGCAAAGGAGTGAACGTCAGGTGACGGAGCAGCAACAACGGCAACTGCGGCAAGCGGAATCCGCGCAATGGCAGGAGCAGATCAAGTGGAGCCCGGAAGGGCTCGTGCCGGCCGTCGTGCAGGATGCGGAGAGCAAAGAGGTGCTGATGCTCGCCTACATGAACGAGGAATCGTTGCGCAGGTCGCTCGAAAGCGGCCAAACGTGGTTCTGGAGCCGTTCCCGCGGCGAGCTGTGGAATAAAGGCGCGACGAGCGGACATACGCAGCAGATCGTCTCGCTGCATTACGATTGCGACGGGGACACGCTGCTCGTGAAAGTTCGACAGAAGGGACCTGCGTGTCATACGGGCGCTTACAGCTGCTTCTATCGCGAAGGCGCGGCCGAAGCGAAGACGGCGGCCGAGCAACCCGCCGGTGACCGCTTCGGACCGCTCAGCCGCTTGGAAGAGACGATCGCGCAACGCGACGCGGAACGCCCGGAAGGCGCCTACACGACGTACTTGTTCGAGAAGGGCTTGGACAAGATTCTCAAGAAGGTCGGAGAGGAAACGGCCGAAGTGATCATCGCCGCCAAAAATCGCGACGCGAGCGAGCTGCGCTGCGAATCCGCGGACCTGATTTTCCACTTGATGGTGCTGCTGCGCGAGCAGGGCATTCCGTTCGACGACGTCCTGAAGGAATTGGAATTCCGGCACCGGAAACCGGTCAAGAAGGATTAGGTGATCCGACGATGACGACGACGGCGGCAGGCATGCCGATCGATTACCATACGCATCATTACCGTTGCGGCCACGCGGTCGGAACGCCGGAGGAATATATTCTCAACGCGATAGACAAAGGCATGGAGGAGATCGGCTTGTCCGATCACATGCCTCTGTTGCATTTGCCGCACGAAGAGCATCCCGACACCGCGATGGCGATGGACGAGCTTCCCCGCTATGTCGAGGAGATTTTGCGCCTGAAGGAGAAGTACAAGGGCCGCATCGAGGTGCGGGCGGGACTGGAAGGCGATTATATCGAAGGCTGCGAGGAAAAGATCGAAGCGATCGTGAACGGCTACCCCTGGGATTACGTGATCGGTTCGGTCCATTTTCTGGGAACGTGGGACGTGACGGATTTCCGGCAGGTGCACCGATGGGACGGACGCAGCGTCGTCGAGGTTTACGAGCAGTATTACGACGCGATTCGGAAAGCGGCCGCGACGGGCTTCTACGACTATATCGGCCATATCGACGCGATCAAGAGGTTCGGCTACCGCCCCGAGGAGGACGTGACCGCCCTCGAAGACGCGGCGCTTCGGGCGCTTAAGAAGCACGATCTGGCGTTCGAGCTGAACGCGGCCGGCTTCTACGCTCCGTGCAAGGAAATGTATCCCTCGTTTTCCATTCTCGAGCGCGCGTGCGCTTACGGGATCCCGGTCACTTACGGCTCCGACGCCCACCACCCCGACAAAGTCGGACAAAAAGGGGCAGACGCGCATACGGCGTTGAAAAATGCCGGATATTCGCGCCTGGCGACGTTTGAAGGGCGGAAAAGGGTCATGAAACCTTTTTAAATTCGGGCCGTACTTATGTATAATGAGAGAGATTGACTGACGGGTTTCGACACACGGCGTGTTGAATCGCTAATAACTTTTGGAGGGCCACATGTACAGCAGCAGTAAGCTTCGCATCTTTTCGGGATCATCCAATCCGACACTGGCGGGCAAGATCGCCGACAATCTCGGAGTGCCGCTCGGGAAAATCAAGCTTTCCCGGTTCAAGAGCGGCGAAGTGTATGTCCACTACGAGGAGACGATTCGCAATTGCGACGTTTTCCTGGTACAGTCTCTATCTCATCCGATCAACGATTACTTCGTCGAATTGCTCGTCATGATCGATGCGGCGAAGCGGGCTTCCGCCCGCACGATCAACGTCGTTCTTCCGTATTACGGCTATGCCCGGCAAGAACGGAAAGCGGCTCCCCGCGAGCCGATCTCCGCGAAGATGGTGGCCGACGTGCTGACGACGGTCGGCGCCCACCGCATCGTGACGATCGATCTGCATGCTCCGGCCATCCAAGGGTTTTTCGACATTCCGGTCGACCACCTGACCGCGCTCGATCTCATTAGCGATTATTTGAAATCGAAAAACATCCGCAACCCCGTCGTCGTCTCCCCGGACGCCGGACGAGCCTCGACGGCGGAGAAGCTGGCGAATCAGCTCGATTGCTCCTTCGCCATCATGATCAAGAAGCGCCCGGCGCACAACGAATCCGTCATTACGCACGTCATCGGGGAAGTCGAAGGCTTCACGCCGATCATTATCGAGGACATGATCGATACGGGGACGACGATCGTCAACGTCGTGGAAGGCTTGAAGGAACGCGGCGCGGAAGATCCGTACGTCTGCGCGACGCACCCGCTGTTCTCTGACCCCGCCCTGAAGCGGCTCGATCATCCGAGCATCAAGGAGGTCGTCGTCACCGACTCTATCCTTCTTCCGGAGGAACGCTCGGCCCGGTTCAAGGTCATCTCCGTCGCCCCGATGCTGGCGGAAGCGACCCGGATCATTATGGAAGGCGGCTCGATCAGCACGCTCTTCAAGACGAAAGGCGTATAATCGCGCATCCCGTCCGTATCTGCATCATGAATAGATGAATTTCCGCCGCCCGCGAACGATGGCCGTTCGCCGGCGGCTTTTCGCGCAGCGGGACGGCGACGGAATTCATTTCATGGATCGCGCGGGCTGTGTTATAATCTTGGGTAACGGAGATTCGATCAAGGGGAGGTGCCTTGCCATGAGCCAGAGGAAGCGCGCGGCCGCGAGCCGGCGTTCCAATATCATTCCGATACGGATGGACGCGACTTTTTTCTTCGAACGCGCCGTGCAGTCCCTGGACCGGTTCCGCTACGACAAGGCACTGAAATATTTTCGCCGCGCGGTGGAGTACGAGCCGGAAAATCCGGTGAACCACTGCAATATGGCCGGCATTCTGTCGGAGATGGGACGCTACGAGGAATCGAACGTCATTCTTCGCTCGGTGTTGGACCGGATCGATCCGGCGATGACCGAATGTTACTACTATTTGGCCAACAATTACGCCAACATGGAGATGTTCGAAGCGGCGGAGGAGTCGCTCGTCCGGTATTTGGAGAACGATCCGGAAGGGCAATTCCTGGAGGAATCGGACGAACTGCTCGACCTGCTCCATTACGAGCTGAACCGGCCGACGAAGCTGGTCACCATCAAGGCGAAAGAAAACCTGTACGCTCACGACAAAGCCAGGGATTTGCTGGAAGCCGGCCGGTTCGCCGAGGCGGTTAAAATATTGGAAGAAATTATCGGGCGTCAGCCCGACTTCTTGGCGGCAAGGAATAACCTGGGGCTGGCATACTATTATATGGGCTTGTTCGACAAGTCGGTGGCGACGATCTCGGAGGTGCTCGAGGCCGAGCCCGGGAACTTGCACGCGCTGTGCAATCTGGCGATTTTCTACCAGCATTCGCACCAGCGGGAGCCGCTCAAGGCGCTGGTCGAGAAGCTGAACAAGACGGTGCCGTTCCATCCCGAGCACGTATTCAAGCTGGCGACGACGCTCGGCATCATCGGCGAGCATCGCGGCGCGTACCAGCACTTCCGCCGGCTGATGAGGACGGGAGAGCTTGCGGGCGAGCCGAGCCTGCATCATTTCGCGGCGATCGCCGCCGTCAATCTGCAGCGGTACGACGACGCCAGGAGGCATTGGGAGCAGGCGGAGCGCCTCGATCCGGAGTCGCCGGTGCCGCCGTTCTATCTGAAACGGCTCGAGCGGGTGCGCGAAGGAAGCGCGGAGGCTCCCGCGCATTACCACTATCATCTGCCGTTCGAAGAACAGTTCAAGCAGTGGGAGGACAATCCCGGTCAAGTGACGGAAGCGATCAAGAGCGATCCGCTCATTCGCTCCTCGTTCTTCTGGGCCCTTCGGCACGGGGATCGCCGGACGAAGGTGCTGGTCATCCAGGCGCTCGGGCTCGTGGCGGACGACGAAGTCATCGAGGCGTTGAAGGCATTCCTCGTCGATCCGGACGAAGAAGACGAATTGAAAAGGGTCGCCGTCCTCGTACTTCGCTCCATCGGCGTCCAGGATACCTTGTCCGTCATGTTCGGCGGGAAGACGCTGACCCTCGAGGCGCGCCGGAAATCGGCCCGGCTCCCGGTATGGGACAGCGCGTGGCAGACGGTTCTCGAACATGCGCTCGAAGGCATGGCGGGGAGGTACGACGTCGTTCAGCAGCACGATATGATGACGCTGTGGGTCGATTATTTGTCCCGGGTGTACCCGGAAGTGCCGAAGCTGCACAAGTCGACCGGGTGGGCGGCGGCGCTGGAATATTGGACGGCCAAAATGCACAGAAGAACGGTCACTTACGCCGATCTGGTCAGCAGATACGGCGTCTCCCAAGCGAGCATCAGCCGATACGCGAATCGGATCGACGAGGCTTGCGGCATTCGGGAGAAGCTGGATTTGACGAGACCTTCATTCCATTGAGCGGGAGCCGCGCGCGGGGCGGACGAGGTTCGCGCTAGCATAAGTCCGCGGCGATCCGTCGCGGGACAGGAGGAAGCAGCATGCACAAAACAATCGTAATCGGCACCGGTCCGGCCGGTCTGACGGCGGCGATCTATCTCGCGAGGGCGAACCTGAATCCGCTCGTGATCGAAGGACCGGAGCCGGGCGGGCAATTGACGACGACGACCGATGTCGAGAACTTTCCCGGGTTTCCGGAAGGGATCATGGGTCCCGAGCTGATGGCGAATATGCGCAAGCAGGCGGAACGCTTCGGCGCGGAATTTCGCACCGGCTGGATCAACGAAGTGGACTTGTCCCGGCGTCCGTTCGCGCTGTCGTTGGAAGGCGGAGAGACGCTGAAGGCGGAATCGCTGATTATTTCCACGGGGGCGTCCGCGAAGTATATGGGCATTCCGGGCGAGAAGGATAACGTCGGACGCGGCGTGAGCACGTGCGCGACATGCGACGGATTTTTCTTCCGCGGCAAGAAGATCGTCGTCGTCGGCGGCGGAGACTCTGCGATGGAGGAAGCGAATTTCCTTACTCGTTTCGCGTCCGAAGTGACGCTCGTGCACCGAAGGGACGAGCTGCGGGCTTCGAAAATCATGCAGGAACGGGCGCGGGAAAACAACAAGATCTCGTGGGAACTGAACAAGACGCCGGTGGAAGTCGTCGCCGGGGACCAAGGCGTGACCGGCTTGAAGGTGCGCGACAACGCGACGGGCGAGGAAGCGGTTCTCGATGCGCAAGGCCTGTTCGTGGCGATCGGGCACACCCCGAACACGAAATTTCTCGGAGGCCAGGTCGAGACGGACGAGATCGGCTACATCAAGGTGAAGCCGGGCACGACGGAGACGAACGTGCCGGGCGTGTTCGCTTGCGGCGACGTGCAGGATCGCATCTACCGGCAAGCGATCACCGCGGCCGGAAGCGGATGCATGGCCGCCCTCGATTGCGAGAAGTTCCTGGAAGGCTCCGCGACGCACGATTGGAGCCAATCGTTGCCTTGACGGCTTGCGTTCTCCCCGCCGTTCGGCGGGGATTCCGATCTGATCGCGTTTTTCTTACTCAATCCTTTGTTTATGAGGTGTCGACCACATGTCAGAAATGTTGTTCGTAGGCGTAGATCTGGGCGGAACCGCCATCAAGGTCGGCTTGTGCAACGCGACGGGGGATTTGCTCCGTACGCATGAAGGACCCACGCAAGCCGCCGGAGGAGCGGATGCCGTGTTAACCAACATCGCGGCCTATGTCCGGGAGCTCGTTCCCCCGGAAACGCCGGAATGGGAAGCCGTGCAAGGCATCGGGATCGGAATCGCCGGCTTTCTGAACATTCCCGAGGGGATCATCAACTTCTCGCCGAATCTGCCTTTCAAGGACGTGCCCGTCAAGCGGATCATGGAGGAGAAGCTCGGCAAGCCGGTCAAGATCAACAACGACGCCAACGTCGCTGCGCTAGGGGAAGCCTGGGGCGGAGCGGGACGCGGCGTTCCGCATTGCGTATGCTATACGCTCGGAACGGGCGTCGGGGGCGGAATCATTCTGTACGATCGGCTGATCGAGGGGTTCTCGGGCATGGCGGGAGAGCTTGGCCACATGTCGATCGTGGCCGACCTCGAGGCGATCCAATGCGGCTGCGGCAAGATGGGCTGCCTGGAGACGGTCTCGTCGGCGACCGGAATTATCCGGATGGCGAAGGACGCGGTAGAACGCGGGGACTTAACGTCGTTGTCCTTGATCGAAGGGGAGCTGACGGCGAAAGACGTCATCGACGCGGCGAAAGCCGGGGACGAGGCGGCTCAGCGTATCGTCAGCCGGGCGGCCTTCTACTTGGGCAAATCGATGGCGACGGTCGCGATCGTCGTCAATCCTCAGCGGTTCATTATCGGCGGAGGGGTGAGCAAGGCCGGAGAATTCCTGTTCGCCCAAATCCGCGAGACGTTCGACAAGCATACGCCGGAGAACGCCCGGGCCGGCGTGGAGATCGTCGCGGCCGAGCTGGGCAACAATGCCGGAGTCGTCGGAGCGGCGGGCTTGTTCCTTCGAGCATAATTTCGCGCAGGCGCTCGGCTCCGCTGCTTCTCGGCGGTTCGGGGCGCCTTCGTCCGTAGCAGGAGAGAGAGGGGAATAAGCATGGATAAGATTACGCCGCAGCCTACGCTCGTTATTATTACCGGGATGTCGGGGGCGGGCAAGACGATCGCCGTTCAGAGCTTGGAGGATTTGGGCTTTTTTTGCGTCGATAACCTGCCTCCCGTCCTTATTCCGAAATTCGCGGAATTGATCGAGCAGTCGCAGGGCCGGATCGCCAAGGTGGCGCTGGTCATCGATCTGCGCGGGCGAGAATTTTTTACGGCGTTGTCCGAATCGCTGAACCATATCCGCGAGCATTACACGTTCCATTACGAGATATTGTTCCTGGACGCGACCGATTCGGTGCTCGTGCAGCGGTATAAGGAAAGCCGGCGCAGGCACCCGCTCGCCCCGGATGGATTGCCGCTCGAAGGGATACACTTGGAGCGTAAGCTGCTGGAGGATCTCAAGGGCTGGGCCAACCAGGTCATCGACACGAGCAGCTTGAAGCCCGCCGCGCTGAAGCAAAAAATCATCGGCCGCTTCACGAACATGGATCGCAACGCGATCTCGATCAACGTCACTTCGTTCGGCTTCAAGTACGGGGTTCCGATCGACGCGGATCTCATTTTCGACGTCCGGTTTCTGCCTAATCCGCACTACGTCGAAGCGTTGCGTCCGAAGACGGGCGCCGAACCGGAAGTGTACGATTACGTCATGAAGTGGCCGGAGACGCAGACGTTCCTGACGAAGCTTCTCGATCTGCTTCAGTATTTGATCCCGATGTACCACAAGGAAGGCAAGAGCCAGGTCGTCATCGGAATCGGCTGCACCGGAGGCAAGCACCGTTCGGTGGCGTTGGCCGAATATTTGGGCCGAAGGTTGGGCTCGAGCGACACGGAATCGGTCAGAGTGAGCCATCGCGACTCCGATCGCGATCGGGGATGAGGTGAAGAGATGAGCCGACATTCCCGATCTTCGCTCGCCCGCAAGCCGCGAATCGTCGTCATCGGCGGCGGCACGGGCCTATCGGTCATGCTTCGCGGCTTGAAGCAGAAGCCGCTCGACATTACGGCGATCGTCACGGTGGCCGACGACGGAGGGAGCTCGGGCATTTTGCGGGAAGAGCTGCAGATCCCGCCTCCGGGCGACATTCGCAATGTGCTTTCCGCGTTGGCCGATACCGAGCCGCTGTTGGCGGAGGTGCTGAAGTACCGTTTCCCGAACGGAACGGGACTTGCCGGCCACAGCTTGGGCAACCTGATCCTGGCGGCCGTGACGGACATCACGGGAGACTTCGTCACCGGCATTACCGAACTCAGCCGCATCTTCGCCGTTCGCGGGCAGGTGCTGCCGGCGGCGAATCAATCGATCGTGCTGAAAGCGGAAATGGAAGACGGAACGATCGTCGTCGGCGAATCCGCGATTCCGAAATCCGGGCTGCGCATTCGCAAGGCGTTCCTGGAACCCGCGGACGTCGAAGCGCTGCCGGAGGCCGTGCAAGCGCTCCGGGAAGCGGACGCGATCTTAATCGGTCCGGGCAGCCTGTACACGAGCATCATTCCGAATTTGATCGTGCCCAAGCTGGCGGAGGCGATCGTGCAATCCGATGCGGTGAAGCTGTTCGTCTGCAACGTGATGACCCAGCCCGGCGAGACCGACGGTTACTCGGTCAGCGATCATCTCGACGCCGTTCATGCGCATATCGGCCATCATTTATTCGATTACGTCATCGTGAACGACGGGGAAATCCCCCCGCAAGTCGAGAGCCTGTACGCCGAACAAGGAGCCAAAGCCGTGCATCTGGACTTGGAGGAGGTTACGCGCAGGGGCTATAAAGTGATCGCCGATAAGCTGGTGCTCTTCCGGACGTATCTTCGCCATGACGCGGCCAAGTTAAGCGACCACATCTATCATCTGGTCGAGGATTGGATGTTGAGAAAGGGGTGATTGCCGGATGTCCTTTGCGGCGCAAACGAAAAAAGAGCTGACCCTGATCGAGGCCGACGGCTGCTGCGAGAAGGCGGAGCTGTCGGCGCTCATCCGCATGAACGGCACGATCTCGTTGTCGAACAAGCGGGTCGTGCTCGATATCGCCACGGAGAACGCCGCGATCTCGCGCCGGATATACACTCTCCTGAAACGGCATTTTACGGTCGTAACGGAGCTGCTCGTACGCAAGAAGATGCGGCTTAAGAAAAACAACGTCTACGTCGTGCGGATCCCGGCGGGCGCGGAAGCGATCCTGAAGGAGCTGTCCATCGTATCCGAGGGGTTCCTGCTTCACCCGAGCATCGACAAAGGGCTTGTGCGCAAAACGTGCTGCAAGAAGGCGTACTTGCGCGGCGCGTTCCTCGCCGGAGGGTCCGTGAACAATCCGGAAGGCTCCTCCTACCATTTGGAGATCGCGTCGATGTACGAGGAGCATTGCAAGGCGCTCGTGGAGCTCGCGAATAAATTCCAATTAAACGCCAGGTTCATCGAGCGTAAAAAAGGATTTATTCTCTATATTAAGGAAGGCGAGAAAATTATCGAATTCCTCAGCCTGATCGGCGCCCATCAAGCGCTGTTCAAGTTCGAGGACGTCCGGATCATGCGGGATATGCGCAATTCCGTAAACCGGATCGTCAATTGCGAAACGGCCAACCTGAACAAGACGATCGGGGCGGCCGTCCGGCAGATCGACAACATCAAGCTGCTGGAGAAGGAGGTCGGTTTGCACAATCTGCCCGAAAAGCTGCGCGAAGTGGCGGAGGTTCGGCTTCAGCATCCGGACATCAACTTGAAGGAAGTCGGCGATCTGCTGAAAGGAAAGGTGAGCAAATCGGGCGTCAACCACCGTCTTCGCAAGCTCGACGAGTGGGCGGAAAAAATCCGAAACGGCGGAGCATAACCGTATGGCGCATTTGTTCACAACAATGGTATAATAGTGAAGAACTGTAGCACGGGAGTCCCGGCTAGCGGGACGAATTAAAGATAGGGGGTATCCGGTCCATGACGAGACAGCCGGTAGTTGTTCGGCTTAAAACGGGACTTCACGCCAGACCGGCGGCACTATTCGTGCAAGAAGCCAATAAATTCTCCTCCGACGTCTTCGTGGAGAAGGACGACAAGAAAGTGAACGCGAAGAGCATCATGGGCATCATGAGCTTGGCGATCAGCTCCGGCACGGAGGTCGCGATCAGCGCGGAAGGTTCGGACGCAGAACAGGCTGTAACCGCTTTAGTGCAACTGGTCAGCAAAGAAGAATTGGAAAACCAATAAGGTTTTCTTTCGCATAAAGCTCCCGAACGGGGGCTTTTTGCGTATCGGTTTCCGTCGGATGGCGGGGACCGGCTTTTTTTCGGGGAGAGAGCGCTTTCGGCTTCGTTTGATTTTTTTTTTTTTCGTAAATCTTCCGCCGGATGAAACATTTGGAGGGCTCGTCGCGTTTTAATATCAATTAAACCGAAAGGGGATTGGTCATGAAGTCACCACGCGCGTTGCAATTGTTGGCCGTCGCGGTCGCGGCGGTTGCCATCGGATGGTTCGGATTCTGGAAGGGGGAGAAGGACGTGGCGTCGGCAGCGGAATCGACGGCGGCGAAAACGCCTCCATACACGGTGACAGTAGGCGCCTCCGGGTCGGTGAAGGTCGAGCCGGACGTGGCGTATTTGAACTTGGCCGTCGAGACGCGCGGCTCGAAAGCGACGGAAGCGCAGCAAGCGAACGCGGATAAGTTCGCCGCCGTCGAGAAGGCGCTGTACGAAACGTTCGGCATCGACAAGAAGGACGTCCGGACGACCGGGTTCGACGTGCAGCCGGAATATAATTATACGGAAAAAGAAGGGCGCGTGCTGAAAGGGTACATCGCGGTACACGCCATCCAAGTGACTTATCGGAAGCTGCCGGACATCGGCAAGCTGTTCGACGCCTTGACGGCGGCTGGGGCTAACCGGCTGGACGGCGTGCAATTCTCGACGGAGAAAAAAGAGCAGTACGAGCAGGAAGCGCTCAAGAAGGCGATGGAGAACGCGCAAGCGAAAGCTTCCGTTCTGGCGACGTCCGCCAATCGTCAGCTGAAGGGCGTCGTGACCATCGTGCAGGGCGACGTGTCGAGCAACCCGATCCTGTACGCGCAAGCGGAATCGGCGAAAATGGTCGCCAGGGACATGGCGATGGGCGCGTCTTCGTCGGTGCAATCGGGCCAGATCGAGATCGCCGCTCAGGTGACGGTGCAATACGAGATGCAATAACCGAATAACCGGGAAGAAACGGGGAGCCTGCCGGCTTCCCGTTTTTGCCGTGAGCTTGTAGTTCGGCGGAACCGAATTTCAGAGAAGATCGTCCCTGACGGTCCGTTTCTGCAGACCTTTCATCCCGGCCATTGCCACCACCCCGCCTGCTCTATCGTCTGCAGCCTCGCCTTGCTCCAACCCTAGGACGTACGGACAGAGGATCCGCTAATTGTGAACAAAACCGGGTTTTGCGCAGCTCTGCGGACATAGGATCCGTTATTCGGCTCCGAGATGGCGAATTCGGCCGTTCGTCATCCAAATAACGGATCGTCTGTCCGAATTGCCTTCAAAATGAGGGGTTTTCGACAATATAAGGTCTTCTGTGTCCGATAGCGGAAGATCAAGTGGATGACAGCGATAGGTCAAAAAAAAACCGCCACCCGAAGAGGGCGGCGGTCAAGGTTGCGGGTTAAGCCTCTTTATATTGACTTAATTGACGAATGGAAAGCGCTTCTTCCAGCAGTTCGATAAATTCGTCGGATAAGTTCATTTTTTTGGCTTCCCTGTACACTTCCAACAAGTGCTCATCTTTCAGCGGGCGAAGCAGTGACGCTTTGTCGCTTAGGCGACGAGCTGCAACCATGTCCACGGGAGCGGAGTTCGGTTTTCTAGCGTTCGAATTGTCTTCAGGCGGCATGGTCACAAGGTGTGGATACGACCGATCGTGCATCATGATTCCTCTCTTCCAGAGTTCCTAAGAGATGGCTAGAACTGGGGGTAAATGGAATTCTCTTAGTTAACAGCATAACATGGATTGTCCGGCTAGCAGAGAGGGCATTCAAAGATTTGAATTTTTATTGACACCGGGGGTAGGGTATGGTATTGAGGGGACGAAAATAGCGGCCTCGGCCGCTATTTTCGCGTCTGTGACGGATTAGTTAACTTTCTCGATCACTTTATCGATCAAACCGTACTCCAGGGCGACTTCCGCATCCATGAAGTTGTCGCGATCGGTATCCTTCTCGATTCGCTCCAAGGGTTGCCCCGTGCGATCGGCGAGGATGGCGTTCAACTTATCCCTAAGCTTCAGAATCCTTCGCGCGCGAATTTCGATGTCGCTGGCTTGGCCCTCGGCGCCGCCGAGCGGTTGGTGGATCATCACTTCGCTGTTCGGAAGGGCGAAGCGTTTGCCCTTGGCGCCCGCGGCGAGCAGGAACGCACCCATCGAGGCGGCCATGCCGACGCAGATCGTGGAGACGTCGGGTTTGATGAATTGCATCGTGTCGTATATCGCCATGCCCGACGTAATCGATCCGCCGGGACTGTTGATGTATAGGTGGATGTCCTTTTCCGGGTCCTCGGCCGCCAAGAACAGCAATTGGGCGATGATGGAGTTGGCCACCACGTCGTTAACCGGAGTGCCTAAAAATACGATTCGGTCTTTGAGCAAGCGGGAATAGATGTCGTAAGCGCGTTCCCCTCGGTTCGTTTGTTCGACAACCATAGGTACAAAACTCATGTTTGACGTCCCTCCTCATGTATTGGTTTCCTTATCATAGCGAATCCGAATGCAAAAGTCAAAGAAAGTCAAAGACAGCGAAAAAAGCGTGTCAGGCAGTGCCCCATGTCCCGTCGCCCCACCGCCGCCGTATCGTTCTCTTTGCTCAATCGTAGCGTCGCCCCACCGCCGCCGTATCGTTCTCTTTGCCCAATCGTTCCGTTGCTCTACCGCCCCTCGCCCCGACACCCGCGGCCTTTCGGACAGTTTTCGACGAAATAAGGTCATCTGTGTCCGATCGCTAAAGATCAAGGGATGACAGGCCCTCATCCATCGAAACGTAAATCAAAAACCGGCCGATGATCGGCCGGTCGCGTTGTTCGTATAGTGGCGCGCCCGTGAGGAATCGAACCTCAATCTCAGCCTTCGGAGGGCTGCGTCATATCCGTTGGACCACGGGCGCTTATTGGTACAGCAAGAGTTATTATAGGCGATCCGGGTTTAAAATGCAAGGGAAGAATGTGAGATAAAATTGTTATTTTCGTGTACGGCGACCCTTGCAACGGTTCGACATTTTCGCTAATATAATGGTGGGACTTAAAATGAAGTGGTGGGACGAATGGCGTCCCAATATAATTTCGCACCGCCGACGATAGCCGTCCGGGATCGGGAGGATGAGGAGCGGAAACATGCGAAAAATTTTGGACATACAGAAGAAGCTGCTCCCGGATCTGCTGCAGGTGATGGAGAAGAGGTACGATATTCTGCACCGGATTTATCTCTCCGGCACGATCGGAAGGCGTACCTTGGCGACCGGCCTGGACATGACGGAGCGCGTGCTGCGCTCGGAGCTGGATCTGCTGCGGGCTCACGGCTTGCTGGAAACCGCGCCGGCCGGCATGACGCTCAGCGCGAGCGGGCGGCAGTTGGTCGAAGAGATGGAGCCGATCGTCAAGGAACTGTTCGGGCTGTCGGATCTCGAAGAGGCGGTTCGCGACGCTTTCGGATTGAAGCGGGTGATCGTCGTTCCCGGAGACTCCGATGCCGCCGGGCACGTCAAGGCGGAACTCGGACGCGCGGGAAGCCGCGTGCTCAGGGACAGCCTCTCGTCGGGAGACGTCGTCGCCGTTATGGGCGGTTCCACGATGGCCCATATGGCTCAGCAATTTTCCTCGCTTTCCCAGCTGAAGGAGAATTGGTTCGTGCCGGCAAGAGGCGGATTGGGAGAAAGCGTGGATTACCAGGCGAATACGATCGCTTCGGAGCTGGCCAAGCGAGCGGGGGCGCGATACAGAATGCTGCACGTTCCCGATCATCTGAGCGAAGAAGCTTATCAGACGATTATGCAGGAGCCGAACGTCAGGGAAGTGGTCGACATGATCCGCAGCGCCCGAATCGTCGTTCACGGAATCGGGGATGCGGTTACGATGGCCAGACGGCGCAAGCTCAAGGAAGAGACCAAGGACGAGTTGGTCAAGGACGGAGCGCTCGCCGAAGCGTTCGGATACTATTTCGATCGTCGGGGCAAAGTCGTTCATCGCATGGCGACCGCCGGTCTGCGTCTGGAGGACATTGAAGCCGCCGAGCTCGTGATCGGCATCGCGGGCGGCAAAAGCAAGGGAGAGGCGATCGCCTCGGTGCTGCGGTTCGGCCACGACGACGTGCTGGTGACGGACGAAGCGGCCGCGACGGAAGCCTTGCGGCACGCTTAAACCGCGTTTTTAGGGTAAAGCTTACTTAATAGCGGTCTCGGCGCATCGCGCCTTGATATAGCATCAATATTTTTTCAAACCCAAGGAGGAATTTCACTATGGCAGCAGTAAAAGTCGGCATTAACGGATTTGGACGGATCGGACGGAACGTATTCCGCGCATCCTTGAACAACCCTAACGTCGAAATCGTGGCGATCAACGACCTGACGGACGTCAACACGCTTGCCCACCTTCTGAAATACGACACGACGCACGGCAAGCTGGACGGAACGGTTGAAGTCGGCGAAGGCGCGCTGATCGTTAACGGCAAATCGGTAAAAGTATTCGCAGAGCGCGATCCGGGCAACCTGCCTTGGGCTTCCGTTGGCGTCGAGATCGTCGTTGAATCCACGGGTATTTTCACGGCGAAAGAGAAAGCCGAGCTTCACCTGAAGGGCGGCGCGAAGAAAGTCATCATCTCCGCTCCGGCGACGAACGAAGACATCACGATCGTTATGGGCGTCAACCAGGACAAATACGATCCGGCTTCGCACACGATCGTCTCCAACGCGTCCTGCACGACGAACTGCTTGGCTCCGTTCGCGAAAGTGCTGAACGACCAATTCGGCATCGTCAAAGGGATGATGAACACGATCCACTCCTACACGAACGACCAAAGCGTGCTGGATCTCCCGCACAAGGATCTGCGCCGCGCTCGCGCTGCCGCAGAGAACATCATTCCTTCCACGACGGGCGCAGCGAAAGCCGTATCCCTTGTATTGCCTGAGCTGAAAGGCAAGCTGAACGGCATGTCCATGCGCGTGCCTACGCCTAACGTTTCCGTTACGGATCTCGTCGCCGAGCTGAAAGTCAACGTTACGGTCGAAGAAGTGAACGCCGCGTTGAAAGCTGCCGCCGAAGGCCCGCTGAAAGGCATCCTGAACTATTCCGAAGAGCCGCTCGTATCCAGCGACTACAACGGCGATCCGGCTTCTTCGACGATCGACGCCCTGTCGACGATGGTCATCGAAGGCAACATGGTGAAGGTCATCTCCTGGTACGACAACGAGTGGGGCTATTCCAACCGCGTCGTAGATTTGGCTGCTTATATTGCTAGCAAGGGATTGTAATTTCGCATCCCCCTAAGTCCCCCTTCCCGAAGGGGGATCCCAAAGGGCTCCGCCCTCTGGACACCCGGCGGCCTGTCGGAGGCGTTGCAGAGGGCGGGGGAGGGGGCGGCCTGCTAGGATCGCTCCGTCCCGGATTTGCTCCGCAAACCCGGGACTACGCTTGACTATCGAGCGGGAAGGGGCGATCCCGTGCGCGCGGCTTCGCGCTTCGGGTCGGAGAGCGAAGTGCCAATGCTCCCCCGCGCGCTGACTGCGCCGCTCGGGGAGCGGAGCCGGCCTACTCTCCCGCGCATGACTGGCGCTTCTCGGAGAGCGAAGGACGACAGATAGATCATCAAGGCGGGCTCCCTTCAGGAGCCTGGCTTTGCGCAAGGAGATAGACAGCCAACCGAGGAGGTTTGACCCTTGAACAAGAAGAGCGTAAGAGACGTCGAAGTCGCCGGGAAAAAAGTATTCGTGCGCGTGGACTTCAACGTGCCGCTGGAAAACGGCGCGATCACGGACGACACACGCATCCGCGAGACGCTGCCTACGATCAAGTACCTGATCGAGAAAGGCGCGAAAGTCATTCTGGCCAGCCACCTGGGCCGTCCGAAAGGCGAAGTCGTCGACGCGCTGCGCCTGACGCCGGTGGCCGCGCGCTTGTCCGAGCTGCTCGGCAAACCGGTCGCCAAAGCCGACGAAGTCGTGGGAGCGTCCGTGCAAGCGCAGGTCGACGCGCTGAAGGACGGGGACGTGCTGCTGCTCGAGAACGTGCGTTTCGAAGCGGGCGAAGAGAAGAACGACGCCGGGCTGGCGAAGTCGTTGGCCGCGCTGGCGGATCTGTTCGTCAACGACGCCTTCGGAGCGGCTCATCGCGCCCACGCGTCCACGGAAGGCATCGCGCACCACATTCCTGCGGTTGCGGGCTTGCTGATGGAGAAAGAGCTCGACGTGCTGGGCAAAGCCCTGAACAATCCGGAGCGTCCGTTCACGGCGATCGTGGGCGGTTCGAAGGTCAAGGACAAGATCGACGTCATCAACAAAATGATCGAGATCGCGGACAATATTATCATCGGCGGCGGACTTACCTATACGTTCCTGAAAGCCCAGGGCAAAGAAATCGGCAAATCGCTGCTCGACAACTCCAAGCTGGAGCAATCGCTCGGCTTCATCGAGAAAGCGAAGCAGCTCGGCAAAAACTTCTACCTGCCGGTCGACATCGTCGTAACGGACGAGTTCAGCGCGACGGCGAACACGAAGATCGTCGACACCGACGGCATTCCGGCCGAATGGGAAGGCATCGACATCGGACCGAAAACCCGCGAGATCTACGCGGATGTCATCAAGGGCTCGAAGCTGGTCGTCTGGAACGGACCGATGGGCGTATTCGAGATCGAGCCGTTCTCGCACGGCACCCGCGCGGTAGCGGAAGCGTGCGCGACGACTGGAGCGTACACCGTCATCGGCGGCGGAGACTCGGCGGCCGCGGCGGAGAAGTTCAAGCTGGCGGACAAGATGGATCATATCTCCACGGGCGGCGGCGCGTCGCTGGAGTTCATGGAAGGCAAGGCGCTTCCGGGCGTCGTGGCCCTTAACGACAAATAGAGGTGACAACGATGAGCAGAACACCGATTATCGCGGGCAACTGGAAAATGTTCAAGACGGCGGGCGAAGCTGCCTCCTTCATATCGGAAGTGAAGGGCAAAGCGGAAGTTGCGGGCGTGGAAAGCGTCATTTGCGCGCCTTTCACGGCTCTGCCGGCATTGACCGAAGCGGTTAAAGGCACGACGATCAAAGTCGGCGCGCAGAATCTGCACTTCGAGGACAGCGGCGCGTACACGGGCGAGATCAGCGGCGTCATGCTGAAGGACCTCGGCGTGCGCTACGTCATTCTCGGACATTCCGAGCGCCGCCAATATTTCGGCGAGACGGACGAGATCGTCAACAAGAAAGTCCATGCGGCGTTCCGCAACGGCCTCGTGCCGATCGTGTGCGTCGGCGAGAAGCTCGAAGAGCGCGAAGCGGGCTCGACGAACGAGGTCGTGCGCGTGCAGACGGAAGGCGGATTGGCGGGGCTGACGGCCGAGCAAGTCGCCGAAACCGTAATCGCGTACGAGCCGATCTGGGCGATCGGAACGGGCAAGTCGTCGACGTCGGCGGAAGCGAACGAGACGATTGCCTACATTCGCGGCGTCGTGGCGAAACAATTCGGCGCGGAAGCGGCGGCGAAAGTCCGCATTCAATACGGCGGCAGCGTCAAGCCTAATACGGTGGCCGAGTATCTCGGCCAATCCGATATCGACGGCGCATTGGTCGGCGGCGCCAGCCTGGAGCCGGCCTCCTATGTGGCGTTAGTCGAAGGAGCGAAGTAAGATGGCGGCTCCGAAACCGGTAGCGTTAATCATACTGGACGGCTTCGGCTTGCGCGACGACGTCGCCGGGAACGCCGTGGCGCAGGCGAAGAAGCCGAACTTCGACAGCCTGTGGGCGAACTTCCCGCATACGACGTTGACGGCGAGCGGGGAAGCGGTCGGCTTGCCGGAAGGCCAGATGGGCAATTCCGAGGTCGGCCATCTGAACATCGGCGCGGGACGGATCGTGTACCAGGATTTGACCCGGATCACGAAATCGATCCGCGATCAGGACTTTTTCGAGAACGCCACGCTGCTCGGCGCGGTTCGCCACGCCAAGAACAACGGCAAGAGGCTTCATCTGTACGGCCTGCTTTCCGACGGGGGCGTCCACAGCCATATCGCGCACTTATACGCGTTGCTGGAATTGGCGAAGAAGGAAGGGCTGGAGCAGGTCTACATCCACGGCTTCCTGGACGGCCGGGATGTCTCGCCGGACAGCGCGGTGAAATATTTGACCGAGCTCCAAGGGAAAATCGAAGAGATCGGCGTGGGCCGCATCGCGACGATTCAAGGCCGTTATTACGCGATGGATCGCGACAAGCGCTGGGAACGGACGGAAAAATCCTACCGCGCCATGGTCTACGGCGACGCGCCGACGGCCGTCGATCCGATCGCAGCGGTGAAGGAATCTTACGAGAAGTCGGTCTACGACGAGTTCGTCATGCCGACGGTCATCGTCGGAGCGGACGGCAAGCCGGTCGGGCTGGTCGAGTCCGAAGACGCAGTCATTTTCTTTAACTTCCGTCCCGATCGCGCGATTCAACTGTCGAACGTGTTCACGAACGAGGATTTCCGTGGATTCGACCGCGGCCCGGGCTTCCCGCGCAACCTCTACTTCGTGTGCATGACGCTGTTCGCGGAAACCGTCGGCGGCCTGGTTGCGTATAAGCCTAAGGAGTTGGATAATACATTAGGGGAAGTGCTCGTGCAGCACGGCAAAAAACAGCTCCGGATCGCCGAGACGGAGAAGTATCCGCACGTCACGTTCTTCTTCAGCGGAGGACGCGATCACGTGCTGGAGGGCGAAACCCGGATTCTGATCAATTCCCCGAAGGTGGCTACTTACGACCTGAAGCCGGAGATGAGCATCTACGAGGTCACGGAAACGCTGGAGAAGGAAATCGCGGAGGATAACCACGACGCGATCATTCTGAACTTTGCCAATCCCGACATGGTCGGACACTCGGGCATGCTCGAGCCGACGATCAAGGCGGTGGAGGCGACCGACGAATGCCTCGGCAGAGTCGTCGACGCCGTAACGGCCAAAGGCGGTGTCTGCGTCGTTATCGCCGACCACGGCAACGCGGACATGGTCATCGACGAGAACGGAAAGCCCCACACGGCCCATACGACGAATCTCGTTCCTTGCATCGTGACGCAAGGGGGACATAAGCTGCGGGAAGGCGGCATCCTCGCCGACGTGGCGCCGACGCTTCTCGAGCTGCTGCAGCTGCCGCAGCCGGAGCAGATGACGGGCCGAAGCCTGCTTGTCTAACCGGGTTAACGTTCAACCTCTTTAAATCCCAATAAAGGAGTGCATTACTTATGACGATCATTACCGACGTATACGCGCGCGAAGTGCTGGACTCTCGGGGCAACCCGACCGTCGAAGTCGAAGTTCACCTGGAGTCCGGCGCCAAGGGCCACGCCATCGTGCCGTCCGGCGCGTCTACCGGCGCTTACGAAGCCGTCGAGCTTCGCGACGGCGACAAAGGCCGTTATCTGGGCAAGGGCGTCCAGAAGGCCGTCGAGAACGTGAACGCGATCATCGCGCCGGAAATCATCGGCTACAACGCGCTCGACCAAGTCGAGATCGACAACAAAATGATCCAGCTCGACGGCACCCCGAACAAAGCGAAGCTGGGCGCCAACGCGATCCTCGCGGTGTCCATGGCGGTCGCCCGCGCAGCCGCGGACGCGCTGGACGTTCCGCTCTACGCTTATCTCGGCGGCTTCAACGCCAAGACGCTGCCGGTGCCGATGATGAACATCGTCAACGGCGGAGCGCATGCCGACAACAACGTCGACGTGCAAGAGTTCATGGTTCTGCCGGTCGGCTTGCCGACGTTCAAGGAAGCTCTTCGCGCGGGCACGGAAATCTTCCACGCGCTGAAGGCCGTATTGAAAGCGAAAGGCCTGAACACGGCGGTCGGCGACGAAGGCGGCTTCGCGCCGAACCTCGGCTCCAACGAAGAAGCGCTGTCGACGATCATCGAAGCGATCGAGAAAGCCGGCTACAAGCCGGGCGTGGACATTTTCCTCGGCATGGACGTCGCTTCCACCGAGTTTTTCAAGGACGGCAAATACCAGCTCGAAGGCGAAGGCAAGTCCTACACGTCCGCCGAGTTCGTGGACCTGCTCGCCGGTTGGGTCGAGAAGTATCCGATCATCTCCATCGAGGACGGCTGCTCCGAGGACGACTGGGAAGGCTGGAAGCTGCTTACCGAGAAGCTGGGCGGCAAAGTCCAGCTCGTCGGCGACGACCTGTTCGTCACGAACACCGAGCGTCTGGCGGACGGCATCGAGAAGGGCGTCGGCAACTCCATTCTCGTTAAAGTGAACCAAATCGGTTCCTTGACCGAGACGTTCGACGCGATCGAAATGGCGAAGCGCGCCGGCTACACGGCCGTCATCTCCCACCGCTCCGGCGAATCCGAAGACAGCACGATCGCGGACATCGCGGTCGCGACGAACGCGGGCCAGATCAAGACCGGCGCGCCGTCCCGCACGGACCGCGTCGCGAAATACAACCAGCTGCTTCGCATCGAGGATCGCCTCGGCTCCACCGCGAAATACGGCGGCAAAGCGGCGTTCTATAACCTGAGCAACCTGAAGTAAGCGTGGGTGCGACAATTGAAAGACAGGAAGAACCATAATCGGGGTTCTTCCTGTCTTTTTGTACGTCTTCAGCTCTGATCTGGTCGTTGTCTCCTGTCCCATAGTGACATTATCTCAGAACAGTTATAGGGTGACATTATCACAGAACAACTACACCAATCGACGCAATCCCGTTGACAGAAGATTAGAGAAGACGTATACTAAGTTCAACTTAACCGGTTAAGTTAATTAGTTGCAGGAGTCTGATAGAATGTTACCCAGAATCGAAAAGGTGTCGGATTTCAAGTCGGAATTGCTTCAAAACACTCGCAGCCTGTATGTTTATTTGCCGCCCAGCTACTACAGTCATTCTACACAACGATACCCGGTGCTATATATGCAGGACGGACAGCACGTATTTGAGGAGGACGCATTCGGCGGCTCGTGGGAAGCGCATTTGACTGCGGACCGATTGATCGGAAAAGGGTGGATGCGCGAGATCATCATCGTGGGAGTCGCATCGCTGCCGGCGGGCCGGGCCTCGGAGTATTTCCACGGGACGCCCGATGTGCGAATGTTGTACGACGCTATCCCCGCAGGTGAGCTTTACGAGCGATTTTTGGTGGAGGAGGTGAAGCCGTTCATCGATCGGCGATATCGCACATGGCCCGATCGCGACAATACGGCCATCCTGGGATCTTCGGCAGGCGGACTTGTCTCTTACCATATTGCGTTCAGACGATCGGACGTATTTGCGTATACGGGGATAATGTCGCCGTTTTTCCAGTACACCAGAATGCGGGACGGAGAATTGATCGAGACGCCGATTTACCGCAAGTTCACATGCCGACCGCAGGTTAAAGTATGGATGGATATGGGAGGATCGGAAGGATTGTTCCGACTAGAGCATGCGAGACGGGCTGCTGACGATCTGGTCGAAAGCGGTTTCGTGCCCGGCGAGAATCTGATGTTCCTGTATGAGCCGGATGCCGAGCATAACCAACGCGACTGGGCGCGCCGGCTCCAATCGCCGCTGCTGTATTTCTTCGGCAAGATCGGCAGGCCGGTCCGGATGGAGATGCACAGTAGTCGTAAAGTGGGCATCCGCGGCCCCGTCAGCCGAGTCTATCCGAATGTCGAATACGATTCCGGCTATCGGGTCAGTCTGCTGCGGGCGCGCTACCGATCGTCCAATCCCAATATCGTCGCAGTCGAATCCGACGGCACACTATGTCCGAAGCTCCCGGGAATCGCCTTCATCGAGGCGGAGTTCGAAGGCCTGACGCAGCAGTGCAAGATCGAAGTCGTCCCGGAACTGTCGCCGACAGTAGAAGTGCAGATCTCCGTTCGCGTTCCGGAAGATACAAAAGAAGACGACCCGGTCCACGTCGGCCTGAATATCCCGAAGGCGGGGAGATGCCATTATGCCGGCACGTTCCGCCTGCCGCGCGATTTGACATTCGCCCTAAAAATCTCCAGAGGGTTCGGACTCAATGAGCGCCGAGACGAGCTCAGGCGGTTCACGACGTCGGAGAACTTGGCGCTGCATTACGAAGTGGAGGCCTGGGAGCAGTTGTAACGACGCGGGACGGCGCGAGACCGGAAGTTATTTCGCCCCCGTGCGAAATTCGATCTTGCTGTCCAACTGGTCGAAGCTGTAAGGCTTTGTGAGGATGGTGATCATCAATGTTGCCGCGACCGCCGCTTTGTCGGTTTCGAGTCGGACCTGCCGGGCAGCGGCGGGCAGATAGTCCGGACAGCCGGACGTGCAGACGACGATCATGTCGGCGGAATTCGCATATTTCGCCGCATGCAGCGCCAGGAACTCATTGAATACGATCAAGGGGCGACCGCGATGGCGCTCGACGAACGAGCGAATCGCGTCGTCCTGCCTCGTCGCAGCGAGGATCCGATCCTCCGGTACGCCGCTGATGTCCCGGATGCGCGCGGCAATTGAGTCGTTGTGCCAGCGTTCGTGCAGTATCGCATACGAGCGGTCGCCGCACATCCCGTCGATCAGCGGGAACAGCTGTCCATAGTCGGGCACGACCTGCTGGAACAGCGGGTCGTCGATGATGCTGTCGACGAGAACGACCGGCGAGCCGTATGGAAACTGCCCGGATATTTGATGGAACGAGTCCTCGCTGGCGTCGACGATGAATACGCCATCCAGTTTGCGCTCCTGGATGATGTTGAAGTTCGGTCGCGCCGGATCGATGCGGGCGACGAACAAGTGGTAGCCGTAGGCCAGAATGAGCTGTTCCAACTGGTCGATAAACGTGCCGTAGCTGATACGTTTCGAGATCAAATCTTGATCGTTGCCGATCAGCAGGATGCCGAGCAAGTTGGTTTTGCCGATGGACAGCGATTTCGCGGTCAAATTTTTCACATACTTCAAATGGGCTGCCGCTTCATAAACGCGTTTCTTCGTGTCCTCAGGGATGGTCTGGTTGCTGACGCTGTTGAGCACATAGCTCGCAGTCGCCACCGATACGCCGGCTTCTCTGGCTACGTCGCGAAGCGTCGGTTTTTTCATCTTCTGGCAGCCTCCATGATATCGCAAAAATGGTATGTTCATCATAAGATCGAACCTCAGCCGGTGTCAACCGCCGGAGCCGTCAAATCTTGTTTAAAAGTTAACCGATTAAGTTATAGACCAAGGGGGACACGCGATGTCGGCGGAAATTCATCAGGCGGATGCAGGCTCGCAAGTGCTGACGATTACCGGATTTCATTCGCAGGTTCTGAACAATAAGAGGTCCCTATACATTTATTTGCCCCGGGGCTACGGCCTCAACGATAGCATGCGCTATCCGGTGCTGTACGCTCATGACGGACAAAATGTATTTGAACCGGCGTTCAACGGCCAGTCATGGGACCTGCACCGCGTATGCGATCGGCTGATCGATGAGGGCAAGATAGAGCCGCTGATCATCGTGGCGATTGCCAACATGGGAGAGGAACGCAGCTCCGAATTCGCCCATGCGGGTTCCTACTCGAACCTGTTGCCTTATCCGTGCAACGGCGAGGCGTACGAGCGGTTTTTGGTCGAGGAGGTCAAGCCGTTCGTCGACAGGCTCCTGCGCACGAAGCCCGAGCCGGAGCATACCGGACTCATGGGTTCGTCCAGAGGCGGACTCGTCACCTACCACATCGGCATGCGCCGAGCGGATGTATTCGGCAAGCTGGCGATGTTGTCGCCCTATTTCGCGCAGTTGGATGATAAGGGCGTGGCCCATCTTCCGATCGCGCACCGATGGACGTCCAAGCAGCCGCTGCGGATATGGATCGACGCCGGCGGGATGGAGGGTATGACCGTCAGACCGGAGCATGTGCGCGAGGTCGTGGATCAATTGCTGGGTCTGGGCTATCGGTCCGGCGAGGATCTTGTCTACTATTTCGATCCGGATGCCGCGCACGACGAAGACGCGTGGCGAGAGCGGGTGCACGCGCCGTTGATTTACTTGTTTGGCGATCCGGGACAGGAGGTGCTTGAAATCGAGCTGAGCGGCCCCGCGGAGGCGGCGGCGACCGGTTGGCAGGCCAGTCTGAATCCCGTGCGCCGGTATGCGAGCGGGTTTTGGATGACCGATCTGTGTGCCAAGCTGAGCGTGGACCCCCCGACGGCGGCGGAGACGGCGCCGGACGGCTCGCTGCGACCGCGCTCCGGCGCGGAGGCGTGTCGTGTGCGGTACACGCATGCGGGTCTGAGCGCCGAGACTAAGCTGAGGCTGGTCCCGGAGCTGTCCGAGCAGGTGAATGTCACGATCCTCGTACAGACGCCGGCGGATACGCCCGATGTCGATCGTCTCTACGCCGGCCTGGAACTGCAGCGGGTCGGTCGCGGCCGGTATCGGCGCGAAGCGGCGTTGCCCCGATCCGTCGGTTATCGATTTCAGATCGGCGCGGCGGGACTCGTGGAGGCCGAACGAGATGCGTCCGGACCCAAGATCAGAAGCTTCGTGGCCGATCGCGACTGCGAGATTGTCTACGAAGTGCAAGCCTGGATGCAAGGCAAATTCATATAAAAAGGGGATACCAACAGTGAAAAAATCAAATGGCGTATTCTTGAAAAGCCGGCGGAGGCTCGGGCGGCGCAACATCCCGGCCACGGGGCTGGCGATCCTGCTGCCGATCATGCTGGTTCTGGTGGCCTGCTCGGGCGACGGGGAGCCGTCCGCAACGGAGCAGTCCGGCAATGCGTTCGGACTGACGTTCGAACGGCTCGACACGACGCTGGAGCCGGAACCGGGCGCCAGCCTGGTCGTTTGGGAGAATAACGAGGCGCGTCCGTTTGTCGAAGCGATCGCCAAGGAGTTCACAGCCCTCTATGGCATTCCGGTCAAGATGGAGGAGCTCAGGACGATGGATCAGCTCAAAAAGCTGGAGCTGGACGGGCCGGAAGGGCTGGCCGCCGATGTCGTCACGATGGGGCAGGATCATCTGGGCAAAGCGGTCACATCCGGTTTGTTTTACCCGAATGACGATTTTGCGGAGCAGACGAGGAGCGAGCACGAGGATGCCGCCATACAGGCCGCAACCTATGGCGGCGAGCTGTACGGGTATCCGATTAAAGTGATGACGTATGCAATGTTCTATAATAAGGCGCTGATTCCCGAGCCTCCGAAAACGATGGAGGAAGTGATCGCGTTCGCCGAGACGTTCAACGATCCTGACAATAACCGGTACGCCTACATGTTCGACGCACCCTACTTTTATTTCAGCTATCCGTTCATCGGTTCGACGGGCGGCTATATTTTCGGCAATAACGGGACGGATCCGAACGATATCGGCCTCAACAATGAGGGTGCGGTGAAGGGGCTGCAGGTGTTCGCCGAATTGCGAGACAAAGTGCTGCCGCTGTCGGCTGGCGATATTGCCAGCGATATCAAATCGACCTTGTTCAGCGAAGGCAAAGTGGCGATGAACGTCACCGGCTCGTACTTCATCGATGAATTCCGGAGGTCGGGCGTCGACTTCGGCCTGGCGCCGATCCCGTCCATCGCGGGCGAGCCTTCGGTCGCGCTGTCGCAGGTGAACTCCTGGTTTGTAAACGCGTACACTAAATATCCGAACGCGGCCAAGCTGTTTGCACGATTCGCCTCGACCCATACCGCCCAATTGTTGAACTATCATCTGACTGGTGCGGTGCCTACACAAAAGCTGGCGGCTAGCGATCCTGCTATCAGCGCAGACGAATTGACGATGGGGTTTTACGAGCAGTTCAGCCGCTCCCACTCCGCGCCGTCCATTCCGGAGGTGCAGAGCATCTGGACGAGTATGGACACGGCGATGGAGGTCATATGGGAGGGCGGCGACATCAAGCAGACACTGGATCAAGCGGCCCAAAACATACGTGACATCATGGAGCTGAATCGTCAGAACGGCGTGACCGGATTAGAGGAGAAGGATGATCTATTTTAAGGAAGCGGGGGTACGAACTTGCACACAAGACATCGATGGTTAGCGACGATATTCTCTCTCCTGTACCCGGGGCTGGGGCAATGGTACAACCGGCAATGGCTTAAAGGAGCGTTGCTGACCGGTCTCGGCGCGTGCGCATGGATATATTTCGGGAACCATCTGTTCGCAGCCTGGCGAGGGCTGTGGACTCTGGGGGAAACGCCCTCCCGCTTCATTACGATCGACGACAAGTTGACTCACGTTCCCGGCGACCACTCGATCCAACTGCTGGTCAAAGGATTAATAGTTACGATTTTATTTGCCGCTTATCTGGCCGCCCATATCGCCAACGTGAAGGACGCCTATCGCACAGGGGCGCGTCGCGACAGCGGTCGTCCTGTCGGAAGCTTTGCCGGAACGCTCCGTCATGTGCACGATACCAAGTTTGCCCAGGTATTGTTGACCATCCCGTTTGCGGGCATCTTGTTTTTGACCGTCCTGCCGATTATATTCATGATTCTGCTGGCATTCACCAATTACTCCTCGCCGAATCATCTGCCGCCGGCCCAATTAGTCGACTGGACGGGGTTGGACACGTTTATCCAGCTATTCCGGATGAAAAACTGGAGCAGCACCTTTGTGGACGTGCTCGTCTGGACGATCATCTGGACGATCGCGGCGACGGCGACGACTTTTGGAGGAGGCATGCTGGTCGCGCTGGTGCTCCACCAAAAGGAAATTCGGCTCAAGGGCATGTGGCGGACGATGATTATCATTCCGTACGCGGTGCCGCAAATCATATCGCTGCTGGCTATGAAGATGATCTTCAACGGCCAGTTTGGTCCGATCAACCAGTATCTCGGCTACTTCGGCCTCGACAAGCTGCCGTGGCTGACCGACCCGTTGTTGGCCAAGGCGACGGTTGTACTGGTCAATATGTGGATCGGCATGCCGATCTCCTTTTTGCTGATCAGCGGCGTGTTGACGGCGATACCCAACGATCTGTACGAAGCGGCAAAAGTCGAGGGGGCCGGGCGTTGGACGCAATTCCGTCAAATTACGCTGCCGTATGTCATGTTGGCGACCGCACCGATTTTGATTATGCAATTTGCGGGAAATTTCAATAACTTTAATGTGATCTTTCTGTTGACGGGCGGCGGTCCGGTCAATCCCGACCTGCAATTTGCGGGACATACCGATTTGCTGATTACGTGGCTGTACAAGCTGACCTTGAACAATAGCGTGTACAATATGGCCAGCGCTGTCGGGATCATCGTCTTTTTGTTTGTGGCGAGCCTGTCGATCTGGAGTTACCGCCGGACGAAATCGTTCAAGGATGAGGAGATGATTCAATGAACTTGTTGAAGCTCGTTCGTCCGCGCATGGCCGCCAGTTACTTGTTTTTGACGGTGGTGGTATGCGGCAGCCTATATCCTGTCGTCTGGATCGTATTATCCTCCATGAAGCCGGGCAGGTCGTTGTACAGTGCCACCATCTTGCCGGAACGCCTGACCTTGATCCACTACGTCGAGCTGTTCAGGGACAATAATTTGATGTTTCCGGTCTGGTACATGAACACGCTCAAGATCGCCCTGCTGACCATGCTGCTGAGCACCGCGCTGGTGTCGGTATCCGCGTATGCGCTGTCCCGCTTTCGGTTCCCGATGCGGCGCTTCGCCCTCAGCAAGATGCTGGTACTGGGGATGTTCCCCGGTTTTATGAGTATGGTCGCCGTCTACATGCTGCTGATGCAGCTGGGGCTGCTGAACACGCACGCCGCGCTGGTGCTCGTCTATTCGTTCGGCGCAATTGTGTTTAATTTGTTCATTGTCAAAGGCTATTTCGACACGCTGCCTAAAGGGCTGGAGGAGGCCGCCCGGATAGATGGCGCCGGCAATATGACCGTGTTCTTAAAAATAATGCTGCCGTTATCCAAACCGATTCTCGTGTTTGTGGCGCTGACGACGTTTTCGGGGGTTTGGATGGATTATATCTTCGCCAGCGTGGTGCTCCGTTCGCGCGACAAGTGGACAGTGGCCGTCGGTCTCTACGATATGGTCAACTCGTATCAAAACGCCAATTTCACGCTGTTTGCCGCCGCTTCCGTGTTCATCGCCGTGCCGATCACCCTGTTGTTTATTTATCTGCAGCGATACTTCGCAGGCGGACTGACGGCGGGAGCCAACAAAGGTTAGGAGGAACAGGAAATGGAGCTGGCGGACGCGAAGGAGAGAAATGCTGCATCGGCAGGCACCGCAGCCGACGGCCCGGAATCGGAGACCGGCTCTGCGGGGCGTCCGATTTGGCGTAACCGGCAGTTTATGCTCGTGCTGGCAGGCAATATTGTGTCGGTGTTCGGCGATTGCTTTAATGGGATCGCATTGAGCTTGTGGATCTTGCAGACGACCGGCAGCGCCAAGCAGATGGCGGCGGTGCTGATTACCCATATGACGGTCACCATTTTGTTTGGTTCGTTGGCCGGCACAGTTGCAGACCGTCTGGATCGCCGGAGGCTGATGCTGACCGCCGACCTGTTCCGTGCGGCCGTTATGTGCGTGCTGGCGTATACGCTGTTTGTCGGGAACGCCCCGTTTGCCGTCATGATCGGATTGGTTGCGCTGTCCGCCGGAGCCAGCCTGCTGCAGTCGCCGGCTTTTCACGCATCGATCGTCCAACTGGTGGGTAGAGAGCGTCTGCAACAAGCGACGGGCGTTATTCATCTAGCCGACAATGTGGCTCGTATTAGCGGGCTCGCTCTCGCTGGGGTAGCGGTGGCCGCATTTGGCGGCTTCGGCGCACTGATGATTAACGCCGGCGCCTATTTGCTCTGCGCGATGTGCGTGCTGGCCGCTGGCGGGTTCCCCAGCGTCCGGAACGACGCCGGCAAGCAACAGACTTCGCTGTTGGCCGATCTTCGCGGCGGCTTCGCATATATTCGCCAGGATCGGCTGACTCGTTCGATTGTGCTGCTGAATCCGATTTTGATTCTGTTCTTCATGTCATCGTTTATGCTGATTCAAGTAATGGCGGTGACCGAGTGGAAGGCAGACCCGGTGACGTTCGGGCTCATAGAGACGTGCATACCGCTCGGGTATATGGCTGGAGCCGGCATTATCCTCGCGTTTGGCTCTAGGCTCGGTCGGCGGGGGTGGTGGATATGCGGCGGCATGATTTTGCTGGGGCCGAGCTTTTGGGCGCTCTCGCTTGTCCCGAGCGCCTGGTTCGGGATGCCGATTATTTTGTTGAACGGCTTGTTGTTCGCCTTTTGCTCCATGCTTATTCAGATCATTTTGCGCTCGGAGATACGGGCGGACATGCAGGGACGCATCTACGGCACGCTCGGCGCGATTACGAGCATCGCTCCAGCACTCGGTCTGGCCGTCTCCTCCGCAATGGCCGATCGTTGGGGTGTCAGGGAGGTGCTGGGTGCTCAGGGCGCTGCGTTGCTGGTAGTCAGCCTGATCGTCGCGTCGATAATGAAGCCGATCCGCCAATACCAATAAACGAAGTTAGGCACGTCGATGCGGATCGGCGGGCCATCGCGTCAGGCTGTCGCCGATCTTCCCGATTTGGGGAGGATTGGCTTTTTTGACATAATAGCATTTATAATATTTTGGGTTTTGAGAGACCTGTCATTCGCTCGATCTTGTGGGATCGGACACAGATGACCTTATTTTGACGAAATCCCCTCATTTTGAAGGCGATCGGACAGACGATCTCTTATTTCCATTCGAAATGGCCGAAATGACCGTCAACGAAGCAAATAAGGGATCCTGTGTCCGCGAAGGTGCACAAAACCCGGTTTTGTTAACAATTAGCGGATCCTCTGTCCGAACGGTCGGGCTGACCCCAACAAGCAAGATTTTTGTTTTGGGTGCAGCTCAAAATGCAAAAAATTCGTATATCCTGTGTTCGGGCTCGGCGGCCATTGCGTTATACTTTCAAGGTTCAGTCAAAAGTCAACGTGATTTGAGGACGTTTGAGATAAGTGGAGTAAATAGTCAGGCTCAAAACCGAAATCAGTGCTTGACCCATGATGATGTTGGCTGGAGCGCGCAGGGATGGAAGGTCGTTTTGTATGATATTTCATACAGGGAACGGTCTTTTCCAGGCAATGATGAGTGTCCTATATGAAAAATCGTACAACTTTTCGCCATTTTGAATACCGCGCCTTGCTTTTGTATGATTTTTCGTACAACATGTCAAGAACTGATTTTGAGGTAGAGCCAATAGTCAATAAAATCATATTAAAGGGACACTATAACTCAATAAACAACCAGCGGCAGCCTAGGACTTTTCCGGACCAAGGCTGCCGCTGGTTTTATAATGGAGACATTTTTCGGAGCCTAACGGTTTTGCAATTCAGAATTCCGAGTAGGCTTGCTCCAAGAAGACCGCGCGTCGATCGGGCGTTCCGCTTCAGCTTCGGCAATCAAATGCACGGTTAGAATGAACATGGCGTGCGACCATGTCAACGGCACAACCCATGCCGTTTCTCCGCTTGTCCGGTCCACCTGTTCAGGCAGAAGTCCGGTCGCGGTTCTGTGGGCAACCGCCCAATCAAGCAGCCTGCGCGCTTCGGCCGTCTCTCCGTTGCGTGCGCGAAACTGTGCAAGCCACAGCGTGGTCAGAATCCAGGGATTGCCGCCGATGTAACTGTCGTCTTCGTAGCGCTTGATGCCGCCGACGCCCGGCACGGTCAGCGCCTGTTCCACCGCTTCCGCGGTGAGGACTGCTTGCGGGTGGGAGGCGGGTATGACGCCAAAAGGCACGGCAACGCCCAGCAAGCTCACGTCCACGACCGGATCGAACGCCATGCGGTAGCGCTCATATCCCTTGTCGTCCGTATGAGAAGCTACCGCGAATCCGGCGTGCCTTGCGGCTTCATATTGCTCGCGATTCACGCAAAGTTCAACCCCGCGGTAGAAAGCGCCCTTCTCCTCGTTCCAGCAATGCGTCACGATCTTCTCGGCAAGCTCGTCGGCGACGCGCGACCATTCTTCGGCCAGCTCCGGCTCTTGCGACAGCGCAGCGAACGAAGCGGCCGCCCGGAGTCCGGCATAGACGGCGGCAGATGAATAGGTGTGCTGTCCGAGCCGTTCCTCCCACAGATCGCGGCTTGCGATCGGCAAGCCGTTCGCTTGGTCGACCGAACGGACGAGAAATTCGGCTCCTCGGCGCACCGCATCCCATATAAGTCGCAGAAAGCTTTTTTTCTCTCCGTCGGGCAGAACCTCGTAATGCTGGTGCATGCCCCATAAAATCGAGGCGCCTTCGTCAATCTGAAGCCCCCATGACGGCGCGAGCAAACCATCATGATAATGCCGCTGCTGCCATGCTCCATCGTTGTCCTGCGCGGTCAACGTCCACTCGTAGAAGCGCGTGGACATATCCGTCAATCCCGCTTTATCGAGCGCCGCCGTGATGAAGGCGGCATCCCGGCCCCAGCAGTACGCGTACCCGCCGCAGCGCGAGAAGCGCTCGTCGAACTCCGGGGCAGCGATGATGCTGCCGGTTTTCTCATCGGACATCAGCTTCATCGTCAGCACCGAGCGCTCATACAGCTCCTGAAGATCGCGGCGGACAAGAGGGCAGGCGGAGGCAGACGCAATCGTCTCCAGCCAGTAGGCCGAAGTGCGTTCCCGCCAAGCCTGTAAGCCCGTTTCCTTGGCATGACGAAGAAGCTGAAGCGAGTCGTCCAACCGATGGGCGGCTGCCAAATAAACGGTGTGCGAGACGGTCTCGCCCGGAGCGACACGATCGAATGTCCATTCCATGGCCCCATCCGGCGCCATCTGAATGTCGGCGCCGTCCAGACATCCTTCGTTTGCCGCTTTCCAGGCGTTGCTGCCGGGTTGATATTTGGTGCATACGTTTGCGCCGGAGACCGAAAAATAATAGTTGCGTCGGAAATGGACGATCGCGTCTGCCTCGGCAAGGAATTGCGTTGTATGGTAATACGGATTTTCCGCCGTCATGATCGACGAATAGAAATAAAAGGAGAACGAGATCGGAGCGTCTTCGGTGTTCGTAAACCGATAATCGAAGACGAGCAGGTCTTCGCCGGGGACAGCGTAAATTTCCGAATGCGTCCTTATGGGGATGTCCGGGGCTTCCGCGATTACGTTAAACAGGTTGGTTCGCGGGACATAACCGGATTCGTGCCGCCATCCGTCTTCCTCGCTGTCGAACCATGACGTACGGGATGCGCCCTTCAGGCGGATCCCGCTGCGGATCGCATCCGCGTGCTGTGGAAAGGCGACATGGGGCCACCACAAACGGACGATCCGTCCGGTCTTCAGAACGGACGCAAGAAACCGGGAATTGCCGATGACGGCGTCGACCAGGTAGGGTTTGTTATTTAAGTAATCGCTCAAGGATGTCAACTCCATTTTCGATTGAGATTCAATGACGATTCGCGAACGATCAGCCGATGCGGTACAATCGTGCGATGCTGCTGCGGCTTGTCTCCCTGGATATGCCGGATCAGCTGTTGGGAGGCCATATAACCGAGCTGGTACATGCCGATGTCGACGCTGCTGAGCGGAGGGGAGGACAGATCGGAGAGCGCGATATTGTTGAAGCTCACGAGGCTGAGGTCGTCAGGCACCTTGTAGCCAAGCTCCGTCAATCCGCGCAGAATACCGAACGTGACGATGTCGTCGATGACGACAAGCGCGGTCGGCCGCTCCGGCAAGTTCATGAAGAAAGACATCGCGCGGTACCCGCTCTCCTGCAAAAACTCGCCTTCTACGATCCATTCGGAGTCCATGCGGAGATTGGATTCCGCAAGCGCCTTGCGGTATCCTTCGAGCCTGTCAAGCGACACGGTCAGATTCGGCGGCCCGCTGACAAAGCCGATCCGCTCGTGACCTTGCGTTATCAGATGCCGGGTTGCGTCGTACGCAGCTTGCACATTATCGTTATCGACACATAAAATATTTTCTTCATAATGCCCGATCAGGACGAACGGAAAGCCTTCCTTCTGCAAGAAGGCGATGATCGGGTCGCGTTGGCGGGATTGCAGCAGGATGACGCCGTCAACCCGTCTCCCCTTGACCAAACGGGTCACTGCTGCGAGTTCGTCCTGCTCGTTCAGTCCAGCCGTCATCAGCAAATCGTACCCGTTGCGCGACGCATGCGTCGTGATGCCGCGAATACTCTCGGAGAAAAAATGATTCTGAAACAGTTCTTCCGCAGGCCTGGGCAAGATCATGCCGAGAGTGTATGTCTTATTCGAGACAAGGCTGCGAGCCATCGTGTTCTGATGGTATCCGAGCTCGTCCATAATCTGCTTGACTTTTTGCGCTGTATCCTTGCTGATTCTCGGATGACTGGACAGGACGCGCGAGACGGTGGAGGGGGAAACCCCCGCCTTCTTGGCGACATCTTTAATCGTAACAGCCATGATAACCTCCGTATGCCGTGTATGCAATCGTTTGTCTATCAATAACTTTTATGTTAGCGGAATACATAGTAATTGTAAACGGGGCATGTTCCGTTCTGCAGGTCAAATTTGCTTCAATATGGCGAACCCCAGCGAAGGAATCGAGACAGCGAGGCGTCCCTGCGTTGCCGTAACGGGCGCGCCGGTATGCACGTCCGTCCATGTCCCGGACGCTGGCAGCGACAACTTCTCCTGGCTGCCGCCAGCGTTAAGCGCCACGATGAACCGATCGCCGTCTTTCTCTCTGACATAAGCGACCGTGCCGTGTCCTGCGTCTGTTGACAGCACTTCCAGACTGCCGTCCCGCAGCGCGCGATGAGAACGGCGCAGCCGAACAAGGTCTGCGAAGAAAGCCAACAATTCCCGATCCTGTTTTTCTTCCTCCCACACCATGCATTTGCGACACCCCGGGTCCTGTCCGCCATCTATTCCGATCTCGTCTCCGTAGTAGATACAGGGCACGCCCGGCATCGTAAACTGGATGACCGTTGCAAGGCGCATCCTGAGCCTGTCCCCTTGGCACAGGGTCATCAGCCGCGGCGTATCGTGGCTACCAAGCAGGTTGAACGCCGCTTCCGTCGCCTGCTGCGGATAAGCGGCGAGCAGGGAACCGACCTGATCGGCGAATTGCCGTCCGTCGCTGATCCCCTTCACGGCATAATCGAGAATCGCTTCCGTAAGCGGATAGTTCATGACAGCGTCGAACTGGTCGCCGCCCAGCCAGGGAAGCGAATCGTGCCAAATCTCGCCAAGGATGTATGCATCCGGATTAGCGGCTTTCACCGTGTCGCGGAATTTCCGCCAAAACCGGTGATCCACCTCGTTAGCCACATCAAGCCGCCAGCCGTCGATTCCTACCTCCTCGATCCAATAGCGCGCCACTTCAAGCAAGTAGGTTTGCACTTCGGTATTTTCCGTATTCAGCTTCGGCATGAACTCCGTGAACGCGAACGTATCGAACGTCGGGACGCCGTCCCGTACTTCCAGCGGAAAAGACCGCACATGAAACCAGTCGGCATATTCCGAATCCGCCCCTTTTTCCACAACGTCGACAAACGGCGGGAATGTATGTCCGCTATGATTGAACACGGCGTCCAACAGCACCCGGATGCCTCTCGCATGACAGGCTTCCACCAGCTGCTTCAACGTTTCGTTCGTGCCGAAATGCCGGTCGACCCGCATATAATTTGCCGTGTCGTACTTATGGTTGGTCGTCGCTTCGAACAAGGGATTGAAATAAATCGCGTTGACGCCGAGCTGTTCCAGATGGTCGAGATGATCGATAACGCCCTGGAGATCGCCGCCGAAGAAGTTGCCGGACGTCGGCTCGCCGCCCCACGGCAGCGTGCCTTCGGGATCGTTAGAAGGGTCGCCGTTCGCGAACCGCTCGGGGAAGATTTGATAAAATACGGCGTCCTTCACCCATGCGGGCGGTTCGAAGACGTCGACCGGATTCAGGAACGGAAATTCGAAATACACATAGGGGTTGGACGGCTCCTCGCTGTGCAAGCCTTGTTCGTTCAGCCACAGCGTTTCGTCCGACGCATGCAAGCGAAAGCCGTATTTCAGCCTGCGGTACTGTGGCCGGACGGCAGCCTGCCAGTAGTCAAACAAGGCATCTCTGGCGAAGATGCGCATTTCCGTTTCGGTGTACCCCAGAATATGCCAATTGTACTTGTCGCCGTGCAGCAACGCGATCTTGTCGACATCGCCGCGTTTCGAGCGAATCCGGACATGCACGGTCTCGGGGTCGTATGCGTAAGACCAATTGTTTTTCGGGCGGTGATAAATGGCTTCCTTCAACATGGTATATCTCCTCCTCACGATACGGAACGGCAAGGACGGGCCGCCAATAAAAAAAGGCACAACCTCCCGCAGCATGCGTTCCGAGGTTGTGCCTTGCTCATGCAAGGGCAACATGGCCTTCAAACTAATGCTAGTATAGTTGATTCATATTGTCGAAGCAAGTCAACTAGCCGATTTCGCGTGTTGCGGTGATCATTCACGATGGGAAAGGAGACATTGAATCGCGATGCGTCGAAAGCCCCATTTGCACAATTATTCATTAATATTTGTGCCTAATTTGCACAAGAATCGAATATGGAAATAAAATGAAATAACAAGAAATACCGAAATATACCGAGATATACGGAGATAATAATGGATAATTCGGTGTTTCAAATAGCGCAAACGATTGACTTTAAAAAGATATTGAGTATGATGTAAATAGCTTTATCAAGCGCTTTCAATTTTCGTGAACTGAACATAATTACCTGATACTGGATGCTGATGCTCTCTTTTTTGTTTCCTTGTTCAAACGTTTTCACTTTATGGGCAGTCAGTGTTCGGCGCAGTAATGAAAGTTCAGCGCGAATAAGCAAAGAGGCGCTAATCCTGAACATGAGAGGGGTCGTTGGATTGAAACGCAAATCGGCATGGATGGGGATTTCTTTGGTCGTCGCGATTGCACTCGTGCTGTCCGCATGCGGGGGGAGCGGGAACGGAGACGCGTCGCCGTCTCCGAGCGCGAGCACCCCCGCCGCAGGGGAGAGCCCGAGCGCTTCGGGTTCCGATGAAACGCCCGAAGAGGAAGAGTATTTGCCGGAAGACGGGGCCAAGCTCGTCGTCTGGTACGCCGCCAGCGAGAAAGCGCTGATCGACGAAGCGGGCAAAGCCTTCAAAGAGAAATACGGCGTCGATATCGAATTCCAGGACGTCGGACCGGACAAATCGATCGAAAAAATGATTACCGACGGTCCGGCAGGCGTCGGAGCGGACGTCTTCCTGGCCGTTCACGATCGTCTCGGCTCCGCCGTGCAGGCGGGCGTCGTCCTTCCGAACGACCTTCACGGCGAAGAGTCGACGGCAAACAATTCCGAGAAATCGGTGAGCGCATGGACGATCGACGGCCAACTGTACGGCTATCCGATGTCGGTCGAGACGACCGCGGTTTTCTATAACAAGGATTTGTTCCCGAACGGCGAGGCTCCGAAGGATTGGAACGGCGTCATCGAATTCGCCAAGACGTTCAACGACGCGAACGCGAACAAGTACGCCTACATGTGGGAAGCGGGCAACGGTTATTGGAGCTGGGCGTTTTTCGGCGGCTACGGCGGCTACGTGTTCGGAGGCGACGGAACGGATCCGGCCGATATCGGCTTGAACAACGAAGGCAGCGTGGAAGCGGCCAAATTTTTCTCCAGCTTGAATAAGGAGATTTTGCCGATCAAGGCCGGGGATATCAAAGCGGACATCAAGACGAGCTTGTTCAACGAAGGCAAGCTGGCCATGAACGTGAGCGGCCCGTGGCAAACGGGAGAATTCAAGCAGTCGGTCCCGAACCTCGGAGTGATGGAATATCCGACGCTGCCGAACGGACAACCGATGATGCCGTTCTCCGGCGTCAAAGGCTTCCTGGTGAACGCGAACACGAAGTATCCGATCGCCTCCAAATTGTTCGCGGAGCTGGTCTCCTCCGAGGAATTCCAGACGAGGAACTTCGAGTTGTTCGGCAGCTTGCCGTCGAACGTAAACGTAGCGGAAAGCGACAAGATCAGCTCCGATCCGTTCGCGAACGTCTTTTTGAAGCAATTCGACAATTCCACGCCGATGCCGAAGATCGCGGAGATGAACGCGTTCTGGGCGACTCACGAAGCGGCGCTCGCGTCGCTCTGGAACGAAGGCGCCGACGCGCAAGCGACGATGGACAGCTGGGCGCAAAAAGTCAAAGACTCGATCGCATCGTCTCAGTGACGAAACGGATGGATCTTATTCCGGAATTACGCAGGCCATGCACCCGCCGGACGACGGCGGGTGCATGGCCTAAGGAAGGAGAGGGCACGGCTTGAAGACGAACCCGGCGATCGCGGGCTGGCTATCGGCGATCTTCGCAGGAGTCGGCCAATGGTACAATCGGCAATACGTCAAAGCGCTGATGTTCGCGCTCGTTCATGCCGCGGGGATATATTTGATCGCGGCGAAGCTGACGCCGCACCTGAAGGGGCTCGTGACTCTCGGGGAAGTGGGGCAGCATTTCCAGCAAGTCGGCAAAATCCAAGTCAGAGTCGACGGGGACCATTCAATCTTCATGATGATTTACGGCGTATTGTCCCTGCTCGTCGTCTTTTTGTTTATTCTCGTTTACGCACTGAACATTCGCGATGCGGTCGTCGTAAGCCGCAGGAGGCGTCAAGGCGGAGGAACGCGGCTTCTGAACGACGGAGTCTTCCCCTGGATGCTGCTTGTGCTGCCGATGATCGGGGTTTTGTTTTTTACGATCATGCCGATCGTGTTCACTTCCTTGATCGCGTTTACGAACTACGCATCGCCTAATCATATTCCGCCGAAAAACCTCGTCGATTGGGTCGGCTTCGCCACGTTCGACAAGCTGTTCAATCTGAACGTATGGAGCAATACGTTCGTCGGCGTTCTGAGCTGGACGGTCGTATGGGCGATCACCGCGACGGTGACGTGCTATTTCGGCGGCATTTTGGTCGCGTTGCTGATCAACCAGAGAGGCATTCGGCTCAAGGGATTCTGGAGAATGCTGTTCGTCATTCCCTACGCGATCCCGCAATTCGTGTCCCTGCTCATCATGCGCAACATGCTCAACGAGAAATTCGGGCCGATCAACGCCTATTTCAGGGCGTTCGGCCTCGAAGGACTGCCTTGGCTCAACGATCCGTTCTGGGCCAAAGTATCGGTCATCGTCGTGAACATGTGGATCGGCATTCCGGTGTCGATGATTCTGGTCATGGGCATTCTGACGACGATTCCGAAGGATCTATACGAAGCGGCGGAAGTGGACGGAGCGTCCGGCTGGGCGAAATTCCGCAACATTACGATGCCGTACGTGCTGTTCGCGACCGCGCCGATCCTCATTACCCAATTCGTCGGCAACATTAACAATTTCAACGTGATTTTCCTTCTGACCGGGGGCGGCCCGGCGACGATGAAATACAATAACGCCGGCGAAACCGATCTGCTCGTGACCTGGTTGTACAAGCTGACGCTCGATTTCAACCAGTACAACATCGCGGCGGCCGTCTCGATTCTGATTTTCCTGTTTATCGCGGTTTTGTCCATCTCGATGTTCAGGAGAACGAGGTCGTTCAAGGAGGAGGACATGATCCAATGAAACCGCGCCTGATTTTCAGTTACCTCTTGCTGATCCTGATCGGAATCGCATGTCTGTATCCTGCGCTGTGGACGGTGCTGTCCTCTTTCCGGGTGGGCAATTCCCTGTTCAGCGACCGCTTGATTCCGGCCGAGTGGACGCTCGACCATTACCGGAATTTGTTCCGCGAGAGGGCCGACCGTTCGATTCCTTACGCCAGCTGGTACTTGAACACGCTGAAGGTGGCCACGGCCAGCATGGCGCTCGGCACGCTGATTCAATTGCTCACGGCCTACGCGTTTTCCCGCTTCCGCTTCAAAGGCCGCAAGCCGATGCTGCTGGTCGTGCTGATTCTGGGCATGTTCCCGGGCTTCCTCAGCATCATGGCCGTGTTCATCATTCTCAATACGATCAACTTGCTCGATTCGTTATGGGCGCTTATTCTCGTCTACGCGGCGGGCGCCGCGCTGGGCATGTTCGTCGCCAAGGGATTTTTCGACACGATTCCGCGAAGCCTCGAAGAGGCGGCGAGAATCGACGGCGCGAGCCACATGTCGATCTTCACGCGCATTATTTTGCCGTTGTCCAAGCCGATCATCACCTATATTTCGCTTACGACGTTCGCCGGGGCGTGGGTGGATTTCATATTCGCGAGAGCGATTCTCCGCACGCCGGAAAACTGGACGCTCGCCGTCGGCCTGTGGAATCTGGTCGATTCTTATAACAGCACAGAGTTTACGCTGTTCGCTGCGGGCTGCGTGCTTGTCGCGATTCCGATTACGCTGCTGTTCATGTATACGCAACGATTCCTCGTAGACGGGTTGACGGCGGGAGCGTCCAAAGGATGAGGCGCGGGATGAAGAAGCAGTTCACGCTGCTTGCATGCTCGTTGCTGTTTGTCGGCTGCACTTCCGCCTCGCCGGAGCCATCGGCGGCAACAGAGACGCCTGTCTCGTTGTCTCCGCCAGCCGAGAGTTCGACCGGAGTGTTCTATGAAGTGTTTGTCCGCTCATTTGCAGACTCTAATGGTGATGGCATCGGAGATTTGAACGGGCTGATCGGGAAGCTCGATTACCTGGATCGATTAGGAGTGGACGGTCTTTGGTTGATGCCGATTCAACCGTCTCCGAGCTATCATGGGTACGATGTGTCGGACTATTACGATATTAATCCCGAATACGGCACTATGGACGACTTTCGCAAGCTTATTGAGGAAGCCCATCGCCGGGATATCCGCATCATCATGGATCTGGTCGTGAATCATACAAGCTCACAGCATCCGTGGTTTATCGATTCGGCAAAAGGACCGGACAGCTCGTATCGAAACTGGTATACGTGGCTAGAAGAAGGCCAGTCCGCTTCGCCAACCGACGGCGCAACCGGCTCGTATCCATGGCACGAGACCGAGAACGGCCAGTACCTTGGTATTTTCTGGGGAGGAATGCCGGATCTGAACTTCGACAATCCCAATGTGCGTAAAGAGATGATCGCTATCGGTCAGTACTGGCTCAAGGAAGGCGTCGACGGTTTTCGATTGGATGCGGCCAAGCATATTTACGGAAAGTTCAAATCTACGGAGGCATCGTCTGCGGTTCAAGAGAAAAACGTTAGCTGGTGGCAGGAATTCCGCCAGGGCTTGAACGCGGTAAAACCAGACGCATATTTGGTCGGCGAAGTGTGGGACGGAGCTTCGATTGTTGCTCCTTATCTGAACAATGCCTTCGATTCGACGTTTAATTTCGATCTGGCGAGCGAATTGCTCGGCATCGCGGTCTCGGAGCAATCATCGAGCATCGGCTTTACGCTTCCGCGGTTGTACGAGTTTTACGCCAAGAATTCGAACGGAAAGTTCGTCGATGCGCCATTTCTGTCCAACCACGACCAGACCCGAGTGATGAGCGCGGTTGGAGGAAACGTCAATTACGCGAAGTTGGCGGCTTCTTTGCTGCTTACTCTGCCGGGGAATGTTTTTCTTTATAATGGCGAGGAGTTGGGGGTAAGCGGGTTCAAACCGGATGAGAGGCTTCGCGAACCATTCCCTTGGACGCGTAAGGAAGGGACTCCCGGAGAAACAACCTGGGAGGACTCATTCTACCGGAGCGAGGAAGCGTCTGTAGAAGCCCAGGAAGCGGATCCGAATTCCATTCTGAATCACTATCGGCGGTTAATCTCCTGGCGGGCTCAGGAGCCGGCGCTTAGAGGCAGCGTCATTGCTCCTTATGATACGGAGAACGACCATGTAACCTCTTACATTCGTTCGAACGAAGAAGAGCAAGTATTGGTGCTGCATAATATGTCCAAGCAACCGCAAACGGTGTCGCTGGCGAACGACGAGTCGCAGCAAGTTTTCTCCAAGCTGGAACTGACAACCGATCCTTCGGCTTCGATGAAAGACCAATCGGTTTCATTGCCTCCATACGCTTCCGCCGTGCTTAAACCTTAAGCCTGCTTCGGCGTCCAAGGACGCCGAAGGCGTTTTTTTTTCATATAAGAATGTATAAAATTTTTCGATGAGTGAGGGGTCTTCATTCCGCTTGATTTTTTGCGATCGGACACAGGAGCCCTTATTTTGCCGAAACCCCTCATTTTGAAGATGAATCGGACAGAGGATCCGTTATTTCGATGATTTATGGCCGAAATCGCCGTCTCGGAGCCAAATAACGGATCCTGTGTCCGCACAGATGCAAAAAAACCGGTTTTGTTCACAATTAGCGGATCCTCTGTCCGAACGGTTCGGGGCGACAGGGAAAAAGAGGATGAAAATACGATTAAGCGTCAAGCACTGATTTTGAGATAGAGCCATATATTTTACACTTTGTATTGCAAACGTTTGCGCATAGCCTTGCCAAGAGGCGAAAATCGTCCTTGTAGAAGCGAAGATATTCCGATGTGACAGGAATGTCCACATGTTATAACTGAAGCAAGGAGTCGCTGCTTCGGCAGGATTTCCAAGTCATTCAAGGGGGAAAAGAAAATTGAAAAGAACGATTAAGATTCAGGGACTCACACTCGCGCTTATGCTGATTATCGCTCTGCTGGCAGCCTGCGGCGGCAATTCGAAGAACGGCGGCAATGCGTCCGGAAGCCCAAGCTCTTCGGCTCCCGCGTCGAGCGAAGCGCCCCCAAGTTCGCCGGATACACCCAAGGTCGATGAAATTTACTATTTGAACTTCAAACCCGAAATTGCGGAAGTGTACGAGAACATCGCCAAGGACTACGAGGCGGAAACGGGCGTGAAGGTGAAGGTGGTCACGGCCGCGGCCGGGACTTACGAACAGACGCTGAGATCCGAAATCGCCAAGTCCGACCCGCCGACCATCTTCCAGCTTAACGGACCTGTCGGCTACAACAACTGGAAAGACTATACGGCAGATCTGAAGGATACGAAGCTGTACAGCTACTTATCCGACAAGAGTCTGGCCGTGACGAGCGGCGACGGCGTATACGGCATTCCTTACGTTGTGGAAGGCTACGGCATTATTTACAACGATGCGATCATGAAGAAGTATTTTGCCTTGTCGGATAAGGCGGTCAGCATCTCCTCCGTTTCCGAAATCAATAACTTCGACACGCTGAAGGCCGTAGTGGAAGACATGACGGCGAAGCTGGATCAACTGGACATCAAGGGCGTGTTCGCCTCGACCTCGATGGCGGCGGGCGAGGATTGGAGATGGCAGACGCATCTGGCCAACATGCCGTTTTACTACGAATTCAAGGAAACGCCGGGCTTCGACAATCCGATTCTGGCCGGCCTTTCCGCGAACGAAGTTGCCTTCACGTATGCGGACAATTTCAAGAACATTTTCGACCTGTACATTAACAACTCTGTAACGAAGGGCACGCTGATCGGCAGCAAGTCCGTAGACGATTCGATGGCCGAATTCGCGCTGGGCCACGCCGCGATGGTGCAGAACGGCAACTGGGCTTGGTCGCAGATCAGCGGCGTCGACGGCAACACCGTGAAGGCGGAGGATATCAAGTTCCTGCCGATCTATACGGGAATTCAAGGCGAAGAGCAGCAAGGGCTGGCCATCGGGACGGAGAATTACTTCGCGATCAACAGCAAATCATCGCCGGAGAAGCAAGAGGCTTCCGTCGCTTTCCTGGAGTGGCTGTTCTCCAGCGACAAAGGCAAAGATTACGTCAAGAACCAATTGGGCTTCATCGCGCCGTTCAATACGTTCTCCGACAACGAGAAGCCGACCGATCCGCTGGCGAAGGAAGTAAGCGATTGGATGGGCAAAGGCGGAACCTCTGTGGTCTGGACGTTCGCGGCATTCCCGAGCCAAGAATTCAAGAACGCATTCGGAGGCGCTCTTCTGCAATACGCGCAAGGAAATGCAACCTGGGAGGAAGTCATCGCGACGGTCAAAGACACCTGGAAATCGGAGAAAGCCAAATCTAACGGTTGATCGGGGCCTTTATTCTTCCATGCCACTGCGTGCGTCTCAGGCGCAGTGGCATGCTTTCTGTTCCAGAATGAACGCATGAGGAGAAGCGCACATGGAGAAATCGATCAAGCGGTATATGATTTTGTTCACGTTCCCCACTTTACTGGCCTTTGCGGTCGTTTTCCTGATCCCGTTCGTCATGGGCATCTACTTGTCCTTCACGAAGTTCACGACGGTGAACGATGCCGTCTGGGTCGGATTCGGCAACTATGCGAAGGCGTTCGCCAGCGACGATTTTCTGAATGCGCTGTGGTTTACGGCGAAATTCACCGTCGTCACCTCTATCGCGGTGAATGTGTCGGCCTTCGTTCTGGCCCTGCTGTTGACCCGGGGCATACGGGGCACGTCGCTGTTCAGAACGGCATTTTTCATGCCCAACCTGATCGGCGGCATCGTCCTCGGCTATATTTGGCAGCTCATTCTGAACGGCATTCTGCTTCGTTTCGAGGTCACGCTAACCTTCAGCGCCAAGTACGGATTTTGGGGTTTGGTCGTGCTGATGAGCTGGCAGCTCATCGGTTATATGATGGTTATCTACATTGCCGGTATCCAGAGCATTCCCAAGGATTTGCTCGAGGTGGCCAGAATCGAAGGGGCGAGCCGGATGCAGTCCGTGCGTCATGTCACGATTCCGATCATCATGCCGGCCATTACGATCTGTACGTTTCTGACGATGACCAACTCGCTCAAAATGTTTGACCAGAACCTGGCGCTGACCGCCGGCGCGCCGGCCAAGCAGACCGCTATGCTGGCGCTGGATATTTTCAATACGTTCTACGGAACGCCGGGCTGGGAAGGGGTAGGCCAGGCGAAGGCGGTCGTCTTCTTCGCGCTGGTTGCCGTTATTGCCGCCGTGCAGCTCGCAATTACCAGAAGCAGGGAGGTGGAGCAATGATGCGACGAATGTCGGCAAAAGACCGCGTCATCTTCCTGTTGTTGATCGTATTGGCAGTTGTATTCCTCTCCCCGTTGCTGATTATTCTGATGAACTCGTTCAAGGGCAAGTTCTATATTAGCGACGAGCCGTTCCGGTTTCCCGACAGCGCGACCTACATCGGGTGGGACAATTATACGAGCGGCTTGGCCAAGACGAATTTCGCCGATGCGTTCGGGATGTCCTCATTAATTACGATTTGCTCGGTCGGCGTCATCGTGTGCTTCACCCCGATGGCCGCATGGTATATCGCCCGTGTCAAAACCTGGTATACGCGCATGCTCTACTTTCTGATCGTATTTTCGATGATCGTCCCCTTTCAGATGGTTATGTATACGCTGACGAAGGTAGCCAATTCGCTGTATCTCGACAACCTTTATGGAATCGTCTTCATTTATCTGGGTTTCGGATGCGGCTTGTCGGTATTCCTGTATGCCGGATTCGTGAAATCGCTGCCGGTCGAGATCGAAGAAGCCGTCATGATGGACGGGGCGAACCCCGTGCAGCTGTTCTTTAAGGTCGTGTTCCCTATTCTAAAGCCGGTTGCGGTCACCGTCGCCATTCTGAATCTGATGTGGGTGTGGAACGACTATCTGCTTCCCTTCCTGGTCATCGGCTCGGAATACAAGACGATTCCGATCGCCATCCAATATTTGAAGGGCGGATACGGATCGGTTGATATGGGGGCCATGATGGCCATGCTGGTGCTGGCCATCCTCCCGGTCGTCGTCTTTTATTTGTTCTGCCAACGTTATATCATAGAAGGTGTGGTGGCCGGCGCCGTCAAGGGGTAACAATCAGCCGCCGTCAGCAGGAGGGAGATCATGTGGTTCAAGAAGAGTCTGCTATCCAAATTGCTGATCGGGATGCTGGTTGCGGCTATTATTCCGCTGTCGTTGTCTATTTTCATTTCCTATAGAACCACTTCGAGCTCGGTCCAGAACCAGATCGTTCGATTAAACGAGCAGGCCATGGATCGCAACATCTATTTCCTGAAACGATATTTGGACGATCTCGACCGGATCGCGATATCTTTCTATTATAATCCGGTCATGATGAGTTACTTGCGATTGTCTGAAATCGAATCGTCGGACTACAACCGGAAGTTGTATCTATCGAATCAAATTTACGCGATATCGAAGGAACGGCCGGAGTTTCGCGCTATAAGCTTTACCGACTCGCAAACCGGGGAAGTGATCACCGACTCCACGTTCCTGCGGCTTGGCGAGGGTTACAATCTGGGGGCCGGGCCGACGACGGAAAACGACCGGGCGGGCTGGACGGAAACGCACGGGTTCGACGTCGTTACGGTGAACGGGGAGACGCTGCTGGCTTTCCATAAGCCGATCATCGATTATCCAAGAACGACACTTCTGGGGGTACTCTCTATCTACGTAGGTCAGGACGAAATCGAGAGGCTGCTGCGGCCGTTCTCCGGATCGGAAGCCTCCGAGGACGGGGAAGTGTTTCTGTTTATCCGCAAGGACAGCATGCTGCTGTACTCGTCGGAACCGGACGCATCGGTTGACCGGTTTAAGGAGCTTGCCGCTGCGAAGAACGGGGAGCTGGAGCAGGGCGCGACCGGAGAGGGAAGGTACGGCTTCCGCGAACTTGAATGGGACGGCCGCAGCGGAGTAGTGATTTACATGATCGACGACTACAAAGGGATCCCGTTATCACAGGCGAAATTCATTCCCGATGCGGTCGTAAACGAAGCGGCGAACCAGGCGCTCCGTCAATCATTGGTCATTCCGTTCATGACGGTGGCGATCGTGCTGGTCATTTCCTTTTTACTATCCTACATGCTGATCTCTCCGATCAGAAGACTTGTTCGCAGCATTGCGAATGTCCAGGCCGGGAACTTCACCATGCAGCCCGTGCCCAAACGTCAGGATGAGCTCGGGGTGCTGGAGCAACGGTTTCAATCCATGGTCAGGTGGCTGGACGATCTGATGAACCGGGAATACCGCAACCGCCTGGAGTTATCGACGGCCCGGCTCAAAATGCTGCAAGCGCAGATTAATCCCCACTTTCTATATAATTCGCTGCAATTCATTGGCACGCTGGCGCTGCGTAAAGGTGTCGCGGAGATCAATGACAAGATCGCCGAACTGGGTTCCATTATGCGGTACAGCATGGACATCGATGCGGAAACCGTGCCCTTGCAGCAAGAAATCGAACATATCGAGCATTATTTGTCTTTGCAAGCCGGGCGGTTCAAAAACAGGTTAACTTACACCCTGTCCTATCCGGACAAGGCGCTGAAGATCGAAGTGCCCAAAATGATCCTGCAGCCGCTTGTGGAGAACAGCATCATCCATGGGATCGAGGGCGGCAACGGTTCCGGCGCCATTCGAATCGTCATGGAGTTAGACGAGGCTCTCACGATTCGGGTGATGGATACCGGCAAAGGCATGCAAGCGGATGCAATTGAACGAATCCGGAAAGAGTACGGAGGTCGGGTCATCGCAGAGCATGAACGGGGCATCGGGCTGCTCAACGTACTCGAGCGCCTTCGCTTAAGATACGATGCCGGATTCTCATGGGACATTCGCAGCGTGCCTTACGAAGCGACCGTCATTACACTGAGGATACTTCTTCAACCGCACGGCGCGAGATCAGGACGGGAGGAGGAAGCCGGGTGAAAGCATTGATCGTGGATGACGAGGAGCATGTGCGGGAAGCGATCGAACTGTCGGTGGATTGGGAGAAGTACGGCATAAGCGAACGGCTCATGGCCGAGGACGGCGTACAGGCGACGGAGCTCATTCGCCTGTACAATCCTGAGATTCTGTTCTGCGATATGAAGATGCCCAATATGGACGGAACGGAGCTGCTGCGTTGGCTTCGGGAGGAGTACGAAGAGATGCAGGTCATCGTCATCAGCGGGCATGACGATTTCCGGTACACCCGGGCGGCGATCCGGGCGTGGGGCGTCGATTACTTGCTGAAGCCATTTCGCAAAAGGGATTTGGAGAACGCCCTGGAGCGAGCGGCTACGGCATGGCGGCTGCGAGAGGCGAGCAGGCAGGAGAACAGGAAGGCGGAATACCGGGTGAAGCAGGCGGACGGATTGTTGGATGAGCAAAGGCTTGCTACCTTTTTGAAAGGAGAAATTTCTCCGAACGACGGGCTGCGCAGTCTGCTGCATAAAATGGAAGGCGTATCCGAGGGCGTATGGGTTGCCCTCGCGCTGCCCCGCAACCGGATCGAGATCGTGAACGGTCGCTTCGACGGAGACGCGGAATTATTCATGTTCGCGGTTAACAACATTGCTGAAGATATCTTAAAGTCATACGGTTCGTATTATTTTTGCCGCCTGGACCCGTATCAATGGGCATTGCTCATATCCGAGGTCGGGAACGGCAGCTTGCCGCAGAGGCCGGCATCCGAACTTCAGGATCGCCTGCACAGATTGGCGGAAGCATGGCGCCTGACCCTCGGGCTGTCGGTGTTCGTTGGACTAACCGCCGAACGGGCTTCCGTAGACAAGCTGCCCGGGGCTGTAGGCGATGCACGCGTATCGCTTCTGAGATCGATGGTGCTGGACAACGGCCTTCATTCCGCGGCAGTCAGCGCAGCTCCCCGGCTGTCCGACAAGCAGGTGCTGCTGGAAGCGGCGTTAAGCGGCGGGAACAAATCCTACGCAAGGGAAATCATCGGTTCCTTCGTTCAAGCGATCCGTGAGCGGGGAGTTCTCAGTCTGAAAGAACTGCAGGCCTTTACACTGGAAGCCAACCATATGCTGGAACGGGCCAGCCGTCTGATTGCAGGCGGCAATAAAGTATCCGAATTGTATTTGCCCCTATGGATCAGCGACCTGGAGGAATGGGAACGGCTGCTCGTTCAGCATTGGTGGAGGATGATTGAGGAATCGGGCCGCGAAGGCAGCGGCAATCATGGGATCGAATCGCTTCGGGAGTACATGAGCCTGCACTTTCAAGAGGACATTTCCTTATCGAGCCTCTCCGAATCGTTCCACTTCAGCCCGCAATATATCGCCAAGAAGTTCAAGGAATTATACAACACGACCGTCATGACTTATTTAACCGAGATCAGAATCGACAAGGCGAGATCGTTGCTTGCCCATACCGCCATGACCGTACTGGAAATATCCGTAACGGTAGGCTATGCCGACGAGAATTATTTCGGCAAAGTGTTCAAGAAACAGACGGGGTTGTCCCCTCTGCAATATCGCAAGCAAGCGCAGCGGTCGGAGAGAGCAAAATGACGAACAACGGATGGCGATTGTGGACAGTCTTTACCGTTCTCGCGCTCATAATGGGAGGTTGCTTACATCATGACGGGGGCGCCCCTGCAGGAAGCGGCCAGCAGGAGAAGATTACGCTTAAGCTAATGCAGTTCAAGGCGGAAATTACCGACCAGGTGCTGGCCATGGCGGAAGATTACATGGCGCAGCACCCGAATATCGTCATCGAAGCGCAAGTGTTAAAGGACTACGACACCACATTGATCACGAAATTCGCGTCCGGAGATGCGCCGGACATTTTCTCGATCAAGGCTTACACCGGTATTCAAGATTGGTCGGAACGGCTGGCCGATCTGTCCGAAGAACCGTGGATGGGTCAAGTAACGCCTTTCGCTGTGCAGGGTATGACCGTTGACGGCAGGAAGCTTGGCTTTCCGATGTCGTTCGAGGGCTATGGATTTATCTATAATAAGGATCTGTTCGCGCAAGCGGGCATCGAGCAAGTGCCAAAGACGTTGACCGAGCTCAAGCAGGTGAACGAGAAGCTGAAGGCGGCCGGCATTCTTTCTTATTCGGAAGGATATAAGGAATGGTGGATTCTTGGCCAGCATCTGTTCAATTTGCCGTTCGCTTACGAAGAGGATCCGATTGCTGTCATCAACCAGATTAACCAAGGGGAGGCAACTATCGCCGATCTGACATATATCAGCGGTTTTTTCGATGTACTGGATATGACCTTGGAATACGGCCAGGGGGCGGACACGATTGGCGTCAGCTATGACGATCAGGTGTCCAGCTTTGCATCCGGCAAGACGGCGATGATGCAGCAAGGCGTGTGGACGATCGAATCGATTCGTTCGATTAATCCGGACATTCGGATCGGGATGTTCGCCATTCCGCTCAGCGACGATCCTGCGGAAACCCGGTTGCCGATCGGCGTTCCGGGCTATTACGTAATCAATAAGAAATCCAAGCACCTGGAAGCCAGCAAAGCGTTCCTCGATTGGCTGCACCGGAACGGACAACGGTACTTGGTCGATTCCTTCAACTCTATCCCGGCATTCGCCGACCTGAAGACGTCGGACGGACTCGGTCCGCTGGCGGCGGATCTATCCGAGTACGTAGCCGGGAATTGGACGATTCCTTGGGCGCACACACTATGGCCTTCGGGTTCCAATCAGGAATTCGCGAAGCCGCTTCTGTCTTATGTGGGGGGCGGGTCGAACAGGGAGCAGACGATAGCGAAACTGCAAGAGATATGGGATTCGCAACAGCGTGCCTATACGATGAACTTGACGGCGGATGGTCGCTAGAAATGAACTTGCTTGGCTTGCGGCGCGATATGTTCCGTATGGAACTGCAAGCCGCAAGCCAAGTTTTTTGAGCAAGGCGAGGTCCTATCCTTTCGAAGCGCCTGCCGTTAATCCGTTCACGAGAAAACGCTGCAGCAGCAGGAACATGAAGGAGACGGGAAGGGCTACCAAAACCGCGCCAGCCGCGAACATCGTAAATTCGGTCGAGTTGCGCTGGCTCACCATTCTGTATAAGCCGACGGCCAACGTCCGCTGATCCTCCGAGCGCAGCACCAAGTCGGCAAAAATAAAATCGACGAAACAGCCGCTAAAGATCATCAGGCTGGCGTAAGTCAGCATCGGCTTGGCCAGCGGAATCATAACCGAGAAGAAGGTCCTCAAGTGGCTCGCGCCGTCCATGCGGGCGGCTTCCTCCAAGCTTTTCGGAATGGTGTCGAAGAAGCCTTTCGCGATGAACACATTCGTAATAATCGCCCCGGAGCTGTATACGAGAATCAGCGCCCAATGCGAATTGAGCAGCTTCATCGCGTTCAGCAGCACATAAATGGCAATCATCGCCATAAAGCCCGGAAACATCTGCAGCACCAGGAGCATGTTCAACGAAAACTTGCGGCCCGCAAAGCGAAACCGCGAGATGACGTAAGAGGTGAGCAACAGCAGGAAGGTTCCGGTCAGCGTGGAAATCAAGGCAACCTTAAGCGTATTGATAAACCAAATCGGATATTTGGTCGACTCGAACAAATTCCGATAATGTTCAAAGGTGAAGCTGCGCGGAATTAACGTGTCGCTGTATAAACTGTTGCCTGCTTTCAACGAGGACATCACAATCCACAACGCCGGAAACAGACTGATGAAGGCCAACGCGCAGAGCACGACGTAACTGGCCACGAGCTTGGAGCTGTCGTTGCGGCTTTTCATACGATCATGTCCTCCTCCTTGTAGGATCGGGTTCGCCGATAGCTCCAGATGGACAAAGACGCCACGATCAGGAAAATAATAATGCCGATGACGGAGGCAAAGCTGTACTGCGACTGGTTCAAGGCCAACTTATAGAGCCAGGTCACGAGCAAGTCCGTATGTCCGGCGTACTGGTAATTGGGATTTGCCGGGTTACCGTCGGTTAACAAATAGATCACATTGAAATTGTTGATATTGCCGGCAAATTGCATGATCAACACCGGAGCCGTGGAAAACAGCATCATCGGCAGCGTAATACTGCGAAACTTCTGCGAGGCGCTGGCCCCGTCAACTTCCGCGGCTTCGTACAGGTCTCGGGGAATCGTCGTCAGTATGCCGGAGGCGAGAATAAACGTAATCGGCACGGCGATCCACATGTTGACGAGCAGCAGCGTCACCTTCGCCCAGGTCGGGTCCGTGAGCCAAGGCACGCCTCCCAGGTTAAGCGAACGAAGCATATCGTTAACGGGACCGAATCTGTTATTGAACAAGTTGCGCATCACGAGCAGCGAGATCATGCTCGGAATGGCGAACGGAACGATCATGACGGTGCGCCAGAACGTCTTGAAGCGGATGCGGGGCTGATGAATCAACACCGCCACGAGGATGCCTCCGATATAAGTCGTGATGGTGGCTAGCGTCGCCCAAACGATCGTCCAGGTCAATACGCCGACAAAGGTGCCGCTCCATACCTTCAGACTGAGCAGCTTGACGAAGTTGGCGAAGCCTACCCAGTCAATCAGGTTTGCCGGGGGCAGGATCGGATCGGCATAATTGGTGAACGCGAGCAAGACGGAAAAAACGATCGGCAGAACAGTCAGAAACAAAATGACGACAGCCGGAACCGCAAGCACGAAGTAAGCGAAGCTTTTTTGATTCATACGGGCGATCGACTGACGGAACGTTTGAACTGGAATCCCCGCATCTCGGGCACGACCGATCATATAGGCGTCTCGTATGCCGGCGACGTACAATGTTGCCATCAGCAGCAAGGACAGCGCCGCCATAAGTCCCTCGATCATCATAAAGATCGAATGATCTCCTTCGACCATCTTCACCAGCTTGCCGACCTTGACCATGCCGCTGGGTTGTTCGCCCAATGTATAAAGCCCCTTAATATACATGGCCAAATCGGCGACCGTAAACGCCCAGACAACGCCAAGGCCCGCGGCCAGGAACAAAATTCCTTTGATCCACTGCCGATTGTACAGTTGTCCCAGTCCCATGAAGATGGCGGAAAGCACGGCAGCCGCTATTTTCTTTTGCATGCGTTATGCGACCTCGTTTCTTGCGAATTGACGGCTATCACCCGGCCGCCTGGCGGCCGGGTGATAGCCGATATTGTGAAGAAGGGCTTGCCGTCACTTGGACGCGATGCTTGTTTTAATCGTATTTACCATCGTATCCAGCGCCTTTTGAACATCGCTTTCGGGATTGTCCCAAACCGAGATGAACGTCGCTTGCAGCGGATCCCAGACAGAATTGAAAGCGGGGATGCCCGGCATCGGCACCGAGTTGTCGAACTGCTGGGCGATTCCGATGGCAACCGGATCGCCTTGGCTTTCCGGAACTTCTCCTGCTTCCTTGTGGGCCGGTATGGCTCCTGTCATCTCATAGTTTTTCAACTGATTTTCTTTGCTGGCCGCGAAGTTCGCGAACAAGCGGGCGGCAATTGGATATTCGGAGTACGAATTAACGTAATACGACTTCACGCCAGAGAACGAGGTGGACGGCTTTCCGTTCGGCATGGCCGGCAACGGCGCAACGCCGAAATTGACCTTGTCCTTAAAGGCGCCGGCCGACCATGGACCGTCTATATTGAAGGCGAGCTTGCCATCCAGGAACAGCTGAGTCTTGATGTCATACGTAACGTCGGCGGCGTTCATCGGCAAGAGCGGTTTCAACGTTTGCAAAAACTTGAAGCCTTCGACGGCGCCGGCGTTGTTCAAACCGATGTCGTTCGGATCGGTATTGTTGTTGCCGAAGACATAGCCGCCGAACGATCCGATGAACGGGTAGGAATAAAACCCGACGAACTCCCACATGATGGCGTATTTTTTTTGATCCGGATCGGTAAACGTTTCCGAGAATTTGATGATTTCATCCCATGTTTGCGGAGCTTCCGGGTACAAGTCCTTATTGTAGAACAGGGCATAGGTTTCGACCGATTTCGGATAACCGTACAGCACCCCGTCATAGGAAGAGGCTTCGATCGCCGTTTCCAGCATGGAATTCCTCGTCTCTTCTTCGAATACATCGTTGGGCAGCAGCAATCCGGCTGTTACAGCCGTCGAAATCTGGTCATGCGGCAGTACCAGCACGTCGCCGGCCAGCTTCGCCGGACCGTCGGTTGCCAGACGTCCGCCCTGATCGCCTCCCGCCACAACCTCGAATGTTACCGGAACGCCGTATTGCCGCTCAAATTCGGCGCCGATCGCCTCCATGTATTCGATTTGCTCTTGCCCTTCCCAAACCTTCAGCTTCGCGCCCGGCTCCGGCGTCAACGCCTCGTCTCCTGTCTCTTCTGCCGGTACGGATGCGGAAGGACTTGCCGGCGGAGATTGGCTTGCGTTATTTCCATTGCTTCCCCCACCCCCGCAAGCCGTTAACCCTGCCGCTAACAAAACGCTGACCAAACCGACGCCCCATTTTTTCAGTTGCATTCGCGTTCATCCTTTCGAGTTTTAATCTTTCTTACCATTTGTGCTGCGGTTTCCTCCGAAGGCGGAAAAATGGCTTACCCGTTAACGAATTTCAGCATTAAAAAAGGGGTACAACTCCACTATTATTGCTAATAGCAGAGGTTGTACCCACTCGGGTAGCATTGCCTTCAAATTGTCATGAGGCGTAGCAGCAGCGTATAATGAAACCGATTGCACATATTTATCATAAGCTAGGTGGTAAAGCGTTTGCAAATCCCAAAAACGAACATTTTAGGCTTGAATCTATCGATTAAGCGTATAGAATAGCCGATTTCGCTCTTTTTCAGGTTGATAGTCGCCGATTCGTTTATTTTCGGAGTATTGGGTTGCCCTCCACACCCATCATACATTCAATTACAGCGATACTTCTTGATCAAACGTTTGCGTGCATGACAAGCGTGCCGAGAAGCGCTTCGACCGAATTCATTCAAAATGCCAATCCTTTCCAATAAAAAGTCGGCACTTTAATCCGATTTGGACAAATCTACATCCTCCAGCGTTGATTTGACGTAGCCCTTGACCTTCTCGATATCGGGGACGAGCACGTCCATGCCATTGATGATTTCCTGCCGGAAGGCGCCCATCTGCGGAATCTGGATGCCCTCGAGATTGCCTGCGTCGAGATTCAGACCGAGGCGGGCGAGCTTGAGCATGTCGCCGGGCGGAATGTTCGTCTCGATATACGGAGCGATGCCGTTCAGCAGCTGGGGCAGCTTAAGCAAGGTCGTTGTCGACTGCAGCTTGTCGGCTACGGCGGCGAGAAATTTCCGCTGCCGTTCGGAGCGGGCGAAATCGGCCATAGCGTCGCTGCGGAACCGCACGTATTGCAGCGCGGTCAGGCCGTCGAGGTGCTGGACCCCCTGCTCCAATTGGATATTGTACCGGGGATCGTCCCGATTGTCGGTATGTCTCATGTTTTTTTCGATATCGATCTCGATGCCGCCGAGCTCGTCGATCAGCGAGATGAAGCCTTCGAAATCGGTGTAGACGTAATAGTGAATCGGAAGGTCGATCAGCTGTTGAACGGTATCCATCGCCAGGAGCGGCCCTCCGAGAACGACGGCGGCATTCAGCCGGTTCTTCCCTCGCTGCGGAATTTCCACGTACGTATCGCGCAGCAAGGAGAACATATGGGTGCTTTTGTCGACGGGATCTATGGAGACGACGATCATCGTGTCCGAACGGGATCTCTCCTTGTTTTGGACCCCGCGGGAATCGACGCCCATGAGCATGATATTGATCCGCTCGTCCCCGACCCACTCGGGAGGCTCGATGACCGACTGCGCTCCGCTTCCGTCCGCGGGGGAGGCGACCGGCGTCGGCTGATTGTTCTCCGGGGGAACGTAGATTCGATCCACGAACGCGTATATCGTATAGACGTAATAACCGGTAACGGAAGCGAGAGCCAGAAACACGCCTAGCGCGCTGTAGAGCACGATTTTCTTTTTTCTGCTCCAACGCTTCTTCCCGGAAGCCGATCGGGAGGGAATTTCCGCATCCGCGGCTGGCGCGGCCCCGGTCGTTTCGCTCTCTTTTTCGCCGTCGATTTTTTCTCCGAATTCTTCGTCTTTCTTATCGTCCATCCGACCGTTCATCCTTTCCCGCATTCTCGTCACCAAATAATACGAAGCATCATCGAGGAAAGTTGTTCCGCTTGCGAAAATAATACATTGGATCTCTTTCTCCAAAATGCATATAAAGAGGACAAAAACTCCTATCGTGAGAAAGCCCGCTTGGGCCTATAATAAGTAGAAGGCACAGACCAATCGATAGGATGGTGGACACTCACATGGCGAAACCGCAAGTCGGAATTCAGCTTTATTCGGTTCGGGACCGCAGCGAAAAGGACTTCCTGCGCACGATCCGGGAAATCGGCGAAATCGGGTACAAACACGTAGAGCTCGCCGGCTATTACGGCCATTCAGCGAAGGAAGTGCGCCAAGCGCTCGACGACGCGGGCTTGAACGCCCCTTCCGCGCATATCGGCTTGACCGTTAACGACGCCGCGATCTGGGACAATATGAAGAAGCAAGTGGAATATAGCTTGGAGTTAGGCTTGAAGCGGTTCATCGTGCCTTATTATCCGCTCGGGGAAAACCCGACGTTGGACGATGTGCGCAAAATGGCGGACACGCTGGAGCAAGCCGCGAAGATCGTGACCGAGTCCGGACTTTCCTTCGGCTATCACAATCATGCTTTCGAATTCAAACCGGTGGAAGGCAAGCTCGTGATCGACCATATTTTCGAACGGGTGCCCGCGGAATTGCTGTTCGCCGAATTCGATCTCGGCTGGGTGAAGGTCGCGGGACAGGATCCGGCGGCCTATGTGAAGAAGTACGCGGGGCGGCTGCCGCTCGTGCACGCGAAGGACTTCAAGGAAGACGGATCGGACACGGAAATCGGCAAAGGCACGGTCGATTGGAATTCCGCGCTCGCGGCTTGCGAAGCGGCCGGCGTGGAGTACGTCATTATCGAGCAGGAGCAATACGACGTCTCCTCCTTGGAGAGCGCGAAGCTCAATTACGCATGGTTCAAGGAACGCGGCTGGATTTAAGGCATGAGCGGAGGGACCGGCCCGGTTCCTCCGTTCCTATTGCCGGTCATCGGTCCCGTGCCGGGGTGGAAGGGGCTGCTCGCGGCCAACGGACTCGGAGCGTCCGGGCTCACCGTCGGCCCTTATCTGGGAAGCCAGTTGGCGAGGCTGGCTCTCGGGCGGGAGACGGACATCGATCTGAAGGAATACGACATCGGGAGCGCGCTGGAAATCTGATCGCCAGCGGCTCCCAGCAGGAAGGAGACAACTCGCATGCAGATCCAGGTCGGCATCATCGGAACGGAAGCGTTCGTCGGTCAGGTTCAACGGGTGATCAAGTCGTTTCCGACTTTTCGGCCCGTCGCGAGAACGGCGGCGAACGAACAGGAGGCGGTCTCCGCAGCGGAGGAGCTGAGCCGCGAGGTCGAAGCGCTGGTGCTGTCGGGCGCGCTCTCCAGTCGGGCCGTCAAGCTGGGGGCCGCGCCGGGCATTCCGTCGTTTTACGTGCCGCTGAACGGAGCCGGGCTGTACAAGGCGCTGTTCTCGGCCTTTCGCGCGGGCAAGCTGGAGGGCGGGATTTCCGTCGATTCGCTGACGAAGGCGATGGTTATGCGGACGCTGACGGATCTCGGGCTGGAGCGCGCGAACGTGTTCGTGTTCGACGGCCCTGCCTACTCCTCTCCGGAGCAAATGGCGGACTTCCATAGGCGTCTCGCCGACTCCGGCCGCTGCTCTATGGCGTTTACGGGGGTCGATCAAGTGGCGGAGCGGCTGAGCCGGTCGTCGATCCCGAACGAGCGAATCGGCCATTCCGATCAGGACATCATCGTCATTTTGGAGCGCGCGCTGCTCTCGACGGAGTCCCGAAGGAGCAAGGAAGCGCAGATCGTCGTCGGAATGATCAACGTGGACGACTTCGGCAAGCTCGCGATGAAGCGGACGAGCGAGCATGAGGTGCAGAAGCTGAAGCTGGACATCCACCGCATGGTGTTGAATTACGTGGAGCTGCTCGACGGCTATTTGACGCCTATCGGCGGAGACGAATATTTGTTTTTCACTACGCGGGGCATCTTCGAAAGGGAGACGGGCGGTTACAAGACGATTCCGCTGGCCAAGGACGCCTACCAATCCTACGGTCTTTCTCTCAGCGTCGGAATCGGCTTCGGGACGTCGGCCAACGACGCCGGAACGAACGCGAGAAGCGCGCTGCGCAAGGCCAAGGAAGCGGGCGGCAACGCATGCTTCATCATCCGCGAGGACGCGACGCTGATCGGACCGCTCGAGATGGCGGATCCGGTGCAGGAGATCCTCTCTCCGACCGATGCGTCCCTGATCAAGCGGGCGGAGGAAGCGGGCATGACGAGCGCTTATCTCAGCAAGCTGCTGCAGCATATGGCGCGGTTCGGCAAATCCGATTACAAGGTGCACGAGCTGGCCGAGCTGCTGAACATCACCGTCCGAAGCGCCCACCGCTTGCTGCTTCAGTGGATCGACGGAGGGCTGGTCGATGTCGTCGGATACGAAAAGATGCCGAAGGGGCGGCCAAGACAGGTGTATCGCTTTGTTTTTCTCGCAGGCCACACGTTCTAGTCTTTTTCCAGCGAATTAAAGACGATTTAATGTCCTGTCTTTATATTCTTCGACGACGTATGCTTAGGATGAAGACGCGGTCGAAGGGAGCTGGACGAATGAGAACGATTGAACAACTGGAAGCCAAGCTGGCGGAGCCTTCCCCGGAGCTGGTGAGGGATCTGGCGAAGATTACGGGGGATATTGTCCTGCTGGGAGTCGGCGGCAAAATGGGTCCCAGCCTCGCGAAGCTGGCGATGAACGCGATCCGCGAAGGCGGGCTGAACAAACGGGTCATTGGCGTGTCGAGGTTCTCGGACAGCGAGGCGCGCCGGGAGCTGGAGGAAGCGGGCGTAGAGACGATCGCCTGTGAGCTTCTCGACGACGAAGCGCTTCGCGCGCTGCCGAATGCCGAGAACGTCATCTACATGGCGGGCAACAAGTTCGGCACGAAGGGCCGGGAGCATTTTACTTGGGCGATGAACGCGTACCTTCCGGGCCGTGTAGCGGAGAAGTACAAGGAGTCGCGCATCGTCGTGTTTTCCTCCGGCAACATCTACCCGTTCCAGCCGGTTGCAAGCGGCGGAGCCGACGAGCGGGTCGCCCCCGAGCCGATCGGGGAGTACGCGCAGTCGACGCTCGGGCGCGAGCGGATTTTCGAATACCATTCGCATAAGAACGGCACGCCTATGGTCATGTACCGGCTGAACTATGCGATCGACATGCGCTACGGCGTTCTCTTGGAACTGGCCCAGGCGGTTAACGAAGGCCGGGAGATCGACCTGACGATGGGCTTTGCCAACGTGATCTGGCAGGGCGACGCCAACGCCATGGCCATTCGCTGCCTAACGCAATGCAGCAGCTCGCCGGCGGTCATCAACATTACGGGGCCCGAAACGCTGTCGATCCGCTGGGCGGCGAACGAGTTCGCCAAGCGGCTCGGCAAGGAGGCCTCCTTCTCCGGAACGGAGTCCGCGACGGCGCTGCTGAACAATGCGGCGAAATCGCACCAGCTGTTCGGCTATCCGCGCGTGTCGCTGCTGCAGATGATCGACTGGACGGCGGAGTGGGTGCAGCAGGGCGGGAAGACGTGGAACAAACCGACGCACTTTCAGGAGAGAAAGGGGGACTTCTAGAATGGCTAACGCAACAGAAACCAGGAAGCTTTCCCCCGCGCTGCTGGCGGCGCTGCACGACGGGCTCGTCATTCCCGCCCATCCGCTCGCGTTGACCGAGGATCGCAAGCTTGACCCTGTCGGCCAACGCGCGCTCACCCGCTACTACATCGCGTCCGGGGCCGGCGGAATCGCGGTGGGCGTGCATTCGACGCAGTTCGAGATTCGCGATCCCGAGCACGGCCTGTTCGAGACGGTGCTGGCGATGGCGGCGGAAGAGACGGAGAAGGCGAACGTCGGACGGCCTTTCCTTCGGGTCGCCGGCGTCTGCGGACCGACCGAGCAGGCGCTGAGCGAGACGGAGACGGCGTTAAAATACGGCTACGACGCCGCGCTGCTCAGCATGGGAGGACTGACGGACTGGACCGAGGACGAGCTTATCGAGAGAGCTCGCCGGGTGGCCGAGCGGATGCCGGTCATCGGCTTCTATCTGCAGCCGTCCGTAGGCGGCCGTATTTTCTCGTATAATTTCTGGGCGCGGTTCGCCGAAATTCCGAACGTCGTCGCGATCAAGATGGCTCCTTTTAATCGTTACCAGACGCTGGACGTCGCCCGGGCGGTCGTCTCCTCCTCCCGCCGCGACGAAATCGCGCTGTATACGGGCAACGACGACAATATCGTGGTCGATCTTCTGACCACGTTCCGCTTCGAGGTGGACGGGGTGCTGCGGGAGAAATCGATCGTCGGAGGTCTGCTCGGCCATTGGGCGGTGTGGACGCGCAGAGCGGTCGAGCTGCTGGAGGAAATCAAGCGAGCGCGAGGCGGCGAGACGATCGCGAAGGAATGGCTGACCCGGGCGATCCAAGTGACGGACTCGAACGCTGCGTTTTTCGATCCGGCGCACGGATTCGCGGGGTGCATTCCGGGCATTCACGAGGTGCTCGTCCGCCAGGGACTCCTGAAGGGGACTTGGTGCCTGAATCCGCATGAGCGGCTGTCTCCGGGTCAAAGCGAGGAGATTGACCGGGTCTGTGCGGCTTACCCGGATCTGAACGATGACGACTTCGTCGCCGCCGGTCTCGCGCAGTGGCTTTCCGAACCTTAAGCCATGCGGTTTAAAGACGTTTTTTCCATTATCGGGCCGAGCATGATCGGGCCTTCCAGCTCGCATACGGCCGGGGCCGTCCGAATCGGCCGCGCGGCTCGACAGGCGCTGGGGGAGGCGCCGCTGGAGGCGGATCTCTATCTGTACGGATCGTTCGCGGAGACTTATCGGGGACACGGCACCGACGCGGCGCTGGCAGCCGGGCTGCTGGATTACGGCACCGACGACGACCGAATCCCGGGGGCGCTCGGCGACGCCGCGCAAGCAGGTCTCAGCGTGCGTTTTCACGAGGAGAAAAAGCGGGAGAGCCACCCGAACACGGTAGCGCTATGGCTTCGAGGCCGCTCGAGCCAAATTCGGACGAAAGGCCGTTCGATCGGCGGAGGCAGCGTCGAGATCGTCGGCATCGATCGCTTCGACGTGAGGTTCACGGCGATTCGGCCGACGCTGCTCGTCTTTCACGAAGACCGAACGGGTACGATCGCGGCAATATCCGGCGTTTTGTCGAAATCGAAAGTCAATATCAGCCATATGCAGGTCGAGCGGGAAGCCCGGCTTGGAGCCGCGCTGACGGTCGTCGAATGCGACCAGCTCCCGGAAAGCGCGGAGCTGAAGAGGATCGCCGCGATTGCGGGCGTTCGCAAAGTCAGACTGATCGATCTTTCGGAGAAGGGAGGGCTCGTATGAGGTTCTCCAGCTTGTCCCAACTGAAGCAGCTGTGCGAGGAAGAGGGCGCTTCGATCGCTCGCATCATGATGGCCGATCAAGCCAGGGAGAGCGGGCAAGCCGCCGAGCGGATCGAAGAGCGGATGACGGATTACTACCGGATCATGAAGGAGGCGGTTCGCCGAGGCCTTCAAGACCAGCGGAAATCGCGCAGCGGGCTGACCGGTGGCGATGCCCGGCGCGTTCATTCCTACGCCTCTTCCCCATCGCCTTCTCTCGGAGGGGAAGCCGCGACGGCGATGGCTTACGCGCTCGCCGTATCCGAGGTCAACGCCTCGATGGGACGCATCGTCGCCACGCCGACCGCGGGCTCCTGCGGCATTATTCCCGGCGTATTCGTCAGCTCGCAGGAGAGGTTCGGCTGGGACGACCGCGTGCTGGTGCACGGACTGTTCGCCGCCGGAGCGATCGGCTACGTGATCGCCAACAATTCCTTCGTCTCCGGAGCGGAAGGAGGCTGCCAGGCCGAGGTCGGCTCCGCGATCGGAATGGCGGCGGGCGCGCTGGTCGAGATGCGGGGAGGCACGCCCGAGCAGGCGATGCATGCGGTAGGGCTTGCGCTGAAAAACTCGCTCGGCCTGATCTGCGATCCGGTCGCGGGGCTCGTCGAGATTCCGTGCATCGTGCGCAACGGCTTCGGAGCGGTGACGGCGCTCGCAGCGGCGGACATGGCGCTGGCCGGCGTACGGAGCGCGATTCCGTCCGACGAGGTGATCGGCGTCATGCTGGAGGTCGGCAGCGCCATGCCGGAGAAGCATCGCGAGACGGCGATGGGCGGGTTGGCGCAAACCCCGACCGGGCGAAAGATCATGAAGGAGCTATACGGCAAGGAGGACGGGACATGAACGAAAGCAGCCGATTGCTGGCGGAAGCGCGCGACAAGGCGGGCAAGTGGATCGAGTTCCGGAGAGAGCTTCACCGCAGGCCCGAACCGAGCCTGGAAGAAAGCGAAACCGCACGCGCTGTGATGCGGAGGCTCGACGGGCTGGGCCTTCCGTATCGTTCCGGCGTCGGAGGACACGGAATCGTCGCGGAAATCGCGGGAGGCAGACCGGGCGCGACGATCGCGCTTCGCGCCGATATGGACGCCCTTCCGATCGAGGAAGACGCCGATGTGCCGTTCGCCTCGGAGAAGCCCGGCCTCATGCATGCCTGCGGGCATGACGCCCATACGGCCATTCTTCTCGGCGCGGCGGAGCTGCTCGCGGCAAGACCGTTTGCAGGAACGGCCAGGCTCTTGTTCCAGCCGGCCGAGGAGATTAACGCCGGGGCGCGAGCGATGATGGAAGCCGGGGCTTTGGATGGAGTCGCGGAGATTTACGGCTTGCATAACCTGCCTACTTTGCCCGCAGGTCGGGTCGCGACGCGGAGCGGACCGATGATGGGATCCGTCGACCGGATCGAGATCGAGCTGGAAGGCAAAGGCGCCCACGGGGCGATTCCCGATCAAGGGATCGATCCGATCGTCTGCGCCTCGGCGGTGATCCAGTCTCTGCAGAGCCTGGTCAGCCGGGAGGTGTCGCCTTTCGCCCCGGTTGCGGTGACGATCGGCTTCGTTCAGGCGGGGGAAGCGAACAACGTCATCCCGCAGACGTGCCGCATGACCGGCACGATTCGCGCGTTCGATCCGAGCGTGCGCCAGCTTCTGCCGGACGCCGTGGAACGGATCGTGCGCGGGATCGCTGACGCCTATCGCTGCACCGCTCGGCTGAATTATATTCATCAGGTCCCCGTACTGGTCAACCGCGAGGAGAACACGCGGTTCGTCGAGGCGGCGATCGACGGGATTCTCGGCCGGGAGCGGCGCGGCCCCGCCGCGCCGACGCTGGCCGGCGAGGACTTCGCGCTGTATCTGGAGAAGCTTCCCGGCTGCTTTTTCTGGTTGGGCTCAGGCCCCTTGCAGGACGCGGAGAGCGCGTACGGCCTGCACCATCCGAGGTATCGGCTGCATGAGGAATGCATTCCCGTCGGCAGCGCTCTGTTGGCGGGAATTGCGTTAAGCAGGCTATCGGAAAGTCCGGACGCCCTCTCAGCGGCGCCGGCGCGATAAAACACGGAGACGGCGGGAGGAGCATATGATTCGATTCGAACGGTTCGAAGAGAACCATCAGAACGACGTACTAACGTTATGGAACTCGGAGTTCGAAGCTTCGTATCCATTAACCCCGAGGCTGCTGCGACAGAATGCGCTTGAGGACGGCCGGTTGTTTCGGGCCGGTTCCTGGATCGCGCGTTCGACGGACAAGGGCGAGCCGGTCGGGTTCGTCATCGTCAAGAAGGCGTTGGAGGACGACGGGCGGTTCGGGCTCGGGACGGAGCTCGGGTGGATCCACGCGCTGCTGGTGGCCCGCGAATGGCGAGGGCGCGGGGTAGGGGGGACGCTGCTTCGCCAGGCGGAGGAGGCGTTGGCGCTGGCGGGCGTCCGCCGGATTCAGCTGGGCAACGACCTTCACCGCCGGATGTTTCCGGGCGTACCGGACGAGTCGGGCGAGGCGAAGAGCTGGTTCGAGCGCCGCGGATACGTCTACCGGGAGGAGGCGTACGACTTGATCAAATCTTATTCTCCGGAGGAACGGACAGATCTGCCTGATCCGGGGGAGGCGACGCTCAGAATTGCGGTTCCGCAAGACCGCGAAGCGCTGAACGCCTTCATGGCCCGCTGCTTCCCCGGAACGTGGGATCTGCAGCTTCGGGATTACTGGGAGCAGGGCGGAACAGGAAGGGAGTATGTTTTGTTGGAGAAGAAGGGCGTCCTCATCGGCTTCTGCCGGATCAACACGTCCGAATCTCCGCTGCTCGGGCAGAACGTCTATTGGGCGCCGTTGTTCCGGGAGGCGCTGGGAGGAATCGGTCCCCTCGGAATTGACGAGAAGCATCGGGGCTCCCGGTACGGGATATCCATCGTTCAAGCGGCGATTCACTTCTTGAGAGGAAGGGGAATCGGGCGAATGGTCATCGACACGACCCCGTTCGTCGAATTCTACGGCAAGCTCGGGTACGAAACGTGGAAGAAGTACGCGAAGTACGAGAAGAATCTTTAACCCCGCATAATAGAGGCGGACTCGTCGGCGCTTGCGGCAAGAGGGACGGAGGCGGGCGACCGGCGGGAAAAAGGAGCGTAAAGCGCAAGCGAACGGGGTTTCCCCGGCGCTTGCGCTTTCATGGTTAGAGGCGGGTTCATGCGACCTCGTCCTTATGCGTCCGTATGCGATTCCCGCAATCCGATCGGCCGATACAGCTTCTCCTCCAAGAAGTCGTGCAGATAGAACCGGGAAAGGATGTAATGCTCCGCCATGTCTTCGGGCTGGAACGCTCTTAGCGCCTCGGCGATTCGCTCCCTTGCGCGGCGCAAGCCCTCGCGGGTAATCCGGTAGTTGTTCTCGAGCGAACGCCGCTCCGGCTCGCTGTCCGGATAAAGCCGATAGCGGTACACGTACTTGTGGATCGTTCTCGAGCGGTCGGCTGCCGTCTCGAACTCGATCAGCGCTGCGATTAGGCTCGCCGTCTCGACGTTCCTGGAGACGGCGTCCAGCAGCTTGGGCATGGAGGCGTAATAGTCCTCGTCGTCCCGAACGCCGAGCAGCCGCTCCGCCGTCTCCGGAGCCAGACCGTGGAACGCCTGAAGGAAGCGGTCGATGAACGGTTCTCCGCTCTGGCGGTCGCGCTGCCAGCTGGCGTCCGCGAAGTAGGCCGCCGTGTACCACGACGTCTCGAACACGCCGTACGGCACGCCAAGGCTGAAGACCGCGGACCAGTTGGTGCCGACCAGCCCGGCCAATCGCCGTTCGGCGGCGATGTCCGTCCACTGTTCGATGTTGGAGACGCGTTCGCGAACGACGGGATAATTCTGATCGTCCTTGCGATCGAAGCAGCGCACGGACGGGGCGCCCATCACCTCGATGCCGAAGGATTGCAGGCGCGAGATGAGCGGGGAAACGAGACGGTCGACATTTTTTCCGTTGTAGTGCCAGACCATGACGACGACGCGTCGATCGAGCCTGCCGAGCTCTTCGTCGGAGCATTCGGCGAGCATATCCTGCCAGATGACCGGCTTCTTGCCGAGCTTGCACGTATAGGCGATGAGCCGGTTCACGAAGTCCAGGAAAGCCGAGTTTCGGGAAGCCCCGTATCGCTCCCGACAAACCGGGCATTCGCACAGGCTGTACACCTCGTCGCAGCCTAGATGGAGGTAACGGGAGCGGGGGTGGCACTCGGCAATTTCCGCGAGCAGCTCCGAGATCAGGGCGAAGGATTGCGGGTGACTGGGGCACAATTCGCCGGTAGAGCTCTCCGTTTCCCTCAAATGTTTGTGCTCTTCGCGCCCGAGCAGATATTCCAGATGCCCGAACGTCTGCTGAAGCGGAATGACCTCTATGAAATGGCGTTCGGCGGCTTCGAGCAGCCGGTTCAGCTGTCCGTTCGTCAGGGCGTGCTTCGGATGGCGGAAGGCGCGATGCTTCCTGAACGGGAACTTGTCTTCGTATTCGATTAATATCGCGTTCGCCTTGAAGGAGGCCATGACGCCGATATAATCGACGAGAAGCTCCGGCTTGGAGAAGGTCTGGCGCAAGTCGTAGTTCATGCAGCGGAACGGCACGTCCGGCCAATCCTCGATCGCGGCGGCTTCGCGCGGCAGGCCTTGCTCGAGCAGCTGCCGAAGCGTCTGCAGGCCATAGAAGAAGCCCGGAGCGTCGTTCGCGATCAGGGAAGCGGATGTTCCCCTTAAGGTCAACCGATAGCCTTGCGGAGGAAGCTGCAGACTCTCGTCGGCCGCATCGCGGAGTGTCCCCCATTGGAGCGAATAGCAAGGCTTCCCGACGATCCGGCCGGTCGCCGCCTCTTCCCGCAGTTTCCGTGCGGGGAAGAGGGCGCGGACGGCGTCGGCAAGTCGGGGGTCCGGCTCCCCGGCGGTCGACAAAATCAAAGGGGCGTTCTCGTCCGGAGCGTAAGACTCCCCGGCGAACGGCAAGAGGCGCTTGACAAGGGGCAGCGTGGCCATCATATTTCCAACCTCCAGATTAATCTTTGATAAGGCTCAGAAGAGAAGCGTTCGGCTTCGGCGTACTCCCGTAAGGTTTATCGATCGCGGATCCTCTCCTCCGAGCGTCCTTTCTTCCGGTAGTCATAGAGAAGAGTATAAAGGGATTTCCGCTTCGCTCTCAATCGTCCAGCTTTTAGAAACTTGTTCTTTTTTACGATCGTTCCCTCTCCGGGCCGTTTCTTTAAATTCCGAGAAGAAACGAAAGATCGCCTGATCGCCTGATGCGCGGTCTTTTGTTAGGATAGCGCTTAAATCCGAAGGGGGGCGACAAAGGCACAAGGTGATCTGACGTATCGAAGGCAGGGGCGAATGCGGCAAGAGAATGAAATAAGCCTGATCAGGGAGGAAAGCGAATGAAGAGCAAGCTGTTAGTGATCATCCTCACGGGAATTCTGCTGCTTGTCGGCGCAATGTCCGCCGCGGCTGCGCCAACGGCGCCCGCCAAGGAAGGTACATCCGGTCCGCTGTACAATTCGTTCGAGCTGGGGACGGACGGTCAGCCGTACGGTCTGAACGATTGGAGGAAGATGGACTGGACCGCGGACTGGCTGCTGGGCGACGACCGGAGCCGGATCGACGCGGAGGTTAGCCATAGCGGCTTCAAGTCGCTGAGGGTGCTGTACCCGAAGGGCAAGATCGGCCCGAACGAGTCGGGGTATCAGGCGCCGTTCGAGTTGGAGCGCGCCGACGAGTACTACTTGTCGTACTGGGTGCGCTTCAGCGAGGACTTCAGCTGGGGCACCAAGCAATTCGGCGGCAAGCTGGGCGTCGGCTTGGCCGGCGGCGGCGCTTGCTCCGGCGGCGAAGAATGCACGGGAGAGAACGGCTTCAGCTCGCGTCTGGTCTGGCGCAAGAACGGACAGGCGGCCGTGTACATCTACTCCATGGGCAACGCGGGCCAGTATGGCGACGAAGTCGATCTGAATTATCGCAACGGTTCGCCCGTCTACTTTCCGAGAGGCGAATGGTTTAACATCGTGCAGCGGCTCAAGGTGAACACCGTCAAGGACGGGCAGGCCAATCCCGACGGAGAGGTGGAAATCTGGTACAACGGCCATCCGGCGGCCAAAGCGACCGGTCTTCGCTTCGTGACCAATGCCGACAAGGTGGACAAGGCATACTTCTCCTCGTTCTTCGGCGGAGCGACCGAGGATTATGTGCCGGCGAACGACTCCTACGTCTGGTATGACGATATCAAAGCATCTACCCGCCTCTCCGATATGTGCGAGTTGAACGAAGGAGGCTGCGACTATTCCACCGACGATCCGATGGCGCATCTCCGCATTCAGCCGGTCGGCGTGACAGCCAGCGGCAATGAAGAGGGCAACGGTCCGGAGAATACGATCGACGGGGACCTATCGACGCGCTGGTCGGCCGAGGGAGAGCAGTGGCTCCGTTACGATCTGGGCGAGAGCCGGGAGCTGTCGCAAGTCGCGATCGCATTTTTCCAGGGCAGCGCCCGTGCGACGATATTCCGCATTGAGGGCTCCGACGACGGGAACACATGGCGCACGCTGTTCGACGGCCAAAGCTCCGGACGATTCACGGTCCCCGAGCCGTTCGCGCTGGACAACGCCAAGGCCCGGTATATCCGGATCGCGGGCTCCGGCAATACGATCAATAAGTGGAATAGCATCACCGAGGTTCGTCTATACGGTACCTCGGGAGACAACGACGGCGGCGCCGCTCCCGGCAGCGGCAATCCGCCGGGCCATGAAGATCCCGGCGAGAAGCTGCCGCAGGAAGTGCGCAAGGCCCTCGCTCGCCATTGGGCCAAGGCCGATCTGATCCGGGCTGCCGAACTGAAGCTTTGGGATCTGCCGCCTGACGGCCGGACGTTTAATCCCAACAAGCCGATCAACAGGGCGGAGTGGGCGCAGCTGCTGACGCGCGCGCTGGGTATTCAAGCGTCCGGCGACGCCGCGGGCTTCGACGATATCCAGGGGCTGGACGAGGAGCACAAGCATGCCATTGCCGCGACGCTGCAGGCCGGCCTTCTCGCGGGCTTCGAGGACGGCAGCTTCCGGCCGCTGCTGGAAGTAACCCGCGAGGAGATGGCTTCCGCGCTGTCCCGGGCGCTGAAGCCGTCGTCTGGCACGGTTTCGCCGACGTCGCTCTTCGCGGACGACAAGTCGTTGTCGCCCTGGGCAAGAGACAGCGTGTACGCTTTGAACCGGCAAGGCGTGCTGCTTGGCCGCGGCGATAAGTCGTTCAGGCCGGCCGACAACGCGACCTTGGCCGAGGCGGTCGTCGCCTTGCTTAGAGTCATGGACATCTTGAACGCGCAAGAATAGCCGCAAACAAGTCCCCGCATGCCGGACCCTGCGAACGGGGTTCGGTATGCGGGGACTTTGGTTTGCCCTGCATCGGTAGGGAAGCAAGACGCGTCGGCGCTGCCGCGTCGCTATTCCGGCCGCCGAACGGCCCGCGCTTCGTCCAGACGGCTGCGGAGCAAGCTTCGACTGGCCAGGAAGACGCACCAGGAGATCAGCAAGGAGGCGGCTCCCAGCAGGAACAGCTGCGAATACGACAAGTACCGGGACAGCGCGCCGAACAAGATGGCGCCCAAGCCGTTCCCGAGATCAAAGCAGGTGAAGAAAGAGGCGTTGGCCACGCTTTTGCGGTCGGGATGGGACAGTCGCAGCACGGCCGCCTGCAGGGCGGGCTGGGAGGAGCCGAAGCCGAGCCCGAACAGGACGGCGGCGACGATGATAAGGCCCGGCTGATCGGCGAAGCTGAGAACGAGCAGACCGGCGGCGGCGCACAGCAGCCCGGGCAGGACGATACGGGTTTCGCCGTAGCGGTCGGCCAATTGTCCGGTGAGCGGACGGGACAGCAGCAGGGCGCAGGCGTAGGCCAGGAAGAACAGGTCGCTGCTTACCGCAATCTCCTCGGCGAACAGAGGCCAGAAAGATAACAGCCCGCCCAAAGCCAGCGCGTTGAAGAAGACGATGGCCAGAATCGGGGCAGCCTTGGTCTCGAAGAAGACGATTCCGCTGTGCGCAGACTGAAGGGCATAAGGAACCCGGGTGATGTAGGCCAGCGCCAGCGCGGCCAGCAGCAGCAGGGCCGCATACCAGAACAGGTGGCGAAACGACCGGGCGTCCATCACCCACACGCTGATCCACGGACCGATGGCCATGGCCAGGGTAGGAGCCGTGCCGAACCAGCCCACGCCCTCCGCCCGCCGATGCGGCGGCACGATATCGGCGACGGTCGCTCCGATCGCGGCGGTAGACGTCGCCCAGCTCATGCCGTGCAATATTCGCAGGAGCAGCAGTCCGAGCAAGCCGACGGCAAACTCGTAGCCGATCAGCGACAGCAGGAACAGCAGCAGGCCGCCCAGCATGAACGGCCTTCGGCCATACTTGATCATCAACCCGCCAATCAGCGGGCGAACGAGCATCGAGGAGATTGTAAATAAGCCTATAATCAAGCCGATCTGCGCTTCGCTTCCGCCCAATGAACGAATATATAACGGGAGCGCAGGCAGCAGCAAATAAAAAGCGACGCAGAGCAGCATCATGACGAGATTCAATTGAATAAATGAACGCGTCCACAGCTTGCGCACGCCTCTGTCCTCTCCATTCGGATCCTTCAAGCCCCGCAACTCCTCTCCCAATCATCACGACGATAATGACCATCATACGATCGGGTGTTTTCGAGAAGCAATCGGTTCTTTTTTAGAAAATAGTTAATCATTACGATTCGTAACAGACGACTAGGATCGGGAAACAAACCGATTTACGACGGCTTCTACGCCGGGATAAAGTGACATCGTAACCGGTCGTCGGAGATCCGGGTATGCAAAAATCCATTATGCGAGGAAAGGAGGAGAGGGGGAGAGGTGTTGAAATCGATCCTGCGAAGCAGACAATTGCTGCTGCTGTTTCTGCCTTGTCTGTTATACTTTTTGATCTTCAAATATTATCCCATGTACGGGGTCTTGATCGCTTTCAAAGACTACAATCTATTCAAAGGCTTTACGGAGAGCCCGTGGGTAGGCCTCAAGTACTTCGAGATGTTCTTCAACAATCCGGATGCGCTGGAGCTGATTCGGAACACCTTTCTGATCGGCTTGTATTCCTTGATCTGGGGGTTTCCCGCCGGGCTTGTGCTGGCGCTCGTGCTAAACGAAGTGAAGAAAGCTTCCTTCAAGAAGCTTGTGCAGATTGTCAGCTATTTGCCGCACTTTCTGTCAACCGTCGTCGTTAGCGGGATGGTCGTATCGTTTTTGGCGCCGCGAACCGGTCTCATTAATGTGATCATTGCCTGGTTCGGCGGAGAGCCCATTCATTTTCTGGCGGAGCCGGAGTGGTTCAGGACGATCTATGTTGCGTCCGGGATCTGGCAAGGCATGGGCTGGGGAGCGATTATTTATTTGGCGTCGCTGTCGGGCATTGATCCTCATCTGTACGAAGCGGCCGTCATGGACGGGGCGAACAAGTTCAAGCAATTGATTCATGTAACCTTGCCCTGTATTGCGCCGACGATCATGACGCTGTTCATTCTGGAGACGGGCTGGGTGCTGACGGTCGGGTTTGAAAAGGTGTTTCTGCTGTACAACCCCGCGACCTACGAGACGGCCGACGTCATTGAAACGTATGTGTACCGGGTAGGCATTATCGGCAAAAATTTCAGCTATGCAACCGCGATCGGACTGTTTGTTTCGCTGGTCTCACTGGTATTCCTGTACACAACCAACTATTTGAGCAAAAAATTCAGCGATACGAGCTTGTGGTGAGGTGAAGCAAATGGTAACCAGAACGACAATGACCGGACGCCTGTTCACAAGCCTGAAAATTTTGTTTCTGCTATTCATCATTGTGATCATGTTGTTCCCGTTCGTTAATATGATTGCGGTTTCATTAAGCGGCAATGTACCGATCATGCAAAATCGCGTAGGTTTGTGGCCGGTTGAATTCAACCTAAAAGCCTATGAAAGCGTACTCAGCGATCCGATGATTTTGCGGGCGTATCTGAATACGTTCAACTACGTGACGACAGGGACGCTCATTTCCTTGGCGGTATCCACGATGGGGGCCTTTGCCCTGTCCCGTTCCAAGATGGTTTTTAAGAAGACGTTTATGATGATGATCGTGTTTACGATGTTTTTTAACGGCGGCATGATTCCAACCTTCCTGGTGGTCAGGGAGCTGGGACTCATGAATACGATGTGGGCGGTCATTTTGCCCGGATGCGTGTCGGCGTGGAATCTGATCCTGATGCGCACGTTTTTTCTGGCCATCCCGAAAGAGCTGGAGGAAGCGGGCACGGTTGACGGTTTAAGCGACACCGGTATTCTGTTCCATATCTTTTTGCCGCTGTCCAAGGCTGCGCTCGCGACCTTTACGTTGTTTTACGCGGTCGGCTATTGGAATTCTTTCTTTGCGCCTTTTCTGTATCTGCAGGACCCGATGAAATATCCGCTGCAGGTGCTGCTTCGTTCCTTGCTGATTGCCAATGAGTACCGAATGGACTCGATGGTCGAGGTTGGAGAAGGGATGATTATGCCCGAGTCGATCAAATTTGCCACTATTGTGGTGTCGACTTTGCCGATCGTGGCGATCTACCCGTTCGTTCAGCGTTACTTCGTAAAAGGCGTCATGATCGGTTCTGTTAAAGGATAAAGAGGGGGATGAAGAAATGAGGAAATGGATGAGCATGAAAAAAGGGCTGATCGCGATCTCGCTGGCGGGCTTGCTGCTGGCAGGCTGTCAGTCCGGAGGCGGCCAGAGCGGCGCCAACGAGCCCGGCTCCAAATCGGGCTCCAACGGAAAAGCGGCAACCGGTGCGGAAATCTCGTTCATGGTCAGCTCGCTGGAAAGCTGGCCGTTTAATGAAGACTGGTGGATCTGGAAGGCGCTGGAGGAACGGACGAACATCAAGCTCAAGATTACGCCGGTGCTGTCGGCAAACTATGAGGAGCGCTTATCGGCCGTGATGGCGTCCGGCACGCTACCGGATATGATCGTAACCAATACGGCGACCTCGCGTACCTTTGGCCTGCAGGGCCCGTTTCTAGACTTTAATGAGCACCTGGATCGCATGCCGAACATGCAGGCGTGGTTAAAGGATCATCCGGACGTATACACCAATTCGCTAGCCAGCGACGGCAAGCTGTACATCGCCCCGGCGCTCGGGACCGGAGAGGCCAATCGGGCCGGCTGGATGTATCGCGACGATATTTTCAGCAAGCATCAGCTCGCCGTGCCCCGCAATACGGAGGAGTTATATGAGGTATTGGTGCAATTGAAGCAGTTGTATCCCGACAGTTATCCGCTTTCCTTCCGTTCGTCCTTTGCCCGGTTCATGTACATGGCTCCGCAATGGAAGGCCAACACCGTGATTTACTACGATGCGGACGCGGCGGCGTGGAAATACGGTCCGATCGAGGACGGATACAAGGAGATGCTGAAGTACATGCATCGGCTGAATGAAGAAAAGCTCATCCCGCCGGATTGGCTGACGTTGGATACGAAGGGCTGGCAGGATCTGGTGTCGACGGACAAGTCGTTTATTACCCTGGACTATTTGACGCGCATCGACGGCTACAATCTCAGCATGCGTACGCAAAACCCGGAATTTACGATGCGCTATTTGCCGCCGTTCCAGGGTGGAAGCGGAGGGCAGCAGAAGTTTTTCTTTACGACCGTAGACAATTCGGGCATCGCGGTCTCCTCGACAACCCGTCAACTGGACGCCGTTCTAAGCTGGATCGACTTCCTGTACACGGAAGAAGGCAAAGAGCTGGTCAGTTGGGGCAAGGAAGGCGAGACCTACACGGTCGTCGACGGGCAGCGAACCTTTATCGACGTCAAGGATCTCGGGGAGCTTCGAAGCAAGTATGGCTTGTCGACCTCCGGTCCCCGGCTGTGGTTCGACTACGACTCCAACATCAGCGTCTTCTCGCCGGAAGTGAAGGAAGCGTACGGGGAGGCGAAGAAGTACGACGATCCGATGATTCCGTCGCCGGCCTTTACAGGCGACGAAGCGATCGACGTCAGTTTGCTAACCGATAACTTGACTAAATTTATGGAGGAGTATACGGCGGCCTTCGTGCTGGGCAAACGCTCTTTCGACACCTGGGACGCGTATGTGCAGGAAGCGGAGAAGCTGGGCGTCGACAAGCTGTTGGCACTTTATCAGAAGGCTTACGACAGGCAGGTGAAGGGAGCATCATGAGCGAGCGCAAGCCCAGCCTGCTGCACATCGGAAGCGCCTCTTCCAGAATGCCGGCAGAGGGCCCGTTCATTGAGGCGCTGCGCCGGCTCGGAGAACTGACGATCATTCGGGACGCCGATCATATGTCCGATGACGAACGGGCCGAGCTGATCCGTCAGCATGATATTCTGCTGACGATATGGGGGAGCATGCCGGTTCCGGTCAGCATTGCGACGGATCGGGGGCGGCTGTCCTATATATGCAACATCTCCGGGGAACTGAAGCCGTGGATTCCGCTTGAAATTGTGGAAGCCGGCATTCCGGTGACGAATTGGGGGGACGCCTCGGGCCATCGCGTGGCGGAGGCGTCGATGACGCTGCTGCTGGCGGCGATCAAAAATTTGCATCACCGCATCGCGGTCGTTCGCGAGGACGGCTGGCAGCCGGATCTTGAACGGTTCCCGTCCGGCAGTCTTGAGCAGCTGCGGGTGGGGATATACGGCTTCGGCGCGGCGGGCCGCAAGTTTGCCGCCATGATTCGGCCATTCGATCCCGTCCTCCGCGTATACGATCCGTACGTCGCCGAGCTTCCGGCCGGCTGCGAGCGTGTCGAACGTTTGGATGAGCTGTTCCGGCTGTCGCAAGCCGTAGTGATTCTGGCCGGATTGTCCAAGGAAACGGCTCGGTCCGTAACGGCCGAACGGCTGGCGATGCTGCCGGATCACGGCATTGTGGTCAATGCGGCGCGGGGCGACATTATCGATCAGGTAGCGCTGTTCGCCGAATTGGCCGCCGGACGGTTAAGAGCGGGACTGGATGTGCTGGCCGCGGACGACCGGGTCGAGCCGCGTCATCCTGCTCGGCTGTGGCCCAACTGCATTCTGACCGCCCATTCGCTAGTCAACTCGCATTGGAATCAGGAGGAAGAGGCGATTCTTCCTTACCAGCGGATTTGTCTGGACAATATTGAAAGGCACCTGCAAGGGCGGGAGCTGTTGCACCGCATGGACGTTAATCGATATAATCGGAGTACCTAAGGCAACCGATCGCGACAGCGGCGGCGACTCGCTGCCGCTCTCGCGCTGGACGAGGCTAACGACTCATTCAATAGAGGCGTCTGCGAATAGACATCAAGCAGTCGGGGGAGTGTGCCGGGTGAGGAGAAGGATGTTTCCGTTAAGTCGTACTTTTATGAAATTGTTCTTCGCGTATTTGTCCGTCATGCTGCTGCTGCTGATGTCCTTTGCCGTCTTCTACTCCCTCTCGGCGAATTTGATCAAAAAGCAAATCGAAACGAACGGACTTAAAGATATTTCCCGCATCTCCCTGCAGTTGGATCGCAGCAATGAGGAGCTGCGCAAGCTGCTCTACGATTACACAACCGATTTTTCGCTGCTGCATCATCTGGACGCCAAGCCGACTCTGGATTTCTATGATTTTTATATTCTGCGGAAGCTGGCTGCGCAGACTGTGCTGTTCCACGACTTTATCGAGGATCTGGTTTTCTATATTCCTGAAAGCGAATACATTGTGACCTCTCACGGCAGCTATTTAATGGAGGATTTTTTTTCCAAGCACCTGGTTCACGAGAAGCATACGGCGTATTTCTGGAAAAATGATTTGCAAAAGCGCGGCAACGAGCATCTGTTTCCCATGGCGCGATATCGCTCGGTGGAGCTGGGGCAGACGACGTCGGAGCGACAGCTCCTCGTTCTGTCCGCCAACAGCCGTCTCTTCCAGAATATGCGGTTAATGGTGCTGATTAAGGCGGACAGGTTCCAGGAAATATGCGGCGAAGATTGTCTGGTATTGGACAGGAATCGCCAGACAATCTTCAGTAGCGTGGAGGAAGGGGCGGACGTGGCGGCGCTGGCGACCGCCTCAGCCCGGTCGGGGACAGAATCGGCCCGGCAGATGGACCGTATTCCGTGGTCTCGTTCGCAGGCCGTCGCATTTTACCAGCCTTCGCAAAGCAATGACTGGATCTACTACAAGATCGTGCCCTATGAACGGATGTTCGCGGAATTGAACCGGTACTCCCGAATCGGATTGCTTGTCGTGTTGGCCATTACGGCCGTCAGCCTCGTCCTGTCGTATTACTACTCGTTCTCGTTCTATCGCCCGATCAAACGCGTAGCGGATCTGGTCAACAGAAGGTCGGCCGGGCCGGAACAGACGGAGCGGCGCAACGAGCTGCAGTATATTCACGATTCCCTGGACAGTATCTATCACGAGTATCAGTCCATGGAGCGGAAATACGAAAAGATGCGGCATAGCTACACCGGATACGTCTATGAAAAACAGATTATGAACGTAGACATCCGCAGGAAGCTGCAAATCGATGAATTCCAGGAAGGCATCTTCGACTTTTCCAATTTCCTGGTCATTCATTACCGGATTTTCTACAAGACGGCATGCGACGTGGAGCAGATGAGCCGGGTGGTGCAGGAGTTGATGGCGCTGCTGCTGGACGGCATGCGCGTGCCGCATCATTCGTTCCAGCTTAATCAGCACGCTTATATTTCCATTGTCATGCTGGAATCGGACGTCTCCTTTGATTTGGAGCGCTATTGGCAGGCCGTTAACGACATGCTGGAACACGACGCGGACAATTTGTACATTCTGTTGTCGGCGAGCGGCGTCTACCATGGCAGCAAGGAGTTTAAGGCGGCGTATGACGAAGCCATTCGCATGTTCAGCTACCATACGCTGGCGATGGATAATCAGTTGATGTCCAAGGAGCGCGCAGCCAAGCCGTTCCAGTTCGTCCAGCCGAAAAGCGCAAGCGATAAAATTCGTTTCCTGATCGATCAGCGTCAGCTCGAGGAAGCCGCCGCCAGTGTGCAGCGGCTGCTGGAGGAGCTGGAACGGAGGCAGGCGCCGGCTTTCCATGTCAAGGTGGTGATGATGGGGGTGCTGTCCCCCTTCTTGGAGCATGGCCGTTCGTCAGACGGCATGAAGCAGCGCCATAGCTTCGACTGGTTTGATCATTTGGCCTTTTGTACAAACCGGACGGACTACGAGAAGCTGATGGAGGCTTTTCTCCGTTCCATGTCCGAGAACCCGGGGGAAGAGACGTCCGGGAATCGGCATCAGGTCGTCGAGAAGATGGTCCGTCATATTCAAGAGCATTACGACCAGGATCTGTCGCTTGTGTTTTTCGCCGATCGCTACAAGATGTCCCACGCTTATTTGTCCAAGCTGTTTAAGGAACAGACCGGGGAGACGTTTACGGAGTACTTGAATCGATTGCGTCTGGAGCATGCGGTCAAAAGCTTGATCGAGGAAGATATCCAGATTCAGGAGCTGGCCGTTCGCGTCGGCTACAGAGACTCCAACATATTCATTAAGGCATTTCGCCGTCAATTCGGCGTATCTCCCGGCAAATACCGGAAAATGCACGCATGATCGTGCCCAATCGGACAGGAGGAGACAGGAAACGATGTTGAGAACAGGCATTTGCTCGGTGACATTTCGGCGGCTCGACCCCCGCCAGGTTGTAGAGGCGGCGAAGCGGGCGGGGCTGGAGGGAATTGAATGGGGAGGCGATCTTCATGTGCCGCACGGACAAACGGAGCTTGCTCTGGAGGTGCGGCGACTGACGGAAGAAGCCGGCTTGCGCGTTGCCGCGTACGGCTCGTATTACCGCGCGGGCAGTCGGGGCGACAACAACCCGGAGTTCGCCGACGTGCTGGCTTCCGCCAAAGCGCTGGGAGCGCCGGTCATTCGCGTGTGGGCGGGCGATCTCGGTTCGGCGGAGATGGACGAAGCGACTGTCGGGCTGTTGACGGCGGATGCCCGGCGAATTTCGGCGGAGGCGGAGACGGAAGGCATCCGCATCGCCTTCGAGTATCACAACCATACGATGACAGACACGCTGGAATCGACATGGCGCATGCTGCAGCTGATCGACCGACCCGCTGTACGCAGCTACTGGCAGGCGTCCGGGGACCGGACGGCGGAGGAGCAGCTGCAATCGATCCGGACGCTGCTGCCCCGTCTCTCCAATGTTCATGTCTTCTATTCGGAGGAGAGCCGCCGCATGCCGCTGTCGCAAGGCTCGGCCGTCTGGACCTCCTACATTCGCGAGTTGGCCCAATCGCCCCGGGATCGCTATCTATTATTGGAGTTCGTCAAGGATGACGACGTCGAGCAGATGATGCAGGATGTGGCCGAGTTGAAGCGGATGGTCAACGAGATTTCATAACGGGGCGTCCGCGACCCGCGCGACGCCTTATTCTTTCCATCGGTTGTGCTCCCTGCGGTATTCGCTTGGCGTGACGCCGGCATACCGCTTGAAGACGCGATTAAAGGACGCCACGGTGTAATACCCGACGAGGGAGGCAATCTCCTGAATTTTCAAGTCCGTTTCCCGCAGCATTTCCGTCGCTTTGTTCATTCTCACCGTGTAAATGTAGTCGCTGAAGTTCGTGCCCGTCTTTTCCTTGTAATAGGTAGAGAGGTAGGGACCGGTAATGCCGAGCTTGCCGGCGATGATGTCGAGCGAGAGATCCTCCCCGTAGTGGGCCTCCACGTACTCCATGACGAACTTGGTAATGATGTCGGTCTCGGACTTCTTGGCGCGGACGGCCGCCGCCGATTTCGCCAGAAACTTGCGGAAGAACGCCTCGTAATGCTCCAGCGTATGGCACGACTTCAAGAGATCGTAAGGAGAGCCCTCGTCGGCTACGGCGCCAACGGAGACGTTCTGCGCATACATGATCTTGATCGTCCGATTGACGACGTCGGCTGCGAAGTCCCGGAACTGATAAGCGAGCGCTCCCGCCTTGTTCAGCCGGTCGAGCAGCCGGTTGACGAGCGGGATCGTGACGTCGTCGCTGCCGGATTGCAGATTGGCCGACAATTCCTGCTCCTCGGACGGCGACGGGATCATCAGCGAAGGCTGGGGAACCCATTCCCGAATCACCTGCACGCTCTCGCCCAGCCTGCGCTGCTTAATGAGATCGAGAACGTTCTGGTACGTTTCCGCGAAGTCGGCGGAATGATGGCGAACCGGACTGATCGCCAGCGTGAAGTTGCAGTAAGGAGTATCCAGGTCCAGCATTCGAACGAGCTCGTCCAGCGCATTCTCCCGATCCGCCTCCCGCTCCTGGTCGACGAACAGAATGGACAAGATCTGATCCTTCTCGAGTTGGAAGGTCACCGAGTTGACGTAGCGGCTGGAGAAGTGGGCGTCGATGAGCTCCTTGTACATCAGGAAGGCGCGTTGCGGCGCATTCGCGACCTCCTTGGCGAAGCGATCCTTGAACTCGATCTGCGACAGCACGAGCCGGTAGGGCTCGTTCGCGTCGATCGAGGTCGAGAGCCGCTGGCCGTCTCCCACGATTTTTTTCAGCCGGGTCATATAAGCGAATTGTTGAAGCAGATTGTTCTTGGCCGCAAGGTCCCGGTGATACTCCTGATTGGAGCGCGACAGATGGTTTAAGGTGCCCTGCAGCAGATTGAACTCTTTAATCCGGCTGCCTTCCCCTGCGGGGACGCCGACCGCATTCCAGGACTGCACGGAACGGATCATGTTCGCAAGCGGATTATGAAAGCGCTTGGCAAACCAGTAAGAGACGACCAGACCGATCAAAATCGACAGGGCGATCAAGGCGGTCATGACGAGGTTCAGGCGGCGAAGCTGCTGGGTCAGTCCTTGATTCGAGACGACTTCGAAGTAAGTAAATCCCGTGCTCTCGCTCGTGCGGTAAAAGTAATAATGGTCGTCCGCCCGCACGTAGCCTTCGCCCTTCAACTCCGCAAGCTCGTCCGCAGGGGCGGATTCGCCCGCGGAGGAGAAGAGAACTTGGCCGTTCTCGTCGACGATGTAGAAACGGCTGTCCGGCTTCGGCTGGTGGAAAGCTTCGAACGCTTTGGACGCATTCAGCATCGCGATAAAAGCAAACCGGTGATCGTAGGCGTTCTTGACGAGAATCGGGATGTACGTTCCGAGCACCTTTCGTTCGAAGGGCGAATCGAAGCGGAACGAGGCTGCGGGATAGACCCGAAAGCTCTCGTCTCCGCTCATTTCCCGGCCCCAAAAGTCGGCCGTGTAGCGAGGATGAGAATAAAATTTGGAGAACATCGTCTTCGCGTCGCGGGTGCCGTCGCGCTCCACGACGAAGTTGTCTTCCTTGAAGTAATAGATGATGTTATCCAAATAGAGAAGAGAATTATTCAGATTATGATCCAGATCCTTCTGTACATCGATTACCACGTCGTAGCGCCGCATCGGATCTCCGCGCTTGAGAATCTCCGTGTTGTTATCGAACAAGTAGCCGAGCATGAAGCTGCGGATCAGCTTGATATGCTTTTCGTAGTTGGCCGCGGACGCTTGGAGATTCAGGCTGCTGTTCATAATGACGTCCTTCTTGGCATTGTCGCGAAAGAAGCCGTAAGCGAAGGAATGAATGGATACGAGCAGCAATATCACCGCAATGAAGCTGCCGAACAAGGTGTAAAAAAGAGACCATGGATTCCGGGCTATTCCCGGCAGATTAACCGATCGCGTTCTCCATCTCATCCGAACGTTCCTTTCCGCGGTAGTCATAGAAAAGAGTATAACGGGATGTCAGGTTTTCTCTCAATTATTCAACCTTTCGAAACTTGTTCATTTTTACGATTGGCCCTGTATTGGGGCCTTTTTTTTAATTTTGGAGAAGAATCGAAAGATTGCCTGATCGCCCGGGAGGGCGGGCCGCTGTTATGATAGCCTCCGAAACCTAAGGGGAGGAGATCACCCAATGACTTATCGCGTAGCCGTCATCGGAGCCGGGAACATCGCGGCCGCTCATCTGAATGCGATGGAGGGGCTCGACGAGATGGCGCCGTGCGCGGTCGCGGACGTCCGCAGGGAGCGTGCGGACGCGCTGGCCGTCCGGCACGAGCTTCGGGCCTACTCCGACTACAAGGAGATGATCGTCGCCGAGAAGCCCGACATCGCGATCGTCACCTTGCCTCACTATCTTCATGAAGAGGCTGCCAGATTCGCCGCCGTTCAAGACTGCCACGTTCTGCTCGAGAAACCGATGGCGCTGAATACGAAGGAGTGCGACGCGATCATCGCCGACGTTCAAAGGCACGGCGTCAAGCTGATGGTCGGCCATACCCAACATTATACCGCCGAAAATCGGGAGGCCAAGGCGTGGATCAAGAGCGGGCGGCTCGGGAAGCTCGTCATGATGAACGACAGGCGCCATCTTCGCTACGACACGGCGAGCCGACCGGATTGGTTCTTCGAGAGGAGCAAGGCCGGCGGCGGCATTCTGACGAATCTGGGCTCCCATTCGATCGACAAGCTGCAGTGGCTGTCGGACAGTCGAGTGACGAAGGTCAAAGCCCGAGTCGATTATTCGCAAGTCCGAGGCGACGTTGAAGGCGGGGGCTGCGCGTTTCTGGACACCTCGGTCGGCATCCCGGCGACGCTGTCGCAATCGGGCTATCCGGGCGCAGTCGTCGACGAGACGGAACTGATGTTCACAGGCGGCAGCATGCTGCTGCGAACGGGCATCGGCCTATGGGTCAGCGACGGGGGCGAATATCGGGAGGTGCCGGCGTCTCCGCAGCCGCATCCCTTCGTCCTGCAGTTCGAGGATCTGATCCGCGCTATCGAACAAGATCGGGAGCCGGAATGCTCGATGGCCTACTCCCGAAGCGTCGTCGCGGCGGTGGAAAGCCTCTATCGCTCCCACGAGACGGGAACCGAGGCCGTCGTAGACCGGGGAGGAGAGCCGGATGAGCGATAGTAAAGATACAACGCCTTCGCCGGATTCGGTCGCCCGCGCCGTTCCGCTGCGGATCGGCATGATCGGACTGGACAATTCGCGCGTGGTCTCCTTCGCAAGAATGCTCAATGGCGACGGCGGTTCCTTCCGATCCTTCCGAGTGCCGGAAGCGCGCCTGACGGCCGCCTGGCCGGGCGAGCCGTCGCCGGATTTCCCGCTGAGCTTCGACCGTCTGGACGGCTACGTCCGGGAGCTGCGGGAACGCTGCGGCGTACCGATGCTGGACTCCATCGACGAGGTCGCCCGGAGCTGCGACGCCTGGATGCTGGAGGCGGTCGACGGAAGAACGCGGGCAGAGCTGTTCGAACGGATGGTTCCGTATCGCAAGCCGATCTTCGTCGACAAGCCGTTTGCCCTAAGCTCCGCGGAAGCCGAAGGGATGATCCGGCTCGCGGAACGCTACGGGACGCCCTGGATGAGCTGCTCGTCCCTTCGGTATGCCGAGGCGCTGACTCGAGAGCTGGAAGCGAAGGTCGGGGAGAGGGTTCAGGGGGCGGACTTCTACGGGCCGATGGCGCTGGAGCCTACCCAGCCCGGGTATTACTGGTACGGCATTCATACGGTCGAGATGCTGTTCCGCTCGCTCGGGCCCGACTGCCGCGAAGTGAAGGCGTTCCGCACATCCGGGCACGATATCGCGGTCGGAACCTGGGCCGACGGACGAATCGGAACGGTGCGGGGGGCGAGGACGGGCAACGAACAGTTCGGCGGCACCTTGCATTGGTCCTCGTGGTCGCGAGCGATCGAAGTCCGGGAGACGGACAAACCCTATCTCGCTAGCCTGCTGGAGGAGGTCGTCGCTTTCCTGGCGACGGGGCGGTCTCCGATCAGCCCGCGGGAAACGCTCGGCGTCGTCCGCTTCCTCGAGGCGGCGAACCGGAGTCTTGAAGAGAGACGCAGCGTGGCCTTGCGGGACGAGGCTTGAGAATAAAGCATCGCAGGCGCGTCCGTTCCGTAGCTTGGAGGGAGGACGCGACCTTCAGACGGGAGGATCAGATATGGCGTTATTCCAGGCCAAGTTGAACCGAAGCAAATACTTGCTTCTGCTGTTTCTGCCGGCCCTGCTCTATTATATTCTGTTCAAATACGTACCGATGTTCGGCATCCTGATCTCGTTCAAAGACTACAATCCCTTCAAGGGAGTGTGGGAGAGCGAGTGGGTCGGGCTGAAGCATTATTCGCTTTTTTTCCATAGCCCGGATTTCGCCAAGCTGCTTAAAAATACGATTTTGCTCGGCTTCTACAAAATCGTGTTCAGCTTCCCGGCGCCGATTCTGTTGGCGCTTCTGCTGAACGAGGTGAGAATCGCTCTGGTCAAGAGGCTGGTGCAGTCGATCAGCTACTTGCCGCACTTCATCTCGAACGTCGTCGTCGTGAGCATGATGTTCCTGTTCCTCTCTCCGACCAACGGACCGGTGAACCAGTTCATCGAATGGCTCGGCTACGACTCGATCAACTTCATGCAGGACGAAAAGTATTTCCGCACGCTCTACATTCTCTCCGAGATCTGGCAGCACGTCGGCTGGGAAACGATCATCTATCTGGCCGCGCTCAGCGCCATCGACCCGCAGCTGTACGAGGCTGCGAGAGTGGACGGGGCGAACCGGTGGCATCAAGTTCGGCATATTACCGTTCCCGGCATCATGTCGGCGATCGTCATTCTATTCATTCTGAATATCGGCCACGTGCTCGACATCGGCTTCGAGAAAGTGCTGCTTATGTTGAATCCGTCCATCTATTCGACCGCCGACGTGCTCGGCACCTACGTGTACAGGACAGGGATTCAAGCGATGAACTACAGCTACGGCACGGCGATCGATCTGTTCACGAGCGTCATCAATCTGCTCTTCATCCTCACTGCGAACTGGGTCAGCCGGAGGAAGAGCGAGACGAGCCTGTGGTGAGAAAGAGAGGGAAAGCATGAAACCCAAATTCGGCGTCATCGACGCGCTGCTATACGCGGTTCTATTCGGCGTCGCGGCCTCCGCGCTGTATCCCTTTATTTATATGATAGCGGTTTCCCTCAGCGGTACCGTTCCCGTTCTGAAGGGAGAGGTGTTCTTCTGGCCTAAGGCGTTCACGCTGAACACCTACAAGGCCGTATTTGATAATCCGGATATCGGAACGGCCTACCTCAATACGATTCTATACACGGTGCTGGGAACGACGATCTCCTTGCTCATCACCTCGGCTGGCGCGTACGCGCTCTCCAAGCGGGATATGCTCTTCCGGCGCGGCTTCATGGTGATGGTAACCATCACGCTGTTTTTCAGCGGGGGCATGATCCCGACCTTTCTTGTCGTTCGCAGCTACGATTTGCTCGATACGATCTGGGCGATGGTGCTTCCCGGGGCAGTCAGCACCTGGAATCTGATCGTCATGCGAACGTTCTTCTCGGGCATGCCGCAAGAGGTAGAGGAATCGGGCAAGATCGACGGGCTGAACGACATCGGCGTGTTTGTCCTGTTGGTGCTGCCGCTGTCCAAGGCGATTCTCGCCACGATCGGCCTCTTCTACGGCGTGGCCATCTGGAACAACTTTTTCTCCGCCTTGCTCTATTTGCGCGACGCCGATCTGTTCCCGCTGCAGATTATCGTTCGCAACATGGTTCTTCAGGGCGCCAGCGGCGCCAACGGAGCGGCCAACGTGGGCGGCGACAGCATGATCGTGGACGAATCTCTCAAATACGCCACCATTATCGTTACGACGGTTCCCATCCTTCTGATCTACCCGTTCCTCCAGAAGTATTTTGCCAAGGGGGCTCTGATCGGGTCGGTCAAAGGTTAATATACAAGAATGGGAAAATACGAACAGGAAACAGAAAGCGAGGGGCAACAATGGGCAAAAGGATAGGCGCAATGTTATCCGCAGTGTTGGGAATGAGCCTGGTGCTGGGCGCATGCTCGGGCAGCGGCAACGGAGGGGAGGCGTCCCCTTCGGCGAACGTCTCGTCTCCGAGCGCGGGGGCAAGCGAGAGCGCTTCGAAAGCGCCGCAGGAGTTCAAGGAGCAGACGTTTACTTTTCTGAACTACAGCAACCCGAGCTGGCCGTACGACAAGAATTGGAAGGTATGGGACTTCATCCGGGAGAAAACCGGCGTGACGCTTGACATTCAGCTTCCGGCGGGCAACCTGCTCGAGGACGCGCTCAGCCTGACGATCGCGTCCGGGGACATGCCGGATCTGATGTGGACGCAATCGAAGGCGGTCGCGGACAAGTTCGGCCAGCAGGGCGCGCTTGTCAACATTCTCGAATACGTCGACGAAATGCCCCACTTCAAAGCCTGGATGGAGATGTATCCGACGGAGACGCAGAACGTGCTCTCCTCCGACGGCAAGATGTACGTGTTCCCGAACCAGGGGCTCGGCGAATCCAACCGCCGGACGTGGATGTACCGCGAGGATGTGTTCAAGAAGCTGGGGTTGTCCACTCCGAACACCTGGGACGAGCTGTACGAGACGTTGAAGAAGCTGAAGGCCGAATTCCCGGACAGCTACCCGCTGACGTTCCGCAACGGGCTTCGCTACTTCTACGACTTCGGGGCGGGCTTTAACGTATCGGCGCCGGTCGAGGTGACGAAGCCGAGCGTCTATCTGGACAGCGCCTCCGGCGAATGGAAGTACGCCGCCATCCAGGAAGAGTACAAGACGATGCTGACTTACTTCCACAAATTTTATCAAGACGGACTCATTCCGAAGGACTTCCTGACGATCGACACGAAGATGTGGCAGGACATCGTATCGACGGACCGGGCGTTCGTTACGCTCGATTACATCGGCCGCATCGACTTTTACAACTCGGCGCTGCGCGAGGACAATCCGGAGTTCACGATGAGCTTCATGGCTCCTCCGGCGGGCTGGGCCGGCGGCCCTCAGAAAAACGCGTATACGGCGACGATGGAGGAAGGGTTCATGATCTCCTCCAAGTCCAAGAAGATCAAGGAAGTCGTCCAATTCATCGATTTCTTCTATTCCGAGGAAGGGCGCGATCTGGTCAGTTGGGGGAAGGAAGGAGACACGGCCAGCGGCAAGTCCTATATCGACCAGTACGCGGACATTACCGATCTTCGCAAGAAAACGGGCTTGTCGACGGACGGCACGTATACGTGGTACGACTTCGATACCCATATCTCCGTCTCTTCGCCGGAGCTGCAGGCGGCTTACGGGCAAGCTCCGCAATACGACGGCGAGAAGCAGTCCAGTCTCGCGTTCACGCCGGAAGAGCAGCAAATTTTAAGCACGAAGGGCGATTCCCTTAACAGCCATCGGGACGAGAACTTCGCGAAGTTCATTCTCGGATCCCGCAGCTTCGAGGAATGGGACAAGTTCGCCGAGGAGCAGAAGAAGCTTGGCTACGAAGAAATACTGGCGATTTACAAGACGGCGGACGAGCGCGCGAAAGCAGCCGTGAATTAAGCCGTCCGGCAAGATGACGATTGGCCGGCGACCGCAGTGCCCGGTCGACCGGCAACCCCCGCCGATGCATGGGCGGGGGTTGTTTTGCTTCGGGGCCGCACTGTCCCATTCGCAATCTGAAGGGAATCCCCTCCGACATCGTCGTTGTTCCTCCGATCTTCGGAGAGAGAGCGGTTTCGGCGGAAGCTTCTTTTTGTTAGGATGGAGGGAGGCGCTACGAAGAAGAAACGAGGTGGATTCCGTTGGAAATCCGACAGTTGACGACGCAAGATTACGACGAGAGAATGGCGCTGTCCCAGTTCGCCTTCCAAATGAGATGGACCGAAGAGCAGTTGGAGAAGCGCAGAGGGACGTTTCGTCCGGAATGGGATTGGGGCGCGTTCGACGAGCAGGGAACGATGCTGTCCGCTTTGACGTTGATTCCTTTTGAGGCATGGGTTCACGGGCGGAAGCTGGCGATGGGGGGCGTGGCGGGCGTCGCGACTTGGCCCGAAGCGAGAAGGCAAGGCTGCGTCAGCAAGCTGCTCTCGCACGCGCTCGAGACGATGAAGAAGGACGGGCAGACGATCAGCATGCTGCATCCTTTCTCTTTCGCCTTTTACCGCAAGTTCGGGTACGAAATGACGGTCGAGCACAAGAAATACGAGCTCGGCGTCCGGCAGCTTCCGCCTAGAACGGACGTGCTGGGCACCGTGCGCAGAATGGCCGATCCGGATATTGGCTTGCTGAACGGAATTTACTCGGCGTACGCTTCCCGCTATAACGGCAATCTGGAGAGAACGCCGGAGTGGTGGAAGGAGAGAGTGCTGCGGAACGACGGCACGGCGGCCGTCTACGAATCGGAGAGCGGCGCGCCGGAAGGATACGTGTTCTACGATGTTCAGAATCGCGCGCTCGCTGTTCACGAGTTCGTCGCGCTGAACGAAACGGCTCGCGAGGCGCTCTGGTCGTACGTCGCCAATCACGATTCGATGATCGACCGCGTGACGCTGCAAGCGCCGATCGACGACGGGCTGACGTATTTGCTGGCCGATCCGCGGATCAAGCAGGAGGTCGTTCCGTATTTCATGTCGCGGATCGTGGACGCCGAGGCGTTCGTCAAGCTCTACGCCTGGAGTCCAGGGGCGGACGGCGAAAGCGTGCTATTGGAGCTGAAGGACGAGCATGCGCCTTGGAACGCCGGTTCGTACCGGCTGGCGTGGGACGCGGACGGCGCGGGCGTCTTGACGAAGCTGGAAGGCGCGGAAGCGGAGGCGTCCGCCGGGAAGGGGCTTGTCTGCTCCATTCAGGAGTTGTCCGCGATGCTGCTCGGAGACCGGAAGCCGGCCTGGCTGGCGGCGGTCGGCCGGCTGAGCGGGCCGGAGGAGAGCGTGCGTTTGCTGGAGCGGCGGATTCCGACCCGAACCCCGTACTTGATGGATTTCTTCTGACCGCTGCGTGACCTATCCGGCGAAGCGAGCAAACCGGCCGCCGGAAGGCGGCCGGTCTTTTCGACGTATGCTCAGACGAACCGGTTCGTCAGCTTGCCCAGCTTCTCGATCTCCACGCTGACGACGTCGCCGGGCTGCAAGTAGACCCGGCTCTCGGCCGGCATGCCGAAGGCGACGCCTTCCGGCGTGCCGGTAAGGATCAGATCGCCGGCCTCCAGCGTCATGTGGCGGGAGACGTAGCTGACGATCTCGGCGCAGGAGAAGATCATATCCTTCGTGTTCGAATTTTGGCGAAGTTCCCCGTTCACCCAGGTTCTGAGGGCCAGGTTCTGCGGATCCCCGACCTCGTCCGCCGTTACCGTATACGGGCCGATCGGACAGAAGCCGTCCGCCGTCTTGCCGAGCATCCATTGCGACGTGCGCATCTGCCAGTCCCGCGCGGAAACGTCGTTCGCGGTACAATAGCCGTGCACGTAATCGAGCGCTTCGGCTTCGCTAACGGAAGCGGCGGTTCGTCCGATGACGATCCCGAGCTCGACTTCGTAATCGACTTCCGCCGCGCCTTCGGGAATGCGGATGTCGTCGCCCTCCGAGGCAATCGCGTTGCCGTACTTGCTGAACAGAAGAGGCACGGGCGGGTAGGGCAGATTCGATTCGTCGGCATGCTTGCGGTAATTCAGCCCTACGCAGATGATTTTGCCCGGGCGCGGCACGCAGGCCGCCCATGGGATATCGCCCTCCGCCAGCAAGTCGGGCAGACCCTGGCGGCGAAGATCGGCAATGTAATCGGCCAGCGCCCGAACGCCTTGATCGCCGGAGCGCAGCAGCGCCATCGGCTCGGCGGGAACGCCGTCCGCCGGACGGTCGGCCAGCGCCGCTTCGACGTCCAGCACGCCTTCCTCCAACCGCACTCCGAGCCGGTAAGCCCCGTTTTTGTTCATCGTTAACCATTTCATGATGTTAATCTCCTTTCATGCGACATAACGGCTCCTTCCCGCCGGAACGGGCCGGCTGCCGATTACAATCGGTAAAATTCCTTCGCCGATCCTCCGAGCAGCGCGTCCAGCTCCTCCCGGGAGAGGTCTCCGGCAGCGCGGACGAGACGATCCAGCGCTTCTCCGTAAGGAAGACCAGAATTGGAGATCGGCCAGTCGCTGCCGAGCATGAGCCGCCGGGCGCCGAACAAGCGGAGGGCGGTCCGAACGGCAGGTTCGATCGGGCTGGCGACGTTCAGGCCGGACAGCTTGCAGTAGACGTTGGGAAACGCGGCGGCGCCAGCCAGCTCCGCTTCCCAGGCCGCCATGTCCCGCTCGCCGACGGGAGGCTTCGCCAGATGATCGATGACGATCCTCAGGCCGGGCACGGCCCGGGCGATCGTCTCTACATGGCGCAGATGCTTCGGGAATTCCGCGCCCGCATCGAAAGCGAAGCCGGAATCGGCCAGCACGCGCAACCCTTCCAGCACGTCGGGGCGAACGAGCCAATCGTCGTCGGGCTCGACCATGATCAGATGCCGGACGCCCTTAAACTTCGGATGGCGGCCGAACGCTTCAAGCTGCGCGGCGGCTTGCTCGGGCGAGGCGAGATCGACCCAGCCGACGACGCCGGCGATCCAGGGATACCGTTCCGCCAGCTCGAGCAAATATTCGGTCTCGTCCAAGCCGTCCTTCGCCTGCACGACGACAGTGCCGTCGATGCCGGCGTCCCGCAGCAGCGGCTCCAGCTCCGGCGGCTCGATCGTGCGGTACAGCTCTCCGAACGCTTCCGGGCTCAGGATCGGATAATGCAGCCGCTCGATGTTCCAGAAATGCTGGTGCGCGTCAAAACGCATGATCGCAGGTGAACGGGCCCTTGCTCAAAATTTCGCCCGGAATGAACTTGAATTTCTCGATCAGCTCGTCCGTCAGGTTGACGCCCAGGCCCGGAATGCCCTTCGGGTACGTGACGAAGCCGTTCTCGTATTTCAGCGGCTCCACCAGCAGCTCGTCGCGCAGCGGATTGATCGTGCGGTCGTACTCCATGATGATCGCGTTAGGCGAGGAGACGATCAGGTGCAGGTTCGCCATTAGCGAAACGCCGGACGTGAAAATATGGGGCGCCATGCGCATCTGGAACGCATCCGCGATCGCCGCGATCTTCTTGCATTCCATGATGCCGCCGCTGCGGGTGGCATCCGGCTGCACGATATCCACGGCGCGGCGAGAGATCAGGTCCTTGAAGCCGTATTTCGTATATTCGTTCTCCCCGGCCGCGATCGGGATGTCGACTTCCGCGGCGAGTCGGGCATAGCCGTCGATGTCGTCGTTGATGAGCGGCTCCTCGAGCCAGAACAGATCGGCCGGCTCCAGTCCCCGCGCCACGCGCAGCGCCGTATTGAAGTCCCAGGCCGCGTCCACGTAGCTCATCCCGGCGTCGGCCATCAGGTCGATGTCCTTGCCGATGGCGTCCCGCACTTTGCGCACCTTTTCCACGTCGCCGCGCGGACTGCTTCCGATCCGCATTTTCAGCGCCGTATAGCCTTCTTCCTTATGCCGCAGCATTTCTTCGATCAATTCGTTCTCTTCGTTGCTCATGCCGGCGCTCGCGTAGACGCGTATCCGGTCCCGGCAGATTCCGCCGAGCAGATCGTACACGGGACGGTTCAGCGCCTTCCCGACGATATCCCACAAGGCGATCTCGATGCCGCTGATGATTTTAATCGCTCCGCCCTTACGCCCCCAATGAAGGGAGCGGACGAACATTTTGCGCCACAGCTTCTCGATGTCGAACGGGTTTTCGCCGATCAGCATCGCGCGGAAATGCTCGTCGATGATCGAGGAGACGGATTGCGGAATGCAGGAATCCTCGCTGACTTCGCCGATGCCGTGAATGCCTTTGTTCGTCCAGACCCGGACGAGGGTGGCGTTGCGCTGAAGCGTCGTCCAGCCCGGACATTGCCAGCGTTCTTCCTCGCTGTAGCGGTAAGAAAGGCGGATCGTCTCGATATTCGTAATGATGAGTTCGCTCATGCGATCACCCTCTTTTCGTTAATTGGTGATGTGTTCGACCGTGCCGTCCCGGAACGAGCGGCGGATCGCCGCCGCAATCTCCATCGTGCGAAGGGCGTCGGACATGGAGGAGAGCGGCGGTTCGCCCCCCAGCAGGGAGCGGCGGACGAGATGCTCGGTCTGCCGCTCGAACATTTCGAGATAGAGCGGGTATTCGCGATGCTCTTCGAACGAACCGTTGACCTGGTCGCGGCGCGAGAAGTGCATGCCGCCGTTCTCTCCGAGCACCTTCAGCTTGAACGTCCACGGGTCGCTTGTCTCGTCTTCCCCGGCCCACGAGACGTACAAGTGGGCCAGCGCGCCGCCCGCGAATTCCGCGTTGACGGTCACTTGCTCGTCCCCGTCCGGGAACAGGTCCCGCCGAACGGCCCCGGCGAACGCCTGCACGCGCCGCGGGGTCCCGAGATAAGCGAGCATCAGGTAGATTTGATGGCACAGAACTTCGATGGACGGACCGTGATACCGCGCCGCGCGCTCGTCCGGCATCCGGTAAATTTCGCTCATGAACATCGACAAGGGCCGGCCGATCGCGCCTTCCCCGATCAGCCGCTTCATGCGGGCCAGCTCCGGCAAGTAGAGGTAGCTGTGACCGGGGATGCACATTTTCCCTTCTTGCTCGGCCAAGCGGATCAGCCTTCCAATGCCTTCGAGATCGTAGCTGACGGGCTTCTCTACCAGGACGTGCTTGCCGTGCCGAAGGACGGCCTCGGCCAATTCGACATGGCTTTCCATCGGCGTAAGCACGAAGACGAAGTCGATGTCGTCCGCGCGCATAATCGCTTCCGTCGTTCGGGGCTCCGCGCCCCAGGCCGCGGCCTTGTCCGCGGCGAGCCCGTCATCGCGGTCGGAGACCGCGACCAGCCGGGCGGCGTTGCAGCGCGAGATCGCCCTCGCGTGCAGATCGGCCACGCCGCCGCAGCCGATAAAAGCGATGCCGACGCGGGAATTCGGAGCGTCTAAACGCATAAGGCGTCACCTCCTTCCCGGATGGGCGAGCGGACCGAAGCTCTCCTGCAAATATTCGGTATACCTCAGGAGCAGGCGGTTCATGTCTTCGTCCGGCACAGCGTTCGGCTTGCGGCAGACGTCGTTCTTGACGATGCCCCGGGCTTTCAAAACGCTTTTCTCGAACTGAACGAACAGCTCCGCCGATTGGGTCGTATGGTTGAGCACCGGCAGGAAAGCGTTGAATAGGCGGAAAGCGGTCTCCTTGTCCCCCCGAACGAAAGCTTCGTAGACGGCGAGATAGGGAGCGACCATCGCCGCTCCGGGCATGAGGCCGACGGCTCCGCGTTCAAGCGCGTCATAGGTCTGAACGCCGCCGTTGCCGATGAATACGCCCATCCGGCCTTCGGTTTGCTCCGCGATCGCGCTGATCATCGGACCGGGCGGCACGGATTCGGCCTTGATATAGAGCTCTCCGCCGCGCTGCCGCTCGATGTCGAGGAACGTGGACACGGGAATGGAGACGCCCGTCACGTTGGGCGCGTACTGGATGACGACCGGCAGCTTGACGCTGTCCGCGACGGCGTGAATATGCTCGATAATCGCCGCGTTGCCGGGCGGGATGAAGGATGGCGGAACGATCATGACGGCGTCCGCGCCGGCGGCCTCCGCGTGGCGGGCGTCCTTCACCGCCAATTCGGTGGCGTTGCGCGTAATGTTGGCGATGACCGGCACCCGTCCGGCGACGTGGTCCACCGTCGTCTCGATCATGAGCCGTCTCTCCGCGTCGTCGATCTTGTAAAATTCGCTGGCGACGCCCAGCAGGGCGACGCCGTGAACGCCTTCCCGAATGACGGTATCGATGATGGCGCGCAGGTCTTCATAGTCGATATTCGCGCCATCGTCCGTAAACGGGGCCGGCAGAATGGGAATAATTCCCTTCAGCTTGGTCATGGGGCAAACCTCCTTAGACGGATAATAAAATTTTGGCGACGGGTCCCGGATCGCCGAGCAGCAGCTCGAACGACGAACGGCCCTCCGACAGCGGTTCGGTCTTGAGCCAATCGTCCAGGCCGACATGCCCGGCCGCCAGCCACTCCAGGGCCGTCTCGAAGTCGCGTTCGTCGTAACAGAAGGCGCCGCGCAGCTTCAGCTCGTTCCGGATGATGACGTTGACCGGCAGGGCGCTGTCCGCCTCGTGCAGGCCGGAGAACACGACGCGTCCCCCGGCGCGCGCGTGAAGCGCGCCGCGCATGCGGGTCGCCCCAACGCCTACCGCGTCGGCGACGACGTCGAAGCCTCCTTCGGGCATCGCCGCAAGCAATTCCTCCTCGCCGGATACGGCGATCGCGCCCAGCTCCTCGGCGATCTTCCGCCGATGAGGGTTCAGCTCCGCGAGGACGACCGAGCTCAAGCCGAAACGGCGGGCGGCTTGCAGCAGCAGCAGCCCGATCGGCCCGCCTCCGTAGATCAGCAGCCGATCGGCCGGATCCAGCTCGGCCAGCCTGGCGGCATGAACGGCGCAGGCGAGCGGCTCCGCAAGCGTCCCCGCGTCCAATGTCACGGAATTCGGCAGCCGATGAACGTTCGAAGCCGGAACGGTCGTGTATTCGGCGAACGCGCCCGGGCGATGAATGCCGACGATCCGGCGGGTTTCGCAGAGCTGCGACCGGCCCTCGCGGCAGCTCCGGCAGACGCGGCAGGAAATCAGCGGATTCACCGCGACTCTGTCCCCGGGCTGGAGTTCGGCGACGGAGCGCCCCGCCGCCGCGACGGTGCCGGTAAATTCGTGTCCCATGATCAAGGGAGGCTTGCGCAGGGAGTTATGGCCAAGGTAGCCGCTCAGCTCGGAGCCGCAGATGCCGACCTTCGCGACGCGGATCAGCACCTCGTCTTGGGCCGGCGCCGGAATCGGCACTCCCCGCATATTCATTTCCCTTGGACCTTCGTAGACGAGGGCGCCCATTAACGTTTTGCCCATGCGAATCTTCCTTTCCGTTAACCTTTGATAGCCCCGTCCGAAAGACCGGAGACGAAATAACGCTGCAGCAGCAGGAATACGACGAGAACCGGCAAGGAAGCGAGCACGACAAGCGCGAAAATCTCGTCCCAATTCGTGCTGTATTGGCCCACGGCCATATAAATGCCGGTCGTCACGGTGTAGCCTTTGGTGGAACCGAGCAGCACGAGGGGATTCAAGAAATCGTTCCAGACGAACAAGAACAGGAAGATGACGACGGAAGCGGTCGGCGGCTTCAAGATCGGGAAGATGATGCGCCAGAAGATCTGGAAGCCGTTCGCGCCCTCCATCATGGCCGATTCGTCGATTTCCTTCGAGATGGTCCGGATGAAGCCGGTAAAGATGAAGGCCGTGAACGGGATGTACCATCCGGTGTTGTACAGGATCAGACCGGTCTCCGAGAACATCAGGCCCATTGCTCTAAGCAGCTTGATGATCGGAATGAGGATTACCTGAGGAGGAATCATCATACCGCCGAGCAGCAGCAAATAGGCGAACGTGAAGAAGCGGTGCTTCGTCCTGGCCAAGACGTAGGACATCATCGAACCGAGCGCCACGAGGCACACGATGGAGGCGATCGTAATGACGGCCGTCGTTCCGTACGCTTTGAAAATGTTAAAGGACGGCGTAAACGCCGCTTCCGCGAAATTGCGCAGCGTCAGCTCCGCGAAAGGGATGCCCATCGGATCGGACACGATCGCATCCTTCGGTTTGAAGGCGTTGACGACCGCGATATAGAACGGAACGAGCAGCACGAGGCTGAGCAAGATCAGGAAGGCGTGGCGAATGCGATTCGCGGCGCGATCGCTCATAAGATCCGCTCCTCTCTTTTGCGCAGATAAAGGGTCATGAAGATGGAAATGAAGGCGACGATCGCCATCAGAATGACGGCCAGCGACGCGGCGTAGCTGAACCGGTTCGTGTTGATGCCGAGCTTCACGATCATGAAGGCGGCCGTTTCCGTCGCGCCTCCGGGGCCGCCGTTCGTCAGCACTGCGATGCGGTCGTATTCGCGCGCGAGCGTCGTGAAGATGAAGATCATGCACATCGTCAGGCTGGGCGCGAGCATCGGGAAGGTGACGTTGCGGAACATCCGCAGCCTCCCGGCCCCGTCGATCTTGGCCGCCTCGTACAGATCGTTGGGAATGCTCTGCAAGCCGGCCAGGTAAAGGACGATCACGCCTCCGATGTTCTGCCAGACGATCAGAATCGTAATCGTGGCGATCGCCGTGCCCGGCACGCCGAAGATTTCGAGCTTCTCGAAGCCGAGCTTCTCGAGGACGCCGTTCAGGATGCCGTTGTAGTTGAGAATCGCCTTCCACAGAAACCCGACCACGACGGCGCTAAGCAGCAGCGGGAAGAAGAAGACGGAACGATACAGGTTGGTCATTCGTCCAGGCTTGTTCAGCAATACGGCGAAAAACAGGCCGAGCGCGTTGACCGCGAGCGTGCCCACGATTGTAATGATGGCCGTCACGCGCAGGGCACGCAGGAAATCGGAATCGGACAATGCGCCGACGAAGTTGTCCAGGCCGACGAAACGGTATACCGGGCTAAGCCCGTCCCAGTCGTGTACGCTGTAATACACGCACATCCCGATCGGAATCATCATGAAGATCAAATAGACGAGAAAGCCCGGCGCGAAGAGGAAGCCCTTTGTCCATACGTCTTTTCTCATAATCAGTTCACTCCTTGCTTGCGCGTCCGGGAATAGGCAAGGGTACAGGCGAGCGGTCGCGTGTACCCTTGGTATGGCATTCCCGGGATTGCGGTTAAGCTAACTTGCGTTGGACATTATTTGTTCTTCTCCCAGTAATCGTCGAGGCTTTGCAGCTCCTTGGCCGGGTCGCCGCCGTCGAGCAGCAGATTCTGGCCGACCTTGGCGAGCTGGTTGCCGAGTCCGTTAACCGGGAAGTCCCCGGCGCGCTGCGTCTCGTAGCCGGTCATCGTGCCGGCTTCCTGCAGCAGGTCGGCGATCTCTTGCTGCAGCGGCGTGAACTCGTAGTTGACCGGCTCGACGAGGCCGGAGAACATGCCGTCGCTGGCGGCGAACGCCTTGTGGAAATCGGGGTCGAGCGACAAGTACTTGGCGAATCTTAGAGCGGCTTCCGGGTGCGCCGTCGTGTTGGATACGGCGAAGCTTGTCCCGCGGGAACCGGACATGTACGTTTTCTCTCCGTCCAGCGTCGGCGCGGCGAATACGCCGGCTTCAAAATCCGGATTCGCGGCGGCGTAAGCGGCCGTGAACCAGGAGCCCATCGGATACATCGCGCCGTTGCCTTTCAGGAATTCCTGCTCGACTTGCTCGTAGCCGATGCTGAGCGCTCCTTTGTTGAAGTAGCCTTTGGAAGCGAACTCCTTGTATTTGCCCGCGACGGTCATCCAGTTCTCATCCTGGTAGCTGACCTGGCCCGCGTTCTTGTCCGCGTACCAATTCGGGTTCTTGCCGAAAATCTCGGGACCGGTCAGGATGGAGAACGTCAGCGTCGTCATCCAGTCTCCCGCGGTGAGGAAAGGCGTGATGCCCGCTTGCTGAAGCTTCGCGGCGGCTTCTTCCAGCTCGTCCCATGTGCGCGGCAGCTGGTCTATGCCGGCTTGCGCGAACAAATCCTTGTTGTAAAAAATTTGGGTATGCGGTTGGAGATACGCCTGCAGCGTGTAGAGCTTGCCGTCGAGCATGAGCGATTCGTAGTCGTTGATCTTCTTGATGTCGTCGTCGATCGGAATGTCCATCAGGGCGCCCGCTTTGGCGAAATCCTGATAAGAGATGTTGCTCAGCACGTCCGGGAAGTCGCCGGAGGTCAGCAGCGTCTTCGCGTAGTTGTCGTTCAGTCCTTCCAGCGAAGGCGCCTGGATGCGCCGGACTTTGATGTCCGGATTTTTCGACTCGAAGTCGGCGATCCACTTGTCCCAGAATTCCTCGGTCAAGTTCGTCGTGATCAAGGAAAGGAACGAGATTTCAACCGGTTCCCCGGAGGCGGGCTGGGACGGGTCGGCGGTCGGGCTCTCGGATGCGTTCGAGCCGTTGCCGTTGCCGCAAGCCGTGAGCGCCAATGAAAGCACGAGCGTCGCGGCCAGCGCGTAACGCGTCCGTTTGTTCGTCGTCATATGAAGTTCCCCTTTCGTATCTCGGCGAGATTTGCTACAGTTCTAGTATATTGCGGGTCGGAAAGCGCTCTCTACAGGAATAACTTGCGATTAGCTGGACGGATTATACGGATTGCGGATTCGGCGCGCCGGGAGGAGGAGGACGACATGATCATCGGATTCTATCGCAAATTCATCGGCCGGTTCGTCTTCCGCAAGCTGACGCTGGGCATCGGCGCGGCGCTGCTGCTCGCGTTCGTCTTGATCGGATTGCTGACCTATTACCGGTTCTACGACTTGCTCGAGGAGCGGGAGAGCAATCTGCTGCAGATCCGCACGGAGCTCCTGCGGGAGGAACTGGCGGGGATGATCACGCAGTTCAAGCGGGAGACGATCGCGATTTATCCGTTAAGCGGGGACACGCCGGGCTATTATTCCCGTTTTTTGCCCGAGGGGGTGCCCTCGACGGAGCTGGAGGCGATCGAGGAACGCAAATATTTCACCGGCCTTCAATCTTACATGCTGGAGCGCAATCCGGGAATGATGTCCGTATTGATGGTTCGCGCTGCCGACGGACAACGGTTCCACAAGAGCAGGTACCCGTCGGCCGTCGTCAACCCGGATTTCGATCTCGAAGCTTTGCTCGGCGGGCTGCCCCGGACGTACGAATATCCGTTCATCGGCAGGGCGGACGGCTTTTACGGCAATATCGAGCGCCCGCTGCTCTATCTGGTCAATCCGTTGTTCGATTTCACCGATATTCGCAACGACAACGTCCAAGGCTACTTTATGGCCGTCATCGATTCTTCCTCCTTGTTCGGCAAGTTCAAATCCGGGGAAAATCACGACAGCCGCGTACGGATTCTCGGGAACGGCGGCGTTCTCCTGGATAGCGAAGAGGGGGAGGCGTTGCGGGAGAACGGCATGCTGCAAGCTTCGGCCGACCTTCCGCAGTACGGGCTGAGCGTCGTCGGAACGGTTAGCAAGGCGAGCATCCAAAGCACGCTGTCGGAGATCACGCTGCTGATCGTCGGTGTGCTGTTCGCGATCTGGTTGGGCTGCCTGCTGTTGATTCATTACATTCTGGGATTCGTCATCAAGCGGCTGAGGGGAATGACGCAGCACTTCAAGCGCGTCCAGGCGAACCCGTTCGCCGAGCCGTTGGAGAAGACGGGGAACGACGAGATCGGGGATCTGATCGATCGGTTCAACCGGATGACTCGCGAGCTGCAGGATTATATTAACCGGGTATACGTGGCCGACGTCCAGAGAAGCAATGCGGAATACTTGGCCCTGAAAATGCAGATCAACCCCCACTTCCTGTACAATACGCTCGAATCGCTTCGCATGCAGGCGGTCATCGGCAAGCAGCCGGAGATGGCCAACAAGCTGTTCTACCTCGGCCGGCTGTACCGTTGGCTGCTGAAGACCGAAAGCGAGGAGATTTCCGTCGAGGAGGAGCTTCGCTATACGCAATATTATCTGGATCTGCTGCTCATGGGCAAAACCAAGCAAATCGAATTGGAAACGGAAAGCGAAGAGGATCTGCGGGATTGCCGCATGCCGAAGTTCAGCCTGCAGCCGATCGTGGAGAACGCGATTTTGCACGGGGAGCTGGAACAGGCGGACAAGCCGACCATTCTGTTGAGGATTACCCGGGAGGATCGCGCGCGCCTGATCGAGATCTGGAACAACGGCAAGGGCGCTACGTTGGAGGAGCAAGCCAAGTTGGCCGATTGGCTCAACGCCAAGCATGTCATTCCGAAAGAGCATCTCGGCCTGAAAAACATCCACGAGAGAATCCGCTCCTATTACGGAGAGCCCTACGGGCTATTCGTCAAGCCGACGCCTCCCGAGGAGGGGTTCGCCTTGATCATGAAGCTTCCGGCCGATTCTACAACGAGGGAGGCGCAAGACGATGCCTAAGCTGCTGATCGTGGACGACGACGAATATATCCGCGTCGGCCTGAAACAACTGATCGACTGGGAAAATCTCGGCATCGAGATCGTCGGGGAGGCGGAGGGCGGCCGGGAGGCGTATGAGATCTTTCTGCACAAAGCCCCGGAGCTCGTCCTGACGGATATTCGGATGCCCGACGGCAACGGGCTCGAGTTGATGGAAAAAATCCGCGGGAAGGAATGGAATACCCATATCATCGTGCTTAGCGGATACGACGATTTCTCCTATGTCCGTCAAGCGATGAAATACCAGGTCGAGGATTATTTGCTGAAGCCGGTCGACCCGGGAGAGCTCGAGGAGATCGTGAAATCCTGCATCGCCCAGATCGAGAGCCGGTGGATGGACGAGCGGATTCGCCGGGAGACGTTCCAATTGCTGCGCAATAACGTCTTGAACCGCTGGGTCGAGAATCGGATCGAGGACGAACAGCTGCGGGAGAAATTGGACTTCCTCAAGGTGCGGGTCGGCCATATCCGACTCGTTCAGTCCGCCGTCATCGGCTGGAAGGACGCAAGCGAAGGGGAGCTGCCCGAGGCCGAGATGAACTTCCGTTCGTTCGCGATCTACAACGCGATGGAGGAGCTGTTGTCCGAGGCAGGCAGAGGGACGGCGTTCCTGAACGGCGAGCGGCAGATCGTCTGCTTGCTGTTCGGCGAAGGCAGGGACGCCGACGCGTTCGCCAGCGACAACCTGGCGTGGCTTCGGGAGGCGTCCGGGAGGTGCGCGGCGCTGCTCAAAACCCCGTGGTACTGCGCCCTCGGCAAGCCGGTCGACCGGCTGCATCTCGTTCACGCGTCCTACGGCGACGCGCTCCGGTTGTTCGACGGCATGGATCAAACGGGTCCGCCGCAGTGCGTCGATCGAAGAACGCTGTCGGTCGCTTACGGGGGAGGCCTCGATCCAGGCGATCGGGCAGCGGTTGTGCCCGCTCTGGTCGCGGGACGGCGGGACGATTGGGAGCGCGCGCTGGAACGGGACTTCGCGAGTGCGATCGAGACGGAGGATCCGCTGGCCGCGGCCAAGTATGCGGCATCGGAATGGATCGCGATCGCGAAGGAGGCGCTGCGGCTGCTCCGTTCGGAGGAAGCCCGGACAAGCCTCGGCATGGAATTGTTCGCCCGGCCGTTCGCGTCCTCCACGGTTCCCGCGATCCGCCAGGACGTGCTGAGCTTGATCGATGGCGTGGACCGGATCGCGAAGGAGCAGGTCCGGCAGGAGAAAAATCCGCTGACCGCGGAGACGGAACGGTACTTGCGCGAGCGGTACCGGGAGGAGCTGACGCTGCAGAAGGTCGCCGGCGAGCTGTACGTGAGCCCGATTTATTTGGGCAGATTGTTCAAAGCGGAGACGGGGGAATACTTCAGCGATTATCTCAATCGGCTCCGATTGGAGGAAGCGAAACGACAGCTGACCGAAACCCGGCTCAAGGCGTCCGACATCGCCAAAAATTGCGGCTTTTCCGACGCGAACTATTTTTTCCGGAAATTCAAGCAGAAGATCGGGCTGTCCCCGACGGAATACCGGGCGGCGGCTAGACCGAAGGAATAACTTCGGCCGTCGGGCCGGGGTTCCCAGGTGCGTTGCGCTCATTTGGGGCTGATGGCAGGAATCGGCAACGTTGTAAACGATAATAGCGTTACGCCATCGTCTTAATGAGACGCCGGAGAGGAGATTCGCCCGACTTTGACGGCGCCCAGAAAAAGGGGGAAAAGCAGGTTGTCAACGGAATATTCGCTGTGATACAATAAGAGTACTGTTTTCGTAACGGGATTTGGGAGGTGTAAGCAATGGACGTCGTTCTTAAAATCATCTTGGTCATTTTTTCGCTGGGATTGATCGCCGTCGTTCTGCTTCAACGCGGGAAGAGCGCAGGCCTGTCGGGTGCGATCTCGGGCGGCGCGGAGCACTTGTTCGGCAAACAGAAAGCCCGCGGCATCGACCTGTTCCTGCAACGGATGACGGTTGGTTTGGGTGTAGGCTTCTTCATCCTTTCTTTGGTGGTTGCCTACTTCGTCAAGAACTAGGACGCGATAAAGATCAGGCAGGGAGCGAGAGCTTCCTGCCTTTTTTCGTGACGGCGCAGCGGTGTGCGGGCGGACATCCGATTGCCGAAAGCGCAAAGTGTGTATACTATACGTAGGACGAGGTGATACGGATGCCGTTGTGCACGGAGCAGGAGCTGCTCGATTTCATGCGGGAAACCGCATATAAACCGTTGACTTACAAAGAATTGGAGGCCCATTTCGGCATCGAAGGCGCGGATGAATTCAAAGACTTCCTGCGCTTGCTGACCGGAATGGAGCAAGAAGGCAAAATTCTCATGACCCGCTCGAACCGTTACGGCGTGCCGGAGCGGATGAACTTGCTGCGGGGGCGCATTCAGACCCATCCGAAGGGCTTTGCGTTTCTGATTCCGGAGGACAAGGAGCACCCGGATCTGTACATTCACGCGAACGACATGAAGGGAACGATGAACGGGGATCTCGTGCTGGCGCGGGTATCCGCGAAAAACGAGAACGGCAAACTGGAGGGCGAGATCGTCCGCATCGTCAAGCGGGCGGTGACACAGGTCGTCGGCTTGTTCCACAACCACGATAGCTTCGGCTTCGTGGAGCCGGACGACAAGCGGATTACGAAAGATATTTTTGTCCGGGCGGAGAACTTCAAGGGAGCGGTGACCGGCCAGAAGGTCGTCGCGAACATCGTTACATACCCGGAGGGCCGCACGGCCGCCGAGGGCGAAATTATCGAAATTCTCGGACACAAGGACGATCCCGGCGTCGACATTCTGAGCATCATCCGCAAGCACGGGCTGCCGGAAGGCTTCCCGGACGAAGTCTTGGAGGAAGCGGACGCGGCGCCGGACACAATCGCGGACGAAGAGATCGCGGCGCAAGGCCGGAGAGATCTGCGCGGCAAGACGATCGTGACGATCGACGGCGAGGACGCGAAGGATCTCGACGACGCGGTGAACGTGGAGCGCCTGCCAAACGGCAACCTGCTGCTCGGCGTCCATATCGCGGACGTCGGCTATTACGTGCGCGAGAAGTCGAAGCTGGACGAGGAAGCGTACAACCGCGGCTGCAGTGTCTACTTGGTCGACCGCGTCATTCCGATGCTGCCGCACCGGCTCTCGAACGGCATCTGCTCGCTCAATCCGCGCGTGGACCGGCTGACGATGTCGTGCGAGATGGAGTTCGAGCCGGACACGATGAAGAGGGTCCGCTACGACGTGTTCACGAGCGTCATCAAGACGGTCGAGCGAATGACGTATACGAACGTGCGGAAAATTTTGAACGAAGAGGATCCGGAAGTAACGGAACGTTACGCCGATCTGGTCGATATGTTCAAGCTGATGAAGGAGATGGCGCTCGGGCTGCGCGCGATGCGGATGCGCCGGGGCGCGATCGACTTCGACTTCCAGGAATCGAAGGTGATCGTCGACGAACAGGGCAAGCCGGTCGACATCGTGAAGCGCGAACGCTCGATCGCCGAACAGATTATCGAGGAGTTCATGCTGGCGGCGAACGAGACGGTGGCGGAGCATTTTCACTGGCTGAAGGTGCCGTTCCTGTATCGGATTCACGAGGAGCCTTCGAACGATAAGCTGCTGACGTTCATGCAGTTCGCGGGCAACTTCGGCTACGCGATCCGGGGCAAAGGCAACACCGTGCACCCCCGCGCCTTGCAGACGTTATTGGAAGAGATCCGCGGCACGAAGGAAGAAACGGTGCTCAGCACGATGATGCTGCGCTCGATGAAGCAGGCGAAGTACGAGGCCGAGAGTCTCGGCCACTTCGGACTGGCGGCGGAATTTTACACGCATTTTACTTCCCCGATCCGGCGTTATCCCGACCTGGTCATCCATCGCGTTATGCGCGAGGTGCTGGAGAACGGGGGAATGCTGCCGGAAGGACGCTTCGACGCATTGAACGCCAGGATGCCGGACATCGCGCTGCAATCGTCGGAGCGGGAGCGCGTGGCGGTCGACGCGGAACGCGATACGGAGAAGCTGAAGAAGGCCGAGTACATGCTCGACAAGATCGGCGAGGAGTTCACCGGCATCATCAGCGGCGTGACGAGCTTCGGCATGTTCGTTGAGCTGGAAAATACGGTCGAGGGTCTTATTCGCCTTAGCGGCCTGACGGACGACTACTATCATTTTCATGAGCCGCACATGGCGCTTATCGGCGAGCGGACGTCGAAAATTTACCGAATCGGCGACGAGGTCGAAATTCGCGTCTCCCGGGTGAACATGAGCGACCATACGATCGATTTCGAGATGGTCAACATGAAACCTCGCGGCGAGGGGCGTGTCAGCTTCGTCGACGCGCGCGGGCCCGGCGGGGGCGGCAACGCGGCTCGCAAGCGCAAGAAGCTGAACGCCGCGGGCCGGTTCGTCGGCATCGACGGGAACGAGCGAAGCGGCAGCCGGGGCAAGAAGGGCGAGCGCAGAGAGCAGGGGCGCAAGGACAAGAAGAACGGCGGGAAACCGAACCTCGTCTTGCCCGAGGCCGCCGTCGCGGAATCGCTGGACGACGGCTTCTACAGCAGCGTCGTGTCCGGCAGCAAGAAGCGGAAGAAGAAGGCGAAAGCGGCCGTCGAGACGAGCGAGCCCGCGGAGGCGGTAGCCGCGACAGTCGGAGCTCCCCAGGCGGCAGAGGCCTCTGCGCCCGGGAAGGAGAGCCGTTTCGGTCCGGGCGTTCAAGCCGCTCCGGGCAGAAGACGGGGGCCGGCGCTCGATATGTGGGGGCTCCCCCGTTCGGGCAACTTTAAGACGATCGACGACGAGGCGGACGGCGGATATTCGTACGGCAGCCGCAAAGGTCGCGGCGAGGATAACGGTCGGGAAGGCAAGCGCAACAGCCGGGACGGAAAAAGCTCCGGCTCGGGTTCGGGCGATGGCGCGGGAACGAAGCGGAAAGCGAAGCCGAAGACGAAGCCGATGGTTCGCGCTGAGGCGTCCGCGTCCAAGCCGGCGGACGAGGCGCCGAAGCCGGCGAAGCGCAGGAAGAAAAAAGAATAAAACGAGAAGACCCTTCTGGCGTAAGGCTGCCAGAAGGGTCTTTTTGCGCGTTGCGCTTAGCCGATGACGGTCAGCTGTTTCGGGTACGAGGTCAAAATTTCGACGCCTTCGGAGGTGACGAGGACATCGTCTTCGATGCGCACGCCGCCGACGCCCGGCACGTAGACGCCCGGCTCGACCGTGAACGTCATGCCTGCTTGCACGAGATCTTCGTTGTTCGCGTGGATCGACGGGTATTCGTGGATGTCCATCCCGAGACCGTGTCCGAGACGATGGTTGAAATACGGTCCGTAGCCGGCTGCGGCGATGGACGCGCGGGCTGCACGGTCCAGACTGCCAAACGCGACGCCGGGACGGATCGCTTCGATTCCCTTCAGGTTGCCTTGCAGCACGGCTTCGTAGATGCGTTCCAGCTCGCCGGACACTTCGCCGACCGCGAACGTACGCGTAATGTCCGAAGCGTAGCCGTCCGCATACACGCCGAGATCGAACAGAATCAATTCCCCTTCGGCGACTTCCCTCCGTCCCGGAGAGCCGTGCGGCATCGCCGTCTTCGGTCCGGTCAGGACAAGCGTGTCGAAGGACGGGCCCTGCGCGCCGTGCTTTTTCATCCGGTATTCCAGCTCCGCGACGAGCTCGAGCTCGGTCGCGCCGGGCTTGACGAGGGCGACGCCTTCGCGCAGCACGTCCTCGACGAGACGGACGGCGCGCTTCATGCGCTCGACTTCCTCGGGCGACTTCACCGCACGCATATCCCTGAGCGAACTGCCGATATCGACGACCGTCTCCGCTGCGACGACCGCGCGGATCGCCTCGTACCGGTTCACGTTGAGGTGGTCTTTTTCTACGCCAAGGACGTTCGTTTTCTCCGGAAATAAGCGACCCAGTATAGCGTAAGCATCGTCCGCGTCGCCGTGCGTATGGATGCTCGGGACGGCGGATGCCGCCTGCGCGGCTTCGAGATCGAGCTCCGGCACGAGCAGCTTCGGGTCTTCTCCCCGGACGAGGAGGAGGGCAAGCAGCCGCTCGTGGGGCTCGCTGGCGAAGCCGGTCAAGTAGTAGACGTGCTTTGGAGACGTGACGAGCATGACGTCGATGCGATGAAGGTCCATATCGGCTTGAAGCTGCAAGATTCGGGATGTCATAAGTTTCGACCGCCTTTCGTCATCTATATTGTACGGCATCGGCTGAGCCGGCGCCAACGGGAGCCGCCGTTTGCAAGTTCGCGGTCGAGGTGCTAGTGTGAAAAGAAAAGACGGTTCGACGGGGAGGAGGATCGGGAGATGGAGAACATCGGCCTGGTGTTGGAAGGCGGGGGGATGCGGGCGGCGTATACGGCCGGCGTGCTGGAAGCTTTCGCGGAGAACGAATTGTATTTTCCCTATACGATCGGCGTATCGGCGGGGGCCTGCATGGCGGCCAGCTACTTGTCCAGGCAACGGGGGCGCAACAAGAAGGTCAACATCGATCTGGCTTCGGACCCGCGCTACTTGTCCTGGAAAAATTGGGTGAAGCACCGGCAGCTGTTCGGCATGGATTTTATTTTCGACGAAATTCCGCGATCACTCGTTCCGTTCGACTTCGACGCATTCGCCGCCGGCCGGGAGGAGCTCGTCGTCGGCACGACGGACTGCGAGACCGGACAAGCGGTCTATCATTATAAGAGCAAGCCCGGCTTCGACGTGCTGCCGGCGCTTCGGGCATCGAGCTCGCTGCCTCTCGTCGCCCCGATCGTGGAGTACGGCGGCAGACTGCTGATGGACGGGGGCATCGCCGACCCGATCCCGCTGCGCCGGGCGGAAGGGGACGGATGCGCGCGCAACGTGCTCGTGCTGACGAGGAACGCGGGCTATCGAAAAAAGTCGACCCGGTTCCCGTGGCTTCTTCGCCGGATGTACGGGAAGTATCCGGAATTCGTGAACACGATGCTGGGCCGTCACGAGGTATATAACGATACGCTGGCCTATATAGAGCGGAGAGAGCAAGAGGGCGCGGCATTCGTCATTCGGCCCCAAGCGAAGCTGGAGGTCGGGCGGATGGAGACGAACCCGGTCAAGCTGCAGGCGCTGTACGATCAAGGGCACGGCGACGCGATGAGACTGCTGCCGGCCTTGCGCGACTGGCTAACAGGGTGAAAGTAGATGGTGATTGAGCTAAGCTGAATTGTGCGGATTCCCGATTTACAATCGCCTTCGTATCTTATAGGATAGTATTTAGTGTGTGTACGGACAGGTCTGGAGGCGGACAAAAAATGAAACAGTTAACCCACGTGCTAGGGGCGAAGCAGTTCGAGAAAAGCGGGCTGGAGCGCCTGTTCGACGCGGCGCAGGACATGGAGAAGGTCGTCGCCCGAGGCGGAGACAGACGGCACGAAGGACGGATCATGACGACGCTGTTCTTCGAGGCGAGCACGCGGACGCGGCTGTCGTTCGAGTCGGCGATGCACCGGCTCGGCGGGGGCGTCATCGGCACGGAGAACGCGGCGCAATTCTCCTCCGCGATCAAAGGCGAGACGCTCGAGGACACGATCCGCATCGTGAGCGGCTACAGCGACATTATCGTCATGCGGCATACGGACATCGGCGCGGCGAAGCGCGCGGCGAAGGTCGCGACGATTCCGGTCATCAACGCGGGCGACGGCGCGGGCGAGCACCCGACGCAGGCGCTGCTCGACACGTATACGATCCGCAAGGAATTCGGCAAGATCGACGGCCTGAAGATCGCGATGGTCGGGGATCTTGCGTACGGACGGACGGTTCACTCCCTCAGCTACATGCTAGCGAACTACCAGGACGTCATGATCTACTATATTTCTCCGGACAACGTGCGGATTCCGGACAACGTGAAGCGGTACATGGACGAGAAAGGCATCCGCTACGCGGAGACGAACGACCTGAACTCGGTCGCGGGCTCGATCGACGTGCTGTACCAGACGCGGATCCAGAAGGAGCGGTTCCCTTCGGCCGACGAGTACGAGAAGGCGGCGGGCCGGTACATCGTCGACGCCGAGCTGATGGACCGGATGCGCAAGGACGCCATCGTGCTTCATCCGCTTCCCCGCGCCGGCGAGATCGCCGAGGAAGTCGACGACGATCCTCGCGCGGCGTACTTCCGGCAAGCGGTCAACGGCTTGTACATCCGGATGGCTCTGATCGACATGTGCATCGTGGAATCCAACCGAGGATAGGTTCGGTTCGGAGCTTGCGCCCGATTTCATACTCCAATTCCGCAATTCAGGGGGGGTTGGAGTTTTTTTATTGCCAAACGCATTTTTTATAAACCTTTAACATTGCAAAGACACTTTGCGAACATTCTCGCGGTATATTTAGCTTGTGGGAACGCCTCCACTTCCGAAATATTTAGCTTGTGAGAACGCTCCCACTATGATATATTTAACGCGTGATAACGCTTTCACCCAATAATTTAACTAATGTGGGAGCGCTCTCACAATCTCGTGAAGGAGGCGCTAAGCCCATGCTGCTTGACATCGAACATGAAGTGACGCCCGCCGATACCCGCTCTCATCTCCGTTACGATTTCAAGCTTGATCGTCCGTGTGCCGGTCTTTGGGTCAGATTCGAATACTCGCCCAAAATACTGGAGGAAAGAAAGCTGGCGACGGAGTTGATCAAGCGGAGCATCGAACGTTATATCGAGCCGGAACGGCAGAAGTCGGCGCTGGAGCGAGCGGAACAGTATTATCCCCTCCGCAATTTGATCACGGTGTCGATAGACGACAGCCTCGGACACAGAGGAGCGTGCCATCGTCAAGATCCGGTGCAGGAGCTTTATCTTTCCGAACGGGAAGCGTCTCCCGGATTAACGAGAGGGAAAATTCCCGAAGGAACATGGACCGTCACGTTGAGTCTCCATGCCATCGTAACGGAACAATGCGCCTATCGTTTGAAAGTGTGGGCCGCTGAGGCAGAGGAGGAATTCCGATGAAGTGGATCGCCTGCGAGCTTCATACGCATACGTTTCACAGCGACGGCAGGCAGTCTTTGCTTGAATTAGCCAAGGGCGCGTCCGAGTTAGGATTCGATTGCATTGCGCTTACCGATCACAATACGATGTCCGGTCTCGCCGAGCGGGAATCGGCGGAACGGGAGACGGGAATTACCGTCATTCCCGGAATGGAGTGGACAACGTTTTATGGACATATGGTTACCGTCGGGCTGCGACAGTTCGTGGATTGGCGGCAAGCGGACATTCGCGGCGTCGGCGCGGGCGCGGCCGAAGTGCGGAGGCATGGCGGGGCGGCCGGAATGGCCCATCCGTTCCGGCTGGGCAGCCCGATCTGCACCGGGTGTTACTGGGAGTTTGAAGTCGAAAATTGGCAAGACCTCGATTATATCGAGGTGTGGTCCGGCACGTTCGCCCCGATCAAAGCCGTCAACCGGCGCGCGTTCGCTTTCTGGACGGATCGGCTGAACGAGGGTGTGAGGATCGCGGCGACTTCCGGACGGGACTGGCACGAGCAGAGCGCGACGGACGAGCCGATATCCGTCACGTATCTCGGCCTGGAAGACGAGACGGCTCCCGTCGCGAAGGAGGCTGTCCGGTCGCTCAAGCATGGCCGGGCCGCCATCACGATTGGACCGCTCGTTACGTTGGAAGCGGAGAGCGACGGCTTCGTGTACGGCATCGGAGACGCGATTCCGGCTGCCCGGAGCGGGCAACTCCGGATACGTGTCGCGGTCGATTCCACGGTAAGAGCGGGAAAATGGCTTTCCGCCAGGAAGTGCAAGCTGGTCTTGACGGGCAGCACGGGCACGGTGGAGGAGCGAATGCTGGAAGGGCTGAACGGTTCCGTCGACGTCTGTTCATTCACCGTTCCGGATAGCGGTTTGCGCTGGATCCGAGCCGAACTGTGGGGCGAATTCCGGGGCGCGCGAACGATGATCGCTTTTACGAATGCCATTTATTTGGATTAAGGAGCCATGTCCGATGAACGATTTCCCTCTCATTACCGCCCACACCGGATGCATGGGGACGCCCGACAATTCGGCGGAATCCGCCGGAATGGGTATCGCACACGGTGCGGACATCGTGGAGGACGATATCCGCGCAACCCGCGACGGCACGCTCGTGCTGAGCCATGACGACGGCGTGACGTTCGCGGACGGGACGGAAGGCAGTATTTCCGGCATGACGCTGGCGGAGCTGAACGCGCGTTTGGACAAGCCGCTGCAGTTGCTCGAACCGGTGCTGAAATCCGTCGCGGACGCCGACAGAAGGATGAATTTGGATGTCAAAGCGGATGACAGCGTCGGGCCTTTGTCCGACTTGATCGCCAAGCTGGGGTTCTTCGACCGAGTATTCCTGACGGGCTGCGAGTATCCGCGGGCGATCGCGGTTTCGGCATGCAATCCGCGATTGCGCAAGCTGCTGAATGTCGACATCCGCGCCTTTATCGGCACCCCCTATCGGGATGCGGTCAGCAAGATGTGCGAGCAAGCGCTCGGGGCTGAATGTTTCGGACTCAATCTGCCCTATCAGATTGTACAGCCTTCTCTGTTGGGGGCAGCAAGAGATGCCGGTTTAGATGTATATGTATGGACTTTGAATGAAGAGCCGCAGATGAGAACGTTCGCCAGAATGGGTGTCCACTCCATTACGACGCGGAATGTGGACGTGCTGGCGCGGTTGAAGCGGAATTGGAGCCGGGAGGGCCAAAATGAGTCTTAATATCGAGGGAATTGCCAAGCTCGCCGGCGTGTCGCGATCGACCGTTTCCCGAGTTATTTCTGGAAAAGGGTACGCCAGCCCGGAGGCACGCGAACGCGTGCTCGCGGTAATCGAACAGATGCAATACAAACCGAATGCCGTGGCGAGGGCCATGGTATCCCAGCGCACGAACAGTATCGGCGTCATCGTGTTTCGCGAACGGCAGCCTATCGTATCCCACCCGTTGTATGGCAAGCTGATCGACGCCATCGTGCCTGCCGCAGAGTCGCTAGGCTACTCCGTATTCCTGAAGACCGATCAAGAGATGTCGCTGCGTTCCACCGATTTCATGCTGGAAAAGCGGGTCGACGGCCTCATTCTGATCAGCCGGCTGCGCAAAAACGTCATCGATTACGTCAAAAAATTCGACGTTCCCTACTTGATGGTCAACGGTTCGACGGACGACCCGGAAGTCATCCATCTGGTCAGCGACGACGAATCCGGCGGAAGGCAGGCGGCAGCCCATCTGTACGGCCTGGGACATCGCAAAATATGGATTCTCGCGGGCCCTCAGGAACACCGAAGCCACAACCTGCGTTTGGAAGGCTTCCTCGCTTGGTTCGAGGAGCGGGACGGTCTGGAAGGATTAACGGTCGTTCATTCTCCGGAGTCCGATTTTGAACAAGGACGGCGTTTGACGGAAGAGCATTGGGAAGCTTTCGAGCGTCAAGACTACACCGCCGTGTTCGCGACCAACGACATGCTGGCGCTGGGGGCGATGCGGGTGCTGGCCGAGCGGTCCGCGGCCGTTCCCGGGCAAGTGGCGGTAATGGGCTTCGACGGCACCGATTATGCCGCGGTTTGCTCGCCGTCGTTAACGACCGTTCAGGTGGATACGCAGCGAATGGGGGCTGACGCGGTAGCGATGCTCGACTGTCTCATACGCAGAGAAGGAGAGCTGCCCCGGCTGAAGGAGTACGAGTGCAATCTGGTCGTTCGGCAATCGACACGAAGAGAGGAGTGATCCCGACATGTCGTACATGCAGCTCGGAACGGGATTGGATACGGAAGCGGGTGCATCTTCATGAAATTGCTGTCGCCCAAAGGTTTCTATTTTGCGGTTGGGCGCAAGAAGTTTATCGAATTCATCATCCTGTCCGCATTCCTGTTGTTCTTTTATTTGCCGTTGCTCAATCTGTTTATGCTGGCGTTTGCCAACAAGTATGAGGCGCCGGCCTTGTTCCCGCAACAATGGGGCTTCAAGTGGTGGGATTATGTTCTGGGTCAGAATAGTCTGGTCAGTTCCATTGCCTTGTCCTTTACGATCGCCATCGTGACTACGTTCATTTCCATGTGCATATGCCTTCCCGCTGCCTATGCGCTTGCACGATTTTCTTTTCCGGGCCGTAAAGTGTTCTTCTTATCGTTTCTATTAAGCGATGCTTTCCCTAAGATGGGTCTTTATATCGCGATCGGCATTATCTTTTACAAGCTGAATCTCATCGGAACTTTCTTGGGCGTCGTGATCATCCATGTTCTTAATTCGATCATGTTCATGATTTGGATTCCCACCAACGCCTTCCGCAGCATTCATAGGCAGCAAGAAGAATCCGCCAGGGACGTGGGCGCCGGGCCGATCCGTACATTCCTTAAAGTTACGTTCCCGCTGGCGCTGCCCGGAATTATCGTCGCTTCTCTATTTACATTTCTTGGTTCTTTGGAAGAGGCTCAAGGAACGTTGCTCGTCGGTTTTCCACAGTTCAAGACGATGCCTGTCGAGATGTACGGCATTATTATGCAATATGCGACGACTGCCGGTCCGGTATTTTCCATCATCTTAATGATTCCAACCGTGATCGTCTTGTTCCTCATGCGCCGCTATTTGTCTCCAGATACCATTGCCAATGGATTCAAGATTAAATAAGCAAGTTCCGGGGGAGGAGTGCAGCAATGAGTCAACGTGCAGTTAAGCTTGAGATCAAAAATATGAGCAAGCAGTTTAAAAATGGCGACGGCGTTAAAGACGTGAATCTGGCCGTGTACGAAGGCGAGTTTCTGACCATGCTGGGGCCTTCCGGCTGCGGAAAGACGACGATATTGCGTGCGATCGGCGGTTTTTCGAATGTGGATCAAGGAGATATTCTGATCGATGATCGTTCCGTCACCCAGCTGCCGCCGGAGAAGCGTCCTACGGCTATGGTTTTCCAAAGCTATAATTTATGGTCGCATATGACGATCTTCGATAATCTCGCATTCGGCTTGCACATTCGTAAAGTCCCCAAGAAGGAGATTCAGAAGCGTACGCGGGAAATGCTGGAATTGGTCAAGATGAGCGGCATGGAGAAGAAATATCCTGCGCAGCTTTCGGGCGGTCAACAGCAGCGGGTTGCCATCGCGCGAGCGTTGCTGCTGCAGCCATCCGTGCTGCTGCTGGACGAGCCGTTCTCCGCGCTGGATGCCAAAATTCGTTCGCAGATGAGGACGGAGCTCAAGAAAATACAAGAGGATTTGAATATTACCGTCGTCTTCGTTACTCACGACCAGGAAGAGGCGATGGCCATCTCTCACCGAATCGTAGTCATGAACAAAGGCGTAATCGAACAGATTGGCACGCCTACTGAAATCTACGACAAACCGGCTTCCCAATATGTGGCTTCCTTCATTGGAGATATGAACTTTATTAAAGAAGCGGACGGCACAGTCCTTGCCGTCCGCCCGGAAGCGATCACGTTGTCCAAAGCAGGCGGAGACGGAAAATGGAGCGGTCACATTCAAACAATCATGGTATTGGGCCACTATGCGGAAATCGTCGTGCAAGTAGGCGATCAAATGATAAAGGTATTCCAGCCGAGGCATATTTCCGATACGTTCAGCCAGAATGACCGGGTTTCCCTTCGCTTTGACAAGTATCACGTGTATTGACCAACAATTAGCGTCAAGCTATTGACATAGATGATAAACGTATTTCGCTTCAAAGTTTCATATCGCTCATATTCTTAGGAGGCTTGAGATCCATGAATTTCAAGAAAATGGGTTTGATCGTTGCGGTACTGGCATGCGTTGCGACAACGATAGCTGCATGCGGCAATTCAAGCGGCGGGAATGACAAGAAAATAACGTTCTGGGCTAGCGGCTCCGATAATGTCAGAGCGATGTTCGAAAAGCAAGTCGAAAACTTCAACAAGACCAATCAGGAAGGCTACCAGGTTAAGCTTGAATTTATTACTTCCGGTACAGGCGCCCAAAGTTTGTCGGACCGTATTATCGCGGCCAAGAAAGCCGGACAGAAGAATACGGACTTTGACTTGATCGAGTTTAACGGCGACGAAGTGTTGAAGTATGTAACGGAAGGCGGCGAAGACATCTTCGTTCCGCTCGACAAGAGCAAAATTCCGAACATTGATAAATTAATGTTTCCGGCGACATTCAGGGATGATCTGGTCGTTCCTTATCGCGGCACAACGGTTGTACTGGCGTATAATTCGGACGCGGTTGCTGCTCCGCCGACAACGACGCAAGAGCTCTATCAATGGATTAAAGACAACCCGGGGCGGTTCGCTTATAACACACCAGGGTCCGGGGGGGCGGGCAGTTCCTTCGTATTCACTTCCGTCTACAACTTCATGCCTGAAGAATCGATGACTTCCACGGATGCCAAGTGGAAGGATCAGTGGAAACCGGGTTTCGACTTGATGAAAGAGCTTCATCCTTATCTGTATAAATCCGGCGGTAAAATCGTATATCCGAACAAAAACCAAGGCGCGATCGATCTTCTTGCCAACAAGGAAGTCGATATGATCCCCGCATGGGCAGACATGATCATTTCTCAGGTGAGACAAGGAGCCATTCCGGAATCCATCAAAATATCGCAGCTGGACCCGGCCTTTACAGGCTCTACGGTAACGCTCGCCATTCCATCCATGGGCCGCAATCCCGAAGGCGCGTATGCATTTATCAATTACATGCTAAGTCCGGAGGCACAAAATATTGCGCTGGATAATATGGCCGCGATTCCGGTTATCGATTTCGCCGAATTGGATCCGGAGTTGACCAAGACGATATCGTCACTCAAAATCGACAGCTTCCGGATCGGCAGCACGGGCTCGCTAGGAACGGAATTGAACAGCCAATGGGACGAACAAATCGGTACATTGAAATAATGTCGTAAGTCAACCGAAGCCGCCGTGAACCTAACCGGAATCTTTTCCGGTCAGGTTCAATAAAACAGGGAGGCCTGGCGAGAATGGTAAGCAGAAATAACTTGCAGCAACGGATACTGGCTTATACGTTCATAACACCTGCGCTTCTAATTACCCTGGGCGTGGTCGCTTATCCGTTTTTTAATGTGATTGTCAAGAGTTTTCAAGTTGAAGGTGAAAATGCGTACGGATTCGATCATTATATTTACCTGTTTACGAACCCGATTGCTCTCAATAACTTAACCTACACGTTATATATCGTCATCATCACTGTCGTTCTTTCACTGGCCGCAGCCTATGGGCTTGCTTTATTCATGAGATTCTCGAATTCCGCGATCAGCAGAACGATTGGCGCTCTATATCTGATTCCGAGATTTATTCCCGGACTGGTGGCCGTTAACGCCATGATCACCGTCATCCGCGATTCGGGGCTGCTCAATCGCATTGCGCTCACGTTCGGATACGATTTCAAGCCGGGTCTGATGTTCAACGAGAAAGGCATCATTCTGATGAATCTCTGGTTTAACATTCCATTCGCGACAATGCTTATATTAGCGGCATTATCGAACATACCGGATTCCGTTATCGACTCCGCAAGGGATGTAGGAGCTTCTCGCCGAGTTCTCTTCACCAAGATGATTATTCCGCTTACGAAGAAAGATGTCATGATCGCTGCAACGTTTATTTTCATGGGCAATATCGGCTCCTTTACGACCCCTTATCTGATGGATTCAACTTCGCCTCAGATGATCGGGATCACCCTCTTCACCCAATTTAACAATCTGAATTACGAGTACGCTGCGGCGCTCTCCGTGGTCATGTTCTTGCTATGCTCCGTATCGGCAGCGGTGTACATCTACACGAATATGAGAGATAAAGCATGGGAGAAGCAGGAATGACTGCTTTTTCTAAGGCGAAAGAGGGAGGAAGAGGCTGTTCCAAAGGTTTCTTTGGGACCGCCTCTTTCGATGAGCGAGGGGTCTTCATTCCGACTTGATCTTTAGCGATCGGACACAGAAGCCCTTATTTTGCCGAAACCCCCTCATTTTGAAGATGAATCGGACAGAGGATCCGTTATTTCGATGGTGAGCGGCCGAATTCGCTGTCTCGGAGTCGAATAGCGGATCCTCTGTCCGCACAGGTGCGCAAAACCCGGTTTTGTTCACAATTAGCGGATCCTCTGTCCGAACGGTTCGGGGCGACAGGGCAAAGAGGATGAAAATACGGTTGGACGTTGGGGCGACAGGGCAAAGGGGCGGACGACGGCTAACCGGACAGTCGGAAAAGACTGCGGCAAGCACGAGGGAACGAATCAAATGGCCGAGTTGCTGGCCCAATCGATGGTTGTTGAAGGTGCTGTGCGCCGCGTGGTATAATAAAATTCCGGCATTTTGGAATTCTAGGGAGAGCAGGTGAGGAGAAGTTGGGCAAGAAAAGTCAGCACGACAAGCCGTTGGCGCAAAATAAGAAAGCTTCCCACGACTACTTCATCGAGGACACCTACGAAGCCGGAATGGTCCTGACGGGAACGGAAATCAAATCCTTGCGCACCGGCCGCGCGAATCTGAACGATTCGTTCGCGACGATCCGCAACGGCGAGATTTTCCTCCATAATATGCACATCAGTCCGTTCGAGCAAGGCAACCGTCACAATCCGACCGACCCGACCCGAGCCCGCAAGCTGCTGCTCCACAAGGAGCAGATTCACAAGCTTCTCGGCCTGACGAAGCGCGAAGGCTACACGCTCGTACCGCTCAAGGTGTACGTCCGCAACGGCTACGCCAAGTGTCTGATCGGCTTCGGCAAAGGGAAGAAGCTGTACGACAAGCGCGAGTCCGACGCCAAGCGGGACGCCCAGCGCGACATTCAGCGGATTCTTCGGGAGAAGCAGAAGGTGTACAATTAAGGCTTTTTTGAACGCTTGTGCCGTATCGTATGCATGGTTGGCGGATCGAGCACAATGTGCCAGCTCTGGCAGCAACATTTTCGGTACGGAGCGGCCGCGCGTGTTATAATAGATTTTGCAACATCGCTTGATTCTAATCATCCTGTCGCGGGTGACCTGACGGAGTCCCGGCGCTAGCGCGCTTGAGGACCCGCAATTTCGGGGGCGTTTATGGATTCGACGGGGACAGGACGAGCGTGTGTAGCGGGTAGTAGGGCTGCGTCTGCTTCACTAACGCGGAAGCCAATATAAACGGCAAAGCTAAACAACCTTCTCTGGCTCTGGCCGCCTAATAACGGCCTCCAGGCTCTTACCTTCCATCGCCCATGTGGCGGGCTAAGGGCTCAACTTTAGTGGGATACGCTGTCTAGTCTCCGCCTGGGGCTAGCTGAAGAAGACAATCAGGCTGACCCGAAGGGAATCCGGTGACAGGGAGTCCCCAGGGTGACATCAAATCTGTCACTACACCCGTAGAAGCATTCGTGGCGTTGTCTTCGGACAGGGGTTCGACTCCCCTCGCCTCCACCAAACCTATCAGAGGAGACACCGTGTCAGGTGTCTTTTTTGCATTCTCGGTATACATGGCGGTTAGAAAATGGCGTCGTTGCTGGGATTGCGCCGTGCGTGAGCATGAATCCGAGGAATCTCGGATGGTGTACGTTGCGGTGGGGCGATGGATAGCGAGGAAATGCATCGGATGGCTGCTCGAAACGTGCCCGAAAAAGCAAAAAACCCAGCTCTGCCAACGAGGCTGAGAAGGGTTTTTTATGAGTATAGCCAGCTCTGCTAACGAAGCTGAGAAAGCTATACTCAACCGTAGTATTTCTGTATAATCATAATATTATGTGTGTAGCTAAAAGTCAAGCGAGGAATGACATTGTATAAACAGTATCAATGATGAATACAGGACGTGTAGCATGAGATACAAAATCTATTTTGACGAAGCCAATAAGATCGACCAGCCTGACAAGATGTATTCATATTATGGAGCATATGGCGGCAGCGAACAAGTTATGTCAGACATCGTTCGCTCAGTGCAAAATATTTTTGAGAGGTTGGGTACCAAAAGCGAATTGCATTTTCGCGAGTACAATCATGACCAACATGTAGAGAAGTACTTCAAGGTGCTTAATCATATTATTAACCAAGAAATCAATCTTAATCTCCTCGTCGTCAACAACACGGAAGCCCGATCCATCGCCCAGCAACTCGATTTAACCACCATGGAGTTAAGGAGTCTGTTCTATATCAAAATACCGGAACGGCTATTCTATGGTATTACTCGCGAACTCACCGATCAAATAGACATCGAGATTAGAATTGACCACAATGATGAATATGATGCACTTGGGTTGCACTCCAAAATCAAAGAACAGATGAATGCTCACTCTGTCTATAGGAACAAAAGATACAAAATCACATCCGTTGAGTCCGAAAAATCTCATGAGTCAATTCCATTGCAGATCATTGATACCTTTATGGGGATCGTTGTATTCCTGATGGAGCAAAGCTATATGGGACAGTCGGATGCTGTAAGAATCAAGAGCGACCTTATCTACCGCTTTCTTCTCAAGGAAACAATGTGGAACGATTCCAGAGTCAAATCAAGTTGTATACCTGGAATGGCAGAGAGAACCTGTCCGAACTGCCTATTGGCAACTATATGTCCAGATTCATGATTCATCAAACACAGTATGATGTAAGCTGCAAGCCATTCGATTGCGAAATCCTGATTTGACGTCCAAGGAATATCGAAAGCTGATGGAGTATTCTAATTCACGATTCCGCACGCTGCTAGGATATCTGGACGAGTTGGATGGCAAGGGAAGGAATACATTTCTGATTCAATAAAATATCGCACTTCATGGCGAGAATGTGAATGATTGGTACGCATTCATCCATATATCTGTTTAGATACACGATTGTAACGGTGGATTGGGCAGTGATTCCCTTAAAACACGGAATCCTGCCCGTTACCCACAAATACCAGAAGATAATCAGGCTGACCTGATCGAAAGCCGGTTACGGGGCGTTTGGCCAGGTGACATCAAAACTGTGACTACACCCGTAGAAGCCTTTGTGGCGCTGTCTTCGGACAGGGGTTCAACTCCCCACGCCTCCACCAACATGAACACCATCCGCATGAGGATGGTGTTTTTGGTATTTTATGATCTGGAAATCGTGATGCAGCGAGCTTCAATGATCGCAGCCGTTTGTTGACGGTCGAATTGATGATTAACCATATCCACTGTAAAATTTTCGGCTTTCTTTGTATCCATCTTGAAGTGCAGGCCATTATAGCGTAGGAATACAACCAGTGCTGTAAAAGCGGTCCGTTTGTTTGCGTTGTGGAAGGGGTGGTTTTGGCCAAGGGATTCGAACAAAGCTGCGGCTTTTTCGTAAATAGTCGGATAAGCATCTTCGCCAAAGATAGAAGATTGAGGTCGATGGACAGCAGATTCGAGCAAGCCAGGTTCTTTAACTCCAATTTGTTCCCCCGGGCTATATCGTTGTATCATGTACACATGGATCGCTATTACTTCTTGGACAGATAAATAGCGGATGGATGTCATCTGTCTTTAAGTCCTCGAAGCGTTTGATCGTATTCTTCAATGACATCCGTCAAAGTATCCATGAAGTCCGCACTTATTCCTTCAGGTAAGGAGACCTTTGTTGACTTCTTAATAATGATTTCTCCTGTGGCTGGACTAACGTCAATACTGACTGTGTCGCCTTGATCCAGTCCAATTTGCTTCAAAGCATCAGTCATGGTTATACCGAGGCTGTTGCCGAATTTGGTCACTTTCCGTTCCATTTCAATCATCCTGTTCATTAGATTTCCTCCTTATCATCGTATTCAACTGTTATAACAATTATACAGTTATAAAATTTAAATTTAAACGATAGGGTTGAAGTCAGATCCCCCCGAGGGTCCAGGGAGCGAAGCGGACGAGCACGGCATGACGTGCGGAATGAAGCCCAAGCTGGAATGCCGGCCGGCGAGTATGGTTTAATAAAGACAAGGTGTTCGCTTGGAAGGGATAAAACGGCAACGAGGAAATAGGCCGAAGCATGGCATACGAGGGGGGGATGGTGTGCAGCGGGACGACGGAGATAACGCCACCCTATCCTGGAAGCGGACGATGTGGATCTTATGGGGCGGGGTGCTGCTCTGCAGCTCCAGCTATACGATGGCGGTCCCTTTCTTGCCCTTGTTCCTGTTCGATCTGGGCGTGAAGGAGTCGTCGGTTAATCTGTGGGCGGGGATCGTGCATTCCTCCGCCTTCCTTGTGGGAGCTGTGATGGCTCCGCTCTGGGGCTCGCTGGCGGACCGATACGGCAAACGAAATATGGTGATTCGCGCGGGCTTCAGCCTGGCCGTAATATACGCCTTGGTCGCCGCCGTTCAGACGCCCGAGCAGTTGGTTGTCGTGCGGATGCTGCACGGCTTCGTCGGAGGATTCGTACCCGCCTCGATGGCGATTGTGGCCTCGGTGGCGCCGAAGCACAAGATGGGCTGGAGCCTCGGCATGATGCAAGCGGGGACGATGACGGGCGGAATTCTCGGTCCGTTGTTCGGCGGATTGCTGGCGGATCTGTTTGGCTTCCGGCAATCGTTCATCGTATCCGGAGCGACGATACTGGCGGCTACGCTGGCGGTCCTCATCTGGGTGAAGGAAGGGACTGAGCCGACAGAGAGCAGAAGGTCCAGCTATCGGGATAATTTGCGGGTGGTGTTGTCCAACTCGGTGCTGAAGAAGCTGCTGCTTCTTCTTATTGTTTTTCAGGTTTCCTTTAATATGATTCAGCCGCTGCTCACCTTGCACATCGCGAACCTGCAAGGGAGCGTTCAAGACGCCGCGCTAACATCGGGCCTGGTCTTCTCCTTGATCGGAATAGCCGGCATTATCGCTTCTCCGCTGTGGGGAAGGGCTGGGGAACGAAGAGGGTTCGCCCCGGTTCTGGCCTTCTGTCTCCTCGGCGGCGGTCTGGTCGCGAGCCTGCAATTTTTCGTCCATCAACTGTGGTTGTTCGCCTTCGTTCAGTTCTTGTTCGGCTTGATGATCGCGGGAATCGTGCCGGCGATCCAGACGATGTTCGTCAAGGGCACCGATGAAGAGTTCCGGGGCAGATCGTTCGGCATGACGGCCAGCGCCAACCAACTCGGTTCCGCATTGGGACCGCTCTTGGGAGGGGCGCTTGGGGTGTTCCTGAACATCCATTGGATCTTCGTTACGACAGGATTGCTGCTGGTATGCGCCGGCCTGTCGGTAGCGACGAATCGTGCCCGCCATAAGCAGAGCCTTGAAGGGTAACCCGACCGCTTGCGGCCGGGTTACGGCTGCTGCCCGTCGATGCGGATCCGCCACCCCCGGCAGACCCGCAAATGATGCCGGATGCCTGCCATTATTGGAGTCCCGACCAAATGATGTTGGTGACGTTGAAGAGGGCGTCGGCATGCCAATTATCATCCGCGAAGGGGACAAACCAGACGGCCGCCAACTGCTCGGTAGGATCGATGACCATGGAGCAGGCGCCTGCGCCTTCATGGCCGTAAGTGGTCGATGAATAGAGGAAGCCGGTACCTCTTCGCATATCGAATCCGATTCCGTAGCTTCTGTCGGGATTATTGCTGCCCCAACAATAATCGGGCGTATTGTACAGCGCCCTCGTCGTGAACTTTTCGACCGTTTTGCGTCCCAGGATGCGGGCATCACCCAGCTTGCCCATCCCCAGCATCATGTTGGCGAACCGGACCAGGTCGGCCGGTGTCGAATAGAGGCCTCCGCCGGTTTTCGGCACGTACTCCCACAGCTGCTCGGCGAGCGAAGGCTCGGGCTGGGTTCCCGCGATCAAGTCATTCAGAGCTTTCTCGTGTCTTTCGTTGCGGATAATAAACCGCTTCGCCAGCTCCGGCGTCAGCTTGAACATTGTATCCGTCATGCCAAGCGGCCGAAGGATTTGTTCGTGAATATATTGCTCGGCGCTGATGCCTGCCGTTTTCCGGATGATCTCGCCAAGCAGGGCGAATCCGAAGGAGCAGTATTGCCATTCCTGGCCGACTTTATTGTCCAGCCCTCCGCTCAGGGCGGCCGATATCCAGTCGGGTTCTCCGTCCTCCGGCTTATAGGTTTGGAAATAGTTGTCGATCAGCTCCCAATAGGACTTATGATAAGGGATGAGGTCGCTCGCGCAGTCCGGATACAGGCCGGAGGTGTGGGTAAGCAGGCTGAAAATGTCGATTTTGTTAAAAGGATCCTTGGCAAGCTGCGGCAAAACGCTGCCCACGGGATCGTCCAGCCGGATCGCGCCGTCCTCGACCAGCTTGGCTATGGCTACCGTAGCAATGGCTTTGGTAATGGAAGCGATGCGGTGAGCGGTCGTCGGCAGCAGAGGATCGTTCCCGCCCCGATAAGAAATCGGACCGACGGCGCCGTGCATGAACGTTTTGCCGTAGCGGGAAACGCAATAGGATGCCGCCTGAATTTTGTTCTGGTCCATCAGCTTCTGGAAGTGGGCGTGCAAAACGTCGATTCTGGAAGTGTCGTAACCGACCTCTTCCGGTAAACAGTCTACTTGTCCTGGTGCATAGAGCATCGTATAATTCCGCCTTTCGAAATAAGGTTTGCCGGACGCCGGTACAGTCATTTTTGTAAGCGGAATCATAGAAGTCTATATTTTGTATCTCCTGGCATATGTACCGGAAGCTGAAATTCTACTCTATTATATTTCCGGAATCTGTAAGGTACAATGGAAATTTCTTTTTCGTTTATTATTTACCGATCTTTGCGATTCGCCCGGCGGGAACGCATGTTCTGACATTCCATATAGAACGAGGATGCATAACTTGGTAAATTCCGCACACTTTAATCAGGTACAAAATTCTTGCGATAAAGGGATGAATTGACCTGTGCGATTGAAGTGTAACGTTCTTGCATCGGCTTGCCTTACGATCCTGATCGGGGCAGCATTATTCAGCAACGATTTGGCGGAAGCCGGCCCCCGTGCATCTTCTCCAGATACCTCAAACGAAGTCGTGCTAGAACCCGAAGCCAAAAAAGTAACAGAAGAAACCGCCAACCCGCCCTATCTGTACGATCTCGGTCCGCAAAAAGGTCGCGAGCAACTAAACAATACTCAGGCAGGGCCTGTCAAGATGCTTCCTGCCGATATTCAGAACGTGACGATCAAAAGCGGGCCGACCGGGAAAGTGCCATTAACGATCGTTCGGCCAAAACAAGCCAAGGGCGATTTGCCTGTTGTCCTGTATTCCCACGGCGGCGGGTGGGTGCTTGGAAACTTCGGCACGCACGAACGGCTTGTTCGCGAACTGGCGGTGCGATCGAATTCGGTCGTTGTCTTCGTCAACTATAGCCTTTCTCCGGAAGCGAAGTATCCGACCGCCCTCGAAGAAATATACGCGGCATTGCGATGGGTTGCCGATAACGGCCACAAAAATGGTATGGATCCGAAAAAAATTATCGTCGCCGGCGATAGCGTAGGCGGCAATATGACCACGGCCGTCGCCATCCTGGCGAAGGAGCGCGGCGGACCGAAAATCGCCAAGCAGCTGATGTTCTATCCGGTAACGGATGCTTCCTACGATACGCCATCGTACAAACAGTTCGCCGAGGGCTATTACCTTCGCCGCGACGTCATGCAGTGGTTCTGGGACCAATATACGACAGATCCTATGCAGAGAGCGCAGATCACGGCTTCCCCGCTTCGCGCCACGACCCGGCAGCTGCAAGGATTGCCACCCGCCATGATCATAACGGGTCAGGCGGACGTCCTCCGCGATGAAGGGGAGGCGTATGCCAACAAGCTGCGGCAAGCAGGCGTTCGTGTTGCCCAGGCGCGCATGCAGGGTACGATCCACGATTTCGTCATGCTCAACTCGCTTGCGGATACGGCGGCAGTCCGAAGCGCGATGGCGCTGGCTGTCGCCTTCATTCGCTGCGAAGTTTAAGCCGAACGCGTACCAATTACTCGTATCCAGGTGGTCGGTGGCGTTTTTTGGGTAAATGAATAAAAGAAGGAATAAAAAAGGGGGTGTCGAATAGTAAGCAAATAACAAAACGATTAGGAGGCCAGATAGATGGCAGCAACGCAAAGTATTCTAGAATGGACCTTGGTAGAGGAGTGCCCGGTTCCACAAGATGTCGCCGGATTACTGGTAACGGGAGAGGAAGCGGTTGCTGCCTATAAAACTTTTCGAGATATGGCCGTCTTTACCAATAAGAGATTGATCGTGAGAGATGCGCAAGGTCTTACCGGGAAAAAAGTCGAAATCTATTCATTACCCTATTCCTCCATAACGATGTGGTCCACCGAAAATGCAGGCCGGTTTCTTGACATCAGTGCGGAGGTCGAGTTGTGGACAAAGGCGGGCCATATCAAAATTAAATTGCAAAAAGGGGTAGATATCCGCAAGTTCGACATGCTGATCGCAAATGTGGTTTTGTGAGATAAACACCTTGACCATAGCTCCACCTTCAGCGCGCAAGAGGCATACTGCAAGGCAGACTGAGCATGGTATCGCGACTCGATTTGGATCATCATCCAGTCGAGTTTTGTTATGGTATAATTTTGATTACAATCAATGCGCAGGGAGGGATTTGGGATGCGATGGGAAGAGGTTCAAGAGAAATTTCCGGAAGAATGGGTCGTGTTCGAGGCTGTTGAAGCTTATTCGCAAGACGGATTCCGGTTCATTGATGCGATAAATGTAATTGATTGTTATGGAGACTCACTCGATGCAATGAAACGATATAAGCAATTACACAAAGACCAGCCGGGGAAGGAAATTTATTTTCTGCATACGTCACGTCCGGATTTGAAAATTGAAGAGAAGTCGGTTGAGTTCAAGAGATGGCGGTAGATTTATGTGTTGCTGGATACCGGCTCTGCCGGAACTATTCTGGATGCGGACAAAGTTGCGGAAATCGGCGTGAGACCGGAAGATACTGATCGGACAGCCATTATACATGGTGTAGGTGGAACGGAGATTGTTTTTACAAAATGGTTTGATGCTGTGTCCTTAGGTAATTGGACAGTAGACCAATGCAAGATTGAAATCGGGGCTATGGATTATGGTATAGAAATCGATGGGATTCTTGGGTTTGACTTTATTCGGACGGCAGGACTCGTAATTGATACCAACAAAATGCAGGTGTATGCGACCAATTGAGCAAAGCTCCCCACAAACAAATTATCGTATTCCTGAAAATTGATTGAAAGCCAGCCTCCTGCGGCTGGCTTTCATGTTGGTAATAAATCCCTATCGGAGTGCTAAGCCCGTAGGGAAAAAGAGTCATTTTGAAGTATCTTGGTATCCAAGCTTCTCTTTAAGCGCTTCTTGAAGCGTGTGGGAAAAATTAATTCCTTCTTCTGTTGCTTCAAGATCCAACCACTTGGGGAGGGTGACGGTTTTGTTCACCGCTTTATTTCGAATTCGTTCCCGTACAAAAGAGGTATTAGCTTGGATAAGGGAAACGAATTCACCAGGCTCCAAACCGATTGAGTCGGGAGAAGAAGGGATGGGGATCTCTCCGTTATCCTCCTCAATTAGATAGAGGTGACCGCCTAAAGCGTCCTTTACACATGTAATAACGCGTGTAGATAGGGATTGCAAGCTAGCTATCTTAAATTTGGTCGCAGGAAAATTACAAGTTTAACAATCAGAAGTTCCCAATTAAGCAAAGTCCAACATATCTCTACACCGTGTTCCATGATATACTAAAATAAACCATATACATATTTAGTTCTTGGAGGTTATATGCGAAGACCGATATTAGGACTTAATACACGGGTTGAAACCAGTCTAGATGTTACGACCAGGCAGCAAGCTACAGTGCGCTTAGATGGAATTGCATTAGAAAAAAGATTGCGTACAAAACGCTCAAGCTCTTTCGTTGAAGCGATGGCTAAGCTTGATGTTAGCGGCATAGCTGCCAATAAGGGAAAAATTCAAGAGCTTCTTGATCAAATAGCAAGTGAATTTCCCGAGTTAGCGGCGGATCAACTTCCGTTAGGTATTGTGAGTAAGTGTTACTTGGGGAATCCTTATGAAGTCCATTCTCTAGATAATCGACTAGAGATTATCGAGCATTATAAAAGAGGAGAAATCGTTCCTAACGGTATGGAAAAAGCTCGAAGACTGGCTATGCATCCTGGCTATGCCTACATCGAGGTATATACAAATATGATTTGTGCAGTATCCCAATCTGGCGAAGTATCTATGATTAAGGAGTAGATGCGCAATGTCAAATCAACTAATATCAACGGCAAACTTAAGTCGGATAGAAAATTCATTAAGCGCAATTAATGACAATATTAATGTCGTATATCATCAAGTTAATACAGTAGAGCAGCAATTGGAAGATACGAAGAACGATTTAACACTGCTTGCGGAAGAGTTTCGTGAATATGTTCGTCAAGATGCTTTGATCAAAAATGTCCAGTTAGCGGAAATGAGATTAGTTAAGGTTAGGCAAGAGCTTGAAAATAAATACGGTCACTATGAGGATGTTCGTCGGAGAGCAATTGGAATATTGCAAGCCGTTGACAGCAAATTAGTGCGTAAGGAAACAATCGAGAATGCATCGGAAGAGCAGTTGTTGGCTGCTCCACGGTATTGGCTGGCGCCATGCTTAATCGCACTATCTGCATGGCTAAGCGATAATAAGGAGCTGGCTGAGAAGGCTGTAGTAGAAGCGTTGCGAAGAGATGATGAAAAAACATCATTGTTTTTTGCATTGGTTACACGTCGAGGAGGTCGTTATCAATCAAGTCGAGCATGGTTGGAACGATATTTCGGTCAGCAAGATCCGAATGAGCTAAAGAGAGAAATCGTTGTTTTGATTGATGGCTTTTCTAACGGAATATTTGGTCCGGAAGCTAGGGCGAAATGCGGCTTATTAATTAAAAGCTGGTTGGACGAGCTTTCGCAAAAAGCGGGTTTTATAGAAGCGCAGCGAAACCAGTGGAAGAAGGCGCTCTTGTCGCGTACAGAAAAGCTGGATTCTTCAAAATTTCCTTATTTGCAGAAATATAGCCCGACGTGGCCGCAGCTTCAGCATGCGCTTGAGGGCGCAAAACTACATGATATTATTTTTCAATATTTTAATTTTATACTTTCGCAAGAGATTATTCCTTCCAAAAATTTGGCTTTTGCAGTAGACCAACTGCTCGACATTTTAGTGCGTGAATTCGATGGAGAAGAGTTGCCGTTGCGCCGTGAAGAACGATTAAATGAATTGATCATAAAAGAAGATGGAGATAAAAATTCGGCCCAGAATTTGTTCTCGAACGAGAAAGTGAATGAGGAAAAAGTTGATTTCACTCAGTTGCTAACGAACTTTTCCATGTATCCCCTAGAGTCAAACGCTTCTGTTGCTACCCAAAAGCTGGCCATAGCATTATCGAAAGAATGGATTAACTACGCTCATGATGATCTAACTGCCGAGAACCGTAATGCAGTCCCTATCGATATTGAGATTAAGTTGGACGATTGGACCGGCCTTTCGAGGGACGGTAGCAATGAGGAAGAGCTGATCTCCAGTTTACAACAACATATCCAATTGAAAAAAGAGGACGCTTTGAGAAAAAACAAACTGGGCGCCAAACATTGGGTATCCTTATTTGCAGGCATTGGTTTCTTTGTATTAGGTGTAAGCACATTATATTTATTTATTGTTTCAGCAATCTGTTTGTTTATTTTCATCAATGGCCTGCGAACTGTGAAAAAAAGTATAAAAATGATTGAGAAAAATTTTGAGGAACTTTTTGCAAATCATAAGCAAATTTTAGTTGCAACTTTAAGTGATGTTGTTGATTATCGTCATGAGTATGAGACTGAAGATGCAAACGCAAGTAAAATAGATGAGCTGCTTGATCAAGTTACACCAGAACAATATACGTATTCGACTTATGATTCTTCTAGAGCTGTTATTTCGTCAAATTAAAAGGAGTGAGAATTTGATGTTTAATAGAAGCAGGCCAATCGTTCAGAATTCTTCGACAGAGTCAGTTGCCCAAATGCAAGAGAAGCTGGATTTGAAAATCGAAGAACTGCAAAGGCAAACGATAAATGAATCATTAGCGGAAAGCTTTCCTGCATGGGATTTGAATCCGCCGGCTTTATTCGTTCGTAGACGGAGCTCGATGGCACGATGAATCCTCCGACCTATTATTCCGAGTGGACGCAGCTGTTATATCAATTGAAAGAGCTTGGTCAGGAAGATGAGAAGATCATTTCTGTTCTAGAAAAGGGAACATTGGAATGGACGTCGGGTGTAGCTGATAAAATTCTGAACTGCACCTATGATGTCATTGAATTCAAATTGAAGCATACGTCGCGCCTATTCCAGCAGGAATTAGATCATTCACGGGGCGAGGAAGCAGCAATTATTTCGGCTATTATAAATGCCCGTAACCGATTTGATTTACTTTACCGCCTATGCCGGCTTTCTATTTTTCCTAATGAGATCAAGGAAGCAATGATAAATGTTGTAAGTAAATATGTCGGAGATTCCCAAGAGGCTCTATTAGAAAGCGCAAAGCGTGATCGAACAGGGCAGCTTGCCTATACAATTAGACATAACAGATTGGTACAACAACCGACGCAAGCTCCGGCTGCAGCGGCTCGTGAGCCGGTTGAACGGAAAGAGTCAAATTCTAATCCATACAAGTCTAGAAGAAGGGTGCTATTCTAAATGAGCGACTTGCAAACATGCATGAAGACCATGGAGCAATATTTGAAAGCAAGAATTCCCTTTATTTCTATACGTACTGCGGAACGCTCTCGTGCACTTAGCTTTATCGCTCAATTATCTACAAAGCTAAATTTAAATATTGGTTATCATACGCTATCGCAAGGAATGAGAGATATAGCAACAAATCGGCTTCTCAATGAGGACCGTTCGGTAATTGGCGGACTGGATTATGTGACACAAAAAATCGGTCAATTGCAAAATCAAACGTTTGTTTTTACAGAGGTGCAAGAGCTAGAAGATGACACTCGAATGGCGAGACAACTGCAAGATGCGGTAATGCTTGCTACGGAAACTGGCGGGGCTATTGTTGTTATTACAAATAATCCGGTCTGGGGACCGCTGCAGCGTCTTGGCATGTCGATCACTCTGTCACAGCCTAATGAGGATGAAATGCTGGTTATTATTCGGGATCAAATTAATCCTTATCGAAGTGAAATGTTTATTGAGTGGAAAGATGTCGAGGAGAGGCAAGCGGCAGCAATTCTTGCGGGTATAAGCCAAATTGAGGCTGAAAATGTTATCGCAACATTATTAGCTAACGGTAGTATTATGAATGAGAATTTAAAGGAATTAATGCATGCCAAAGATAAAATTTTTGCAGATATTTCTGGTATTGAACGAGTTAATGTAAGAGAGGACTATCAAATTGGCGGTTTAGATGGTCTTAAATTATGGCTTGAAGCTAATCGCCAGCTATTGACGGCGGATTTGCGCGAACGCGGCATTCGTCCTCCAAGAGGAATTTTGTTGGTTGGCGTCCCTGGGTGCGGCAAATCCTTATCTGCTAAGGCTATTGCCTCCTTATGGAACCTGCCTTTGTATCGTTTGGATTTATCCACCATACATGGACAGTACTTAGGGCAAAGTGAGAATCGTTTAAAAGAAGCATTATCAACAGCCGATCATGTGGCGCCATGTGTATTATGGATTGATGAAATTGAAAAGGGGCTTGCCGGTGCAATGGGCGGAGGCGACGGAGGCACATCTATTCGTCTAGTCGGCCAATTCCTTTATTGGTTGCAGGAAAGCCTCGCTAGAGTATTCGTTGTTGCAACAGCCAATGATGTCTCCAAGTTGCCTCCTGAACTGCTGCGCAGAGGACGTTTTGACGAGTTGTTTTTTGTGGATTTGCCAACTGCGGGTGAACGGGAGGAAATCATAAAGATTTATATCGAAAAAGGATTAAAGAGAACGATATCCAATGAATTACTTCAATCTTTAGTAAGGATTTCAGATGGCTTTGCAGGTGCAGACCTGGAGGCTGCTGTTCGAGATGTTGTGAAGCAAGCATTTGTTAAAGGGGACGATTCAATTACAGATGAGACTTTTATAAACTTCTTTACAAACGTTGTGCCGTTATCTCAAACGAGTCCCGAACAAATTGAGACGATTCGTACTTGGGGAAAAGAAAGGGCAGTCCCTGCCGGTAAAATAAATGAAGAACAGAATGGACATGGCGTTCACCGGCCAAGCGGAAGAAAAGTAATTGTATAGTATGCGAATACGATTCGATCGAATCGGCGCCAGCCAAGTGGCTGGCTTTTTGGGCGTTTGACGATCGACGGATTCATGTTAGGGTTGTCCGTTGACTCAAACCATTCAACGCTTTATAATCTAACTAGTTAGTTGGAAATATGGAGGTGAGAGCTTTGCCTGCAAATCCCCCAACTCGCTCCCGAACTTATGATGCCGCACGCACGAAGGAGACCATTCTGGATGCGGCGGAGGAGATTTTCGCCGAGCTTGGTTACTCGGCGGCGCGGATCGATGCGATCGCTAAAGCTTCCGGCTATAACAAAAGCCTGATCTACCAGTATTTCGGAGACAAGCTAGGGCTATATACGGAGGTCGTAAAGCGCGCGGACCAAGTCGGAGAACAGGTGACCGGCCGGATCATCGCGGGTCTGATGAGCGAAGGGGGATTGGCTTCTGACGCGGCCAAGTTCAAGAAGTTTCTGGAAACGACTACGCGTTCCATGTACGAGTTTCTTCTGGAATACCCCCGATATCGGAAAATTCTTTTCTGGGAGGCCGCGGAGGAGTGGAAGACGTGGAACCAGATTACGTACCGTCCGGACGATCTGACGCATCTGCACGAGCTGGCGCAATCCGCCAAGAGCAACGGTATTCTCCGGAAGGATCTGGACCCCGCGCTCGTTCCCGTCCTGATCATGAACGTGACGACGGCCACGATTCAATCTTTTTCCCGTTTCGGCAATTTGCTTGGAAATGCGGATTCGGAGCAAAGGCAGAAGGAGATCATGGAGCAGCTGATTCAGTTCGTTATTCATGGCGTCATGGAGCCCTCTTCCCTGTAAAGGGCGGCTTCTTTCTTTTCAAAATTAAATAACTGGTTAGTTTTAAATGGAGGAGAGAACAATGAAGGACGTCATTCGTACGGAGCGCTTGTCCAAGCGGTTCGGGCAAGCTCGGTTTCCGGCCGTAGACGAAGTTTCCTTATCCGTCGGCAAAGGAGAGATCTATGGATTTCTGGGATTAAACGGCGCGGGCAAAACGACGACGATCCGCATGCTGCTCGGGATGATCGGTCCCGATTCGGGGGGCGCCTATTTGCTGGGAAAGAAAGTGTCGGCCGGGCGAACCGATGTGTGGGCCAAGGTAGGCTACATGGTGGAGACGCCATACTCGTATCCCGAACTAACGGTGCGGGAAAATCTCGAGCTTGTCCGCAGGCTGCGCAGAATCGAGAATGTCCGGTCCATTGACGCGATATTGGAGAAGCTGCAGCTTGTGCCTTACCGGGATCGGAAAGCCAAGAATCTCTCTCTCGGCAACGCGCAGAGACTGGGACTCGCGAAAGCGTTGATCCATGAGCCCGAGATTCTGATATTGGACGAACCGACCAACGGCTTGGACCCGGCCGGAATCGTCGAGGTTCGCGAGCTGCTCCGGGAGCTGGCGGCCCGGGATGGCGTAACGATCTTCCTGTCCAGCCATCTGCTCGGGGAAGTGGCGAAGCTGGCCACGCGCATCGGCATTGTGCATCGGGGCCGCCTATTGAAAGAAATGAACGTCGGCGAGCTGCAGCGGGATCTCCAAAAAAGCTTGCACGTGAACGCGCGCGATACCGAAGCGGCGCGCATCAAGCTGACGGGATCCGGATATCGGGTGGAGAGGGGCGACGATGGGGCGATGAGGCTGACAAGCGACAGCGCCATCGCTCGGCCGGAGAACGTGGCCAAGCTGCTCGTACAGGCTAACTTGCCGCCGACCCTGCTTAAGGTTGAAGAGGAAGAGCTGGAGGCTTATTTTCTGAGAACGATCGGAACGGAAGGAGGCGGATATCCGTCATGAGAACCGCAATCTGGGCGGAAGGCCTGAAGCTGCGCCGTTCGCGAATCCTCTGGATCTCGCTATTGGCATCGGCGATGATGCCAACGATGCTGGGCTTGGTTCAGGCAGGGATCATCGGAACCCCAACTGTCGAGGCCGAGGGAACGCAATGGGAGCAGTATCTGATCATGCTCGGCAGCTTAATTTCCATCGGCGGCGTGATCGGCTTCGGCTTCGCCTTCAGCTGGCTGTTCGGCAGAGAATATTCCGATCGTACGGTGAAGGATCTGCTGGCTCTGCCGATGTCCCGCGCGCGAGTCGTATTAGCCAAGCTGTTCGTCGCTGCCGTATGGTGCTTCCTGCTGGCCGTCATGGCGTTCGGCGTTGCCTGTCTTGTCGCAGGATTGCTCCGGTTCGAAGGCATGACCGGCCAAGCTGTCGCAACCGGGCTCGCCCGCTATATAGCGACGGCATGCATGGTCATCTCATTGGGTACGCCGGTAGCCTGGAGCGCAAGCGTGGGCCGAGGTTATCTCTCTTCTCTCGGATTCGTTGTCCTGACGATGATTGCCGCCCAATTCAGCGGTGCGTTGGGAGTCGCAGCCTACTTTCCATGGGCGATCCCGAGCTTGTTCAGCGGGGCGGCAGGAGAGGAGAACATGCATCTGAATGCCGTTAGCCTTTCGATTCCTTTTGCGATCGGTTTGCTAGGCGCAGCCGTCACGCTCGCATGGTGGCGATACGCGGACCAGAAATGACCGTTGCTGCCGAGGCGGGGGTTCGCAATTTCGTCTTCGTATATAAAACGCCGGTCCTTCGCGGCCGGTGTTTTTTTGTCATACGCCCAGCAAAAAATAAGTCGGGATCGCAACATTGAGGACATTAGGGTTCGTTTCAAGCAGAAGATTGAGAACGGTCCGAGCAACGCAATTCAATCCAGCAAGCTATCTCTGGGCACACCCCCCAAAACCTTAATAACTTCTTCATAATTATCCTACACGGATGTTCATATTTACCGCTTACGATTAAGATATGGAAAGACGACTTAGGAAAAGTGGAGTGAAGGATGGAAAATTTCTTCGTGCTCGTTGTGGATGATGAAAAGGAAATACGGGACGCCATCGAGATTTATTTGAAGAATGAAGGCATTACGGTATTGAAAGCGAAGGATGGGGTGGAAGCGCTGGATTTCATTAACGAGCATCCGATTCATCTTATTATTATGGATGTGATGATGCCCCGTCTAGACGGAATTGCCGCGACGTCCAAAATTCGCGAGAAGAAAAACATTCCGATCCTGATGCTGAGCGCCAAAAGCGAGGATAGCGACAAAATATTGGGTCTCCACGTCGGCGCGGACGACTACGTGACCAAACCGTTTAATCCGATGGAGCTCGTTGCCCGCGTGAAATCCCAGTTGAGAAGGTATGTGACGCTGGGCTCCTACGAAGGCATGAAGAAAGTGATCGATCTGAAGGGCCTGACCTTGGACAAATCGGCCAAAGAAGTCACCGTTCATGGCGAACCGGTCAAGCTTACCCCTATCGAATACAAAATTGTTGAATTGCTGATGACGAACGCCGGCCGAGTGTTCTCGATCAGTGAAATCTATGAATTGGTATGGAAGGAGCCAGGCTTTAACGCGGAAAATACGGTAGCCGTTCACATTCGAAAAATTCGGGAAAAAATCGAGATCGATCCGAAAAATCCAACGTATTTAAAGGTGGTGTGGGGAATTGGTTACAAAATGGAAAAGTAGATTGAACCTTGGCCTATGGGTGCTTCTGTTTACTTTTGGCCTGAGCGGGCTCTTCATCGTATCCACTTATGGTTCCAGTTACGTTCACCGCGATTATTTTCATACGCCTCAATTCCGCGATGAGCTCGACCTCTTTGCTCAATATCTAAACTTGTTTGAGCTTAACCATATTCCATTAGAGAAAGCAAAGCAATCCATAACGGTTTCTCAAGATGAAATCGAGGAGTATCGGAACAGGTTTGGCAATCTAACGAATCAAATGACCATCCTCAAAGATGAGTATGAACCTCTGATTCATGAAGCCGAATCGGCGAATAACCAGGACGCAGCGGAGATCTACCTTGCGGAGAGAGATCGAAAGATCGAGGAGATTAGTCAAATTTTCAAAAGCGACGATTACGCTAGAGCAAAGATTATCGCTGAAAAGGAAAAGAGGGTAGAAGAGTATTACCAGGGAAGAGAACAGTATTACTTGGATTTTCTAAGCTACAAGGGACAGCTTCAATATTATTTTACGAGCGGCACTTCCGATAGGATCTATACGAATATCTTTCTTGCCGATGACGAATCGATTACAGACAAGATGAACTCTCATCACATGAGATATATCTCCAGCTATCCGATACCTACAGATAATTCGAAGTCTTATTATTGGCTTCACCAGTACGATCAACGGGTAAATTCACTCATTCCGTTCAAAGGAGAGATTGCGGTATCCAAGGCCTTGCCCTCGTCCAGCTCCATTTCGGTTAAGTACAATAAATACAAACAAGAACAAATTCTGTTATGGGCCTATACCTTAGCAAGTATCGTTTCTCTTATTTTATGTTTCTTCGTCATGAAAAAGGCAAGGGTTATGCCTGCAACAGTCGAAAGATGGGCGCCCTATTACAATAAGCTTCCAGTCGACGTACGGACAGCATTGATCCTCCTGACGGGTTGGGCCACTCTTTATTTCCTGTTTTCGATAAAGGATCAATTCCTGTATATCTTTGAAAATCCTTTCGCTTCCGGTTGGAGTATGGTTATCGGTATGGCATTGGCATCGATTTGTTTAGCGGTTACGCTTGCGCAGGGAAGGCTAATTGCGTCACGAATAAAGGATTGGCAGTATCTAAAAGAAGAATGGCGAAGCGGACTTATAAATAGGGCTTGGCAGAGTGTTAAGGCGCAAATCCTTCAAGTTAGGAGCAGCTTGAAAGACGCTTTTCTCAAAACGAGCACCGGGGTGCAGTTATTTATCGTATTAACGATCGTATTTGGTTTAGGTTTAGCAGCGTTAATGATGATCGTGGATCCCTTGTTTATTGCTGTCTATCTTGTGCTGCTTGCAGTCGTCGGGTTCCCTCTCTTGATGGTCTTGATGAAGAGAATCGGGTACTTTAATCGAATCGTGTTAAAGACGAATGAGCTCGCTGTCGGGAAGTTGGGTCCAGATCTGCGGGTACCGGGCAAATCCGTACTGGCCACGCTTGCGGAAAATATCAACGTATTAAAGCAAGGCGTAACCACGCTGCAGAATGAACAGGCCAAGAGCGAACGCCTCAAAACCGAGCTTATTACAAATGTTAGCCATGACCTTCGAACGCCGCTGACCTCCATCATTACGTATACCGAGCTGCTGAAGAAGGAAGATGTCTCGAACGAGAACAGGATCGCCTATGTTGAAATTATCGATCAGAAGTCGCAGCGGTTAAAGGTTCTGATCGACGATCTGTTCGAGGTTTCGAAAATGGCGAGCGGCAATGTTGAATTGAATAAGGAAAAAGTCGATCTTGTCCAGCTGTTGCAACAGACGCTTGCGGAATACGATAACCTGATCAACGATTCCAGCCTTCAATTTCGGCTGCCCAATATGGAAGTGCCGGTATATGCCTTTGTTGACGGGCAGAAGTTGTTTCGCGTTTTCGATAATTTAATCGGGAACGTCCTGAAATACTCGCTGGAAAACTCGCGCGTCTATATTACGATACAAACGTCGGGCGATCGTGTGACGATCTCGTTTAAGAATGTGTCCAAATATGAAATCAGCGAAAACAGGGAGGAGCTGTTTGAAAGGTTCAAACGCGGAGATTCTTCGCGTCACACAGAAGGTTCCGGTCTTGGACTGGCCATAGCAAAATCAATCGTGGATCTTCATGAAGGCAATCTTACGATTGAAGTCGACGGCGATTTATTTAAGGTCACGATTACGCTAAGGGTGCAGGAATAGTCCTTAAGATCCCGGGGTAATCAGCGATAGAACAATGCCCGAGGGCTTCGGCTCTCGGGCATTGTTTTATGAAGCCTGTCGTTACCCTAACTTTCTTCGATAATTCCGACCTGAAAAGGTATTTCCGATAAGTATAAAGACTACGAGGATAAAAATCACAAGCACGATTAAGGCAGCAATAGATATGCCCACTAGCTCACCTCATTATTTAACTATTGGTAATAAAAAAACCCCGCCATTCTTATTGAGACTGGCGGGGTAGTATGGTGAACCTACTCCTATTAGTACCCGTGTCCGGCGCGCAAGATGATGACCAACAGAATGAAAAGCACAAGAACAAATGCAGCAGCTTGCATGCCGCCATAACCGCCTACTCCGTAGCCCATAGTTTCACCGCCTTGTTATTTATTGTGACTGTCATCACACGGTCAGTGTATGCGTGGATGAGTGTACGGTCAGTGCAATCGCACATCTCAATCAATTATCCGCATTTGCAACATGAACATCTGTCCTGTATTAAAACCCCGCCATTCATATTGAGAATGGCGGGGTAGCAGGATGAACCATATTCTTAGTATCCTCCGAACCCGGCGCGCAAGATGATGACCAACAGAATAAAGAGCACAAGAACGAATGCAGCAGCTTGCAAGCCGCCATAACCGGCGCAAGAACCGCCTACGCCGCCAACTCCGTAGCCCATAGTTTCACCGCCTTGTTATTTATTGTGACTGTCATCACACGGTTAGTGTATGCGTGGATGAGTGTACGGCCAGTGCAGTCGCACATATCGATTCATTATCCGCGAATGCAACATAAATATGGGGCTTCGGCTGAAGACTGACGATGCGCCGATCTCCACATTGACGGAACGATCTGCTTCATGACTCGGCCAGCTTCATCGTGATATGATGATAGCCAGAACGATCAATCTCGTGCGAAGCGAGGCGAATCCGATGAGGCCGTTGCCGCTATACAAACAAATTCAAGAGGACATCCGTTACCTGATTCGTTCGGGGCAGCTGAGGACGGGAGATCGCGTACCGTCGGAGACGGAGCTTGCGAAGCAATACCATGTGAGCAAGATTACGACGAAAAACGCGATTAACGGATTGGCCGAGGAAGGCGTGCTCATCCGGCATCGAGGCAAAGGAACGTTCGTGAACCGCATGGAGGACGGTATTCCATCCATGAGCCGCCACAAGGGGCTGATCGGACTGATTCTTCCTTGCATGAAAACGAAAGTCGATCAGCGGATCATGAATGCCGTCGAGCAGTACGTGCGGGAAAGCGGCTATTACCTGCTCGTCAAGATTACCCAGGAATCCGGGCTGGAGGAAAGCCGAGCCATCGAAGATTTGATCCAAATGCGGGTGAAGGGGCTCATCATCTTCCCGATCGAGCAGGAGATGTACAACAACGATATTTTGCGATTGTCGCTGAATCGGTTCCCGCTCGTTCTGATCGATCGCTACATGAAGGAAATCGAAACGTACAGCGCGAGCGCGGACAATCTGGACGGCGCTTACCAGGCGGTCGAGCATCTGCTGCGCAAAGGTCATGAGCATATCGCATTCGTCACGGCGAAAGTAACCAATTCGGCGACGGCAGACCGGGCTGCGGGATTCGAGAAGGCTTTCCTGAAGCGGAATCGGTCGATCAACAAAAACCTGTGGTGCATGCTCGGCTTCGACGATATTGCCTCGGGCAAGGGCGTGTTCATGATTCAGGAATTGTTGAAGGAGCATCCGGAGATTACGGCCGTCTTCGCTTGCAACGCCGAGCTGACCCGATATGCGCATCGGGCGATTCAATTGCTTGGCGAATCCGGCGGCCGCAGTCCGGAGCTGATTAGCTTCGACCCGTCCGATCTGCCGGACGTCAGTTACGTGAAGCAGAACGTGGAAGAGATGTGCAGAGTAACCGTCGAGATGCTGCTGGAGCAAATCCAAGGCGCGTACAATCCGCGAAGGATCGCCGTTCCCGTCACGCTTTTTCAGCAAAATATACTTAATAAGATATAAAAATCGCAAAAGGATGGTGGTACGATAATAGGGTAAATTGTAAGCGATTACATTCAACTTCGAAAGGGGATTAAGTGATGAAATCTGGCTGCGGATGTTCGACTCGAAGAACGGGCTTGTGAACGTGATCCTCGAATCGCTCGGGATATCGTCGGTGAATTGGCTGACCGACCCGAACGCGGCCTGGTGGTCGATCGTCATCGCGACCGTCTGGTGGACCGTCGGGTTCGTCATGGTGCTGTTCCTGGCGGGGCTTCAGGAAATTTCGCCGGATCTCTACGAGGCGGCCGATATCGACGGGGCATCCGCGGCTCACAAATTCCGCTATATTACGTTGCCCGGCCTATCCTCCGTCATGAAGGTGCAAATTTTTTTCCAGATCATTGCAGGGTTGAAGCTGTTCGGCCAAGTGCAGATCATGACGAACGGCGGCCCGGGAGACGCGACGAATACGATCGTCCGATCGATCTACGTCACGGGCTTCAAGAAGGACATGTTCGGTCTTGCGGCCGCGCAATCTACGCTGTTCTGTATCTTTATGCTGCTGATCGCCGCTGTTCAATACATGCTGATGAACCGGAAACAATCGTAATGGAGGGAGAATACAGTGGCTAGAGCCGAAATCTATGGGTTAACCGTTCTATTGGCCGTCGTATTTGTTACCCCTCTGGCTTGGATGTTCGTCGTTTCCTTCAAGCCCGAAGGCGTGTCCGCCATTACGATCAAAGAATGGATCGATTTCTCGGATTGGACGATAAGAAACTACGACAAGGTGCTTACGGAATCCCAAATCTTGAGATGGACGTTCAATAGTTTGGTTATCGGCGCCGTTACGACAGTCATTACCGTCGCGATCAGCTCGCTTGCCGCGTTCGCGTTCGCGCGCAAATCGTTTAAGACCAACGCCTTCTGGTTCATCCTGTGCGCCTCCGGTCTGCTCATCCCGACGGAAGCCATGCTTATCCCGTTATATGAAACGGTTCTGAGCATCAATTTGCTCGATAGCAAATGGGGAATTATTCTGCCCAGCCTGACGAATCCGCTCGGACTGATCTTGATTCTGCAATTCATGAACGGATTGCCGAAGGATTATATGGAGGCAGCGCAAATCGATGGTTGCAAGGATTTTCGCTTGTGGTGGTCGATCTATATGCCGCTTACGCGCTCGGCGATGATCTCGATCGGAATCTTCTATTTCATCATGTCCTGGAACAATTTCATCTGGCCTTATATCGTCATTAATTCGGAAGAGAACATGGTGCTTGCGACGGGACTTCCGACCTTCCTGGCGAATAACGTGCTGCATGTGAATACGATTATGGCGGCCAGCGCCATTGCGGCCATCCCGACGATGATTGTTTATGTTTTGTTGTAGAAGCATATCGTTCAGGGCGTCTCCATGACGGGAGTTAAAGGGTAGGACGGGAATGGCGCGGAGAGAGAAGCCCGATTCCGGGGTGGAAGCGAGATAGGTTACGGCAACTAGAAAAAAGGAGCAGGAGAACCCGTATGGCGACCAAAATGTATATCAAGGATTATCCGAGACCGCAGTTCGTCCGAACGGAATGGACCAACCTGAACGGGGAGTGGAGCTTCGGATTCGACGATCACGATGAGGGGGAGCTGGCCGGATGGGCGGAGCGGTTTGGCGGCGACCGCAAGATCAATGTCCCGTTCACCTACGAGACAATGGCAAGCGGGATAGGCGAAGAAGAGCATCATGCCCATATCTGGTATCGGCGCATGATCGACATTCCTGCAGCCGAATCGGGCAAGCGGGCGATTCTTCACTTTCAGGCCGTCGATTACGTGGCGAAGGTATGGGTGAACGGCCGGTTCGTCGGGCGGCACCAAGGCGGCTATTCAGCCTTCTCCTTCGATATCACGCCCTATATCGTCTATGGTGAGAGCAATAGCGTGACGGTCAAGGCGGAGGACAGCATGGACGCCGCCCAGCCGCGCGGGAAGCAGCGTTGGGTCCGGGACAGCTTCGAATGCTTCTACGTTCAGACGACTGGCATCTGGCAGACCGTATGGCTGGAGTATGTGAACCCGGTTCATCTCGAACAGGTGAAGATGACGCCGGATATCGATGCGCGGAAAGTGAAGCTGGACTATTGCGTGAAAGGCGACCTCTCTGGCGACGATCTTCGTCTAGAGACGATCATTAGCCTGAAGGGCAATCAGGTGAAGCGCGTCAGTCTGGCTGTCGACCGTGCATGGCTTCAGCTCGAGGTCGACCTCTTGCACGAGATGAACGGACCTTGGAAGATGATCTACTGGACGCCTGAAAACCCGAATCTGTACGATGCCGAATTTATCCTGTACCGCGGGGACGAGAAGCTGGACCATGTGTATTCCTATTTCGGGATGAGGAAGATCTCGACAAGGAACGGACAAGTGCTGCTGAACAACGAACCGATCTATCAGCGGCTGCTGCTGGACCAAGGCTACTGGCCGGAGAGCCATCTGACACCCCCGTCGGAAGAAGCGATCCTTCGGGATATCGACGCGATTCTGGCGATGGGCTATAACGGCGTTCGGAAGCATATGAAAGTCGAGGACGCGAGATTTCTCTATTGGTGCGACGTGAAGGGCGTGCTCGTATGGTCGGAGATGGCGGCGACGTTCGAGTTCAACGACGATGCCGTTCAGAGCTTCACTTCGGAATGGATGGAGATCGTGCGCCAGTATTACAACCATCCCAGCATCATTACCTGGGTGCCGTTCAACGAATCCTGGGGCATTATGAATATTGCCACAGACCGGAGGCAGCAGGCTTTCACGGAGTCGATCTACCATCTGACCAAGGCCTTCGATCCTACCCGGCTCGTCGTGTCCAACGACGGCTGGGAGCATACGGTGTCGGATATTCTGACGCTTCACGATTATGTGGAGAGCGGCGAGGAATTCCTGCAGCGTTACGGGGATAAAGACCGCATCGTGAATAATGAGATCGCCTTTAACAACAGGAAATACGCTTATGCCAACGGCTACCGCTACGGCGGCCAACCGATCATCCTGAGCGAATTCGGCGGCGTCGCCTTGAAGAGCGAAGCCGGATGGGGATACGGCAAGCAGGAAGCTTCCGTCGATTCGTTCGTGAAGCGGCTGCAGGACATACACCGGGCGGTAAAGCAAACCGACTACATCGTAGGCTACTGCTACACGCAAATTACCGACGTCCAGCAAGAAGTCAACGGCCTGCTGACGGAGGAGCGGGCGCTGAAGGTTCCTTTGGAGGTTGTGCGGGGGTTGAATGGGGGGTAACGCGAAGGAAATAACCGCATCCGTTGTTTCAGGGGGGACGAACGATATTGTTAATAACGGGGATGGCTTGATGAGGAAGTGACCAGCGCTAAAGCGAATGGGCAATCAGACTTGAAAGAAGAGGCTTTTCGCATCAACATTTCGACTGAAACGATAGACAAATGAGTTCACCGCCCTACTTGGGCGGTATTTTTCGTTGTTGGACATTATATATGGAACGGCGGCAAGTTTATGTTTGATTTTCGTTCTTCCGGCAATTGTATGGTTCAAGTTCAGGTATTTTTGGTTGATGGGGGAGTTTGGGGAGACGACTACAAAGGAGGCCATGGGGTTCGTTTCAACATGCAAGGAGCGAAGCGGACGAGCACGACAACTGTATAAATATAAGATCGACCCTGTAGAGTTGTCTTCTTAGCAATTTCAATCAAGAAGTCAGATACCCCAGATCCTTCAGAATAAAGGTGACACGAGAATTGGACAAGAAATGTCTGAGTTGATTGGTAGTTATAGGCATGGACTTTTGAATTCAGCTATCCTTTATTTGCGATATGGTGAACCGTATCATCGCTGATGGTAAAGCAGAGAGTCGAGTTGAAGGTGGAAGCGGCGATGCTCAATCTACAGATAGAAGGCTAAATCAGCACTCCACGCATGCGGAGTGCTGTGTCTAGTGTATGAGGGTAATTGCGTGGGTTTTAAATTTTAACTATATATAGTAGCTCCGACTAGTAAATAAATTGGTCTAATTCTGCATCAGTCATTGCTTTATTACTGTACAAGTTAGGGATGGCATCATGATAGTCAATTAAAAAAGACTGGTCATTTTCTGTTTTCTCGTTAATATATTTATATTTCCAGTTACGATCTTCTTTTGGTATTGCAAGTTTGAGTTCTTTCTTGGTTTTTCGATAACGAGTCTTCCCTTTTGGGTTAGTATATGCAGTTTCTTTTTTGGCCCTTTCTAGAATTACTCGCATTAAAAATTGATTTGCACCAAAATGATACTTTTTTCTAACGATATGTTTTGGAGTAAGTAGAATCTTATTGTTTTCATAACGATAGCAAGGGGCTGTTACGTTCTTCCAAGAGGATGAAACCAAATCCCAAGTATTAAAGGTATCTTCAGAATTTGGCTTAACATTGGCAATAGCTAATTGTTCTATTGTAAACTCATTCAATTGGAGATGCAAAATATTGGTTATCATATCTGAAAGACCATCTTCATTAAAGCCTGATATAGTAACAGGTAAGTCCATTGCTTTTGTAATAGAAGGTATATTTACAGTAAGCCTTTCCAGATTTTTGAAAGTTACTAGTAGACCTTCTGCAGTATTACCGTGCCCATTATCCCCCTTCCCATAACCTAACTTTGTAAAATTAATTTCTCTTGCACAGGATAGTAACTCTAGTTTTTTGGATGTGTCATTGTTACGATATGCTTCATAAAATTTGTTAAAAAAATTATCCAACAGTTTTGTTGCATTACTGTACCAAGTTCCTTGTTGGATTTCTATTAAACAAGGGTCAATAAATAATGCTTGATCATCTCGAACATTGATATCCACGAAATCAAAGTGAGAATGTCCAGTTCGAGCATAGTTAAGAAGTTCTGAAATATGTTTTTTCATATATCCCCCATTCTAGTGCTCATGCACTATGATAATAGATTGGTATTAGGTTGAAAATACTATTTCATAATCCCACTCTACATTATTATACATGATTTTACAACAAAACCATTGCTGATAGATTTATTATTTGGGAGGAAGCAAGCGGTTGAATGGTTGGGGGATAATAACGATTATTCTTATTGCATCGTATATTTAGACTCTGTTATCATGTGGAATTTTGAGTGCTGCTGGTTGAGAACACATTGATTTGAGCCATACATACCTTTGTTATACTAAATGGACTGCCCGAATCCATTTTGATTCGGGCAGTTATAGTAGAGCAGGGTTTCATAACCAATTTAATGGGGATTAGGTTACTTCATTCGTTAGTTGTAATTTAATGTTTTGAAGTTTTGCAATATCAGCTTCAATTGTTTTTATAGCACAGTCTACACAAAAATGTTCGAATGTTCTGTCCACTTTTAGCTTTAAACGTCTCTCACTTTTACTTATTTGATGCGAAGGGATATGTTGGCATTTGTGTTCACGTTTAGCTTCGTCAACTTCAATTGATTTTAAAAACGATTTGGGTCTAGCCACTATAACACCTCCTGAAGAGATTCATCAATTATTCGAGTAAGGTTAGTTCGAATATCGTCAAGCTCTTCTCTAGAAAACTCATGTCTCATCCCTGTTGTTTTTCCGACAAGCTCGTTAATTTTTCGGTCTACAACGGATTTAAGAACTACAAAATTGGTTTTATTTAGCCTTTTTTTGTCTAAATTTCGTCCTTGAGGATTTATTCCCCGTTGCCTTAGAACAAAGCCTACTTCATTCCGCACGGTTTCATCTAATGCCTGACGGGCAGCTTGTCGCTCCTTTTGTTTGGTTGTATATACTGGTTGATGCTCATACGCTATTTGTATATCCTCTAAAGTAACTCCCTTTGATCTCAGAAGATCAAGTGCTTTCTTAACTTCGTCATCATCTAGAACTAGAGGAATTTCCAAAACGGAAATACCTTCTTGCCCTCTAATTTCAACTTGGTTTACTCGTCTATTTCTTGGAGAAGTTCCCGGTTCTATAATAATTTCGCTAGCGTCAGTGAAATCAAGCTCTTCCATTGGAAGTAGCTGATCAAAGAAATCACGATCAGCTTGGCTAAAGTCTTGGAAGTCCCCCCACAAACGAGCAATATTTGAACCCGCATGAAATACGACTGTACCTTGATTATTTAAACTATCCGGAGCATTTTGATCTATCGCACGCATTATCCGACCAACAAATTGAACAAAGGGCGATAGTTCATTGAACACACTGAACACTGCGGCAACACTTAAAAATGGATGATCGAATCCTTCGCCAAGCTTTCTCACCTGCACAATTACATCCAACTGGTTGTTCTTGAGACTGTCAAGTACACTATCATTTTCTGCGTCATCTTGCAGACTGTGAACGTATGCTGCACGTAGTCCCCTTGCGCGATAAGCCTCCATTATCTGTATGCAATGTTGGCGATTTAACGCAGAAGCTATAATCTTGTGATGAGAGTTGCCGGATAGTTCTCTATTTCTATTTAAGGCGCGAATTGATGCATCAACGATGGTGAACAGAGTCTCTTCTGATGTTACAATGCTTCTTCTGAAATCAGTATCTGTTTCGCCTAATCGTTTAACCTCCTCAAGACTTACCACAATCTCTTGCCCATCTTCTCGACGAACATATTTGAGTGTGTTAGGGTTGAGAACAACTGCCTTAAGTCGTTTAACATACCCCTCTTCAATCGCCCTTACTATAGAGAAGGTATATATTATTTCCCCAGACATTATTTGACCATCAGCTCGACGGGGTGTTGCACTATAGTTTACTATCTTTGCTGATGGGAAAGTTTTACGAATTATGTCCCAACTTTCAGCTACATTATGATGAGCTTCATCAACTAGAATTAAGTCGAAATAGTCTTCTGGCAATGAAGATAACCACCGATTATTCTTTCTCTGCAACTGTTGTATGTTTGTAATTACAACTTCAGCTTCATCTAAATCAGATCTATTTGTTGTATTCCCTCTTATTTCAGCTGGCTCTGGATAGGGTGGGCTTTCTAATACTAAACATTTTGAGTAAAACATTCCTTCTTGAGATGGATCGAAATCTTTAAGCAACTGAGATGCAATATTCAAGCCAGGAGCGATGACCAGAGTTTTATTAGACTTAACCGCAAAAGGCGTCAACGTAATCAGCCCAGACTTTCCGCATCCGACTGGTAAGATTATCGAAGTCTCTCTCTCGAATTCTTTTTGAGAGTAATGCTCCACAATTTTCTTAAAAGCATCCTTTTGAGGAATCCTAAGACGATCGTTGTCGGCAATATTCGGTTCTCTTGCTTCAAACACACTAGACATAGGTAAATTCTCCTCCAATCTAAACATATTAAAAGACAGTATACACTGGTATTCGACTAATTTCTATGAATTACCTTCTTTGGGAGACAGTCTATCTTGTAATATCTGAATAATGATTGTATCGGGTACGTTTATACTAACTATAGGAACTACCTCAATAATTCTAAAAGAATTTTCATATCAATAAAAAGCTCAACCTTAAGATCAGTGCTTGACAGACAGGTTTGGTGGCTGAGAGGATAAAATTTTGCTTCTCACGTGTTTTAACCCGGCTTTCTCAATGTCAAGTACTGATTTCTGTTTTTAGCTCGATTAAATAGTTGACTACTTACGTAGCCCTAAACTGAAACTGTCCACGAAGAATGGATACGAGTGAATCGTGCAGGGGGAGTGATTGTTTTAGAAGTGTGGAAATAAACCCGCGAATGCTGGCATAGGCGTCTCATCGCAATAAATGAAGGGTTCGTTGCGAAGGTGCGCTTGGATTACCGGTTCCTGCTCCGCGACACGACTTGCCATCGTATTCAGTTGTTCAAGCAACGTCCGTTCGCTCGGACGGCATCCGAAAAAAAAAGAACTGGGCAATGCGTTTCAGGGGCATTAACTGGTAGATGCTGAGATAGGTCGTCCATGCTGTAATGCTCTCCCCGTACTGTACGGGTGCTTTAACTATAGCAGGGAACTCGGCCCGCTGCACGGTGTGACAGCAAGGGCAACGTTTCTCTTCAGCGCGGTGTTCGGTCGTAATGATCGGCGAGAGCGGCAAGTCAAACACTTGTCTTTTGATCCACGCTTGCGCAGGTATGTCAGCCAAGGAATGATTGCAGTTCTTGCAAGTAGGCAAGGATGAACGACAACTTCGTCTGGCTCAAGGCTAAAACGAAGCATGTGGCCTTCGTGCCCTTTAGGAGCGCCCTTTTTGCCTCCAGGTTGACGTAGATTGTTCTTTTTGCGCAATCCATCACTTGAAGGTGGCTTGCTGCTATTATTGCTATTTTGACCGAGTTGCCGTTCTAACTCGTGTACACGATTCTCTAACTTTTTGATCTGTTTGGATTGTGTTTCAACCATTTCGGTCAATTTCTCGTTTTGCGTCAGGAGCGCAGAAATGAAGCCAGCGATCTCGGTGTCTCCTTTGCTAACTTGTAATACCTGTCTTGACGTTAGCTTCACTGCCCTCGCTCCCTTCGCAATTCTCTATAGGGAGTACTTCTACAGAAAGCACAAAAAATCCTTTAAAGCAGCAAAAAATCCCCTCGGGAATTCAAGGAGACGTAAGTATATAGACGGCTGAAAATAACCTATGAATTCATACAAGGAGTTCACGTCGTTAACATCTAATTATTTCCATTAGTGTGAAACTACTTATGGAAAGAGTGATCGATATGGCAAGAACAAAAGCAATTCAATTTGAAGATAAAGAGAATCGATTGGAAGAAGCTCGGGCTGCAATGAAAGCTACTGACGCAGTCAGGTTATACGTACGTTATCAGTGCATTTATTTATTTCTATCTGGAGAAAGCCGTAATAGAATTTCGAGTATTCTGGATCTTAACTTGGAAACCATCGGTATATATATTCGGGCATACTGCACAGAGGGTTTAGAGGGCCTTCAAATGAACCACTCTCCCGGACGCCCGAAACGCCTAACTTCCGAACAAGAACAAGAACTGTGTCAAATCATCGTAGATAAGCGACCCGCCGACGTTGGTTTTCCAGCCAATATGAATTGGACTGCAAGTATGATCAGGCAATGGATAGAGCAGCAGTACCAAGTCAATTATTCAGAACGTGGAACACGTGAATTGCTGTATCGCTTAGGTTTCAGTTTCACAAGACCAACCTATACATTGGCAAAAGCAGATCCGGAGCAACAAGAAGCTTTTAAGCAAACATTTGAAGGGTTAAAAAAATTGCATCTGCACGAAATTGCTCGGATTCTGTTTGAAGATGAATGTATGATTCGGGATTACCAGGCTCTGGCCAATACATGGTTTCCAAAAGGTCAACAAAAGCGAATCCCAACCTATGGTCAACATCGCGGCGCCAAGTTAATGGGTACAATTGATTATGAAACAGGCGAAATCTATGTTGAAGATCATGCACAGTACGATGCTCAAGTCTTTCTTTCATTTCTTGAAAACATCATCGCCAAATATCCAGAGGGTAAGACGGTTATGATTCTGGATAATGCGCGCATTCACCATGCCAGGCTAATTCAACCCTTTCTAACCGAGTATTCCGATAAATTGGAACTTGTACTTCTCCCACCCTATAGCCCTCAGCTTAATATTATTGAGGGATTATGGGGATGGATGAAAAAGTCTGTTATTTACAATGTGTTCTTTGAAACCGTTGATGAGATACGTACTGCCGTTATAGGCTTTATTGATGAAATAAGCAAGGAACCCATGCAAATTGTAGATAGACTTTGCATCAAATTATAACGGTATCTTTAATGCCGTCTATATAGTAACATAATATTCCAACAATTAGAGCGATGTTTACAAAGATAAAATCCTAAATTTTCCAAATTTAGAAGGTTAGCCTGATATTACGCATTTTCAATGGAGTAGATTGTACCTGATGGATTTATTTTCATCGGCTAGCATTAGGTTTCATGACTTCCATTTCGCCACTCACCCTCTACCATCCGCACCAATTCTGACGGTTTAATATCTAGCTCAGCAGCCAGTGCAAAAATCGTATTTAACGTAGGCCGTCGCTTTCCGCGTTCAAGCAAGCTGATATAAGTTCGATCTAACTTTGCGCGAAATGCCAACTCTTCTTGACTGAGCTTTCGTTCTTCGCGAATTTTCCGTAGCTGTTGGCCGAAAATCATCTCAATACTCAAGGGATTCACTCCTTGAGGCTTATTATTTCCATCTCCTCGACAAATAGTCTACGGACTATGGTCTGCATAAGACTAATGTGTTAATATGAGGACTATAGTCTGCGAAGCTGTGTAATTGATACAGGGGGTCAGGATGAGGGACATTCAACAGCAATACGTGGAATTTGTTCGCCTGAAGTTGATCCGAGAGGGTGGGTTCTTTACTCAACCCAAAGTGGATTCTCCGGAAGAAGCTCACCTGGTGTTCCGTCAATGGGCGTCGGAGGAGATGGATCGGGAGCATTTGGCGGTGCTATGTCTAGATACTAAACATAGACCCACCGCTCTGCAGACTGTGGCTGTAGGAACGCTAGACAGCATACTTATCCATCCAAGAGAAGTATTCAAGACGGCCTTACTGGCGAATGCCGCTTCAATTATTTGTGCACACTGGCATCCAAGCGGGGATCCGGAACCCAGTTTGGAGGATGTGAAAATAACGTATCGGCTCATGCAGGTGGGAGAACTCATGGGGATTAAATTGCTGGATCATTTGGTTCTAGGGGCAGGGGATCATTTTGTTAGTCTGCAGGAGAGTGGCATCATGAACAAGATCACAGCATCTGATTAAGTTAGAATTAACAGCATGCAGGAACCCCAAACCACCTTGTCGAACTTGTAGGTATATTGTCTAATCCTACATCTTCCAATCAAGGTGGTTTCTTCATGAGCTTACCAGCCGAGTTGTCCGGTATTTTCACTCATAAGCAGAAGTCGTATAAAATGGTGCTCATCATCGCTCTATTGCAAGAAATGAGCCAAACGAATCAGCGCGAAGTCTCACTAGAAAATGTGAAAGCGCGCTTTTTGGCATTCCTGCAAGAACGGGAAAGTCGTGGGGAACCTGTAGATCCCCCTATTAACAACATCCCTCGTTGGGCGGACGTCACGATGGCGCTTATTACGCAAATTATTTATTCTCCGATCTCGGCGTTGAATAGCATCCTCGACGTGAATTCGCAGCTACAAACTATCGGATTTAAGGAACGCCTCTATAATACCTGGAATCAGGATGTATTAATTGATCTATACGACTATGCCACACATGAATTGGATCAGTATCACCAACAACGTCATTCCTTGGACTTCACAATAAGAGACGCACTCTTGAACGTGCTCACTAAGTACACGGCGGCGAAACGGGAACCGCTAAAAAATAACTCGCTTGGCCAATACGTTCGTCATCAGATCCCCACAGGCATACGGGAGTATTCATTCATTGATCCCGACTTAAAGGTTCAGGCTTCGGTCGGCATGGGGACCTGGGCAAGGATTCCGTGGATCGCAATTATGGATCGTAGAATTACGGAAACTACACAAAAAGGGGAATATATCGTTTATCTATTTTCTGAGGACATGAGTTCGGTATACCTCACGCTTATGCAAGGAGTCACAGAACCAAACAAAAAAGGCAAAACCGAAGCGCACAAATACTTGCGTAATAAAGTTCAAGAGATCCGAGCGATGATTCCGCTGGAGGGTCTCCAAAAGGATGAAGAAATACATCTGACATCAGACGGATTAGGCTACGACTACCAAGTATCAACAGTCGCGTACTACAAGTACGACCGGGACAATCTGCCGACGGAGGAGCAACTATCCGCTGATCTGGAGAACTTGGTCGACAACTACAAGCAATATGTCCATTTGGTTCTTCAATCCAATGACGGTCAGGAGCAATCCAGCGTGCCTACCACACAACCGCCCATGCTTAATTTAAGCGTAAACGAAAGACTAGACGCCGTGAAAGCCTACATCCGCCAAAGAGGCTTTTCGTTTCCCGATCATCTGATCGAGAACTTCTACCTTTCCATGAAAACAAAGCCCTTCGTCATCTTGGCGGGCGTATCGGGCACCGGGAAAACGAAGCTCGTTCAGCTCTTCGCTGAGGCCATCGGCGCAACAAGCGAAAACGGTCAATATACTTTGATCCCGGTAAGGCCCGACTGGAGCGATCCGTCTGATCTGATCGGTTACAAGGACCTCAGCGATCGGTTTCGCCCGGGTCCCCTTACGGACGTGCTGGTAGAAGCATCCGATCCGGCCAATCGGGACAAGCCGTATTTTATTTGCTTGGACGAGATGAACTTGGCTCGGGTCGAGCACTATTTTAGCGATATGCTGAGCATCCTGGAGACGCAGAAACGGCAAGAGGACCGCATCGTTACCGATCCGCTCATACGCCCATCCGCTCTCGCGAATGAGGAGGACCAGTCCAAGTACGGTCGACTTCACATTCCGGACAACGTGTACCTGATCGGCACCGTCAACATGGACGAAACGACCCATCCCTTCAGCAAAAAGGTGCTCGACCGGGCGAACACGATCGAATTTAACGAAATCCAATTGGATGTGTATCCATCGCCAAGCGTGAATTCTGTTCCTACGCAACCGGCATCGAATGCGTTCTTGCGCGCCGATTATTTGCAACTGGTCGATGCGTATCAGGGCTCGAATATTCCATTAATCGAAAAAGCGACCAGCGAACTGGTCCGAATCAACGATATTCTCGGGCAGATCCATTCTCATGTCGGGTTCCGTATCCGGGATGCTATTTGCTTCTACCTGCTCTACAACGAACAGGCCGGACTATTAACGAACGATGAAGCGCTCGACTATCAGCTGCTGCAGAAAATTTTGCCGCGAATCCAGGGAAGCAACCGTTCGGTGAAACGAGTTCTTCTGCAGCTGCTCGAGATCGCGCTTGGTAAGAAGCTCAATAAAGGCGAGCTCGAGGACGATGCTTCCGAGCTGTGGAGCAACTTGGCCAAGACGGTCGAGTCCGCCAAATACCCGCAAAGCGCGATCAAAATCGTCTTCATGCTACGGAGGTTGGACGAGGATGGCTTTACCTCCTATTGGCTCTCTTAATCAAACGGTCGAATTGATTCGTATCGAGACGAACTGGTTTCATCTCTATTTGCAAGGGAAGCCGTTTCACCCGACGGTCGAAACGTTGCAGCTTCATCGTCAAGAGGCCGAATGGGTAGAGGCGAGAATTTTGCCGCAATCGTTGAATTCGGAGTTGGAGATTCGCTCAGTGGCAAGATACTCGCCCGAAGTGGAACGGTTGATCGAATGGGAACAGGGGGAGGCGAGCCCGCCTCTCTTCTACGAAACGCAAGACTACGAGTTGGTCGTCGAGCTGGAGCCGGATATCCCGTTAACTTTTTACCACGATAATGTTTCGCTACTCGAATCCGTATTGCCTAAGGGTAAACGGCTGTTGTCGGGAGTTCTGAACTTTAAGAACGAAGTCGGGTATACCGAGTTGGAGCTTCGGTTGTACGGAGAACCCGTCTTTCGCCTGCAATTGGAGATTTTCCCTTCGAAAATCGACTACAAAAAGGATTACGAAGCCATCCTGCGCGATGTGAACGAGCAGATCTACAACTTATCCTTCGATTTTTTGCGCAAGACGTACAACCTGACGGGGTTAAAAGAGACCTCCAATCAGAGCTTGACCGAATTTTTCGTGATTCTTCAGTCGATGTTCCGACAACTTGTTCGCCAAGTGGAATGGATTCAACATGCCCCGCATCACCGGCTTCACGTAGAAAACCGAGTGGTCGATTCGGCGCGGGTAAAGAAAGCGGGACCCACCAACATCGGGTTTCTATCGAAACGTCCGCACTTGCTTGCGCCGGTCGAAGGGCAGGGGCTTTTTCGAATACGCCATAAGAATTATATGCCTACGCACGTTCTGGAGACCAAGCGTCACGTGGACTATGATACGCCCGAGAACCGGTTCGTCCGGTGGGTGCTTCTTCGGATTCAACAACGTTTGAAAAGCATCAAGCAGCTGATCCACAAGAAGGGACGCTCGAACGATCCTATTTTACAAGGCAAACTTAACCGGATGCAGTCGGAATTACAACGCCTGTTGAAGCTTGATTTTCTTCGGGTAGGAGAGATTAGCCAGCTCACGATATCGTTGGTGCTGCAGATGGCTCCCGGCTATCGCGAGGTGTACCGGGGCTATCTGATGCTCATGAAGGGACTCTCCATTCAAAACGATCTGTTCCGGTTATCGATGAAAGATCTGGCCCAGCTATACGAGTATTGGTGTTTCCTGAAAATTCACGATTTGCTAAGCCGGAAATACGAGTTGGTGAAGCAGAACGCGATCAAGCTAAACCGCGGCGGACTCTTCGTAACGTTGGATCGAACGCAGAGCGCGCGAATGGTTTATCGGAATCCGCGCAATGGCGAAGTGTTTACCTTGTACTATAACGCCATGCCATCGGGTGACCGGAGCCAGACGGTATCGCAAAGACCGGACAACATCCTAACGCTCAAGAAACAGGATTCCGCCATGGAATATAAGTACGTATTCGACGCCAAGTACAGAATTAATCCGGCGTACGAAGGCACATCCTATAAGAGAGACTATGGAACGCCGGGTCCTCAAGAAGAGGACATCAATACGATGCACCGCTACAGGGACGCTATTGTGTATGAATCGAACGGTGATCGTCGGCAATTCGAACGAACGATGTTCGGGGCTTACGTCCTGTTTCCGTACCCGAACGAGGAAGAGTATCGGGAGCATCCTTTTTACCGCAGTATCGAGCTTGTGAACGTCGGGGCGCTTCCGTTCTTGCCTAGCGCGACTTCGCTCGTCGAACGATTCCTGGACGAACTGATCCTGGATAGTCCGGAAAAGGCGTTCGAGCGAGCCACGCAGCCCAGCGGAACAAGGGACTATTACGCCGAACAGTTAGCCGGGAAGACGGTGCTCGTCGGCCCGCTTAGCCATAAGGATCAATTGCGAGAGCTGCAGGAGCATCGATTCTATCACGTCCCTCTAAGCCGTTTTGCCAATCATGGGGATTTGGCGAAGCTGGAGACCGTGGCGATATACCAATCCATCGATAAATTTGGACGGCAGAATGCGGGCGTATTCCTGTACGGTCGGATTAAAGCGTGGAGCGTCCTCCCTCGGGAGCAGATTAAAGAAATTCCATCCCGGAGAAAAGCGACAACCGAGCTGTACGTAAGGTTTGACGTGGAAGAGTGGACGCGTAGAAGCAGGCCGATCCTGCCGGGCGGTCACGGGATTCAGAAGGTCCTGCTCACGTCGGAGTACATCTTTAATCGGGCAGAGGAGATTGCCGAGCTTCGGCTAGATTCGGATGATGAGCTTCGCGAGTGGAGAGAAAAGCGTCGCAGGGGGAAAGTCAGAGTCTCTTGGGACGACTTCCACTTGGACAGAGCAAATCGATTAAACGGGTTAAGCTTAGAGGGTGAACAGCATGATTGAGGTAGCCGCGGCTATTATTGAGAACGAGCAAGGGAAGCTTCTGATCGCTAAGCGAAAGCAAGGGAAATCTCAAGCTGGATTATGGGAATTCCCCGGGGGCAAATTGGAGCCCGGCGAGTCGCCGGAGGCTTGCTTAATCCGAGAGCTTAAAGAAGAAATGAACATTCAGATCGAGCCATACAAGCGATTCGGGGCAAATGAGCATGATTACGGTACGGTGCAGATTCGATTGATCGCCTACAAGGCGAGGTACATCCGAGGCGATATTCGGCTAGTCGATCACGAGGAGTGCCGATGGGTGGAGAAGAGGGAGCTGGCGAAGTTCGAATGGGCTCCGGCGGATGTTCCTTTTATTGAATTGTTAAAAAAATCCTGACCCCATGCGGTCAGGATTTTTTTGAATAAGACGAACTGGCGAATAGGATCCCAAGTCTATACCCATATCAAGGAATTTTAGAGGATTTTGTAACTTTTCATCGAATTAAACTATTCATTACAGTGAAATTCTGGGAGGACGTATGGGTTGAATTTTCTAAAATATTGGAGAAATTCCTTAGCGGATGCGGACTGGATAAATCCTGATTTCGACAAGAGAAAGCCGGGCGGTTTACTGATTCAGCAAGAACAAATTATCCAAGGAATAATTCCGACCGATTCGGCAAATAAACTAATTGCTAAAATCCGGGTGAAGAAGCCGATCTATGATATATTGCTTTGTCCTACGGTTTTGTATGTCAGAAAAGAACATGGAAGCCCAGTCACGAGTCAACGATCAGAAGCAATGGCTCCCTTGTGGATACCTGCACAATTGTCCAAGGAAGGGATTCTTAGGCCGCATCCTCGATATTTGCCATGGATATGCAGAGAGTATTTAGAGCCATGCGAGACTGAGGTTGAACCTCTTGGACACATTGGAGAAATGGATCGCTTCTTGTCAAGTCGTTCAACGAGAATAGAACGATGGGATGAGTATATTGCTTTTGCTTGGGAAATGTTCAGTACTGTAACGGGGTCGTCCGTGGAAGAGTTCACCCATCAGCAATACGAGAAATCAGAGGAGTGTTATGTTTTCGCTAACGATTTGGTTAAGGGAGTTTCGAAATCAATCCAGGACCTTTACGATAACATAGAGAGGGACGAGCGTAAGGATCTCAAGCTTTTAAGTTCATTTTCGGAGTTTATAAATACACATTCGGAGCGAGCGTTGACGGATGAAGAGAGCGAGTTCCTTGCAGCCCAACACCTGGGGCAGATGGGAAATCAGTTCAGCTTATCGCAGTCTCAAAGAATTGCGATGCATCATACGACTTTGTTAGATTCGGGGGATATACTGGCAATCAATGGGCCTCCCGGGACGGGAAAAACGACATTATTGCAGAGCATAGTCGCAACCGCCGTCATTGAGCATGCTATACAGGATGCGGAGCCGCCTATTATCGTCGTCTCGTCGACTAATAATAATGCCGTTACGAATGTGATCGAGAGTTTTGGCAAGATTAACGAAAGGGAAGATCATCCCCTCGCTGGAAGATGGATACGAGACGTTCATAGCTACGGAGCCTATTTGAAGTCATCCGGTAAAAGCGAGGAGGCTGCAACTAATTGGTTAACCGTAAATAAAGGAAGCACGGGTGGAAGCGGTTATTTCGATAAAATGGAAACATTCGAATATATCGAGCGTTGTTCCCTTGAATATCTAGCGTATTGTTCCAAATTTGCAGGTTATGACATCTCCGATGTAAAGAAGGCTGTCGAGCTGCTGCATGATAAATTGATTAATAAAGTAGAAGAGTTAGAGTATATCGTGCAAACGGGAATAGACTATAAAGAGCTCTATACGAATCTCCTTAAGAAATTTCCTAAGGGGGTGCAAGTAGAGATTGAGAATCTGGAGGAATTGAAGCAACGTGCGGTGGAGAAAGTTGCAGCCGTTCAGACTCTTCATCATAAGTGGGATCAATACCAGTTGGATGAAGAGTGGTGGATCCCCCTTCTCATTCGTCTGCCTATTCTTAAGCAAGTCGCTTTGAGAAAAAAGGAGCTTCGATGTCAAAGCTTCTGTTTCAAGAATGGCATACCTAAGTTTAAAAACGAAGAAGAAGTATCTCAATGGCTTGAAGCACAGAATGAGTTGGCTATAACGGAATTGAGATCTAGGGAAATTCGAAGTGCAGAGGTTCGACAAGAGTTAGAAGCTTTAGAGGAGGCTCGGGAAGAGTGGGAAGAATGTCTTCTTGATCTTCCGATGCAAGAGGGCGAGAGTTACCTCGATGCTTTGGATCGCACGATTCGGTATGAAGCATTCAAACTGGCGGTCCATTATTGGGAAGGTAGATGGATTTTAGAAACCGAATCCATGCTTGCGGATCCCAAATATAAACGCAATAACGGAAAGCAAGGCATAGAACTTCTGTGGAGGAGACTAGCGAAATTAACTCCTTGTTTTGTATCAACGCTTTACATGACGCCCACCTTTTTTAGTGCATATTTGGGTAAAACAGTCCCGCTGTACAATTATATAGACCTCTTAATTATTGATGAGGCTGGTCAGGTAATTCCTGAAGTAGCGGGAGCCTCTTTCGCATTGGCTCAAAAAGCGGTGATTGTAGGAGATACTCTTCAAATTCCTCCTGTATGGAAGATCCCTTACTCCATCGATATTGGAAACTGCCAAAGCTTCGGCATAGCCGAGACCAGTAGCGAGTACGAAAAAATGGGAATTTGTGGTGCGATGGCGGCCGACGGATCCGTAATGAAAGTGGCTAAAAAGACGTCAAAATTCGCAGAGGCTGGGGCAGACGGAGGGCTGTGGCTGACCGAGCACAGAAGATGCGTGCCTGAGATTATCGAGTACTGTAACGAACTTGCTTATCATGGGAAGCTCCTGCCCAAAAGGCAACCGATCAAGGATTATTTCCTTCCTCATATGGGGTATGCGCATATACCAGGCAGTATGGAAAAGCGGGGAGGCAGTCTGGAAAATGAGCTCGAAGCAGAAATCATTGTAAGTTGGATCGATCGGAATAGAGGGCAAATACTGGATTATTACAGAAAAGAAGGACTGACCTGCATAGAGGATATCATCGCAATTGTGACTCCGTTTACCTCTCAGAAAGAAAAATTGCGTAAGAAATTAAAGAGGGCCGGTATGGGAAGCGTGAAGGCTGGGACTGTTCACACTTTGCAGGGGGATGAGCGGCCTATTGTTATCTTTTCTCCCGTATATGACATTAGTTTCTCGGGGACATACTTCTATGACCAGGGAGTGTCGATGCTGAATGTTGCCGTCTCCAGGGCAAGAGACAGTTTCATGGTATTCGGTGATATGGGCACTTTCGTGCCTGGGACATCTGCTCCTTCGAGCATATTAGCTAAGTACTTATTTCAATCGGCAGATAATGAAATTACAAATATCGATCTGGGAGATTATTATAAGACCAAGTACGGACCGCCAATTGAGCATCTGCACGAGCTAGAGCATCATCGCAGCATGTTAAGGGATTGTATTCGAGCTGCCAATCAGGAAATCCACATTATATCGCCTTTCTTATCCTCAGTGGCCATCAAATCGGACGATTTGGAAGTCTTATTCGACGAGGCCATTCAGCGAGGGGTTAGGATTCATATTTATACGGATGAGGCATTGAATTACTTTCATAACAAGCTGAAGGTTAACTACTTAAAAGCTAAGGAGATCCTGAATAAACCGGGCATTGAACTGTTTCTGACTAAGAAGGTACATAGTAAAGCCTTGTGGGTCGACTCATCCGTGCTCGTTGAAGGATCGTTTAATTGGCTCTCCGCTGTAAGACAGCCGAATAGCCACTGGTGTCGTTATGAAACTTCATTGGTTTATCGTGGAGAAAAAGTGATTGGGATGATCAACAAACTGAAAGAGGATTTAGAGAAGAGAAAAATAAATCCGTTGCCTGTAGGATGACTAGTCTGAATACATGCTCTAAAAAGGAAGGTACTGCTAATGAGGCTTGAAGCTCTCCAGTTTGAGTCGGTGGATATTATTCCTCCCGCCTTTAAATGGTTCTTAATCGGTATAATCGTACTTGGGGTCATAGCGGGGATTCTACAGCCTGCGAAAAAACAGAGAAAAAGAAAACGAAAACGTAAGCCTACAGCCAATAAAAGCGTTTCGAAAGCCAGCGAAGTTCCTAACCAGAGAAAATCCAATGCCTGTCGCCCGGATGAAGTCATCCTCTCGTTACCGTTGAACCAATTGGGCTGGGCCGAGTTTGAGCGTCTTCTTGCATTATATTTTCGTGATAATGGGTATGTCGTACATGAAGTCGGCGTTGGAGGGAAGGATGGCGGGGTCGATCTCGTCATTATCGACAAGCGAGGCGAGAAAACGGCTGTGCAGGCGAAATGCTATTCGGAACGAAACAATGTGGGCACTAGCGTTATTCGTGAATTAAGTACAGCCAAAAGAAACCATGACTGCATCCTGTCCCTGCTTGTAACAGCTTCGGATCTAACTGTTGAGGCGAGGAAAGAAGCCGATCAATTCCGGGTGGACTATTGGCACGGAGCACTTCTGGAGGACAAGCTAAGAAGGTGGGGGAAATGGAGTCCGGGGAAGAAGCGAAGAGCATAAAATAACCATTATAAAAACTCTGACCACACAAGGTCAGAGTTTTTATAATGGAGAGCGCTATTTTTTCCCCGTGTTGTTCTCCAAATGTCCAAACATCACCTTTATCACATCTAGTGCCATCTGTTTCTCTTTGGCCGAACGGTCTATAAACAATTGCCTAATCTGATCGATAACGTTATCGTCGCCCGGTACGAGGGAGTCTTGTAGGAGATAATCGATCGTGACGCCCAAACGACTAGCTATTTTAACGAGAGTTTCCAGAGTAGGGGAGCGCTCTCCTCTTTCGATTTGGCCAATATAGGCATCGGAGACTCCTACCCTCTCGGCAAGCTGCTCCTGAGTTAAAGAAAGCTTCTTTCTTTCCGTTTGAATCCTTTGCCCCAACATCGAGTTATCCATGACTACCCTCCTCTCTACCTACAGTAGAGAAACTAACAAAGAGAATTAATATACTATTTGTTTTATTTATATTTACTATCAGTTGTTTAATGGGTAAAATAAATGAGAAAGAGGTCGTAGACGTGTGATATTACCATCTTTTCCGCTGGCTAACGCTTTATTCATTGTTACTAGGAGGGAATCATCATGCTATCGCTGATGGATTCGAACGGAGACATTTGTTTGGTAGATATTCAGGACATGGTGTATTTGCAGATGAACGGTCACGGAGGGCTCAAATTCTACACTGATAGCGGTATATACAAAGCCTTAACGGCAGCGAAGGATTGGGCGGCCTTTTTGCAAGACAAGGGCTTTCTACAGTTGGATCGAGGAACGATTGTGAATGTAAAGAAAGTAGCGGCTTATAACTCGGAGTTAAGAGTGGTAACGGTAACCACCTCAGAAGGTAACGTCTTGCTACCCGTCGCGGAGAAGGTTCAAAGGCAAATCAAAAAGTTGTTAAAATAAGGGTCACGAGTGATTCCCCAATATCCTTGCCTCTTCAGTTGAGCTTCTGAATTAGCTATGCTAACTTACAATATAAAACGCCGGTGAAGACTGACAATACGCCGATCCGCCCGCAACGATTCAGAAGAGGTAGATTTTCACAGCTATGTGTGTTACGATTTTACCGACAGGCAGTCGGTCGGTAGTGGAGGAGGCTTAAGCATGAGAGTTGTTAAAGAAGCCGAGCAGCGCAGGAACGAAATTCTAGATGCGGCGGACGTGCTTTTCGCGCAGAAGGGCTTCGACGGCACAAGCACCAGCGATATTCTCGACAAGGTCGGGATCGCGCGGGGAACGCTGTATTATCACTTCAAGTCGAAGGAGGATATGATGGACGCGCTGATTGAGCGGTATAACGCGCGTCTATTAAGCGCAGCGCAGGAAATCGCCGCGGACAAGAGCATCCCCGTAGTCGAGCGCATGACCCGCGTTGTCATGGCGCTGAACCTAAGCGGCGGAAGCAGCCAGGTGATTATGGAACACATTCACAAGCCTCAGAACGCGCTGATGCATCAGAAAATCCAAAAGGTGATCGTTAACGGCGTTCCGCCGATTTTGACGGGCATCATCGAAGAGGGCATTACGCAGGGAGTATTCGACACGCGGTATCCGTATGAGTGCATGGAAATGGTCGTGATCTATGCGAGCACCGTTTTTGACGGGGATATGGTTGCCATGACGAACGAGGAGCGCATGTCGCGAATGATCGCTTTTATCGGTAATGTAGAAAGGCTGCTAGGCGCGGAAAACGGCAGTTTGATGGACGCCTTGAAGATGTTCTTTATGGGGAGGTGACTTATGTATTCCAGAATCATCCGCAATGAGATTTCAAGAAGCAAGCTAATCACGTTGATCACGACGATATTCGTTGCGGCTGCGGCTATGCTGGTCTCGCTTGCGGCGATCCTCGCGATTCATCTATCGGGTGCGATAGATACGTTGATGACGCGGGCGGCAACGCCGCATCTGTTGCAGATGCACGCAGGGGAGATTGATTCGGAACGGCTTCAGGCTTTTGCGGAGCACAATCCCGACGTGGATGAGTTCCAGGTGCTTGAATTTCTTAACGTCGAAGGCTCCAACATTCGATTCGGCGATCGTTCGCTTGCGAACAGCGTTCAGGACAACGGGTTCAGCGTACAGAGCGGCAAGTTCGATTATCTCCTTGATCTTGACGGTAATGTCATCAACGTATCGGACGGCGAGCTTTACGTTCCGATTAGCTATATGAAGGATAACACCGCAAAGGTCGGCGACAAGGCGACAGTCGGCGGGAAGGAGCTTACGGTCGCGGGATTTCTTCGGGATTCGCAGATGAATTCCGCGTTAGCCTCTTCCAAGAGATTTCTGATCAGCAGCAATGATTATGAGGAGATCATCCATCTTGGAAGTATCGAGTATTTGATCGAGTTCAGATTAAAGGATTTGTCGAAGCTCGGCGAATTCCAGACGGCTTATGCTTCCGCGGGGCTTGAAGCGAACGGACCAACGATTACATATCCGCTTTTCAGAATGATCAACGCCATCTCCGACGGGATGATGATCGGCGTACTTCTTCTCATTAGCGTGCTTGTCGTTGCGATCGCAATGATGTGCATACGCTTTACGCTCCTTGCGAAAATCGAAGACGATTACCGCGAGATCGGCGTCATGAAGGCCATCGGGCTGCGGATCTCCGACATCAAGAAAATTTATCTCGCGAAGTACGCGGCGATTGCGGCGGCCGGCTGTATGCTCGGATTTGCGCTTTCTTTGGCGTTCAAAGGCATGCTTCTGGCCAATATCCGCCTTTATATGGGGGAAAGCGATCATGCATCTATGGCCTTGCTCTTCGGAATAATCGGCATCCTGCTCGTATTCCTTGCCATAATCGCCTACGTCAGCGGAGTGCTGAGACGCTTCCGGAAGATATCGGCCGCCGAAGCCATTCGCTACGGCAATTCACGGGACAAATCCTCGGGCGCAAAGCGTGTTAACCTGAGCGCTAACAGACTGCTTAACACGAATATTTTTCTCGGGGTCCATGACGTTCTCGCAAGAAAAAAATTATACGCCACGATGCTTGCCGTGCTGGTGATTTCGGCGTTTATCCTGATTGTTCCGCAGAATCTGCACAACACGATTTCCTCAAAAGGCTTCATGAGCTATATGGGGATCGGCAGCAGCGACATGCGCATGGACATTCAGCAGACCGGTCGTCTATCCGACAAGGCCGCCGAAATCGTAAAGACGATGGAAAACGACGGCGCCATTTCGACCTACGCGGTGCTGACGACAAAAACTTTCAAAGCAAGGACGGAGGACGGCGCGGAGGAAAGGTTAAACATCGAGCTCGGCGACCATTCGATCTTCCCTGTGACGTATTCCGAGGGCAGGGCACCCGCCTCAGCAGACGAAATCGCGCTGTCGGGGATGAACGCCGATGAGCTGGGCAAGAAGGTCGGCGATACCGTTACGCTTGTAATGGAAGGGGGGGCCAAAAATCTCACGGTAAGCGGCGTGTATTCCGATATTACGAACGGAGGGAAAACCGCTAAGGCTGTTTTCACCGACAATTCGGCGGAGACGATGTGGGTCGTGATCTATGCGGAGCTCTCGGATCCGGCTCTTGTCGACAGCAAGGTAGCGGAATATGCGGACAGGTTTGCTTATGCCAAGGTATCGGACATAGACGAATATATCGCACAGACATTCGGCTCGACAATTAGCTCCGTCGGGCAAGCCTCCAATGCCGCGATTGCCGTCGCGGTGATGATCACGGCTTTGGTGACGCTGTTGTTCATGAAGCTGCTGGTCGCCAAAGACAGGTATTCCATTGCCGTCATGAAAGCGTTCGGTTATACGAACTCGGATTTGAAGGCGCAGTTTGTTACGCGTTCGGTATTCGTTCTCATCGTCGGGATCGTTCTCGGCACGCTGCTGGCCAACACGCTCGGAGAGCTGCTCGCGGGCGCGGTGATCTCCTCCTTCGGAGCGTCGTCGTTTGAATTTACGGTTAATCCGTTTTCCGCGTATCTGCTGAGTCCCCTGATGATGTTTGGGGCGGTGCTTATCGCGACAATCTTCGGCACATCGGGCGTGAGCCGAATCAAAATTTCCGAGCACATAAAGGAGTAGGCGGATGAAAAAAATGATTACCGGCGATCGTATCGTCAAATCTTTCGGCGAGGGCGATGAGAAGCGCAAGGTTCTCGACGGGGTGTCCGTTGAGATCAATGAGGGCGAATTCGTTGCGGTGATGGGACCTTCGGGCTCGGGAAAATCAACGCTGATGTTTGCGCTGAGCGGCACGGATGGCGTTGACGGCGGAAAAGTCGTCGTTGACGGCCAGGATTTGTCGGAGCTCGGGGAGGATGAGCTTGCGGATCTGCGCAGAACCCAAATGGGATTCGTATTCCAACAGCCGACGATGCTGAGAAATCTGAATCTCCTCGACAACGTCATTCTTCCGTCCATGCGGGGCAACCGGAAAAACGCCGCGAAAATGACAGAAAAAGCAAGGGCGCTTATGAAGCGGGTAGGCATTGCCGAGCTGGAGAAACGGGACATTACGCAGGTATCGGGGGGTCAGCTTCAGCGTGCGGGAGTCTGTCGCGCGCTGATGAACAGCCCGAAGATTATTTTCGGCGACGAGCCTACGGGCGCGCTCAATTCGAAGTCCGCGCAGGAGATTATGGACCTGTTGACCGAAATCAACGCGGAGGGGACTGCGGTGATGCTGGTCACTCACGACGCCAAGGTCGCGGCACGGACGGAGCGTATTCTGTTCATGCGCGACGGAACGATCGCCAGCGAGTTGGCGCTTCCGAAGTATAACGGGACGAATAGGGAAGACAGAGTCGAGAAAGTCGCCTTGAAGATGAGGGAAGTCGGGATCTAACTCTTGTAGGATTGAGATCGTCTAATGATCCATTCGGCAAATAGAAGATTGGGAACCCAGCTGAGCCAAGAGATCGCGCGGTAATAAACGTTAAAATCGTCGAATCCGAACAAGAGCATGCTTAGCGGCAAGTATATTCGCAGCGTCACAGCCGCGAAGGTCAGGGCATAATTTCGAAACATCCATCTTCGATGACTTTGCGGATCGCGTTCAACCACGATAGAACGCATCCCTTTAATCATGGTGTAGAGCCATGCTGAGGAGAGCAGCAGAAAGGCTGCAGTCGAAATCCATCCGCCGGTCGCTTTGAATGCGACGAAGATTCCAAATATCCCCGAGACAAGGACGCAACCGCTATAGATTTTACCGATTACACGGTGCAGGTTCATATATTTTTTGCGAAACGACTCGATAAACTGGATCCAGCCGATCGCCAAAGCGATAATCCCGGTTGCGATGTGAAGGTAGAGCATGATGTAATAGAGATTAGTTAACTGCATCTGTTGGTTTAATTTATTTTGAATAAGCCCCGCAGCAGATACGCCAAAACCAAAATACACAATACCTAAGTACGCACTTACGCCTAAAGCAAGCAACGAAGAGATGAAGATCCAGGTCTTCTTTGAACGTTGTGGTAACATAACTTCCTCCTACAATCGATCATGATGGAATTCATGACCATTATAATGAAGATCATCCCCTTATGGATTCGTCCGGGGGTTGGGTTTGATGTCAGTCGGAAGGATGATATTGCGGAAGGAGCGAACAACCCGAATGCCAAAAAAATCAAGTAAACCGAGGAACACGATGGAGCTGTTGCCGAAGCCTGAACAATGGGCGATTCTAAGAGCCGCCGACGAGATCATTGGCGAAGGCGGAAGAACGCTTCTCTCGAAAATTTTGAAAGGTTCAAAAGATCGAAAGCTGCTGGAGCGTGGGCTGGATCGAAACCCTGCTTACGGTTACTACAAAGAACTGACTTTAGAGCAGATCACGGATAAAGTGGATCATATGATTCGGACAGGCTTTTTGGAAACCGAATACGTCGGCAAGCTCCCGATGATTATTTTCACGCCGCTGGGTTGGGCGATCGAAAGGGAGAGACGGGCTGAGGAATTTTTGCAGGAATGGGATCAATGGCTGGACAATCATACGACCCCGGTCACCATGGAGTACTTGAAAGAACGAAACCGGGGAATGATCCTCCTGTTTTTGTACAAAGTTTTATGCTCCAGGAATAAGAAATACATTCCGTTTTTGACTTTGTGGGAGCGTATCGATTTTAAGAGAGTACAGGCCGAAATTCGTCATGTCATCCAAGCGCTGAAACGGAGCGACGATATGGATGATGCGGCGTGGGAGCAGCTATTGACGGAGCGGGCTCAATCTCTGCTTATCCGCTCGCATGAACCGATTTTGTTGACATGTCAGCGCTGCGATGTACGCTTCGTATTCGATGAAGCGAATTCAGAGTACTACACGAGCGACGGGTTAAACCTTCCGAGCGAGTGCCGAAATTGCCAGGAAGTTCTGAATCCCCGAAACTAGCATCGAAGCATGTTCAATTTTTTGCGATCGGACACAGGAGCCCTTATTTTGCCGAAACTCCTTTATTTTGAAGATGAATCGGACAGAAGATCCGTTATTTCGATGATTTATGGCCGAAATCACCGTCTCGGAGCCAAAATACGGTTGGACGTTGGCGAAAGAACCGTCGGGGCTCCCCTGACGATTTTTCTTTGTATTTTAAAAACGATCTGATAAAATGTACATACGTTATTACTGTTATAAGGTATAACTCCGTATTTACTGATCATACTATAGAGAGGAGAACGTTAAATGAATGGTGTGGTCAAATTGTCGAATGAAAATCCGAAAGCGACTCGTTATTCTCGAAAAGTAGGACGCATGGGCAACAGTTTGGGTATAAGCTTGCCTAAAAGCCTTGCTGCGAAGCTAAACGTTTCGCAAGGGGATGAGATTGAATTCATCGAAAATGACCGCGGCGAAGTGGTATTGCAAAAATCTCGACAAAGTAAACTGCCTGATCATGTCCGACCTGAAGTTCTGGAAGCTTTCTTCGATGTATTCGAAGAGGATAAGGGAATTCTTGACGATTTAAGGGACCGCTGATATGGCTCATTTTCTGACCAAGAAAGAAGTTGTCGCAGCACACTATTTTATGATGAAAAGAATGAATGACGCAGAGCAAGCGGGCGTAAAAGATCATAGCCTGCTGGAATCTGCGGTACATAGACCCCAGCAAAGCGCATTTGGAGAAGACGCTTATCCGACTTTATTCGACAAGGCCGCAGCTTTCCTTGAATCTTTGGTAAAAAATCATTGTTTCCATAATGGAAATAAGCGTACAGCTTATCTTGTGACCAAGTCATTTTTGCTGTTGAATGGGTACCATTTGCGAATGGAACGCAAGGATGCCGTGGAGTTTATCGTCGATATTGCAACGGGGTTACATCCAATAGAGACGATCTCTCGTATTCTGGAAGAACAATCGGTTCGAGAGGAAAGGCTGGCACCTTAATCCCTATCTGCACCATACCACCACATCCTGTACCGGATGTGGTTTTCCTTTTCCCCGTTAACTCTTCCGCTGCAAGGCCTCCAGATATTTCGAATCTGTTATGATGATGGAAAGGGGATAACCCTCATCATCATTAAACACGGCGAGGAGAGTCTCGATGAAATACGATTGCTTGATTGTGGATGACGAGGAAGTGTTGGCGGAGACGACGAGTGAATATTTCAATATGTTCGACATCAAATCGGATTATGTAACGAGCGCGGAATCGTGTTTAAAGTTTTTGCGGGAACATGAAGTCTCGCTTATTCTGCTGGATATCAACCTGGGGGCAATGTCCGGATTTGAATTGTGCAAAAAGCTGAGGCAGACGACGGACATTCCGATTTTGTTTATTAGCGCCCGAACGAGCGATGACGATATTCTCATTGCGCTCAATATCGGCGGCGACGACTATATTCCGAAGCCTTATACGCTTAGCGTGTTGCATGCTAAAGTGAAGGCTGTGCTCAAACGGTACAACCATTCGAACGCTCCTGCCGCCGCTCCTGCGCTAGATTTCGGACAGGTGACAATCGATCCGCAGCTGTGCCGCGTCCGCGTGAACGGCGAGGAGGTCAAGCTGAAAGCGATGGAATTCAAGCTGCTTGCTTATTTGGCGAGCAACAAAAACCGGATCGTTCCGAAGGAGGAGCTGTTCCGTTATGTATGGGGCGATTCCTTCGCAGGAGACGGCACCTTGAACGTTCATATCCGTCATTTGCGCGAAAAGCTCGAACCAAAGCCTAATGAACCGCAATTCATCAAGACGGTCTGGGGCAAGGGGTACATATTGGAGGACGGCAGCCTATGAAGGCCAAAGGCCTGCTTGTTATCGCTGCGGCAATATGCGCGGCCGGAATTGTGTTCGCCCTGTCCATCGGCGGAATAACGGTGGATACCGATGTGGACGTCGTTGCGGTCAATGATGTCGTAAAGACGGCCGAGAGCCGCTGGGAAAGTATCGGTCAAGCGGATTTCGACCCGACAAAGCTGTCTTTTGTCATCCTGGATAACGCGGGAACGGTTAAGTATGAGACGTCTCCAGGTTTGTTTACCACGCTAAATGATGCCGTTAAGCAAAACAGCTCCATCGTGGACATTACGAGGGACGGGCAAGTCGCAGGCAAGCTGATCGTCCACAATGACGACAAGCAGACGATTCATGCCATTAAGCATCGTCTTGCGCTGACTGTGGGCATCGCGTTCGCTTTAATGGCGATGCTGTGCGGTCTCTATGCCCTATGGCTGAATCGGACCGTGTTCAAGCCGTTCAAGCGCTTGCAGAGCTTTGCGGCCAATGTAGCCAGAGGCAACCTGGACATTCCGCTGCCTATGGGCAAAGACAACCCGTTCGGCGCTTTCACCGAAAGCTTCGATCTCATGCGCGAGCAATTGGCCGCCGCGCGCCAAAGCGAATACGAGGCGAACCGCAGCAAGAAAGAGCTTGTGGCCAGCTTAAGCCACGATATCAAAACGCCGGTGGCCTCGATTAAGGCCGTCATCGAGCTCATGCTGGTCGGCGCCAACGATGAGAAGACCGTCCGGCAGTTGAATAAGATTTATTCGAAAGCGGACCAGATTCATTTGCTCATTACAGACATGTTTCACGCCGCCCTGGAGGAAATGACGGAACTCAAGGTAACGGTCGGCGAGCAATCCAGCAGCGTGCTGCGGGAGATGTTCGATAAAGCGGACTATGATGAGCTTGTTCGTTGCGAACCGATTCCGTCTTGTCTTGTACGGATGGACGAGACTCGCTTGCAGCAGGTTATCGATAATGTCGTAAGCAATGCGTATAAATACGCAAAGACGGCCGTTAGGGTGCTGTCCCGAATTAGAGACGGCTATCTGGAAATCAGCATTATGGATTACGGCAACGGAGTAGATCCGGATGAGCTGCCGCTGCTGCTGAATAAGTTTTACCGGGGAACGAACGCGAAGGGGCAGAGCGGATCGGGCCTTGGTCTGTTCATTTCGGGCTATTTGATGCAAAGCATGCAGGGAGAGATCGAATGCCGCAACCGGAACGACGGTTTTACAGTCGTGCTGCGCTTGAAGCTGGCCTTTTAACCGATTTAAGAATCCGTTAAGAAATGCGCAAAGCTTAGCTAAGAATTCGTTTTGTATGCTAAAGGTGCGGCATGAACAACGGATTTCGTTGAATGCGACGATTATAATCGGCGAAGCGAGGATGATATTATGCAAACCGTATTCGTACAAACAGAAAAGCTGTGCAAAACCTTTTCCAGCGGCGGACTGCAGCAGCATGTGCTGAAAAACTTGGACATTACCCTGATGGAGGGCGACTTCACGGTCATTATGGGCAGCTCCGGCTCGGGCAAATCAACCTTGCTTTACGCCCTGAGCGGCATGGATAAGCCTTCATTAGGCACGATTCGCTTCGGAGATATCGACATTTCCAGGCTGAACAACGATCAGTTGGCGATCTTCCGAAGAAATCATTGCGGCTTTGTGTTCCAGCAAATTCACTTATTGGACAATATGAGCGTACTGGATAACGTGCTTTCTAGCGGACTGCTCGTCAGTCGCAATAAACGGGAAATTACGGCAAGGGCCAAGCGGCTGCTTGCCCAAGTCGGATTGGACGAAAAGACATGGGGGAAATTCCCTTCCCAGCTGTCCGGAGGCGAAGCGCAACGGGCGGGAATCGTAAGAGCGCTCATCAATCAGCCCAAAATACTGTTCGCGGACGAGCCGACCGGCGCACTGAATTCCGCGTCCAGCGACAGCGTGCTCGATGTATTGTCGGAGATGAATGCGGGCGGACAAAGCATCGTCATGGTTACGCATGATCTCAAAACGGCATTGCGGGGAAACCGCGTACTGTTCCTTCGCGATGGCGTTATCGATGGGGACCTGCAGCTTGGCGCTTATGACAAGGGACATGCCGCGGAACGGTCGGAGAAGCTTCAAGGCTTCCTGGCCGACATGAGGTGGTAAGATGAGCGTAATTCATCTGCTAAAGGCTAACTTGAGAAAAGGAAAGGGCACAACCGCTTCCCTGCTGCTCTTGATCGCGGCTGCCGCTCTGTTGCTGAATGTCGGGTTGACGATCATCGCCGCCATGGTCTCCTTTTATGATTACAAAGTCGAAGAGTTAAACGATCCGCATGTCGTCATGGTGATGATGAAGGAGAACTACAAGCCGGAATACGGCGATTTCTTTAATAGCTATTCGGGTGTGCAAACGGCGGAAACGGAATCCGTAGTCGTGATGAGCTTGGCTTCCTTCCGATACGGCGGCAGCGATATGAATTCGGACCTCGCCGTGCTGAATGCCGATGCCAGCCGGCAGCTGGCGCCTCTTAAGCTGGTGAATAAGCTGGATACAGTGCCTGACAGCGAAGCCGTTTATTTGCCGTACAGCTTCCGCAAGAGCGGAGACTATTCGCTGGGCGATACCTTGACGATCACCTATCAGGACGCCTCATTCAGTTATCGGATTGCAGGGTTTTTCGAAACGACGATGCTCGGTACGAACAATATGGGAGTCATGAAATTGTTTTTGGCCGATGCGGCTTATCGGGAATTGTCCGGCAAGGCGGGAGAATCGCCCAGCGGAATCCTGATGTCTGCAACGCTTGAGGATATGAAGCATTCAGGAGCTATGCTGGAGGATTTTCACAAAGCATTTCCGCTTTCGAGCGATGGAGTGAACGCTCCGTTTCACTATATGGCCGATATCGAAGTGATGAAGCAGGTGAGCGGCTTGACGACCAACATGGTTGCGATGATTCTGGTTGCCTTTGCCGCCGTAATCGTGCTCGTGTCTCTAATCGTCATTCGATTCCGCGTGACCAGTATGATTGAGGACGGGATTGCAAATATCGGCGTACTGAAAGCCATTGGCTATACGAGCCGTCAGATTGCCGCAGCTTGTATAGGGCAGTTTGCACTCGTCTCGCTCTTAGCCGGCATAGCCGGAGTCGCTTTGTCGTATGCTTTCTTCCCGATGTTCGGCGGCATCATCGCTTCACTGACGGGACTGCTGTGGGTCCAAGGCTTGGATGTCGTCCTCAATCTGGCGAGTATTCTGTTCGTGCTCGTATCCGTTGCGGCAGTAGCGCTGCTCTCCTCGCGGCGCATCCGCAAGCTTCATCCCGTCACCGCTTTGCGCGGAGGCCTTACAACGCACTCGTTCAAGAAAAACTTTTTTCCGTTCGATAAGGCCAAAGGAGGCCTGCAGCTTCTCCATGCCTGCAAATCTATGATGATGAACAACAGGCAAAATGCGATGATTACGGTCATTATGATCTGCGTTACGTTCGCGTCGATATTTTCTATCGTGTTGTATGACAATATAGCAAGGGAAAAGACGGCGTTCGTACATCTCGTAGGCGCCGAAACCTCGAATATAGCCGTCCTTTCGAATGACGAAGCGAGCTTCGACAAGCTGCGAATGGCGATCGAGCAGATGGAGGGCGTTCGCAGGACGGTCATTTTGGATACCCTTTCAGTGAAAGTGGACGGTCAAAGCATTTACACGAATATTTCGGACGATTTCGGCAAGCTGAACAATCAGACGGTATACGAAGGAAGGTTCCCGAAGCACGACAATGAAATCGCGATTTCCTGGGCAACTGCGAAGCTGCTGGATAAGAGCATCGGCGATACGGTAAGCGTTGAAGCGGGCGGAGCCTCGTATGCGTACCTGGTGACCGGATTAAGCCAGTTGATCAGCAACATGGGGCAGGCTGCATACTTGACTATACCCGGCGTCCGACATCTCATCCCGGACTATGAGGGGCAAGTCATTCGAGTTTATCTGGATAAGGTAACCAATGAGGCGTTTATGAACGAAGTTAAAGTTCAATACGGCCATATGACGGCCGATATCATGGATATCGATTCGACGATCGAAAGTCAAAGCTCCATCTATTCTTCGGCCGTATCCGCTGTGATGGCGATCGTTCTGATCATTACCATTATGGTTGTCGTCTTAATTCTGTACATGGTAATCAAGTCAACGCTGCTGAAGCGCAAAAGGGATTTCGGCATCTTGAAAGCGACGGGCTATACGACCGTTCAATTGATGAATCAGCTTGCGCTAGGTTACATCCCGATTATGCTGGCAGGGGTTACAATCGGGGGTGTGCTGGGCTCGCTGTATACGAATTCCGTGCTGACCCTGCTGCTGTCCGGCGCCGGTATTCACAATGTGCAATTTACGATTAAGCTGCCATACATCGCCGCGCTTTGCATCGGCTTGGTTGCGCTGGCTTATGCCGTATCCATGACTGCCGCTTATCGCATGAGAAAAATTACGCCGCACGGACTGATTACGGAGTAGTTGGACGGTTCACACCATCATAAAAGCCAGCCTCAAGGGGCTGGCTTTTTTTCGTGGAGCAAGGTGAAACGGACAGAAGTCTTTCCGGTCGACTCCTTCCCAACTCCCGGAACGTCTGTTACAATGGTCCATACTCTGCTATGATTACAATTTTGCACTCGGGGACGATCCAACATGAATCGCATCGGCAGCGCTTACAATCGTTTAAAGGGCAGCGTTCACACCACATCGAACAAGATGATCGTGTATTTTTCGCTTTTGTTCATCGTCATTATGACTCTGGTCGGAGCCGTCACGAACCGAATCGTGTCGCGCAATCTGGAAGAACAAATGATGGCGGACACCCGGAAGGTCATCGAGCAGACGATGATCAATGTCGATTATTATTTTACCGACATTAAGACGCCAATGATTATGATGGCGCGCAATCCGATGGTCCTGCGCACGCTTCAGGTGTACAACGAAGCGGACTGGCCCGAGCGGATCACGATGCAGCGATATTTGAAGGACTACACCCGCAATATTACGTTGTTCAAACCCTACATTAAGGATATTCTTCTTGTCGGCAGCAATGGCTTTGCCTACCATATCAACTCGGCCGACGAGCTTGCGGCGGATTACGATTTCTTCTCTTCTTCCTGGCTTGGCGAGATCAGGGAGAACCGGGTGCAAGGCTTCAGCTTCGTCAAGTCTTATCAGAGCGAGTATTATCTGGGCGATATGAAGGATCAAACGGTCGTTTCGGCCGTATTGAACGTTCGGGAAAACCAGCGCGATCTGGGATATGTCATTTGCAACATCGATCTGGAGCAGTTCACCAAAATATTCGGCCCCTTATCCCAGGGTAAAGGGGATTTTATTTATATGGTCGACAGGGAAGGGGAAGTGATCTTCCATCCCGATCTTGCGAAAGTCGGCAGCCAAGTCGATCGTTCCTTCATGGACAATTTGAAGCTGGATCAGGAAGGCACGGGCTCTTTCCTGTTCCGTAACGGCGACCAGTCCGAATTGATCGTAAACGCGCAGTCCAAAGTAACCAACTGGCACCTGGTGAGCACCGTCCCTTATTCCTTTATTACCGAACCAGTGCAGAAAATCAGACAAATTGTATATACGTTGCTCGCCGCAAGCGTTATCCTCGTTATCGTCATCTCTTCGCTTGTCTCGCTTCAGATTACGCGCCCGATCAAAAGGCTGCTGGAGAGAATCAAAAATGTGCAAATTTTCGACTTCAATACGAAAAAAACGGATTACGGCAAGGGCGAGATCGCGATCATCGGCCGGAAATTCGAGAATATGGTAGCGGAAATCAACAAGCTGATCCAGGACGTATACGTGTCCAATTTGAAGCAGAAGGAAGCGGAGCTGAAGGAGCTGCAAAGCCGGATCAATCCGCATTTTCTGTACAATACGCTGCAGCTGGTCAAAGCGGAAGCCGTGTTCGGCAACAATCGGGAGGTCAGCGCGATTGTAACTTCCCTCGGGGAAATGCTGCGATACCCGATGTACAATATGGACGAGCTCGTGACCTTGGAGGAGGAGCTGAACTACGTCCGCTATTACCTCGATATTTACGACAGAAGATTCGAAGGGAAGCTGCACTATAATATCGAAGTGGCCGCCGAATGGCTGACGTACAAAATGCCCAAATTGATTTTTCAGCCGATCGTGGAAAATTGCATCGTTCACGGCTTCGACAACATGGAACGCGGAGGCGCCATCGTCATTACCGCCGGCGCAGACGGAACGACGCTTACCCTGGAAGTGAGGGATAACGGCAAAGGCATGGCGGCGGCGAAGCTGGAAGCAGTGCGGCGGCAGCTGTCCGAGCAGGAATATTCCGATCCGGCCGTCAGGCGCGGGATCGGCTTATCGAACGTTAACGACCGGATTAAGCTGAAGTTCGGCCGCGCATACGGCATTTTGCTGGACAGCGAGCCGGGGAGAAGTACCCGGGTAACGATCGTTCTGCCTTCAATGCCCGATCAGGACAACTAAGACAGGGGGGATAAACATGCTGCGGGCCATCCTCGTTGACGACGAAGAGAAGAATTTGGCCTTGATGCAAAAAGTGATCGATTGGCGCGAATGCGGATTTGAGATCGTCGGTACGGCGCACAACGGCGAAGCAGGCTTGGATTTGTTTTTCCGGGTGCTGCCCGACTTGGCGATCGTCGACGTCCGGATGCCGATTGTGAACGGGATCGAAATGATCCGACGGATCAAGGAAAAGCAACCGGCCGCAAGAGTGATTATTTTAAGCGCTTACGGGGAGTTCGAATATGCCCAGCAGGCCATCGAATACGGGATCGATGCATACTTGCTGAAGCCGATCAACGAACATAAGCTCATGGCCAAGCTGGAAGCCATCAAGGGAACCTTGACGAGCCAAAGGAAGGAACGGGATGTGCAGGCGCTGCAGCAATATATCGAGGCGAAGCCTTCGGCCGACGACGAGAAGGAACAGGGGCGGTTAAAGGTGCTGGCGCAGAGCTATTCGCTGGCCAGCTACGCGGTCGTGCGGATCCGCTGCGCCGCCGTTCCCGAAGAAATCGCCTCGGCGGTGCATCCGAGCTTCCTTGTGCTGACCAAGAACGAGCGGGAATCGCTAGTGGCGTTTTATTCTTCCGTCGGCGCCGCGCCTGTCGAAGCCCCTCGCCTCGCCGAGCTCTTGAAGGTAAGGAAGGAAAGCGTTCGGATCAACAGCGGCCATTCGCTGGCATGCGGAATCAGCCGGGTGTTCCAATCGCTGGCCGATATCCGGGAAGCCGTCCGGCAGGCCGACCTGGCCCTCTCATTAAGCTTCTACGACAATCGGGAAGACGTCGTCGTCTACGAGCCCGAGCTTGAATTCCGCACGTTAGCCGAGCATGAACTGGGCAAGCCGGATTGGCAGTTAAGCGAGGCGCTGCAAGCGGGCAAATTCCCGGTTGTTCTGGAGCATCTGGAGCGCGTTCTCGAGCACGGCCGCAAGCGTCGCATCCATGTCGCGGATCTGCATCGCTTCTGCAGCCGCATCCTGCAATTATTCGTCGAGGTATTCGGGCGCATGGATTGCCGGGAAGGCGAGCAGTACCTCGCGCCTTATACGGCCGAATACGTTCGCGGCATCGCCTCTTTCGAAGAACTGAAGAAGTTCATGCTGCAGGTTGCGATGCATGCGGGCGGCATGATCAACGAAATGCTGCACAGCAACCGCAATTTCTCCGTGATTCGCAAAGCGAAAGAATATGCGCTGCTTCATTTCCACGAGGAGGATTTCTCGATTCAGAAAGTATCGGAGCACGTCGGGTTAAGCCGCAATCATTTTTCCCGCTTGTTCAAGGACAATACCGGAGATAATTATTGGGAGTACGTCATTCGTCTGCGAATGGAAGAAGCGAAGCGGCAATTGCGGCAAACGAACCGTACGAACTATGAAATCGCCGCCAGCATCGGCTACAGCAGCGAATATCACTTTTGCCGGATTTTCGCTAAGGTGGAAGGCGTGACGACCTCGCAATATCGCAAGACGAGCTCGCCTTGACCGGCCGCCCGGGCGAAGGGAGTCGGACATGCCATCATTCAAAGCAGCAAAAAATCATATCATTGCGCATTTAACGGACGGCTAGCTCTCGACTATGCTACAAGCGAGACCTACGATAAACTCGGCTCACGAGAGGTGCGCAATGAAGACGACCGGCAATACGGATAGCTTTGAATGGAAACGATCGGACGGCTTGCTCGGACTTTATCGCGGTTCTGCGCGGATTGGACATATCCGGGCGGCGGAATCGGAAGACGTCGCGGTGGAAGATTGCATTACGCCGGTGGAGGAAGGCATCTATAGATGGGACCGAAAGCTGCGGTTCGCAGGGCCTTACCCTCGCCTCGTCAAACAGGTGTCGATGGATTTTGCAACCACGAGCGTACCGGAATATTGGATGATTCCGGCCGTATCGTACAACGGCAACGCATGGGGACGCGGACTTGAACCCAAAGGCAGCTCCCTGGCCGGCGAATGCTGGACCTTCGCCAGCCATCGGGTCGCGGTGCCGGGAGCCACATACTCTGAAGGCGGAGGCTATGCCGTAGCCTTATTCGGAGAACCGGGCGAGACGTCGACGCCCGGTTTTTCCTGCTCGCTCCGGATAGAGTCGGACAGCGCGGTTCATCGCTTGTCGTGGCCGGAAACCGAACGGCCGCTGGTCTATGCCGCGCGAGATCGCTACGAGGCGCCTTATGAAGAGGAATGGATCGTTCACGACGACGGGGAAGTCGTGATTACCGGTTATCTCGTCGTAAATCCGATTGCCATTCCGAAATTTTCATATGCCGGCCTGCTGGATTTTGCATGGAAGCGATATGCCCATCCTTATAAAGAGTGGCATTCGCCGGAGCGCATCTGGCAGCTCGGCATTCAGTTTGCCAAGAACAGCCTGTGGGTGGAAGATCGCTTCTTCCGCGGATTCGCGTGGGGACTGTATTGGGACGGAGAGCGCTGGACGCAGAAGCGCGATGCGCCTTACGAGATCGGCTGGGTCGGACAGAACGCTTCCCTGGCGAACTCGTTGCTTCACGATTATGTGCGGACCGGGGACAGGAGCTCCCTCGATAAGGGAATTGCCGCGCTCGACTGCTGGGCGGAATACGCGCCGCTTCCGAACGGACTGTTCCGGGTCCGATTCGACCATATCGTCGGCAAAAAATCGGCCGAGGAAGTCGAAGCGAACGATGCCTGCAATCTGAGCACGGCCGCGCTTCAATTTTTCGAGGCGGAACGGCTCGCCGGGCAATGCGGTGTGGCTAGGCCGAAGTATGCCGATATCGCGATGCAAATCTGCGAATTTGCCATTGGCGCTCAACAGGCTAACGGGCAATGGGGCAAGAGCTGGAACAATCAGGGGGAATGTCTCGATCCGGAGGGAACGATCGGGGCGTTCCTCGTGGAGCCGCTCATCCATGCCTACAAGCGAACCGGCGAGCTCCGTTATCTGGATTCCGCGATCCGAGGCTATACCTATTACATCCGCGATTTCGAGGCGAACGGCTACTCGACCGCGGGGGCGCTGGATACTTATTGTATCGACAAGGAATCCTCCATTCCGCTGCTTCGAAGCGGTCTGCTGCTGTACGAAATTACCGGCGAGCCGTCGTATCTGCGATGGGCGGAGATGGCCGCATGGTACGCAGCGACCTGGCAATGGCATTATTCCGTGCGATTCCCGGAAGGCAGCGCGCTGAATGAGCTCCGCTACGATTCGTTCGGCGGCACGTCGGTATCGACGCAGCATCATCATCTCGATCACTATGGCCTCGCGTTCGTGTCGGATTGGCACAAGCTCGGCGCGATTACCGGCAATCCGCAATGGAGCCGGCGGGCCGAAGCCGTGTGGGGCAACGCGACGGCCGTCATTTCGGACGGAAGCCTGGTCGTCTGGGGCAAGCAGCGGCCGCCGGGGGGCCAGGACGAAGGCCTGTGCCAGACGAGATGGCATACGAGCCGAGGGCGATTTTTCGGCGTCTCGCAATGGCTGGTCGCCTGGCCGACCGCTTTCCGGCTGGAGCTGCTGCGGCATTCCGCGGTCGGGAGTGAATCGCGCAAAAGATGATAGAACAACGCATTTTGACGATGGAAGCCATCGATTAGGATAGAGTTGCATAACGATTTCAAGACAAAGGGGTGCATTTTATTGAAAAAGGGAATGCGAGTTGCCTTCGTCCTCATACTCGCGAGCATGCTTGTTCTGGCCGCCTGCGGCAATAACGGGGGTACTTCCGGCAATGCCGACTCGTCGCCCGGCGCGTCCGGCGGGGAGCAGCAAAACGTCACGTTGTCGTTCCTGTCCTGGTACAACGAAGAGAGCATGAAGCCGATATTGGATGCTTTCCAGGCGAAGTATCCGCATATCAAGATCGACTTTCAGTTCGTTCCGCCGGTATTCGACTATGTCGAGAAGCTGAAGGTGCTGGCCATTGCCAACGAAGCGCCGGATCTGTTCTATCTGTCCGCCGAGAACCGTTATGAGATGATCAACAACGGCTACGCGATGGACATCACGGATCAGCCTTTCTTCAGTGAGCTCAGTCCTTCCAACAAAGAGGTCTATACGGTGGACGGCAAGATTTACGCCTTCGCGCCGGACGCCTGGGCAGGCGGCTTCATCTACAACAAAGATTTGTTCGATGACGTCGGCGCTGCGCCTCCGAACAACTGGGCGGAATTCCTGGACGTTCTGGGCAAGCTGCAAGGGAACGGCGTTCGGCCGATTATCGAAAGAAGCGATTGGCTATGGACTTCCTTGAACAGCCTCGTGATGAACGATGTCGTCGGCGCCAATCCCGACTATGACAAGCAGGTGCTGAGCGGCGAAAAAACGTACGCGGACGGATGGACGGCGCCGATCGAGCAATGGCATCGCGATATGATCCAAAGCGGCTATTTGACCAAAGACTTGCTGGGCGTCGGGGGACAGCAATTCTTCAACGAATTCGCGACCGGCAAGGCAGGCATGCTGGCAGGCCATCTGGGGCATCTGAAAGAAGTCAAAAATATCAATCCCGATATTAACGCCGGCGTATTTCCGATGGTCGGCAATCAGGAAGGCACGGAGTATCTGTACGGCGGCGTCAACGTCGGCGTAGCGGTCAACGCCAATACGAAGCATCCGGAAGAAGCGAAGCTGTTCCTGAACTTCCTCGCCTCCGACGAAGGCTTGAAATTGTACCAACAGATGACGGGCTTCCTGCTTGGCATTCCCGGCGTAGATTACGAGATCGATCCCGTGTTCGACGAGATCAGAACGATGTACGAGACCGGCGCGGCGAACCTCTATCTTCCGCAGTTCGCCTTCGGCGAGCATTCCAGTTCTCTGCTGAACGAGCTGAAGAAAGGCGTTCAGGATGTGCTGTCCGGCGTCGTCTCGCCGGCAGACGTTCCGGCCAGCATGGATAAGAAGCTGCAGGAGCTGACGAGATAACGAACTGGATTTAACCTGGACGGGGCGGGTCCGAATGTTCGGCCTGCCTCGTCTGCTCAAGGAGGAGTACCCGTGTTTTTGCACCGTAAGTACATTTGGACGTATGTCGCTTTTCTGGTTCCGGCGCTTCTTGTATTTACGATCGTGCGAATCGTTCCGCTTATTCTCAGCTTCCGCTACTCGTTTACGAACTGGAATGGCTTTTCGCAATCCTACAACTTCGTCGGGTTTCAGAACTATATCTCGCTATTCAACGACGCCGCCATTGTGCAATCCATTCGCAATACGGCCGTATTCGGCATCGTCAATCCGCTGCTCGTCACGCTGTTCGCGATTCCGATTGCGCTTGTGCTGAACATGGCGATCCCGTTTCGAAGCTTGCAGCGAGTAAGCTTTTTCTTCCCTTCCGTACCCAGCGTGCTGATCATCGGATATTTGTGGCTGTTCATATTCGATCCGACCGACAGCGGCGTATTGAACCGAATTTTGCATTTTTTCGGGATGGACCCCGTCGCCTGGCTCGCCGGTCCCAACATGGCCATGGGGTCGCTGATCGCGGTATCGGTATGGAAGTCGGCAGGCTGGCACGCTTGCATTTACCTGGCTAATCTTCAGATGATCTCGAAGGACTATTACGAAGCGGCGATGATCGACGGCGCGAATGTGTGGCAGAAGTTCCGCTACATTACGTTTCCGCTGCTGGCTCCGGCCGTATCAATCAGCGTGACATTGATTCTCATCGACAGCCTGAAAATATTCGAGCTTCCTTTCGCATTGACCAAAGGCGGACCGGGTTACTCGACGACGCTGCTGACGCAGATCATTATCGAGACCGGCGTCTTTGACCGAATGATCGGCAAAGCTTCCGCGCTATCGATCGTATTCGTCTTGATGATCCTTGTCGTAGCGATCCTGCAATTAACCCTCCTGAAGAGAAGGGAGGACAAGATCCAATGAATCTCCTCGCGCTCAAGCTGGGGAAACGTCCGATATGGACGGCGATCGGCACATTGGCCATGCTGCTATTGTGCGCCGTCTATCTGTTTCCCTTCTACATTCTCATCGTCAATACGCTCAAAACCGCGCAAGAGGCCGGTTTCAATCCGATCGCGTGGCCGAGCGGCTTATATCTCGACAATTATGTTCGGGCGTTAGAGAAAATGAATTTCTTCGTGTCCTTCAGGAACAGCCTGACGATAACGGTGCTGTCGCTTATCGGCATCGTGCTCATGGGAGCCATGTCGGCCTATCCGGTAGCCCGAATCAAGCATATTTCAACGAAGCTGATTATGGTTTATTTCCTGATCGGATTCATGGTGCCGATTCAGACCGCATTGGTCCCGTTGTTCCTGGTCATGCAGAACCTTGATCTTGTCAATTCGGTCTTCGGCCTTGTTCTGGTCTACTCCGCCAACTGTATTTTCGCCTTTTTCCTGTATCAGGGCTTTATCCGTTCCGTGCCGATGGAGCTGGAAGAAGCCGCTTATATGGACGGGTGCACGCCTTGGCGGTCGTTCTGGGTCATCGTGTTTCCTCTTCTGAAGCCGATCACGACAACGATCATTATTTTCGAGACGATGTGGATTTGGAACGACTTCACGATGCCTTACTTGTTCCTTCATTCGCAGAGCAAAATTACGCTTGTGCTGGAAATTTACAAAGGCGTAGGAGAGTTCGCGAACGATTGGTCGATCATGCTTACGATTATGACGATCGTGTTGATTCCGGCGGTGATCTTCTATCTGCTTCTGCAGAAGCATATTATTTCCGGTCTGACCAGCGGCGCGTTGAAAGGTTGATATTAAGGGGAGGGAATTTGTCGTGAAAATAACCGGACTGACGACGTATTTGGTGCCGCCGCGGTGGCTGTTTCTGAAAATCGAGACGGACGAGGGCATCAGCGGCTGGGGCGAACCGATCGTGGAAGGCAAGGCCGAGACGGTGAAGGCGGCCGTTCACGAGATGGAGGATTTCCTGATCGGGCAGGATCCGATGCGCATCGAGGATATTTGGCAGGTACTGTACCGGGGAGCGTTCTATAGAGGCGGCCCGGTGCTGATGAGCGCGATCTCGGGCATCGATCAGGCGTTGTGGGATATCAAAGGCAAATATTTCGGAGCGCCGATCTATCAATTGCTCGGCGGCGCTTGCCGCGACAAGATGAAGGTCTATTCCTGGATTGCCGGCGATCGCCCGAGCGATATCGAGAACGCTGCGCTTCAAGCTCGCGCGAACGGATTCCACGCGATCAAGATGAACGTGACGGAAGAATTGGGTTATATCGATTCTCATCGGAAGGTCGAGCAGGCGCTTGAACGCGTTGCTGTAGCCCGGCAAGCGCTGGGCAGCGATTTCGGCATCGGTCTTGATTTTCACGGACGCGTGCATAAGGCGATGGCCAAGGTGCTGATAAAGGAACTGGAGCCCTTCCATCCGATGTTCGTCGAAGAGCCGGTGCTGCCGCAGAACAACGAGGCCCTTCGAGAATTGGCCAAGCATAGCAGCATTCCGATCGCGACCGGCGAGCGCATGTTCTCGCGCTGGGACTTCAAGCAGATCCTGGCCGAAGGCTGCGTGGATATCGTGCAGCCGGATTTATCCCATGCCGGCGGCATTACGGAGTGCAAGAAAATTGCGTCGATGGCGGAAGCGTACGATGTCGCGTTCGCCCCTCACTGTCCGCTGGGCCCGATCGCGCTTGCCGCGTGTCTGCAGGTCGACGCGACTTGCCATAATGCCTTTATCCAGGAACAGAGTCTGGGCATTCACTATAATCAAGGCAGCGACTTGCTGGATTACTTGACCGACGGCGCCGTCTTCCAATACAAGGACGGCTATGTGCGCATACCGGACGGACCCGGTCTGGGCATCGAAATCAATGAGGAGTACGTCAAGCAGGCGGCGGAGACCGGACATCGCTGGAGAAACCCGGTATGGCGGCATTCGGACGGCTCCGTGGCGGAGTGGTGAGCGATGAACAAGATCATCATCGATACGGACCCGGGCGACGATATTGACGACATTCTGGCGATCGCATTTGGCTTGAAGAGGCCCGAGCTGGACGTCAAGGCGATTACGACGGTAACGTACGGCGCCCGCCGGCGCGCGGATATCGTTCGGGGACTGCTGGAGACGATGGACAAGACGCATATTCCCGTCGGCTCGGGCATGGAACTGCCGTTGCGGACGTACACGAAAGCGGAATATGCCGCGATGACGGACAACGGAGGCTACGTGCTTAACCACTATTCGCCGACGATGAGCCGGCCGGATCCTTGCCCCGATGCCGTCGAACTCCTCATCGACACCGTACGCCGGCATCCTAACGAGCTCGGGATCGTTACGCTCGGACCAATGACTAACATTGCCGTTGCGCTGCGCAAGGATCCGTCGATCGCAAGTCGAATCAAATGGATCGCCAGCATGGGCGGGGAATTGAACGTATATCGCGCCGAGCACAACGTGACGTGGGATTCGGTATCTGCAGAAATCGTATTGGCAAGCGGAATTCCGCTGTTCCTCGGCACGTGGGATGTGACCAGGCAGGTCGTTGTAACGGAAGAGGACTGCGAGCGGATCAAACGGCAGCCGAGCCGAATGTGCAGATACTTATCCGAGTGCATCGACATGTGGCGGCCTTACAAGAAGATGAAGCCCGGACCCGTCATGTTCGATCTTGCTCCGGTGATCTGGAGCTTCAATAAGGAATTGTACAGAACGCGTCCGATGACGTTGCAGATCGAGAACGCCGGAAGATTGACCCGCGGAGTAACCGTTCCGGTTCCCGATCCCCAGGATGGAGACGCTCTTGTCGACGTCAGCGTAGCCGTCGATGCGGAGCGGGTCAAGGCGATGTTCATGGCGTCGGTCTGCTCGGAATGAACCGAGGTGAAGGCAAAGATTTTACTTGATGTGATGTTGCGGACACGGAAGACCTTATTTAGCTGAACCCCCCTCATTTTGATGGTGCTGCGGACAGAGGATCCGTTATTTCGATGATCAATGGCCGAAATCGCAATCTCGGAGCCAAATAACGGATCCTGTGTCCGCGAAGGTGCGGAAAATGCGGTTTTGTTCACAGATAGCGGATCCTCTGTCCGTACGGCCTAGGGGTTGGAGCAACGCGAGGCGGTGGGCGATGGAGCAAGGCGAGTCTGTGGGCAATAGAGTTCCTTCCTATTTTTTAAGATAGGGTTGAGTCGATTACGACACAATGGCTTTGAAGGATCACAGCCAATTGTTCCAATTTGTACTTATGATTTACCATATCTACGGTGAGATCCTCGGCCTTCTTGGCATCCATCTTTAAGTGCTGAGCGTTATATCGCAGAAATAGGACAAGCGCCGTAAACGCAGTACGTTTGTTAGCGTTGTGAAAGGGATGGTTCTGACCCAGTGACTCAAACAAAGCGGCAGCTTTATCAAAAATTGTGGGGTAAGCATCTTCCCCGAAAGCTGAGGATTGAGGCCGATGGACTGCCGATTCGAGTAATCCTGGTTCTTTTACTCCAGTTTGTTCCCCTGGGCTATAGCGATGGATCATGGCAAGGTTGATGGCGATGACTTCTTGGACGGACAAATAACGTGTTGTCATCATCTATCCTTTAGACCTTGTAATGTTTGGTCGTATTCATCGATTACGTTCGCCAGCTGATCCATGAAATCCTCGCTAATGCCGCTTGGCAGCGACACTTTGGTCGATTTCTTTATAATGATTTCTCCTGTTGACTGGTTTACATCGATAAGGACGGTATCTCCTTGATCCAGCCCGATTTGCTTCAAGGCATCCGTCATCGTTATCCCCAAACTGTTGCCGAACTTCGTCACTTTCCGTTCCATTTCCATCATCCTGTTCATTGGAATTCCTCCTTATTATATTCAACTGTTATAACAATTATACAGTCTTATGGAGGGAGTTCAATCTTTTCCAATTCAAAAAGACGACCCTTCCTCGCAATGAGGGAAGAGTCGTCTTTTTCGAATTTACTGAATGCTGAAGGTCGCGTCGCGAGCTAGGAGAAGTATACATCGTCGAAGGACCGAACGCGCTGGCGGAGCCGAGCATCAAGTTGGTTATCCGCGGGCTGAATGGATGCGTCCGGATTCTCGCATACAGGTCGAATCGTTATAATATAGAGAAGTACGGATGACGAAGGTCCAAGCAGAAAGGAAACCATCTGATGAGAAATTTCGAACTGCTGCTCAGCAAATACGCCGAACTGGTCGTCAGAGTCGGGGTGAACGTCCAGGCCGGGCAAGTGCTGATCGTGCACGCTCCGATCGAGACCGCCGAGCTTACAAGAGTCATTGTCGCCAAAGCGTACGAGGCGGGAGCCAAGTACGTTCTGACGGAATGGGACGACGATGCGGTCACCCGCGCCCGCTTCGAGAACGCGGCGGACGATTCCTTCGACTATTATCCGCAGTGGCAGGCGGACGGCATGGTGCGGTTCGCCGAAGAGGGCGGGGCGATCCTGCACATTAAAGTGCCGAATCCGGATTTGTACCAGGGAATCGATTCGACGAAAGTGGCAAGGGCGGTCAAGGCGGCGGCCGTCGCGCGCAAGGAGTATTCGAAGTATACGAGGAACAGCAAAATCAGCTGGTCGCTGATCAAAGCGCCGACTCGCGCGTGGGCGAACAAAGTGTTCGCCGATCTGCCGGAGGAGGAACGGGTCGATGCGATGTGGGAGGCGATCTTCCGCATGGTTCGCGTGAATGCGGACGATCCGATCGCGGCGTGGCGGGAGCATATTCGTCAATTGAAGACGAGGCAGGAGCTGTTAAACTCGAAACGCTACAAGAGTCTTCACTATCGCGCTCCCGGAACGGATATCCGCGTGGAGCTGCCCGAAGGGCACCTGTGGCGCGGCGGAGGCGGGGAAAACGAGAAAGGCGTGTACTTCGTGGCGAATATGCCGACCGAAGAGGTGTATACGATGCCGCATCGCTTGGGCGTGAACGGGACGGTGAAGAGCACCTTGCCGCTCAACTTGAACGGCAGGCTCGTCGAAGGAATCGCGTTGACGTTCATGGACGGTAAAGTGGCGGCCTTCGACGCGGAATCGGGCCGGGAACATCTGGCTTCGCTGCTGGACACGGACGAAGGCGCGTCCTATCTCGGAGAGATCGCCCTGGTTCCGCACGATTCGCCGATCTCCAACATGAACCGGGTCTTCTACAATACGGGAATCGACGAGAACGCCTCATGCCATTTTGCGCTGGGCAGCGCTTATCCCGTTAACCTGGAAGGCGGAACGAAGCTTGCCCCCGAAGAGCTGCTGAAACGGGGGGCGAACGTCAGTCTGACGCACGTCGACTTCATGATCGGATGCGCCGAGCTCGATATCGACGGCGAACTCCCGGACGGCACCTTGGAGCCTGTTTTCCGCAAAGGAAACTGGGCGTACTAAGCGGTCGGAGCCATACAGCATGAAGCCGGCCGAACAAGGCCGGCTTTGCTCTTTTCCGCTATCGGACACAGATGACCTTATTCTACCGAAGCCCCTACATTTTGATGGCGATTCGGACAGACGTTCCGCTATTTCGATGATCCACGGCCGAAATCGCAATTTCGGAGCCGAATAACGGATCCTCTGTCCGCGAAGGTGCGCAAAACCCGGTTTTGTTCACAGATAGCGGATCCTCTGTCCGAACGGTCTGGAGCACATGGAATAAGAGGGAGGCGGCGGGAAATAGAAGGATAGAGCAGTTGCCCGGCGACGAAAGCGATATCGACTTTCGAAGGTAATCATTGCCCGCCGCGGAGAGGGTTCGCCGGCAAATCGCCGAGCTTCCCTAGATTCGGACGAGGAACTTCGCGAATGGCGTGCAAACTGGTGCATCCCTTTTTGGGGGCTTTTTTTTGCTTCGCTTTGATTTACAATGAAAATGGACGTTTGTCTCCTAATTCGGATGGTAGCAATCGTAAATCGAGATAAAAGGAGCGAATTCGCGAGTGAATGAGGAAAAAGGGATGTATTCGACGATGACCGTCGTGCGCAGGTGGTGGATCGCGGTATTGGTGATGGCGCTGCTCGTTCCGTATGCCATACCGGCGCCTGCCAGCGCGGCGGCCGGGAAGCGGTCGGACATCCAGGGCCATTGGGCCGAGGCGGCGATGGCCAAGTGGGCGGAGCAGGGACGGATTAGCGGTTACCCGGACGGAACGCTGCGGCCGGATGCGGACATATCCCGCGCCGAATGGATGAAGCTGGTGAATCGGCTGTTCGGCTACGAGGGACGAGCCGCCGCCTCGTTCTCCGACGTTCGCGACGGCGCCTGGTATGCCGCGGAAGTGTCGGCGGCCGTGCAGGCCGGTTACATCAACGGATACAAGGATGGAACGATGAAGCCCGAGCATTCGCTGACCCGTGCGGAAGCCGCTGCCATGCTCGCCAGACTCGGCAAGCTGACTGACAATGCGGCCGCGGCCGATCGGTTCGCGGACGAGCTACCTGCTTGGAGCCGGGGCAGCATCGGCGCGGCAACCGCGGCCGGATGGTTGAAAGGCTATCCGGACGGTTCATTCGGACCGGCCAAACCGATCTCCCGCGCGGAAGCGGTAACCGTACTTGATCGGTTGGAAGCTTCGTTGAAGCCCGAGGATGATTCTTCCCAGCGCGTCTACGATCGTGCCGGATCGTATGGGCCGGTTAACGGCATCGAGGCGATCGACGGGGACGTCGTCGTATCGGCTTCCGGGGTGGAACTGCGCAATATGGTCGTCAAGGGCGATCTAACGATCGCCGAATCGGTCGCCGACGGGGATGTTCGCCTGCAAGGCGTCATCGTTGAAGGAGAACTGTCGATATACGGCGGCGGCGAGAACAGCATCTTCTTGTCGGATAGCGAGGTCGATGCAGTCATTGTCGACAAGGCGGACGGCAAGGTTCGTCTGGCCGTCTCCGGCAGCAGCTCCGTTGCGACGGCGGCGGTGGGCTCCGGAGCGATTCTGGAAGAAGCCGAACTGACCGGCGGGACCGGCTTTGAAGCCGTCCGCCTCGCCGAGTCGATCCCCAGCAAGGCCGTCGTCCAGTTGAGCGGCAATTTCACGGACGTCCGGGTCGATGCCGGCGATATTCGTCTGGAGCTGAAGGCCGGTTCGATCGAAACGCTGGAGATCGGTCCGTCGGTCAAGGGTCTCGTCGTTTATTTGGCGGAGGGGACCGTCGTCTCCAAAGCTATTCTTCACGGAGAGGCGACGTTTACAGGGCCCGGCGTCGTTCTGCTGAAGGAAGGAAGCGGAAGCTTGGGTGGCTCCGGCGGATCGTCCGGCTCGAATCCGGGAGGGGGTACGCCCCGTCCGGAACCGCCGACGGTGCGGGAGATCGTCAAGGGCGAGCTGGGCGAGGCGCTGCTGCGAGCGGAACGCGCTTCCGCAAGCCTGCTGCAGGATGGGGTTAGCGCAGCAGGTATCCGCTCCGTGACGGCGAGCGTATATGAGCCGCGCGGCACGGACTGGTATCTGTTGGAGCTAGAGGGCGCGACCTACAACACGATCTATACGCTGCAATTCGCCGAAGGAATCGCCGTCGCGAATGGCGTGCAGACGTCCGTAAGCTGGCCGAAAGCGACCGTCACCGGCCTTGTCTATGCTCCGGCGTCTGTACACCTTACGGAATTAGGTGCGACCGAGCAAATTCAATTGATCGCCGAGTGGAGCGACGGAACGGAACAGGACGTTGCTCATGCAGCCAGTTGGTCCTCCGATAACGAACAAATCGCCACCGTCACGGACGGGCTTGTTCGGGCGACAGGGGTGGGAATGACGCAAATCTCGGCATCTTACGGCGGATATTCCGTTCAAATTCCGGTCAGCGTGACGACCGGAGCTTATGGAATTGCGGTTATGGTCGACACGACTTCGCCGATTGCGGGAGCGGAGAATACGATTCGCTTCACGGTGACGAGATCGAACGGGGAGACGGATACGAGCTTCAATGGCTTGCATCGCGTAACGGTAACCGGCATCTTGCAGGCCCCGGACGGCAGCTATGGCCGTTTCGGGGGAGCCGCCGCATCTTCGACGGGCGCGCAAGCAGACGTGCAGTTTACGAACGGTGTCGGAGAAGTAAAGCTGGCGATCCATGGGGCTTCGCCGCACCATTTATTGTTTTCGATAGACGGGGTCGTGCAGACGGTCGTGCCTTTTGGCGTCACGGTGGCGAATGCAGCCGGCGCGGCGCTGAAAATCGAAACCCAGCCATCCGGCGCGATCGACGGCAAGCCGCTTGAAGTACAACCGGTCGTGCGGGTCGTCGACGCTTACGGCAACCATGTGAATAACGCGGGCATTTCGGTGACGGCAGAGGTTGCAGAAGGTTATTCTTCCACGTTATTCGGCATGACGACCATCCCTGCCGTTAACGGAGTCGCAAGCTTTGCGGATCTCGGGTTGAACGGTACAGCTCAGGAAGTCAAGCTTGCTTTTACGGCATCCGGTCCCGCATCCGTCGAGAGCGATCCTTTCCCTGTGAAGGCACCATTCGTCGAAGGAGACGGTTCGGCGCAAGAGCCGTATGTCATCGAGACGCCGGAGCAGTTAAATGCGGTCCGTAACTACCTCGATGCCAATTTCGTGCTAGAATCGGACATCGATCTGAGCGGGTATGCGGCGGGAGCGGGATGGGAGCCTATCGGCGCTCTCGGAAAGCCCTTCACGGGAACTTTCGACGGCAACGGCCATATCATTAGCGGGCTAACGATCAGAAGCGCCAATCAGGATGTCGGCTTGTTCGGCAATGTCGGCGGATCCGCCGTAATCCGCAACGTTGGCGTTGAAGGCGCGAACGTCGAAGGTGCTCATTTTAACATCGGCATTTTGATCGGACATTTGGCAGGAGGTATGATAGAAGACTCTTATGCCAAAGGCAGCGTTTCTAACTCGAATGCTTGGTATACCGGAGGTCTTATCGGCAGAGTTGGTGCAGTTGCGGTTATCAATCGCTCTTATGCCGATGTTATCGTTAATGGATATCGGGATACCGGCGGTCTAGTCGGATCGAATGAAGGCACGATCACCGAATCCTACGCTTTAGGTGCGATATCGTCCAATTACATTGAAATGGGCGGTTTAGCGGGAGAAAATCTTGGCACCATTTTGCAATCGTATGCGCAAGTGACTATTACCGGCGGAACGGGTGATATTGGCGGTCTTGTCGGAATAAACAGAGGCCATATTGAGGAGTCCTATGCTGCGGGTGTCATTAGCAGTTCGAGTTCGAGCAAGGGGGGCTTAGTCGGCGCCAATTCCGGTTCTGTAGCTTTCTCCTACTACGATAGAGAATTAACCGGCCAGAACGATGCCGGCAAAGGGGATCCGCTGACAACTAACGAAATGAAGAATCAAGCTTCGTTTTCGGGCTGGTCATTTACCGACGTTTGGGGCATTAAGGATGGTTACCCGTATTTGCTCTGGCAATAATTTTAAGCCCCGGCCTGTTAAGGCTGGGGCTTAATTTTTTCTTTAACGATCAGAAAGTAATCTCACGATAAGCTTAGAAGGCGAAGCCTCTGAACGCAGCCTCTGAACGCAGCCTCTGAACGCAGCCTCTTGACTCCTCCCTCATTCTCCTGTATAGTGATGTGAAATTGGAAGATTTGGGAACAGCTAGGACCAAGGAGCAGAAGTTCAGCTATCGCCGTACAGAGAAGAAACCCATGGGCTGAAAGGTTTCTCGTCGCGAACGAGCTTCATCCCGCCTTGTGAGCTGCGACGGGGCATGAAATAACCGTTGCCGGTATATGCCGTTATCCGGAGAGGGCCGCCTGCGATGTTCGCAGAACCGCGGCCGAAATAGGGTGGTACCACGACACATTCGTCCCTGACGGATGTGTTTTTTTGTCTACTTACATGAAATGGGAGGCTGATGCTTATGCGCCAAAGTCGATTATTGCTGACAACGCTGCGGGAATCGCCCGCCGAAGCCGAAGTGGCCAGTCACCGCCTGCTGCTGCGGGCCGGATTGATCCGGCAGGTGGCGGCCGGGATATACACCTACATGCCCCTCGGAAGGCGCGTGCTGCGCAAGCTTGAACAGATCGTCCGGGAGGAAATGGACCGGGTCGGCGCCCAGGAGCTGCTGATGCCTGCGATGCAGCCTGCGGAGCTATGGAAAGCGTCGGGAAGATACGGGGTCTACGGGCCTGAACTGATTCGGCTGCATGACAGGCACGAACGGGAGTTTGCCCTGGGTCCGACCCATGAGGAGGTCGTTACGGCCTTGGCGGGCAGCGAAATTGCTTCCTACCGGAAGCTGCCGGTAACGCTGTATCAGATTCAAACGAAGTTCCGCGATGAACGGCGCCCGCGCTACGGGCTCCTCCGGGGAAGAGAGTTTCTCATGAAGGACGCCTATTCCTTCGATGCCGATGTTGAAGGGCTGGAGCGGTCGTACCGGACGATGCATGAGGCGTACCATCGGATTTTCACCCGCTGTGGCCTTCGCTTTCGCGCGGTCGAGGCGGATGGCGGAGCGATTGGCGGGGAAGGGGGGACGCACGAGTTTATGGCCTTGGCCGATATCGGCGAAGATACGATCGCCGTCTGCACCTGCTGCTCCTATGCCGCGAATGTGGAGAAAGTGCTTATCGATCGCGCGGCCGCGAATACGCCGGAAGCGGTCGTTGGCGCCGACGAGTCCGCTGGCCATTATCGCCGCGGCCAGCCTAAAGAGGATGCGGCGCTTGACCATGTCGGGGATTTACGCCATGTCGTCGAGGGAGACCCGTGTCCGCGCTGCAGCGAAGGGAAGCTGCAGTTTACCCGCGGCATTGAAATCGGTCAAGTGTTTAAGCTGGGAACGAAATATAGCGACAAGCTGGGAGCGGCCTTCCTGGATCCGTCCGGAGCGAGCAAACCTATGGTGATGGGCTGCTACGGCATCGGAATCTCGCGAATGCTATCCGCCGTCGTCGAGCAGCACCATGACGATCTCGGAATCGTCTGGCCTCCTGCGATCGCCCCTTATGATGTGCATATCATACCGGTTTCGGCGAGCGACGACGTTCAGATGCAGGCGGCTCAAGATGTGTATGACCGTCTCTTTGCTCAAGGAGCTGAAGCGCTGCTGGATGATCGGGAGGAACGGCCGGGCGTGAAGTTCAAGGATGCGGATTTGATCGGCATCCCTATCCGCATCGTGATCGGCAAAGACGCCGCACAGGGGCGCGTCGAGTGGATCGAGCGCGGAAGCCGGAAGCGGGTGATCGTTCCGCTCGACGAAGCGCTGGAGAGGTTTGCCGCTTCGTTCCGATCGTAAAAGGCCGCGCTGAATAAAATGTGGAATTCGAGTCATGGGATTGCATAAATCGAAGCAAATGTGATAAAATTCCGTTAACCTTACAAGGACAGGAGCTGAAAAGGATAATGGATAACTTTCTTGCTTAAGGAATTCAATGAATAAAACAACTCTGTTTTATTCGTGATGAGCAAGAAAGTTACTTATTCTTTTCACTCAATGAATATATCGTGATTCGTCCTTGCATCGGCGCGCAGGGGCGGGTTTGCCTGTATTACTTTGAGCTGCGAGAAAGGTAACTTTCTTGCGGCTCTTTTTTGTACAGGAAAGCCTGAAAATCCCGCAGCCGGTACAAGCTTAAACCAAACCATTCCAGGAGGATGAAAACGATGTTGTTAGACCCGATTATTGCTGTAGATGATCAAGTGAACCGGTCCATTGCCGCAGATACGGTTCACATCAATACGAATAAGCTGCCGGAGCTTTACCCGTCTATCGATCGATGCACGTAGCGATCCGGGCGAATCCGAGCGGATTCGAACGGCAAGCGATTCGTACTGTCGGACATCGTTGGGTAATGCACGCGCTTTGAGCGCAGGCGCTTGCGGCGCGGTTCTCCGGTTTAAAGGAGAATCCATGAAACCAACATCGAAATATATAACGATCCGCCGCATGCTGGCGGACATGAACCAGCCCGCATACCGTTATCGACAAATCGCGGAGGCGATCTTCAAGCATCGCATCTCCGAATTCGAGCGCATGACGATGCTGCCCAAGGCCGTGCGCGAAGCCTTGGTCGAGGCGCATGGCCGCCGCGTGTGCAGCGTGACGCCGGTATTGGAAAAATCGTCGCAGCAGGTCAGCAAGGTGCTGTTTGCCATAGCGGGCGGCGAGCGCGTGGAGGCCGTTCGCTTGAGCTATCGCGGCGGGTGGGCGTCGTACTGCGTCTCCACCCAATGCGGCTGCGGATTCGGCTGCCGCTTCTGCGCGACGGGCACGATCGGCCTGAAGCGCAATTTGACCGCCGATGAGATAACCGATCAGCTGCTGCATTTTCATTTGCATGGCCATGCCTTGGACAGCGTATCGTTCATGGGGATGGGGGAGGCGCTGTCCAACCCGCATATTTTCGAAGCGCTGACGGTGCTGACCGATCCGCAGCTGTTCGCCTTGGGGCACCGCCGGATCACGGTATCCACCATCGGCATATTGCCGGGCATCGACAGGCTGACGCGGGAGTTTCCGCAGGTCAACCTGACCTTCTCGCTGCACTCGCCGTTCGACGGGCAGCGGAGCGAGCTGATGCCGATCAACGACCGGTTCCCGCTGCGGGACGTCATGCAAGCGCTGGACCGGCATATCCGGCATACAGGGAGGAAAGTGTACATCGCGTATATTTTGCTGCGCGGGATCAACGACTCGGCGGAGCATGCGGAAGCCGTCGCCTCTCTGCTGCGGGGAAGAGGTTCGGGGGAGCATCTGTATCACGTGAACTTGATCCCTTACAATGCGACCGAGGTAACGCCGCAAAGCTACCGGTCGTCCGACCGCAGCCGGATGAATGCGTTCGTCGGGATCTTGAAGTCGAAAGGGATTCACGTCACCGTCCGCACCCAGTTCGGGTCGGACATCCAGGCGGCTTGCGGCCAACTGTACGGGAGCGAATAGACGGTGTGAGCAGGACGGCGGGTTTGCCGCGGAACAGCGGCAGACCCGTCTTCGCTATTTTTTATGCACGGCCCGAGAAAAGCAACCCGCTGCGAAGCTTCCTTCACACTTAGAAGGCGAAGCCTCTTGACATCATGAGTGGAAGGGATATAAAATGAAGGAAACCAAGAAATACAGTTAAGTTTCCATAGTATCCAGGGGGAGGCGCTTCGCGTGGACGAGAACATCCGTTACCGAATCATTCAAACGGCTCATCAATTGTTTATCCAACGGGGCTACCGTCATGTAACGGTGCAAGATATTGCCGGGGAGCTCGGGATGAGCAAAAAAACGCTTTACTTATACTTTGCATCAAAAGAAGACATCGCCCAAGCAGTCATTGACAATACTTTGCAGTCCATTTCCCATCATGTAGAAGTCGCAACTGCTGCGAAGGCAAACCCGTTGGTCGTGCTAGGCGATACCCTTCTCAAAATTAAAGAAGAAACGATGCAATTAAGCCCGCTGTTTCTTGGGGATATCCAAAAAACCGTTCCTCATCTTTGGGATTATATTGTCCAGGTTCGCTCGGAGAAAGTGAAGTTTGTCGCGGAATTGCTCAACCATGCCAGAGAGCAAAACCTGATACGCTCGTCGCTTAATCCTCAAATGGTTACAGTTCTTTTTATGGAAACGGTACAAGCCGTCATTCGGCCGGACGTCTGGTCGAAACATGGATTTACCCTTGATGAATTATGGGACACCTTGTTTTCCGTCTTTTTTCACGGGATTTCGAATGAGGAGGAGAAACGATGAAGATCGTGAATCAGCACTTGGCATTTCCGAAAGCGAACCTTGTTCAGCCTAACGGTTATGGTTACATTCACCTTGCGGCAGAACTGGAAAAGCCGCGCGGCCCGTTCCCCAGGAACACCGAACGCAAACGCAAAATCATCCGTCAGTGCAAGGAAATTTCAGACCGCCTTAAGGAATTGCCTGACGTTCGCAACGTTCATGTCTTTGAGGCTTTGATCGTCGCCCCGGGCCGCGGAGAGCTTGTGAAGCATCGCAAGGTACATGTCGCACAGTTCGATGTGGTCGTCTTGATCGAGACCCATCGGCTGGATCATACGCGTCAAGTTCAAGAACATCCGCTTTATCAAGAACTGCTTCAACTGCTATCGCTTCATTCGGCTTTCACCCATGAGGTAGTTGCCGAAAATGCGCGCAAAATCGCTGAGGTGGATAAGTCGAGACAAGGCGTATTCCTATTCAATTATTTCTATGCGGACGACGTCCATCAACTGCTGCCCGTCTGGGAGTACACGGCAGGGTGGTTTACGGCAAAAACCGGTCTCGATAATTCGACGTTGCTTTTACCCGCAGAAGGGGAACGCTCGCAATATGGGGTCATCAATCATTGCAGATGGGACAGCTTGTTCGATATCGTTCCGGATTTGCTGTTTCGTCCGACTTTCCGCAAGTATGTATTGGAGAATTTCGAAGCTAACGGCATAGCGGCGATGCCAATCCTTTATAAACTCGTCTAATGCCGGGATACAGGGGAAGCTCACGCCACAAAAAGCCGTCGGAGGGAGTTTCCCTCCTGACGGCTTTTCGTCACGGGCGTTTATACGAATCGAGCGTAAGTGGTCAAGTAATCCAGCGTGCCGGCGTAGGAATACCTGATAATATAAGTGCCTTGCGTAAAGGAAGTATTAAACGTAATCGAATAATTCACGACGGTAGGATTGGTGTAGATGTTCGTACGGCTGCTCGTCACGAACTCCTCCACGCCGTTCACGACGCGGTATAAGTTCGCGAAGACGATTCCGACCGTAGAGCCGTTGGCGAAAAACGCCGTACCGGTAATCAAGAGGTCTCCTTGCCCCGTAACGGTATCCGTGTGATTCAGCGTGTTGGCGCTTGAAGAGGTCGAGAACGCAAAGAGCATGACGACGGACAGCAGAAGTACCGCTAACTTCTTCGTTTTCACGAATATCCATCCTTTCACCAATGGGATTAGCGGAAGGCGTTCTCTGGAAGTTGAAGGCTGGCCAGCTTCTTCGGGCGATGCGAGCCCTTCCAGTTCCATTGTGCCACAATCTGTCATTTTATGTAAATGATTATAAAGTATGGAGTGTGCGATTCGACATTGAGTCTGCGGAACTATTTTGACTGTAAGGTTTCTTTCATTCGGCAAAGAGTGACACGAGAACGAACGGCTGGTATGTTTCTGAACCTATGCCTTATTCTTTTTTTGGTGCGCTTTGGACCTTCGGTCGTTCGTGCCTTAACGAGACGAGAGCGATTGCCGCAATCGCCAAGAACAATACGACACTTGTTATTCCGACGGATTTGATAGTCGGAAGCAAAGGCTTCGCGGGCTGATCGTTGCAATTCCTCCGATAACGAGGCTGGCAGCCTCTCAGCCGCAGCGATGGCGCCGGCAAGCGTATCCTTGGCGGACACGGCGGCTTCTTCGGGCATCGGGAAGGTAACCTCCATCCGGCTGCGGTATACGATCGTTCCGATGCTTCCCATTGCCGCGACTCCCATGGCCATCCCCAACTCGCCGCTCGTCTCCGACAAGGCGGATGCGGCCCCTGCTTTCTCCGGCGGCGATGCCTCGATCACCTCATTGCCCCATCGTCCCAGGCCGTTCGGACAGGAGATCCGTTATCTGTGAACAAAGCCGGGTTTTGCGTACCTTCGCGGACAGAGAATCCGTTATTTGGCTCGATGATGGCCATTTCGGCCATTCCTCATCGAGATAACGGATCCTCTGTCCGCATCGCCATCAAAATTAGGGGGTTTCGACAAAATAAGGTCATCTGTGTCCGATAGCAAAAAAATGACGGCACAGAGGTGAGACCCCAAGCCGTCATTGGAGGCCATACGGCAGCTCCACGGCGAAGACGCTGCCGCGGCCGAGCTCGCTATCGGCCTTGAGCGTGCCGCCGTGCGCGAGCACGAGCTCCTTGGCGATCGCCAGCCCCAGTCCCGCGCCGCCGCCTTCCCGCGATCGGGCTTCGTCCGTCCGGTAGAACCGGTCGAACACCTTCTCCAGCTGCTCGGGCGACATGCCGACACCGGTGTCGGCCACCTCGATCCGCAGCTTCGCTTCTTCGCCGCTGTGCGCGGGAAGCTCGCGAATCGTCGCCTTCACGGAGCCTCCCGGCGGCGTATAGCGGATGGCGTTGACGAGCAGGTTGAGCATCACTTGGGTCATCCGGTTCGGGTCGACGGCGATCGGCTTCTCATCCGCTTCGTTCTCCAGCGACAGGGCGATGTTCTTCCCTTCGGCGTCCGGCTCGACGTGGTCCATCACCCGGCGGACCAGATTGGCCATGCTCGTCGGTTTTTTCTCCAATGGCAGCTTGCCTGCTTCCGCCAGAGAGAGCAGCTGCAGGTCGTCTACGAGACGGGAGAGGCGGATCATCTCGTCCTGGAGCGGCAGCAAGCTCTTCGGATCGACGTGCTCGCCGGCCTGTTGGAGCCCGTCCAGCTTCCCGCGAACGATCGTCAGCGGCGTCCTTAGCTCGTGGGCAGCGTCGGCAACGAGATTGCGCCGCGTCTCCTCGTTTCTGCGCAACCGGTCGGACATCGCGTTGAATGCGAGCGCGACCTTGCCGTATTCGTCCTTGGACAAGACGGGCGCCTGGATGCCGAGCTCCCCCCGGCCCAATCCGTCGATAGCCGGAATCAGCTTGCGAAGAGGGGCCGTGATCCGTCGCGCGACCCAGTAAGCCGCGAGAAGCGAGATCAGCACGAACAAGACCGCGAAGAACGTGAGGAGGATCGCCACCGAAGTCGGGATGCCGATCCGCAGCTTGGACATGTCGGCGATCTCGGCGTCATAGTAATACAATTCCCCGATTTTCCGGCCTTCCCAGCGCAAATCGCGTTTCAAGCCCAGCGTTTTGACCATTCGGGGAACCGCCGCTCCTTCGGCATACACCTGCTCGCGATCTCGGGACTGCACGACGATGCTCGCTTCCGGATAGCTTCGCCACTCCGCGTCGTCCGGAACGCTCCGCTCGACCCCTTCCCACGAGCCTCCGCTTTGCCCGTAGCCTTGGATCAATTGCGCCGACAACGCGTCGAGAACGTCTCCCCGGGTTCTCTCCGCCATCGCTTCGAACGATTCTTGAATGACCAGTTGCGTCATCAGCACGAAGATCACGGCAAGCGACACGACGAACGAGGCGATCGCGACGAAAATTTTGCGCGTGACCGTCATTTGCCGTTGCCGAACCGGTAACCGAATCCATAGACCGTCAGGATATAGACCGGATTAGCGGGATCGTCCTCGATTTTTTTGCGGAGGCGGCTGACGTGGGCGTCGACCGTCCGTTCGTCGTTCAGAATATCGTCTTCGAGCGCGGCCTGCAGAAGCTGCAGCCGGCTGTAGACGATGCCCGGCTTCGCGGCCAGCGTGAGCATGATTTTGAACTCCGTGGGGGTTAGCGGAACTTCTTGTCCCCGTTTCCATACCCGGTATTCCGACTCCGAGATCGACAGCTCGCCGCGCTCGATCGTCTGCGGCGCGCCGTCGATTCCTTCGACGCGCCTGAGCACGGAGCGAATCCGCGCCGCCAGCTCGCGAAGCGAGAAGGGCTTCGTCAAATAGTCATCGGCTCCGACCTCCAGCCCGATGATCTTGTCGCTCTCCTCCGTCCGCGCGGTGACCATAATAATGCCCATTCCGCCCAGCTTGCGCAGCTCCCGGCAAACCTCGATTCCGCTCATGCCCGGCAGCATCCAATCGAGCACGACGAGCGAAGGCTTCGCCTCCTTGGCCTTCAGCAGCGCTTCCCGGCCCGTCGTCGCCGTCGCGATGCGGTAGCCTTCCTGCCGCAAGAAGGACGCCATGAAGTCGATCACGCCGGCTTCGTCGTCGACCAGCAGCAACGTATGCGACATGCACTGCACCTTCTTTCTTCACGGAATTGTCCCCTCCAGTATAACGGCTAATTCGGACGATGGGGGAAATTTCACGGAAACCGTAACGCTTCGTCAAAGGTTCGCAACATTTTGTTGATAAGATGACGGCATAGCATCAAATCACAGGAAGAGAACGGAGGTACACCGTAATGAAAAATAAAGCAATTTTGCTGTTGGGCGCAGTCGCCGGCGGAATCGTCGGAGGTTTCGTGCTCTCCGAGCTGATCGGTATCGCGGGCATGCTGTTGTTCGATCGGCCTGTCGGGATTAAATATCTCCCGATTATTCTCCCGATCGTTTGCGCGCTCGTCGCGCTGCTGTTCGCGAACAAGTGGACCTCGCGCAAGTAGCGGGGAGTTCGATCCATTACAGGTTGGAGGTGCTTCATTATGGAAAATATAAAACCGAACGAGCGCGGTAAAGTGTCGAGATTCGTGTTCGTTTTCCTCGCATGGGGACTGGTCGTCTGCATCGTCGCGCAGACGTTGCTCGCGGGGATGGCCTTGTTCAACGATCCGAAGCATTGGAGCCAGCACGCTCTCTTCGTTCACTTATTTCAGTATATCCCGCTGTTCATGATCGGCTTCGCGTTCGCCGGCCGGCTTCCGAAGGGGACCGCTTTACTGAGCCTGGCGCTGTTCGGACTGATTTTCGTTCAGTATCTGACGGCAAACCTGCCGGCGGCGGGGGCGCTTCATCCCGTCTTGGCTCTGGCGCTCATCGTATTGTCTCTGCATGTCGCCAGACGAGTGCATGCATCGCCCGGAAAGAAGGAATAGCGAGATGAAGAACCAATCTCGCGGCTTCAGGACAGGGTTCGCCGTCAAATGCCTCGCGGCGGTTGTCGTCGTCCTCCTGGGCGTCTCCGGCTGCGGTTTCGGACCGGGGGGATACCCCGAGGAGGTCAACATGGGGGATATGGGCGACCATCATGGGCATCATGAGCATCACGGAGCGAGCCCGACATCGGGGGTCTCGCCGACGGTATCCTGCGCGGACTTAACCGAAGCGGGCGGAGACGAGCCCGTTCGTTCATTCAGCTTGACGGCGGCCAAGACGACGCTCGAGCTGAACAACGGCAAGACGACGGCGGCCTGGACGTACGAGGGAACTTCCCCGGGACCGGAATTGCGCGTGCAAGAAGGAGATCGGGTCGTCGTCCGGCTGGACAACAAGGATATCGACAAAGGCGTGTCGATTCACTGGCACGGCGTCGTCCTTCCTTGCTCGCAGGACGGCGTCCCCGGCGTCACGCAGGACGCCGTATGGCCCGGGGAGAGCTTCACCTATGAATTCGTGGCCAGACATCCCGGCACGTACTGGTATCATTCCCATCAACAGAGCTCGGAGCAAGCCGCGAAGGGGCTCATCGGCAGGCTGATCGTGGAGCCCCGCGAACAGACGTATGCCGTCGACCGCGATTATGCCGTCACGCTGCAGAAGCTGAACAATCACCGGCTGACGAACGGACAGGCGGGAGGGCTTGCGTTGGAAGCCGAGCCCGGGGAGACCGTCCGCTTGCGGATGATCAACGCCTTTAACCGCGTGCAACGGATGGGCGTGGCGGGGGCCGACTTCCGTGTGATCGCCATGGACGGCCAGGACCTCAACGAGCCGACCGTCCTCAAGGAACAATGGATCGCCATCGGGGGCGGGCAGCGTTACGATATTTTGTTGACGATGCCCGCGGATGGGCAGGTGACGGTGTACAGCCGGGACGAGAGCGAATGGAACGTGACGCTCGGCGAAGGTCCGGTACCTCGGAAACTGAACAAGGAGGCTCCGACGTTTGATTTTACGACGTACGGGACGCCCTTGGATGACGGGATTACGGCGGACATGAAGTTCGACCGGACCTACGACCTGAAGCTCGGAGGCGCCGAGATCAACGGCAAACGATTCCACGAGATTCCCCCGATCATCGTCAGGGAAGGGGAATGGATCAAGGTCCGATTGGAGCATCGCTCGGGATCCGAGCACCCGATGCATCTGCATGGCCATCTGTTCAAAATTTTAACGAAAAACGGTAAGCCTCTGACGGGCAGTCCCGTCTACGTCGACAGCGTCATGGTGGACAAGAACGAGACGTACGAGATCGCCTTCCTCGCAGACAATCCGGGACTGTGGATGGAGCACTGCCATAACCTGAACCATGCCGCCAACGGCATGACGATGATGGTGAACTACGAAGGGGTGACGACCCCTTACCGGGTAGGGACAAAATCGGGGAACCTGCCGGATTAAAGCGACAACACCGACTCCGCGCGGAGCCGGTGTTGTCTGCTATTGAGGCGTTTTTTCCAGGAGATCGACTTCTTTGGCGGCTCCCGACTATCTCTTCCCCGCGGGAAGCAATTGCAGCAGCTCCGGTCGGACCTGCCAATGATGGCGGTTCGACAAGGCGTAAAACCGAAGCGCGTCCTGGGCCAGCTTCGTTCGGAGCTGCGGATCCGGTTCTTCCCAAGCCTGGTACAGCAGATCCGCGGCTTGGTCTTTCGGGCTTGCTTTGTCGGTTTCTTCAGGCTTCCGGTTCAAGTTCTGTTGAAGGAACGCATTGGCTTCTTCAATCGAGTCGAAATCCTCCTGCTCCAGCAAGCAATGAAGGCGGGCCATTTCCCGCTCGGCCGGCAGCAGCGATTTCGCGTTTCCGATGACCGGCGTCTTCGGCGCAAACGGACCTGCGGAGCCATCGGTTAGCTCGGGATTATTAGAAAGAAGGAAGTCATAGATTTGGTTGGCCCGCTGAGATAAGGCGGTCACTGATATTTGATACTTTTCGGCCATTTCTTGTATTTTAAGCCGCTGCCGCAGTGACAGGGATCGTTTCGGCCCAACTTTTGCATACGATAACTCCTTTGCGAATCAGGTTGCTATTATTATCGGATATAAGGTGTCCATTTGTCTAATTTCATCTTCGAAAAAGTCGAAATGATGAACATATCGAACTTTGTGATTTTAATCACATAGTCCAACGGCAATCCGGCTTACAATAAAGACAAGAAAGACAAGACAGCATACGAGGAAGGTGATCCCGATGTCACGGATTCGATCTCAACCATCGGCGAACAAGAAAATAAAGCTTCCACTACAACAATTGAGGAGTGAGTAGCATGATGAAATTTTGGAGAGAACACCGCATAGCGGCGGTGCTAATCACGATAATCCGGTTCGTTGTCGGGTACGCTTGGCTGACTGCAGGATGGCATAAGCTTACCGGAGCCGCTCCATTTAACGCGGCGGGTTTCCTGAATAACGCCATTAACAACCCGATCGTCGACAAGGCGACAGGAGAGGCGGTATACCCGACCTACCAGGCTTTTCTGGAACAATTTTCCCTTCCGAACGTGAAAATCATCAACATCTTGATCCCTTGGGGCGAGTTCCTGGTCGGACTCGGACTCATACTAGGCACCTTGACTCTAACCGCCGCGTTCTTCGGACTCTTGATGAACTTCATGTTCCTGTTCGCCGGCACGGTAAGCACGAACCCTTGGCTGCTGCTGCTCGGAATGCTGGTCGTCGTCGCCGGAACGAACGCAGGCCGCTTCGGACTTGACCGTTACGTGCTTCCGCTCCTTCATTGGGGCGCCGACCGCCTCTTCCGCCGCAAACCGAAAAATCCGACAACCGGCGAAGGGGCGTTGGCAAAATAGATACGGACTACCATAGCGAATCGGGGTTCTTCCGGATACCGGGTGCATCCCGATTTTTTGCGTTTCAACCAAAGCTTATTCGGAGGGGGGAATCGTTACATTGAAGAAGTCGTGGTCATTGATACGTTCTCTGATTCTTCGAAAGCTCTTCGTCGCTATCGAGGGAAAAGAAACGACGATCAGTATGCTGCTGGTCGTCCTTAAAGATGAAAGCCAGCCTCACGGGGCCGGCTTTCTCTCTGCGCTATCGCCCGAACCGCCATACCGCCCCAAGCTTTCTCCGCCGACTCCAGCATCCGCTTGCGCAGGCCGCCGCCTGCCACGATTTTGACTCGCAAGTCGAGAAAACGGATCCTGGACAGCAGGATTTCGCACACGTTTGCGGGAGGTTTACCAGTTCCGATTTAGCTGCGGATTTGGCCGCGAATTTCTCCGTCCGGGTGCTGAATGGTGTGGACGTTGACGTAGGCGTTGCCTCTTTTGATTTCGCGGACGAGATCTTGGATCGTTCTGCCACTAAGCGGGCCGACGAGATCGTTGCGGGTCAGCGTTCCCCGAACGACTCCTCGTCTGACGGATATGCCGAATTTCGACGGTCCGAACAGAAAAGCGACTATGGGTCCGTTCACGCCTTTTGGGCCTAGATGGATGTGGGCTTGGGTCACTTTTTTAATATCTCGGACGACTAGCCTGAACGATAACCGATCTCCCGCGCGGTTAAGCCGAAAAGTGGCATTTCCAGTCGCGTTCGTCCTCACCGGCGGGACTTCGTTTCTTCCGTTTAATATCGCGCTGAACGTACGGATCTCCCTCACCCCTCGAAGTTGATACCGTATTGTATGGCGGGAGTATAAGGATGGCTTGTACTTCTGACCCGCATTTATGGCGGGAATCGGCGGAGTTTTCGAGTACGAATAGAAGCGTCGGAAAAAATAGAAAAATGGTACGAGGACGAGATACAAGGTTCCTTATCATAACGAGGAAGAGTTCAAGAATCATCGATTTTTACAAGAGTATCGAGCTTGTTAACGTCGGGGCGTTTCCTTTCTTACCGAATTCCACGAAGCTGATGGAGGTTTTCCTGGACGAGATCATCATGGAAGCCCGGAAAAAGCTTACGAACGTTCAACGAGACCGCGAGGAACAAAGGATTATTATCAGAACAAGTTCGCGGGCAAAAATGTACTTGTAGGTTCGCTTAGGGACGCTTCGCAGTTAGAGGATGCGCTTCGACTTGGCTATTACCATGTGCCGCTTGAGAATATTATGGATCATAAACTTCTAACCCAAATTGAGTATGTTGCCCTGTATCAATCAAAAAAGAAATTTGAGCAACAGGGAGAGACAGGTGTTCATTGGTATGGTGTATGTGAAGTTCACCGTGAAAAGTTGGCTGCGTCGAGAAACTCCAATTGTATCAGGGGGAAGAGGGATCTACACGCTGCTTTACGCTTCGAAGTACATGTTCGACCGTGCGCGTGAGATTGCAGAGTTAAAGCTAGAGACGGAAGCAGACTTAGCTAAATGGCGGAACAGCTCAGAATTGGGCAAGTCACTGTAGAGGTCATAATTCGAAAATCGCTGATGCCTAGGGCATCTGCGATTTTCAATAAACCTCTACTTAATCATTTTCACCACAGTAATCACACGTTCAAGCCCATCCTCATCCCGCTCCAGACACATCTCCATTATTTCCTTCATTTTTGCCGATTTGCTATATGCGTTTAAATGGTTGTAGTCGAACAAGTCCTCGAATTGAACCTCTAGTGCGTTGGCAACTTTCTCGAGCGTCAGTATAGAACAATTTATTTGCCCTTTTTCCAAGCGTCCAATGTAACTATATTTGCTATTGATCATCTCTCCCAGCTTTTCCTGGGAGAGCCCTTTTGATTTTCGTAAATCTCGTATTTTGGCTCCAATGAGTTGTAGGATCATTTTGTCCACTCCCCTTTATGTAAATGGAGCTATACTACGGATACCGCGATGGAATAACCGAAAAAATTATAATGCCCTCGACAATAGAATATAAATCTCGATGAACGAAGTTGGGAAATCTCTCCATGTTAGAAAGGATAGATTCTTTGGGAGGGTGGATATGAAAAGGCTCAGTTATCGTTTGATACCGTTTGTCACGATCATGCGGCTCGCTATGGTACTGCGCTTTTAATCTACCGTCCGAATCTTCCCAATCATAATAATATCTAACGATAATACCGTGTTTATTTGTATATTCGGTTATGTACAATTTTGATTCATCAAGGAATGAAATGGTGGCCCTTAGGGCATAGATGGTCGACTCCTGTCCTGTTCTATCCGTTAAGCGGATTTCTCCTAAAATTCCATGTCCCAGATCGCGTTTAATGAGAGATAGATTGCTACGCGCTCTACCCTTCACTGGTCAACTCCTTCATGACATAACGCCATTCGTCGGCATCCCGGGTCCATTTCCAATCCTCGGAAGTGCTGGGGTCTCCTAAGCGGGCTACTGTTTCCTCGTAAGTTCCTTTATATTTTGACTCAAAGGCCATCAAGGTTTGAACCAAGCTTTTGATCCGTTCAACTTCATCGTATGCAGGTTCGTTCGCCTTCTGATATTCATAATTCTGAATGACTTCCCTGATAACAGTTTCCTTCCCGTTGGTGGATGTATAGACGGCCGTATCCGGAATTCTCGCTTGTTTATGAGACGGTTTGTCATCTATGCCAGGATAAGTTATGCGTTTGTCGCGAAGCCAATTATTAATCGTTGTCGTAGAGACTCCGAAATACGTTGCGATCTGACCGGTTGTGTAGAAAAGGGGTTTTTCGCTAGTTGCGGCATATTCGAAAGCAAGCTTCAGTAATTCGGCAAAGGCGTCGGAAAGCTCATCATGATTATAATGATCCATTTCGTTACGAATAGCGATTGTATTAATATCCGCTAATGCGAATTTATCAATTCGGTTCAACAGATGATAAAGCAGCTTATATGTAGCCAAACTATACTGTGGATTATCGCTAATACTCTTGTAAAGTTCATCCTCGAATATTTTTCGTTCCTCATAGGTTATCATGAGCATCCCCCCTTACCTCTATCCTATCAAAATCCCTCCTAAACTACAACCAAACTAAAACATAAAAACAACAAAATAACAACTCATATCTGCATATATGTGTCAGTTCCTATTCCTTTGATTTCTAGGGTAAACTGTAGATATCGAACTCTAAAACCGAAGGGATACGTGGGACATCGTGAACGATATCTATCAAAAGTACGAAGAGGCTTTGCGCGAAATCGATCGGTTAAGGCAAGAAAATCGCCAGCTCAAGCTTCAAATCGGCGAACTTATTGAAGAGGATGTTCCCGAAGCACCTTCGATTCAGTTATCCGGTACTGATAATACGATCACTCAATATTCAACAGTGGAAAAGAAGCTCGCGTTGTATCGGAACTACTTCCGAGGCAGGGAGGATGTATACCCGATTCCGTCAAGTCAGGCCCGACGAATGGGAACGATTATTTTATCGCTTACGATGAATCGCAGATATCAAATCGGTTTGGATTCCTACGACAGGCTGTTCCCTAACCAAGATACGTTGCCTAAGGGCGGGTTTGGAAACTTAATTGCGTTGCCGCTTCAGGGAGGACCGCGAAGACAAGGGAATAGCGTTTTTATTGATGAGAATTTTTCTCCTTATGAGGACCAATGGCGTTTCTTATCCGAACAAAGCAAGATGTCGGATGATGAAGTATCTCGATTCATTCAGCTGCACGCGGCGGAAGATCGATTGGGAATGATGGATGTCGATGCGGAATCGGATAACGTAAAGGAACCGTGGGCGAGCAGCTTGCCAGCAGTTAACGTCTCCATCAAAGACTCTTTACCGAGTGAACTTAACATTGTGATGGCAGATCGGGTCTATGTGGACAAATCAGAGTTGCCTATTTCCGCAATCAACCGTCTTATGCGGCTTGCCTTTTTTTATAAAACACAGGCCATGAGACTATCGACATATGGTAAACCGAGGGTCATAAGTTGCGCGAAGGATTTGCCCCACTACATCGCGCTTCCCAGAGGTTGTTTAAGTGCTGTTCAAGACCTTTTTGAGCAACATGGCACAGAAGTCGTCGTCGAAGATAAAAGGTTCCCTGGACATGCCATTGATGTTCGGTTTGATGGAGAGTTGACGATGCTGCAAGATGCTGCAGCCAAGGCCATACTAGCGCATGATATTGGGATATTGTCTGCCGCAACGGGTTTCGGCAAAACAGTTGTGGCCTCCAACATCATTGCCAGGCGCAAAGTGAATACGCTGATTTTGGTGCACAGGCGCGAACTCATGGATCAGTGGAAAGAGCGGCTGCAAGCTTTTCTAAGCTTGCCTAAAGACGCTATTCGATCAATTGGCGGCGGGAAAAATAAGCGGACGAATATTGTAGATATCGCGGTCATTCAAAGCTTGAACCGCAAAGGCGAAGTGATGCCAATTGTAGAGGAGTATGGACAAGTTATCGTAGATGAATGCCATCATCTATCCGCGTATAGCTTTGAACAAGTTTTAATGAAAGCCAAAGCGCGATATGTGTTCGGGCTGACGGCAACGCCGAAACGGCAAGACGGTCAAGAGGCGATCGTCATGATGCAGCTGGGGCCCATTCGTATAAAAGTGGATGCGAAAATGTTGACAGGATCGAGAGGATTTTCTCTGTCCGTAGTCCCTCGTTATACCGATTTTCGTATGCCGTCCAATGCATTAAACCCGTCGATTCAGGAAGTGTATCAATCCTTGGTAGATGATGAAACCCGTAACACGTTGATTTTCGATGATCTGCTTCACTGTTTGGATGAAGGAAGATCGCCGTTGTTGCTCGTAGAACGAAGGGCTCACGCAGAATATTTCGAAGAGCGGCTGCGTTCATTCGCCAAGAACGTGATCGTACTGCGAGGCGGAATGGGGAAGAAACAAAGAGACGATGTTCGTGAGAAAATTGCCAGTATCCCGGAGGATGAAGAGCGGGTATTTATCGCTACCGGAAAACTGATTGGCGAAGGCTTCGACGATTCCCGGTTGGATACGCTGTTTCTTGTTCATCCTATCTCGTGGAGCGGAACCTTGCAACAGTATGCTGGCAGGCTGCATCGTTCCCATGCCAACAAGAAGGAGGTCAAGATTTACGATTATGTTGACCTTCAGGTGCCGGTATTGGTGGGCATGTATAAAAAACGGATCAAAGGTTATCGAAAGATGGGGTATAAGGGAGCGGAGTTGTAGAACGCAAATTCAGCTTAGTTTGTTAATAAGGATCAGATCTTAATTACCTAAACAATGCTTTTAAAATATCCAAAGCCTTCTTAACATCCGCATCTTCTTTATCCCCAAGCAGCTCGATGATCTTCCAGATTGTCGAGTTTTTCTTTTGAATCTCAGCAAATTCACCGTACTGAAATAGTTCGAAAAAGCTGACGCCAAGAGCGTCTGATATCTTTTGGAGGCTTTGAAGAGTAACGTTCCGTTCACCGCGTTCAAGATCACCAATGTATGAATGAGATGTGCTGGCCAATTCAGCCAGTTGCTCTTGAGTTAGCCCTTTGGCTTTTCGGATACTGCGCACTCGTGCTCCGATCAATTGAAAAACGGATTCGTCCATATTTTCCTCACTCCTATTAAGAAGTGTAGACAAATAAGGATGAACGGATAACCTTACTAAAAGTTCAATTGAATGATATAATTAATCGTATAAGATTGATTTTAGGCTGATTGTATCTTATGACACTTGGGAGGCGATAGTTTTGATTGCAATATCGTTATTAGAATCCCCTGTTCGCCCGATCTTCGTAGTGGCCGGTCTGTTATTCTTGATCTTTTTAGAGCTACGGCATAGAAAGATACAGCAGAACAAAAATAAGAACGATGAAGACATTCTATGAACGAATGGATAAAGGAGATGATGATGAAACGATACGAAGTTTTGTTAGAGGATGTTGAATGTCAAGAAGAGTTAACTACATTAAGGGAACATATAAATACATACGAGAAGATAGTGCTTCGGGAGTTGTCGGGAGAGACATCCGGAATTTTATCTAAATTAACTGAAACATATATCAGAACAAGTTCACATGCGAAAATGTACTTGTAGTGCACTTAGGACGCTTTCTTAGTTTGTTTCTTCAGAATCATCCACCTCAACAAAATCAATAATCTCCCGAATATCGCTGATGCTGAGGGCATCGGCGATTTTCTCTATGTGGGAGAAGTTGATGTTCGCGCGTTTGCCATTTGCAAGCTCGCTTAAAGCGGCGTGACGAACATCGGATAAGCGGGATAGCTCCCTTAAGGATATTCTACGTTGCCTAATTAAATCGGACATTTTAACGATCACCTTTTTGGTCAAGAAACCCACTCCAGCTTCATATTGACTATACGCAAAAACGTACCATATAATAAGGTTTGTCCCGGTACGCGATTGCGTAACGTTTGATTCGACAAAAGCCACCCGCAAGAGGGATGGCTTTTGATTTCGCTTCATTGGCGAGGGCGGTTCAAAAAGTGATCGTGGCTCTCCAAGAACCTCCGCCCCGAATGCAGGTGTAGGTCCCCGTAACCGTTCTGCCGTCCCCTGCGATGGTGCCGGTATAGTTGCAATCATTGCCATCGCTGCTGTTTCTGCGCAACACCTGTACATTGTTGCCTAATATGTTGATCGTTAATACGGCCGTAATCGGTGTCGCCCCGGGCATCGTCCATCTGGCATCGAAAATGTTGCTGTTCCCCCGGCGAGTCCAGACGCCAGTCCAACCGCCTTCTTGTTCGTACCAGACCCGGCCCAGACGGTCTCCTTCGCGCCGAATGATCGTAGCCGTCCAAGTGCCTCCCCCACGGATACATCTAAAATTTCCAGAAACCGTACGGCCATCTGCCGAGAGCGTGCCCGTGTAGTCGCAGTCATTGCCGTCGCTGCTGTTTCGCCGCTGAACATACACAAAATTACCGAAAATATAGATGGCCAAAACAGCCGTTACGGCCGGAGCTCCGGGCATCGTCCATCTGGCATCGAAGATGTTGCTGGATCCCCGCCTGCGCCATACTCCGCTCCACGGACCTTCTTGTTCGTGCCATTCCACACCTAGTGCTTGCTGGCCAAATGGGAAGCCGGGGAATTGGAAAGGGGACAATTGGCGGTTGCCATACAAAGCAGAATTGGATAAATCGTAATTATACGGCTCCCAATCATATCGATACATCGTATCTTCTCCTTCGTCGTATCTCGTTTTGCCACTATATTATGTTGGGTTTACGCCTAGGGTACCTGCGGATGTTATGCTTGCAACCGAATGCTTGCAATTCCATTTGATTCCCTATACGAAATGCCGTTAATGCGGTAAAATAGAAGCATGATTGTGATTTAATTCACAATATATGCTTGAGGCAGTGACATCATCTAAGGGGAGGAAACAGAATGTCCGAAGCGACTGTAGCGAGTGTCGAGCGGGAGACGGCCGTATCCGAAGCGGCTGCCAGGTTGGATGTACTGGATCAATTGATGAAACCGGAAGTGCAGCAGGCGATTACCGTTCTGGTGGATCAATTGCCGAAGTTAGCCGAAATGACGTCCGTGCTGACGAATATTTACGATATCGCCCAGAAGGTTGCGTCGGATCGCGTGTTGATTCAAGACATGGTCGGTGGAATCCAGGAAGTCGTCAAGCCGTTAGGGGAGAAAATGAAGGATTACGCATCCGCGGCAATCGAAGCAAGCGACCGAGCAGACAATAGCGATGCCACGATCGGCGTGTTTGGCTTGATGAAGCTGCTGAAGGACCCGGAAATGCAAAGAATGCTTCGCTTTAGCCAGGCCTACCTGAACGTCTTGGGCGAGAGAAGACAGAATCAGAATGAACGCTGACTCTTATACAGGCGAAGAACGGAGGACTACAGATGAGAAAAGAGATCCTGATTCTCGGGGCCGGTTACGGCGGTTTGCTTAGCGCCCTGTCCGCAAGACAGCATTTGACGGTCGGCGAAGCGAACATTACGGTCGTCAATCGCGTAGGCACGCATCAGATTATTACGGAGCTGCACCGGCTTGCCGCAGGCAACGTTTCCGAGAAGGCGGTAGCGCTGCCCCTGGAGAAACTGTTAAAGGGCAAACAAATCAATATCGCGGTAGGAGAAGTTCAATCCATCGACGTCGAAGGACAGAAGGCGGCGTTAACCGACGGCTCCTCCTACCGTTACGATGCGTTGGTGCTTGCACTCGGAAGCGAAACGAACTATTTCGGCATACCGGGACTGCAAGAGAATAGTCTGATTCTGAAGTCCGTGTCGGATGCGAATCGGATTTTCGCCCATGTAAAAGGCCGGATCAAAGCGTATGCCCAATCCAAAAATAAAGCGGACGCGACGTTCGTCATCGGCGGCGGCGGTCTGACCGGCGTGGAGCTGGTAGGCGAATTGGCCGACGAACTGCCGGCCATCTGCCGCCAGAACGGCGTTGATTTTGCGGATGTTTCGCTCTATCTGGTCGAAGCGATGCCGACCATTCTGCCGATGTTCTCGCCGGAGCTCATCCAACGGGCCGTGACCAGCCTGGAGAAGCGCGGCGTGGAATTCCTGACGAGCCTTCCGATCACCGAAGTGAAAGGCCATACGGTGACCTTGAAGGATGGCCGGACGATCGACACGAACACGTTGGTATGGACCGGCGGCGTACAAGGCAATTCGCTCGTCGCCAATTGCGGCATCGAAGTGAATCGCGAGCGAGCAACCGTGAATGAAGCGTTGCAATCCACGTCTCATCCCGACGTTTTCCTGGCCGGCGACTGCGCGGTCGTTTTCGGGCCGGAAGGCCGTCCTTACCCGCCGACCGCGCAGTTGGCCTGGCAGATGGGCGAGCTCGTCGGCGCCAACATCGCGGCTGCTTTCAAGGGAATGTCCATGAGCGATTTCCAACCGGTATTCTCCGGTACGTTAGCCAGCCTTGGACGGAAAGACGGCATCGGCTCCGTCGGCGAAACGGGCATCGAGCTGCGCGGACTCCCGGCTTCCCTGATGAAAAAAGCGAGCAACGCCCGCTATTTGACCCACATTAACGGACTGTACACGCTTGCCTACTAAGATCAACGATTTATACCGGTAGTACGCTAAAGAAGCAACCTTGGTTCGGCATTCCGCCGGATTGAGGTTGTTTTTTTGTCCTCGCCAATAGCCTCGTCGCTGCCACGATATGATAAACTAATTTCAACGTCCTACGATTAAGCAAGATTTCGAGAGGAAGGAATAAGCAGTTGCGTAAAAATTTAAAACGTGATCAACGTCTGGAAGCCGCCAAACAATGGATCAGCGAATATAAAGGGAAAAAGTGGATTCGCAGCTATCGCAAACATTTCGGCATTTCGGCGGAATGCGCGATACAGGAGCTTTTGCTGCTGAAGGTTCCTCTGACGAAAGAAGAAATCGCTAATGGCCGAATAAGCGCGCGTGCCAGGAGAAGGAACGAAAAAAGGAAGAGGAAACAAAGGAGGAACAAAGCCCGCTCAGCCACTATTGAAGTTCCGTTGCAGGATGGCACTTTTTTCTTTATTGCTGGATACACGGAAGGCGGATTTCCATATGGCATTACATGGGAGGAAAACGAGCAGATGAATAACGATATCAGTTTGTTTGAGACGATGCCTCCCGAGGATTAGAAGAAGATAGAGTAGATCCCTGATCGGGATGCCAGATGTCTAGGAACCGGAAGGAGTGAATATCAATGAAAAGCTGGAGCGAGAAAAAGAAGGAGCTTAAGTCAATAGATCCGGATCGATTAAATGAGCTGGAAGCTGTTGCACAGTTAGTTAATGCGATTCACCAAAGAAGAATCGAACTGGGATGGACCCAACAGGAGTTAGCGACTCGGGTAGGTTTTCACCGGAAGTCCATAGCCCGTATTGAAAACGGAGGTACGGTTCCTCGATTGGATACGGTTATGAAGCTAGTTTTTGCATTAGGGATGAAGATAAGGCCGATAATCGGCGACAATCAGGATGTGTGTAGCCAAGCCAAGGCCGCAAGGCGGCGAATTCACGATTGCATTTCATCAAATTAATGGTTGACATGGTTAAAGATGAGATGTTAGGATTACGAGAATACCAATTGATCACGAAAGGAGTGCAGGAGCATGCGCGAAATGAATCGACTCGACTGGCAGAACAAACCGGCTGTTTACGCGGAATTGTTCAATGAGCAGCGTCATGAGACGCATATTTCCTGCATTCCATCTCATAGAGGCCTTCTTTACAAGCGCAGAAGATTCGTTGCGGTCCGTCGGCTGTATTCTACAGCCTGACTCCGTTCGCGATCGTCTACATAGCGTTCTTGTAAAGACTGCCGAGGCCGGTAGTCTTTTTCTATGGGCATAGAGCTTGACCATGGGAGAAGACGAAGGCGACAGGGGTCTTTTTTTTGAACTCAACGATAGAAAGGAAGAAGCCGACCTTGCGTCACAGGTGACCCTCATGCAGAGAAGATCAATCCCGACGATCCACGAGAAAACATTCCGCAACGTCTCCGAGAGAGAGCTGACGTTGGACGACGTGTTCGCCCGCATACGCGGCTTTATGCTTGCCGATCCGCGCGCCGCTTACCAGCTGATGGTCGGCACGGACGCGCAGGTTCATGCCGGGCACACGAAGTTCGTGACGTCCGTCGTCGTACACCGGCCCGGCAGAGGAGCATGGTTCTGCTACCGGCAGGTCATTCTCCCGCGGGAAATCCGTTCGCTTCAGGAGAAGCTCAGTCTGGAGACGACGTTCAGCCAGGAGATCGCCTCTTATTTCGATGAGGCGAAACGCGCGGAGTTGGAGGATATTCTCCTGCCCTACGTGTACCAAGGCGCCGAGCTGAAGCTGTTCATCGACATCGATGCGGGAACGGACAGCAAGCGCAACCGGACATCGGCGTTCGTGGCGGATTTGGTCGGACGGATCGAGGCGATGGGCATCTCGGCCCGAGTGAAACCGGAGGCGATCGCGGCTTCTGCCGTATCGAATCGATATACGAAAACCCCCTATCGGAGCAAAGCGGCCGCTGCCGCGACCGAAAAACAAATCTGCTCGTCGTCCTACTTCCGCCATGCTCGACCGGCCGGAAATGAGCGGAGATAGAAAATGAAGCCGAGGCTTGCCAAGCCAGGGCATATACGAGGAGACGATAAGATGAAATTAGCGGAAGCTCTTGTCCTGCGCGCCGACAGTCAGAAGAAAATCGCGCAGCTGAGACAGAGAATCGAGAGAGTCGTGAAGGTCCAGGAGGGCGAGACGCCGGCGGAGGATCCGTCGGCCCTGCTAGCCGAGCTGGAGCAGACGTTGGACGAACAGATCAATTGGATCAAGCGGATCAATCGAACGAACGCATTGACTCCTTTCGAAGAGGGACTGAGTCTCTCGGACGCCCTCGCGGAGAGAGACCGGATGATGCAGCATCGCAAGTTGCTGAGCGATGTGCTCGAGCAGGCTTCGATCAAGCAGGATCGCTTCAGCCGCTCCGAAGTGAAGTATGAGCGGACGGTCGACGTCGTGCAGATCCAGGCGAAGGTGGACGCCCTGTCCAAAGCCTATCGCGAATACGATTTTCGCATTCAGGAGCTGAACTGGCGGACCGACCTGATCGAAGATTAGCCGCGTAGGTAGTCTCTTCCGGCGAAGGCGAGCGCAACCCGCCAACGGGCAAGTTGGACCTCCCTGAATAGACGCGGGGCCATGTCTATCCCTTGATCGATGAGCCCAGAAATGTAACAAGAATGCGCCTAAGCATGGAAGTAATGCGTACCGCTTAATGTGACGACCACGCGCTGATTGGCCGGAAGGGACGAGGGCGGGTAAGGGGATTGCGGCTAAAGAGGAAAACGGCAAGGAGAGAACGAAAATGACTTACCAAACGATCGACGGCGTGCGGGTATGGGGCAACCCCGATTCCGGCGCGCTGTCTCAAGCGATAACGTGCGCGCGGCACGGCAACGTCGTGCAAGCGCTGCTGATGGCCAATCATCACAAGGGCTACAGCCAGCCGATCGGCGAATGTATGGCGGGAGCGGACGAATGCGGACGAATGCAATCCGTTAAAGGACTGAGCCGTCGGGATATTGACAAACCGTTCCTGAGCGACTATGATAATCCCTAACTTATCCAGAAAGGAGGTCGAAGGACATGACCGCAATGGTGATTCGTCGCAACGTCGCTACGCCGCAACTCCATAATTCGTTCATTGTCCATCGGCCTCTACGGGCCCAAGCCAAGGGAAGAGAAGGCTGACGCCTCGATCCGCGTTTCGTTCGGAGAGAGGGCGCCAAACTTTCGTATTTCATTGCGCGAAGAAGACCGTAAGCGATCGGGCTTGCGGTCTTTTTCGCGTTTTTTTCGATGATTAGATGAATAAGAGAGGGTTTAAACATTTATGGAACAAAATTTTAACGATCCTTATTACCGGCGAATCGATCTGCCGGCCGGGGATCTCCACGTATTCGCGCACGACGAGCTGTACCGCGCCATGGGGGCCAAGGTGCTCGAGATGGCGAACAACAATCTGCAAATTCCGAATATCCGCTATATGAGCTACACGCCCGACGCCCACGTCGGGGTCGGAACGTGCATCGGCACGACGGCGGTGTGGGGCATGGCCGACGGCTTCGTCTCCCCCTCTATCGTCGGCAGCGACATCGGCTGCGGGATGCGGGTGCATCTGACGAATTTGCAGGCGGAAGACCTGCGGGACGTCAAGCTTCGCCGGAAGCTGGTCAAGGCGATCGAGAAGCGGATTCCGGTGGAAAACCATGCCAGAGGGCATTTCTCCGACGTTCGGCTGGAGGACGTGCTGTGCAAAGGGCTGCACGGTCTGCCGGGCAAATACGTGCCGGACGCCTACACGCCGAGAAAAGCGACTTCCCTGACCCATGTCGAGAGCAGCCGGTTCCGGTTCGACGAGAGCGAGCTGGACCGCATCCCGCTGCCGGTGTGGCACAGGTCCCATCGCCAGCTCGGCACGCTTGGAAACGGCAATCATTTTATCGAGATTCAAGCTTTAAGCATCGACGAAGGCAACCGTGCGATCGCGGAGAGGTGGGGACTGCGGGACGGGCAAGTTGCGGTGATGATCCACTCCGGCTCCCGATCCTGGGGCGGCGCGGTCAACCAGTATTGCGGCTCGCAGGTCGCGAAAGCGATGAGCCGGCTCGGACTCGGCACGGCCGATCCCAAGCTCGCTTTCGCGCCGCTGGACAGCGAAGCCGGCCGCTCGTACGCGAATCTCATGTATTCGGCGCTCAACTTCGCGGTCGCCAACCGGCACCTGATGGCGTACGCCGTACGCGACGCGTTCAAGGAAACGTTCGGCTCCCGGGCGGAGATGAGCACACTCTACGACCTGATGCACAACTACGCCTGCGAGGAAAGCCACGAGGACGAGCGGCTGCTCGTTCACCGCAAAGGCACGACGCGCGCGCTGCCGGCCGGACACGCCGGCAATCCCGAGCCGTATCTCGAGACGGGCCATCCCGCCCTGATCCCCGGCTCGATGGGGACGGCCTCCTATCTGATGGTCGGCTCTTCCGAAGGCTCGCGGAACTACTATTCCATCTGCCACGGGGCGGGGCGTGTCCGTTCGCGCAACGCGACCAAGCAGCTCGTCACGGTGGACGAATTTGCTTCTTCCCTGCGCGTCGGCCATGACGACGAGGTCGTGCTCAACCATCGCGCGCTCGAAGCGCTGGTGGACGAGTCTCCGCAGGCATACAAAGACGTAGATCAAATTATCGATAGCGTCGTTCAGGCGCGCTTGGCCTCCGTAGTCGCCAAGTGCCGTCCCCTGGCGGCGGTGAAAGGAGTGTGAAGCCACAATGACAATGACGACGACAAAGGCCGCCGCGAAGCCGCAGTTTTTGGTCAAGGCGGCGGGAGAACCGCTCGATGCGGAGAGCTACTTCAACTATATCGCGATCGTACAGGCGATCGGCGATTTTCTGACCGAACGGTATGGAGGCGGCTTCCGTCTTTATTACCAGGACGACGGCAACGAAGTGTGGAACGGGCTGGAGGAGGATCTTCGCGGCGGATACGAAGGCGTGGAGCACGCGGCGAGCCTGTATGACCTGGTGGAGACGGACGTATTCGAATACGCGGCCGATGCCAATCCGGCTAGGTCGGGCTATGCGATCCGGCCCGCCGTGCGCAACAATCTGTTCGTGTACCGCGAGCATCTCGTCGCGCTGGCCAGAATTCCGCGGGTGACGCAGCATGGCCTCGGCTACGAGGATCTCATTTTCTGCCAAACGAACGAGGGGCTTGTCCGCTTTCTGGAAGAGATGAGGGAGCGGCAGCTCGCCAACCCGAAAATCATCGTGTTCACCGACGCGCGGGACGGTCTGGAGCAAACGCGCGAATCGGCCGGGTACTCCGTCGGCCGGAACGACGTGTTTATGGAAGAAGAGCTGAAGACGCAAATCTACCGTTCGATCGACGAGTTTTTCTCCAAGGACCGCGCGTTTTTCCAAACCTACGGCCTTCCCTACAAGAGGGGCATCCTGCTGTACGGCAAGCCGGGCAACGGCAAGACGACGCTGGTTAAGTCCATCTCGTCGACGACGAGCGCTCCGGTCGCCTACTGGCAGATCACGGAATATACGAGCAGCGGCTCGATCAAGGAAGTGTTCGATACGGCGGCCCAGATGGCGCCGATGGTGCTCGTCATCGAGGACATCGATTCGATGCCCGACTCTTGCCGCTCCTTTTTCCTGAACACGCTGGACGGCGCGACGTCGAAGGAGGGGATCTATCTGATCGGCACGACGAACTACCCCGAGAAGATCGACCCGGCGCTCATGAACCGGGCTGGACGCTTCGACCGGGCGTACGAGGTGAAGACTCCGGACGAAGCGATGCGTCTTGCCTATCTGACCCACATCGGCATGCCGCGTCTTGCAAGCGAAGAGGCGCTCGAGCAAGCGGCCCGCGGAACGAACGGGTTTACGCTTGCCCAGCTCAGCGAGCTGTACGCCTCCGCCGCGCTGCAGATGCATTACGAGAACCGGGTCGATCTTGATCATCTTATCGATGGAATGAAGTCGGACTACGCTAAGGATCGCAGCCGCGAGTGGATGACGGAGGACAGATCGCGTAAAATGGGATTTGCGTGACGATGATCGAGACGGAGGGGATGCAATGGATTTCGGGCAATTGAAAAAGCTTGTGGCCGAGAGCCGGAACGTCGTGTTTTTCGGCGGGGCGGGCACTTCGACGGAAAGCGGAATCCCGGATTTCCGGTCGGCTGACGGGCTGTATCGCGCCGCGGACGGGGGCAGGTTCTCTCCGGAAGAGATTCTGAGCCGCGATTTTTTCTTGGCTCATCCGGCGGATTTTTATACCTTTTACAAAGGTAAAATGCTATATCCGGATGCCCGGCCCAACGCGGCCCATTACGCTCTGGCGGAGATGGAACGAAGAGGACAGCTTGCCGCGGTCATTACTCAGAATATCGACGGACTGCACCAGAAGGCCGGCAGCCGCAACGTGCTGGAGCTGCACGGCTCGGTTCATCGCAATTTCTGCATGGATTGCCGCGAGGCCTGCTCGCTGCAGGACGTGCTGGAGTCGAAGGAGGATTACCCCCGATGCTCCCGCTGCGGCGGCATCGTCAAGCCGGACGTCGTGCTGTACCAGGAAAGTCTGGACATGGACCTGCTGCAGCGGGCGGCCGATTATATCCGGCGGGCGGACGTTCTCATCGTCGCGGGCACTTCGCTGACCGTGCAGCCGGCTGCGGGACTCGTCAGGCTCTACGAAGGCAACAAGTTTGTTCTGATCAATAAAAGCGCGACCCCGCTGGACGGAACGGCCGATTATTTGATCGCGGACAGCGTCGCGAAAGTGTTGGCGGCGCTGAACGCTTGATTGCGAAACGGACACAGATGACCTTATTTTGCCGAAATCCCCTCGTTTAGATGGTCATCCGGACACACGATCCGTTATATCGATGAAGAATGGCCGAATTCGCCATCATCGAGCCAAATAACGGATCCTCTGTCCGCAAAGGCGCGCAAAACCCGGTTTTGTTCAAGAATAGCGGATCCTCAGTCCGAACGGCCTAGGTCATCCTCCTCGCGCATGGCCTATTAGGCTTGGCAGGAAATTGGTGTTAAATCGGCCTATTTCATATGATAAAATAGAGTATACCTATCAGTCAGCGGAGGGATTGTCTTAGTGGACGAGAGGATTACGGCGTCGGCGCTCAGGCCGGTAGCCGAGCTGAACTATTTGAATGCGACGAATGTGGCCCGTTACCGGGCGATCATGAGATACATTTATTTGCAATATCAGCGGCTCAAGTACTGGCTCAAGCCGGAGGAAATTTTCGAGGGCGTGCAGGCTTGGGGCGTGCTCGACGGCTACACGATGGAGCAGTGCGTCTCGGATCTGGAGCAATTGAAGAACTGGGGCAACCTGGCCTCCCGTCACGACGGCGGGAGGGCTTTGTCATTGGAAGAATATATGCGCAAGAAGAGTCAGTACTTACTCACCCCTTATTCGATCGAGATCGAGCGAATGCTCGAAGCGCTGGAGAAGGTGAAGGGGTACGGAGGCTCGCTGGAGACGACGTACTTCGATACGATATCGGAGTGTATTCAGCAAATTCGAGTGAACGCGGACGGAATGCGGGAGGGCGAGGCGCTGCACAATTGGGAGAAGCTCTATGCGGCGTTCAAGACGATGCACGAGAATGCGGCGGACTTCATCGCCAGCATGAACTCGATTCAGGCCGAAGAGATGATGGCGACGGACGGTTTTCTGGCCATGAAGGAAAATCTCGTCAATTATTTGCAGCATTTCGTGAAGAGTCTGCAGCGCAATGCGTACAAAATCGAAGGGCAGCTGCAGCAGATTGCTCCGCCTCTTGTCGAGCTTTATTTGTCCCGCGTGACGGAGGACGAGCTGCGCAAACCGCGGCTGGAGGAAGGGAAGTCGGCCGAGGAGCTGATGCATGAATTCCGTCAAGGCTGGGGCAACCTGATGCGCTGGTTTGTAGGAGATGAGGCCGACGTCAGCGAGCTTACGCTGCTGGAGAAAGCGACCAAGGATACGATCGCCAAGGTCGTACGCAGCGCGGTGCGGCTTCAGGAGCGCAGGCGGGGAGGGGCGAGCAGGCGGTTGGATTTGGAGCTGATCGCCGGAAGGTTCGCGGCGATGGACAAGCTCGAAGAAGCGCATCGCCTCGCCGCTTATGTATTCGGACTGTTCCCTGCTCGCCACCTGCAAGGCGAGGACCGCCGCGAGACGGAGCGGGCGGACGCTTCGACCTGGGAGGAGCCGCCGAATATTCGGCTGATTCGCTCCCGCAGCCGCAAGCGCGCGGCGAAGGGAACCTCCGAGCCGATGAAGAGTCATGGGGCGAAGCGGGAAGCACATCGGGAGCAGGTTCAGGCGCTGCTCGCCGAGGAGAGTGCTTTTACGGAGCGGATGCTCGGCTACGGCTCGATCCGCATCGACGAGCTGCCCCCGGTGGACGGAACGGAGCGAATGCGGCTGCTGCAGTGGATCGGCCGCTGCTCGGCGGTCGAATCGCGTTCGTTCGTCACGGCGGACGGATGCCGGGTGTCCGTGAACCGGCCGGAGTCGGACGATACGGCGGTGCTCCGTTGCGAGGACGGCGATTTGACGATGCCGAATTACCGGATCGTAGTGACGAGAGGAGAGTTGGCGCGTGGCTAAAGGCGGGACAACCTCCTATGCGATTCGCAGAATGCGGACAAGCAAGCGGGCGGACGCGGAGCAATGGAACGAACGGCGTCGAGTATGCGCGCATGCCTTGCTGAATCGGACTTGGATTACGAAAGATTCCGATCCGGAAATCTTTTACTGGATTAAAGATCAATATACCGAATTAAGGGACTGGTTCTCGGAGTATACCGGTTTTCTGCTCATTCTGACCCGCTCGATGGCCAAGCTGGACAAGTCTCCGCTCGTCGCTCAGCCCTGGATGGGAATTAAGGAATTCCGGGAAGTGCGCGACTATGCTTTTTTCACCTATGCGTTATGGTTTCTTGAGGGGAAGACGGAGCTCGATCAGTTCGTGCTGACCGACATCGTGGAGCAGGTGGGCGAGCAGATGGCTGCTGCCGGGTCAGGAATGTCCGTCGACTGGGAAAATTACCAGCATCGGCTTTCGATGGTGCGGGCGCTGAAGAAGCTGCGGCAGCTTGGCGTGCTCGTAAGCATCGATGGGGACGAGTCCGAGTGGGCGGCGTCGCATGGCGGGCAGAAGAACGTACTGTACGAGTGCTCTCCGAGCACCCGCTATGTGCTCCGTCATTTTCCGCGACCGATCGGACAGTACCGATATACGGACGACTTCAACGAGCTGATCGTCTACCCGGAGACGGCCGACGGAGAGCTTCGCAAGCGTCGTCACCGCGTATTTCGCCGGTTGCTGCTGGAGCCGGCTCTGTCGGACCGGGATTGGCATCCGGACGATCTGTTCTACGTCGTCACGCAGCGGCGCGCAATTATCGACAATATGCAGTTTATGTTCGGCATGGAAGGCACGCGTTACCGGGAAGGGCTTTATTTTTTCTATCCGGAGCTAAGCGGGGAGTGCGACCTGTTTCCGACGGCGGCGGCCGTCTCGGATCTGACGCTGCTGTTCGCGGGAGAGCTGCGGCGCAGATTGGGCGAACGGGATTGGCACGTGACCGAGCAAGGAACGATCGAGCTGACCCGTACGGACTTAGAGAGCATTTTATACGCATTAAAAAGACAATTCGAAGATTACTGGAGCAAAGAGCATCGCACGATGGGACTTGGCGATTTGGCGGAAGCGCTGACCGCGCACATGTCCGAATGGGGACTCGGATCGTGGCGGCGATCGGACGACGGCGGGCAAGGAGAACGCTTCGTCGTGTCGGCGGCGCTGTCCCGTTGGAATGCGGATTACTCCTTCGATGAGGAGGAGCTGGACAAGGGATGAGAGGGAGAGATTTGGAGATGCTGGAGCAGGGAGCGAGAGCGGAACAGCAAGGGCGATGGCAGATGTCTCGCGCGGGCATTTTGAATTTTTGGTTCTATGAAGACGAGGAATTCGCGCTGGAGGACGGTCGTCTCGTGCTGCGGGGAGCTAACGGATCGGGAAAGTCGGTCACGATGCAGAGCTTCCTGCCGCTTGTGCTGGACGGAGACAAGCGTCCCCACAGACTGGATCCGTTCGGATCCAGGGATCGTCGCATCGAGTTTTATTTGTTGGGCGAAAAAGACGAGCACACCGACAGAACCGGCTACCTCTGGCTGGAATTTCGGCATACGAAGAAGGAGATATACAAAACGATCGGAATCGGCCTGCGCGCTCGCAAAGGAGTGGCGCAGGTCGGTTTCTGGGGATTCGTGCTGGAGGACGGCAGACGCATCAACCATGATTTCTGGCTGTACGATCGGGTGCTGGAGCTCGAAGGCGCGGGAAAGTTCCCGCTTGACCGCAAGTCGCTGGAGCTAAGCATCGGCGCAGGCGGCCAAGTCGTGCAAGAGCAAGGAACCTACCGCGACCTGGTCAACCGCTCGTTGTTCGGCTTCCATGATCGCGACGCTTATACGGATCTGCTGCAGCTGCTCGTGCAGCTGCGCAGCCCGAAGCTGTCCAAGGACGTGAAGCCGACGGCAATTTATGAGGTGCTCGTTCAGGCGCTGCCGCCGTTGCATGAGGAGGAGCTGCGTCCGCTGTCCGAAGTGATGGAGGATATGGACCAGCTTGCGGACCGGCTGGACGAGCTGAAGCTGCACCAGGCGGAGCTGGAGAAGCTGAATCGCAGCTATGAGCAGTACAATCGATATCACGTCTATCAGAGCGGGGAACGACTGCTTCACGCCAAGGCGGACAGCGACGAGGTTCATCGTCAGACCGCCGCCTTGTCGAAGCAACTGCAGGCCGAACTGAAGGAAGAAGCCAGAGTGCAGGACGAACTGCAGGCCGGCCGGGAGCAGATCGTGGCGATCGATTCCGAGCTGGAGCTGCTGTCCCGCAGCGAAGCGATGGAGAAGCAGCGCGAGCTGGAGCAGGCCGAGCAGTCGTTGAAGGAAACGCAGCAATATGCGGGACAGACGCAGAAACGGCTGGCTGCGGCACTGGCGAACCGGGATGCGGCGCAGCATGCCCGGGAGAAAGCGCAGGCCGAGATGGCCGAGCAGCTGGCGAATCAGACGAGCGCGCTGGAGCAGCTGGAAGGGCTGGCCGGAGATATGGAGTTCGGCCACCATGGCGTCTACCACCGTTATTGGGAGCCTGCGCCGCCGGAAGAGACCGGATTCGCCGGGGCGTGGCTCAAGGATTTGGAAGAGCACCGCGCGGCGTTGAACGAAGCGCTCAAGCTTGCCGGACAGGAGCAGGAGGCCGAGCGCCGGGTAGCGGAATCCGACAGGGAGCTTGGCCGGATGAGGGCGCAGCGCGACGAAGCCGAGCGGACGATGAGAACGGCGGAGAATGCCGCCGAGGACGCGCTGCACTTCTGGAAGGAGCGCGTGCTGGAGTGGAAGGAAGAACTGCGGGAGCTTAAGCTCGGAGAGCAAGCGGTTCAGCTGCTGTTCGAAGCGAGCGCAGACTTGACCTTCGAGAATCAGGATATGGAAGCGGTGCTGCGTCCGGCCAAGGAAGAGGCCGACCGGCAGAAGCAAGCGCTTGTTGTGCGCAAGCTGGAGCTGGAGCAGCAGGCGAAGCTGGTCGGCGACGAGGTGCGGAAGCTGGAAGCGGAGAAGCGGGAATGGCAGAGCGCCCGCGAGCCGGAGCCGCCGCGCAGCGAGGCGCGCATCGCGACCCGGAGCGCCTATGGCCCCGGGCAAGGGGCGCCGCTGTTCGAGCTGTGCGAGTTCCGCGGCTCGCTCACGCCGCAGGAGCAAGCATCGATCGAGCAGACGCTGCTGGCCGCCGGCTTGCTCGACGCCTGGGTGAGACCGGACGGCGCGATCGGCCGGTTGACGGATCAGGACGAGGAAGCGTGGATTGCGCCGGCTCCCCTGGAATGGGGTTATACGCTCGCAGATGTGCTGAAGCCGATGCCGTCGCCGGAATCCGGAGTGTCGGAGCGGGTCGTGGAAGAAGCGCTGCGTTCCTTTGCCTGGGGCGAAGGCTTCGACGGCGCAGCTGCGCTGTCCGATGGTCAGACGCAAGGCGTGACCATCGGCAGCGACTATTATCAATTCGGCGCGGTGACGGGGAAGATCGGAGCCGGGGAACGCCAGGCGCAGTATATCGGCAAGGAGGCGCGCAGGCAGTTCAAGCTGGCCGAAATCGAGCGGTTGACCCACGAGATCGCAGAGGGCGGGCGCCGGCTTGACGAGTTGGCCGACGCGATAGCGGAGCTGGAAGCTTCCATGGCGGCCATCGCCGCAGAGATTGCAAGCTTCCCGCTGCACGAGGAGAGCCATACGGCAGTAAAGGAAGCGTGGAAGCGCCAATACGATGCGACGGCCAGATTCCAGCTGTACATGGAGCAGGAAGCCCGCAAAGCGGATGAATTGCGGGCGCAGCAGGAGCAATGGGCGCAGCTGAAACGGGATTTGATCGCGGCTACGGCGCAGTGGAGCCGCTTGAAAAGCGCGCGAACGCTTAGAGAAGCGCTGGATGCCGTCTCGAGCTACCGGGAGACGGTGTCCGAACTGCTCGCCGATTGGCGTCTCTATGCGCAAGCGGCGAAGCAGGAGGAACGGCATGCGTCAGATGCTGCGGCTTACGCCGAGCAGGCGGAATACGAGGAGGCGCAGCGCGACGAGCTGCAGGACAAGCTGTACGGCTATCGCGTCAAAGCCGAGCAGCTGCGCAAGCTGATGGAGGAGCTTGGCATCGGCGATCTGCATGCCCGAGTCAGCGGGTTGCGCGCCCGCCGCGAGGAGACGGCGAAGGCGCAGCAGCGTCTGACCGACCTGCGGGCGGAACTGGCCGGTCGCCTCGGGGGGCTGCGCGAGCGGCAGAGGCAGCTCGCGGAGCAGGAAAGCGAGCGGTTGGAGCGGCTGGAGCGATCCGAGCGCGCGTTCCGCGAGGAGCTCGGCCTGCAGCTGATTCCCGAATTGCAGCCCGAAGAGGCGGAGTACGGGAGCGGGCAAGCCGTCGTAAACGTTGCATACGCGCTGGAAGGCGGACGAGAAGATTTGCTGCAGGCTTGCAAGCAAGCGGTGTCGCTGCTCGAACCGGCCATGTCCCGAACGAGCAAAGAGCGTCTGGGCAGCATTTTGCAGGATCAATACAATGCGACGAAGCATCTGCTGAGCGAATATGTGCTGGAAACGGAGATCAGCGACCAGGGCCGCGTCACGCTCCTGTCGATGAGAGACCGGACCAGGCCTGTGAGACCGGCGGTATTGCTGGCGGAGATGAACCTCTTGCTGGAGGAGCAGCAGGAACTGTTGAGCGAGAAAGATCGCGAGCTGTTTGAGGAAATTATTTTGCGAAGCGTCGGTAAAGCGATTCGCCAGCGCATCCAGCGCGCGGAGCTGTGGATGAAGACGATGAACAAGCTGATGGCCGAACGCGACACGTCGAGCGGGCTGAAGCTGCAGCTGCAATGGCTGCCCAAGGCTGCGCAGACGGAGCAGGAGCTGAACAGCGACGAGCTCGTGGCGTTGCTGCGCCGCGATGCGCATCTGCTGCATGACGAAGAAGTCGAAAAGCTGATCGCGCATTTCCGTTCCCGCATTCAATGGGCGAAGCAGGGGGCTGCCGAGGAGAGGGAGGCGCTCCGCAAGCACCTGTACGAGATGCTGGATTACCGCACCTGGTTTCAGTTCTCCTTGCGCTACAAGAAGGGGGAGGAAGCGCAATACCGTGAAATGACCGATTCCCGGTTCAACGTGCTGAGCGGCGGCGAGAAGGCGATGTCGATGTACATTCCGCTGTTCGCGGCCACTTATTCCCGCTATGCCGACGCCGGACCCGATGCGCCGAAATTGATCTCGCTGGACGAGGCTTTTGCCGGGGTGGACGATGAGAATATTCGCGATTTATTCGGCCTGCTTACGCAGATGGGCTTTGACTACATGATGACCTCGCAGGTGCTGTGGGGCTGCTATGACACGGTACCGCGCCTGTCGATCTGCGAGATTTACCGTCCGAAGGATGCGAGCTTCGTGACCTTGTTCCGCTACCGGTGGAACGGGAAAACGAGGGAATATATTCCCGACGAAGGCGAGAAGGAGTAAGATGACTTTCGAAAAATCGCAACAGGAGACGTCCGCTCAAGCGTATTTTGGACAGCCGGGGTTTCGTCGTTTTCTCTCCGGGTTGCGCGGGAAGTTCGAAGCGTCGGGCTCCGGTCCGCGCGGCTATGTCGCGCTGCATCGGCCGACGGAGGAAGAGCTCGAGACGCTGGACGGCTTCTACGGAACGTACACGTCCGATCGAAGCAAGCCGGTCTATCGCTACTCGATCAACCGATTCGAGCGGCTTCTGCTTGCAAGTCGATTTGGGATGTCGATTCCGGAGCTGCTCCGCCTGCTATACGGGCAAGAGGTCAGAACCCGAGGAGAGCAGAGAGCCGCTGACGCGGCGTCGTGGGAGACGATCGTCCGCGAAGCGATGGCGTCCATTCCCGGACTGATACCTGACCGTTTTCGCCATACGGGTAATTTCCGCCGAAGCTTGCATGACCTTGCCGCCGTTCAAGCCTTGTCCGGGTTGGGCGAAACGAACGAGACCGCGAGCGAATTCGCTTTGCGCAGGGAACGGATCGAGGAATGGGTTAAAGGGATGTTGGATGAAAGGTCACCCGGCGTGCGGGTTTTGCGCAAGCTGTTCGCTGCCGGGCCGGACGAGGCGAAGCGAGGGCTGTCGGCCGCCGTTCGCGCTTTGCTCGCGCTGGCCGAAACGCATGCTTTAACTGGTCGGAAAGAGGCGCCGGTCCGCCTGCCCGTTCTCGCCGCGAACACGACGGGAGACGCCCATGCGTTGGACTGGAAGCATCCCTTAGGGCGGTTGTTCTGGTGGGGGCTGGTCGCTTGCTTTCATTCGCGCGATGAAGGGGGGTTCGCATCCTCAGCCGTCAGTTCGGACATGGCGGATGACGAGGAGCCCCTGGCAAAGGGGCGAAGCGAGCTGCTACTCTCGCAAGCGCATCTGATTCGCGAAGGCTATCGCCGGGGAGGCGTGGCGGACGACGACCTGTCTTCGCAAGTGATGTTCTTCGCGCCGGAGCGGCATTTGCGGTGGGAGGAGCGGGTGCTCACGCTGCGTCAGGTGGAAAGAATGGCGGAGGCCGAAGAGAAAGCGTTGCGCTGCTCTAAGGTGTACGCGGTGGAAAATCCGTCGGTGTTCGCGATATTGACGGATGCGGCCGTGAAGCGGTACGAGCGGAGCTTGATGCAAAGCCCTGCCCGTCCGGCTGACGATCTGCCGCTTCTCGTCTGCGCGAACGGGCAGCCAAGCGTGGCCGTGGTCAAATTGCTGGAGCTCGTGCTCGGGGACTCTGCGCAAGGCGCCCCGGAGTTGATCTACTCGGGGGACCTGGACGTGAAAGGGCTGGAGATTGCTCAAGGGCTGCAGCAGCGGTTTTCACAGCGTTTTCGACCATGGAAAATGGATTCGGAGCATTACGTCCGCTATGCCCATCGCGGAATGCCGCTTGCGGATTCGGAGCGGCAACGCCTCGAGGCCGCCGATATCGCTTGGGATTCCAAGCTGGGGGGAATCATGGCCGCCGAGGGCTTCAAGCTTCATCAGGAGCTCTGGGTGAACGAATTGCTGGGCGATTGGCTTAATGCGTTCGAATAGAATGAATGCCGGACAAGGTGTGACGATTCATTAGTTTTTAAGGAGGACAGGTGAGCTTGAACAAACAAGAGCTGCAGAAAAAAGTTCGCGATACGGTGCATCAACTCGTGTGGGAAAAAGGCTATGCGAGCCCGGTCGATTTGTTTCTGAAGATGGGCAAGGTTACGCCGAAGCAGGTCGAGGATTGGAGATTCGGCAGAATCTCTTATCTGGAGCGAGTCCTTCAAGGGAGTTTGGGCAAACTGAGTTCCATTATGAAGGAGTTTCGCAAAACGGGAAGGGAAATGGAGCTTACGGAGCAGTACCAACCGATTAAGTCATGGGGCAAAGGGAAGAAGCGCACGCTGCGCTTCTCGAAATCGGGCGACCCCAACGTCGAACGCCATTACCACACGAACTTTGTGAAACCGCGGAAGCCGGAACCGGCCAAGGACAATTCAATCCTTGACGAGAACAGAAAGAACGATGAAAGCCTCTTTGCCACCGTTCCTTCCGAACAGCCTTAAGCCGACGGGGGAGTCCGCGTAACGTTCGATGCGGTTCCGGCAGCTCGCGGTAATGGCGGGTTGCAGCAACATAGAGAAAATAACGGGAGAGTGGAGAAGTGACGATCAAAGCAATCGTGTTCGATTTCGACGGCACGTTGATGGATACGGAAACCTGCGCGTACGAGACGTATTGCGGGATTTATGCCGAGTACGGGCAAGAGCTGGCCTTGGAAGCTTGGGCCGTCTGCATCGGAACGGTTGGGGCCTTCGATCCGCATGCCGATCTCGAGGCGAAGACGGGACGGGCGATCGATCGGCAGGAGCTGTTCAGCCGGTTCAGGGCAAGGCATGACGAGAACGCGAAGGCTGTCGAGCTTCGCCCCGGCGTTCTGGAGAGGCTGGACGAGGCTCGACGGCTGGGCCTGAAGATCGGACTCGCTTCCAGCTCGGATCGGGAATGGATCGAGACGCATTTGCGGCTGAAAGGCATCCGGGACTACTTCGAGGTCGTGCGAACTTCGGACGACGTAAAGCGCGTGAAGCCCGATCCGGAGCTGTACAAGCTCGCCGTGGAAGGGCTTGGCGTGAACGCGAACGAGGCGTTCGCCGTCGAGGACTCGATGCACGGACTTCACGCGGCCAAGGCTGCCGGGCTGTATGGACTCGTCGTTCCGAATCCGGTGACGAAGCAGATGGATTTCTCGAAAGCCGATCTGATCGTCGACAGCCTGGCGTCTCGCACGTTCGCGGACATCATGGCGGAGCTCGCGCAGCTCAATAAACGGTAACCGTTGTTATCGGACACAGATGACCTTATTTCGTCGAAACCCCCTTATTTTGATGGCGATCGGACAGACGATCCGTTATTTCCATTTGAAATGGCGGAAATGGCGATCAACGAAGCAAATAAGGGATTCTCTGTCCGCAAAGGTGCGCAGAACCCGGTTTTGTTCACAAATAGCGGATCCTCTGTCCGAACGCGCCTAGCCAATCCTCCCCACTTAAATTTTGCCCCTGTACTGCTCCACGATCGACTTCGCGATGAGGAGGCCGATTCTTTAGCCTCCTTGCTTGCGGATCGGAAGACGTTCGTGCGGCAGTTCGGTTGCTATCCGTTCTCAGGTCCGCGCAAAGTCTGAAGGCGAAACCCCGGCATGTTTCTTAAAGGTTCTATGAAAATAATTGTAATCCCTATACCCGACCATTTCCGACACCTGATAGACAAAATGGTTGGTCGTTGTCAGCAACTGCTTGGCTTTCTCGATTCGAACGTTATTCAGATAATCGTGAAAGCTCGTTCCGGTTTCTCGTTTGAACAATTTTCCTAGGTAACCGGGATTCATATAATGTATTTCGGCAGCTTGCTTTAACGTTGGGTCCCGGTTGTAATTGGCGTGAATATATTCAATCACGCTCTTGATGATCTTAATCGGACGAGTCGTCTTCAGTTTGGTCAGATAATCGGCAATGCTCAGCAGCCGCTCGTTCAGTAACGAGTGGATGTCGGCCAGTGTCGATTGGGAGGAGATGTCCATATATAACCGTTCGGGCTCGGGAAGGATTTGGCGGATATCTCCATTGGCTTCCTTGACTTGCTTCAGAGCCGCCATGATCAGTTCGAAAGCGGCGTTCTGAACGAAAGCCTTGCTTGCCAACCCGTCCATGGTGAAGCGTTCGAACAAATGTGCCGTTATGCGCAAGCAGGCACCGTAGTCTCCTTGAAAGACTGCCTCCCCCAGCGATTGACACTCCTTCTCGAATTCGATGTCGTTAGCGAATTTGCGATTAGGCAGTCTCTCCGGGCTGATCGTCGCTTCCCTGCCCAAATAAAATTTGTATTCCAACATACGCAGGGCTTCATTGTAGGAATGCGGTATGTTTCCCAGCCCATGCACCTCTGGGCCGATGATGACGGATGCAGGTTCCTTAACATAGGTTTTGAGTGAGATCTTGATGTTTTCCGCCAACTCCACCCACGGGAGATGGTCTCCCTTGAGCTTGGCGATATAGACCAGATGCTGGTAAGAATCCTCGAACAGAATGCCGTCAGTAACTCGTTGGAGCACTTCTTGGCATACATTCATGGCCGAGAACAGCTTGAGATGCTCGATTCGCTCTCCAGCTTTGTCGTATAATTCAGTTGCGCTCTCGAGTTCGATAACCAGAATGCGGTATGCCGGGGCAGAAAGCGAAATTTGCAGAAAGTCGGCCTTGTTCAGAAACTCCAACTTGGATATGCTTCGAGTCACGAGTCGATTCAAGAGCTTGCTCCGCAAGATGGACATGTTTTCTTTCTCTCGGAGATTGGATTCGATCTCATTACAGATGTCCTCGCGGATTTGAATCAATGATGCGGCTAGCTCGTTTTCATTCACGGGTTTGAGCAGATAGTTCTCCACCCGATAGAGCAGCGCTTCTTTCAAATAGGCGAAATCATTATAACCGCTTAAGATGAGAACGCTTTGTTGGAGATTGAGCCTTCTCATCTCCTTGATCAGTTCCAGACCGTTCAGAACCGGCATCGAAATATCGGTGATGACGAGATGGAAGGTGCTGCTCTGCAGCAGCTCAAGACCGTCCCGGCCGTTGGCGGCTTGCCCTGCAACGGTAAAGCCGAAGCTGTGCCAATCGATCAAGTGTGCCAGGCCTTCTCGGATATCGACCTCGTCGTCGACAAGTAGGATCTTAAACATGGTTAGCGATCACCTCGTAGTAGGGATTGGCGGGAAAACGCAGCGTAATGGTCGTGCCTTCTCCCGGGCGGCTATCGACCTCAAGTCCGTATGGAGAGCCGAACAGGAGAGAAATTCGAGAATGCACGTTTTTAAGGCCGATGTTGTCGGAAGGCGATTGTCCGTGCCCAAGGTGCTGCCGCAAGCTGTTTAACGCTTCCGGCTGAATGCCATCCCCGTTGTCCGTACAGCTGATGACCAACGTACCGTTGTCCAGGACACCGGACAACCGCACGACGCATGAATCGGATCTGCGATTAAAGCCATGGTTGATCGCGTTCTCTACAAGCGGCTGCAAGATCAACTTGGGGACGGCTATGAGCATCGCATCGGGTGGGAAATCGACCTCCAGTCGCGTACGCTCCTGAAACCGGATGCGTTGCAGGTTCACGTAGGAAAGCGTATACTCTAGTTCCTCCTCCAGAGAGACAATGGAGTTGCGTCCCTTTACGTTCCATCTGAAAATATTAGCCAGAATGTGAACCATATCGGCGATTTGCTTCTCTCCGCTCTTTATGGCCTTCATGCGAATGACCTCCAACGTATTGAACAGAAAATGGGGCTGAATCTGCCATTGCAGAGCTTTAAGCTCAGCTTCGTTTTCCTTGATTTTTCCGATGTACACCAGATCGATATATTGGCTGAGTTTGTTGCACATGGAAACAAAGCTCGTCGTAAGCAGACCGATCTCGTCGGACGAAGAGACGGTCACCTTGTCTGTGGACAGGTCTCCGCGCGCGACTTTCTTGGTCAGTTGAACTAGCTGCATGATTGAACGGAGCATTTTGCGGCTGACGAGCAGGCCCAGGGCGAGTGCTAGCACAAAGGTCAGTCCGGTGACGACGATCAGATAAGTTTGCAGCTTACGCTTGTTCTGTGTGATATCTTGTGTGACGGCGGCCGATCTCTCGCCTAGAACGGTTTCCAACTGTTGGATGTATCGGCTTGCCGCATTGAATTTCTCGTCCGCAGCAATAGCCTCTTCGAGGATTAATGATTGAAACACCAGCTTGTCCTCTCCGCGCAATCCGCGGGTAGACATCGACTCGATAATCGTGTTGGAGCGTGTCTCCCATTGTTCGAAGGAGCTGGAATAGCTGTCGATGAGACGGGGCAGATCGTCGGTGTCGCCAGATGGGGGATTGGAGCTCATCCGATCGTTCTCTAGGATGAAACCCTTGGCCAGTGCTGTTTTCTCCTTTGCTTCCTTCAGGTTAGCCAGATAGCTCTGGTAGATGTTCTGGTACTTTTTGCTTTTATAATCGGTGAAAATCAAAGTTCTTTGGGCGACTAAAGCATTGTTCATATGCTTGGACACGCTTTCGATCAGCTTACTGCTTTGATAGGTTTCCACATACAGCGAGTGTACTAGCTGGTCGGTCATCGCGTTCATCCGAACGATCGCGAAAGCTGTCGTAGTCAGGAAAACGACTAGCGGAAAAAATAGAAGAAGGATTAGCTTATGTCGCAAGCTGAGTCTGTTTACCATTGAAGTCACCCGCCTTGCAAACAGTATATCATCATATTAGAGCGCTTTCAGGGGGGTGAGAGGCGAATTCGGCCAACTCATCTATTCCGTCATGCGAAAAAGCTAATTCGTCCTATATGGCGTTTCAAAAGAATCCCCTATAGTGATTTCAGTGACAAATATCACATTGTGACCGGGGGGTGAAAAAAGAGATGAGCATAATCGTTCGCCAATTGAAAAGCTTGGGCAGAAAAAAAGAGTTTCCGATTTTTTTAGCGTTGATCGGTCTATGCGTTGTGATCGCGATGATGAGTCCTTACTTTCTGACCTGGCAAAATATTTTCAACGTCTTCAGGCAATTTTCTGTAATCGCCATATTGGCGGTCGGTCAGGCGCTCGTCATTATTACCGGAGGAATCGATCTGTCGGTAGGTGCATTGCTCGGATTAATGGGGGTCGTAGCGGCTCTGCTGGCCGGAGCGGGACTTCCTGCCGTTCTCATTTTACCGCTGACGATTCTGCTCGGCGGTCTGGTCGGCTCCGTCAGCGGGCTGCTGATAACGAAAGTGCGAATTAATCCATTTATCGTGACGTTAGGCATGATGAGCGTGGCGCGTGGCACTTCCCTCCTGCTTACGGGAGGCATGCCCGTATCGATCGAGAATGGCATCACCTACTTGGGCGGCGGGTATATCGGCCCCGTTCCTGTATCGGTATTGATCATGTTCGGAGTCGCCATTTGCGGCTATGTCTTCACAACCCGTACGCTGCCCGGGCGCAATATTTACGCCATCGGAAACAACGAAAGGGCGGCCCGGCTGTCGGGAATTCGTACAGACCGGACGAAAATCATGGTTTACGTGATTATGGGAGCGCTGTGCGCGTTGTGCGGAATGATCGTGTCCGGTACGCTGAACACGGCCGAGCCGGCTGCAGGAACAGGCTATGAGTTGGATGTCATCGCCGCGGTCGTTATCGGCGGAGCCAGCTTGTCGGGCGGCAAAGGGTCGATTATCGGAGTCATTATGGGCGCGGCGATTATGGGTGTGTTGAGAAACGGCTTCGTACTCCTTCAGATCTCCGCCTATTGGCAGGTCGTCACGATCGGGTTGGTCATTATAGCGGCCGTTGCTTTGGATAGTCTCAAAAATAGAGGCGCTCATTCCTAAAAACAAAAAAAGGCGGTCATTATCCATGAAAAAGACGTTTGTATTCGCACTTGCTCTTATGCTTGTCATTTTGTCGGGTTGCGGTAAAAGCTCTGACGGAGGCGGGAGCGCATCGTCGACCCCGGCTGAAGGAACGGCGAGCAGCAGTCCTCAAGCTCAGGCGCCTAAGGTAGATTTGCCTCAAGGGGCCAACGTGGCGGCGGTCGATCAGCTCCCGAGCAAACGTCAACGCATTGCTTTCCTTTCCTGGCAGAACAACCCATTCTGGTTCCCGGTTCGGGATGGAGCCAATGCAGCTAAAGCCTATCTGGATAAGTTTGATACGACGGTGGATTACATCACGATGGGGGACGATATGACCGCTGACCGCGTCGTTTCCGCTATGGAAACTGCGATTACGCAGCAGTACGATGCGATTGTCGTCGTTCCGATCTTCGACGGGACGGAAGTCGTAATCAACAAAGCCATCGACCAAGGCATCCAAGTCATGACGGTTGTCGCCGAGGGAGATAAGCCAAGCAACCGGTTGGCGTTCATTGGACAGGATGCTTATGCTGCCGGACAACTGGCTGGAGAGACGATTGAAAAGCTGACCGGCGGAGATGGGAAAATCGGCGTCATTACGGGCGTATTCGGTGCGACGCAGCATGAGAAGCGGATGAATGGAGCGCTCGACTATCTGAATGAGAATGTGCCTAACATCGAGGTTGTTGGCAAGTACGAAAACAAGGATAAAGCGGAAACGGCTTACTCCCTGACCAAAGACATGATTACGGCTCATCCGGACATTAAAGCGATCTATGTCACGGCCGGAGGACCGTTCGGGGCTGCGAAGGCCATTCAGGACCTCGGTTTAACCGGCAAGGTCAAAGTCGTTTGCTACGATCATATTCCGGAGAACGTGAAGTACGTCCGGAGTGGAGAGATTGCGGCGGCAATCGCGCAAGACCCGTTCGGACAAGGCTTCGATTCGATCGTGATGATGCACAACTATTTGGTTACCGGGGAGAAGCCAGCACAGGATTTCATTCCGGTCAGGCTCGATGTTCTGACCCCGGATAATGTCAACGAGTTGTTCCCGGAATAAAGGGAACGTTACCGGAGGATGTGCAGGATGAAACAACCTTTGCTACGGACGGAAGGCATTTCCAAGTCGTTTCCGGGCGTGAAGGCACTAGACGGGCTGAACCTGTTAGTGAACAAGGGGGAAGTCCACGCGATCGTCGGAGAGAATGGAGCGGGAAAATCGACCCTGATGAACATTCTGTCGGGCGTGTACTCCCCGGATGAGGGCAGCATGGTATTCGACGGGCAGAAGGTCTCTTTTAAGGATCCGAGGCATGCCCAGGCTCATGGCATTGCCATGATCCATCAAGAGCTGTCGCTTGCCACGAATGTGACCGTGATGGAGAACATTTTTATCGGCCGTCTGGAGACGAATCGGTTTGGCTTTATCCGCTTTTCGGAAATGAGAAGACGATGCCGGGAACTTCTGGAGAGCATTGGAATCGATGGCATCCGACCGGAGCAGAAGATCGAATTGCTCAGCATTTCCGAGATGCAGATGGTGGAAATCGTGAAAGCCTTATCCCTTCAGTCGAAACTGCTCATTATGGATGAGCCGACCGCTTCGTTGACGAAAAAGGAAACGGATATATTGCTGGGGATCATTAAGGAACTGCGAAGCAAAGGGGTGTCGGTTCTCTACATTTCTCATCGGATGGATGAGGTGTTTGAAATTTCGGACCAAATTACCGTGCTGCGGGATGGCCAGTACATACGCACACTGGTCACCGCAGAGACGACGCCAAGCGAAGTCATTTCGTTGATGGTGGGTCGGGAGTTTACCAGAACCTTCCAACGGGGGTACGCGACATATTCCCCGGATGCCGAGCCGATCTTGCAGGTCAGCGAGCTAACGTCAGGCTCTAAAGTACGTAACGTCAGCCTGCAAGTGCGTCCCGGCGAGATCGTCGCCCTGACCGGCTTGGTCGGTGCGGGCCGATCAGAGCTCGTGCAGAGCATCTTCGGCATCAATAGGAAGGACGCCGGCCGAGTCTGGTTCGAGGGACGGGAGGTCAGCATCAGTTCCCCTGTCGAAGCGATTCGGCTCGGTATCGGACTCGTTCCGGAGGGGCGTAAGATCCAGGGCATATTCGCCGATATGACGGTCCGAGAAAACATTAGCGCCGCAGGATTGAGCAAGTTTTCCCGGATGTTGATGCTGTCTCTCCCGGAAGAGAAACGGGTTGCCGAAGATTATGTGCGGCAGTTAGGCATTCGCACGGCGGGAATCGAGAAGGAAGTCAAGTTTTTAAGCGGAGGGAATCAACAGAAGGCCGTTTTCGCCCGGTGGTTGCTCACGAAGCCGAAGCTGCTGATTTTGGATGAGCCCACGCATGGCGTCGATATCGGGGCGAAGTCGGAAATCTATCAGATCATCGACAGGCTGGCGAGAGAGAATGTCGGAATTATTCTGATCTCTTCCGAATTGCCTGAGGTGTTGACGCTCGCTGACCGGGTAATCGTGATGCGCAGCGGAGAGATCGTTGGGGAGCTGTCGCATGGAGAAGCGACGCAAGAATCGATTATGAAGCTTGCCGCAGTGTGAACTTAGCAGAATTCCAAAATTTCTGAGGTAAGGAGGAGTGTGCGAATGGCAATCGTGGTGCAAAGAAGGGATTACAGCATTACGGGTCCGGAGAGCCGAAGGGCGGAGGAGAAAGGGCTTGTAGCGGCGGAATGGTACACGAGCCCGATTCCCCGCGCCAAGATGAAGGAACTGATGAAGAGACGCAACGGCCCCGCCATCCGGGATACGTTCATCTGGTTCGGCGGCCTGGCGGTTCTCGGTTACCTGGCGTATCTCTCCTGGGGGACCTGGTGGGCCGTGCCGGCGTTTCTCGCCTACGGCATCCTGTACGCGACGCCCGGCGATTCCCGGTGGCACGAATGCGGACATGGCACCGCGTTCAAGACGCCGTGGATGAACGAGGTGTTGTACCAGGTCGCCTCCTTCATGGTCCTGCGGTCGGCGACGCCGTGGCGCTGGAGCCACGCCCGCCATCATACCGATACGATCATCGTCGGGCGCGACCCGGAGATCATTACGGAAAGACCCCCGATCTGGCGTATTCTGCTCATGCAGATTTTCCATCTGTACGGCGGTCCGATTGAGGTCAAGCGGTTTTTCATGCATGCCTTCGGCCGCATGGAAAAACAGGAGAAGGAGTATATCCCGGAGTCGCAATACCGCAAGACGTTCTGGGAAGCCCGCGTCTATCTGCTCATCATCCTCGGCGTTATCGCCGCTTGCGTGTACATGGGCAGCATACTGCCGGCAATGTTCGTGTTCCTGCCGTCGTTCTACGGCGCCTTCGTCGTCATCCTGTTCGGCGTGACGCAGCATCTGGGCTTGTATGAGGACGTGCTGGACCACCGGCTGAACTCGCGAACGATCTATATGAATCGGCTGTGCCGGTTTCTTTACTGGAACATGAACTACCACGTCGAGCACCATATGTTTCCGATGGTGCCGTACCATGCTCTTCCGAAGCTGCACGAGGAAATGAAGGCGGACTGTCCGGCGGCGCGTCCGGGTCTTTGGGCGGCGCTCAAGGAAGTGTACTTCGCGCTGCGCAAGCAGAAGGACGATCCGGTTTACGTCATCGTCAAGCCGCTGCCGGAGACGGCGCGGCCGTACATGTACGGCATTGCGCACAACCTCGACATCAAAGTGGAAGCCAATTAACCCGATCATCGCAAGGAGGGACCAACATGAGCAACGGGGAATGGATCGAAGCCTGCGAAGTGGACGATATCGAAGAGGAGGACGTCATCCGGTTCGACTACGGGGACCGGACGTTCGCCCTGTACCGGACGGATAAGGGGGATTTCTACGCCTCCGACGGCTATTGCACCCATGAGAAGTTTCATTTGTCCAACGGACTGGTGATGGGCCAAGTGATCGAATGCCCCAAGCATAACGGCAGATTCGATATCCCGACCGGTCAGGCGAAGCGCGCGCCGGTATGCGTCGATTTGAGGACGTATCCCGTTAAAGTCGAAGCGGGCAAAGTGTATATTCAGATTGAAAGCTGAAGGAGAACAGGATGAAGAACGAAGGCATGGTGATTATAGGCGCAGGTGAGGCCGGGGCCAGAGCGGCGGCCGAGCTTCGGGCGCAAGGATGGCAAGGCGCTTTGACGCTGATCGGAGGCGAGCGGGAGCTGCCCTATGAGCGCCCGCCGCTTTCGAAGCAGCAGCTGACGGAGCCGGAGCCGTCTCCCGTCACGATCGTTGGGCAAGAGCGGCTGCGTGAGCTGGACATTCGGTGGATCGCGGGCGATCCGGCCGTGCGGATCGACCGGCAAGCGCATGAGGTCGAGCTGGCGAGCGGGGAGCGGATTGCTTATGGACGTCTGCTGCTGGCGACCGGAGCTCGCCCGCGAAAGCTAAGCGTTGCTGGGAATGCGGCGGAGGAGCTGCTGTATTTGCGCACGTTCGGGGATGCGCTTCGGTTGCGGGAGAAGCTGCGGCCGGGAGGGCGCGTCGCTATCATTGGCGGCGGCTTTATCGGGCTGGAGGTCGCAGCCAGCGCAAAGACGATTGGCTGTGAGGTGACGCTCGTGGAGGCGGCGCCGCGAATTCTGATGCGCGGCGTGCCGCCGGAGATTGCGGAGAGGGTCAAGCGGCGGCATCTCGAAGCCGGCGTGCACTTGCGGATCGGAGTCGGCATTGACCGTATCGAACGGGAAGGGAAGCTGCTGGCGATGAAGCTGGCGGACGGGAAAACGGTGCGCAGCAATACGATCGTGGTAGGCATCGGTGCAGTGCCGGAGACCTCGCTGGCCGAAGCGTGCGGGCTGGAGCTCGACAACGGCGTGAAGGTTGACGAGCGATTGGCGACGAACGACCCAAACATCTTCGCAGCTGGGGACTGCTGCTCCTTCCCGCATCCTCGTTACGGCGGCAGAAGAATCCGGCTGGAGGCGTGGCGCAACGCCCAGGATCAGGGGACGCATGCGGCAGCGAGCATGCTGGGCGAGTCGCAGCCGTTTTCGGACTTGCCGTGGTTCTGGTCCGATCAATACGACCAGACGCTGCAGGTAGCGGGATTATCCGATGGCAGCGCATCGACGGTGGTGCGTGATCTGGGCGAGTCGGGCCAGCTTTACTTCCACTTGACGGACGACGGCCAAATCGCGGCAGTTAGCGGCGTAGGACCGACAGGCGCGTACGCCAAAGAGTTCCGCCTGGCGGAGTTGCTGATCGAACAGGGGGCCAGACCGGAGCCGTCCGCGTTAGCGAACCCGAGTTATCGGTTGAAGGCGCTGCTGCGCGCGTAGGCAGGGAAGGTACGGGAATTCGAGAGGAGAGTAGGCATGAAATCTAACGCGTTCGGCAAGCTGGGCACTCCGGTGTCCAGGCTCGGTTTTGGCGCAATGGGGCTGGGCGGCTCGTTCGGCCAATACGGCGAGAAGGAGCTGGTCCGTTCCGTGCTACACAGTCTGGAGCAGGGCGTGACCTTCGTCGATACGGCGAGAAACTACGGGGAGTCGGAGCGCATTGTGGGTCTGGCTCTACGGGAATGGAAGGGCGATCGCCCCTTCATCGCTTCGAAGATTCAATCGAAGGGCCCGGGCAACCTCGGCTGGGGCAAGCCGATTCCGGTCGAGACGGCGTTCCCCAAAGGCTGGCTGCGGGAGAGTACGGAAATCTCGCTGAGAGAGCTGGGCGTAGAGACGATCGATCTGATGCAACTGCACCAGTATTGGCCACAGTGGGATCGCGTCGACTACTGGATGGAAGAACTGCTGGAGCTGAAGCAGGAAGGGAAGATCCGGGGAATCGGCGTATCGCTGCCCGATCAGCGGCACGATGTGGCTTTGTCGCTCGTTCAGAGCGGCAAGATCGATTCGGTGCAGACGGTATTTCATATCTTCGATCCGCTGGCGCTGGACTGTCTCATCCCGATCTGTCAGGAGAACCAGGTCGCGGTCATCGCCAGATGCATTCTGGACGAAGGCGGACTGACGGGTTTCCTGCGCGAGGACACGCAGTTCGAAGAAGGGGACTTCCGCAAATCTTATTTCGAGTACTTGCCTAGAAGATTATATATCGAGCGGGTGAACAGGCTGAAGGCCGCTTATGTACCGAAATATGCGGACAGTCTTGCAGAGCTGGCGATCCGCTTCGTGCTGCAGCATCCGGGCGTGACGACAGCGATCAGCTCGATGCACGTCACCCAACATGCGGATGAAAATATCGCCGCGGCGGGTAAAGACCCACTGCCGGAGGACGTATTCGAGGAGATTCGACAACATCACAGATGGGTGAGAAACTTCTATGAAACCAAGTACTGGCAATAAGACGCGCTGGGCCGAAATGTTGCCGTACGAGTTCAAGAGGCGATTGGACGACTGTCCGATCGTCTATTTGCCGCTCGGATTGTGCGAGCCGCACGGACAGATTAGCGCGTTCGGGCTGGATACGATCAAGGCGGAATGGCTGTGCGAGCGGGCGGCGGAGCGAGTCGGGGGCGTCGTGGCGCCTACGATGGGCTACCACATCCACGAGACGGGCTATCATGCCAGATGGCTGGAGGAGGAAGTGGGAGAGGAAAATCCCCGTATGACGGGCATGCCGCCCGATGTGTATTTGCGTTTTTTCCTGTATCAGCTTCGGGCGTTCGTCAACGCGGGCTTCCGGGGGATTGTCGTTGTCAGCGGACATAGCGGGGGCAACCAACACGATCTGAGACTTGCCGCCGAAGCCTTCATGAGGCGGGTGCCCGCAGACATATGGGTGCGAAGCGACCCGGAACTCGTCGAGGGCCTGTACGAGGGGGATCATGCCGGCAAATACGAGATCTCGCAGCTGATGTTCATTCGTCCGGAATTGGTGCAGCCGGATCAAGCGGCGCTTGCGGAACGGCCGGGAAGCGGCGGACGGCTGGCGCTGGGGGGCGACGCGTTGGAGGCGAGCGCGGAATTGGGTCGGACAATTATGGAAGCCTGCCTGGAGAGGATCGTCCGAGAGGCGAGCCGAATGAAGCAGGAGTGGAGCCCGCCGGAATGCAGCGGCGCCAACGCGCCCAGAATCCCTTACTCGGCGGTCGAAGAGATGTGGCAAGAGGTTTTGTACCGCTCCGAAGACTGGATAACCGCTCGTCCGTGGCCTTCCCAACAAGCGGTATCTCAGGATTCGAAATGGAAGCCTTATGAATGTTACTGGAGGGATAAGAGATGAACCGCTACGAGACGAAGGAGGCAAAGATAAATGGATTTTCGACGGTTACTCTGATAGACACCATCGCGCAAGCGGAGGCGGAAGTAACCCCGGATATCGGCAGTAATCTATATCGCTTTCGCAGCGCAGGACATTCGGTTATTCTTCCTCCGGTCGATTTGGAAACGTTAAAGCACGAGAAGTTTGCCGTCTTCCAGTACGGTACGCCGATTTTGTTTCCGCCCAATCGGGTGAAGAACGCTACGTTTACGTTTCGCGGCCAGGTTTATACGCTTCCCTTGAACGAGCCGCCTCATCATCATCTTCATGGAGAGATATGCTCCAGATCGTGGGAGGTGGTGGAGATTGGCGTTTCGCAGCATCGAGGCGCTTATTTGACGACGCGCTTCCGGTACGCTTCTCATCCGGACATCCTCTATTATTTTCAGCATCCGATGGTATTTACCGTCACTTATCGACTCTATGAAGGGCGGCTGCACATGCATGCCGCCGTTACAAATGAAGGCGAACGGGAGGCGCCCTTCGCCTTCGGCCTGCACCCTTATTTTTCGGTTCCGCTCAGCGACGAATCCGTCCGTTTGATCATGCCAGCCGCAGCCGAATGGCCCGTAACCCGTGAAGCCTTTGTAACGGGACAACCTGAGATTACCCCGTTTAGTAAGGCGCTTAACGAGGGGATTCGGCTAGAAGACTACCCGGAGGGGGGCTGCTCACTCCTATCGCTGCCGGAAGGACAAACACTGTGCCGGTTGGAAGTGCCCAGGCGAGGCTATGCGATCTATTATCGGTTCGACACCGGATTTCCTTATGCGTTGCTGTTTAGGCCAAGTTGGGAGAAAGCCGTGTCGATCGAGCCGTATACGGCCGTCACCGATGCATTCAATCTTCCGTTGGATTCCTCTCTGACCGGTGCGCAGGGCATAGCCGGAGGGGAAACGCGCAGCTTCGACAACGAACTGTGGGTAGAAGAAAGCAACCTCTAGCTTGATGCGAACCAGCTACTCCAGACGCCTATGTGTATTTCTGTAACTTTGCAGGCGAGTACGTAACTGCCCAAGGAGAAGAACATCGGAAAGCTGTATGCGGGAAAAACCGCACGTACGGTTTGATGAGGAGGGGCTGGCAATCTCAGCCCATTACTCTACACAGCTGAAACGTTGGGGCAGAATTCATCTGAGCAAGCGCAAGCGCCCCCAAAGAAGTCGTCGGGGGCGCTTGGCGTTATAGCTGTGACCTGTTCAGGGCAAAATAATGCGCTGTCCCGGGAAGATCAGATGGGGATTGGCCAGCTTGTTCAGCTTGCTCAGCGTTTGCCAGGTCGTGCCGAACTTTTTGGCGATCTTCGTTAAATTGTCGCCCCGGACGACAACGTATACATCCACTTCCTTTTCCGGTTGCGGCTGCGGCTGGGGTTGCGGCTTAGGCTCCGGTTTCGGTTCCGGCTTCGGTTCCGGCTGCGTTTCCGGTTCCGGCTCAGGCGCTACCGTCGGCTCGGCGGCTACCGTAATGCGGCCCTCGACCGTCGGATTCAACTCTCCCAGAGAGCGGATGTGCGTGATGAGTGCCTCCTCCAGCGAAGCGAAGTCGTTTTCGATCGGGTAATCCTTGAACATCGTATAGTTGTCGCCGCCCGCGGCCATGAAGTCGTTGGTGGCGAGCAGGTAAGTCGAATTCAGGTCGACGGGCTTGCCGCCGATCGTCATGGAGTGAACGCGCTGGCCCTCGGGCTTGCTCTCGTCGAACGAGAATTCGAGGCCCGAGACGTGAGGGAAGCCTCCAAGCGATTCCGGATAGGAACCGACGCCGAGCTCGAGCGCGGCCTTCAGATCGGCACCCGTCACGCGTTTCGTTTGAATATAGTTGCCGAACGGAAGGACGGTAATCACTTGGCCGACCGTGATGTCTCCCGCCGGGATCGAAGCCCGGATGCCGCCGCCGTTCGTGAGAGCGACGTCCGCTCCGCTCTCCGCGAGCATCGCGTCGGTGATCAAGTTGCCGAGATTCGTCTCGGAGGTGCGGACGAATTCGCGTTCGCCCACGAGGTCGACTGCAGACTTGCCGACGACTTCGGACAGGACCGACTGCTGGTCGTCTTTGACTTTATTGATGATGTCCGCGACGGCGGCATCGGCTTCGACGTCGTCGGCGGCAGCTCTGGAGATCAGGCGGGCATCGCGTCCGACGACCTTCTTCGCATCGTCAAGCGTCAGCTCCACGACGCCGAGATTGTTGGAATACTCCCCGGTCTGCACGATCAACGTATCTCCGGCTTCCAAGCCTTGCTCCAGCACCGTGTGGCTATGCCCGTCGACGATCAGATCGATGCCGGGTACCTGCTCGGCGACGTGCCGGCTGACCACTTCGCTGGACTCGTCCAAGCCGAGGTGAGCCAATGCGATCACGACGTCCGCTTTGCCTTGAAGCTCGGCTACGATTCCCTTGGCTTCCTCGACCGGATCGGCGAACGTTAGGCCTTGGACATTGTTGGGATGGGTCTTGTACAGCGTTTCGGGCGTCGCGAGGCCGAAGATCGCGACCTTGACGTCTCCGACCGTTTGGATCGTGTAAGGCTCCAGCAGCCGGGACCCGTCCGCCTTATAGACATTGGCGGCCAGTACGGGAAAGTCGGCTTTTCCGGCAAGCTCGGTAAGCCGAGCATGGCCGTAATTGTAGTCATGATTGCCGGTAACCATCGCATCGACTCCGATGGCGTTCATTATTTCGACGATGCTCTCTCCCTGCACGAGATTGGCGATCGTCTGTCCGTGGAAAGTATCGCCGGCGTCCAGGACGAGCGTATTCGGGTTATCGGCTTTCAATTCCGCGATCAATGCGGCCGCTTTGGCGTAGCCGATGCTGGTCTCGCTCTCTTCGACGCGCGAATGGACGTCGTTGAAGTGGATGATCTGCAGCTTGACCGGGGCTTCTTGGGCGCCGGCCGCTCCTAGCGGGATCATGAGGCTGATCGCCAGCAGTCCGGCAACCAGCTTTTTCATGAATCGATTCATCTCGTAACCTCCTAATCGAATTTGAAATATTTAGATAACCCCCATTCTAGCAGATTTATGTTTCGGAAAATGTAGAAAATTGTAAGATGGACGTAAAACGGCTGGGCAATTTCGACCGACCGTCGTCATGCAGCGCAAGGGGGGCGGGGCACGATACGGACCACAGGGTCGCTATTTTGAACATTGTCGGCTTTTGAACCGGGTTTCGGACCCAGGATCGCTGGATGGCAGCAGATGGCGCGTCGTTCGCGGAGTTGGATCTATAGCCTACAAAAGGGATTCCCGCCCAAGTCGTCGAATAGGGGGAATAAGCGAGCAAGGTGCAACGTAAAGGAGAAAAAATGATGATTCAATACCGGGACGATTGCGTCACCGTATATCAAAGCGCGTTATATCAGACGACGACAACGGTGATCCTGACCGAAGCGGCGGTGATCGTCGTCGATCCGAACTGGCTTCCGGCGGAGATCGAAGAGATCCGGGCGCACGTCCGGAAGAGCCGGGGGAAGCGGGACGTTTATCTGCTATTCACCCATGGCGATTTCGACCATATCCTCGGGTACCGGGCGTTTCCGAGTGCCAAGGCGATCGGCAGCGTCGGGCTGCGGGAGCATCCCGGGAAAGCGCAACAGCTGCAGCAGATCCGGGATTTCGATCAGCAATATTACGTGTCCAGAGACTATCCGATCGAATTTCCGGAGCTGGATTTCGCGATCGGGGAGGACGGCCGCCAGCTTCGTCTCGGAGACGCGACGCTGACGTTCTACCTCGCCCCGGGCCATACGGAAGACGGCCTGATGACGGTCGTCGAGCCGTTCGGAATTCTGATCGCGGGCGATTATTTGTCGGATATCGAGAAGCCGTTCGTCTCCCATAGCGCCAAGGCTTACGCCGGAACGATACGGAAGGCCGAATCGATCCTCGATCGCCATGCCATACGCTTGCTCGTGCCGGGGCACGGACGGGCGACGGCCGACCCGGCGGAGATGAAGGAACGGGCGCGCACGGCGTCGGATTACTTGGAGCGGCTTCGCCGGGCGGTCGTCGAGAACGACGAGCACGCGCTCGAGGCGCTCGGCAAGGAGCACGCTTTTCCGTCCGCCTTTACCGAAGCCAGTCACCAGGAAAATATCCGCATCGTTTCACGTGAATACGTTTAAAGAAAGGCGCGGATTTCGTCAGTCGAGACGAAATCCGCGTCCTTCGAGGAACGACTTCATATGTGCGCGCACGGGTTGACGGTATTTGTCGGCAATGCCTTGCGACCAATTGGCGTCGAGCTTGCCTTGCGAGCGTTCGCGGTAATAGGGCCGCATGACGGCATCGTACGCCTGGATGTGCTGCCGCGTGTGTTTCGCGTCATAGGCGTTCTCATGATATACCGCTTCTTTGTCGAACCGCGGTCGTACGCCGGATTCTTGATCCGGCACGCCGACGCACATGCCGAATACCGGGTAGGTCAGCTCCGGCAGCTGCAGCAGTTCGCTAACGGCCTGAGGATGGTTGCGGATGCCGCCGATGTAGCAGATGCCGAGGCCGAGCGATTCCGCGGCAATTGCGGCGTTCTGCGCGGCCAGCGCGGTATCGACGGTTGCAACGAGCAAGCTCTCCATGTTGGGGGAGAACGGCGCGTCGTTCATGGCGGACGCTTCCCGCAGCCTGTGCAGATCGGCGCACCATACGAGGAACAGGCCGCATCGCTCCACGTAGGCTTGGTTGCCGGCCAGCTCGGCAAGCCGCGCCCGGATGGCCGCATCGGACACGCCGATGACGGTGTAGGCCTGCACGTTGCTCGACGTCGAGGCCGCCTGCGCGCTGGCGATGATAGCCTCGATCTGCTCCGGGGCAAGCGGCCGGTCGACGTAACGGCGAATCGAGCGATGACGCCGAAGCAAGTCAATAGTCGGATTCATGTCGGCTCCTTTGTTTCGCTGTTTTCCATTCGTCAAGTATACCTCAATTTCGCTTCCCGGTTAAAGAGACGTTTAGGGCTCCGATTGGCCGCCGGCCCCTGAACGGGTGCGTGAAGGGGTGCATGTGCAATTCGGATGGCCTGCGGCTTCCCCGGGCAGACGTCGCGGACGACGAGGCGGCGCTCAAGGCGCTCGGCCAGAGCTCATCGTCGCGGAATGCGACAATGAGAGGGAGGTGCGTGCTCGAGTAAAGGTTCATTGTCGCAGAATGCGACAATGAGAGGACGCCGCGAGCCCGTGAAGAGGCTCATCGTCGCAGAATGCGACAATGAGAGGGGGGCGAGTGCCCGAGCAGAGGCTCATCGTCGCAGAATGCGACAATGAGAGGGGGGCGAGTGCCCGAGCAGAGGCTCATCGTCGCAGAATGCGACAATGAGAAGGGGCGAGAGCCCGTGCAAAGGCTCATTGTCGTAGAATGCGACAATGAGAGGAGGGCGAGAGCCGTGCAGAGGCTCATCGTCGCAGAACGCGACAATGAGAGGGCGACGCGAGCTCGGCCAGGGCTCATTGTCGCAGAACGCGACAATGAGAGGACGGGGTTGCGGATTGCGAGCCAGGTCCGTTTACAATCGCGTTCGCGAAGAAGTCAGTTTCACGCCGATTCCCGAACAAAACGGCACTTCGCCAAGCGGACGGCCTTGCGCGGACGAGAGAGGCGCGGTAAGATGGGGAAAGCGCTTGCAATCAGGCAAAAAGGAAGGGAGTACTCCGATGTACGTCATCCAGAATCCGGTTCTCCGGGGCTTCAACCCGGACCCGTCCATCCTCCGCGTGGGAGACGATTATTACATCGCCACGTCGACGTTCGAATGGTTTCCCGGCGTGCAATCCATCATTCGCGGGACTTGATCCATTGGCGCTTGCTGACGCATCCGCTGACTCGCACCAGCCAACTGAACGTGCTGGGCAACCCGGATTCCTGCGGCGTATGGGCGCCGTGCCTGAGCTACGATAACGGAACGTTTTATTTGATCTATACGGACGTCAAAAGCCGCAGAGGCGCGTTCAAGGATACGCCTAACTATCTGGTCACGGCAACGGACATCATGGGACCGTGGTCCGAGCCGATCTATCGAACAGCGGCGGCTTCGATCCTTCGCTGTTTCACTATTACTTGATTACCGCAGAAGGGGGCACGATGTACAGTCATGCGGTCACCTCGGCGCGGTCCAGGGCATCGTGCGCAGCGTGAACGGCGTCTACGACGAGCTGTCGGAATCGCAAGTATCGATCGAAGGAGCGGAGAAGTGCGGCTTGAAAGTGAAAATCGATCGCGAGCGCGCCCGTTTTTACTACTCGACAGCAATTCGCCGAAAAGGGAAGGAGATCTCATATGGAGAATAACCGGAATTGGGCGGGCAATTACGAATATCGCGCCGCGGAAACGTTCGTTCCCGACAACAAAGCGCAAATACAGGAATGGATCGTCCGTCGCGAGCGGGTGAAGGTATTGGGAACGCGCCATTCCTTCAACGCCATCGCCGACACCGAAGGGAGCCATCTTTCTCTTCGAAAGCTGAACCGGGTCGCGAATCTGGACGCCAAGCGGAATCTCGTCACCGTCGAAGCGGGCATCCGCTACGGGGAGCTGTGCGGCTTTCTTCACGAGCGCGGCTACGCGCTCGCGAACTTGGCTTCTCTGCCGCATATTTCCGTGGCGGGCGCATGCGCGACGGGCACCCACGGCTCGGGGGACCGCAACCGGACGCTGTCCGCGTCCGTCCAAGCGCTGGAAATCGTGCAGGCGAACGGGGAAATCCTCAAGCTCACTCGCGATCGGGACGCGCGCTTCGCCGGCGCGGTCGTCGGATTAGGCGCGCTCGGCGTCGTTACGGAGCTGACCCTGGATATCGTGCCGGCATTCCGGATCGGCCAGCGCGTATACGAGAATTTGCCCTTGGCGAAGCTGGCGGATCATCTCGACGAAATCTTCTCTTGCGCGTACAGCGTCAGTCTGTTCACGGATTGGAAATCGTCGGCGTTCAATCAAGTGTGGGTCAAACGGAAAGTCGAGGATCCGCTTCCCGAGTCGTTCGATGCCGATCTGCACGGAGCGGCGCGGGCGACGGCGAACGTGCATCCGGTGCCGGGCCATTCGGCCGAAAGCTGCAGCGAGCAGCTGGACGTCCCCGGCCCATGGCACGAGAGGCTGCCCCACTTCCGCATGGATTTCGTTCCGAGCGCCGGAGACGAGCTGCAAAGCGAATACTTCGTGCGCCGACGGGATGCGTATTCCGCCTTAAGGGCGATCGACGAGATCCGGGAGACGATCTCTCCGCTGCTGCATGTCTCCGAAATCCGCACGGTCGCGGAGGACGATCTGTGGTTGAGTCCTTGCTGCGGTCGCGATTCGGTAGGCATTCACTTTACGTGGAGAGCCGACGAAGAAGCGGTTCGCCGGACGCTGCCGATCATCGAGCGGCAATTGGCGCCTTATGAGGCCAGACCCCATTGGAGCAAGCTGTTCGCCATGTCCGTCGAACGGTTGGAGGCGTTATACGAGAAAATGCCGGAATTTCGCGAACTGATTCTCGAGTACGATCCGGACGGCAAATTCCATAACGGCTTTCTGGATCGCGCGGTGCTTCGGCGAGATTAGGTCATCGCTTCCTTATTTACAAAAAAAATCATTTACAAATGAACCTATCATTCAACGTTGAATGATCATGTATGTTAGAAGAAAGGATGTGTTGCTATAGTCTGATTAGGTGATGAAAGTTGAGCTACGATTATTCCGTGATCGGCAACCGGATCAAGAAGGCGAGAGAGCATCGAGGCCTGACGCAAGAAGCGTTGGCGGAATCGATGGACGTATCGAACGCCTATATCAGCAAGATCGAAAGAGGCCGGACACCGGTTAATCTAGAAAATTTGGACAAAATATGCACCGTTCTGGAGACGTCTCCCGATTACATTTTAAGAGGAACGAATACGGCTCGCGACGACTACATGCGCAATGAAATCATCGATATGCTGGCAGGCTGTCCTCCGGAAAAAATAAAACTGATCGCGCAAGTGATCAAGCCCATCCTAGACTACAAAGATTAGGAAACAGGGGGTTATTTTCTTTGGCACTGGCTCTGGAATTCGCGAAAGTCTACATCCAGGACAAGCTGCATGAGAAGAAAATGACGCATCTTCACGTTCGAAGGCAAGGCCAAAGCTTGATCATCTATTCGCACGAATGGGACGGTATCGCGAATCGGGCGCTGCTGACCCGATTTCCGGGCAATGAATTCTCGCTTTGCATCTCCGATCCCCGAGGCAAATGGCAGCTCATTCAAGTGATCGGAGAATTGCCGGATATGCTCGAAATGCTGATTGACGATTTGGCCTTCGCGCTGGCGCGATGGCCCGACGAGCGCCGGCATACATCCGTCAAGTAGGCATGCCGCTTGATCTTGCCCGTGTCGGGCAGGGCAAGCGGCATTTTTTATCCGTTCATCCGCTCGCTCTTTCGCTATCGGACACAGAAGACGTTATTTTGCCGAAACCCCCTCATTTTGATGGCGATTCGGACTGACGATCCGTTATTTCGATGATCCATGGCCAAAATCGCCATCCCGGAGCCAAATAACGGATCCTCTGTCCGCAGAGGTGCGCAAAACCCGGTTTTGTTCACAATTAGTTATCATGAACGAAACCGACGTCCAGTTTGCTTATCACGTAGGTTACATTTGGGAAAAATAAAAGCAGCTCATTTCCACAAATGCAGAGCTAAAAAAGCAAAAGGAGTCGGTTTCTGTTATGAGTATTTCCGTAAAGTATGTCGGTTTAGACGTGTCCAAATCCAAAATTGCAGTTGCGGTAGCCGAAGAAGGAAGAGCAGAACCACGTTACTGGGGAACCATCGAACACACCAAGGAGGCGGTGTCCCGGCTCATGCAAAAACTGCGGACATCGGAAGACATCCAACTGAATGTTTGTTACGAGGCCGGACCCACAGGATATGCGCTGTACCGCTGGCTTCTGGTAATGGGCATCTTCTGTAACGTGGTAGCCCCCTCCTTAATCCCCAAACGCCCGGGCGACCGCATCAAGACCGACAAACGAGATGCGTTGCAGCTAGCTAAATTGCATCGAGCCGGGGAGCTCATACCGATTTATGTGCCCACGCCCGAAGACGAAGAGCTGCGGGACCTGGTTCGAGCGCGTGAAGATGCGAAAGAAGATTTGAACCGGCATAGACAGCGACTGGGCAAGTTTCTGCTTCGTCACCAAATTAAAAGTCCCGCTGGGGTCAAGTCGGGGACCTCTAAGCACGAAGAGTGGCTGGATACACTGCGTTTTCAGAATGACTGCCACCGTTTGGTCTTTCAAGAGTATCGACAAGCCATTTGGGAAATGTGTGAGCGAATCAAACGATACGAACAAGAAATCGAAAAGCAAGCGGGTTCCAGTTCACAGGCCCCGATGATTCAAGCATTTCAGGCCTTGCGGGGAGTGGCGTTGGTCACTGCGGCCACATTATCGACAGAGATCGCCAGTATCGCCAGATTCGGAAGTGCAAGCGCCTTTATGAGCTACTGTGGATTGGTCGCGAGCGAATCCTCTTCGGGGGGCAGCCGCTGGCAAGGAAGGATTACCAAGGCCGGAAATGCGCATTTGCGGAGAGTCTTGGTAGAGTCGTCATGGAGCTACCGTCACAGTCCAGCGATCCGTAGAAGGCTTCGAGAGCGCATCGCCGGCTTACCACCGGAAATCCAAGCGATTGCCTGGAAGGCTCAAAATCGGCTGCACAAGAAATACAAAAGTCTGATGGGAAAAGGAAAGCACAAAGGATGTGTCGCAGTGGCGATTGCAAGGGAATTGGCAGGATTCGTATGGGCGATTGCTAAGGAAATGGAAAAACAACAGTTGGAAAAGAGAATGGCGGGATAAGGATAGGTTGAGGGAAAAGACGCTTTTCGTCTACGGAAGCTTCAAAAATAAGGACTCGAAAGGAGGCGATGCAGGGAGAGGGATCTGTTTTTACCTCAGAGGCAAAATCAGGCAAGGTGAAGAGAAAACCCGCGAGATCCGCTTGTGCGAAGTGTTCGAGCTTAAGCCCGAAATTAGTTAGCGGTAAGCTCTTCAGACGTATAAATACCATGTGAAAACCCACGAATATCAGCATGCCAACCAACGAATAGCTTTTGCCTCTGAGCTAAAAACAAGATCCCCCCCTTCCGTCCCCCAAGGGGGAACGCAGGGAGTACACCCCCTGCACCCCGTTACTCGCCGTAAGGCAGGCCCGGGCAATAAATTGCCGGGAGTTATGAAAGTATGGGCAATAAGAGTCGCCAGTCAAAAAAACCGCTTGACAGGCTTCTATTCGAGCACGCTCAAAACCCGGTTGCAAACAGCGACGCTTGACAGTTTCGTTCATATCAGCGGATCCTCTGTCCGAACGGTCCAGGGTAGTGAGCAAGGCGAGGCGGTGGGCGATGGAGTGTGCCGGTACTGTGGACGATGGGCAGGGTGAAGGGGGAGCCGGAAACGGAAGAACGAAACCTTGAGAAAGGAGCCGACCTCGGATCCGATACGGATGCGCGGGGACGGCTTCTCCCGCTAAGCAAGCGCCTTCTTGAATTCTTCCGTCAGCAGCGGCACGACTTCGAACAGGTCGCCGACGATGCCGTAATCGGCGACCTTGAAGATCGGCGCGTCGGGATCCTTGTTGATCGCGATAATGATGCGGGATTGGCTCATGCCGGCCAGATGCTGGATCGCGCCGCTGATGCCGCAGGCGATGTAGATTTCCGGCGTAACGACTTTGCCGGTCTGCCCGATCTGCAAGGCGTAGTCGCAATAGCCGGCGTCGCAAGCGCCGCGCGACGCGCCGACGGCGGCGTTCAGCGCCTCGGCGAGCTGCTCCAACGGCTTGAACCCGTCCGCGCTCTTGACGCCCCGGCCGCCCGAGACGACGATCTTCGCCTCCGTCAAGTCGACTTTGCCCGAGGTTTTGCGGACGACATCCTTCACGGCCGAGCGCAGATCCGCAAGAGGCGCTTCGCCGGTCGCGACGACCGGGGCGGGGACGGCTACGGGCTCCGCCGGAGCGAAGTTGTTCGGCCGGACGGTAACGACCCGCGCGCTGTCGCCCGGGACGAACCGCTTGCGCTCGAACGCTTTGCCGGCGTACAGCGGCCGGACGAAGACCGCCTCGTCGCCGGACCGCTCGATGGCGACGACGTCCGAGATTTGGCCCGCGTCCAGGCGCGCCGCGAGCATCGGGGCGAGGTCGCGGCCGACGGCCGTATGCCCGAGGAAGACGGCGTGCGGTCCGAGCTCGTTCAGCGTGCCCATGACTGCGGCGAACCACGCTTCGGCATGGTACGCCGCAAGCTCGGGGCGGTCGATCGCATGAACCGGCCCGTCGACGAAGCGGGACAATTCCTCGGCCGGGGCCGCAACATGATGACCGGCCAGCACCGCGGCGACTCGGTCCCCTTCCCGCATTGCCTCGCGGGCCGCTTGAATCGCTTCCAGCGTCACCTGGCGCAGCTTGCCCTCGCGCGTCTCGGCGACGACGACGTACGTGTGACTCATCCGGAATTCCTCCCTCTCGATCGGCGGATTTTAGATCGCTTTCGCTTCGGTGCGCAGCAGACGGACGAGCTCGGCCGCCTGGCTGGCCGGGTCGCCTTGAAGCAGCCGCCCCGCTTGGCGCTCCGGGGGCAGCGACAACGAGCAGCGTTCCGTCTTGGGAACGATGTCCGCTTCCGTTAGGTCCAGGTCTTCGAGCCGCAGCGTCCGGAACGGCTTCTTCTTCGCCTTCATGATGCCGGGAAGCGACGGATAGCGGGGCTCGTTCAGCCCCTGCTGCGCCGTGGCCAGCGCTGGGAGCGCGAGCTCCACCGTCTCGGCGTCGCCCTCCGCGTCGCGGAGCGCGACCGCCCGGCCGCCGTCGACCGTCAAGCGCGTGACGGAAGAGACGTGGGGGAGATCGAGCAGCGTCGCAAGCCGAACGGCGACCTGACCGCCGCCGGTGTCGACCGAGAAATTGCCGCCGAGCACGAGATCGTACGATTGGCCGCGGAAGTAAGCGGCCAGCGCCTTCGATACGGCGGCTTCGTCTTCGCCGATGCGCTCGTCGGCGATCAGCGCCGCTTCGTCGGCCCCCATCGCGAGCGCCGTCCGCAGCGCTTCCGCCGCGCGTTCGGGGCCGACGGAGACGACGACGACGCGGCCGCCGTGCCGCTCCTTGAGCCGGATCGCTTCCTCCACTGCGTACTCGTCGTACGGGTTAATGACGAACTTGACGCCGTCCTCGACGATCCGTCCGTCCCGCAGCGCGATTTTCTCCTCGGTGTCGAACGTTTGCTTCAGAAGCACGTGAATGTTCATCAAGCAATCTCCTCCCGGTTTAAGGTTTCAATCCCCGCAGGAAGAAGGCGACGGTTTTGTCCACCTGGGCCGACAGCGAATATTTCCTTCCCGAGATGACCCACGACGTGACGACCTGATCCATCGCGCCGAAGAGGAGAAGACGGGTCAGCTTCGGGTCCAGGTCGGCGCGGAACGCCTTCTCTTCGATCCCCTTCCGTATAATATTCTCGATGAGCAGAATATAGGGCTTCACGGTGAGGCCGATCGCTTCGCGAAGCTCCAGCGAGCTCTGGCGCAGCTCGATCTGCGTGACGTAGGCGAGGTCGACGTTCATCTCCAGCTGCGTGAAATGAATCTCGCACACGGTGCGAAGCGCCTCCTCCGCCGAATCCCGCTCGCCGATGCTCTCGTTGAACAGGCTCACGAGATCGCCCAGCCGTTCCCGGAACAAGGACACGAGAATGTCTTCCTTGTTTTTGAAATACAAATAAATCGTGCCGTCCGCGACGCCCGCTTCCTTGGCGATGCGCGACACTTGCGCTCCGTGGAAGCCGCTTTCGGCGATGACTTTCTGCGCGGCGTCAAGAATGAGCCCGTACTTTTCTTTTTTTGGTCTTGTCATCGGATGCACCCCGGTGGTAAAATGCAAAATGAATGAATGGTCATTCATTTTTCTCCATCATAGGGGAAGCCGCGCGGAATGTCAACGGCCGATGGGACGCGGCAATCCCTTTCCAAAGCTCTCTCGAAGACTTTCCGCTAGCGTTCCGCAAGAGGCTGTCGATCGCTTTCCTCTCCCGTATCCACAGGGATTCGACAGCCACCGCAAAGGTCCTGGCGACTTTAACGAGCAGCATCCCCTCCAACAAAACCAACTTTTACGCGCTAATTTTCACACCCCGACCCGGACAATAAGAGAAAACGCAACGCAAGACGCCTGCAACCGCTTACTCCAACAGGGAAAGGACGGATGCGACATGGCTTGGCAGACGGCGAATTTGCTTTTGTTCTTGACGGCGACAGGCTATGGCGTCTACTTGTTCGGTATCGCCATACACCGACGCTACACGTACGTCAAGCTCGGACGGCCCGCGGACGGGACGGCCCGGGGAACGGGCGGAACCGCCTCGTTCCTCTCGCAGGTGTTCGGGCAGAAGAAGCTGTTCAAGGACCCGAGAAGCGGGATCATGCATCTCGTCGTCTTTTACGGATTCATCATTTTGCAATTCGGCGCGATCGATCTGATCGTCAAGGGGCTCCGTCCCGGAAGCCATCTGCCGCTGCCGGCGTACGAAACGTTCGGCCTGCTTCAGGAAATTACGGCGCTGCTCATCGTAGCCGCCGTCGGGTACGCGGCATACCGGCGTTACGGAGAGAAGCTCGCCCGGCTGAAGAGGGGCTGGAAGCCGAGCATCGTCGTCTTCTTTATCCTGGCGCTGATGCTGACGGTGCTGCTGTCGCTCGGCTTCGAACGGCTGTGGCTCGGCATGGCGCCTTCCGGCTACGCGCCGGTCTCTTCCGCGATCGCGTCGCTGTTCGAAGGCGCGTCGGCCGGCACGGCCCGGGCGGCCTTCTACGTTTTCTGGTGGCTGCATCTGCTCGTCCTGCTCGCGTTTCTCGTCTACGTGCCGCAGTCGAAGCATTTTCATCTGCTGACCGCGCCGCTCAACCTGTGGCTTGGCCGCGCCGAGCCGGCCGGCAAGCTGAAGAAGCTCGACCTGGAGGACGAGGAAGCCGAATCGTTCGGCGTCGGGAAAATCGAGGACTTCACGCGGAAGCAGATGCTCGATTTCTACGCCTGCGTCGAGTGCGGGCGCTGCACGAACGTCTGCCCGGCATCGAACACCGGCAAGACGCTGTCGCCGATGCATCTGATCACGAAGCTGCGCGACCATCTGACCGAGAAGGGGGCCGCCGTGACCGGCAAGTCGCCGTGGGTGCCGGAGCCGCTCTTCGCCTCCGCGGCAGCGGCGTCCCATTTCCTGTCCGAGGCGGCCGCCGACAAGGTCGCGTGGCGCGACGAGAGCGGGGCGATCACCGACATTCGTCCGACGCTGGCGTGGCAGCGGGAGACCTGGACGGCAGCGGCCGCCCCGACGGAAGCTCCCGCGAAATCGCCCGAGCGGCTGGAGCTGATCGGCGACGTCATGAGCGAGGACGAGATTTGGTCGTGCACGACGTGCCGCAACTGCGAGGACCAATGCCCGGTCGGCAACGAGCACGTCGACAAGATCGTCGATCTGCGCCGCCATCTCGTGCTGATGCAGGGCAGCCTGCCGCACGAAGGCCAGCGCGCGCTGCAGAACATCGAGCGGCAGGGCAATCCGTGGGGGCTCAGCCGCGGCGACCGGGACAAGTGGACCGGCGAAGTCGAAGGCGTTCGCGTGCCGACGGTCAAGGATCGTCCCGATTTCGAGGTTTTGTTCTTCGTCGGCTCGATGGGCGCCTACGACCTGCGGGCGCGCAAGGTGTCCCGCGCCTTCGCCCGGCTGCTGAACGAAGCCGGCGTCCGCTTCGCCATCCTCGGCAACGAAGAGAAGAACTCGGGCGACACGCCGCGCCGGATGGGCAACGAGCTGCTGTTCCAGCAGCTCGCCGCCGACAACGTCGAGACGTTCTCCCGCTATGGCGTTCGCCGCATCGTCACCGCTTGCCCGCACACGTTCAATATTTTGAAAAACGAGTATCCCGACTTCGGCCTGGAAGGCGTGGAGGTGCTGCACCATACGCAATTGCTCGACGCGCTCATCCGGGAAGGCAAGCTTCGCCCCCGACATGAAGTGAAGGAGCGCGTCGTCTACCACGATTCCTGCTACCTCGGGCGCTATAACGGCGTCTACGACGAGCCCCGCGGCGTGTTGAAGGCGATTCCGGGCGTGGAGCTGGCCGAGATGGCGAGAAGCCGCGAGAACGGCATGTGCTGCGGCGCCGGGGGCGGCATGATGTGGATGGAGGAGACGGCGGGCAAGCGCGTCAATCTGGCGAGGACCGAGCAAGCATTGGAGGTGAAACCGACCGTGATCGGAAGCGCTTGTCCGTATTGCCTCACGATGCTGGAGGACGGGACGAAGATGAAGGAAGCCGAAGCCGTCAAGGCGCGGGACGTCGCGGAATTGCTCGAGCAAGCGGTGTTCGGCGACCGTCCGGTTCGCCCTTCTCGGTGCTGAAAAGGAGTCGGACTTTTTGAACACGTACTTATAGGAGGTTAGCGCAGATGAACAAACCGATTCGCACGGCCGCCGTCATCGGCTCGGGCGTGATGGGGTCCGGCATTGCCGCCCATCTGGCCAACGTCGGCATTTCGGTGCTGCTGATGGATGTCGTGCCCAAGGAGCTTGCCGGGGAGGAGGCCGCGAAGGGGCTAACGCCCGGCGCGCCCGCCGTTCGCAACCGCCTCGCCGCGGCGGCGATCGCCAGGCTGAAGAAGACGAATCCGCCTCCGCTGTACGACGAAGCGTTCGCGGAGAGGATCGTGCCGGGCAATCTCGAAGACGATCTCCCGCGCATCGCGGACGTCGATTGGGTCATCGAAGCCGTCGTCGAGAAGCTGAACGTCAAGCGGGAACTGCTCGCCCGTATCGAGCGCCACTGGCGGTCCGGCACGATCGTCTCCTCCAATACGTCGGGCATCTCGATCGACGCGATGGCCGCGGATGCCGGGGAAGCGTTCCGGCGGCATTTCATGGGCACGCACTTTTTCAATCCGCCCCGCTACATGCAGCTGCTCGAGATCATACCGGGCCGGGACACGGACCCGCAGCTCGTCGCCGGGATGAAGGCGTTCGGCGAGCGGACGCTGGGCAAGGGCGTCGTCCTCGCGAAGGATACGCCGAACTTCGTCGCCAACCGGATCGGCACGTTCGGGATGCTCGCCACGTTGCAGGAGATGGCGAAGCTGGGCCTCACGGTCGAGGAGGTCGACGCCGTCACCGGCCCCGCGCTGAGCAGGCCGAAGAGCGCGACGTTCCGCACGCTCGATCTCGTCGGCATCGACACGTTCGTTCACGTGGCGAACAACGTGAGCCGGAACGTGGCCGACGAAGCCGAGAAGGCGGCGTTCGCCGTGCCCGAGACGATCGCCGCGCTGGCGGAACGGGGCTGGCTCGGCGAGAAGGCCGGCAAAGGGTTCTACCGCAAGGAGAAGGGAGAGGACGGCACGAGCGTCATTCTGTCGCTCGACCTGACCTCCATGACCTACGCGCCGCAGAAGAAGCCGTCGTCCGGCTCCCTGGAAGCCGCCAAGCTGGCCAAAGGCGCGGGGGAGAAAATCAAGGCGCTGTTGTCCGGCGGGGACCGGTACGCCGAATTCGCGTGGAACGCGCTGAAGCGGACGCTCGTTTACTCGGCGGAGAAGGTCGGCGAGATTGCCGACACGGTCGAAGAGATCGACAACGCGATGAAGTGGGGCTTCAACTGGGAGCTCGGTCCGTTCGAGACGTGGGACGCCATCGGCCTCGCCCGCTCCGTCGCGCGGATGGAGCGGGAAGGAACGGCGGTCCCGGCATGGGTGAAGGAATGGATCGCGCAAGGCAACGAATCGTTTTACCGCAAGGAAGACGGTCTCCGCTTCTACGTTCACGAGGGGAAATACCGGCAAGCCGAACAGCCGCCGGAGCACATCTCTCTTCGCGGCTTGAAGGAGCGAGGACGAACCGTCCGCGGCAACGGCGGCGCCAGCCTCGTCGATCTCGGAGACGGCGTAGCCTGCCTGGAGTTCCACTCGCCGAACAACGCGATCGGGGGCGACATTCTGTCCATGATTCGGCAGAGCGTCAAGGAGGTGGACCGGAACTTCGAAGCGCTGGTCATCGCCAACGAAGGCCGCAACTTCTGCGTCGGGGCGAATCTCATGCTGCTGCTGATGGAAGCGCAGGAGGAAGAATGGGACGAAGTCGACGGCATCATCCGGACGTTTCAGAACGCGATGCTCGCCCTGAAACGGCTGGAGAAGCCGGTCGTCGCGGCGCCGCACCGGATGACGCTCGGCGGAGGCGTGGAGGCTTGCCTGCCGGCCGACCAGGTCGTCGCGTCCGCCGAGACGTATTACGGCCTCGTGGAAGTCGGCGTCGGCCTCATCCCGGCGGGGGGCGGCTGCAAGGAGTTCGCGCTGCGGATCGCGCAGCTCGCCGGACATCCGGAGGCGGATCTGCAGCCGCATCTGAACCGGGCGTTCGAGACGATCGGCAAGGCGAAGGTGTCGACGAGCGGGCACGACGCCAAGCGGCTCGGCTACCTGCTTCCGGCGGACCGCGTCGTGACGAACCGGAGCCGCCAGCTGCACGAGGCCAAGATGGCTGCGCTGCGGATGGCGCAAGCCGGCTATGAGCCGGTTCGCGAGGAGAAGTTCCGCGTCGCCGGCGCGGAAGGCAAGGCGGTGCTGCAGTTGGCCGCGATCGGCATGCGGGAGAGCGGCTACATCAGCGACCACGATCTGAAGATCGCGAAGAAGCTGGCGCACGCGCTGGCGGGCGGAGACGTGCCGGCAGGCACGCTCGTCACCGAGCAGTATATGCTCGACCTGGAGCGCGAAGCGTTCCTCAGCCTGTGCGGCGAGCCGAAAACCCGGCAACGCATGCAGCACATGCTGACCAAAGGCAAGGCGCTGCGCAACTAAAACTTCCGGGGAGGCTGAGCAAGCCGTGAGAGAAGCCGTTATCGTGTCGATCGCTCGCACCGCGGTCGGCAAAGCGAAGAAGGGCAGTCTGGCGCAGACGCGCGCCGACGATCTGGGCAGAACCGTGCTGGAAGCCATCGTCGCGCGCGCGCCCGGCTTGAAGAAGGAAGACGTGGAGGACGTCATCATCGGCTGCGCGATGCCGGAAGGCGAGCAAGGGCTCAATTTCGCGCGCATCATGTCGCTGTACGCCGGGTTTCCGAGCACGGTGCCCGCGCTGACGATCAACCGGTTCTGCTCCTCCGGCCTGCAGTCGATCGCGTTAGCGGCCGAGCGGATCATGCTCGGCCACGCGGACGTCGTGATCGCGGGCGGGGTGGAAAGCATGAGCCGCGTGCCGATGACCGGGTTCAAGGTGTCGCCGAATCCGCGCATCGTCGAGGAAATGCCGGAAATCTACATCGCCATGGGGCATACGGCGGAGAACGTCGCCGCGCGGTTCGGCGTGTCGCGCGAGGATCAGGACGCGTTCGCGGCGAGCTCGCACGCGAAGGCGGCGAAGGCGATCGCCGAAGGCCGGTTCAAGGACGAAATCGTGCCGGTGACGGTCGATTGGAAGAGCGTGGACGATCAAGGCAGGAAGCAAACGAAGACGTGGACGTTCGATACGGACGAAGGCGTGCGCCCGGACACAACCCCGGACGTTCTCGCCAAGCTGAAGCCGGCGTTCAAGCAGGGCGGCACCGTGACGGCCGGCAACGCCTCGCAGATGAGCGACGGCGCGGCCGCCGCCGTCCTGATGAGCAAGGAACGGGCCGACGCGCTCGGTTTGCAGCCTCTGGCCACGTTCCGCTCGTTCGCGCTGGCCGGAGTGGATCCCGAGATCATGGGCGTCGGTCCGGTCGAGGCGATCCCGAAGGCGCTGCGGATGGCCGGCATCGGACTGGACGACGTGAAGCTGTTCGAGATCAACGAGGCGTTCGCGTCCCAATGCGTGCACGTCGTCCGCGAGCTCGGCATCGACGAGGGCAAGGTGAACGTGAACGGCGGGGCGATCGCGCTCGGCCATCCGCTCGGCTGCACCGGGACGAAAATTTCGGCGACCCTGATCCACGAGCTTCGCCGCCGCGGCGGCGGCTGCGGCGTCGTCTCGATGTGCATCGGCGGCGGCATGGGCGCGGCGGGCGTGTTCGAGGTCCATGCCGGATGATCCGTCCCGCCCGACCCTTACAATCTCAGACGAGGAGTGAATGGCGATGAGCAAAGCGCTGGAAGGCCAAATCGTCGGCGGCAGCTTCATCATCGAGGACGTCGACCCGTCCCGCATCGCGACGCCGGAGGATTTCACCGAAGAACAGCGGATGATCGCCCGGACGACGGAGGACTTCGTCGCCGCCGAGATCGTGCCGAACGACGAAGCGATCGAGAAGCTGAATTACGAATTGACCGTGCGGAAGCTGCGCCAGGCGGGCGAGACCGGTCTGCTCGGCGCGGACGTGCCCGAGGCTTACGGCGGACTCGGGCTCGACAAGACGAGCACGACGCTGATCGCCGAGCGATTCGCCAAGGCGTCCTCCTTCGCCTTGTCCGCCGGCGCGCACGTCGGCATCGGCACGCTGCCGATCGTCTACTTCGGCACCGAGGAGCAGAAGCGCAAATATTTGCCCGCGCTCGCCAGCGGCGAGAAGCTGGCCGCCTATTGCCTGACGGAGCCTTCTTCCGGGTCCGACGCGCAAGGCGCGAAGACGACGGCGACGCCGACGGAGAACGGAACGGCCTACATTCTGAACGGCACGAAGCAATTCATCACGAACGCAGGCTTCGCGGACATTTTTATCGTGTATGCCAAGGTGAACGGCACGGACTTCAGCACGTTTATCGTCGAACGTTCGATGCCGGGCGTCAGCGTCGGGCCGGAGGAGAAGAAGATGGGCATCAAAGGCTCGTCCACGTGCCCGCTTATTCTGGAGGATGTCCGCGTGCCGGCCGACAATCTGCTCTGGCAAGCCGGCAAAGGCCATTTGATCGCCTTCAACATCCTGAACATCGGCCGCTTCAAGCTGGCCGCCGGCGCGCTCGGCGGGGCGAAGGAGGCGATCGGGCTGTCCGCCAAGTACGCCAACGAACGCGTGCAGTTCGGCCGCCCGATCTCGTCGTTCCCGCTCATCGCGAAGAAGCTGGCGGAGATGAACGTCCGGACGTTCGCTCTCGAGAGCATGGTGTACCGCACGGCCGGCTTGTTCGACGAAGGGCTCGCGGAGGTCGACCGGGGCGCGGACCACGACGGGCTCCAGGCGGCCAAGGCGATCGCGGAATACCAGCTCGAATGCTCGATCAACAAGGTGTTCGGCTCCGAAGCGCTCGACTTCGTCGCGGACGAGGGCGTTCAGATTCACGGCGGCTACGGCTACATTCAGGAATACCGGATCGAACGGATCTATCGCGATTCCCGCATCAACCGCATTTTCGAAGGGACGAACGAGATCAACCGCCTGCTCATTCCAGGAGCGCTGATCAAGCGCGCCTTGAAGGGCGAGCTGCCGCTCATGCAGAGGGCGACGGCGCTGCAGGCCGAGCTGATGGAGCCGACGCCGAGCCGCGAGTTCGAAGGGACGCTGGAGCAAGAGGCGCATCTGCTGGCGATGGCGAAAAAAATATTTCTCATGGTCGGCGCGCAAGCGGTGCAGAAATACCAGATGAAGCTGGAGCAGGAGCAAGAGGTGCTCAGCCACCTGGGCGACATGCTGATCGCCGTCTATGCCAAGGAGAGCGCGCTGCTGCGCACCCGCAAGCTGCTCGGCCGATCCGGCGAAGCCAAGTCGGAGACCGCCGCGGCCATGACGGTCGTGTTCGTCCACGAACAGTTCGGCAATATCGAGGCTTGGGCGAAGGAAGCTCTGTCGACGATGGAAAGCGGCGACATGCTCCGCGCGCAATTGTCCATTCTGAAGAAGCTGGGCCGGAGAACCGCGATCGATTCGATCGGCCTCAAGCGGCGGATCGCGGCCAAAGTCGTCGAAGCGGAAAAGTACGTCGTGTAAAGCAGATCGCATTCCCGCAACTTACGAACCGGAGGAGGTGGCAGCATGGAGAACGACCGGGTCGCCGCGGTTCCTCCAGAGTTGTTCGCGTATTGGACGAAGAAGGCGGAATCGACGTTCTGGGGATGGATCGGCTGCGAGTTCGAGCGATTGTCGGAGCGGCAAGTCGTCGTTTCGCTGGACGTGCGGCCCCATCATCTGAATTTGATCGGCATTCTGCACGGCGGCGTGCACGCGACGCTGCTCGATTCCGCCATGGGGCTGATGGCGATGGTTGCGCGGCCTGACGACAGCGTCGTGACGACGCATTTGAACATCAACTACGTCGCGCCGACGGGGCTCGGGCGCATCGTCGTCGAGGCGGAGATCGCGCACCAGTCTCGCAAATCCGTGACGACGCTCGCTCGCGCAAGAACGGCAGGCGGCGAGCTGCTCGCTTTCGGCACGGGGACGTTCCGCGTGCAGAAGAAAGCGTGAAATTTTATAGAGGGTGACTGAGGGCGGCCTCTACTGCGGACAAATCCCGCTTCAGAAGGTCCCGCTTGGTTTCGTCGTGAAAAATGGCGGACGGATGATAGGTCGGCATGATCCGGAGCCCGTCCTTCGTCTGCCACTCGCCGCGGAGCTCCGTGATTTTCGCTTTGGGATCGACAACGGCCTGCACGGCGATGCTTCCGAGGCAGACGAGGATCGACGGGCCAACCAGCTCGATTTGCCGGAACAGAATCGGCAGCGCTTCCCGAACCTCCGTTATTCGCGGCGTCCGATTGCCCGGGGGTCTTACTTTTACCGTATTCGTTAAATAAGCCTCTTCCCTCTTAATCCCTGTTTCCTGCAAATATTTGTTGAGCAGCCTGCCCGCATTGCCGACGAATGGCCTTCCGGTTTCGGCTTCCTGTTTCCCGGGAGCTTCGCCGATCAAGAGCAGGCGCGCCCGTTCCGGTCCTTCCCCGAACACGAGCCGTTCGCCCGGTCGCGGAACGAAGGTGTGCGAACAGACGGCGTACAACTCTTGCAGATCCCGAACTTCCCGTAAGTCCTGGACAACCGCCCGTTCGTCGCTCATGTGGGAAGCGCCTCTTTCTCCAACATTTCCTTCAGCATCCGTCCGTTGATGACGGCCTGCGCCCGGTAATGGTTGTTCATGCTGACGAACGTTTTTTCCGTTTTCTCCGCCAGCTTGCGGATGTTCGGAACCCAGTCCTTCAATTCCTGCTCATTATATAAATAGTTGTACCGTTCATAGGTCTCCTTGTGCTGCCACCACTTTTGGTAATTCCGGCCGTGGAACCGGACATAACCGATCCGGCTGGTCGCCCGGACGACCGGAGGCACGAGCGTTTTGAATTGCGGTTCGTCCACGCAGACATAGCCGAGCTCTTCTTCCTCGAGCAGGTCGAAAATCCGCTCGTCAATCCATTCCTCATGCCGAAATTCGATCACGACCGGAATGTCTCCGATCATTTCCTTGAATTCCTTCAAATAATCGCGGTTTTCGTCCCGGTTCCGGAAGCTGGACGGAAATTGGGCCAGGACGCATCCGAGCCTGCCCGCTTCGATTAACGGCTTAAGCGCTTCTTTAAAATCGCGGAAATGCTGCTCATTATCCTCCCGCTTGTGCGTCATCCCCCGATACGCTTTCATGACGAACTGAAAATGCTCGGGAGTTTTCTCCCGCATATGATACAGCATAAATCGGTTGGGCATGGCGTAATAGGACGAGTTCACTTCGGTAAAAGGAAATTCCTGTGCGTAGAAGGACAGCATTTCTTTCTTGTCCAGCTTCTCCGGATAATAAACCCCGCGCCAATCCTCATAACTGTAGCCGGCTGTTCCGATCAGGAGCATCTTCATCCTCCAAACGCTTTGATTTTTTGGGCAACCACATGCAGATTCGTCTCTTGCTTTCGGAGGATGCCTTCGATTAATATGCCCTGCGGATTCAACTGATATAAGAAGGATTTGTAGGTTTGGGGGTACAATACCGCTTCGATCATGTCGGTTTGATCCTGAACGACGAGTACCAGCACGTATTCTCCCCCGGTTGTCGGCTGCCGCCTGCTGTGGATGATCGTGCCGCATAAGCGGACCCGGGCGAGGTGGCGGGAGCGCGACAATTCTTCGATCGGCCTGACGTTGAAGCGGCGCGCGAAAGCATTCCATTTTCCGTTTGGAGAAATCTTCAGCGAATAACCGAGGAGCGATTTTTCCATTTTTCTTTTTTCCGCCTCACTGAAGTCGGTCACCGTTGCCGGTCGGACATCTTCGCCATCATTGGACGGCGGGACTTGCAAAGCCGACAGCATCCCCCGTCTGTTGCCGCCGAAGCAGTCGCAAGCCCCCGATGCGATCCAGCCTTCGAGCACGGGGCGTTTGATCCTCTGCGCTTTCATCCGGACCAGCCATTCGTCGAAGGAGCGGAATTCACCGTCTCGACGTCGGGAGAGGAGCACAGCCTTCACCGACTCCGGTCCCGAACCGCGGATCGCGTTCAGCCCCATCCGGATGCCTCCTTCCTCGGCTTCATAATCGAAGCCGCTGCGGTTGATATCGGGGCCGAGCAGCGGGATTCCGAGTTTGGAGAGCTCTCTGACATAGACTTTTTTGTCATAATAACCTCCCTCCAAACTGAGCAAGGAGGCCATATATTCTTTCGGATAATGCGTTTTGAAATACACGGTCCAGTAAGACAGGCAAGCATAGGAGACGCTGTGGGCTTTATTGAAGCTATAGCCGGCAAACCGGACCAGGAAATCGAAGACGGCACATGCCTCGTTTTCCGGCACTCCCCGTTCTGCCGCCCCCTTGGCAAAACGCTCCTGATGCTGCGACAAGGAATCCACCGATTTGGCGGAAAGCGCCCGCCGGAGCGAATCGGCCTCGCCCATGGAATAACCGGCTACCGCACACGCGATTTCCATCACTTGTTCCTGGTACAGGATCAAGCCGTAAGTCGGGGAAAGAATGGGCTTCATTTCCGGCAAAGCGATGTGGAAGGGCTCTTCCCCCGAGCGCCTTCGCAAATACGTCTCCACAATTCCTTCCTGCCAAGCGCCGGGCCGGTACAAGGCAAGGAGATCGGCCAGATCGGAGATCGTCCGCGGCCGCATCCTGCGCATCAGACGGCGAATGCCCATGCTTTCCAGTTGAAAACATCCAAGCGTATATCCGGCGCAGAAGGTTCGGTACGTTTCCGGGTCGTCAAGGGGGATACGGCCGGTCTCAAGATGCTTGCCGGTCCGCTCGCGAATCGCGGCAATCGTGTCTTCGAGGATCGTAAGGTTCCGCAGACCGAGCAGGTCGATCTTCAAGAGCCCCAGCGTCTCGATATTCTCTTTCGTGAAGGCCGTCATCCGGTCGCCGTTGGGCCTGGGAAGCAACGGAATTTTCCGGGCGAGCTGTTCGTCTCCGAGCAGCATGCCCGAAGGGTGAGCGGAATAGGAATGAGGCAATCCTTCGAGCCGTTCGGCCAATCGGAACAGCGATCGATAGGGCTCTTGCCCGATCGGCAGCCTCTGCAGCTCCGGAAGCGTCTGCAGGCAGTGGCGGATGCCGCCTTGTCCGGAATAAGCGGTCATCAGTTTGGCGAGCACGTCGATTTGCTTCTTCGGCATGCCCAAATAAGCTCCGGCTTCCCGGATCGCCCCCCGCGTCCCGAACGTGTTCAGCACGCCGATGTGAGCTGTTCGGTGAGCTCCGTACTTTTGTTTGACGTACTGCAGCATCTCGGCTCTTCTTCGTTGGCAGACATCCAGATCGATGTCGGGCAATGAGGGACGGTCAGGGCTCAAGAATCGTTCGAACGAAAGGCCGTAGAGCAGCGGATTGACTTCCGTAATGCCGAGCAGGTAAGCGACCAGACAGCCTGCGGCCGAGCCTCTCCCCGGTCCGACCGGAATGCCCCGGGACCGGGCCGCTTTGGCGATATCCGCCACGAGCAGAAAATAATCGGACAACCCGCGCTTCGTAATCACCTCAAGCTCCCGGCCCATGCGCTCCGTTATCTTCGGCAGATCCTCTGACTTGAACGAGCCGGAAGCCAGCCGGTCTTGCACGCCTTCCCGGCACGAACGGCGAAGTGCCTCGTCTCCGTTTCCCGGCAGCTTCGTCTCCGCCGCCGGTTCCGGACGAAACCGGATTCGCCGGGCGATTCGAACGGTATTCTCTAAAGCGTCCGGGAGATGTCCGAATTTCCGCATCATTTCATGAGGGGAAGGGAGGTGGAATGGGCCTGCCATCGGCCGGGGAGAGGTGCGCTGCTTCGTTTGTCCATATTGAAGAACATCCAGCAGATCGGCGTCTTCGGGAACCAGGTAATGGACGTCGTGGGTGGCAACGAGCGGAATGCCTGTACGGCGGGCAAGCTGAACCGTCCGTTCCAGGACCATATCGTCATCCGGGAGCCCGTGATGCTGCACTTCCAGATAGAAGTTTCCCTTCCCGAACCGCTTCACATACCCGCGTGCCAGTTGTTCCGCTTGCTCGGTCCGGCCGCTCGCAAGGAGCCGTTGAATGGCTCCCGTTCTTCCGCCGCTCAGGACAATGACATCTCCCTGGAAGACAGGCTTATGGAACGTGCCGCTGTTCAAATGATCAACGATCAACCGAAAGCCTTCATTCGTTGCGGCCAGAACAAGGAGAGAATCTTCCGTCTCGCGTTCCTTGATTTCACAGCCGATAATCGGATGAATGCCGTGCCGTTCGGCCAGCTCGAAAAATCGAATCGCCCCGTGTACCGAGCCTTTATCGGTAATCGCCAGGGCATGCATATGCCAGGATTCGGCCATGTGCACCAGGTCTTCCAACCGGCATGACGCTTCCGAGAGACTATATTCCGTATGGACATGAAGGTGAACGAAGTTGGATGCGGGCTCTCTCACAGCAGCTACCTCCGAATAGGAACGTTTGTTCTATCGTATCGGGATCGACGGTCTTTGTCTATTGGAGGATATTGGGGGCTCGCAGAACGATGAGAAATTTCTTCGCGAACGAAGGTTGACAGACGGGAATTGGAGATGGGCGGGAAAAATCCGATCATCGTCGCGGAGGACGCCGATCTGGACGCGGCGGCGGAAGCGACCGTCTCGGGCGCCTTCCGTTCCACCGGCCAGAAGTGCACGGCCACCAGCCGCGCTTACGTTCACCGGGACGTCTACGACGCGTTCAAGGAACGGCTGATCGAGCGGATCGGGCGCATCAAGGTCGGCGACGGCCTGCTCCCGGACACCTGGATGGGGCCGTGCGCGAGCGAAGCGCAATATCGCGGCGTGCGGGAATACATTCGGATCGGCGTAGAAGAAGGGGCGGCGCTGCTCTGCGGAGGCGTGCCGCCGGAGGATGCGGCGAAGGGTTATTTCGTCGAGCCGACGGTATTCGAGGGGGTGACCCCGGAGATGCGGATCGCGCGCGAGGAAATTTTCGGTCCCGTGCTCGCTTTGATCAAGGTGGACGGCGTCCGGGAAGCGATCGGCTTGGCGAACGATTCCTCTTACGGGCTCAGCGCGTCCCTGTTCTCCAAGGACGTCTCGAACGTGTTTAAGTTTATCGACGGCTTGGAAGCCGGCTTGATCCGGGTCAATTCGGAGACGGCGGGCGTCGAGCTCCAGGCCCCGTTCGGCGGCATGAAGCAATCGAGCTCCCATTCCCGCGAGCAGGGGCAGGCCGCGGTCGAATTTTTTACGTCGGTCAAAACCGTATTCATCAAGCCATAGCAAATCGTTCGGTAGAAATCGAGCGCGCGAAGGAGTCGGAAGCGATCATGATCATTACGAAGATGGAAGTATTCCACGTGCGCCCTCGTTGGATGTTTCTGAAAATCACGACGGACGAAGGTCTCGTCGGCTACGGAGAGCCGATCGTGGAGGGGCGGGCGCTGACCGTGGAGACGGCCGTGCGCGAGCTGTCCCGCTACTTGATCGGGCAGGATCCGCTGCGCATCGAGCACCATTGGCAGGCGATGTACCGCGGCACGTTCTACCGCGGAGGCCCGGTGCTGGTCAGCGCGATCAGCGGGATCGAGCAGGCGCTCTGGGATATCAAGGGCAAATATTACGGCTTGCCGGTGTACGAGATGCTCGGCGGCGCGTGCCGCGAACGGATCCGCATGTACGCGCATTGCCCCGGGGACACGGTCGAGGAGGCGGTCGCCAAGGCGCTCGACCTGAAGGAGAAGGGGTTTACCGCGCTCAAGCTGAGCGCGGATTACCCGGTGCGGCAGGTCGATACGATGGCGTTCGTGGAGCGGCAGACGTACAAGTTCGCCCGCATCCGCGAAGCCGTCGGCAGCGGCATGGACATCGCGATCGACTTCCACGGGCGCGTCAGTCCGGCCATGGCGATCCGGCTGGCCCAGGCGCTGGAGCCGTATCACCCGATGTTCATCGAAGAGCCGTGCTTGCCGGAAAACGTCGACGCGATGGTGCGGATCGCGCAGTCGACGACGATTCCGATCGCGACCGGGGAGCGGCTGTTCACCCGCTGGGGCTTCCGGGAAGTGCTGGAGAAGCAGGCCGCCTTCATCGTGCAGCCCGACCTCTGCCATGCCGGAGGCATTCTGGAAGCGAAGAAGATCGCCGCGATGTCCGAGGTGTACTACGGCTCGATCGCTCCCCACAATCCGCTGGGGCCGATCTCGCTCGCTTCGTGTCTGCAGCTGGCCGCCTGCACGCCGAATTTCCTCATCCAGGAGATGGTCGGCCTAGAGGACGGCAGCGATCTGGGCCGCGGCCTGCTGAAGCGGCCGTTCGAGGTGAAGGACGGCTATATCGAGCTGCCGAGCGGAGCGGGCCTTGGCATCGAAGTGGACGAGGAGGAGCTGCTGCGGCGCTCGTACGACGGGGAGTGGGACACGCCCCGAGTCTACCACCCGGACGACGGCTCCGTCGCGGAGTGGTAAAGGGGTTGATGTTGAAACGGCAGCGGCAGGGGCGATCCCTACGCTGCCGTTTCTGCGCTTGTGCTCCATCGCTGCCTTCTTCGGAAGAGGGGTGGGGCGGCGATGGATCGGCGATGAAACGATAATGGCTCAGCGATGGAACGGACACAGCGACCCTTATTTTTGGCGAAACCTACCTTTTTGCGGGTGAATCGGACAGAGGATCCGTTATTCCGCTCGATCGCAACCGATTCGCGTCTCTTTGGCGCAAATAAGCGCATCTGTGTCCGCAAAGGTGCTCGAAACCCTCTTTTGTTTACAAATAGCGGATCTGTGGTCCGAACGGCTTGGGGCCAGCGCGCCGGCATTCTCTTCGCCAAAGTCCTCATGTATAATGAGAGGAATGTTGAGGGGAATGGAGCTGGATGATGAACGGTTCGATGGTTGTGACATTAAGCGTATTGGCGTTGGCGTCCGTATTGTTCGTGTCCGGGAAAGTCCGTTCGGACTTGGTCGCGGTGGGGGCGCTGATCGCGTTAATGCTGTTCGGCATATTGACGCCGGGGGAGGCGTTGTCGGGCTTCTCCAACTCCGTCGTCGTCATGATGATCGGCTTATTCGTCGTCGGCGGGGGGATTTTCCAGACCGGGCTGGCCAAGAAGGTGAGCGGCAAAATGCTGCAGCTGGCGGGACCGAACGAGACCCGGCTGCTGATCATGATCATGGTCGTCACGTCGGTCATCGGCGCGTTCGTCAGCAATACGGGAACGATCGCGGTCATGATGCCGATCGTCGTCAGCCTGGCGATGAGCGCGCGGACGAATCCGGGCCGCCTGCTGATGCCGCTGGCCTTCGCGAGCAGCATGGGAGGCATGCTGACGCTGATCGGAACGCCGCCCAATCTCGTCATTCAAGACGTGCTGTCCGCGGCCGGGCACGAAGGCGTATCGTTTTTCTCGTTTACGCCGGTCGGGCTCGTCTGCATCGTCGTCGGCGTGCTGGCGATGCTGTTTCTGCGCCGGTTTCTGCCGAAAAACGATCCCGACGCGGACGATAACGGGAAAGGGCGCTCGCTTCAGGAACTGGCGAAGCAATACCGGCTGGCGCAAAACCTGTACCGTGTACAGGTCGCGGCCGATTCGCCGATCCGGTCCCGCACGCTGCAAGAGCTCGATCTGTCGGCCCGCTACGGGCTGAACGTCATCGAGGTGCGGCGCAAAATCTCGGCCAAAAACCAGTTTTTCAAGACGATCAACCAAGAGATCGCCGGATCGGGCACGGTTGTGCAGGAGGAGGATATTCTGTACGTGCACGGCCCCTTCGATCAGGTGCAGGCTTTTTCCCGGGATTGCGGCCTGGCGGTGCTCGACCATCACGCTCCGGAGAACAAGCGCTCGCCCAAAGAAGAGCAGTACGCGACGGAGGACGTCGGCATCGCCGAAGCGATGCTGACGCCGACTTCGCGCCTGATCAATCTGCTGATCAAGGAATCGGGCTTCCGGGAGAAGTACCGCGTGAACATCCTGGGCATCCAGCGGAAGGATCAATATATTCTGCACAATCTGAAGGAGGAGAAAATGCGTTTCGGCGACGCGATGCTCGTACAGGGAACGTGGAAGGACATCGCCAGGCTGGCCACCGAACCGGACGTCGTCGTCGTCGGCCAACCGGCCGAGGAAGCCCGCAAGGTGACGATGGACCGCAAGGCGCCGATCGCCGCGGGCATTATGGGGCTGATGGTCGCGCTGCTCGTCTCGGAGCTGATTCCGGCCGTCGCCGCGGTCATGATCGCGGCCGTGCTGATGGTCGCCTTTCGTTGCGTGCGAAGCATGGAGGACGCCTATAAGACGATCAACTGGGAGAGCGTCGTGCTGATCGGCGGGATGATTCCGATGTCGATCGCGATCGAGAAGACGGGGGCGGCCGCCCTGCTGTCCGACGGGATGGTGAATCTGTTGGGCGGCTTCGGGCCGTTGGCGCTGCTCGCGGGCATCTATTGCACGACGTCGATCCTGACGATGTTCATCAGCAATACGGCATGCGCCGTGCTGCTCGCGCCCATCGCGCTGGCGGCCGCGCTTCAGCTCGAGGTCAGTCCTTATCCGTTTCTATTCGCCGTGGCGGTCGCCGCGAGCATGTGCTTCGCTTCGCCGTTCTCCACGCCGCCGAACGCGCTCGTCCTGTCCGCGGGCCGTTACCGGTTCTCGCATTATCTCAAAGTCGGATTGCCGCTTCAGGTCGTCATGGGCGTCGTGATGGTGGCCGTTCTGCCGTTGCTGTTTCCGTTCTAGGGCGGCGGGCGCAGTCAACGTATGCCGCAAAGCTTTTTTCCGTACGGGGCGAGGCTTTGCGGCTTTTTGTCAACCGAATTTGGAAAAGAAGCTGGAAGAATAGAGAAAATACCCGTTGAAATCTGTTAAAAAATTCATATATGATAAATAAGTAGTCGAATTATAGGCGGAATGGGAGGAGGGTAGAGGTCTCGTCGACTCGTGTCGCGGTTGAATTCATCCAACAAACGGAGGTGCATTGATGGAATTGGTACGGAGGCATTTGTGGGTCGCGTTCCTGATCCTGGGCGTGATCGGTTTCTTGTACGTATGGCTGGCGCTCCCCCGGGAACCGGAAATCGAGAAGCTGTGGCATCTGATCGTCAAGCTGATCGCCTACGGGTTCATCCTCGGCGCCATCGCTTTTTTCCCGAACAAGCTGAAATACGGATTCGTGCTCGTGTATTTGCCCTTTCTCGTCTTTCTCGGCTATCTGATTCCGCGGGTCAGCTTCTTCGGCGTCACCGGCAACGTCATCGTCACGAATTTCGAGACCGTCGGGGAATGGTATACACTGCTGTACTTGCTGGTCGTGCAGATGATCAACTTCTCCGTGGCGTTCGCTTATCGCATGGGCGGAGGGACGCCGGGCAGAACGATCAAAATCTCGCTGCTCGCGACCATCACGCTCTTCTCGGGCTTTCTCGATCTGGCGTTCTATACGATCAATCCGGTCGAAATTCCCGAAGGCGGCTTGATCTACGCGCATCATATTATCGTTTTCCTTGGATACGCGCCATCCTACGACGAGACGATCGTCTTCGCGCTTTGCCATCTTCCGCTGTTTCTGCTCGTCCTCTTCGCGCCGCTCGACAAGTGGTTCGGACGGATCTCGGAGCGGGTGCAGAATCGGCATAAACGGAAGACCGACGCCTTGTCCGCCTGAGCCGGCGCCGTGAACGATCCTTATAAGCCGAATACGGGCTGCGCGCGATGGGTCGCTGCGGTCTGGAAAGCGAAGTCGCAAACGGGAAGTCCGACCGTCTTGGCGTTCATAAGGAATCTCGGCGTGACGTTCGCGTTCAAAGCGGGAGCTTTGCTCGTCACGCTGCTCGTCTATATCGCGTGCGTGAGGGAGCTGGGCGTCATCGCTTGGGGGCAAGCCGCGTTGATCGTCAGCGTCGCCAATATCGTGGTCATTCCGCTGACGTTTGGCCTGCACAACGGCGTCGTCAGGTACGCGCCCGTCTCGAACGAGGAAGAAAGACGCGAGCTGATGGGAACGGCGTTCGTCGCCAATCTGGTTCTCTCGTCCATGCTCGCCGCCGTGTTCGTTCTCTCGGGACCTGCCGTCGAGCGCGCGTTCGGATACCCGCTATCGTTCTGGCTGACGTCGGTCGCGCTGGGCATGAGCGTCAATCTGTACATTCTAACCGAATCGTTCTTGCGCGGACAGCAGCGCTTCTACCGGATGGGCTTGCTGAAGCTGCTCGGTTCGTTGGCTTTTCTCGCGGGGGCTCTCGTCGCCTTGTACGCGCTGGAGGTTCGGACGATCGCGGCTTACTTGGTTCCGCTGATCGCGCATCACTTGTTTTTTTTCGTCTTCTCCTTGCATAAGTGCGGGTTGAGGCCGTTTCGCGTATCGGCGCGCGCGTTTTGGAAAATGTTTTCCTTCGGCATCTTCCTGATGCTGAATTGGCTATTCTCGGCGCTGCTGTTCACGAGCGATCTGTTTTTCGTGGCGCGGTTCGTCTCGGATTACGGGCTGGGGGTTTATTCCGTCTACCAGAATACGATCCGGGGGCTGTGCACCGTACTGTTCCATGACGTGTTCGCGGTCGTATTCGTGCCGATGATCGCCGGGATGGATAAGCGCGCCGTGGACAAGCTGCTCGTCAAATACGCCGTTCCGATCGCGGCGGCCGTCGCGCTGGGGGCCGCGTGCCTGACCGCCGCGCTCGTTCTGCTCTACGGCAAGGAATTCCCGCTCGATTGGAGCTACGTCGGATTGACTTCGGCGGGAATCGCGATGAACATGATGTATTTGCTGTTCACTTCGGTGATCGCGTTGGACGGGGCGAAGGCGGCCAGATTGACGTTCGCGGCCTTGATCGTTCCCATTCCGGCGCTGCTGTACATGCAATACGCGTTCGTCAAAAATTGGGGAACGATCGGGGGAATGGCATCGGTTATCGCTCTCAACGTCGCGTTGCTTCTCGCTTACCGTCTGACGATCAAGTTCTTCTACCGGCCAAGGGCGGTTACGAAGAAAGGAGAGCTGGCCCAAGATGAAGTACAGTTTCGTGATCCCGACTTACAACAATAAAGATTTGTTGAATAACACGCTGGAGGCGCTCAATCACCAGCTCGACTTCGAGTACGGCGCCTACGAGGCAGTCGTCGTGGACGACGGATCGGACGACGGTTCCCGGGAGTACGTTCGGGATACGCCGAGAACGTATGAATTGCAGTATATTTACTTGGAACGGACGGACGATTCCTGCCGGGCGCGGGTGCGCAACGAAGGGTGGCGGAGAGCCCGGGGTAAATACGTCGTTTTCCTCGATTCGGACATGATCGTGGCCCGCGATTATCTTCGCGAGCTGAACCGGTACTTCGACCGCGACGAGGATCTGCTCGTCATATCGTACCGGTACTTGCTTCACGATCCGGTATCGATCGAGGATGTCCGATCGGGGAAGGCGTTCGAAGCGCCTTACCGCTCGCTGGAATATATGGAGGCGCGCCATTTCGACGCCCAGCAGCACTCGTTCAACATGTCGGCGCTCAGATTCCCGTGGCATGCCGTGTACTCGTGCAACTTGGCGTTGTCCAAGGCGAAGCTGGAAGAGGTCGGCGGATTCGAGGAGCGTTACAAGGGCTGGGGGATGGAGGATACCGATTTCGGCTACCGTTGCTACAAGCGCGGCATACAAATCGTCTCCCATCTGGGCACCGGAGCGCTGCATCAGTATCACGGTGAGAAGTTCGGCGACGCAAGAAGCATGAAGAAGATGCTGGAATGGGACCGGAATATCACGTTGATGTACCGGATCCATCCTTCGCTGAAGCGGGAGCTTCCCCGTTGGCGAATCAATGTCGCGTATTTCATCCAAGGAGTTCCGCGAATGCTGATGCGCAAGGAGCGGGGCCGGATCGAACACCGGCTGACGCTTCGCCGCCGCGAAGAGCTGCCGGCCCTGAAGGCGCAGATCGCCGCCTTGTCCGCCGAGCCCGGCAACCTGATCGTCGTCGCGGACGAGACGGATTCCGCCGAGTTTCATCTCTGGATTCAATTGCTGGGCTTCACGAAGAGCGAGATCCGTTATTTCCCGCGAACGTTCACGTTCGACCGCAAGGAAGTTTGCCGCTATTTCGGGGAAGTGTTCACGTGGGAGAAGAAACTCGTGATCATCTACAGATGCTGTATGCTGCTCGCCAACAAGCTCGTTCGGGCGGTCAGCCGGCTCGTTTCGCCGGCAGCCAGGAACGAGAGATAACGCCTTGGTCCCTATCGAAGGAAAGGAGGCGAGACCGGAATGGATTTAGGCAAAGAGACCATCCGTCTGCCCGACCGAGTATCTCGGCCGAATATCGCCTTGCTGCTGATCGAGCAGCTTAGGCCGCGGCAATGGACGAAAAATTTGCTCGTGTTCGGCGTGCTGGCTTTTTCGAGAGAGGATGTCGGGTGGGGGGATTTGCTCGCGATCGCGGCGGCGTTTCTGCTGTTCTGTCTCGTATCGGGCTGCGTCTATATTTTGAACGACTACGTGGACCGGGAGGCCGATCGCCGGCATCCGGACAAGGCCGGACGCCCGATGGCGTCGGGAAGGCTTCGTCCCGCCCCGGCGTTGACGTTCGGCGGCGTTCTGCTGGCCGGTTCGCTGGGCGCCGGAATCGCTTTGAGCCTACCACTCGGACTGCTGCTCGCCGCGTATTTTGTGTTGAACGTCGCCTACACCTTGAAGCTCAAGCACGTCGTCATTCTCGACATCATGACGATCGCGGCCGGCTTCGCGATCCGGGCGGTCGGAGGCGGGCTCGTCATCCGCGCGGAATTTACGTCCTGGTTTCTGATGTGCGTATTTTTCCTGTCGCTGTTCCTCGCGGTCGGCAAGCGCCGGCACGAGCTGCTGCTGCTGGAGCATAACAAAGGCTCCCACCGCAAAGTGCTGATGAATTATTCCGAGCCGCTGCTCAATCAGCTGTCCGGCGTCGTGACGGCGATGACGATCATGAGCTATTCGCTGTACACGTTCATCTCCAATCAATCCGTCTACATGATGTGGACGATTCCGTGCGTCATCTACGGCATGTTCCGGTACTTGTACCTGGTCCATGTCCTGGGCAAGGGGGGCAAGCCGGAAGCGCTGCTCTACGAGGACAAAGGCTTGATGGCGTGCGTGCTCGTCTTCGGCGTCGCCGTCGTGGTCATCATGGAGCTTCATGCGGGATCGGGGTGAGGCGCGCGCGTTCGGCATCGCACGAAGAGGAGAGGTTGCGGCCGGTCGCATAAAACGTTTTCCGCATAAGTTGTTTCGCTTCGTTCGGAGGTGCCCCTTTGGTCGCAAGATCGGCCTAGGGACACCTCTGTTCGCGCTCATGGGATAAGCGCCGCATCGGACTACAGATCCGTTATTTGCGAGAATAATGAGGTTTTTGGAAACTTTCGGACTCAGATGCGCTTATTCGGGCCAAACGGGCATGATTTAATGGTTATCAAGCGAAATAACGGATCCTCTGTCCGGTTCACCCGCAAAATAACGGTTTTCGACAAAATAGGGTCCGCTGTGTCCGCTCGATCGCCGACGAAACTGCCGGTTGCGGATTCTCGCCGACGAAACTGCCGCAATCTCGCTAATCGCCGGCGTCTGCCGCCTGCCCTAGATCAAACTTGCGGCCGTCAAGCCGCGGCTCTTTTTGCCGGATGCCTGGCGAAGGAAAACCCCGCCTTTTGTCGAATAAAGTAAAATGCTTCCATGATAAATGCATCCCGGTCGAAACTCGCAAGTCGAAGGGACGGATGGATGATGGGGTTGAAATTTCGCAAAAGCATCAAAATCGCGCCGGGCGTCCGGCTGAACGTCGGGAAGAAGAGCGCTGGACTGAGCTTCGGTGGGAAGGGGTTAAGGTACAGCCTCAACACCCGCACGGGCGGTCGGGTAACGGCTTCGCTTCCGGGCGCGGGCTTGTCTTACTCCGGAGGAGCGCGTCCCCGCAGCCGGACCCCCGCATACCGCCGCCGCAGCGAGCTGTCCAAGCTGCAGCGCGATCTCGAGAAGATGCGGGAGCTGGAGCGGGCCAAGGTTGAGGTGCAAATCTATGAAAATCAAATCGAGACGATAAAGTCGATCCACTTGGAGGGCGAAGAGCCGATCGATTGGCAGCGAGTGTCCGCTTCTCCGCCCCCGTTCGAGCCGGGGGCAGCGGGGCCGAATGAGACGGAGGCCCGCATGGCGTCGGAGCGGTACAAGCCGGGAATTCTGGAACGGCTGTTCCGTAGGGAGTCGAAGCGGCGCGCGAAGCTGGCCGAACGGGTTGCCGCAGCGAAGGAAGCGGACGAAGCGGATTATCGCGCTTGGGAGGATACGGTCGCGCTCGCCGGGCGCGTGCTCGCCGGGGACCCGGACGCGTATTTGCGCGTCGTCCGAGAAATGGATCCGTTCGACGATCTCGCGGCGTTCGGCAGCGGCTTCGAGCTGTTCGCCGGGGACGACCCGGGACGAGTCGTCGTCGAGTTCGAGGCGCGGGCGGAAGGGATCGTGCCGAAGGCGGTCAAGTCGCTGACGAAGACGGGGAAGCTGTCGGTCAAGGAGATGCCGAAGACGCACTACTACGCTCTTGAACAGGATTACGTGTGCAGCTGCGTCATCCGCATCGCAAGGGATCTGTTCGCTTTGCTCCCGCTCACCGAGACGGTCGTTCACGCGACGAAAGAATGGGTCGATCCGTCGACGGGCGTAACCGGGCAAGCTGCCATCCTGTCGGTCCGGATCGATCGCGTCACGCTCGACAAGCTGAATCTGGGCGCCATCGACTGCTCGGAGGCGATGAGCAACTTCGAGCATCGCATGAAGTTCATGGCCACCCGAGGCTTCCAGCCGGTAGACAAGCTGGAGCCTTGAGCCTTCGCGACGCGTTCTGCCTCCCTCGTCTCCCTATTCTAGAATTCGCCGATGCGAAGCCGGGGGGAGGAAGGCTCCTCTGCAATCGCTTCATGGCCGGCCGCGAAGCCGATATCCAGCACGGCGGCGATCCGTTCGTTCGGCCGGATTCCCAAGCTTTGGCAGATCGCGCGGTCGTACATCCAATCCTCGATATGGATGCGGACGCCGATGCGCTGCTCCAGCGCCAGAAGCTTCAAGTTTTGGACCAGGCAGTAGACTGCGGCCAAATCCTCCTCCTGCTTGTGCGGGTCGCCAGCGGCCTTCGCGATAACGACCAGATGGGCAGGGGCTTCGCGATGGAGGGGAAGCGCGTTCCCCCGCTGTTCCCCGTCCACGAACAGAAAGCGCCAGGGTTCCCTCAGGCCGTCGTTCGGAGCCCACACGGCCGTTTCCAGCAGCTGCAGGACGGAATCGGGGGCGACGGCGTCCGGTTCAAAACGGGTAAAACGGCCGATCTTCTCTAAATCAGCGATGACGGACATGGCGTTCTTCTCCTTTCGGGCGTTTTCGATGGCTTAAATTCGCGGCCAATGAAGCCACTTTTTGGCGGCGGGCGTACGGCTGCGGGGGCGCGGCGTTTTGGCGGCGAAGCCGAAGTGCATCAAGCCGACCAGGCGTTCGCCGCTTCCTATGCCCAACCGCTCGAAGGCGGCCGGCGTATACAAAATCTCCTCCGATCGCCAGAACATGCCGAGCCCTTGCTCCCACGCCAACAGCTGCAGCGACTGCATGAAAAAGCAGGCTTGGGCGTACTGCCAATCTTTCGTCTTCGCCGAATCGTGATCTCTAACGACGACGATCAGATGCCCCGGCAGCTCGGCAAATCGCTTGAACATCGTCTCCAAGAGTTGGCCGGGCACCAGCTTGCCCATTTTGGTCGCGGCGAAGGCTTCTGTCAGGGAACGCGACAAGCGGTCTCTGGATTCCTTCCGATTGGCCACGATTACGCGCATGGCCTGCAGGGCCGGCCTGTCGCACAGATTCGCCGCCTGCTCAAGCAGCCCGTAAATCAGTTGATCCGGTACATCGCGTTCTTCGAACTTTCTGATGCTTCTCCGGTTTTTTACGATCGCCGCCACGCTCATTCGCGTTCCTCCTTTTCCGCCGCCGCGATCCGCTCCGCCAGGGAGCCTCCCAAATCCTGCAGGAATCGCCCGATGACCAGCAGCTCCTTCGAATCGTACGCCTCAAGAAAACGATAAAACCTTTCCTCCTCCTCCCGGTGTATCCGGGCATGCAGCTCATAAACCTCTCGGCCTTTCTCCGTAAGCAGGAAGTAGCTTTCTTTCTTGTTCTCGTTCATGCGCGTCCGCCTCACTAGATCTTCTTGAAGAAGCTTTTTGCCGATTTTCGTAATGCCGGCTTTGGACAACCCCATCCGCTCGGCGATCGAGGTGCTGTTGATCGGTTGGTGCCGGCCGATGCAGTCGATGACATGGACGATGGTCATATGGCGCGGGAACGACTGCAGGGCTTCATTTTCCGCCTGCTTCAGGAAATAGTCGATTTCCGTTTCGGAAAGCCGCTCCATCATATGGACGAAATGCAAGAAACGGTCATAGAGAAGCTGTTTATGCGCCAGTTTGTCGGTCATGCTCATCCTCCTTTCCGGCCGGCTTACTACGGCGCTCCGGAAGAGCGGCGGTTGTCGGTTCGATTAAATTGTTTACTAGTTAACAATATAACTGAGAATCATTATCGGTGTCAAACGAAAAAACCGTCAGGGGCGATTCAGTTTCCCCTGACGGTTTCTGTTAAACGTAATCGAACATCGACCGAACCTCGACCACGCCCGCAGGTCCGGGCGCGAAGCGTCCGTCCGCGCCGACGTCCTTCGCGTAGAACCGCACCGTAACCGGCCGTCCCGGAAGGAGATCGAAGAAATTGTCGTCGAACGTTCCTTCGTTCCCGGAGGCAAGATGGACCTGCTTGGCAAGGGAATCGCATTCGAGCATAAAGAACGAGCCTTTGCCGTCTTCCCCGCGCACGATCCTCAACCCCGGATCCTGCAGCGCAAGCTCCTTGATCGGCGCGAAATAATGCGTCTTCTCGTCCAGCGGCGTTCCGTCCGCATCCGCGAGCGTCGCCGACAGGACGAGCGAGCGGACGTCGCGGCCGCCGAGAAGCTCCGATCTGTCTAGGCTGAGCGCCAGCTTCGCCGAATTCGCCTCGGAGGCCGCTTCCCCGGTCAGCTTCCAGAGCTCGGCGCCCGAGAAGTCCGTCAGGCGAAGCTCCAGCCGTCCCGAGAACGGCTCGGGCCGATCGGAGACGAGGTGGACGTTCAGCCGCCCGCCGTCCGCCTCGCCGATGATGACGATGATGTCGCGGAAGCTGCGCCTGGCGTAATATTGCGTCGCTTTCCAGCGGCCGTAATAATCCATACTCGACCAGGAGGCGACCGGCCAGCAATCGTTCATTTGCCAGTAGAGGGAACCCATGCAGTACGGCCTGCTGCGGCGATGAGCCTCGATGGCGGTTTTCATCGCTTCGGCTTGAAGAACCTGGCTCATGTACAGGAACGACGGGAAATCCCTCGGCTCCGGCATATACATGTCCATGTACTGCTTGATGAGCTGATTGCCCTGACCGTTCTTCTGGTGGCGCAGCATCACTTCGGAATCGAGGCGCAAGTCCGCTTCCTCGGCGTAAGCGCGCACCGTGCGGTATTCCGGGAACGACTGGAAGCCGTATTCGCTCATAAAACGGCCGATCGTCCGGTTGTATTGGTCGAACGGTTCGACGTTGTGCCACACGCCCCAGTAGTGCATGTCTCCGTCCGTCGAGGTCGTCCGCGCGTGCTGGCTCTCGTCGCCGGACGGCGAGGCGAGAGGCGAGGACGGCCAATAGCCGATATCGGCATGCAGCGACTCGACCGCTTCCGGGAGCAGCCGATGGAAGATCGCCCTGTAATCGGCCCACATTTTCTCGCGTTGCTCAGGCGTATATTCCTTCTTCCAGCCCCAGCCGAGATCCTCGTCGTAATGCGACCACGCGATATCGATCTCGTTGTTGCCGCACCACAAGACGATAGAAGGATGGCGGCGCAGCCGCTTGATCTGCTCTTCGGCTTCGGCGCGCACGTTGGACAGAAACGCTTCGTCCCCCGGATACATGCTGCAGGCGAACATGAAATCCTGCCAGACGAGCAGGCCGTATTCGTCGCACAGGTCGTAGAAGAGGTCGCTTTCGTAGACGCCGCCGCCCCAGACGCGAAGCATGTTCATGTTGGATTCGACGGCGGACACGATCTCGTGCCGATAGCGGTCTTCGCCGACCTCGGTCAGGAAGCTGTCGTTCGGGATATGGTTCGCGCCTTTCGCGAACACGGGGATCCCGTTCAGTTCGAAATAAAAGCCGGTGCCGCCCTCGTCTGCCTCGCGAACCAAACGGACGGTCCTAAGCCCGGTCAGAACGGTTTTCTCCGCGAGCGGTCCGTTCGCGTCCGCCAGCTCTGCGACGAAGGTATAACGCGACGGTTCGCCCAATCCTCTGGACCACCATAGCCGGGGGGACGCGATTTCGAGCGCGAGCTCGAGCGTCCCGATTCCGGGCGCGAGCCGGACTTCCCGTTCCCATCCCAAGCCGCCGTCCGTCCGCAGGCGCAGCCGGCCTGCCCAAGCCGCGGCCGCCTCCGCCTCGACGATCGCCGTAAGCCTGGCGACGTCCGCCGTCACCTCGTCCTGGCGAATATAGACATCCTTGATGCGCACGCCGGACCAGCCTTCCAGCCGGACGTCCTTCCAGATGCCGCTCGTGACGAAGCGCGGCCCCCAATCCCAGCCGTAGTGGTAGGGCGCCTTGCGCGCGAAGACGCTGATCTTCCGGTCCCCGAGCTCGCCGACGTCCGACTGGTCGTTCGCCGCGGGCAGGGGATACCCGAGCTTCTCGAGCTTGGGCAGGTCAACCTTGACCGGGGAGCGGAACAGGACGCGCAGCCGGTTGGCGCCCGCCTTCAGCCACGGCTTCGCGTCGGCCGCCCACGTGCGGAACATATTGTTCGCGGACAGCAGGGGCCGGCCGTTCAACGAGACGTCGGCATACGTGTCCAATCCGTCGAAGACGAGCTCGATCCGCTCTTCCCGCAGCAGCGCCTCCGGGACGGCGAATTCGGCTTCGTATTCCCAGTCTTTCTTGTCGATCCATTGCACGTCTTTCTCGTTCGCGCCGTAGAAAGGGTCCGGAATTTTTCCGTTGCGGAGCAAGTCGGTATGCACGCACCCGGGCACCCGGGCTTCGAGCCACTTCTCATCTTCGGACATGCGGAAGTGCCATTTCGCGTCGGCGAGGGTTATCGATAAAGTCATGTCTTTCTCCTTCTTGTTGTTGAATGTGGCGCTACTTGACCGCGCCTTGCGTAAAGCCGTTGTAAATGTATTTCTGCAGAGCGAGGAAAGCGACCGTCGTCGGCACGATGATCAGCATGACCGCCGCGCAGATCGTCTCCCAATGCGAGCCGAAAGGTCCCTTGAAAGCGAACAGGGAGGTGGAAATCGTCCGCAGGGCCGGATCCGGCATATACAGGAACGGAATGTAAAAATCGTTGTAGATGCCGATGCCCTTAATAATCATCATCACGATGGCGGGAGCGAGCAGCGGGAAGTCGATGCGCGCGAAAATCGTGAAATAAGACGCCCCGTCGATCATCGCCGATTCGTCGAGCTGGTTCGAAATGTTGCATCGTGTTGTATTTCAGGCGGATCACTTTTTCTCCTTCTTAATGAGCGTGAGGGACTGGCCTTCCCGTCGCCGTTGCCGCCGCATCCGGCGAGAAGGCCGGAGAGGAGAGTCAATACGAGTACGAACGAACGATCCCCCTTTTATTAGCTAATCGATTAGGTTACAAGCTGAGTATAGGGTGTCAGCGTTTTCAAGTCAATTGTTTTTTTGGCTGCCTAGACCGTTCGGACAGAGGAGCCGTTATTTGTGAACAAAATCGGGTTTTGCGCACCTTCGCGGACACAGGATCCGTTATTTGCTCCGTTGATAGCCAATTCGGCCATCACAAATGGAAATAACGGATCGTCTGTCCGGATCGTCGGCAAAATGAGGGGTTTTCGGCAAAATAAGGTCATCTGAGTCCGATAGCAAATAACAAAAAAACCGGCCGCGCCGCTGCTTCGCGGCGTCGACCGGCTTGTCTCGGAAAGGTTTACGTTAATTCCTTCACGGAGTCGCGGTAGACGATTTTTCCTTTGACCGACACTCGTCCGTGGGCGACCGCTTGATTGCGAACCTTGCCCACGATCATCGCGACAGCCGCCCTGGACATTTCCTCCTTGTTGACCTCGACGGTCGTCAGGTTCGGTTCGGTCAAAGTCGCGTAGATATCGTTGTCGAAACCGACGACCGAGCAGTCGTCCGGCACGCGGCAGCCTTTGCGCTTGAGCGAGGCGACGAGGTGGTAGGCGATCTGGTCGCAATTGCAGACGAACGCCGTCGGCATGCGCTGCGGCAAGGTCATCTCGATAAACTGTCCCTTGTTGTCCCGATCGACGATCAAATAGTCGGGGTCTGCCGAGATTCCGTGCTCCAGCAGCGATTTGTAGTAGCCCAGATAGCGATCCAGGATGCTGCTGGTCGCCTGGATGTTTCCGACGAAGGCGATGTCCCGGTGTCCGAGCCGGATCAAATAATTCGTGAGATCGTATACGCCGTAGAAATTGTCCGTGATGACGCAGTCGACGTCCGGCCGATCGGTGTAGAAGTCGAGAAAGACGAGGGGCGTATCCGTTCGCGTAAACATATCGACGTACTCCCGCTTCACCTGGCCCAGGATGATAAAGCCGTCGACCTTCTTCTCCAGATAGACCCGCGGAAGCGCGAGCGCGTCTTCGTCCTCCTTGCCGAGGATGTGCATGATGCCGGAGTAGCCGAATTCGTCCATGCTTTTGGCCAGGTCCTGGTAGAATCCCATATAGAACCCCGGCGTGGCGCCGGTGAACCGCTCGGGAATGATGATGCCGATGTTGTAAGAAAGGCCTTCCTTCATCGATTTGGCGGCGGCGTTCAGCCGGTAGCCCATGTCGATGGCGGTTTCCTTGATTTTTTTCCTCAGGTCTTCGCCTACGCCTTCCTTGTCGTTAATGGCCTTGGAGACGGTGACGCTGCTTACGCCAAGCTTGACGGCGATATCGCGCATCGTAACGTTTTGCTTCATCGGTAATACCTCCGGACTACCCGCACATTTGTCGGTTCGCGTGGGCCTGATCTCGACAATTAAGTTTATCGATTAGGCGACAATGCATCCGCGTTAAGTTACCATTAACATTACCGGGGGGGAAGGCGCTTTGTCAACGAACGATTGCCGACCTGACAATTCGGGATTCAAGTGGCCTGTCACCCGCTTGATCTTGTACGTTCGGACCAAGTGGATTAACGAACTGGAATCGTATGCTATAATGACGGTATACGCCAATACGGAAGCACCGGTGGAGCGTGCGGCAGCCTGATGCCAATCTAACCGATCGGGGAGTGGATGTATTTGGTCTGGTTCAGCGAAGGCTGTTTTATATGGCGAAGCTGTTCGCGAGCTCGATCAAGCCCGGAGAGAACTACAGAACGATCCGGAAGACGATCGTCGTCAACCTGCTCGATTTTAAGCTGCTGGAGTCGGCAAGGTTTCATCATACGTTTCATTTTCGGGACGACCTGGAGCCTCATCTGCTGCTAACGGACGTGCTGGAGGCGCATTTCATCGAGTTTCCGAAATTCGAGAAGGCGAAGAAGGATAAGCGAAATCCGCTGCACCGGTGGCTGATGTTCATGGACGAGAAGCTGCCGTTAAAAGAGTTAAAGGAGCTGACGGAGATGGATCCGATCATCGGCAGAACGGAAGAGAGGCTGGAGTTCCTCAGCGCGGACGAGCATGTTCGCCGTCTGGCGGACGCGCGGGATAAGGCGTTAAGGGATTGGAACTCCTCGATGGAGGGAAGCTATGAGGAAGGCTTAACGCGGGGGATAGAGGAAGGAGAAGCCAAAGGAAGAGTTGAAGGAAAAGCCGAAGGAAAAGAGGAAATCGCACGCAACTTGCTTCGGAGAGGCATGGAGCCGGCTTTCGTCGCGGAAGTGACCGGACTTTCCATCGAGGCCGTCGAGAAAATGAAACGAGCAATATTCTAGCCCTCTGCTATCGGACACAGAAGACGTTATTTTGCTGATACCCCCTCATTTTACTGACGATTCGGACAGACGATCCGTTATTTCGATGATTTATGGCCGAAATCGCCGTCTCGGAGCCAAATAACGGATCCTCTGTCCGCACAGATGCAAAAAAACCGGTTTTGTTCACAATTAGCGGATCCTCTGTCCGAACGGTTCGGGGCGACAGGGCAAGAGGATGAAAATACGATTGGACGTTGGGGCGACGGGGCAAGGAGGCGAACGGCGGCGAACCGGACGGTGCGGAAAGACTGCGGCAAGCGGAAGCGCGGGAGAACGAATCAAGTGCGAAAGAACCGTCAGGGGCTCCCTGACGGTTTTACAATGATACGCCGATCTCCGAATACTTTTTCAGCATCAGAAGACGCCGAAGGCGCTTTGACTTGTCAAAAAGGATTAATGACGTGAAAGAAGGCGTTGGGCGACGCCATTCGGTAATAGTAGCTGCACCAGCCGACGCCTTTGTTGTTGAAGCGGTTGCTCGCGTTGAAGACGAGCCGTGCCTGCTCGAGCTCCTCGATGGCTGCGATTCGCCCTTCGACGTAGTCGAGCAGCCTGGCGGAAGCGGATTCGAGCCGGTGAACGACGCCGCCGTAGCGAATGTCGAGCACCTCCCAGCCGAACGGCTTGAACATCCGGAACCATTGGGCGCGATGGGCCGCGCGGAGCTCGCGGACCGCCGCCGCGATAGCGGGCAGCGTCTCGGTCGCCGCCGCGCGGAGCGTCTCGGCGTCTCGTCTGTCGTAAGCCCGTTTCAGCTCGATGCCGATCTCGCTCTTGCGCTTCAGCACGGCGCTCAGCTTCTCCGGAACGTCGAACAGGAAGTCCAGCTCGGCGTCCGGATCGCGATTGCCGCGAATGCGCGACTCCAGCTCGGCGTAGTGCGCGTTCAGGTCCAAATCTTCGATTTGCTTGTCGAATTGACCGAGCAAGACGTCCTGGTACAGCAGAAATTTCGAAGGATTGCTCTGAATGCGGTTGTTCGGCTCGGAGCCCGGCGTCTCGTCGAGATCCTTGAATTGCAGGAACGCTTTCGCTTCAATGCCGGTGCACAGCTTGACCCGCTCCGCGAGCCATTCCCGCTTGGGCGTCCCTTCACAATACGCATGCTCCGCATAAAATTGCAAGCCCAGCAACGCCGCGAACGGGTTGCTCTCGTTGCCGTCGTCGCCCCACATCGTCGCGTAAACCTCGCGAATGCCTTCCTTCTTGCAGGCCGTTAGAGCGGCGTCGGTCGCGGCCAGCGACAGTCCGTAGTTCACGCCGAAAGTGTTGAACACCCAGACCGCCCCCGCGAAGACGAGGTTGCAGCCGAGCGGCCGGTGGTTGGCGACGACCCGTTCGTAATGCTCCGGCTCCATGTGCACGTAGTCCCAGTATACCATGTCGACGTCCTTCGGAATCCGGCTCGCCATCCGTTCCGGAATTCGCGTTCCCGCGGCGTAATAATCGCTTTCGGCGCCCGCATTGCCGACCGCGAGCTTCAGGAACATGTCGCTCCAGATCATCGGCTTCAGTCCCAGCCGCCGGGTGACCGAGAGCGCTTTGTCCAGCTGGGCGGCCATAATGTCGAAGCGGCTTCCGTAGCCGTTCTTGTCCAAATATTTGCCCCGGCCGAGCTCCTCCGCTTCGTCCATGCCGAGGTGGATTTTGCGGCTGCGGAACGGCGTGCTGGCGGATTCGATCATATTTTCGACCAGCTTGTCCGTCCGTTCTTCGCCCACCAGAAGCGCGCCTTTCGTATCGCGGTAATGCCATACCGGCTGCCACTTGAGGAATTCCTCCAGGTGGGCGAGCGTCTGAATGCTGGGGAACGCTTCGATGCCGAGCAGGTCGGCGTAGTCGTCGATCTCCCGCAATTCGGCGTGCGAGTAACGGCCTCTCATGTAACCGAAATACGGCTCGTCCGCGATTTCGTACGTATCCTCCATGTACAGCATGACGGCGTTCATGCCCATCAGCGCCAGCTTGTTCAGCATGGATTTGAAGCCGTCGACCGTCAGCACGGCATTGCGGGAGAGGTCCAACATCGGCCCGACGCGCTCGAACCGCTGTTTCTCCAGATGCCGGAAGGTTATGCTCCCGCGCGCCATGTGCACGAACAAGCCGAGTCCGCGGAAAAATTGATGCTTGCTGCCGTAACGAATGAGGCCGCCCTTGGCGTCGCGGGCAACCTCCAATTCGTCCGCGGCAGCCGACCGTTCCGCGCGAAGCGGAATGCCGCCTTCGCCCGTTACGATGCCCAAGTCCCGCGACAGCAGCGAAATCCCGGGCTGCAGTTCCTCGAGTTCCCCTTCGAAACGCAGTTTCATTGACATTTCCTCCTGATCTGTATACGGCATGTTAAAGCGCTTTAAACATTATAACGTTATATTGTTTGAGGGAAAAGGGAAATCGGAGATTTCGGGCTCCGGCAAGCAACCGGCGACGATGTCTCGATTTTATAAAAACGAGACGTCTAATCAAAAAGACGAATTCGCCATCCAAAATTTAAAATAGAAAATAGGTTGTAAGCGGATTCAGATGAGATAGGAGATCGAAAACATGACATTGAAATCGGAAGGCATCCTCCATAAGGTCGTCGTATACGCGCTGCTGCTGGCAGGGAGCGTCGCGTTTATTCTGCCTCTCGTCTGGCTGTTATCCACGTCCCTCAAAGGGGATACGGTATTGTTCGAAATTCCGCCGAAATGGATTCCGGAGCCGATTCAGTGGGACAACTACCGCAAAGCGGTCGAATCGTTCCCGTTCCTTCGTTACACGTGGAATTCTGTGTTCATTACCGGCATGTCCATGATCGGCGCCATCCTGTCGTCCTCGTTCGTCGCTTACGCGTTCGCGAGACTCCGGTGGCCGGGGCGCGACGCCTGGTTCGTGCTGCTGCTGGCTACGATGATGCTTCCGGCTCAAGTGACGATGATTCCGCTGTTCATTCTTTTTAAGGAGCTCGGCTGGGTCAACACGTATTTGCCGCTTATCGTGCCGTTCTTTTTCGGCAGCGCGCTATACGTATTCCTGATGCGGCAATTTTTCATGACGATTCCGAAGGATCTGACCGAAGCCGCCAAGATCGACGGGTGCTCCGAGGTTTACATCTGGTGGAGAATTTTCATGCCGCTGTCCATGCCCGCTCTCGCCACGCTCGGGATTTTCACGTTCACGCTCGTGTGGAACGATTTTCAGGGGCCGCTTATCTATTTGAACGATCCGGACAAATTCACCCTGATGCTCGGGCTTAGAAGCTTCCAGCAGCAGTACGGCACCCGCTGGAACGTCATGATGGCCGCTTCCTTGCTCGTCATGCTGCCGACGCTGGCGCTATTTTTCTCCTTCCAGCGCTATTTCATCGAAGGGGTAACGTTGACCGGCGTAAAAGGGTAGGGAAATCCGGCGAATGCCGTCTTTTGAGAGGGGGGATGCGGCCTTAGGGCGAGGCGAGTTGTCCGGTTTGCACACGCACTTGAAGAATCGCAATATTCATCCATATCGCATGGGAGGTCAAACGAAAAGATGAAGAAAAAAAGCATGCTGCTGACGCTGTCCGCCGTCCTGATCCTGACCTTGCTGGCCGCTTGCGGCAGCAACAATAACGACGCCGCGAACTCTCCGACTCCCGGGGCTTCGGGGACGGCTCCGGCGAGCGAATCGCCGGGACAGGATCCCGTTACGATTTCTTACTGGCACATTCATACGGACGGCCCGATGAAGGACTTGACGGATCAGCTGCTGGAAGAATTCCAGACCGCCAATCCGCACATCACGGTCGAACAGCTCGGCGTCAATTTCTTCGATTATTGGACGAAGCTGTCCACCGCCATGGCCGCCGGCAGCGGACCGGATCTCGCGCTCAACGATACGAGCACCGTTCCTTCCCGCGCCAAGACCGGCGCGATTCTGAGCACGGACGAATACATCGCGCGCGACGGCGTTCAGCTGGACGATTTCTTCCCGGTGCTGGTCGACAAGATGAAGTACGAAGGCAAAATGTACGGCATGCCGAACGATACCGACGTGCGGGTGCTGTACTACAACAAAAAAATGTTCGAGGAAGCGGGCCTGGATCCGAACAAGCCGCCCGCGAACTGGGACGAACTCGAGGAATACGCCGAGAAGCTGACCAAGTGGGGCAGCAACGACATGCTCGACGTCATCGGCTTCTCCCCGGCGCTCGGCAACCTGCACTTCTGGACGCTGGCCTGGACGAACGGCGGCGGGTTCTGGGACGAAGAGGGCAAGCCGACGTTCAACCGGCCGGAAAATCTGGAAGCTCTGGAATGGGAGAAAAAGATTCAGGACAAGTACGGCGTGAAGGCGATGTCCGCGTTCAACTCCCAGGCCAGCGCGCTCGGCTTCAGCCCGTTCATCGCCGGCAAGGCGGCCATGATCGTCGACGTCAACAACCTGTATCAGGAGATCAAGACCCGCGCGCCGGACCTCGATTTCGGAGTCGCGCCGATTCCTTACAAGAAAAATCCGGCCAGCTGGTCCGCCGGCTTCAGCCTCGAGCTGGTCAACAACAAGGACGACAAGCGCGCGAACGCCGCTTGGGAGCTGATGAAGTTCCTGACGAGCGCGGAAGTGCAGGTGCGCATTCACGAAGCGTCCGGCTCCCTCGTCTCGAACGCCAAGGCGGCGACCGATCCGAAGTTCATGGAAGATCCGAACTGGGCCATGATCGTCGAGCAGATGGAGCACTCGAGATTCATCGAATTCATCGAAGCGATGCCGGCGTGGCACGGCAGCCTCGATCCGGTCGAGCAGGCGGTGCTGAACTCCGGCAAGGATCCGAAGGAATTCCTGGACGGAGCGCAGCGTGACGCCGAGAACGCCGTCGCGAACTTCGCGAAGACGCAATAACAGAACGTTCGGTTTCGCCGTCCGCCCCGTCGGGCGGACGGTCGGAGCCCAGAGAAAGGGGTATGATTCCGTGCTTGCACGCCGCCCGATGAAATTACGCACCAAAGAAGCGCTGAACGGCTATTTGTTTTTCTCGCCGGGCTTGATCGGGTTTCTCGTCTTTATGGGCTTCCCGATTTTGTATTCCTTGTATTTGAGCTTTACGTCCTACAACATTTACAGCCCGCCGAAATGGATCGGCCTGCACAATTACAGAGTGATGTTCACTCAGGATCCGCTGTTCTTCAAAAGTCTCGGCAATACGCTGTACTATGTCGCGCTCAGCGTGCCGCTGAATACGGTTCTGGGCGTGCTGATCGCCGTGCTGATGAATCAGAAGGTGTTCGGGATCCGGGCGTTCCGGACGATTTATTTTCTGCCGAGCGTCGTTTCCGGCGTCGCCGTGGCGCTGCTGTGGCAATGGATTCTCGACGGGAACTTCGGCTTGCTGAACACGTTCCTGGCGAACTTCGGCATCGCCGGCCCCGGCTGGCTGACCGACGAAGCGTGGGCCAAGCCCTCCATGGTGTTGATGAACCTGTGGGCCGTAGGCGGCACGATGATCATTTATCTCGCAGGACTGCAGGGCGTGCCGAGAAGCCTGTACGAGGCTTCGATCGTCGACGGGGCGGGACGAATCCGGCAGTTCTGGAACATTACGATTCCGATGCTGACGCCGACGATTTTCTACAACGTGATCATGGGCGTGCTCGGAGGCTTTCAAATTTTCATCCAGGCTTATATCATGACGGGCGGCGGACCGAACAACTCGACGATGTTCTACGCGCTGCACCTGTACAACAAGGCGTTCAAGGATTTGCAGATGGGCTATGCGTCCGCGCTCGCTTGGGTGCTGCTGCTCATTTCTTTGGCGCTCACGTTGGTCATTTTCAAGACGAGCTCGAAATGGGTTTATTACGAAGGAGCCGATCCGAAATAAGTTGCGGTCGCCGCACGATCGGTCTGACCGTACGGAAACGAGGAACCCCCGATGAACAGACGAACGAAGATCGGCATCGCGGGATTGGCGTCCGTCGCCGTGCTGGCGTCGATCGCCGCGTTATGGTGGTTATGGCCGTCCGGGGAGAAAAGCAAACCCGGCGCGGAGGAAGCGTCCGGTTACGGAACGTTCATCCCGGTGGCGGAAGCGACGGGCGAATCGTCGGAGGATTGTCCCGCGCGGCGCGCGGCCGACCAGTCCGGCATGTCCGGCGCGGAAGCCAGGCTGCACGTTCACGGCAACCTCAGCGGCACGATGTGGTGCGTCGCCCCGGAAGCGGGCGAATCGGCGAGCCTGGTCTTCGATTTGGGCCGGGTCGAGCCGCTTGGAGAGATGTGGATCTGGAATTACAACGAACACGACAACAATTCGTCGAACGGGAGCTTGACCGAGCGCGGGCTCCGGGACGTGAGCGTCTTCTTGTCGACGGATGGACATACATGGGACGAATGGAAGGGTGACGGCTATCCTTACCGGTTCGCCAAGGCCGACGGCTCCGAGCGGCTTCGCGCCACCAACCTGGATGACGGGGAGAACGGTCCCGTCCGGTTCGCGGGGACGCCGGCACGGTACGTCAAGCTGACAGCGGCGGAGAAAGCCGGGAAGGGCAATTGGTCGACCCGGGAGGAGCGCGTCTTCGGCCTTAGCGAAGTCCGCTTTTACCGATATGCCGGAGCAGTCGTATATGGCGGGAGAATCGATCCGGCGGGCGCTCGCGATTCTTCCGGGAACGAAGCGGAATCGCGGCCGGAGAACGTCGTCAATCGGTATGGCATGGCTGGCGACTACGGCAAAGATGGCGTGCACGGCAACGACGCGCGTGCAATGTGGCTCGCGCGCGGCACGGAGGGAGGGCCCCCGGCGCTGACGGTCGATCTGGGCGGCACTTATCCGCTCGGCGAAATGTGGGTGTGGAACTACAATGCCGCGGAGGATGGCGGAACGGCTGCTGCAGCCAGCGGCATTAGAGACGTCGGGATCTATTATTCGCTCGACGCCAAGGAATGGACCGAGCTGCAGGGCGACGGCCACCCGTATCGGTTTGCCCAAGCCGACGGCGCGGAGCGGCTCGCGGCGACCAACCTGGAGGGCGGCGGGCCGGTCGAATTCGGCGGCGCGACGGCCCGATATGTCAAGCTGGTTCCCCAAGGCGGGGCGGGGGAAGGCAACTGGGGCGCGGAACAGGCCGGGCAGGCGCTCTACGGGCTTAGCGAGCTTCGCTTCTTCAGCGGAGCGGGCTTGGCGGTTGAGCCCGAGCCGGAATGGACGGGGCTGTTCAGCCGATACGAGGGCTGGACGGGCGCCGACGGGATTTTCTCGATTCCGGTCGACGGCGCGGACCAACCGGGTTCCGCCGACGATGCTTCGCGAACCGTGTTCCTGTTCAGCGATACTTACGCGGGGCAGGTGAATCCCGTCACCCGGGCGCGGGATTCGGGAGCGATCGTCAACAATTCCGTCGCCATGCTGGAAGGGGCGATGCCCGATCCGGAGGCGATCCGGTTCGAATGGGTGCCGAAGTCCGCGGACATCTCGATGTTCGCGCCGCATACGCCGTTGTCCGAGACGATGCCGGGCAGCTGGTACTGGCTGCAGGACGGCATCGTCCGCGACGGGCGTCTGATTCTGTTCCCGCTGCTGATGGTGAAGGATCCGGCTCAGCCGCCCGGATTCCAGTTCGCGACCCGCGGCGTATCCCGGATTTCCGTGCCGATGACGGAGGACGGTCCCGATTACGCCGCGCAGACGCAGGAGGACACGCCGCTCTTCAAGAAGCTGCCGGACGGCGGCGAGATCGCGTTCGGTGCGGGCATTATGGACAATTCGGCGGAGGCGGGAGCCCCCGATCCGGACGGTTATATCTACGTTTACGGTTATAAGATCGATCCGGAAGGCGTCAAGCGGCTGATCGTCGCTCGGGTGCTTCCCGAAGCGATCGGCGACGACGGGGAATGGCGGTTCTGGGACGGCCGGGACTGGACGGAGCGGATCGAGGATTCGGCGGAATTGCTGGACGGCGTCTCCCCGGAGCTGAGCGTAACGCCGATAAGCTCCGGGCGCTGGGCGGGGAAATACTTGCTGATCTGCGAGAAGGATTCGATCAGCGGCTATGTCGCCTATTCGGTCGGAGAATCGCCGGCCGGGCCTTTCGGCCCGATGACGCCGATCTACTATACGACGGAGCTGGACGAAGGCCAGGACATCGTGACCTACAACGCGAAGGCGCATCCGCACCTGTCGCGCCCGGGGGAACTGCTTGTCACCTACAACGTCAATTCGACGAGCTTGGCGGCGAATGCGAATAACGCCGATATTTACCGACCTCATTGGCTTCGAATCCGCGAGCTCGGACCGTCGTCCTAGGGCAACGAAGAAAAGAAGGAGGTGCCTAGCATCATGGGCAACGAACACGAAATGCGATTCGTCGGCCGCCAAGGCGACCGATTGCCGATCAGCCGAAGCTGGGAGACGACGAACGCCGCGGGGGAGCGGTGGACGGTATACGACTTCGGCGCGACTTATCCGCTAGGCGAGATTCGTTCGGAACCGGGACGGGCGAACGACCCGCGGGGGGCCGAGCATTCCCTGGACGGGACGGAGTGGAGCGCGATTCCCGAGCCCGGGCCGGGCGAGCCGATACGGTTGAAGAGCGTTCACGCGCGATACGTCCGCATGGAAGGAGCGGGCGCCGAGTTCTTCGCGGGCGTTGGGTTCGCGGCCGAGCCAGCCGACGATTGGACGCGGCTGTTCCATCGCAAGCAAGGCTGGACGGGCGCCGACGGTATCTATTCGATCCCGCTGAACGGCGTGGAAGCGCCGGGCCGGGCGGCTCGCTCGCGGACGCTGTTCCTGTTCGGGGATACGTTCGTCGGCGAAGTGGATGAGCGCACGGATGCCCGCAAGGGCGCGACGATGATCAACAATTCGTTGGCTTTGCTGGAGGGAGACCGGCCGTCTCCGGCGGCTGTCTCCTTCCGCTGGAACCGGGAGGGAGAAACGCCCGCGAGCGCGATCATGCCGCGAACGCCCGGCGGACTGGCGCACGGAGGCACTTATTACTGGCTGCAGGACGGAACGTCGGTCGGGGGCGAATTCCATTGCTTTCCCCTCATCATCGGCCCGAATCCGGACGGGCCGGAAGGCTTTCAATTCGAGGTGCACGGCGTCGCGAGAGTGTCCGCCCCGATGGGGGAGGACGGCCCGATGTTGGAGCAGCAGGAACAGGAGGATACGCCGCTCTATTTCCGATCTTCCGGCGGACTTACGACCTACTTCGGGGCGGCGATTCAGCCGAATACGGCGGAAGCGGGCGTTCCCGATCCCGACGGCTATGTCTATGTCTACGGCTTGCAGAAGGACGAGGACACGAATCTGGTCGTCGCCCGCGTTCCCGCGGACGAGTTGGCTCGCGTCGAGCGGTGGACGTTCTGGAACGGAAGCGAATGGACGCCGCGCAAGGAAGAATGCGCCCCGATCGCGTTCGGGGTATCCGCCGAGCTTAGCGTGTCCCCTGCGCCCGAAGGCTTTGCCGGCGGCAAGTATGTCCTCGTGACGCAATTGGGAGGCGTGTCCGGACATCGGGTGGCGGTCGCCGCGGGCGAAAGCCCGATCGGTCCATTCGAGCCGAGCGTGCCGGTGTACGCTTGTCCGGAGCCCGAGCAAGGGCATGACGTCTATACGTACAACGCCAAGGCGCATCCGCATCTGTCGCATCCCGGCGAGCTGTTGGCGAGCTACAACGTAAACGCGACGAGCATGGACGCCCTGATGGCGTTCGGCGGTATCTATCGGCCAAAATTCATCCGGATTCGGCAGGTCGTTTAAAGAGAAAATCGGACTTTTTGCACGCAGTTGAAGGAATGGGAGTGCGGGATCATGAAAAAATATACCATCGTATTCGACATCGGCGGCTTGTTCATCAAGTCCGCGGTCATGAACGCGCTCGGCAAGCTCGTTCCAGACTCATATATGGTCTATCCTGCGAAGTCGAAGGAATCGAAAGAAGCGCTGTTATTGCATTTCGTCGAGTTGATCAAGCAACAGACGAACCGGATCATGGACAAAACGTACCGGATCGACGGCATCGGTTATGCGTTCCCGGGCCCTTTCGATTACGAGGAAGGGATCAGTTATATTCGGGGCGTCGACAAGTTCGATGAAATTTACGGGGTGAACTTGCGCGACGAGCTGTCCGCGAGGCTGGCGAACGAAAGCTGGTTCGCCGGCAAGCGTTCTCCCGATTTTCATATCGTGTTCGAGAATGACGCCAACTTATTCGCGCTGGGCGAATACGCCGTGGGTAAGGCGGGCGCTTACGAGAAGGCGCTGTGCCTGACGATCGGCACGGGGGCGGGCTCCGCTTTCTTAGAAGGGGGAGAACTCGTCAAGTACCGGCAGGACGTTCCCGAGCACGGCTGGATCTACAACCAGCCCTTCGGGGATTCGATCGTGGACGATTACGTGTCCAAACGCGGCATCGTTAGGCTGATGCGGGAAGCGGGGCTGGACGACGGCCTGGACGTCAAGAACGTCGCCGAGATGGCGCATGCCGGGGACGAGAAGGCGATCGGCGTCTTTCATCGGTTCGGCGATACGGTCGGGGAGATGCTGCTGCCGTTCATCCGGTCCTTCCGGCCGGACGCGGTCATTATCGGCGGCCAGATCGTCAAGAGCAAGGACCTGTTTCTGGATCGCGTTCGGGAGGCGCTGAGCGAATGCGAGATCGCCCTCGAGGCGACCGACGATACGTCGCTCAGCGCTTTCGCGGGCGTATCCATTCTGCTGGCTCAGCGGAAAAAAGCGAAAGCGAGGGAGTATTATGTCTAACATCCGGGAAATTCTCGTCTATCATCATAGTCATCTGGACGTCGGTTACACGCATCCGCAGCCGGTGCTGTGGGAGCTGCAGAAATCATACATCGATCAGGCGATCGAATTGTGCGAGGAGACGGCGAACGATCCGGCCGACGACCGGTTCTATTGGACGTGCGAGGCGACCGAGCCGGTGTTGCGCTGGCTGGAGACGGCCGACGACCGGCAGACGGAACGTTTCGCGGCGTGCGTCAAGCGCGGACAAATCTGCCTGACCGCGGCGAACCTGCACGGCACGCCGCTCAGCAACGCGGAGGGATTGGTTCGCGCTCTGGCCCCGGTCAAGAAGCTTCGCGAACGGTTCGGCGCGCCGATCCGCACGGCGGTCAACCACGACATTAACGGCCAGCCGTGGACGTTCGCGCAAATCTTGCTGGACGCGGGCATCGAGCTGTACACGACCGGCGTCAACATCCATTTCGGCGGAATCCCGTTCAAGCGGCCGAGCGCGTTCCGCTGGACGGCGCCGAACCGGCAAGAGCTGCTGACCTTCCACGGCGAACATTATTCGCTGTTCACGCAATTCGGAGAGCTGTGGGAGAACGACATGGGCAAGATGAAGGCGGGCTTGGAGCGGTACTTGTCGCGATTAGAAAGCGAAGGGTACCCGTACGACTTCATCTACTTGTCGGCGACCAATATTCCGCTGCTAGACAACACGCCGCCGGATACGGAGCTGCTCGGCATGATCCGGAGATGGAACGCGGAAGGGCTTGGGCCGCGGATTCGGCTGGCGACGCCGGAGATGCTGCTGGACCGGCTGAAGGAGCTGCCGTCCGAGCTCGTGCCGGTTCATTCGGGCGACTGGACCGATTATTGGAACTTCGGCGCGGCCAGCTCCGCGGGCGAAACCCGGCTCAGCCGCCGGACGAAAACCGCGCTGCAGAGCGCGGAATTTCTCGCCGCCTTCCGCGGCGAACCGATCCCGAAGGCCGACGCCGCCCTATATGAAGCGGCATGGGAGCATGTGCAGCTGTATGACGAGCATACGTGGGGGGCCAACATTTCGGTGACCGACCCCGACGCGCCGTATACGAAGGTGCTGTGGGGCCATAAAGCGCATTATGCCCATCAGGCGAACAGCTTAAGCGGATATTTGCTGAACCGCGAGCTGGAGCGGTTCGCCGGGAACCCGCCGCAATCCGGCAAGCCGGAGGGGACGCTGCTCGTTAACGCTTCGCCCGTCGAACAGACGGTCGACGTGCGGCTGCCGGAAGTTTGGTACCACGAAGGCCGCCATCTGACGGCGTCCCGGTTCACGCTGCACCGCAACAACCTGGACACCGACTGGAGCCAGCCGTCCATCGGCAAGGTTACGTTGCCGCCTTTCAGCTGGAAGAAGGTGCCTCACGGCGCATTGTCGCGGGCGGATGGAGACGGCGCCGCGCTGTCGGCAGAGAACGGACGCATCGAGACGCCGTATTACCGGTTGGCGTACGAGCCGAATACGGGACGGATTACGGAGCTGTTCGATAAACGGACGAATTGGTCCATGATTGATCCGGACAGCGAATGGACGTGGTTCCAGTACGTGCACGAGATGCCCGATCCGCTTCGCGACCGGCGCCATCGGGAGACGCTGTTCCTGCGCGAGATCGACAAGTGCAACAACAGCATCAGCTGCTGGAACAACGATTGGAAGGCGCAACGGCGAGGCGCCGATCGGCTGCTGTCATGCTCGGCCGATCTGCACGACAGCGGCGTTACGCTGACGCTGGTCTGGGAAGCGCCGGGCGTCCGCAAGCTCGAGCAGCGAATTACGCTGTTCAAGGACCGGCCCGGCATCGAGATGCAGGCGCTGCTCCACAAGACGGATGACCGGGAGCCGGAGTCGCTATATTTCGCCTTCCCGTTGCGATTGGAGGCGGGCTGGGAGGCCGCGTTCGACACGGCCGGCACGCTCGTCCGTCTGGACGACGACCAGCTGCCCGGCGTCAGCCGGGATTGGGTGACGGCGGATCGGGCGGTGTCAGTGTACGACGGCAAGCGAGGCGTCACCCTTGCGTGTCCGGACGCGCCGCTCGTGCAGATCGGCGACTTCAACTTCGGGCGGGAGAGCGCTTCGATCCCCCGTAACGCCAATCCGTTGCTGCTGGCGTGGCCGCTCAATAACTATTGGGACACTAATTTCCGGGCGAGCCAACCGGGCCCGATGGCGCTCACTTACGTGATCGAGCCGTTCGCCGGCCCGTTCCGGGCGGAGGACATGGCGCGGCTGGGCGCGGAGACCGCTTTGCCGGTGCAGCAGTTCCCGGCTTACGTATGCGCCGAGGAAACCGGCGGCACGCTGCTCGAAGTGTCGGGAGAAGGCATCTCGGCGACGTACGTCAAAGCGGCCGAAGACGGCGACGGCATCATCGTCCGGCTGCAGGACGGCCGGGGCCAGCTCGCAGGCGGGCAAGCCGTTCCTTTCGCGATTCGGCTGCCGGGCGCTGCGATCGAGCGGGCTTGCCGCGTCAACGTGCTCGAGGAGAACATCGAGGAGCTGGAGGCGGCGGGCGGCGAGGTTCGCGGCGTACTGGAAGCAGGCGGCCTCTCGGCCGTGCGGATTCGCTTCTCGCGCGTATAGGTCGCTCGGGCGCGAAGCAGGCTTCCGGCGCATCGGAAGCCTCAAGCGCTCGGTCGACGCATTGGAAGCTGCAGCGTCCTTGTTGACGTATCGGAAACCGCAGCATCCTCGTGGACGTATCGGAAGCCGCAGCATCCTCGTCGACGCATCGGAAGTCTCAGCACCCTCAGTCGACGCAACGGACACAGCGGACCTTATCTGTTAGCAAAACCCGCTTTTTCGGGGGCAAACGGACAGACGATCCGTTATTGCACCCGAAAACGGGGCGATCGGGCGGTTTTGCAGCAAATAAGCGCATCTGAGTCCGGAAGACCGTCGAAAAGCCCGGTTTGATGAGAAATAGCGTACCTGTGGTCCGTTCGGCGGCGTGTCGGGGATAGCGTACCTGTGGTCCGTTCGGCGGCGTGTCGGGCTATCAAATCAGGCGTACCGGAAGCCGGCGGCCTATCGGTCGTGCGGATTCGCGTCCCCCGCGCATGAGTTGCCCCCGAATTCTAGAACATGCATGAAGTCCAACCCGCGTTTTTCGCGGTTTTTTTATTTTGTCTCTTGAATCCTGTCTAGAATTTGTTGATTGGCCATTTGTTATAGTTGACTTGCAAGATTACATCATGACTCGGGGTTCGCCCGTGCACTAGGAGGAAACGCAAAAATGAAGCAAGGCTTGAAAATGCTGCTTGTCTGCCTGATGGCGGCAGCGATATTGGTTCCCGCGCCGGTTCGCGTATGGGCCGCGCCCGATCCCCAGGGACCGGGAGACGCTATGGAGGAAGTAACGATAGATGTAAGAGCCGGTCTTCTGATCGGTACGAATTCTTCAATGGAGTACAGCACCGATTCCACGGACGGAACGAATGGCGTCTGGCAGGCGGCAACCGACCATACGACCGCCGTTTCATTCGCGCAGGGTCAAGTCTTTGTTCGCGAGACATCGAATCCGTCCAATTATCGGTTGGTGGCAACCATCGATGCGCCGGATGAGTCCCCGCGGCAAGTCTCGATCGGCGGGAATACGACTCGCCTGTCGCTTTCCGGGGCAACTGCGGAGATGGAGTACAGTGTGGACGACGGCGCGACATGGCATCCGGTCTCGCCGGAGCTGGCCGACGGAACTCGGACGTTGGATGTATCTGCCCCGGCGACCAAGTTACATATTAGAAAGGCGGCTACGTCTCAGACGTTGGCCTCCGAGATGGCGAAGCTGTATCCGGATACGTGGAAGAAGGCGGATTTTTCGCTGGGGGAGCCGATGTACTTTTTCGGTTCGGCTTATCTGAACGGGATGCTGTACGTTGCCGGCGGAAGGAATCTCTTTGTTCAAGAACACTTAAATACGCTTAGAGCCTACGACCTGCACACCGGGACGGTATCCCCGAAAGCGAATTTGCCGGGCGGCAGGTTCGGCATGCCATTGTTGAACTTGAACGGCAAACTGTACGGGATTGGGGGTTATAGCACAAGCAACGAAAAGTCCGTTCTCGAATATGATCCGGTCGAGGATGAATGGGTGGCTAAAAATGATCTTCCGATCGACACCGGTATATCGTTTGCCGCTCCTGTCGCGGTGGACGGCACAGCGTACCTGTTGGGAGGTATGTCGTCAATCGCGATCAGCAGCGAAGTTTACCAATATGATGCAGACCATGATTCCTGGCAAAAGAAGAGCAAGCCATATGGCCCCTCCAGAATCTACGCGGCCTATGCATCCGCAGGAGGCAAAATTTATGTGTTCGGGGGAAGGGAGACGAACACAATGCTCGACAATGTCGTCCAGTACGATCCGGCCACCGAAAGCACAACGGAGATATCGGAATTCAATGAGACGGCCAATTGGTCGAAACGTCTGGGAAGCGCGGCCGTGGCGCTGCCGGATGGAAAAATCATGGTGATCGGGGGAGCGACCCTAGGGGACTATGATGGGATAACGGGCGAGGTATCGATTTATGATCCGGCCGCGAATTCGTGGCAAGAAGTCGAAAAATTGCTAATCCCAAGGGTGCATGCTGGAGCCATTATAACCGAAAATAACGAAGTATACGTCTTCGGCGGCGTTATTTCGTCCAGCGGGTTCGGAACGGATTCGGTCGAGAAATTCCAGTATGTGCCGGAGGGCCAGCCTCTGCCGAGCTCCGACGCTTCTTTGACGTCGATCGCGCTATCCGGCCTGACGCTGACAGCGCCGGTAAGCGCCGGAGTGTACGATTACATGACGGAAGCGACGACGGCGTCCGAGACGACGGTGCACACGGTGACCGGCAGCGTCTATGCAACGGTTGCGATGAAGCTGAACGGGATGCCGGCGGTCAATCCGCTGCAGCTGGAAATGGGAGAGAACACGATCTCGCTCGAGGTGACGGCACAGGACGGAAGCGTTCAGCTCTACACCGTCACCGTCGAGCGGCGGAATCCCCCGACGGACGGCAATAACGGAAATAACGGGGGTTCTAGCGGAGGTTCTAACGGAGGGGGAGGCTCCGCCGATAAAGAAGACTCGCCCGGGCCAGCGACTGTCGACGTTTACGTCGACGGGGTCAAACAGATCGGCTTGGCCTCGGCGACAAAGGAACAGACAAACGGCCGCGAGACGATGATCGTGACTCTTGATCACGCCAAGGTGTTGCCGAAAGTGGAACGGGGAGAAAGCAAGGTCGTGACGATTCCCGTCACGGGCGACCCGGAGGCTGTCGTCGGACAATTGAACGGGAGCCTGCTGCGAGCGATGGCGGCGAACGCGGTCAGGATTGAGCTTGTCACCGATCGGGCGGTCTACTCGCTCCCCGCGTCTTTGCTGGATCTGGACGAGATCGCCGCATCGCTTGGCGCGGAAGGACGAGCTGACGACGTTCAAATCGCCATTCGGATCGCCCCGGCGGACGAAGCCGCAGTCGCGCGGATCGCGGAAGGGGCTCGCCAAACCGGAGGCTCCGTCTTGATCGAGCCGGTCGATTTCGGTCTATCGGCCAGTTACGGCGGGAAAGTCGTTGAAATGAACCGGTTCTCCGAATACGTCCAGCGCTTTATCGCAGTGCCGGGGGAGATCGACGTCTCCCGGATTACAACCGGCGTTGTGCTCGGGGATAACGGAGCGCTCATTCACGCGCCGACCAAGGTTACGTTGCGTGACGGCAAGCCTTATGCGGAAATCAACAGCTTGACGAACGGCACGTACGCCGTCATCTGGAATCCGAAAACGTTCGCGGACGTGGAGAAGCATTGGAGCCGGGACGAAGTAAACGATATGGCCGGACGGCTGATCGTCAATGGCATGAACGCTTCTACGTTCTCTCCGGATCGCCATGTGACGCGCGCCGAATTCACGGCGATTGCCGTTCGCGCGCTCGGCTTGCGCCCGGAACCGGCGACGTCGGATCACTGGGCATGGTCGGATGTAGATACGAGCGATTGGTTCGCCGGCGAGTTGAATGCCGCGATGTCCTACGGGCTGATCCGGGGGTACGAGGACGGCACTTTCCGTCCTGACCGGACGATCAGCCGCAGCGAAGCGGCCGCGATCGTCGCCAGGGCGACGAAGATCGTCCGGCCGCAAGCCGATTCGGCAACCCCGGAGTCGGACGGTGCATGGCTTGAGGCATTCGCCGACGGAGACGAAGTCGCGTCCTGGGCGGTCGAAGAGATCGCGGCAGCGATACGGACGGGCATCCTGCAAGGACACAACGGCATGATTCGTCCGGCCGATCCGACCACCCGCGCCCAGGCGGCAGCCATGTTCCGCAGATGGCTGCAATCCGCAGAGCTTATCGATAACATCCGATAGAATTCGCAAAAGCAACGGCGCAGATGCATCTCTGCGCCGTTGCTTTTTGCATGCCGAAATCGCGAAGGCTCGCGTCAGAACATGTCCGTCTGCTCTTTCAGCTTCTTGAGGAATTGGCCGGGGGGCTCGCCCATTTCGGCTTTGAATACGGTCGTGAAGTAATGCACCGTCTCGAAGCCGGTTTCCTCCGCGACCCGTTTGATCGACCAGTCCGTCGTCGTGAGCAGCGTAACGGCTTGGCGAATTCTTTCCTTGCGGACGTACGCGGAGTACGATTGGCCGAGCTCCTCCCCGAACAGACGGGAGAGATGCCGCGACGAGACGTGCAAATAATCGGCGACCGTGGACAGCTTCAGCTCCTGCGCCAGGTTGTCCCGAATGTACAGCTTGGCCCGGTGGACCAGCGTGGACGAAGAGTGTTGGACCAGTGCGGGCTTGGCCGCGCCGCGCTGGTCCCCGAAGGCGCTTTCGAAGGACGTGATCAGCGACCGCGCCAGTCCGAGAATGCCGTCCTCGAGAAAATGGCGCGAAGCCGAGAGCTGCTTCAGCAGCGCGAGCCAGATCAGGGCGACGGGAGAGCGCTCCGCATTCCGGATGCAGAAGGTTCGAGACTTCTCCAGCTCGCGGAATCTTCGCAAGCCTTCCTTGGACGATTCTGCGGGAATCAGCTCGAAAGCGACGAAGAGGATGTACAAGCCTTCGACGCTGACGATTTGATGCTTCAGATGGGGTCGGGACATGAACAGCGTGCCCGGTCCGATCGGCAGCCGATGCGCGCCTTCCTCGTACGTCCCCGTTCCGTCGATCACGTAACAAATTTCGAAAAAGGAATGCTTGTGCACGTGATTCGTATACAGCTTTTTCTCCCCGCCCCAATAGTGGACGTAGAAGGAAAGCTCCGAGCCGTTCAAATTCACGGCGTAATCGTTAAGCACGGCGTTGAAGTGATTCAAATCCTGCTGCGTGAATTCCATAGATGAACACCTTCCGTTACCCTCATCTTAACGAAGCGGGCGACCGAAAGCAACGAGGGACGGTCGGCTCCCCAGCGGCGCTTTCTGTCCATTTTTTATAAAACGCCGTCTCTTCTCTGAAAAGACGTTCGGGCGTTCCCGGCCTAAGATGGAGAAGAAGGACAACGAACAGGAGGATGGCACAAATGACGCTGTACGATAAGGAACCGATCGTCCGTATCGACGGGTGGAGAAGCGAGGCATGGGCCGGATACGACGCGATCGCCGAGACGATTGCCGCACGCGCGAAAGGAAGGGCAAAAACGGTCGTCGTCGTGGAGTGTTATCCGGCCGTTCGCGTCGAGGAAATCGTGAGCGGCCTTCGCGGGCTGAATCCCGTCCGCGTATTTCTGGCGGAGGATGCGGCGCTGGATGCCGATCGGCTGCAAGAGAAGCTCGAAAGATACTTGACGAACGACCGCGTATTCGGTTATATGTCGCCATTTACGATAGACGAATTTTACGATGCCGGGAAGCTGGGGACGATAGCCGGCGAAGTCCGCGACGTCGAAGAAGGAGTCGTTCTCGTGATCGGCTTCGGCGCCTCTCTCGTCGCCGAGGGCGACGTCCTGGTCTACGCCGACCTGGCCCGTTGGGAAATCCAGAAGCGATACCGCAGCAAGGAATTCGGCAACTGGCGCGCGAACAACGAGGACGAGGATATTCTGAAAAAATACAAGCGCGGATTTTTCGTCGAGTGGCGGACGGCGGACCGGCTGAAGCGGCTGTTGCTGAAGCAAGCCGATTATTACCTGGATACGAACCGGCGGGACGACCCCCGGATGGTGACGGGAGCCGCCTTGTTCGCCGGCATCCGGGAAACGTCGAACAGACCTTTCCGGCTCGTTCCGTATTTCGATCCCGGCGTCTGGGGCGGGCGTTGGCTCGAAGAGAAAATCGGGCTCGAACCGCAAGGCAACCCGTACGCTTGGGGCTTCGACGGCGTCCCGGAGGAAAACAGCCTTTACTTCCAATATGACGACATCCGGGTCGAGCTGCCTTCCGTCAACGTCGTGTTTTTCGAACCGAAGGCGCTGCTGGGCGAGAAGGTGTACGCGCGGTTCGGAGCGGAATTCCCGATCCGGTTCGACTTCCTGGATACGATCGGCGGCCAGAACCTGAGCTTGCAAGTGCATCCGCTGACGGACTATATCAAGCAGCATTTCGGCATGAGCTATACGCAGGACGAAAGCTATTACATTCTGGAGGCGAAGGAAGGCGGAACGGTCTACCTGGGCTTGAAGGAGGACGTCGATCCCGAGCGGATGATCGCCGACCTGGAACGGGCGCAGCAAGGCGGCTTCTCGTTCCCGGCCGACCGGCACGTCAACGAGTTTCCGGCGCGCAAGCACGACCATATCCTGATCCCGGCAGGGACCGTCCACTGCTCTAACACGGATACGATGGTGCTGGAGATTAGCGCGACCCCGTATATTTTTACGTTCAAGCTGTGGGACTGGGATCGCCTCGGGCTGGACGGCAAGCCGCGCCCGGTGCATCTGGAGCACGGCAAGCGCAACATCCAATGGGATCGCCGAACCGAATGGGTCGAGAAAAACCTGATCAACCGCACGGAGCAGGTCGCGGAAGGACAAGGCTGGATCGAAGAGAGAACGGGGCTGCACGAGCTGCAGTTCATCGAAACCCGGCGGCACTGGTTCACGGACAAGGTTCCCCATCATACGAACGGCGGCGTACAGATGCTGAACCTGGTCGAAGGAGAAGAAGCGGTCGTCGAGAGCCCGAGCGGGGCGTTCGCGCCGTTCGTCGTCCGCTACGCGGAAACGTTCGTCATTCCCGCGGCCGTCGGGGAATACACGATCCGGCCGACCGACCGCAGCGCAGGGACCCGTCTGGCGACGATCAAAGCCTACGTGAGAACTTGAAACGAGCGGTAAGCGGAGGAATGTCCCATGAACGTCGCCATTGACTTCGGCGGTACGAATATTAAAATCGGATTGATAGAGAAAGGGACGGTAGCGGCCAAGGCGAGCATTCCGGCTTACTCGGAGAACGGGCTGGCCGGCCGGCTGCCGGAGGTCGAGGCGACCGTCGCCGCGCTGCTGCGCGAGACGGGCCTCGCGCTCTCTAGCTGCCGGGGCATCGGCCTGGCGCTGCCCGGCATCGTGGACGCGGACAACCGCGTTCTTCTGTCCATTAACGAGAAATATACCGACGCGATCGGCTTCGATTTCGACCGGTGGGTGAGCGAGGCATTCTCGTTGCCCCTCGTCATGGAGAACGACGCGCGCGCCGCCTTGCTCGGCGAAGCGGCTTACGGGGCGGCGCGCGATTCGCAGGACGCGGTGCTGGTCATGTTCGGCACCGGCATCGGGACGGCCGCGATCATGAACGGCAGGATCGTAAGGGGCAAGCACTATCAAGCCGGCATTCTCGGCGGACATCTGGCGACCGACATTCACGGGGAGAAGTGCGCTTGCGGCAACGTCGGCTGCATGGAGGCGCAAGCGAGCCATTGGGCGCTGCAAATTCGCGCGGCGCGCATGCCGGGATTCGCCGACAGCCCGCTGGCGCGGCGTAAGGAAGCATTAGGCTACGGGGACGTCATCGCGGCGGAGGAACGCGGGGAGGATTGGGCGCGAAGACTGGTCGACAGTTTGCTGGAGCACTGGAGCGCGGGCATCGTGAATCTGGTCCATGCCTACGATCCGGAAGTCGTCGTGCTGAGCGGCGGCCTGATGAAATCCGCCGACCGGGTGCTGCCCCAAGTGATCGAACGCACGCTGGCGTCCGCATGGACGCCGTGGGGCGCGCCGAGATTCGCGGTCGCGGACGATCCGGAGACGTCCGTGCTGCTCGGATTGTCCCATTTGACGGATACGGACGATCGAAGCCGGAAAGGGTGAAGCGGATGGAAAATCGGCCAAACGGCGCTTACGTGACGGAAGGTCCCTCGTCCTGGACGATACTGCAGCAAGGGCCGGACGGATTCGCGGACTTGGCGCTTCATGGGAATTGGCACGCGGACGACAGCTACGATCCGGAGCGGGCGCAGGTGTACGCCCGCATCGTTCGGGAGGAAGACGGACGGCTCGTCTTGTCGTGGACGCCTTGCGCGATGGAAGAAGGGCGGCGCTGGTCCGCGCGGCTGCGAGCGCCGGCCGGGGGCTTGTACCGGGTGGAAACCTGCCTTCGCGTGCGCAAGGACGATCCGGCGATGGAGTGGCCGATGCGCGGGGATATGATCCATCATCTCGGCGTCGGCGATCTATGGGTGATCGCGGGGCAGAGCAATGCGGCGGGATACGGCCGGGGGCCTCACGACGACGGGCCGGAGCCGGGCGTCCATATGCTTCGCCTGAACGGGCATTGGGACATGGCCAGCCATCCGCTGAACGATCCGACGGACACGCTGTACGCGCCTAACCGCGAGTGGTCGAATCCGGCGCACTCGCCGTTTCTTTTGTTCGGGAAACGGCTCAAGGCGGCGCTCGGCTATCCGATCGGCCTTGTTCCGACCGCGCTCGGCGGCTCTCACCTGCGCAGCTGGAACCCGGAAGAGCAGGGAGAGCTGTACCGGAACATGCTGGACATCGCGCGAGCAGCCGGGGGCAAGGTCAAGGGCGTGCTCTGGTATCAGGGCTGCTCGGACGCGAACATGCCGGAAACCGACGAAGCCGCGACTTATTTGGAGCGGTTCGGCTCGCTCGTGCGGCGCTTGCGGGAAGATTTCGGGGATGCCGGGCTTCCGGTCCTGACCGTGCAGTTGAACCGGCTGATCGGCTGGGAGACGAGCGACAGCTTGGACCGCTGCTGGGGGCTGGTGCGAGACGCCCAGAAGGAAGCGGCCGAACGTTATCCGGGCGTATACGTCGTTCCTTCTCTGGACTGCGAGGTGTGCGACAATATTCACAACGGTCCGTCCGGCAATCGGCTGATCGGGGAACGGCTCGCGGCGGCGGCGCTTGGCGGCGCGTACGGCTTGCCGGGATACGGTGCTTTCCGCGCCCCCCGCGCCGAAAGCGCGCGAATCCGGCGAAACGAGGAAACGGGCGGAGCCGAGCTCGCGATCCGGTTCGCCGACGTCGCGGGTCAATTGCTCGCCCATACGAATGAAGAAGTGTTCAGGGCGGAGGATGCAAACGGTTGGATCGGGGTGACGGAATGGCGGGTGGCCGGGCCTCGGGAAATCGTGCTTGCGCTGTCCCGCGAGCCCAGCGGCGAGACGTTCGTCCATGGCGCCTACGAGACCAATCCGGCTTATTACGTTCCGTTCGATGACGAAACGCGGCTGCCGATGCTCGCCTTTTACCGCTTGCGGGCGGTCTTGGAGGACGCGGAATAGCGGCGCGCGACGAACGGTTGATCGGTTTCGAAGCAGCGTATTCTTTCCTACCGAATCGGCAATCCTATTGCTAGATTGCGATAACGGGAGGAATCCGGATGCACGCCATGTGGAAGGGCACGATCCAAATCGCCAAAATCCAAATTCCGATCAAGCTGTACGCGGCGACCGAAGACAAGGAAATCTCGCTCCGGCAAATTCACGAAGCTTGCGGCGGTCCGATCTCTCATCTGAAATATTGCCAGGCTTGCGAGACGAGAGTCGAGACCGACGCGATCCGCAAAGCGTACGATCTTGGCGGAGGCAATCTCGTCGAGCTCGCGGAAGACGAGCTGGAGGCAATCGCCCCGCAAGCGTCCAAGACGTTCGTCGTCGAGCAATTCGCCGACGAGGCGAAAGTCGGGCGGATCCGGCTCAAGAAGCACTATTACGTCGGCACGGACGAACTCGGCGAAGACGCGTTCCGGCTGCTGCATGCCGGCCTGCTGCGGGAGAAAAAAGCCGGCATCGGCTACATCACCCTCCGCTCCGCGCAGAGCTTGGCCGCGATCTGGCCGGCGGAGGAAGGGCTTGTCCTCTCGACGATGCTCTACGAGGACGAGATTCGACAGATGGATCGGATCGCGGCGCCGTCCAACCGGGTTCGCGAACGCGTTCCGGAGGATCACGCCTTCGCGTTTCGCCAGCTCATCCTCGCCATGTCCGGCGAGTACGCCGGCGCGAAATACCCGAATCGGTACGACGAGTCGCTGCGCATGCTGATTCAGCGGAAGATCGCGAAGCTGCCCACCAAAGAGCGCCCGGCAGACGAACCGGCGGCCATTCGCCGGGAGGGAAACATGGAAGAGCTGCTGTCCGCGCTGACGGCCAGCCTGGATTACGCGCAGAGCGGAAGCGGCGCATTCGCCTCGCCTGAAGAAGGGCATACGCACTGAGTTACGACATTGCATAAAAGCATAAGCATACGCGAATGTATCGGCGAAACGTTCAAAGGCTGTCCCCGGGTCTATAGACCTTCGGGACAGCCTTTTCGTTTTTTAGCGAATCCGGTACTCGTAAGTCGTGCCGTCCGCCGAGTGCGCTGAAGAAAATCCTTCCCAAACGGGTTCGTTCAAGCGAAAATAGACGAAGGCGGGAGGTGCGATTCGTGAGCGTCCCGTTAAGCGGCCGATCGTCGCGCGGTCGGCCGATCGCAGAAAGGAAGTGCCTTCATTGCTTGCGTTCCTGAGAGGCTTGGCTATTTTGATCGTTTTCTATTTCGCCGGAGTCGCGATCGAAACGTATTTGAACGTTCCTCTTCCCGCCAACGTGATCGGCATGATCCTGTTGGCCGCCGCGCTGTTCGCGGGCCTCGTGAAGCTCGAGTGGATCGAGAGCGGCTCCCGGTTCATGCTGCGCCATATGAGCTTGTTTTTCGTGCCGGCTATCGTCGGAACGATCGCTTTCGCCGACCGCATCGGCGAGCATTGGATCTTTGTCGTGCTTGGCATCGTTCCCGGAACGCTGCTGGTCATGGCGGCGACCGGTCTCGTGACGAAGGCGCTGCAACGGAAGGAGGAGAGCCCGGATGACGCTGCCCGCATGGCTGAATAACCCCGCCTTCGGCTTCTTCCTGACGTTGATCGTATATTGGACGGCGGTATGGGGGAGGAGCAGATGGCGCAGGATCAATCCTCTCGTCGTCACTTCGATTTGTCTGATCGGGCTGTTGGCACTGACGGGGATTCCGTACGAGTCTTATCGACTGGGAGGAGATTGGATCGCCTACGGTCTGGGTCCCGCAACGGTCGCGCTCGCCGTGCCGCTGTATAAGCATGCGGCCGCGATTCGCAAGATGCTGCTCCCGGTGCTGGCGGGCATCGCCGCCGGTTCGATTCTGTCGCTTGCGGCGATTCTCTTCATGCTCTATATTCCGGGGAGTCCGAGGGAGCTGCTGCTGTCCATGCTGACGAAGTCCGTTTCTTCCCCGATCGCGATGGAGATCACGAGGAGAACGGGAGGCATCCCGGAGCTCAGCGCGGTATTCTCCGTCTTGTCCGGCTTGTTCGGCAGCGTCGCCGGCCCCGGATTCATGCGGCTATGCGGCATCCGTGCCGACGTCCCGCTCGGCGCCGCGATCGGCACGAGCTCGCACGGCATCGGCACTTCCCGGCTGCTGCTCGACTCCGAATGGGCCGGCGGCGTCAGCGGCTTCTCCATGGCGTCCGCCGGCATCCTGACGTCGATCCTGATGATACCGATCTACGGGTTGTTGTCGGGGAGCTAAAGGGGACTTGCTTCGGGTCGGGGATAAAGGCCCGACGATTACGCATACTCGATCCGAATGCGAAGCAGCTTGTCGCCCGCTTTCGTTCTCGTATAGTCTTCGTAGGAATAAGTGTAGCGGGAGACGCCTCTCTGGGCGTCGAACGCTTTTTTCATATCGGTCTCGACCGCAGAGCCGTTCGTATAGCGCAGGATGATCTCGTCCCGTCGAAGCTCGACCGCATCGCGAATTTTGTCCGTCAGGCCGAGAACGTCGGTTGCGGTATGCTCGTCTTCCATGTAGACGAATTCGAGCTCGCGATACAGCTCATCGGCCCAAGCCGCGTCGGCGTCGGCCAGCTTCTTCAGCGTAGAGCCGTAGTCCGAGACGGCCGCCGGATAGGCGGAGGCGTCCCATTGATGGTCGGCGCGAATTTGCTCGTCGGTCAAATTATAGTAGTGATAATAGACTTTGCCCGCAGTATCGGGTACGGGATCGTTCCACGTCGTGTCGAGGTGGTACCAGCGCCCGTCGATTTGCACGAGATTCCACGTATGGGCCGAGTCGCGCGATGTGCCTTCGACGATGCGGACCGGAATGCCGGCCTGTCTCATCATTTCGTAGGTAAGCAGGGCGTAGCCCTGGCAGACCGTGCGGCCGTCCACCAGTCCGTCGTAAGCGGAATGGGAGACGAGCGCGGTATCGTAGGCGAGATTGGCGACGATCCAGTCATGGATCGTCTTGACTTTCCGGTGATCGTTCATTTCCGGCGTCAATATTCGCTTAATCGTCTGCGCGACCTGCCGTTTCACTTCGTTCGTTTGGCTCAGCGTTTCCCAATAGGTAAAGTCGAACGCGATCGAGGCGGTGTTTCCCTTTATTTTGGCTTTATAGCCGTAGGTTTTGACCGTGTAATGGAGGTAATCGTCGGATCGGATGGCGTTGTCCAGAATATTCTGAATATCCTTCTTCATGGATGCTTCCTTGCCGAAATAATCGAGCTCGATCGCGTCTTCGCGATGGGCAAGGGCCTCGACGATCCGCTCGTGCAGGCGTTCCTGCGAATTGTCCCGTTCGGCGGCCAGCACGGCCGACAATGACTCGCAGCCTGCGGCCAACAAGAGGGAGAGCAGGAGGAGCGAGGAGGCGATCAGTCTGTTCGGCTTGCCGTTCCACATCGTATATGATCCTCTCTCCGGTTCAGGCGTAGGCCGTCGAATAAGCGACCGCTACTCGTAATATAGCATACCGGCGTTTTTTTTCGAAGCGGCGGATGAAAATCGTAGCAATGGAAGCAGGCGGCCGACCGGATCGCGCGCGGCTTGCAGCCTGCCGGGCATGGCGGACAGAGGAGAGCAGGCAATTAGTTCGACTAAACCCAACTACGGCGCACGGATGGGGTATGGAGCAGGCAATTAGTTCGACTAAACCCAACTACAGCGCACGAATGGGGTATGGAGCGGGCAATTAGTTCGGCAAAACCAAACTACGGCGCACGGATGGGGCATGGAGCGGGCAATTAGTTCGACTAACCCCAACTACAGCGCACGAATGGGGTATGGAGCAGGCAATTAGTTCGACTAAACCAAATTACGGCGCACGAATGGGGCATGGAGCGGGCAATTAGTTCGACTAACCCCAACTACAGCGCACGAATGGGGTATGGAGCAGGCAATTAGTTCGACTAAACCCAACTACGGTGCACGAAAGGGGCACGGAGCAGGCAATTAGTTCGACTAAACCAAACTACGGCGCACGAATGGGGCATGGAGCGGGCAATTAGTTCGACTAACCCCAACTACAGCGCACGAATGGGGAATGGAGCAGGCAATTAGTTCGACTAAACCCAACTACAGCGCACGAATGGGGTATGGAGCAGGCAATTAGTTCGACAAAACCAATCTACGGCGCACGAACGGGGCGAGGAGCGGGCAATTAATTCGACCAAACCAAATTACGGCGTACGGTCGTCAAACGGTTCAACCAAGCCTCACAATTGTCGGCTGCCGCAACGGGATTATCTTGGAGCGTTCACCTTGAAGTTCCAGTTGGCGGCGACGGGAGGCGCCTTGGTGCCGTTCGGCAATGTCGGGAAGTAGCTGAATTGGATGGCGTCGAATTTGAACCGCACGGTCTCGTGCGCGTTGTCGAAGGCGTAGTCGGTCACGGAGACCGCGCCGAGATCGATGCTCAGGCGGGGCGCCGGAGACTCGCCCGGCTTCAGGAAGACGAGCTTGCCGGATTTCGCGGCTCTGCCCGTCAGCGCGGCTTGCAAGAGAAGCGGCGAGGCGGAGTCGAGACGCTTCGAGACCGAGAACGAATCGACCGAGGCTCTTCCGGCGACGGAGCCGGAGCCGCCCGGAGAAGCGGAAGAATTGGATACGCCGAATTCGACGCCGGTCAGCTCGATCCATCTCTCGTAGCCTCTGGCGGTCGATTCGCCCGGCACGCCGTCGAGCGACAGATATACCGTGTCCGTCAGCGGAGGCCTCTCGGGGGCGGAAGAGACGGCCGAGGCGGACGTTCCGCCCAGCAACAGCAAGAAGCCGATCGCCAGGATCAGCTTGTTTTTCCATTTTCTCATCGGGAATCACCCTTCGCGCGGGATAACGATCCGTACATCCCTATTCCGCATCCGGCCGGCTTAGAACGTGCAGTTAAAAACGGATAGGCGGTTTTTCCCGCAGGATCGTTAACGTGAAGAACTTGCGCCGATTGCCGTCGTCAGCGCAAGGGGTGGCGTTCCCTCAGGCGGCGAACCGCGGCGTCAAGCTCGTCTTGTCCGGGCAATCGGAAGGCGCCGGGTTCATCGAAGCTCTTGGCGCCGAACGCCTCAAGCGTGCTGACGATCGCCGCGGCGAACGATTCCGCGCGATCCGCCCCGCGGATGCCCCGCTCCTGCAGGCTGGACATCGTCTCGGGCCGGACGTCAGGATAATCCCCTGGAGAGGCGCCCAACCCTGCCCGATCGTAAAACGAGCGCACGAGCCTCGCACGCTCGGGACCGGAGGGCTCGACGTTCACGAACGCCTGAACGACCGTCGCCCCGACTTGCCTTCGTTGGGCGATGCCGCAAATTTTCAGGCCGTCGATATGCAGATCGTAATCCCCGGGACAGTAGGAGCCGGCGACTTCTCCCCGGCCGACTTCGCCTCCGTAGACGGACAAGGTCGCCTGGATCAGCTCGAACATCCGCTCGAAATCGTCGTTGAAGGCGCCGGGCGTTTCCGACTCGGCGGGCAGAATCAAGGAAACGTTCACAACGCCGGGATCGAGCGGCACGGCCGCGCCTCCGGAATGGCGAACGAGCACGGAATAGTCTTGTTCTTTCAACCAGCGGACGGCATCGGGCGCGCCGGGGAGCCGGCCATCCTTCGATCCGATGACGAACGCGCGCGGGTGCCTCCATAGATGGCAGATCGCCGGACCGCCGCCGCTCGCGCGCCGACCGAGCAGCTCGTCCATGGCGAATGCGCGCGCGATGTCGGCAGGCCCGATTTCCCCGGTTCGGTCGAGCAATAACATCTCCCGGGGCCGCTTTTGAATCTGCAAAGGTTCCATCTCCTCATTTTCGGACGCGTGGGAAATCAATGTTCTATTCAAGAAGCTCCGGCGGCACGGGAAGGCTGCGAACGAGCTCGTCCATGCTGAACGAGACGCAAGGGGCCGTACGAGAGCGGATCGTTTCGTCTTCGGCGTAAACGTCGGTCAGCTCGTAGCGGTCTTCATTCAGCAAGTATTGCTCCAGCGTGAAGTTGGAAGGGTCGACGATCCAGTATTCGGGAACTTGATATTTGGCGTAGACGCTGCGTTTTTTCACTTTGTCCAGCCTGCGCGAATGCTCGGACGTAATCTCGACGACAAGGTCGGGAGCGCCGTTAATTCCCCGTTTGCCAATGATCGATATTCGGCTGCGGTGGATCATCACGATGTCCGGCTGCCGAAATTCCGTATCGGAAAGGATGACGTCGATGGGGGAAGCGACGATAATAAAGTCGTTTCGGCAGCTTGTATTGAGAATCATTTGCATTTCATGGCAGATGGATTGATGGATAAAACCAGGAGAAGGACTCATGAGCTCCAGCACGCCGTCCGCCAGCTCGTAACGTTTGCCGTCGTCGACCATATTGGCATACATTTCGTAAGTCACGGGGGATTCCTTCACGAGTTCCTCGTAAGTTTTCTTTTTCACTTCGCGACCTCCGCTTCATAATAAAATAGCACCCCGGCAAAGCAACACGGCTCGTGTGCGACTTTGTGAGGTGCTTGCCCGATCGGATTTGCTCTTATTATCGACGAAGCCTGAAAATCTGTCAAACTGTGCGGTTTTCGCCGGGCCCGGGCCCGGGCTGTCAGCGGATAAGAAGCATTGCAAAGGCGGACGATACGAATTAGAATCTAATTCAGACACTATACGGCTTCGACCCGAAGGGAGCATCCGTCGTGGAATCCGCATTGCTCGGGAGTTTTATCTCCGCCATGGCTACCGTTCTTGGCGCGGCCCCCGTTTTTTTCATCAAAAAGCTGTCCGAGAGATGGAAGGATATTCTGATCGCCTTCACCGCGGGCATCATGGTATCCGCATCGACGTTCGGCCTCATTCCGCAAGCCGTCGAGGAATCGGGACTCGTCGCGCTGACCTTCGGCATCTTGATCGGCATTGTCGCGCTTGACCTGATCGAAAAAAATATCCCGCATATCGACGTCGAGAACGACAGCCGGGTCAGCTCGTTCGATTCCAAATCGCTTCTCGTCATTATCGCGCTGTTCATTCACAATATTCCCGAGGGCTTGAGCACCGGGTTCAGCTACGCCAGCGAAAATCAAGGGCTAGGGCCGATGGTGGCGTTCTCGATCGGCGCGCAGAACATGCCGGAGGGCTTGATTCTGGCCGTCTTCCTGATCAATTCGAAGGTCGGCAAGCTGCGGTCGTTCGCGATCGTTTTTTTGACGGGCTTGGTGGAGGCGGCCGCGGCCGTCGTCGGCTACTTCACGGCAAGCGCCATTCAAGGCATGATCGGGTTCGGTCTGGCCTTCGCCGCCGGGGCGATGCTGTTCATTTCCTATAAAGAGCTCATTCCCGAAAGCCACGGCCACGGGTTCGAAAGGCCGTCGACTTACTCGTTTATTCTCGGCTTGCTGGTCATGCTGTATATCAGTTACTGGTTCGGCTGAGCTATTGTCGGAGGGATCGCGGATGAAACTGTACCATATCCGTCCGGAAGCGTTGACCGAAGAGCGGATGAAGGCTTATCTGGAGGATAATTACGTCAGCATCGGTTATCCCGGCATCGGGAATCTGGAGGACGCGGACAGGGAGGAGATCGCCGGCCGGCTGTACGCGGCGTACGGTTATGAAGGCGAAGAGCTGGCGGCGCGCTCGGCGGAAGTCTATCGTTTCGCGAGCTTGATTCGGGACGGCGACTATATTTTGTTAGAAGATGGCGAGTTCGTGCACGTGGGCGACGTCGGAGACTATTTCTACGCGGATGCGTCCGACTCGGCGGAGGACGGCGCTTGCCATCGGCGGGGCGTGACCTGGCTGGCGCGCGTCCCGCGATCGGAGCTGAACGCGCTCGTTCGGCAACTGCTGGACAATCCCGGGATCGTAAACGCCTTCGAATATCCGGCGAGCGCGGCGGGACTCGACGCATGGCTGTCGCCGGAGCCGCAAGGGGCACGTTCCGAAGCTGGAGAAAGAGCAGTCGTCGATCGGCGGACGGTCGAGGAGGCGCTCGAAATTTTGAAGCAGGCGATGAGAAGCGGCGATCCGGAGAGGCGCGAGCGCGCCGCGGCGGCTATTCTCAACTACGCAAGACGTTAAAACGGCAATCGATCGCGCACGGCGGCGCGGATCGATTGCCGTTTTATTTCACACATGACCTGTCATCCGTTTGCTCTTCCGCTAACGGACACAGAAGACCTTATTTTGCCGAAACCCCCGCATTTTGCTGGCGATTCGGACAGACGATCCGCTATTTCGATCACGAATGGCCGAATTCGCTATCTCGGAGCCAAATAACGGATCCTGTGTCCGCAGAGATGCGCAAAACCCGGTTTTGTTCACAATTAGCGGATCCTCTGTCCGAACGGGCTGGGGCACGGGGCAAAGAAGGGGAAATAGCGGTCCGAACGGGCCGGGGCGACGGGGCAAAGAAGGCGATGTGACTGCAGAATGGGGCAACGGGGAGCAAAATGGGCAGGGAGATAGGTACGTGGAGACGGGAGGACAGGAAGAACAACGAAACGACGCGAAAACACGAAGAAGAACCTTCGGGGTGAAACTGACGGATTTTCTTAAAATAAGATTGAGCCGCTGTCAGTCCGTCGAATAGGCATCCTTCTCGCCGAGGATTTCCCGTACGACGTTGCGGACCATACGGACCTGATCCGGCCTCTGGTAACGCAGCGTCGCGACGATTTCCTGAAGATCGTTCTCGGATTCGGTGCGCTTCTCCTCCTCGTCGATCAGGGCGAACAGCTGAGAGATGCCGACGTCGAGCGCGGCGGCGATTTTGGCGAGATTCAGCAGGGAGATGTTTTTTTCTCCGCGTTCGATTTGTCCGATATAGGAGTAATGGAAGCCGCCTTTTTCCCCTAGCTGCTCCTGCGAAAGCTTCCGTTCCTTGCGAAGGCTTCGGATTCGTTGACCGACCAGGCCCAAAATATCGCGATCCATCGTCCACACCTCTTTCATGATTTAAGTGTAGAGAAGCTCGGGGAACGATTGAATTTGCTGTTGAATACAGTTCGTATCATAAACAGTATTCATAAATCGCAAAAATTCGTTATAATAAGAATGATCGGCCATTCCGGCTGAAGGTGTCCGATCTATCGGTCTTATTTTCTCCGGCGATCGGCTGATTCATAACCTGGGGAACGGGAGGATGCGCGATGCGGTTAACTTTGCGAAATTCGAGCGGGGACTTCCGGTTGCTGGAAGTGAGGGAGATCGTTTACTTGCAAACGAACGGAGCCGGCGATGTCACGATCTATTCTTACGACGACGAGTACAAAATGATCTCTCGGGTGAAGGATCTGTCCGCGCTGCTTGAGGATTCGGGCTTTATCCGCACCGACCGGGGCACGGTGATCAATGCGGAGAGCATCGTGTCGTTCGACGGCTTCCTGAACATCGTCAAGCTGCGGACAAGCAACGGGGAAGTGATCATGCCCGTCGCTTACCGGATGCAGAAGCAAATCCGCGCCTATCTGAAAAGCGTAAGGGGAGCGAAATTCGAGCGCGACTAGCCGGAAACGGGACGGTATTGAAAAAACGGGCGAAGGACCGGTTTGAGACGCGGCGGAGTTGACCATTCTAGTAACATGAACTTTTTACTAGAAGGGCGTGGTCTCATGCTTTTGCTCGGATTGGCAGGTTTGTTCGCTTCGGTCGCTTGCGGCGCGGCTTGTTCGGCCGGATGGCGTTCGGCGGTCGGCAAAGCGCTCGTGACCGTCGTCGCCGCGATCGGCGTTGCGCTCGGCACGACGGTCGGAACGGTCGTCGACGGCCTCGGAGGCAGCGCTCTCTCGACCGCTTCGTTCGGCGTCATCGCGGGGTCGTCCGTCGTGTTCGCCGGGAGCATGGCGGTGCGCAGGCTCGTCAAGAAAGCCAAGCTCGCGAATTGAAACGAAAAACAGGCAATGCCCGCCATAGACGGGCGTTGCCTGTTTGTTTAGAGGCGGGCTTTAATCGATGACGAGCGCGATCTTGCCGTAACCGTGCCCGCCTTCGAGCTCGCGGTGGGCGTCGGCCGCCCGCTCGAGCGGGAAGGTCGCGCGAACCTCGACGCGCAGCCGATCTTGTCGCCAGCAATCGAGGAGCTCGTTTAACCGCGCGGACGATCGCTGGCTGCGGATGGCGCGAACGCCGAGCTCGGGAGCCAGGCCGAAGGAGACGATCGTGCCGATGCGGGACTTGTTCGGGACGAGCTCGACGGATGCCCTTAGCGCGTCTTCGCCGGCCGCGTCGAGCGCGGCGTCGACGCCCTGGGGAGCCAAGGCGCGAATCCGGTCGGCGAGTCCTTCTCCGTACGAGACGGGGATGGCGCCGAGCGAGCGCAAATAGTCGTGATTGCGGGGGCTCGCGGTACCGATCGTCGTCGCTCCCCAGGCGCGCGCGAGCTGTACCGCGACGCTGCCGACGCCGCCCGCCGCGGCGTGGACGAGGACGGTATCCCCTTCGCCGACGCCAAGCTCGCGAAGCGCGGTGTGAGCGGTCTGGGCGGAGGCGGAGAAAGCGCCGGCGACCTCCCAAGGCATGCCCTCCGGCTTATGCGCGAGCTGTTCGGCGGGGACGACGACGTATTCGGCGTAGCAATTCAGCACCCGGAAGCCGATCGCTTCGTCTCCGGGGGCGAAGCCGGTCACGCCGTCGCCGACTTGGTCGACGATGCCCGCGAATTCGTTGCCGGGAATTTGCGGCAGACGCAAGCTTGCCCCGGGAGGCGCCCAGCCCCGGCGCACGGCGAGATCCGCCGGCTGCACGCCCGCGGCTTTGACGCGAACCCTCACTTCGCCCGGGCCGGGCACGGGCGCTTCGGTCTCGACGACCTGCAGAGCTTCCGGCGGCCCGTAGGCCGATACGGCGGCGGCTTTCATCATGAGGCGTTGTCGTTCGTTAGCTGACATGGATAGGTCATCCTTTCTCATTGAATTTTCGATGTGTTTGGGGCCGAGGCATCCGCCAGATCTTTTCCAATCGGACACAGATGACCTTATTTTGTCGAAACCCCCTCATTTTGATGGCGCTGCGGACAGACGATCCGTTATTTCCATTCTGGGTGGCCGAAATGGCCATCATCGAAGCAAATAAGGGATTCTCTGTCCGTATGGATACGCAAAACCCGGTTTTTTTCACAATTAGCGGATCCTCAGTCCGATAGCCCAGGGGGAGGGCGGAAGCGGACGACGGGACGGTAGACGAAGGGACGATGGACGATAGTCAAAGCGGACGACGAGACAGTAGACGAAGGGACGATGGAGCGATAAGGCAAAGCGGACGATGAGACGCTAGGCTGCGGGAAGATAGCAGCCGCCCGGCGACGATTCGGCAGGTTTTTCCCGGAACCGTTCCTTAGGACGGCGAAGCCGGTTTGCTTGGCGCACGCGATCCGCGCCGGAAGACGCCGCCGAACTGCGCGATGTAGACGGCGAGCGTGAACGCCAGGACGAGAATTAATTTTTCTCCCGTTTGCGATCTTGCGTCGCTTTCCATCTGCCGTACCTTCTTTCCGGGACCCTGTTGTTCTCTCCCTGGCGTTATTTTATAATAGATAAACCATAAACAAAAATATATCTTCATGCATATCATTTATAACCTTAAGGTTATAAGGAGGCGATCGGGATGGAGCTTCTTCAATTGGAATATTTTCGCGTCGTGGCCAAGAGGGAGCATATGACGAAAGCTGCGGAGGAGCTGCGCATCGCCCAGCCCGCGCTCAGCAAGACGATCGCCCGGCTGGAGGAGGACCTCGGCGTCCCGCTGTTCGATCGGCACGGCAGGCAAATCCGGTTGAACGAGTTCGGGAAGGCGTTTTTGAGCAAAGTGGAGCTCTCGCTCTCCTTGCTCGAAGAGGGGAGGATGGAGGTTGCCGAGATGGCGGGGGAGGAGAAGGGCAGCATCCATCTCGCGACGTCGACGATGGACCGGCTGTCGGAGCCGCTCGGCGAGTTCGTGTCGCGGCATCCCGACGTCCGGTTCCGAATCACGCAAGCTTCGACGGACGAAATGCAGCGGATGGTGGAAACGGGCGATGTCGACGTCATCGTCACGCCGTTTCCGTTCGAGAAGCCGGGGTTGAGCGGGGTCGCCGTATTCCGGGAAGACATCTATTTGGGCGTCCCCCTCGGACATCGGCTGGCCGGACGGGACAGCGTGCGGCTGGAGGAGGTCGCAGACGAACCGTTCGTCGGTTATAAGGAAGGGGTGCCTTTTCAGCAGATGAACGAGCTGCTGCTTCGGAAGGCCGGCTTCGAGCCGCGGTTCGTCTGCCGGGTCGACGAGCCGCAAGCGATTTCCAGCCTGGTGCAGGCGGGGCTCGGGGTGGCGCTGGTCGGCAATTGCGGCGGACCGACGACGAAACTGAAGAAGCTCCCGATCGAGTCCCCGGAATGCGCGCGCACGTACCGGATCGTCTGGAACGACAGCCGATACTTGTCCTTGGCCGCTCGCCGGTTCCGCGATTTTCTCGTCGATTATTTCGCGAATCCGGGGGACGCGTCCATGAAGAAGAGCCCGCCGGTCGGGATGCCGGCGGGCTCTCCGCAGCGGCCTTCCGTCATCCGACGAAGTCGCGCCGCAACGTAAACAAGTCCTTCAATTCGTCCGTCGACAGCTCGGTGATCCATCCCTCGGAGGAGGAGATGACGTTCTCGCTGAGCTGTCTTTTGTTTTCCAGCATTTCGTCGATCCTCTCCTCCAGCGTGCCGAGCGAGATGAACTTATGCACCTGCACGTCCCGAGTCTGTCCCATGCGGTAGGCGCGATCCGTCGCCTGGTTCTCGACGGCCGGGTTCCACCACCGGTCGAAGTGGAAGACGTGGTTCGCCGCCGTCAGGTTCAGCCCGACGCCGCCGGCTTTCAGCGAGAGGACGAACGCGCCGGGCCGACCGGCGTCCAGGGCTTGGCCGGCCCCGGCCTGGAACCGTTCGATCATGCGATCGCGGGCCGCCTTTGGCGTGCTTCCGTTCAGGTAGAAGACGGGCTCGCCCAGCTCCTGTCCCAGAATTCGCCGCAGCATTTCCCCCATGCCGACGTACTGGGTGAAGATGAGGCAACGGTCGCCTTCCTCGCGCAGCTCCTTGACCATGGCGACCAGCCGCTCCAGCTTGGCCGAACGGCCGATCAACGCTTCGGCGTCGAGCGGCTGCTCCTCCGCGCCTTCGGCGGCGGAAACGCCCGTCGGGAGCGCCTCCTTCGTGATCAGCGCCGGATGATCGCAGAGCTGCTTCAACCGGGTCAGCGCGGCGAGGATCGCGCCTTTGCGCTCGATGCCTTCGAGCTTCTGCATCTTCTCCATCAATTCGCCGACCGTTTGCTCGTACAGGGCGCCTTGTTCGGCGGTCAGGTGGACGTACGTCTTCATTTCGTTTTTGTCCGGCAGATCGAGCTGGATGGACGGGTCCTTTTTCTTGCGGCGCAGCATGAACGGCTTGATCAGCTTCTGCAGGTCGGCCGTGCTGCGCTCGTCCTTGTCCTTCTCCACCGAGGCGACGAACCGGTCGTGGAATTCCCGCGAGCTGCCCAAATAACCGGGATTGACAAAATCGTACAGCGACCAAAGCTCGGCGAGACGGTTCTCGATCGGCGTGCCGGTGAGGGCGATGCGATGCTTCGCCTTCAGGCCGCGCACGGCGGCCGATTGCTTCGTCTGGGCGTTCTTGATGTTCTGCGCTTCGTCGAGGCTGACGGAGCTCCAGGTCAAGCTCTGCAGCGTCTCCAGATCCAGCGAGCAGGTCGCGTAAGACGTGAGCACGACGTCCGCTCGACGCGCTTCTTCCGCGAACGCTTCTCCGCTCAAGCGCCTGCCGCCGTAATGCAGCATGACTTTCAAAGAAGGCGCGAAGCGTTCGATCTCCTTCTGCCAGTTGCCCAGCACCGACGTCGGGCAGACGATGAGCGACGGGGACGGTTCCCGGCCGGATGTCCGCTCGGTTTCTTGGACGAGGAGCAAATACGCGATGAGCTGCACGGTCTTGCCGAGTCCCATGTCGTCCGCCAGGCAAGCGCCAAGCCCGAAGCGCCGCAGGAAGCTCAGCCAGGCGTAGCCCTCCAGCTGGTACGGACGGAGCTGTGCCCGCAGCCCGGTCGGGGGCGGCAGCGCCGGCCGTTCCGCATGCTGAGTCAATTGGCCGATCAGCATGACGAGATGCTCGTTCAGCTCGACCTCGAGCCGGATTCGCTCCGCCCTCGCGGCTTCGTCTTCCTCCGCTTCGCCGGAATTTTCGTCTTCCGCGCCCTCTCCGCCGAGAAGATGCAGCTGCAGCACATCCTGGAAGGAGAGCCCCTGCCGCTTGTCGACGGCGGCCATCGCTTGCCGGATCTGCCGGAGCAGCGCGGGATCGAGCTGGATCCATTGTCCGCGGAACCGCACGAGCCTTGCGCCGCGGGAGACGAGCTCGGCGAATTCGGCTTCCGAGAGGTCGACGTCTCCGATGGCGATGCGCCAGTCGAAGTCGATCAGCGAATCGAGCCCGAATAACGAGCTTCCCTCGCGGCGTCCTTCTCCTGAGCCGAGCTTCGCCCGCAGCCGGGGCTTCTTCCGCCGCGCCGCTTCCCACCAAGCGGGAAGCAGCACGTGCCAGCCCGCTTCGAGCAGCCGGGGGCCGTCCGCGGTCAGAAACCGCCATGCGGCCTCGTCGTTCAGCGGTTCCGCGAATACGTCGTTCGGGGATCCGTTGAAACGCTCGTCCGGGAGCAGGGCAAGCAGCCGCTTCAGCCAATTGGCGGAACGCTGGTTCACTTGCTCTGTCCAAGCGTTCGGCCACGCGCCGAGCAGCTCGCCGCTCGCAGCCAGACGCGCGGGGAAGACCGCCGCTTCGTCCGCCTTGTCTTGCAGCACGAGGCGAAGCCGCCAAGTCTCCTCGCGTTCGTCCGGCTCCAGCAGCTGCAAGGCCGGCCGGAAAGGCGCGGCGTCCGCCCGCCAGCCGATCGAGACGAGCCAATCGCTCTCGCTTAGCCCGACCGCGGGCTGCTGCCCGTCTTTTCTTCTTGCGAACAGCAGCGGAAACTCTCTGCGAAGATCGCCTGCAGCCGCTTCGGAGCCGTAGTGGGTCTGGAAGACGGCCGCCGAGAATGCCGCTCGGAGCCCCTTGGCGAAGTCCTCGTCTTCCGCCGCGGATTGCAGACGATCCCGAGTTCCCGGCGGGATTTTCTCCTCGTCCCAGGTCCATTGCAGACTGCCCTCCAGGAACGCCTCGTAGCTTGGATGGTACTGCTTGTTCGCGACGAGTTCGGCAAGCGGCGCGGCGAGTTCGATCAATCGCCGGGCGTATTCGTCCCAGTCCCATTCGATATGGCGGAGCAGCTTGAGCTCGGCGAAGAAGGGAAGCACCATCTCGGCGGGCAGCACGACGGCTTCGATGCCTTCGAGGCGGTGCGTGACGAGTTCCGTGCCGTAGTAGGAGGGCGCGTGCCAAGCGAACAGCGCGTGCTTGACGGCGAGGCCCGGGGCGGGTCGATAATCGTCGTAAGAGCCGTGGATCAGCGCGTCCCCGTACCCTCCCAGCAAGACGCGAATGTGGATGGAGGGGGCGCCGGTTCTAATCGTCATGTCGCAGCTTTCCTTTCCGAAGCTCTTCCTGAAGCGCGCGCAAGCGGCTATGCTTGTCGGCGAACGAAGCGAGGAACGCTTCCCAACGCGCTTCTTGCTTCGTCTTCTTATACAGCTTCGCCAATCTCTTGAGCAGCCTGACCGCCGTCTTGTAGCTGTCTCTGTTCTTCAGCGACACGTAGCGTTCGACCGCTTGGTGATAAAAGGGGAGCAGCAGCTCCGGCGCGTTCTTCTCGATCGGCGCCAGCTCGGTGACGCGAAAGTCCATCGGATCGCCGTCCATGCTGAGATGAAAGTCCATCCAACGTTCCCATTGCCCGCTCTCCGCCAGCTTTTCCACGTACAGTGCCTTCGACTGCGGCAGCATGGAGACGAGCGCTTCCCACATGCGCGGCTCCGCTTCGGGGAGCTTCCGCGCGGCGCGTTCCCAGAATTCGGCATATGCGCGCATGTCTCCGCTTCTGCGGGCGTTGATCAGCGGAGCGATCCGGGCCAGCCAGTCCGCAAGCCGCGTCCATTGCGCTTCCCGTTCGAGATGCGACAGAAACGCGAGCAACAGCTCCGCGGGAATCCCGGTCGTCTCGTCCGCCTTGTTCAACAGCTTCCAGGCTTCCTCGTCGTCGGACAGGAACATGCGGATGCCGCTCTCCGCCAGAAGCCGGACAACGGAAGAAACCGTCGGGCCGAGCTCTTTCGCGGTATCGGCGAGTCTGCCAGACTCATCCTTAGCCTGGGCCGCGCCGCTTGCGGAGGGGAGAAGCCAATGGCTCCAGACGTCGAAATAATGGAATAGGAAATAACGGTTCTCGTTCGTTTCCGCGAGCATTTCCCGGCGCAAGTAATCGAGCGTTTGAACGGCCCGGGAAGCATTCTGTGGCTCCTGCGCAAGGGAAGCGGCCTGCCGAATGCGCTGGCCGATCGACTCCTGCAGGTCGGAAGCGGCGTGATGGGTATGGAAAGCCAGGTAAGAGTAGATATACCCCGATTGGTCTTGAGGCTGCTTGGTCAGCTTCGACAGGACGAAGAAATGGGCGTGCAGCACGAAAAAGGCTTCGACATGTCCGGGAAGGGACGGTTTGTGCCGGTAGATCGCCGCGAGAGCGTCGTTGACGAATTGCGTATTTCTCGGACCTTGCATCAGACGTTCGGCCGCGAGGGCGAACCACGCGTGCCACTGTTCGACGTTCAGCTCGGGAATTTTTGCGGCCTGCGTCTTTATCCGCTCCAAATTCATCGCGGCCTTCTGGGCCGCAAGCTGTTTCGCCTGATTGTAAGAAGTCTGGTATGCGTCGGCCTTCTCCGTGGCGCGAACGAGCGATTTCGCGTTGACCAATGGATGAATCGGCCGATTGTGGAGGTCGGCGTACTTCAGAATGGCCGCGAACATATGCTTGCAGTAGCTCCCCACCGGACATTCGCAGCGGCTGGCCGTGAAGAAATCGAGATTCAATTCGACTTGGTACAGGTCGCTGCCTTCGACGAGGGCTTTGACTTGGCGCTGCGACGGGATCGTCAGCTTCACGACGCGTCCGCGCTTGTAATACTGGAAGCCTCTGTTGATCATCACTTCGCCGAAATGCTCGGCGACGTCCTGGACAAGCGTATTCCATTGGTCGTCGTTCAATTCGTAAGTCGGTATCATCGATCAGGACTCCCAAAAGTGAATAATTTGCCGAAAGGCGATCTCTTAAGTATAACACCTTTCTTCGCGGTTGTGGGGCTGGCGATGGCAGGCGATTGCGGGAGCAAGCGGCATCGGGGAGAACGGCGTGCGGGGGCTCGATGTGCGGGCCGCGACGGCGGGGAGACGGCTGACCATACGTGATAAGGCGATACCGAAGACCTGTCGGCCTTGCGGAATCGCCTTGGCTTGGCTCGGCACGCGTCGCGGCGGGATCAGTTCGCTTCGGTCGCCTCGAACACGTCGCGGTATTTATCGTAATCCGCTTCCCGGCAAGTCATCTCCAGGCGGGTGCCGTTTTCTTCGTGGCTCATCGCATGGATGACTGCATTTTCTTGGAAGTAGGAGACGAGCTGTCCCTGATCGTAGGGGATGAGCACTTCGCACGTTTTGTCGTCGGCGAAGACGCGCTCGGCGATCAGGCGGGCGAGTTCCTCGATTCCGGCGCCCTTGGAGGCGGACAGATATACGCCTCCATCCCCCAGCTTCGGATAAGCCAGATCGGGAACGCGGTCGGCCTTGTTGTACGCGTACAGGACCGGAATGTCCCCGGCGCCGAGCTCGCGCAGCGTTTCGTTCGTCACTTCGATTCGCTTGGCGCTCTCGGGATCGGAGCAGTCGACGACGTGCAGGAGCAAGTCGGCGTCCGTCACCTCCTCGAGCGTGGAGCGGAACGCCTTCACCAGATGATGCGGCAATTGGCTGACGAACCCGACCGTATCGGCGAGCAGAAAGGACCGGCGATTCGGCAAGCTGATGCTCCTGACGGACGTCTCCAGCGTGGCGAACAGCATATCCTTGGCGAGCACTTCTTTGTCCGAGGCCGGATTGAAAGCCCGGATGAAGGCGTTCATCAGGCTCGATTTGCCCGCGTTCGTATACCCGACCAGGCAGACGACGGGAATCTCGTTTTTGCGTCTCTTGTTCCGCTGAACCTGCCGACGCTCGACGAGCTTCTCCAGATCCGTCTGCAACGCGGAGATCCGATCTTCAATCCGTCTCCGGTCGAGCTCTAGCTTCGTTTCCCCCGAGCCTCTGTTCTTCAGTCCGGCTCCGCCGCCTTGACGGCCGAGCGATTCGCGCAGGCCGATCAGCCGGGGCAGCATGTATTGCAGGCGCGCGACTTCGACTTGCAGCTTCGCTTCCCGAGTCTGCGCCCGATTCGCGAAAATATCGAGAATGAGCAGCGTACGGTCGATGACCCTGCAGTCGAGCTCCGCTTCGAGATTGCGGATTTGCGACGGGGACAGTTCGTCGTTGAAGACGGCGACCCGAGCTTCGCTTCCCGCCATCAGGGCTTTCAATTCCTTTAGTTTGCCCGTTCCCATGTAGGAAGACGGTTGGATCCGGTCGGCTTTCTGCGTCAGTTCTCCGACGACTTCGAGCTCGCAGGCCTCGGCCAGGCTGCGAAGCTCCTCCATCGATCCGGCGAAGCCCGTCTCCTGGTTTAATTGAACGCCGACGGCAACGGCTTTATCGCGTATTCGTTCCATATTCTTTTCCTCCGATCGCAAAAAGTGCGTGATCAAAATGGACTTTTTGAACAACCTCTTAAAAAACGACAAAAAAACACAGACAACGCTCTGCCTGTGCGGTCGAATGACGTTATAGAGGGGCGGAAAAAGCACGCACGCCGAATACGGACGGCGCGAGCCGATCTTGCCTATTTCCCGAAGGGCGCGAGGTCGAAAGCGTCCCGAATACCGAACGGCGCCGAACGGCAGCCATCCGTCATCCGATCCGGGCTCATCTCCCGATCGTTCCCCGCATATGAAGGTTATAGGACAGACCTATCCCGAGTCCTCTGCACGCAGGCAGAGCCTAATGCGCTATTCAATTAGCCGCGCAAGGACCGAACTCGGATGAAGTCTATCACACGTAACCCTCCGTTTCCTGTAAGTACGAACAAGTGTAGCACAGAAGCAAAGGGCCGTAAAGGATCGTATTTCGCCTACGGAGCCGCACTTTCTTCCGGTTCGTATTCCGTGCGATAATAAGGACACAATGCAATACCGAAGAAGAAGGGAGTCCGCCGTGGATAAAGCCAAAGCAAGGTCTATGCTCATCGGGATCGGCGTGTTCCTGTTGGCCAAATTCAAATGGGTGCTCGCGCTGCTGAAGTGGACGAAGTTCGGCGGCACGTTCATCTCGATGATGGTCAGCCTGGGAGCCTACGCGGTCATGTTCGGCTGGAAGTTCGGCGTTGCGATCGTCTATTTGATCTTCGTTCACGAGATGGGGCATCTGATCGCGGCCAAACGCAAAGGCATCAAAACTTCGCCGGCGTTTTTCATCCCGTTCGTCGGGGCGCTCATCTCGTTGAAAGAGCTGCCCCGCAATGCGGCGACGGAAGCTTACCTGGCGTACGGAGGGCCGCTTGCCGGACTGATCTCGTTTCTGCCCGCCGTGGCGCTGTACGAGATGACCGGAGAGCCGTTCTGGGCGCTTGTCGTCTTCCTCGGGGCGATGCTTAACCTGATCAATTTAATTCCCGTTTCCCCGCTCGACGGGGGGCGTATCGTATCGGTATTGTCGACGAAAATCTGGCTGATCGGCTTGCTGCTGCTCGGCGCGTACGCCTTCTTGGCGCAAAGCCCGCTGATGGTGTTGATTCTGGTGATCGGGGCCGTCAGTTGGTGGAATCGGGCCAGGGAAGGCTACCGGGGATCGATTCTGGCCTACGAGAAACAGAAGCTGACTGAATTTCGGGAGGAGATCCGGCGCTGGCCGAATCTCTCCAGCACGTGGGAGCTGAAGCAAGCGCTGGCCGCGCAAGTCGCGGAGGCCGGCAAAGTCGAAGAGGAGCTTGGCAGCAGGCGGTTGATCCCGTTCCTTCAGGACGAGCAGAAGCTGGCCCGGGAGCGGGCGCGCATGGATCGCGAATTCGCCGAAAAAACGCTGAGCCTGCTGCAGAAGTGGGAATACGAGCCGGTGGAGTACGAGGACGAGGATCCGTCGAAGCCGGTCGTTTCCTGGATGCTCAAGGACGGGGAGCTGACCGCCAGCGAGCGGATCGAAGAGCTCGAACAGGAGCTTCACCGTTACCGGACCTACTACGAAGCTCCCGCGGCGGTGAAGTGGAAGGTGCTGGGGGCGTATCTGTTGCTGGCCGGCGTATTGTCGGCGTTCATGCTGTACGGCCATCGGATCATGGAGCTGCATTTGTAAGCTCGTCGCAGTCCGATAAAAGATCGGTTGCCACTGCTTGTGGAGGAGCCGCCTACGCTCGCGTAGGGTGGCTTCTTTTTTTGGAGAAACCTTTCATTTACTTGACCTTCCGCTATCGGACACAGGAGACCTTATTTTGCTGAAAACCGCTCCTTTTGATGGCGATTCGGACAGAGGATCCGTTATTTCGATGTGGAATGGCCAAGTTCGACATTTCGGAGCCGGATAACGGATCCTGTGTCCGCGAGGGTTCGCAAAACCCGGTTTTGTTCACAATTAGCGGATCCTCAGTCCGAACGGTCTGGCGCGATGACGGAAAAGCCGTCGAATAACGGATTTTTTCGATAACTATTTGTCGAAAGTTAACTTTCGTTAATCGAAATCCGCACTTTCGCTTTTTAAAATGGAGGTGAGAAACCCGGCCAAGCAGAAGCGCCGGAAAACGCGGAAGGATGAAGTTCATGAAACGGTTCGGAAAAATTTGGCTCGGCGTTCTCGTGCTGCTGGGATCGATGACGTTCGTTGCGGACAAGACGGCCCATGCGGCCGACTATGTCGTCGAGCCTCAGATCGCGTCGGGGTATTATCATGGTCTTGCGCTGCATACGAACGGAACGGTGTACGGGTGGGGCCAGAACACGATGGGGCAGTTGGGAAACGGTTCGACCGTAGGCCGGAAAGCGCCGATTATCGTTCAAAATTTAACTCGCGTCAAAGCGGTCGCGGCAGGCATCCGCAGCAGCTACGCGATCAAGGACGACGGCACGTTATGGGCCTGGGGAATGAATGAGAATGGCCAGTTGGGCGACGGCACGACGGAGAACCGATCGCTGCCTGTGCAAATAACGGGAATCCACGGAGATATCAAAGCATTATCGACTGGCGTCAGCTACCATACGCTCGCGTTGACAGAGGACGGCAAAGTATGGGCGTGGGGGAAAAACGACAGTGGAGAACTAGGCGACGGAACGACGATTCAACGCAACGCGCCCGTTGAAATACCGGGCTTGAACGATGTGATTGCCATCGCCGCCGGCGGTTGGCACAGCCTCGCCCTGAAATCCGACGGGACCGTGTGGACTTGGGGGAACAACGAATTCGGAGAGTTGGGGGACGGCACGACAACGAACAGTCTCGTCCCAAAACAGGTGGATATACAGGATGTTAAAGCGATCGGAGCCGGAAATTCCCACAGCTTGGCCGTCAAACACGACGGTTCGGTATGGAGCTGGGGGATGAACACTTGGGGAATGCTTGGAGACGGCACGGGTTATAACCGCAACAGACCGGTTCAAGTCCTCATGCCCGCCGAAGCGAAGGCGGTTGTCGGGGGCGGGCATCACAGCTATGCTTTGACAGAAGAAGGAAAGGTATGGGCGTGGGGATTTAACGGACAGGGAGAGATGGGAGACGGGACCTGGGAATGGCGTTATACGCCCATTGAAGTCGGCGGATTGACGGACGTGCGGCAGATCGCCGCGGGCGGATTTTCCGGCTACGCGATGCAGTCGGACGGGACGGTATTGGGGTGGGGGATGAATACGAGCGGGGAATTGGGAGACAACACGACCGAGAACCGGCGCGTGCCCGTCATCAATGCTGCCGTCGTCGACTTGACTCCGCCGACCGTCGGCGATCCGGAAATCGTCGCGACCGATATCGGATTGACCGAAGCGACGCTGAACTGGACGAAAGCGGAAGATAATTTAACCCCGCCGAGCGAATTGGAATATCGGGTCTATCGTGTCGGAAGCAACAACGCGGGTACGGTGAGCGCGGTCGAATCCGGAGGCGTGCCTCTCGGCTCGTACGAAAAGGATATCTCGACGAAGACGGTCACAGGTTTGTTTAGCGGGCAAACGTACCACTTCTCGGTCATCGTCAAAGACAAGGCGGGACGTAAGAACGTTTATGGGAAAAAGATGGTCAGGACGCCGGACAACCCGACATATACCGTCATTTACGAAGGAAACGGCAGTACGGGCGGAGAGCCTCCGCTTGACCCCTTCGAGTATTGGGAGGGGGAATTGGTGGAGGTTCTCGGAAATATTGGGGGATTGACAAGAACGGGGTACAGCTTCGCAGGCTGGTCTACGCGACGGGACGGCCTGGGAACGGTTTATGTTCCCGGGGACGCGTTTCCCATGCCCGCGGCCGACGTGACGCTTCATGCGCGTTGGAGCGCCCTGCCGGATACCGAAGGGCCTTCGGCGATTCATTTCTCCCCGGAAAGGAACGCGCGGAACGTGTCCGTGAGCAATCCGCTGTCGGTGAGCTTCAACGAGCTCGTATCGGCTGTTGATGGGAAAACGGTCGTAATCGGCAAGACGGACGGCGGATGGAGCGAGACGATCTCGGTTACGGATACGGCCAAAGTGACGGTAGCCGGCGCAAGGGTCACGATTCGGCCGTCCGAGCCGCTCGATCCCTCTTCCGAATATGCCGTCCGGATCGATCCGGGGGCTTTCGTCGACGGCGCGGGCAATCCGTTCGCCGGGATCGAGGAAGATACGGGATGGAGATTCGAGACGGAAGCGGAGCCGACCGATCCGCCGGGAGACGACGCGACGCTCGCGGCGCTTAGCTTGGCTGGCGCGAACGGCGCCGACATCCGCTTGAGTCCGGCCTTTGACAGAGAGAAAACCGCTTATGCGGCCACCGTGCCCTATAGCGTGATGAGCCTCTCGGTGACGGCTGCGACTTACGATGCAGGAGCGACGATGGTCCTTCGCGTCTACGACGATTCGAACGCCCCGACTACGGAACCGTTCGCATTGACGAGCGGAGAATCAAGCCCTGCCCTTCCATTACAACAAGGGGTCAACCGGATCGAATTGCTCGTGACGGCGGAGAACGCGACGACACGAACCTACGATATTCACGTGTTCAGGGAAGGTTCCTCGTCCGGCGGATCGGGCGGAGGCGGAAGTGGAGGTGGCAGCGGTGGCGGCGGCGGTGGCGGTGGCGGTAATCCAGCGACAACACCGGAGCCCCCCGCCTCCGATCCGGATCTGAAGCTGACGATCGGCGATCGGAGCGTAAGCGACGGATTGATCGTGAAGCGGTCCTTCGATCAAAGCCGTACTAAGCTTACAGCCAGATTCGACCCTGAGAACGGGCTTGCCCGACTCGATCATGAATCGGAGCGGCCGAGGGTCGTCATCTCGACGGATAAACGAGACGCGGACGTGGAGTTGGAACTGACAGGCGCAATCGTTCAATCGCTCGCTGTAAAGGGAGCGATCCTGGAGCTTCGAACTCCGTACGGCGGCTACAAGCTTCCTGCGGCGGAAATCCGTTACGACGATGAGTCGTCTGCCATCATCGCGGTTTCGATCTCGCAGACCGATGCTCCGGGACATGCGAGCGTTCCGGTCGTCGGCAAGCCGGTCGCGTTCGCGATCATCGTATCCGAGGGCGGCCGAACAAAGGAGATGGATAACTTCGGAACGTTCGTGGAACGCCTTCTCGATATCCCGGACGGCATGAATCCGGATCGGATCACGACGGTAGCCGTACTGGAAGAGGGAGGCTACGCGAGACACGTGCCCACGAGGATCGAATCGCGGGGAGGCCGCTATGTCGCGGTCGCGAGAAGCCTGACGAACAGCGTCTACGCGCTCGTAGCCCATCCGGTCGCTTTTGCGGACATGGATCGCCATTGGGCGCGGAACGAAGTGAACGATCTGGCTTCTAGATTGATCGTGAACGGTACGGAAGCCGACCGGTTCCATCCGGCATCGCCGATTACGCGAGCGGAATTCGCCGCGATGATCGTACGCGCGTTAGGCTTATCCGATCGCGGAACGGGCAATGACGCATTCGCGGACGTCGCGTCTAACGCCTGGTATGCGGGGGCCGCATCAGCGGCCAAAGGGATCGGCATCGCGGAAGGAGACGAGCAAGGAAATTTCCATCCGTCCGCGACGATTACCCGGGAAGAAGCCGCGGCCATGATCGCTCGCGCGATGATCGTAACGGGATTAAGCCAGGCGGACGACAATTCCGAATCTGTCGTCTCGGTACTGGAACGATATCGGGACGCGGACGCGATTGCCGGCTGGGCGAAGGCTGCGGTCGCCGAGAACGTCCGCCACGGGCTGCTTCAGGGAGATCGGTCCGCGGCGTTGCTGCCGAAGACGCCGATTACCCGGGCGGAAGCGGCGGTCGTCGTCAGCCGTTTGCTGCAACGATCGGGTTTTATCGATTAAGCGTAAAGAGTCCTCCTTGCGACCTATGTCTTAAGGGGGCTCTTTTTGTTTTAATAAGCTTAAGGAACGTTCTCGCGGTTTCGACATTGCGATTGGATTGAACATAAAGTCACGGTTCGGTCCCGATTACGAACTACAGGGTGAGCGAAGATGGAATTGACCAACTGCGACCGGTGCGGCAAGCTGCAGGTCCATAGACCGGATATGCTGTGCAACGACTGCCAGCAGCTCTATCTGGCGGAAGCCCATGTCGTCAAGGAATTCATCAAGAACCATCCCGGAATCACGATGATGGACGTCGCTCGCCACACGGGCTTTTCGCTGCGTAAAATCAAGGAGATGTTGAAATAAGAGCCGAAGAAAGAAGCCTCCGACGCAAAGCGGTCGGGGGCTGCTCGCGATTCAGCAGCAATTCGGAACCGGCGAACGGCGCGTTGGACGATCGCCTGGCGACGTATTGGCCGCCGACATGCTCGCCCGCGCAATCCTGCTCCAGGCAATCCTTGCTGGGCAACTGGCGGCCCCTCGGGCGAAAATGATAAACTTGCCCTATACAGGAGGGGAAACGATGACGCGAGTAGCCGATATTCCGACGTCGAGGAAGTCCAACTTTTTCAGGTTCCGGCGCGATCCGCTCGGCTTCCTGGTCAACGCTCTACCGCTGGGAGACGTCGTGTCGTTGCGGACGAGCGCCTTTCAGCCGACGTTTATCGTGAATTCCCCGGATTTCGTGCAGGAAATTTTGGTGTCCCAAGAGCGGTCGTTCCGCAAGGGGAGGAGCTCGGACGTGCTGCGGCGCACGGTCGGCGACGGCTTGCTGACTTCCGAGCACGGCGTCCATCGCGGACAGAAGAAGTACATGATGCCCGTATTTTACAAGGAACGCATACAAGCTTATGCAGAGATCGTGCTGGAAGAGACGGAACGGCTGATGGAGAAGCTTCCGGAAGGGATACCCGTTCCGATGCACGAGGCGATGATGGAGCTGACGCTCGGCATCATCGCGCGAAGCTTGTTTAACACCGAACTCGAGGACGACAAATCCGCGCTTGCCGACGCGGTCGACGTAACGATCCGTCACTCGGCGGGCACGATTTTCTCCCCGGTCATTCTGCCGTTCTCCTGGCCGACTCCCGGCAACGTCCGGCATAAACGCGCGATCCGCACGTTGGAGGACATGATCGTCGAGGCGATCGGCAAGGCGAGAGCCCGTCCGGAAGCGTATTCCGATTGCATGCTGGGGCTATTGCTCGATCTTCGAACAGAGGACGGGAAGCCGCTGCCCGAGCGGGAGATCCGCGACCAGATGATGACGATGCTGCTCGCCGGCCACGAGACGACGGCCAATGCTCTCGTATGGGCATGGGTCGCGCTGGAGGGCGCGCCCGCTTCTTATGCCCGTCTCCGCGAGGAGCAAGATCGCATTCGGGAAAAGGAAGAACGCAGCGGACGGCGTCTATCGGCTTACGACCGCTATCGGGAGATGCCTTACGCCAAGCAGGTCGTGCAGGAAACATTGCGCCTGTATCCGCCGGCGTGGGCCATTCTCCGCGAGTCCGAACAGGAGATCGAATTGCTCGGCGACCGGTTTCCGAACAACAGCAGCTTTCTGATCAGTCCTTACGCCATCCATCGCAACGATGCGGTATTCGGGGACGCATCCGCTTTTCGGCCGGAACGTTTCGACGAAGGTTCCACCGCATGGCCCAGGTTCGCTTATTTTCCATTCGGGGGAGGCGCTCGCGGGTGCATCGGCTCCCAATTCGCGATGCTGGAAGCCGTCTTGATTCTGGGAACGATCGCTTCCAAGTTCAGCTTCGCGTCTGCGGACGGTCAAGGCGAGGCGGTACCCGAGCCTCTCGTGTCCTTGCGGGTGAAAAACGGACGCCAGATGATTCCGGCGCGACGGGCGGATGCGGCTAAAGTTCCGAGATCTCCCTATTGATCGGGATTCGCTGATCGGTTATAATTGGACCAAACGGTCGGTCTAAGGAGGTGCGGCATGACGAAAGGACGATCGGACGGCGAGGAAACGAAAAAAAGAATTATGACCAAAGCGAAGCAACTGTTCGTCCAGAAGGGCTACGGTGCCGTCACGATGAACGAGGTCTGCGATTCGGCGGAGGTGAGCAAGGGCAGTCTGTATCACCATTTCCCGAGCAAGGACGAGTTGTTCCTGCAAATCCTGGAGGAAGAATCGAACCAGTGGAACGCCGACTGGGAACGGCTGCGCGCTGCGGCCGGAACGACCGAAGAGCAGCTTTACGCGCTTGCCGAGCACTATGCGAACGATTTCCAGAATCCGCTCTTGAAGGCCCAGGATGAATACGCTCGAAGCCATATCATCACCGATGAACTGTTCGAGCGTCTGCTGCGTATCATCGAAACGAATTCGCAAGCGTGCCGGGACGTGCTTCGCGAGGGGATGGATCGGGGAGAGTTCGCGGAATTCGATCTGGACCGGCTCGTCGTTCTCGTCAGCAGTCTGCTGGAAGGGCTGAGCAAAATTTACTACACGTACGACGAAGAACCGGAGCAAGCCGAGGTCAGCGCTTATTATAAGGATGCGATTCGGCTGCTGCTGGAAGGCATCCGGGTTAAGCGGATCTGAGCATGCGAGCGCAACGAGCGGCTTGCATGCTCGGCCGGTCGAGGCGCGCAGGATTGGCGAATAAGTGCGGAGATTTTTTTTGACAATTAATTGGACCGGTTGGTCGGTCTGTTTTGAGGGAGCGATTGAAATGTTGATGAGAAACCGGACGTTCCGACTGATCTTTATGTCCGATCTGCTGCAACAGATGGCCATTTGGATTCGGAACATGGCTTTATTGTATTTCGTCATGGAGCGGACGAACGGGGACAAGTTCGCCGTATCGCTGCTTACGGTGATCGAATACGCGCCGATCTTTATTTTCTCCATCGTTGGGGGCCTGCTCGCGGACAGGTGGAATCCGAAGCGCACGATGATCGCGAGCGACTTGCTCAGCGCAGCCTCGATCGGCGTCATTCTCGTTCTCATCGCGAACGATGCGTGGCAATCGCTATACGCGGCCGTGCTTGTATCCGCGATCTTAAGTCAGTTCTCGCAGCCCTCCTCCGCGAAAATGTTCAAAGCCCACATCCCGGAAGAGCAAGTGCCGGCGGCGATCGGGCTGACCCAGAGCATGAGCTCGCTGTTTCTCATACTCGGTCCCGTCGCGGGGACGGCCGTCTACCAGTGGGCGGGGCTCCAGGCATCGCTGATCGTTTTGCCGATTCTTTTCTTGCTGTCCGCGGTCGTGCTGTCGTTCTTGCCAAGCGACAAGCGGAAGAAGACGGAGGCGCCTACTACGCTGCGAGAGGATCTGCGCGAGGGCATTCGGTTCGTCAAGAAGGAGGGCGGATTGAAACGATTGTTCCTCGCCTTCGCCTTGATCGGAATCGGGGCGGGGCTCGTGCAGCCGCTCGAAATTTTCATTGTAACGGAACGGCTGGGACTGCCTCCGGATAACGTTCAGTGGTTCGCGGCGGCGGACGGTCTGGGGTTGCTGATCGGGGCGTTGCTCGCCGCTGCTTTCACGGGGCTGCTGAAGCTTCGGTTTCTGCTGCCCGCGGCGCTGGTCTTTCTCGGCGTGACGTATGTCGTCGAAGCGCTGTCCGTCTGGCCCGTATTGACCGGGATCTTCCGGTTCCTGAGCGGCATTCTGCTCGCGGTCGTCAACACGGCGGTCGGCAGTTACGTGATCACGAAGATTCCCGGAGACATGGTCGGGCGGGTCAACGGAATCGTCACCCCGCTCTTTATGGGCGCTCTCTTGCTGGGAACGTCGGGGTCGGGTATTCTAAGTTCTGCGGCGGGTCTTATTCCCATTTATTTGGCGGCTGCCTGCCTATGCGTAATTGCGGCCTTGCCTGCGCTCGGATTGCGTCTCGACCTCGGAAAACGGACCGAATCGACGAAAGGAGAAGCTATCTCTCATGGATAAACTTATGTTAATCATGATCATCGCGGCGCTATGTCTTCCCGGAATCGCAGCCATGGGATTCGCTACGGTCCGGATGCTGGCCGGGAAGCCGGACAACACGATGTCCTCCGGGGCGATATTCGCATCCTCGGCTGTTCCGACGCTGGCCATTGTATTGGCCGGCGCGGCTGCGGGCGTCTACTGGGGACCAAAAGTCGGCATCCGGGATGCATTCCTGGAAGGGCTGGCTCAAGGCGATTGGCTATGGGCAAATTTGCTCGATCAGCTTGGCGCCGGTGCGTTGAGCGGAACGTTATGCGCGCTGGGCTGGTTGGCCGCATACTACGGCTATGTAAGGAAAAGACTGGATTCGGAGACGCTGCGGGTGACGGAGAGCCTACGCAATCAGACGGGGCTGTGGACGCGCTTGACTTCGGGAGGGATCGTGGAGGAGGTCATCTTCCGCTGGGGGCTGATGGTTGCCTTGGCCTGGGGGCTTTCGTGGTTGTCGTTAAGCCAATCGGCTTCGCTCGGGATCGCGCTGCTCGTCAGCGGCTTCGTCTTCGGACTCGCTCATCTGCCGGGCAATTTGCAGGAAGGCGCCAAGCCGACGCCGCTGTTCGTCTGGGCAGCGATTCTCGGCAATCTGTGGGTTTCGTTATTTTGCGGATACGTATTGTACCAATACGGGCTCTTTTCGGCCATGGTCGTACACATCCTTTTCCACGTATGGTGGTACCCTTTGGATACCGTATTCTACCGGAAACTTCAAAGCGCCGAGGGAATGAAGGGCTGAGCTTTTTGGAAAAGAAGGGTTGACTTGGGAGAATAAATGTTCATATAATTAATTATCCAAAAAATAGGATAATGATCGCGAGGAAGCACCACGCCAACTAGGGACCATCCCTTGGTTTGCTGGTGCTTTTTTTAACTTTAGCTTTCATCCACACGAACAGTTGCTATCGGACTCAGATGACCTTATTTTGGCGGAATGGCTTTGTTTTGATGGTGATTCGGACTGACGATCCGTTATTTCCGTTATGAGTGGCCGAATTCGCCGCAATCGAAGCAAATAAGGGATTCTCTGTCCGCAAAGGCGCGCAAAACCCGGTTTTGTTCAAACATAACGGATCCTCTGTCCGATCAGTTTGGGGCGATGGGCGAAAAAAACGATGAGGCTGGAACATGGGGCGGTCGTGCAGCCGCTCGGAGACATTCGGACGGTCGTTCCCGGATTGCTATCAAAGTTCAGTTTTGTTGAAATACATTCGACGAGAGAGGGGCAATTGATGATGAAAAAAAAGGTATCGACGATCCTGATCATGCTTCTGATGCTTAGCGTTTATCCGGCGGTTTTCGCGGCGACGGGGGCTTTTCACGACGTTAAAGATTCGCATTGGGCCGGACCGCATATCGAGGAGGCCGTCAAACGCGGGTATGTAACCGGCTATCCGGACGGGACGTTCAGACCGGGCAATCCGATCACGCGGGCGGAATTCGCTTCGATTCTTGCCAAGGCTACTAAGTTAGAGGAGATAAGGGCCAGTCAGGATGTGTTTGCCGACGTGCCGGCGGGCAACTGGGCAAAACCGTACATTGACAAGCTCGTGTCCGTCGGGATTATCGATCCGAGCGACTACAAGCACAGGGCGAAGGCCGGAGATGACATCACGAGGTACGAAATGGTGAAATGGATGGTCAACGGACTCGCGGAATCGGACGACAGCTTTAAGCAAGCGCTGGAAGATACGAAAGGCACGCTCGTCCCGTTCGTGGAGTATTACAAAGGCGGGATCGCCGAAGACAAAATCCCGTACGTTGCCGTTGCAAGGGGCACCCAGCTCACCCTTGGCTTACCGGACGGTTCGTTCGGCTTCGATCAACCGACGACCAGGGCGGAAGTTGCCGTTATCATGCAGCGTTACGTCGGACTTGAAGGCGGAAACGCGGACGATTACCGCGAGCTGACGGAGCTTCGGGACGTGGGGAAGACGGGGACGAATATGATGGTTTTTGATGCGAAGATTGGGTTGAGTGAAGATGACAAGCCCCTGTTTTTTGAGAATATTGTTGGGAAAGAGATCAGAACAAAAACCGGTGGTTCCGTAAAAGTTCATCGATATATCTTAGTTGATGAATCCGTTGATCCTAATGACAAGAGAGTAGGGGTTTATGCACACTTGTTTGTGGATCCATCATCACAGAGGTTACCAAATAGCTACTCTGCTTTTATCGAAATCTCTTATACACCAACGGTAACCAATATGGATGAATTAAAATTTCTAAGTGAAGTCGATTACATTACCGGGTACAGGTTGCCGGATGAAACTTTGAGACAAAAATATGGATTCAATACTTACCCGACATTTACTAAGGGGAGAACAGAAAAATTCTGGGTCTATCAATTCATTAAAAGGAACACTATTTGGCATAATATTACGGCAAAAGATGGCTCCATGGCAGCTTTTAGATTTAACTAGGAGGGAAGAACAATTATGAAAAAGTTCTTCTCCTCCATACTTGCATTGTCTACACTTCTTTCATTAGTTCCATTGTATCCGTCATTCAAAGAGAACGTTGCTGAAGCAGCGGTCGTTTCTTCGAATACGATTGACAGGCCAAGCGTTTCTCCTGCTGGGCCATCATCAAGTCAGACGATGACAACTCCGGTTGAAGCATCAGCTCGAACAACACCTGGCGTTTTTTGGTCGCAAATGGATGACGGAAAATTCAGAGCGAGCGAATATATTGACACGGAACTTGAACAAATCGCGATAACTGAAAGAGGAGGCGGTAGACAAGACGGTGGAATGTATAAAGAATACCCAGCAGCCGGATCAAGATTTAGAACCATTATTGATACTAATAAATACAAACCAGGAACATGGCAAGATGTCAATGGTAAGGTATACGCGGTCAGCAATGTTCAAAATACGAAACTGAACAAGTCCAAACTAATGTGGGTCGATCAGGGAAGAAACGCAACATATCAACCAGCCCCTCCAACAGAAAGCTCACCGGACATCTGGCCGGGTAACGATATGTGGGTTGTCCACTACACCTATACAGGCGGTCCAACCTGGACAACCAATGAGCGATACGGTAATCCTGAAAAATATAAGTTTACGGTTAGTTATGCTACTCCAATGGATCTGCATTGGCTCGGCGAGGTAAAGCAAACGAAGACGATGCGTTTACAAAGCACTTCTCTCAACGTGAACCAATCCAAAAACATGGTAGCCGAAGTGCAGACGACCGGATACGGAGCTGCCAACTGGACTAATGTTTCTTCCAGCGCGGAGAGATGGACTTCCAGCAATACGAGCGTGGCGACAATCGATAGCAGAGGAAAAATCACTGGTTTGAAAGCCGGCACGACACAAGTGACTGCTGAGTGGAGACAAGGGTTGTATCATCTTAGAGCTACGGCAACGGTTACGGTCACGCAGGACGTCGTGCCGCCCGAGCCGACGCCGACGCCGGAACCGCAACCTTATGTCATTACTGGTAACTTTGACATTTTGCCTTCACAGACGATTGAATGGCGAGATACATTCACATTTAGGCCGAAAGATTTTGTTATACCTTCGCAATGCACTTATAACTACCATCGCTATTTGATCGAACGCGAAGGATACTGGTCGCGAAGCGATAATGTGAACGGCCGAAGCATAAATACGACCTATACGTATGCGAACTACCCATTTGCAATCGGCATCGGTACACATGATGTATCGCTCAAGATTTTTGCGACTTGTGAGGGAAAGGCCGTTGAAACAGACTGGATAGCTACAAAGGATCTTAATATCAATGGGCCAACCCAGAATAGACCACCAGTATTTACGGCGGGTTGGTTCCCCGAGCCCGATCGTTATAGTTTTGATCCTCCACATGAGATCGTTGTCGGTACGAGAGTAAATTTGCGGATTATCAATGATATTCGTTCGGATCCTCCAATGCCTTACGACCCTGACGGCGACCCTATTATGTATACTTGGGACTTTGCAGGCAGCGACAGCTCATGGGTTCGTAGAATTCTTGATGATTTCGGCAATTACATCCACGAAGAGCTGTATGGCGATATCATCGCTGACGAGCTGGGGAGACATTGCGTAAGAGTGACGGCAAGAGATCCATATGGAGCTTCATCGACGCGAAACGTTTGCGTATCTATTGTGCCTGAAAACCCTATTCCGATTATCAATGCGCCGCCCGAGGTCGTAGAAGGCAGACCATTAGCGTTTCCGATCGATGGCAACCGGAGCTACAGCCCGATGAAGCGCAGCATCGTAAGGTACGATTGGACGAACAAGCACGATCGATACATGGTGCCGGGAACGGAAAGGATTACGCTGGAGGTCACGGACAGCATCGGTCTCAGATCTGAAGCACCAGCTGTACACAACTTGATAGTTAAAGAGGATTTGCCGCCGATACCCAAATTGGATTATGTGGATATGGCCTTACGTACAACGCCCGTTGTCATAGTCAACAGCAGTTATTCGCCGGATAACGATGAGATCGTCGAAAATATCGTGACTTATAGGTACGACAGCAATAACGACGGATCGTTCGACGACGAAGTGAGCGTACCCGTCACATTCGATGAATACAATCAGTTCGTCTTCAATCCGCCCCAAGTCGGCAAATACAGATTTACCGTCTACGTCAAAGAGGATTGGGGGAAGGACGCAACCAAGGATTTTGACTTGACAGTCGTAAATGACAATCCGCAGGCAGCATTCAGTGTGTCTGGAGAAGTCGAGCAGCCGCCAGGAGCTTTACCCGAAGCGATCTTGCCTACGCAGCTATTAAGCAATACATGGAAAACAACGAATCTTAACGGCGATATTGCGAAGCGTTTCTATAGGAACGATAACGAGCTGATAAGCGGAATAACGCATAGCAATATTACCCCGACTTTTATTTCTCCGAACGAGTATGTAAGCAAAGAAGCAAGATATATTGCTCCTGATCCCGGAGCGCCGATCAGAGATATTGACTTTGATGAACTGCTTCGAGCAGCGTTCGGAGACGAATATAGCCTAACGACGAGAGACAACGGAGCTAATGTTCCTTGGGGCAGCAGATATACCCACCAATTGCGAAAAAACGGGGAAATCGTCGCAGAGATCAACTCACTCGCCTCCGCCGAACAGGTGAGACAACTCGGTTCCTCTGCTTTCATCACAAATGGCAGGCTATCCATTTACAACTACTCCGGATACTTGTGCGGCTGGAACAGCTCAGACGGCACGTCTGGAGATTATGGCGGAACATATTACAATTTTTTCTCCTTAAGCGGGTCAACAGGCAACGTAGGTGTTTCTAATTACAAAGTCTGCGACGGTGAGCCAAAGTATTCTCGTCTCGTTTACGCTAAGGGTGATCCCGAGTTTAAAGTCACGACAACCGGCAGCGGAAACACGGCTGTTTATCGAATCGTACGAATGATAGGGCCGTCTACCGAAGCCTACGCTGTGAACTTACCCAGAGAAAGCGTCCAATACCGGGTAGGTTATACGACTCGCACCGAGCTTCCGACGGTGTTCCCCGTATCATCGGATGGATCCAGAATGGCGCACCTGGAATTCAGAGAAGAGGATACAAATAAAAACACGTATTTGAGGATCAGGAGCAATTTCAACGGGGGACTGATAAGTGAGCATTTGGTGCACAGCGACAGCAACAGTAACCCTTCAACAGTCAAAATTCTGCATTATGCAAGCAATAGAATCGTCGTGGGATATGGTGCAGAAGTTCATGTTTATGATTTTTCCGGCAATCGGGTCTGGGGAGGAACTGCATCTACGCTTGGAATAGATAACATGCAAAGGTTCGCAGATGCCGGCATCGCTTCGAAAGACGGGAAACTGTTGTTTATCGATATGACAGGAACCGATAGCAGGTTTACGCTTTATTTCAAATCATTAAATCTGATCACAGGCGCCATCGAGCGGTCGGTAGAGTTAGGAAACTACAACGTCGCTTCCTATTACTACAAGGGACCAATAGTTTCACCTCCATACTTTATGGATGATGGGAAAGTGCTCTTGACGTATGGTGCATGGACCGATAGTTACGATTGTTGGGGATGCGGGAATCATCGAGTTACGAATAAAGTGGTAGATGGACTCAATCCTGTTCCCGAATATTCAACTAATCTGGGGCAGTTCTATTCAACAAGCAAAGAGATCGTGAATGCAGAATATCAATATGCGTTAAAGTTGCCCAAAACTTTTTATCGAGAAAGAGAGAATGCCGGGTTCTCTTTCAGAATGAAAGATAACAAAAATATGTATAGGGTAGAAACAACGAACTACAAGGTTCGAGTTGTAAAAATTGTAGACGGCCAAAGAAACATTCTAGCTGAAATGAACAGAGTTACGCCTGCGGATGTTTGGGTGAATTATAAGGTCAGAGCTGTCGGCACGCGAATCAAGGTCTATATCAACAATGTCCCTTTACTTGAAGCTACTGACGATTCGCCGTCATTTGGCTATTACGGTCCGTATGCGGACAGGGAGTACGTATCATTTAAGGATATATCCGTCCTGCCTTATGAAATCGATATGATGGATAACGTTTCTCTGGTCGATCAACCGGTCGAATATGAGACGACCTGGAACGATCCGGAAGACGACCCTCAGCTGAAAGAACGTACAACGTGGCATTTCGAGCATTCGAATCCGAACAAGTTCCTGAACGCGGGAGACGGCAAGTCCGGGCTTTCATCCGTTCATAACCGAACTGTGGATTCTCCCGTACTCAGCTTCGATCGGGTGGGAACGTACAAAATCACGTATCGAAGCTCGGACGATCCGCATCCGGACTACCGTTATCCATCTAACGTCTTTAACGAGTACCGGGAATATTCGGATGATTATTGGCAGGACATCGTCGTGCATCGCCGGCCGATCGCCCGGTTCACGCTAAGTATCGATCCCGCCACGAAAAAGGTCGTCTGGAACGATATGTCTTACGATCCAGATCGCTGGCTAAGCCCGACCCAATACAGCACGGAACCGACGGGAATCGATTATCGCACGACGCGGGGCGTCATAAACCGGATGTACTACTACATCGATCCAAGCGGCCAGGTTTCGAATACGCAGCTCGTCGCTCCGCGAACGCCCGGGACTTACAAGGTAGGGTTAAGCGTAAAAGACGAGTACAACGCCTGGTCCGAATGGTATGAGCAGTCGATCGAGATCACGCAACCGATCATCGACGAGCCGCCGATTCCCGGATTTACGCTGAGCAAGACGACGCTTCATGCTTCCGAGACATTGACGATCGCATCTACGGCGTACGACAAGGAGGACGGCCCGGCCGCGAACCTCCCGCATCGATATTACATCCGGAACGTGACGACCGGGAGCGCCGAGACGCTGCAGAGCACCGAACGGGGAACGTGGACGAAAGCGTTCAATTCGATCGGCGATTTCGAGATTCGCCAAGTCGTCACGGACTCGATCGGCCAATCCGCCCAACTGATCCGAACGTTCTCCGTCGTGAACCGACCGCCCGTCGCGGACTTCGACTGGTCGCCGAAGCCGGCCTACGAGGGGGATTCGATTGCGCTCACGAACCGATCTTCCGACCCGGACGGAGATCCGCTGACTTATTCCTGGACGGTCGAAGGACCGCAAGGCTTCAGGAAAACCGGAACGGCGCAGCATATGACGCTGACGGGAGCCGAGACGGAAAACCGTCCGGGCTCGTACGTCGTCACGCTGCGGGCGGCGGACCCGTATGGAGCCGCGCATAGCGTCTCCAAGACGATCGTCGTTGCGGAACTGGCCTTGACCGGGCTAGTGAGCCATACGCCGGAATGGGATCGGAACCGTCAGAATTGGAATGCCAAATATCCGGCGAAATTCAGGGAGGAGAACGTATTCTGGGCAGGAGAGGCGTTCGTGTTGACGGCGATCGCGACGGACACCGGAACGTCCGGGACGAAGGCGGTGTCCGTCGTCGCCGAAGCGACGGCCGAGCTTCGCAAGCCGCTGGCCATGGATACGCCCGATGCCGTAAGGTGGACGGGCTTGCTGCGACAGGCGGATACGAACATCCAATTCGTCGAGCTTCCCGAAGGTTTCTACACGTTCGTTTTTACGGTACTGTATAGCAACGGCGTGCGCAAAACTTCGTCCTTCCCGATCGAAATCCGGGGCACGGTCGATCAATACGTACAGGTTCACCGCTTGCGTTAACGCGTCATGCGCGCCCGCTCTCCCGCTATCCGCGAGGGAGCGGGCGATTCGGTTTAAAAAAGCGAACCTTTCGCCGATCGGGAACCAATATCGGACGAATACCCGTTAGGAGGCGCCCCCTATGCAGGATCATGAATTTCAACGATGGCTCACCCGAATGATCCAGGGTGATTCGGAAGCTTTTCATCTCGTCTACGAGTCGACCAAGGACGAGGTGTACCGGCTGCTCGTCTTTCTGCTTAACGACAAGGAAGACGCGGGAGATGTCATGAGCGAAGTGTATCTTCAATTGCCGCGGTCGCTGCGCGGATACCGCCCCGAGCAGCCTTTCCGCAAATGGCTGAACGGAATTGCCGCCCGCCAAGCGAGCAATTGGAGGCGCAAGCTGTGGAGAAGAACCCGGTTGTTCGATCGGGTGAAGGCTTATGCCCAGTCCTATGGCGGATGGTTGTCCGAAGAGCGGCTGATCGAACGGGAGCGGAGCTCGGAATTGCTCGCGTTCGTCAACAGGCTTCCCTATAAGCTGCGGGAAGTCGTCGTGCTGAGACATTATCGGGATTGCTCGCTGGAGGAGATCGCCGAGACGTTGGATATCCCGCTCGGTACGGTCAAGTCCAGGCATCACGCCGCGATTCGGAAGCTTCGTCAGTGGATCGTGCAAGACAACGTACGTAAGGAGGCCGCCATCCATGCGGATTGAGGAGAAAATCGCCAATGCTTATCAAAGTGCAGCAGCCGGCTTGCAAGTTCCGGGAGAGATCGACGCGAGATTAAAAAAAACGTTCGAACAAAGCTTTAGAGCTCGCGTCGGCGGACACGGACGATCCCCGAGAAGCATGTGGAAAGTCGCGTTAATCGGCTTGCTGGCGACGGTGATCGTCGGTTTCACGACCCAGTATTTCGTGAAAATCGGCGACGGCCGGTTTAATCTGGAGCTGAAGTCCGTCGAGCGGATTCCGTTCGATGCCGCGACGGCCGAAACCGTCCGGGCGCAATTAAGCTCGGTGAAGGATCGGCTGCTCGACGGCGAGAAGGCGCTCGTCTATTCTCCGGAGATCGAGGCGTTGCAGCCTCCGGAGATGCATAAGGGGCTAATTTTCGCGGAGTACGTCTCGAACCCTTTCCGTCATACGGATCTCGTTCTGTGGGAGCAAACGTTGAAAGACGGCGTTCCGGGGTACAGGCTGCCCACGTCAATGTTGAACGATTATTCGTTTGCTTGGGGAGAGGAAGAGTCGGCATTCGGCGGATTCGTTCAGGAGACCGATGTGGCCGCAGAGCTGCAAGCGGAAGTCAAGGAGAGCCAATCGCTCGCTTGGCGAAAGATCTTCCGGGATAACGACCCTTTCCCCTCGTATACGACCGTGTATGCCGGACCGGATCGGACGGAGATACGGATCACGATGCAGGTGTTCGGGGAATATGCGAAAATGGTCGGCCTAGCCAACGGTACGCAAGAGAAGGTCGCGCTAAACGGCAAGGAAGCCGTGTACGGCTTCTCCGACAAATTCCTGTACAGCGATACGAATCGGTACAAGAGCTTAAGCTGGATCGATACGCAGTCGGAAGTCTCCGTTCTATACACGATCGGAAGCGCTTCGGATCTCGTCACGAAGGAACAGCTGATCGCCATCGGCGAAACGATGACCGGATCGTAATTCCGCGCAAAGACGCCTGCCGCCGGGCAATGATCGACGGCAGGCGTCTCTTTATTTTACTGCGAGCATATTTTTGACCGATCTCCATTCCGCCAGGTGCTTCTCCAAATCGGCGATCAACGTATCGACGTCTTGCGCGAATTGCTCCCTCTCCACGCCTTCGAGCTCCGGCAGATCCGCCGGGGACAGCGAAGCCGGGGCGGGCAAGGTGGCAAGCAGCAAGTTCAGCATGCTTTCGGCGAAGCTTCCGGAGACGTCCTCCTCTTCCGCGGATTCGGCGTTCTCGCCGGGAAAAGCGGATAGCGCCGACAAAGTCGTCTGAACCGCTTCGGCCGAAGCCCTTGCTCTCGCTTTGCCGGTGTCGCTCCGACCGGAGCTTGCTGCCGGAGCTTCAGTCTCCGGCGTCGCCTCCGGCGAACCCGTCGAATCTGCAGGCTTTCCCGTCGCCGTGCCTGCGGGCGCCGCGGTCTCCGCCTCCGCCTTCGCGCTTTTCGCCCGTTCCTTCCGATTGTGCTCGTACGTCGACCAAGTTTCGAGAAGCTGAGGCCCGGTCTTCAGCAGAAGCTTGCCTTTGGTGGCGTGGGAAATCTCTTTGTCCTTGAACAAGCGGGCGATCCGCTTCACGTCCGTGACGGGCATTTCGTCGCCGGCCATGATCAACGCCAAGGCGTCCCGGTACTCCATCGGCAAGTCCTTCAGCGGCGTCAGTTGATCTTCGGTGAGCTGATCCTTTCGAATCTCGGTGCCGGCGACGATCAGCCTGCGGACGGCGGGGCTGAATTTCAACAGGTCGAGCTTGTTTTTGATATAGTTTTCGGGCTTGCCGAGCTTGCTGGACAAGTATTTGATCGAGCTGCTGAATTTCGGGTCGGTCAGCAGTTTGTTGAAGGCTTCCGCTTCTTCGATGGGGGAAAATCCTTGCCGGGTCAGGTTTTCCGCGATTTGTTCGAGATAGATTTCCATCTCGTCCGTGGCCGTGGACACGATGCAGGGAATCGTCGGCAGGTTCAGCGCGGCGCAAGCTTTGTACCGCCGGTTGCCGTAGATGATTTTGTATCTGCCGTCGCCCGTCTTCCGGACCTTGATCGGCGACAGCAGGCCAAGCTCCTCGATGCTGCTCATCAGTTCGCGAAGCGCCTCTTCTTCGAATTGATACCTCGGTTGATCTTTATCTTCGTCGATGAGATGCGTGGGAATAGGTAGGATGTCCATGACTAGATCTCCTGTCTATAATTTCATAGATAACCACTTTACTGCGAGTTCAAAAAGTTCGATTTTCAGCACCGAGGCTGGTCGTTCGCCTGACGGCGAACTGCTCGCCCATGCATCCGGGAAGGTTGGATGAAGACCGGTGATGAGAAACGGAGCGTAGTCAAATCTACGTGAGTACCTCCAAGGTTTCCAACGGAAACCTGCATCGGAAGCATACGCTTAACCGGCTGAATTCAAGATTCGACGTCGAATTCGCTTCCTGAGCCAATTCGTGATCAAAATTGGACTTTTTGAACAACATCTATGAGGACGAGCCGGTGGGAACATCTGTATTATATAACAGCGAGTATGCGATGGGAAACGTTTCGCTGACGGCAATCGGTCTCAGACGGCGAGGAAGCCGAGCAGCTTCGCGGGAATTGTTCGATGATTTCGAGTCACTCCTCAGCCAATAGCCGGAAAAACCGTCTATCTCCCCGGAAATGCGCCCGCTCGCCCCGCCGATAGCCGGAAAAACCGCCTATCTCCCCGGAAATGCGCCCGTACGCCCCGCCAATAGCCGGAAAAACCGCCTATCTCCTCGGGAAAGCGCCCGTACGCCCCGCCGATAGTCGGAAAAACCGTCTATCTCTTCGGAAATGCGCCCGTACGCCCCGCCGATAGTCGGAAAAACCGTCTATCTCCTCGGGAAAGCGCCCGTACGCCCCGCCGATAGCCGGAAAAACCGCCTATCTCCCCGGAAATGCGCCCGTACGCCCCGCCGATAGTCGGAAAAACCGCCTATCTCTTCGGGGAAGCGCCCGTACGCCCCGCCGATAGTCGGAAAAACCGCCTATCCCTCGGGGAAGCGCTCCGTTCGCCATGCTAAGAGGCATTTCAACCGAGGATTCGAATCAAGTATACCTGAACTCCGCTTTTTGGGCTTGGCCGTCGGTTGAGCGCGAAGCTTAAAAGTAGTAAGGTAGATCATAATAGGGAACGTTGGCGATTCGTCGAGAAACGACCCGAGGGAGGAAGGGACAGCCATGACGGTGCAATCCGAGCACGACATCGAGCAGCTGATGAAGATCGGCAAAATCGTGGCCCTGACGATAGAGGAAATGAAGAAGCAAGCGAGACCCGGCATGACGACCAGGCAGCTGGACGAAATCGGGAGGGACGTTCTGCATGCGCACGGGGCGACTTCGGCCCCGATGAAAGACGTCGAGTTTCCCGGATACACCTGCATCAGCGTCAACGAGGAAGTTGCGCACGGCATTCCGGGGGACCGGCGGCTTCAGGCGGGCGATCTGGTCAACGTAGACGTCTCTGCCGAATTGGGCGGCTACTACGGCGATGCCGGGCAGTCGTTCCAGGTGGCGCCCGTATCGGCCGACATCGACCTTCTATGCCGGCATACCCAGGCGACGATGATGAAGGTCATCTCGAAGCTGAAAGCCGGCGTGAAGCTGAATCAGGTCGGCAAGCTGATGCAGGAAGAAGCGAAGAAGGGCGGCTTCCGGGTCATCGAAAATCTGTGCAGCCACGGCATCGGCAAGAGCTTGCACGAGGAACCGTTCGAAATTCTTCCCTTTTTCGAGCCGCGAGACCGTAGGGTGCTAAAAGCGGGGCAAGTGATCACGATCGAGCCGTTTTTGTCGACCGGTGCGACCTATGTCGTCGAGCAGCCGGACGGTTGGACCTTGTCGGTTCCGGACGGAGTCAGCCGCGTCGCCCAATTCGAGCATACGATCATCGTGACGAACGGCAAGCCGATCATCACGACCGCTTGTTAACGAGATTCGCCGCACGCGAGGCCAAGGGGGATCTTCCCGCTTGGCCTCGTTCGCGTTCCCGCCCGCCGGAAGCGCGGCAAGGAATTCAAGACCGAACGGCGAATGTAAGAGAAGCGATAGTCCGGCGAATGGCAGTCGGGAAAGAAAGAGGGTACGAGCATGACCAAGCAAAAATTTTACGTTGTCTGGTCCGGCAGGCAGCCGGGCGTGTACGCCAGCTGGGCGGAATGCCGGGAGCAGATCGACAAGTTCGATCAGGCGAAGTACAAATCGTACGAGACCCGATCGTCCGCGGAGCAGGCTTACCGGGAAGGCTGGAAGAGGCATTGGGGGAGCGGGAAGTCCGCAAGCGCCGCCGCGAAATCGCGGAGCTTGGCGGCGGAAGGCATCGACTACGACAGCATATCCGTCGACGTCGGAACGAAAGGCAATCCCGGGCCGGTCGAATACAAAGGCGTGGACACGAGAACGGGGGAGGTGCTCTTCTCCGTCGGCCCGATCGCGAAGGGCACGAACAATCTGGGCGAGTTTCTCGCGATCGTGCACGCCTTGGCGTATTTGAAAAAAATCGGCAGCTCCAAGACGGTCTACAGCGATTCCGTCAACGCCCTGAAGTGGGTGAAGCAGAAGGAGGTCTCCTCCACGCTCGCGAGGGACGCGTCGACCCGTGAAATCTGGGACTTGGTCGACCGCGCAGTACGCTGGCTGAAGGCGAACGACTACCCGAACAAGGTGCTCAAGTGGCAGACGAAGGAGTGGGGCGAGATCAAGGCGGATTACGGAAGAAAATAAGAAGGATTGCCGCGAAGCGAAATCCGGAAGGAAGGACCGATCGGACTCAGATGACCTTATTTCGCCGAAATCCCCTTATTTTGAAGGCGATCCGGACATAGGATCCGTTATATCGATGAAGATAGGCCCAATTCACCATTATTGAGCCGAATAACGGATCCTCTGTCCGCGAAGGCGCCTAAAACCCGGTTTTGTTCACAGATAGCGGATCCTCTGTCCGTACGGTTTGCATTCCGCGCGGCAGAAACGATGCCTGAAGAGGGATCGCCTGCTCAAGAGCGGCGATCCCTCTTTGTGTGGCGGAACGTATTCCGTTCCCAGAACACTCCTTCCGAATAGCCTTGTATGCTCGGGTCGGCTTCCGCCATCCTCAGCCGCTTCTCGGTCAGGCAGCAGTACGTTTCGTCGATCTCGACGCTCGCGAACCGGCGGTTCAGCTTCTTCGCGACGACGGCCGCCGTGCCCGCGCCGCCAAAAGGGTCGAACACGACGTCCTGCTCGTCGGAGCTGGCGAGGATGAGCTTCGCGAGCAGCTTCTCCGGCTTCTGCGTCGGGTGTTCCGTGTTCTCGGGCATCGACCAGAACGGCACCGTCAGATCGGTCCACAGATTCGACGGGTGCGTCAGGCGGAATTTGCCGTCCGCGTCGTCGTCCCAATCCTTGGGCGCTCCTTCGTTCGTCCGGTAAGGCGCGATGACCTTGCGCTTCAGCTTGACCCGGTCGACGTAGAACTTGTAATTTCCCGAATTCGTGCAATGCCAAATATCCTCTGAAGCGTTCTTCCAGTTGGACAGCGCTCCCCGCCCCTTCTCCCGTTCCCAGGTGATCCGGTTGATCACGTTCAAGTAACGCGAGACGACGGAGAAGATCGAATGGCTCGAGCGCCAGTCGCCGCAGACGTAGACGGTCGCCTCGGGCTTCAGCACGCGCATGAGCTTGGCGAACCAGGCGTCCAGCCATGCCGCGTATTGTTCATGGTCCATCTGCGTGAACGTCGTGCCGTTAAACGTTTTTGTCAAATTATACGGAGGATCCACGAACAGCAGATCGACGAACGCCTCCGGCAAATAATCGATCGCCTCGAACAAGTCCTGGCAGATCGTGCGGCCGAGTATCGTCTCCGGCTTCGCCGGGGCGGTCAGCCGAAGGAGCCGCTTGCGATATTCCTCTTTCTCGGCATCGCCCAGCGTTATCGTATTGTTCCGGCTTGCCCTCGTTCTCCCATCATCCGACAATCGCTTGCACCGCCTACTCGATTCGATATTTGTCTGTTATCATCATATAAGAGAATCAAACGGAAATTCAATAGAGCCGCCGCGCGGATAACTCCGGAGGACCGGGAACGCTGCCGGGAAACGTCGCATTGCGGAATATTTTTTTGGATTTGTACGAACTCTTCCGATTTGGGGTACGTTAATAAGAGAGAAGCATACGAAGAGAGGAAGATTCCGATGAACGAGTACGGACAAAACAAAGCCGCGACGAGAAGAATCGCCCTTGCGCTTGCGGCCGCGGTCGTCGCCGCTTCGCTGCTCCAGCCTGCGCAGCAAGCTCAGGCGGCCCAGCACGGCTACAAGCTGATCGAGCAAGCGATCGACGTTGACGGAGCCCGCTCCAGCTTGTCCGCGCTGAATATGGACAACACGACCTATATCGCGATCCGCGCCTTGAACGACGCGATCGGCTTGACGACGGACTGGGACAAGGCGAGCGGCACCGTCACCGTCACGGGAAGGGACCGGGAGCTTGCGTTGAATCTGCAGGACGGGAGCGCCAATCTGAACGGTCAGCGAATCTACGGGTTGCCGGCCGTCGTGCGGAACAATACGACATACGTGCCGTTTCGGTTCCTGCTGGAACGAATGGGCTACGGCGTCTCCTACGATTCGGCGACGAAGACGATCGGCATCGAAACGATCGAGGAGAACGAGCTGAAAATTTCGACGGCGAGAATCCAGGAGTCGGAGAAAAACAAATCGCTGACGATCCACTATCCGCAAATCTCCGGTTTCGCCAACGAGGCCGTGCAGAAGAAAATCAACGAGACGTTGAAGACGGACGCGGAGCTGAACGCGGAGGTCGCCCGCCGAACGTTGAGCGACTCTCTCGGGGACGGCGATTTCGGCTATTCGGTCTCCTTCGAAGGCACGTATACGGTGACGTACAACGCCGACGGCAAGCTAAGCTTGTACGTGGATTATTACACCTATTCCGGAGGGGCGCACGGATCGACGGCGAGAGCGACGTATACGTTCGACCTTGCGACCGGCAAGCTCTTGACGTTGAAGGACGCGGCCGGCGGCAACGAACGGTACGTGGCGATCATCAACGACAAGATCCAGAGTCAGATCAAAGCTCGGAGACTAACCTTGCTTAATCCGTTCAGGACGATCGAGCCGAACCGGGATTTCTTCCTGAAGCCGAGCGGCATCGTCGTCTTCTTCACGGAATACGAATATACGCCGTACGCGGCCGGAATGCCGGAGTTCGAAATTCCGTACTCCGAATTCGAATAGCAACGGAAAAAGGAGCCGTCCCGGTCGGGGGACGGCTCCTTCGATTCCGCGGATGACATAGCGGAAGCGTTACTGAATGATCTCAGGCTCAGGAATGGCGGCGCCGCGGGTATCCACGGTCACTTTTTTCATCACCTGCGGGGTATTCGGGCGATCGCCCGCTCCTCTTGGCGTGTTCACGATTTCCTGCGCGACTTCGATGCCTTCGATCACCTTGCCGAATGCGGCATACGCCCCGTCCAGGTGAGGCGCGTCGTCGACCATGATGAAGAATTGGGAACCGGCGCTGTCCGGGTGCATCGAGCGGGCCATCGAGAGAACGCCCGTCGTATGCTTCAGATCGTTGTCGAATTTGTTCTGCGAGAATTCCCCCGCGATCGAATAGCCGGGGCCGCCCATGCCCGTGCCGTCTGGGTCGCCGCCCTGGATCATGAAGCCGGGAATGACGCGATGGAAGATGGTTCCGTCGTAGAAGCCTTTGCTTACGAGAGAAACAAAGTTGTTGACCGTGTTCGGCGCGATTTGCGGATACAGCTCGATCGTCATCGTCTTGCCGTTCTCCATCTCGATCGTGACGATCGGGTTGTCGCCTGATGTTGCTCCGCCCATTGAGGAGTCCTCCTTTTGTTTGCCTCCGCATCCCGTTACGATAAGCAGAAGCGCGATTACCGCAAATAAAGATACGGACCAAGCGCGGTGTGCGGATTTCAAATTCGAATCCCCCTTGTCGTGCATGTCCAATGGATATCATATCATTTGCGAGCGAGGGAATCCACCCGAAAGGAGGAGGCGAAGACTCGTGAGGGACGCCGGATTTGCCGGATTATTTGATCCCGAACCGCACGAACGAGTCGACGATCTGCCTACGCAGAATCAGGTAGAGGAGCAGGATCGGCACGCACGAGACGGCGGTGGCGGCCATCATCGAGCCCCACATGTTCGTGTCCGAATTGACGAACAGCCGCAGGCCGATCTGCAGCGGCGCGTTCTCCATTTTTTTCGTAACCAGCATCGGCCATAAATATTCGTTCCATCCGTTGATGAACAAGATAATGCCGAGCGAGGCGACGGTCGACTTGATATTCGGCAGGATCAGCTTCGTCAGGATGCCGAAGTCGCTCAAGCCGTCGATGCAGGCGGCTTCGATCAGCACCCTCGGGAACGCCTGGAAGCTCTGGTACAGCGACAGAATCGCGAAAGTGGATACGGCGAACGGCAGCACGACTCCGAGGATCGTTTCGTTCAGGCCGAGCTGGTTGACGAGCACGTAGTTCGGAATCATGATCGCCTGGAACGGGATAAGCCAAGTCAAGCTCAGCACGGCGAAGATCAGCGCTTGTCCCCGGAATCTCCAACGGACGAGCGCGTACGCGGCCAGCAAGCCGGTAACGAGCTGGGAGACTGTGAGCAGAATAGCCACTCCGAACGAGTTCATCATCATGCGCACGATCGGCATCTGCTCGAAGGCGTAGGCGTAATTTCTCCAGACCGGTTCGTTCGGAATCAAGGTGGAAGTAAAAATTTCCGACTCGTTCTTGAACGAGGAGTTCAGCATCCAGTAAAGCGGGAACAACGCGATCAGGCACATGACGGCAAGCATCGTATGCCGCAGGATCGCCATTCCCGCGAAACGCGTATTCATCCGGCGTCTCCTCCTGTTCTAGTTGTCGTAAAACGAGTATTTTCTGGATAGTCGGATTAGCAGCATGGAGATCAGCCCGAAGACGATGAAGAAGAGCAGGGCCGCGGCCGCGCTGAATCCGGCGTTCAGGTTGGAAAAGGCGTATTTGTACATCTCGTAGTACACGTTAGTGGATGTGCCGTACGGTCCGCCCGTCGTCAGGATGTCGATATACGCGAACGTCCATTGGCTGGAGAACAGGATGCTCATCGTCAGCATGAACAAAATCATCGGCGACAGGAGGGGAACCGTCAGCCGGTAAAATTGCTGCAGGCTTCCCGCGCCGTCGATCGAAGCGGCTTCGTAATATTCCCGGTTGACGTTCGTCAGGGCGGCGGAGAACATGAGCGTGCTGAAGCCGATCATTTTCCAGCCCGTGATGAATAGAATCAGCCATTTCGCGATGCCCGGCTCCGAGAAATAGGCGATCGGCTGAGAGATGGCGCCGAGCTTGAGGAGAACGTCGTTGACGAGCCCGTTGGACGGGTGGAACAGCCATCTCCAGATAGCGCTGACGGATACCGGGGCCAGAATCATCGGGAGGAAGAAAAGCGCCCGGTAGACGTTCTTCATCCGGCCCTCCATCCGGTGCGTGACGGCGGCCAGCAGCATCGGGACGACGATGGAAAACGGCAGCAAGCCGATCGTATAGAAGACGGTGTTGCCGATCGAGTCGATGAAATTTTTGTTCTGGAGCAGCCTGGCGAAATTGTCCCAGCCTACGAACGCCGGATCGGTTCCGGGCACCATGCTCCACTTGTGGAAAGCCAGATAGAACGTATTCAGGAGCGGCTTGTACATCCATATCCCGAGAAGCAGCATGGCGGGAAGGAGGTAGAGGTACGGCTTCAGCTTGCGAAGCGTCCTCCCCGCGCGGCCGCTTCTCTTCCGCACGATCGACGGCTTCCCCGCCAAGGGGGGAGCATAGCGGTTTTCTATCGCTTGGGTCATCGGATTTCCCTTCTTTACCGAATCATTCGATTGATGTCGTCTTCGGCTTGCTTCAGCGTCGCCGCGACGTCGCCGCCGCCCATGACGGACTTGACGATGGCGTCGGTGAACGCCGTGAACGCTTCCGTCGCGTATTCGCCCGGCCAGATGGCCACCGGATGGATTCGGGACAGCTGCTCGAGATTAATCCGGTACAGCGGGTTCTGGTCGATAAAGTCCTTCAGTCCGTTCGGATCGTCGGCCAGCGCGGTGCGCAGCGGCAAATACCCGATCTCGGACGTAATGATCGTGTAGCCGCGGTCGCCGGTCACGAACTTGATGAATTCCCAGACGGCCGCGTTTTTCGTCGGGCCGTCCGGACGGACGGCGAGCATGCTGCCGGAGTTGACCGGAATGGACGGCTTGTCGCCGAATTGCGGGAGGCCCGCGCCGTACACTTCCCAGCCGCCCGCCTCGGAAGCCTTCTTGATGCCGCTGTACAGAGAGGTGGAGGACACGTACATGCCCAGATTGCCGGCCATGAATTGCTCGGACAGCTCGGCGTCCGTGCCTGCCGCATGGGCGCCGTTCTCGTACAGGTCCTTCCACGTCTCGATCGCCGCCACGCTTTCCGGACCGGCGAACTTCGCGGATTTGCGGTCCTGCGCCAGCACCTCGCCTCCGTTGCTCAGAATAACCCCTTCCGTTACCCAGCCGTTATTGGGGGCCAGACCGAAGCCGTCTTTGCCGGTCGCGGCTTTGATCTTCAAGGAAGCTTCCTTGACGTCGGCCCAAGTCTTCGGAGGATTGGCGGGATCGAGTCCGGCTTCCCGGAACAGGTTGCCGTTGATGAAGACGATCGGAGTGCTGAAGGTGAACGCCAGGCCGTACATCTTGCCGTCGATCTTGCCCAGCTCCAGGGCGTTCGGCGAGATGTCCTTCAAGTGTTCATTCAGATCGTCTTGCGGGAACACGTCTTCGTAAGCTTCGAAGCCGAGGCTGAGGCGCGAGCTGTCCAGCGAGTTGAACGGGTGCTGCACGACGTCGACGGCTTTGCCAGCGGAAATATCCGCTTTGTACTGCTGCATCGTCGTGTCCGCGACCCCCTCGACGACGACGCCTTTCTCCTTGCCCACCGTATTGTTGAACTCTTGGATGAGCAGCTCCATGCCGGCTTTCATCGTCGGATAAGCAAGACTATACGAGTAAAACGTAATCTTCGTCGGATTGGCCGGATCCAGGGAGCCTTGCTCGGCCGAATTCGCAGAGCCGGAGACGGATCCGCAGGCGCTGAGACCGACGGCGGTCGTCAAAGCGAGCAGGACGGACATGCCTTTTTTGATGCGATTCATCGTTTTCACTCTCCCGGTTAGGTGTTATTCGAGGCAATAGGCCTGGATGCGCTCGCGAGCGGCGCCGTCGATGCCGAATTCCGCTTCCAAATAACGTTCGAACGTTTCGTAAGCCCGCAGGATGCTGTTCAGCGAAGCGTCCAAGTAGCGCGGCTGAAGCGCCATCGCTTGCCGGAACGTCTGCAGCTCGTCCTGGCTGAGGTAATTGGCGGCCATGTCGTACATTTCCCGGTGGTAATCGGCCAGGGTGACGTTGGATAGAAGGTAGTCCTCCATAATCGTTTCGTAAGGGACGCCCAGCGTCGTCAGGATCAGGAAGCTTCCGACGCCCGTGCGGTCCCGGCCTCCCGCGCAGTGTTGAACGAGGGGCAGGTTGTTCTCCGGCTCCTTCAGCAGCTCCATGAGGCGTTTGTAGGAGGCGTTGCCGATCGGAAGCTCGGCGTACATGCTAAGCAGCATGTCGTCCGAGAACGCCTTGTGCATTCCGCCTGCGAACAGCTGCTCCATCGTGACGTGCGGCTTGTCCTCCGCCTCGAGGTTGGCGGGAACGCGGACAAGCGCGGCGTTGCCGACAGCGGGATCCGGTCTTAATGCGGCTTCCCCGCGGTTGCGGTAGTCAAAGACGAGCTTCAGGCCGATCGGCTGCAGGAGCCGGTGATCTTCCGGCGTCAATCCGGTCAGCTCCGCCGCGCGGAACAGCAGGCCGCGCTTGACCGTGCGGCCGTCGTTCGTCCGCAGTCCGCCCATGTCGCGGAAATTGACAGCTCCTTGGAGAGGCAGCAGACAGTCGGGCATAAGTTGTTGGGTCACGATTCGTTTTCTCTCCCCTGATTTAGTGTTGGGCGGCCAGAGCGGAGACCGAAAACCGGAAAAATTCGGCTTGCGATGTCGGCAGGACGACGGTTTGAACGGATAAGCCGTCCCCCGGGTTGACGGTGACGATGTTATAGCTGCAAGCGTCGACCATGCGGAACGTCTCGTCGTCGGCCATCTCTCCGGCGAAAGCCGTTCCCGCCGCGGCTACGTTGACGATGCCTTGATACGAGCCGATGTTGTTGGAGTGCACGTGTCCGGCCATGACGCCGATGACGTCCGTGCCCGCGAGGACTTGACCGATTTCCGCCCGGTTCGTCAAAAGATGGTCTCCGAGCGCTCCGCCGATGTTCAGCAGCGGATGGTGAATGCCGACGATCGTGCCTTTCGGAGCGGGAGCTGCCAGCTCTTGCTTCAGCCAGGCGAGCTGCTCTTCGTCGAGGGCGCCGTTGTGGCTGCCCGGCACCTGCGAGTTCAGGCCGATCAGGCGCAAGCCGTCGATCGTCGCCGAGTAATAGTAAGGGCGCTCGGAAGGCTCTTCGCCGAGATAGCCTTGGCGGAACGGAGAGCGGTGGTCGTGGTTGCCGAGCACGATATGGACGGGAGCGCCGATCAGCTTGGCGCATTCGTCCAGCAGCTTGCGGATATGCGCGTAATCCTCCGCGTCGCCTTCGTGCGACAGGTCTCCAGTAATCAGGACGAAGGCCGGAGCGACGCCCGTCTCGCGAATATGGCGGAACGTGTGCTCGACTTTGGCGGCCAGGTTGAACTTGGCGAATTGCCCGTCTTTGCCGGGAGCGTTCATATGCGTGTCGGTCAGGTGGACGAATTTGATCGCGGTCATAGGGGATAACCTCCAAGATGATTTTTGGATTTTCAATCTTGTACACAACAATTATTCATCTTGTATGTAAGATGGGGATAAACCGAGATTCGGAATTGTGTAAAAAACCAAGGTCGACGGGACGGCCGGTTGGAGGGAGAGAGAGAGACGAGGGCGCAAAATGTGCCTCTGATGGCAGAGCTGGCGGTTGAAGGGAGAAGCGAGGGTGCAAAATGTGCCTTGGTCGGCGGCGCGGCGGGGGCGGGAGGAGGAGCCAAAGTTGAGGCGCGTCAATGCGGAGGCCTGCGGAGGCGCAATCGAAACAGGCGCAAACGACTTAGGCGCCCTAAGGGCGGCGGCAACCGTTGACGCCGTGCGATCGGATGGGCTGCCCATCGTCTGCCGCCCGTTCGGACAGAGAATCCGCTATCTGTGAACAAAACCGGGTTTTGCGCACCTTCGCGGACACAGGATCCGTTATTCGGCTCCAAGAGGGCGAATTCGGCCAGCATTCATCGAAATAACGGATCGTCTGTCCGCACCGTCAGCAAAATGCAGGGTTTTCGACGAAATAAGGTCACCTGTGTCCGTTAGCCCCCCTCATGTTGAAAGAACCCGCCGAAGCAGATCTTCGGCGGGTTCGATCATCGTGCGGATATGGAGGATCTACGGCGATAAGACCGCGCCGAATCCTCTTCTCAGCAGGTCGTCCCGCGTTTTCCTTTTATGCTCGCGCAAGGCGATCTTGGCTTCCTGGAACTTCCTCTCGGTCAGCAGGACGTAAATGTCGGAATAGAGCTGTTTGCCGGTATAGGGGCGGTTCGAGCCTTTGGTCGAGCGGTAGGAGACGACGAAAAAGATGATTTTGTCCTTGTAACGATGAAACGTCTCCAGGATGCTGCGGTTCTCGATCGCCTCCAGCATCTTGCACATGAACATCATGCCGTATTCGTAATATTCCCGATGATTTTTTTGTTCGCTCGCCTGGATCATCCGATCCAGATGGCCGCGCATCGCGTCGAGGTCGAGCTCGTAGTGGTACTCCTCTATGCGGTCGAGCGCGAAGTTGTACAAGGCGTCCAGAAGATCGAACATATCGTACAGCTCGTCGATGTCGATCCCTTTTACGAGAATGCCGCGTTTCACGAGCGTCTGCACGTAGCCCTCTTTCTCCAGCTGGGCGATGGCGGCTCTGACCGGCGTTCGGCTCATGCCGAGACCTTCGGCGAGCTCGCTTTCGGAGAGCAGGGTGCCGGGCAAGCAATCGCCGTTTAACAGCTTATGGCGGAGCTGCTTGTAGGCGACTTCGGCGCGATTGGCGTCGGACATGGGATCGAATGCTCCTTTGAATCCTTCTGGTTAGGTCGAAACTTAACTAGTAGCAGTTGTTCAAAAAGTCCAATTTTGATCACGAAGTGATTCAGGAAGCGGATTCGACGTCGAATCTTGAATTCAGCCGGTTCTTCCGGTACTCACGTAGATTTGACTACGCTCCGTTCCTCATCACCGGGCTTCATCCAACCTTCTCGGTGCTGAAAATCGGACTTTTTGAACTCGCACTATTTGAACTCGCACTAGTAGTATAGCGTTTCGCCGGAAGCGGGGCAATCCGTTTGCTCGAGCCGGCCGAATCGAAGACGATGGCCGTCGCTCGGACGCCATATGAACGCGCCGGTCGCGGCGGACTACGATCCGAATATTCGGAGAGAATGGGAATAATCGGGCGAAGACTCCCATCTGTCGGCGATTAGGAGTAGAATAGAAGGGATGGATATGTAGATGCTGACATAGATTGCAAAAAAGCGAGCTTGCCGCACGTCGGGGGACAGCTATGAAATGGATCTTCGGAATTCTAAATAAATACCGCGTCGCCGCCGTCGTGGCGGTGCTGCTCTTGCTGGTCGAGCTCGCGGTCGAGCTCGTCCAGCCGCTCGTGATCGCGAAAATCATCAACGACGGCATCGAGCCGCGCAACGCCGAGGTCGTCGTCGTATGGGGATTGGTGCTGGTCGGCGGCACTGCGCTCGCTTTCGGGGCGGGCATCCTGAGCTCCTTCTACGCCGCCCACGTCAGTCAAAGCCTCGGATATGACATTCGAGAGAAGCTGTACGGCAAAGTGCAAGCGTTCTCGTACGCGATCTTCAATCGATTCGAAACCTCGTCTCTGATCACCCGGCTGACGAACGACGTCACGCAAGTTCAGGATACGACGTTCATGGGTCTCCGGTTCATGCTGCGCGTGCCGCTCATCGTCGTCGGCAGCATGATCATGGCGCTGGTCGTGCATGCCGGGCTCGGGTTTCTGCTGCTGCTCAGCGTGCCGATTCTGGTGCTGTTCATCCTGTGGATCGTGAAAAAAGCCGCGGAACTGTTCCGCAAGGTGCAAACGCGGCTCGACGCGGTCAACGGCGTCATGCAGGAAAATTTGACCGGGATGAGGCTGATTCGCGTATTCGTGCGGAGAGGGCGAGAGGCCGAACGGTTTGCCCGCCATAGCGGCGAACTGATGCAGAGCTCGACTTCGGCGCAGCGGCTCACCGAGATGACGCAGCCGTTTATCGTGCTGATCATGAACGCCGGCATCATCGCGGTCCTGTGGTTCGGACAACTGGAGATTCAGGCGGGCACGGCGTCGACCGGGGATGTCGTCGCCATCGTCAATTATTCGCTGCGGACGGCGGGCGCCTTATCGGCGCTGTCGATGCTCGTCGCCGCGTTCTCGCGGGCGCGGGCTTCGGCGGCGCGGATCGGGGAAGCGTTGAATACGGACGATGATGAGGCGGGAAAGGCCAGGCGGCCATCGGCCGATCGCGCTGGCGGACAGGCGTCCGAGCGGATTGCGGAGGGGAGCGTCGAGTTTGCCCGCGTCGGCTTCCGCTATCCGGACACGGAGGCGCCCGTGCTCGAAGATATCTCCTTCCGGGCGGCGTCCGGCGACACGGTCGCGATCCTGGGAGCGACCGGCGCGGGCAAATCCTCGCTCATTCAGCTCCTGCTTCGGCTGTACGAGGAAGACGAGGGCGCGATTCGCATCGACGGGCGCGACGCCCGGGAATGGGGCGTAGGCCGAATTCACGACGCGGTCGGCTACGTGCCCCAGGAGGTCGTGCTGTTCACGGGCTCCATCCGGGATAACATCGCCTGGGGAACCGAAGGGGCGAGCGAGTCGGACATCGTGGAAGCGGCCAAGCGGGCGCAAATCCACGACACGATCGTCGGGCTGCCCCAGGGCTACGACACGTTGCTGGGGCAGCGCGGCGTCAATCTGTCCGGCGGCCAGAAGCAGCGGCTCTCCATCGCCCGCGCCCTCGTCCGCAAGCCGGCGATTCTGCTGCTCGACGACAGCACGAGCGCGCTCGACGTCCGTACCGAGGCGGCGCTGCTTGGGGCGCTGGAAGGCATGGCCTGCACGACTTTCCTCGTCACGCAGAAGATCAGTTCCGCCATGAACGCGGATCTGATTCTGCTGCTCGACGACGGACGGTTGATCGCCCAAGGCAGCCATCGCGAGCTGATGGCCGGCAATTCGCTCTACCGCCGCATCTACGATTCGCAGTACGGGGAGGAGGGATCGCATGTGGAAAGCGCTAAATGATCCTCTCCGTCAGCCGAAGCCGAAAGCGTTGACCGACCTCCCGGGCGCCCGGCGGGCGGATCGTCCGAAAGGGAAACCGAAAGCGAAGGCGAAGGACTGGCAAGGAACGCTGAAGCGGATTTGGACGTATCTCTCGCATCGCAAATGGCGGTTGAGCCTGGTGCTTCTCATGGTGCTGGTCAGTTCCGCCCTTTCCCTGCTCGGGCCGTACATGATCGGCGTCGCGATCGACCGTTACTTGAACGGGGAAGGGGGCTCCCCTTGGCTGCTGTTTCTGTCCGGTCTCGCGGCGGTGTACGTCTTCGGCTCGGTCGTCGCCTGGCTGCAGAATGTCTGGATGATCGCGATCGCCCAAGAGACGGTCTATCGGATGCGGCTCGATCTGTTCAAGCAGCTTCACCGGCTGCCGATTCCGTTTTTCGCCAAGCGGCAGCGCGGGGAGCTGATGAGCCGCATGACGAACGATATGGACAACGTCAGCTCGACCTTGAACAGCTCGGTGATCCAGATTTTCTCCAGCGCGCTCATTCTCGGCGGGTCGGTCGTCGTCATGCTGCTGCTGAGCCCGCTGCTCACGGCGCTGACGTTCCTCGTCGTGCCCTTGATGTCTATCGGCATGAAGTGGATCACGCGCCGTACCGGCGTGCTATTCAAGGAGCGTCAGCGCAACCTCGGGGATCTGAACGGCTATATCGAGGAAACGCTGTCCGGCCAGCGGATCGTGAAGGCGTTCTCCCAGGAAGAGCGGGTCGTCGCGGAGTTCGCGGAGCGAAACGACCGGATCAAGCTGTCCGGCTTCTGGGCGCAGTCGATCTCCGGCTTCATTCCGAAGCTGATGAACGGGCTGAACAATTTAAGCTATGCCGTGATCGTCGGCTTCGGCGGGCTGCTGGCCATTCGGGGAGCGATTACCGTCGGCGTGATCGTCGTGTTCGTGGAATACGCCAGACAGTTCACCCGGCCGCTGAACGATCTGGCGAATCAATGGAACACGCTGCTGTCGGCGATCGCGGGAGCGGAGCGGGTGTTCGAAATTCTCGACGAGGATGCGGAGGACAAGGACGAGAGCGGGGCCGGCACGATCCAATCGGTTCGCGGGGCGGTATCGTTCCGCGATGTCTCGTTCTCCTATCAGCAGGGGACGGAGACGCTGAAGAAGATCAGCTTCGAGGCGAGGCCCGGAGAGACGATCGCGATCGTCGGCCCCACCGGGGCGGGCAAGACGTCTTTGATCCAGTTGCTCTCCCGGTTCTACGAAGCCGACTCGGGAACGATCGCGGTGGACGGACGCGACATCCGGACGATCCGCCGGGAAAGCCTCCGTTCGCATATGGCCTTCGTCCTTCAGGACACGTTCCTGTTCGAGGGAACGATCCGCGACAATATCCGCTACGGCAAGCCGGAAGCGACCGACGAGGAGGTCGAGGCCGCCGCGAGGCTGGCGAACGCCCATTCCTTTATTGTCAGGCTGCCAGGCGGTTACGACAAGGTGCTGCACGGGGACGGAAGCGGCATCAGCCAGGGGCAGAAGCAATTGCTCGCGATCGCCCGGGCGATTCTCGCCGATCCCGCCATTCTGGTGCTGGACGAAGCGACGAGCAGCATCGATACGGTTACGGAGATTAAAATCCAGGAAGGGCTGCAGCGGCTCATGGAAGGCAGAACGAGCTTCGTGATCGCCCACCGGCTGAACACCGTGCGGCGCGCGGATCAGATTCTCGTGCTGAAGAACGGCGAATTGCTTGAGCGCGGCTCCCACGAGCAGCTGCTGGCCCGGCCCGGATTGTACGGCGAAATGGTGCGCGGGCACGAGGAGCTGAGTTAATCAGGCAAGCTTCTTGACGATGTGGACGGGCGTGTCGACTTTGATCCGATCGTAGAGCCGGCGAACGTCGTCGTTATGCATGCGGATGCAGCCGGCGGAGACGTACTTGCCGATCGATTTCTCGTCATTGTTGCCGTGGATGCCGTAGGCATAGGAGGTTTTGCCGTTGATCTTGACTTTCAGGCCGAGCCATCGGTCCCCGAGCGGGTTCTTCGGATCCCCGCCTTTGATTTTTTCTTTGTAATAAGGCCGGTTTTTGATTTTCTCGTGAATGACGAACAAGCCTTCCGGCGTGTAGGAGGGCTTTTTCCCCGTGGCCACGGAGAACGATTCGACCAGTTCACCCTTTTCGAAAAAATGCAGCTTGTTCGTCGATTTGTCGATCAGAATAAATTGCTCGTATTTCTGATACTTTTTCGCCAACTGGACGGTTTCCGCATGGGCGACGGCGACCGCCGGAACGAGCAGCATCGCGATCAGGAGCATCGCGACGCGGACCCACATTGCGCCTCTCATTTCATCAGGCCTCCCCGAGAAGTTCTATCTCACCTATATATGCGAGAACCTCGGGAATATGGCGGCTATGGCGAAAAATGGGGCGGCAAGCGGTTCCGTCGGGAAGCGGGACAGGCGAAAGCGCCGTTTTCCGGCGAACGGGCCGGGCCTACCGTTTGCGAAGCTCGAAAAACTCGCAAGCCAAACGATCGTGGTACGCCAGATCGCCGACTCCGGACTGGACGACGACGGTCCGGTCGTCGAAGCGGACGAGCACGCCTCCGGAATCGACGAGGTGGTCGTCCTTGAACACGCGCAACGGCGCGCGGCGTTCCAACGCCTCCCGGAAGTCCGGGTCGGTGACGAGACGAATGCTCAGGGCCATAGCTGTGAATGCCTCCTTCTTCGGGGAGCGCGGGCTCCTCCGCTCAAATGGTCACGGCTTCTATTATACCTCGAATTCTGCAGGAAGGAGAAAGGGGTCCACGATTGAAGGAATTGCGCGGAAGCGGTCAAATATGGCACTCTAAACATAGCTGCGACAGGATTGGACGACAGCAATCGCCGAACAGAAAGGATGCATGAGAAGCATGGATTTGATGCTGAAGGGGAAGTCGGTGTTCGTGGCCGCGGCCAGCAAAGGCTTGGGGAGGGCGATCGCGCTCCAATACGCGAAGGAAGGGGCTAAGGTGACGATCGCCAGCCGCAGCCTGGAACGGTTGGCCGAGGCGCGGGACGAGATCAAGGCGGCTACCGGCGTTGAAGCGGCACTGCTGAGAATGGACGCATCGAGCGGGGAAGACGTCGCGAACGCCATCCGGACCGCGGCCGCCGCAGCGGACGGATTGGACGTGCTCGTGACGAACGCGGGAGGCCCGCGGGGCGGCGTATTCGCCGATATGGCAGACGCGGATTGGCAAGCAGGCTTCGAATTGAATCTGCTCGGCACGATCCGCATGATTCGCGAGGCGCTGCCGTTCATGAAAGCGGCCGGCGGCGGCCGGATCGTCAATTTGACCTCGATCTCGATCAAGCAGCCGATCGACGGCTTGATCTTGTCGAACGTGTTTCGCGCGGGTGTGAACGCGCTGACGAAGAGCCTTGCGTCGGAGCTCGCGAAAGACGGCATTCTCGTCAACACGGTCGCGCCGGGCCGGATCGGAACCGATCGCATCGCCGAACTGGACGTCAAGAAGGCCGCGGATCAGGGGTTGCCGGTCGAAGAAATCCGGGCGGAAGCCGAAAGGGCGATTCCGCTCGGCCGCGCGGGGACGCCGGAGGAGTTCGCCCGTTACGCCGTCTTCCTCGGCTCGTTCGCCAATTCGTACGTGACCGGCCAGTCGCTGCTCGTGGACGGGGGCATGGTGAAAGGATTGTAGCCCGAGAATCGCGCGATCAGCAGGCCGAACCCGCGTCGCCGCCGCAGCTCTAGAATAGCGTGAGCTGTTCCTCGATGCATTCGGCCGAATCGTTCTTCACGTTGCCGACGATCGGGGACACCGGGTAAGCTCGCATGGCCTCGGCCGGATAAGGCCGAAGCAGCGCCATGAGCCGCCCGGCGTCCTCGCTGCCGCGTTCGAGCCATTCGGCCTCGTCTTCCCGTCGCAGGATGACCGGCATCCGGTCGTGAATGCCGGCCATCAGCTCGTTCGGCGTCGTCGTAATGATCGTGCAGGTGCCGATTTTGCGCCCGTCCGGGGCCATCCATGTGTCGTACAGTGCCGCCATCGAGAAAATGCCGCCGTCCTTCAGCGTGATCCGCATCGGCTGCTTACGGTCCCCGTTCTTTTTCCACTCGTAGAAGCCGTCCGCCGGAATGACCGCTCGCTTACGCCGAACGAGCGATTTGAACGACGCCTTCTCCAGCAGCGTTTCCGCGCGGGCGTTGATCATCTTGCTGCCGATCTTGTCGTCCGAAGCCCAGGAGGGGACCAGCCCCCAACGAAGCTCGCCCAGCCGGTTTTTCTTCCCGTCGTGTACGACCGCCATCACGTTCTGCATGGGCGCCACGTTATATCGAGGCGTATGGTACGCGTCCATCGGCATCTCGCTCATATACCGCAAGATCAATTCCTCCAATGTGACCGCGATCGTATATCTTCCGCACATCGCTTCGAACCCTCCCGTCCATCGGATTTAACGCTATTGAAACATAGCGGGGCCCGCCAAGCAAGCGGGAACCGCTGGAGAGCGAATCGCCTGTGCGGGCCTTGTCGCGCGTGAATTTGTCGTTGGCTGCCGATTCGATGCGGTATAATGGCGTTACGAGCTGTTCGCGATCGGCTTGCGCAACGAGAACGCGGCGGAGACGCTCAAGGAGACGCTGGACGCCAAGCGGAAGTACATCGCCGACTCGGTCGCCGCGGTCAGCAGGTTTCCCGAGGCTCAGTCGGAGGCGATCGCTTCGATTCTATACGCCGTCATCGAGGGATTGGGCCTGCAGAAGGTCGCCGATCCCGGCTTCCGGTACGACGAGGCGTACGCCATGTTGACGGAGATGATGGTCGCCTACTATGAAAAGGCGGTCGATACGAAAAAGACGTAAGCAGTTGTTCTCGCATGGAACGTGATTTGAATGAGCAAACAGGAGCCGGCATAAATACATATATCGTTCCCTGCGTATTCGACAATAAGGAAAGCGGTGGGAGAGAGATGCACGTTTTACTGGAGGGATGGGGAAAAGCGCTGTACAAGGCAAGGTGGATCGTCGTTGCGGCATGGGTCGCGTTCGCGTTGCTCGGCGGACTGGCGTTCGGCAAGCTTACCCCGCTGCTGAGCGGCGGGGGATGGGAGGTTCCGGGCTCGCAATCGCTGGCCGCCGGCAATCTGCTTGCCTCGGAATTCGCGGGAAGATCGGAGAGCGCGCTGACGCTCGTCATGAAGGATACGCGGCACGCCGCGGGAACGACGGAATACAACGACAATCTGAAGCAAATCGTCGACCGACTGAAGGAAGAGGAAGGCGTGACTCGCGTCTTCAGCCTGCTCGACGCTTCGGAGGCGATCGGTTCCGGCCTCGTCGGCAAGGATCCGAACCTCAGCATCGCCTTCGTCGATATGGACATCAAGCTGGACGACGCGATCAATGTCATTCCGGATTACGAGAAGCGCGTCGTCGAGCAGGGCGAGGCGCTCGGCGTCGAAGCTTATTTGGTCGGCTCGGCCGCGTTCTGGGCCGAGAGCAGCGTTCAGAGCCAGAAAGGGCTCGTGAAGGCGGAGCTGATCGTGCTTCCGCTCATCGTGATCATTCTGCTGCTCGTGTTCCGCTCGGTCATGGCGACGCTGACGCCGCTGATCGTCACGATCGCTTCCGTGCTCGCGGCCATGGGCATCATCTATTTGGTCGCCAGGGAAGTGGAGCTGTCGGTGTTCGTGACGAATTCCGCGATGATGCTCGGGCTCGGCGTCGGCATCGACTATTCGCTGTTCGTCGTCAGCCGGTTCAAAGCGGAGCTCGCGGCGGGCCGAGACAAGCGCGAGGCGTTGATCGCGACCCTGAGAACGGCGGGCCATACCGTATTCTTCTCGGCGATTACGGTCATTGCCGCCTTGTCCGCCCTGTTCACGGTCTCGCTCTCCGCGATCAAGGCGATCGCCTTCGGCGGCATCGTCGTCGTGTTCGTGGCCGGGCTGGCCAGCTTGACGCTGCTGCCCGCCGTGCTCGTCATTCTCGGCGCCCGAATCAACGCCGGAACGCTGGCGTTCCTTCGTCCGAGACGGAGCTCCGGCGCGAGCCGTTGGCAGCGCTGGACGAAAGCGATCATGCGCCGCCCCGTCCTGTTCCTCGTCCTGACGCTGGCGGCTCTGGGCGCCTTCGCCGCACCGGCGCTGGACATGAAGCTGGATTCTCCGGATATTCGCACGCTTCCGGCGGACACTTCGGTCCGGCAAGGCTTCGCGCTGATGGAGGAATCGTTCGGCGCCGGCGCGTCCAGTCTGGTGAGCATCGTGCTGCGGAACGAGAACGGCGATCTGGCGTCCCCGGAATCGTTGCCGCCTTGCAAGCCGAGCTTGGCAAGCAGGAGCGCGTGTCCGGCGTCATGTCCGTCGCGTCCTTCTTCCCGGGCATGGAACCGTCCGCCGTCTCCGGCATCTTGAGCGCGGGCTCCGGGATGCTGCCGGAGGATCTCGGCTACATGGCGGGCCGCTACATGAGCGAGGACCGTCATACCGGCCTGCTGGAAGTCGAAATCGATTCGAACGGCTCCGGCGAAGTCGCGCGCGAAGTCGTGGAGCGTCTCCGCGACGTCGTGCTGCCGGGATTCGAGCTGCCCGCGGGAACGTCCTATTTCATCGGCGGCGAAACGATGTTCGGCATGGATACGTCCGAGACGATCAACGGCAGCCTGCTGCCGGCGCTCGGCATCATGCTCGTGCTGATCTTCCTGATTCTGGTCCTCACCTTCAGAAGCCTGCTTCTTCCGCTGAAGGCAATCGTCCTGAACCTGTTCTCGGTGGCGGCGACGTACGGCATTCTCGTACTCGTATTCGCGCTCGGGTACGGCGCGGACCTCTTCGGGGCGGAATCGAACGGATACGTCATTCATTTCGTGCCGGTGCTGCTGCTCGCTCTTCTGTTCGGGTTAAGCACCGATTACGAGGTGTTTCTCGTCAGCAGGATCAAGGAAGAGTATGACGGAACCGGCGAACACGAGAACAGCATCGCGGAAGGGATGGAGAAGACCGGTCCGCTCATTACGGGCGCCGCCGTTCTGATGATCGCCGTCTTCATGGGCTTCGCGTTCTCGGGCGTGCTGCCGATCCAGATGCTCGGCTTCGGCATGGCCGTCGCCATCGCGCTCGACGCGACCGTCGTCCGGATGCTGCTCGTGCCGGTGTCGATGAAGCTGCTCGGCCGGGCCAGCTGGTGGTTTCCCGGCGGCGGCAAGGGCGGACGAAGGCATGCGGCCCCGCGAAATCAGAGCGATCGTCCGCTCCCGTTCTAAGATGGATTTCGTCGCGGGCGGGCGAACCGGCAAGGATCGGGATCCGTCAGCAGTCATCATCCACTTGATCTCTCGTTATCGGACACAGAAGATCTTATTTGGCCGAAACGCCCTTATTTTGAAGGCGATTCGGACTGAGGGATAGGCGGGAATCTGTAGTCCGGTTCATCGTACGGGCGCGCCGCTTTCCTCGACGATGAGCCAAACGAACGCAAAACAGGGATGCCTCGTCAGGGAAATTACACGACCTGACGGGACATCCCTTTGTTCAATCCGTCCCGGCTTCCGGGAATCGATGTTCCGTTATACCGCGTTCGCGACAAGCTCCTCGTCGTCGTCGCGGTTAAACGCCTCGCGATCGAATTCCCCTTCGGATTCGGCCACGAGCAGCGAAGTGACGGTCGTGCCCGTCGCGTTGACGGCGGTTCTGCCCATGTCGATGAGAGCTTCGACGCCCGCGACGATGGCGATGCCTTCCAGCGGCAGGCCGAGCGCGGTCAGGACGACGGTCGTCGAGATGACGGCCGGGCCCGGAACGCCGGCGACGCCGATCGACGAGATGATGCTGACGAGCACGAGAACGAGATAATCGGTGAACGTCAGCGTAATGCCGAACACTTGCGCGGTGAATACCGCCACGATAGCCGGCCATACGCCGCCGCAGCCGTTGAAGTTGACAGAGGAGCCAAGCGGCGCCACGAAGCTCGCGATTCGCGGAGAGACATGCAGACGCTTCGTGATGACTTCGAGATTCACGGGCAGCGTCGCGTAGCTGCTGCGGGTCGTAAATGCCACGGCGATCGTCGGGTAGATTTTGCGGAAAAACCGGATCGGGTTCACCTTGGCGACGAGCAGGACTAGCCCTCCGAACACGAGTACGAAGTGGAGAATCAAGGCGACGTAGGAGCTGACGATTACGCTTCCCAGCTCTTGCAGCGTATCCCAGCCGTAACGGGCCGTGATCCCGGCGATCAGCGCGAAAACGCCGTACGGCGTCAGGCGGATGACGAATTTGACGACCTGGTGAAGAATCTGGGTCAACGATTGGATGACGTCCCTCACCGGCTTGACGGCTTCCTCGTTGCGCGAACCGACCTTAATGATAGCGACGGCAAGGAAGATCGCGAAGATCAGGATCGGCACGACTTTGCCGTTGGCGGCTTCATTGAACGGATTCGACGGCACGAGATCCAGAATCACTTGCGAGAAGGTCGGAATTTCGCGAGCTTGAAAGCCCTCCGGAAGCGCTTGCTGTATTCCGCTCCCCGGATTCAGCGCCAAGGCGACAAGCAGACCGATGACGGCGGCGACGCCCGTCGTGCCGAGAAACCACGCAAACGTCTTCAGCCCGATTTTCCGCAAATATTCCAGGCTGGTCAAGGAAGAAATGCTGTTCAGAACGAGAACGAACACGAGCGGAATGACTAGCATCCGGATCAGGCTGACGTAGATGCTGCCGAATGTGGTGATGCCTTTCGTCTCCACGGCCAGATTCTGGAGCAGAATGCCGGCGATCAGGCCGAGCCCGAGCCCGATCAGCACGCGGGAGCCAAAGCCGATCCGCTTCTTGGCCAAATAAAACAGAACGGCGAAAGCGACGAGCGAAGCGACGAAGCTGAGCCAGTTCGTTTCTATTGCGGTAAGCAAGTTATTTTCGATGCTCACGCACAAAACCTCCTAAACCTATGCGGTATATTGGGATTAATTAATAATTTACAAATTTAGAGTCGTTAAGTCAATATCATTTTTTTGATCGACGGCCGGGAGCAACAGACCCGGGAACCGCCTCGCCTGTATGCGAACGGCAACGAACCTGAGCTCTCGCCTGTTGTTCCTGCCGTCGTCCGAAGGCGCTTTTGGGGCAATCCTTGTTTTTTTCTGTGTAGCGACGGAAGCGGAAAACCGCAATCAACGCTACGCCAAGCGGCGCTTTGAACCTGCGGCCGTCATTTTCGCCGAAAATCGCATTTGAGAAGTAATCTATGGAATGAGCAGTAGCGCGTCCCTCTACCGTTTGCCATGCTGAAAAAAGCTTGCGTGTCCCAACGCGGGCTCAGCATTTTACAGTGGAGAAGGGGCTGCCGATAAAAGATGAAAGAACGTACGAATGAAACGAAACGGGTTGAGGTTTGGTGGAGCTCCGAAGCGGAGCCGCGAAGCAGGGAATGGTTTGCGAGGCCGATCGATATTGCTTACCGGCTGGAGCGGCAGGAGGATGCGCAGATGACCGCGCCGTCTCCCGCGGAGGGAGAGACGCTCGCCATCTTCCCCGAGCTGCTGCATCAGGAAATGTTGGGCATCGGAACGTCGATGGAGGAGAGCACGGTGTTCAATCTGGCGCGAATGTCCGAGAGCAAGCGGGAGGAGATTTGCCGGAGCCTGGTCGACCGCGAGCATGGAGCCGGCTTTAATCTGATTCGGATTACGCTGGGAACGTCCGATTTTACCGCCCGGGCCTTCTATTCCTATAACGATCTGGAGCCGGGGGAGACGGATTTCGAGCTGAAGCGCTTCTCCATACGGAAGGATATCGAATACGGAATTATCGATGTGCTGCGCCGCTTGCGGGAGCTGCAGCCGGAGCTGCTGTTTTTCGCCTCCTCTTGGTCGCCGCCGGCATGGATGAAGACGACGGAAAGTCTGATGAGGGGACAGCTCAAGGAAGGGGAGCGGTATACGCGGGCGCTGGCGAAGTATTATCGGCTGGCGATCCAGGCGTATCGCGAGCAGGGGATAGAGCTGCACGCGATTACGGTGCAGAACGAGCCGCTGCTGGAAATCGACTATCCGAGCTGTTACATGAGTCCGCAGCGGCAGAAGGAACTGATCGCAGCCTTGCGCGAGGAGCTGGACGAGCACGGCTTGCGGACGAAAATCTGGATTTTCGACCACAACTTTGCCGATGCCTGGGCGTACTCCAGCCCGATCTTGAACGACGCGGAGGGCCGCGCGGCCGCCGATGGAATCGCCTTCCACGATTACGACGGGGAGCCTGCCGTCATGCGGGAGCTGCTCGGCGCGTATCCGGACATGTCGATCCATCTGACCGAGCGCTCGTTGTGGGGCGTGGAGGCGGCCGACCGGTTCGCGCAATATTTCCGCAACGGGGCTTCGAGCTACAACGCCTGGGTGACGATGCTGGACAGCCGGATCGGCACCCACCAATGGGTCGGCACACCGGACCCTACGCTGATCGTGCAGGATGCCGAAGCGCCCGACCGGTTCTGGATGACGCCGGAGTTTTATTTGACCGGACAGTTCTCCAAATTCGTGCTGCGAGGAGCGCGCCGGGCGGACAGCGCGCCGGGCTCGGCCGATACGGTTACCAACGTCGCCTTCGTCAATCCCGACGGGACGATCGTCGCCGTCGTCGTCAATCGCACCGACCGGCCGCAGCCGTTCCGGTTGCTGTGCGACGGAGGGCAGATCCGGGCGACGCTGCCGCCTAAAACCGCGGGCACGTATCGCTGGCGGCGCGCGCCGGCCAACACAGACTAAACGCGGGAGTGAGACAGTTATGCCGACGGGATTCCGTTCGCGCAAATACTTGCGGCGCCTGATCGTATCGCTGATCGTTTTTGTCGCGCTGGTGCTTTGCGTGTTTGCTTTTGCGCTGTACTGGAACATCAAGGACGGGACGATGAAGCAGCAGCAGGAAGCGAATCGCAAGGTACTCGCGCAGATCAAATACAACGTCGGGTATATGGACGAAATTTTGCGGAATCTGATGATGTCGCTGTACTTCGATCACGAGGCGACCTCGCTGCTGCACAGCCAGCAATTCAGCTACCGGGACGTGGCGATCAAGCTGGCTCGTCTCGACAAGCTCGCCGATTCCTCTACTTATCTTCATTCGATTACCGTATACAACGCCAATACGGACACTTACCTGTCGACGAACCGGAGCTTCCAGGACAATCTGGCCGGACAGATCGAATCGTTCGAAGCGCAGTTGGCCGAGCGGAGCGAGTTGCCGAACATGAAGCCGATTCCGATTCATCCCGCCGCCGCGTCCGCGTCCGACAAGGTTGAATTTTTCTCGTACATGATGCAGGACGCAAGCGCCGATCGTTCGGCCGAGACGAGTCGGCTCATCTTGAACGTCAAGCCGGAATGGGTGTTCAACAATCTGGCTGTCATGAACGATCTGGCTTACGACCGGAGCAATTCGCTGTTGCTGATGGAAATCGACGGCATGCTGTATACGAACGACAACGAGAAGGCTTCTTCCTTGACGGAGGAAGCCGTTGCTCGCATACGGGAGGCGGAGGCGGAGTTCGAAGCCTTCGTTGTCGGAGGAGACCGAGGCAAGACGCTCGTGACGGTCATGCCGCTGGGCATCTATCCCTGGAAGGTGGTCAGCGTGCAATCCTACGATTACGCTTTCAAGGAAGTCGAGCGGACCCGCGGCATGCTGATCCTGATCACGGCGGCGTTTTTGCTGCTGTCCGGCATTCTGGCGTGGCTGCTTTCGAATCGGCTGTATCGGCCGCTCGACAGAATGCTCGGCAGACTGAAAGGCTGGAACGCGCCCGGAGCGGCGATGCAGAAGGACGAATGGTCGTTCTTGCACGATGCCTACGCCTCCATGATGGAGAAGGCGACAAGCGCCGAACGCACGCAAGCCCGAAATCGCCGGATAATCCGGCAGTTTCAGGTCCGCAGCCTACTGGAGGGCAGCTCCGGGCTAAGCCGGGAGCAATTCGCGCAGCTGTGGCAAGAGCAGAAGCTGCCGTTTGGCGCGGAGGGCCCTTATCTGCTCGGACTGTGCAAGCTGGATCAGGAGGGCGGCCGCTTCCGTCAGGCCGGGAGCAAGGAGAAGGCGATGTATCGCTTCGCGCTCGGCAACATTGCCGAGGAATGGCTGAGCAAGCGCTGCAGTCCGATTTGGCTGGAAACGGATAAGGGCAGCGGAGAATTCGTCTTTCTCGGCACGCTGGCCGGGGAGTTCGATAGCGACGCATTTGCGGAGGAGCTGCGTCAATTGCAGAGGTATTTGCAGACCAGCTATCAGTTGACCGTCGCCTTTGCTTACCCCGAGCCTTTCGACGACTACCGACTGATCTCCGACGCCTACAATCGGGCGAAGGAGCTGATGAAATACCGGATGCTGCTCGGAGTTACCGCCATTTTGTCCGAAGGGACGGTGCGGGAGAGCGAGCGGGACGAGGATATTTTGCAGGCGACGGATCGGGAGAAGCGGATGATCGAGCATTTGCGCGCGGGCAACGGGGAAGCGCTCGGGGAGGACTTTCGCGCCTTCTTCCAATACGCATCCGGGCTGACGTTCGGCCATTTCATGAACGCGGTGCTTCATATGACGGTCGCCGTCGTCAAGACGATCGGCGAGATGAACGAAAACCGGATTCGCCCGCTGAACATGGACATTCGGCATTTTTACCAAGAGGTGCTGGAGCGGGAAACGGCGGTGGACATGGAAGCTTTATTTCAACAATTGGCCGCTCAGGTCGGGGATCCGAACGTGCGGGGCGACGGCGAGCGAACGGATATTTTGTGCCGGACCATGAAGGATATCATCGCCGAAAACTACGCGGACCCCGATTTCGGCCTTCCGTCGATCGCCCAACTGCTGAAAATGTCCTCCGCCTATATCGGCCGCCAATTCAAGCAGGGGACGGGCCAATCGGTCACAGAATACCTCAACGACGTCCGGCTGGAGCGCGCGCTGGAGCTGCTGGAGACGGAGGAAATGTCCGTCAACGAGGTGATGGAAGGCAGCGGCTATCGTTCGCAGAGCCACTTTTTCAAGCAATTCAAGATCAAGTATGGCACCTCGCCCAAAAGCTATCGGCTGCGCCGGGCGATGAAGCAGTAAAGTACGAAAAAGAGCGCCGCCAGGCGAGTAAAGTATCGTTTCAGCAGTAGCGCCGAGCGGATTGTAAGGGGCAAAATGGGAGGCATCAAGGCTGCGATCATCGCTGCGGCAGCACGGGAGGTGAAAGGGAAATGAACAGCAGGATGAGAAAGGGGGGCGGAACGACGGGCATTGCCGGCGCCAAGCATCGCGACCTGTTTCTGTTAAGCTTGCCCGCGTTGCTGCTCACCTTGGTATTCAGCTACTTGCCGTTGCTCGGGCTTCCGGTGGCCTTCAAGAAATTCAGGTTCGACCGCGGCATATTCGGCAGCGCATGGAACGGCTTCGACAACTTCAAGTTTTTCTTCGTGTCGGACAACGCTTGGCGCGTGACGCGAAATACGCTTTTGTACAATGCGGGCTTCATCGTCATTACGCTTGTATGCGCTTTAGCGTTGGCCGTGCTGCTGAGCGAGATGACGGGCCGGGCGGTCAAGGTGTACCAGACGACGCTGTTTTTGCCGCATTTTCTGTCCTGGGTCGTGGTCGGCTACATCGTCCTTGCTTTGCTGGAGCCGGGCAGGGGACTGATGGACGAGGTTATGCGGCTGCTAGGCCGGGAGGCTGTCAACTGGTATCAGGACGCGGGGCGCTGGCCGTACATTCTGAATGCGGTCAACTTGTGGAAAACGGTCGGCTTCTCGACGCTCGTGTATTACGCCGGCATTCTCGGCATCAACCCGGCGTATTACGAGGCGGCCGAGATCGACGGCGCGGGCAGGCTGCAGATGGCTTGGCGCATTACGCTGCCGCTGCTGGCGCCGCTCATTATCGTGCTGCTGATCGTGGCCGTCGGCGGTATTTTCCGCGCGGATTTCGGCCTGTTCTACTTCGTTCCGAACAATTCAAGCTTCTTGTATTCGACGACGGACGTTATCGATACGTATGTATTCCGGGCGTTGCGCACGATCGGCGATGTCGGCATGTCGGCGGCGGTCGGGCTGTACCAATCGATCGTCGGCTTCGTGCTCGTCGTCGCGACCAACGCTCTGATTCGACGCGTTAACGCCGATCATGCACTGTGGTAGGAGGGCGTCAACGATGAACGCCAGAGGGAAGGCAGACCGCGCCGCGCATGTGCTGCGTCATCTGCTGCTCGCCTTGGTTGCGGCAACCATGATCTTTCCCCTTCTGCTCGTGGTCGCCATATCGGTGTCCGACGAGGAGGCGCTGTCCCGTCACGGCTACCGGCTATGGCCCGAGCGCTTCGACCTTGCGGGCTACCGGGCCGTGCTCGCCCATCCGCAAGCGTTGCTCGACGCCTACGGAGTCACCGTGCTGGTGACGGTCGCCGGCACCGCCGCGGGGCTGCTGTTTACGGCAATGGCGGCTTACGCGATGTCGCGCAAAGATTATCGGTTTCGCAAGGCGACGACGTTTTTTATTGTGTTTACGATGCTGTTCAGCGGAGGCCTGGTGCCGTTCTACATTCTGATCGTAAAGTATTTGCACCTGAAGGACACGCTCTGGGCGCTGATTTTGCCGTATCTGGTCAATCCGTTCTATATGCTCATTATGAAGGGCTTTATGGACCGGATGCCGATGGAGGTGGTGGAGTCGGCGAAGCTGGACGGGGCGGGCGAGTACCGGACGTTTTTCCGCATCGTGCTGCCGCTTGCCGTTCCGGCGCTCGCCACGGTTGGCCTGTTCATCTCGTTCGTGTATTGGAACGATTGGTGGCTAGGCCTGCTGTTCATCGACCGGGACAGCCGGATTCCGCTGCAGCTGCTGCTGTACCGCACGATGAACGCGATCGAATTTTACGCGGCGAACGCGCAGTATTTGAGCGGCAAGGTAGATGTAGCCAAGTTTCCCGGCTTGTCGGCGAGGATGGCGCTTGCGGTGCTGGGAGCGGGGCCGATGCTGTTTTTGTTCCCGCTGTTTCAACGTTATTTCGTGAAAGGACTTACGGTCGGATCGGTGAAGGAATAAGACTTGCCGGCGAGGAGCCGGCATAGACGATAACGGGGGCTGAAGAAGAATGAGGGGAAAAAGAGGAATCGCGTTCGGGGCGTCGATCGTGCTGCTCGGCACGCTGTTGTCGGCTTGCAGCGGCAATTCGCAGAACGGCGGAGCGTCCTCCGCGCCGTCCGACGGAGCGGGTGCGTCTGCCGATGGCGGACTTAAGCCGGTGGAGCTGGTCTGGTACTATCCGCAGTGGGCGACATACCCGGATTTAAAGGAAGTCGAGGCGGAGGTCAACAAGATTACGCAGGAGAAGATTAACGCGACGATCCGGATGATGCCGACCGACGGCGGCAGCTACGAGCAGAAGCTTAATACGATGGTGGCCGCCAATGAGGAGTTCGATATCGCCTGGACGTCGTTCTGGATGTTCAACTATGCGCAGAACGCCCGGCGCGGCGCGTTCGCGGAAATCGGCAGCCTGCTGGACGAGTACGCGCCCGAACTGAAGGCTACCTTTCCGGACATGGTCTGGGACGCGCTGAAGGTCGACGGAGACATTTTCGGCATTTTGAACTACCAGACGATTACGAACAAAGAAGGCTTTCTGATTCAGAAGCGGTTCGCCGACAAGTATCAGCTGGACGCCTCCGCGATCAAGACGATTCGGGACATCGAGCCGTTCCTGCAGCAAATCAAGGATAACGAGCCGGACAGCATTCCGTTTGCGCTGACCCGCGCGGGCAATTTTGAAAATATGAAGACGACCTACAACAATTTGGAATTCATCTCCAACGAGGCGCTGGTCGGCATCTACCGCGGAGATGCGGAGACGAAGGTGATCGACGTCGTGCAGTCGCCGGAGTATAAGGAGTATTTGACGCTGATGCACGACTGGTACGCCAAGGGGCTGATCAATCCGGACGCTCCGACCGTCAAGGCGCTTGACGACCGCAAGAAAACGGGCCAGCTTGCCGTCACGTTCCATAACGTGCTGAAGCCGGGCAAGGAAGTGGAGGAGCAGATCGCCTCCGGCGGCCAGGAGATCGTCATCGTGCCGACGTCCGAGCCGTTCGTGGGTACCAATACGATTATTCAGTCGATGCAGGCGATTAGCAGAACGTCCAAAAATCCCGAGCGCGCGCTCATGTTTCTGAACCTGCTGAATACGGACAAGGAGCTGCTCAACCTGATCTGCTACGGGATCGAAGGGAAGCATTACACCCGCATCTCGGACAATACGGTTAAGCTGATCGACAACAGCGGCTACAGCCCGAACCAGACATGGGTGTTCGGCAACGGCTTCCTGGCCGACCTGCAGGAAGGGCAGACCGAAGAGGTGCGGGAGGCGACGCTGAAGGAGAACAACGAGGCGCAAGCCTCGCCGATTCTCGGCTTTACGTTCGACCCGGAGCCGGTGCAGACCGAGATCGCCAACATTCAGGCGGTCAACGACGAGTTCGGTCCGCCGCTGAATACGGGCGCGGCCGAGGTGGAGTCGACACTGGCGGAGTATATCGCCAAGCGCCAGAAGGCGGGCATCGACAAGGTGGTCGCGGAGGTTCAGCGTCAGCTGGACGAATGGAAGGCCAAGACACAGAAGTAAAAATGGCGGAAGCAGGGAAAGGGCAAGCAAGGAAAGTGTAGGCAAGTAAATGGAAAGCATGGAAAGCGGGAAGAGGGAAGGACGGGAGACGCCATATACGAAAAAAGCTTAAAGGAGAGGGTTTGGAATGCGCAATCGCATAGGGAAACGTTTGTCCGTTATCGCTTTGAGCTTGTCGCTCGCGTTCGCCGCAGCCGGGGCGATGTACGCTCCGGTGGCGATGGCCGCCGGGGAGACCGTTCAGGTATGGCGCACGAATTCGACGCTGACAGAGAAGCTGGCCGCACAGCCTTCGATTTCTTTCGGCGCGTATGTGAAAACCGACGATCCGACGATCTATGTCGACGAGCAGGAAACGTTCCAGATGGTGGACGGCTTCGGGGCGTCGCTCACGGACTCCTCCGCCTATCTGATCAACCAGAAGCTGAGCGCTTCGGCGCGCAACACGCTGATGAGCAATCTGTTCAGCCCGACCTCGGGCATCGGCATCAGTTGGCTGAGGCAGCCGATGGGCGCGTCGGATTTCTCTCACATCGGCAATTACAACTACCAGAATTCGCCGACGGCCGCATTTTCAATCGCGCACGATACGACCGACATTATCCCGCTGCTGCTTCAGGCGCGAACGCTGAACGGCAATCTGAAAATCGTCGCCAGTCCTTGGAGTCCTCCCGGGTGGATGAAGGAAAACAACTCGATGCTGGGCGGAGAGGACGCGCTGCTGAAGACGGATCATTACGACGAGTTGGCCGATTATTTTGCCAATTTCGTCAGCGCGTACGAGGACGAGGGCGTTCCGATTTACGCCGTCACGCCGCAGAACGAGCCCCGCTGGGCGTCGCCGGGCTATCCCGGTCTGTACTTGACCCCGGCGGAGGAAGCGAACTTCGTGAAAGATTACTTGGGTCCCGCGCTGGCCGGAACCGGAGTGAAAATTTTCGCCTTCGATCACAACTGGGATATCGACTTCGTCGAGGACTATTACAGCGACGCGGCCGCGGCGGCGTACACGGACGGAACGGCATGGCATTGCTACGGCGGAGAGGCGACGATCATGTCCACGATGCATTATCTGTTCCCGACGAAGGATACGTATCAAACGGAATGCACGGGCGGCATCTGGACGGACGATACGACCGGCCAATTCGACGTCGACATGAAAAATCTGACCAAGACGATCCGCCACTGGTCCAAAAACTATATCGCCTGGAACATGGCGCTCGATACCGACCACGGCCCGACCAACGGCGGCTGCACGACATGCACCGGCCTGGTGGAGATCGATCAGGCGACCGGCGCGATCACGTACGGTCCGTCCTATTACTCGATGGGCCATCTCAGCAAATTCGCCGTTCCGGGGGCGGTGCGCATCGCTTCGACGGGATATGCGTACGGGCTGCACAACGTCGCGCTGAAAAATCCGGACGGCAGCAAAGTGCTGGTCGTCTACAATGAGAAAACGGCGGACAATACGTTTAAGGTCAAATGGGGCGACCAGAGCTTCACGTACACGCTTCCGGCCAAGTCCGCCGCGACGTTCGTCTGGTCGGGAACGCAGTCCGCCGCCCATACCGTTATTCCGAACGACATCGCACTGAAGGCTTCGGCCTATCACGAGTCCTTCTCGGTCAAGCCGGAGGCGGCCAACGATGCGGGCGACGGTCTGCTGATCGGGCACGCGCAGGACGGCAGTTGGATTCTGTTCAAAAACGTCGATCTGAACCGGGTAACCGGCGTGACGTTAAGGGTTGCCAACGGCTATACGACTCCGACGGCCATTGAGGTGAGAACGGACAGTCCGACGGGCACGCTGCTAGGAACGGTCAACATCGGCGGCACGGGCGGCTGGTTCGACTGGTCCAATCTTTCGGCGTCGCTGTCGGGCGCATCGGGAGTCAAAGATGTGTATTTCGTCTTCAAAGGAGCCGTTAATCTGAACACGATCTGGTTCAGCGGACAGAACCTGCTGGCCAATCCGGGCTTCGAGACGGGCACGACCGCTAGCTGGAGCGATTGGCATCCTACGGGCCAGGCGTCGGCGCAGAGCGTAGACAACGATAACCCGCGCACCGGCAGCTACAAGCTGACTCACTACGCTTCCGGCGATTATCAGCAAACGACCTATCAGGCGGTTGCCGTGCCGAACGGAACGTATAAAGCGACCGCATGGGTACGCTCGAGCGGCACTCAAAATGCGGTACGGCTGGAAGCGAGCGGTTACGGGGGCTCGACGCTCTATGACGACATCGGGGGACTGTCCACGCAGAACGTATGGCGTCAGCTTGAAATCCCCAACATCGTCGTTACCACCGGCACGGTCACGATCGGCCTCCATTCCAACGCTCACGGCACGAACTGGGCCGTCTTCGACGACGTCCGGCTTTATTGATTGCTGCTTCGATCTCGTGAAAAGACAGACGAACGTCTGATGGAAAGCCCAGAGGGTCTTCCCATCAGACGTTCGTCCCCGGCAACCGGCCTCCCAGGCGCTCGATTTCGCTGCAGATTTCATGCTGCCATTCGTCGTCTTCGCTCATCGACGCGACGAGCGACAGGTTGTACAAAAGTCCGAGCCGGTAGCAATAGTCCGCATTCAAATCCAGGCATTGCTCCAGCTCGCGCCGCTCCGCTTCCAGCAACGGTCTTCGTCTCTGGACGACGCGAAGCTCCGCCATCCTCTCGTATACGGGAAGCATCCCCATGTCGATCCCCTCCTCCTCCCAGCATGCCCAGATCCCTGTCGGGCTTAAACGGCCTCGAACGGCGGGTTGAAGATATCTCCGCGGTTTTTAAGTGCAAGGCGATGTTCAACCTTCAGGTAAGGGAGTTATTGCTCGCTTGGTCGTTTGCGTTCGGACTCAGAAGACCTTATTTTGCTGGAAACCCCTCATTTTGGCGGTGTTACGGACAGACGATCCCTTATTTTTATTCGAACAGGGTGAATTCGCCATCTTGAAACCAAATAACGGATTCTGTGTCCTCAAAGATGCTCAAAACCCGGATTTGTTCACAATTAGCGGATCCTCTGTCCGAACGGTCCGGGGCAAGAAGGCAAAGAGGGGGGCACGGATCGGCCGGGCGGGGCGGAAAGACAGCTGCAAGAGGAACGGGGGATCGAATCAGGAGCGAAAAGAACCGTCAGGGCGAAGTGACGATTTTGCTAATCCAAGGAAAACCGTCCGAGGACGCCGGAGTTGGTCGCGACCAAATGAAAAAATCGTCAGGAGAACAAAAAAGGGGTTGAGCGTTTCGAGATTATGATCTAAAGTAGAGCTATAATACAAAATCGAGTTTTATAATGTAGAACAATTTCCGATGAAAAGAGTGCCGCAAATGCCCATCATTCAATCCGTCGAACGGGCGCTGTCCATTCTGGAGCTGTTCGACGAGCAACACGGCGAACTGAAAATCACGGAGATCAGCGACAGGATGGGATTGCACAAGAGCACAGTCCATTCCTTGCTGAAGACGCTGCAACTTTTCCGGTACATCGATCAGGACCCGGAGACGGGCAAGTATCGTCTCGGCATGAAGTTCCTGGAACGGAGCGGCGTCGTCATGCAGCGTCTGGACATCGGCCGCGTCGCCAAGGACGTATTGGCCGAAATCGCGAGACGAACCGGGCAGACGGCGCACTTGGTCGTGCTCGACGGACGCGAAGGCGTATACGTCGACAAGGTCGAAGGGCCGAAGGCGGCGATCCGTTATTCGCGCATCGGCAGGCGCGTTCCGCTGCATTGCAGCGCGGTCGGCAAGGCGCTGATCGCGTTTCTGTCCGAGGAGCAGCTGAAGCCGCTTCTGGCCGATTATTCGTATGCTCGTCATACGGAGAACACGATCGCCAACGAGGCGGAGCTCCGGGCGGAGCTGGAGCGGGTTCGCCGGGCGGGCACCGCCGAGGACGACGAGGAGAACGAGCCGGGCGTCCATTGCGTCGCCGTCCCGGTTCGCGACCACGGGGGCGCGGTCGTCGCGGCGATGAGCATATCGATGCTCGTCGCCCGCGTCACGCGCGAAGAGATCGAGGAATACCGGGCGCTCATGCTGGACATGGCGGAACGGCTGTCGGCCCGGCTCGGCTACGGGCTGGCCTAGGGTCTGGCGTGCCGCCGGCGGGCTAGTTTATTTGCTCGCTGGCGCTTTGCGCACGCTTCTATCAGAACGAAGTTTTATATTATCAAACAAAACTGGAGGCTGACTTATGAACATTATCCGATACGCGGCAGGGAACGAAGCGCCGAAGCTGGCCGTGCTGACCGACGACAAGCGGGTATATCCGCTGCCGCAGGCCGATTTTCCGGAGCTGATCCGCGACGCCAGGCGGGAGAACGTTAAGGCGTCGGAATGGATCGGCAAACGAATTGCGGGTTGGACGCCGCTCGATGTGCCCGGATCGGAGCTCGCGCTTCGCGTGCCGGTCGTCGCGCCCGAGGTGTGGGCAGCCGGCGTCACGTACGAGCGTAGCCGCGAAGCGCGCAATTACGAAGCGACCGGCGGCAAGCTGGACGCGACGACGTTCTATGACAAGGTGTACGACGCGGAGCGACCCGAGCTGTTCATGAAGTCGACTGCGGCGCGGACGGTCGGGCCCAACGACGAGATGTGCCTGCGGAGCGATTCGAGCTGGCAGATTCCGGAGCCGGAGCTGGGACTCGTGCTGATGGGCGACGGCGAGATCGTCGGCTATACGGTCGGCAACGACCTGAGCTGCCGGGATATCGAAGGAGAGAATCCGCTGTATCTCCCGCAAGCGAAAGTATGGCGCAAATCGTGCGCGATCGGGCCGGCGATCCGCCTGGCGGAGACGGTCGCGAATCCGTACGGGCTCGATATCGCCTGCCGCATCTACCGGGACGGCGAGCTGGCGGTCGAAGGCCGCGCGAGCACGGGGCAATTGAAGCGGAAGCTTGACGAGCTCGTCGCCTATCTCGCCCGCGACAACGACTTGTTCGACGGCACCGTGCTGCTGACCGGGACGTGCATCGTTCCTCCGAACGAGTTCACGCTGGCGGACGGGGACGACGTCGAAATCGAGATCGGGCCGATCGGCGTATTGCGCAACCGGATGAAGCAATTGTAAGAATCGGGACAAATACGAACAGAGAGGGAGATCGAAATGAGCGAAGCTTACGTTGGCGGCCGTACCGTCTTGAACTATATCGGAGGAGAGTGGCGGCCCGCTTCGACGGGTAAGACGGTGGCGAGCCTCAATCCGGCGAATCGGAACGAAGTCGTCGGCTACGTGCAGCAATCCGGCGTAGACGACCTGAATGCCGCGGTGGCGGCGGCACAAGCGGCCAAGACGGCTTGGCGCAAACTGTCCGGCGCGGCGCGGGGCGAGTTTCTGTTCCGCGCGGCGGCCGCGATGGAGCGTCGTCTGGACGAGATCGCGGAGACGCTGACGCGCGAGATGGGCAAGACGCTGCCTGAGGCGAAGGGCGAAACGGCTCGCGGCATCGCCATTCTGCGTTATTACGCCGGGGAAGGCATGCGCAAGGTCGGCGACGTCATACCGTCGACGGAGAGCGGGGCGCTCATGTTCACGACCCGCGCGCCGCTCGGCGTCGTCGGCGTACTCGCGCCGTGGAATTTCCCGGTGGCCATTCCGCTCTGGAAGACGGCGCCCGCGCTCGCGTACGGCAACACGGTCGTGCTGAAGCCGGCCACGGAAGCGGCCGTGACCGCGGCCAAAGTCGTGGAATGCCTGGTCGAGGCGGGGATTCCCGCGGGCGTCCTTAATTTCGTGACCGGAAGCGGCTCCGTCATCGGTCAAGGAATGGCCGAGCATCCGGGGATCGACGGCATCACCTTCACCGGCTCCAATGCGGTCGGCAAGAAAGTCGGCCAGGCGGCGCTGGCGCGCGGCGCCAAATACCAACTAGAGATGGGCGGCAAAAATCCGATCATCATCGCGGCCGACGCCGACCTGGAGCTGGCGCTGGAGGCGACGATCAGCGGCGGCATTCGGTCGACGGGGCAGAAGTGCACGGCGACGAGCCGCGTGTTCGTCGCGAAGGAAATTTACGAGACGTTCCGCGCGAAGCTGGTCGAGAAGGTTGCCGGGCTGAAGGTCGGCGACGGCATGGCCGGCGGCACTTGGCTCGGCCCGTGCGCGAGCGAAACGCAGCTGGAGACCGTGCTGTCCTACGTCCGCGCGGGCGTCGAGGAAGGCGCGAAGCTGCTGGTTGGCGGTCGGAGACTCGAGGAGGACGGGCTGGCAGAAGGCTACTTTGTCTCGCCGGCGGTGTTCGACGAAGTGAAGCCGGACATGAAGATCGCGCGCGAGGAAATTTTCGGACCGGTGCTCGCCTTGATTCCGGTCGACTCCGTCCAGGAAGCGATTCGGCTGTCCAACGACTCCGAGTTCGGACTGAGCGCCTCGATCTTTACCCGCGACATCGGGAACATTCTGTCCTTCATCAATGATATGGAAGCGGGCCTCGTGCGGATCAATTCCGAGACGGCGGGCGTCGAGCTGCAGGCGCCGTTCGGCGGCATGAAGCAGTCGAGCTCGCATTCGCGGGAGCAAGGCCAGGCGGCGATCGAGTTTTTTACGTCGATCAAGACGGTGTTCGTCAAAGCGTAACGGCATAGCCTACGAGGGAGCGAGTGCGATGAACGACAAGCTGTCCGCCATTATGGCCATGGACGAGCGGGAAGGCTATTCGCTGGCGACGAAAGCGCCGGGACCGGAGGGCGCGCTGCCGCTGACGGCCGATCTGCTGCGCGCGGCGCCAAGCGGGGATCTGTTCGGCCTGTCGCAGAACGCGGGAATGGGCTGGCGTCCTTCGGCGATGGGCGGAAAGCAGGTGCTGCTGCTCGGCACGCAGGGCGGCATCCGCGCCGCGGACGGCACGCCGATCGCGCTCGGCTACCATACCGGACACTGGGAGATCGGGCTGCTGATGCAAGCGGCGGCGAAGGAAATCGCGGCGTTGTCCGGCATCCCTTTCGCCGCGTACGTCAGCGACCCGTGCGACGGCCGAAGCCAGGGAACGGCGGGCATGTTCGATTCGCTGCCGTACCGGAACGACGCCGCGCTCGTCATGCGCAGGCTGATCCGTTCGCTGCCGACGCGCGACGCGGTCATGGGCATCGCCACGTGCGACAAAGGGCTGCCCGCGATGATGATCGCGGTCGCGGCAATGCGGGAGCTGCCGGGCATTATCGTTCCCGGAGGGGTTACGCTGCCGCCGGCGACGGGAGAAGACGCGGGCAAGATCCAGACGATCGGCGCGCGCTTCGCGCACGGCGAGCTGTCGCTGGAGGAGGCGGCGGAGCTCGGCTGCCGCGCTTGCGCGACGCCGGGAGGCGGGTGCCAATTTCTCGGCACGGCCGCGACCGCGCAGGTGGTGGCGGAAGCGCTCGGCATGACTGTTCCTCACGCGGCGTTGGCCCCGTCGGGTCAGCCGATCTGGACGGCGCTCGGCGCGCAATCCGCCCGCGCCGTGCTGGAGATGGAGCGGCAGGGGTTGCGGATGGGCGACATCGTCACCGATGCGGCGATTCGCAACGCGATGGTCGTTCACGCCGCGTTCGGCGGGTCGACGAACCTGCTGCTGCATATTCCCGCGATCGCGCACGCCGCAGGCGTGAAGGTGCCGGACGTGGAGGACTGGCAAGCGGTCAACCGGAGCGTGCCCCGGCTCGTCAGCGTGCTGCCGAACGGACCGGAGCATCATCCGACCGTCAGGGCTTACTTGGCCGGAGGCGTGCCCGAAGCGATGCTGCATTTGCGCCGTCTCGGCCTGCTCGACGAGAAAGCGATGACCGTAACCGGGGAGACGCTCGGCGCTACGCTCGATTGGTGGGAAGCTTCGGAACGGAGAGAGCGGGTGAAAAGGGCGCTGTACGAGCAGGACGGCGTCGAGTCGGATCGGGTCATCATGACGCCGGATCAGGCCAAGAGCCGCGGATTGACGCCGACCGTCTCATTCCCGACCGGCAATATCGCGCCAGAAGGGTCGGTCATCAAATCGACGGCCATCGATCCCGAGGTCGTCGGCGAAGACGGCGTATACCGCCATCTCGGCCGGGCCAAGGTGTTCACGTCCGAACGGGACGCCATTCGCGCGATCAAGACCGGCGGCATCGTCGCGGGGGATGTCATGGTGCTGATCGGGCGCGGACCGTCCGGCTCGGGCATGGAGGAAACGTACCAGCTTACGTCCGCGCTGAAGCATCTGCCCTTCGGCAAGCGGGTCAGCCTCGTGACGGATGCTCGTTTCTCGGGCGTGTCGACCGGGGCGTGCGTCGGCCATGTCGGCCCGGAAGCGCTGGCGGAGGGGCCGATCGGCAAGCTGCGGGACGGAGACTGGATCGAGGTGACGGTCGACCGGGGCCGGCTCGACGGCACGGTGCACTTCCGCGGCGCCGGAGAAACGCCGATTTCCCCGGAAGAAGGGGCGGCGGAGTTGGCGAAACGGGAGCCGCATCCCGGCCTCGCCCCGGACGCAGGCCTGCCGGACGACACCCGGCTGTGGGCGGCGATGCAGAGCGTGAGCGGCGGAACTTGGCGCGGCAGCGTCTACGACGTCGACCGCATCGTGGCCGCGCTGGAAGCGGGCAAAAAAGCGCTGGGCTGGTAGCCCAGCGCTCGATATAAATGGAGGGGATGTCCGTTAGGTCGAGAGAGAGACCTGGGACATCCTCTTTTTGAACCTATGCCCGAGCGACGGATCGGACTACAGATCCGTTATCTGCGAACAAATCGCGGTTTTGGGCACCTTTGCGGACTGAGCTGCGCTTATTTGCGCCAACCTACCGTAATTCGCTTGTTCATATGCGCAATAACGGATCCTCTGTCCGATTCATCTGCAAAAATAGGGGTTTCGACCAAATAAGGTCCGCTGTGTCCGAACACGCGCTGAAACGTGCCGAAGCCGCTGTGTCCGAACCTGCGCCGAAGCGTGCCGATGAGCCATTGTGTCTGAAAGCCGTGCCGAAGTGTAACGACGAACCGCTATGTCCGAATCCGCGCCGAAGCATCGTCCCCAATGGACGGCTTCAGCCATGTTAGTGAAGATCGGCGACCTCGTCGATGGGAGAACAGACGTTGCCGTCGTTCCAGACGGGGTTGGCGTAACCGGCCGGCGCGTTCAGATAGGGCAGCCAATCCGAAGAATAGCCCGCCTTCTTCTTCGCCGCCTCGCAGGCCGTCTCGGCAGCTTCTCCGCTCGAAGTTCGGGTCAGCAATTCCCCGCGAAGCATTGCGAAGCTCTCGACGGCGCGTTCGAATTTCTTTTCCTCTTCCGCCATACTCCCGCTCTCGACCCACTCGCCGCCGAAAATGAACGCATAATCCTCGTAAGAGACGCCGGACATCGTCCGCGCCGCTTCGAAGTCCAGGAGCGCTTGTTCTGCCCGTCCGTATCGCTCCGCCCACAAGCCGTCGATCAGACGGTGATACGACGTCGGCGATTCGGCGAATACCCGGTCCGTTCGAACAAGCGCGCCTTCGATCACGGCGTATGTATCGGTGAACTCGCGCTGCCAATTGCCCGCGCCGACCGAATGGATTAACCCGCCAACGATTCGCAGCCGTCCGCCCTCGATATCGAAGGCGGTAACGCTGGCGACGTCCGCGCTTCCTTCGAAGTTGTTCAGCTTGCCGTTCGTCCAGGACGAGACCGTATGCGATTTCGTGGTCGTATGCGCGCCGATGCCGAGCGCGGACCAGACGATCTCGGGGTTGCCGTCGCCCGTCAAATCCGCGATCGCCTCCACGCTCGCGCGGCCGTAATACTCTTCCGGGAATGCGAAGCTTTGCAGCTCGTACCTGCCGTCCGGGAACGAGATGACGACCGCGTAGGCGTTTCTCTCCCGTTCTTCTCCCGACTTCTCGTCTTTGACGCTTTCGTAGAGCACGGCAACCCATTCGTCCGCGCCGTCGCCGTCCAGGTCCGCACGCTCGACCTTCACGGGCAGCTCGCCGGGGTTGTCCCGTTCTCCGAAAGCCGTCAGCCATTCGGCGAAATCTTCCGCAGGTCCCTCCCGATCGCCCAGCTCGGCGCGAAGCCGCTCCATGAGGGGAGGCCGCTCGTTGCCGACAGAAACGTTCGCGGGCGATTCCGCCGCAACCGCCGCGGAGATCGCATCCGCTTCCGGGACGCGCGCAGGCTCCGCCGAATCGCCCGCTCCTTGTCCGCAGCCGACCGCCGCCAGCAGCGCGATTGCCAGCGCCCCTGCTCTTGCCGGTCGCAACCCTCTCTTGAACATGAGACAGCGCCTCCTTTTCTCCGCTCTATTCACAATAGTAACGTTTTACGTGTACAGGAAGTTCATTCCATCGGGCGAAATTTGTCAAAGCAAGAGACAATCGGCCGTGTGATATAATGGAAACGGATCGAAACAGCGGAACGGAGAGGAACGAAGCCGTGCACAAGACGCTCATTATCGCGGAAAAACCGGACATGGGCCGCAACATCGCGGCCGTGATCGAACCGAAGGCGCAGAACAGGCGCTCTTATTTGGAGGGCGAGAAATATATTATCACCTGGGCGATCGGCCATCTGATCGGCCTGGCCGAACCGGATCTCTACGACGAGAAATACAAGAAATGGAGATTCGGGGATTTGCCGATCATCCCGGACGAATTCAAGCTGCTTCCGAATCCAAGGACGAAGGATCAGCTCAAGGTGATCGAAGAGCTGGCGGCGCGGAGCGGGGAGATCGTCAACGCTTGCGACGCCGGGCGGGAGGGGCAGCACATTTTCTCGCTGATCGTCCGGCACTTGGGCCTGCGTCATCCGGTCAAGCGGCTGTGGATTTCCGACCTGACGGCGGAAACGATCCGCAAAGGCTTCGAGCAGCTCAAGGACAACGCGGATTACGCCGACTTGACGCAAGCCGCCCGGGCGCGCAGCGAGGCGGATTGGCTGATCGGCATGAACGGCTCGCGGGCGTTCACGACGAAGCATAACGAGCTGCTGTCCGTCGGGCGGGTGCAGACGCCGGTGCTGGCGCTCATCTACGACCGGCAGAAGCAGATCGAGGCGTTCGATTCGCTGAAGTTCTACGAAATTTCCGCATCGTTCGAGCAGGAGGGCGGCATCGCTTATAAGGGCAACTGGCAGGGGGAACGACTGACCGACCAGGCCAAGGCGGAGGCGATCGCGGCGAAGGTGAAGGGCAAGACGGGAGCGATCGTCAGCTATGAAGTCAAAGATACGAAGGAATACCCGTTCAAGCTGTACGACCTGACGCTGCTGCAGCGGGAGGCGAACGGCAAGTTCGGCTTCTCCGCCAAGAAGACGCTTGACGTCGCCCAGGCGCTCTATGAGAAACACAAAGTCATCTCGTATCCGCGGACGAACTCGAACTACGTGAACGAACAGAACGTGCCCGAAATGCACAAAATCCTGGACGCCATGCGAGGCTCGCCCGATTACGGGGAGTTCGCGAACGGCGCGAACAAGAGGCTCGTGCACGCGGGCAACAAGAACGTATGCAACCCGGCCAGAGTCGAAGATCACCACGCGATCATGCCGACGATGAAACGGCCGGGCAGTCTGAGCCCGGACGAGCGCAAGCTGTACGATCTGATCGTCAAGCGGTTCCTGTCCCACTTCTACCCGGCCGCCGAATACAAGGTGCACACCGTCTTCACCGAAGTGGAGAAGGAAAGCTTCAAGACGACGGTCAAGCAGTCGGTCTCGCTCGGCTGGAAAACGATCTATGCCGGGGATTCGCCGCCGAAATCGGGCGGCGCCAAGGAGAAGGCCAAGGACAAAGAGGACGGCGGGCAAGCGGAAGACGAAGAGCAGGAGACCGACGCTCCGTTCGCGGTCGACCCGGGCCGTCCCGCCTTCTGCGCGGACGCCGAAGCGAAAGAGAAGGAGACGCAGCCGCCTAAGCCGTATACCGAAGGCACGCTGCTCAAGGCGATGGAAAGCGCGGGCAAGCAGATCGAGGACGAGGAGCTTCGCGACGCGATGAAGGATTCGGGGCTCGGCACGCCGGCGACGCGGGCGGCGACGATCGAGCGGCTGAAGCAGGTCGGCTACGTCGACATGCAGGGCAAGCGAATCCTCATCACGCCGAAGGGCCGAACCGCGATCGAGCTCATTCGCGGAGCGGGCATCGAGCTGCTGACGTCGCCCGAGATGACCGGTCAATGGGAGCGCAGGCTGACGGAAATCTCGCGCGGGCAAGCTTCCGCCGAGACGTTCATGGCCAACGTGAAGAAGTTCACGCGGTTAATTATTGACAAGGTGAACGTTCAGAGACCGGCGGCCAGAAACGCGTTCGCGAGACCGGAGCCTCCGGCAAAAGGCTCGCGCGGCAAGAGAAAAGCCGACGGCGGCTCGGCCGGCGGCAGGGGCGCGAAAGCGGGCAGAGGGCGCGCGGGCGCCGGGCAAGCGGATTCCGCCGTCGCCGCCGGGGCCGCCTCCGCGACGGCGAAGAGCGGCGCCCCCGCGCGGCCCGCCGTCATCGGCGCGTGCCCGCGGCCGGGCTGCGGCGGACAAATCTTCATGGGACGCAAGGGCTACGGCTGCAGCCGCTACAAGACCGGCTGCGGCTTCGTCATCTGGAAGATCAGCTTCGGCCGCTCGCTGACCGACGCGATGGTACGGGCGCTTATCGAGAAGAGCAAGACCGGCAAGCTCAAGTTCGGCGGACAGGACGGGGAGGCGGCGTACCAAGCCCGCATCCTGCTCAAGGACCCGTCGACCGGCGAGCTGGCGTTAGAGAGGGAATAGACGAACAGCGACATTAAGAGGTTGTTCAAAAAGTCCAATTTTGATCACGAAGCGATTCAGGAAGCGGATTCGACGTCGAATCTTGAATTCAGCCGGTTCAAGCGTATGCTTCCGATGCAGGTTTCCGTTGGAAACCTTGTAGGTACTCACGTAGATTTGACTACGCTCCGTTCCTCATCACCGGTCTTCATCCAACCTTCCCGGATGCATGGGCGAGCAGTTCGCCGTCAGGCGAACGACCAGCCTCGGTGCTGAAAACCGGACTTTTTGAACACGCACATTAAGGAGGTTTTCCCTTTGAAAATCGGCGAATTGTCTAAAGAAACGGGTGCCAGCATCAGATCGATCAGGCATTACGAGAAGCAACAGTTAATTACGGCTGCGCGCCAGGAAAATGGTTACCGCGAGTTTAACAGCTCTGACATTGAGCGGATTAAAACGATCCAGAACTATTTGGCGTTGGGCATGACCACCTCTGAAATCAAGCAAGTATTAGACTGTCAAGGACAGTACGGCGATACGGAAGGGGACGAAAATTGCGAAAAAGAAATGCAGGGTCAATATGAAGAGAAGCTGGATGAAATCAAGGGAAAAATCGATGCATTGACCGATTTGCAACAACGTTTGGAGAAGCAAATCCATAAAACGGCGGAAAACGGGTCGTGACCTCCGGACGGAGGCGGTCTCTTCACTTATCGGTTTACGAAGAGCCGGCCCGCACATGGCGCAGCTTTCGCACGATCATGATGGCGACCAGCATGAACACGAGCGCGGAAATCGCATACGAAATTTGGATCGTCAACGTAAACGAGGAATGGACGGCATCAAGCATTCCCGCTGCGAGCGGATCTGAAAGATGCCCGGCTGCGGCGATGGCGGCACCGACGCTATCTAAGGCTGCGCTTGCTGTTTCTGCAGGGACTTCTCGGGGAATGGAATCCGTTAACGATCCGCGGTAAACGATCGCGCCGAGACTGCCCAGCATAGCGATTCCCGTCGCGCTGCCGAGTCCGGTACCTACATCTTGCATGGCCGATGCGGAGCCTGCGCGCTCCGGAGGCACGCCGGAAATGATCAGCTCGCTCCCGATAGTCATGACGGGGCCTACGCCGAGCATGAAGAGCGACACTCCGGCAATGAGGAGCGACGCTTCAGCCGTATTCGCGGCCAGGATGATCGCCGCCGACCCGCCGATCGCAACGGCAAGACCGGAAGCCATGGCGTAAGCGGGGCGCATCCAACGGGTAAGTACGGGGGCGAATAGCGTCCCGACGATCGACAGCGCGGCAGGGACCGTAAGCAGGAGGCCTGCCTGCGTCGGCGAAAGCCCGATCACGGTTTGCAGATGTTGAATGAAAAGCATGTAGGCTCCGCCGTTGACCAAGAGCACAAGCAGGAGAGAGAGCAGCGAAACGGAGAAAGCCGGCGCGCGAAACATGCGTAAATCCAGCAGAGGTTCCGGCAAGCGCAATTGTCGGCGGACAAATAGAAGACCAACGATAACGCCTGCCGCGACGATACCTGCATAAAGAACATGAAAGCCGCGTTCCGCGATTTCCTGCAGTCCGAAAATGACGGTCATGATCGCAAACAGGGAAAGGGCCACGCTGACGAGATCCGGCCGACCGGCCTCCGCATCGCGATAGGTGGGGAGCAATGGAGCGGCGAGTAAAAAGATCAGGGCAACCGGAGCATTGATGAGGAAAATCGCGCCCCACCAGAAGTGATCCACCAAAAGCCCGCCGATTGGAGGACCGAGCGCAGCCCCGGCGGAGAAAGCGCTCAGGTTCACCGCGATGGCCACCGAGAACTGTTTCGGATCGGGAAACATATTGCGCAATAAGGACATCGCGGACGGTGTAATCGTTGCGGCCGCCACGCCAAGACACGCACGGGCAGCGATCAGCATCCAAGCCGCGGTCGAGAAAGCGGCAAGAATAGAGGCTAGCCCGTATACCGCAACGCCGATCGCGAGCATCCGCCGCCTCCCGACGCGATCTGCCAGATTAGCCATCGTAATCAGAAATCCGACGGTCAGAAACTCGCCGATGTGAACGATCCAGAGCGCTTGGGTGCTGCTCGGCATGAGATCGGCCGCGATGGACGGCATCGCGAGAAACAACGCGGTCATATCGGCGGCCAGCATAAAAACGGGCAGCGCCAAGGCTGCAAGCCCCAACCACTCCCGCCAGGTTGCCTGAACGGGAGCTTCCTTCCATGCTTTGCCGCTAGGAGCGTCATTCATGATTGGTCACCTTCATTCCTAATAAATGCGTTAAACCCATGCTAAGGCATGACACTAGTGTCACAGTCAACAAAAGCGGCCAAATTAAAGAGCTGCCCCTCCAACCTTTTGGAGGGGCAGCCTTGTCTAGACCTCTTCGCTCTCTTCGGACTGAGGGGACGCGCAAAACCCGGTTTTGTTCACGAATAGCGGATCCTCTGTCCGAACGCCTGAAAATCCTTAACGTCCAATCGCGTAAATCCGGGCTTCGTGCGGGCGCAGCGTCAGACGTTCCGCCTTGACGTCCTCGCCGCCTCCGCCTTCCGTCTCGTAATTGGACAGCAGCAGCTCGCGGCCGCCTGCGTAAGCGGAAGGCCACGCCAGGGACGAAGGCTCGTCCGAATGGTTCAGAAGGATCAGCCAGCGCGTATCGTCCAAAATTCTCGCGTACGCGTAGAGATGCTCGTCGTCCTTCCATTCCGGCAATTCTTCGAATCGGCCGTAGATCATGACGTCGTGGCTTTTGCGCAAGCGGATCAGCTTCTGATAATAACGGTAGATCGAATCCGGACGGGACAGATCCCGCTCCGCGTTGATCTCCGTGTAGTTCGGATTGACGCGAATCCATGGCGCGCCGGTCGTGAAGCCGGCGTTCTCGCGATCGTTCCATTGCATCGGCGTGCGGGAGTTGTCGCGGCTTAGCGGCTGGAGACTGCGCAGCACCTCGCCGGGATCCTTGCCTTTGCCGACCTCTTCGGCATAGCGGTTCTTCATCGCGATATCGTCGTACTGTTCGATCGAATCGAAGCGGACGCCGGTCATGCCGATCTCTTCGCCTTGGTAAATGTAGGGGATGCCCGGCAACGTGTGCAGCATCGTCGCGAGAAGCTTCGCGGATTGCACCCTGTAACGGCCGTCGTTGCCGTATCGGGTCACTTGCCTCGTATGATCGTGGTTGTTCAGAAACTGCGAGTTCGAGCCTTTGCCCCACAGTCCTTCGTACCAACGTCTCTGGATTTCCTTGAACCGCGGCATGTCCCAAGCCGGCATTTCGTCGCACACCTCGAAATGGAACAGCATGTTCAGCTCTCCGCGGTCTTCCCCGACATATTGCAACCCTTCCTCCGGCGACACGAACGCCGTCTCGCCGACCGTCACGATGTCGTAATGGCGGAATACCTGGTCGTTCATCTCCCGCAAGTAATCGTGAACCCCGGGATTGTTCGTCAAATACCGGATGTCTTCCGGACGGTCCGCGTCGGCGAATTCCCGCGGCTTCGCCAGCAGCGCGATCGCGTCCAGGCGGAAGCCGTCGATGCCCTTGTCCAGCCAGAACCGCATCATTCGGTAGATTTCCCGCCGCATGTCCGCGTTCGCCCAGTTCAGGTCGGGCTGTTCGACGGCGAAGGAGTGGAAGTAGTACTGCTCCGTTCGCTCGTCCCATTCCCAGGCCGAAGGGGAGAAATAAGAGCGCCAGTTGTTCGGCGCTTTCCCGTCAATGCCGTCTCGCCATATATACCAATCCCGCTTCGGGTTGTCCCTGGACGACCTCGACTCGAGAAACCACGGATGCCGGTCCGACGTATGGTTCACGACCAGGTCCATGATCAGCTTCATTCCCCGGGCGTGCACCTCGTCCAGCAAGCGGTCCAAGTCGGCCATCGTGCCGGCTTTCGCCATCAGCTTCTCGTAGTCGGCGATATCGTACCCGTTATCCAGGTCGGGAGATTCGAACACCGGATTGAGCCAGACGATGTCGACGCCCAGCGCCTGAATATAATCCAGCTTGCCGATGACGCCTTCCAGATCGCCGAAGCCGTCGCCGTCCGAGTCGTAGAAGCTTCTCCAGTAAACCTGGTATACAACGGCTTCTTTCCACCAAGTTTTATTTGCAACCGCCATTGAGCATGACCTCCGTTTGTCCTCATGAAGCCGCTTTTTCCGATTCGGCAGTCAGTGCCCCCCGAGCCTCTGCTTCAGGCGTTTATTTTACCGCTCCGGCCGCGATGCCGTTCACGATATATTTCTGGGCGAAGAAGTAGAAGATGACGACCGGTATAATCGTTAACGTCAGTCCGGCCATGGCCAGGTTCCACACGATCGTGAATTCCCCGAAGAAATAGAAGGTCGACAGCGGAATCGTGCGCAAGCCTTTGTCCGACAGCGTCAAGGAAGGCAGCAGGTAGTCGTTCCAGATGGCGATGACGTCCAGAATCGCGATCGTGATCGTGATCGTCGTCAGCATCGGAAACACGATTCTCCAGAAAACGCCGAACTTGCTGCAGCCGTCGAGCGTGGCGGCTTCCTCGAGCGCGATCGGCACCGACTTGATAAAGCCGTGGTACAGGAACACGGCCATGCTGGCGTGAAAGCCGACGTTCATATAAATCAAGCCCCCGTGCGTGTTCAGCATCGGGATATGCAGATTGGAGCGAATCCAATCCATCACTTGCATGAGCGGCATCATCAGCGTCTGGAACGGAATAAGCATCGTGGACACCAGCACCAGGAAAATGATTTTGCTCAGCTTGTTGTCCGTTCGAACAAGCATCCATGCCGTCATGGAGGCCAGCAGCACGACGATCGCGACGGAGACGACGGTAACGAACATCGAGTTGCCGAACGCGGTCAGGAAGTTCATTTTGTCCATCGCTTGCTTGTAATATTGGAAGCTGAAGGAGGAAGGCAGCGCCAGCGCGTTCTCGTACAGCTCCGCCCGATTCTTGAAGGAGTTGACGAGCATGAGATAGACCGGAGACAGGAAGAGCAGCGCAAGAAGGACAAGCAACGCTTCCAGCAGCCATTTGCTTGTTCTGTTCATTACATTTGCACCTCTTTCCGCTTCGTGATGACCACTTGCGTGAGCGTCAGCGCGGCGACGATCAAGAAGAAGACGATCGCTTTCGCCTGGCCGAGGCCGTAACGGCCGTAACCGAATATTTCGTTATAGATGTTCATGGCGAACATTTCGGTCGCGTTGCTGGGCCCGCCCCTCGTCAAGCTCAAGTTCACGTCGAAAATTTTGAACGCGCCGGAAAGCGTAAGGAACAGGCAGATCGTAAATGCCGGCATGAGCAGCGGGAAGACGATGCGGGTCAGCCGCTGCCATAGATTCGCGCCGTCCACCTTGGCCGCTTCGACCAGATCCTCCGGAATGCCCTGGATGCCGGCGATATAGATGATCATCGTATAACCGGCCATCTGCCAGGTGAATACGACGACGAGCGCGTAAAGCGCGAAATTCGGATCCAGCAGCCAGTTGAAGAACAAGCTTTCCATTCCCGTCGCCTGTCCGACCATCTTGAAGGCATCCGTGAAAATGAACTGCCAAATATAACCGAGAATCAGACCGCCGATCAGGTTCGGCATGAAAAATAGCGTCCGCGCCGCGTTGCTCGTGCGCAGCTTGGCCGTTACGAGCAACGATAGCAGCAGTCCCAGCACGTTCACGGCTACCAATGCCAAGAACGTAAATTGCACGGTGTGCCAAGCCGAAGCGAGAAATCGCTCGTCCTGGAACAGCCGGACGTAATTGTCGAAGCCGACGAACACTTTGGGATTGGCCGGAATGCCGTCCCAGCTGATGAAGGAATAGCCGATCCCGATCACGAACGGAACGATCACGACCGTCGTGAAGACGAACAGCAGCGGCACCGTGAACAGCGCGTACCAGAACATATTTTTACGTTTGCTCATCCTCGCTCACTCTCTTCCGAGTAATGTATGGCATGCTCGAATTCGCGCCCCCGTCCGTTTCCAACAGCCATTCGCCAAGCTCCCGGGCCGCGAACGACGAAAGCCTAACGTGAACATCAGTTAGGCTTTCGTCGCTTGGCTATTTACTTGACCCGAACGGGAGCGGCAAATTTATTTTGCCGCTTGGGCCCATACGGCGTCCAGTTCCTTCAGGAATTGCTCGCCCGTCATGTTTTTGTCCATGAAGTATTTCTGCGCGGCGGGAGCCAGGTCGTTGCCGATGATGCCCGGAGGGAACAGGTTGAACGCCCAGGAGACCGTCTCGCCGCTCTTCGTCGCCTCGAATACGTCTTTGGACAGCGGATCGAGCTCGTTGGCTTCGATGTTCGTCATTGCCGGGATGAATTTGAACTCGTTCACGATCGCGTTCTTGCCCGTCTCGCTCGTGAACAGCCAGTTCAGGAACGCGCTGGCCGCTTTGATCTGCTCGGCGCCGGCCTTGTCGTTGATGACCCAGTTGCTGGCCACGCCGATCGAAAGCTTCTTGTTGCCGGCGAGCGGGAACGGCATCATGCCGATGTCGAAGCCCAGATCGCCGAAGTCCGCCAGCATGCCGTAGCTCCAGTTGCCTTGATGCACCATCGCGTTTTTGCCCGTTGCGAAGTCGCCCATCTGCCGGTCGTAGGTCACTTCCATCGGATTAACGGCGTTCGCCTTGATCGCGTCGAGGAATTTCGCGAACTCCTGGAATTCTTTCGTGTCCGCCATCTTGACTTCGCCCTTGTTCAGCTGTTCGATGAACGCTTGCGGGTCGGGCTGCAGCGCGAACGGCATGTTCAGAATATGCGCGATCAGGAAGTAGTCTTCCTGGGACAGGCTGAAACCGTTCTTGCTTTCGGCTTTGAGCTTCTCCAGCGTTTGCGTGAACGAGTCGAGGTCGACGACGTTCGCCGGGTCGACCAGGCTTTTGTTGTAGACGATGCCGAAGCCTTCCACGCCGTACGGAACGCCGACGACTTTGCCGTTCAGCTCCAGCGCCACGTTGGGCGCGATGTGCTCGGCGTACGGTTCGTTGCTGAGGTCGTGGAAATAAGATTGAAGCTTCTCCGCTTCCGCGCCGGTGCCGACGCTGAAGATTGTCGGGCCTTCGCCCGCAGCCAGCTTCGCTTGCAGCTGCGTGCTGTACGCGTCGCCGGCGGCGCCCCAGACTTCGACCTCGTTGCCGGTTTCGTCTTTATATTTCTTAATCAGCGCCTCGAGCGGTTCGGTAATCTCGACCTTCGATTGGAAAAGCGAGATTTTCGGCAGCTTCTCCGGAGTGGCCGCCGGCGAACCGTCAGGAGAAGCGCCCGGGCTCGCGTTGTTGCCTCCGGAGCTGCCGCAGCCGGCCAGAACCAATGCGGTTGCCGTCAGTAATCCGAGTACTTTTTTTGCTTTACGCATTTATATCCCCCTAAGTCGTTAAAGTAAAAACGCTTACAACGACATTGTAAACCTTTCCTGCGATAAGGTCAATAAAATTTACGAAATTATAAAGTAAATTTTATGTCATAAGGGGAGATATTTTATTGATTAAGACCATTAAATTGTGGGGATTTTACTGATTTGCGCCATTTTACGGACGTTGCGGTCAATTTGAACGGTTCTCTTCGGGCTTCTCCTTCGATGATCTCGAGCAGCTCTTTGGCCGCCAGATATCCGCTTTCGTAACGGGGGATGGAGACGGTCGTCAGTCCCGCCATCGCCGCCGCTTCGGAATCGTCGAACCCCGTCACGGCAATATCCTCCGGAACCCGGATCCCGTTTTCTTTGAACGCCTTGATCGCCCCGAGGGCCATATTGTCGTTCGCGCACACGACCACTTCCGGCAAGTCGTTGCTTAGTATCATCAGCTTGGCCGCCTGATAACCGCTTTTTTCGCGATAATTGCCATGGAAATAATTTTTCCGATCGAATTCGATTCTATTCTTCGCGAGCGTGTCCACAAGGGCGGAGAAGCGCTCCTTATTGTCCAGCGTAAATTCGAGCCCGCCGATAAAGCCGAACTTGCGGAAGCCCTTGTCGACCAAATCCTGCGCCAATTCGCACATGACGGGATAATTGTCGACGATGACGCTTTTCGTGTTGGCGGTCGCGTCGGCGAGAATCCGATCCATCAGGACGACCGGAAAATCGGGGACGGCGACGGCCGAGACGAAATCGTCCTTGATGCTGCTGTCCAGGACGATGCCGCCGCAAGCGAAGCTGCTGCGCATAAAGTTCGCGCCGGATTTGCTCGTGCAGATGATCAAGTCGTACCCGTTTTCCGACAGGCAATCGCTGATGCCGTTAATGATCTTCAAGTAAAATTCGCGATCGAAATCGCTGAAAATAAACACGACCGTTTTCGAGGTGTGTTCTCTGACCGGATTGCGCGGCGTCCTCGGATAATAGCCGTGCTCCGCGGCGACCTGCAGCACCCGTTCCTTCGTCGCTTGGCCGACGTTGCTCCGCCCGTTCAGCACGTTGGATACGGTGGACACCGATACGCCCGTAATGCTCGCGATTTTTTTCATTCCTGACATAACCAACAGCTCTCCTTAAAACGACATGGTACTACTAATATAACATGTAATCGGATTTTATATAAAATTTTATTAAAAAGAAAGAGGGAAGCGTCAGGCGACGGTCTCCTTTTTAGCATCCCTCGCCTTATTCGCTTCCCATGATAAAACAACTAACGCTTCAAGTCGTTTCGAAGAACTAGCTCAGCATAAGCAAACGCGGCTATCTCGGAGCAGTTTGAAGTGACGAGTATCTGTCCATTGCATAAACAGCCGTCATTATGTCGCTATCATCATAATGACACGCCCGAAGTTGCATTTGGAACCAACTCCTCGCGATTGCTCACGACCTCAATGATCATGTTGGCGCCGAGCCTGAACCCATGAATAAATGCGGCTTCGACGTGCATGCTGCTCACGCTGTCATACAGATCAAAAAAATCCTCAAGCTCACAGAACGTTTCTTCGCCTAATCTGTTTCTCCATTGTTCCTTCATAGCGCCGATTTGCCGGCCTAACGGTCGATAGTCAGGATGAGACGGTACAATTGTCTCATCGGGATGAAGTTGTCCGCGGTACAGGGCTGCCAGAATCGATTCCATGTTCATCCTCCCTTAGAAGCCTCGCATCGCTTGAATGAGATTTCTGCACATGGTAGGATATTTATGCAGTCTGCTCAAGTAGCGATTGCGGGTAGGAAGTAGCGGTGTTCTTCTCGGGATCACGCTGCTTCCTTCTTTATTTTTGGAGATCGTCATACATCTTCTCAATCCCTTTACGAATGACATCGGAACGAGTCGTATTCAGCTTTTCGGTACAAGCATCCAGTTTGCTCAAAATCGCTTGATCGGCACGCACTCGAATCAATTCGCTTTTGGGATTGTCAGATGGAGGACGCCCCATCTTTTTGGACGACATCGCTTCACCTCCACTTTTTGTGTCCATATTAAATATTATCTGTGTAGCAATAAAAAGTCACTGCTTTTAATATGGATAAGCCAGGATTATAGCGCCTTGCTTCCGCAGTTTTGCATCATCCACTTGATCTTCCGCTATCGGACACAGGAGCCCTTATTTTGCCGAAACCCCCTCATTTTGAAGATGAATCGGACAGACGATCCGTTATATCGATGATTTATGGCCGAAATCGCGGTCTCGGAGCCAAATAACGGATCCTCTGTCCGCGAAGGTGCGCAAAAACGGATTTTGTTCACAATTAGCGGATCCTCTGTCCGTATGGCATAGGGCATTCGGAGCAGGGCGAGTTAATGGGCATTCGGCGCAAGGCGAGTTGGTGGGCGTTGAGAGCAAGGCGAGTTGGTAGGCGTTGGGAGCAAGGCAGGGCGAGTAGATGGGATTGGTCCGATCGGCGAGGCGGAGAGGCGTTGTCGGCGCTCTGACTGAATCGCGGGTAGTTTGGAAATACCATAATCAGCGGTAATTGCATCAAGCTGGATTTTCCCTGAACCGCGAAACTGCTCACACATCTTGGGGGTACCGACCGTGAACAAAACGCATGTCCGAATCGGCGGGGCGCTGTCCGTCTTGCTCGCGCTCAGCGCCTGTGCCGTCAACAACGTTTCTCCCTCTCCGACGCCCGGCCAGACCGCGCCGCCGTCTCCGACCGGGGTGACCGGCACCTCTTTCGAAAACTGGGGCTCGTACGGCTACACGCTGGCCAATAACCGCCACGTTCCCTTCAAGCAGATTACCGCCGACAACGTCAACGATCTGGGCGTTATCTGGTCTGCGGACTTGAAGGCGCTCGACCCGGACGTCAAAAACGGCAACCAGTCGCATCCGGTCGTCGTCGACGGCGTCATGTACGTCACGACCGCGGGCAACCAGGTGTTCGCGTTCGACGCCGCGACCGGCAATCGGATCTGGCACTGGAAGCCGCCGGCCGAGCAAGCCGCCAACTTCGCGAAGGCGGGAATCATCGCCAATCGCGGCGTATCGGTAGGCGAAGGCAAAGTGTTCATGCTGGCGATCGACAATTCGCTCATCTCGCTCGACCAGAAGACCGGCGAGCTGGTCAAGATGATCAAGCTATCCGACTATATCGACGGGGTGACGATCGAGAACGGCTACTACGAGACGACCGTTCCCCAATATTACAAAGGGAACGTCTACGTGGGCAGCAGCGGCGGCGACAACGGCGTTCGGGGGTTTGTCATGGCGTTCAAGGCGAGCGATCTGACCCCGGCCTGGGATTCCCCGTTCTGGACCGTGCCGCCGAAAGGACAGGACTGGCTGGCGGAGAGCAGCTTCCAAGGGGGCGGCACGGTCTGGTGTCCGGTCGCGATCGACGAAGATACCGACCTGATGTATTTCGCGACGGGCAATCCGGCTCCCGACTTCTACGGCGCCAAGCGGCCGGGTGCGAACCCGCACACCGATTCCGTCGTGGCCGTCAAGGCGATGACCGGCGAGCTCGTCTGGGCGCAGCAGGAGGTCGCCCATGACTTGTGGGATTACGATGCCGCGGCTTCCCCGATGATCATCAATGCCACGGCGAAAGGCAAGAAGCAGAAGCTTGTCGTGCAAGGCGGAAAGAACGGCCGGTGGTACGCATGGGATGCCGCTACGGGGGATGTCGTGTGGGACGGCGTGCCATTCTCCAAGATCGATCATCCGGAACCGACGCCCGAAGGCGTAATCAGCTATCCCGGCGTTCTGGGCGGAGAGAATTACGCGCCGGAAACCTACGATCCCGAGACGAATTACGTGCTGATCCCGGGCATCGAGGAGCCGTCCATCTTCAAAGCGGCGAGGAACGAAGAGGAGGCGGCTACGCCGGATTTCCCCGGCGCGGCGGCTTTCGGCACCTCGTACGAAGGAGTGCCGGACGTCGAAAGCTTCGGCACGATTACCGCGATCGACGTGGACACCGGCAAGCAAGCTTACCAGATCAAGACGAACGACCCGCAGCGCGGCGGCTTGTCGAGCACGGCTTCGGGCCTGGCCTTCTTCGGCGAGGCGAACGGCAAGCTCAATGCGCTGGATATCAGGAAGGGCGAAATCGTCTGGACGTTCCAGACGTCCGGGGGCAACTTCCAGGCGGCGCCTTCGCTCTTTACGGTCGACGGCAAGGAGTATCTCGCGGTCACGACGGGCGGAACGAAGCCGCAAGTGCACGTGTTCGGACTTGGCGGCGACAAGACGCAAGGCGCGGCCGGCGAAGGCGATACGGGCAACGTCCATGCGACGCAGTAAAGTCATGCGGCTTGAAGGAGATTCGGCGACGTGAAATGGATGATCAAAACGGGCTTGATCGCGCTTCTGGCCGCGTCAAGCTTCGCGATAACGAGGCCTGAAGCGCATGCGCAAACGGAAGCTCCGCAAGGCAAAATCGAGCTCGAGCCGTCGACTTTTTTCGTCAGGGCTTGGCAGACGGACGGCTCGCATTTGGCCGCCGTCAAAGGCAGGCTGGTCATTGGCGAACGCCCGGTCGCGAATGCCGTCTTGCGTTCCGGCGAGAACGGGAGAAGCATCCGCACCCGGGAGGACGGATCCTTCGAATTGCGCGTGGACCGCAGTCTCATTGCCCATAAGACCGTACGCGTCGGATCGGTCCAAGACGCGACCTTATCCGGCAAGCCGATCGGGAAGGCGGAGGCGGACAAGCTCCTGTCCGCCTCCGCCGAGATCAGCGTCTACCATCCGATCGAAGTGGATAAAGTGAAGCCTTCCGCAACGGATCCGGACCGCGTCGAGGTTCATGCGCGGATCGTCAGCGAAGCGGGCGACGCGATTTCGTTCTTCCGGGTCGACAAGTATCGAATCGGCGGCAGAGTGACGGACGCCGACGGCAGTCCGGTGAAGGACGCTATCGTCTGGATCGACCGGGATGCGGGCGAAGGCTTCGCCAAATCGACGCCGACGGATCGGGACGGAAGATACGAGTTGTTCTACTGGCCGGAGGAAGAGGAAACGAACTTGACCGTCATCGCGGGCGCGCGCCGATATTCGCTGCCGGACGGCAAAGTGTTCGTGCTTCCCCGCAATACGAGCGCCGAAATTTCGATCCGGCTTCCGAAGGAAGGGACGACGATCGACGACAAACCGCCTGCGCTCGTCTGCGAGACGTCGAAGGGAGCGATGTACGCCGGGCTGTTGGCCGGGCTCGACGTCCCGCCCGGGGTCGATTACTCCGTCAGCATCCCCGATCGCGACGGCCGGTTCGTCGCGACGGTGCCGAAGGACGTCTGGGAACAGCGTCCGCCTTTCTTCGAGACGAAGCTGAGGAAGTTCGTCGGGCAGGAGAAGGTGCTCAGAGCGGGGGACGCGCTGCCGAACGGCTTCGTGCTGCCGGGCGCCGGCGATCCCCGGGTGGTCGCGGCCTTCCCTTGACGACGGTTATTCGTCCGGCAAATGCCGCAAGTAGAAGCGGAACCAATTGCCGCAGACGAAGCGCTCGACGTCGTCCTCCCGGTAATGCTTCAGCAGCAGATTGACCAACCGGTCGTATTTTCCCGCATGCTCCAGCCCGACGATCCATTGCTTGATCCCGTCGAAATCGGAGCCGAAGCCGATGCAGCGGCTGCCGCCTAACGAGCATATGCGGTCGATATGGGGCAAAATGTCGTCCATCCCGACCGGTTCTTCCGCGCTCAAGAAAGGCGAAACGAACGTAATTCCGATAACGCCCCCGGCGTGAATGACGGCGCGGATCTGCGCGTCCGTCAGATTTCTCAGGCGGGGGCTTATTCCGCTAGCGTTGGAGTGCGAGGCGACGACGGGCTTGCGCGCCGCTTCGATCAGCTCCCAGAAGCCATTCTCGGACAGGTGGGAGACGTCCATGATCAAGCCGAGCCGATTGCATTCCGCGATCAATTCCATTCCCCGGGCGGTGAACCCGCCGTTCCTCGGCTCCAGAACGCCGTCCGCGGCCCAATTGGCGCGGTTCCACGTGATGCCGACGGTCCTTACGCCCAGACGATGCAAGATCCGAAGATAGGCCAAGTTCCCATTCAGGGAGTCTACCCCTTCCAGGGAGAGCAGCGCGCCGATCCGGCCTTCCTCCGAAGCGAGCCGCAAATCTCGGCTCGTGCGGACGAAGCGTATTTGCGGCTCGCTGACGATGCGTTCGTGGAACAAATCGAGGCTCTCCAGCGCGTATCTGAACTCTCCGGCCCATCGTTCGGGCAAATAAACGGCGAAATTCTGGAACCCGATTCCCGCTTCCAGCATTCTCTCCAGCGTAACGTCCAAGCCTTGCCGTCCTCTAACGAAATCGAGCTCCGGGTTTTCCAGCAGCTTGCTCAGCACGTCGCAGTGGGCGTCGAAAATTTTCATTCGCCGATCGCCTGCCCCCGGTAAGAATAGGAGGGTGAATCGTTCTCGCCGTCCGCGATCGAGCCGGCCGGTTTCCGGATCGCGGCGCGGTGGGGAGACCATTTGCATACGGGATCCGCCGCCCGCGCGTCGCCGGTCAAGAGAAAGGCTTGGCAGCGGCAGCCGCCGTAATCCAACTCGCGGCGCTCGCAGCTTCTGCAGGGCTCCGCCATCCAATCGAAGCCCCGGTATGCGTTAAAAGAAGAGGAATGATGCCAGATCCAAGCCAGGCCGCGTTCTTTCACGTTTTCGAAGGATAAAGTCCGAATGCCCGAGGCCGCCGTGCAAGGCAGCGCCCGCCCGTCCGGCGCGACCGTCAGCGAGAGCCGCCCCCAACCGCCCATGCAGGGCTTCGGGAAATCTTCGTAATAATCGGGCACGATCCACAGCAGCTCGAGGCGATCGCCGTAACGCTCCCGCGCCCGTTCATAGGCGGCCTCCGCTTCCCGAAGCCGCTCTATCTCCGGGAGCAAATGCCGGATGTTCCGCAAGGCCCAACCGTAATATTGCGCGTTGGCAAGCTCCAGCCGTTCCGCTCCCCACGCCGCGCATAATTCGACGATTTCTTCTACCAGGCCGATGTTCGCCCGATGAAGCACGACGTTCATATGCAGCGCCAGTCCGTTGGCGCGGATCCGTTCGGCGGCTTGCCGCTTAAGCTCGTGAGCCCGAAATCCGGCAATGGAGTCGGCAAGCTCCGCCGTCGCGGCCTGCACGCTCAGCTGAACGCTGTCGATCCCGGCTTCCGCGAGCCGCCGCGCGCGGTTGTCCGTCATGCCGACGCCGCTCGTAATGAGGTTGACGTAGAGGCCGAGCTCGCGGGCCCGGAGGACGAGCGCCTCCAAGTCCGGGCGCAGAAGCGGTTCTCCGCCTGTGAAATGGACTTGCACGACCCCGAGCTCGGCGGCTTGTTCCAACACGTCCATCCATGCTTCCGTCGCCAGTTCGGTTTCTCTCTTCTCGAGCTCGACCGGGTTCGAGCAGTAAGGGCAATGCAGCGGACAACGATGCGTGAGCTCCGCGGTCAAGGCGTACGGCAGGTCGGCCGTCATCGATCCACCCACCCCCTCTCCGCCGCAGCGGCAAGAAATTCGACGATTTCCTCCCGGAGGCCCGACTGGCCGTACTTCGACTCGAGCCCGTCGACGATTTGCGCAATCGTCCGCTGCCCGTCGCAGAGCCGAAGAATCGCAGCCGCCGTCTCGTTGAGCTCGACGACCCGCTCCGGCAGCAGCAGCATATCCGTCTGACGGGCTTGATCGTATTTCATCCGGCCCAGGCCTCGCAGCTTCGGCTTTTCCGACGGGGCCCAAGCGTTCATCGCTCGTCCTCTCCGTCCGGAAACGCCAGACTTAACGCGTCCAGGAGAGCCCAGAGAACGTCGCATTTGAACTGCAAGGCGGCCATCGCTTGCTCCTGTTCCCCGCGATCCCTGCATTCGCGCAGGACGATCCTTAACCCGTGGTCCGCGTCGCGGGGCGCCTGATGCAGCCGGGTCTGAAAGTAAGCCAGCCCTTCGGGGCGAATCCACGGGTACAATTGCTGGAATACGCCGATCCGCTTGGACACGAGAACGGGCGCGAAAAGCTCCGTCAGGGAGGAGGCGACGGCCATGGGCCACGGCTCAAGACGGCAGAAGTTTACGTAAGCGTCGACGGCGAATCGGACGGCGGGAAGCACATGGCGCTCATCCAGCATTTCCTCTCTCGGAATGCCCGCGGCTTCGCCGAGGCGAATCCACGCTTCGATTCCGCCTTCGCCGCCTTCCCGCCCGTCGTGGTCGATGATCCGCTGGAGCCATTCGCGGCGATCTTCGCGGGAAGGCAGCTTGGACAAGATCAGCGCGTCTTTGATCGGTATGTTCTTCTGGTAATAGAAGCGGTTCGCGATCCAGGCCCGAAGCTGGGCGGGGGACAGCTTTCCTTCGTGCATGCGGACGTGGAAAGGATGCTTGTCGTGATAGCGCTCCTCTCCGATCCGCCGCACACGCGATGTGAATTGTTCGTTCGACAGCAATTGCGATTCCAAATCATCAAACCTCCATTTCCAATCCGTCGTATCCGACCTCGATGCCTAACTCCGCCAGAAGGCGGCGCTCCGGCGAACGTTCATCCAGCATCGGATTGGTGTTGTTGATGTGAGTATAAATCTTGCGGCGCGTCGGCATCCGCGCGAAACGTTCGGCGCTGCCGTGCGGTCCGGCGACGGGGAGATGTCCCATATCCGCCGCGTCCAGCTCGGAAGCGCCCAGATCGCGGAGCTCGTCGCCGCGCCAGAAGGTGCCGTCCAGGAAAACGGCGTCCGCCCCTTCCAGATGCTCTTCGAGCGGTCGCGACCACGACTCGACCCCCGGCGCGTATACGGCGACGCCTCCCGTCGTCCGATCCGTCACGCGGTAGCCGACCGCCCAAGCTTCCTTTTTTTCTTGCGGGTTAGTCGGTACGTAGCGGGGAGGCTTGCCGCCCAAATCAAACGGACATATCGTTAATTGTCCCCCAAAAAGTGGAAACGAATCCCCCGGCCGCGCCTCCGACCAGCGAATCTCCCCGTACGATCCGAGCATTCGCCGGACGGGGAAGGCATCTTCCAGCGCGCGGAGCACGGGAGGAGCCGCGTACACTTCCAGGCCCGAGCTTAGCCTAAGCTGGAGAAGGCCGATCGTATGGTCCAATTCCGCGTCGGTGAGCAGCACGGCTCGAATGGGGGAGCCGCGCAGGACGGGACCGGGGCGAAGGGGGGCTCGCAACTCCGTCTGAAGGCAGACGTCCGGGCTCGCGTTCAGCAGCGCCCAGCTCTTACCGTCCGGACTGACGGCCAACGAATCGCCCGTTCGAGGACGCACGGACGGATCCCCGCTCCTCGCGCGCCCGCATTGCCGGCAAGCGCAATTCCATTGCGGGAATCCGCCTCCCGCGGCGGAGCCTAACATCTGGATGAACATGGCCAGCCCCCTCTCATAAAGAGATGCCGGATTTCTCCGGCATCCGCAAAAACGCAACAAGCTAGGCAATCTTGCTTTATATAAAATTTATGAACGGAATAGGGAGAATATGATCATGCCGTCATCCACTTGATCTTCCGCTATCGGACACAGGTGACCTTATATTGTCGAATGTCCCATATTTTGTAGACAGTTCGGACAGACGATCCGTTATTTCGATGAAAAATGGGCGAATCGGCCTTCTCGGAGCCGGATAACGGATCCTGTGTCCGCAGAGATGCGCAAAACCCGGTTTTGTTCACAATTAGCGGATTCTCTGTCCGTACGGCCTAGGGCGATGGAGCAAGGCAAGGTGGTGGGTGGTGGGCGTGGAGAAGTGTGGGGCGATGGAGCGAGGCAAGGTGGTGGGTGGTGGGCGGGGCGAAAGCTCTGCGGAAAGGAAGAAAGGGAAGCGCAACGAAACAGCGCGAAAGCACGAGCAAAAACAATCTTCAGCGTCTTCTGATGCCGAAGAAGCTTACAGAGGTCGAAGCATAATTGTATTTCGTACAACTAATTCAGGTCCAATTCAACTCTTCCCATTCGGTAATTGCACAAAATACAACTAATTCAGCCTCTCTCACTAACATTCTCGCCCAATTTGGAAAGATTAGTTGTACTCCGTGCAAGTAATTAAAATATCTACCCAATTTCCGGACTTTTAATTGTAGTTCATACAACTAAGGTGATGTATGGAATGGAGAGCGTGAAACGCGAAGGTGCGAGTGCGCGAGTGTGCGGAGAAACGAAGTACGAAGGTACAGCAGCGGAGGCTTGAGGTTGTGGAGGCGTGAGGTGCGAAGTTGGAGTGAAGCTCTTCACCCCCGAAGTGTTATCATCTTAGCGAAAAAGGACCGTCAGGGCGAGCTCCCTGACGGTTTTTCCTATCATGGCTTGCGATAGGCGTAAGCCGTTACTTCGGCGCAGATTTCGATGATTTTGAAATTAGGCTTTACCCACATGGTCTCCCCTCCCTTCCCTTGGATCGCGGCGGGCGGCACGATCTATTGTATGTCGCAATCTGAAGGCCGCAGAAGTAAAAAAACGACGCAAGTCTCGTCCTTTCGCCAGGGCGAGTCCTGCATCGTTTATCCGCCTGCTATTTGCGGTCGCCTTGCGGCTGTCTGTTCCTCATTCCGGCCAGCCCGAGCAAGCCAAGCAAGCCGAGCCATCCCCATCCGCCGCCTCTGGCCGGGGCCGCCGCGGTCGTCCGGTAGGCGCCGTCCGTATTCGTCCGGACGCCGAATCCGGCATTGCCGCCCGCAGCCCCGGGGGGAGTTCCCGGGTTTACGTTGCGGAACTGGCTGCCGGTTCCCGTGCCGTAGACGCTGACGTCGTAATTGGGCGCTCTTCCGGCTCCGTGTACGCCCTGCATTCCCTTTCCGTTGGCATGCGTGCCGATCCCCGCATGCGTTCCGGTTCTGTAAGTCCCCATTCCATTGCCCAAACCGCCGTTGCCGCCATCCGTCGTCGTATGAGCATAGGCCGGAACCGTCAGCATCACTGCGACGCCCGCGACCCATAACCCGCTAATGATCCGTTTTCTCATATCGTACCGTCCTTTGGAAGGTGAATTTGATCTTCCGTTAGGGTATCGCACCTGGCGCGATCTTATACAACGCTTGTACTACGGGGCTGCTCGCGGGAATATCTTAGTCCCAAAAGTGCTGGAAGGAGTCGAGCCATGGAGACGCTTTTCGCCTGGATGATTACGATGTCGCTTGGATTGGATACGTTAATCATCTCCACCTCTCTAGGCATGCAGAAGCAACCGAGGGACAAAGTGAAAATCGCGCTTGTCTTCGCCGCGGCGGAATCCGTTATGCCGATCGTCGGCATTTTGATCGGAAGCGCGCTCAGCCATTATTTTCAAAGCGCGGCGTCCGTGATCGGTTCTCTGCTTTTGATCGGAGTGGGGATTTACTTTCTTGTTTTCGACGATGACGAGAAGGAAAAGAAATCGTTGAATCGGGAGCTTGCCGGATGGACGTTGGTCGCGACGGCGCTCAGCCTCAGCCTGGACGAGCTCGCGGTAGGCTTTACCGCCGGATTCATCCAAGTGCCGATCGTGCTCACGGTCATGCTGATCGCTTCCCGGACGTTCGTGTTCACCTTTATCGGCGCGGCATTCGGGGCCAAACTCAAGCCGTATCTGGGAGAATGGGCAGAAAAAGCGCCGGGCGTCCTATTGGGACTGATGGGCGTCTGGATGCTGCTCGAAACCGTCTTCGAGCTTTAAGCGGGATTAAGGCTGGGAAGGTCGTACGATCGAGCGACGAATCGGCTATAATGGAGGATAGCGATACGGATAAAATGACGCATAGGGGATGAAGACAATGTCGAAATCGATCGCGGACAAGCTCGGCCTGCGCAAGTTCGAAAGAAAAGCAGTCATCGGCCAACCTGAGGGATCGGATTATTTCGCGGATTTGGAAGGCTACGATACATCCCTCGGCAGCGAGAGATACGACCTCATTTTCGCGTTTACGCTCGACATGGATTCGCTGAAGAAGCTCGTCAATCGGGTGATCGACGAGCGCCTATTGAACGCGAACGGCTATTTGTTCGCAGCGTATCCGAAGAAGGGAAACAAAACGTACGCCACCTATATTCACCGCGACGAATTGATGTCCGGGCTTGGCAGCGACGAGGAAGGCTACATCGGGACAAGCGACGTCAAATTCGCCCGCATGGTCGGATTGGACGAAGTGTTCACCGTCGTCGGATTCAAAGCGGACGCCGCGGGGAAAGGCAAAGTTTCGAACCAGGCGAGCCAGCGGGTCGGCGACTACGTCGCGCTCGTGCCGAAGATCGAGGAGGATTTGGCCGATGAGCCGGAGCTTCTCGCCTTCTACCGGACGTTGACCCCGGGTTACCGCAAGGACTGGGCGCGCTACGTCTACAGCGCCAAACAAGAGGAAACACGAGAGAGCCGGCGGGAAGAAATGAAGACGATCCTCCGCGCCGGCTACAAGAGCCGCGACCTGTACCGGAGAGGTCAAGCGTAGTCCGGTTGCGGGAGCGTCAGCGTCCGCGTCGGCGAAACATCAGCGACGGATCGGGCTTGGCCGCAAGACAGCGGCAAATCCGATCCGATGCATTCCCCCTTTTCGCGCGAACGTTCACTCTGAGTCTCGCAAGGCAAGCTCCCAGCCGGACGAAGGCAAGCGGAAGAGATGCTCGCTATGCTTGCCTTCGGCGTCTTCGATGATCGCCAGGATTCCGCCGGGGCGGGGAAGAAGGTGCAGAATCTCTCCTTCGCGGACGAGATCGCGGGCCTGGGGGGCCAGGATCGGGACGAGCAAGCTCTCCAGCCATAGCCGCTCCCGGTACCATTGCGGCACGGGAATGGGCTTCGGGTAGCCATCCACCGGCGCGCCCAACCGCTCCGCCAGCTCGCGGGGGTCGCCGGACAGGGGCCGCCCCGCGCCGACGGCGGCCACGAAACGCAGCGCGAGCTCTACGACGTTCAACACCTCGCCGTCGTCCAGGGATCCGTTTGCGTAGCGAATTTCCACCGTGCCCACGTCGTACCAGGCGGCCAGGTTGATGCCGCAGCGGTGGGATTGCGGACGCCCCGGATTATGCAGCGCGGCTTCTCCCGGAGTTTCGAGAAATTTCTCCAGCATTTCCCGGGTGACGGGAGGACAGAAAACTTTTCTTTCGTCGCTCGTGCCTAGCAGGTGGCATAACGCGTGCTGATATCGGAGGGCCGCTTCAAGGAAGCGAGGCAGCAGCGCCGCCCCCCAAGGCTCCAGTCCGACATGGACGTGCAAGCCGCAGTTCCAATTCGCCGCGGCTCCCGTCGCCCGCAGCCGCGCGAGCATGACGCGGATCTGGCTCCGGTCCGCCCATTCGATCGGCGGCGGCTTGAGCTCGCTGCCGGATTCGCCGCCGGAATCGTCGATTTGCCGTTCGTCGAGCGACATGATCCAACCGGGCAGAAGCTCGACGTTCTCCGGGTCGCCTCCTACAAATTCGATCTCCACGCCGAATTTCAGCTTTTTCCAATCGATAACTTTCGTCTCCATTTTCGCCTTCCTCCCGTATTTTTCGTTTACGCGCGTATCGAATACGGGAATCGGGGCGGCGCCCGGGCTTAGCGGGGGATCGGTTCTCTGGGCATGACTGGCTCTCCTTTCCGCCGTCCTCGGGACGGACATCGCTTGTTTTCCATTATACCGCACGGCACGGAAGCAAGCGACGGCCGCGTTATCGCCTTTGAAAATTGGTATTGCCAAAAGCGTGCGCTTGTAATAAGTTAAATGTAATTGAATCGCCAAGAAACGGGTGCTTGATGGAGTCAGGCTGAGATTGCGGCCGTATGCCGCTGACCGTCGATCTGATCTGGGTAATGCCAGCGTAGAGACACCTTTGGTCGCGTATCCTCGGATGCCGTGCGCTAGCCTGCCCTGCTTGTAAGGGCGGGCTTTTTATTTATGCCCTTTCTAGCGTTCAAGACGGAATCTTCAAAATTCGGGAAGGAAGTGCGTGGAAGATGGCAGGAAAAAATCAAGGGAAGAAGTCCCGGGGGCTGAAGCTGACCGATATTTTGATCACCGTCGTGATCGCGGTCGTCTTCGGCATCATCTACAAACTATGGGGGCCGATGTACGACGTGTTCAAGCCGATCGGCTTGCACGCCGAGCAGCTGTCGTACGGCATGTGGTTCCTCGCGGGGACGTTCGCGTTTCTCGTCCTGCGCAAGCCCGGCGTCGCGGTGCTGGCGGAGGTGGCCGCGGCCAGCGTGAGCGCGCTGCTCGGCAGCGAGTGGGGCGTCTCGACGCTATGGTACGGCTTGCTGCAAGGGCTGGGCGCCGAGCTGGTCTTCGCCGCGTTTCTGTACCGGAACGCCTCCGTCTGGTCCGCCTCCTTGGCGGCGATCGGAGCGGCGGCCGGCTCGCTCGTGCTTGATTTCGGTTACGGCTATATCGGGCAACTGTCGGCCTGGAACTATACGCTGCTGATCGGCTTCCGGTTGATCGGAAGCGTCGTCATCGCCGGCATCTTCGCCTATTCGCTGTCCAAGGCGCTGGAGCTGACGGGTGTGACGAAGATGCTCCGGCCCGCGACGAAGCAGGACTACGACGCGCTTCGCCGGGCATGACGCCGGACACGGCGGCCGGGGTCGTCAATCTGAAGCTCAAGTTTACCGGAGAGGACGCCTTGCTGTTCCAAGGCGTTTCTCTTGCTTTCCGCCCGGGAGAACGCGCGCTGCTGCTCGGACCGAGCGGCTGCGGCAAATCGACGCTGCTTCAGGTGCTCAGCGGCCTCATTCCCCGCTCGATCGAAGTGCCGATGCTGGCCGACGAGACGATCGTGCCCGAGAAATGGGGCTATGTATTTCAAGATCCGGACGCGCAATTCTGCATGCCTTACGTCGACGAAGAGCTCGCGTTCGTGCTGGAAAATCTGCAGGTTCCCCGCGAGGAGATGCCGGAGCGGATCGTCCGTCATCTGCGCCAAGTCGGGCTTGACCTGCCCGATCCGCACGTGCCGATCCAGACGCTGTCGCAAGGCATGAAACAGCGGCTGGCGATCGCGGCGGCGCTGGCGACCGAGCCCGACGTGCTGTTCCTCGACGAGCCGACGGCGCTGCTCGACGAGGAAGGGACGAAGCAGGTATGGAGCGCGATCCGCGCCGTCGCGTCCGGGATGACGCTGATCGTCGTCGAGCATAAGACGGAGCAGATCGCCGACCTGTTCGACCGCGTCGTCGTGCTCGGTCCGGCGGGAGAGGTGATCGCGGACGGCGAGCCGGCGAGCGTCTTCGAGCGTCATCGGCGGGAGCTGGACCGCTACGGCATCTGGCATCCGGGCACATGGGAAACGCGGGAGCCTTCCCGAAGAGTCGCGTCGGAGCGCGGGGCCGCACCGCCGCCACTGCTCGAGCTGGAACGGTATCGCGGCATTCGAGGGGGAGACGCGGTCGTCGAAGTCGGGCAAGTCGCCGTAAAGCCGGGGGATTGGATCGGCGTCATGGGCGACAACGGTGCGGGCAAGAGCTCGTTGCTGCTCGCGATCATGCGGCTCATCCGTACGGAAGGGACATGCCGGGTCGAAGGAAGGGAGCTGCTCCGGACGGAGCGTCTGGCGGAGCATGTCGCCTTCGTCTTCCAGAACCCGGAGCTGCAATTCGTGACGAATGCCGTCCGGGACGAGATCGAATATTCACTGCTCGTGGACGGCGCGGACGCGGACGAGCGCCGGGCGAAAAGCGATAACCTGCTGCGGGAGCTGCACCTGCGCGAGGTGGAAGGCCGCCACCCTTACCAGCTCTCGATGGGGCAGAAGCGCCGGCTCAGCGTCGCCTCCGCGATCGTCCGCGGCCAGCGGCTGCTGCTGCTCGACGAGCCGACGTTCGGGCTGGACGCCCGCAATACGTTCGCTTTGCTCGAACTGCTGGAACGGCTTCGCGCGGAAGGGACGGCTATCCTGATGGTGACGCACGATTCGCGCATCGTCGAGCGATACTGTACGTCGCTCTGGCGCGTCCGGGAAGGGAGGCTGGCGGATGTCGCTCACTTTTCCGCACCGGCGGACATGGCTGCATCGCGTTAATCCGGTTATGAAGCTGGCGATTTTCTCGCTGTGGTTTTTCGCCGTCATTTTCATCCACGATTTCAATGTCATGGCGAACGTGGCGATCGGCTCGACGCTGCTGCTGCTCTGGTCCGGCCATCCTTGGAAGAGACTGCTGCTGTACGCTTCGCCGTTCCTGCTCGTGTTCGTCTCCTCGGCGACGGGAATGATGTTTTTCGGCCGCGGGGAGACGGAATGGTTCCGCTGGGGCATCGTGAACATTACCGAGGAAAGCTTTTATCGCGGGCTGCACCTCGGCTTTCGCGCGCTCAGCATGGCAGCCGCCGGCTTGCTGTTCGGGCTGACGACGCGGCCGGTCGATCTGTTCTATGCGCTCATGCAGAAAGCGAAGCTGCCTCCGAAGTACGCTTACAGCTTCCTGGCGGCGATGCGGATGATCCCGATTCTCGTCGAGGAATTCCAGACGCTGCGCCACGCGCTCAAGATTCGGGGGATGAAAAAGCAAGGCAAGCTGAAGACGCTCTATCAGACGTGGCACAGGTACGCGATTCCGTTGCTCGCGCAGAGCATCCGGCGGGCGCACCGGATCGCGGTGGCGATGGAAGCGAAGCGATTTGCCGGGGATGCGGCGAGAACTTATTATTATGTTATCGGGTTCTCGTACCGGGACGCCGCGTTTCTCGCGGCGACGGCCTTCCTGTTCGCCGCGGCTTACGCGGCGGGCGCCGAGTGGCCGTACGTCGCGGGCGCGACGGATGTCCGATAGGCGGAACGCAAGCTTGGAGGATGAGGATATGATCATGAACGAGAAAATAAAAGCGTCGGAAGTCCGCTTGACCGGACTGAACGGAGAGGATCTGGGCATCGTCGCGACCGATGAGGCGCTGGCGATGGCCCGCAGGCTGAAGGCCGATCTCGTCTGCACGTCGCTGCTTAGCAGCCCTCCGCCGTGCAAACTGGCGGCGCGCGGTACGGCCAAGCAGGCGGCCGCGAAGGAGAAGCAGGACGCGCGCCGGGCGGAACGGCCGCTGAAGGTGAAGGAGCTGCGGCTCGCGCCGAGCATCGAGGATCACGACTACGAGACGAAGAGAAGGCAGGCGGAGAAGCTGCTCGCGTCCGGCGACGCGGTGCAGTTCGTCGTGAAGGCGCAAGGCAAGGAAGGACAGCAGGCGAAGGAGCTGCTGGAGCGGCTGCTGCGGGATCTCGCGTCCGCCGGACGCAAGGAGACCGACATCCAGGTCAGCGGCAAGCAGGCGGCCGTTCGGGTGAACCCGCTATAGGGACTCCCCGGCGGCCGCTTGGCCGCTTTGCAACGCTAGGCAAGATCACGATTACGATCCTAGAAAAGAGGTTATCAACATGAGCATCGTCATCCCGGAATCGATCGCGCGCGAGGCGCGGGCCAACGCCGCAACGAACGAGGGGAGGCTGACGCCTTCCTTGTTGGCCTATATTTACGAAGCGAAGTTGTTCAAGCTGTTCGTGCCGAAGGAACTGGACGGGCTGATGCTGCCGCTCCCGGAGGCGCTGCGCGTGTTCGAGCAGGCGTCCCGGATCGAGGGGAGCTTCGGCTGGCTCGTGACGATCGGCTCGGGCGGCGGCTTCTTCTCCGCGACGCTGCCTCCCGACCAGGCGCGGACGCTGTTCGGTGGCGCGAACGCGGTCGTGGCCGGGAGCGGGTATGCGAGCGGAATCGCGCGCCCGACTGAAGGCGGCTACGTCGTCAACGGACAATGGAAATATTGCAGCGGAGCGACGTTCGCGAGCCTGTATACGGCCAATTGCCGCATTGAGCGCGGGGCGGGGACGGACGGGGAAGCGGAAATCCGTTCTTTCGCTTTTCTGCCGGAGCAAGTGGACGTCATCCCGGATTGGCGCTCGTTCGGACTTAAAGGAACGGACAGCCACTCCATCGCGGTGAAGGACGCCTTCGTGCCGGAAGAACGCACCTTTTCGATCTTGAGCAAGCCGAACTTCGAAGATCCGATTTTCCGGTACCCGTTCATGGCGTTCGCCCAAACGTCTTTCGCCGCCGTCAGCCTCGGCATCGGCCGGCATTTCTTCGAGGAAGCGCGCGCGTTCGTCGAATCGAAGAGACGGGAATGGGAGGTCGTCCGGCCCGGAAGGGCTTCGGCGCTGGACAAGGCGCTGGCCGAGCGGGAAAAGCGGCTCGAAGCCGATGCCGCGGCGTTCTACGAAGCCGTCGAGCGGACTTGGGACGCTTTCGTTGCCTCCGGCGAGATGCCGGAAGCGGATCAGGCGGCAGTGGAGGAGGCTTGCCGCGGGCTCGCCGACAATACGCTTGGGTACGCGGATCGGATTTTCCGGCTGCTCGGCATGGCCGTGCTGATGGAAGACCATCCGATCAACCGAATCTGGCGGGATCTCCACACGGCGGCCCAGCATTACGTGCTCGTCCGGACGCCGGAATAGACGTCGGTCGGGGCGACGAACGCCGCGTGCGGGAAGGGATGCCGACGCCTTCTCGCCTACATCGGCTTGACCAATCGTTTTTTGAACCCTCGTTGGTCCGTCGTATAACCGATCGCTTCGTAGAATCGATGAGACCCTTCCCGCTTGCTCTCGGAGACGAGGATGACATAGTTGCAATCGTTGCTTCGACCATACTCCTCCAGCTCTTGCATGAGTCGTTGGCCTATGCCTTGGCCTTGATAATGAGGCAGCACGACCACGTTTTCGATCAATAGAAACGAGTTGCAATTGCCGACGAGGTCGTAGCAGACGATGCCCATCGCCGTGCCGACCGCTTGATCCCCGTCACAGGCAACCGCGACGTAATAGTTCGGATCGGCGGACAGGACGTCGATCCGTTTCTTCATGGCGGTCAGATCGGACGCCTTGCCGATAAAATCGACGAACAATTCGGAAAGTCCTTCCGCGTCATCCTTTTCCGCTTTTCTCACCGTGATTGATTTCAAATGAGATCTCCCCCTGATTCCAGGAATCGTATCGCTCAATCCGATCTAACTTTCATCCTTCGCGGCAAGCGTCTCATCCTTCTCCGCATCGACCCTGGTCGAGAAGAAGGTGGCGCCGCCGCCCATGTCCGCCAGACGCTGCGACGTGAGCGCGTTGACTGCCTGAACGCCTTCGTTGCCCTGTTCCCACCAGAGGCCCTGAGTGACGATCACGCCGGGCAGCACGTTGTCCGCAACCTTGGCGACGATGCGGACTTCGCCGCGGCCGTTGCGGAGCCGGATCACGTCCCCGTTGCCGATTCCGCGGGCGGCGGCGTCTTCCGCGTTCATGTCCGCCGCAGGCTGCTTCTCCAGCCTCTTCAGCCGCTCCTGATTGCCGAACGTGGAGTTGATGAAGCTGTGGTTCGGACCGGTGACGAGCAGGAAAGGCAGCTCCTCCGGCTCCTTGATCGGCTCGTACGTCGGCACGGCCGGAAGGCCGTCCCGCAGCATCGCTTCGGAGTAAAATTCGATTTTGCCCGAAGGCGTCGGAATGCGCTCCGGAACGAGTGAAGGCCGATCCAGCTTCATCCTCGCCCAACCGTCCCGCTCCAGCTCCTCGTAGGTCAGCCCGTTCAGATGTGGGCTCGCGAAATCGAGCGCCTCGCGAATCATCTCTTCCTCCGTAATATCGAAAATTTCACGCTCGAACCCCATCCGCAAGCCAAGCTCCTTGAACAGCGTAAAATTGGACTTGCACTCTCCCATCGGCTCGAGAATCGGTTCATGCAGCTGCAAGTATAAGTGCCAGTAGGACGCGAACAGGTCGCGGTTCTCGAAATGGCTCGTCGCGGGCAGCACGATGTCGGCGTACCGGCACGTGTCGGTAAGAAACAGATCGTGGGCGACGACAAACAGGTCTTCTCGCATCAGCCCCTGTCTGACCCGATTCTGATCGGGGGCGACGACGGCCGGATTGCTGTTGTACACGAACAGAACGTCCACGGACGGCTCCGCGGCCAGCAGCGCTTCGCCCAACCGGTTCATGTTGATCGTGCGAACGTCGGGATCGGGCAGCAGGTCCGGACGTTCGAGCTTGAAGGCGTTGACGGTCGAATAGTAGCTGTTGCCCTTGAGCGCGCCGCCGCCCGGAATGCCCCATTGACCGGTCAGCGCGGGCAGGCAGGCGATGGCGCGGACGGCCATGCCGCCGTTGTCGTGATGCTGCAGGCCGTTGCCGATGCGAATGAACGACGGCGTCGCGGCGCCGTATTCGCGGGCGAGTCTGACGACCGTGTCGGCCGGCACGCCCGTGATCTCCGCGACCCGTTCCGGCGGATAGCGCATCGCCTCGGCGGCCAGCTCCTCGTAGCCTTTCGTATAGTCCGCGATGAACCGTTCGTCCGTCAGCTTATCGCGGATCAGCACGTGCATCATGCCGAGCGCCAGAGCCGCGTCCGTGCCCGGCAGGATCGGGATGAATTCGTCGGCCCAGGCGGAGGTCCGGTTGCGGTGCACGTCGATGTGGACGATCTTCGCTCCGCGCTTGCGAGCTTCGGTCAAATACACGACTTGATGCATATTCGTGGACACGAGATTGCAGCCCCAGACGAGCGCGTATTTCGTATGGACGGTCGTCTCGGGATCGGTGCCCGCGGATGCGCCCATCGTATATTTGTAGCCTGCCGACCCGGCCGCGTTGCAGATTGCGCGATCCAGCCGGCTCGCGCCGAGACGGTGGAAGAAGCGGCGATCCATCCCTTCGGCGTTCAGAATGCCCATATTCCCATAGAAGCTGTAGGGAAGGATAGATTCCGCGCCTTTGTCCCGGATCGCCTGCCTGAGCCGTTCAACGATGATGTCGTACGCTTCCTCCCAACCGATCCGCTCGAATTCGAGAGAGCCTTTCGGCCCGACTCTGCGAAGCGGGTAGAGCACCCGGTCGGGATGGTAGACGCGCTCGCGCAGGTTTCTCACCTTGTTGCAAATGGCGCCTCCGGTAACCGGATGATCCGGGGTGCCGTCGATCGCGACGATGACGCCGTCCTTCATTTTCACGTTCAAGCTGCAAGTGTCCGGGCAGTCGAAGGGACAGACCGATCGGACCGTCGAGCCGGCAAAGCTGTTCATGTGCATCTCACGCTCCGTTTCCTACAGCCAGTATACCGCATAATCGTTGTCTCGTTCATAGGAGATCGGCGCGGAGGGGGAATGCGGCGAAAAATCTCTCCAAACGGGAGGGAAGAGACGGAGATTGGCGAATTACAATATGATAGCGCTTAAATTGTTAGGAGGGACGGATTTGTCCAAGCGAGTCAGATTGCTGGTCGGCACGAACAAAGGATTGTTTATTTACACATCGAACGAGGAAAGGAAAAATTGGTCGCTCAGCGGGCCGTTTCTGAACGGATGGGAAATTTACAGCGTGCTCGGGGACGGACGGAACGGGAGAAACGCGATTTTCGCGGGCACGTCCCATGCCGCATACGGCCCTTCGATCCGCGTCAGCCGCGATTACGGCGAAACGTGGAAGCAGATCGAGGACGGGCCGAGCTATCCCGAAGGAAGCGGCTTCTCGCTGAACCGGATCTGGCAGCTGGCGCCGGGAGCGCCTTCCGAGCCGGATACGCTGTACGCGGGAGCGGAGGAGGCGGGGCTGTTCGTCAGCCGCGACGGAGGCGAGACCTGGCGGGAGCTCTCCGGCTTGACGAGCCATCCGACGCGTCCCGGCTGGTTTCCCGGCGCCGGCGGCATGTGCCTGCATACGATTCTCGTCGACCCGAACCGGCCGGAGAGAATCTGGACGGCCATGTCGGCCGTCGGCGTATTCCGCTCGGACGACGGCGGGGAGACGTGGCAGTCCCGCAATGCCGGTCTCGCGCGGGTGCCGACGGGGCAGCCGTACGACGAAGTCGGATACTGCATCCACAAGATGGCGGCCGATCCGGACGATCCCGACGTTCTGTATATGCAGGAGCACTGCGGCGTGTTCAAATCCGAGGACGGAGGGGACAGCTGGACGCCGTTCGAAGAAGGATTGACGTTGAAGGAAGGGGACGAGCCGTTCGGATTCCCGTTCTGCGCCTCCCCTACGGGCGATCTGTTCCTCATTCCGCTGGAAAGCTCGGAACAGCGCTCGATGCGGGACGGCAAGCTGCTCGTCTATCGGCGCCATAGGGACGAGGACGCGTGGCTGCCGATCGGCGACGTTCTCCCGGAGGAGAAACGGCACGTCAGCGTCCTGCGGGACGCGATGAACATCGACGGCTTGTCGCCGTACGGGCTGTATTTCGGCACGACTTCAGGGGAGCTGTTCTGCTCGTTGGACCGGGGCGTTAGCTGGGAGCGGCTGCCCGGCCAGCTGTCGCGAATTCTGACGGTCAAGAGCTGGATCGCAGAGGCAGAGCATGAGGATTGAAGTGGGCGTTCCCGGCTTGCTCACGGATTGCACGGGAGGCCGGGCGAAGTTCTCGTTGGAAGCCGACACGCTGCGGGAAGCGGTCGACCGGCTGTTCGCCGAGCACCCGCTTCTCAAGCGGCATGTCTACGACGAAAGCGGCAACGTTCGCAAGCACGTACTGCTAGGCTACAACGAGGTCAACCTGGCTTGGCTGGACGATCTGGACGTTCCGTTGAAGCCCGGGGACAAGTTGGTCGTCATGCAGCTGGTATCCGGAGGATAAACCGCCGGGCCGTCCGAAAATTCGCTTGCATTTTGCCCCGGAAACTGGTATCGTTATACGCATCGAAATCGTGACCTGAATTCACAAAATGGAAAGGGTTATCGTTTTGAAATCTGCCCTTGCCATTTTGTGGATTTTTTATTCTACCCGAATAAAAAAGTTCATGAGGCAAAAGGTTTATATGGAGGTGAATAGGCATGCAAGAAGGTACAGTAAAATGGTTCAACGCTGACAAAGGCTTCGGCTTCATCGAAGTCGAAGGCGGCAACGACGTATTCGTGCACTTCAGCGCGATCACGGGCGAAGGCTTCAAAACGTTGGACGAAGGTCAACGCGTTCAATTCAACGTGGTGCAAGGCAACCGCGGACCGCAAGCGGAAAACGTGGTTAAACTGTAAGACCGATCCAATGGGGCTGTCCGCTTGCTTCGCATGACGGACAGCTTGCGGAAATGACGGCGCAGGGTTCATCCCTGCGCCGTCATTTCTTTATTTGCATATTTCGATGAGTGAGGGGTGCTTCATTCCACTTGATCTTTTGTTATCGGACACAGAAGCGCTTATTTGGCCGCAACCCCCTCATTTTGAAGATGAATCGGACAGAGGATCCGTTATTTCGATGATCTATGGCCGAAATCGCCATCTCGGAGCCAAATAACGGATCCTCTGTCCGCAGAGTTGCGCAAAACCCAGTTTTGTTCACAGATAACGGATCTGTAGTCTGATTCATCTCTCGCGACAAGCAACGCCTGGCACACCTCAGCTCGACACCTCTCATCTCAACACGCCTCACTCGTCTGCTCGCACCCCACTGCTCCACAGGCACACCTTATCTCGACAACTAACAGGGGATCCGGCCGTCCGCGGAAACGGATTCCGGACGCTGGTGCGGCGGAACCTTAAGCTATTCTTAAACTTATCTAAAAGTTGCGGGAGGTTACGGACGAACCTTTTGCGGAAGAGTATAATGTAGGGGCTGGCAGGAAAGGGTGGAGGAGTTTGTTCGTCGGCGCGCCGATCTCGGGCGGCATATTCCATATCCGGCGGAATACGATGCAAAAGGAAGAGGAACAGCCGCCATCGACCCGGGCCGATCGATCGTCGCGCAGCCGGTTATTCCCGCAAGGAAATGACGTGCACGAGCTGGGCGTCCGAGGTGATCTTGATGATCGCGTGGCCCGAATCGTATTCGGCCGATCCCAAGCCCACGTCCGCCGAACGCTCCGAGCCCAGCACGTAGAACAAGTCGTCCGCCAGCGTGCGGACGCATACTTCGCGTTCGTCCTTGCTCAAGCTGTCCCAATCGGCTTCGTTCATCTCGAACGCTTCGTAAAATTGAGGAACCGTTATGATCGCCCTGGACAAGTCGTCCAGAATGCGATCGTAAGGTCTGGTATAGGCAATCGCCAAGTCGGGAGCCCCTTTCGAGTTTTGATCCATTATACGCGAATCCGATTTCAATAGCCAATTGAAGGCGATCCTTCGCCCGGGGAGCTTTAACGCGGAGTTAACATTAGGTATAATAGGTAAGGTTACGGGGGTGTATACGCATGAGCGCTTCAAGGCTGGGAACGTGGTTATCCAAGCCCTTCGTTTTCTTTACTTTCATCATGGTGCTGAAAATCATACTGGCCGGCTTCGTCATCTTCGACGGCGCTTCGATGTGGCTGCAGCTCGCGACGGGGATTCCCCCGATCTGGGTTTTGTTCTGCTTGATCGAATGGCTGCTGCCGAGAAGAAAGCTGGGCGCTTATCTGGTCGTCAATTTGTTCGTGACTTCGATCTATTTCGCGGTCATTATGTATTACAAATATTTCGGGGTCATCGTCACGTATCACGCGCTTCAACAGGTCAATCAGGTAACGGAAGTGAGCGGAAGCGTCTTCTCGCTGCTGCATCCTTACTTCTTGTTTATCTATACCGATATCGTCGTCGTTATCCTGGCGCTGTTCCTCAGCCGCCGATTCCGCGACTGGGGCAGGTCGCTTGCCGTGCGGGAGTCCAATCCGCTGATCGCGGCCGTGTTCGTCATGTCCCTGTCCGGCAGCGCGGCCACGATCTGGACGCACAGCGGCAGCATCAACGAGCTGAAGCAGGCCGAGAATATGGGCATCCTGAATTACGAAGCGTACGCGGTGATCGCGAGCGCGACCCAGGAAGTCGGAGATCCGAGCCGGGTGACGACGGAAGCGATCGCCGAATTGAAACGGACGCAAAACCTCGAGGACCCGCTGTATTGGGGAGTGGCGAAGGGCCGGAACGTGATTGTTCTTCAGCTCGAGGCGACCCAGAACTTCCTGATCGACCGGAAGCTCGACGGCCGCGAAATTACGCCCGTCATGAACCGGCTCGCGAATGAGCATTTTTATTTTCCGCGCTTCTACCAGCAGGTCGGTCAAGGCAATACGTCGGACGCCGAGTTCGTGGTCAACACGGCGTTCTATATTCCGCAATTCAGCGCGGCTTCGCAGGAATATGGGGATCTCGAGCTCCCCGGCATGCCCAGGGCCCTGAAGGAACAGGGATACCAGACGGCGACGTTCCATACGAACAACGTGCAATTCTGGAACCGCAAGGAGCTGTACAAGGGACTCGGGTTCGACCGGTACTACGATGCGGAATTTTTCGGTGACGAGGACGTCGTCTTCTTCGGGGCTTCCGACGAGGTGCTGTACGAGAAAACGGCGGATGAGCTGGCGGAGATGAGCCGGACGGGCAAGCCGTTCTATGCCCAGGTCATCTCCATGACTTCCCATCATCCGTTCAACCTGCCCGAGCGCAAAATCCGGTTCGAGCTCCCCGAGAAGTACGAGAATACGCTGGTCGGCGATTACATTCAGGCGCAGAACTATACCGACTACGCGCTCGGCTTGTTCGTCGAGAAGCTGAAGCAGAACGGGTTATGGGACAATTCGGTCATCGTGATCTACGGAGACCATCTCGGGCTTCCGATCTATTCGTTGACCGAAACCGAGAAAAAGCTGATGCGCGAGCTGTACGGCCACGAATACCGCTTCCCGGAAATGCTGAATATTCCGTTCATGATCATCGCTCCAGGCTTGACCGAACCGAAAGTGTTCGATCAAACGGGCGGACAGGTCGATGTGTTTCCGACGCTGGCGAATTTGCTCGGCATCTCGCTGAGCGGCCATATTCATTTTGGCCAGGACCTGCTTAACGAGGGCGCCAATCTGCTGCCGCAACGTTATTATCTGCCGTCCGGGTCGTTCGTGAACGACAACGGCATATTCGTTCCCGGACGAGATTACGCGGACGGATTGAGCTACCCGTTCGACGGCAGGGAGCCTCTAGGCGACGACGCGAGCGAGGACGAATATCGCCGGGCGTTGGAGCTTCTGCGGCTCTCGGACACGTACGTCAGCCATTTGCCCAAGCAGAAATGACTCAACCAACGGTCCGGAAAATTGGACGACCCCCGCAGACTCGGTCTGACGGGGGTCTAATTGATGAAGCGCAACCGCGCGATTCTTCCTGTTCACTTGCACGAAAACAACGATAGCCCTACCTCTCTACCGTTCTTGCGGCTCCGCGGCCGCGCCAGCGAGAATTCGTGTTTCCTTTCCAGCAGCCGACTCTTCGAGTTTTGAATATCAGGAACGTGTGGGTAACGGAGGAATATTGCCCATTCAGCGGAAAAATCCGAGGGTTCTGCTTCTACAATTGCTAATTGTAACATGCATTTCTGGAAACTGTCAACAAATGATGAAACCTCAGCAGGCAGTTAGTTCGACTAATCCAAACTACGACGCGCCAACCTCTCGTTCAACAGGTAGTTAATTCGACTAATCCAAACTACGACGCGCCAACCCCTCGTTCAACAGGCAGTTAATTCGACTAATCCAAACTACGACGCGCGAACCCCTCGTTCAGCAGGCAGTTAATTCGACTAATCCAACTACGACGCGCGAACCCCTTGTTCAGCAGGCAGTTAATTCGACTAATCCAAACTACGACGCGCGAACCCCTTGTTCAGCAGGCATACAGTCAAGAATTTCGTCAGTGCAACCGAGCTGCCGCGAATTTCCGGCATGAAGGAGAATCTCCTCTGTATATATTAGGTAATAAAAGGAGGGAACAATCCAAATGAAGCCGTTCGCGGTCGCGGTTCACGGGGTTCGAACGTTTCTTGTTTCGCTCGGTCCGGTCAGGTGGCTGCTTCCTTATCATCTCCACATCCTGTTCGGCGGGCTCGGGCTGCTGTTTCTAAGGGAGCTGCTCTATCGCGTCGTGTCTTATTCGAGTTACGATACGCTGAACACGCTGTTCAACGACATTCCGGTGTACGTGATTTCCTATTATGCGTTTTTTGCCGGAGCTTGGCTTACGCTGATCTCCAAAAACGCGAAATATTTGCCCTACGGATTGTGGGGATACGCGTTCCTGGCCTTGTTTCCGTTCGAATATTTGACGCTGTTCGATTTCGTCGGAGCCGCCCTCTACGCGTACGGAGGTTTTGCGTTGTACCGTTACGCGTCGTCTCCGGCCGGCCGGGAGACGTCGAGAACGTCCCCGTATTAGATCGATTGCGCGCGCCGGATCGGCAACGTTTTTCTCCCAAGCGTTTTGTCGACGCTTGGGTTTTTTGCGTGGTTTTTGAGGAGTGAAGGGCCTGTCGCTTTTTTGATCTTTTGCTATCGGACACAGCGGCCCTTATTTTGCTGTAAGCCCCACATTTTGATGGTGTTTCGGACACACGATCCGTTATTTTAATGAAAAATGGCCGAATTGGCCGTTTTCGAAGGAAATAACGGATCCTCTGTCCGCATAGGTGCGCAAAACCCGGTTTTGTTCACAATTAGCGGATCCTCTGTCCGAACGTGCTGGAACGGCGGGGCGGCGAGGATGAAGAGACGGCGGGAGATGGAACGTCAGGGCGGAGAGGATGATGTGACGAATGGGCGATGACGATGTAACGGCGTTATCTGTCGATATTATTCTCCCTGAATTAGAGAATCGTTCTCCCAAAAATCTGGTATGATGATTCTACCAATCGCTCAAGGAGTGATAGTCATGACGGGAGATCGCCTCAAGCTTTCCTGAAAGAAATGGGCGGGGCCATGCGTGGAAATCGAATCTGCGTTCGTTGGCCGGGTGGTATGCGGCGGTCATCTACTTCTTGGCTAAAAGGGGGCGCGAGGCGTGTATCAAGTGCTGCTGGTGGACGACGAAGAGCTTGACCTGGAAGGGATGAGGCGCTTCATTCCCTGGAACGAGCTCGGGATGGAGGTGGCGGGAACGGCGAACAACGCGCTGACCGCGCGCGAGATGATCGAGAGCCGGCCGATCGACATTCTGGTCAGCGACGTCAACATGCCGTATATGTCGGGTTTGGAGCTGGCGCGGGTCGCGCTGGAGAAGGCGCCGAACCTGCGGATCATTTTCGTCAGCGGCTATCAGGAGTTCAGTTACGTCCAACAGGCGCTTTCTTTGAAAGCGTATAATTACGTCTTGAAGCCGATGGAAGACGCCGAATTGATCGAGACGCTGAAGAAGGTCAAGCAAGACTTGGAAGAGGCGAACAAGCAGCGCGAAGTAGAAGCGTCCTATCGCCGGATGATTCCGATCGCCAAGAGCGACTTGTTGATTCGCTTGCTAGAGGGGGAGTCGGAGGATGGCGGCGATTCTTGGGAGAAGCTGGCCGATACCTACGGTTTGAACAAGCTGGCATGGCCGGCTCGCGTCGCCGTCATGGAAATGGATAAATTAACGTGGGAGTACGCGGAGGCCCCGATCGCCCGGCTGGAGACGTCGCGCATCCTGTTGGAGCAGGTGAATCGGGCGGCCGAAGCGTGCGGGAACGTTCCGTATTGCAAGCTGAGCGCGCAACGGGTCGCGTTCGTGCTGGAGGACGGCGGCTTCGACCGGCATATCGCGACGATCTGCGAGACGGTGCGACGGCGGCTTCCGGTATCGTTGACGACGGGGGTCGGGGAGCCGGCCGCCGGACTGCCCGAGCTTCACCGTTCCTATCGGCAAGCGATCGAAGCGGTCGAGGGCAAGATGTTTCTGGGCAAAGGAACGATCATCGCCTACGAAGCGGTTCGCTCAGAGCCGGAAATGCTGGACGCGCGCGCGCTGGAAGACCGCATGGAGGCGCTGTTCAAGGCGATGACGGATTACGATCTCGTGCGGATCTACGACGAGTTCGAGAACTTGTTCCAGTCGTTGACGAATCTCAGATCCAAGTTCACGGTATTGAATATGGCGAACTTCATCGTCTGGAAGCTGGAGCAGCGCTTGTCCTCGATCAACGAGAACCTGTTCGAGCTGCTCGATCTCGAGCTGCACAATCTCGACATTCTGCTGCAGTTCGAGACGATCAACGACATTCGCTCGTGGCTCGTCCATCGCGTCTACGAGATCTCCGAACGCCTTTACCGGAAGTCGAATTCCTCGAACGGCAAATTCATGCGCAGCGTCATCGAGGCGATTAAGGAGCGCATAGGCGAGAACGTCACGTTGAAGGATTTCGCCAAGCAATTTCCGTTTTCGCCGAGCTATCTCGGCTTCCTGATCAAGGAAAAGTCCGGACAGACGTTCAACGAATTGATCGTGCAGATGCGCATGGAGAAAGCTTGCGAGCTGCTGAAGGAGCCGGGGATCAAAATTTACGAAGTGGCCGATCAGGTCGGCTATCGGTATCTTCCCTATTTCAGCAGACAATTCAAGGAAAAATTCGGGATGACGCCGGTCGAATACCGTAAGAAGGAGCAGTAACGGAGGTCAACGGCTCTGAACGAGTTGTCGGCACGACCGTGCGGCTGCGGATACCGGCGAGGAAACGCAAAATGTTTGTAAAAACCTAAATAGCGGAGCCCCTTCGTTTCTTGCGATCTTGCGATCCGGAAACGGAGGGGCTTCGGCTGTTCAATCGGCTCTTCGCCGACCTAAAAAAATGCAACCTCCGACGAAATTTGGACCCTTACGCGAACCGTTCGTCCTGATTATACTTTTATTGAAAATGCTTACATGCTTGCGAGGAGAAGTGCCACATGCAGACGAATGCGGAGGTTCGAGGTCCGGCGCCGCAACCCGGAAACAGAAGGAGAAGGTCGAATCTTCTCGCCAAATTATACGGCCAGCGTTACCTCCAAGTCATGGCGCTGCTGGGCGTCGCCTGGATGCTGCTGTTCCATTACGGTCCGATGTACGGCATCGTCATCGCGTTCAAGGAGTATATCGGCATCGGCGAGATCGCCAACGCTCCCTGGGTCGGCTTCGACCATTTCCGCGCGATCTTCGAGGACGAATTGATGCTCCAGGTCATTCGCAACACGCTCGGCATCAGCTTGCTGAAGCTGGCGATCGGCTTCCCGATTCCGATTATTTTCGCGCTGTTCCTGAACGAGCTGCGCTCGCTTAGATTCAACCGGATCGTGCAGACGATCACGTATCTTCCCCACTTTCTGTCGTGGGTTATTCTCGGCGGCATCCTGATCACGTGGCTGTCGGACGTCGGCGTCGTGAACGACGTGCTGATGAGGCTCGGCATCGTGAAGGAGCCGATCTTCTACCTGAGCGAGCCGAAATATTTCTGGGCCATCGTCGTCTCGTCCGACATCTGGAAGGAATTCGGCTGGTCGGCGATCATCTACATCGCCGCCATCGCCGGAATTTCGCCCGAACTGTACGAAGCGGCGACGATCGACGGCGCCGGAAGATTCCAGCGGATGCGCTACGTGACGCTGCCGAGCATCAAGGGAACGATCTCGATTCTGTTCATCCTCGCGGTCGGCGGCATTCTGAATTCCAACTTCGATCAGATTCTCGTCCTGAAAAACCAGCTGAACGAGAGCATGAGCAGCGTCATCGACATTTACGTCTACGAAATCGGCATCAAGCAAGGGCGGTTCTCCTATTCGGCCGCGGTAGGGCTCGTCAAGGGCGTGATCGCGCTCATCCTGCTATTGATCGCCAACTCCTTCACGAAGCGGATGAACCAATCGTCCCTATTCTAGCCAAGGCGGTGATTTGCACATGAAGACGAGAGACCGAAGAACCGGAGGGGACATCGCCTTCGACTACGCGAACGTGATTGCGATGCTGATCATCTGCTTCGCGACCTTATATCCGGTATGGTACGTGCTCGTCAATTCGTTCAACGACGGCACGGACGCGATGACCGGCGGACAGATCTACTGGATTCCGAGAAAATTCAGCTTGGAAAATTACGTCACCGTGTTCGAGAACGCCGGCATCATGACGGCGATGGGAATTACGGTCGCCAAGACGCTCATCGGCACGGTCGTTCACGTCTTTTTTACCGCGATGGTGGCGTACGCCTTGTCCCGCAAGGAGTTGATTTTTCGCAACGTCTACATGATCATGGGCACGATCACGCTGTTCTTCAGCGCGCCGCTCATTCCGAACTACCTCTGGCTGCGGGACCTCGGCTTGCTCGATACGTTCGGCGTGTACATCTATCCGGCCATGTTCAGCTTTTTCGATCTGATTATCTTCCTGGCGTTTTTCCGCGAGATTCCGGAAGGGCTGGAGGAGGCGGCCAAGATCGACGGGGCGAACGACTTCTCGATTTTCGTCCGGATCGTGCTTCCTGTCTCGCTGCCGGTCGTCGCCACGATCTCGCTGTTCCACGGCGTCTGGCAATGGAACGACTATTTTACCGGCCTGCTCTATACGAACAAAGCAGATCTGCAGCCGATCCAGACGTTCCTGTACCGGGTTATCGCCCAGTCGAGCTCGAATCAGATCATGGGCGCGACCGGCGGGGCGATCAACCGGACCGTGACCTCCCAGTCGATCAAGCTGGCGACGATGGTCATTACGACGTTCCCGATCGTGGTTGCTTACCCGTTCCTGCAACGGTACTTCGTCAAAGGGATGATGATCGGCTCGATCAAAGGCTGATCGGTCAGCGGTTTTACTCTCCCGCGAGGGAAATTCCATATAAACTCTATCAAAGGGGTATGAGCATGAAAAAGTGGCTAGTCTTATCGATCGTCGCCGCGTTGATGATCACGCTCGTCGCTTGCGCAGGCGGCAACAAAGAAGAGGAAGCCAGCAGCAGTCCGCCCGCTTCCGCCGCGACTTCCGAGCCGAGCGCCAGCCCGACGGGCAGCGAAGAGCAGCCGACCGGCGACGAGCCGGGCTGGAAATCGGACACTTCGCCGATTACGTTCGACTGGTATTTGAACTTCGCCTGGTTCCCGAACAAATGGGGCGTCGACCCGACCTCCCAGTACATTACGGAGAAAACGGGCGTCAATCTCAATCTGATCGTGCCCGCCGGCAACGAGAACGAGAAGCTGAACGCGATGATCGCGGCGAATCAGCTGCCCGACTTCGTAACGCTCGGCTGGTGGGAAGAAGGCGTGAAGAAGATGGTCGAAGGCGAGCTCGTCGAATTGCTGACCGGACTCGCCGAGCAGTACGATCCGTACTTCTTCAAGGTGGCCGACGGGGCCAAGCTGAGCTGGTACGCGCAGCCGGACGGCCATACTTACGTCTATCCGAATGCCTCCTCTTCGCCGATGGACTTCAAGCAGTTCGGCGCGGAATTCACGTCCAACCAGACGTTCGTCGTCCGCAAGGACATGTACGAAGCGATCGGCAGCCCGGACATGCGCACGCCGGAAGGGTTCTTGGACGCGCTCAAGCTGGCGAAGGAGAAATTCCCGGAAGTGAACGGCCAGCCGCTCATTCCGATCGGCTTCCACGAGTTCGGCGATGTCGGCAACTATTCGTTCTACGACGCGCAGCAGGATTCGTCCTACCTGGCCAGCTTCCTGGCGCTGCCCCGCGTGAAGGACGGCCAGCTGTACGACCGGCTGACCGATCCCGAATTCGTCCGCTGGCTGAAGGTGTTCCGCGACGCGAACGAGGCCGGCCTGATTTCGAAGGACGTGTTCGTCGACAAGCGCGCCCAGATGGAGGAGAAGATCGCGCAAGGCCGTTACTTCGCGATGCTCTATCAACGCACGGATTTCGCGGCGCAGCAGAACGTCCTGTTCGCGAACGATCCGAATTCGGTGTATATCGCCGTCGACGGACCGGCCAATACGAAGCTCGATCCGCCTGAGCTGGCGGGTCCCGCGATCTCCGGCTGGACCGTGACGCTCATCTCCAAGAACGTCAAGGACAAGGAACGCGCGATCAAGTTCCTGAGCTACCTGATCAGCGAAGAAGGCCAGAAGGATATGTATCTCGGCAAGAAGGGCGTCTCGTACGATACGATCGACGGCAAAGACCAATTCATACCGGAAGCGCTGGAGCTGATGAACAGGGACCGTTCCGCCTTCGACAAGGAATATGGCGCGTCCCATACGTTCTGGATGCTGATGGACACGAACATGCAGCTGCAATGGCAGCCGCCTTCGGTCGAACCGTTCAAGCAATTGGAGGACTGGACGAAGGGCAAGACGAAGAGCTTCTCGGAATTCGACCTGATCAATCCGCCCGCGACGTCGACGGAAGGCATCAACGCGACGAAGATCGGCAACGAATGGGGCAAGGTGCTGCCGAAGCTGATCCTGGCCAATTCGGAGGCCGACTTCGACAAGACGTTCCAGGAGTTCATCGACAAGCGCGACAAGACGGGCTACGCCGAGTTGATGGCGTATCGTCAGACGAAATACGAAGAGAACGTCAAGAAGCTCGAGGAGTTTCTGAAATAAGGCCATCGCGACAGTCCAAAAAACCCAGAATATCTGGGTTTTTTGGAATTTTAACCGGGAGCCGGGGCCGGACCCGTGATAGAATAGGAGCACGACGGACGCGAAAGCGATGTGACGACGGATGCTGCGAGACTGGAAGCAAAGAAAAGAACGCATGATGTTCCGGATGGAACAGCTCACGATCCAGCAGCGGCTTGTAATCGCCTACATTTTCATCATGCTGGTGCCGAGCTTGCTCATCTCGATGTACATTTTCCGCGGGCTGACGGGCAATACGGTGCAGGATTTGCAGAAAAACAACGAATACGCGCTCGAAATCGAGCTGTTGAACGTCGAGAACAATATGGAGACGATGAAGCGGGCGGCGGAAAGATCGTTCGTCGATACTGATTTTATTATGTACCTCATACAGCCGGAATTGCTCAGCGTATTGGACCTGATCGAGTTGGATCGCTACAGTCTGCAAAACATCGCGAGGATTCAGTATAACAATCCGAACATCGATAATATCCGATTTTTTGCGAGCAATCCGAAGACGAACGAGATGCTTCCCATTCTCTACCATGAGAGTCGAATCGCGAACGAACCGTGGTATACGGCCGTAATGGACGCGAAAATGGAAGACGTATGGATCTTCAGACGCTCCACGCGAGAGCTGATCAAAAGCCGGCCGATACCCGAGGAAGATTTCAGACCGAAGATTACGCTCTTTCAGAAGAAGCAGTATGGAGGATCCCATGCCGGCATTGCGCAAGTCGATATGCTGCTGACGAATTTTTTCCCGAATACGTTCAGCCTGCTGCAGGACGACCAGTCGCAGATGGTTATGTTCGATTCAAAGGGGGACATCTTTCGAAATCCCGCGCATTCGTTCTTGGCGAATAACGGAATCGACGACGACGTTTTGCGAGCCCATTTCGCGCAAATCGAGCCGGGCGGCGACGGGAAAGGCAGCTTTACGTTCAGATCGGCCGGCAACCCGTATTTAGGCGTATACGCTTACATCGAGCCGCTGGAAGCCTACATGCTCAAGGTTACTTCGCTGAAGCCCGTCTACGACGGCATCAACGATACGCGCAACCGCATTATTCTGGCGAACGTCATCCTGCTCGTCATTTTGGCATTGGCGACATATATGCTGAACGCGATCATTCTCAAGAAGCTGCACGTGCTGACCGATTCGATGAAAAAGGTGCGGCAAGGCGATTTCGATATTGATATGAACATCCGGGGCGGCGGGGAGGTCGGCGATCTGGCTCACCATTTCCGGAAAATGCTGCGCAAGATCAACGAGCTGATCGCGGACGCGGTCAACAAGCAGGCCGCCGCCAAGGAGGCGGAGCTCGTCACGCTCAAGAACCAGATCGATTCGCACTTTCTCTATAACACGATCGAGAACATTAAAATGATGGCGGAAATCAACGACCAGCGGGAAATCTCGAACGCGCTGACGTCGCTCGGCGGCATGATGAGGTACAACATGCGGTGGTCCAGCGAATACGTGCGGCTGCGCGACGAGCTCAATCACATCGCCAATTACGTCAACATTGCGAATATCCGGTTCGACGACCGGATCCGCCTGCAGATCGATATTCCGGACCCGCTCCTGAACCAGGAGCTGCTCAAGATGTCGCTTCAGCCGATCGTGGAGAATGCGGTCAAGCACGGTCTGCGGGACGGCGAGGTGACGATCGACATCCGCGCCAGGAAAGAGGAGGACGCGATGCTCATCTCGGTCGCCGACGACGGAGCGGGCATCCCGCCAGACCGTTTGCAGGCCCTGAATCAGCGCATTGCTCGCGGCGACCGGCCGCTGGCCTCCGACGGGGAAGCCGCGGCGGGCAGAGGGGGCGGAATCGGGCTGGCGAACGTGCATAGCCGAATCCAGATGCATTACGGCAAAGATTACGGATTGCGGATCGAGAGCGAGGAAGGCCGTCATACCCGGGTCACGATCCGCATTCCGAACATGATCCTGAACGGAGGAGCCGTCACATGAGAACGCTGCTCATCGCCGACGACGAACGGAATATCCGGTTAGGCTTGAAGACGATGATCGAACGCGAGTATCCGGGCGCTTACGCGATCCGGCTGGCCGCGGACGGGCGGCAAGCGCTCGAGGAGTTCGAACGCGAGCCGGCGGACATCGTGCTGACCGACATCCGCATGCCCCATATGGACGGCATCGAGCTGATCGGCAGGCTGACGGAGGCCCCCCGCCGGCCGGCCATGCTAATTCTTAGCGGCTACGACGACTTTCAATACGCCAAGGAAGCGATCAAGCACAAGGTCAAAGAATATTTGCTGAAGCCGATCGTCCGCGAGGACTTGTTCGCCGCGCTCGGCAAAATCGAGTCCGAGCTCGCCGAACGCGAGGCGATCTCGGGAAAGCTCGAATCCGCGGACAAATACTTGCTCGGCATGAAGATCAACACGCTGCGGCATATTTGGTCCGGCGCCGACATCGCGCCCGAGACGGTCGCCGCGCTGGCGGAAGAAGCCGGACTAAAGGAGTTCGAGCCGAACTTCCGGGTCGCGATTCTGGAATGTCCCGACAATCCGCGCAACCTGCTTAAAGGCAGCGATTTTTTGGCGCTTCATCGGGAGGGGACGCGCGCGCTGTCGTACGAAGACAAAGCAGGCCGGCTGGTCGTGCTGTCGTCCGGCGAGGAGCTGCTGCAGGGCATGGCGGCGGCGCTCGCATCGTCTTCCGAGAGCCAAGGTACGTATGCGATCGGCCTCAGCGAGCGCGGCGAGACGATCGGCGAATTGAGAACGAAATACGAAGAAGCGCGGCATGCGCTGAAATACCGGCTGCTCCTCGGCAGATCGAATACGGCGGTCATTCCTTACGGCCGCGTGGCGAGCCGGAGCCGCGATTATCCCGTTCCGGTCGAGGCGATCGGCAAGCTGGCCCACATGGTCGGTACGGACCGGGACAAGGAAATGAAGGCGCTGCTCCTCGAGTTGTTCGCGGAGAAGGCGCTTGCCGAAGCGGACATCGGCTACGTCGAGGCTGTTAGCCGGCTGCTGAACGAGAAAGTGTTCGACCGGATCTTCCACGTCTACGGGGATGCCTCCGTCGAAATCATCAAGATGTACAAACTCGCCGGAGATCCTTTCCATTTCGCGCATATTCAAGATTATATCCATTGCGTGAACGATCTGCTGTTCGCGTTGAACGACTATATCCGCCATCTGAAATCGGCCCACTTCGACCGGAAGGATATCGCCATGGCGCTGGATTATATTCGGGACAATTACGACAAGGACATCAGCATGACGATGGTATCCAACTACGTCTCGCTGAACTACTCGTATTTCAGCCAAGCGTTCAAGGAGTACACAGGGATGAGCTTCGTTCAATATTTGAAAAGCTTGCGCATCGACAAAGCGAAGGAACTGCTGGCGACGACGGAGCTGAAAGTAATGGAAATCGGCGAACGCGTCGGCTTCGAGAACACGAAGCACTTCAATCGGGTGTTCCGGGAGACGGTCGGCGTGGCGCCTCTCGAGTACAGGCAATCGGCAAGCGGCCGCGAGCATGGACATTCGCATTAATCGATTGACGGCGCGTCGGGCTCCCGAAGAACCTGGGTGTTCTTCGGGAGCTTTATTGCATAGCCGGAAAGTACATGATAGGGGAGTGCCCTGTCAACCGCTTGGCCATTTGCTATCGGACACAGATGACCTTATTTCGCCGAAAACCCTCATTTTGCTGGCGATTCGGACACACGATCCGTTATTTCGATGATCAATGGCCGAATCCGCCATCATCGGAGCAAATAACGGATCGTGTGTCCGCGAAGGTGCGCAAAACCCGGTTTTGTTCACAGATAGCGGATCCTCTGTCCGAACGAACTGGCGATGGTCGGGGTGAAAGGGCGGATGGGCTGGTGGGGAAGTCTGCGGAAACCGAAGCACGGGAAAAGTGACGAACGATAGAACCGTTCGGGATGCACTCCGTGCCTCCACAACCTCGCATCTCCGCCACAGAACTTTCGCACTTCACGCCTCCACAACCTCGCACCTCCGCCACAGTACCTTCGCACATCACGCCTCCACAACCTCGCACCTCACGCCCCAACCACATTCCTTACATTAGTTGTATGAAGTACAATTAAATGTCCGGAAATTTTGCGGATTTTTTATATAAGTGTACGAAGTACAACTAATCTGTCCAAACTGGGCGAGAATGAAGTGAAACAGCCTGAATTAGTTGTATGAAATACAATTACGCCAATCTCCTTAAGCTTCTTGACCGCCCCCCCGCCAAGACGCTTTTTGTACTTTTTGTGCCTTTGTTCCGTTTAATGGAACCATGACGGCCCAAATACGTATCGCAAATAAGATAAACATAGAATAGGAGTTCAAGGGGGAGAAGCAATCGTACATTCGAACAATACAGGGACTCGACCGATCGTTCGACTAACCAATGTCATGCAGTTGTAGGGATGCGATCGACCGGCCGTTTGACTTTCGACCAATTGTTCGATAAGCTGGGCAACAGAGAGAAACGAGGAGGAATAGGAGACATGAGGAGCGTTATCGGATTTTCGTTAAAAAACAAATTCGCCCTTTGGTTGATTACGCTTATCGTTATCGCGGCGGGTTTGTATTCCGGCATGACGATGAAGCAGGAAAGCATGCCGAATCTTAGCCTGCCCTTCCTTAGCGTGACGACGGTCGCCCCGGGCGCCGCTCCGGACGCCGTCGTCAAGGACGTCACGGATCCGCTGGAGAAACGGTTAATAAACGTGGAAGGCGTCCAGAACATCACTTCGACTTCTATGGAGAACGTTTCTTCGATTTTCGTCGAATTCGAATTCGGCCAAGACATCGATCAAGCGCTAGTCCAGCTGCGCGAAGCGGTCGCGGACGTCCCGCTGCCCGAAGGAGTGAACGCGCCGGACATTTCGAAGTTCTCCATGAACTCCTTCCCGGTGCTGTCGCTCAGCGCCTCCGGCCACGGGAATCTAGAGGAGCTGACGAGACTCGTAACGGATGAAGTGCAGCCGGCGCTGGAAGGCATTTCGGGCGTCGCATCCGTGCAGATCGCCGGTCAATACGTCCAGGAAGTGACGCTCAAGTTCGATCAGGCGAAGCTGGCCGAGCTTGGCCTGCAAGAGGAAACCATTAAAGGCATCGTGCAAGGCTCCGCCTTGAAGGTGCCGCTCGGACTGTTCGAACTGGAGGAGACGCAGAAGGCGGTCGTCGTCGACGGACGAGTGACGACGATTGACGACTTGAAAAATATCGCGATCCCGGTCATTCCGTCGGCAGGAGCGATGCCGGGAGCCGGTGCGCAGGCGCCGACGGCCCCGGGCACAGGCGCGCCGAATCCGGCGGAGCAGCTGCCCGAAGCCGGAGCGATGCCGGGAGCCGGCGCTCCGAATCCGCCGGAGCAGCTGCTGCCGGGAGGGCAGGCCGCTATCGGATTGCCGACCGTCAAGCTCGGCGACATCGCCGACATCGAACTGGCGGGCAAAGCCGAGTCCATCTCCCGCACGAACGGCGCAGAGTCGATCGGCATCCAGATCGTCAAGGCCAACGATGCCAACACGGTTGAAGTCGTTAATGCCGTTAAGGACGAAGCGGACAAGCTGACGGAAAGATTCGGCGATCTGAAGCTGGACGTCCTGCTGGATCAAGGCAAGCCGATCGAGCATTCGGTCATGACGATGTTCGAAAAGGCGCTGTTCGGCGCACTGTTCGCGGTGATCGTCATTCTGTTGTTCCTGCGGAACATTCGCACGACGCTGATCTCGGTCGTCTCCATTCCGCTGTCGCTGATTATCGCGGTCTTGTTCCTGAAGCAGTTCAACATTACGCTCAACATTATGACGCTCGGCGCGATGACCGTCGCCATCGGACGGGTCGTAGACGATTCTATAGTCGTCATAGAGAATATATACAGGCGTATGCAGCTTAAGGGCGAGAAGCTGAAAGGCAAGGAGCTGTTCCAGGAAGCAACCCGGGAGATGTTCCTGCCGATCATGTCCTCGACGCTCGTAACGATCGCCGTATTCCTGCCGCTCGGCATGGTCAGCGGCCTGGTCGGCCAGATCTTCCTTCCGTTCGCGCTGACGATCGTATTCGCGCTGCTCGCGTCGCTTCTCGTGGCGATCACAGTCGTGCCGATGCTGGCGCATCAAATGTTCAAGAACGGCGTGAAGCCGGGCAAGGAGCAGGATCACGACAAGCCCGGCAAGCTGGCCGAAGCGTATCGCCGCTTCCTGAAATCGACCTTGAATCACAAAGTGATCACGTTGATCGTCTCGTTCGCATTGCTGGCCGGCAGCTTCCTGTTGTTCCCGTTGATCGGAGCGAGCTTCTTGCCGGAGCAGGAAGACAAATTCGCACTCGTCACTTATTCTCCGGAACCGGGGGATCGCGTCGAGGACGTCGCGGAACGAGCGCTGGTCGCGGAGAAGATCATTCTCGAAAAACCGGACATCACGAACATGCAATATTCGATCGGCGGATCGAACCCGCTCTCGCCGGGACCGTCGAAATCCGGCCTGTTCTTCCTGCAGTACGATTCGGACACGAAAGATTTCGCAGACAAGAAGACGGCGCTCATCGAAGAGCTGCAACAAGCCGTTCCGACGGGTCAATGGACCGAGATGGACATGACCGGCGGCTTGGGGGGAAGTCAATTCAGTCTCAGCGTGTATGGCTCCAGCCTGGAAGAGATTGCGCCGGTCGTCGACGAAATCGCCGAGCTGATGCGCGCGGACGATTCGTTCGAGAAAATCGATACGAGCTTGTCCAAGACGTACGACCAGTATACGTTCGTCGCCGATCAGCAGAAGCTTAGCGGTTACGGGTTGACCGCGGGTCAGATCGCAATGGCGCTCAGTCCGCAGCATGCTCGTCCGGTGTTGACCCAAGTCGTGAATGAAGGCAAAACTTACAACGTCTACGTGGACGTCGAGAAGGCGGAGTATCGCAACGTAGAGGAAATCCTGGATACGCAGCTGCAATCCCCGCTCGGATTCGCAGTGCCGATTCGCGATGTCGCTCAGGTCGAAGAGGGAACTTCCCCGAACTCGATCACCCGGCAAAACGGGAAAATGGTTGTCAATGTCACGGCGAATATTACGAAATCCGACGTGGCGAAAGTGTCCAGCGATCTGCAGAAGAAGGTCGACGCGCTCGATAAGCCGTCCAGTGTCGAAGTGCACTTCGGCGGCGTTACGGAACAGATCAACGAAACGTTCACGCAGCTCGGGCTCGCCATGCTCGCGGCGATCGCGATCGTCTATCTGGTGCTCGTGCTGACGTTCGGCGGCGGCTTAGCTCCGTTCGCGATCATGTTCTCCTTGCCGTTCACGATTATCGGCGGCCTGGTGGCGCTCTATCTGACGGGCGAGACGCTCAGCGTATCCGCGCTGATGGGCGCGCTCATGCTGATCGGCATCGTCGTCACCAACGCGATCGTGCTGATCGACCGCGTCATCCACAAGGAAGCCGAGGGCATGTCCACTCGAGAAGCGTTGATCGAAGCGGGCGGCACCCGTCTGCGTCCGATTCTGATGACCGCGCTCGCGACGATCGGCGCATTGCTGCCGCTGGTCTTCGGGAACGAGAGCTCGGGCATTATCGCCAAGGGCCTCGGAGTGACGGTCATCGGCGGACTGATCAGCTCGACGCTGCTGACGCTCATTATCGTGCCGATTATCTACGAAATTTTAATGAAATTGAGACGCAAGCCGAAAAAAGCGGCCGTCTAGGAGGGGCAAGGAAACCATGGCCATGCAGGACAAGAAAAAGCAAATCCTCGACGCGGCGATTCATTGTTTTGCCCGCAAAGGCTTCAATGCGACGTCCATTCAGGAGATTGCCGACGAGATCGGCATGGCCAAAGGCTCCCTCTACTTCTACTTCAAGTCCAAGGACGATCTGCTCGTCTCGATCATCGATTACTACAGCGAAATGATGTTCGAGCAGATGGAGACGATGACGGGGGAAACCGGGTTTCCCCCTCGCGAGAAGCTGGCGCTTCAGTTCGAGCGCCAGTTCCGTTTCGTCCGGGAGAATCTGGATTTCATGCGCATGCTCATGAAGGAGCCTTTGACCGGCCTGCATCCTCATATTCGGGAGATGTTGATTCGCCTTCGGGCGAGATCCCGGCTCTGGTACATGTCGCATATTCTGGCGATCTACGGGGACGAAGCCAAGAAGTACTCGGGGGATGCAACGGCGATGATCGCGGGAATCGGCAGCCAATATTTCGAAGCGCTGCTCTTCGAGGATCAAGCGTTCGATGAGAGGCGGTTAAGCCGGTTTCTGACGCAGCGGCTCGATGAAATCATGTTCGGTATGATTCGGGGCGGAGAAGAGCCGGTCTTGCCCCCGCACGACATCGCCAAGCTGCGAAGCCAGGCGGGCATTGCGGCAGACGATTCCCACGATCTCGGCCTTCTTCAGGAAGCGCTGGATCTGGTCGCGGCGTCAGCGCCGGAACGCGACGAGGACGTTCAGCGCGACCTCGTCGCGGCGCTGACGGTCATTCGCGACGAGATCGTCAAATCCGGTCCGACCAACCGTTTGCTGCTGCGGGCAATGCTCGCGTTGCTGAAGGAGTACGGAACGGAGGAGATTCGTGCGACGATGACGAAGCTGGAAGCCCGTCTGGCCACGTAATCGGATATTGCGCCAATAACTGAAGAAACCTTTTCCGCCTCTAATCGGACGGAAAAGGTTTCTTTATTTTTATACGCCGGAAGTCGAATCCTCCAACTCGAAGCGAAGAGACAGCTCGAGCGCGTCGCCGGGCGATACGAGAATTAAGCCTCTTCGATGATTCAACGCTTCGTTCAACGCGGTCCAAGGCTCCACGCAGACGAAAGGCTTTCCTTCCACCGTCCATAGCACGACATACCTGAACTGTTCGCTGTAGGCGAGGCGGACGTTGCGGCCGGAGGACAGCGGGAACGTAATCTCCGGCTTGCGGGCATCGAGCAGGGCGGCCGATTCGACCATCCCTTCGAGCTGCAAATACCCGTCGAACGGCTTCTCCCGCTTGTCGTTATAATCGAATATCCGGGTCGCATCCGTGCCGTAGGTCAAGCTCTTGCTTTCGGTCGCGAAGTACGGATGGAAGCCGGCGACCATCGGCATCGGTTCTTCCGACAGGTTGCGGTATTGCTGCTCGATCGCGAGGACGCCGTTCTTAAGGCGATATGTAAACCGGAGCTCGAAATCGAAAGGGTAGGCGGATCGGGTATCCGCGTTGCTTGCCAGCGCTAACGTGATGCCGGCGGCATCCTCGACGCTCGTCTCCGCGACTTCCCACGCGGACGTGCGGGCGACGCCGTGATTTTTCATCCGGTAGGTCTTGCCGTTCCATTCGTACTCCCCGTTAACGAGTTGGCCTGCGATCGGGAACAGCACGGGATTGCCGCCGCGGATATTCGCTTGCGGATTCAGAAACGTCTCCCGGTCCAAATAAAACAGCTCTTGTCCGTGAAGACGGCAGCTCGTCAAGATGCCTCCTCTTTCGGGACAGATGACGAAAGACGAATCGGTGCTTGCCTCCTTCAGTTCGTAGAGCGGGAAGCCGTCGGTATAGGCGCGGATCGCGTAATTTTCATTTGCGTTCAAGGTTGCCCCTCCTGGTCGTCGTCATTCTTTTCGTTCATTATACCAACAATTGCCGAGCGGCTAAATGTTTCTTCCGGAACGCAGGCGTCCTTTTCGTCATTTCCTGGGAAATGCCGTCGGAATCGGACGATTGTGCCCGTCTTGCGACGGGCGTCTGCTTTGCAGGAATTCGTGGAGACCCGGAGAATTTAGAAGGCTAACCAGCCAAACAGAGGAGGAGACGGATATGAGAATCTTAATAACGGGGGCGAGTCGCGGACTCGGTCTCGAGCTGGTCGAGCTGGCGGCGGCGGGAGGCAACGAAGCGATCGCTTGCGCGCGGGACTTGTCCAGTCTTCCCGAACGGATGACGGCGCGGGCAGCGGATCGTCCCGGCCGGATTCGTTGGGAGCGCCTGGACGTGACGTTGGAGGAAGAAGCCGCCGCGCTGGCGAAGAGGCTGAGGGAGGAGTCTCTGGAACTGGACGCTATTGTGAACAACGCAGGAGTTCTTCTCGCCAGGGAGCACCGGATCGGGACGCTGCCGCTGGACGAGGTTCGGAGGACGTTCGAGGTGAACTTGTTCGGGCCGATGGCGGTGATGAAGCATTTCGCGCCGCTTCTGGCCGAAGGAGCGACCGTCGTCAACGTATCGTCCGAAGCGGGAAGCTTCGCGGGCGCATATGGCGGAGACTATCCTTATGCGCTATCCAAGGCCGCGCTCAATTACTTCTCCAAGCAATTGGGAGAAGAGCTGCGGGGTCGGGGCGTTCGGGTGTTGGCCGTTCACCCGGGATGGATTCGAACGGACATGGGCGGAACGCATGCTCCTCTGGAGGCCGCGGATAGCGCCCGGGGAGTATGGAGCTTGCTGGAGCGGCGGACGAACGTTCCGGAAGACGTCGTATTCGTCAATCACCTGGGGGAACCGATGCCGTTATAAATAGAAGAAGCGCAGCCGAGAGACGTTCCGTTCGGTTGCGCTTTTTTGGTCGTCAGCTCATCAGCACGCCAAGCGGACCGTTCTCGTCGATGATATCCTGGATTTCAAAGACGGAGATGGGGAAGTAAGGAAAACCCCATGCATAGGGCACGAGCGCGTACAACGGAAAGTAGACGACCAGCGATTTGTCCGCGACGTAGAAATCCTGATCCGGGCCGATGCCCGGATATTCGCCGAGGATCGGAAGCTGCCGGGCTTTAATCTGCGCTTGAATGATGGCGTCGAGCCGAGCCTTGTAATCGCTGCCCGGTTTGAATAATTCTCCGAGCCTGTAGCTGCGGCCGGTGCCGGCGTCGAACGTGAGCGACCGCTGGAGCGTATTGCCGTGGGCGCCCCCTGTATAAGCGTAGTTCAAGAGAGAAAGGCTCAGGACGCCCCGTTCGTTCGTTTTGATCTCGAAGGTGCCGTCCATCTGCCGAATATCCGGGCTTGGATAGCCTTGATCCTTGAGGATCGCCTGGTTCGTCTCGGCGATCGCCTTGTTCATCGCGGATTTTGCGGCCTCGTTCGTTCCTCCTTCGACATGAGGCACGACGATCTTGACGTTGTCGGCGGTCAACGTCCGAGCCCGGATCGGGAGCATCAACGTATGCCCGTTCATTCTCATTCCCCTTTGCCCGGTAGGCTGTTGTCATCCCAGTCTATGCGGAGGGCGAGCGGGCGGTTCTTCGATCGTTATTTGACGGCCAGCTCTTTCAGCCAGATGACCGCTTGCGTTCGGTCGTTCGTGCCGATTTTGTCGTAGATGGCGCTGACGTAGTTTTTCACCGTGCCTTCGCTCATGAAGAGCGATCGCGCGATATCCCGGTTGTTGCGTCCTTCGACCATTAATGCGATGATGCTGAGCTCGCGGTTGGTGAATCTGACGTCGGAGACGCGATTAGGCTCGCCTGAAGCGGGAGAGCGACCGGAAACCGTCGAGGCGACTCTCGCGGCGAGCTTGGCCGCGATCGCCGACGGCAGCATCGTCTCTCCGCGGGCCGCGTCGCGGATCGCTTGCAGCAGCTTCTCGGTCGGTATGTCTTTCAAGAGGAAGCCGACCGCCCCGGCGGCCAACGCTTCGACAATGTACTCGTCCTCGTCGAAAGTCGTCAGCATGAGCGCTTTCGTCCGCGGACGATCGGCGCGGAGCTTCCTGACGGCTTCGATTCCGTTCATGACGGGCATCCGAATGTCCATCAGCACCACATCCGGGTCGTGAATGGCGGCGAGCCGGCAAGCCTCCTCGCCGTTCTCCGCGGCGGCGACGACTTCGATATCGTCCTCCAATTGAAGAATCGTCTGCAAGCCGTCCCGCATTAACGTTTGATCGTCGGCAATCATAATCTTGAGCACGCGTCTTCCCCTCTCCCCTTCTTTTTCCATTATAAAGCAACTTTGCATTTTGAAAAGCGGGGCTCTTGCGAAGTGACAAAACGAGTGACAGCGTGTAACTGTTCATCTAATGGCCCCGCCGTTATGATGGAGATAAGGGTCGGGAACGGCGGTTGCCGGCAAGCGAAGAGGGAGTCAAGGAAAGATGATTATTATGCATACGAGCGATTGCAGGCCGGGAATGAAGCTGGGCCGCGCTCTCTATACCGAACACGGTCACGTCCTGGCGGGAAGGGGCTTCATATTGACCGAACACGCCATCAAGCGGCTGAAGCAAGCCGGGTTTTCTTGCCTTCATATCGAAGAGCGGGGGACCGAGGATATCGCGCCGGACCTGGCGGTCCGGGACGAAACGCTGATCGTGCTGCACGGAGCGCTTACGCACGTCGTGGAAGAAATCGCGCAAGGAGCCCGGGAAAAGCTGTCCGCGAACGTCGTTAGTTTCCTTTATGATGCCGCTAAACTATTGACCGAGGATATGAAGGCCCGTCGCGACGAATTGATTTTGCCGGTAAATCTGGCGACGATGCTGATCGACGGGCATAAGCAGCACTTTCTGGAGCATGCGATTAACGTTGCGGTATGCGCGACGAGACTCGGATTGGAGGAGGGACTCGCGGGCGGGGAGCTGGAAGCGCTGACCATGGGCGCATTGCTTCACGACGTCGGGAGGCTGCTGCTGCCGAACGGCCTGAAGTCCAGTCTGCCGGAAGATCCGACGTTGTATAAGTCTCATCCGGAACTCGGCTACAAGCTTCTTCGCGACAGCGGATTGCCGCTGATGACGGCGCTGTGCGCATTGTTTCACCACGAGAGGGTGGACGGCAGCGGCTATCCATTAGGTTTGAAAGGCGACCGGGTTCATCCCGTATACCAGTGGGTCGGCATTTTCGATTTGTTCGATTCGCTTGTGAACGGCCGAGAGAACAGGGAGCTTTGCTTGCCGCACGAGGTGTTGGAAATCATGTACGGAAACGCGGGAACGCTGTTCGACCTCGACAAGGTGAGAAGATTGCGGGACAGCCTGGTTCCGTTTCCGCGCGGAACTTCGGTTCGTCTCAGCACGGGAGAGTTGGGCGTCGTCTCCGCTTTGCACCGGGATACGAGGCAGAGGCCGATCGTTCGCGTCATTCGCAGCAGCGAAGGCCAGCCGTTGGCGGAGCCTTACGAAGTCGATCTTAAGCGCCGGCTCGATCTGATGATCAGCGGCATTGGCGGCCTATCCGTATCGAAGACGGCTGACAGCGTCCGCGTGCCGAAAAAGGAGCGGGATGTCATCGCGGTCGCGCCGATGCGTCTTGCCTGGCAAATGTCATAAAATTCCACGAGAAAATCGGCGAGGAATCGCTTGACTTTTGCTCCGGAAATGAATAATATAATAAAGGATTTGCTGATGTAGCTCAGCTGGTAGAGCAACGCATTCGTAATGCGTAGGTCGGGGGTTCGAATCCCTTCATCAGCACCACTTATAGAATCCGATAACGGCGCGACACCCGTCTAGGACGGGGTCGCGTCTTTTGCGTTATTCGGCGCCATTTATTGCAAAATAAAAACCAAAATGGAAGAGGGGAATGGAGTATGGGGAAATCGATGGGCAAATTGTTGGGGATGACGGCCGTTTTCGTCTTGCTTTCCGTTGCATTGAGCGCTTGCGGAGGGAATAAGGAGGAGCAGAGCAGTCCGACTCCCCCCGCGTCGTCTTCGGCAACGCCATCCGCGTCGCCGTCGGAAACGCCGTCCGAGTCGCCATCGGCGTCGCCGCCGGGGGCCGAAGAGGCGACCGGCGATGCTGCCGTGTCCGGTCCTGCCGCGCCGGAAGCGCCGACGGGTTACCAAGAGTACGTTGACGAGGTATATGGAACGACCTTCCGCTATCCGGAGGGATGGGAAGTCGAAGGGAGCGACGGCGGCACAATCGTGGCAACCTTCTTCGTGCCTCCGGAGGATGAGAACGACGTGTTCGAGGAAAACGTCAGCGTCGCGATCGAAGACCTGGGCGGGGAGGACGTGACGTTGGAAATACTCGCGGAAGCGTCGAAAAAACAGCTTGGCGAGGCGATCGCCAATTTTCAGATCGTGAAAGAAGAAACGGCCGAGCTTGACGGGCTTCCGTACTATAGCTTGCATTTCAGCGGCACGCAGGGAGAGCTCGACTTGATCTGGCAGCAGGTATATATGATCGTTGACGGGTTCACGTACATCTTTACGTATACGGCCGAACCCGAGAGCTTCGACAAGTTCGTCGGGCAAGCCAGCGAGATCATCGGATCCTGGAACGCGGGATAATCGCCGATTGCCGGGCGCGGCCCTTCAGGGCTGCGCCTGTTAGCTTGCGGGCGATGATCGGAACCGGGAGTCGTCGAAAACCCCGCTCATTGTTGCATTCTGCGACAATGAGTCCCTAGTGGGGCAAGTGCCCCCTTCTCATTGTTGCATTCTGCGACAATGAGCATCTACTCGGGCACGCATTACCCTCTCATTGTTGCATTCTGCGACAATGAGCTCCTGTTCGGGCCACGCGCCACCTCTCATTGTTGCATTCTGCGACAATGAGCATCTACTCTCGCCGGGAGCGCCCTTCAGGACGATACGGGACATCCCTTTGTCGCGTCGTCGGCGCCGATCTGCGCGGGGGAGACCGTCTCCTGCTTGAGGGCCTCTTCCCACAGGATCGCCGCGAACGTCCGCCGCTGCAACTGCTCCAGCCGCTTGCGGGCCAGCTCGAACGTAACGCCGAAGTGAAGGGCGATCACTTCGACCGCTTCGTCGATTCGTCCGGGCAGCTTCAAGCGCCGGAGCATATAGAAGGGGATGGCGGCATACAGCACGAAACGGTTCGCTTCCGCTTCCTGGCCTTCGCAGAACAGCCGGGGCATGACGGTCTGGTTGCCCGCGTGCCGGAGAACGTGGCAGAGCTCGTGGAGGAAGTCTTCCCACTGCGCTTCCTTGCCGAGCCGCTGATCGACGAGAATCGACCTCATGCCCATATATTCGAGCGCGCGGCTTCTGTCTTGCAAATAATGGACCCACACGTCCAACCGGGACGCCACTTCCTCGATCTGCAGCTGCTCCGGCGACACGATGCCCGATTTCAGCCACAAATGCTCGACCCACTGCTCCAACGGAGTCGTTCGATAGTAATTGTACATCGCTTCGACCTCGAAATAAGAATGTATGTTCGTATTTATCAGGAAAAGAAAAGCCCTATGCGGGCCGAGCGTTGTGCGTTATTCGTGCTGTTTGTCTCCGGGCTTGCGGTCCTTTTCCTTCTCCCGGATGAATTCCCAGAAACGGCGCATTTCTTCCTTCCGTTCCTCCGGCGCGTTCAAGTAATCCTTGAAAAATACGCCGTGCTCCGGGTTGTTGATGAATTCCTCGAAAGCCGGGTAAGCGCCGTCCGAAGCGGAGCCGGGATCCGCCATCGCGTTGTCCGTCCGTCCCAGCAAATAATCGGCCGTCGTGCGGTAATATTCCGCGAAGCGGCTGAGCATCTCGGGGTCCGGCTTGCGATCGTCCGACTCGTATCTGGAAAGCTGCACGTTGCTGATGCCGAGCTGCCTGGCCGCGTCCAGCTGCGTTTTGCCGAATTTCTCGCGCCGTTCCCGAAGACGATTCCCTAAAGACATCTTAATCTACCTTCTTTATTTTGGATAGTTCCAGTATAGCATATTTTCCGAAATGGTAAAACTTTATTTTTGCCAAAACGGAAAAATAGACGTTGACTTTGCTAATTTGGCAATATATCATAGGGATATGTTACCAATACGGCAAACGATCGACTCGAAATTGGTAGGCGAAAGCGAAACGAGGCACACCAATATAGAGCTAGTAGAATGAAATTCTATTCGATTGATTTGCCAAAATGACAAAAAGACAAAGGGAGTGAGTCGATGAAAAAGACGCGTTTGACGGAGCTGGGACCGGCCACTTTGGAAAGTTATTTGGAAACGAGAAGAATGCTGCTTCGCCAAGCGGACGAGCTGACCGTGCGTATCGCGAAGATGGAGCCGGTTCGCACGCTGGAGGAGATGGACGCGCTGCTGGCGCTCGATAAAGACCGCAGGCTCGTCATGGAGATGATCGCAAGCTGCTCCTACGTGATCGAATGGCTGGAGACGGGAAGAAGACCCGGCAACCGCAGGGGAATCGAACGGAGGGCGGGGTACCAGCGGGAGGTGCCGACGGATCCGGCCCGCTTGCCGTCGGCGTCGGAACGGGGAGTGGAAGCGCCTCGACCGACGGACCGGGAATCGGAGGCCGCCCGATTTCGCCTCGAAATCGCCTTGCGAGGACTGACGGAGAGGGAACGAAGCTGCTATACGCTCGCCCGCGGGGAATGCTTCTCCTTCGCGGAGATCGCGGACATGCTGAACATCAGCAAATCGAGCGTCGGCACGTATATGATCCGGGCCCAGCGCAAGGTCGACGGCAACGTCGAGCGGATCCGCATCCTAGTCGGCTGAATCCGGCTTGTCGCACGATTGCCACCATAGGATGAGAGGACGAATGGACCCGACGTCATCGTCCGGATTTTTCAGGGGAGGTTGAATGCAGCTATGGGCAAGAAGCAAGCCGGCGCCACGTTCACGAAGGCGCAAATCCTGGCCTCGAACCAATTCGGAGCGGTCCGGAAGGACGCGCTGCAGGCTCTGCTGGACGACGAGGCGAAGATCACCGTGGCGGAGGCCAAGCAAATTTTGAAGCAGTTCGAATCCAAGGAGGTCGTCTGAAATGGCGGGAGGAACATGGGTATCGCAAAACAAGGTAAGACCCGGCGTCTACATTAATTTCGTCGGGGAGGCCAAGCCGCTCGGCTCGATCGGCGAGAAAGGCGTCGTCGCGATGGCGCTGCCGATGAGCTGGGGCGCGGCCAGGCAGATCGTCGCGATCCAATCGGGGGAATCGCTGGCGGACAAGCTCGGCTACGATAACACTGCCGCGCCAACGCTGCTCGCGAGGGAAGCGCTGAAACGGGCGAAAACGCTGCTCCTGTACCGGCTGAACGAAGGAGCTCCGGCGGAAGCCGTTCATGAAGAGATGACCTTCACGGCGCGTTATCCGGGCGTTCGGGGGAACGACATTTCGGTCGTCATTCAGACGAACGTGGACGACCCTGCCCGATTCGACGTCACAACGCTCGTCGCGGGAGAAGTTGCCGACGCTCAGACGGTTGAAGGCCCGGAAGAGCTGGTCGACAACGCCTGGGTCGTCTTCGGCGGGACGGGTCCGCTGTCTCCGATTGCCGGCATCGCCCTGACCGGCGGTTCGGACGGCGCCGCCACCAATCAGAACCATATCGATTTTCTGTCCGCGTTGGAGGTGTACGATTTCAATACGGTCGCGTTGGCGTCCGCAGACCCGTCCCTTAAAGCGTTGTATGCTGCATTCGTGAAGCGGCAGCGGGAGGATGTCGGGCGCAAGGTGCAAGCCGTGCTCGCGGATTACCCGGTCGCGGACTACGAAGGCGTCATCAGCGTCAAGAACGGGGTCGTGCTGTCCGACGGCACAAGGCTCGACGCCGCGAAAGCGACCGCATGGGTGGCGGGCGCGACCGCCGGCGCGGACATGTCGGAATCGTTGACGTACCAGCCTTACGACGACGCGGTGGACGTCGATGTCCGCTACAGCCATACGGAGATCGAGAACGCGCTCAAGAGCGGACAATTCGTGTTCGTTCAGAACCGGGAACGGGCGATCGTCGAGCAGGACATTAACACGTTCCGCGACTATTCGCCGACGAAAGGCCGAGCCTTCTCCAAAAACCGGGTCGTTCGCGTGCTGGACGGAATCGCCAACGATTTCAAATCGATTTTCGAAAATTTCTACATCGGCAAGGTGGACAACAACGTCGACGGCCGCAATCTGCTGAAGGCGGAATGCGTGTCGTACCTCGATCTCCTTGTTAACGAAGGCATGATTCAAAATTTCAATTCCCAGACGGATCTGCACGTGCTTCCGGGCGTCGAGAACGACAGCGTATACGTCGAGCTGTATGTGCAGCCGGTCGACGCGATTGAAAAAGTCTACATGAAAGTGAAGGTGAAGTAAGATGGCATTCCTGCAAGCCGTCGACACGATTTCGGGTCAAGAAGGCCGCGCTTACGCGACGATCAACGGACAAGTCGAAGAAATGTTTTATATCAAATCCCTGGAAGCGAAGGTGGAGAAGGAGAAGGCGGAGGTCAAGACGCTCGGGCGCCGGGGCACGCAGCATAAGTCGATCGGCTGGAGCGGCAGCGGCAGCATGACGATCTACTATGTCACCTCCGTGTTCCGCCAGCTCATGCTGGACTACATGAAGAGCGGCCGCGATACGTACTTCAGCGTCGTCGTCGTGAACGAGGATCCGGCTTCCTCGATCGGGAAGCAGACCGTCACGCTCAAGCGGGTCAACCTGAACAGCGTGGTCATGGCCAAGCTGGACGCCGAATCCGAAGGGCTCGACGAAGAGATCGAATTCACCTTCGAAGACGTGGACATTCAGGACTCGTTCGCCCGGCCCGTTCAGGCCTAATCGAAAGGAGCATCATCGATGAGCGATCTGAGAGCGTTTTTCGCCGATCAGGCGGCCATGAGCGCGATAGAGGAGTTCGTCGTCTCTTCGCGCTTCAAGAACGCGGACGGGGCGCATGTCCCCTGGAAGCTGCGGAGCATGACGGAGGCGGAGAACGAAGAGTGCCGCAAGGCGGCGACGAAGCGCGTCAAGGGGAAAAACGGCGTCCTCGTGCCGGAAACGAACGCCGACGAATATATGGCGAAGCTCGTCGTGGCGAGCGTGGAGTTTCCGAATCTGAAGGATGCCGAGCTGCAGAAATCGTACGGCGTCTTCGGCGCCGAAAATTTGCTGCGCAAAATGCTGCTTCCCGGCGAATATGCCGCATTGGTCGGCAAGGTGCAGGAGCTGAACGGCTTCGACCGCAGCACGGCGGAATTGGTCGATGAGGTAAAAAACTGATCAAGGAGGGCGATGGGGAGGCGAATTACGCCTACTACGCCCTCCATGAACTGCACATTCTGCCGCACGAGCTGGCGAAGATGTCCCGCCGGGAGAAGGCAGCCATCTTCGCGATGATCGACTTACGAGTGGAAAAGGAAAGACAAGCGAAAAGAAGAGGGAGGTGAAAACGTGGCGAACGATGTGCAGAAGGCGTTGCAGAGCTTTAATCAATTCGAGAGCACGATCGGAGCCTTTACCAACTCCATCAAGCAGACGATCTCGGCCTTCGACAATCTGAAGAGCATCCCGCAAGTCTCCAATCAAGCTTTGGGCACGGCGGGCGGAGCCTTCTCCGTCGCCGGGGTTATCGAGCAATTCGGCGTCATGAAGCAGGTCATCGGCTCCGTGCAGACGGTCATGGACGCAGGGGTGCTGCAAAAATTGACGGCGATGAAGGAGATGGTGACCAGGACGATCCCGGATTGGCTGCGGATGAATTGGCAGATCGCCTTGATCGGCGGAGCGATCGGACTGGTGCTGATGTTCATGAACCATTTCGGCATTTCGGTCGCGGACGTCGTGAACATGGCCGGTCAACTGTTTTCCTGGCTGTTCGGCGTCATCAACCAGGCCGTCATGTTCGTGATGCCGATCGTTCAGGGCCTATGGGATATTTTCCTCCAGGCGTTGCCCGTCATCGGCCCGCTGATGCTGGGCGTGCTTGCCGCTTTCGGCGCCTACCACGGCATTCTGATGGCCATCTCGATGTATCACAAAATCTATAACGGCATCCTGCTCGCGTTCAGCGGGATCATGAAGGCTTATCAGCTTGCGGTCCATATCGCTCGGGCGGCTACGATTGCTTTTAATGCAGCGTTAAGAGCCAATCCGATTACGATGATCGTTTCGTTGATCGTCGGGCTGATCGTCGCGTTTTTCGCGTTGATCGCCGCGGTCAAGCCGGTCCGCGAAGCCGTGGCGAACGGTTTTCGCAGCATGGCCACGGTCATTGCTCGCGTGGTGGGGTGGATTTCCGAGAAAATCGTTGATTTCCTGAACAACAATATCGATAGCGTGAATGCTTTCCTGGATTTTGTCAGCAAGGTCACAAGCAAAATCGGAAGCTGGTTCGGAGCCGATTGGGGCTTCGATTTCAGGTACGAGAAGCTGGACAGCAAAGCCGTCAGAGCGCAGGTCGAAAAAGACGTCACCGATACGTTCAACAGCGTCGCCGATAAAATCGAAGATTTCGATGCCAAAAGCTTCTTGAAATCGCACGGCCTGGATCGTTTCTCCGGCGACGGCAAGATCGCTTACGATGCCGAAATGACCGACGCGCCGGCCATTCCGGCCGCGAATCCGCTAACGGACATGAACCAGTGGAACGCGCCCGCGCAGCAAGCGGAGATCGCCACCGTTCACGAAGTCGGCAAGATCGGTCGGATTGAGGACAGCGTAGACGTCTCCAGCGAAGATTTGAAGACGATGCGCGAACTGGCGGAAATCCGCAGCATCCAGAATTTCGTCACGCTTACGCCGACGGTTCAGGTGCAGACGGGCGATATCCGCCAGGACGTAGACGTCAACGATATGCTGAAGAAGATCGAGCAGTCGATGGCGCAAGAGATCGCCTCCTCCGCTCGGGGGGTGTACGCGTAATGGCGGATTCCGAATACAAGCTGAGCTTGAGTTGGAACAACCAGGATGAAGGGTTTATTTTCCCGGTTCTGCCCGCGGCCATCGAGATCAACGAGCAAGGGAACGCGAAAAGCTACGAGATCGTCGGGGGCGGGCCGATCAGCGTTATTCAACCCAATTCGCTCGCGAAGATTTCTTTTCAAAGCTATTTTCCGGCGGGATCCTCCGATCCGGACGCGGAGCCGACGTTGCAGCCGATGCAATACGTGAACTGGATCATGAAATGGATGAACAGCGGTCTTCCCCTTCGCTTGATCTACATGGGAGAAGGGGTCGACCTGAACCTCCCGGTCTCCGTGGACGGCTTCGATTGGAAGGAAGTCGCGGGCAGTCCCGGGGACATCGAATTTTCGATCAAGCTGCAGAAATACGCGTTTTACGGGCCAAAGCTCGTGACGGTATCGACCCAGCCGGACGGTTCAGCTGCAGTCAAGCAGGAGAAAGCGAAGCGGCCCGACGAACGGGCTGCGCCGACGACGTATCGGATCGTGGCCGGAGACACGCTGATCCGCATCGCTCGCAAGACGCTGGGGGACGAATCGCGCTGGAAGGAAATCCAGAAGCTCAACGGGATTAGCGACGCGGAGCTCCGCAGGCTGCAAATCGGCCGCACCCTGAAGCTTCCGAAACGGAGTTGACCGCGATGATCGAATTGCTGCTCGACAACAAGAACGGCAAAGTATGGGACCTCTCCGGCATCGTCTCGGACTTGTCGTGGAAAACGAGCCGAATCGGCAAGCCTTCCAGCTGCGAATTCACGATCGTGACGGGGGGCGCTCGCCAACCCGCGGATTTCGCGTGCAATCCGGGGGACGTCGTGCGGTTCGTCAAGGACGGTACGGGACTCTTTTACGGGTACGTCTTTTCCATCGACGGCGGTCGCGAAGACCAGCTCAGAATCGTCGCTTACGATCAGATCCGGTATTTGCTCACGAACGAAACGTACGTTTTTGCCGGGATGACGGCTTCCCAGATCATTCGTCGAATCGCGGAAGACGCCGGCCTGAAGGTCGGCCGGATCGCGGATACCGGGCATGTCGTCCCGCCGATGGTGGAGGACAACGCGAAGCTGCTCGATATGATCTGCAAGGCGCTCGACCATACGTTGGTCGCCAAGCTGCAAAATTACGTTTTTTACGACGATTTCGGCGCTTTGACGCTGCGGAACATGACGGAGATGCGGGTCGACCTCGTCATCGGAGACGACAGCTTGCTCTACGGGTACGATTATCAGCGTTCGATCGACAACGATACGTACAACCGGATCAAAATCGTTCAGGACAACAAGCAGACCGGCAAGCGGGACGTGTACATCGCCCAGGACAGCGCGAACATCGCCAAGTGGGGCAGGCTGCAATATTTCGAGAAGGCCGACGAGAACATGAACGCGGCGCAGATCAACGAGAAGCTGTCGCAAATGCTTATTTTGAAAAATCGGGAGCAGCAGACGCTCAAGCTCGATTCGATCGGAGACGTCCGGGTTCGCGCCGGCAGCTTCGTCGCCGTATCGATCGAGAAGCTCGGGAAGGCGCAATATTTTCTCGTGGACGAGTGCTCCCACCAATTCAACGGCAACGATCATACGATGTCTTTGAACGTGAAGGTGATCTCATGAGTTTATTGGAATTGATGAAACAAGCCGGCATCGGAGCCGTCGAAGCGACGAATCCCGTAGCTTTGCTGTACGGACAAGTCGTCGGCACGGAGCCGCTCGCGCTTCTCGTCGACCAGAGATTCACGCTGACCGAGGAATTTCTGATCGTCCCGGAGCGCATGCGAGAATATAAACTCGCCCTGGGCGACCAAGAGCTCGTCATCCGCAAAAAGCTGGAAAAAGACGAACGGGTGCTGCTTCTCCGCGTACAGGGCGGACAACAATACATCGTGCTGGATCGGGTGGTGAGCGTATGATTCCGACAGGCAGCGCGCTGGAGTCCGTAGGGCTCGAACAAACGGATCCGATCGAAGCGCCTTCGCGCACTTATCGGCTGGATGTCCAAACGGGCGTCATTGCAGGCATGATCGACGGACTGGAAGCCGTGCGGCAAGCGGCATTCAAAATTTTGCAAACGGAGCGGTTCCGGCACTTGATCTACAGCGCCGATTACGGCAGCGAAGCCATGTCGCTGATCGGAAGGGACCGGTTCATCTATCGATCTGAATTGAAGCGGACGATCGAGGAAGCGCTCTTGCAGGACGATCGGATCGTCGCGGTCGAAGGGATGGACATCGAGTTCGGACAGGATCATGCGATCGCCTGGTTCACCGTCGTCACGCCGTTCGGCCAATTTCGCGTTTCGCAGGAGGTGAGATAGCTTGTACGAGAACGAAACGTTTACGGCGATTCTCCAGCGGATGTTGGAGCGGGTCCCGAACGATATCGACAAGAGGGAAGGCAGCATCATTTACGACGCGCTGGCGCCTGCGGCTCTGGAGCTTGCCGAGCTGTACGCGGAAATGGACCGGAACCGGGAACTGTCCTTCGCGGATACCGCGAGCGGCGAATATTTGGATCGTCGAGTGCGGGAATTCGGCGTCGCGCGCGGGCGGGCGACCCGGGCCAGAAGGAAGGGCTTGTTCTTCGACGCGTCCGGGTCGCCGATGGACGTGCCGATCGGCAGCCGGTTCGCGATCGCCGAGCTTCGCTACGTCGTTCGGGAGAAGCTGGCGACCGGCCAATACGCGCTGGAGGCGGAAACGGCGGGCGTCGCCGGCAATCAGCATTACGGCGGCTTGCTGCCTCTGGATTACGTCGATCGGCTGGCGCGGGCGGAATTGGCGGACGTGATCGTTCCCGGGGAGGACGAGGAATCGGATTCGTCGTTGCGCGACCGTTTTCTGGAGCGGGCCCGCAGACCGGGAACGAGCGGCAACGTCGCGGACTACCGGCAGTGGGCGCTGGAGGTTCCCGGAATCGGCGGCGTTCAGGTGCAGCCGCTATGGAACGGCGCAGGGACGGTGAGGCTGTTTCTGCTGAATGCCGAAAAACGCGCGCCGAGCCCGGAGCTGATCGAAGAAGCGCAAGCTTATCTTTCCCCGAGCTCCGGCACCGGGGAAGGGAGAGCGCCGGTCGGAGCGGACGTTACGGTGTCTCCCGCCGAGGAGATTCCGATCGACGTGAGCGTCAAGCTGACGCTGGTCGAAGGCGCGACGCCGGCCGAGGTTCAAGCGGAGATCGAAGAGGGATTGCGCAAGTTCTACGAGCAGATGGCGTTCAACGAGCCGCAGGTGAGAATCATTCGGATCTCCGCGATTCTGTCCGACAATCCGCGCATCGTGGACTTCTCCGAGCTGACGGTGAACGGCGGAACGGGCAATATCCCCATTCAGGCGGGGCAAGTCGCCGTGCTTGGGACGGTGACCTTGCATGAATGATACGCAGATGAGGAGTGTTCGAGGGAGAGAGATGTTCGAACAGCTTCCGGGGTACTACGGCGTCTCACGGACGATGAAGATGCTGATGGACACCCAGGGGTTCGAGGCGGACAAGCTGTGGAAGGAAACCGAGGGGACGCTGAATCAGTACTTCGTCTCTTCGGCAACGTGGGGACTTGAGCTGTGGGAGCGCGTCTTCGGCATTCCGGTCGACAAGGCGAAGCCTGCGGAACAGCGCCGCAGCGTCATACTCTCCAAAATCCGCGGCGTCGGCACGGTGACGGCGGCGCTCATCAAGCAAGTAGCCGAAGCTTACGATCACGGGGAAGTCGCCGTTACGGAGGAGTACGCCGACTACAACGTCACGATCACGTTCGTAAGCACGCTCGGGATCCCGCCTAACCTGGAGAACATGAAGTCGGCGATTCGGGAGATTCTGCCCGCGCATCTGACGGTCAAATTCGTCTTTCGGTTCTATACGTACGGCGAGCTCGCGGCAGCCGGGAGCACGTACGGACAATTGGCGGACGACGGCTATACCTATGACGACATTTTCAATGGGAGGATGAGGTAAACATGGCGGAAACGACGCCCAATCTCAACATACCGCGCATCGAGCCGAACATGACGGCCAACGTCCCGCGCGATTTCAACGCGTTGGCGGACGCCGTCGACTCGGCCATCGGCGACATGTCCTCCGTCCCCACGACGGCCAAGGACGCGGCGGGGGCGATTTCGGAGCTTTTTACCAATGTCAGTGACGGCAAAGCCGCAGTCGCCGCCGCGATCACTGACAAGGGCGTGCCTACGGCGGCAGACGATACCTTCGCGGAGATGGCCGATAACATCGGCGCGATCCCGGTAGGCCCGGACACGAGCGACGCTACGGCGGTAGCGGGGGATATTCTCGCCCCCAAGACGGCGTATGGCTCGGCGGGAACTAAGCTGACGGGGACGATGGTCGATCGCGGCAACATGTCGTTTACACCTGGACCTACGGCGCAGACGATCCCGGCGGGAAAGCACGGCGGAGGCGGACAAGTCGCCGCTGTCGCCGTACCGGCGGATAAGGTGCTAGCGGGCACGACGATCGCGGGGACGGCGGGGACGATGCCTCACCGCTCAGGCGATACGGTGGCGCTGGCGTCGAGCGTGTCGGGCACGACGCTTAAGCTTCGTGCATCGGCTGGGTATAGGAATGGGACTAGTGATAATGTGACGATTACGGATCCGAATTTTGTTGAGACTAATATCCCCGAGGACATTAGCCTTTTCGGTTTACAAGGTAGGCTTATTCGGGGCAAATCTTACGCCAAGGGAACCGGATATTACAACGGATCTCCTGCCGCACTTCGCGTAACTGGTCTGTCCTTTTTACCCAAAACTATCGTTGTTCAGTCGTCATGGTATGCAGTTTATGCAATTTACTCTGAAGGTCGAATGAACGTTGCATTTAGTCGGGAAGAACACCAAGTATTTAGTGGTATTAGCAATTCAGGTTTTACTTTCAGATTCGGAACTTTGCAAGCCGATTCAACTAACCCCTGGTTTTGGGAAGCTTACGGATAATGGGAGACGATAGATATGCAAATTGGCAGAAGGATCTATTATGAAATAGCAACGGGGAATATAATCCAAAATACCGGCGAACGCTCCGGCAACGTTGTCGAAACGACGATAGAACAGGACTTTGCCACATACTCCGCCTTGGCCGGACGCGTTCCGTCAACGGTTGGCTGCATGCAATTGGAATACGGCGAGTATGCGCAGGACTTCGCAGAATGCAACGGATATCGGGTAGACGTGAGCGGCGAGACTCCATCGCTGCTTTTTTCGTACCCGGATCCGGAAGCGCCGGAGGAGCCGCCGGTGTATCGGAAGCCTTTGTCGGAAGAGGTTGCGGAGGTCAAGGCGCAACAAGCACTCATGCAGGCGGCGCTCGACGATCTGATTCTTGGTGGTGGGATTTAATGGCCGCATACATGACTCATCGGATTATCGACGGGGCACATGCGTATACCTGATGGAAAAAGGAAGAGCAGATTCGATCGAAGGCTCCTTAAACTAAGTGGAGTTTAGTTCTTTGCAAATTGTGAGTCGGCGGTTTTGCACGAACTCAAGGATGAAAGGACATTATGAACCCGTGAATTGGGACATTGCAAAGCATTAAACCTGAGGCAACAGTAGGTATTTACTTTTCAAGGAGTTGATTATCGTGCCTGATCCTACACCAAATATCGGTTTGCAGAAACCGCTGGGGAGCGAAAGTGCGGACATATCCGTCTTGAATGAGAACATGGATAAGATTGATTTGGCGTTGGGCGAAATGGCATCAGTTCCGACAGCGGCTAAGGATGCGGCAGGTGCTATAACGGAACTACACGAAGCGATTGAACACGCAATCATCCCAGACGCAACTTTGACGACAAAGGGCAAGGTGCAACTCTCCAATGCAACGAATACCGCAGTGGAAAATCTCGCAGCTACGCCGAAGGCGGTAAGGGATGCGGTGCAGGGTCATGCTGACCAAACGACTGTTCATGGCGGGACGAGCGCTGCAACGGCCAATCGACTCATGATCCGCGACTCCTCCGGTCGGGCAAAAGTGGCAGCACCCGCAGCGAACGACGATATTGCACGGTTGGCAGAGATCAACACCAGATTGCCTTTAGCGGGCGGGATAATGTTCGGTATGTTGAGAACAAAAGAATCAACCGGAGCTCTTACGCAGGATGGTATGGCCGCCGGAAATTCAGCGATTGAGATCCCCTCAGACGGAAACGAAAACTCAGCTGCATTTATGATGTTCCACCGACCTGGATATTTTGCACATTACTTCGGGCTTGATACTGACAATTATTTGAAGGTTGGCGGCTATTCCATGGGGGCGAACAAGTATCGATTATGGGACGAAAGGATGCTCCGGATTAATGCCGGACAACTCGAATTTTACAATGGGACAAAGTGGACATCAGTAGGAGGAAACGTGGATAGGTCTGCTTGTATTCCGCTAATAGGCTCTGGAACGGCAGCGACATCAGCGAATGTATGGCAGACACTGTTAAATCTAATGAATAAGGGTTATTTAGATTTAGCGTCCATAAGATCCTCAATGACATCCCTATATTTACAGTTGCGTATTACAATCGATGGTGTAGTGAAATTTCATGGCACTTGCGTTCAGGGAATGGCGGCAGTTGCAAGTAGGAGTACTTTATTGTCCATGGGAACAACAAACTCACCAGCTTTACAGGACCCAGGTTGGCAACAATCTTTAATAGCATTAGATGGAAATGGGTTCAGAAATTATCCTTATACATTGAACGAAACTCTGTCGAATACTTATTGCATAGTATCTGATGCTATTTATTTTGAAAATAGCTTAAAAATAGAAGTAATGTCCCCAAACGCGACGGGATCTACAGTAAGTTATATGTTTAGTGGGGGGTATATGGGGTGAATTATGTATCTGAAAACGGCAATGTTTATTATATTGATGAGGTAATGACGAAGCATATCGGTACAGAGACTAAGACCGACACCGTTCGAATTGACAAACAGACCGTAAAGAACATTACTTATCAATTTGATTTTAATGTTGGTGAGTATGTTGAACAGTCTAGCACAATGGGAGTTGAACCACTTACTCCCGATCCGGATAATCGTATCGCACAACTTGAAGCCGAGATGGCCAAAATTGTACTCGAACTCGTCGACACGCAAATTCGGCTCGCAAACACAGAACGTCGGCTTGAACAGACCGAGGAAGAACGAGCTGGATTATTGCTCGAAATCATTGAAAAAAAGGAAGGTGCAATAAATGGATTGGTCCGTAACCTTAAAGCGGCACTACGACGCAGGTCGATATGACCCAAAAGATTCAGTAAATTAGTCGTCGCGGGTAAGATCACGAAGCGATAACAGGTAGAACGTATGAAGGTTCCGCATGAGCGCGGGGCCTTTTCTATTTTAAGCAAGCTTCAGTGTTCGTCACATTGCTCGCCTCAAGAAGAATTTCATCAGTATCATCTTGATTTGGCCTAATTGACTGGAGCGATCGATATAGCTAGCTCAAAGTCAGATTGCAAATGAAGTTGTCTGCCGGTTATCTGTAATTCTGAACACTACTCTTTCAAATTTCCCATCTCTCGAAACAATTTCTCCCCAACAACTCCCTCTTTGTCGCACGATTGCCACCATAGGATGAGAGGACACTATGAACTCCGGGAGGTTGAAACATGGCAAAGCAATTTATTACTGAAAGCCGTGAGGCTTGCCGATGAGGGCCGGTATTCGGGATCGGCTGGTTGATCGAATTCCTCTCATCGAAGGCCGCGTTTACGAAACGCATGAGTCGGCAGCGACTTTGGACAAGCCGTACGTGTTGCTAGTTCAAGGCGTCGAAGCGGTGGATACCGACTGGACCGGTTTTCGCGCGTCGTTCGAATGTTGGCCCTGCACGGCCAAGAGCGAATTCACCGATGTTGACGAGCTATCGAGCATGATCGTTGCCGCGCTGGATGGACAAGTCCTCTCCGATCCGGTCTCCGGACGGACGTTCACCTGCGGCTACGAGGGCAGCAACGGTCCGGACAAGCTCGACGCCGATCGGGACGTTCTTACCCGCGGGCTTCGCTTTTCGACCATCGGCGTAAGAAGTCCGGCCGAACCGGAAGAGACCCGGCAAGATCCATGGCTGACCGCGCTCGCGTCTTGGACGATCGAGAGGCTCGGCTCGGAATGGCAAGCGTACGAAGGCCGATGGCCAGTCGATTACGTCCGACCGTCCGTCTTGTGGAGGTGGGAAGGGATCGAATCGGTCGCGGGCTCCAGAGTGTCGACGATCGAAGTGCGCAGGAAGGCGGTCGGACACGTTCTTGGCCGAACGCTTGGGGAGCAGACGGCGGCAGCTGCGGAAATCGCGCAACGGCTCACCGAAGCGGTGAAAATTCCGCTCGACTTACCGAATCGCCGCTATTTGACGGTGAATGCTCCGGTCGTCGATCTGGCGCAAGACGCGATGACCGAGGGACAGCTCACGGTAACGCTCTCGAGGAAAATCGAGAGGCATACGGATCAAGGCCCGCTCATGCGGGAGGTCCGTTTTCAATCCAAAACCTAACGAGGTGGTAACGATGGCAAGCAAAAAAACCGCGGTTCGCGAAGCGGCGGCATACGATCGGGATGAACTCGTTCGCAACGCCGAAGCGCTGTTCCGGGCGAAGCCGGAAGCTGTCGCCGGGGCTTTGCATGACGCGGGCCAAACGAATTTTACCGTCGACGAAGCGAGACGCTTGGTCGGCCAATTTCTGAAAAGGAAGGTGCTGTAACATGGCAGGAGGAACTTGGAGCACGACGGACAAACCGGTATTGCCGGGATTTTACATGACGTTTCGGGCGGCCGCGACCGCCGCGATCCAACCGGGAGCAAGGGGCATCGTTGCCGTTCCGGTTAGAGCGCATTGGGGACCGGTTCATCAATTCGTCGAGATCGCCGGCGAAGCCGACGCGGCGAATGCGTTCACGCGTTCGGAAGCGGACGGGGCAACTGCCTACCGCACGATCCGGCTTGCGCTTCTGGGCGGAGCGAAGAAGATTCTGGCTTACCGACTGGCTGACGATAGCGCGTCCGCATCGACGATCGAATTACAGGATGCAGGCAGCGCTTCGGTATTGAAGCTGGAAGCCAAATATCCCGGTGCACGCGGCAACAGCTTCAAAGTCACGGTGCAAGCGAACCTCGCGGAACCGGCAAAGCAGGACTTGAAGCTGTACGAAGGTACGACGCTACTGCGGACGTTTACGTTCGACGGAAGCTCCGTGCAAGCTGCGGTCGACGAAATTAACGGCGATTCCGGCAATTCATGGATCACGGCGACAAAATTGAACGAAGGCGAGTTGGCCATCGTCTCCGGCGCTTCCTTTTCCGGCGGTGACTCCGGGCTTGCGAACGTTTCTTATGAGCATTACTTGAACGCATTGGCCGACTTCGAAACCCAAGAATTCAATGTCGTCGCATTGGACGGCGTATCCGACTCGGGTCTTCACGCCAGCGTAGCCGCATGGGCGAATCGTCTGCGGGACGAAGGCAAAGGCACCGTCGTAGTGGTCGGCGGTACGGCTGCGGACGATACGGCGGCGGACGCGGTGGCGAAAGCCGTGGCACGCAGCGCTGCGCTCAATCATGAAGGCATCGTCAACGTCGGTACGGGAGCCAAGCTGGGCGACGCGACGTACAGCTCGGCACAGCTTGCGGCTTATGTCGCCGGCCTGATCGCGGGGCAAAGCTTGAACCAGTCGACGACCTATGCTCCGTCTCCTTTCGAAGACGTGACCCGTCGTTGGACCCGGTCGGAGCAGGAGCAAGCGGTTCGCGGCGGCGTCTTCTTGCTGGTGCACGACGGCCGGATGGTCAAAGCTCTACGCGGCATCAACAGTCTCGTGACGCTGCGCGAAGGTCAGAACCTTCCGTGGAAAAAAATTCGCACGATTCGCGTGATGGACAGCATTAACGCCGACCTGCAACGTACGGCGGAGGAATCTTACATCGGCAAGGTCAACAATACCGAAGAGGGTCGTCTGGCACTGATCGGCGCTTGCAAGCAATATATGCAGACGCTCGCTCAAGCTGGCGTGATCGAGGCCGAAGGCTACGACGTTTACGTCGATCCCGACTTCGTACCGGAACCGGATCAAGTGTTCCTGAAGTGGGAAGCGCGGCTGACTGATGTGATGGAACAAATTTTCAGCACGTTTATCGTGCGATAAGGGGGAACGACGAACATGATGGATCCGACCAGAGCGATTCTCGGTACGTACGGGCAAGTGTTTATCGACGGGGTGTGGCAGACGAACATCAATCATCTCGAAGCATCCGTCGAAGTGGAGAAGCGGGAGCTGAAGCTGTCCGGGACGGAGTGGACGACGCACAAGCTTGGCCCGAAAAAAGGCACGGGGACGATGAGTGGCTACAAGGTGACGAGCGATATGATCAGCCGCGGCTTTGCCAAGTTCGATATCATTAACAAGCTGTCCGACCCGGAGGCGTACGGCTTTGAACGCATTCGCCTGATCAACTGCGTGTCGGACAAGCTTCAACTGGCCAACTGGACGGCCGGCGAGGAAGTGACGGAAGAAACGACGTTTACTTTCGAAGGCTACGAACTGCTCGATCCGATTACGGCGGGCTGATAGGAGGATAAAAAGCATGTCTTTCGATCAATTGACGGACGAACAAATTTTACAGAGGCTTCTGGACGCCGACACGCTACCTGAGCGCACAGTTCGGCTGGAGCGTCTGGACATCCCGGTCAAGCTTCGCGGCTTAACCGGCAAGCAAGTGTTCAGTATCCGCGAACGTTGCACGGAACGCAAGGAGAAGCGCGGCCAGACGATCGAACGGCTGGACGAAGAGCTGTTCAATGTGTCGCTGATCGCCGCTTCAACGATCGCCCCGAACTGGGGCAGCCCGCAATTGCTGACGAAATTCTCGGCCAGCGGCGCGGAGGAAGTGATCAAGCGCATTTTGCTGGCGGGGGAATTGTCCGCTCTTGGCGACGTCGTGCTGGATCTCTCCGGCTTTAATACGGAGCTGGAAGACGTAAAAAACTGATCCGATCCGGGGCGCTGGCCGCAATGGTCCATGCTCTGTGGGTTCGCCACCACCTGCGCCCCGGAGAGTTCTGGCGTCTGCCTCGCGGCGAGCAGATCTTCCTGATGGCCAGCATGGAGCTGGAATGGGAAGCGGAGAAAGCGACGTTGGCGAAGGAAGGAAGGTGAGAATGTGGCAGGCGAGCAAATCGAAATCGTTATTGATGCGAATGGACTGGCGCGCACAGAGCAAGTATTCCGCTCTCTGGACAAATATATGGAGCGGTTGCATATGCGGGCAGCGCGGCTTGGGCGGATGCAGATTCGCCCGGTCGTTCAATTCATCGATCGAGTGACGGAACCGCTGGAGAGAATCAAAAAGGCATTAAAAGAAATGTCTGCTACGAGTTGGACGTCCTCGATAGTGCTTGATCCTAAGATTGACAGTGCTGTTTTCAAAAGCAAAGGCGAGGAGGCTTTGGGGGCTTTCTCGGAAGGCTTCATAGATAATTTCGATTCGGAGAAGCTTGCTAAAAAGGTGCAAGAATCCCTTGAAGGCATTTCCGTGGATGTAAATGTTAATCCATCTGGTGGTGGAAGTAATTGGGATGAGGTTGCTACGTCTTTCGGTACTAGCATAGCGGCTGCTATTGTATATGACCTTGGAAAGCTTGGATTAAAGGGTTTGTTTGGGAAAAGAACTATTAATAAAACAAATAAACCAAAAACGCCATCTAAAACCAATAAACCGGATAAGCCAAGCAATCCTGCTATGACAAACACACCTGGCAAAAAATTATCTAGAAAAGAAAAGAAGAAAATTAAAAAAAGCGGGCAGCCTGAATCTCAAAATTATGCAAATAGTAATCCTGGAAAAAGAAATAACGAACAGCGGAGAGGCGGAAATAAAGGTAAAAATACTTCTCCAAATCCTCCGGTGCCGAACGCAAATAAAATACCGAAACCCAAAGGATCGAAGTTTGGTAAGATATTTGACTTTGGGAAAAATTTTCTATCCGGCGGGCCGAATGTTAATTCAATGGTGGGCATATCCACCGCCGGTAACTCAGGTATGTTGGGAAATGTTCAGATTGGCAAAGGTACAGCTAATGCTGCTGGTTCTATGGCTAAATCCGCCCTCAAGCTAGGAGGCAGGATGTTCCGCCCGCTCTCTCTGGTCACCGATGCAATGGCGATCTCTAGCGCCCGACCAGGCGAGGAAAGAAACAAAGCGATTGGCGGAGCTGTTGGAGGTTGGGGAGGCGCGGCTGCGGGTGCAGCAGCAGGTGCAGCAATCGGCTCGATTATTCCCGGTATAGGCACTGCAATCGGAGGAGTGATTGGCGGAGCGATCGGTGGACTTGGCGGATCGGCGTTGGGTGAGAAGGTCGGAGCATTTACCAGTAAAGCTTCCGACACGATCAATGACATGGGCAACAAGGTTAAAGGCTTCTTCTTTGGAAGCAGGAAAAAAGAAAAGGAACCGAATCCGGCGGCATTGTCTGCTCCCGCGAGACCGAATCCCGTGGCATTTCCTGATTCTGCAAGACCAAATCCGGCGGCATTGCCTGCTCCTGCGACAGCGTACCCGGCGAGGCCGACCCCGTTAACCGGCATTCCGACTTCTATGCCGATCAACGTAAATGTGCCATACGGCGCGATACAAATTACGGTGAACAGCGCAGATATCGATTACGATCAGATCTCTAACCGGATCGGGGGTCAACTGGCCTCCTCCATTCAACAAGCCGTGGAGAACAGGTCTTAATTCCATAACCATTTTCATAGAAAGGGGGTGGTCGGCCTGGACATTTATCTCTTCGAATCCTCCGGCGAGAAGTTCCATTTTCCCGTCAACCCGGAGGAAATCACGATTCAAAGAGAAAAACAATTGGAGACGGTGAACATTTTATCGCTAGGGGAAGTGGAGTTTCCTCAAGGAGAGAAGGTGAAGACGATTTCCTTCTCTTCTTTTTTTCCGATCGCCTACGATGCAAGCTATTGCAGGTACGCCGAGCTTCCGAATCCGCAAACCGCAATGAATCGATTAACGGCCATGATGAACCGGAAGCAGCCCGTGCGGCTGCTCATTTCGGATACGGCAGTTAACGTATGGGTGAATCTATCCGCGCACAACACGACCTTCAAAGGCGGAGAACCTGGCGATGTATACTTCGAAGTCACTTTCCGGACGAATCGACCGTTGAAGGTTCGTGCCGCCGCATCCGGGAATACGGTCAAGACCGCTCGCCCGGACACCAAACCGGTGCCGAAAGTGTATCAGGTGAAATCCGGGGATACCCTGTGGGCGATCGCCAAGCTGGAGCTGGGGGATAGTTCCAAGTGGCGTACCCTGTACGACAAAAATAAATCGGTTATCGGGTCGAATCCCGCCCTGATCAAACCGGGTCAGAAGCTGGTGATGCCATGAGCTACGAAATCGTTCTGGGTAACCGCTACTATTTGCGCGACTTAATTGAAGAGATTTCGCTCGAAGACTCCTTGGAAGAAATCTCTTACAAGTCGAACATTCGTCTGGTTGTCACATCGGACTTGCCTAGCATTGTTCCGGGACAAGAAATACGAGTATCGGGCATTCCATACGGCGGAACCGGAATGAGCTATCTCCTGCACCCGGGAATCGTGTGGGAGTGCTCAAGCTCGAACAGCGGAACCAAGCATTTGAACATTACTGCTTACGATCGCACGATCTATTTGGCCAAGTCGGAGGATGAACGACTGATGCCGGCCGGACAAACAGCCTCTGATCGTCTGAAGCTGTATGCGAAAGAATGGGGGATCCCGGTCGGCAACTTGCCGGATACGCGTATTTCGCTTGCTCGGAACATCAAGCGCACGCAGACTCTTTACTCCATGATTCAGGAGGACCTGAAGGAAACCGCGGATAAAGGAGGAGAGTTATTCCGGCCGCGTATGACCGTCAACGGGTTGGAGTTGATTAAGCTTGGCGACAACAAGACGAAATGGGATCTGGAGATGGTCGAGGACGTCACACAGAGCCGTACATTGGAGGGCGCCGTCACTCAAGTCAAAGTGCTAGGGGCGACGGCGAGCGAAGAGAAGCTGGCTCCGGTTTTGGCGGTAGTCAAGAAGGACGCGGAAAAATTCGGCACGCTTCAAAAGGTGATTCAAGACAGCAAAATCGAGACCGTCGATCAAGCGAAAAAGGCTGCCCAGAAGACGCTGACCGGTATCCAAGAGACATTCTCGGTTACAGCCCCGGATATTAACTTGATACGCGCAGGAGACGAAGTTCGTTTGAACGGGATCACGTTGTGGGTAACGAGGGTTACGCATCGGCTTGGTACGCCTGGGCATATGGATCTGGAGCTCGCCGCCCCTGGTAAAGTCAGGAGGGATTATCTTGCCTGATCCGTTCAAAAGCTTGGTCTCGACGTTGGAGAGCCGCTTCTCCGGGATTGCCGCCAAGGCGCTGTCCGGCATTCCTTCGGAGTTGGGGACGATTACCGCGTCGGGCTTGAAGCTGGATTCCTTTAAGCATGAAATTCCGGATTTCCTTGTTGCCGATTGGGTCACGCAATTGGAACTGCCCGCCTTCTCCATGGTAGGCACGATGACCGCTCCTGTCGATGCGCAAGGCAACTCGCAAGGGGGGACGACGTCTCAGCTCACGCGGTTTGATTATATGGAAACGAAAATTGAAGACGTTCGGCTGAATTGGTCTACCGGAATAAAGCCGGGGGATCGCGTGCTTGCGATTCCGGTCAACGGGGGCAAGGATGCCGTAGTCGTCTGTAAGGTGGTGGGTTCCGGTGGCTAATCTATTCCCGACAACCGAGGTTGCGGAAGAGCCGGTCGAGAGTACCGAAGAAAATATTTTTTTCGGTAGAAGCTGGCGCTTTGACTTTGAAGCTGGAGAGTTTGTCACGACGCCGACCGGCAAAGTGGCGGGCAGCGAAGGCAAGGACGCCTGGATCGAGTGGTGCAAGAAAGCGTTGCAAACCGAACGCTATCGTCATCTCATCTACTCTCGAGGCTACGGTCAAGAGTTTAACGAGCTTATCCGTTCCGGCCTGACGCGTTCCGCTATCGAACTGGAGATTGAACGGATCGCGACCGAGACGCTTCTTGCCGATCCGAGGACGGCTAGCGTGGATGATTTTACGTTCGAATGGGCAGAGGACGGCTGCTATTTTACCTGCGTCATTACGAACGTTCATGAAGAAACAGCAGAAATTGACGGAAGAGTGGTGAATTCCTAATGGCGGTATTGCCAGATTATTTGCAGGATCAGACGGAGGAAGCGATTCTCGCCAGAATGTTAAGTCGTGTTCCATCCGATCTGGACAAGTCGGAAGGCTCGTATATTTGGGATTCGCTCTCCCCGGCCGCTCATCAGTTGTATACGGCTTCCCAATGGGCGCAAGAGGTGTTGCGGCGCGGATTCGCCACGACCACATTCGGTCCTTATCTCAGAATGCGATGCGAAGAGCATGGCGTCATTCCTCGTCCGGCAGTGGCGGCTAACGGTTATGTCAAATTCACAGGCGTTGCAGAGACCGTGATCCCGATCGGTACGCAAGTGGCGACTCCGGCGGACGAAGTGACAATGACCCCGTCGATCGAATACGAGACGACGGCATCCGCTGCTCTGAACGATCAGGGGGAAGCGGTAGTTCCCGTTCAGGCCATAGAAGCGGGTTCCGCAGGCAATGTTCCGATCGGTGCGATCAGCTTGTTGGTCAATGCGCTTCCAGGCGTGACGGGTGTAATCAATACTGCGCCGATGACCGGCGGAGCGGAAGAGGAATCCGATGAGTCCTTGCTGGCGCGTTACCTGCTCAAGATGAGACAGCCCGGAACGAGCGGCAACAAGGCGGATTACCAGCAGTGGGCTTTGGAAACGCCGGGGGTAAGCCGCGTGAAAGTCGATCCGCTATGGGACGGTCCGGGAACGGTCAGAATTTTCCTGCTCGACGAAGCGAAGCGCGCGCCGAACCAAACGATTGTCGATGCGGTGCAAGAGTACATCTCCCCGATTAGCGGCACGGGCGAAGGAAAGGCCCCGATCGGTGCGAACATTACCGTGACCGCGGCGGTGGAGGTTCCGCTCGATATTCGCGCCAAGCTTACGCTGGCCAGCGGGGCCACGATAGACGAGGTGCTCCGCGATTTCGAAGCGGGACTTACCGAGTATCTGGAACAGCTGGCTTTTGTCGATTCTCTCGTTCGGTATAACCGGATTGCGGGCATCTTGTTGGACATCCCTCGAATTATCGATTTTGAAGATTTAACGGTTAACGGCAGGGACCAAAATGTTGATTTGCAACTGGGAGAGGTAGCAGTCGTCGGGACGGTGAGTCTAAGTGAGTAAATCGGCGATGACGAGCATCAGAGGGAAGGAAATGATGTCCTACCTCCCGGATTATTACGCGACTTCGCGTGTGATGAACTCGAATATGGACGCCCAAGGCTCCGAGCTGGACGAGCTGTGGAGTGCCCTCGATGGTGTGCTGGACCAATATTTCGTCTCGACGGCTACTTGGGGGCTGGAGCGTTGGGAGAACGAGCTGGACATCGGCATCGACGAGACCAAGCCGGTCTCCCAGCGCCGCAGCGTCATTCTGTCCAAGCTTCGCGGGATCGGCACGGTCACCATTCAGATGATCCGATCCGTCGCCGAAGCGTACGACGGGGGCAAAGTCGAAGTGTCGCTGCAGCCGGAAACGTACACTTTTACGGTGAGATTCGTCGACACGCGCGGGATCCCTCCGAACCTCGATGACCTGAAGGCGGTCATCGAGGAGATCAAACCGGCCCACCTCGCCGTCGAGTACGCTTTCACCTATACCCAATGGCTCGAACTGAAACAAAAAACCTGGGGCGACCTCAAAAACTTCACCTGGGGCGAAGTGATGACAAGGAGATGGAACTAATGGCCGATACGACTCCGAATATCGGTTTGCGGAAGCCGCTTGAGAGCGATTTTGTTTCGGTGGATACATTAAATGAAAATATGGAAAGGATCGATCAAGCTCATGGTGTGATGCATCATGAGCTTATTTCTCATAGGGCGGAATATGAGAACTTGTTGCTCTCCCGAACCGGGATTAATGCGAACGCTATCATCAACGGGAATTTTGACATTTGGCAACGGGGAACGAGCTTCATAGGAGGTCGCTATACAGCAGATAGATGGATATCCAGTGTAACCAATCCATCTGATAATACTGTTACAAGACAATCATTTTCTTCAGGACAGACCGAAGTCCCTAACAATCCGAAATACTTTTTGAGACTTAGTCCAACAACAAACCAAGCGGCTGGAAGCAATATGCGACATCGAATTGAAGGGGTTCATACATTTTCAGGAGAAACAGTTACGCTTTCAACTTGGCTACGTTCAAGTATACCAACGACTACCACCATATACTTGCGACAGAATTTCGGAACGGGCGGCAATCCGTCGGCTAGTGTAAATAAATTAACTAATGTGCCTGTCACAATTCAATGGCAACAGTTCACTTTTACGACGACGTTGGACAGCGTTGAAGGGAAGTCGCTGGGGACTAATGGAAATGATTGCGTCGAAGTCATTCTTACAACGAATTTGGGTAATACAGCGCACAATTTCGATATCGCGCAAGTCCAACTGTGTGTCGGGGAAAAGGCGTTACCATTTCAGCCTCGCAGTTTTGGAGAAGAATTGGCGTTGTGTCAGCGATATTATGAAAAAAGCTATGATTACGGTATTGAAATCGGAACAAGAACAATTCATGGCTCTGCGATTCTTAATGCTGGCTTGACCAATTCCCTAATCGGAAACGTTTCTTATAAAGTGAGAAAACGAATACAACCGACTGTGCAAATTTATAGTACGGCTACAGGAGCTCTCAACAAAGTATCGGAGTATGGCGGGCAGGTTGATGTTACTACTGCCGATGTTTTTGCAGTTTACTTCAACGAGTCGAATATCGGAGCGCCAACATCGCCATCAAGGCAATTCCATTTAAACGTCCCGTATTCGTTTCAATGGGCAGCCGATGCTGAACTCTAAGGAGGAGATTTCGGTCGAATACAATCATTATATAAGAGTTAATCAAGCTGGGATTATCGTACATGGATTTTCAGATGCGTTTGAGAAGCCTCAGGAAGGTGACGTATTCTTTATCGGAAACGGACCACGCCATTTTCATGAGGCATTCCGAGATGTATTAATAAATGAACGTGGTCAGTTTCGTTTAAAGTGGGACGGCGTGCGGGTCGTGGAAAGATCGCAGCAAGAACTTGACGACGAATGGCAGGACGGCAGCCGAAGACGCCATTCATCGAATTGGTTCAGTAGGAGAATTGGATTCTAAAGCTTGAAACGAAGTTCTATTGCGACCAGATCCATGACGGGCCTCGAACTACCCGCTTCGTCGGGGGTTTAGCCGGCTTATCACGCCGTCGGAGAGGTATTAACTAGGCCAAGTAAGGAGATGAAGCTAATGGCCGATTCGACGCCGAATATCGGTTTGCGAAAGCCGCTCGAGAGTGATTTTGTTTCGGTGGATACACTTAATCAAAATATGGAAAAGATCGATGAGGCTCATGGTGTGTTGCATCATAAGCTGATGTCTCATTGGGCGGATTTTGAAACACACGTTAATCAGACAACAGCGTCCGCAACAAGGCCGCACGGATTAGGCAGGGTTGGCACATTCGGGGTCACTCGATCAGATACCGGTCTCGATACTATCTTAGTCAGTGGTTGGTCGGCAGTTAATAATAATAGTCCTAACGCGCCTTTCACCGGACAAGGAACGTTGCTCACCATTATGTTCGATAACACTGCCGCTGGATTTCAGTTGTTTAACCCCGTGGCTCAGGGTGGGTCAAATGCATTTTTCGCTAGAAGCAGAGGTAACAGTAATTGGGGGGTGTGGCATCAATTAATTTCTTCCGCAGGCGGGACGATGACAAACAACCTTTCATTTTCGAATCACGTAGGACTTAGATCTGTAGCAGGGAATGAAGACGCCACGTTGGTTCTTGCCGATTTTTTGAACTCGACTACTGCAACGGTAGAAGCGCGGATATTTCGATATACCAATACAAGCGGCGACAAGCGCTTCTTTATCTATCGTGGGGACGGTTCCGCAAATGCAGGATTTGCCATTACTAACGGCGAGGTCGTAGTCGTAAATGGACAAGGAACCAAGATAACCGCAGGAACAGGCAGCCCCGAAGGAGTTGTAACAGCTAATCCGGGTTCGATCTATCTTAACCGTAGCGGTGGGGCAAATACATCGTTTTATGTCAAACATACCGGTACGGGGAATACGGGGTGGACAGCGAAATGATGAGAGAGTGCGTAGTGCTTAACGGACAAGTCATCAACATCGGCCCATGGGATTATCAGATTCAATCACTTGAAGTTTCTCCGGAAGAGCGGGATGAAGAAGGCAATATCATTAAGGAAGCAGTATACGAGGATCGCCCATCAAACCCGTTACCGGATGGCGCGGAGATCATCGAAATGGAGATTGTTGAGGGCCCGGACGGGGGACTGTACCCTGCGGAGCAACTTCCGGGACCGTCAGAAGTCGAAAGGCTCCGAGGGGAAAATCTGGAGTTGAAGCTGGCTCTTACTGAACTAGCCAAAGCCCAGGAAGAGGACAAAACGGAAATCCAGCTTGCGCTTGCCGAGCTGGCCGAACTTTATACGGGAGGAGAATAAACATGGCGAAAATCTATTATGAACTGATAATGAAAAACTTGAAGACGATTATTGATGTGCCGCTTCGCTGGCGAGCAGAAGTTCAAGCTATGTTTAACTCCTCTACGGATTAAGAATGCAACTAGTTCCACCACAAGGAGATGGGACAATGACCAAATTAACTTCAAATATCGGGCTAACAAAACCATTAGAAAGTGATTTTGTTGATCTAGGTATCCTTAATAAAAATTTAGACATTATCGATCAGACAATTGGTCCGATGGATAATGTTCCTACAGCTTCCAAAAGTGCAGCTGGAGCGATCTCGGAGATATCCGAAAAATTATCAAAAAAAGAGCCGCAGAAATTAGTATTGTCCAACGGTACTCAAATTGTTGATGGTGGAGACATTCCTGCCGTAATACATCCAACCATGCAGGGGAGGACGCTTATTAATTTGCTCGGGCGGGATGGCAACCCTAGTTATGGCGATAAATTTGGAGTTTCATCTCAATCAACAAAAGCTATTGATACATCAAAAGCTTATATTGGGACACAATCAATAAAACAAGTAACACAAACAGCAGCGGCTGCAGCTGGAATTAGGGTATCCCGTTCGTATGAAGTTGGAAAATATTATATTTTTAGATCCTCCGTGTGGATCGACACAGATATTCAATCGATGAGAGTACGCATAGCGCTAGGGCCGACTACTGGCGCGGAAGGCGGAGATGCGTCAGTTGTTCTTGGCTACTTTGACATGAATAGGAAAGGGCAGTGGCAAACCGCCTTTGCGAAGTATTCCGGTGACGGACGTACGGGCGCATTGACTTACCCTTCGCATGCTGAAGACACGCATATTGGAGATACCCTTTGGTTAGGTGCCTTTGCTATTTACGAAGTATCTGCGGCTGAATATGACGAGTTCGATTCTCTGACCGAAAATCAAAAGAATGCTAGGTACCCCTACGTTGACGACATGAAGCACGTCAATGCCGTCTATATCGAGAATAAGGGGAAAAATCTGCTTCCGCCGTTTTCGGAGTGGACGCCGCCATCAGGAAGCTATGAGATTCGCAATCCATATGAATTTTACGGCGGGGATACAGGAATACGCATATCTTTAAAAGTGGTGCCCGGAGCAACTTATACTTTAACCGCAAAACGTTACGGTATGGTGGAAATTCATGCAAATGATACGGATACTACGGTCGATGGCGCTCAACAAACAGCCATAGTTGTCGAAACAGCCGAGACAGATGGAGATTTTGTTCACACTTTTACGGTTCCAGCCGGGAAGTCGTATGTCCGCATAAAATTTAGTTACGAGACACTGGGATTTGTGCGTTGGATTTCCTATCCAATGCTCAACATCGGCTCCGAAGCCCTCCCATTCGAGCCGCAGCAACCATCCTATCTCTATCTGCCCGATTGTAACCTACGATCCAACGTTGACGGCAGCGTAGCAGATCGGCTTTATACGGATGGACAAGGCAAACCGAGGGTGACTCGGCGGTTTCGGGAAATGGTGTTGGATGGATCGTTGGCGTGGACGTATCACAGCAAAATATCCGATTATAAGCGCGTAACGATTGCGAACGTTATCGATAGCTTAGATTTAGGGAGACTGATTAAATATAACGGTCAGATACTGCCGAATATTGCGGGTGCGCTTACCGTTGAAGCGTACAACCTTAGCACAGGTAAAGACATATGGATGAACCTACCAAACGCTGACACTGGTTGGGGAGAATCCTACACACCTACAGTAGATGAGATTAAGGCTTATTTTAATGGGTGGAAGATGTACACAAACGGCCAGCCATATACTTCAACGTATAATGGGACAGGTACAAAAGCATGGACTTACGCTAATAATGTAGGCGCGAGCAGTACAATCAATTTACCAATAGTTTTCGCTCCATCTTACACACCCTACCGCCTCATGTACCAGCTCGCCCAAAGTGTCGACGAGGCCGTTACCTATGAAGGTTCCTTAATGCTGCATGAAGGCGATAATCAGGTTGAGGTCGGAACAGGGATTGTGGTCAGGGAATTTGGATTTACGCCATATTTAAGCGGAGACTATTATTATATCAACGCTATCAACGGCGGCGCGTTCGATGCAACACTACTGAAGTTTCGAACAAAAAAGATTCTAAATTTGTATCAGGACGCAGCAAAAATGAAGGCGTGGTATCTAAGTACAGCGCTCGCATATGGAGAAGAAAGAATTGCAATTCCAGAGGCCAACTATAGAAAAAGCTCCGCTTATTCCGTCACCTACCTAGCACTCGACACCTACACGCTCGGCATCGCCCCGCAGACAATCAGCGCCGAGTATGCGCCGAACATCCGCGAGTCCGTCGAATCGCTTGTGCGTGAAGTAGTCGAAGCCCGAACGGAAACGTCCGTCTTGCGGAACACAAAAGCGCAGAAGCAACAGGGGCAATGGATTAATTCGACGTTGTTAGCGGAGTGGACGGGAAGCATAAATTATAGGAAGAATGAAACTGGCCAGTTGGAAATTGTTATTTCAGCTACTCCCGGCACAATTACTGGTCTAACAACGATTGCTGTGTTGCCAGAAGGTTATCGCCCCGCGAGGACAACGTCCTTGAAAGTAATAAACAATAATACAGGGGCGATGGTTAATGGGGAATTATACATCACTAGGAACGGTTCGATAGTAATTGCATTGGGATCGACGTTGGGAACTACTAATTATCAAGGCAGCTATGTTATACCACTACAATGATGGGAGGGGAATCGCCTTGAAAGAAGCCATAAAAACAGACCTTGACGGCCTATACATCGAACCCGTCATCGTCCCGCTCTCACGGACAGGCATTACGGAAATCCGAGAGTTGCTGCCCGTCGAAGAAAACGAGGAACATCAAGAAGTCATAACCGGATACATCATCGCCGAGAAAGTTCCACAGGGTTTGTTTAAGCCCCGATGGGACTTTTCTTTATGGGAGGCCTATCAACAAGAGCTTGTCGAATCCAAACGACTGTACGAACAAGTTTATGCGGAGTGGGCGTCGCTCGACGAAGAGGAACGCGGGGAGCAGCCGGTGTATGCGGCGCCGGAGAGACCGGAATGCTGGGTCGAAGGACTGACGCAAGAGGAGATCGACGAACTGAGGAACGCACCGCAGCCGAAGACAATCGAACAAGAAAGCGTGGAAACGATGCTCGGGCTTGCGGAGGCTTATGAAGTTATTTTGGATCAACAAAGGATCATTGAGGATCTGTATCATCGGGTCGAGGCGCTCGAAAATCCGTCCGGGAGGGTGAGTACACTATGGCGCAAGTTTACGCAAATTTGATTCTCAAGGGACTGAAGACGATCGAGGATGTCCCCGTCGAGAAGCGGGCGGAAGTCGAAGCGATCCTCAATGGCGAAGGCTAAATCGACCAGGAAATCCAGGCGCCGCAGAAGCGGGGCTATATTGTTCAGGCAAAGGCAAACCTCGGGAGGTGCAACCATGTCCAGCGAAGAAGCGCGAGTACTCTCGGAAATTCGGGAGCGGGTCGTTCGGTTGGAGACGAAGATCGATGCGATGACCGATGTCCGCGAGACGGCGGATGCCGCGAGAGAGTCTGCGCTCGAGGCGCTGCAGTCCGCGAGGTCGTCGCATCTGCGTATCGACGAGATCGCCGACAACCAGCGTTGGCTGTGGCGAACGCTGGTCGGGGCGATCATTGCGGCCGTGATAGCGGCCGTGACCAAATTGGGAGGAGGGTGAATAGAATATGGACAAACTGATCTCGATGACTGACGAGGTCGCGCTGCTGGCGCCGATTGTGGCGGCGTACGTAGGGATCGCGAAGGAATTTCGCGTGCCCAGCCGTTACTATCATCTCGTCAGTCTTCTCATCGCCGCGATCTTCATTCTGGTGCCGGACGGCATCAAGCAGACGCTGACGACGATTTCCCTCGTCGGGCTGACGGCTTCGGGCGTCTATCATTTCACGAAAAAAAGGGAGGAACAACCCGATGGCCAAGCTCACCAGGCAACAATTCATCGACACGCTGGCCCCGATCGCGATACGGGTTAGGAGAGAGGGCTCCCCTCTGTTTCCTTCCGTTCGGTTGGGGCAAAATTTGCTCGAAACGGGAGGCGTCATCCACCCGTGGAACAATCTCGGCGGCATCAAGGTCGGGAGCGGGAAGCCGAATGCTTATTGGCGCGGACAATGGGTGAGAAAAGGAACCTGGGAAGTGCTGAACGACGTAAGAGTCGAGACGACGGCTTCCTTCCGCGCTTACGATAGCATATATGATTTTTACAAGGATCAGGATCTGCTGCTTCAGCTCCCCCGTTACGAGCGCGTGAGGAAAGCGACAACGCCCGCGCTTCAGGCGGAAGCGCTGCGTCTAAGCGGCTACGCAACGGATCCGCAATACGGCGCGAAGATCATTACTCTAATTCGAACTTACCGGCTCGAGCAATACGACGCGATTGCCGCGCAGCCGGAACCGAAGCCGGAACCGGAAGCGCCGGCCGAACCGACGATCCCTGTCAACCTAAACGGCGCGCCGCTTGCGGAAGGCCGGTTAGTCGCTGGCCAGACTTGGGTGCCTGCAAGGGTCGTAGGCGAAGCCCTGCAACTGAGGATCGGATGGACCGACAAAACCGTAAACGCGAACGGCCGGCCGCTCCCCACTCGGGTCTATGGCGACAAAGGCTACGTTCCGGTGCGCGACCTCGTCGCGGTCAGCGACAAGGCTAAAGTCGTCTGGAACCAAGGGGCCAATTCCGTGGACATTACGACGACGGCTTAATTCCGCATATACCCGTTGCTATCATACGGAATCTCCGTCCGCGGTTGTTTGAAGATTTCGCCGCAAGCGAACAGAGGACCAGCGGGCGGCTTTCGTAAGAGACGGGGAGAGGGAGCTTGTCTGGGGCTGGGGGCAAGGCGGCGAGCTGAGCGTACGGACACAGTAGCCGTTATTTTCGAAAAATGTGGCCGAAACGAGGGGCGATCGGACCACAGATCCGTTATTCCTCGTATTTCCGGTATTTTCGATGCTGAAATCGGCAAATAACGGAACGTCGGTCCGAAAGCCTGCCGAAATCGGCAGTTTGGACACAAATAAGGGCTCTGGTGTCCGTTCCCGCAAGCCCCCAGCCGCAAGCCCCCCGCGACCACCCGTCCCCTCCGATAGCCTGCCCCCGCCAACCCCGCCGATAAGTTAGGCAAGAGTACCCTCCGGCGAGGCTTCTGCATATTCTATAGGCAATCCTGCTGCCTGGAGTGGCGAGAGGGCATAACTTGGAAGGGGCTGTCCCGATGTCGCGCATTCCGAATTTTCCGCAACATCTTCTCGACGAACATCGCAATTGGCATCACGCCCGGCATAACGTCGATATCAGTAAACCGCCGCCCGGCTACGGGCTCGAATTTTTGCAGTTCCATCGCGATTTCATCCGCCGCGCGCTCGACTGGTACGAGAAGAGCGGCCTGGATCCCTGGCTGGTCGAGCCGTGGGATTCCGTGCCCGAAGAGATTCGTCGGGCCCCGTGCTATAACCGCGCGGCGGAAGCCAGAATTATGCTCCGGCCCGAGTCGTTCGCGAGCGCGGACGAACTGGGGAGGTTCATCGAATCGTCCAATCTGCACGGCTGCATCCATGAGGAAGCGGCTGTTTTGTATGCGGCCCCGGAGCTCAACGACTTCGACATCGCGCCGCGGGACACGTTGTTCTACAACATTCACGGCATGATCGACCGGTGGTACCGGAACTGGGAGGGGCTGGGCCGGTTTCGTTCGGAAGGCGGATACTGGTACGGCGCGTTCGAAGAGGACGGAGACGAAATTCTGCTGTACAACTCGTTGTTCGGGGATTGGTGGCTCGGCAAGCTCCGCCAAAAAAGGCTGGACGAAGGCGAGCAAAGCGAGACGAGAGTGGAGTGGACGGCGGTGGGCGACAGCCGGAAATACGGCGCGATGAACGACGGCCGCCGGTTCCGCGTCTGGGACGCCGACGGCGACGGCAAGCTGGAGGTGCTGTTCCAGCGGCCGTCGCGTGGGGATTGGGTCGAGGGTAAGGTGAAGAATGGCAAGATCGTCTGGCGGCCGGTCCGGTTGAAGCCGAGCGGCAAGCCCCCAGCCGAGCCCCAGTCCGAGCCGCCTACCGAAGCGCCAAAGCCCGTAAAAACTTAAACGCGGCAACGTAATAACCGAGGTCCCGTTCCACGAACGAGCTGCAGGCGACGACGGCTTCCGCGGCCTGCAGCTTCCCCTCGCGAATGACGACGCCCCGCGCCCGGACATGCTCCCGCCGTCCCTCCATCAGGGCGATCAATTCGTCGGCGTCCGCCTCGTACAAGCCGGCGACTTCCTCCTCCTGCAGCCGGAAATCCGCCAATGGCCGCGTCACGACAAGGCCGAACACGCGGCTCCGCTCCTTGTCGACGAACGGCTTGCCGCCAACCGTGCCCGACAGGCATTCGGTCACGACGCCCAGCTCGGCCAGCCGCTCGAACTCGACCCGCAGGCCGAGCTCCTCCTCCAGCTCCCGGACGACCGCTTCCGGCGTCTCCCCGGCCGCGAGATGGCCGGCGGCGGTAATGTCGAAGCGGCCGGGATTCGTATCCTTGCCCGCCGCGCGCTGCTGGAACAGCACGTTGGCCGTCGCGGCGCCGTTCTCCTGCTCCGTCTTGCGGACGAGCCAGCAATGCACGGTGCGGTGCCAGAGCCCTTGGGCGTGCGCTTCGCCGCGCTCCGCGGTGCCGATCCATTCGTCGTTGTCGTCGTAGACGTCGAAGATTTCGGGCATCCCGGTCAACCTTGCGCCGCCGGAGCTTGTCCCGCCGCCGGCGTCACTTCGGACGTGCAGTGGGCGCAGCGGGAAGCGGCGAGCGGAATGTCGGACAGGCAGTACGGACATTCTCTCGTCGTCGGCTCGGCCGGCGCGGGAGCTTCTTCCTTTTTGCGGCTGAGCCGGTTGATGAACTTCACGAGAAGGAACACGCACAGCGCCACGAGCAGAAAATCGATCAGAACGTTGAGGAATTGCCCATAAGCGATCGCCGGCCCGTACTCGGACTCCGCATCGGCAGCGGTGCCGAGCGGAATCTTCAAGTCTTTAATATCCACGTTCCCGATCAGCTTCCCGATCGGCGGCATGACGATATCGTTGACAAGGGAAGTGACGATCTTGCCGAAGGCCGCCCCGATGATGACGCCGACCGCCAGGTCGACGACGTTGCCGCGCATGGCGAACGCTTTGAACTCGCCGAAAAATGATTTCAACATTTTCATAACCTCCAATTTTAGACTTTATCAGAAAAGGAATTTGCTGGTATTCGTCGAATGCTATAAAAGAAAAGCATCTTATGTCTGATAATGCGAGGGATCGAAAATGAACGGTACCGTAGCCTCCTGGCCCCCCTTTTTCCTGCTGCTGGCACTGTTAATTAGCATACTCGCATCTTACACGATGTTCAACTTTATCGGCAACCTCAAGCGATCCAACGGCACGTTTCGCCAGTTCTGGCTGGCGGGGGGCGCCTTCGTCTTCGGCATCGGGCTGTGGGCCAAGCACTTCGTCACGCTGTTGGGCAATCACGAGCCCCTCATTTTTACATGGGTGATGCCGGTCGCCTTGTTGTTTATCATTTTCTTTTCGCTGATGGCGTTTATCATGCTGACCTTCCAGGGCGTGTTCAAGTACCGGCTGCTGTACGGCAGCTCCATCCTCGCCTTCGGCGTCGCGATCATGAATTATTTCAGCGTATTCGGCCCGAAGATCGATCTGCTGGAGGTCAATCCTTACCGACTGAGCTTATCCTTGGTGATGCTGTTTATCGGAACGTACCTCTCCTTCATGCTGTCCGAATCGTCGTACAAGTACCGAAAATTTATGGCCAGCGTCATCTTGGGGGCTCTCGTCGTCGCCGTGCAGATGCTGGGCAATCAGGCAGTGCAGCTGGAATACGCGGACGGCATCTATATTACGTCGGACAAGCTGACCCAGGACATCAATCTGCTCGCCGTCATTCTCGGGCTGGGAGCGCTGCTCATCCTGATCTCGACGCTGATCACCTGGTACATCGACAAGCGGCTGAACCAGATGGACGAACGGTACAAGCTGCTGGTGGAAAATTCCCTCGACACGATCGCCATTCTGAAAGGCAGCCGCTGGGGGTTCGTCAACGCCGCCGGGATCAAGATGTTCGAGGCGGAGAGCGCGAACGATCTGCTCGGCAAATCGATCTACTCCTTCCTTCCGGCGAAGGACCATAACGCGATCCGGGAAAGATTGCACAACCTCGTCTTCACGGGCAGCGGCAAGCCGACCGAGCAAGAGTGGTTTACGTTGAAAGGAAAAGTGCTGCACACCGAGATCGTGGAGACGATGACGACGCTCGACAACGAGCCGGCGATCCAGATGATCATTCGCGACATCTCCGAACGGAAGAAAAACGAGGAGCTGCTGATCAATTCCGAGAAGCTGTACGTCGCGGGCCAGCTCGCGGCGGGGATCGCCCACGAGATCCGCAATCCGCTGACGTCGCTGAAGGGCTTCCTGCAGCTGATCGCTTCCGGGCGGAAAAACAACAGCAGCTACTACGATATCATGAACGCGGAGCTCGACCGGATCGAGGATATCGTGAGCGAACTGCTCATGCTGTCCAAGCCGCAAGTGTACGAGCTGTCTTACCAGGATTTGCGGGTCATGATGAGAGATACCGTCACGCTGCTCGAGACGCAGGCGATTTTGCACAACATCGCGATCGAGGCGGAATACGGCACGGAACCGTTATGGATCTACGGCGTGGAAAACCAAGTCAAGCAAGTGTTCATCAACGTGATCAAAAACGCGATCGAAGCGATGAGCGACGGAGGAGCGATCGGCATCAAGCTGTCCCGCGAGCATGACGGCGTATACGTGCGCATCCGGGACGAGGGGCCGGGCATCGGGGAAGATCAGCTAGCCAAGATGGGCCAGCCGTTCTATACGACGAAGGAGAAGGGCACGGGGCTGGGGCTCATGGTCAGCTATAAGATCGTCGACAATCATCAGGGCAAGATCGACGTCAAGAGCGAGCTCGGCAAGGGGACCTTGTTCGAGATCATGCTGCCGTTCCGTTACCCGGAAGCCGAGATCAAGAGGTCGGAGATCAAGAAATCGAGCTGACCGGGACGGATCGCGACCGAGACGGGGGCGCGTCCCGCCGCTTCGGGCCGCTCCCGATTGGGGAAGTGCCGGGCGGTCGTGTTATAATGGGGAAAATGAACTTTATTCGCTGGATCGGAAGGAGGAGCGGGGACATGACGATCGGAGCCCGTGTGCTGAAGACGGGCCTCGCCGTCGCCATCGCCTTATGGGTAGGCGAGCTTATCGGCCTGGACGCTCCGCTGATCGCGGCGATCGCCGCGATCTTCACGATACAGCCTTCGATCTATCGCTCCTGGATGCAGGTGCTGGAGCAGGTTCAGAGCAACGTGCTGGGCGCGTTGATCGCGGTTGCCGCGGTCGCCCTGCTCGGCAATTCGCCGATTATGGTCGGGCTGGCGTGCATCGGCGTCATCCTGCTGTGCATTCGGCTGAAGGCGGAAGCGACGATCTCCCTGACGCTCGTGACCGTCGTCGTCATCATGGAAGCGCAGGGACAAGGCTGGATGCTCGCTCTGGACCGGATCGGGGCCATTCTGACGGGGATGGCGTCCGCGTTCGCCGTCAACGTCATTATCGCGCCGCCCCGCCATCGGCAACGGTTTCTGAAGCTTGTGAGCGAGGCGCAGTCGATGCTGTCCCGCTTGCTCAGGACGGTCGTCTCCAACGAGCTGAAGGAGAACGTCTACCGGAAAGAGCAAGAGGAGCTGAGAACGAAGCTCCGGAAGCTCGAGGAGTTCTACGGGATGTTCGCGGAGGAGCGGGTGTGGCGCAAAAAATCCCGGCAGAAGCGGGCTCGCCTGCTCGTCGTCTACAAGGGGATGCTGTCGGCGCTGGAGCGCGGGTACGCGCTGATCGAAGCCGTCGAAGAGCAGTACTGGGCGACGTCCACGCCGCAGGCGTGGAATCGTCTGATCGATCGCGAGTTCGAGGTGCTGTGCGGGTACCACGAGCAGCTGCTGTGGAAGTGGGAAGGCAAGATGAAGCCGGGCGCGTCGACGGCGGCCCCGCCGAAGAACGCCTCGCTGCTGCTCTCGGAGGTCATCGAGGAGCGCCTGGAGGAGAACGCGCCGGCCCGGGCGCGCATGCTCGTCATCACGGCGGCGGCGCACACGTACGAGGAACGGCTGCGTCGGCTGGACAAGCTGATGGACCAATGGTTTCAGCGGGAAGAGGCGGCGGAAGCGGCCGGCGGCGCGGAAGAGGCGGGCCGAGCGGATCGCTGAGGTTCGCTGGCGGGGAGAAATTGTCATGCCTCGACCGATGGAACGGACCACAGATCCGTTATCTATGAACAAATGGCGTTTTTGGGCACCTTTGCGGACACAGATGCGCTTATTTGCGCCAAATTGCCGTAATTGGGTGGTTCCCAGGTCCGCTGTGTCCGCTCCATCGACGACGTACCTGCCTGTAGATCCTCTGCGCCGGATCGCCCCGCCGCCGAAAAAGAAGCTTTCCGACGAGTCGCGGCAGACTCTCCGGAAAGCTTATTTTACTTTTTCCCCCGGGCCATCTGGCGCCGGGGATGCAGGATTTTGCCTTGCTTGTCCGTGTCGTCTTCCTTCGGCACGAGGCGCGGATCGGTCCGGCCCTCGTGATGATTGTCGAAGGCGAACTCCGTCAACGTCCATTCCGTCTGGCCGAGAATGACGTCGGACGGGAAGACGTCGCCCCTTTTCAGCTTGGTTTCTTGCCCCGATTCGTTCTCGTAGACGCCGTCTACCTCGACCTTTTCCCCGGACATCGGGTCCATTCGTTTCGATTCGCTCATGACGCGTCCCCCCTTACAATCCGTGCTTCGGGACGGCCGCTCTGTCGGCTTCCGATTGCTGCTCGCGCGCTTCGCGCTTGCCCGCGCCGGAGCGGTCGGCCTCCGATTGCGCTTTGCGCGCCGCTTCTTGCTTGGCGGAAGGATTTTGGCCGGACATTACGATTCCCTCCTTGGTTTCGTGTGCCGACTTAGGGTGCCACGGGAAACGCGCGGTTATGCTTGATATAAGAGATTCGCCGACGGACCTTCAACGATACCGGCTCTCCAGCTTGCGTCCGCCAAGCCAGAGCAGACCGATAATGCCGATCGCCATCACGATCCGCCAGGGCTGGTCGGCCATCGCCCTTAGATCGTGACCGAGGAAGGATAACGTGAAAATCATGACGGCTTTGCCGAGACACATCGCGATCAGGAACGTCGGCAGCGGGATGCGAGACAGGCCCGCCGCGATATTCACGATGACCGAAGGGGTGAAGGGAAAGCAGGCGAGCAGAAAAATCGGGGTAAAGCCTTTGCGCTCGATATAGCCGAAGAACGTCTCCGTCTTCGGAAACCTCCGTCGCAGGCGGTCGCCGTAACGGTTGCCGAACCGCCGGGCGAGCAGGAAGACGACCAGCGCGCCTAGCGCGACCCCGATCCAAGAATAGAAGAAGCCGGCCCACATCCCGTAGGCCGCGGCGTTCGCGACAACGAACACGACGAGCGGAAGAAACGGAAGCAGCGCTTCGAGAAAAGGAAGAACGATGCCGGGCAGCGGACCGAATTGCGAATAGCGGTGCAGCAGCCGTTCGATTTCTTCAAGGCCCAAGCCTTTCGCGTAATTCAAAAAGGAGTGCAAGCTCTCCGAGATCGTCAAGGTCAAATCGTATAGCGTATCGAACATGCTCAAGCTCCAATCTCCCGACAATCGTCTGCATCATAATCTTTCGGCGGAAGCGGAGGTTTCTCCTCTAAAGTGCCGAAAAGGAAAAAAGACGTAAAACATGCTGATCAGAATGAACAGCCCGCCGGCCAATCCGATCACGTAATTTTCCGCGAACCTCGTCGCGATCAACCCTCCGACGGCCGGTCCGATCATTCCCCCGATTCCCTCGACGGTGGAAAAGACGCCCCAACCGAGACCTTGCTGGCCCGGCGGAACGTATGCCGCGAGCAGCGCGTTCCAGGCCGGCAGAACGGCGGCGTAAGATATCCCGAGCAGGAACGCCCAGAACAGCGCGAGGCCGAGCGGCGGATGCTGGGTCAAGGCGAACAGCACGATGCCGAACGAGAGGAAGCCGACGATCAGAAACCACTTTTTGCCGAAGGCGTCCGACAGCTTGCCCATCGGAATCAGCCCGAGCACCGTGAAGCCTCCGCCGACGATGAGCAGCGCCGAATAATGGGTCGCCGTCATCCCGAGGCTGTTGACCGCGAAGCTGGGCAGGATCGGAAGCAGCATCCCCGCGCCGAGCGTCTGCAGCACCATGCCGGGGAGCAGCGGCTTCATCTCGCGCAGGCGCGTGCCGAGAATGGCCAACTGCCGCCGGAACGGGACGATATCGAGCTGCATGGTGCGTCCGCCCTTGATCAGCAAGGAGAGCAGCCAGGCGGCGAGCGAGACGCCGACCATGACCCAGTACGACAATTCCAGACTGTAATCCAGCAGGAAATTGGTGACGACCGGACCGGTGCCCAGCCCGACGAGCCAGATCGTATAGAGGAATCCCATTTGCGTGGCGCGATTGTTCTCCTGCACCTTCGTCAAGCAGACGATCCAGATCGGCGAGATGCCGATGCCGTAGATCGCTGCGGCGCAGATGAACATCCACGGGACGTCGGCGAATTGCATCGCGCCGATGCCGACTAAGGAGCAGAATGCTCCGATGGAGACGACCGCGCGAACGGACATGCGGTCCAGCAAATAGCCGATCGCGAGCTTCAGCGCCGTGTCGGTCACGTAATGGGCGGTGATCGCCGCTCCGATGACGTCCAGGTTAAGGCCGAGCGCCTTGTCGCCGTAGATCGGCAGAAAGCTGATCAAGGCGGCGCCCCGGACGAAGTCGATCAGGAACAGGATCGCCAGATAGAGCGGCATTTCCGATTGCCGCAGCGATTTGGAGGAAGTATTGCGCACGAGCAAATCTCCTTTGACGGAACCCTCCCATCGGTCCGAGCCGCCGAGGTTCCGCTCCGGTCGAGAAGAGACCGGCATCGAATAAAGTGGAGCGCCTTCCATTATATGCAATTTCGGTACAAGTTCCAAGGCGCGAACGCGCGGGCGCACCGGCGGTCGGACGTGCGGGTTTTCTCCCAATCTTCCAATCGCATCGGAGCAGTCGCGCGAAAAGGGCGAACAAGCCTTAGTATCATTGTAGGTGACTTGCCCGGCGGCTATACGGGTGCAGGTCAGATGAGCAGGTTGAACAGCAGCGGGTCCTTGTTCAGCTCGATGAACTGCAGCCCTTTGCTTCGCATTCTCGACAACAGTCCGTCGTAATCGTCCGGGCTTTTGAGCTCGATGCCGACAAGCGCCGGGCCGTTCTCCTTGTTGTGTTTTTTCGTATATTCGAATTGCACGATATCGTCGTTCGGTCCGAGCACGTGATCGAGGAATTCTCTCAGGGCGCCGGCCCGTTGCGGGAAGTTGATCATAAAATAATGCTTCAGCCCCTCGTAGATAAGGGAACGTTCCTTAATCTCCTGCATCCGGTCGATGTCGTTGTTGCCACCGCTGATGACGCATACGACGTTCTTCCCGCGCAGCTCCTCGGGGTCCATCGCCGACAGCGCGGCGACGGTGAGCGCGCCCGCGGGCTCGGCGACGATCGCGTGCTCGTTGTACAGCTCGAGAATCGTCGTGCAGACGCGGCCTTCCGGGATGACGGCGACGTCGTCGAGCAGGTCGCGGCAGATCGCGTAGGTGAGTTCGCCGACCCGCTTGACGGCCGCGCCGTCGACGAATTTGTCGATATCGGCGAGCGTGACGACTTGCTGCTCCTCCATCGCCCGGCGCATCGAAGGGGCGCCTTCCGGTTCGACGCCGACGATGCGCGTCGAGGGGCTGATCGCCTTCACGTACGCGGATACGCCGGCGGCCAATCCGCCGCCCCCGATCGTGACGAGCAGCAGGTCGATGGACGGCGCTCCGCCTTCGATGATCTCCTTGCCGATCGTGGCGTTGCCCGCGACAATGGCCGGATCGTCGAACGGATGCACGAACGGAAGCCCTTCCTGCTCGCTGGTGCGCACCGCTTCGGCGTAAGCGTCGTCGAAGGTGTCGCCGATCAGGCGAATATCGACGTGGTCTCCTCCGAACAGCTTGACCTGGTTGACTTTTTGCCGGGGGGTCGTCGCGGGCATGAAGACGATCCCGGGGACGCCGAGCTTCCGGCAGGAGTAGGCGACACCCTGCGCGTGATTGCCCGCGCTCGCGCAGACGACGCCCCGGCGGCGCTCCTCCGGCAGCAGTGAGGCCATTAAGTAATAGGCTCCGCGGATTTTGAAGGAGCGCACGACTTGCAGATCTTCGCGTTTCAAATAGACGTTGCATCCGAACTTCGCGGACAAAGCGGGATTGAGCTGGAGCGGCGTAGGCGCGATCACGTCCTGCAGCACGCGGTGGGCGTTCAGAATGTCGGCCAGCTGGACGGGGGAACGGGTCGCGGGACCTCGGCCTTGAACCTTATCGGTCATGGGAGTCATCCTTTCTCGTAAATGATCATCCGATGATAAATATAAAAAAACCGCCCCGCAAAAGGGACGGATTTCTCCGTGGTACCACCCTCGTTCCTGACGTTGACCGTTCCGGTTGTGCAACGTCGGGCGCTCGCGCGTCGTATAATTGGTATACGACCTCCCGTAACGGGGGCTTCCGTCGACGCCTACCGGAACGCAATTCGGCGCCGCTTCTCGGGGAGGATATCGTACCGGTCTTCGAACGTCGGCTTGCAGCGATTCGCCGACTCTCTGGGGATCTCGGAATCCGGACGACGCGTTCCCGTCATCGAATTTATCTTCTGTTATACGCCTCTCGCGCCCGGAAGTCAACCGTTGATTGCCTAATCGCCCGTCGGTCGGGCGTTTCGCCGGGCGAATCCGGGGAAGGAGGCGGGAAGGAGTCGGAATGAAGAAACTATTGATCGGCGTCGTCGTGCTTGCGTTGCTTGTCGTCCTCGCCGGGGCGGCCGGTCTCTACTACATCAAGCCGGAGCGGCAGTTGGATCTGAAGTACGCGGAAGTGCCGCTCGAGCAAAGGGCGATCGACATGGCGAGAAGGATGTCCATGGAGCTGGTCTTGACCTCGGACGACATCCGCAACCTGGCCGTGAAGTCGATCGCGGACAACCCGCTGGTCGAGGAGGGCATTCGCGTAACCGGCGCGGACTTCAAGCTGGAGGGCGATCGCTTGCTGGCCGATTTGAACGTCGTCTGGAAGGAACAGGTTCCCGCCTCGCTGCATGTGACCTACCGGTTGAGCTGGTCGGATCCGAACGTCGTCGCGAGAGCGGAAGAAGCGCGATTGAAGGGCATCTCCCTGCCGCTGTCGCTGTTCGCGGATCGCGTCATTCCGATCGCCGATCAGTTGCCGGGGCCGTTGCGGATCGAAACGTTCGAATGGAGCGGGGAGGAAGTCAAGGTGCGGTTCCGCAAGCCGAGCCTGTCGGACTTGCAGCAATTGATCGGCGGATCCCTATAATGCTAATGTCGAAAAGTTCGGGAAAATCTGCCTTTTTTCCGTTCGATTTATGCTAGAATAAGTGAATAGTCCGACAAGACTACATATCGATGGAAAGATGGTGCGCGAGTTGAAACGTTTGGGCATGGGATTGACCGCGGCGGCGCTGGCCTTCTCCTTGGCGGGAACCGCTTCCGCGGCAAGCAAGCCGGCGCCGGCAGTGAAGGTGTCCGTGGACGGCAAAGCCGTCGATTTCGGAGCGGACCTGATCGTCGCGAAGGGCAAGACGTACGTGGAATACGCTTCGCTGTTCGAGCAATTGGGTTACGGCACGGATCTGGACGGCTCGATGAATACGATTTACGCCGAATCGGATTATTACGACATTCAGATCGGCGAGGACATCGCGATCGTGAACGGCCTAACGCTGCCGAGCACGGGAGAAATCATCCAACAGGACGGCCGCACGCTGATCGGCCTGCGGTTCGCCGGGCTGTTGGCCAACTATGCCGTCGATTGGGACAATCGGACGAAGACGGCGTCCCTTGCCTACCAAGGTCCGACCGATGCGGATCAAGCCTCGATCAACGAGCTGTTCAGCAAGATGCTGCTGGTCGAAGCGGCGGACGACCTCCAGGGCGCGCTCGACTTGCTGGCCGAGAATACCGTCGTCGATACGGAAACGGTCAAGGAAAATTTCGAGAACTACAAGACGCAGACGAAAGTATTGGACTTGTTCATTCAATCCTTCAATCCAACGGCCGCGATCGTGATCGCGACGGAGGAATCGAAGAAGCTGAGCGGGGATTTCTACCCGGACAACGTCGCCCAGAGCCGTTATACGCTTCATAAGAACGATGAGGGCGAGTGGAGAATTTACAACGTCGAGCTTCTCGATATGGAATTCACCGACATTCCGGGCATGTTCAAGCAAGCCGCGGACATTCCGGAGGCGGATAAATCGGCTATCGGCAAAGCGTTCGAGGATCAAGCGAAAGCCGCCAACGACAAAGATCCGGAAGCGTATGTCGCGACGCTGGTCGATTTCCCGGAGAAAGAGCAATTGCTGCAAGCGCTCGAAGAGATGTTCCAAGTCACGAATCTGAACGTGACGACCGAGCAATGGACCGTCGTCCAGTACGACGGTTCCGCCAAAGCCTCGCTGCTCGTCTCCATGGTCTCGGAAACCGATGCAGGAGGACAGCAAGCGAAGATTCGCTCCGTCGTTCTGAACGACGCCGAGAAAGTCGACGGCAAATGGCTGCTGGCGGCGGAAGCGTACGTCCTCTTCAGCGAGGAACTATAAAATACAAGGTTCGATTTAAGCCGCGGTCCCGCATTTGAGGGGCTGCGGTTTTCTTGACATTAAAGAAAGTATAAAATTTTTCGATGAATGAGGGGTCTTCATTCCGCTTGATTTTTTGCGATCGGACACAGGAGCCCTTATTTTGCCGAAACCCCGTCATTTTGATAGTGATTCGGACACACGATCCGTTATTTCGATGATTCAAGGCCGAAATCGCCGTCTCGAAGCCAAATAACGGATCCTCTGTCCGCAAAGTTGCGCAAAACCCGGTTTTGTTCGCAAATAGCGGATCCTCTGTCCGTACGGTTCGGGGCGACAGGGCAAAGAGGATGAAAATACAGTTGGACGTTGGATCGACGGGGGAAAGAGGCGGACGACGGCGAACCGGACGGTGCGGAAAGACTGCGGCAAGCGAAAGCGCGGGGAACGAATCAAGTGCGAAAGGACCGTCAGGGCGAACTTCCCTGACGGTTTTTCTTATCGATTCTGTCCTTTCATGGGTGTTTGTGCTCCAAATTGTAAGATTCGGCAACGGGCGTTCAGGACTCGGGCAGCTTCTTCAATCCGGCCGCATACAACGGACCGTGCACCAGAATGGTTGTCAGGACGCGCGCCATTTCCTCGGGCGACTCTTCCCTGCCGCTCTCCAGCCATTGTTGAATCACGCCGATGTGCGCCGATCCCACGTACGTAGCAAAATACTTTGCCGGAACGAGGCATTCTTCTTCATTGATCAGCACGTCCGGGCTTTTCCCCAGCATCGTCTCTTGCATGAACGCTCTGATCCTGATCTGGAAAGACATGTCTCCCTTTGGTCCCAACGCCGCTTTCATGAATCGGCTGTGCCCGTTCATGAAAGCGAAGATGGCTGCAACGAACGGATAAATCGCCAATCGGGACGGTGACTGCTGCAGTTCCGTTTTCAACGATGGAAAAATCTTCTTCGCAATGTTGGACATCCCGACCATGATCTCTTCTTCGCACTTGGCCATCAGGTCGTATTTGTCCTGATAATGGGCGTAGAACGTGCCGCGGTTGATTCTGGCCCGCGTCGTAATGTCTTTGACTGTAACCGCTTCGAAACCCTTCTCTTCGATCAATTCCACCAGCGCATCCCGAATCGCCTGTTTGCTGCGGACCACCCGCAGATCGTTCGTGTTCCCGATCATCCGAATCCTCCCGATTTTCCCGAAAATTTTACCCGACACCTTGACCAAACGTGTTCGTTAACCGACACATCCGCCATTATTGCTCATTGAAGCCTTGCTTGCCCCGCGTAATAATAAAAAAATAGATTTACATTTATTATAAATCGACTGTTGGGGGAAGCCAAGATGGCCAAGCACCTGGACCAGGACTTCGTCAGAGTCAAGCGAATGCGAAGCCACATATAAAGGGGCAATATTGCGAAACAAATCGAGCTGAAAGCACTAATCGTTCGACAAATCCAATCTCACGAAGAAACACAGTGGCATTCAGTGGATAGCGTGGCCGTTGGTGGAAAAGGAACGGGACCTAATCCGACGGATCGCGGCAAGCAGTAAGTTCTGTGCATGTAGACCAGATGGCACGGCGTGCTTTATTTTTGCGATTTTAGGTTTTTCTACGTCCGAAAGCACCATGTTCACCTTCGGTCGGATCCCGTGTAATGGAATGGTTGTTGAACATACAGTTATTGTAGACGCGTTACAAGAACGGAGGGGAATGATGAGCAGAGCCAATGAGCAATCACGGAAGGGACAAGCAGCCAAGCTGCTCCTTATCGCGTTGGCGATAATGCTGGTGAACGGCATGGTTCCCCTGCTGCCGGCAGACTGGGGGAGCCGCGCTTACGCGGCAGCGGCGGAGAGCTATACGATCGACACGGTCGTCGGGACCGGTACGGCGGGCTTCTCCGGAGACGGAGGGCCGGCAGCTTCGGCCCATTTCAACATCGTGTACCACATTGCCGTAGACGCAGCCGGAAATCTGTATTTTGCGGATTCGAATAATCATGTGATTCGGAAGGTGGATACGTCCGGCATCATCACGACGGTAGCCGGAAGGCCCGGGGTCGAGGCGAACTGGAGCATCCCTTCGGGGGACGGCGGACCGGCGACTTCGGCTACATTGCGACTCCCTGCGGGCGTGACCTTCGATAGCGCAGGGAATATGTACATAACGGAACTCGGCTACGAGCGCGTACGCAAGGTGGATACGAACGGCATCATCAGCACGGTGGCCGGCTCGAGCACGGGCGCTCAGGGCTATGCCGGCGACGGCGGACCGGCGACTTCGGCCCTGCTGAGAGGTCCGGCGGATGTTGCCGCGGACAGCGCCGGCAATTTATATATCGTGGAACTTTTTAATCATGTCGTTCGGAAAGTAGATCAAACGACCGGCATCATCAGCACGGTAGTCGGGACGGGAGTTGCCGGTTTCTCGGGCGACGGCGGACCGGCGACATCGGCGCAGTTGAGTACTCCGTATTCCATTGACTTTGACGACAGCGGGAATCTGTACATCGCGGACCGCAATAACAATCGGGTGCGGAAAGTAGATACGTCCGGGAACATCAGTACGGTGGCCGGCACGGGAGTTGCCGGCTATTCCGGCGACGGAGGTCCGGCGACGGCGGCACATATGTGGAGCCCGATCGGACTCACCGTAGACGACGACGGAACGCTATACGTCGCGGAGAACAGCAATCACATCGTTCGGAAAATAAGTCCGACCGGCATCATCACGACCGTTGCCGGGACCGGCACTTTCGGCGATTCCGGTGACGGCGGCCCGGCGAAATCGGCGCAATTGCGCGGCCCTCTCGGGATCGATCTCGATCATAACGGGAACCTGTTTGTGGCGGACCGCGGCAACCACAAGATCAAAAAGCTTGAAGCGGTTACCCACACGGTCACGTTCGATAAGAATGGCGGGGATACGGAGGCGACTCCCTCGACCTTGATCGTGACGGACGGCGAGACGGCGGCGGCCCTCCCCGCGCCGCCGACCCGTCCCGGCTATGCGTTCGTGGGATGGAATACGCAGCCGAACGGCGGCGGAACCGGCTTCGACGATACGACCGTCGTGAGTGGAGATGTGACCGTATACGCCCAGTGGAGTCTGAATCCTCCCAATGCTCCCGCCAATCTCAGGGCGTCCCCCGGCAACGGTCAAGTGTCATTGGCCTGGGACACGGTCACGTCAGCCGTCTATTACAGCTTGTATATCGGCACCGCATCAGGTGCATACGATCCAATGCCGCTCACCACGGTGATAGGGGTTACCTACACGGCAACAGGTCTTGTCAACGATACGACCTATTATTTCGCCGTGAAGGCGCACAACGCCGCGGACGTCAGCGAATACTCGAACGAGGCGCGCGCGACGCCGCGCGCCCCGAATTCGTCGACGCCGTCGATGCCGGACTCCGATTCTGACTCCGGACGGTCTACGATTCAAGTCGTTGACAACAACGGCGGGTCCCTCGTATCGAATGCTTATATCGTCCGTTCGTCTGCCAACGACGGACGCCGGCAAGCGGCGGTCGAACTGACGAAAGAGCAGGCGGCCCGAGCGATCGACAAGCTCAAGGCGCTCGGTTCCGATTTCGCGAAGATGCTCATACCGGACGAAGATAACGGGGACGTCGAGCTGGTCGTGACGTTCCCGAAGGCTTCGGTCGATTTGCTGTCCGAAAGCAAGATCCGGATGGAGATTTCCGCGACGCGGGCGCGTGTCGTCATCCCGGACGCAACGTTTGAAGGGGGAACGGACGGGCTTCGTTTCCGCATCGAACCGGCCAGGGAAAAAGACCTCGAATCGATCGAATCGCTGGCAACGACGGATCCGCTCGTACTCGAAGCCGCGAGAGGCGGCACGGTCGAAACCGTCGGCCGTCCGATGACGCTCGGATCGAACGCGACCGGCGGCGGATACGAGGCGATTCTGCCGCTGACCGGTGCGCCGCTCAACGACGAACAGCTGAAGAGAGTCGCGGTTTTCGCGTTGTATGACGACGGCACGAAGGAGCTGGCGAGAGGAAGCATCGTCCCCTATGACGGCGAAGATCGGCTGGGGATCCGCTTTCCCGTCTCCGCCGGCAAGACGGGCACGTTTACCGTCGTCCTTTGGATGAATCCGGAGCATCAAGCGTTTCTGTTCGGTTATGCCGACGGGACGTTCGCTCCGGACCGAAACGTAACCCGCGCGGAAGTCGCTGCGATGCTGGTCAGGGTGTTCGATCGGGATGAGGACGCTGCGCCTGGAGATTTCCCGGACGTCGGGGATGGGCATTGGGCGAAGGCGTACATTGACCGCGCCTCCGGCATGAGCCTCATGATCGGATATCCCGACGGCAGCTTCAAGCCGGACGCGACGATCACGCGGGCGGAGATGGCGAGCGCGATCGCCCTGTTGCTGCCCGATGCAACGGGCGCAAGCGCGGGATTTGCCGATATCGACGGAAGCTGGGCGAAAGCCGTCATCGAGCAAGCGAATGCGGCAGGTATCGTATACGGGTATGAGGACGGCACGTTCCGCCCGAATTCGACGCTGACCCGCGCCGAGGCGGTCACGATGATCGGCAGACTGCTAGGCCGCGGACCGCTGATCGGATCGCCGCAGCAATGGCCGGACGTCACGCAAGCCCACTGGGCGTACGGCTATATCCAGGAAGCATCCATGGACCATTCCTACGAGAAGCAACAGGACGGCACGGAGAAGTTCACTCCGGAACCGTAAGCCGGTTCCATCGGACGGCGGGGCTAACGCCCCGTCTCCGGTTGAACCGGCTTGCTCTGTAAAAGGGCCATCTCGGAACGGCCCTTCCTTTTCATTTTCCGAATTCATACATCGCCTCTACTCTGCAGCTTCTCCTTGCCGTCGCGGTAAACATATTGTACGTGTCGAACGGGATGATGCGGCGACCCGGGATCGCAGCATGAGGAAATGGATGATATATGTAAATCAGATCATAGAATGTGGGAGTGTTTATCATGTTATTCATGAAAAGGCGAAGAGTCATGCCTCTTGTTTTGTCTTTCGTGTTGCTGCTGGTTGCGGCGGTTCCTTACGGTTCCGGGAAGGCGAATGCGGCGCAAGCGGGAGTGGGAAGCGGAATTGCGAAAATTTCCGCGGGACCCTATCATTCGTTGGCGCTGAAGGGGGACGGCACTGTTGTCTCCTGGGGGTATAATAGTAATGGTGAAATGAACGTGCCGGCCGGGCTTACCGGGGTCGTGTCGGTCGAGGCGGGATACTATCATTCGATGGCGCTGAAGGAGGATCGCACCGTTGTCTCCTGGGGCTTGGATATCGATGGTCAAACGAACGTGCCGACCGGACTCTCCGAAGTGGCGGCGATCGCAGCAGGATGGTATCATTCGCTGGCGCTAAGAACGGACGGCACCGTTGTCGCTTGGGGAGATAATTTCTATGGTCAATCGGACGTGCCTGCCGGGCTTACCGGGGTCGTGGCGATTGCAGCGGAATGGAGTACTTCGCTGGCGCTGAAATCAGACGGCACTGTCGTCGCCTGGGGACGTAATCAATCAGGTCAAGCCAACGTGCCAACTGGGCTCACCGGAGTCACGGCGATCGCAGCGGGATGGAATCATTCGTTGGCGCTGAAAGCGGACGGGACCGTCGTCGCCTGGGGAGAAAATAGCGATGGTCAAACGGACGTGCCCTATGGACTCACCGGGGTCGTGGCGATCGCGGCAGGAGCGTATCATTCGATGGCTCTGAAAGGGGACGGCACCGTTGTTACCTGGGGAAGTACTAAGGAAAATCATAGCTTTGGTCAAAAGGACGTGCCTGCCGGACTCTCCGGGGTCGTGGCGATCTCGGCGGGAAGGTACCATTCGCTGGCGCTGAAAGCGGATGGCACCGTTGTCACCTGGGGAGATAATAGTGTTGGTCAAACGAACGTGCCGGCTGGGCTTGCCAAGCCGGTCAAGGGTGGCGCTGTCGCGGCGGGTTCGATTCACTCGCTGGCGCTGAAGTCGGACGGCACCGTCGAAGCCTGGGGAGGCAGCCCGGGAGATGTCTGGGGAGACGGCGACCCGGAACTTGGTGAATTGACCGTGCCGCCCGGGCTTGCCGGGGTGACGGCAATTGCAGCGGGAGCGTATCATTCGCTGGCACTGAAAGCGAACGGCACCGTTGTCGCCTGGGGTGATAACCGTAAAGGTCAATCGGACGTGCCGGCCGGGCTCTCCGGCGTGAAGGCCGTCTCGGGGGGAACGCAACATTCGCTGGCGCTGAAATCGGACGGCACCGTCGTCGCTTGGGGAGATAACTCTTATTTTCAAACGACCGTGCCGCCTGGACTCTCCGGGGTGGTGGCGATCGCGGCGGGAGGGTTTCATTCGCTGGCGTTGAAAGCCGACGGCACCGTCGTCGCCTGGGGAAGTAATGCCGGTGGCCAAACGAACGTGCCTGCCGGACTCTCCGGGGTCGTGGCGATCTCGGCGGGATCGATGCATTCGCTGGCGCTGAAGTCGGACGGTACCGTCGTCGCCTGGGGTGGTGATTATCATGGTCAATCTGGTCAATCGTACGTTCCGGCCGGGCTTACCGGGGTGGTGGCGATCGCGGCGGGAGGGCTTCATTCGCTGGCGCTGAAATCGGACGGCACCGTTGTCGCCTGGGGTGATGATTTTCATAGTCAATTGGACGTGCCTGCCGGACTCTCCGGCGTGGCGGCGATCGCGGGGGGAGGAACGCTTTCGCTGGCGCTGAAGTCGGACGGCACCGTCGTCGCTTGGGGAGCCGGCCCGGAAGATAGTGATTATTACGGTCAAACGGACGTGCCGGGCGATTTCCGTCTGAGCGGCCTAACGGTGCAGGAGGGCGATATGGATCCCGCGTTTTCCCCTTCGATTACCGCTTATACCCTCGACGGCCCGTTGGTATCGAGCGTGCATATTACGGCAACGCTGGCAGATCCGACTTACGCCGAGCTGTATGTCGACAACAAGCCGCTAGCCAGCGGCAGCACGGCGACCGTAAGCGTCTCGGGAGCATCGACGGTCATCCCTGTTCGGGTTGAACCGTATTTCAAGCCGCCTCGGACGTATACGATCACCGTGCATGGAGACGGCGTGCCCCCCGACGTTCAGTTCGCCGCGAACGGCCATGCGACGCCTTCACAAACGGCGGAAAGCATCGTGACCGTGACGGATGCGGAAAGCGGCGTCGATACGGCCTCGCTGCAATACGCCTGGACGCAAAGCGTGGACAACCCCACCGACGGCTGGACCGCTTTCGCCAGCGGCGATACGCTAAGGCAGACAAGCGGAGACGGCAACTGGTATTTGCATATCCGCGCGCAAGATCTGGCCGGGAATGTCGCCGACGCGGTATCGAACGCGTTCGTGCTGGACAACACGGCGCCGGAGCTTACGCTCATCGGCAGCAATCCGATGAATATCCCGCAAGGCGGGACGTATACGGAACCGGGGGCGGTTGCGACCGATGCGATCGACGGCGCGATTCCGGCCTCGTCCATCACGATTTCGGGCGCCGTGGACACGGCGCGCCTCGGAAATTATCCGGTCCAATATGCGGTCGCGGACCGCGCAGGCAATACCGTTACGGTAACCCGAAGCGTGTACGTGTACGACGGAGACGCGCCGGCGATTTATTTGAACGGCGCAAGTCCGATGACGGTGGAAGCGAACAGCCCGTTTGTCGATCCCGGCGCAACGGCGCAGGATGTGCAGGACGGCGACATTTCCACTTCGATCATCGTGACCGGAACGGTGGATTCGACGACCCTTGGCACTTATACGCTCTTCTATAACGTTTCCGATGCTGCAGGCAATGCGGCTGCGACCGTGACGCGCGCGGTCTATGTGCAAGATACGCAGCCTCCCGTTCTCACGTTGCTCGGCGATCCCGTGATGAGCGTGCCGGCTGGCGCAGCGTTTGCCGATCCCGGAGCGCAAGCGACCGATGCCTATTACGGCGACATCTCCAGCCTCATTGTCGCGACCGGAACGGTAGATACAAGCCAAGCGGGCGAGTATACGCTGCGGTACAATGTGAAGGATCCATCCGACAATGCCGCCGCAGAAGCGACGCGAACGGTGACGGTCACGGCTCCTAGTGGCTCTGGCGGCTCCGGAAATACGGGGAACTCGGGAACGAACGAATCCTCGGACGGCGGCGGGCCTGCGGCCATCCGCCAGGTGAGCGTCAAAATCAACGGAGTGGTCAAGCGGGTGGGCGCATCGTACGAAACGTCCGGCGGGCAACGCATAACCCGAATTTTCCCGACGGCGGAGCAATTGTCCGAAGCATGGGCAACTAAGCCGGACGGCATTCGGATCGAAGCGCAAGACATCGGAGATTCGGTCAAGATGGATCTTCCGGCCGCTCCGCTGCTGCACGCGCTGGAGGTTCGTCCCGACGCCCTGTTGGAATGGAGCGTTAACGGAAACGGCCTGCGCATTCCGCTCAACGTCCTGCAAGGCGTTCCGAAGGAAGCGACCGTTATCTTCGGGATCGCGGCGGCTGCGGGTTCCGTCGACGACGCTGGGAACGGAGCGATCGCGAGAGCGGGGGGAGAGCCGCTGCTCCCTCATCCGGTCGTGTATTCGCTCCAGGCAAGCGACGGCGGCAGCATCGATTGGGGCCGAACGTACGCGACTCTGACGGCCGCTCTGCCCGAATCGGCCAATCCGGATCAAGCGACTGCCGTACGCATCGACGAAAACGGGCGGCTGCGGTTCGCGCCGGCTGTTTTCTCGAACGACGGATCACCCCTGGCGACGATTCGTTCGCCTTATAACGGCGCTTATTCGGTGATAGAAACGGATCATTCGTTTGCGGATTTGAACGGGCATTGGGCGCAAAAGGATATCGTCCTGATGGCGAACAAGCTGCTTGTCGAAGGAAGAACGCAAGACCGATTTGTGCCGGACGAGCATATCAGCCGCGCCGAATTTGCCGCCATGCTCGTGCGCGCTCTCGGCCTGGACGATGAACCGGACGGTTCGACGCCTTTCCGGGACGTGGCGCCGGGAGCGTGGTATGCGGGAGCCGTTCGGGCCGCTCAACAACATCAGCTCGTCGGCGGTTTCGAAGACGGGACGTTCCGACCGGAAGCTCCCATTACCCGCGAACAAATGGCGGTCATGATCGTCAGGGCGATGGAGTACGCCGGATATGCGCCGGACGCGAACGGGGCGACGACGAGAACGTTCGCCGACGAAGCGGACATCGCGCCATGGGCGGACGATGCGGTCGGTCGGCTGACTGGAGCCTCCATCATCCGCGGTTTGACCGAAACGAGATTCGGCCCCCGGGAATATGCGTCCCGCGCGCAAAGCGCCGTCCTGTTGAGGCGGATGCTGCAGGCGATGCAATTTATAAATCCGTAAGCATTAAGGATTCGAGTGGAAATGCGGGTTCCGTACGTTTTTTGCAAATGCTCGTGTGCTTTCAGCGCCAGCAGGGCAGCGGTGATTTCATGGATCGTGCGATGATTCGTTCTTATGGCATTGGGTGGAGATCGGCTATTGTAACTCAAACATTAATTTGTTGACAAAGCCCCGTTTTTAGCGGGGCTTTCGGTAATACCGCATCCGTTTATACCATGGGCGACTTGAAGCAACGTTATTTGAACATGGAAATTAAGAGGACTTTTCCCGGCTGGTAAAAACGGTGCATTGGCGACAGACGCCTTTCAGGGACGACAAAAGACCGTCAGGGCTTCACTTCCCTGACGGTTACAAGGTAATTGGATCTCTGATAACGGACTCGTTGCTAACTAAATTACCACTCTTGTCATAAAAGTTTATAGTGAAAGTCAAGGCGCTTGATGCATATTCCGATTTATTCAACATGACTTGCCCTTGAACTACAGTTCGTGCGTCATCTGGTACTGATAAAATATTCAATTTCCCGACACTTACAATGTTTTTGCTATCATGAATAGTCAAATCAGCGGGATCCGGGGTCGCGTATATGGCCTCAATTTGACTGGGAATCGAGGGATCATTACTCGGTGTTACCGGAAGGCGCTGATCGGACGGCAATTATTCATGGCATAGTATGGGAGTTGAACATACCGGTTAACAAACGCCAGTTTTCCGATAAGCAACTTCTGATCGATCGGGCTGCAGGCGGGTTCCGACCGGAGGTTCTGACACTGCTCCAAGACAACAGCAGGCTCATTCATGAAATTGCGGAGCGACTGCTGCGCGATCATTTTCCGGAAACAATGCATCAAGACATTATAGAAGAAGTCGGATTGGAGTTGTCTTTGGCGGTAGCCAAGAGAAGACGCAATCCTGACTTCCGTAATAATATCTTGAAGACCTATGAGTTTAGCTGTGCCATATGCGGATTTAATGTCCGATTAGGCCATAATTTGGTCGCCGTTGACGCGGCGCATATTCAATGGCATCAGGCCGGCGGGCCCGACAGTGTAGAGAATGGAATCGCTTTGTGTGCACTGCACCATAAATTGTTTGACCGCGGCGTATTTACGATATCTGGGGACAGGGAGGTGGGCGGCAGATGTTTTTCAAGTCAACCATCGACATATGATTTTCACGACAGATGAAGGACTGCGAGAAATCTTCTTAAGGCATCGTGAGATGCTAAAGGCATTCATGGACGAAGCGGTTCGCATCGTGCAGGAGCATTTTGAAACCAAACACAAAGTGACGCCGGGATTTGGTCGATATATTCGCAGACCAGCGATAGCTGTAGACCGAATCGTGTCTTTCGATGGGGAGCAGGTCGTATTTCGTTACCACGACAAAACGGAGGATACGGATAAGGAAGAGCAGGTCACCGTGGAAGAGTTCATTTCACGGCTTATTCGACATATTCCGGATGAGCAATTCAAGATGATCCGCCACTACGGGGTATACGCTAGGCGGGCGAAGAAGATGAGCAAGGAGAAAGTAAAGGTGTGGCAAGAAACGGTGAAGCGGACGCTAGTGAAGGTGAAGCAACTGATTAGACGTAAATGGAAAGAGTGTATACAGACACAGACGGGAAAAGACCCCATGGTCTGCCCGAAATGTGAATGTTACTATGAATACAAGGGAGAAGTCTGTCTGGAGGAAGGGGCAATACGGGTGAAGTACGCCTCCTGTAAGACGACGAAAGCCACATTAGAGAGGATGATCCGAGATCTCGCCGGTATCGAGGAAACGAAAACCAGAAAAGAAGAAAAAGAAGTCATCCGTGAGTGCAAGCCGCCGAATGTTGGACAAGCAGCAAGTCAATTATGTCTGTTTGAGATGTGAAGAAACGGAGCAAATCCCGCTAGGGGTGGTACAGGATTTTGACCGAATGGACGGTGGAGATCCGAGTGTACCGCCTAAATTTGCATGTGAGCATTGCGGAGGAGAAATGTATCCGGAATTTTACAAAGGGGTTCGTGGACACGAATATAAAGTTACGGATATTCTCCAAACCCAAAAGGACCGTCAGGACGAACTTCCTTGACGGTTTTTCTTAACATTAAAGAAAGTATATCTTTTCAAGTCTTTAGCGATCGGACACAGAAGCCCTTATTTTGCCGAAACCCCCTCATTTTGAAGATGAATCGGACAGAGGATCCGTTATTTCGATGATTTAAGGCCGAAATCGCCATCTCGGAGCCCAATAACGGATCCTGTGTCCGCACAGATGCAAAGAAACCGGTTTTGTTCACAATTAGCGGATCCTCTGTCCGAACGGTTCGGGGCGACAGGGCAATGAGGAGGAAAATACGGTTGGACGTTGGGGCGACGGGGCAAGGAGGCGAACGACGGCGAACCGGACGGTGCGGAAAGACTGCGGCAAGCGAAAGTGCGGGGAACGAATCAAATTCGAAAGGACCGTCAGGGCGAACTTCCCTGACGGTTTTTCTTAAGTACTAACATAAAGCCGGACTCCCGCCAAGGGATTCCGGCTTGCTCTTATGGAAAGTGCTTCTCGATCAACTGCGCGATGCCGTCTTCGTCATGGCTTGCCGTTATTTCGTCTGCGAGAGCTTTGACCTCATCCGGCGCGTTTCCCATCGCGACGCCAAGCCCGGCGAAGGTTAGCATATCGACATCGTTGTAATTGTCGCCGACCGCGATGATCTCGCCGCGGTGGAGTCCCAGGAAGGGAAGAAGCGCTTGAATGGCGGCAGATTTATTGACGCCCGGGGCCATGATTTCCAAGTAGTGCGGCTTGGACCGGAACAAGGTGAGCTCCGGAAAATGACTCTCGAGTACTTGAGCCAACGAGACAATTTCCTCCGGCTCCCCCATGCACATCGCTTTGTTCGCAAGTACGGGTCGTTTCCCGACATCGGCCGGGTCCCTCGCAATCGGCATAATCCCTGTAATCTCCATTTCTTGTACGACCCAAGGGTCGTCTGTGGACGGAACAAGCCACCGTTCCTGATCATACGACGTGAAGCAAATGGAAGGAAATTGCCGAATCACCAGTCGCTGCAGGCGGGTCGTCACGGAAGCTTCCGTCCGCAAGTTCAGAATCGCCTCTCTGGTTCCGTCCGTTTGGGCTGAACCCAGCACTAGCGCCCCTCCAAAAGCGACAATCGGGGCATTGATGCCCAACTCGTCCTGCAGTGGCAAGATCGCTTGCGGCATCCGAGCGGAAACGAGGATAAAGGGAATATGGCGTTCTTCCGTTAGATACCTGATCGCTTCTCGGGTTCGGGCCGTGATTCGGTGCCTGGAGTTTAACAAAGTTCCATCGACATCGGAAAAGACCGCCTTGTAATACATATACATTCCTCCATTCTGTGTCTGACTGGCGCCTAATCTCGCCATGTTTTGAATAAAGCGCTTTAAAAAGTGTTGAATCTTGCAAAAAGGCATGATATGATTATATCACATCTTCATTGAAACGATTAGATGAGGAGGGAGTGCACTGCAAGTTGCCAACGATCAAAGATATTGCCAGAATAGCCAAGGTATCGCCCGCGACAGTTTCGTATGTACTCAATAATACGAGATACGTAAGTCCGGATAAAGTAGAACGCGTTATGAAAGCGGTTGAAGAAATTAATTACGTGCCGAATGCAGTTGCGCGCGGTCTGCGGGTGAAAGTCAGCAAAACGATTGGATTAATTGTAACCGATATCACGAACCCGTTTTTCCCCGATTTGGCCAAAGGCTGCGAGGACGAAGCGCATGCCAAAGGATTCAATGTCGTGATGATCAATACGAACGATCAGTCCGAGAGGACGAGCAGCGCGCTGCTCCAGCTCAGGAAAGGCAAGCTCGACGGCGTTATCGTCGCAAGCGCCAAGAACCAGGACGGGCCATTGCTTGAAGAGCTCTTGAAGCAAGGTTATCCGATCGTATTGGCTCACCGGAAGATTCCGGACTTGCCGGTTTACGCCGTCGTGGCCGATAATTTCAAAGGAACCCAGAGCGCCGCAACGCACTTGCTGTCGCTCGGGCACAGAAAAATCGGCTATATTACGGGCGTTACCGATTCGAACGTTAACTACGATCGCCTTGGCGGCTATCAGCAAGCGATGTCGGATGCGGGCATTCCGATTTTGCCCGAATGGATCTCGCAAGGCCACGGCCGATACGAATTCAGCTATCAAGCCGCGCTCAACATTATCGATTTGCCAAAGGAAATTCGGCCTACGGCCATCATCGCCGGCAACGACATGTCGGCATTGGGCGTGTTGGACGCCGCGCTGGACAAGGGGCTGCGCGTGCCGGAGGATTTGGCATTGATCGGCGTCGACGATTTGTTTCTGGCGCAATCGAGAGCGATCCAGTTAACGAGCGTCCGCATCCCCAGATACGATATGGGTCGGCAGGCCGCCCGGATTTTGCTGGATTTAATCGGGCAGAAACGGCCATCCCCGCCGTCGGAATGCATTCTTCCGACCCATCTGATCATCCGCAGGACTTGCGGAGCGATCCGTAAAACCGTCGTCTGATTCGCACCTGGGGCCCGTTATTTTACGCAAATATTGAATCGATTCAACGAAAACAGCTATAATCCATCCAACAAATAGCATAAAAGTAATGAAAACCCTAAGAAATATCAATGATTTTCCAGATTAATTCTATTTCAATGCCAAAATATTGAATCGATTCAATACTGTGAGGAGGAGACGTTCCATGATACAGCCGTTGCAGGGCGTCAAAGTCATTAGCTTCACTCATTTTCTCCAGGGACCGTCTGCCGTGCAAATCCTTGCGGACCTGGGAGCGGACGTGATCAAAATCGAACCTCCCGGCGGCGCCTATGAGCGAACGTGGTCAGGCATGAATGCGTACCGGAACGGCGTCAGCATCTTTTTCCTGCTGGCGAACCGAAATCAGCGAAGCATCTCCGTCGATCTGAAGAACGAGGAAGGAAAGGAAATCGTCCGCCGCCTCGTTCGGGAAGCGGACGTGATTGTTGAAAACTACCGCCCGGGCGTGCTGGACAAGCTGGGATTCGGTTACGAAGCGTTGAAGCAGATCAACGAGAAGCTCATTTATTGCTCGTGCACCGGCTACGGGTCGGACGGTCCGTACCGGGACAAGCCGGGACAGGATTTGCTGCTGCAGAGCATGAGCGGGCTGGCGTGGCTGACCGCCAAAAAAGACGGGCCTCCCATATCCGCAGGTACGGCAGTCGTGGACCAGCATGCGGCGGTGCTGGGAGCAATGGGGGTATTGGCCGCGCTGCACGAACGCAACCGCACGGGGTTTGGCGTCAAGGTGGACAGCAACTTGTTCAACGCCGCGATCGACTTGCAAATCGAATCGTTCAGCTACCACATTAACGGATTTCATCTGTGGGAAAGCTTCGATAGCGGCATGAGCACCAAGTTCCACCAATCCCCTTACGGCAGTTACCGGACGAAAGACGGATATATTACCGTGTCCGTCAATCCGATCGAGAAGCTTCGGGCGGCGTTCGGGGACGAGCATTTCGAAGGGATGACCAAGGAAGACCAATTTACGCAGAGGGAACGGTTCGATCGAATATTCAGCGATCTGATGAAAACGAAGACGAATGCGGAATGGTTTGAAATTTTCGAAAAATGCGACATTTGGCATTCGCCGGTTCAGAACTATGACGAAGTGGAGCAGGATCCGCAAGTGAAATGGAACCGCGTAATCGAGGAAATCGATCATCCGACCGGCGGAGCGATGCGGGTGATCAACCATCCTGTTCGGTATAACGGCGAACCGCCCCGCATATGGAAGGCGCCGCCGGCTTTCGCCGAACATACGTTCGAAGTGCTGAAGGAATGCGGGTACACGGATGAAGAAATCGAATCGCTGATTGCAAGCCGGGCGGTCGTGTCTAAAACGGATACCAACGAATAAAGGAGAAATGCGAAATGAGAAGGTTTACATCCATGACCCGCATCGTGATGGGGGAAAACGCGCTGTCAACGATCGCCGAAGAAGCGCTGGCATACGGCAAGAAAGCGCTCGTCGTGACGGACAAAGGCGTCCGCATGAACGGATTGCTCGATCCGATCCTGAGCACGCTGTCTTCCGCCGGCGTGGAAGTCGCCGTATTCGACGACGTCGTCAGCAATCCGACCATCGCCAACGTTGAAGAAGCCGTTAGAGCGCAGCAGCAATCCGGCAGCGAAGTCATTATCGCCGTAGGCGGCGGAAGCCCGATGGATACGGCGAAAGCCGCGGCCATGCTGGCGACCAACGGCGGACATATTCGCGACTATGAAGGATTCGACAAGTTCGCGAATCCGATCTTGCCGCTGTTGACCGTCCCGACGACCGTCGGAACCGGCAGCGAAGTGACCAAAGGGGCCGTCATCTCCGACCCGGACAGACACGCCAAAATGGTCGTTGCTTCCGATCTGCTGTATCCGGAAATCGCTTTCCTGGATCCGCGGATGGTCGCCGGCTTGCCTGCGCCGGTCTGTGCCGCAACCGGCATCGATGCGTTGACGCATGCAATTGAGGGGTACGTCTCGCGAGGCGCGAACGCGTTTACGGACGGGTTGAACCTTCACGCCATCAAGCTGATCGCCGAACATTTGAGACCGGCAGTTGCGGGCCATCGCCAATCCCTCTATCAGATGCTGGTCGCTTCCTGTCTGGCTGGAGTCGGATTCCATAATGCGGGCCTTGGCCTCGTCCATGCGATGGCTAATACGATGGGCGGACATTTCAACATACACCATGGCGTAGCCAATGCGATACTGCTGCCTCATGTCATGGAATTCAACCTGATCGCCCAAGTGAACAAGTTCGCCGATATCGCGGAAGCGATGGGCGAGAACGTCGATGGGATTACCCGCCGCGAGGCTGCGGCGAAAGCGATTGCCGCCGTCAAACAGTTGATGGTCGATGTCGGGGTTCCGCTGCGGCTGCGGGATGCAGGCATTACCGAAGATGCGATCGAACGGATGGCGCTGGAATCGCTGAATGCGATCGACCGCCCCGGTAATCCCCGCAACAACAACCAGAAAGATATCGAATCCTTGTACCGTGCCGCATTCTGATCGCGCGGACAGAGAAGGGAGGTACCCGTGAATACGGTTCTCGAAATGCGTGGAATCAGCAAGTCCTTCCCCGGAGTCCGAGCTTTGCATAACGTGTCCTTTACTTTGAATCAGGGCGAAGTCCACGGCTTGATCGGGGAGAACGGCGCCGGCAAATCGACGTTGATGAAAATTTTGTCCGGCGCTTACGACCGGGACGAGGGGACGATCAGGATCGAGTCCAAGGAAGTCGCCAGAGCGACTCCCAAGACGATGATCGAACTCGGCGTGGCCGTCATCTATCAGGAAATGACGCTCTTCCGGAATTTATCCGTGGCCGAGAATATATTCTCGGGACGCATACCCAAGACGAAGCTTGGGCTCGTCAGTTGGAAGCAGCTCGAAGCCGATGCCCGGGCCGTATTGGATCAATTGGAGCTCGATCTCCATCCGAAGACGATCGTCAATAATTTGAACGTGGCCCAGCGCCAAATGGTCGAAATTGCGAAAGCGCTTTCCAGAAACGCCAAAATCATCGTATTGGACGAACCATCCGCCGTGCTGGGCGATACGGAGCTTCTCGGCTTGTTCAAGGTCATTCGCAAGCTGTCGGCCCAGGGCGTATCATTCATCTACATCTCCCACCGCTTGAGCGAGCTGTTCCAAATTACGCAGCGGGTCACCGTCTTGAAGGACGGCGAATGGGTGGATACCCGGGATACCGAAGCGCTGAATACGGACCAACTCGTGTCGATGATGGTCGGACGAGAATTGAAGGATATTTACCCGCCCAAAAAACGGAAGACGGGAGAAGCGGCATTGGAAGTCCGGAATTTGACGCGCAAGGGTGTGATCCGGGACATCAATCTAACGGTTCGCCAAGGGGAAATCGTCGGGATTGCCGGCCTCGCCGGATCCGGGCGTTCCGAAATATTGCGGGCTATTGTCGGCGCAGATGCGACGGACTCGGGAGAGATTAGCGTGTTCGGGCGCAAAGCCGTCATTCGTTCACCCAAACATGCGATTCGGCTCGGCTTCGGCTATTTGCCGGAAGACCGCAAGACGGAAGGGTTGTTCCTGAATCAGAAAGCTTCGTTTAACGTGACGATCTCCCAGCTGTCGGGCATCAGGCGCGGCGCCCTGCTCGACAAATCCAGAGAAAAAGAAATAACGTCGCAGCTTGCCAGACAACTGGAGGTTCGTCCTCCCGACGTATCGGCCAAAGTGAAAAACTTCAGCGGCGGCAATCAGCAGAAGTTCATGTTTGCGCGTTCGCTGTATCTGGGCTGCAAGATCATTCTGGTCGACGAGCCTACGCGCGGCGTCGACGTAGGCGCGAAACGGGAAATTTACCGGCTGCTGGCCGATCTTGCGGATCAGGGCGTTGCCATCCTGATGGTGTCCTCCGAGCTGCCGGAAATACTCGGACTCAGCCATCGCATCATGGTCGTGAGAGAAGGCCGGTTGGTGCAGGAAATCGACGGAGAGGAAGCCAGCGAAGAACTGATCATGAAATATGCCGCATGGCAAGGAGGAAAACAGCATGGCTAACGGATCAACGGTTAGAGAGTATCAACATTACGTGAACGGCAACTGGTCGGCGTCCGATTCCGGGCGAATGATCGATCGCAAAAGTCCGGCAACGGGAGAGTTCGTCGCCCGGTTTGCGGACGGTACGCCGGCGGATACGAACAAGGCGATCGCGGTCGCCAGAAACGCGTTCGATTCCGGTCCGTGGCCGCGGATGTCGGGCATGGAACGGGGGAGGGTGCTGTTTCGCCTGGCGGAAAAAATGCGGAGCGAAATCGAGCGGTTGGCCCGAATTGAAACAGAGGAGAACGGGAAACCGATCCGCATGGCCAGAGGGGACATCGAGGGCAGCATCGGCTTGATCGAATATGCGGCCGGCCTGGCTCAGCAAATGCATGGCGAGAGCTACACGAATTTCGGGGATAAACATACGGCGCTGGTCGTTCGCGAACCCGTCGGCGTCGTCGGATTGATTACGCCGTGGAATTTTCCAGCGCTCATCTATTGCCAGAAGATGCCGTTTGCTCTGGCTGCCGGCTGCACCGTCGTCGTCAAACCATCGGAGTTTACGTCGAGCACAACGATCGAAATTACCCGCCTTGCCGAGAAAGCGGGCGTGCCGGCCGGCGTCATCAACGTCGTCACCGGCTACGGGCCGCAGGTCGGACAAGCGCTGGTGGACAGCCCGGATATCGATTTCATCTCATTCACGGGTTCGACGGCAACCGGACAGCGCATTATCGCGGGAGCGGCCGGGACGATGAAGAAAACGTCCGTCGAGCTGGGCGGCAAGTCGGCCAATATCGTATTCGCTGATGCAGACCTGGACGACGCGGCAGACGGAGCGATGTTCGGCATCTTCTTCAACAACGGGGAAACGTGCTGCGCCGGGAGCAGACTGATCATCGAAGACAGCATCGCCGACGCTTTCCTGGACAAGCTGGCGCAGCGCGCGAAGCGGCTGAAGGTCGGCAACCCGATGCAGGAAGATACCGATATCGGAGCGCTGATCCACCCGGAACATGCGGCCAAAGTCATGGGATTCATCAAGCAGGGCCAGGAACAAGGAGCGAAGCTTCTGACGGGCGGCCATCAGGTCGAATCGGAAGCATGCCCGACGGGCTGCTTCGTGGCGCCGACGATATTCGATCATGTCGGACAAGAGACGAGCATCTTCCAGGAAGAAATATTCGGACCGGTCCTTAGCGTCACCCGCTTCCATACGATGGAGGAAGCGATTGCGATCGCGAACAACTCCAAATACGGATTGGCTTCGGCCGTTTGGACCAAAGACGTGGACAAGGCGATGATCGTCTCGAGGGAGATGAAAGCCGGAACCGTATGGGTCAATACGATGATTGACGGCTCCCCGCAGCTGCCGTTCGGCGGTTATAAGGGAAGCGGCTTCGGTAGAGAGATGGGACAAGCCGGCTTCGAGGAGTTTACCGAACTGAAGGCGATCAACATCCATATCGGCAAAAGAACGCCGTACTATACAAGCTAAGTCAAAATCCACGTGGGTAAGGGGCAATTCGAATGATTGTTAAATCCGCAGTCAAGGCCGATCCGAGCGCGGTCGGCCAGGGGGCATACGTGCCTGGATGGAAGCGTTTTCTAAGAGATTCCGGCGTGCTGTGGGCCCTGCTTGCCCTGTGCGCGATCGCCGCCATCAGTTCCCCGCATTTTCTGCAGACGGACAACTTGATTAACATCGTGCGGCAAATGGCGATTGTCGGCATGGTCAGCGTCGGGATGACGTTCGTCATTCTAACCGCCGGGATCGACCTGTCCGTAGGCTCTATCATCGCCGTCGTCGCGGTCGTCTGCGCGGACATGCTGAAGCACGGCACGCCGCAACCGGTCGTTATTATCGCCGGTTTGCTGATCGGCGCATTGCTCGGCGGGGTGAACGGGGCCGGCATCTCCAAAGGGAAGATTCCCGCTTTCATCATGACGCTGGGAATGATGGTTGCCGGCAGAGGGATCGCCATGACGTTCTCCAAAGGCCAGCCGGTTTCGCTCGGGGAATCCGCCAGCTCGTTTTATTGGCTCGGCGGCGGCAGTTGGCTCGGTCTGCCGGTCCCGGTTATTATCCTGATCGTCGTCGTCGTTCTGGCATACGTGCTGCTGAACTATACGCCGTTCGGCCGCGCCGTATACGCGATCGGGGACAACCCGGAAGCTGCCCGGCTGTCCGGGATCAACAACAATTGGATCGGTCTTCAACGTGTACGTGATCAGCGGCATTCTGTCCGGTTTGACCGCCCTGATCCTGATTTCCCGCTTGACCGTCGGCGAGCCGACGGCGGGTACCGGATACGAGCTGGATGCCATCGCAATGGTCGTCATCGGCGGGACCAGTCTGTTCGGGGGAGAAGGCGGGATCCGGGGCACGGTCATCGGGGCGGCCATCGTCGTCGTCATCGCCAACATGCTGAACCTATTGGGTGTTACCCCTTTTACACAACAAATTGTAAAGGGTCTCATCATAGTTCTGGCTGTTCTGCTGGAACGCAGAAGAAGGTCTTAAAGCCGCAACGAGGGGGAAAGAGGGCAAGAACGGCAAGATAGCAAGCAAGGGTTCACGAGGGAAAACAACAACTTACATGGAGGGTTGACGATGAAAAAAACGGTCATGGCATTGGTTGCGATGTTGGTGATCATGTCTCTGGCGGCTTGTTCCGGCGGCAACAAGAACGAGGGGGGGACGGGCTCTACCGCGGCAACTCCATCGTCCGACAAGGGCGAGAAGAAAATCGTAATCGGATTTTCGCAGGGCACGATGAACCACCCGTTCCGCGTCGCGATGGTGGAGCAGAACGTGAAGTACGCGCAAGAAAACTACAAGGACGTAGAAGTCATCACGACGGACGGCGAGAATACGGCCAGCAAGCAAGTATCGGACGTGGAGTCGTTGATTTCCCGCAAGGTCGACGTATTGGTGATCAGTCCGTTGACGGAGGATGCGCTGACTCCCGTCGTCAAGAAAGCGATGGACGCAGGCATCCCGGTCATTACCCTGGATCGTAAAGTCAATACGGAAGTGACGCTCCATATCGGAGGCAACAACCTCGCGTTGGGGAAAACCGCGGGTGAATACATTACGAATGCCATCGGCGGCAAAGGCAACGTCATCGAAATCCAAGGTACCGCGGGCGCGTCGGCAACCGTAGAACGGAATCAAGGGTTCCGGGAAACGCTGGGCAAGGACGTCAAGATCATCGCGGAACAGCATGCCGATTACTTGCGCGAACCGGCGCTGAAATTCATGGAAGACATGCTGCAGCGTTACGGCAAAGGGGAAATTCAAGCCGTGTACGCCCATAACGACGAAATGGCGCTCGGCGCCATCCAGGCGCTCAAGGCGGCCAACCGTCTGGACGAAGTCAAGGTCATTGGCGTGGACGGCGAGAATTTGGCGATCGATTCCGTCAGCCAGGGCGAACTGCTCGCCACGTTGACCTACCCGTTCTGCGCGCCGGAAGGCATTCAATATGCATACAAGATCGCCAAGGGCGAAACGTTCCCGAAAGAAATCGAGTTGGAAAGCAAAATAATCGACGCTTCCAACGTTGCGGAGAATATCGGCAAAGGCTTCTGATCGGGCTTGCGGCGGCACGTCGACGAAACGCCACCCTTCTTGGGGGTGGCGTTGTTTATCTCAGAAAGAAAGCATCCGGGAGTGAAAGAGATGACAACATTCATAGGCGTGGAGCGTTTCGATAACGGAGTTGCGGTGCTGACGTTGCAAAACCCGCCGCTGAATCTGATTACGCTGGAAATGACGCGGCAAATGATCGAAACCTTGACCGAGCTGGAACCCGACGACAGCGTGCGGACCGTCGTCATTCGCGGTCAAGGGCAGCGGGCTTTCAGCGCCGGAGCGGACATCAAGGAGTTCATGGAAGTCCGCGACGACGTCGTCGGCAAGAAACTGAAAAAAGAAAACGAGGCATGGTCGAGGATCGAACGCTTCTCCAAGCCCGTCATCGCCGCGATCGAAGGATTTGCGTACGGGGGCGGGTGCGAGATCGCGCTCGCTTGCGACATTCGGGTCATGTCCGAGACAAGCAAGATCGGGCTGCCGGAAATCAATTTGGGCGTCATTCCCGGTGCGGGAGGCGTGTTCCGGCTGCCGAAACTGGTCGGAACCGCCAAAGCGATCGAACTGCAAATATTGGGAGAATTTCTCGATGCCGGGGAAGCGCTCAGAATCGGGTTGGTCGATCATGTCACGCTGGCAGGAGAAGCGGAAGCCAAGGCGGTATCGCTGGCTGCGCGATTCGCCGGCCAGCCGCTCGAAGCCGTGAAGGCGATCAAGAAGTCCGTTCGGGCGTCGTGGCATCAAACGCACGATCAAGCGGTTCAGATGACGCTCGATCTGAGCGACATGCTGTTTCGGACGCCGGATTGCGCCGAAGGCGTGAGCGCGTTCCGCGAGAAGAGAAAGCCGGTATTTCAACACCAGCGATAGGAGTGGACAGGGATGGATTACGTGCAGGCATTAGACCGGTCATTTCGCAAAGCGGAGGAAATTAGCAAATCGCTGGCGGACTTCCCCCATATTACGAGGGACGGGGAGTGGTTGACCCATGCCAACGGGCATTGGACGGGAGGTTTCTGGACGGGGCTGCATTGGCTGCGAAGCTTCCATGACGATCGTCCGGAGACGATCCGGGAATACGCCGGGAGTTGGTCCAAGCGGTTCCGCTCCCGCATCGGCGACAACAAAACGCATGACATGGGATTCATCTTCGGGCCCAGCTGCGTGCTTGGCGACCGGATTCGGCCCGATTCCGAGTTGCGGGAACTGGCCCTGCACGGCGCCAAAAACATGCGCGATCTATACGAGGAGAGGTCGGGTCTGATTCTCGCATGGGACGAACCGGGGTACGAAGGTAACGCCATCGTGGACACGATCATGAATTTGCCGCTCATGGTGTGGGCGTCCGGGCAGACCGGAAACGCGGAATATGCCCGGATCGCGCAGCGTGTCGCCGATCGAATATGGAACGTTCACGTCCGCCCGGACCATTCGATCTACCATCTGGTCAAGTGGGATCCGGAGACGTTCGAAATCGTGGAAAAGACGACCCATCAAGGATATAAGCCGGAAACGTGCTGGTCCAGAGGCCAATCATGGGCGCTTTACGGATTCGCCAACATGGCCCGCTACACCGGCAATCTCCAATACCTGGACGCTTCGCGGAAGATCGCCGAATATTTCTGGTCCAACCTGGATTCGGAATTGCGCTTGCCCCGCTGGGATTTCGCGTTTCGAGACGATCCGCGCGAACCGCTCGATGCGTCGGCGGGTTCCATTGCGTCTTCCGGAATGCTGCTATTGGCGGACAGGCTGCGACTCAGCGGAAATGAGCGGGAGGCGGGGCTGTGGCAGGAGCGCGGAGAAGCGGTCGTAAACGCGCTGATCCGGCATTGCTTGTATCAGGATATCGCGAAATACGGCATTATCGAGCATGCGACGGTGGATAAGCCCCGACAGTCGGGGATCGACGAATCGACGATGTACGGCGATTATTACTTCGTCGAAGCGCTCTTCCGAATCGCGCACCGAAACGACCGCGAGACGCTGGATTTACTCTACTGACAGGTAATGAGAGGAGATCGCACATGAAAGCCGTTCTAATGACAGGCGACAAGCAGCTGCAATCGGCAGCTTGCGTACCCGTCGCGCCGGGACCGGGAGAAGTCCAGATCGAAGTGGCCTACGCGGGCATCTGCGGAACCGATCTGCATATTTATCTCGGCCATATGAACAACCGCATCAGGCTTCCCCACGTAATGGGGCACGAGATGTCCGGCGTCGTGCGGGCCGTCGGCAAAGGCGTCGATTCATACGCCCCGGGCGACAACGTAACCGTCCGGCCGCTCGATCCTTGCGGAGAATGCGACGCCTGCAAGCGAGGCTGCCGGCATATTTGCCGCAAGCTCAAGTTTCTGGGCATCGAAACGCCGGGCGCGTTCCAGTCCTTATGGACCGTGCCGGCGCATACTTTGCATAAGCTGCCCCAGTCGTTGTCCCTGAAGCTGGGCGCGCTGATCGAACCGCTTGCCGTCGCTTGCCACGACGTGAGATTGGGAGAAGTAAGGCCGGGAGAATTTGCGGTCGTGCTAGGCGGCGGACCGATCGGGACGCTCATCGCGATGGTCGCCCGCGAGGCGGGCGCGAGAGTCGTCATTTCCGAGATCAATCCGTATCGGATCGAGTTGTTAAGCGAGCTGGGGTTTGAAACGGTCAATCCGAAAGAAACGGATTTCGCCGCCTTCGTTGAGCAAGAAACGCAAGGAGCGGGAGCGGACGTCGTGTTCGAGGTCACTTCTTCGGCAGCGGGGGCGGCGTTGATGACGCAATTGCCGAGAATCCGAGGCCGCATCGTCATCGTCGGGATATTCAGCCAACCGGCTTCGGTGGACTTACATCGGTTTTTCTGGCGGGAGCTGCGGCTGCTCGGCGCGAGGGTGTATGAAGAGGAAGATTTCGAGCACGCGATCCGGCTGGCCGATTCCGGCCGCTTGCCGCTGGAGCGCATTATCAGCGGCATCTATCCGCTGGAGGACGCAGGCAAAGGGTTCGAAGAGATGGAAACCGGCGGCCGGGCAATGAAAATACTGTTGTCCTGCCAACAATAAAAGCCGGTGGGGGAGAGAAGGCATGCAGTCTAAACATAATACGGGATGCCCGGCTCTTTCAATGGCTGCCATGGATGGCTTGTTCTATGGCGTGAATTAGATCGAGAAGACAACCCCGGAGCCCCCTCTGGTCAGTCAGCCTGCCGAAAGCATTTCGGCAGGTTTTTTGTGCGCTTGGGATAGCGCCTCGCACCGCTGGATCGATTGCTATCGGACACAGAAGACCTTATTTTGGCGAAACCCCCTCCTTTTGATGACGATTCGGACAGACGATCCGTTATTTCGATGATCAGTGGCCGAAATCGCACTTTCGGAGCCAAATAACGGATCCTCTGTCCGCGAAGGTGCGCAAAAACCGGTTTTGTTCTCAGATAGCGGATCCTCTGTCCGAACGGCCGCGGGTAAGCGGGACGACGGGGCAAAGTCCTTTTTCCCGGATGCGGGCATACGGGGGGCGTGCGAGTGAATAAATTCTGGATAAGGAGGGGAAGACATTGAGCGAAAAATCCGATTTCCCGCAAGACGAACGGCCATGGTTGTCGAAGTATCCGCTTCAGGTGCGCCCGACCTACGATTACCCGAAGCATAACGTCGCGCAAATGCTGATCGACTCGGCGCGCGATTACCCGGACAACGAAGCGATCGATTTTCTGGGCAAGAAATATTCCTTTGACGAAACGTTGCGCCAATCGCGCAAAGCGGCCGGAGCGCTGCGGTCGCTCGGCGTCGCGAAGGGGGATCGCGTGGCGATCATGCTGCCCAACTGTCCCCAAGCGGTGTTCGCGTACTATGGCGCCTTGATGGCCGGGGCGATCGTCGTGCAGACGAATCCGACGTATACGGAACGCGAGCTGCGGCTGCAGCTGACGGACAGCGGGGCGACCGTCCTGGTCGCGCTCGACTTGCTCATGCCGAGAGTCGCCAAGGCGAGGGAAGGAACGGCGCTCGCGCACGTGATCGTCACTTCCTTGTCCGACGGGCTACCTTTTCCGAAAAACGTGCTTTACCCGCTTAAGCGGCGCCGGGAATTTCCCGATCTGAAAGTCGTCTACGGGGAAGAGGAAGGCGTGCTGCGCTGGTCGTCGCTGTTGAACGGGAGTCCGGAAGCCGATATGTGCGAAGAGGTCGACGCCGACGAGGATTTGGCGATGATCCAGTATACGGGAGGGACGACGGGACGGCCGAAGGGGGTCATGCTGACGCACGCGAATTTGCTGGCGAACACGGCTCAGATCCGTGCCTGGTGCTACCGCTTGGAGAAGGGGAAAGAAAGGTTCCTCGCGGCGCTCCCGATGTTCCACGTATTCGGACTGACGGTGCTGCTGAACCAGGCGGTCAATATGGCGTGCTCGTTGCTGCTCGTGCCCCGCTTCGAAACGAAAATGGTGCTGGAGACGATTCGCCGCCGCAAGCCGACGGTATTCCCGGGGGCGCCGACGATGTACATCGCGCTGATGAACGACCCAGGCATGGGGGAACAGGATCTCTCCTCCATCCGCGTATGCGTCAGCGGAGCCGCTCCGCTGCCGAGAGAGGTGCAGGAGAATTTCGAACGGAAGTCGGGAGGCAAGCTGATCGAAGGCTACGGCCTGACGGAATCGTCTCCGGTCACGCATTGCAATCCGGTCTGGGGCTTCCGCAAGGGCGGCACGATCGGCATCCCCTTGCCGGATACGGAGGCGAGAATCGTCGGGGAGAACGGCTTGGAGCCGCTGCCTGCAGGCGAGATCGGCGAAGTCGCCGTTCGCGGACCCCAAGTGATGAAAGGCTATTGGAACAGGCCGGACGAGACGGCGGCCGTATTGCAAGACGGCTGGCTGCGCACCGGAGACATCGGAACGATGGACGAGGACGGTTTTTTCGCGATTATCGACAGGAAGAAAGACGTGATTCTCGCCGGAGGATACAACGTCTACCCGCGGGAAGTGGAAGAAGCGCTGTTCGAGCACCCTGGCGTGAAAGAGGTCGCCGTGCTGGGCGTCCCGGATCCGTACCGCGGCGAAACGGTCAAGGCGTTCGTCGTCGCCAAACAAGGCTGGCAAGTGTCCGAGATGCAGCTGGACCGCTGGTGCCGGGAACGTCTCGCTTCCTACAAAGTCCCGAAGCAATACGAATTCAGAGACGCGCTGCCCATGTCGTTGATCGGCAAAGTGCTTAGACGCAAGCTAAGGGAAGAAGGAGAGGAAAACGATCTAAAATTTACCTAAATTTTGGATTCGGACAATTGAAGCCTTTGCTGGAATTCGCTATAATATTTGCATATATGCGCCTGTTACGCTTTCCTTTTCGAACATTAAGGAAAGCGTTTACAAGCAATTCGTCCTCGGAGGTGATAGCGGTGTGTGTCGGAGAACGCAAGATCGGGGAGAGGGGGCGAAATGACGCGAAGAAGAAGATGCGGCGCGGCCGTCCCAAGCTGGCGGTTGCCGCCTTCCCGTTCGACATGCTCGCGACGCCCGGTTCCGCATTCGCATCGGAACATCTGGAGCTGTCCGCGGTGCAGGTCGGCACCCTGCCGCTGCTTGCCGCGCTCGGCATCGGGATTGTCGTCGCCGTGGGCGCGGTCATCGCCTTTCTGCAGATGACCGCGCGAGGCAAAGCGGCAAATTCTGTTTCCGCCGCGGACGACGAGGAGCCGCTCGACGAACGGGGCTCCCCGGAATGGAACGGCGAAGAGGCGTCCGCCGAAGAAGAGCTGGATGATGAGCCTTCAATTACCGATTATACGATACCGGTCACGCAGATCGTGGCTTTTCAGGGCCAGGCGGAGACCGCGGAGGACGACGAGCCGAGGCTATGCGGACTGGAAGGGGAGCATGCAGGCAATTCTTATCGGGTGTTGAACCGGAGGCTGACGTTCGGCCGGGATCCTTCGCGCTGCACGATCCTGTTCCCGTACGAGGCGGGCGAGATCAGCAGAGTGCATTGCACGCTCAGGTATTCCGAAGAAAATCGGCTGTTTATCCTCGAAGACAACGGCTCCTCGAACGGAACGTTCCTGGCGAGCGGGGAGCGGCTTAAGCCGGGCGTCCGATACGCATTGCGTTCGGGAGAGCGCTTTTCCTTATCGGGGAACCGACATTTGTTCGTCGTCCGCGACGAGACGGCCGCGCCGGTCGAAAGGACGTCATGACGGAGGCCTGGTCATTAAGGCTTTATCCCTCAGACTTATAGTGGTATAATGAGATAATGCAGGACGTTTTCTGATCAGTCAACATCGTTGGAGCATCGAGCTTGATGGAAAAGCCCTTGATTCAGGAAAGCTTGCGATGATCTATCCTTCCCTGAATCGTGCCCGGCAGCGAAGCGAGTCGCCGACGCGGCCGTATTCGGTGTCTGGGTTCTCCGGGTGGCGCACTACCGCCTTCGGCTTCGGGAAATCGCTCCGGGCCGGAATCCATTCCACTGGGAGGGAACAGTATGGCCAAACGCAGCCACAACGAAGTTCAGGAAAGCTTGAGAGAACTGACGAGAATTTTCCGGCCCAAGGATCCGCGCAAGTTCGTGAAGGATTATATCCGTAAATACCGGATTACCGGTGGTTACGAAGACGAGTTGACCGTGCTCGTGGAACGCGAGCTGACGAAATTAAATTCTCCCGCCTCCTGATCGGAGCGGGAGTGCGACCGACCGAGGAAAGCGCACAGCCTTCCCCGGTCGTTTTTTTGCTGCTCGTCCGCGGGGCGATCTACCGCATTGCGTTCGCGGGGCCGTTCTCCGCGCCGTTCGCGCCCGACCGCGGCTTCAGATGGAGCGGGATCGGGATCCGGTCGCCCATGCCGAACGTATACTGGACGAGCGTGTTAAAGTCTTCGGTCAGCGGCGCCAGCGGTTTCTTGAGCCAGGCTTCCTTGGCGTAACCGAGCGATTGGTTCACCCATTCCCGGTTCGCGGAGATGTGCACTTCTTGCACGGAAGGGATCTCCTCACGGATCTTCGACCCGATCACCTGGCGAAGCTCCGTAGACAAGTCCGAAGAATCCTTGTGCGTAAAAAAGGAATTATAAGGCGTGGCGACTTGGCGATTGTCCCATTTCGGACTGCCGGTGACGATATTGTATACGCCCTCCGTCGTGCCGGTATTGTCCTGCTCGTGGGTGCGGTATCCGCCATGAGCGTCCGTTCCTGTCGCCGACCAGTCGGTCATAATGCCCACGTATGCGTTCTTGTCCGTCACGAACACGAGCGCGGTATGGACGCCCGGAAGCGCCGCGATCTTGTTCGAAAGGGCGGAGCTGTATTCGAAGTAGCGGTTCTCGTGCTGCTGCGGATTCGCGGTTCTGGAGCCGTACGACCGGACTTGCTGCATCTTCGGATCGTTGGAGGCGCGGCTGGCGTAATCCTGGTTGGTCTTCTGAAAGTAGGACGTGTAATTGCAAGCGCTCAGCAGCCCGAACGCGAGAGCGGAGCCGAGAAGCGCGATCGAACGCCGTACGGACGACAATGGTAACCCCTCCTCGATGATCGTTCATTTCGTAGGGTTTACCGCCAAGGGCAAAGTATGCGCGCGGGCATGCACATAAAAGTCGGTCTTTATGGCAAAAAGAAGGGAAGAAGGAAACGAACGCGGCTAGCGTAAGCGAAGCTTTCTTCTCTCGCCCCGAAAGTGTCGATTCGACGTCTCGACTAAGCTCGGAATCCTTAGAACGACGGCCTTTTTGACAGTTTTGAGAACAATTTGTGAACTGTTCGGCTAACATTGACAAGATAGCGCTACAATCTTTATATTAATTAGAGTGCTTGAAGAGCGTTTGTTGCAGATTTCCAGTCCAGTCAAGCCCTGGCGGCTGGCGGAAAACGACCGGGCAAAAATATCGACAAGCCCGGATAGGTTCAACATCCGAGTACATATAGGAAAGCGTTCGCCGAGCCAGGAAACGATTTTCTATGAAAACGTCAAAATGGGGTTGATATGATGAACCGGTGGCCTGTAATGAAACGGCTGCTCCCGTTGCTTGCGGGACTCGTGCTGTTGCTGACGGCATGTGGAAGAGAAGACCTCTCGGCGCTGAATCCGCAAGGACCAGTCGCAGAGAAGCAATTTGAATTGATGAAACTGTCCATTGGCATCATGGCTTTGGTCGTTGTCGTTGTGTTCATCATTTGCCTTTATGTCCTGATTCGTTTCCGCCGCCGCAAGGGAGACAACACGATTCCCAAGCAAGTGGAAGGCAATCACACGCTGGAAGTCATTTGGACGGTTATTCCGCTTGTCCTGCTGCTGATCCTCGGCGTGCCGACGATTCAGCACGTATTCGGATTGGCGAAAGACTACAGTAAAGACGCGAACGCCGTTCAAGTCAAAGTTACGGCTTATCAATATTGGTGGGAATTTGAATATCCCCAATACGGCATTAAGACCGCCCAGGACCTCATCGTGCCTACGGATAAAGTCATTTCGTTCGAATTGGTCGCGGGCGACGTGAAGCACTCCTTCTGGATCCCGTCCATCGGCGGCAAGATGGACAACAATCCGGGATCGACGAACAGAATGTATCTCGAGTTCCCGAACGAAGGCGTATTCCGCGGCAAATGCGCGGAGCTGTGCGGGCCTTCCCATGCTCTGATGGATTTCAAAGCCAAGGCCGTAAGTCCTGAATCCTTCGACCGCTGGGTCGCGGCGATGAAGGCGCCGGCGGCGATGCCGGCCGACGCCGAGCTCGCGGAGAAATTCACTTCGCAATGCTTGAGCTGCCACGCGGTCGGAGAGAACGGCGGCAACAGCGGCCCGAACTTGACGGGCATCGGCGGACGCGAGACGATCGGCGGCATTCTGTACAACGACGAGGCCGACGTCGAAGAAAACCTGCGCAATTGGATTCGCGACCCTCAGGCTTACAAGAAGGGCGCAATGATGCCTTCCGCGGAAGATATCGATCTGTCGGAGGAAGACATCTCGGCGATCGCCAAGTACTTGGCCGAGTATAAGCTTGAATACGACAATGAGCTTGAATAATAATCAGCGGGAATTGAAGGAGGTACGTGACCTTGGCTGCACATGCACATGCACATGGACACAAGGTCAAGCGCTATAGCGGCTTGATGGATTGGCTTACGACCGTCGACCATAAGAAGATCGGCGTCCTGTATTTGATTGCGGGAATGTTCTTCTTCCTGATCGGCGGTCTGGAAGCGATCATTATTCGGCTTCAGCTCATGACGCCGATGAACGATCTCGTTTCCGGGAGTACGTTTAACGAATTGATTACGATGCATGGGACGACCATGATCTTCCTGGCGGCGATGCCGCTGCTCTTCGCGCTCATGAACGCGATCATCCCGCTGCAGATCGGCGCGCGCGACGTCGCATTCCCGTTCCTGAACTCCCTCGGGTTCTGGACGTTCTTCTTCGGCGGCCTGCTGCTCAACCTGAGCTGGTTCGCCGGCGCCGTTCCCGACGCGGGATGGACCTCCTACGTACCGCTGGCCGGACCGATCTTCAGCTCGGGAGAGGGCGTCGACTATTACGTCATCGGCCTTCAGATCGCTGGGATCGGAACGCTCCTTGGCGGCATCAACTTCATGGCGACGATCATCAACATGAGAGCGCCGGGCATGACGTTCATGAGAATGCCGATGTTCACCTGGACGATCTTCATCACGTCCGCGCTGATCGTGTTCGCTTTCCCGGCCCTTACGGTCGGCTTGGTCGCGCTCATGTTCGACCGGCTGTTCAACGCGAATTTCTTCGACGTCGCCAACGGCGGCAACGGCGTGCTCTGGGAGCACATCTTCTGGGTGTTCGGTCACCCCGAGGTTTATATTCTCATCCTGCCAGCGTTCGGCATCATTTCCGAAGTCGTGAGCACGTTTTCCCGCAAACGCCTGTTCGGATACAGCTCGATGGTGTTCGCGACCGTCCTGATCGCGTTCCTGGGCTTCATGGTCTGGGCTCACCACATGTTCACGACGGGTCTCGGTCCGGTTGCGAACGCGTTGTTCTCGATCGCGACGATGCTGATCGCGGTGCCTACCGGCGTCAAGATCTTCAACTGGCTATTTACGATGTGGGGCGGCTCGATCCGCTTTACGACCGCCAGCTTGTTCGGCATCGGATTCGTTCCGACGTTCGTCATGGGCGGCGTTACCGGCGTTATGCTTGCGTCCGCTCCGGCGGACTATCAGTATCACGATACCTACTTCGTCGTCGCGCACTTCCACTACGTTATCGTAGGCGGTCTGGTGCTCGGGATTTTCGCGGGGCTGCATTACTGGTGGCCGAAAATGTTCGGCCGCATGCTGAACGAGACGCTCGGCAAGTGGACGTTCTGGACGTTCTTCATCGGCTTCCACCTGACGTTCTTCGTGCAGCACTTCCTGGGCTTGCTCGGGATGCCTCGCCGCGTATACACGTATCTCGGCGGCCAAGGCTACGACAACATGAACCTCATCAGTACGATCGGCGCGATTCTGATGGGTATCGGCACGATTGTTTTCTTGATCAACGTGTTCATCACTTCGGCAAAGCCGAAAAATGCGGCGAACGATCCATGGGAAGACGGCCGTTCGATCGAATGGTCGATTCCTTCCCCGCCGCCGGAATACAACTTTAAGCAAATTCCGCTCGTACGCGGTTACGATGCATGGTGGAAGGAAAAGATGGAAGGAAAGAAAGAGATGCCGGCCGCGGAGCCGGTCGGTTCGATCCACATGCCGTCTCCGTCCATTCTGCCGTTCGTCATGAGCGTCGGCTTGTTTATCTCGGGCTTCGGTTTCATCTATAACAAGCTTATCATCGCGGGCGTCGGCCTGGTCATCACCTTGATCTGCATGGCTCTTCGCTCCCTGTACGACGATCATGGATATCATATCGAGCCGGAGGAGCAAAATAAGGGGGTGCAAGCATGAGCGCACACGACCACGTAGAAGGGCAATTGCCTCATGAGCCGGAGAAGGCAACCCTTGACGCACGCAATAAAATTTTGGGCTTCTGGCTGTTCCTTGGCGCGGAAGTCGTTCTCTTCGGCACGTTGTTCGCCGCTTATCTGGCCTTGCGTCACAGCGTCGGAGACGGACCTTCGCCGGCGGAATTGTTCGAGCTGCCGATGATCTTCGGCGCGACGATGATCCTGCTTACGTCGAGCTTGACGAGCGTGTTCGCCGTGCAGGCGATGCATCGTCATCAAAAAAACGCGATGGTCGGATGGCTGATCGTCACGGTTCTCCTCGGTCTTGGCTTCCTTGGCCTGGAAATTTACGAGTTCTCGCACTACGCTCATTTAGGACACGAGTTCGCGACGAGCGCCTTCAGCTCCTCGTTCTACACGCTCGTCGGCTTCCACGGCGCGCACGTCGCGTTCGGGGTCGTCTGGATCTCGCTTGTCATCGGTCAGATCTACAAGAAGGGCTTGACCGTCGTAACGGCGCCGAAGGTTTATATTTCCGCCATGTATTGGCACTTCATCGACGTTGTGTGGGTATTCATCTTCACCGTTGTTTATTTGATGGGAAAGGTGGCTGGTTAACTCATGTCGAGCAACGCGAACGAAACGGCCTCCGAAGAGATGCCGAAGCGCCACAAGGTCGAAGGACCGCGGAAGCACGTTGTCGGCTTTATCCTGTCGCTTGCGCTGACGATCATCGCCTTCGCGGCCGTGGCCGCGGGCGAGATCAACGAGACGTTCACGTATATCATGCTGGTCGCGATGGCGGTCGTTCAAGTCATCATTCAAATGGCTTTCTGGATGCACATGAAGGACCGCGGACACATGTTCCCGATTATCGGCATTATCGGCGGAGTGATCGTCGTGTTCACCATGGTTATTATGGCCTTGTATTGGGTATGGTGGTAAGAAGGGCAAGCGTATAACTGCAGAGAGGCGGGCCGCGATCCGTCCTCTCTTTTTTTCTGAGGAAAGGAGGTTGCCGGTATGATGGGATTGCAATATTTCTCTTTCAGCGATTTGTGGAGCCCGGCGTTCATGGTGTTCATGATGGCGGTTCTCGTCCTGTACACCTTCGTCATCGGACCTTGGCGCCATCATTTCGCGGGAAGCGGTCCCGTATCCGTCTCTCGGCAAGCGTCCTTCTGGCTGGCGATCGTCGTGCTGTATTTTACGCAAGGCGGCCCGCTAAGCCTATTGGGACATTTGATGTTCACGTTTCACATGACGAACATGGCACTTGCTTACGTGCTCGTCCCGCCGCTGCTGATCTACGGCATTCCGGCTTGGCTCTGGCGTTCGGCGTTCGGGGGCAAGTTCTGGAAGCATCGCATTTTCCGTTTTCTGATGAATCCGATCGTCTGCCTGCTGACGTTCACAATGCTCTTCTCGATGTATCACTTGCCGGACAATCATGATTGGATCATGACGAATTTTACGGTCCATCGGATCTATTACGGGATAATGCTTCTTAGCTCGATTATGCTCTGGTGGCACGTCTATTGTCCGATCGCGGAGTGGCGAAGAATGTCTCATCTGATGACGCTGGGGTACATTTTCTTGTACGGCTTGCTGCTTACGCCTGCGTGCGTCATGATTATTTTCGCGGGAACGCCGCTGTTCGGGGTCTACAACGATCCGGAGGTGTGGGCGCAGGCGATGGGCTATTGCGTATCGGGAAATCCGGCCGACCTGCTCGCCCGATTCGAAGGCCCGTCGTTCTTCAACCTGATGAGTGCGGAAGACGATCAACAGCTCGGAGGCATTATCATGAAGCTGTTGCAGGAGATCGTCAACGTCGCGGCGCTCTATACGGTGTTCATGCAATGGTACCGGAAAGACCGTACCCGCGACACGGATAACGTGCTCGACCCGGTCGCCGCGGAATAATCCGCGAACAGTTATTAACAATCTGTGACGATCCTTCGAAACGTTTGAACTCGGTTCGGCGTACAGGTACAATAGGTGTGGATACAAGCGCACGCGAAGCCTCGCTGCATGACGGCGGTCGGCCGACCGCATGCTTGGTCCCTCTAGCAGTTACGACGATGGAACGGGTGATCGTTAATGACATGGTATGAAATATTCCCTCTTGTCAGCACGAGCTTTATCTTGATCAGCGGAATCCTGGTCGCGATCGGTTGGCGCTTGATCGCGCTGAAGAAACGGGAAGCGCACGAGAAGGTGATGATGGCGGCGGCGATTGCGGCGTTATTGTTCTTCATCATCTACGTGTCGCGGACGATCTTCATCGGGAACACGATGTTTAACGGGCCGGAGAGTCTGAAGACGGTGTATATGGTCTTCCTGCTGTTCCATATCGTGCTCGCTACGGTTGCGGCCGTGTTCGGCATTACGACGCTGACGCTGGCATTTAAGAAAAAGTTCGCCAAGCATCGCAAGATCGGCAAGACGACCGCGCTTATCTGGTTCGCGACGGTCGTCACGGGCGTTACCGTCTACGTGCTGCTTTACGTCATGTACCCAGGCGGGCATACGAAACCGGTCATTCAGGCGATATTCGGATATTGAACGTCGAAGAGAGGCTGATCTTCGGTCGCGTTGCGACCCGAGGGCAGCCTCTTCTTCGGTAGGTAGACCCGTCGCTCGCCGCTATCGGACACAGATGACCTTATTTTGACGAAAACCCCTAATTTCGCTGACGGTTCGGACTCACGATCCGTTATTTTGCTTGATCATGGCCGAAATGGCTTTCATCGGAGCAAATAAGGGATTCTCTGTCCGCAAAGGTGTGTAAAACCCGGTTTTTTTCGCAAATAGCGGATCCTCTGTCCGAACGACCTAAGGGTGATGGGGGAAGAGTTTGAATGTGGCGGTGGGAGGATGGAACGATGGGATAGAGCGGCTCGATCGCTGGAACAAACGTATGCTGGTTTCCTTAAGACGCCGAAGGGAATCAGATTGCGGAAAAAGTATGACGTTTATAAACACACTATGCTATAATGTATCCAGAATGCGATTAAATGAGAAGGAGCCGTGCGGCTAACACGACTCCTTCACAACAGCCGCTTTTAAGGGCGGAAGGCTGTGGTTAAAGGAATAGACCGGTAACCTTTGGAGAGGGCGGTCTATTTCTTTTTATGGAATGAAAGGATAAGTACGACGAGTGTCGCGAATGAAATCATTAGCGTCAAAGCGTCCTTAACCTCCATGGCATCACCTCCCATCCGGGAGATTAGCCGACCGCCCTCCAAGCCTATACTGTTGTGAAGGCGATTCAGATTGCAGAAAAAGTATGACGTGTACAAACACACTGTGCTATAATGATTCTAGAATACGATTCAATAAGAAGGAGCCGTGCGGCTAACACGACTCCTCCGCAACAGCCGCTTTTAAGGGCGGAAGGCTTCGGAATCACGGAAAAGAAATGACCGTTATCCTTTGGTCGAGGGCGGTCTATTTCTTTTTATTGAATGAAAGGATAAGTACGACGAGTGTCGCGAATGAAATCATCAGCGTCAAAGCGTCCTTAACCTCCATGGCATCACCTCCCTTCCGGGAGATTAGCCGACCGCCCTCAAAGCCTATACTGTTGTACGTCCAATTATACCATATTTTGTAGAATGAAAAGACAAAATGTCGCTATCGGTCTGGCAACGACGAAGGCGATTCAGATTGCAGAAAAAGTATGACGTGTACAAACTGACTGTGCTATAATGGTTCTAGAATACGATTCAATAAGAAGGAGCCGTGCAGCGAACACGACTCCTTCACAACAGCCGCTTTTAAGGGCGGAAGGCTGTGGTTAAAGGAATAGACCGGTAACCTTTGGAGAGGGCGGTCTATTTCTTTTTATTGAATGAAAGGATAAGTACGACGAGTGTCGCGAATGAAATCATCAGCGTCAAAGCGTCCTTAACCTCCATGGCATCACCTCCCATCCGGGAGATTAGCCGACCGCCCTCCAAGCCTATACTGTTGTGAAGGCGATTCAGATTGCAGAAAAAGTATGACGTGTACAAACTGACTATGTTATAATGGTTCGTAAGAAGGAGCCGTGCTGCAAACACGACTCCTCCACAACAGCCGCTTTTAAGGGCGGTAGGCTTTGGATTCGATCAGGAATAGACCGTTATCCTTTGGGAGAGGGCGGTCTATTTCTTTTTATGGAACGATAGGATAAGTACGACGAGTGTCGCGAATGAAATCATTAGCGTCAAAGCGTCCTTAACCTCCATGGCATCACCTCCCTTCCGGGAGATTAGCCGACCGCCCTCAAAGCCTATACTGTTGTACGTCCAATTATACCATATTTTGTAGAATGAAAAGACAAAATGTCGCTATCGATCCGGCAAAGACGAAGGCGAATCCGAGTACAGAAAAAGTATGACGTGTACAAACTGACTATGCTATAATGGTAATGGAATGAAAGTATAAGTACGACGAGTGTCGCTCTTGCAAATGCTTAAGGATCGCTCATTTCGAGCGATCCTTGAGCATTTTTGCCGCTTTCCGGTAATTGCTTTCCGAGAAAATCACATACTTGTCGGAACCCTCGAAGTACTCTCTGTACTGAAAATACTCCGTTTTCTCGACACGAATAATTCGTCGGTAATCCGCGACTTGCGCGCGATCCGTCTTCTCGAATTGGTATCCCGAATTGTTGAGGTTATCGACAAGCAAACTCAGATTGTTCCCTAACGTGAAGTAGAACTTTTCTGTTGCGGTGTGGACTTGAATCGTCGCTTCGTAGAAGTGGAGGTATAGAATGGAGTCCAACGGCAACGCTATGATGCCTGTTGCACCTTTAGGGTCTCGACTAACCGGGAGCTCCTTGATCCATTCCATAAGCTCCTCCTACTGTAATTCTTCAGGCATTTCCGGGTCGTACAAACCTTGCTGGCAGGCAAATGAAGATTGTACAAATGCGACGATTCCCAGAATAGTAGAAAGAACGAATAATGCCGAAATTCTTAATTTCTTCATATCCTGTTCCCTCCTTTCCTGAAGTGGATGAGTGTCAAGGCTTGCAGGAAAAACGCTATAGCGAGAACGGGCGACATGACGAGGAAATTGACGGCTATGATCGCCCCCCCTGCAAGCTTTATGATGTGATGCTGCTTTACGATCGCGCGTTTCCCTTGTGGAGCGAATATCATGCAAAGCAGCAGACTTCCTAGAGTGATTGCAAAAGTAACGGATGGAGAATGAACGAATTCGGCAAGTATTGGAATCGCGTTATATCCGATAATTGTCGTTGCAATACATAATGTAGGCGACGAAAAATGATATCCTCCAGTAATAAAACGCAAAAGAAGAAAAGCAACGATTGCAAGAAGTACTTGCGATGCTTGTGTGATTAAGCTTCCAATAACTAAAGAAAATGCAACGATAATCGTATTGATTATGATCGTTTCAATCGCATATCTTTGTACGGGGAGACTGACGGAATGATGGGGATTAGCGGAATGAATCCGAACAGCCAGATTGTCCGCAAGCTTACGGCTCCAATTCATTTCGTAACTCATCCCTTTCCATTTTTCTGCTAAGCATGAGAAGTGCGACAAGCATAATAATATTGGCAAATATTTGGCTTAGATCGTTTAATATAATAAATCGGAACAAGATAGCAATCAGTATGGCTTCCAGTAAGACGAGCCAAAGATGTTTCCACCGCCATCGTGGAAATTCGTAAGTAAATCCGGATCCGCGGTAGTAGTAGAGGAAGGAGAAGAGAAATACGATAGCAGCCGAAATGATCTGAGCAGATACTAAGTAGGAGAGACTCCTTTGAACCTCCGCCATCTCGATGCCAACTGCATCAAATAGAATCAATACGATCATTTGAATGGCACCTACAAGAGCGTAACCCGTAATCATCATAATGGATGCCCATAGTATCCGAATTCTACTGACAAAGTGAATGAATAAGGTGTAGCCGATGAGATAAGTCATAGGTACAATAATGGTAAATTCGTTGACGATCGTTATATCTCTTAACGAGTAGGAGTACACCGCCAATAGAATGCTGAGAATGAGTTTCTTCCATATGAACTCTTTGAAAGGGAACCGAAACAACATGTAGCTGGCTGATATTGTGCAAAACGCCTCAAGAGTATACACACTTATGTATATAAGGGAATCCAACCAACTACTCTCCTTTCGTCAGATTATAACTAGATTATACAGAATTTTCTTTCAAATTGGTATACTGGATTGTAGGATTCAGGTTTCGGCTGTTCGAGTGGAATGGACAAATGACATGAGTAAAATGGGGGTGAGGAGGAGTGAGCATGCAAACAATCCTTAATGCAACTGAAGTTAGGGCTAATTTTGGTGGCTTCATTGACACAATCATCCGTGAGAAACCGCAAGCCATAAAGCGTAATCGAGATATCATTATGGCGTTCTCTAAACAACATATCAAGGAATTGCTTTCTGTGTATGAATTAACTTTTGAATATGAGCAAGATGAGGATGGCCGCTATGCGGGATCAATAGAGCAAATTGAAGACATTGTCGGTGACGGTGCGACACTGGAGGAACTCAGATTCGAACTTGCACAATTACACGCGTTATTATCATACTCCCAATCGACATAAACACGCTCCTTACGCATTACGTGCTCTTTTGGAAGACGATATTGAATCGGTTGCGAGGATGTTACACTGAGGAGGGAATGGTGATGTCCAGAAAAACAGTCATTATCGTCCTTTCGGTGCTTGTAATTGGGATGGGGAACCGGATACGTTTTACGTCAAAGCCGGATGGCAAGGAGCCTTTCTGCAAAACTCTGATGGCACGCTCTCTAACAAGGACAGCACAATGAGTGAGGAGTTAAAAGTATTGCAACGCACAAAAAGCGACAAAAAGGCTGTAGACGCGCTTATCCACTTTGCTTCCGAAGGACAGTCGCAGTAATTATTAAGGCTCCCCGCCGCAATGCAACGGGGAGCCTTAAAGTTATTCGCTGATGACGACCACATAAGAGCCGATCGTTCCCATTTTGGTATCGCTTAGTCTGTCTTGAGCGAGCGTCGAGACGGTCGTGCCGACGCCTTGGTACAGAGCTTCCTGATCTACGATGCCGACATAACGCACGATCGTCGTCCATTTGCCGTTCTTCAAGTTGTCGGACAGCTTGTCGGTCAGTTCCTTGACGGACTGCACTTCCAAACCGTTCTGGACGTAATAATCCTGCGAGTTGTCGAGGCTGTCGAATTGCGAGAGCTCCAGGTCCAGCCAGTAGCTGTCGTCCAAAGCGTATTCGCCGGATTCCGCCAATTCGTCGCTGGAATTGTACAGCAAATAAGGAATACCGGAATTGGTCTCGTTATTGGTCGGATCCACGTTCGCCCAACCGACGTCCAGCTTGACCTTGTTCCATGCGTGGGGCACCCCGTTCATCGTACCCGTTACGACGATCGTCTGCAGCCCCGCCAAATCGCTGAGCATCTTGTAGGTGGACGCGTACGAGGCGCAGACGCCGACTTTTTTGACCATAATGCCGTACGTATTGAACGAATCGTTGAACTTCGGATCGGTGAACTTGAATTGATTCTCCTCCGCGTTCCTGAGCGCTTCGTCGTCATATTTCGTGTTGTCGTTCAGGTAATCGTAGATAGCGAGCCGTTTGGCGTCGTCGCTCATGCCGTCCTGGATAATGCCGGACACGATATTGGCGGCTTCCGCAACGATTTCCCGCTGCATCCTCGCGATCTCGTCCCGGCTGTACTCGTACTTGATCGACAGCGTTAATGTCACATAATCGTACCGATATTGGCTCAATCCGAGAATGAGCGGGTTCTGATAGTAGACCTTCATCAGCACATCTTTCAACGACTCGAAATTTTGCAATTCGGGGAATGCTTTGAGCGAGATGTTTTCCTGGCCGTCGATCAGGCTGAGCGCCAAATATTCCTCGCCCGCCGAATCCGCGTGAATCGGCACGTCGTTGATCGATGCCGGAACGGGAACAACCTCCTGGTCCCCGCTGGAGACTTGCTCCTGCGTATTTTTCTTCTGCCGCTCGACAAGGTCGTTTTCTTCGCCCGGATCGTCCGAAGCGCCTTCGTTGTCCGCGTTGATGATCGTCGGCACGTCCGGCTCGGGAACGTAATCCGTATCGTTCGCCGGTTCGACCAACCCGTTCGACGACTCGGCTACGGAAGACGCGAGGCTGTTCAATTCTTGCTGAGTAGCCCTATCAACGGATAGGTAGCCGCGGAACGCCGTGCCTTTGACGGTATAGTTCAGTCTTGTCGGGCCGGATTCCGACGCCTGTAAGCCTTCGACCTGGTACTCGATCTCGCGGCTGCCGCTCGAACCGTCAATGAACGTCACTTCAACCGATCTCGGCAAATCGGCAACTGTCGGATAGGCGAACATGATCGGGTTGTCCTTGGCCAGCTCGTGCGGCAGGCTCTTGGACAGCTTCGTCGTATTCAGACCGGCGCTGAAGTTCGACTCCTCGCCGTCCTTGCCGACGGCTGTTACGTAATATTCGCCGTTCACCATCAGGTTCTGCTGCGAGACCAAATCGTACAATGACGAATCGCCGCTCTCGGTGACCGTAAGCCCGCCGCTGCCGTTCGCCATGAAGTCGTCGAATTCCGTGGCGGCGACCGTCGCCACGAGCCGAGGCAGCGATCCGACGTAGCCTTCCTCCGCGCCGGTAACCGGCAGGTTCGTCGTCTCCAGCAACGTGATTTTGCTTCTGTTATAGATGCGGTAAGATTCGGCGCCTTCGACTTTTTTCCAAGTCAGCTTGAGCCTGCCGTCCTCGGAAATTTCGTGATTGACGGTCGGAACGGGCAGATCGGATTTGACCGTAAACGGGACGATGACCGGTTGCTCCAGCTTCGTCGGCGTCTCCGCCTCCATATCGTAGTTGATGCGGATATAGTAGACCGGTGCGTTGCCCCAGCCTTTCGCTAATCCTTTCGCGCTCTCGGTCGACACGAGCACGCCGGTGGAAGGCGAGACCTCGATCGTATCCTTCTCGGCGAGATAGTCCGTGAAGTTCGCGAAGGATAAAATTTTGCTCTCGTTCAATGCTTTCACGTCCGTATGCACGGAAATGATATCCGAAGGGAGAACGTCCCTGAACTTTGTGTTGAACTTGAACGTAAAAACGTTGTCGTAGGGGACGTTGTACAACGGCATGATCGCGTTGTCGTTTGTCGAACTGTATTTCTTCTTCAGATCCATTACGGTCGTTCCGCTTGTTGTTGCCGTTCCTATCGACTGAACGACGGCAGGCGTCGGCGTTGGCGTTGGCGTCGATGACGGGACCGCCGTGTCAGCTTTCTCGCAGCCAGCGAGAACAATCGCGGCAAGAAGGAACAATCGCAGAAGCTTCATCAAAGAACATTCTCCTATCCGGTTTTTGATAGAATGAGAGGGAATAAAATCCAAATTATATCGTATCAGACATCTGTGTGTTATACAATGAAATAACTCCAAAAAATAACCATTTTCGACTCCGTCTGTCGCATTTCAGTCGTCCTAGCCTTATCTTGCGCCGGATTGAGGTGGTAGGATTTGTGCTATAATAAAAATATGGATAATTGGGCTTGGTTAGAGGAGGGACGGCTGCTATGACTCAGCGAGTCAAAGTCAACAAAGTGTTATATGGCGAGAGACAATTCGGGAGTGCGCTTGAGTCATTAGGGGCGGCGATCCGCGAACCAAACTTTAACGAATACGTTCGAGATGCGATTATACAACGATTCGAATATACCTATGAAACCGCATGGAAAGTCATTAAGTCGGTTCTATCGTACCAAGGGGTAGAATTGAGACATCCTAAAGAGATCTTCAGAGAAGCCCACGCCTCCGGTTGGATTGTCAATCCGGAACATTGGGAGGCGATGATCGAAGATCGCAACCTGACCACCCATACGTATAAGCTAAGAACAGCGGAAGCCGTATATGTTGCTATTCGAGATGTTTACTACCCTGAATTGTGCTATCTTCACGGGAAGATTGCGGAGGTGATCCGAAATCATGTTGGACATTCCTGAGAGCATCAGGAACAGAATCGTGACTGTCCTGACTCAAGAAAGAACCGTGGAACAGGCCATATTATTCGGATCAAGAGCCAGAGGAGATGCGAGAACGAACTCCGATATCGATCTGGCCTTGATTGGCGATGCGATTCCTCTTGACCTCCACACCAAGCTCAGAGATGCTGCGGGGTTGTACACGCTGGATATCGTGAGAGTAAATGAATTGGAGGACGAGCCGCTGCTCGAAAACATCATGAAGGATGGCGTAGTGCTATACGGAAGGGAAGAGTCGGCGTCGCTCGCGCAACTAGGATAAGTTCATACTAGGGAACCCACCAGATTTGACTTTAGGTCAAGTCGGGTGGGTTTTTCACTTGATGCGATGCTGGTGCGGACACAGAAGACGCTATTTTGTCGAAATCCCCTCATTTTGAAGGGGATTCGGACAGAGGATCCGTTATTTCGATGATTCATGGCTGAAATCGTCATCTCGGAGCCAAATAACGGATCCTGTGTCCGCGAAGGTGCGCAAAACGCGGTTTTGTTCGCAATTAGCGGATCCTCTGTCCGAAACGGCCAAGGAGATTGGCACAAGGCGAGATGGTGGGCGATAGAGCAAGGCGAGGCTGCAGGGACTGGAGCAAGGCGAGGCGGTTACGATGGGCGATGGAGCAAGGCGAGATAGTGGCGACGGTCGGGGTGAAAGGTGCGCGAAACGGAAGAACAGACTGGGGCGATGGGCGGGGAAATAGGTCTGAGTCGGCTTTCGCGAATGGACAAACCCAGTCATGATCCGGCCGCTCCCGCAATATAGATTATATGGAACGGTTGAACCGGGGATCCGGTCAGAGCGGAAAGGGTGAGCCGAATGCTTCATATCGTCGCCTGCATCAAGCAGGTGCCGGACACGAAGATCATCAAGATGAACCCGAAGACGAACACGATGGATCGCGCCAGCGCGCCCGCGATTCTGAATCCGTACGACGCGCACGCGGTCGAGGAGGCGGTGAGGCTGCGCGCCCGGTACGGAGGCGTCGTCAGCGTGCTCACGATGGGCCCGCCGCCCGCTGTGAAAGCGATCCGCAAGTGCATCGAGATCGGCGCGGACGAGGGGTACATGATCACCGACCGGGCGTTCGCCGGAGCCGATACGCTGGCGACCAGCTACGCGCTGACGAAGGCGCTGGAGAAGATCGCGGAGCAGCGGCCGATCGATCTGATCGTCTGCGGCAAAATGACGATCGACGGGGATACCGGCCAGGTCGGTCCGGGCATCGCGCGCAGGTTGGATATGCCGCCGCTCACGTCGGTGAACAAGGTGGTGGAGATCGACCCGCAGGAACGGTACGCCATTGTTCACCGCAAGCTGGAGGACGGCTACGAAGTGATCCGGTCGGAGTTGCCGTGCCTGCTGTCGGTCGAGAAGGAGATCAACGAGGTGCCGTACTCCACGCTGCCGAATATGCTTCGCGCCGCCCGCTACAAGCCGCACATCTGGTCGGTGGCCGATCTTGCCGGCATCGACCGGACGCAGCTCGGCTTGAAAGGCTCGCCGACGATCGTCAGCTCCGTATGGGCGCCGCCGAAGCCGCAAGGCGGGACGCTGCTCGAGGGCGGTCCTGAAACTCAAGTTGCGCAATTGCTGGACATCCTGCTGGCGCGCAAGGAACTGTTCGTCGCCGGCTCGGGAGGTGGAGTCGGATGAGCTTCGAGGATTATCGCGGCGTATGGGTGTTCATCGAGGAGAAAAACGGCTCGGCAGCCCCCGTATCGCTGGAATTGCTGGGCGCGGGAAGACGGCTCGCGGACAAGCGGAAGTCGGAGCTGGCGGGCGTGCTGATCGGGGAAAACATCGGGGCGTTGGCCGAGACGGCCTTCGAATACGGAGCGGACAAAGTGTACGTCTACGATGCGCCGATCTATCGCTTCTACCGGACGGAAACGTACATGAGAGCGATGCTCGCCTGCATCGAGAAGCATAAGCCGGAAATTTTGCTGTACGGAGCGACTTCGACGGGCAAGGACCTCGCGAGCGCCGTCGCGACCGATTTGCCGACCGGGCTGACGGCGGACACGACCCAGCTCGACGTGGAGGAGGACACCGGGCTGCTGCTCGCGAGCCGGCCCGCGTTCGGCGGGAACATCATGGCGACGATTCTGTGCAAAAAATATCGCCCGCAGATGGCGACCGTTCGGCCGAAAGTCATGAAAGCGCTCCCTCGCAAAGAGCGGGCGTCCGGCGTCGTCGTCGAGGAATGCATCCCGCTCAAGGAAGAGGACATCCGCACGAAAGTGCTGGAGATCGTCCGCTCGACGACCCGGCAAGTGAGGATCGACGAGGCGGACATCGTCGTAGCCGGCGGCAAAGGGCTCGGCAGCCCCGCGGGCTTCCAGGTCGTGCGCCACCTGGCGGAAGTGCTGGGCGCGGCGGTCGGGGCAAGCCGGGACGTCGTCGAAGCGGGATGGATCGAGCATCATCACCAGGTCGGGCAGACCGGCGTCACGGTGACGCCGAAAATTTATTTCGCCATCGGCATTTCGGGGGCGATCCAGCATCTCGTCGGCATGCAAAATTCGGGGCTGATCATCGCGATCAACAAGGATCCCGCGGCTCCGATCTTTCAAGCCTGCCACTACGGCATCGTCGGCGACGCGCTGACGATCGTTCCGATGCTGACCGAAGCTTTCAAATCCGCGATGGGAAGAAAGGAAGAGGCCGATGCCGGAAAAGTTTGACGCGATCGTCGTCGGGGCCGGGCCCGCCGGAACCGCCTGCGCCTACGAGCTCGCGAAGGCGGGCTTGAACGCGCTGCTGATCGAGAGAGGCGAGTATCCCGGCTCCAAGAACGTCATGGGCGGCGTGCTCTATCGCCAGATGATGGAGGAGATCGTGCCGGATTTCCACAAGGAAGCGCCGATCGAACGGCCGATCGTGGAGCAGCGGTTCATGATGATGGACAAAACGTCGGCGGTAACGTTTTCCTACAAAGGGATGGAGTGGTCGACGGAGCCGTACAACAACTTTACGGTGCTGCGCGCGAAGTTCGACCAATGGTTCGCGAACAAGGCGGTGGAGCAGGGCGCGTTGCTCTTGAACGAGACGGTCGTGCTGGAGTGCGTCGTCGAAGACGGCAAGGTCGTCGGCGTGCGCACGGACCGTCCCGACGGAGAACTGCGGGCCGACGTCGTCGTGCTGGCGGACGGGGTTAATTCGCTGCTCGCCAAGTCGCTCGGGTTCCACAAGGAATTCCGTCCGGACGAGGTCGCGCTGGCGACGATGGAGATTCTGAAGCTCGACAAGAAAATCATCGAGGACCGCTTCAACCTGGAGGAAGGCCAAGGCTGCACGATCGAGCTGTTCGGCGACGCGACCAAGGGCATTCTCGGCACGGGGTTTCTCTATACGAACAAAGATACGCTCAGCATCGGCGTCGGCACGTTGCTCTCGGGGCTGATCAAGCATAAGATAAAGCCTTACGAGCTGATGGAATACGTGAAAACGCACCCGATGATCCGGCCTTACATCGCCGGAGCGGAGCCGCAGGAATATCTCGCCCACCTGATTCCGGAAGGCGGCTACCATTCGATGCCGAAGGTCGTCGGGGCGGGCGTGCTCGTCGTCGGAGACGCGGCTCAGCTCGTAAACGCTATTCATCGGGAGGGCTCCAACATGGCGATGACGTCCGGTCGGCTCGCCGCGGAGACGATCGTCGCGGCTCGGGAACGGGGGGACTACTCCGAAGCGTCGCTGGACGATTACCGGAAGAAGCTGATGAGCAGCTTCGTCGGCCAGGACTTGAAGAAGTACAAAGACGCGACCCATCACTTCGACAAGTTCCCGCAATACTTCGAGCAATACATCCCGATGATGAACCGGGCGGCCAGCCAGATGCTGACCGTGGACGGCACGCCGAAGCGGGAGAAGCAGCGGAAAATATGGCGGGACATCGGTCCGGCCAAGGCGAAGTTCAAAATGGCCCGCGACATTTACCGGGCATGGAAGGTGATCAAGTAATGGGCGAAGCGGCACCGGTCTCCCGGGCGAAGGGGGCCAGTATCGAGGAGAAGCAATACTTGCTGAGATTCAACGCCGACACGCAGTCCCATCTTCACGTCATGGATCCGGAAGTGTGCTTGACGAGCTGTCCCGACAAAATTTGCACCATATTTTGCCCCGCCGAGGTATACAAATGGGAAGAGGTCCGCATGCACGTCGGCTATGAAGGCTGCCACGAATGCGGAAGCTGCCGGATCGGCTGCCCGCACCAGAACATCAAGTGGGTGTATCCGAAGGGCGGCCACGGTATCGTATTTCGACTCGGGTGACAAGGGTGGGAGACGGGATGAAGGTTGGCGACCACGTCGTCTACGTGCAGGACGGCACGAAGGGAGTCATCGTCGAAGTTCACGGCAATCTGTATCACATTATTTGGGAAGACCACTTCAGCAGCTGGGAGCTGGGCGAGCGGTTGCGGCGCGTGGAGCGCACGCAGTCCTAACGAACGGAAACGAGGCAAAGCCGCCAAAATGATTTTGGCGGCTTTGTTGACGATATCGGAATCGATCGCATTTCGGGGCGTCGCCCGCTCGATCCCAAGGTAGAACGATTTCCTCGCCGCTGCGCCTTCGCACGACGCGCCTCTGCAACCTCGAACCTCCGCCACGGTACATTAGCACTTCGTTTCTCCGCACACTCGCGCCTCATCTCCCCTCCGGATTCCTGCAACTAATATGTCCGAGGGAGGGCTCTGTCCACGACATGATCTTGCTATCGGACACAGAAGACCTTATTTTGTCGAACCCCCCTCATTTTGAAGATGAATCGGACAGAGGATCCGCTATTTCGATGATTTATGGCTGAAATCGCCATCTCGGAGCAAAATAACGGATCCTGTGTCCGCAAAGGTGCGCAAAACCCGGTTTTGTTCACAGATAGCGGATCCTCTGCCCGAACGGTCCAGGAAGATGGAGCAAGGCGAGACTGTAGGCGATGGAGCAAGGCGGGGCTGGTATGAACGATCTCCGCAAGCTTCTTCGGCCATTCAGGAACGCCTAAGGCGTTTTTGCTTGTATGCGCGCTAAGTCTATTGCAACTTTAAGAGAATCGTTTCACCAAATCTATCGATTTTATTCGATAGACGCTTATGTTATCGGGATTAACGGAGTAATACTTTATTTTACGCCACATTATACTGAAATTGATCATAAAAAAACGCAAAATGACAACGATTACAAAATGCTTGACGATCTTATATTCCCTGCATTATGATATCCATAGGTGAAACGTTTCGACTACTTTATCAATGATTAAGTAAAGAAGGAGTAACAGGGATGGCAACGATTAAGGATGTAGCGAAAGCGGCGGGCGTTTCCTTGTCGACTGCATCTTACGCGATCAACGGCAACCGCAAAATCAGCGAAGCGACAAGAGCGAAGGTTCTGGAGGCTGCCAAGCAATTGAATTTTCAGAAGAACGGATGGGCAACCGATCTGAAGCGAAGCAGCACGAAGACGATTGCGCTGATTGTAAGCGACATGTCCGGTCCGTATTATTCGGAGTTGATTAGAGGCGTGCAGGAGATTGCGTTCGAGAATGGCTACGACCTCATCGCCTGCAGCTCTTTCGGAGGGAATGAATCGACCGCGATCAAGTTCCTGAAAGAGAAGCGCGTGGACGGCGTCATCGTCTCGGCTCACAATCTTCAGGACGAACCGATACTGGAATCCGCCCGCAAAGGCTTTCCGATCGTCGTACTCGATCGGCATCTCAAGAGCGATCATATTTACAATGTTCTCGTCGACAACGAGCAAGGCGGATACATGGCAACGGAGCTGCTCATCAAGAACGGCTGCGAACGAATCGCCTACATTAGCAATTCGAGCAATTCCTACGATCATAAGCTTCGTTACAAGGGGTACATGCAAGCCTTAAATGATTACGGTTACAAAAGCGCTTCGAATTTGAACGTAAACGGAAAATTTACGATTGACGACGGGTATCGGGCGACGAAATTGTTAATTGCCCAGCGAAATCTTCCGGATGCGATCTTTTATGCGAACGACGAGATGGCGGTAGGGGGGATACAAGCTTTTAAGGAATCCGGAATTCGGGTTCCCGAAGAGATTTCGGTTATCGGCTTTGACGATATTTTGTTGGCCGAATACATGAACCCGCCGTTAACGACGATTCGTCAGCCCAAGTACGAGGTCGGTTCTCTCGCCGCCCACTTGATTTTACAGCTGCTGGACGGCAAGAGCATTGACCATGAATATATGCTGCCGACGGAGTTGGTTGTGCGCAAATCATGTTTGCTTCGTGAATAAGGCAAAAACCAGGAATGCGATCATGACAATATTTCAAAAGAGAGGGATCTGTATGAAAAAGAGAACGATTACCGCCGCTTTGGTTCTTGCGTTGTTCGTTTCCTTGTTTAGCGCATGCTCGTCGGGCAACGGCAACGGAGGCAACAGCGCAAGTCCGACGAACGGAAACGAGACGCAACAACCAACTGGAAACGCAACCGATCCTGGCGAGAAGGTCGTCATCAAATACGCCAACTGGAACCTGGGCACCGAGGCGGACAACAACATCGAGAGACAGATGATTGCGGCCTTCGAAGAAGCTTACCCGCACATCGACATCCAGCTGGACGAGTCGTTCGACTATTCGAAATACGGCGACTCCTTGGCGGCCGCCGCAGCCGCGGGCCAATTGCCGGACGTCATGATGCTGCCGAACATCCCGTTCGGCTTATCCAACGAATGGCTGTTGAATATCAATGAATATACGGCGAACGATGCGGAATGGGCCAGCTTGCCGAAGGTGTTGGAGCAAGCCGCTCATTACGGCAACGGAACGTACGCGATTCCCGCCGGCATGTTCTTCATGGGCTATTTCATCAACCGGGACTTGTTCGAGCAAGCCAACTTGCCCGAGCTTGACTTCTCTCCGACTTGGGACGAATTCATGAATGCGGTAAGGACGCTGAACAATGCTCAGGAAAACATTCTTGGCTTGTCCGAAGCGATGCAAATTCCGGATTGGTACGCGGCTTCCGTTAATCCGCAGTTGGGCTGGTACACGTGGGACGGTCAGCAATACAACCTGAACGATCCGGCCTATATCGACGGCGTGAATAAAGCGAAGCAAATGCTGCAAGGAAAATACACTTTCGATAGCTTGACCGAAGAAGAAAAAGCCAAGTACAATGCCGGCTGGCACGGCGAGGTATGGGATCAAGGGAAAGTCGCCGTTCGTTGGGAAGGCACATGGGCCACCAGAGACTTCGGCAACCTGAACTTCGAATCCAAGTTCGTCGGCATGCCCGGCGGCAGATTCGCGCTCGTCGGCGACTTCATGGGCATCGCCCAGAGCAGCGAACATCCTGCCGAGGCTTATCAGTTCGCCAAGTTCATGACCTTCGGCAAAGACGGCATCTTGAAGCGGATGGAGCTTAACACGGACGGTTCGTACACTTCTTTGCCGCTTACGACGGACCCCGGCATTCTTGAGCAATATTTTGCGACCAACAATTACGAAGGCTTGAGGGAAGCGTTCGACAACATCGACCAAGCGATCGTCGAAGGCGTCAAAATCGTTCCGGGCTATGTGCGGTCCAGATGGGAAGCGCCGACCGGCGTCAAAGCCGGCGACAAAGACAACGCGAACCTTGGAGATCTTATCCACCATAGCGTGCATGGCCAAACCAAGATCGAAGACTATGCGGAACAAATCAACAGGCTTGCTAACGAAGAGTACAAGGCAGCGGCCGCTGCGATCTCTGCTTTGGCGGAATAACGACTAACCGGCGCCAGAGGAGGTAGAATCCATGTTAAGGCGTAGGGGAGCCAAGATTTTCATCGGCGCGATCCTGACCGTTCTCATCGCAATCTCAGGCATCTATGGGTTCATTCTCGGAGGCAAGGACGATGCCGCTTCCAATATCGTCTATAACCGCTATTCTGCCTCGCTGGATCATAGGGCGGTCGAAGGAACAATTCCGGCCGAGGGGAGATCCTACAGGATCTCCCCCTCCTATATGAGGTCCGACTTGCCGCTTGTTGCCGGAGAGGATGCTTACGGCTACGAAGACGGCGCGATTCACTTAAGGAAAGGCGATGTGCTCGAAGCCGAAATCGACGTTGCGGAGGAAGGGGAGTATACCCTTTCGTTCGATTATTTCGTCTTGGCCGAAGGCTTGCAAGCTACGGAGGTCAGCATCCGGGTGAACGGCGAATACCCGGGGCCGGAAGCTCGCCGTCTCGTCTTACCGCCGCTTTGGACTAGCGGCACGGACGAATTTCCGAAAGACCGCTACGGCAACGAAGTGATGCCGACGCAATTGCGCGCGGACGAATGGCAAACTGTCCAACTGGCGGATTCGAGCCGGCTGAACCCGAATCCGAGCACGATCAAGCTGAACCAAGGAACCAACAGGATCACCGTCGCAATGGCGAACGGGGAAGCGTTAAGCGGCGCTCTGACGGTGGCGTCACCGAGCCGGCTGCCTTCGTATGCGCAATACGCCGCACGGCATGCCGACAAGGCGGAAGTTGAATCGGTTCTCATGATTAAGGAAGCGGAGAAGCCCGATTTCAAAAACGATACGACGATCAACCCGTTGCCCAGCAGGGATTTGGGAGTCACCCCTTACGAAACGAACCTGCTGCTGCTCAATACGATTGGCGGCAAGACGTGGGACCAATCGGGGCAAACGGTGTATTACGAGATCGAAGCGGAGCGGGACGGTCTCTATCAAATCGGCGTCAAATACAAACAAGACGACAAGCCGAATTCCCGGGTATTCCGAACCTTTACGATAGACGGCCAAGTTCCGTTTGCAGAAGCGAAAAATTACGCTTTCGACTATTCGGCCTCTTGGACAACCAAAGTGCTGCAAGGCGAGCAAGGTCCGTATTTGTTTTATTTAAGCAAAGGGAAGCACCGAATCGGCATCATGGCGGATGCGAGCCCGTATTACGACGTCATGCAGATGCTGCTGAATTCGATTCGGCAAGCGAACGACCTGGCGCTGGAAATCCGCAAATTAGCGGGCAATGACGCCGATCGGAACCGCGATTGGGAAATTACGGAGTACGTTCCGACGCTTCAAGAGGATTTGCTGGGAATCGCGCAAGCGCTGAGCGAGGAGTACGAGCGCGTGTTGGCGCTGAACGGGGGGCGGGGCAGCTCCAAGGGCTTGACCGCCATGAAGATGGCCGTCAATAGCTTGGAGAAGCTGGCCGCCGAGCCGAACCAGATTCCGCGCAGGCTGAATGAGCTGAACGGCGGATCGGGCTCCGTCACGCAAAATCTGTCGAATGCGATTCTGGATTTTGAAATGCAGCCGTTAACGATCGATCAATTGTACGTGTCGAGCCGGGACGCCTCGCTGCCGGAGCACCGGGCTTCCTGGATCGGTTCCGTATACGAAGGGACCAAGCAGTTCTTTCATACGTTCTGGAAGCCGCGCAGTCCGGCAAGCCATGAAGGGCCGACATTGAACGTATGGATGAACCGCCCACGCAACTATATGGAGCTGCTTCAGCGGATGGTCGACGAGCAGTTTACGCCGCAGACGGGCATCGCGATTCAGTTCTCGACGCTGCCTAACGAGCAGCGCCTGACGCTAGCGGCCGCATCCGGCATCGCGCCGGACTTGGCGCTCGGCATCAGCAACGGAATCCCTTTCGATCTCGGTTTTCGCGGCGCGGCGCTTGATTTAAGGCAATTCGAAGATTTCGGCGAAGTCATCGAGCCGATCTCCCCGGGGGCGATCGTGCCTCTCGTCGTCAACGATCGAGTATACGGATTGCCTGAAACGCAAGATTTTTATGTGCTGTTTTATCGGGAAGATATGCTGGAGTCGCTGAATATTCCGGTGCCGGATACATGGAACGACGTCATCGAGATCATGCCGGAGCTGCAAAGATACGGGATGAATTTCTATACGCCGATTGCCGGCGCAACGGGAACCAAACCGTTCATGGCCACCGCGCCTTTCATCTATCAAGCGGGAGGGGATATGTTCGGCCGGGACGCGTTCGCGACGGGGCTCGACAGCAAGGAATCGCTCGAAGGCATCGAGCTGATGACGAATTTGTTCCGGCTATACGGCTTGCAGATGCAGGTGCCCGTATTTTACGAGCACTTCCGTACCGGCAAAATGCCTCTGGGCATCGGCAACTTTGCGACTTACATCCAGATGCAGGTCGCGGCCCCCGAGCTGAAAGGCGCTTGGAAAATCGCCCCCGCGCCCGGGATCGAACGCGACGGAGAAGTCGTTCGCTGGCAGCCGGGCTCCGCGCAAGTGTCGATGATCTTCAACGATACCGAGCATCCCGACGAGGCGTGGCAATTTTTGAAATGGTGGCTGTCGACGGAGACGCAAGCGACTTTCGCGAACCAGCTGCAGACGCTGTACGGCAAGGAATACTTGTGGAACACCGCCAACCATGAAGCCTTCAAGCAGCAATACTGGCCGGACGAAGACAAGCAAGTCATTCTCGAGCAATGGGAATGGTTGAGAGAGGTGCCGAAGACGCCGAGCGCCTATATGATCGAACGCGAACTGAGCAATATTTGGACCAAGGTCGTATTCGACGGCGAAAATATCCGGTCCACGGTCGAGGAAGCCGTCAACGAGATCAACAAGGAAACGATAAGGAAGATGGAAGAGTTCGGCTACATGAAGCAGGGCCAAGTCGTCGCTCCGTATCGCGTCACAACAATCGAGGATGTAGAAAGCTGGGTGAAGGGAAGAGATGGGAACTAAGTTGAAGGAATGGATGAGAAAGGAAGGGTCCGCGTACCTGTTCCTCGCTCCTTATCTCGCGCTCTTCTTTACTTTTATCGTCGTTCCCGTAGCCGTCGCGATCGGGCTCTCCTTTACGAGCTTCAACGCCATTCAGCTTCCGAAGTTTACGGGATTGAAAAATTATACCGATTTGTTTATGAGCGACAGCGTCTTTATGCAGTACGTGTTGCCAAATACGCTGAAATTCTCGTTGCTGGTCGGGCCGATCGCGTATCTTCTTTCTTTCCTGCTCGCCTGGATCCTGGCGCAAATTCAGAAGGGGCCGAGAACGATTCTTGCCCTGCTGATCTACTCGCCGTCCCTGACGGCAGGGGTTGCGATGACCGTCGTATGGAAGACGCTCTTCAGCGGCGACCCGACGGGTTATATGAACAGCTTGCTGCTGCGCAACGGCTTCATCACCCAGCCGATTCAATGGCTTCAGTCGCCGGAATATTTGCTGCCGATCATGATGGTCGTCACGATCTGGAGCAGCATGGGCATCGGGTTTCTGGCCATGCTCGCCGGGGTGCTCAACATCAACTCGGAAATGTATGAAGCAGGCTATATCGACGGAATCAAGAACCGTTTCCAGGAAATCATCCATATTACGATTCCGTCCATGAAGCCGCAGATGCTATTCGGCGCCGTCATGGCCGTCGTGTCGACTTTTCAAGCGGGCCTCATCGGAGTGGAGCTGTCGGGCACGAACCCGACGCCGTCTTATGCCGGCCAACTGATCGTCAACCATATCGAGGATTACGGCTTTATCCGCTACGAAATGGGCTATGCTTCGGCGATTTCGGTTGTGCTTCTGGGCATGATTTGGATTTGCTCGAAATTCGTATGGAAACTGTTCGCCGAGAAAGAGTAGGAGGGAACGCGTATGGCTTCATTTCAAGGCACGAAGATGAATCCGAGCCGATTTCACATCAGTCAGTTGAAGTTCTACCTGATTCTGGCGCCCCTCTCGTTGTTCATGATTTTGCCGATTATTTTTATATTTTCCCATGCCGTCAAACCGATGGAGGAGCTGTTTGCTTTTCCGCCGAGATTTTTCGTGCAAGAACCGACAATGGACAACTTTCGTTTCTTGCTTTCTACCTTTACGGTGTCCGGCATTCCGGTCAGCCGTTACATTTTCAACGGGGTCGTCATTACCCTTGTGACGGTGGTGGCGACGATTTTGATCAGCGCGGCAGCCGGCTACGCCTTTTCGAAGAAAAAATTCAAGCTGAAAAACGTGCTGTTTTCGATCAATACGCTTGCGCTCATGTTCGTGCCGGTCGCCGTCTCCATCCCGAGATACTTCCTCGTGGTCGAGCTGGGATTGATCGACAGCTTCTGGGTGAACATTCTTCCGCTCCTGGCGATGCCCGTCGGTCTCTTCCTGTTGAAGCAGTTTATCGACCAAATCCCGAACGAACTGATCGAGGCCGCGCAGATGGACGGGGCTAACGACTTGACGATATTCCGGAAAATCGTCATTCCGATGACGATGCCGGCGATTGCCACGATCGCGATTTTGTCGTTCCAGCTTAGCTGGAACAGCACGGAGCCCGCCACGCTGTACGTCAATGACGAAAACTTGAAAAACTTCGCTTATTATATGTCGACCTTTACGGCCAACAATAACGAAGTCGCAGGCCAAGGGATTTCGGCGGCAGCCGCGCTGATTATGTTTATTCCGAACCTGCTGATCTTTATCTTCATGCAAAGCCGGGTGATGAACACGATGGCTCATTCCGGGCTGAAATAAGGGTGATGCAGATGACAAAGAGGACGCTTGCCAAATGGTTGTTGCTCGTCTTTGCGGGCGGCTGTCTTCTCGTGCAAAATGCGGCCGAAGCGACGGCTAATTCGCCCTACGCGACATTGACGCAGGGACCGGACGGAATGCTGGTCGGGACGCAGAGCGCCTATGAACCGGACGGATCGATCCGCATCGACGTGAATCAACCGGCGGATATCTTCTATGACGAACCGACCGGAACGCTGTACGTTGCGGATGCGGGGAATGCGAGAATTGCGGCGTACGACGGCCGCAATCCTCCGCATTGGATCGGCGAAGGGGTGTTGTCGAATCCGTCCGGCGTGTATGTCGCTCCCGACGGCCTTATCTATGTCGCGGACTACGGGCTCAAGCAAATTGTCGTGTTTGACCGGCAAGGCACGCTCGTCAAGCAATTGGGTCGTCCGGAAGAGCCGATTTACGGAAAAAAGAACGATTTTGCGCCGAGAAAGGTCGCGGTGGACAAACGCGGCAACATCTACGTCATTAGCGAAGGTTCGATCAACGGCGTCGTGCAATTGAACAAGGACGGGGAATTTCTGGGGTACGTCGGCGCGAACGAAACGAACCTGTCGTTCAAGATGCTCATCCAACGGTTCATTTTTACGGAAGATCAGAGGGGACAGCTGTTCCGATCGACGCCTCCGTCTCCGACCAGTCTCGTGCTGGATCGGCAAGGGCTGCTCTATACCGTGACGAACGGGATTCGAGACATCAAGAAGCTGAATATCGTCGGCGATAACATTTTGTCCACGCAATCATGGACCAGCCGCACGTTGATCGATATCGACGTCGATGCGGGCGGCAACATCTTCGCCTTGGACGCCGAGGGGATCGTCGCCGTCTACGACAGCTTCGGCAATCTGTTGTTTCTGTTCGGCGGATCGGACGACTTGTACGAACGCGCGGGACTATTGAAAAACGCTTCGGCGATCGATGTGGTCGACTCCGGGCAGACGATATTTGTCGCGGATCGGGAGCGCAATGTGATCAACCGCTACCGGATCACTCCGTTCGCGGCCAAGGTGTTCGAAGGGGTCGATCACTATAAGCAAGGATTATACGTACAGAGCGAGGGAATCTGGCAAGAGATCCTCAAGATGAACAGCTTCTTTATTCTATCGTATCAATCACTGGCTCAATCTTATTTTAAGCAGAACAGGAACGGCGAAGCGCTGGAAAGCTTCAAGATGGCGGAAGACAAGAGCGGCTATTCCGACGCGTTCTGGAAAATCCGCAACGATTGGCTTCAGCGCAACATCAATGTCGTCGTGTATGTCGTCTTAGCCTGCTTCGCGTCGGGGTATGCGCTCCGGCGGCTTCATCGGCGGTACCGTCTATTGCAGCCTTTCGTAAGCTTGGGACGCGCGATCGCGCGAATTAAGCTGATGCGGGAGCTTGGCTTCCTGTTTCATTTCCTCAAGCATCCGATCGATGCCGTTCAGGAGTTGAAGGACAACAAGCGGGCGACCGTGCGCTCGGCAACGATTCTCTATGCGTGGATGCTGCTGCTCCAAGTAATCTTGGTGTATGCCAAGGGGTATTTGTTTGCAAGCGGAAATCCGGGCCAAATGGAATGGCTGCCGATCGTATTGACCGCGGCCGTGCCGCTCTTGTTCTGGGTCGTCATGAACTACATGGTGAGCACGATCAGCGACGGCGAAGGACGATTGTCCGAAGTGTACATCGGCACGATATACGCGCTCTCGCCTTATCTCGTTTTTGCGCTTCCGATTGCGCTTGTCAGCAACGTGCTGACGTTCAACGAGAAATTCGTATACGATTATGCGATGCTTTTCGTTCAAGGCTGGTCGATTCTTCTCGTGTGCATCACGGTAAAGGAGCTACACGATTATACGTTCGGGCAAACCGTATGGAATTTGTTTTTGACGGTGTTCGCCATCGTGCTGGCCGCATTGGTGCTGTTCCTGCTCGTGCTGCTGTTTAATCAGGAAATCGAATTTGTGCAAACGATCGTTCAGGAGTTGAGAAACCGTGCTTAACAAAGCGAAACGAATCGCCGCATTGTCGTTCACGTTGCTATTGTTGGCTGGTTTGCTCGCTATCGCGGCATGGGCGGAACAAGGAGGGACCGGCTCGGATGCCTCTGACACGCTCGAGAACGCGGTGGATGTGCTCGCCTCCTATGAGAAAGCGGCGGAGAACGACCGATTGGCGCTCTATGTCAACAGGGCAACGCTGGGCATCAAAGTCGAAAACAAAGAGAACGGGTATGTGTGGGACGGTACGCTGGACGAGAAGGACGACCAGCTGAATCAAACGTGGCAAGCGTTTTTCGAATCCGGACTGACCGTGGAGTATATGGATGCCAAGCGTAAAGTCAGTATGGCTCCCGTTACCGGAGAGCAGGTCCGAATCGCGTTTGAGAACGCAACGGACGGCTTCTCGGCGTCTGTTCGGTATGAGAAGCTCGGAATCTCGCTGCGGCTGGACGTCAAGCTGACGGAGGATGCGGTGGAGTTCAACGTTCCGCACGTATCCATCGAGGAGGCCGACGAGAACCATTCGCTGCAATCCCTCTATCTGTATCCGTACTTCGGCGGAACGAAGGGCGTTCAGAAGGATAAAGGCTATATGCTTATCCCTGACGGCTCCGGCGCGCTGGTCAGCTTGAGCGAGCAGACGATCGCCACCCAGCCGTATATCGGCAGAGTGTACGGAGACGATCTCGGAATCAAGGGCGGCCTGCAGTTCAGGGATACGCTGGCGAACGATCCCGAGCAAATTTATGTTCCGGCGTTCGGCATCGCCCGTCAAGAAGGCCGAAATGCGTTTGTCTCCTTGATTACGGGCGGAGCGCCTTATGCCGAAATCCGATCTTACCCGAGCGGCGTGACCACGGTGTATAACTGGACGACCGCCAAATGGATCTACAGGCAAGAATACTTTCAGCCTTTGGACAAGAAAGGCAAAGGTATGACCTTGAATCAAAAAGCGAAAAGTCCTTTCGACGCTTCGCTTAAAGTGATGCTTCTTGCCGGGCCGCAAGCCGATTATTCGGGAATGGCCGTCCGGCTGCAGAGCGAGCTCGTTCAGCGGGGGGAATTGCCGGCTCGGAAACCGGAGGACGCTCACTCGCTTCCGCTCCGCATCGAGTTTCTGGCGGCCGATCGGCAGAAGAAGATGATCGGGCGCGAAGTGATTCCGATGACCACGCTGCGAGAGATGGAGCATATGCTGGACGACTTGCGGGGGAATGGAGCGGATCGCATGGCGGTCGTCGTCCGCGGCTACACGGAGGGCGGCGCGACCAGTTCGTCGCCGACGCACCTTCCTTATGAAAAGAAGGTAGGCAACGCCGGCGATTGGCGCGCATTCGTGCAGAAATACGAGGATGCAGGCATTCCCGTTTACTTCTATACCGACTACGTAACGGTCGATCGGGCGGCCGGCGGATACGGGAAGGCCGACGTTGCCCAATCGATCGCCAAGCAGCTTATTTCGATCTACAATGACTCGTACGTGCTGCAGCCGGAAGCTTCCCGAAAGCTGTTCGAGCGTGAAATTTCCGCATTCAAGCGCAACGGAACGGCGAATCTCGCGATCGATTCGATCGGCCGCAGCCTGTTTTCCGTTTACGAGAAGTCGGCGTCGACGCGCAGCCAATCGATCGAAACGTATCGATCGATGCTGTCTCATGATGAGATCGACAGCGTCGCGCTTTACAGGCCCAACCAATATTTATGGAAGTTCGCCGACCGAATTCTGGATTTGCCGACGACGTCCTCCAGCTTCTTGCTGGAGTCGGAGCAGGTGCCGTTCTTGCAGCTTGTCTTGAAAGGACATGTCGATTATTACGCGCAAGCGTCCAATTTCAACTCGAACCCGCGAGAGGCGCTGCTGAGCATGATCGATTACGGCAGCTACCCTTCCTACATCTTAACCGACGAAGATCCGATCAAGCTGCTGGACACGGGCTCTTCCTGGATCTATACGTCGCAGTATGCCGTATGGAAGGATCAGATCGTGAACGATTATCGGACGATCGCAGAGGCGTTGCGGCCGGTGGCGAATGCCGCTTTCGAGAAACGCGAGGAAGTGCGGGAAGGCGTATTCCGGAACCGTTACTCGAACGGCGCTGTCATTTATATCAATTACAACGCGAGCGAAGTCACAGTGGATGGGAACCGGATTGCGGCGCAAGCGTTCTTCGTACAAGGAGGCCGGTCATGAAATTGAGCTATCGGCTTAGAGAGGCGCTTGTCGGCTTATCGTTCATCTGGATTTGGATCGTCGGCTTTTTGATCTTCACTTGCTATCCTTTGATTCGCACCCTTATATTCAGCTTTAGCGAAGTGAAGATTACGGCCGAAGGCATTAAGACGACCTTTATCGGTTGGGAGAATTACCGGAACGCGCTGCTCATGGACGTTCAGTTCGGCGATATGGTCGCCAGCTACGCGCTGGAGACGATCGCGATGGTGCCGATCATCGTCGTGTTCGCCTTAATCGTAGCGCTCCTGCTGAACATGAAGTTTCGCGGCAAGGGCATCTTCCGAACGATTTACTTCCTTCCGGTCATTATTACGAGCGGACCCGTCATTAAGCAGCTGATGGATCAAGGCGCCACGACGCTGCCGGGGATCCAGGACATCATTGCGACGAGCCGGCTTCATGAAACGCTGCCGGGACTGCTGGCGGACCTGATTACGTTCCTTCTGTCGTCGTTCATTACGATTTTATGGTTTTCGGGCGTGCAGATGCTGATCTTCCTGGCCGGCTTGCAGAAGCTGGACGCTTCGATGTACGAAGCGGCGAGCATCGACGGAGCTTCCCGGTGGAAAGCGTTCTGGAAGCTGACGCTGCCGGCGCTGAACCCGATGATTATCGTCAATATCGTCTATACCGTGATCATGCAGTCGATATTTTCGTTGAATCCGATCATTATTCTCATTCAAAGCGCAATGTACGATCCGAAATACGGGATGGGCTATTCCGCGGCCTTGGCGTGGATCTATTTCCTGGTCATGCTGGCGCTCTTGGCGATCCTCGTGCTGGCAACCAGACAGCGGGAAACCAACCGATAGGAAGTGAGAGAGCATGAAAGGGTTCGTCAATCGCACAACGATCGATAAGTCGAAACGGCTGCTGTGGGGATTTACCGGAGAAGGCATCGTCATTAAACTCATCGTGTATTTCTTGCTGACGCTGATCGGTTTCGTCTATTTGTACCCGCTGTTCTACATGATCACCTACAGCTTCATGAATACGGACGATTTGATCAACCCGTTAATCACGTACATTCCGTCCGGATTTTACATGGACAACTTCGCCAGAGCGGCCGAGGTCATGGACTTCCTGAATACGCTTGGGCAGAACGTTCTTGCTTCGTTCCTCCCTGCTCTTGTCCAGACCTTGTCTGCGGCGGTCATCGGATACGGGTTTGCCCGCTTCCGTATTCCGGGCAAACCGATCTTGTTCGCGCTCGTGCTGGCGACCTTTATTATTCCGCCGCAAATTACGATGATTCCGCAGTTTTTGATGTTCAAGGATCTGGGGCTGATCGGCAGCATTTTCTCTTATCTCATTCCGGCGGCGTTCGGCCAGGGACTCAAGAGCGGCTTGTTCATCCTGATCTTCTTCCAGTTTTTCAGGACGATTCCGAAGGCGCTGGAGGAAGCGGCGCAGATCGACGGGGCCGGCGCTTATCGCATTTTCGCGGTCATTTGCGTGCCGATGGCCGTGCCGGCTTTCATCATATCGTTCTTGTTCTCGATGGTGTGGTACTGGAACGAAACGCTGCTCGCGGCCCTTTACCTGGGAGATCGACTGACGACGCTTCCGCTTGAACTGCAAAACTTCGCCGTCACGTACCAGAAGCTGTTCCCGGTCGATCCGAACGCGCAGACGGGGCGAAGCTTGAATGAAGCGATCAATATGGCCGGCACCTTGTTGAATATTATCCCTCTGTTGATCGTTTATTTCTTTACGCAGCGTTGGTTCGTGGAAAGCGTCGAACGCTCCGGCATCACCGGGGAGTAGGGAGAAGAGAAAAAAACTATTTTACAATCGCGAATGGAGAGGGAAACCGCATGATGAATATAACGACAAATGTATACGACCAGCTCACGGAGAAGGTGAAAGCCTTTGTAGACCGGCAGCATGAGGACGCCTACCGGTTGATCGACGCTTGCCGCAATCCGCGCACCGGCTTGTACGGCGACGCTTATTTCAGCTTCGGGATCAATCCGGAGTCCCGCTGCTCGGTGGCGGCGACCGGGGTCGGTCTGATCGGCTTGTGCGTCGCGGATTACGAGGGCTGGGACGAACAAGCGGCCGAGAAGACGAAGCTTACGTTGAATGCCGCTCTCGGCAAGGTTGAAGGCTGTCGCCCGGCGCGGGACGCCGCGACGGGTTTCTTCGCGCACTTCATCGATATGGAGACGGGCGATAATCTGAGCTCCGAAATCTCCACGATCGATACGTCCTTATTGGTCGCCGGAGCTTTGTTCGCGGGGCGGCATTTCAAGGAAACGGCGCCGGAGATCGACGCGATGGCGCATGAATTGCTGAACCAGATGGATTGGAGCGTCGTTATTGCCGATAAGCGTACAGGCGCGATCAACATGATCGTCAAGGACGGCCAAGGCGTCGCGCCGCTGCCCGCCTATAACGAATATGTGCTGGTCGCCCATCTGGCCAAGCTCGCCCGGCCGGACCATCCGGACATTCGCGAGCTGTGGGACAACACGTTTGCGGAAGACAAAATCGCGCAATTGCCGCAAAAAAAATACTTGGACATTCCGGTCTTGACGGATACGAATACGTCCGGCTCGGAGCTGGCGTTTCTGTCTTCGTTCGTGCATCAGTTCCCTTATTATTTGGTGCCGGAGTATGCCAAGAGCGAAATCTACAACCGATACTACGCGAACGCTTGCAAGGCCGACCGCTTGAAGTGGAAGGAGCTTGGCGACGTGCCTTCCTACGTATGGGGATATGGAGCGGGCGCCAATGACGGTCTTTACGACACCTACCATGCCGATAAAATCAACGATTCGCCGGGCAACGTCGCATCCGCCTATATCGTGGCCGGGTTCCTGCCCGTGTACCCGGCGGGGATTCACGATCTGTATGCGATGTATCGATTGCACATTCCTTACGACGCGTACGCGAACCCGCAAGATCCGGAAGAGGAAGCGAAATATCGCGCAGCTTATCGATACGGCTTGCATCGCTACTCCTGGTGGCATCTGGAAGGAAAGGACCGCTGGTATCCCGAGAAAGTGACCGTCATCGATTGGAGCTCCATGCTGTACGGCATGACGGCGTTCAAACGCGGGATGTCCTTTTTTACGGAGCGGCTGGAACGATGATCGAAATCAAAGAGAAGCAAATTCTGATCGACGGCAAGCCGCAGATTATCCTGTGCGGAGAAATTCATTACTTCCGGCTCAAGCCGGAGGATTGGCAGGACCGAATCGCTAAGCTGAAGGAGGCGGGCTGCAATGCAGTGGCCAGCTATGTGCCCTGGCTCTGCCACGAGCCTGCGGAAGGCGAATTCGATTTCGACGGCCGCACGCGTCCGGAGCTGAATCTCGTTCGCTTCATCGACCTTTGCCGCGATAACGGCTTGTACTTCTTCGTCAGGCCGGGCCCGTTCATTATGGCGGAGATGAAAAACGAGGGTTTGCCGTACTGGGTGTATACGAAGCATCCGGATATCGTTCCCGTAGGCTGGGACGGAAGCCCGGTGCCGACGAAAACCGTCGATTACCTCGCGCCCGGATTTTTGGAGGCCAGCAGAAACTGGTACCGCGCCGTTATGGGGGTTGTCGCGCCGCGGCTCTATACCAACGGGGGCAACATTATCGCGGTTCAATTGGACAATGAGATCGGCATGCTCTCTTGGGTTAGCAACTGTCCGGACCTTACGGACCATGTGCTGGGCGATTTTGCCGCTTGGCTGAAGGAGCGATATTCCGAGGAGCGGCTGTCGGCCCGTTATCCGTTCTCGCCGGACGACGCCGAGGCGCGCAAGATCGGCATTCGCTCTCCGCAGGAAGCGTACGCGCCGGAGCTCGCGAACGATTTGGGCGATTATATGCGCAACCGATTTGCCCGCTACGTTGCCATTCTTCGGTCGTATGCCGAGGAGTTCGGCGTGAAGGACGTGCCTTTCGTCGTCAACATTCACGGGACGAGCGGCGGCCGCGGCTTCACGTACCCGATCGGGATCAGCCAGCTGTACGAATCGTATACGCAAGCGCCCGGATATCTGTCGGGCTCCGATATTTATTTCGGAGACTTGACGGTGGAGACGTTCCAGGATCTGTATATCATCAACGGCTTTATGGACGCCGTGCACACGCCGGATCAGCCGTTGACCTCCGTCGAATTCAACTGCGGCGACAGCAACTTCGGCGAAACCTACGGCGGGCGCACCGATCCTTCGGCCGCCGATTTCAAAGCCCGGATGTGCATCGCGCAAGGCAATCGGCTCCTTAATTATTATTTGCTGGCCGGCGGCTATAATTATCGGCTGGATACGCCGGTTGGGGACGGGAACGACCGGATCGCGTTTACCGGCGAACGGCACGGCTTTGCGGCGCCGATCAGTCCGGAAGGCGAGCTCAATTATACGTTTCCGAGAATGGCGCGCGCGAACAAGACGATTATGGCCGCGGCGGATAAGCTCGCCCGTATGAACGAGGAGCGCGACGACGTCAGCTTCGCGTTCATTCCGGATTATTATATGACCGAATACCAATATCCGGGCAGCGAAAGGGTGAAGGCGATCTATCGGAATATCGAGCGGAACCGGGCTTACGGCGCATGGGAGATCATGGGCCGCGCCATGCTGCTGGCCGGTTATCGGTTCGGCTCGGCCGATATTCAGAATAAGCCGCTCGACCCTTCTGTCACGCCGGTGCTCGCCTTGCCGTCCGCGCGTTATATGCACGGTTCGATCCAACGGAAGCTGGCCGACTATTTGCATGCGGGAGGCAAGCTGCTCGTATACGGCGAGCTGCCCGGCTTCGACATGGAAGGAAAGCCGTGCACGATTCTGACGGACGCGTTAGGCGTGAAGCCGCTCGGATTGCTTCGCGATTCCGGCCGCTTCCACCTGTCGATCGCGGCCGAAGGCTGGGCCGCGCCGCGTCCGGAAGTTCGCGCGCATGTCGCCCAGACGTTCGACTGCGGCCAACAAACGCCGATTATGCGCGTGTACGGCAGCGGAGAGGCGACCGCATTCGATGCGAAGGTCGGAGAAGGCCGCGCGATCGTATTCGGCCACTCGTACCGGTGCGATATCGATTTGTTCAGAACGGCGCTGGAATTGCTTGGAGCGAAGGCGAGACTGACGCATGATTGCAAAGCCCATGGCATCTTTATGACCTCGACGGCTACGAAGGAAGGAGAGCGCTTCGTCCATCTGTTGAATTTGGACGGTTTTGATAAAGACATTCGCGTCATGGACGGCGGCACAGCTTTGTTCGACGGACGCAAGCTTCTGCTTCAAAGCAAGGACGGGGTCATGCTGCCGCTTAACGTGACTTTTGGCGATGTGAGGATTGTGTATTCGACTGCGGAAATCGCCAAAGTCGGCAACGGCCGGATCGAATTCCGACTGACGCAGTCCGAGGATGTGATCGTGCTCGAGACGGATCGAGAAGTTATTCCGGGCGACAGCTTCACGGTCGAGAGGAAAGGCGGCACAACGACGATCGTGTCGCGCCGGCACGCCAAAGTCAACGATCGCTTAACGCTACAATTCGCACCCTAGGAGGACAAGTCACCATGTACAGCACCGAAACATCCATCCCGGCAAAAGTGAACGAGCTATTGTCCCGAATGACCCTTTCCGAAAAAATCGGTCAAATGTTCCAGACCGACCCGGGTACGGCTCTGCGTTCCTTCAACTCGAAGCTGAAAGTATCGACCCCGGTAACCGGACCGGTATCCGAGCGTACGCTCAGCAAGGAGCTGATTGCCAATTTAGGCTCCATCCTGAGCTCGACCGACGCGGAAACGGCCTACCAGGTGCAGAAGCAGTTCCTTGAACATAATCGGCTGCAAATCCCTTTGCTGTTCATGTTCGACATTATTCACGGCTTCCGCACCGTATTTCCGATGCCGCTTGGCTTAGCATCCAGCTGGGAGCCGCAGCTCGTTGAAGCAGCTTCGCGAGTCGCCGCCGCGGAGGGCGCAGCCTCGGGGATTAACGTAACGTTCGCGCCGATGGCCGATCTCGTCCGCGATCCGAGATGGGGAAGAGTCATGGAAAGCCCGGGAGAAGACCCGTATTTGAACGGGCTGATGGCCGCCGCGACCGTAAGAGGCTTCCAAGGGGACGACTTGCGCGCGCTCGACACGGTGGCCGCCTGCGTGAAGCACTTTGCGGCCTACGGCGCGGCAGAGGGCGGACGGGATTACAATACGGTCGATCTTTCGGAAGCGGCTCTGCGGAATTATCATCTGCCGGCCTACAAAGCGGCGATCGACGCGGGCGCCGAGATGGTCATGACGTCCTTCAACGTCTACGACGGGATTCCGGCCACCACGAACGCCTTCCTGCTGCGGAAGGTTCTCCGAGAAGAGTTGGGCTTCGAGGGCGTCGTCATTTCCGACTATACCTCGTTGTGGGAAACGATTTTCCATATGAGCGCGAAGGACGGCGAAGATGCGGCCAGACAAGGCCTTGAAGCCGGTCTCGATATCGAGATGATTTCGACGGAATATATGAGCCACCTTGAGCACTTGGTAGAGAAGGGCGTAGTGGACGTTGCGTTGATCGATGAAGCGGTTAGCCGCATCCTGACGTTGAAGTTCAAGCTCGGCCTGTTCGACAATCCGTTCCGTTACATCAATATCGAGCGTGAAAAGCAAGCGCATCTAAAGCCGGAATATCGCCAGCTCGCGAGAGAGGCTGCGCAGAAGTCGATGGTGTTGTTAAAGAACGACGGCGTGTTGCCCCTGCAGAAGAGCGTCCGGTCGATTGCGGTCGTCGGACCGTTCGCCGACAACGGTCGTATATTGGGAGCTTGGAGCGGACTGGGTAGACCGGAAGAAGCGGTAACCGTCAAGCAAGGACTTCTGAATAAGCTGGGAAATGAAGCGGATGTCAAGGCGGCGGCCGGCTGTGACTACAATTCGGATGACGTCTCGGGCTTTGCGGCCGCGCTGGAGGCGGCAGCCTCCGCAGAGGTTGTGATTCTCGCCTTGGGCGAAGAGGATCATATGAGCGGGGAAGCGGGCAGCCGTGCGTACTTGAATTTGCCGGGCGTGCAGCGGAAGCTGGCGGAGGAAGTGCTGAAGTTGGGCAAGCCAACCGTTCTCGTTCTCTTTAATGGACGCCCGTTGGAGCTGAAGTGGTACGACGAGCGCGTTCCCGCGATTCTGGAAGCCTGGTTCCCCGGAACGGAAGGAGGAAACGCGGTGGCCGACTTGCTGTTCGGGGACGCGAATCCTTCGGCGAAGCTGACGATGAGCTTCCCGTATACCGTCGGGCAAGTGCCGGTGTACTACAACTGCTTGAACACCGGCAGGCCGAAAGGACACGAGGACAACGATTTCCGCTTCCTCTCCAAATATCTCGACGTGCCGAACGCCCCGTTCTACCCGTTCGGCTACGGGCTGAGCTACACCGAATTTTCGTATTCGGATGCCGGTTTGGCCGGCGATACGCTAACGCCCGGCGGCTCGGTGAAGGCAACGGTCACCGTAGCGAATACCGGCGACTGCGCCGGAGAGGAAATCGTCCAGATGTATGTGCGCGATTTGTGGGGCAGCTCGTCAAGGCCGCTGCTCGAGCTGAAGGGCTTCAAGAAAATTCGTCTCGCCCCGGGCGAGGCCGCTGCCGTCGAATTTGAAATCGAGCCCGAAATGCTCGCATATTTCACGGCCAATAAACGTTATGAAGCGGAACCGGGCGACTTCAAAGTATTCGTCGGCAAGAACGCAAGAGATTTGCTCGAATGCGGCGTGTTTGCCTATAGCGTGTGAGGGGAAAAGACGACTCGTCTTCGTAATCGAAGACGGGTCGTCTTTGCCTTGTTCCGCTATCGGACACAGAAGACCTTATTTTGACGAAATTCCCTCATTTTGATGGCGTTTCGGACTGAGGATCCGTTATCTCGATGAAAAGTCGCCGAAATCGCCTTCTCGGAGCCAAATAACGGATTCTCTGTCCGCACAGATGCAAAAAAACCGGTTTTGTTCACAATTAGCGGATTCTCTGTCCGAACGGCCCAGGACAGTGGAGCAAGGCGAGGCGGTGGTCGATGGAACAAGGCGGGGCTGTGTCGATGGGCGGGATGAAGGTCTGCGGCAACGGAAGAAGGGAGGAAGAACAGAAACGGCGCAAAGGCGCGAAAAGGATCATCAGGGCTCCCAAAAGAGGAGATCGCGGGGACGATTGATCGTTCCGCTTCGGCACGGACGATTATCGGATAAAGATTGTGATATAATGGTAATTATAGCGAAGGGGGGGTAATGTGAATCTAGACAAGATCGATCAATTCAAAAAAGAACTGGACGATTTGAGGCCTTTGCCAGCCGCGGCGGCAAGAAACTTGGTGGAGACCTATCGAATTGAATGGACGTACAACTCCAATGCGATCGAAGGAAATACGCTCACGTTTCTGGAAACGAAGCTGGTTCTCGAAGAAGGGCTGACCATTGGCGGGAAAAAGCTGCGCGAGCACTTCGAGGTCATTAATCATTCGGAAGCGATCAACTATGTGCATGACATTATAAATCGGGATGTGGAGTTGACGGAATTCGTGATCAAATCCATTCATCATCTCGTACTTAAAAATATTGACGACGAAAATGCCGGGCGATATCGGGTGATCAATGTCCGGATATCGGGATCGGAGCATACCCCTCCTCATTTTACTGTACTCTCCGAGAAGATGGAGCAGCTCATGGAGTGGTATGAGAATAACAAAGGGCGGCTCCATCCTGTTGAATTAGCCGCACAGTTTCATTTCCGCTTTGTTTACATTCACCCTTTCGCAGATGGGAACGGGCGAACCGCTCGACTATTGATGAATCTGATCTTAATGAAATACGGATTTCCGCCGGCAATTGTCAAAGCTGCGAATGATGATCGGTTGAGATATTATGAAACATTGGAATTGGCAAGTACGGATCATGAGCTGAAGCCGTTCGTGCAATTCATTGCCGAGTGTGTGGAAGAGAGTCTGCGAAGATATATTGAGGCAGTCAAGTGAGCGGCACAGCCGATCCCCTTGACGATCGTCGTCGGCGTCTTCCTGTCGCTCATTACGATCATTCAGCAATTCCGGGACAGGCGGAAGCAGCGGAAATACGATTTCGAGACGCTTCCGCTGCCGTGGTTTATCGCCAAGCTGGCCGCGATGGTGGCCGTCATCAATTTTTCACGGTCGTGCTCGCCCAATACCGCGGCATTCCGTTCATCCTGATCATCCTGTTCGCGCTTGTCGTTGTCTATACGTTCGTCATGAACAACGGGATGTCGCTAATCGGCCTCGGCATCGACTGGCAGCAAGGCATTAAAGGCCTCGTGCTGCTGCTGGTCGTCGGCTTCGACATCTACAACAAGAAAAAGAGCGAGGCTTAGCAAGGCGGGATCAGGGCAGGTTTGAGGGAAAGCGAGAGAACCGTTGTCAAGGTTCTCTCGGCTTGGCGCGCTCTTTAGGCCTATGGCGAACGATTAGTTCGACCAATCCAAACTACGACGCTCTAGCCCCCGCTTATCGCACAGCTAGTTCGACCAATCCAAACTACGACGCTCTAGCCCCCGCTTATCGCACAGCTAGTTCGACCAATCCAAACTACGACGCTCTAGCCCCCCGCTTATCGCACAGTTAGTTCGACCAATCCAAACTGCGGCGCTCCAGCCTCCCGCTCAGCACACGGCTAGTTCGACCAGTCCAAACTACGGCGTTTTTACCCGGCGATCAACTCTCCCAATCGCGACGACCCTCTTATACTTGTTTTCCCGGTCGAGAATATGCGATGATTTGAGGAAAAGGGGGGAACGTGATGAGGAAAAAAATCGGAGGTGTGGTTGTCGCAGCTTTGTTCGTCTTGGGTCTGACGGCGTGTTGGCAAGGGAGAGAGCAGGAGGCGGAGTCATCCCCATCGCCGCCGCCGCCCGCAACGGCATCTCCGGTCGGCTCGGCGGAATCGTCGGCGCCGCCGGCGATCGTTCTCGAGCAAGCGTTCGGGGAGACGCGCTTCGAGATGCCCATCGGTCTGGAGGTCCGGCCGAACGATTCCGAGCGCGTCTATATCGTCGAGCAAGCGGGCCGGATCGTGAGCGCGAACCCGCAAGCGCCGTCGGAGCAGGCCGAGGTCGTGCTCGACATTACGGATCGCGTGCATGCCAAGGGAGGCGAGCAAGGCTTGCTGGGTCTGGCGTTTCATCCGCGGCGGCCGGACACGGCTTTCGTGAACTATACGACCGCGACCCATACCGTGATCGCGAGGTTCGAAGCCGATCCCGGCGATCCGTCGAAGCTGGATCCCGACAGCGAACAGGTCGTGCTGACGTTCGAGCAGCCTTACTCGAACCATAACGGCGGGCAGCTCGCTTTCGGACCGGACGGTTATTTGTACATCGCTTCCGGAGACGGCGGTAGCGGAGGAGATCCGCAGGATAACGGGCAAAGTCTGCAGACGCTGCTAGGCAAAATCCTTCGCATCGACGTGGACGGCGAGTCGGAAGGCCGCGCCTACGCGATTCCCGCGGACAATCCGTTCATCGGAGAGGGCTTGCCGGAGATTTACGCGTACGGCTTGCGCAATCCGTGGCGGTTCAGCTTCGACGCGGAGACCGGCAAGCTCTGGGCCGCCGACGTCGGCCAGGACCGTTACGAGGAGATCAACCTGATCGAGCGCGGCGGGAATTACGGCTGGCGCCTCAAAGAGGGGACGGAATGCTTCAATCCGAGAAACGGGTGCGAGCGGGAAGACTTGAAGGAGCCGTTGTTTGCGTACGGTCACGACGACGGCATATCGATTACGGGCGGTTACGTGTACCGCGGGGAGCGGCTGCCGCACCTTGCCGGCTGGTATGTATACGCGGACTACGGCACGGGCGTGATCTGGGCGATTCGGGAACGGGAGGACGGAACGGCCGAGCATCGAACGCTGCTCCGTTCGGACGAGAATATTACGTCGTTCGGCCAGGACGCGGCCGGGGAATTGTACGTCTGCACGCAGGACGGAGTCATTTATCGAATCGGCTAGCAGCCGGACATCGGGCGACACAGAGACGAGGTGACGAACATGGCAAAGCTTCAACGAAACAAAACCCGGCTTCTGACCGCCGTCGGACTGATCGTCGTATTGCTCGCATCCGGAGGGTATTTTCTCGGAAAGCATTGGACCGATGAACGTCGTCTGCTGGACCGGTTCGAGTCCGCCGTGGAGAAGGGACAGACGGACAAGCTGAGAGGGCTGTTGTCCGCTCCGGGCGAAGAGGGCGAGGTCGGTCGCGAGACGGCCGAGGGGCTCGTCGAATTTATGCGGGACAACCCGGAATCGATGGCCGCGCTCATGGTCCGGCTGAATCGCCAGGCCGAACACATCCGGAGAGGGACAGTGCCGGCGTCCGGCGCAGACGCTTCGTTCCTTCAGCTGCGGAAGAAAGAGAAGAAGCGCTGGCTGATCTTCGACGATTACGAACTAAGGATGGAGAGCTATCCTTTGGCCGTCCGGACGAACTACGACGGCGTTCAAATCTGGATGAACGGCCGACTGGAGACGACGACGGGCAAGCAAGGCGAAGCGGTCGAGCTAGGCCCTTATTTGCCCGGGAAAATCAGCATCAAGGCGGTGTACGAGGGCGAATATACGACATTGGAGCGGGAACGGACGGTGAACCATTTTCCGGTCGGGACCGACGATAGCGTCGTGGATATGGAGCTTGAAGGCGATTATGTCGACGTCTACGCCAGCAACAGCTTCGCGCGGATATTCGTAAACGGCCGGGATATCGAGCTGGCCGTCGGCGACGGTCAGCGAATCGGCCCGATCGCGGTAGACGGCACGGCCCGCATGCGCGTGGAAGTCGACTATCCATGGGGGACAGCAGCCAGCGAGGAGCTCCCGGTCGAAGGAAGCCGAATGACGTTCGACGTACCCGCCTTGACGGAGGAGATCAAGAACGAGGTCATGGAGGCGGCGCGGGATTTCGCGAGGAGCTGGGTGGACGCTTTTCAGGCGCGGGATGCGGCCAAGCTGCGGCGCGTTCATCCGGAGCGGCTTGACGGCTTTGCCGCGACCTTCGCCGAAATGAGAAGCAACGACGAGCATTACGCAGGCGTTTTTCGCGGGATTTCGTTCGATCTGGACAGCTTCAAGCTTAACCAGTATTCCGAGTCGGAATATCGGGTTACGGTCAAGGCGAAGGTGGAGCTGGAAGAAACCTTCTATTACGGCGCTTACGGCGTAAAGCCCGACCCGGTCGCCGACGCGAGCTATACCGAACACACCGCGCAATATGAGAACGGTCAGTGGCTGGTTTCGGGCTGGACGGACACGGACGAATTCGGACAAGAGAACGTCAAAGTGTACGAATAGTGCTGGACTTAGCTCGGATGGGCAGGTGACGATGAGCAAATGTGGTTAGGCAAGGAATGGACGGAGGAACTGGCGAGCAGAACGGCCAAGCAGCTGCTCGGATTCCTTCGGATCGAAACGATCAGAGAGGGCGTACGTCTCTATCAATCGGGCAATGTAAGAGGAGGAGAATGGCGGTCAACCAACGTGTTCACCGCAATCGTACGGGATACTGGCGAGGACTGCAAGACTTCGGTGCAGGTCGATTTTTTGCCGTTCAGCCGCTGCGGCTGCGGCACTCATGGGAGCTGCAGCCATATGGCGGCGGTCTATTTGTTCGCGATGTACGATCAAGGCATTCAGGTTCAGGAATTTCTGCGCAAGCATGGTTTCCTGGACGCCGCAACCCCTTCGCCGAAAATTCAATTTCAGGAGACTGTGCGCCAAACGGCGTCAGCCGCGACCGATGGGGCGAGGGAACTTCCACAGACCGCAAGGACGCAGACCGTCGAGAAGCCGTCTCCGCACAACGGGTACAGAAAATGGCATAGAATCTTTCAAGAGGCGGTGCCGACCTACAGGGGGGCTGAATCGGATTTTCATTCGTTCGTAGATCGGCGCATCATTCGGCTCGCCGATGAGTGGGACAACGCCGAGCGGCGGGCATGGTATCAGCTTCATGGCTGGCTGTATGCGCTAAAGCTGGGAGACGTTGCTTTCCGGAAGAATTGGAACTATTGGTCGATCGGGCAACAAATAACGTCCAGCGCTATGAACAGCATGGAGACAGCGATCCATGAGCTGGTCCGCAGCAAAACCTACGATCAGGAAGAGGCAAGAAACGCTCTGAACGATTTCTTAACCGTCCTGAGCGAGTCGATGTTCCTGCACGAATATCCGGCCGTGGACTGGCTGTATCTTTATCGCTTTCTGACGATGAGGCTGATCCGTAATCGGGAGATGGCGGAGCGGGAACGCCTGAGGATCGAAGCTAAGGATCTCGCCGCCGCGGCCGAGGAGGCGCGAACGAGGCAGACCGCCGCCGTCGCCCACCTCTTGTTGATCGAACAAGGGGATCGTGCGGCGATCGCTTATCTCGACGAACATTGGCGGCAATCCGTCGGCCTATTTTTCATTTATCCCAGGTCTTATGCGCAAAACCGGGAATGGGAACGGGTGCGCGCGTGGCTGGAATGGTTGCGGCCCGGTTCGGCCAAGGACAATGAATTAGCCGAAGTGTATATGGAACTGTGGGAAGAGATCGCTCCCCAAATGTGCGCTTCTGCCGAAATAAAGAAGCTGCGCATGCAAGAGCTGAAGCGACTGCTCCCGGCTTCATTTGAAACCTATACGCAACTCCTGCTTAGGGAGCAGGAATATCGGCAATGGGTAGACATTCATATGGCGCAATTAGAAGACCTTTATTATTCAGACGGTTTCCGGACGGTGGAGGCCAAATCTCCCGAGTCGCTGCTGCCCTATTTTCATATTCAAGCAGACTTGTGGGTCGGCAAGAAAAATCGCCATGGCTACCAGAATGCGATTTCGCACCTCTACGTGCTCAAGAAGCTGTACACGAAAATAAAGCAAACAGAGAAGTGGGACAATTTCATCACGCGGTTCGCGGCTCGTTATTCCCGGCTAAAGGCGCTTCAGGAAGAACTGAGAAGGAGTGAGTTCATCCCGTGAGACAAGCAGGGCCATGGATCGTGGAAGCGAGCCGGGAAACCGATGGCGGCTGCTTCATCAGCTGCACGGCCGAACAATTGGCGAACGGAGCACTTCAGCAGCTGAGATCGGATTTGTTCGCATGGCATAAAGAGTCGTTCTATGGAACGATGTTAGAGGAGAAAATCATCGGAGACAGGAGCGGATATGTCCTGTCCCCGTTCGAATCGATGACCTACTGGGCCGATCCGGGGCTGTTGCTGCACGGCAGAGGCGCTCAATGGGACAGCGGTTATTCGGAACGGGTCGAGGAAGCCGCGCTGTTGAAAACCGCATTGGCCAAGGGGTGGTTTCTGCCCGGGATACGGCGCGACGGGTTAACGGGGGGCGTAGCGGCGGGCTGGAGAATGCTTCGCGAGACGGAGAACCATCCGGACAAGACGTTCGCGCTCCGTTGCGCTGCGCTGGGCTGGGAACGGCTGGATGAACGGTTGAACGAAGTGCTGACGGAGCTGATCTCGGTCTCGGATGAAATCCGCGAGGCTTGGCTCGCCGTAACGGCTGCCGCTCCATTGGCGGATGCGCTTGCGATGAGGGCGGCGCTGGACGATCGGTTGGATGAAGAGGAGTTCTGGGACCGGATCGGTTATCGCACGGATACAGCGCCCTTCATGATCGGCTTGCGATTAGAAGAGCCGGAGGAAGATGGCGAAGCTTGGCGGCTTCGTCCGATGGCGGTTGATCGTTCGAATCCGGCGCAGATGATTGCGTACGAATGGGACGGGCGGCCCAGACAAGGCGCGGTTCCGCCGGCGGCTTGGTCTGCCGTAGGCGTCGCTTCGGCGATTCGTCGCAAGGAGGAGCGGTGGCGATCCTGGAACGAGGATTTGCAATGGGATATGGATGACCGGCAGGCATTGACGTTCCTGGAACAGACGAGCGAGCGGCTCATCGCGCAAGGGATTCGCGTCTATATGCCCGGCTGGTGGGAGGAGCTGCGGAAGCAGCGCCCTGCCATCGTCTCCAAGGTGCGTCGGCATGCGGGAGCTTCCGGCTTGTTAGGCATGAAGCAGCTCGTGGAATTCGATTGGCGGATCGCGCTCGGGGGAGCGGATGTGGATGTTCCGATGTTCAAGGAGGCCGTTAAGTCGGGCAGAAGCTTGATGCGGGTCGAGGGGCGTTGGATTCTGCTGCATCCCCGTTGGGTCAAGACCATCGAACGGACGATTCGTCGAATGTCGAACAGGGAGACGCTTACCCTGTCCGAGATCATTGAAATGGTTCTGTCCGGCGGTCGGGAATTGCCGATCGAAGACGGGGACTCCGCTCTTGGAGCCGAGGAAGAGGGAGCGGCGTCTTCGGCCATTCGCTGGGAGGTTCAGCTCAATTCGCACCTGAAGAGCTTCCTGCTGCAGCTGGAAGAGCGTTCGGCAGAGTCTTACGTTCCGCCGGTTCGACTTGGAGAGACGCTTCGCGGCTATCAGACGAAAGGGGCCGGCTGGCTGTCGTTTATGCGCGGCATCGGCTTCGGTGCGTGCTTGGCCGACGACATGGGGCTCGGGAAGACGATTCAGCTTGTGGCTTATTTGGCGGGACTGAAGGAGCGGGATCAGTTGAACGAACCGGCTCTCGTCATTTGCCCGACCAGCGTGCTCGGCAATTGGCAGAAGGAAATCGAGCGATTCGCGCCGGAATTGAGCGTGTATTTGCATTACGGAACGAAACGGGCAGCGGCGGAAGATTTGAAGCGCACCGTCTCCGGCTGCGACGTCGTGCTGACGTCTTATTCGCTTGCGCATCTGGATGAGGCGGGCTTCAAGGAGATGAATTGGTCGGTCATCGCGCTGGATGAAGCGCAAAATATTAAAAATCCGCACGGCAAGCAATCGTTGGCCATTCGAGGCTTGCATGCGGAGCATCGGATTGCGTTGACGGGAACGCCGGTGGAAAATCGGTTAAGCGAACTGTGGACGATCTTCGACTTTGTCAATCCCGGATATCTGGGGAGCTTGACGAGCTTTCACAGGCGATTCGGCATGCTGGACAAGCCGTCCAACGAAGCGGAGCGGCACGTCCGGGCTGAACGAACCGAGCAATTGCAACGGTTGATTCGTCCGTTCTTGATGCGGAGATTGAAGAACGACCCGAACATTCAATTGGATCTGCCGGAGAAGAACGAGAATTTGGTCTACGTTCCCCTTACGGTAGAACAAGGTTCGCTCTACGAGCTGGAGCTGGAACGGATGCTGGAGCAGATCGATCGGTTGGATCCGATGGAGAGGCGCGGCCTGATTCTGGCGACGCTGGGCAAGTTGAAGCAAATCTGCAATCATCCGGCTTTGTACTTAAAGGAACACGGCCAGACGAGCCGGTCGGAAAGCGGCAGATCGCATAAGCTGCAACGGCTGCTGGAGATGGCGGGAGAGGTGCTGGAGGAAGGCGGACAAGGGATTGTTTTCACGCAATTCATCGAGATGGGCAAGCTGTTGCAAGCGGAGTTGGAGAGGGAGTATGGCGGAACCGTCGAATTTCTCCACGGAGGCGTTAACAAGAATCAGAGGGATCGGATGATCGAGAGATTTCAGAACGAGGATCCGGGCGGACGCTATCGGTTCCTGGTTCTCTCGATTAAGGCGGGGGGAACCGGATTGAACCTGACGGCCGCGAACCATGTGTTTCATTACGACCGCTGGTGGAATCCCGCCGTGGAGGATCAAGCGACCGATCGGGCGTATCGGATCGGACAATCCCGAGACGTTCAGGTGCACAAGTTCGTTGCGCTCGGAACGCTGGAGGAGCGAATTGACGAGATGATCGTCCGGAAGAAGCAGTTCAGCTCGCAGATCGTCGGCAGCGGGGAAAGCTGGATTACCGAATTAACGACGGACGAGTTGAAGGAAATGTTCTCCTTGCGCCGCGAGTGGGTGAGAGACTAGGAGGGGGATTGCCGGTGTCGAAGAAGAAACGGGATAAGATGAAGGCCAAAGCGGCCAGGCATGGGAAACCGTTAGGCAGGCCTAGCGTCTCCCAGAACCAACCGGTCGTAAATTGGAAGGCCGACGGAAGGGTCAAGGACGGAGAGACTGGCGGATCGCCCCAGGGGCAGTCGGGTCACAGCTTATCCTCGCCGGAATGGCGTCAATTCTATTCGGAAGTCAGCCGATTCGTTCGATAGTCTGATGCCGGACACGGACGAATTCGGACATGTACGAGTAAAATAACGATAATGACAACGGACCTCGATCGCCTGCGGGCAGCGGGGTCTATTTTTTGTTGTGCCCCCTCTAACCCGCATTGCTCAACGGACACAGATGACGTTATTTTGTCGAAACCCCCTCATTTTGAAGATGAATTGGACAGAGGATCCGTTATTTCGATGATCAAGGGCCGAAATCGCCGTCTCGGAGCCAAATAACGGATCCTCTGTCCGCGAAGGCGCGCAAAACCCGGTTTTGTTCACAGATAGCGGATCCTCTGTCCGAACGGACGAATCCATCCGCTCGCGCGTTTCCGACGCATGCCGTCGTCCTAAGGACAGCGAATCCGTTTTGCTTGCGGAAAATTCGAATCCGGGATCAATGATCTATAAATGACCTTGCATAGGACAAAAAGACATAAGTTTTTTGATGCGATATGCTTAAATTTGCAAATTGGAACGAATTGGGGGGCGTGTTATGCTGATTGAACGGGCGAAAGTTCTGTTTTTTATTGTCGAATAAGGATGAATAAAGGAGTAATGCAGAGAAAGTAATGCATGTGACATATATCCAAAAATGACAACTATGGTTACATTGGTATTACCCGTCATAATCTGAGGATTTCGGTCGATTCTCTGGGATATGGAACCCGGGGAACAAATCATCGAATGGGGGCATTTCGATTGGAGATGCGAGAGGTAATGGAAGCGCTGCCAGTAACGCGGATTGAACTGCAAAGCATGGTGTTCGCCGGCGATACGTTCGAGCATTCGTTGCGGACGTTCGAGAGCCGCCGGACCACCTACTCGGCAGCGGTCACGACTCGCCAAATCCTGAATATTCTCAAGGACAAAGAGGAAGTGTTCCAATCGGTGCTCCCGCCTCCGTTCGTCCTCGTCATGACGAACGAGGTCGGGACCGTTCTTTATTCGATGGACAAGCGGCTGACCGTGATCGAGGCGGCCAAAGAGCCGTGCGAGACCGGAGCGGAGCTGACCTCACCGCGGTTCGGCATTAACGCCGTTTCCCTCGCGATCGCCCGGCGCAACGACGTTTACGTGCGAGGAGACGAACCGTGGCTGCAGTCTTGGGTCGGCTGGGCGGCCTTCGCCGTTCCCCTCAAGATCGACAACGGGGAGATCGTCGGCTATTTGGCGCTATTTTCGGAGCCCGATATTCTCAACATCGAAGTCTACCCTTTCATCAAGATCATCTCCTCCATGCTAGAGAACGAGATCAACCTCCGCACGACGCGTTGGGGCTCCTCCGACTTCTCGGAATATCTCGCCAGCCAGCTGGAGCGCTTCGACCTCACGCCCCGGGAGCGGCAAGTCGCTGCGCTGTGGATGATGGACTACGATTACAAGCAGATCGGAAGGGCGATCGGCATCAGCGAGAACACCGTACGCGTCATTACATACCGGCTGAACAGCAAGCTGCACGTGAATTCCAAAGCTTCGTTAATCCTCCGGGTGCTGGGAGCGATATAACGCGAAGGCGGCCGGAGCCGCCGCCCTCGCCAGGGAAACGATAAAGGAGTGCCGTCCCCATGAGAAACACAAGGAAGAAAGCATCTTCCTCCAGAGCGTCCGGCTTGTTGCTGCTGGCCTTGCTGCTCGTCTTGGCCGCCGCCGTCTACGCGCTGAATCCGCTCGGCGCTCGCGACTACGTCGCGGAGCAATTCGGAATCGGCGGCGGTGACGGCGCGGAACGGCCCGCGCCCTTGCCGTCGCCGTCGCCGGAAGCTCTGTCGGCCGAGCCGGCCGAAGCCGAAATTCCGGAGTCGGTCGACAAAGTTAGCGCGTCGGGCGGGACATTGCTGTCGCAGGCGCGATCCCCCGTTACGCTGGACGGCAATCTCGCCGGAACGGAAGAGCTGTTCTCCGTCATTCCCGCCGGGCAAACGTTCTCCTATCAGGAATGGATGCTCGAGAGCAAGGCGCAAGTCGACGAAGACGGATACAGCCAACTCGCCTCCTTGCTGTTCGAAACCGCGGTAAAGGCAGGCTTGGAAGTAGGGGAGCGCTACGTCCATGCGAAGCTTCCCGATTACGCGAATCCGGGGTTCGACGTCGCGGTTTCTCCCCGGAAGAAGGATCTGAAATTACATAACCCCTATTCGTTCGACGTGGCTTGGACGCTGGAGATCGAGAACGGCGTTCCGGCCGCGAGGATGATCGCGCAAGACGAAGGGGAGTGGACGGCGCCGCGAATCGAGGTTCAAAGGACGGATTACCTCCCGGATACGGTCGTATTGGTCGATTTCGGCAGATCGCTACCGGCCAAAGGCGATCCCGGCGCGCTCGTAAAAGTATTCGACGGCAACGAATTGCTGTATAAGGACTTCTATCCGCCGAGGGCGGAGGAAATGCTGCTCGCGCCGACCGCCGCGGAGAGAAGCGGCTTGACTCATAGCGGCGCGCTGCAAGAAACCGACGAATAACCGTTCCGTTGTCCATCGGCCCGCATCGAACTGAATGGAGGAGAACGAACATGAGATTCGGAGAATTGCTCGTGAACAACGGCCTGATCACGGAAGCGCAATTGGAGGAAGCGTTAAGGGAGCAAGCGCATCACAAGAAAAAACTCGGCTCCCAGCTTCTCGATCTCGGCTATTTAACGGAGCGCCAACTGGTCGAGGTGCTGGAATTCCAGCTCGGTTTTCCGTCCGTCTCCCTGTTCGAAACGAAGATCGAGCCGTCCGTTCTCTCGCTCATCACGGAAGCGGTCGCCCGCAAGTATTGCGTGATCCCGACGAAGAGGTCGAGCGGCAAGCTCGTCGTCGCCATGGAAGATCCGCTCAATTACGACGCGCTTGAAGAGATTCGGCTGTCGGCGAACATGAGCGTTCAGCCCGTTATCGCCACCCGATCGGAGATCGAACAGGCGATCAGCCGCTATTACGGCATGCAGGACAGCGTCGAAGAGCTGATGGAGGAACTGGAAGACGATGACGCGGCGGTCGACGAGCGGGACGCGCAAAGCAACAATTCCCCGATCGGCAAGCTGGTCAATCAGATCATTTACGGCGCCGTCGTGCAGAGGGCGAGCGATATTCACATCGAACCGCTGGAGAAGCAGGTCGCGATTCGCTACCGGGTCGACGGGGTGCTGCATCAGGAGAAAATGCTCGGCAAGCAGATGCAGAACGTGCTGATCGCCAGGCTCAAGATTATCGCCAAGCTGAACATCGCGGAGAGAAGAATTCCCCAAGACGGACGCATTCAGATGCAGGTCGACGCGAGGAAGATCGATATCCGGATGTCGACGCTGCCGACCGTGCACGGCGAGAGCGTCGTGCTGCGGATTCTCGATCAGTCGGCGGGCGTTAAGAGAATCTCGGATCTGGGCATGAGCGAAAGCAATCTCGTCAAGTTCGAGAAGGTCATCCAGCGCCCGAACGGCATCGCCCTGATCAGCGGTCCGACCGGAAGCGGGAAGACGTCGACGCTGTACACGGTATTGAATCGGCTTCACGGGCCGGAAGTGAAGATCATCACCGTCGAAGATCCGGTCGAGTACCGGCTGGACGGCGTGAATCAAGTCCAGGTGAACACGCAGGTCGGGCTGACGTTCGCGAGCGGTCTGCGTTCGATTTTGCGGCAGGACCCGAACATTGTGATGGTCGGGGAAATCCGGGACACGGAGACAGCCGAAATCGCGGTGCGCGCATCCTTGACGGGCCATCTCGTGCTGAGCACGATCCATACGAACAGCTCGATCAGCACGATCAGCCGCTTGATCGACATGGGCATCGAGCCGTATTTGATCGCTTCCTCGCTCAATTGCGTCGTCGCCCAGCGGCTCGTCCGCCGGACATGCCGGGAATGCGCCGCCCACGTGCCGATTCGCGAGGACGAGCGGCGCCAGCTGGAGGAGCTCGGCCTTATCGGCCAGGCGGGCAACGTTCAATCCGGCACGTACGGCTCGCCGATCGCGGTCGTGAAGGATTCGACGATCATGATGACCCGAGGCCGCGGCTGCTCCGCCTGCAACAGAACCGGATTCAAGGGCCGACTCGCCATTCAGGAGATTCTCGTGGTGGACGAGGACCTGCGAAGGGCGATCGCCAAAAACCGGCCGCTGGACGAGCTGAGAGCCATCGCGACGGGCAAAGGCTTCACGACGATGATGTACGACGGCATGTCGAAGGCGCTGACCGGCCTGACGACGTCCGACGAAGTGTGGAAGGCGGTCGCGGACGAGTAAGCGCGGGGATAGCCCGGCCGCGGCCGCCGCTCGGGAGGAATGAAACGCAATGCCTATCTATGCTTATGAAGCCGTAAGCGCTACGGGGAAGAAGATCAGCGGCACGCATCGCGCGGCGACGAAAACGGCGGCGATCCAGGAGCTTCGGGAGCGGGGCTATTCGATCCGCAGCGTGCAGGAGAAGCCGGCGGGGCTGATGGACAAGGAGATTACGATCGGGCGCCCGGTCAAGCTGGAGGACTTCGTCGTCTTCTGCCGGCAATTCGCCACGATGATCCGTTCGGGCATCCAGATCGACCAGTCGTTGGAGATCATGGAGGACCAGACGACGTCCAAAAATTTGAAGCTGGCGCTGGGCGACGTCTCCGAGCAGGTGCTCGGCGGGCAGCAGCTGTCGAAGGCGATGAGCGAGCATCCGAAAATTTTTCCGGAAATGTTCGTCAACATGGTCGCTTCCGGGGAATCGGGCGGCAATCTCGACGACGTCCTGGATCGGATGGCCAATCATTACGAGAAGGAGTACAAGACGATCCAGAAGATCAAGTCTGCAATGACGTATCCGATCATCGTACTCGTGCTGGCGGTCGCCGTCGTCATTTTCCTGCTCTTGAAGATCGTGCCGACGTTCGCGGGAATGTTCGAAGAGCAGGGGGCGCAGCTTCCGTGGATCACCCGGTTCGTCATGGGGGCGAGCAACGCCATCGTCGGCTATTGGTGGGCGCTGCTGCTCGCGGTCGTCGCCATCGTCATCGGCTGGAAGGCGTTCGCCTCGAACGACGAAGGGAAGCTCGCGATCGACAAGGCGAAGTTCCGCATGCCGATGTTCGGCATCATTTTCAAGAAAGCTTCGATCGCCAGATTGGCGCGCACGCTGTCGTCGTTGTATATGAGCGGCGTTCCGTTGCTGCAGTCGATCGACATCACCGTCAAAGTCGTCGGCAACCGGGTGATGGAGAACGTGCTGCTGAGCGCCAAAGACAGCTTGGCGCAGGGCAAGCAGCTGAGCGACCCGTTCGCGGGCAGCGGCTTGTTCCCGAAGATGGTCGTCTCGATGCTCATTGTCGGGGAGGAGACCGGGCAGATCGATAAAATGCTTCTGAAAATTGCAGAATTTTTAGAAAACGATGTCGATCAGTCGGTCGACCGGCTGAAGGCGGTCATCGAGCCGCTTATGATGCTGATCGTCGCCTCGATCGTCGGCGTCATCGTCGCGGCGATCATGTCGCCGATGTTCTCGATTTACGACACGTTTTTGCAGTAAGGGATGGCAATGAATCTGAGCCGAATTGGCTTGAAGGGAGGTGAAAGGAAAGGTGAACGCAACTTTCTTTCAAGAGGTTGAAAATAACGATAGAGGTGAAATGAAAATGGAAGCTGTGTTGGCGAGCAAGGTCGAAAAGAAAGGGATTCTTCGGGACGAGAAAGGTTTGACTTTGATTGAGCTTTTGGCGGTTATTGTAATCCTCGCGATTATCGCGGCGATTGCGATTCCTTCTATTGGGGGGATTATCAATAAGACAAAGAAACAATCTCACCGTGCGAATGCACAACTCATTATCGATTCCGCTCGGTATGCCGTGACAACCGAAAATTACCCATTATTAAATCAAACACCAACCTCTGTCCCTGATGTTCCTGGTGGAGAAGATGGTGAAGCAGGAGAAGTTTTAGCGCTCGATCTAGATTTGTTAGTCGCTGAAGGTTATTTGGAAAACATTCCGAAAGACCCGGAAAACAGCACCGAGACCTATGATGGAGAAGATTCATTTGTAAACGTATATAAAATTACAGCAACCGGGAAATATCGGTATGAAGTCGTCCTAGTTAAATATAATGGTGATTTTGCATTCACTAACGAAGCTGTTTTAGAGGAACTTGTTTCGTCGGATCCTGTTAACTAATTAGTTGAGCATGCTGCATCCGTTGTATAGCGGGTGCAGTATGCTGCTAATCCTCAGCCCTACTTGCAAAGGAAGGGGTAAGACCATGTTCGGACTATCGAGCAAGAAAACGAGCTGCGGGCTGCAAATTCTGGACAGGCAAGCGAAGATCGTGAGCGCATCGGGTTCTTCGCGCGCGAGAATCGCGAAGCAGCAGAGCGTTCCGCTGAGCGAAGGGATCGTCCGGGACGGCAAGATCATCGACGAGGAGGCGCTCGTCCGGAACCTGTCGATAGCCGTGGACAGGCTGTCGATAAGAGAAGCGTCGGCGACGCTGGTCATTCCGACGTCCAGCATCATTTTGCGCAAAGCAAATCTTCCAAGCGTAAAGAACAAGGAGCTGCGCAATCTGATCGACGTCGAGCTGAACAGCGGCGATGCCAAGCTGCCTTTCAAAAATCCGATCTTCGACTTCATCCCGATCCGCGAGGAGAACGGGCACAAAGAGGTGCTGATCTTCGCGAGCGCGGCGGAAGTCGTCGAGCAATACGTCGATATCGCCCGAAGATCGGGGCTGCAGCCTGTCGCGGTCGACGCCGCCCCGCTGGCGCTGTTCCGGCTGCTGCTGCGCTGCTACAAGGCCGAAGGTCAAGCGTTGCCGCAGCGATTCGTGCTGTTGGATGCGGAGAGCGATCGCGCCGAGATCAGCATTTTCGTGAACGGTTATCCGTTTTTTTTTCGCGCGGTGACGATTTCGTCGCATCAATTGATCGACGAGGACGCCGACCGAATGGAAGCGTACGGACGCCAGATGTCGACCGAGATGGGGCGCGTCATGAATTATTACAAGTATTCCGTCGCGACGGCCGCGGACGAAGAGGAAGTCGGCGAGCTGATCCTGATCGGAGACGCCGCGTTGACGGAAGGGCTGAGCAAGGCCGTGGAAAGCGACTTTAAGAAAGTGACGTCCTTGCCGATGGACAGGGCGGTCACGAACTACGATCCGCAGATGAAATCGTTCGCCGTTCCGATCGGATTGGCGATGAAGGGTGCGTAACGATGAGCGATCTCCAACCGAACCACCACCCGCTTGAAATTAATCTGTTGCAATTGGAAGAGAAAGTCCAGGCCAGGGGAACGTTCCTGAAGCCTTTCATATTATTGTCGCTGCTGCTGGCGGGCTCGGGAGTACTCGGTTGGCTGTGGTACGATGCGTCGACGGCGAAGGAGCGGACGGAAATCGAGCTGGCGAGCGTCAACGCCTCCATTGCCAAGCTGGAGGAAGCAAGGACCAACGCGACCGCAGCCGCGGAAGGCGCGCCGATCGCCCTGCTGCAGAAGCTGCCCGAAGCGGTGGCGAACGCCCGGCCGGAGATGTCCAGGCTGCTGGACAAGCTCGGCAGGATGCTCCCTCGCGACGCCAACTTGACGAGCGTGGAATACAGCGACGGCGGGAAAACGATCGTAAGCGGCCGATTCGCCAGCTGGGAGGACATTATTACGTTCATTAGGGAAGCGAAAACATCGGGCGAATTTGGCAACGTCAGACTGACCCAGAACAAAGGCACGACAGACGGAGCGGCGAGCGGGTCTTCGTCGGAGGAGGAGATGCCGAGAGAGGTTCGAACGCCCGAACCGTTCGGACCCGTGTCGGACAAGCTCCAGCCTTACTGGATCGTCTCCGTCGAGATGGATTACGTCCCCGCGGCATCGGCGGAGCAAGGAGGCGGCGCGTAGATGTCGGTATTGAATCAGAACAAGCCGTTTGCGTTTGTCGCCGTTTTTCTCGTTCTGCTGTTCGGCGCTTTGTTCGTCTATGTCGTGCAGCCGCTGCGGGAAGACCGCGTCGCCGCCGAGGAGCAGCTATCGCGCAAGAGGACCGTGCTGAACGCCTTGCAGCAACGGGCGGCCAACGAAGCGAGGAACGAGTCGGGCATATACGTCAAGCTGGATCAGGTTCGCCGGCAAATTCCGGAAGAGCCCTACGAGGAGCTGTTGCTCCGGGATTTGCGATTGCTGGAGACGACGAGCGGCATTCAGATGAAGTCGCTGGCGTTCCAGACCGCGGAGCAGCCGATCTCGTCGAACAAGACCGAGAATCGTACCGATGATCAGGCGGAGCAGACCGGAGAGTCGGAAATTCGCAGCTTTCGATCGTTAGCGAGCTCATCCTACGCGCCCTATCTCTACGAGACGACGGTCGCCACGGAATTCGACGGCAGCTATAGCCGAGTTCGCGGATTGCTGGAGGAAGCGGAGACGATGAATCGGCTCTGGCACGTACGGAATATGACGATCAAGGAAAAAGACCCCTGGAAGGCGGTCGGCATCGGACATCGGGATCGCGCGGTCACCGTGAAAATCTCGTTCGTCGTATACAGCGCGCCGGCCTTGCTGGATTTCTATAAATCGCCTCTCGAGATCGATTACCGGCCCCCGGCCGATCAAACGATGCCGTTCTAAGAAAGGAGTTACTCGAATGATGAATTGGGCGACGCAGGAGCAATCCGATCCGGAGCCGCTATCCGTTAAAGCGCTGCTGACGGAAGCCTACCTGGCGAAAGCGTCCGACGTGCACTTGAATCCGGGCTCCGCGCCGCTCATGCGCCTCAACGGCAAGCTGACGCCGATTCGACTCGCCGTTCTCCGAGCCGAGGACACGGTGCGCATGGCCAAGGAGACGCTCACCGGAGAGCAATTCGACGCGCTCGTCAAGAAGGGCGAGATCGATCTGGCCTACGCGCTGCCGGGCATGTGCAGATACCGGGCGAACGTCTATCGGCAGAAGCGGATGGTCAATCTCGCTTTCCGCGTGCTGTCGGCGACCGTGCCGCCGATCGACGACCTGGCTCTCCCCGGCTTCGTCAAGGAGTTCGCGGTCAAGCAGCAAGGACTCGTGCTCGTAACCGGGCCGACGGGCTCGGGGAAGTCAACGACGCTGGCGTCGATCATCGATTACATCAACACGCACCAGCATAAGCACATTATTACGCTCGAGGATCCGATCGAATACATCCATCAGAGCAAGCGCTGCCTTGTCGCCCAGCGGGAGATCGGCACCGACACGACGACGTTCTCGAACGGGCTGCGAGCGGCATTGCGGCAGGATCCGGACGTTATCCTCGTCGGGGAAATGCGGGATCTCGAGACGATTCGCACCGCGATTACCGCGGCCGAGACGGGGCATCTCGTGTTCGCGACGCTGCATACGCCCGACGCGCCGCAGACGGTCGACCGGATCATCGACGTGTTCCCGACGGAGCAGCAGCGGCAAATCCGCATTCAGCTCGCCTCGGTGCTGGTCGCCGTGCTCTCGCAGCGGCTGATCCCGAAGTGGGACAACTCCGGGCGGGCGCTGGCGATGGAGGTGCTGATCAATACGCCGGCCATCGCGAACTTGATCCGGCAAGAGAAAATCTATCAGATCAAATCCGTGCTGCAGACGAACCGGAACCTGGGGATGCAGACGATGATGGCCAGCATTCAAGAGCTGGTCGATACCGGCATCGTGCATAAGGACGCGTTAAAGGAATACGCCACGAGCATAGGAGAGGATATCGGATGATACGAAATCTGCGCAGGATGGCCGTCCTTCTTTTGACAATAGGGTTGATCTGGCCCGCGGCCGTCTCGGCGGAACAGGCGGGGGCGAGCCCGACGGTATGGATATCTTTGAAAGGCAAGCCCGCAAAAGAAAGAGAGGAATTGCTGGCCAGTTCCCGGCCTTCCATGGACGGATGGGAGACGGGGAAAATCGTGAGCCGCGATCCGCTGGCGGTCGTGACCGAGTACGCGCCGAACGGGAAGGAAGTCAAGGCGAAGGTGCAAGTGTGGACGGGGCTGCTCCATCGGGACGGTAACCGGCTCGTCACGTTATGGGACGAAGTGTGGTACGGTCCCGACGGCAGCGTCGTTCTTAACGTAACGGAGCTGGAGTACGGGATCCGGGATTATTTTGCGGCCGCGTCGCAGAAGGAATTCCAGGGACTCGATTACGCGGGCAGATACCCGTGGGTCTCGGTGCCGACCGACCGGGAGGCGGAGGAAAACAAGCTGCCGCGCGTCTCCGACGCCGGGTACATCAGCTTGTACGAGACGCCGCTGCCGGACGATCCGAAGATCATATCGTCGGCCGCAGTCGAGAGCTTGCCGCACATTCCCGACCGGATTCGCCCGCCGCGCGCGTTCGAGCAAGTCGAGCTGGCCAAGCTTCCGCCGGATATCGACAAGCATTGGGCCAAGGCATACATCGTCGATCTGATGGGCAAGGGCATCGTCAGCGGTTATACGGACGGAACGGTCAAGCCCGACCGGACGCTTACGAGGTCCGAGTTTATTACGCTGCTGATGAAGGGGCTGCAAATCTCGCCCGAAGACGGAGCGAAGTCCGGCTACTCCGACGTATCCGCCAACTGGGCGAGAAGGACGATCGCGCAAGCCGAACGGGAAGGCATTGTGCCTAAGGCGGCAGCCAATCAACAATTCCGTCCGGACGATCCGATTACGCGGCTGGAAATGGCGAACTGGATCTCGAACGCGCTGGCGTCGCTTGGAATGGCTGACGCGGGCGCCGCCGTTCGGTTCAAGGATGTCTCCTCCTTGCCGGAGCCGAACCAAAGCGACATTCGCAAGGCCGTGCACCACGGCATCCTGAAGGGCTATACGGACGGCACCTTTCGTCCCGGCCATTCGCTGACCCGCGCGGAAGCGTTCGTCGTCATCTCCCGTCTGATCGCACTGTGAGCCATTAGGCCAATTTAGAGGAAAAGGGTGAAAGGTCGCCATGAATTTAAATCGGCTCCGGAAGTGGATCGCCGTTCCATTGACGTTAGCCATGCTGTACGTGCCTTGGCCGAACGCGGACGAGCCGGCGTACGCCGCGTCGGGCAACAACAGTTGTCTCTATCTGACCGGCAGCATTCTGACCGACTCCGGCGCGGACAGCGTCATGATGCACAGTCCTTTTACGTTTCAGTACAAGATCAATCCGCAGGGCAGCTTTCCGCCGCAAACCGGCCGTGACGCCGTCAACATCGTGCTCGTGCTGGACGATTCCGGAAGCATGAATTACGCGATGGGCAGCAGCCCGAGACCGACTCGGCTCGAGACGCTCAAGCAGTCGGCGGTTACGTTCGCGGACGAGATCGCGAAAGCGGGCGCGAACGACAAGCTGGGCATGATTCGCTTCAACAGCCTGGCGACGACGACGCTGGGCTTGACGACGGATTACGCCAACGTGAAGCGGAAAATCAACGAGATGAATTACGGCGGAGGCACGAACATCGAGGACGGCTTGAACCGCGCCAAATCGATGCTGACCGGCAGCAGGGACAAAGTCAATAAATACGTCATCCTGCTGACGGATGGAGAAGCGACGCATTACAATTCCAACGGCCGCGCGATCAACGACAAGAAGAGAGCCAAAGACTTGTCCGGGCAGAGAGCGCGGGAGTTGGCCGCTCTCCAGATTCCCGTCTACACGATCGCACTCGGGAAAAAGGGCGCAAGCGACGTCGACCACGATCTTCTAATTAACATTTCGAGCACGACCAAAGGAACGAAATACGACGCCTCCGACGTCAACGAGCTGACGAAAGTGTTCCAGAACATCATCAGAGAGATCAAGGACGCCAACATCAAGCGCATCGAGATTCGTCAGCCGCTTCCGCCGGGCTTCGTGCTCGCGGACGGCAATCCGGACAACGTCTCCATCGTCGGCAACGAGCTCGTCATTCGGCTCGCCGATATTCCGTATCCGTTTACGACGTCGGAAATTACGGTCAACGTTCGCTTGAAGCAGGTGGAAATGCCGGGAACGCACGTCTTTCCGGACGCTCGGCTGAACTACGAGACGATGTGCAGCGACGGGTCGAGCTCGAATCAAAACGGCAACCTGACGAACGGCCATACGATTACCGTCACGGGCTGGGTCGATCGGTGGGGCAATCTGTACGTCGGCGACGAAACCGGAGCGGTGAGCCGCTATCGTCACGGCGACGCAAGTCAAAAGCAATTTACCGTTCCCGGAAGCGGAAAGCTCGTGGAGAACGTGACCTTCAGCGATACTGACTGGGGAGACGATGATGCGATCGTTCACGTTGAGTATGCAGACGGATCCAAAGCGACCTGGAAGCTGCACCCTGCCGCGCCTTCGATTGCCCTGAAGGGAGCGACCGGGGGGAACAGCAGGCTGAGCATTGCCGGCGACGGCTTGCAGCTCCCGGAAAATACCGAGTATGCCGGGGCTAACGACGATTTCGCCGAGAGCCGCTACGTCAGCGGCTATGAGTACCGGATTGCCGGCGGTGAATGGACAAAACTGAGCGTCGGCCAAGAGGCCGTGATCCCTTCATCTAGAGGCGGCGTCGATCTGCAAGCGCGCGCCTTGACGGCAGCGGTGTCCGGAGATTCGGGGCAACAGACGGGCGGAGACGTCGCGAGCGCGGTCGGCTGGATCGACCGGTGGGGCAATCTGTACGTCGGCGACGTATCCGGAGCGGTGAGCCGTTACCGGCTGGGCGATATGGACGAGAAGCAATTCACCGTCCCGGGCAAAGGGCAGCCGGTGAAGAGCATTTCCTTCGCGGATTCCGCCTGGGGAGAAGACGACGCGATCGTTCACGTCGAGTATGCAGACGGATCCAAGGCGGCCTGGAACCTGTATCCGACCGCCCCGATAATCGGCTTGAAGGATGCGAAAGGCAAAGCCTATTCAGATCAGGAGTGGCAGCTCGGCAAAGGCAAGATCGGCGTCTCCGGCGGCGCCCGTCAGCTTCCGCCGAATACGAGCTTTAGCGGCGCCAATCAGGACTTCCAGAACGACTATATTCAAGGTTTTGAATACCGGGTGGACGATGGAAACTGGAAGCCGATCGCGGCTGGGGCGCAGGATGAGCTCGCCAAGCTCGGAGCGAATATCGCGCTGAGAGCGCGGGCCGTGACCATGGCGATCTCCGGCAGCGCCGCTGCCTTGACGGCCGGAGCGGAGGGCCAGGCGACGACGTCCTTGGACGCGACCGCGCCGGCGATTGCGATTCAGACCGGCGACGATACGAAGAATACGAATCCGACAATTACGGTTCAGGTGAACGAGCCAGAAAGTCCGCTTCAGAGAGTCGAGATCGAGATCGACGTCCTGGCGATCGTAGACGGCAAGGAGAAGCTGGTCGCGATCGATCCGGTCGTCAAGACGTATACCGGCAATACCCAGAGCGACACGATTACGATTCAACTGGGCGGGAAGTTCCCCGGCAAAATCGCGCCCTCCGGCCATTATCAAATTCGCGTGAGGGCGACGAATACGGTCGGATTGGAGGCAAATGCCAAAAATTCGTTCCTCGTGAACCCCGGTCCGAGCGGGGAACTGAAGACGGGCAACGGCCAGGATTACAGCACGAAGACGAGAGCTTCTTCCACCCCCGTCCTGGTGAAGCTGGAAGGCGTAAACAGAATCATCGTGCCTGCCCGAACGATCGACGGTGTCCCGTATCCCGAGATCACGCTGAAGCAAGTCGAGTACCAGATCAACGGGGGCAAATGGGCTAAGCTAGGCGCGTTCCAATTCCAGGTCACGAACAACGGGGAAAACAACATTAAAGTTCGATTGACCGATTCCACAGGCAATGCCGTCCTTCGCGAATTGAAAGTCCATATCAACTATGACCAGAGACGGCACTAGAAGGAAGGAGGAACCGGGGATGGCGGGCAAGCTCCCCGGCATGCCGGCCGACGAACGCGGGTTGACCTTAATCGAGGTGCTGGCCGCGGTCACGATTCTGGCGATCATCAGCGTCACGATCATCAGCTATTTTATCGCGGCGATGGAGCGCTCCGCCGACGAGAGCCGGAGAATCATCGCGACGAACCTGGCGCGCATGAAGGCGGCGGAGCTGCGCCAGACGGTCAGACCGATGACGGCATACGGGGCGGTCGCGACGAAGACCGGCGAAACGCCGCTGCCGGAATCGATTCCGCTGGAGCCGACCGTCGTCAACGGAACGACGTACCGTTACGCGGTGACGCTTAACCCGGCCGGCGCCGCCGCCCGGACGAACGCGCTGGACGGACTGATGTCCGGCAAATACGAGCAATACCTCGTGCCGATGACCGTACGGGTGTCCTGGGACGGCGACAATCCGCGCAAGGCCAAGTCGACGTTCGTCGACTCGTATTTGGTGAAAGGGAGGTCGTAGCCATGCCGGACATAACGGATCCCTCCCCGATTCGGAACGAGCGCGGCGCGACCTTGATCGAACTGCTGACGGCGCTGCTGCTGTTCTCCATGGTCGCGGCGATTCTCTACTCGTTTATGTTCATGGGGATTTCCATGTACAAGCGGGTGTCCGTCGAGACGCAAATGCGCAATCAGGCCGATACGCTGTACAGCCGGGTCATGACGGAGCTGCGGGACGCGATCTACGTCAAGCAAGGAGAGCCTTCGCCGGACGGAGGAGTCAACGACGGCGAGATCGTGTTCGTCAAGCGGGCTGCGGGCGGAGCGCCTATCAACCCGGAGGACCCTCCGCCTTATATCGAAACTTACATGTTGAAAATGGACGAAAGCGGCATGTCCGTGACGGCGGGAGACGGCGCGACCGTACTGAAGCGCTTCGAGCTGACGGAACGATTCAAGCTGGATCGGACCCGACCGGACGGCGCGCTCAAGTCCAACTCCGGCATGATCGCCGAAAGCCATCAATTGCTCGATCTAAGCTTACGCTTCATTAGAGCGGACGCGAACGAAGTCGCAAGAATCGAAAGATCGTCGATCGAGATTCAATCGAAAATTCCGCTAATCAGATTGGAATGACGGGGAGGGCGAACAATTGAACGCAGAACGGGCGGACAGGCCATCGGGCGAGCGCGGCGCCGCGCTGCTGATCGCTCTTCTCGCCGCCGTTTTCTTGACGATCCTGGGTCTGGTCCTGCTTGAAATTCTTCGCGGCGGCATGGCGCAGGCGGCGTCCAGCGAAGCAGCTGTTAAAGCAGAAGCGCTGGCGCAACGAGGGCTCGACGAGACGATCGCGCTCGTTCGCGAGCGGGTCGATGCCGCGAACGGCCCGAATTCGGATGTGAAGCAAAGAGTCGACGCCGTGCAGTCGGGCATCGGGGGGATCGGCGACGTCCGGGTCGATCTAGCTTACGGGCACTATGAGATCGAGGTTTCGAGGACGGATAATTATGCCGCGTACAACGACAATATCGGTCAAATCCCCGATTATCCTTACGCCGCGGTGTTGACGGTTACGTCGACGGGCGTCGTCTCCGAGACGCGCAAGCTGACGCGAACGGTCGCCAAGACGGCGAAAATATACGTCAGCACGATCAATCCCGTCTTCAAGTATCCGGTATCCGCCGCCGAAGACGTCTCGTTGTTCGGCGCTCCCTATATCGTCGGCGACGTCCTGTCGAGAACCGGCGCGCTGAACGTGTCCGACACGGCGGCATTCATCGGCAGTCCCGATTCCTCGTATACGATGCAGTCCGCATGGCCGACGGTCGAGGGGTTTCGGAAATCGAGCGGTGTCGTTCATTTCCATCCGCTCAACGGGAAGAATCCATCTGTGCTGCCGGCGTTCGACGGCATCGAGCCTTTCGACGACCCGGACATGCCGGACGACGAGCCGATCGATATCGCGGAGTCAAAGGTGGATCCGATGATCGCGAAGATGAACGGCTTGACCGGCTACAGCCCGCTGATCTCCGGCGATCTCGCAGGGCATATCAATCCTTTCGTCGCGGGCGATACGAGAATCGACGACGAATGGGTCACTTACGCCGCGGGCAACTCAAGCGTGATCGAGAACGGCAGTCTGGCCGTCCGCAATGGCGCTTTCATCCTGGAGGGGGAGACCGAACCGGACAAAAGGGACGGCGCGAAGCTGAACCTCGTCGACGGATCGCTGTACGTCGATTACAAGTACCTTGACGAACAAGCGGGAATCGAAGTCGGGCTTGCGGCCGCCTATTTCGCGGGCGAGTTAAAGGTCGCTCCCAGTCAGGCGGTCGTCGTGAGAGGGAATGTCGTGATCGGCAGCGGATTTCAGTTCGCGGGAAGAATGTACGTCGACGGCGATCTGAAGATCGTCGGCAAGGTCGATCTGGACGGGACGATCTTCGTCAAGGGCGACATCGAGATGAAGGAGATGACCTCGATCAATGCGGGCATCGACAAGCCGCTCATTCTCGCGGCCAGCGGCCAATTGATCTTCTCGGACAGCCGGCCGGAGGACGACAAAGGGATCGTCAGGGCGTTCCTGTACAGCGAGGAAAACGTTGCCTTGTACGGCATCACTTCGAGATTGACCATACGGGGAGGCGTGCATGGCGACAGCGTGAAGATCAACGCGGTCCGGGAAGGGGACGCCGCTTCCAAGACGGCCAGTCCGGACAAGCATGCCGGCGACGGCGACGGCATCCTGCTCACCTCCACCTCGGACCAACGGAAGCTGTCGCCCAACGAATCGAATTTGAAAGTATTTTTCGACAGCGTCTTGTATACGGATCCTCCGATCGGCATTCCGACGTCGGTCGCCGTGCATTGGTTCGTCCAGTATGCCTCCAATTAGCAGCGCCCAAGCGAGAAGGAGAGGGTAACGCATGAGCACGCGGTTTATGATCGTGGACGATACGAAATTCATGAGGTCGATGCTGACGGACATTCTCGTGAAGCAGGAATTCGAGGTCGTCGGCGAAGCGGATAACGGGGCGAAAGCGATTCAGCTCTACAAGGAGCTGCAGCCGGACGTCGTCTTCATGGACATCTCCATGCCGGAGATGGACGGCATCGAGGCGATGAGGCAGATTCGCGACGTCAATCCGAAGGCGGTCGTCATCATCTGCTCGGGAATCAGCCAGCAATATTTGATCTCCGACGCGATGAAGATGGGCGCGGACGGATACGTCATGAAGCCGTTTAAGCCGAAGCAGATCAAGGAAGTCGTGCAGAAATACGCGCTGCACAAGGTTGCCGAAGCCCGAAGCTTCGCCGAAGCGAACGGCAAGGCGAGGGAAGACGCGGCGGGAGGCGACGCCGAGCCGTCCGGTCATCCGCGGTCCGCGGAAGCCGCCGACAACCCGGAAGCCGCCGAACCGTCCTTCCGGCTCGAGCCCGCGGAGATCGCCGAATTGACGAAGGGGCTCGAGCCGGCGCTCGCCGACACGGAGCCGTCGGAAGCGCCGGAAACGCTTGCCGAGCCGGTCGAACAAGCGGAACCGCTCGGCAGCGTCGCCGACGAGGCTTCGGAGACGGGCTGGGAAGAAGTGGCCGCCGTGGCGGAAGTCGACCTTCCCGACATTGTCCCTGAATCGGCGCCTTCTCCGGATCAAGCGTTGCCGGCGGACTTCGGCGAACCGGCGGAAGCGCATCTCGGCCCGACCGAAATCGAACCGTTGCCGAGCCTGCGGGACGAGCGGGGGGCAGAGACCGAACCGGACGAACCGGACGAAGCGGGCGATCTTCCGGATATCTATTTGCTTGAGGAAGAAGCGGTATCGGACGAACCGCCTTCATTCCTGAGCGACGGGGATTCCCCGTTCGGCGAGGAGGACCATTCAGAGAAATCCGTCGCCGACATCATTCCGCTGCATCATTTCAAAACTATGGAACGTGCCAAGGAGGAGTCCGCCGTGAAAGAGTTTACGTCAAGCATTTCGTGCCGCTGGAAGGAAGACATCGGGGATCGCGAGGTCTATTACAACGTCGTCTGCTACGAAGGCGAAAATCGCGTGCATATCGAGTTCCAAGGTCAGGACGATGGCCCCGCGATCATGTCGTTCGAAGGGCTTCGCAGCCTGATGCACTGGATCGAGTCCAAAGCGAAGCCGATGTCCAATCCAACGATCGAAGCGGTTCGCCGTTCCTGATCCGTCCCCGGGAGGCAGACGCTCATGCCGCTTGAGCATTGGGCGATGACGGCGGTCTGGTTCGCCGCCGGCATCGTCTTCGGTTCCTTCTTCGTCGTCGTCGGCATCCGGTTGCCGGTTCGCCGCTCGATCGTTCGCCCCCCTTCCGCCTGCCCGCATTGCGGGCAGCGGATCCGGGGCGTCGATCTGTGGCCGGTCGTCGGATGGATGCTGCGCTTGTCGAAATGCCGGCACTGCAAGGCGCCGATCTCTCCGCTTTACCCGCTGATGGAGCTGGCCACGGGAGTCTGCTTCGCCGTCCTCTACTTGCGGGGCTCCTCGCTCCAGGAATGGGCGGCGGGAATCGCGCTCGCATCCTTATTGATCGTCTTGGCCGTCAGCGATCTGAAATACCGGCTTCTGCCGAACCGGCTCGTCTATCCGGGGCTCGCCGCCTGCTTGCTTTATCGGCTCGTCGTCCATCCGCTGCCGCTGTGGCAATACGGATTAGGCTTCCTCATCGGCGGAGGCATCCTGTGGCTCGTCTCCTGGGCCGGCTTGAGAATGAACCGTCCGGCGATGGGCGGCGGGGACATCAAGCTGATGTCGATGCTCGGCCTGCTGCTGGGAGCCGAACAAATTCTGTTCGTCGTGCTCGTCTCGTCCGCGCTGGGGCTGGCGATCGGCTTGCTGCTGATGGCGCTGGGCAGGATGTCGAGGCAAGCCTTCCTGCCTTTCGGTCCGTTCATCGGCTTGGCCGGCTTCCTGTCCTGGGTATACGGAGAGCGCGTCGTCGATTGGTATTTAAGTTATTTCGTGTTGGCCTGACGCAACGATTTATCGGAGCCTTCATCCATTCGCGGATGGGGGCTTTTCGAATGGGACGAAGCCCGCCGAAAGAATCGGTCCCGATAGGACATATGTCCTTTTGCGCCGGGGATAATGGCCTTACAATGAGAACAGAACCGAAGTTCGCGACAAGGGAGTTGCCATGAGAAAAATCCAAGATCCCTCGCTATTGCGCAGCTACATGGACGCGCATCGGTTGAGCGGTCAATTCGATCGGAAGACGGAGGCGGTCATGGGGCTGTACGCCTTCGGCAAGGGCGAGCTCGTATGCGCCGCCGACGAGCGGATCGCTCACCTGTTCATGCTGGTCGAAGGAAAAGTGAAGATTTACCGCGTCTTGCCGAACGGGAAGTCGATCCTGCTCCGGTTCAACAATCCGTTGAGCCTGGTCGGAGACATGGAGATGCTGGGCGAGCTGTCCGTCAACAGCACGGTGGAATCCGTGGGCGAATCCGTATTTATCGGCATCAAGCGGCAGGACTTCGCGGCGACGGCGTACGGGGATCCCGCGTTTTTGCGGTTTATGATCAAGCATCTGGCCCGGAAGCTGTACACGAATTCCTCCGTGGCCAGCCTGAACATTTTATACCCGGTCGAAACCCGGTTCGCCAGTTACCTGGTGTCTATCACGACGGACGATCGCGAACTGGCGCGGATCGAAGAGATCAAGACGTCCAAGCTGACCGAGATCGCGGAGCTGCTCGGAACGAGCTACCGGCATCTGAATCGGGTCATCGCCCGGTTCGTCTCGGAGGGGCTGGTCGAGCGGACGCGGGGAGCCTTGTACGTGAAGGATCTCGACAAGCTGAAACGGCTTGCGAACGGCACGTTATACAGCTAGACGGAGAAGGAGAGGCGAAAGCATGGCGGGAATCGTCTATGCGGTGATCGCGGGATTGATCGTCAGCATGCAAGGCATATTCAACGTGCGGATGAGCGAGAAAGCCGGCTTCTGGCTGACGAACGCGATCGTGCACGGATCGGGCTTCGTCTTGTCGCTGATCTTGTTATGGCTGTTCAAGGAAGGCCAGCTGTTCGGCCAACTTCATAAGCTTCAGTCGGTCAACAAGCTGTATTGGCTGGGCGGGTGCATGGGCGTCATGATCGTCTTGGCCGTCATGAAGTCGGTCGTTGCGCTGAACCCGGCCTACGCCATCGCGATTCTGCTTATCGCCCAGCTGCTCGGCACGATGGCCGTCGAGAGCTTGGGCCTGTTCGGCGTAGACAAGACGCCGATCTCGGCGAACCGGCTGATCGGCATCGGGGTCATGATCGCCGGCGTCGTCATTTTCAAGTGGAAGTAGGCTCCTCTTTGAAAGGGCCGAGAAACGGCTTCGGAATGTCCGTCTCGAAGCGCATGAGCCGGCCCGTCGTCGGGTGCTCGAACGCAAGCGCCCGGGCGTGCAGGCCAAGCCGCGAGAACGGCTTCGTCCTGGCGCCGTATTTTTTGTCTCCGGCGACCGGATGCCCGATGTCCTGCATGTGGACGCGAATCTGGTTTTTGCGGCCGGTCTCGAGCTCGAGCTCGACCAACGTATAGTTTCGTCCGGCTCGCAGCACTTTATAATGCGTGATCGCATGCTGGCCGTCGTTCGGCACCGGACTGGAATACATCTTGAGCGTCGACGTTTCCTTCAGCCAAGAGGATATCGTGCCGGACGCTTTTTTCATCCTGCCTTCGACGAGCGCGACGTACGTTCTTTCCTTGACGGCGTCTTTCCAGCTGTGTTGCATTTTTTGCTGAACTTGCTCAGTCTTGGCGAACATCATCACGCCGGACGTCTCGCGATCCAGGCGGTGGAGCACGAAGATCCGGCTGCGCGGATCGGACAGCCTTACGTGCGCGGTCAACTGCCGGTAGGCCGTCAGCTCCGTTTCCTGCGCGGTCGCGACGGACAGCAGGCCGGCATCCTTATGGACGACGATGACCGCGTCGTCTTCGTACAAAATTTTCAAACCGATCAGAGGAGGGGCGGATGCCTCTCTTTCTTTGCGTACGGCAACCGTTTGACCCGGGCTCAGCGGATGGTTGTATCGCTTCTCGACCCGGTCGTCCACGGACACTTGCCCATGCGCGAGCAGCGATTTGACGGAATTCCGTCCTTGGGGAGCAAGCTTGGCCAGCAGGAAGGCCAGCAGCTCGCCGGGTTCCTCGACTTTAAACGTTCTTGGAGGGGACGGCTTTCGGCCGCGGTTTCCGCCGCTTGATCTTCCGCGCGCCGGAGGCTGGGAATGGTTTCTTCTCATCGGTTTCTCGTTCCTTTCGCGATCGGGACACTTAGGCAACTTATTATACTCTATTTCGCGCGAACGACGAAACGGTGGAGAACGGCATTTTTTTCAAAAGAGGATTGACGCGCTTGAGTTTACCTTGTATAGTGTGTATATGGATATACACACATGAACACTGTGGGGAGGGGAGAACTCGCGTGAATCAACGGCGTGCGGTGCAAGCGTTATTGATTTACTTATGGAGAAGAGAATGGATCGGCCAGATTTTCACGGTGCTGTTCGCCATGTACATGGGATTGATGATCAGCCAAACGCTCGGCGGGCTGCTCGCGCGAGACGAAGACTTCTCTGTCAGGTTTTACGGGCTGGTCGACTGGTTTTACCTGACCTTTACGCCTGTCCTGGGCCTCCCGTTGAGCAAAGCCGCATGGGGATTATGGCGCGACGACACGTTCTCGATAAGACTGGCGCAATGGCGAACGATGCCGATCCCGCTGGACGCCATCGTCAAGTCGAGAATGCTTCAGAGCGCAGTGCTGCTTTCGGTATCGGCCGCGGTGTTTATTTTGCTGCAGTATGGATTTTCCTCGGGAATCCGGGCGGCTGTCACTCCCGGTCAGTGGGCGCTTATCGGACTGATCTGGTCCCTCTACGCCGTCGTTGTCCTGGCCTTGGCCATATGGGCGGAGCTCGGGCTAAGCGGCAAGATGTACAGCCTCCTTTATATGGGGTATATGGTCTTGACGGCGGCGCTGGCGATCCTCCTGGCATGGCGGAAGGTATCCGTGTTCCAGATGGTGTTCGAAGCGGTCAAGAACGGGAACGGACCGGCGCTGGCCGTCGGCTTCGCGATCGCAGCCGGCCTGGCGATCTGGATCGGCTACCGGCTGACCCTTCGCCGAATCGGCACGCGGCCGATGGCGATATGATTCGAAGAGACTGGAAAGCGAGGTGAGCTTGTGTGGCTGCCGATACGCATTGACGAGCAACGTCCCGAACCGCTCTATCATCAGATCGAGGTGCAGCTTCGCGGGCTTATCCTCGGCGGTCAACTCAAGGAAGGCACGTTGCTTCCCTCGATCCGCGAGCTGGCGGTATCGCTGAAGTGCAGCGCGATTACGGTAAGAAGGGTGTACCAGGATCTGGAGAACGAAGGGTTGATTCGAACGAGACAAGGAACCGGGACGTTCGTCGCGGGCGTCGAATCCGCGGCGAGGGACGAACACCGGTTGGAACGCGTCGAACAGGAGCTGGAACGGGCGATCGACGCGGGACTGCAGCTGCAATGCACGTTCGAGGAGATCGAAGGCGCGTTCCGCAACGTCCTGAACAAAAAGACGGAGGAAAGGGGGGGATCGCCATGACGAAGACGGATACGGCTGCCGCGATCGCGTTAAGAGGCGTCAAGCTGCGGCGCGAGCGCTTCACGTTCGGGCCGATCGATTGCGACATTCCGCGGGGGATGGTGACCGCGATCGTCGGACCGAACGGCTCGGGCAAGAGCACGCTGTTCCGGGCGCTGCTCAGTTTGGAACCAATTCGGGACGGCGACGCCGTCGTGCTCGGCACGCGCTTGAACGACGTTCGTCCAGATATCGGTTACAAGAGCCGGATCGGATTTCTGGCGGAGCACCCGCTCGTCCACGAGAATTCGATTTCCGGCGAAGAGAAAGCGAAGTTCGCGTCCCGATGGTATCCGGACTGGGACTGGGAACGGTACCGGAAGCTGCTTCGTCATTTCGACGTCGAAGACGGCATGAAGCTGAGCAAGATGTCCAAGGGCACGCGACGCAAGGTCGAGCTCGCGATCGCGATGGCGCACGACCCCGAGCTGCTGCTGCTCGACGAACCGTCCTCGGGCCTGGACCCGTTCGCCTGGAAGACGATGCTGGAGGAGTTCCGGAGGTATATGGAGCCCGGAGACCGCACGCTTATTCTCGCGACGCACATCCTGGAGGAAATCAAGCGCTTGGCCGATTACATTTTGTTCATTTACCGGGGCAAGATGCTCGGGCTGTTCGAGAAAGACCGGCTTCTCGACGATTGGAGGACGATCGTCGCGCAGAGCAGCCCCGGGTCCCCGGCAGGCAGCGAACCGCTCGCTCGGGCTCCGGGTTTCCAAGGCGTCGCCGAAGCGGGCCCGGGCGTCTACCGCCTGGAAGTGAACGATCCCGTGGAGGGAGAGGCGTATTGCCGCGCGAACGGGTTTCAAGTGCTGGCCGTCCAGCGCATGGAACTTGAAGATATATTGAGCTGTTTAATCCGGAAGGAGGAAGCGAAACGATGAATCGACTGAAAGTAGACAAAATCATTAAAAATTATGGCGACAAGAGGGCCGTTAACGGACTGAGCTTCGAGGTGTCCGAAGGTGAAATCTACGGTCTGCTCGGCGCCAACGGCGCGGGCAAGACGACGACGATGCGGATGATTCTTGGACTCATCATGCCGGACGAAGGCGACGTTCGCTACCTCGGCAAGCCGTACAGCCAAGAGCAGCTCAGCATGCTGGGCTACTTGCCGGAGGAGCGCGGCATGTACCCGAAGATCAAGGTAAGCGACCAGATTCTGTACCTGGCGCAGCTAAGGGGCATGTCCCGCAAGGATGCCGACCGCAACCTGAAGCGGTGGCTGGAGAAATTCCAGGTGCCGGAATATTACAGCAAGAAGGTCGAGGAGCTGTCAAAGGGGAACCAGCAGAAAATCCAGTTCATCGCCGCGGTCATCCACAATCCGAAGATCGTCATTCTCGACGAAGCCTTCAGCGGCCTGGATCCGGTGAACGTCGAGCTGCTCAAGTCGACCGTCAAGGAGCTGCGCGATTCGGGAACGAGCATCGTCTTCTCGACTCACCGGATGGAGCACGTCGAAGAGCTGTGCCGCAATATTACGATTATGCACCGATCGAATCCGGTGCTTCAGGGATCGATCAAGGAAATCAAGAAGCGGTTCCCGCAGGAGCGCGTCATCGTCGCCTCCGAAGGGAAGATCGAAGGGCTGGAAAAAGTTCCGGGCGTCAACCAGGTCATCTTGCACGAGCATGGCGGCTACGAGCTGAAGGTCGAATCGCCGGACGTCGGACAGCGGATTTTGCAGCACGCGATGGCGCAAGGGCCGGTTACCCGCTTCGAAATTTTGGAACCGACATTGAACGAAATCTTTATCAAAACGGTAGGTGAGAGCCATGAATAACAGCTTGTGGACGGTAATGGCGTTTACGATGCGCAACAAGCTGCGCAGCAAATCCTTCATCATTACAACGGCCGTGCTCGCCGTGCTGCTCGTCGTCGCGGGCAACCTGCCCTATCTGATCGACAAGCTGGGAGGCGGGGGCAGCAACGCCGCGGCGAAGGTCGGCTATGCGGACAATCAGCAGGTTCAAGTCGTCGAGCAATTGAAAGGGTACTATGCCCAGCTGCCGGAACCGAACGTCGAGCTGATCGGCTTCGCGGGCGAGGCGGAGCTGAAGAGCGCGCTGGAAAACGGCGATATCAAAGGCTATCTAACCTTCTCCGAAGATGCCGCGGGCGGCTTCCCGAAAGCGACTTACAACTCGAAAAACGCCTTCGAAGGCAGCACGTCCTCGTCGCTGATGATGGGCTTGCAGCAAGTCAAATACGACACGATCTTGAAAGAATCGGGCTTGTCCGAGGAGCAGAAAGCGCAGCTGATGGCGCCGGTCGCGTTCGAGACGCAGAAGGTCAGCTTTACGAACGAGACAGGCAAGACCGAGGAAGAGCAAGGCATCGCTATCGGCCTCACCTACGTCATGATTATTATGCTGTTCATGGCGGTTATGATCACGGGCCAGTTGATCGCATCGGAGATTACGGCCGAGAAAAGCTCGCGCGTCATGGAGATCATCGTCACGAGCGTAGCGCCGCTCAAGCAGATGTGGGGCAAAATTCTCGGCACGTTCGTCGTCGCGATTATCCAGATCGTCATTCTGGTCGGCGCGTTGGTCGCGAATCTGACGCTGCCGCACAATTCGGATATTCTCTCGGGATTCGGCATCAATCTGAGCGATATCGATCCGATGCTGCTCGTCTACGCATTGTTCTTCTATCTGGCCGGCTTCTTCCTGTACGCGACGCTGTTCGCGGCCATCGGTTCGATCGTCAGCCGCACGGAGGATCTCGGGCAAGCGGTTATGCCGATTACGCTGCTTACGCTGGCCGGCTTCTATATCGCGATCTTCGGTCTGAATACGCCGGATAGCGGATTGATGATCGTGAGCCAATACATTCCGTTCTTCTCGCCTTTCATTATGTTTCTGCGGATCGGCTTGGCCGAGCCGGCCTGGTGGGAGATCGCGGCCTCGATCGGCATCCTGTTCGTCTCGATCCTCGTCATCGGCTGGATTTCCGCGAAAATCTACCGCGTCGGCGTGCTGATGTACGGCAAGCGGCCTTCGATGAAGGAGATCTTCAAGGCGATGAAGGCTTACAAGGTGTGAGTTAATATTAGGATAAATAAGAGACTATCGATCTATCGGTTGTCGAGAAACCCCGGACATTCTAATGTCCGGGGTTTCTCTGTTATGGCTCAGAGGTAAGAGGGGCAGCGGATCAGTTCTGAAGTTGTCCTGTGAGAATTTATTGACAATGCGTTGAAAAGAGTGATAGAATCAAAACATCAAATTTGATAAAACGGTTTACCAAGAAAAGAGGTTCTCTTATGCGCGTCACGATCAAGGACGTCGCCCGCGAATGCGGCTTCTCGGTGACCACCGTATCGCTTGTTCTCAACAACAAGGAATGTCGGGTATCGGAAGCGGCCAAGGCCAAAATTCTGGGCACAGCGGCTCGAATGAACTATCGTCCCAATCATCTTGCCGTCGGTCTGGTGACGAAGAAAACGCATACCGTCGGCGTCATCGTACCCGATATCAGCAACTTTCACTTTGCCGAGATGAGCAAAGCGATCGAGCAGGAGTGCCGCGCAAACGGTTACATCGTGCTGCTCGGAAGCTATGGCGATTCGGATGAGCAAGCGGCGGAATATTTCTCCGAATTTATCGGCAAGGGAGTGGAGGGAATTATTTTCGCCAAGCCGCTCGTCAAGAATCCTTCTGTCAAAGAACTGCAATGCTATGAATCCGCGCAAGCGGCCAAAGTGCCTGTCGTTACCTTCGAGCCCGCCGGACCGAAAATCAAGTCGCAGGTCGTCACCTTCGATTACCGCGAAGGCGGTTACATGGCGACCAAGCATTTGCTGGATTACGGTCATCGGCGCATCGGCTATATCTCGGGCGGCAGCTCCATGCTGTCTTCGATTGCCAGAGAAGAGGGATACAAGCTCGCATTGAAGGAAGCTGGCGTGGAGTACGATCCGGAGCTGTTGTTCGAGGGAGACTTCGGGCTGGAATCGGGCATCCGGGCGTTGCCTTATTTGTTAGGCAAAAACGCAAGCGCGATATTCGCCTTCAACGATATGATGGCGCTTGGCGTCTACAAGGCTGCCCGAAGCTACAATTTGACGATTCCGTCGGACTTCTCGATCGTCGGCTTCGACGATTCCTTCATGAATGAAATTCTTGAAATTCCGCTCACCTCGATCGTACACCCGGCCATCGATCTCGGACGCGAAAGCGCCAGACAGGTTTTGCGCCTCATTCGCGGCGAACCGGTGAATAAAGCGGTCGTATTCCGTCCATCCTTGAAAGTTAGAGGGAGCACCCGGCGGCTATTTTAAGAAAGTGGCCGGACCTTATTTTTTTGCAAATTGATAAAACGTTTTATCAAAAAAGCGAGGTGAAGGGAATGACATCCGAAGATGAATTGATTTTTATGGAAAACATCTCGAAAGCGTTTTCCGGGGTTACGGTGCTGGAGGGTGTCACGCTGTCGTTGAAAAGGGGAAGCGTACATGCGTTGGTCGGCGAGAACGGCGCCGGCAAATCGACGCTGATGAAAATATTGACCGGCATGTACGCCGACTACGGGGGAACGATTTATTGGGAAGGCAAGGAAATTCGTTTCGCCAACGAAAAGGAAGCGCTCTCAGCAGGCATCTCGATCGTTGCTCAGGAGCTGACTCCGGTGCCGGAGCTTACGATCGCCGAAAACATTTTTCTCGGCAGGGAGCCTGCCGGACGACTGCCCGGGATGGTGGACAGGAAAAAGCTGTTCTCCCAGACGGCGGAGCTGATGAAAAGACTCGGTCTCGACTACGATCCTCGTACGAAAATGAAGATGCTCAGCGTAGCCGAGACGCAAATGGTGGAAATTATCAAGGCGATCTCCCGCGACAGCAAGCTGATCGTCATGGACGAGCCTACATCCGCGCTGACCGATTCGGAAACCCATTACCTGTTTGAGCAGATCGAAGCGCTTAGGGCGGAAGGAATCGCGATCGTCTTTATTTCCCATAAGTTCGATGAAATCTTCCGGATTTGCGACGAGGTATCGGTGCTGCGCGACGGCAAGTTCATCGCGACGAAGCCGATCGGCGAGCTAACGGAGGAAGAAATCGTCGCGATGATGGTCGGGAGATCCATTGCGGATATTTATCCGCCGCTCGCCCCTCCTTCCGGCAATGTCGCCTTCGAAGCGAAGGGAATCTCGCGGAAAGGCGTGCTGTCCGACATTTCCTTCTGCGTGAACGGAGGGGAGATTCTAGGCATCGCGGGCATGATGGGCGCGGGACGAACCGAGGTCGTTCGGACGATCTTCGGGCTCGATTCGATCGATGCCGGCGAATTCTACCTGGGGAAACGGCCGATCGCCGTCCGCAGTGCTGGACAAGCGATCGGACACGGCATCGTCATGGTAACGGAGGATCGCAAAAACCTGGGGATTGTTCCGGTCCGCCCGATCATCGACAATATCGCCCTCCCGAACATGGATCTTTACTCGCGATGGGGCATCCTCAGCCGTCAGAAATTGCGGAGCGAAGCGGAATCGATGTGCCGTTCGCTTGCTGTTAAGGCCCACTCGCTCGACATGGAGGTCGGTCAGCTCAGCGGCGGCAACCAGCAGAAGGTCGTACTGGCGAAATGGCTGCTGCGCGACATCAAGCTGCTGATTCTGGACGAGCCTACCCGCGGCATCGATATTGGAGCGAAGCATGAGATTTACAAGCTGATGCGCGATCTGGCAAAGCAGGGCATTCCGATCATCATGATCTCCTCCGAGCTGCCCGAAGTTCTCGGCATGTGCCATCGCGTCCTCGTGATGGCCGAAGGCCGCATTCAGGGAGAGCTTTCGCGGCAGGAAGCCTCTCAGGAGAAGATTATGGAAATGATCGTCGGAGCGAAGCAGCCACCTAACAGACTCGAACAAGAGGGGAATCGGGCATGAACACAAAACAACCCAATGGGATGTCGGCGGTCGCCGGCAAGGCCGCGCAGATGAATTTCAGCGAGCTGTACCGCAAATACGGCATACTTCTCATTTTTATCGCAATCGTCATTATTTCCGCCATCATCAACCCGAACTTTCTGACGCCGGAGAACTTGCTTAATATCGTGAGGCAGAACTCCGTCATCGTTATTCTGGCTTGCGCCCAGACGCTGCTGATCGTAAGCGGCATGATCGACTTGTCCGCGGGCTTCGTCCTGACGCTGTCGGGCTGCCTGGCCGCAGGGGTCATGGCGCAGACGGGCTCGGTTCCCGCCGCGCTCGCGACGGGGATCATCGTCGGCGGCATATGCGGCTGGGTCAACGGCTTTCTCGTAACCCGTTTCCAGCTTCAGCCCTTCATCGCAACGCTGGCCATGGCCAACATCGCCAACGGCATAACCCAGGTGTATACGAACGGCAGCGCGGTATCGGGCATCGGGGCGATGCGGCAGATCGGCCAGGGCTATCTCGGTCCGATCCCGATTCCGATTCTGATCATGGCCGGCATTGTGCTGCTGTGCTGGTTCATTATGAAATATACCAAATTCGGGCTGTACATTTACTCGATAGGCGGCAACGAAAAAGCGACCGTCGCCTCCGGCATCAACGTCAACAGGACGAAACGGAACATTTTCGCCTTCAGCGGACTGCTGGTCGGTCTGGCCGGAGTCGTCTTGATGGCGCGCCTCAATTCCGGACAGCCCTCTGTCGGGGCCGGCTACGAATTCGACGCGATTACGGCGGCGGTTGTCGGCGGCACGAGCTTTACGGGCGGCGTCGGCAACGTGTTCGGAACGCTGATCGGCGCGCTCATCGTCGGCATGATCAACAATATTTTGAACCTGATGAACGTCTCCACCCAGTACCAGTTGATTATTAAAGGCGTGCTCATCGCCGGGGCGGTCATTTTGGATATGCGGACGAAGGCATCCCGCTCCTGACGGCTTGGCCTCGGGAACGGAAAGGAGGTGGTTGCGGCAAGGCAGGCGCCAACCGGAACGTTTATCGGAATAACAGAAGGCTTTTTTCAAAACCACAATTCACGAAGCGGAGGTCTTTCCATTGAAAAAGACAAAGAAACCGTTGACAATCGCATTCGCCATTTTCCTGATTTCCGCCCTCATCGCAGGGTGTTCCGGCAACTCCAAGCCATCCTCCGAAGGCGGTTCGTCGTCCGACAGCTTCACGATCGGCTTCGCGAATATCAACGATCTGTACCCCTACTGCGTGAAAGTCAGGGATTATATCAAGGAATTCGCGGCAGCCGAAGGCATTGACGTTCAAGTAGCCAACGCGGCGGGGGACGTGAACATGCAGAACGATCAGGTAGACAACTTCATCGTGAAGAAGGTCAACATGATCGCGTCGATCTCCGGCGATCTCGACGGCTCGGTCACGGCTGTAGAAAACGCCAAGAGGGCCAACATTCCTTACGTTTCGCTGCTCACGCACGTCAACTCGGACGATTACGTCTATGTAGGCTCCGAAAACAAGCAGGCCGGCTATGTGCAAGGCGAATTTCTGGCCGAGAAGCTGCCTGAAAACGCCAAAGTGCTGTATCTGACGGGACAGACGAACGATCAGCAATATATCGACCGCAAGGCGGGATTGACGGAAAGCTTGTTCGACAAGCGCAAGGACGTGCAGCTCCTGGCGGAAATCTCGTCCGACAACCAGAAGGATAAGGGCATGACGATTACGGAGGACTGGATTCAGGCCTACGAGCAGTTCGACGCGATTGTCGCCCAGAACGACGAGTCCGCGCTGGGCGCCATCGAAGCGCTGAAAGCCGCCAACCGCCTCGACGGCGTCATCGTGATTGGCATAGACGGAAGCGACGAAGCCTTGTCGTCTATCGAAGCGGGCGAAATGACCATGACCGTCTTCCAGGATGCGCGCAGCCAGGCCCAAGCGATCGTCGATCTGGCGAAACAATTGCGGGACGGCGCGGATCCGGCTTCGATCGAAAACATCAACATTCCGTTCAAGGCGATCAGCAAGGACAACCTGGACGAAGCAAAATAAGAGAGCATCGGGATTACCGTCTGCTTTATGGATAAGGGAGTGAGAGAAACTTGCTGTTTTTGCGAGCGAGAGGAAAAGACATCGTTGACGAGCTCGGAAGACCGATCAAGCTGCGCGGAGTAAACATCGGCGCCTGGATGAATCTCGAAAACTTTCTGAACGGGTATCCCAGCTCGGAGAGCGCGCTCCGCGCCGAATTCGACCGGCAGCTCGGAGAAGAGCGGGCGGCCTACTTTTTCGAGAGGCTGCTGAGCTACATGTTCTCCGAGCAGGATGCCGAGTTTCTGGGGGAACAAGGCTTCAACGTCGTCCGCATCCCTCTGAACTATCACCATTTCGAGCGAGACATGGAGCCGTTCGTCTACCGGGAGGAAGGCTTCCTCATGTTGGACAAAGCGATCGAATGGTGCGGCAAGAACGGACTGTACGTCATTCTGGACATGCATACCGTTCCGGGCTCGCAGGGACCGGACTGGCATTCCGACAATTCGTCGCAGCGCTCGTATTTCTGGGACCAACGCCAGTTTCAGGATCGCTATCTGGCCTTATGGCAGGCGATCGCGCGGCGTTACAAAGACAACCCGACCGTGGCGGCCTACGACGTGCTTAACGAGCCGGTGTCCAATTCCGCGCACGGCCGGTTTCCGGCCGAATACGAGTCGGCTTGGGACAAAATCAACGAGGTGTACCGGAGCGTCGTCGCCGCCATCCGCGAAGTCGACGATCGCCACATGATCTTGCTGGAGGGCGACTACCTCGGGTTTTATTTCTCCGGCTTCGACGAACCGTTCGACGATAATCTCGTCTACAGCAGCCATCTGTATCCCGATCCCGCAATCAAAGAGGGAACGTATCCGGGAGCCTTCGAGGGGCGCATGTGGGACAAATCGACTCTCCGCCTGGCGTTTCTGGAGTCGGAAGGCGCGTTGTTTGCCAGCCGGCACAACGTCCCGCTGCTGGTAGGCGAATTCGGAACGCTGTTCATCCATCCGGAGGAGCAAGTCTCCCGCCTGTCGGTCATGTCCGATATGCTCGAAGCGTTCGAGGAGTTCGGCGCGCATTGGACCGTGTGGACCTACAAGGACGTCGGCAACATGGGGCTGCTGCAGATCGATCCCCGGTCGGCATACGCAGCTCTCATCGCTCCGCTGCTTGACGCGGAGGCCAGCTTCACGCGCCTATCCGGCGAGGGCAAGCGGCTGCTCGCGGCGACGGCCGACCATATTGCCGACTCGGTCGGCGATCCGGCCATCGACAGGGATTTAAACCGGTACCTGTTCGAAATGAGCGTCAAGGAGAATTACTTGCACTTGGTCATGCTGCCCTCCTACGTACGAAGCTTCAAAGCCATGGAGCCGGAAACCATCGACGACACGCTGAAGGCTTTCTCCGTCCATCAATGCGTTAAGCATCCCGTACTTGAAGCCGTCACTAAGTGGCTGCCCGACAAGTAACCGAGATGCCATTCCAATTCCAACCCGCATAGCTCGCGGGTTTTTTTCTTGATCGTTTGCGATCGTGTCCGCGAGAAAGTGCAAAACCGGGTTTTGTTCAAAAATAACGGATCCTCTGTCCGCACGGCCTAGGCGTTCAAGAGGCCCGCCATTTCCGCCGAGTCTGCTGAGGGTCCAGGGCTTCCCCCAATCCCTCGTTCGGCATTCTCCCTCGACACAAGTCCAAGCGAATTATCGCCTCGAGTCCGGCGTCTTTCCGCTACGAACTTGCTATCCTTTTAAGTAACAGAGGCCGTTAATACGGCCGTTTTCCTCGCCGAATGAAGGAGATTTCCCCATGAACGTTATCGAAATGGTTGAACGATTATTCGAACAATACGGTTATCTCGTCTTGCTCATCGGGCTCCCGCTCGATTTTATCGCGCTTCCGATCCCTCCCGGCAATAGCACGCTTGCCTACACCGGTTACCTTTCTTATAAGGGGATTCTGGATCTTCTGCCGGCGAGCGGCTTTGCTTTCTTCGGAGCGGCATTAGGGTTTACGATTACTTATTTGCTCGGTTACAAGCTTGGCATGCCGCTTATCGAACGCTATGGCAAATGGCTATTTCTGAAACCGTCGCTCGTCGAGAAGACTCAGGCCTATTACGATAAGTATGGCAATAAACTGCTGCTCGTCTGTTTTTTCGTTCCCGGAGTCAGACAGTTCATCGGGTACTTTATCGGGATTATCCGCGTTCCTTATCGCACGATATGGCTTTACGGCTATGCGGGCATCGCCGCTTGGACGGCCGTATTTATCGGAGTCGGCTATATTTTCGGCGAACGGTGGCAAGCCATGTTCGCGCTGCTGGAGCATTACTTGAAGGTCGTTGCGGTCTGCCTCGCCGGCGCGCTTCTGATTTGGCTGCTGCTGAAGGGAATCCGGGCCGCCGCCGCGAAGAAACGCGTTCGAGCGCATCGGATAAGCCATCGCGACGATTCGCGGCGAGAAGGCCGATGACCGGGCGAGCCCGCGTTACAATACGATCCCGATCCGGCCGTCTTTCACTTGAACGGTATAGCTGCGGGTCCGGACCTTGTCGCTGAAGAGCGATTTGCCCGTCTTGATGTCGAACTCCCAGCCGTGCCAGGGACAGCGGACGATCTCGCCTTCGCGGCCGAATCGGTAATCGTACACGCCGGAGGGCAGCGTCGTTCCGCAGACCGTTCCTTTGCACAGCTCGGCGCCTTCGTGCGGACACCGGTTATGAAGGGCGTAGTATTCGTCGCCGACCCGGAAAATGCCGATCGATCGGCCGTCCAATTCGATGATCTTGCTCTTCCCGTCCGGAATTTCGCATGTTTCGGCTACGTAATGTACGGCCATAACGTCATCTTCCTTCCTTGGATTCGCATCCTTAGCTTCCGCGGAGCTACAGGTTGTACAGCTTCCGGGCATTCTCGTAGAAAATTTTATGCCGCGCTTCGGGGCCGAGGCGCTTCAAGATTTCGGACGGATCGTCGTTGTCCCAATGCGGATAATCGCTGGAAAACATCAAAATGTTTTCGGCGTCGATCATATCGAAGATGGCGAGCAGATCTTTCGGATCGTCCGGTTCTTCGATCGGTTGCGTCGAGAACAGGCAATGGCTCCGGATGTACTCGCTCGGCATCCGCTTCAGCCAGGGCGCGGACGAACGCAGTCCCTTGAAGTTTTTGTCCAGCCGCCACATGAGATGCGGCAGCCAGGCGACGCCGCCTTCCAGACATACGAACTTCAGCCCCGGGAATTTCTCGAAGACGCCTTCGCATACGAGGCTGGTGACATGCGCCATGTAGTTCTGCGACAGATTGGTATGGTATTCCAAGTATCGGGTCGGGTACCCCGAAGCCGTCGGGGGCGGGGTAATCCCCGAGCCTTCGCCGCCGGGATGAATCGCCACCGGCAGTCCGTGACGTTCGGCCGCTTCATAGATGGGATGGAAGCAGCGCTGGCCGAGCAACGCTCGCTGCGCGCTGCTGATAATGATGCTCACGATGTTCGGATGCTCCGCCATGCGGTCGATCTCGCGAACGGCAAGGGCGGGATCCTGGGTCGCGACGACCATGCAGCCGCGAAACGAAGCATGCTTCGGAAGCCATTCGGCTGCCAGATAGTCGTTGTAAGCGGAAGCGACCGCCGCGGCATGATCCGGATCGTGCATGGCGGAGACGCCGTCGAGGCATCCCGTCAGGATCGCGTATTCGATGTTGAACGGTTCGATCAAATCTTGAACGAGATAATCCGGGTCCGATGCGGCCGGTCCACCGCCCGGGGGCATGCAATCCTTGCGCAGCACGCCGACGGGAGACGGATAGCCGCGGTCCGGAATCCCGATCCCGTGCTCGGCAATGCGCGATCTCCACGGCTCGGGCAAATAAGGCAGAAGATCCCTGTAGCTTTTCAATTGATTGTGCACGTCGACGTCAATCACTTTCGCGTTCGCTGGCATGTCGTTCAGTCGGCCCCCTCTTGTCCCGATCGAATCTGGTCGAATTCGGTAGTGCCCGGCTCATCCTCGTGCCGAGATGCCGGACAATTATGATTGTAATCGGGGCCGATGGGGAGTACGATTGGTAATCATACGGTTTTTTGAGCGATTCTTCGATTTTCTCGGAAGGACAATGGAGGGAAGCCCGTATGCGAATCGACGTCGTCTCGCATCACCACGCCGCTCATGGAGGCTGGAAGGTGCCGCTGACCCCTACCAATCAGCATATTTTGTTTCTGGTGACCGGAGGGACGGTCATCTATCGGATTGCGGGCGAGACCTTGCGGATCGGCAAAGGCGAAGGGTTGTTCATGCCGCAAGGCACCCTGCGTTCTTCCGAGATGGTTCCGGCGGATCCGCATGTGATGTATGCCGCGTACTTCCGGGAACTGCCGCAGGAGGATCTTGCTCCTCTCGCCGACGAACCGTTCAAGCGGTTCCGGCCGCATGGCTTCGATTATCTCAAGCAGCGCTTCTCCATGCTGCACGAATGCTGGGTCGGCAAGCTGCACGGCTCCGAGCTCATCGCCCGCGGCATCTTGACGGAAATCCTCGGGAGGGTGCAGCGCGACCTGTCCGCCGGCGGACGTTCTTCCTCTCGGCGAAGCCTGGCGTTGCAGCTTCAGGAATACATCATCCGGCATTACCGCGAGCCGTTGCACATTCAAGATCTGGCGGATCACGTGGACCGTTCGCCGAATTACGTTTCCGCTGTCTTCAAGCAGGTTACGAACCGGACGCCGATCGCCTTCATGCATGAAGTACGCATAGCCGCGGCCCGCGATTTGCTCATGACCACCAACATGACCATCGGGGAAATTTCCGAGGCGCTCGGTTATTGCGATCAGACGTATTTCAACTACATGTACAAAAAAATCGTCGGCCATCCGCCTTCCCATACGCTGAAGCTTCTCAAGCTGAAGCAATAGACTCGTTGCCGGGGCGGCGTCTTTGGATTTATCCTTTGCCTTGCATTCCGATCTGCCTGGCGACGCGCTCGCCCAGCTCCGCCGAAGCATGGCGCAAGTAGCCCAAGACGACGTTTCGCGTATCGGGGGAGACGACGGCGAGATCCGCCGCCAGGTTGTCAATCAGATGCGCTTGCTGGACGGGCGGAAGGGCGCGATAATACTGGCCGGCCTGCGAATAATTATCCGGCCTGGATATCTCGGATCGCATAAGACGGCCTTCCACGCTTCTGCCGTTGCCGCTCGTCACGAGGGAAGCGGGCGACCAGTCCGCCTGATGGTTGACGGGAATGCTGCGGAAATCAGGGCCGAGCCGGCGACGCTGGGAATCCCAGTAAATATTCGCTCGTCCCTGGAGCATTTTATCGTCCGACAATTCGGCTCCTTCCAGCAGGTTGGACGGCGAGAAGGCGATTTTCTCTACCTGCTCCATGTAATTGTCCGGATTGCGGTTCAGGACGAGCCGGCCGACCGGCACCCACGGATACTGCCGTTCGTCCCACACCTTCGTATCGTCCAGCGGGTCGTAGGGGAGCGCGGCTTCGTCCGCGGGATTCATCAGCTGAACGTACAGCCCGTATTCGACCGTTCGGCCCGCGGCCAGCGTATCGTATAAATCCCTGGCCGCATAGTCCGGATTTTCGCAGGCCAACCGGGCGGCCTCATGCCGATCGATCGTTTGCACGCCGGCCATAGGGTACCAATGATACTTGACGTAAGTGCGGACGCCTTGAGCGTTTCGCCAAACGTACGTGTTGACGCCATGGCCCGGGATGTGGCGAAGGCTTTTGACCGTGCCCGCGTCCGAGTAGAGCCGGACCAGGAAGTGGGTGGACTCGGGCGCTCTGGCCACGAAGCTCCAGAATCGCTCGGGATCGATCAGGTTGTTGACCGGCGAAGGCAAGAATGCTTTGATCGATTCCGGAAAACGCATAGCGTCCCTGACTAAAAACACGGGGATATGATTGCAGACGAGATCGAAAACCCCTTGATCCGTATAGAATTTGGCGGAAAATCCGCGCACGTTGCGAGACGTGTCCGGGGTGCCCTTGTTGCTGACGGCGAGGGAGAACCTTACCGTGACGGGCACTTGCCGGCCGGGATTCTGGAGGAAGGCGAGCTTCGTGTACGCCGCCATGGAGTGCTCGGTCTGAAAATAGCCGAACGCGCCACAGCCCTTGACGTGAACGGGCCTTTCGATGATTTTCGCATGCACGAACGTTTGCAGCGTTTCATGCAGCACATTGTCCTGTTCGAGCACGGGGCCGCGTTCCCCCACGGTCTGCGAATGATAAGTCGTCGGCATACCTCCCGCCCACTGTCCCTTGCGATCTTCCATCGTTCGCCCTCCCCTGCACGCGAGTCTAATCTCCTCTATTTTTTATGCGTGGCGGGCCCGCGATTATGACCGGTTATCGGACGACGGCGCGGCGATTGCACTTTCCGCCGTATGGAAGTTTTCGGACGAACCCGACTTAAGTCTAGCGGGATTCCGGCCGCGGGGCCGTAGAAGATTCCGTCTCGGCATCCTATACTGAAGACAAGAAAATGCGGATAACAGGAGATATGCGAATGAGAAAGGCACCGAACATTGCGAAGATTGTTGCGATCGCCGTATTGGCCGCGGCGATCACGGGTTGCGGAGAGGCGACCTCGGCGGTCTCCAATTTCGCCATCGGCGAAGGCTCCGGCTCCGGGGAGCTCGTCTCGCTGGAGAAGAAGGAATTCGAGCGGGGCGAATTCGACAAGCTGGACGTGCGCACGGAGGCGATGGAGGTTTACGTGGAGGCGGGCCCGGTCGACAAGGCGGAGGTCGAATTGCTGGTGGACGATACGATCGAAAACAAATTCCAGTTCGATGCTAAAGTCCAATCGGGAGCGCTGACCGTGAAGGTGGAAGAAGGCACCAAGTCTATCAATCTTTCCCGGAAAGGGCAAGCGGGCGAGAGAAAGCTGAGAATCACGCTGCCGGATGAAGTGTATAAGCATATACGGATACAGAACAACTTCGGACAAGTGCAAGCCGACGATGTGAGAGCGGAGGCCGTCGATATCAAGGTCGATGCGGGCAAAATCGGCGTGAATCGGGGATCCGGGGCGCTGAAGCTGGCTGCGAACGCGGGCGAAATTGTCGTGCAGGGCATCCGTCTGGAGCATGACGTGCAAGCGAAAACGGATGTCGGGGAAATCGCCATCCATCTGGCCGAATCGCCGAAGGAAGCCGATCTCCGCCTGAAAAGCGAAGTCGGATCGGTGAAGGCGAGCCTGGAGCACGTCGACTATAGCGTGAACAAGACGAGCGAGAAGGTCGGCTCGATCGGGAAAAGCGGAGCGAAGATCGACGCTTCCGCCTCGGTCGGAGAGATTGTGGTCGACGTGCAACGGTAAGAGCCGGCGCCCCGCAAGGCAGAACACGATTCGTGTCCGCTTTGCGGGGCGCTTTTTCAATTGAGCTGGCGTAATCCGGACGAAGGGAGCGTTCAGGCGTTCGGATACTTGTCCAGTATTTCGAAGAGCTTGCCCGGCTGAACGGCGACGCAGGGGAACCTCTCCGAGACGATCGTTCCGTAGGAGCCGTACGTGCGTTCCAATTCGTACTTTCCGTCGCGGAGCGCGAACTGGTCGATCGCCCGGTGGTGCGCGTCCACGATCCAGTATTCGGCAATGCCGAATCGTTCGTACAACGCCCTTTTGCGGACTTTATCATGCTCTCCCGTGCTGGGAGACAGGATCTCGATCAGCAGATCGGGGACGCCCTCGATTCTCTTCCGGAGGATCGAGGCGTTTTCGTTGGACACGTAAATGAGGTCGGGCTGAACGATGTTGTCTTCATCGAGATGAACGTCCATCGGAGCGACGATGACGGTTCCGGTCGCGTGGCAAGTGCCTAGCAATTCGTTGCAAAGCTGGGTAACAAGCAATTGATGATGAAGCGTAGGAGAAGGCTGGCAATCGTAGCGGATTCCGTCGATCACCTCGTACCGTTCCTCGATCAGAGATCTCCCCACAGCCGGCAGGTTGGATTCGAAAGTGTCCACAGAATAGCTTTCCGATTGCTCTTTGACCTTATCGCGTTTGGTCGCCTTTCCGCTCATTCGATCAATCCCTCCATAAAATGAGAGTTTTACGTAAATTATAGCACAACCCGTGCGAGGGAACTAGGAATTGTCATTCGCCGCGCCTTCATCGCCGCCGTACGGCAGCGTCGCGGTAACGGTCGTTCCGCGTCCGTGCGCGCTGTCGATTTTCAAGCCATACGCTTCCCCGTACCGCATCCGCAACCGGTTATGCACGTTGGTCAAGCCGATTCCTCTCTTCAGCTCCCACTTGCCGGCCGCTTCGAGAGCCGGCTCGAAACCGGCCTGCATGCGATCCCGAAGCGCCAGCAGCCGATCCTCGGGAATTCCGCTGCCGTCATCCCTCACGCTGAGCGCCAAGACGCGTCCCTCGAACGAGGCGGCGATCCGGATCGTCGTCGTTTCTCTCCGTTCCTCGCAGCCGTGAACGACGGAATTTTCCACGATCGGCTGCAGCAGAATCGCGGGAATGCGCAGCTCCCAGAGCGCCGGATCCACGTCGATCTCGTAAGCCAGCCGTTCGCCGAACCGGCTCTTCTGAATGCCGAGATAGGCTTCGAGCAGTTCGATCTCCTTGCGCAGCGGGATCGATTGGTCGATGCTGGCGAAGCCGCGCAGGACGAAGCTCAGCTTTTCCAGGTTGTCCGTCGCCTGCTCCGCGCGCCCGACCTGGATCAGCGCGCCGATCGTGTGCAAGGTGTTGTAAATAAAATGCGGCCGGATCTGGCTGACCAGCGCGTGGATTTGCGCTTCCTTCTGAAGATAGCGCGTCTCGAACACTTCCTTGGCGAGGCGCGTATTCTCGTTCATCATCTCTTCGATACGCTCGAGCATCGAATTGAAGGAATTCCCGAGATAGGCGATTTCGTCCCCCGAACGATGCCCGGGAAAACGGACGGAAAGGTTGCCCAGCTTGACCTGCTTCATCAGGGCGACCATCTGCAGCATCGGGCGCAGAAAGGCTCGGATCATGAAAAAAAGGACGACGCATGCGACGAGCGAGCACAGGGCGGCGATCGCGATCGTGAAATTACGGGTGACGACGGCTCCATGGTTCAGTTCGTCTACGGAATTCAGCGAGACGACAGTCCAGCCGGCGCGCTCGATTTCCGAAGAGGCGACGAGGTAATCCTCTCCTTGCTCTTTCAGGAGAAATTGCGAGGCCGAACTGGTTCGCGTCGATTCATACAACTTGCCGACGTCCATGTCCCGCACGCTCGAATAGATGACGTTCTCGTTCCGGTCGGCAATCAGAAGACCGCCGCGCGTTCCGAGATCGACCTTATCGGCGATGTTCGCGATGCCCGAATAGTTGGCGTCTACTTTAATGACGGCGAGCGGCTTCGTCGTGTCTTTCAGGCTTCTCAACTGCTTGACGACGGAGAACACTTCGACGCCGGGATTGGACTTAATCGTCTTTCGGGCGGGCAAGAAGATCGGCGACTGCGTGCTTAAGGCGAGCTCGTACCATTCCTCGTGGCGAAAATCGGCATCGAGCGGCTCGACGTTCACCGCGCGTCCGTTCATGTAGACTTGATCGGCCGTAATGATGTACACCTGAAGAATATCGAGCCTCGGCGTGACGATCATTTGGTTCAGAAAATCTTCGATTTGCCGTTCGCGCTTGAGTTGCTCGTATTCGGTCTCCGGCGCCGGAGAATCGAGAAGCTGCAAAACCTGGAGGTTGTTATAGGGGGAAAGCGACAGACGGAACAGGTCGTCGATGTAATTGTCAATATTGAGCGACACCTGGTCGAGAATCTGCTTCGTTCGCTCGTTGGATTGTTTCTGGAAATCGTCGGTGTAGCGGTCGTAAGACAGCAGGGTCATCGAAGAGACCGCGACGAGGAAAATGACGATCGTCGTTCCGATCAGCTTGAAGGCGATGCTCTGTCTCTTGAACCCGTTGAATATCCGCATAGCCTGCCTCCCCGTTTGCGCACCGCCGGATCAGTGCGAGTCCGGCCGATATTCGCCCGGCGTCCTGCCGAAATGCTTCTTGAAGACGTAGCTGAAATGTTTGACGCTCGCGTACCCGGTTTTCTCGGCGATCTCGGACAGCTTCATGCCGGGATGAAGCGAAAGCAACCGCGCGGCATGGTCCAACCGGACGTGGGTCATGTACTTGATATAGGGAATGCCGACATGCTGATGGAATGCCGTGCTGATATGCTGCGGAGAAGCGTGGAAGCGATCCGACAGCATGGCGAGCGAGACCGGTTCGGCGTAATGCCGTTCGATGAATCGGCGAATGTCTTCCGCGAGATGGCGTTCGCCCGCGTCCGACGGCTTGTCTTGCGCGTTATCGGACGGTTGCAGCGCTAGAAGAGCCAAGCGATAGGCTTCTGCCGCGGACGCGGACGTTGCCGCCGCATCCGGAGGCAGAGCATCATGAAGCGTCTCCCATGCGCGCCGCCAAGCTTCGGACGATCGGGCCGTCGGCCCGCGTTCCAGCTCCAGAAGCAAATAGGCCCCAAGCTCGTAGGCAAATGAGACCGGGAACGGTTCTTCCGCGGGCAGGATCCCGGCCGGCACAGGCAAGCTCCTGACAGCTCCGTCTCCGTCGGGCTCGAGGCGTACGCCTCTTGCGTAGCGAAAGACGATCTCCGCGCGTTCCGCTTCGTCTTCCTCCGTCCCGGACTCGTACAGGCGGTTTCCGCCTTCGCAGTATCTCCGGCAGATCGCGGATAACGCCGTCTGATAGGAGGATTCCACCTGAAGGACGTCTTCGATGCGGTTGCCGAGCCCTCCGGTAATCGTCAGACCTGTCGCGTTGTTCATTTGGCCGGCAAGGGCGGCGAACAGCGAGCGGGCTTCGTCCGGCAAGCCGTTGGCCTCCGTGCCGGAGAGCAGGACGGCCGTGCGTCCCCGCTCGTCGAACAACGGCCAGGCGAGCTCGTTCGGTTCGCAGACCTCGGCGGCGATCTGATTGAGAATGTATTGAAATACGGGTCTGTCATGGGTCGGAATTTTTCGATCCCGCAGCGAGGCTTCGTCGATAGAGAGCAGCAGGAGGACGCCTTCTCCCTCGAATAGCGGGATCTTCATCTTGCAGGCGAGCGGGAACAGCGAACCGATCTCCGCTTCGGATCCGGCGATCAGCGCCTGCAGGAGACGGCGCCCGATATGGGTCATGCCGTCCCGGGATACCGCGCGCAAGCCGCGCAGCGTCCACTCCTCCGCGCGTTCCGCTTCCAGCCGGGAAGCAACGCCGCTCAGCGCCAGGCGCAGCGCCTCCCGGTTCAGCGGCTTCAACAAGTACTGCTCGGCCTTGTATTTCAGCGCTTCCCTCGCGTATTCGAATTCTTCGTAGCCCGATAAGATGACGATTTTGATCCGGGGATCGAGCCCGTAAGCTTCCCGGCAAAGCTCCAATCCGTTCATGACGGGCATCTTGATGTCGGTGACCAGCAGATCGACTTGCCGCGTCCGCAGGAAGTCGAGCGCCTCCCGTCCGTCAGCGGCTTCTCCGGCGATCGCGAAGCGGGAATCGAGCGCGGGGATTTGCATGGCCAAATATTCCCGTTGAACGGCCTCGTCGTCCACGATCAATACGGAATACACGTCTGTCACGCTCCTCTTCTGATTGCATTATAGCAAACCCGTTTGGCGGGAGGAGGGGCGAAGAAAAAATCGTCCCCACCGGAGAAAAAAACGGAATATCGCGCGGCTGTCCGACGAGGCTATACTTGGGAACAGAGGCCGAGCGGCCCCGCTGCGAACGGACGGCGGGACGATCGCTCGCCGCGATAACGATAAATCGACGAGAGGGGTAACGCGCAATGAACAAGCGATGGGTAACGATAACGGGGGTCGCCGCGCTGTCCGTCGGCCTGCTGGCCGGTTGCGGCGGCGGCAATGCGCAAGATTCGCCTTCCGCCTCCGCGCCGTCCGCATCCGAGTCCGCCGGCGCGAGTCCGACCGCAAGCGAGGCCGCGCCCGCGAGCAAGCCGGTCAAGCTGACGCTGCTGAACGGAACCGTCGAGGCGGTCGATTGGCTGAACGAGCAGATCAAAGCTTATCAAGCTTTGCATCCGAACGTGACGATCGAGCAAGAGTTCCAGAAAACCGCGTCCGACGTGCTCAAGGTCAAGGTCGCTTCGGGAGATACGCCGGATATCGTCGCTCTGGCTCAAGTGCCGCAAGAATTTTACGATCAGGACTTGTTCTACGATTTCTCCGGCGACACGGCGATTTGGGAGCGGCTGACGAATCCGTCGATCAAGGCGAGCGTGGCCGACACGACCCGCCCCGAGAAGCAATTTTATTTGCCGATGACGGTCTCCTACACGGGGCTGTACTATAACAGGGATTTTATCGCCGAGCTCGGCATCCAGCGTCCGGATACGTGGGACGCGTTCGCCGCTGCGCTGCGGACGGTGAAGGACAAGATGAGCGACGTCACGCCGCTGTATCTGGGCGGCAAAGATTCGTGGACGCTCGGGCAGCTGGCGCAATACCTTCCGCTCGGAAGCCTGCAGCAAGCGCTCGGCATCGAGGAAGCGAACCGGGCGTTCATCGCCAACGACGCCGCGAAGCTGCAGCTGGATCAAGCCGGCGGCCGCGTCGAGACGTTCGCCAAGGCGCTGATGGACTTCAAGGAGGCCGGGCTCGTGAACCGGAACGGAGCCTCCGCTTCCTACGACAACCAGTTGGACGCGATCGCGAACGGCAAAGCCGCTTTCGTCGTGCAAGGGATGTGGGCGCTTGGCGACATTCTGAAGAAAAATCCGGACGCCAACGTCGGTTTCTGGCCGATCCCGGCGCTAATGGCGGGCGACCGGCCGTACATGATCGGCAGCCCGGACGGCTCCGTCTCCGTGTCCGAGAAGTCCGGCAACCGCGACGAGGCGCTCAAGTTCGTCGAATTCCTGATGAGCCCGGACGTCCAGAAATCGTATTCGACGCTGCGCAACTCGCCGAGCGTGTACAAAGACGCGTTCGCCGATTGGTCGATTCTGAGCCGGGACATCGAAGACAACCTGGACGGCGCGTTCGTCGCCTCCCGTTGGCCGTGGACGCCGAGCGGGTACAATTCGGACGCGATCGGCAGAACCGTTCAGGATCTGCTCGTCGAAGCGTTCAAGACGCCGGCGGACTTCGCCAAGGCGTTCAAGGAAAATTGGGATAAAGGCTATACGGCGACGCCGTAATCGAACGCAAGACGAGACGAATGCAGGTTCGGCGCTTAGTCGTGCGAACCTGCATTCGCTTTAAGGAGGCGACCATCGTGATTCGATTCGCGCGAGGCCTGAACGAACGGCTTCATCTCTTCATGGCGGTTCCGGCTTTGCTCCTGTTCGCCGTTTTCTTCGTCCTCCCCCTCTCACGGGGGATCCAGATCAGCTTGACGGACTGGAACGGCCTCACGCCCGATTACCGGTATATCGGCTTGCGCAATTTCGCCGATTTCTTCCAGGACGATCGCGCCATTCATGCGCTGAGGGTTACGCTGACATTCGGCTTGATCAGCCCGATTCTGCTGTGCGCCTTCGGTTTGCTCTACGCCCTGCTGCTCGACAACCGGCTGAAAGGCCGCGGTTTCGTTCGCACTTTCGTGTATATGCCGGCCATAATCAGTCCGCTCATCATGGGCTACGTATGGCTGCTGCTGCTGAACTCGGAGAATGGCGCGCTGCTGGAAGGACTGAAGCTGCTCGGTCTCGAGTCGTGGTACCGGGATTGGCTGGGCTCCCCCGACGAGGCGCTGTGGCTGATCATCGCCGTCAATCTGTGGCAGTTCGTCGGCTACGCGATGATCATCTTCCTGGCCGGTCTTCAAGGCATATCCGCGGAAGTGATCGAAGCGGCGAAAATGGACGGAGCGGGGTATTGGAAGTCGGTCCGGCATGTGATTCTGCCTCTGCTCATGCCGGCCATTCGCATTAACGTCATTACGAATTTGATCGGCTCTTTGGCGGTGTTCGATATGATCGTCGCGTTGACCGACGGGGGACCGGGGTATTCGACCGAGTCGATGAGCCTGTTTATCATGCGCTCCTCGTTTAACGGCGATACCGGCTATGCGACCGCCGTCGCCGTGCTCATGTTCCTGGTCATCCTGATCCCGGTGACGATCGCGCTTCGATTGATGAGAGTCGAACACGAAGATTAGAAGGAGACGCGCCGCATGAAAAAAACGATTCTCTACGCGCTGATGGCGCTGATGGCCGTCGTCTCGCTGATCCCGTTCTATATTTTGCTGTTTACCGCGCTGACGCCGTCCTCGGTCAGTCTGGCGGACAGCCGGCTGTTGCTTCAGCACTTCGAATGGAGCAATCTCGCGGACGCTTGGCGGCAGTCCAAGCTCGGCCGGGCGATGTCGAATTCGCTTCTCATTACGGCGGGCAGCGTAAGCTTGTCGATTCTCGTCTCGGCCGGCGCCGGCTATGTATTCGCCCGCGTCCGGACTTGGTACAATCGGCTCTTCTTCGGCATTCTGCTCTTCAGCATGATGATCCCCGGAATCATCAATACGGTTCCCCTTTATTCGTTAATGAAGTCGATCAACGGCATTAATACGCATTGGGCGATGATCCTGCTTCTGGCGGCGGGCTTCATTCCCCAATCCGTCTTCCTGTACGCGAACTTTATCCGGGGGCTGTCCAAGGAAGTCGAAGAGTCGGCCGTCATCGACGGCTGCACGCGATTTCAGGCGTTCTGGCGGATTTCGTTTCCGTTGCTGCTGCCGATTACGTCCACGCTTGTCATTTTGAATTCGATCAACGCTTGGAACAATTACGCGCAATCGGTGTTTTTCCTGCAGAGCCAAGCCCGGCAGACGGTGCCGCTGGCCATCAGTCGATTCGTTCAAACCTACGGGGCCGACTACACGCAGATGGCCGCCTCCGCCTTGATCGGCATGCTGCCGGCCGTGCTCATATACTTCGTTTTCCAGCGTTTCTTTATTAAAGGCATATCCGCGGGCGCGGTAAAAGGCTGATGCCGCCATGCGTGAAGACGCCCCGGGATACGAGAAGGAGACTTAGAGAGATGATCATAGATTTATACCCGCTTAAAGCGCAGTTCCGCAGCGGAGAACCGGTCGCGATCGCCGTCGAGCTTGGGCGGGAGGAAGATTCGGCGGCCGAACGGCTTCTGCGGTGGCGCGTTTGCCGTCTTGACAAGGAGATGGACCAGGGAACGGCCAACATTCGCTTGAAGGGCGGAGAGAGGAAGACGATCCCGCTCGAGCTGCCGGCCTATCATGCGGACTTCGACGGTTACGGACTGGACGTCGATCTGATCGGCGCGGACGGAGCCGTGCTTCAGACCTGTTCCACTTCGTTCGACGTCGTCTCCGATTGGAGGCGATCGACGCGTTACGGCTTTCTCAGCGATTTCCATACGCGCGAGTCGGGCGACGAGGAAGACGTGAAGTGGATGAACAAGCTTCATCTGAACCTGGTGCAATTTTACGATTGGATGTACCGTCACGACGATCTCGTTGCGGACTGCAGCGAATATACCGATCTGATGGGACGAGAATTGAACTTGAACGTCGTGAAGGAGAAGGTCGGGCTTTGCCAACGGTACGGCATGAAGGCGGTTGCCTACGGCGCGGTGTACGCGGCAAGCAAGCCGTTCGCCGAGCGGCATCCGGATTGGGCGCTCTATCGGAGCGACGGCCGGGTCTACGACTTCATCGACATTTTCACGATCATGAACATCGCGGAGTGGAGCCCTTGGCATCGCCACATCATCGGCGAATATAAGCGCGCGGTCGAACTCGTCGGCTTCGACGGCATTCACATGGATACGTACGGTTTTCCCAAGACGGGCATCGCGAAGCGGGACGGCGTCGATACGCCCGTGCGGCTCGAGGAGCATTTTCCGCGTCTGATCGACCGGACCCGCGAAGAGCTGACCCGCAGCAAGGAAGACATCGCGCTTATCTTCAACAACGTCGGCAATTGGCCGGTCGCGTCCGTGGCCCGTTCGAAGCAGGACGCCGTCTACGTCGAAGTATGGAAGCCTTACGAACGGTACCACCATATCCGGCAGATTCTTCGGGAAGCCGGGCGGGAGAGCGATGGGAAGCCGGTCATTTTGGCCGCTTATTTGCAACCGTTCCGCATCGAGGACGATCCCGAGCGGGCGAAATACGCGTGCCTGTTGCTGACGGCGGTCATTTTCTCCCACGGAGGCTATCATTTGCTCGCAGGAGAGCATGCCGCGGTATTGACGCAAGCCTACTATGCCGATTATACGACCGTCAGCGAATCGTTCGCCGCCGAGCTTCGGCGATACTACGATTTTCAGATTCGCTACGCGAATTTGCTCTATGACGGCACGTTGCGGGACGTCTCCATGACGCACGCCGACGGCGATAACCTGGAATACGTCTTCGACGGCTTGCCATACTCTACCTATGGCGAAGCCGGCAAAGTATGGACCGTGATTCGCGAGAACGAGAACCGGAAGACGATCAGCTTGATCAATCTCACCGGCAATGCGGAAGATTACTGGAACGAAGGGAAAAACCGTCCGGAGCGGTTAACCGACGTAAAAATTCGCGTATTGCTCGAACGGGACGCGGCGGGCGCCTTTATGGCATCGCCGGATATCGATCTGGGCAGAGCCAGACCGCTTGCCTACGAGATGACGAACCGGCTCAGAGGACGAACGATGGAATTGACGATTCCGGCCGTCGACGTGTGGACCGTCATTTGGATCGATCTGGAATAACGAACCCGGACGTTCGTAGATATAAAACTAGTTTTTGATCAAAAGCGATCATGGTGCGAGACGACAGGGAAGTCGATCTCGTCCTATGATCGCTTTTTTGGCGTTTCGAGCGGTTGTATCGGTTTCTTAATGTCGGCCGATTCGTCGGAAGCGAGCAGCTACCTCGGCGGTTGATCGGACACAGCGGAGCTTATTTTGTCGAAAATCCTTCTTTTGACGGGTGGACCGGACAGAGAATCCGTTATTGTGCTTATAAGCAAGCAAATCAAGCAGGTTTGACGGAAATAAGCGCATCTGAGTCCGTTTCGGCCCCAAAACCTCCATTTTTTCGCAAATAGCGGATCTGTGGTCCTATCCATATCAAAGAAGCCGTACCTGCGCCGTTTACCCGGTTTATCTTTTTTTTAGACTTTTTTAGAAGCGGTTAAGGACCGGTTTACGGGGAGTTTAGGTCCGCGAGCTAACATGAATTCATGGAAGCTGCGAGGGTTTCCTAAGACCAATCCCTGAGGAGGAAAAGAAATGAACAAGAAGTTGGCGCTGATCGGAGCGGGCGTGTTGGCCGGCAGCGTGCTGCTGATGTCGTCGGTGTACGCGGGAATCGGGCAAGCGCCGGGGTACGAGGCGTACAAGTCGGCCGTCAAGAGCACGGCCGCGGTCGAGAACGCGACGGTACGGATCAACGTGACCGTGGAGGATAACGGCAAGCCGTTGATCGAGGCGCATTCCACGATGAAGACGGACAGCGGGCAACGGGGCAGCGTCGATATGACCGTGTCAAGCGGCGGCGAGACGCAGCGCGTACAGGTTTTCCACGCGGATGGAAAGGCGATTATCAAGTCGAGCGGCTCCGACGTCTATCGGATCCTGGAGGCTTCCGGCGAGGAGCGCGATTGGAGCAACCGCGGGGAAGGAGACGACCCGACGCACGATGCGGCTTTCGCCGCGGAGGCGGAGAAGATTCTGGACGCGCTCGTCGGCAATCTCAAGAACGACGTCGTCTTGAAGGAAGCCGGAGACGGCAAGGAAATCTCGGCGCAGCTGGAAGGAAGCCGGATTCCTTCGATCGTCAACGCCGTCGGCTCGCTCGCGATCCGCGAAGGCGGCCGCGATCATGGCGCCGAACCGGCATCGGCTCCCGCCGATCCGTTCGGGCTGAACTTCCGCAGCCTTAAACAATGCTTGCCGAAGCTGACGCAAGATATTCGAATCGATGCCGTCCATCTGAGAGCAGACGTGGACGCCGATAACCGGATTACGAACCAAACCGTGGAAATCCGGATCAGCGGCAAGGATGCCCAAGGCGTCGATCACCTTGTTGTCGTGAACCTCGGAATGGGCTTCTCCGACTTCAACGGCACGGTTCCGGACGCCGTCGATCTGACCGGCAAGCCGACGGAAATCGTAGAGCCTTCAGCCGAACGCTTCGACGGCTGGCACAAGCGATAGGAACCGGCATCGGAGAGAAGAGCGACGGACCTTGTCAGTCGGTTCAAGCTCTTCTCTCTCGCCTTAAAGGAGAGTGAAGAAGATGGACGGGATCGTGGAAATCGAAGGCTTGACAAAGACGTATCGGAATCGCAGAGGGATTCGGGAGATCGGCTTGACCGTGCGCAAGGGCGACGTCTACGGCCTCTTCGGTCCGAACGGAGCAGGGAAAACGACGGTGATGAAGATCATGACGGGGCTGAGCAGGGCGGACCGGGGCACTGTGCGATTGTTCGGCCATGACGTGGCAGAGCATTACGAACGCGCTATGGCCAAGGTCGGCGTGCTGATCGAAACGGCGGAAGCCTACGTCTACCTGAGCGGGAGAAAAAACCTGGAGCTGGCGGCGAGACTGTATCCCGATCTGCCTGCCGCGCGCGTGGACGAAGTGCTGGAGCTCGTCGGACTCGGCGGCGCGAAGCACGAGAAGGTCGGCCATTATTCGCTCGGCATGAAGCAAAGGCTCGGTTTGGCGGCGGCCATGCTGTCCAAGCCGGAGCTTCTCGTGCTCGACGAACCGACGAACGGCCTCGATATCGAGGGCGCGGCGCACATCCGCGAAGCGATCCTGCGGCTGGCCCGCGAGGAGGGGACGACTTTCTTCCTCTCCAGCCATCTCGTTCACGAGATGGAGCTCCTGTGCAGCCGAATCGGCATTCTCTACGACGGAAGGCTTATTCGCGAAGGGAGCAAAACCGAATTGATGGACGGACGATTCGACACGCTGGAGGAATTATTCCTGCACGAGGTGCGGGAGGAAAGGAGAGCGGCCCATGCATCTCATATACGCGAACGTACGGAACGAATGGACGAAGCTCGTCTATAGGAAGAAGACGTGGTTTTTCCTGGCGGCGACGCTGCTGCTGCCGGTCGGCGGGGGGCTGCTTCTTGCGAACGCGCAGAACGGACTGGGCATCGGCGCCGTTACCTCCGGCGATTATCCGATCACGCTGCTGGGCTTGCTGACCGGCTACGTCTTACCGCTCTTCGTCTTCATGGGGGCCGCGGACGCATTCTCCGGGGAAACGGGCGCCCAGACGCTGAAAATCGCCCTGGCGAGACCGATCTCGCGCTTCAAGATCTACGTTTCGAAGCAGATCGCGCTGGCGCTGGCGATTGCGGCGTACTTGCTCCTTGCCTTGACCGGCGCGGCGATCGCGTCCTCGTTCCTTGGCGGCGGTCTGACGGCGGGGGCGATCGCGGATTGGCTGATCGCGTACGGCGCGGCATTCGTGCCGCTGGCCGCGCTCAGCGCGGCGGCCGTCTTCCTTGCGCAGTTTTTCTCCGGCGGCAGCGGCGCGATGGCCGTCTGTCTACTGTTGTACGCCGCAGCCAGAGCGGGCTCGCTCTTCCTGCCGCAGGCTGCCGCATATTCTCCGACGGCCTACATGAATTGGCATGCGCTGTGGCTCGGCGGTTCCGCGGCGAACGATCAGATCGCGGGCGTGTTTATGTTTTTGGCGGCGTGTAGTATATTGTTTTTTACGGCAGGGTTTTATTTCTTCGACAAAAAGGAGCTTTGACCGTGTCCATTCGCGTTAGGCTCGTGCTTTCGTATCTGGCGATGCTCGTCGTTCCCGTGATCCTCTCGGCGATCGCCGTTGGGGTCCTGTACACGCTGGACGAAACCCGCGACAATCCGCTCCGGCAGGTTCTTGAGCGGGAAGCGGCCGTATACGCCGATCTTAAGCTGACGAGCATACGCGAGCCCGAAGCTTTTCTTCGGCCGGCCGTCATCGAAGATTTCGAACGGCGGCTGAGCGAAGTGCATATGAATTTGATCATTCGCGTCGACGGCGACGTTCGATACGCTTCGCCGGAACTGGAGCCCTCCGATTTGGAGCAATTGCCCGCGTTCGGCACGATCGAAGATTACGACCGCGAATATCGCGGGCACCGGTATATTTCCCGGCACGAGGACTTCTTGCTGCCGGACAAGAGGGAAGGGTCGCTGTTCGTCGTGTCGGCTTCGACGTTTTTTCCCCATTATGTCCAAGGCTATTTTGCGTGGATGATTCTTCTGGTGCTCGGCATTCTCGCCCTCACCAACGGAGTGCTGACCTACTTGGTCTCCCGCAGCATCATTCGTCCTTTGAAGGCGTTGCAGAAGGCGACGGAAGAGATCAAGGAAGGCAATCTGGGCTACGAGGTGAAGACGCGTTCCAAGGATGAGATCGGGAAGCTGAGCGCCGCCTTCGAGGAGATGCGCAAGAAGCTGAAGCAGTCGGTGGACGTGCAATTGCAATACGAGGAGAACCGTAAGGAGCTCATCTCGAATATTTCGCACGATCTGAAGACGCCGGTTACGGCGATCAAAGGCTACATGGAAGGCATCCTGGACGGGGTCGCGGATTCGCCCGACAAGCTGGACCGGTACGTAAGAACCGTCTACAGCAAAGCGGTCGACATGGACCGGCTGATCGACGAGCTGTTCTTGTTCTCGAAGCTGGACTTGGGCAAAGTCCCGTTTCACTTCGAGCGGGTCGATATCGGCGCGTATTTGACGGATTGCGCGCAAGAAGCAACGATCGATATGGAAAAAAAGGGCATCAAGCTTGAGCTCGGCGCGCTGCCGGAGCAGCCGGCGCAGGTAAAGGCGGATCGCGAGAAGCTGAAGCGCGTCCTTGTCAATATATTGGAGAACGCGATGAAATACATGGACAAACCGGACGGGCGCGTCGTCATTCGGGCCGCCCGGGAAGACGGCGAGATCGTCATCGCCGTAAGCGATAACGGCCCGGGAATTTCCGAGGAGGAGCTGCCGCTCGTCTTCGATCGGTTCTACCGCGCGGATCCTTCCCGCAATACGTCCACGGGAGGGAGCGGGCTCGGATTATCGATCGCGCGGCAGATCGTCGAGGAGCACGGAGGCCGCATCTGGGCGGCGCACGGCGAGTACGGCATCGGCACGACGATTTATATGGCTTTGCCGGAATGGAATAAGCCGGAGCGAGAGGAGGAACGGAATTGAGCCGGATTCTGATCATCGAGGACGAACGGAGCATCGCCGAGCTGGAACGGGACTATCTGGAGATCAACGGCTTCGAGGTGGATATCGAGAACCACGGGGACAAGGGACTGCAACGGGCGCTGAGCGCCGACTACGATCTGATTCTGCTCGACCTGATGCTGCCGAAGGTGGACGGCTTCGAGATCTGCCGCCGCATACGCGCCGAGAAGGACATTCCGATTCTGATGGTTTCCGCGAAGAAGGAAGATATCGACAAAATCCGGGGTCTCGGGCTCGGCGCGGACGACTACGTCATCAAGCCGTTCAGCCCGGGCGAGCTCGTCGCCCGCGTGAAGGCTCACTTGGCTCGTTACGAGAGGCTGAGCGGGCGGGGCGAAGCGCGCCGCGACGAGATCCGCGTTCGCGGACTGACCGTGGATAAGACGGCGCGCCGCGTCTTCGTGAACGGGAAGGAAGTGCTGTTTACGACGAAAGAATTCGATTTGTTGTGTTATCTCGCCGCGAATCCGAACCGGGTGCTGAGCAAAGACCAATTGTTCGACCAGATTTGGGGTATGGACGCGATGGGCGACATCGCCACCGTGACCGTGCACATCAGCAAGCTGCGCGAGAAGATCGAGCTCGATCCGTCGAATCCGCAATATATCGAGACGATCTGGGGAGCGGGCTACAGGTTCAGGGTATAACGCGAAACGCGCTATCCGTTCATGACCCCGGGCTCCCGCAGCCGGTCCCGGAATTGCTTCGGCGAGCAGCCGTTCATGCGGCGGAACATGTCGTAGAAGTGCCCGAGATTGGAGATGCCGACCGATTCGGCGACCTCGGCGACGCTGACGTCGCTCGTCAGCAGCTGCTGTTCGGCTTTCTTGATCCGCTTGTAGACGACGAAGTCCGTGAACGACATGCCGACGGCTTTCTTGAACGTCTTGATGAAGTGGGTATAACTCATGTTGAGGCGCGCGCTGATCTCGGCGACCGACAGCTTGTCGTTTAAGTTCGCTTCGACGTAATCAACCGCCGGCTGCAGCCTTCCGAGCAGCCGGTTATCGTTGTAGGCGAGCATTCTCCGGGAATCGTGGCGGAGGAGCAGGAGCAATATATTTTTGATTCCGGACGACACCGCCAGCTCGTAACCGAGGCGACAGTCGTTCATTTCCCGATAGATTTCCCGAATGAGCCCGGCGGTCCGTTCCCGGACTTCCCGATTTTCTTTGTAAATGTAGTTAAGCGAGCTGAGGGGGCGGATGACCTCGGAGAAATGCTGCATGCTGTTCAGCGTGCTCGCATCCCAGTACTTGCGCAGGTCGATCTGCAAGACGATCTGAGACGAGCCTCCTTCCTTCGTCTGCATCGTCGTATGCGGATCGGACGAGCCGAACAAGGCGACGTCCCCGGCGCCGAGCACGAGCTGATCCTCCCGGCAGTACGCGGCGATCTCGCCCTGAAGGACGAGCAGAAACTCCACCTCTTCATGGTAATGCCACTCGGAGTATCTTTTCTGCTTCCAGTTCTGCTCGGTTTTACGCAGCTGTTCTTCCGATGCGGGGGTCTCGCAATCGATCTGCCAAATTCTCATCGCGAGGAACGGATTCTGGTATACGACTTGTTCGTGGTACATCTCCGGATACATGATCAAGCTCCTCGTTGGCGGGATTGCGACAGGATCGCGTAAGAAATTCGCGTGCGAATCGTACGAACATCATAGCATATTTGGGGAGAATCAGATAGATAAGGACAGAATACCGGATAAAATGAATCGAATTGGCAATCGATCCGCCATATCGGTTAGACTACAATGTAGAAGGAAATCTGCGTTATCCTGAGTAACCACTAGCAAAGGGGAGTCCAGATGATGAGTCAAACGATCAACGTCACGGTTTGGAACGAGCATCGCCACGAGAAAACGAACGAGAAGGTCGCTTCCGTCTACCCGCAAGGCATGCATACGGCGATCGCCGAAGGCTTGGAAATCAACGGCAAAGTCAGGGTAGCTACGTTGGACGATCCGGAGCACGGCTTGACGGAAGAGGTGCTGAACGGCACCGACGTCTTGATCTGGTGGGGGCATATGGCGCACGGGGAAGTTCGGGACGACGTCGTGGAAAGGGTGTATCAGCGCGTGCTGCGCGGCATGGGGCTGATCGTGCTGCATTCGGGCCATTTCTCGAAAATATTCAAAAAGCTGATGGGAACGTCCTGCGACCTGAAGTGGCGCGAAGCCAACGAGAAGGAGCGCATTTGGGTCGTCAATCCGGGCCATCCGATCGCGGACGGCATCGGCGAATACATTGAGCTTCCGCAGGAGGAAATGTACGGCGAGCATTTCGACATTCCGCAGCCGGACGAGCTTGTCATGGTGAGCTGGTTCGAGGGCGGCGAAGTGTTCCGCAGCGGCTGCTGCTATACGCGCGGCATGGGCAAAATCTTCTATTTCCGCCCGGGTCACGAGACGTATCCGACTTATTATCACCCGCAAGTCCGCAAAGTGATCTCCAATGCGGTGAAGTGGGCGGCTCCGGTGGACCGCGATTATCCGAAGTACGGCAACGCCCAGCCTCTAGAAACGATTAAGGGGAAATAAAAAAGATGACGTTAAAGGTAGGAGTCGTCGGCACCGGCGGCATTTTCAAGCACGCGCATTTGCCGGGCTGGCTGGCGCACGATGAAGTGGAAATCGTCGCTTTCTGCGACGCGTTCAAGGCATCTGCCGAAGCGGCGGCCAAAGACTTTCCGGGGACCGCAGTATATAGCGACTACCGCGAGCTGATCGCGAATCCGTCGATCGACATAATCGGCATCAGCACGCCGAATCTGTACCATTCCGAGATTGCGATCGCCGCGCTGCGCAAGGGCAAGCACGTATTTTGCGAGAAGCCGGACGCGATCAACCCGATCGAAGCGCAGAAGATGGCGGACGCCGCCCGCGAATCCGGCAAGCTGCTCATGACGATGCGCAACAACCGGTTCAGCGAGGAAGCGAAGTTCGCCAAGCGGATCGTCGAAAAGGGGCAGATGGGCGAGCTGTACACGGGACGCTGCGGCTGGATTCGCCGCCGGGGCATTCCGGGACGCGGCGGGTGGTTCACGACGAAGGAGCTGTCTGGCGGCGGCCCGCTGATCGACCTCGGCGTCCATATGATCGACATGGCGATGTGGCTGGCGGGCAATCCGAAGCCGGTTACCGTATCGGGATCGACGTACCGCAAATTCGCCGATCGTCCGGACGCTTCGGGCAAGGTGCCGGAAGGCACGTTCGACGTCGAGGATTTGGCGGCCGGGTTTATCCGGTTCGACAACGGCGCGTCGCTGCAGATCGAATTCAGCTGGGCTTCCAACATCGAGGAGGAGAAGAAGTTCCTCGAATGGAGGGGCACCGAAGGCGGCCTCAGTCTCATCAACGACAAGCTGACGCTGTTCACGGAGAACGAGGGCGCGCTGATCGATCAGAAGCCGCATTTCGAGGCGGCGCAAATTCCGCAGCATACGGCGAACATTCGGCACTTCGTCGAATGCGTCCTCGGCCGGGAGCAGCCGACCATCACGCCCGAGCACGGCGTCGATATGATCAAGATCCTGTGCGCGATCTACGAGTCCGCCGAGCGCGGCCGCGAGATCGTGTTGTAAAACGATAAAGCGAAGAGGCTGTTTCACAAGTCATTTCTATCGACTTGGGGGGCAGCTTCTTTTTTTAGCATATAAGAATGTATTATATATTTCGATGAGTGAGGGGTCTTCATTCCGCTTGATGTTTTGCGATCGGACACAGAAGCCCTTATTTTGCCGAACCCCCCTTATTTTGAAGATGAATCGGACAGACGATCCGTTATTTCGATAATTTATGGCCGAAATCGCCGTCTCGGAGCCCAATAACGGATCCTGTGTCCGCACAGATGCAAAAAAACGGTTTTGTTCACAATTAGCGGATCCTCTGTCCGAACGGTTCGGGGCGACAGGGGAGAGGATGAAAATACGGTTGGACGTTGGGGCGACGGGTCAAGGAGGCGAACGACGGCGAACATTCGGGTATCGCGACAGGCATGCTGCAGCCTTTAAAAACGATGCACCGCGCGGAAATGGCCGTCATCGTCTGAAAAGAAATTCCGGTAAAGGGTTATAAGACGAAAAGATTATCCAATTCGCCGCCTTGTCAGCCGCTTCGTTATCCGGTATGCTTGAACTACAAATCGGGACAGGAAACGGGTGAAGGACGATTGGCTAGAGTAGGGAGCAAGCTGAGTCAGTCGAATACGCTGCTCATGATTTCGAGCGTCTATTCGTCGCTGACGAAAGCAGAGAAGAAGGTGGCGGATGCCGTCACCGCCAATCCGGAGGAGGCGGTGCTGGCGACCGTGACGGATTTGGCGGAGCAGGCCGGCGTCGGAGAGACGTCGGTCATCCGGTTTTGCCGCAAGCTCGGGTTTCGCGGCTATCACGAGTTCAAGCTGTCGGTCGCGCAGGATTTGGTCGACCGACCTTCGTCTCTGGCTAACGCGGTGATCGGCGAAGACGACGATCTGATGACCGTCGCCCGCAAAGTGACGATGAACCATGAGATGATGCTGAAGAATACGCTGGACCTGCTTAGCGCGGACAGCCTTCGAACGGCGGTGGACCGGATGCTCGCCGCCGACAAAATCTATGTCTACGGCGTCGGCTCGTCCGGCATTACGGCGCTGGATTTGCATTACCGGCTTATGCGCACCGGATTTAACGTCGAAGCCCATCGCGATGCGCACATTATCGCCATGTCGGCTTCGCTGGTGAAGCCCGGCGATCTCGTCTTCGGCATTTCCACGTCGGGCAGCACGAGGGATTTGGTCGATCCGGTGAAGCAGGCCAAGAAGAACGGGGCCGTCGTCGTCTGCCTGACGAGCCATCTGCGCTCTCCGATCGCGGCCTACGCCGATACGGTGCTGCTTGTGCCGTCCCGCGAGCTGCCGACCGAGGGCGGCGCCTTGTCGACGAAGTTCACGCAGATTCACCTGCTCAATATTTTGACGACGCTATTGACGCTGAAGGCGCAGGGAGCGGGTCAGGCGTTGGACAAGACGGCGATGTCGGTCGTGGATAAGCTGTATTGAGTCCGGCCGCAGATTAGGTGTATGGTTGGTTCGGTCATAGATAAGCTGTATGAAGTCCCGTCCGGGGCATTTGGGGAACAAATGAGCAGCGGCGCTAGCCGATAGCGCCGGCGGCGGTTTATCACGCCTTGATTTGAAGATTTATTTCTTTATATTCATAAAATTAAAAGATAATTTCGAACATAAGGGAGAGGCGAAGCGTGGAATATGCGATTGGAGCGGACATCGGCGGAACGAAAATCCAGGTTGCCGCCGTCGATCGGGAAGGGCGCGTAGCCGACCGTCATCTGGTGCCGACCGAGGCTCAGCTTGGGCCTGATCAGGTTATGGGGAAGCTGCTGTCGGGAATCGGGCTCATACTGGACCGGATGCCTGCCGACGCCCGAATTGCGGGCATCGGCGTCGGCAGCGCCGGCCAGATCGATTTTGCCTCGGGGACGGTCGCCTATGCCGGCGACCAGCTTCCGGGATGGACGGGAACGCCGATCAAGACGCGCGTGGAAGAGAGATTCGGCCTGCCGGCCTATGTGGACAACGATGTAAACGTCTTCGCCGTCGCGGAACGAATGTACGGAGCGGGGCAGGGGCTTGACAGCTTCCTGTGCGTCGCGCTCGGAACGGGAATCGGCGGCGCGATCGTCGAAGCGGGGCGGATCGTGCGGGGAGCGCGGGGCTGCGCCGGGGAGCTGGGGCACGTGTCCGTCGATTTCAACGGACCGCGCTGCGGCAATTGCGGCAACAACGGGTGCGTCGAGCTGTACGCCTCCGGCTCGGGCATCGCGCGACTCGGAAGCGAGCTGATCGAAGCAGCCGAGGAACGTCCCTCTTGGCGGGCCGACTCCCGCGAGATCGCGCAAGCATGGCTTCAGGGCGATCCGCAAGCGGCGCAGGTGATGGGCGTGGCGATTCGCGCCCTTGCCGCGGCGATCGCGGGCTTCCTCCATATGTGCAATCCGCAAGGGGTCATCGTCGGCGGAGGCGTATCGGAGACGGGCTCCGCATTTCTGGAGGAACTGGACCGGGAGGTGCGCGGCCGCACGTCTCCAAGCGTCAGGTCGGCTTATCGGCTGCTGCCCGCCTATGTGGGCAATGACGCCGGAGTGATCGGAGCGGCCGCGCAGGTATGGTTGTACGGCGGCAGATAAATGGAAAAGGCCCCGCAGGGCGAGCGGCACCTTCAGGCCGCTTCCGATTGCGGGCTTTCGATGTTTTGGACACAGGAGACGTTATTTTGCCGAAACCCCCTCATTTTGAAGATGAATCAGAAGGTGCGCAAAACCCGGTTTTGTTCACAATTAGCGGATCCTCTGTCCGAAGGGTTCGGGGGGACAGGGAAGAGAATGAAAATACGGTTGGACGTTGGGGCGACGGGTCAAGGAGGCGAACGACAGCGAACCGGACAGTGCGGAAAGACTGCGGCAAGCGAAAGCACGGGGGAACAAATCAAATGCGAAAGAAAACCGTCAGGGTGAATTTCCCTGACGGTCTTTTCTTAGAAATGCGCGTTAAGCCGGTTCCAGCCGGAAGGCCACCTCGAACATCCGGTTCCAGGGCAGCGCGACGTTCGTCACCCGAATTTGCCCGGGAACGAGGCCGTCCGCATGCTCGGCCAGAAATTGCTCCAGCCGTTCGCGAATAAGCGCCGTCACCTCGTCCTGAATGTGGGCGATGCGGAAGTAGCTGCCGCCCATCTTCTCCAGATGATGCTTGACGATATCGGTGCGGATTACGGACTGATAGCCCCAATCCTCGAGCAGCCGATACATATAGAACAGTCTGCTCTTCATCGCCCTGGTCCGTTCGAAGGCGCTGTCCCCGGCAGTGCCCAGGCGCCGATAGTACGACTCGACGATCGCATGGGAGATGACGGTGCCGAGCGTGTTGCCGGAAGTGTTCCAGGCCGCATAGGCCGTTATTCCGGACAGCAGGCCGGACGAGGACAGCAGCTTCATCAGCGGCTCGTCCCCTCCATTGCAGGTGGCGACATCGGCCAGCGCGACAAGCTTGCCCTTGTCGCTGTAGGCCCGGATTGCCTGAGCGAACTCCCTTAATCCGGTTTCCGAGAAATATGCGGCATGCCGGTCCCCGTACTCTCCGTCCGTCTCGGCCATGTCGTAGGCGCCGACCGGAGCCGAATTGACCATCAGAACGACGTCCGCTTCGAGCGAGTTATCGGCGACAAATGCGCCCATCGCCGCAAGATGGGATTTCAGGCTTTCCCCGAGGCTGCGATCCTCGTATTTCGGAATGACGAACGGTCCGTTCGTCGCCGAGTGGCGGAGGAAGACCTCGGGCCGATAGCCCTTCAGCTCGCAAAATACGCGGGCGAACAGGGTGCAACCGATCTCGTCCGCGCCGGGATACATGTGCACCCGATCCAGCAGCCCTTCCCGCTCGATCGTCAGCAGCAGCAGCCGCTGTTCGGCGGACGTATAGCCGTACTTGGCGTTGTCGTCGAGCGGAATAATCAGGAAATCGATGATCCCGTCCCGCGCCAGCTCGACGCTTCTGCGGTTGACTTCCGCGTTCGTGGCCCGGCGCCGGGCGAAATCCTCGAAGACGCCGGCCGGCACGTACGAAGCGATCCGGTCGCGCTCGCGCGCCTCGTCGTCGGTCAGGCCGTCGCGACGTTCCTTGTCCTGCAGCCAGCCGCTGCGGGACAATTCGGCGCCGTAATCGGTGTAATAATCGGGCTCTTCCTCGCTGCTGCTGTATGCCGGCGCCCGCATGATCAGGTTGAAGGCATAGATTTTCAATGCGGGATTGACGCGCTTGCATTCCTCCAGCGTGCGCAGCCGTTCGGAGCATTGCTCCGGACTCCACTGATGAAGCCGCGACGGCACGATGCCTCCGTAGACGAGCATGTCGATCGACACGATCAGCACGTCGGCCTTGGCGGCCTGCTCCTTCAGCCAGACGGCGATTCGGCCGGTATCGGCGGGTTGCTTCTTGCGTCCAAGCAGCTCTTGGGGCGGAACGATCATGCCCAGGTCGGTCGCGGCGGCGATTTGCACCGGATAGTCGGCGTTGCAAGGTCTTTCATCCAGGGGCATATAAACGATAGAGGTCATGGTCGAATCTCCTTCTTTCATCATAAATTCGCATAAGCTAATTATAGCACGGATTTTTTAAAATGGAGGTTTACTCCACTTTTTTAATTTAAAACGAAAAAAATATCTTCAATTTCGGATGAAGGGCTGTTATAATGAGGTCATCGCAGAGCGTTGGCTAATTCGAATTTATCGGTGCAAACTCAGGATAACAGGTGATGGAATGACGCAAAAAATAATTGAACAAATCGCTCAGGGGCTTATCGTTTCCTGCCAGGCTCTGATCGACGAACCGCTGTACGGCCCCGAGCATATGGCCGTCATGGCGGTTGCCGCCGCGGAGGGCGGAGCGGCGGCGATTCGGGCCAATACGCCTCAGGACGTGCGGGCGATCAAGCAGAAGTGCGGATTGCCGATAATTGGTTTGTATAAGAAGCAATATCCGGATTCCGACGTTTACATCACGCCGACGCTGCTTGAGGCGAAGGAAATTGCCGACGCCGGCGCGGAATTCGTCGCCGTCGACGCGACTTCGCTGACAAGGCCGAACAGTCAATCTTTAGAAGACTTTATCGCGTCGATTCGCGAGTCGTGTCCGCAAGTCGGCATCGTTGCCGACGTGTCCACCTTTGAAGAAGGAGTCGCGGCAATGAAGCTCGGTGTCGATCTGATCTCGACTACGCTGTCGGGTTATACCCCGCACAGCTCGCAGCAGAAGGAGCCCGATATCGAGCTCGTTCGACGGCTGGCCGCGCTGCGCGAAGTGCCGGTGCTGGCCGAAGGGAGAATCTGGACGGCCGAGGAATGCGCGGCCTGCTTGCAGGCCGGGGCGCATGCCGTCGTCGTCGGGACGGCGATTACCCGGCCGCAGGAAATTACCCGCCGATTCGTCGACGCCATCCGTTCCGTCTCGCAGCGGGAGCTTGTTCGGCAGTTGCAAGGCGAGACTTGAGCGCGATGCCCGGCCGAACGTTTCGCGATTCCTTCCCGCATCGCGAAATTCGCGAATTGAAATGCAAGCGGATTCATAAGTTTTTCTGGAGGATATTTTCTCCAATTATATGATTAGAAAGAATAATTTATTTCCATTTTGACTAATTGAAGGAGGTGTGAAGGGGGGAGCGGTTTGCAGTTCGCAAGAGAAACTATCATTTAAAGCGAGGGTGAACAAAGCATGAGTGCAAAGCAAGGCAGAAAAGCGTCATTGCTTCTGGTTGTCGTGATGATGGTTGCGGGTCTGCTGTCCGCATGCGGCGGCGGCAGCGATAACGGAAATACAGGCAGCTCATCCCCGGCGCCATCCGCAGGAGAGTCCGGCAAGCCCGAGGGAGAAAGATCGAAAGTATCGGTCTGGTATTTGTGGGGCGGAGTCGAAGGCGAAGCGATGGAGGAAATCATTGCAGACTTCAACGCCAGCCAGGACAAGTACACGGTCGAAGGATTGTCGGTTCCCGACGAGCAGAAGATCAAGGTCGCCATTGCCGGGGGCAACGGTCCCGATTTGACGGACTCGTTCGACTCGGTCGTGCCGCAGTACGCGCAGCAAGGCATCGCGCTGCCGCTCGACGACTTGATCGCCAGAGACGATTACGATTTATCCGATTTCGTACCTTCCGCGCTCGAATCCGGCAAATTCGACGGCAAGCTGTATTCCTTGCCGCTGAACGCGAACTTCTCGATTATGTATTACAATAAAAAGCTGCTTGCTGACGCGGGCTACTCCGAGCCGCCGAAAACAAGCAAAGAGCTGTACGAGATGGCGGTGAAGACGACCAAGGTAAATGGCGACGGCTCCATCGACGTCATCGGCTTCCCGTCTTATCCGTCCGAGGCTTATCTGTTCAACACGCTGGCGTATGGCTTCGGCTCCGCCTACTTGAGCGCCGACGCCAAGGAGCTGACGTTCAACAACGAAAGCACGAAGGCCGCCATGCAGATGATTTACGACTACAACACCCAATTCGGCGTGGACAACATTCGCCAACTGCAGGCCGCGGGCAAGTGGCTGGACCCGACCGATCCGTTCCTGACGGGCAAGCAGGCGATCCGCTTCGACGGACCGTGGCTGTCCGCCCATATCAAGAACAAGGAAGTCGATATCGATTACGGCATCGCCGCCCTGCCTTATCTTGACGGAAAGCCTGAGACGGCCGGCGGCGGACTCGTCAGCAGCTCCATCTTCTACATCGCGAAGACGAGCAAGAACGTCGACGGCGCCTGGGAGTTTATGAAGTACTTGTACTCGCCGGAGCCGCTGGCAAAATTCATGTCTCTGATGGGTAACGTTCCGGCTACCAAAAGCGCGATGGCGCAGCCGGTCATGAAGGATATGGCCGACTTTGAGTTGATCAAGCCGCTGACCGAAAGCCCGAATCTGAAGCAGATTCCGCATTTCGCCAAGCGCAGCGACTTCGACAAGGTATTGGGCGAAGAGCTTGAGCTGATGTTCAACCTGAAGAAAACGCCGGACGAAACGATGAGCGCGCTCGAAGGCAAGCTGGCGGAATTTCTGAAATAGCAGCCCGCATGGTTGGGGGCCCGGAGCCGGGGGCCCCCGGTCATTGCGCTTGTACGGCTCCATCCGCTCCACGATACGGAGGTGACCCGAAATGAAAAGAGCGACGCTTACCGGACTGCTGTTCTCGAGTCCTTTCCTGATCGGCTTTCTTGCGTTCACCTTGTATCCGATCGGCGCATCGCTTGTCTACAGCTTCACCGACTTCAACATGTTCAAGTCGCCTTCCTGGGTCGGATTGGACAATTACCGTTGGGTGTTCCAGGAGAAGGACGTCTGGAAGAGCATTGTCAATACGCTCTACATGGTGTTGTTCGCTACGCCGGTTAGCCTGATCGTCGGGCTGCTGCTCGCCCAAATGCTGAATATGAAGGTTCGCGGCCAGTCGATCTACCGCACCTTGTACTATATTCCTTCGATCGTCCCGGCGATCGCGACGTCGCTCGTCTGGATGTGGGTGCTCAATCCGAAAAGCGGTCTGATCAACACGGCGCTTGGCTACCTCGGCATACGCGGCCCGAACTGGCTGCTTGATCCGGTCTGGACGAAGCCCTCGCTCATTCTGATGGGAGCCTGGGGAGCCGGCGGCATTATGATCATCTTCCTCGCCTCCTTGCAGGACGTGCCGAGAAGCTTGTACGAGTCGGCTGAAATGGACGGCGCGGGCAAAATCCGCAAATTTTTCAGCATTACGCTGCCGAGCATTTCGCCGATTATTTTGTTCCAGTTGATCATGGGACTGATCACGTATTTCCAGTATTTCGCGCAAGCGTTCATGCTGGCCTCGATGACGAACTCGGGAGCCAACCAGACGATGGCCGGTCCGGAGAAATCGCTGCTGTTCTACGCGGTGCTGCTCTACCGGGAAGCGTTCGTCGATTTCCGGATGGGGCATGCCAGCGCGATGGCGTGGGTGCTGTTCCTGATCACGTCGATCGTGACCTATCTGATCTTCCGCTCATCCAACCGATGGGTAACTTACGGGGGGGACTGACATGAGTTCGGGAACCGATTCATTTGTCGGCGGCAGCGCGGGCAAAGGCATTCGCCGCTTCGTGCCTCATCTGTTCCTCGCGGCGTTCAGCGCCGTGTTCGTCATGCCGATCCTGTGGCTGCTGCTGACTTCGATCAAGTCCGACAAGGATTTGTACGCCAATCCTCCGGTACTGTTTCCGAAGCAGCCGCGCTGGGAAAATTACGTCGACGTCTTCCGGGAGATCAACTTTCTCGGCATGACCTGGAACACCTTCTTTATCTCCATCATGTGCGTGATCGGGGTGCTGATCTCCGCTCCGCTGGTCGCCTACGCGTGCTCGCATATCGAGTGGAGGGGCAAAAACATCGTTTTCGCGCTCGTCATCGGCACGCTGCTGCTTCCTTACCAAGTGACGATGATTCCGACGTACATCATCTGGAGCAAGCTCGGCATGATCGGCTCCTATATGCCGCTTATTTTGCCCGCGTTCGTGAGCGCCGGCGCAGGGTATTACATCTTTCTGCTGCGGCAGTTTTTCATGACGCTGCCGGTGTCGCTGATCCATTCCGCCAAGATCGACGGAGCCTCCGAGCTGCGCATCTACCTGCAAATTCTGCTGCCGCTCAGCAAGCCGATCATCGCGACGGTCGGCGTCCTGCTGTTCCTGGCGACGTGGTCCGATTTCCTCGGCCCGCTGCTGTATCTGAACAACGAGAAGGATTATACGCTGTCGCTCGGGCTGTATGCGTTCATGCAGACCCATTACATTATGTGGGAGAAGCTGATGGCCGCCTCGGCGATGTTCACGCTGCCGATCATCGTGCTGTTCTTCTTCGCGCAGAAGCAATTCATCGAAGGCATCAAACTGACCGGGATCAAGGGGTGACCGTGCATGGGCAAAATAAAAGTAGCGGTAATCGGCTGCGGAGCGATCGCCAGCAGCCAGCATATTCGGGCATATTGCGGCAATCCCGATGCCGAGATCAAGTATCTGTGCGACATTAACCCGGAGCGCGCGGAAGCGGCCGTACGGGAATTCGGCTGCGGCCGGGCGATTGCGGACTACCGCATCATTCTCGAAGATCCCGAGGTGGAGGCGGTGTCGATCTGCACGCCGAACCATCTGCATGCGCCGTTGTCCATCGCCTGCTTGCGCGCGGGCAAGCACGTGCTGTGCGAGAAGCCGGCCGCCCGCACCTACGCGGAAGCGCTGGAGATGCAGCAGGCGCAGCGCGAGAGCGGCAAGGCGCTCAACATCGGCGTCGTTAACCGGTATAATGACGGCGTCAACGTCATTAAGGGGATGATCGACTCCGGCGAGCTCGGCGAAGTCTACCACGTATACGCCAGCTTCCGCGCCCACCGTTCCATTCCCGGGCTCGGCGGCCCGTTCACGACGAAGGCGATCGCAGGGGGCGGAGCGCTGATCGATTGGGGCGTTCATTTTCTCGACCTCGTCATGTACTGTCTGGGCGACCCGCTGCCGCGAACCGTATCGGGCCAGGCGTACAGCAAGCTGGGCGCGGATCTCGCCAACTACGCGTACGTGGATATGTGGGCCGGTCCGCCGAAGCCGGACGGAACGTACGACGTCGACGACTTCGTGACGGCGCTCGTCCGCACGGAAGGACCGACGATTTCGTTGAATGGCGCATGGGCGCAAAACATCGGGGTTCAGGAAATGTACATCGATTTTCTGGGGGACAAGGCGGGCATCCGTCTTCAATACGGTCAGGACTTCAAAATATACGGAGCAAGCAACGGGGCGCTCATCGAATCGACGCCGAAGCTGCGCGCGAGCGACATGTTCCAAAACGAAATCGACGCTTTCCTGCGCAGCGTCCGGACCGGAGAGAAGCTGCCGTCCCATATCGATGCGGCGATTCTCACTTCGCAGATCATTCAGGCGATCTACGATTCGTCGGAGCAGCGCAAGGAAATGATTCTGGATTAAGCAGAGAAGGAATTCTCTTAGGATGTCAAAGATAAAACTCTTCAGAATGAGTAAGAAACAGGAGAAATCATTACTTTATCGTGGGAGGTACTTACTATGACCTATTCGATTTCTAATGAAGACAAGCGCCGCTATCGCGAGGACGGCTATTGGATCAGTCCCAAACTGTTGGACGACGAGCGGATCGCACGTCTGCGCAGGGCGCATGACCGGATATGGGAAGGTGATTTCGACGGAGACGGCTATCCGCTAGATCACGCTTATATGAAGGGCGGAGACGCGAAGAAGCTGCGTCAGTTCAACAACGGCTGGTGGGTCAACGATGAAGTGCGCGCCTTCGTGACCGATCCGGTGATCGGGAAATTGGCGGCCGACTTGCTGGAAACAGACGAGGTTAGACTGTGGCACGACCAAGTGATATGGAAACCCGGCACGACCGGAGAGACGAGCGCGCTCGGCAATGTCGGATGGCACCAGGATTTCGCCTATTGGCAATGCCTGAGCACCGACAACGTCGTAACCGTCTGGATGGCCTTGCAGGATACGGATCTGAGCAATGGCGGCATGATGACGATCCTAGGCTCGCACAAGTGGGGCTTGATCAGAGACAGCGATACGTTCTACGATACGAACATGGACGCATTGCGCGCCAAATACGAAGCGGAAGACAAGAAATGGGTGGAAGAACCGTGCATCTTGAAAGCCGGACAAGCCAGCTTCCACCATGGATTGACCTTTCATGGCTCGGGGCCCAACTTGACGTCCGAACCGAGGCTTTCGATCGTTGCCCATCTGATTCCCGGAGATGCGGTCTACCGAAGCGGCGTGCAATACCACGGCAATATCAAATTTCTCGGTCCGCGTCCGCAAGACGGCCAACCTTTTGCTAACGACTATTTTCCCGTCGTCTATCGTAAAGATCAGGAAGCAACGAACTAGGAGTAACCAGTTCGATTCCCTCGCAGGGGCCTGATCGTCTCCACGTAGGCGCTAAGGATGAATTAACGTGGGAAAACAGGAGAAAACATTACATCGTAGTAGGAGGAAGGGAGCATGAGTTCGATCGGCTTTATCGATTATTATTTGGACGAGTGGCACGCCCGTCATCTGCCCGAATGGATCGAGAAGGCGTCCGACGGAGAAATGAAGGTCGCTTGCGCTTACGGGCTTGCGGATGCGCCGCAAGGGCTCGGCAATGCGGAATGGTGCGAGGAGATGGGCATCGAGCTGCTGGATTCGATCGAAGCGGTCGTCGAGCGAAGCGATTATATCGCCGTGCTGTCGCCCGACCACCCGGAGATGCACGAGCGGCTGGCGGACCTCCCGCTGCGCTCGGGCAAGCCGACGTTCATCGACAAGACGTTCGCGCCGGATCGGGCGGCCGCCGTTCGGCTGTTCGACTTGGCCAAGGCGCATGGCACGCCGGTATTTTCCTCCTCCGCGCTGCGCTACGCGCCGGAGTATGCCGCCGAGCTGGCGCGCTCGCACGGGCGGCGAATCGAGACGCTCTGCAGCCAGGGGCCGGGCCTGTTCGGCAACTATGCGATCCACCAGCTCGAGCCGATCGTGGCGTTGATGGGAGCGGATGCTCGCCGGATCATGTTCATCGGCTCGGACCGCACGCCGGCGCTGCTGATCGAATATCCGGACGGGCGCAAGGCGACGATGCACATGCTGGAGGACAGCGCGTTTCGGCTCGCGTTCCAATACGGGGAGGGACCGTCCGCGTTGGCGACGGCGGAATCCGATTTCTTCGCGCCGTTCGTGCGGGATCTCGTCCGCTTCTATCGGACGGGCGTGCCTTCGGTGGATCCGGCCGAGACGGTCGCGGTCATCCAATTGATCGAATATGGACGAAAGGCGGCGGAGCGGCCTTTCGAGTGGTTGGAGCTGCCCGAGTAGCGGCGCAAGAGGCAAGAAGCCGGCGGTAGGACCGTCCGGCTTTTTTGCCGCGTGTACGGCGCTTTCCCGCAGAAGATGGACTCGGAGCCGGTCGCTCGGAATCTACACGCGCTATCGGACACAGCGGACCTTATTTGTCGAAAACCCTTCATTTTTCCGGAGATCCGGACACACGATCCGCTATTTCCATTTTTCATGGCCGAAATGGCTCTCAACAAAGCAATTAACGGATCCTCTGTCCGCGAAGATTCGCCAAACCCGGTTTTGTTCACAGATAGCGGATCCTCTGTCCGAACGGACAGGCAATGGAGCAAGGCGGGGCGGTGGCGATGGGGCTAGGCGAGCGATACGGCATTGGACAAGGCGGGCGGCGGGCGATGGGGCTAGGCGAGCGGTACGGAATTGGACAAGGGGCGGTGGACGCTGGGGCAAAGAGGCGATAAGGCGCGTGTCGATCGGCTTTTTATTTTTTCTTCCGATAGGCCGACGGAGAGACGCCTTCATGCTTGCGGAACGTCCTGCTGAAGGCGTGAATGCTCTGGAAGCCGAGCTCGTCGGCGATCTGCGTCAACGATTGGTCCGTGAACTGGATCATCTGCTTCGCCTTCTCCACGCGAACGGAAACGTGGTACTGGATCGGCGTTACGCCGTACGCCTGCTTGAACAGCCGGCACAAGTAGTATTTGCTCATGTGGGCCAAGTCCGCCAGCTCGTCCAGCGTCGCTTCCCGGTCGATATGGTGCGACAAGTAGTTTTTGACCCGGTCGAGCCGTTCCCGGTTGAAGTGGAGATGCGCGTTCCGCTGCCAATGGATTTCCCGAAGCAGCAGCACCCACAACTGGATGAACAAGCCTTTGGCGGTCGTCTCGTAGTAAGGGAACTTGCGGTCGAATTCGAAGATGATGTCGTGGATGAGCTGCTCGATCGCGCCGGGCTTGTTGAGTCGAATGTGGTTCGGCAGCGGATCGTCCATCCGCGAGACGACGTCGGGACGAATCCATTGCTTTTCCTGCTCCGTCAATTGCGCATATGGCTTGTAGGACACCTTCACGTCCGGGCTGTCAGGCCGGTAGACGAGATCGAAGTGAAGATGGGGCTGCCGTAGCGGCTTGCCGTGCAGCAAGTAAATGGAATGCGTTTCGTTCGGCTTGAACAGGAACAGGTCCCCCGGCTTCCCGTGGTAGCGGATCCCCTCTACCGTCACCTCGCATTCGCCTTCCTTCACGAACATAAGCTCGTAGTCGAAAATGACCCTCTCGGTAATGTTGACCGGAGGATAAATGATGGAATCCCATGCGACCCGGATATAAGGAGAAAGGGAATTCATGTCCAACGGTTACGCGACCTCCTTGCCGCGAATGCGCAATTTGGGTTAAAACTCTCATCGATTTTGCTAAAGAATGTTACGCGGATATCCTGTATTCTAACAATTGTAAGCGCTATTTCAATTATAGGCGAACGTGAAAAACAACGCAATTATCCGTAAAACGCTTGCCGGCATGGCGGCGATTTATCGGCCGGTTTCGTATGGCCTGCGTTCGGCATCAAACGCATTATTCGACAAAGGAGACAACGCGAATGCACATTTCACCCCAGCTTTCCTCCTTGAGCCGGGCAAGACCGGGCCGAAGAAAACGGGAATCCAGCTACGACCGTTCGGGCGGCAACAAAGATTATTTCTCCATCGTCCCGGGAGAAAACAGAACCGTCTGCGCGATCCGCGGCGCCGGGGCGATTACGCACATCTGGATGACGATGGCGACGGACGGGCCGCGGGAGGAGGCGTATTTGCCCCGCAAAATCGTCTTGCGGATGTTCTGGGACGGGGAACGGCATCCGAGCGTGGAGGCGCCGATCGGCGACTTTTTCGGCATGGGGCACGGCGTTACGAGGAACTTCGCGTCCGCGGCGCTGATGATGAGCCCGGAGAACGGCAAAGCGTTCAACTGTTTTTTTCGCATGCCGTACGCGACTGAAGCCCGAATCGAAGTCGCAAGCGAAGCGGACGAACCGATCAAATTTTACTTCTATATCGATTACGAGGAATACGACCGCTTGCCGGAGAACGAGCTTCGCTTTCACGCCGGGTGGCGCAGGGAATGTCCGACGGACGGAGTCGAGGAAAACGGGATGGACAACGCCCAGTTCGAATTCGGCGGACGCAACGTGACCGGAGTCGGCAATTACGTCATTCTGGACGCGGTCGGCAAAGGACATTACGTCGGTTGCAACGTCAACGTCCACAACCTGCGCGAGACGAGGGAATGGAACTGGTACGGCGAAGGCGACGACATGATCTTCATCGACGGGGAAGCATGGCCGCCGACGCTGCACGGCACCGGCATGGAGGATTACTTCAATACCGCCTGGTGTCCCCAACAGGAGGTTTGCACCCCGTACCACGGCATCGTGATGGGCGGAGGCCCGAATTGGAGCGGCAAAATCTCGACCTACCGCTATCACGTTCTCGATCCGGTCATGTTCGAGAAGAGCATTCGGGTGACGATCGAGCACGGGCATAACAACCACAGAAGCGACGACGTCTCTTCGACGGCCTACTGGTACCAGACGGAGCCTCACAAGCCGTTCGCAGAGCTGCCGAAGGTCGCGGGAAGGCTGCCGCTGCCGGATACGAAACCGTTCGACGCTTCGAGCTTGAAACGAATTTTCGGACATGCGAACCCGTGATCTTACGGGGACGAAGGGGGAATGGCGGTTGAAAAGGACGATCGGAATAACGGCATTGGCCGCGATGGCGACGCTGGCGGCTTGCAAGGGCGGGGACGACCGGAATCCGATGCTGGACGCCGGCGGCAAAGCTTTCGTGCTGACCGGCGTAACGGACCTCGTCCAGGTGGCGCAGCTGACCGGCGCCGATTCGCCGAACAAGACGGACCGGTACGGCGTCTACGGAACGGATCTCGGCTCGATGATCAACGCGGGCGACCGGACGTATTTCGTGTTCGGGGATACGTTCGGCGAGCGTCCGTCGGATATGATCGGAGGGGGAGGCAGCTTCTGGCGGTCGAATACGCTCGCTTACGCGACAGACGCCGATCCTGCGGACGGGATTGCCTTCGACGGCATGATCGCGGACGACCTCGGTCTCGCCAAGGAACTGCTGCCGTCCGCGAAAGTCGATTACGAAGAAATGACGAAAATTCCGACGCACGGCTTGTACGCGAACGGCGCGCTGTACCTGTATTACATGTCGGTCAACCATTGGGGAGCGCCGGGCCATTGGGACGCGAATTACGCGAGCGTGGCGAAGTCGACGGACGAAGGGGAAAATTGGACGCTGCTGGACGATCTTCGATGGCCGGGCGACAGCAATTTCATTCAAGTCAGCCCCTATAAGGTCGAGACCGGGGAAGGGGAGTCCGACTTCTACTTCTGGAGCATTCCTGCCGGCAGGTTCGGAGGCGTGCAGCTTATGAAGGTCGGCGAGGCGAGCGTGGAACATCCGGCGGAATACCGCTACTTCGCCGGGCTGGACGAGAAGAACGAGCCGATCTGGAGCGAGGAGATGTCCCGGGCCGAGACGGTGGTTGACGATGCGGTCGGCGAGCTGTCCGTCGTCTGGAACCCGTATTTGGAACGATGGCTGATGACTTACCTGAACGAAGGCAACGGGGTCGTCATCCGGGAAGGGCTCGCGCCTTGGGGCCCGTGGGGCGACAAGCTCGAGCTCGTCCGCGCGGACGAATATCCCGGCTTGTACGCGCCGTACATGAACGACAAATATACATCGGAAGACGGCAGAGTCATTTACTTCGCCCTGTCGTTATGGGACCCTTATAACGTCTTCTGGTTCAAGGCCGCGCTGAATAAATGAAAGCGCATTCAGATTGACTTCGAATCGCCCGTTCGGTTTAAGCGCTTCGCGTTTAAATAGCATGAACCATACAAAGGGAGGATTCTGTCATGCAAGGAAAATGGGAAAAGCCAAAGCCATGGACGGTACGGTTGGCCGCACTGGTCATTTTCGCCCTCATCGTGACGGGGTGCGGCGGCAACAGCGGCAAGGACGCCGGTCCATCCGGGAGCGTCAGCCCAGGCGCATCGGCAAGCGGCGGCGAACCAACCGGGTCCGCTGATCCGGCTCCGGCGGAGAAGGTCACGCTCGAATTCTGGGCGCAGAAATTCGAAGACAGCACGGACGCCTGGTTCAAGAAGTGGACGCAGGAATTCAACAAAGCGCACGACAACATCGAGGTCAAGCTGACGATCGTCCCCGGGGACGCCTGGGCCCAGAAGATGAAGGCCGCCCAAGCGGCGGGCAAAGCGCCGGATATTCGCACGATCAGCTACGGCAATATCGCGAACGCCGCCAAGATGGGAGAAATCTTGCCCCTCAACGATCTGATGGATCCGGCGGCCTTCGACGACCTGTACGACAACGTGAAGGAGTTCGTCGCCGCGGGCGGCAAGTATTACGCGTACCCGAAGCTGGTCGAGCCGTCCACGGTGCTCTTCTACCGGAAAGACATGTTCAAGGAAGCGGGACTGGATCCGGAGAAGCCGCCGGCGACTTGGGCCGAAGTGCTGGAATACGGCAAGGCGCTGACGACGAAAGGCGTGTTCGGCTTCTCGATCGCGCAAAACGCGGGAGATCTCGGCTGGTCCAGCTGGGGCTTGCAGTACAACGCCGCCGGACATCTGGCGATCACGGACGACTGGTCCCGGGCGGACATCGACAACGACGGCTATCGCGCCCTCGTCAATTTCTACAAGCAAGCGTACGAGTCGGGCATCATGCCGAAGCAGCAGCTTGCGGGATATACGGACATCAAGCCTTTCGGGGAAGGCAAATTGGCGATGCAGGTCATCGGCTCCTGGGCGATCGGTCAACTGCGCAACGACTACAAGGACATTTTGGATCAGGTCGGCATCGCGCCGATGGCTTCGATCGACGGCGATCCGACGAAGCCGACGGCGACGCTCGGCGGATGGACGCTCGCCGTCGACGGCAAATCGAAGCACGCGCAGGAGGCGGCCGATTATATTTCCTACTTGCTCGCGGGAGATCCGGCCATTATGATCGACTTCTTTAAGGGCTCCCAATTTTCCAAGTTTTCCGCGCGCCAATCGGTCGACGAAGCGATGAAAGCCGATCCGGAGGCGTCTCAGGACGAATGGCGCGCGATCGTCGCCGAGAAGATCATTCCGTACTCGAAGGCCGAGCCGATCTATCCGTGGGACATCAGCTTCGCGTTGTCCACGGCGATCGAATCGGCGATGAGAGGCGCTGAAGTGGATAAGGCGCTCGCCCAGGCGGAGAAGGACATCAACGATTATATCGCCAAATCCAACCTGGCCGGCACGAATCCGAACTCGTAGCGTCGGAACGGATCCGGGGGGAGACTTCCCCCGGATCCTTGCCCGTATCCCGACTCATGGAGGTGAACGTACCGGATGAGCAAGATCAATCGCGATTACCGGCAAGAGAATAAGACGGCGTATACGCTGCTCGCCCCGATCGTCGTCCTGCTGACGATTTTCGTCGTCGTGCCTTTTTTCTATTCGCTGTTCGTCAGCTTTTACGATTGGAGCTTCTATCAGGATTCGACGTTCGTCGGCTTTCAAAATTATTACATGGTCGTGACGGACCGATTGTTCGGCGAGGCGATCTGGGTCGGGCTCAAGTTCGCGCTGATGGTCGTGCCGGCGATGCTGATTCTCTCGTTTCTGTTCGCGAACGTCGTCAAGAGCCTGGGGGCCAGATTCGCCGGCGTCGTCAAGACGTCCATTTACATTCCGACCGTGATCTCCGGCATTATCGCGTCCGTCATTTTCGTCTTTATTTTCGATTACGCCGGCGGCTTGGCCAACTACTTGATCGGATTGTTCGGCTACGAGCCGAAGGCGTGGCTCGCGGACGTCGCGACGGCGCTGCCGAGCATCGCGGCCCCGGCGATCTGGCTCGGCTTCGGCTTTACGGCTCTGATCATGCTGGCCGGGCTGAACGACATTCCGGAAAGCTACTTCGAAGCGGCGGATCTCGAAGGCGCCGGCGCGTTCAAGAAAATGTGGTATATTACGATTCCCCTGATGCGGAACGTTATTTTGTACTTGCTGGTCACCGGCTTTATCGCGCAGATTTCGCAGTTCGAGCTCTCGCTCGTCATGACGAACGGCGGACCGCTCAGCGCGACGACGACGCCTAACCTGTACATTCTCAACCATTTCCGCAACGACGTGATGGTCGGCAATTCGATCGCGGCCGCGCTGCTTCTGTTCGTCGTGCTGGGCAGCGTGTCGGCGATCATTTTCAAAGTGCTGAATTCGGAAAAAGCGGTAGACGGTTAACCGCGGAGAGGATGAATCCGTCATGGGAATGCAAGCCCGGTTTTATAAAGCGATCGTTGCGATTATCGCCGGCGCGGTGACGCTGCTCGCGCTGTTCCCGCTGCTATGGGTCGCCATCGCCGGCTTCAAAGAGAAGTCCGAAGTGCTGGCGACGCCGTTCCGTTTTTTCCCCCGGCAATGGCTGGCGACGAACTATACGGACATTCTCGGCGATCCGACGTTTCTAAGGTCGATGGCGGTGACGTTCGGGGGCGCAATCCTGTTCGCCGCCCTGAGCCTGATCGTCAATGCGGCCGCGGCGTACGTATTCGCAAGGCTGGAATTCCGGTTCAAGAGAATCTTGTGGGTGTATGTCATCATGACGATGTTTATCCCGGGCATGGCGATCTTGCTGACGTCCTTTATCGTCGTGGACAAAATGGGCATGCTCGATACGCTCGCCGTGCTTGTTCTGCCGGGCATCGCGTCCGCGGGCCATATGTTCTTCATCCGGCAGTTTTATCTCAACATTCCGTTGGCGTTGGAAGAAGCCGCGCTGATCGACGGTGCGGGAAGGTTCCGGATCTTTACGAGCGTCTTCGTACCGATGTCGTATCCCGTCTTCGTCATCGTAGGAATCGGCTCCTATTTAGGGTTTTGGAACTCGTTTATCTGGCCGACGATGACGATTACGAGTCCCGAGCTGTTTCAGATCATGCAATACTTGTACAATTTCCGCTCCGAGCGCGCCACCGAGCTGGGCATGCTGATGGCGGGCTCCGCTTTGACGTCGCTGCCGACGATCGTCCTGTTCCTGATCTTCCAGAAGTATATCATTTCAGGCATCAAAATTTCGGGTTTGAAGTGAGGGATGTCCGATGGAGAACGATCCGGGTCTGATCCTGCTCGAGAACGACCGCTTGCGGCTGGGAATCGGGGCAGACGACGGTTCTATCCGCCGGTTGCTGGACAAGAGGGCCGGAATCGACTACGTGGAGCGCGCGCCCGCGGCGGTTCCGTTCCGGCTCGAGACGGATGACGTGGTCGGCTCCGCGTTCGAGCGCTTCGAATGGCAGCGGCTTGATTCGGCGGAAGCCGAATGCGGCCTTTCGCTAATCTGGCATCTGGCGGCCGGAGTCACGATCCGCGGGCGTTTGTCGCTGGACGGGACGTCTCTCGAATTTCGCTGTTCGGCGGACAACCGCTCGAGCGAGCGGCTGCTCAGCCTGGAATATCCGATCGTGCCGAATTTGCGTTCGATCACGGAGGAGGGCGAGGACGACTACGTCGCGCATTCGTACGCGACCGGGTTCAAAGTCCGCAATCCTTCGAAACGGTTCGTTCACGGCTCCCCTGGCCAGCGCTATATGCCTTATCCGGAAAGCTTCTCCGGCGCTTCGATGCAATTTTTCGCTTATTACGGGATGAACAAGGGCGGACTGTATTTCGCCTGCCTGGACGGCGAAGGGTACGCGAAATGGCTCAATTTTTACAAAAACGAAAACGGGCTGCTGGAAGCCTCTTTCATTCACGGCTGCGAGGAGATGGGCGCCGGCAAGGGCATCGCGCCTCCGTATCCGATCCGCGTCGACCTGCTCGAAGGGCGGGATTGGCACGAGGCGGCCGACCGCTATAAGAGCTGGGCGGTCCGGCAGAAATGGTGCGAAGGAGGCACGCTTGCGGAACGGAAAGCGGCGGGGCAAACCGCCGCATGGCTTCACGAAGAAGTCGGAGCGGCGACGTTCGGCATCAACGCCGGATCGGACCGTACGCCGTGGCTGCGCAAGTATCTCGCGCCGTTCGAGTTCGATTATCTCTTCCGTTTCGACGGGGCCGACGGAGATTTGGGCAGAGCAGCGGCCCAGAAGAACGCCGCCGTATCGAACGGGACCGCGCTCGTCCTCCTGCCCTCCGGGGAGTCCGAATTCGAGGTTCCGCCGAGGAGCATCGTTGTCGTGGAGTTGACGGCGTAGAGGGGAGGGCAGGGAGCGTCGGAGCAGGCGATGATGGACTTGCGCAGCATTTGGAGCTTATCGCGAATGACCCAAACAAGGAGAGATGAGACATGAGCAACTTCAACGGACTGGATATGGGACTGGGCAATTTATTCAGGTTATCGAACGCGGTGACGAGATCGATCAGCGCCGAGAACTTTACGGGCGAGCCGGGCAAGGGCGGCATGGCGACCGAAGGGACGGGGGCGACGTGCGCCCGCGACCTGGGCTTGGGCTGGAAAGTATCGCCGTCGGTGGACATCGAGCCCGGCGAGACGTTTACGATGGGAGACATTCGAGGCATGGGCGCCATCCAACATATTTGGCTGACGTGTTTTCCGGCGTTCTGGCGGAGCCTCGTTCTGCGCATCTATTGGGACGACGAAGATCAGCCTTCCGTAGAGGTGCCGATCGGCGATTTCTTCTGCAACGGCTGGCAGGAGCGCTGCAACGTCAATTCCTTGCCGGTGGCCGTTAATCCGGCCGGAGGCATGAACAGCTACTGGCCGATGCCGTTCCGCCAGGGGGCCAGGCTGACGGTGGAGAATACGTCCGAGGACAAGGCGACATTGTATTTCCAGATCGATTACACGCTTACCGACGTGCCGGACGATGCGGCTTATTTCCACGCGCAATGGCGGAGAAGCAACCCGGTCGTATACAAGGATGTGCATACGCTCGTCGACGGAATTCAAGGCAAGGGGCATTACGTCGGCGCGTACCTCGCCTGGCAGGTCAATAACACCGGCTGGTGGGGAGAGGGAGAAATCAAGTTCTATATGGACGGAGACAAGGATTTCCCGACCATCTGCGGGACGGGGACCGAGGATTATTTCGGCGGCGCCTGGAACTGGGAGCAGCCGAAGGGTGAGTACGGAACCTATTCGACGGCTTATCTCGGCATGCATCAGGTCATTAAGCCCGACGGATTGTACCGCAGTCAGCAGCGGTTCGGCATGTACCGGTGGCACGTCATGGATCCGATCCGCTTCGAGTCGGACCTCAAGGTGACGATCCAGGATCTCGGCTGGCGCTCCGGCGGACGATACCTGCCGCAGCAAAGCGACATCGCGTCGACCGTCTTCTGGTATCAGGCGGAACCCCACGCTCCGTTTCCTGCGCTACCGGGCAATGACGAGCGGGAAGTGATTTGACAATAGGGCGGGCGGCGGACATAATAGACGTAGATAACGATTCGTCCGGTCGTGAAGCACACCCGGCGGCGCCTGTTGGCGCCCTCGGGCGTGCTTTTTTTATGTCTGGTCGGATCGAATGAAATGAGGTGTCGACAATGGAAGACGCAAAGGAACGATCCGAACGGACGCGTGAGCACGCGCCGCATGACGAAGCGTTCAAGAAGCTGCTGCAAACTTTTTTTGCCGAGTTTATCGAATTGTTTTTCCCGAAGATTCACAAGCTTCTGGACTTTAGCCAGACGCGCTTTCTGATGCAGGAGCAGTTGGTCGACGTTGTGGGCGAGCAGACATTGACGCTCGATTTGCTGCTCGAGACGAAGTACAAAGGGGAAGACGCGTATATTCTTATTCATTTGGAGCCGCAGTCGTATAGAGACGCCCATTTCCATGAGCGGATGTTCGTTTATTTCGGCCGCCTGTTCGAACGGCATCGGAAACAACATGAGCTGATCATTCCGATTGCGATATTTACGATGGATCAGGCTCGCCGCGAGACGGATTCGTTAAAGATGGCCGTTACGGGCCAGACCGTGCTTTACTTCCGCTTTCTGAAGGTGGAACTGAGCAACATGCAATGGCGCAGATTTGTCGACTCGGACAATCCGGTAGCCGCTGCGCTGCTTGCAAAGATGCGGTATAATGAAAGCGAGATCAGAGAGGTGCGTTTCGCTTATTTGCGAATGCTCTTGCGCCTGCGGAAAAAGCTGGACGACGCCAAGCTGGCGCTGATGATGTCGGTTGCCGATCTTTACAATAAGTGCGATGAACGCGAGGACGTGTCGCTGCTGCGGGAATTGCGCGAAAAATATCCGGAGGAGGGAGACATCGTGGACAAATTGATGCCGGCATGGAGCCGGGCGGGATACGAGAAAGGGATTAAGGAAGGCATCGAACAAGGCATTGAACAAGGCGTGGAGCACGGTATGGCGACGATTGTCATGAACATGCTGCGCGAAGGGGTGGATGACGCTCTGGTGATCAAGGTGACCGGATGGCCGGAAGAGAAGATTGCGGAGCTGCGTAAAAGGGTTCATTAATTGCAATGACGCAGATCGCAAGCTTAACAGCGAATAGAGCAGGTGACAACGGGTGGAAGTGAACTATTGTTCGGCATGCGGCGGCAAGATGGAGACGAGAGAAGTGGACGGCACGCCGAGAAGAGCCTGCATGCGGTGCAGCTTCGTGCACTGGGGCAATTACAGCATCGGGGTGGGCGCGCTTGTCGTGAAGGACGACAAAGTGCTGCTCGTTCGCCGGGCGCAAGACCCGGGCAAGGGCTACTGGACGAATCCGGGCGGATATATCGAGCAGTTGGAGCCGATCGAGCAAACCGTCGTCCGGGAGGTCAGGGAGGAAAGCGGCGTCGAGGCCGCCGTAAAAGGAATCATCGCGCTGCGAGACCAGCCCCGGAGCATACATAACGTGTATATCGCTTTCGAGCTGGACTATGTCGGCGGAGAGCCGGTCCCGGATGAGGTCGAGGTGGATGCCGCCGGATTCTACAGCCTGGAAGAGATGGAGACCATGAATGTGGCCCCTTTTACGAAATGGCTCGTGGACGTCGCGCTTCACGGCAGCATGGACGGGTTGGCTATCGATAGAGAGCCGGTCGTTCCGCTGAACGGGTACGGGTTGTTCAGAGTTTAGTCGACGAGTAGGAACGAGGCTGCTCTGAGCCAAGCCGAAAAGGCTGACCGCGGACGGGAGCGGCGCCTATCCTCTGCGGAACGGGTAATGCCGTCCGGAGTCGATCGTCTGGCCATTTCTAGCAAAGCGAGCATCGAGACTTCCGCGTCTCGAAGCTCGCTTTTATATGTGCAACGGACACAGAAGCCCTTATTTTGCCGAAACCCCCTCATTTTGCTGGCGATGCGGACAGAGGATCCGTTATTTCGATGATCCATGGCCGAAAACGCAATTTCGGAGCCAGATAACGGATCCTCTGTCCGCGAAGATGCGCAAAACCCGGTTTTGTTCACAATTAGCGGATCCTCTGTCCGAAGTTAAGGTCCTCCGTCCTCCGCCACTGTACCTTCGCACTTCGTTTCTCCTCACATACGCATCTCCGCACACTTACGCCTTCGCGCCTTGTGTCCTCGCCACTTTCGCAGCTCCGCACCTTCACGCCCCGGAACATTCCCTACATTAGTTGTATGCAGCACAATTAATTGTCCGGAAAATTTTGCGGATTTCACTCGCGCAGGGCAATTTGCGTTAAATATCCCGCTTAATCTGCTAAAGATTATGCGGATAATGTCCAGTAGAATAATTGTAAGCGCTGTATTCGGCGGCGACAGCTTGCAAAAATACGACGTGCAATCCATTGCGAACTCGGGGATTAGAGGCTGAGTCTCCCGGAGGACGGAAGGAGGATCCGATGTGACACCTGTTTACGAGCTGGTCTTTCTGGACCCGGCGTTCAAGAAATTTATCGGGACTTTAACGTGCGATTGGCTCGGCGGCATGCGGCCCGACATCGAAGTGACTTACCCCCGGGCGGGGACGGCCAAAGTCCGCATCGTCTTCGAGCTGGAGGACGAGGTGCGGCAGGACGATTGGCGGATCGAGCTCCGGCCGTCGTTCGCGCCGTCGTTTCATTGGGCTCCCCATCTCACGCCGACGGACCGGCATGTCATCGACCAGCATGTTTTCCGCGCTCCGGCGTTGATCGTGCACGACGGCGCGAGGAAGCTGACGGTCGTTCCCGACCTGGATACGTTGGCGGCCGCGGGTGCGGGCGGCAGGCTGGGGGAGCCGCGGTGGTATATGGACCTGGACGCTTCGAACAACCGCCTTGCGCTAGGCATGTGTCTTACATCCGTGCGGGAGCACGTTCTGTTCGTACGCGAGCCGGGCGCCGCGTTCCCGAAGGGACGGACGGAATTCGGATTTTATGTGCTGGCATCGGACGATGAGGAAGGAATCGCCAATCCTTGGCGCGACGTCCTGGCGTTCGGCTGGGAGCGCTGGGGGCGACCGCTGCTGGCGCAGAGGCGAATGAACGGCGGCGAGCTCGACGTTTACGTAAAGCGGGCTTACCGGTGGGCATTCCGGGAATGGGCTTCGGCCGTATGGCAGACCTTCAAGGTGAACGGCAAGGAGGTCGGGGCTCCGGCGTTTATCGTCAATGTGACCCAGAGTCCGAACTATCCGGGACCCTATCGCCAGAGGGAGACGCTGTCCGTATGGAATCAGGCTTGGTTCAGCTCGCTCCGCTCGGCGCACGGCTTGTATCGCTACGCGCGGCTGACCGGGCAGCCGGAGTATGCGGAGCGGGCGAACTTGATGAAGGAGCTGGCGCTGTCCGCTCCGCAGACGGAAGGCTTTTTTCCGGCGGTCGCGGCCACGGAGACGGAGCAGGTTGAGATCGACGGCCGGATGTGCCGCCGCTCCAAGGGCTGGTCGACGCTGTATTGGGGCAACTCCGACCGCAATCCGTTCGGGCTCGGCATTCGCGAGGCTCCGCTTCATGTGCTCGACATGAGCTGGACGGCTTTGCTGATGCTGCGCTGGCATGAGGAATTGGAGCGCGACGATCGGCTGGTGACGTACGCCAGAGCTTATGGAGACGCTTTGCTGAAGCTGCAGGACGAACGGGGCTTTTTTCCCGGCTGGATCGGCAGGACGGATTTCCGTCCGTGCGGGGTTCTTGACCGTTCTCCGGAGACGTCGCTTTCCGTCACTTTTCTGCTCAAGCTGCATGAATTGACGGGGGTTCCGAAGTACGCCGAGGCGGCGTACAGGGCGATGGAGGCGGTATGCGAAGAGATCGTGCCAGAAGGGCGCTGGGAGGATTTCGAAACCTACTGGTCTTGCAGCCGGTGGGGACAGGAGCGGCTCGGCCGCAAAATCGAGCGAAACAACCAGTATAAGCAGTGCAATTTCTCCATGTTCTGGACGGCGGAAGCGTTGCTGGCCTGCTATCGAACGACCGGCAATGAGGCGTATTTGCGGATCGGACGCCGCTGCCTGGACGAAATGCTGATGACTCAGGCAGTGTGGCAGCCCCCTTACATTCACGTGCCGGCGCTTGGCGGCTTCGGCGTCATGAACGGCGACGGGGAATGGAACGATGCCAGGCAAAGCCTGTTCGCCGAGCTGATTGTCCAGTACGGCATCGAGCTGGACGCGGAAGAGTACAAGGAGCGGGGGAGGGCGGCGCTGCTCGCTTCGTTCGCGCTCATGTACTGCCCCGAGAACGAAGCGGTGAAGGCAAGGTGGGAGCAGGCGTGGCCGTTTCTGAACGAACGGGATTACGGCTTCATGATGGAAAACTACGGCCACGGCGGAAGAACGAGCCCGACGGACGATCCGATGGGCGAGTTCACAATATTCGACTGGGGCAACGGCGCCGCCGCCGAAGGCTATTTGCGGATGCGCGACCGGTTCGGGGAAATGTTGTTCGGGGAGCAAGTCGAATAAGCGTACGGACCGCCGGAGCGGGGGCTGTCCCTTTCGGGACGGCCCCTTGATGTTTTGGCCAGCGGAACGGGAATCGGCGTCATTAACCTTTAACGGCCCCTTCGGTCAGCCCTTTCTCGATATATTTGGAGATGAACAGATAGATCAGCAGGATCGGGATGACGGTAAGCGTGACCGCCGCCGCCATCAGTCCGAAGTCCGTTCCGTATTGCGAGCTGATTTCGTTGAGGAGCGCGACGATGGGGCGAACGCTCTCCTTGTTGACGAAAATCAAGGCGGAGAACAAGTCGTTGTACGACCACAGGAACACGAAAATGCTGGCCGAAGCGAAGGCAGGCCTGGCGATCGGGACGAAGATGCTCGCGAACATCCGCCAGCGGCCGCATCCGTCCACGAAGGCGGCTTCCTCCAGCTCCTTCGCGATCGTGGACATGTATCCGGCGAGCACGAGCGTCGCGAACGTCAGGTTGCCCGCCGTTTGCGGCAAGATCAACCCCCAGTACGTGTTGACCAAGCTGGTCTTAATGAGCAGCTCGTATACGGGCACGACGGTCGCGAACGCGGGCACCAGAAGCGTGGCGTACAGAACGGAATAGATCATTCGCTTGCCTCTGAAATTGAAACGGGCCAAGACGAACGCGGCCAATCCGCCGAACAGCAGGACGAAAAGCACCGTTCCGCCCGACATGATCAAGCTGTTGATATAGCTGTTGCCGATATGGATGCGGTCGAACGCCGTCGCATAGTTGATCGTCACGGGGTTCCACGCGATGGCGAACGATGCGTTCATGACATCCCTGGAAACCTTGAACGAGTTGTTCACGATCCAGAAGAGCGGGTAGATCGTCGTTAAAGCCCATACGGTCAAAATCATATATACGACAACCGTGCTCAAGCGCCGACGGCTCTTGGCCGCCGCCACAGGCGGCAACGGCTTTCCCTTGTTTGCGGCCAACTGCATATCGCCACCTCCCGGGTCGCTTGGCTTAATAAGTGATTTCCTCTCTTTTCAGCAAACGGTTGGCCAGCACCGCGATCAGGACGCCGAGCACGACCATATAGATCGCGACGGTCGAGCCGTAGCCGAAGTTCTGATCGACGATCGCTTTTTTGTACATATAGGTTCCCAGCACGTCCGTGTTGTTCTGCGCCCTGGAGATCACCCAGACGAAATCGAACACCTTCATCGTGCCGGTAATCGCCAACGTAATGACGACTTTCAGGTCGCTCAAGATTAAAGGGAGCGTCAGCCTCGTCAATTTCTGGAATCCCGTAATGCCTTCGATTTTGGCTGCATCGTAATAGTCGTGGGGAATTTTGGACATCGCCGTCACGAACAGGACGAAATAAAAACCGACGTAATGCCACACCGTCGGAACCGCGACCGCCTTTAAAGCATGGGTTTCGCTGAGCCACAGCACGTTCTCTACGCCGAACTTGGCCAGCATTTGGTTCAGCAAGCCGAAATTATAGTTGTAGACGAGAACGAACAGCAAGGAGATCGCTGTGCCGGAAATGACCACAGGGAAGAAGAACACCGAGCGGTAAAAGCCTTTGAGCTTGTCGATCTGTTGAACCATAATGGCGAGGACGAGGGCGATGCCCACCTGAAAAACAAGGACATACGCCAAGATTTCCAACGTGTTCAGCGTCGCCGCGCCGAGCAGATTGTCCGAAAATAGGCGCTCGAAGTTATCCCAGCCGACAAATTTCTTGTCAAAAAACCCCCGGGTCCGATAGAAGCTGAAGTAAACGCTCTTGAAAAAGGGATAGTATAAAAAAATCGACAGGAACACGGCCATAGGGAGCAAAAATATAAGTATATATTTCCGATCGCCCTTCATATCGATCACCTTGGCAGTAGGATTTGGCTATATCCGGCTCTACCCGGCAAAGCGCGCCGCCCGGCAACGGGACGGCGCGCTTCCCGATCAATTAGTTGACGTTGGCGTCCTCGATCGCTTTGGCTTCATTCATTACTTCGGCCGGCGTTTTATTGCCCGTTACGACGGCTTGAACGCCCGCGCGCAGCGTGGAGAAGGTTTCCGGCGCGACCATCATGTCGATCGGGTTGTTGACCGCAGAGGCCTTTGCGACCATGGCGAATCCGTCCGTCGCGGCCGGCGTCGTGCCTTGCACGTTCAATCCTGCGGCTGCAGGCGTGCCTCCGTTGGACAGAGCGATCTTTTCAATTATTGCAGGAGAAGTCATATGTTTCAGCAAGGCGATTGCGGCGTCTTTTTTATTGGAATCGTCGTAGGTCGATTTCGGCAGGTAGAAGCCGCTGCCGAATCCGCCGATCACTTCGTTGCCGGTTCCGACGCCGCCCGGAATGGCCGGAAATGGAATGACGGTCGTGTTGTCGATCACTTCCGGATTATCCTTCCAGCCGTTGATCGCCCAGGATCCTTCCAGAATCATGGCGGCTTTGCTTTCGCCGTAGTAGGTGGAGGCCATGTTCAGATCGATCGTTGCCGCATCTTTCGGGAATGCGCCCAAATCGCCCAGCTCCTTCATCGCGGCGTAGCCCTTTTCCCAGTTGGGATCGATGCCTTCGACGAGACCCGCGCCGTGGCCTTTCGCGCCTGCGGCGGACAGGACGAAGTGCTCGATGACGTAGTGGGATTGATCGAACGGAGCGGCCAACGGGATGATGCCGTTTTCGGACAACGTCTTGACCGCGGTTTTCATCTTCTCCCAGTCGGTAGGAAGCTCGAGATTGTGGTCGGCGAAAATTTTCTTGTTCACGAACAGGCCTTCGTAGAATCCGGTTAGCGGAACGGCGTAGATGTTGCCGTCCTTTTGCCGGACGTTCTCAAGAGCCGCCGGAGCGAAACCCTGCTTCCATTCGGAATCGCCGTCGAGAAGTTCGTTGAGAGCAACGACTTTCCCTGCGTCCACGAAGCCTTGTGCGTCAGCCCCGACGAAGAAGAACAGCAGGTCGGGCTCGTTCCCGGAGTTCATGTCCGTGTTGACTTTGGTTCTGAACTCATCGGCGTTAGCGGACATCGGATCGTTCGTAATCGTGACGTGCGGATTTTTCGAAGTGAATTCGTCCAACGCGGACTGAAAGGCTTCACGGGCAGGGTCCGTGCCTCCGAAGGTCGAGAACACGCGGAGGGTGACCTCGTCTTTCGAACCGGAGCTGGAGCAGGCTCCCAAAAGCATGGAGAACATCAAAATCGCGCTTACAACGAGCAAATACGATTTCTTCACTTGCCAATCCCCCTCATCATCATTTGGTATAGATGAAAGTAGACTCAACGATGTTCTACCTTATTTTACATGATGTGACTATTATGTAAGGGATACATTCGGCTATTGAACGGGGAAATACGTCTTATCTTGATAGGCGCAGGCAGTGCTTAGGGGACGGATTTTCCAGGTACGGGGAAAATGGGGCGGAGCGGCTCCGCGCGAGACGGAGCCGCTCCGAATTCGGGGTTACAGCGCTTGGGACAGAATCTCTTCCTTGAATCGCGAGACCGCTTCGTCCGTATCGATCGTATAGCCGCACTCCAGGCCGACGAAGCCGGAGAAGCCGGCGTCCTTGATCGCCCGCAAGATGTTGACGTAGTTCAGCTCGCCCGTGCCCGGCTGCTTGCGGCCCGGATTGTCGGCGATGTGATAATGGTTGATCCGGTCGATGTAGCCGGTCGCGTTGCGGATGACGTTGCCCTCGGTAATCTGCTGATGGTAGACGTCGAACACGAGCTTGACGTTCGGGCTGCCGACCCGGTCGATGATATCGACCGATTCGTCGGAGCGCTGCAGGAAGTGGCCGGCATGATCGACCAGTCCGTTGAGCGGTTCGACCTCCAGCACGATGCCGGCTTCTTCGAACAGCGGCGCGCAGCGTTTCAGCGTCTCGACCATCGTCTGCCGCTGCCGGTCCCGCGGCACGCCGTCCAGCACATTGCCCGTCTGGGAGATGACCGAGGGCACGCCGAGAATGCGGCACGCCTCGATCGTCTGGCGAACGCCCTCCAGATAAGCGTCGCGCAGCGACTCGTCGACCAGACTGATGAACTTGGTGCAGGTGGCGCTGAGTCCGACGCCGATGCGCTCCTGCTCCGCCGCCAGCTTCTTCAGATCGCCGAGCTCCCACCAAGCGTAATATTCCAGGCCGTGAAAGCCGTGCTCTTTGACTTTTTCCAGATGATAGACGGCGTCCTTCCCCTGATAAGCCCCGATGCACAACGAAAATTTCATGTCGCTCCAAGCTCCTCCCTATACCTCCAAATGTGATGCTCCGTTCAGCCTATCTTCACCGGTTGTCCGGATAAAGCCGATTCGTTCGCAGCGATCGTAATCTCATGCGTCTTCAGCGCATCCTCGTAATCGGACAAAATACGGGACGTATCGCCCGTGCGCAAGGCGTGCAGAAAAGCTTCGTCCTCGGCGCAATACGGGTTGGCGACGTTCGGATGAACGGTCGTTCCCTCGGCGGCGATTTGCTTGAGTCCGTCGCTTCTCAGCTCCAGGACGCCGCTTCCGGTGTAGATGTCCAGCCCGACATGATGACCGACCGGAAGCAGGCACGTATTCGAGATCGTCGCGACCATGTCGTTCGCCAGCTTCAGCGTCACGGTGCCGACGTCCGGCACGTCGGTGCCTTCGACTTTCTCTCCCATTACCCTGAGCGCATAGGCGGCGTATACCTCGCTGACTTCTCCGCACACATAGCGGAGCAGGTCGACGATATGCGTCGTCTGCTCGACGAATTGTCCGCCGGACCCGGCCAGGGTTCTCCACCACGGAACCATCGGCATTCCGCCCATCCAGTAACCGAGCGCCATGCCCGGCTTGGCGTCCGCAAGCAGCTTTTTGGCCAAGGCCACAGATTCATTATACCGCCAGTGGTAGCCGACGGAGGTGATCAAGCCCTTCTCTTTGACTCTTGCGCCGATGTCGCGAGGCGTCGCGCGATCGATCCCGAGAGGCTTCTCCACCAGAAAAGGGATGCCGCGCTCGACCAGCTTTCGCTCCGCTTCCCCGTGAGCCATCGGCGGGACGCAGACGTAAACGCCGTCCAATCGGGAGCCGTCCAGCATATCGTCCAATTTTGAATGCGCTTTCGCGCCGGCGTGCTCGGCTGCGGCTTTTCTCGCTCGCTCGATGTCGACGTCGTAGAAGGCCGCCAGTTCGACGCCTTCCATCTGAACCAAATTGCGAATGTGATGATGGGCAATGCCTCCGGTTCCAATGAAACCAAGCTTTAACGTCATGCGCCGATCCTCTCCTCTGTCAGGTGGGATGTTGTATTATTCAACTTTCGCCCTTATTGTAGTTGAAGTCCGGGCCGAATGAAATATAATATACTTCCTATAACGTATCGAAAAATGAAACCAAGGGAGCGTGCCGGAATGTACTATGGAAGGCACTTCGTGACGACGGAGTGGGACCGGAGGCTGCCGCTGCATCTGACAAGCATCGGCTATACCGATCAGATCGCGATCCATCGGGAGCATGGCTTTCAGGATTTTCATTGGCTTCATACCGTGGAGGGGAGCGGGGAGTTTGCGGTTAACGGAACGACATACCGGCTTCAGTCGAACCAGGGCATTTTCCTAAAGCCGCACGTGCCGCACAGCTATGCTCCCGATCCGGACGGCTGGTCCACCTGGTTTATGACTTTCGACGGAGCTTTGGCCAGTCCGATTGCGTCCGCGCTGGACATTCCTTTCGCAGTCCCGATCAGTTGGGACGAGGATTGTCCGCTTGCGATCAGCCACGAGCATTACCGGGAGCGGATCGGGCACAGCTTTGACTTCGCGGGCATCGGGGGCTCGCTCGAGGTGTACGCGTTTCTGTCCCGGCTGAAGCAGTACGGGCGGTCGAGCGGCCAGCCTTCTCTGTCCAAGGGCCACGAGAGGCTGACGCCGATCTACCTGCTTATTGAGGAGAATTACGGCGATCCGGATCTCGGACTCGGCCGCATGGCGGACACGCTGGGCGTCAGCCCGCAATATCTGAACACGCTGTTCCGCAAAAGCTGGGGCATCAGCCCGTATCAATATTTGGTCCGGTTCCGCATCCAGAAGTCCAAGGAGCTGCTGATCGTCGACCGTTCCCGCACGGTCAGGGACATCGCCGCCGAGGTCGGCTTTCAGGACGACAGCCATTTCGTGCATACGTTTCACAAGCTGTCCGGCATGACTCCGGTTCAGTTTCGGATGCAGTACGGGGAGTGACGCGGAAGGGGAGGAGGATTTCGAACAGAAGTCGAGAAAATGCTGTAAATATTCGAGGCCGCATTCGTTCGGACTGTCTAGTCTGAGGGGGAATCCAACTTACAAGGAGGCTGTTCATGGAACGGATCGGAAGAAAGGCGGCCGCAGCCGCCAAAATGGCGTTGACGGTTGCGCTGTTCGCTTCATTGTGGACGGGGGCGGGAACGGGGCTTCGCAAGGCGGACGCGTCCGTCGCCATTCCGGGGGACGGCGGAAGCTGGACCTTCGAGAACGACGCGCCGAATCAGGTTCCGGCCGGTTGGACGGCAAGCGCGAACGGCAATGCGTTTGCCGCAAGCGATCCCTTGGACGCGGCCAACCGGGCGATGAAGCTGGACAAGCTGCCGACGGCGGACGCGTTCACGGCTTCGGCTGCGCTCGACGCGAATTTGAAAGCGATTACAGTCAAGGCAAAGGTGCTTCCTTCCCAGATTGCCGGAACGAATGCGGCTTTGTACGCTCCTTATTTAAAGGACGGCTCGGGCGCCACATTTATTTCCTTGAACTGGTATCCCGACGGCCGCGTCGCGATCAATCATTCGGGCAGCGTTGAAAACCTGGCCTCCGTGGACGTACAGGAGTGGCAGGAAATCGCTGTGACGGCGGACATCGAAGCGGCATCGTTCGACGTTTATTTGAACGGGCAGAAGGTGAAAAGCGGCGCTCCGTTCCGAACGAGCGCCGGAGAGGCGGCGCAGCTGCTGTTCGGCATGTCGGGAGCGCTGTCCGGTGCCGCCTACGTGGACGACGTCGAGGTGTACGGCTTCGATCTGTTCGATACGGCGATCTCGGACCGGTTCGACTCGTCTCCGCTCGACCAGACGCCTGCCGGCTGGATCCCCAACGCCTACGGGAGCGCGCTGATTCGGCAGGACGGGGCAGGGCTTCGCAGCCTCCGGCTGGAGGCGAGCGCTCCGACCTCGTCTTTTCTGACGACCCGATCGTTCCCGGAGGAGCGAGGGGAGCTGATCGTGCATGCGCGGCTGAGGCCCGGCGCATGGACGGGGGCGGGAGGAGCGTTCTATGGCCCTTATCTGAAGGATGGGAACGGAACGACGTTCGCCTCCGTCAATTGGACGACGGCGGGAACGATCGCGATCAATCACGGCTCGTCCGGCGTGGAGACGGTGGCGACCTATTCCGCCGCAAAATGGTACGACGTCGATTTGGTGGTCGATACGGAGACGCAGGTGTTCGATCTGTACGTCAACGGAGCGCTGCTCCGGTCCGGAACGCCTTTCCGCGCTCCGGCGAATGCGCTGGGGTCGGTCGTGTTCGGCTCGTATACGGGGACCTCCGGCGCGGCGGACGTTGCGGAGGTGACGGTCGTGCGCAAGCGCCCGTACCGGGCGGAGGTAACCGGCGTCGAGCTGGATCGGACGTCTCTGACGCTGAATGCGCTGGGGAGGACGCAGCTGGCGGCGGAAGTATTGCCGGGAGAAGCGAGCAACCGCAAGCTGCTTTGGACCTCAAGCGATCCGGCGGTCGTGGACGTTCGGCCGGCGGCGGAAGGCGAAACGGCGGAGCTTCACGCGGGGCCGTCTTCGGGCACGGCTACGGTAACGGTGACGACGGAGGAAGGAGGATTCCAGGCTTCCGCCGCAGTTACGGTGCAGGCGAGACCGGTGCAGGCGTCCTTCTACGTCTCCCCGGGCGGAGACGATCAAAACCCGGGCACGGAGGCGCTGCCGTTCCGGACGCTGGAGCGCGCCAGAGACGCCGTGCGGGGGATCAACGCCGACATGACCGGAGAGATCGCGGTCTGGCTTCGCGGCGGGACGTATCGGCTGTCGGAGACGCTGAAGCTGGACGAGCGGGACGGCGGCACGAACGGGTTCGACGTCGCGTACCGGGCTTACCCCGGGGAAACGCCGGTCGTCAGCGGAGGCCGACTCGTCGAAGGCTGGACGCTCCACGATGCCGGATTGAACATCTATAAAGCCGAAGCCGGAGACAATCTCGAGACCCGGCAATTGTACGTCAACGGGGAGCGCGCCGTGCGGGCCAGAAGCGAGTCGGGCCTGCCCGGACATGTCTTCTACAGGACGACGAGCGCGACGCATCCGTACCGCGAGCCTTCCGGCCTCGTCAAGCTGGGCCATAAGACGACCTGGACGGACATGGCGGCATGGGGCAATCCGCAGGATATCGAGCTGGTCTATAAGGCGATCTGGACGAACCCGCGGGTTGGCGTGCAGTCGATCACGATCGGCGACGATGGCTTGGCGGCGATCGAGATGAAGCAGCCGGGCTATTTCTACGCGACGAACAAGGGAGCGACGTCGGCCCAGGCTCCGTGGTACGTCGAGAACGCGTACGAGCTGCTGGACGAAGAGGGCGAATGGTACTTGGACCGCCCGACCGATACGCTTTATTACAAGCCGCGCGCCGGGGAAGACATGAGCTCCGCCGAAGTCGTCGCTCCGGTTCTGGAGACGCTGCTGCTGCTGGAGGGAGCCGATCTGGACGAGCCGGTCGAGCATATCCGGTTCGAAGGGCTGCATTTCCGGCACGCGACCTGGCTGCGTCCGAGCTCGGACAGCGGGCATTCGGACGCGCAGAACAACGTGATCCGGGAGCGCTTCACGGCGGACGGCTCGCCTTCGTTCGACGACTACCCCAAGTACCCGGAATGGATCGACGGGCAGGCGGCGGTCGTATTGCGCACGGCGGCCCGCCATATCGAGTTCGAACGGAACGTTTTCTCGAACCTGGGCCATATCGGCATCCTGATGCTTCGGGGAAGTCAGGATAATTTGGTGCGCGGCAACGCGTTCGTCGACATCTCGGCGCAAGGTGTTCAGATCGGCGGTGACGATTACGACCGGGGCGTGCCGGACTTTTTCTATCCGGACGACGAACGCAAGCTGCTGCGCAACAACGACGTGCTGCATAACTATTTCGGGCGGGTGGCGGTCGAATACCGCTCCGCGGCGGCCATCGGCGCCTCTTACCCGGTCGACTCGAACATCGAGAACAATACGATGGCCGAACTTCCTTACAGCGGCATTCATCTGGGCTGGGGCTGGTCCTACATCGGCGGGCCGAACCAGGGGCAGACCGGCTCGGTGCCCAGCGCCGATCCGCCCCCGACGGGCGGCAACAGCATACGCTTCAACCGGATCGAAAACGTGATGCAGGAGCTGGTGGACGGAGGAGCGATCTACACGCTGGGCCGCCAATCGGCGACCTCCTTCATTACGGACAACTACATTTACGGGCAGAGGAACGAATACGGCGCGATCTATCCGGATGAAGGAAGCAACGGCTACGCGATCCGGGACAACGTCATCGAGGCTTCCGTTCGCTGGCTGCACATCCATACGGCGTCGATACAGGACAACCGGATTACGGGCAACTTCACCGATACGAACCGGATTACTTTTAACGGAACGAACAACGAACTGAGCGGCAATACGCTCGTAACCAGCGGGAATTGGCCGCAGAGGGCGATCGGTATCCGGCAGGCGGCGGGAGTCGGTCCGGGCTACGCCGATATCGTCCCATGAGCTTACTCCTGAAATCATGTAATTTTTCGAGAAGCTCGTGAAGGAATTCAAGGCGCGGAACAACAAACCGGGATAAAGTGGGAAGGAGCGATCGCAAGGAAGGAGAATGGCGAATTGGCATACGAGAAACGATACCTGGACGCCTTGCGGCCGTGGCTTCCGGCGCTGGAGAGGGAGCTGTACCGCTGTCCGGACAGACCGGAGCTGGTCTGCTACGGCACGGGCTACAACGGCTGGGGAGTCCAGACGCACCAGAAGGCGTTCGCCGCCGCGGCCGTCCTGGCCGCGAGCGGATCGCCGGAAGGGAAGTCCGACGAGCTGCGGGAGACCGCGCTTGCCATGCTGCGCTTTAATCTGGAGACGCACGCGAGCGGGGGCTACCGGTGTACGGACGGCACGAAATGGGGACATACGTGGATCAGCGCGCTGGGTATCGAACGGATGATGCACGGCGTCGAGGCGATCAAGGCAAGCTTGACGGAGGCGGATTCGGCGGGCGTGCGCAGAGTGCTCCTGTCGGAAGCGGACTGGCTGCTGGATCATTACGGGGTGGTCGGCGGCCTCTACGACAAGCTGGACGGACAAAGCCGGAACAAGCCGGAAAGCAATCTGTGGAACGGGGCGCTGCTCCACCGCGCGGCGGCGCTGTACCCCGATGCCGCCAGAGCGGGAGAGTACCGGGACAAGGGGACGCGCTTTCTGCTCAACGGCATTTCCGTTCCCGACGACGCGCTGTCGGAGCGGGTCGTCGCGGGCAAGCCTCTGTCGGAATGGCACGAGGGGGCGAACTTCTTTCCTTCCTACGCATTGAACCATCACAACTATTTGAACGTAGGCTACATGGTCATCTGCCTGTCCAATATCGCCATGCTGCATTTTTACGGCAAGCAAGCGAAGCTGCCGGCGCCGGAGGCGCTGTACCATCGCGCCGCCGAGCTGTGGGCGCTCGTGAAGGAACTGACGTTCCCGGACGGGCGGCTGCTGCGCATCGGGGGAGATACCCGCGTGCCGTACTGCTACTGCCAGGATTACGCGATTCCGATGTGGCTGCTCGCGGAGGATGTCTTCGGAGAGGACTGCTCGGGCTTCGAGGAGGGCTGGCTGGCGCAGGTTCGGACGGAGGCTCGGGATTGTCCGGACGGCGGCTTTTTGTCGGGGCGGCTGAAGGAGCTGGAGCGGCGTTCGCCGATGTATTACACCCGGCTGGAGTCCGACCGGGCTGCAGCGCTGTCGATGGGTGCCTGCTGGCGGCCGCTGGTTGAACGGTCTTCGACGGGGAGAACCGCAAGCCCCGATCGCGAGCGGATAGAGGCAAGGCCAGCAGAGACGTTCGTCTGGTCGGACGAAGCCCATGGCGCGTCGCTGCTGCGGTCGCGGCGCAGAATCGTCTCGTGGGTGTGGCAGGCCGCGGACAGGCCGACCGGCCTGTGCCTGCCCCCGTCGGCCAGCCATTTGGCGGAATGGCGCTGGAATCTGGCCGGCCGCATCGCCGGCATCGGGGCGCGCAACGTCAACGAGATTCGGAGCTGGCGCACGGAGGCGTTCCCCGGGGGCTTCGCGACGATCGGCGCGATGGAGACGGTCTCCTCCGGCTTCGTCGCCGAGGGGCAGCCCGCGGAGACGATCGCCGACCACCGGGTCGCCTTCGTCGCGCTGCCGGACGATCGGACCGCGGCGGTCCTGCAGCTGGCGACCGCCGTGCCGCGCGCTTACGTCGCGGAGCTGCGGGGCTTGCACCTGCACGTTCCCAACGACGTGTACAACGGATACGTGCGCCGCTATGCCGCTCGGCGCGGAGTCTGGACGGAGGACGGGCGCGATCCGGAAGAGAGGTACGAACCGCTGGAAGGCGGCTGGCTGAACGTGGACGGGCAGCTCGGCGTCGTCCGGGCGTACGGGCCGGAGCTGGGGCTGTTTCTTCCGGGCGGGCGCAACGTTCATCTGAAGCAGTATCCGTGGACGGACAAGTCGACGGACATCGGACTTCTGCGCACGGATCAGATCGTTCAGGAGTTCGTGCGCGGACGTCGCCTGTACGATCCCGGCGAGCGGATGCTGGACAACGGCTTCTGCGTGCTCGCCGGGACGGGAGCGGAGGAGACGCGTCAGGCGGCGGTGCGAACGGGAGCGGCCCCGCTCGAGGCGCGGGGAGAAGCGGTGCGCGCCTTGCGCGCGGCCGGCGCCGACGGGGCGGATTACCTGCTGATCGTCAACTTCGGGGACGAAGCCGCGGAGGCCGAGCTGCGCTGCGGGCTGCCCCCCGAGCCGGTCGGCGCGGCGGGACAACGGCAGGAAGCGACGCGGGGAGGCGCACGGTACGAGCTGGAGCCGCTCAGCGTCGGGGTGTACAGATGGCGGGAAGCGGGAGAGGAGAGCGCGCGATGACGGAACGGAGAACGGAGAGGGAGCTTCATCTTCTGATGGACAAGCTTCTGAACGGCATGATAGAAATGAAGGGAGACATGGAGGAGACGTGCCCGATCGGTATCATCTCCATGGACAACTGGGAGTGGCCGCAGGGCGTCGGCCTGTTCGCCGCCTATTTGTATTATCGCGAGACCAGGGACGAGAAGCTGCTGAGCTTTCTCCGGAACTGGTATGAGGATCGTTTTCGCGAGGGGCTCCCTCCCAAAAACGTCAACACGATGTGTCCGATGCTGACGCTTGCGTTCCTCTACGAAGAGACCGGGGAGGCGGCCTACTTGCCGTACTTGCGGGAGTGGGCCTCCTACGCGTTGACGGAGATGCCGCGAACCGGAGAAGGGGCGCTTCAGCACGTCGTCTCCGGGGAGGAGAACGAGGGCCAGATTTGGGACGATACGCTGTATATGACGGTTTTGTTTATGGCGAAAATGGGACTGATCGAACGGGACGACCGGTACGTGCAGGAGAGCGTCCGGCAGTTCATCGTTCATTTGAAATATTTGACCGATCCGGTCAGCGGCTTGTTTTTCCACGGTTGGACGTTCAAGGAGAAGCACCATTTCGCCAAGGCGCTGTGGGCGCGCGGCAATTCCTGGTACACGGCGGGCCTTGTCGATTACATCGAGATGGTCGAGCTTCCGGACGGCGTGCTGCGCACGCTGCTGTCCGCGCTCGAGCGGCAGGCCGAGGCGCTGGCGGAGCTGCAGGCGGCGGACGGCTTGTGGCATACGCTGCTGGACGACCCGTCCTCCTACACGGAGACGTCGGCCGCCGCCGCGTTCGCCTACGGCCTGCTTAAGGCGGTGCGCAAGGGCTATCTTCCCGGCCGGTATCGGGAAGTCGGCATGCGGGCGCTGGAGGCGGTCATCGGCCGGATCGACGGGGACGGCATCGTTCAGGGCGTCTCGTACGGAACGGGCATGGGAAGATCGCTGCAGGAATACCGGGACATTCCCGTGTGCCCGATGCCGTACGGCCAATCGATGGCCATGCTGCTGCTGGCGGAAGCCGTCAAACACATCCGGCAATAACGTCACGACGGGAAGGAGGCGGCAGGATGCTTGCGCGGTCGATCCGTTCATTCAAGGACATTCGGATCAGCTTCAAGACGAAATTCATCGTCGGGTTGTCCGTCATCATTCTGCTTTCTTTCCTGCTCTCGGGTTTTCTGTCCTACCGGCTTCATCTGCGCACGTTCGAGCGCGAGGTCGGCGGACAGTTCTCGCAGACGGTCGACCAGGTGCTGGCGCGGATCGACCTGCGGGCCGAGAGCATTTTCCGGCTGTCCAACGAAGTAATGCTCAATCCTTTCGTGCAGTCGTATATCGGGGAGAGAAACGCCGGCGGAGACGGAAGATTTGCCGGCTATGCGGCGTTTAATCAGTTTATGAACCAATCGCTGCAGAACGCCCCGCATCTGCTGACCGTCGTTCTGCACGATCTGCGGGAGAGGGAGTATCGCCCGACCAACGCCGCCGTATTTACCCCGCTGGGCGGTGAAGCGATGAGCCGGATCGACGAAGCGCTGGCTTCGACGGACGGAGAGCTGGTATGGCTCAGGCTGCCTTTCTCGATGGTGAGCGGGGAGCGGGATTCCGCCAAAAAAATCGTGGTAGCTGCCCGCTGGGCGAAAAACGAACGGCTGGAAACCTACGGCAAGCTGATCATTTTGCTGAACGATTCCTTTTTCGCCAACGATCTGAACGAGGTTCCGCAGGGCAACGACGGCCGCCTGTATTTGATTTCCAAGGAAGGAAGCCTGCTGTACACAAACGATGGGTCGGAGGAACCGACCGCTCCCCCGTCAGGCCGATCGGGCGTTGTCCGCATGGACGGACGCTGGAGGCTGCTGGCGCATTCGCAGTCGCTGCGCACCGGCTTTCGCCTGGCGAGCCATATTTCCATGTCCGACATTCGCAGCAACAGCCAGGCGATTCTGCGAACGGCGCTGCTCACCGGACTGGCCAGCGCGGCGCTCGCGGGCCTGCTGTCGGCGCTGCTGAGCCATCGGATTACGCAGCCGCTGCGGCAGCTGATGGTCGGCATGCGCAGAGTGAGGGAAGGCCGCTTCGATACGAAAATCCAGGTGCGCACGCGGGACGAGCTGAACGATATCGGGGAAAGCTTTAACGCGATGACGGAGCGGGTTAATTATTTGGTATCGCAGGTGTACGAGAAGCAGCTGCTCCAGAAGGAGACGGAGCTGGCGGCGCTTCAGGCGCAGATCAATCCGCATTTTCTGTACAATTCGCTCGACATGCTGTATTGGCGGCTGTACTTGCAGGAGGATCTCGACAACGCGAGGCTTGTCGTCAGCCTATCGTCCATCCTGCGCTATGCGCTTGAGCCGTCCTCCACGGAGACGACGCTGGAGGAAGAGCTGGAACAGGTAAACATGTATCTGAACATTCAACAGGCGCGGTTCGAGGAGGGGCTGGAGCTCGACATCGACGTCGACGAGTCCGTGCTTCGCTGCGGCATTATCCGCCTCCTGCTGCAGCCACTGGTCGAGAACGCGTTCGTTCACGGCTTCAAGGACCAAGCCGGCACGAAGCGGCTGGCGATCCGGGCTTTCCCGGAGGGAGACAAGCTTCGCATCGTCGTCGAAGACAACGGCTGCGGCATGGACGCCGGGCTCATCGGAAGGCTGCGGGCGGAAACGGGGAGAGACGGCGGAGAGACGCCGGGGCGGGGAATCGGCCTGCGCTCCGTCATCCGGAGAATCTCGCTGTACTACGGCGAGCCGTACGGGCTGCATGCCGAGTCGGGCGACGGCGGAACGCGGTTCGAGCTGACGCTGCCTCTGAACGACGCGCGGGCGAACAAAGCAGAAGGAGGTGCGCGGACATGATCGCGAAGCTGATGCTGGTGGACGACGAATCGTATATCCGCAAAGGGCTGCGCAAGCTGATCGAAACGCATCTGCCGCAATGGGCCTGCATCGGGGAGGCCGGCAACGGCGAGGAAGCGATCGCCCTGATCGAGCGGCAGATGCCGGATTTGGTCCTGACGGACATCCGGATGCCGCTGTGCGACGGCATTCGGCTGGCGGAGATCGTCCACGCGCGGCGATGGCCGGCCCGCGTCATCATTCTGACCGGCTACCGCGACTTCGAGTATGCTCAGGCCGCATTGCGTTACGGGGTGCTCGATTTTCTGCTGAAGCCGTGCCCGGAGGAGAAGGTGCTCGATATTCTGGAACGCGCGTACGAGGCGATCCGGGAAGAGCGGAACCGGGAACGGACGGAGCGGGCGCGGCGCGAGGAAGAGGCGATCCGCGCGCGGTTCCTGAAGCTGCCCGCGACGGCCGACCTTGGCGGCGGAAGCGGCCTCCCCGACGTCTGCGTCGGGAAAACGCTCGTTTTTCTGCGGGTGAGACGTTATATCTCGGAGCATAAACGCTTCTCGGAGCGGGACCTGCCGCTCGTCCAGTTCGCTCTGATGAACATCGTCAAGGAGCTGATGGACGATCATCGGCTGGGCGGCATGCTGATTCCGCTCGGCGACCACCTGTTCGCTCTGCTGCTTCAGCCCGATTCGGCGGAAGCGGAGGAGGCGTTCGTCCGGCAGGCGGGACGGGAGCTCGAGCGGCTGCTCGGCGTGGAAGCCGAATGGCTTCCCTCCGGCGCGATCGGCCCGCAGGACGAGCTTCATGCGCGGCTTCCGCTTCCATCCGCGCCGCTTCGCGATGGCGAAACGGAAGGGGATGAGGCGGAGCGGGACGGGTCGCGGATCGATTCCTTGCGCTTGAAATCGCAGGAGATGGAACGGCAATTGCTTCACCGGATCGAAGCCGGCCAGACGGAAGCCTGGACGGAGATCGTCGCCGCATGGGTGAGAGAGCTGGACGCCGCGGATGTGCGCCAGGCGCGCATGGAGACGCTGGCGATCGCGGCTTCCCTGCATTTCGTGGCCAAGCGGGTGCTCGGAGGCCAGCCTCAGGCCGAGACGCTGTGGCAGCAGACCCGCGAGCTCGGAGCGCTCGCGAGCGCCGCCGAGGTGAAGCGGTGGGCCGAGGAGCTGGCCGAACGGTTCGTCGGGCTGATCAAGGAGCATTTCGAGCGAACGAGCCGCAACGCCGTCGCCCAGGCGAAGGCGTATATCGAGCGGCGGTGCGGGGAACCGCTCAGCCTTGGCGAGGTGGCGGCCTCGGTCTTCTTGAACCCGAACTATTTCAGTTGGCTGTTCCGCAAGGAAACCGGCTACAGCTTCGTGCACTACGTGACGAAAATCCGCATGGAACGCGCCGTCGCCCTGCTGATGAACACGGACATGAAGGTCGCCGAAATCGCGGGAGAGATCGGCTACGACGATCCGAACTATTTTACGACCGTCTTCCGCAAAACCTATCAGGAGTCTCCTCTTCAATACCGCAAGCAGCGGCGCCGGACGGACATCTGAACTTCTTCCAGTTTGAGCTGAATATTCTCAAGGTCGGCCGCACTTCCGTTTTCTACAATGAAGATGCAAGAGGAACCAACACGCGAGAGGGGTTAATGGCATGTTCAAGCATCGAATGAAAATCGGAACGGCCGCGCTGCTGATGGCGCTCGTTACGGCGGGGTGCGGCGGCAACGGGCCCGCGTCTTCCCCGTCGTCCTCCCCGGCGGCATCCTCGACGGAGCCGGCCGCAAGCTCGGCGGCCCCATCCGCCCCGGTCAAGCTGAGCCTGATGCACGGGTGGACAGGAGAGGTGCCGATGGCCAAGGCGTTCGAGCCGGCGATCGAGCGCTATGCCGCCGAGCATCCGGAGGTCAATCTGGAGGTGATTACCCAAGCAGGCAACGCGATCAAGGAAAAGCTGGTCATCGATATGGCCGCCAACCAGCCGCCCGACGTGTTTCTGCACTGGGGGCTCAGCGTCACCGAGCCTTATGTCTCGAACGGCAAAGTCGCCGATCTGACCGACTTGATCTCCGCGAACGGAGAATTGGCGGACCGATACGTCGACGGCTCGCTTAACCCGGTTACGCTCGGCGGCAAAGTATACGGACTTCCGATCGAGACGTACATGCACGTATTTCTCGTCAACCAGGCTTTGTTCGACGAGCACGGCGTGAAGGTTCCGACGACGTTCGAGGAATTGAAAACGGCTGTCTCGGTCTTTAAGGAGAAAGGGCTGATTCCGATCGCGGCCAACGGCACGAGCGCCCGGTACCTGATCGAGGCGATGCACAGCCAGGTCGTGGACAACGGCGAGCTGATGGACATGTTCGCCGGCAAGAAGCCGTTCGATGCCCGTCTGACCGACGCTTCCGCCAAGCTGGCGGAGCTGAACGCCATGGGCGCGTTCCCGAAAGGGGCCGAGACGCTGCAGACGCTTCAGGCGCTTGCTTTCTTTAACGAGAGGCAGGCCCCGATGTATTACCAGAGCAGCTGGACGATCGGCAACCTGGTTCCGGAGACGGTCGGAGACGCGAAGGTCGTTCCGTTCCCGCTCCTGTCGGATCAGGCCGTGCCGACGATGACGGCGGGCGCCGGCTACTTCGTCTACATGTCCCAAGCGGCTTACGAGAACGAAGAGAAGCGGCAGGCGGCATGGGAGCTGATGCAGTATTTGGCCGGACCGGAGGTTGCTAAAGATCTGATCGAACTGGCCGCCAATCCGAGCCCGGTCAAGGTGAGCTTCGACGAATCGAAGGTGTCCGCTCCGTTCGCGCAGGTGCAGCAGCTGCAGCAGTCGATCGACAAGACGTTCGAGTCGTATCAGGAGCTCGTCGGCGACAAGACGGCGTATCAGGAGATGGCGAACCGAGTGCTGCTCGGCGATCTGACGCCGGAAAGCTTTACGGAAGGCATGAACAAGCTGGTGAAGGAGCATCCGAATTCGGTGCTGGCCCAGTAATCGACATTAGCGATGGGAGGGGTTATCGGAGCGATTCGATAACCCCTTCCGATATCAGGAGGGACATTCATGACACGTCGCAAAATCGGCGTCGTAACGCTATTCTCACTGCCTGCCGTCCTCCTGTACGCCTGGTTTTTCGTCAGTCCGATCGGAGAGACGCTGTTCTATAGCCTGTTCGATTGGGACGCCATCTCGCCTCGGCAATGGATCGGACTGGGCAACTACGGAGAGCTGTTGACGGACGCCGTTTTTTTCAAGGCTTTGGGACACACGCTGTATCTGACCGGGCTGCTGTTCGCCTTGCAGATTCCGCTCGGTTTTCTGCTCGCCTACGTGCTGTTCCAGCAGGTGCGGGGCTACAAGCTGCTGCGGGCGATTTACTTCATGCCGGTCATTACCTCGTCGGTCGCCATCGCTCTCGTTTTTTACTTTATTTACGACCCCAATTTCGGCATGCTGAACACGATTCTGGAGCGCATCGGTCTGGGCCAGTGGGGCAAAGTATGGCTGTCCGACACGTCGACGGCGATGACCGCCGTGTCGCTGCCGCTCGTCTGGAAATACGTCGGCCTGATGATGATCGTCATCTTCGCCGGTCTGCAGAGCATTCCGCCCGAAACGCTGGAGGCGGCCGAGCTGGACGGAGCCGGGGGATTCCAGAAGATGACGAAAATCGTCATTCCGATGATTCGGGGCGTGCTTCAAGTCTGCTTCGTGCTGGCGCTTACGTCGGCGTTCAAGCAGTTCGATTTCGTGCTCATTCTGACGCAGGGCGGTCCGATCCACCGGACGGAAGTGACGGGCACTTATATGTACAAAATGGGCTTTAACGATATGCGCTACGGCTTCGGCAGCGCCGTGGCGACCGCGATCATGCTACTTACGCTGCTGCTGATGCCGCTGATCAGACTGATCGCCGGGAAGGGGGACAAGACGTGAACGCAACGATGAGAAGATGGTCCTTCGCGGTCGTCAAGTACGGGTTCGTCTGGGGCTTCGCGGCGCTGGCGCTCGGCCTGTTCCTGTGGGTCGTCGTCAACTCCTTCAAAAACAACAACGCCATCTTCGCCGATCCGTTCAGCCTGCCGGCGAAGTGGAGCTTCGACAATTACGTCAGGGCGTGGAACAGCGCGAACATCAGCCGCTATTTCTGGAACAGCCTGTTCGTCTCGCTCGTCACCGTCGCCTTTACGTTGTTTCTGACCGCGACCGTATCGTTCGCCATCGCTCGGTTCTCGTTCCGGGGCAACGCGGCGCTATACGCCTTTTTCGCGCTCGGTCTGTCGATTCCGATGCAGGCGCTGCTGCTGCCCACGTTCCTGAAGATGAGCGGGCTACAACTGCTCGATAAACACGTAGCGCTCATTCTCGTGTACACGGTGTTCGCCCTGCCGAAATCGGTATTTCTGCTGGTCGCCTACATGAAAGGCATTCCGAAGGACATCGAGGAAGCCGGCATTATCGACGGCTGCGGGTACTGGACCCTGTTCAGCAGAGTTATCCTGCCGATCAGCAAGCCGGGACTCGCGACGATCGCGATTCTGGAATTTATCGGCGCGTGGAACGAATACATCTACGCGACCGTTCTCATCTCGAACAAGAGCATCCGCACGCTCCCGCTCGGTCTCGCCAACTTCCAGGGCGAATACGCCAGCGAATACGGCCTGATCTGCGCCGGCATCGTCATCACGATCGTCCCGGTCATCGCCATCTGCTCGCTGTTCCAGGAACAGATCGTCAAGGGAATGACGGCGGGCTCGGTTAAGGGATGATCGCTTGACCATCTGTCTCCGCTTGATCTACGGCTATCGGACACAGATGCCCTTATTTTGCAGAAATGCCCTCATTTTTCTGGCGATTCGGACAGTGGATCCGTTAAGTCGGCGAAAACAGGCCAAAATGGCTAACATCGAGCCAAATAACGGATTCTCTGTCCGTATAGGTGGGCGAAACACGGCTTTTTTCGAAAATAGCGGATCCTCTGTCCGAACGGACTGGGACGACGGGGCAAAATGAGGCGTAGGATTGGCGATCGGACATGGGTCGAAGAGCAACAAGCGTCCGGCTTAGCGGAAGTTTTGAGGTGATCGCACTTGATTTCACCATGTCAGGGTCAGATGCGATGATCCGAGCCTAGGGCGGTTTATTAATGAGGACGTTTTTCCGGCTCGAAGTCAATGCCGCTGATTGCATGTTCGTACAAAAACAGCTTGATCTCGCTCATATCGTTCGAGGTATAGTAGGCAGATAATAATTCGTTAAATCGCTCCATATTTTTCTCTGTAATGGTCAGCATGCCATGTCCACTCTCGACAAGAAGCTTGTTCGCGAGCAGAAGGGAGGTACGCTTGTTTCCATCCCAAAACATCTGCCTCCGCGCTCCCCATAGAAAAGCCGTAATCGCTTTCTCCGTTGTGGTCATGTTCGAAGCCAGCAAGTCCGCCAACTCCTGTTCGATCTCGCTGTGCACCGGAAGTGGCTGTACATAATCCGTGCCTGAAATCCCGACACGCCCGGTTCTTAAAACGCCCCACTCGAGCGCTTCATTCCTCGCGACGTACTCATTGAGTTTGCAAATGAGGGAAAGCGTAATCGGCTCATCAATCGCGTTCACCAAATAGCGCCAGGCATCTCTCATATGGAAAGGTAATATTCCGGTTTTGAAAGTAAAAAAATGGAAGAAGTTTATTTGCTAGGATTGACTTTTTGTCCTGACAATAATATATTGTTGTCAGGACAAAAAGCGAGGTGAAGCGATGTCCTCCAAAAAGATGGGGCGTCCTCCATCAGACAAACCCAAAAGCAAAACGATTGAGATACGTGTCGATCAGGAAATTATGAGCAAGCTTGATGCTTCCGCTGAGAAGCTAAATACGACACGTTCAGACATCGTTCGCAAAGGGATTGAGAAGGTGTATGACGATCTCCAAAAATAAAGAAGGAAGCAGCGTGGAGTCCCTAGAAGAACCGCTACTTCCTATCCCGCAATCGCTACGTGAGCAGACTGCATAAATATCCTACCATGTGCAGGAATCTCATTCAAGCGATGCGATGACATTTATGGGAGGATGAACATGGAATCGATTCTGGAAGCCCTGTACCGTGGGCAGCTTCATCCCGATGAGACAATTGTACCGTCTCATCCTGATTATCGACCTTTGGGCAGGCAAATCGGCGCTATGACTGTTGTCGCTTTTTGTATAGAGCTTTCTCAGCCTGACCTGAACTGGTTAGGAATCTGTCACAGCCTCCGGCAGCAGGCCGAAGGAAATACGGACTACCGTGCCGACACGAAGGGCACTTCTGATCGACAAGCCGCAACGCGGCCCGTAGTACAGCTTCAGGCGATTGTGAACGTTGTGCAATCCCATACCGTTGAAGCGGTGCTCGGCGTATCCGGGCTCGAGTCCTCCGACAATTTGCTTTACCGTACACCCGTCCATTCCGATTCCGTAGTCGCGCACATAGAGGATGACCCGATCGCGTTTCATGTGGCCGTATATGGCAATGCGACCGACGCGCCGGGTCGGAATAATGCCGTGGAAAATGGCGTTTTCCACGATCGGTTGAAGTGTCAGTCTGGGAATCTGACAGTGCATCAGACTTTCGCCGAGCCGGATGTCGCATTCGATTTTGTTGCCGTAACGGATATTTTGGATTTGCAGGTACATGCGCAAGCCTTCTACTTCTTCCCGAAGAGAGTTGAAGACAGAATTGTTTTTTTTCATTACGATCGTTAGCAATCCCGTCAGACTGCCGATCGTGCTCTGCACCTCCTCCAGCTTATGCTGATAAGCCAGGCTGTTGATGCAAGCCAGCGTGTTGGACAGAAAGTGCGGATTGATCTGATTTTGCAGCATCTGAATTTCGAACTCCTGCTTGCGCCGCTCCGATTGAAGCAAGTCCTTCGTCAGCGTTTTGATCCGTCTCATCATGGCGTTGAAGCTGTTCGCAAGCTCCCCCAGCTCGTCGTTGCGGTTCATATGAACCTCGGAGGAGATTTGCAAATTGTGAACCCGGTCCATTTTGCGCATCAGCATTTTAATGGGAGACGAGAAATAACGGCTGATGAAAGCGGAAGTGAAAAATAAAATGACAAGCCACACAAAGAGGGCGTTGCGGTAGCTGATCTTCAGCGTATCCACGTTTTTCTGGATCAGGCTCTGCTCGTCGATCAGTCCGATAAACTGCCATCCCAGACGGTTGCGGCTCGACTTCATCGCCAGCAGCTTTCCCGTGGCGCCCTGAACGGTCTCTACGTACGCCCCGACGGACTGTAGCCTTTGCAAAAATCGCGTGTCTACCCGCATCGGATATTCTTCCGTCTGGTAGGGTAGCAGGCGGTTGCGGATAGGCTCCAGGATCGGTCGGCCGTTCGGAGACAGCATGAGAAAGGTCTGATAAGGGGTAGAGGATAGAGACGCCAGCGTGTTCATGAGGGAATACAAATCGATTTCCAGGACGATCGTTCCGAGAAATTCCCCGCCCGCGCGATGCACGGGACGCACGAAGGCGACGGTGTGATGGGCAAGCGGAGAATCGTACGGCTCGCTCCAGTTGATGCCGCCGTAATTGCCTTGCGCCAGCTGCTGCAGACTGTCCAGTCGGGGATGTCCGAGAATCTCGTAATACAGCTGATTGTTGGAGAACACTTCGCCGTTGCGGCGAATAATGAACAGCGAGCCGACGATCTGACCGTTCAATTCGGCGTAGTTGCGCAGCTCGTCTACGACGAGCTGCCGGTCGTCGGAGACGAACAGCTCCTCCTGAACGGACAGCAGCAGCAGGATGTTCTGAATATTGTCGAAATAGAGATTGATATAATCCTCAGTCCGGTTCAGAATAAGCACCCAGTCGCGAATCATCTGGTCTTTATAGACGCTTTCCGCTTTATTCATATTGTAGTAGGCCAGCGACAGGAACAACAGCAGGCTTGACACGAACAAAAAAATAAAAAGCCGGGTTGCCAGACTGATTCTGCCCAACCGGAAGGTTCTTCTGCTCAACCGATTCCGCCTCGTTTCATCTGTGTTGGAGAAATGCCGGCCCATTTGCGGAATAGAACCGAGAAGTAGCTGTAATTCGGAATGCCCACCTGCTCGGCCACCGTGTATACTTTGAGATTGGTCGTACGCAGAAGCTCCATCGCCTTCTGCATGCGAGCCCGGGTCAAGTACTGCTTGAAATTCTCTCCGATCTGCTCATGGAACAGCTTGCCGAGATAGTCCGGGCTTAGGCCGACTTCTTCGGCGATTTGCGAGAGCGTGACCGGCTTGTCCAAGTTTCTGGCGATCATCTGCTTGGCCGCCGCGATCTCTTTGCGCATGCCGGTTTGCGGCTGCTCCCCAAGCACATGCGCGATCGACAGGGCCAGCTCCTCCAGCGTCCCGGCATTTCGGCAGGCCGCATGGAGAGCGCTTTCAAAATCCTCGTGAGGATGCCCCTGCAGAAAGAACCAGTCAAGCAGAAAGGCCGCCGTCACCAGCTTCAAATCTTCGGGATACAGAAGCTGTTCGCGGCTCCAGCTCACGAAGTCCTCCCGGATAAAGCGGAGCATCTCTTCGATAGATCCGCTCTTCTCGCGCGCGATGTCGCGAAGCTTCTCCTCCGTCTCCCGGCTCGCCCGGCTAAAGACCGGAGGACGGCCGACAGCGATCGACCGGTCGCGAAAGTAGAACAAGTAATGAATCCATTGGAAGGAGTCGCGGAAGGCCTCCCTGAACTGCGAGCCGTTCGCGATGGGGTCGGTAATGGCGGCGAACAAATAAAAATCGTTGCCGATAAACGGCAGCTGCCGCTGGACGGCTTCCCGGCACGCCCGTATCCCTTCCTCCAGACGGCGCTTCAACGCGAGCGGATCGGCTTCATGGACGTAAATCAAGTAATCGCCGGTATGAAGCGGGAACCAGAGCCAGTCCGGTTCCTGCCGGCGCAGCGACGACAGCTCCTTCTGAATTTCGTAGTCGATGAAGATCTCGTCCTCCCGGCTGCCGTACAACGTCAATCTGGCATACCGGACAGGGAAGCGCAGCCGCCCGGCCGCGCCGCACAGCAGCTCGCTCAGCGCCTGTTCCATCTCCTCGTCCTCGCAGGCAAGCAGATGGCGGAATTGCTTGGCCTGCCGCTGCCGGAGCTCATTGTCCAGATGCTCCTGAAGCGTCGCGTGGTTGGCGATGGCCGATCGGGCCTTCTGCAGAGAACGCTCCAGCTCCTGCGGCTTCAACGCCGCCTTGAGGAGGTAATCGGTGGCGCCCAGCTTGACCGCGGTCTGGGCGTACTCGAACTGATCGTGACACGTCAGTAAAATCACCTGGATATGGGGAAGCTTCTCTTTGAGCACGGCGAGCAGCTCCATACCGTTCATGATCGGCATCGTAATGTCGACAAGCGCCACATCGGGATAGAGCTTGAAACAGAGATCGAGCGCTTCCTCTCCATCCTCGGCTTCTCCCTCCAGGACGACGCCAAGGCTCTCCCAATCGAACATTCTCAGCTTGGCTCGCAGCGGCTCCTCGTCATCGGCAACGATCATGCGAATCCGTTTCTCTGCAAGGCTCATGAAGGCCACCTCCCATCCCCGTTGTTGGCAACTCCCATTATAGCAAAGCGAAAATGGCTTCGACATATTCAAAATCCGTAAAATCGTTTGCGAATCCGGGACCGAAAAAGGAGGCCGTCCGACGAAGGGAGAAGATCTCGGATTTTCAAACGAATTCGCGGGAATTGCTCCTATTTTGCGCTTTTCGGCCCGTGCTATAATCCGGAAAAAGCCGATGAGGCAGAAGAAATGGAGGGTTGTCATGACGACGCCGTTATGGGGGCGGATAAGAAAATATTACCCGCTGTATTTGATGCTGCTTCCCGGAATTGTGTATTACGTGATTTACCGTTACTTCCCCCTGTACGGTTTGACCATCGCGTTTAAGGACTACAGCATGATGGACGGAATCATGGGCAGCGGCTGGGCCGATCCCTGGTACAAATATTTCAGGGAGTTCTATCTGTCGCCTTACTTTTATCAGTTGATCGGGAACACGCTGCTGCTGAGCGTGTATAAAATCGTCTGGGCTACGCTTCCGCAGATCGCGCTGGCCGTGCTGCTGTTCGAATGCCGATCGTTATGGTTCCGGGGCGCGATTCAGACGTTGAGCTACATGCCTCACTTTCTCTCCTGGGTCATCATTAACGGTCTGGCCGTCGCTTTCTTGTCCAGCAACAACGGCCTGGTTAACAAGGTGCTGGAGAGCGCCGGCTTCAGCTCGATTCCGTTTCTGACCTCTAACGACTGGTTCCGGGGGGTGCTCGTCTCCACTGACGTATGGAAGGATCTCGGATGGGGAGCGATCATCTATCTGGCGGCCATGTCCGCCATCAACCCTACGCTGTTCGAGGCCGCGAAGGTTGACGGAGCAAGCCGAATGCGGATGATCTGGCATATTACCTTGCCCGGCATTCGCAGCGTCATCGTCCTGCTGCTGATTCTGAAGCTGGGCCATCTGCTGGACGCGGGCTTCGAGCAGGTCTACATCATGTACAACATTTCGGTCTACCCCACCGCGGATATTATTGACACGTGGGTATTCCGAACCGGACTGGAACAGCTGAACTTCAGTCTTGCCGCCGCCGTCGGATTTTTCAAGTCGGCCGTCGGGCTCGTACTCGTGATCGGCGCCAACCGGTTGGCGAAGAGATGGGGGGAGAACGTGTGGTAAAGTCCGCTTCAGACAGATGGTTTACGATCGTGATGTACAGCTTCCTGGCGGCTGTCGGGCTGTCCGTGCTGTTCCCGCTGCTCTACGTCGCATCGGTGTCGCTGACGCCTTATTCCGAAGTGTTGAAGCACGGCGGATTTCTGATCATTCCGAAGGAAATCACCTTTGCCGCCTACAAGGAGCTGTGGAAGCAGCCGTATATTTTCCAAGCGTTCAATGTGACCGTATTCATTACGCTGGTCGGAACGCTTCTCAACCTGGTTCTTACCGCGCTGATGGCCTATCCCTTGAGCCGCAAGGACTTGCCGCTTCGGGGCGTATGGCTGATGATGGTCGTGTTTACGCTGATTTTTAACGGGGGCATTATCCCGACTTACTTGATCGTGCAGGCGACCGGCTTGCTGGACAGCGTGTGGGCGATGATCATTCCCAATGCCATATGGAGCTTTAATCTGCTGATTCTCAAAAGCTTTTTCGAAAACTTGCCGAAGGAGCTGTTCGAATCGGCCCGCATCGACGGAGCGCACGAGTTCAGAGTGCTGCTGCAAATTGTCGTGCCGCTGTCGGTTCCCGCACTGATCACCGTCGGCTTGTTTTACGGAGTGGGGCACTGGAACGAATTTTTTCAGGCGATTATGTATACGACCAAGCCTGATTTGAAACCGCTGCAGGTGATCGTCTATAACTTGCTGACGCGAAGCCAGGGACTGATGGACAATCCCGACGAAGTCATCCCGACGATGACCTTGCAGATGGCCGCCGTCCTGTATGCCGCGCTGCCGATCATCGTCGTGTATCCGTTCATCCAAAAGTACTTGACCAAGGGCATGATTATCGGCTCCATCAAGGGCTAGTCTCGGTTTCATCTTTCCTTCCGGCAATCTGCCGGAAGGAAGCGACATTATATTGAAAGAGGGATGAAAATGAAATTGGGATTCAAGACAACGGGATGGTTGATGGCGGTCGGCATGCTGGCCGTATCGGCTTGCTCGGGAGGGCAGAGCAAGCCCTCCGGACAGGCGGGAGAAGACGAAAGCCGTCCGGTCAAAATCGAGATTGCCCTGCAGAACGGCACGCTGCCGCGTCCGGAGGAGGATGCGCTAAAGCAGGAGATCGACCGCATTGTCGGCATCGACCTCGTGCTGAACCCGACGCCGGCCAACGAATATCAGAACAATCTGAACGTTCGGCTCGCTGCGGGCAATTATCCGGATGTTTTTCAAGCGCTTTCCCCGATTCAACTGAAGGAATATGCCGACAAAGGGCTGCTGCTCGACCTGACGCCTTATTTGCAGGATCTGAAGCCGGTGATGGACTTTCAGGGCGACAGCTTTACGAAGGGGCAGATCGACGGCAAGCAGTATGCCATTATCCGCCACGCCGACGTGCCGTTTACTTCGTATTGGATTCGCAAGGACTGGTTGGACGAGCTGGGTCTGAAGGCTCCGACCACGCTGGAGGAGTTGTTCAATGTCGCCAAGGCGTTTACGGAGGAGGATCCGGACCGCTCGGGCGGCAAAAATACGCTGGGCATTACCGGCTTCGAGCTGAGCAGCTTTTACCCGATTCTCGGAGCCTACGGGGTCGGGAATCCCACCCATCTGTACATGAAAGACGGCAAGCTTATGACGGGCGTGCTCGACCCGAATATGCCGGAGGCTCTCGCTTATTTGAAGTCGATGATGGACGCCGGCGTTATCGATCAGGAAATCATTACGAACAAAAACCTGCTGGACGTGGAGAAGGCGTTCCAGGGGCAGGCGGGGATTTTATTTCAGGGCTGGACGAACATTTCGAGAAAAACCTCCTACGAGCAATATAAAAGCATCAATCCGAACGCGGAGTGGATCCAGCTGGACGCGCCGGCCGGACCGGGCGGCAAGTACGCCGAGTCCTACGATTACGCGAAGGCGGCCGCTTACTGGGCGGTATCCAAGTCGGTGGAGAACGACCCGGAGAAGCTCAAAAAAGTGATCGAATTGTTCAACTTCCTGAGCACCGAGGAGGGAATCCGGCTGGTTTCCTACGGAGTGGAAGGAAAGCACTATACGATGGAGAACGGGTCTGTAACGGTTCAGCCGCTGCTGGAAGAGGAAGGCGCATACTTCTGGATGTATCAGCTGGCCGGCCGGCACGAGCAGGAGTACCTGCAGACGAGATTCCATTACGTGAAGGACGACATCGAGTTTGCCGTCGATCAGCCCAGAATCAACGCGTTAGACGGCTACATTTATCATTTTCCGGCCAACTACAACCGCTCCGATGCCGAGAGATACATGATGGAGGAACTGATCAAATTTATTTACGGCAAGCGGCCGCTAACCGAATACGGCCAATTCCTGGAGACGCTGAACACCACCTTTAACTATCAATCGTATCTCGATTCGGCCGAGGAGCAATTAAAAGAACGCGGCGTATTGAAGTAAGCGCCGGCAAGGAGGGGCCGACATGGCAGAGGAACCGGGATTTGCGGCGGATGTTGCGATTATCGGGGGAGGAACGGCCGGATGCTTCGCGGCGATGGCCGCGGCGCAGGAAGGCGCGCAGGTCGTTCTTCTGGAGAAGGATGAGGCCGTAGGCGGGGTGGGCATGCGGGCGGGAATTAACGCCTATCATTTCGGCTCGCGCGGCGGCCTGCAGAATGACGTGGACAGACAGACGCTGGAGCGGCAAAGGACGCTGGGCGGATATTCCGCTCCGTACCATCCGGAAGCCAAGGGCTCGGTCATTAGCGAGCGGCTGCGGCGGCTCGGGGTGCGGGTGCTGCTGAATACGGTCGTTTACGAAGCGCTGACCGAGGGCCGGCGGGTCGTCGGCGTGAAATACGTCTCCGACCGGGGGCTGGGGGAAGTGCGGGCCAAGGTGGTGATCGATTGCACGGCGGACGGTGACATCGCGGCTCTGGCCGGGGCGAGCTTTACCGTCGGCAGAGCGTTCGACGGTGTCTCCCACCTGTATTCGCTGGCCCCCCGGGTGCTCAAGCCGGACGGCAAATCGGGAGGCAGACAGCTCGGCGTAATGAACTTCGACGCCGGCTGGGTGGACCCGCTCGACGTCGACGACGTGTCGCTGGCCTATATGGAAGGACGGGGGCATTTGCTGCGCATGTACGAGGAGGCGGCCGAATCCGGTTCTTCCGGCTATGAGCTGCTGGCGGCCGCCCCGCAGCTTGGCATTCGCGAAGGGCGGCACATCGTCGGCGATTATGTGCTTCAGTTGGAGGATTATTTGTACGATCGCCATTTTGCCGATGTCGTCATTCGCTCTTATTCCCATTACGACACCCACGCCAGAGATTTGGGCAACGAATCCGATTTCTCGCAGATCTGGCTGGTCGTCATGGACAGATTTGTCAAGGACGGCTTGTGGTGCGATGTGCCTTATCGGTGTCTGCTGCCTCGAGGGCTGGATGGAATGCTGGTGGCCAGCCGGGCGCTGTCGTTGGACCGGGAAGTCTCCATGGGCGTCCGCATGCAGAGAGACATGCATAAGCTGGGCGAAGCGGCGGGGGTCGCCGGGGCGATGGCGGCTCTGAGCGGACGAAATCCGCGAGACCTGGAGGCGGATTCGCTGCAGCGGCGTCTGACGGAGCGGGGAGTGCTTCAGCCTGAGGATCTGAATCGTTCCGCGTCGAACAATTTGCGATTTCGCAGCGGCCCGCTGGCGAGCCGGCCCTTGGACAGAAGCCGGCTGGCCCGGTTGGATTCGGTCGAGAGCGCGGAGCTGGCCGGCAGCTTGATCGGATACTTGGGAACGGAGGAGGAGGGGCTGGCGTTATGGTGGATGCGCGAGTGGGGGGCGCCCTGCGTCCAGCCGCTGCTGCGAAGGCTGAACGCGGACGAAGAGCCCGCCGCAAGGACGGCGGCGGCCTTCGGACTGGCGCTGCTGGGGCGTCAAGAAGCCGTTCCTCTCCTGCTGGAGCTGCTTGTTCGCCGCGAGGACGGACGTCGGGACCGTCTGGACATCTACCATAAAGCGTACCCGAAGTGGCTGTCGGCGATTGTGCTGCTCAGGCTGCTGGACAGCCCCGCGGCTTATCGCGAAGCGGTGAAGGCGCTGCAGGAGGGACATTCCGCCAGCATCAACACTTTTCTGCTGCAATATTTGTACCAGATTGCGGATCGCGCGGAGCCTGAGGAGCGGGAGCAGCTGGCCCGGCTGCTGCCGGGCTGGCTGGGGGAACTGGGCCCGGGCGCCGATTATGTGGCGCAAGGCGAACGGGTGACGGTGTCGCTGCGCTGGAACCTGACCCATTGGGCGGCGCTACTGTTGTCCCGCTTGGGCAAGCCGGAGGGGGGCGAGCTCTGTCGGCCGTATTTGAAAGACCCCCGCAAATTCGTGAGAACCGCCGCGCGGCTCGCCTTGGAGCGGGCCGCGGCAAGGAAAAAGGAGTGAACCGGCATGGCTGATGCCGAACGTATAAAAGAGTACGACGTCATCGTCGTCGGAAGCGGCGCGGCCGCGGCGCTGTGTGCGTATACGATGGCCGGGCGCGGGCGGCGGGTCGCGGTTATGGCGGATCGAAGCTCCCTCATGCACGAGCTTGGGGAGACCGGGCTCGGGCCGTCGAGCCTGCGCCAAGCCGCCGAGAAGTATGAACCGCTGCGCGATTGGCTGGCGTTAATCGGGCAATACGAGCCCGACGACCGGGGCGCGTTCGATCCTTTGCTCGTGCAGCTTGCGGCAGATCGTTATTTGCGCGAACGGCGGATCGACGTTCTGTTCGAGGTTCGACCCGTCCGGTTGGCGGAGCATCCGTCCGGCCAAGAGCTGACGCTGGCATGGCGAGGGGGACTTCATCGCGTGCGCGGCGGCTATGTGATCGATTGCACGCAGCAGGCGGCGCTTCTGGCCCCGCTGTGGCCGAGAGTCGGCGCTGCGGACGAGGAGAGGCACGTGTACCGCACGCTGACGACCGTCAACAACGCTCCGTTTCGGCGCGAAGAATCGTTCTCCTTCGAATGGGGAGGACGGACGTATCGCATTCGGATCGAGCCGGGCCGTTTCGGCGGCCTCTCGATCCGGACGGCGGCGCTTGGCTGCGAGGAGGACGGGGCGGCGGCGCTCGATTTTATGGCGGACCTGGAGCAGATTTTCAAGCGGATTCGAGAGCAAGCCTCCTTATCCGTCGGCGATCTCGTTCATGTGGGCGAGTACGCCTGGCATGTTCCGCCGTTCCAGCTTGCCGGGACTTTCTCCCACGGAATCATAGCGGACGGCGGGAAGCTTGCCGGAACCGGAAGCTGGCTCGAGTCGATCGGGCAGAAGGTGCGAGACGCCCCGCTCTGGGATAAGCCGGGGGTCGCCGTGCGCGAGCAGTTGATCGCCGGAGTGGAGATGGCGCTGCATGTGGTTTAATGCGATAAGAAACACGTCGGTGCACCGGGTTCAAGGCGTCTTAGGGCGTCCGTTCAAATTATGCTCAGGTTCAATAAACCGTCAGGGCGGCTTGAAGTTGCCCCTGACGGTTTTTCTTGTCTTGATTTAGATTTGTCCATACCTATTGAAAATTTTATTCGAATATTTTATATTAATATTGAAGATAATTTCCACCATGATTTTGTAGTTTTTCAGAATGTAATTGCCAAAGTGAGGGAGGGTTGAGCTTGGAAGAATCCGAGGTTCGTACCGACACTTTTGTTCGATTAAGAGAGATTATGGATGATTTAACATCCGCAGAGAAGAAAGTGGCCGAGTACATTGCGCAAAATATCGAAGACGTGGTTCGATTGTCCATTACGGAATTAGCGCAAAAAAGCGAAAGCAGCGAATCGACGATTGTTCGTTTGTGCAAAAAGTTGAAATTGAAAGGCTATCAGGAATTGCGAGTATTGCTCGCGCAAGAATCGGTGTCCCCCGTGAAGAGGATCCATGAGAAAGTGAGTTTGACCGACACCGAGGAAGAAACGATGCGAAAAGTTTTTCAAGCGGCCGCACAAGCGTTGACCGATACGGAATCCGTTCTTCCGGTGGATCAGATGGTGAAAGCGGTTAGATATCTCAGCGAAGCGGAAAGCATTACGTTTTTCGGAATTGGCGCCTCGGGAGTCATCGCGCAAGATGCTTATTATCGGTTCTCCAAGTTGGGCATCAACTGCTTTGCCGCTACGGAGGGTCACAGCCAACTCAATAAAGCGATTCTGCTTGGAGAAAAAGACGTCGTTGTCGGCATATCCCATTCGGGTTGTACGCGCGATGTCGTCATGGCGTTGGACGTGGCCAGGAAACAAGGCGCCCGAACGATTGCCATTACCCAGTTCGGCCAGTCTCCCATTATGGATGCAGCGGATGTGGTGCTGTTCACCTCCTCGAGAGAGACGGCGTTTCGAACGGAAGCAATGGCCTCGAGGATTGCCCAGTCGGCTATTCTCGATTCTCTCTTCGTAAGCGTTTCGCTTACCCGATACGAGCAAGTGCTGAGCAATTACGATCGAGCCAAAGAAGTTTCGTCTGTCATGAGAATTGGGCATATTCGAGACTTATACAAGTAATGAACAACGGCATCTTGCATCGTTCGAAAAACGGGTTTCCGATCAAACATGCAAAATGCCGACATAAGGAGGAAGTTTGCATCATGAAAAAGAGCATTTCGTTCATGCTGTTCGTTTGTTTGACAATGGTGTTGTTGGCAGGCTGCACGAAGGAAGAGCCGGCTGCATCATCCTCCCAACCGGCCAGCCAAGCGCCGGCGGCGGAAAAAGACACGCTTGTCTATGCGCATAGCGTCGCCATCACTTCTCTGGAAACCGGAGGGATGCAGCCCCAAGGATATCCTTCCGGATACGAAGCGGCGTTTGCCCTATACAACGGCTTGGTCAAGTTTGACGAGTCGCTCAATTTCATCCCCGACCTAGCGGAGAGCTGGACCACGGAAGAGGATGAACTCACTTGGACTTTTCAATTAAAGCAGGGAATCACATTCCATGACGGTACTCCGTTCAATGCGGATGCAGTAGTCAGCTACTATACCAAAATGCTGGACAATACGTTCAACCTTGGCTCTTCTACCCTGTGGTCTCCAATTGATAAAATTGTGAAAGTGAACGATCATACGGTCCAGATCGTCACGAAGGACCCTTACGGCGGAATGTTGAATACGCTTGCACACGGCTCGGCGTTAATTCCAAGTCCGGCGGCATTGGAAAAGTTCGGCGCGGATTATGGACTGAACCCCGTAGGAACCGGACCGTACATGCTGGAAAAAATTGAGCCGGGTACGCAGGTCGTGCTGAAAGCGAACGACAATTATTTCGGCGGCAAACCGGCATATAAGCAAATTACGTTCAAATACGTCGGCGACGCTTCCGCTCGGATTGCCGCTTTGAAGAGCGGTCAAGTCGATGTCATCGATGCGGTGCCGGTCGAAATGGCGGAAGATTTGAAAGCGAGTGCAAACATTGAGCTGATTGAAAAGCCCGGTTTGCAAGTGTTCGGAATCGGTCTAAATCAGACCAATGCCATTTTGCAGGATCAGAAAGTCCGCGAGGCCTTCAACTACGCCGTACAGAAAGATGCGATCATCCATGTGCTGTTCAAAGGATACGGCACCGTTCTATCCAGCCCACTCGCTCCGAATACGACGGGCTATGTCGACGCGGGCGAGTATCCTTATGACGAAGCGAAAGCGAAGGAACTGCTGCAGGAAGCAGGCTGGACGGCTGGCGGCGACGGCATCTTGGTCAAAAATAACCAACGGATGTCCTTCAAGCTAAGAACCCCTGAAGGCATGTACCCGAACGATGTGCTTGTAGCCGAAGCGATTCAAAGCCAATTGAAAAAAATCGGCGTCGAAGTCGTGATCGACAAAGTGGAGAAGTCGACGTTCTGGGATAGCATTAAAGTGCCAAAGGCAAAAGTAGATTTCGATATGGTCATGTTCGGATACAATCCTTCGCACGGCAACGGAGGCATTCAATTGGATGCAATGTTTATGACGAACCCGGACGAAGCGGGCAGTCCGCCACAGTGGAACTTCAACTGGTACAGCAACAATGCGGTAGATGAATTGATTAGAAGCGCAAACAAACAAGTCGATCAAAGTCTTCGTACGGAACAGCTTGGTCAGGCAGAGAAAATGATTTGGAATGACGCGCCTTACATTTGGCTCTATGCCAAAAACAATATCGTCGCCAAATCGAAAGATGTTGAAGGAGTAAGCGTGCTCCCGGTTATCTTTACTCTTGTTCATCAAGTGAAATAATGATCCGTTGCGGAAAGTATGGGTCAAACCGTATTTTCCGCTTTTTCTAAGACGGATGAAAGGGGCGCAAAATTTGGGCGGCTATTTAACGCGAAGATCCCTATATCTCATTGCTCAGGTATTCGTATTGCTGACTTTGATGTTTGTCTTGTTCCGTCTTATTCCGGGCGATCCTGCATCGCTCATTTTGGGCGGCAATGCAACTCAGGACGAAGTGGACAGGCTACGGCAGTCGCTGGGTCTCGATCGATCGATCGGAGCGCAATACCTGGACTACTTGGGTCAGTTGGTAAAAGGCAATTTAGGACATTCGATCAGCTACAATTTGCCGGTTATTGAGGTGATTGCCGACCGGATCTGGCCGACGGTGAAACTGATGCTGCTTAGCATTGCGATTGCGGTTGCGGTCGGGATACCGGCAGGCATTCTATCGGGCTTGAAGCCGCGGGCGTTCGGAAGCCGTTCGCTTATGCTCGTTTGGATCGGATTTCTGGCGATGCCGAACTTCTGGCTAGGGTTGTTGCTTGTTCAGTTATTTGCCGTGCAATTGAATTGGCTTCCCGCCATCGGGTATGGAAGTTTCTCGGCAATGATCTTGCCGGCAGCGGCTATTTCTGCGAGGTTAATCGCGCTGATCGCAAGAATGACAAGGACATCGATGATGGAAGTGCTGCATGAAGATTACATTCGTACAGCCGAGGCCAAAGGCCTGTCGATCTTTACTATAGTCGTGAAGCATGCGCTGCGTCCGGCAATGCCTCCCGTCATGACGATGATCGGGCTGCAAGCGGGCTATTTGCTCGGCGGTTCGGTCGTCATCGAGAACTTATTTTCCTATCCGGGGATGGGACAACTGCTCCTGTCCGCGCAAAGTATGAGAGATTATTCCCTTATGCAGGGGATTACGATATTTTTTGTCGGAAGTTTTCTAGTCATTAATTTTATCGTCGATTTGCTCTACGGACGTATCGATCCGAGAATTCGTTACGAATAGAGGTGAACCATGAAGCTGCTGCGGAAAGATCTCAATTTAACAGTGGGCTTATTCATTGTCGGCATGTTCATCCTATTAAGTCTGCTGGCTCCATGGATAACATCTTTTCAACCAGACGAGCAGGATTTAATGTCTGCACAGCAGACCAGCTCCAGTCAGCACTGGTTTGGGACGGACGAGCTGGGAAGAGACATTTTTAGCCGAATTATTTATGCCAGCCGCGTGGATTTAACCATTGCGCTGGGGGGAGTGCTTTTGGGGTATTTGCTGGCTCTTCCGTTCGGATTGTCGGCCGGCTACTTCGGAGGTAAAGTAGACCGTGCCATTTCTACGGTGTCCGAGTCCATTCTGACCTTCCCCTCCCTTGTACTCGCGATCATTATCGTTTCGATGATCGGTTCAGGGAAAACAGGACTTATTATTACGATTATGATCACTCAAGCGCCGCAAATCGTTCGTTATTTGCGCGGGTTCGTGTTTCAAATTCGCGAGATGGAATACATCTCGTCGGCCAAAGCAGCGGGCAGCAGAACCTTCTATATTATGAAGAAACATATTCTTCGCAATATTATGGGGCCTAGCCTCGTCGTGCTAAGCCTGCTTGCCAGCGAAGCCGTTCTCGTTGCTGCGGCGCTGGGCTTTCTTGGACTGGGGGTGCAACCGCCCGATCCGGAATGGGGCACTATGCTTAGCCGGGGACGCTCCTACTTTATGGAATCTCCGCATTTGATGATCTTTCCGGGATTGGCGATAGCATTGCTCATTTTAGGTTTCAACCTGATTGGGGACGGGATGCGAGACGTATTGGATGCTAAAAAAAGATAAGGCCGTTTCCGGCAACGAGGAGAAAAACCATGCAAAAAAAACTGCAACTCGATGATAAATATATTCGTCTAGGCGAAGTGATCGACTCTTTGATTTCCAAGGATTTTACCGCGCGAGGCATCTCTCATGAGCTTTACGCAGCAGCCCGCGAGAAGACGGGGATTCCTTTAACGATGGCGGCAGCCGAGCTTTTGCGCAGCAACGTGCAACCAGGGGATCGCGTGCTTATTTTTACCGGCTGGCCATCCCGCTCCTGGTTGATCAAAGGCTTGACCGAAACGGATGGCCCGGTGGGCGCCGCTGTTCTGGCGAGAGCGATCGAGCAGGGCCTTGGGGCCATTCCGATTCTCGTCATGGAACAATCGCTCATTCCGTTCGGAGAAGCTGCTTTGCGCGCGGCCGGCTTAATCGTCAGCGATCTGGAGACAGCTCTGAAGTCGAAGCCGGGACCGCCATCCGCTTCCGTCGCGACCGTCATAGATTTCCCGATCGATTTGAGCGGCGCCGGTAATGCCGCTGTGCGGGTTATGGATGAGTTGAAGCCTTCCGCGCTTATTTCGATTGAACTGCCGGGGGCAAACAGCGAATGGAAATATCATAATGTAACGGCGCGAGAAGTGCCTTCCGAGCTCGTTATTAAAGCGGACGTCCTGTTTCAGGAGGCTAATCGGCGGCATGTGGCGACGATCGGCATCGGCGACGGCGGCAACGAACTGGGAATGGGGAATGTCCAAGAAGCAATCAGAGCGAACTTGAACAAGGGCGAGACGGTCTCGCCGGTAACGGAAGTAGATGTTCTCATTGCTTCGAACATTTCCAATTGGGGAGGGTTCGGTTTAGCGGCGGCTTTGCTCGCCCTCATCGGCAAACCTGAGCATATCTCCGATCTCGATGTGATTCGCATTACCGATCGCGTCGTGGACGCCGGTGCCATTGATGGATTAACTGCTTATGTCGATCCGAAAAACGACGGGACTGTGCACGATATTAATCGAGCGCTGATGCAGTTTTTGAGTATGGCAGTGACGATGCACTTGAATGGATGGAATAAAGGATAAAAGCGAAGCTGGAGGTGGTAATTTGAATCCGTTCGAATCCATACAGTTGCCTAGAGTCGTGAATGCCGCCGGTAAAATGACCTATTTGGGAAGCTCGGCCGTACTGCCGGACGTTGCGAAGATTTTATCGGAAGCTTCGCAAAGCTACGTCGATATGGCCCTACTGAAACAGACGGTGCAACGGAAAGTTGCGCAAATGGTAAACGCCGAAGCGTCGTGCATTACCTCCTGCGCCGCAGCGGGCATTGTCGTATCCGTAGCAGCTTCTTTGACCGGCGTTGACCTGGATAAAGTGGAAGCTCTGCCTCACATTAAAGGAAGAAGAAAGGAAGTCATCGTTCAGAAGGGACACGTCGTCAGTTTCGGAGCGAATTTGACCCAAATGATTCGAATGACCGGAGCGGAAGTGAAAGAGATCGGAACGGTTAACGGAGCCAAGCCGTACCATCTCCAAGGAGCCATCTCGGACGATACGGCGGCGATTGTCTATGTCATCTCCCACCATGCGGTATCCAATGAAATGCTGAGCCTCGAGGAAGTCGTTCGGATCGCGGCCCCATTCGATATTCCGGTCATTGTAGACGCTGCGGCCGAAGTCGATTTGGAAACGTATTTAGCGCAGGGCGCAACCGCGGTTGTCTATAGCGGACATAAAGCCATCGGCGGCCCGACTTCCGGATTGATCCTTGGCAAGATGAGCTTTATCGAGGCTTGCTGCTTGCAAGACAAAGGATACGCCCGCGCAATGAAGATCGGCAAAGAAAATATTATGGGGCTATTTGCATCGCTAGAGGCATACGTGAAGCTCGATCCGCAATCGGTAACGGCACGATACGAAACGGTAATCGAAGCGCTGGAATCCCAATTGGAAGGGATACCGGGCCTGAGAACGAAAGTAGCTTGGGATTCGACCCGTCCCATTCCCCGACTGCAGCTTATCGTATCCGAAGAGACGGGCATGAAAGCCAAGCAACTGATCGCAAGGATGGAGAACGGCAACCCATCGATCCGTACAAGAAATCATTTGGCGGATGAAGGCATTATTCAATTCGATCCGCGAGAATTGAAGACGGAAGAAGCGTCGGTCGTTGGACAGACGATTCGTTCGATTCTGACAGCGGCGCATAGCAGCATAAGCGAAGGACGTGAATAACAATGAACGATCAATGGTTCGAGCATGGCATTGGCGGCAAAGTATTATTGAATATTCAAGCCTATTCGATTGAATCCGCCAGGGCGGCTACGAAGCTGCTGGGCAAATCCGTACTCATTGGGGTTATGGCAAGAGACTATCCCGTGTTGAACGACGGCGTTGCCTATATCGATCAATTGCATAGGGAAGGGATCAACGTCTCCGTTGGACTTGGAGACGGAAGCGCAGAGCAGTGGGAACGGGCGCTTCAACTGACGCTGGCGACCCAACCGGTTCACCTGAATCAAATTTTCCCGGCTGCGGCATTGTCGCAATATGCCGTAAAGCAGCATGGAGCTTCAACGCTCGTGAACGCGATGATCAAGCCTGCCGGACAAGCAGGATTCGTCCTGCTCGGCACGGGGCCTCTCAGCCAGAACAGCCCGACGAGTTCGGCCATTCCGGTCGAAGCGGCGGTAGCGATGATGAAAGAGACCGGCATTCGTTCGGTGAAATACTTTCCGATCGAAGGCTGCAAGCGGCTGGATGAGCTTCGTGCCGTGGCCAGAGCGGCAGCTCGGGCCGATATCGCCTTGGAGCCGACGGGAGGCATCGCTCCCGACAATGTCGAGGAAGTGGTCCGGGTTTGTTTGGAAGAGGGCGTCACTCGTGTCATGCCCCACCTATACGGCTCTCTCAAAAATCCGGCGACGAACGATTTGGATACGGACAAACTGAATCAAGCTGTGGATCGAATAACCCGATTGTTCGAGCGAACCGCGTAATGAATCCGCAGGAAAATCCGATCCTTGCTGTCGATATCGGATCTACGGTGATTAAAGCCGCGCTCTATACGATTGAAGGGCGGCGGCTCGCAAGCCGCAAAGCGCCATTTCCGTCATTGTCTGCAGGCGATCGGACAGAGATTGGAACGAGGGAGCTGTGGCTCGCTTTTGTCGAACTGATTCGTGCTTTATGCGAAGGTCGCGAGCAGATCGCGGCGATCGGAATGACTTCGCAGATGGCCGGACTAATTTTGCTGGACGATGAATATGAGCCGATTGCCCCCCTCATCGCGGGGGTAGATCAGCGGGGTACGCCCTACGTAAGCGAATTGCTGAGGCGTACGGTCGGCATGTCTGTGCACTCGGCGACCGGATGCCCCCCGCTTGGCATATATCCGACAGCGAAGCTGCTGGGAATGGCGGTTGAGCGACCGGAGAGCATACGGCGAGCCCGTTATATCGGGGGAGTAAAGGAATTTCTGCTCTGGAAGCTGACGGGCAAATGGGTGACTGACCCGGCTTCTGCTTCCTCCACTCAGTTATTTGATCAACAAAATCGGCAGTGGTGGCCGGAAATGCTTGCGGCTGTCGGTATTCCGCATGTGACTCTTCCGCAAGTCGCCGAAGCGGATCAAGTTGCAGGATGCCTGTTGCCTGCAGCTTCGAAAGAGTTGAACATTCGGCAGGAAACGATTGTTTTCGTCGGGACCGGGGATGGACCCGGGGCCAATTTATCGACAGGCGCTTTTCGGAAAGATCAGCTGTGCCTTTCCTTGGGTACGACGGCCGTTGTCCGGTATATCCATGAGGTCGCGAATTGGAATATGGCCAATTCCGGATACTTTCGTCAATGGTTTGGAGCAGACATTTACTTGCACGGCTATCGCCTGGACGGCGCTGGCAAAGAAATCGAGGCTTATCTTCCTCGTCATGGTTCAGCCCCCGACCTCAATGACAATGCTTGTTCCGCGGTGACCTCGATGTATTACAATCCTATGGAGCCGAAGCCGGAGCGAAGATATATCGGTGATTGGTCTGCCGCGAATGAGAGGGATAGATTGCATGCTGTGCTGGACGGTATTGCATTCGCTTTATTTCGAGCAATAAAGCCGGCTGTGGACAGCGGAATTTATCGCGAGATACGTCCCGTTGGCGGAGGCGTCCGGAACGAAGCATGGATGCAAAGAATAGCGGCTTTATTTCAATTGCCGCTCGTATTTACGGACAGCGAAGACAACACATTGGGCGCAGCCGCCGTCATGATTAAACGGATCAAAAGTTTCCCGAACTGGCCGGACACCGTACAGTCATTAGTCGGCATAAAGCGAGTCCTTCATCCGGACGCCCGGATCGTTCATCAGATGAAGGGGAGGTACGATTCGTTTCGGAAAATCAATGAAAGGGGTGACTCCATTTGAAGGATACTTTGTTGGAGGTTCGCGATTTAGCAACCGAGTTTTCAACCGATCAAAAAACGCTGCGAGTGGTTGACGGCATTTCTTTTGATGTTGAACACGGTCAGACGGTTGGCCTTGTCGGCGAATCGGGAAGCGGCAAAAGCATTACTTCCTTCTCCGTCATGGGCTTGATCAAGAAGCCGGGCCGCATTGCGGGCGGTTCCATTCGTCTGGAAGGGCAAGAATTGACCGATCGGTCGCCCAGACAAATGAGAAAGATTCGCGGCAAAGAAATCGCGATGATTTTTCAGGAGCCGATGACCTCGTTGAATCCCGTCATTACAATAGGCGAGCAAATTGCAGAGTCGATTCGCATCCACGAAGGGCTTTCCAAACGCGATGCCATGCAAAGAGCGCTGGAGATGGTAAAAAAGGTCGGCATACCTATGGCTGAAACGCGTTTAAAGCAATATCCGCACCAGTTGTCCGGGGGGATGCGGCAGCGAATTATGATTGCGATCGCGCTGTCATGCAATCCGAAGCTTCTTATTGCCGATGAACCTACGACTGCTTTGGACGTGACGATTCAGGCTCAAATATTAGAGCTAATGAAGGAATTGAAACAAGAGACAGGCATGGGCGTGCTTCTCGTGACGCATGATTTGGGAGTCGTGGCCGAAATATGCGATAAAGTCATTGTCCTGTACGCGGGTCAAATCGTAGAATCGGGTCCGGTAACGCAAGTGTTCTTAAATCCGCAGCATCCGTATACAGAAGCGCTATTGAAGTCGATTCCTTCTTCCGCCGGCGGGCGCGGGAAGCTCTATTCCATTCCGGGGCAAGTGCCTTCCGCGAATGCGATGCCCCAGCATTGCAGATTCCATACGCGGTGCCCTCATGCGTTCGACCGTTGCAAGACCGAGACGCCGCAATTGGAGTCCGTTCAAGAGGGCCACATGGTCAGTTGCTGGAAGCGCGACTTCATTCATGCAGAAACTGCAGGCCATTCGTCATGAAGGGGGGGGAGGGGATGAAGGAACCGCTTGTCCGCATCGAGAACCTGTCCAAATTTTTTCCGGTAAAAAAAGGGATGTTTCGCAAGAAAAGCAACCCTGTTAAGGCGGTTAATCGGTTGAGCCTCGATCTTTATGAAGGGGAGACGTTGGCGATCGTTGGGGAATCGGGCTGCGGCAAAAGCACTTTCGGCAGAACGATGCTCCGGTTGATGGAGCCGACGGAGGGCAAAGTCTGGTACCAAGGGCAGGATTTGTTCTCTTTAAGCGGAGATCGGCTCCGGAATATGCGCAGACATATGCAAATCATCTTTCAGGATCCGTTCGGATCGCTTAACCCTCGGATGAGGGTACAAGAGATCATTGCCGAGCCATTGGTTGCCCATGGATTGGGCAACCACAAGCAACGGATGGAACGGGTTCAAGAGCTGATGGAAGTTGTTGGAATGAATGCCGAGCAGATGAATCGTTACCCGCATGAATTTTCGGGCGGGCAGCGCCAGAGAATCAGCATCGCCCGCGCCCTGTCTCTCAATCCGAAGCTGATTGTGTGCGATGAAGCGGTATCCGCTTTGGACGTATCCATTCAATCTCAGGTGCTTAATCTGCTTCAGGATTTGCAAAGCCGCTACGGGCTGACCTATTTGTTCATTTCTCATAATTTAAGCGTCGTACGCTATTTGGCGGACCGGGTAGGCGTTATGTATTTGGGCAAAATCGTGGAATTGGGCAATGGGGACGACGTATACGATTCGCCGGCGCACCCATATACGCAGGCTTTGCTCTCTGCAATCCCGGAACCTCATCCGGAAAACCGGCGGGAGCGCATTATTTTACAAGGAGATGTGCCCAGTCCGGCGAATCCGCCGTCAGGCTGCGCATTTCATGTGCGCTGTCCTTACGCGCAGCCCGAATGCAGCCGGCAAGTTCCCGAGTTGCGCGAAGTTCGGCCCGGTCACTGGGTATCTTGTCATTTTCACTTGTGAAGGAATAACATCGGCCTGCTCTCAAGAGCAGGCTACGTGAGAAGGACGGGAGTATGCGTTCCGTATAGCTCCGGTTCAGTAAAACCGTCAGGGCGGCATGAAGTTGCCCCTGACGGTTTTTCTTGTGATTTAGAAGCCGGATTAAACGCGAAGCAACCCGTCAATGCTGACAGAGGAAGGAGGCGAGCGCGTGGAAAGCGCGGGAATGCTGATCGCGGAGAGGAACGTCTCTTCCGTCGCGCTGAACCTGACCCGGGCCAAAGGGACGTTCTGGATGTTCGATTGCGGGGAAGGAACGCAGCATCGGCTGCTTCAATCCCCGCTGAAGCTCAGCCGTCTGACGAAGCTGTTCGTTACTCATCTGCACGGGGACCACTTGTTCGGCGTGCCCGGCCTGTTGAGCAGCCGGTCCTCGCTCGGGGGCTCCGAGCCGCTCGACGTGTACGGGCCTCCGGGCTTGCGCGAATTTATCGAGGCCGCGATGAGCCTGTCGGGCACCCATCTCGATTACCCGCTGAACGTGCGCGAGATCGAGGAGGAAGGCGTCGTGCTGGACGGCGAAGGGTTTACCGTAGAATGCGCCTTGCTGGATCACCGGATTCCCTGCTTCGGTTACCGCGTCGCGGAGAAACCGCGCTCCGGCGCCCTTCGCGTCGACGTTCTCGCGGCGGCGGGAGTTCCGCCGGGACCGGCGTACGGCAGGCTGAAGGCCGGGGAAGACATCGAACGGGAGGACGGCACGATCATTCGCGCCGCGGACGTGCTGCACGACCCGATTCCGGGCCGCGTCGTCGCCGTGATGGGAGATACCCGGCCGTGCGAAGCGGCGATCCGCCTGGCTAGAGGGGCCGACGCGCTCGTCTACGAGGCGACTTTCGGCGCCGATCTGGCGGAGAAGGCCGATAGGTACGGCCATTCCACGTCGGTGCAAGCCGCTGAGATCGCCAAGGCAGCGGGCGTTTCCCGGCTGCTGATGACCCATTTCAGCTCGCGATACGGACGGGAAGACCTCGCCAGGCTGGAGGAGCAGGCCCGAAGCGTCTTTCCGCGGTCGGACGCGGCGATCAAGCTGGTGCCGTACGAGGTGCCCGCGCCGCCAAGAAGAGATCGCTGAAACTTCGGCGCCGGACGGGTCAAGGCGGCGCCTAGAACGCCGGAGAGCCGGCATGCTTGCGCCGGAATTGGCCCGGGGGAAGATTTTTCTCCCGCAAGAAGACGCGCGAGAAGTAGTGAACCGAGGAGAAGCCCGTCCGCTCGGCGATTTCCTTGATCGGGAGGTCGCTTTCGGCCAGCAGCTCCGCCGCCCTCCGAACGCGCTCGCCGCGAACGTAGTTCGTGAAATTTTCCCGGATGCCCCCGGAGAAGAGGCGGGAGAGATGGCGTTCGGAGACGTTCAGATTGACGGCGATTTCCCGTAAGCTCAGATCGCGGGACAAGTTATCCCGAATATACAGCTTGGCTGGCGAAGCAGAACGTCCGCGCTCCCGGCGGCCCGGGCCGGAGCGGGGGCTTCGTTGCCGAAGAGACCGGGAAAGCTCAGCAGCAATGCGCCCGCGACCGCCCTCAGGGCGTCCGGAGACAAGCGGCCCCGGCCGCCCTCGCGCAGCATCAGGCTCTTCCATAACATCGAGGCGGGCATGATCCCGGCGTCGTCATAGACGCACGTTTCTCCGTTTCCGGCAAGGGCATGGAACGCTTCGATCGCATCGTCCCGCGAGCCGCGCTCATCCGGCTCGAACGCGACGTACAGCAAATACTTTCCGTCCCGCGAACGGATCTGATGATCGATGCCGGGCCTGGAGCAGAAGTGGGTTCCCGGCCGCAAGGGATAATCGTTCCCCCTCTCGGAATACTCTCCTTCTCCATCCAAGACGAAGCAGATCTCGAAAAAGGAATGCCGGTGCACCGAGTTGCCGAAATGCCGGGGATTGACGCCCCAATAATGAATTTTGAATTCCGCTCCGTTTCCCGCCGTCACCTTCGTCGCCTGTTCGTTCAGCAGCGCCTGCGTTTCATTTCCCAGCTCCATTTTCCCGCCTCCGCTTGAATCTGATGTCCTTATTGTGCAAAAACCGGTCGTCTGCGGTCAAAGACCGATCCCATCCGATAGCTATACAATAAAGCCGAATACCAAACCAATCAAGCTCATCTTTGCCAAGGGAGGAATCGGCATGATTCGTACGGAGGATGCGGAATTTTACAAAGAAAACGGGTATTTGCTGGTCAAGGGCGTCTTTAACGCGGAAGAGGTCGCGCAGATGCGCACGGCGGTGGACGGCATCATTCAAAGGGCGGCCGCGGCGAACCGGGACGAGAACGCGGCCTGGCAGGGGGATTACCTGCCTCCGGAGCAGTTGAAGAAGCTCGTGCTAAAAGGATTTCACGACGTTCATTACCACGACGCGGCGTTCATGCGCGCGGCGATCCATCCGAATATGGCCGCGACTCTGTCGAAGCTGATCGGTCCGAACGTTCAGCTGCACCATTCCAAAATGCTCGTGAAGCCGCCGGAGAACGGCGCGGCCTTCCCGATGCATCAGGACCAGCCTTATTTTCCTCACGAGAAGCATACGATGCTGGCCGCCAGCATTCATCTGGACGACGCGGACGAAGAGAACGGCTGCCTGAGGGTCGTTCCGGGATCGCACAAGCAAGGGCCGCTTCCGCACGTCGGCAAATATTACCTCGATCACAAGGCTTATCCGCTCGCGGACGGTACGCTGTGCGAGGCGGAGGCCGGCGACGTGTTGTTCTTCAACTACTTGACGATTCACGGCTCTTCGGCCAACCGCAGCGAACGGACGAGAAGGAACGTGCTGTTCCAATACCGCGATCCGGCCGATTTCCCGACCGAGAACGTTCACTTCGACTGGGGCATGGGGCTGATGATCAGCGGGGAAAATCCGAACTTCGACAAGGTGAAGCCCGATTACCGGATCGTCGGCTAACCGTCCGAAGAGACAAGAAAAACGCAAACGAAACTTGGTTTATCGGAAATACATCGGGACGCGGAACTCTTATGATGAAGCCATGGATCTAAACATCCGAATAGAGCTGGGGAGTGAGTCCGATGTTGAACGATAGCCAATTGGCCGAATTCGAGCGTAACGGTTTTCTGAAAGGCGGCGTGGTGCTGAACGACGACGAGGTGGAGGCGCTGCGCGAAGAGCTGGAGCTGGTCATGGCGGGGAAATCGGTGAAAAAGCCCGTGCTGGCCCACAATATGCTGGCCGACGGAGAAGAGGGAGCGACCCCCTACGACGGAATGAAAATGATCGTGAACGAAAAAGTCATTCAGATCGTCAACATCTGGATGGCCAGCGACGCTTTCTTCCAGCATGCCGCGAACAAGGCGATCGTCGAGGAGATCGCCCAGTTGTGCAAGACCGATACGGTGCGCATCTGGCACGACCAGATCCAGTATAAGCCGCCGGTGACGGGCGGACCGACCGCCTGGCATCAGGATCATCCGCTATGGCCGATCATCCAGCCGGCCGATCTCGTCAGCGCCTGGGTCGCTCTGGACGATGCCGTCGTCGAAAACGGCTGCATGTGGATGGTGCCGGGCAGCCACAAGTGGGGCGATCAGCAGAAATATTTGGCGAGCGACAAGGAATTCATGCCCTACCATCGTCGTCCGGAGCTGCTGCCGGAAGGCGCGGAGATGAAGGCCGTGCCGTTCGAGATCAAGAAAGGACAGGTCGGCTATCATCACAGCCTGACCTGGCACGGCAGTCCGAACAACCGCTCGGATAGGAAGCGCCGGGCGATCGCCGTCCACTACATGCCGGGCCACACGCGGTACGTGCCGTCCAGCGATCATGTCATGCTGTCCTACGTCGGCGTGAACAAAGGCGATATTTTGCAAGGGCAGCACTTCCCGGTCGTGTATTCGACCGTCGGCGCGAGCTGACCGAAGGCCTGGAGCCCCTCCTCCCGTTCGGGACGGGGGGCTTTTGCCATTGCGGGAACGGAGTTCATTCCTTACGATAGAGGAAAATAGAGAGAAAGGAGAGCGAACGGGATGACGGATAAGGGACGGAGACGGAGAGGACTGCCGGGAGAGGGGAGAGGGCATGCCGCGCGGCTGGCCGTTCGTTCACAGCGTTGGGGACGTATGGGCGGCGGCGGGAGCGATTCTCGGAGAAAGGAGCTTGAGCGACTACGAGCTCGTCTATTTTCCGGAGGCTCGTCGACGGTCTACGAAACGGACGGCAAATCCTACAAGCTGGACAAGCCGATCTTCGTGTTCACCCGGCCGGGCGAGCGGCACCGCTATCGCTTCGATCCGGACAGGAACGTGAGGCATTTGTTCGTCCATTTCGATTACGGGGAGCTGCGGCACGGCGACGCCAGGTTCGATTCGCTGCTCGCCGGCTCATCTTGTCTTCCGGTGAGCGGCAACAGCCTGCTGCCCGCGCTATTGGGGCAGATGGTCAGAATCGCCGATTTCCAGCTGGCCTATTGGAAGCGGAGGCTGTCCGTGCTCCTGTCGTCGGCGTTGGAGGAGCTGGCCCGGCCGCTTCCGCTTCCGATATCGCAGGCGTTAACGTATATGGAAGAGCATCTCGAAGAACCGATTACGATCGAATCGATCGCCCGGCAGTCGGGGTGGTCCCACGAGCATTTCACCCGCATGTTCGTCACTTCCGTCGGCCTGTCGCCGAAGCGAGCCTTGCTGGAGCGGAGCTGCTGATGCTGAGCGGACGGTGGACCGTCAAGCAGATCGCCTACCGGGTCGGTTTCCGGGACGAGCATCATTTCTCCAAAATGTTACAAGCGTCTTCGAGGGATAACGGCTTCCGCCTACATCGAGCGCTGCGAGAATTCCCTGGCCCGGCATGCCCTGCCGGCTCCCGATACGGTCGCGTCGGTTTCCGCCAATCGGCATGTGCTCGTGAACGAACAGATCAAATAAATACCCTGAAATCGGGGTTCCGTCCATTGAGAGTTCGCTCGGCGTGATGCACAATAATAGCAACTAATTTCACGGGGGCTTGGAGAGATGGGGATTCCTTATACGCCGAAGTCGCGCGAGCACGGCAACCGGTATTTGGTCAGCGTGGACGATTACGTTCATTATCAACGCAACGGCTATTTGATCGTAAGGGGCTTACTGACAAAAGAGGACATCGCGGAGCTGTACGATTTGGCGGAACGCACGCGGCTCGGCCCGGCGAAGGCGGGTGGAGCCGTTCGGGACGACGATCCGCTGAAGCGGGAGTTCACCGAGCAGACCCGGGTTCATATGGTTTCGAGACGGGATGCCGCCGCCGAGAGAGGGTTGCTTCACCCGCGCATCCTCGACGTGACCGAAGCTTTGATCGGGCCGGACGTGTACGCGCTGCAGTCGATGATGTTCCTGAATCCTCCCGGACGGGGAGGGCAGGGCTGGCATCAGGATTCGTATTACATCAAGACGCACCCGGACACGATGCTGGGCGCTTGGATCGCCCTGGAGGCCGCCGACGAGGAGAACGGCTGCCTATGGGTCGTTCCCGGCTCGAACCACGAACCGATCTATCCCCCGGAAGGGGAGTTCTCGGGCAGCGTTCACGCCGTCGGCGCGTTCAAGGATCTGCACGGCGTGGAGAACGTCAGCCATCTCGACGACGAGGCGAATACGCTGTCGCGCGTCGTCGCGAAGTACCCGCCTCCGGTTCCGGTTCCCCTGCAACCCGGCGACGTTCTGTTTTTTCACTCGCATCTGCTGCATCGCTCGTATCCGAACCGGACGGCCGACCGATTTCGGCGCTCTTACGTATGCCACTATTGCAATGCCCGTTCCTGGGTTCCCTGGGATCATGACGGCTACGAGGGCGAATCGGGCAACTACAGGCAGATTCTGGCGCGCGGACGCACGCATCTGCCCTACGCGGAGCCGGCTTTCGGCACGGAGGTGTTCCTGTCCGTGGCCGACGACGAAGGCGACAGCGTCCGCATGATGGGGATGGAGGACGGCATGATGATGCCGGTCGTGCAGAAGAAGAAATAGGACGGGCCGGCCCCGACGCTTGAACGGGCCGGATTGCCGGTTAAAAATAGAGCTGCCCCGCTAGATTGCATGCGGGAGCAGCTCTATTCGGCTTGGGATAAGATGCGGAGACCGGAAGGACGCTATTGGTTTCCTCGGTTAGGCGTCTTTGCCTTGCATGCGGAATTCGGTCGGAGTCAATCCGGTAAGCTTCTTGAACTGATGGCTGAAATAGTGAATGCTCGTAAAGCCCAGCCGTTCGGCCAGCGAATCGATTTTCTCGCCGTGAAGAAGCGCCCGCTTCGCTTGCTTGATCCGTTCGCCGATGACGTACTGCTTGGGAAGAAGGCCGATCTCCTCCTTGAACAGCTTGGAGAAATGAATCGGATGGTAACCGCACATCGCCGCCAGCTCGGCCACCGTCCAATTTCTTCCCGGCTCCTCCTGCATCGCCGCAATGGCGGGCTCGATCTTGTTGCCGGCGTCGGAGGACGCCGCCCGGACGTTCAACAGCTGCCTGAAGACGTGCGTCAAAGCCTGGGTCATGAGTCCTCTCAGCGCGGCTCCGTAACCCGGCTGCTCCAGCTCGTATTCCTTGACGATCTTCGTCATGATCGGCTCCAGCCCGAATACGGTCAATAGGGTCGGAAGCGGCGATGGGCCGTAAGGCGGAATGTCCGGAGCCGGGCGGACCGGCCGAAGGTCGGGCTCTTCGCGGCCTGCGGCACGAATCGATAGTCCCGGATGGACCGGCGCCGTCGATTCGTGCCGCCAATGGAAATGAATGCTGTAATAGTCCGTCCGTTCCGCCGCGAACAGCTCGTGAGGGCATTCCGGACCGTAGAGCGCGCACTCTCCGCCGCGAATCCCGTACGTTTTTCCTCCGATGGACAGTTCCGCGTAGCCGGACACGACGTAGAAGAGCTGGCTGTCGGGAATGACGCGTCTCCCCCACTTCGTATCGGCGGACGTCGTCGCCCTGCTGGCGAAATTTACCGTAGGCGCAAGCTCGTCAAGCGACCGGATCGTCATGGTTCTTCCTCTCTCGTTCGTTGTCGTTTCCCCTCATCATAAAGAGGAAGACGGCTCTCCGCAAGTCTTTCCGATAGGGAACAGAGGTTTCGGTGTTAGTTTCCAATTTGGCGTGACCAGTATAAGGGAAACAAAAACGGAGAAGATTCGACACGAAGCGATTCCACCTCCCATAATGGAGTTCACCTTAAACAGGCGCTTAGTTAAAAGCGCTGTTGCGTTGCCTTTTTTTATCCTTTCCGTCACCCAGCGACTTCCCTCACTCTAATAACCACAATAGCGGTGTTTCTGCCGTTACAGCTTGTATACGCATCTCTTCCACCATCATAGTCTGGGTCAGACGTAGCTCTCGAAAGCCCTGCACCCGGCGAAAAAGAAACAGTTGGAATAAGTTAAACGCGATGACGATGAAGTGCAAGATCGCTTCTATCGCCCGTTCTTGGTGCATGAAGCAGTGATCGATGTGCCATTTCGTCTTCAGTTCCCGGAACCCGTTATTCTCGATATCCCAACGCTTATGAATCATCTCCCAAATGTCGCTCGCCGGCACATGCTGGCCCAGTGTCGTGACGACCCAGGCCTCCTTGGTCGCCGTCTGCTGCTTCGGCTGACCCCCTTCGTACGCGGTCTCCCTGACCGTTTCCACAAATCGCAGGAAGCGAACGGTCGTTTTCAGGCCCGTCATCTCAAATCCTTCTTTATCCCATGCCTGTACCTCGACGCGTCTGGCTCGGCGCTTCTTACGATTGGCTTGCGGCTCGGCGTCTTCTCTCCCCCACTGGGCATCCGCAGCACGCTTTTGAAACAACCCCATGGCGTCTTTGACGATGTGCATTCGCTTATCTTTGATGCGTACAACCGCATCCATCCCGCTCGCAAGCACCGTTTCGATAAACGGTGCGTTGGCATAGAACGCATCACCGACCACCACATCCGCAAAGTGATGGTATTCCCGATGCAGTCGCTTCAGCAGACGTTTCGCCCCGGTCAATTCGCCTTCGTCCTTCTCTGACCGATCCGTCTTCGGGTGTAAGCTCTCAAACCCCACCACCAGATGCGGATCCGAACCGATCGTCATACAGGCCACGGCACGATGAAAGTAATGCGTAACGCCATCGATTTCCCGCGTCAAACAATGCGCGCAGCATTTCTTTGTACTCTCAAACAGTTCCACGCCATCCAAACCCACGACCACACGCCCGCCGATGGTACCTTGCCGCAATACGTGATTCCGTCGTGCTTGTTGGATGATTTCCCGATGCGTTTGCTGCAGCACGGCCAGATCATACGTGCCGAGCGATTCGCGGATGGCATCGATAAAGGGAAGACGAACGCCCTTCAGCAATTTTCGAAAACGCCCAGCATGCAACCATCCGTTCAATTGGTTGAAGCTTTCCATACGAAACAGAAATCCGAGGAGCATGACGCAGAAAACCGTCGAAGGGAGCACCTGCGGCTTCTTTTTTCCGTCGCGAGCCTGCTTGATTTTTTTGCCAATTCCATATACTGTTGAGACATAGGTGAGTAGGTGACCAAGCCAGGGTCTACTCACTGAAAACACCTCCTTATCTCTCGATAGGGAGGTGTTCTACGTTTTTTGTAAATTCCTTTCAAATCCATCTTTGCCAGCGAATTGCAACTTTCGTCGCTCCTGATCAGATTCCCCTCAACCCGTTCCAGCCCTACATTTTTTATCCATCAAAGAAGTTAGTCCCGAAAGTTCTGGTGTTAAATTAACTGAGCATTTGAATCAACTTAAGCTGGAGGGGGAGAACAGAAAAAAGCTAGATAGTGAAATCACTGCTATTTCTGCACAATTGAAAGTAGAGAAACCGAAAAAAAATATTATTCAAGAATCACTCTCCACGAATTCGGAATGTCTTAGAAGGAATAACCGGAAGCATTATCGCAGCTGGTTTGATCTATGAATTGGATAAAATCAAGTTCTAAATTTATAGTCCAAAGGTGTTGTTAATTTGTGGAAAATCTTTATTTCATAAAGAACTTTATCCTGAATTTCGAAAGCCCATAGTAGCAAGGTAAGTGCAGGAATTTGAGGGTCGTCACGCTGTAAAATAAAGAGAGATTCTCCAGGAGATTTTCCCGAGTGCAGGCATGAAGGATAGTCCTTCCCCCTCCCCAATGAAGGGGCGTTGCGATTTCCATGTAAGATTGTGGAAGGGGTCATTCTAACTGAGCTACTCGGAGTTCGATCCGCTTCCAAGCGTACCGGCCCGCGAAGTCCTTCGCCATTTTGAGAATGACCGATCGACTGTGCTGTATGAGCGTGGCTGCGATGTGAAAAAACTCCAGCCGGAACCTGGCGATCGTATAGCCACGATGAACCGGTTCACAGCAATCACGTTTGAATCGCTCGAACAAATTATAAGCGAGCAGCTTGATCAACAGATCCAGTTCATTGGCCCCAAAATCGCTTGTCGCAATGCGATCCATGGAGAAGCCGTTTTTGGCTTCCTTGATGTAATTCTCCATGCAGCAACGCTGATTGTAGAAGCGCCACAAATCGATCGGCTCCCATTCCAAATTCGTGACGATCGCTTCGTACTGCCAGTCCGTATCGAATACCAACCGTCCCTGTCCGTCATCGAACACTTGGGCCTTGCGGATGATCGCCACCCGGCGCGCTTTCTTCCAGGTCGTCGCTTGGTAGATCAGCGTGATGCCTTCGATGATCCAATCTTCGTCGACGTACCGCGTCCAGTAGCGACACTTCTGAACTTCCTGCTCCAGCCGCTTCGTCCATTTCAGTTTACCGGCATAGCCGATCTTCCGGCTCTCGAGCAGGCCGTAGAAGTCTTCACCGCCAAAGCCCTTGTCAAATCGGGCGTAGCCGACCGGATGCTCGCCAAGCAGGTCAAACGTTTGCTTCAGAAAGTCGATGGCATTCGTGGAAGAATGGGTGTTGCCCGGACGAAGCCAGGCGTTCAGATTCAGCCGCGTCTGCCCTTCGAAAGCCAACAACGGATGGTAGCTCTTGCGGCCGGGCTTGTGCGGATTCGTGCCCTTGGCCGCGCCGCCCTGGTCGCCGTAGACCGTTTCGACCGTGGAATCCAGATCGAGAATGAGGCGGTCGGGCAAGCAAGGACGAATGATCTCCTGATGGAGCGTCCGCAGTTCCATCGCCAGCCCGGGACACGTCCGGCTCAGTCGGCCGAGTTCCTTGTACAACAGGCTGTGATGCGGGCAGCGTCCGCCAAGGAAACGACGTAGCAGGGCGTCATGCTGCAGCTTGCGAAAATGAAAAATCCGTTCGCAGCCAAGCATCCAGCCGACCAGGAGATACAGCAGGATGCGATGCAGAGGGAAGATCGCGTTGTGCGCTTTGCCCCCGGAGAGACTGCGCATCGCCTCTGACAGGTTGATTTTTTCGAGAAAGGCTAGGAAGACTTTGATGCCGCCGAAGCTCGTTGCATTTTGCAATGAAAATTCGGTCTTGATTTTGCTGACGGATGTGGTAGACTTCACCTAAAAGGTGCTCCTCTCTTTGGGTGATGTTGTCTTCGCAAACACCATTCTACCAAAGATCCGGAGCCCTTTTCACGTTTTCAAAGAGTTGTACTTTCGATATTCAGGTTTATTTTCCATATATAATTGATATCGAGCGGTAGGTCTTAAGGGCGCAGCCCCTAAGAAGCGAAATTGCTAGCCAAATCCAGTGCTTGCTGCAACAAGAGACATTAGTCTCGTGTTGCCCTTCAAGGTCATTCACAGGTCAAGGAAATTTCCCTCTCTTGCAAAATAAAAAAAGCTTGCTGTCGGCCACAGGCTTGCATACCGTATTCACTTTATCGTGATTGTTCCGACTCACGACGTTTCTCCGGCTCGAAGTCAATGCCGCTGATTGCATGTTCGTACAAAGACGGCTTGATCTCGTTCATATCGTTCGAGTTATAGTAGGCAGATAATAATTCGTTAAATCGCTCCATATTTTTCTCTGTAATGGTCATCATACCATGTCCACTCTCGACAAGAAGCTTGTTCGCGAGCAGAAGGGAGGTACGCTTCGCTCTGCACCGGGAGCGGCGGCACATAATCCGTGCCTGAAATCCCGACACGCCCGGTTCTTAAAACGCCCCACTCGAGCGCTTCATTCCTCGCGACGTACTCATTGAGTTTGCAAATGAGGGAAAGCGTAATCGGCTCATCAATCGCGTTCACCAAATAGCGCCAGGCATCTCTTATATTGAGGACGGCTTGTATGTCGTCCAGCGTGACACCGGGAACATTGACGCCGTTCAGTATCGTTTGGGTTTGCGGAAAGGTAATATTCCGGTTTTGAAAGTAAAAAAATGGAAGAGGTTTATTTGCTAGGATTGACTTTTTGTCCTGACAATAGTATATTGTTGTCAGGACAAAAAGCGAGGTGAAGCGATGTCCTCCAAAAAGATGGGGCGTCCTCCATCAGACAAACCCAAAAGCAAAACGATTGAGATACGTGTCGATCAGGAAATTATGAGCAAGCTTGATGCTTCCGCTGAGAAGCTAAATACGACACGTTCAGACATCGTTCGCAAAGGGATTGAGAAGGTGTATGACGATCTCCAAAAATAAAGAAGGAAGCAGCGTGGAGTCCCTAGAAGAACCGCTACTTCCTATCCCGCAATCGCTACGTGAGCAGACTGCATAAATATCCTACCATGTGCAGGAATCTCATTCAAGCGATGCGATGACATTTATGGGAGGATGAACATGGAATCGATTCTGGAAGCCCTGTACCGTGGGCAGCTTCATCCCGATGAGACAATTGTACCGTCTCATCCTGATTATCGACCGTTAGGCAGGCAAATCGGCGCTATGAAAGAACAATGGAGCAACAGATTGGGCGAAGAAACGTTCCGGGAGCTTGAGGAAATTTTTGATCTGTATGGCAGCGTGAACAGCTTGCATGCCGAAGCCGCTTTTATTCATGGGTTCAAGCTTGGCGCCAATACGATCATTGAGGTCATGAGCGGACGCGAGGAATTGATTCCGAATGCAGCTTCGAGCGTGTCATTATAATGAAGATAGCGATGTCATGACGGCAGTATATGCAGAACGGTTATATCACGGATCATAGAAAGATGACATGGCAAGAGGCTGCTCTGCGGGCGGCCTCTTGCTAATTAGCATTCCGGAACTGGAGTCACGTATCCCGATTACGGTATACGACCACAGTGATCGCGAACATCGCAATCGTCCAGGCGATCAAGAGGATAGCTCCTTGCGCCGGGGTCGGAGCGCTCGAATCGCCGGATTGCGGGAACCACATGGCGACTCCCGCTGTGTCGGGGAAGTATTTAGCATAAGCTGTCTGCTCTCGCAGGAGCGGGCCGGCGATGAAGTAATAGCCGAGTACGACGGCTGCCGCAGGAAGCGTTCGACGCAGCAAAACTCCAATAGCTGCACTAATGAGCGTAGTAAGACAAAGGCTCCCGGTCACACCTGCAAGGATGTTGACGGCGCTGCCCGGATCGAAAGACGCTGAAGCGTCGAGAACGATCGCGGCGAGCAGGACACCGGACGCGGCGGTAGTGATCGCCGCGGGGATGACTATGAACGTCAGGGCAAGGTGCGCGGCAACCAGTTGAAGGCTGCGCCGGGGCATCGCCGTAAGCGTGGTGCGAATTTGCCCTCCGGTGTACTCGGAACAGGAAGCCATGATCCCGAGAATGATGTACCCGGCCTGGGTGTAGCTAATTGAAGCTAGCCCGATATCGAGTACGTTCCGCGTGCCGGTTAAGCCCTGCAATCCGGCGCTGGCGAAGGCTGCCGACAGGACGAGATTAAGGATCAGCGAACCGCCGACGATGAGCCATGCAGCTGGCAGCGACCACAGCTTCGATAGTTCTGCAGCGAGCGTTTGGACGATTTCCCGGCTGCGAGGCCGGGCGACTGCGGCGCTCAAGCGTCCCTCCGGCAAAACACGATAGCGGCGACGGTGAAAAGCGCCGCGACCCAGACGGACATGACCAGCCCGCCGACGAGCGGAGAAATTTCGACAGTCGAATCGGCCAAGTCGCGAATGAACATGCGGATTCCGGCCATATCGGGCAAATAATACGCCAACGGCGTGATCCGCGTGAGCAGATAGGTGACGGTGACGACAGAGGTGTTCACGATCAGGATAGAGAGCGGAACGACGCCATGCCGGGTAAGGACGGTAATTCCGAACGCCAGCAGCGCCGTAAGCGCCCAGTAGCAGAAGATGCCGATCAACCTCGGGACGTCCTCGCTCCCAGGGACGGGCGCAAGCTCGCCAAGGACGATGCGGATCACTGCCATCGTAGCGGCAGCGGCGGCTGCAGCCAGCAGCGCGCTGACAACTGCAACAGCGGCAGCTTTGGCGAGCAGGAAGCGGAGGCGGGACGATATGGCGGTCAGGCTGGTTGTAATTTGGCGTCCGCCCCCGGATTCGCCGCTTTCGGTGAAGTATTCGCTGCTGACCGCGACGACGCCAATAATGATTGCGCCGATGACGCCGAAAGCCAATTCCTGATAGCCAAAATCAATACCGACCGCGGTCTCGCTGCCTTGAGCCATCGCATTCCGGATCGATACCGCGTTTAACGCGGTAACGCCAGCCGGAACCAGCAGCCCGGCGACTAGCGCGATCCAGACGGACGGAAGGGAGAAGAGCTTGGACAATTCCGCAGCAAGCGTCCTCATGGTGCGGCCCTGCCGTTCTGAGTCGTAAGCGCGAAAAATGCATCTTCAAGCGAGCTGTGAGCGCCAATAACCTCGGCAAGTGTGCCGTCGGCGACGATTCGTCCCTGGTTAATGACAACGACGTCGTCAACCGTCTCGGATAATTCGCCCATCAGATGGCTCGACAGCAACACTGTGCGGCCTGTTGCGGCGCGTTCGCGCAGAAATGTTCGGATCCAGCGGATGCCCTCCGGGTCAAGACCGTTCACAGGTTCGTCCAGAATGAGGATTTCGGGATCGCCGAGCAGTGCGGCGGCCAACCCGAGTCGGCGACCCATGCCGAGGGAGTAACTGCCGACACGCTTGGACGCCGCGTCGGTCAGACCGACGATTTCCAGCACTTCATCGACCCGGGAGCGAGGCAAGCCTGCAGAACGGGCGATCCAGTTCAGATGGGCTCGTCCTGTTCGAGCCCGGTGAGCGCCGGAGCCGTCGAGCAAGGCGCCGACAGTGGCGAGAGGGTTGCGAAGATGGGTGAAAGGTATTCCGTTGATCAGCGCTTTGCCGGAATCGGCACGATCAAGCCCTAGCATAATGCGGAGAGTCGAGCTTTTCCCCGCACCGTTTGGCCCGAGGAAGCCGGTCACCCGGCCGGGCTGCGCCTGGAAGCTGATGCCGTTCAGAATCGTGCGGGAACCGCGGCGTTTGACGAGTTGATGGATGGCAAGCATGCAAGAATCCCCTTTCCTTTCTTGTCATGCTTTCCATTATAGTCATCGCAAGTTAAATGCCGGGGATCGTTCGGTTTAAATCCCGTTTAAATTTTCAATTTGGCCGATCGTTACGCTTGTGCCGTTCTCGTCCGATGCAAAATGCGCATGCAGCTTCATTTCCTTCAGCATATATGTTGCGATTGCAAGCCCAATACCGGCGCCGCGGTCAGCGGAGGGCTCGTCCATTCCCGGGCCGCGATCTTCAATCGTCAGTCGCTTCAACTCCGCATTCGCGGCGATACCGACATATCGGCCGATTTCTGCATGCCGAAGGACATTCTGGAACAGGTTGTCGAGCACGCGCGTCATCCATTGCGGATCGACTTCCCATATAAACGTCGTCTGCTCAGGCAAATCGACTTCGATGTGGAAGCCCGAATGCTCGAATGCCGGATACCAGGAAGCGATGGAGGCTCTTGCCAATCGAACGATGTCTGTTGGAACCGGATGATACGGGTATTTGCCCGACGTGAGCAGCGTGTAGGCCAGCAGATCGTCCATCAATTCGCCGATGCGCGTAATGGTACGGTCGACAGACTCCAGCGATTCGCGTCCTTCCAGGCTGAGCGGTTCTTTACGCAACCTGGAGGCATGTCCTCGGATAACGGTCAGCGGCGTTCGCAAGTCGTGCGACAAATTCGCAATCAGTCTCCGTCTGAGCGATTCCTCTTCCAGTTCCCGGCGGCGGCTGCCTTCGAGCTGGAGGATCATCCTGTTAAATGAGGCTTCCAACTGGCCGAGTTCGTCCGCGCGCGCGGTACGAACGGACATGGGGCGGGGAAGCCAGTCTCCGTCAGAGGGGATGGCCATCGCTTCCTGCAGGCGAATCAACCGTTTGCGAAGGCGATAAAAGAACTGCCACGAAATAGAAAAAAACACGGTAAGGATAAGGCCGACCAGGACGGTCATGCTGCGAAATTCGTACAGCGCGTCTGACTGCTCTGCTGAGGGGAATACACCGAAAAATAGGAGAATCGCCAGAAGCGGGAGGGTAATGAGAAGCAGAAAATGAAGCAGCAAATACCGTCGGAAAAACGATCCGGCGCGTTTCATAGCCTCACCCTGTAGCCGATGCCCCGAATCGTTTCAATGATTTCCGGCGCGTCCGGGTTTCGCTCCAGCTTTTGGCGAAGGTGACGAATATGAACCATCAGCGTCTTGTCGCCCTCCATATACGGTTCTCCCCAGATGGCTTCAAAGATTTGTTCTTTAGGCAAAATCTGATTGGGACGGCTCAGGAAATACATCAAAATTTGATGCTGTTTGCCCGTCAGTACGACTTCTTCTCCCGTGCGTTCGTCCAACACCGTATTTGCGTTCATATACACGGCGATGTGCTGCCCGAGCTTCAGGCACTCCGGAAGTCTCGCACCGCTTCGGCGAAGATGAACTTCCACTCTCGCTGCCAACTCGTCTGGATGAAAGGGTTTGGTTACATAATCGTCTGCGAACTGCAGCCCCTGAAGCTTATCATCGACAGCCGACCGGGCGGACAGCAGCAGAATCGGCACCGACGGCGCTGCTTTCTTTAAACGCTGGCCGACCGTAAAACCGTCCAGTCCCGGCAGCATAATGTCGAGAATGACCGCATCGTGCCTGTGCACTTCCCGTTCCGCGCCTTCCCCGGACATCAGCCACTGTACCGCATACCCGCGTTGTTCCAACTCCTCCTTGACCCACTGACCGATTTCCTGATTGTCTTCAATATACAGTATGCTTCTCGTTCTGTTGGTTTTAAGCGGTTCCAGGGTGCCGGCGGAAATCCACTTCACATGGCGCATGTGCTTCGCCTCCTTTATGCTTAACCTCCCTCGGGTACCCTCATATTGACTCCATAATTATATATCAACCCTTGGCGAGGGCGCTATGCCTGGGATTGGCCATGCGAGCGGCTTTCCGGGGGCAATTAGGGTTTTGTCGAACTTTGCGCTAAAATAAAGAAAGTGGAGCTTATCCAACTAGACCATGCAGCCGCAGGAGGTAATAAAACGCCATGACCACAGTTCAAGAAGCCATCGCCCAAGCCCGCCCGACCGCCTACGACATTGATCCGATCAATGTCAATCGTTGGTCGCCGCGTTCTTTTCTGGAGAAGGAAGTGCCCGAAGAGGCATTGTTCAGCGTGCTGGAAGCCGCCCGGTTCGCGCCTTCCGCGTTCAACTTTCAGCCTTGGAGATTCATCGTTGCGCGGACGCGGGAAGAGCGCGAAAAGTTTCTGCCGTTCCTGATCGATTTCAATCGCGCCTGGTGCGAGAAAGTGCCGGTATTGATCCTTATCGTTTCGCAGAGCTCGTCTGATAAAGGACCGTTACCGTCCCATGCGTTCGATGCGGGAGCGGCATGGGGCGCACTGTCGCATGAGGCCGTTCGCAAAGGGCTCATGACCCATGCGATGACCGGCTTCGATTTCGATAAAGCCCGCCAGGCGTTGAACATCCCGGAGGAATTCGCGATTCAGGCGCTCATCGCTCTGGGTTACCAAGGGGACAAAGAGGCTCTTCCACCGGCCATGGCCGAGCGCGAGGGTCCGTCTCCGCGGCGCCCGCTGGAGGAATCCGTGTTCAAGGGCGTGTTCGGGCAGCCGATCAAGTAAGTTCGAAACGATAATACGGAAAGACGACAATCGCCCCGCAGCGAGCCAAACGGCCAAACTGCAGGGCGATCTTTACATTATTCGCAGAGCAACGTTTTGATCTTCGGCAGAGCGCTCATCAATTCGAAAGCGACGTCGGCCTTCGATCGGCATAGAACCGGTCTTCGTCGCTCGTTGCCGGGCATATGCAGGATTCGTCCACTTGATCTTATTCTATCGGACACAGAAGACGTTATTTTGCCGAAACCCCTTCATTTTGAAGTCGATTCGGACAGACGATCCGTTATTTCGATGATCAAGGGCCGAAATCGCCATCTCGGAGCCAAATAACGGATCCTGTGTCCGCAAAGGTGTGAAAAACCCGGTTTTGTTCACACATAGCGGATCCTCTGTCCGAACGGTTCGGGGCGACAGGGCAAGAGGATGAAAATACGATTGGAGTTGGGGCATGATTCGTCTCTCCGCACTTCGCGCCATCTTATGCAACCTGATGACACCACATCCCTTGCAATAGTTGTATAAAATACAATTAATTGTCCGGAAATTTTGCGGATTTTTGATATAATTGCACGAAATACAACTAATCTGTCCGAACTGGGCGAGAATGAAGGGTAAGAGGCTGAATTAATTGTATTTGATACAACTATCGAATCGGAAGGGTCAAGTTGGACCTAAATTAGTTGTACAAAATACAATTCGTACTTTCCAGGCAACAGCAGATCTTGTCCCTCCCTCTCGACCCACAAAAAAAGAAACCGCATTAAGCGGTCCCCAATTTTTCTTTCTTGCCGTGCACCCACTTGGACAGCCCTACGCTCACCTCGTACAGAACGAATAGCGGGATGATCACCAGCACGTCGGACATAATGTCCGGCGGCGTAATCATGACGGCGGTTACGGTCAGGATGAAATAGGACAGCTTGCGTCCCTTGGCTAACCGGGCCGGAGTCAGAATCCCGATCCGGGTCAGGAACATGACCGTGACGGGCATTTCGAACAGCAGCCCGAAGGGCACGGTCATGCTCAGCATGAAGGAGAAGTATCTGTCCGCCGTATACATGGTGGTAAAATCTCCGGACATGCCCTCCAGGAACAGCAGCACCATCGGATAAATCACGAAATATCCGAAGACGAGCCCGCCCGCGAACAAAATAGGGAGCCAGGGGATATACGCCAGCGCGGCCCGCTGTTCCCGAGGCTTCAAGGCCGGCTTGACGAACAGCCAGGCCTGGTAGGCGGCAACCGGCAAGGCGACGGCAATGGCGATCACGCCCGCCAATTTCAGGTAGACCCAGATCACGTCGGACGGAGCCAGTATAGCCAGCTTGAAATCCAGATCCCGGACGAGCCAGCGATAGATCTCCTTCACATAGACGAAAGCGCCGCAGAGAGACGCCAGAAACGCAATCAGCGTGAAAATGATTCTGCGGCGCATTTCGCCCAAGTGGCCGACGAAGCTGGCTTCCGCGCTTTCGGCCTTCATTGCGGGCCTCCTCAGCCTTTGTTGGAATCGACTGCGGTCAGGCGCGGCTGCTGTTCCGAAGCGGCGAGGGCTTCAACCGCTTCGGTCTTGCTCTTGTCTTCCTTGTCGCCGTCGATCATTCCCCGTGTAGCGCTCTTGAATTCGCTGAGCGTGCGGCCGAAGGCTCGCCCCAGTTCGGGCAGCTTGGAAGGCCCGAAAATGATGAGGGCGATGATCAGGATCAGAATCAGACCGCCGATACCGATATTTCCGAATGGCATGGTAGAAGTCTCCTCGCGATTAAGATATTAGCCGAGCTTGAAGCCGCGGATGGCCACGACGGCCTCGCGCGGAATTTTGTCGCCCTTGCGGTGCGGCCACATGCTCGTCGGCTTGCTGGCATCCTCCGTATTTTCGCCGGGATGCTGGATGGACAGGAACAGCGTTCGCTCGTCCGGCGTGAAGTAAGGTCCGGTCATTTCGCATTCGCGGGGGCCGGACGCGAACTGCAGCGCTTCGCCCTTGCTCGGGCCGACCGTCGGGATGACGAACAGACCGTTGTTTTTGAAGTGCGTGAACACGCCTTTGTTGAGGCTGCCGGAGGAAATGTCCGTCACGACCCACAGGCTGCCGTTGGAATCGAAAACCAGGTTGTCCGGCGAGCTGAAGCCGGATTGGCGCCCGCCCGCCGCGAAAATTTCAAAGTCGAATTCGGTTGCGCCCAAGTCGTCGTCCTTTTCGAAAATACGGGTGATGTGCCCGTGGATGTTGCCGTGGTTGTCGTTGTTCGTATGGCAAATAAAAATCGTGTTGTCGAACGGAGAAACTTCCACGTCTTCCGGACGGTCCGTCGGCGTGCCGCCGACCAGCAGCGCAGCCTCCGCGCAGTAGGTCACGACGTCGCCTTGGGTTTGGAACTTCTGCAGCAGCTCTTCCTGCGTGCCCTTGACGCCGTTCGGCGCTTTGAAGCCATCTTTCTCCAGCGCTTTGCGCACCTCGTCGATCGACACTTCCATCCATTTGCCGCTCTTCAAATTGGCCGCATACAGCGTGCCTTCGGAGAGCAGGTCGGAATTGCGGCGTCCCGCAGCCGGATCGTATTTGCCTTTGGATACGAATTTGTACACGCACGCGTCTTTCACGTCGTCGCCCATGTACACCACGACGCGGCCGTCTTTGGCGAGGCCCATGGCCGTATTTTCATGGTGGAAGCGCCCCAGAGCCGTATGCTTTCTCAGGAACTTGCCGTCGAACGGGTCGATTTCGACGACCCAGCCGTAATGCGTCGCGTTCAAGTTAGCGGCTCCGGCCGTAGACTCGAAGTTCTCCTCGCAGGACATGACCGTGTTCCACAGCGTAACGCCGCCGGAGCAGTTCGCGAACGTTCCGGTTACGGTGGAGACGCCGCCGGTCGCTTTGGCGCCGCTGGCCGGGCCGGTCAGTTCGAATGGGGTAAAACCGTTGATGCGGCGGGCATGCTTGGACGAAGCGTCCATTTTCCAGACGCCGTCTTCGCCTTGCTTGACTTCGATTACCGACATGCCTTGGTAGTAGAGCTCGTTGCGGAGCTGCTCCGCCGTCATTTTGCCGTCCTTGATGTCCCCGTGCAGGAAAATGTTCGTGTATTCATGGTTGGTGACCAGCAAGCCGTGCGAGTTGGAGCCGTTGATGGGGAGGTAAGCGTTGTAGTCCGCGCCTTGTCCGAATTTGTCTCCCGCGCTGTTGATCACGTCGTCGAACGCGACGACGACGTCATACCGGTAGCCCTTCGGCAGGACGAGTTGGTCGGCGTCGGAGGCTTGAATCGGTTCGAAAAATCCGCTCACCCGATTCGTTTTGTAACCGAAGAGATGATCTGCCGTCTTTGAAGCAGCGGATGCTTTGCCTTCCAGCGTGCCCAGCCCGGCGGATGCGGCTGCCAGCGCGGCTGCGCCCGTTCCCAGGTAAGACAAAAATTTGCGTCGGTCCATTTGCTGTTTTTCGATCATCATTTGCCACACTCCCATTTTTGACAAATTGGACATCACCTTCAGAATAGAGGATCCGTATCATTGGGGTGTTAGTTGAAAGGCAGTGATTTGTAAAAAGTAAATGTCTCGCGCAAGTCACAATCTTAGCTTTTCAGGTCACCGGATTGGTAGTTGGAGCGGGCGGTCCGCCCGTACAATTAGGCTCATGAACCGCGCCGACGGCTGCGGGACGACGATCCTAAACGGTGACGATGAGAAGGGAGATTTGTAACATGTTCAAGCACAAAAAGACGATGCTCGCGCTCTGCGCGATGCTGGCCGCGTTGTCGCTGACGGCGTGCGGCGGCAACAACGGCAATGGGGGAGCGAGCAGCTCGCCTGCGCCGTCCAGCCAGGCGCCGTCCGCCTCCGCGGAATCCCCGAGCGCGTCGGCTTCGGAACAATCCGGCCCGGAGAAGCCGGCCGAGCTGACGATCTGGCCGGACGACAACGCCGACAAGCTGGCCGTTATCGAAGAGATCGCGAAGAAATACACCGAGCAAACCGGCATCAAGATCAACATCAAGCCGGTCTCGATGAACGACCAGCCGGACGTGCTCGCGCTTGACGGCCCCGCCGGCAAAGGTCCGGACTTGTTCTATCAGCCGGGAATCGGCAGCTTGGTCGTAAAAGGTCTCGTGCAGGAAGTGAAGGCGGCCGACGAGATCAAGAGCAAGTACACGCCGGAAGCATTGCAGGCGCTTAGCCAAGACGGCGTGCTATACGGCCTGCCGCTCGTCACGGAAACTTACGCGCTGTTCTACAACAAGAAGCTGATCCCGCAAGCGCCGGCCACGATCGCCGAGCTGGAGACGATCATGAAGGAGAAGACGGACGCCAAGAAGCAAGAATACGGCTTCCTGTTCGAAGCGGCCAACTTCTACTTCGCCTGGGCTTTCCTCGGCGGCAGCGGCGGTTATATTTTCAAGGACAACGCGGGCGTGTTCGATATCGACGACATCGGCTTGAACAAGGAAGGCACCGTGAAGGGCGCGAGCTTGATTCAGAGCTGGTTCGCGAACGGATACATGCCGAAAGGCATTAACGGCGACATCGTCGGGGGCCTCTTCACGGAAGGCAAAGTCGCGGCGGTCATTAACGGACCGTGGGCCATCACCGATTACAAGAAGGCGCTCGGCGACGACTTGGCGGTCGCTCCGCTTCCGACGCTGGCGGACGGCGCTCATCCGACTTCGTTCATCGGGGTCAAAGGCTGGATGCTGTCCAAGTTCTCCAAGCATGCGGAATGGGCGACGGACTTCGCGGCATTCCTCACGAACGAAGAAAACGCGCTCGAATACTTCAAGCAGACGGGCGAGGTTCCTCCCGTCAAGGAAGTGCTTAACAATCCCGTCCTGACCGACGATCCGCTCGTCTCCGGCTTCTCCGGCCAAGTCCAATACGGCCAGCCGTTCCCGACCGTTCCCGAGCTCGATCACGTGTGGGATCCGATGGCGAACGCTTTGAAGTTCATTACCGACGGCAAAGACGTGCAAGCTTCGCTCGACGATGCGGTGCAATTGATCGACGACAAGATGAAAATGGCCGGCGCGAAGTAACGATAATGCGGCCGCACACGGGGAAGAGGGGCTCTCGAGGGCCCCTTTTCCTTACTCGCGGCGCCAGGAAAGGTGAATCAACATGAACATCAAAAACGAGATCGGCGAGCCGCCGTTCGCGCCTATCCGGCATAGCCCGATCGCGGCTTCGCTGCTTTCCGTCGTCCCGGGTCTCGGGCAATGGTACAACAGGCGTTGGATCAAGGGGACGATTGTGCTCGTCGTCGGCCTAAGCTTGATCTATGCGCTGCTCGTCCCGGTAATCGACGGGATCGGGGGCTTGATCAGCCTGGGTACCGATCCGGAGACGGACGATTCCCGCACCTTGCTCGTTCAAGGCTTGTTATCCGTCATCGTGGCGGTTATTTTTCTGGGTCTGTACGCGCTGAACCTTTCCGATGCGTACCGGGACGCGAAGAAGCTGCGGGAGGGCGTCCGCACGCCGTCCGTGCGGCAAGCGTTCCGCGACAGCTGGGAGCACGGCTTCCCGTATTTCGTCGTCGTTCCGAACTTTATCATGATGGCGCTCGTCGTTATTTTCCCGCTGCTGTTCATGATCTCGCTCGCGTTTACGAACTACAATCTGTACAATTCCCCGCCCGCGCATCTGCTCGATTGGGTCGGGTTCGCCAACTTCAAGGCGTTGTTCACGGAAGCGGTGTGGAGCAAAAGCTTGTTCTCCGTCGTCGCCTGGACGGTCGTATGGACGCTGGTCGCCACGACGCTGCAGATCGTTCTGGCGTTCTTCCTGGCGGTGTTGATCAACGACAGCCGGGTGAAGTTCAAGAAAATCATCCGGACGGTGTTCATCCTGCCTTGGGCGGTACCGTCCTTCATGACCGTGCTCGTGTTCGCGGCGATGTTCAACGACAATTTCGGGGCGATCAACCGGGACATTTTCTCCCATTTCGGCGTCGTCATTCCCTGGCTGTCGGACCCTCTGTGGGCGCGAATCGCGATCATCTCGATCCAGGTATGGCTCGGCTTTCCTTACGTCTTTACGCTCATTACCGGCGTGCTGCAGAGCATCTCGAAGGATTGGTACGAAGCCGCGGACGTCGACGGAGGCTCGCGTTGGAAGAAGTTCCGCTTCATCACGATGCCGCACGTGCTGTACGCGACCGCTCCGCTTCTCATCATGCAATACTCGTACAACTTCAACAATTTCAACCTGATCTTCCTGTTCAACAAAGGCGGTCCTCCGGTATCGGGTCAGAATGCGGGCGCGACGGACATTCTGATCTCCTGGGTGTACAGCCTGACGTTCAACGAGAACAACTACAAGATGGCGGCGGCCATCTCGATCATCATGGGCATCGTCGTCGCGGCGTTCGCTTTCTATCAATTCCGCAGAACCCGTTCGTTCCGAGAGGAGGACATGTACTAAGATGAAACGTTCCATGAAATCCGCTCTGGAAGTGTCGGGCATCTACGCGATCGTTCTGATCATGTTCGCGGTCATTTTATATCCGCTAATCTGGGCTTTCAGCATGTCCCTGAATCCCGGAACGAGCTTGTTCGCTTTAAAGCTGATTCCGGACAATTGGTCGCTGGTCCACTACGAGTGGCTGTTCACGAATCCGAGAAGCGATTACAAGCTGTGGTACCGGAATACGCTCATCGTCGCCTTCGCCAACGGGACCGCATCCGTCTGCCTGGTTACGATTCTGGCTTACGCGTTCTCGCGGTTCCGGTTCGTCGGGCGCAGGAACAGCATCTACGCGTTTTTGCTGCTGCAGATGTTTCCGGTTCTGATGGGGATGGTCGCGATCTACTTGCTGCTGAATACGGTGAATCTTCTGGATACGTTCACGGGTCTGATTCTGATCTACGTGTTCGGAGGCCTGCCGATGAACGTCTTCCTGGTTAAAGGCTATCTGGACACGATTCCCCGCGATCTGGACGAATCCGCCAAGATGGACGGCGCGGGCTACCTGACGATCTTCTTCCGGATCCTGATTCCGCTCGCCAAGCCGATCGTCGCGGTCGTCGCCCTGTTCACGTTCATGGCGCCGTTCTTCGACTTCCTGACGCCGCGGATCATTATTCGCAGCCCGGAGAAGTTCACGCTGGCGCTCGGCCTGTACAATTTCGTCAACGACAAATTCGCGAACAACTTCACGATTTTCGCCGCCGGCACGATTCTGATCGCGATACCGATCGCCGCGGTATTCCTGTTGCTGCAGAGGTATCTCATCTCCGGTCTGGCCGACGGGGCGACGAAGGGTTGACGAATTGCGGCCGGGCCCAAATTCGAGGAGGATGGAAGATGAAACTTGCGCAGAAGCTTGTTGCGCTTGGATTAGCGCTGATCTTGGCGCTTCCCCCGCTTGCCGCCGGAGCGGCTGGCAGCGCGGGAGACGCGGTTGCGGCCGCGGACGGAAACGAATACGTGCGGATCAAAAATCCGTGGCAGGGCTACTACTTGTACGAAGACGAGGAAGGCAAAGTTCGTTACGGATTTACGGCCATCGACGATCCCGCCGCGCAGTGGAAAATCGAAGATAAGGACGGTCATCAACGCCTGCAAAATCGGGCGACCGGCCACTATCTCCACTCGCAGGTCGTGACCGAGGCGAACATCACGAACGCGCTGGAAAGCTCGGACATTCCGGCGGGCTGGACGTCGGACTTGTGGGAGATCGCGGAAGCGCCGGATCATCCGGGAGACGTGAACATCGTCAGCTCCCGCAACCCGAACTGGATCGTCAATTTCCAAATCCAGGACGGCTACGCTCAAGCGAATAACTGGGCGCAGAAGCCGTGGGGAAGCGCGGTATGGCGTCTGGAAAAGGCCGAGACCTCGGCTCCGGCGCGCATCGCGAATCCGTGGAACGGAACTTATCTGTACGAGAAGGATGGCGCGGTCGCCTACGGGAATCCCGCGCTGAACGAGGTTTCTTCCCACTGGTTCGTGGAAGAGAAGGATGGCTATAAGCGGCTCCGCAACCGAGCGACCGGCCATTATTTGCACACCCAGGACGTGTCGGAGCAGAGCATTGCGCATCCGATCGGCATCTCGGACATCGGCCCCGGCTGGACGTCGGATCGATGGGAGATCGCCGATGCGGGCGGGGGGACGATCCATATCGTCAGTTCGCGGAACCCTTCTTGGATCGTCAACATCGAAGGAGCGGGGGCCGGACCGGACGGCGTCGTCCGGGCGAACGATTGGGCGCAGCCGGGGTGGGGAAGCGCCGTCTGGAAGCTGGAGCCCGCGGCGGATTCGACGCCCAAACGGCTGCAAAATCATTGGACGGGCGCCTATCTGTACGAAGAAGACGATCAAGTTCGCTACGGCGAGCCCGACTATACGGATAGAGCCTCTCATTGGATCGTGGAAGATGCCGCGGACGGCAAGCGCTTGCGCAGCGCGACGACGGGGAGATACGCGGCATCCGTCGATTTCGTCGGCGCGACCCCGCTCAAGCTGCTCGATTCGCCGGGCGCGAACGCGACTTGGAAGCAGGAGCCCGCCAAGACGGAACAGGGCGGCGATATCGAAGGCTACGTGACGCTGAAGAGCGCCGCGGACGCGGGCAGTTACTTGAACGTCCAAGTTCAGGACGGATACGCGCAAGGCAACAATTGGGCGCAACCGACGTGGGGGAGCGCGCAGTGGAAGCTTGAAGAGCCGGCTCCGCCGACGGGACCGGTCAATCCGTACGTCCGGATCAAGAACGACTGGCTGCAGCTTTACTTGTACGAGGATAACGGGGTCGCCAAGTACGGCAACGCCTCGTTGTCCGACAGGAACGCGCAGTGGCTCATCGAGGACGCGGACGGAGTCAAAAGAATCAAAAATCGCGCGACCGGCCGCTATCTGAACGCGGAAGATCTGTCCGGCCCGCGCGACGCGCTGAAGGTGTCCGACCTGGCGCCGAATTCAACCGCGGGGGATTGGAGCATCGCGACCAACGGGCAGGGGCTCAAGCTCATCAGCAGGCCGGGGGAAGCGGACGGCGGTCCGGGAGACGGCGACGGCAAGACGGACGATATCGGGTACTACGTCCATATCGAAAACAAGCTGAAGCACGCGCAATACGGCAGGCTGAACAAAACGTACGGCAGTCCGAAATGGCATTTCGTTACCGTGACGGACGAAGCGGAGCCGTCCGAATATGTCCGGCTTAAGAACGGCTTCCGGGGGACTTATCTCTACGAAGACGGCGACGGGAAGGTCGCCTACGGCTATCCGGCTCCCGAAGACGAAGCTTCCCAATGGCGTTTCCGGCAAGGCGCGCAAGGCGTACTTATCGTCAATCGCGCGACGGGGCATCTGATCTCCAACGAGAACGTCAATCGCGATCCGACGAATCCGAACGGCCATCTGGATCCGCTCGGCAGCCTGGACATCGACCCGACGTGGGGGAGCGTGCAATGGGCGGTCTACGGCATAGGCGATTCGAACGATTTGTTTACTTTCAGCAACGATTGGAACGGCAGGGCCGTCATTCACGTCGAGGACGGAACCGGCTTCGCCCAGGCCAGCGATATCCCCACGGATTGGGGGAGCGCGCAATGGATCGTCGAATCCGTCCCGCCGCCTCCGGTTTCGTTGCCTGAAGATTACATCCGTATCCGGAACAGGGCTTCCGGCCAATATTTGTTCGAGAACGGCAACAACGTCGTGCTGTACGGAACTCCTGCTGCGAATAACGCGGCTTCCCACTGGATGGTCCAAGACATCGGCGGTGAGACGCGGATCGTGAACCGGGCGACAGGCAACGCGATTTCCGCCGCGAATTCGAAAAGCTACCTGGAGACGGCGAGCCCGTCCGAAGCGTTCGATTCGAGCGCAGCCTGGACCGTGGAGAGGGGACCCGAAGCCGGCGTATACCTCATCCGCAGCGAAGCGGAAGGCTATCGCGACGCTTATATCCATACGGAGGACCTGCAGGGCTACGCGCAATACGAGCTGCGCTCCATCGAAAGCCGCGGCGTTCAGTGGACGTTCGAGACGGCGCCGGTCGAGGCGGTCGTCGTTCCTTGGGATAACGGTCCGATCAACGCGTCGACTCCGGTCATTCCGGAGAGAAATCGCGTGCGCATCTTGGACGCGGCGGGCAAGGCATTGACGGAACGCGGCGGATCGATCGCGCTGGAGCCGTCTTCGACGGCGACGGGCGCCGCGTCCGAGTGGCTGCCGCAAGATTACAACGGGCGCAAGCGGTTCGTCAATCGCGCCACGGGCCGCATGCTCTCGGTGGACGACCGGGGGAAGGCCGTCGTTTCGACCGACGGAGCCGGATTGGCATCGCAATGGACGGTCGAGCCGTATGCCGGCAACGTCGCGCTGAGAAACGCGGCATCCGACGGCCGTTACTTGACGTCGGGAGGAGAGGCGGTCGCGTTGATCGCCGACGCGCCGGCCTCGGAGCCTTGGGCGCATTGGCGACTGGAAGCCGTTGCAAGCGACGTGCGATACGAGGCCGAGCAAGCGTTTCTGACCGGCGGCGTCAGGGAGGCGGGCACGTTCGTTACCGGATTCGCGCAAGAAGGCGCGATGCTGCTCTTCTCCGTGAACGCGGCCGATGCGAAGGCGCACGACGGAATTCTTCGTTACCGCAACGCCTCCGGAAGCGGAAAGAAGCTGAGCCTGTACGTGAACGGACTGAAGCAATCCGCATTGTCTTTCGCTTCGACAGGCGCGGGCTGGTCCGATCTGGACGTGCAGCTGCCGCTGCGGGCGGGCATCAACACGGTCGCGCTCGAATACGAACGCGGCGATTCCGGCGGAATCGACGTCGACGCGTTGACCGTCCGCGATTCCATTAATATTGAATACCGCGGAGCGACGCTTCCCTTTACGACCTACGAAGCGGAGCACGGCAATACGAACGGAACGCGGCTCGCTCCGGACCGGACGTACAAGACGTTCGCTTCCGAAGCATCCGGCAGGCAAGCCGTACGCCTGGACGAGACCGGCCAATTCGTGGAGTTCAAGACGGTTCGGCCCGCGAACGCCCTCGTCGTCCGTTACGTTCTTCCGGATTCGGATACGGGCGGCGGAATCGACGCGACGCTCGGCCTGTACGTAAACGGCGCGAAGCGGGGCAAGCTGGCGCTGTCGAGCAAGCATAGTTGGGTGTACGGCGAATATCCGTGGACCAACGATCCCGCGGACGAGGACGCCCACCGGTTCTACGACGAGTCGCGGCTGTCGATCGGCGACGTGCCGGCGGGAGCGACGGTTCGGCTGCAGAAGGACGCCGACGACGACGCGGAGTATTACGTCATCGATCTTATCGAACTGGAGCAAGCGCCCGATCCGTACGGCATGCCCGGCGGCTACTTGTCGGTCGCCGACTACGGCGCCGTCGCGGACGACGGCTCGGACGACTGGAACGCGTTTCGCGACGCGATCGAAGACGCGAAAGCGCAAGGCAAAGGCGTCTGGATTCCGGCAGGCGAATTCCTGCTGAAGCAAGGGCCGCTATATGTCGACAACGTGACGATACGAGGCGCGGGCATGTGGCATACGACGCTTCGGGGCGCGGGCTTCATGGCCGAAGGAAGCCGCATTCGCGTCTACGATCTGACGCTCGACGTCGACGTAACCTCGCGGGTCGACGAGAACAGGGAGTCGGGCTTCGACGGCACGTTCGGCACGGGTTCGATCATTCAGAACGTCTGGATCGAGCATGCCAAGACGGGCATCTGGTCGATGACGGGCAAGGACGGCGTTCCGACGGACGGCTTGTACGTCGGAGGCGTTAGAATCCGCAATACTTACGCGGACGGCATCAATCTGACGACCGGCACCCGCAATACGATGATCGAGCAGATGCATATCCGCAATTCCGGAGACGACAGCATCGCGCTCTGGTCGCAGAAGCTGGACGAATTGTCGGAGGCGGAGAGCCGGACGAGCGGGAATACGGTGAGATTCAACACGGTGCAGCTTCCTTGGCTGGCCGACAACGTAGCGATCTTCGGCGGTCGCGACAACAAGATTCAGGACAATATCCTGTCCGATACGGTCGGATTCGGCGCGGGCATCGCGCTCTCGACCCGGTTCGATCCGGTCGCTTTCGACGGGGCGACGATCGTGGAGAGGAACACGCTGATCCGGACCGGCGGACGCGAGCCGAACTGGAACCAAAATTTCGGGGCGATCTGGATTTTCACGGGCGACAAGCCGATCGACGCCGATATTCTCGTCCGGAACAATACGGCCCTGGACAGCACGTATCAAGGTTTATACGTGAACGGGCCGCATCCGATCTTGAGCGGGTCCCGCGCCGTTAAAATCCAAAATTACGTCATCGACGGAACGGGCACTTGGGGCATTCACGCGAACGGCGACGCGAAGGGCGCCGTCGAACTCGACAACGTCATCGTCCGCAACGCGAAGACGGGACCGGTCTTCAACGCGGCGGGTTCGGCATTCGAGCTGCGGGCGAAGCCGGTCAATCCCGGAAGCGGAGGAAATGGAGGCGGAAGCGGAGGCGGATCCGGCGGCGATTCGTCAGCCGGGAGCGGATCCGCGACGGAGACTGCAACCGCCGATCCGGATCAAGCCGTAAGGGACGCGATCGACTCGGGTACGCGACGGATCGAGATCGACCTGACCGGAATTGGGAAATCGGGGCAAGCCGTATTTGCGTCGCAAACTCTCCGAATGCTCGCCTCCTCGCTGCCCGATGCCGTCATCGTTCTTGCTTTCGAGGACATGAGCTGGACGTTGCCGGCGAACATTCTGGACGTGCTCGAAGCGGCCGGATATCCGGATGCGGGTGCGGCGAACGTCGCATTGACGCTGACGTTCGGACGGCTGGCCGACGACGAAGGGATAAGAGCCCGAGCTTCCGCCCAAGGCTTCCGGATCGCGGGGGATCCGGTCCGCTTCGAAATGGCGCTGGCATCGGAGGAAGGGAGCACGCCGGTTCGCCGATTCGGCAAGCAGTTCTTGACGAGGACGTTTGCGATCGCGGAAGCGACGGATGCCGGCCGATCCTCCGTCGTCGTCTACGATCCGGATACCGGCTCGTTCCGAACGGTGCCGGCTGCGTTCGGCGAAGCGAACGGCCGTACGCAAGCTGCGGTGAAAAGCGCGACGAACGGCATTTACGCGGTCGCCGTATCCGATGTTTCCTTCGAAGACATCGGCAAGCATTGGGCTCGCGAGGACATCGGGCGGATGGCGAACAAGCGGATCGTTACCGGAATTTCCGCCGGGCAATTCGCGCCGGACCGGCGGATAACGCGGGCGGAAATGGCGGCGCTGATCGTTCGCGCGCTGGGACTCGACCCGGAAGACGGCGACGAGAGCGCGTTCCGGGACGTTCGATCCGGGGCATGGCATGCGCCTTACGTTGGCGCGGCGGCCCGTTACGGCATCGTCCGCGGCGACGCCGGCGGAAATTTCCGGCCGGACAAGGAAGCGAGCCGGGCGGAGATGGCGGTCATGCTGGCCGAAGCGCTGAAGCTGACCGGATCGCAGGTGTCCCAAGGCGGCGCGTCCGCAAGCTTCGGCCACGACGGAGATCGGATTCCCGTCTGGGCAGAGTCGTCCGTCGAGACGCTTCTCCAAGCGGGAGTCATGCGGGGCAAGACAGCGGATTCGTTCGCGCCCGCGGATGCGGCAACCCGCGCGGAGGCGGTCGTTGCCTTGAAGCGGCTGCTGCAAGCCGCACGATTCATAGACTGACGCGAAGACCGCCGGGACTCGGTTCCCGCGCGGTCTTCTTGTCGCGAGAAAGTCATCATAGCAGCCTTGACCGGAATCGGTCACAATATTTGCATTCGAGGTCACAAAACGTGTAGCCTAAACCGAAAAGGTGGTGTAAGATGAGGAATCGAACATCGTGTCGGAGGATGTGCAGACATGCGTCTCGAATCGAAAAAGAAAGCGCTTCCATATATTGCTATACTTGCTATCGCGCTTGTCGCCGGAATGGCATGGGTCGGCAGTGGGCTCTTCCCGCACGAAGCACGAACGGAGAACGCGGCGAAGGAAGGCTCCGCGGCATCGGAAGCCACGGGATTCGGGTACGAGGGGGACCATCTGGTCATGGTATTCCCCGCAGGCAACGTGCCGAAGGACTTGCCGCTTGTCGAACGTGCGATGAGCGAATATTTGCTGAAGAAAATCAATGCGACGATCGACATTCGGACGATCGACATGGGCGCTTGGTGGGACAAGACGGGATTGATGTTCGCCTCGGGAGAACAAATCGATCTTCTGTTTACGGCGGGATGGATGAGATTCGGGGATGAGGTGGCCAAAGGGAAATTCGCGGCGCTGGACGAGCTGCTCGCTGAATACGGGCAAGGCATCCGCCGTATCCTGGATCCTTCGATTCTGGAGGCGGGCAAGGTCGACGGCAGCATCTACGGGATCGTGACCAATAAGGAATTCGCCTCCAGCAAAGGACTCGTCGTGCGTCAAGACCTGGTCGACAAGCTGAAGCTCGATCTGTCCGAAGTCCGTTCGCTGGCCGATTTCGGCCCGATCTTCGAGACGGTTAAGCGCAGCGAGCCGAACGTGACGCCTCTTCAAGCGAGGGCGGATCGAAGCCCGCTCACCTTCATGATGCAATACGGCGTATTCGACATGCTCGGCGAAGGCCCCGGCGTTCTGCGCCGGGCAGGCGATTCTACCCGCGTCGTGAACATCGCCGAGACGGCCGAATTCATGGAAACGGCGAAGCTGATGCACGAATGGAACCGGGCGGGCTACTTCAACGCGGACGCCACGACGTCCAAGGACAGCGAATTCGACGCCGTCAAAGCCGGAAACGCGTTCGCGTACGCGGAATCGCTGAAGCCCGGCTTCGAGCTTCAGGCTTCCCGGGATACCGGCTATCCGATGACGAGCGTGGAGCTCACGAGACCGTATACGACGACGGCCGATACGACGAGCGCCATGTTCGCGATTACCCGCAACGCCAAGCACCCGGAGAAAGCGATGATGCTGCTCGATCTGCTGTACACGGATTCGTATTTGCTCAATTTGCTCGATTGGGGCATCGAAGGCATTCACTACGTCAAGATCAAAGACGACGTCATCCGTTACCCGGACGGGGTGGATGCGAAAACCGTCGGCTACAATTTGAACCAACCCTGGATGTTCGGCAACCAGTTGAACTCCTACTTGTGGGAGAACGAAAACCCCCGCTTATGGGAACAATACCGCCGCTTCAACGAAACGGCGGATCAGTCGAAGGCGCTCGGCTTCGTGTTCAATCCCGAACGGGTCAAGGCGGAGATCGCCGCGTGCTCCCAAGTCGATAAGGAATTCACGCCGGCCTTGAATACGGGCGCGCAGGACCCGGAGAAAATCATGCCGATGTATCTCGATCGGCTGAAGGCCGCGGGCGCGGACAAAGTCGTGGCCGAGAAGCAGCGACAGCTCGACGAGTGGCTCGCAAGCGCGCGATAGAGGGGACCGAGGAGGACGATCATGAGACAGGCGACGATGCGTTCCAGATTGATTCTCGGCTTCGGCCTGGTCACGGTCCCCCTCGTCATCGCGCTTCTCTGGAACAACCTGTACGCGACGAAGGTCGTGCACTCCCAGGTGGCGCAATCGAACCGCAATATGCTAACGATGTATATGAACGACATGGACCAGGCGCTGGCGGGCATCGAAAATTACTTGTACAAAACGGCCGAGCAGGACCAAAGCCTGATCTCTCTCAGCCAATACGACGAGATGAGCTGGGAGCATTACTTGGCTACGACGCAGACGGCGAACGATTTGAATCTGAACATCAATTACTACGACGCGGCCGATCTGCTGTTCGCTTACGGCTCGAAGTACGAGGAGCTGCTGACGGCGCAGCAGCAGTCGGTGGCGTACGAGCGGAAGCAATCGATCCAACGCAAGCTTAGGCAAATTCTGGCCGGGGATCAGCCCGCGGGTTCGCGATGGAGCCTCGTCGAGCATAACGGGGAATTCGCCCTCGTCCGTATCGTCGACACGCATTACGATTCCTATCTCGGGGCCTGGGTCGATCTGAACCGGCTCATGGAACCGATGCGGCGGGTCGGCCAGAGCGGCACGGGGGAGGCGCTGCTCGTCTCGGACCGGGGAGAACGGCTGTCGGCCGCGGGGGCTTCCGTGCGAAGGGCGCTCGAGGAAGTCGACTTGACTGCCTATCTGGACGACGGAGTCGCCGTCTACAAGCTCATGAAGCTGGACGAACCGTATTTGGTCGTGGCGAAAAGCTCGCGAATGGCCGACATGGACTTGCTGCTCATGCTGCCGGAACGATCCTTGCTCGAGGGGCTGCCCTTTTTCCGCAATCTGACGGTTTTGATTCCGATGCTCGCCGCGGCGATGCTGGGCTTGTACTTGCTGTTCCTGCAAAATTCGATCGTCAAGCCGATCCGGCAATTCATCAAAGGCATGCGCAAAATTCGCTCCGGCGATCTCAGCGTCCGGATGGAAGACTACAAATTGCAGGAATTCATCATGTTGAAAGAAACGTTCAACGGGATGGCCCGGCAGATCGAACACCTGAAGATCGACGTGTACGAGGAGCAGCTTCGGACGCAGAAAGCCGAGCTCAAGCATCTGCAGGCGCAGATTCATCCCCATTTTTTCATGAATTCCTTGAACGTCGTCTATCAGCTCGCGCAGATCCGGGATTACGAGATCATCCAGAACATGGCGCTCCATCTCGTCCGCTATTTCCGCTACACGACGCGGACGCAAGTGTCCGCGATTACGGTCAGGGAAGAGATCGAGCATATCTACCATTATCTCTCGATTCAGAAGGTTCGGTTTCCCGCAACGCTGACGTTCGAATTCGAGGTGGACCCGGCCCTCGAGCATGTCGGGATCCCTCCGCTCAGCATTCAGCCTCTCGTCGAGAACGCGATGGTGCACGGCTTCTCGATCCGTTCGGATCATCCTTTCCGCATACGGGTTAAAGTGTCCTTGTCCGAAGAGGACGAGAACGAAACGATGCTGATCGAGGTCGAGGACAACGGCAAAGGAATAACGGAAGCACAAGCGGCCGCGTTGCGGGAGAGAGTTCAAGCGACGGAGCCCGGCGACGGCAGCCTGGGTCTATGGAACGTCGTTCGGCGATGCAGGCTGTTCTATAAGGGGGCGGTCCGAATGGCGTTCTCCGGAGCGGCGTCCCGGGGGGCGATCGTCTCGCTGCGGCTTCCGATCGGTACGGCAAACGCGAAGGAGAGTGGACAGGGATGAACGTGCTGATCGTGGACGACGAGATTTACGCCGTTAAGGGGCTGCTCTCCGGCGTTCGCTGGAAGGAGATCGGGGTGGACGAGGTCTATGAAGCCTATCATGCGCCGATGGCGCGGCAGGTGCTGCTGGAGCGGGACATCGATATCGTCATTTGCGATATCGAGATGCCGGAGACGAACGGGCTCGAACTGATGGAGTGGGTCAAGGCGCAGGGCATGCGGCCGGAAACGATCGTCCTGACGTGCCATTCCGAATTCGCTTACGCGCAGAAGGCGATTCATCTGGGCAGCTTTCAGTATTTGCTGAAGCCGGTCGCGTATGCCGAACTGGAGTCCGTGCTGAAGGAAGCGATCGCGAGAGTCGCGGAGAGAAAAAGAAGGAGCGAAGCGGACGAACAGTACGGCAGGATTGTCGAGCTGTGGAACAGCCGCAAGCCGGTGTTGATCGAGCGGTTCTGGCAGGATCTGCTGGAGCGGAGAATATCCTCGAATCCCGGATCGGTCGCGGAGGCGCTCTCCGTCTACGAGGTGAACATGGCCTCGCTGCGGCAGGTGAGGCTGATCCTGATCAGCGTCGAGGAGTGGATGAAGCCGCTGAACGAGCGCGACGAGCTGATCATGGAATTCGCGCTGCGCAAGGCGGCGGAGGAAGTGCTGCTGAAGGGGATGCCGGGGAACGTCGTTCAGGATCAGCGCGGCCATCTGCTTGCCGTGCTTCATCTCGGAGAACGAGAAGCGGACAAGCGGGAGATTGAGGCTCGTTGCCGAGAATACTTGGAGGCGTGCGGACGCTACTTCTACTGCAAGGTGTCCTGTTACGTCGGGGTAACGGCGGATCTGGCGGACGTATTGAGCAGTTATTTGACGCTGCTCGATCGGGAATATCGCAACGTCAGCACATCCAACGAGGTGATCTGGGAAGACGCCAAGAACGATCCTGGAGACGGAGGCGCCGTACCGGGCATGACGGAGCCGATGCTGGATTGGGCCGATCTGCTCGAACGCGGACTGACCGACGAGTTCGGGGAGAAGCTGGAGGCGTGGCTCAGCCGGCTCGACACGGGGCAAACGACGATCGAAGATTTGATCGCGGCCTATCATTCGCTGCTGCAGGTGATCTATTATTCGATGCATCGGAAGGGAATTCCGGCGCAGCAGCTGTACGAGACGGGATGTCCCGGAGCAGACGAAGCGACCCGGTCCGTCCTGCAGTTCAAGCTGTGGGCCCGATGCATGAGAAGCGCTGCGGACCGTCTATTCGCCAAGCCTCCGGCCATCAGCCCCGTCGTTCGCAAGGTGATCGCGCATATTTCCGCCAATCTGACCGAGGAGTTGTCCCGGGAGCAGCTCGCATCGATCGCGTTCGTCAATCCCGCCTATCTGTCGAGATTGTTCCGCAAGGAGACGGGCATGGTGCTGACCGATTATATTTTGCAAGAGAAAATGCGCAAAGCGGCCGAATTGCTGGCGACGACCGACGAGAGCGTCAGCGAGATCGCGGACCGGCTGCACTACGGCAATTTCTCGTATTTCGCCCGGCTGTTTCGGAAGGTTCACGGGGTCGCTCCCCATGATTACCGCAAGCCGTCTCGCAAAGCATAAAGCGAAGCCGCATTCTATCGTACACAGCAGCCCTTATTTTGCCGAAACCCCCTCATTTTGAAGATGAAAAGATGCGCAAAACCCGGTTTTGTTCACAATTAGCGGATTCTCTGTCCGAACGGCAGTGGGTATGGAGCAAGGCGAGGCGGCGGGCGATAGGCGGGGCGAAACGGCGCCAACTTCGCAGCGATTATTTAGAACCTCTGCCGATAACAGAGTCAAAAGGTGTGGGAGTGTGGTACATTTGAGAAAGTTATAAAGAGGGAGGCGGATTCGGGAGAAGAATGAAAGCGAGGAACGTCTATATCGGGGTTATCTTGCTCATCGCGGCAAGCTGGCTCGGGAACGGCTTGTATCACCAGACGGGCAGGCTTCCCGAAGCTGGGTTTCTGCGCCATTATATCGAGACGAACGAGGTTCCGTCCGTCGCCTTCGATCTGCTGTACGTCGCCAACAACGACGATAAGCGCAAGCTGAATCACGTCCAGCTGAACGAGATTCCGTCTCTTCGGCTGCAGCCGCCGCAAGTGCACCAACGGCTGCGTCATCAAACGATCTATATCGTCAGGGGATATTACGACGAAGAGGCTATAGGCGAGAGAGAAGCGATGGAGCCGCTCCGATTGCATACGGTGACGGCGTATTACAGCGACGGGAGCTCGAGCGAGGAGGACGTCGGGGAGATCATCGTTTACAGAGAGGCCAGACGGTCGGAGCCGGCGAAGGAGCCGGCCATTCAGATGAGCTTTGTTCGGGGATCGAGCGATCATAGCGGAGATGCGGCAGTTCGGGTACTTAGGCCCGTTGAGTTCACCGGCGTCACTTCCGCTTGGCTGGAGCGGCTGGGAGGCGGAGTCGAATACGAAGTCCGGCCGAACGACTCGCTGCCGATTACGGACGGTTCTTCGATAATGCTGGATCAGGGTCAATCGTTCACGTTGAAATATCGCTTCAAGCCGGAAAGCTCGAACATCGAGCCCCTGTCCGTCTATCGCCTGCTGCTGAAGATGAACTTCGCGGAGCCGAACGGCGAGAAGCACGATTACACCGTGTTCGCGAACTATGATCCGTATGTGACGGAAGCGGAGATGCGCGCTTACGTCCGCGAGAGGAGGAAGGAGCACGAGTGAAAAAGGCGTTCTCGCAGCTCTCGTGGGGTCTCGGGTTCGCGCTCCTCGACTTCCGGTTCGACGGCTTCGATGTGCTGCCGGATTTCATTGGGTACGCGCTGTTGCTGGCGGGTCTGTCGAAGCTGATTCCTTTCGATCGCCGGTTCAGGCTCGCATGGGCGGCGGCGGGCATTCTGCTGGGCATCTCGATCGCCCAACTGTTCGGGCTGCCGACCGGCGTCTCGCTGACGGACGGGGAGAAAGCCAGCCCCGGCGCGCTTGCGCTCGTTACTGCGGCGACGTCCGTCGAGCTGTTCCTGTATTACGGCATATGCATGGGGATTCGCGAAATCGCGGCGGCGCGCGGGATGTCGGAGTTGGCCGAACGGGCGCGGAGCTCATGGCGTTTCGCCTTCGCTGTCGGGGCCGTGCTGCTCATCCTGTTCCCGTTTCTGCTCAACTTTACGTTTAGCGAGTTCACGCTCGCGCTATTGCTGTTGTCGCTATTCTCTTTGATCGCGGGGCTGCGCATCCTCTTCCTCGCCCGCCGGGCCGGGCGGGAGCTGACGGAGAATGGCGGCGATGATCGGGGAGGGGCTGACGGAACGCCGGGCCGACGGCTGGACGTGCGCGCATGAACGTGCCGGTTCGGCTTCGAAGATGACGAGAGGAGGAAACGATCGGATGACTATTCAAGCGCTGGCGCTCGGAAACTACTCGGACGCGATTTACCATCCGTTCGCGGGGGTCGACAAGGAAATCGAGAGCATATTCCGGGGCCGCATCGACGTGCGGTGCACGGGCGATTACGGGATGCTGAAGGAAGCGTATTTGTCCCCCTATCGGCTGTTCATTTCGTATACGGAGTTTCTCCCGGAGAAGCTGTCCCCGGAAAGAACGGGCGCGCTGCTGTCGTACGTGGCGAGGGGAGGCGGCTTGCTTGCGATCCATAACGGCATTTCCTTGCAGCGGAATCAGGAGCTCGTGGGGCTGCTTGGCGGCATTTTCACGGGCCATCCCGAGTTCGCGGCGCTCCCGATCCGCATTCGCGAGCCGAATCACCGGATCATGGACCGGGTAGCGCTGTTCACCGTCGAGGACGAGCCGTACCGGTTCGAGTTCAACCCCCACATGCGCACGAAAATATTAGCCGAATACGAGCATGAAGGCGACTGGTGGCCGGCCGCCTGGACGCACGATTTCGGACTGGGGAGGGTTGTCTACCTGATGCCGGGGCACCGGATTGAAGCCTTTAAGGCAGAAGGTTATCGCCGGCTGATCCTGAACGCGGGCTTGTGGGCCGCCAAAGCGATGTAACTGGAATGTGAAGATCTTTACAGTTTGCTTGCTTCGTTTGTGATACCCTATTCGGGGTAATACCAAATTAAGGAGATGAACGCTGTGACGATCAAGGAAGAGTTGAGGGGCAAAAATATTATCATCCCCGACAATCCGGTATCGAATTTTCTGTTCAACAACACGAGGTCCGGACTGCTCTGGCTGGTCATCCGTCTTTATCTGGGATATGCGTGGTTGGACGCCGGATGGCACAAGGTGACGAGCGACGCCTGGGTCGGCAGCAACGCCGGCGCGGCTCTGCGCGGCTTCGTGCAGGGCGCGATCGGCAAGGCGGAGAGCGGGAAGGACGTCTCCGGCTGGTACGCTTCGTTCCTGGAAAACGCCGTGCTGCCCCATGCCAAGCTGTTCTCGTACTTCGTCGCGTTCGGGGAGCTGCTGGTCGGACTAGGCCTCTTGCTCGGGCTGCTGACGGGAATCGCCGCTTTCTTCGGGGCGTTCATGAACGCGAGCTTCCTGTTCGCGGGCACGCTCAGCACGAATCCGCTGCTGTTCATTCTCGCCACGTGGATCGTGCTCGGCTGGAAGGTTGCGGGCTGGTACGGCTTGGACCGTTGGGCGCTGCCGTTTCTCGGAACGCCTTGGAATTTCCGCAATCGCAAAAACCGGCCCGATCAGAGCGCGGAAGGCTGAGCCCCGCGGACACAGAAGACCTTATTTTGCCGCAACCCCCGCATTTTGCTGGCGAATCGGACAGACGATCCGTTATTTCGATGATCAATGGCCGAAATCGCCGTCTCGGAGCCCAATAACGGATCCTGTGTCCGCACAGATGCGCAAAACCCGGTTTTGTTCACAATTAGCGGATCCTCTGTCCGAACGGCCTGGGGGATAGGAGCAAGGCGAGTCAGTGGGCGACGAAGAGCAAGGCGAGATGGTAGTGTGGGTGATGGGCTGGGCGAAAGGTGCGCGAAAACGGAAGAACGGAAAGTGAAACGAAACGGCGCGAAGGCGCGACAAAGAACCGTCAGGACGAACTGACGGTTTTCTTATGCTTACGGGCCGGTTTTCGCGCGCGCCCTCGTCCGACTATACTATATTGGTTGAACCAAAGATGCAACTACGAACAGGCCGAGTGGAATGGAGAAAGGGAATGACTTGCCGCGAGTTCTGGCACCGGAGCGGGAAGGCGCTTCGTGAATTGGGCTCCGTGCCGATACCGGGAGGTTTAAGGAGCGCCGGATCGTCAAAGCTAGCAGGGGAGGTGTTCGAGATGGAGCTGTGGTTCATGGGCACGGGGGCGGGCATGCCGATCAAGGAAAGAAACGTCACCTCGGCCGCGCTCCGCCTGTCCGGGAGAAAAGGAGCCTGCTGGCTGTTCGATTGCGGGGAAGGCACGCAGCACCGGATGCTGCGCTCGCCGCTGAGCCCGAATCGCATGGAGAAGCTGTTCGTCACCCACTTGCATGGAGATCACGTATTCGGCATTCCCGGCTTGCTGAGCAGCCGCTCTTCCTTGGGGGCGACCGAGCCGCTGCAAATTTTCGGTCCGGCGGGATTGCGCGAATGGATCGAAAATTCGCTGCGCATGACCGGCACTCATCTGGATTATCCGTTAGAGATCCGGGAGATCGGGGAAGGTCCGGTCTACGAAGACGAAGCTTACGCCGTCGAAGCGGCCGCGCTCGATCACCGGATCGAATGCTACGGATACCGGGTTTCCGAGAAGCCGCGGGCCGGGACGCTTAAGGCGGAATTGCTGGCGGAGATGGGAGTCCCGCCGGGACCTGTATACGGCAGGCTGAAGTCGGGGCGGGACGTCGCGCTCGAAGACGGCCGTACGATCCGCGCCGCGGACGTGCTGGGGGATCCGGTTCCGGGAAGAGTCGTCGTCGTGCTTGGCGATACCCGGCCGACGGCGGCCGCCGTCCGGTTGGCCGCGGGGGCCGATCTGCTCGTGCACGAGGCGACGTTCGGCGCCGACCTCGCCGAGAAGGCCGAGCTGTACGGGCACTCCACAGCCGTTCAGGCTGCGGAAATCGCCAAGGCCGCGGGCGTTGGGAGGCTACTCTTGACTCACTTTAGCTCCCGGTACAAGCCGGACGATTTGCAGGCGCTCGAGGAGCAGGCCAGAACGGTGTTCCCGCGGACGGAAGCGGCGGTCGAGCTCGTTCCGTACGCCGTCCCCCGAAGCGCGAAGGGAGAATAGACCGGGGAAACAAGAAGCCTCCGCCGGACGACGGACGTCGCCGGGACGGAGGCTTCTGTCGCTCTTGGGAACGAGGCGCGGTTCAATCCAGGGAATCGTTCGCTTTGAACCGCTCGATCCGGCCTTTCTCCCGGGACGGGAGCGCTTCGAGCTGCGACGACGCCGAGCCGGGTCTCGTATTCTTGGTAAAAGCTGGAGCTCCCCGTTATCGGCTCTGAACTTCGCATTTCACCCCGCGAAACCGGAGGAGGCCGATGACTTCGCTCGCGCTTTCTTCCGGGGATTCCCGGTCGGTATGGAGCGTAAGATCGGGCCGGTCGGGTTCGTCGAAGCGATCGCCGATGCGCATGGACAAACCGACCGCCGCTTAAGCCGCAAGCGACATGACGGGTCCGCGGGCTTCGGTTCTTCGCGGCAAGGCGGCCGCGCGGAGCCTTCTCGCGTGCGCCGAACCGATCGCGGCCGCGGGCTCGGCTTCGATCCGCAAGGCGAGCTCGACCACCGCTTGCGCGTCGCCGCTCCGGTAAGCGTTCGCGATCGCCCGGAGGTAGGCTTTCAAGCCGGGCTCTTCTTCGGACCTCGGCAGGACGCCTTCAAGGTCTTCCCGCACGAGCGGGAGATTTCCGCGCGCGCGGTGCAACGCGGCTTTCACGGCGCCCTCCGTCGTGCCGAGCTTCGCAGCCGTCTCCGCGCTCGAATAGCCGAGCACGTCCCGCAGCAGGAAGACCGCGCGCTGCAGCGGAGCCAGCCGTTCCGTCAAAGCGCGGAACGCCGCTTCGAGCTCGAGGTCGCCTTCATCCGGCTCGACCGAGCGTGCGTCCTCGCGAAGCGTCTTCAATATCCGCGTCATCCGCATTTCTCTCCGGGAGCGGTCGATCCAGGCGTTCTTCGCGGTTCGCAGCAGGTACGCTTCCGGGTTCGGATGATCTCCGAACCGGGACCCGGAAGACAACGCCCGCAGCCACGTTTCCTGGACGAGATCTTCGGCGTCCCAGGGCGATTCGGTCAACGAAAAGCAATATTTGCGCAGCGCGTCATGCCGCCTGTCGGCGTCGCGAACGGCATCGGTTTCGGGGAGAGGCTGAGGCGCGGAGGCTGCCGTTCGCGGCGATTCCGCATCGATCGTCGTTTTCATGGCGGACGCTCCTTCCGGTACTCTATCTTATCTTCATTATCGTAAACGAACGGGACGCGCGAAAAGATACGCGGTTTATTCTTTTTTTTCAGTGTATGCGATTTTCGCCCCGGAGCCAAGGCGGGTGATTTCGTCTGCCCCGTATCGTTCGGCGGCCGTCGTTCGTTTACGAAGCGATCTACCCAAACGAAAGAAAAAGGAGGAAATCGCTATGTCGAATTACGTGCCGTACGTCGTGGAGCAGACGAATCGCGGAGAGAGATCGTACGATATCTATTCCAGGCTGTTGAAGGATCGCATCATCTTCCTTGGGTCGGCGATCGACGACCAGGTGGCCAACAGCGTCGTCGCGCAGCTGCTGTTCCTGACCGCGGAGGATCCGGACAAGGAAATCAATCTGTACATCAACTCGCCCGGAGGCTCGATTTCGTCCGCGTTCGCCATGTACGATACGATGCGGTACATCAAGCCGCCGGTTCACACGATTTGCATGGGAATGGCGGCTTCCGCCGGAGCGTTCCTGCTGCTGGCCGGAGCCAGGGGCAAACGTTTCGCTTTGCCGAACAGCGAGATCATGATCCACCAGCCGAGCGGAGGCGCCCAAGGACAGGCGAGCGATATCGCGATCAGCGCCAAGCGCATTCTGCAAACCCGCGACAAGCTGAACCGGATTTTCGCCGAGAGGACCGGCCAGCCGCTCGAGCGGATCGAACGGGACGTCGATCGCGACTATTACATGTCGGCCCAAGAAGCGCTGGAATACGGCATCGTCGACCAAATCATCTCGTCGCCGGAAGAAGCGGCCGGTCAATCGTAAGCGAAAAAGAAGAAATGGCAGCGTCAAGGCGGATCCCCATCCCTGCGCTGCCATTTCTCTATGATGTCATCCGGTCATCCGGCCATCGGCACGTGGCCTCCGTCGCGGCTGGAATGGGGCTCCCTCGGTTCGCCCGGCTCCAGCAGGTCTCTCGTCAATCGCTCGAGTCGATGCCAATCCAGCGCTCCGAGCGCCCCGTTCGCGATCATGCCTCGGCTGTCGACGAACACCGTCGTCGGAATCGGCCGGATTGCATAAGCGGCCGCGACCTTGCCGTCCGTATCGAGCACGACGGGGAACGTGAAGCCGTAATCCCGTGCGAACGTCTTCGCGGCTTGCGCGCTGTCGGTCGCAGTCAGGTTGACGGCGACGATCTGCACGCGGTCTCCGTACAGCCGGTTCAGCTTGTCGAACGCGGGAGCCTCATCCCTGCAAGGCCCGCACCAGGACGCCCAGAAGTTCAAGACGACGGGCTTGCCCCGCATTTTTTTCAGCTCGTGGGTTTTGCCGTCGAGACCGGTCAGCTTGAAGGCTGGGGCGGCATAGCCGATCGCGGGCTTTTCGACCGTCTCCCGCGGCTCCGCCCTTTGGGCGGATTGACCCAATGCAGCCTTTTGTTCCCGGCTGTCGTCGATTCTCTGCGCGAGCAAGAGACCGATGATCGCCGCTACCGCGACTAAAATAAACCGATTGCGAAATTTGCTCATGGCGTTCCTTCCTTATTCGTAATTTGCCGAGGTTCCCAAGCGGAATTGACGGGAGCCGCAGAGGGGATTATAATATTCTTATAATTCCGGTAAATTTACTATGTATTATTCGTTCCGGACGAAGTCGACCAGGACGCTGGAGACTGAATTTCCCGCTAAGGGGAGTTTGGTCTCTTATGTTTACTCGAATAGACGATCGACAGGCGTCCCTCTTATTGTTGCCAACTCTTTCTTCGCTCCATACGGCAAATGAGAAATCGAAAGGAGGAGGACCGGCCTTGACCGCCGTCATTAAACCGATCGTATACGAAGAGGCGTCGTCCGAAGTCCGGGCGGAATACGAACGGCAATACCGGACGAACGGCACGGTAACGAACGCGAAGAAGACGCTGCTTCATCATCTGCCTTCTTATCGCGCGTACGAGGAGTGGCACCGGCTGCGCGAAGCGCTGCTGAAGTTCGTCAGCCATCGAGCCTTCGCCGTTTTCTGCTACGCGATCTCGCTGGAGGGAGGCTGCGCGCTGAACGCGGCCGCCTACCGCAAGACGTTGACCGACCGGGGAGAAAATCCCGACGAACTGCTCCTCGACGACGAAGAGCAAGCGCTCGAGCGGTACGGCAGGCGTCTGGCGAGCGCGCCCAACGACGTCCCGGCGGCGCTGTTCGCCCATTTGAGCCAGTATTACTCGCCGGAGCAGATCGTGGCGCTCACCGCGTTCGCCGGCCAGATGATCGCCCTTAACGTGTTCGTCAGCGCGCTGCGCGTCGAGCTCGACGAGTATTTGCTGCATTTCACGTCCTGACGCGATTCGCTAACGGAGCAAGATCGCGACTATGAAGCTTCTGGGGGATGGAGCATGACGATTCGCTTGAGCATTTTGGATCAAACTTTGATTCGCAAAGGGGAAAATCCGACGGAAGCGTTCGGTCATACGGAGGAGCTTGCGAAGAAGGCGGAAGAGTGGGGGTATTGCCGGTTCTGGGTGTCGGAGCACCACGATTCCGATTTGGCGGCGGGCTCGTCGCCGGAAGTGCTGATCGCCCACCTGCTGGCGAAAACCGAGCGTATCCGCGTCGGCTCGGGAGGCGTCATGCTGCAGCATTACAGTCCGTACAAGGTGGCGGAAAATTTCAACGTGCTCGCTTCCCTCCATCCCGGCAGAGTCGATCTGGGGATCGGCCGGTCGCCGGGCGGCTTGCCGCATGCCGTCAAGGCGCTGCAAGCGGGCAAGGCCGACAATGCCGCGCTTCCGGAGAAGCTCGTCGAGCTGCTCGCCTATACCCGGGATCGCCTGCCGCCGGACCATCCGTTATTCGGTTTGAAGGCGAGTCCGGTTCCCGCGCGGCCCGCGGACGTGTTCCTGCTCGGGGCCAGCCGGATCAGCGCCGAGACGGCGGGCGGTCTGGGCCTGCCTTACGTGTTCGCTCTGTTCATCAATAACGACGAGGAGGAAGCGGCCCGGGCGTTCGACGCGTACCGCGCGAGCTTCCGCTCGGAAGAAGGCGCCGCAGCGCAGGCGATGCTGGCCGTTCCCGTCGTCGTCGCCGACACGGACGAAGAGGCGGCGCGCATCGCAGCGGAATGCCAGCTCGTGCGCATTCATCTGAAAAGCGGCCGGACGATTACGGTCGGGAGCCTGGAACACGCGGAGGAGTACGGCCGGCAGGCGGAGGAGGAATTCGCGATCGACGCCCGGCAAGCCTACGTCGTCCACGGCGCCAAAGCAACCGTCCGGAAGCGGCTGCTTGAAGCCAAAGCCAAGTACGGTGTGAACGAATTCGTCGTCATCTCGACGATCCGCCATGCCGCCCTGCGCATTCGGTCCTATGAGCTGCTGATGGAAGCTTTCACCGAAGCGAGGCTCGGAGCGCCGCAGGCCTGAGCGGAGGCGTTGCTCGACAACGGCCTCAGTGGGCGGGCCCCTTCAGGTTCAGCACGACGACGCCCGCGATGATCAGCGCGATGCCGAACGCCGTTGCCGGGCTCGCCGTTTCCTTCCAGACGACGATGCCGATGACGGCGGTCATAGCGGTGCCGACGCCCGACCAGATCGCGTAAGCGACGCCTAGCGGAATTTGCTGCAAGCTATGCGACAGCGCATAGAAAGCGATCGCGAACGCCGCGACCGTGGCCAGGCTTGGGTAGAGCCGGGTGAAGCCGTGGGACGCTTTCAGCATCGACGTGCCGAAGATTTCGCTGACGAGGGCAAGCGTCAGAAATAAATAAGCTTTCATAGGCGTTCCTCCTTGCGCTTGTCGGACAAGATGCCGTACAGAAGAAGATCCACCGTCGGTCCCAGCGCCTTGTCCATCGTCAAGGCGCTCTGCGCCGCGGCTTGGATGTCCATCATGCGGTACAGCACGCCGATATAAGCGTGGATGAACGTATCGGGGTCGAAAGGACGCAGCTCGCCTTCGGCGATGCCGTCGCGGATCAGGTCGCGGATGTTGAAAAAAAAAGCCCCTTGAATCGCAGGGGCTGGTCCGCGTATCGAAAGGGGGAGGCGACAGCCGTTATCGGGCTTGGGCAAACCGGTTCGCGGGAATCGGCAGCCCGATATGCTCCCGGAGGGTATCGCCTTCGTACTCTTTTCGGAACAGACCGCGACGCTGGAGAATCGGCACGACTTGATCGACGAAATCTTCCAGGCCGTCGGGAAGGGAGGGGGCCATCAGCATGAAGCCGTCCGCAGCCCGTTCGGTGAACCAGCGTTCCAGCGTGTCGGCGATTGTGGCCGGCGTACCGACGAAGCCGTCCCCGCTGAACGAGCCGGTGAGCAAGGAATATACTTCCCGCAGAGTCGGGTCTTCCCGTTCAATAACGAGCCGATGCTTGAGGTAATCCGACTTGGTTTCGTCCAGCCGGCCAAGCCCGAGCTCGCTCGCCCGGCTGTCCAGCGTGCGGCCGGCGAAGTCGACGCCTTTGAAATAATCCGCGAGGAAGGCGATCCCCGTTTCTTCCGTGATCAGGGCTTCGAGCCGCTTCTGTTTCTCCCGCGCTTCTTCGTCCGTCCGGCCGATGATCGGGGAGATGCCCTGCAAGACGTAGACGTCGTCCGGATTCCGGCCGGCTTCCGCCACTTTGCGCTTGTAGGATCGATAGAAGCTTTGGGCGTCTTCGAGGTTGATCTTGATCGAGAAAATCACCTCTCCGACCCGGGCGGAGAAGCTCTGGCCGGCTTCCGAATTGCCTGCTTGCACGAGCACGGGATGGCCTTGCGGAGACCGTCCGATGTTGAGCGGTCCTTCCACGGAGAAAAACTTGCCTTTGTGCGCGATGCGATGCAGCTTCGTCCGATCGAAGAATTGTCCGCTGTCTTTATTCTGGACGAACGCGTCGTCTTCCCAAGAATCCCATAACCCCCGGACGACTTCGAGGAACTCTTCCGCCCGTTCATATCGATAAGCATGGTCGAGGTGCTCTTCGGCGCCGAAGTTTCGGGCGGTGTTGCCGGACAAGTCTCTCGTCGTCACGATGTTCCACCCGACTCGGCCCTTGCTGATATGATCCGCCGACATGAAGAGCCGGGCGAGATTGAAGGGTTCGATATACGAGGTGGAAGCGGTGGCGACGAGGCCGATTTTCGAGGAGGCGCCCGCCAACGCCGCGATAAGGGTGATCGGTTCGAATCGATTCAGAATATTCGGATGGGATTGTTCGTTGATGGCGAGGCTGTCGGCGAGAAAGGCGATGTCGAACTTCCCTCGTTCGGCAATTCGGACCAAATCCGCGTAATAGTCGATGTCGTGGCTGGCGTCGTTCCTCGCTTGCGGCAGGCGCCAGGAAGCGACGTGCATCCCGGTTCCGACAAGATAGGCGGACAGCTTGATTTGCCGATTGAAGGCGGACATGAGAAGACCTCCTCGTTAAATACTTAGTATTGAAATAAGAATAGTATGATTAAAATGTAACATTTCGAGAATTAAAGGTCAATTGTGGTTTTGATATGAAGCTCAGATGGAAGGATTCCGGGAGATTGGCGCTTCCTGCCACGGAATATTGCTTGACTGGAGAAGGCGCGCATGACATAATGTACGCGTGTACATTACGAAAGACGGGATGAGAAGAATTGACAAACCGCAAGGAAGTCGCCAGACTCGCCGGCGTGTCCGAAGCGACCGTGTCCCGCGTGCTTAACGGGGTCGGTCCGATGAAGGAGGCGACCCGGCAACGGGTGCTCGAGGCCGCGAAGCGATTGAATTACGAGTTGAATGCGGTCGCATCGAGCTTCGCCCGGGGCAGAAGCGGGAATCTCGGCGTCGTCATGCCCCACTTGCCCAAGGTGCATCTTTTTTCGACGTATTATTTTTCCGAGCTGCTCGGGGGAATCGGGGATGCCGTTCATACGAAAGGGTACGGGCTGCTGCTGCTGTTCCGGGATCCGACCAAGGTGTACGATTACTTGTCGCTGTACCGGACGCAAAGGGTGGACGCCTGCTTGATTCTCGGCTCGAGCGCTATCGACACGGAGAAGGAAGCCGTCTTCCGGTTGGCCGACGAGAACGTGCCGTTCTGCGTCATGGACCAGAAGTTCGATCATCCCCGGCTAAGTCTCGTCGCCGCGGATCACGAGCAGGGAAGCTATGACGCGGTTAAGCATTTGATCGATCAGGGCTGCAGGCGAATCGGATTCTTGAACGGTTCCCCGCAATATTCGAACAGCTCGGATCGCTTGGCCGGCTATCGCAGCGCGCTCCGCGACGCGGGAATCGCGCCGGACGATTCGCTCGTCTACGAGGGCAATTACAGCCGGACGAGCGGCAAGCTCGCGGCGAACAGGGTCCGCGGGGATTTGGGCAAGCTGGACGGCATCTTCGTCGGCAACGACCGGATGGCGATCGGCCTGATGCAAGGGCTGCGGGAGCAAGGGTGCCGGTTTCCCGACGACCTGAAGGTCGTCGCGTACGACGACTCGGACGCGGCCAGCTTCACGGAACCGCCTCTGTCGACGGTAAAGGTGCCTTTTTACGAGATGGGACGGCTGGCGGCGAACCGGCTGCTGGAGCAGCTGGCGGACAAGGACGGCGCGAATCGGGTCATTCGCGAGAAGCTGCAAACCGAGCTGGTGGTCAGACGGTCCAGCGGGTTGCAAACTTAGACAACGGAGGGCGAACGAATGAAAAAGGCTTTAATCGTATGGGGCGGCTGGAGCGGACACCAGCCGGAGGAAGTGGCGGAGATTTTCCGGGGACAACTGACGGAGGAAGGCTTCGAAGTCGAGGTGTCGGATACGCTGGAAGCGTTCGCCGACGGCGAGAAGCTGAAAGGGCTCGACCTGATCGTACCGGTATGGACGATGGGACGGATCGAGCAGGAGTGGGTCAACAACGTCTCCGCCGCCGTGCAGAGCGGGGTTGGACTCGCCGGCTGCCACGGCGGCATGTGCGACGCTTTCCGGGAAAACACGGATTGGCAGTTCATGACGGGCGGCCAATGGATCGCGCACCCGGGCAACGACGGCACCGAGTACAAGGTGGAGATCAAGGCCGGCTCCAGCCCGCTCGTGGACGGCATCGAAGACTTCACGGTGTCGACCGAGCAATATTACCTGCACGTCGATCCGGCCAACGAGGTGCTGGCGACGACACGGTTCCCGACCGTGCCGGGGCCGCATTCGCCCAATAAGGCGGTCGACATGCCGGTCGTCTGGACGAAGCGCTGGGGACACGGCCGCGTGTATTACAATTCGCTTGGTCATCAGGCGAACATTATGGAAATTCCGGTCGTGAAGGAATTGATGCGCCGCGGGTTCAATTGGTGCGCGGAAGGCAAGGCGCTCGCGCCGGCGGACGGGTCGGCGGAAGCCTATACGGGCATGCAGGACAATCAACTTTAATCCCGGGAAAGAGGAGTCATCGTGGACAAAATCAATGTCGGCGTCATCGGTACGGGGAATATCAGCGGCATCTATTTTCGGAACGGCAAACGGTTCGAAGCGATGGAGGTCGTCGCCTGCGCCGACCTGGACGTCGGACGGGCGAAGGAAAAGGCGGAGGAGCACGGCATTCGCGGCTGTTCGGTCGAAGAGCTGCTCGCCGATCCCGACATTCGCATGGTGATCAATCTGACGATTCCGCAGGCGCACGCTTCCGTATGCATGCAGGCGCTCGAGGCGGGCAAGCACGTCTACGTAGAGAAGCCGCTCGCCGTCACCCGCGAGGAAGGCTTGCGGGTGCTGGAGCTGGCGAAGAGCCGGGGGCTCCTCGTCGGCAGCGCGCCGGACACGTTTCTCGGAGGCGGCATTCAGACGGCGATCAAGCTGCTCGAGGACGGGTGGATTGGCACGCCGATCGGCGCGACGGCGTTCATGATGAGCGGGGGCCACGAGACCTGGCATCCGGCTCCGGAGTTCTATTATGCCAAGGGCGGCGGCCCGATGTTCGATATGGGCCCGTATTACTTGACCGCGCTGATCGCCCTGCTCGGACCGATCTCCAGGGTGACGGGCTCCGCGCGCGCCTCGTATCCGGAGCGGACGATCACGAGCCAGCCGAAGCACGGGCAGAAGATCAAGGTGGAAATTCCGACGCACGTGGCGGGCGTGATCGACTTCGTCTCCGGCCCGATCGGCACGCTGCTGACGAGCTTCGACGTGAAGGGCGGATCCACCTTGCCTCGCATTGAAGTGTACGGCAGCCATGGCACGATGATCGTGCCCGATCCGAACAATTTCGGCGGGACGATTCGGATTTCCCGGGCGGGCTCGAACGAGTGGACGGACATCCCGCTCACGCACGGGAAAGCCGAGAACGCCCGCGGCGTGGGCGCCGCAGACATGGCCCGCGCACTCGCGACCGGGCGCAAGCATCGCGCGAGCGGCGAGCTCGCCTACCACGTGCTTGAAGCGATGCACGGCTTCCACGACGCTTCCGAGCAAGGCGCGCACTACGTGATGAGGAGCACGTGCGAACGGCCGGCTCCCCTTCCGCTCGGTTTGGCCGACTTCGAATTGGATTGAGCCGCGACGAGGCCGGCGCAGCTTCGAGCTGCGTCGGCCATTTACTTGGCCGATCCAACTTACGTGCCATTGGCGGATCTGCCGAGCGCAATTAGTTCGACTAATCCAACTTACGTGCCATTGGCGACCCCCGCCGGGCGCAATTAGTTAGACTAATCCAACTTACGTGCCACTGGCGGACCACCCCGGTGCAATTAGTTCGACTCACCCAACTTACGTGCCACTTGCGGACCACTCCGAGCGCAATTAGTTCGACTAATCCAACTTACGTGCCATTGGCGGCCCCCGCCGGGAGCAATTAGTTCGACTCATCCAACTTACGTGCCACTGGCGGACCATACTGGTGCAATTAGTTCGACTCACCCAACTTACGTGCCACTTGCGGACCACTCCGAGCGCAATTAGTTAGACTAATCCAACTTACGTGCCACTGGCGGACCATACTGGCGCAATTAGTTAGACTAATCCAACTTACGTGCCATTGTCGGACCACACTGGTGCAATTAGTTCGACTCACCCAACTTACGTGCCATTGGCGGACCATACTGGTGCAATTAGTTCGACTCATCCAACTTACGTGCCACTTGCGGACCACTCCGAGCGCAATTAGTTAGACTAATCCAACTTACGTGCCACTGGCGGACCACTCCGAGCGCAATTAGTTAGACTAATCCAACTTACGTGCCATTGGCGGACCACCCCGGGCGCAATTAGTTCGACTAATCCAACCTACGCCCCTCTGGCGGACCATACTGGCGTAATTAGTTCGACTAATCCAACTTACGTGCCACTGGCGGACCACCCCGGGCGCAATTAGTTCGACTAATCCAACCTACGCCCCTCTGGCGCCTTCGCTCATTTTTCCCGTATGCATATGCATGGGCCTGTGATACAATCTTGCCTGTTGGACGAAGCCGCAAAAAGAAGGACGAATCGACTTAGACAGCGCGAGAACGGAGAAGAGACGACGCACCATGGATGGGAAATGGAAATATTACTTGGGATTGACGACTGTCGCCGCGATCTGGGGAGCGAACTTCGGGGTGTCCCGTTCCGCGATGGAGACGTTCGATCCGATTTTGTTCGCTTTTATGCGATTCGGAATGGCCGTTCCGTTCTTTTTTCTGCTCTTGAAATGGAAGGAAGGCAGCGTAGGCTTGCCCTTGAAAGCCGTTTTGCAGTTGGCGGCGATCGGACTGATCGGTGTTACCGGACTCGAAATCGCGGTCATGTACTCGATCAAGTATACGACGTTGACCAACGCTTCTTTGCTGAACGTGGCGCCGTGGCCGATCTTCGCGGCGTTGTTCGCGCCGCTGTTCGTCAAGGAGAAGTTCACGCGAAGGCTCGCCGTCGGGGGCGCGGCTGCGGTCGCGGGCGTCACGTGCATCATTCTGGGCGGCAAAGAAGGCCTGGATCTATCGTCGGAGCATATGCTCGGAAACTTACTGGCCTTCGGGATCAGCGTCGTCGGAGCACTGTTCAATCTCGCTTGCATGCCGCTCATGAATCGTTATTCCGCATTGCGCGTCAGCACGTGGTTTATTTTTTTCGGCAGCTTGTTCATGATTCCGTTCACGCTTGGCAGTTGGGGGAAAGTCGACTGGAGCGGCATGGGCGCTGGGCATTACGCGGCGATCCTGTATAACGTGTTGATCTGCACCGTCATCGCCTTCGTCGTCTGGAACGCCAGTATGTTCAAGATCGGCGCGGCTCGGGCCAATTTTTTCCGCTACGTGGTGCCGGCGGCCGCAGCCGTCGCGGGCGTACTGTTCTTCGACGAGTCTATTTCGATCTGGCAGATCGTTGGAGCCGTCTGCATGGCGGCGGGCTTGATCTGGATCAGCACGGAGAAGAAACGAGAGCCTTCCGCGCTGCCGGTCGCGGAAGCTAGCGGAGCATAGTCGCGTCGATGACAGGTCGGTGATGCCATTCCTCTTGGGGAACGTTTTTTTGTTGATTGAGGCGCACGCAGTTCGGCGAAACCGAATTGGCAGAGCGTGCAGGGTACGAGAGGCGCAAACGGCGAGCATCTGCAACCCCGAATAATCAATCGTTCGTCGCAGGGCGCTCCGGGAGACTTCGGAGCGCCTTTCGGTATTCCGAGGGCGACCGGCCGCTCCAGGCGCGGAACTTCTTGGAGAAATAAAGCGCGTCGGCGTAGCCCACCGAGGAGGCGACTTGCTCGACGCTCATCGGGCTCGCCAGCAGCATTTCCGCCCGTTGCATGCGGATCTGGAGCAAATATTGCATGGGCGAAGCGCCCGTCGCTTGCTTGAACAGCTTGCACAGATGCGTTCTGTGGTAGCCGAGCATCGAAGCCATTCGCGAGATGGAAATCGGCTGCGCATAATGCAAAGCGAGAAATTGCAGCGCCCGTTTGACGACCTGATCGGCGTCCGCGGACGCTTCCGTCGCCCCGCCGCCCCGGCCCGCGCGGTCGACGCCGAGTTGCCCGAGCATGAGCCGGATCCAGCCTTCGGCCTCCAGATTGGCCAATTCCGCGTCGGGGGATTCGAAGCAGCGGTGCAGTTGATCGTAATAATGGCGCGTTTTCGGGTTCAAGCTTCCGCGGATGACCGGCTCCTCCGGCGACACCCCGACCGCCGCCGCGGCTGCTGCGGCGCCCGGCCCGACGAAAGCGAACCAAGCGTACCGCCATGGCTCAAGCCCGTCGGCTTGGTAGGCGAACAGCTCCCCGGGAAAAATCGCGAACGTATCGCCCGCCCCGCATCGATAGCTCTTGCCCCCGATGGAAAAGTCGCCGAAGCCGGACAGCACGGTATGGAACAAGTAATAATCGTGAATGGCGGGCCCCATTTTGTGCAGCCGGGAAGGCTGGGCTTCGCCGCTGAAGAGCACGGCGATCTCCCCGTTCGAAGGGGATGGATTAATGCGGACGAAATATTCCTCGTGTTCGGGCGTTACGGATTGCGTCACGGTTCGCGTCACCTGCCTGATCGGTCTATAGCTCTACTTTAGCAAACATACGACAAATGTCCATATCGTTGCGCGATGCCTCCATACGCTTTGGAATGCGCTTGCCTTACATTAGGAGTAGCGGACCATATCTTACTCATTGGAGGTTATCGTCTTGTCCAAAATTACGTTCATCGGCGCCGGAAGTACGGTTTTCGCGAAAAACGTGCTCGGAGACGTCATGCTGACGCCCGCGCTGCAAGGCTTCGAGATCGCCCTGTACGACATCGACCCGGTGCGCTTGAAGGATTCCGAGAACATTCTGAATAACATCAAAAAGACATCCGGAAGCACGTGCGTCATCCGATCCTACGGGGACCGCAAGGAGGCGCTTCGCGGCGCCAAGTACGTCGTCAACGCGATTCAGGTCGGCGGCTACGACCCGTGCACGATTACCGATTTCGAGGTGCCGAAGAAGTACGGTTTGCGGCAGACGATCGCGGACACGGTCGGCATCGGCGGCATTTTCCGCAACTTGCGCACGATTCCGGTCATGCTCGATTTCGCGAAGGACATTCGCGAGGTATGCCCGAACGCCCTGTTCCTGAACTACACGAATCCGATGGCGGTGCTGACGAACGTTATGAATACGCACGGCGGCGTGAACACGGTTGGCCTGTGCCACAGCGTGCAGGTGTGCGTGCCGCATCTGTTCGAGCATTTGGGCATCGACCAGACGGGCGTCAAGACGAAAATCGCGGGCATCAATCATATGGCATGGCTGCTCGAAGTCACGAAGGACGGCGTCGACCTGTATCCGGAGATCAAGAGGCGCGCGGCCGAGAAGCAAAAAGAAAAGCATCACGACATGGTGCGCTACGAGCTGATGCTGAAGTTCGGCTACTACGTCACGGAATCGTCCGAGCACAACGCCGAGTACCATCCGTATTTCATCAAGCGCAACTATCCGGAGCTGATCGAGCGCTTCAACATTCCGCTGGACGAATATCCTCGCCGGTGCGTCGAACAGATCGGCAAGTGGGAAAAAATGCGCGAAGAGCTGCTGAACGAGACGAACATGGAGCACGAGCGCAGCCATGAATACGCTTCGTACATTTTCGAAGCGATCGAGACGGACGCGCCGTTCAAGATCGGCGGCAACGTCATGAACACGGGCGGCCTGATCTCGAACCTTCCGCGCGAAGCGTGCGTCGAAGTGCCGTGCCTGGTGGATCGCTCCGGCATCAGCCCGACGTACGTCGGCAACCTGCCGCCGCAGCTCGCCGCGCTCAACCGCACGAACATCAATACGCAGCTGCTGACGATCGAAGCGGCGATCAGCGGCAAGCGGGAGCATATTTACCACGCGGCGATGCTCGATCCGCACACTTCCGCCGAGCTGTCGATGGACGACATCGCGTCCTTGTGCGACGACCTGATCGAAGCGCATGGGGATTGGCTGCCGAAGTATTCTGTGGTATAGTTACCGGTGTACACAACCGAAGAAGAAAATCCGGAACGCCGTAAGCATCCGGCGGCCGGGAGAGGTTCGCGAACTCCCTCTATAAAAAACTAAGAAAAACGAACGCGTATTGCCGACCCGGCTGCGGCTCATGCCGCAGTCCCGGTCGTCATCGAGGCGCCGTTTTTTTCATGTTTCTTTAGCGGAACTGGTCGACTGCGAAATCTCTTTCTTCTCCATAAGGAAGGAGATTTTTTTATGCGCACGAAAGACGAATTGCAAGATCTCACGCTGCTCGGCAACCAAGGAACCCGTTATGCGTTCGAATACGATCCGGGCATCCTGGAGTCGTTCGACAACAAGCACCCGGGGCGGGACTACTTCGTGAAGTTCAATTGCCCCGAGTTTACGAGCCTGTGCCCGATCACGGGGCAGCCCGATTTCGCCGCGATCTACATCTCCTACATTCCGGACCGGAAAATGGTCGAGAGCAAGTCGCTTAAGCTGTACTTGTTCAGCTTCCGGAATCACGGGGATTTTCACGAGGATTGCATGAATATTATCATGAACGATCTGATCGCGCTGATGAATCCGAGATACATCGAGGTATGGGGCAAGTTCACGCCCCGGGGAGGCATTTCGATCGACCCTTATTGCAACTGGGGACAGCCCGGCACGAAGTACGAGCGGATGGCGGAGCATCGTTTGCTGAACCACGATTTGTATCCGGAGAAGGTGGACAACCGATGAGGACGGGCATGGGCAAGAAAAAAGCGATCGCCGTCGCGCTCTATATGCTGGCCATCGTCTCGGCCAACGTGCTGACGGCTTCGGTCGCGCCGATTCAATGGGGCGCGCTGATCGTCCCCGCCGGCTCGTTTCTGATCGGGGCGACGTTCATTTTCCGCGATTTCGTGCAGAACGCGATCGGCCGCAAGCCGACGTATCTCGTCATCTTGTCGGCCATGATCGTATCCGCGCTCACGTCGTTTTGGCTGGACGATACGTTATGGATCGTCTTCGCGTCGGCGCTGACGTTCCTGCTCTCGGAAACGACGGATACCGAGATTTACACCCGGCTCAAGCTGCCGTTGTCGATGCGCGTGCTCTATAGCGGCATCGTCGGAGGCGCGGTGGACAGCGTCGTCTTCGTCGTCGTCGGCTTGTCTCCGCTCGGCGCCGGCTTCCTGCCGTGGAGCATGGTCGGTTATGCTATCGCCGGACAGATTGTCGTCAAGCTCGGCATGCAGCTGATCGGAGCCGCGGTGGTGCATGCCGCGCTCCGCGCGCGCGGGGCCGCGGAAAAGACGGCCTGAGGCTTGAACCGCCGAGCGGCGGCCGACGGGCGAACCGGCACGTTCATTTCGTTCCGCCCCCGTCCGCCGGCCCGCGAAGCGCTAGATTCGGCAGATTTCCTTCGGACATCCCGGGCATGTGTTGCACTGGCAGATCGCTTGCAGCGCGCGGACGTTTCGAATGATGATTTTCCCGTAGCGGAAATCGAGAATGTTTTTTTCCTTGAATTCGTTCAGCATCCGGTTCACGCTCTCGCGCGTCGCTCCGATAAAATCGGCCAGCTCCGCGTGCGTCAGCTTCATGTCGATCCGCGTGCCGTACGTTTCTTGAACGCCGAACGAATTGCTCAGGCGGATCAACGTCGAAGCGAGCGCCCCCGGCTTGCCGAACAGCAGCAGGTCCCGGAATTTCGACTGGGTGATCCGATGGTGGTACGACGTCAAGTTGAGCAACCCGATCGCCAGTCCCGTATCCTGTTGCATCAAGGAGTCTATGTCGGAGCGGGCGATGACGCCGAGCTCGGCGTTGTCGGCCACTTCGGCCGTATAGCCGTAATGCTTGCTTTCCTGGCCGCCCGCCGTTTCGAAAATCATGTCCCCGGCTTGCAGGATGGACAGAATGTATTCTTTGCCATCTTCCGTCGATTTGCGCAGTTTGACCCGGCCGCTTCGAATGTAGTAGACGTTCTCCGTTTCGTCGCCTTCCCAGAACAGGCATCCTCCCGCGGCGATCCGCATCGGAACCATGATTCTCTCCAATCGTTCGAATTGCTTCGGCGTGCAGAAATTCGCAATTCCGATGGTCCCCGCATTTTGGCGCTCCGAGCTTTCCCGCCCGGCGACGCGCACGGCGTAATCGATGGCCATGGCCGCCAACTCCCTTCGTTCTGTTGTCTCCATCGTACCCCCGCCAGGCAATATTTGTTATCGGGGGAAATGCTGAATTGCTTCGGGGGAATTCCCCTATTTTCGTGTGAGGAAAATCACACTTCGGCCGAAAGATAGGTGTTTCTCCTCCGTTCTTTCAGGGGATTCCCTGACTTACAAGCGCCCCCGCTCCCGATAAAATTAAGAAGAGACTGCGCAATGAACGGGGGATGGACCGGTGAACGCAACGGATATGCGGATTCAAGCGTTGCTAGACAAACTCAGGGAAGAGATCGGAAGCGATCTGTCGTCCCTTGCCGTCGTCGACCCGCGGGATCGCCACACGCGCTGGCGGTGGGCGTCCGGCAACCGGAACGACCGCTATTTGAGCATTCGGATCCGCCACGGTCAAGGCTTCGAGGGAGAGGTCGTCAAGGTGGGCCGGGCTTTGGCGTGGAACGACGCGAACGGCAATAGCGGCGGAAACCTGTATGCGGGTTATTCGATTTTGCTGACGGAACGGCTGCGGTCGGCGTTCGCCGCGCCCGTCATGGCGGGAACGGAAGTCGCCGGCATCCTGCTCGCGGGAGATCGCGGGCCGCGAGCTTACGGCAACGGGGAACGGGAGGCCGTTCTGCGAACGTCGCGGGAAATGGCGGAAATTGTCCGCGGTTTGGTATGATGGGAAAGAAGGAGGCGGAATCATGATCCGAATTTTGCTGGTCGACGATCATGCCGTCGTTCGATCGGGACTGGCGATGCTGCTGAGCGCGAAAGCGGACATGGAAGTCGTCGGCGAGGCGGCGGAAGGCGAGGAAGCGATCGAGAAGGCGCTGCAATGCCGCCCCGACGTCGTGCTCATGGATCTGAGCATGCCGCACGGCAAGGACGGGCTGAGCACGACGGCGGAGATGAAGAAGCTGCTCCCGGAGACGGCCGTGCTGATTCTGACGATGCACGACGATGAGGAGTATTTGTTCCGGGCGATCCATTACGGGGCTTCCGGCTACGTGCTGAAGAGCTCCCCCCATGAGGAGATGATCGGCGCGATCCGTCACGTGGCGGCGGGAGACGCGTATTTGCATCCGACGGCGACGAAACGGCTGATGGGAGAGTACTTGGACAAGCTGAAGCACGGCGGGGATTACGGAACGTACGAATCGCTGTCCGAACGGGAACGGGAAATTCTGGCCAAGGTCGCCCAAGGCTACTCGAACAAAGAAATCGCGGAGCAATTGATCATCAGCGTCAAGACGGTCGAGTCGCATAAGAGCAATCTGATGGAGAAGCTCAACCTGAAGACGAGGCCGGACTTAGTCAAATTCGCGATGAAGAAGGGACTGCTGAACTTTGATGCCTGAATACGGCAAGTTCGATTCGGCTTCCGGCAGCTCGCTGGAAGAAACGCTCAAGCAGTTGTCCGATTTGAAATACGCGCTGGACGAAGCTTCGATCGTGGCGGTAACCGACCGGACGGGAAAAATCACGTACGTGAACGACCGGTTTTGCCAAATTTCCCGTTATTCCCGCGAAGAGCTGATCGGGCAGGACCACCGGATCATCAATTCCGGTTACCACTCCAAAGCGTTCATGCGCGAGCTGTGGCGGACGATCGGCTCGGGCAACGTGTGGCGCGGAGAGATCAAAAACCGCGGCAAGGACGGCAATGACTATTGGGTAGACACGACGATCGTCCCCTTCCTGGACGAGAGGGGCAAGCCCTATCAGTACTTGTCTATCCGCCACGAGGTGACGGCCCGGAAGCAGGCGGAGGAGGAGCTTCAGCTGCTGCTGTCGCAAATGATGAGGATCCAGGAGGACGAGCGAAGAAGGTTTTCCCGGGATCTGCACGACGGGATCGGGCAGAGCCTGTTCTCGCTGCTCATCTCCGTCGACGCGATCATCTCCGGGGAAGCGTACGATAAGCTCGGGGACGTGCGGGAACGAATCGCCCATCTGATGGCCGACGTTCGCGGACTCGCCTGGGAGCTCAGGCCGTCCGTGCTGGACGATCTCGGCGTCATTCCGGCGATCCGGACGTATTTGGATACGTACTCCCAGCATTACGGCATCCGCGTTGCTTTTGCGTCGGATCTGCGCAGAAGGCTGAACATCCAGGAGGAGACGACGATCTATCGCGTGATCCAGGAAGCATTGACGAACGTCGGGCGCTACGCGGACGTGTCGGAAGCGTCCGTAAGCGTGAAGGATTTCGGTTCAAGCGTGGAAATATCGATCGAGGACCGGGGCAAGGGGTTCGTCCGGGAAGGCAAGGACGGCGTCGGCCTGATCGGCATGGAGGAGCGCGCCCGGGCGATCGGGGCCGAGCTGCGCATTCGTTCCGCGCCGGGCGAAGGTACGCTCGTAACGCTAACGATTCCGCAAGCGGGCGACTAGCCCGAGTCTGTAGTCGCCTCGCCAGGGCGACGGGGCGAAGGGATGTCCGATGCAGGTCGCAAGATGGACCTCGTCTCGGGTAGCCCTTCTTCTTTGAGTTACCCGCTCAGTCATGGGCAGGGGCGTACGGACACAGATGGCCTTATTTTGCCGAACTCCCCTCTTTTTGAAGGCGATTCGGACAGAGTATCTCTTATTTCCTTGAGAAATGGCCGAAATGGCCATCTTCGAAGCAAATAAGGGATTCTCTGTCCGCGCAGGTGCGTAAAACCCGGTTTTGTTCACAATTAGCGGCTTCTCTGTCCGTACGATTTTGGGGGATGAGCCCAGCGGGGAGACGAGCCGGGTGGCGGAACGTCTGCGGCAAGCGGCGGCACGGGGGCGAAGCAAGCGGGTTAACGAACTGGAAATCGTATGCTATAATGACGGTATACGCCAATACGGAAGCACCGGTGGAGCGTGCGGCAGCCTGATGCCAATCTAACCGATCGGGGAGTGGATGTATTGGATCGTTATCGTTTAAAACCGAAGAACGACTTCGTATTCGGACGCCTGTTCGGCCGCAGGAATCGAAGGAAAGTCTGATTGCTTTGCTTAACGCGATATTGCGTCAGGACGGATCGGCTCCGATCGTGGAGCTTTCGATCGTCGGGGACAGAACGCTTGAGAAAACGATGCTGAACGACAAGACGGGAAGCCTGGATATATTGGCGATTCTCGAAGGCGGGGAAAGAGTCAATATCGAAATGCAGGTCGTCAATCCCTATAATATGGTTCAGCGCACGTTGTTTTATATGGCGAAGCTGTTCGCGAGCTCGATCAAGCCCGGAGAGAACTACAGAACGATCCGGAAGACGATCGTCATCAACCTGCTCGATTTTAAGCTGCTGGAGTCGGCAAGGTTTCATCATACGTTTCATTTTCGGGATGACCTCGAGCCGCATCTCCTGTTGACGGACGTGCTGGAGGCGCATTTTATCGAGTTTCCGAAATTCGAGAAGGCGAAGAAGGATAAGCGAAATCCGCTGCACCGGTGGCTAATGTTCATGGACGAGAAGCTGCCGGCCAAACAATTAAAGGAGCTGATTGAGTTGGATCCGATCATCGGCAGAACGGAAGAGAGGCTGGAGTTCCTCAGCGCGGACGAGCATGTTCGACGTCTGGCCGACGCGAGGGATAAGGCGTTAAGGGACTGGAACTCTTCGATGGAGGGAAGCTTTGAGGAAGGAGAAGCCAAAGGAAAAGAGGAAATCGCGCGCAACTTGCTTCGGAGGGGGATGGAGCCGGCTTTCGTCGCGGAAGTAACAGGACTTTCCACCGAGGCCATCGAGAAAATAAAACAAAGAGGTTACATCGCACGATGAAGCACGAAAGATGGATCGGACTACAGATACGCTATTTTTGCAAAAACGGGGCATTTGGGAAGCGATTCGGACACAGGATCTCTTATTTGCAGCAAACTGGCTTGATTTGCTCGTCAATAAGGGCAATAGCGGATTCTCTGTCCGAATCGCCCGCAAAAATAGGGTTTTCGCACAAATAAGGTCATCTGTGTCCGATCCGTCGACGATATCTAACGGTTCCGACTCGTCGACGGCGTTCCTGCCGTGCAATCATCAAAGTCTGCTCGCCTGCCGGTCTTCGGATCAACCCCAGTCCTGCCTGCCTCAGTTCTGCCTGCCGTACATTCTCCGACTTTCCGTACAATCTCCAAATCGCCATTCCCGGGGATAACCGCGAAATTCCCCGTCGACCTCCTGGTTTCCCGCGAACAGTCCCGGCCGCCGCTCTATCCTTCCGCCTGCCCCCGAAGCTCGCGGATTCGTTGCGCGATCAGCCGGCCGTGGTGCCGGCCGCTCTCGATGAAGATTTCGTTCGCCTCCCGTCCGGCCGCGATCACCCCGGCGATGAACAGGCCGGGCACGTTCGTCTCCATCGTCGCGGGGTCGAAAGCCGGCACCGTCGTCTCGGGATCGACGAGCGCGCCCGCGTCCGTGAGCAGCGTCCGCTCGGGACGAAAGCCGGTCAGCGCGAGCACGAAGTCGTTGTCGAGCCGGTACGGCGAAGCGCCTTCCCCGGAAGGCTGCACCGTGATTCCGGTCTCGTCGATCGCGACGACGCGCGAAGAGAACAGCATCTTGATGTTCCCCTTGTTCACGTTGCTCTCGAACAGCGGTCTGACCCACGGCTTGATGCTGGGCGAGTAGGTTTCTCCGCGGTAGACGACCGTGATCTCGGCGCCGACGCGCAGCAATTCCATCGCCGCGTCGACGGCGGAGTTGTTGCCGCCGACGATCGCGACTTTCATGCCGGTATACGGGTGCGCTTCCGTGAAGAAGTGCGACACCTTCGGAAGCTCCTCCCCTGGAATGCCTAGCATGTTGGGATGATCGAAGTACCCGGTCGCGACGATGACGTATGGCGCCGAATAAGCGCGGGCGGCGCCGAACCGGTCGGCGGTGACCACCAGGAACGAGCCGTCCTGCAAAGGCGTAATAGTCACGGCCTCTTCGTACGCGCGGATCCGCAATTTTCGCCTCAAGGCCACGTCGCGGTAATATTGCAGCGCTTCTCTCCGCGAAGGCTTGTCGTTCGGCGACGTGAACGGAATGCCGCCGATCTCAAGCAGCTCGGCCGTGCTGAAGAAATGCATATAGGTCGGATATTGGAAGATCGAGTGGACGACCGAGTGCTTCTCGATCAATATGGGCTCGATGCCGATCGCTTGCAGCTCGAGCGCCGCGGACAAGCCGCAAGGGCCGGCCCCGACGACGATTGCTTGCGCGGTCCGGACTTCCGTCGTTTCGTTCGTTTGTTTGTTCATGATGAATCTCCAATTCGGTTCGTTTGCGTTCATTGTACCACGTTCGGAGCATCTTTCGAATCTGTCACAGGATTGTGATTTTTTTCACGTTATTTGTGATTAATTTCACATTATAATAAAGACGAGGGAAGCATAATGAAGGTGCAACAAAAACAAGCAAAGATTCTAAGATGGGAGATGGCCACTATGGTATTCAAGTTTCTGAGAGAAAACGTCTGGGCAGCGGCGGCATTAACGCTCCTTCGTCTGTATCTGGGATGGCAATGGCTGGTGGCGGGCTGGCATAAGCTGGACGGACAATTCAGCGCCGCGGGATTCCTGAACAACGCGGTCAACAATCCGGTCGCGGACAAGGCGACGCAGCAAGCGGTGTATCCGACGTACACGGCTTTCCTCGAGCAATTCGCCTTGCCGAACGTCAAGCTGATCGACTTCCTCATTCCGGTCGGCGAGTTCTTGGTCGGACTGGGCCTGATCGTCGGGGGACTGACGGCCGCCGCAGCCTTCTTCGGGGTCATGATGAACTTCCTGTTCCTCTTCGCGGGAACCGTATCGACGAACCCGTGGCTGATGCTGCTCGGCATGATCGTGCTCGTCGCCGGCGCGAACGCCGGTAAATTCGGTATCGACTACTTCTTGCTCCCTTGGATCCGCAAAGGCTGGACGAAGCTGAAAAGCTGGACGAAGCCGAAGGACCGGGAGGAGAAAGGAGGAGGGCATGCGCGAATGGCCTGATTCATCGAACAGAATAGCCGTACGGCGAAGCTGTCCCGACACGCGGGGACGGCTTCTTTTTTTGACATAAGTTCGCCGCCCGCCGCATGGTCGCCGCTCGCCAAAGCACATTTTTGTGTCTTCGTTCACGGCCTTCGTTCCGCTTGATGCGATGCTGCGGACACAGAAGACCTTATTTTGTCGAAACCCCCTCATTTTGATGGCGATTCGGACACACGATCCGTTATTTCGATGATGCATGGCCGAAATCGCCATCTCGGAGCCGAATAACGGATCGTGTGTCCGCGAAGGTGCGCAAAACCCGGTTTTGTTCACAGATAGCGGATCCTCTGTCCGAACGGCCGGGGGGATAGGACAAAAGAAAACGATGGGATGGCAGGACGATGGGGTGCGGAGCAAAAGAGTGGGATTAGCAGAAGTAGACGGAGTGGCGGGGCAAAGAGTGGGATGAGGCGGAAGGAGACTGAGTGGCGGGGCAAAGAGTCGGATTAGGCGGAAGGAGATGGAGTGGCGGAGCAAAAGAGTGGGATTAGCAGAAGTAGACGGAGTGGCGGGGAAAAGAGGCCGACGAGGCGGCAGGCGGGCTGGGGTGCGGTCTTGTCTTCGGACAACTCGAGTTGGTGGGTACGATAATTCGTACAACCATCCGTGCTTTTGTCGGCGATGCAACCCTATTGTGTGGTTTGTCGTACAAAACGCGCGTTGGAAAGGTTCGTATAAGAGATTTATACGATAAATCGTACAATCTGACGCAAGGTCCTTGACGAGGGATGAGTTTTGTACGAAATTTCATCCAGAGTCGGCAGGCGGCCTGAGTCGCGGCAAGTGGCTGAATCGGCAGGTGGCCTGAGTCGCGGCGCGAGGCTTGAGCCGACGCGCGACGGCTTGAATCGCGCTGATCGCAGCATTAGGACGATGATTGCTCTTCCGGAAGGACGGAGAGCACCCATTCGCACCATTCGATGTTCGTCAGGCAGCTCATCATCCCTCTGTTCAGCATAATATAGGCCCCGAAATACGGCGATCCGTAAGGGGGGATATCCCCCTCCTTCAGCTTGGCGAGCTTGCGGACCGTCGCGATTTTGTCGTTGAGCAGGTTCATTTTGTGCCGGTAATGGGCAAGCCTGTCGACGAACAGCCGACGGGATACGTCCGGGTCGACGCAGGAGATGCAGAACGCTTTGAGCGTCAGCTCGTCGCGCATGACCGGATCGGCCGCCGGAACGGCGAGCCATTCCCGAAGCGCTTCGATGCCCCGGTTCTCGATGGAGTACACCTTTTTGTCGGGCTTGTCGCTTTGCGGCACGAGCTCGCAAGAAACGTAGCCGTTCTTTTCGAGCCGGGCCAGCAGCGGATAGATTTGACTGTGCTTGGCCGGCCAGAACGGCTGGATCTTCAGCATCAGGTCGTATCCGGACAAGGAAGAGTGGGACAGCAGGCTGAGCAAACCGTAGGCCAACGTATTCATGGCGACGCCTCCAGGGGAAAACTGAACTTTGCGACGCAATACCGACGCAAGATGAAATCTCCAATCAAGAAATACGTTCGACCGCCTTCGGGGTTGCAAACTTTGTCGGACCGTTCCCCGCGGACCGGCCCCGTGTTATAATGAATCGTTTGCTCCGCCCGGCGGAGCCGCGGTTCGAAAACTCCCGCGTTATCAAAACTAGGAGGCGGTTATGGAATGTTTAATTTCGGTTGGGGCGTCTTGTTCGTGCTGGTCAACTTCGCGCTGTTCCTGCTCGGCTACAGACTGTTCGGGAAAACGGGGCTGTACGCCTGGGTCGCGGCGGCGGTCGTGCTCGCCAATATCCAGGTCGTGAAGACGATCGGCATGTTCGGTCTCGTCATGACGCTAGGCAATACGATGTACGGTACGATTTATATCGCGACGGATTTATTGAACGAAAAATACGGAGAGAAAGAAGCGAAAAAAGCGGTCTGGTTCGGCTTTTTCTTCCTGCTCGCCTCGACGGCGGTCATGCAGATGGCGCTCGTCTTCGAGCCGCAGGAGACCGATTTCGGGGATCCCGCCTTGCAGACGATCTTCGGGCTCGCGCCGCGAATCGCGCTCGGCAGCCTGGCAGCCTATTTCGTTAGTCAATTTCTCGACGTGAAAATATTCAGCAAGCTGAGAAAGAAATTTCCGACCCGCAGCCAGCTCTGGATCCGCTTGAATGGCAGTATCGGCTTCAGCCAGCTGGTCGATACGCTCGTCTTCTGCACGATCGCGTTCGCCGGGGAATACGCGTGGAACGTCTGGTGGGAAATCGTGCTGACGACGTATGTGCTGAAGTTTATCGTATCGGTCGCGTCGACGCCGGTTGTCTACTGGGCGCGGAGCTTCAAATTCAAGGAAGGGCAGCCCTGAACGGTGCCCTCCGGTCGCGGAATGCCCGGATCGCTGCCGGGCTTTTTCGCTTTTTTTTCGGGAATCCGCAACCGGATCGCTTCCGGCCGCATCATTAGGGTAGGAGAGGGGGAGCCGACCTGGATGTCGTGGACAGACTGATCGCCAAGGACGAGAACGCGCTGAGGGAGCTGATGGCGCAATACGGAGACGAGCTGACGCGGACGGCTTACCTGCTTCTGAAGGATAGACAGGAAGCCGAAGAAGCGGTTATGGACGGATTCGTGCAGGCGTATCGCAAAATTCATCAATTAAAGGAACCGGAGAAGCTCCGGCCGTGGCTGCTGCGAATCGTCGCGAACCGGTGCCGGATGCGGATGCGAACTCGGAGCTGGAGAAGCTTGCTGCCGTTCGATCGGATCGAGACGCTCGCCGAGGAGGCCGGCCCGGGCTCCGACGAGCTGCTGATCGAGGAGTGGCGTAACGAGCGCTTGAGCGATGCCGTCCGCTCGCTGGAAGATAGATGCCGGGAAGCGATCGTGCTTTATTACTACGGCGAGCTGAGCGTCGCGGAGATCGCGGAACATACGAAAAGCAACGAAAATACGGTCAAAGCGAGGCTGGCCAGGGGCCGGGCTAAGCTGAGAAAGCTGCTGGAAGCCAAGGAAGGAGAGGAAGCCGTTGAGCCGGGAGCGGGCGCATATTCGAAATAAATTGGACGCGGAGCTGGAGGAGGTAAGGTTCGGTCGGGCAGACGACGTGCTGCGGCGCACCCATCCGCGAACTTGGCGGGATCGGCTGCGTGCCTTCTGGAACAAGGAAATCGAGGTGCCCGTGCTGCCGCTCGGCCTGAGCTTCGCCGTGATTCTCGCTGTAACCGCGGCTTCCCAGCTTCGCGAACGGGCCGGAGACGGCGACGCCGCCCTTCCGGGCGGCCGGGAGCTGATCGAAGCCGGCGGGAACACCTATTGGAAGGACGATTACGAGAGGGCGGTGGCATTCGTTGAAAGTGACCGTCAAAGTTAAACACCTGTTCGGCGTTGCCCTGCTGCTAGGCGCTGTCTTCTTGACGTTACAGTTCGTCGTTATCCCGAAGCTGCAGGTTCGCGCGGCGATTCAGGATTACGAAGCGGGAGCGGCGGGCGGGAAGACGAAGCTGCTGAGCTTGATCGACAAAGCTCCCGAGGAGGAACGATGGAGGCTCATTCGGGAGTATATGCTCGATTACGGCTCGGATTCGCTCGCCTACAGCTACGACGTCATCGTCGGTCCTGGTTTTACGATGGGCGGGGGCAAGACCGACGCCGAGAGCCGAATCTGGAGCTGGGAGGATAAAGTTCCTTACTTGCGAATGTATGTCGAAGGCGCGCCTGCGGACGCTGATTTGGTCGGGGCCGTCAAGCAGCTCGTTCGTTACGAGATTAGCGAGGGGCGCGCCGATAGCGCCTTGGCGACGTTGGAGGAAGCGGAGCGGCGATTAAGCGGAGAATGGCGAGGCAAGCTGAAGCTGGAAAGGGCCAAGCTGCATGCGGGCAGGGGAAACCCTGGGGAGGCGATGCGTCTGATCGAAGAACTGGAAGCCGGACAGCCCGCGAAAGACATGGACTTCAACGCGGATGTCCTGCAATTCAGAGCGCAATTGCTTGCCGGAGAAGGCCGGGGAGCGGAGGCGCTCGACGCGCTCGATCGAGAGATCGAAGCGACGAAGCAGCGGATGGCCGAGGAGAAAGAGAAGTTCCCGGAGATGGGCGAATTCACGCCGGTCGCGTTGGAATCGATGACCTCGTTGAGGAAGCAGCTGGCCGACGCTTTGAATCGGGCCGAGACGGCGGATGCGACCGTAGCGGGCCAAATCTCGCGGAGCGACGGCCGGCCGTTGGCGCGCGTCGGCGTGTTCTTGAGAAGCGAGAAGGACGTGTATAACAGCATAACGGCCGGAGAGCCTTATCAGACGATGACGGATGCCCAGGGCAGGTATGCATTCAATAACGTCATTCCGGGCAACTATCAGTTGTACATCGGCTTGCGCTACGAGCAAATCGACGGATGGACGTGGCCGACGATGACCGATGACTGGATCGTCGTCGTCGTCGGCGATTCGCGCACGGAGAACGTAACGCTGCAGCCGCTGATCGAAATCGAAGCTCCGGTCGACCAGCAAACCGTGACGACGCGCACGGTCGATTTCCGCTGGCGACCGGTGGAAGGGGCGGCGTCGTATACGCTGTTCGGGACGATTCCAATGAAGCAAGGGTCGATTAGCCTGCAAATCGCCGAGGGCATCTCGGGTCATTCGGTCGAACTGCCGATCCACAGGCTCTACGAGACCGGGGGCGGATATTCCTATCGGGAGGAGGACGGCCAGCTCGTTCTTGACCCGGCGAGCGTGCTCGGCTTCGCGAATCCGAATCTCCGCTATTCTTGGTATGTGGAAGCCTACGACGGAGAAGGCCGACTCCTAACAAGAAGCAACGGTTACCGGTTGAACGAAGACACGATGGGGGCGCTGCCGTTTTTTTACTTGAAGGAAAGAACGCTGACCGAAGGCGACGAGCTTCTGCTCGACGGGCGGCTTGAGGAGGCGATGGCCGCGTACAAGACGGCATACGACACCGATCCCGCTGACCGACATAGCCTTTACATGATCACCCGGATTCTCGGGGCGCAGGCATCCATGAACCGGGACACCGCCAGGTCGGATGAAGAAGTCGCTTACCTCGAACGTTTGCTGGCATTCGATCCGGGGAACGGCGGTACGTTGTTCAATTTATTCGATGCCTACGAGCAGCGGCGCAACTGGAGCAAAGTCGATGACTATTATCGGCGCTACTTGTCGACAAGCGGCAACAAACCGAACGAGTACACGCAATCTCGGTACGCGACTGCGCTGATGAAGCAGAGAAGAATGGAAGAGGCCGCGAAGGAATTCCGGGAAGCGCTGGAACGCGACCGTTCGCATCGTTTCGTCGGCAACTTCCTTGCCGTCGAGCTGTATGCCGGCGCTTCCTTCGAGTCGGTGACGGAAATCGCGGATGCTTACCCGGAATTCGGATCCGGCAAGCCGGATTGGCGCAAGCTGGTCGAAGCGCTCGCGCGGGAAAGCGCCGGGCAAGACTATCGGGCAGCGCTCAGCGAAGCGTTGGAGGCCTCTTTCGACGATCGGGCCGGCCCGGCGGACGCGAACCGGTATCCGGCCCTTCGGGCGTTCGTCGCCGCTTTGGGGCAAGTCGGTTGAACGAACGGAGCGGGAACCCCCGGCGCGGAACGCCGGAGGGCTCCCGTTTTTCGCGTTGGGCGAAATCCGCGTTGTGTTCCTATTAGGAACTCTAGCTTATTTTAGCCGCCTATTCGATAACTTTAGATTGACTTATTGATAGAATCGCATTAAAGTATGTTGCGTGACTAACATACCGGTAGGGTGATGGCATGAAGGCCAGCTTCGACGACAGCCAACCGATCTACCTGCAAATCGCGCAAATGATCGAAAACGATATATTGAACGGAACTTATCAGGCCGGCGATCAGATTATTTCCATGGCCCAATTCGCTACCTCGTTTCGGGTTAATCCGGCCACGGCGGTTAAAGGAATCGCGGTGCTGGTCAATGAAGGGATTTTATATAAGAAGAGGGGATTGGGCATGTTCGTAGCCGCGGAAGCCAAGCAGATCATTTTGGATAAAAGAAGAGACCGTTTCTGCAACGACCTTGTGCTGAACCTGCTTGACGAGGCGGAGAAGCTGGGTCTGGCCGTGAACGATGTCATCTCTATGATCAAGCAGGAAAAAGGGCCGAGCGGCAATGAGCGCGATTCCAGCATGTTCACGACTTAAGATCGTTTGCCGGAAAGAATGCCGTCCCGAATTGCGATGGAGATATGGAATCGAGGTGACTTGGATTTGAACAGCAGCATGAACGACAATCGATCCGATTGCATCTATGTGCTTCTGACGCATACCGGAACGATATTTACGACGCTGATCAAGCTGTTTACCGCCGCTCCGTATAACCATGCTTCGCTGGCGCTCGACGCCGATTTGAACGAAATGTTCAGTTTCGGGCGGAAACGCGCGGCCAATCCCTTTATCGCCGGATTCGTCGAAGAAGACGTCGGCGAAGGGACCTACCGGCTGTTCCCCAATACGCGCTGCAAGCTGCTCCGCTTGAACGTGACCAGACAGCAAAAGGAGAACGTGGAAGCGTTCATCCGTTTCCTGCAGAGGGAAAGAGACAACTACCGTTATAACCTGCTGGGACTGCTGGGCGTATTGTTAAAGCGGGACTTGAAGCTGAAAAACGCTTATTTCTGCACCCAGTTCGTTGCGGAGACGTTAAGACAGAGCGGGATTCGGCTGTGGGAGCGGCCTTCGGCGTTGGTGACGCCGAACGATTTTCTTCAGCACCCGGATTTCGAAATCCTGTACGAGGGACTTCTGCATCATTATCCCCCGGTTCTGCACGCAAGAATGAGGGAAGCCCGCGAGCTGCAGGTTTCCGGTTTCCGCTTCACGAAGAAAGTTTTTTGATTGCAAACGATCGTTGAATTTCTTCGCGATTTCGGTGCGTCGGGACCTGGTTGCCCGCGTATAGTGAACCGTGATTGTCGGAGGTGAACCTGCATGCAGTGGTTGAAGAGAGTGGACCACCGGTTGTTCGTGTGGTGCAACCAAAGAATAAGCCATTCCGTCCTGGATCTGCTTCTGGGCTGGATTACTCATCTGGGCGGCGCGACGTTTACGATCGCTTGCGCCGTGCTCGTCATCTGGTTGGCGCCCGGAGGCTGGGGGTTCGCCGGGGTGCAAATCCTGCTTGCCTTGACCTTCAGCCATATTGCCGCCGTGATCATTAAAAGGAAGGTGCAGAGAATCAGGCCGTTCCGCATGCTGGAGCATGTCAAGGTCGGCAAATATCCGCTTAAGGATTATTCCTTTCCTTCCGGCCACACAACCGCTATTTTTGCCGTTATCACGCCTATTCTATTCCTGGCTTCCCTCGGATTTTCGCTCCTGCTGGTTGTAATCGCCGTCCTTGTCGGGATATCCCGGGTCTATTGGGGTTACCATTACCCGACCGATTGCGCGGTCGGAGGCGCCTTAGGTTTCTTCACTGCGCTGGCGGTCGTTTTCTCGACTTCATCGTTCTTGTTTTAAATGGATTCCGGAAAAATCAAGCCTTGACTTCCCGAAACCGCGATTCTACACTTGGTATTCATAGACTTGTTCGCCCAACGGAGGGACTGCAATTGGCTTCATTCGCCGGATCCAAACCGGCGGCCTCGAATCCCGGCACCAAGACCGTGATGCCCGTGCTGCTGGCCATTAGCGTCGTGCACATGCTCAACGATTCCATGCAGGCGGTCGTTCCCGCTTTGTACGCGATCCTCGAACAATCGCTGAACCTCTCGATGGTTCAGATCGGATTGATCGGCTTCATGCTGAACATGACATCGTCCGTCATGCAGCCCGTTGTAGGGGCGTATTCGGACAAAAGAACGCTGCCCAACATGCTTCCGATCGGCATGGGGCTGAGCTTGCTCGGCATGGTCGGGCTCGCGCTGGCCCCTTCATTCTGGGTGTTGCTCGTTTCTGTCGTCTTTATCGGCCTGGGCTCGGCGATCTTCCATCCCGAAGGCTCCCGGGTCGTTTATTTCGCCGCCGGAGGCCGCAGAGGCTTCGCGCAATCCGTCTACCAGGTGGGCGGCAACGCGGGCAGTACGCTCGGTCCGCTGATGACGGCGCTTATCTTCGTTCACCTCGGGCAGATCGGCGCGCTCTGGGGAACGCTGTTCGCGGCCTTCGCGATCGCCGTGCTGCTCGGCCTGCTGCCGTGGTACAAGCGCAAGCTCGCGGAGTGGGAAGCGGGACGCGCGCAAGCCGCCGCCGGCAAAGCGGGCTCGACGCTGGTCGAGCGGGCGAGCCACCCGCGCGTCAAATTCGCGCTGGGCATGCTCGTCTTCCTCGTCTTCGCCCGATCCTGGTACCATTCGGGCATCGGCAGCTTTTATCAATTTTATTTGCGGGACGATTACGGCCTGACGGTCCAGCAGGCGCAGATTCCCGTTTTCTTATTTCTGGCCGCGGGCGTGCTCGGCACGTTTTTCGGCGGCGTGCTGGCGGATCGTTTCGGGCTGAAAAACATGATCGTGTTCTCGATCGCCGGGGCGGCGCCGCTCGCCCTGATTTTGCCTCATTTGCCTTTATTATGGGTGTACCCGGCGATCGCGCTGCTCGGATTCGTCATCCTGTCGGGCTTCTCGGTCAGCGTCGTCTACGCGCAGTTCCTCATGCCCGCGAAAGTGGGGATGGCCTCCGGGCTGACGACCGGCCTCGCCTTCGGGATGGGGGCGGTCGGCGGCGTCGCGCTCGGCCAATCGATCGACATGTTCGGCATCGGCGACGTCATGTTCGCCATCAGCTTTTTCCCGCTCGTGGGACTTCTTGCCATACTGCTGCCTACGGATCGTCCCAAGGAGAGCCGTTCGTCGGTGGATAAGGAATAACATTTTCGCTTCGGCTGGAACATTTTGGGCCATACACTCGTCTTGAATGCTAGAGGTGATGCGAAATGGATGGGCTGAAATGGTTCATTCTGATTTGCGCGAGCGCGCTGACGACGACTTTCGGGGTTCAGGAGCTTAAGCCGGAAGGGAACGGACAACCGGTCGAGATTCGTCCCGTCCGATCTGTGGAGGTCGATCCGGCGATGGAAGAGCGGCTGCGCGGTCTGAAGGAGGAGGCGGCCAAGCCGGCGCAGGGCCTGCTGCGCACGTCTCTATCAGTCGCTGCGGACGGAGAAGGGGCGAAGCTCGAATTTTCCGTGAGCAACGTCTCCGGGAAACCGTTGACGCTGACGTACGGGTCGGGGCAGAAATACGATTACGAAATTTACGATGAACGCGGAAAGCTCGTGTATCGATGGTCGGACGGAATGAGCTTCACGATGGCGCTCGTCGACAAGGAGCTCGGCGGCGGAGAATCGTTGAAGTACGTCGAGCACTGGGACGGAAAGGACGGGGAAGGCCATCCGGTGCCGCCGGGGCGATACGTCGCGAAGCTGTCGATCCCCGCCTCGCTCGCCGGAGGAGAACCGATCGACCTGAAGGAGTTGTCGGACGAGGCCGTCGTGGAATTATCGCCCTCTCCTTGACGACAATAAACCCTGCCCGGCGCCTCGGAGGCGTCTGGCAGGGTTTGTTCATGTTCCGGGAGAGCTACAGATCCCGGCGCAGCGCGCGCAGGACGTCGATCCGCGTCGCCCTTACGGCCGGACGCGAGCCGGACGCCAGCGCGACGGCCAGGGAGATCAACCCGGCGATGAGGGTCAAGTATGGCGGAATCATCGAGAACCGGAAGTCGGCCGGAACGGACTCGTTCATGAAGCTTTGCACGATAATCGGCACGCCGACGTTGACGGCGGCCGACACGGCGTAGGCGACGAGAGCCCCGACGACCGCGCCGAGCAGGCCGATCATGCCGCTCTCCAGCAGGAATATCCGGCGGATCGCCGAAGGATGGGCGCCGATCGCCTTCATGATGCCGATGTCCTGGGCGCGTTCGGTGACGGCCATCGTCATCGTATTGTAGATGCCGATAGAAGCGATCAGCACCGCGATCGTGCCGACGAAGCCGAGGCCGAGCTGCATGATCAGGAAGATGACGTTAATCTGATCGAGCTCGCTGGCGATCGAATGGCTGAAATACCCTTGCTTCCGGATTTCCTCCACGATGCCCTTCACGCGATTGGCGCCGTCCGCGATCGCTTGCACTTCGCGGTAATGGCGGGGTTCGTCCATGGCGGGCGGCTCGTAGCCTTCCGGGCTATGCTCGTCGGGCGGAATCCTCATCTCGCCCCACTGCGTTCCGGTAAAGCGTTCGATCTCGGACAGCGTATCCGTTCCGATGTAGATTTTCGTATCCATCTGCCATTCTCGGGTCGGCTTCTGCGCGACGCCGACGACCGTAACGGGTATCGTCTTCCGGCTCTCCGCGCCGTCCGGACCGAACTGGGCGACCTCCAGCTCCAACGTCCGGTCCAGCCAATCCGCGGCGGCGGGCGGCTCTTCGCCGGGCGAACCTTGATTGTCCGAGCGGACGTGGTAGCCGACGACGACCTCGCCGTCCGCCTGCGGGAGCCTTCCCGCGCTTAGACCGAATCCGGCCGCCGCCTCGGCCTCGAAGTCGACGTTCACCGTTTGGCGTTCGGCTGCCTCGTCGCCTTCGAATCGCGACGTGACCGGCTGTTGCACAACGTTCTTATAAGTGACGGCTTTTACGTGGTCGACGGACCGAAGGTAAGCGAGGTGGTCGTCGCCGATCTGCCGATCGACCCCGTCGCTCGCTTCGAGGCCGTAGATGTCGATAGCCGTGACGAGCCGGTCGCCGACCACGTTGTCCACGATGCTCTTCTGCAAGCCGAACCCGACGGAAGCGAGCACGATCAGGAAGGAACAGCCCATCGCCGTCGCGAGCACCGTCATGAACAGGCGCGATTTGTTCTTTTTCATATTCTGCCGGACGAACCGGAGCTGGTCAGTGAATTTCATGGATTGACGTTCCTCCGTTCTCCGGGGCGCGTTGCAGACGGCCGTCTTTTAAGGTAACGATCCGGTGAGCGTTCGCGGCGACCTGGTCGTCGTGGGTGATCAGGACGAACGTCGTCCCGCGTTCCCGGTTCAAGGTCCGGACGAGCGCCAGAAGCTGGCGTTCGTTCTCGCTGTCCAGGCTGCCCGTCGGCTCGTCCGCGAGCACGATGGGCGGGTTCAGCATGAGCGCTCTCGCGACCGACACCCGCTGCTGTTGGCCGCCCGACAGCTCGCCGGGGTAATGGCCGGCGTAATCGGCCACGCCGACCTGGTCGAGCAGCTCCATGACGCGCTTCTTGCGGGCCGCCGCTCCCGTGCCCTTCAGCACGAGCGGCAGCTCGGCGTTCTCGTAGGCGGTCATGCTCGGGATCAGCTGGAAGCTCTGAAAGATAAAGCCGAGATGGGCGAGGCGGAAATTCGCCCAATCGCCTTCGCTCAGATCGGTGACGTCCCGGTCGGCCACGCGAATACGTCCCGACGTAGGCCGGATGTAACCGGACATCAGGTTCAGCAGCGTCGATTTCCCCGAACCGCTCCGCCCGACGATCGCGACGACTTCTCCTTCCCGCACGCGAAGATCGATATCGTGAAGCACGGGAACGACGCGTTCCTTGCCTTTTTTGCCGATGGCGAATTGATGGTTGAGTTGGCTCATTACGATCATCGTTCGTTTCCCTCCGTTCCCGTTCATTATACCGGTCCATTCCTTAACGATGTGGAAACATCATCTGAAGAAAATCTTAAGATTCGCGGCGGACGGGAAGGAGATCGCCGGCGGGAGTCGAACTAAGAATTGATAACGTTTTCCATCACGGAGGGGATTCGTCATGTCCGGAATAATCAAGGTAAACGCGGGCCAAGCGGGGTTGATCTTCGTCCTGGCGGCCGCGGTAATGCTGCAAGGCTGCGCGAGAGGCGGGAACGGGGCGGAGCGCGGCCCGGAGTCGCCCCGCGCCGCCTCGCCGGAACCGTCCGCATCGGCCGGGCCGTCCGCCGGGGATGCAGGCCCCTCGCTGGAGCTGCGCATCCACGTGAATCAAGTCGGATATTCGCCGGAAGGCGCCAAGCTCGTCGTCGTCGCGGCGGACGAAGCGTTTCCCGAGCTGCGCGTCGCGGTCGTCGGCCGGGACGGGATCGCCTGGGAGGGCATGCTTCCCGCCGCCCGCCGGGACGCCAATTCGGGAGACTGGATTGCGCAGGCCGATTTCGGCGAGGTCCGGACGGAAGGCACGTACCGCGTCGAAGCCGAAGGCAACGCATCGGTTCCGTTCATGATACGCAATGGCGCGTATCGGGAGCTGTTCGAGCATGTCGCCCGGTCCTACCGTCTGCAGCGCTCCGGGGAGGCGATCGACGATCCGGAGCTCGGCTTGCGCCTTCTTCCGGGCCATATGCAAGACAAAGAGGCCGTTCTGTATTATGAAGACGAGAACGGGGAACGGCCCGTCATCGATGTAAGCGGGGGCTGGTACGATGCCGGCGATTACGGCAAATACGTGCCTCCGGCCGCGGTGACGGCGGCGCAATTGCTGCTCGCTTACGAGCTGCGGCCGGAGAAGCTTGCGGAGCTGCGTTTCCTGGCGGCGGACGAGAAAACGGATTGGCCTGCGGCCGATCGCGCGCCGGACGTCCTGATCGAGACGAAGTTCGAGCTGGACTGGATGCTGCGCATGCAGCGGGCAGACGGCGCCGTCTACCACAAGGTGAGCGGCGGGACGTTCCCGGGCTTCATCCTGCCGGCCGAAGACGTGCAGGATCGCAACGTATACGGCTTGTCCAGCTATGGCACCGCGATGTTCGCGGGGGCGGCGGCGATGGGGGCGCGAATCTACGAGCCCTTCGACGAAGCCTACGCGAAGCGCCTGCTGCAAGCGGCCGAACGCGCGCAGACTTGGCTGGACGAGCATCCGGAAGCATACTTCCGCATGGACGAAGGACAAAATTCGGGATCGGGTCCGTACGATAAGTTCGCCGATCGCGAGGAAAGATTATGGGCGCTCGCGGAGCTGCTCAAGACGACTGGAGACGCCCGCTATGCCGCTCGCCTCGCGGACGGTTACGCCGATCTGGCAGGGAGACGGCCGGCCTCGCTCGGCTGGAGCAACGGCCAATTGCTCGGCCAGTGGGCGCTCGCGACCGCAAGCGGGGCGGATCCCACCGCGAAGGCCGCGGCGACAGAGGCGATCCTCGGCGGCGCGGACGCGATCGTCGCCCGGATCGAAACGGACGGCTACCGGAGCGCGCTTGCGGCGGGCGAATACGTGTGGGCGTCCAACAAGATCGCCCTGGCGCACGCCGTGCTGCTCCTGCTGGCCGGAGAGCTCGAGCCGAAGGCCGAATACGCGGCGGCGGCGGCCGATCAGCTCCATTACGTCCTGGGCCGCAACGCGATGGGGACGAGCTACGTGACAGGGGCGGGCACGGTGTATCCCTTTCACCCGCACCACCGCATCTCGGCCGCGAGCGGCGTGCTCGTTCCGGGCTTGCTGGTAGGGGGACCGAACCGCCAGATGAACGATCCGGTGCTGGAGAAGCTGGCCCATCTCGGCCTTCCGCCCGCCAAGAGCTATGTCGACGACTTGTTCAGCTACGCGAGCAACGAATACGCGATCGACTACAACGCGCCGCTGTTCTTCACGCTCGCCTGGTTCGATTCGTGAAGCTGCATTCAGTGCGAGTTCAAAAAGTCCGATTTTCAGCACCGTGATCAAAATTGGACTTTTTGAACAACCTCTTTCAGCCGATTTTCAGCCCGTCCTTAGCTTGCGTTAAGCCTCGTTTCATCCGGCGTTCAGGAATCGCGCCGATAATGGTGAGGCAAGGCCAATCGAAAGCAAGGAGGCAATGGAATGAAAAATTCGGTAAGAACGTTAGGCATTACGGCGGCGCTCGCCATGATGATCCCGCTCTCGGCTTATGCGGCGGCTTCCGGCGGCGCGCCCGGCGCGGCGGAGATCAAGACGGAGTCGGCGGACCGGGCAGTGAAGGGAGGAGAGCGCGGCGCAAGGGGCGGATTCGGATTTGCCCAAGGACATGTCGTCGGAGACGACGTGCTGGCGCTGTTGAAGCTCGATCGAGACGCCTTCGCGGAGAAGCTCGAGTCGGGCTTGACGCTGGCCGAGATCGCCGAGGAGCAAGGCGTGTCGAGAGACAGCCTGAAGCTTGCGCTTGCGGAAGAGCATGCGAAAAAGTTGGAAGAAATGAAGACGAGCTTCGAAGGGGGCTTGGACAAGCTGATCGATGCGAAGCCCGGAACGGGCAACGTGCGAGGCAAGCACGGAGGGCCGACCTTCCCGATCGATGTCTCCGCGATCGGCGAGGAGCTGGGGCTGACCGCCAGGGAGCTCGGGGAACGGCTGCGGAACGGCGAATCGTTGAAGGAGCTCGCCGCGGACAAGGGCGTCGACTTGCAGGCATGGATCGACGCGCGCAAGTCCGAGATCGCGAACGCCGCCAACGAAGCCGTCGAAGCGGGCAAGCTGACGCGGGAACAGGCGGATCGTCGGATAGCCGCAGCCGAACGGCTGGCGGAGAGCTTAGCGAACGGCGAAGGCTTCGGCGCAAATCGCATTCGGAGGTAACCCGGGCAGATCCGTACCGGCTCCGTTCGACTCGCGGATACGCGTTGCCGACGCCCATCTCTGATGGGAGCCTTGCAACGAGGAGCCGCCGGAGATAAGGAGCCGGTACAGCCGCCCGCCGAGGAAAGGGTCAGACCCCAACTCCCAAGAGGCACCTTATTCTTTCGTCCGCAAGCGGATGTCGATGCCCGAAGGATCCTGGACGTGCCAATATCCGTCCCGCGATTCCACGGCCGCTCCCGCGTCGGACAAGCGATCCAGAACGCGCCGCAGCTCTTCCGCGGTCGGGAGCACTATCGTATAGTAGGCGAGCCCGGTGCCGTTCGCGGGAGGCCGCGGCGCGCCGACGCCCGCCCAGGCGTTCATGCCGACGTGATGGTGGTAGCCGCCCGCAGAGACGAAATAGGCGCCCATCGTGCTTCCGAGATCGGCGACCAAGTCGAATCCGAGCACATCGCAGTAGAACGCTCTCGATGCCGCCAGGTCGCTTGCGTGGAAATGCATATGCCCCAGAACGGTATCCGCGGGCAAGCCGTTCCAAGGTTTGTCCCCGGCAAGCCTCAGCAGCCCCCTGACGTCGACGGGCTCCGTCCCCATGATATAGTTGCCTTGGGCGTCTTTCCGCCATTGGGAACGGGGACGATCGCAGTAGATTTCGATGCCGTTGCGATCCGGATCGGAGATGTACAAGGCTTCGCTGACGAGATGGTCGCCTTGGCCGACGGGCGTGCCGGTCTCGGCCAGCCTGCGCAGGTTCAATCCCAATTGCTCGCGCGTAGGCACGAGGATCGCGAAATGGTACAGACCCGCCGCGGACCTTTCCGGGACGACGACGGCATCCGGGATTTCCTCGAGATAGAGGAAAGCGGTGCGCCCGTCGACGGTCATCGCGGCGGTTTTCCCTTCCCGGGACAGGAGATGGAAGCCGACGACATCGAGATAGAAACGGATCGATCGCTCCAGCTCGGATACTTTCAGCTTCAACGGACCGAGAGAAGTATCGGGATGTATCGATTGCGTCACGAGGAATTCCTCCAAACCCTTAGTTACTTTATGTAAGTAACTTTATCAAATTAACCTCAAGTTGTAAATACGCGTCTCGAGCCGCCTCTCCGATTTTCTATTTTGCATTTTTCCGCAGATCGAAATACACTGAAGAGAGGAGAGGAGAAATGGACATGGCGTTCGTGAACGATATTCTGGCATTCAACCGTCAGTTCGTCGAGCAAAAAAAATACGAGAAATACTTGGCGGACAAGCTTCCGGAGAAGAAAGTCGCCATTTTGACCTGCATGGACACCCGTCTGGTCGAATTGCTGCCCAAGGCGCTGAATTTGCGCAACGGAGACGCGAAATTCATCAAAAACGCGGGAGCGGTGCTAACGCAACCGTTCGGGAGCGCGATGCGCAGCATTCTGATCGCCATTCACCAGATGGGCGTGAAGGAAGTGCTCGTCATCGGCCATCACGGCTGCGGCATGACGCAGCTCGACTCGGCTTCGCTCGTGGAGAAATTTAAGGAGAACGGCATATCCGACGTCGTCTTGTCCACGCTGGAGAGCTCGGGCATTCGCATGGAGAAGTTCCTGAAAGGGTTCGACAAGCCGGAGGACGGCGTCAGACACAGCGTCGGAATGATCCGCAGGCATCCGCTCGTACCGGCGGGTTTTCCGGTGCACGGCTTCCTGATACACCCAGACACGGGAGAACTGGAATGGATTATCGACGGATACGCCGATTCGCTCGAGTAGCGGTTCGCGCGGGACGAACCGAATAGCGTTCGGGCTTAGCGGGGGGCTTTCCTTAAGGAAAGCCCCTTGCAGCATTCTCGCCAAGCGAAACCCCGTCCGGCCCGATTTCGTAGCAAATAGAAGACCTCGGCGTCCGCTCGGCGCTTGCGCCGACCCGGATAGGACAATACTAAAGAGAATAGCGTTTGAAACGAGGACAGGGATTAGGATGGAGGGAAACGAAAATGAAACGTTCAACTGTTGCGTTGCTGGTTGTCGGCGTCGTCGCAATTATTCTTGTGCTGTCGGGAATGAGATCGTATAACGGTCTCGTCACTTCGGAAACGGCGGTGGACAACAAATTCGCCCAGATCGATACGCAGCTGCAGCGACGAGAGGACATTATTCCGAACCTGGTCAACACGGCCAAAGGCTACGCGGCCCACGAACAGGAAGTATTCACGGCGATCGCGGACGCCCGAAGCATGCTGGCGGGGGCCCGCACGCCCGCGGAAGTCTCGGAGGCGAACGGACAGCTGGAAAGCGCGCTTTCCCGGTTGCTCGTCGTCGTGGAGAACTATCCGAACCTGAAAGCCGACGCCCAGTTCACCCGCCTCATGGATGAACTGGCCGGCACCGAAAACCGCATCGCGGTCGCCCGGCAGGATTACAATAATACTGTGACCGAATACAATGCGAAGATCAGACGGTTCCCGACGGCCTTGTACGCCTCCGTGTTCGGATTCGAGAAGAAGGATCTGTTCAAGGCGGCGCCGGGCGCGGAAACCGTGCCTGAAGTCCAATTTTGACGATGCTTCGCTTACGGAACCGAATTGCGGCGGCCGGTCTGCTGTTGTTGGCGTTATTCGTCGCGGCGGCCGGAACGTCGGCGCAAGGCGCGTACGGCGTCTATGTGCAAGACGGAGCCGGGGCGATCCCCGGGCAGACCCAGGCGGAACTCTATCAACGGGCCGTCTGGCTGCACGAGGCGAGCGGCACCGCCCAGGTCGGCGTCGTTACCGTGCCCTCGCTGGACGGGCGACCGATCGAAGAAGCGGCGGTTGCCAAGTTTCGGGAGCTGGGACTTGGCAGCCGGGAGAAAAACGACGGCGCGCTGTTGTTTTACGCGGCGGAGGAAGGACGCGTCCGCCTCGAAGTCGGTTACGGCCTGGAAGGCCGGATTCCCGACGGCAAAGCGGGGGCGATCCTGGACCGCGATTTCGTACCTTACCGCGACGCGGGCAATCTCGCCGAGGCGTTCTCCCGGACGCAAAGCGCGATCGTCGCCGAAGTAGCGGAGGAATACGGCTTGGACGCTTCGGGCGTCGTCGACGTTCGGCCCGGGCCGATCGGCGCGGACGATTCCGGCAGCTGGTTCGCCGACGTTCCGGGCTACGTAAAGTTTCTGTTCGCGGCCGTCGTCGTCTTGCTCATCTTCCTCGACTTCAAGTTCACGGGCGGGGCGGTGACCTTCTCGATCCTTCACGCGCTCGGGCGAAGAGGCCGCTCGGGAGGCGGCGGTTACGGCGGGGGAAGAGGAGGAGGCGGCTCCTCCGGCGGCGGCGGGGCGAGCAGATAATATAGATCGCGATAACGGCGCGGGCGGAACGCTCCCGACGCCGTTATTTGGCGTGCGGGCTAACGGACTGAGATGAGCTTATTTTGTCGAAACCCCCTCATTTTGGTGGCGATCCGGACAGACGATCCGTTATTTCCATCCGAAATGGCCAAAATGGCCATCAACGAAGCAAATAAGGGATTCTCTGTCCGCAAAGGTGCGCAAAACCCGGTTTTGTTCACAGATAGCGGATCCTCTGTCCGAACGGCTCGGGACGAAGGGGCGGAGAGGACGATACGGCGGCGGGGCGACGGCGAAGGGGCCGATATACCGGGCTAGCCGGATTTCGGTTATTCGCGATGCAGGAACATGAGCCTCTCTTGCAGAAATGTTAAGGAATGAAGGTCGAACCTTGTCGGATTCGAGGTATGGGTCGCGAATGAAACTTAAAGTCATCACGGCGATCGCCGTTTTCCTGGCGCTGCTCGGCTTGCGGATGAGCGGCTTATACGGCGGAGGAGAGGAATCTCCGCGAGCCGCGGCCGGCTTGATCGATTTGTCCGATTGGCGCGCGGACGCAACGAGCGTTGTCCCCCTGCGAGGGGAATGGTCTTTCCTGCCGGCAACGCTGTTGGAGCCGAATGGAAGCTCCGGGTCCGCCGACGCTCGGGAATGGACGATCGCGAACGTGCCCGGCTCATGGGATCGTCTAGTCGCGCCGGGGGAGCGAACCCCGTTCGGCTACGGCGCTTATAAGCTGCGGCTTCGCTTGCCCGAGGCCGCGGGGACGGACTACGCCCTCAGGGTGCAGATCGTTCGGACGGCCCATAAGCTGTACGTGAACGGAGAGCTAATGGGGCAGCAGGGGGAGCCGGGACGCGACGCTGCAAGCACCGAACCGAAAGTGATGCCCTATACGGTTCTCCTGGGTCCGATGGAAGGTACGGTCGAGATCGTCGTTGCCGCCGCGAATTTCGATTACGGGAGCCAAGGGGGCATGTTCGAAGCGATCCGCGTCGGCTCGGCGGCGGCGATCGAGCGCGAGGCCAAGCTTGGCATGGTCGGCAACGCGATCCTGATGGGGTTCTACTTCATCGGCGGTTTGAGCTTTTTGTTCCTTTACTTGTTTCGCCGCAAAAACGTGGAAATGCTTTTTTTCAGTTTGTTTTTCTGGATGTCATTGGTGTTCTGGGCGACGCACGACGACCGGCTGCTGTTCTGGCTGTTTCCACAGATTCCTTACGACTGGCAGACAAGGCTGCAGCTGCTGCCTTCTCTTGGCCTGTATTGGTCGTTGTTTCGCTTCGTGCGCGCCATGTGGCCGGAGTACGGCCGGAGATGGGCGTTCCGGCTGATCGACGGGACGATGGCGGCCGCGGTCGCCGTCGTGCTAAGCACGGACGCTTCTTTCTTTTCGCGGTATGAACTGCTGTTGATGGCGTTTGACGCGGTCATGTTCGTGTATTCGATCGCGATTTTGTTCGCGGGCAACCTCAAGCGGGGGAGCGGTTCGTCTTATGCGCTCGTGGGGGCGGTCTGCATCCTGATGGAATCGCTCGTTCAGGCTTCCGTCTATTTGGGCTTCACGACGGACAGCCCGGCCTTTACGCTCGAAAGAGTTCTATTCGTCGTGATGATGGTGCTGCTTGTCGCCCAGAGGCTGTTCTCCGGCGTGAAGCAAGTCGAACTGCTGTCGAAAAATTTGCTCGTCGCGGACCGCTTGAAAAACGAATTCCTCGTCAACGTTTCCCAAGAGATGCGGGTGCCGCTGCACGGGATGATCAATCTCGCCCAGACGATGACGGGAGAAGCCGGACGGAACGGGAATAAACCGGACGAACGGTTAAAATTGTTGGTCGCCTCGGGAAGAAGATTGGCCCATCTGCTGGACGACGTGCTCGACTTGTCCAAGCTGAACGGGGACGGCATCGCGTTGCGGCTCCGGACGGTCGACGTCCGCATGACGATCAACGGAGCGCTCGAAGTGATGAGCCATATGGCCGACAATGGGAAGCTCGTATTCGAGAATCGATCCGAGCCGGGCGTCCCGTATGCTTACGCGGACGAGCAGAGAGTGCTCCAAATTCTGCTTAATCTGTTGAATTATGCGATCGGAGTCGGCGCGACCGGCAAGGTGGAAGTGGCGGCGGAAGCCGAAGCAAGCGGCTCGGAGATCGGCGTCGTCGTTCGCGCGCCGGAGGGCGAGTGGGCCGTCTCCGCGGCGGAGCCCGAAGCGGAAGCGGGCATGGAAATCGGCCGCAAGCTGATCGAGCTGCACGGCGGCTCCTTCGAGCGCCGGCTGTCTGCCCGGTCCGGCCTGCGGCTGCGCTTCACGCTGCCGGTATCCGAGCAGCAGGATCGTCCCCTGGAACCTTGGAGCGGCGACGAAGGCAGAGAACTCGCGGCATCTGCGGAAGCCGCGGCGAACGTTCCCGACGGCGCGCCGAAAGTGCTGATCGCGGCCGACGACAAGGGCGCCTTGAAAGTGATGGCGGACCTGCTCGCGCAGGAAGGATTCCGGGTGAAGACGGCTTCCGACGGACGGCAAGGCTTGAAGCTGTGGGAAAGCGAGTCGGATTGGGATCTGATCGTGCTGGAGGTAATGCTGCCGTGGCTGTCGGGCTACGAATTTTGCCGGATCGTCAGAACGAGGAGCTCCTTTTACGACTTGCCGGTTCTCTTCCTGACGTCGCGCAATCAGCCGGCCGATCTCCTCGTCGGCTTCAACGCGGGGGCGAACGATTACGTGACGCTGCCGATCGACGGCACGGAATTCAGGGCAAGGGTGCGCACGCTGCTGAAGATGAAACAATCGTTGCGGGAGCAGCTGCATATGGAAATGGCTCTGTTCCAGGCGCAGATCAAACCCCATTTTCTGTACAACACGCTGAATACGATCGCCAGCTTGAGCGAGATCGATCCGGAGCGGACCCGGGAGCTGCTGAACGACTTCAGCAGCTACCTGAGAAGCAGCTTCGATCTGCGGAATCTGGACAAGCGGGTCTCCTTCTCCCAGGAGTGGACGCTGGTGCGCTCCTACTTGCAGATCGAGCAGGCGAGGTTCGGGAACCGGATTCGGGTGAACGTCCGGCTGCCGGAGTCGCTTTCTTTCGAGCTTCCTCCGCTGACGCTGCAGCCGATCGTGGAGAACGCGTTGCGGCACGGAATTTTGCGCCGGTTCGAGGGCGGGCAGGTGGAAATCGCGGCGGAGAAGGAAGCGGCGGGTTACCGCGTGACGGTCAAGGATGACGGCGTCGGTTTCCCGCCGGGCAAGATCGAAGCCGTCTTGTCCGGGGAATACCGCTCGGGAATCGGATTGTCGAACGTCGATCGAAGATTGAAAAACGCTTACGGAACGGGGCTAACGATTCGAAGCGAGCCGGGAGAGGGAACCGAAGTCGGATTTCTGATCGCCGAGCCGAAGGAGGGATTGCGATGAAAGCGATCGTCGTCGACGACGAACAGCCTGCCCTCGAGAGCATGGCGCGAATGTTGACGCGCATGGGGGTCGAAGTGGCGGGAGCCTTTCAAGATCCCAGGGAAGCGTTGAAAGCGCACGCGAGCTTGGCCCCGGACGCGGCTTTCGTGGATATCGAGATGCCCGAGCTGAACGGGCTGGAACTGGCCGCCCGGCTGCAAACCGAGAATCCGCGTCTGCAAGTCGTGTTCGCGACGGCGTACGAGCAATACGCGATCGAAGCGTTCGAGCTTGCGGCCGTCGATTATTTGCTCAAGCCGATTCAGACGAACCGCCTGGAGAAGACGGTCCATCGGCTGCTCGCGGCCCGGTCGGCCGGCGAAACGCGGCTCCGCCGCTCGACGCTGATCATGTTCCACCGGATGACCGTGCGGATCGAGTCCGAGGAATCGCCGGAGCTGCCGTGGCGCACGACCAAATCGAAAGAGCTGTTCGCGTATTTGGCGCATTGCGGCGACAGACCGACGGGCAAGGATGAATTGGTCGACATCCTCTGGCCCGATGTCGAGTACGAGAAAGCGGTCAACTATTTGCACACGTGCATCTACCAAATCCGGCAGTCGCTGAAGAACGCCGGGCTGGCGTTGTCGATCGAATATTCGGCCGGCAGATACCGGCTCGCGCTGCCTCCGGAGACGCTCGTCGACGCTCAGGATTGGGAAAAGGACGTGAGGGAGGCGGTCGAGGGGAACGACGACGAGAAGCTTCAGCATCTGCTGCTCGACGTCTATCGGGGCGATTATTTGGAAACCGAAGGCTACTTGTGGGCGGAGATCGAAAGGGAGAGGCTCCGCACGGTATGGCTGGATCATGCGCTGCTTGCGGCCCGCCGGCTGGAGGAAATCGAGGCGTTCGGCCAGGCCGTCACGATGCATCTGCGCATCCAGTCGATGTTTCCCGAGGTCGAGACGAGCTATTTCGGCTTAATGAGGCTGTTCGACAGGCTGGGCAAAGCCCAGGAAGTCCAACATCATTACGGCAAGCTTGTCCGGATGATGTCGGAGGAGTTCAGCATGCGCCCGAACGAACGGATCGTCGCATGGCACGACGAGTGGCTCAAGCGGAGATTGTCCTGAATCGGAGTTTGTTTTCGCGAATTTGTTCAGAATTTGTTGAGTCCTCTCGGATAAGATGGAACATATCGTTTTGTACGGGAGGAATATGGATATGGCAAAAATTATGGTCGTGGACGACGCGGCGTTTCTTCGCGCGATGCTAAGGGATATTTTGGTGAAGGCCGGACACGAGGTCGTCTTCGAGGCGGAGAACGGACGCGAGGCGATCGATAAGTACAAGGCTTACCGTCCGGATCTGGTAACAATGGATATTACGATGCCGGTCATGGAGGGCGTCGAGGCGGTCAAGGAGATCCGCAAGCTGGACCCTACAGCCAATATCGTCATGTGCTCCGCGATGGGACAGAAAAATTTGGTCATCGAAGCGATCCAGAGCGGCGCGAAGGATTTCATCGTCAAGCCTTTCCAGACGAGCCGCGTGCTGGAAGCCGTCAGCAATGCGATCGGCTAGAGCCCGCGGGCTCATGGAAAGGACTTCCGGTACTCGCTCGGGGTCTGCCCGACGAGGCGCTTGAACACGGCAAGAAACGCGGCATTGTCCCGGTAACCGACCATTTCGGCGATCGATCCGATTTTATGCGGGGTCGTTCGCAGCAGCTCGCAGCTTTTGCGCACGCGGAGCGCCTGCAGGTAGCTGTTGAACGATTGCTGCGTATGGCTGAGGAACAGCCGTCTTAGATGCCGTTCGCTCCAGGGGCTGATGGCCGACAGGCGGCTTAACGAGAGGTCTTCGGCCGGATTCTGGTCCATATAGGACAGCAGGCGATCGAACGACGTGAATTTGCGCGCCGCGGGAGAAGGCGCCCGGTGCTTGAGCCGGAGCATGACCAGCAGCAATTGCAGGAGCAGCGCGTTCAGATAGTCTGCCGTGGCCGCCTTCGGCAACGAATATTCCCGATGCAGGATCAGCATCAGCCGGGCGAGCGTATCGTCCGCATCGGTCAGCTGGAAATCGCCGCCGCCCGGTTCCGACAAGGAAGCGATGAACCGCTTCGCCGCCGGGTCCGACACGAAGCCTTCCAGCCTCTCGAGCAGCTTGGGCGAGAGCACGCAGTTGTAGACGGTTAACGGATGCTTGGCCTTGTCCGCCGCGGAGGGGCGGAATACGTGGGGGACGCCGATCGGAATGAAGATCAGATCGCCTTTCCGAACCGGATGCACCCGGTCGCCGATATGGTGGAACCCGGCGCCTTCGGCGACGAAGGCGATTTCCACGAAGTCGTGGTTGTGCAAGGGGACGTCGAAATCTTCGGACGCGCGGTTCACGTAGACGAGCCATTCGCCGGAGAAAAAGGCGTCCCCTTTCAGCGTATTGAACGGTTTCGCTCTCATGCCGTTACTCCTTTCCCGATCTCTTGTCGGGCAGAAATGTCCGTTTTGCCGATATGGAATGTCCGGATTTCCGCATTTCTTTTGCGTGCAACCATTATATCATAGAGGCAAATCGACAGTAGGAGAGGGGCCTCAACCATGAACCTCCAGGTAAAAGAATTAAGATGCGAATACCGGGTTAACCCGATCGGCATCGGCGTCAGGCGTCCGAGAATCAGCTGGCGGCTGGAAGCCGACGGAAGATCGATTATGCAATCCGCTTACGAGATCGAAGTCGCTGCGGACCCGGACTTCTTCCGGCCGCTATGGCATTCCGGCAAAGTCGAGACGGATCGGTCGATCCACATCGAATTGAACGGTCTGGCGATCGAATCGCGCAAACGCTATCATTATCGCGTTCGGGTATGGGTCGGCGGCGAAGGCTCGAGCTGGTCGGAGCCGGCGTTTTTCGAGACGGGCTTGCTGGACAAGGAAGAATGGCGGGCGGAATGGATCGGAGTCGCGAAGCCCGGAGTCGGGCCGACGGATAAACCCGCGTCTCCCGAAGAGCGGAGCCCGTTGCTGCGCAAAGCCTTCACGGTCGGAAAGGGTGTCAAGGAGGCCCGGGCGTACGCGACCGCGCTAGGCCTCTACGAGCTGGAGCTGAACGGCGCCCGCGTCGGCGACGCCTGCTTCTCGCCGGGATGGACCAGCTACCGGCATCGGCTTCAGGTTCAAACCTACGACGTGACGGATCTGCTGAAGGAAGGCGAGAACGCGATCGGCGCCTGGCTCGGCAACGGCTGGTACCGGGGGCCGCTCGCATGGGAGGATCAATATTGCATATACGGCAACCGTCAAGCGTTGTCGCTCCAATTGCACATTCGTTACGAGGACGGCTCAGAACAAACGGTGGTGTCCGACGGAAGCTGGCGGACGGCCGGAAGCCCGATTCTCATGTCCGAGATCTACCACGGAGAAACGTACGACGCCAGACTGGAGCTCCCCGGATGGAGCCTTCCGGGCTATGACGACGGGGATTGGGAGGCGGTCGGGATCGTCGAACGTTCCAACGACGCCCTGATCGCCCAGGAGAACGAGCCGGTGCGCGCGATCGAGGAGATCAAGCCGGTCGCGCTCATTCGGACGCCGAAGGGCGAAATCGTGCTGGATATGGGCCAGAACATGGTCGGCTGGCTGCGGTTCACCGTGCGGGGGGACGCCGGCAGCGAGGTCGTCGTGCATCACGCCGAAGTATTGGACGCGGACGGCAACTTCTACACGGCCAATCTCCGCGCTGCCAAGCAAGAGATTCGGTACGTGCTGAAGGGAGGAGCAGCGGAATCGTTCGCCCCCCGGTTCTCTTTCCAGGGGTTCCGGTACGCGCGGCTGACCGGGTTCCCGGAGCCGATCCGCCTGGAGGATTTTACGGGCGTCGTCCTGCATTCCGATATGGCGCGGACGGGAAGCTTCGCCTGCTCCGATCCGCTCGTGAACCAGCTGCAGCATAACATCGTCTGGGGGCTGAAGGGCAACTTCCTCGACGTGCCGACGGATTGTCCGCAGCGCGACGAACGGTTAGGCTGGACGGGCGATGCCCAAATGTTCATTCGCACGGCCGCCTATCTGAACAACGTCGCTCCGTTTTTCACGAAGTGGTGCCGGGACTTGGCCGCCGATCAGCGCGAAGACGGGGGCGTCCCGTTCGTCGTTCCGAACGTGCTGGACGACAAGTCGTTTTCTTCGTCCGCTTGGGGCGACGCGGCGGTCATCAACCCTTGGACGATATACTTGTGTTACGGGGACGAGCGAATTCTGGAAGAACAATACGAGAGCATGAAAGCTTGGGTCGAGTACATCCGCAAGCAAGGGGACAACGAATATTTGTGGAACACGGGCTTCCATTTCGGAGACTGGCTCGGGCTGGATTCCAAGCCGGACACGTACGTCGGCGCGACGGACCGCGATTATATCGCGACCGCGTTCTACGCCTATTCGACCTCGCTGCTGCGGAAAACGGCGGAAGTGCTCGGGAAGGCGGAGGACGCCGCCAAGTATGGCGAGCTGTACGAACGGATCGTCTCCGCTTTCCGCGAGGAGTTCGTCACCCCGAACGGACGATTGTCCGTGCCGACCCAGACGGCTCAAGTGCTCGGACTGACGTTCGGCATTCTCGGGGACGCGGCCAAGGAGCGGGCCGTCTCCAAGCTGACGGAATTGCTGGAGGAGAGCAAGCATCACCTGACGACCGGCTTCGTGGGGACGCCGTACTTGAACTTCGCGCTGAGCGACAACGGATGCAACGATGCGGCGTATAAGCTGCTGTTCCAGCAGGATTACCCGTCCTGGCTGTACCAGGTGACCAAGGGCGCGACGACGATCTGGGAGCATTGGGACGGGATCAAGGAGGACGGCAGCTTCTGGAGCGCGGACATGAACTCGTTCAATCACTATGCGTACGGCGCGATCGGCGATTGGCTGTACCGCCGCGTCGCCGGCATCGATACCGACGAGCGGGGAGCGGGCTACAAGCGGATCGTCATCCGTCCGCAGCCGGGAGAAGGGCTGTCGTGGGCGGAAGGCCGGCTGGAGACGATGTACGGGGAAGTGCGCAGCGGCTGGAAGCGGACCGCAGACGGCGGCATGACGCTGGACGTGACGATTCCCGCCAATACGACGGCGGAAATTCGTCTGCCGGGAGCGTCGCTGGCGTCGGTTCGGGAGGGCGGGGCGTCACTGGACGGCGTAGAAGGGCTGAGCTGCATCGAGCAAGGCGACGGGTACGTCGCGATGTCCGCGGGCTCCGGGCGCTATTCGTTCGCCTGGTCCTGATCGCCCGTCCTTCACGAAAATTTCATCCAACTTTCATCATACCTTCATGCAGCTTCGGCTCGCGGATGGTATGATTTTTTTATTCTAGGACTTTTCTGTAGATAAGGATGTGGAATTTATGCACAAAACAATTATTATCGGCACCGGCCCGGCGGGCCTTACGGCCGCGATCTACCTGGCGCGCGCGAACTTGAACCCTCTCGTCATCGAAGGTCCGGAGCCGGGCGGACAGCTGACGACGACGACGGAGGTCGAGAACTTCCCGGGCTTTCCGGAAGGGATCATGGGGCCGGAATTGATGGCCAACATGCGCAAGCAAGCGGAGCGCTTCGGCGCGGAATTCCGCTCCGGCTGGGTCAATCGCGTTGATCTGACCCGGCGCCCGTTCAAGCTATCGGTCGAGGGCTTGGGCGAATTGACGGCGGAATCGCTGATTATATCGACGGGCGCGTCGGCGAAGTATTTGGGCATCCCGGGGGAAAAAGACAACGTCGGACGGGGCGTCAGCACTTGCGCGACGTGCGACGGCTTTTTCTTCCGCGGCAAGAAGATCGTCGTCGTGGGCGGCGGGGATTCGGCGATGGAGGAAGCGCACTTCCTGACGAAATTCGCTTCGGAAGTCGTGCTCGTTCACCGGCGCAACGAGCTGCGCGCGTCGAAGATCATGCAGGACCGCGCCCGCGGCAATGCGAAGATCGGCTGGAGCCTGAACCGCACGCCGCTCGAGGTCGTCAGCGGACCGCTCGGCGTGACGGGGCTGAAGGTGCGGAACAACGAGACGGGCGAGGAAGAAACGATCGCGGCCGACGGCGTGTTCGTCGCCATCGGACATACGCCGAACACGAAGTTTCTGGACGGGCAGCTCGAGACGGACGAGACCGGTTACCTGATCGTCAAGCCGGGCGCGACGGAGACGAACGTACCCGGCGTATTCGCCTGCGGGGACGTGCAGGACAGCAAATATCGCCAGGCGATCAGCGCTGCGGGCACCGGCTGCATGGCCGCGCTCGACTGCGAACGCTACCTGGAGAACGCCGAAGCGCTCGGCTCGGCGGAAGCGGAGCTGCTGAAGGCCTGATTGTCCGGGAAGCGGCAGATACGTCGGCGATGGAGCGGAACTGCGGCGCGGCGGCGCGGATCGTCGGCAGTGGATCGATGCGGTGGCGCGGCAGCGATGGATCGTCAGCGGTGGATCGATACAGCGACGCGCGTCGATGGTTCGGACACAGGGGATCTTATTTTGTCGAAAACCCCGATTTTTGCGGGTGAATCGGACAGAGGATCCGCTATTGCGCTCAGGAACGAGCAAATCAAGCGAGATTGATGCAAATAAGAGCATCTGTGTCCGCAAAGGCGTCCCAGAACCGCATTTGTTCACAATTAACGGATCTGTGGTCCGAACGGGCTCGTGGCAAGCGACGCGCGGAACTCACGCTCGGGGCAAGTCACTGCCAGGGAGTCTATCGTTCGTTACTTCGGCGCTTCTCGGCCGCGACGCATCCAAGCCCGACGACCTGCCGGGTGTGTTAATGACGTATAAAAGGGATGTTCCTCGGGTCATACACGACCTTGCGGGACATCCCTTGTCGTATTGGCGCGGCGCGAACCCCCGTAAACCGCGAGGTCAGTGGTCCGGCTCCTCGGCCGCCTCGCAGGCCTGCTCGACCGCGGCTTGAAACTCTTCCTCGTTGTCCGAAGCCAGCCGCTTCCCGAATTGATCCAGGCGGTCCGGGCTGCCGGCCGGTCCGTCGTTGTCCGGCTCGTTGTTTCTTCCCGACATGATACTTCTCCTCCCTTCGTTCAGTCTTTTCCGGAACTTTTGTTGCCCTTCTTGTCGGACGTTTTCGTCCGTGTATTTTTGACGGCATGCCCTTGTTGCTTGGACATCTCGGCTCCTCCTTCCAGTTGCGTTGGCTTTACTTTGCGCATCGCCGGGGAGAATGATTCGCAAGCGCGGGAAATCCGCGGCCTGGACGCGAACGCCATCGTAACGGCGCGCGATTCGCCGATCGGATGGAGACGACCCCGAGCGTATTTCATTCCGTCTCTGACGATCCAGATCTTCGTCGAGAACGCGAATTGGCACGGCTTATTCGAGAAGGAAGGGGGCGGAACGATCTCGCTGACGATCGCGGACGGAGACAGCTCGAAAGCCGCATCTCGAAAATAAATGATGGCCCGCTTTCCGCACTTTCGCGGAAAGCGGGCCTTTCTTGACATTAGCGGATCCTCTGTCCGAACGGTTCGGGGCGACAGGATAAATACGGCGATGTGGCGGTGGGGGATGGGACGTCTCTACACCCCGTTCTCGCGGGGCGTCCTTGTCGATTCTCGTTCGATCAAGGCCGTAGGCAGAAGGATTTCGACGAAAGGCTCGGACGGATTCTCCATTCTCCACAAAAGTTGCTGGAAGGCCTTCTGTCCGAATTTCGCCAAGTCGATCGCCATTGTCGTTATCGTTGGCGTGCTGATGCTTGACAGTTGGCTGTTATCGAAGCTGCAGACGGAAATATCGTCCGGAACTTTGTATCCCATCTGCTGCAAAGAAGAGGTTACCAGGAAACCCAGCCCGTCGTTGGAGCAGAACCACGCGGTAGGCTGCGAATCCATCCCGGACAGCCTTGCGACGATATCATTCGTTTCTTCCACGGCATCCTTTACGATCCAGCCGGATTGAACGGCGAGGCCGGCTTCATCCATCGCCCAGAGGTACCCTTCCAACCTTTCGTAGTAGCTCGGCGAGAAGGCGATGTTGCCCCAATATCCGATTTTGCGGTGGCCCAGCCCGATCAAGTAGCGAATCGCTTCGTACCCGCCTAAACGGTTGTTGGTCAAGATAGCGTCCGCATGAATCTGCGGATGGTGGTGGTCGATGAGCACCGTCGGAATTCCGGCCCCGATCACCTTGTTGATATATTCGGTGCTGATGTGAGACAGAATCAGCACGCCGTCTACGGTCCGGTTCTGCAGGAAGCGCGGGAGAACGAGGCTGTCGCGGGCTTCCGGATTAATGGATTGAATTTGCAGCGTCATTCCGCGCTTCGAGCATTCCTGTTCGATAGATAAATAAATTTCCCCGAAGAAACTTTGTTGGGAGAAAGCGAAGTCCGACGCAATCAGCGCGATGCCAAGCGGCTGCTTCGACTGCTTCTTCTTGCGGGACTCCGAATATGTATAGCCAAGCCGCTCTGCGGTTTCCATCACCAGTTGACGGGTTTCTTCGCTTACTCCGTACTTGCCGGTCAGAGCTTGAGAGACGGAGTTTTTCGAAATGTTCAGTGTATCCGCAATCATCTGCATCGTCACTTTAGGCCGTTTCAATGACACCACCCCTTCTACGGTCATCTAGTAACGTTAGAAATTATAGCGCAGTAAAGGCAAAAAAGAAACGAGTCTTGTTCAGTTTCTTGCATTCTACGTTTTAGATTGACAATTTTATCTATATCGATTAATAATTAATTGTAATCAATAAAGTAACTTTTTGTCACGTTACAATCTGCGGAGAGAAAACCAAAAACCGAATAAGGGGAAACGTCATGTTGAAGCTGACCAATCGCAAAGTGAAAACGTGCGCTCAACTGCTTGCGGAGTATGAGGACAAGCCCTGTTCCGCCGCCAACCCGATTAAATTACGATTCGACGGAGTCGGAGACTGTGATGTCTACAACATTACCGCTCCGTTCGAGGACGAGGGCGAGCTTGTGATCGCGGGCCGAGTCGAGCCCCGGGACAGCGAGCGTTCCCGAATCGTATTTTTCGTCGAACGGGACGGAGTCTGGATTCCGAGAGAAGGAATGCCGGATTTGGTACTGCAGGATCCATTCTATACCCGGATCGGCGGGGAAATCGTCCTCGGAGGCGTGCAGATTTATCCTGATCCTTCCTTGGCCGGTACGCTCGCTTGGAGAACGGTAATGTATAAGGGACGTCGCCTACGCGATATCGCGTTGTTCTTCACTGGTCCGGATGGCATGAAGGATCTGCGGATCGCGGAGTTGTATGACGGCAGCATCGCCATGTTCACGAGGCCGCAGGGCGAGAAAGGCGGAAGGGGGCAAATCGGGTTCGCCCTGCTCGCCTCGCTCGAGGAGCTGACGGCGGAACGGGTGAATGAGGCGCCGCTGCTGGAAGGTCAATTCATCGCGGAAGAATGGGGCGGAGCGAACGAAGCGCACTTGCTCTCCTGCGGACGAGTGGGCGTCCTGGGACATATCGCCTGCTTCGACGAGGCCGGTGATCGCCATTACTATCCGATGGTCTTCGCCATCGATCCGATAACGAGAGAATGTTCGGACATCGAGCTGATCGCCGTGCGCAGCCATTTTCTGCCGGGGGCTTCGAAACGGCCGGATCTGATCGACGTCGTCTTCAGCGGCGGCCTGATCCGGAACAAAGACGGATCGGCCCGACTGTATGCCGGAATCAGCGATGCGGAAGCGCATGCGATTACGATACCGGACCCGTTCCTGAAATTCGAACGCTCCGATTCGCATCGGGAGCCGACGACCGTCGCTCTGTGAACCGGATGCGCCGGTGCCTTAACCGAAAGAGACAGCCCGGCCGGCTGATCTCTTCTTTCTCCGCTGAAGCTAGCCGTTTCGATCGACTTTTACATTACAAATACAATTACATACAAGATTAAAAGATTACAAAACACAATATTTATGTTGACAAAACAAAAAAATCACATAATAATGGAAATCGTTGAAGCGGTTACAACTAGAGCGAGTAATCTCGTCGACCGTCGGGTTTCATCATTCTGCCAAGGGGGAAGGCGTGTGCGGAGGAAAAAGTATGAAGGTTACCTTTACATTTCCCCGTGGATTATCGGCTTTTTTGTCTTTACGATCGCGCCGCTCGGGTTCGCCCTGTACGCCAGCCTGACCGAATGGGATACGTTCAACAAACCGAATTTCGTCGGATTTCATAACTATGCGAATTTGTTCCGGGACGAGGATTTCCTTCACGCTTTATGGGTTACCGTCAAATTCGCGCTCATCTCCATCCCGCTGGGCATCTCGGCATCGATCGCGATTGCGGTGATGGTGAATACGAAGCTGAAGGGCATGTACCTGTTCCGCACCGCGCTTTATTTGCCTGCCGTCGTGTCGGGCGTGTCCATCTTCCTGCTATGGAAATGGATACTGGACAAAGACTTCGGACTCATCAATCTGCTCCTGTCCCAGGTGGGCATTCCTCCGCTCGGCTGGCTCACCGAACCGTCGCTCGTCATGCCTTCCTACATAATAATGGCGCTCTGGGGAGCCGGAGGCGGCATGCTGACTTACTTGGCCGGACTCCAGGACATTCCGGGACATCTGTACGAGGCGGCGGAGATCGACGGCGCCGGCACCTTCAACAAGTTCCGGAACATCACGCTGCCGCTGCTGACGCCGGTCATCTTCTACAACCTCATTATGGGAATCGTCGGCGCCATGCGCAAATTCGGCGACGCTTACATTATCGGCGGGGCCGGGAACGAAGGCCGGTTCTACATGATCTACCTATACGAGAACGCCTTTAAGTATTTCAAGATGGGCTACGCCACGGCTATGGCATGGATCTTGTTCGTCATCATTCTCGGGCTGACCATGATAACCTTCAAATCTTCTTCGGCATGGGTTTATTACGAAAGTGAATTCAGCACGCAAAAGCGGAAGCGCAGGTGATCGGTTTGGCCTCTTACAGGATCGGAAGAAAACAGAAAATCGTCAGGCGGAACATTCTTCTGTACGCCTTGCTGGGAATCTTCTCTTCGAGCACCGTCTTTCCGTTGCTGTGGATGATCTCCACCTCCCTCAAGTCGGGGGATATTATCTTCCAGATCCCTCCCCGGCTTTTACCGGACTCTATGCACTGGGAGAACTACGCGAGGGCTGTTACGGAAATCAACTTTTTCATTCTGTTCAAGAACACGGCGATCATTACGTTCTTTCATCTCTTGTCCGACGTATTCGTATCCGCCATTGTCGCCTACGGCTTCGCAAGGTTCCAGTTTCCGGGCAAGAACATCTGGTTTCTGCTCGTGTTGTCTACGATTATGCTGCCGGGCGAAGTGACGATGATACCGGTATTCATCGGGTTTAGCGAGATCGGATGGATCAACTCCTTCAAGCCGCTCGTCATTCCCGGATTTTTCGGCGGAGCTCCCGTCTTCATCTTCCTGCTTCGCCAGTTCTTCCTCTCCATTCCGAAAGAGCTGGAGGAATCGGCGATTATCGACGGGGCGGGCAGGTTCAAGATTTTCTACCGCATGTTCCTCCCTCTGTCCTTGCCCGCATTGATGACGATCGGCATTTTGTCCTTCCAGGGAAGCTGGAACGATCTGCTCGGCCCGCTGATCTACTTGAACGATACGGATAAATTCACGCTCACGCTCGGATTATCCATGTTCAAAGGGGTCATGAAGGTGGAATGGGGACCGTTGATGGCGGGATCGATCATGGCGCTCGTTCCGGTTCTCGTAGTCTTCCTGCTGGCGCAGCGGTTCTTCGTAGACGGCTTCAAGCTTAGCGGAATCAAAGGATGAACTTGGTTCACGGCGGAAGCCGGAATCAATTTCAAATAAATCATTCAGGGGGAACTACCGACATGAAACGCAATGCCAAAACAAAAGTTGGACTGCTTCTCGCGCTCGTCCTGTCGTTGACGCTCGTCGTGTCCGCATGCGGAGGAAAATCGAACAACAATCCGCCATCGGCAAACCCCTCACCGTCGCCCGAGCCGTCCCAGTCCGCGCAGCCCGCCGACAAAGTGAAATTGAAGGTCGCGACCTGGGCGGGAGCGGGAGAGTTGAAAGAGTTCGAAGACCTGGTAGCCAAGTTGAATACGGACGCAACGAACTATGTTATCGAAGTGCAAAGCATTCCGTCCGATTATTATCAGAAGCTGCAGACGATGATCGCGGGCAAGCAAGCTCCCGACTTCATGTGGCTGTCCCAGGAATTCATCGCGCAATACGCCAGCTTGGGCGCGCTGACTTCGCTGGATGAGCATCTGTCCGCCGTCAGCGAGTACAACGCCGACGATTACTTCGAAGGCGTGCTCAACGTAGGGAAATTCGACAACAAGCTGTATGCTCTGCCTTGGATTTCCCAGCCTTATATGCTCTACTACAACCAAGATATGTTCGAGAAAGCGAACGTGGAGCTGCCTGCGAACGACTGGACCTGGGACGACTTCATCGAAGCCGGCAAGAAGCTGACCGGCAACGGAGAATGGGGCGCTCTGCTCAATAACATCCCGACGGCTATGTATACCTGGTCCTACGGCGGAGATGTGTTCGGCAACGAAGGCAACATTCTGCTCGATTCCCCGGAGTCGCTGCAAGGCCTGGAGATGTACCAGAAGATCGTCAAATCCGGAATCGCTCCGGCCCGGGCGCAAGCGGATTCGATGGGCAACGCCGACATGTTCAAGACCGGCAAGGTCGCGATGTTCATCGGCGGCGCAGGCGACGACTTCGAGAAAACGGTGAATTTCAAAGTCGGCATGATCGTTCCTCCGAAAGGCACGCAACAGGTTACGTTCAGCTGGATCGGCGTTACGGCCATGTCCAGCAAGACGGAAAATCCCGAAGTAGCGGCCAAAGCGCTCGTCGATATGACGAACGCGATCCATAAATGGAAAGTGGTTGCGCCTACCAAATCCGGTTTCGACCTGATGAAGACAAGCCGCCCGGATAAAGAATACGCCGCCGAAACGATTCGCCAGGCGTCCGAAGTCGCCCGCGGCTTCAACAACCAGCCGAAGCAAGCCGAAATAGACGGCGCCATCTGGGAGAAGCTGACCCAGCCGATCGAGAAAGGCGACGATGTACAGAAAGCGGTCCAAGATACGATCAAGAAGTTCCAGGAAATTACGAAATAATCGCCAGGGCCTCCGGGATTCGATTCGCTCATCGAGGAGGGCAGCTTATGCTGAAGAAAAGCGTCATTGCGGCATGGATTACCGCGTTCGGCTTCCTGGCTCTGGTCGGGAACGCATTCCACCCGGCCTTCGCTTCCGGCGAACCGGCGCAAGAGCAGACGGTGCAGAAGCGAATCCGGAAGGTTCAGCAGATGCCGAGCCTTCCGGAACCGTACAGCATGAAGGATTGGCGGGAAACCGCCCTCGCTTACGACCGCTTCGTATTCGACTTCTCCAGGCAAGGAGAGTTCCTTCCGACCGGCTGGTGGGATCGGACCCACTTCAATATGGACGAGGACACCTTCGGTCTGATGTCTTATGTGGGCAAGTTCGGCCAGGGCGCCGACGGCACGCAGGAAGCGATCAATATGATGGCGGCCGTACTGGGCGCCACGCTGGTCGGAATCGACAAGAGCGATCAGAGCGGCCATAACTATGTGCATATGCTGCAAACCTTCTACAACAAGGACAACGGCGAAAATGTCATTCTCAACAATCCGGATACGGTAAGCGGTCAGACGTTCTGGTACGAGCTGCTGCCGCACATTTTGTTCTACGCGCTAAGTTCCTATTATCCCGATGTCAAGAATATGGATGATATCATGCGAAGCACAGCCGACCTGTGGGCGGCAGCCGTGCAGGAGCTGGGGGGCAAATACGGACGCGCCGATTTCGATTATACCGCCTTCAATTTCTACAAGATGGAGCCTTTCCGCAACGACAAGTGGACGGAGCCGGACGCTGCGGCGGGCGTCGCCATGCTGGCGTATATGGCGTACGCCAAATTCGGAGACCCTGCCTACTTGAAGGCGGCCGAACTGAGCATGGACTTCATGCAGCGCCAGATGGATAATCCTCTCTACGAGGTTTTGCTGTACTTCGCGCCTTATGTCGCCGCCAGAATGAATGCGGAGCAAGGTACGCAGTACGATGTGAACAAATTCGTCAACTGGGTGTTCGACGGAGGCAGCAAAGCAAGGGACGGCTGGGGAACGATTGTCGAGCGTTGGGGCGAGTACGACGCCCACGGCTTGTTCGGCAGCCTGAACGACAATGGAGGCTACGCCTTCGCCATGAATACGTTCGCGGCGTTCGGAGCGCTTGCCCCTGTCGTCCGTTACGATCCGCGCTATGCTCGGGATATCGGCAAATGGATGCTGAATGCCGCCAACCAATCGCGATTGTTCTATGCCGACGCTCTCCCGCCGGATCATCAATCCGGCGCCGGCTGGACGGGCGATCCGGAGCGCGTCATCCCGTATGAAGGGCTCCGCAAGGAGCTGAAGGGCGTCACCCCTTACGCCAGCGGCGATCCGACGGTCTATGCGTGGGGCAATACCGACTTCTCGCTATACAGCGGGTCGTACGTCGGATTCCTCGGCGGCTTGATCGAGAAGACCGATGTGGAAGGCATCTTGAAGATCGACTGCCTGAAGACCGACTATTTCCACGACCGGGCTTATCCGACGTTTCTGTATTACAATCCTTACGATTCGGGCAAGAGAGTCCAGATGACCGGACTCGGAAGCGAGCCTGTCGATCTGTTCGACGCGGTCACCGGCAAGTTCGTCGCACGGGGCGCGAAGGAGCGGGCGACGCTCCAAATCGCGGGCGATCATGCAGCCGTCCTCGTTGTTGTTCCCGCAGGCTCCAAAGTATCGGCCAAGCAGGGACGGCAATGGATCGACGGGGTCTATGTCGCGCCCGTCGCCAAGCCTGCGGTGAACATTCTGGACCTGCAGAACAGGCAATCGGTTGGCGGCCGGGTCAAGCTGAACGTGGAAGCCGCCGTCCCGTCGGGCAAGAAGATCAAGCGAATAACGGTCACGTTCGCGGATGAGAAATTATATAGCGGGAATCGGCTGCCCGGCTCTCTGGAGCTCGATACGACGCATTACCGCAACGGCCTGAATCGTCTGAGAGCCGAACTGGTCGCATCGAACGGCGAACGGGACGCCGCCGAAGTCGAGTTGTTCGTCTGGAACGAGAATGGCGGAGAGACGATTCTGGCGGCCGGTCCGGAGACGATCGCCGCGTGGAAGCCGATCAATGCGATGCCCGCTAAAGCCATTGCGGACCATGAGAAAGTCGTCGTGACCGAGACCAATGACGTCGGCACATGGGGAGGCATTGCCAGTCCTGTCGTTCCGCTCGATTTCAGCCGCAAATCGTATGCGGTTATCGACGTCGCGTCCGCCGATCCGCAATGGACGCTGCAAATCCGCGTAGAGGGCGAGCCATGGGGCTTCTATGTCAAGCCGGATGGACCGGAAACGGGGCCGATGATACTGGACGTCATGAGCCAGATGCGGCGATTGAAGCCCGATATGCCCTACAACGGCATTCAAAATGTAGAATTGTGGCTGATCGTCGCAGGACGGGAAGGCGCGCAAGCCGCGTTTAAACGAATCGATTGGTTCTATCAGGACGATCCTGCGCTCCCGGAGGCGGATTGGTCCGGGCGGTGGAGCGTCTCCTCTATAGGAGAATGGGAGCCGATTGCGACCATGCAAGGACGCGTTGTCGTCGACGGACCGATCGCCGTCATTCGCGAAGACAACCTTCTCGATCGGGGCGGTATCCGTTCGCCGTTCCTGACGATCGATTGGCTGCGGAACCCGGCATTGTCGGTCGATATCGCTTATGCGACGAATCAGTGGTCGGCGATGCTGTACGTGAAGGGACAGCAGGAAGGAACGGTTATTCAGCCTTCGACGGATCGGACGGGCAACTTTACCTATAGCTTAAAGGAAATATTGGAAAACGCAGCCCCGCATCTGGTTACGGAACGGCCGGTAGATGCACAGATATGGCTTCTGGCCGAAGGAGACAACAAAGCGAGCGTCGGAATCCGGGATTTCCGCCTGGCATACGAGAAAGGCGCTTCGATCTGGAGCGGGTGGCCCTATGCGGCAGGTACGATTGTCCTTGCTGCGATCTTCATCGTCTTCCTGGCGTGGAGAAGGAGAAGCAGCCGATGAAACGGACGAAGCTTACGGTGAAAGGCAGCAGCCCATGGAACGAGGATGCGTTAATCGAGCATCCTTCGCTAGGCCTGTACGGCGTCGTCGACGGCGCCACTTCCTTGACGAAATTTGCGGGGAATCGCGGGGAAACGGGCGGCTATCTCGCTTCTCAAGTTATTGCCGGGCATCTGCACGGCCTGGCCGCCGATTCGGCGGCCGAGCTCACGCCGGCGGAGGCGCTGCTGCAAGCGAACCGCGCCTTGCGCGAAGCCATGATCGCGCACGGAATTCAGGTAGACCGCAAGGAAGAGCTGTGGGGAGCGTGCGCCGTTCTGATCCGCATCAAGGAAGACCGCGTCGAGTACGCTCAGGCGGGAGACTGCATGCTGACCGCAATATATGAGGACGGCTCCATCCGGTCCGTGACCCGCGATCAGTTGGCGCATCTGGATAACGAAACGAAACGGCTATGGGCGGAAGGCGTGGCGCGCGGGCTGCGAACGAACGAAGAGCTGTGGACGTATGTGAAGCCCCAGATCGTCGGCGGACGCCTATCTGCCAATACGGCGCAAGGATATGCATCGCTTAACGGCGATCCCGAACTGGCCCGCTTCCTCGAGGCGGGCACGATGAATCGCATCAAGCTCAAGGCGCTGCTGCTCACGTCTGACGGACTGTACATGCCCAGAGAACAAATCTATCCGGGCGCGAATGCGGATGCGGCGGAGGTGACCCGGCTCGTCATGCAGATGGGGGTCGACGAATACGTCCGCTGGCTCGTTCAACTGGAAGAACGGGACCCGCAATGCCTTCGGTACCCGCGCGTGAAGAAGTCCGACGACAAGACCGCCCTCTTCATCGAATTCTAATGATCCTTTTTGTTCACATTCGTTTGCTATCGGACACAGAAGACCCTATTTTGCCGAAATCCCCTCATTTTGCTGGCGATTCGGACTGAGGATCCGCTATTTCGATGATCAAAGGCCGAATTCGCACTCTCGGAGCCAAATAACGGATCCTCTGTCCGCGAAGATGCGCAAAACCCGGTTTTGTTCACAGATAGCGGATCCTCTGTCCGTAAGGCCTAGGGGAGTGGAGCAAGGCGAGGCGGTGGGAGATGGAGCAAGGCGAGGCGGTGGGAGATGGAGCAAGGCGAGGCGGTGGGAGATGGAGCGAGGCGAGGCGGTGGGAGATGGAGCGAGGCGAGGCGGGCGATGGAGCAAGGCGAGGTGAAAGATCTGCGGAAACGGAAGAGCGGGAAGCGCAACGATACCGGCGCGAAGGCGCGAAAAAGGACCGTCAGGGCGAAACTCCCCTGACGGTCCTTGCTTACGAATCCGCCAGCCGATAGCCCGCTCCTCTTACGGTCGCGATGTACTGGGGCTGCTTCGGATCGTCGTGGAGCTTGCTTCTCAGGCTGCGGATGTGAACGTCGACCGCGTTGCTTCCCCCGAAGTACGTTTCTCCCCATACTTCGTTCATCAGTTCCTGCCGGGTCATAACTTTGCCGTCCGCGGCGAGAAGACAGCGGAGGAGGTCGTATTCGGTCTTCGTCAGGTCGATCCGCGCACCGCCGCGCGCGACAGTCATCCGCTGCGGATCGAGCACGATATCCTTGAAGATGAGCCGCAACGCGTCCGGTTGCGCCGGGAACGTGCGGTTAAGCGACAGCTGCTGAATTTTCGCGACGACATCGTCGACCGGGCCCGGCCAGCGGACGGCCTCTTCTCCTTGCCTGGCCTGCCGGGCGTCGCGGACGAGCGCGAGGACCGGAGAGTCGTCGGGCCAGGCTTGGACCGTCGCCGCCGGATACTCGACGGTCCGATCCACGATGACGATGTTCCCCTGGATCATGCCGAGCAGCGGGTCGTCGGCGTGGTGGAGCAGAAGCACGTCGAAGCAGCGGCGGGCAAGCTCGGCGACGAGCGCCCGCAAGGCCGCGGGCCTGGGGCTGACGATCAGAATCCGGTCGGTAATCTCGCAAAATTCCGCTTCCTGGTCGAAATCGTAAGCCGTCGCCGCGATCTCCGCCGCGACGGCGTCCTCGCTCAGAGGGTAACCTTGTTCGCGTTGTTGCATGCACGGCACACTCCCTTGAAGAGATGTTGCTCCCCGGTGACTTCGTAGCCGGTCTGGCTGGATACGGACGCGAGCCATTCGGGCGGCGTCTTGACGAACACTTCGTCGACTTTGCCGCACGAGGTGCACACGATATGCTGGTGCTCCTCGGTGCGGGCGTCGTAACGGCAGGCGTCGCCTTCGAGCTTCAGCTCCTGGATCAGCCCTTCCTCCGTCAAATATTTCAGCGAGTTATATACGGTCGCGTAAGCGAAATGGTGTCCGTCGGCTTTCAGCCTTTCGATAATGTCGGAGGCGGTCGGATGGTCGTCGGCCGCGGACAGCAGATCGTAGATCGTCTTGCGCTGCAACGTCATGGCGCCCGCTTTTCTCATCGCCTGCATCTCCTTTTATTTAGAATTAGTTTAAGTTTATTTGATAGCGTTGGCCGTGTCAACAATGGCAGAAGACGGCAACGGCGAAAACGCCCTCCGACACAAGGCTCGAAAGGCGGACGGAGCGCGGTCGCGTTTACAGATCCCGGTACAGCACCCGGATGAGAATGTCCTGGTTGTAGTTGCCGAAATGCTTGCCGAATACGGTGAGGCCTCGCTTGTTTTTCGATTTCTCGTCGACCGCGAGCTTGAACCGGATATCGCTCTTGTAGTCGAGGTTAATCTGCGAAAGGCTGACGTCGGAAATTCTGCAGCCGTCGATGTAGCTGCCGTCCTCGTTGATCCGAATGAGCTTCAGCATGCCGTATTGGTTCAGATGAGGCGGCCACCAATCGGGGTTGAAGGCGCCTTTCTTGTCCCCGAAATCGCCGGGGCTCGTCCAGGAGCCGATCTCGATATCGTTCACATAGAAGTAAATATCGGACGGCCAGTTGTCGGCGAACCCCGGCGCTTCGGAGCCGAGCTCGAGCGAAAATTGCAGCTCCTGGAACGTCTGGTTGGGCTTGAGGTAATTCGGAATCCGGTATTCGAGAAAGCCTTCGGACAGCCAGATGATTTCCGCGTCGACGCGCTGGGGATCGGCGAAGTAACGCGGATCGTCGAAATCGCCGATGATGCTGTCCTTCGTGGCGAGCCCGCACGTCGGCACCGCATGATAATTGCTGTAGTGGCCGGTCTTGAGCTCGACCTCGTAACGGTTGCCGACTTCTTTCGTCCGCAATTCGACCATCAGCTTCTCTTCGTTCAAATAACACATTTTCTGCAAGCCGTGCTTGCCGACGGCCGTATTGATCTCGATCAAGCCGCTTTCCTCGAGCTTTTTCACGTGCATCGTGATCGCGCCGTTGGTTAGATCCAGCTTCGTCGCCAAATCGTTCAAATTGAGCGTCTGGTGCTCGGCCAGCAGCTCCAGAATTTGAATCCGGATTTCCGAGCTGAGCGCTTTGAAAATATTAAGACCGGACCGGAGTTCCTTAATATGAATCATCTTCCGCATGGTCCTTTCCGAAAAGAGGTTCGATCTAGTATAGCTTACCATAAAGAAAATATTTATTATACATAAACCTAAAACAATACAAAGAAAGGCGAGAAAGATGGAATATTGTCCTGATTATCGGAATTTCGAGAAAAAAATCAAAGCTCTTTCGGAAAAATCCGTATCGGGTTTTAGAAAAGCTTAAAATGGGACGTTATTATACATTTTTCTAAAATGAAAATCCGAATCTGTTGCTTCTCATCCTAGAAATCGACGATATCCGGTCGAAACTTATCGAAGTAAACGCATTCAAAAATGTTATTGACAAGGTATTGGGAGCGATTTATCATGTAAACATAAATTATTTTAGATAAAACTAAAATGATTTAATTCCACAAGGGTAACGGGGGAAACGAAATGCGCAAAAGGATGTCAACGGTTGTGGCTCTTATGCTTTCCGTCTTGTTAGCGCTTACCGCTTGCAGCGGCGGAAACGGCGAGGCGGGCGGCTCTCCCGCGGCGAGCGGCGGGGCAAGCGCGGCTCCCGGCAACGGGGAAGCGACGAAAATCGTGTTCTGGACGTTCCAGGAGCTGCACCAGAAGTATTACGAGGAAATGGCGAACCGCTGGAACGAGCAGCATCCCGACAAGCTGATCGAATTCGAAGGCAGCACGTTTCCGTACGACGACGTGCACAACAAGCTGCTCGTCGCGCTGCAGACGGGCGTTGGAGCGCCGGATATGGCCGACGTCGAGATCAGCAAATTCGCCAACTACTTGAAGGGCGTGCCGCAGCTCGCGCCGCTGAACGACATCGTCGAGCCCGAGCTGGACAACCTGGTGAAGTCGCGTTTCGACATCTACGCGAAGGACGGCAATTATTACGGCGTCGACTATCACGTCGGAGCGGCAGTGATCTATTACAACAAAGAAATACTTGACAAGGCCGGGGTCAAGCCGGACGACATCAAGACGTGGGACGACTATAAAGCGGCCGGCAAAACGGTGCTGGAGCAGACGGGCGTGCCGATGACGACGGTCGAAACGACGGAGCACTGGTCCTTGTGGCCGCTGATCGCCCAGCAGGACGGAGATTTGCTCGGGCCGGACGGCAGCGTGACGCTGGACAGCGACGTCAATATCCGCACGGTGCAATATTTGCAGGACCTGGTGAAGGAAAAAATCGCGGCGACAACGCCGGGCGGCTTCCACCATTCGGAAGAATACTGGGCGTTCATGAACCAGGGAGGCGCGGCTTCCATCTGGATGCCGATGTGGTACATGGGCCGGTTCGTCGACAATATGCCGGATTTGAAGGGGAAAATGGTCATCAAGCCGATGCCGGCCTGGACCGAAGGCGGCGCCCGGTCCGCGGGGATGGGCGGCACCGGCACGGTCATCACCCAGCAATCCCAAGTCCAGGAGCTCGCGAAGGAATTCCTGGCGTTCGCGAAGCTGTCGAAGGAAGGCAACATCGCCCTCTGGACGGAGCTCGGCTTCGATCCGCTTCGTTCCGAGGTATGGACGCTGCCCGAGCTGAACGAGCCGAACAAGTTCACGGAATATTTCGGAGACGGCATTTTCCGGATGCTGTCCGAAGTGAAGGACGAGATCAAGCCGGTGAACATCGGCGAGAAAACGCCGGCGATCATCGACGCGGTGAAGCGCTCGGCCATGTTCCGCACGCTGAACGATCTCGAAGACCCCGCGAAGGTGCTGAAGGAAGTCGCGGACGAAGTCAGGGCTCAATAATCCGCCGCATCAAGAGCGCTAGCCATGCTGATTCCAGCCTGGCTAGCGGTTCTGTCCAGAAAGGAGATGGGCGTCATGAACGTTCCGAACAATGCCGCGATTCCGCGATCCGCCCCGCCGAGAAGAACCGGCTTCCTTTACAACAAGCGCATCGCCCCGTATATCTTCGCGCTGCCTTTTATCGCCACTTTCCTCGTGTTCTTCGCTTATCCGGTCGTCTCGACCGTGCAGATGAGCTTTCAGGAAGTGCTGCCGGGAGCGACGAAATATATCGGCTTTAAAAATTACGAGAATCTGTTCAACAAAACGTATTATCGGGCGATCTACAACAGCTTGCTCTACACCGCCCTCACGCTGATCGTGCTCATTCCGCTGCCGCTCGCGTTCGCGGTCATGCTGAATTCGGGCGCGCTGCCGTTCCGCAACTTTTTCCGTTCCGCCTATTTCGTTCCTGCGCTCGTCTCTATCGTCGTGGCTGGCACGATCTTCCGGCTCATGCTCGGCCAATCCGAAGGCGCGATCATGAACCAGTTCATCGGCCTGTTCGGCATTGAACCGCAGAAATGGCTGGCGGACTCCTGGCTGGGCATGCTGTCCCTGGTGCTGCTCGCCACCTGGCGCTGGATGGGCGTGAACATCGTATACTTCCTGTCCGGGCTGCAGAGCATCCCCCAAGACGTCTACGAATCGGCGTCGATCGACGGAGCTTCGGCCTGGCAGAAATTTACGAGAATTACGATTCCGATGCTGAAGCCCGTCACGATCTACGTGCTGACGATCAGCATTTTCGGCGGGCTGTCCATGTTCGTCGAAAGCTTCACGCTCTGGAGCGGCAACCGTTCGCCGAAAGACATGGGGCTGACGATGGTCGGCTACATTTACCAGCAAGGCTTGGAACAAAACAATCTGGGGTTCGGCTCCGCAATCGGCCTGTCCTTGCTCGTCTTCATGCTGTTGCTGAACCTGATCCAGTTGAAAGCCTTCGGCTGTTCAAGAAGGAGGATTGACCGGTGAGCGCCAAGGGAAAGTTCAAGCTTTCGTCGCTGCTTATGCTCTTGCTGTTCGTTCTCGTCGCGATCGCCATGCTGACGCCGTTCTACGCGATCCTCGTGGCCTCCTTCAAGCCGGCGAAGCTGGCGATCAGCTCGGGACTCAGCTATACCGTCGATTGGGAGCTGTTCACGTTCGAGAACTACCGTTCGCTCTTTACGGAGTCGGCGGATACGTATTTCACGTGGTTCAAGAACAGCATCGTCATCACCGTTCTCGCCACGGTCGTCTCGTTGTTCCTGTCCGCCTTCGTCGGCTACGGCCTGGCGATGTACGACTTCAGATTCAAGAATGTGATATTCGTGGCGGTGCTGCTCGTCATGATGGTGCCGATGGAAATTATTATGCTGCCGCTATACAAGCTGATGATCGAATTCAAAATGATCAATACGCTATGGGGCGTCATCATTCCGTTCGCGGTCGCGCCGCTTCCGACGTTTTTCTTCCGCCAGTACGCCAGCGGCCTGCCGAAAGACTTCATGGACGCAGGCCGGATCGACGGCTGTACGGAATACGGCATGTTTTTCCGCATTTTCGTCCCGTTGATGGTGCCCGCATTCGGGGCGATGACGATATTGATCGCGCTCGGCAACTGGAACAACTTCCTGTGGCCGATGCTCGTGCTGCGCACGAACGACATGCTGACTATTCCGATCGGGCTAAGCACGCTGATTACGCCGTACGGCAACAACTATCAGGTGCTGATCGCCGGCTCGGTCATGGCGATTGTGCCGATCTTGCTATTGTTCGTTTTTTTCCAAAGATACTTCATTTCCGGACTGACCGTCGGCGGCGTCAAAGGCTGATCGCGATCGATAGGCAGCTCGAGAAAGTTCAGAAAGAGGAGAGCAACATGACATCGTTCGTTCAAGCGAAAATGATCGTCGACAAGGAGTTCCGAATTTCCCGCATCGACAACCGCATCTACGGCTCGTTCATCGAGCATCTCGGCAGGGCGGTCTACGGAGGCATCTACGAGCCGGATCATCCGGAAGCCGACGAGCGCGGGTTCCGCAAGGACGTGCTCGAATTGGTCAGGGGGCTGAACGTGCCGATCGTGCGTTATCCGGGCGGCAACATGGTTTCGGGTTACGATTGGGAGGACGGCGTCGGTCCCCTCGCCGATCGCCCGCGCCGGCTGGAGCTGGCGTGGCGAACGATCGAGCCGAATCTCGTCGGCACGAACGAGTTCGCCGATTGGTGTAGGGCGGCCGGCGCCGAGACGATGATGGCCGTCAATCTGGGCACGCGCGGGATCGAGGACGCGCGCAATCTGATCGAATATTGCAACCACCCCGGCGGTTCCTACTATAGCGATCTGCGAATCTCGCACGGTTACAAGCAGCCGCACAAGATCAAAACGTGGTGCCTCGGCAACGAGATGGACGGCCCGTGGCAGATCGGGCACAAGACGATGGACGAATACGGCCGGATCGCGCTGGAGACGGCCAAAGTCATGCGCTGGGTCGATCCGGACATCGAGCTGGTCGCTTGCGGAAGCTCCAATTCCGGCATGCCGACGTTCCCGCAATGGGAGGTGACGACGCTCGAGCATACGTACGATGCCGTCGATTACATTTCGTTGCACCAATATTTCGGCAACCGGGACGGCGACAGCGCGAACTATTTGGCCCAATCGCTCGAGATGGACCGCTTCATTCATACGATTATTTCCGTGTGCGACTACATCCAAGCGAAGAAGAGAAGCAAGAAGACGATCCACCTGAGCTTCGACGAGTGGAACGTCTGGTATCATTCCAACGATGCCGACAAGCGGATCGAACCGTGGACGGTCGCGCCTCCCCAGCTTGAGGACGTCTACAACTTCGAGGACGCCCTGCTCGTCGGCACGCTGCTACATCTCGTTCCTGAAGCGATCGGATCGCGTCAAGATCGCCTGCATGGCCCAGCTGGTCAACGTCATCGCGCCGATCATGACGGAGAACGGGGGAGCGGCCTGGAAGCAGACGATCTATTATCCTTACATGCATGCTTCGGTATACGGCAGGGGCATCGCGCTGAACCCGGTCGTCTCGTCCGACAAATACGACAGCAAGGACTTCACGGACGTTCCGTATCTGGAGACGGCGGCCGTCTACAACGACGAGAAGGACGAGGTCGTCGTCTTCGCCGTGAACCGCAGCCTGGACAGTCCGCTGGAGCTGACGTGCGACGTCAGAAGCTTCGAAGGCTGCCGCGTGGCCGAGCATCTCGTGTTGGAGCACCCCGACCTCAAGGCGGCGAACGCGGCCGGCTCGGAGCGGGTCAAGCCGCATGCCGGGGGCAACGCCAGGCTGGATGACGGCATCGTGCACGCCCGGCTGCCGAAGCAATCGTGGAACGTGATCCGCTTGACGAAAAACAATAGAGAAGGTTAGAGGGTGGAGAAGTGAAACACGCATTCGGAATCAACCCGGCCCGCGAAGCCGATGCCGCTGCGGGCTATCGCAATCCGATCGCGGCGCAGCGCGCGGACCCGTGGATATACAAGCATACGGACGGCTGCTATTATTTTACCGCTTCGGTGCCGGAGTACGACCGCATCGAATTGCGCAAGTCGGTCACGATTCAAGGGATCGGTTCGGCGAGCCCAGTCGTATGTTGGCGCAAGCGCGAGCACGGGCCGATGAGCGCCAATATTTGGGCGCCGGAAATCCATTGCATCGGGGGCAAATGGTACATTTACTTCGCCGCCGCCCATACGAGCGAGACGAACGAAGGCTTGTTCGATCACCGAATGTACGTGCTGGAGAACGAATCGCCGGACCCGACGGAAGGGCGGTGGACGGAGAAGGGCCAGATCGTTACGCGTTGGGAGACGTTCTCGCTGGACGCCACGACGTTCGAGCATCGCGGCGCGCGCTATCTCGTCTGGGCGCAGAAGGACCCGGCTATTCCGGGCAATTCGAATCTGTACATCGCGCCGATGAGCGATCCTTGGACGCTGGCTGGCGAGCAAGTCATGATCTCGACGCCCGAGTACGATTGGGAGACCGTCGGTTTCCGGGTCAACGAAGGTGCGGCGGTGCTGAAGCGTAACGGCAAAGTTTTCATCAGCTATTCGGCCAGCGCGACGGACCACAACTATTGCATGGGGCTGCTGTGGGCGGACGAAGACGCCGATCTGCTCGATCCGCGCGCATGGCGCAAATCGGAGCGGCCGGTCTTCGCGACCAACGAGGGAGCGGGCCAATACGGACCCGGACACAATTGTTTCACGGTGTCCGAGGACGGCGAGACCGACTTGCTCGTCTATCACGCCCGCAATTACGGGGAGATCGTCGGGGATCCGCTCTATGATCCGAACCGGCATGCCCGCGTGCAACGCCTCTTCTGGGACGAGGGCGGCATGCCGGCGTTCGGGGCGCCTGTTCCTGATGCGGAAGAGAGCGGGGCGGGATGAGGCAACGGATGATCGTCGCATTGGCGGCTCTGGCGGTCACGGGATGTTCGGGGGCGGAAGACGCCGATGTGAGCCGCGCCGAGTGGCCGGATCCGATCGTGGAGCACAGGGCCGATCCGTGGGCCTATTTGCACTCCGACGGCTACTACTACTTTACCGGCTCGGTGCCGGAGTACGACCGGATCGAGCTGCGGAGGGCGAAGACGCTGGAAGGGCTGGGCGAAGCGGCGGCGGCCGACGTGTGGCGCAAGCCGGACGTCGGACTCAACTCCAACCTGTATATCGGAGAACTGGAAAATCCGTGGACGCTGAAAGGGGAGCAAACGTTGATCTCGAAGCCGGACCTGGCGTGGGAACGAATCGGCTTCAAGGTCAACGAAGGAGCGGCTGTGCTGAAGCGAAACGGCAAAATATTCGTCGCTTACTCGGGCAGCGCGACGGATGCGAACTACGCGATGGGCCTGTTGACCGCTTCCGATTCGAGCGATTTGCTCGACGCCCGTTCGTGGACGAAATCCGAGCTTCCCGTCTTCTTCACGAACCCGGAGACGGGGCAATACGGACCCGGACACAACAGCTTCACGACGATTCCGGACGGCAAGCGGGACGTGCTCGTGTATCACGCGCGCCCCTACGGGGAGATTTCGGGAGATCCGCTGTTCGATCCGAACCGGCACGCCCGCGCCCAAGCTTTCGGGTGGAACGAGGACGGCGCGCCGGACTTCGGCCGTCCCGGCGTTTCCCCTGAATTATGAACGACACGGAGGTTGCTGCGGATGGCGCCGAGACCGGCTTGCCCTTCAGAGTTTTTCGGCAGTTTTCGCTGGCAGCGGGAGAATCGCCGGGCGCGCCGATCAAAAAAGCGGATGACTTGGTACGCGACGCCGCGGGATTGGGGACAGTCATTCTGGGCATGTTGTGGGGGATAGGCGGGGAAACCGCCTATTCCCTTTTTGTGATACACTTTTTTGCTATCGGACACAGGTGCCATTATTTTGTCGAAAACCCCACATTTTTCTGGTGAATCGGACAGACGATCCGCTATTTCCGTTTGTCGTGGCCGAAATCGCACTCTCGGAGCCAAATAACGGATTCTCTGTCCGCAAAGGCGCGCAAAACCCGGTTTTGTTCACAAATCCCCCGGGCTTACCGGAACCGAATGCGTTCTTGAAGAAGGGCTAAGCATCCCGGCGGATACGTCAAGCGGACCGGGGAAGCCGTGCGGTTTGCCAATCGTTTCCTCTTCGAGCATAATGGACGGTGGAGGTGAAGCGATTGCTTCGGATCATGGCGGCGACCGACGATGGAGAGCTTCTGGCCGACGTCCCGCTCGGTCGGTTGGCGGACGCGGATATCCGGTGGTATTGGGCCGATTTCGACTGCCCGAGCGAAGAGGAAGCGCGGCTGCTGGACGATTACTTCCGCTTCCATCCTCTCGCGATCGAAGACTGTCTCCATCTGCTGCAACGGCCCAAGGTGGACCACTACGAGGACACGCATTTTTTCGTTCTCCACGCGCTGCATCCGGAGACGCTCAAGGCGGAAGAAGTGGACATGTTTCTCTGCCCGGCGGGGCTGGTCACGTTTCACCTGAATCCTTCCCCGGAAGCGGAAGAGGCATGGAGACGGATGCTGGACCCGGAAATTCGCCGAAATCAGGATCATCACTACGCGGCTTATTTGATCATGGACAAGCTGGTCGACAACTATTTTCCGACGCTCTACAAGATCGAAGACCAATTGAACGAACTCGAGGAGCAGGGGGAGAACCGGGCGAATCTTCAAGAGATGACCGAACAAATCTACGACATCCGCGCCGATCTGCTTCGCATTCGGAGAACGGTCATGCCGATGAGGGATTTGCTGTACCGGATATTGAACTCGGACAAGATCGCCGGTCTGAAGCGGCAATACGCATACTTCGGCGATATATACGACCACCTGCTGAAGCTGACCGAGATGATCGAGTCGAACCGGGAGATGACGGCGGATCTTCGCGACAGCTACGATTCCTTGCGCTCGTACCGGATGAACTCCATCATGAAGACGCTCACGGTCATGACGACGATTTTCATGCCGCTCACGTTCATCGCCGGGGTGTACGGAATGAATTTCATTCATATGCCGGAGCTGGAGTGGCCCGCGGGTTATTATATCGTTCTAGGGATCATGCTTGCGGTCGGGCTGGGGATGTTTTTCTGGTTCAAGCGCAAAGGGTGGTTCAATTGAAGGGGGGAAAGGTCGTGAACCGCGAATTGCAGCAATTCAAAGCGGAGTTCTTCAAGGCGCTCGCGCATCCGCTGCGCATTCGGATTTTGGAGGTGCTGTGCGAGGGAGAGAAAAACGTGAACGAGATCCAGGCCGTGCTCGGGCTGGAAGGCTCGGCGGTGTCGCAGCAGCTGGCGGTGCTTCGCGCGAAAAACGTCGTCAGCGGCGTGAAGGACGGAACCAACGTCATCTACTCGCTGCGGGACCCGCTGATCCGGGAGCTCCTGGAGGTCGCCAAACGTATCTTCGACAACCATCTCGTCGATGCGATCTCGCTGCTGGAGACGATCCGAAGCGAGTAAACGGGTGTGAAACGAGGCTAATTGCCGAACGGCGAACGTGGCCTCGTTTTTTATGCGCCGCATCGGGTTAAACCCGCTTTTAACGAGGCAAATCCTCTTTGACTTTCCGCGGTTGTACTCTTATATTCTATATATTCAAATAATCAAATATTTAAACATAAGAAGGGGTAAAATGAAGCTGCACAGGTTGGGGAGATTTGCGGATTACAACCTCGGTTCTTTGGGCCGCGACCTGCTCTCGGGGCTGATCGTCGGCATCGTCGCCATCCCGCTCGGCATGGCGTTCGCGATCGCGTCGGGAGTCAGTCCCCAATACGGGTTGTATACGACGATTATAGCGGGCGTGCTGATCTCGCTGTTCGGGGGCTCGAGGTTTCAGATCGGAGGTCCGACGGGAGCGTTCGTGCCGGTGCTGCTGATGATCGTGCTGCATTACGGGTACGAAAATTTGCTGCTGGCCGGCATGATGGCGGGAGTCATGCTGCTGTTGATGGGCCTGTTCAAGCTGGGCGCGCTCATCCGCTTTATTCCCCGGCCGGTGACGCTGGGATTTACGGCAGGCATCGCGGTCATCATTTTCACGGGACAGATTCCGGGTTTTCTCGGGATGCACGGGTTGGACAAACACGAGCGCTTCCTGCCGAACATGAAGGAGATCGCGACAAACTTGCCGCTCGTCGACGGTTACAGCATCGCGACCGCGCTCGTCAGCCTTACGGTTATATTGCTCGTGGCGCGATACGCGCCGAAGCTGCCCGCGCTGCTCGTCGGGCTGTCCGCGGCCACGCTGACCGCAAGCCTGCTGTTCGACGGATACGTGGCGACGATCGGGTCCGCTTACGGCGCGATCCCGAGCGAGCTGCCGGCATTCCGCATGCCGGAAATGACGCTGGAGCGCATCGGGCAGCTGCTGTATCCGGCCTTTGTCATCGCGATGCTCGGCAGCATCGAGTCGCTTCTGTCCGCCGTCGTCGCCGACGAGATGACGGGAACGCGGCATGACAGCAACCGCGAGCTGATCGGCCAGGGCATCGCCAACGTGGCCGCTCCGCTGTTCGGCGGCATTCCGGCAACGGGGGCGATCGCGAGAACGGCGACGAACATCAAGTCGGGAGCGGTCAGTCCCGTATCGGGCATCGTTCACGGCGTAGTCGTGCTCGCCGTGCTGCTGCTCTTCGCGCCGCTCGCTTCCCGCATTCCGCTGGCCGGAATGGCCCCGGTGCTGATGGTCGTCGCATGGAAGATGAGCGAGTATCGCAGCTTCGCGAAGCTGCTTCGAACGAAAACGGGCGATTCGCTCGTGCTGGCCGCGACGTTCCTGCTGACGGTGTTCATGGATTTGACGGTTGCCGTCACGGCCGGTCTCGTGCTGGCGATTGCGCTGTTCGTGAAGCGGATGGGCGGCATGATCAAGGTCGACAAGGTGCTGCCCGATCCGCTGGTCCGTCACGGCAAGGTGGCGCCGGGAGCGGTGACGGAGAAGCGGGACTGCCCGCAAATCCGCATCGCGACCGTGGAAGGCGCGCTGTTCTTCGGTGCGGCGGAGTCGTTCGGACGGGCGCTGCATGGCGTGGTCGGACAGTCCCATCGCGTGCTGCTCATCCGGATGGGGAAAGTTCCGATGATCGATCTGACGGGAGAAGCCAATCTGGCCGCGCTGGTCCGGGAGTTCCGCGGCGCCGGCGGCGTTGTGCTCGTATCCGGAATTCAGGAGCAGCCCCGCGAGGTGCTGGAACGGACGGGATTGGCGGAGGAGATCGGGCGGGACCGCTTTTTCGCGCATACGGGCGAGGCGCTCGGCTATGCGCTCGACTGTCTGGACAAGGCTCGGTGCGTCGGCTGCCGGCAATTCGCTTTCCGCGAATGCGCCGAGCTGTCGGAGGAGCGGACGGTGTGCGCGGCCGGAAAGGTCGGCGCTCCCAGCGCGGCAAGAACGACATGATATAATGAATTATTACACACGGCGCGATCGTCCAAATCGCTTCCGGGCTCCCGGAACCTTCGAAAACGACCATCGATGCAAGCGGTCTGTACGTCATGGCCGGGTCGTGGACAGGTGTTGGCCGTCGTGCACGCGGGAGCGATGGGATTCGGGCTGCCCGCCGCGATCGGGGCCGCTTTCGCGGCGCCGGCGCCTCGGGCCGTTTTTGATCTTTTGCTATCGGACACAGGGAACCTTATTTTGCCGAAACTCCCGCATTTTGCAGGCGGTGCGGACACACGATCCGTTATTTCGATCTTCAATGGCCGAAATCGCCACCTCGGAGCCAAATAGCGGATCCTCTGTCCGCGAAGATGCGCAAAACCCGGTTTTGTTCACAATTAGCGGATCCTCTGTCCGAACGGACTGGGCGATGGGACAAATTCCCCGCAGAGTCGCTCGCACTGTTGCCAATCGTCGGAAAAACCGCCTATTTCCCCGCTGCAGCACCCGTCGCCCTCGCCGATAGCCGGAAAAACCGCCTATTTCCTCACTACAGCACCAGTCGCCCTCGCCGATAGTCGGAAAAACCGTCTATCTCCCCGCTTCAGCACCCTTCGCCCCTGCCGATAGCCGGAAAAACCGCCTATTTCCTCACTGCAGCACCCGTCGCCCTCGCCGATAGCCGGAAAAACCGCCTATCTCTGGCGTGTCGGCGGCAACAGAGGGGGGATGCCGGAAAAACCGTCTATCTCCCGAAATAGCGCCCGCCGACCAGCGTTCACAAACCGCTGGAGCGTCTCCCCGGAGCTTAAATTCCCCTAATTCTAACCGAATCCAAAAATATGTCCATATTCCCCTAAGGAAGTGCGTGTTTTTCGCCGCTCGGAAAGCGCTAAGATGGTGCCAGGCAAGACGCTTCACATCCATCGTCCAAGGGGGAAACGAAAGATGAATAACATGCGGATCGGCTTGGCCCGCGCGTGTCTGACGCTGACGATCGCGGCGCTCGCGCTGGCCGCTTGCGGCGGCAAGGGTGGAGACGGCAATGCGGCGACCGGCAGCGAAAGTCCGGGAGGAGGGGCCCAGACAACCGGAGGGAAGGCGACGGAATTCCTGTTCTGGACGCCGTTCTCCGGCGCCGACGGCTCGTTCATGAAAGACATCGTCGACAAGTACAACGCGTCTCAGGACAATTACAAGATCAAATTTGTCATCCAACCCAGCGGGGAGTACTACAAGCAGCTCGACGTCGCGCTCAGCGCCGGCAAGGAAAGCCCGGATCTGGCGATCATGCACGTGGACCAAATCCCGACCTACGTCAGCAAAGGCCAACTGCAGCCGCTCGACGACATCGCCGGCCAAGCCGGCATCGTCAAGACCGATTACGTCGAGGCGCCCGTCCAGTACGCGACGATCGAAGACGAATGGTACGGCATTCCGCTCGACGTTCACCCGCTCGTCATGTATTACAACAAGGATCTGTTCGAAGCGGCGGGCATCCCGGCGCCCCCGACGAACCGGCCCGAGTTCGAGGACGCGGCGCGAAGGCTGACCGACAAGGGCCAAGGCCAGTACGGGTACGTCGTGCCGACGCTATGGCCGCAGCAGTTTATTTTCCCGACGCTCGTCTGGCAGAACGGCGGCGAGCTGTGGAGCGGCTCGGACGTCGCGTACAATTCGGCGGAAGCGGTAGAGATGGTCGCATGGCTGCGCGGCTTGATCGACGAAGGCGTCTCCCCGGCCAACGTCCAGCAGGACGGCGAGAACACGCTGTTCCTGCAGGGCAAGAACGCGATCCAATTCAACGGCCCCTGGATGAAGTCGCAATTCGACGAAGCAGGGCTTAACTATGGCATCGCGCCGGTGCCGCAGATCGGCAAAGCGAAGCAAGCCGTATACGCGGGCGCTCACAGCTTCGTCATTCCGAAGGGCACGACGGAAGCGAGCGTGCTCGCCGGCATCGGCGACTTCTTGAAATACGCGTCCGGCAATTCGCTTGCCTGGGCCGAATCCGGCCAGGCGCTCGCCTCCAAGCCGATGCTGGAGAGCGCGGAATTCAAGGCGCTGCCGCAAAGCTCGGTAGCCGACAGCTTCCCGTACGTCCAGTTCGCCCCGAACGTGCTGAACTGGGGGACGATCGTCGAGCCGGTCTGGGGCGAGCTCAACAACGCGCTGCTCGGCAAGAAGGACCCGCAGAAGGCGCTGGACGAAGCGGTCGCCAAGTCGCGCCAGGCAATGGGCAAATAATCGGCGGAAGCGCCGGGCGCCGGGGCGGAAGACGGGAGCCGGAGGAATCTCCCGTCTTCTTCGCTCTTGCAGGAAGAAGGAGGAAGAATCGCGATGAATAGCGGGTGGCAGTCCCGTCTGACGTCAACTTTATTCGTTCTGCCTTACTTGGTCAGCTTTGCCGCGTTTTTGCTTTTCCCGATCGGGTACGGCTTCTATATCAGCTTACACGATTTCGAGCTGTTGTCCGTATCGCACGAATTCGCGGGTTTTTCCCATTACGCCGACATTTTCGTCTCCGGCACTTACCTGAACAGCTTGTTTTTCCGGGGCTTGTGGGCGACATTGCAATTCGTCGTTTACTCGGTGCCGCTGCTGATCGTCGTCGGCCTGGCGCTCGCCATGCTCGTCAACGCGCTTCCGCGCAAAGTCCGCAGCTGGTTCCGGACCGTCTACTTCATGCCCTATGCCGTATCGGCCTCAGTCATGGCGGTCGTCTGGCTCATGATGTACGACACGAACGCGGGCTTCATCAACGGCTTGCTCGGCAAGCTCGGCATCGCACCGGTCCCGTGGCTGACGAGCGAACCGTGGGTGTGGGTGTCGCTCGTGTCGACGACGCTCTGGTGGACGATCGGCTTCAACATGATCATTTTTATCAACGCCCTGAATCAGGTGCCCGAGGATTATTACGAAGCGGCATCGATCGACGGCGCCGGATCCTGGCGCAAGTTCGCGAGCATTACGCTGCCGTCCATCCGGCCGGTCATGCTGTTCGTGATGATTACGTCGACGATCGCCTCCTTCAACATATACGCGCAGCCTTTCCTGCTATCCCGGGGCGGTCCGGGCGACACGTCGAGGGTGCTGCTCATGAACGTGCTCGACCAGGCCTTCATTCGGAAGGAAGTCGGCTCCGCGTCGGCCATGGCGATCATGATGGCGCTTCTGATCATGGTCGTATCGGTCGTGCAGTACCGGTTGACCTACGGAAGGAAGGAGGAATAACGCATGTTCGCGAAAAGAACAAGAACGGCGCTGCAGATCCTGCTCGCCTCGGCGATCGCGATCGCGTTCGTCCTGCCGCTCGTCTGGATGCTCTCCACTTCCGTGAAGAACGACTTCGAAGCGCTGTCCGGCAAAATGAACTTCATTCCGCAGAAACCGACGTTGGCGAATTACGTAGACGGCATCCGGGGAGAGCTCATGAACGTGCCGATTTTGCGGTGGATCGCGAACTCGCTGTCCGTCGGCGCCGCCGGCACGGCGATCGTGCTGTTCATCGATTCGTTGGCGGCTTACGCGCTGGCGCGCCTGAAGGATCTTCCGTTCCGCCGCGCGCTGCTGTCCATGTTCATTGCCTCGCTCATGATTCCGGGCGTGCTGACGTTCCTGCCGATGTACATGGAGTTTAACGCGCTAGGCTTGATCAACACGTATGCGGCGCTCGTGCTGCCGTATACGGCGGGCGCTTTCGGCGTGTTCCTGCTGTTTCAGTTTTTCGTTTCGTTTCCGAAGGAAATCGAGGAGGCGGCACGGATCGACGGCGCCAACAAGTGGCAGGTTTATTGGAAAATCCTGATGCCGGCATCCGTATCGATCATGGTAACGCTCGGCATTTTCACGTTTATGGGCATCTACAACGACTTCGTCTGGCCGCTGTATGCCACGACTTCGCCCGAAATGCGCACGATTACGGGCGGCATCGCGATGATGGCGCAGGGCAGTTACGTGCAAGCCTATGGTAAACTGATGGCGATGACGACGATCGCGACGATTCCGATGCTGCTCGTCTTCATGATCGGGCAACGCTCGTTCGTGAAGGCGATCACGCAAAGCGCGGTGAAATAACGATCGAGGACGATTAACGGGAGGACTGGATGAAAGGATCGAGGAAGGCATGGCTGGGGGCGACAGCGGCCTTGGTTGCAGCGGCGATCGCCGTTGCCGCATGGCTCGGGATTACGGGAGGGAGCATGGACAAAGCGACGGAAGACGCCGAATATACCGGACGGGGAGGCGCGTTCAAAAATGCGCTCGCGACGATCGACACGCCCGATCCGAGCGTCGTATACAAGGACGGCTACTACTACATGACGTTTACGCATAACGGCGCCGACATAATGGTGATGAAATCCCGGACGCTCGACTTCAAAAACGCGGCGAAGAAGGTCGTCTGGTATCCTCCCGTAGACACGATGTATTCCGCGAATTTATGGGCGCCGGAAATTCAATATTTGCGCGGCAAGTGGTACATTTATTTCGCCGCGGACGACGGCAGGAACGAGAATCACCGGATGTACGCGCTGGAAGCGGAGACGGACGATCCGCTCGGGCCCTATTCGTTCAAGGGGCAAGTGACGGACGATACGAACCGCTGGGCGATCGACGGCCTCGTCATGGAGCTGGAGGAGAAGCTTTATTTCGTCTGGTCGGGTTGGGAAGGCGACGTGAACGTAAGTCAGAACACGTACATCGCGCCGATGAGCGATCCGCTGACGATCAGCGGGCCGCGCGTGCGGATCGGGGAACCCGATCTGGCCTGGGAGAAGGCGGGGGGACCTCCTTATATCCACGAAGGGCAAGCGATTCTGCGCAAGGACGGCAGAACGTTCATCGCGTATTCCGGGGCGGGGAGCTGGACGCCTTATTACAGCATCGGCTTGCTGGCGCTCGAGCCCGGCGCGGACCCGCTGGAGCCTTCGAACTGGCGAAAATCGGAAACGCCGCTGTTCGCCATGGATGAAGAAGCGGGCGTATACGGACCTGGCCACAACTCTTTCGTCGCTTCGCCGGACGGAACCGAAACCTGGATCGTCTACCATGCCACGAGCGGTCCGGAGGACGGCTGGAACAACCGGAAGGCGCGCGCCCAGCGGATCGCCTGGAACGACGAGGGCCTGCCCGAATTCGGCAAGCCGCTGTCGCTGGATACGGCGATCGCGGCGCCTTCCTCGGAAAGCGTCTACCGGGCGGAGCACGCGATCCGCGAAGGCGGGAAGCTGACGTTCGATCTCATTCCGGCAACCAAGGAGACGACCGTCCCCGTACTGCTTCACTACCGGAACGATACGGACGCCCCCGCCGCTGTTACGGTCGTAGCGAACGGAGAGAGCGTCGAGATTCCGCTGCCGGCCGCGACGGGCAAGACGGGCTATGCTTACGCCGAGGCCAAGCTCCGGCAGGGCATGAACGAAATCTCCGTCGCCGTTCCGGAGGGAGAGGACCGCGTCAAGCTGCTCGCGATCGAAACGGTCCGTTACGAGGCGGAGGACGCGCAAGCCGAGGGGGATTCGGCGGCTGAAGACAATCCGTTCGCTTCGGGGTGGGGAGCGGCGAAGCTGGCCGGCGGCGAAGGAAGCGCCGTCCGCTTCGGCAATGTCCGGGTTCCGGTCAAGGGCGAATACCGCGTGCGGCTGGCCATCGCGAATCCGTCCGCGGAAACGCTGACGATCGAAGCCGAGGTCAACGGCGCGCGCAGGAGCATCGAGGTCGGGCCGACGGGCAGGAACGAATTCGCGGTCGCGGAAGCGGAATTGCCGTTGCGGCTTGGCCCGAATCAAATTACACTGAAGCTGACGCAAGCCGGATATGCCGTTGCCGTGGATTATATGGATATCTGGCGTTGACGGATGCCGAAACGTCTTATGGCGCATGGCGGAAGCGGCAGAGCCGAGGGGGTGGTGGAGACATGATCGTCAAGCCGTCGCGCGCCGCGCTAGCCCTGACGCTGCTTGCGGCCGCCGGGTGTTCGCCGGGAGCGGGCGATCCGGACGCGCAGCCGGGCAAGACCGCTTCCGCGATCCGCATCGAATATTGGACGCCGTTCAGCGGCGGCGACAACCGGTTCATGACCGAGATGGTGGAGAGGTTCAACCGGGAGCAGGACGGCATCCGGATCATTCAGACCAATTCCAGGCTGGACGATTACTATTCCCGGTTAAAGACGGCGATCTTGTCCGGGAACGCGCCGGACGTCGCCATCAACCATGCGACCAACCTGCCCCAGTTCGTCCAGAACGGCTATATCGAAAACCTGACCTTGCCGGCGGCCGAAGTCGGATTGGACTGGGATGTCTTCAACCCGAACATTATGGCCTCGGCCATTTACGACGGGCATTCCTATGCGGTTCCTCTCGATACTCACGCGCTCGTCATGTATTACAACAAGGAGCATCTAGGCAAGGCCGGGGCGCTCGATGCTTCGGGCAGGCCAGTATTCGCGGAAGGGGCGGAGGGGTTCGCGGCGTTTCTTCGGCGCATCAAGGAAGCCGTCCCTCCGGACGTCGCGCCGCTCGCCCAGCCGGGCACCCGGATCGATTCGGTATGGCTGTGGTGGAGCTTATACAACCAGATCGACGGCGGAGGAGCGTTCTACGACGAGACGGGGAGCAAGACGACGTTGAACAACGCGCAAGCATTGGAGGCGCTGGAGTTCGTTCACGGCTTGTATACGGACGGATTGATTCCTCCGGACATCAACGACGCTTTTAAAATGTTCTACGACGGCAGGGCCGCCGTTCTTATTACGGGCATGTGGGGGACGGGAGCGTTCGAGCATGCGCCGGGTCTCGATTTCGGCGTCGTTCCGCTGCCGACGCTGTACGACGCCCCGGCCGTATGGGGCGATTCCCACGCGCTCGTCATTCCGACGAAGCACGGCATGACGGACGACAAGCGCAAAGCGATCATGACGTTCGCCAAATGGATGGTCGAGCATGGCGAGAAGTGGGCCGAAGCCGGGCACGTGCCGAGCATGAGCCGGGTCGTCCAGGGCGACGAATTCAACGCGCTCGATTACCGAAGCGATTACGCCGCAGCCGCGAACGACGTGAAGTACTGGCCGCGGCACGTCCGGCAATGGTCGATGACGGAAGTGCTGATCGCCGAGTTCGAGCGAATGAACTACAGCAGGCAGACGCCGGAGCAGGCGCTGCGCAACGCCGCCGCCAGGATCGACGCGGAATTGAAGAAAGGGTAACGGGAGAGCGATGGAACGGAAACGGAGCCTCGTCCGCTGGTTTACGAATCAAGAGCTCGCGCGGAAGCTGATCTTGATCAATTTTCTTCTTGTCGTCGTTCCGATCGGAGCGATGGGCATCTATGCGTTCTCCAGCTTCGAGAACGCGATGGAAAAAAACGTCGGGGCCTATCAGCTGCAGACGATCCGGCAGATCTCGCTGAATATCGATACGTATATGAACGAGCTGAACCGGTTAACGGTGTCGCCGTATCAATACGATGAAGTTCTCGAGTATTTGAGCGCTTCGCGGGAACCCGGCCAGCCGTTGACGCTGGAGCAGATCGGACATCTGAACGACTTCGTGTCCAAAATTTTCATCAACGGGCGCATCGACATTATGGGCGTTTCCTTGTACGGCCAAAAAGGCGCTTCCTACGTGGTCATGCCGGACAGTCAATACGTGACCACGTACAGGCTGGACGAAAGCGCGGAATGGCTGGAACGGGCCAAAAGCCGATACGGCCAGCCGACGTTCATCGCGACGCACCAGATCGAATCGACGAGCGGGATGACCTACGACGTGTTCTCGATCGCTCGCGAGCTGCGCAGCTTCGACAGCGGGGAGACGATCGGATACATCGTCATCGACATCGATCCGTCGGCGGTTCGCAGCATGCTGCAGCAAGTTAATCTTGCCGCCGAGGAGTCCATGTATATCGTCGATCAGCATGGCGGTCTCGTCCTTCGTCGGGAAGCCGGGGACTTCCTGCCGGAAATCGGACCGCTTCAGGGTCAAGGAGTCATGCACGTCGACGCCGCCGGAGCGATGCCGGACTCGCTCGTCGCCCATGTCACTTCCCCGGTGACCGGCTGGACGCTGGTCGGCGTCGTTCCGGTGAAGGAGCTCATGCGCGACAGCCATAAAGTCCGGAGCTCGATGACGCTCGTCATCGTCGGCTTCGTCGGTCTGGCCATGCTGCTGAACGTTGTCGTCGCGTTTCGCGTAACCCATCCGCTGCGCAAGCTGAGCCGATTGATGCGCAAGGTGGAACAAGGAGAGCTTCGCGTGACGTTTCCGGTGACCGGCCAGGACGAAGTCGGGCGCCTGGGAGGCGCGTTCAATACGATGGTGTCGAAGCTGAGCGAATTGGGGTACTTGCTGTACGAGACGGAAATCCGCGAGAAGGACGCGCAAATCGCGGCGCTGCAAAGCAAGATCAATCCCCATTTCCTGTACAATACGCTCGGGACGATCAGCATGAACGCGGAGCTGGAAGGCAACCGGGACATCGTGACGATGGCCAACAATTTGAGCCGCATTCTGCGCTACAGCTTGAGCAGTCGCCAGGAGATCGTCACGCTGAGGGACGAATTGAATCATGTAAACGGATACATGAGCATTCAGACGATCCGGTACGAGGAACGGATCCGGTTCCGGGAGAACGTCGACGGGAGCGCGCTCGATTGCGTCGTCATTCCCCTGATCGTCCAGCCGATCGTGGAGAACGCGATCAACCACGGACTGGACCGGGGCGCTGGCGCGGGGCTCATCCGGCTGACCGGCGCGGAGCAAGACGGCATGCTGACGATCGTAATCGAAGACGACGGCATCGGCATGTCCGACGACGAGCTGGAGGCGATCCGGAGCAGGCTTCGCAACGCCAAGGATCTAGGCGGGAAGACGGGCAACGGGCTGCTTAACGTGCACCGTCGGATCCGGCTGCACTACGGGGAGCCGTACGGCTTGACGTTCGAGAGCATGCTCTATCAAGGCTTGAAGGTCACGATTACGCTGCCGGCAGTCCGGAAATCGGCGCACGGTTCATCTCGTTAAAACGCCGGGAGGGAGAGCGCATGCCCAAAATTTTAATCGTGGACGACGAAGCGATCTACAGAAAAGGTCTGCGCGCGATGATCGCTTCCGAGGATCCGCAATGGGAGGTCGTCGGGGACGCGAAGGACGGCTGCGAAGCGATGGAACTGATCGACGTCCTGAAGCCGGACGTCGTGCTGACGGATATCCGCATGCCCCGCATGGACGGACTTCAATTGCAGAAATTCGCGAGCGAGCGCGTTCCCGATTTGCGCTGCGTCGTCATTAGCGGTTACGAGGATTTCGCCTACGTCCGGCAATCGTTGCGCCACGGGGCGAAGGACTACTTGACGAAGCCCGTGGAACGGGAAGAGCTGTCCAAAGTGCTGAAGAAGCTGAAGGCCGAAATTCGCGAAGCCGGCCGCCGGGCGAGCGGTTCGGACGCCCCCGCGAACGAAACGGTCCGACGGCGGCAAGCGGGCGATCGGCTCGCGGCCGCTCTGCTGCGCGGCAGCTTGGACGAGGAAGACCTGGAGGCGGTCAGAAGGGTCGGCATCGCGCTGGAGGGGCCTTGCTATGCGTGCATGGTCGTCAAGCTGGACAAGGAATCGGTCGACCGCGAGCGCTATCGCCGGACGGATCCGTCCCTGTTCCAGCTCTATATTCGGCAATTCGCGCAGGAAATCGTCGGCAACCGGCTGGGCGGCTTCTGCTTCGCGTTTTCCGATTCCGAAGTCGTCGCGCTCGCCAATCTGCCGGATCGCGCCGCCTCGCGGGAGAAGCTCGTCGATGCGGCCGATTCGATCCGTCGCCAGATCCAATCGTTGTCGAATCTAACGGTGACGATCGGCATCGGAAGCGCGATGGAAGGCGCGGCCTCGATTCCGAAGTCGTATCGGGAAGCGGAGATCGCCTTGCTGTACCGTCTCGTCGTCGGGGGCGACAAGGTGCTGGGCTATGACGAGATGGCGGCGGAATCGCAGGAGAGGGCCGGTGCCGGCAAGTGGTCGTGGGATTCGCTGGAGGAGGCCGTCAACGAAGGGAGGATCGCGGAAATCGACGAACGGGTGGACGCCGCGATCGGTGAATTGTGCCGCTGGGCGCAGACGCCGGATCATGTGCACCAGCAGGTCTGCAAGCTGATTCTTCATTATTACGAGCTGACCGAAGAGCTGGGCACGACGAAGCGGTGGCTCGGCGAGCGGGACATTCGCGCCCAGCTCGTCGAAATCTGCTCGAGCTCGTCCGGCGAGGAATTGGCCGACATTTGCAAACGGCTGTTCGGTCGGCTCGCGGCCCAAATCGCCTCGGGAAACCGTTCGACGGACCGGGATCCGGCGAGCCTGGCGCTGCGCTACATTGAACGGCATTACCGCGAGCCGATCTCGCTGAAGGACGTCGCCGAGCGGGTGCATCTGCACCCGGCTTACTTGAGCGCCGTCCTGAAGAACAAGACGGGCAAATCCTTCGTAGAGCATCTGATCGGCCTGAGGCTGGAGGACGCCAAGAAGCGATTGGCGCTGACCGACGACAAAATCGCGACGATCGCGGAGCGGACCGGCTTCGCGAACATTCGCCACTTCAACCGGGTTTTTCGCGCCGACGCGGGACTGACGCCTAAAGACTACCGCAGCGGGATTCGCGGCAACGGGGATTGAAGACCGCGGCCGCGTTCCGGCGATCGGGCAGGAGCCGCCGCGCATCGATACGACCCGGTATTATTGGGTAAGAAAATATTACATATATTCAAAAAAAGCTCCCTCCTTTTAAATTAATCACCGAATTGTGTTATATTATATAACATATATTCGGTTTCTTTTTTTCGAAGGGGGGACCCTGATGCAGGACGATCGTCGGTTGGATTGTGTGCTCAAAGGCGGATATGTCGTGTTTCGAGACCGCGTGCAAGCGGCCGACGTGGGAATTAAAGACGGGACGATCGCCGAGATCGGCGACGACCTTCGGACGCCCGCCCAACATACGATAGACGCAACAGGCCTGTACGTGATGCCCGGCGTCGTGGACGCGCACGTTCATCTGAACGAACCGGGCCGGGGCGATTGGGAAGGCTTTGCGAGCGGGTCCGCGGCATTGGCCGCGGGCGGCTGCACGACGTTTCTCGATATGCCTCTGAACGGACGCCCACCGACCGTACACGCGAACGCGCTGGAACGGAAGCTGGAGGCGGCGAAGGCTTCCGGCGCCTATGTCGACTACGGATTGTGGGGCGGTCTGGTTCCGGACAATCTGGACGAGGTGGAGGCTCTGGCGGCTGCCGGGGTCGTCGGGTTCAAAGCGTTGATGGCGTCTCCGGGGGATGCCGGGGAAGGCGGGTTCAAGGAAGTCGACGACGTGGCTTTGTTCGAAGGGATGAAACGGATCGCCGGCATCAACAAGGTGCTGGCGGTTCATGCGGAGAGCGAAGAGATCATTTCCGCGCTGTCCGGCAAATACGCGCGGCGCAGCCCGCGCGGGATGCGGGACTACGCGGCGACGCGGCCGATCGCGGCGGAGATCGACGCGGCGCGCAGGGCGCTGCTGTTCGCGGAACGGACGGATTGCCCGCTTCATCTCGTCCATGTCAGCAGTCCGCAAGCGGTCGATATCGCTTGGGAGGCGAAGATGAACGGCGTCAACGTCACGGTGGAGACGAATCCCCATTATTTGTTGTTCACGGACGCCGACGCCGAGCGGCTCGGACCTGCGGCGAAGTGCGCTCCGCCGATCCGCGGCGCGCGGGAGCGGGAGGGATTGTGGGCGAGGCTCGCGGAAGGCAAGATCGATCTGATCGCGTCGGACCATTCGCCTTGCCCGCCGGCGCTGAAAGCGGCGGGAGGCGATTATTTCGCCGCGTGGAGCGGCATTGCCGGCGGGCAGAGCATGCTGGAGATTTTGTTCGACGAAGGTTTCTTGAAGCGGGGGCTGCCGCTGCCGCTGCTGTCCCGGCTGCTGACCGAAGCGCCCGCGAAACGGTTCGGCATGTACCCGCGCAAAGGGAGGCTCGCGGTCGGAGCGGACGCGGATCTCGTGCTCGTCCATCCGGACGCGCCGTACGTTCTCCGGTCCGGGCAATTGCTGTACCGCCACCGGCACAGCGCCTACGAAGGGCATCGGTTCCGCTGCAGGGTCATGCTGACGATGAGCCGGGGAAAGCCCGTCTACGCCTGGGACGAGGGCGTCGCCGCGGCGAAGGAGGGCGAGTGGCTGCGCGCCGCTCCGGAACGCGCGCGCAATCGGCTGATTCTATAGCGAAGCAAGTCGGGAAGCCGCCGTCTTCCCTAATCCCCACACGCCGCCGGACGTTTCGGCATATGAAGTAGAATACCGAAACGTTGGATAAGCCGCCCCTAGGCGGACCAGAGGAGGTCTGGGCGTGAAGGTGGTCATTCTCGCCGGCGGTTACGGCACGCGGCTCAGCGAGGAAACGTCCGTCCGGCCGAAGCCGTTGATCGAGATCGGGGACAAACCGATCCTGTGGCACATTATGAAAATATACTCCCACTATGGCTTTCACGATTTTATTGTTCCTCTCGGGTACAAAGGCGTACTGATCAAGGAATATTTCGCGCATTATTACTTGCACGAATCCGACGTCACATTCGATTTCGCGGACGGCGGCAGCATGGCGCTGCACCAGCGCTGCACCGATCCGTGGAAGGTGACGCTGGTCGATACCGGCCGGGATACGTCCACGGGGGGCCGAATCCGCCGAATCCGCGCGTATTTGGAGAACCTTCCTTTCATGCTGACCTACGGCGACGGGCTCAGCGACGTCAATGTGTCCGCGCTGCTCAAATTCCACCGGGCGCACGGAAAATGGGCCACCGTGACGGCCGTTCAGCCGGGCGGCCGGTTCGGCGCGCTGGAGTTGGGGGAGGGCGACTTCGTTCAAGGCTTCCGGGAAAAGCCGAAAGGCGACGGCGGGTGGATGAACGGGGGATTTTTCGTTTTTCAACCGGAAGCGCTGGCGTACATGGGAGGAGACGGCACGATGCTGGAGAAGGAACCGCTCGAATCGCTCGCCGCTATGGGACAGTTGGCGGCCTACAAGCATGAAGGCTTCTGGCATCCGATGGACACGCTGCGGGACCGGGCTTCGTTGGAGACGCTATGGAGATCCGGCGACGCTCCGTGGAAGCTGTGGTCGAAGTGAAAGCGGCCCGGTACATCGTGGATTTCTTGATTCGGGAAGGCGTGACGCACGTCTTCGAAATGGCCGGCGGGGCGATCGCCCATCTGCTCGACGCCGTGGACGAACGCGAGGAGATCGCGGCGGTCCCGATGCGTCACGAGCAGGCGGCCGCGTTCGCGGCGGAAGGCTACGCCCGAGTCGCCGGAGACGTCGGCGTGGCGATGGCGACGAGCGGACCGGGCGCGCTGAATCTGCTGACCGGAATCGGCAGCTGCTACTTCGATTCGGTCCCTTGCCTGTTTCTGACGGGCCAGGTCAACACTTACGAGTACAAGGGCGACGCTTCCGTGCGCCAAAACGGCTTTCAGGAGACCGACATCGTAAGCGTCGCCGCGCCCCTTACGAAGTATGCGGCGTTGGTCGAGCGGGCGGACCGGCTTCGTTACGAATTGGAAAAAGCGCTGCGGATCGCGCGTTCGGGAAGGCCGGGACCCGTGCTGCTGGACATTCCGATGGACGTTCAGCGCGCGGAGGTGGATCCGGCGGGAATGGAAGCCTTCGACGAGGGCGAGCAGGGCGACCGGGAGGAGCCGACGGACGAAGAGGTCCGGAGGACGGTTCGGCTGCTTCGCGGCGCGGCCAGACCGATCGTGCTGACCGGGGGAGGCGTCCGGGCTGCGGGAGCGGTCCCCGTCCTGCGGGGATGGCTGGCGTCGGCGGGGATCCCCGTCGTCTGTTCGCTGATGGGGCTGGACGCGGTCGAGGCGGCGTACGAGTGGAACATGGGATTGATCGGCTCGTACGGTCATCGTTACGCGAATATGGCTCTGGCCAATTGCGATTGCTTGCTCGTGCTCGGATCGCGCCTGGACACGAGGCAGACCGGCACCCGTCCCAAGACGTTCGCGCGCGGCGCGAAAATCATTCACGTGGACATCGACGCGTCCGAGCTCGGAAGGAAAATTCGTCCGGAGCTGGCCGTCCGGGCGCATTTGAGGCCGTTCCTGGAGAAGCTTTCCGAGCGGTGGGTGGCGAAGCCGCCCAGCGGCGATTGGAGCGCCTGGAAGGAGCGGCTGTCGTTCTATCGCCGGAGCTACCCGACGGGCAAGCCGCAGGCCGAGGGCGGGGCGATCGAACCGAACCGGCTCATGGAACGGCTGGCGCGGGAAACCCCGGACGACGCGATCGTCTGCCTGGACGTCGGACAGCATCAAATGTGGGCGAGCCAGTCCTGGCCCGTCGGCCCCCGCGGAAGGCTGCTTAACGCCGGAGGCATGGGAGCGATGGGCTTCGGGCTGCCCGCCGCGATCGGCGCCGCTTTCGCGGCGCCGGGCCGGCCGATCGTTCTCGTGGCCGGGGACGGCGGGTTGCAGGTCAACTTGCAGGAGCTGCAGACGGTCGTTCATTGGCGTCTGCCGATCGCGATGTTCGTGCTGAACAACCGTTCCCTCGGCATGGTGAGACAGTTCCAGGACCTTTATTTCGGCGGGCGCCGGGCTTCGACGGTGAGCGGGTACAGCTGCCCGGATTTCGTTAAGGTCGCGCGGGCGTACGGCCTGCCGGCATTCCGCGCGGCGGACGGCGAAGAGCTGGAGGCGAGGCTGCAAGCCGGTTTCCGGAAGAATGCGGAAGAGCCGGCGTTGCTCGAAATCGAGCTTTCGCCCGCGGCCGACGTTCTTCCGAAGCTGGGGGTCGGACGTCCGATCGAGGATATGGAGCCGCTCCTGGAGAGAGCGGAGCTGCGCCGGCAGATGATCGTGCCGCCGCTCGATGACGATTAGCGCAGCGCATGCGCGCGCCGTCCGCCGGTCGGCCGGAAGCGGCGCGATTGCGGCTCGGGGCGCCGGCGCCTCGGGCCGTTTTTGATCTTTTGCTATCGGACACAGAGGACCTATTTTGCCGAAACCCCCGCATTTTGCAGGCGGTGCGGACACACGATCCGTTATTTCGATCATCAATGGCCGAAATCGCCGCCTCGGAGCCAAATAACGGATCCTCTGTCCGCGAAGATGCGCAAACCCTGGTTTTGTTCACAATTAGCGGATCCTCTGTCCGAACGGCTAGGGCGATGCAGCAAGACGGGGCGCGGGCAATGGAGCAAGACGAAGGTGATGGGGAAGGAGCAAGGCGGGGCAGTGGGGGATGGAGCCAGGCGAGGCGGTGGGCGATGGGTGGGATGGAGGGTGAGCGGAATTCGGAACAGGCGGAAAGCGCAACGAAACGGTTCGAAGGCGCGAAAAAGGACCGTTAGGGCGATCTGAACCCGATGCATCCGGATTGGTACGTACAAGTTCCTCTCCTGTGGTATAATGACGACAGCAAGATCGACGAGGCATGCGAACCCGCGTGCCGGAGGAGCAGAATAAGCGATGCAATCCCCGAAATACATACAATTGAAGGAACGCATTTTGTCCTGGATCGCCGGAGGCAAATACCGTCCGGGAGACAAGCTGCCGTCGGAAAACGAATTGGTCGAGCAATTCTCCTTCAGCCGCCAGACGGTTCGCCAATCGATCGGAGAATTGGTCCGGGAAGGCTGGCTCGTGCGCGAACAGGGGAAGGGGACGTTCGTTGGCCGTCCTTCCGCGGAGCGGAGGGCGTCCGCCGGCCATCGAACCGTCGGCGTCATTACAACGTCGATCTCGGATTATATTTTCCCGTCGATCGTCCGGGGCATCGAAGCGGCTTTGAAAAACAAGGGCTATCGCCTGCTGTTGTCCAGCACCGACCACCGCAAGGACCGGGAGCGCGAATGCCTGGAAATGATGTTGAGCCATGCGGTATGCGGATTGATCGTGGAACCGACGAAAAGCGCCGAGGGCAATCCCAATTTCGACAATTATTTGGCGATCGAGCAGCACGGCATTCCGCTCCTGATGATCAACGAAGGATATTCGGACATCGCTTGCCCGAGCGTCAGAATCGACGACGACGAGGGCGGGTACATGGCCGCGAATCACGTGCTCGGTCTCGGGCATCGGCAAGTGGCCGGCTTCTTCAAAACGGACGACATGCAAGGCGTCAGAAGAATGAAAGGGTTCCTCCGCGCTTGCCGGGAGCATCGCCTTCCGCCCGAGAAGCACAGGGCCGTTCGGTATTCGACCGAGGACAAGCATGTTAGACCGCAACGCGAGCTGCGAGAGATGCTGCTCTCGGAGCGTCCGCCGACGGCGATCGTCTGCTACAACGATCAATTGGCCGTGTCGTTGCTCGATACGGTGCGGGAGCTCGGTCTGCGCATCCCGGACGACTTGTCCGTGATCGGTTACGACGACTCCTTCCTGGCGACGGCCACGGAGGTCAAGCTGACGACGATCGAGCATCCGAAATCTGCGCTCGGGGAGAAGGCGGCGAATCTCTTGATCGACCGGATGGAAGCGGGGGTAATGCCCGCGAACGAGGATTTGCTGTATCCGCCCAAGCTGATTGTCCGGCAATCCGCGGCACCGATCGGACACAGATGACCTTATTTTGCCGAACCCCCCTCATTTTGATGGCGATTCGGACACAGGATCCGCTATTTCGATGATCAATGGCCGAAATCGCCATCTCGGAGCCAAATAACGGATCCTGTGTCCGCGAAAGTGCGCAAAACCCGGTTTTGTTCGCAATAAGCGGATCCTCTGTCCGAACGGACTGGGGCAGTGGAGCAAGGCGAGGCGGAGGGCGGTGGAGTAAGGCAAGACGGTGGGCGTGGAGTAAGGCGAGGCGGAGGACGATAGAGCAAGGAGAGGCTGTGGGCGGTAGAGCAAGACGGGCGGTGGCGATGGGCGGTTGAAAGGATTGCGGAAACGGAAGAGCAGGTGATCGCGCCCCCCTGAAAGATGCATTTTTCCTCGACACACATGTACGTACAAGTATATAATGAATGCATATACTTTAACGTGAGATCCGACGGGGAATCGCGTTAGACGTTGGAGAGGGAAGTGATTTGCTTGTTGGAACAACTGAAAGAGGAAGTCTGCAGAGCGAATGCGGAGCTCCCGAAATACGGATTGGTGACGTTTACGTGGGGGAACGTAAGCGGTTTCGACCGGGCAAGCGGCTTGATGGTGATCAAGCCGAGCGGGGTAGCTTACGAGAAATTGCGTCCCGAGCATATGGTCGTCGTCGACGCAGAGGGGCGGGTCGTGGAAGGCGATTTGCGGCCTTCCTCGGATACGCCGACCCATCTCGTGCTCTACCGCGCTTTTCCCAACGTCGGGGGAATCGTCCATACGCATTCTCCCTGGGCGACGATCTGGTCGCAGGCCGGCCGGGGGATTCCCGCGTACGGGACGACGCAGGCCGACTATTTCCACGGGGAGATTCCTTGCACGAGGCCGATGACGGACGAAGAAATAAAGGGCGATTACGAAGCGGAGACGGGCAACGTGATCGTCGAGACGTTCGCCGGCATCGACCCGGACGGGGTGCCGGGCGTGCTCGTGAACAGCCATGCGCCCTTTGCGTGGGGCAAGGACGCGGCGGACGCGCTCCACAACGCGGTCGTCCTCGAAGAGGTCGCCAAGATGGCCTACCATACGCGGCAGCTCAATGCGGACGTTTCGCCGATGAATCCGGTCTTGCTCGACAAGCACTACTTGCGCAAGCACGGGGCGGCTGCTTACTACGGCCAGCCCGGAGATGCCAAGCGGCACTAATCCTATCCATCCTATCATTGGGAGGCTGACTATGAGTACAAAGTATGCGATCGGGGTCGACTACGGCACGCAATCCGGAAGGGCGGTGCTCGTCGATCTGTCGAACGGCCGGGAGGTCGCGGATCACGTCACGCCGTATCCGCACGGAGTCATCGACGAAAAGCTGCCGACGTCCGGCGAACCGCTAGAGCACGATTGGGCGCTCCAGCATCCGGACGATTATCTGGAGGTGCTGCGCCGTTCCGTTCCGGCGGTGCTTGAGCAGTCGGGCGTCGACTCCGCCGACGTGATCGGGCTGGGAATCGATTTCACCGCCTGCACGATGCTGCCGGTCGACGAGCGGGGCGTGCCGCTCTGTCTCAAACCGGAGTGGGAGAATCATCCCCACGGATGGGTGAAGCTGTGGAAGCACCATGCCGCGCAGGACGAGGCGGACAGGCTGAACGCGATCGCGGCGTCGCGGGGAGAGAAGTTTATGCCCCGGTACGGCGGGAAAATCTCGTCGGAATGGATGATCGCGAAAATTTGGCAGATCGCGAACGAAGCGCCCGAAGTGTACGAGGCGACGGATTTGTTCACGGAAGCGACGGACTGGGTCGTCTCCCGATTGACGGGCGAATTCGTCCGCAACAGCTGCACGGCCGGTTATAAATCGATCTGGCACAAGCGGGACGGCTATCCGGACAACGATTTTTTCAAGGCGCTGGATCCCAAGCTGGACGGCTTGACGGCGACGAAGCTTCGCGGCGAGATCGCGCCGCTGGGCACGAAGGCGGGAGAACTGACCGAAGAGATGGCGCGATTGACGGGCTTGCGGGCGGGAACCGCGATTGCCGTCGGCAACGTCGACGCCCATGCGGCGGTTCCGGGTGTCGGCGTCGTGACGCCGGGCAAGCTCGTCATGGCGATGGGGACTTCGATCTGCCATATGCTCCTCGGCACCGAGGAGGTCGAGGTCGAGGGCATGTGCGGCGTCGTGGAAGACGGCATCATTCCCGGCTATCTCGGGTACGAGGCGGGCCAATCCGCCGTCGGCGATATTTTCGAATGGTTCGTCGAGGAAGCGGTTCCCGCTTATGTGAAGGAAGCGGCGGCCAAGGACGGCGTAGGCGTCCATCAATGGCTGACGGAACGAGCCGCGGCCTATAAGCCGGGGGAAACGGGCTTGCTGGCGCTCGATTGGTGGAACGGCAACCGCTCCGTTCTCGTGGACACGAATCTGACGGGCGTAATCGTCGGCTATACGCTGCTGACCAAGCCGGAGGAAGCGTATCGCGCCTTGCTGGAGGCGACGGCGTTCGGCACGCGCAAGATCATCGACGCGTTCCACGGGAATGGCGTGCCCGTCGAAGAGGTGTACGCTTGCGGAGGGTTGCCGCAGCGCAACGCGCTGCTTATGCAGATCTATGCGGACGTGACGAACCGGGAGATCAAAATCGCGGATTCGAAGCAGACGCCGGCGGTCGGTGCCGCTATGTTCGGGGCGGTCGCCGCGGGAAGCGAACGGGGCGGGTACGACAGCGTCGTCGACGCCGCCCGGGCGATGGCCCGCGTTCGCGAAGAGACGTACAAGCCGATTCCGGCGAACGTGGCCGTCTACGAACGGCTGTATCGGGAGTACGAAGCGCTTCACGATTATTTCGGCCGGGGAGCCAACGATGTCATGAAACGGCTGAAAGCGCTGAAGGACGAAGCATCGCGTTAATAAGGAAGACGCGCGGGAAACCGGCGGTCGAGCTAAGCTCGCCGCCGGTTTTGTTTTAAAGCCGATGGGGCGGGCGCTTTTCGTCCGCTTGATCTTTGCGATCGGACACAGAAGGCGTTATTTTGCCGAAACCCCCTCATTATGATGGCGATTCGGACAGAAGATCCGTTATTTCGATGATCAGTGGCCGAAATCGCCATCTCGGAGCCAAATAACGGATCCTCTGTCCGCGAAGGCGCGCAAAACCCGGTTTTGTTCACAATTAGCGGATCCTCTGTCCGAACGGATCGGGACGAATGGGTCAGAGCGGACGGTGGCAGTCGGACGACGAAACGAATGGGACAGAGCGGACGATGGGCGGTCAGGTGGCGGACGAAAGGGGCGAAGGACAACGAGACAAATGGGGAAAATCTGACGAAGGGGCGGTAGGACGATAGGACGATGGGGCAAGCGGACAATGAGGCGGCAGGACGAAACATAAGCAATGCCGCTTTCCTCACGATGGCGAGGCCGGTTTGCTCGTTTGGGCGGTATAAAGCGCCGTTATTGTCGGAAAATCGGCAAAATGGGGGACGGAGCGGAGGTGCGGGGCGATTTTTCGAAAAAAATATAAAAAAATGTCGAAAATTGTTGCAACCTTTTCCTTTTTCGGTTGTGTATATAGTAAGACAATCATGAACCAGAAAGGTGGAAAACACATGAAAAAAAACAGCAAGCAAAAATGGATAGGCGCGTTAACCGTGCTCGTGGCGTTAGGGTTGTCGATCGATGCCCTGTCCGGAACGGCGCGCGCCGCCGATTCCGCCGCTCAAGCGAGCCTGCACGCGCTGACATCCGCGCCTCCTCCGACGCTTTTTGGTATCTTTAATCCGAATCATCAGTATTTGCAGAACGGCACATCCGTTGCGACCGTATCGGAAGGATCGATTTCTGCGACGGGCTCGACGACGGCCAAAGTTCGAGTCGATTCCGTCGGCATCACTTTCTATCTTCAAAGGTGGACGGGTACGGATTGGGTGACGGTCGGATCCGGACAGACGACTTCAGGGAGCAATACGAACGTTCACTCCAGCAATTTCAGCAGAAGCACCGTCGCTGGGTACTATTATCGGATCAAGACGGTTCACTGGGTCAATCATGACGGCGTCTATGAAGACGGTGAAAAATACACCGGATCTTTATTGGCGTACTAAAACTAAATGAACAATTGGCACGAATGGATTCGGAAAACGCATCCGCAGCCCGGAGACAAGGACATTCCTGAGGATACGCTGATTTCTATCGTATTCAATCAAGATATTAACCGGCATACGCTCAATACGAGAAACATCCTCGTGTTGGACGGCAACCAGGGCGGACGCCTGATCTCCGACCGGTTTCTGTTTCGGTACGAAACCGAGGACAAGACATTGCTGATCTATCGAAAGTCCGAAGCGGAGCGGCTGGGCTCACAGAATACGATCGAGATCATCTTGACCGGAAGGATCGCGAATCTTCGGAGCGTTAAGATGACGTATCCGTTTCATTTAAGATTCACGACCCGTTAAAAGGCGGTCGGAATTTTTCAAAAAAGCAAAACTGGCGTCCGTTCGCCAGTTTTGCTTTCGTGTTAGTACCGTTCCTTGTACACGCGAATCAACTCTTCGGCAGGAAGTTCCCCGACCGCCGAGAAATGAACGCCGTCGGAGATAATCTCAAGCGTGCTCGTTCCGGTTATCGTGGTCGTTAGAATGGCGGGGACGTCGCCGAGCTGTATTTTCTCGACCGATACGCCTTCCGAGGGCGCCGGAACGCCTAACGAGCTGTTTGGTTTCATTTTCTGCATCATAATCGTCAGATAAGTTTCTTCTTCCGAATAATAGGAGAAGTACGCCTGATCGGCCTGCGTACGGTCGTCGTAAAAGTAAAGGATGAGGTTATCCAGCGTATATCCGGTCGGCAAATACCGGAATTCCGGCATGGGGAAGGAGAGAAGCCGCTCGGCTTGCTCCGGAGATACGGTTGCCGAGACCAGGGTATCGCCAAGGCGTTCCGATTCCAATCCCGCGAGGAAATCCGGCGGAGGCGCCGTCTTCGCTTTCGTTTCGTCGACGTCCGCGGACCTGCCGAAGAAAAAGGACATCAGGCCGGAAGGGTATTCCTTCAGGGTCGCATACAGCGGTTCGATCGCCCGGACCGCCTTGTCGTTGCCGAACAGTCCGGCGCCGATGAGGATTGCGGCCGCGACGACGGACAGCTTCGCGAGTCTGGCGCGGAGGTTCCGTTTTCTGCGCCTGGCGTCGAGTCGCTGCTTGACCTTCAGCCAGGAGGAGCGGTGGTCGAGCGTCGGGATTTCGCCGGTCTTCTTGGCGGAGTCATCGAACGCGGCGTCGAATATACGTTCGAAATGTGCGTCATTCATCCCGGCTTCCCCATTCCTTGGTCAATTTCCTCTTCAGATAGTTCCGGGCGCGATGGAGCTTGTGCTTCACCGCGCCTTCAGTTTCTTGAATCTCCGACGCGATCTCCTTATACGAAAGTCCCTTTTTCCACTTCAGCTCGATTAACGTTCTTTGTTCCGGTTTCATTCCGGTCAAATGCCGGGAAATTTGCTCCTCCAAGGATCTGGCGACGACTTCCTGCTCCACCGGGCTTGCCGCCGTTCTTGCATATGGAGTTGCATCCCATCCATATTCCAGGCTGATATCGTTGCGCGTCTTTTTTCTTTTGCGAAGGTGGTTGATCGTCTGGTTTCTGGCGACGACCTTGATCCAGGCTTTCATATGATCCTCGCTCTGGACTTCCGGACATTTGTCCAGAACGGTGATGAAGGACTCCTGGATAATATCTTCGGCCGTCGAATGGTCGTTAATCATATAATAAACCGGATGATAGAGAAGGCGATAGAACTCGCGGTAAATCTCTTCTTGCAGCGATTGGTTCAACGCATGAAAGCCCGGACCGAGCAATAAGAGCAAATTCTGTTGCATAAGAGATTCACCCTGTTCCGAAGACGTAATGTCGAATTGCAATTATGAATGATGCCCTTTTCTTCAGTGTAGTCGAAATGGGGCCGATAGAGAAGAAAATCTTTTGCCAGGCGGAACAGGGAATGCGGGAACTGCGTCAGAGCGGGATCGGGATCGCGCCGACGTTGGAGCGGTAGAGCTCCAGACCGATCGCGCCGCCGGGCTCGGCCGGGGCGTCCAGCAGCGTCTGCGGCACGATTCTGCCGCCAACGCGCAGCCGGACTTCGATCCCTTCGTCGACCGGAAGGCCGGCGACGTTCCGGATAAAGCCATCGGGACCGTAATCCACGTATCCGGTCAAGGCTAACGTTTGGCGAATCGTAATCCCCGGGAAATAAGGGACGGAGTAAGCGTAATTGACTCTCGGGAAGTCCGTCCCTCCGGTTAGGCGTACCGCCATGTAGGCTTGGTGCGCGGGCGGAGAGCCCGGACCGGAAATCGGGCTCGCAACCGCGCTTGACCATAGAACCGTCGGGCGCGGCGGAAGGAAAGGGCCCGGGAATGGCGGCGGGGTCGGCAACAGTCCGCCCGGCCCCAGGTATCCGCCGTGCGGGCCGGTCGGCTCGCCCGCAAGCCCCCGATCGCTGTCGTGCGGGAATACCCACCAAGGAACCGGGCGGGTAACCAGAGGGGGTTGGTCTTCATTCAGATGCAGGCGAACGACGCCGCCTTTGGGCGGATTCTTTTTATCGGCTTTGCCGCTGCCGGATTTGGCTTGCGGCCGGACGGCTCGCGATTGCCGGGACGAGAGCCTCGCTTTCGGATCGGCGGCGGCCTTGCGCGGCTGAGGCTTGGCTTCCGTCGAACGGAGTTTCGGCATGGATGCTCCTCCTTTTGCCATAGGCAGATGTCGGGTTAATGCAGGATATGCGCCTAATCGGAATCGGTGCTACGGAGCGGACGGGACGCGAGACGGATCCGGCGTACGAACGGGAGCAGATCGTCCGGATCATCGCCAATGCGGCGAAATGGGCCGCCGACGAACGGGGCGCGAAGCCGTTCTACGGCAATGCGGAGCCGTTGGAACGGATCTTGGCGAAATAAAAAGTGGGGCGAGCAGGCCTGTAAAAACCGTCGAACCGGGTTAAAATAGAGTCAAATTTTAATGCGACGACGGAAAGGAGAAAGAAGTCGTGTCGGTGATCGGATGGATGATCGGCGGCGTCTGGGCGGTGACCGGCAGCGCGGTCGCGACGGTATACGGCCTAACCGTGAAGGCGCAGCGGCCGAAGGTCGTGCCCAACGAGCAAGTGCCGCCCGTACCCTACGAGGAGGTCGAATGGATCAGCGGCGGTTTGCCCGTCAAAGGATGGTTGCTGGTCCAGCCTCATGCGGCGGCTCCCGGGCCGGTCGTTATCGTCGCGCATGGCTGGGGCTCGAACCGGTCGCGGGTGCTGAGGTACGCGCTCCCCCTGTACGAGGAAGGTTATTCGGTCTTGATGTACGATGCGCGCAGCCACGGCGAGAGCGGATTTTATAAAACGCCGACGGGATTGCTGTTCCGCGACGATCTGCTGTCCGCGATCGCCTGGCTGAAGACGCGTCCGGAGATCGATCCCGCGAGAATCGGCGTGCTGGGCCATTCGCTCGGCGGCTATGGCGCCGTGCTCGCGCTGGACGAAGGGGCGCCGATCGCCGCGCTCGTCACGGACGCGATGCCGGTTCGGCTCTCGGCGATGATCGCCACCGAACTGAGACGCCGGCGATTGCCCCGGTTTCCGCTGGCAAGCCTGGTACCGTGGATCATGGTTTGGCGAAGCGGCATCTCGAAGGCGGCGATGCGCAAGGCCAATCCGGCCAGGATATTAAGGGATAACGAGCAATTGTCCAAGAAGCCGGTGCTGCTCGTTCATTCGCGCAACGACGGGTTCATCCCTCCGTCCGAGCTCGAATATGTCGTAACCCGCGTTCCCGGCGTGCGGCACTTGTTCGTCGATTCCGAAGGACACAGCGCTTCGGAGCGCGATCCGGCCTTCTGGCCGGAGGTTCGTTCGTTTTACCGCGAAGCACTGCAAAAAAAGTAGGCTAACGACAACGGGTCGTTAGCCTCAAGGTATATATTATTGAAAAGGGGGGTCATGTCTTCATTGTAACCCCTCAACATGAAGATCTTATGTTTGCTATATTACGATTCGATTACAAAAGTGAAAGCGGTATCGGGTCCCGGCTGCGGCTAATCGCCCGGCGCGCCGGACGGATTGCGATAAGGATCGGTCATGATCGCGCGCCGCAAAAAAAGGAGGCTTGCGGCAAACTGGCCGCAAGCCTCAAGTTTTATATTTCAAAGGGGGGTCATGTCATTATCTTAATCTATGAACATGAAGAGGACATGAAAGGAACATTACGTTCTCGTTACAAATTGTTAGCCGCATGTTTGGAGGGCGATCGATCGTCCGCAGCGGACCGGTATTGATAGACTCTAAATCGCGCCCGGGCGGTTGCCCATCGCTCCATCATCCTGCCGCTTCGTGGTCCTCTTGCCCCAACGCTCCATCATCCTTGCCGCCTCGTCGTCCTCTTGCCCCAACGTCCCAGACCGTTCGGACAGAGGATCCGCTATTTGTAAACAAAACGGGGTTTTTCGCATCTACGCGGACAGAGAATCCCTTATTTGCTTCGTTGATGGCTATTTTGGCTATTCCAAACGGATATAACGGATCGTCTGTCCAAATCTCCTTCAAAATGAGGGGTTTTCGCTAAAATAAGATCTTCTGTGTCCGTAAGCAATTGATCAAGGTAATGAAACCGGGCTCAATCGATCGTCAAGCTGCAAGGTCGGCAACGGGCAAAGTGCCGGAACCCCCCAGAGAGAGGCACGATCAGGCATCGGCAGGACGAGGAGATATGGAGGCTTGGCAACGGGGCGCAAGCTCGAGACAAGCTCGAGTAAAACAACTTGATATTTGCAGCGATCTGAGACATAATAGATTTCATTGAAATCGGAATGAACATTCATTCCGTTAAGAATGGGGCGTTACGATTTGGCCAACAATAAGCGGGAAGAAATTCTTAAGGCGGCGCTGTCGCTGTTCGCCGAAAGAAAATACGACGGAACGACCGTGCCGATGATCGCGGACAAGGCTCAAGTAGGAGCCGGTACGATCTACCGTTATTTCGAGAGCAAGGAAGTGCTTGTCAACGAGCTTTTTCAGGCGTGCGTGACGAACTTGTCGGATCGGCTGTCGTCCAATCTATTGAATCCCGATTACGATCTTAGGCGTCAGTTTCACCTGATTTTCCATCGGTTGGTCGAGTTCGCCGACGAGCGAAGCGATGCGCTCATGTTTCTGGACTCCCATCACAACGCGCATTATTTGAACGAACGGAGCCAGAGGGTTTTCATGGAAATGCTGGACCTCTTTCGCATGCTTCTGGAGAACGGCAAGAAGCAGGGGATCATTCAGGAACTCAAATCCGAAGCGATGATCGCGATTGTCTGGGGAGCGTTCGTGCACGTGTACAAGATTATCCGCTCGGGCATGCTGGAGCGGACCGAGGAACTGCTGCTGGGCGTGGAAGAAAGCTGCTGGAACGCGATTAAACGGCATTGACCGCATTGACGGCGCCTGTCCCGGACGAAGCTTAACGATCCGGGAATTTTCATGGCGCTTGCGGAATGAATATTCATTCTCTATTATCCTGGAGGTTAACATGAAGAAGTTGATGAACCCAAGAACGTTTTCGCTGATCGCTTGGATCGTCGCGACTGTCGTCATTCTGGTCAGCATGCCCGATATGGATCGGCTCGTCCGGGACAAAGGGCAGGTCGCGCTGCCCGAATCGGCGAGAAGCGCGGCGGCGGACGAGCTGCTGCAAAGCATGAAAAGCGCCCAGCCAGACCGATACGAGATTCTGGCGGTATTTACGAGCGGCGGCGACAGCCCGTTGACCGATTCGCAGAAGGCCGAGATCGACGAGGCGGTGAAAGGGCTGGACAATCGCAAGTCGGAGCTCGGGATTGTCGATATTGTCACTCACAGGGACAACGAAGCGCTGGAAAAACAGCTCGTATCGGAGGACGGTACGACGATATTGGCCCAGATCGCGGCGGATGCCGGTTCCGGAACGCTGACGGAAGCGGCCGACCGCATTCGTTCGGCGCTGGATGCCGGAAGCGTCCGGACGTATCTGACCGGGAACGGGCTCGTCATGGAGGATTTCGTCCAATCCACTCAGGAAGGCATCAAGAAGACGGAAGCGATCGCGGTCGTTTTCATATTGGTCGTGCTCATTCTCGTCTTCCGCTCTCCGATCGTGCCGTTGATTTCCTTGCTTACGGTCGGGGTATCTTATTTGGTGTCTATGGGCATCGTGGCGCAGCTGGTCGAACATTTCGACTACCCGTTCTCGAACTTCACGCAAGTGTTTCTCGTCGTCGTGCTGTTCGGGATCGGAACGGATTACAACATTTTGCTGTTTACGAGATTCAAGGAAGAATTAAGCCGGACGGATCGGGTGCCGGACGCGGTCCGGGCGACTTACAAGGCGGCTGGCAAAACGGTGCTGTATAGCGGGTTGGCCGTATTTATCGGCTTTATGGCGCTGATCCTGGCCGAATTCAAGATTTATCGGTCCAGTTCGGCGGTCGCGATCGGGGTAGCCGTCTTAATTTTGGTATTGATCACCTTAAATCCGTTTTTCATGGCGTTGCTGGGCAGGAAAATGTTCTGGCCGATCAAGCGCTTCGACGGACACGGAGAAAGCCGGATCTGGGCGAAGCTGACCGGATTAGCGGTGACGCGTCCTCTCGCGGCCCTCTTGCTCGTGGTATTGATCAGCCTGCCGACCTTGCTGGCTTATAGCGGGACTTCGAGCTACAACGACCTGCTCGAGGTGAACGACGTTTACGAATCCAAGCAGGGGATCAACGTCATCGAAGCCCATTATCCGGCAGGCTTTTCATCTCCGGCCAACTTGGTCATCCGCGCGGACCGCCCGTTGGATAATTCCGAAGACTTGCAGACGCTGGACGAACTGGCGGAGAAGCTCTCCAACGTCGAAGGAGTGGCCGCCGTCTACACGGCGACGAGGCCGGCGGGAGAGAAAATCAACGCGCTCTATATCAACGATCAGACCGTAGGACTCTATACGGGATTGGCCGACGCGGCTAAGGGCATCGATACGATCAACGAAGGGCTGTCGGAGGCTGAAGCCCAATTCGAAGGGAACAACGAGAGCGGCGGGCTCGCGGACGTGCAAAGGCTGATCGACGGAACCGGCGCCGCCCGGCAAGGAGTCGAAGAGCTAAGCGGAGCGTTGGATCGGTTGGCTTCGGGCCTGGATGGGGGGCAGGCCGGCGCGCAGGAGCTGAAACGGCAGCTATCCGCGGCGGAAGAGCAGCTGGGAAGGCTCGCGGAAGCGGTGACGGAGCTTCATGCGGGATACGCAAGGCTGGAAGGCGGGTTGAGCGGCTTCGGCGCCGCGCTCGCTTCCGTCGGCCAGTCCGTCGGGGCGGGGGAGCGAAGCTACGCGCAGATCGAGGCGGCGATGGCGGAGTTAAAGCAAGCTCGTCCCGAGCTGGAGGACGATGCCCGGATTGCCGCGACGCTGGAGGCGGCGTCGTCAGGTAGGCAGGAGCTCGCGAAGCTGGGCATGCAACTCGAGGAATTGGGAACGAGATACGACGCTTCCCTTGCGTCGTTCGACGAAGCGAACGGCGCGTTGAAGCAAGCCGGCGAAGGCTTGAAGCAAATGCAGGCCGGGGTAAGCCGCTTGCAGGCCGGAGCGGGGCAATTGGAAGCCGGTATAAGGAACGGCAGCGAGGGAGCCGGACAGATCGCGGACAAGAGCCGGGAACTGTCGCGGGGCATCGCCGGCATCCAGGACGGACAACGCCTGCTCGGCGATAGTCTCGGCGAGCTGGAAGGGAAAATGAACGGCTTGAAAGCGGGGCTCGCGGAGAGCTCGGCCGGTTTCGCGAAAATCAACGCGGGCTTGAACGAAGCCCAAGACTATTTAAGCGAGCTGAGCGAATCGAACGCGTCCCGGAAGTTTTACATTCCGCGGGAAGTGTTGGCAGGCGAGGAGTTCCAGTCTTCGATCGCCGAATATATGTCCGAAGACCGGAGAACGGCCCGGATGATGATCGTCCTCGAGGTCAATCCGTACAGCGAGGAAGCGATGACGGTCGCGAAGGAATTGGACCGGACGGCCTCAGCCGCGCTCGAGGGAAGCGGGTTGGCCGGATCCGAGGCGGCGCTGGGCGGCAAGTCGGCTCAAAACGTCGATCTTCGGGAGATCGCGAGCGGCGACTTGAACCGGACGGCGACGATCATGCTGGCCGGCATCGGCATCGTGCTGATCGTCATCACGCGCTCCTTCTGGCTGCCGGTATTCATTATCGCCTCGCTGCTCCTGGCCTACGGGGCCGCGGTAGGGATCGGGGAGCTGATCGGCGCCAGCGTGCTCGGGGTCGATCAACTGGGCTGGAACGTTCCGTTCTTCAGCCTGATCATGATCGTCGCGCTGGGCGTCGATTACAGTATCTTCCTAATGATGCGGTACCGGGAGATGGACGGCGATTCGGATCGAACCATCGTCGAAGCTTCCCGCCACGTCGGGGGAATCGTTATCTCGGCGGCCGTCATTCTGGGCGGGACATTCGCCGCGCTGATGCCTTCCGGCGTCCTGACGCTGATCGAGGTGGCCGTCGTCGTCATCGTCGGGCTGCTGTTTCTAAGCTTCGCGATGCTTCCCGTCTTCATTCCCGCGCTGATGGCGTTGGCCCGAAAGCTGGAAGGGCGGCGGGAAAGTTCCCGGAAGACGGGATGACAAGCGTTAGAGCCGGGGAAATCATTCGATGATATAATAGACGGTATCAATAATCGATCCACAGGATAGCTGAAGAGGAATTGGCATGGCGCGTCTATCGGATCGTGGAGGCGGAGTGGACATGAAAATCGTCGTGCTCGACGGATATTTGCTCAATCCGGGAGATTTAAGCTGGACGGAGCTGGAGAAGCTGGGCGAGGTCGTCGTCTACGACCGCACGCCGGCCGAGCTGATCGTGGAGAGAGCTAGCGGCGCGGAGATCGTGCTGACGAACAAGACGCCGTTGCGGGAAGCGGCCATCGAACGCTTGCCGGAGCTTCGGTACATCGGCGTCATCGCGACCGGTTACGATAACGTGGACGTTCAGGCCGCGCATCGCCGGGGGATCGCCGTGACGAACGTGCCGGCGTACAGCTCGGCTTCCGTCGCTCAGTTGGTGTTCGCGTTGCTGCTGGAGCTTTGTCACCGGGTTGGCTTGCATAGCGACGCGGTTCGGGGCGGGGAATGGTCGCAGGCTGCGGACTTCAGCTTCTGGCGGACGCCGCTCGTCGAGCTGGAAGGACGTACGATGGGCATCGTCGGGCTGGGCGACATCGGGCGGCGAGCAGCGAAGCTGGCGCTGGCGTTCGGCATGAAGGTCGTCGCGGTATCGCGCACGAGACGCAAGCTTCCGGATGAGCTTGCGGCGGTCGAGGAGGTCGGATTGGCCGATGCATTCGCGCGTTCGGACGTGCTCAGCCTGCATTGTCCGTTGACGGAAGCGACGAAGGGGATCATCAATCGGGACAGTCTTGCCGCGATGAAACGTTCGGCTTTCCTGATCAATACGGGCAGGGGCGGTCTGGTCGTAGAGGAGGACTTGGCCGAAGCGTTGCGGAACGGGACGATCGCGGGGGCGGGGCTCGACGTGTTGTCCGCGGAGCCCCCGCCGGCCGATCATCCGCTGCTCCGCGCGCCCAATTGCATCATCACGCCCCACATCGCTTGGGCGACGCTCGAAGCCCGGACGGCGCTCATGAACGGAATCGTGCGCAACGTCGAGCGTTTTCTGGCGGGCGAGCCGGAGAACACGGTGGGTTGAGACGGATGTAGCGCGGCTGTAATTCGACGAAACCGAATTAGCGGTAGGCACGCAGGCAAAAGGGAGAGGGGTGAGCCCCTCTCCCTTTTTTGCCGTGCAAGGCTACTCGTCGTTGCTCATCTGCTGCTCGCGCATGCGCGTCATCTGCTGCCAGACGGAGCCGGCGGCTTCTTCGCCGCGTTCGATACGGGCGACCGCCATCTCGGCTTGCAGCCGAACCTCGAATTCCGGCTCGCTGCCCGTCGTCCGGCGCAGCGCTTCAAGCGCCGTCTCGTCCCCGGCTTCGTACAGAAACCGGGCCGCCCGCCAGCGCACGAGCTTGTTGGAGTCCTCCAGCGCCTCGATCATCGGCTCGATCGCGATCGGGTCGCCGATATCGGACAGCGTATCCCCCGCGGTCCTCCGGACGGAGCCCGACGAATCCTTCAGCGCCTCGAACAGCAGCGGGAACGACTCCGGCGTGCGAAGATCGCCGAGATAGACGACCGCCAGCCGACGCACCGACATCTGGCTGTCCCTAAGCGCCTTGGCGACGACTCCCAGATCTTCCGGCGTCGGCTTCAGCCGCTCGAGCGCCGCATATCGTTCGCGCCAGTCCTGCGATTCGAGCGCCTTCATCACCTCGTCGCCAGAGAGCGGCGCCGGGGGCGCCGGAGGCGGCGCTTCCGGTCCCGCGGCCTTGGCCTGCTCGATCAAATCGCGCAGGCGAGCGTCCGGATACGCTGCGTCGAGCTCGCGTTTCACTTCTTCGAGCACCTCTTGCGGCTCGCCGTACCGCACGCCCAGATCCTCGAGCATCCGCTCGCGGATCATCGTCGCGCCGGCCGCTTCCGTCACGGCCGCCGAAAACCGGTCCGGCATCGCCGCGCGATGCTCCTGGCCGCCGCTGCGCACCCGGAGCTGAATCGGGATGCCGCGGTACAACTGCACGCGCACATGTGCCTCGCCGAAGCCGACCGCGTCTGCGGCAGACGCGGACAGCGCGCCGTCCGCAGCCACGCCGAAGACGGTTTTCACGCCGTCGAGAATCGCGGCCCAATCGGCGTTCGGTCCTTTGCGGTCGATCGCCAGGAAATCAGCCGTATGGAAAATCGATTTGACGCCCGGCACTTCGAGCAGCTTACCGACCAGCGGAGGCGGAACCGGTTTCGAGTCAAGACTATAGTTGAGCTGAACGCCGGGATCGAGCCGAACATCCACGTTAAGCTTCATCGTATTCGGACTCGGGGTCGGCTCGATGGACAACAGTTTCATGGCACTCACCCTCGCTTTTCTGATCTCTCTCCAACAATACCGCAAATCCGTCCCAAATGCCAAAAAAGACGATCGGATAGCGAACGAGACCCCGAAGGAACCTTGTATTCATGCCCACTGCCCGAACCCGCGAGCAGCGAATAATTTACCATTGCCCGGTCAGCCATTGGGCGCCTAAACTCGCGGCGGCGACGAAAAACCATACGATCAAGCCGAACAGGATCGGACGAACTCCGGTGCGCATCATCGCGCGGATATTCGAGCTCAGGCCGATTGCGGTCAGGGCCATGACGACCATGAATTTCGCGGCCGTTCCGATGCTGTTCAGCGCTTCTTCGCCGAAAAAGCCGAGCGTATTCAGCAAGGAGGCGCACAGAAACCACAGGATAAACCAAGGAAAACCGTGCAGAGGACTTCGATTCCCACCCTCGCTTTCTTCCGGACGCGGGAGATCGCGTTTCTTTCTCAGCATATAAGCGGCGAGTATAATCGTCACCGGAATGATGAAAGTCGTTCTGACCAGCTTCACGATCGTGGCGTAATCCCCGGCCGTCTCGCTGAATAAATAGCCGGCGACAATGACAGAGGAAGTATCGTTGATCGCCGTGCCGGCCCACAAACCGAATCCGAGATCCGACAAGCCGAAGACATGGCCCAGTATCGGGAAGAACAGCGCTCCCGCCAGGTTGAATAAGAAGATGGTAGAGACGGCATAGGCGATTTCGTCTTCCTTCGCTTCGATGATCGGGGCGGCGGCGGAAATCGCCGAACCGCCGCATATGCCGGTTCCGACCCCGATGAGCACTTTCAGCCGATCGGGAATCCGCAGCCAACGGCCGAAGAATTGCGCCGCGCAGAAAGCGGCAAGGAGGCTGGCGAGCAAGACCGCCAGCGAGTCCATGCCCGTCATCCACACGTTCGTTAAGCTTAAACCGCAGCCGATCGCGATAATGGCCCACTGAAGGATTTGCTTCGCGCTGAATTGAATGCCGACAATCGTTCGCGCGGGCTTGCCGATCAAGTTGTTCAGCAGAATACCGAGCAATAAACCGAATAGGGGGCTGCCGACGATCGGCATAAGGGAGCCTAGCCATGCGGCTAGAACGGACAGAGGAAGCACGTACAGAAGTCCGGGAATGATGTTGGAAGCACGAGCCATGATGTCAATTCCTCTCACGTACGATGTGAATGGTATGGACTTCATGGTAAGAGAAAAAGCAGGAAGACACAAATTCGAATAAGTGATAGGAGCTATCAGAAATTTATATAGATGATTATTTAGGAGAGGGTCGCCGCGCGCGACCGATAAGAAGAAAAGCGATGGCGCCCGCAATGCCGACATACAGGAGTTCCGGGAGCTGCGCGCATTTGCCGATGACGGCCGCGAGGGCGATAAGCGCCGGGGGAATGAGTTTGAGAGACAGACGGAAGGACGCGGGACCGTCGGAGTAAGTCAAAGCGCCGATCAGTTGGGCGCCCGCGAACCGTTCTTCGCCGCATTCCGGGCATACGTAGCGTTGCGGTTGGCGTTCTTGGCCGCAATTCGGGCAGGAGGGGGCCATGGAATCAGACCTCGCTTTACCGTTGAATTTTCCGCGCCTTAATCTATAGTAATATTATCGGAATAGTGCTATAATGTCAATCCATACGGGGTCAAGCAGGAGGGGTTGCCGGTAAGGGCGGCGTCTCTCTTTAGTCATGTCATTTTAGTTTACGCAAATTTAATAATTTTGTTGACACAACGAGGGACAGGGATTAAGATAGGCTACAAAAGCGATGATAATTGATAATCGATTATCAAAAGTAAAAATTTGGAGGAAAACAGATGAGCGCGGAAAAAACCTTGGAGATTTTGGATCTGTTCAATTTGAACTCCAGGGAGTTAAGCGTAGCGCAAATCGCCGAACGATTAGAACAGCCGACAAGCTCCGTCTACCGTCATCTCCGGCTGTTGAAGGACAGAGGCTACGTCATCGAATCGAATATCGGAACGTATAAGCTCGGCTACCGGTTTCTGGCGCTGGCCAAAATCGTCAGAACGGATAACAGCCTTTCGTCCCTTGCCCTGCCGGCGATGAGGAACCTCACCTCGGAGACGGAGGAGACGTCGATTCTGACGATCGCCTCGGAGCTGAACGTCGTATGTTTGGAGACGACCGTGTCCCCGCAGCCGATTATGGTATCGGCGGAGCAAGGACAATTGCTGCCCTTGCATGCGGGGGCTTCCTCGAAGCCGTTCTTGGCTTATATGCCGGAGGAGACGGTGGACGAGCTGCACAAGCGCAAGCTGCTGCGAAAGTATACGGATCGTACGATTACCGACCCGAACGAGTTGAAATCGAATCTGGAGGAGATTCGAACGAAAGGGTATTCCGCGTCGGACTCCGAGGTCGACGAAGGCGTGTACGCTTATGGAGCGGCGATCAGGGATTCCGAGGATCGGGTCGTCGCCGTGCTCAGCATCGCCGGGCCTCGGGAGCGCGTGCTGGGCAAGGACGAGAGCATGTTGATCGGCCAATTGCAAGCCGCGATCGAAGAGATACAAAAACATATTTGAATCGACAACAAGGGATGAATGCGGATGGAAGAGTTCGACTTGGTCGTTAGCGGCAAGCTGGTGCTGGAAAATCATGTGACGACGGGAGAAATCGGCATCGCGAACGGGAAGATCGCCCGAATCTCCGACCGGGAAGGAACGCTAACCGGCAAGGCGAGAAAGCAATTCGGCGATGCTTACGTGTTTCCGGGATTTATCGATACGCACGTTCATTGTTTCAGCAATCCGGAGGAAGGCTTCGTGCGGGCGAGCGAATCGGCCGCGGCGGGCGGAGTCACGACTTTCCTGGATATGCCGTACGATCTTCCGAATCCGATTACGGACGAGGGGCGATTTCGCGGCAAGGTCGAGCAACTGGAGCGGGAAGCGTTGGTGGACATCGGTCTGTGGGGGACGATCTCGAAGCACGACGGGATCGGCCAAATCGTGCCGCTGGCGCTTGCCGGAGCGGCGGCTTTCAAAATGTCCACCTTCGAGACCGACGCTTACCGGTTTCCGAGAATTCCGGACAACGAGATTTACAAGGCCATGGAAGAGGTCCGGAAGACGGGATTGCGGATCGCCTTCCATTCCGAGAACAACGAGATAATCGTCGATATGATCGACCGATATCGTCGGGACAATAAGGTTTATCCCCGCGCCCACATGGAAACGCGCCCCCCGGTGACCGAGTCCAGCGAGGTTCTGAAGCTGATGGAATTCGCGTATTGGACGGGAGCGAAAATTCATATCGTTCACGTCAGCCATCCGAATACGATCGAGCTCATCAATTTCTACAAGCAGCGGGGCGTCCAAGTCACGTGCGAAACCTGTTATCCTTACTTGCTCCTCGACGTGAACGATCTGGATCGGCTCGGCCCGAAGGCGAAAATGAATCCGCCGTTGCGGTTTCCTTCCGACGTCGCCGGAATGTGGGAGCATCTGCAGGCGGGACACATCGATCTGATCAGTTCGGATCATGCGCCTTGGACCAAAGAACAGAAAGAAGCCGGCAAAGGGGATATTTTCAAATCTCCGTCGGGCTTGTCCGGTCTGGAGCTGCTTGGTCCGCTTCTGTTCGACGAAGCCGTCGCTCGCGGCAGGCTGTCTCCGATCGTCTTCGCCAGGGCGATGTCGCAGCATCCGGCCGAGACGTATGGCATTGCCGGCAAAGGCAAGCTTGCCGAAGGTTACGATGCCGACCTGGTCGTGATCGATGCGAATGCGAGCTTCACTGTCGACGAGAACAAGCTGAGATCGATATCGAAGATTACGCCGTTTCACGGACGAACGGTTCGCGGGAAAATCTTGCGGACGATCGTGCGCGGAACGACCGTATACGACGGCAACGATATCGTCGTCGAACCGGGGTTCGGAAATTTTGTCCCGGGCAGCGCGTTCCAACGCGTTCAAGAGACCGTCATCAGAAGCTAAGGGGGGATAACCGATGATCCGATTCGATAAGGTCAACAAGCTGTACGGGGACGTCCAAACGTTGAAGGACGTCAGCCTGCGCGTGGAAAAAGCCGAATTGGTGTCGCTGATCGGACCGAGCGGCTGCGGCAAAACGACGACTCTAAGAATGGTCAATCGACTGATTGAAGCGACATCGGGCAAGATCTATGTGCAAGGACGGGATATTTCCGCCGTAAATCCGGTCGAGCTGCGTCGCGGCATCGGTTATGTCATTCAGCAGGTCGGCCTGCTTCCTCACCTGAGCATCGGCAAGAACATCGGCCTCGTCCCGAAGCTGAAGGGCATGAAGGAAGCGCAATATTCACGCCGCATCGACGAACTGCTCGATATGGTCGGCTTGGATTCGAAATCGTTCCGTAATCGGTTTCCGGCGGAGCTGAGCGGCGGTCAGCAGCAGCGGGTCGGCGTCATCCGCGCCCTGGCTGCGGAACCTCCGATCATCTTGATGGACGAGCCGTTCAGCGCGCTCGATCCGATCAGCAGAGAGCAGCTGCAGGACGAACTCGTCAAGCTGCAAAAAACGATTCACAAGACGATCTTGTTCGTCACGCACGACATGGACGAAGCGCTGAAGATATCCGATCGAATCGCCATCATGAACAAAGGGGAGATCGTTCAGTTCGATACGCCGCAAGCGATCTTGAAAAATCCGGCGAACGCTTTCGTTCGCTGCTTTATCGGCGAGAAACGGCTGTCGAAGGGCGGACGCGCGAGCTTGGCGACGATCGGGGACGTTCTTATTCCGCAGGGAACCGCCGTTACGCCGGAACGGCTCATCGCGGACGTTGCGGCGCTCGCCGAACGCGACGAAATGGAAGCGGTACTGGTTACGGACGGGGCCGGCAGACCGGTCGGGTACGTGCTGGCTGACGACTTGCGCGAGCGGCGCGATGCCGGACGGGAACCCGTGGCGTCGATCGTTCGCAGGGACGTTCAAGCGTTCGACTCGACGGCGGATTGGAAGAAGGCCGCGGAGCATCTGACGAATTCCGGCGATCGGGCGGTAGCCGTTCTGAACGAGGGCAAGGCCATTGGTCTCGCGACGGAAAAAAGCATCTTAAAACGATTGATGCGGCTATAGACGAACCGCTTCGACTCCGGGAGGGGACAACATGGGAGAACTATTGACCAAGTTTGCGGATGTGCTGGTGAATCGCTGGGATATGATCATGACTTCATTATGGCAGCATGTCTACATCTCGATGACGTCCATGCTCATCGCTCTGTGCATTGCAATTCCGCTGGGGATCGCGTTAACGCGCCGCAAATCGATTGCGGATTCGGCGATCGCCTTCACCGGCATTTTCCAGACCATACCCAGCATCGCCTTATTCGGCTTCCTGCTGCCGATCGTCGGCATCGGCGTCAAGCCGACGATTATCGCGCTCGTTCTGTACGCGCTTCTGCCGATCGTCCGCAACGTCTATACCGGCATCGTGGAAGTCAATTCATCAATCGTGGACGCGGGCCGGGGAATGGGGATGACCGATTGGCAAATTCTGCGGATTATCGAGCTTCCGCTGGCTTTGCCGGTCATCATGGCAGGCGTGCGCACGGCGACGATCTCGACGATCGGCGTGACGACGATCGCCGCGTTCGTGGGCGCCGGAGGCTTGGGCGAAATTATCTTCCGCGGCGTATCGATGCTTCGGACCGAGCTGATTCTCGCCGGCGCGATTCCGGCGGCGCTGCTCGCGATCTTGACCGATTTCGTGCTGAAGAGAGTGGAACAAAGGGTCGTTCCCCGGGGAATGGCCAAGAAGAAAGCCCCGAAGAAGGCTTCACCGAATTAATCATAAAGCATGGACAACAGGAGGAAGAGAGATGAAAAAAGCAATCGTACTGATGATGGTAACTGTACTGTTCGTCCTTTCGGCTTGCGGATCGGGCGGCAAGCCGAACAATGAAGGCGGCGCGCCGGCGAGCGGACCGGCCGAGTCCCCGGCGTCCAATCCGCCGACGAAGATCGTCATCGGGGGGAAGCCGTTCACCGAGCAAATGCTTCTCGTCCAGCTGATGGCTCAACTGCTCGAAGCGAAGACGGAGCACAAGATCGAAGCGAGGGAAGGGCTCGGCTCGTCCAACGTGCTTCTCCAAGCGTTGAAGGACGACAATATCCAGCTGTTCGCGGATTATTCCGGAACGGGATATATCAATATTTTACAGAATGAGCTGCAGCCCGACGATACGTCGGAGTCCGTCTACGAGAAAGCGAAAAAGGGCTATGAGGAGGAGTACGGCTTTACTTGGCTCCAGCCGTGGAACTTCTCGAACACATTCACCCTGATCATGCGGCAGGAGAAAGCGGATGAACTGGGCATCTCGACGTTCGAGGATTTGAAGCCGATCGCGAAAGATTTGACGCTCGGATCGGATGCGCAATTTTTCGAGCGGGGCGACGGTTACAAGGGACTGACCGAGAGATACGGGTTCGAGTTCGGGGATCGCAAGGAAATGGACATCGGCATCGCCTACCAAGCGCTGAAGGAAGATAAAATCGACGTCTTGGTCGGCTACTCCACGGACGGCCGCATCCCGGCGCTGAATCTCGTCATTCTGAAAGACAATCTCGGCTACTTCCCGCCGTATTATCCTGCTCCGATCTTGAAGATGGAATTTCTGGAGAAGTATCCGGAAGTCGGCGAGGCGTTGAACCTGCTCGCAGGCAAGCTGGACGAAAAGACGATGGCGGGCCTGAACGCCCAAGTGGACGTGGATAAAAAGGATACGAAAGATGTCGCCAGGGAATTCCTCGCGAGCGCGGGTCTCATTGAATAGTCATCCAGAGAAAGGCGTGAAAAGGCCGTGAAAGTGATCGATCTTTCCTTAATTATCGACGAAGAAACGAAATTCGCCGGGTTTCCGAGAAGTCTCGTATACGGAGAAGAGGAATCGTCCACCAAGATCGTCGAGGTCGCCTCGCTGAAAAAGAATAAAGTACAGTCCCACAATTTCACCATGTGCACGCAGCATTTTACCCATTACGACGCCCCGTCCCATTTTCTGGAGAACGGTTTGCAAAATCACGAGGTTCCGCTCGACTCGTTCGTCGGAGAGGCCGTGATCGTGGATATGATGCACAAGGAACCGGGCTCCTACGTCACCAAGGACGATCTGCTCGCCTCCGGCGCCGACATTCGTGAAGGGGACATCGTCGTCATACGGACGGGTTGGACGGATAAGGCTTGGGGAACGTTCCGTTTCTGGGACGAGATGATCGGGCTGTCGACCGACGCCGCCGAATGGCTGAGGGACCGGGAAATCAAGTCGATCGCCGGAGATTTCATGCTGTGCGACTCCCCTCTTCACCCTCCGGAGGGCCGCGTGTGGTCGAGCGACGATTGGAGCCCGAATCATTTTACTTTTCTGGAAAACAACATTGTGCTGTTGGAATGGCTGACGAATCTGGGCGCGATTACGGAGGAGCGGTTCTTGTTCGGCTGCGTGCCGATCAAGCTGAGGGGAACGGACGGAGCCCCTTGCCGCGCGTTCGCGATCGAAGGCCTGCTGAACCGTTAAGATTACCGGGAAGGACGTGAGTGGAGATGAATTGGCGACAACAAGACATGCGATCCGCTCTCGACAAATTGCAACGCGCGGGGAGGGTAACGCGCGTCGGCGGAAACGTTCATCCGAAGTTCGAGCTGCCGGCCGTGCTGGCCCAGGCGCCCGGCAGAAACGCGGTCCTCTTCGATCGGGTTGAAGGTTACCAGAACAAGGTCGTCGGCAATCTCGTCGATCGGGTGAACTTCGCGATCAGCTGCGGCATCGAACCGACTTTGGAGGCGTCGCTTCAATATATAACCCGCGGACTCGAACGGCCGATCGCGGCTACGCTCGTGGAAGGCGCGCCGTGCCGGGAGACGATCGTCGCGGACGGGATCGATCTGTTGAAGACGATCCCGGTCGCCACCTATTTCGAACGGGAGGCGGGCCCTTACATCTCGGCGGCGGTCGTCGTCGCCAAGGATCCGGAGACCGGCAAGCGGAACGTGTCGATGAACCGCCTGCTCGTGCTCGGGCCGGACACGCTGATGATCGGGATGTCGCCGAGCCATCACCTGTATCGGCTCATGGAAAAGGCGAACCGACTGGGGCGCAGGCTCGAGGTTTCCGTGTCTATAGGCAACCATCCGGCCGTGCTCGTGGCGGCCAACGCCTACGTCGACCTCGGGGTCGACGAGTTCGAGATCGCGGGCGGCATGTTCGGCCAGTCCCTGGAGCTGTCTCCGGGGGCGGCGGTCGACGTCGAAGCTCCGGCCGGCTCCGAATTCGTCATCGAGGCGGAATTTATTCCCGGCATGCTGCACGAGGAAGGCCTCGTATCGGAATTCCACGGCATGTACGTCGATTACGGCGCAAGTCCGGTGCTGCAAGTCAAAGCGATCACGCATCGCCGCGACGCGATCTATCAGGCCATCCTGCCGGGCAAATATCACGAGCATTTCATTATCGGCGCGATGGCGATCGAGACGACGCTGCTCGGCCACATTCGCCGAGCGGTTCCCGGCGTCAAGGCGGCTTACGTTACGGAAGGCGGCATGGGACGGTGCCACGCGGTCGTGTCCCTCTCCAATCCGAGGCCCGGCGAAGGTCAGAAGGCGATGTTCGCCGCGTTCGCGCACTGCAATCTCGTGAAGCAGGTCACTGTCGTCGACGACGACATCGCCATAGACGATCCGATCGCGGTCGAATGGGCGATCGCGGCGAGAATGCGGGCGGAGCGTGACATCGTCGTCATTCCGGGGGTGCGGACCGACCGTGCCGACGCACTGGTGAACGGAGGCACAGTGGCGAAAATCGGGATCTTCGCGTTGCGGGAGCCGACGGCATTGCCGCTTGCCGAAATTCCAGGCGAGATGATGGCGCGCGTGAAGAAGCGATGGCGGCAATACGAAGTGCGGAGTTAACGGCATGCTGACCAATTTCAGGGAGGAAGGCACAGCCGAAGTGTCGTTGAACGGACAAGCTTTAACGATCAACCAGGTTTACCGCATCGCTTGCAACCGTGCCAGCGCGAGGTTTGCGGACGGAGTATTGGATCGGCTGGCGGAAGAACGCGACGTGCTGCTTCGGATCGCCCGTCGCGGCGCGCCGATCTACGGAGTCACGACCGGCGTAGGCGCCAATCGGGACGTCCGGATCGGCCAAGAGGAGATCGAACAATTTCAGAACCGGATTTTGCAGAGCCATTGCATCGGCATCGGGCCGTACTACCCGGAGCCGGTCGTTCGCGCCATCCTGGCGGTCCGCGCGAACGCGCTGGCCAAGGGCGGCAGCGGCGTCCAGCCGGACATCGCGCGGCTCTATGTAGATTTTCTGAATCATGGGATCCATCCGATGACGCCTTCGAGAGGCTCCGTCGGAGCGGCCGACCTGGGACCGCTCGCGGAGATGGGACTCGCCTTCACTGGGCGAGGCGAAGTTCAAGTGAACGGCGTTCGGAAGAACGCGGCGGAGGCCCTGCAAGAGGCCGGGCTTCGCCCGGTCGTCCTCGGGCCGAAGGACGGGCTGATTCTGTGCAGCCATAATTCGGCCTCCCTCGGTCACGCCGCCCTGCTTCTTCACCGCTGCGCGGCGTTGCTCGATCTGGCCGATGTTGCGTCCGCCTTGTCGCTCGAAGCCTACCGGGGCAACGTGACGCCGCTTGACGCGCGCGTCGGGCAATATCGCCCCCATCCCGGCCAGTCGGCTTGCGCGGAAGATCTCGCGGCCTACTTGCAAGGCAGCCGGCTGTGGGACGAAGGCGTTCAGCGGACCGTGCAGGACCCGATCAGCTTCCGCAGCGTCGCGCAAGTTCACGGATCGTGCCGCGACATTTACGAGTTCGCGCGGCAAGGGCTGACGGTCGAACTGAACAGCATGGGCGACAATCCGATCGTGCTGTCCGGGGAAGGGGAAGAGAATGGGGAAATTGTCTCCCACGGCAATTACCATATCGCGACGATCGCGATGCGGTTCGATTTTCTCGGCATCCAGCTGTCGTCGCTGGCGAATATGATCCAAAACCGGATTCAAAGGCTGATGACGCCGGAATTCAGCGGATTGCCGAAGTTTCTGGCGATGCGCGAGGGCACGACCAACGGCTTCAGCACGCTGCAGAAGACGTACACGTCGCTGGCGGCGGAAATCCGCCATCTGGCCAATCCGGGCTCGCTCGACGCGCTGCCCGTCGCCAACGGCGTGGAGGATCACGCGACGATGGCGCCGCTCGTCATGAGCAAGACGGATCGCATGCTGGACAATCTGGCATACATGATCGGCATCGAACTGATGGTCGCCGCGCAGGCGATCGATCTGTTGGAGCATCCTAGGCTCGGCAGGGGCACGGGCGCGGCTTACCGATGCGTTCGCGAAGCGATCGCGCCGCTGAAGGAAGACCGCATCCTGCGAGGCGACATCGAGAACGCGCGGCGTCTCGTAGCGGATGGGGACCTGCTGGACGCGGTAACGAAATCTATCGTGGGAGTGGAACAGGATGAGATTACAGGGTAAAACGGCGATCATTACGGGCGGTCTGCAAGGCATCGGCTACTCGACGGCGGAATTGTTCCTGCAGGAAGGGGCAACGGTCGTCGTCGCCGATCTGCGGGAGGACGGCGCTACCGCGCTTGCCGGCTTCGATCCTTCCCGGTGTTTCTATATTCAAGCGAACGTAACGGACGAAGAGGGCGTGAAGCGGCTGGTCTCCCAAACGGTCGAACGGTTCGGCAGGCTGGACATTCTGTTCGCCAACGCCGGCGTCGGCGAATCGGCTTTCCTTCATGCGATGGGCTCGTCCGACTGGCAGCGCGTTATCGACGCGAACCTGAGTTCGGTATTCTTGTGCAACAAGTACGCGATCGAAGCGATGCTCGAGAGCGGCGGCGGTTCGGTCATCAACAACGCGTCCTTCCTGGGCATGGTCGGACAACGGGGCGTTACCGCCAATGCGGCCGCCAAAGGCGGCGTCATCAGTCTGAGCAGAACGCTCGGCATTCAATACGCCGATCGGGGCGTTCGCGTCAACGCGATCAGCGCAGGCTATACGGAGACGCCCGTTATTATGGCCAAGCCGCAGGAAGTCATCGACGATTTTATCCGCAAACATCCGATCGGCCGGCTTGCGAAGCCGGCGGAGATCGCCAAAGCTGTCCTATTCCTTGCCAGCGACGACGCTTCCTTCGTTATCGGCTCCAATCTGGTCGTCGACGGCGGGTATACCGCCCAATAATAAAACAGTGAGGAGATGCATCTATGAAAGTTATCGACTTATCGCTGACGATCGATCCGCAAACGCAATATCCAGGTTTTCCGCGCAGCAAAGTTTACGGCAAGCCGGAATCCGTCAACAAAATCACGAAAGTCGCCTCGGTCGAAGAAAATAAGGTCGCCTCGCACGACGTGCAGCTGTCCACGCAGCACTTCACTCACTATGACGCGCCGTCCCATTACATTATCGGCGGTCTGAACAACGACGAAGTTCCGCTCGATTGGCTCGTAGGCGAGGGCGTCGTGTTCGATATGATGCACAAGGAAGCGGGCGAATGCGTCACGGCGGCCGATCTGGAAGCGACGGGCGTACAGATGAAGCCCGGCGACATCGTGTTGATTCGTACGGGCTGGACGGACAAAAAATTCGGAACGTTCGAGTTCTGGGACAACATGATCACGTTGACGACGGATGCCGCCGATTGGTTGATGGCGCGCGGAATCCGCACGCTCGTACAGGATTTCATGACGTGCGACTCGCCGCTTCACCCGCCTGCAGGGAGGGAATGGGGGCAGCCGAACTGGAGCCCTAACCATCTGACGTTTCTGGGCAACAACGTATGTCTGGTCGAGTGGTGCACCAACATGGGCGCGATTACCGAGGAGCGGGTGCTCGTCGTTTGCGCGCCGATCAAGCTCAAGGGCACCGAAGGAGCGCCGTGCCGCGTCATGGCGATCGAAGGGGTATTGAACAAGAGCTGATCGTTGGACGGGTTTGCGGCCGCACGCACTTCATTTAAGAAAAGAGAGGCGAAGAGCATGGACGATCGTTTAGGGAAGGCCAGCGCGGAGAAGCTTCGCAGCGATATCGAAGCGTTGGCGGCCATCGTCGACGAGACGAAGCCCGGTTGGACGAGAAGGCCGTTCACGAGCTGGTACGCTCAAGGACGGGATTGGCTGGCCGCGGAGATGGAGGCCTGCGGATTGCGGACCCGAATCGACGCGGCGTCCAACTTGATCGGATACTTGCCGGGAGGCGATCCGACGCTCAAACCTATCATGGTCGGTTCGCATACGGATACGGTAACGGGCGGAGGACGATTCGACGGGATCATCGGCGTACTGGCCGGATTGGAAATCGTCAGAATGCTGAAGCGGGCGAACCTGACGCTGCGGCATCCCCTGATGGTCGTGGACTTCACGGCGGAGGAGCCGAGCGAATTCGGCATCTCCACGATCGGAAGCCGGGGAATGGTCGACAATTTGTCCGCCGACATGCTGGAGAGAACGGATCCTTCCGGCCTGACTCTGAAAGACGGGATCCGGTCGGCGGGAGGCGATCCGGACGCGATCTCCGGAACCGCGTTGCAAAAGGGCGATATCGCTTTGTATCTGGAATTGCATATCGAACAAGGTCCCGTTCTCGAACAGACGGGCAACAAGCTCGGCGTCGTGACGGGCATTGTCGGGATTCATCGTTACCGGGTGCTCGTGGAAGGGGCTCCGAACCATGCCGGCACGACTCCGATGAATATGAGGCGGGACGCGTTGACCGGCGCGGCGAGAGCGGTGCTCGAACTAGAGGCGATCTGCCGGAAAGCCTACGACGAGCCCGTGGTCGGAACGGTCGGCAAGCTGAGCGTCGAGCCTAACGCGTCGAACGTCGTTCCCGGTCGCGTGACGTTCGATCTGGAGGTTCGCTCGCTGGACGTCGGAACCATGGAACGGATTATGGACGAGATGAAGACGAAGGCGGCCGCGATCTCTGCGGATACCGGACTTCGGATTGTCATCGAACAGTTGTCGAAATCGGAGCCGATTCGGGTCGAGGATTCGGTTCGAAAGATCGTCCAGGCAGGCTGCGAAGCCGTAGGTCCGACTCTATCTTTGCCGAGCGGCGCGGGCCATGACGCCACCCAATTGGCGCGCATCGCGCCGATCGGAATGATCTTCGTTCCGAGCCGGGACGGAAGAAGCCATTGTCCGGAAGAATGGACCGATTACGAGGATGTCGCGTTGGGGGTCGAAGCGCTTGCGCGCGCAATCAAGATCTTCGACGAAAGATAACCGCATATGGTGAATATCAGAATGAGGCTAACCCGCGCACGCATGGGAGGCCTCATTTTGCCGTCGTTTCGGTTGGAAAAGGCAGGTTCTTTTTGGGTCTTCGCTTGGTACAATTCGAAGTTTCCTGCTATAGTATACATGAGCACATCATCGGAGGGATCGCATGCTTAGAAGACGCTTCGGCAACTTGGATTCTGTCGGCGCGGGCAAGGCATCGATGGATCAATTCGACCGTTGGCGTGAAGATAGGTTCCGCAAGCTGCGCAAAAAAGGATACGAGAAGTGCGTCCCGAGCGTGGCGCCCGATCTGAGGTTTTTACAACATAATCGCAGCGAGCCGTCCCTGACCTGGATCGGCCACTCCACGTTCCTGATCCAGATGGCGGGTCTCAATATCGTAACGGACCCGGTATGGGCGCGCCGAATGGCGTTCCAGAAGCGGCTCGCGCCGCCCGGCATCGAATTGTCGGACATGCCTTCGGTCGACGTCGTTCTCATCTCGCACGCGCATTACGACCATTTGCACCTCTCCTCGCTTCGCCGCTTGCGCGGGCCGAAAAGAATGATCGTTCCCGCAGGACTGCGCAGAAAGCTCGTGATCCGAGGGTTCGCGCAAGCCCAGGAGCTGCACTGGTGGGAAAACACGGCGTTTCACGGGGTGAAGTTCTCCTTCGTGCCCGCCCAGCATTGGACGCGGCGCACGCCGTGGGATATGAATACGTCCCATTGGGGAGGTTGGATTATCGAGGTCGATCACGGCCCGACGATCTACTTCGCCGGAGACAGCGGTTATTTCCGCGGGTTCAGCGAAATCGGACGCAAGTTCGACATCGATCTCGCGCTGCTGCCGATCGGCGCCTACGATCCCGAGTGGTTCATGGCCTCCCAGCACGTCAGTCCGGAGGAAGCCTTGCAGGCGTTCGAGGACGTCAAGGGGAAGTATTTCGTGCCGATGCATTATGGCGCGTTCAAGCTTTCGGACGATACGCCCGAGGAAGCGCTGCGCCGGCTGGAAGCCGAGCGCGCCCGGCGGGGCATTCCGGAGGAGAAGCTTCTCCTCCTGCACCATGGCGAGACGGTGCGGTTCGAAAGAATAGATTCAGAAAACGAGACAAAGGATGGATCAGACTTATGATTACCGTATCCGGCGTTAGCCTCCGTTTCGGCAAGCGCCCATTGTTCGAAGACGTCAATATCAAGTTCACGCCCGGCAACTGCTACGGATTGATCGGCGCGAACGGAGCGGGCAAGTCCACGTTCCTGAAAATTTTGTCCGGAGAAGTCGAGCCTTCCTCCGGCGAAGTCCACGTGACGCCCGGCGAGCGCCTAGCGGTGCTGAAGCAGAACCATTTCGAATACGACGAATTCAACGTTCTCGAAACGGTCATTATGGGCCACGAACGGCTGTACAATGTGATGAAAGAGAAAGACGCGATTTATATGAAAGAAGACTTCTCCGACGAAGACGGCATGAGAGCCGGCGAGCTGGAAGCCGAATTCGCGGAGATGAACGGCTGGGAGGCCGAGAGCGAAGCCGCGGGCATGCTGAACGGCCTCGGCATTACGACCGACCTGCACGATAAGAAAATGGCGGAGCTGAGCGGCAACGAGAAGGTGCGCGTCCTGCTTGCGCAGGCGCTGTTCGGCAGCCCGAACATCCTGCTGCTCGACGAGCCGACCAACCACTTGGACCTGGAGTCCATCAATTGGCTGGAAGAGTTCCTGTCCAAGTACGAGGGCACCGTTATCGTCGTATCCCACGACCGCCACTTCCTGAACCAGGTGTGCACGCATATCGCGGATATCGATTTCGGCAAGATCCAGATGTACGTCGGCAACTACGATTTCTGGTACGAGTCCAGCCAACTGGCGCTTAAGCTCGTCCGCGACCAGAACAAGAAGAAGGAAGACAAGATCAAGGAGCTGCAGGAGTTCATCCAGCGATTCTCCGCGAACAAATCGAAGGCGAAGCAAGCGACGAGCCGCCGCAAGCTGCTGGACAAAATCACGCTGGACGACATCCGGCCTTCGAACCGCAAATATCCGTTCATCAACTTCAAGCCGGAACGCGAAGTGGGCAAGCAAGTCGTGACGGTGGAGAACCTCACGGCGTCCATCGACGGCGAGAAAGTGCTGAACAACGTCAACATCGTCGTGAACAGAGGGGACAAAATCGCGCTCGTCGGACCTTACGGGCACGCCAAGACGCTGCTGTTCCAAATTCTCGTCGGCGAGAAGGAGCCGGAAGAAGGTACGGTGACGTGGGGCGTTACGGCGAACAAGGCGTACTTCCCGAAGGAGAACTCGGAATACTTCGACGGCGTGGAGCTGAACCTGGTCGACTGGCTTCGCCAGTATACCAAAGACCCGGACGAATCGTTCATCCGCGGCTTCCTCGGCCGGATGCTGTTCTCCGGCGACGAGGCGCTGAAGAAGGCGTCGGTGCTGTCCGGGGGAGAAAAAGTGCGCTGCATGCTGTCCCGCATGATGCTGACGAACGGCAACGTGCTGCTGCTCGACGAGCCGACCAACCACTTGGACCTCGAGTCCATCACGGCGCTGAACAACGGCTTGATCGACTTCGACGGGCCGATCGTGTTCACCTCGCACGACCACCAGTTCGTGCAGACGATCGCCAACCGGATTATCGAGATTACGCCGAACGGCGTCATCGATCGGCTGATGACGTTCGACGAGTATTTGGAGCACCCGGAAGTGCAAGAACTGCGCGCGAAGCTGATTCCGGAAGAAGACCGCAAATAATCGACAGACGCTTGCCGGAAGGCAAGCGTTTTTGTGATCGAGGCGATAGGGCGATGGGAAGTTAGAGCAACTGCCTGGCGAAGCCGGTTTCCGGGACGCGCGACAACCGGGCAGCCGAACGTTTCGGCAATGGCTTTCGCGGTTACACTATGACGATGAGTACGGGCAACGGATAAAGGGGCGCGGCGGGATGGACGTGTACGACAATATCAAAAAAGGAGAAAAAGGAGCCTGGATCAGCATCGGGGCTTATCTTGTCCTGTCGTCGCTGAAGCTGGCCGCGGGCTGGGCCTTCGCTTCCGAGGCGCTCCGGGCGGACGGCTTCAACAACGTGACCGACATCGTCGCCTCCGCCGCCGTGCTGATCGGCTTGCGCATCTCCCGCAGGCCTCCGGACGCGAACCATCCGTACGGTCATATGCGGGCGGAGACCGTCGCGGCGCTGATCGCTTCGTTCATCATGGCAACGGTGGGTCTGCAGGTCGGATTGGCCGCGATTCGCAGCCTCTGGTACGAGAGATACGCGGAGCCGCACACGATCGCCGGATGGGTGGCGCTGGCCGCTGCCGCCGCGATGTTCGCCGTATACGCGTACAATGCGAGGCTGGCCAGACGGATTCGCAGCCAGGCGTTAATGGCGGCCGCGCAAGACAACCGGTCGGACGCCCTCGTCAGCATCGGCGCGGCGATCGGCATTTTCGGGGCGGGTCTCGGATGGCCCTGGCTCGATCCGGTCGCGGCGATCGTCGTCGCCCTGCTCATTCTGAAGACGGCGTGGGACATATTCTGGTCGGCGACGCACGACTTGACCGACGGCTTCGACGCCAAGCAGCTCAAGACGCTCAAAGGCGTCGTCGAGCGTACGGAAGGCGTTCGCGGCATCAAGGACATCCGCGCGCGCATTCACGGGAGCACCGTTCTCGTCGACGTCATCGTGACCGTGGACCCTTCGCTGTCCTTGGTCGACAGCCATAAAATCAGCGATACGGTCGAACAGAGGCTGCGCCGCAAGCATGATATTTTGAACGTGCATGTGCACGTGGAACCGGAGGAAAGCTTGAAATAGCAAGAGCGAGTAGGTCTTGCGAACCGAAAATCGTGAGAATACGCTCATGAAAGGATATGCTTGATATCGCAAGGGCCGCCCACGGGCGGCCTATTTGACGTTTATGAAAGATTTGTCATTGGAAAATCAGGGCAATTCCACCGCAAACCGGTCGGCTCCGGGCGCAGATTCACGGCCTCCGGTCCTAGACAAGCCCGGACCGATTCGCCTACGAATGTCCTGATCGGTGGGCTGGACGTCCGATGGAATAGGCGAAAAGCGCCTCTATAATGGAGCTTGTAAGAGCTACGGGGCTCTTAACGCCGAATCCAGAGGAGGACTGCATAAGTGAAATTTAAACGAGCATTGATGTGTCTCATGGCGGCGACGGTGGTTTGGACTTCTTATCCGGCGACGCAGACGAGCGCGGCCGCTGCCGTTACGACGGGCACGATCCAGTACGGCGTGAACTTCCGGACGGAACCGAGCGCTTCGTCCAAAATCATTCGCATGATCGGCAAGGGCGAGGACGTCGTCGTGCTGAACAAGCATAATAACTATTGGTGGCGGGTACAAGACGTCTTCGGGACGATCGGCTATATTTCCACGGACAGCAAGTATTTGAAAGTCAACGGAACATCCGTATTGCCCGGCGGAGGGTCGCCGGCGACCGGCACGAACGCGACGATCGTATCGGGCGTCTCCTTCCGGACCGGGCCTTCGACGAGCGCTTCCCGCATCCGCTATTTGTCCAAAGGCGAGCAGGTGACGGTGACGGGCCAGCACAACGCCTACTGGTACGCGGTCAGGGATTCGCGAGGCCAGACCGGCTACGTGAGCACGAGCAGCAAGTACATAAACGTCGGGGGCTCGATCGGCACTCCGCCTCCGGTCTCGAATCCCGGCACGGGAAGTCCTTCTACCCGGGTGGAAGCGATCATCGCCGCGGGCATGAAGTACTTGGGCACGCCGTACGAATTCGGCTCCAAGCGCGACGATCCGCGCACGTTCGATTGCTCGGACCTGATCCGCCAGATGTTCCGGGACGCGACGGGCATCGTCCTGCCGGCCGACTCGAGGCAGCAAGGCAGTTACGTCCGCAACAAGAACTCCGTCACGACCGATTGGCGCAAGCTCAAACGCGGCGATCTGATGTTCTTCATGGATTACAAGGGAACGAGCGCTTCTCAATATTCGGGGAAAAAACCATTTTCCACGCGGATCAGCCACGTGGCGATCTATCTCGGCGAGGGCAAGGTGCTGCATACTTATTCGAAGCAATCCGGGGGCGTCCGAACGGACAGCATCGCCGGCAAGCATTGGGAGCACCGTTTCCTGTACGGGGGCAGCGCGCTGTAAATACGAGACAAGCTCCGTTGTCCGGTGGGGACGACGGAGTTTTTTTAACATATAAGAATGTATAAAATTTTCGATGAGTGAGGGGTCTTCATTCCACTTGATTTTTTGCGATCGGACACAGAAGCCCTTATTTTGCCGAAACCCCCTCATTTTGAAGATGAATCGGACAGAGAATCCGTTATTTCGATGATTTATGGCAGAAATCGCCGTCTCGGAGCCAAATAACGGATCCTCTGTCCGCACAGATGCAAAAAAACCGGATTTGTTCACAATTAGCGGATCCTCTGTCCGAACGGCCTGGGGCGACGGGGCAAAGAGGATGTGAAGCGGCAGATCTGATCGCAGACGGTTCAATCGTATGCTACTGCCCTCAGGACGCCTGAGGCGTTTTTGTTTGTCGGACAATATTCGGTTACGAAAGCGCGCTAAAGTGGTCACAATGCGCACATTTCGGGACGGTTCGCGGTTTTATAATGGAGATAGCCGATAGAAAACCTTTTCCGATAGGGAGGTGCGCGAATGATAGCGGGCCGTGCGCCGCGAATGGCCGTTGCCGTCGTAAAGGAAACGTACATGCGGGCGCGATCCGATTTCCAGGAAAGGAAGGAGAAACGATGAAGTTCAAGAAAGCTTGGCATTCGCTTCTTATTGCGCTTCTAATGGCCGGCATGATCGGCCTTGCCGTCCCGGCTTCGGCCTCCCCGGAGGTACCGGCCAAAGACTGGCTTCGCGCGCAAGGAAACAAAATCGTCGACGAAGCGGGCAACGAAGTCTGGCTTACGGGCGTCAACTGGTTCGGCTTTAACGCGACGGAACGGGTGTTCCACGGCCTGTGGTCGGCGAACATCGAACGGATCACGAAAGAAATGGCCGAGAGAGGGATCAACATCGTGCGGGTTCCGATCTCGACCGAGCTGATCCTGGAATGGAAGAACGGGCAGACGGCGAACGTCCCGAACGTCAACACCTACGTGAACCCGGAGCTGGCAGGCAAAAATTCTTTGGAGATTTGGGACTATTGGCTGGCGCTGTGCGAGCGATACGGACTTAAGGTGATGCTGGACGTCCATAGCGCGGAAGCGGACAACGCGGGCCATTTCTATCCGATGTGGTACAAGGGCGCCATCACGCCCGAACTGTTCTATCAAGCTTGGGAATGGATCGCGGATCGGTACAAGGATAACGACACGATCGTCGCCATGGACATCAAGAACGAGCCGCACGGGACGCAGTCGCAGAGTCCCCGGGCGAAATGGGACGGCTCCGCGGACGTCGACAATTTCAAAAACGCCTGCGAGACGGCGGGCAACCGCATTCTCGCGATCCATCCGAACGTGCTGATTCTGTGCGAAGGCATCGAGATTTACCCGAAGGAAGGGAAAACATGGTCTTCGACCGGGTTGACGGATTATTACTCCACGTGGTGGGGAGGCAACCTGCGCGGCGTGCGGGATTACCCGGTTGATTTGGGCTCCCGTCAGGACCGGCTCGTCTATTCGCCTCACGATTACGGACCGCTCGTATACGATCAGCCGTGGTTTCAGGGCGATTTCGACAAAACGACGCTGACGAACGACATCTGGCGGCCGAACTGGCTCTACATCCATGAAGAGAACATCGCGCCCTTGCTGGTCGGGGAATGGGGCGGGCGGCTCGGGCAGGATCCGCGCCAGGACAAGTGGATGCACGCTTTGCGCGACTTGATGATCGAGGAGAAAATTCATCATACGTTCTGGTGTATTAACCCGAATTCGGGAGACACCGGAGGGCTGCTGCTGGACGATTGGGCAACTTGGGACGAGGCGAAGTATACGATGCTGAAGCCGGCCCTATGGCAGAGCGGCGGGAAGTTCGTCGGACTCGACCATCAAGTTCCCCTCGGAGGGGCCGGCACGACGACAGGCATCAGCTTGGGCGAGCTGTATGGCGGGGCGCCGACCGTCCCCGCGGCGCCGACGGGCTTGACGGCGACGGCGGGGGACGGGCAAGCGACGCTGAGCTGGAACGCGTCGAGCGGCGCGACGGGCTACAACGTGAAGCGCGCGACGACGAGCGGCGGGCCGTACCCGACGGTGGCGACGGGCGTGCCTGGGACGAGTTATACGGATGCGGGCTTGACGAACGGCACGACGTACTACTATGTCGTTAGTGCGGCGAACGCGGCAGGCGAAAGCGCGAACTCGGCGCAGGCGAGCGCTACGCCGAGCGGCGGCGGCGCTCCGGTCGGTCTCGTCGCGCAGTACAAGACAGCGGACGCGAACGAGGCGGACAACCAGATCAAGCCGCACTTCAACATCAAGAACACGGGCTCGAGCGCGGTGCCTTTAAGCGACTTGAAGCTTCGCTACTACTTCACGAAGGACGGCTTGGCGGGGATGAACGCCTGGGTCGACTGGGCGCAGATCGGCAGCTCGAATGTTCAGGTGACGTTCGGCGCCGCATCGGCCGCGAGCGCGGATACGTACGCGGAAATCTCGTTTTCGGCGGGAGCCGGTTCGATTGCGGCGAACGGCCAGACGGGCGACATCCAGCTGCGAATGACGAAGACGGACTGGACGAATTTCAATGAAGCGGACGATTACTCGTACGACGGCACGAAGACGGCTTACGCCGACTGGAACCAGGTGACGCTGTACCATAACGGCGCGCTCGTCTGGGGCATCGAGCCGTAACGATCAAGCTGGGGCCGCTCATGCGGAAGGGAGCGGATTGCCGAACTGCGAAAGGGGGGATGTCCGGACGATCAACGGATGAGGCGGCTTATGGCGCACTGAAAATTTCAAATTTCGGGAGGGATTATTGCATGAAGAGAAGTTGGAAGAAAACACTAAGCGTCGCCTTGTCGGCGGCCATCGCCCTGTCCGCCTTGGCCGGAGCCGGACCGTTCGCGTCTTCGGACGCGAGCGCGTCAGCCGGTTCTTACAATTACGCCGAAGCCCTGCAGAAGTCGATTTACTTTTACGAGGCGCAGCGATCCGGTCCCTTGCCGGCCAACAACCGCGTAGAGTGGCGCGGCGACTCGGGCATGACGGACGGGGCGGACGTCGGCAAGGATCTGACCGGCGGGTGGTACGATGCGGGAGACCACGTCAAGTTCGGTTTTCCGATGGCCGCCTCCGCGACGATGCTCGCCTGGGCCGTATACGAGTACGAGGACGGATTCAAGCAAGCGGGACAATACGAAGAAATTCTCGATAACCTGAAATGGGCGACGGATTACTTCTTGAAGGCCCACACCGCCCCGAACGAGCTGTACGTGCAGGTCGGGCAAGGCGCTGTGGATCACGCCTGGTGGGGGCCGGCCGAGGTGATGCAGATGAACCGGCCTTCCTACAAGATCACGGCGACCTGCCCGGGATCGGATGTGGCCGGCGAGACGGCGGCCGCGCTTGCGGCGTCTTCGATCGTGTTCCGGGACGTCGATCCGGCTTACGCCGCGACGCTGCTCACCCATGCCGAACAACTGTACGACTTCGCCGATACGTACCGGGGCAAGTACAGCGATTGCGTGACGGACGCCCAATCGTTCTACAACTCCTGGTCGGGCTATTGGGACGAGCTGTCCTGGGGCGCCGCTTGGCTGTACTTGGCGACCGACGACAGCGCTTACTTGACCAAGGCGGTCGCCGCCGCGAACAACTGGGGCAAGGAAGGGCAAACGGAGCATTGGGGCTACAAATGGACGCATGCTTGGGACGACAAGCATTACGGGGCTCAACTGCTGCTCGCCCGCATTACGAACGACCCCGCGTTCGTCGAATCAACGGAGCGGAATCTGGATTATTGGACGAGCGGCGTACCCGGGACCGGAGAAAGGATCACTTATTCGCCTGGCGGTTTGGCATGGCTCGACACCTGGGGCTCGCTCCGTTACGCGATGAACGCCTCGTTCCTGGCGTTCGTGTATTCCGACTGGGTGACCGATCCCGTCAAGAAAAACAAGTACAAAGACTTCGCCACGAGCCAGGCGCTGTACGTGCTTGGAGACAATCCGCGCAACAGCAGCTACGTGATCGGCTTCGGCAACAATCCGCCGCAGCGTCCGCACCATCGGACGTCGCACGGCTCCTGGGCGGATAGCCAATCGGTGCCGGCGAATCACCGCCACGTGCTGTACGGCGCGCTGGTCGGCGGGCCGAACAGCGACGACGCCTATACCGATTCGATCGGGGATTACGTCAGCAACGAAGTGGCAACCGATTACAATGCCGCCTTTACGGGCGTACTGGCGAAGATGAACCTGCTGTACGGCGCCGGGCAGCAGCCGCTCCCGAATTTCCCGCCCGCGGAGACGAAGGAGGACGAGATGTTCGTCGAAGCGTCCTTCAACAGCACCGGACCGAATTATACCGAGATCAAGGCGCTGGTGAACAATCGTTCCGGCTGGCCGGCGCGCATGGGCGATAAGCTTTCTTTCCGTTATTACGTCGATTTGTCCGAAGTATACGCGGCCGGATACACCGCCGCCAACGTTACGATCAGCACGAATTACAATCAGGGAGCGACGGTTTCTCCGCTGACGGCGCACGACGCGGCGAACCACATTTACTACGTGACGGTCGATTTCACGGGCACAAAAATCTATCCGGGAGGCCAGCCTCACTACAGGAAGGAAGTGCAGTTCCGTCTGGCCGCGCCGCAGGGCACGTCGTTCTGGAATCCGAACAACGACTATTCCGCGCAAGGGCTGACTTCCACGACGGCGGTCAAGACGCCGTACATGCCGCTCTACGACAACGGCGTCAAAGTGTTCGGCAACGAGCCGGGTCCGGTCCTGCCGACGCCTCCGGCCGCGCCGACGGGCTTGACGGCGACGGCGGGCAACGCGCAGGCGACGCTGAGCTGGAACGCTTCCGGCGGCGCGACGGGCTATAACATGAAGCGCGCGACGACGAGCGGCGGGCCGTATGCGACGATCGCGACGGGCGTGACGGGGACGAGCTATACGAACGCAGGCTTGACGAACGGCACGACGTACTACTACGTCGTCAGCGCGGTAAACGTGGCGGGCGAGAGCGCGAATTCGGCGCCGGTCAGCGTTACGCCGAGCGCCGCTCCGACGGTCCCTGCGGCGCCGACGGGCTTGACGGCGACGGCGGGGGACGGGCAAGCGACGCTGAGCTGGAACGCGTCGAGCGGCGCGACGGGCTACAACGTGAAGCGCGCGACGACGAGCGGCGGGCCGTACGCGACGGTGGCGACGGGCGTAACGGGGACGAGCTATACGGAAGCGGGCTTGACGAACGGCGTGACATACTACTACGTCGTGAGCGCATCGAACGCGGCGGGCGAGAGCGCGAATTCGGCGCAGGTCGATGTCACGCCGAGCGCCGGCGGCTCTCCGGGCGGTCTGGTCGTGCAGTACAAGGCGGCGGACACGAACGCGGCCGATAATCAGATCAAGCCGCATCTGAACATCAAGAACACAGGTGCGACCGCGGTAAGCCTGAGCGATCTGAAAGTACGGTACTACTTCACGAAGGAAGGCGCGGCGGCGATGAACGCCTGGATCGACTGGGCGCAGATCGGCGGCGCGAATATTCAGGTGACGTTCGGCAGCGCTTCGGGCACGGGCGCGGATACGTACGCCGAGCTGTCGTTCACGGCTGGAGCCGGTTCGATCGCGGCGAACGGCCAGACGGGCGACATTCAGCTGCGGATGGCGAAGTCGGACTGGAGCAACTTCAACGAAGCGGACGATTACTCGTACGACGGCACGAAGACGGCCTACGCCGACTGGAACAAGGTGACGCTGTACCATAACGGTACGCTTATCTGGGGCATCGAGCCTTAAGAGGTAGTTCATAAAGTCCAATATTGATCAGAGCAACGCCAAAAATCGATTAAGGAGGTGTTAGAAATGACGATAGCAAAAACGAAACAGGCGGCGAAGCTGATCGTACTGCTTGCGTTGGCGTTTAACACGCTGTTGATGGCGGGCATTCGGGAAAGCTCGGCTGCCGAGCCGCGCGTCGATAACCCGTTCGTAGGCGCGACCGCTTACGTGAATCCCGACTATGCGGCATTGATCGATACGTCGATCGCGCAAATCAGCGACAGCGCGCTCATCGCGAAAATGCAAACCGTCAAATCCTATCCGACGGCCGTCTGGCTCGACCGCATCGCGGCGATCGAGGGGGGAGCGGCCAACGGGGGACGCAAGAGCCTCATCGAGACGCTGGATCACGTGCTGGAGCAGAAGCAAGGCAATATGCCGATTACCGCCATGTTCGTCGTTTATAACTTGCCCGGCCGGGACTGCCACGCCCTGGCATCGAACGGGGAATTGCCGCTGACGGCGGCGGGGCTCCAAACGTACAAGACGCAATACATCGATCCGATCGCTGCTGCATTCTCCGACCCGAAATATCGGGATATCCGCATCGTTGCGATCGTTGAACCGGATTCCTTGCCGAATCTGGTGACGAACTTGAGCAATCCGGCTTGCGCCGCCGCGAACTCGACGAATATTTACCGTGACGCGACGCGTTACGCGCTGGACAAGCTTCATGCCATTCCGAACGTGTATAACTATATGGACATCGGACATGCCGGATGGTTGGGGTGGGACTCGAATCTGCAGCCTGCTATCGATTTGTTCACGTCTGTCGTGAACGGGACCGCAGCCGGGCTGGCAAGCGTCGACGGCTTCATCACCAATACGGCGAATACGACGCCCTTGGCGGAGCCCCACTTGCCGGATCCTTACCTGACGATCGGCGGGCAACAGATAAGATCCGCCAGCTATTACGAATGGAACCCGTATTTCGGCGAACACGATTTTACCGCGGCGCTTTATGCCGGCTTCGTCGCGAAGGGCTGGTCGCCGAATATCGGATTTCTGATCGACACGTCGCGCAACGGCTGGGGCGGGCCGAACCGGCCGACCGGCGCGAGCGGATCTACCGTCAACGCCTACGTCGACTCCGGCCGCATCGACAAGCGATTGCACCGCGGCAATTGGTGCAATCCTTCCGGAGCGGGGATCGGAGAACCTCCACAGGCGGCTCCCGCCGGCTACGGGGCGCATCTCGACGCTTTCGTATGGGTAAAGCCGCCCGGCGAATCGGACGGATCGAGCTCGGAGATTCCGAACAACGAGGGCAAGGGCTTCGACAGAATGTGCGATCCGACTTATATTGCAGCAAGCGGGAAACCGACGGGCGCTCTGCCGAACGCTCCGGTATCCGGCCATTGGTTCCATAATCAGTTCGTGCAGTTGGTTCAAAACGCCTATCCGGTCATTCCCGGCGGCGGCACCGGTCCGACGGTCCCTGCGGCCCCGACGGGCTTGACGGCGACGGCGGGCAACGCGCAGGCGACGCTGAGCTGGAACGCTTCCGGCGGCGCGACGGGCTATAACATGAAGCGCGCGACGACGAGCGGCGGGCCGTATGCGACGATCGCGACGGGCGTGACGGGGACGAGCTATACGAACGCGGGCTTGACGAACGGCACGACGTACTACTACGTCGTCAGCGCGGCGAATGCGGCGGGCGAGAGCGCGAATTCGGCGCCGGTCAGCGTCACGCCGAGCGCCGGTCCGACGGTCCCTGCGGCCCCGACGGGCTTGACGGCGACGGCGGGGGACGGGCAAGCGACGCTGAGCTGGAACGCGTCGAGCGGCGCTACGGGCTACAACGTGAAGCGCGCGACGACGAGCGGCGGACCGTACGCGACGGTGGCGTCGGGCGCGCCCGGGACGAGCTATACGGACGCGGGCTTGACGAACGGCGTGACGTACTACTATGTCGTGAGCGCATCGAACGCGGCGGGCGAGAGCGCGAATTCGGCGCAGGTCGATGTCACGCCGAGCGGCGGCGGCTCTCCGGGCGGTCTGGTCGTGCAGTACAAGGCGGCGGACACGAACGCGGCCGATAATCAGATCAAGCCGCATCTGAACATCAAGAACACGGGTGCGAGCGCGGTAAGCCTGAGCGATCTGAAAGTGCGGTACTACTTCACGAAGGAAGGCGCGGCGGCGATGAACGCCTGGATCGACTGGGCGCAGATCGGCGGCGCGAACATTCAGGTGACGTTCGGAAGCGCTTCGGGCACGGGCGCGGATACGTACGCCGAGCTGTCGTTCACGGCCGGAGCCGGTTCGATCGCGGCGAACGGCCAGACGGGCGACATTCAGCTGCGGATGGCGAAGTCGGACTGGAGCAACTTCAACGAAGCGGACGACTATTCGTACGACGGCACGAAGACGGCCTACGCCGACTGGAACAAGGTGACGCTGTACCATAGCGGCGCGCTTATCTGGGGCATCGAGCCTTAAGGATAAGAGACTTCTAGAGCTTCGATTCAATGTGGAAACGTGAGAGGAAAGCGAAAAACGATAAAGGAGGAATCGCGAAATGACGTCCCGCATTTACCGCAAAGGGCTCGTCTGGTGGATCGCGGTCGCGATCGTCGCATCCGCGTTCGCCGGTCTGTGGACCGCGCCGAAAGAGGCATCCGCCGCGACCGTATACGAGAACCGATTCATGCAGCTGTACGGCCAGATCAAAAATCCGGCCAACGGCTACTTCTCGCCGGAAGGCATTCCTTATCATTCCATCGAGACGCTGCTCAGCGAAGCGCCGGATTACGGACATATGACCACTTCCGAAGCCTACAGCTACTGGCTATGGCTGGAGACGCTGTACGGCTACTATACCGGCGATTGGACGAAGCTGGAGGCCGCCTGGGCCAATATGGAGAAATATATTATTCCGATCAACGAAGGGGACGGCGCCGAGGAGCAGCCGACGATGAGCTACTACAATCCGAGCAGCCCGGCGACCTACGCGGCCGAGAAGCCGTATCCGGACCAGTACCCCTCGCAGCTGTCGGGACAATACGCCGCCGGTTCGGATCCGTTGGATGCGGAACTGAAAGCCGCATACGGCAACAACCAGACGTACCTTATGCACTGGCTCGTCGACGTGGATAACTGGTACGGCTACGGCAATCTGCTCAACCCGTCGCATACGGCCACCTACGTGAACACATTCCAGCGCGGGGAACAGGAATCGGTCTGGGAGGCGATTACTCATCCTTCCCAGGACGACAAATCGTTCGGGAAGCCGAACGAAGGGTTCATGACCTTGTTCACGCAGGAGAACCAGGCTCCCGCCGCCCAATGGCGCTATACGAACGCGACGGACGCCGACGCCAGAGCGGTGCAGGTCATCTATTGGGCCAAGCAGCTTGGCTTCAATAATACGGCGATTATCGACAAGGCGAGGAAAATGGGCGACTATCTCCGTTACGGCATGTACGACAAGTATTTCCAGCAAATCGGCAGCGCCAGCGACGGATCGCCCGCGCCGGGCAGCGGCAAAAACTCCTCCCACTATTTGATGGCTTGGTATACGGCGTGGGGCGGCGGTCTCGGCACGAACGGCAACTGGGCTTGGCGGATCGGCGCGAGCCATACGCACCAAGCGTATCAGAATCCGGTCGCGGCTTACGCCCTGGGTACGGCGGCCGGGGGGCTGAACCCCGTGTCGGCGACCGGCCAGGCGGACTGGAACGTCTCGCTGACGAGGCAGCTCGAGTTCTACAATTGGCTGCTGTCCGCGGAGGGAGCGGTCGGCGGCGGCGCGACGAACAGCTGGAACGGCAGCTACGACGCTTATCCTTCCGGCGTCAGCACGTTCTACGGAATGGCGTATCAAGAGAATCCCGTCTATCACGATCCCGGATCGAACACGTGGTTCGGCTTCCAGGCGTGGCCGCTCGAGCGCGTTGCCGAGCTGTACTATATTCTGGCATCGAACGGAGACACGACCTCCCAGAACTTCAGAATGGCCAAGAACGTCATTACGAAATGGGTCGACTGGGCGCTCGATTACACGTTCGCCAATAGCAGACCGGTGTCCGATCAAGACGGCTACTACTTGAACGCCTCCGGAGACCGGGTGCTCGGCGGTCTTAATCCGGCCGTCGCTTCCGTATCCGCGCCGGGCGAATACTGGATCCCGGGCGGGCAGGAATGGACCGGCCAGCCGGACACCTGGAACGGCTTCAACTCTTTTACCGGCAATCCGAATTTCCACGTCATTACGAAAAACCCGACCCAGGACGTCGGAGTGCTCGGCAGCTACATCAAGGCGCTCACCTTCTTCGCGGCGGGGACGCAGGCGGAGACGGGCAGCTTCACGGCCCTCGGCGACCAGGCGAAAACGATGGCGGATTCGCTGCTGGACATCGCCTGGCAATACAACGACGGCATAGGAATCGCGGTGGACGAGCCGCGCGCCGATTATTACCGCTACTTCACGAAGGAGATCTATTTCCCCTCCGGCTGGAGCGGCACATTCGGACACGGCAATACGATTCCGGGAACGGGCGGCATTCCTTCCGATCCGGCCAAAGGGGGCAACGGCACCTATATCAGCTACGCCGAGCTTCGGCCGAAAATCACGCAGGATCCGCAATGGGCGTATTTGTCGAACCTGTACAACACTTCGTTCAACCCGGCGACCCAAACGTGGGAAAACGGCGTGCCGACGTTCAAGTACCACCGGTTCTGGTCGCAGGTGGACATCGCCACGGCGTATGCGGAATTCGATCGCCTGCTCGGATCGGGCGGCGGCCCGACGGTGCCGGCAGCGCCGGCAGGCTTGACGGCGACCGCGGGCAATGCGCAAGTCTCGCTGAGCTGGACGGCGTCGGCCGGGGCGACGAGCTACAACGTGAAGCGGGCGACGACGAGCGGCGGGCCGTACGCGACGGTCGCGACGGGCGTGACCGGCACGAGCTACACGGATACGGGCTTGACGAACGGCACGACGTACTACTACGTCGCGAGCGCGACGAACGCGGCCGGCGAGAGCGCGAACTCGGCGCAGGCGAGCGCGACGCCGGGCGCGGGGCCGACGATTCCCGCGGCCCCGACGGGCTTGACGGCGACCGCGGGCAACGCGCAAGTCTCGCTGAGCTGGACGGCGTCGGCCGGGGCGACAAGCTACAACGTGAAGCGGGCGACGACGAGCGGCGGGCCGTACGCGACGGTCGCGACGGGCGTGACCGGCACGAGCTACACGGATACGGGATTGACGAACGGGACGACGTACTACTATGTCGCAAGCGCGGTCAACGCGGCAGGCGAGAGCGCGAATTCGGCGCAGGCGAGCGCGACGCCGCAGGCGCCCCAGACGGGCAATCTCGTCCTTCAATACAAAGCCGCCGACACGAACGCGACCGATAATCAGATCAAGCCGCATCTGAACATCAAGAATACGGGCGCGAGCGCGGTGCCCCTTAGCGAATTGAAGCTGCGCTATTACTTCACGAAAGACTCCTCGGCGGCGATGAACGCCTGGATCGATTGGGCGCAGATCGGCGGCTCGAATATTCAGGTGACGTTCGGCAGCGTTTCGGGCGCGGGCGCCGACACGTACGCCGAGCTGTCGTTCACGGCAGGAGCCGGATCGATCCCGGCGAACGGGCAGACGGGAGACATTCAGCTGCGGATGTCCAAGACGGACTGGAGCAACTTCAACGAAGCGGACGATTACTCGTACGACGGCACGAAGACGGCTTACGCCGACTGGAACAAGGTAACGCTGTACCATAACGGCACGCTCGTCTGGGGAATCGAGCCGTAAACGATCGGGGACGGAAGCGCGGCGCGGCGACGCGCCGGCTTTCGTCTTTCCGGAAAAGCGCAAGCGATGTCACGAAAGTGCTAAAAACGTCACGAAAGTTGCTAGATTCTGTAAATCATTTCCTGCATAATGAAATTGGAATCCGCTCATTGCCGAGCTTTCGGCCGCGCAGCCGGACATGAAAGCGGATTCGACGAAAGCGCGTCTGGGCGCGTTGGGAAACAGCCATGGCGGACCTGCGGAACCCCTCGCGCGTTAGGCCGGAGAACAAAGGAGGGAAATGATGGAGGAAACGAAGGATGCGAGCAGTTGGGTGCTGCCGATCCGAATATCGGTCGACAGGTGGCGGATTTCCCTGCCCGAGCGCGACCGCGACTTGCTGGAATACGCGCTGTGCAACGCGGCGGACGAATTGATCCGGCAACCGCTGCCGGGCGCGACATTGCGCGTGCGGCGCGGAGCGGCGGTCTTCCTGTTCGGATTGCCGTCGCGCAATCCGATCTTGTCCGGCGTGGAGAACCGCTGCAAAATGCTGCGAAGAGTCGCCCGGACCCATCTATACGCGGAAGTGGAGGTCGAGATCGGAGACTCCGTCGCGATGCGGGAGCTTCCGCGCGACGACCCGCCCGACGATGAACCGAAGCCGGGAAGGCGTCCGACGATCGAGCCGCGAGCCCGCTTGGCGAACGATGCGCCGCTGCGGCAAATTCTCGATTACATCGAGAAGCGCCTGCCGGAACCGCCGACGCGGGAAGAGATCGCGCATTTCGTGCATTTTCATCCCGCTTACCTGTCCCGCTTTTTTCGCAAGAAAACCGGATGGTCGTTGTCCGAGTACATCGCGCGGCAGAGAATCGAATACGCCAAGGAGTTGTTGACGCAATCGGAACTGCAAGTTACCCATATCATGAGCCGTCTCGGCTACGACAATCTGTCCCATTTCACGAGAACGTTCAAGAAGCTTACCGGGTACACCCCCATGCAATACCGCAAAAAAATCCATTGACCGATCGAACGGAACCGGCGGTCCCGCCCCATTCGAACCAGCGCGAGAAGCGAAGAAGCACCTTCCCCACGCATAGTGGACAAAGGTGCTTCTTCGCTTCTCGGCGATGCCCGGCTTATTCCATAAGGGCAAGAACCGCTTCCGAGCATTTGGCCGGATGATATTCCGCATTGCGCAGGGCGAGCAGGGTGTCGCGATGCTGATCGGCGGCGTAAGGCTCCTGGATCAAGCGGAACCAGCGTTCTATCGTCTCGTTGCTCGTCATCAGCTCCCCGAAGCCGTGCTTGACGAAGTATTCCGCGTTCTCTTCCTCCTGCCCCGGAATCGGTTCGTAGAAGAGCATCGGAATGCCCTTCGCCATTCCTTCCGTGCAAGTCATGCCCCCGGGCTTCGTGACGAGCAAATCGGAAATATCCATCAGCTTGCTGATCTCTTTCGTAAAGCCGATGACGTGCACGTTGGGTTGCCTAAAGCGAGGATCCGCCAGCAGCTTCTCGCGCTCCTTTTCGTTGCTGCCCATGCACAAGATCAGCTGGATGCGGTCGGCGTACGTCGTCATGTACTCGACGAGTTCTTCTCCGTACAGCAGTCCCCAGCCGCCGCCCATGATCAGGACGGTAGGCATGTCCTTCAGGCGAAACTGCTTCAGAATTTCCGCGCGATCGTGGGGATGCCAGAAGTTCGGATGGACCGGGATGCCCGTTACCGCGACGGAAGCGGGGGACACGCCCCTTGCGATCAGCTTGTCGCGGACGGCGGGCGTGCTCACCAAATAAGCGTTGACTTCCGGCGTGATCCACGTCGCATGCGCGTCGTAATCGGTGATCAGCGTATACAAAGGAACGTCGAGACCGAGCCTCTTGAGGCGGCTGACGACGGCGTTGGGGATCGGATGCGTGCAGACGATGGAATCCGGCTTAAGCTGCCGGACGACGTCGGATACCTGGTTGTAGAACAAGCGATGCAACGCGAATTGGGTCATGCGGTTCAACGATTTATGGTAATAGCTGCGATACATTTTACCGACCAGTTTGGGCTGTTTGCTTACGGTTTTGCGGTAGGCGGTAAGAATGAGCGGGCCAATGACCGGATTCAGGAACGTGCCGAGCTCGATAACGCGAGTCTGAATCTTCGGAGACAGCTGGCGAAGACCCATGGCTAGCGCGTAAGCGGCCTGCGTATGTCCGGTACCGAAACCTTCGGAAAGCAGCAGAACTCGTTTTTTGCGCATAAGAAATATTCCTCCACTTTTCCTATTTCCATATTACGCTGAAGCGGGACGCGGAACAAGTGGTACAATATGAAGAAACGGGTCGAATAGGGAGATGACGACAATGGAAAAGGATGAAATCCGCGGCGAAATCGTGAAATTCAACTATAAAACGGGGGGTTACATCGGCGAAGCGATCGAGCGGGACGAAAGAAGAACGCTGGTCAAGACGCTGGCCGTATCGCGTCATCCGACGCAGGGGGATCTCCACAGCGACTACGATCCGGACGCGCCGATCTTCCACGAGCGGAGGGCGCTGGCTTATACCGAGAAAGTATGGGTTCCAGCGCAGGCGGCGCAGTCTTACGCGGGACGGATTCCCGAGTATCGGGAGTCGCTCAAGACCGCGCTGGCGGCCGAGATCGAACGGATCGACCGGATGCGGCGATGGGCCGATCGCTGCTCGGAGAACTTGGCGACGCTGCGCCGCGATTATCGGTTGGAGGATTGAGCTTAGAAGAAGAAGTCCGATCGTAGGCCGCAAGGCCCAAGGGTCGGCTTTTTTTCGCGAAAAAACCGGGAAATTTCGGCAATCGTCTTCAGGATTCGGCGTTCGCGGCCGTTATAGTAAGAAGAAACGTTATCGAAATACGGCTTATGGAGGAACTGCTTACTTATGAAAATCTGGAGCAAAGCAGCGAAACGCCGATCCCTGTCGTCTCGTCCCGGAATACTCGTCCATCGCATCGTCGCCGTTCTGCTTGCCGTCGCTTTGATCGGTACGCCGTTCGGGGGCGCGGCATCCGCGTCCGACGACGTCGTGAGATCCGTCTATATCACCTCTACGACGGCTGAACCGGGCGTGCTGTACGTGGACGACAACTCGATCGTCCTGAACGCGTTCGCGAGCATGTCGGTTTCCGGGGAGAAAAATATTACGGACGAAGCCACGTGGTCTTCGACGTCTTCGGCGGTCAAAGTCTCCAAGGGCGTCGTCACCGCGACGGGTGTCGTTTCGTCGGCGACGATCACGGTTCGCTACAAGGAGAAGTCGGCCGCGTTCATGGTCTCGTCGGAGCATTATTTCGACGAGCTCAAGCTGAAGCTCGATTCGGCGGACGCCCCGGCGAAGATGGACGTCGAGCTCGGTCAGGAGCTGAATTTCGCGATCGTCGGGACGCGAAGCGGCGGCACGGTCGAGGATACGACCTCGTCCGCGCAGTGGACGACATCCGACGCGAACGTCGCCACCGTCGACAAGGGCAAGGTCAAGTTGCTGTCGGCTGGCGAAGTGAAAATTACGGCGAAGAGCAAAGGCAAATCGGATTCGATAGATTTGAAAGTGACGTCGCCGTATAAGGAGATCAAGTTCCGCGCGGAGGGCAATCCGCTTGAAGGGCCCGTCGAGATGTACATCGGCGGCCCCGTGCACCAATTGGAAGCCGTCGCGACGCTGAATTCCGGCTCTACGGCGACGATTACGGACGAAGCGGACTGGACGAGCAGCAACCCTGCCGTCGTCAAGGTCGAGAAGGGCAAGCTGACGGCCGTAGGCAAAGGAACGGCGGTCATTACGGCCCAGCGGAACGGAGAATCGGGAACGTTGACCGTCATCGTAAAGACGGTGTACGAGGCGCTTATGGTGGCGCCCGAAGATTCGATCCACGTCACGCTGTACGGCTCCAAGGTGCAATTGTCCGCCCTGGCCAACAGCGGCAGGCTGACGGCCGGGCCGGACGATGTGACGAATCTGGCCGAATGGAAAATTTCCGACGCCGATCAAGCGGTGGCGGTCATTCGGAGAGAGGACGGCAACGTATACGTCTCGCCGAACGGCACGGGCAACGCGACGATCAACGTCTCGTACTTGGGGCTGTCCAAGACGGTATCCGTGACCGTGTTCCCGACGATCGAATCGATCAAGCTGGCGAAGGAAGATCTGGACGCTTTCGTGGAGGATACGGGATCGCTGCCGGCCTTGACGGGCACGACGCTCGCGGGCGAGACGAGAGACGTCGGGAAGCTCGCCAAGTGGCATTCGGACAACCCGAACGTCGTGACGATCGAAGACGGCAAGTGGCAGGCGGTCGGAAGGGGCACGGCCAAGCTGATTGCGCGCGTCGAAGCCGTGGAGGGCAGATGGCTCGAAGCCGTCGTCGAGGTGACGGTTCACGACAAGATTCTCGCGCTCATTCCGGAGACGGAAACGGTCAGCGTCGTCATCGGCAAGGAAGTCGAATTGCCGAAAGTGCAGCTCATCTACGAGAACGGCGAAGAAGAGCCGATCACGGACAAGATCGCTTGGAAATCCTCTACGGCGAATTTGCTCGTGAAGCCGGATACGCAGACGATGAGAGGGCTGCTCGCGGCCAACGCGACGTTGACGGGAACGTACTTGAACAAGACCGTCAAAATCAAGGTCACGGTGGAAGAGGAATTCACGTCTTTCGCCATCACGCCGGATCAAGTCAGCGTGACCTTGAATCGATCGAAGTCGGTCAAGGTCGTCGGCACGACGAAGAGCGGCAAGAAGGTCACGCTCAGCTCCCGTCTCGAGTGGAAGCCTTCGAACGCGGAGCACGTGACGGTCAAGGGCGCCTCGATCAGGGGCGTGACCGAAGGCAGCGGCAAGCTGACGGCGACGATTCAAGGCAAGACGCTGGAAGTGCCCTACGTCGTGTCCGCGAGGCTGACGAAGCTGACGGCGTCGGACACGTCGTTCAGAACCGCCGTAGGCCAGTCGCATAGCGTCCAGCTCACGGCGCTCTACGAAACCGGCAAAACCGTCAACGTGACGTCGCAGGCGACGTGGACGTCTTCGAAAGCGTCGGTGGCGACCGTGGCGAACGGCAAAATTACGGTAACGGGCAAAGGTACCGCTTCGATCAAAGGCTCGTTCGGGGGCAAGACCGTGACGATCCGCATTACGGCGAAATAGCGGTATCCAGCCTCATCGCATAGGAAAGGTTCCCTTCGGCAATCACGAAGGGAACCTTTTTTTGGTCGAATGATCCAAACCTACGCCGCCGTTTCGCTATCGGACACAGACGACCTTATTTTGCCGAACCCCCTTCATTTTGAAGTCGATTCGGACAGAGAATCCGTTATTTCGATGATGAAGGGTCGAAATCGCATTTTCGGAGCCAAATAACGGATCCTCTGTCCGCGAAGGTGCGCAAAACCCGGTTTTGTTCACAATTAGCGGATCCTCTGTCCGAACGGTCGGGGGACGACGGGACAGAGGACGACGAGAGACGGCGTGCGCCATTGTCGGCGAAGCTTAGTTGCGTTCTTCGCCGATTCAATGGGCATGATAACTTGCAACGGACGATCAGGAATTAATGAAGGCGGTCATGATCGGCTTGCGGAAGACGACTTGATAGTCCAAGCCCTCGCTGATTACGGCCAGCGGAACGTACGTTTTCAGCAGCTTGCCGTCCTGCTGGAAGTAGGCGGGCGTCGCCAAAGGCCGCGTCTCGCCGTTCACGACGATTGTCTCGGCGCCGACCGCGACGATCACTTCCTTGCCGTCTTTCTTGAAGACGGCGGTCTTCGTAGCTTGATGCCAGTTCAACGTCGCGCCAACGGCGTCGGCAACGTCCCGAAGCGCCAGGAAAGTCGTATTGTTGACGACGACGGGCTTGCTCGGCGGCTCCTTGCCGTTAATGACGATCGTCAGCGGCGCGCCGTCCGCCCGGGGGCTCGGCTTGCGGTAGCCGTCCGGCCAGATCGCTTCGGCGAACGCTTGCGCCATCGCTTCGTATCCGGCTTGCTTCGGGTGGATGTCGTAGCCGTCCCATGCGTTAAAGTAAGTATAGGCGCTTTCCTTGCCGGCGAATTTCTCGCCGACCCGGGCAATCTCGAGCGTGATGCCCTTTTCGTTCATCGTCCCGGCGAATAAGTCCAAATGGTTCGCCAGCTCTTCGACCTTCTCCAGCAGTAGCGGATACAGATCATGCCCCTTGAACAACGGCAAGTATTGATCGGCGAGAACAATGCGCGCTTGCGGCGCCAATTCGTGCAGCCGAGTCATCATTTTATCCAAATCTTCTGTATAATTATTCATTGTTTTCTGAAAGGCGTCCTGTATAATTTGTCGTGCGGACGGTGCAGGCTGTCCGTTCACCGCTTTAACGAGGTGACTGAAATCGTTGCCGCCGACCGTCAGCACGACGAGATCGGCTTCGGCGAGATCGGCCGCCAGCTCCTTCGTCCGCTTGGCGACGTCGTCGACGTGCGGAACGGCTCTGGCGTCGAAGGCGTCTTGCAAATCCGCCGACGCGAGCGGCGTGCCGTCGATCGCGCCTTGCAGAAGGTTCGTCAGTCCGGCTGTCGTCAGTCCGAGAATGGCGTAATTGCTTAGCGTCGCGCGTTCCCGGAACAACGCTTGCTCGTAGAGCCGGTCTACATAGCCGTAGGGGGCTTCCTTGCCGCTCCGGATCGCTTCGGTCGGTTCGTATCCGACGCTGACGGAGTCGCCGAGCGCGACGATCCGGTACGGATCGGGGGGATCGGATTGGCGGTTCGAGGCGGCCAGGGCCGGCGACAGAACGGCGGTCAACGAGACGACGGACGCGGCGATCAGCGAAATCGATCGGCTTAACACTCGTTTCATGGGGGGGCTTTTCCTCCTTTGGCTTCGGTGCGCGTTCATCGCGCGGGAGAACCGGCGGTTATCGACATCATAAAAATATTAAATTGCCATTGGCTTTACAGGGGTGGTAAAATAATTGAATAAATATGAAGCTGACAGCCGCGCTCGACCACAATGCAGCTATTCCCGCCTCGTCCGTAACCTCCTCCATGTTCCATTTTAGGTGAACCGGGATAGGATTTGAAGCCGTAATCACATCATTTTCCGACATTGCGTACAGAAAGGTTGATATATATGGTAGAGATGCGCAAGGGTCTGCCCGTCAAACAGGGAATGTACGATCCGCAGTACGAGAAGGACGCATGCGGGATGGGATTCGTCGCTCATATCAAGGGCCGAAAGTCCCACGACATCGTCGAGCAGGCGCTCACGCTGCTGTTCAATATGGAGCATCGCGGCGGTCAGGGCAGCGAACCGAGCACGGGAGACGGCGCCGGCATCCTGCTGCAGATTCCGCACGGCTTTTTCGCAAGGGAGGCGGCTAAGCTCGGCTTCTCGCTGCCGGAAGAAGGTCAATACGCGGTCGCGATGACGTTCCTTCCGCTGGACGAAGCCGTCCGCCGCAAGCACGAGGAGATTTTCGAGACGATCGCGGCGGAAGAAGGCCAATCGGTGATCGGCTGGCGCACCGTGCCGACGAACGACGAGTCGCTCGGCGAAACCTCGAAGAAAGTGAAGCCGTTCGTCCGTCAGGCGTTTATCGCACGCTCGGCCGCGTTGACAGACGACATGGCGTTCGAGCGCAAGCTGTACGTCATCCGCAAGCGCGCGGAGAACGCGATCCGGTATTCGGACATCGAGGGCGCGGATGCGTTCTACTTCCCCAGCTTGTCGAGCAAAAAAATCGTCTACAAGGGGATGCTCACGACCGAGCAAGTCGGCCTGTTCTATCCCGAGCTGCACGATCCGGCGCTGGAGACGGCGATGGCGCTCGTGCACTCGCGCTTCAGCACGAATACGTTTCCGAGCTGGGAGCGCGCGCACCCGTTCAATTACTTGATTCATAACGGCGAGATCAATACGCTGCGGGGCAACATCAACTGGATGCACGCCCGCCAGACGCTGTTCCAGTCCGAGCTGTTCGGAGACGATCTGGACAAAATCAAGCCGGTCATCGCGCCGGACGGCTCCGATACGGCGATGTTCGACAATACGTTCGAGTTCATGTATTTGGCCGGCCGTTCCATGGCGCACGCGGCGATGATGATGGTTCCCGAGCCCTGGCAGAACGACGAGCATATGGACGAAGAGAAGAGGGCGTTCTACGAGTACCACGCGTGCCTCATGGAGCCTTGGGACGGTCCGGCGGCCGTCGGCTTCACGGACGGCGTGCAGATCGGCGCGATTCTCGATCGCAACGGCTTGCGCCCGGCCCGGTATTGCGTGACGAAGGACGATCTGATCGTGCTGGCGTCCGAAGCCGGCGTCATCGAGCTTCCGCAGGAAGACATCGTGCTGAAGGACCGCCTCCGCCCGGGACGCATTTTGCTCGTGGACACGAAGGAAGGCCGCATCATCTCCGACGAGGAAGTGAAGCGCTCGATCGTAACGGAGCATCCGTATCGCGAATGGCTGAACGATCACCTGATCAACCTGGAGGAGCTGCCGGAAGCGGCCGAGCTTCCCGAACCGGATCACGAGACGGTGCAGCTGCGTCAGCAGGCGTTCGGCTACACGTTCGAAGACATTCGCAAGGTGATGGAGCCGATGGCGCTGACCGGCGTCGAGCCGCTTGCTTCGATGGGCTACGATTCCCCGCTGGCCGTGCTGTCCGAGAAGCCCCAGCGCTTGTTCAACTATTTCAAGCAATTGTTCGCGCAAGTCACGAATCCGCCGATCGACGCGATCCGCGAGGAAATCGTCACTTCGACGTACACGACGGTCGGCCCGGAACGGAACCTGCTTAATCCGGAGCCGGAAAGCTGCCGCCACATTCGACTGTTCACTCCGATTCTCTCCAACGAGGAGTTCGCCAAGCTGCGGCACGTTCATCGTCCGGGCTTCAAGTCGATCACGCTGCCGATCTTCTTCTCCGCGAAAGACGGGGAACAAGGCTTGCTGGACGCGCTCAAGCTGCTCTGCGAAGCGGCCGATCGGCTGATCTCCAAAGGGCATAACATCCTGATCTTGTCCGACAAGGGCATCGATGCCGACAACGCCGCGATTCCGTCGCTGCTCGCCGTCTCGGCGCTGCATCATCATCTGATCCGCCAAGGCACGCGCACGAAGGTGAGCATTCTGCTCGAATCGGGCGAGCCGCGCGAGGTGCACCACTTCGCGCTGCTGGTCGGCTACGGCGTCAGCGCCGTGAACCCGTACCTGGCGTTCGAGACGCTGGACGATCTGATCCGCGAAGGCATGATCCGCAACATCTCGCATGAGAAAGCGGTCAAAAACTACATTAAAGCGGCGACCAAAGGCGTCGTGAAGGTGCTGTCCAAGATGGGCATCTCCACGATCCAATCCTACCGCGGGGCGCAAATCTTCGAAGCGGTCGGCCTGAACACGGACGTCGTCGAGCAATATTTTACCGGCACGGCCTCGCGGATCGAAGGCATCGGCCTCGACGTGATTACGCGGGAGACGCTCGCGGCTCATAACCGCGCGTTCTCCGAGCAGGAAGGCGGGGAGCGCGAGCTCGATTCGGGCGGGGATTACCAGTGGCGCAAAGACGGAGAGGATCACCTGTTCAACCCGCAGACGATCCACACGCTGCAGATGGCGACCCGCACGGGCAACTACGACATGTACAAGAAATATTCGGCGCTCGTGCAAGGCGAATACGAGCAAGTCCGCACGCTGCGTTCGCTGCTGCAATTCAAGCTCGACCAACCGCCGGTGCCCCTCGAGGAAGTCGAACCGGTCGAAGCGATCTTCAAGCGGTTCAAGACGGGCGCGATGTCGTTCGGCTCGATCAGCAAGGAGGCGCACGAATCGCTCGCGATCGCGATGAACCGGATCGGCGGCAAGTCGAATTCCGGCGAGGGCGGAGAAGATCCGGCGCGTTACGTGCCGGACGAGAACGGCGATTCCCGTCGCAGCGCGATCAAGCAAGTCGCTTCCGGGCGCTTCGGCGTAACGAGCTATTATCTCTCCAACGCGGAAGAGATCCAGATCAAGATGGCGCAAGGCGCGAAGCCGGGCGAGGGCGGACAGCTCATGGGCCGCAAGGTGTATCCGTGGGTCGCGGAAGTGCGCGGCACGACGCCGGGCGTCGGCCTCATCTCGCCGCCGCCGCATCACGACATCTATTCGATCGAGGATTTGGCCGAGCTGATCCACGATCTGAAGAACGCGAATCCGCGGGCGCGGATCAACGTGAAGCTCGTCTCGGAAGTGGGCGTCGGCACGATCGCGGCCGGCGTCGCCAAGGGCCGGGCCGACGTGATCCTCGTGAGCGGCTACGACGGGGGAACGGGCGCGTCCCCGATCGGTTCGATCCGCCATGCGGGCTTGCCGTGGGAGCTCGGGTTGGCCGAGACGCACCAGACGCTCATTCTGAACAATCTCCGCGACCGCGTCATCGTCGAAACGGACGGCAAAATGATGACGGGCCGCGATCTGGCGATCGCGACGCTGCTCGGCGCGGAGGAATACGGCTTCTCGACCGCTCCGCTCGTCGTGCTCGGCTGCATCATGATGCGCGTCTGCCAGCTCGACACGTGTCCGGTCGGCGTCGCGACGCAAAATCCGGAGCTGCGCAAGAAATTCATGGGCGACCCCGACTACGTCGTCAACTTCATGAAGTTCGTCGCCGAGGAATTCCGCGAAATTATGGCGCAGCTCGGTTTCCGGACTGTCGATGAGATGGTCGGCAGGGTCGACCGTCTCGACGCGAAGCTCGCGATCAAGCATTACAAGACGCAGGGCATCGACTTGACGCCTTTGCTCCATATGCCGGAATTGCCGGAAGGCTCGTCTCGTTATAATGCGAAAGGCCAGAACCACTTGCTCGAGGAATCGCTCGACATGCAGACGCTGCTCCAGGCGGCCGCGCCGGCGCTCGAGAGCAAACGTCGCGTCGAAGGCACGTTCCCGATCAAAAACACGAACCGCGTCGTCGGCACGATCGTCGGCTCGGAGGTGACGAATCGGTACGGCAAGGAAGGCTTGCCGGAGGATACGATCCGGTTCCATTTCGTCGGCACGGCGGGCCAAAGCTTCGGCGCGTTCATCCCGAAAGGCGTGACGCTGTCGCTCGAAGGCGACTCGAACGACTACGTGGGCAAAGGATTGTCCGGCGGCAAGCTCGTCATCGCGCCTTCTCCGAAAGCGACGTTCAAGGCCGAGGACAACGTTATTATCGGCAACACGGCGTTCTACGGCGCGACGAGCGGCGAAGCTTACATCCGCGGCGTCGCGGGCGAGCGGTTCGCCGTGCGGAACAGCGGCGCCAACGTCGTCGTCGAAGGCGTCGGCGACCACGGCTGCGAATATATGACGGGCGGACGGGTCGTCGTGCTCGGCAAAACCGGCCGCAACTTCGCGGCGGGCATGTCCGGCGGCATCGCGTACGTGATCGATTGGGACGGTCGGTTCGTCCATCGCTGCAACTTCGAGATGGTCGGCCTGGAATCGCTCGAAGACGAAGCGGAGGCGGCCGAGGTCCGCGCGATGATCAGCAATCACGTCGAATACACGAACAGCGAGCTTGGGCGCCGGGTGCTGGCCGATTGGGATTCCATCGTACGGAAATTCGTCAAAGTCATTCCGAAAGACTACAAACGAATGATGGAGCAGATCGCGAAGGTGAAGGCGCAAGGGCTCAGCGGAGAGCAGGCGATGCTCGCCGCGTTCGAAGCCAACATGCGGGATCTGTCCCGCGTCGGGGGGAACTGATCCCCGACATCCGAAGGGACCGTCCGTCCCGGTCCGAGCAGACCGGGACGGACGGTCCCGTTTTTTCTAGCCGTACCGTCGAATGGCGCGCTGCACGGATTCTTCAAAAGCGAAAACAGGAAAATCGAATTTAAATTAACATTTATTGGATTTTTCGCGGTTATGGCCCGGACTTCGACAAAAGTTCCGATGAATTCTTTTTTTCGCGGCACCATTGGTCGACACCCTCCGCAGGTCCTATCTTTTATACTATCGTTAGTGTTTTCTAATACCGGAATCATAGTAAGGGTTCGGGAGCGGAGATGGAGGAACATTGCCGATGGGGAACGAAGCAAGGAAGCAACCGTTGGAAATCGACATCCGCAAGATTCTGGAACAGTTAGGCATACACAAGGACAAATGGCCGGAGGAGTTCAAGCATTCGGTAAGATGAACGGAAATCGACGAATATCGCAGACTCGAAATTCGGCGTTGCGCCGGAGAAGCTTTTTTGCGGAGATCGTTCAGACGATAAAACCACGCGAACCCGATAAATACTGAACGACAGAAAAAACCTCGACGAACGGGATGCGGTCCCGTTTCTCGAGGTTTTTATAATAGACGAAGCCGCGGGCGAACCGGAGGCGCCCTATCCGTTCATGTTCCGCTCGGCGCGGACGAACGCGATGAAGCGTCTGGCTTCATCGGGCGTGAGCTTGCGGCCGTCGACGGTAAGGGTGAAGTGTTCGAGCAATTGGTCGTCGGACAGCTCCAGCGCGTCGGTGAATTGCCGGACGTCTACGTCTAGCGTCGTCTGGGCATGATTCGTTCTGCCTACCAAATAATCTATGGAAACCTGAAACAGGTCGGCGACTTTGCCCAGTGTCTCGGTATCGGGTTCTCTTCGGTTCTTCTCGTAGTGGGACAACGCCGCACGCGAGATGCCTAGGGATGTAGCCAGTTCTTCTTGGGTCAACCCCCGCTGGTCTCTTAGAAAAGCGAGACGACTGCCGATATTCATCAGATCCCTCCCAGGGTGGTGATCTCTTATGGGGAAACCACCGTTAACCTCATCATAATATGGATGTCCCGCAAATGCATTAAGTGCAACAAAACGTCGCATCCTTTCTTACTCTTATTCTAGTCTTTCCCCGATAGAAATGCAATAAACAGGCAGTATGAGCGGTAATAAAAGATTGCGCTTGACATGATACATAATGTATCGTAAATTAATTCTTGTCTGAGAGTTACAAATTGTATCGGGCGAGGCTTGATGAACGGATGGACAAGGAGAACATCGAGAACCGGCGCGCTTTCGTCCGGTTTAAACCGCAAGCGCCTCTGTACGTGGAGCTCTCGTTGCACCAAGTCGGGCAAACGGAAATCGGGAGCCGGGTTCAGCGCGTGTTGCTGCAGGACATCAGCCTGGGAGGCTGCCGGATCGCGACGAGCCTGGCGCTGCCCGTTCGGGAAGACGTAGAGTGGACGGTCAAGCTGCAGCTCGGTTTCTATACGGCCAAGCCGCGATACGTCATCGTGCATAGCGGCCGGGAGGACGGTCTATACTCCTACGGCGGGCGCTGGGAGATGACCGGATTGGAAAGACACGCGTTTCAATACCGGTTTCACGAGTACATGAAGCTGCTGATGGCTTCCCGGCCCCATATACGAGCCCTTTACAAGAAACTCGCGGAGCGGGATATGGACGAGCGGTTCAAAAGGCTGGACGTGACGTCATGAGGGCGAGGAACGGGAAGTTTTCTTCGAACCGCCGCGGCATTGTCAGAATCGCGGTTTTCGCTTCAGGTTCCATGCTGGCAGCGATATTATTGGCGGGCGGCTATGCTTGGTACTCCGTTCAAAAAACGATGGATGCGATGTACGAGCCGTTGCCGTCGAAAGATTGGATCGAGCCGCTGTTCGAGGCGGAGGCGCTGTCCGAGCAGCCTGCGGAGCCGGGGCCGGCGGAGGGCCTGACCGTTGGAACGGGTACGATGGAAGAGCGGGAGGGGTACCGCTTTACCGCCGAAACCGCCAATTCTTCCGAGCCGGCCGTCATCGGCGCGAAGGACGCGGAGAGGCTTCGCCGTCCGAGTATCGCGAACAAGGAACCGTTCGCGATTCTATTGCTCGGGGTAGACGAGCGGCCGGGGGATCGCGGGCGAAGCGACACGATGATTCTGCTGACCGTTCAGCCGCGCAGCGGCAAAGCGGTCGCCGTCTCCATCCCGAGAGATACGAGAACGAGAATGCCGAACTCGGGCAAGTACGACAAGATCAACCATGCGTATGCGTTCGGAGGAGCTTCCTTATCCGTCGAGGCGGTCGAGCAGTTGTTCGGCGTACCGATCGCCTATTATATGAAGACGAATATGGAAGGACTCGTGAACATCGTCGATACGGTCGGCGGGGTAGACGTCGATAATCCGAAAGCGTTCGAATACGAGGGTTACTCGTTTCCAGCGGGCCGGCAGCATCTGAACGGCGAAGAGGCGCTTGCTTACAGCCGCATGCGCAAGCAGGATCCGCAAGGGGACTTCGGCAGGACGCAGCGGCAGCGGCAGATTCTGGCCTCCTCCGTCGACCGTCTGTCCAGCGCCGGCTCGATCGTAAAGCTGCCCAAGCTGCTGTCCCATCTGTCCGCATACGTGCGCACGAATCTGACGTCCGGCAATATGGCGGATTTGGTTACGCGCTATCGCCCGGCGATCGCCGACGTGGAGATTCTGGGCGTGCAAGGCAGCGGCAAGATCATCGACGGCATTTACTACTATATCGTAGCTCCGGAGGAGCGAAGGCGCATTCAATCGGAGATTCTGAACTGCTTGAATTCGGGATAGCCATTCGTAATCGTTGAAAGGGGGCTCTCCGATGGAGCAAACCGTCTTATTCTATTGCGTGAAGTGCGAGCGATTGAAGCCGATCGAACAAGCGGAGGCGTTGTTCCGCACCGGCTATTACCGCACGCAGTATCCGCTCGGCTGTTGCGTCCATTGCAATCGCTTGGCCAAGCAGCCGGTATAGGCGTTCCTTGCTAAAATTTCGCTAAAGATTCGGAAGCTATCGCGAATATTGGTATAATAAATCCGAACAAATTAAATTTGTCGGAGGTAAACTTCATGTCACAGGCCCCCGTCGCCCGCTTGCAGAACGTGACGAAAGTCATCGGCAGGCGGACGATTATCGACCGCGTGTCCTTCGAGGTGCACCCGGGCGAGGTGTTCGGTTTCCTGGGTCCGAACGGTTCCGGCAAGACGACGACGATCCGCATGATCGTCGGCTTGATGAGCCTGACCGCGGGAGACATTCACGTCGCGGACCGCAGCATCAAGACGGACTTCCCTAACGCGATCGTCCACGTCGGCGCGATCGTGGAAAATCCGGAAATGTACAAATTTCTGACGGGCTATCAGAACCTGCTCCACTACGCGCGGATGAATCCCGCCGTTACCGAAGAGAGAAATCGCGAAGTGGTCGAGCTTGTCGGCCTGCAAGGCCGCATTCACGATAAAGTGAGAAGCTATTCGCTCGGCATGAGGCAACGGCTCGGCGTCGCCCAGGCCGTCATGCACCGGCCGAAGCTGCTCGTGCTGGACGAGCCTACGAACGGGCTCGATCCGGCGGGCATTCGCGAGCTTCGCGACTACTTGCGCAAGCTGGCGCGGGAAGAAGGGACGGCCGTGCTCGTCTCCTCGCACTTGCTGTCCGAGATGGAGCTGATGTGCGATCGCGTCGCGATCCTGCAGAAAGGCCAAATCATCGATATTCGTTCCATCCGCGGCGGGACCGAGGGAGAAGCCGGGCTGGACGAGATTTTATTCGACGTCGACCGTCCCGACGCGGCGCTCGGCCTTCTCGAGGGCCGCAGCGCCCGCATCGAGGACGGCCTGTTGGCATTGTCCGCCGACCGCGGCGGGATCGCGGAAGTGAACCGCAAATTGGTAGAAGCGGGAATCAACGTCTACGGCATCCGCGCGAAGACGAAGTCGTTGGAAGACCAATTCCTCGAAATGACGGGGAGGGATCCGATTGGTTAATTTCGCGAATCTGATTTTAAACGAGAACATGAAGATCTACCGGCGCTTGCGTACGTGGATCATGCTCGCGTTCATCGTATTGCTGCCGTCGTTGATCTCGCTCGGCGTCTACCTCGGAGGGGCGAGTCTCAACAACTGGAGCATGATGATGACGGGCTCGTATATTTCTTTCTCGCTGATCACCGTCTTCACGGTCGTCGTCGCGGCGGACATCGTGGCCGGAGAATTCACCTGGGGAACGATCAAGCTGCTGCTCATTCGTCCTTGGAGCCGATCCGCGATTCTGCTATCCAAGTATCTCGCGACGATGCTGTTCGCCCTGCTGTTCACGGTCGCGGCCTTTATCGTCACCTTCCTCTCGAACGTGTTGATTTTCGGCTACGAGACGGAATCGGTGCTGGCTGTCGGGACGTCCAACTGGGAGCACGTGCTAACCTTCTACTTGCTGCAGTTCGTCACGCTCGTCATTATCGTCACTTTCGGGTTTACGATGTCGGCGGCGTTCCGCAGCGGAAGCTTGGCGATCGGCTTGTCCATCTTCTTTCTGTTCGCGGGCCAACTCATTACCAGCTTGTTCGCCTTGGCCGACAAAGCATGGGTGAAATACGTGCTGTTCGTGCATCTCGATTTGACGAGCTACATGAACGGAGGCCAGGGGCCGATCCCGAATCACCCGATGTCGCTGGGCTTTTCGCTTGCCGTGCTGGCGGCGTACTTCGTCCTGTTCAACGCGATCTCCTGGACGGTGTTCCGGAAGCGGGATATCGCGGCTTAGACGGGAAAATCGCATACTGTATCGTCAAGAGATGACCTTGCTTCCCCGGCTTTAAGGGGCGGCGGGGTCATCTTTTTTGGGACTGACGCCCTCTTGATCTTTTGCTATCGGAGCCTATCGGACACAGGAGACCTTATTTTGCCGAAACCCCTTATTTTGAAGGCGATTCGGACAGAGGATCCGTTATTTCGAAGATCCATGGCCGAAATCGCCATCTCGGAGCCAAATAACGGATTCTGTGTCCGCGAAAGTGCGCAAAACCCGGTTTTGTTTACAATTAGCGGATCCTCTGTCCGTTACGGCCTAGGGGATTGGAGCAAGGCGAGGCGGTAGGCGATGGAGCAAGGCGAGGCGATGGGCGATGGAGCAAGGCGAGGCGATGGGCGATGGAGCAAGGCGAGGCGATGGGCGATGGGGAGGGTGAGAGGTGCGCGGAACAAGAAGAGTAACGAAACGGCGCGAAAGGAAAGTCAGGGCGACTCCCCTTTCATCGCCGCAAGGGCCGTCATCGAAGCGAATCAGGGATTCCCTGTCCGCGAAGGTCAACCAGTTGCATTATTTCAAAAAGATGATACGATATGTATCAAGGAGACGCTTAAAGTCAACGCGACGGAGGACCCTTATGATCGATACGCATTGTCACTTGCTGCCGATGTGCGACGACGGGGCCGATAGCTGGCAAACGACGTTGAATATGGCCAGGGAAGCCGTTTCTATCGGAATAGATACGATTATCGCGACGCCGCATCACGGGAAGCAAAAATATTACAATCCCCCCGACAAGATTGCCTCCGCAGTGCTGAGGTGCAACCGCATTTTCCGGGAGGAGGCAATCCCCCTTACGGTCCTTGCGGGGCAAGAGCTGCATTGGAACGGACGGTTCGAGAAAGCCGTCGACGGCTTGCAAACGCTCGGCCATAGCGGCTATGTGCTGCTGGAGCTTCCGACGAAGCTCACCCCTTCATCGCTTTCGAAAGATTTGGCCCGGCTGCGGGCGAAAGGGCTGCAAGCGATCATCGCCCATCCGGAACGTCATCTGCCTTTCGTCCAGCATCCGGAGAAGCTCTATGCTTACTTGCGGGAGGGGGCTTACGCGCAGCTGACGGCCGCGTCCCTGCTAGGTCAACAGGGAAATGCCATCCAACGGGCGGCATGGACGATGGCCAGGAACGGATGGATTCATTTGCTCGCTTCGGACGCGCACGATTGCGTCCATCGGCCCAATCGGCTGGGTGAAGCGTACCGGCTTGCCGAAAGCGAGTTCGGCGAGCGGATATCTGCATTGTGGGCGGCGAACGCGCGCCGGGTGACGGCCGACGACCCGCTCGAGAGAGAAGAGCTCAGTCCGCGAAGATCCCGGACGAAATGGTGGAACATCAGAGTTTTCTAGCCGGAATCGGGCAAACCGGGGCTAGTCTCGCTCATGGGCATGAGCGGAGGCTGCCCCTTTTTCGTCGTACCGATCCTATTGTCCGAACGAATCTTTTGCTATCGGACACAGAAGCCCTTATTTTACCGAAACCCCCCTCATTTTGAATTCGATTCGGGCAGACGATTCGTTATTTCGATGATCCATGGCCGAAATCGCCATCTCGGAGCCTAATAACGGATCCTCTGTCCGCGAAGATGCCCAAAACCCGGTTTTGTTCACAATTAGCGAATCCTCTGTCCGAACGATCAAAATATGCTTGACATGATACAAATTGTAACTTAATCTAAGAAATGAAATAGTTACAAATTGTATCTAAAAAAGGGAGGACGTTTATGTCATCGGCTGCTCGCAAACGAACCCGGAAAGTCATGACGTTCGAGAATCCGGCATGCATTCAAGCGGAAGAGTACCGGACGCTGCGCACGAACGTGCAATGGGCCGAAATCGACCCGCCGCTGCGGACCGTTCTTGTGACGTCTACCGAGCAAGGGGCGGGAAAATCGACGACGGCGGTCAATTTGGCGGCCGCGTTCGCGTTGATGGGGAAGAAGACGGTCATCGTGGACGCCGATATGCGCAAGCCGACGCAGCATCTTTATTTTCACAAGTCGAACCGGATCGGGTTGTCCAATCTGTTAAGGGGCCAGACGACGGTGCCCCAGTCGCTGCAGGAAACCCATATCGAAGGGCTGCGGCTGCTTCCGTCGGGCCCTCCTCCTTCCAACCCGGCGGAGCTGCTGAACTTGCCGCGGATGGAGGAAATTGTGGACCAGCTCAAGCGCGAATTCGAAATCGTGATCTTCGACACGACGCCCGTGCTGCCGGTTACGGACGCGCAGATCATCGGCGCGAAAGTCGAAGGCGTGCTGTTCGTGCTGCGGTACGGCAAGACGAAACGAGAGGCCGCGAAGAAGGCGTTGGCGCAATTGGAATATATGAAAGCGAACGTGATCGGCGTCGTCCTGAACCAGACGAAGAAGCGCAGGGGGGCCTATAAATACGAAGCCTGAATCGGGAATTGAGTGATGAAAATAACGCTTGACATGATACAATATGTATCATAAATTTAGAAATATCAATGATACGATATGTTTCATAGATGGATTCGGGGGCTGGTTATGGAACCGGAAATCAAAGAATATTTGCGAATGCTGTTGAAACGATGGTGGATCGTATTCGGGATATGGCTGATCGCGTGCGGTTCGACGGCAGCTTACCATTACCTGTACGCCAAGCCGGTCTATGAAGCCGGCATCAAGCTGATCGTGAACACGACCAATCAAGTCGACGGGCTGATGCGTCCCGACTCCAACTTGATTACTTCCAATATTATGATGATCGACACGTACAAGGAAATCATCGCTTCGTCGGCCATTATGCAGAAGGTATCGGACCGGCATCCGGACCTTCGGCTTACGACGGACGAGCTGATCCGCAAGACGAAGGTCGGCTCCTCGTCGAGGTCCCAGGTGATGAGCATCACCTACCGCGACGAATCGTCGTCCAGAGCCGTTCAGCTCGTCAACGAAATCGGCCTCGTTTTCCGCAGCGAAATTCCGAAGATCATGAACGTGGACAACGTGACGATCTTGAGCGAAGCGAGACAGCCGTCGAATCCGGAGCCGGTCTCGCCCGGACTCGCGTTCAAGCTGGCGCTGGCCTCCGTCGTCTCCTTGATCTTGGCCGTAGGCTTTATCCTGTTGAAGGAATTTCTGGACGACACCGTAAAAAGCGAGCGGGACGTCATGGTGCACCTGGGCAAGCCGACGCTGGCGGAAATCGCGAAAATCAAGCGGAAGGATCTGAAGAGCGCGATCGGCCAACCGGCCGGAAGCGCGAGCCTGTCTGGGGATCCGCTATCCGTTCGAATCAATCAGCAACTCTAGAGCCGAATAGAAGGAACGAGGTCCCCGGCGCGTCGCGGGGCGGCGAAGCCCGGTCAGCCGTTATCTTGCCGGGCACTCGGCCAAGCTGTGGGAGGGAAAGTCTCCTTAGACGTGAATCGTCGAAGGTTTGGCGTGAGGGGGGGTTGGATGCCCCATGTTTTCGCTCGAATACAAAGATCAGGAACGCCTTCTTAGCAACCTCCGGAAAGGCACTCCTGATCTTTGTATTCGAATCATTTTCATATGGAAAAGGCGGGGAATGTCCTTGAGAAAATGGAGAAAAGTGAAGAAGGCGATTATTCCGGCGGCGGGGCTCGGCACGAGATTTTTGCCGGCGACGAAAGCGATGCCGAAGGAAATGCTTCCGATCATCGACAAGCCGACGATCCAATACATCGTCGAGGAAGCGGTGCAATCCGGCATCGAGGAAATCATTATCGTGACCGGCAAAGGCAAACGGGCCATCGAGGATCACTTCGACAGCCATTTCGAGCTCGAGCATACGCTGTACGAGAAGAACAAGCTGCAATTGCTGGAGGAGGTCAAGAAGTCGTCCAACCTCGTCGACATCCATTACATTCGCCAGCGAATGCCGCTCGGGCTTGGCCATGCGATATGGTGCGCGCGCAAGTTCATCGGCAACGAACCGTTCGCCGTGCTGCTCGGGGACGATATCGTAGAGTCGGAAACCCCGTGCCTGAAGCAATTGATGCAGCAATTCGAGATGACCCAGAAATCGATCGTCGGCGTTCAGCCCGTCCCTTACGAAGAGACTTCGCGCTATGGAATCGTCGTGCCGGAAAGGAGCGTCGAGCGGCTGTCGCTCGTGTCCAACGTCGTCGAGAAGCCTCCGCGAGGCACGGTGTCGTCGAATCTCGCCGTTCTGGGCCGTTATATCTTGACGCCGGATATTTTCACGCTGCTGGACAAGCATATGATCGGCGCCGGAGGAGAGATCCAATTGACCGACGCCATTCAACGCCTTGCCGAGAAGGACAGGGTGTACGCCTACCATTTCGAGGGGCGGCGGTTCGACGTCGGAGAGAAGCTCGGATTTATTCTGACGACGTTGGATTTCGCCTTGCGGAACGACGAGCTCCGATTCCCGATAATCAAGGAAATGGAGAAAATCCTCCAAAAAGAACAGACGCACCCAATTTAATCCCAGCCGTTAAAGGATGATGAAACGATGCCCAACGCGAACGAAGCGAAGCTCGAGGTCGCCGCGCCCCCTTACGCCCCATACCGGGCCGGGGCCGCGGCGCCCGGCCGAACCGCCGAATACCGAACCAAAAGAGCGCTCGATCTGGCGCTCGTCCTGCTCGTGGCGCCCTTGTGCGTACCGGTATGCCTGATCGTTGCCGCGGCGATCAAAGCCGAGGACCCTTCCGGGCCGGTATTTTACGCGCAAACGAGGCTGGGCAAGGACGGCAAGCCGTTTCGCATCTACAAGTTCAGGTCGATGATCCCGGGCGCGGAGCGCATGCTGGACAAGCTGCGGCACTTGAACGAATTGCAAGGCGCGATGTTCAAGATCAAGAACGATCCGCGCGTGACGAGGGTCGGCCGCTTTATCCGCAGGACGAGCCTGGATGAGCTCCCGCAATTGTTGAACGTGCTCCGGGGAGATATGAGCCTGGTCGGGCCCAGGCCGCCGCTTCCGAGCGAAGTGGACGAATATACGAGCTACGAGCTGCTGCGGCTGCGGGCCAAGCCGGGCTGCACCGGCCTGTGGCAGGTGAACGGGCGCAACCGGCTCCATTTCGCCGAGATGGTCGAGATGGACATCGACTATATTCAACGATGCTCGTTCCGGCTGGATCTGAAGCTGATCTTCAAAACGCTGATCGTCATGTTCAGGGCCAAAGACGCTTACTAAGGAGGCAATCGTGCAATGGAGCGCAATGCCAAAATATTCGTGGCCGGGCATCGGGGCATGGTCGGTTCCGCGATCGAAAGGAAGCTGGAAGCAAAAGGCTACTCGAACGTCGTCACGCGAGGCCGGGAGTCCCTCGATCTTCGGGACGGCAAAGCGGTTCGCGAATTTTTCCTGCAGGAGCAATTCGACTACGTGTTCCTGGCAGCGGCCAAGGTGGGCGGAATCCTGGCGAATCGGGACCGGCCCGGGGACTTCATTCGCGACAATCTCTTCATCCAGATGAGCGTAATCGACGCGGCCTACCAGACTTTTGTGAAAAAGCTGCTTTTCCTCGGGAGCAGCTGCATCTACCCGAAGCACGCGCCTCAGCCGCTTAAGGAAGAGTATCTGCTGACGGGCGAGCTGGAAACGACGAACGAAGCGTACGCGATCGCCAAGATCGCCGGGATCAAGATGTGCCAGGCCTACAATCGGCAATTCGCGACGACGTTCATCTCGGCCATGCCGACGAATCTGTACGGAGACAACGACAACTTCGATCCGCTGTCGTCGCACGTGCTTCCCGCCTTGATCCGCAAAATGCACGAAGCGAAGGAGCACGAATTCTCCTACGTCGAAATCTGGGGCTCCGGCAAGCCGTACAGGGAGTTTCTTCACGCGGACGATTTGGCGGACGCGTGCGTCTTTCTGATGGAGACGTATACCGAAGGCGAAATCGTCAACGTCGGCTCGGGCAAGGAGCTCGCGATCCGGGAGCTGGCGGAGCTGGTGCGGGCGGTCGTCGGGTACGAGGGGGAGCTGAGGTTCAACGCCGGCTTGCCCGACGGGACGCCCCGCAAGCTGCTCGATTGCGCGAAGCTGAACCGGCTCGGCTGGAAGTCGAGCATCTCCTTGAGGGAAGGCATCGAGAGGACGTATACGTGGTACTTGAATAATATCGCCGTCAGGACGGAAGAAAGAAGGAAGCTATCGTGAAGAAAGCGCTGATTACGGGAATTACCGGCCAGGACGGTTCCTATCTCGCCGAGCTGCTGCTCGGCAAAGGCTATCGGGTGTACGGGCTTCGCCGGCGCACGAGCACGCCCAATCAGGTGAACATCGAGCATCTGCTGAACGACATCGAGATCATCGACGGGGATTTGACCGATCTTAGTTCCCTTATCCGGGCGGTACGCGCGTCCGATCCGGACGAAGTGTACAACCTGGCCGCGCAATCCTACGTCGGGACCTCTTGGCCCCAGCCGCTGCTGACGAGCGATCTGACCGCGATCGGCGTGACGAACATGCTGGAAGCCGTGCGGCTGACGAAGCCGGAAGCCCGCTTCTATCAGGCCTCGAGCAGCGAGATGTTCGGCAAGGTCCTGGAGTGTCCCCAGCGCGAGACGACGCCTTATTATCCGCGCAGCCCGTACGGCGTCGCGAAAGTGTACGCGCATTGGATGACGGTGAATTACCGGGAAAGCTTCGGGATGTTCGCTTGCTCCGGCATTCTGTTCAACCATGAATCGCCGCGCAGGGGCATCGAATTCGTCACCCGCAAAGTCACGGACGGAGTAGCCAGAATCAAGCACGGGCTGCAGTCGGAGCTTCGGATGGGCAACCTGGACGCCATGAGGGATTGGGGCTACGCCGGGGATTACGTGGAAGCCATGTGGCTGATGCTTCAGCAGGACGAGCCGGACGACTACGTCATCGCCACGGGAGAGACGCACACCGTTCGGGAGCTGCTGGAGATCGCCTTCTCCCGCGCCGGGCTCGATTACCGGGATTACGTCGTCGCGGACAAGTCGCTGTGCCGTCCCGCCGAGGTCGACATCCTGCTCGGGGACAGCGCCAAAGCGAGAGCCAAGCTTGGCTGGCGGCCGAAGGTCGATTTCGGACAATTGATTCGCATGATGGTGGATTCGGACATGGAGAGATATCGTGATTACGAATCGAAGGGGTACAGGCCGGATGAAAATCGCGTTTATGATTACCTCCCTGCAGTACGGGGGGGCTGAGAAGGTCGTCATCGATTTGATCGACCGGTTCCGGGAACAAGCGATCGAATGCTGGCTTATCGCCCTCTACGGAACGCGGGACGTCGAGAAGCGCGACCGATTGGCGCACGAATTGAGCCGGCAAGGCGTCAAGCTGGTGGAATTGAACAAGCGGCCCGGCGAAGGGACGTTCCGTTCCATGCTCCGCTTCAAGAGGATTATCGACGAGATCGCTCCGGACGTCGTGAACGCGCACGGCCCCGTGCCGAATATGTACGCGGGAATCCGGAACCTGTGGGCGAGGAGGATTCCGACGATTACGACCGTGCATAACGGCACCGACGATTGGCCGGACCGGAAGAGCAGGCTGCTGGAGAGAACAAGCCTGCTCGGCGTAGACAAGGTCGTCTGCGTCGCGCCACACGTCGCCGAGCTCTACCGCGCGAAATACCCCCAAGCGGCCGACAAGCTCGCGATCATCGAGAACGGCATCGATTTGCAGCGGTACAATCCGTTGACGCCGGCGGAGCGGGCTCGGGAGAGGAAGAAACTGGGCTGCACCGCCGGCGTTCCGGTGCTTATCCACGTCGGCCGGATGGTCCCGCTGAAAAACCAGCTTTTCCTCGTCGAGGTCGCGGCCCGGCTGAAGAGCAGGCAAAGGGAATTCCGGCTGCTGCTCGTCGGCAACTTCGAGGACGGCCGCTACGCGGACGAAGTCCGCCGGCGCGCGGAAGCTTACGGACTGACGGGTCAGGTCAAGCTGCTCGGGAGCCGGGAGAACGTCCGGACCCTGCTCGGCGCATCGGACATTTTCCTGTTTCCGTCCGAGGCCGAAGCGTTCGGATTAGCGCTGCTGGAAGCGATGAGCTGCGGATTGCCGGCGCTCTGTTCGGACATTCCGTCGAACCGGAAGCTTTCGGCGCTCGACGGCCGGAACCGCGTGCTCGATCTGGACGTCGACCTATGGGCGGGCCATATCGAGCAGCTGCTCGATTCCCGGCCGTTCCGCGCCGTTCGGGAGACGTATCCCTATTGGACGTTGGACAGGATGGCCGGCGACTACTTGCGGTTGTATCTCCAATCGAAACGGCTCAAATTCGACATCGGCGGCGGCTTCCGATGAAGGTGCTGTATCTCACCAATATTCCCGCCCCCTACCGGGTCGATTTTTTCAACGAGCTGGCCGAATCCTGCGAGCTGACCGTATGGTTTCAAGCCCGCAACGAGGCCAACCGCCGGTGGGCGGTTAAGCCGGAGGCGATGCGCTTCCGTCATCGCTTCCTGCCGGGTTTTACGCTGGGCCTGGACAAGCACGTGAACCTCTCCGTCTTCAAAGAGCTGAGAGCGTCGCGCTTCGATCTGTACGTGCTGGGCTGCTACAGCTCCCCGACGGAGATGGCGGCGATGCGCTGGCTGAAAGCGAAAGGCTTTCCTTATCTCCTGAATTCGGACGGCGGCTTCCCTGCCAAGGAAGAAGGAAGGCTGAAAAGCCGGTTGAAGCGCAGCCTGATCTCCTCGGCTTCCGGGTGGCTGACGTCCGGGTCGAACGGAGCGGCTTATCTCGCGCATTACGGTGCGGCGAAGGAACGGATCTGGGAGTATCCGTTCTCTTCGGTCGCCTATTCGCCGGAGCTCGCGCGGCCCTTCTCCAAGGAGGAACGGGAAAGCTTCAAGCGCAGCCGGGGGCTGCAAGCCCGCGTCGTGCTGTCCGTCGGGCAATTCATCGAGCGCAAGGGGTTCGAGGATTTGCTCGCTTCGTTCGCGCCGCTCGACAACGGCCGCACCTCCCTCGTGCTGATCGGCGGAGGCCCGCTGAAGGCGAAGTATGAGCGAATCGCGCGGGAGCGGCGCTTGCGGAACGTCTTGTTCATCGACTTCCTCGCGCCCCGGGAGCTCGTCTCCTTCTACAAGTGCGCCGACGTCTTCGCCTTCCCTACACGATACGACGTCTGGGGGCTCGTCCTGAACGAGGCGCTCGCCTTCGGACTTCCCGTCGTGACGACCCGCGGCGCGGGAGCCGCTTACAGCCTCGTCGAGCACGGCGTGAACGGCTTCGTCTCCGCCGTCGGGGATATGGACGGATTCGTTCGGAATTGCCGGACGATTCTGTGGGACGAAGCGTTGCGGGAGCGATTCTCCCAAGCCAGCCTGAGGAAAGCGGAGGCGTACACCGTGAAGCGGATGGCCGAGCGCCACCTGGAAGCGTTCGCGCGTTGTCTCGATTCCCGATGATCATAGTGGCCGATTCGAGGGTGATGTCATGATATCGATAATGTATATCCAACCGTACGCGAGCCGGGTCGGAGGCGTCGACACCGTGCTGCTGGAGCTGGTCGCCGGGCTGGACAAGACCCGTTACCGGCCTTGCGTCGTCTTGCCCGCGCCCAGCCCGTACGCGGAGAAGTACGAGGCGGCCGGCGCGCAAGTCCGCTTCGCGCCGATCGCGGTATTCGGCAAGCCGACGGGCTGGGCTTATTATTTCGTTAATCTGTTCAAGCTGTTCGCCAGTCTGCGCGCCTTGCGCGCCATCGTCAAGGCGGATCGGATCGGACTGATCCATTCCCACAAGATGGAGGCCATGGGCGGCAACCTGCTCGGCAAATGGCTGGGCATTCCGACGGTGCAGACCGTTCACGAGCTGCCGCGGAAGCCGCTCTTCGCCTATAAGCTCGTCGCATGGCTCGATCATCTGCTTAACGACGCCGTGATCGTGCTGTGCGACCAGAGCGCGTCGATGTTCGAATGGCGGCGCAAGAAATCCGCCAAGCTCCGCAAAGTCTACAACGGCATTCGGATCGGGGAGCGCCGGAAGTCGGCCGGCGAAGCCGAACCGCCCCGGATTCGGGAAGCGCTCGGCCTGGCGCCGGACGCCAAGCTGGCCGTCGCCGTCGCCCGGCTGGCGCCGATGAAGGGCATCGAATATTTCATCGATGCCGCCCGTTTGCTGAGAGACGAACGAAAGGACGTCAAATTCGTCGTCGTCGGGGACGTCGCCTTCGAGGCCGATCTTCCGTATAAGGAGCAATTATCGGAGCGGGTTCGCCGCAACGGGCTGGACGATACGGTTTTCTTCCTCGGCCTTCGGAGGGACGTGGACCGGATCCTGAGCGAGGCTGACGTATTCGTGCTGCCGTCCGTATACGATATTTTTCCGACCGTCGTTCTGGAGGCGATGAACGCGGGGCTGCCGATCGTCGCGACGGACGTCGGGGGCGTGCCGGAGATGGTCCGCGAGGAATACGGCATTCTCGTGCCGGCCCGCAGCCCGTCCGGCATCAAGGAGGCCGTCGCCGAGCTGCTCGGGCGGGATCGCGCCGCGATAGGAGCCGCGGCCCGGGCAACGCTTCAGGCGGAATTTACGCGCGAAATCTACGTCAACAATACGGTGCGGATCTACGAGGAGCTGCTTCGCCCGATCGGGGGAAAGGCATGAAGAAGAAAATCGTGTTCGCGATCAACTATTTCCACCCGGACGTGGCGTCCACGGGCCAGCTGATGACGGAGCTGTGCCTGGAGCTGCAGCGGGATTTCCGGATTACGGTCATCGTCGCGGCCCCCGAGAACGAGGGGAAATCCGGCCTATGGCCGTTCCGGCGCGACCGGCTGGAGGACATCCGGATCGTGCGCCTGAAGCTGCCCAAGCTGAACAAGCGGAGCAAATGGAGCCGGGTGCGGTATATCGCCGCCTACTTCCTGCTCGCGCTCGCGGCGCTGCTGCGGGAGCGCGGCACCGACGCGATCTTTACGATCTCCACGCCGCCGGTGCTCGGCGGCTTGATCGGCGCGATCGGCAAACGGCTGAAGGGCTGCCTCCATCTGTACAACGTTCAGGACTTCAATCCCGAACAGGCCGAAGCGATCGGCTACGCGCGGGGGAAGGCGATCTACCGCATCGCCCGGCGGCTGGACAATTGGACGTGCGGGACCGCGGACCACGTCGTCGTCGTCGGACGGGACATGGAGGAGACGCTGGCCGCCCGTCTGAACGGGGCGCGTTTGCCGGCCCATTCGGTCATTCCGAATTGGATCGACGAGCGGGAGATCGTTCCGCTGGGCCGCGATCATCCCGAAGTCGAGCGCTTCCGCCTCGCCCACGGCATCCGGGATTGTTTCGTCGTCATGTACTCCGGCAATATCGGGCTGTATTACGACCTGGAAAACCTGTTCGACACGGTCGAGCGATATCGCGGGCGCCCCGACGTCCGGTTCGTGTTCATCGGCGACGGCGCCGTCCGGCCGGCGCTCGAGCGGCGCGCGAAGGAAGGGGGTCTCGACAACGTCTTGTTCCTTCCGTACCAACCGAAGGACCGGCTGAGGATTACGCTGAACGCGGCGGACGCGCATCTGGTCGTCAGCCGGAAAGGGATCAAGGGCGTCTCCGTTCCGAGCAAAATTTACGGCGTCATGGCGGCGGGAAAACCGGTGATCGGCGTATTGGAGAAAGGCAGCGAGGCCGAAATGATCATTGCGGCCGGCGGCTGCGGCGCCATCGTCGAGCCGGGGGATTACGCGGCGTTCGATGCGGCCGTCGACGCGTTCTCCCGCATGTCTCCCGACAGCCTGGCGCGAATCGGGCTGCAGGGAAGAGCTTACTTGGACCGGCATCTGCGCAAAAGCAGCTCCATCGAGAAATACGGTCGTCTTCTTGCCGGCATGATTAACCGAGAGAGAGGGCATTCGGATGATGGTTTCGGTCATCGTCGCGACCAAGGACAGAGCGGAGGAATTGATCCGTTTCCTGGAATCGCTGCGGAATCAAACGCGACAACCCGATGAACTGATCGTCGTCGACGGCAGCGAAGGGCCGGAGGACGAACGCGTGCGAGCACGCTTAAGGTCGCTGTCCGCGGCCGTCGCCTACGTTCGGTCGGACCGGATCGGCTCCAGCGTTCAGCGGAATATCGGCTTGGACAGGCTGCATCCCTCCGCCGACCTCGTCTGCTTTTTCGACGACGACGTCGTGCTGGAGCGGAACTATCTTCGGGTGATCGAGGAAGCCTTCCGCCGGGACGAGACGGACCGGATCGGCGGCATGAACGGGTTCCCGCTTGCGGACGGTCCCCGTAGGAACGCGCCGAATCGCGAGTACGAGCTGTTCGAGGTGCCGGATTTGTACGGCTGCAACATGAGTTTTCGGGCAAGGCTGGTCAGAAGCCTGCGCTTCGACGAGAAGCTCGCCCTGTACGGGTGGATGGAGGATTGGGATTTCTCGATGCTCGTCGCGCGAACCCACAAGCTCGTATGCTGCAATCAAGCGTACTACGATCACCTTCAGAGTCCGAACGCGAGAGTGAACGGCCGCAAATTCGGCTACATGCAAATCGCCAATCGCAACTACCTGTACAAGAAGCATCGCCTGTTCAACAAGGCGGAGTATGCGTATTACGCGTCGGTGCTGCTGAAAAATCTCGTCCGGTCCCATCGGAGAGCGTATCGGGAGCGCTGCCTCGGCAATCTAGAGGCGTTGCGCGAGATGATTCTGAAGGAAAGCGGAAGGTGAGCATCTTGAAAATCGTGTTACTGTCGGGCGGATCGGGCAGGCGGCTATGGCCGTTGTCCAACGACGCGCGAGCCAAGCAATTTCTGAAAATGATGCGGGGGCCGGACGGCGGCCTGGAATCGATGGTGCAGCGGGTATGGCGGCAGCTGGGCGACGCGGGCTTGACGAAGGACTGCATGATCGTGACGAACCCGCTGCAAACCGACATCATCGGAAGGCAGCTCGGCGGCGGCGTTCCGCTTCTCGTCGAGCCCGAGAGCCGGGATACGTTTCCCGCCATCGCGCTGGCCGCGAGCTATCTTCGCGACGTTCGCGGCGCCGGGCCGAACGAGACCGTCGTCGCGCTGCCGGTCGATCCGTACGCGGACGACGCCTTTTTCCGACTCGTCAAGGATTTGGAGCCGCTGCTGAGCCGCAGCTCCGCCGAGCTGGGGCTGATCGGGGCGACGCCGACGTACAATTCGACGAAATACGGCTATATCGTCCCCGCGCCGGCCGACGGGCAGCGCGACTACGTCAAGGCGGCCGCCTTTTACGAGAAGCCGTCCGAACGGGTTGCGGAAGAGCTCATCGCCAACAAGGGGGCGATGTGGAATTGCGGCGTGTTCGCCTTCAGGCTCGAATATATGATCCGGCAGCTGCGGGACCGGGGCTTGCCGGTCGAATACGACCGGTTGGCGGCGGATTACCGGCGATTGAGCCGCACCAGCTTCGATGTCGAGGTGGCGGAAACGTGCCGGAACATCGCGGTGTTGCCATACGAAGGCAGTTGGAAGGATCTGGGGACGTGGAATACGTTAACCGAGGAAATGGACGTCAGCCGGATCGGCAAAGGGAGACTCAGCCACGATTCGCGCAATACCCACGTCATTAACGAGCTCCATATTCCGGTTTCGGTGCTCGGCTTGTCCAACATCGTCGTGGCGGTCAGCCCGGACGGCATTCTCGTCTCGGACAAGGAGGCGAGCCCGCGGCTGAAGGAAGTGCTCGATTCCGGCCAATCCCCGATGTACGTGGAGTACGCGTGGGGCACGAGCCGCGTCGTCGATTACGATCTGCTCGCGGAAGACAACGAAGTCGTCACGAAGCGGATGACGGTCACCGCGGGCAGAACGACCGACTTCGCGTTATCCCCGGCGCGGGAGAAAATATGGACGTTTCTGTCCGGAACCGGCGAAGTGGAACTGGAAGGCCGCCCGCTGGCGGTCCGCCAAGGCTCGGTCGTGCGGATTCCGCCGCGGGCGAAGCACGGCATTCACGCTTTCGAGGACGTCGAATTGGTCGAGATCCAGACGGGCCGCCCCTTGAACGAGGGCGATATTCAGCGAATGGCTTATTCTTGGGGAAGCGCGGTGATTTAGTTTTGTCGGAGAAGAGTATGCGCAGGAAGATCGTTCAAGGCACTTCGGTCCTGGCCGTTCGGAGCACGATCGGGTTCGCCGTCGGCTTCGGGGGGATGCTGCTGTTGACCCGGCTGATCGGGGCGGAAAATTACGGCTTGTACGTCACGATCAGCACGATCGTCAGCTATATGTCGGACATCGCGCTGATGGGGGTGTCGAATTATTTGATCCGCAAGGAAGGCGAGGTCGACCTCAAGCTGTACGATCTGGCTTTCACGTTCGCGTTGCTCGCTTCCTTGATCGCGATCGCCGTCGGCTTCGGGGCGTCCTTCCTGCTCAGCGACTGGCTGAACGCTCCCGGAATCTGGCTTCCCTTCGTCATCGCGCTGGTCTCGCTGCCGGCCGCCGCCTTCCTGCTTCCTTCGCAGACGATTATGGAGCGGGAGCTCAGCTACAAAAAAATCGCGTTTCTGGAAATGCATACGCAGATCATCTACTATGCGGTCGCGCTGTCGCTGGCGTTTCTGCGATTCGGCATCTGGGCTCCCGTCCTCGCGAATATCGCGCAAGGCGTCGCGGCCATCGTCATCGGCTGCAAATACGCGAAGTACCGGCCTTCCTTGCACTGGGCCTGGGGGCCCCTTAAAGAGATGCTGAAGTACGGCGCGAGCAATTCGTTGTCCAATCGAGTATGGGGCTTGCGGCCGCTCGTGAACCCGTTGATCGTCGGCCGGTTCGTCGGCCCGGAGGGGGTCGCCGTCGTGTCGCTCGCGCTGCGGCTGATCCAGGCGCTGAGCGTCGTGAACGGAACGATCATGAGGGTCTCCTTCTCGGTGTTGGCCAAGCTCCAGCAGGACAAGCAGCGGATGGAAAACGCGTTGAACGAAGCGATGACGATGCAAATTTTCTCTCTCGCTCCCTTTCTCATCGGCTTCGCGGCGCTGGCGCATTGGATCATTCCGCTGCTGTTCGACGACAGCTGGAACGCGATTCTCGGCATCTATCCCTATCTCGCATTCAAATATATGATCTACGGAATTTTCAACTTGCAGATGAACGTGCTGTACGTCTACGGCATGAACTGGTCGGTGACCAAATTCAACCTTCTCCACGTCGGCGTGCTGGCCGCGGCGACGATGCTGTTCGTCCCGGCGTTCGGATTGTACGGCTACGCGTGGGCGGAGATGGCCGCCCTGTTCACTTATTTCGCCATTCACCGCGCGGTCGGCCAAAGCTTGAAGCTGGATTACCGCGCTCCGTTTTTCTATACCGTGTTATGCGTTCCGGCGATGTTCGCCCCGCTCGTTCCGTTTCCGTGGGCGCTGCTGCTTCTCTTGCCCCTTGTTCTGTTCGTCGCCTTAAGGAAGCCGAGACACCAAATCGCCGATTACGCCAAGCTGCTGTTGAAGCGAAACAAGACGGTTGGCGCTGCTTCCTAGTAAATTGGACTTTTTGAACCACCTCTAAAGGAGAATGAAGCATGAAGCGGGTAACGATCATCGGCTCCCCGGGCTCGGGCAAATCGACGCTGGCCCGGGAGCTGGGCGGCATTCTGGACATCCCGCATTTCCATATGGACCATATTTCCAGCACCCCGGAGGGCAAGCCGCGCCCTCGCGAAGAAGCCGCGGCGTTGATCGCGGACATCGTAAACGCGGAGCGCTGGATCATCGAAGGGCATCACTACGATGACGGCGATGTCCGCTTGGAAGCGGCCGATACGATCGTTTTTTTGAATTTTTCCCGGTACTTGTGCCTATGGCGCTATCTGCGTAGAATGATCCGCTACTACGGCAAGGCGTCGCCCGGCAATTATATCGTCGAACGAATCGACCGCGATCTGCTGCGCGGCTTCAAATTCGTCTTTTTGTTCCCGCGCTTCACGACGCCCCGGATCCTCAAGCAGCTTCGGCATTACGAGGGGAGCAAGACGGTATACGTCTTGCGCAATCCGTCCGATGTCGCGCGGTTCAAGCTAAGCATGCCGAATCCGGTACGCCCGTCCGGGCGATTCGGTACGACCGGCTAAGGAGAGTGACGTTATGCGAACGCAAGTCATTACGAGCATGGAGGAATTCCGGCATCTGGCCGAGAGCTGGAATCGCCTGTTCGCGGAATCGGACCATCCGGAGCTTCACGACAGTTGGGAGTGGGTGACCGCTTGTCTCGAGACGATGCACGGTCCCGAGCCGTCGCTGTTCGTCATCGCGGCGTTCGACGGCGATTCGTGCGTCGGCATCGCCCCTCTATGCATTCAGAAGAGAAGAGTCGGAGGAGTCAAGGTCCGTTCGCTTCGGCCGATCAATTTCGGCGTCGCCCCTTATCATTCGTTTCTGCTCCACCGCAGCTGCAACGGCCGCGTCCTGTTGAAGCGGATCGCGGAAACGCTGGCCGAGCGCCGCGACGATTGGGATTACGCGGAGCTTCCTAATTTCAGTTCGAAAACGCCGCTGACGTTTCTGCTGAAGCAGGTGCTTGGCGAACGTTACCCCGTCTACGCGGCGGAATCGGCGATCACGAGCTACGTGGAGCTCCCCGCCATGCCGAAGAGGAACAAAAACGCGATCCATAACATCGAACGCAGGGAACGGGGACTTCGCAAGAAGCACGACGTGAACATCGTGCCGAGCGCTCCTTACAATGCGGCTCTCTGGGCGTCGATGGTCGAATGGAACAAGGGAAAATGGAGCGACAGCCGGCTGAAGGATCCGAATTACGAGAAGTTCTGCGCGACCCTGCTTCCCAGGCTGGACCGGATCGGCCGGCTGAATTTCTCCTATATCGAAGTCGACGGGAACGTCGCGGCGATCGCCCTGGACTTTCGCCTCGGCGACAAAATCTACGGGGAAATGATCAACTCCTCCCCGGTGCACGGCTTAAGCGGATCCGGACTCATTCTGACGCACAGATTGCTGGAATATTACGGCGAGCAAGGCATAAGGGAGTACGATTTTCAAGAAGGCGACCAGGAGATCAAATTTTACTGGACCGATGCCGTCCGGAGAAATTATCACATCTATATTTGCAACAAGACGAGAAAGGGCGCTTATCTGGCCTTCTGCACTTGGCTGAAGGTGAGCGCGAGGCAGAGCAAGCGGATGATCGGCTGGAAGAAGAAAATCGGTTCTTTCCTCCGGTCGTCTCCACTCCAATCCCGAAAGGAACCGGAACAAAACCATGTTGAAAATCGCGGTTATACGTGATTCGTCGTCCTGGCGGAGCGGGGAAATCGCCTGCCTGCGAGCGTTGGGGAGCTCGCCTTACGCCCGAATCGCCGACATCTTCGAGTCGCCCGCCGCATCGCCGGCCTCCCGCGTTCCCCGGTGGTTCGATCGGCTCGATCGGCTGCTGCGGGAACCCGTCGCCGCGCCAAGCGAGCCGGGCGGACTTCCCGGCCCGCGCCCGGTCGACGAAGCTCGCCTGTCCGAACTGGTGGGATCAGGCGAATGGGACGCGATTCTCGATCTGAGACCGGGCGATTCGGGAAGAAAGCTGGCGAAGCCCAAGCATGGGGTCTGGAAATTTCGTTACGGCGACGCCTCGTACGATGACGCCGCGTACGCGTTCCGGTCGCTGCTCGCGGACAGCCCGACGGGCAGCGTCGCCCTCGTGCGGCTCGGCGACGGGCCGGAACGGGATTTGCCGCTCAAGGCGGGCACGATCGCTCTGCCCGGCTTCGGCTACCGGGCGCAGCTGGAAGAGCTGAGCCGTTGCTGCCGGGCTTGGCCGGCCTACGTCTGCAAGGACATTGCCCAGACGGGAGACGTCGCGCCCTCCGCGGAGCGAATGCCGTCCGCCGCAGACGGCGCAGATCGGATGCCGACCGTCCGGCAGGCGCTTCGCCTGGCCGCGGCGCTCGGCTATCGCAAGCTGTCGCGGCTGCTGGCGAGCTGGTTCGTCGCGGAGCACTGGAACGTCGGCCTGATCCGCCGGCCGATCGACAGCCTCGTCAGCGAGAGCGAGTTCCCTCCCGTCGAATGGCTGCCGGAGCAGCGCGACTTCCTGGCGGACCCGTTCGCGGTTCGCCGGGAGGGCGGGCTGGAGCTATTGGCCGAGGAATGGTCCCGTACGGAGCGGAAGGGCAAAATCGCCTATCTTCGGCTCGACCCGAACCTTCGCGCCGATCAAGCGGCGCCATGGAAGCGGGAAGCGCTCGAATTGCCCTTTCATCTGTCCTATCCTTTCGTCGTTCAAGACGGGGGGCGGCTGTACTGCGTCCCGGAGAGCCATCAGAACGGGGAAGCCGCCTTGTACCGGGCGGACGGATTCCCGAGCTCCTGGAAGAAGGAGAAGGTGCTGATCCGGAATTTCGCGGCGGTCGATCCGACGATCTTCCGCTATGACGGCTTATGGTGGCTGTTCTGCACCGACCAGGAGGAGGGGCCGCACTCGCATCTGCACATCTGGTTTTCCTCCGAGCTGCTTGGGGAATGGCATCCTCATCCCGCCAATCCGGTCAAGATGGACGTGCGCTCCTCGCGTCCTGCCGGCACGCCGTTTCTCGCCGGGGGCGAGCTGTACCGGCCGGCGCAGGATTGCTCCCGGACATACGGGGGCGCCGTGTGGATCAATCGCGTCGCGACGCTTACGACGAAGGCGTTCCGGGAAGAGCCGGTTCGCCGGCTGGCGCCGGATCCGTCCGGTCCTTATCCGTCCGGCTTCCATACGGTTTCGTCCGCCGGTCCCTTCACGCTGGTGGACGCGAAGAAGGAAACGATCGCGCTGGACGTCTTCCTGCGCCGGGCATGGCGGAAGCTCGCGAAGCTGGCCCGGATCCGGCGCTCGGAAGAAAGGAGAGTCGGTCTTGAACGTTCCCGAATCTGATCTGCATCTCGTCGGCGCCGCGGACGACCGCTATGCGAGACATCTGGGCGCCGCTTTGCTCTCGGCGGTCTCGCATCTCCCTCCGGAAGTCCGGGCGCATTGCCATGTGATCGACGGCGGGCTCGGCGCGGAAAACCGCGACTTGCTGGCGCGAACCGTCGCCGCGGGACGGGCGACCCTGCATTGGATCGGCCTGGAGCGGCATCTGCTCCGCGGAGCCCGGGCGGGCGGACATCTGAGCGCCGCGACCTATTGCAAAGTGCTCGTTCCGGAGCTGCTCGGCCCTCTCCCCGGGGAGAAGGCGCTCTATCTCGATTGCGACGTCATCGTCACGGGCGACCTGTCACCGTTATGGAAAGCCGATCTGGCCGGATTCGCTCTCGCCGCCATCGCGGATATCGGCGGAGAAGCCAGGAAAAGGGCGCTCTCGATTCCCGGACACCTTCCTTACTTCAATGCGGGCGTGCTGTTGTTCAATTTGAAAAAATGGCGGGAAGAGGGGCTGTCGGACAAGGTCATGGCTTACGCGGCGAAGCATCGGGAAAGGCTCGTATTCCACGATCAGGACGCGCTCAATGCAGTCTTGCATCGGGATTGGCTGGAGCTCCCCGCCGAATGGAACGTTCAGACCAACATGCTGGCCCGTTCCTGCCGGGGAACCCGGCCGCCGCGTCCGATGCTGATCCACTACACGGGCGCGTCCAAGCCCTGGCATTACGATAACGTACATCCCTACAAGGGCGAATACGAGGCTTATTCGCGACTGACGGCGTGGCAGCCGCAACGCCCGAAGCCGACGATAACCGGCGTGGCCAAAAGAGCGATCAAGCGGCTGCTGCCCGGCGCGGCGTTGGAATGGGTATTAAAGGAGAAGGATCGATGGGCGCAAGCGTTCAAATAAGGGGAGGGAGAAGAAGCGCGTGATCGCGATCAGATACGGGACGTCGACGCTGCTCTTCCTGACGTTAGCCTTCCTGCTGCCGCTGCTGTTCTGCGCGGGCGAGCTTCCCGAGGCGAATCTCCCGTTCGCGATGAACGCGGCGATTGTCGCGTATGCGGCGGCGATGCTCAGCTTTCCGGCCGCGGCGAACAAGGAACGCATTCTCGAGCTGACCTTCTGGCTGTTCGCGTACGTCTTCTTGGGAATCGTGCCGCTCGTGCAGCTGACTGCCGCCAGCTTCCCTTGGCCGGACGCGTACGGCGATCGCACCGTGGCGACGGCGCAGCTCGTCGCGCTTGCCGGCATGGCGGCCTATCATGCCGGCATCCTGCTCGGCAAGCCTCCCGGATCCGCGCCGAAAGAAGCGACGGAACGAACGTTCGGCATCGGGCCCCGGGGCTTCCTGGCGGCGTCCGCGATTGCCGTTCTGGTCGCGCTGTCGCTGCTGCTCGCGTCCGGCGGCATTCAATCGCTGTTCGTTCCACGGAATGCGATCGAGAGCGCCTATGAGAGCAAATCGCTCAATCTGATTGCCGATCAGCTGGTGAAAGTTCCGATGTTCGTCTGTCTGCTCGTCGGACTGGCCCTGTGGAAGCAGGGCGTCTTGAAGACGCTCTTGCCCAAAGCGGCCGTAGCGGCGCTGCTGCTGCTCAGCCTGATCGTCTCGAATCCGGTTTCTACCGCCCGTTATTGGTTCGGATCGGTCTTGCTGACGTTGTGCCTGACGTTCGTTCCCTGGAAGAAAGTCGGCTACGTCGGTTGGACGATGGGCTATTTGCTCTTGTTCATCGTGTTGTTTCCGTATACGGACTTGTTCCGAAATACGCTGGACGGCGATATCCAGACTTCCGGCATCGCCGAAATCTTCGTGCGGAAGGGCGATTACGACGCGTTTCAAATGCTGCTTAACGCGATCGAATACGTCGAAGCGAACGGCATCGAGCACGGCCGGCAGCTGCTCGGGGCCGTCCTGTTCTGGGTTCCCCGGTCGCTGTGGGTCGACAAGCCGTTAAGCTCGGGCCAATTGCTCGGCGAAGCGTCCGGCTACGCTTATACGAATCTCTCCAGTCCGTTCTGGGCTGAAGGGTATTTGAACGGAGGTCTTGCCGGCGTCATCGTCCTGTTCGCCGCATACGGATTTCTGTCCCGCCGCATGCAAGAAAAGTATGCGCGGAGCCAGGACCGAACGGCGTTGTCTTTGAACCGGATCCTCGTTCCGTTTCTGTCGGCCTACCAAATTTTCCTGTTGCGAGGGGACTTAATGAACGCGTTCGCCTACTTGTCCGCTTTTTTGTTGTGCGCTTGGCTCTTGACCCGGATCGGCCGCAAGAAGCCGATCGCGCGTCCGGCGGCCCGGTTCGGGGAGCCCGTCGGACGTCCCGCGCGCAGATGAGCGGAGCCTATCCGATATATTCGATCAAGCATAACGCCCTGCTCTCGACGAGGTCGACCCGGGAATTGCTTTCGAGCACGAGACGTCGCTTGGCGTTGGTGTCGCAAGGAAAGAATAGCTCGGAGAATACGTTGAACCCGCTCGCGAGCGGCGTCTTGTTGTCCCCCGAAGCCTGCGCCAGGACGGTCGGATTCGATTCGCCCGTCTTGACGGCAAAGCCCCAGGCTTTGTTCTGGGAAGAGACGGCGTTCGCCGGCCAATAGAGCCGAATGCCGGTCACGATCGCGCCGGGGGGGAGCTCGAATTCGATTCTCGGCGCCCGGTTATAGGGCAGGCTGCCGTCGGGGTTTTTGACGGAGACGATTTTTTTGGCCGTCGTTCCGAGCGCGGCCGTCGAATAGCCGTAGTCGCAATCCCACAGCCTCCACGCCGCGCCGTTCCCGCCGGCGCCGCGGCAATTGCGGAAATGGACGACGGGCGCGCCGCCTTTGTTCGCGGATTTGTCTTCGCTGACGATTCTCAGGAACGTGTCCGCGGTCGCGTGCTGCTCGAACGTGCAATTGTCGTAAACGACGTTATGGCGTTTGGACCAGGAGTTCACCAAATAACTGTACGTGTGAGAGCCGATCAGGCGGCAGTTGTCGAACTTGATGCTCGGCATCTCGCTGTTCGAGCTCTTGAACAGGGCGGTCTGCAGCCCGTACGGACGAAGATGCATGGAGCTCGTCGCGTCGACGTTCAGGAACGTGACCGCGCCTCCCGGCCACGTGCATTCGATGAGCTGGCTGTTGGCGACGCGGTGCTCGACTCTCGTGCCGGCGCACAGAAAGCGTTCCGTCCCGTAGAAATGGCTTTCCCCCAACAGGCGGAAGAAGACGCCGCCGTTGCCGTAATGAATGAAGCTTCCGCCCCAGATGTTGACGTTGCCGCCTTTCTCCAGGTGAATGAAATCGCCTTCCGCCATTTCAAAGTTGCACGCGAAAAAGTTGTAGTTGACGAACTGGTCGGAGCCGCCCGCGTCGACGTACAGCATTTTTTGGCAAGAGCCGGACCAGTTGCAGTCGTAGAACGAAAATTCGCTGTTGTTGTTCGTCCCCCGCAGATAGAGGCCGTATTTCCACGTTCCCGTAAAGGCGCAGCGTTCCAGATTGTATTTCTGCGCGCCGCCGGTCGAATAGGACTCGATGAACGTGCCGTTCGCGCTGTTGGAATCGAAGGTCATGTCGGAGATCGTCAGGAGCAGCCAAGCGTCGTTGTTCTTCATCAATGGGCCGCCGGCCGCGCCGGGCTGGAACAAAATTTGCGTCAAGCCGGCTCCGGCCCCCTGGATGCATAAGCCGACCGTTCTGTTCGCATAGCTGCCGCGGATCAACGCTTCGGGCTTCCTGATCACATAGGAACCGGCCGGAACGTAGACGGTGACCGCGCCGAGACGGTTGGTGTCGGAGCTCGGCGCCGGATTCCTCCGGGCCTGGCTCTCGGCGGCGGCGATCGCGTTCAGGAAGGCTTGGGTATCGTCCGCCGTTCCGTTGCCCTTGGCGCCCAGACTTTTGACGTTGACGATATTCGGATCCGCCGGCAAGGGGGATGTCGTGGCCATTTTCATCCATCCTTTCATGAGGTGTGGATTTCGATGTAGAATATTCGGAAACGGGCCGACGCAATACGCATTGTGTCATTGCTGCCGGAAAATATGTTCTTGTCCGATAACGGGCTGTGATGAATCGGTTGCGAATTTTTTTGCGGACACAGAAGCGCTTATTTTGGCGAAACCCCCACATTTTGATGGTCATTCGGACAGACGATCCGTTATCTCGATGATCAATGGCCGGATTCGCCATCTCGGAGCCAAATAACGGATTCTCTGTCCGCGAAGGTGCGCAAAACCCGGGTTTGTTCACAATTAGCGGATCCTCTGTCCGAACGGCCCAGGGCAGCGGAGCTAGGCGGGGCGGTGGGCGATGGAGTGGGGCGAGGCGGTGGGCGATGGAGTGGGGCGGGGCGGTGGGCGATGGAGTGGGGCGAGGCGGTGGGCGATGGAATAAGGCTGGGTAGTGGGTGGTGGAGTAAAGCGAGGCGGTGGCGATTGCCAAGGTGAAAGGTTTGCGGAAACGGAAGAGCGGGAAACGCAACGAAACGACGCGAAGGCGCAAAAAAGGACCGTCAGGGCGAACTGACGGTTTTCTTAACATATCAGCATATATAACTTTAAGGTGGAACGAAGTCCTCCGCCACTGTACCTTCGCGCTTGGTTTCTCCGCACACCCGTACACTCGCACCCTACCCTCTACACTCGCATACTTTCACTCTTGCACTCTCGCACCCTACCCTCCACACTCGCATACTTTCACTCTTGCACACTCGCACCCTACCCTCCACACTCGCACACTTTCACTCTCGCACTCTCGCACCCTACCCTCCACACTCGCACACTTTCACTCTTGCACGATCCTCCCACCACATTCCTTGCACTAATTGTATGAAGTACAACTAATTGTCCGGAAATTTTGCGGATTTTTTAACTAATTGCACGAAGTACAACTAATATGTCCGAAAAGGGCGGGAATGAAGTGAAAGAGGCTGAATTAGTTGTAGTTATGCAATTATCGAATTGGAAGAGGCGACTCGGACCTGAATTAGTTGTACAAATACAATTCGTACTCCGATCTTCGTAAGCTTCTTCGCCGTCAGAAGACGTCGAAGGCATTTTACAACCGTTCTTGAGAATTCACCCCGCCTGCTTCGCCTTCTTCTCCATATGCCCCGCGCTTGCCGGAAGCGCCGCCGACGGAAGGTCGGGAGGCGCGGACGCCGGCTTGGTCTCGGCGCCGTCCATGCGGCTGCCCCCGTTCAGAACGCCGCCCTCCTGCACCAGCAAGACCGTCGCGTAGGAATTGCCGTGAAGCTGCCCCGTCGCGGTAATGATCAGCTTGCCGTGCGTATGTACGTCCCCGTACACTTTCCCCGCGATCGTAACGTCGCGCGCCGTCATGTTCGACCTCGCCACGCCCCCTTCGCCGACGACGACGTCTCCCTTGCTCTCGATGTCGCCATGATACGCGCCTTCGATGCGCACGCCAGCCTCCGATTTGAGCTGGCCGTTCATTTCGGTGCCCGCTCCGATCAGCGTGTCGGTCACGCCGGGGGCTCCCTTGCTTCGCTTCTTGAACATCGCCGGATCAATCCTCCTTCACCTGATTCAAGTAGGGGAGCGGGTTCACGGGCTCCTCTTTCGATACGATCTGGAAGTGCAGATGCGGCCCCGTGCTTCTTCCGCTGTTGCCCATCTCTCCGATCGGGTCCCCGCGTTTGACCTGCTGTTTCTCCCGCACGCCGATCTTGCTTAAATGCATATACCATGATTCCAATCCGTTGCGATGGGAAATGATGATATAATTACCGCGTGTGCGGTTGAAGCCCGCTTCCGCGACCCGCCCGTCGCCGGCGGCGTAGATCGGATCGCCGATGTCGCCGGTAATGTCGACCCCCGCGTGAAACGCGGATTTGCCGGTGAACGGATCGCGGCGATAGCCGAAGCCCGACGTCATGCGCCGCGAGACGGTCGGCCAGGCGGAAGGCATGGCGTCGAGTTCGGCTTGCCGTTGCTCCGCCTTGCGGAGATTCGCTTCCATCGTGACGGCCATCTCGTCAAGCATCCGCGACAGCTCCGCGAAATCGGCGATCGTCGCTTCGACCGCGTCGGCGGACAGCCTGTCGGAGAGCGGGGCCGCGGACAGGGCGGACGCGGCGATTTCGGCGCTCGGCGGAACGGCATCCCCGGGCGCGGTCGGAACGCCTTCGCCGTAGGCGCCGATAAATCGGCGCAGCTTCGCCTCCAATTCCCGGAGCTCGTTCAAGCGGTTCTGCAAATGCTCGGTCTCGGCGTTCAACGTCCGGAGCTCTTCGTTCAATGCGGCGATGCGGCCGTCTTTGGCATCCGATTCCCGCGCGTGGCGGGCAGTCTCTCCGCCGAGCAGCGATTCGAGCTCCTGAATCCGTTGCGCCGCATGCAATTCGATGCCCGTAATGCCTCCGGCTACCGCGAGCGCGGTCGCGACGGGCAGGAAAGCGACCGTCCTGCCGGACACGCGGAATTGCCTCACGCGGCGCTCGGCGTCTCGGATGAGAATAAGCGACCATTGGGCTTTCCGTCGGTTGTGTGCCATCGGCTCTCCTTTCGGATACGTAGTAGAGGAAGTTCAAAAAGTCCTATTTTGATCACGAAGTGATACAAGAAGCGGATTCGACGTCGAATCTTGAATTCAGCCGGTTCAAGCGTATGCTTCCGATGTAGGTTTCCGTTGGAAACCTTGGAGGTACTCACGTAGGTTTGACTACGCTCCGTTCCTCATCACCGGTCTTCATTCAACCTTCCCGGATGCATGGGCGAGCAGTTCGCCGTCAGGCGAACGACCAGCCTCGGTGCTGAAAATCGGACTTTTTGAACTCGCATCAATAAGGTCGGGCAATGTGATCTATTGCTTTTTTATTCTTGAAACCTTCCTTTCATTCCACGGACTTATCGAACTTCCTATCGAAATCTTGAGAGACGGCGAGGGTTAGGCGAATGATCGCGTTAGGAATCAGCGTTCTGTTGTTTATCTTTATCTTTCAAGCTGCGACGATCCTGCTGCTCGAGTTTCGCAGACCCGCTCACGCCACCGCGTGGCTGTTCATCCTGTTTTTGTTCCCGCTCGTCGGGTTCATCTTGTATTATTTTCTGGCGACGGAGTACCGCAGAAGCCGGAAAGCGCGCCGCAGGGGAGCCTTGGACCGGAAGCGGAGAGCCAAGCTGTTGGCCATGACCGAGAACGCCCGGAGCGCAGCCGATATGCCGACCGGGGAGTTGGCTATGCACGACAGATTGGCGCGCGCGCTGATCGGGCGAGTGGAATTGCCGATTACGCTCCGCAACCGCAGCCGGGTGTTCAACAACGGAATGGCCGCTTACGACGCGATGCTGGGCGCGATTCGCGGCGCGAAGCATCATATCCATCTATCTTCGTATATCGTGCGGGACGACGGCATCGGCCGAACGTTCCAACAGGCGCTTCTCGAGAAAGCGCGGGAAGGAGTCAAAGTCAAATTGCTGTACGACGGCATCGGCAGCATCAAGCTCAAGGACGCTTATATCCGGGCGCTCCGCGAAGGCGGCGTCGATTGCGCCTGCTTCTTCCCGCTGCGGCCGTCCTTCCTGAAAAAGCGGATGAATTACCGGAATCACCGGAAAATTACCGTCGTGGACGGGAAGATCGGCTTTATCGGCGGCATTAACGTCGGGGACGAATACGTCGGCAAGCATCCCCGGCTCGGCTATTGGCGGGATACGCATCTCGGGCTGGAGGGAGATTCGGTCTATTGGCTGCAGGAGGTGTTCCTGAAGGATTGGGAGATCGCGACGAAGGAAAAGCCGGACGATCCGGCTTTCTTCCCGACGCACGACTGTCCGCGCGGGGAGGCGGTGCAGATCGTACCCACGGGGCCGAACCGGCGGGGGGACGCGATTCACGATGCCGTCTTCGCGATGGCCGGCGCCGCGAGGGAAAGAATCTGGATGACGACGCCGTATTTCATCCCGAGCGCGAGCGTGGCGATGGCCTTGCGCGACGCGGCGACGAGCGGCGTCGACGTACGCATCGTCATCCCGTACGTGCCGGATACTTGGCTCGTTCATCTCGCCACGCTGTCTTACGCCGAGGAAATGATGCGTTCAGGGGTGCGGGTCTGGCAATACCGGAAAGGCTTCATCCACGCCAAGACGCTCGTCGTCGACCGATTCGCAGCGGTCGTCGGATCGGCGAACATGGACTTGCGCAGCTTCTTCAGCAACTTCGAAATCAACGCCCATCTGTTCGATCCCGCGGCGATCGCGAACGTCGAGCGGGATTTTCTGCAGGACATGGAGGACAGCCGGGAGATCAATCTTCAGAAATTCCTTAGCCGGAGCCGGGCGCAGAAGGCGAAGGAAGCGATGGCCCGCATTCTCTCTCCTCTGCTCTAATTCGTTCGGCCCGGCAGCTCGGCCAGTATCGGTCCGAGCGATTGCCGGGGCGCGGCGGCCAGCACGTCGCCCCGGGTGCGCAGGCGCTCGGCGACGTTCAGCAGGTTGAAGTCCGCCGGCTTGACGTCCCCCCTCACTTCCTCCCACGTGAGCGGAGTCGACACCGTCGCCCCGGCGCGCGCGCGGGGGGAATAGGCGGCAGGCAGCGTCTTGCCCGCGAAATGCTGCAAGTAATCGAGATAGATCAAGTCGCCGCGGTCCTTCTTCAGCCGCTCGACCGTGAACAGCTTGGGGTGCTTGGCGACCAAATATTCCGACGCGAACTTCCCGAAGCGCCGAAGCTCTTCGAAGTTCGGTCCCCGCTCGATCGGCATGACGATCTGCACGCCGGTCGCTCCGGAAGTTTTGGGGATGGCGTTCAGGCCGAGCGAACGCAGAAGCTGGCCGACGAGCTCCGTCGCCTCCATCAACCGCGGCTCGACTTCCCGCGACGGATCGATATCGAGCATCCAGGCATTAGGGAGCGGCTGGCCGATCTCGTCGGAGGAAACGTGGAACTCCAGGGCGTACAAGCTGCCCATCCAGAGCAGCGTCGGCACCGAGTCCAGCACGACGTACCGGATCTTGCCGTCCTGGGCCGTCCGGACGTAATCCGGCACCGGCTCGGGACAGTTCTTTTGATAGAAGGAGACGCCGCGAATGCCCTCGGGATAACGGATCGTCGTCAAGTAGCGGCCGGCGGTATAGGGGAGCAAATACGGCGCAAGTTCGGCCAGGATTTGAACGTACTTAAGCTTCGTGATTCCCTCCTCCGGCCAGATCGGCTTGTCCGGATGGGAGAGGGACAGTTCGTAATCTCCGAATCGAACGATCGTTCTCGGCTTGGCCAAGTCCATTCCTTCTTTCTTTGCCCGGATATCCGCCGTTGCGGCCATCCGGCTTGAGTGCTGCACGGCGCGGGGGATTGAAGTATAATGAAAGGACGAATTTATCCGGGATGGAGGAGAGAGACATGCGATCGCAGATGTGTCCCCGTTTCGAGAAAGCGATGGAATTGCTGAGCAAGCGCTGGACCGCCTTGATCGTATTCCAGCTCATGCAAGGGCCCCAACGCTTCGCCCGGATCGAGAGCGCTCTCCCGAATCTCAGCGGCAAGATGCTTTCTGAACGGCTGAAGGAGCTCGAAGCCGAGGGCATCGTACGGCGCGACGTCCACCCCGAAACGCCCGTGCGCATCGAATACCGGCTGACGGAGAAGGGGCAAGCGCTCGCTCCGCTGTTCGACAGCATTCAGAGATGGTCGAGCGAATGGATCGAGCTGGAAGGGGAATCGCGATAGGCTTCAGCGACCGATCTGATCGATCGGGCAATCGGCGGGCGAAGCCATCGGCATGAACGCCTGAATGCTCGGCTGTCTCATCGTGCCTCCCGCCGTCCATTCCATGTATCGCACTTTCGCGGCCATGCCGGGAGCGGTCCAGACGGCGTCCTTGTGCCTTCCGGGACGAAGCGCGAAGGGCATCCGCTTCGAGACGAGCGGCACGAGCCGTTCCGTCAGCTCTCTCCAGTCCGCGCCGGACAGCTTGCCCGTCCCCGCATGTCCGATATAATGCAGCCGATTTTCCTCGTCGTACAGCCCCAGCAGCAGCGAATTGACGACGCCCCCGCTGAAAGTCGCCCCTCCCACGGCGGCAACCAAATCGCGGGTAATTTTCAATTTCCGCCACCGCCCGTCCTTCCCCCCGAGCGCGTACGCGCTGTCCAGCGATTTGCAGACGATACCTTCCATATTCCGTTTCCGCATGAGACCGAACAGGTTTGCCGGCTCCGGGAAATTGCCGCATAGCTGAACCCGATCGCCGGCGATGACCAGCTCGTTCATCAGCCGTTGTCTCTCCTCGAGCGTTTTCCCCGTGACCCATTCGCCGTTCGCGTACAAAATATCGAAAACCATATAGGTGACGGGAACTTGCCTGACGGCCAGCCCGATCCCGGCTTGATTGCGCAAGCTGTCCCGCTTCATGATCTCGCGGAAGGAGGGACGGGATTCGTTGAAGGCGATGAATTCGCCATCCAATATAAAGGAAGATGCTCGGCAATACGCGGCCGGGTCGCCGAATTCCGGATACTGGGCGGTCCGGTCGTTGCGCTTGCGGTTGACGAGACGGAAGTCCTTGCCGTCGAAGTACGCGAGCATGCGCACGCCGTCCCATTTGATCTGCGCGATCCATCGCTCGCCCTCCGGGCAGCGCGAGGCCAGAACCGGCTCGAACGGAATGACCGGGGCGAGCTTCATACAGCGTTTTCCCGGCGCGGAATTTCGCCCCCAATCATGGCACCGCGCCTTCCTTCTTGCGTCCTCTCGTGCTGCGTTTCTTCGGCTTGTTTCGCTCTCCGTCGCCCTCCGGTTCTTTTTCCGCGGATTTGGTCGCCTCCAGGCTGGCTTGCAGCGCCGCCATCAGATCGATCACGTTCGTTCTTTCCGCTTCCGGAGCGGTCACGATATCCGGACCTTCCCCGGATATTTTCCGTTGAATGGCGTCCTGCAGGGCGATCCGGTAATCGTCCGTGTATTTGGTGGGTTCGAACGGCGCGGAGAGCTGGTCGATCAGCATTTTGGCCATCGTCAGCTCCCGCTCGTTCACGTTGGCCTGCTCGGGAAGATTAGGCACGAGCTGCAAAGACCGGATTTCGTCCGGATAGTGCATCGTTTCCATGCAGATGCAATTGTCTACGGGCCGTATCGCCGCCAAGCTGCTCTTGCTCCGGATGGCGATCTTGGCGATGCCGATCTTGCCGGACTGGCGCATCGCTTCGAGCAGCAAATTGTATGCGCCGGAGCCGGCCTGATCGGGAGACAAATAGTATGCTTTCTGATAATACAGCGGATCGATATCCGTCAAGTCGACGAAGTCGAGAATCTGGATTGTCTTCGTGTTCTCCGGCTTGATCGCGTCGAGCTCCTCAGGCTCGAACAGGACGAAGCGCCCTTTTTCCTGTTCGTAGCCCCGAGCGAGGTCCTCCCAGGCAACCGGTTTGTCGCAATGGGGGCAAGACCGGACGTTCGCGATCGGCGTTCCGCATTCTTTATGGATCATCCGCAGATGAACGGCTTTGTCCTCGGTGGCGGTGAACATTTTGACGGGGACGTGCACCAGACCGAAGCTGATGGCGCCTTTCCAGACCGTATGCATGGTTAAGGGCTCCTTCTCCTTCATTTCTCATCGTTCCTTCTAAGGTATCCATTCCGCATGAAAATCACTCGCCGGGGGCATATTGGAAAAAGTCGCAAGAGAGCGCAGAAAGGAGCAGCAAGCGATGACGGAAAAAGAGGAACGCGGGAACGCGGCCGAGGAGGATTCGATTCACGAAGGCCGCGACGAGTACGATATGGACGTCGACCGGATGATCAACGAAGGGCTTGGCGGCGGACAGGTCACGCTGCACAACGGGCTGATTTCGGAGACGACGACGGGAACGATGGAGGAGGATCGACCGTGAAGCCTCATAGAGCGAAGGAAATTTTCGAATCGGCCGACCGGATCGAGGTCAAGCTGGACGGCACGCCGGTCTGGATCGAGAAGGTCGACGTCGACAACGGCGTCGCGACCGTGCAGGTCGGCCAGAGTCCGACGGACGTGCAGACCGTAGGCGTCGAGCGGCTTACCGAAGGGGAATAGCGAAACAATCGTCACGAACGATCGGGCAACGGCTTACTTTTTGAAAGCCGGTCCTGCCCATGCTACAATAAGGGAGTATTCCATTATATCCCTGAGGAGTGATTGTTCATGTACGATATCGCGATCATCGGCGGAGGCCCGGCTGGCGCCAGCGCCGCGATTTTTGCCGCCAAGGCCGGCAAGAAAACGCTCGTTCTCGACAGCGATCAGAGCGTGACCAAGCGCGCGTGGCTGGAAAATCACTACGGGGCGGAAGGCATCTCGGGACCCGATCTCGTTGCGACGGGCAGAAGGCAAGCGGAGAAGTTCGGCGCCGAATTCGTGTCCGCCAAGGCGGTTAAGCTCGCGAAGTCGGAAGGCGGCGTACGGATCGAAACCGAGGGCGAATCCTATGAGGCCGGGCATGTCATCGTCGCGACCGGCATGTTCGTCGACCTGGCGGAAGCCAGCGGCATCGCGACTAAGCCCGGCACGGAGCCCCGGATCAAGACGATCGTCGATTGCTCGCCCGAAGGCAGGACGAACGTGGACAACGTCTGGGCGGCAGGAACGGTCGCGGGAGTCAGCATGCATACGATCATTACGGCGGGAGACGGTGCCAAGGTCGCGATCAACGTCATCAGCGAGATCAACGGCGAGCGGTACGTCGATCATGACATTTTGAAAACAAATTAAAGGCAATCCGAATGAATGGAGAACAGGCTGAAGAAGGTGTCCAAGACACCTCATACGGCCTGTTTTTTCTATGCGGCCGCGTTCCCTCCCCGGTCAATCGGCGTTCGTCGTCGTCCGGCGCAAGCATCAAATTCAAGGAAATCGCAACATATTCTATTCCGGGAAAGCATCGTCGTTGGTACAGTTAAGGCAGGTAGCTACCGGATTGAAAGACTCGGCGTTTTGGTAAAGACTTATTCGCAGAGGGGGAGAGAGGCATGGGTAAATGTAAGCGATTGCTGGCTGCTTGGCTTGCGGCCGTTCTGTTGTTCTCCAATGGTTTCGTCGCATCTGAGGCGAACGCCGCCGAAGGCGAGTCGAGGTCGGATAACTTGCTGGCGGGAGATTTCAACACCGGGTTTGAAAGCGGATACAGCCCATTCGCGGTTTCGAACGCCACGTCCGGAGGCTCGCTGTCGATCGTGGAGATCGCCGGCAACCCGGCATTGGAGCTAAGAGACGCTTCGCTAGGCTCCAATGCCGGGAGCTCGTTTACGGCGAGAATCGCAAGCGGAGCGTTGTTCGATCGAATCAACGAAATCTACTCGTTGCCCGTCGGATCGGCGCCCGTCGAATTCGTTTACGAATTCAAGCTCGAGCGCCGCGCGGCGAGCGACAAGCCCGTCAACAAAGATATTTTGGCAAGCCTGCAATTCGGCAATTACGATCAGGACCTGATTCCGCGCTTTCCGACCGGGGAATCGAGCATGACTGGAACCCAAGCGTATCTGAACGACGAACCGGACGGACACGAAACGCTCGAGAAAATCGACGACGAGGATTTGCCCGGCTTCCGTTTCAGCATCGTCCCGAATGGCGGAGAAAGGAAAATCACGTTCATCGAGTTCCGGTTTTCCGTCCGTACGGATACGAACGGGACGGACGAGGCGTATGCCGTCGACGATCTGGCGATATACGAGATTGTGCCGTCGCCCGTTTCCGACGACGAAGCGCCTTCGTCTCCCGCCGGATTAACCGTTACCACTCAGACGGATACGACCGTCAGCCTAGAATGGTCCCCTTCGACGGACAATGTCGGAGTGACCGGCTACCGCATTTATCGTGACGGCGTCTTTGCCGGGGCGGTTAACGGAAATACGAATACTTACCGGGCAATCGGATTGTCGCCGAATACGACCTACTCGTTCGAGGCGACGGCGCGGGACGGGGCGGGCAACGAATCGGCCGCGAGCGCGCCCGTCGCGGCAACGACATATCCTTCCGCCGGGAATTTGCCCGCGCCGTTCGGCAATGCCGATATCGGCTCGGTCAGCCTTGCGGGAAGCGCCTCGTACGACGAGGGTACCGGCGTAATCGCGGTTCAGGCTTCGGGAGCGGACATCTGGGACAGGGACGATTCGTTCCACTACGTCTATCGGCCGTGGACGGGAGACGGCGAGATCGTCGCGCGAGTATCCGCCTTCGCGGCGGCCCACAGCTGGGCGAAGGCGGGGGTCATGGTGCGCGAAAGCTTGAACAAGTCCTCCAAGCATGCGTTGATGGCCGTTACGCCGACCAGCGGACTCGCCTTTCAGCGGCGAACGGAGTCCGGCGGAGACAGCACGAATACGAGCGGCTTAAATGTCGCCGCTCCGTATTGGGTGAAGCTCGTTCGGGAAGATCGAATGATCAGCGGCTACTCCTCGGCCGACGGAATCGAATGGAAGCCTGTCGGACAACAGGAATTGCCGATGTCCGGAACCGTCTACTTCGGTCTGGCGGTATCGAGCCGCAACAACTCTCAGTTGGTGACGGCGACGTTCGATCAGGTGAACGTCCGGCGCATTCAACCGGAGCAAACGGTCATCCGGAGCGCGGCGCTGACCGAACAGACGGGGTTGTACGTACTGGACCCGGATGCGCCTCCGATCCCGGTCGCCGAGGTCGAGCTCAAGAACAGACGGCCGATCGCGGCCTCGGGCACGGTGAAGGCTTCGATTCTGGCGAGAGAGCGGACGACAGTGTGGGAAGAAGAGATCCCCTTCGAAGCGGAAGCGTTCGAATCGAAGACGATATCCATCTCGACGACGGCCCTAACGGAAGCCGATTATTATGTCCTTCAACTGGAGGTGTCGGAAGAGGGAGCGGCTCCTTCCGGAGAACCGACCCGTCTGGCGTTCGGCGCCGTTCTTCCGCCCCATGAAGGCGTGAAAGAAGATTCGATGTTCGGGCTCGATCTGCGCTCGGAAGGCAATCAGGCCGTCATGCAGCAGATCGCCCAAAAAATCGGCGTGAAATGGCGGCGGGGCATCAAGGCCGTTGATCCGCCGATCGTGAATCCTTCCCCGGGCGTGTACTGGGGAGCGGAGGAGATCGCGAATGCGCGGCAGGAAGTGCTGGATTGGCGATCGTACGGCGTCAGCCTGCTAGGGATGATCAACTACAATATGCCGTGGAACGTGGCGCCCGGCCCGAACGGAGAACCGCTGTCGCGTCACCAGAACCGTCCTCTGGATATGGCCGCCCATGTCGAAATGGTGTACAACGCCATCTCGCCCATGCAAGACCTGGTGAAATATTGGGAGCTGTGGAACGAGCCGTGGGTTCACGGATGGACGTGGAAGACGGGAGACGCCCAGGATTACCGCGATATGACGAAGATGATCTGGGAACGGGTGAAGCCGCACTATCCGGACGTCATGCTCATCGGCGGCGGCTCAACTTCCTACCAGCGCGATATCGTGTATGCCAAAGGATCGGCGCACACGGGCTATATCGACGGTTCGACGAACCATGCTTACGGGCTTCCGGATCCTTCCCAGCTGGCCTACGTCAAGCTCCAGAAGACGATGGACGATTTGTGGTCCTTGGGCGGAGGCCAAGGCGGAATCTGGCAGACGGAGTTGGGCACTGCGGAAACGCTGCACTTCGCGGACCTGCCGCAGGCGGAGCAGAAATACGGCGTGGCCCGGACGGTCGCCCCCATTTATTTGCTCCATAAGCTGGCGGCCGGCGATACACCCATCCGCGTGTTCTGGTTCGCGCTTTCTTACGGCAAAGGGTTCTCGGGAGACACGCTGAACATCTACGACGGCACCGCTCCGAAGCCCGCCGTAGTGGCCTACTCGGCCATGACCCATTTTCTCGAGGACAGCGAGCTTGTAGAAGAGCTGTATCCGCAAGCCAAGTCGGCGTGGGGCTTCCTGTTTGAGCGGAAGGACGGCAAGGCGACGGCAGCGCTCTACTCGGATCGCGGATATTCCGGCACGGTCACGTTGCACGGAGCGCAGAACGTCAAAGTGTACGACTATCTCGGCAGGCTGGTGGCTGGCGGCGGCGAGACGGTTACAGTCGCGCTGAAGCCGTGGGAAACCTTGTACCTCGAATCGGAGCTTGCGCCGCAGGCGCTGAAGGCGATACTGACGAACGCCTCCTTCGATTTCGAGAAGCCGCTGATCGTTAGCCCGCTCAGTCTGACCGAGCCGGTTCAACCGAGCGGGACGAAGATCGACGTGCAGGTCGAGAACGCCTCCTCCAACGCGATAAGCGGGCAGCTCCGTCTCGTCGCTCCGGAAGGGTGGACTCTGCAGACGAATTCCGTCCAAGTCGGTCCGCTGCAGCCCGGCCAGAAAACGATTCTGTCCTTCCCCGCCTCGCAGACGGCGGTAAGCGACATTAATCGGTACTTGGTCGAGTACAGCTTCGACGTATACGACGAATCGGGGAACGTCGCCCGCACGCAGCAAGGCAAACAGACGATACAGGCGGCCTATGCGCCGAAAAAGACAATTGCGGTAGACGGCGACCTGAGCGACTGGGACGACGTGTTGCCCGTGACGATGGTCAGCAACGGCAGCCGGGATTACTTGGAGCTGCTGCTGGATCCGAGCAAGGCGGACGAAATCCTGAACAATCCGGGTTCTTTCGAGAATGTCATCTACACGGTCAAGACGGCTTGGGATGACGATTACTTCTACTTCCAGGCGCAAGTGCCGGACGAGAATCAGTCCTCGCCGAAGCCGTTCGCGGAAGATCCGTACGGATTCGCCTTCAACTCGGACAGCGTGCAGCTCGCGTTCGATACGATCGAGAACAATCCGGACGATCTGCTGCGCGGAGATCCGCATTACGACAAAGCCTTGGGCTCCTACATGGATTACCTGTTCGTCGGCACGCTTGCGCAGGGCGGAGTTCCCGAGCTGCACCGCCATGCGGCTCCCGGAACGAACATGCAGACGTACTATCCGACGAACGCGAATTTCACGCCGCCGATCGGCCCGATGGACGTCTCGGAAGCGGGAGGAACCGAAGGCAAGATGAAGGTCGTTCGGGACGAGACGGCCCGCAAGACGACGTATGAAATCGCCGTCTCGTGGGAGGCCGTCCCGGAGCTGGGGGCGCAGCTTTCCGGATTGGCCGCCGGACAGGTGCACGAAGGGAAATTCTCTTTCTCGATCAACGACTCGGGAACGAGCGGGAAAGGCGCTTCGCAATGGACGAAGGAAGTCGGGCAGGTTCAGGCCGGCGCATACGCGTTCGCGCCGTTCTGGGGAACGGGAGCGATTGACCGCGGAGGCAGCCTCGTGCCGCGATGGGGATTCAAGAACAACTAGGCCGCACAACGCAAGCTTACCCACTTTATAGAGAAACTCGAGGAGGATCCGAAGTGTTCAATCCATACGCGAAAAATTCGAACAGAACGAAATCCATGTTAACCGCGCTGCTATCGGTCATCGTCGCCTTGACCGTCATTCTGGCGGGATGTTCCGGCAAGAACGAATCGGCTCCTTCTTCCGCATCGCCGTCCGGGACGGCCGCGGCGAGCCCGTCTGCGGAGCCGCCGGCCGAAGAGGCGAAGGTCGAGGAAGGCGCCGTATTGAAAATCTGGGGCTCCAAGTCCGCGCTGGAGAAAGCGGCGGCCGGGTTCGAGCAGAAATTCGGCGTCAAGGTGGAGATCGAGGAAATCGGCCTCAAGGACGCGGAGCTGAAGCAATTCATGCTCTCCAAGGTCACCGCGAAGCAGACGGCCGACTTGACCGCTCTGGATCTCGACTATATCCCTTTCTACGACAAAGGCGTTCTGATGCCGCTTAACGAGCTGATCGAGCGGGACGGCATCAAGCAATGGCCGTGGCTGAACAAGGATATTTTCGAGCACCTCCCTTACAACGGCAATATCTATTACTTGCCGAGCGGCAGCGCCGTCTACGGCTTGTGGTATAACGTCAATTTGGCCAAGGAGCTGGGCATCGAGGAGATGCTGCCGAAATCGTTCGACGATCCGCTGTACGAGACTTGGACATGGGACAAATACGTGGAAGTGCTGAAGAAAGCGACGGTGGACACGGACGGCGACGGCAAGATCGATATCTACGGCACCGACGACAATTGGGGATGGGGCCGCACCGATTGGGCGGCGACCGTCGGGGTGTACAACAACCTGATCGAGAACGGAAGGGTGATGGCCGACAACCTGAACTACGCGTCCCCCGAGGCGATCGAAGCGATTCAGTTCATGAACGATCTGGCGTTGAAGCATCAGGTGGCGCCTCCGGCGGATCTTGACACGAAGGCGGCCGGCATCAATATCGAGAACGAGAAGGTCGTCGTGCGGCGGATGGGCTCGTGGGCGTTCGGCTACTTCAAGGACAACGCCAATCCCGAGCGGGAGAAGGCGGGCAAGAAGCCGATCGAGTACTCCTTCACGATGTATCCGCACAAGGCCGGCATGAAGGACGCCTTCAAGGTTCACGGCTTCTCGGCGCCCGGGCCGCGCATCTTCGCCAATACGAAATATCCGAAAGCGGCGTGGGAATTCATCAAGTATTACCATTCGCCTGAATTCGAAAGCGAGAATTACAACATTTTCTCCGGCGGCAATCTTCCGAAGTTCTCCGATACGAACGGCTTTAACCTGCTGAAGGATCAAGTCGGGGAGCAGACGGCCAAAATTCTGGTGCAGCTCGGCGAGCATCTGATCGAGGAAGGCAAGCAGCCTTCGCAGACGGTTCCGACCGAATACCAGAAGCAATATCCGGCGGGGCAGAAGCCGATCGATCAGTTGAACGCGATGATTCCGGACATTCGCAAAGGGAAGATCAATTTCGGCGATATTATCGGCCCGCTTTACGAGCAGCAGGTGAAAGACACGATCGAGGCCTGGGCGAAATACGACGCGGATCAGAAGTAAAGACCGAAGGCCGGCGGGCACACTGGCGGCCGCCGGCCCGTCCCGAAGGCATTCCCCGTTCGGCGGGAATCCCTCCGGGACGATATCGAAAGCGAAGGAAGGCGCTCCTATGAAATGGAATATGTCGCGAAGGGAAGCGGCCGCCGGCATACTGTTCATCCTGCCGTGGGTCATCGGCTGCTCGATGTTTTTCGTCCGTCCCTTCTTCATGTCGATCTATTACTCGATGACGAAGTACGATGTGTTGTCCCCGCCGGAATGGGTAGGGCTCCGGAACTACCGGGATTTGTTCCTGAACGATCCGGAGACGATGTCCTCCATCGCGGTCACGTTCAAGTTCGCGCTGCTTAACGTTCCGGCCACGTTCTTGACGGCGCTCTTTTTCTCCGTGCTGCTTAACCAGAAGCTGAAGGGCCTTCCGCTCTGGCGCACGATGTTCTATCTGCCCGCGGTCATTCCCGGGGTGGCGAGCGCGGTGCTCTGGCGGCTCGTGTTCGCCGAGAGCGGCATTCTGAACAAGCTGACCGGGCTGTTCGGAGCGGAGCCGTCCCACTGGCTGGAAAGTACGACGACGGTGCTTCCCGCGTTCGTCATCATGAACTGTTTCGCGGCCGGCACCGGCATTATTTTGTACCTTGGGGCGCTTCAGGGCGTTCCGACCATTATGTACGAATCGGCGACGATCGACGGGGCCGGCGCGTGGACGAAGTTTACGAGAATCACGCTGCCGATGATCTCTCCGATCATCCTGTTCAACGTCGTGACGAGCCTGATCGCCAATCTGCAGGCGTTCGAGCAGGCCTACGTGCTGACGAGCAACACGAACGATCTTCCGACTTGGGGCGGCCCGAACGGCGCGACGTATTTTATTTTCCTGAAGCTGTACAAATCGGCTTTCGTGGATTATCAATTCGGCTACGCCGCGGCCATCTCGTGGGTGCTGTTCGCCATCATCGCCGTCTTTGCCGCGTTGATTCTCCGTTCGTCGAAAGCCTGGGTTTACTACGAAAACATGAAGGGGCGTTAAGAGAATGGCACAACCCGACATCGGCCTTGCAGCCTCGGCGCTCCGAAGCGGACGAATCAGCCCGAAACGGGTCGCCGTCCGCATCCTGCTGTACGCCGTCACAATTTTATTCTCCTGTCTGTTCATCGTTCCGTTCCTCTGGATGATCAGCGCGTCCCTGCAAAGCGATACCTTCACGCTCGCGGGAAAATGGTTCCAGCAGTTTCTTTGGACAAATTATCGGGACGCGCTGACCCAGGAGGATTTTCAGTTTCTGCCCGCGCTCGGCAATACGGTCTACTATACAGTATTCGGAACGCTGTTCTTCCTGGTGTCGTCCGTCCTTGTCGCGTACGGCTTCTCGTATTTCCGTTTTCCGCTGCGGGAGAAGCTGTTCTTCTTCCTGCTGGCGACGATGATGATTCCGACGACGGTCATGTTCATCCCCAACTACGTCATGTTCGCGAACTGGGGCTGGACCGGCACGTACTGGCCGCTGCTCATTCCGGCGCTCGGCGCGGGGCCGGCGACGGTGTTCCTGCTGCGGCAGTTCATGCTGACCTTAAGCGTCAGCCTGTTCGAATCCGCGAAGATCGACGGGGCCGGGAGCTTGACGATTTTGTGGAAAATGGTGCTGCCGAACATCAAGGCGCCGCTGATTCTGATTCTGATCCAGCAGGTGAACGGCCATTGGTCCGACTTCTTCGGTCCGCTCATGTATGTCGGCAACGACCCGCTGCAGAGGACGATATCCGTCGCTATTACGATTTTCTCCCACGTCTACTACGTGCAGTGGTCTTACGTCATGAGCGCTGCGTTCGTGATGGCCATCGTTCCGGTCGCGCTTTATTTCGTCAGCCAGAAGTACCTGATGCAGGATTTTGTCTTGTCCTCTACCGAAAAGTAGTAGAAAGAAACGTTGGGGGGATGATGGCATGAAGCTGCTGATCGCCGACGACGAAGCGCTGATCAGGGACGGAATCCGCAACCATATCGATTGGGGCAAATACGGCATCGAGATCGCGGGCGTCGAGGAGAACGGACTGGCCGCGCTCCGCGTGCTGGAGAAGGAGCCGATCGATATTCTCGTCACCGACATTCGCATGCCCAGAATGGACGGGATCGAGCTGAGCCGGGAAGCGCGAAGGCGGTACCCGAACATCAAGATCATCATCCTGTCGGGGTACGAGGAATTCGAATTCGCCCAACAGGCGCTCGAGCTGTCCGTCATGAAATATTTGCTTAAGCCGTTCACCCGCCCGGAGCTGGAGGAGGCGGTCGTCCAGGCGAAGGAGGAAGTCGATTCGATGCGCCGGGCCGAGCGCCGGTTGAGCGTGACGATGGATCAGCTTCGGCGCAGCCTGCCGTTGCTCCGGGACCGGTATTTGAACGATTGGATCTCGGGAAGGTTTCCGCCCGAGGAGATTCCGGGCAGGCTGCAGTCGGTCGATCTCGAGCCGGGAGCGGGGCGATACGCGGTAACCGTGACGGCGATCGACGACGCGGAGCAGGCGATTCCTCTCGCGGACCGCGGCGGAAGCCGGACGGACCTGCTGTCGGTGCTGCTGCTGGAGGAGATCTCCGGAGAGCTGAAGGCAGCCGGCAACGGGGTCGCGTTCCAGGGCAGAAACGGCGAGACGATCGCCGTACTCTCGGGACTGGAGCATTCGAACGGGCTGTACGCGTTCGCGGAAGCCGTCCGGGAAAAGGCGAGGACGATCTTCGGGCTGACCGTGTCCGTCTGTCTAGGCGGCTTGAAGGAGGAGCTCCCAGATGTCGCGCTCTCTTATCGGGAAGCGCTCGAGGCGATGGATTACCGCTTCCTCGTCGGCAAGGACAGCATCGTTCCGTACGACCTGATCCACTTTCATAGCCAGGGGACCTGGAACGGCATTCCGGCCGATCTTGCCGACAGACTGATCGCGGCGATTCGGGCGGGCCGGGAGGATCAGACGCGCGGAGAGCTCGAAAGGCTGTTCGAGGCGCTGCGGAATTTGCAAGGCGCCGGGCATTCCGACGTCAAGTCGCACGTGACGGAATTCGTGGCCGGCGCGCTGACGCAGCTGATCGCGTCCGGGACGAGCCTGAAGGAGATCTACGGGAAGGAATACAACCCGTATGCTTCCATCCTGGCGGCCAAGACGATCGACGAGCTGAAGCTGGAGCTGGAGACGATGTTTCTCGACCTGTCGCGTTACATTCTCGATAAACGGGGCGATAAGAAAAGGCGGGTCATCGAGCAAGCCGTCGAATACATTCATGCGAATTACTCGCGGGAAGATCTGTCTTTTAACGGCCTGAGCGAAAGGCTGGGCATGAATCCGACCTATTTCAGCAAGCTGTTCAAGCAGGAGACCGGCAGCACGTTCACCGACTACGTCACGAAGGTGCGCCTCGATCGGGCGAAGCGGGATTTGCGGGAAACGACCCTGCGGGTGTCGGAGATCGCCTTCGGAGTCGGATTCCGGGACCCGTTTTATTTCAGCACGTTGTTCAAGAAGCATACCGGCTTCAATCCGACGGAATACCGCGACATCAGGTAGGCGGCCGACGATGAGAGGACTAACGAAAGCATGGCACGCCCTGCGGGGCTCGAGCTTATATTTCCGAATATTCATTACGACGTCCGTCGTGATGGCGCTGACGCTGAGCTTATCTCTGATCGTGACTCTCCGGATCTTCTCCGATACGATGGAGAACAAAGCGGAGCAGGAGCTGGGCAACATTCTCGAGCAGACGAACAAGCTGATCGATCAACGGATCGGCATGTACGTCAATACGTCCCAGCTCATCTTCAACGACCCGACCATCCTGTCGCTGCCGGAGCTCTCGGATCGATGGCTGGGGAACGAAACGGCCTTCAACAAAGAGGTCGAGCCCGTCATCAACAAATACGCGCTGTCCGATCCCGGCATCTTGTCGGTATTTCTCGTGAACGGCCGCGACAAGCGCTTCTTTCCCTCCGCCGATTTCGATTATTACAGCTCGGGCGTGACGGATTACATCGAGCATTACTACAGTTATTCGCAGGAATATTTCACGCGGGGCATCGTCTGGATCCCGACGCACCCGATCGATTACGACAGCCGAAGCGATTCGGACGGCAAGGTGCTGAAGCTGGTCCGGGATCTGTACGACGTCAACGTCAACTATTCGTCCACCCTCGTCATCAACGTGAAGGAAAACAGCTTGCACGAGCTTTTTGACAATATCCATACGCCTGAGGGTACCGAATTTTACGTGCTGGACGAGGACGGCCATGTCATTACGGGCACCGATCGCGCGACGGTCGGGGAACGGGCGGAGGAAGAGCTGTTCTCGGCCGCGATTCGGGACCGCGGCGGCAGCTTCCAAGCGGATTATCGGGACGAATCCAGCTTGTTCGTCTTCCAGAGGCTGGAGGACGTCGGATGGACGACGGTGGGGATCGCTCCGATTCGGGAGCTGCTGAAGGACAGGAACGATATCGTAAGCGGCGTAAGGCTCGTCGTGCTGGGGCTGGCGCTCGTCTCCGTCCTGGCCGCCTGGCTATTGGCTTATTCGATCACGAAGCCGATTCGCGGATTAACCGGCAAGATGCAGCAGGTCAAAGGCGGCAACCTCGACGTGCAGATGGATATCCGCAGCAAGGACGAGATCGGCCTGCTCAGCCTGACCTTCAACAAGATGGTATCGCGGATCAATGAGCTGATGAATCAGCTCAAGATCAGCCATCGCAAGGAACGCGACGCGGAGATGCGGGCGCTGCAGGCGAACATCAATCCGCATTTCCTGTACAATACGCTGGAATCGGTCATCTGGCTGGCGGAAAACCGCGATTACGACGGGGTTACCCGCATTATCTCGCGGCTCGGCCGGTATTACCGCCTGAGCCTGTCCCGCGGCATGGACATCGTGAAAATCCGCGACGAGATCGCCCATGCGGAATATTATTTGTCCATCGTGCGGATGCGGTACGGGGATAAATTCCGGTATGCGTTCGACATCGACCCGGATATCGCCGAGGAGCCCTGCCTGAAGCTCATCCTTCAGCCGCTGGTGGAGAATTCGCTGCATCACGGCATTTTTCCGAAGGACGGCCAAGGAACCGTAACCGTGTTGGGAAAGCGGGAGGGAGAGGGGATCCGCTTGACCGTCGTCGACGACGGGATCGGCATCCCGCCCGCCAGGCTGAACGAGATTAACTCGGCTTTCCGTGCGGGGCGCTCGCTGGAGCTGTCCGGCTCGTACGGGATCAAAAACGTGAACGAACGGATCCAACTGAAGCACGGCGCGGAATACGGCCTGTATTTCGAATCCGAGGAAGGGATCGGAACGCGGGTCGTCGTTCGGCTTCCGGAGGGGCTAGAGGGGTTCGGATCGAAAGACGGAGGCAACGAATCATGTTAAAGGTTAGCGCCGATCCGCTGCGGGTCGAGTGGAAGGAAGAGTTGGGTTTCGCACACGAGAGGCAAATCGTGAAAGTCGCCGTCGGGACGGCCGGCTTGCCGGAGACCGGATGGCTGGTCGCGACGGACGGCGGAGGCAACGGAGCCGGGGGCAAGCCGGTTCCCTATCAAGCGGCAAAGGACGGCTCGGGCATCTACCTGGAGCTGGAGGCGGCGCCCTATGAACGGTTGATCTTGACCCTGGCGCCGGAGGGGGTCGACCCTCCTTCCGGATGGCGCAATTCCGTCGGAGCGGACGGCAACCGGGCCCGGCTGTCGAACGGCAGGATAGAGATAGAGGTGCCGCTTGGGATGGGGGGGACGGCCGAATCGGCGGAAGGTCCGGACGCGATCATCGGCGCGCCCGGGCCGGTCTGCCGGATGAGGAAGACCGGAGGTCCGTGGAGAGGACGCAGCTATCTCGATACGCGGCGTCCGGCCGCGCGGAGGGAAGGCGCGATCCGGGAAAGCGGGCCGCTTCGCGTCGTATACGCGTACCGGGCGGAATGGAGCGGCGGCGGCTGGTACGAGGCGGTGCTGACGATGGACGCCGGCCAGCGGCACGTCCGGCTGGAGGAGTCGTTCGATACCGAGCCGGGAGCCCAACTGGTTTGGGATTTCGCCGGAGAGGACCTGCCCGTCGAGGCTTGGCTGCTCGATTCGACGGGATTGTGCACGGGCGTGCCGCTGCATAACCGGTTCGATCGCCGGCTGGCCAGACTCGCTTCGTGGAACCAATATTCGCAGCTGCACGACTTGTCCGACGGCTATGCCATCGGGTTCGCGCAAGGGGAGGAGACGGTCGGATTCGTTGCGCTGGAGGGCGGGGATTGGCGGGGCAACCGGCTGAATCATGCCGAGCTCTGGCTTCGAAGGTGGGAGCGGGACGATCCGCGCACGCGCAAGGAGACGCCTTGGGACGCGAAGGCGGATTGGACCGGTCATCCCGAGCGCATCGCCGCCCGGGGAGGAAGCGTGAGCGTCCCGCACGTCAACGTGGAAAGCTGGATCGTGCGGGGCCATCGTAGGAGCGCTCTCGTCGTCGCGGACCGGCCGTTCGTGAAGGGAGGAGGCCTTCGAAGGCTGCATACGCGTCACGGCATCGTCTCGTTGGAGACGATCATGGGCATGGAGCTCTCGGCGAACACGGCAGCGGAGGCAGCGGAGGCGGCGGAGGCTCCGGATGCGGCTTCGGGCGAAGCCGGCAGGGTTTCCGGGAACGCTGGGCCGTCGGCGGGCAACGGGTCGAACGAGGACGGACCGGTTGCCGGTAAAATCGGGTCCCGGTTCGCGTATCCGAACGAAGTGCTCGAGCCGCATTTCCTTTCCCGGTTCACCGGTAGCTTCGGGAACGGCCGAGTCCGGCGCATGGACGATTATTTGAGCGACTTGACGGAGGGCTTCTGGAACGGCGCCGGCGCCTCCCACGTCAATTGCGTCTACGGCAGGATGATCGCGCCAAGTCTGTTTCTGTTCGAGCGCGCGGTCGCGGAAGGCGTCTTGTCTCCCGAAGAACGGGAGCGTTGCCGCGCCAGGCTGCTTTTTTTAGCCTATTTATACGCCTCCGACCACTACTATCCGGGCTTGTCGACGATGCTTCCGATCGGGGACGAGAATACGGTGGAGCCGACGATGGCCGGCATGGCGAACCAGAATTTCTACACGGACATTATCAATGTGTTCGCAACGGCCGCGCAGATTTTCCCGAACCATCCGTCGGCTCAGGCGTGGAGGGATAAATTCGCTTCGATGTGGCAGCGGCAGAAAGAGTTCCACATCTACCCGGACAGCGGCGTGTGGGAGGAGAGCCATACGTATTACCACCACGTTCTGTACACGCTGCTGCCGCTCCTTCTTCGCAGGCGCGAGGACGGCGTGGCCGACGAATTCGCCGATGCCTCGTTCCGCGGGCTGCTCGGCTCTTCCTTGCGCCAATTCACGCCCCGTTACGCCGAGAACGGCGATGCCCGGACGATGGCCGCGCTCGGAGACCATTTCGACGAGGTCGCCTTATATCGCGCCCAATACGCGGATTACGCGCTGGCTGTCGCCCCCCACGATCCGGAATTGGCGGGCCGGCTGGCATGGGCCTATCGCGAGATGAACGGGACGAGGGAGCTCGCGTTGCCGGAGAGAGTCCCCCCGTGGGAAGACGAATACGTTCGGGGGCTCGGCTATATGTTCCGCTCCCGGGACGAGCGGGGACGGGATTGCTTGCTGGTGCTGCGCAGCGGCAGCGCATGGGGACATCACCATAACGACGAGGGGAGCATCCAGCTATACGCCCGCGGGCACGCGCTGATCGTAGATTCCGCGTTCAGCCGCGTCCAAGGAGATCCGGACAAAAAGCTCGGGCATCGGGGACAAAGTCGGTGGACGCTGCGCGATATCGAGCCGATGAATTATTTTTTCCGTTTCAACCGGGGGTGGATCTCCGGATGGGACGGATCCGCGGAGTATCCGTACGCGACGGCTTACGATCCGGTTCATATGTTTTTCGTGCAGGCGAACCGACTGGCCTATCCGATGAAACGGCCGTTGGAGCATGCCCGGACGATCGTCCGGCTGTCGCCGACGTCCTTCCTGCTCGCGGACGCGTGCGACACGGACTTGCCGCAGGTCGTCCGGTTCCATGCGGCGGGCGAGCACAAGCCGCCGTCGGAATCGGGGGAGTCCATGGTGAACGCCGTCGTCGGGGAATGCCGGCTGGTCATTCTCCCGTTGACGTCGGAGAAGCCGGATATTCGAACGGTTACCGACGCGGATACGGCGACGGGGCGATTCCGAACGACCGAATTCGCATTTCATTGCGGGCTTAAGCCGCTCAACGCCTTCTATATTTCCGCGGACGAGACGGATCGTTCGCCGCCACGGCTATCGATCCAAGAGGACGGGGCACAGGCGCTGAAGTGCCGTCTCGACCATGGTGCGAGCAGCTGGACCATCGAATTCGCCGAAGAGGGATCGGCAGGATGGGGGCTTTCGGTTTCCGGGGGGACGAATCAAACGAGCCGAGTCATTCGGCTGGACGGAAAGGAGCGGGATGCGCAATGAAGGCAAACGGGATAAACGCGAATGGGGCGGACGCCGTAACGCTAATCGACCGCCTCGTCAGAAGGATCAGCGACGTCCCGTACGACGGCAATATCGCGCTTAACCGGACGGAATGGGATTGGCCGGCGGGAGTCGGGCTATACGGCGTCTATCGTGCGTGGAAGCATACCGGGAACCGATATTACGCGGATTTCGCGCGGGCTTGGGTGGACGAACATCTTCCGCAGGCGGAGCTTCGCCGAACGATCAACGGAATCGCCCCCTTGCTGACGGTGTGCGAGCTCTATCTCGAGGCTGAGGACGAACGCTACGGGGAAGCGTGCCGGGCGGGCTGCGACTGGCTGCTGCAGGAGGCGCCGAGGACGCGCGAAGGGGCCTTCGAGCATACGGTGAACGAGCAAGGCCCGGGGTTCCGGGAGCAGATTTGGGCGGATACTCTGTTCATGTCCTGCATCCTGCTCGCGAAGATGGGGGCGCGCGATAGAAATCCCGCATATAAGAGGGAAGCGGGTTTCCAATTGATCACCCATCTGAAGACGCTGCGGGACGGGCGAAACGGGCTGTACCGCCACGCCTGGAACTGCGAACGGCGCGACTGGATGTCGGGCGCGCTCTGGGGACGGGCGAACGCCTGGATTCTCGTCAGCGCGGTCGAGATGTTGGAAATGCTGCCTGCGGTGTTCGAAGGGCGTGAGCAGGCGATCGAATGGGTCGTCGCGCTGAGCGAAGCGCTGGGCCGAGCGCAGCGCGACGACGGAATGTTCGGCACGCTGCTCGACGATCCGGAAGCTTACGGAGAAGCCTCGGCCACGGCGGGCATCGCCTACGGCCTCAGGCGCGGCATCCGCTCCGGCTTCGTGCCGGAAGCGCTGCTGCCTTGCGCGGAGAAGGCGGAAGCCGCCGTCCGGTCTCTCGTCAACGCGCGGGGCGAGCTGGAGCAAGTGTCCCACGGGACGGACGTGAAGCCGGATCTCGAGGCTTACAAACGGGTTCCGATCGTCCCCGCGTTCTGGGGCCAAGGCTTGGCGCTCCTCATGCTGTGCGAATCCCTTAGGGACCACGATCCGGGCATCTCAATGATTCTCGGGCAGGGGCAGGAAGAACCCGGCCGGTTACGCGGCCGTCCGTGACCGAAAAGCTTCATTGTAAGGCATCAAAACAGGCTAAACGGCGAACATCATCACCGTTTAGCCTGTTTTAGAATGCGGCTTTTTATTCGGAATTGTCGGGGTTAAGCCATAAAGGCTTGAACCCAGACGCCGTTATAATAAGCGACGCCGATCGTCGTGAAGTTCGGGCTCAGGATGTTTTTCTTGTGGCCCGGGCTGTTCATCCAGGCATTCATGACTTCTTGAGGGGTGCGCTGTCCTTTGGCGATGTTCTCGCCCGCATAACGGTAGTTGATGCCGTATTGCTTCATCATGTCGAACGGCGAGCCGTAGGTCGGCGAATTGTGGTCGAAGTAGTTGTTGTGATACATGTCCTTCGCTTTGTCCAGCGCCATCTTCGTCAGCGTCGGGTTAGAGGCTTGCAGCGGGCTCAGGCCGGCTTTGGCGCGCTCTTGGTTGACGATGTCCACGACTTGCGAAGCGTAGGCGGACGTCGACGTCTCGGAGCCGCCGTTATTGCCCGTGCCTGGCTGCGAAGGCTGGGTCGGCTGCGGCTTGCTCGGTTGCGAAGGCTGCGTCGGTTGCGGCTTGCTCGGCTTCGCGGATTCGCTGCCGTTGTTGCCTGCGCCCGTCGATGGCTTCGAAGCGGCCGGAGCTTGAATTTGCGCGATTTGCTCCAGCAATTTATTCAAATCAATGCCATATTGGCTGAACAATTGCGTAAGTTGAGCTTTCGTAACGGCGTTGTTGCCGGCGACCGGAGCGGCAGATGCTGCTCCCGCGCCTGCGGGAACGGCGATCGCAAGCGCCAGCGTTCCCATCATCAGCGTCTTTTTCCAACCGTTGAACTTCTTCATGTTAACTGTGTTCCTCCTTTATATTCGCCTGCGGAGTTAGCTGCCGGGTTAGGACCAAGGTCGCCCCGCCGCGCGTCGGCGGCTTCACCCCGAATGACCGGTTTCTCCGCGTCCGCTGTTCGGACTTCGGCTTGGAATATCTCAAAGTCTATCAGCTTGTTCTTGCAAAAACATGCAATAAAATCTTCCATACGCAAGTGCTGCATCGGCCGAATTCAGACGTCTCAATGGGTTGGAATGTTAAATAATAATAATCTCATAATCGGAAAAGAAGGATTTTTCAGACAAAAAAGCGAATATACATTCGCATTGGGACGATTACGAACGATAAGGAGACGGAATAAGGGTGACGAAGCAAATCGGGAGTTCTCTGACCGTGCTGATGGTTGCGGACGTCGAACGGTCCAAGCGGTTTTACCGGGAAAAGCTCGGATTCGACGTGACGGATTGGTGTGCCGAACGGGGCGGACTTCAAGGGCTTGCGCTCAAGCTGCTTCAGGCTCCGGCCGGAACGGAACCCGCTCCCAATCCTCCCGAGGCCGGCGGGGACGTCGGCGTCGACGTATACGCGTACGTCGAGAATTGGACGGCCCTGGACGACCTGTATGCGGAATTCGGCTCGCAAGGCGCGAAGATCGCCCGCGAACCGACGATTTACGCGGACGGGGGACCTTGGAAGGAGTTCATCGTGGAAGACCCGGACGGCTATCATCTCGCGTTCGGAGGCATCGACGGCGACCGCGCTCGAGGGATGAAGGTCGAGATCGTGGAGAGGAAAACGACGCTGCTGGCCACAGTCCGGAGCCGCTGCGACGGTCAAGGGACGCGCGAGGCTTGGTCCCGCGTCCAAGAGGCGTTGAGAGACTGCCCATTGGCCGTTTCCGACGAGCTGGGCTATGTTGCGATTCCGGAATGGCAATGGGCGGAAGGCGTGTCGACGTTATGGACCGGCGTAGAGGTCGGCGGCTTCGACGGTTTGCCCGCAGGCTTGGAGAAGCTGGAAATTCCGGGGAGGCGCTATGCCAGGCTTAGAGTCAAGGGAGACCGGGAACAGATGAACCGGGCGTATGCGTACCTTAACGAATGGTTTCGAACGGAAGGCCTCGAGAGGGATGCGAGCGAAGGCTCGTTCGGCATGGAAGCTAACCGGCTGAAGCCGGTCGATCCGTTCTCGATCCCCGCCGACGAGATCGACGCATTCGATTTCGAAATCTTCGCCCCGATCAAGGAGAAGCTGACCGTCGAATCCATTCGTTATCCGAAGGTGAAGAAGATCGAGGTGCGGGCGGACAAGGCGCGCGCGATCGCGGGTCTGGAAACGTTCGTGCCGCAGCGGACGGGGACGAAGCCGGATGCCGTCGTCGGACGCTTGTGGCAGCAATTTTTTCGCCGCGCGGACGAGCTCCCGGGCCGAAACGGTCCGGCGCCGACCTATGGCGTGCTTCGCTACGAGCCGCCTTACGGGCCTGGTCAAGATTTTACTTACTTGGGCGGAATCGAAGCGGATTACAACGCTCCGCTTCCCGAAGGTTTCGTTCGCGCGACTTTGCCCGATCGGCTGATCGCGGTCGTCACGTATCAAGGTCGGGGAAGCGACATCGCGCAAGCATGGAGATACTTCCATGAGGAATGGCTTCCATCTTCGGGTTATCGCGCCGTCGACGGCTACGATTACGAAGCGTACGATGAACGTTTTCTCGGTCCTGATCGGGAGGATTCGATCATGGAGGTGCATTTTCCGATCCGGTTCGAAGGCGTTCCGCTGCGGTTGACCGATCGGACGGTCCACGATGAGAAAGGAGAAGCGACTTTACAGGATTTGCGCGGCGCCAATATCCGCATGGTAAGCCTCAAAGGGGCCGAATTGCGGGGCATCGATCTGCGGAACGCTTCGCTCGAGCACGTCAACTTCGTCAATTCCCGTTGGCGCCACATTTATTTCTCCAACGTTCATGTCGACAGCGCCCAGTTAGGGGGAACGGTGTTCGAAAATATTCGGCGGCCCGAGGCGGAGGCCAGCCGATTCGACGAGGAGGCCGGCACCGCGGGGTGGGTGAACGTCGAGCCCGTCACGTTCCGAGACAGCGACCTGAGCGCCGCGATCTTCGACAATTGCGACCTGAACGGCGTAGATATTCGCGATTGCCGGATCGAGGGGATGCGCATTAACGGAATACCGGTCAAGGAATTGCTGGAAAACTATAATCGCGGGGAGAAACGGACATGAGCCTGACATGCAGCGTCTGCAGCTTCCTCGCGCGCCAAGAACGATGAATAGGATTCGGACCCGCCCGGGCGATCGCCGGACGGGTCTTTGCATGTTCGGACGAGCCCCGATATAATTAGGACATTAATGAGGAAATGGGGAAAAGCCGTGCCGCCATTGGACGAATTCGGGCGCATTCGCTCCTGGACGGAAGGGCGCCGTTCGGACGATTGGCTGTCCCGCGCCGGCGTTAAGCTGGGCATCGGCGACGACGCGGCCGTCGTTGCCGGCGTCCCCGGGCAGGACTGGCTGGTAGCCGTCGACACGATGGTGGAAACGGTTCACTTCCGCAACGAGACGATGGATGCCGAAGACGTCGGTTACAAAGCGCTGGCCGCGAACGTCAGCGATATCGCGGCGATGGGCGGCGAACCGAGATTCGCGCTCGCGTCGGTCAGCGTTCCTCCTTCCTGGGACGAGTCGCGGATGAAGCGTCTGTACGACGGGCTGTACGAATGCGCCGAACGTTACGGCGTCGCGGTCATCGGCGGAGATACGACGTCCGCACCGCGCGACCTTGTCGTATCGGTGACGGTCGTCGGGACGGCCGAAGCGGGGAAGGCGATTCGGCGCGGCGGGGCGCAGCCGGGCCAATCGGTGTTCCTCACGGGACCGACGGGATTGGCGGCCGCCGGCCTTCACGCCTTGATGAAGAAAGCCGGCGAAGAAGCCCGGGGTCGTTCCGCTCCGGCCGTTCCGGCCGGATTGGCGCAGGCCCATCGCCGGCCTTCGCCGTCCGTTAAGGCGGGGAGAATCCTGCTGGAGAACGGCTGGGCCGATGCGTTGAACGACGTGAGCGACGGCGTGGCGAGCGAAGCTTGGGAAATCGCGGAAGCGTCGGGGGTCAGGCTGCTGCTGAAGGAAAGCATGCTTCCGCTGTCGGGGGCAATGTCCGCGTATGCGCGGGATAATGGGCTTGCTCCGCTGGACTTGGCGTTATACGGAGGCGAGGATTACGTGCTGCTCGGAACCGTCGACCCGCGGCATGAGGCCGCGATGCGGGAGCGGTTCCGGACGGAAGGCCTCCCGCTCTTCTTCATCGGCGAAGTCGAAGCGGGGCTTCCCGGCGTCGAGCTGGCGTCCGGAGATAACGGAACGAGGCAACCTGTCGCCAAGCGGGGCTATAACCATTTTCCGAAGGATAAAGGGGATGACGATGGAGTCGAATCAGACAGGCGATAAGCCGATACGATACTTGCGTGAGGTCGGTTCCGTGGAGGAGACGGTCGCCTTCGCGGAAGCGTTGGCCCGGTTGGCATCGCCAGGTACAGTGCTTGCCTTGGACGGAGATTTGGGCGCGGGGAAGACACGTTTCGCCCAGGCGTTCGCGCAGGCGCTCGGCGTGAAGGAACTGGTCAACAGTCCGACCTTTACGATCATTAAGGAATACGAAGGGGAGACGCTCCCCTTTTATCATATGGACGTGTACCGGCTATCCATGGAAGAAGCCGACGAGCTTGGCTTGGACGAATATTTTCACGGCGAAGGCGTGACGCTCGTGGAATGGGCTTCAATCATCGAGCCGCTGCTGCCCGAGGAACGCCTTCATCTTCGCATCGAGACGACCGGAAGTGAATCGCGCGCGATCCGTTGCCGTCCGATCGGCAGTCCGTACGAAGAATGGTGCCGCCAATTGGGCTTGCAGCCCGACGAACGAGGAGGGCAGACCGCATGAGAATCGGGGAAGACGGCAGCGGTGCAGGCGGTTCGGCGACCGTGCTCGCGTTCGATACGTCGACGGCCGCTTTCGCGGCGTCGATTGTCAAGGACGGGGCGCTCGTCGATTCGGTCGTCTCGTTCGCGGAACGCAATCATTCCGTGCGGGTTCTCTCCGAGATCCAAGAGCTGCTTCGCCGGAACGGGCTGACCGGCGGCGATCTGGACGCGATCGTTGCCGGCCGGGGGCCGGGCTCCTATACGGGCGTCCGCATCGCGGTCACGGCGGCGAAGACGCTGGCTTGGGCGTGGAACAAACCGCTGATCGGGGTTTCCAGCCTGGAGGCGCTGGCGCTCGGGGCCTGGCTGTCGCTGCGACGGAATCACGAGGACCTGGCGGACGACCGGGACGTATGGATCGTGCCAATCATGGATGCGAGGCGGGGACAAGTCTACACGGCGAGATACGCCGCCGGCCATTCCCCCGAATGGAGAACGTTGGACGCGGACGGCATCCGCATGATCGGGGAGTGGGCGGGACGCATCGAAGATGAGGGCACGAAGGACGACCGCGCGGCGGCCGTCTGGTTCGTCGGCGATCTTGAGCTTCATCGCGAGGCGATCGCGCGCGCGGAGCAAGCGGGCATCCGGCTGCGCGTTCACGCATGCGCCATGGACCCTTGCGCGATCGGACTGCTCGGGGAATTCAAGTTCCGCAGCGGGCATAGGGATAACGTTCACGCGTTCGTTCCCAATTACACGCAATTGGCGGAAGCGGAAGCGAAGCTGCTTGCGGCCAAGCGGGGAGAGTGACGAACGATGGATGTGGATTACCGCTTAATGAACGTGGACGACATTCCGGCGATCGTGGACATCGAGCGGGAAGCGTTCACGGCCCCTTGGTCGGCGGAAGCGTTCCGCAACGAATTGACGAACAATTTGTTCGCGAAATATATGGTCATGGAGCGAAAGGGCGATATCGTCGGCTACGGCGGAATGTGGCTGATCATCGACGAAGCCCACGTGACGAACATCGCGATTCGCGAACGGTACCGCGGCAGGGGCTTCGGGCATGCCCTGCTGAAGCAATTGATGAAGACTGCGCATTATCTCGGGGCGAGAAGAATGACGCTGGAAGTGCGCGTCTCCAACGATACGGCGCAGTCTCTTTATCGCAAGATGGGATTCGTTCCGTCCGGCGTCCGGCCGAATTATTATTCCGATAACCTCGAGGATGCGCTGATCATGTGGGCGGATTTGGCGGAGGACGACGGCGAGGGCTCGAAGGAAACGGGAGCCGCGAAGGAGGGAGAGACATGAGCGGACAACGAGAGTTAGCATCGGCTTCCCCCAGCTTGCTGCTCGCGATCGAGACGAGCTGCGACGAAACGTCGGTCGCGGTCGTGCGAGACGGACGCGAGGTGCTGTCCAACGTCGTGTCCAGCCAGATTGACACGCACCGCCAGTTCGGCGGCGTCGTGCCGGAGATCGCGTCGCGCAAGCACGTCGAGACGATGACGCTGATTCTGGAGGAAGCGCTTCGGGAAGCGGGCGTCGAGAAAAACGACATCGACGCGATCGCGGTGACGCAGGGACCGGGTTTGATCGGCGCGCTGCTCGTAGGCGTCGTGGCGGCCAAGAGCCTGGCGCTGGCGCTCGGCGTTCCGTTGATCGGGACGCACCATATCGCCGGCCATATCTACGCCAACCGTCTGATCGGCGAAATCGAATATCCCGCTCTCGCGCTGGTCGTCTCCGGCGGGCATACGGAGATCGTGCTGCTCGAGGCGGAAGGCCGATTCCGCATCCTCGGCCGAACACGGGACGACGCGGTCGGGGAGGCATACGACAAAGTCGCCCGGGCGCTCAAGTTTCCCTATCCGGGCGGCCCGCACGTCGACCGGTTGGCGCAGGAAGCGGAAGAGGAGATCGTGCTTCCGCGCTCCTGGCTCGAGCCGGATTCCTACGACTTCAGCTTCAGCGGCTTGAAGTCCGCCGTGCTGGCGGAGATCAACCGCGCGAGAATGAAGGGCGAGACGCCGGAGTTCTCCGCGCTCGCAAGAGGCTTCCAGCAGTCCGTCATCGAGGTCGTGACGGGCAAGGCGATGCGCGCGGCCAAGGCGTTCGGCGTCCGGCAGATGCTGCTCTGCGGAGGGGTCGCGGCGAACCGGGGGCTTCGAGAGCGGCTTGGTTCCTTATGCGGGGAAGCGGGCTTGCCGCTGCTGATTCCGCCGAACAAGCTGTGCACCGACAACGCTGCGATGATCGCGGCTGCGGCCGAACTGAAGTGGCGGCGCGGACAATTCTCTTCCCTCGACCTGAAGGCCGAGCCGACGATGTCGCTGGAAGCGTGGTCCGTCTGATTCGCCGTTCCAAACCGTTATTTCTCGATTTTTCCGCAGGGGCGGCAGAAGAGAAATAACGGTTTTTTTCTTGAGGAGGTTATGCGATCGGACACAGAAGCCCTTATTTTGTCGAAACCCCCTATTTTTGTGGGGGAATCGGACAGAGGATCCGCTATTTCGCATATGTACGTGCAAATCAAGCTGGATTGACGCAAATAAGCGCATCTGTGTCCGGAAGAGCACCCAAAAACCTCATTTGTTCACAGATAGCAGATTCTCTGTCCGAACGGACGGGTCCGATGCGGCAAAGCGGATACTGGGAGGTTTTCTTGGAAAGGCGAAGCCGTTTAATTTGCAGCAGACGGAAGGCTTGCGCGAGAAAAGCAATTTCGGTCAAAACGCGGGCAAAGGTTGATCGTACAATAAGAATCGGAAAGGGGGAGATGCGATGCCGTATCCGGAGGAAGCGGCGATCGTGAGACAAGCGTTGAACTGGATCGAAGCTCATCTGAAGGAAGAGATCGTTTTAGAGGACGCAGCCCGGTTCGTGTCCGTGTCGAAATTCCATTTTCACCGAATGTTTCATGCCCATGTCGGAATGCCGTTCGCCGCGTTCGTTCGGCATCGGCGACTTGCGAACGCGGCTGGAGAGCTGGCCGGCTCCGATCGGCGAATTCTCGACATCGCCGTCGACTACGCCTTCGAGTCACAGGCGGCGTTCGCAAGAGCTTTCAAACGGGCGTACCGGATGTCGCCGGGAAGGTACAGAACCTATTTCGGATCGTTCATGGAAAGGCAATCCGTTCAAACGAAGGAGGAGAACGTTATGACGTGGAACGAATCAAACGCACCTAACGGCTGGATACTCGCCGGCTCCCACCCGGGGGACTACGAAACGGCGGTCGATCTCGGTTCGGCTCATCAAGGCAAAGCGTCGGGGCGGCTGCAATCTTGCGCGGAGCGGCCGGGAGGCTTCGGAACGATGATGCAGAGCTTTCGCGCGGACCGTTACCGCGGAGGCCGCTACGAATTGTCGGCCTTTATCCGGACGGAGGACGTCGCGCAGTGGTGCGGGCTCTGGATGCGGGTCGACGGCAGGAACGAGGAGGTGCTTCAGTTCGATAACATGGGCAATCGTCCGATTCGCGGCACGACGCCGTGGAGTCGCCATGTCGTCGTATTGGACGTGCCGGACGGCGGCGAATCGATCTCGTTCGGCGTATTGCTGAACGGCGGCGGCCGGGTCTGGATCGACAGCGTCAGATTCGCGCAAGTCGGAACGGACGTTCCGTCCACGAATCTCGAAGATCCGGTCGCGCTGCCGGAGCATCCGGTCAATCTCGATTTCGAAGAGGTCGGCGATTAGGCTTTCGTGCAAGGGAATATTTTGCTTGGCAATTGACATCATATTGAGAAGTGAATATAATGAGTATCAACCCTTGACGGGGATATACGATAGCAAACGCGATGAACGGGAACAGTAGGGCGAACCCCGACGACAGAGAGCTGCGGGACGGTGCAACGCAGCGGAAGGGAACCCGAAGCTCGCCCGGGAGCGGATGAGCGGAACACGCGGCGATGATGCCGGTGCGTACGCTTTTACGGGTAACCTCCGTGATCGGGTCCTAAGCGGATATTTCCGGCCGGCGACGCCAGGCGAAGGGAATATCAACAAGAGTGGTACCGCGGAAGGCTGACAACAGGCCCGCCGTCTCTTATCGGAGACGACGGGCTTTTATATTGGATAGACGCAAGGAACGGGAGTAGTAGGCATTTACCTCAGGCGCAGAGAGCTGCGGGACGGTGCGACGCAGCCGAAGAGGAAGCCGAACTCGCCCGGGAGCGTTAGCGGAGGAAAGGAGCGGCCCTTGGGCCCGCCCTCGGTACTCCGTTACGGCTGGCCCTCGATATCGGGCGCTCGCGGTTGTCGGTCGGCCGAACGGCCGAACAATCGCGCATAAGCGGGAGATCCGTTCGTCCTTCGGAAGACGAGCGCCTCCAAGCGGAGTGGTACCGCGGCGGCCTGCAAGCCCGTCGTCTCCCGATCGGGAGAGACGACGGGCTTTTTCGCGTTCCAAGCGAAAGCCGCGGGCCGCGCAACCGCGGAACCCGTCGTCGCCCGGATGCGTTTCAACCGGAATTTCAGGCAAACAAATCTGAGGAGGATGACGAACATGACGAACAAACAAGCGATCGATCCCGGGATCACCGGGGAGCAGGCGGCGGCCAAAAGGCGTATCCGGATTTTCGATACGACGCTGAGGGACGGGGAACAAGCGCCCGGCGCTTCGATGAAGCCCGAGCAGAAGATCGTCGTCGCTCGCCAATTGGCGCGTCTCGGCGTCGACGTGATCGAGCCCGGCTTTCCGATCTCAAGCCCGGGAGAATTCGAAGCGATCCGGAGAATTTCCCGGGAACTGCAGAACGTGGAGATCTGCGGGTTCGCCCGCTGCGTGAAGGCGGACATCGATTCCGCCGTCGCCGCGACCGCGGACGCCGCGCGCCGCAGGCTGCATCTGTTCATCTCTTCCTCGCAGATCCATCTTGATTTCCAGCTGCGCAAATCGCAGGACCAAGTCATCGAGATGCTGCGTTCGATGGTAGCGTACGGCAAACAGTTCGTCGACGAGATCGAGTTTTCGCCGATGGACGCATCCCGTTCCAGCGAGGAGTTTCTGTTTCGGGTGGTGGAGACGGCGATCGAGGAAGGGGCGACGATCATCAATATTCCCGACACGATGGGCTATGCGCTGCCTGAAGAATTCGGGCCTCTGTTCACGCGGATTCGCGAAGGCGTTCGAGGCGGAGACCGGGTAATTTACAGCGCCCATTGCCATAACGATCTCGGACTGGCCGTCGCCAACAGTCTCGCGGCGATCCGTCACGGCGCGACACAGGTAGAAGTCAGCGTGAACGGCGTCGGCGAGCGGGCGGGCAACTGCGCGTTGGAGGAGTTGGTCATGGCGATCGAGACGAGGGGCGACGCGATGAACATCGAGACGGGCATCGTCTCCGAGCATATCTATGAAACGTCCCGATTGGTTAGCCGCACGATGCACTTCCCGATCGCTTACAACAAGCCGATCGTCGGACGCAACGCGTTCCAGCACGAATCGGGCATCCACCAGGACGGCCTGCTCAAGAACCGCAACACGTACGAGATCATGGACCCCGAAGCGATGGGCATTCCCCGCAGCATGATCATCCTGGGCAAGCATTCCGGACGCCACGCGATCAAGCACCGGGTGTCCGAATTCGGGATCGAGTTGAACGACGCTGAATTGGAGGAACTGTATGCCCGATTCAAAACGAAGGCCGACGAGCAGAAGATCATTACGGACGACGTCCTGATGCAGTTGGTCGGAGAGTCGACGGATACGGACGTGCAGCCGTATTCCCTGGTCGACCTGCAGGTGCTGGCCGGTTCGAACCGCTCGCGGATCGCGTCGGTTACGATTCGCCGTTCCGCCGACGGAAGCGAGGAAACCTATACCGGCGCTGGAGAAGGGCCGCTGGAAGCGGTCATCCATTGCATCCGCGAAGCGATGCCGGTGGATGCCGTATTCGAGGATCTGGAGCTGCACTCGCTGTCGACGGGAGAAGACGCCTCTGGCGAAGCGGTCGTCACCGTCGTCGGCAACGGCAAGAGGAGCGTGGGTACCGCGATCCATCAGGACATTATTCTGGCCGCGGCCAAAGCATACGTCGCCGCGGTGAACGGCGTCATCGTGGCACGACGGATGAATGAAAGGCGGTCGGAAGCGTCCGGCGAGTAACTCGCTCGGCCAGCCGGGACGAATACAGCCGGGGTTAGGCGGTCCTACCGTCTATCCCCGGCGAAGTCGGCGGCGGAAGCGGGAAGATAGTCGGAAAAACCGCCTATCTCCGGCGAAGTCGGCGGCGGAAGCGTGGAGATAACCGGAAAAACCGTCTATCTCCGGCGAAGTCGGCGGGGGAAGCGTGGAGATAACCGGAAAAACCGTCTATCTCCGGCGAAGTCGGCGGGGGAAGCGTGGAGATAACCGGAAAAACCGTCTATCTCCGGCGAAGTCGGCGGGGGAAGCGTGGAGATAACCGGAAAAACCGTCTATCTCCGGCGAAGTCGGTGGGGGAAGCGGGGAGATAACCGGAAAAACCGTCTATCTCCGGCGAAGTCGGCGGGGGAAGCGTGGAGATAACCGGAAAAACCGTCTATCTCCGGCGAAGTCGGCGGGGGAAGCGTGGAGATAACCGGAAAAACCGTCTATCTCCGGCGAAGTCGGCGGGGGAAGCGTGGAGATAACCGGAAAAACCGTCTATCTCCGGCGAAGTCGGTGGGGGAAGCGTGGAGATAACCGGAAAAACCGTCTATCTCCGGCGAAGTCGGCGGGGGAGGCGTGGAGATAACCGGAGCAACTCCCGGATCGGAGAGATATCGACGTTTCGTCGGTTCGAAAATTGTTGCGCGATTGCGTCGATTCGTGTTATGATCCTACTTGTGTCTAAGACACGCCCTTGCAAAGTGTGGAGCCGTGGTGTAGAGGCCTAACATGCCTGCCTGTCACGCAGGAGATCGCGGGTTCGAATCCCGTCGGCTCCGCCATGATTTACCTTAACAGAAATTCGAGACAGCGAGCAGAGCGAACTCTGCTCTTTTTTGCATCTATAAAGGAGCGTGACCGCATGACCCGACGGGGGAGATTCGCGCCGACGCCTTCCGGGCTGCTGCATATCGGGAACGCGTTCGCCGCGCTGGCGGCGTGGCTGCAGATGCGTCAAGCGGGCGGGGCGTTCGTGCTGCGCATCGAGGATATCGACAAGGCTCGTTCCCGCCCCGAATACGTCGAACGACAGCTCGGCGATCTGGCGTGGCTAGGCCTCGATTGGGACGAAGGCCCGCTCGAAGGGGGCCCTTGCGGGCCATACGAGCAAAGCCTCCGCGAGCCGCGCTACGAAGAAGCGCTGGATCGGCTGAGGCAAGCCGGTTTCCTCTATCCTTGCTATTGCAGCCGCAGCGATCTCGCCTCGATCGGAAGCGCGCCGCACGGCCTGGCTTCGGAGGGAGGCGCGTACCCCGGCTTCTGTCGCGGGTTGTCCGCGGAGGAGCAGGCGGCCAAGGCGGACAAAAAAACGCCGGCCGTTCGGTTCAGGATGCCGAACGGTCCGTTCGCGTTCCGCGACGGCTGGCTCGGGCCGCAATCGTTCGACGGCGGCGCTCTCGGCGATTTTGTCGTGAAGCGCGCTGACGGCATGTTCAGCTACCAGTTGGCCGTCGTCGTGGACGATGCCGCCATGAACATCACGGACGTCCTTCGCGGCGCCGATCTGCTCGATTCCACGCCAAGGCAACTGGCGCTGTACGAGGCGCTCGGATTGCGGGCTCCCGCGTTCGCGCACGTTCCACTGCTGGCCGACGAGAACGGCGAACGCCTGTCCAAGCGCGACAAATCTTTGACTTTGGTCTCGCTGAGGGAAGCCGGGGTCCGTCCGGAAAGGCTGCTCGGCTTATTGGCCGGAATGGCCGGCTGGATCGATCGGCCCGAAGAAACGAGCCTTCGCGAGCTGATCCCGAGGTATAAACCGGTCCATCCCCCGGGCGGCCGGTTGATTTTCGACGCGCGATTGCGGCGCTGGCTTCTGAATCCATAAGCTCCCGGTCTGCGAAGATGCCGCCTATTCCAGGGGACCATCGCCCGAAGCCGCGGCTTTCCCCTTGAAGCTGTAACCGATGCCGCGGATATTTTGCACGTATGCGGGATGCGTCGGATCTTCCTCCAGCTTCTGCCGCAAGTGCCGGATATGGACCATCAGCGAGCGGTAATCGCCCATGCTCGGCGTCGCCCATACGCGTTCGTGCAGCTCGTCGTAGGAGAAGATGCGTTCCGGCTGTCTGGCCAGCGCGACGAGTATGTCGTATTCCTTGTTGGAGAGAACGACGTCCCGTCCCCCCGCGACCACCTGCCGCTTGCCTAGATCGATCTTCAGTCCGGCGAATTCCAGCACGTCGGCTTTTTCGTTTTTGTGATCGAATTCATAGGTTCGACGCAAATGAGCCTTGACCCGAGCCACCAGCTGGCTCGGATTGAACGGCTTGACCATATAATCATCGCCCCCGACGCCGAGCGCCTTGATGATGTCCGCGTCCTCGCGCTTGCAGCTGATGAACAGGATCGGAACTTGGCTGATCTGCCGCACTTGACGGCAAATAGTCAGTCCGTCGTGGTCGGGCAACACGATGTCAAGGATGATCAACGCGGGCTGATGCTTGACGACGAGATCGGCGACTTCGAGAGCTTGGTCGGTCGTAAGCACCTCGAAGCGCTCTTCCCGCAGGAACAGCGCCAGCAGGTCGCTGATTTCCTTCTCGTCGTCGACGATCAGAATTTTTTCGTTCGGCATATTGTCCTCCGAGGCTCTCCCTTTTCTTCTACTATAAAAAAATCAACAATAACTGGCAAATCGGATATAATAGCGGCATGCGATAGATTTGGAGAGGTTCGTATGCGAAAACTTGGAGCGGCGGCCGTTCTCGCGATCATGCTGCTTACGATCTGCGCCGGCTGCGGCGCGCGGCTGCAGTCGGAGGCTCCGTCCGCCGTACGGGGAACGATCGACGCACGGCATTGGGATTTCGAACGGCAGGGCCCGCTCAAGCTGAAGGGCGAGTGGGCGTTTCATTGGCGGCAATTGCTCGGCCCCGACGAGTTGCCCGGCGCCGACGCCGCTCTCTACGCGTCGCTGCCGGCTTCCTGGAACGGAATCGAGAAGGACGGACGTTCCCTCCCCGGCAGAGGCTACGCGACTTATGCGTTATTCGTCCGGACGTCGGACGCGGGCACGATTCGAAGTCTAAGTATCCCGGAGGCGGCTACGGCGTACAAGCTGTGGGTGAACGGCGTCCCGATCGCTGGGAACGGCATCGTCGGCAAGTCTCGCGAAGAATACAAGCCCGAAACGAGACCGGCGGTCGTCCGGTTCCCGGTGGAGTCGGACGAAATCGAAATCGTCGTTCAAGTCTCGAATTACGATCATCGGTTCGGCGGCTTGTGGCGCGATATCGAGCTGGGATTGGAAGAACACTTCGGGGATCGCTCCCGGTGGAAGGTCGCCGTCGATTTGTTCGTTTCCGGAAGTCTGGCTTTTATGGGCATCTATCATCTCGGACTGTTCGTGTACCGGAGAAAAGAGCTGTCGCTCGTCTATTTCGGCTTATCTTGCTTGCTGACCAGCCTGCGAACGCTGTTCGTCGGGCAGCATTACATTTTGGAGCTTTTCCCGGGTTTAAGCTGGACGATCGCCGCGAGAATCGAATACGAAACCTATTATTTGCTCGTACCGCTGAGTTATATGTTCGTTCATTCTCTTTACCCCGGCGAAATGCCGAGAACGGCGGTCCGAATCGTGCAAACGGCCGGATTCGGCTTTGCCGCGTACGCCTGGGTCGCGCCGGTCTATGCCGTATCCTCGACGAACTTTGTTTTTCAGGCGGTGACGCTGCTTGCGATCGTCTACGCGGCATACGCGCTCTATTTGGCCGTCAGGCGCGGAAGGGAAGGGTCCCGGCACATTCTGGTCGGCTCGTCGTGCGTGAGCTTATCGGTTGCCTGGGATATTCTCTATTATAACGAAGTCGTGCCTTTCGGGGATATGACTTCGTTGGGGTTGTGCGCGATCGCGATGACCCAGTCGTTCGTGCTGGCTTCGAGGTTCTCCAAGGCGTTCGTCAACGTGGAGGATTTATCCGTCAAGCTCATGGACTTGAACCAGAATCTAGAGCGGACGGTCGAGGAGCGGACTGCCGAAATCCGGCGAATGGAGACGTCCCGCCGCCGGCTGCTGAACGATATTTCTCACGATCTGAACACGCCTATCATGCTGCTTCAAGGCTACGTGGAGGCGATGAGCTCGGGCATCGTGAAGGAGCAGGAGCGGAGTAAATACTTGCACATGATGCGCGCGCGCATCGAGGGGCTTAACCGGTTGATTCACGATCTGTTCGAACTGTCGAAGCTGGAAGGCCGGCAGATCAGCCTGCATTTTCAGCCCATCACGATTTTCGAATTCACGGAACATTTTACGAGCAAATACGAAATGGAAATCGTCGAGCATGGCTACGCGTTCGAAGCGAAGTCGTCGGATGAGGTTGTGGCGCGGAGCGGCGAGGAATTGAGCGTGGATATGGACCGGATCGGCCAAGTGCTGACGAATATGGTCTACAATGCCCTGAAGTTTACGGACGCCGAAGGCGGCAGCATCCGCTTTGAATTCGCCTACGAGCGGCTGGGGAGCGGCGCCGCGCTGCGGATGAGCGTCATCGACAACGGCGTCGGCATCGGCGAAGCGGATTTGCCTCACGTCTTCGACCGGCTATTCAGAAGCGAATATGCGCGCAAACGCAATAAAGGCCACACGGGGCTCGGACTGGCGATCGCCAAAGAGATCGTCGAGGCGCATCGCGGTTCGATCGGGGCGGAAAGCAAGCTGGGGGAAGGCAGCCGTTTCTGGTTCACGCTTCCCGTAAGGAGCGAATCTGAGCTGGCCGGCTCGTAATTGGAATTTCTGCAGAAGACGAGCTCTGTCTTTTGCGATCGGACATAGAAGCGCTTATTTTGTGGAAACCCCCTCATTTTGAAGATGAATCGGACAGACGATCCGTTATTTCGATGATTTAGGGCCGAAATCGCCGTCTCGGAGCCAAATAACGGATCCTGTGTCCGCGAAGGTGCGCAAAACCCGGTTTTGTTCACAATTAGCGGATCCTCTGTCCGAACGGTTGGGGGTGACAGGGCAAGAGAATGCAAATAAGATTGGACGTTGGGGCGACGGGGCGAAGAGGCGAACGACAGCGAACCGGAAGGTGCGGAAAGACTGCGGCAAGTGAAAGCACGGGGGAACGATCAAATGCGAATAGAACCGTCAGGGTGAACTCCCTGACGGTTCTTCTTGCGTTGGGCCGCGCTCCCGAAAACTTAATCGTAATTTAAGTGAATCCTCGGAACTCAGTTGTTAATCTGAACTTAGCGACGTTAAGGAAAGGGGAAGAGGGATGGTAGAAGCTTATATCGGCGAGATTCGATTGTTCGCAGGCAATTATCCCCCGTTCAAGTGGGTGCCTTGCGACGGGCGTTTGCTGGAGATCGAGAAGTATATGGGCTTATTCTCCGTCATTCGCTTTACATACGGCGGGGACGGCGGCACGAAATTCGCGGTGCCGGATTTGACGGGGCGATTGCCCGTTCACGCCGGCATCGCCAAATCGGGGACGATATACGCTCTCGGACAAAAAGGAGGAACGGAAACTGTCACCCTGACAGCGGAACATTTGGCGCCTCATACTCACCCCGTGCGAGCATCCTCGCAGCCGGGAACGAGCGAAAGTCCTGCGCAAGCTTATTGGGCGGGAAGCACGATCAATCAATACGGATCGAACGTTCCCGATGCGCCGATGTCTCCGCACGCCATCGCGGCGACGGGCGGCCGGTCGGCCCACGATAACATGATGCCCTATTTGCCCGTTACATTCATTATGGCGACAGAAGGCTACTTTCCGTAAGCAGCGAATAATTTCGCGAAAGGAGAAGATCGGTATGAATGACTCGTTTATCGGAGAGATTCGCATGTTCGGATTCGGAAAAGTGCCGAATGGGTGGCTGCTTTGCGACGGGCAGCAGCTCAGCATTGCGGATCATTCCGCGCTATACGGCGTGATCGGCGACCAATACGGCGGAGAGAACGGCACTTTCGCTTTGCCCGACCTTCAAGGAAGAGTTGCGGTGCACCCTTCGGATTCGATCAAGCTTGGGCAGTCGGGGGGCGAAGAAGGTCATGCGCTGCAGGTCGCAGAACTGCCGACCCATTCGCATGCGGCGTTCGGCGGGACCGGCGCTTCTTCGATTTCGCCGGCCGCCGGCGCTTGGGGGACGTCATCCATTCCCTCTTACGATCTGAAGTCCGACGGAGAGATGGGCGGAGAATCGCTTGGGGAGACGGGGAAAGGTTTGCCGCACGACAACATGCAGCCCTATAGCGTCTTGCAGTTTTGCATTTGCGTCGAGGGTATCGTTCCCAATAGAAAAGGATAGGAAGCGAGGAGGCATCATGCCCTATATCGGGGAAATACGAATGTTCGCGGGCGATTTCGCTCCGGACGGCTGGGAATTGTGCGACGGCAGGTTGATCGCGATTCGAGCGAATCCGACGTTGTTCTCCATCATTGGCAATTATTTCGGCGGGGACGGCTTCCATACGTTCGCGCTGCCCGATTTCCGCGGCAGAGCTCCCATGCATGCGGGAACCGGGACGGGCTTGACGCCGCGCGAGTTCGGCGCTCCGGGAGGTTCCTCGGCCGTTGAATTGACGCTGGAACAAATGCCGGCGCATTCGCATCCGGCGGGCGGCAGTACGGCCGCATCCGCGTCGCAGTATCCCGTCGGCGCCTATTGGGGCAGATCGACGGGAGGACGGATCCCCGTGTCGATCTATTCCGCCCTGACGGACCAGCCGATGAACGAAGAAGCGATCGGGCCTGTCGGGGAGGGAGTTCCGCATAACAATATGCAGCCCTACTTGGGGGTTCAGTACATCATTTCGTTAAACGGCGATTTTCCGGATTAAGCTTTTCAAGCGTTAGTGAGGAGGGAGCGACGGTTGCGGAGAATGACGTTTTTTTTTCGAGCGCTTGCTTTTGTGTTTCTGATCGTTCTAGGTTCGTTATTTGCGAGTTCCAGCAGCGCCATATCGCCATACGAGACAAGGACGATTCCGGTCGGGATGGATTTCTACGTCGACAATACCGGGAGCTATCCGCGAGGGGACGAAGTGTATGCCGAGAACCGGAATTGGGTCGGTCATTTGCTTCCCTATGACGGTTACGATTACGGTTTGGCCGAATCGGCTCTGAAGTTCGATCTGTCGGATATTCCCGGTAAAGTCTCGGTCTCGGAAGCGAAGCTAAGGATATTCGTTTACGATGTTCTCGAGGACGGCACTGAACCGGCTTTCCTTACGGTGTTCGGCTCGCATAACGTCGACTGGGAGGAAACTTCGGCAACGATCCCTTCCAAGGACGTTCCGATTTTTCCGGAAAGGATCCCGATCGGCGCCGGCGGAAAATGGCTGGAGGTCGACGTGACCGGGTTCGTGCAATCGCGAATGTCGGCCGACAAAATCGTCAGCCTGGTGCTTACGGGGAATACCGACGGGGATCGCACGTTTAATTTCAATTCCAAGGAGTCCGTCAACAACCAACCGGAGCTGCTCATCACGTATGGAACATATAGCGACAACGCGAATTTAAGCCAGCTCGAATGGACGGACGAGCGCGACCCGAATCCGCTTCCGCTTTTGCCATTGCAGGAGGTGAATGTCGCCCATTCCGTTGACCGGATCTCCTTGACCGCTACGGCTGAAGACGGATCGGCAACGATCAGATTAAACGGAACCCGGGTGTCGAGCGGCATGCCGGTACTGGTCCCCTTGGCGGTTGGAGGAAATCCCGTTGCCATCGAAGTGACGGCGGAAGACGGAACGACGGCGAGAACGTATCAAGTTTCTTTCAATCGCGCGGCATCGAGCAATGCCGATCTTGCTTCGCTCGACGCGAGCGGAGTCTCATGGACCCCGCCTTTTTCGCCTTCGCAGGATACGTATGAGGCAGACGTTGCTTATGAAGCGGAAAGCGTGACGTTGACTCCTGGCACGGCCGATGCGGGTGCGACGTTGAAGATCAACGGCATTGCGCACCCGAGCGGCACGCCGAGAACGATGCCGCTTGCCGTCGGAGTGAATCCGATCGAAATCGAAGTGACCGCTCAGGACGGAACGACGATTCGGACATACTCGTTTAACGTAACGAGAGCGGCGCCTTCCGGGAGTGCACATCTCAGCGGGCTAGAGTTAAGTGAAGGCGAGCTGTCGCCGGAATTTAACGCGGACGTGTTTGCCTACTCGGTGGAAGTAGGCAATGCCGTAACAAGCGTCACGGTTAAGCCGACAGTGGCCGATGCGACGGCGACGGTGAAAGTGCAGGGCGAACCGGTCGAGAGCGGAGTTGAGGTACCTGTCAACCTGAGCGTCGGGGATAACGAAATAGTCGTAGAAGTGACGGCGCAAGACGGCACGACAGTTCGGACGTACGCGGTAACGGTGACCCGTGCGCCTTCTAGCAATGCGAGCTTGAGCGGGCTGGAGTTGAGCGAAGGGGAGCTGTCGCCGGAATTCGACGTAAACGTTCTCGACTATACGGCCACCGTAGGTCACGCCGAGCGGAGTATCACGGTTAAGCCAACGGTTGCCGATACGACGGCGACGGTGAAAGTGCAAGGCGAATCGGTCGAGAGCGGAACCGATGTGCCCATTAGCCTGAGCGTCGGGGATAATGTCGTAGATGTGGAAGTGACAGCGCAAGACGGGACCACTGTTCTGACGTATGCGATAACGGTGACCCGTGCGCCTTCTAGCAATGCGAGCTTGAGCGGACTGGAGTTGAGCGAAGGGGAGCTATCGCCGGCATTTAACGCGGACGTGTTTGCCTACTCGGTGGAAATAGGCAATGCCGTAACAAGCGTCACGGTTAGGCCGACAGTGGCCGATGCGACGGCGACGGTGAAAGTGCAGGGCGAACCGGTCGAGAGCGGAGTTGAGGTACCCGTCAACCTGAGCGTCGGGGATAATGTCGTAGATGTGGAAGTGACAGCGCAAGACGGCACGACAGTTCGGACATATACGGTAACGGTGACCCGTGCGCCTTCTAGCAATGCGAGCTTGAGCGGGCTGGAGTTGAGCGAAGGGGAGCTGTCGCCGGAATTCGACGTAAACGTTCTCGACTATACGGCCACCGTAGGTCACGCCGAGCGGAGTATCACGGTTAAGCCAACGGTTGCCGATACGACGGCGACGGTGAAAGTGCAAGGCGAATCGGTCGAGAGCGGAACTGCCGTGCCCGTCAGCCTGAGCGTCGGGGATAACGTCGTAGAGGTGGAAGTGACAGCGCAAGACGGCACGACAGTTCGGACATATACGGTAACGGTGACCCGTGCGCCTTCTAGCAATGCGAGCTTGAGCGGGCTGGAGTTGAGCGAAGGGGAGCTGTCGCCGGAATTCGACGTAAACGTTCTCGACTATACGGCCACCGTAGGTCACGCCGAGCGGAGTATCACGGTTAAGCCAACGGTTGCCGATACGACGGCGACGGTGAAAGTGCAAGGCGAATCGGTCGAGAGCGGAACCGATGTGCCCATTAGCCTGAGCGTCGGGGATAACGTCGTAGAGGTGGAAGTGGCGGCACAAGACGGCACGACGGTTAGGACGTATACGGTAACGGTGACCCGTACGCCTTCGAGCAATGCGGCTCTAAGCAATCTGGAGCTAAGCGAAGGCGAGCTGTTGCCGGAGTTTAGCGCGGACGTTCTCGTCTACTCGGCGAAAGTAGGCAATGCCGTAACAAGCATCACGGTTAAACCGACGGTGGCCGACGCGACGACGACGGTGAAGGTGCGGGGTGAAACGGTCGATAGCGGAGTTGAGGTTCCCGTCAGCCTGAGCGTCGGGGATAACGTCGTAGAGGTGGAAGTGACGGCACAAGACGGCACGACGGTTAGGACGTATACGGTAACGGTGACCCGTATGCCTTCGAGCAATGCGGCTCTAAGCAATCTGGAGCTAAGCGAAAGCGAGCTGTTGCCGGAGTTTAACACGGACGTTTTCGTTTACTCGGTGGAAGTAGGCAATGCCGTAACAAGCGTCACGGTTAAACCGACGGTGGCAGACGCGACGGCGACAGTGAAGGTGCTGGGCGAACCGGTCGAGAGCGGTGCCGACGTACCCATTAGCCTGAGCGTCGGGGATAACGAAATAGTCATAGAAGTGACGGCGCAGGACGGCGCAATGGTCCGGACATATACGGTGAAGGTGAAAAGAGCGAATGCGCCTGCCGTCTCGAATCCGGGAGCGGGGGGCGGATCCGGGGCGCCAAGCGGATCCGGGGCTACCTCGACGCCGCCTTCTAGAACGAATGTGCCAATCAAGGTGGAAGTCGTTATAGAAGCGGGGATGAAGCATGCAATCGTCCAGATGACAGAGCAGGATTTGTCGGAGGCGCTGGAGAATCTTCCTGCGAATGCCGCTCTCGTCATTTCCGTCACGGAGTCTGCGGATCGATTCAGTATCGACTTGAAAGAAGGCGGCTATAGCCAGCTTCTCGCTCGAAACGCGACCTTGCGATTCGAAACCCCGTTAGGTTCATACAGCTTGCCGGCAAGCGCGTTGGACTGGGATACATTGTTGAAATCCATCGGGCATGACGTCACACTGACGGATATCGGCATAACGCTTGAGATTGCGTCGGTTACGGCGGAGGAAAGAAAGCTTCTCCTAGAGAACGCGGATAACGAAAGCTACGAAATCGCGGTTCCCCCGCTCGAATTCTCGATTCGTCTATCTGCGCTGGGGCGTGAATTTCCGGTAGAGTCGTTTCTAACATTTATCGAGCTTCGGATACCTATCCCGCCGAATATCGATCCGGAACGGATCGCAACGGCCGTCGTAGGAAATCCGGACGGATCCGTGCGCCATGTTCCAACCTCGTTCGAGGTAAGCCCTGACGGCACGCGAACTGCTGTGATCAGCAGCTTGACGAACAGCATTTTCGTGCTTGTGCGGAACGAGCGCACGTTCGAGGATGTGCGCGGACATTGGGCGGAAACCGCGATTCAAGATTTGGCTAAGCGGCTAATCGTTCAAGGGAAGAGCGATCAACGGTTTAGTCCGGAATCAACAATCACGAGAGCCGAATTCGCGGCCATTGTCGTTCGGGCGCTCGGCTTGCGAGCGGACGGACATTCGGTCCCTTTTTCGGACGTCGGAGAGAACAGTTGGTATCGGGGCACAATCGGCAAAGCCGCCGAATACGGATTGATCGCCGGGTACGCGGACGGCTCTTTCCGCCCGCATCGGACGATCACCCGGCAAGAAGCGCTCGTCATTCTGTCGAGGGCAATTCAACTTTCGAAAGCGGACATGGGTATTCAGGAACATGAAGTCGATACGGTTTTATCGGCTTTTCCGGATCGTGAACGAATCGAAGCATGGGCAAAAACCGCGGTCGCATGGTCGATTCGAGCCAATATCGCGCAAGGAACGAGCGATGGTTTCCGGCCTGCGCGAAGCATCACCCGGGCCGAGACGGCGGTCCTGATTCAAAGGTGGCTCGCGGTGTTGAAACTGATCGATTAATGTTTTGCAAGTTTGCTTACGGAAATGGCGATGCAAGGGAATTATCCCGCATCGCCATTTTTATCGGACTCAGTTTACCTTATTTTATCGAAATTACCTCATTTTACCTGAGATGCGGACAGACGTTCCGTTATTTCCATTTCGAATGGCTAAATTGGCCGCCATCGCGGCCAATAAGGGATTTTCAGTCCGTATGGATGCGGAACCCCCGGTTTTGTTCACAGATAACGGATCTACGGTTCGAACGGACTGGGCAGATGGGTAGCGATCGGATGAGGGGGCAAACTCGAATAACGTACCCGAAATCGAACGGAGTGCTGCACGAGATGTGGACAAAGTTATCCACAGCCCATGTGAATAATGTGTATAAATCCAAAAAAGCGTTGGCCTGCCTATCGTTCGAAATGGGTGAAAACGGGACGGGTTTTTCACAGCTTTCCTGTGGGAAATGTGGATAATGGGGATAAAACGGTGGAAAACGCGTCTAACCTCGCCCCAAACATGAAAAAAAGCTTGCGCACCAATCGATTGTGGGGATAAGAAAAGATTTCCGATCCGCCAATCGGCGTCGCAAGCTGTGGATAACGATGTGCACAAGCAATTGTCCGAAATTCCGGATTCGGCGGTTCTAATCGTCCATTAACGTTTCCCAGACGGCGTAGGCTTCTTCCAGCGCCGCTCTCGTCCGGTCCGCTTCGGCCTGGAGCTCCCGCAGCGCCACGTAATCCGTGGCGATCTCCGGTGTTGCCATACGCAGCTCGAGGGCGGCCAATTCTTCTTCCAGCCGGGCAATGTCCGCTTCCGTCTGCTCGCGCTTGCGGCCGCGGGCCCGGTCTTCCCGCTTGGCTTGTTTCTCCGCTTCATAGCTGCTGATCGCGGATTCCGGCGAAGCTTGCGCGCCCTGCTCGCCTTTTGTCGAAGCCCATTCCTTCAGCTGCAGCTTTTTGGCGACCATTTCGTCATAATTTCCCAGGAAATGTTCGACGCCTTCCGACGACAATTCGACGACGCGATCGGCGATCCGATTCAGGAAGTAGCGGTCGTGGGAGACGAAAACAAGCGTTCCGTCATACTCCTCCAAGGCGGCTTCCAGCACTTCGCGGCTCATCAAGTCCAGATGGTTGGTCGGCTCGTCGAGCAACAGCACGTTCGCATGCAGCAGCATGAGCTTCGATAGGGCGACCCGGGCTTTTTCCCCGCCGCTCAGAGAGCCGATCTTCTTGCGGACGTCCTCGCCGCTGAACAGGAAGTTGCCCAGCACCGTGCGGATTTCAGCTTCCGGCAGATGCGGGTACGCGCTCCATACTTCTTCCAGAACCGTGTTTTCCGGCGTCAGCTCTCTCTGCTCCTGATCGTAGTAGCCGAGCGAGATGCCGACTCCCCAGTCGATCGCGCCGCTTCGCAGCGGCAACCGCCCCATAAGCGCGCGGAGCAAGGTCGTTTTGCCGACGCCGTTCGGCCCGAGCAGGGCGACGCGCTCCCCGCGTTTGACTTCGAAGGAGACGTTGCGGAACAGCGGAGCCATATCCTCCTTCGGAGCGGCCGAGCCGCTTACAACGCGAAGCACTTCCTTGCCGCTGCGGCGTTCGGTTTTGAACGAAAAGCTGGCTTGGCGAAGCGTCGTCGGTTTCTCCAGCCGTTCGATCCTCTCGAGCGCGTTGCGCCGGCTCTGGGCTCTGCGCGTCGTGGAAGCGCGCACGATGTTGCGCTGGATGAAATCTTCCATGCGCGAAATTTCTTTGCGCTGCTGCTCGTACAGCTTCAATTGCCGCTCGAACTCCGCGGCCTTCAAATCCATGAAACGGCTGTAGTTGCCCGTATATCTCGTCGCCCGATGGCGCTCGATCTCGACGACGGAAGTCACCGTGGCATCGAGAAAATACCGGTCGTGCGAGACGATGACCATCGCGCCCGCGTATGACCTCAAATATTGCTCCAGCCAAGTGAGCGTGTCGATGTCCAGGTGGTTGGTCGGCTCGTCGAGCAACAGCAGCTCCGGCTGCACGAGCAGCAGCCTCGCGAGCGCCAGCCGCGTTCGCTGTCCGCCGCTTAGCGAAGCGACTTCGGTATCCGGGGAGAAGTCTCCGAAGCCCATGCCGTGCAAGATGCTGCGGACGCGGTTTTTCATTTCGAACCCGCCGTCCTCTCGGAATTTCTCGCTTGCGTCGGCGTATTGGGCGAGCAGAGCTTCGTAGCGCTCCGCGTTTTCCAGCTCCCGCGGATCGGCGATGCGGGCTTCCAGTTGCTGCAGCGTCTTTTCTTGCTCCAGCAGCGGACCGAAGGCAGAGTTCATTTCTTCCATGATCGTGCGGTGGCCTTGAAGTCCGCCGTTCTGGGCCAGGTAGCCGATTTTCAGGTCCCTCGGCTTGGCGATCGAACCGTTGTCCGCGACGATTTCCCCCGCGAGTATGCGAAGGAAGGTCGATTTGCCGGCGCCGTTGACGCCGACCAGTCCGATTCGGTCCCGTTCGTTGATCTGCAGCCCGATTCCTTCGAGCACGGGGGTGACGCCGTAATGTTTGGTAATGCCAGATGCGTTCAAAAGCAAGAGGAATCCCTCCGACAAGTTCTTCTCGGTCATTCTCTCCAAGTGTACCGTATAGACGCAAGAGATGTCCAAAAGCGGCGCCCTACCGGAATTTTACCGCTTCGCAGACGTTTCTTTTGGCGAAATCCTCCATTCAATGCTAAAATGAAAATAAATTTTCACGGCAACAAAAGGCAGGTTTGTCGGACATGGAGAATAGACATCGGAGCGCGGACAAGTCCGAATGGAGAAAACGGATGGCCGTCGTCCGGGACGGGCTGCATGAGGACGATCGCGAGCGAAGGTCCGCGAAGCTGTGCCGGCTGCTGGAACGCGAGGCGCTTGCCCCGCTGAGAAGCCGCTTCGCTCGTCCGCTGCGGCTATGCGCCTATTCGCCTTTTCGGTCCGAAGCGTCCCCCGTTCCGCTGCTTGCGGAATGCTGGGACAGGGGGGACGCCGTATTCGCGCCTCGGACTCTTCCCGGGAACGGCGGCATGGAGCTTCGCCGAGTCGAATCGCTCGCGGACTGGATGCCGGGCAGATGGGGAGTGCCGGAACCGAACCCGCATACGACTCGCTTGGGAGAGCCTGACGAACCGCTGGACGTCGTTCTCGTGCCCGGCTTGGCGTTCGGAGAATCCGGAGGCAGATTAGGTTACGGCGGGGGTTATTACGACCGCTTCTACGCGGCGCGGAGCGAGACGAACGGAAACACGCTGTGGATCGGTTTCGCTTACGAAGCGCAAGTCGTCGAAGGCGCTTTGCCGGCGGAACCGCACGATCTTTCCTTGGACGCGCTGGCCACGGACGAGCGGATGATCTGGTTTCGGAAAGGGGAGCGGGCATGAATCGCGGCGAGGAACGGCAGTTTACGCATTTTAACGAACAAGGAAGAGCGCGAATGGTGGACGTCACGGGGAAGGCCGATACTGCGCGGGTCGCCGTCGCCGAAGGCACCGTGACGATGGCTCCGGAGACGCTGCGGCGAATCCGCGATCGCTCGGTGGCCAAAGGGGACGTGCTGGCCGTCGCCCAGATCGCGGGAATCCAAGCGGCGAAGAAGACGTCGGATTGGATTCCGATGTGCCACCCGCTGCCGCTCGCCGGCGTCGATATCCGGTTCGCGGACGATGGCGCGGATACGTTGAAGATTACGGCGGAAGTGAAAACGACGGGCAAGACTGGTGTGGAGATGGAGGCGTTAACCGCCGTATCCGCGGCCGCGCTGACCGTTTACGATATGTGCAAGGCGCTGCAGAAAGACATGGTCATCGGCGAAATCAAGCTGCTGGCGAAGACGGGCGGCAAGAGCGGCGATTACGCGCGGTTCGCGTGATCGCGAAGAGACGAGAGCAAGCTCGACCACACGGGGGCGGAGGGATGGACAGTGCGATGGAAGGTTGCTTTATTGACGGCAAGCGACAAAGGGGCGCGGGGAGAAAGGGAGGATACGAGCGCCCAAGTGATCCGCGAGCTTATCGAGGAAGAGTTGTTCGGAGACATCGTCGATTACCGGGTCGTTCCGGACGATCAAGACGAAATCTGCGCCGCGCTCATCGAGATGGCCGATTACTACCGGGCGGATCTCGTGTTGACGACGGGAGGAACGGGATTGGCCTACCGGGACGTGACTCCGGAGGCGACGCTCAGAGTGGCGGACCGCCTCGTGCCGGGCATCCCCGAGGCGATGCGCGCGTTCGTATCGCAGCGCTCCCGCGTCGGCCTGCTGTTTCGCGGCATATGCGCAATCCGCGGCAGGACGCTGATCCTGAATTTGCCCGGCGATCCGAAGGGTGTTCACGAGCATTTGATGGCGGTGATGGATATGCTGCCGGAAGCGCTTGACCAAGTCAAAGGCATGCGAGAGGAGCGGCAAGGATGAGCGATCAAGAGCGGCCGGAAGGCAACGCCAAGATCGCTTCCTCGACCTTAAAGGAAGTCAGGGTGGAGGACGCCGTCGGCATGGCGCTCGCCCACGACTTGACGCAGATCGTTCCCGGAGCGTTCAAGGGCCGGCTGTTTCGCAAGGGGCACGTCGTCACGGAAGACGATATCCCGAAGCTGAAGGATATCGGCAAGGAGCATTTGTTTATGATCGATCTGGCGGACGGAGACCTTCATGAAGACGATGCCGCCCTGCGAATGGCGCGGGCGCTGTGCGGCGAGAACGCGTCTTTCGGAGAGCCGCACGAAGGCAAAGTGTCGGTCAAGTCGAACATTCTCGGCCTTGCGCGCATCGCTCGCGAAGTCGTTGACGGGATTAATCGGCTCGGAGACGTCGCGCTCGCGACCGTCGTCCAGCATCGCGTCGTCAAGCCCGGCGAAACCGTCGCCGCGACGAGAGCAATTCCGCTGATCGTTCCGGAAAGCAAAGCCCGGACCGTGGAGAAGCTGGCCGACGAGTACCGGGCCCGGCACGGAGCGGCCCCGGTCGGCGTCCGTCCGTTCAAGCCCGCGAAGGTCGGATTGCTGACGACCGGGACGGAAGTGTATACGGGACGCATTCAAGACAAGTTCGGCCCGGCGATCCGCGCCAAGCTCGAGGCGCTCGGCTCCGAGGTCGCCGAGCAGCGCTTCGCGCCGGACGATCGCCATACAATTGTCAATGAAATTCACTACTTAAGGAAACAAGGGTATGATATGATACTCGTAACGGGCGGAATGTCGGTGGATCCCGACGACCGCACTCCCGCGGCGATCTCGGAAGCGGGGGCGGCTATCGTAAGCTACGGCACGCCGATGCTGCCGGGTTCGATGCTGCTGTTCGGCTACTTGGACAAGGTGCCGATCTTCGGGCTGCCGGGCTGCGTCATGCACGATCCGTATACGTCGTTCGACGTTTTATTGCCAAGAGCGTTGGCCGGAGACCGGATCGACAGGGAGGATATCGTCGCAATGGGCTACGGCGGGCTTTATCGCGGTTAGCCGCAACGATTATGGTTCATATAAGACTGGAGGATTAAAATATGGGTATTGGCGCTTCGGGTGTTATTCTGCTCGTCTTGATCGCGCTGCTGCTGTTCGGTCCGAACAAGCTGCCCGAGCTGGGCAGGGCATTCGGCCGCACGCTTCGCGAATTCAAGAAGGGCGCGAACGACTTGATGGACGATTCGAAGGATCGTCCGCAGCGCGTGGAGGTCTCCTCCGAAGATACGGACAGGCCGAAGTCGGAGCGCCGTCTTCCCGAGTAATCGGCGGGGACGGAACGAACAAGGAATAGGGGCTGTCCCTGGGCGCAATCCGCGATTGCGAAGGGACAGCCCTGTTGCGCATGGAGGGAAGCAAGGCATGAAAGAATCTGAGGAAACTTCGCGGGGCCCGGAGTGGATGACGCTGACGGACCATCTCGGCGAGCTGCGCAAACGGATCATCCGGTGCCTGATCGTCTTCGTGATCGGTCTCGTCGGCGGTCTGTTCTTTTCCGAGCCCGTATTCGATTATTTGGTGGAGGCGGCGCCGATCGATCAGCTGGATCTCCATGCGTTTTCTCCCTGGGACGCGATCGGTCTGTACATGAAGTTCGCCTTTTTGATTTCGTTTATCCTCGCGATTCCTTTCGCCATGTACCAGCTGTGGGCGTTCGTGAAGCCTGCGCTCGCGCCAAAGGAGCAGAGGGCGACGCTCAAGTTCGTGCCCGGCGCGTTGATCATGTTCCTGGTCGGTCTGGCGTTCTCCTATTTCGTCGTATTTCCGATGGCTTTCCTGTTTACGGAGAAGGTGACGGGCAACCTCGGACTCGAACAGACTTACGGCGTGACGCAGTATTTTTCTTTCCTGTTCAATATCCTGCTGCCGATCTCGCTGCTGTTCGAGCTGCCGCTCGTCATTTTATTTCTGAGCCGGATCGGGATTCTCAGTCCGGCGCTGCTCGTCAAATTCCGCAAGGTCGCCTGGTTCATTCTGATTTTCATCGGCGTGACCGTTACCCCGCCGGACGTCGTGTCGGACATGCTCGTGGCGATCCCGCTCATTCTGCTCTACGAATTCAGCGTCATGCTGTCCAGATTCGCCTACGGCAGAAGAGCGAAAGCCCAGGCCGGGAAACCGTTGGAAGCGGACGAGTAGAGGCGGCCGCATCCCGCATGGGCCTGTCCTCCTAAAAAGAAGCAGAAAGTGTCATTTTTCGATAGGCCAAATGGTAAATTTATGATACACTTGTCTCAGGTAAGGGCTTACATCGGTTGGTAAGAATCCGGGAGGGACAAGGGATGCGGGATATGACGATTGGACGTAAAATTGCGCTCGGCTACGCAGGATTCGTGTTGTTGCTGGCGGCGGCGTTCTTACTGCTGCTGACACGATTGGATTTGTCGGAACACGGGGGAACGTTCTGGTTCGTGCTCGTCGTTTTCCTGATCGTGCTCGTCGCGGGAGGCATCGGTTTAAAGTGGCTTGCCGGCAATCTGATCGCATCGATCGGCAGCGTGACGGCGACGTTGCGGAATATCGCTTCTTCCGGCGGAGACTTAACGAGACGCATACATATCCGGTCTACCGACGAGGTGGGCGATTTGGCCAACGCGGCCAATCAAATGCTCGACGGGCTGCAGAAAATGATGAAGGAGCTTCGCGACAGCACGGCGGAGCTGGCGGCTGCTTCGATCCTGCTGAAGCAAGGAGCGGACGAGAACGCGAGAGTGAGCAGCGAGGTGTCGAAAGCCGTCGAGAAGGTTGCGGCCGGCTCGGAGACGCAAGTGGCGCAGTCCCAGGAAATCTCGGCCACGATGCAGGAGACGCTCGATGGCTTGAGCCAGGTGGCGGGCACGACGACCGGCGTATCCGACGCCGCCCAGACGACGGTCGGGCGCGCGCGGGACGGCTCCAAGCTGCTGCAGTCGACGTCGCAGGAGATCGACCAGGTGGGGAAAGCATTCCGTTCGCTGCAGGAAGTCGTTCGCGGCCTGAATCAGAAATCCGAGCAAGTCCAGGAGGTCATCGGTTACATCTCCGAAGTGGCGAACCAGACGAACCTGCTGGCGCTCAACGCGGCGATCGAGGCCGCGCGGGCGGGAGAGCACGGCCGCGGCTTCGCGGTCGTCGCCGGGGAGATTCGCAAGCTGGCGGACCAGACGCAGCAATCCGCCGTGCAGATCGGGGACACGATCGGCACGATGTCGGGCGATATCGAGCACGTCTCGGCGATGTTCGAGCAGAGCGCAGGACAAGTGTTCGCGGCCGTCGAGGGCATGCAGAACGCCGAGGAAACGTTCCGCGACATCGTGGACAAAGTGGGCCAGCTCAGCGCCAATATCGTCGAAGTTGCCGCTTCCGTAGAGCAGATGTCCGCCGGCAGCGCCTCCGTCGTGCAGTCGATTCAGGACATTTCGCGGATTACCGAGGAGACGGCTTCGTTCACGGAGCAAGTGTCCGCGATGTCGGAGGAGCAGCTGTCCTCGACCGAGGAAATGGCGCGCACCGCCGATAACTTAAGCTCGATGGCGACCCGTCTGAAAGGCTTGGTCGGCAATTTCAAGACATAGGACGCTTGCGGACGGGAGCAAATATTCGAGGAACGGAATGCGGGTTCGCGGGTTTCGCGGATTCGCATTTTTTTTGTACGGGTTTCGCGCAAAAGGACTTGAAAACCGGCTTTAAATTCCGTATCATAGAAAATGGTTATTAGCACTTGACACAATCGAGTGCTAACAAAATGGCTTCACGCCCAAAAAGCAAATTTAAGAAGGAGGCTATTTACATGATTAAACCTTTAGGGGACCGCGTTCTCGTGGAACCGAACGCCAAGGAAGAAAAAACGGTTAGCGGCATCGTATTGCCGGACACGGCCAAGGAAAAGCCGCAAGAAGGCACGATCGTCGCGGTGGGCATCGGCACATTGACGAAAGACGGCGAACGGGTAGCGTTGGAAGTGAAAGCGGGCGATCGTGTATTGTTCTCTAAATATGCGGGTACGGAAATCAAATACGAAGGCAAAGAGTATTTGATCATGAAGGAAAGCGACATCCACGCGATCGTCGGCTAATTTACTTAACCAGAATCGAGGAGGTACTTTAAGATGGCTAAAGAAATTCGTTTCAGCGAAGATGCCCGCCGCGGAATGCTTCGCGGCGTCGATACATTGGCGAACGTCGTTAAAGTGACGCTCGGTCCGAAAGGCCGCAACGTCGTTCTGGAGAAGAAATTCGGTTCTCCGCTCATCACGAACGACGGCGTGACGATCGCGAAGGAAATCGAACTGGAAGATTCCTTCGAGAATATGGGCGCCCAGCTCGTGAAAGAAGTCGCGACGAAGACGAACGACATCGCCGGCGACGGAACGACGACGGCAACGGTACTCGCACAAGCGATGATTCGCGAAGGCTTGAAGAACGTGACGGCCGGCGCTAACCCGATGGTCATCCGTAAAGGCATCGACAAAGCCGTTAAAGCGGCCGTCGAGCAATTGAAAGCCATCTCCAAGCCGGTCGAAGGCCGCAGCAACATCTCCCAGGTCGCGGCGATTTCCGCCGCCGACGACGAAGTCGGCGAATTGATCGCGGACGCGATGGAGAAGGTCGGCAAGGACGGCGTCATCACCGTCGAGGAGTCCAAAGGCTTCAACACCGATCTGGAAGTCGTGGAAGGCATGCAGTTCGACCGCGGATACATCACGCCGTATATGATCACCGATACGGACAAGATGGAAGCCGTTCTGGAAAACCCGCTTATCCTGATCACCGACAAGAAGATCTCCAATATCCAAGAAGTGCTGCCGATTCTCGAGAAAGTCGTGCAATCCGGCAAGCAATTGCTGATCATCGCCGAAGACATCGAAGGCGAAGCGTTGTCCACGCTCGTCGTCAACCGTCTGCGCGGCACGTTTACTTGCGTCGGCGTTAAGGCGCCTGGCTTCGGCGATCGTCGCAAAGCGATGCTGCAAGACATCGCCGCACTGACCGGCGGCCAAGTGATCACGGAAGAACTGGGCTTGGAGCTGAAATCCACAACGATCCAACAGTTGGGTACCGCTCGCCAAGTTCGCGTCAACAAAGAAAACACGATCATCGTCGACGGCGCTGGCGACAAGGCCGACATCGATGCTCGCGTCAACCAAATCAAAGCGCAAATCGAAGAAACGACTTCCGACTTCGACCGCGAGAAGCTGCAAGAGCGCCTGGCGAAGCTGGCCGGCGGCGTTGCGGTCATTAAAGTCGGCGCGGCGACCGAAACCGAGCTGAAAGAGCGCAAGCTGCGCATCGAGGACGCATTGAACGCGACTCGCGCGGCTGTCGAAGAAGGCATCGTATCCGGCGGCGGAACGGCGCTCGTGAACGTGTACGAAGCGGTTGCGAACGTCAAAGCCGAAGGCGACGAGAAAACGGGCGTCAACATCATCCTGCGCGCGCTGGAAGAGCCGATCCGCACGATCGCCGCGAATGCGGGCCAAGAAGGCTCCGTCATCGTCGAGCGCCTGAAGAAGGAAGCGGTAGGTACGGGCTATAACGCTGCAACCGGCGACTGGGTGAACATGTTCGACGCCGGCATCATCGATCCGGTGAAAGTCACGCGTTCCGCTCTGCAAAACGCGGCATCCGTCGCGAGCGTCTTCCTGACGACCGAAGCGGTCATCGCCGACAAGCCGGAAAAAGAAAAAGCGCCTGCCGGGGGCGGCATGCCGGACATGGGTGGCATGGGCGGCATGATGTAATACGGGCTCAATAGCCTGTAGCATCAAGGGTTCTTCCTCGGAAGAGCGCCCCGTTTGACCCCATAGATTTAGAAAGAGACTTCTCAGTTGCTGAGAAGTCTCTTTCTCATCTTAGGCTCCAACTTCGTTGGAGTGTTTTCCACCTGAACTTTTGCTATCGGACACAGGAGACCTTATTTTGCCGAAATCCCCTCATTTTGAAGGCGATTCGGACAGACGATCCGTTATTTCGGGAATCAATGGCCAAATTCGCAGCCTCTGAGCCAAATAGCGGATCCTCTGTCCGCAAGGATGCACAAAACCCGTTTTTGTTCAAAAATAGTGGATTCTCTGTCCGAACGGTCCAGGACAGCGGGGCAAGGCGAGGCGGTGGGCGATGGGCGGCATGATGTAAGACGGCTCCGGACGAAGAAGCTTCTCACCAGTGCAGGCTGATGAGAAGCTTCTTTAGGCTGGTCATCCGTTTTAATCCATAAACTCGACAACCTGAAGGAATCGCCTCAACATCACGACCGCCTGCGCTCTGGTCGTAGCCTCGGAAGGGGCGATCGCGTCGCCTGTAGTCCCGCGAATGATCCCTGCGGCTACGGATTGAGCGACTGCCGATTTGGCCCAGGCGGATATATCGGCGTTATCATCAAACTTGTCTAGAACGATTGGAGCATATTCGGCATCCACTTCGGGATAACCCAGGAACGAGAACGCATTGTTGAACATGACGGCCATCTGTTCTCTTGTAATCGGGTTGTCGGGCGCGAATTCATCCTTCGATATTCCTCTTACCAGCCCGGCTTCGACCCCCGCTTTAATGACCGGCGCGAACCAGTCGTCCTCGGAAACGTCATCGAAGTTGACGCTCCCCGCTGTTCGCTCGATTTTCAATCCTACAGCGCGAACCAGCAAAGCCGTGAATTCGGCTCTTGTGATGGATCTGCCCGGCGCGAATTCCGTACCGGATACTCCGCTTACAATCAGCTTGGAAGCCAGCAGCTCCACGTCGGCTTTCGCCCAGTGGCCGTTAAGATCGGAAAATGACCTCTTTCCTGATGCCATAATGGCATAGATGCCGTTGTGCGGCGCTTTGATCGATACTTCCAGTCTGCCGTCGGCTCTTGTTGCGGTCACAGCCGGAACAAAGGACAACGCCCGGGTTGCGGGGTCATACAGAACGGCGGTGAAGCGTTCGCTCGATATGTCCTCGTACGGCACGATTGTCCGAATCACGTACGTGTTGCCAATATCGCGAACCTCCGCCGTTTGTCCGCCGGCCGAAACGGTCACTTTATCACCCACCGCATCGCTGATCAGCTTAAGTCCGGCGTTGTTCGCGACCTGCTTCAGCCGTTCCTTCTCTTGTCCGGCCACTTTGGCGAGTAAGACATTCACATGCTTCGTTTGCGGCCGCGGATTCAGCGCGTTCGCTTGGAGCTGGTAGCTGGAGCTGTTCAGTCTGACCTGGAAGACGGTGTTTGGATACGCGTCCTTCACTTTGGCGAGGGAGGCTCCGGGAAACTGCACCCGAACGGCCCGCTCGGAGTCGTCGATTACGACGGCGACGAACGATCGCTGCGCTTTCCCAAGCAAGTCAAGCACTTGTTCGACGATTTCATCGGTCAATACGACATGCTCGATGTTTGTGCCGTCTTCAAGCGTTTCCTTGACGATAGATGAAGAATCAATCAGAACGGAGATGCCGCCGCTGGAATCGAGGATCACTTTGGGTCCGGCAGGAGGTATTGGCCGTTCAGGCGCAGGTTCAGGGGGCATCCCTCCACCAGAGCTGCTTGAAGGCCTGCGGATATTCGAAATCGTAATTTGGGCCACGGCTTCATTGCCCGCTTCGTCTTCAGCGTAAACCGAATACGTTCCGTTCGCGGTTGCCTGGAAGCTGTCCCCGGTAAGCAAATCGCCGCCTGTCGAAAAATAATCGGCCGTTCGCAGCCCTTGCGACCACTTCGTTACTGTAATATCGCTTCCCGTGCCGTCTGTCGCCGCCGTTACCGTCACCGGGCCGTTGGTCATGACCGTGCTCGCAGGCTGCTGCGATACCGTAATTTCCGGTCTTACGGAATCGATGATGATACCGGTTGTCGTCGTTGCCGGCAAATCAAGCGGAACTGCAACGGTCGTGGCAGCGGCATGGATTGCGGCGCCATCCGGCAATTGGATGTCCGTGCCGATTGCGATGTCGTTCGAATGGACAAGTCCTTCCTGCACGACATACGTAAAGATCAGCTTATTCCTCTCGCCGACGGGCTGCCCGGCGTAGGTTGCGTAAACCGTTGTTGCGTCGGCCCCTTCTCCAATCGTAATAGGAATCTCCGGGGTGTTCACGACATCGACGTCATCTTCGTAGCTCACGGTGAAGGTCAACGCATCGCCAATGCCGTAATACCCGACGGGGGGAACGTCAAGGCCAGTCACCCCGGGAGCGGGAACGTCGATCGTCAGCACGTACGCGCCATCCGGCTTGCCGTTAATGCCGGTCGTTCTGATCAAGATCGCATTACTGCCGGCTGTTACGGCGACTTGCGTCGAGGCTGACTCCGCAGCGCCAATCGTCACCGTCGTATCGGAATCGGCGGGATTGGCGGTAATCGTGACGGTATCGATGTACCGGTCGGCCGACAGATCGTATGAGCCTTGAGCTGAAGTGAAGACAGCAGGGTTCCAGGTCAAAACGGCGTCTGTCGACGTAGCGCTCAAAGCTTGAAGCTTCACAGCGTCGAAATGACGGATAAACATCGGATACGTTGCTCCGTTCATGATGGCCCATGTTGAGGCGAAATCCCAACCGCTATACGTATTTGCCAGCTGCATGTCTGCAGTAGTCTTTCCTTCGCCTCCGCCGGACATTAAGAGCGAACTGATTTCAGTGTCCCAGTACGAAGCGGAAACGACCCCGGCGGCGGTTTCGCCAATCAGCCCGCCAGTGTGATCGGCGCCGCTTACGAGCGCTGCGGCATAGGTGTACGACACGTTTGCCGCTCCGCTGTTCAACCCGACTAATCCGCCGACATGCTCGTCTCCGGCAACGTTGCCCTTCACATAAGCGTTCGAGATGCTTCCCGAGTTGCTGCCGACCAATCCGCCAACTCGGTTGCCTCCCGATACAGACGCGTCCTCCAGGCCAATATTGCGGATCGTGCCTGATGACGCCGCGAATAACCCGGCATCGTCATTCGAGCCGGCGACGGTCATATTGCGGATGACGTGCCTGTTGCCCTCAAAAGTCCCTGTAAACGGCTGGCCGCCGTCTCCGATCGGGTTCCAGCTCACACCTGTCAGATCGAGATCGTTCATCAACTCGTAGTTGTTGCTTAACGCATAGGGAGCGGTTCCGATCGCCGCCAGCTGTGGGGCGGTTGTAATGCGATGGGGATAATCTATTCCGTCTTCACGAATAATTTGAAGCGTATAGGTCGTTGCGAACGGATTGGTTGCGGCTCCGGGCACGGCGACGTTGGTAGAAACCGCAATGACGATCGTGTTGTGGCCCGGATTCAGATCAATGTCCTTAGAGTTGGCGACCTCTCCGTCAATCGATACGCTTACGCGGCTGCTGCTCGAATATACCGACACGGTTACGCTGTCCACTTCGCCCGTTACCCGGCTTGAATAGGCCGATGTATGAGGAGCAAACGTCGGCTCGTACGCAATTGCTCCATCGTTGACGGTCAATTCGTCTAGCACAATTTGATTTAGCGTTGTGCGGTGCATCGGAAATGTCACGCCTTCCATAATGCCCCACTGGCCTTGCTCGGAGAAGTCCCACGAGCTGAAAGCATTGGCTTGCCTCATGAGAGATGCTGGCAAACCTGTTCCAGCCGCGGAAAAGCTGGTCAAGCTGGAATTGTAGTATGATTGAGTTATGCTGACGTCGTAGCCATCCGTACGACCGACGAGCCCTCCGGCTTCGCCGGGTCCGGTTACCTCGACAGAAGCGTAAGAAGTGCGAATCCGGCTGGGCGCGATGGCTACCCCATAGGCGGTTCCAACCAAACCGCCGACATGATCTGCACCTTCCACAGTTCCGGTGACATAGGCGTTTTCAATTGTTGTGCCAACCATGTATCCAACCAAACCGCCGACGTCGCTAGCTGCCCCTTCTCCCAAAATATCTACATTGATCAAACCTATATTTCGAATAGTAGCATCTGAAGTTACGCCGAATAAACCGACTGAGCCAGCTGTTGTATCCATTTTCAAATTGGAGATCGTATGGCCGTTGCCGTTAAATGTACCGCTGAATGCATTTGATAGGGGGCCCCCTCCCCCAACCGGATCCCAGCCGTCTCCGCCATTGTATCCGGCGCCTCCCGGGCCTAAATAATGGGACAAATCGATATCTGCGTCAAGCGCGTAATGACCCGTCAGATTACTCCGCATCGCACTTAGCCCCGCGGCGTCATAAATCATAATGGGACAATCGGCAGTCGTTCCGGGCGTGACGCCGGCGCATGTTGATGCAGATACGCGCTTTTCCATACCCAATGGCACTGCTGTCGAGAGTAAGATCGCTACCATCAGCGTAGTCAACCGCTTACGGTTAAGCAGCTTTGTCATTTCGGTCCCCCCAAAGAACATAGAAATACTAACTTAATATAACCATAATATGGCCCGAAAGCCTATCCCCTGATTTGCTTTGGTTTGCCGGCGATCGACTCTATCGCTGTCCAAGTTGAACCGAGTACAAGAAGAAGCGAGCTTCCGGACCGATGTCCGGAAGCTCGCTTTTACTGTACAATCGGCAATCATGCTGTTTTGCGCTATTGCTCTTTCAACCTCTCATCCTGTTCCTCTCGCCCGCGAGTCTCGCCAAGCGCCGATCGCCATAACGCCGAGTCCAATCCACAGGAAGCAATCCGCGATATTAAAGATGGGGAAATCGGCGAAATAAACCTGAAGCATGTCCACGACTTCTCCGCGAAGAACGCGATCGATGAAATTGCCGAGCGCCCCGCCGAGTATGAGGGCCAATCCATACGAATAAAGCTTTTTCTCCCGATAGAGTCTACGCAAATAAATAATGATCCCGACAAGCACGGCCGACGTTACGACGATAAAAAACACCCGGTAACCCTCCAGCATGCCGAAAGCGGCGCCCCTGTTGCGGATAGAAGTCAACCCGAACAATCCGGGAACGACGGATATTTGCTGTCCGATCGTCATATACGTCGATACAAGCCATTTGACGATATGATCGAAAATAAATACGCCGGCAGCGACCAAATAATAACGAAACACCCTCGACAACTCCCTTTGAAAAACGCTAATAAGCCTTGCGAGCGCGCTCCTGCCAAAATATCAGATAAAAACGATCAGGCCTCCTCAAAGTATAATCAACACTTTCCCTCGTACGCAACGTTCCCCCTCATCGTAGGCCGCTTTACCCGAAGCAGCTAGTTACGACTTGTCATCATCTTTGTCACCGCTGTCACAATAGCGACTTCTCCCCTATACGATCGGAACGGCGTTTGCTACACTTTAACCAACATATAGGAGGAATTGAAGAGGGTGGACAATTTTGATTTCGATCATCATCGTGGATGACCAGAGGCTTCTTCGAGAGGGGCTGCAGACGATTCTTCAGTCCGAAGACGGATTGGAAATCGTCGCGATGTGCGAGAACGGCAAAGAGGCTTTGCAGGCGGTCAAAGCGCACAAACCGGACGTCGTGCTGATGGATATCAAGATGTCGGTCATGGACGGCATCGAAGCGATGAAAAGGATTAAACGCGAGCATCCGGATATCGTCGTGCTGATGCTGACGACGTTCGCGGAAGACCGGTTCATCGTAGACGCGATGGCGGGAGGAGCGGACGGATTCCTGCTCAAGGATATGCCTTCCAGAGTCATCGTGCAGACGATCCACGACGCGATGAACGGAGGCGTTATTTTGCCTGCGCCGATCGCCTCGAAGCTGGCCGCGAAGCTGTCCGTGTTGTCCGACGGAAGGGCGGACGCCTTCGACGAAAACAAATTAAGGGAAAGCGGCTATACCTTCACCGTACGGGAGCGGAAAATCATCGTGCTGATGATCGAGGGGTATACCAATCGGCAAATTTCGTCCTCGTTGTTCATGGGAGAAGGAACCGTTCGGAATTATATTAGCGTCATCTATAACAAGATCGGCACGAGCAACAGGCAAACCGCCATTTCCATTCTGAAAGATTTGCTTCTGGAAGACTCTTATTAACGATTAATGGAAGTTGATCCTATTGCGTAAAGGAGCTTCCAGGTTAGAATGAGCAAATCCTATTTCTCGCTGCTCAACTGGTGCATCGTCTGCGCCGTCGTTATCTTTACCTTTGCGCCTTCTCTGATGACGGAAAGGAACAGCCGGCAGGAGCCGCATTCGGCTCTCGCCGATCCTTGGGAAATCGGCTTCGGTCCCGCACAGCCGAGCCGGTGGATGACGATCGATGACGAGCTGCGGTCCTCGCTGAAAGGGTATGAAGGTCCGCTATGGCTTCAGCGCATTTTGCCCGAGACGAACGTGCGGAATCCGCATTTATTTCTTATTTTCTTGAACCGCTTCGAGGTCTTCGTGGACGGAAATTCGTTGTACCGATTTAATACGGACAATGCATACAGGCATATCAATCCGCTGAAAATCATCCATTCGATTCCGATCTCTCCCCAAGACGAAGGGAAGCGGCTGCTGATCCGGGCGGAGTGGCAGGGAGAACCGCTGCATGGCATCGATCTGCTGACGATTGGCGAGCCGGAGCGGGTTTTGGTCGAGCTGATTCGGGTTGAATTGAACTTTTTGCTCTACGGGCTGCTTAGTCTATCGGCGGGAATTGTCGGGATGGCTGTTTACATATGGAGCAGAAAATCGCTCTATGGCTGGTTTTCGCTGTTCAGCCTGTCTATGGGTTTGAGTTTTTTGTTCAGCTGTCGCGCGTTGCAATGGTTTATCGACATGAAAGGACTCTATTATTGGCAGGAATTGTTGACGTCGGCGGCCATCTGGACCTGCATCGGATTTTTCTTCAACGCGCTTGAGGTGCGGAGGCGATCGCTTATTCGGATCGTTCACGCGGTGTCTTCGCTGTACCTGGTCGTCGCGACCGTTACGGCAATCTTTCAGCCGGAGCTGTTCGGGAGAACGACTGCGAAGGCGAGCGCGGCTGCGGCTATCGCCGGTTTCGCCATTCTCACCTTTGCGTTTCGGACAGAGCTGATGCAGCCGAATCATCTGCCGGAACGCAAGTGGCTGATTCGCGGATACTGGACGTTTACGATCTGCGCGATAGCGAGCTTGGTCTCCTATACGTTGCCCGGATGGATGGCGGAGACGATGAATACGAATCATTATTTATCGACGATCCTGGCCGGACTTTTGCCGAATGGCTTGTTATTGTTCATGATTTGCATCGTGATGGCCATGATCTCCCGGGTGCGCCGGGTTTATCGGGAGGCGGAACGCGTCGCGGAGGAGCTTCGGAACAAACATGCGGAGCTGGAATATTTTCATCGCAATCTGGAACAGCTGGTGGAGATCCGCACGGCGGAGCTGGAGAACGCGAATCGGACGCTGGACATGACGCTGAACGAAAAAGCGGAGACGATGGCGGAGATCACGCTGCTGGAGGAGCGGGGACGAATCGCGGACGAAATTCATGACGTCGTCGGGCATACGCTGACGGCCGCCATCGTTCAGCTGGAAGCGACGAAGAAGTTGACGGAACGGCAGGACCGGATCCCGCTGGACAAGCTGGATTTGATCAGCGAGCTCGTACGTAAAGGGCTTGAAGACATCCGCAAGGCGGTAAAGCTGATGAAAACGGACGAAGCGCAGCTGACGCTGGAGGCGTCGCTGCAAGAGCTGATCCAGTATACGGAGGATACGATGAACATCGACATTGCGGCGGACATCGCGCTTCCCGCGAATCTGGAATTGGACAAGCGGACGGAACAAGTCGTCTATCACGCGCTGCAGGAGGGACTGGCCAACGGGATTCGTCAAGGCCGCTGCTCGAGCGCGGGCTTCTCGCTTCGTGCTTCGGGCAATCGGCTGCGGTTCCAACTGATCAGCGACGGAGAGCCTTGCGGGTTGTCCGCCCCCGGGCATGGCTTGTCGTCCGTGATGGAGCGCGTGAAGCTGCTGGGGGGGGAAGCCGAGCTTCGCCCATGCGCAATTGCCGACGGAACGCCGAACGGTAGCGAATTGTCGATCGATTTGCCGCTCGATTGAGCGGCGCAATAAGCCGCTTCAGGTCCGCCCGGACGTCTGAGCGGTTTTTTTGGCATGAAAGCGATAAGGAGAAGAGGCTGACGAGACGGGACCATGACAATAACTGTGACAGTCTGTAACTATCGAGCGGACGCTCTGTCTCTTAGAATGGGAGTGTTACAAACTGGAAGGGAGCATTGCGCATGGGAGCGATTTTAAAAGTCAAGGGCAATTCGAAGTTGGCGGTGCTGCTGACGACGGCGCTGCTGTTCGTTCAGCTTGCGGTTCCGGGCCAGCGGACCTTCGGCTCGGAGACCGCGAAGCTGACCGTGTTTGACGACCGATTGGAGTCGACGTTTCGCAATTCGAGTTGGTCGGGCGTTAGCTTGGAAGAAACGGAGACGGTCTACGAGGGAAGCCGCTCGATTCGGTTCGAAGCGAACGAAGGGCAGGCCGTCTATTTGTACAAGGACCGCATCATGAACGCGGGCGAGTACGACAGCTTCAGCTTCTGGCTGCGCGGCAGCGGGAGCGGGGATCAGTCGTTCAAGCTCGTCTTTTCGCTTGGCGGACAGGCTGTCGCGGAGTTGAATTCCTCGGATCTAATGCCGGAAGGCATCTCCGCGGAATGGACCGAAGTGACCGTTCCGCTCGGCGCTGCGGGCGTGCAAGGGTGGCTGGACGGCATCCTCATCTGGGGTTCGGGACAGCAAGCTCCGCTATTCTTCGACAACCTCTCGTTCAACGGCAAGGCAGGAGGCGGAGAACCTGGAGGAGAACCAGGCGGGGAAGAGCCTGAAGAGCCTGGCGAAGAGCCCGGAGAAGAACCCGGCGGCGAAGATCCCGGCAGCGAAGAGCCCGGGGAGCCGGGAGATCCGATCGAGCCGGTTGAAGGATTCTACCTGTTCGATGACAAACTGGCGGATTCGGTAACGAACAATAGCTGGGGTCAAGTCAGCCTAACGGAACGTTCGGTGAAACGGACGGGCGCCAGCTCGATCCGCTTTACCCCGAACGGCGACGGAGCCCTGTACTTGTACAGCACCCAGCTGCTGACGGTGAACGATTACGACAAGCTGAGATTGTGGGTGCACGGAGGCTCCGAAGGCGGGCAGCAAGTGCAGCTTGCATTGACGGCGGGAGGCGTAACGGCCTTCGAACGTCCGCTTGAGCACTGGCTGCCGGAAGGCGTCCCTGCGAACGAATGGGCGCTGATCGAGTTGAATCTTGCCGAATTGGGGCTGGAGCATCGTCTGTTCGACGGCATTCGCCTGACGGGACTGACGTCCGGCGAGCAAGCACCGATCTACCTGGACGACATCGCGATAACCTCCAGACAAGCCGCTCAAGCGGCCGTGCTCGAGCTCAGGCTGGATCAGCCGCGTCTGGTGATGCTGCCGGGAGAACGCCGCCAGATTCAAGCGGAGACGTTCCTGCAATCCGGGGATACCGTCATCGTGACGGACGACACGGAATGGACGGTAGACCGTCCGGAGCTTCTGTCTGTCGACGGCGGGGAGCTCGTGGCTCTAGAGCAGGGCATCGCGAAAATTACGGCAACCCATAAGGATTTTACGGCCGAAGGCTTCGTGCAGATTACGGATGTGCGGACAGAGCCGGTGTACGAGGAATCGCTTGCCGCAGGGTTCCGTAACTACAGCTGGCACGAGAAGGATTTTGCCAATGGAGAGCAGGCGAGAAGCGGCAGCCGCTCGATCAAGTTCGAGCCGGACGGCTGGGACGGCGTATGGATTTCCGGCGAGTCGAAGAAGTCGGTGGAAGAGTATTATGGCTTCCGGTTCTGGCTCCATGGCGGCAACGGCGGGGGGCAGGCTTTGCTGTTCCATGCTTACGACGGCGATCAGGCGCTTGGAGCGATCGACCTGAACGAGCTGTTGCCGAATCGTACGCTGCCAGCCGGTCAATGGACGGAAGTGACGGTCAGTCTGGCCGATCTGGGATTGGATCTCGGCTTGTTCGACGGCTTTATTTTGCAGGCGGCGACGGAGCACGACCAAGAGGCGGTTTACATCGACGACATTGCGCTTCTGGCCAATCCGAATCCGGGCCAATTGCCGGAGCCGGAGCTTCCGCTCGTCACGGTGTCCGTCGATCAGACCTCCGAACGGAAGCCGATCAGCAACGACATTTACGGCATCAACTTTGACGAAGGCAATCCGACGACCTCTTCCTTGCCATTTACGGTAGAACGTTGGGGAGGCAACCAGACGACCCGTTACAATTGGCAGCTGAACGCGGCGAATCGGGCGAACGACTGGTACTACATCAACTATCCGTACGACGGCGAAGATTGGGAGCCGTCGCACGGCTCGATGTCGGACCGCTTTATCGACAGGGTGCTCGAACGCGGGGATCAAGTGCTGATGACGATCCCGACAATCGGCTGGACGCCGAAGGACCGCACGGTCAGCTACGGCTTCTCCCAGCAAAAATACGGCAGCCAGCAGGAATCCGCATGGGAACTGCGAGACGCGGGCAACGGCGTGCTTGAAGACGGCGAGCTGGTGACGAACAACGATCCGGCGGATACCTCGGTCCGCGTAGGTACGGAGTTCGCTGCGGACTGGGTTCGTCATATCGCCGAAAGATCGAACGGCCAAGTCCGCCTGTACGCGCTGGACAACGAGCCGGACCTGTGGCACGTAACGCATCGCGACGTCCATCCCGAGGCTCCGACGTACGACGAGCTGTGGGATAAAACGGTGGAGTACGGCACGGCGATCAAGCAAGCCGATCCCGACGCATTGCTGCTGGGCCCCGTCTCCTGGGGATGGTGCGGTTACTTCTATTCTCCCGCGGACTGGTGCGCCTACGGGCAGGATCGCGATGCCCACGGCGGAACGCCTTTCCTGGAATGGTACTTGCAGCAAGCGAGCGATCACGAACGCGAGACGGGCTTGCAGCTGATCGATTATTTGACCATTCACTATTACTCTCAAGAGCAAGGGGTTCCGTCCGCCAACGAAAGCCCGCAGGTCGCGAAACGCCGATTCCAGGCGCTGAAGACGCTGTACGACGATCAATTCGTCGATCAGTCCTGGATTCGCGAGCCGATCCGGCTCATACCGCGCATGAAGGAAATCATCGAGCGCAACCGGCCGGGCCTGAAGCTGGCGATTACGGAGTATAACTTCGGCAACGGCAACGGCATTACGGCAGGTTTGGCGCAAGCGGAGGCGCTCGCGATCTTCGGCCGGGAGGGCGTCGATCTGGCCACCCGATTCGGCAACTTCCAGGCCGGCACGCCGATCGAGGACGCATTCAAGCTGTACCTGAACTATGACGGCCAAGGCTCCAGCATCGAAGGAAGCAGCGTCCGCACCGATTCGTCGCGGTTCGATGCGGTAGGCGCATATACGATCGAGGGGAATGACGGCAAGACCTACGTTCTGCTGTTCAACAAAGACACGTTAAGCCGGGATGTTCGACTGGAGCTTGGCACTGGTTTTGCCGCCTCGGAGCTGTATGCGTTCAATGCGATCCAACGGCTGGATAAAATCGGGGACATCGGCGCAAGCGTCGACGGCGTCGTATCGCTTAAGCTGCCGAAACGTTCGGCGACGCTGCTCGTCGTGGAACCCGAATAACAAACTCATATTGGAGAGGAAGAGCAAAAAATGACATTGGCGCCGACGAGGAAGTCGTTGCGGCTTATCGCGTTCGCGATGGCATTCTGGATGTGGGTCTCGTTATTTCCGAATCAGATCCTTGCGGCGGCTGCTCCAGACACGAGTCCTCCGCCCGCACCGACGGTAACCGGCGTTGAGCATCAAGCGACGTACGGAACGCCGGTTATTCCGAATTGGGTCGACGAAGCCGGAACGACCAGCTCGGCAACGTTGAGCAAGGACGGAGAACAAGCCGTTCGTTACCTGAAAGGCACGCCGATTGAAGCGGAAGGCAACTACGTTCTGATCGTTATGGCGAAGAAATCCTCGAACGGATTGACGGCTTCGACGAGAATTCACTTTACGATCGATTCGCCGCCGGAGGCCGCGCGGATTTCGATTCGGGGCAGCGAGAGAGCTCCGGGAGTTTATTCTTACGCGGAACTGGATTGGACGGCCGACCCCGGTACGACTAGCGAAGCGATATTGAAAAAAGAAGGCGGGCCTGCGGTTCCCTATGCAAAGAACACTCGTATTGCCGAGAACGGAAATTACGCGCTGATCGTGACGACGACGAAGCTGTCCAACGGGTTGACGGCGGTGGCCGCGCGCGAATTTACGATTGATCTCGGTCCGATCCCGCCCGAAATTTCGGGCACCAGAGGCTACGGGGTAAACTTTGAACCGGTAACGCTGAGCTGGACGCCGGCCGAAGGGACCACGGTGACCGAGACGATCTTGGTGAACCAGACGACCGGGGAAACATTTAACGGCTTCCCGAACCATTCGACGATCGTCGACGACGGTTCCTATCTCTTTTATTTCACGGTATTGAAGACGACGAACGGGATGACGAGCAGAGCCAGCTATGGATTCTTTTTTCTGATTACGGGCATTCGCGGCGTCGCAGACGGGGGAACGTACCGGAGCGCGACGCCGAATTGGACCGACTTCGTCAATTGGGTCGGAGGTCGGTCGGAAGCGACGCTAAGCAGGAACGGAGGTCCCGCCGTCTCTTACGGGAAGGGAACGACGATCGACGAGGAAGGGCAATATGTGCTGACCGTTACATGGCATTCGCTGAACGGCATTCGCGAAACGCAGTCGGTTCGCTTCACGATCTCTAACTGATTCGAGGAGGATAATAAATGGAAATGGCGCAACAGCACAAGAGGGGCTTGTTTCGCTTGATCGCGCTCGCGATGGCCCTTTGCATGCTGAGCTCCGCATTTCTGGAGAGAGCCGCCGCGGCGGCTTCTTCTCCCGCGGATATTCGCGGAGTCTGGTCGGAAAAGACTCTGCTGGAATGGATGGCCAAAGGCTGGTTGACCGGCTATCCGGACGGAACGGTGAAGCCCAAGAGGGAGGTCACGCGGGCCGAGTTTTTCTCGCTTGCCAACAAATCTCTCGGGTACGCCGATGAGGCGGCAACGACATTCAGCGACGTCAAGCCGGGAACGTGGAAAGCGAAGCAGGTCGCGATCGCGGTGCAAGCCGGCTATGCCGCCGGCTACCCGGACGGAACGGCGCAACCCGATCGCGGGGTCACCCGCCAGGAAGTGTCGATGATGGTTGCCAAAGCGTTTGGTCTGCAGCCCAATCCGGAAGAAACGTCCGTGTTTACGGATGCGGCGGCCATCTCGAACGCCAGTAAGGGATCCGTCGGAGCACTAGTCGCCAAAGGGGTTCTCAAAGGCTATCCGGACGGATCGTTCAGGCCGAACAAAGTCATTACGCGCGAAGAAGCGGTCGTCATCCTTGACGGCGCGCTTAAGAAATTGGAGCGCAAGAGCGACGAGGATCGCACCTTCGCCGCCGCCGGCGCTTACGGTCCGGCCGCAGGCAAGGAAACCGTTGCGGGCGATGCGATCGTCGCGGCAAGCGGAGTGACGCTTCGAAATATGGAAATCCAGGGCGATCTTCTGCTCGCCGCCAGCATAGGCGAAGGCGAAGCCAAGCTGGACAATGTCAAGGTGAAAGGCGTCGTTACCGTAAACGGCGGCGGCTCGAACTCCATTTACTTGAACGATTCCGAGCTCGATACGCTTATCGTCGACAAGAAAAACGGCGCAGTCCGCATTGTTGCGACGGGAAGTACCCTCGTGAAGCGGGTTGATCTGCGTTCCGGCGCCAAGCTGGAGTCCGATGCGGACGAAGGCAAAGGCTTCGGAGCGGTTCATCTGACGAAAGAGCTCCCTTCCGCATCGAAGGTGATCCTCAGCGGAGAGTTCGCGGAGACGAACGTGGCTTCTTCGAATGTCGAGATTGAGTTGATCGAAGGCACGATCCAGAAGTTCAACGTCCTTTCCGGCGCTTCCGGAACGAAGCTGACTCTGGAAGAAGATACGCGGATCGTCGATCTGACTCTGGAAGACGAAGCGAAGGTGCAAGGACAAGGTATTGTCGATCGTGCTGTAGTCGGGGAAAGCGGCAAGGAGTCGACATTCGAGCGGGTGCCCGGCAAATTGGAAGGCGGAGGCGCTCCGTCCCCATCGCCCGGAACCGGCGGCGGAGGCGGAGGAGGAAACCAAGATACGACGCCTCCGGCCGCTCCGGTGGTGGAAGGCGTTCGAGATCAAGGAATCTATTCGGGCCCGGTGACCCCGAATTGGAGCGATGCTTCCGGCACGACCAGTACGGCCACCTTGATCAAGGACGGTTCCGATAAAGTCAGCTATACGAAAAATACCCCGATCGTCGAAGACGGCAGCTATATCCTGAGCGTCACGGCGAGGAAAAATTCAAACGGCGCGAGGGCTGTAACGACGATCCATTTTACGATCGATTCCGCCATCGCGGTTCCGGCGTTGATAGAAGGCGTGGAAGAGGGCGGCACGTATGCGTCGGCGGTCATAACGTGGAACGATGCGCCCGGAAATACAAGCACGGCGACGCTGGCCAAAGACGGAGCCGAAGCTGCTGCGTTCACAAACGGAACCGAGATCTCCGAGGACGGCGAATACGTCCTCGAGGTGACGACCCGCAAGGACTCTAACGGTCAGACAGTTAGACAGCAGATCGCATTCACGATCGACTCCGTCCCGCCGGCAGCGAGAAGTATATCGGCGACAGGCAATCTGAGAAATACGCCGGCAGGAAACGCTTATTATAGCGTCAGACTGCAGTGGTCGAATCAGGTCGGCACGACAAGCAGCGCGATGCTGGTGAAGGACGGAGCGACACCCGTTCCTTACGTGATGGACAGTCTTATCGACGAGAACGGAGATTACGAGCTTACCGTTACGTGGACGAAGCTGTCGAACGGATTGACGGCATCGACCACGAGGGAGTTCAAAGTGGACGTCGGCCCGGTTGGCCCGATCTTGTCGGGCTTCGCGGACAACGGGATCTATTTCGAGCCGGTTACGATGTCCTGGGAACCTTACGAAGGAACGACGATTGACTGGAATAGGCTGACGAATGCAGAGACGGGGGAAAGGTTCGACGACATCGCGAGTCCAACGACTGTTGAGCATGACGGAACCTACGAATTTACCGCAGGCGTGAGGAACAGCAGCAACGAAATCAAAACATATGTCTATAAATTCGTCATCACCAGAATCAGAGGCGTAACCGCAGAGGGAGTCTACGGAAGCGCGACGCCGGATTGGGTGGAGCCGATCGGCTTCGACAACGGCTACAGCGAAGCGACGCTAAGCAAAGACGGCGGTCCCGCCGCACCGTATACGAAGGGAACGGAGATCGTCGAGGATGGCGAGTATGTGTTGACCGTAACCTGGCATACGTCGGACGATCATTCGGCAACGCAATCGGTTCGCTTCACAATCCATTCCGAGCAGCCTGAGGCCGTAACCGTTACGGGCGTGGAAAATGGAGGCACTTATGTATCCGTCACTCCGACATGGCAGGATGAGCCCGGGATGACAAGCACGGCGACTCTGGCCAAGGACAGAGGCGAAGCCGAAACGTTCGCAAACGGGACCGAGATTTCCGAGGATGGCGAATACGTTCTCGAGGTGACGACCCGCAAGGACTCGAACGGACTGACGGTTCGGCAGCGGATCGCGTTCACGATCGATGCCGCTCCTCCGGCTGAAGCGACAATTACGATCGATGGAAGTACCCGGGAGCTCGGCGGGGAATCGGTGTACTATTCCGCATCGCTGACCTGGACGGAGCCGACCGGCACGACCAGCACGGCTATGCTGCGGAAGGATGGCGCAGAGCCTGTCCAATACACGACGGGTAGTCTCATCGATCAGGACGGGGACTATGAATTAATCGTGACGACAACGAAGCAGTCCAACGGTTTGACTTCAACGGCCGTGAAGGAGTTTAAAGTGAACGTCGGTCCGGCCCGTCCTGTCCTGTCGGGTTTCTCTGATAACGCGATCTTATTCGGCCCGATTGAAATGTCCTGGACGCCCCATGAAGGAACGCAGATCGAAGGGGTCCGTCTGGTGCACAAGAACAAGGGAATAAACTACCTTAACCTTCGGAGCCCAATGACCCTTGAGGAAATAGGCGAGTTCGTGTTCTATGTGAACGTGAGGGAAGGCGAAGAGACACTCGAGTACGAATATAAATTCATGATTGCCGAGATCCGTGGCGTAGAAGAAGGGGAAGTCAGCGCAAGCGTGACGCCCGCTTGGTATGAGCCGCAATATTTCGGCGAAGTCGAAGCGGTGACGCTGACGAAAGATGGAGGTGCTCCAAGGCCGCACTTAAAGGGAGAAACGATTGACGAGCCTGGCGAATACGTCCTGACCGTCACCTGGCGCATTGACGGAGGCAATTCGACATCGCAATCGGTTCGCTTCACGATCGTTGAATCCCCTCCGGCGCCTGATCTGTCGGGCTTCTCGGATAACGCGATCCTATTTGGCCCGGCTGAGATTGCATGGACGCCCCGTGAGGGAACGCAGATCGACCATACCACTCTGCGGAACAGGACAGTGAATTCGTTTAGGATTAACCCTACGAGCCCTATACTCCTGGATGAAGCGGCTGAATACGAGTTTAGCGTGATAGTGAGCCAAGACGGAGTGACGGGAAGGTACGACTATTCATTCATTCTTGCCGAGATCCGCGGTGTAGAAGAAGGGGGCGTATACGCAAGCGCAACGCCGGATTGGTTCGAGCCGCAATATTTTGGCGAAGTTGAAGCAGCGCTGGCGAAGGACGGCGGTTCGCCGCTTCCGTACGCTAAGGGAGAAATCATTAACGAGCCGGGCGAATACGTCCTGACGGTCACCTGGCGCACCGACGCAGGCAATTCTGAGTCGAAGTCGATTCGCTTCGCGATCGATTCCAGGCCTCCTGCGCCTCATCTGACGGGCTTCTCAGATATCCTATTTAAACCGGCAGAGATAGCATGGGCGCCCCGTGAGGGAACGCAGATCGAGTGGTCCGATCTGTGGCACAGGAACATTAATTCACATTACTCCTACCCTTCCAGCCCAACGACCATTGATGTCGCAGGAGAATATGTGCTCAGTTTTCGAGTGAGTGATGGCCAGGAAAGCGCACGGTACGACTATCAATTCATCGTTGCCGAGATTCGCGGCATAGAAGAAGGAGGCGTATACACAACAGCGTCTGCCAGGTGGTACGAGCCGCAATATTTTGGCGAAGTTGAAGCAGTGCTGACGAAAGACGGCGGTTCTCCAAGACCGTATTTAAGAGGAGCAACGATTAACGAGGTTGGCGAATACGTTCTGACCGTCACCTGGCGCACCGACTCCGGCCATTCTGAATCGATGTCGATTCGATTCACAATCGTTCCTGTGCCTCCTGCTCCGCACTTGTCGGGCGTCTCGGATCACGCGATCTTATTTGCCCCGGCTGAGATTTCATGGGCGCCCAGCGAGGGAACACAGATCGCGAGCACCATCCTGTATCACAGGAACCGGAACTTTGTTATATCAAACCTATCCAACCCAACGACGATTCATGAAGCTGGCGAGTACGAGCTAACGGTTATAGTCAGCCAAGACGGGGTAACAGGTGAGCACAAGTTCCCATTCATGCTTGTCGAGATTCGCGGCATTGAGGAAGGGGGCGTATACGCAAGCGCGACGCCTGAGTGGTATGAGCCGAGATTTTTTGGCGATGTCGAAGCGGTGCTGACGAAGGATGGCGGTTCTCCGCTACCGTACTCTAAGGGAGAAACGATTAACGAACCTGGCGAATACGTCCTGACGGTCACCTGGCGCACCGACGCAGGCAATTCAGAATCGAAGTCGATCCGCTTCACGATCGTGGGGGAAGCTCCGGAAGCGCCGACGATTGACTTGAACGGAGAGCCCAACGGCAGCAACTACTATAGCGTCACGCCGAGTTGGACGGATGCGGAAGGCACGACAAGTACAGCGACTCTAACGAGAACCTGGGACGAAGAACCTCCTGTCACGTCCCCATACGAGCGGGGAACGCGGATTGAAGGGGAAGGCGAGTACGTTCTGACCGTGACGACGATCCGGATATCGAACGGTCTAACGGCTACGACGACGGTTCGCTTTACAGTCACCGATCAAGTGCCTTAAACCAGCAACTCCCGCATAAGCGGTTCAAGAAGCAACACGAAAGCGGCTGCCCGCTCGTCAGGATTGACGGACGGGCAGCCGCTTTCGTGTATGATGTGTCTAGCCTTCGCTTTACTTGGCGGCGCCTCCGGTCGGAGGGCCGTTCTTCACGACCGGCTTCTGAATAGCCTTCTCCGCTTGCTCGAAGTAGTAAGCGGCGCCGATCTGGAAGCCGAGCCCGAAGCCTACGATGTCGCCGGCCGCTTCTACTGCTTTGCCCGACTTCAAAATGTGGAACTGTTTGGCCAGTTTATCTGGATCGAAATCCGTTATCTTCAGCTTAATCGGGCTGATGCTGTACTCGAGCTTGACGAGGTCCTTGTTGCTCATCATGCCGCTCAGCACTTCGCCTAATCCGTACGTATACGCTTTGGCCGCTTTAATGATTTGTTCGTAATCGTCCAGCATTAGCGAAAAGGAGCTGACGTTCCAGACCGACGAACTGACGCCGATAAAAGCGCCGGCCATGAAAGCCAAATAATCGTCGCCCGTCGGTGAAGCGGGTTCCAATGACATCAGGTACTCCGCGAAGCCGCCATGCTCGCCCGTATCGGTGACGGAGATCGTCTCGTAAGTGTCTGGGTCGATCTCCAGCCAAGCCCAGCGGCTTTCGCCGCGAATGCTCGTCGGGCGATTCGGAATCAGCATGGCTGCGGAAGAGGCTTTGGCCCGTTCGATGATCGCGTTCGGAAACCCCTTTTCCTCCATATATTTCACATCTTCGTTCCGGCTGTTCTTCAGGCTCACGAACAGCATCGTATCGTCCGGGCTGTTCAGCCATACGTCCATGAAATCCGTCTTGTCTCCCGGCAGCGCGACGCCTTCGAGCCGCGAAGCGAACAGGCCGCTCATAATATGAAAGCCGCGGATGGCTTCCTCCGATCCCCGGTGAATCCGATTGGCGATCTGCTGCAGGTCGACGCTTGTTCTGAGCGCTGATGGCGTCCGGTCGTTCCTGACGGTTACGAAGATGACCCGTTCCTTGTCGACGCGTCCCGCGGTGACGTCCAGCAGCTCGGCGAGCTCGTTTTCGTAGGCGGTCTGGTTGGCGATAATCCGATACAGAATGCTCCGGGTATACCAGACGAGCGCAGAGTGATCGTCCGGCTTCGCCGCCGCCTTGTGGACCCGGTCGGCTGCCTGCTGCAGCTCTTCAGCCGCTTCGGCGGACAGATCGGGGAGATTGACCGCGACCGTATGGAAGACGTCGGCGATCCCTTCTCCGTCCTTCAGCCGGGTTTCATGCGTCAGCTTCTTCTTCGGCAGTTGAACTTCGATGCGCACGCCGACGATCTTCTGCTCGTTGGCGTCGATCAGACGGTTGCCGACGATCTGCATCGTCTGGCTTTCCAGCACGGCCGTATACTTGCCTTCCGAGCCGCCTGCGCGGATATCCACCGGCTCGCGGCTTAACTGCTCGAGGTCCAGCGCGGCTTCCAGAACGCGTACCTCCTCGATCAACGGCCCTTCGTCGCCTCCGCCTCCGCCGAGAGCGCCTCCGATGTCTCCGGTGATGCCGCCCACTCCCCGGTCCTCTTTGGCTTCGGCTATGAAATAGACGCTGATCGTGCTTTGCGCGGACGTCATCCGTCTGCTTTCCTGACCGCCGGGGAAGAAGACCAGTCCGTCCAGCTCCGACAAATCCTTCATGAACGGAACGACGAAAATTTTCGTTTTCCCTTGTTCGTCGAAGTAGGTCCATGCAGGCAGATGCTTCAGAGTGACCGAATCAACGGCTCCGAGTTCCTCGAGCGCTTTCCTGCCGCGATCGGTGACCTGCACCATTCGCAGCGACGGGCTGTAACCGAGCTTGGAGAGCAGACCGCCGGTCAGGTTGGCCAAGTCGCCCTCCGTTCCCCAGCCTTGGGCCAGCACGGCTTCCGGAGAATACCGATAAGTCGAATGCGGGTCCGCGGAGGGCAGCCATCTCAGTCCGTCCACCAGCGTTTGGAAATCGGATTCCGTCTTGACCGAATCCAACTGCATCATGCCGCGAACAGTGGGCAAAGGAGCCGGGACTGCCTCCTTGCGGCCTTGGCCGGCGTCGAAGTCGGCCGTTCGCACGGCTCCGGCAGGCGATTTGGCGGCCTCCAGCGTGCGGTGGCGGCTAATCGCTTCCGCCAGCGCTACCTGGAGCTGGAGGTCGAATTTCTCGTCCAGAGGCGGTTCCACCCTCTTGACGAGCAGCCCATCCTGCTTATAGGCTTCGTTCCCGACGGGAAGGTTCAAGCCGGCGAACAAGTCGGATTGCAGCGTCCAGCTCAGATCCGCTTGATTGTGGGGGATCGAGAACACGAGCAATCCTCGCCGCGAAGAGCCGTCGAATACGGCCCAATCCTTACCGATGCCCAGGAGCAGCTCGTCGGTGATCGGATCCGCCCGCAGGTCCGAAACCTCTCGTCCTGCCGGCGCCTGGACCGGCGCAAGCTTAAACGTCTCGCGGAAGCCGGACGATCCGAAGCCGTCGCGCTCGTCGTCCACCGTCACGTCGACCACAACGAAGTTTCCGTTGCTGGACTCGATGTCGCGAACGCGGGACAGCGAGTTGACGGTCAGCGATACGCCCTTGCCTGGTATCGCCGCTGCGTCCGTCGCTTCCTTTCCCCCTGACGTTCCGCCGCTCACCGGCAGCACCGTCGCTCCTCCGAACAGATCGACGTACAGGTCCGTCGGCATTGTCCCCAGCGCATTCGGCGTCTGAAAAGCCAGGCGGACTTTGTTGGAGGAGCCGGGGCCGAACGTCACGGGGCGCAGCAAGCCGTAAGGCAGCAGAGCGGTGGCCGTATGAACGGGAACGAGGAAAGGCCCTTCGGCGGTTTTGAAATTCAAATAAAACCGTTCCTGCGGATTCAGCTTCAGATCGGCCTGAACGAGCGACTTCAATTCGGCTTCCACGATTTTGAACACGCTCGTTTTGCGGGTTAGCGCGACTTTCTCGATCTGGGTCGCGTCGCCGACAGCCGTCAGGTTCAGCTCGAACGTATCCGAGAGCTTGCCCGTGGCGCTTTTCGGCATGTTGGCCAGAACGGCGGGGTCCTCCTTCGGGAGAGGGCCGACCAGGGCGAGCGACAGATGTCCGTGTTCGGCGTCGTAGTAATGGACGGAAGCCCGTTCAAGCTCCTCGTCGGGGACGATAAACACAAGCATGCCTTTGACCTTGTCGCCTCGTTTAACCGTGATGTCTCCTTGTCCGGGAGGCGCCAGCGGCTGCTCTGTCAGCCAGGTAGCCGTCGAAGCCGGATAGGTGCCCGCGCCGTTGACGTTCATGAAGAAATGCGAGGCGAAGTCCGGAATCAAATAAGAGGCTCCGCCCGGATGCGCGTTAGTTAGCTCCATTTCAATAGCGGCAAAGCTGCGGTTCGCGGGCGCGTCCACGCCTTTCAGCTTTTTAAGGAAGAGGAGCTCGCGCGCCGTCCATTCGACCGCCTTGTTTTTCCCCTGACTGTTCAGCGGAACGCGTTTGTAGATTTTGACCTCCTCGCTGGGCAGATCGCGTCCATAGACAAGCGATGCCGTCGCCTGCTCGTATTGCGCGACCTTCTTGCCCGTCTCGAAGCCGATCGTCTGAAATTCGACCTTGTCGCCTGCGTCGATCAGGACGGGGAAATCGACCAGGCGGTCGTCCGAATAGATTCGGGCAGGACCGTCATTCGATTCGCTGCGGACGGCGAGCGTCAGCGGGATTTGCTCGGAAGGACGCTTCTGAACTTCGGCAAGCGCTTCTTGGAACGCTTTCGCCAATACGGCCGGATCTTCGGAGATGACGTACTTGCCTCCCGATTTCTCCGCCGCCCATCGGAACGCTTCCTCGCTCTCGTTCGTTCCGAGGCCGACCCACAGCACCTGGATGCCTTCCTCTTTAATGCCGTTCAGCATTTCTCCGAAAAAAGCCTTTTTGCTTTCCTCCACATCCAGCGCCGCATCGGTCACATAGACGATAACGCGCTTTTCGGAAGGGATTTGCTTTAACGAATGGTAGGTCTCGTAGACGGAATTTAAAATCTCGGTTCCTCCGACCGCCTTCAGATGGCCCAGCGCCTGCAGCAGCTCGGACTTGCGCGAGGTGAACACCTGGTCGAACTTAAGCTCCGCGGAGAAGCTGAGCAGCTGCATCAGGCTGTTCTCCGGAAGCTGACCGATAAAGTCGTGGAACAGGTGCTTCACTTTATCGATCCGGTAAGCGCCGTTGCCCGAAGCGGGATCGGCGTCCATCGAGCCGCTTACGTCCAGCGTCATGGCGACGACCGGAACGTCGGACGGCGACTGCTCCTTCGGCCGCTCGTAGGTGAGCTCGAACCGGTTGCCCAGCCTGTCGTTAATCGCGGCGAACACATGGTTCAGCGCGGCTGCGTCCTGAGCGGAATAGTAGGTGCCCTCCGACATCGCCGCCAGCTCCAGCAGCGTCGAGTTGTCATGGTCCGGACCGAAACCGATCGAGTAGATTGGAATGCCGGACCCGACGACGGCTTGCTCGACTTCGCTCTTGCTTGCCTTGCTTCCGGTGCCGGCCTTCTCGGCGTTGCTGTCCACGCCGTCGGTGAACACGACGAGCGTCGGCCGCTGCTTTGCCTTCAGCAGGCTTAGCCCCTCAATGACCGAATCGTACAGCTTCGTGTTTCCTTTCGCCTTGATCTGACCGAGATTCGCCAGCACTTCCTTCTTGCTCTCGCCCTTCAGCACCCGGATCTCGGAATCGAAGTCGATCACCTGGATATGGGCATTGTCCGGAAGTCCCTGAATAAAGGTCCGGGCGGAGTCCAGCACCTGCTCCATCGATTTCGACATGGAGCCGGAGGAATCAAGCGCGAGGACGACGCTCGGCGGCGTCGCAATCCGGCTGAGCCGGACCGGTTTTCCGGTCCGCCCGCCTTCCACAATCTCGATGTCCTTCATCTCGGGCGTGAACTTGGGATTCTGGGAGTCGAGCAGCATAAAGGCGACGCGAGCCTGATCGCCCTGCAGGGAGGCTTCTTCGATCTTCAGCTTGCTCTCTTCGCCGCTGGAGTCGCCAATCCCGTCGTTCCGATATGCGCCCTGTAGCAGCGGTTTGATCTCGAGCTCCGTCATTTCGCCCGCGCTGACGGGGACCAGTCTCGTATTCAGAGGAGTTCGATTCTCCGGTTGGACGACGACGTTCCAGAAGCCGGAGGGAAGCCAGAACAGCGTATCCCCTTCCGGCGTCTTGTCGCCCTTCAGATGGAGCTCCGGATGCGTCAACGTTACGCCAGGAGGCGCTTCGACCGTGACGAGACCCAGCGCGTCTCCTCGAACCTTGAGCGCGCCTAGCCGTTCCCCGTCTCGGACCGGACGGATCGCCTCTCCTTCGTCAAGCGTGAGGACGATTTCCTTCGGATCGGTGTCCGGGCTCCAGGTCAGCTTCCACAGCAGGGGCGCGGACGTATCCTGCGGAATATCGTTCAACGTATAGTGATTCGTCTTGTAGGCGTACAACTCTTGATTGTAAGACAGGTCTCTGCGGTACTGGCCTTGCGAATAGAAGCCTTTGCCCGACAGCCGAATCTGCCCTTCCTCCAGATCGACTTTAAGACTCTGGTACTTATGCCGTTCATTGTCGGTCATAAAGTAGATTTCCCGGTTCGGATAAGCGGACGTCTGGAACGATACGGATTGGTTCTGCGGCAGTCGAAGCTCCTTGTACACCTTCAGCAGATAGCCTTCGCCGCTTTTTGTCGCGACTCCCCACCAGACGGTCCCCTCCGGGTCGTCCGCGCGCAGCACCCAGTTGTCTTCGGAGGCGCCCATGTAGAACTGTCCGCCGAGCTCGGATACATACAGGCTCAGATCCTCCCAGGGATCGACGGCGGAGTCTTTCCATTGCACCTGCAGCTGCCACAGATCGCCTCCGGTAGGCCGGGAGGTTTCCATGTTCTCTTCATTGACGTATTTCAATTCCTGAACTTGATTGGGGGTGTAATCGACGGATTGATAATTGCCCTGGGAGCCGAACGGATTCAAGTAAGGGACAGGGATGTCCCACTTGCCGATCGGATACGTTTTTCTTCGGGGCGGCGACTTCGCGACTTCGGCGTCTTCGGATTCGCCGGATGCGATCGTTCCGACGGTTTCGCCGCGAGTAACGGGGTCGTCTTTGCCGAAGACAATCATAGCGCCGAACGCCAAGAGGCCCCCGATCAGCAGGAGAAGGGCGATCTTGACGTTCTTCTTCATAAGCCAGCTTTTCATGGAACGAATCTCCTCCGCGCCTTTCAAACCGTCTCCGCGAAAGTATGCCCGCAGGACGGACAGAACCGCGCGTCGAGAGGAGCGGGCTTGCCGCAGACGCAGTCTTTTTCGTTGGAGAGGATTTTAATCTGCTTTTGATTTTCCGCGATTTCGTTTTCCAGCCGCACGATGTCCGCGATGCTCGATTGGTAGTCCGCTTCCGCGCCTTCCGCGTTCCGGCCGACCGCGTTCAGGAAAAATTCGCGGCCGATGTGCTGATACAGCTTCTCGATTTCCTTCTGCTTATTGCTGATCTGCAGTTTGAGCTTGTTGACTTCCACGACGATTTTTGCCTTGCTGCCCGCTTCCGAAAATCCCGATTTCACTTTGTCCATGAAACTCATGTCCATTCCTCCCATGTCATTAACAGGTTCATAATTTTCATTGTAAAAGAATGGCGTAGCCCCCCCTAGTTACATGCTGTCATCTTTTTTGTCACATCTATTGACTGCCGGTCATTTTTCATCTCCGTTAGCGAGAGATCAAGCGGACGACGGGACACTCGTATAAAAAAAGGAACCGTCCCCATGATCGGGGAAGGTTCCTCATGATTGGATATCCGACAGGCGATCCCACTCGTTGACCTCGGCGGTCACTTGCGCGCCGCCGTTCTCGTGCCAATCCTTCACGAACCGGTCGAAGTCGTCAAGCGGCGCATGCCCGTAAGCGATCTGCAGGAAGGTCGTCTGTTCCAGCTTATTCAGCAGGCGCCATTTCAGGGCCATCGTCGGCGTCTGCGGACCGACGAATTGCTCCGGATAGGAAATGCCCGGCTGCCGTTCGACGACGAGCTTGCCTTCCAGAAACGTGCGGGAAGCGGTGGCGGCCATCTTTTTCTCGTAATAGCTGTCGATCTTCCCGTCATACACCCGGCGTTCCAGGCTGTCTCCCTTGATGACCTTCGGCGGCGTGCTGCCGGGAGCGACGAGAAAGAAATTGCCGATCGTGCTGGTCGCCCCCGGGAAGTCGTACGCCGGTTCTCCGTCTACGATCGTATAGTCGTAGCCTTCGGCCAACCCGATCGCGAAATCCGATTCCGGATCCTCGATCAGCATGCCGTACACTTCGTCGTAGTAGGCGAAGATCTTGTCGAAATGGTCGAAGTCCTTGCGAAACAGATAACTGCCGTAGGAGGGCAGGGTGCCGATCCGTCCGATCCGCCCGTCTTCGCCGGCGGGATAGGGGTAGGGCTTGAAGACGGCTCCTTCCAGCGTCGCTTCGCCGAGCGGCCAGCCCCCCATCCAGCCCGGACCGGAGATGATGCCCGCGGCGCCCGAGGTCATGAGCGCCGCCGCATCCTGTTCGTCATGAGTGCCGAAATCGCTCGCCAGATAACCGGCCTCGTACCATTCCGCCAGCCGCCGCAACGCCGATTTGACCGACGGTTGAACGGAACCGTACGCGAGCGTGCCGTCCGCCATCCGGTTCCATTGATGCGCTTGATCGCCGTAAGCGCCGAATAGAAAGCTCACGTCGCCCATCCAGCCGTTCAGCGTATGTTGGCCTGCCACGGCGAGGCCGATCGTGTCGTCGAATCCGTTGCCGTCCGGGTCGCGGCCCGCGAACGCTGCCATGACGTTTTCCAGTTCGTCCAACGTCGCGGGAGGCTTCAGGCCGAGGGCGTCCAGCCAATCCTGCCGGATCCATAAGATCGGATCGCCCAGATCGGCGGCCGAAATCTGGGGCAGCCCCCAGCGCGTGCCGTTCAGCGTAACCGACTTCCAGACGGCCGGATTCAGCTCGTAGGCTTCCTTGAGCCGGTCGGATGCGTATTCCTCGAATACCGATCCCATTTCCCGGATCCGATCGGCGGCGATCAGGTCCCGCAGGATCGACGGCAAATCCTGGCTTCTCAAGAAGAGCACGTCCGGTAAAGGCTCGCCGTTCGAGAGTGCGGTGCGGATACGGTCTCCCAGCGCTTGATCCTGGTCGGCGACCATCCATTGGTTCGTCTGGACGACGCATAGCCGATCCCGGGCCCATCTTGTGATCGGATTGTTCTCCGTCGTATCGTCCCCTTTTAAGATGTCATAATCGCGCAACGCTTTCGCCGTCGTGATCGTCGTCAGCTCTCCGCAATGGTCGCCCGGGGTCGAAGTGACGTCGGGAGCCGGCTCCGGGGGAGACGCCTCCCGCCCGCTGCAGCCCGCCAGCCCGAACAAGAGCGCCAGCGCCAACGCGGCGGCGCGCGGCAGCTGCGCGGTCGGCCGCTTCGAACGTATATCCCTGTCCGTGCTTCTCATGCTAATTCCGTTCACCTCCGTTCACGATCATGCGTCGTCGACTCTCGTCCGGCGAGCGGACGGCAACAAGATCGAGAGCCGCGTGCCGTCCGGATGGCGGGTCGCGGCGAGCGCCGTTCGGCCGCCCAATCTGCCGATTCGCTCGCTCATGATCGACAATCCGTTGCCGGGGTACGCGTCGTCGAAAGGAATGCCGTCGTTCCACAGCTCGAAGCGCAGTTCATCGCCTCCGACTTCTTCGAGGCTTAAGCGGAACTTGCCGGCCCCGCCGTGGCGCACGCCGTTCGTGATGCCCTCCTGCAATGCGTTCATCAACGCTTTGATGAGGGCGGGCTCTGCGATTTTATCGGGCAATCTCACGTTTCGTTCGACGGTAATGTTCACCGCTTGCTCCGCGCCTTGAACGAATCGTTCGATCAATCCTTCCAGATCGCTCGGCGAGTCGCCGTCTTCGTCGTTGTATCCCGGGTAGCGATTTCTTAGCTGTCCCAACGTCTCGCGGATATCGTCGAGACTGCGGCGCGCGAACCGCCTGGATTGCTCCAGCCGTTCGATCCCGGCTTCGCGGTCCGTCAACAGCTGCTTGCCTGCAGCCTCCAACTGCACGATCATGGCCGTAAGCGCATACCCGACGATATCGTGGATATCCCCGACGATCCGATCCCGTTCCGCTTCCGCAGCCTGCGCGGCGTCCGTCCGGGCGGCCAGCAACTCGGCCTTCATGCGCGGCAATTCTACTTGCAGCATGTCGCGCATTCGCATCGTTTCCGCGGCCTGCGCTTCCTTCTCCGCGCGCTCGGCCGCAATCCGGTTGACTGCGGCGACGAGTTCCTCGTGTCTGACGGGCTTCAGCAAATAGCCCGCGGCGCCGAATTCGATCGCCGCTCGGGCGTATTCGAATTCGGCGTGTCCGGTCAGGAGCAGGCAGCTCGTCGCCGGACTGCGGGTTCCGATCTCCCGGATCAGCTCCAGACCGGACATCGCGGGCATCCGGATGTCGGTCACGACGATATCGACGGGCTCCCGATCGAGCCGTTCCAGCGCCTCCGGTCCGGAGTACGCTTGCAGCACGCGATCTACCCCGTGCGCCGACCAGGGAATCGTCGTTGCCAGATCCTCTACGATATGTCGGTGGTCGTCGACGATCATCAGCGTTGTCATATCGGGCCTCCGTTTCCATGAGACGCGTCTTCCGGCCGTTCCCTCCACCGCAATTGAACGGAGAAGCCTTGCGATTCGACCGACGAGACGGTCATATCCGAGCCTTCGCCGAACTGATAGCGAAGCCGCCACTTCACGTTCCATAAGCCGAAGCTGCCGCCATCCGGATCGGGCAGCGACAGCCGATGCCGGAGCCGCTCCAATTCGCTCTCGGACAAGCCTACGCCGTCGTCTTCGACGCTCAGGGAGTGCCATTCGCCGTCCGTGACGCCGGTGATCGAGATGCGGCCCGGCCCGAGCTTCTCTTCGAGTCCGTGCACGATCGCGTTCTCGACGAGCGGCTGAATGAGCAGCCGGGGGATGCGGCAGCCGAGCATCGTCTCCGGCAGGTCGATCGTGTGTCCGATCTTATGAAGCTGGTCCTCCATGATGGCTAGGTAAGTCCGTACGAACGCCAGCTCTTCCCCCAGCGTCGTCGCCATTTCGCTGTTGCGCGTCGTATAGCGGAAATAGTTGGACAGCTCATGTCCCATGTTCACTGCCTGGCTTAGGCGATTCATATTCACCATGCTGATAATATAAGCCATGCTGTTATAGAGAAAATGCGGGTTGATCTGCGACTGCAATTGTTTCATGACGGCTTCCTTGGAACGGATTTCTTCACGGTACACCTTCTCGACGAGATGTTGAATCTGCGCCGCCATTTCGTTGAACCGGCTCACGAGCCTTTCGAAGTCGGGCCCGGTACGCGAACGGACGCGCACCGAGAATTGGCCCTCCTTCAGCTTCTCGACGCCGCGCGTCAGCAGCCGGATCGGCACTTGCACGTTGAAATAGAGAACGATGGCGACGACGATGCCGAGCAGAATGAGCAGCGAAACCGTCAAAATGAATTGCCCTTGCGCTTTCGTCACCGGAGCCAAAATATCTTCCAGCGGGACGTAATCGACAAACGTCATGTCGAGCACCTCCGATCGCAGCGAGTAGACCCGGATCTGCTTGCCGTCCAGCCGAATCGTGCTGTACATCACGTCTCCGGGGCGGTTCGCCAGATCGGCCGCGCCGATCAACCGATTAGCCGTCGCTTCGTCGGACGAGGCGTTCAGCACGACCTCGCCCGTGCCGGCGACGAGAAAAGGATCGTTGATGCCTTTGGATTTGAAGCTGTCCAGCTTCTCGATGACGTTGTCTTCCATAAGCTCGATCTCGATAACCATCGAGGCTTGTTCCAGATCGGCATAACCGGAGTAAGGATCGACGAAATAACGGGTGAAAGCCCGTTTGGCGATCCCGTTCACGACGACCGAACGCAATCGCCAATCGCGATCGAGCTTCGACGACAGCGCGGCAGCGTCGTATTCCGGCTGACGGTCGGACGATACCGCGATGCGGGATTGCGGGAAATAGAGATTGATTCGGTTCACCCATCGGGTCGCCAAGCTGAACAGCCTGAGCTTGCGTTCGGCCCGCTGCAGCAGCTCCGCGTATTCGTACCGGTTCCCGGGCGTCGAGCCGCCGGCGAATTCCGCGAAATCGGGATCCGTCAGAATGATGCCCGAATAGCCGGCGAATTGCTCCAGCGTATCTTCGATCTCCTTGAGAAAATGCTCGAGCCGGTTCGCGTTGGCGAAGTCGATTTGCGTTTTCACGAGGTCGATGCTTTGGCGATTCGTATGGGCGAAGAGGAAGATCACGGGCAGCATCAGCATCGAGATCAACAGAATCATCTTGGTTATTAAATTCATAAGCCTCCGGACGTTACGCCAGAGCCGGGCGGGGCTCCGGCGATTCTCGATTTTATTGTGACATAGAAACGAATCCATTTACAAGACGAAATGAAAGATTCAGGCTCCGGAAGCCTGCCGCTGCCGGGAACGTGACGATTCTCCTGTCGCTCGGGCGGGGGAGGGTCGATTTTGCGCGATATGACAATCATATGACAAGGAAAATGACATCGTGTAACTAGCGCATGACTACCAAAAGTAATACGATGTTAACGAATTTCGTGTGATCAAGCAGGATTCTTGAAGCGGCGTTCAACCTAATTGCGATAGAAGCTAAGCGCGGAATTCAGTACCCCTGAGGAAAAGGCAATATCGAAGAAGGAGATGAGAGGATGGGAAGATTTACGGCGAAGACGCTTCTATTGCTTACGAGTCTGTTGTTGATCCTTGCCGGCACGACGTCGTTCGTCATGGCCAAGGAAGGAGCGGTGAAGGTCTATTTTAACGGAAACCCGATTCAGTACGAAGGGCAGCAACCGGTGATCCGAAACGGCACGACGCTCGTGCCCTTCCGCAAAACGTTCGAAGCGCTGGGGTACAAGGTCGTATGGAACGGCGCCGAGCAAAAAGCGATCGGAAAGAAGGAAGGGATGGAGATCGAGCTGACGATGGGCAGCCCGACGGCCAAGGTCAACGGCAAAGCCTTCAAGCTGTCCGTCCCCGCGCAGATCATCAACAAGAGCACGATGATTCCGTTGCGATTCGTATCGGAGAACAGCGGGTATGCCGTAACGCCGTCGAAGGTATCCGGAACAACGGTCATTCAGATCGGAACGGGCGCTCCGGCCGGCAAGCCGGCGGGCGGAGCGGCCGAGCAGCCGGAGCCGTACGTCGTCAAAGGCCGGGTCGTGAACCCTCAGGGCAACCCGATCCAGGGCGCATTGATCACGATCGACAACCAGCTGCTGTACAACAGCAATTCTCAAGCGAAAACCGACGCGGACGGACGCTATCGGATCGAGCTGACGAAAATCGCCGCGACTTACATGGCGTACGCCGAATATTCGACCACGTACGAAGGCGAAAAGCACAGCGTGGACCTGATTCCCGATAACGACAGTCCGTTCGCCGGCAACGAGGGCGCCGTCCGCAATTTTACCGTCAAGCTGGACAGCTCGACCGGAACAGGCGGAAGCGGGGAGGTACTGTTTTATATGATGGATCTCATCCATCCTCTGGACCCGGTCCTCGAGCCGCCGAACCGGGACGACGTCACTCTGACGCTAGAGCCGGTGGGAACGATGCTGGACGGAACCTCCGGCAAAAAAATCGTCAGCAAGGGCAGCCCGTCGAACAACGGCTACGGCGTTCATAACGTGCCGATCGGCAAGTACAAGGTCAGCGCGGTCTACGCGCCTCCGGGCGCGGAGCCTCAGCCGCTGCTGATCCGAGTCGTGAACCCGGGATATGACGATCCTTTCACGGATTCGGTCGTGACCGGATTCATGGGCGTTACGAGCAAAATTCACAAAATGGAGCTCGAATTGAAGCTTAACGTCGTCAAGCCGCCGGCCGAGCCGGAGGAGTGGGATTGGGACGCCGTCTACGATCTCGACGGCAATCGGATAGACACGGACCCGGAATGGACTTGGTAATCGAACGGCTTCAAATACGATAAGGGAGAGCATCGAAATGAAGAAGAAGCAAGTATGGAAATGGCTATTGCCTGCAGCGCTGGTTGTCATGATTCTCGCTGCGGGTTGTTCCAAAGCCGAACAGGCGATTAAGGAAGCGGAACAGGGGACGACGACGATCACGAAGGAAGACGGCGAGGAGATTAAGCTGTCCGGCAAGCCGGACATCCCGGATCTGTTCCCGTCCGACGTGCCGCTGCCGGACGGCATTCAGGTCACGTCGTCGATCAGCAGCAACGATTCCGTCACGTTGACGATCGAAACCGAGATGCCCTACGAGGAAGTGCTCGAACTCTATTACGACTATTCGCAGCAAGCCGGATACTCGGAGGTTCATCGGCTGGAGAGCGAGAACACCATCCATTATTCGGCGCAAAAAGGCACGGAGCGGTTCGTGTTCTCGCTGCAGCTCGATCTGGAAGACAACAAAACCGTAACCGGGGCTCTCGTCTACTCGAACATACCGGAAAACGAACAACAGTAAGCAAAACCGTAAGATCATCCTATAAGTAGGGAAGGAAAATGAAGATGAACGGAGACAATACGAATCTCCAAGTCGAACAATCCGATATCGCGAACAACAAAGCAATGGCCGTCCTGGCTTACATCCTCTTTATTATCCCGTTGCTCGCCGCCAAGGAATCGAAGTTCGCGATGTACCACGTCAATCAAGGGCTGGTGCTGTTCCTGACGCTCGTCGGCGTCAATATCGTCAGCTCGATCATTCCGATCATCGGATGGCTGATCATCGGTCCGCTGGCGAACCTGGGCATATTCATTCTCGCGGTTATCGGCATTCTCAACGCGGTCGGGGGAAGATGCAAGCCGCTTCCGCTGATCGGCGGCTTCCGAATTTTGCCGCACTAACCGAATAAGGCGTCCCAAGAGCTTAAGCCGCCTCCTTCCCGATCGGGAAGGAGGCGGCTTTTTCTAGGTGAAATGATGTCCTCCGCGACTGAACCTAACGCATTCCGCGCCTTCGCAACCTCGAACCTCCGCCAATGAACCATCGCACTCGCGCCCCCGCCACACATTCCTTACACTAGTTGTATGCAGTACAATTAAATGTCCGGAAATTTTGCGGATTTTTGATATAAATGCACGAAATACAACTAATCTGTCCAAACTGGGCGAGTATGAAGTGAAAGAGGCTGAATTAGTTGTATTTGTGCAATTATCGAATGGGAAGGGTCGAATTGGACCTGAATTAGTTGTACGAAATACAATTCGTAATCAGAATTTATAAAAGTTTCGACGGGTGAGGGGGCTTCTTCCAATTGATCATTTGCTATCGGACACAGAAGACCTTATTTGCCGAAACCCCCTCATTTTGAAGACGATTCGGACAGAGGATCCGTTATTTCGATGATCAAGGGCCGAAATCGCCATCTCGGAGCCAAATAACGGATTCTGTGTCCGCGAAGGTGCGCAAAACCCGGGTTTGTTCACAATTAAACGGATCCTCTGTCCGTACGGACCGGGCATTGGGCGTTCCCGTCCGGCTCCCGAGAAAATTCCCGGTTCGGCCGGGAACGCGCCCCTTGTGACCGGGAACGGACCGCCATTATGATGGATCATGTCGAGGTGATGAACAGTGACGTACGACGAAACCGGCATCAAATGGGGAAAGGCGACCTTGTGGAGAAACGAGTGGACGAGAGGCTTGAACAGGCGGCCGCTTATTCGGGCGGCGGACGATCGGACGATGTTGTTCGCGCTGGCCGCCATCGCGGCGGCAATGCTGCTTCCACTGACGTTCGGGGAGCCGGTCATGGACGGCGACGCGGCAGCGGCGTATGCCGGATTCGTTCTCCTGACCTGTTCGCTGCAGACTTTCCATGCGAAGGAGGCGCTTCTGCCGCCGGCCCATCGCCGCGAGCTGGCATGGCTTGCGGTTGGCGGCATGGCGTATCCGGTCGGCGTTGCGGATCGTCTATATTATGAAGGTTGGCCGGTTATCGGCTTAACGTTCGTATTCGCCTGTTCGGCGGCGGGAATCGTGATGCGCGTTCGTCAGGTTCGGCGGGAAGCGGAACGGAACGCGGCGGAGCTGCGGATCAAACGCATGGAGCTGGAGCGGTTTCAACGCAACGTGGAGCGGATGGTCGAGCTGCGAACGGCCGAATTGGAGAAAGCCAACCGCTCGCTGGCCTTTACGCTTCGCGAGAAGGCGGAGACGCTGGCGGAGATGTCGGTGCTGGAGGAACGAAGCCGCATCGCGCATGAAATCCACGATGTGGTCGGGCACACGCTGACTGCCGCGATCGTGCAACTGGAAGCGACGAAGACGCTTGCGGAACAACAGAATCGGGTCCCTTGGGATAAGCTGGAGCTGTTGAGCGGGCTCGTTCGGAAAGGATTAGACGATATCCGCAGGGCGGTCAAGCTGATGAAATCGGACGAAGCCCAGTCGCTGACGCTGGAGGCGGCGCTTCGCGAGCTGATCCAATATACGGAAGATACGATGGAAATCGAGATCGAGGCGGATATCGCGCTTCCCCCGAAGCCGGAGCTTGGCAGGCTGACGGAACAGGTGCTGTATCATGCGCTGCAGGAAGGGCTGACCAACGGCATTCGTCACGGCAAATGCGGTCGGGCCCGGTTCACGCTGCGCTCCTCCGGCAAGACGCTGCGGTTTCGGCTCGTCAGCGACGGAGAGCCTTACGGCTCGGCCGTTCCCGGCTTCGGGCTGTCGTCGATGATCGAACGGGTAAAATTGCTGGGCGGAGAGGTCGCGATCCGGTCTTCCGCCGATGCCGGGGGAAGGCCGGTCGGTTGCGAGCTGTCGATCGACTTGCCTCTGGACGGCTGATCTTCGGCTCCGACTATATCTCGCGTCCTAACCCGGCTTCCCGGGCGATCAGGATCGCCTGGGCTCTGTCCGCGGCTTGCAGCTTGCTGAGAATGTTGGACACGTGATTGCGGACGGTCTTCAGCGACAGTCCCAACTTTCGGGCGATATTCGCGTTGCTGAGGTCGCGGGCGATCCATTGCAGAACCTCCCGTTCCCGCGCGGTCAGCTGGGGAAATTGAACGATTTCCGTTTTATTCACGATCGCATCGAAGTAAAACATCATTTTCCGCGCGATCGTCGCGCTGAAGATGGCCTCTCCGTCGCCCACCGCATGAATGGCCCTTACGATTTCTTCCTTCTGGGCGCCTTTGAGCAAATATCCCCGAGCCCCCGATCTCATCGCGGAAAATACGGACGCATCGTCATCGAACATCGTGAGGATCAAGATGCCGATATGGGGAGACGTTCGGATGATTTCGCGCGTCGCCTCGATCCCGTTCATGCCCGGCATGTTCACGTCCATCAAGATCACGTCGGGCTGCAGAAGCTCGGCCAGCCGCACGGCTTCGTTGCCGTCGGCAGCCTGTCCCGCGACTTCGATCCCCTCTTCGCCGTGCAGATTCGAAGCAAGCCCTTCCAGGAACATCGGGTGGTCATCCGCCAGCAAAATTCGCAACTTTTCCGTCTCCATTCCGTGCATCCTCCATTCTCCTTTCCTCTATTGGCAAACTTACGCGGATGATCGTCCCGTTATTCGCCGCGGATTCAAGCTCGAACGTTCCGCCCAGCTCTTCCGCGCGCTCTTTGATCGATCGCATGCCGATCCCGGGTCGCGCATGAGCGGCCATGCCGACTCCATTGTCCGCAATGCGGATGCGGAGCGTTCCGGTCTGCAGCTCCAGCTGAATAAAGCATTTGCTCGCATTCGCATGACGAACGACGTTCGTGAGCGCTTCTTGCACGATTCGATAGACCGCCGCTTCCGCAGCCGCGGAAAGCGCGAGATCCCGATCGGGGCCTTCCAGCGAGATCTGGAGCGAAGAAGTCTGAATCTGCATCGTCAGCTCCTGCAAGGCGAACGCCAGACCGAACTCGTCCAGCGCGGGAGGCCTCAGGGAGTAGACGAGCCGCCGAATGTCGGCGATCGATTCGCGCATCTGCCGCTGCACGGTTTCGAGCGCCTGCCTCGATCGTTCCGGGCGTTCGCCGTGATGGCGAATGGCTTCGTTAAGATGAAGCGTCATGCTGGCGAGCGAAGAGCCGAGCCCGTCGTGCAAATCTCGGCGAAGCCGTCTCCGTTCTTCCTCCCGCGCGCTCACGAGCCTTTCTCGCGAACGACGAAGATCGTCCGTCAGACTATAGGTTTGCACGGCGATGCTGACTTGACGGACCAGGTCATCGACCATGTGGCGAGCTCCGGGCGGCAACGCTTCTTCCAGGCGATGGACGCCAAGAATGAGCCGTCCGACGGCTACTCCCTTCACGTCGAGCTCGATCGAGACGGCGCCTTCGACCGGCTTGCCGTACACCGCGAACTGTTCCGCTCCGGCTTGCGAATACGTTTCGATCGCGGCGTAAGGAAGCTGCAGCGCGGCCGCGACCTTCTCCGCGACCGAGGAGAGCAGCGAGCGGTGCGTTAATGAAGACTCCAACTGCTCCGTCAGCTTGGAGAGAATGCGGTACGGATCGTCGCGCTTGCCGTAGACCAGATGGTTTACGGCCCTTTGAACCCCTTCCCTTAAAGGTTGAAACATGACCGCGAGCAGACCCGTCGCCAGCATCGTGACGACGGCGTGGGCTCTGCCTTGGATCATATACCCGATCGAGCCGACCAACAAGGCGTACGCGCTCACGATAAGGACGCTAAGCACGAGATAAACCATCGTCCGGTTGAAGGCGTTCGGCAAATGCTTCGCGCGGCGCTCCAGGACGATCACTCCGACGGAGAAGGGAACGATCATTAGACTGGAATAGACCGCGATTTGCACGAGCATTCTCGCGAATCCGTGTCCGTTCTCCCCGAACGACGGCACGACGTTGCCAAGAATCCCCGCCGCCACGTAGACGCAAATGCCGAGGATCAACCAAAGCAATTGGCGGCGCGTTCCCGGCGACGATTCGCGCGAATAACGGTATGCGAGCACGATAAAGGCGATGACGTGCGCGATGGCGATAAAGCCGTAAATCCATTCTTCCGGGATCGAAAGGAGGTCCGCGCCGAAGGCGTAAGGCAGAACCAGATTGACGACAAGATGGACGAGCCACAGGTAAGCGAGAACGGATGTCCAGCGCGGCCTGAAGCGTCCTTCGGGAAACAGCAGCAGAAAAAAAAGGTAAGAGGCTCCGAGGATGTTGAGCCCCTCGAACAGAGTGTCGAGCAGCGGATACTCCTTGAACAACCTCTCGTTGGCGCTGAAGATCGTGCCGGTGACGATGAGAACGATGGATGCCGTCAAGCAGTAGAAATCTTTCCATCCGTAGCGGTACAGCAGAAAACCGACGATCCAGAAGCTTAGATTCTGGAGCGCGAGCAGAATAAACATCAGGCTTCCGTACAAATCGGAGCTGATTCCGACCGCTTCCAGTTGGTCGAGCTGGACGGCCTTAAACTGGAGAAAATTGCAGGGGCCGTCTCCACAGGACGCGCCGTAGACGCCGATTCCGAGCCCGTGACTCGAGACGGATACGACGGCGGACGCCGCGAAGAGCAGCCACCAGATCGCGTGCAGCCCTGCTCGCAAGTAAAGTCCGTTAGCTTGAGCCGAACGAATGCCCATGTCCGAATTCCTCTCAGAGAGTCCATTTAACGTTAGTGTAACATACGGACTTCGTGCGGTCGCGGGAAAATCGTGCAATTCCCGACCGACCCGGGAAACTTTCTGTGATCTGAAGTCCGGTTCAACGCTCGGGCAGCCGCGCGAGGCCTCCCCTTCCGCTTTACGGATTGTCCGGACGGGATTGCTTGACGATATGAATCGCGCTGGCCCGGTCGGGCGCCCGCAGCTTGTTCAGAATGGCCGAGACGTAGTTGGACACGGTCTTCGAGCTGAGCTCCAGCTTGCGGGAGATGTCCGAGTTGGCGTAGCCTTCGACCATCAGATGAAGCACCTCCTTCTCCCTGTAGGTCAATTCGGGGAACTGATCCAGCCGGGATGCGGGACGCGTCGCGTAGGCGATCAGCCGGCTCGCGATATCGCCTCCGAAGATCGCTTCGCCGGCGGCGACGACCCGGATCGCGAGGACGATATCCTCCTTGTCCGCATCCTTGAGAATGTAGCCGCTGGCGCCGGCTTTCATCCCGGTGATGACCGAGTCGTCGTCCTTGAACATCGTCAGCATCAGAACGCGAATGCCGTCGTGGGCCGAGCGGATTCGGGCCGTCGCTTCGATTCCGTTCAGACCGGGCATGCGGATGTCCATCAGAATGACGTCCGGCCGCAGTTCGAGCGCCAGCTCGACGGCTTCCTCTCCCGTAGCCGCTTCCCCGACGACTGTCATGCCTTCCGCATTATTCACGACGTTTCGGACGCCTTCCCGGAACAGCGGGTGGTCATCCGCCACCAAAATTCGAAGTAGCGTTTCCATCGGTTTCTCCTTCCCATGATCGGACTTTGATCGGCAGCGAGGCCGAGATGGTCGTTCCGCCTTCCGGCGGCGAATCGAACCGGCAGGCGCCGCCCAATTCCGCCGTTCTTTCCCGGATCGAGGTCAAGCCGACTCCGTCGGCGTTTTTAGGCTTCGAAGCTTGTTCCTTCAGGCCGATGCCGTTATCGGCGATCTCGATCCGCAGTTCGTTCGCCTCGGCGCGGAATTCGATTCGCACGCGACAGGAATCGGCGCGGGAATGCTTCACGACGTTGACCAACGCTTCGGTGACGATGCGGTACGCCCCGACCTCGATCGCCGCCGGCAAGATCGGCAGAGGCTCGGTCGGCTCGATGTCGATCCGCAGCGGCTTGACGTCCGCGACGGCCTGCACCGCCTGAACGTCCAGCAGCTGTTCGGCCCGTTGGCGCACCGCTCCGACGAGTCCCAGCTCGTCCAGCGCCGGCGGACGAAGATCGTAGACGATGCCCCGGATTTCTTCCACCGTCTTGCCGATTTCCGTCTTGAACCGGTCCATGAACGCGATCGCTTTAGGAGGATCCTCGCGGATCCAATCTTCCACGAGCGAAGCGGTAAGCTTCATGGAGGCGAGCCTCGGCGCGATCTCGTCATGCAGGTTGTTGCGCATGGACCTGCGCTCTTCCTCGCGCGCCATGATCAATTGTTCCCGCGAATGCTGCAGCTCGTCGATCAGGAGGCCGATATCCATCGTCTGCTTGACGCTTTGGAGCACGGAGCTCGCTTGCCGGGACAGAATGCCCAGCATGCGCCGATCGGCTTCGTTGAACGTTTCGCCGGGCGAACGAACCGCGACGATCAGACTGCCGATCTCCTGCCCTCCGCTGACGAGAGGAAATGTCGTCGTTTCCGGCGGCGGGTCGCCCACGGAGGCGACGAGCAACGGTTGATCGTGCCGGACAAGCTTGATTCCCGCATAGGGCAGCCGCAGCGCTTCCTTGACGGTCTTCGCCACGGTCTCCAGCGCCGCGAAAGGGGCGAGCGGCTCCTTCAGCCGGTTGCCCAGCTCGAGCAGGACGGTGTAGGGATCGTGCTGCTCGCCGTACATCATGCGATTGACCGCCTTCTGCAGCCTTTCCTTCAGCGGCGCGAACAGAAACGCCGTCACTCCGGTGGCGAAGAGGGAGAGGGCCATATTCTGGCCCACCTGGAACAGATACGACAAATACCAAACCGTTAGCGAATAGACCGCGATGATGAGCGCGCTCAAGCCGGCGTAGACGAGGGTGCGGTTCATGATCGGATCGATATCCCACAGCCGCTTGCGCAGCATCGTCATGGTGAGCGTCGCCGGGATCGGCAGCATAAGCAGGATGACCAGGATATCCAGCACGAGCAGCCAGACGGGGTCGGGCTCCGAGAAGAAATCCGGTCGGAACAGGAGCGGAATGACGCTGACGATCAAAATGCCCGTCAGGGAGAGCATCAGTCCGTAGAGGAACCATTTCGTCTGTTGCCGTTCGATGGCGCTCGCCTCGTAGCGATATCTTACGTATTGGTTGCAGAGCACAGTGCCGTACAACAGAACCATCCAAGCCAGATTGACGGCGATCGGCCAGTGGTTCAAGCCCCACGGTTCATCCCGGAAAACGTGGGCGACCATCCGAAGAAGCGCCAGTCCGATGCCGGTCGCGAACATCCACCGCCGTACGATTTTGCCGTTGGGAAACAGCAGCAGAAACAGAACGAACAGCAAGCTGGACGTATTCTCGATGCCCACGGACAGCCATCCGAGCTCCCGCCACATAATCGGAATATAATGAGAGGCGGAAAACGCGATAAACGCCGCGCCCGCGATATACGAAAACGGATCGTTCGGGCGTTTGACGAAGATGAGCAGCGCCCCGACGAAAAAGACGGCGAAGTGCAGCAGCGCGACGCTCGCATTCAGCGCGGCAAGATCGCCGTAAGTCCACCGGATTTCTTCCAGCACGGCCGGAGGCAGAGGCGTCAATACGGCGTATTCGCATGCCGTGGAAGGACAGGTTTCCCGGATGTACAGGAAGTAGGACGGGATTTTATACAGAAATAGCAAAGTGATGAGCCCGCTTAGCGCAAGGGCCGCGCTCCGCACGGCGAACAACCCCCGGCGGGGCCGGGGGTCGTTCGCTTGTTCGGGTCGGGCTGCCGTCGCATCGGCTTCGTTGATCATGATAATCTCCCCGCAATCAGCTTAACGTCTGTTCCCGCGCGCCGGATGCGGCGGCGGACTTCACGGAACGAACGAGGCGCAGCGAGAAGGCTGCGTATACGCCTCCGAACAGGATCGCGGCGGATCCGCCCCAGACGCCCCAGCTCGCTTCGTGCTCGGGGAGCGCCAGCGCCGCCGCTCCCATGTAGATAAACGTAAGTCCCAGCAGCACGCCGAGCGCTCCGGAGCCTTCCCGCGCGGTAGAAACCATGAAGCTGCCGTAGATCATCGTCAGGGCGAGCGCGGTTCCTTCTCCCCAGCGGAACTGCTCTTCGGTCTCCTGGAACTGCTGGATCGCGCCGTTAATCAGGAACGGCAGCAGTCCGAGCAAGGCGACGATAGAGAGAACGAGCAGCGGCCGGTCAAGCCGGACCGGCTCCGTCGGGCGGATGATTTCCCGGCGGCTCTTTCCGTAAGCGAAGTAAAGAATCGTCATGATGATGCCGAAGATGACGAAGATGGAAAACCGGGTCAGCGCGAACGCCGGCCCCGTGGCCACGAGCGTTCCCAGAAAGATCAAATGGCCGACGAAATAAAAGCGGACCAGCATAGGCTTCGTCAACGGCCGCCATAGCAGGATGAACAGACTCCCGCCGAACAGCAAGCCGATCAGCGCGCCGTGAACGGCGCCGTGGAAGCGAAGCTCCTCGGGATGAGGATCGAAGGCGAGCGCCGAACGCACCCAAGGCTCCAGCCCTTCCGTTAAACCTTCCAGAACGATTAATCCGCCGATCGCGAACACAAAGGCGAATATTCGAAACAGGATCGCTCTTCCTTCTTGTTGAGATGAGGACTTTTCCTCCATTTTACTTTTCCTCCCTGGATTGAACAAGATTCCTTTTTCAATATATGAAAAGGTTCTTCCCATCCGATAGAGGAGGTTTCCCGAAACGCCGGGAAGTTGAGCCGGGAGATGATGCGATACAAGCAATAAAAAAACGGGGCCCGATAGGGTCCCGTTTCCGATGAATGCACATGCAATGGTTATAGAGCCACTTTTTGATGTAGGTTAAGCAGAAAGGAGAAATGAACTATTCGCAGGCGATGCCGTCGCCGTCTCTGTCCAGCTTCTTCGAGTAGCCGGGTTCGCCGGCATGCAGCGGGGCTTTGCCGGCTTCGCGCACGGCCGCGCAATTCGGATAATAGACTTCTTCCTCCGTCGGCGGGCGATTTTCATTCGGCTTCGGAGAGGCTTGAACCGGTTGACTCGGCCGGTCCGGGAACAGCTTCTTCGGCTTCTCGACGATGAACAGAATTCTCGTGCCGTCTTCGTAGGCCGACAGCTGATGACCGACCCAGCTTCCGGCGCCGCGATTGTCGCTCGAGTCGATGTAGGCGACGCTTGCGCCCTTCCCGCCTTCCTCGCACATCGCCATCGGCCATTCGTCCCGATCGTAGCCTTCGCGGGTGTCGATGCCGGCCAGCGACTGCTTGCGATTCTCTTCCGCGCCGGCCCGGTCGATCGTGCATACGTCGGTATAGCCCTGTTCGATGGCCCCGAGGATGTGAAGGGCGGTTTCGGGATACTTGTCGCTCGGAAAGATCAGTTCGTAGTCGTACTCGTCGTGCTCCGTCTGCGGGGCCGCGCCCGTAAGGGATTTCTCTGCCAGCAGCTCGCCGCAACCGGATAAGACCAATGTCAGGACCAGAAGGAATAAAGGCAGTTTCGTTTTTTTCAAAGATGTCTCTCCTTCGTTGATAGCGATAACGATTCTACAATAGCAGAAGAAGGATAAGGATTCCATCGAAAAACGGCGAGCGCGCATCGAAAAAAGGATGGAGCGGATCGTGCTCCGCGCCATCCTTCTTCATTAATCCGTAAGCTTCAACGCCCGCAGCATGCGCATCGCCGAGACCGTTGCCTGGGCCTTCGTCACGGTGCCCAGCGGCGCGAGCTTCGTCGGGGACACGCCGTTCAAAATTTTCCGCTCGACCATGAGCGCCATCGAAGCTTGGGCGAACGGCGCGACGTCCGCGCGATCGGCGAACGGCGCGAGCTTGCCGGAGTCGGCTTCGTTCCGGACGCCCGCGTAAGCCATCGCTTGCTCGAGGAGCGTCGCCAGCTCTTGACGGGTCAGAAGCCCTTCGGGATCGAACGCGTCGGCCGATCTTCCCTTGACGATGCCGGCCTTCCAGAGCGCGGCGATTTCACCCGCGTACTTCGTATTCGTTCCGACGTCTTTGAAAGGCGCAAGCTCCTTCGGCGGCAAGAGGCCCAAACCGTTCGCGAGGATTGAGGCGAGCTCTCCCCGGGTGATGTTCCGGTTCGATCCGAAGACGCTGGACGTATCGCCGAAGGCGATGCCCTTCGCCGCGGCTTGCTCGATATCGTCCTTCGCCCAAGCTAGGTTCCAATCGAAGAAGCGGGGCTTGGATTGAATGACCGCGTAGACGCTGTTGCCGGTTCGTTTCAGCTCCGCCGTGACCGATCCGTCGGAATGCTCGGCGAAGAGCGTCGGCACGTGCCGGATCGTTCGGCTGCCGGGCACATAGACGACGCCGGTCGCGCGTTCCGGAACGACGCCGGAATCGGCGCCGAGCGGGATGAACCGGCTGACATAGATCGAGCCGAAGTCGTCGATCGGCGTTGCTCGGCCGTCGGCTGCGACCGCGTCAATGCGGAATTCGACCGGCGCGGCGAGCACTTGGGCGCCGATGGCCTTGGCGGCCGCGTTCAGCGCGTCGATGACGGCCTGGTCCGGCGTCCCGATCGTGATCCGTACGTTCGCGACGTCGTCCGCGAGCTTGAGCGCCCGGATTGGGATACTGAACTCGACGCCGTTGACGACGAGGGAGAGGAGCCCGTCTTCGCCTTTGGCGCCGATCGCGCGCAAGACGGCCGCGTCGACGATCGTCTCGGCCGTCTTCGCGTCGGTGACGACGACGATCTGGGATTTCGCCGACGAGGAAGCTTCGATCGAACGGACGGCTTCGTCCGTATCCAGCGTGACCGTCGCCTTGTCCCCTTCCGTCTTCGTCGTCGCCTTCAAGCGGTTCGCGGACGGATCGCCGATGCCGGACGTATCCGGTTCGACGGAAGCTCCTCCGCTACCCCCGCTCCCGCCGCCGCCCGAGCCGGAGCTCGGCGAAGCGGTCGTCGCGCGGACCGAGCTTCCGGGGGACACGGCGACCGTGCGCCCGTCTTCTTTCGTTACGGCGATCACCTGAATGTCGTACGCGGTTTTCGGCGCAAGATTCGCGATCCGGTACTGGGCGTTCGGAGTATGCCCGATCCAGGCCCGGTTCGCGAAGACGTCGTAGCCCGTTGCTCCCGGAGAGGCGTCCCAGGTCAGATTGGCGTAGCTGGACCCGACGGATGCGACCTTCAGGCTCGCGGGGGCGGCCAGATCGCCGGATGCGGACGAGCCGTCGATCGGCAGCGCGCGAACGAGCCGGGTCGACAACGTGCGGTTGCGGTCGCCGCTGATGTCCCAGCTCATGACGCCGGCGAGATCGAGCGTTTTGACCAAAGCGGATTTGAACAGCATCGACTCGTCGTCGTCGTAGGTCATGAAGCGTTTTTTGTCGGCGTTGTACAAATAAGGGACTTTGGCGGCTTCGTTCCAGTAGCGCGTATAGCCGTTCCGGTTCACGTAATTTTCCTCGAGATCGGTATAGTCGAATGTGAAGGCTTCCCATGTTCCGAACTTCTCGCCGGGGGGAAGCGTCTCGCCTTCGCAGACCTGATATTGTCCGGGCGAAGGGCACCCGAGCCATCCCTTGCCGTAGAACGGCAGCCCCAAGACGAGCTTATAGTTGGGGACGCCGCCGTTGAGATGGCCAAGAACGCCGCCGGCCACGTTCAACCTCGGGCCCGACGCTTTCGGATGGTTTCTGTCGTAGTAAAGCGGCGCGTTATGGTGGGCGAGCGGCTCCCATGAGCCCGAATAGTCGTAGGTCATAATATTGATGAAATCGAGATAGGCCGAAGACCGGTCCAGCTTCGCGTTGACGACGAAATCGTCCGATTGCGCGGAGGCGATCGTCAGCAAATAATATTTTCCGTCCTCCGCTCCGGCCGCGTCGAGCGCTTCCCGGACGGTCCGGACGAGCAGGACGAAGTTGTCCGCGTCTTCGGGGCTTCTGGAATTGTCGTCCTCTCCGCCGGCGACCGGATACTCCCAGTCGATGTCGAGGCCGTCCAATCCGTATTCGCGCAGATAATCGACGGCCGAATTCGCGAACGCGCGCCGGGTCTGTTCGGTCATCGCCATGTTCGAGAAATTGTCCGACCAGGACCAGCCGCCGACAGAGACGATCAAGAGAAGCTCCGGATTGTCGGCTTTGCGCGCGTTAAGCGCCGCCATGTTGCGAATGTCGACCTCCGTATCCCCGAGGATCATCTCGCCGTCGAAGACGTAGTCGGCCTGCAAGGGGATGTCCGGGTTCTGGCAGGCGCGGCCGCTGGCGCCGAAGCCCTTCCAGCACAGGTCGGAGAAGGCGTAGTTAATATGGGTGATCTGCGAGACGTCGAGATCCTCCGGCATGAAATTGCGTTCATAGACCGACCAGGACGTATAATAGGTAACGATGTTATAGCCGCTGCCCGGCACGACGGCGACCGAAGCGCTGTCCGGCGAACGCCAAAGCCGGTTGACGGCCACCGCCTTGAAGTCGTAGGCTTGCCCCTTCGTTAGCCCCGTCGCCACGTAGCGATTGGAATCCGACGAACCGATCAGCACTCCGTCGCGATAGATTTCGTAGGCGGTCGCTCCCGGCGTCGGGGCCCAGGCCAAGGAAACCGTCGATTGCGTCGCGGTGACGACCTGCACGTCTTGCGGGGCTTCGAGCTGTCCCCAGGTCAACGTGACGGTATTGCTGGGATCCGACGTTTTAGGAAGGTTTTGCGCCGCCACGTTGAAGGAATAAACCGCGCCGGTTACGGTCGCCTCGGATATGGGGAACGTGTAGCGATTGCTGCCGTCCCATACGCCGCCTTTCCAGCCTCCGTTCACATAGACATCGTAGCCGTTCGCGCCCGGGCTGCCTTCCCAGCCGAGCGTGACGGCCGATTCCGTAATATCGGTAATTCTCAGGTTGTGCGGCGGGGCGAGCGGAGGCTCCGGATAATGGCTCGGATCGTCCGGAGAGGTTGTCACGGTTACGATGTTGCTCTTCAAATCGCTGTACATCCCAGGCGTGACGTAATAGGCGTATTCGGTTTCCGGCGACAAGCCTCCGATCTCGATCGGAGGTCCGCCGACCCAGGCTTTCCAATCGCCGGTCTTGGCGTTCCAGACGTTGTAGCCGTCGTCGGAACTGATGCCGTCGACCAAATCCCAGGACAAGGTGACGGAATTATGCGTAAAGCCTTCTACCTTCAGATTGGCGGGGGCCGTAATGTCGGCGGCTGAAGCCCGTGCCGCGAACAAGAAGGGTAGCCCGGCGGGAACGATCAACAGAAAGCTTAAAATCAGGACGGTCATTTTCGATAAACGGGTATAAGTCTGTCGGTGCAACATGCGTGAACGGCTCCTTTCCGCTAATAGATTAATCCCATTAAATATTGAAAACGCTTTCGGGAAAATTCGACAACCACCTCCTTCCGAAGAACGAGTGTCCGGCGATCGCGCAAGCGGGTGTATCGTGACGAAGAGTTGCCAAAGTTGCCCGGGCGCCCGGCAATTCCCTGCAATCATCGGTGATCATATCCTAAACGGTCGGACAAAACGAGTGGAGAATGCAATGATTTTGGATAGATATTAATGGAATTTCCTGGCGGAGAAGCGATAGAAGGGGAGACGCGAACGATTGGACGCCAAAAAGCGGCGAAGCTGCGGAGGGAGGGCTCCCGCCGCGGCTTCGCCGCTGGTTGACGAACGTTTTCGCGCATGCCATCGCGGATAGGCATTCCGGCCTATACGGATTGCGTCTATTTCGACGCGGCGCGGTCGAATTCCGCCTTGATCCGTTGCCGCAGCGAGGCGTCCGTCAAGACGTCGCAAGCCGTAAAGGCGAGCATCGTCGCTCCGAATACCATCGCTTCGTAAGCTTGAGGCTGTTGAGCGGCGTCGCGGAACTCCGGCGTATGAAGCTCGTAAGGCTCGTCCGCGATTTTGATATAGGGGTGCGCGGCCGGGCAACGCAACGACACGTTGCCGAGATCGAGCGATCCGTTGTCGTGTCCGTCGTGGATTTCGTCCTCCGGGACCCCGCTCGCGATCAGGTTCGCCGTGAACGCATCGGAGAGCGCTTCGTTCGTCCGCAGCTCGTCATACGAATATTCATAGTTGCCGGCCGACACCGAGCAGCCCGTCGCGATTGCAGCCGCTTCCGCGCACGCTTTCACCTTGCGGACGAGCTCGTCGGTATAAGCGCGGGTCGCCGCGCGGACGTAGAAGCGCGCTTCGGCGTAATCGGGGATGATGTTCGGGGCCTGACCGCCGTTGGAGATGATGCCGTGAATGCGGGCGTCGTCCCGCGTCTGCTGGCGCAATGCGTTCACGGAGTTGAACAATTGGATGACGGCGTCGAGCGCGTTGATTCCTTGCTCCGGGTTCGCGGCGGCGTGGGCCGACTTGCCGCGGAATTCGAATTGCAGGGCGTCCATCGCGAGCGACGCGCCGGATCTCTCGTATCGGCGATAAGGGTGGGCCATGATCGCGATGTTGCAATCGTCGAACAAGCCGGCCGCGGCCATGTCGACTTTGGCGCCCTTCGTCTCCTCGGCGGGCGTGCCGTAGACGCGAATCGTGCCGCCGGTGCGGTCCGCGACCGCACGCAGTCCGGCCGCGGCGCCGAGCGCCATCGTGCAGATCAGGTGATGGCCGCAGGCGTGACCGAGCTCCGGCAGGGCGTCGTATTCGGCAAGCAAGCCGATCGTCGGCCCCGCAGAGGGGGCGGCGTATTCTGCGATAAAGGCGGTTTCCAATCCGAGCACGGCGCGTTCGACCCGGAATCCCAACGCTTCCAGCTCCGCGGCCAGCAGGGCGGCAGCTTGTTTTTCCTCGTGTCCGAGCTCGGGGTGCGCGCCGATGAACGCCGCGATTTCGGTCAATCTTCCCGCGTGCGCCCGGATACGCTCTTGAATGATCTTCTTGTATTCGGTCATGGGCGAATCTCCCTGTCGTGAATCGTCTTACTCTTATCGTAGCCCTTCGCGAGGAGACAAGCAAGCGGACGAAATTCGCACTGTTCGGAAGGAAACTGGATGTTATCGGATGTCGCATTTTTATAGTTTAAATGGCACAATAATTCATATATTCGACGTTAAAAGTTGTGTAATCTGTAATTGCTGTCGTATATTTTAAGTGACCATACGAGGAGGCATCCCATGATTCGGATCGGCAAGATCAGTTATTGGCACGTACATGCGGACGACTACACGAGACAAGCGTTGGAGCATCCCGACACGCAGCTCGCCGCGGTCTGGGACGAGGAGCCGGAGCGGGGAAGAGCCAAGGCGGCGCAATACGGCGTGCCTTATTTCGAGTCGCTGGACGAAATGCTGGCCAGGGAAGACATCGACGCGGTGATCGTGGACGCGCCGACGAATCTTCATCGCGACGTGATGGTGAAGGCGGCTAAGGCGGGCAAGCACATCTTCACGGAGAAGGTCATCGCGCCGACCGTCCGGGAGGTCGAGGAGATTCTGGGCGCCGTTCGGGAGTCCGGAGTGAAGTTCGCCGTATCCCTGCCGCGCTTGTACGACGGATATACGCAAACGATCGGGAAGGTGCTGCGGGAAGGCGGATTGGGCAAGCTGACCCTGGTTCGGGCGCGGCTGTCTCATAACGGAGCGGTCGCGGACTGGCTTCCCGCTCATTTCTACTCGAAGGAACAATGCGGCGGAGGCGCCTTGATCGATCTCGGCTGCCATCCGATGTACCTCGTGCGCTGGTTTCTCGGGATGCCGGAAAGCGTCAGCGCGAGCTTCGGGTACGTGACGGGCAAGGAGGTCGAAGACAACGCGGTCGCCGTGCTTCGATATCCGGATGGAGCCATCGGCATCGTCGAAGCGGGATTCGTCAACAGCCATTCGCCGTTCTCGATCGAGCTTCACGGCACGGAAGGGACGCTGCTGTTCGGCTTTCCCGACGAAAAGCCCGTCGTGCGAACGAACCTCGGAAGCGGCGAGTGGGAAACGCTCGAATTGGACGCGCGGCTCCAGTCGGCTTACGGCCAATGGGTCGACCATATTCGGAACGGAACGGAAGCCGAAGACAACGTCGCGGCGGCAGTCGACCTGACGAGGCTCATGGAAGCGTCGACGCGCTCCGTCGTGGAAGGGCGCCCGATCCGGATCGACGAGCTGATCTGACGATCGAACTACACGAAGGAGGGGGAGCGGATTGGCGAACGGATCGAACAAAACGAATTCGCCCGAACGGAAATCCGCGGTCGGCCCGGGCGCCTTCCCTTATGCCCGGATGCTGAACAAGCAAGACGCGCTCGACCGTCTGGACTTGCAGTTCCGCTGGGGAGGGTACGGCATACGAATGCTGCGCTGCCATCTGGCCTCGTTCGCGCCCGGGCAGATCATTCCTTTCCACAAGCATTCCGAATACGAATTTCATTATATCGCCAAGGGCAAGGGCAAGGTCATCCTCGTCGATCAGACTTACGATCTTCGCGAGGGGATGTTCTATCTCACCGGACCGGACGTCGTCCATTACCAGGAAGTCGATCCGGAGGATCCGATGAAAGAGCTGTGCCTGCATCTGGATATCGTGCCGCTGCCGAACCGGTCGGACGAGGCGGGGTGGGGAGACGAGCTCGAAGCGAAGGAAGCCCGGGAATGCGTGGAGGCGCTGTCCGGCGCGCCGCTCGTTCCCGTGGCGGACCGGTTCCATGCGATGACCGGCTTTCTCGAAGCGTATCGGATCTGGGAGGAGCAGCCCGTCGGATTCTATACGCTGATGAAGCAAGCGATCGTGCAGATTCTGCTCCGCACGACCCGGGCTTTCGGCGTTCGCGACGGCAGAACGGGCATCCCGGAGCGGGACATGGCCTATCATCGTTACCGCCTTGCCGTGAAATATATCGAAGACAACGAAAGCTTGCCCCTCTCGCTCGAGCAGGTCGCGGCGACGATCGGCATCAGCCCGCGGCAGCTGCAGCGGATTTTCCGCAACGAGGGTGGCACGACCTTCCGCGATTACGTAGAGCGCGTAAGGCTGACCGCGATCTGCTCAGACCTGATCCGGACGGATAAGGCCATCGAAGAGATCGCTTTGGATCACGGCTACGCGAATCCGAATTACTTGTATCCGGTTTTCAAGAACAAATACGAAGTGACGCCGAGCGTCTTCCGGAAAATGCATGCCGACAGCCGGGAGCCTTCGGCGATTCTATGACGAGAGAAGGATGCGATCCCATGAGTAAACAATTGCGCGTTGGCATTATCGGAAGCGGAGGCATCGCCAGAGCCCACGTATCGGCCTATCGGAAGCTCCCGTTCGTGGAGATCGTGGCCGTCGCCGACGTGATCCCGGGGAAAGCCGGGCAATTCGTCGAGAACGAGCAGCTCGTCGGCGCGGCGGCGTACGACGGGCACCGCAAGCTACTCGAGCAGGAGCTGGACGCCGTCAGCATCTGCACGCCGAACGTGTCTCACCATGAAACGGCGGTCGATTCGCTCAGAGCCGGCAAGCAAGTGCTGCTCGAGAAACCGATGTCCGTGACGCTGGCGGAAGCGCTCGAAATGACGCAGGTCGCCAAGGATACGGGCAATATGCTGTCGATCGGCTTCCAGCCGCGTTACGATCCGAACATGAAGCTGCTGCAGGAGATCGTGCAATCCGGCCGCCTCGGCAAGGTGTATTACGCCGAGACCGGAGGCGGTCGCCGCCGGGGCATGCCGGGCGGAACGTTCATCAGCAAGAAGCTGGCCGGCGCCGGGGCGATGGCCGATATCGGCTGTTACTCGCTCGACATGGCGCTGAACGCGCTCGGATACCCGCGTCCGGTGACGGTGTCGGCGTTCACGTCCAATCATTTCGGGCGTAATCCGCTGTATCACCCGGAGGCGGCCAAGTTCGAAGTGGAAGATTTCGGCGTGGCGATGGTCCGGTTCGAGAACGATCTCGTGCTGCAGTTCAAAATTTCCTGGGCAATGCATATGGATACGCTCGGCGCGACGATGTTCCTCGGCACGGATGCGGGACTGAAGATCACGTCCGCGGGCACGGGGCCTTGGTCCGGCGTCTGGGACGGCTCGGTCGGCTCGATGACGCTGTATCACGACGAGTACGGCGGCCATACGAGCACGCCGATCCCGCTCGTCGAGCACAAGCTGAACCTGTTCGACGAGAAGGTCAGGGACTTCGCCGAGGCGGTTCGCGACGGACGTCCCGCGCCGATTCCGGGCGAGCAAATTTTGATCCAGCAGGCGATCATCGACGGCGTGCTGCGTTCCGCCGAGTCCGGCCAGGAAGTGTCGGTCGAGCTGCCTTAAGCAGGCCGGGCAGGAATGCGGTTGGTTGGTCAAGCGGAATAAGGTGCGACGGGAAGCAGACTCAGGCCGGCTATCGGCTTGGGTCTGCTTTATTTTTTTCTAGCGGACACAGATGATCTTATTTTGTCGAAACCCCCTCCTTTTGAAGGCGATTCGGACATACCCCTTTGAGCGCATCTTGGCTGCATATTGTCAACCGGAGAGATGAGGCCCCGGCGATTTGCTTCCGTTCCACCGAATTCGATTGGAGTACTGAGCGGGGGTCATTTCCGTATAACGCTTGAAGATTTTGGAGAAGTATTTCTGATTTTCAAAACCAACGGCAGCCCCGATATCGGTCCAAGGCAAGCGCCCCTTTCGAAACAGGTCTTTCGCTTTCTCCACTCTGAATTCTTGCAGATAGTGGATAAACGGCTTGCCTGTTTCTTTAGAGAAGAGGTAACTGAAGTAGTTTTCGCTTAGGTGGACGTATTGGGCGACATCCTGCACCCGAATAGGCTGAGCGTAGCATTCATGGATAAAATCGATCGCTTTGCGAATTTCGTGCCGATGCGGACCTGCATTCATTTTTTGCAGCATTTCCCTGGTAACAGTGTGGAAACGCAAGCACCATTCCCGCAACTCCCCGTAAGTTCTGATGACGGAAATTTGTTCGAATGGAGATTTATCGAGAATTCCGTCGTGAATATATCCGATCCGCTCCCTCAAAAGAGCTACGTTGGAGGACAACCATTGATAGACTCCCTCTCGTACAATGGATTCTGGAATGTCAATGCGAACTACAGCGGGGAACAGCAGCATTAGTTGTTTCTCGGCCTTGTCGAAGTCCAGAATTCCCATCGAATGTAAATATTTTTTAAGATTAGAAGGCTCAAACAGAGGTTGCGGTTCCCGGTCAACCGCGTGTCTGACTTCATACAGGTGGATCGCTCCGTAACCCCGGTGAAAACAACGCTCCAAAGCTTCTTCTGCTTGCCTTGCTGCTGTGATCCGATCCTCTTTGATATGGAAGGGAAGGCTGAGTCCGGCCGAAACAAGAAGGTCGCCATCTCTTTTGCGGATGGCATCGAGCAATTCTTCCAGATCGGCGCTTACACTTTCCCTATCCAAGGATTCGTTCGAATGCATCCATATCCACAGATCGCCTCGATCATCGAACAGCCATACGGAGTGTTCCCACACGGATTTTAAGTTTAGTCGGTCTAAAAGCGTTTCCAAAAATAATTTGTTCAAGGGATCTGTCATGGATGCCCCGTTATGAAGTTGGACTTTGACCAGCAAATAATTCGAGGCATCGACGAACACTTCTTGTTCGCTCTCCGTGGAAGTATCCTTCAGCCAACGCCAAAGTCCGGAGCAGGAAACGTCCGGCAAGGAGGATGCCGGGAGCGTCGAAGGGACTGGGTCCTGTATCGACGCTTTGATTTTCAACAGGCTATGCAGCAGATCCGCCGGATTCAAATGCAGCTTGTGAATGTAATCTGCGACGCCTAGCCGCAATGCTTCCTGAACGGCTTGAAAGTCCTCGCGAACGCTCATAATAATGATTTTGATTTCCGGATATTCATCGCGAATGTGCCGGATCATCTCCAGACCGTCCATCACGGGCATGCGCAAGTCGGTCAGCACGACATGCGGGCTGAGTTGCCTGACCAGCTCCAACCCGATAAGTCCGTTGGAGGCTTCGCCTGCGATATCGATCCCGTGTTCGAGCCAGGGAATTCCGGTCATAATTCCTTTACGAACGAATACTTCGTCATCAACTACGATCACTTTCATATCCATCCTCCTTACGGAACGGTAAAGTAATGGAAACGCAGGTTCGGCCTTCAGCGTGATAATGACGAATCTTCAGTCCGAAATTCTTGCCATACATCATGTTAACTCTACTATGGACGTTGTTTAAGCCGATGCCGGATAGCCGGATGGTCTGTTTGCGTTCCTGATTGAGTCGGTCGGATTGTTCGGCCGATCGCGCGGATAAACCGTTGTCAATGACTTCAAGCACAACGATTCCGTCCCGCATCAAGGAACGAAGGATGATCTCGCCATTCCGATTCGTAAAATCGCCATGATGGTAGACATTCTCGATAAGCGGTTGCAAGGATAGCTTGGGAACAAGAGCCTCCAAGGATCGAGGCTCAATCTCCTCGATAATTCGAATATGATCACCAAAACGGTGTTTTTGGATAATCAGAAAACATCGGACGTTTTCGAGTTCTTCACTCAGAGGAATCTCTTCCTGCCCGCGATGAATGCTCATATCGAGCAGTTGACCAAGCGCCTGCAGCATCTCGGTAATCGGCTTCGCTCCTGCCATGATCGACATCCAGCGAATCGTGCTGAGCGTGTTGTGCAGAAAATGGGGATTGATCTGTGCCTGAAGCGCTTCCAATCTTGCTTGTTCTTTGCGCTGCTCAAGTATGATTTCCTTCTCAATATGGGATTTCAGCCGTCTTACCATTCGATTGAAGCTCCCTCCGAGGAGGGCGACTTCATCGCGTGAGTGTATATCGTAGTGCACATCCAGATTCCCGCGCTCGACCTGCTCCATGACGGTTCGCAGGTGCCGCAGCGGCTTGGTCAGCATGTAGGAAAACAGGATGATCAAGGAAATGAACAAGGTTAAGCTTACGATCAGCGTTACGGATACAACGAATCGGATCGCATCCACTTGTTGGAAGATGGATTCGTGCGGCACGATATGAATGATCTTCCAGCCGGACAAGTCGATCGTGTAGGAACTGACGACATAGGTTTTATTGCTGATGTCCATACTGAGGGTCGTATTGGATTGAATGCGTGATTCGGCTTCCCCGTAGAGTCTCCCGGCATCGGATTCGTTCTCTCCGACGATTTCCCCTTCCGGTCCCACGAGAAAGCCGTATCCCCCGAGAGCGGAGTTTTGTCTCGTCTTTAGAATATCGATATAAGACGACACGGGTTCGCTGATGGCCAGCATACCAAGACTGCGGGAAAAGCTCTCGTCTTTAATGACCATGGAGACCGTGATGAGCTTCTCCTTGCCCGGACGGACGTAATTGCGATTGTTCAGGGTCCAGAGCATAAAGCCGTTCTCTTGCCATGTGCGGGCATACCATTCCGAAGTTGTGATTTCATCGAGAGATCGTTCATTCTTCGACCAGCTGGTATAGAGATTTCCTGTAGAATCAAGGATCGTAAAGTCCATAGCGTTCAAAATGACCGTAGTCGAGATCTCCATGAACTTATTATTCAGCAGATGGGAGGCGTCCAGCTTCTGGCGCATGGTCCGGGGAGGGTGGTCCAATAACTCTCGTATGTTCTCGTCGAGAATGATCGAATTGGCTGCGTTCATCATTAACTTCAGTTTGCGGTCGATGTTCCAGTTGATTTGTTGAATCTGATCGGACGCCGACACTTCGATCTGCTTGCGCAGAATATTCTCAAACTCGCTATATGCGTACAGGCTCGTTCCGAAGATAGGCAACAGAATAAAAATGGCAAATGCGATGACGAGCTTGGTGCGCAAGCTGATGAATCGAATCTGCACGGGCGCCTCGTCCCTTCTTGGAAGTTAATAAATTATACTCTGCCCGGTCGAAGGCTGTAAATAAAGAACCCCGACGGAAGAGAAGATTCCAAGAATCGCATCTCAGTTCCAAGAAACGGTTCCCCCTCCCGGGGAATTGCGAATAAACAGAGCACAAATGTCAAGGGATGTGGGTTCTGATCGCTGCCGGGAGGTGCTAAAGTAAACCTGACGAACAGGGGGGATACTTTATCAAACGCACCGTTATGAAATCCGAAGCGTTCATCGGTTGGATGTTTATCCTTCCGGCAATTGCTGGGCTTGCCGTCTTCATGATCATTCCGATGATCTTATCCTTCATCATTAGCTTCACGGACTGGAACTACTTGGACGGCATTGAAGGGATTCGGATTGCGGGATTCGGTAATTATGTAAGCATGTGGCGGGACGAATGGTTCATCGACAGCTTGAAAAACAATTTCATTTTTGCTCTCGTTACGGTTCCGGCGACTATGGTATTTTCGCTGCTGTGCGCGATTGTTTTGAACAAAGGGGTTTTTCTTAAGAAGTCGATCCGCCTCATGCTGTTCGTGCCTTACATTTCCAGCATGGTTGCGGTTTCTATCGTATGGAGCAATCTATTTAATCCGACTCAGGGACCAATCAATCAATTTCTGCGCGGTCTGGGGGTGGACAATCCTCCCGGATGGTTATCGAGCATGGAATGGGCGCTTCCGGCGATTATCATTATGACGATCTGGTACAACGTCGGTTACAACATGATCATCTACCTGGCAGGCCTTCAGAACATCCCCAAGGATTTATACGAGGCGGTGCGAATCGATGGGGCTGGCCCGTTCAAAAGTTTCATGAACGTTACGCTGCCGCTGTTATCGCCGACTACGTTCTTCGTCATGATCACTTGTATCATCAATTCTTTCCAGGTGTTCATCGCCGTCTTCATCATGACGCAGGGCGGACCCGGCACTTCCACGACCGTGCTGACTTATTACGCGTACAAGGCAGGGTTCGGTTTCTACAAGATGGGCTATGCGTCAGCCATGGCTTGGATTTTGTTTCTCATCATACTAATCATAACCGTTCTCCAATGGAAAGGTCAGAAGCGCTGGGTTCATTACACCTAAAAGGGGATGCAGATGGAAACGAAAGTTGAAATAGCCGATCGCGAACGCCGGATGAGGATGGATGGAAATCGCATACGTCAATTGTTGCCCAAACTGCTTCTGACGGTGCTTCTTTTGGTGTTTGGACTTTGTATGGTGCTGCCGTTCATATGGATGCTTTCCTCATCTTTCAAGAAGCCGATCGACGTATTCGCCTATCCCATGCAATGGATTCCCGATCATTGGGAATTCAAGAACTACAAGAATGTCTGGTCGGGCCGCAAACCGTTCTGGCTGTACTATTATAATTCAATCAAAGTAACGGTGTTGACCGTAATCGGAACGGTCGTCATCAGTTCGGCGGCGGCCTACGGTTTTGCCCGTATTTCCTTCCGCGGAAGAGATTTCGTATTCTTTATCTTTCTGGCTACGCTAATGATCCCGGATCAGGTAACCCTGGTTCCCCGGTTTATCATCTTTAATTGGATCGGGTTATATAACTCGCACTGGGCGATTGTCCTCCCGGGCATGTGCACCGCTTTCGGCGTATTTCTGTTAAGGCAGTTCTACGCTACGCTTCCGAAGGACTTCACGGAGGCGGCCAAGATAGAGGGCGCAGGCCATCTGTTGATCTGGTTTCGGATCATCGCGCCGCTTTCCAAGCCCGCGCTGATATCGCTGATCATTCTCAGCACCACATGGAATTGGAACGAATTTCTGAACCCGTTGGTCTTCCTGGCCAGCCAGGAACTGTGGACCATTCCGATCGGGCTGACCAACTTTATCGATGAAGCCGGCAATGAATATTCGTTGATGATGGCTGCATCCGTCAGCGCCATACTGCCGTTGTTCCTGCTCTTTCTGTTTTGTCAAAAGTGGTTTATCGAGGGGGTGGTATCGAGTGGCGTGAAGGGCTAGACGGACCTGGCAACAAACTGCGGTAAATAAAAAAAGAAGGGGAAACGACGAAATGAAAAGATCCATCGCATGGGGACTGGCAATTCTATTCGTTCTATCGACGGTGTTGACCGCATGTCAGTCCGGAGGATCGAAAGACGGTTCTTCGGGGGAGACCGCCGGGCAATCTTCCAATGACGGAAAAGTCGTTAAACTGAAAATATGGGGGGGTGTTCCCGAAGAATACGGTCCGCAGCAGGCCGTAGATATGTGGAACGCGCAAAATCCGGACATTCAAGTCGAGTATGTTCGATACGTGAACGACGATGCCGGCAACACGAAGTTGGAGACGGCATTGTTGGCCGGGGGACAGGTGGATTTGTTCATCAATCATAGAATGGACAAGGTCGCCAAGCGAATCGAAGCGGGAATGGCCGAACCACTGGATTCCTTAATCGCAGAGGATGGCTTCGACGTTGTCGATAACTTCGGCGATAATGCTGTCGTCATGTTCGGCGAGCAAACCTATTACCTGCCTGCCACGATTATTTACGACTTCGTTACGATCAATAAGTCCTTCCTTGACGAAGCCGGATTACCGGTCCCGGCCAGATGGACCTGGGACGACTACGTCGAATATGCCCGGAGCCTCAGCGCCGGAGAGGGGTCGAACAAACGTTGGGGTTCGTACGTCCACAACCTCCAGCCGGTCATCTACGAATATCTGGATAAGGCTGTTAAGACGGAATTGGGGACGAATGCCATCTACAAACCGGACGGGACAAGCAATTTCGATCATCCGGCGTTCAAGAAGTACTTCGATACGATGTACGACCTTGAACAAAACTTGAAAGTTCAACCTCCATTGGCTGAAGCCAAAGCAACGAAGATGGAAGGCGCGCAAATGTTCGTGAAGAGCGACGTTGCGATGTTATGGGCGGGGACGGCCAGTTTGAGGACGATCATGAACGTAACGGATTTTCCGCATGATTTCGTTACCGCGTTCGCTCCGCCTCCGCTTATCTCCGAAGACAGCAAGTATGAATCGGGCGGCACGCTCTACCTCGATTTTACGATGATCAACAAGCGCTCTCCTCATAAAGATGAGGCGTGGAAGTTTCTGAAATGGTACGTCACCGAAGGGTTTGAGGCCATGATTCCGTTCGGTCGCGTTCCCGCCTGGAAAAAATTCGATAAAGACGAAGTCGTGCGGCTCATGCTGGGAGATCAACCGGAACGCTACTACGACGTCGATTCGTTCAAACGCGTGATGTTCGCCGATCTCGAACCGATTAACGACACGAAGTTTACGAATATTGCCGAAATCCAGAAAATCGTCGAGGATGAGGGCGAGAGAATTCTAATCGGAGAGCGCTCTATCCAGGAAGGCATCGAATCGATGAAAAAACGGTCAGACACGATACTCGAAGGCAAATGACGAAGGGCGGGACAGCTATGAGAGGCAGAAAAAAGCTGAATAGTTACGACGTAATTGTCGTTGGAGGAGGTCCGGGCGGAATTCCGGCGGCGATTGCGGCAGCCCGGATGGGCATGAGAACGCTGCTGGTCGAGAAGAACGCCGCTCTGGGAGGCGTGGCGGCAACCGGACTACCCTTGCTAGCCTTCTACGATCGGGCCGGCAATCAAGTTGTCGGGGGCATAGGCGATGAGATGATCGGTCGATTGGACGAAGCTGGAGGTTCCATTCCCGGGCATATTCCGTGTCCTCTCCACAATTCGATTACCGTAGTTAATCCATACTGGCTGAGAATCATCGCGATGGAAATGTGCGAAGAGGCTGGCGTTGATTTGCTGCTCTCTACGGAAGTTCAGGACGTAACGGTCGAGAATGGCGGCGTAACCGGCGTCGTGCTTCTATCCAGAAGCATAGTCTATGAAGTCGGTTGCAAAGTATTGATCGATGCGACGGGCGATGGGACTGCGGCGTACCTTGCCGGCGCCATGTACGAGATGGGGAATCGGGAAGGCAAAGTGCAACCGGTGTCTCTCGTATTCAGCGTTGGAAACGTGAATATGGAAGAACTGATCGCATATATCCAATCCCGTCCCGAGACGTTCGCCGCTCCAGATACTTACGGGGTACAGTATTCCCTTGAATATTTTCTGGAATCCAAGTCGTTTTACTTTACGGGATTTCACGAATTTATCGAGCAGGCGAAGGCGAACGGGGAATTCGACATTCCCCGGGACCGGATCATTTTCGCCAAGCAGCCGAACAAGAACGAGATCGTCGTCAACGCGACGAGAATGCTTGATATCGATCCGACCGACCCTGTAAGCTTCACCCAAGCCGAGATCGAAGGCCATAGACAGGTTAAATTGCTGATGAATTTCTTCCGAAAATATTGTCCCGGTTTTCAGGATGCATTTCTGGCGAATATCGCAGTGGGCGCCACCGCTCGAGAAAGCAGAAGAATCACGGGGATTAAGACGATTACAAAAAGGAATATCGACGAGAGACTTATCCCCGAGGATACGATCGCGCTTGCAGGCTATAACGTTGATATTCATCAGGGTCACGGATTAACGCTTCTTCCATCCGAACACGCGATTGGCATCCCTTACGGATGTTTGGTCTCGAGCAACGTGGAAGGACTTCTGACGAGCGGCAGATGCATCTCGGTCGAGCCTTATCCTTTCGGATTAACGAGGGCGATGTCGACTTGCCTTGCCATCGGAGAAGCAGCGGGTACGGCAGCGGCATCGGCTATCCGGCAAGGGGTCTCGCTGGCGGACGTCGATGTGGAGCAACTTCGGGACGTGTTGCGGGATAACGGCGCTATTGTATCTATTTAAAATCGAGAGTCGCTGGATATCCGGCGGCTCTTCTTCTGTCTTCCATTGGACGGCTTGGCCGCGGACTTTTGCAATCGTGTAAAATTAAGGGAACGATTCGAGGGCGAGCGTTGTCTAATAGGGCGGAGGTGAATCGATGGAATCGTCTTCGGAGTTTCGATACGTGACGTTTACGGATCGCATAGACGCGGCGGAACTCTACCGGCTGATGACGCAATACGGCGACGACGTCAGAAAGTACGCGTATGCGCTGACCGGAAACCGCGAGCAAGCGAAGGATGTCGCTCAGGAAGTGTTTATAAGAGCTTATCGGAACATCGGGGGCTTCAAAGGTCAATCGTCGATCAAAACCTGGCTGTTCGCGATCACGAGAAACCTCGCCATCAACGAGATGAAGTCCGGCTATATGCGCCGCATCATTTTGTTTGGAGGGGTTAAACCGCGCGAGAACGGGCAGTCGGCGGAAATGGCTTATTTTGAAGAGCATTCCGTGCGGGAAATCCGCAAAATCGTAATGGGCTTGCCGATGAAGCTGCGGGAGGTGCTCGTTCTTACCCTCGAACATGAATTGACCATGGCGGAGATCGCGAAGCTGTTGGAGATTTCGGAAGGAACGGTAAAGTCGAGGCTGCACCGCGCCCGCAAAGCCGTAGACGAGAAATGGAGGGATTCGGAACGATGAACGACGCGCGATCGCCATGGGAGCGGTTGGTCAAGCAAGGCTTGTTCGAAGGGGAAACCTATTCGGAGGAGATGAAGCTGGCGGTGCTGGATGCTGTGGAGAGAAAGAAAAAACCTGCCTTGCGCATGTGGAAGCTTTTCGCGGGAGCGGTTCTGGCCTGTCTGACTGCGACCGTCTTGATATCCGGCTGGCCCAACGACGCGACGCCGGCCGGCAGCGCGGAAACTCGCGGCCAGCAGTTTCGATTGACGTTCCAACTACTGGAAGCGCCGAGATTGGTAAAGGGGCAATTCATTTATGATAGCGATCCCAATATTTTGCCCGGCTTATCCAACAAATATCATCCGATGAGGAATACCGGCCCTATCGAACAGATCGCGCTTGCGGATATCGATCTGATTGAAGAGAAGCCGATAGACGGTTTCGGAACGGCCTTGCGTTATACGTTAAAAGAAGGCGTCGGACCGGATAAGTTCCCTTCGTTCGGGTTTACGGCAGACGGTCTGTCGCAACCCGGCACGCTCTTCCATTACGGAACGGGGCATATGTATGACCTGGAGTTCGAGATGACCCGATTGTTCGGTCAAGAAGCGTTGAAGATCCGTCAACCGCTATGCAGAACGGACGGCGAGGGATGCGCCTGGTATTTGAAGCGGGAAGCGGAAGGCATGATCACCTATAGCTTTTTCCAAGCCGACAGCTATGAAAACGATCTGGACGGCGACGGCAAGGAGGAAGCGATCGTAACGACCTATAAGCAAAATCAGATTTACATCTTTAAGGAAAGCAACGGGGAACTGCGATGGTCCAGCGTCAGGGAGGCTCTGGGAGCGGACAGAGACGACATCGTCGCATACGACGATGCCCTCGGCTCGTTTACCCTGCGGTCATTCGATGAGTCGGGGGAAGAACGGGTTCGAACGTATCGATACGAGAAAAGAGGAGACAAACTGGTCGAGGTCGAAAAATAATCGAGCAACTCGACGCGCGAACGCCACTGCGGCACCGAATTGCTCGAAAAAATCGAGCTATCTCCGCTCGGGAGCGCGGGGCGGCACCGAATTGCTCGAAAAAATCGAGCAACTCAACTCGCGAGCGGCCAGCGCACGATGATCGCCGTGCCTTGGCCGGGAGAAGAAGACGCTTCGATGCTGCCGCCCATTCCTTCCACGAGCGCTTTGGCGACCGCCATGCCGAGGCCCGATCCTTCCGTTCGGCTCTCAGTGTCGGTTCCCCGGTAATAACGCTCGAACAGCCTCTCCGCCGTTTCCTCGTCCAAGCCTCCGCCGTTGTCCGAGAAAACGAGCGTTGCGCGCTTCGAATCGTCCCGCGCGAGAGACACGGTCAGAACGGTGCCCTCATCGTTGTGCTGCAAGGCGTTGGCGACCAGGTTGTCTACGATCCGCTGAAGCCATGGCCTATACCCGTCGATATGCGCGGGATCTTTCGTTCCGGCGTAACGGATGCTGCCCTTGGGGAATTGCGGGTCGTCCGCCGCTTCCCCGATCGCTTCCGCCATAAAGGCGTTCAGATCCAACCGCTCGGACGAAGGCGCGCCTTGACCGTTCTTGACCCGGTAGACGAGCGAGAGATCGTTGACGAGCTCGTCGAGATGCGCCGATTTCTCCATCATGATTCGGGCGAACGAGCGAATTTCGTCCGGCGACCATTCGTAAGCTTCGTTCTCCAGCAAGTGCGCGTAGCCTTTGATTGAGGAGAGCGGCGTCTTCAGATCGTGGGAGACGCCGGCAATCCACTCGTCGCGCATGCGTTCGGTTTCTTCCCGCAGCTTCTCGTTGCGATGGAGCGTTGCGGTCAACGCGCCCATAGAGTCGATCACGTCCCGGTAGACGCGGTACTTGCTTTTCCTTCGTCCGCGCTTGTCTCGGCTTCTCGGAACTCCCGTAGAATCGGCCGGTTCCGCGTAACGTCCCGATCCAAGGTGTCTTAGCCAGTCGAGGATGTGCGCGATCGGACTGCCGAACCGGTGGCCGAACCAGGAAGAGACGAGGACGAAGAGCAGCAGCGCGGCCAGGAGCAGCGCGCCGATGCCGATCGCGAGCACCCGGATCTCCGGCGGAAGCGCGGACGCTTGGCCGGGCGTCGCTTCGTTCATCGGGAAGCTTAACACCCATGTGCGACCGGTCGCCGGTTCGTACCGCGAGACGAGCTTCGTATCGTAACGGTCGGGATAGGCGGATCGAAGCGTCAGCTCCTCTATAGAAAATTCGCCGATCGCGCCAGGAGGTTTATTATACGAAGCGAGCTCGGTTCCATTCCGATCCAGCAATTGCAGCCAAGCGGATCGTCCGGCCATCGCGGATCGCGCTTCGTCCGGCAACAGGAGCTTCCTGCCATCGACGACGGCCGTGTCGGCCGCGAGCCGCAGCAGATCGTCGTCGCGATTGCTCATTCCGTAGAGCAGCGTATGGGAAATGCCTTCCTTCTCCTGGATCCATAAATATAAACGATACGGAAACGGGGCCGTTCCGTGCCAATAAGCGTTCAATTCCCCGGGGCCGTATGCGTCCGGCACGTCGTCCGGGACGAAAAACGAATCCGTGACCCGCCCTTCCCCGTCGATCCTCTGAAGCCAGCCCCCGCTCTCCCGAAGGAGCTCGATGAGCTTCGGGTCGAAACGAAGCTGCCCGTCCTGATGCTCGATCGTGCGGATCAATTCGGATAGCCCCGCGTTCTCGAACTGTCTCGACGCTTCGATTCTCGTCAATTGATTGATCGTCCAGCCGAGCGTCGCCGCGGCGAATGCGAGCAGCACGAGTCCGGCGAGCACGAACCCGATCGCCAAGCGGAGGGCGAGCCGGCCTTTAATGCTCATGAGACGACTCCTTTTTGACCATTTTGTACCCGAGGCCTCTTACATTGACCAGATATTCGGGCTGTCCGGGATTCGGCTCGATCCGTTCGCGGATGCGGCGGATGTGAACCATGATCGTATTATCGTCGCCGATGCTATTGTCTCCCCAGACTCTTTCGTACAGCTCGCTTTTCGTAAACACCCGATTCGGATGCTTGCATAGAAACAGCAACAGCTGGAAGACGAGAGAGGGGCAAGGGACCGGCCGTCCGGCGACCGTCAGCTCGGCTGCCGCCTCGTTTACTTGGAAGTAGCCGAAGTCCAGCACACCGTTCCGTACGACGGCCTCGTCGGGCGGGCTTGCCCGAGACCTGCGCAGCAATGCGCGGACGCGGGCGACGATCTCGAGCGGGTTGAACGGCTTGGGGACGTAGTCGTCTCCGCCGACCGCGAAGCCGGTCAGCTTATCGAAGTCCGTCGTCCGGGCGCTCAGGAACAAAATCGGGGCGTCCGTCAGCCGGCGGATGAAAGGACAGGCTTCGATGCCGCTCATCTTCGGCAGCATGACGTCGAGCACGATGACGTCGTAGCGTTTCCGCTCGCACGCGGCCAACGCTTCTTCCGCCGAAGCGACTTTGTCTAGGGAGGAAAACCCTTCTTTGCGAAAAGCGGTTTCGAGCAGCAGGAGAATCGATTGCTCGTCGTCCACGAGCAGAATTGAAGCTTCATTCACGGTCTTGCATCCCTTCGCTTCCATCGTTTCCTCTATTCTATCACGTTCGCCAAGCCGCCACTTGAAGCTCCGGCTTAACGGAATCTTAATTTTCGCTTACCGAATTAAGGCGCAGATAAGCTCCCGTTTCCGGCAGCATAAGATTCTTCCTTCATAATAAAAGGCGAGCGAGAGAAAAGAATGGAGTGGGAAAAATGAGAAGGCTCATGCTGCTGATGGCATGTTCCGCGATTTGGCTGTCGGGTTGCGGAGGAAACGGGAATGACGGGGGAGCGGCCCCATCGGAGGCGGTCGGGACGGATGCGCCGGGCGCGAAGGAAAGCGCGAGCCCGGCAAACGGCGAAAGGGGTGAGCGAATGAGCGCGGAAAAGATCGTACAATCGCTGCTTGACGGCAAATACGACGAAGTCTACGGCTTGACGAGCGAAGCGTTCCGGCAAGAAATCGCTCCGGGCCCGTTCCTGGAGGCGGTGACGGCTTTCGGCGAGGGCGTAACGGAATGGAAGCCGAACACGAGCATGGCGCTGAACGGCGGAGAATATTCGACTTGGACCGATCAGGACGGGAACAGAGGGCTTCTCCTCTTCATGGACGGAGAAGGGACGATTACCGGCATACAATTCGTTCCGCTGGAGCGTTATCCGGAGACGGACGATCGGCCAACCGGTCTCGCGTACGCCGCCCCGTTCAGGGGAGAGTGGCTCGTCTTCTGGGGCGGTCAAGACGTGCTGGCCAACTACCATTACGAGCATCCGAGCCAGCGGTACGCATACGATTTCGTTCAGGCGAAGGACGGGTTCTCGTATTCCGGAGACGCGACGTTAAACGAGAGCTACTACGCGTTCGGCCAGGAAGCTCTGGCGCCGCAGGACGGGACGGTCGCGCTCGTCGTAAACGACATACCGGACAACGCGCCCGTCGGGACGGTGAATCCGGACGAGCCGGCGGGCAACCTCGTCGTTCTCGATCACGGCAACGGGGAGTACAGCTTCCTCGCGCATCTGAAGGAAGGCTCCGTTCGCGTCAAGGCCGGCGATCGCGTGAACAAGGGAGATCCGGTCGGCCTGATCGGCAATTCCGGCAATTCGAGCGAGCCGCACCTGCATTTTCACATCGGCGACAGCTCGGACCTGTTCTCCGGAACGTCGATTCGCGTCCATTGGGAGAGCGGTCTCGACCCTCTTCAGGGTACGATGATGATCGGAAAGTAACTTGCGGAATTCGATATTCGAAAGCCATGTCGCGAGAACGTCGTCGCGGGATGGCTTTTTCGTCCAAGGGGCCTTGATCCGCTTGAGCGATCGCTACCGGACTCAGATGACGCTAATTTGTCGAAAACCCTTCATTTTGCCGGCGATCCGGACAGAGGATCCGTTATCTCGATGAAAAATAGCCGAAATGGCCGTCAACGAGGCAAATAAGGGATTCTCTGTCCGTATAGATGCGCAAATCCCGGTTTTGTTCATAAATAGCGGATCTCCTGTCCGAACGGCCTGGCGTTCCTTTTCGTTTCCGGCGCGCGATGGTATAATGCGACTACTCCCGTCAAATCTTGGCGAATCATAGAACGAAACGAGGGGATGGCGTATCCGGGCATGGATGAAAGTCGCCCTGTTTTTGACGCTTTCGGTGTTTCTGACGCGCTTGATCCCGTTCTCCGAATTTTTCCGGAACGTGGATACGCTGATACATGAACTGTTTCACGCCGTAACCGCGCTATTGCTGTCGGGGGAGGTTATGTTCATCCACTTATACGCCGACCAAAGCGGCTTAGCCTATACTTCGTATTCTTCCGTGTGGAAAGGCGCGCTCATCTCGCTCGCCGGCTATGCCGGTTCGTCCCTGTTCGCCGTTCTCCTGTTCGGCTTGCATGCCCGCAAACGGGAAAAAGCCGGCCTGATCCTGATGGCGTTCGTCGCGGTTCTGGCGTTGGCGCTGTTCGTCCGCAACGGATACGGAATGGCGTGGTGCGCGGGCTTCGCGATGCTTACGGTCGCGATACTCGCCTTCAATCGTCCATGGCTGTCGCGAATCTATTATTTGCTGATCGCGTTTATATGCCTGGTCGAATCCGTCATCAGCTCGCTGATCCTGCTGGCGATCGCAGCGCAAAATCCGGGCGCCGCGGGGGACGCCGCCAATCTCAGCCGCTTTACCGACGTTCCCGCGCTTTTCTGGGCCGGATTTTTCGTCGTTTTTTCGCTCGTATGCGCGAGGCTTTCAATCAAGATCTTTTACAAGCGAGGGTTTAACTCGTAATTCGGCCTTGCGAAAAAGAGGATCCGCGCCATGTCGCTGCAGAAGCCGGAACGCGGGGGAGGCGGCAACTGGACAGAGACGCCTAAACCCCGATACAATTTAATAGAGAAGCAGACGACAAAATATGACCAGGGCGGTGAATCGGTTCTTATGTATCGGAGTTTGGAGGAATGCTTGGCGGATTTGGAGAGGCACGGGCACCTGGTCCGTATTCGCGAAGAAGTCGACCCTTACCTGGAAATGGCCGCCGTCCACAGGCGGGTGTACGACGCGGGCGGTCCCGCATTGTTATTCGAGAACGTCAAAGGCTCGAAGTTCCGGGCCGCATCCAACATTTTCGGCACGATCGAACGAAGCAGATTTATTTTCCGGAACACGTGGGAAGCCGTTCAGAAAGTGATGGCCGTGCGCAACGATCCGATGAAAGCTTTGAAGAGTCCGTTCCAGAACGTCGGAGCGGGCCTCACCGCTTGGAAAGCGTTGCCGCAAAAGACGCCCGGAGCGCTGGCCGCTCCCGCCAACGAGGTGCGGATTTCCGATCTTCCGCTCATCCAGAGCTGGCCGATGGACGGCGGCGCTTTCGTGACTTTGCCGCAAGTGTATACGGAGGATCCGGACAAGCCGGGCATTATGAATTCGAACCTGGGCATGTACCGCGTTCAATTGAACGGCAACGAGTACGAGACGGACAAAGAAATCGGCGTGCACTATCAAATCCACCGGGGCATCGGCATTCATCAGGCGAAGACGAACAGGCTCGGCGTTCCGCTGAAGGTCAGCTGCTTTGTCGGCGGTCCTCCGGCGCATACGCTTGCGGCCGTCATGCCTTTGCCGGAAGGCCTCAGCGAGATGACCGTGGCCGGGATGCTGTCGGGCAACCGTTTTCGGTACAGCTATTCGGACGGGTTCTGCATCAGCAACGACGCCGACTTCGTCATTACGGGGGAGATCCATCCGGGGGAGACGAAGCCGGAAGGTCCGTTCGGAGACCATCTGGGATACTACAGCCTGACGCATCCTTTTCCCGTCATGAAAGTGCATAAGGTGTACGCCAAGCCGGGGGCGATCTGGCCGTTCACCGTCGTCGGCCGGCCGCCGCAGGAGGACACCTCGTTCGGCCAGCTTATTCACGAGCTGACCGGCGACGCGATCAAGCAGGAAATCCCCGGCGTGCAGGAAGTTCACGCCGTCGACGCGGCGGGGGTTCACCCGCTGCTGTTCGCCATCGGCAGCGAGCGCTACACGCCTTACAGCCCGGCCAAGCAGCCGGCCGAGCTGCTCACGCTCGCCAACCGCATTCTCGGCACGGGGCAGCTGAGCCTGGCGAAATATTTGTTCATTACCGCGGAGGACGGGAAGCCGCTGAGCACGCATCGCGAAGAGGAGTTTCTGTCCTACATTCTCGAACGGATCGATCTGCGCCGGGACATTCATTTTCAGACGAACACGACGATCGATACGCTCGATTATTCGGGCACCGGACTGAACACCGGAAGCAAGGTCGTGTTCGCGGCTTATGGGGACAAGCTGCGCGAGCTGTGCCGGGACGTGCCGGAGGAGCTGCTGCAATTGCGGGATTTCGGCGGAGCGAAGCTCGTCCTGCCGGGAATCGCGGCGCTCCAAGGACCGAAGTTCTCCAGCTACGCCGCGGCGGAGCGGGAGATCGGCGAGCTGAGCGCCGCGATTCGGGACAGAGGGCCGCTGTCCTCCTGCCCGATGATCGTCATTGCCGACGACAGCGCGTTTCTGAGCGCGACGCTGGCTAATTTCTTATGGGCGACGTTTACGCGCAGCAACCCTTCGCACGATATTTACGGCGTGAACAGCGGCTACGAATTCAAGCATTGGGCGTGCGACAACGTCATTATCGACGCCCGCGTCAAGCCGCATCAAGCGCCTCCGCTCGTCGTCGACCCGGCGGTCGAACGGAATATCGAGCGGCTGTTCGTCCAAGGCGCCAGCCTCGGCGGGTTGAATCTGTAGCTTATTCGCCCGCCCGGACAGGGCGTGTTCGAAGGAATCCGCGCTGTTTAGCCTCTTGAGCTTTTGCAATCGGACACAGATGACCTTATTTTGTCGAAACCCCCTCATTTTGGCGGATATGCGGACTTACGATCCGTTATTTCCATTCGCAGCGGCCGAAATGGCCGTCATCGGAGCAAATAACGGATCCTGTGTCCGCGAAGGTGCGCTACACCCGGTTTAGTTCACAATTAGCGAATCCTCTGTCCGAACGGACTGGTGAATTGGAGCAAGGTGGGTGCGGTTTGTACGGTTTTTCGTATAAAACACCGTGCCTTTGAGGCAATATTGCCTGTTATGTACGATTATTCGTACGAAATAGGATGTTGGCGTATACGAATGAAGATATCTGTACGATAAATCGTACAAATGGCTTAAAATACCGGATCAAGAAATAGACTTTGTTCGATAATCCGTACAACGTTGCAGCGTGGCGAAGCGCGCCCCGAATTTCCTGCTTAATGGGCAGGGATAATCGGGGCGTTTTTTTAGTTGGCATCCAGGGACGCCGAAGTCGATTTTGCTTGTGCCACAATTTTGCAACATAGAATCGGTTATGATGTCGAATGAAGCATGTTTTTGTCGAAAAAAGGAATTGAGGCAACCGGGCGATCGTCCGGATCTCACCGTATTTCCTATCATGAACCGTGCAGAGGGGTCGAGCAAATGAGAAGAAAGCGCATTCAGAGAAAGGTCAGCCAGTTGCTTGTCTTTATGCTGCTGGCAGAGCTGCTGGCGATGTTTTCCGGCCCTGTGCGGCCGGGCGTCGGATATGCGGCATCGGTCGAACAGGAAGGGCCGGGGACGGATTTCGATTCGATACCTATAGGGGTAACGGACGCCGTCTATTCGTGGAACGGCGCTGCGCCGCCGATGCGGTATACGACGGGCGACGCGGCTGCCGGCTCGATTCATGATTATAAGTGGGAGAAAATTACCGGACAGACGTTCGTCCCCGAAGCGCGTCATTCGGCCGCGATGGCTTACGATGAAGCGGCGGGCAAAGTCGTGCTGTTTGGCGGCGCCAACGGCACGGAATTGCTGTTGGACGACACCTGGCTATGGGACGGCGTTGAACAGGAGTGGCAGGAAGTCAATCTGAGCGGCGTGAAGCCGCCCAAACGGAAAGGCGCGGCGATCGCCTACGATCCGGGAAGCGGCCGGGTGCTGCTGTTTGGCGGGCAAGGCCAATCGGGCGCGTTAAACGACACTTGGCTATGGGACGGCGTTTCCCAAACCTGGGAGGAGGTGCCGATCTCCGGCGGTCCGCTGCCTCGCAGTTATGCGCAGATGGCCCATTACTACATCGATGAGGGACAAGGCTTGCAAGGGCGAGCGGTGCTGTTCGGCGGCATCGACGGCGCGGCGATTCATGGCGACACCTGGGTGTGGGACGGCGCGGCGCGCGCCTGGACGCAGCAGGCGCCGGGCCTAAGTCCGCCTCCGCTCCATACGGCGACGATGGCGTTCGACGGCGCGAACGCCGTTCTGTTCGGGGGCAACGCGGGACCGGTCGTGAACGAACCGGTCGTCGGGCATCCAAGCACGCCAACCAGCGTCTCTTACGAGAAGGACAACAACCGGCTCTGGCTCTGGGACGGCGCGACATGGACGGCCGTCCGCGGTCCCGAACAGTATCGCCGGCTCATTTACGATCCTGCGATAGGCAACAATCTCGGCGCCGAGCCCTACGATTACGGACGTTGGGCGCACGTGATGGCTTATGACGGCAGAAGGGTCGTCTACTACGGCGGAGAGACGGAATGGGTCAACTATAACAGCTATTTCGGATGGCAAACGGTCCGTACGATGCGGCCGGAAAACGGGAGAATCGACTATTTCCAGAATCATGTGGATGCCGTCTTTTCTTGGCGGGCAGGAGACTGGGAGACGGTCGCGCCGGGCCACAGCTCTTCCAATCCGCCATGGCAAGGATTCGGGCACCCGTTCGAGACGATCGCCGAATCGGACACAGGGCCCTTCGAATTGCCGACCTACAATTACCCGCTTCCCCGAAATTATGCAAGCATGGCGTTCGACGGCACGAATTTCGTCATGTTCGGAGGCAAGAGAACCGAGTTCGAATTAAAAAACAGTTCGTATGCGGTCGTGCTTGCGGCCCCTTACGAGGCGGTGAACGAAACTTGGACGTTCGGTTTCACGCCGCCGGAGCCGCCTAAGATCCAGATTCACGAGCCGATCATTGCTTTGCTGGACAAGCACACGCATCAGGATCGCGTCAGCGTGGTGACGGATGTATACGGCGACGGCTCCCGCCCGATTCTGAGCCGGGGACTGGAGTACCGGAAGGCCGGCGAGGCCGGGCAGGAGGAGCCGGAATGGACGGCCGTGGCGGCGGAAGGGGCCGACGCGGGGAAAACCGGATCGGTCACGGTCCATCTGGACAACGCGCTGGAGTGGCAGGTGGAGTACGAAATTCGCGCCTATGCCCGCAATGAGCTCGGCACCGGCTATAGCCAGGTCGTCCGCTTCAAGCTGACGGAAGACGAGGACATGGAGGATTATGACGTTTCCTTCATCCGCGTTGGCCCCGCGTTCCTGCACAGCAAGGACAAGAAGCGGATCGTGGCGGTGGGCGACGGCATGTTGAATCTGCTGCGCAGGCCGGGAGACGAGGTGAATTACCTGTTGCAGGGACAGGGCGGCGAGGAATCTCCGCTGGCCTATCGCATTCGCAGCAATACGGAGCTGGAGCTGACGTGGCAGGCGGACCTGCCGGACGGCGTTTACGATCTTGTGCTGGACCATGATTTTTATACCAGCGATTTGTTTGAAGGCGCGGTAACGATCACCTCGCAAGATTTTTACAAGCCGCGCAACTACGCCAAGATCGAAGTCGCAAGCGAGAGCCCGCAAAATTTGGCGTCCAAGCTGACGCTGCAAGGGCTTTTCGTGGAAACCCCGGAAGCGCCGGGCCTGTACGTGCTGGCCGATCCGCAGGAAGAAATCGTAGCCATCAACGATTCGGTGATGTTTCAAGGCGCCTCGCTCGAAGTGGACAAGCGAACGCATCCGCATACGATTCGCGGCAACGGGCGGTTGTACGTGAACAGCGGCGGAACGACCGGGATGGCGCTGTCGTACACGCTGTTCGAGGGCAGCTTCGAGATCAGAGCCGATCATTTCGGTTTGTCCGTGCCAGATCCGGAAACGACGGACTATCTCGGCATGGGATTTCCGATCACGGCGGCTTCGATCGTCTTGACCGACGCCGGCGTTCAATTGGGCGGAACGATCGATCTCAGCTTCGAGGCGGGCGATCAGAAAGTGGACGGCCGAGTGTCCACGGACCGACTGGAGTTTAACGGCGGCGGCTTCAGGATGTCGGGCAGCTTTCCGGTATCCTACCCGTTCTCGGCGGGCAGCTTCCGGGTTCCGGAGACGATCTGGCATTTGGATTCCCGACACGGCTATGCGTCGGCAACGGCAACGGCGCAATTGCCCGAATACGATCTTGATTTCAACATGCTGCTGAACTTCAAGATGGGCCGGCTGGACGGCATCGCCTATATGCTGTCCCCAGGCGGCGGCGAAGTCGGCGCCACCGGCACCCGGTTCAACTATCTGTTCGGCGAGGCCGACGATCTGGCCCGCTATTCGCAATTGCCGCAGACGTACCGGTTTGAAGGCGCGGTATCGGATGTATTTGCGATGGAAATGAACGACCGGAGTATGATGAGCGCTTACGAGCTGAACACGGGACTGCCGCCGTCCGGATATGCTTCCGGGGGCGGGATGAGGCTGTATTGGTACCCGGTGACCGAGCTGGAGATGCAGGTGGACGTCGATCCGCTGACGGCCGGCAAAACCGGACGCAAGAGCGCCGGATTTACGGTCGACGGCCGGATGAACGCCTTCGACGTGTTCGCCGGGCCGTTGACGCTGGCGTACACGAAGCAGCAAGGACTGCTCGGGCAGATGACCGCAACGGTCACCGTGCCGAATCAAATTCCGCTGGCCGGCCGGAAGGCAACCAATGTCCCGGTGACGATGGACGCCGAAGGCATGTACGCCAGCTTCAAAGTCAACGATGTGGGCGTTAAGATCGATTATTTGTTCAGAAACAACGAGTTCCAGATCGGCGTGATCGCGCCTCCGCCCCCGAAGCCGTGGTGGATGAAGACGATGGAGATTCTGGATACGATTAATACGTACACCGAGCCGTTTACTTTCAATTCGAGGCAAGGATTAGCCAGCCTTTCCGATCGCGGAGACGATGGCTGGAGGAGCCGCGCCGCCGAGGTTCGCATGCTGTCCGCAGGCTTCGGATCGGCCGGGCGGCTCGCCGCTGCCGGGTTGGAGATCGAAAGCGACGAAGCGGTGCAGATGACGTTTGCGCGCAAGGCGGCTGCCGAGTCGGTGCATCCCGGCGGGGATGAAGCCGCGGCCGTGGCCGCCCGTGTCGGCTACGGCCAGTTTACGGCAGTGGAACGGCATTTGGCAACCGACGTCTCATGGCTGTCGTCCGACGCATCCGGGCATCGGGTCGCCTATGCATTCGAGACGAAGCGGCCGTTGGAAGCGATGCTGATGCTGGAGGGCGACCGCCGGAACGTGCGTCTGACCGGTCCTTCCGGACAATCGATCGTGCCGGGGGCGGACAACGCTGTCGTGCTTGACGGCGTTACCTATTTCCGCGTATCGCTGGACAGAGCGGGAGCGTGGCGGCTTTCGTCGCCGGACGCGGTGCGGTTTACCCTGCACGAACTGATGCATGTAAGGGCGGATCTCGGGATCGCGGCATTGGCCGGAGCGATGGCGCAGTCGCCGGATCGCGACGTTACGCTTATTCCGATGGCGCAGAGCGGCCGCATGCTGCTGACGGTTGGCAGCACGTTGGACGACGCCGTCATTTATAAAGCGGACGGACGTCCGTACTCGCTGGAGGAAAATGAACATGACGCGGGGTGGAACGCCTATCGCGATTCGTCCAGCGGATTGCTGTTCGTTCTGGCGGACGCAGCCGAGCCGGGCGATTGGCTGGTGGACGGCGGCGGAAGCGCGGACGTCAACCAGTACGCGGTAAAGCCGGATACGACGATGAGCGAGGTGCGCGAGTGGGCGCAATCCGGCAGATATCCGACGGCTATCCAGCTCGGCAAGACGGTAAACAACCAGGTTTTGCTGGAGATTTACGGCGCGGATGAGCAGACCTCCGTGCTGAAGCCGGATGGGAGCGCGTACGCGCTCCGCACCGATCACAGCAAGGCCGATTGGAATGCCTACTACGATTCCGATCTCGATCGGCTGACGGTACTCGTTCACGGGGCGACAGCCGGCGAGTGGACGGTCAGCGGCAGCCGCTTCGCGAACGTGAAGGCGTACACGATCAGCGTCCCGCTGGGAAATTTGCAGCCCTTGTACTGGAAAGGCATTCGCAAGCAGACGGTGCAGCTGGATATTCCGGAGCCGGGGCAGTATTTGCTGGCGGTAGCCGGCGGACACGAAAGCGTGAAGATCACGCCGCCGGGCGCCGGGCAGCCGATGCCGTTAATATTCGACCCCGCCGATCCGCGCGGCAATGCGATCCTGCAGCGCTGGCAAGATCGCCAGGCCGCCAATCCGGGCGAGCTGGATAACGCGTCGGTGAAGTCCGCGATTCCCGATCCGGGAGCGAAGGATATGCTTTATGTGACGTTAAATGCCGAACAGGCGGGAACGTGGCGCATCGAGGCGAATGGCAAAGTCGAGCTGACACTGACGCGGCTGCCGGCATTGCCGGAACTGGTTGACGTTGCGGCGAGCGCCGCGGGAGGAACCAACCGTTTCGATGTGCGATGGAATGTCCGAAATGCCGGACCGGATACGCAGGTTGCCGTCATGGTGACGGATGACCGGAACCGACCGATCGGCGAAGTCGTGGCGGACAACCTGCCGGCGGCGGGAGTGCGCACGATCGACATCCCGTCCGGATTCATGCCGGGTACTTATTACTTGTCGGTCATGGCGCGCGGCACCGGGATGGCCCCGTTGACGCAAGTGATCTCCGAGCCTGTTTCATTGACCACGGCGCAGTCGCTGCCGAAGCCGCAGACGCCGCAGCTGCTGTCCACCGGCAACGGGGAAGTGACGCTGCAGCTGCAGCCGCTTGCGGACCCGGCGGTTGATTACTACCGGATATTCGTGCTGAAGGACGGCGTTCCGGATTACAGACAGCCCGCATTCGATATGGATGCGGCCTGGACGCAGATCGCTTTGTCCGGGTTGGAAACGGATCGATCGTATCAATTCGCGGCGATGGCCGTCGGCGTCAAAAATGGCGAGACGGTCATCAGCCCGCTGTCCGGCTCGCTGGAGGCGTATTTGCCGGTGCCTCAGCGGCCGGCGCTGGAAGCCGAATTGACAGCCGTTCAGCCCGCTGCGTCGGCGATCGTCGAGCGCACGATCAAGGACGCTTACGGCGAAGACCGGACCTTGCTGGCGACGTCCGCCGAAGGCGCTTCGCTGCGGGTCGTCAGCAGTCAGGCCGGGCAGCTTGCGCTGTCCGTAAACGGAGAAGAGCTGGAACGCCGCAGCGTAACGGCGGGCGCGTCGGCCGACTTCGACCTGAACGCGCTGCTGGGAGCCGCAACGTTGAAGGAGCGAATCTATGACCTGCGGATCGAAGCCGTCAATTCCGCCGGCGACCGCGGCAGCCTTTACCGGAAGCTCTATATAGATCGAACGGGACCGTATTTGTACGCCGCTTCCCGGGACAATCCCGAGATCGGGCTGAACGGTCTGGTCGTAAGCGGGAAACGAGTGCCCATCGTCGGCCAGACCGATGCGGGCAGCAAGCTGACGGTGGATGGCTTGCGCGTGCCGCTGGATGAATCGGGAAGGTTCGTGTTCTTTGCTCCGTGGTCGGACGACAGGGCGGTCGACGGCAAGCTGGATATGGAGATGATCGCGGAGGACGAGGTCGGCAACCGGACGATATCGAGGTTCCAGGTGCTGCAAAACAGCGGAACGATAACGGAGCGGCATCCGGCTGAGCTGGCTGCGCTGACGCTGGGGAGCGGCCGGCTCGACTTCCATCCGGATCTTCTCCAGTACTTCACGCAGCAGGAAGAGACGGTAAAAGTGTATGCCGTGCCCGCCGACCCCGACGCGGCGGTGACGGTGAACGGCTTGACGCCGGACGGGGAAGGCTCCGTGGAACTGAGCGTGCCTTCATCCGGACTGACATTGACGATCGAAGTCACGGGCGCGGGCGATCAGCAACGAACGTACACGGTGAACGTAAGCCGAATCGCCTCGGATGTCGCGCTGCTGGATGGACTGGAGCTGAGCGCCGGCGGCGAAGCCGTTCCGCTGAGCCCGGGTTTTGCCGGCGTATTGGGGACGTACAGCGCATCGGTAAGCTATGCGACGAACGAGGTGATGCTGAAGCCGACAGCGCGGGCGGACGGCTCGACGATTATCGTCAACGGGGAGACGGTTGCGTCCGGAACCGCCGTGGCCGTTCCGCTGGCGGCAGGCGCGGAAACGCCGGTGAGCATCGCGGTTACGGCGCCGAACGGACAGGCGGCCAAAACTTATTCTTTGCACGTATGGAGAGAAGGGAGCGGAGACGCGAAGCTGCAGCAATTGAGCGTCGGTTCGAACCAGCTGCTGCCGCAGTTCGACGGCAGCGTGACGAATTATCGCGTGCTGGTTCCGGCCGCTGCCGATCAGGTGCAGATTGACGCGTTGCCCGCAGGCGAAGGGGCGAGTGTAGCCATCGACGGCGCTGTCACGCAATCGGCGGCGGTTCCGTTGACCGGAAACGTTAAGCAGACCATTGAAATCAGCGTAACCGCGGCGAACGGAGCCGAGCAGGTATACCGGCTTGCCGTGCAGCGCCAGGGACTTCGGACAGCGGCCGTTGCGCCGCCGCGCCTGACGGAGCTTGCTCTCGGGTCGCTGAAGCTCGAAGAGGATTTTTCGCCGTACCGGATGAGCTACCGCGCCGCTCCGACATCGGCGGCTGCCGTCGCGCTGACGGCAAGAGCGGACGATCCGGCGGCGGTCATTACGGTCAATGGAGAGCGGCTGGCAGAGGACGGAAAGGCGAATGTCCGGCTGCAAACCGGAGACAATCTGATCGTCGTGCGGGCGGAGTCCGCGGACGGGCGCGCTTCGCATACGTATTCGGTTGCCGTTGTCAGAAAGTCGGGCTCAGCAGGCAACGGAGGTTCGGCGCAGCCTGAAGGCCGCAAGGCGACGGTGCAGACCGACGGAGGCGAGGCGAGCGTGACCATTGTCCGAAGTCGGGCGATGGACGGCAGCATGATCGATACGATCAGCATCGATGCGGTTGGCGCGCGCGACATCGTCGGCCTGACGCGCGGGGATACGTCGGCTTACGCCCGGGTCATTCTGAGCGAACGGGACGATCCGGCGGATCAGTATGAGCTAAGCATCCTGCGCGAGGCGCTCGGCATATTGGCGGAGGCTAATATCCGCCTGATTCTGGCGATCGGGGATGCGGAGATCGAGCTGTCGCAACATACGCTGCGCAGCCTGGATGAAGCCGGCCGCGACTTGTATTTCCGCGTGGTGCCGGTCCTCGATGCCGATATGCGGAAGCAGGTGAACGAGCGGCTGCTGGCCGACAACAATGTTAAAGAGGCGGCAGGCGGGCGGCAGGTTAAGCTCATTGGCGCGCCGATGAAGATTGAAACGAACTACTCCGGCTATCGTACGCGGGTGGTGCTTCCGCTTCCGCCCGCGGAAGTGCCGGCTTCGCGCGACAAAGCGGAAGCGGACCGCCTGCGCGAAGAGCTTGCGGTATATATCGAGCATAGCGACGGAAGCCGCGAACTGGCGAGGGGAACGCTGCGTTCGAACGCCGACGGACGCCCGGACGGCATCGAAATCGAAGTGGATCGCTTCAGCACGTTTGCGGTAATCCGGCTGCCGGACGGAGAGGAGACGGGGCCGAAGCGGCATGAACCTTATCTCCTCGGTTATCCGGACGGCACATTCCGTCCGTCGCAGCAGGTTACCCGGGCGGAAATCGCGGCCATGCTGGACCGCGCTCTCGGAGCGCAGCCGGCTGCGGCGGAACGATTGCCGTATGTGGATGTGCGGCCGAATTACTGGGCTTACGAGGCGATTGGACGGATGCGGGAGCAAGGCCTTATGCAGGGAGACGCGAACGGGCAGTTTCGCCCGGAGGCCGCCATTACGCGAGCGGAAATGGCGACGATCGCGATGAGATGGAGAGGGTTGCAGCCGCAAGCGAAAGGTCCGTCGCGGTTCGCGGATACGGCGGGACATTGGGCGGAGCCCATGATCGCCCGGATGGAAAATGAAGGAATCCTGCGCGGATATCCGGACGGAACGTTCAGACCGAATCAGCCGCTTGTCCGCGCCGAGGCCGTGCGGATCATCAATGCGATCTTGAACCGGCCAGTTCCGAGCGGCTCCGGGGATCCGGTATGGCCGGATGTGCCGGCCAGCTACTGGGCGCGCCAGGATATCGAATCGGCATCCGGACGCATCGTGCAGCTCCCGGACGGCAGCATGCAGTTGCAACGCGAGTGAATATAGGAAGGCGGCGAGCGCGAGCTTGCCGCCTTCCTGCTTCAAGCGGGCAAGGGACTCTTTTTCGCCGATCTTTCGCGATCGGACGCAGAAGACCCTATTTTGCCGAAACCCTCTCATTTTGAAGGCGATGCGGACAGACGATCCGTTATTTCGATAATCAATGCCCGAAATCGCCATCTCGGAGCCAAATAGCGGATCCTCAGTCCGCGAAGGTGCGGAAAACCCGGTTTTGTTCACAATTAGCGGATTCTCTGTCCGAACGGCCTAGGGTTGGAGCAAGGCGGGGCGGTGGGCGATGGGCGGAGCGAGATGTTGGAGATGGAGAAAGCGAGGCGGAGGGCGATGGAACAAGGCGAGGAGGCAGCGATGGCGGGGCGAAAGGTATGCGGAAAACGGATGAACGGGAAGAGTACCGGAACAGCGCAATAAAAGACCGTCAGGAAGAGACGGCCTTATCCGCCCAACCTGCCTTGATCGTAGGTTTAGAGAAAAACAAGAGGTATAAGCCGACGATAAGCTTAACGGCAGCATCGGCAATTCCAAGAACTATAAACGGAATGTTCTCCATAACCATTCCGACGATGGAAATGAAGGAACAAAGCGTTCCGATGACGATCATCGACTTTCCGTGAACATAGTAAAAAATAAAGAAGTGCAGTCCCGTCGCCAGGAACGCCCCCAGCCACACCATTCTCCAGTTCTGGTCCGGAATAAAGGGGCCCGCCATCAAAAAGATGAGGATAAACATGGCGACTATTCCGTAGTTGGACATTTTATCTTGAAAAGCCGAACTGGGGCCTTGCGACAGCTTTTTCTGTATGCTCGGATTCAGGAAGGAAAGGTAGAAGCCTATGCCGAAGCCCGCCATAAAAATAAAAGGATTAACCTGGAAAGATCCGCCGAAAATCGTAGCGGCAAGGATGACTAGACCGATAATCAGAAACCATAATCCGCAGCTGCGCTTTTGATTGAATTCAAGGGGGGTGTCCGGATCATAGCCTAATTTGCGAAGCATGGGCATCATCCTTTTCCGTCTATTCTCTTCCATAGTTTATCTCACGGCCGATTTTACCGTCAATCTCGGACGGGGCGCGGTTAGACGGTTAAATATTGGCGCCGGGCATTGCGCTTCCTCGCCTTGCCCGTCTCCGAGCCAAAGCTCGTCAAACTAGTCCGAATAAACGGTCAAGTCCCCTCATAGACATGAAGCATGGATTGATTAATGTGCTGAGGGGTGGATCGCATGCATCGTCGGATTTCATGGATCGCCGCCGTTGCCGTCGCGACGGTCGTTTTCCTGGCCGGTTGCGGAAGCAAAAACGCGGATTCGATCGTGAAGGACCTGGACAAAGTCGTGGACAAGATGGAGAGTTACGAAGGCAGCGGAACGATGACCTTACATACAGGGCAGCAACCGCTGGAGTACAAAGTCGAAGTGATGTATCAGAAGCCGGATCTGTATCGGATCGCTCTGACGAATGCGAAGCGCGATATTACGCAGATCGTTCTCCGCAACGACGAAGGGGTATTCGTGCTCACCCCGCAGTTGAATAAGAGCTACCGGTTCCAAAGCGAATGGCCGAAAAATCAAGGGCAGGTGTACCTGTTCCAGACGTTGGCGCACAGCATTCTCATGGACAACTCGCGGCAATTCACGAAGGATAAGGACAGTTACGTGTTCGACGTCATGGCCGGCAATTATCAGAACGGATCGTTCGCCCGCCAGAAAATTTGGCTGCAGCAGGACAACTACGCGCCCAAGCACGTCGAAGTGTCGGACGCGAACGGGAATACGATGGTCGAAGTGACGTTCGACAGCTTCGAGTTCGGCAAGAAATTCGACAAGTCGGCGTTCGACATGACCAAGAACATGAACCTGACGCCGAAAGAAGAGAACAAGCCGGGCGAGGACGCCGGCGCCAGCCCGGATGGCTCAGCCGCGCCCAGCGCGAGCCCCGATCCCGAGGCGACGGCGTCTCCGGATGCGACGACCGCTCCGTCGGAAGATCAGCCGACGCTCGGAGAAGAAGCGGAGACGCCGGACCAACCGACGGTCTTCTCGGTCGTCGAACCCGATCCCGACGCGCTTCCCGCCGGAGTCGTGTGGCAGGATACGATCGACAGCTTGCAGCTCGGCGACCATCCAGGCGTCATGCTGCGCTACACGGGCACTCACGATTTCACCCTCGTCCAGAGCGTCGCGAAGGAAGCGGCTGCGACGCTGAGCGAAGGCATCAGCTGGGATCTCGGCTTCACGCTCGGACACTTGACGGAAGGCGCCGTCACGACGCTGACCTGGAGCTACGACGGGATGGAGTATCGTCTCAGCAGCGCGGATCTCCAGCCCGAGGATATGACGCGAATCGCTCAATCGATGGTTGATTCCTCCGGCAAATAATTACGCCCGGCGACGAGGGCCGATCGAGCAAAACGATCGGCCCTTTGAGCGGCTATCGGACCCGGATGACCTTATTTTGTCGAAACCCCCTCCTTTTGCAGGCAATCCCGGACAGGAAAAGGTTGCCTGCCCGAATGGCGTTGACAGTCCTGCCTCCGCCCGGTAACATGAATTTATTGTAGGTTTACGCAGCAGGGTAGGTGAACGGTCCGTGGACTGTTATTATCGGCCGACCGTGGCCGAAATTTCCCTCGACGCCCTCGATTATAATATCGGGGCGTTCCGCGAACGTTTGTCTCCCGGCACGAAGATGCTGGCGTCGGTCAAAGCGAACGCGTACGGGCACGGAGCGGCGGAGATCGCGAGAAGAGCGGCGGCGGCAGGCGTCGATTACTTGGGCGTCGCCTTCCTGGACGAAGCCATGCAATTGCGGGCTTCGGGAATCGACGCGCCTATTCTCGTGTTGGGATATACGCCTCCCGGCGGATTTTCCCTCGCAAGGGAGCATGGCATTACGCTGACGCTCTACCGGGACGACATGCTGGACCACGCCGAGAAGCTTCCGGCGACCGGTCCCAAGCTTAAAGCGCACGTGAAGATCGATTCGGGCATGGGGAGACTCGGCCTGCTTCCGGGCCGCGACGCGGAGCGGTTTCTCGAACGGGCCTGCGCGATCCCCCAACTGGAGATCGAAGGGCTGTACACCCACTTCGCCCGCGCGGACGAGGAAGACAAAGGCTATACCTTGATGCAGGCGGAGCGGTTCGCGGCCGTGGCGGACTACGTTCGAAGAGCGGGGCTGCCGATCTCCATCATTCACTCTGGCAACAGCGCCACGGGAATCGATCTGCCGGAGCATGCGGGGAGCATGCTGAGGCTCGGCATCGGCATGTACGGCTTGTATCCGAGCGAGGAGGTCGACGGTCGGCAGGTTCGGCTTGAACCGGTGCTGACGCTGAAGACGTCGATCGTCCACGTCAAAACGTTGCGAGCCGGAGAGGGGATCAGTTACGGAACGCAATATTTTACCCGGGGCGAAGAATCGATCGGGACGCTGCCGATCGGCTACGCGGACGGTTTCAGCCGCATGCTGAGCGGCAAGGCGGAGGCGCTCGTGCGCGGCCGCAGAGTTCCCGTGCTCGGCACGATCTGCATGGACCAGTGCATGATTCGCTTGGACGACGCCCGCAAAGCGGGGGAGACGATGATCGAGCCCGGGGAAGAAGTCGTGCTGATCGGAAGACAAGGCGATGAACGGATTTCGGCCGATGAAGTCGCGCGCAAGCTGGGAACGATCAATTACGAAGTCGCGTGCATGCTGGCCGCGCGAGTGCCGCGCGTCTACTTGAGCGGCGGAGCGATCGTCGCAGCCGTCAATCCTTTGCGCGCTTGAAGGAAGGTAATATTTAGCATTTGTGATTTTGCCGCCGCAAGCAGGAAAGTCGGCCGCCGACCTCGAATTTTTATTGAATCGGGGTCGTATCGACGCTTGCCGTCCGCGGCGGATCGTATATTTCTTACTGGACTCATGCATACTGGAAATTAGGGTGCTTGTTGGAAAATCTTTGGGGGTGTCCGTTCGGTGGCCAATGCACAAAATACGAAACGCATCATGATCAGCTTGCCTGATCATCTGCTGCGCGAAGTCGACTTCGTCGTCGCTAAGGAAAACACGAACCGCAGCGAGATTATTCGCCAGGCCATGAAGCATTATCTGGTCGATCGCAAAAAGCGGCTCATCCGGGACGCGATGCAGCGCGGGTATTTGGAAATGGCTAAAATCAATTTGCACATGGCATCGGAAGCGTTTCACGCCGAAGAGGATGCGGAAAGCATACTGGGTCGCCTCGTGAGCGGGGTGTAGGCCTTGATCGTTAAGCGCGGGGATGTATTTTATGCGGATTTGTCTCCGGTCGTCGGGTCCGAGCAAGGCGGGGTTCGTCCCGTATTAATCATTCAGAACGACATCGGCAACCGCTTCAGTCCGACGGTGATCGTAGCGGCCATCACGGCGCAAATCCAGAAAGCGAAGCTGCCGACCCACGTGGAGATCGAAGCGAAAACCCATGGCATGGAGCGGGACTCGGTGATTCTGCTCGAGCAAATCCGGACGATCGACAAACAAAGGCTGACGGACAAGATCACCCATCTGGACGACGACACGATGCACAAAGTCGACGACGCCTTGCAGATCAGCATCGGCCTGATCGATTTCTAATACGTTCCCGCGACAGGAGCCGCTCTAACGGAGTCCTGTCCTTTTTGTTCCCTTTTTTCATATCCCATCAATCGAAACGGAGAGATTGAAATGTCGGACTTTAATCAACGTTTGGAAAAATACGCGGAGCTGATCGTGCGCATCGGCGTAAACGTGCAGAAAGACCAGGAAGTGTTCGTTATCGCCTCGATCGAAATCGCCGACCTCGTGCGGCTGGTGGCCGCCAAAGCCTACGAAGCCGGCGCGAGCAACGTGCACGTGGATTGGACGGACGAGGCGCTGTCCCGGCTGAAGTACGAGAAGGCGGCAGACGATGTGTTCACGCGGTTCCCGGAATGGGAGACGGCGAAGCGGAACGATTTCGTCGCCCGGGGCGCGGCCTTCATCTCCTTCTCTTCCCCGAATCCCGATCTGCTGAAAGGCATCGATCCGTCCCGGATCGGCAATTACCAGAAAGCCGCGGGACAAGGGCTCGCGGAATTCCGCAGAGCGATTCAATCCGACAAGGTCAGCTGGACGGTCGTCGCGGCGTCGACGAAAGATTGGGCGACGAAGGTGTTCCCGGACAGCCCGTCGGCAGAAGAGGCCGTCGCCAAGCTGTGGGAAGCGATCTTCGGCGCCGTCCGGCTGGACGCCGCAGATCCGGTGAAGGCATGGAAGGAGCACGACGACGAGCTGCACAAGAAGAGCGATTGGCTGAACGCCCAGCGCTTCCGCAAGCTGGAGTATCGCGCGCCGGGAACGGAGCTGTCGATCGAGCTGCCGGAGAAGCACGAGTGGGTCGCGGCGAGCAGCATCAACGAGAAAGGCGTTCCGTTCATGGCGAACATGCCGACGGAGGAAGTGTTTACCGTGCCGCTCAAGACGGGCGTCAACGGCTACGTGTCCAGCACGAAGCCGCTCAGCCACGGGGGCAACCTCATCGACGGGTTCAAGCTGACGTTCGAGAACGGACGGATCGTCGGCGTCGAAGCGAAGGGGGGCGAGGCGAACCTGCGCCAGCTCGTGGAGACGGACGAAGGCTCCCATTACTTGGGCGAAGTCGCGCTCGTGCCGCATCGATCTCCGATTTCGCAATCGAACGTGCTGTTCTTGAACACGCTGTTCGACGAGAACGCGTCCAATCATCTGGCGATCGGCAGCGGTTACGCGTTCAATGTCGAAGGCGGCAAGCAGATGACGCCGGAAGAGCTGGCCGAGGCGGGCGTCAATTCAAGCATCGTGCACGTTGATTTTATGATCGGCTCGGCCGAGATGGATATCGACGGCGTGCTTGCCGACGGCACGGTCGTTCCGGTATTCCGTAAGGGCAACTGGGCGTTCTGAGAATGAGTCAGGCCAAAGATACGGAAAAATGGGCGGGGAGCTTAGGCTCTGCCGCCTATTTGGCTTTTAACCGGCATATCATTTGGAGAGCCGCCCATTTGTTCAACGGCATTTCTCTGACCCGCGTCGATCCCGCTCCGGCCAAGCTGAAGCTGGACGGAACGTACGTCTACCGAGGCTTTTCCGGAGCGGGACGTATTCGATTCAGGGCAATACGATCACGCTAAAATTCAAGAATGGCAAGCAGGAGAAATTCGTGTTCTTCCTCCATTTCGATGACCCGAACGATATTCAAATCGGGGATCGCCTTTATGAGAAAGCCAAGGTCGCGCCGACCTTGGCTTTTCTCTTGCCTATCCCCAAGATTAGCAACATAATAAAAGGATGCGCAGTTTGCGGAGCAGCAAGGATATTCCCGAATCAAGGAGGAATCGCCATGTACAAGATCATGCTCGTGGACGACGAAGCTGAAGTCAGGGAGGGCATCCGCAGGCGCATCGCCTGGCACGAGCACGGCTACGAATGCGTCGGCGATTGCGAGAACGGCATGGACGCGCTCGAGGCGGCGGAGCAGCTTAGCCCCGACGTGGTGCTGACCGATATCAATATGCCGTTTATGGACGGGCTGGAGTTGACGCGGCAGCTGTCCGAGCGCCTGCCGTGGACGAAGGTGGTCATTCTGACCGGATACGACGATTTCGATTACGCCCAGCAGGCGGTGAAGCTGCGCGTGAACGACTTTATTTTGAAACCGATTACAGCCGAAGAGCTGATCCGCGTTCTGGAGAGCGTCAAGCGGGAGCTGGACGAAGAGAAGGATCGGCGCGAAAATCTCGTGCGGCTGGAGCGCCAGCTGCGGGAAAGCCTGCCCGCGCTCAAGGAGCGTTTTCTGGAAAGGATGGTCGGCACCTCGATCGGCGTAAGCGAGATGAAGCGGAGAATGGCCTACTTCGGCCTGGATCTGCCCGGTCCCGAATATGTGGTTCTGGCTGCCGATGCGGATCATTTCGGCGAGTTGGCCCCCGAGGCCGATCGGGAGCTGCTGCGCTTCGCGCTGCACAACATCGTGCAGGAGATCGTCGCCCGGGAGCCGGCGTCGGCCGTGTTCCGCAGCCGGGAGGAGAAGGTCGTGTGCATTCTGTCCGGGGGTCCGGACCTCCGCTTGTTCGATCGGGCACAGGCGCTGGCGGAAGAGATCCGGCGATCGGTGGAGACGTATTTGCGCTTTACGGTCACGGTCGGCATCGGCCTTCCCGTCCTCGGGCTGGCCGATCTCCGTCAGTCGTATCGTTCCGCCGTCGCGGCCCTCGACTATCGCGTGCTGCTCGGGACGAACCGGGTGATCAGCATTACGGACCTCGAAGGCCGCCGCAATCTGTCGCTCGAGGCGACGGGGGATTGGGAGAAACGGCTCGTCGTCGGCATCAAAACCGGCTCCGGGGAGGAGGCGGACCGGTCGATCGAAGCGATCGTCTCCCGGTTGAAGGAGGCCGCCCCTTCCATCGAACAGGTCTATATCCGCATCCAGAAGCTGATCGTTTCCTTGCTTAACACACTGGAGGAGCCGGACGGAGGCGCAAGTCCGTTCGGGGAAGCCGCCAACCCGATTACGGAGGTTTACCGCTTCAAGACGCTGGAAGACATCGAGTTCTGGCTCAAGGAGCTGTGCAGGGATTCCATTCGGATGCTTGCCGTGAAGCGCAGCGACATGGCCCGCGATCTGATGGTCAAGGCCGAAGCGCATATTCGGGACAACTTCGCCGATCCGAATCTGTCTCTGAAGGCGGTGTGCGAGATCGTCCATATGAGCAACAGTTATTTCAGCGCTCTGTTCAAGGCAAGGACGGGGAAGACGTTCGTCGAATTTCTGACTTGGCAGCGGGTCGAGAAAGCGAAGGAGCTGCTCGCGGCCACCGATCTGAAGAGCTATGAGATCGCCGCGGAGGTCGGCTATGCCGATCCGCATTATTTCAGCGTGCTTTTCAAGAAAGCGACCGGGGATACGCCCACCGAATACCGCCAGAAGGCGGCGGCCGACCGGGAGAGATCGACATGAACCTGTTTCGCTTCCGGACGATCCAATCCAATATCGCCGCGGCGCTCGCTTTTCTGATCGTCATTCTCGCTCTGGTCATGGGCTTCATCGCCTATCGCTTGTCCACGTCCGCCGTCCAGCGGACCGCCCAGGACTTTACGGCCGAGCTGATTAAGCAGGTCAGCAGCAACATCCAGTCCTATGTCAACAATATGGAAAATATTTCATTGCTCGCGCTGAATCATCGGGGCTTGAGCGGTTACCTGACCGGGGAGAACGACGACGACGGCGCGGTGACGGATTTTCTGAAGACGATCATGCTGTCGCGGAAGGACATCGCCTCCATCGGCGTATTCGGCTATAACGGCCGCTTCGTCTCCGACGGGGGAAGCGGGAACTTGAATCCTAACGTCGAGGTGGAAGAGCAGAGCTGGTACAGCGAGGCGAAGCAGGGCCGGGGCAAGGTGTTCATCTCCCCGTCGCACGTGCAGCCCGTATTCAAGGAGGACTACCGGTGGGTCGTCTCGCTTAGCCGGGAGATCCGCAGCCCGGACAATACGAAAGGGCTCGGGATTTTGCTTGTCGACCTCAACTTCAGCGTCATCAGCGATATATTGAACGGAATTGAGCTGGGGAAGCGGGGGTACGTGTACATCATCGACCGGAGCGGCCGCGTCGTCTATCATCCGCAGCAGCAGCTGCTGTACAGCAACCTCAAGACGGAGATGATTGACGAGGCGCTCGTCCTCGACAACGGCAGCTTCATTACGGACGAAGGCGGCCAGAGCCGCATTTATACGGTGCAGGATTCCGGCTTCGGCTGGAAAATCGTCGGCGTGTCCTACGTCAGCGAGCTGGTCAACAACAAAGGCGAGATGCAGACGTCGTTCTTCACCCTGGGCGGGATCAGCCTGGTCGTGGCGCTGCTTCTGTCCTTCCTGCTGTCGCGCAACCTGACCGGACCGATCCATCGGATGCAGAAGCATATGAGCGAGGTGGAAAAAGGCAACTTCGACATTCAGGTGCCGGTCGATTCGACGCGCGAGATCGGGATGCTGGCCCGCGCCTTTAATTTGATGGTCGTGCGCATTCGCGAGCTGATGGCCCAGGTGGTCAAGGAGCAGGAATTCAAGCGGAAAAGCGAGCTGAACGCGCTGCAGGCGCAGATCAATCCGCATTTTCTGTACAACACGCTCGATTCGATCGTCTGGATGGCGGAGAACGACAAGTCGGCGGAAGTCGTCCGTATGACTTCGGCGCTGGCCCGGTTGTTCCGCGCCTCGATCAGCAAAGGCTCGGAGCTGGTGCCCATCCGCAACGAAATCGAGCATATCAGCAACTATTTAACCATTCAGAAGATGCGTTACCGGGACAAGCTCGATTTCCGCATCGACGTGGACGATGCGATCAAGGGGAACCTGACCTTGAAGGTGCTGCTGCAGCCGCTGGTCGAAAACGCGATTTACCACGGCATCAAAAACAAGTACGGCACAGGCGCGATCCGGATTACGGGAGAGCGGGAAGGGGAGGCGATCGTGCTGCGGGTGAACGACAACGGCGTGGGCATGGACGAGGAGACCCGCAAATCGCTGCTGACCCCCGCGGCCGAAGCCAAACCGGGCAAGGGCGTAGGACTGATGAACGTGCACGAGCGCATTCGGCTCTATTTCGGTAAGAACTACGGTCTGACGATCGACAGCGAACCGGACGAAGGCACGACGGTGACGGTGAAGTTTCCGGTGCTCGATAAGCCCGCCGAAAGCGCGGAGACGCTCGGGAAGGAGAGGGAAACGTAATGGCCAGACGAAGCGATACGAAGCGGCTGCTAACGTTCGTGCTGGCGGTGCTTGCCGTTACGCTGGCGGGAAGCTACGGCCTGGCCGCGCTGCGCGGGGACGAGGCCGACAAGCCGCTGAACATCACCGTCGTTATCAAATCGGTGTCCAAGGAGATGGAATTCTGGCAGGTGCTGACCGAGGGCGTTCATGCCGCGGCCAAGGAATTCGGCGTCAACGCCCGTGTCGTCGGTCCCCAGAGGGAGACGGATATCGACGTCCAGATCGACATGCTGCGGGAGGTCGTACAGGAGAAGCCGGACGTCATTCTGCTCGCCGCGGCCGATTACAACCGGCTGGCCCCGCTCGCCGAAGAGATCGACAAGGCGGGCATTCCGCTCATCACGATCGACTCCGGGGTGAACAGCGAAGTTCCCCGAGGCTTTATCGCGACCGATAACGTGGAGGCAGGGAAGAAAGCGGCGAGGAAGCTGGCCGAGCTGCTCGAGGGGCCTTCGCAAATCGCCGTCATCAGCTACGTGAAGGAGACGGCCACGCAGATCGAGCGGGAGCGGGGCGTCCGGGAGGTGCTGGAGGCGGACGGCCGCTTCGAGATCGTCGGCACCTATTACAGCAACGGGGACGAGAACATCGCCTACGAGACGACGAAGGAGCTGCTGCGCAAATATCCGGATCTGAAAGGAGTCGTCGGCCTGAACGAGCCTTCCTCCGTAGGCGCGGGCCGGGCGATCAAGGATATGGGGCGCGGCGGCGAGGTGCTGCTGGTCGGCTTCGACAGCTCGGTCGACGAAGTCCGCCTGCTGGAGGAGGGCGTCATCCAGGCGACCGTCGTCCAGCGACCGTTCAACATGGGCTATCTCGGCATCAAAACGGCGGTCGATCTGACCGCCGGACGCAAGGTGCCGGCTTCCACCGACACCGGCTCGATCGTCATTACGAAGGCGAACATGTACGAAGAGGAGAACCAGCAGCTCGTATTCCCTTTTAACTGAAATCGACTTTGCGCAACCGTTCCCGGCAACGGCGGCTACCCGGCCGCGATTAGCCGGAGAACGGTTTTTTTGGCATGCCCGCCGATCATTATCAGAGATTTTTCAACCATGCGAAGAGATTATTCCATTTCGTCTGTAAGCGTTTAACTCTACAATTCGGATAGACAGATCAGCCGCCGCAAGGCAAGCAAAAGGGGTGGGAGGATGAGCGAGCCATTGCTCCGCATGGAAGGCATCGACAAGTCGTTCCCCGGCGTTCAGGCGCTGCAGCAGGCACAATTCGAGCTGCTCGAGGGCGAGGTGCACGCGCTGATGGGAGAGAACGGCGCCGGCAAGTCGACGTTGATGAAGGTGCTGACCGGCGTGTACAGAAAGGATGCCGGAACGGTCCGCTATCAGGGGAAGGAAGTGGAGTTCCCCCATACGAAGGCGGCGCAGGACGCCGGCATCAGCATCATCCATCAGGAGTTGAATCTGGCGCCCGATCTGACCGTGGCCCAGAACATCTATATCGGCCGGGAGCCGAGAATGAAGGGCTTCCCGCTGTTTATCGACGAGAAGAAGCTCAATGAGCAGGTGCGAGTGTTGCTGAAGAAAATGAACCTGCATCTCGAGCCGGAGACTCCCGTTGCCGATCTGACCGTAGCCAAGCAGCAAATGGTGGAGATCGCCAAGGCGCTGTCGTTTAACGCCAAAGTGCTCGTCATGGACGAACCGACGGCGGCGCTCAGCGACAGCGAGATCGCCGACCTGTTCCGGATCATCGGCGAGCTGAAGGCAAGCGGCGTCGGGATCGTCTACATCTCCCACCGGATGGACGAGATCAAGCGGATTACCGACCGCGTGACGGTTATGCGCGACGGCGCTTATATCGATACGGTCCGAACGGACGAGGTGACGATCGACCGGATCATCTCGATGATGGTCGGGCGCGCCGTCTATCAGGAATCTCGCGCCAAGGCGTCCTCTTACGGGGAAACGGCTCTTGAAGTGCAGGGGCTAAACCGCGGCAGAGCACTCAGAAATATCGGGTTTTCCGTGCGCAAAGGAGAGATTCTCGGCTTCGCCGGCCTGGTCGGAGCGGGAAGAACGGAGCTGGCCCGGGCGATCTTCGGGGCGGACCCGATCGATTCGGGCGAGGTGCGCGTCCATGACCGCCAGGTTCGCATCCGAAGCCCGTACGATGCGGTTCGGGCCGGGATCGGCTACTTGTCCGAGGATCGCAAGCGGTTCGGGCTCCTCGTCGACATGGACGTGAAGACGAACGTCGCCGTTGCCAGCCTGCGCAGCTTTACGCGACTCGGAGGCTGGATGAAGGCGGGTGCGATCGCCGAAGTCGCCGCGTCCGTCGTGGATAAGCTGAAGGTCAAGACGCCGGGCATCGAGCAGGAGGTCAAATTTTTGTCCGGCGGCAACCAGCAGAAGGTCGTCATCGGCAAATGGCTGACCCGCGACTGCGACATCCTCATTTTCGACGAACCGACCCGGGGCATCGACGTCGGCGCCAAGAGCGAAATCTACAAGCTGCTCGAGGAGCTGGCTGGCCAGGGAAAGGCGATCATTATGATTTCCTCGGAGCTTCCGGAAATTTTGCGGATGAGCCATCGCATCGTCGTCATGTGCGAAGGGCGGATTACCGGAGAGCTTTCCCGCGAGGAAGCGACGCAAGAGAAAATTATGAGCCTGGCCACCGCTCGAATGGCCTGATTCAAGCAATTGAAGGGGGAGAGCTTCATGCAACCCGCAGAAGCGAAAAAGACGCTTAAGCTAGGCTCGGGCATGCTGCAGCAGCTGCTGGCGTTTACGAGTCTGATCGTTCTCATCTTGGTGTTTTCGTTTGCCTCGGAAAATTTCTTCCAGTTTTCCAACATTGTCGGCATTCTGCTCTCTACGGCGGTCATCGGCGTGCTGGCGCTCGGTTCGACCTTCGTCATCATTACCGGAGGCATCGATTTGTCCGTCGGCACGGTGATGACGCTGAGCGCGGTCATGACCGGGGTGTTCATCACCTTCTGGGATTTTCCCGTGTGGCTGGGCGTCGTCGGGGGCGTTCTAACCGGCGCGCTATGCGGCTTCCTGTCCGGGACGCTCGTGGCGAAGCTGAAAATTATGCCCTTCATCGCGACGCTGGCCGTCATGATGATCGCCAAAGGGCTGGCCCTCGTCATCTCCGGAACGAAGCCGATCTATTTCAACGACGATCCGGTATTCCGTAAAATTGCGCAGGGCTCGGTGCTCGGCGATCTCATTCCGGGCTTTACCATTCCGAACGCGGTGCTGATCTTCTTCTTGGCGGCGATTGTTGCCGGCATTGTTTTGTCCCGCACGATCATCGGCCGCTATAACTTCGCGCTAGGCAGCAACGAAGAAGCGACGCGGCTGTCCGGGGTCAACGTGAACTTCTGGAAAATCGTCATCTACACAATTACCGGTCTGTTCACCGGTCTGGCCGGCGTGCTGATCGCCTCGCGGCTTAACTCCGCCCAGCCGGCGCTGGGAGCGGGCTACGAGCTCGAAGCGATCGCGGCGGTCGTCATCGGAGGCACCTCGCTGAGCGGCGGCAAAGGCACGATCGTCGGCACCGTTATCGGCGCGCTGATCATGAGCGTATTGACGAACGGCCTGCGGATTTTGTCCGTGCCGCAGGAATGGCAGACCGTCGTCGTCGGCTTGGTCATTTTGCTGGCGGTGTACACGGACATGCTTCGCAGACGAAAGAGATGATCGTTGACAGCGGTAGGTTCTCCGCGGCTTCGGCCCGGAGTTTCCATACAACCCATTCATGAGGAAAAAGGGGAGAACTTCGGTTATGAAAAAATGGACCATGCTTCTCGTAACGACTTTGCTCGTCGCTCTAACGCTGAGCGCCTGCGGCGGCAAGAAGGAATCGGGCGGAGAGCCGTCGGCTTCGAATGCAGGCAGCAGCGCGCCTTCGGCCAGCGCAGGCAAGCTGTACATCCCGATCGTCTCCAAGGGATTCCAGCACCAATTCTGGCAGGCGGTTAAGCAAGGCGCCGAGAAAGCGGCGGCCGAGCTCGGCGTCGAAATTACGTTCGAAGGACCGGAGACGGAAGCTCAGGTCGACAAGCAGATCGAAATGCTGCAGGCGGCATTGGACAAAAAGCCTGCGGCGATCGGTTTCGCGGCGCTGGACAGCCAGGCGTCGGTGCCTTATCTGGAGCAGGCGCAAGCTGCCGGCATTCCGATCATTGCCTTTGACTCCGGCGTAGAGAGCAAGATTCCGGTAACGACGGCGGCAACGAACAACGTCGCGGCATCCGCGATGGCTGCCAAGAAGATGGCCGAGCTGATCGGCAACGAGGGCGAGATCGCCATGGTCGTCCACGACCAGACGAGCCGCACCGGCGTCGACCGCCGCGACGGCTTCAAGAACGAGATCGAGGCGAATCATCCGAACATTAAAATCGTGGACATCCAGTACGGCGGCGGCGACCATCTGAAATCGACCGACCTTGCGAAGGCGATTCTTCAGGCCCATCCGAATCTGAAAGGCATTTTCGGCTCCAACGAAGGGTCTGCCATCGGCGTGTTCAACGCCGTGACGGAGCTCGGGCTCGAAGGCAAAATTACGGTGATTGGGTTCGATTCCGGCAAGCAGCAGATCGATGCGATCAAGTCCGGCAAGATGGCGGGGGCGATTACTCAGAACCCGGTCGGCATCGGCTATGAGACCGTGAAGGCGGCCGTCGCTGCGGTGAAGGGCGAGAAGGTCGAGCCGATCATCGACACAGGCTTCTTCTGGTACGACCAGTCCAACATCGACAGCGAGGAAATTAAAGCCGCTCTGTACGAATAACGGATGGGGCCGGGACAGGAACGGATGACGGAGAGGAGCTGTCCCATAAGTAGGGTCGTACGAGATGATCGATTAAGAAGAAGTGCATGTATCTCCTGGAGACTGCCTCATACGGTCCCGAAATCACCTCTTAACGGATTTACCTATTCAGATTTCGGGATCGAGTTTCGGGGCCCCCGCAAAGTAATCGGAATAAGCTTCGAAGCTTAACGTCACTTTGTGGGGTATCTCGTAGCGGGAGGAGATACATGCACGACTACATTCTGTATCGATCATCCTTTCGTACGACTCTCTTTTACTTATGAGACAGCCCCGCCATACTCGACGATCGGACAGGAGGAGAGGAAATGAAAGCGTTAGTCTACAAGCAGCCGGGGGACGTCCGCGTCGAGGAACGGGAGATTCCCGCGCCGAAGCCGGGTGAAGCGCTCATCCGGGTCGCCGCTGCGGGGCTCTGCGGCACGGACCGGCATATCGCGGACGGCAGCTATCACGGCGCGCCCGGCATCGTGCTCGGGCATGAGCTGGCAGGCGTCGTCGCCAAAGTCGGCCCAGGAGTCGAAGGCCTGACCGTCGGGACGGCGGTAGGCGTCGATCCGAATTTGGCCTGCCGGGCCTGCGAACGGTGCCGCGCGGGCAAGCCCCATCTGTGCGTTAACGCCCAGGCGGTAGGCGTCACCCGAGACGGGGGGCTCGCCCCTTATGTATGCGTGCCGGCGGAGCTGCTCTCGCCGCTGCCGGCAGGGCTGTCTCCCGTACACGCGATATTGGCAGAGCCGCTGTCGTGCGTCGTGCACGCCCTCGACCGGGCGGAGATCCGGCCGGGGGGACGGGCCGCCGTATGGGGGCTCGGCACGGCCGGCATCATGATGATACAGCTGTTGAAGGCGCTCGGCCAGACGCGAATCGTCGGCGTAAGCCATCATGAAGACCACCGCAGGCTTGCGCTGCGCGCTGGAGCGACGGAAGCGATGACTCAGGAGGAAGCGAGAAGCGGGCTCGAAGTGGATTTGGCGGTGGAGGCCTCCGGTTCGCCGTCGGCGTTCGGACCGGCCTTCGACGCGCTCGCTCCGGGAGGAACGCTGCTCGTCTACGGCGTCATGAATCCGGAGGACACGGTTGCGCTCAAGCCCGAAGCGATGTTTCGCAAGGAGCTGCGGATCGTGGCCAGCTATGTCGGGCCGTCGACGCTCGACCGGGCTTTGGCCCTGCTAAGCGCCGGCATCGTCGACGCGGAGCTGCTGCTGGGCGACCGGTTGTCGCTCGAGGAAGGGCGGGAATGGGTGCTGAAGCAGGGGGCGAGGAGAAAAGCGAAGGCGCACGTTATTTTCGATCAAGAGGAGGCAAGGCCATGAAAGCGCTGGTGATGGAGGAGGCGCGCCGGGCCGTCGTCAAGGAGGTTCCCTATCCGGCACCCGGCCCAGGGGAGCTGACGATTCGCGTGATGGCCTGCGGCATTTGCGGCACCGATCTGCACATTTATCAGGGAACGTTCCTTCCGGCTTATCCCCTCATTCCCGGACACGAGTTCGCGGGAGTCGTGCACGAGGTCGGAGAGGGCGTCGTCCGCTTTCGACCCGGGGACCGGGTGGCCGTCGATCCGTCCTTGTTTTGCGGCAAATGCGATTACTGCCTGAGCGGCCGGGGCAACCATTGCGTCAAGTGGCAGGCGACGGGCGACACGGTGAACGGGGCGATGGCGGAGTTCGTGCGCGTGCCGGAGGAGACGGCATTCGCGATGCCGGAGGGCATGACGTTTGCCGAGGGAGCGTTTATCGAGCCGATCGCCTGCGTCGTGCACGGCATGAACCAGCTCGAACTGAAGGTCGGACAGAGCGTGCTGCTGTTCGGCGCCGGAAGCATGGGCCAGCTGCTGATTCAGGCGTTGTCGCATGCGGGCGCGGGGGAGCTTGCCGTCGTCGACGTCGCGCAGGGCAAGCTGGACATGGCGCTGCGCAACGGCGCGACGCATGCTTACTTCAGCAGCGAGATCGAAGCGGCGCTCTCAGGCCGCAGACGGCACAGCGGCTTCGACGCGGTCGTCGACGTTACCGGCATTCCGTCCGTCATCGAATCGCAGTTTCAGTATTTGGCGCCGAAGGGGACGCATCTGCAGTTCGGCGTCGCGCCGCGCGACGCCGTGATCGGCATCCGCCCGTTCGACATTTATCACAACGATTGGAAGCTGGTCGGATCGATGGCGGTAAACCATACGTTCAAGCCGGCGATGGACTGGATCGCCGCCGGACGGTTCGATACGGTACCGCTCGTCTCCAAGGTGATTCGCCTGGAGGACGTTCCGGCCTTCTTCGAGGCCGGAAAAGCGGCGGAGCTGATGAAGGTGCAGATCAGCTTCGAATAAACACTGCCGCAACGGCGATTGCGCGATGCGGGCGCAGAGGAGCAGAAGGAGGGGCCTTCTGCTTCTTTGGCATTCATCGAGGAGAGACTGACGTCAGCGGCACGGCTTGCCTAACCGCGTGCATAACGACATAATAAAAGGATGCACTATTAGCTGCGGGAGGCGCGAATCGATGAGCGTAGGGAACGAGAATGCGGTACAGAACGCTGTACAGGATGCGCAGGAAAGAATGATCAAGCAGATCGCGGGCGAGCTGGGGCTGGGCCTGGGGCAGGTTCGTACGGTCGCCGCGTTGCTGGACGACGGGAACACGATTCCTTTTATCGCCAGATACCGCAAGGAGATGACGGGGGAGCTCGACGAAGTCCAATTGCGCGCCATCGACGACCGTCGGACGTATTTGAAAGGACTCGAGGACCGCAAAGGGGAAGTCATCCGGCTGATCGAAGAGCAAGGCAAGCTTACGCCCGAGCTGCAGGCCGCGATCGAAAGGGCGGTCAAGCTGCAGGAGGTGGAGGATCTCTACCGCCCTTACCGCCAGAAGCGCAAAACCCGGGCCAGCGTCGCCAAGGAACGCGGCTTGGAGCCGCTGGCCGCTTGGCTGCTCTCGCAGCCGCGCCATGGAGATCCGCTGGGCGAGGCCGCGAAGTACGTCGATGCGGAGAAAGGCGTGAATACGCCGGAGGAAGCGCTGCAGGGCGCGTCCGATATCGTCGTCGAAGGGCTTGCGGACGATGCGGGCATTCGCCGCTGGGTCCGGAAATATACGTGGGACAACGGCGTGCTGCAGAGCAAAGCGAAGGACGCGGAAGCGGAATCGGTCTATGAGATGTACTATCAATATTCCGAGCCGGTCAGGCGCTTGCCGCCGCATCGGGTGCTGGCGATCAACCGCGGGGAGCGGGAAGAGGTGCTGAGCGTCTCGATCGACGTATCGGCGGAACGCATCGTCGAAGAATTGAACCGGAGAACGCTGAAGGGCCCTTCCGTCGCCCGGGATATCCTGGCGGCCGCGGCGGAGGACGCGTACAAGCGGTTGATCGCGCCTTCCATCGAACGGGAGCTGCGCGGAGAGCTGACGGAGAAGGCCGAGGAGCACGCGATCGGGATTTTCTCCGAGAATCTGCGCAATCTGCTGCTGCAGCCGCCGGTCAAAGGCAGAGTCGTGCTCGGCGTCGATCCGGCATACCGGACCGGGTGCAAGCTGGCCGTCGTCGACGATACGGGCAAGCTGCTCGAGGTGGCCGTCACGTATCCGACGCCTCCCCACAACAAAAAGGCGGAGGCCGAAGCCGTGTTCCGGCGCCTGATCGCCGAGTACGGCATTCAATTGATCGTCATCGGCAACGGGACGGGCTCGCGGGAGACGGAGCAGTTCGTCGCCGGCTTGATCCGGGCGATGCCGGAGCGCGGCCTGCAATATTTGATCGTCAGCGAAGCGGGGGCGAGCGTCTATTCGGCTTCCAAGCTTGCGGCGGAGGAGTTCCCGGACCTGGACGTGTCCGAGCGCAGCGCGGTGTCCATCGCCCGCCGGCTGCAGGATCCGCTGGCTGAGCTGGTGAAGATCGAGCCGAAGGCGATCGGCGTCGGCCAGTATCAGCACGACGTCTCGCAGAAGCGGCTCGACGAGAGCTTGACCGGCGTCGTCGAATCCGCGGTCAACCACGTCGGGGTCGACGTGAATACGGCTTCTCCGGCGTTGCTGTCGTACGTGTCGGGCATCAACGCGACGATGGCCCGCAACATCGTAAAGCTGCGCGAGGAGCAAGGCAAGTTCGTCGAGCGTTCGCAGATCCAGAAGGTGCCGAGGCTCGGGGCGAAGACGTACGAGCAGTGCGCGGGCTTTCTGCGAATTCCGGACGGCCGCAATCCGCTGGACCGCACGCCGATTCATCCGGAATCGTACGACGTCGTCGGCAAGCTGTTCGGCGAGCTTGGACTCCGGCCGACCGATATCGGCACCGACGCGCTTAAGCAGAAGCTGAAGGAAATCGTGCTGGAGGACGTGTCCGCAAGACTCGGGGTGGGCATTCCGACGCTGCGGGACATCGTGGACAGCTTGCAGCGCCCGGGCCGCGATCCGCGGGACGAGCTTCCGCCGCCGATCTTTCATACGGACGTGCTCGATATCGAGGATTTGAAGCCGGGCATGGAGTTGAAAGGAACGGTGCGCAACGTGGTCGACTTCGGCGCGTTCGTCGACATCGGCATCAAAAACGACGGCCTCGTCCATATTTCGCAGCTCAGCAACAAATTCGTCAAGCACCCGACCGAAGTTGTCGCCGTCGGCGACACGGTTACCGTATGGGTGATCGGCGTCGACCTGAAGAAGGGGCGCGTCAGTCTGACGATGCGGCAGCCTTGATTTCTATCGCTTACGGACACAGAAGACGTTATTTTACCGAAACCCCCTCATTTTGAAGGCGATTCGGACAGACGATCCGTTATTTCGATGATCAATGGCCGAATTCACACTCTCGGAGCCAAATAACGGATTCTCTGTCCGCGAAGGTACGCAAAACCCGGTTTTGTTCACAATTAGCGGATCCTCTGTCCGAACGGTCCGGTGCAACGGGGCACAGAAGGCGATGTGACGGCAGGATGGAGCAGGGTTCACAGATGCGATGAGCGGGCTGGAAGGTCTGCGGAAAACGGAGGAACGGGAGTAACGAAACAGCACGAAAAGGACCGTCGGGGAACGAATTTGAACCCTGACGGTTTTTCTTTTCTTTTTTGCCTCTTGCCCCGAAACCGGCGTTCCGGTACAATTCAAGCAATTGGAGGCGATTGCATGAATCCGGAGAAATGCGTCGGATCCTATCATCCCAAGTGGTTCGGTTTAGCGCTGCAGGCGCTCGTGATTTTGTCCAAGGACCGCGTGCGCACTTGTCCGAGCGCGGAGCTCGCGAAGCTGCTGCAATCGGAAGCGACCTTGTTAAGGCGGATTCTGTCCAGCCTGGCCAAGGGCGGCATTCTGGAGACGCGCGAAGGCCGGGATGGCGGATACCGTCTGATCCGGGACCCGTATTCCGTAACGCTCGCCGAAGTATATTCCGTTCTCCAAGTAGCCGATCCGTTCTGTTCCGCGATTCGGGAAACGGCGGGAAGCCATGCTTTCGGACAGGAAATGGACGCGATATTCGCGGAATTGACGGGGGAGATGGACCAGGCCATGCTGCTCGTTCTCGAGAAATATACGATCGGCCGGATCGCGGATCGGGCGGGCTGTTGCGAGGGCGTGGTCAGCGGGGGCAGGCTCGCATCTTTTAATGAGGGAGCGTCCCCGTAAAGGGATTATCATTCATTGGCTGCCGCTTGAAGCGCCGCCGCCGACGTCAAGGACCTCGACTTCCACATGGAGTGGAAATCGAGGTCTTTTGTGCGCATTCGACGGGTGAAGGCAACTTGATGCGATGCTGAAACGGACACAGAAGACCCTATTTTGCCGAAAACCCCTCATTTTGATGACGATTCGGACTGAGGATCCGTTATTTCGATGATAAGTGGGCAAATTTGCAATCGCGGAGCCAAATAACGGATCCTGTGTCCGGGAAGGTGCGCAAAACCGGGTTTTGTTCACAATTAGCGGATCCTCAGTCCGAACGGCCCAGGGATTGGAGCAAGGCGGGACGATGGAACTTGCGCGCTGCCGGATCCACTGTCCGAACGGCCCAGGGATTGGAGCAAGGCGGGACGACGGAGCAAAGGGACCAGGCGTATTCGCGCGGCATCTTTCTACTCCAATCGGAACCAGCTTATCGCCGCGCCCTCGTCGAGCGAGAGCACGATGTCGTGCCGCCCGGCAGGGACGTCGACGGCGAACGAGACGGTGCGCCACATTTGCCGGCGGTACGGAATCGGCTCGGAGCCGACCGCGACATCCTTCCGGCCCTCGACGTCTGCCGTCCCGGAGCTCCGATCGAATCGAATCCCGCCGACGGCTTTCCCGTCCGGTCCGCCGAGCCGCAGCTCGACGCGGCCGACCGCATTCCCGGCGACGCGCGCTTCGAGCCTGCTTGCCCCGCGAGGGAATTCCGCGTCCGCGAACTTCAGCCACGCTCCGGGCTTCGCCGCGACGCAGCTGCCCCCTTCTTCGCCTTCGTCCAAATACGCGTTCGCGTAATCGTCGTAATTGACCGCCCGGGTCGGCCGGGTCAGCTCGCGCGGAGGCACCGTTTCGCCTCGCACGTCAAGCTTCGTCTCCGCCCGCAGGTCGGCGGAGGAACGGCCCACGGCGAGCGTCCAAGCCGCTTTCTCGACGCACCATTGGTCCCGCGTAACGTCCCAGAACGCGAGCTCTTCGGCTTTCAGCCGGAAAGAGACGGCAACCGTCGCGCCCGCCGGGACACGAACTCGCCGGAACGCGAGCAATTGCCTGCGCGGTCGCTTGACGCGCGAGGATCGCGCGAAGCCATACAGCTGAACGACCTCGTCGCTGTCCATGTCCCCGTCGTTGCGCACTTCGACGGTCGCTTCCACAGCCCCGCCCTCCTGCAGCACGTACGAATCGAGACGAAATCCGAAATAGGAGAACGGAACGTAAGTAAGGCCGTGGCCGAACGGAAACTCCGGTTGCCCTTCGAAATAGCGATACGTGCGTCCGCCCCGGATAAGATCGTAATCCATGAAGTCGGGAAGCCGGTCGCCTGCGCCGTGCCACGTCATATTCAACCGGCCCGCCGGCGCGTAATCGCCGAACAGCACGTCGGCGATCGCGTTGCCCAGCTCGGGACCCGCATGGGAAGTATAGAGAACGGCTTTCGCCCGGTCCGCGGCATCGCCGAGCGCGAACGGATAGCTGCCGACAATCACGACGATCGTGTTCGGATTGACGGAGGCGACTTCGCGGACGAGCGCCTGCTGGGCTTCCGGCAGCTCCAGCCCGGGCCGGTCGATCGTCTCCTTGCCGTTCACGAGCGGGTGATTGCCGACGAACACGACGGCGGCGCCCGCGCCCCGGGCCGCTTCCGCCGCTTCCCGCAAGCCGTTCGCGACGACCGACACGTCGAATTCCGCGGAACGGATCGCCTCCCCATCAGCTTGCGCAGGCTTGTCTGCGGCGTTCGTCTCCGGAGAGCCGAGCGTCGAACGGGCCTCGGCGCCGGCGGCGTCGACGGCGAGCCGTCCGTCCCCGGCGATGCCGATCGAGGCTTCGTTCCAGGCGCGAATCCGCCAGCGCGGCCCGTCCGAAGACCGGTCGACGAGGAAAGTCTCCTTCGTGAACCAGCCGAAAATCTCCTGCGCGTCGGCGGTCACGCTCTCGTCGTCGGTCGTCAAATAACGGCCCGTGCTCGCGGCGACGAACGTATGGGCGCGCCAGCCCCAGTCCGTGACGGCGAACGTCTCGGCTTCCTCCGTCCGGCTGCCGTCCGCGGCCAGCTTGCCGTCCTCGCGAACGCGGACGAATTGGCCGTTCGCGGACAACCGGACGCGGTCGATCCCTTCGGCGTACGCGACTTCGCCCCGGCCATCCATCCGGGAGCGAATCCCCTGCAGCGGCGTGACCGCGTACGGCAGGGTGCCGCTGTACCAATCGCGGTAGACGACGTCCGCGAGCGGCCCGACGACGGCGATGCGGCCGATCGTTTCCGCCGCTAGCGGGAGCGCCGCGCCTTCGTTCTTCAGCAGCACGACGTTGGCGCGGGCGGCCTTGAGCGACACGGCGCGATGCTCGGGAGCGAGGATAGCCGCTTCCCCGATCGAGGCGTACGGGTTGCGCTCGGGGGGATCGAATTCGCCGAGCCGCATTCTCACCCGGAACGCGTTGCGAAGCGCGGCGTCGAGGTCGGCCTCATCCATTAGTCCCTCCTTGAGCGCGTCGCGGATCGCCTGCTTCACGACGTCATGATCGTCCGTAATGCTGTCGATTCCGCTGCGGATCGACGCCGCGACCGCGTGCTTGTAATCGGGCGAATAGCGGTGATCGTTCACCGTCCCGAGCACGTCGCCCGCGTCGCTGACGACGAAGCCGGCCATGCCCCATTCACCTTTGACGATGCCGTTTATATCCGGATTGAGGTTGGCGGGCACGCCGTTCACGGCGTTGTAGGACGTCATCATCGACAAGGCGCCGCCTTCGCGAAACGGAATTTCAAACGCTTTCAAATAGTGCTCGCGCATGTTGCGAGGATCGATCGAGACGGACCGGTCCCCGCGTCCGATCTCGTTGTTGTTACCGATGAAATGCTTGGGAGAGGCGACGGCGCGCACGTAGAAAGGATGATCTCCCTGGATGCCGCGAACGAGCGCGGCCGCCATTTTACCCGCGTGCACCGGGTCTTCGCCATACCCTTCGTCGGTGCGTCCCCAGCGCGGGTCCCGCAGCAGGTCTACCGTGGGGGCCCACAGCGTCAGGCCGTTCAAGGCCGGATCGCGCGCGAAGAAGCCCCGGGCTTCCGTGCCGATCGCTTCGCCGACTTCGCGGAGCAGCTCTTCGTCCCACGTGCACGCGAGGCCGAATGGCTGCGGAAAGACGGTCGCCTCCCCGAGCCAGGCGATGCCGTGCGCGGCTTCCGTTCCGTGCTTGTATTTGCGGATGCCGAGGCGGGGAATCTCTTCCTGGTATTGGCACATCAGATCGATTTTTTCCTCCAACGTCAAGCGGCTTGCCAAGTCGGCGACGCGCTTGTCCAGGGGCAGATCCGGATTAAGGAAAAGGAGCGCGGATTCGGTCACGTAAGTTCCTCCATTCGCTAGGTTTGCGCGTTCATCATCCGTAAATTTTATCATTGCGGCGGTCTAATCAATACCCGAAACATTCGACATAAAATCATATGAACATCGGGAAAACGCTTGCAAAGTTCGGGACGCTGACCTATAACTAAAAATAAAAGGGGGAGAGACGGTGAACAGGTACGCCAGAAGATTCAACGACATGAAACTGCGCAACAAAATGGTGTTGTCCTACATGCTGTTCTTCATCCTGCCTTTTATGATCGTGGGCTTTTTCGTCGTGCAGGAATTCCGGCAAACCGCGTTGGAACGCGCGACCGAGCAAGCGGAAAGCACGGTGGAGCGGGTCAAGAGCCGCGTTCACGAGATGCTTGGCGTCCCCGCGCTTCTGGCCAACCAGCTCTCCCTCGACACCGATCTGGAGGACGTTGCGACGACCCGTTACCAGAACGTCTTCCAGGTCGTCGACGCCTATTGGAACTATAAGAAATTCAAGACGTTTCTCGATTTCAACACGGAAGTGAGCCGGTTCAAGGTGTACGTGGACAATCCGACGCTGATTGACAACTGGGAATTCACGCCGCTCGACGGGGAAACCCGGGCCGCGTTCTGGTACCGTTCGGCGATCGAGCAAACCGGCCGTCTAGGCTGGTATTATTTCAGGAGCGTGTCCCGTTCGCCGGACAGCATGCTGAGCCTCGTTCGGAGCGTTTATTTTCCCGAAAGCCGGTCGGTCGGCTTGCTGCAGATCGACGTGAACACGAGGGAATTAAGCGGGATCCTGTGGCAAGAGGAGCCGGAAATCGCCCTCGCCGACGAGAGGGGCGTCGTCGTCGCCGCCAATCTTCCGGGGATGAGCGGCAAGGAGCTGGCCGAATCGTCATGGGGGGAGCAGATCGCGGCATTGGATGCGGGCAAGTACGAGCTGGCCGTGAACGGCGTCGTATCGAAGGTAATCGTCGATCACGCGCGGCCGGAGAACAGCTACAACGGCCTTAAGATCGTATCCGTATTTCCGGTCGAGAGCATCATGAAGGAAGCGAACCGGATCACTTCGCTCGGCTTTCAAATTATCGTCGTCGCATTTTTGCTGGCTCTCATTCTCATCTACTCGATTTGCACCGTTCTGACGAATCGGCTGCTGAAGTTTAACAAGCAAATCAACAAGGTGTCGATGGGCAATTTCAATACGGAGCTGGCCGTGGACGGGAACGACGAGATCGGGCAGATCAAGCGTCAATTCAACCAGATGGTCGGCAGCATCCGCGAGCTGATGGAGGAGGTGCAGGCTTCGTCCGAGCTCACCCGCAACATGGAGCGGAAGCAGAACGAGATCAAGCTGAAGATGCTCGCCAGCCAGATCAATCCGCACTTCCTGTACAACGCCCTCGAGTCGATCCGGATGAAGGCGCATTTGAAGGGGGAGAAGGAAATTTCCCAAACGGTGAAAATGCTGGGCAAGCTGATGAGAAAAAACCTGGAGCTGACCGGAAAGGAAATTCCTTTGTCCGAGGAATTCGATATTATCCGTTGCTACCTGGAAATCCAGAAGTTCCGGCACGAGGACCGGATCGCTTACGAGCTTCATCTCGATCCGCCGGCGGAGAAAACGAAAATTTTGCCGCTCTTGATTCAGCCGCTCGTCGAAAATTCGGTCGTTCACGGACTGGAGAAGGCGGTCGGCGGGGGCACCGTAACGGTTCGGGCTCGGCTCGAGGACGGCATGCTCCGCGTGACGGTCGAAGACGACGGAATCGGCATGTCCGCGTCCAAGCTCGAGGAAGTGCTGCGCTCCCTGTCGGATCAGAACGCGGACCGGATCGGCTTGCACAACATACAGCATCGGCTGCTGATGACATACGGGGAGGCGTCCGGCTTGAAGATGGAGAGCGAACCGAACGGAGGCACCCGGATGTCGTTCACTATTCCCGCGGAAGGAGAATGAAACGATGTACAGCGTAATGATCGTGGACGACGAGCCGTTGATCCGGGAAGGATTGCGGACGATCATCGATTGGGAGGAGCACGGCTTTCAAGTCGCGGACGTCGCGTCCGACGCCTCGGAAACGCTGCGCAAGCTTCCCCATCTGGCGCCTCAGCTGATGATCGTCGACATTCGCATGCCCGGAATGGACGGCCTCGAGCTACTTCGCACGATTCAAGAGCAATACAGGCCCTGTCCGCGATTTCTGATTCTGAGCGGGTACGCGGATTTCGAATATGCGCGCACGGCGCTGCAGTTGAAAGTCGACGGCTATTTGCTTAAGCCGATCGACGAGGATGAGCTCGTCGGACATTTGCGCCGGGTCAAAAACGCGATCGATGCGGAGATCAGGACGGTCGCCGGAAGTCTCGATCGGGAGAGCTTTATCCTGAAGCTGCTGGCCGGGGAAGCGCCGGCTCCCGCCGGAGAGGACGAATGGAGCTGGGCTTCCTACGAAATCGCCCTCGTCAAGCTGCAGAGCCGCGAAGAGATCGATGCGGCCGCGATCTCCCGGGCCAAGCGGCTGCTGGCCGATCGCTTCGATCGCACCGGCACGGGAGTCGCGTTCTCCGCCGATCCTTATCTCGGCGTGCTGCTGAAGGAGACCGCGAGTTCCCGATCCGCGCACCGCGCGGCTTATCGGCTAATCGCCGACGCTTGCGGAGAATGCGGGCTCGACTTCGTCGCGGTCGCGGGGGGAGCGGTTGCGGATCTGTCCGTTCTGAAACGTTCGTACGAACGGGCGCGTTCGTTGATGAAGCATCGTTTTCTGTACGCGGGAGGCAAGCTATACGTCGATCGGCCCGAGCTGCCTGCCGGCGGATCGCAGGCGGAAGAAGGCTCCGCGGACGATAAGCTGTCCCTGTCCCTGGACGCGTCCAATCCGGAAGCCGCGATGACCGTCCTGCGCGGGCTGGGCGCAAGCTGGCTGGCCGCGGGAGTGTCGGAGCAGGACGTCAAGGCGGGCTTCGTCTCGAAAATGTCGGCCGCGCTCTCCAAATTGTCGCAAGGCAGGCCGGAGCTGCGCGAGCTCGTTCAGACGTATAATGCCGAGGTGGCCGCTCTAAACCGCGAATACCGGTACGAGCGCTTGCTGGAGCGCCTGTTCTCGATCTGCGCGGGGATCTCGAACAAGGTGAGCGAGAAGGGCTCGGGGCCGGAGAAGCAAGTCCGTAAAATGATCGAGTTGATCCATCGCAACAGCTCCGATAACCTGAAGCTGGAAGCGCTGGCCGAAGCGCTGGGCTACAACAGCTCTTACTTGGGCAAGCTGTTCAAAAACGCGACCGGCGAGAACTTCAACACCTATCTGGACAAAGTCCGCATCGAGAAAGCGAAGGAATTGCTCCGTCAAGGCAAAAAAGTGTATCAAGTCGCGGAACAGGTCGGCTATACGAACGTGGATTATTTTCATGCCAAATTCCGCAAATACGTCGGATCGTCCCCGATTTCCTTTCGCAAGAGAAGCGGGACGGCCGAATGAACCGAATGAGCCCGGGTCGGGGCCGAGCCGACCGCAGCAAGCCGTGTCCGCCTGATTGAAGCGGGGACGGCTTTTTTTGGCATGCCAACCTTTCGACCTCCGATTTTTACATGATTATTCGACGGATCCTGCGTGTAGCGGAAAGAAGGCGTTTTCATTAAGATGAATTCATACAGCAGGGAGGGATTGTCATGAATACGCTGCCCGAGGAGCGGCTGGCCGCGGATCCGCCGATGGCGGTCAGGACGCGGAGGGCTCTGCGCAAAGCGTTGCAGAACAAATATTTGTACTTGATGTCGTTGCCGTTCGTCGCCTGGGCGTTCGTATTCAGTTACTTGCCCCTATGGGGATGGATCATGGCGTTTCAGAAATACAATGCGAGAATCTCGGTGTGGGAGCGGGAGTGGGTCGGATTCGACAACTTCCGGATGCTCTTCCAGGACGATACGTTCTACCAGGTCATGCGCAACACGCTCGCGATGAGCGTCATGCAGATCGTCGCGGGCTTTACGATTCCGATTATTTTCGCGCTTCTGCTCAACGAAGTGAAAAACATGGCGTTCAAGAAAACGGTGCAGACGATCTCCTATTTGCCGCATTTCGTCTCCTGGGCGGTCGTCGCGGGCATCGTGTCGAAGATGCTGTCCACGGACAATGGCGCGATCAACGATTTTCTGGTATGGATCGGCCTGCTGGACGAGCCGATCCAGTGGCTGGCGAAAGGCCAATATTTCTGGGGCATCGTCACGCTGTCCGACGTCTGGAAGGAAACGGGCTGGAACGCGATCATCTACCTGGCGGCGATGGCCGGCATCGCGCCGGAGCTATACGAGGCGGCCAAGGTCGACGGCGCGAGCCGACTGAGGCAAATGTGGCATATTACGCTGCCCGGCATTCGCGCGACGATCATCATCCTCATGATCCTGTCGATCGGAAATCTGATCAACATCGGTTTCGAGAAGCAATTCCTGCTCGGCAACAACCTCGTCGTCGATTACTCGAAGGTGCTCGATCTGTACGCGCTCGAATACGGCATCCGAATCAACCGGATTTCGTTCGCGACGGCGATCAACATTTTCAACTCGGTCGTCGCGGTCATCCTGCTCTTCACGGCGAACGGACTGTTCAAGCGTTTCACGAAAGAAAGCGTATTCTAGGAGGGGACCCGCATGTCAGCTCGCAGCATCCGCAGAGGCGCCCCTTGGTCCGACCGGGTCGTCGACGTCATCATCTACGCCGTGCTCGTCGTTACGGCGATCGTCACGCTCTATCCGTTTCTCAACGTCCTGGCCATATCGCTGAACGATTCGACAGACAGCGTGCGCGGCGGGATTACGATCTTCCCTCGCGTATTCACGCTGGATAACTATAAAACGATCTTCACGTACGATACGCTGTTTACCGGTTTCCGGATTTCGTTGCTCCGCACGCTCGTCGGCACCGCGCTCGGCTTGATCAGCGCTTCGATGCTCGCTTATACGTTGGCTCGGCGCGATTTCCAGGGACGCAGGTTCGTATCGACGTATCTGGCCGTCACGATGTACGTGACCGCCGGTTTGATTCCGTTCTATATTCTGATCAAGGATCTGAACATGATGAATACGTTCGCGGTTTACGTGCTTCCCGGCATCGTCAGCGCGTTCAACGTCTTCGTCATCCGGTCGTTCATGGACGGCATCCCGTACGAGGTACAGGAATCGGCGAAAATCGACGGCGCCAACGACTTCACGATCTACTGGCGCATCGTTCTGCCGATGACGAAGCCCGCCCTTGCGACGATCGGCCTGTTCCTGGCGGTCGGCCAATGGAACGCCTGGTTTGACACTTACCTGTACAACGGCTCGAGCGAGCACCTGACGACTTTGCAATACGAGCTTGTCAAAGTGCTCCAGAGCACGACGAACAACTCGGGAGACTACCGTTCGCCGAACGTGACCCAAAATATGAATACCGTCTCGCCGGATTCGGTCAAGATGGCGATCACGATTTTCGTCTCGGTGCCGATTCTGCTCGTCTATCCGTTCCTGCAGCGTTACTTCGTCAAAGGCTTGACGCTCGGCTCGGTCAAAGGCTGATCGCTCCGGCGATCGCCTTTCTTCCCGGCCGACACTGAAACCGGTATCAACGGACTTGTCCGTTATACACATATAGCAATCGATCTCGAACATTAATGAGGAGGGTACAACATGGCATCAAAGAGAAAATGGCCAAGCCTCGTGCTGAGCGCCGCGCTGCTGACCAGCTTGCTGGCCGCCTGCAGCAGCAAAAACGAAAACGGAGCTTCCGGCCCGAGCGCTTCCCCGAGCGCGCCGAGCACGGAGTCCGCTTCCCCGTCTCCGCAAAATCTTGCACCTCTTACGCTCACCTATTATAGCGAAGACATCAATCCGAACTGGGCCAACATGGAGGATGACATCGGCAAGGCGATTACGGAAAAAACGGGCATCACGCTCAATGCGGAATTCGCCGTCGGCGACGCAGAGCAGAAATCGGCGCTTATTGCAGCCAGCGGCAACTATCCGGATCTAATCAGCGCGAAGACGAGCATCAGCAAATTCGTCGACGCGGGCGCCGTGCTCGACTTGACCGATCTGATCGAAGAGCACGCCCCGAACATCAAGAAAATATTCGAAGGTCAAATGAACCGGCTGAAGTATAGCGAAGCGGACCAAGCGATCTACGTCATTCCGTCCTATGACGGCATCGGCCAGGTGCATTTCGAAGCCGGCGGCGGGATGCAACTGCAGCACCGCGTCGTCAAAGAGCTCGGCTACCCGACGATCCGCACGGTCAAAGATTTTGAAAACGCGATCAAGGCGTATCTCGAGAAGTACCCGACCGACGAGAACGGCAACCCGAACATCGGCCTGTCGCTCATCGCCGAAGACTGGCGGATGTATATCGGCGTCACGAACCCGGCGTTCTTGTCCACCGGGGGCTCCGACGACGGCGAATACTATGTCGATATCGACACGCACGAAGTGACGTATCACTTCCGCCGTCCGGTCGAAAAGGAATATTTCCGCTGGCTGAACCACATGAACGCGGAAGGCCTGCTGGACAAAGAATCGTTCGTTCAGAAGTACGACCAATACAAGGCGAAAATTGCGACGGGCCGCGTTCTCGGCTTGATCGACCAGAAATGGAGCTTCGACGACGGTCAGAAAGCGCTGAAGGCGGAAGGCAAGTTCGATCAAGCGTACGGACATTATCCGGTGACGTTGTCCGAGGAGTATAAGCATACGGCGTTCTGGCCGACGGGCTTCACGGGCGGATCCGGCGTCGCGATCTCGGTCGACAATCCCGATCCGGTGCGCACGATCAAGTTCCTGGACTATCTCGCATCCGACGAAGGCCAAGTGCTTGCCCAATGGGGCATCGAAGGCAAACATTACAACATCGAAAACGGCAAGCGCGTCATTCCGGACGATGTCAACGATCGCAAAGTCAACGACGCCATCAACTTCCAGAAGGAATCCGGAATCGGAAGCTACAATTTGCTCAGCGCTCACTACGGCGACGGAGTCCTGGACCCGTCCGGCAATTACTACACGACGAGGTTCCCGGAGCAGCTGATTAGCGATTACAGCGACGTAGAGAAAGAAGTTCTTGCTGCATACAACGCGACGATCTGGAAGGACCTCTTCCCGAAAGAAGACGAGTTCAAGCTGAAACCGTGGGGCGCGCTCTGGAACATTCCGATTCCGAGCGAGAACGATCTCGTCGTTCTCGAGGAAAAGCTCAAAAACATTACATGGAAACGGATCCCGGAGGCGATTCTCGCCAAGCCGGACCAATTCGACGCCATCTGGGACAAATACATGCAGGAAATCGAAGCGGCTGGCGTCGAGAAAGCGGAGCAGCTGCGCCAGGAGCTGCTGAACGAGCGTCTCGCCTTGTGGGGCAGCTGATCTCGGAAGTCTAAATAGATGATGAACCGGGTGAGCGGATCCGTCCGTCTCGCCCGGTTTTGTTCACAGATAGCGGATCCTCTGTCCGAACGGACCGGGGCAATGGAGCAAAGAAGATACGATGCAAGGCGACGGGGTAATGAGGCGATAGGACGATGGGGCGCAGGCCAAGAGGCAAATAGAGGTGATAGGCAGTGGAGCAATAAGACAATAGGACGATGGAGCGATAGGACGATGGGGCGATGGGACGGTAGAGCGACCGCCGGAAAAGTTTCGGAAGAGCTGTAAAATGCCGGATATTGACAATCGTTTTTAGCGGTATTATACTGTGCTATATATCACAACAGTTAAAATCGTTCGGCTTCACCGAGGGGGGGGGAAGCAGCGACGAAAGCAAGTTTCTTTTTTGTTAAACTGTGCAAATTAATGCACATTAATGGAGAAGGGATCAGCGAGTCCGCTTTCGTTCATGCGAAGCTGTACGAATTTAACTGTGTATAAAAGATCTCAGTTCAATGGATAGGAAAAAGAGGAGGAATACCCATGTCTACCGCGCAAACCGTGCAAGCCCCGAGCTATACCGACGTCGTTCAGGGACGCCGTTCCGTCCGGCATTACGATCCGTCTTTCAAGATTTCTAGGGAAGAGATGACCGAGCTGCTGCAGGAGGCGCTGCGCGCTCCGTCCTCTTCCAATCTTCAGCCTTGGCGTCTTCTCGTCATCGATTCCCAGCCGCTGAAGGAGAAGCTGCTGCCCATCGCGAACAACCAGCAGCAGGTCGTCGACGCTTCGGCGGTCATTGCCGTTCTCGGCGATACGGAGAGCTACAAGCTGGCCGAGAAAATTTATACGAAAGTGTATGAGGCCGGTCATCTGACGGAAGAGAACCGCGACAGGTTCATCAACAACGCGCACAACATCTATCGAAACTTCCCGCGAGACGTCGCAAACAAAATCGTGCATATCGACGGAGGGTTGATCTCCATGCAGCTGATGCTGTCCGCGAAAGCGAGAGGTTATGACACGGTTCCGATGGGCGGCTACGACGCCAAGAAGTTCGTCGAGGCGTTCGGGATCGGCGACAGGTACGAGCCGATTATGCTGATCGCGATCGGCAAGGCGGCCCAAGAAGGGTATCCGTCCGCGCGGCTGTCCGTCGACGAAGTCGTTCGTTGGAACGAATTCGATTTCTAAAACGTCAAAGAGGATCTTTTCTCATCGCCGGGAGGCTTGAGGAAAGATCCTTTTTTCGTTGCCGTCAAGGAATGAACCCCGCGGTGTCTGTGACATCTTTGGCTTTTTCGGGCTTGGCGCGGTAATAGAACCAGCAATCGTTCAGCAGACGAATTTGCCTGCGGTCTTTTTTCTGGAACGCGGACATCAGTTGGTTGCAGAGCCATTGAGGCATCGAAAATCGTCCTCCTCCCCTCGCATGCTGTATTTCTAGCATATGGGGATGGGCGGGTGACCGTGCAGGTCCAATGCGCGAAACGCCGTCTATATCAAGCCCTCTTCCTCGTACCATTGTTCGAGTTGGGCTTGCAGCGCGCGAATTTCGGTCAACAGGGAGACGAGCGGGTAGGCGCTCTCCCGGACGGACGCGAAAGACCGTTCCAGCTCGTTAACGTATTGAAGACCGCCGATCGGCGAACGGTTTTCGTCGAGCAGTTCCAGGCCGCGGAATTCCGCGACCGCCTTAGGCAGCTTCGGCACGTTGTCGGCCGTCAGCTTGGACAGCTCTTTATGAAGACGCAAATTCAGCGCGCTAAGCTGGTAAGCATGGGATGCGGGCATCTCGACGAATTCGAGATCTCCTTGCTCGTGCTGAAAAAGGACATAGGACATTTCAGGCATGTAACGCTTGTCTCCCCTCAACCGTTTCTACTACTTGACAGTGTAGCCCAACCGAAGGCTACAATTCAAGTAGGCCAAGCCGCGCGGTGTGACGTTGCGGGTTTTGGCCGGGGAGGAGAAGCATGGACGATCGGGAACTGCAACGATGGGTCGAACGGGTGTCGCTTGAGCATTTCGGCAGGCCGTTTCTACATCGCGCATCATTTAACGGCCGGCTTCGGACGACGGGCGGGCGTTATTTTACGGGAAGCCACGATATCGAGATCAGTCCGCATCAGCTGGAGGTCCACGGCGCGGCGGAGACGGAAGCGATCATCAAGCACGAGCTGTGCCATTATCATTTGCATCTTCAGGGCAAAGGATTCAAGCATCGCGACGAAGACTTCAAGCGGCTGCTCGTCCAGGTCGGAGCGACGAGGCATTGCAAGCCGCTTCCGGGGGCCGTCAGGAGGCTCCCTGTCAAGTATGTGCTTGTATGCGCTTCGTGCGGCATGAGCTATCCCCGCAAGCGCCGCACGGACCCTCGCAAGTACGCGTGCGGGCGATGTCGGGGAAAGCTGAAGCTGTTTCGCGTGCGCGAGGAGACTGGGCCCGCGGATTAGCGTGCCGTCTCGGCAGGCAGCGCGTCGTCGTCGGCCTTGCCGGGCTTGGCGGCCGAGCGGGCGCTGCCGCGAACGAACAGGGCGATGCCGAGGAAAGCCAGCGCCATCATCAGTGAGCCGACCCAGAGACTCGGCACGATATGGTCGGCGAAATCCTGCGGCGATTGAATCGCCCCGCCGGACTGAAACACGAAGCCGCCGATGGCGATGCCGAATACGCCGCCGAGCTCGCGGGTCGCGTTGCCCATGCCGCTGGCTTCGCCTGCCGCTTCGTCGGGCACGGAGGAGATCAGGCCGTGGGAGAGAGGCGTGAAGCTGAGCCCCATGCCGGTACCCGCGAGCATCATCGGTCCGAGCATATGGACAAACGGGAAATCGAAGCCTTGGGAGCCGATGACGACGGCGAACCAGGCGAGGGCGGCGGTCTGGAACGACAGGCCGGCAAGCAGGACGGTCCGATTGCCGAATCGGCCGATCGCCAGTCCCGCCAGCGGGGCGGCGATCATCGTCATCATCGTCCAGGCCATTTCCTTGACTCCCGCCTGCAACGGGGTGTTTCCTTGGGCTTGTTGAAGGAACAGCGTAAGCAGGAAAATCGCGCCGAACACGCCTGCGTTCATCCAGAAGCCCGCCAACGTGTAGAACGTATACGCGCGGCGGCGGAACAGACCGAAGCGGACGAAAGGATTGGCACGCTTTTTTTCCCATAGATAGAAGAGAACGAGCAGCAATCCTCCGAGCGTCAGCGAACCGATTACAATCGGAGCACCCCAGCCCTCCGCGTTGCCTCTTTCCAATCCGAAGATCAATCCGAACAGGCCTGTCGTGAGCAGCGCGACGCCGACCGGATCGAGAGGCTTGCGGACGCCGCGGGATTCTTTAAGCCATCTGGCTCCCAGCAGGATCGCGGCCAAGCCTACAGGCACGTTCACGTAAAAGATCATTTGCCAAGGCGCGCCTTCCATGATCAATCCGCCGACAAGCGGTCCGATACTGAGACCGAGCCCGGAGATGCCCGACCAGAGGCCGATGGCCGCCGCTCTTTTGTCAGGCGGGAAGGCTTCGTTTACGAGCGTCAGGCTAAGCGGGACGATCGCCGCGCCTCCGACGCCCTGCAGCGCTCTCGACAGAATGAGGGCGATCGAGGATTCGCTAAGACCCGAGAACAAGGAGCCAAGCGTGAAGACGACGACGCCGGCCAGGAAAACTTTTTTCCTGCCGATATTATCTCCCAAGACGCTGAAGGGAATGAGCAGCACGGCGAAAGCGAGCGTATAGGCGTTCATGAACCATTCGAGATCGGACATCGTTGCGCCCAGATCTTCTTGAATGGACGGCAGGGCGACGCCCAGCACCAAATTGTCGAGCATGGCCATGAACAAGGCGATGCAGGTGACGAACAGCAATTTTGCGCGTTCCGGAGTAAACATGAGGATGAATCTCTCCTATTCTTTATTTATTGATAAATAAATACACTTGCTAAAAAGCTCGATTGGCGATGGGGAGCAGCGATCGTGGCGGTTGCGGTTTCGGATAGTCGCATGGATTGAAGCTGTCGCAAGGATGCTGGCGCATCTTGATTTATTGATAAATAAATCGATGACGCGCAAACCTCGATCAATCGAGGTCGCACCAGGGAGACAACTGCGGCAATTCCAACACTTCCGATAACGTCACAATCAGGCCGCAAGAAACAAACATGCTCGCTTCATGGCCGGGATTGGGAACGCCTTCGGATTCGAAGTGGTTTTTCATCTCTTCGTATATGCGGGAGAACATGTCTTTCGCGAAATTCCGGACCGAGGATTCCGGCGTCGTAAAACACTGCACGAGCAAAAGCATTTCGTTGCGATGAGTTTCCAACAGCGCGTTGAACGCTTTGCCCATTTTCATGCTGAGTTGATCGGGCGGCGCTTTTACGGCCGCGAAGGCCCGGAACATCCGGTCGTACGCTCGTTCCAAGACGGCTAGATACAGCTTCTCTTTCGTTTTAAAGAAGTGAAACACGTACGGCTGGGTCACGCCGACGTCTTCGGCAACGTGAGCGGTCGTCGTTTTGTAATAGCCCTGGGAAGCGAACAGGGCGGCCGCGCTGTTCATGATTTGATCTTTGCGGCTCGCTGCGACTTCATCCTTGGGGCTCATTTAGAAGCATCCTCCTTCCATAGATAGGGTGTTCGCGTGCGAATCCGATGTCTGGATCGCGCCATCGATCTTGAGATCGGTGGCGACATAGCAGCATCGATAGCGGCATCGATCGCGACAACGCGCACTTTATTTATTGATTAATAAGTAACATATCAAAGCGAGCCTTGTCAATAATTTCTTGAGCGGCTCGCCCGATTGAGCGGAATTGTACGATCATCGCGAAAGCGGAAAAATTGTCGTCCAAGCGCTTGACTTCCGGCTCATGTCATGATAAATTATTACTTGTCGCTTTTGAACTTTCCCTGATAGCTCAGTTGGTAGAGCACTCGGCTGTTAACCGAGTTGTCACAGGTTCGAGTCCTGTTCGGGGAGCCATGGGGAGATACCCAAGTGGCTATAAGGGGCTCCTCTGCTAAGGGAGTAGACGTGTCATGCGTGCGAGGGTTCGAATCCCTCTCTCCCCGCCACCATGGAATTCAAAATGACGACTTGGGAAGAGTCCTCGGCCTCGCGGCCAGGGCTCTTTTTGAATGTTTCGCCAATCGAGGGACGGCCTGTCGTCCGCTTGATTTTGTGCTTGGCTATCGGACACAGATAACCTTATTTTGTCGAAACCCCCTGATTTTGCAGGCGATCCGGACACACGATCCGTTATTTCCATGCAAAGCGGCCGAAATGGCCGTCAGCGGAGCATATAACGGATCCTGTGTCCGTAAAGGTGCGCCAAAGCCGGTTTTGTTCACAGATAGCGGATTCTCTGTCCGTACGGTCCGGGGCGATGGGGCAAAGAAGGATATGTGTCGATAGAACAACTGCCCCGGTGACGAACAGTCGCCAAGAAGTATGCCGAACTGCGGCTGAAAGTCGGCGGGAGGGCGGTTTGCGCGAACGGAATAAGACGTCGGCATAACGGTATCGGCGCGCGGAGCAGAATGAAGCGGGGGCATAAGACGACGGGATCGCGTTATTTTCCCGAAAACGACGCCTGGTCTGCCGTTCTAGAGCAAATAAGACGATGCCGCTTCCTTATCCATCCTTGGAAGGGTAATCTTGGTCGAAATAAGACGATGGCATCGCGCTAAAGGATCAGATGAACATGAGCAGCGGAACGAAATGAGCCGTCCCTATATTCCAAGAAAAATGTGCGAATGTCTGTAAAAAGTGCTTGCCATCGCTCATCGGTTCAGATATAATCATATTTGTCGTCTGAAACGGGTATCATGGAAACATGGTGAAAAATGGCCGAAGATGGCCCCTTGGTCAAGTGGTTAAGACACCTCCCTTTCACGGAGGTAACAGGGGTTCGAATCCCCTAGGGGTCACCACGCGAGCCATTAGCTCAGTTGGTAGAGCACCTGACTTTTAATCAGGGTGTCGTAGGTTCGAGTCCTACATGGCTCACCAGTTTCTCGGACGACATCCTCACCATATGCGGTCGTGGCGGAATGGCAGACGCACCAGCTTGAGGGGCTGGCGGTAGCAATACCGTGGAGGTTCGAGTCCTCTCGACCGCACCATACTTAAGAAGCTGAAATCCCTTGATGCGTAAGGGATTTTTTTGTTTGCGTTTTTGGGGAGTGGGGGGAGAGGGAGAAAAGCTTGAAATGTCTCCGTGGTAGCACTGTGGTAGCAAGCAGAAAAAAGGCATCTCTAGCGGGCGAGATCATCGCTTCTAGAGATGCTCTTGGTTCATACGGTTTGCTCAATGGCATCCGTATCATTAATGCATCTGTTTCAATTTTTCTAACTCCTGCACAAGTATGATTTGTTGATCCAGTTTGGAAAGCTCCATGATGTGTGGTAACGATCGTTTGGCAGAATGGTGATTAATCCGCTTCAGGGGATTCCTCAGTCTGTGCTTGAAACAGTATGTTACCAAGCCCGGCTGCTGCACCTTCCTGCATGTTAGGGAAAAGGTGGGAGTGCAGATCAAGCGTAATTTGAATCGAATAATGGCCTAAGCGTTCAGATATAACTTTTCCTTCCCAGCAATAATAAGCTCCTGATGGCGTTGTAGAGCCTCGATGGTTGCATCATTGGTTGGAGTTGTGATAGCGTTGTTTCAAAATGCAGCACTGTGGTATACTACAACCATAAGTCCTATGTACAATTGTTAATAGGGCAGGAATACTGCGTATCAATTTGACGTTGTAAAGGAGCCGTGCGGCTAACACGACTCCCCGCAACAGCCGCTTTTAAGGGCAGTAGGCTTAGAATAAGTGTAGGAATAGACCGTTTTCCTTTGGTCGAGGGCGGTCTATTTCTTTTGGTTAAATGCTGTGACGATTGCGACAACCAGTGTCAGCAGCGCGATAATTAGCGCACCAAAACCGATCATCAACATCAAAGCGTCTTTAACCTCCATGGCATCACCTCCCTTCCGGGAGACTAGCCGACCGCCCTCAAAGCCTATACTGTTGTGAAGCTAATTATACCATAATTTGATGATAGAGCGGCGAATGTCGCTCATTTTTACATATAATGTATAAAATTTCGATGAATGAGGGGTCTTCATTCCACTTGATTTTTGCGATCGGACACAGGAGCCCTTATTCTGCCAAAACCCCTCATTTTGAAGATGAATCGGACAGAGGATCCGTTATTTCGATGATTTATGGCCGAAATCGCCGTCTCGGAGCCAAATAACGGATCCTGTGTCCGCACAGATGCAAAAAAACCGGTTTTGTTCACAATTAGCGGAT